>NZ_JAJALI010000010.1 GCF_020523795.1 Ancylobacter sp. Lp-2
GGCTTCATCGGCGAAGTGGCGGTGTCGGAGAAGAACTTCCTCGGCCGCGGCCAGTATGTCCGCCTCGCCGGCACGCTGGGCGAGGATACTCATGGCATCGACTTCAACTTCACCGAGCCCTATTTCCTCGACTCCCGCATCTCCGCCGGTTTCGACCTGTCCTGGCGGGTGACGGAAGCCACCAGTTCGAGCCCCTATGACACGACGACCGGTGGCGGCACGCTGCGCGTCGGCCTGCCGCTCACTGACGAGTTGACCCTCGGCCTGCGCTACACGCTGTCGCAGAAGGAAATCTCGATCGACGAGGACATCATCGAGGATTACGGCACGCCGTCATGGGCCCTGCTCGAAATCAACAATCAGGCCTACATCACCTCGGCGATCGGCTACACGCTCAGCTACAACATGCTGGACAGCAACGTTAGTCCCACGAACGGCTACCTACTTGAGTTCAAGCAGGATCTGGCCGGCGTCGGCGGCGACGTGAACTACATCCGCTCCACCTTCGATTCCCGCTGGTACATGCCCGCCTTCGGCGATGTGGTCTTCATGGTGCGCGGCCAGGCAGGTAACGTGTCGTCCTGGGGCGGCGACGATCTGCGCATCCTCGACAACTTCTTCAAAGGCCCCGACCTCGTCCGCGGCTTCGAATCGAACGGTATCGGTCCGCGCGATCTGGCCTCCGGCCTCGACGGCTCGGATCCGGATGCGTTGGGCGGCACGCTCTACTGGGGGGCCTCGGCGGAGTTGCAGTTCCCGCTCTCCTTCCTGCCGAAGGAGGCGGGCATCAGCGCCGCACTGTTCGCCGATGCCGGCTCGCTGTGGGGATATGAGGGCGGCACGACCTTCGAGAATGTCTCCGGCTGGCAGGACAATCTCGTCGACTGCAGCTCGATCTCGGGTTCCAAGACCAAGGGCTACGCCAATGTCTGCGTCGCCGACAGCGACTCGATCCGCTCCTCGGTCGGTGTCAGCCTGATCTGGAAGTCGCCCTTCGGCCCGCTGCGCTTCGACTATGCGTGGGTGCTGACCAAGGAAGACTACGACCAGACGCAGTCGTTCCGCTTCAGCGGCGGCACCAAATTCTGAGCCATATTGTTTCGCTCGAAGACCGCCGTCGTGGCCGGTTCGCTGGCCACGACGGCGGACCTCCTGCCAACGGTGTACTGGGCCGCGAAGTCGATCCTGCCGCAGGCAGGGTGGTCGTCTCAGGTCGGGCTGGCGGCCGGGAACGACAGATGCTGGACCAATCCACCCTCCGGGCGGTTCTGCAGTATAAGGCGTCCGCCATTGCCGATGGCGATTTCGCGCGCGATGGCGAGGCCGAGCCCGGCACCGGGTATCTCGGCTCCGCGCGCGGGATCGACGCGGAAGAACGGCTCGAAGACCTGCCCCATCAACGCCTCGGGAATTCCCGGCCCGCGATCGGAGATGGTGACCCGCGCTTCGCCTTCGGCGGAGGAGACGGCGATATGGGCGCCGCCACCATGCGTCGCGGCATTGATCGTCAGGTTGCGGATGGCGCGCCGCAGCGACAGCGGCCGAGCCTGGATACTCACCTCAACGGTCGAATCCAGGCGGATGGCCAGGCCGACCTCCCGGAGCTCGTCGGTGACGTCGCGCACCAGCGTGTCGAGCCGTATCGGGCTGCGTGTCGAGCCCTCCACCTCCTCGCGCACCAGTTGGATCGCGCTATCGGCAATGCGGTTGAGTTCATCGAGGTCGCCGATCCAGATGTCGCGGTCCTCATCGGGCAGGAACTCGGCGCGCAGCCGCATCCGTGTCATCGGGGTGCGCAGGTCGTGTCCCGCCGCCGCTACAAGGCGAATGCGGCTTTCCATCGCCTGTTTCAGCCGTGAGGCGAGCAGATTGATCGCCCGGGCCGCGGCGCGGACCTCTTCGGGGCCGTTTTCCGCCAGCGGCGATATCTCGCCACCCGGGCCGATGGTGGCAACCGTGCGCTCGAGCAGGGCGAGCGGCGCGGTAAGGCGGCGCACCGCAATCAGCATCACCAGTGTCGTGCCGATCAGCATGGCGAGCACCCAGCCGAACAGGGCCCAATGCTGATTGCGCGGCTCGGGCGGTGCCGCCAACGGCAGCCACAGCCAGCGCCCATCCGCCAGACGGCCGGCGAGCACCGGCCAGGAGGCTTCGGGAGCCTTGTAGACGGCGATCCTCTCCGGCCGCCCCCGGGTCGCAAGCGCGGCGTTTATTCCGTGTGTCGGCGCTTCCAGCACCTCTCCCGATGGCGGTTGCGCGTGCACGCCGATCACGCGATCGGACATCGGGACCGGCACGTTGCCATGCGCGACCAGATCGGCGACCAGCGCCCACTGAGATGCGACCGCATCCTCGATTTCGTCGAAACGGGGAGGGGTCAGCAGCAGGAAGGACAGGGTGGTCGCGACGACGGACACGAGCAGGAGGGCGGCGACCAGCAAGAGCGTGAGTTTGGTGCGGAGCCGGTTCACGGCACATCCCTCGATTTCACGGACGCGGCCCGCGTCTCGACCGGCACCGAAAGCTGATAGCCGCCATTTCTCAGCGTCTTCAGGATACGGAAGCTCCCGGCATCGCCGAGCTTGCGGCGCAGTCTGCTGACGAGCACGTCGATCGAGCGATCGAACGGCGAGGCATTGCGGCCTTGCGTAATATCGAGCAACTGGTCGCGGGACAGCATTCGACCCGGGCGCTCGAGAAAGGCCACGAGCAGATCGAATTCGGCCCCGGTCAGCTGAACATCGGCTCCGCTCGCATCGACCAATTCCCGGGTTCCGGGTTCGGCGACGAAGCCGGCGAAGCAATAGACCGGTCCGCCGTCCGTGGGAGGCGGCGGGGGATCCGCCACGGGCGGGCGCGAGGCCGTCCGTCGCAAGACAGCCCGGATGCGGGCCAGCAATTCGCGCGGATTAAAGGGCTTTCCCAGATAGTCGTCCGCGCCGATCTCAAGGCCGATGATACGATCGACCTCCTCCTTCAGGGCGGTGAGAAGAATGATCGGCACCTGCGAGCGACTGCGTAGAAGCCGGCAGAGGTCGAGGCCCGGCATGTCCGGCAACATGAGATCCAGCACCACGAGGTCGATCGGCTGCGATGCGATGGCCTCGTCGGCGTGCCGGCCGTCCGGTGCCAGCGACACACGGAATCCCTGCTCCTGAAGATAGCGGCCGAGCAATGTGCGAATGGCGTGGTCGTCATCGACGACGAGAATGTGCGGGGCCGTCTCCAAATCTCGCCTCCAAATCGAACCACCGCAGGTCTCGGTGAAGAATGTGGCGCATTTTCAACGCGATATAGACAATAGGCAGCTTTGGGGCAGATCAGGCAACGCTTGGACATAACAAAATTGTCGCCGTTTACATTCGGCAATGTTCGGACCTTCGGGGGCAAAGCGAGGATGCCAGATTAGCCGGGTTCAACGGTCCACGAGGATTGGATGTTCTCACGTCTGCCGACCCGTTTCGCTGCCCTGGTCCTCTGCACGGCCATCGCCCCGCCAGGCCCGGCGATCGCGCAGATGGCCGCGGCTTCCAATACGATCGTGCATTGCGTCAGCGCTCGGGAGCCTTCCCCGCCACCGGAACTGTTGGCGCCGACGCGGATGAGCGAGCTCGATGTTCCCCTCGTTCCGCCGATCGGGCCGGCATTCGGTCTGGCCTCCTATCTCTCGGCATTGGAAACCTATATCGGCATCACGGCATCGCAGCTCGACGCCTGGCGCGCCTATACCAACGCCTTCCAGGCCGCGCTGGCCCCGCCAGATTTTGCACCGGGCCTCGAGCCGCCTCCGCGCATGGGCCCGCCCGGTGGACGGCCGCCTCATGGCGAGGCGCTGCTGCCCGGCGAGGATCTGGCGCGCCGACTGGTCGACAAGGGCGACGCCGCCCGTCGCCTGATGGTCGCCATCGACGGATTGCGCAGCCAATTGACTACCGAACAATTTGATCGGCTGAGGCACGCCGGACGGACATTTGCCCCTTTGGCCCGCCCTGCGCCCGACGCTGATCAGATGCCTCCGGTCAATGATTGTCCGGAGGCAACGGGAGCCTGTACGTCCAACCCCTGACAGGCTCCTGGCCACGGCGGACGTTCGCAGGGCGAGCGTCCGCCGTATGCTTTTGACGAAATCGCCGGAGGCGGACCGCATAGGTCTCCGGCCAAATTGCACGCCCCCATCGAGCCCGGCATAGGCTCGATGGGGGCTTTGACATGTCCCGGTGTCGCCGGTGGGCAGCCGCCGTCGGCCGGCTCCCGAACGTCTTCGAGCGAACATCTTCGAGGACGAGAGAAGGCGCGACCGGGCCCCGTCCGCCCTCGACAGGCGGCCGGCGTTTGCCTGCCGCCGCTCCCGCTCCCAGCAGGCGGCGCCGATAAAGGCCGTTACTGGCCGCCGGGCGTGCGCACGCCGATCCAGGCGTCACGCACCTGATTGTAGTGGGTCTTCGGATTATAGGTCGCGACCTTGAGCGTCAGTTTGGTGGCGTTGAGCTCGCCGACCGCGGACAACAGGGTGTAGGAGGCTACCACCCTGTCACGCTGGGCGGTGACAAGGCTGGAGCGGGCGTCGAACAGCGACGTTTGGGCATTCAGCACGTCGAGCGTCGTGCGCTGGCCGACGCGCCATTCCTCGCGCACGCCGCGCAGGGCGATCTCGTTGGCGGCGACGGAGGCCTGTGCCGACTCGATGGCGTCCTTCGCGGCCTGCAGCGCGCCCCAATACTGCACGACATTGGCGCGCACCTGGACGCGGTCCACGTCGACCTCGATCCGCGACTGGCTCAGCAACTCCTTGCTTTCGCGGATATTGGCGAATTCCGAGCCGCCCTGATAGATCGGCACCGAGAGATTGAGCGTAGCGGCGGCGCTGGTCCCGCGCGCGATGGGATCGCCGTCGTCGTAGTAATTATACTGCGAGGCGGCCTCGCCATTCAGCGTCAGGGTCGGCGACAGCGCGGCCTCCGAGACCTTCACATTCGCCTGCCCCTGATCCACCGCATGCTGGCCGGCGAGAATGGCGGGATGCCGCGACAGCCCGAGCGCCACCGCCGCGTCGACGGTCTTCGGCAGCAGCGGATCGATCGGCCGGCCCGGGCTCAGCTTGTTCGCCTTCAGTCCGGTCACCCGCTGGAACACGGCATTGGCGGTGTTCAGGTCGGCGGTCGCCTGCGCCAGCGTGCTCTGCGCATTGGCGACGCTGGCCTCGGCCTGGGCGACGTCGGTGTTGGTGATCTCGCCGACCGAGAAGCGCTGGCGTGCCGAGCGCAGCTCCTCCTGGAACGCCGCCAGGTTCTGCTTGCGCAGGTCGACCAGGGCGGAATTCTGCAGCACGTTCATATAGGCGGTGGCGGCATCGAGCAGTACGCTCTGCTCGGTGTTGCGCAGCAATTCTCGCTGGCCTTTCACCTGCGATTCGGCGGCGCGAACCGAGCTGGCGGTTTTCAGCCCGTCATAGATGGTCTGGCTGATGGTGATGCCGACGCTCGACGGGTCGGTCTTGTAGTGGGAAATCGCCGAGCCCGATCCGGTGTCGTAGCGCCCCTCCACCCATTGCGTGCCGATCGACGCGCTGCCGAATATTTGCGGGCGATAGCCGCTCAGCGCGATCGGCACATACTCGTCGGTCGCGCGGGTGGCCGCGCGTTGCGAGTTCAGGGACGGGTTGGCGTTGTAGGCCGAGACCAAGGCCTGATCGAGCGTCTGCGCATGTACGCCGGACAGGGAGGCGGCCGAGCCGAGAAAAAGCAGTGTCGCGAAAAAACGCTTCGATGCCCTAGGGTTAGGATCCATCGTTGCCCTCTGTTCAAAAATCGGGGCCAGACGCGCCAATCCGCAGGGGCGGGATAGCTCGTCTGGCCCTCACCGGAATGGAGCCGTCACTCCATCCGGTTTTCCATGGTTCGTGACCCTACCAACGAATTGGGAAACTTAATAGTCTCCATATTTATGGCAGGGGCGCGCCGATTGGGTTTCCCAATGCTGGAATGAAGGCGTGACGAGAACGACGACGGTCTCCGGCGTCTTGGCACCCGCCTTCGCGATCCAGGTGTCGGCTGGCGGAAGATCGGGTGGGATCATCCGAACGGGGCGGGCGGGAAGCGCTCATCGCTCTGTCCCGGTGGGCGCTAATCGCGGCTCGGGGGCGGCGCGACAGCCTCCGTGTCTCTCTCGTCGAGAGCGAGGCGTCCGGCCCGGGTTATGGCGTAAGTATAGTGCGCGCCTTGAATAGTGGTGAGCTGGCACAGTCCGCGTCGCTGAAGCGCATCGAGCGTCCCCCTGCTCATTGGCTTATACAGGGCCCCCAAATTGGCCTTCCCTCTCAGCATCAGGACAGTCAGCGGCGTCGCTTCTATCGCGCGAAGTCCAGCCAGCATGGGCGGCGTCAAGCTCTCGCTCATTCTTCGCCGGCCTCTCACCTGAATATGCGGCCTCAGTTGTTCAATGTACATTCTGCTGCAGGGAGTTGCGCCGCGCCCAAGGACACGGGGATGGCCATACTCGGCTCGGGTGATGGCGCCAGACGACTCGACGGATCGGCCCGAGCGCCAGAAGCCCGTCCAGATGCGGTGCGGCCGGACACGTCGCGCGGCAATTGCTCGGTGCCCGGCCGAGCCTGATGTGTTGTGCGACCATCAAGCCGTGCGCAGCCTAGCGCGCTGTCTTGGCTGGCGGTGTTACGAGTTGTTTCCGCTGTGTTTCTTTGGGTATCTCAACCTTGCTCCCCGCGACGGGTGGGGCGTGCAGGCGAATGGAATGCCGAACCAGGGCGGCCGATCGACCCATCATGCCATCGGACGTGTGCCAGCCAGGCGCGGAAAGGCTGAACGCGGCGAGGGGCGCCTCGTCGGCTCGTCCTCGCGGTACCTTGCGCGGGTGGATCGGTGTGGCCCAGACCCGGCACGCGAGACGTTCCGATACGCCGAGACAGGCGTTTTCGGCCGGTGCGATGCTCCGGTGCCGGCGGAAGGCAAGCGGCGGTTGCCACCCACCCCTGCTCCTGGGCCGCCCGCCCATGAGCGTCGCCGGTTCGGCCGGGAATGACGAGCGGGGTGCCGGACGCGGGATCGGCAATGATGACCGCCGGTAGCCTGAACACCTCCTCGACGAATTCAGTCTTCGGCACCGCCAAGATGGCGTTGCCGGCGGAGAATAAACTGAAACGTGCAATAGTTTGCTCGGCATACCGAGTCACAAGGTGCTGCACAGGTTGATAAGCTCACGAAAATGAAGAAGGGGTTCTCTATTCGCGAGGTGGAAGCCTTCGCGGCGGTGATGCGCCACGGCACCGTGACGCGGGCGGCCGAATTCCTCGACATCTCGCAGCCCGGCGTGTCGAAGCTGCTCGCGCAGTTCGAGGCCAAGGCCGGCTTCACAGCGTTCCGCCGCCATCGCCAGCGCTTGCTGCCCACTGCCGAGGCGGTGACGCTATTCACCGAGGTGGAGCGCTCCTTCGTGTCGATCCGGGAGATCGATCGCGTTGCCAAGGACATCCGGGACCTGCGCACGGGCCGGCTGAACATCGGCATCCTGCCCGCGCTGGGCAGCGGTCTTGGACCGCGGATCATCGCGGGCTTTCTCGCGGAACATCCCGATCTGACAGCGACGCTCAATGTGCGCGCGACCCAGACGCTGATCGAATGGGTAGGACGCGGGCAGATCGACGTCGCCATAGGGGTTACGGTGGAAACGGAAAACCCGGCGATCGTGCGGCGGCAGATGCCGCCGGTCCCGATCGTCTGTGCGATGCGGGCCGACCATCGGCTGGCGACGAAGCCGTTGATCTCGCTTGGCGATCTGCCCGGGGAGAACCTGATATCTCTCCTGCCTTCCGACCCTCTCAGCGTGCAGATCCAGCACTTGTGCCGGGCAAGCGGGATCGATCTGCGGGCCGGAATCGAGACCAACCTCGCCAGCGCCGCGCTGGCCTTTGTCGACTCGACCGGCGGCGTCGCTCTCATCGATCAGCTGTCGACGGCCATGATGCCTGTTCAAGGGATCATTGTCCGTCCCTTCCGCCCGCAGCTGTCCATTGGCTACAGCATCTACCGTCAACGCGGTTCAACCCCGTCGCGCCCCGTCGCCCTGTTCATGGACCACGTCGTGCGCGAGCTTTCGGGGAACGCCTCCAAAACGACCAGTGCCCAGCCGGAGAGCAGTTCATAACTTTTCCATATGAACTGCCCCCGCTTTCGCATTGGATTTAGAAACGTTGCGAGGTGAAGGTTCCTCTCGCCGATGGCTCGGCTTTACGGATGCCGAAGCCGCCACAAGGGCTCACGTCCTTGAAGGACTTCCAGATCGGTCCGGCCACAGGGGAACTTCATGAACACGACACGTCGTACCTTTCTAATTTCAAGTGGTCTGCTCACTACGGCCCTGGTGTCGGGCATCGAACTTCCGGCGTTCGCCGCGGGCGATGCAACCACCCTTCGCATCGCCCTCAACCGCCAGACCGGCAATCTCGATCCGACGGTATACAAGGCGATCTGGGCGGTGCAGTCGATGATCTTCGAGCCGCTGGTGCGCTACGGCCAGGGAGGCAAGCTCGAGCCGGCGCTGGCCACGTCCTGGTCGGTATCTGAAGATGGCAAGGCGCTCGCCTTCAAGCTGCGCGAGGGCGTGACCTTCAGCGACGGCACGCCCTGGAACGCCGAAGCGCTCAAGTGGAACCTCGATCGCTGGATCGGCAAGGAGGACCACAGCTGGCTTCTCGTCTCCGCCGCCTATGACCGGCTTCAGATCGTCGGTCCGTACGAGGTCGTGCTTCACCTCAAGAATCCGGTACCCTCCGCTCTCGCCGAACTCACCACCGTGCGCCCGGTGCGCTTCCTGAGCCCGAAGGCGGTCGCCGCCGACGGCACCTTCAAGGAAGCGGTCGGCACCGGCCCGTGGAAAGTCGTCCGCAACGACGCCGAACGTACCGAGCTGGTCCGCAATGATGGCTATTGGGGTGAGAAGCCGGCTTTCGAAGCGGTTTCCCTGGTCGTGATCCCCAACGCCCGCAGCCGTGTCGACGCGCTGCGCGCCGGACAAATCGACATTACCGGCGGTGTTTTCGTCGCCGCATTGAGCCCGCAGGACGCCCGAACGCTGGAAGCCTCCGGCCTGGCGGTTGAGACCGCCACGGGCACCGACACGTTGGTCCTCGGCTTCAATCCCGAACGCCCCATCCTGCAGGATCCTCGGGTTCGCGAGGCGGTCAGCCTCTGCCTCGACCGCGCGGCGATCTGCGAGAAGCTGCTCAAGGGCTTCGCCACGCCGACCATGAATCTCTTCCCGTCGGTCATTCCGGATTCCGGGCGGCGCCTGCCGGTCCCCAAGCGTGACGTCGCCCGCGCCAAGGCCCTGCTGGAAGAGGCCGGCTGGAAGGGGGCCGGCGTGCGCTCCAAGGACGGCACGCCGCTCAAGCTGGAACTCGTCATCTCCGAGGACGCCGTTGCAGGTTCGCGCGCCCTTGGCGAGGTGATTCAGAATTTCGTGCGCGAAGCAGGCATCGACGTCGACCTGCGCCTCGTCGATCATGTCAGCCGCCACGATGACATCCCCCAGCTCAAATATGATCTGGCGCTGTTCATCACCGCGGGCGCGCCCTACGACCCGCACAGCTCGCTGACCACCTATTTTCTGTCGACCTATCGGACGGGTACCGACGGCAAGATGTTCATGGATGCGGCGAAGCTCGATCCGCTCGTCAACGCCGCGCTCACCGCGACCGAAGGCACTCGCGCCGCCGCCTACCAGGCCTTCTACGACTGGCTTGAGCAGAACCACGCCATCGCGCCGATCTATCACGCGACGCGGCTGTGGGCGCACGGCAAGCGCGTCTCGAACTTCTCGATCCCGGCGACCGAATACGAAATGCCCCACGAAGGCATCAAGCTCGTCGCCGGCTGAGGTCGCTGCGCCGCGGCGTCGAGCCGCGGCTCCCTTCGCCAATCGGGTGGATCGAGACCATGTTGAAGCTCGTCTACAAGCGATTCATCGGCGCCATGATGTTGATCGTCATCGCTTCGGTGTTCTGTTTCCTGCTTATCGCCGCCTTTCCCGGCAATGTCGCTCTGGTGATCGCCGAGCAGCGCTCGGCAACGGTCTCCATCGAGATCGTCCATCAGGTCGAGGAAGAATACGGCCTCAAGGATCCGATCCTTGTCCGTTACGGCCGCTGGCTCGGGGACACGCTCCGCGGCGACCTCGGCCGCTCCCTGCGGACCGGCGAACCGGTGGGGCCGGCGCTGCTGCGCCGCGCGGCGCCGACCTTCGTGCTGATCCTTGCCGGCGCCACGGTCGCGCTGACCATAGGGCTCGGCTTCAGCCTGCTGGGTGCGCTCTGGCCGGGCGGCATGGTTGACCGGGGTGTGCGCGCCCTGGCGCTGGTCGGCGCTTCCATGCCGAAATTCTTCATCGCCGCCCTGCTCGTCTATGCCTTTGGCGTGCTCCTGAAGGTGCTGCCGACCTATGGTTTCGACGGCCCGTCCTCGTGGATCCTGCCGGCACTGGCCATCGGTATCGTGCCGGGAGCGCTGATCAGCCGGGTGACGCGTGTGGCGCTGGAGAGCGCCATGAGCCGCCCCTACGTCACCACCGCGCTTGCCAAGGGCATGAGCCGCGGCCGCATTCTGGTGCGGGATGCGGTGCCGAACGTGCTGCCTGTGGTGGTCAACGCCTTCGGCATCCACTTCGCCTTCATGGTGCAGGCGGCCATCGTCATCGAACCCATTTTCGCCTGGCCGGGCGTCGCCTCCTATTTCGTCGAGGCGGCCCGCTTCCGTGACTACCAGGTCCTTCAATCCAGCCTGCTGC
The DNA here is from genome assembly GCF_020523795.1 of Ancylobacter sp. Lp-2. Lineage (GTDB taxonomy): Bacteria > Pseudomonadota > Alphaproteobacteria > Rhizobiales > Xanthobacteraceae > Ancylobacter. Next base: position 10,798 of record NZ_JAJALI010000010.1, read on the forward strand.
TGTTCTCGATGTTCTTCATCCTGGTGAACTTCGTCGTCGATCTCATCGTCCTGACGATCGATCCGAAGCAGCGGCGGCCGAGGAGCGCTTGACATGTCCACCCTCTTTCGCATCGCCCGTCGCATCGGCCTGCCGGCGGTGTTCCTGATCGGCTTCTTCGTCTTCGTGGGCGCGACCGCCCCGTGGATCGTCCCCCACGATCCGACGAGCCAGGATCTGATGGCGAGCAATGAAAGCTTCTCGCTTGAACATCCCTTAGGCACCGATCATCTCGGTCGGGACACGATGAGCCGTCTCATCATGGGCGCCCGCACGACGCTCGTCGCCGTCGCCACCGTCATCCTTTTCGCCATGTGCGTCGGGGGGCTCATCGGCACCCTGTCCGGCTATGTCGGCGGATTGGTGGACGAGGCATTGATGCGGTTCGTCGATTTCGGGCTGAGCGTTCCGAGCATGATCGTCGCCCTGGCCGTGATCGGGGTGTTCGGGCCGGGCTATTGGAACATGATCCTCGCGCTGACCATCGCCTGGGTGCCGAGCTACGCCCGTCTCAGCCGCGCCACCGTCGCCGCCACCGTCCACCAGCCGCATATAGAGAGCCTGTGGGTGCTTGGCGCCAGCCACCCGCGCATCATCTTCCGGCATCTCGCCCCGACGGCCCTCAGCGCCATTCTCGTCTATGCGAGCGCGGATGCCGGCGTGCTGGCCCTCACCATCGCCACGCTGAGCTTTCTCGGCCTCGGCGTGCAGCCGCCCATGGCGGAATGGGGCCAGATGCTGGTCGATGCCTTGCCTTATCTCGAGGAATCGCCCCGGCAGGTCATCCTGCCCGGCCTCGCCCTCACCATCATGGTGATCGGCTTCAACCTGCTCGGAGAAGGCCTCGCCCTTTATCGTGCGCCGCGCGCCATCGGCGCCAAGGCCCTCGAACGCCGGCGCCAGCTTCTCCTGCGCGAGGGAGAGATCTGATGAGCTCTTCGGAAGCATTGCTGGACGTCAGCAACCTCGACGTCACGCTGCACACCGAGCGTGCCACGGTTCGCGCATCGCGCGCCGTTACCTACAGTGTCGCGGCGGGCCGCACGCTGGCGATCGTCGGCGAGAGCGGCTCGGGCAAGACCATCCTCAATCTCGCCCCGCTCGGCCTGCTCCCGCCCGGCGTTACCGCCGACATCACCGGCGAAGTACGCTTCGACGGGAAGCTGGTGCTCGGCGACGGCGTGAACCAGATCGCCTCCCATCGAGGCAAGGATATCGGCGTGATCTTCCAGGATCCGCTCAGCGCCCTGAACCCGGCGCGGCGGATCGGCAGCCAGATCATGGAGGTCGCCGAACAGCATCTCGGCATGACCGCGCGCGCCGCCTCCGCCCATGCCGCCGAACTGCTGAAGATGGTCGGAATACCCGATCCGGTGGCGCGGCTGTCGCAATATCCCCACGAACTGTCGGGCGGCATGCGCCAACGAGTGGTCATCGCCGCCGCGATCGCCGCCGAGCCGAAGCTGCTGATCGCAGACGAGCCCACCACGGCGCTCGACGTGACGGTCCAGGCCCAGATCATCAGCCTGCTGCGCCAGCTGCAGAAGCGGATCGGCATGGCCATCGTGCTGATCAGCCACGATATCGGCGTGGTGGCCGGCATGGCGGATGCCATTGCCGTCATGTATGCGGGCGCCATCGTCGAGATCGGCTCGGCCGACGACGTTCTGGTGCAGCCTTCGCATCCGTACACGCGCGGGCTGCTCGCCTCGGTGCCGCGCCTCGACACGCCGCTCGGCGCGCCGTTTCGCGGGTTGCCCGGCCTGCCGCCGGACCTGTCCAGACCGCTGAAGGGATGCGCCTTCGAGGAGCGTTGCTCGGTCGCGCTGGAGGCCTGTGGCAGCGCCCGTCCGCCCCTTCAACCCGTCGCCGGGACGCACGCCGCAGCGTGCTTCGCGAACGTCCGAGCGGCGCTCGCCGCCACGCGCTGAGGTTCCTCATGCTCTCGATCGAAAATCTCTCCGTGACCTTCAAGGATCGCGCCTCGGGAGAAGATATCCGGGCCTGCGACGGTATCAGTCTCAATGTGGAAGCGGGCGAACTCGTCGGGCTGGTCGGCGAGTCGGGCTGCGGCAAATCCACACTCGGCCGCACGATTGTTGGACTGGAGCGCGCCTCTGCCGGCCGCGTCCTGATCAACGGCGTCGATGTGCTCACCCTGCGCGGCTCCCGCCGTCGTCAGGCAAGGCTGCAGGCGCAGTACATCTTTCAGGATCCCTATACGGCCCTTACCCCGTCGCAGACCATCGGGCAGGCAATAGACGAGGCCTTGCAGATCGCCGGCGAACACAATGCCCGCGCCCGCATGCTGCGCGCCCGTAGCCTCATGGAAGAGGTGGGGCTGCCGCTCGACATCCTGGAACGCCAGCCCCGCGAGCTGTCGGGTGGCCAGCGCCAGCGGGTCTGCATCGCTCGCTCGCTGGTGGTGGAGCCGAAGGTGCTGATCTGCGACGAGCCGGTATCCTCGCTCGACGTATCGATCCGCGCGCAGATCATGAACCTGTTCCTGAAGCTGCGCGACGAAAAGGGGCTGGCGATCCTCTTCATCGCCCACGATCTCGCCGTGGTCCGGCAGGCGGCAAGCCGCGTCTATGTGATGTATCTCGGCCAGATCATGGAGGCCGGGCCGAGCGCCAGCGTCTATTCGCAACCGCTCCACCCCTACACGCAGTCACTGCTCAGCGCGGTGCCCGATCCCGATCCCCGGATCGAAAGGCAGCGCCGCCGCATCCTGCTCGAGGGCGACGTGCCGAGCCCGGCGCGCCCACCGAGCGGCTGCCGCTTCCGCACCCGCTGCCCCGCCGCGGCCAGCATCTGCGCGAGCGAACCGCCCGTCATGTCCATCGGCGAGGCCTCGGCCCACTGCCATTTCGCCGGCACCGTCCGCCTGATGCCGGCCGCCTGATTTCACGGAGTATCCCAATGAGCATCGAACGCTACCAGCGCACGGCAATCTTCCATCGTGCAGTAGTGCATGGCGGCTTCGTTTTTCTGTCCGGCATCGTCGCGCAGGACGGTACGGCCGACATGACCACGCAGACCGAGCAGGTGCTGGATCGTCTCGAAACCTATCTCAGGGAAGCGGGGTCATCGATCGGGCACGTCGTGTCGGCCACGATCTTCCTGACCGACATGGCGGACAAGGCGACGATGAACGAGGTGTGGAAGCGGCGCTTCGCACCGCATGAGCTGCCGGCCCGTGCCACGGTCGGCGTGTCGGACCTCGACGGTCCCTATCGTCTGGAAGTCTCGGCGATCGCCGCCGCGAGTTGAGTGCGAGAGCCTGCATCATGTTCAAGCGCCACAACAACATCGCCGATGCCGGCCGTGTCGAGATAATGGTCGATGGCCGACCGGTCGCGGCCCGCACCGGCGACACGGTGGCCGCCGCGCTACTGCTGGCGGACGTCGCGCCCTATCGCCTCACCGCACTCGACAGGGAACCGCGGGCGCCTTTCTGCCTGATGGGCGTCTGCTTCGACTGCCTGGTGACGATCGACGGGCTCGCCAACCGGCAAGCCTGCCTCATCGAAGTCCGTAACGGCATGCGCGTGGAGCGGCAGCTCGGCCTGCGCGAACTGACGGAGCTCACGCCATGATCGAGACCGTAGACGCCGTGATTATCGGCGCCGGACCAGCCGGAGCGGCCGCCGCCGCCTCGCTGCGCGAACTCGGTATCGCCTCGGTCCTGCTGGACGAACGTCCCGAGGCCGGCGGCAACATTTATCGTGGTGCGCTCGGCGGTGCTTTCGCGCGCTCGATGAGCCTCGGAAAGGACTATGCTTCAGGGGCCGCCTGGCTGCGTGAGGCGATCAGCTCCGGCCTCGACGTGCGGCCCTCCAGCGCCGTCTCGCGCATCGACGCAGATGTCGTCAGCTATGACAGCGGGGGAACGATCCGCCGGTTGCGGACGCGCCATCTGGTTCTCGCGACCGGGGCCATCGAGAGAGCGATGCCGCTCCCGGGTTGGACGTTGCCGGGGGTCATGGGAGTTGGTGCCGCCCAGCTACTGATGAAGCAATCCGGCCTCGTTCCCGACGGCCGCTATGTGCTGTGCGGAAACGGCCCACTGTTGCTGTTGCTTGCGAAGCAGCTAATCGATCTCGGGGCACTGCCGGCGGCCATCGTCGAGACCGGCCGCCGCACACCGATCCGCACGGCATTCTCGCATGGGCCGGCTCTGCTGGAACACCGGGCGTCCGTCGCCAAGGGCCTCGGCTTTCTCGCTGCCATTCGCCAGGCGGGCATCCCGGTCTATCGCGACGCCCGGTCGATCCGGGTAGAGGGAGATGCCCGGGTACGCGCCATCCGCTTCACGTCCGCAGGCCAGGCGCACGAACTCGCAGTGGATCTCGTTCTGTGCCATGAGGGCATCGTGCCGAACATCCAGCTGTCGCTGACGCTTGGCTGCGCACATGACTGGGATGACGCTCAGGCGAGCTTCCGGCCACGGGTCGATGCGTGGGGCGAGACGTCCCGTCCCGGCACCTTCGCGATAGGCGACTGCGCCGGTATTCTCGGCGCTGCGGCCGCTCCGCATAGCGGGCGCCTCGCAGCTCTCGCGATTGCCAGCGCGCTCGATCGCCTTCGGCCGGCACAACGTGACCAACTGGCGAGCCTGGAACGCCGCCATCTGCTGTCCGAGCGGCGCTTTCGCCACTTCCTCGACGACGCCTACCGGCCGGCGCTGTCCGCCCAATCGCCGATCGCCGACGAGGTGGTGGTGTGCCGCTGCGAGCGTATCGCGGCGAATGAGGTGCGCGCTGCCGTGCGCGACGGTGCGAGGGGACCGGCGCAGGCCAAGGTGTTCACCCGCTGCGGCATGGGCCCCTGCCAGGGGCGCGTCTGCGGGCCGGCGGTGACGAGGATCATCGCCGAGGAAACCGGTCAGTCCCGCGAGGAGATTGGCAACTACCACCCTCGTTTCCCGCTCAAGCCGATGGTGTTGGCCGAACTGGCCACCGCACCCGACGAGGAGGCCGATCATGCCGATGCAGCCTGAATGCGACGTCGCCGTCATCGGCGGCGGTCTGGTGGGCGTCGCGATTGCCTGCGGTCTCCGGCTGGCCGGCGTGAATACCGTGCTCCTGGATGAGGGCGATGCCGCCATCCGGGCGAGCCGCGGCAATTTCGGTTTGGTGTGGGTTCAGGGCAAGGGCGATCTTCTGGCCCCCTATACGCCTTGGGCACGCGAGGCCGGGCGTGTCTGGCCCGAGCTCGCGCGCTGGCTCAAGGAGTTCACCGGCCTTGATGTCGGCCTCGAACAGCCCGGCGGCGTGTTCCTGTGCATGACGGAGGACGATCTGGCCGCACGTGCCGCCCAGATGGCCCGGGTGGCGGAGCAGTCCGCCGAGCCCTACGAGTATGAGATGGTCGACAGCAGGCGCTTGCGCGAACTGGTACCGCAGGTCGGGCCCAAGGTGGCGGGCGCCAGCTACTCTGCCTATGACGGCCAGGCCAATCCCATTCGGCTGTTCCGGGCGCTGCATCGCGCCTTTGTCCAACTCGGAGGCCGATACGCCCCCAATGCCGGCGTCACCGCAATCGAACGACGGTCATCCGCTTATCGGCTAAAAACGGCCGACGGCGAATGGACCGCCAACCGCATCGTGCTCGCCTCCGGCCTCGGCAATGTCGGACTCGGCGAGCAACTCGGCATTTCGATCCCGGTCAAGCCGATGCGGGGGCAGATCATGGTGACGGAGCGGCTGCCGCAATTGTTCCCTCTCGTGATGGAGCAAATCCGGCAGACGGATGACGGCACGCTTCTCATCGGAACGAGCTGGGAAGATGTCGGCTTCGATCTTTCCACCAGCTACGGCACCACCCGGCGGATCGCAAGAAATGCCCTCGACTTCGTCCCGATGCTGAGGTCGGTCTCGGTCGTCCGCAGTTGGGCCGCCTTGCGGATCCTGACACCCGACGCGAGCCCCATCTATGACGAGATTGCTCCAGGTGCCTTCCTCGTGACCTGTCACAGCGGGGTTTCGCTGGCCGGCAACCATGTCTTCGCCACGGCTCGGTGGATCGCGGACGGTCGCATCCCGCAGAACATGCGGGCCTTCTCACGCGCCCGTTTCGAACCGAACCACCAAGAGCGCGTGGCCTAAGATCGATCCCGTGCGGCGGTGTGGCCACTCGTCGGATTATCGGCCTCGGCAAGATGCCGAGGAACGACGGGCTGCGAAGGGGGCGCGATCTTGAGAAAACCGTGAAAGCGCAGGGGCTGGAGGAGACTGACGTACCTTCAGCGTAGCGGCTCACAGCCTCTCTCCACCAGATCGCAGCCCTTCATGGGGGGCACCTGATCGTGTTCGCCGGTCGCGAAGACGACGGTGCCGCTGTGCGAATGTCTTGGCGAGTGCCGCACTCTCCTCCGTCCAAAGCGTGGGATCCAAGATCAAAGCCAGCTCCGCATTCGGCTTCAAGGTACCGCTTCCGCATCGGCTTCCGGTCTCTCCTGTCGCAGGAATGACCATCTGCGAATTGCCGCCGGCGTCGCCGCTGGGGAGTTCCCGAGTGTAGCGTGGCAACGCGTGCAAAGGCCACCTTGCCACTCCCGTTGGTTTGAAGTGCGCTCCCGAGCTTGCCAGTCGAGCCGTGTACCGGCTATCTCCAGCTTGGCGACGCTCAGCGAGTATATGCCGGGACATAATCCTCTCCGGCAACAGGACATGGAAGACCCAAGCGATGATCATGGATGGTCGGAGTGCCCGTGCCGGCAAGATGGACGAGATCGCTCCGCTCGAGCGGCGGGCGGGGCTTCTCAGCCGCCGCTCGTTTCTTGCCGGCTCGGCCGTCAGCCTCGGCGCGCTTGGGCTGGCCGGTTGCGCAACACCCGACGGCATGAGCCTCGCCGAGGCGCAGAAGGTCTACGGGCCGTTGCCTGAGGAGAAGTTCCCGATTCCCGCGGTCGACGTCACCAAGGTCGATCGGAAATATTACCGCCGGACCGTTCGCTACGAGACCGAGGAAGCGCCCGGTACGATTATCGTCGATCCCAGCAAGTACTACGTCTACCGCGTTGAGGAGGATGGGTTCGCCACTCGCTATGGTGCCAATGTTGGTCGCGATGGGTTCCGGTGGAGCGGGGACGCTTATGTCGGGCGCAAAAGCGAATGGGCGACCTGGACACCGCCCAAGGAGATGATTCAGCGCCAGCCAGAGGCAGCAAAGTACGCCCGCGGCATGCCGGGCGGCCTCGACAATCCACTCGGCGCCCGCACGCTTCATCTCTACCAAAACGGCGCATACACGCTTTACACAATCTACGCGACCAGCGATCCCGAATCGATCGGCTCCGGTGTTACCAGCGGCTGTGTCGGCCTGCTGAGTCAGGACATGATCGACCTGTACGACCGCACGCCGGTCAAGACGAAGGTGGTCGTCCTGCCGGCATAGCCACAGCCAGTTCCGGGCCTAGGTGTGCCGGGTGTGGGCAAGGATCGGCGCGTTCCAAGCGTCCTTGCGACTCCATCGTCACCGATCTGGAAACGCCGAGCTCGTAGCCCGCTCCCCTTGGCGGCTCTGGCTCGCGAGATGAGTTATGGCGAAGAAGCGATCGGGCACTGCCAGGAAACGAACGTTCTCAAGGGCGCTTGGTGGATCAATCGTTTCCCCTGCGGCGCATAGGCCGAGCGTTATCCCATCTCAGCCGTTTGTTGCCTTCGTCAGCCGCACCCATGGCGCCTCGCCACTCTCTGCGACGAAGATCATGGCGGTCCTTCAATCGTCGTTGCTGGCGTTGAGTTGCTATTGTCATGCCATGCGGGGGCTCGCCATCGTCAGCAGGGCCTGCGTAAGACGGGCAACGCCGCGATCTAGCCTCTCCTCGTCGTTGAAGGTGAAGGATAGCCGGATAGCCGGTGGAGCGGTCCCTCGCGGGTCGAAGGCGCCGCTGCCGCCGACGAGCACGCCCGCCTCCATGCCGAGATCGACCAGGCGGTCGAGATCGATATGGGGATTGCGGGCCGTCGCCCAGACGAACATGCCGCCGACCGGAATCTCCCAGGTGAACCAGTCACCGATATGCCGGGCCATAGCGGCGCGGAGCGCATCGCGGCGCTCTCGGTGGAGACCGACGATGCGTGGATGGCATTCCTCGATCAGGCCGACGTCCATCGCTGCCACCGCCATGCATTGCGCCAGCCCGTTCGAGCAGAGATCGCTCGCCTGCTTCGCGGTGGTGAGCGCGCAGATCGTCGCCGGCGCCGCGATGATCCAGCCGATCCGCATGGCGGGCGCCAGCTGCTTTGACAGGTTCGCGAGATGGATGACCGGGCAGTCGTCGAGAGTGCGGGGAGGAGACGAGAAGGGCGACAGCCATGCTGATAAGCCCGCTGAGCGCGAAGACGGCGTGCAGAGCGTCAAGACCGAGATCCCGATGCAGAAGATCAAACTCACGTCCGAACTCCCACGTTGATCATAGATGCGATCACGTCCGCTCCTTCCTCACTCGCGCCCTCAGCCCCCCTATTGAGTGCTACGATTTTAGTCTGACGCATCGTCGTCCTTAAGATTTGCGTGCGTATAGCTACCGCACCCTGCGATTGGGCCCAGGTGCTCTCCTTCGTTGGAAGCGCCTTGCCAGCCCGGCGCTCTCTGGTCGGGTTCGAGCACTGCCCTGGCAAACCCAGATGGCTGATTGCCGTGCTAAATGAATGCTGCACGAGGCATTGTCGATGTAGCGTTGGGTCGTGGTTGCGCGAGGCGAGCAAGTGATGTCAGACGTTCCACATTGCTGCTGACGCGCACGAGCGACATTCTCGCGGGGTGCACCATGGCGTTGCGAGAGCCCTGTCTGACCCCTCATTTTCATAGCAGGATAAAGAGGCAGCCTTTGACCACTCCCACGCTCTTCACCCCCTTCGCTGTCGGCAAACTCAAGCTCGCGAACCGGATTGTCATCGCGCCTATGTGCCAGTACTCGGCCGAGGACGGCCGCATGACGGATTGGCACCTCATCCATCTGGGGCAGCTCGCCCTCTCTGGAGCAGCCTTGCTCACCATCGAGGCGACCGCGGTCGTTCCCGAGGGACGCATCTCCTATGGCGACGTAGGTCTCTACGACGACGCCACCGAGGCCGCGATGGGCCGAACGCTTGATGCCGTGCGCCGCTGGTCCGACATGCCGATCGCCATCCAGCTCGCCCACGCGGGTCGCAAGGCGTCGACCGAAAAGCCTTGGCTCGGTGGCCAGCACATTGCACCGTCCTCACCGAACGGTTGGCAGACGGTCGCACCGTCCGCAATTCCGTTCGCGGAAAGTAACACGCCGCCTTACGCACTGGATGCCGAAGGGCTGAAGAGAGTGCGTGATGCTTTTGCTGCGGCGGCCGTCCGCGCCGGCCGGCTGGGGCTCGATGCCATCCAGATCCACGGCGCGCACGGCTACCTCCTTCACCAATTCCTGTCGCCGATCTCCAATCGGCGTGACGATGCATATGGCGGCACTCTTGAGAACCGCATGCGTTTCCCGCTCGAGGTGTTTGACGCCGTGCGCGACGCGTTCCCGGCTGACCGCCCGGTAACGATGCGCGTGTCGGGGACCGATTGGGTGGAAGGCGGCTGGGACCTGGACCAGACGATCGCCTTCGCCAAAGAGCTCGAAGCGCGGGACTGCGCTGCCATCCATGTTTCGAGCGGTGGCTTGCACCCGTCGCAGGCGATTCCGCTCTCTCCCGGCTATCAGGTTCCGCTGGCGCGCGCGGTGAAGGCGCAGGTCTCGATCCCGGTCGTGGCCGTTGGGCTTATTACCGGCTACGAGCAGGCGGAAGCGATCGTTGCGACCGGCGACGCCGATCTCGTCGGGCTTGCACGCACCATCCTCTATGATCCCCGCTGGCCTTGGCACGCTGCCGCCGCACTAGGCGGTCAGGTCGCCGCTGCCGACCAGTATCTGCGCTGCCAACCGTCCCGTTTGAGAGACCTCTTCGTGAAGGTCCCGCGCTAGGCTTTTGGGGGCGTGGCGATGCGTGTGGTCTCAAATCGACTTACGTCGTCTCCACGCTACCACCCATCGAGCTTGTCGTCTCAGGCGACAGTATCGCATGGCTCGCCGTTCGCTATTGCGCCATTAGGTAAAGCCGTTGGCGACATTGTGCAGCTAGCGCCGGGTCGTCTCGAGATCTTGTTCATCTGCTGATGGCAGGCGTGTTCTCACATGCCGATCATCAGCGGGTCAGCAAGTGTACGATGCCGGATCTTGGGTGGCCGTACGCCGCACCGGTGCTGCGAGCTTACAACGATCGCTGCGTCGAGCTCGGTGTCCTCGCCCGAACCTCCGGAATCGACCGTCACTTCGGGGATCGGTGCCAATCCCGCCCGTCAGGAATGCGTTTCTTTATCAGGGCGCGAACAAAGCCGCCTGACGCCTTGGGTTCGATCGCACGCGACTCTCGCAGAGACTCTGCCATGGTCGTTAAGGCCGTCCATACGTCCTCGGATGCCATCATGGGCAAGCTTCGGACCATGCCCAATAGGGAAGATCGTGGCGATCGATCCCGAAGTGTCTCCCCAACCACTTGGCAATTTTCTCCGCGTCATTTCGGTCTGTGAGACCGGTGGAGTGGGCGTAGCGGGGATCCTCGCGAAGGCAGGCGTATCCGCACGAGGTTGGCAAGCGGGATGCGCTGAAGGCGTTCGAGGCCGTGGCGAAATCCGGCCTCATCTCGTTCGACCAGCTGATGAACGGGCTGGCCCGGTATGTCTCGACCAAGCCGGCTGAGCGTCCCTGGTACAATCCCGCCACCTTGATTGTGCCATGGACGATGGGAGGACGAGCCGAGCTATCGGTCGCCACCTGCAGGGCGGGCCTTGCAGCGCCCACGTCACCGATCGGCAGGAGATCTTCGCCGACGCAGTCGCCGGCGATTTGGCGCAGCATCCGGACTTGCGCTTCTACCAGCCGGCATATCGCTGCGAAGTGCGAGGTGCCGACGCGGTGATCGCGGGCTTGTCACGGGTGGCAGAGTGGCGGCTTGGGCGGCTGTCGGGAGAGGCTCTCGATCTCAATGACCTGAACTTCTAAGTGCGTACGCCGAGCGTTTATTCAGCCAAAGGGGCTTTTCGCCGGGGCGGTCGACAGATCCCCATCATCGGTGTCGGCCGGGGATCTCTGCAATCTGCTCGCCGTCCGTGTGACTTCACCTTGGGATGTAAAGGTGGCCGGACGCCTACAAAAGGCATCCGGCCTGATCTGTGCTCCGGGGTTGGACGTGCGAAACGACAGACCATTCTTGTCTTATTGCATCCAAGTAAGTTCCGGCAGATGCCCTTCCGGGGAATTCGAAGGTCGTGATCTGATCCAGGTTGGGGGCAGGAGCAGGTGTGTCCCTGGTGCCGGCCTTACCGCTAGAATGTCGCTCCGATAGTGAAGGTGACGGTGCGACCGGACGAGGGGATGGCTCGGGACGTGAGGGCGTTCTCGCCTTGGAAATAGGCGTCGTAGTTGAGCTCGTCCGTCAGGTTGTAGCCGTTGAGGGCCACCCGGTATTTGCCGACCTTGTAGGACAGCAGCGCATCGAGGGAGAAGCTGTCGGGGACCATCGCGGTCATGTCACTGCGAATGTACATTTCCTGACGATAGGTGATGCCGCCGCCCACGAGCAATTCACCCTCCAGCTTGAGCAATGAGGCGATGTCGTAGGTCATCCACACCGACGCCGCGTTCTGCGGCACGCCGGCTACCGGATTGCCTATCAGGGCGGTGTTCGCCGCGTAGGTAACCTCACTGTCCATGTAGGTGTATGCGGCCTGGATCGTCCACTTGTCGGTGATCTGGCCGGTGGCGCCCAGCTCAAGTCCCTGGACCCGCTGCTCTTCGTTGGTGGCTACCGCCTGACCGGTGGTCGGATTGACATAGTAGGCATTGGCCTTGTCTGTCCGGAACAGCGCGGCGGTCAGCCCCAGCCGTCCATCGAGCAGGCTCAGCTTTGCGCCAATCTCGTAGGTCTCGTTTTCTTCCGGCTGAACGTCATTGCCGTTCAGCGGCGTCGGCGCGTTGGCGCCATACATGCCAGCCGGCGTTTCCGACGAAGCGTAGCTCACATAGTAGGTCTGGGTCTTGGTCGGCTCCCAGATCACGCTTGCCTTCGGCGAGGCGAAGCTGGTCTTGCTGTCGTAGGTCGTCCAGCTGTTGGTGGCGGTCGAGAAGGTGCCGTAATCGCTGGAGAAGTTGTCCCAGCGGATGCCGCCCATGACCGACCACTGCTCGGTGAACCAGACGCGGTCCGACGCGAAGATCGCGACGTCGCTGAGACTGGTGTCCTTTTTCCCGTTGAGCGTCGAAACCAGTCCGTAATTGGTGCTGAAGTTGGGGTTGAGGATCGTGCCGGGCACCTTGGCGACGTTCGGGTCGCGCGACAGCGTGGTCCGCTGGTCGCTTTGGATGAACATGTCGAGGCCGACGACCGCCTCATGGCGCAGCGAGCCGGTCTCGAACTTCATCAGGCCGGTGAGGACGTTTTGCGCGCCCATCGTGGTCTGGTCGTAGGAAGAGCCGCCGCCTGCACCGAATGCGTAGGGCGCATCGCCTGTTGCGAAGAACGGAACGCTGCAATCACCCGACGGCGTGATCGATGTGGAGATCGAGCAGTTCGCCGGCGAGGTGCTGAGCGTGCGGGTATAATAGGCGAAACGGGTGTCGTTGGTGATGGTGAGCCAGTCGTTCACCTCCTTGCTGAAGTTGGAGGTCAGCATGTCGACGGTCGACTGGTCGGTATCGCTGGCCTTGCCATAATAGTTCGATCGCGGCACGCCATATTCCGTTACCGGAAGCCGGACCGAGCTGCCGGGCTGACGCACTGTCATCACGCCATAATCCGGTGTCCGGTTATTGTCCTGATGCAGATATGAAAGGTTCAGTGTCTGGTCAGTGCCAATGCCAAAACCGACAGTCCCGTAGAGGCCCCAGCGATCTGACTGGACGTGATCGCGGTCCGCGACGTCCTGTTCGTTGACCATGCCGACGATCCGCACGGCCGTCGTGTCGTTGATCTGCTTGTTGAGGTCGATGACGCCACGCGAGAGCGGCCCGGTGCCGAATTGTCCCTCGAAATCGTATTTGTCGCCGAGATGCGCCTGCTTGAGATTGATGTTGATGGCGCCGCCCGTGGTGCCCATACCGAAATTCTCGGACGAGGATCCCTTGAAGACCTCGACACTCTCATAGGCAAAGCTGTCGCGCACATAGACGCCGAAGTCGCGCAGGCCGCCGATGAAGATATCGCTTTTGGCCTCGAACCCACGAATGCGAAACTGGTCGCCATTCATGCCGCCATTGCCTTCACCGATGCTTGCCGTCACGCCCGGCACATTGCGGAGAGCCTGCTCGAGGGTGGTGACGCCCTGCTGCTGCATCGTCTCCTGATTGATGACGGTGATGGTCTGGGGGGTATCCTGGACCGATCCGGGAATACGCGCGAGGCCGGTGGAGGCCTGGAGATTGTTCTCGGGTTCCGTATCTCCGGCGACCGTAACGGTCGGAAGCTCTTCGGAGGACGTGTCGTCGTTGTTCTGCTGCTGCGCCTGCGCATGCCCGAGCGAAACAGTCGACAACGTCATCGCCAGACTGGTCGCGAGTGCTCCATGCGGCAGTGACCGCAGAGATTTAATTTTCATTCCCCAGACCCCATAGGTGACTAAACGTCCCTCGGGGTAGTCTCGACACCAAATTGACGCAATCTGAGCAAGTTTTTTGAATCAATACAATCTAAGTAATCAATTTATTGGTGCTCTAAACAGCGCGATGTTTGAGGTTATATGATACCTTAAAAGGGTCAAATATGTTGCCTTTCTGTCTCGGTCAAAGGGGCGAGCGTTCACTCCCATTAAAAAAGTTTAATCCACATTACGAACGTTTAATCTGAGTCATAGCCGGTTGGCGCGCCTTGGCACTCGGCTCCTCAATCGTCTGACTGAGGCGGGGGGAGGTGGGGCTGCTGCCGGTTCCATGAGCGTTCGGTTAGGCCATCCCCGTGTCATCCTTTCTTGGACGGGGAGGGGCTGAGACAACCGATAGTCAAATGCTGTCTTGGGCCGGGTGAAGCGCGACCGGCCGGTGATCCGCATCGACGGCCACCATGACGAACTCCCCTGAGCCGCAGAGATGCCGTTCGCCAGTGGCGAGGTTCTCCGACCAAAGCTGCGTCGAAACCGTCATCGACGTTCGGCCGGCTTCCTCGATCTGCGCTTCGACCTCCGCCATGTCGCCGGGGCGAATCTGGTGCACGAAGTCCACCCGGCGCGTCGAGGCCATCACCACCGCCCGGCGTGCATGCCGCGTTCCGACGACAAAGGCTGCCTTGCCCATCATGGCAAGCGCGCTGCCGCCATAGAGACTGCCATAATGGCTGGTCTGTTCCGGCATCACGAGATCGGCCATGCGGAACGGGCCGTCCTCATCCGCCATTTCCGGCACCGGCGGCATGGCGGCGGGCGTACCCACCGCCACCATGTTGAACACACCGCGCGTGCAGCGCCGCCGCTCGCCAGTCAGCGGCGCCTCGGCGACGAGCTCGACCTCGACACCGAGCGAGCGCCGCCCGACCCGCACCACACGCCCGGTCGCATCGATGATCTCTCCGAGCTGCGCCGGGGCGAGGAAATCGATCCGCTCGCAGGAGGCGGTGACGAAATCCGCGCGTGCATGCCGGGCCGCCGCGAGGAAGGCGACCCGGTCCATATGCGCGAGGGCGGCACCGCCGAACAGGGTGCCATGATGGTTGGTCGCGCCCGGAAAGACGATGTCGACGAGACGCGTTATCTCCGGGCGCGTCGTTGCCGGATCCGGCTGCTCCATCACTCGGCGGCTTGTGCGAGATCGCCGCGCAGACGGTTGGCCGCCGCCACCATGTTGATCAGCGCCGGGCGGACCTCCTCCCATTTGCGGGTCTTCAGGCCGCAATCGGGATTGACCCAGATCTGCTCCGGCGCCAGGAGCCGCGTCGCCTTCGCCAACAACTCCGCTATCTCGTCCACCGTCGGCACGCGCGGTGAATGGATGTCGTAGACCCCTGGTCCGATCTCGTTCGGGTAGCGATAGGAGACGAAGGCATCGAGCAACTCCATCTTCGAGCGTGAGGTCTCGATGGAGATGACGTCGGCATCCATCGCCCCGATCGCGGCGATGATGTCGTTGAACTCCGAGTAGCACATGTGAGTGTGGATCTGCGTCGCGTCCCGTACGCCCGCGGCACACAGCCGGAAGCTCTCCACGGCCCAGCCGAGATAGGCGTCCCAGTCGGCGCGACGCAGCGGCAGGCCCTCGCGGATCGCCGCCTCGTCGATTTGGATCATCATCGCACCGGCGGCCTCCAAATCGGTCACCTCGTCGCGGATGGCGAGCGCGATCTGCCGGCAGGCGAGGCTGCGCGGCACGTCGTCCCGCACGAAGGACCAGTTGAGGATGGTCACCGGCCCGGTCAGCATGCCCTTCATCGGCCTACGGGTGATCGATTGCGCATAGCGCCACCACTCCACCGTCATCGGCTGTGGGCGCGCGACGTCGCCGAACAGGACTGGTGGGCGGACATAGCGCGAGCCGTAACTCTGCACCCAGCCATGCCTGGTGAAGGCGAAGCCTTCGAGCTGCTCGCCGAAATACTGCACCATGTCGTTGCGCTCGAACTCGCCGTGCACGAGCACGTCGAGGCCGATCTCCTCCTGCCAGCGGATGGTCGCCGCCGTTTCCTCGCGCAGGAAGGCGTCATAGGCGGCGTCGCTGACCTCGCCCCTGCCATGAGCGGCGCGGGCCTTGCGTACCTCCGGCGTTTGCGGGAACGAGCCGATGGTGGTCGTCGGGAAGGTCGGCACGCGCAGCCGCTCGCGCTGCACCCGCACGCGTTCGGCGAAGGGGCTGGCGCGCCGGACCATCTCCGGCGTCACCGCTGCCAGCCGCTCCGCCACGGCAGGATTATGCACCTTGAGCGACATGCGGCGGGCTTCCGCCGCCGCACTGGAGGCCGCCAGCTTGTCGGCGACCGCCTGGCGATGGCCAGAGACCGCCGTAGCGAGAGTCGTCAGTTCCTCCATCTTCTGCACGGCGAAAGCAAGCCAGCTCTTCACGTCAGGATCGAGCGCGGTTTCCTGAGCGAGGTCGATCGGCACATGCAGCAGCGAGCAGGACGGTGCGATCTCGACATGATCGGTGCCGCGCTTGCGCACCACGGGCTCAAGTGCTGCGAGCAGCTTCGACAGGTCGGCGCGCCAGACATTGCGCCCATCGATGACGCCGAGCGATAGAGCCAGTCCCGCCCGCGCTTTCGTCGACACCTCCGCCAGTTGTTCCGGGGCCCGCGCCAGATCGAGATGCAGCCCGGCGACCGGAAGCGCCAACGCGGTGTCGAGATTGTCGCCCAGCCCACCGAAATAGGAGGTGAGCATGATCTTCAGCTTCGGCAGCGCGTGGGCGAAGAACCCATAGGCCTCGCGCAGCGCTGCGCGTGCCGCGTCGTCGAGATCGGTGACGAGGCAGGGCTCGTCCATCTGCACCCATTCGGCGCCTGAGGCGGAGAGACGGCGCAGCGTCTCGACATAAACAGGCAGCAGGTCGCCAAGCAACGACAGCGGGTCGAGGCCGGTATCCTTCGCCTTGCCGAGCCGCAGGAAGGTCACCGGCCCGAGCAGCACCGGACGTGTGTCGTAGCCGAGCACCTTCGCCTCGCGATACTCGTCGACCGCTTTGCTGGAAGCGAGCGTGAAGCGCTGCCCGGCGACGAATTCCGGCACCATGTAATGATAGTTGGTGTCGAACCACTTGGTCATTTCCAGCGCCGGCACGCCCTCGCCATGGACATGCGCATGGCCGTGCTCGCACACGGCGTCGCCCTGACTGCCGCGCGCCATGGCGAAGTAGGTATCGAGCGGCACCGGTCCGTCGGTCCAGCCATAGGCTTCGGGGATGGCGCCGACCATCACCGCCGTGTCAAGCACATGGTCGTAGAGCGAGAAGTCGTTGGACGGGATGTTGGTTACCCCGAGCGCCTTCTGCCGCGCCCAGTTGGCGGCGCGCAACCGGGCGGCGATGTCGAGCAGCGCGGCTTGGTCGATCTTACCCGACCAGTAGCTTTCCAGCGCGGCTTTCAGTTCGCGCCGCAGTCCGATCCGCGGCGTACCGAGGGTGGAAACCGGCACCATGCCGGAGGAGGAACAGGAGACATTCATCGGCTAACCCCAAATGATTGGGGGCAAAGGCCGAGCGGACGCATAGGCGCGTCACGGTGACAGACACCGGCGGACGCGCGAACGCACCACCGGGACACCCCGCCCAGGGACGATTAGGCTGTCGCGGCAGGTCTCCTGGCTCGCGGGTCGCCGCCTTCGTCCGGCCTTCCCGAGGATCATCGCCCCAGTGACGCGAAATGGACAAAGGCTCGCCGCTTACAGTTGCGGGGGCAGCGCCGGCATTGCCCCAAAAGGCGCACCGACTTCCCTCTTAGCTCCGACGCAAGGTCAGAGAACCACGACAAGGAGACCGTAACGGAGATACGGCCGCACAGCAATATGGATATAAAGAAATCTTTATATCGCATCTGCGGTTATGTGATTCACATTCGACCGTCGGGCCCCGCACGACCTGCCACGCCGCGGAACATGGTCGACCCGTAGCTGCACCTCGACGAGATCAGAGGAGGGGGAGGCTCAGTAATAAAATGCAGCCAAGCGGCCTGCAGCGCCTCACGATCCTGCGGTAGGACCACCGGGACGCGCCTCGGGATTGCTGGCGATCCAGATGACATGACGTGCGCCGCCGCGTTTTCCATTGGCTCGCACGCGCACTTCCTCCACGCCGAACCCCGTCTTCCGAAGACGTTGGGTGAACTGCGCATCCGCCCCCGACGACCAGACCGCCAGCATGCCGCCCGGCCGCAGTGCGGCTCTCGCCAAGGTGAGCCCGGCGATATCGTAAAGCCGGTCGTTGGCTTTACGTGTCAGTCCTCCGGGACCATTGTCCACGTCCAGCAGGATCGCATCAAAGGTCGCTCGGCCAGCGCGGATCACGCCGCTTACGTCTTCCTCTCGGATGGTCACGCGCGGATCGGCTAGACATTCTCCGAAGATCTCCGCCATTGGTCCGCGACCCCATGCCACCACTGCCGGCACCAGTTCCGCGACGATGACACTGGCATCGAGCCCGAGTTCGGCCAGCGCTGCGCGAAGGGTGAAACCCATGCCCAGCCCGCCGATGAGCATACGTGGCTTGGGGCGCCCTCGAAGCCGGTCGCAGGCTATCGTGGCGAGCGCCTTCTCTGACCCGCTGAGGCGGCTGTTCATCAACTCGATCGATCCTGCCATGATCGAGAATTCCGTGCCGCGCTGCATGAGGCGAAGTTGGCCTCCGCCGGGCACTTGTGCGGTGTCGAGTTGCGACCAAGGAATCACGGGTAGGCACTCTTCCGTTGGAGATCGTGATATGCAAGCCGCTTTATGTAGGTCAAAGCGCTGTCCCTCGCCATCCGCCAGTTTCCTTCCCCTGAACGATGATTCTCCTCGATAGGTAGGAGCGGTCCGGGAAGCTCGAGAGCGAGGGGCAGCTGGTGCGCTTTGCCTGGGATAGGGCCGCTGCCCGAGGAGGGCAGGGCGTGGTTCCGAGGCGCCCGCTAGTTCATGGGCACAATCCGTGAGGGGCTGGCGCTTGACGCTGAGCTACGCGACAGGCCAGCCTTGCGTGCAAATCCGCTCGTCTTGCTCGCCGGCACCTCCCGCCGGATACGAGGTCTCGAGCAATCCTGCTGTCCATCGAGCGCATCATGCTCTGCGATGCAATGTGACGACGTCTGCGACTTTCCGCGGAAAGTTGCCGATCGGATGGTGCCCCTTGCTCCGTTGAATTTCCCTCGACGTACGTTTCATCGAGCCGATTGGCCGTTTCATCGAATGATCGCCTTCCTTTGGGATAGCCGGATCGTGACCGATCTCGGGTCCGACCCGCCCAAGGATCTCGACTGGGGTCCGAAATGCTTCCTGTCGCTGCTGCGGGAGATGGAACGGATGGCCGAGCGGGAAACTGTTCTTCCGGAGCGGCGTCAATGAGGAGAGGCGGCATGAACCAGCGCGGTTTCATCGCCGTCGACCGCGACGTGTTCGAGCATCCGGTGTTCGCGCCGGAGCCCTTCACCGAGCGTGAGGCCTGGCTCTGGATGATCGCTGAGGCGGTGTTGACCCAACGCGGCTCCGGCGAGGCGCCCCGTTCTGCTATTCGGTGCCCCGCTGCGAGCGGACGCGGCGCGGAGGCGGGGCAGCCCCGGCGGGCAGATAGCCCAGCTTCTCAGAGAGTTCGCCGGCGGCGGCGAGCAGCCGGTCGAGATAGGAGTCGCGATGGCGCAGGCCGTCCTCGCGCGGCGCGACGAGACACAGCGTGGCGATCACCGCACCATCGGCCTGATGCACAGGCACGGCGAAGCAGTAGGTGAAATTCTCGACTGTGCTGTTGAAGGTGAAGAAGCCGTCGGCGGTTGCCCGCCGCACCTCGGCGAGAAACTGGCTCGGCTCGAGCAGCCGGCCGTTCGGCAGCACGAAGTCCTCTCGCGGTATGAAGCCGAGGATCTCCTCATCGCTCATATGGCCGACGAGCAGGCGGCCGGATGCGGTCCACGGGATCGGCACGATCTCGCCGACATCGGAGGAGATGCGGAACGGACGCAGGCCCTCGCGCATCATCGCAACGGTGTATTTGTTGCCGTCGAGCATGCACATCTGCGAGGTCTCGCGCGTTTCTTCAGCGAGGCGCTGCAGCAGCGCCGCGCTTTCGCGCATCAGGTCGAAATGCCCGGAATAGGCCATGCCGAGGAAATAGAGCCGGCGGCCGAGAAACACCCGGCCGTCGCCGCCGGAATAGTCCAGCATCCCCTGGCGCAGCAGCAGGTTGACGAGTTCATAGATGGAGGAACGCGGCCCGCCCATCTCGGCGGCGATCTCGTTCGGACGCATCGGCTGGCGGCGGGCGCGCAGGAATTCGAGGATCTCGAAGGCGCGGTCGAGCCCGCGGCTACGTTTGGCGCCGCCGGCTGCCCCGTTCGCCTGCTCCTGCCCGATCTGCGGCTCTTTCGACTTCATCTCGCTGCTCCCGCTGGAGGGCGCCGCCCCGCCCGATCGGACGGGACGGCGGCGGACGTCACATCTTGTCGGCGCGGAAGGCGACGCAATCGATCTCCACCTTGCAATCGACCATCATGCGGGACTGCACGCAAGCGCGGGCCGGGGGATTCTCCGAGAAATACTCGGCATAGACGCCGTTGAAGCTCCAGAAGTCGCGCGGGTCATCGAGCCACACGCCGCAGCGCACGATGTCCTCGATCCCGTAGCCGGCTTCGTGAAGGATGGCGATCATGTTCTCGATGGCCTTGCGGCTCTCGGAGACGATGCCTCCGCGAACGATCTCGCCCTTCTCCATGGCCACCTGGCCGGAGACATAGAGCCAGCCATTGACCTGGGTGGCTCGGGCGAAGGGCAGCTTCTGGCCGCCCGCGCCGGTCTCGCCGGCGCCGTATCGTATGATGGTCATGCGTACCTGCTCTGCTACTGGAAACTGGAGGTCTTGAGGAATTCGGCGAGCCGTTCGGTGCGCGGCCGCACGAACATCTCCTTCGGGTCGCCCTCTTCGCCGATCACGCCCTTGTTCATAAAGATGACGCGGCTGGAGACCTCGTAGGCGAAGCGCATCTCATGGGTGACGAGCAGCATGCTCATGCCCTCGGCCGCGAGGCCCTTGATGACCTGGAGCACCTCACCGACGAGCTCGGGATCGAGCGCCGAGGTCACCTCGTCGAACAGCATCAGCTTGGGATTCATCGCGATGGCGCGGGCGATGGCGACACGCTGCTGCTGGCCGCCGGAGAGCTGGCCGGGATAGTGATCGGCCCGTGCAGCCAGCCCCACACGCCCCAGCCACTGCTCGGCCAGGGTGCGGGCCTCGTCGCGGCCCATCTTCTTCACCTTGACGAGCCCGAGCATCACATTCTGCGCGGCGCTCATATGCGGGAACAGGTTGAACTGCTGGAACGCCATCCCGGTGAGCGCGCGCTGGCGGGCGACCTCCTTCTCGCTCTTGCGGCGGCGGCCGGACGGGTGCTCCTCATAGCCGATGGCCTCGCCGTCGAGCAGGATCTGCCCGTCCTGAAACTCCTCCAGCATGTTGATGCAGCGGAGCATGGTGGTCTTGCCCGAGCCGGAGGAGCCGATGATCGAGATCACCTCCCCCTGGGCCATGGTGCAATCGACCCCCTTGAGCACCTCGACGGCGCCGTACCACTTGCGCAGACCCTTGATTTCGAGAAGCGGCTTGTTCATCGGCGCGCGCCTTCAGGACGGGACGGCGGTCTTGCGCTCGACATATTTGCCAAGCCGCTCGATGCCGAAATTGATGAGGAAGTAGAGGAAGCCCGCGAGGAAATAGAATTGCAGGCTCAGGAAGTTGCGGGAGATGATCTCCTGCGTGCGCAGCAACAGTTCCGCGACGCCGATCACCGAAAGCAAGGTGGAGGCCTTCACCATCTCGGCGGCGGTGTTCACCCAGGTCGGCAGGATCTGGCGTAGCGCCTGCGGCCACAGCACGCTTGAAAAGGTCTGGCCGAAGGTGAGGCCGATCGCCTTGGCCGCCTCGGCCTGTCCGGGCGGGATCGCCTGCAGCGCGCCGCGCACGATCTCGCCGATATGGGAAGAGCAGAACACCGCGAGCGCCAGCACCCCGGCCTGGAAGGGCCCGAGATCAAGCCCGACGGTGGAGAAGATGTAATAGCTCGCCAGCACCAGCACGAGCACCGGCGTGCCGCGCACGATGTCGACATAGACGCGGATCACCGCCCGCAGGACGCGCGGGCCGTATACGAGGCCGAGCGCCACGCCGATGCCGAGCACCGAACCCGCCAGGATGGCGAGCGCCGAGATGGAGAGGGTGACGCCGAGCCCCTTGAGCAGGGCGTAGCGGGCGATCCAGATCTCGTTGGCGAAGAGAGCGAGGTCGTTGAGGAAGTTTGGATCCATCATCGCCTCACTTCGGAATGGCGAGGCGGCGCTCGAGGGCGCGCATCAGCGCGGCGAGCACGGCGCAGGTGGCGACGTAGAGCGCGGAGGTAACCATCCACACCTCGATGACGCGGAAGCTCTCCACATTGATCTTGCGCGCCTCGAAGGTGAGCTCGGGCACCGCGATGGCCGCGGCGAGCGAGGTGTCCTTGAACAGCGAGATCAGCGTTGAGGACAGCGAGGGCAGCACGTTGCGCAGCATCAGCGGCAGGATCAGCGAGGTGCGGATCTGCATCGGGGTCAGCCCGATGGCGAGCCCCGCCTCCTTCACCCCGCGCGGCACCGACAGAAGCCCGGCGCGGAACACCTCGGCGAGATAGGCGCCCGAATAGATCGCCAGCGTCAGCACGAAGCTCTGGATCTTGTCGATGCGCACGCCGAGCTGCGGCAGCGCGAAATAGGTGAACAGGATCAGCACGAGGATCGGCAGGTTGCGGATCAGCGTGACATAGGCGCCCGCCGCGCGGCGCAGTGGTGTCGGTCCGCCCGCCAGCGCGAAGGCGACGGCCAGGCCGATCACCGCGCCGATCGCGAGCGCCGCCGCCGCCAGCTCGAGGCTGAGCAGCAGGCCGCCGAGCAGCAGGTCGAAGCTGCGCCAGACCGCGGAGAAATTGAGCGTGTAGCCCATGACGGAGTCCCGTTGGAAGGACGGGCGCGCGGGGAACGCCGCGCGCCCGAAGATCATCGGTCGCGTCGCCGCACCGGCCTCAGCCGGCGCGCCGGATCACTTGAACTCGACCGGGAAGCCGATCTGCGGCGGCGGCAGGTCCTTGCCGAACCAGGTCTTGTAGGACTTGGCATAGGTGTCGAACTCGACGCCGGTCATCGCCTCGTGCAGGGCGGTGTTGACGAAGTTCAGCCAGTCCTGGTCGCCGCGCTTCACCGCGCAGGCATAGGTCTGCGGGCTCCAGCCATAGCCAGCATCGACATAGCGGCCGGCATTCTGCGTCATGAACCAGGCAATGGAGGACTGGTCGGTGGCCACCGCATCGGAGCGGCCGGAGTTCAGCGCCTGATAGACGAGGTCCTGGCTGTCATACTGGTCGACCTTCGCCTCCGGCAGCGCGGCATGGACCATCGCTTCGGCATAGACGTTCTGCAGCACGGCGACGGTGACCTTGGAGCCGGCCGCCTTCAGCGCCGCGAAATCCTTGTAGGGGCCGCCTGCCTTCAGCATGAGGCCGACGCCCTCGCGGTAATAAGGAATGGTGAACGCCACCTGCTGGGCGCGGGCCCCCGTCACCGTCATGAACTGGCAGGTGATGTCGACCTTGCCGGTGGTGATGTTGGGGATGCGGGCGTCCGAAGACTGGTTGACGTACTCGACCTTGCTCGGGTCGTTGAACAGGGCCTTTGCGATGATGTGGCCCATATCGACGTCGAAGCCCTGCAGCGTGTCGTCGGCGCTCTTGAAGTGCCAAGGCGCGTTGGTCGAACCCGTGCCGACGATCAGGTTGCCGCGGGCCAGCACCTTGTCGAGCGTGCTGCCGGCGTCCTGCGCGAGCGCCGCGCCGGAGAGAAGAAGAGATGAAGCCAGCGCGATGACGCCGGCGCGGAAGGACGCGCGCATGCCAGTTCCCCTGTGTTGCGTCTGTTTGTGTCGCTTATTTTGTCCGATATAGTAGACATGCATCCATTTTATTGGATTGACGCCATGATGCGCCCGTCCCATAGCTTGTCAAGATGAAATGACGCGGCGCCGGCGGCGCGCGTCACCGCCGGTACGACCAGATGATGAGGATGTTCATGAGCCCGTTCCCCGATCCCGCCATCCTTCCGAGTACGCCGGCAGTACTCGTCGATCTGGCGGTGGCGCGCGCCAATATCGCCCGCTTCCAGTCCTATGCCGATGCGCATGGGCTCAAGGTCCGCCCGCACATCAAGACCCATAAGCTGCCGGCCCTGGCCCGCATGCAGCTCGAGGCCGGCGCGGTCGGCATCACCTGCCAGAAGCTCTCGGAGGCGGAAGCGATGCTGGCGGGCGAGCCGGCGATCCGCGACGTGCTCATCACCTACAACATCGTCGGAGCCAACAAGCTCTCCCATCTCGCCGCGCTGGCTCGGCGGGCGAGGCTCTCCGTGGTGGCCGACAGCGAGGCGGTCGTTGCCGGCCTGTCGGCGACCTTTGCCGCCGCGCCCGTGCCGCTCGCCGTGCTGGTGGAATGCGACACCGGCGCCCATCGCTGCGGCGTCGCCAGCCCCGAGGCCGCCGCCGCGCTTGCCCGGGCGATCGCCGCCGCACCCGGCCTCGTCTTCGGCGGGCTGATGACCTATCCGCCGGTCGGCGCCGCCGCAGCGGTGGAAGCGTTCATGCGCGAGGCGAAAGCGCGGATCGAGGCCGCGGGGATCGCGGTTCCGGTCGTCACCTCCGGCGGCACGCCCTCGATGATGCAGGCGGCCGAGGCGCCGGTGACCACCGAATATCGGCCGGGCACCTATGTCTATAATGATCGCTCGCTGGTGGAGCGCGGCGTGTGCGGATGGGACGACTGTGCCCTCACCGTGCTCGCGACCGTCGTCTCCGTCCCCGCCCAGGACCGCGCCATCATCGATGCCGGATCCAAGACCCTCACCTCCGACCTGCTCGGCCTCAGCGGTTATGGCCATGTGCTGGGACGGCCGGACATCGCCATCGACCAGCTCTCCGAGGAGCATGGCCGGTTGGTGAGCGCTGGGCCGATCGGCCTCGCGGTGGGGGACCAACTGCGCATCGTGCCCAATCATGCCTGCGTGGTGACCAACATGGTCGACACGGTGCATGTGCTGGACGCCGGCACGCTCACGCCCTGGCCGGTCGCCGCGCGCGGGTGCATCGTTTGATAGCGGGGGACGACCGCCGGACCATCGTCCCGGTCTACAGCGCTCTCGCCGCCACCTCGCCGCAGAGCGGGGCGCAGCGGGGAATTGCATCACGCCGGGGCGGCCCTCGGTCTATGAGAACGGCCGCATCACCGTCGATTGCCGCATCGACGCGCAGGGCCGACTGCTGATGGGCGGGCGCGGGCCGATGTCGCATGTCGAGGAGCAGGGCAACTCGCCTATCTCACCGACTACGCGGTGAAGCTGTGGCCGCCGTTGAAGGGCGTGCACTGTACCTACGGCTCGAACAGTCAGCTGGCCGTCACCAGGGACCACTGGCCGCACATCCACGAGCCGTCGCCGGATGCGCTGGGACGCGGGTTCGGCGCGCAGAGTTCGCGAGCTTGGTTCAGCCGAGCCAAGGTACGCTTGTTCAACACAAGCATTCGCGTGGAGGCTTCCATGACCGAAGGAACGTTCGTCGCTTATTTTCGCGTCAGCACTGATCGGCAGGGCCGCTCTGGTCTCGGGCTGGAGGCGCAGCAGAAGGCGGTGAGCGACTATCTCAACGGAGGCGCGTGGAAGCTCGCCGGTCAGTTCATCGAGACCGAGAGCGGGAAGGACAACGATCGGCCGGAGCTGGCGAAAGCACTCGCCCTCTGCCGCAAGCGCAAGGCCAAGCAGGTCATCGCGAAGCTCGACCGACTGTCCCGCAACCTGTCTTTCATCGCCGCGCTGATGGATTCGGGCGTCGAGTTCGTCGCGACCGACAACCCGCATGCAAACCGCCTGACGATCCACATCCTCGCCGCCGTCGCCCAGCACGAGCGCGAGCAGATTGCCGAGCGCACACGGGTCGCTCTTGCTGCTGCCAGGGCCCGCGGCACCAAGCTGGGAAGGCACGGTGCCGAGGTGCTGGCCGTCCGCCATAAGGCCGAGGCCACCGAGCGCGCACAGCACCTCGTGCCGGTGTTCGCCGAGCTTGCGGACCTGTCCACCCGCGCTGCCGCTGCCG
Organism: Ancylobacter sp. Lp-2; assembly: GCF_020523795.1. Taxonomy (GTDB): domain Bacteria; phylum Pseudomonadota; class Alphaproteobacteria; order Rhizobiales; family Xanthobacteraceae; genus Ancylobacter. The sequence continues at coordinate 36,674 of NZ_JAJALI010000010.1, forward strand.
AACTGAACCGGCGCGGGATCCCCACGCCGACGGGTGGCCAGTGGCACCCGATACAGGTGCAGAGGACCCGCAAGCGCCTGGCCGCCTGACGCCGCCGCCGTCACTGCGGATCTCCATCGTCACCGTCCGCCCCGTCGGCCGGCAGCTCGATCGCCGTGCCGTCGATGATCCGCGCCGTGCGGCCGTCGCTGCCCGACAGGTCGATCACATACCCCGGCTGGTTGACCGTCACGCTCACCTCCGGGCTATCCGGCGTGATCAGGCCGTACTGCTTGAACAGCACCAACGCGCCTTGGAGCGCAGCCGCCTTGTTTTCCCCCTCGAGCACCATATCCAGCGCCCGATAAGCTTTCGGAAGCAGTCCGCCGAGAAGTTCGCCGGTCCGTCGCACGACAAACGCCTGAATATGATCCGTCTTCAATGCGCGGCAGAAGTGCTCAGAGCTGATGCCAGCCTTTGCTGCTGCTTCAACCTGCGTCTTTGCGGTCCCGGTGATATACGCCTCAAGCGCCTGATGCATCTTGCGCGAGATGCGGGGCTTTTTTGCCGGAGGACGGCGCCCCTTGTGCGCGACCTTGTCGATCTCCGTGCTGCTCACGACGCGCTCCCGCTGTCTCGGTTGAGCGTTCCGATCCCGGCTTGAACGACACCCTTCTGATGGCGCGAGCGTCCCGCCCCAGAGGGGGCGTACGCGCCTATAGGGTAGTAGGGGGATTGGAACACAGGGGGTTGGAAGGGGATTGGAAGGCTTTTCCGCTGATTGGAAGGGGGGTGGAAGGGGATTGGAAATCGATTGGAAGGGGGGTTGGAAGCCCGATCGGGGGATTGGAAGGTCATTCGGCGCCCCTCCGTCCACTCACCACGATGCGTTTCCGGCGGTGCGAAGGAGGTCCGACCTCCTCGACGCAGATGCGACCGGCCGCGAAGAGCCGGTTCATCGCGTCGGCGAGGCCGCGCCTCCCGAGGGCATTGGAGCGCACATCTTTCGAGAACACGGTGGGGGCGTAAGTCGGGCCGGCAGGACCAACGTTTCGGCCCTCGACCTCGTAGGCCGCCAGCATGTCGAGAAACACCTGATCGGCGGCCTCCTCGGCTGCATGCCGGGTGAACATGTTGCCCGAACTGGTGGTCGGCACCTTGAAGATGCCCCCGTCCCATCGGACCTTGATCTCGTCGCCGCTGCGCGAGTAGTTCGTTTTCATCAAGCGCAGCACGCGCGCATCGACGTCCGGTTCCTTGCCGGTCTCGTCCTTCACCCGCTCGAAATAGAGCCGGGACCTGAGGCTGTTGTTCCAGGCGGTGGAGCCGCTGGTGCCTGTGCCGCTGGCGAGGCCGCCAAGGGACGGATGGTCGAGCAGCAGTGTCGTAGTGTGGTGTCGGATTGCTTGGGCGCGCAACATGCCGACGAATTGCCGGGCTTGCGCTCGGTTGTTCTCGTCGCCGCCGAACAGGTCCGCTTTCGTATCTAGGATAAGTAGTGCGGGACCGACTTCCGCGATCCGCTGATCGAGCGCCGCAAAAAGCGGCGTCGGCCGGAGGATGCCGGTGCGCGGCTCGGCTGAGGCCAGCAGGGCATCCCGATGCGCCAGCGGCACGATCTTGAGGTCGGCAAGGTCGGCGAGCTCGACCTCCATGCCGCGCGTGATCGCATCGAGGCGGCGGTGGACCTCGTCCACATCGTCTTCGGCGGTGAGGTAGACGCAGGCGCCTCGGGCGGTCGAACGCCCCAGCCAATAGCCGCCGGCGACGGTGACCACGCCGAGCTGTAGAGCAATGGTTGACTTCCCCGTCGCGCCATCGCCCGACAATCCGGTGACCGTGCCGGCCGGGATGAGATCGTCGACATGCCACGGCCGATCGGGAACCGGTTGCCCCGCGAACACGGACGCATCGAGCATCTCCAACAGAGGGGCGGCCGGTTGGTCATCGGGCCAGCTGCCGTCGGCAGGCCTGCGCGCCGCCGCGGCGTCCTCGCGTTCGAGTTCCGACACGGGGACCATCTCCGACGCGCGCATCAGGCTACGCCTCGCTGCGGCCGCGGCGCGAAGATCCGTGACTTCTCGACGTGTGGATCAAGCCCTCGCGCGAGTTGGAAAGCGTGTTCTACATCTTCGCCGGCGATGGCTGGCGCGTCGGCGAGCCTCAGAGCTGCGCCCGGCCAATCGATGACGACCACGCCGCGGCAATCGTTCGCCAGCCAGCGCGTCGCTGTGCGGTAAATCTGGAGCGGCTCTCCGCCATAAAACGAGGCCGGATTTTCGATCAATCCTTCGCCAAGCAGCGCGCCGCGGCCATCACGTCGCGCCAGGCGATGGGGAGCGTTGATCGGCCAGGCAGCAAGGTCGATGATCGCTTCGCGCGCGTCGTGGATCGGTACAATGAAGGCGCGCTCGCCGTCGCCGGGGTGCTTGGCGAGCTCAAAGAAATTTCGGAGGAAGAAGTTCACGTCGAACGCCTTCACCTCGCGCAAGGCAAACTCGGTTGCTCCATCGGCACGCAGGAGCGCCAGCTCTTCTCGGAATGGGATCGGCAGGGGAAGCCATGCCGCCTCGGCGAGGGTGAAGTTCTCAGCATGGAGCGGAATGACGTTGCTCATGGCATGAACCGCGTCATGGTGGCGTCGTGCCGCGCGCGCGCCTGAATGAGATAGCGCTCCGGCGCGTCGTTGCGCGGATCAATCAGCCTGCTTGTCGCGATCGCCGCCTGTCGAGTGAAAGCGCGCGCCACCCCCTTGTCGATGGCACCGATCAGGGCTGCGCCGTCGAAGAAAGCCTTGGCGAGCCAGAAAGCCACGACCATTTCCGTGCCGTCTGGCGTGCCGATACGCGCGGCATCACCACTAGCGTCGCGGAGCAACTCGACCAGAAATGACGGGTTCGAAGGTTCGGGATATCGAGCGGCCAGCAGCACATCCGCGACGGCCGCCCATGCGAAAGATGGGCGCCGGTCCGGCGGACCGAAGAAGCGGACGGCGACGTCATTGACCTCGCCGATGAAGATGGGATCGACACGGGCACGTTTCATTGCGGCAGCCCCCGCGTGGGCGTCGCCAAGCCGCCGTTGCGCGCATGGACCCGCTCCGTCCAGGCTAGCTTCTCTGCTTCGGTGAGATCGGCGAGCTGCAGGTTAGCGGCTAGAATGACGCCTTCCTCGACGACGTCGAAGACAGAGGCGTGCACTAGGCCCACCTTGATCGCGGCGCCGATCAGGCCATAGGCGACCGCACGGGGAACTACGACCACCAGTCCATCCGCGGTGGCGGAATAGGCCGCGCCGGAGTCGTTGTCGTTTTCGACGTCCCGCCTGGTGCCTTCAGGGTCGTTCGATCGGGTAAGGGCGAGGATGTCGTTCAGGCCGAGATACGGCCAATCCTCGCCGCTCGGGGCGTCGAAGTAGCGGACGAGTATGTCGTCCACCTCGATCACGAGGCGCGGCTCGACGAGGGCGCTCATGGCCATTACCTCAAGCCGCGGTCGCGCTGCGAACGGGGAGGGCCGCGAGCCACGCCTCGATTGCCGCGCGGGTGATTAGGGTGCGGCGACCGATCTTTCGAGCTTCCAATCGGCCAGCTCGGATTTCTTCGAACACAGTCGAACGGCCGACGCTCAGGATGCGGGCCGCACCCATGACGTCGAAGGCGACGGGATGTTCTCCGGTGTGAATCGTCGGCATTTCTGTCCTCCGGAAGCGGACACGAGCGGACTTGCTCGGTTGCATGGGAGGAGACTGCACAGTTGGGCGCTGGATTTCGCCCGAAACAAATCAGCCGTTTTTGGTCGATTTTTTTCGGCGTTTCTCGCTTGTATGGGCCTTCTCGAGAGCTTTCGGGCTAACGGGTGGGAGCCGCAGGGGCTCCAGCGCAATCTTTCGCAGCGCAGGAAATCCCTGTTTGTGTTGCGCGGTCGGGTGAGTTGCGTCGAACAAGCCTCGGAGCGCGCCTAGAAAGCCATCACGGAGCAAGTTCGGTGGCCGACCGCGGCGAGTCGTTTTGCTCGGTGGAGATTGCAGTGCCTGTTTGAGATTGGAGAGCGCCGGAGCGTCGTGAAACGCCAGGCTCGCATAACGAAACGCCATGAGCGATCGGTAGAGCGAGGATGGTGATCCATCGGCGCCGGACGCGCCTGACAGGGGCAGACTTAAGAGGTCGAACGCGTCCGGCGACAGATTTTCGAGGACCATCACAAGGTGCTCGACGCCCATGCGGACTGCGTCGGTCTCAGCAGCAGGATTCGGCTTCTTCGGCAGCCGACGTCGCGCGTATTCCTTGGCAAGATACTGCCGAGCCAGGTGGCCAATCTGCAGCTGCCTTGCGGCTCGGCTATTGTCAGGGAAGTGATCGCCGATCGCGTCAATCTGCTCCGCCGTGTATGGCCATGGTGCTGCGAGTGACGGGTGAGCGAGCAGTTCTGGCCACATCCACGGTGCTGGAACGCTGCCGGGTGCCAATGCTGCAAAGGCGGCTTGCCGCTCAGGGTGCACCCGACGAGCCCTCGATGCTGGTCACATTGCGAAGGGCGTCCAAGTGATTTGCCCAAGCCTCCATCATCTCCCGGCGGCCGGCGAGATACTGGGCGGAGTTGTATGCGCCGCGTACCTCATTCCGCTCATCGTGAGCGAGCTGTCGCTCGATCCAGTCCGGTGAGTATCCAGATTCGTTCAACCATGTGGATGCGACACCCCGAAAGCCGTGGACCGTCGCCCGGCCGTGGTAACCTATGCGGTACATCGCGAACAGCATGGTGTTGTTCGACATGAAGCCCTCCTTCGTGGGGGAGGGAAACACAAGGCGACTACGGCCCGCCAAAGGACGCAGCTCAGTCAAAACGCGAACGGCCTGCGGCGCCAACGGCACGAGATGCTCGAACCGCATCTTCATGCGGGCCGGCGGGATACGCCACAGGGGCTCGGCACCGTCTAATCCTTCGAACTCAGCCCAAGTGGCTGCACGCAACTCGGTCGTTCGGACGAATGTCAGAACCATCAGCTGGAGGGCGAGGCGAGTCGTCGGTTCGCCATCGTAGGCAGCGAGGGCTGCGAGGAACTGCGGAAGCTCTTCACGCGGGAGCGCGCGGTGGTGCTTTTGCCGGCCCGGTGATTTCAGAGCGCCTCTGAGGTCTTGGGTCGGATCTCGCTTGGCTCTTCCAGTCGCAATCGCATAGCGAAATATCTGCCCGACCACCTGCATCTCGCGCTTCGCGAGCTCGATCGCTCCGCGTTTCTCGACCGCGCGGATGACTTCCAGGATGTCGGGTGGCTCGATCTCCGAGATCGGCCGGTGGCCAAGCTTGGGGAAAATGTCGGCCTCGAGACGACTCATCAGCCGCTCCGAGTACGAGGGAACCCACCCGGGCAGCTTGGTCTCGAACCACTCGCGAGCAATTGGCTCCAGGGAGCGCTTAGCCGCGACGGCGGCCGCTTGCTTGTCGGCACGTCGCTTTTCGCTCGGGTCGGTTCCTGCCGCCAGGAGACGCTTAGCCTCCTCTCGCCGAGCGCGCGCATCTGCGAGCGTGACCGCGGGATAGGTGCCGAGCGCCAACGTCTTCTGCTTGCCGGCGAATCGATAGGCGATGCGCCAATAGCGGGAGCCGTCCTGGTTGACGAGGATGTAGAGCCCCCCGCCGTCCGACAGCTTGTAGGGCTTCTCCTTGCCCTTGGCGTTCCGGACGGCGGTATCGGTCAGGGGCATATTGTTGGTATCTGTTGGACTATGGGATCCGATGCCATCACATGTACCAACAGATTTTGTGGATGCCAACACACTGCGGCGGACGTCAGCGAATGCCAGTAAGAAGATGGGTCGTGAATTATCAGTGGCTTATCGTCCTTGTGCGCATCTCGGCGGACGCTAGCGGACGGTAAAATGGTGGGCCCGGCAGGAAACGGCCTTTAGTGCTAATTTCTCATTTAAATCAGACATTTACGGACGACTGCGGGGCTCGTTTGTGTAGCAGAGTTATGCGAGACAGAGCCTAAATCAGGCCTCGCCAGGGCGCAACCTGCCTCCCGTTCGAGTCCACATAGAGGACACGAACCCGCAACCATGCCGAATGTCGTCCCGTTCGAGTTGACGAACAGTCGTACACCCCCGCATGTACAAGATATTTCAATGACTTAACTTGCATCTGTATTCGCCTTCGGTTATGAATTTTGAACCGGAGGAAGCAATGCGTGTAGCCAAATGCGTAGGATTGTCCTTGTCACCAGAATTGGTGGAGAGGATTGACTTAGAAGTTGATCGCCTGAAGCGCGACGGCCAGCGCGTGAACCGCTCCAAGCTCGTCAGGTCGGCGCTCTGCATCTTCTTCGATATTCAGAAAAACGTTGCAACCGGTTGTAATAACTTCGACCGGGCGACGACTGCCCATCCCCAGGACGTTTGAAGGAGCTTGCCGTGTCTGTGGCGCTTGGTGTCCCCGCCGCCCGTAAGTCCGATGCCGACAGCCGTTCCGGCTACATCGGTCCCGCTGAAGCCGCCTATCGCGAGGAAGTTCGCAAGGCTCAAGCCCGCGATGCCGCGCTGAACGCATTTCGCCCTCTGCCGGGCGAGGCGAGCAAGTCTGACCCGGAACACGTTGTGCGCTCCAGTAACGGCCGGCAATCCATGATGGGCGGCGCAATGCTCGACCAGATTTCCGGCACGCCCACCATGGCCCGCAAGGCCGAAGCGCTGGACGCTAAAGGCTTGCATTCCGCGGCTCGCGCCAAGGCCGATATCCTGCCGCCGGACGCGTTGCGTCTGTTCGATCTGGTTCTGAGAACCGATGACGCCCATCGGGGCGCCCAGTTGATCAGCCTTCCCGCCACTGACATCGCCCATGCGCTCGGCATCCCCGAGAGCGCCGCCCAGGCTGCGCGCGACGAATTGGAACGGCGTGACCTGCTCCGCTTCTTCGACGATTTCAGCGGCAACAGGGGTTTCCGTCCTGCCCCGAGCATCTGAGGCCGCTCAACTATCTTTTGCGGCGCCTCCGTGCTCACGGGCGCCGTGAAGCGGGCGGGACGCCCTTTCTCCAGTTCGGCGCCCCGCCCCCAGCCCTTCCCTCATATCCCCTGTCAACGCACCTCTCAGGAGCACGGTTATGACCGGCACCCTCGACGACGATGATGACGGCAATCCGCTTAACCATCCGGCCGTTTTGGTTGCTGCCATTGCTCGCATAAATGACGCGGAAGACGCCTATCGGCACCTGAATGCGAATGCCGTGCTTGAGTTGCCCTACTGCCGTAATCTCATCGCGTTGCTGGTGTGGTCGCTCCGCCGCGATGGCCACCAGCAGACCGTTTTCCAGGATTGGGAAACGAATTTTCTCATCGGTGAGATGATCAAGCGCGCCCTCCCGCATGGGCAGAAATTCGCCCGTCGGATCATGGCGGAAGTAGACGTCGCAGCGGAAGCGGTTACCGGAGCGGGTGGCGGCGAGTTGGCGCCGTCCGCCCTGGATCAGCACTTCAGCAACGTCGCGGCTCGGGAGTTGGCATTGCAGGCGGCGACCATCGGCTTTCTCGCCATCGCAAAGCACCTGATCGAGGCGGAAAACGAGACGCCCGCCGCCGCGTAACGAGACACGAAACGAGACGAGCCTAGCCCCCTCCCGTCATTCGGGGCCGACGGGGAGGGGCATTAGAGAGAGAACGACCGCTATGGCCCGCCCCTGTGCCTGCTGCATCCATATCCAACGACCTGCGATTGACGCGGCGCTGGTTGCCGGCACGCCTGTTCGCGCCATCGCTGCGCAGTTCGAGTTGACGCCAGCGGCTGTTCATCGCCACGCTCAACGGCACCTCACCGCCCAGCTACATGCCCACGCCCACGCGCACGCTGCTGCCCTGGCTCACGTCTCAGATTTGCAACCGGTTTCACCGAACCGTGCCTTTCGCCCCGCCGCATTCACGCGCCTTCTCCAGGTTGACGATGTGCCGCCATCTACGCCCGAAGCGTCGGAGAGCATCCCCGCCGCCCCGACCGCTCCCACCGCAACGCCCGCGCCGGCCCCTGAGCCTGCCGTTGGAGTGCCGTTAGACCCGTACGCCCTGGCCTGCGAACTTCGCGATAGCGCAATCTCCATTTTGCGACATGCCGCCGCCTCCGGTGACTCAAAGTTGGCTCTGGAAGCCAATCGCACCGCCACCGCAGTTCTCGACCGGCTCGCCAGACTCATGCCCGTCCAGTCGCCCGCTGGCGCCGCCCTGCCGCTCGCTACCTCGCAGGAATGGCTTGCGGTGCGCGCCGCCATTGTTGCCGCGTTGGGTCCCCATCCCGAGGCGAGGGACGCTGTGATTGCTGCGCTGGCGGAAATGGCGGGTGCCCCATGAGCTTAGCTGGCGATCTTTCCGACGCGATTGACCCCACCCGCTTGATGACCTCCGCAGGGCTCCAGCCGGACCCTTGGCAGGTTGAATTTCTGCGCTCTACCGCACCAAGATACCTATTGCTCTGCGCGCGGCAGGTAGGAAAATCGACCGTCACGGCCGCCTTGGCGAGTCATGTTGCGATCTACCATCCCAATAGCCTCGTGCTGACGTTGGCCCCCAGTATGCAGCAATCCTTTGAAATTTTTCGGAAAATCAATAGTTTCTATCACGAGGCGGAGACGCCCGAGCTAGATGCCCAGAGCGCGCGTCGCATCGAATTGCCGAATGGCTCCCGCATCATCAGCTTGTCGGGCAATGCTGTCACCGTTCGTGGTTTTTCCGCGCCCCGGCTGGTGATCGTTGACGAGGCCGCCTTTGCCGACGACGAACTGTTTGCCGCTGTAAGTCCGATGCTGGCCGGAGGCGGCAGGTTGATACTGTTGTCTTCGCCGAACGGCAAAGCCGGATTTTTCTATGAACAATGGGCGAACGGCGGGGCGGCATGGGCACGGACCCGTGTGACTGCGGAAATGTCGTCTCGCATCCCAGCCGAGTTCCTTGCCGTCGAACGCGCGACCAAGCCTGACCGCGACTTCCGGCGCGAATATCTGTGTGAGTTCGTCGACGTGGACGAGCAGTATTTCGGCTCCGATCTCCTCCTCCGCGCCTTCGAAAGCCCTGTGGAGCCGCTGTTCTCGCGTCCCTTCACATGGCGCGCGCCCGCTGAAAGGGTCGCTTAGATGCCAATCAAGATCGTTCGCACGCCCAATGATCCGCACCACTCCCGCGCGGTGGTCTACGTGTTTGACCCGGCCGACCGCCACAGGACTAATTCTCCCCGCCCGCAAGGTCGGATGTATCGCGATAAGGCAACAGGCCGGATGATGTTGCGCCCCGCTTCGCCCGTCTCCGAGCGGGATTTCTTCGTTGGGCTGGACCTTGCGCAGAGCAACGATTACACGGCAATTGCCATCGTCCGGCGCACAGAGAGCGGCCTTATCGTGCCCTTCCTAGCAAGGACGAGGGGGCGCCCGTACCCCGACATTGTTGCTTCTGTCGCTGATCTCATGAGCCGTCCCGAGCTTGCAGGCGCGAAGCTCATCATCGACGGAACAGGGGTCGGGAGGCCCGTCTTTGACCTTCTCCGCGCGGCTGACCTAGACCCGATATCCGTCACCATAACGGCTGGGGCGAAGGCGACAGGCGCCCGACGACGGTTTCGCGTACCAAAGCGCGACCTCGTCAGCGCGGTCCTCTTGGCGTTGCAGGCCGAAACTCTCACCATCGCGCCCAACATCGAACATGCCGACGATCTTCGGCAGGAGTTGGCGGACATGCGCGCCAAGATCACGCCCGCCGGCAATGAGACCTATGCCGCCCGCGAAGGCGCGCACGACGATTTGGTCATGGCCTTGGCCCTCGCCGTGTGGATGGCCGAACGCGCTGCCCGCTGATCCGTCCCGCCTCACCGTGCTTCTATAGAGAAACACATAATGACCACACAGAACCATACCACCACGATGACGGCGGTACCTGCCATTCGCTATCGCTCCCGCACGGGTCTGAGACATCTCGACACCGCACATCCGGCCGATGTTCTGTTTCCAGCATACGATGCACGCCATGACCGGGTGAAGGTCCGCGTCGCAGCACGGGTCCACCTCTCCCAACCTGAGCTCTGGGAGGACTATATTGGAGAGATTGCCCCGCCGGACCATGCTGGGCTCTTTGTGACCAGCGCCCCCCAGGCTGGCGCCGCCCAATTCAAATTGCGGGTGCGCGGAACCAAAGCCAATCCGCTGTGGCTAATCGCCGGAGGCGGGATTGTGAGATGGCGACAATCAGCTGGCTTCTTTGATATCGCGCTTGATCTCGACGTGAACCCGACCCGCTTCCTCGCTCATCAGCCGGATCCGTCTGTCACCGCTATCCATGAACGTGGTCCGCTCGACGCCTTCCGTGTGAACGTGTCAGCTGCCGCTGCCCTTCGCGCGATGACCCTGGACGCCAGCGACAACGTTCTCACAACGCTGGCACAACTCGGCGGTACGACCTTCACCCGCCGGGAGGCCCAATGGGATGCTGTCTTGGCGGCGCACTTCGACCAATTGAGCAATGCCCTCATTGAGACCCTGGCCCCGCCCCATATCGGCGCCGAACTAGAGATGACCCTTTCGGTCGCCCAGGCGGAGACCTATTGGGAGCTCTCGGTCCCGGATGCAGTGTCGACTATCGGCGCCTTATGCCAGTCGGTGAAGATGTCTGATGGGGCCGCGCGTCTGTCGCAGCGGGCGGATATCGGAGGCGAGGCCAACGCTCAGTGGATTAAGATGCCGCTCACTGACGATGCTGACCTCAAGTTCTACGCAAAGACCAGCGACCGTATCCGCGTGGAAATCACCCACCACGACCGCATAGCACAGTTTGCGGGCCGCAACGGGCGCCCCATGGGGGCTGGGGTCGCCGCCACCTTGCGTGCGCTGTCACGCGACGCAGCCAACCGCCTTCACCGTGTCTGGACCGCCATCATGAACCTTCATGCCCTTCAGGCCGACGCCGCTGACGTTTGTGATTTTATGTCGAAGCTCAATGCCGCCGTCCCCGAGCAAAATCGGCGCCTCATCCTGTCGCTTCTCGCCAATCATCGCGCCCTGACCGAAACCACTGTCGATGGCTTCGCGCCGGCATCGGTCTGCCGCGCACTCCGCCGTACCGGCGTACTGGTCCCAATCCATGCCCGCAATCGGGCGGCAGCGCGGTATGTGCTCACTCCGGCGTATTCCGCGATGTTCGACAGGCTGCTCGATCGGCGGGATGCGGTCAGACCGTTGATCAACTGAGGGATATTGCAACCGGTTGCACTGCGCTTCTGCAATTTCGAACGCCCTCGTACCCGATGACTGCCCAGCCGTTTGGATGGCTAATGCGGATTTTACAGAGACTTCCGCCTCCTGGTGACGGGCCGCCGCATTGATGGTGCTGTGATGAAAAGCTACGTTCGAAAATAAACTCCCGACTTTTCAGGCGCACATGGTTGACGTTGAGCATTTTATCTCCCGCTGGACCGTACGCGAAGGTGGTCAGGAACGGGCGAACTATGCCTTATTCCTTGCCGAGTTATGCCAGCTGATCGGCGTTGATCCGCCGGAGCCGGCTGGGCATTCGAGCGAACTGAATGCCTATGTCTTTGAGCGGGCTGTCACGTTCCGGGAGCCGGATGGCTCTACGGCGAAGGGGCGCATCGACCTCTATAAGCGCGGCTGTTTCGTGCTGGAGGCCAAGCAGAGCCGTCAGGGCGAGGGTCCGAAAGCTCCTGCTGGTGGCGAGCAGCAGGCGTTGTTCTCCGTCGAAGAGGCGCCTCAGGGACGGCGCGTGAGCCGTCGGTGGGATGTTCTTATGATGAACGCCCGCCGTCAGGCAGAGGACTATGCGAAAGCCCTGCCGGCTGCGGAGGGTTGGCCTCCCTTCCTGATCGTCTGCGATGTCGGCAACTGCTTCGAGCTCTATGCGGACTTCTCCGGGCAGGGGAAGAACTACGCACAGTTCCCGGACCGGCAGGGCTTCCGCGTCTTCCTGCAGGACCTTCGCTCGCAGGAGGTGCGCGAGCGGCTGAAGAAGGTCTGGACCGACCCGCATAACCTCGACCCGACGAAGCGTGCCGCCAAAGTCACGCGTGACATAGCCGAGCGACTTGCCAAGGTGTCTAAGTTCCTTGAAGAGCAGCGTGGGACGGACGGCAAGCCACTCTACAAGCGCGAGGCCATCGCCTCCTTCCTCATGCGCTGCCTGTTCACGATGTTTGCGGAAGATGTGGAGCTGATCCCGAAGGAGAGCTTCAAGCGCGTGCTCGACCGCTGCCGGACTAGCCCGGAGTTGTTGCCGCAACTGGTCGGACAGCTCTGGGAGGCGATGGACACCGGTGCCTTCGCCTTCGCAATCGAGGCCAAGGTAAAGCGCTTCAACGGCTACCTATTCAAGGACCGCACGGTGTTGCCGCTGCCGCGCGAAGAGATTGGCGAACTGTTCGAGGCCGCGAAAGCAAACTGGCGAGAGGTCGAGCCGGCTATCTTCGGCACGCTGCTGGAGCAGGCGTTGGACCCGTCAGAGAGGCGTAAACTCGGGGCGCACTACACCCCACGCGCCTACGTCGAGCGGCTGGTGATTGCCACTGTTATTGAGCCACTGCGGGCGGAATGGGACCTCGTGCGGGCGACGGCAGAACGTTTGAGCAGCGAGGGAAATCCTGCTGCGGCCTTGGCGGAGGTCACGAAGTTCCATGCGCAGCTCTGTACCGTGCGCGTGCTGGATCCCGCCTGCGGCACCGGCAACTTCCTCTATGTATCGCTGGAACTGATGAAGCGGCTGGAAGGCGAGGTGCTGGAGGCGGTGGCGGACCTCGGAGGCCAGGAGGCGCTTGGCCTTGACCGCCATACCATCGACCCGCACCAGTTCCTCGGCATGGAGTTGAACCCGCACGCCGCCGCCATTGCTGAACTGGTGGTGTGGATCGGTTTCTTGCAATGGTTCTTCCGCACGCAGGGCGGCCAGCCGACAGAGCCTATTCTCCGCGACTTCAAGACCATCAAAGCGATGGACGCGGTGCTGCTGCACGACGGGAGCGAGCCGGCAGTGGACGCGTCAGGCCAGCCGGTGATGCAGACGGATGCCGAAGGCCGCCGGGTGCCGGTGCTGAGCTTCCGCAACCCGCGCCTGCCGCAATGGCCGGAAGCCGAGTACATTGTGGGCAATCCGCCCTTCATCGGAGCCAAATTCATGCGGGGATATCTTGGCGACGGCTACGCCAAGGCGCTGTGGGCGGCGCACCCGCACATGAACGAGAGCGCCGACTTCGTGATGTACTGGTGGGACCGGGCGGCCGACCTGCTGACCCGGCGGGGGACGAAGCTGCGGCGCTTCGGCTTCGTTACCACCAACTCGATTACGCAGGAATTTTCCCGCCGCGTCATGGAGGCACGGATGAAGGCAAAGAAGCCGATTTCCCTGCTGATGGCGATACCGGACCACCCATGGACCAAGGTGACGAAGGATGCAGCGGCGGTGCGCATCGCCATGACCGTGGCGGCAGCCGGGAAGCAAGGCGGCGTGCTGCGGGAGGTCGTGCGGGAAGACAGCTTGAATACCGACGCACCTGCGATTGAGCTGACCGATCACAACGGAGATATAAACACAGATTTGACCGTAGGAGTCGACCTAACATCGGTCTCTGCCTTGAAATCTAATAAGTTCGTGTGCTCTCCGGGAGTTAAATTGCACGGAGATGGATTCATTGTACATGAAGAGTTGATTGATCAATTGGGGCTTAATGCGGTTGTAGATATAAATTATTTGAAAGAATACAGAAACGGAAGAGACATAGTTGGAACTCGCAGAGGTGTGAAAGTTATTGATCTCTTTGGGTTGGATGAGGAAGAAGCAAGACGTCGAGTCCCTCGAATTTACCAGCATCTCATGGCAACGGTCAAAGTTGACCGACAAGCGCAGTTACAAAGGGTTCGCACGGCTGACTCGGAGGAGTATCTACGCCGCTGGTGGATTTTCGGGAAGCCGAGGCAAGAACTTCGTTCAGCTCTACGAGAATTGAGAAGATACATTGTTACCCCTGTAACGACTAAGCACCGAGTATATCAATTCCTGGATACAAATGTCGTTCCGGATGATGCACTGATGAGTATTGCTATCGAGGACGCTTTTATATTAGGGGTAATGTCGTCGGCCGTATGCGTAAGGTGGACGATGAGCGCTGGAAGTACGCTTGAAGACCGTCCTCGATTTATCAAGGCAAGTTGCTTCGACCCCTTCCCCTTTCCCGACGCGTCCGAGCCGCTGAAGGCCGAAATCCGCGCCGTTGCCGAGGAACTCGATGCCTTCCGCAAGGCCCGACAGACGGAACATCCGCGCCTCACCCTGACCCAGATGTACAATGTGCTGGAAAAGCTGAAGGCCAGTGCGCCGCTAGACAAGGAGGATATCCGCATTGGCGACGAAGGGCTGGTGCTGATCCTCAAGGAACTACACGGCAAAATCGACGCGCTGGTGTTCGACGCCTATGGCTGGCCGCGCGGCCTCTCCGACGAGGATATCATCGCCCGTCTGGTGGCGCTCAACAAGGAAAGGGCCGAGGAGGAGGCGCGTGGCCTGATCCGCTGGCTGCGGCCGGACTACCAGAAGGCCCGCGCCGGCATTATCGCCACCGTAAAGCCCACCGAGGAGCAGGGCAACATGGCGCTCGTGGTCGAGGCCGCCAAGGAGCAGAAGCCGCCGTTCCCGGCGGGCGAAGTAGAACGCACCGCAGCCATCATGGCAGCGCTCGCCAACGCCTCCGGCCTAGTGAGTGCTGCGTCTATTGCCGCCGGCTTCCGCCAAGGTAAGCGAGCGGAACCGCAGGTGCTGGCCACGCTCGCCTCCCTCGCCCGCATGGGCTTCGCCAGCAGCCGCGATGGACAGAGCTTTATGCTGCGGCGGGTAGCCTGAACGATGTGCGAGCTTTATCGCGGCATTCACCTGCAATGTTGATCCCGACGCAGTGAAGGTAAATGCGTCTTGCCAGAGCGGCTAGCCTCGAAAGATGGTCCAACTGGTTGCACCATGCTGCCTTCGTGGCGCCTCGATGGTCCACCGCTCTCCGGTTCCAATAGACCAAGCCCCAGCGGAACACTCCGTCCTGGAACATCACCCTGCCGATGCATGTTCCAATAAAGTCAATTTGACATTTTGGAACGCGCCTCATACGATGTCTAAGACTTCAATGGAACAGATTGATCGGAACACCCCGCCATGTCGCTCCTGATCGGCTACGCCCGCACCTCCACCTTAGAACAGGAAGCGGGTCTGGACGCCCAGCTTCGCGACCTCAGTGCAACTGGTTGCAAAAAGGTGTTCTCAGAGCGTGTTTCCTCTGTCGCCCACCGCGACCAGCTTGACGCCGCACTCGACTATCTCAGGGACGGGGACACGCTTGTCGTCAGCAAGCTCGACCGCCTCGCCCGCTCTGTTCGCGATCTGGTCGCGATCATCGACCGTATCGAGGCGAAAGGCGCCGCCCTCCGCATTCTGGCGATGCAACTCGACACCTCGACACCCACCGGCAAGCTCATGCTCAACGTCTTGGGGTCCGTCGCCCAATTCGAGCGCGAGCTGATGCTGGAACGCCAGCGCGAAGGCATCGCGAAGGCTCAGATTGAGGGGAGGTACAAGGGCCGCACCCCTAGCGCCCGCAATCGGGCGGATGAAGTGCGCGCCCTGTTGGCCGAGGGCATCGGCCCCGTCGAAATCTCCAAGCGGCTCGGCATCGGCCGCACCTCTGTCCACCGCATCATGAAGGGCGACGTCGCGTGATCCAGGACGGCCGACGCACTTCATCTGGCGTGGAAAAAGCGGGGGCCTTCGGTAAGTCAAAACCCTAAACGAGTTCGGTCTCACCTTTACGTGAGCTAACCTCCATTCACTTGCCGAACAAGTTTCAGTGACGAACAGTCGGCCTGCTCACCTCGCGCTCGTGGTCACGCATTTCATCTTCGATTTGCGCGACTAGTTTATCTAATTGATTTTCTTCATAAATTTCTGGGTTATTCGGTGCCTTCTCAAGTATTGCAATGGCGGTCCGATACGCCGGGGCTAAGGTGGGATTTGTCGGTGCACCCACAATAAAGTGCGGCTTGAAATGCTCGGCCTTGCCACCTGCGACCACCGCAGATAGATGTCCCAGCCATTCCCGCGCCTTCCCTTTGATCCCATCAGCATCCGCCAAGTCGAAAGACAGCGGCTCGTAAACATGCCACTGACCATTCTTCCAAGCATGCTTGAAAACAATCTCGTCGAGCCCTCCTTGGATTGATTTTTCCTGAAGGCATTGAGCAATGTTTCTTTCTTCAAGCTGCTGACGCACTGGACGCCACACATCTTCATCAGTCTTTCGGTGACGAGTATGAGCGTCGTAGCGCGTGACAAATCTCTGAAACAAACGTTCTAACGTTTCTTCGGGAGAGCCGGTCAAACCTGTGCCGCACGGCGACCATTGGAGGGAACTATCGTCAGGAGGCAAAGCCTGTCGCGCGACAGCTGCAGCATCCCCCTTTGTTCGAAAGAGACCAGCGTCCTTCTCTCGACTGGCCATGTGGTCCAGCCCTCGCCGCACCGCCTTCATCGACGACACGAACGCTACCCTGTCAATGTCGGGAAATGCTCCCTTCAAGCGGCCGATCGTAGTGCGCATCTTGAAGCAGAGTTGGCCCGTCGCGGGCACGAACAGAACGACCCCAACGTTGACAAACTCACCCGTTAGCACGTCATGGACGTACCTTAGCAGCGTGTAGCTGTATGCCACCTTATCGATCATGATAGCACCCGCTTCACTTCCTCCAAGACCGCGTCAATGTTGTCTCGCGCGTCTCTGATCAGTTTCATCGCGCTCGCCGCCGAGTGGCCGACATCCGGCCACTCCGTTGGGAGCGCAGCCTCATAGTCTGCCACCTTGGCATCCGACAAGCCTTGCCAAGCATCCCGTATCAACCCGTAGTCTATGACGCGGCCTCGCAGCCGCTCCCTAAAAATATGATAACCGGGACTTTCGAGGTGCTTAAGGCCATCCTGCATCCAAGGCGGTTTCCATCCCAGCACAAGCTCATGAGAGAACGTTAGCTCATGATCAATGATGCGCAGTTCGTCCCCTCGGACAAGGCAGTTCGGATTAGCAGCTCTCCGGTCGGGGTTCTGCGTGATCGCGTCGAAAACGAATATGCCAGCTGCGGCAGGCAGCATTAAGTCCGAAACGAGGTTTCCCGAGCTCCAAGTGGCGAATTGACCCGTCATGACGCGTGATCCGAAGGCCACATCGGAACTGGCGTCAATTTGGGCGCGTCGGGCCTCATCCGGTACGGTAGCCGCCCACTCCCCAGACACCTCCACCAAATAAGGCTCAGGAACAGGGAGGCCGAGATCCCCAGCAAGACAACAAGCGATAACCTCTCTTGCGAGGTTGATGTTTCCCTGGTCGCAGCAACCAGAAAATTTTACCACTACTTCAATAATGGAACCATCGCTAAGCTCACAAGTTACGAATAGGGGATTTGTACGCCCCTGCGTAGCAGCTTTATCATACTGTATTGGACAGGCGCGCTTTAACACGTTTATGGCCCGTTATCGATTAACTCAATACTTCCGCTTCGGTTAGTCCGCCCACCGACAGAAACATCCGACTCGGGAAAGTCTATAATTGATACGCTCTGGGCGAACGGTTGAGCAATCGCATTGCAACGTCAGGTGGGTGACAGTTTGACGCCTTTATAGGTAACCTTCGCCAAGGCGTCGGCGAGGCGGAGCCCAGTACCGTGAATTAGAACACCACCGTCTGTAGAGACGGGGGATAGGATTGCAACCGGTTGCACGGATTGGGCCATCTCCCCGTTGCCGTCTGTGCAGCCGGTTGCGCCTAGATCGGCTTCAGGTGCGAAAGGTCAACGCCCTCGAATTTGACCCGCGCCATGACCTCGGCGAGCGTCTTCGGACGCGTGCCCTGTCCGTACCTCTCCTCGACGCCGCCTGACCTCGCCCAGCCGCCCAGCGCCCGCGTAGCGTCAATGGGCGAGCCCGCCTCGCGCAAGGCATCTCGGAACCCATGCCTGAACGAATGAAACGAGGTGCCCGGCGCGTTCACCCCGAGTGTCGTCTTCGACCAATATGCAAACCGCTTTTGGAACACGTCCGCAATCTGGTCCTGGCCCTCGCCGGGTAGATCGGGAAACAGACCCTCGGCCCCCTTCGCCTTCATGGCCTCGGCGTGCCGCAGGATGCCGAGCCGGATCAACTCAGGATGAACGGGTACCACACGTTCGGCGCCCGGCGTCTTCAGGCGTCGATCAACCTCACGCCGCAGGACGAAACACTTCACCCCGTCCTTCTCCGCCACGTCGGCGACTTTCAAGGTCACGATCTCGCCGAGGCGCATGCCAGAAAATAGCCCGATCAGCGGCACCCAATAGCGCCCGCCCTTGCCACCGCTCCAAGCGGGGAGAGCGCGGAAAATCGTACTCAATTCCTCGACGCTGAATGGCCTCCGGCCTTGCTCGCTAGCACTCTTGGCCGGCGCCATGCGCACGGCGGGATTAGCGGTGACGATGCCCTTCGTGATGCACCAGTTAAAGAAGCTCGACAAAGTGTGCGTGTAGACCCGGAGCGTGCCGACCGCCATGCGCGTGGCGCCATCCTTCGCCGCTTGCTCCGCCACCGCCTTGAGCGTCTTCAGCCGGGCATATTTTTTCATCTTTCCGAAATTGGGAGGAAGGCCGGCGAGGAGTTCCTGTGTCGCAGCACAATCCGGCCGCGTAATCGAGGCGACAGGCCGCGCCTCGCCGACCACCTCTTTCAGGGCGCGGAACATGAGCACAAACTTCATCCCGGCGCTCTCAGTCAGGTGTGACCGCGTCGGGTCGTTCTCGAAACGCTTGATCGCCTCGCCGAGCGTGGTTCCCTGCAGGCCCTGCGCAGGGGGAGGGGCGAACGATGCCACGCCCGCGAACACGGGATCATGCGCCTTATCCCCGTGCCCGCCGTCTACACGATCGAGAGCGCGCATCCGGCCCTCGACCTCGCTACGGCGGACCAACTCTTGAAGGTGGAGAAATTCCGGCGAGAGCGTGAACGACTGCCCGGCGAGCGGGAGCCCGTTGGCGCCCTTGATCGGCTCCGGCACGGCGATGTTAAGCTTGTGGTCGCGGATGATCGCCACGGTGCGGGCGAACAACGCGGCGCGGGCATTGTCGTCGCTCGCTCGATATGCCGCGATCGTGGTTTCCAGTGCGTCGATCCAGTCCTCCGCCTCGACGCCCTGGGGCACGGGTGGCATGACAGAGGCGGCGCGCTGGTCCTGCCATAGCTCGACGGCGACCGCCGCTTTCATTTCGCCTTCGGTCGGGCCGAGCTTCTTCGGCATCTCGAAAGCGGAGCCGGTCGCCAGCGCCCGGCGCGCCTCCGCGAACAGGTTATCGACCGTCGCCCCCGCCTTGCGCGCCTCGACCACCGCTTTCCGGTACTCCGTTGTGTCGAGAGATATCCACAGCTCGCGCCGACCGATGACGACTCGCAACTCATCCGGCACCCGCCGCCGGTACGTGTAAGCCGACCCTCTGCGGACCAGACCGGAGACCTGTACCACCTCTTTCGCTCCTCTTGTGTAGCGAGTTTGTGTAGCAGTCACCCGTTCTAGGTCTTTGATTTTCTGAGACTTTCTCACCGATCAACCACTTAGGTTGTGGATGGTGGGCCCGGCAGGACTCGAACCTGCAACCAGACCGTTATGAGCGGCCGGCTCTAACCATTGAGCTACAGGCCCGCCGCAGAGGGCGAGGGCCGCTCCGGCGGAAGCGCGCGAACGCTAGCAAATACCCATCGCGACGCCAACACTTGGGTATCGCGCCGGCGAGCGCCGTCCACCGCCGTATTGCCGCCACCCGGAGGTGATTTGCCTCGCATGCCGCTACGTCGGCGCGACACCATCCTGTTCTCCGGGGAATGCGCAACATGAAACTCGTCCAGGCAGCTCCCGCCGCCGCCCTTGCCGCCCTCGTCTCCGCCAGCCTCTTCGCCGGCCTGTCGCCGCTGTCGGCGCAGGAGCTCTCCGCCGCCCCCCGGCGTCCGACCCTCACCGTCACCGGCGAAGGACACGCCGCCGCCGCGCCCGACATGGCCCGCTTCTCCACCGGCGTGATCAGCGACGGCAAGACCGCGCGCGAGGCGCTCGACGCCAACAGTAAGGCAGTCGCCGATATGATCGCAGCGCTCAAGGATTCCGGCGTCGAAGCGCGCGACATCGCTACCTCCGGCTTCTCCGTGCAGCCGCAATACGCGCCGCCGAAGAAGGATTCCACCGAGCCGCCGCGTGTGGTCGCCTATCAGGTGCAGAACAACGTCTCGGTGCGGCTGCGCGATCTCGGCCGTCTCGGCGATCTGCTCGACAAGATGGTGACGTCGGGCGCCAACCAGATCGGCGGCATCTCCTTCGACATCGCCGAGCCGGCCAAGCTGGAAGACAAGGCGCGCGTCGCGGCGGTGGAGGATGCCCGCCACCAGGCCGAGCTGATCGCCCAGGCGAGCGGGGTGCGGCTGGTGCGCATTCTCACCGTCACTGGCAATGGCGGGGTGCGGCCGATGGGGCGGGCCATGGCGGCGCCGATGCTGATGAAGGCGGATTCCGTGCCGGTCGAGGCCGGGGAAGCCGAGGTCCAGGCCAGCGTCTCGGTGACCTACGAGATCGAGCCGCGCTGAGACGCGGCGTCCGGCACCAGCAGTTCGAGCGCCTGCGGCACCACGCGATAGTGCAGCGGCAGGCGCTCGCGGCTCAGTTCGCCGTCGGTCGAGACCCAGCTGCGCTTGCGCCCGCCGCGGCTGATCAGGATGTCCCGCCCGGCGAGGCTGACGATGCCGGGATTGCCGCGCCAGCTATCCGTCACCAGATCGGCGCCGGCCTTCAGCTTGGCGAGCGCGCCGCGATCCTCGACGATGTGGACTTCCAGCAGGCCCTCGTCGAGCCGTCCGCGCCGCCAGCCCGGCCCGGTGAAGCGGTTGACGGTGACAAGGGCCGAGACGGCCGAGAAATGCCGCCTCTGGCCGTCCACCTCGACGTCGAGATGGATGCGCCCGGTGCGCCGCAGGGCGAGAAAGGCGGCGATCGGCACGGCGAAGAAGCGGCCGAGCCCCCAGCGGCGGGCGGTTTCGCGCGCTCGCGCCATCTGGCTGAAGAAGCCGAAGCCGGAAATGGTGTGGAACCGCCGACCGTTCAGCGTGCCCATGTCGACGCGCAACGGCCGGGCGGTGTCGAGCGCGTCGAGCGCGGCGCCGATGTCGGTCGGCATGCCGATGTCATGCGCCAGCAGGTTCATGGTGCCCAGCGGCAGAATGCCGAGCGCCTTGCCGGAATTCTCGTGGCAGCGCGCCGCCAGACTGACGCTGCCGTCACCGCCGCCGACGATCACCGTGTCATGCGGCCCGCGCCCGCTGACACGGATGGCGCGCAGCAAGTCCTCGCCGGTGAGAAGTTGCACCTCCACCTTGCGGCCGTCGCGGGAGAGCCGGTCGGCCACCTCGCGGCGCACCGCCTCGCCGTCGCGTTGCTGCAGGGTTCCTGCCTTTGCGTTCAGCAGGACGAGGACATGGCGCATGGTTCGGCTCGGAATGAAACGGGGCAGGGCGGGCGACACGACAATGCAGGGCAATGTGACGGAGGCAATACGGCGGGCGGAAGGGGAGAGAGGCGGCAGGCGGAACGGCAACGACGGCACGGCGGCTAGGTTCCCCTGGTCGAGCCGGCGATCGACGGCGGAGGATCGGCGAGGCGTTCAGACGTCGGGCTCGACGCGGATGAGAGAGACCGAATAGGCTGCGACCATGGCAAGACGGGGAGCCGCCGGCAATGGCGCAGATCAACAGGCCGTCCATGGTGCGTCTGCGGGCGGGATTGCTGGTGCTGATGGCGCTTGCCTATCTGTCCTTCGTCGTCGGTCGCTGGATGGCGACGCTGTTCTCGCTGGGGATCCTGTGGGCGATGGCGATCGGCATCCTGGTGGCGCTGCTGGTGGCACTGGCCGCCAGCCGGCTCGACCGTACCGCCTATCTGATCATCGCTACGCTGGTGGCGCTGTTCGGCGCCTTCACCGCCTATGATTTCGCCCGTGGCCCGATCGATTTCTCGCAGGGCACCGCGACCGTGCTCGCCCTCGCCGCCGGCCTGCTACTGGCCGCCGCCTTCTGGGACTTTGCCAATCTGCTGCGCGAGTTCCGCGCCTGGGCTGAAAGCCGGCGCTGACCTCGCCGCTATTTGCCGCGGCGGAGCAGCGCGCGGATCGCCCGCGGTAGCCGGGAGCGGGCCTTCGTGGGAACCGCCGATGTTCCGGCACTTTGCCGGATAATAGCTTCGTGGGCGAGGCGCTTGCGCTCCTCGATCCGCCGGGCTTCGGCGAAGGCGGTCCGCGCGGCGTCGGGGTCCGCCACGCCGCCCACCCCTTCGGCAAGGGCGGAGGCATAGGCTCGCTGGTCCTGCGCGGCGCCGCTTTCGCAGGCCCGCCGCAGCGCCAGCAGCGCGAGGGGGCCGATCGCCGGGTTCGGGCTGGCGCGCAGGCCCTCGCCGGCGAGCCGGCAGAAAGCCGGAACCGCGCCCTCGAGGCTCTTGCGCATCCAGGCGAGCCCCTCCTCCTGCCTGCCGGCCGACAGCAGCAAGCGGCCATAGTCGAACTGGCCGCGATAGTCGCCGCCCTCGGCGCCGCGCCGATACCAGCGCCGCGCCGCCGCTGGTCGCGCCGGTCGGTCCCAGCCGTTTTCCAGATAGCGACCGACCATGGTGGCGGCCTTAAAGTGGCCGGTGCGGGCGGCGCGGACATAAAGGCCCAGCGCCTCCCGGCGGTCGGACGCCACGCCGTTGCCGGCCAGCAGCAGGCCGGCGAGATTGAAACGCGCCCAGGCGTCGCCCGCCTGCGCCGCCTGACGATAGAACTCGGCCGCCCGTGCCGGCGCGGCGGGGGTGCCCCAGCCATGCTCGTGGCAGCGCCCCACTATGTTGAGGCCTTCGGCGCTGCCGGCCTGCGCGGCGATGGAGAACCAGCGCAACGCGGCCTCGGCATCCCCAGCCGTGCCGGTGCCGTCCAGCAGCATGCGCCCCCAGGCGAGCTGGGCGTTGACGAGGCCGTTGAGGGCTCCGGCGCGCACCCAATGGGCAGCGGCCTCCGGCCCCTCGGCGATGCGCAGCTTCAGTTCGTCGACGCCCATGCGTTTCAGCGTCGCAAGGGAAATCCATTCATCGGCCATGCATTGTCACGATCTTGTAAATCATCGTCCATGTGTCGTTGCGGCAACATAGACGTTGGAGCGGCTAGATTGAGACGGAAATAGGGCAATCGATCGTGCAATGGCAAGGAGTTGCGTTTTGATTCAATTTTTAACAATTAAAAACAAAGTCCATCCTGGCATTCCAGATGACTTCGACTTTTGAATCTCTAAAAAACATAGTGTTTGAACTGGCTTAGACTCTTCCTTTATCCGACCTGATGTTGGACGTGCTCACAGGGGTTGGACGAATGACGAAGATGAAGACGCTTAGGCCCTCGGTATCCGGGGCTGCCTTGACCACCGGCTTGGCAATGACCATGTCGGCGATCCCGCTGCTGGGCGCGCAGGCCCAGCAGGCTACGTCGACGCCGAACGCAACGGAAGAACTGCCCACCGTCACCGTCGAGGGCGACAACGCGCCGGCGAACGCGCTGGAGGGCTCTACCGGCCTCTCGCGCATGCCGGGCACGATCCAGGACACGCCGCAGACCATCACCGTCATCTCTCAGGAGACGATGCAGCAGCAGGGCGTCACCACGCTCGAACAGGCGCTGCGCAACGTTCCCGGCGTCACCGCCTCGTCCGGCGAGGGCAATGGCGGCATGAATGGCGACCAGTTCCGCATTCGCGGCTTCCAGGCCAATGGCGACATCTATGTCGACGGCCTGCGTGATTTCGGCTCCTACACCCGTGACAGCTTTGCCTTCGAATCCGTCGAGGTGTTCAAGGGCTCGTCGTCCGAGAATTTCGGCATGGGCACGACCGGCGGCGCGATCAACATCACCCAGAAGCAGGCACATCTGGGCGACAAGTACGATTTCGAGGGGCAGATCGGCAACGGCCCGCTCTACCGCGTCGTCGGCGACGTCAACAAGCAGATCGACGACACCACCGCCGTGCGTTTCGTCGGCATGTATACCGAGCAGGATCTTGTCGACCGCGACTACGTGTACAAGGACCGCTACGGCTTCCTCGGTGCGGTCGGCTTCGGTCTCGGCACCGACCAGACCCTGCACCTGAATATCTTCTACCAGGACGGCGACGGCCAGACCGACATGGGTGTGCCGTTCGCCACCCGCAGCACCGGCGTTTCCCTGCCGGTGACGGAGTATCCCGGCGTGTCGCGCTCCAACTACTATGGCAAGGAGACCGACAAGGATAATTACGACGTCACCATGTTCACCGCGAAGTATCGCAACGAGGTGAACGAGTGGCTGACCGTCACCAATGACAGCCGGCTAGCTTATTACAACCGCTACTATACTCAGTCGGCGGCGTCCTGTGCGGCTGCGACCTGTGGCATGTCGGTGATCAACGGCAATGCGAATGTGCCGTATGCCCTCGGTGGCCCGGCGGGCTTCGATCAGGATACCTATGGCGGCCAGAACATCACCACCGCCATCGCCGATGTCACGATCGGAGGGTTCCGGAACCAATTCGTGGCCGGCGTCGACTTCTATTTCCAGAACGACTCCCGCAGTTACCTGACCAATTCCGGGGCGAAGACCGTCGGCACGGTCGCCGATCCGTCTTTCTACAATCCAGACAGCTTCTATGTTTACGACAGCGGCCTGAATCTGCGCCGCTCCCAGGCAACCAATTCGGCGATCTTCGCCTCGGACCGCTTCTGGTTCGTCGATACGCTGTCGTTGCTCGCCGGTGGCCGTTTCGACAACTACAACATCGATTACGAGACCACGAGCACAGGTGGTCGGGCGCCTTCGGCTAATGTTCCCGGTTGGTCGGATTACGATTCGCACTCCAGCTTCTTCAGCCCGAGCCTCTCGCTGATCTGGGAGCCGACCAAGGAGCAGACCTACTACGTGTCCTGGGGCAAATCCTACACGCCGCCGGGCGGCAATGTCGCGGTTACCCCGAACCCGCTGAGCAGCACGTCTGCCACCGAGCCGGAATCGAACGAGACCACGGAGATCGGTGCCAAGCTCTCGCTGCTTGACGGCAAGATCGGCCTGACCGGTGCGCTATTCCGCACAATCAAGGGTAATGCGTACTACGATCTCGGCAATGGACTTTACCAGCCGACCGGTGACCGGCAGCGCGTGCAGGGTGTCGAACTCGGCGCGACCGGAAACTTGACGGATGCCTGGACGATACAGGCGGCTTACACTTATCTCGATAGCGAGGTCACCTATTCCCCTCCTGCAACGGCCGCGACCATCGGCAACGAGGTGAACTACGCTCCGCGTAATTCGGCCTCGATCTGGACCACTTACGACGTCGCCAAGCACTGGCTGACCTCGATCCCCGGCGAACTGCTGGTCGGCGGTGGCATCACCTATTCCGATGGCTACTACACCAATACCGCCAACACCTCCTGGATCCCGGAGACCTTCTCGCTCGACGCGCTGATCTCCTACAAGCAGGGCAACTACCGCTTCGCGGTCAACGGTTACAACCTGACCGACGAACTCAATTACGTGGCAGGCTTCAACAACCGCGCTGTGGTGGGTACCGGCCGTGCCGTCGTGTTCACTGTGGGCGCCACCTTCTAAGGGTGGGTCTTCCCTGACCTCTTCACTCGGCTGACGCTCCCATCGGAGTGTCCGCCACTTTCGGCCCCGCTTGCGGGGCCGCTTTCTTTCGAGGTTTGTGCCATGCTCGTGACCATTCCCGACGTGTTGACCCGCGATGAGGTCGCCTATTGCCGCCGCGTGCTGGAATCCTCGCAATGGGTGGACGGACGTGCCACCGCCGGCGTGCAGGCGGCGAAGACCAAGAACAATCTGCAGATTCCCGAGGACTCCAAGGAGGCCCGCGAGCTCGGCGACATCATCCTGCGGGCGCTCGGCCGCAATCCGGTGTTCAATTCCGCCGCCATGCCGCTGCGCGTGCTGCCGCCGATGTTCAATCGCTACGATGTCGGCATGGAGTTCGGCGCCCACGTCGATAGCGCCATCCGCGCCATTCCCGGCACCGGCATGCGGATGCGGGCGGACGTGTCGAGCACGCTCTCGCTCACTGATCCGGAGGAATATGACGGCGGCGAGCTGGTCATCGAGGATACGTTCGGCGGCCAGGAGGTGAAGCTGCCGGCCGGCCACATGGTGGTCTATCCGTCGAGCAGCCTGCACGCGGTGCGCCCCATCACCCGCGGCAGCCGCTGGGGGAGCTTCTTCTGGACCCAGTCGATGATCAAGGATGATGGCCGCCGCGCGCTGCTCTACGATCTCGACGTCGCCATCATGCAGACCCGCGAGGCGGTGCCGATCGATTCACCCGCCGTGCTGTCGCTGACCAACGTCTATCACAACCTGCTGCGGCAATGGGTCGAGATGTGAGGCGGCCGGCCAGGCTTCCCCTGCGGTCGGATTGACGTCGTGGCGGCGGGCGCTATCTCTCGCCGGTTCTTCCCGCGAGAGATTGTCCAGAGAGGCCCGATGCCCGCGCTCACGTCGCTGTTTCCGCCCGCGCTGCTGCCGATCCTGCTGCTCACCGCCTCCAACATCTTCATGACCTTCGCCTGGTACGGTCATCTCAAATACAAGTCGTCGCCACTGGTCATCGCGATATTGGCGAGCTGGGGCATCGCGCTGTTCGAGTACTGCCTCGCCGTGCCGGCCAACCGCTACGGCTCGGCCGTCTATGCCACCGCCGAGCTGAAGACCATGCAGGAGGTGATCACCCTGGTGGTGTTCGCCGGCTTCTCGGTGTTCTGGCTGAAGGAACCGCTCGGCTGGAACCACGCCATCGGCTTCGCTTTCATCGCGCTGGGGGCGTGGTTCATCTTCCAGAAGTGGTAGGCGACGGGCTCATTCCCCCGGCGCGAGGCGTAGCAGGCGCCCCTGGCCGGGATCGTCGGTGAGCAGCCACAGCGCCCCGTCCGGCCCTTGCCGCACGTCGCGGATGCGTTCGCCGAGCTCGGTGAGCAGTGCCTCCTCCTCGACCACGCGCTGGCGGGAGGGATCGAGCTTCAGCCGCACCAGCCGGGTCCCGGAGAGCCCGCCGGTGAACAGATCGCCCTTCCAGCGCGGGATGAGGCTGCCGGTGTAGAAGGCGAGCCCGGCCGGCGAGATCGACGGGTCCCAATATTTCACCGGCTGCTCCATGCCCGGCTTGGCGGTGCCTTCGCCGATGGTCGCGCCGGAATAGTCGCGCCCATAGGTGATCACCGGCCAGCCGTAATTCTTGCCGGCTTCGGGATGGTTCAGTTCGTCGCCGCCGCGCGCGCCGTGCTCGACCGTCCAGAGCTGCCCGGTCTGCGGATCGATGGCGGCGCCCTGCACGTTGCGATGGCCGAAGCTCCAGATCTCCGGCCGCGCATTGGCCAATCCGGCGAAGGGATTGTCCGCCGGCGCGGAGCCGTCGGGATTGATGCGCACGATCTTGCCAATATGGGTCGAGAGCTTCTGCACCTCGGGGCGCAGCGAATAGCGGTCGCCGAGGGTGACGAACAGCGTGCCGTCGCGGCCGAAGGCGAGGCGCGAGCCGTAATGGCTCGATCCGCCCGCAGCCGGCTGCTGGCGGAAGATCACCTCGATATTCTCCAGCCGGGCGCCGCCGCCATTCTCGGTGAGTTTGGCCCGGGCGACGCTGGTGCCCGATATGCCCTCGCGCGGCTCGGCATAGGAGAAATACACTAGCCGGCTGCTGTCGAAATCCGGCGCCACCGCGATGTCGAGCAGGCCGCCCTGGCCGCTGGCATAGACCGGCGGCACGCCGGCGACCGGCGCGGAGACCGTGCCGGAGCGGCTGACGATCCGCAGCCGCCCGGGCCGCTCCGTCACCAGCATGCGCCCGTCGGGCAGGAAGGCGAGGCCCCAAGGGTTCTCGAAGCCGCCCGCCACCGTCTCGAGGGTCATGGGGCCGGCGGAAGTGTGGACGCTGACCGGCGCCGCGCCCTGCGACTGTGCCAGTGCCGGGAGCGCGCACAGGACGAGGGACAGCGAGAGGGCGGCGAGGCGGAAGGGGCGGATCACGATGCTCTCCGGTTGGCGGCTCCGGTCGGCATTCCGGCAAGGAGCGACCTGCGGGGAGCGACCTGACGCATCGTTAGATCAGGCGGGGCGGGGCAGGCAACGGGGTTGGTGAGGCAGGTGGCCCGGCGGCGCGTTCAAACCCGCGTCACCGGCCCCATGGGAAGATGAAAAGCGGAAGACGGGCTCAGCCCTGCCGACGCCGATGCCGCGGCTCCACCGGCTGCAGCGTGTTGCGCAGCATGTAGCCGGACAGTCCGCACAGGGCGACGAAGGCAGCGAGCAGCACGGCGCCGATGGTCAGCCGCCCGCTGGGGTCGGCGCCGTCGAGGGCGTTCATCTCCATGGCCGAGGCCGCCTGCAGGCCGAACATGCACAGCACCGCCACGATGGCGAGCGTCAGGGTGAGCACGACGCCGGCTTCCATCAGCGCCCGGCGAAAACGGCGGACCGAGGTGTGCTTCACCTCGGCAGCGGCGACGACATCGTGGTGCGGCATGGCGAAATCCTCATCCGTCCGGCGCCGGAGCATTCCGTTGCGATGGGTGAGAGCTTCGGTGCCGAACGCGGCTCGCCTTCGACGGTACTTGGGCGATGCCGCGCGATTTCGCGGCCATTTCGGGGCAAGAGGTTAACGCTTGTTAATCAGCGGCTTGCGTGACCTGCGGGCGCCACTCCATGTCGACATGGCCGGGCTGCGCGGCGACCCGCGCCAGCCAGTCGTGCACCGCCGGGAAGGGGGCGAGATCGAAGTCGCCCTCGTCCGCCACATGGGTATGCGCGTAGAGCGCGATATCGGCGATGGTGAGCGCCCGATCGACGAAGAAGCGGCGGCGCTGCAGGTGCCGGTCCATCACTTTCAGGGCGCGGTAGCCTTCCTCCATCCAGCGGTCGATGTCGTGCGTGCGCAACTCGCGTCCGCCGCGCACCAGCTTCAGCCAGAAGCGGGCGGCGGCGATGGCCGGCTCGTGTGAATGCTGCTCGAAGAACATCCAGCGCAGCACCTCGGCACGGGCGAGCCGGTCGTCGGGCAGCAGTGGCGTGCCCTCGGCGAGGTAGAAGAGGATGGCATTTGATTCCGGCAGGAAGCGCCCGCCCGGCAACTCCAGCAGCGGCACCCGGCCTTCCGGGTTCTTCATCAGGAATTCCGGCGTGCGGTTCTCGCCGCGCAGCAGGTCGACGTCGACGAGCTCGAAGGGCGTGCCGAGCCGCGCCAGCAGCATCCGGACCTTGTAGCAGTTGCCGGAGCTCTGCATCGCGTGGAGCTTGAGCACGTCAGGTTCCCGAATGCCGCGGAAAGCGGAGGATCGCGGCAGCATACCGCATCGATAGGTGCGTTGTGAGGTGGGGAAAGACTTGCCGACGTGCAAGGGCTCGACTAGTTGTCGCGCGCAAAACATCCAAACGGAGTCCGGCCATGAGCCTCGTATCCGCCGCCATGAAGCGCATTAAGCCTTCCGCGACCATCGCCATTTCCAACAAGGCGCGGGAGCTGAAAGCCGAAGGCCGCGACATCATCGCGCTGTCGGCCGGCGAGCCGGACTTCGAGACGCCCGACAACGTCAAGGAAGCCGCGATCAAGGCGATTCGCGACGGCCAGACGCGCTACACCGCGGTGGACGGCATTCCGGAGCTGAAGGCGGCGATCGTCGCCAAGTTCAAGCGCGAGAACGGGCTCACCTACAAGCCGAGCCAGATCACCGTCGGCACCGGCGGCAAGCAGGTGCTGTTCAACGCGCTGCTCGCCACGGTCGACGCTGGCGACGAGGTGATCATCCCGGCGCCGTACTGGGTGAGCTACCCGGATATCGTCAATTTCGCCGGCGGCACCCCGGTGGCGGTGGAGACGACGCTGGAAGACAATTTCAAGCTCCGCCCCGAGGCGCTTGAGGCGGCGATCACCCCGAAGACCAAGTGGCTGATCTTCAACTCGCCGTCGAACCCCTCCGGCGCGGCCTACAGCTATGACGAGCTCAAGGCGCTCACCGACGTGCTGGTGAAGTATCCGCATGTGTGGATCCTCACCGACGACATGTACGAGCACCTGGTCTATGACGACTTCAAGTTCGTCACCCCGGCGCAGGTCGAGCCGGCGCTCTACGACCGCACGCTGACCATGAACGGCGTGTCGAAGGCCTATTGCATGACCGGCTGGCGCATCGGCTATGCCGGCGGCCCGGAAGAGCTGATCAAGGCGATGGGGACGCTGCAGTCGCAGTCGACCTCGAACCCCTCGTCCATCGCCCAGTGGGCGGCGGTCGAGGCGCTGAACGGTCCGCAGGACTTCATCGCCGAGAACAACAA
Source organism: Ancylobacter sp. Lp-2 (assembly GCF_020523795.1). Lineage (GTDB taxonomy): Bacteria > Pseudomonadota > Alphaproteobacteria > Rhizobiales > Xanthobacteraceae > Ancylobacter. The sequence goes on from NZ_JAJALI010000010.1 coordinate 67,096, forward strand.
GTCGTTCAAGGAGCGCCGTGACCTCGTCGTCTCCATGCTCAACCAGGCGAACGGCCTCACCTGCCCGAAGCCGGAAGGCGCCTTCTACGTCTATCCGTCCTGCGCCGGTGTCATCGGCAAGACGACTGAGTCGGGCAAGGTGATCGTCGACGACGAGGTGTTCGCGACTGAACTTCTCGACGCCGAAGGCGTTGCGGTGGTGCATGGCTCGGCTTTCGGCCTCGGCCCGGCGTTCCGCATTTCCTATGCGACCGCCACCAAGGATCTCGAGGAGGCGTGCCTGCGCATCCAGCGCTTCTGTGGCTCGCTGCGTTGAGGTAATAATGTGGGGCGTGCCGGCACTCGCCGGCCGCCCTTAATGGTCCCATTTCCGGCGCAGAGGCGCTTGGTTCAAGGAGATCGATCATGTTCCGCAAATATGTGACGCTCGGCGCCTTCGCGGCGACTTTGGCTGCCGGCTTCGTCGGCGTCCTCGCGACGCCGGCCTCGGCCCAGCAGATCAACCGCGTGCAGGTCGGCACGCTGGAGTGCACCGGCTCCAGGTCGGTGAGCTTCATCATCGGCTCGAAGCGCACGCTCGACTGCCGCTTCGTTACCCGCCGCGGTGCCCGCTATGCCTACGAGGGCACCATTCGCCGCTGGGGCCTCGATGTGGGCGTCACCGGCCGCAACGCGCTGATCTGGGGCGTGTTCGCCCCCACCACCCGCATCGATTCCAGCGATCTCGCCGGCCGCTACACCGGCGTGTCCGGTAGCGTCGCGCTCGGCGTCGGCGTGGGCGGCAACGCGCTCCTCGGCGGTTCCAAGAACACCGTCGCGCTGCAGCCTTTCAGCGTCGAGGGCCAGACCGGCGTGAACCTCGCGGTGGGCGTCGGCGACCTGACCCTGCGGCCGAACTGACCGATCGGACATCTCCGGCGAACGGCCCGGCATCGGAAGGTGCCGGGCCGTTTTGCGTTCGCGCTTTGCCCGTTTCGCAATCGCACGCCGGCCGGGCGGTGCGGCATAGCTCGCACGTGGAGTTGAACGCGTGAGCTTGTAACGCGTGAGGGCTTTCAGGCGTATCTTCTCGCTCACAGCCGATGGGAGAGCTCGATGCTGATCCGCCGCCGTCCCTCATGGGAATTGCCTGAGAGTGCCGCCACGCCCGAAGCCGTCTATCTGTCGCGCCGTCATCTCCTCGGCGCCGGCGCGGGGCTGGCGGCGGCGCTCGGGCTGGGACTACCTGCCGTTGCCGCTCCCACGCCGGGCAATCCCGACCTCGATCCGACCAAGGATCTCTATCCGGCCAAGCGCAACGACGCCTTCACGCTGGATCGTCCGGTGACGCCGGAGGACATCTCCGGCAACTACAATAATTTCTACGAGTTCGGCTCCGACCGCCGCAATTACCAGGTCGCCGACATCGCCGAGCGCATGCCGCGCCGGCCGTGGACGGTGAAGATCGACGGCCTCGTCGAGAAGGAGCGCGAGGTCGGCATCGACGACATCATCCGCGCCATGCCGCTGGAGGAGCGACTTTACCGCCACCGCTGCGTCGAGGCGTGGTCGATGGCGGTGCCGTGGACCGGCTTCCCCGTGCGGGAATTCATCGCCTTCGCCAAGCCGCTATCGGGGGCGAAATACATCCGTATGGAGACCTTCGTGAACCCGGCGGTGGCACCGGCGCAGAACCGCTTCATCTACCCCTGGCCCTATGTCGATGGCGTCACCATGGCCGAGGGGATGAACGACCTCGCCTTCTTCGTCACCGGCGTTTACGGCAAGCCGGCGCCCAACCAGTACGGCGCCCCGCTGCGCCTCGCGCTGCCGTGGAAATACGGCTTCAAGTCGGTGAAATCGATCGTGCGGATCTCCTTCGTCGCCGACCGTCCGGTCGGGTTGTGGGAGCAGGTCCAGGGCCGCGAATACGGCTTCTGGGCCAATGTGAACCCGGAGGTTCCCCATCCGCGCTGGAGCCAGGCCAGCGAGCGCGACATCGGAACCGGCGAGCGTCGCCCGACGCTGATCTACAACGGCTATGGCGAGCAGGTCGCCAGTCTGTATGCCGGCATGGACAAGACCGAGAAGCTGTTCATGTGACCGCGCCCGCCGGGCAAATCGTCGCCCGGCGGCTCGCGACGCTTGCCTCCCGAGGTTGGGGCGGTCACCTTGCGGGTCACGGCGGGACTCGCTGCCGCGTCACCCGACACCCCCATCCGTCACGCGCAAGGGAGGCGCCGCGCAATGCCGCATCAAGTGCCGTTGATCGCGACCGTCTGTCTCGCCTTCGTGCTGGCGGCGATCCTCGGTTATCTCGCAACGCGGCTGCGTCTGTCGCCCATTGTCGGCTATCTGTTCGCTGGGCTGCTGGTGGGCCCCTACACGCCCGGTTTCGTCGCCGATACCGCGCTCGCTCCCCAGCTGGCCGAGCTCGGCGTGATTCTTCTCATGTTCGGCGTCGGCCTGCACTTCACCCCGCGCGACCTGTTGCGGGTGTGGAGCGTCGCGGTGCCCGGCGCGGTGGCGCAGATCGCCGTCGCCACCCTTGTCGGCCTCGGCCTTGCCCTGCTGTGGGGCTGGTCCGTGGCGGGTGGGCTGGTCTTCGGCCTGTCGCTGTCGGTCGCCTCGACCGTGGTGATGCTGCGCGCGCTGGAGGAGCAGCGGGCGATAGAGACCGAGAATGGCCGCGTCGCCATCGGCTGGCTGGTGGTGGAGGACCTCGCCATGGTGCTGGTCCTGGTGCTGCTGCCGGTGCTGGCCGGGCTGGCGCGCGGGCAGCAGGCCGACCTGTCGGGCCTCGCCGCCTCCATCGGCACCACGCTGGGGGCGGTGGCGCTGTTCGTGGCGCTCATGCTGGTCGTCGGGCGGCGGGTCATTCCCGGCATGCTGGCGCTGGTGGCCCGTACCGGCTCGCGCGAATTGTTCACCCTGTCGGTGCTGGGCATCGCGCTCGGCATCGCCTATGGCTCGGCGCTGCTGTTCGGCGTGTCCTTCGCGCTCGGCGCCTTCTTCGCCGGGCTGGTGCTGGGCGAGTCCGACCTCAGCCATCGCGCTGCCGAGGGCTCGCTGCCGCTGCGCGATGCCTTCGCGGTGCTGTTCTTCGTCTCGGTCGGCATGCTGTTCGACCCGAGCATCCTCCTGCGCCGGCCGCTCGACGTGGCGGCGGTACTGATCGTCATTCTCGCGGTGAAGTCGGCGGTGGCGATCGGGCTGGTGCGCCTGCTCGGTCGCTCGCATGCCATGGCGGCGACCGTGGCGGCGAGCCTCGCCCAGATCGGCGAGTTCTCCTTCATTCTCATCGGGCTCGGCATCAACGAGCAGTTGGTGCCGACGGAGGCGCGCGATCTCATCGTCGCCGGCGCAATGATCTCCATCGCGCTCAACCCCTTCGTCTTCAAGGCGGTGGAGCGCTGGGCGGCGCGTTTCGCCGGGGAGGAGCGAGCGACGGTGCCGGTGGAGGAGGAGAGCTACGGGCCGCACCAGCCGCATGGCGACGGGCCGGTGATCCTCATCGGCCTCGGCCGTGTCGGCTCTGCCATCGCCGCCCAGCTTTCCGAGGCGAAGGTGCCGCTGGTGGTGGTCGATCAGGATCGGCTCAAGGTGGAGCGCTGGCGGCGCGGCGGCGGGCGCGGCGTCGTCGCAGGCGGCAGCCCGGCGGAGGTGCTGAGCGACGCCGGCATCGCCGGCGCACGCATGCTGATGGTCACCGTACCGGACGAACTACAAGGCGGAGCACTCATCGAGGCCGCCCGTCGCTTGCGCCGGGATCTGTTCATCACCGCGCGCGCCCATAGCGAAGAGGGGGTCGAATATCTGCGCAGCCGTGGCGCCGACCTCGTGGTGTACGCCGAACGCGAAATCGCCGGCCGCATGGTCGAGAACATACTCGGGGTGTGACGACGTCCGGGAGATGTGATCGTCCGCAAATGAAGATCGGACGTGAAAAGGGACGTTCACAAAGAAAAAAGCCGGGCTCAAGCGAGCCCGGCGAGTTTCGCCGCAGAGCGGCGACCTTCCAGAGGGGAACAGCTGAAGCACTCAGTGCAACAGCGTCGAAACAACATATGACTGTTCATGAGGCATTTGGCAATGAAGTATGCCCGCATGGCAGGCATGCGTTTTGCGGGCAGCAGCAACTATCTGTCGCAAAATCGCATTTATGTGACAATTTTATAATGAATCAGATGGGATTTGCGTCGATTTCCGCAAATCTTTCGGCAAGCAGCCGCACGGCCCCGCCATCTCAGCCGATGGCATGGGCAAAAATTAGGCGGTCAGGGGATCAGAAGTTCCAGCGCTGAGCCTTGGCGACCAGGAAGTCGCGGAAGACCTGGATGCGCGCCACGGAGCGCATTTCCTGCGGGTAGACAAAATAGGCTTCCAGCGTCGGCGTCGGGCGCTCGGGGAAGAGCTGCACCAGCGTCGCCGAATCCTCCAGCAGGTAGTCCGGCACGATGCCGATGCCGACGCCGCGCTCCACCGCGCGCTTCAGGCCCAGCACGTTGTTTACCGACAGCGAGGGCACGCGCCCTTCCTGCCCGTCTTCGAGGCCGGCCCGTTCCAGCCAGTTCAGCGGCTGGAAATAGGAGGGGATCGGGCCGCCCAGCAGGATGATGCGGTGCTTGTCGATCTCGTCCAGCGTGCGCGGATGGCCGTTGCGCTTGAGATATTCCGCCGAGGCGAAGGCGTGGAAGTGCACGGTGAACAGCTTGCGCTGGATCAGGTCCGGCTGCACCGGCTGGCGCAGTCGGATGGCGACGTCGGCCTCGCGCATGGCGAGGTCGAGCTCGTCGTCGGTCAGGATCAGCGTGATGCGGATGTCGGGATAGAGCTCGAGGAACTCGCCGATCCGCGCCGTCAGCCAGTGGGTGCCGAGGCCCATGGTGGTGGTGACGCGCAATTCGCCGTTCGGCTTCTCGCGGCTGTCGGTCAGCTTGGCCCGCGCGGCCTCCAGCTTCATGAACACTTCGTGCGCGGTGCGGTAGAGTAGGTCGCCCTGCTCGGTCAGGATCAGGCCGCGGGCATGGCGATGGAACAGCGGGATGTTGAGTTCCTGCTCCAGCGCCGACACCTGCCGGCTCACCGCCGATTGCGACAGCCCCAGCGCCTCGCCGGCATGGGTAAAGGACCCGGCCTCCGCTGCGACGTGGAAGACCTTGAGCTTGTCCCAGTCCATGTCGCGTGCCCGCGCCTTGCCGTCCATGTCACTCCGCCGCATGTGCGAGGGGATGTCGGGCGGCGAGGAAACGCTCGGCTTCGAGCGCGGCCATGCAGCCCATGCCAGCGGCGGTCACCGCCTGTCGGAACACGTCGTCGGCGACGTCGCCGGCGGCGAACACGCCTTCCACCGAGGTGGAGGTGGAGTCGGGGGCGGTCCACACATAGCCGCTCGGCTTCAGCCTCAGCTGGTCCGCGACCAGCTCGGTCGCCGGCGCGTGGCCGATGGCGATGAACACGCCGTCGGCCTTGTGCGCGCTGACGGCGCCGGTCTCGACATTCTTCAGCGTGACGCCAGTGACCTTGGTGGGCTCGTTCTCGCCCTTCACCTCATGCAGCACGGCGTTCCACACCACCTCGACCTTGGGGTGGGCGAACAGCCGATCCTGCAGGATGCGTTCGGCGCGGAAATGGTCGCGGCGATGCACCACCGTCACCTTGGAGGCGAAGTTGGTAAGGAACAGCGCTTCCTCGACCGCGGTGTTGCCGCCGCCGATCACGAACACTTCCTTGCCGCGATAGAAGAAGCCGTCGCAGGTGGCGCAGGCGGAGACACCGAAGCCGCGATAGGCCTGCTCGGAGGGCAGGTCGAGCCAGCGTGCCTGGGCACCGGTGGAGAGAATCACCGTCTCGGCGATCCACACCTGCCCCGAATCGGTCTCCAGCCGGAACGGCCGGGAGGAGAAGTCGGCCTTGGTGACGATGTCGCTGATGGTGCGCGTGCCCATATGCTCGGCCTGCGCCTGCATCTGCTCCATCAGCCACGGTCCCTGGATCGGGTCCTTGAAGCCGGGATAGTTCTCGACATCGGTGGTGATGGTCAGCTGCCCGCCGGGCTGGATGCCCTGGAACAGCACCGGCTCCAGCATGGCGCGCGCGGCGTAGATGGCGGCGGTGTAGCCGGCGGGGCCGGAGCCGATGATCGCAACCTTGATGTGGTTGGGGGCCGGCGACATGGAATGCACTCGCGAAATCTCGTGGGACGGCACCGACCGCTCCTTCAGCAGGGCTGCATCTGGCCGCTGGCATCGTCGCTTGCAAGGGGGGAACGATAAGAGAGGTCGCTAGCAAGAGGCGGGCCGGTCGGCTGGTTACAGCCATGCGAAAATGTAGGGGCTGGGGCGCCGCTCTGCAAGCGGCTCGTGGCTTATCCGAAAGTTGTCCCAAGGCAAGATTGCGCGGGCTCCCGCGAAAGATTATTGCGCTGATTGGCCGCTCCTCTATGGTGCGCGCCGGGTGCGGCGCCTTCCGCCGTCCCATTGGGGAGAGCCGCGTGGCGCGCCGTATCGACACGATCGACTGGAACATCCTGCGTGAGCTCCAGGGGGACGGCCGCATCACCAATGTCGAGCTTTCCCAAAGGGTCGGCATCTCCGCGCCGCCCTGCCTGCGCCGGGTGCGGGCGCTGGAGGAGGAAGGCATCATCAGGGGCTATCGCGCCCTGCTCGACGAGAAGTCGCTCGGCTTCGACCTGATGGCCTTCGCCATGGTGCATCTGGTCAGCCAGGCCGAGGCGGATCTCACCGCCTTCGCCGAGCGGGTGGAGCGCTGGCCGCTGGTGCGCTCCTGCTGGATGCTGTCCGGCGAGACCGACTTCATCCTGCTCTGCGTCGCGCCCGATCTGCGCTCGTTCCAGAACTTCGTGCTGGAGCTGACCAGCGCTCCCAATGTCAGCAAGGTGAAGACCGCGCTGACCCTCAAGCAGGCCAAGGACGCCGCCATCGTGCCGATGGACGGGCAGGGGACATGATCGTCGCCACCGCCACCGATGCCGCCTATGTCGAGCTCACCGCGGTGCTGCTCGCCTCGCTGGCGGACAATGCGGGCGGTGAGGTCGAGCGCGTCGTGGTGTTCTGCGACAATGTCGGCGCCGAGGACCAGGCGCGGATGCGTGCCAGCTACCCGCGCGACAACATCGCCTTCGTCGATCTGGCCCGCGAGATGGAGCGCCATTTCGGCGCCCGGCCGGTCAACCACCATCTCTCGCGCACCGCCTATGCGCGTATCCTCATGCCGCTGCTGCTGCCGCAGGCGCAGGGCCGGCTGCTCTATGTCGATTGCGACACGCTGATCAACGCCCCGCTGGCGCCGCTCGCCGGCCTCGATATGCAGCGCTTCGCGGTGGCGGCGGTAGACGACATCGCCCGGCTCGATCCGGGCCGCCACGCCGCCCGCAACCTTGCCATCGGCCTGCCGGGCGAGATGCGCTATTTCAACAGCGGCGTGCTGCTGATCGATCTCGACCAGTGGCGCCGCGAGAGCCTGTCCGAGCGGGTGATGGCGTTCGCCGCCGACCATCCCGACCTGCCGATGATGGACCAGGACGCGCTCAACGGCACGCTGCGCGGCCAGTGGCTGGTGCTCGACGAGCGCTGGAACCTGCACCGCCGGCTGGTGAAAGGCCGCTACGAGGGCGATCCGGTCGACTGGGACGAGGCCGCCATCATCCACTTCATCGGCCAGATCAAGCCGAACTACGCCGATTGCGACCATCCCGCCCGCGACCGCTTCCTCGACTACCGCACCCGTACGCCGTTCGCCGGGGCGAAGATGAAGACCAAGCTGTCGCGCAAGATCGAGAAGCGGCTGCGCAAGTGGCGGCGCTTCCGCAACTGGCTCGGCCGCCGCTTCCTCGGCATGGGGCAGCCGGCGTGACACGCGTTCTCATCCTGCGCGACCGGCAGCCCGGCCATTTCAACCAGGCGGAGGGCATGGCGCTTGCCGTGGCGCGTCTGGCGCCGGTCGAGGTGCAGCGCCTGGAGATCCGTCCCGCCCGCTGGGCGCGCGACGACATCCGCAAGCTCGTCATGCGCCGCTGGGGCCGGGATGCCGGCTTCTGGCTGAAGCGGATGTATGGGGTCGACCTCGCCGGCGTGGCGAAGCCCGATGTCATCGTCGGCTCCGGCCGACCGACTATCGCCGCTGGCATGCTGCTCTCGCGCCATTTTGGCGCGCCGCTGGTGATCTCCGGCGGCATCGACGGCTATGACGAGAACGCCATCGCCCTCAACATCGTCTCCTCGCCGCGGCAGGCGGGCGACCCCGGCGCGGCCTATGCGCCGATCCCCTGCACCGTCGATCCCGATGCCTATCCGCCGCCACGCCGGCTCGCAGACATCGCCGCGCTCGACGGGGCCACGCTCGCCTTGCTGGTCGGCGGCTCGGCCTATCGCCGCGAGTTCCCGCCGGAAGAGTGGGAGGCGCTGCTCGCCTTCGTACCGGCGGTCGCCCGGCGCTACGGCGTGAAATGGCGCGTCACCACCTCGCGCCGCACGCCGGAGGCGGTGTCGGACCGCTTCCGGGCGCTCGCCAATGCCGGCGACCTTGCCGAATTCGTCGATTATCGCACCGCCGGCTCCGGCTCGGTGCGGGCGCTGTTCGGGGCGGACGCCGTCGTCGTCACCGAGGATTCGCTCAGCATGCTCGCCGAGGGCCTTGCCGCCCGGCGGCCGGTGATCGGGCTGAAGTCGCGGGTGGTGCACAAGCACTATGCCGACGAGATCATTGCCGGCATGGCCGGGGCCAGCCTTGCCATCCTGCCGATGCGCAGCGTCACGCCGGAGCAGTTCGCCGCCACGCTCGCCCGGCTGGTGCCGCCGGCCGAGGACGCGCGCGACATCCTCGCCCGCGCGCTAGCGCCCGTGCTAGAGCTTCCCGTCCCCGCCACCCGGAGCCTCGACTGATGCTCGCCGTCATCTGCATCAAATGGGGCGAGGCCTATCCGGCCGAGGATGTGAACATCCTCTATCAGGGCGTGCGCGACCATCTCTCCGAGCCGTTCCGCTTCATCTGCCTCACCGACCGCGCCGACGGGCTGCGCCCGGAGGTCGAGACCGCTGACCTGCCCGGCACCGGCGCGCTGAACCTGCGCTGGCGCGGCTGCTGGCCGAAGCTCGGCATGTTCGCTCCTGGGCTGCTCGCGGGCGTCGACCTCGCCCTCTATCTCGATCTCGATGTGGTGATCCTGGCGCCGCTCGATCCCATCGTCGCCCATGCGCGGGCGACACCGGGCCTGCATGTGCTGCGCGAATGGAACCCCAATATCTGGGAAGTGCTGCCGGTCTCGCTGCGGCCGGATCGCGGTGCCCAGAGCTCGATGGTCGCCTGGCGGCCGGGCGAGCAGGACCATCTCTATCTCGACGTCATGGCGAACCCCGACGCCGCTTACGCCATCGCCAAGAACGATCAAGTGTATATCGGTGTGTGCGCCCATCAGCGGCACTATTTCCCGGAAGGCTTTGCCGTCTCCTTCCGCCGCCATTGCGTGCCGCACTGGCCGTTGAATGCGGTCTTCAAAACCGTCCGTAAGCCCCGACGGGCACCGCTCGTCGTGTTCCACGGCGTGCCCAAGCCGAGCGACGTGGCTCGCGCCGATGCCAAGCGATGGGGAACCCGCAACCGTCCCGGCTACGGGCCGGTCGACTGGGTGCGCGCCTATTGGGAACGCGGCCTCGAAGGCACCCGCGCGGCGGTCGCGGCGGATGAGGCTCAGCCGCGCCGGGCCACGTCCCACACCGCCTCGTAGACGGCGTTGATCTTTGCCGCCTCACGCTCCAGCGAGAACTCCGATACGGCGTGCGCCCGCGCCCGCGCACCCGTCGCCGCCCGTGCGTCGTCACTGAGTTCGAGATGCGCGCGCAAAGCCGCCGTCATCGCCTCGACATCGCCGGGCGGAACCAGCGCGCCGGTGACACCCTCGACCACCAGTTCCTCGAAGGCGCCGACACGAGTGGCGATCACCGGCACGCCTGACGCCATCGCCTCGATCGGGGTGACGCCGAAGCCTTCCCAGCGCTGCGGCGCGATATAGAGGTCGAGCGCACGGTACCAGCCCGGCGTCGCCGAGGTGTCCACCTCGCCGGGGAACAGGATGCGGCCGTCGAGGCCCGCGGCCTTCACCTTGGCCTTCAGCCCGTCGAGAAAGCCGGCATCGGTGCCGACCGCGCGTCCGAGCACCACGCCGCCCCAGCCGGGATGCTCCGGCAGCACCCGCAATAGCGCGTCGACGAACACGTCGGTGCCCTTCTGCGCGCGGATGCGCCCGAAGCAGCCCACGAGATTGAGATCGGGCAGGCCGAGCGTCGCCCGCGCCGCCGCGCGGCTTGGCGCCGGATGGAACGCTTCCGCGTCGATGCCGTGGTGGATGACGGTCGAGGGGCGCTTCAGATAGCCTGCGGTCTTGCCGGAGGTCGAGATCACCGCGTCCATGCGCGCGATCAGGAAGCGCGTCCAGCGTGTATGGCGGCGCTGCGAGGCGGAAGTGAAGACGAGGTGCAGCTTCATGCGCAACAGGTCGCGCAGTACGACGCCGGTCAGCATTTCGATGTTGCGCCGGGCGTGCCAGATGCGGGCCGGCCGGCCCGGCGGCGCGCGCCAGAAATGCCGGAGGTCGGCCCAGGAAATCCGTGGCACGCCGGCCGCCAGCTTCGGCCCTAGCGCAGCGATGCGGATCGTCCGCGCCTGCACCGGAACCACGCGCTCGAGCGTGGAGGTGACGCCGGAGAGCCGGCGCTTGAGATTCGGCGCGACGGCCTCGATCTTCCTGGGGTCCGGTAAAGCAACCGGACCGGGCGTCGGATCGAGACCGTCGCGGGTCATGCTGTCGTCAGGGGGTCAGGCGAAGCGTACGTCGGCAATCTCGTAGGAGCGGGCGCCCTTGGGCGTCACCACCTCCACCGAGGTGCCGAGCTTCTTGCCGATCAGCGCGCGGGCCATCGGCGAGGAGATGGAGATGCGGCCCGCCTTGGCATCGGCTTCCATGTCGCCGACGATCTGCCACACACGCTCTTCCTCGGTGTCCTCGTCGATCAGCTTCACCGTGGCGCCGAATTTCACCACGTCGCCGGTGAGCTTGGCGACGTCGATGATGTCGGCACGCGACAGCTTGTCCTCAAGCTCGGCGATGCGACCCTCGTTCAGGGCCTGCTGTTCCTTCGCCGCATGATATTCGGCGTTCTCGCTGAGATCGCCGTGGGCACGGGCTTCGGAGATCGCGTCGATGATGCGCGGGCGCTCCACCTGCTGGCGGCGCTTCAGCTCCTCTTCGAGGGCAGCGTGCCCGCCGGCGGTCATCGGAATCTTTTCCATAGGTCTCTTGTGACCTCCCAAAAAGCAAACGCAGCCCCCGCGATGGGTCCTGTCGCCTTGTCTCGGCGAAAGGACCTTCGCGTCGGGCTGATGTCTGTCGGTTGTCGGCCGGATCGCCTGCGATTCGCCAAGTCGCGAATCGCGAGGTCAGACCCGGTCGTGCCTGAAGTAATCCTGCAGGGCCCGCACTTCCAGATCGCCGCCGATATAGGCCTTGATCCCGCGCGCCGCTGCGATGGCACCGGATAGGGTGGTGTAATACGGCACTTTGTGCAAGAGGGCGGCGCGCCGCAACGAGCGGCTATCCGCCAGCGCCTGCGCGCCCTCGGTGGTGTTGAACACCAGCTGCACATCGCCGTTCTTGATCGCGTCGACGATATGCGGCCGGCCTTCCAGCACCTTGTTCACCTTGGTGGCGGCGATGCCGTTCTCGGCGAGGTAGCGCTGGGTGCCGGAAGTCGCCAGCACCTTGAAGCCCAGCGAGGTCAAAAGCCGCGCGGTGTCGAGGATGCGCGGCTTGTCGTCCTCGCGCACCGAGATGAACACCGTCCCCGATTTCGGCACCTTGGTGCCGCCGCCGAGCTGGCTCTTGGCGAAAGCGACCTCGAAGGAACGGTCGAGGCCCATCACCTCGCCGGTGGAGCGCATCTCCGGGCCGAGCACGGTGTCGACGCCGGGGAAGCGGGCGAAGGGGAACACCGCCTCCTTCACCGCCACATGGTAGAGCGCCGCCGGCTTGAGGCCGAACGACGCCAGCTTCTCGCCGGCCATGACCCGGGCGGCGATCTTGGCGAAGGGCTCGCCAACCACCTTGGCGACGAAGGGCACGGTGCGCGACGCGCGGGGATTGACCTCCAGAACGTGGATTACCCCGTCCTTGATCGCGTACTGCACGTTCATCAGGCCACCGACGCCAAGCGCCAGCGCCATCTTCCGCGTCTGTTGCTCCAGCTCGGCGATGGTCTCGGCGGACAGCGAGTAGGGCGGCAGCGAACAGGCGCTGTCACCCGAATGGATGCCGGCCTCCTCGATGTGCTCCATGATGCCGCAGATGAAGGTGTCGGTGCCGTCGGCGAGGCAGTCGACATCCACTTCGATGGCATCCGACAGGTAACGGTCGAACAGCAGCGGGTTCTTGCCGAGCAGGGTGTTGATCTGCCCGGTCTTGTCGTTCGGATAGCGCGCCTTGACGTCGTTCGGCACCAGCTCGGGCAGGGTGCCGAGCAGGTAGTCGCCGAGCTGCGACTCCTCATGGATGATCTGCATCGCGCGGCCGCCCAGCACATAGGACGGGCGCACCACCAGCGGATAACCGAGTTCGGCGGTCACGAGCCGCGCCTGTTCCACCGAATAGGCGATGCCGTTCGCCGGCTGCTTGAGCCGCAGGCGGTCGAGCAGCGTCTTGAACCGGTCGCGGTCCTCGGCGAGGTCGATGGCGTCCGGTGAGGTGCCGAGGATCGGGATGTCGGCATCCTCAAGCGCGCGGGCCAGCTTCAGCGGGGTCTGGCCACCGAACTGCACGATGACGCCGTGCAGCGTGCCGTTCGAGCGTTCGCGGTCGAGGATCTCGATCACGTCCTCGGCGGTCAGCGGCTCGAAATACAGCCGGTCCGAGGTGTCGTAATCGGTCGAGACGGTCTCCGGGTTGCAGTTGACCATGATGGTCTCGTACCCGGCCTCGTCCAGCGCGAAGGCGGCGTGGCAGCAGCAATAGTCGAACTCGATGCCCTGGCCGATGCGGTTCGGCCCGCCGCCGAGGATGGCGACCTTCTTGCGGTCCGACGGGCGGCTCTCGTCCGCCACCGCGCCGGCGAACGGCGTCTCGTAGCTCGAATACATGTAGGCGGTCGGCGAGGCGAACTCGGCGGCGCAGGTATCGATGCGCTTATAGGCCGGGCGCACGTCGAGCGCGCGGCGCTGCGCCGACACATCCGCCTCGTGCTGACGGGTGAGGCTGGCGAGGCGCTGGTCGGAGAAGCCCATCGCCTTCAGCCGGCGGAAGGCACTGGCGGTCTTCGGCAGGCCGTGGGCGCGGATCTTCGCCTCGGTGTCGACGATCTCGCGGATCTGGTCGAGGAACCACGGGTCGATCTTGCAGCCGGCGTGGATGGCCTCGTTGTCGAGGCCGAGCCGCATCGCCTGCGCCACCTGGAGGAGGCGGTTCGGCGTCGGCGTGCCGATGGCGGCGCGGATGGCGTTCTTGTCGTCGCCCTGGCCGAGGCCCTCGATCTCGATCTCGTCGAGGCCGGTCAGCCCGGTCTCCAGCGAGCGCAGCGCCTTCTGCAGCGATTCCTGGAAGGTACGGCCGATGGCCATCGCCTCGCCGACCGACTTCATCGAGGTGGTCAGCACCGGGTCGGCGCCGGGGAACTTCTCGAAGGCGAAGCGGGGGATCTTGGTGACGACGTAGTCGATGGTCGGCTCGAACGAGGCCGGGGTGGCGCCGCCGGTGATGTCGTTGGCGATCTCGTCCAGTGTGTAGCCGACCGCGAGGCGGGCGGCGACCTTGGCGATCGGGAAGCCGGTGGCCTTCGACGCCAGCGCCGAGGAACGCGACACGCGCGGGTTCATCTCGATGACGATCATCCGGCCCGTTTCCGGGTCGATGGCGAACTGGACGTTGGAGCCGCCGGTCTCCACCCCGATCTCGCGCAGCACCGCCAGCGAGGCGTCGCGCATGATCTGGTATTCCTTGTCGGTCAGCGTCAGCGCCGGCGCCACGGTGATCGAATCACCGGTGTGCACGCCCATCGGGTCGATGTTCTCGATGGAGCAGACGATGATGCAGTTGTCCGCCTTGTCGCGGACGACCTCCATCTCGTACTCCTTCCAGCCGAGCACGCTTTCTTCTACCAGCACTTCATTGGTGGGCGAGGCGTCGATGCCGCGCTCGATGATCTCGATATATTCCGACTTGTTGTAGGCGATGCCGCCGCCCTGTCCGCCCATGGTGAAGGACGGGCGGATGATCGCCGGCAGGCCGATTTCGTCGAGCGCTTCCAGCGCCTGCGGCAGGTTCTTGATCTGGCGCGAGCGCGGCGTGTCCAGGCCGATCTTGGTCATCGCGTCGCGGAACAGCTCGCGATCCTCGGCCTTGTCGATGGCCTCCGCCGTGGCGCCGATCATCTCGATGTCGTATTCGTCGAGCACGCCCATCTTGCGCAGCGACAGCGCGCAGTTCAGCGCGGTCTGGCCGCCCATGGTGGGCAGCAGCGCGAAGCCGCCGGGAGCGACATAGCGCTCCTTGGCGATGATCTTGGCGACGATTTCCGGGGTGATCGGCTCGATATAGGTGGAATCGGCGAGATCCGGATCCGTCATGATGGTCGCCGGATTGGAGTTCACTAGCACCACGCGGTAGCCCTCGGACTTGAGGGTCTTGCACGCCTGGGTGCCGGAATAATCGAACTCGCAGGCCTGGCCGATGACGATCGGGCCGGCGCCGATGATGAGGATGGTGGAAATGTCTGTGCGTTTCGGCATCGGATCCCGTGCGGCTCGCGCATATGTCCGGGCGCACGAAAAAGGACGCGTTTGCGACGCGTCCTGGTGAACCCGGATCAGTTTGTTGGCGGAGGTGTGCCCCGCAATTGGGCGCTTCCCTTAAACCAGATTCCCGCGAGGGGGAAGGGCGCCCATGCGTCAAGGCTCTGCATGGCGCGCGGAGCGGCCCCTCCTTTCTGCACGGGCGGGGCGGCGCGCTACGCCGCCGGCCTCATCCAGCCTTCGCCGCGTCGAACGCTGCGCGGGCGTGCTCGATGCGCGCGATATTGGCTTCCGCCCACTGCCAGACGCCGCAGAATGCCTCGGCGAGGCTGAGGCCGAGATCGGTGAGGCGGTACTCGACGCGCGGCGGAATCACCGGGTGCACCGTGCGCAGCACCAAGCCGTCGCGTTCCATTTGTCGCAGCGTCTGGGTGAGCATTTTCTGGCTGATGCCGCCGGCGAACTCGCCGATGCGGGTGAAGCGCAACTCGCCATGCTCGGTCAGCACCTCCAGCACGATCATCGTCCATTTGTCGGCGACGCGGCCGATCACCTCATTGACCAGCGCCTCGACCCGCGGGTCGACCGTGTCTGGATGCGTCTCCCGCGGCTCGGCGGGGCGAGGGATTGGAGCGGACATGTCTTCACTCTCTTTCAGGTAAGTATAGATATTTCATGTGCCTTCTTTCTAGGAGTAAGTGTGAACCCTATAACCATCGCCGACGCAAGCACCAGCATTCGCGGAGGCAGAAATGGACATCAGCGGCAACACGATCCTCATCACCGGTGGCAATGCCGGCATCGGCCGTGCATTGGCCGAGACACTGCACCGGGAGGGCAATAGGGTCATCATCACCGGCCGTCGCAGGGACGCACTGGAAGAGACCGTCGCCGCCAATCCCGGCATGGCCTACGAAGTTCTCGACATGTCCGACGCGCAGGCGATCGTCGCCTTCGCCGGCACGGTGGCGGCGACCTATCCGGCGCTGAATGTCGTGATCAACAATGCCGGCATCATGGTCGCCGAGGACTTCACCGCCGAGCCGGTCGATCTCGCCGTGCCGGAGGCGATCATCGCCACCAACCTGCTGGGCCCGATCCGGCTGTCGACGGCGCTGCTGCCGCATTTCAAGCGCCAGCCCGCTGCCACGGTGGTGACCGTCTCGTCCGGCCTCGCCTTCGTGCCGCTGGTCCTCACCCCGACCTACAACGCCACCAAGGCGGCGATCCATTCCTGGAGCCAGAGCCTGCGCGCGCAACTCGCCGGCACCTCGGTGGACGTGATCGAGATCGTGCCGCCAGCGGTCGCCACCGATCTGATGCCGGGCCACGCGCAGAACCCCAACTCGATGCCGCTCGACGCCTTCATCGCCGAGACGGTCGCGCTGCTGAAGGCGCATCCCAAGGGACCGGAGATCTGCGTCGAGCGGGTTGGCTTCCTGCGCGGGGCGGAGGCGCGCGGAGAGTATGACCAGGTCTTCGCCGCTCTGAACGGCACCCACTGACGCGAAAAAGGCCGGGAGCGCGCCCGCTCCCGGCCTTTCACCGTGCCTGTTCGCGAAGGAAGGCGGCCTCAGGCCGCCTTCTTGTTGTTGGCGATCATCTCGACGAAGCGGTCGAACAGATAGTGGCTGTCCTGCGGGCCGGGGCTCGCCTCGGGATGGTACTGCACCGAGAACACCGGCTTGTCGGTCAGTTGGATGCCGGCATTCGAGCCGTCGAACAGGGAGACGTGCGTCTCCTGCGCGGTGGCCGGCAGGCTGTCGCGGTCGACGGCGAAGCCGTGGTTCATCGAGGTGATCTCCACCTTGCCGGTGGTCATGTCCTTCACCGGGTGGTTCGCCCCGTGATGGCCCTGATGCATCTTCATCGTGCGCCCGCCCACCGCGAGGCCGAGCATCTGGTGGCCGAGGCAGATGCCGAAGGTCGGGATGCCGCGCTCGATGATGTCGCGAATCACCGGCACCGCATATTCGCCGGTCGCGGCCGGGTCGCCGGGGCCGTTGGACAGGAACACGCCGTCCGGCTTCAGCGACAGGATGTCGTCGGCCGAGGCGGTGGCGGGCACCACCGTCACCTTGCAGCCGGCGCGGGCGAGCAGGCGCAGGATGTTGCGCTTGATGCCGTAGTCGACGGCGACCACGTGATGCACCGGCGCGGTCTGCTGGCCATAGCCTTCCGGCCACTGCCAGGGCGTCTCGTCCCACGAGAAGCGCTGGGCGCTGGTCACCATCGGCACCAGGTCCATGCCGACGAGGCCCGGCCAGTCGGCCGCTTCCTTCTTGAGCGCGGGCAGGTCGAACGTGCCGTCCGGCGCGTGGGCGATCACCGCGTTCGGCATGCCCTTGTCACGGATCAGCGCGGTGAGCGCGCGGGTGTCGATGCCGGAGATGGCGATGATGCCGCGCGCCTTCAGCCACTGGTCGAAATGGCGGGTGGCGCGGTAGTTCGACGGGTCGGTGATGGCGGAATGCAGCACCACGCCGCGCACCCCGGAGGCGCCGGCCATCGAGACGGTCTCGATGTCTTCCTCATTGGTGCCGACATTGCCGATATGCGGGAAGGTGAAGGTGATGATCTGCCCGGCATAGGACGGGTCGGTCAGCACTTCCTGATAGCCGGTCATCGCGGTGTTGAAGCACACCTCGCCCACCGCATGGCCGGTGGCGCCCAGCCCGAAGCCTTCCAGCACGGTGCCGTCGGCGAGAACGAGAAGCGCGGTGGGAAGCGGTTCGGCCCACACGTCATCGGTGGCCGCATCGGATGCGTTGCCGCTCATGTGTCTTGTTCCTCGGTTAAGTGTGGCCTAATTAATCGTTTGCCGCGCCTTATGCCAGCCCGCAACGCTGCGCATCGGCTCTTCGTGCAGCGCGGAGCTGCATGGAGGTCCGAGCTGCATGGAAGGCTTGGGCGGCGGAAATCAGGCGGCCGGTCGCGGCCGTGGGACATTTTCGGAGTTTTTGGGCGTGACGGAGCGGCGCGACACCGGTCGCCGCCGCCGCCCGGACATAGAATGGGAAGAGAGGCAGACGTGCTGCGCGAGAAGATCAATACCGCCCTGAAGGAATCGATGAAGGCCGGCGACAAGCTGCGGCTGGGCACGCTGCGGCTGATCAATGCGGCGATCAAGGACCGCGACATCGAGGCGCGCGGCCAGGGCAAGGATCCGCTGTCGGACGACGATCTGCTCGGCCTTTTGACCAAGATGGTCAAGCAGCGCGAGGAATCCGCCAAGGTCTATGAGGAAGCCGGCCGCGTCGATCTCGCGACGCAGGAGCGCGAGGAGATCAAGGTCATCCTCTTCTTCCTGCCGACGCAGATGAGCGAGGCCGAATCGCAGGCCGCCATCGCCGAGGTGATCGCCGAGATCGAGGCCCACGGCCTCAAGGACATGGGCCGCACCATGGCGGCGCTCAAGGAGCGCTACACCGGCGTGATGGATTTCGGCAAGGCGAGCGGCGCGGTCAAGGCGCTGCTCACCGCGTGATCCAGGCCGGCCGGCGGGATGCCCCGCTGGCCGGATTTCCTCTTCGGCCTCCGCCAGTTGGCGGCTCTATTCGGCAGGATCCTCCATGAGTGCCCGTCCCGACCTTGCGCCGCCGTCCTCCGCGGTGCGCGATTTGCTGGCGCCCGGCGGCGTGCTGCGCGCTGGCATCAACCTGTCGAACTTCCTGCTGGTAACCGGCCGCACCGAGGCTGGCGACCCCGTGGGCGTTTCGCCGGACATGGCGCGCGCTTTCGCCGATCACCTCGGCGTGGCGCTGAAGCTGGTGCCCTATGCCTCGCCGGGCCTCGTCGCCGACGCGGCC
Organism: Ancylobacter sp. Lp-2; assembly: GCF_020523795.1. GTDB lineage: Bacteria > Pseudomonadota > Alphaproteobacteria > Rhizobiales > Xanthobacteraceae > Ancylobacter. Next base: position 85,677 of record NZ_JAJALI010000010.1, read on the forward strand.
TCCCGTGACGAGTGGGACATCGCCAATATCGGCGCCGAGCCGCAGCGGGCGGAGGTGATCGCCTTCACGCCCGCCTATTGCGAGATCGAGGCGACCTATCTGGTGCCGGCCGGCTCGCCCTTGCAGGCGGTGGCCGAGGTCGACGCGCCCGGCATCGAGATCGCGGTGACGCGGCGCACGGCCTACGGCCTCTGGCTGGAACGCAACGTCGCCCATGCGACGCTGGTGCCTTCCGAGAGCATGGCCGAGGCGCTCGCCGACTTCATCGACAACAAGCGCGACGCGCTCGCCGGCCTGCGTCCTGGCCTGCTCGCCGATCTCGCCCGCGTGCCGGGCGGGCGGCTGCTGCCCGGCCAGTACGCCGCCGTGCAGCAGGCCATCGGCACGCCGAAGGCCAAGGCGGCGGCGCTCGACGAGATCGTCCGTTTCGTCGAGGCCGCCAAGGCGTCCGGCTTCGTCGCCGGGCTGATCGCCCGGCACGGCGTCGAGGGCAAGTTGGGCGTCGCCCCCGCCGCCTGACGTGAGCCGCCTTATTTGGGAAGGCGGGCGTCGTACTCGTCGACATAACGCGACATGAGCGACCAGATCGCCGGGCGCTCGTGGCCTTCCAGCTCCTCGACCAGCAAGGCGAGGTGGGAGTGCCAGCCGCCGGCCACGCTGAGCATGGCGTCGCGCGAGGCGAGGCGCTGGTGGGTGACGGTGAGCAGCACCTTCTCGCCGCGCGGGGCGAGCTCGAAAGTCACCTCCGAGGCGCCGGCCGAGCAGCCGTCCCAACTGAAGCGCAGCAGCCGGTTGGGCTCGCAGGCCAGCACGACGCCCTGATTGTGGTGCTCGCCCTCATATTTGGCGAAGCGCTCCGGCGTCGGCTGGCCGCCATTCAGCTCGCCATTGCGGAACACGAGATCGACCTGGCCGCCGGGAGAGAGGTCCATCGAGCCGTCGGCCATCCAGCGGCGACGCTTTTCCGGCTCGGTGAGATAGGCCCAAACCCGTTCCACCGGACCGGGCAGCAGGCGTTCGAAGCGTAGCGTGTCGGGGGCGAGGCGGGTGCCGTACCCGTCGGCGGCGAAGGCACCGGCGGAGGTTTGGGCGGTGGCGTGCTGGTTCATCTCTGGTCTCCCTGTGTGTCCGATTGGGCGTCCTCCTCACGCAGCAGGGCGTCGAGGACGTTCAGGCGTTCGGTCCAGAAGCGTTCGTAGAAGCTGAGCCATTGGGCGGCGTCGGCGAGCCGGGCGGCGTCGAGGCGGCACAGATGCTGGCGCCCCTTCACTTCGCGGCGGATCAGGCCGGCGGACTCCAGCGCTTTCACATGCTTGGAGGCGCCGGCAAGAGACATGGTGTTGGCGAACGGCTCGGCGAGTTCACCGACCGTGCGTTCTCCGTTGGAGAGTGCGTGCAGCATCGCCCGGCGCGTTGGATCGGCGAGGGCGTGGAACACGAGGTCCAGCGGCGTGGATATCGGAAGTTGCTCAACCATGAGGTTGAATATCTGCCAGCGCGCTCTGATTGTCAACTGATCGGTTGAGTGTTGCGCGACTCTTTTCCACGGTGGATAATGTGGATAGCGGGTGCGGCTCTCATGCGTCCCGATGGGCCGCATCGGCGGCTCGACCCTTTAGCCGGGACGCCTTAAGGTCACTCGGCCCGGCTCTTGCCTGTTGCTAGGCGTCCGCGAAACACCGGTTCAAACCACTCCATGCGCTTTCCGCCCTCGTTTCTCGACGAGATTCGCCAACGCCTCCCGCTGTCGGAGGTGGTGGGCAAGCGCGTGCAGCTGAAGAAGCAGGGGCGTGAGTGGCGGGGCCTGTCGCCCTTCAACGCCGAGAAGACGCCGTCCTTCTACGTCAACGACCAGAAGGGCTTCTATCACTGCTTCTCCTCCAGCAAGCATGGCGACCAGTTCGACTTCCTGATGGAGACCGAGGGCCTCGCCTTCCCGGAGGCGGTGGAGCGGCTCGCCAACATGGCCGGCGTGCCGATGCCGGTCTCCTCCCGCGAGGAGGAGGCGAAGGAGGTCCGCCGCAAGACGCTTCACGAGGTGATGGAGCTCGCGGCGAAATATTACGAGGCGATGCTGCAGGGCCGTGCCGGCGCCAAGGGGCGCGGCTATCTCGCCGATCGCGGCCTCGGCCCGGCGACGCAGGCGCGCTTCCGCCTCGGCTATGCGCTGCCCGAGCGCTTCGCGCTGAAGGAGGCGCTCGGCGCCCGTGGCATCCCGGTCGAGGACATGGTCGAGGCCGGCCTGCTCATCGCCGCCGAGGACATCCCGGTCCCCTATGACCGGTTCCGCGATCGCGTGATGTTCCCCATCCACGATCTGCGCGGCCGCGTCGTCGCCTTTGGCGGCCGGGCGCTGGAGAAGGACGTTCCGGCGAAGTACCTCAACTCGCCGGAGACGCCGCTCTTCCACAAGGGATCGCTGCTTTATAACGGCTTTTCGGCCCGTGCCGCCGCCCACAAGGGCGCGCCCGTGATCGCGGTCGAGGGCTATGTCGACGTCATCGCCATGGTCGAGGCCGGTTTCCCCGCCGCCGTGGCACCGCTCGGCACCGCGCTCACCGAGGAGCAGCTCGCGCTGCTCTGGAAGATGGCGCCCGAGCCGCTGCTGCTGTTCGACGGCGACAAGGCCGGCCGCCGCGCCGCCTGGCGCGCCCTCGACCTCGCCTTGCCGCATCTCAAGCCCGGCGTGAGCCTCACCTTCGGCACGCTGCCCGACGGACAGGATCCCGACGACCTCATCCGCGCCGGCCGCCGCGAGGCGATGGAGGGCGTGCTGGCGCAGGCCCGCCCGCTCGCCGAAGTGCTGTGGAACCGCGAACTGGAGAACGCGACCTACGACACGCCGGAGCGCCGCGCCGCGCTGGAGGCGCGCATCGGCGAGATCATCCGGCTTATCGCCGACGAGACGGTCCGCAAGCATTATCGCGCCGATTTGATGGAGCGCTTCCGCGCGCTGTTCGCCCCCGCCAGCGTCTCGACCGGCGGCCAGCGCCGCCCGTTCGGCGAAGGCCGCAAGGGGCCGGGCCGTGGCGGTCCGGGGCGGGGAGGGTCCGGCAAGGGCTGGGCCGACCGCACCCCGTCGCCGCGCGATGCTGTCGCCGGCGAGGGCCTGCGCCGGTCGGCGTTGATCCAGGGCGCCGCCAGTGCGGTGCCGCGCAACGAGGCGCTGCTGCTGTTCGCGCTGATGAACCATCCCTGGCTGCTCGACCGCTCGGCCGAGGATGTCGCCGAGTTGCCCTTCCTTAACAAGGATTCCGACCGGCTGCGCCAGATGCTGCTCACCGCCCATCTCGAAGGTTGCGAGGACGCCCCGAGCGTCGCCGCGCGCATCGAGGCGGAGGGCCTTGCCGATCTTGCTCGCCGCCTCGCCGCGCAGGCGGTGCCGCGCCACGACTGGCCGGCCTTCGCCGAGGCGGCGCCGGCCGATGTCGAATTGTGGTGGCATCAGCGGCTGGTCTTGCACCGGCGCGCTCACGCTCTATCTAAGGACATCAAGGAGGCGGAAAAACGCCTCGCCGAGGAGCCCGACGAACTCAACTGGGCTCGTTTCCTCGACGTACAAAGACAGCTTGCGGCACTTGACGGGACCGAAGCTTTGGTAGAGGGGTTCGGCGCCGCTTCGGGACGACCGGGGCGGTCGATGTGAGGAAGGTTCAGGGTCACCCGCCCGCGAGCGTGAAGGCGCCGTGGCGCGAGAGGCCCTTATTTGCGTCGGCATCATCTTCGCGCCGGAATTACCCGGCCGGCGCGGGGGAGAGGACGGGACAGGCAAGCGGACGTTTACGGTTCTTGCTGTAGACGCGGCAGGTCGGACCCGGATTTTCCCGGAAGCGGGATGTTAGGTGGGGCGGTGGTTTGTCCGCCGCTTTTGCCGGTGGCGGTTGCCACTGGCGGTCGAAGGAGCACGCGCATGGCGAAGCAGGCAGCGGAAGCGACCGAAGCCCCCGAGAAGGACGGCGATACCCCGGACAGCCCGTTGCTCGACCTTTCGGACGCCGCCGTCCGGAAGATGATCAAGCTCGCCAAGAAGCGCGGCTACGTCACCTATGACGAACTGAACGAAGTTCTGCCCTCCGATCAGAACACCTCCGACCAGATCGAGGACATCTACGCGATGCTCAACGAGATGGGCATCAACGTCGTCGAGGCCGAGGAGGCCGAGGCTGACGGCGAGGAAGAAGGCGAGGGCGGCGGAGACGACGAGGAAGAGAGCAGCGGCGGCGAGATCGCCGAGTCGGCTCCCCGCGCGGTCATCCGTTCGGAGACCAAGTCCGAGCCGGGCGAGCGCACCGACGACCCGGTGCGCATGTATCTGCGTGAGATGGGCTCGGTCGAGCTGCTGTCGCGCGAGGGCGAAATCGCCATTGCCAAGCGCATCGAGGCCGGCCGCGAGGCGATGATCGCCGGGCTGTGCGAGAGCCCGCTGACCTTCCAGGCCATCATCATCTGGCGCGACGAGCTGGTCGAGGGCAAGGTTCTCCTGCGCGACATCATCGACCTTGAGGCGACCTATGCCGGTCCCGAGGCGAAGAACGGCCCGATCGTCGAGGGCGGCCCCATCGCGCCCGACGGCGACGAGGCCCGCGAGCAGACCATCGGCGAGAGCATCGCCGCCGACGACGACGAGGACATGGAGAACTCGCTCTCCCTCGCCGCCATGGAAGCGGAGATCAAGCCGAAGGTGCTGGAGACCTTCGACAACATCGCCGACGCCTACAAGAAGCTGCGCCGCCTGCAGGACCAGAACGTCGAGTCCAAGCTGAAGAACGAGAGCCTCTCGCCTTCGCAGGACCGCAAATACAAGACGCTGAAGGACCAGCTAATCGGCGAGGTGAAGTCGCTGTCGCTGAACCAGGCGCGCATCGATAATCTGGTCGAGCAGCTCTACGACATCAACAAGCGCCTCGTGTCGCTGGAAGGCCGCCTGATGCGCCTCGCCGAGAGCTTCGGCGTCGCCCGCGAGGACTTCCTCAAGCAGTATCAGGGCTACGAGCTCGATCCCAAGTGGATCAACCGCGTGAAGAATCTGACTTCGCGCGGCTGGAAGGGCTTCGTCGGCCAGGAGCTGGACGGCATCAAGGATCTGCGCTCGGAAATCCACGCCCTCGCCACCGAGACGGGGCTGGAGATCCTGGAATTCCGCAAGATCGTGCAGATGGTGCAGAAGGGCGAGAAGGAAGCTCGTCAGGCCAAGAAGGAAATGGTCGAGGCCAACCTTCGCCTGGTGATCTCCATCGCCAAGAAGTACACCAATCGCGGCCTGCAGTTCCTCGACCTGATCCAGGAAGGCAATATCGGCCTGATGAAGGCGGTCGATAAGTTCGAGTACCGCCGCGGCTACAAGTTCTCGACCTATGCCACCTGGTGGATCCGGCAGGCGATCACCCGTTCGATCGCCGACCAGGCCCGCACCATCCGCATCCCCGTGCACATGATCGAGACGATCAACAAGATCGTCCGCACCTCGCGCCAGATGCTGCACGAGATCGGCCGCGAGCCGACCCCGGAGGAGCTGGCCGAGAAACTCGGCATGCCCTTGGAGAAGGTCCGCAAGGTCCTGAAGATCGCCAAGGAGCCGATCTCGCTGGAAACGCCGATCGGCGACGAGGAAGACAGCCACCTCGGCGACTTCATCGAGGACAAGAACGCCATCCTGCCGATCGACGCGGCGATCCAGAGCAATCTTCGCGAGACGACGACGCGGGTGCTAGCGTCGTTGACCCCGCGCGAGGAGCGCGTGCTGCGCATGCGCTTCGGCATCGGCATGAACACCGACCACACGCTGGAAGAAGTCGGCCAGCAGTTCTCGGTGACGCGCGAGCGCATTCGTCAGATCGAGGCGAAGGCGCTGCGCAAGCTCAAGCACCCGAGCCGCTCGCGCAAGCTACGCAGCTTCCTCGACAATTGAGCGACGGCGTCGTCCCGGCTTGAGGAGAGCCGGCGATGGCGCGCAAGACCGAGTCTCGGACGAATGTAACGAGGGCGGCGAGGGCCGGGGCGGATGCCCCCGCTTCGCCGCCCTTGTCGTTTTTCGTTCGCCTGAGCCAGCCTTACACGACACGGCGCCTGTTCTTCAGTCGCCTCGCCAAGGCGATCGCGATCTGGTTCGCGATCATGCTGTTCGGGCTGGCGGTCGGCATGGCCGGCTATGCCGGCTTCGAGGGCATGGGCTTCGTCGACGCCTTCCTCAACGCGGCGATGATCCTGTCCGGCATGGGGCCGGTGTCCGAGTTGCACACCGAGGCCGGCAAGCTGTTCGCCGGCTCCTACGCCATCTTCTCCGGCCTAGTCATCGTGCTGGCGACGGGCGTGGTGCTCTCACCCATCGTGCACCACGTGCTGCACGTCTTCCACGCCGACATGGACGACGACGGCCAGCCGGACGAGCCGAGCTGAGGGCGGATCTATTTGGGCGCGCAAGGCACTCGCGCCCTCTCCCCGACGGAGAGAGGGGGCGGATGAGCTGCGCGAGATGCCGATGATGCTCCTGTTCCCTCATCGCCCTGCTGGGCGGGCTCTCTCTCGCCATTGGGGAGAGGGAGACAAAGGGCGCTCGGCCCCGGCAGCGAGCGCAAATGCGCCGCTAGAGCCCCCGCACCAGCGCCACCAGCTGCTCGAACGCCGTGCCCCAGCCCTGGTGGAAGCCCATCGCCTCGTGCTGCGCCTTGGCCGCCTCGTCCTTGTGGAAGGCGCGGGCGACGTAGAGCGTGCCGGTGGCGGTCGGGGTGATCTCCACCGAGGCGCTCATGAAGGCGCTGCCGGTCGGGCGGTAGCCGGGGCCGAGCGCGTCGGTGAACACCAGCAGCTTCTGCGGCACCACGGCGAGCACGCAGCCGGTGCTGTCGTGCACCTGCCCCTCCGGGCCGCGCATCACCGTGCGGAACTTGCCGCCGGGCCACAGGTCGAGCTCGCAATCGGTGGTCTTCCACGGCGCGGGGGTGAACCACTGCTTCAGCAGTTCCGGCTCGGTCCAGGCGCGCCAGACCAATTGGGGTGACACATCCACCTCACGCTGCAGCTCCAGGTCGAGGTTCGGGTCGAAGATCGTGTGCGGCGTGGCGGTCATCGGGTTTTCTCCTGGTCTTTCAGTTGCAGCAGCAAATTGTCGAGCTGGTCGAGGCGCTGGGTCCACAACAGCCGCTGGGCGTCGAGCCAGTGGCCGGCGGCGGCGAGTGGCTCGGTGCGCAGGGTGCAGGTGCGCACCCGCCCCACCTTGCGGGTGGCGACGAGGCCGCTGTCCTCCAGCACCTTGAGATGCTGGAGGAAGCTCGGCATCGCCATCTCGAACGGGCGGGCGAGGTCGCTCACCGAGGCGGGGCCGCGCACCAGCGCTTCCACCACGGCGAGGCGGGTCGGGTCGGCGAGGGCGCGGAACGTGCCGTCGAGGGCGAGATGGGGCGTGGTCATGCCCGGAGGCTAGGTCAGGTCAATAGTTAGGTCAATACCTAACTATTGACGCGACTTCGGCCGCTTGGTGCCCGGCAAACCCGGCCTCTTCCGCATCCTGCGGATGGCCGGGGTGGCTTTCCACCAAGGTCTTCATTGCCGGCACCGGCGCCTTGGGCTAGAACATTCATTAGAATCATTCTAATAAATGAGCGCCATGTTCGCCAGCCTCGCCCATCGCCGCCGGTTCTCGGATCTCTCGGAAGCCGAGGTGCTCGCCCTCGCCATCTCCTCCGAGGAGGATGACGGGCGCATCTACGCCACCTATGCCGAGAAGCTCCGGGCCGACTATCCCGACACCGCCGCCGTCTTCGACGCCATGGCGATGGAGGAGGACGGCCACCGCACCCGGCTGATCGCCCTGTTCCAGCAGCGCTTCGGCAAGGTGATCCCGCTGATCCGCCGCGAGCATGTTGCCGGCTATTATTCGCGCCGGCCGGTCTGGCTGGTGGAGAATCTCGGCATCGAGCACATCCGCCGCGAGGCGGCGCGCATGGAGGACGACGCGGCGGATTTCTACACCCGCGCCGCGGCGGCGAGCACCGATGCGGCCACCCGCAGGCTGCTCGGCGACCTCGCCATGGAGGAGCGGCGGCATCACGATCTCGCCAAGCACATCGCCGCCAGCCAGCAGCAGAACGGCGTCCGTGCCGAGGAGGACGGCCGCGCCCGCCGGCAATTCGTACTCACCTGGGTGCAGCCCGGTCTGGCCGGGCTGATGGATGGCTCTGTGTCGACGCTGGCGCCGATCTTCGCCACCGCTTTCGCCACGCAGAATTCCTGGACCACCCTGCAGGTCGGTCTCGCCGCTGCGCTCGGCGCCGGCATCTCCATGGGCTTCACCGAGGCGGCGCATGATGACGGCGTCATTTCGGGGCGCGGCTCGCCGATCAAGCGCGGCCTCGCCTCCGGGGTGATGACCGCGATCGGCGGCCTCGGCCACGCGCTGCCCTATTTCATCCCGGAATTTCGCACCGCCACCGCCATCGCCGTCGCGGTTGTGTTCGTCGAGCTCTGGGCGATCGCCTTCATCCAGAACCGCTACATGGAGACCCCGTTCCTGCGCGCGGTGGTGCAGGTGGTGATCGGCGGCGCGCTGGTGCTCGCCACCGGCATTCTCATCGGCGGCAGCTGAGGGGCGCGCTCCGCTCACTCTCCGGGGAGCGGGTGGTTGGCGCGCCGTGCCGCGCGCGTCGAGACGTCGACATAGGCGAGGGTGCCGGCGAAGCCGCCGAACACGATGAGCACGGCGGCGAGGAAGAGAACGGTTTCGAGCGGCATGGCATCCTCCACGGTTCTTGGATGGAGAAAGCCTAGCCATGCGTCGCCGCTGCCTCCTTGCGCTGCGTCAAACGGGGGAAGGAGGCCGAGACGGTTTGCCGCTTGGCAGCGGTGCCCTATATGCCTAGCCTCGGCGATCCCATACGGCTTCGCCATGTCCCGCCTGCGGATTCCCCATGCTGTCGTGCCGCCTGCTACTCGCTCTCCTCCTTGTCGCCGGCCTCGCGTCGCCGGCACCCGCCTTCGAGGCCGGCCGGGCCGGCTGGCCGGATACCGCGCTGGCGCGGCTCCAGGCCTATGCGCTGGTGCAGACGCTCAATGCCGAGCTGCTCTCCAACCCCAGCGCCACCCTGACGCTGGACCGCTGGTGCGCCGCGCACCGGCTCGCCCCGGCCGGCGCCAAGGTGGTGGCCGACCGCGTGCGCGACGCCGACAAGCCGGCCGATGCCGGCATCCGCGAGCTGCTCGGCGCCGGCCCGCAGGAGCGCGTCGTCTATCGCCGGGTACGGCTCGCCTGCGGCGGGCTCGTGTTGTCGGAGGCGGACAACTGGTACCGGCCGGCTCTGCTGAGCGAGGAGATGAACCGCGAGCTGGAGACCACCGACACCGCCTTCGGCCGGGTGGTGCGCCCGCTCGGCTTCAGCCGCTCCACCCTGTCGGCCCGGCTGCTGTGGCAGCCGTTGCCGGAAGGCTGGGAGATGGGCGCGCCGATCCCCGCCGCGTCCGGCGGCCCGCTCGATATGCCGGATTTCCTGCTGGAGCACCGCGCGGTGCTGAAGCTGCCGGACGGGCGCCCCCTCAGTGCGCTGGTCGAGACCTATACGCGCGGCATCCTCGCCTTTCCGCCGCCACCCTAGGCGGAGGGGCGGGAGCCCGCCGCGCTGCGCCGCGGAACGAAGTCGCGGCCCGTGCCGTTCCTTTCGAGCGTCTCCCCGGTGGAGGCCACCTCGAAGGAGCCCGTTCATGATCGACCGTCGCACCCTGCTCGCTACGGCAGGCGTCGCTGCCGCCGGCCTTGCCGCGCCACATCTGGCCCGCGCCGCCGCCCCGTTCCGGCAACCGCCGCTGCCTTATGCCGAGGATGCCCTTGCTCCCGCCATCTCGGCCCGCACCGTCGGCCTGCATTACGGCAAGCATCACAAGGCCTATTTCGACAAGCTGAACGCCCTCGTCGCCGGCAAGCCCTATGCCGAGATGGAGCTGGAGGAGGTCATCCGCCGGGCCAAGGCGGACAACGCCGTGCCGGTGTTCAACAATGCCGGCCAGGCGTGGAACCACAATTTCTACTGGCAGCAGTTCAAGGACGGTCCCGCCGTCCCGCCCGCTGTCCTCGTCGAGGCCGCCACTCGTGATTTCGGCGGCATCGATCCCCTCAAGGCGAAGATCGTCGAGGTCGCCGATGGCGTGTTCGGCACCGGCTGGGCCTGGCTGGTGGCCGACAATGGCAAGCTGGAGGTGCTCGGCCTGCAGGATGCTGGCAACCCGATCGCCGAGGGCAAGACGCCGCTGCTCGGCATCGATGTGTGGGAGCACGCCTATTATCTCGACTGGGAGAACCGGCGTACCGCGCATGTGAAGGCGCTGCTCGACGAGCGGGTGAACTGGGCCTTCGTCGGCGACCGCCTCGCCGGAGCTTCTCCCGGCTAGGGGGTGGTCATCGCGTGGTCGACCAGCATGGCGAGGCCGACCAGCGCCAGGAAGCCGAGGAAGAACAGGCCGAACAGGATGAAGGAGATCCGCCGCGCCAGCGCCGAGACGCCGGTAAAGCCGATGCCGCCGGCAATGAGCGAGATGATCAGGAAGATCACGGCATATTTGAACATCGGCAGGTTTCCGTCCCAGCATGTCTCCGTTCCGGCGAACCTCGGTTCGACGGGCGCGGACGGCAACGTCGCATCCGGTCGGGGGTTCCCTCAGGCGCCGTCCGAACGTCCGTCCTGCGGTGCCAGTACCGGGTCCTGCGCCACCGGAGGAGATGCGGGCTCCTCGCCGGTGCTGTCGGCCGTCGCGGTTTGGACCTCGGCCTGGATAATCGCCTCGGGGTCCGGGGCCAGGGAAGGAGCCTCCGGCGTCGGCACCATGCCGGTCGGCGAGCAGGCCACGGTCTCCGCCGCCTTGGCGGTCGGCGGCACTTCCTTCTTCCACACCATCCGCCACTGCACGAAGGCGAACAGCATGAGGTGGCTGATGGCGGTGAAGTAGAACAGCGCGCCGGGCCCCCAGTGCAGCATGCCCACCGAGGCGACCGAGGGGCCGAGCACCGAGCCGACGCCATAGGCGAGCAGCAGCCCGGCCGCCGTCTCCACCGCCTCGCTCGGCGAGGTGCGGTCGTAGGCATGGGCGGCGGCGAGCGAATAGGCCGGCAGCGCGAGCGCGCCATAGATGAGGGCGAGGCCCGAGAGCCCCCACAGCCCGAGCGGCAGCGAGCCCAGCACCAGGCCGGCCAGCATGGCGCCGGCGACGATCCAGGCGAGGATGCGCCGGCGGTCCATGCGGTCGGAGAGGAAGCCGACCGGCCATTGCGCGATGGCGCCGGCGACCACCGCGGCGCTCATGAAGGTGGCGGCGCCGTCGGCGGTCAGCCCGCGCCCGATGCCGAAGATCGGCCCCAGCGACCACAGCGAGCCATTGGTGAGCCCGACCACGAAGCAGCCGACCACGCCCACCGGCGCGGCGCGGGTGAGGCGCAGCAGGCGGATACGCGCGGTCTCGATCGGCGCCGGCTGTCCGGAGCCGGTCATCGCCACCGGCAGCGTCGCCAGCGAGAACAGGATGGCGGCGACGGCGAACAACTCGAAGCCGCGCACCGGCGACAGGGTGATCATCATCTGGCCGGCGGTCAGCGCCGCATAGTCGACGATGACATAGGCGCTCATGACGAAGCCGCGCGTCTGGTTGGTGGCGCGGTCGTTCAGCCAGCTCTCGATGACCAGGTAGAGCCCGGCGAAGCAGAAGCCGGTGACGGCACGCAGCACGAACCACACCGCCGGCTCGATCCACAAAGGATGCACCAGCATCGCCGCCACCGCGCTGGAGGTGAGTACGGCGAAGGCGCGGATATGGCCGGTGCGCCGCACCAGGCGCGGCACGATCAAGCAGCCGGCGACGAAGCCGAGATAATAGCTCGAACCGAGCACGCCGAGGCTGACGGCGCTGAATCCCTCGAAGGCGCCGCGCAGCGGCAGCAGCGTGTTCTGCAGGCCGCTTCCGGTTACCAGGAAGAACACGCCGAGCAGCAACGCGGCGACGGGGCCGAGGGTCTTGGCCATGACAGGTCCGGTCAGATGGAGGCGCGGGAAGCGATGGAACGCACAGATGACGTATGGAATTCAGATCCCATATTTCGCGCGCTGCTTCTATTCGCTTTTTGGCATTTTTTCCCGATCGGATGCCGATGTGTCGGAGCCGCTTCCCCTCGGGGGACGGGAGGAGGGTGGCGGGATGCGCCGGGCGCTGGTTCGGCGAGCGACCTGCGCGAAGGGCGAGCCAATGAGCGGCGAGCGATGCGTGTCTCGCCTCGGCCTCGCGGTCGGGGCCACCGGCGGCTCAGACCATCAGCCCCATCTTGCGATAGCGGCGGAACTGGCTGGGGTGCCCGTAGAACGTATTGACCCCGGAAGGCGCGTCGGCGACCTCCAGCGTGTCGCCCTTGCGCCCGAGCATGACATAGCCGTGCTGCCGCATCGTCTCGACCGCGAGGGGAATGGCGTGGCCGCATTCGGCCATGACGAGCGGGCGGTGCGTGTCGAGCAGCCCGGCAGCCCCGACCATGGTGTGTCCCTCATAGCCCTCGGTGTCGATCTTGATGGCGACGATCTTCCGCCGCTTGAGCGCGGAGGGCGCCTCGGCGGACCAGCGGTCGAGCGTGGTCACCGGCGCCACGAACGGGTGCAGTCGGAACGAGGTGATCTCGAAGCCGTTGGCCTTGGCGAAGAACAGCGTGTTGCGCACATAGCCTTCGAGGTCGACCGTCTGTGCCGCCGTGGTCAGCGCGCTGTTGATCCGGTCCTCGTTCAGCACCGACAGGTGGAAGGTGATGGTGCCGGTCCGGTCGGAAACCCCGGTGCTGAAGGATTCATACCGCTTCGGGTGCCGCCAGCGGTGCAGCAGCCCACCCGGCGGCGGGTTGATCCGCTGCGCCAGCGCGTCGAGCACCTGCGCATACATCGGGATCGGCTCGAACGACACCACCGCCGCCCGGGCGCCGGCGCGCCAGATCGAGGTGGCCGAATAGCCGAAATTCGCCCCCACATCGAGAATGGTGCTGCGCGGGTCGGTGAAGTGGCGGAAGATCAGGTAATCCTCGTCATGCACCTCGGGACGCGCGAGCAATTCGTCGACGACCGACGGGCTGACATCGGCGCGCGGCATGGTGTCGAGGACGATGTCGGGCGATCGCTCACCCTCGACGAAATAGCGGCGCAGTATGTCGGTGATGTCGTCGGGGCCAAGGGTGGCGGGCATGGGGATCGGTTGTTTCCTTACGCAAGGATATATCGTGACCATGCAGTGGCTGATTGCATTATACAATCGGAATGTATGGATGTCCTCCGCGGCAAATGATCGTTGCATTGCTATTTTTTACAATAATTCTTATGTAATAAAATCGATTGCTTCGCGATGCGGTATAGAATCTTCGCATGTGCGAAGCGCCGCGCTGGATATCCGCCCGCCATCGAGCATGTGCAGCATCGCGCCTCGGTGCGGCATCGCCGTGCGGCGGAGCATCGCGCGGCGCGGGAATCGCGATAAGCTCGATCATCGACCAGCAAGGGACGGAGACAGCCATGAGCGTCGAACCGGCAAGCAATGCGACCGCCGGGAAGGTGGAGGGCGCCGTCGCCATCGCCTCGGATCACCTCTCCGCCGAGGTCGCCCCGCTCGGCGCCGAGCTGGTGCGGCTGCGCGATGCGCAGGGACGCGAGTTGCTGTGGAACGGTGACGCCGCCTTCTGGGGCGGCCGGGCGCCGTTGCTGTTTCCCATCGTCGGCCGATTGCCGGGCGACGAGCTGGTGCATGAGGGCCGCAGCTACAAGATGCTTCAGCACGGCCTCGCCCGCCGGCGGGTATTCACCCTGGTCGACAAGGGACCTTCCTCGGTCACCTTCGGCCTCGACGCCGATGCCGAGACCCGCGAGCAGTACCCGTTCGACTTCGCGCTGCGCGTTACCTACGCGCTTGCTGACGCGACACTGACCATCACCGCGACGGTGTCCAATCCCGGCGACGCGCCCCTGCCGGCGAGCTTCGGCTTCCACCCGGCCTTCCGGTGGCCGCTGCCCTATGGCGGCACGCGCGCGCAGCACCGGCTGGTGTTCGAGAAGGCCGAGGTGGCGCCGATCCACCGTCCGGTCGGCGGGCTGTTGTCGGCCGCCGCCGAACCGACCCCGCTGGTCCATGGCGACGTGCTGGAGCCGACCGACGCGATGTTCGAGCGCGACGCGCTGATCTTCACCGAGCCGCGCTCGCGCCATATACGCTTCGGCGTCTCCGGCCTGCCGGGGCTGGAAGTGGCGTTCCCCGGCATGCCGCAACTCGGCATCTGGTCGAAGCCCGGCGCGCCCTTCCTGTGCATCGAGCCGTGGTACGGCTATGCCAGCCCGGAGGGGGCGTCCGGCGACTTCGTCGGCAAGCCCGGCCTCGCGCATATCCCGCCGGGCGGCGCGCAGGATTTCGCCATGTCGGTGCGCTGGCTGCCGGACGTCGGGCGCATCGAGGCCTAGCCGCCAGAGACGGCATGCGGGGCTGGCCGCCGGAGGCGGCATAAGGAGAGCTGACCGGCCGTCGCCCGAGGCGCTGCGGCCGGCCTAGTTGGGCGCCGTCGCCATCCCGTCGCCGACCACGCGGTCGCGCCCGGCCCGCTTGGCGGCATAGAGCGCGGCGTCGGCGCGGGCGATCAGTTCGAGCCCGTCTATGGCGTCGCCCGGCTGGGCGGCGACGCCGATGCTGACCGTGACCACGCCGCTCTCCGGCCGGGGGATGCCGGCCTCGATCAGGCGGGTACGCACCCGTGCCGCCACTTCCATCGCCCCGGCGAGGCTGCTGCCGGGCAGCAGCATCACGAATTCCTCGCCGCCGAAACGCGCCACCATGTCGCCCTGGCGCAGCTTCACACTGGACAGCGCCTCGCCGACCCGCCGCAGCACCATGTCGCCGGCGAGATGGCCGAGCTGGTCGTTGATGGTCTTGAAGCGGTCGATGTCGATGAGCAGCGCCGAGAGCGGCTCGCCGCTGCGGTTGCAGATGCCGGCGGCGCGCAGCAGCGCGTCGTCGAAGCCGCGGCGGTTGGCGAGGCCGGTCAGCGCGTCGATGCGCGATTCCGCCGCCAGTTCCTCGTTGCGCTGCGCCAGCGCCACCGCGTCGACGGCGATGGCGGCCAGCGCCTCCAGCGGCGAGAAGTCGAACGCCTCGTCCTCCGCCGCCGCCTCGCGCCGCATCACGCAGAGCGAGCCGATGGCGAGGTCGGGTGCGGCGATCAGCGGCACCCCGGCATAGAAGCGCAGCGGGATCTTCGGCACCACCGGGTGGCCGTCGAAGCGCGGATCGGTCTTCAGGTCCGGCGACATCAGCGGCTTGCCGGTGGAGATGATGTGCTGGCACACCGACAGCTTGCGGTCGATCTGGGTGCCGACCAGCGGCGCGCTCAGCGACTTCATCCACTGGCGGTGCTCGTCGATGAAGCTGAGGAAGGCGACATCGGCCTCATAGAGGTGCTGGGCCAGCCAGGTCAGCCGGTCGAAGCGCTCGTCGCCAGGCGAATCCATCATGCGACAGGCTTCGAGCACGGCAATGCGTTCGGTTTCATTCACCGGGTTGGGAGGAACCTGCCACATGATCGCCGATGGGTTGAGGTCGGGAAGGGGGGAGAGGGAGGCGGAACCGCCAGCCGTTCAGCGTCGGCCGCGCGCCGTCTTGGGGGGAGGAGAGGCGCTGGGAGAAGGTTCGACGCCCGCGCCATAACCGTCAACCCCTGAAAGGTCGTGGAGGAAGGTTTCGCACCATCTGTGGATGGTGTTGCGGCTCACCTTGTCCATATTGGTGCGCCAGCGGTCGCGTCGCTCGTCGAGCGGCATGGACAGCGCCATGTCGAGCGTGTCGGCCATGCCCTCCACGTCATAGGGGTTGACGATCAGCGCGCCGGAGAGCTCGTCAGCGGCGCCGGCGAAGCGCGAGAGCACCAGCACGCCCGGATCCTCCGGGTTCTGCGCCGCCACATATTCCTTGGCGACGAGGTTCATGCCGTCGCGCAGCGGTGTCACCACTCCCAGCCGGGCGGTGCGGTAGATGGCGGCCAGCGTCGCGCGCTGGAACGGCCGGTTGAGATAGCGCAGCGGCACCCAGTCGAACTCGGCATATTCGCCATTGATCGAGCCGGCCAGCTCTTCCAGCTCGCGGCGCAGCGCCTGGTATTCTGTTACCTCGCTGCGGCTGAGCGGGGCGATCTGCATCATGGTCACGGTGGAGCGCCGCTCCGGATGGCTCTTGAGCAGCTCGCCGAAGGCGGCGAACTTGTTGGGCAATCCCTTCGAGTAGTCGAGCCGGTCGACCCCAACCGCCAGCGCCCGCCCGGCGAGGCTGGCCTTCAACCGCTCCTCGTCCTCGCTGCCGGCGGCGGCTTGGGCGTCGCGCACGAAGGCGTCGGCGTCGATGCCGATCGGGTAGGTGGCGACGCGGAAGCGCCGGTCGCGCAGGCCGACCACGCCACCGGGGGCGATCCAGCCGCGCGCCTCGCTCGATACATAGGTTAGCAGCGCCCGCACGTCGTGCTCGGTCTGCAGGCCGACGAGGTCGTAGCGCGACAAATCACGCACCAGCGCCGCATGCGAGGGCAGGGTGAGGAACACTTCCGGCGTCGGCCAGGGAATGTGGTGGAAATAGCCGATCCGCCCCTCGAAGCCGAGCGCCCGCAATTCGCTGGCCAGCGGGATGAAGTGGTAATCATGCACCCAGACGATGTCGTCCGGCTTCAGGAGCGGCATCAGCGCCCGCGCGAAGGTGGCGTTCACCCGCCGGTAGCCTTCCCACTCGGTGCGGCGGAAGTTCAGGAGGCCCAGCCGGTAATGGCACAGCGGCCACAGCGTGCCGTTGGCATAGCCCGCATAGTGGTCGCGCTGGTCCTCGGGATCGAGCGTCTGCAGCGCGTAGGTCACCTTGCCGGAGCGGAACACCTTGGGTTCGCTCGGCGGGTCGACCTGGGTCTCCCCGCTCCAGCCGAACCACACACCGCCGCGCTTGTTCAGCGTCTCGCGCAGTGCGACGGCCAAGCCTCCCGCCTTGGCGCCTCGCTCCTTCGGCGAGGCGACCCGGTTTGAAACGATTACGAGCCGCGCCAGAACGCTTCCTCCCATGTTTTCGACAGGCGCATCGCCGTGTCGATCAGTCCCACCATCGAATAGGTCTGCGGAATGTTGCCCCACAGCTCCAGCGTCTGGTTGTCGATGTCCTCGGAGAGCAGCCCGGCCTCGTTGCGGCGGTCGAGCAGGTTCTGGAACATCGCGCGCGCCTCGTCGCGGCGCCCGATCATGTCGAGCGCGTTGACGTACCAGAACGAGCAGATCGTGAAGGAGGTCTCGGGCAGGCCGAAATCGTCCTCGCCGGCGTAGCGCATCAGATAACCGTTGCGCATGAGGTCGTGGCCGACCCGCTCCACCGTGGCGACGAAGCGCGGATCGTCCGGCCGCACGAAGCCGAGATCGGCGAGCAGCAGCAGGCTGGCGTCGATCTGGCCGTCCTCCTCGGCGTCGAGGAAGCTGTTCATCTCCTCGTTCCACGCGAAGGAGAGGATTCGGGCGCGGATGGCCGCCGCCTGCTCCTTCCAGTACGTGGCGCGCTCCGGCAGACCCAGCACGCCCGCGATCTTGGCGAGTCGCGTGCAGGCCGCCCAGCTCATCACCGCCGAGAAGGTGTGCACCCGCCTCTTGCCGCGCAGCTCCCACAGGCCGGCATCGGGCTCGAAGGCGAATTCCGCCGCCCGCGTGCCGACGCCTTCCAGGAGTTCGAACAGCGCGCGGTCGCCCCACGTCGGCAGCCGGTGGTCGAAGAACATCTGCGCCGCCGCCAGCACCACATGGCCGTAGCCGTCATTCTGCACCTGCTCGGCCGCCTGGTTGCCCACCCGCACCGGCCCCATGCCGCGGAAGCCCGGCAGGGCCGGGGCGAAGCGCTCCTCCAGCGGCGTGCCCGGCACGATGGAGTAGACCGGCGCCAGCCGCCCGGAGGGTTCGGAGGCGATCACCGTGGTCAGGTAGCGGATGTAGTCTTCCATCGTCCGGGTGGCGCCGAGCAGGTTCAGCGCCCGCACGGTGAAATAGCTGTCGCGCAGCCAGCAGTGCCGGTAGTCCCAGTTGCGGATCGAGTGCGGCGCCTCAGGGATCGAGGTGGTCAGCGCGGCGACGATGCCGCCCGTCTCCTCATAGGCGCACAGCTTCAGCGAGATGGCGGCACGGATCACCGCGTCCTGCCATTCGAAGGGAATGGAGAGGTAGCGCACCCACTCGTACCAATAGTCGCGGGTCTTCTCCTCGAAGGAGCGCGCCGTGTCGGTGAGCGAGTTGGCGAAGGGCTCGTCCGGTCCCAACACGATGGTCGCCGCCCGGCTCAGCACGAAGGGCCGTTCCTCGGCGATGTAGACGATCGGCAGGTCGGTGGTGGCGCGCACCGCGAAGTCGTCGCCGGAAAACCGCATGTGGTTGGAGCCGCGCACCGGCTTCGGCGCCGTCTCGCCCCAGTTGAAGCGCGGGCGCAGCCGGATGGTGACGCGGCAGGTGCCGGCGAGCGGCTCGATGCGCCGCACCAGCGTCGCCGGGCGGTAGATGCGGTCGTAGAGCTTGAAGCGCGGCGCGAAGTCGGTGATGCGCAGTTTCGCGCCGTCGGCGCTCTCGATCACCGTCTCGATGATGGCGGTGTTGGGCTGGTAGCGGCGCGTCGCCTTCACCTGTCCATCGAGGACGACATCGAAGAAGCCGCCTTCCGGCTCCTCGCCGCCGAGCAAAGCGGAGAAGATCGGGTCGCCGTCGATGCGTGGCCAGCAGCACCAGGCGATGCGGCCGTTGGGGTCGACCAGCGCGGCGATGGTGCCGTTGCCGATGGCGGCGAGATTGAGGTTCGAGCTCATCGCGCCGCCTCCGTCGTGCCGAGGCTTTCGGCAACCACGGAGGCCAGCCAGAAGCGCACCTCGCCCGGGGTGTCCAGGCGGAAATCTGCTTGGTCGGTCGGGCGCGGCCCCACCGCCACCGCGAGGCCGCCGGCCGCCTTCACCGCGCCGAAGCCGTCCTCGTCGGTCACGTCGTCGCCGAGGAATACCGGCAGCCGCCCGGCGAAGGGCGCGGTCTCCAGGAAGCGTTTCACCGCCGTGCCCTTGGTCAGCCCGGCCTGGCGGATCTCGATCACGCTGCGGCCGGCGAGCAGTTCGATGTCGGATTGCAGTCCGTTGGCGATGGCGCCGACCTTCAGCTTCACGTCGTCCTCGAATTGTGGCACCGCGCGGTAATGCACGGCGAGCGACAGCGGCTTGTGCTCGAGATAGACGCCTGGCCACGCTTTGAGCGCCGCGTCGAGCTCGGTCTCCAGCCGCTTGCGCCAGGGCGGAATGGCGAGCGGCACCGCTTTGCCGTCGGACTTCAGCCGCAGCTCGGCGCCGTGCTGTCCGGCGGCGGCGAGCCGCGCCGGGGCGAAGCGGCGGTCCATCCATTCGATGGTGCGGCCGGACACCAACGCCACCGCGCCGTCGAAGGCGGTCTGCAAGCGCATCAGCAACGTCGGCAGATCCTCGGGGATGGTGATCCCTTCGGGATGGTCGGCGTGCTCGATCAGCGTGCCGTCAATGTCGAGGAACAGTGCCCAATCCGACCGGGGCGCGGGGCGCATGCCGGTTTCTGATGCGGTTCGTACTCTCGCCATGCCTACCCTATACAAGCCTCGCCCCGCCGCGGGGAGGTAGTGACATAGGCACGCCTCCCCGTTCGCTGCCCTGCAGCAGGGGGGTAACGCGGAGAGCGCGGTGGCGTTCCAATACCGGAGCAGGAAAGTTCGGCGGCCGGCCGAAAACCTTGCAGCCGTGCCCTGCGACGACGTCGCCATGGGCCTCGCCGGCCGGGCGGGCTAGTATCCGCTTGAGGGTTTGGAGGGCACGGACATGACCGCCGACGAGGTGATCGCACTGCTCGATCTCACGCCGGGCGCGACCTGCGGCTTCGTGCGGCTGACCTATGTCGCGTCGCAGCGCATCGCGCCCGATGGCCTGCCCGCGCCGTTCGAGGGCGGGCGGCCGATGGGCTCGGCGCTGTATTTTTTGGTGACGCCGGCGGCGCCGGTGCAACTGCACCGCATCCGCAACGACCAGCTCTATCACTATTATCTCGGCGACCCGCTCGAGGTGCTGCTGCTGCACGAGGACGGCGGCGTCGAGCGCGCGGTGGTGGGGCCGGATCTCGCGGCCGGCCAGTGCGTGCAGCTGTTCATTCCCGGCGGCACCTTCCACACCGCCCGCCTCGTCACCGGCGGCGGGTGGTTCCTCGGCGCCAGCACCGAATGGCCCGGCGTCGAGCCCGAGGATGTCGAGCTCGGCGACCGCGAGGCGCTGGTCGCCCGCTTCCCCTCGGCGGCGGTGGAGATAAGCGACTTCCCGGTGCCGCTGGCCGCGTCCGGGGCGTCGGTGGCCTTGTCGGGCGCAGGCGCGCGGTTTACATAGCGCGCAACCCTTCTCACCGGCACCACGGCCCGCTATCGGCACTCGCCGCCGCGCGCGCCCCCCACGCGCAGATGCGCAGGATCTGGCTCATGGCTTCCTACCAGTACGTCTACCACATGCACGGCATGACCAAGGCCTATCCGGGCGGCAAGAAGGTGCTCGACAATGTGCACCTCTCCTTCTACCCGACCGCCAAGATCGGCATTCTCGGCCCCAACGGCTCGGGCAAGTCGACGCTGCTGAAGATCATGGCCGGCCTGGACAAGGATTTCTCCGGCGAGGCCTGGGTCGCCGAGGGCGCGCGTGTCGGCTACCTGCCGCAGGAGCCGCAGCTCGATCCCGCTTTGTCGGTGCGCGAGAACGTCATGCTCGGCGTTGCCAAGCAGAAGGGCATCCTCGACCGCTACAATGAACTCGCCATGAACTATTCCGACGAGACCGCGGACGAGATGACCGCGCTCCAGGACGAGATCGAGGCGCAGGGCCTGTGGGACCTTGACAGCAAGATCGACCAGGCGATGGACGCCCTCGGCTGCCCCGAGGACGGTTCCGACGTGGCCAGGCTCTCCGGCGGCGAGCGCCGCCGCGTCGCGCTGTGCCAGCTGCTGCTGTCGCAGCCGGAACTGCTGCTGCTCGACGAACCGACCAACCATCTCGACGCCGAGACCACCAACTGGCTGGAAGGCCATCTGCGGACCTATCCGGGCGCGATCCTGATCGTCACCCATGACCGCTACTTCCTCGACAACGTCACCGGCTGGATCCTCGAGCTCGATCGCGGCCGCGGCATCCCCTATGAGGGCAACTACTCCTCCTGGCTGACGCAGAAGACCAAGCGCATGGCGCAGGAGAACCGCGAGGACGAGGCCCGCCAGCGCGCGCTCGCCTCCGAGCAGGAGTGGATGGCCGCGTCCCCCAAGGCTCGCCAGGCCAAGAACAAGGCGCGTATCCAGCGCTATGACGAGCTGGTCAAGAAGGCGTCCGAGAAGGCGCCGACCACCGCGCAGATCGTCATTCCGGTGGCCGAGCGCCTTGGTAACAACGTCATCGAGTTCAACGGCCTCAGCAAGTCGTTCGGCGACAAGCTGCTGATCGACAACCTATCGTTCAAGCTGCCGCCGGGCGGCATCGTCGGCGTCATCGGGCCGAACGGCGCCGGCAAGACCACGCTGTTCCGCATGATCACCGGGCTGGAGAAGCCCGATGCCGGCACCATCACCATCGGCGACAGCGTTCAGATCGGCTATGTCGACCAGAACCGCGACGCGCTGAACGACAAGAAGACGGTGTGGGAGGAAGTCTCCGGCGGCAACGAGATCCTGTATCTCGGCAAGCGCGAGATCAATTCGCGCGCCTATTGCGGCGCCTTCAACTTCAAGGGCGGCGACCAGCAGAAGAAGGTCGGCATGCTGTCGGGCGGCGAGCGCAACCGCGTTCACCTCGCGCGCATCCTTCAGCAGGGGGCGAATGTCCTGCTGTTGGACGAGCCGACCAACGATCTCGACGTCGAGACGCTGCGCGCGCTGGAAGAGGCGCTGGAAGACTATGCCGGCTGCGCGGTGATCATCTCGCATGACCGCTTCTTCCTCGACCGCATCGCCACCCACATCCTCGCCTATGAGGACGACAGCCATGTCGAGTGGTTCGAGGGCAACTTCCACGACTACGAGGAAGACAAGAAGCGCCGCCTCGGCGTCGATGCGATCATCCCGCACCGGATGAAGCACAAGAAGCTCACGCGCTGAGGCGCTGAGGAAGGCGGGGCGGCCCGCCACCCTTTGTATCGCGACGAAAGCCGGCGCCGGGCCCCCCGCGCCGGCTTTTGCATTTCCCGGCGCGCGGGACGTGGTTCCCGCTCGACCGGCGCTGCTGTGTCCGGCTACCCTCTCAGAATGTGGAAGAAGAGCGGGAGGGCACGGTGCTTAAGGTCGCGATAGCTTTGGCGCTGATGGCCCCCATGGCGTCGGCGGCTGTTGCAACGACAGTCCGTGTTGCGCGAAACGATACGCCCTATTCACAAGAGCAGATCTTGGAAGGGGTCCGGGTCTTTCGCGCGGCTTGCCAACCTCTCGGCGGCAGTCAGTGGGACGATCTTCAGAGCGTCGAGATCGATGCGATGGTCGAATACGCGCCACACCGACTGGCAAAGGGTTGGAAATATACGATCTTTGTTCGCGCCAAGGTGCCGGACAGGCCATCGGCCATCCCTGGCGCGAGGCCGGATATTGGGGTGATCGCGGGCCAGACATTGCACTACGCGCTTGGTGGTGGTCGGGCGCCCGGGTTTTTCTCTACCAAGCGCGCATCCAATTACCTTTGCGGAATTCAGGGCTACGATACCAGCTCTGACGTATTCGTGCCTGTTCCTGCACTCGGAGTCCTGCGGTAGCGCGCCGTCACGCAGCCGCTTGTCAGCTCCTCGGTATCGTTTCTTCTCTCGACTCGCGCGTTGCAGCCGGACGCGCTATAGCCCGGAATAGCGCAACCTGATCGCGGTCAGCCGATGCGAACGCTCCGGCGCCTTGCCCTCAATCGCTGGGACCTCGGTCTCGGCCTCGTCGCCATCCTGGTGGCGACGGTGGCGTTCGCGTGGTTCGTGCGCGCCGCCGATCCGTCGATCCGCAGCGCGCTGATCGCCGGCTGGATCGCCGTCGCGCTCGCCTGCGCTGGCGGCATCATCCGGCTGACCGCGACGCGGCAGGGCAGCATCCGGCTGTTTTCCTCCGAGATCCGCGCGCTGCAATTCGGCCTGCACAGCATGGACATGCTCGGCTTCTGGCGGGCGCTCCATGCCGATCCCGCCGCCGGCGCCGGCGGTTTCGCCGATGTCGCCCGCAAGGAGAGCTATTTCGCCTTCATCCATGCGTCCGGCGCCACCATCGGCAATCTGCACCCGGATGTGGTCGAGAGCACGGTGCGCTTCTACACCTATCTCAAGATGTCGCGCGACGCGGCGGACAGCCTCGGCGGCTGGGACAAGGTGACGGACCCGGTGGCCCGCCGCGCCCATATCCGCTATGTCGTGATCCTGCTCGCCCAGTCGATGCTGTGGGGCTTCATCGCCCGCTGGCACATGGGCGCGGCGTTCCGGCCGGACGATTATGCCTTCCTCGCCGAGATCGAGAAGGCCTATGACGAGGTGACCGTGAGCGGCACCTTCCACATGCTGTGCGGCGGCCATCAGCAGCGGGCGGTGCTGACCGCGCTGCGCGAGGAAGCCGCCCGACTTTCCAGCGTCCAACTTTCCGCCGTGCCCGACAAGATCGTGAGAGAGTGAGCCGATGACCCTGCGTGCCGCCGCCGAAGACTGGAATCCCGCCCTCTATCTGAAGTTCGCCGACGAGCGCACGCGCCCTTCGCGCGATCTCGTCGCGCAGATCCCGCTGGCGGCGCCGCGCCGCGTCGTCGACATCGGCTGCGGGCCGGGCAATTCCACCGAGCTGCTGGCGGAGCGCTGGCCGCAGGCCGAGGTGCTCGGCATCGACAGCTCGCCCAACATGGTCAGGCAGGCGGGCGAGCGCCTGCCCGCCGCCCGCTTCGAGGTCGCCGACGTCGCGACATGGCAGCCGGCGCCCGGCACCGACCTCATCTTCGGCAATGCCGTGTTCCAGTGGGTGCCGGACCATCCCGCCGTGCTGCGCCGCCTTGTGGAGGCGCTGCCCGAGGGCGGCGTGCTCGCCGTGCAGATGCCCGACAACGTCGCCGAGCCCTCGCATGTGCTGATGGCGCAGACGGCGGCGGAGGGGCCGTGGGCGGGCAAGATCGCCGGCGCCACCCGCGACGAACTGCCGTCGGTCGGCGCCTATTATGACCTGCTGAAGCCGGTCGCCCAGCGGGTCGAGATCTGGCACACCCACTACCAGCACGCCCTCGACGGCGCCGCCGCCATCGCCGAGTGGTTCAAGTCGACGGCGCTGCGGCCCTATCTCGACCCGCTCGATACCGAGGAGCGCGCCGCCTTCCTCGCCGCCTACACCGCGCGGATCGCCGAGGCCTATCCGGCGCGGGTGGATGGCAAGGTGCTGCTGCGCTTCCCGCGCCTGTTCATCGTCGCGGTGCGATAGGCCGCGCCGCGCCAGCTCCGGCGTGGGTTCCGGCGTGGAGAGGGCGGCTCACGCCCCCTCCACCGCCTTCCACAGCACCGCCAGGTCGATCTTCTGCATCTGCATCATCGCCGCCATCACCCGCTGGGAGATGGCGGGGTCGGAATGCGCCTTCTCGACCAGTTCCTGGCTGTTCACCTGCCAGGACAGGCCGAAGCGGTCCTTCAGCCAGCCGCAGGGCTGGTACAGGCCGCCGGCGCCGAGCTTCTCCCAGTAGAAGTCGATCTCCTCCTGCGTCCTGCAGTCGATCAGGAAGGAGGTGGCCTCGCTGAGCTTGAAGATCGTCCCGCCATTGATGGCGCCGAACTGCAGGCCGTCGAGCTCGAACAGCACCACCATCACGCTGCCTTCCGGGCCGGGGCCGAGCTCCGAATAGCGCGCCACCGTGAGGATGCGCGAATTGGGAAACACCGAGACGTAGAACCGTGCCGCCTCCTCGGCCTCGCTGTCGAACCACAGATAGGGGGTGATCGCCTGCCTCAGTCCCATCGTTTCTCTCCCACATGGGCGCCGGCATCCGCGCCGACACTGCAAGGACGTCCGGCGCGGCCCGATCCCGACACGCGCAACCGTGAACGGGTGGGATTTCCGCGCCGGCTCCCGCTGCGCTAAGTAGGGCGCATGCGCATCCTGTCCCGTCTCGCCATCGCCCTTCTGTCCCTGTCCGCCGTCGCCGGGGCGTCCTCGTCCGTCCGCGCCGACGCCGCCTTCGACCGCTGGCTGGCGGCGCAATGGCCGGCGGCTCAAGCGATGGGTATCTCCCGCGCCACCTTCGAGCGCGAGACCAAGGGGCTGGAGCCGGATTATTCGCTGCCGGACCTCGCCATTCCCGGCAAGCCGCAGAAGCCGGGCGCGCAGGCCGAGTTCGTGCAGACCCCGGCCGCCTATCTCTCCGACAAGGCGATCGCCTCCTATGCCACGCGCGGCCGCGCGCTCGCCGCGCAGTATCGCGGCCAGCTCGACGCCATCGAACGGCGCTTCGGCGTGCCCGGCTCGATCCTGCTCGCCATCTGGGCGCGCGAGACCTCCTATGGCGGCGCCAAGCTGAACTACGACGCGCTGCGCGTCGTGGCGACGCAGGCCTATGTCGGCCGCCGCAAGGACGAGTTCCGCGCCGAATTCCTCGCCGCGCTGAAGATCCTCGACGAGGGCCATGTGAGGCGCGCCGAGATGAAGAGTTCCTGGGCCGGCGCCATGGGCCTCACCCAGTTCATGCCGACTGGCTACCTGAAATACGGCGTCGACCTCGACGGCGACGGCACCGCCAATATCTGGACCTCTGTGCCGGAGGCGCTGGCCGCCACCGCCAGCCTGCTGCGCGAGGAGGGCTGGCAGCCCGGCAAGCGCTGGGCCTACGAGATCGCGGTGCCGGCCGGCTTCGACTGCACTGAGGCCGAGCCCGCCGTCACCCGCCCGATCGCCGCCTGGCTGAAGAGCGGCGTGAAGGTGGCGGATGGCCGCCGCATCCCGCCCACCGCGATGAAGGACCCGGCCTCGATCATCATGCCGGCCGGCCCGTTCGGCCCGGTCTTCCTGACGCCGGCCAACTATTTCGCGCTGAAGAACTACAACTTTGCCGATCTCTACGTGCTCTATGTCGGCCACCTCGCCGACCGTATCGAGGACGACCGTCCCTTCGCCCGCGACTGGCAGCCGATCGCGCTGGTGAAGACCAGCGACCTCGAATTCATGCAGAAGGTGCTCACCCGCGAGGGCCTCTACGCCGAGAAGGTCGACGGCAAGGCCGGCATGAAGACCCGCGCCGCGCTCGGCGCCTACCAGAAGGCGAGGGGCCTGCCGCTTGACTGCTGGCCGACGCAGGCGCTTCTGGAGCGCATGAAGGGCGGCTGAGGTCGGGGCGCCGCCAGAGGGCGGTGCGATGCGCGAGGCGGATCTGCTCGGTGCCTGGATTCTCAGGAGCTTCCGTTTCGAGGAGGTGGCGACCGGCCGCCAGTGGGAGCCGTTCGGCCCCAACCCGGCGGGCACCATCCTCTTGCACCCCGGCGGGCGGTTCTTCGCCCTGATCACCCCGACCGGCCGGCCCTCGCCGGTCACCGAGGCCGAGCAGGCTGCGGCCTTCCGCGATCTCGTCGCCTATTCCGGCACCTATCGGATCGAGGCGCCGGACCGGCTGGTCACCCGGGTCGACATCTCCTGGTTCCCGCGCTGGATCGGCACCGAGCAGCTGCGCCACTGCACGCTCGACGGCGACGATCTCGAACTCGTCAGCGCCCCGCTCGACATGCCCCGCGGCGACGGCGAGCCGGTCGCGGTGATCGCCCGCGTGGCGTGGCGCCGCGAGGTCGCGCCGCCGGACGGTGCCGTGATAGCTGCCGGCTAGCCGGCATCCGCGCTCGCCACCACCAGCGGCGCCGGCGCGGCGTTCGGCTGGTCCGGCGCATGCGCCACGATCACGCTCAGCGCCACCACGCCGGACAGCACGAAGACGATGAGCATCCGGGCGTACATCTGCGCTCTCCTATTGGGCCGCCACGACGGCTGGCCGATGGGAGAAGGCTACGCAGGAGCGCGCGCCGCCGATATTGTACCCGGGCGTGGTGGTTTCATCCGATCAAGGGGGGCGATCATCCCTTGGTTTACCTGCAAGCGCGCGCAAATTGCCCGGGCGGCTTCCGGCCGCCGCCCGCGAGCGGCGGCCCGCCTACTTCACCTTGTCGAGCAGCCCCGGCAGCTCGGCCAGCATGGCGTCGCGGGCGCGCCAGCTGGTCGGCGTCTCCTGCCGCGCGGCGTCGCGGTCGAGCCGCGCGAACGTCACCGAGCGCCCGTCCTTCACCGCCCAGCCGACGAACCAGCCATAGGGCTGGCCGCGCACCGGCTGGCCCTTGGCGTCGTGGGCGAAGCCCATGCCGGTCTTGCCGTGCACCTGCCAGCCATTGGTCGTGGTGCCGACGCGGATGATCTCGCCGGTCATCTCCACCGCCCGCTTCGACACCGGCAATTCGCCGCGCAGCATGCGGCCGAGGAAGCCGAGCTGCTCCTTGGGCGACAGGGCGAGCGAGGTGGAGAGCCAGGCTTCGGTCAGCCCGTCCTTCTTGCCCTTGTTGCCGGAGACGTCGCGGTTGCCGTAGCCGAAGCCGTCGACATAGGCGCGGAAGCGTTCCATGCCGAGTTTGCGGGTGATCTCCTGCGAGTACCAGACTACCGATTCCTTCATCCAGTAGGTCGGGTCGACATCCGCCTTCCACTCCTTGCGCCAGGCCGGGTAGCCCGGCTTGTAGGGCCAGGAGGGCGCATGCGCGTCGGTGAGGATGCCGGCGTCGTACCCCATCAGCGCGATGGCGATCTTGAAGGTGGAGGCCGGCGTCACCCGCTCCTCGCAGCCGGGGCCGTCCTGCGTCAGCACCTTGCCGGTCGCCGCGTCGGCGAGCACGGTGCACAGCGTCGCCGCCCGTGCCGGCAGCGCGAGCGCGGAGGCGGCGAGGACGACAGCGGCAAGCATGGGGGCGGAAAAGGCGAGGGCGGAACGGCGGCGCATGGGCTTCCTCACGGGCAGTTGCTTTGCCGCGCACAGCACCCGCCGCCCGTGGCGGAAATCCGGCCGCCGCCGGGCGATTTCCTGCTTGTCCCCGGCGTTCAGCGCCCGGTGAAATCCCCGGCCGACAGCCAGAACACCTCGCCCTCGCTGTCCTCGGTGTCGAGCCACAGGAAAGGCAACTCGGGATACTCGGCCTCCAGTATCTCCCGGTCGGTGCCGATCTCGCAGATGAGGCCGCCGTCGCGGGCGAGATGCTTCGGCGCCTCCTTGAGGATGCGCCGGACGATGTCGAGCCCGTCCGGCCCGCCGGCGAAGGCCATGATCGGCTCGTGGCGATGCTCCGGCGGTAGCGCCGCGCAGGTCTTGGCGTCGACATAGGGCGGGTTGGTGATGATCAGGTCGTAGCGCTTGCCCTTCAGCGGCGCGAACAGGTCGCCCTGGTGCAGTGTCACCCGGTCCTGCATCTCGTGCAGCGCCACGTTCTCCGCCGCCAGCGACAGCGCCTCGGGCGAGAGGTCGACCGCGTCCACCTCGGCATTCTCGAACAGCATCGCCGCGAGGATGGCGAGGCAGCCCGAGCCGGTGCACAGGTCCAGCACCCGGCCGACCGCCTCCGGCTCCGGCACCAGCGAGAAGCCCTCGCCGCCGAACAGGTCGCCGGCCATCAGCTCGCCGATGAAGGAGCGCGGCACGATGGCGCGCTCGTCGCTCTTGAACGGCACGCCGCGAATATAGGTACGGCCGAGCAGATAGGCCGCCGGCTTGCGGGTGCGGCAGCGCTCCTCGATCAGATGAGCGAGGCGGGCGCGCTCGCCGCCGGTCAGCCGGCAGTCGAGCCAGGGATCGAGCTCGTCGACCGGCAGGTGCAGCGCCTCGAGGATGATGAAGGCGGCCTCGTCGAGCGCGGTGGTGGTGCCGTGGCCGAAGCCGAGCTCGGCCGCGTTGAAGCGGCTGACGGCGTAGCGCAGAAAGTCGCGCAGCGTGTGGAGGTCGTGTTCCGCGCTCACCGGGATTCTCCTGTGTTTCCGGGTCTAGCAGCATGGTGGCGGCGTGAAAGCAAGTTGATGTGAAAGCGTGTGGCGCCGCGCCCCGGAAAATGAGAGGAATGGGGTGAAACGCGGAGAGCATGACATGGCCGCCAAGCCGTCCACCGGCCCTACCGACAAGTCGTCCGAAGAGATCGTCCTGCACATCGATCGCTCGGTGGCGGTGGTGCTGTTCGAGTTCCTGTCCCGCACCGTCGACGATGGCGATGGCGAGGCGCTGGCCGAATTCGTCGAGGACGAGGCGGAGGTTCCGGCACTGTGGGCGCTGCTCGCCGGGCTGGAAAGCGTGCTCACCGAGCCGATGGCGATCGACTACGAGAAGAAGGTGCTCGCCGCCCGCGAGGCGGTGATGAAGCGCTTCGGCGGCGCCTTCTCCGATCGCGGCGACGACGCATGAGCGAGGCGGTCTGGTTGCGCGTCGATCACTGGATCGAGGACACGCTGCTGCCGCCCGATCCGGCCCTCGCCTCGGCGCTCGCGGCGAGCGACGCCGCCGGCCTCAGGGCGATCAACGTCGCGCCCAATCAGGGCAAGCTGCTGATGCTGCTGGCGATGATCCGCGGCGCCCGGCGCATCCTGGAGATCGGCACGCTCGGCGGCTATTCGACGATCTGGCTGGCCCGCGCCTTGCCGGAAGATGGCCGTCTCGTCACGCTGGAATTCGACCCGCACCATGCCGAGGTGGCGCGCGCCAACATCGCCCATGCCGGTCTGGCTGATCGCGTCGAGGTGCGGGTCGGCCCCGCCCGCACGACGCTGGCGGCGATGATCGCCGCCGGCGAGGCGCCGTTCGACTTCGTCTTCATCGACGCCGACAAGCCGGGCAACCCGCATTATCTGGAGGCGGCGCTGGCGCTGTCGCATCCGGGCACGGTGATCGTCGCCGACAATGTGGTGCGCGACGGGCGGGCCGCCGATCCCGCGAATACCGACGAATCGGTCGTGGGCATCCGCCGCTTCATGGAGATGGTCGCCGCCGAGCCGCGCCTCGTCGCCACCGCCGTCCAGACGGTCGGCTCCAAGGGCTATGACGGCTTCGCCCTCGCGCTGGTGGTGTGAGGCGGCTCACTCCGCCGCGTAGCAGACCGCCTGCAGCTTGTTCCCGTCGGGATCGCGCACATAGGCCGCGTAATAGTTCGGCCCGTAATGCGGGCGCGGCCCGGGTTCGCCTTCGCTCCGTCCGCCCAGCTTTAGGGCCTGTTCGTGGAAGGCGCGCACCGCGGCCTTGGTCTCGGCGATGAAGGCGACATGCGTGCCGTTGCCCCATGTCGCCGGCCGGCCGTCCTCCGGCGTGTAGATGTAGATGGTCGGCATCTGGCCGTCGCGCTCATAGGCGAGGGGCTTTTCCGGCGGCTTGGGCAGCCGGGCGAAGCCGATGGCTCCCAGCACGGCATCGTAGAATGTTGCTGACCGGTCCTTGTCGTTCGTTCCCAATGTGATGTGGCTGATGACGGACACCGGCGATTCCCTCGTTCTGGCGTGGCGGCGCGCCTCACGATAATCGCTGCCGAAGGGCATGCGGGGAACAGGTGAAACGCGCGATCCCGCGTTCGCTACCACCGGAATCGGGAGGATCCGTCCGGCCGGACGATCCGGCTCATGTCAGCGAGCTTGTTTGAAGGACGGCGCCGTCGGGACGCCGCCTGCGTTCACGGCGTCGCCGTGCTGTCCGGCAGGCCTTCGGGCGCCGGACCGGTGGCCGCCGGCGCCGAGGTCTTGCCGGTCGGCGCCGCCGCGCCGGGAATGGCGGTTCCGGTCAGGACGGCACCCGGCTTGGCGGGCTTGGCCAGCGAGGCCGGGCCACTCACATCCGCCGAGCGCAGCTGGCTGTCGACATTGGCCGCGAGCGAGACGCCAAGTCCCTTGGCGAAGCACTCATAGCCGAAATCGTTCATGTGGAAGCCGTCCTTGAAGGTGAAGGCGTCGAAGGCCAGCCCCTTCGCCTCGTGCCATTCGCGCATCAGCGCGAAGCGGTGGAACACGCCCACCCCTTCCTCGTCGGCGACGCGCTGCTGCAGGCGCAGCATGTCGAGCGCTTCCGGGTCGCCGATCACCTTGGGCGAATATTGCGGGTCGATGATCACGATGTCGGCGCCGAGCGCGCGGGTGCGGGCGATCGCCTCGCGCAGCAGCGCCTCGGCGGTGTCGAGCCCGTTGGCGCGGAACAGCGCGTTCACCCCGGCCTGCCACAGCACCAGCGTCGGGCTCGCAGCCGCGACATCGGTCTCGAAGCGCGCCAGCATCTCCGGCGCGTCCTGCCCGTTGATGCCACGATTGACCACGGTGAGCTCGATGCCGGGGAAGCGCTGGCGCAGCGCCGCTTCCAGCCGGCTCGGATAGGCGGCGGCACGCGAGCTCGCTCCCGCCCCGGCGGTGGAGGAGGAGCCGATGGCGACGATCTTCACCGGCCCGCCCTCGCGCAGCGCCTTGGCGAAGCGCGGCAGCGGCTGGCTGAGCCGGGTCAGCGCCACGTTGCCGGCCGGGCAGCTCGGCGCCAGCAAAGTGGCAGCGGCGGCCGGCGTGCCGGCGAGCGGCAAGGCGAGTGTCACGGAGAGCGTGGCAGCGACGAGGCCCGGAAGCGCGAGACGGGTCAGGTGCATCTTGGTGGGTGCCGGGGTTGGGGTTAGCGGGAGCCGAGGGTTTTCTTGTCGACCCCGTCGGCGATCATGCCGACCAGCAGCCGGCCGATGCAACCATGCACGTCGTCGAACAGGGTCGGGGAGGGGCGGTCGGCGTCGAGGTCGAAGATGCCCTCGTCCTGCCAGTAGCGCATGACGTCGTAGCGGTCGAAGAACGGCACGGCGTTGCCGCGCGCGGTCCATTGCAGCGTGTTGGTGTAGGGCGCGACGTCGAAGGCGACGGAGGTGCGCGGGCTGTATTGCGGGCCGACGAGGATCACGTCGGTCTTGGCCTCGTGGGCGAGGCGGACGCCATCGCTCACCGCGTCGCCGAAGGCGCCGGTGTCGACGCCGAGAATGGCGTCATAGGTACCGGTCTGCCAGATCAGCAGCGACGGCTTGTTGACGCGCAAAAGGTCGGGCAGCACGGTGAGGATCGCCTGCGCGGTGGCGCGCGGCTGGTTCTGCGTCGCCACCACGATGCCGCCATCGGGATAGCGGGCGCGCAGGATCTCCTCGATATAGCTCGGGAAGCGCTTGGGCACCGCATCCTTGGCGGCGCCGGTGCTCTTGGCCGGCTTCTTCTCGACCGTGGCCGAGGAGTTCAGCACCAGTATGGTGGTCGGCGTCTTGTCCTCGAGCGATTTGGCGAGGCGCGGCAGGCCGAAGCCGGCGCGGGTGAGCTCGGAAGGCGCGGCACAAACGGGCTCCGCGCGTGCCGGGACGGTAGCGCCGCCCGCCAGGAACGCCGTGCAAGCCAGTATCAGTCCGAGCGTCGTGCGTTTCACGTCGATCCGCGCCGTCTACCCATATTTCCGCGCGGCAATCTCGCGCTCCACGCGAGCATACCATGACAACAGCACGGAGAGAGCCACCATAAGGGAGATGCCCGCCGCGCTCATGATGAACTGCATGGTCAGCGAGCCATTGATCTCGTTCAACACGAAATGTGCGGCGAAAGAAAGGAAGACGCCGAAGCAGAACACTTCCAGCGAGTTCTGCCCGCACAGGATCATCGGCCGCAGCACCCGGGAGCGCAGCCAGCGCGCATCCACCGGCACCAGCTTCACCACCACTACGGCGAGGGCGAGGAAGTGCAGGAAGCGCAGCGGCGACAGGTCGGTCTTGCTGATCGGGTAGATGAACACGCCGACCGCCTCCGGCACCAGCCCTTCCAGCGGCCGCCACCACCAGCTCACCACCACGGCGAGCGAGACGACGAGATAGGCGAGCGCCAGCGCCACCACCAGCCGGTTCTGGATCAGCCCGCCGAGGCGGTCGCTGCCCCCGAGCCCGCACCAGCCGCCGAACACGAACATCAGCTGCCAGCAGAACGGGTTGAAGAACCACATCCGGTCGTCGGGATAGCCGGGCAGGTTGATGCCGAGATTGAGCGCCAGCGCATAGACCAGCGCCGAGACGGCGAGCGTGGCGTCGGGCCAGCGTTTCAGCGCCCACAGCACCGGCGGGAAGCCGGCGAGCAGCACGATGTAGAGCGGCAGCACGTCCATGTTGGCCGGCCGGAACTTCAGCAGCAGCGCCTGCACCAGCGCCACGTCCGGCTCGGAGAGGAACTGCAGCGCGCCCATCTCCTCGGCATAGAGCGGGTTGGAGAAGGAGCCGACGACATAGGAGATCTCGGCGAGATAGATCACGAACAGGAAGATGAAGGCGATGTAGAGCTGCCACGCCCGCCTGAGGATGCGCGCCGAGGTCACCAGCGTGCCGGAGCGGTCGAGTTCGCGGCCATAGACCATGGCGGCGGTGTAGCCGGAGATGAAGACGAAGATCTCTGTGGCGTCGGAGAAGCCGAAATTCCGGTTGGTGATCCAGTTCACCACATTGTTGGGGATGTGGTTGAGGAAGATGAACCACAGCGCCAGCCCGCGAAACAGGTCGAGCCGCAGGTCGCGCCCGCTGGCGGCCGGCGGCGCCGGGGCGGTGCCCGGCGTGCCGGCGGCCGGAGGAGTGGTGCTGGCTGGAACGCCCCGGTGCTCCGACGTTTCCGCCGTCATGCCGGCCGGTTGTCCGGCCGGCTGTTCCTGCGCGACACGTCGGGCGGTGGCGCTCTGCCTCACGAAACCTCGCTTACTTCTTCTTCAGTCCGAGCCCGAGCATCAATACCGTGAAGCCGTTGAAAATGAGATCGACGCCGAGGAACAAGCCGAGAATCCACATGGAATTGATCGGCCACTGCACGGTGATCTCGATGCCGAGCAGGATGGCGATGATGGCGGAGAACAGGATCCAGCCCCAGCCGGCCGCCGGGCGCAGCTTGAACGCCGCCACCAGCCGGAACAGGCCGCCGACGATCAGCGAGATGCCGAGCAGCAAAGTGAGCACGGCGGCGGCGAGGTCGGGATTGGTGAAGGCGATGACGCCGGCCACCAGATAGAGCAGGCCGTCGAGCAGCCAGAAGAAGAAGCCGCCCCAGCCCTTCACCGCGAAGGCGTGGAAGATCTGGGCGATGCCGGCGACCACCATCATCGCGCCGATGTAGTAGACCGAGATCAGCGTGCCGACCACCAGCCCGTAGGAGCTGCCGAGCGCGATCGCCCCGGCGACGATCAGGATGACGCCGAGAGCGACGAACCACCCCCATTTGGCGCGCAGTTCGTGCAGGTGGCCCGCGAGCGAGCCGGCCGGCGTTGAGGGGAAGGAATCGGTCGGGGTCGACATCGGGTCTCGTCCTTCATGCTGGCGCCGCGCCGACGGAGCGCAAACGCGCCACCCCGGTTCGGGGTTCCGGCGCGCGGCGGGGAAACGATGGTATCTTAGACCGGTCGGCGGCTGCGCGCAGTCCGCATTTCCCCGGCGTCGTGCGGGGCGGTTAATATCCGCCCTCCACTCGCGGAGATCCGTGCATGAACGAAACCCTGCCGCTGTTCGACGATGCCACCGTGCCCGCCCGCAAACGGGCGGCCCGGCTGTCGCTGCTGCTCATCGCCGATGGGGCGGACTTCGTCACCCGCCCGGTGGATCGGGCGATGGTGGATTTCGAGGGGCTGGCCGGCGATCGCCATCGCGGCTTCACCCGCAAAGCCGATTCGCGGGTGCCGTGGTATCCGCGCGGCACGCCGATTCGCAACACGCGGCAGCTGACGCTGGTGGCGCCGGACGAGCTCGCCCTCATCGCCGGCCGGCTGGAGTTGCCGGGGGTGGAGCCGTCCTGGCTCGGTGCCAATCTGGTGGTGGAGGGGCTGCCGGATCTCACCGCGCTGCCGCCCGGCACCCGGCTGCATTTTCCCGGCGGCGCCTGCCTGGCGGTGGAGGGTGAGAACGCGCCCTGCCGCCACGCCGGGGCGGCGGTGGCGCGGCATCATGCCGGACGGCCGGGCCTCGACCTCGCCTTTGTCGGCGCGGCGCGCGGCCGGCGCGGCCTCGTCGCCTGGGTGGAACGGCCCGGCGAACTCGTCGCCGGCAGCGCCATCGAGGTGCGCGTGCCCGCCCAGCGCCTGTGGGGGCGGTGAGGGCGGCAGCCTGCACCGTGCGCCGCGCCGCCATCCGGCCCGCAAACGAAAATCGCCCGGACGATCCCTCGTCCGGGCGATGTCGTATTTCAGGATCCCGGCAGTATCCCGCCGGAAAGAGTCCTCAGCGG
Organism: Ancylobacter sp. Lp-2; assembly: GCF_020523795.1. Taxonomy (GTDB): domain Bacteria; phylum Pseudomonadota; class Alphaproteobacteria; order Rhizobiales; family Xanthobacteraceae; genus Ancylobacter. The sequence continues at coordinate 120,957 of NZ_JAJALI010000010.1, forward strand.
ACCGCCACGTTCGGCGCGCCGGCGGCGCTCACCGGAATGGGCTGCATCGCGGCGCTGCCGTCGGCGGTCTTGGCCGCCGGGTTGCCCGGCATCACCACGACCTTTGTGCCGACCTTCACCCGGTCGTACAGGTTCTCGACGTCCTCGTTCAGCATGCGGATGCAGCCGGAGGACATGAACTGGCCGATGGTGGACGGCTGGTTGGTGCCGTGGATGCGGTAGATGGTGCCGCCGAGATACATGGTGCGCGCGCCCAGCGGGTTGCCGGGGCCGCCGGCCATGAAGCGCGGCAGGTAGGGCTGGCGCTCGATCATCTCCGCCGGCGGGCGCCAGTCGGCCCATTCCGCCTTGCGGGAGATCTTCTCGGTGCCGGCCCAGGTGAAGCCGTCGCGGCCGACGCCGATGCCGTAGCGCTCGGCCTTGCCGCCGGGCAGCACGTAATAGAGATAGGTGTTCGGCGTATCGATGATGATGGTGCCCGGGGGCTGGGTGGTCGCGTAGTCCACCGTCTGCCGCTTCAGATTGGCGGGCAGTTCCTTCGGCGGGCCTTCCTCCGGCTGATCCTCCGGCGGCAGCGTGGCGACGGTCGAGCCGTTGGCGCCCATCATCTGCTGCTGCGGAGCCGAATAGCCCGGCTGGCCGGCCGGGGCGGCGGCGTGCACCTGGCCCGGCGGCGTATAGGGGCCGGACTGCGCGGCGTAGTTCGGCGCCGAATAGCCGGCCGGCTGCTGGCCGGAATAGGCGCCGGTGGGATAGCCGGGCTGCGCCGCGGCGGTGCCGGGGGCGGACTGCGCGGCGTAGTTCGGCGCCGAGTAGCCGGCCGGCTGCTGGCCGGAATAGGCACCGGTGGGATAGCCGGAGGGCGCGCCGCCATTGGCATAGCCGGAAACCGGAGCCGGCTGCCCGCCGGCGGCGGCCGGCGGCGCCATGATGGGCGCGACGCCGCCCTGCGCCGGAGCGCTGGACGTGCCATAGGGATCGATGGCGGCCGGCACCTCGACGGTGCCCGGCACCGGCTCGGCCGACTGCGTGGCCTCGACGGGATAGGACTGGGCGCCGGCCGTACCGACCGACGTCAGAAGGGCCAGAGCGACCGCGGGAGCGAAACCTAGGCGAACGACCATCATCAAGCCTACTGGAGTGAATGCCACAACCTTTGCGACGACGACATGACGCAGGAACAAGGCGGGTTCAAGACAAGACTAAGTCACGAATGGTCCAGCTTGCTTCAGCCATGCACGAAACGCATGGGCGATGCATATAAGCAACAGTAACCCTGACCTATGTCCCTCACATCGACCGGGACATTATGGTTTCGAAATCGTTGAAAAGTCGTTGCTGTTCGCACGGCCATCGATGATTTCGCGGTCGCGGTGCCAGCCCACCACCGCTTCGGGGTAGCAGTCGGTGGACGCGAAATACGGCTTGATGTCGATCAGCGGCGTGCCGTCGAGGCAGTCGAGCCCGACCACCGTGAGTCGGTTGTCCTCGATGCCCAGCAGGCGCACGGCGCTCATGGCGATCGGGTTCGGCCGGGCGGGGCTTCTGAGCGCGAAGGTGCCGCGTCCCCGGCCATAGGCGCGAGGCACCTGCACGAGGAGGTCGCGCGGCGCCCGGTCCATCCAGTAAAGCAGCCAGAGATGGGTGGTGCCCGCCAGCCCGTCCAGCGCCGGGACGAGCGCCGGGTCGAGTTCGACGGTGCACACCGCCTCCGCCTCGCGCCCGTTCTTCGGGCACTCCTTGCGCTGGGTCCAGGGCGTGCGAAGCCGGCCGATGAAATGCACCCCGGCGTCGGGGGAGGCCGGCAGCGGGCGGGTTATTTCGCCGGGGCGGATCCCGAATTCGGCCGGCTGGTTCGACCCTGTCGCGTCAATCGGGCTCACGCTACACCTCACTAAACGTCATCGGCGGGAAACGTCATCGGCACGGCGCCGGCCGGCCCATCGCGTCCCTTGCATCCCCTTCCGAAAAGACATAAAGATATCTTTATATCTCATCGAGGGTTCCATGCCGGCATCGCCGCTCAGCTTCGCGTCTCTGCTCGACGGCCTCAAGGCGGCCGGCGAGGACACGCGCCTGCGGCTGCTCGCCCTGTTGGGCGAGGGCGAGCTGACCGTTTCCGAGCTTACCGAAATCCTCGGCCAGTCGCAGCCCCGAATTTCGAGGCATCTCAAGCTGTTGGCCGAAGCCGGGCTGGTCGAGCGCTTCCGCGAGGCCAGCTGGGTGTTCTACCGCCGCGCCGCCGAGACCCCCGCCGCCGCCCTCAACGACGCGCTGCTCGCCCTGATGGCGCCGGACGACGACATCCTCCTGCGCGACCATGAGCGGCTGGAGGCGGTGCGGGCTGCCCGCGCCGCCCATGCCCAGGCCTATTTCCGCGCCCACGCTCATGAATGGGACGCGCTGCGCCGCCTGCACGCCCCCGACGAGCAGGTCGAGGAGGCCATTCTCGAAGCCCTGCAAGGCATTGAGATCGCGTCGCTTCTCGACCTCGGCACCGGCACCGGGCGCATATTGGAACTGTTCGCCCCGCGCATCGAGCGCGGCGTCGGCATCGATCTGTCGTCGGACATGCTCGCCGTCGCCCGCGCCAATCTGGAGCGGGCCGGTGCCCGCAATTGCACGGTACGGCAGGGCGACATCTACAGCCTCGCTTTGCCGCGCGACGCCTTCGACGTGGTGATCGTCCACCAGGTGCTGCACTTCCTCGAGGATGCCCCGCGGGCGCTGAAGGAAGCGGCGCGGGTGCTGAAGCCCGGCGGGCATCTGCTGGTGGTGGATTTCGCCCCGCACGACCTCGAATTTCTGCGCGAGGCGCACGCCCATCGTCGCCTCGGCTTCGCACCCGAGGTGGTCGAGCACTGGCTGTCCCAGGCCGGGCTGGTGCCGCGCTCGCATCGCCCGCTTGCCCCGCAAGCCGATGGAAAGCTTACCGTTTCTCTCTGGCTGGCCCGCGATCCGCGCGCGACGCAGCCCGCCCAAAAGCACAAGGAGGTCGCCTGATGTCGTCGGATGTCGAGCGCCGCAGCCGCCGCTCCGGCGGGCGGCCGATTTCGGTGTCGTTCGAGTTCTTCCCGCCCAAGACGCCGGAGATGGAGGCCACGCTGTGGAACTCCATCACCCGTCTGGCGCCGCTGGCACCGAAATTCGTCTCGGTGACCTATGGCGCCGGCGGCTCGACCCGCGAGCGGACCCACGCCACCGTCGAGCGCATCGTCAGGGACACCCGCCTCGCCCCGGCCGCGCATCTCACCTGCGTCGCCGCCTCGAGGGGTGAGGTGGATGACGTCGTGCGCGGCTATTGGGATGCCGGCGTACGCCATATCGTGGCGCTGCGCGGCGACCCGCCGGGCGGCGTCGGCCAGGCCTATGAGCCGCATCCGGAGGGCTACAAGACCTCCGCCGATCTGGTCGCTGGCCTGCGCCGCATCGCCAATTTCGAAGTCTCCGTCTCGGCTTACCCGGAGAAGCACCCGGAGAGCCCGTCCTTCGACACCGATCTCGACATCCTCCAGGCTAAGGTCGAGGCCGGCGCGACGCGAGCGATCACCCAGTGCTTCTTCGATAACGACCTGTATTTCCGCTACCTCGACAAGGTGCGCGCGCGCGGCATCGATGTCCCCATTGTGCCGGGCATCCTGCCGGTCTCGAACTTCAAGCAGGCGAACAATTTCGCGGAGAAGACCGGCTGCTACATGCCGGCCTGGCTCGCCGGCCGCTTCGAGGGGCTGGACGACGACCCGGAGACCCGCAAGCTGATCGCGGCGGCGGTGGCAGCCGAGCAGGTGTTCGACCTCGTCGACCGCGGCGTGACCGAGTTCCATTTCTACACGCTGAACCGCGCCGACCTCGTCTACGCCATCTGCCACCTGCTCGGCATCCGCCCGCCGCAGAACGCGGAAGGGCAGGGCAACGGCCAGGCGGCGGCGTGAAGAAGAGAGCGGCGCCTTAACCTCGCCCCGAGGGGGAGAGGCCGCCACGCAGCGGCGGGTGAGGGGGATGGACGGCCGGGCTTTTCGAGCGCGCCGACTGCGCCGAGATCAGACGGACGCCGAGATGCGGCTCTGGTCGCGGCTCCGCAATCGCCAGCTCGATGGCTGGAAGTTTCGCCGGCAAGCGCCAGTTGGGCGTTTCGTCATCGACTTCCTGAGTGTCGACGCTCGGCTGGTCATCGAACTCGACGGCGGACAGCACGCGCATGAGACGGACGACGAACGCACGAGAAGGATCGAAGCCGATGGCTATCTCGTCATCCGCTTCTGGAATAACGAAGTGAACGACAACATTGAGGGCGTCCTCGTGCGGATTTTGGAAACTCTGCGCGTAGCTCCCCCTCACCCCAACCCTCTCCCCGACGGGGAGAGGGAGTAGGAGCCACACCATGACCCAGTCGACCGACACCCTCAAAGCCCTCCGGGCCGCCGCCCGCGAGCGCATCCTCGTGCTCGACGGCGCCATGGGCACGATGATCCAGCAGCTGAAGCTGGACGAGGCCGGCTATCGCGGCGAGCGCTTCAAGGCGTGGCACCGCGACCTCAAGGGCAATAACGACCTGCTGAACCTCACCGTGCCGGATGCGGTGCGCGATATCCACCTCGCCTATTTCATGGCCGGGGCGGATATCGTCGAGACCAACACCTTCTCCGGCACCACCATCGCCATGGCCGATTACGGCATGGAGAGCCTCGTCTATGAGCTGAACGTCGAGGGCGCCAAGCTGGCGAAGGAAGCCGCGAAGCTGGCCGAGGAAAAGGACGGCCGCCGCCGTTTCGTCGCCGGCGCCATCGGGCCGACCAACCGCACCGCCTCGATCTCGCCGGATGTCAACGACCCCGGCTTCCGCGCCACCTCCTTCGACGAGCTGGCCACCGCCTATGGCGAGCAGGCCGGCGCGCTGATCGATGGCGGCTCGGACCTCCTGCTGATCGAGACCATCTTCGACACGCTGAACGCCAAGGCGGCGGTGTTCGCCATCGAGCGGCTGTTCGAGGCGCGCGGCATCCGCGTGCCGGTGATGATCTCCGGCACTATCACGGACCTGTCGGGGCGCACGCTCTCCGGCCAGACCCCGGCGGCGTTCTGGAATTCGCTGCGCCACGCCCAGCCCTTCTCCATCGGGCTCAATTGCGCGCTCGGCGCCAAGGAGATGCGCGGCCATATCGACGAGCTCTCGCGCATCGCCGATACCTTCGTCTGCGCCTATCCCAATGCCGGCCTGCCCAACGAGTTCGGCCTCTATGACGAGAGCCCGGAGGCGATGGCGAAGCTGGTCGGCGAGTTCGCCGCCTCCGGCCTCGTCAACATCGTCGGCGGCTGCTGCGGCACCACGCCGGACCATATCGGCGCGATCGCCCGCGCCGTCGCCGCGCATGCGCCGCGCGACATCCCGGAGATCGCCCCGCTCCTGCGCCTGTCGGGCCTCGAACCCTTCGAGATGCGGGCATGAATGTCTGTCTCCGCCGTCCTTCCCTCATCCCGCATCAAGAGCAGGCGTCATGACCGCACCCGTCGCCACCTTCGTGAACATCGGCGAGCGCACCAACGTCACCGGCTCGGCGCGCTTCCGCAAGCTCATCACCAATGGCGACTACACCGCCGCGCTGGCGGTGGCGCGCGACCAGGTGGAGAACGGCGCGCAGGTGCTCGACGTCAACATGGACGAGGGCCTGCTCGACAGCGAGAAGGCGATGGTGACCTTCCTCAACCTCGTCGCCGCCGAGCCGGACATCGCCCGCGTGCCGATCATGGTCGATAGTTCGAAGTGGAGCGTCATCGAGGCCGGCCTGAAGTGCATCCAGGGCAAGGGGATCGTGAACTCGATCTCGATGAAGGAGGGCGAGGACGCCTTCCGCCATCATGCCCGGCTGGTGCGCGCCTATGGCGCCGCGGTCGTGGTCATGGCCTTCGACGAGCAGGGCCAGGCCGACACCTTCGAGCGCAAGACCTCGATCTGCGCCCGCGCCTACCGCATCCTCGTCGAGGAAGTCGGCTTCCCGCCCGAGGACATCATCTTCGATCCGAACATCTTCGCGGTGGCCACCGGCATCGAGGAGCATGCCGGCTACGGCGTCGCCTTCATCGAGGCGACGCGCTGGATCCGGCAGAACCTGCCGCACGCCCATGTGTCGGGCGGCGTGTCGAACCTCAGCTTCTCGTTCCGCGGCAACGAGCCGGTGCGCGAGGCGATGCACGCGGTGTTCCTCTATCACGCCATTTCGGCGGGGATGGACATGGGCATCGTCAATGCCGGCCAGCTCGCGCCCTACAGCGAGATCGAGCCGGAGCTGCGCGAGGCCTGCGAGGACGTGGTGCTCAACCGCCGCGACGACGCCACCGAGCGGCTGCTCGCCGTCGCCGAGCGGTTCCGGGGCGGTGGTCGCGAGAAGAAGGAGGCCGATCTCACCTGGCGCACCTGGTCGGTGGAGAAGCGGTTGGAGCACGCCCTCGTCAACGGCATCACCGAATTCGTCGAGGCCGACACCGAGGAGGCCCGCGCCGCCGCCGCGCGGCCGCTGCACGTCATTGAGGGCCCGCTGATGGCCGGCATGAACGTGGTCGGCGACCTGTTCGGCGCCGGCAAGATGTTCCTGCCGCAGGTGGTGAAGTCGGCCCGCGTCATGAAGCAGGCGGTGGCCTATCTCATGCCGTTCATGGATGCGGAAAAGCTGGAGCTCGGCCTCACCGATGCCCCGGCCGCCGGCAAGATCCTGATGGCGACGGTGAAGGGCGACGTGCATGACATCGGCAAGAACATCGTCGGCGTCGTGCTCCAGTGCAATAATTACCAGGTGATCGACCTCGGCGTCATGGTGCCGACCGCGAAGATCCTCGAAGTCGCCCGCGCGGAGAAGGTCGACGTCATCGGCCTGTCCGGCCTCATCACCCCCTCGCTGGACGAGATGGTGCATGTCGCTTCCGAGATGGAGCGCGAGGGCTTCGACCTGCCGCTGCTGATCGGTGGTGCCACCACCTCGCGCGTGCACACGGCGGTGAAGATCGCCCCGCAATATCTGCGCGGCCCGGCGGTCTATGTCACCGACGCCTCGCGCGCGGTGGGCGTGGTGTCGAACCTGCTCAACGACAACACCCGCGCCGACTATGCGGCGAACATCCGCGCCGAATACGCCAAGCTCGCCGACGCCCATGCCAAGAGCGACCGCAACAAGGTCCGGGTGAAGCTGGCGGAAGCGCGCGCCAACCGCCTCGCGCTGGACTTTGCCGGCTATCAATCGCCGGTACCGACCTTCCTCGGCACTCGCGTGTTCGAGAGCTACGACCTCGCCGAGCTGGTGCCCTATATCGACTGGACACCGTTCTTCCAGTCCTGGGAGCTCATCGGCCACTACCCCGCCATCCTCGCCGATCCCAAGGTCGGCATCGCCGCCCGCGCGCTCTATGACGACGCGCGGAAGATGCTGACGAAGATCGTCGACGAGAAGTGGCTCACCGCCCGCGCGGTGATCGGCTTCTGGCCGGCCAATACGGTGGGCGACGACATCGCGCTCTATGCCGGCGACAGCCGCAACGCGCCGCTGGCGACGCTGCACACGCTGCGCCAGCAGATGGGCAAGCGCGAGGGACGTGCCAACATCGCGCTCGCCGATTTCGTCGCCCCCGAAGGCAGCGGCGTGGCGGATTATGTCGGCGGCTTCTGCGTGTCGACCGGCTTCGGCGAGCATGAGCGCTCCGAGGCGTTCAAGAAGGCCAATGACGATTATTCCTCGATCCTGCTGAAGGCGCTGGCCGACCGCCTCGCCGAGGCCTTCGCCGAGCGCATGCATGAGCGGGTGCGCCGCGAGTTCTGGGCCTATGCCCCGGACGAGGCGCTCGACAATGAGGGGCTGATCAAGGAGGCCTATCGCGGCATCCGTCCGGCGCCGGGCTACCCCGCCCAGCCCGACCACACCGAGAAGGCGACGCTGTTCAAGCTGCTCGACGCGACCTCCTCCATCGGGGTGGAGCTCACCGAGAGCTTCGCCATGTGGCCGGGCGCCGCGGTGTCGGGGCTGTATTTCGCCCATCCCGACGCCGCCTATTTCGGCGTCGGCCGTATCGAGCGCGACCAGGTCGAGGACTATGCCGCGCGCAAGGGCATGGGCGTGGAAGAGGCCGAACGCTGGCTGGCGCCGGTGCTCAACTACGACACCGCCGCCTACAAGCCGGCGGCGGCGGAGTAGGCCCGGCATGACCGTTCCGAGTGGGCCGGCCCGCCGCATCCGGCACTGGGTGCTGCTTGTCGTCCTCATCTGGGCGGCGCTCGCCTATGTGATGGCGCCGCGGCTGTGGACCCATCATGGCGAGCAGCCGGGCATCCGGTCGCTGCCGAAGGTCACGCTGACCGCGCGCGGCCTGCCCGGCGATCCCATGGATGTCGGTCTTGTCGGCACGCGGGAGGACGTCGTGCGCGCCATGGCCGCCGCCGGCTGGCACGCAGCGGCGCCGGCGGGCCAGCTATCCTATGCCGGCCGCCTGCCGGACCTCGCCTTCGAGGCGGAGAGCGTCGACCCGGCCGGGCGCCGCGACAGCCTGCTCCTGTGGAAGGTGCTGGACCTCGGCGCCGAGCGCCAGCCGGTCTGGCTCGGCTCGGCGGTGGCGACAGGCACCCTCCCGCCGCGCCTCGACCCGGATGTCGATGCCGCGCGCGATCGGCTGATCGACGACCTCGACCGCGCGGGCATGCTGACCGCCATCTACCAGGTCACCGGCCTCGGCCCGGTGCTGCTCGGCCGCAATGGCGAGGGCGAGCGCTACCGCACCGATGGCGAGATCCGCTTCGGCCGGCTGGTGGCCGGGGGCCGTGCGGCGTCGCAGCCGGCGACCGTCGTCGCCCCGCCGCCATTCGTCGGCCTCAAGGACCGGCTGTGGCGCGCCCTCGGTGGTCTGGCCGGCGGCTGAGCGCCCTCACGCCGCGCGAATGGCCTTCTCGATGAAGGCGGCGGCGGTGAGGGCGGAGCGGTCGCGGCCGAAGCGGCCGACCACCTGCACGCCAACCGGCAGGCCGCTGGCGCCGGTCAGGCCGGTGACGTTGACGCAGGGCGCGCCCAGCAGCGTCCACAGCCGGTTGAAGATCGACGAGCCGGTGGAGGCGAGCCCTTCCGGCGCCTCGCCGGGGGCGGAATAGGTCAGCACGGCGTCGTAGCTTTCCACCAGGTCGGCGAAGGCATGGCGCGCCAGGCGGGTGGTGCGCCGGGCCGCGTCATAGGTGTCGGGCGTCACGGCGGCGGCTTGCTCCAGATAGACCGCGAGCTGCGGCGAGAGCTGGCGGCGATGGCGGTCCCACTCGTCGGCGAGCGCCAGCGCCGCCTCATAGGCCTGCACGATGGCATGGGCCTCGTCGGCGCTCTCCACTTCCGGCGGCAGCGTCACCTCGCGCACATGGGCTCGCGCCCGCTCGGCGGCGCGCATGGCGGTTTCGAGGGCGGCGTCGGCATCGTGGCTGGCGGCACCGGCGCGCGGCGTGCGGATGACGGCGAGGCGCGGCGGCCGGGCGGTGGGGTCGATCGACAGCTCCCGCCCGGAGAGCGCGCAGGCGGCGAAGGCGACGTCGGCGACCCCGGCGGCGAACAGGCCGATGGTGTCGAGCGACCAGGAGAAGGTCTTGCTGCCGAGCATCGGGATCAGCTTGAAGGACGGCTTGAACCCGGTGACGCCGCAATAGGAGGCCGGCCGTATCACCGAGCCCGCCGTCTGCGAGCCGATGGCCAGCGGCAGCATGCCCGCCGCCACCGCCGCCGCCGAGCCGGAGGAGGAGCCGCCCGGCGTGTGCGAGGGGCGGCGCGGGTTGCGCGTCGCGGCCGGCGTGGTGAAGGCGAATTCGGTGGTGGAGGTCTTGCCGGCGACGAGGCCGCCATTGCGGGCGATCATCCGCACGATCGCGGCGTCGGCGGCCGGGCGGTGACGGCGGTAGATCCGCGAGCCATAGGCGGTCGGGAAGTCGACGGTGTCGAACGTGTCCTTGACCCCCACCGGCAGCCCGGCGAACGGCAGCGCGGCGAGGCCCGGCCGCTGCGCGCGGGCCAGCAGCTTCTCCACGTCGAGGGCGGCGAAGGCCTGGATCTCCCCCTCCCGCGCGGTGATCGCCTCGGCACAACGGGCCGCGACCTCGGCCGGAGCGAGATCGCCCGAGCGAATGGCGGCGGCGAGGGCGCAGGCGGACAGCATTGCGGTCATGATCTCTCGGGGTTGAATGGGTTTCGGTTGTTCACGGTGGCGAATGCACCGGATATTGTCGACCAAAAGCGTATCGCATGCGACACGCTACACGCCAACATTATGGATCCGCACATCTAATTTCGTTTGTACCCTTGCATCGCCGGCGCTATGCGCGGATCGTTCTTGCCGGGACTGGGGCGCGTACGAATGAATATCCTTTCTATTCAATCCTGGGTTGCCTACGGGCATGTGGGCAACGCATCGGCCATGTTTCCGATGCAAAGGCTCGGCCACGAGGTGTGGGGCCTGCAGACCGTACAGTTCTCCAACCACACCGGCTATGGCGCCTGGCGCGGCGAAGTGTTCGGCGCCGATCATATCCAGGATCTCGTCGACGGCATCGATCATCTCGGCGCGCTGCCGCGCTGCGACGGCGTGCTGTCCGGCTATATGGGGTCGGCGCAGATCGGCGATGCCATCCTCGACGCCGTCGGCCGGGTGAAGGCCGCCAACAGCGCGGCGCATTATTGCTGCGATCCGGTGATGGGCGACGTCGACACCGGCGTCTATGTCCGGGCCGGCATCCCGGAATTCATGCGCGACCGCGCCGTGCCGGCCGCCGACATCATCACGCCGAATCAGTTCGAGCTGGATTTCCTAGCCGGGCGCGCCACCACGACGCTGGCGGATGCGCGGCTGGCCTGCGAGGCGGTGCACGCCACCGGCCCGCGCGTCATCCTGGTCACCAGCCTGCACACCGAGGACACACCCGCCGATTCCATCGACATGCTGGCCTCGGGGCCGGACGGCTGCTACCGGGTGCGCACGCCCAAGCTCGGCATTTCCGTCAACGGTGCCGGCGACGCCATCGCGGCTTTGTTCTTCGTGCACTGGAAGAGCAGCCATTCGGCGGCGGAGGCGCTCGGCAAGGCCTCGTCTTCGGCCTATGGCTTGCTTGCCCGTACCGCGGCGGCCGGCTCGCGGGAGATCCTCACCGTCGCCGCCCAGGACGAATTCGTGACACCCTCGCGCGTTTTCACCCCAGAGAAGCTGTAAGGCCATGGCCCGCTCCTACGTCGTGCTCGATGTCTTCACCGACCGCGCCCTTGCGGGCAATCCGCTCGCCGTCGTCCTCGATGCCGAAGGGCTCGACGGCAACCAGATGCAGGCCATCGCCCGCGAGTTCAACCTGTCGGAAACGGTGTTCGTGCTGCCGCCGACCGACGAGGAGCACCGCGCGCGGCTGCGCATCTTCACCATCAATCACGAGCTGCCCTTCGCCGGCCACCCCACCGTCGGCGCCGCGGTGCTGCTCGCCCTGCGCGACGAGGTGGAACTCGCCACCGATTTCGTGCTGGAGGAGAGTGCCGGGCCGGTGCCGTGCCATGTCAGCCTGCGCAATCCGCACGCCGGCACCGCTACCTTCACCGTTCCCCGCCTGCCGGAGATCCTCGACGAGGAGGCGCCGAGCGTCGAGGCCTGCGCGCAGGCGCTGGGCCTCGACCGGTCGGATATCGGCTTCGACGCCTATCGCCCGGTCGTCGCTTCGGCGGGCGTGCCCTTCGTTTGCATCCCATTGGCGTCGCGCTCGGCGCTCGCCCGCATCAGCCCGAGCGCCGGGCGGCTCATCGGCGCCTTCGGCGGTACCGCCGATTCCGTCTATGTGTTCTGCCGCGACGACGAGGGCGAGGGCGATTTCCGCGCCCGCATGTTCGGCGCCAATATGGGCATCCACGAGGATCCGGCGACCGGCTCGGCCGCCGCGGCGCTGGCGGCGGTGCTGCTGCAGGGCGAGAAGCCGGCCGAGGGCTTCACCGCCTATGACATCCTCCAGGGTGTCGAGATGGGTCGGTCGAGCCTGGTGCGGCTGGGGCTGGACGTCGCCGGCGACGCCTTGTCCCGCGTCACCATCGGCGGCGGCGCCGTGGTGGTGGCCGAAGGCGTGCTGCATGTGTGAGGCCGGCGCGCCCGACCCCGCCTCGGCCGTCGCGCAGGGGGCCGGCGCGTGATCGGCGCTGGCGGCGCGGCGCGGGTCATGCCGCTCGACCGCCTCGACATGCGGCTGGAGCCCGGCGGCTGGGACTATGCGGACAGCCGGCGGGCCGAGGTCGACGCCTTCTTCGCCGCGCAAACGGCGGCGAATCCCGCCTTGTGGAACGGCCGCATCTTGGTGCTGGCCCGTCACGCGGTTGCGGACGGCGTGCTGAGCGGCCGCTACCGCGAAGCCGACTTCGCCTCGCTGCTCTGGTGGTTGCGGCACGACTGCCCGGGGGACGGAAAGCCGGGCGAGGACGTCTGCAACGCCTTCGCCATGGCGGCGCTGCGCGCGGCGGATGGTGCTTTCGTGCTCGGTCGCATGGCCGGCTGGACCGCCAATGCCGGGCGCATCTATTTCGCCGCCGGCACACCGGATCTGAGCGACCTGCGGCCGGATGGCACCGTCGATCTCGCCGGCAGCGCGCTGCGCGAACTCGGTGAGGAGACCGGCCTGGCGCCGGCCGATGTCGAGATCGTGCCGGGCTGGATGGGGGTGTTCGCCGGTCCCCGCATCGCGCTGATGCGGGAGCTGCGTAGCCCACTCGGCGCCGACGAGCTCGCCGCGCGCATCCGCGGCTTTCTCGCCACCGAGGAGCGCTCCGAACTCGACGAGGTCGTCGTCGCGCGTGGCCCGGACGACGTCAGCGAGGCGATGCCGCCTTTCATTCGCAGTTATCTTCTGGCCTGCTGGGAGGGCGAGCGGGGGAAACCGTGAATTTCGGACCAAACAGTTCGAAATTGGCACGCCACTCGCATAAGCTGTCGGCCAGAAAACGGGGCGAACCCCAGGCTCGGGAGAGGTGCTACAGATGCGCAAATCAACGGAAACCGTGCCGCTTTTTTCGTCAGGGCAAGTTTCGTCGGGGCAAGTTTCGTCAGGGCTCGTCGATCGCCGCCAGCTGCTGGCGCTCGGCGCCGGCGCCTTGGCGCTCGGGGGCTTCGGCGGCGCCGCCTTCGCCGCCAAGGCGAAGCCGATCAAGGTGGCGGCGATCTACACCGTCCCGGTCGAGCAGCAATGGGTGTCGCGCATCCACAAGGCGCTGAAGGCGGCCGAGGCGCGCGGCGACATCACCTATAAATTCTCCGAGAACGTCGCCAACACCGACTATGAGCGGGTGATGCGGCAATATTCGCAGGAAGGCGCCGACCTTGTGGTGGGCGAGATCTTCGCGGTGGAGCGCCCGGCCCGCAAGGTGGCGGCCGACTACCCGAACACGGCCTATCTGATGGGCTCGTCCTTCGGTCCCACCAAGCCGAACCTGTCGGTGTTCGACAACTTCATCCACGAACCGTCCTTCCTCACCGGCATGGTGGCCGGCAAGACGACCAAGTCGAACATCATCGGCCTGGTCGGCGGCTACGCCATCCCCGAGGTGAACCGGCTGATGCAGGCCTTCATGGAAGGCGCGGTTTCGGTGAACCCGAACGTGAAGTTCCTCGTGACCTTCATCAACTCCTGGTACGACCCGCCCAAGGCCAAGGAAGCCGCCTTCGCCCAGATCGACAAGGGTGCCGACATTCTCTACGCCGAGCGCTTCGGCGTGTCCGACGCCGCCAAGGAGCGGGGCGTCAAGGCGATCGGCAACGTCATCGACACCTCCGCGCAATATCCCGGCACGGTGATCGCCTCGGCGCTGTGGCAGATGGAGCCGACCGTCGACCGCGCCATCAAGGCGGTGATGGACGGCACCTTCACCGCCGAGGATTACGGCCCGTTCTCCTACATGGCGCATGGCGGCGCGAGCCTCGCCCCGCTCGACCCCAAGGTGGTGCCGCCGGAGGTGATCGAGCTCGTGCTGGTGCGCGAGAAGGAGATCAAGGACGGCATGTTCCGCGTCAACGTGAACGACGCCGAGCCCAAGCCGACCATGTGAGGGCGTGGCGGCGGGGGGGGGCGGCGGTCGGACCTGCGGCAGCCGCCGTCGCGCCGCCATCCGGCGCCTTGCCGTCGTCCCGTCACCGACCCGGCACGCCGCCCTCCCGCCCCGCCCGAAGCCCGGAGGGCGCCGGCCGGGATCCTCCTCCGCTCCGCTTCTTCTACGGAAGACCGAAGGAGGGCGGGTGCAGCACCTGGTGCCTCCCTCTCCCCGTGGGGAGAGGGGTGGGGCGAGGGGTCTTCGACACTCCGCAATCGTGCGGCCTCGACGACCTGCTTCGGCCCGACGAGGAGAGGAAGAAAGATGGAGGGGCCGGTGGTGACGGCTCGCTTCCCCGAGGAGGGGACACCGACGGTCCCCCTTCCGGGGCTGCTCCCCGTCAGGAAGATTCAGAAGGCATCCTCATGATCGCACCGACCGCACCCGATCAGCCTGATCGTACACCGCACCATACTCGCCCGCTGGTGCTGTCGCTGTCCGGCATCACCAAGCGTTTCGGTAATCTGGTAGCGAATGACGTCATCAGCCTCGACGTGCATGCCGGCGAGATCGTCGCGCTGCTGGGCGAGAACGGGGCCGGCAAGACGACGCTGATGAGCATCCTGTTCGGCCACTACGTCGCCGACGAGGGCACGGTGCATATCGCCGATGCCGGGGGGCGGCTGGCGCCACTTCCCGGAGGTTCGGCGGAGGCGGCGTTGGCGGCCGGAATTGGCATGGTGCATCAACACTTTACGCTGGCCGAGAACCTCACCGGCTTCGAGAATATCGTGCTCGGCACCGTGCCGCTGTGGCGGCTTGGCTTCGGCAAGGCGGCCGCACGGGCGAAAGTCGCGCGCCTGATGAAGGAATCGGGGCTCGAAGCCGATCTCGGCGTGCCGGTCGGGCGGCTCTCGGTCGGCGAGCAGCAGCGCATCGAGATCCTGAAGGCGCTCTATCGCGACGTGCGGGTGCTGATCCTCGACGAACCGACCGCGGTGCTCACCCCGCAGGAGGCGGACAGTCTGGCCACGACCGTAAAAGCCCTTGCTGCAAAAGGACTTGCCGTCATCTTCATCAGCCACAAGCTGCATGAGGTGCTGGCGCTGTGCGAGCGGGTGGCGGTACTGCGCGGCGGTGCCAAGGTCGCCGACCGGCCGGCGGCGGGTGCCGACCGGGCAACGCTGGCCGAGTTGATGGTGGGGCGCGAGATCCCCGCGCGCGAGCGCATGCCGGCGGCTCTCGGCGCGCCGGTGCTCCACCTTGCTGGCGTCGATGTCGGCGCGCCCGGCGAGCGGGACCGGCTGGAGGGCGCCGATCTCGAACTGCGTGGCGGCGAAATCATTGGAATCGCCGGCGTTTCCGGCAATGGCCAGGGAGCGCTCGCCGCGCTGGTCGCCGGGCTGAAGGCGCCGCGCCGCGGCCGCTGCGAGATCATCGGGCAGGTCGCGACCCGTGCCGATCCGGGCGCGCGGCTCGCCGCCGGCGTTGGCCGCATCCCGGAAGACCGTCATCGCGACGGCACCATCGGCGCGCTCACCGTCGCCGAAAACTACGTGCTGGAGACGCTCGCCGACCCGGAGAACCAGCGGCACGGCTTGCTGCGGCGAGCCGCGATCCGCACCCGCGCCTCGCAGGCGATCCGCGACTACGACATACGTTGCCCCGGCCCGGAGGCGCCGATCCGTGCCCTGTCCGGCGGCAACATGCAGAAGGTGGTGCTGGCCCGCGTGCTGGAGCGCGCTCCGCGCCTCATCCTCGCGCACCAGCCGACGCGCGGCCTCGATATCGGCGCCACCACCGACGTGCATCGGCGGCTGCTCGCCGCGCGCGGGCGTGGCGCGGGAATTCTTCTGATTTCTGAAGATCTTGACGAGCTCTTCGCGCTGTCCGACCGCATCGCGGTGATGCATGCCGGCCATTTGTCGCCGGCCATGGACGTCGCCGGCCTCGACATGCGCACGGTTGGCCTGATGATGGCCGGCCATTCGGCGGAGGAGGCCGCATGATCCGCTTCGTTCCGCGCGAGCGCACCCCGGTCTGGCTGACCCTCGCCGTCTCGGTGGGGGCGGGGCTGGTGGCGCTGCTGCTCACCGCCATCCCGCTGGCGCTGTCGGGTGCCCCGGTGCTCCAGTCCTTCCTGTTCATGGTGCAGGGTGCCGCCGGCAGCGGCTTCGCCTTCGCCGAGACGCTGACGCGGGCAACCCCTTTGATCTTCACGGGTTTGGCGGCCGCCGTCGCCTTCCGGGCAAAGTTGTGGAACATCGGCGCCGAGGGACAGCTCTATGCCGGCGCGCTGGCCACGGTGGCGCTGGGCGCGGGCCTGCTCGACCTGCCATCCTATCTCCTTGTCCCGACAGTGCTTGTCGGAGCCGCGCTTGCCGGCGCTGCGCTGCTGCTGGTGCCGGTGTTCTTCAAGATGCGCTTCGGGGCCGACGAGGTCGTCGTCACCTTGCTACTCAACTTCGTGGTGCTGCTCTTCGTGCAGATGATGCTGGAAGGGCCGATGAAGGACGAGATGGCGCTCGGTTGGCCGCAATCGGCGCCGGTGCTCGACGAAGCCACTTTGCCCAAGCTGGTGCCCGGCCTGCGCCTGCATTGGGGGCTGGTGCTGGCGGTGGCCTGCGCCATCGGCCTGCATGTGCTGATCACCCGCACCGTCTGGGGATTCCGCATCCGGGCTGTGGGGGAGAATGCCCGCGCCGCCCGCTATGCCGGCCTGCCGGTCAGCAAGGCGATGGCGCTGGTGGGGCTGCTGTCCGGCGGCCTCGCCGGGCTGGCCGGGGCCAGCGAGGTGGCGGGGCTCAAGGGCTATCTGACCGCCGATCTCTCGCCCGGCTTCGGCTATGCCGGCATCGTGGTGGCGACGCTGGCGAATTTGTCGCCGCTGGGCGTGGTCCCGGCAGCGGTCTTCATCGCCGCCGTCTTCGTCGGCGCGGATTCGATGAGCCGGGCCATCGGCGTCTCCAACTATCTCGCCGATCTCGTGGTGGCGCTGTCGCTGCTCAGCGTGCTGGTCGGCGGGCTGCTGACCCGGTTCCGCATCGTGCTCGTGCGCCGGGAGGCCGCCTGATGTGGGCCGCGCTGGAAATTCTCACCCAGGCCAATTTCTGGGCCGCCACGCTTCGCATTGCCACGCCGCTGATCTTCGGCGTGCTGGGCGCGCTGCTCTGCGAGCGCGCCGGCGTGCTCAATCTCGGCATCGAGGGCATCTTCGTCGCCGGCGCCATGTCCGGCTGGCTGGCTGTTTATCTCGGCTTGCCCCTGTGGGGCGGGGTGCTGGTGGCGGCACTGGTCGGCGCGCTGTTCGGCCTGCTGCATGGCGTACTGACCGTGCCGCTGGGCCTCTCGCAGCACGTGACGGGCATTGGCGTGACCTTGCTGGCGACATCGATCGCCTATTTCGGCTACCGTGTCGCGTTTCCCAATGTCGCGACGCCGCCGCGCATCGAGGCCTTTCCGCCGCTGGATCTGCCGATTTTGCGCGACGTGCCGTTCCTCGGCCCCATCCTCGGCCAGCAGACCGCCTTCACCGTGCTGGCCTTCGCCTGCGTGATCGTTCTGGCGCTGGTGCTGGCACGCACCCCGCTCGGCCTTGCCCTGCGGGCGGTGGGCGACAATCCCGAGGCGGTGGAGGCGCAGGGGCTGTCCGTCGTCGGGCTTCGCCTCGGCGCGGTGATGGCGGGTTCGGCGCTGATGGCGCTGGGCGGCGCCTTCCTGACGCTCTCGGCCTTCAACGCCTTCTATTTCGGTATGATCAACGGGCGCGGCTGGGTGTGCATCGCGCTCACCGTCTTCGCCTCGTGGAGGCCGGGCAAGGCGCTGCTCGGGGCCTTGCTGTTCGGCGCGCTGGACGCCTACCAGCTGCGCCTGCAGACCATCACTGGCGGAGCGGTGCCGAGCCAGATCTTCCTGATGCTGCCTTATCTTTTTTCGATCGCCGCGCTTGTGCTGGTGGCACGCCGCGCCGACTATCCGCGCGCTTTGATGAAGCCTTATTTCAAGGGACAACGATGAGCATTGATCTTCTCGTTCGGAACGCCCGTCTTGCCGACGGGCGTTCGGGCCTCGACATTGCCTGCGAGGGGGGCCGCATCATCGCGGTCGAGCCGGGGATCGACGCCGAGGCGGGACAGGTGATCGATGCCGGTGGCCGGCTGGTCAGCCCACCCTTCGTCGACGTGCATTTCCACATGGACGCCACGCTGTCGCTCGGCCTGCCGCGGATGAACGAATCCGGCACGCTGCTGGAGGGCATCGCGCTGTGGGGCGAGTTGAAGCCGCTGCTCACCCATGAGGCGGTGATCGAGCGGGCGCTGCGCTATTGCGACCTCGCGGTGAGCCAGGGACTGCTGGCCATCCGTTCGCATGTCGATGTCTGCGACGACCGGCTGCTGGCGGTCGAGGCGCTGCTCGAGGTGCGCGACCGGGTGAAGGACTATATCGACCTTCAGCTCGTCGCCTTTCCGCAGGACGGCTATTACCGTTCGCCGAACGCCGCTCGCAATCTGGTGCGCGCGCTCGACATGGGCGTCGACATTGTCGGCGGCATCCCGCATTTCGAGCGCAGCATGGCGGACGGCGCGGCGTCGCTGAAGGCGTTGTGCGAGATCGCCGCCGAGCGCGGGCTGCGGGTCGACATCCATTGCGACGAGAGCGACGATCCGCTGTCCCGCCATATCGAGGCGCTGGCCTATGAGACGCAGCGCCTCGGGCTGCAGGGGCGTGTCGCCGGCTCGCACCTCACCTCCATGCACAGCATGGACAATTACTATGCCTCGAAGCTGATCCCGCTGATCGCCGAAGCGGGCGTCCATGCCATCGCCAACCCGCTGATCAACATCACCCTTCAGGGGCGGCACGACACCTATCCCAAGCGGCGCGGCATGACGCGGGTGCCGGAACTGCGTGCCGCCGGCGTCAACGTCGCCTTCGGCCATGACTGCGTGATGGACCCCTGGTACTCGCTGGGCTCCGGCGACATGCTGGAGGTGGCGCACATGGCGCTGCATGTCGGGCAGATGACCGCGCGCGAGGCGATGGCCTGGTGCTTCGAGGCGGTGACGACCAATCCTGCCCGCATCATGGGGCTGGAGGGCTATGGCATCGCGCCGGGCTGCAACGCCGATCTGGTGGTGCTGCAGGCCGCCGATCCCATCGAGGCGATCCGGCTGAAGGCGGCGCGGCTGTTCGTGGTACGGCGGGGACGGGTGATCTCCGAAGGCACGCCGCGCGCCAGCGTGCTCGATCTGCCGGGCCGGCCGGGCGTTCTCGACCCTGCGGCTTATGCTCCCGGCCGGGAAGGATAGGGCACGGCGGAAGGTGACGGCGATTGCTGCCGTAAACAATTGCTCGTACTCTACAATCGTTGGATCCGCAGCGGGGGCACGCCGTATTGGCGGCGGAAGTGATGGCGGGTACCGGTAGTCTGTTGGCTCGACCCCTTCCGGCCTGTCGGACGGAAGGGCTGGTGGCGCTCAAGCGGCCCGTGTGGATCCTCGACACTGGCCGCATGCGCAAGCATTTCGCCAATGAGGCGGCCCTGCATTTGTGGGGCATCGAGCCGGGGCAGGAAGCCGAGTTCTTCGCGCGCGATTTCACGCCGCACTCCGATGCCATGCGCCAGCGCCTCGGCCGGCTGGTCGAGCGCATATCCGCCGGCGAGATCGTGGCTGAGCGGTGGACCTTCTATCCCAAGCACCGTCCCTTCACCGTCGATGCGCTGATGAGCGGTGTGCGGCTCGACAACGGCAATGTCGGCCTGCTCATGGAGGTCGAGCACTATGCCCGCCTGACCGACGAATTGCGGGCCGGCGAGGCGCTGCGGCACACGCTCGTGAACGTCCTGCTGTTCGACGAGGAGGGCTGGGTCAGCTATCGCAACCCGGCCGCCGAAGCGTGCTTCCCGGGTGAACGTCGCAGCTTCGCCTCGATGTTCGCCGATCCGTCCGAAGGTCTGCAGATGTGGGGCGCCGTGGTGGCGAGGGACGCGGAACGGCCGGACGCCTTCATGGGGCGGACGGTGTCCGGCGACTTCATCGTCGACACGGTTAGGGGGCGGCGCTGGCACGGCATCGACGCCCGCACCACCATTGATCCCGTGACCGGGCGGCTCTCCGTCCTGGTCAACCAGCGGGACGTGACCGACCGGGTCGAGGCGACCAGTCGCGCCGAATTCTATGCCGGCTACGACACCGTGACCGGGCTCGCCAATCGCCGCCGCTTCGCCGAACAGCTCGAGCGCGCCATGGCCGATCCGGCCTCGGTCGGTGGCCTTCTCGCCATCGATCTGAATGGCTTCAAGGAGATCAACGACAGCTACGGCCACGCGGTCGGCGACACCGTGCTGCGTGAAATCGGCCGGCGGCTGTCGGATTGTGTCGGGCCGCACTATGTCTGCGCCCGGCTCGGCGGCGATGAGTTCGCGGTCATCCTGCCGGGGCTCCGCACCCCGGAAGCCCTGACCGATCGGGCCGATCTCGTCCGCCGCTCGCTGGCGTCCGTCGTGGAAGAGCCCTCCATGGCGACGCGGTTGACGGTGAGCGCCAGCTTCGGTGCCGCGCTATGGCCGCGTGACGGCGATCGTCCCGATGTGCTGCAACGCAATGCGGATCTCGCCCTCTATGCGGCCAAGGCGGAGGAGGGGCGCCGGGTTCATCTCTTCGATCCCGCCATGCGCCGTGCAGCCGATGAGCGCTACAAAT
Source organism: Ancylobacter sp. Lp-2 (assembly GCF_020523795.1). Taxonomy (GTDB): domain Bacteria; phylum Pseudomonadota; class Alphaproteobacteria; order Rhizobiales; family Xanthobacteraceae; genus Ancylobacter. The sequence goes on from NZ_JAJALI010000010.1 coordinate 141,706, forward strand.
GCATCGATGATCTGCGGGCCTCGCTCGCCGTCGGCGGGTTCGAGGTTCATTATCAGCCACTGGTGCGGATGGTGGACCGCCGCCCCTTCGGCTTCGAGGCGTTGTTGCGCTGGCGCCATCCGGTGCGCGGCCTGCTGCTCCCGGGTGAGTTCCTGGAGGAGGCCGAAAGCATCGGCCTCATGGTGCCGATCGGCGACGTCGTCGTCCGGCAGGTCTGCCGGCAGATCGGTCTGTGGCGGCAGGCCGGAATCGATCCGGGCCGTATCGCCATCAACCTGTCTCGCAATAATTTCCAGCGAGGAGCGAGCCTCGCGGGTGTCGGCGAGGCGATCCTTGCCACTGGCGTCGAGGCCGCACAGATCGAATTCGAGGTGTCGGAGACCGTCACCTTCGGCGCACGGGGCGAAGCCGTGGTCGACGCGTTGATGGAGCTTCGCCGGCAGGGCTTCGCCATCGCCCTCGACGATTTCGGCATCGGCCACGCCTCGCTCACGCATCTGCGTCGCTTGCCCGTGGACACGATCAAGCTCGACCGTTCCTTCATCGTCGACATGGCGAATTCGGTGGCCGACCGGGCGCTGGTCCGCGCGGTGGCGGGGCTGGGGCGGGACCTCGGCATGCGGGTTCTGGCCGAGGGCATCGAGACCGAGGAGCAGGCGGCGGCGGTGCAGGAACTCGGCTGCGAATGCGGCCAGGGATACCTGTTCGGCCACCCGATGGAGGCCGGCGTCGCGACGGGCTGGCTGGAGCGCCTCGCGCGCAGCGACGTATAGCGCGCCTCAGCGCGGCGGCAGCACGACGACCGTCGGCTTGCGCGGCAGGCTCGCGCGCGAGACCACCAGGCTCGATCCGGCCTGCCGTTCGATGACGAAGTCCCGTCCGCCAAGGCGGTTCAGGAAGGCGTCGAGGGTCGACGGGTTGAAGTAGTGCATCGGGATGACCAGTGGCGATTCCAGCGCCTTCAGCACCTCGATCAGGCCGTCGACATCGAGCGTGTAGCTGCCATCGACCGGGGCCAGCACGACGTCGATGCGCCCGAGCGCGGCAATGTCGTCCTCGGTGAGCGTGTGATGCAGATGGCCGAGATGGGCGATGCAGAGGTCGGCGGCGCGGAACACGAAGATCGAGTTGCCGTTGCGGACCGTGCCGCCCTCCCAGTCGCGGGTATTGGTCGGCAGGTTGCCGATCCACAAGTCGCCGACGTCGAGATCGTAGCGGGCCGGCTGGCCGGGCGTGTCGCCCCACCCCTTCAGCACATGTTCGATGCCGGGATCGGGGTTGAGCGAGAAATGCGTGCTGTGCGCCCGGTTCATCGTCGCCACGCGGGGCACGACATCGGCACGGACATAGTCGTTGTAGTCGGTCGCGACGGTGACGCCGCCGGCAGTCTCGATCAGGAAGGTCGAGTGGCCGATATAGTTCAGCGTCACCTCGTCGGGAGCACCGGCCGCGATGCGGAACAGGTTTTGGCGGAGCGCGCTTTCCAGTGGTTGCGGGGAGGGACGGAACGCTGCGGGAAGCACCCGGGCCGGCGCCTCCGCCACCAGCTTCGGGCAGCGATCCGCCTGCGCCAGCGCCGGGGCGGCGAAGGTGACGGCGAAGGTGGCAGCAAGCGGGATCAGGACGGCGCGGACGCGGCGCAGGCACGGTGATGGCGGCATGTGCGAAGCTCCCCAGCACGAGGCTTCGCCATGATTGGCCGTGCTGCGCCGCAGCGCGAGTAACGTTCCGTTTAACGCTGCGGCAAATCAGCGGATGTAGGGATTGCTGCGCTTTTCCGTGCCGATGGTCGAGGCGCTGCCGTGGCCGGGCAGGATGGTGACGGAATCGCCGAGCGGCAGCAGCTTCGTCTTGATGCCGGTGATCAGCTGGTCGTGGTCGCCATAGGGGAAATCCGTGCGCCCGACCGAGCGCTGGAACAGCGTGTCGCCGACGAGGGCGAAGCTGTTGTCGCGGCTGAACAGCACGACATGGCCCGGCGTATGACCGGGAACGTGCAGCACCTCGAACGGAATGCCGCCAATATCGACGCTGTCGCCTTCCTCGAGCCAGCGGCTGGGCGTGACCGCCTTGCCGGGAATGCCGGTGCGCTCGCCATTGGCCACGAGGTCGTCGAGCAGGAACTTGTCGCCGATATGCGGTCCCTCAACCGGCACCTTCAACTGCTCGGCGAGATCGGCGGCGCCGGCGGCATGGTCGATGTGGCCATGGGTGAGGATGATCTTTTCCGCTGTCACTTCAAGCTCTTCGAGCGCCGCGAGGATACGCGGCAGGTCGCCGCCCGGATCGATCACCGCGCCCCGCTTGGTCGTCTCGTCCCAGACGATGGAACAGTTCTGCTGGAATGGCGTGACGGGGACGACGGCGATCTTGAGCTCGGACATGACCACTCCATGGGTGAGGTGCCGGGAATGTGGTCGATCGGATGCCAGCCTGCAAGCCGCCCAGAAGCCGCCGCCACGCTTGTGAGCGGTGAGCGCCAATGCTATCCCGCGCGCCATGAGCACCGAGCCCGTCGCCAACATCCGCAACTTTTCCATCGTCGCCCACATCGACCATGGGAAGTCGACTCTCGCCGACCGCCTGATCCAGATCACGGGCGGATTGTCCGAGCGTGAGATGTCGGATCAGGTGCTCGACAATATGGACATCGAGCGCGAGCGCGGCATCACCATCAAGGCGCAGACTGTGCGGCTGTCCTACAAGGCGAAGGACGGAAACGAATACGTCCTCAACCTCATCGACACGCCCGGCCATGTCGACTTCGCCTATGAGGTGAACCGCTCGCTCGCCGCCGTGGAAGGCTCGCTCTTGGTGGTAGATGCCTCGCAGGGCGTCGAGGCGCAGACGCTGGCCAACGTCTACCAGGCGATCGACAACAATCACGAGATCGTCCCGGTCCTCAACAAGGTCGACCTGCCGGCTGCCGAGCCGGACAAGGTGAAGGCGCAGATCGAGGACGTGATCGGCCTCGACGCTTCCGATTCGGTGCTGATCTCGGCGAAGACCGGCCTCGGCATCCCCGACGTGCTGGAAGCCATCGTCACCCGCCTGCCGCCGCCCAAGGGCGACCGCGAGGCGCCGCTGAAGGCGCTGCTGGTCGACTCCTGGTACGACGTCTATCTCGGCGTCGTGGTGCTGGTGCGCATCGTCGACGGCGTGCTGAAGAAGGGCCAGCGCATCAAGATGATGCGCACCAATGCGGTCTACGATGTCGACCGCGTCGGCGTGTTCACTCCGAAGATGGTGGCGATGGCCGAGCTCGGCCCGGGCGAGATCGGCTTCCTCAACGGTTCGATCAAGGAAGTCGCCGATACCCGCGTCGGTGATACCGTCACCGAGGAGAAGCGGCCGACCGCCGAGGCGCTGCCGGGCTTCAAGCCGGCGCAGCCGGTGGTGTTCTGCGGCCTGTTCCCGGTCGACGCCGCCGACTTCGAGGATCTGCGCGCGGCGATGGGCAAACTGCGCCTCAACGATGCCAGCTTCTCCTTCGAGATGGAGACCTCGGCGGCGCTCGGCTTCGGCTTCCGCTGCGGCTTCCTCGGCCTGCTGCATCTGGAGATCATCCAGGAGCGGCTGGAGCGCGAGTTCAACCTCGACCTGATCGCCACCGCCCCCTCGGTCATCTACGAGATCGAGATGAACGACGGCACGGTGCTCGAGCTGCACAACCCAGCCGACATGCCGGACGTGGTGAAGATCAAGGAGATCCGCGAGCCGTGGATCCGCGCCACCATCCTCACCCCGGACGACTATCTCGGCGCGGTGCTGAAGCTTTGCCAGGACCGGCGCGGCAACCAGATCGAGCTGACCTATGTCGGCGCCCGCGCCATGGTCACCTATGACCTGCCGCTGAACGAGGTGGTGTTCGACTTCTACGACCGGCTGAAGTCGATCTCGAAGGGGTACGCCTCCTTCGACTATCACATCACCGAATATCGCGAGGGCGACCTCGTGAAGATGTCGATCCTGGTCAATGCCGAGCCAGTCGACGCGCTCTCCATGCTGGTGCACCGCGCGCGGGCGGAATATCGCGGCCGGGCGATGTGCGAGAAGCTGAAGGACCTGATCCCGCAGCATCTGTTCAACATCCCGATCCAGGCCGCCATCGGCGCCAAGATCATCGCCCGCGAGACCATCAAGGCGCTGCGCAAGGACGTGACGGCCAAGTGCTATGGCGGCGACATCACCCGCAAGCGCAAGCTTCTGGACAAGCAGAAGGAAGGCAAGAAGAAGATGCGCCAGTTCGGCCGCGTCGAGATTCCGCAGGAAGCCTTCATCGCCGCGCTCAAGGTGGACGACTGACCCTCCCCCGCTACCCAAGCGTGCCAATTCGTGCTGACATGGCCGCCTAACGTCAAAAAATGACGAGGTGGGAAATGTACAAGTTTGAGGTCTACAAGGATAAGGCCGGCGAATTCCGGTTCCGGTTCAAGGCGTCGAACGGCGAAAGCATGTTTTCGTCGGAAGGCTACAAAGCCAAGGCATCGGCGCTGAGCGCCATCGAATCGATCAAGAAGAACGCGCCGGGCGCCACCGTCGTCGATCAGACCAAGGTTGATGTCTGACATTACGGTCCGCACGGTGCCTTGATCGGCGGCCGTGCGGATACGTTTCTTGCCGGAAACGCGCCTCGCCGCAGGGCGACGGTGCGGATGGCCGTCATAGGCGAGCCCCGATCTCATCGATCCGCATTGCGTTTGTCAGGCCGCTTCGTTGCGAAGACAGGCGGTTCCTGTTTCGTGACGTCGTTCCCGGCAGCAGTGACCTCGCACTTTTCTTGCGATCCACGTTTCCGAGAACCGCGCCGGGGCGTGCCGAGCCTCGATCCGGCCTATCCCTTTTTGTCGTTCGGCCTGCCGTGACGTGTCGGCGCGCCGGCATCCCCGAGCCGTCATCCGTCTGCAATGAAAGCAAGCTAGTTCCGGTCCGTGGCCGCGGCGATCCGCGCCTGATGTTGCACAGCTGTGCAAGGACCCGGAATGAACGACGACGCCTTCCTTCGCATCACCGATCTGTCGGTTGGCTATGGCGCGACCCGCGTGCTGGAGCGGCTCGACCTCGCCATCGGCAAGGGCGAGTTCGTCGCCCTGCTCGGCGCCTCCGGCTGCGGCAAGACCACTCTGTTGCGGGCCATGGCCGGTTTCGTGACACCCTCCGCCGGCACGGTCGCGGTCGACGGGCGCGACGTGACGCTCATGCCGCCGGACCGGCGGGGCATGGCGTTGGTGTTTCAGTCCTACGCGCTGTGGCCGCATATGACGGTCGCCCGGAACATCGGCTACGGGCTGAAGCTTAAGGGGCTTTCCCGCGCCGCGATCGACCGGCGGGTCGCCGAGATCGAGGCGCTGCTCGGCCTTGAAGGGCTCGGAGCCCGCAAGCCGGCCGCGCTGTCCGGCGGGCAGCGCCAGCGGGTGGCGCTCGGCCGGGCGCTGGCGGTCGATCCGCAGATCCTGCTGCTCGACGAACCGCTCTCCAATCTCGATGCCCGCATCCGGCTGAAGGTGCGCCATGAGATCGGCGCGCTGCAGCGCCGGCTCGGCATCACCGCCGTCATCGTCACGCATGACCGCGAGGAAGCGATGGCGATGGCGGACCGCGTCGTCATCATGGAGGCCGGACGCATCGCCCAGCAGGGCTCGCCGGAAGAGGTGTACAGCCGCCCCGCTTCGTCCTTCGTCGCCGCCTTCATGGGGGCGGAGAACGCGCTGGTGCTGGAGGGGCGGGTCGCCGGCGGCGCGGTCCATATCGCGGCTGGCCGGCAGTCGTCCGCCGCCACGCTGAACCTTGATGGACGCCTGCTGTCGAGCGGCCGGCTGGAAGCCCGCTTCCGCGCCGAGGCGGTGGAGATGGTTGTCGCTGGCGCACAGGCGTTGAAGGCGGAAGGGCTGGCCATCGCCGGCCGCGTCGAGGCGGCGAGCTATCTCGGCGGCGGCTGGCGGCATTCGGTGCGGGTCGGCGACCAGACGCTGTTCGCCGATGCTGCCCGTCCCTTCGACGGCGGCGCCGGCGTGGAGCTGCGCATCCCCGGCGACAAGCTGTTCCTCTTCAACCTGCCCGCCTCGACAGGCGCGTCCGATACGACGGCGCGAGAGGCGGCGGCCGAGCTTTCTCCAGCGGCCCCGCGCGGTCCGGTGGAGCGCGTCCTCCAGGCAAGCTGACCTGCCATCCTTCTTCCAACGGAGATCCGATCCATGCAGAGCCTCCTCAAGCCTGCGCTCGTCGCCTCGGCCCTGACGCTCGGCCTTGCCGCCGCGCCGGCCAGTGCCGCCGAGCTGACCGTCATCACCGCCGGCGACCAGAATATGGTCGACTACGTCAACCAGTACCTCGCGCCGCTGTTCGAGAAGCAGTATCCCGGCAACACGGTGCGCGTGGTCGGCACCGGCCCGGGCGATGCCGGCTCGCAGAAGATCGTCGAGCGTTTCGAGGCGCAGAAGCAGGCCGGCACCACCACCTGGGACACCGATGTCGCGGTGGTGCACGAGAAGTTCGTCGGCCCGATGATCACCGGCGCCTATCTCGAGGCGTATCGCGACAAGATCTCCACCGGCAAGCTGGTGAGCCGCGCCAATGCCGACATGGCGCTCGGCACCAAGGTGACCGGCTACGTCATGCCGATGTTCAACAGCCAGACCGCCATCGCCTACAATCCCGCGCTGGTGCCCAACCCGCCCCGCAGCTACGCCGAGCTCGCCGAGTGGGCGAAGGCCCATCCCAAGCAGTTCGGCTATAACGGCATCAAGGGCGGCGCCTCCGGCGTCAGCTTCGTGATGGGCTGGATCTACGCTTTCGGCGACGGCGACGCGGGCAAGCTGATGAACGGTCCCTTCGAGGCGGCCGAGACCAAGAAGTGGGACGCCGCCTTCGCCTCGCTGCGCGACTTCACCAAGAACGCGACGCTCACGCCCGGCAATGCCGGTACGCTCGACCTGCTCTCGCGCGGCGAGATCGCCATGGGGCCGGTGTGGGTCGACATGTTCTATTCCTGGCAGGCCAACGGCCAGCTGCCGCCGGACTTCAAGCTGGTGCTGCCGGCGCCCGGCATGCCCGGCCAGCCGATGCATTACGTGATCCCCGCCAAGAGCGCGAACAAGGAACTCGCCGAGAAGTTCGTCGAGCTCGCCACCAGCCCGAAGGTGCAGGCCGAGGGCATCGTGAAGCGCTTCAACTGGTATCCGGGCATCGACGCCCAGTACGTCCAGCCGGAGCTCGACAAGGCGACGTGGGACAAGCTGTTCATCGCCATCACCCCGGAAGATCTGGCGAAGAACGGCAAGCCGTTCCCCATCGCGCCCTATAACAGCGCGATCCTCGAAGCCTATGAGCGCCAGGCCACCAATTGAGCCTCATCGGCCACCCGATCGTACCGGGTGGCCGCTTCTCTCGGGATAGCCGACATGCCGACACCCGCTCTGGGACTGCTGCTCGTCCTGCCCGCCCTCGCGGTGATCCTGCTCTTGTTCGTGGTGCCGCTGGCCGCCTCGGTGGCCGGCGCCTTCGAGGTCGGCGGCGGGTTCGGTTTCGGTAATTTCATCAAGACCTTCGAGCTCTACACCTCCGACATCGTGTTCACGCTGATGATTGTCAGCCTGTCGACGGCGATCATCGGCGCGCTCGCGCTCGCCATCGGCGGCTATCTGACGCTCGGCGAGAATCCGCGCGCGGTCGCCCTGCTGCGCTGGCTCTACCGCTGGCCGATGTTCGTCCCGTTCATCGTGGTGGGGCAGGTGCTGCGGACCTTCCTCGCCAAAAACGGGTTGATGAACAACGTGTTGATCGGCGCCGGGCTGATCACGCCGATGGAGGCGGCGAGCTTCCTCGACTGGCGCGGCATCGTCATCGCCTTCGTGTGGAAACAGGCGCCCTTCGTGGCGCTGCTGGTCGCCGGCGCCATGGCGTCGGTCGACCGCGGCACCCTCGAGGCGGCGCGCAATCTCGGCGCCTCGCGGCTGCGCATCCTGTTGGAAATCCTCGTGCCGCAAGTGGCGGGGACGCTGATGGTGGCGCTGGTGCTGTCCTTCGTCACCATGATGTCGGTGCTGTCGGTGCCGCTGATGATCAACGCGCAGTCGCCGACCATGATCACCGCCGACATCGCTTTCCGCATCAACGCCTATGGTGACTATGGCGTGGCGAACGCGCTCGGCGTGGTCTCGCTGATCGCCAGTGCCGGCGTGGCATGGCTGTATCTGCGCCACAGCGTGAAGGAACGGGCGTGATGGCGCAGGTCGACGTCACAAGCGCCTCGCACGCCCGCTCGGCCATGGGCGTCGATCTGTGGTGGATCCCGCGCGGGCTGGTGCTGGGCCTACTGGCCTTCGTGATCTTCGGACCGCTCGCCAACCTGCTTTTATGGACGGTGGCGGAGCGCTGGTATTTCCCGCATGCGCTGCCGATCGACTATGGCTTCAGCTATTGGGGCCGGGTGTTCGCGGCGCGTGGCAATGCGATGGAATCACTCGCCAACAGCCTCACCGTTGCGGGACTGACGGTCGCGGTTTCGCTGGCACTCGCCATTCCCGCCGGCTACGCGCTGGCGCGGCTCAGGCTGCCGTTCCGCGCGGTGATCCTGATCGCCTTCCTCATCCCGCAGGCCTTCCCGAACCTGACGGTCTATGTGAACGTCGCGCGGCTGTTCTACCAGCTCGGTCTCAACGGCACGAATCCCGGCGTGGTGCTGGTGCACGTCACCCACGGCCTCGTCTATGCGGTTTGGATCGCCACCGCCGCCTTCTCGGCCGTCGACGCGGAGCTGGAGGAGGCGGCGCGCTCCATTGGCGCCGGGGCGCTGAGGGCCTTTCTCGACGTGACGCTGCCATTGGCGGCGCCGGGCCTGCTCGCCAGCGCGATCTTCGTCTTCCTCGAATCGCTCGACGAGTTCACCGGCAGCTATTTCGTCGGCGCGCCGGACGTGAACATGCTGCCCTTGCTTCTCTACACTGCCGGCGCGGGCGGCAACTACCAGGTGGCCTCCATCACGGCGTTGCTGCTGCTCGTTCCCTCTATCGGCTTCATGTTGGTGGTGGAACGCTTCCTGAAATCCGACGTGCTGTCGAAGGTCGGCCGCTGATCATGTCCCTTACCGATGACGGCGTGCGCGGTTTCGTCAGCGCGCAGCAGGTGGCCGAGCGGGCCGGCGTGTCGCGCTCGGCGGTGTCGCGCGCCTTCACCCCGGGGGCCAGCGTCTCGCCCGAGACGCGCGAGAAGGTGATGCGGGCGGCGGCCGAGCTCGGCTATCAGGTCAACGACCTCGCGCGCGGCCTGCTGGCCAATCGCAGCCGATTGGTTGGGCTGGTGGCGACCAGGCCGGAAGTCGGGTTCCGCGCCCATCTCGTCGCCGCGCTGACCGCCGCGCTGATCCGGCGCGGCAATCTGCCGTTCCTCATCAATACCGGTTCCTCAGCGGCGGAGCTGGAGGCGGCGCAGGCGGCGCTGTTCGGCTATCGCGCCGAGGCGACGATCATTCTGTCCGGCTCGCCGCCGGCTTCTTTCGTCGAGCTTGCCCGGCGCAACGGCCAGCGGTTGATTTCCATTGGCCGCTCCGAACCCGGCTGCGATCATGTGAAGGTCGACAACGAGGTCGCCGCCCGCGAGGCGGCGCGGCTGTTCCTCGCGCGTGGGCTCACGCGGCTGGGTCTCGCCGGCTCGGCCTCGGGCACGCCGAGCATTGTCGAGCGCGAGCAGGCCTTCCTCGACGAGGCGCGTCGCTTCGGGGCGCAAGTGGCCGCGGCTCGCGGCGCCGATTCCGACTATGCCGGCGGCCAGCAGGCGGCGCAGGCGCTGTTCGCGACGGTGGAGCGGCCGCAGGCGGTGTTCTGCGTCAACGATCTCATCGCCTTCGGGGTGATGGACGCGGCGCGGTACCGTTTCGGTCTGCGCGTCCCGCAGGACATCGCGGTGATCGGCTTCGACGACATACCCGAGGCGAGCTGGGACGCCTATCGGCTCAGCACCTTCAGGCAGGACCCGGCGGAGATCGCCGTCCATACGGTGGCTCATCTCGACCGAAGGCTGGCCTCACCTGCCGCCGAACCCTCCACGACACGCCTAAAGGCAGTGTTCGTCGAACGGGCGAGCATGCCCGTCCCTCCCTCCCTCCCTGCTAACCGGCCTTCGGCGGAGTAACTCGTTGACAAAGCTTGATCTTCTTTCTGATAGGCTCGATGTCGCGCGCGCCGTCGTCGAGGAGGCCGGCGCGCTGGCGCTGGGCTATTTCGGCGAGATCGCCAGCCTCGTCGTCGAGGCCAAGACCGGCGGGCAGGACGTGGTCAGTATTGCCGACCGCGAGGTCGAGCAACTGGTGCGCAGGCGGATCGCCGCCGCGTTTCCCGACGACGGCTTTCTCGGCGAGGAGTACGGCTTCACGCCCTCGGGATCAGGATTCATCTGGGTTCTCGACCCCATCGACGGCACCAGCTGCTTCCTGCACGGCATCCGCAACTGGTGTGTCTCGCTCGCTTTGATGCAGGATGGTGTCACCGTGGCGGGCTTCATCCTCGATCCCAATGCGCGCGAGCTTTTCCGTGCGGTCGCCGGGCAGGGGGCGGCGCTGAACGGCGCGCCGATCCGCGTCGATGCGCGCAACGACCTGCGCAGCGGGCTGGTCAGCGTCGGCGCCAATGGGCGAGTGCCGCCGCGCGTGGTGGCGACGTTCATCGAGAAGCTGCTGGCGGCGGGCGGCATGTTCGTGCGCCACGGTTCCGGCGCGCTGGGGCTGGCGCACGTCGCCTGCGGACGCCACGCCGCCTATTACGAGCCGCATATCAACGCCTGGGACTGTCTGGCCGCGCTGTGCCTGATCCGCGAGGCGGGGGGCTGGACCAATGACTTCGAGGCCGGCGATCTTCTTGCCGGCGGGCCGGTGATCGGCTGCGCGCCGCAACTGCGCGACGAGTTGCTGGCGCTGATCGAGGCGACGCTGCGGGAGACGTCGGTGTGAGAAAGACCTGTAAAATCATTCAGGTAAGCGATCTCCACCTGGTGTCGCCGGGCGGGATGCTGCAGGGCTCGGACCCTCTGGCGCGGCTGGAGGACTGCCTCGCCGACCTCAACCGTCACCATGCCGATGCCGATCTGGTGGTGTTCTCCGGCGACCTCACCGACGATGGCGAGCCGGCGGCCTATGCGGCGCTGGCTACGCGGCTGACGGCGCTGAAGGCGCCCTGGCGGCTGATGATGGGCAATCACGACGATCGCGCCGCTTCCGCCGCCGCCTTTCCCGGTGTCGCCGGGGCGGATGGCTTCGTGCAGGCGGCTATCGATCTCGGCGACTGGCGGGCGGTGCTGCTCGACACCCACGAGCCCGGTCATGTCGAGGGGAGGCTGTGCGCGGCGCGGCTCGACTGGCTGGATGCGGCGCTGGCAGGGGCATCTAACGTATTGATATTCCTTCATCATCCGCCGGTGGCGATCGGGATTCCCTCCCTCGACAATTCCCGGCTGGCGGAGGCGGACCGGCTTGCGGCGGTGCTGCGCCGGCATGGAAATGTGCGCCATCTCTTCGCCGGCCATGTGCATCGGCTGGCCAGCGGGCTGTGGGAGGGCCTTCCCTTCGCCACCGTCCGCAGCACCAACCATCAGTCGGCATTGGCTTTTTCCGGGCCGCACCGGGTGAGTTTCGAGCCGCCGGCCTATGCCGTGATCCTCGCGGGGCAGGACGGCATCGCGGTGCACCAGCAGGAGTTCCCCTGCCGCGACCGCTAGCCTCGCCGGAGGGCCGGTGAGGTGGACGATGAGGCCAGTTCCGCCGCTTGGATGGCCGGTGAGGCCGATAAAACGCCGCTGGTGAAGCCGGGGAGCATTGTGCATCCTCGCCGATGCTCGAAGTCCCATTAGCGAGACGAATTCATCAATGGCGCGTATCGATCCCGCCGACCTCGGCGTCTTCCTCGCCATCGCGCGGCATGGCAGTTTTCGTCGCGCGGCGGCCGAGCTGGGGGTGACGCCGTCGGCGCTCAGCCACTCGATGCGCCTCGTCGAGGAGCGGCTCGGGGTGCGGCTGCTCAACCGCACCACACGTAGCGTGGCGCTGACGGAGGCGGGCGAGCGGCTGCTCGGCCGGGTGGGGCCGGCGTTCCGCGACATCGACGATGCCATCGACGAGCTCAACAGCTTCCGCGACCGGCCGTTCGGCACGCTGCGCCTCAATGCGCCGCGCCTGTGCGCGCGGCTGGTGCTGCGGCCGCTGCTGGCGCGGTTCCTCGCCGCCTATCCTGACATCAGGGTCGAGCTGATGGTCAGCGACGCGCTCGTCGACATCGTGGCGGAGGGGTTCGATGCCGGCATCCGCTTCGGCGAGGCGATCGCCGCCGACATGATCACCGTGCCGATCGGCCCGCGCCATGCCTTCGCGGTGGTGGGCTCGCCGGCCTATTTTGCCCGTCACGGCATGCCCGGCGATCCGCGCGCGCTGCGCGGCATGCCGTGCATCCGCTTCCGCTTCCTCGGCGGCGCGCTCTATGCGTGGGAGTTCGAGCGGGGCGGGGAGGAGATCGCCGTCGAGGTGGACGGGCCGCTGACCCTGAGCGAGCAGGACCTGATGCTGGAGGCGGCGCTCGATGGCGTCGGCATGGCCTATCTGTTCGAGGCGCAGGCGCGCCCACATCTCGCCAGCGGCGCGCTCGTCCGGGTACTGGAGGAGTGGTGCCCGCATTATCCCGGCTTCTACCTGTATTACCCGAGCCGGCGTCAGATGCCGGCCTCGCTGCGCGCCTTCGTCGATTTTTCTCGCGGCACATAAGAGCCGCCGGCCGGGCGGCCGGCGGCTCTCACGGTCTCGCGGGTCAGGCGGCGGCCTGATCGTCGTGGTCGGTCGAGAGGGCGAGGGCGCGCCACTCGGCAAGTTCGCCCTCGACGAAGGCGTGCTTGTCCTCGATCCGCGCCACCGCATCGCTGCCGAGCGGCAGCCGCAGCGGCTTGTTCTCGGCATTGGCCAGCGCGATGAAGGCCCTGGCCAGCTTGGCCGGATCGCCCGGCTGGGCGTGGTTGGCGCCGGCGGCGAAGCTGCGCATGGCGCCGACCGTCTCGTGATAGTCGTCGATCTCGGCGCGGGTCTTCACCAGCGAGCGGTCGTCGAGGAAGTCGGTGCGGAAGAAGCCGGGCTCCACCACGGTGACGGCGATGCCGAGCGGGGCGAGTTCCTGCGACAGCGCCTCCGACAGGCCTTCCACCGCGAATTTGGTGGCGCCGTAGACGCCCCAGCCGTGATAGGCGCCATAGCCGCCCAGCGAGGAGATGTTGATGACGTGCCCGGCGCGCTGGCGGCGCATGTGCGGCAGTACGGCGCGGGTGACGTTGAGCAGGCCAAACACATTGGTGCGGAACACCCGCTCGACTTCCGAGGCGCTGGATTCCTCCACCGCGCCGAGCAGGCCGAAGCCGGCATTGTTGACCAGCGTGTCGATGCGGCCGAAGCGCTTCACCGCCTCGCCGGCGGCGGCGAAGGCTTGCGCCTCGTCGTTGACGTCGAGGGCGACGGCCAGGAGGTGGGGATGCTCGCCGAGCGTGTCGACGACGGTGCGCGGGTCGCGGGCGGTGGCGACCACATTATCGCCGGCCGCAAGGGCCTCGCGGGCGATGAGGGCGCCGAAACCACGGGAGGCGCCGGTGATGAACCAGGTACGCATGTCGATCTCCATCCGATTGGCCCGCAGCGCGGCGCCGTGTTGATGGAGAGACGGTAGCTCCCGGACCGTCGTGAATTAATCCGGCATTATTTTCATAGAATACTGAGTGTGATTCACTAATCAGTTCGGGGCGGAGGGCCGGGCCGGCCATGCCGGGGGGGGCGAGGGGGACCTAGCCGGCTTGTGATCGCGCCACCCCTGCCTAGCGGCGAGCCGCAGCGGCTATGTTGCGTGCCACTGGGGGGCGGAACCGGCGCGGGCTGTCAATCAATTGACGCACGCATCGGGCAAGAAGAGTTTTCATGGAACAGTTCATCGGCCAGGTGGGCGTCTTCATCGAGACGCATCAGTCCTACGCGTTGCTGCTGGCGGGCCTCATCGCCTTCGGCGAATCCCTCGTCATCATCGGCCTGTTCATTCCCGCGACCGCCCTGATGATGCTGATCGGCGGGCTGATGGGCTCCGGGATCGTCGAGCCGCTGCCGATCCTCATTGGCTCGATCATCGGCGCGATTCTCGGCGACGCCGTCTCCTATCTGCTGGGCCGCCGCGTCGGCCGCAGCGTGATCTACCGCTGGCCGCTGTCGCAATACCGGCCGAGCGTGGCGCGCGCCCGGCTGTTCTTCAAGCGCTACGGCTTCGCCTCGGTGTTCTTCGGGCGGTTCCTCGGCCCGATCCGCTCGACCATCCCGCTGGTGGCCGGCATGATGGCGATGCCGCACCGCCACTTCCAGATCGCCAACGTCACCTCCGCCATCGCCTGGGCGGCGGTGATGCTGGCGCCGGGCTGGCTCGCCGGGCATACCGCCTCGCAGCTCGGCAGCTTCGGCAGCGTGGAGTGGATCGCGGTGATGGCGGTGCTCACCGTGGTGTTCCTGATCGGCACGACGCTGATCCTGCGCAAGCTGGCCAAGCCGGCGCCGCGCCGGCGCCGCGCCGCGCTGCCGCAGGCCAGCGAGAGCTGAGAAGGTTTTTCCGCGATCGCCGCCTCGGGCGGGTGCTTTTGCTCATGTGCCGGGGAACCGACAGGTCGCCGCTTGCGGCGGCGCCGTCGCGGCATAGCTATAGGGCTCGCCTCCGCCCGCCACGGCCACGGGAATGACCGGCATGAGCACTCGCAAGCAGCTTCACCTCGGCGCCTTCATGCGGCCGGTGAGCCTCCATACCGGCGCGTGGCGCTATCCCGGCGCCTGGCCGGACGCCAATTTCAACCTCGGCCACCTCGTGCGGCTGGCGCAGAAGCTGGAGGAGGGCAAGTTCGACGCCTTCTTCATGGCCGACCATCTGGCGGTGCTCAACATGCCGGTGGAGGCGCTGAAGCGCAGCCACACCGTCACTTCCTTCGAGCCCTTCACGCTGTTGTCGGCGCTGGCGATGGCGACCTCGCGCATCGGGCTGGTGGCCACCGCCTCGACCACCTTCGAGGAGCCGTTCCACATCGCCCGGCGCTTCGCCTCGCTCGACCACATCAGCGGCGGGCGCGCCGGCTGGAACATCGTCACCACCTCCAATCCCGATTCGGCGCTGAATTTCGGCCTCGACGACCACATGGAGCATGACGAGCGCTATGTGCGGGCCCGCGAGTTCTTCGACGTCGTCACCGGCCTGTGGGACAGCTTCGCCGACGACGCCTTCCCGCGCGACCCGGAGAGCGGGCTCTTCTTCGACCCCGAGCGGCTGCATGTGCTCAACCACAAGGGGCCGTATTTCTCGGTGCGCGGGCCGCTCAACATCGCCCGGCCGGTGCAGGGCTGGCCGGTGATCGTGCAGGCCGGCGCTTCCGAGCCGGGGCGCCAGCTGGCCGCCGAGACGGCGGAGGTGATCTTCGCCGCCGCCACCGACCTCGCCTCCGGCCGCGCCTTCTATGCCGACGTGAAGGGCAGGCTCGACCGGTTGGGACGGCCGCGCGACCATCTCAAGATCCTGCCCGGCGCCTTCGTGGTGGTCGGCGACAGCCTGGAGGCGGCGCGCGCCAAGCGGGCCAAGCTCGACAGCCTGGTGCATTACGACAGCGCCATCGCCTCGCTCTCCATCTCGCTCGGCCACGACGCCTCGCGCTTCGATCCCGACGGGCCGCTGCCCGACGTGCCGGAGACCAATGCCAGCCGCAGCGCCCGCGAGCGGGTGATCGAGATGGCGCGTCGCGAGAACCTCACCGTGCGCCAGCTCGCCCAGCGGCTCGGCGGCTATGCCGGCCTTGCCTTCGTCGGCACGGCCGAGAGCATTGCCGACGAGATGGAGGAATGGCTGGAGACCGAGGGCTCGGACGGCTTCAACGTGACCTTCCCGTTCCTGCCGGCCGGGCTCGACGACTTCGTCGACAAGGTGGTGCCGGAGCTGCAGCGGCGCGGCATCTACCGGCGCGACTATGAGGGCGCGACGCTGCGCGAGCATCTCGGCCTGCCGCGCCCGGAGAACCGCTTCTTCGCCGGGGAGGCCGCCGCCGCCGGCTGAGCGCCGCCCTTAGTGCAGCGATTCCGTGTAGACGAATTTCGGCATGCTCCAGCCGAAGCGCAGTGCCAGGAGGCGCAAAGCGAGGCCGAGCAGCATCGCCCCCAGCATCACCGGCTCGTGCGGCAGGCCTCCCCATTGGCCGGCGAGGTAGAGCGCGCCGGTGACGATGGAGACGGTGGCGTAGAGCTCGGCGCGGAACAGCAGCGGCACGTCGGCGCACAAGACGTCGCGCACCACGCCGCCGACGCAGCCGGTGATCATGCCGGAGGCGATGACGATGATGGCGGGCAGGCCGAGCCCGGCGGCGATGTTGCAGCCGATGATGGTGAACACCACCAGCCCCACCGCGTCGAGGAACAGGAACAGCCGGCGCAGCTGGCGCATGTAGCGGGCGATCAGGATGGTCGCCAGCGCCGCGCCGGCGGTGATCAGCAGGTAATGGGGATGCTCGATCCAGGACAGCGGGTGGCGACCGAGCAGCACGTCGCGCACCGAGCCGCCGCCGAGCGCGGTGATGCTGCCCAGAAGCGCGACGCCGAACCAGTCCATCTGGCGGCGGCCGGCGGCGAGCGCCGCCGTCATCGCCTCGGCGACGATGGCGGTGAGATAGAGCAGGCCAAGCAGTTCTTCCGACGACATCTGTCCCAGGCCCCCCTCGACATCGGCATGGCCGCAGCTTCGACCGGGGGAGGGCCATACGGCAAGAGCCGCGGGCAGGGGCTCGCGGCGGCGATGCCGGGTGCGGGCTAGAGGCCGCCGCGACGCAGCTCTGTGGGGGTGACACCCCGCAGGCGCTTCAGCGTCGCGGTCATGTGGCTATTGCTGGAGAAGCCGGCGGCGGCCGCGATGTCGGCCAGCGGCAGGTCGGTGGTGGTCACCAGATGCTGAACCAGGGCGAGACGCTGGCCGAGCAGATATTGATGCGGCGCCTGCCCCAGCGTGCGGCGGAAGGCGCGCAGGAAGTGGCTCGGCGAGAGGCCGGCGATCTCGGCCAGGCGGCCGATGGACAGCGGCTGCGCCAGATTCTCCTGGATGAAGTCGTTCACCATCCGCAACGTCTTCGGCGCGAGGCCGCCGCTGTGCCGTTCCGCCGGCCGGTCGCGCAGCGAGGAATAGGTGCGCAGCATATGCGTGGCGAACAGGGTGATCAGCGCATCGAAGCACAGCGGGCTGGCGTGCTCGCCACGCTGGAATTCCTCGCGCAGCAGATGGGACAGCCGCAGCGCCTTGCGGTCGACGCCGCCGATACGCGGCGGCTGCAGCTCGAAGCTGTCGTTCTGGAACTCCTCGCCGGCCAGCCGCGACAGGCGCTGTTGATCGAGGGCGACGAGCAGGTTCTCCTTGTCGACCACCCAGCGCGCGAACAGCTCCGACCCTGCCGGCACGATCTCGATGGAGCCGACTGGCGCCAGGGTGATGGTGCGGCGGTCGCTGTCGAGCGCCACCTCGCGGTTCGGCTGCGGCGACAGCATCACCAGCGCCATATTCGCCGGCGCGGTCATCAGGATGTCGTTGGGGCCGGTGCGCGTCAGCGTCGCCGATCCGGCGTCGGCATCGGCTTTCGGCCCCCATTCGTTCGGAATCGATTCCAGCAGGGCGGGCACGGCGCTACTCCGTCATGGGCGGGCCGGAATATCGGCGCCGGCCGTGGAACGCCGGTACGGCGTCGCCGGGGAGTAGCCTGATAGCGGCAACCACAACTATCAAGTGAAAATCGAACTATCAGTATACAGCCCTATTCGCCTCGGTTTGCCGTGCCGCGCATGAAGCGGCGGCGGCTTTTGGGTAATGATCGGCGCGGGATCAGCGGGGTGAAACGAACATGGACAGTGAGAGAGCCGTGCCGGGGATGTCGATCTCGACCCGCTGGCGCCGCCCATGGTCTCTGCGGCCGGCGAGCCGTGGAACGCGGCACGACGGGCGCGGCCATCGGTGCGGCCTGGCCGCCGTCCTGCTGGTCGCCGCCCTCTTCGGGGGCGGCACGGGGCCAGCGCGGGCGCAGGACGCCGGCGAAGTGAACGCCACGCTGGACGCGCTGTTCGGCGGACACGAGCCTTATCAGGCGTTCTTCGAGAAGCTGAAGAAGGCGGTTGCCGCCGACGATCGCGCCGCCGTCGCCGGCATGGTCGACTATCCGCTGCGCACCAAGATCGACGGCAAGACGACGACGGTACGGAACGCGAAGGCCTTCGTCGCTAGCTACGACAAGATCGTCACGCCCAAGGTGCGGCAGGCGGTGGCGGCCCAGGGCTATGCCAGCCTGTTCGCCAACTGGCGGGGGGTGATGATCGGCAATGGCGAGGTCTGGTTCACCGGCATCGGCAACAAGGGCCGGATCGCCGTCTCCGCCATCAACAACTGAGCGCCTCGCCGCTCCCGATCGTTGCGGCGGTATGCCGTCGTCGATGTCGCGGGCGCACCGCCGAGGTGGGCCGGCAACGAGGCGGCCATGGGCGACCGGCTGCGGCATGAAGATCGCGCGGGCAGGCCGGTGGTCGCCCGTCGGTACGGCCGATCCGGGAGGCGCCCCTGTCGCCGAGACCATGGAGGCGTGACCGCGCCGATGATGACGAGGAGGGAAGACGTGCCGCTTGTGGCGCGCCCGTGATCGAGATCGACCTTGGGAAGATTGCGGGACGTCGCAGGGGCGGGGACAGGTGGCGGAACCTGGAGGGCGATCGCCCGCTTGGCCGATGCCCCGCTATGTGGCGGCCCCATGAAGAACCTGGCCCATAGTGCTTCCCTCCATTCAATGGAAAAAATCGCACCATCAAATGCCGGGATCAAACACAAGGCTGCCGTTGCGGCACTGATGGACTGGCCTGCCTCCGACCCCGGCACTCGTTGCCGACCGCGGCTACGATGCGCAGGCCATCATCGATCTCGTCGCCGCGCGCGGCGGGGGCGCACATATCCCCGCTCAGAAGGACCGCAAGATCCCGCGCTCCATCGATCCTGCCCTCTACCGGCAGCGCAATCAGGGTGAGCGCTTTTTCTGCAAGCTCAAGCACTTCAGACGGGTCGCCACGCGCTTCGACCAGCTCGCAAGGAACTTCCTCGCCGCCGTCATACTCGCATCGACCCGCCTATGGATCAGAACTTATGAGGCTACAGCCTAGCCCTTGCGCTGCTCGTCGAGCATCGCCTCGATGGCGCCGATGGTCACTTCGATATCGGCGATCTTGCGCAGCGCATTGTCCGAGGGAAGCGTTCCCGCCTCGGCGGCCGCCCTGATCAGATCGCGTTGAGCGGCCAGCAGCCGATTCCGCAAGACTTCGAGTTTGTTGATCATGCGGAGCCATTACCGCAGCGCCGAAGCGGCTTCAACGGCTAACCGGCACGCGCCCGCACGAAAGATGCGCGATGAGCGGCATGAAGTATTTAGGTACCGAAATACATGGCGGGCCGATCAATCCGCCCATTCGGGATCGGTGGTGAAGGCGATGGTGAGCCAGCGGTCGGGGCTTTCGCCACCGATCGCTTCGCCGACCTCGTCGCGGAGGTGGTCCCACTCCTCCAGCTTCCGCGCCGGCTGGTCGCGCGGCACGATGAAATAGAGCTCGATCTGCCGCCCCCGCCCGACCCGCGCGACATAGGAGCGATAGGACAGGAAGCCGTAGCGGCGGACGATGTCGGCCGCGACGGCGTCGACATGCTGCTTCAGCTCCGAGGGGGTGACGAGCAGGATGTCGGCGAGCGCCTGCTTGATGGTGCCGGCGGGAAGGGGAATGACGATGAGGCACACCAGCGCCAGGGCGGCCGGATCGACATAGGGCGCGATCCAGGCAAGGTGCGTTCCCTGGGTCGCGTAGCCGAAGACGAAGGCGACGAGCAGTGCGCCGCTGAGGCCGCCACTCATCAGCCAGGCCTTGGCGTCCAGCGCGACGAAGCTGGAATTGAGCGTCCGGTTGGCTCGCCGGCCGACCAGCGCCATGACCAGCGCCACGACCATGGTCAGCGCCGCATAGACAATGGCGTGGTTGAAGGAGAGATGACGGCCCCCGGCCATCAGGCTGCCTATGGCGTTGATCAGCGCGTAGATCGCCGCCCCGGTGAGCAGGATGCCGTTGAGGCCGAGCACCATCGGCTCCAGGTGCCAGAACCCCATGGTGAAGTGGCTGACCAGCTTGCCACGCGCGGCCCCGCCGGCGGTGGACGAGGCGATCAGGTTCGCCACCAGCAGCGCGACGATGGTCATTGTCGCGTCGGTCATCGCGTAGACGCCGTCGAAGACGATGGCGAAGGAGCCGGACAGCAGGCCGAAGACGATGCCCGCCGCCGCCATGAGCAGCGTGATCGCGATCGAGAGGCGCAGCACGCCCTGTTCGGTGTTCACCGCCCGCTCCCTGCCCGCATCGCCTGCGACCTCGTCGCTCACGGCTTCGATCCCGACTCTCTTTGTAGCGGGCGCGGCCAAGGCCGGACAAGGCGGGCGGGCGGCGCGTTCAAGCCTCGCGTTCGATATAGGCGCCCGGCGGTGTGCCGAGGATACGCCGGAACATCGAGGTGAAGGCCGCCGGATTGTCGTAGCCGAGATCGAGGGCGACGGCGGTGACCGGCTGGCCGGCGGCGAGGCGCGGCAGCGCCGCCATCACGCAGGCCTGCTGGCGCCAGGCGACGAAGCTCAGGCCGGTCTCGCGGCGGAACAGCCGGGTGAAGGTGCGGCGGCTGCATCCGGCGGCCTCGCTCCATGCGTCGATGCTGGTATGCGGCGTCGGCGCGAGGAGAAAGCTGCGGCAGAGGCCGGCCAGCGCCTTGTGCGCGGGAAGCGGCAGCGACAAGGGCAGCGCCGGCAGCAGCGGGATCTCGTGCTGGATCAGCGCCATCAGCGCGCCGTCGCGCCCGGCGGGGTCGTATTCCGCCGGCACGAAGACCGCCTCGGCCAGCAGGCTGCGCATCAGCGGCGGAATGCCCAGCACCTGGCAATGCCCCGGCATGTTCCGGATGACGCCCGGCTCGATATAGAGGCTGCGCATCCTGACCCGCCCCATGATGCGCACATCGTGGACGATGCCGGCGGGAATCCACATGCCGCGCTCCGGCGGCATCACCCAGGCGCCCGCGGCGGTGGCGAGCAGCACCACGCCGGTGGCGCCATAGAGCAACTGGTCGCGCCGGTGCCGGTGCGGGGCGATGACATGCCCGTCGGCATAGTCGGAGCCGAGCGCGACCACCGGCCGGGCGACCTCCCGAAACGCATCTTCGACGCTGCTGCCCCGTTGCATTGGCCCACTCGCGTAAGAAGTTGACCTTAACGCGGTAGCGGGCCGCATTCCAGCCGCTAAGACTGGGGCCGGATCGAAGCGCCGCCACCGGCGCGAACCAGGGTGCGTAACGCCGTCATGTCCGACCTCACCGCCGACCGAGCCTCAGACCGAACCTCGCCCGCCCGGACCCACTATCTCGTGCTCGGGGCCGCCGGCTTCTGCCACCTGCTCAACGACATGCTGCAGTCGCTGTTCATCGCCGCCTACCCGGTCTTCAAGGGCAATTTCGACCTGAACTACGCCCAGATCGGCCTGCTGACGCTGGTGTACAACGTGACCGCCTCGCTGCTGCAGCCGCTGGTGGGGCTCTACACCGACCGGCGGCCGCAGCCCTATTCGCTGCCCTTCGGCATGGGTATGTCGCTGCTCGGCCTCTTGGTGCTGGCCTTCGCCGGCTCCTTCGAGGTGCTGTTGCTGGGCGGCGTGCTGCTCGGCATCGGCTCGTCGATCTTCCACCCGGAATCCTCGCGCATCGCGCGGCTGGCCTCGGGCGGCGCCTATGGGCTGGCGCAGTCGACCTTCCAGGTCGGCGGCAATATCGGCAGCGCGCTCGGGCCGCTGCTGCTGGTCGCCGTCGTGCTGCCGCGCGGCCAGCAGAGCCTCGCCTGGTTCTGCCTCGCGGCGCTGGGCGGCATCATCCTGCTGACCGGCCTCGGCAGCTGGTACAAGGCCAATGGCCATGCCCGGTCGAGCGGCGGCCCGGCGACGCTGATCCCGCGCCTCAGCCGGGCCAAGGTGATCGGCGCGGTGGCGATCCTGGTGTGCCTGCTGGTGTCGAAGTGGTTCTACCTCGCCAGCTTCTCGAGCTTCTATGTCTTCTACCTGATGCAGCATTTCGGCACGAGCGAAGAGCAGGCCCAGCTCTATCTGTTCGTGTTCCTGGCGGCGGTGGCGGTCGGCACGCTGGTCGGCGGCCCGCTGGGCGATCGCATTGGCCGCAAGGCGATCATCTGGGGCTCGATCTTCGGCGTGCTGCCGTTCTCGCTGGTGCTGCCGCATGTCGGGCTGACCGCGACGCTGGCGCTGAGCGTGGTGATCGGCCTGATCCTGGCGTCGGCCTTCTCCGCCATCGTCGTCTACGCGCAGGAGCTGATGCCGGGCCGGGTCGGCATGGTGTCGGGGCTGTTCTTCGGCCTCGCCTTCGGGCTCGGCGGCATCGGCGCCGCCGTGCTGGGCGTGCTGGCCGACTGGACCAGCCTCACCTTCGTCTTCGAGGCCTGCGCCTTCCTGCCGGCGATCGGCATCCTCGCCGCGCTGCTGCCGAACCTCGGCGACGGGCGGGCGGCCCGGGCGGGCAAGTGAGGGGGCAAGTGAGGCGGTCGAGAGTGAACCCGGGCCGGCTGTCGGCCCGGGTTCGGATCGCTGTTAGGGCTGCATCTCGCCACGCAGCTCGTGGACGGCCTCGGCCTTCACCGGCGGGGCTGCGTTGCCCCAGCTGTTGCGCACATAGGTGAGCAGGTTGGCGACGTCCTCGTCCTTCAGGTTCCAGGCGAAGGCCGGCATGGAGGGGCCGGTCGGCCGGGCATCGGTGGCCCCGGCCCGGCTTCCCGCCAGCACCACCCGGATCAGCGAGGTGGCATCGGCATTGTTCACCAGCGGCGCGGCGGCGAGCTTCGGGAACAGGCCGGTGATGCCCTCGCCCTGGCCGACATGGCAGCCCGAGCAGCGGTCCTCGTAGATCGCCCGGCCGGCGACCATGCGCGGATCGGCGGCGGCGAGCGGCGCCGGCGGCGCGGCGGGCGAACCGTCAAGGCTCTTCAGATAGGTCGCCACCGCCTTGAGGTCGGCATCGGTCCACTGGCTGGACGACTTTTCCACCACCTCGGCCATCGGCCCGGAGGCGATGTCGTAGCGGTTGGCGCCGTCCTTCATGTAGGCGACGAACTCGTCAGTGGTCCACTTGCCGATGCCCTGATGCGCGTGGCCGGTGATGTCCGGCGCCAGCCAGCCGTCGACGACGTTGCCGCGCAGTGCCTCGCCGGCCTTGTCGCCGCCCATGACGTTCTTCGGCGTGTGGCAGGTGCCGCAATGGGCGAGGCCCTCGACGATGTAGGCGCCGCGGTTCCACTCGGCGTTCTGCCTCGGATCGGGGACGTATTCGCCCTTGGTGAAGTTCAGCAGGTTCCAGCCGAACAGGCTGAGCCGGATGTTGAACGGGAAGGGCAGCTGGTTGGTCTCGACCTCGTTGTGCACGGGATCGAGGGTCTTGAGATAGGCGAACAGCGCCGCGTTGTCGGCCGCCGTCACCTTGGTGTAGGCGGTGTAGGGCATGGCGCCGTACAGGTGGTAGCCGCCCTTGGCGACGCCTTCCGACATGGCGCGCTGGAACTCGTCCAGCGACCAGCCGCCGATGCCGGTCTCGCGGTCCGGCGTGATGTTGGCGCCGACCAGCCGGCCGAACGGCGTCTCGATCGGCACGCCGCCGGCGAAGGGCTTGCCGCCGGGCGCGGTGTGGCAGGCGGCGCAGTCGCCGAGCACGGCGAGATAGCGGCCGCGCTCGACGGTGACGAAGTCGGACTGGTCGCCGGCGAAGGCGGTGCCGGTGAGGCCGCCGACGAGGGCGAGCGTGAGGAGAGCGAGCTTCCTCATGCCGGCACCAGCGCGCCCGGCGCCTTCAGATAGAGGTTGCGGATCGCGTCGGCGGCCTTGAAGGCCAGCGCCGCGGCGGTGCCGGTCGGGTTGTAGCCGGGGTTCTGCGGGAAGGCGGAGGCGCCGACCACGAACAGGTTCGGCACGTCCCAGGTCTGCAGGTACTTGTTCACCGAGCTGGTGGTCGGATCGGTGCCCATGACGAAGCCGCCGACCACGTGCGAGGACTGGTAGGGCGCGCTGTTCCAGTGCCCCTTCATCGGCCGCTCGACGATCTGGCGCGGCCCCATGGCGCGGGCGATCTCCCCGACCTTGGAGGTGCAGAACTGCGCCATCTTCAGGTCGTTCTCCAGGAAGTCGAACGTGACCCGCAGCAGTGGGCGGCCGAGCCGGTCGGTGTAGGTCGGATCCAGCGACAGATAGTTGCCGCGCGTGGCGTAGCTCGACGCCTCGCAGCCGATGCTCATGGTGCTGAGATAGGCCTTCTGGGTCTCGCTCTTCCATTTCGAGCCCCAGCGCGGCGTGCCGGGCGGGGTCGGGCGGCTGGCGATCGGGGCGGCGCCGATCGGCGTGACGCGGATCGAGCCGCCGCCGAAGAAGCCGAGGCCGGAATGGTCGAAATTGTCGTTGTTGAACTCGTCGATCCCCATGCCGACGGCGCCGCCGCCGATGAAGGAATTGAAGTTCTTGTCATCGAAGAACAGCTGCACGCCATTGGCGGTCTGGTAGCAGTAGTTGCGCCCGGTGGTGCCGGTGTTCGACACCGGGTCATAGGGCTTGCCGACGCCGGAGAGCAGCATCAGCCGCACATTCTCGAAGGTGAAGGCGCTGACCACCACGAGGTCGGCCGGCTGCTCCCATTCCTGGCCCGAGCTGTCGACATAGACGACGCCGGTGGCGCGGGTGCCGGAGCGATCGAGGGTGACGCGCAGCACCTCGGAATTGGTCACCGCGGTGAAGTTCGACTTGCGCACCAGCGCCGGCAGCACCGTGGTGATGGCGCTGGCCTTGGAATAGTTGGCGCAGCCGTAATTGGTGCAGAAGCCGCAGAAGGTGCACGGCCCCATGGTGACGCCGAGCGGGTTGGTATAGGCCTCCGACAACAGCGCCGACGGCACCGGAAACGGCTTGTAGCCGAGCTTGCGCGCGGCTTCCGCGAACAGCGTCGGCCCATAGGGCTGCTTCATCGGCTTGGTCGGGTATTCCTCCGAGCGCGGGCCCTCGAACGGGTTGCCGCCCTCCTGGAGGACGCCGTTCAGATTGCCGGCCTTGCCGGAAATGCCGGCGAGACGGTCGAAGGAGGCGTAGTACGGCTCCATCTCGGCCCAGTCGGTGCCCCAGTCCTGGAGCGTGAGCTCCTCGGGCATCGCGGCGGCGCCGTACTTCTCGGTGAGATAGCTCTTCAGGCGGAAATCGTCCGGCCCGAAGCGGAAGGTGATGCCGGCCCAGTGGTTGCCGGCGCCGCCCGTGCCGTTGCCGGGGTGGAACGAGCCCCAGTTGCGCATCGGCAGCGCGGTCTGCGAGGCGTTGTTGCGGGTGGTGATGGCGCTCTGCGCCGGGCGCACCATCAGTTCCTGGCGCTGGTTGTAGCGCAGCTCGTCGGCGGCGGTGGCGATGTTGAAATCGCGGGCGGTGTCGCGCCACGGGCCGCGCTCGATGGCGACCACGTCGAGCCCCTCGTCGGTGAGCTCATTGGCGATGATGGAGCCGGCCCAGCCGAGGCCGATGACCACCACATCCTTGCGGGGGAGTTTCGTAGCCATGGGCTAGCCTTTCGTCTTCCATTCCGGCCGGCCGGCAATCGACAGCGGCGGCAGGTCCAGCTTCTCGTTGTGACGTTCGACATAGTCGCGGTAGTCGTAGCGCGCGCCGGGAAAGCCCAGCATCTTCCACGACACCATGTCCTTGTTGCCGCCATAGATCGGGTCGGCGAAGAAGCCTTCCATGGTGTTGCCGAGCACGATCTCGAACAGCAGCTTGCCGTCGAAGCCGGGCAGCTCGATCTTGCCGGCCTCGATGCCGGCGAGGATCTCGTCGCGGGTCTCGCCCGGCAGTTCGGCGAAGGCCTTGGAATGGCTGGCGTGGCACCAGGCGTCGAGCGCGGCGAGGCCGCGACGGTAGCGGTCGCGCGGCACGAATTCCGACTGGTCGCCCTGTTCCGGCGTGCCCTTCTGGAAGGGCCCCTGCATGTAGAGCCGCTCATAGGAGCCGTAGGAGCCGGCGAGCTGCCGGTCGATGAACTCGGCGCAGCCGGCATCCTTGCCGGACATGCTGAGGTCGTCGGCCGGGATCAGCCGCTCGACCATGGCCTCGACCGTCCGCGCCTCATCGGGCGTGAAGAAATACCAGCGGCCGCCCGGCAGGGTTTCCGGCGGCGCGTAGTCGAAGGGCGAGAAGGGCTGCGTGCCGCGGATCACATCGCCGAAGGCCTTGCCACTGGCGGCCAGCAGCGCGGCCATCGCCGTCGATGTGAGAAACCTGCGGCGTGAGACGCCCGGAGGACTGGAAGTGAGCATCGAACTCCCTCTGGTGATCGCAGCCGACCCGCCCGTCGACCAGAAGGGGATATAGATTAGTAAAATTCCAGATGCACCCCAAGCCATGCGAGAAATGCATAGATTTGAGCCATCAATTTGTCGAATTCCGTGACGGAAACCGCGGAAACCCTGCCATTGCGGATTGCCGGTTGGGTTGGTTTGCCAGCTAAAATATTGAAAATGCTTGAATTGTGTTTAGTGTCGCGTTTCCGGGCATGGCGCTTTTCCGCCATTTCCCGGAAATCAGATACCGCAAATCTTCATGCCGAAACGGCGCGGAACGGCTTACGTGGCGACGGCCAGATTCGTGTCGACCAGAGCCGCCGCCGGCACCACGTCGAGCCCGGCTGCCTCGGCGATGAGCCGGAAGGAGCGCAGGCGCTGAGCGTGGTCGTAGACGTCCGACACCACGATGAGCTCGTCGGCACCGGTCTCGGCGATGAGCGCGTCGAGGCCGGCGCGCACCGTCTCCGGCGAGCCGACGATGGAGCGGGCGAGCATGCGCATCGCCTGCGCCTTCTCCATCGGCGACCAGTAGCTCTCGATGTCGTCGATCGGCGGCCGGCTGAGGCCGCGCGCGCCGCGGAAGATGTCGGCGAACGACATTTGCTGGGTGGTCGCCAGCCGGCGCGCCTCGGCATCGGTCGGGGCGGCGATGACGTTGACGCCGACCATGGCGTAGGGGCGGGCGAGCTGCTCGGACGGCTTGAAGCGGCTGCGGTAGATGTCGAGCGCGGAGAGCAGCATCTCCGGGGCGAAATGCGAGGCGAAGGCGTAGGGCAGGCCGAGCTCGGCGGCGAGCATCGCGCCGAAATTGCTGGAGCCGAGGATCCACAACGGCACCTCGGTGCCCGCTGCCGGCACCGCCTGGATGCGCTGGCCCGGCGCCGCCGGGGCGAGGAAGGCCTGAAGCTCCAGCACGTCCTGCGGGAAATTCTCGGCGGATTCGTTGGTGCGGCGCAGGGCGCGCAACGTCGTCTGGTCGGTGCCCGGCGCGCGGCCGAGCCCGAGATCGACACGGCCGGGGAACAGCCGCGCCAGCGTGCCGAACTGCTCGGCGATCACATAGGGCGAATGGTTGGGCAGCATGATGCCGCCGGCGCCGACCCGGATCCGCGACGAGCCGGCGGCGATGTGGGCCAGCACCAGCGAGGTGGCGGCGCTGGCGATGCCCGGCATGTTGTGATGCTCGGCCACCCAGATGCGGTTGTAGCCCCAGCGCTCGGCATGGGCGGCGAGGTCGCGGGCGTTGTCGAACGCGCCGCGCGCGTCGGTCTCCTCGGTAACGCGGACGAGGTCGAGAATGGACAGGGCCGTCAATGGCTTGCTCCCGGCAAAAGCGCAGTCGGCGGCACGGGCGGATGCGCCATCATGCCGCCGGAAAGCGGAGGTTGTCTCCATTTATCTCGATGCTATATGGAGACGGTCTCCATATCCAGTCAACCGGATCGAGCGGCGGAACGCGCATGAGTACCGACGTTGTGAGCGGCGAACCTTCCCGGCTTCGCGCCGATGCCCGGCGCAACCGGGAGCGCATCCTGCGCACCGCCCTGCGGCATTTTTCGCAGCACGGCATCGACGCCTCGCTGGACGACATCGCACGCGAGGCCGAGGTCGGGGCCGGCACGCTCTACCGTCATTTCCCCTCGCGCGAGGCGTTGCTCGCCGCGGCGCTGGAGGGCCGGCAGAAGGAATTGCTGGGCGGTGCGCAACAGGCGAGGGAGATCGCCGATGCGGGGGCCGCGCTCAGCGCCTGGCTCGCGGCATTGCAGGACTATCTGCGCAGCTTCAACGGCTTGCCGGCGCCGGTGCTGGCGGCGGTGAAGCAGCAGGGCTCACCGCTGTGCCTGTCCTGCAACGCGCTGGTGGCGCTGACCGGGGAGTTCCTCGATCGGGCGCAGCAGGACGGCCATGCCCGCCGCACGGTGACGGCGAACGAACTGTTCCTGAGCGCCCTCGGCCTCGCCTGGGTGCTGGACCGGGCGGAGACGTGCGGCACCTCGCGCCAGGCGCTGGAGAAGGTGCTGGCGCACGGCTATCTGTCCACGCCACCTGACGTCGCACCGGATGGCGGCGCTAGTGGAGCCTCGCAGGTGGGCTGAGCGCCGGGCAAACGGCCGGGCTCCTGGATTTATCGGCATGCACGGCGAGGGGCCGTTCCGCGCCGATAGCGGGGACGGCTGGCCGCGTGGCGCGAGCTGCCGGCGTTCCGGCTGGGCATCGTGGCGAACGCCGGAAGCCGCGCGGTGTCGGGCCTGACCCTCCGGTCCGCCCGGCTGCCCCGACTTGCGCGCCGACCCGTTTCCGCAGGATGCGGGCTGCCGGGACCGGCGGCTCTCACGTGTCGATGATGCGTGCCCGGCCTCGTTCCTGATGTAGACTGACGACGCGAAGCGGTGCCGCCGGGGAGGGGTGATGAAGATGAAACGGATTGTCGTGCTCGTGGCCTTGTCGATGCTTGCCGCCGCCACGGGCGATGCCGGCGCGCAGACGATGAATGGATCGCTGGACCAGCCGATGCCGCAATCGTTGCAGCCGATCCAGCCGAACCAGCCGGCCTACGATCCCTCGGCGCCGGATTCGATGACCGGCCAGATTCAGCCGCCCCCGGGGCCGCCGCCGGAGGGCCGGGCGGCGGAGATCAAACTGCCGGATTGTACGCCGGGCAGTTGCGGCGTGCCGGACATCATGGCGCCGCCGGCTCCATGACCGGCCGCCGGAGCGTGGCCCCGTGCCGGCCGAAAGGCGGCCGGCGTTCGGGGCGCGCTTGAAGGCGAGCCTGCATCGCGCCGCGTGTGGCGAGCGGCCGCTCGCGGTCAGCCTTCCGAATCCATGGGCGGCAGGGTGCGATCCGCTTCCCCCAGCTCCCTCTGCATCAGCACAGTGTCGACCCAGCTGCCGAATTTGAAGCCGACCGCCTTCAGCGTTCCCACGGTTTCAAAGCCGAGCCGCCGGTGCAGGGCGATGGAACCGGCATTGCCGCTATTGCCGATCACCGCCAGCATCTGGCGCCAGCCACCGGCCTCGCAGCGCCGGATCAGTTCCTCCAGCAACGCGGCGCCGATGCCGCGCCCGCCGAGGTCCTGGGCGACATAGACGGAATCCTCGACGGTGTGGCGATAGGCCGGGCGCGGCCGATAGATCGTGGCGTAGCAATAGCCCAGAACGCGGCCGCCGCCCTCGGCCACCAGATAGGGCAGCCCGGCCGCGCGAACGGCGGCGCGCCGGGCGGTGAGTTCGGCGGATGATGGCGGGGTCGTCTCGAAACTGGCAAGGCCGTGCAGAACGTGATGGGCATAGATGGCCTGCACCGTCTCCATGTCGGCATCGACCGCGTCGCGGATGCGGAACGAGAGGACGTCGTCCTTGTCGTGCGCGGTGGCGTCGTT
Source organism: Ancylobacter sp. Lp-2 (assembly GCF_020523795.1). GTDB lineage: Bacteria > Pseudomonadota > Alphaproteobacteria > Rhizobiales > Xanthobacteraceae > Ancylobacter. Next base: position 171,570 of record NZ_JAJALI010000010.1, read on the forward strand.
CATCGCGGTCCTCTCGAAATGGGCGGGCCGAATCCGTGGTGGCGCGCAATTCCTTTGCCGGGAAGCTAGATCAGCCCGTGCGCGGACGCACGCGCCTCGCGGAGCCGCCGGCGGGCGATGGTTCGGGGCTGTCTGCGAGCGGGGGATGGTCGCGGCCGGGCGGGAAGGCCGCGGCGACCGGCGGCCAGTGTCGTGGCCAGGCCTCGAAGCCGGGCTCCGCTCGCCTGCCGCCGATGCGCGGGGGTGGGGTGCCGGGCATCGCGTGGCGGGCGATGGCCCAAAACGAAAGAGCCGCCTTGCGGCGGCTCTTCGTAAACCTCGATAAATCGAGAGTTTTGGTTGCGGGGGCAGGATTTGAACCTGCGGCCTTCAGGTTATGAGCCTGATAATTTTCATTTTCCGCAATTTCCAGATATTTCCGCGCATGTCAACAAACCATTGAAAAATAGTGATTTATCCGCGATGATGATTTCTGTCGTTTCCCCGCATTTCCATCCGCGGTGGCGACTCAGTGGCGACACGAAAGCAGTCAGGTTGTCGCCCAACACGTGCGGGGGTTGCGTGCCGGTCATCAAAATAAGCCGCACGACAGTGGCTGCCCTGCAGCCAGCGGAGAAGCCATACATAGCTTTCGACGCGACCTTGAAGGGGTTCGGCGTCAGAGTCATGCCGACGGGGGCGATGAGCTACATCGTCGAGTACCGGCCCGGCTCTGGCGGGCGCAGCGTGGCGAAGCGGCGCGTGACCGTCGGGCAGGTAGGTCCGGCCATGTCGCCTGAGGATGCTCGGAAGGCGGCGCGCGATCTGCTGGCAGGCGTTCTGCGTGGAGAGGATCCCGCCGCGGGGCGGACCAAGGAGCGGGCGATGCCTAGCTTCGCCGTGTTCGCCGACACGGTGTTGACCGAAGCCGAAGCGATTGCCGAGGCACAGCCTGATGAGGCTCACCTGCGGCCCGGCACCTTGCGTAACTACCGGTCCCTGATGCGCCAGCATCTCGGAGTGGCGATCGGTTCTATGAAGCTCGACGCCATCACTCAGGCCGACGTCGCGAAGCTTCACCGAAAGGTCGGAAAGGAAATGCCGGTGACGGCCAACCGGTGCCTTGAGTTGATCGGCTCCATTTTCAAGGAGGCTGGTCGGCAGGGGCTGGTCACCATCGGGCACAACCCCGCGAAGGGGATTCCGGCATTCAAGGAACATAACGCAGAGCGTTTCCTCTCGGATGATGAACTGGGTCGCCTCGGTGATGCGCTTCGTGTCGCGGAGGATGAGGGGATTCCTTGGGATCTCGACCCAGCGTCGACGTCCAAGCATGTGCCGAAAGTGCAGAAAACAAGGGTCGATCCCGACGCGGCCAACGTCATCCGGCTCCTGATCTTCACCGGCGCTCGCCTCCGCGAAATTCTCCATGCCCAATGGGAGAATGTCGACCTACAGCGCGGGTTCATCACTTCAATGTCGAAGACGGGGAGGAGGCACATATTCCTGCCACCTGCCGCCGTCGAGATATTAGCCGGCATGCCGCGCCGCGATGCCTATGTCTTCCCCGGCACGAACAGCACTGCGGAGGCGCCGTGCCCGCGTGCAGATATCAATCGCCCCTGGCGCGCTGTGCGTAAATTCGCTGGACTTGAAGATATTCGGCTGCACGACCTCAGGCACAGCTACGCAGCTACCGCGGCGGGCAACGGGGCCAGCTTGCACATGATTGGAAAGCTGCTCGGCCACGCGTCGCCGAAGACGACTGCTAGGTACGCGCATCTTGCGCACGATCCGATGCGCGACGTCGCCGAGAGGGCAGCGGGGAAGATCGCAGCGGCGATGGGGGCGGCAACAAGCGGCAACGAAAAATAATTCGGGGAAGCGCTAGCGCGCGTACCTCGTTTTCCCTAGTTCTCTATGCGTCGGTTTTCGGCGCTCGATCAGGGAGTGCCGAGATGTTGAAGGTGAAAGACGCCGCTGCCCGATTGGGGCTTTCGATTTCGACGTTGAACAAATGGCGCTGCTTCGGCGCCGGGCCGACATTCCACAAATTTGGCAGTGCCGTTTTCTACGCGCCCGAAGACCTCGACCGGTGGGCGGCCGAGCATCGCCGCACGTCGACGTGGGCCGGCAACGACAACAGCCCAAAGGCGGCGGCGTGACATGACGGCCCTCGTCCCCCTCGACACCCTCGGCGCCGAGATCAAAGCTCGGCTTGAGGCCGGCGACAAGGCTATCGGGAAGGCAGAGGATCACTATCTCGCCGCCGGCCTCCGCTTGGTCGAGGCGCGCCAGCGTGTCGAGGCCGAGGGCGGTGCTTTTCGCGAATTCCTAGCCGCTCACGGCATAGGGAAGTCGCGCGCCTATGAGGTGATGGCCGTTGCCGAGGGCAAGAAGACCTTCGCCGGCATCCGGGCGAAGACCGCTGAGCGCGTCGCGCGTCACGCTGAACGGAGTCGGGAGGCACTGTCCGTTACTAGCGGACATTCCGTCGAGGCCGAGGCGCCGGTGTTGGTTGAAGATGACGAACTCGGGCCGCTGCGGAAGGAGGTGGAAAGGCTAAAGAAGGAGTTGGAGCGGACAAAAGCAAAGCTGGAAGAGGCCACCGGCCAGGTGCTGGCAATGAAGGCAGAAGCCAGCGTTGCTGTGCGTCAAAGGAACGACGCGCAAGCCAAGCTGATGTATGCGAACGCCGACAAAGACCGCCTCGCCACGGAGCTATCCGAAGCCAGAGAGGAAATTGAGAGACTGAAGACGGCCAGCCAGCTGGCGAGGGATGCCGGCATAGAGAGAATGGAGGAAATGCTCCGACATCAATATCTTAGTGCAGCACTCGATTTCGAGGGGGTTATCGGAGACCCTGATGATGTCGACCCACTCACTGCCCGCGTCGTCGATGCGTTCCTGGAAGAAGGCATCACGGCCGTCGGCATGATGTGGATACTGAGCTACGCCGGCTTCTCGAGGTGTAACGACTTCCTGAGCGCGGCCTGCAACGATCGGGAAGTTCGACAAGCCAAGTGGGTGGCACATGCGGACGATATCCGCCAACGACTGACACCTCGGGCAACACGCGGATCTCAATCGCCCTCAATCGCCATTGACGCATCGACCAAGAACGCCCCAGCCCCCTCCATAGTGCCCACCCCGTCCGACGGCGATGAGCCTTTCGAAGTGCTGCCGCACTTCCGCAAGGACTTCCCGCCGCGCCCTACAGCGTAGCTCGCCCGCGCCGCCTAACACCTGCTCAAGCAGCCGCCCGCCAGTGCGGGCCGATCCACCTCCTGTTGGAGGCTTCCAGCTTGAAGATTCTTTCCATCCGCCCGGCACCGCCGGGATCGGGAACGCTCGCCCATGCCGATATCGATGTCGGAGGGCTTAGAATATTCGACGTCGTCATTCGGCGGGCCGCGGACGGTAGCCTTCGCGCCTTCCCTTCCGAGCGCGGGCGCAAGGCGACCGTGAGCTTCGGAATCGAATTCGCCCAGTCCATTACTCGCGCCGCGGAACCGGCGATCGGAGGCAGTAGCCGTGACGCAGCCGCAGCGTAATTCCTATCGCGCCACCAACGACGCCGCCCTAGCTGATCTTGCCGCCTGGGTGCCCGGCCTCGGCCTTCCCCGCCTGAAGCGCACGCAGTCCGGTTACAGTGCCGTCGCGGGTTTCCGCCCATCTCGCCGTGCGGGCCTGCCTGAGGCGAAGCGTCCGCGTGCGCTGTCTTTCAGCAACCGCGGCATCCGAGACCACGCCGAGGGGCAGGTATACAGCCCCATAGACATAGTCGCCGCCTGCCTGGGCATTGCCCCACGGGCTGCGAAGGACTGGCTTTCCGATGCCCTGGGCGGCACCGTGGCGGCGCCCTTCGCCCCGGCACAGCCAGCGACGCTGCCCCTTGTCCGCTCGCCTCGATCGATGAGCGAGGCCGTACTGCGCCGCTGGGCGCAATGCATCCCCATCACCGGGACATTGGTAGAGGCATATCTGGCGAGCCGGGGGCTCGCTTACGAAGGCGACGCTCTCCGCTACTGGCAGCGCGATCATGCGATGGCCGCGCTGGTGACGGACCCGGCGACGGGCGACGCCCATACGATTCAGTTCACCTACCTGGACGAGCAGGCTCGCAAGATCGGCCGGCTTTTCATGAAGGGCTACCCGTCCACCGGCGTGGTGAGACTTTCGTCGGACGACACCGTCACGAGCGGCCTCGCCATTGCCGAAGGCATCGAGACCGCCCTGGCGACGCCGTTCCGCCCGATCTTGGCCTGTCTTGTGGCGAACAACCTCGCAGCTTTCCCGGTGCTCGGCGGCATCGAGGCCCTGACGATCTTCGCCGACAACGACGCGAGCGGCACAGGCGAGCGAGCGGCATTGACCTGTGCCGAGCGATGGCATGCGGCAGGAGTGGAGGTGACAGTTCGCATGATGGATGCGGTGGGCGTTGACTACGCCGATCTGGTGGAGGCGGCGTGATGGTGGCTCTCGGCGAAAAGGTCATTCAGTTCCGCCCTGGCGAACCGTTCCGCAAACCCGATCCTGAGCCGCAGGGCGAGCCTGCGGGCATCCGCCTCCTGTCCTTCGAAGAATACAAGTCCAAGCAGTTCGGCACGGCCGATGCGATGATCAAGGGACTGGTGCGCACCGGCACGCTTATAGCCGTCGGGGGGCGCCCCGGCGCCGGCAAGACCGCGCTCATGGTCGCCATCGCCGATGCCCTCGATAAGGGCGAGCCGTTCCTCGGACGAGAGACCAAGGAGACCACCGTGGCCTATATCGCGGCCGAGGACGGCGGCGACGTTGCGAACCGCCTTGAGGCAATCGGCAATACCTCCATCAAGATCGTCGACTCACCGGATGGGTTCCCACTGACCAAGCCAAAGCAGGCCGCTGCGATCGCCCGTGAGGTGGTGCGGCAAGCAAAGGCGCTGGACCCTGATCGCCATGTGCTGCTGGTCGTCGATACCCTGCGTGCCGCGCTCGGTGGGCAGTCGGTCCTGGACGACAAGTACACATCGCCTGCCCTGAATGCGCTGCGTGAGATAGCCGAGGCCGAGGGCGTTGTGATCGCGGTGCTGAACCATACGAACCGAGAAAACAACAAGGCCACGAAGGGCGAGACCCTCGAGGCGGTAACGGCACTTGAGCTCGTGCTGCTGGATGGTGAAGGCGATTGGCACACTGTGTACGTCGGTAAAAACCGAAGCGGGCCAAGTCATCGCAACATCGGTAAGGTTCGATACACGTCAGTCCAGATCGGCGACGTGACCGCGGCCATTATCGAGGAAATGGTCGCCGACGAGACTGCCGCGGACGCTCCCAAGGAGCGTGGCCCGTCCGACAACGCGAAGATGGTCCGGGAAATCATCGCAACCGCGCTGCTCGATTCAAGGGACTTCATCCGGCCCTACGGCAGTGATGGGCCACAGGTGAAGGCCGCGGAGATCTCAGACATTCGCGCGAAGTTCTATGCTCGGCGGGAGGGGAAGCCGGATTCGAAGCTGAAGGCCTTCACTCGTGCTCTGAACTATTGGACCGAGAAGGGCTGGTTGGTTCGCGGCGATTTCGGTGTGGAGGGTGCTGTCTGGCTGTCCGGCAGGGAAGTGTCCGGCGCCTGAGGCGGACAGCCGGACGGACAGGACCCCAACCTAACAACTGTCCGTCCTGTCCGGTATAGAGCAGCCGGACGGACAGGACGCGGATATAGGGTTTTGTCCGTCCTGTCCGGCTCACCCCCGCCCTTCGCGCGATCTCGCGATCACTCCACCGCGCCCACTCCCCATCCTGCAACAAGGTCAGGACGGCGCGGCGCTAACCGAGAACGATGCGTACGTAATTCCAGAATAAGATGATGGCGGCAATAATGCCGGTGGATGTGGAGACCGTCAGTGAAGTAACCCAGATGGGGTATTCGCTGATCTGCGTCAGGCGCTGAGCAAAGGTGAGCTTGTCCTTAATTTCCAGATAATCAGCTGGCGGCGCGGTGGAGCGTACCAGCCTGTAGATGTGGCGCATCGCGATGGCAGAGGCCGCCATCTTGTAGACCTCGAAGACCACAAAAGCGACAAGTGAAGTCCCGAGGAACAATGCAATCCATGCATTCCTGTGGCGGGAAAGATCGCCTTGAATAACCGTCCATAGCGCGAAACACCCGGCATATCCGGCCAGAGTGATGACATTCATGTAGCCCGTTGCTTTTTCAAACGGTGCCGCATGGAGCGAAACGATAATGTCTTGATGCGCCCGCTTTTGCGCATCAAGGTCGCCCAGCTTGTCGGTAAGCTGACGAACCCTTTCGCCATTCTTTATAGCCGCTATATCATGCTCAATAGATTCCAGTCGCTTAAGAATCTCTTCGTTCATGTAAACACCAGCGTCCAACTCGAGGGTGAGTCTTGCCGGTCTCAGCATACAGCGTGACGCGGCTGGGCCTGAAGCCGAGCGGCGCATAACCAGACATCCTCGACGCTCTGTTTCCGGCGCGGCGCCACGATGCGGCATAGCGCTCGGACAGTTGGGACAGTCGGCGGGA
>NZ_JAJALI010000011.1 GCF_020523795.1 Ancylobacter sp. Lp-2
GAAGTCGAAGTGGTGGGCATTCGCCCGACCATCAAGACCACGGTGACCGGCGTCGAGATGTTCCGCAAGCTGCTCGATCAGGGCCAGGCGGGCGACAATGTCGGCATCCTGGTGCGCGGCACCAAGCGCGAGGACGTGGAGCGCGGCCAGGTCGTGTGCAAGCCGGGTTCGGTGAAGCCGCACACCAAGTTCAAGGCCGAGGCGTACATCCTGACGAAGGAAGAGGGCGGCCGCCACACGCCGTTCTTCACCAACTACCGCCCGCAGTTCTACTTCCGCACGACGGACGTGACGGGCGTGGTGACGCTGCCGGAAGGCACGGAAATGGTGATGCCCGGCGACAACATCTCGGTCGACGTGGCGCTGATCGTGCCGATCGCGATGGAAGAGAAGCTGCGCTTCGCCATCCGTGAAGGCGGACGTACCGTCGGTGCCGGCGTCGTCGCCGCCATCATCGAGTGAAGTAGGAAGCAAATCCCGAGGGGCGCCGGTTCGCCTGCGCCCCTTTTTCGTGGAGCTCGTAATAGAGCCCTATTGGCGAGCCCTCTGGGAGCCTTGAAGTCAAATGAACGGCCAGAACATTCGGATCCGCCTGAAGGCGTTCGATCACCGTATATTGGACGCCTCCACGCGCGAAATCGTCAACACGGCGAAGCGCACCGGCGCCCAGGTTCGCGGACCTATCCCGCTGCCGACGCGGATCGAGAAATTCACGGTCAACCGCTCTCCTCACGTCGACAAGAAGTCGCGTGAGCAGTTCGAGATGCGGACGCATAAGCGTCTGCTGGACATTGTCGACCCGACCCCCCAGACCGTGGACGCGCTGATGAAGCTCGACCTCGCTGCGGGTGTCGACGTCGAGATCAAGCTCTGAGAAAGGCGAGGGGACACGGCCATGCGGTCAGGCGTCATCGCCCAGAAGGTCGGAATGACCCGCATCTTTACCGATGCAGGCGAGCATATTCCGGTCACTGTGCTGAAAGTCGATAATTGCCAGGTGGTTGCCCACCGGACGATCGACAAGAACGGATATGTCGCGGTTCAGCTCGGCGTCGGCCGCGCAAAGCCGCAGAACACGACGCGCGCCATGCGCGGGCACTTCGCTGTGGCGAAGGTCGAGCCCAAGCGCAAGCTCGCCGAGTTCCGCGTCGAGGAAGACGGGCTCATCCCGGTCGGGGCTGAGCTCACGGTGGACCATTTCGTGGTCGGTCAGTTCGTCGACGTGACGGGGACCTCCACCGGTAAGGGTTTTGCCGGCGGCATGAAGCGTCACAACTTCGGCGGTCTGCGCGCCACCCACGGCGTGTCGGTCTCGCACCGTTCGATCGGTTCGACCGGTGGCCGTCAGGACCCGGGCAAGACCTTCAAGAACAAGAAGATGCCCGGTCACATGGGCGTCGAGACCGTGACCACCCAGAATCTCAAGGTGGTGCTCACGGATGTGGAGCGCGGCCTGATCGCCGTCGAAGGCGCGGTTCCCGGCACCAAGGGTGGCTGGATCATCGTCGCCGACGCGGTGAAGCGGGCACTGCCGGCCGAAGCGCCGAAGCCGGGCAAGTTCCGGCTGCCGGGCGAGGCTGAAGCTCCTGCCGCCGACGTCGCTCCGGCGGCTGAGGCTGCGACCGAGGAGACCGTGTGATGGAACTCGCCGTCAAAACTCTCGAAGGGGCCGATGCCGGCTCCGTGACGCTGTCGGACGAGATCTTCGGTCTCGAGCCCCGCCAGGACATCCTGCACCGCATGGTGGTGTGGCAGCTTGCCCGCCGCCAGGCCGGCACGCACCAGACCCTGTCGCGCGCTGACGTCAACCGCACCAAGCGGAAGATGTACAAGCAGAAGGGCACTGGCGGCGCTCGCCACGGTGCGGCTTCCGCTCCGCAGTTCCGCGGCGGCGCCAAGGCGTTCGGCCCGGTGCAGCGCAGCCATGCTTCCGACCTTCCCAAGAAGGTCCGGGCGCTGGCGCTGAAGCACGCGCTGTCGGTGAAGGCGAAGGAACAGCAGATCATCGTTCTCGATGACGCGACCCTCGCCGAGCCGAAGACCAAGCTGCTCAAGGAGCGGCTGGCGTCTCTCGGCCTGTCCAACGCGCTGGTGATTTCCGGTGCCGAGGTGGATCCGAACTTCGGTCTTGCCTCGCGCAACATCATCCACCTCGACGTGCTGCCCGTGCAGGGCATCAACGTCTACGACATCCTGCGTCGCCAGACTCTGGTGCTGACGAAGGCGGCTGTCGACGCTCTGGAGGCGCGCTTCAAATGAGTCTCGATCCGCGCCACTACGACGTGATCGTGTCCCCGGTGATCACCGAGAAGGCCACGGCTGCGTCCGAGCATAACAAGGTCGTCTTCAAGGTTGCTCTGACGGCTACCAAGCCGCAGATCAAGGAAGCGGTCGAGAAGCTCTTCGACGTCAAGGTCGTGAGCGTCAACACGCTGGTCCGCAAGGGGAAGACCAAGGTCTTCAAGGGCCGCAAGGGCGTGCAGAACGACGTGAAGAAGGCGGTTGTGACCCTCGCCGAGGGCCACACCATCGACATCACGACGGGTCTGTGAGCCGGGACAAGGGATCAGAGACATGGCGCTCAAAACCTTCAAGCCGGTAACGCCGAGCCTCCGTCAGCTCGTCATCGTCGACCGCTCGGGCCTGTACAAGGGCAAGCCGGTCAAGACGCTGACCGAAGGCAAGACGGAAGCTGGCGGCCGCAACAACACCGGTCGCGTGACCGTTCGCTTCCGCGGCGGCGGCCACAAGCAGTCGTACCGCCTGGTCGACTTCAAGCGCGCCAAGCGCGATGTGCCGGCCGTGGTCGAGCGGATCGAGTACGACCCGAACCGCACGGCGTTCATCGCCCTCATCAAGTATGAGGACGGCGAGCTCTCCTACATCCTCGCTCCGCAGCGTCTCGCTGTGGGCGACAAGGTGATCGCCTCGAAGAGCGTCGATGTGAAGCCCGGCAACACCGCGCCGCTCGGCAATCTGCCGGTCGGCACGATCGTGCACAATGTCGAGATGAAGATCGGCAAGGGTGGCCAGATTGCCCGCTCCGCCGGCTCTTATGCGCAGATCGTCGGCCGCGACAACGGCTACGTGATCATCCGCCTGAACTCGGGTGAGCAGCGTCTGATCCACGGCGAGTGCTGCGGAACGGTGGGTGCGGTTTCCAACCCGGACCACATGAACACCAACCTCGGCAAGGCCGGCCGCAAGCGCTGGCTGGGCCGCATGCCGCATAACCGTGGTGTGACCATGAACCCGGTCGACCATCCGCACGGCGGCGGCGAAGGCCGCACCTCGGGCGGCCGTCATCCGGTTACCCCCTGGGGCTTCCCTACCAAGGGCAAGAAGACCCGGAAGAACAAGTCGACCACGAAGTTCATCGTGTCGAGCCGTCACGCCCGCAAGAAGTGAGCGAGGGAATCTGAATTATGTCTCGATCGGTCTGGAAAGGTCCGTTCGTCGACGGCTACCTCCTCAAGAAGGCGGAAGCCGTGCGCGCCTCGGGGCGCCACGAGGTGGTCAAGATCTGGAGCCGTCGCTCCACGATCCTGCCCCAGTTCGTGGGGATCACCTTCGGCGTCTATAACGGTAACAAGCATGTCCCGGTCTCGGTGAACGAGGACATGGTCGGCCACAAGTTCGGCGAGTTCGCCCCGACCCGTACCTATTACGGGCATGCGGCGGACAAGAAAGCCAAGCGGAAGTAGAGGCAAGGGTCATGGGAAAGGCAGCTCGTCCGCGCACGCTCGCGGATACGGAAGCCAAGGCGGTTGCGCGTAACCTTCGCGTCAGCCCCCAGAAGCTCAACCTCGTCGCGGGTCTGATCCGCGGGAAGAAGGTCGCGACCGCGCTCGCCGACCTGCAGTTCTCCCGCAAGCGGATCGCCGGCGACGTCAAGAAGTGCCTGGAATCGGCGATCGCGAATGCCGAGAACAATCATGAGCTGGACGTCGACGATCTCATCGTCGCGGAAGCCCATGTCGGCAAGGGCCTCGTCATGAAGCGTTTCGCCGCCCGCGCCCGCGGTCGTGCGAGCCGCATCGAGAAGCCGTTCTCGCATATCACCATCGTGGTGCGTGAAGTCGAGGAGAAGGCCTGATGGGTCAGAAGGTCAACCCGGTCGGGCTCCGGCTCGGCATCAACCGCACCTGGGATTCGCGCTGGTTCGCCAGCAAGGGCGAATACGGCCAGCTGCTGCACGAGGACATCAAGATCCGCGAGATGCTGCAGAAGCTGCTCAAGCAGGCTGCGGTCTCCAAGATCGTGATCGAGCGTCCGCACAAGAAGTGCCGCGTGACCATTCACTCGGCGCGTCCGGGTGTGGTGATCGGCAAGAAGGGCGCGGACATCGACAAGCTGCGCAAGAAGGTCGCCGAGATGACCAGCTCGGAGGTTTTCATCAACATCGTCGAGATCCGCAAGCCGGAAATCGACGCGCGCCTCGTTGCCGAATCAATCGCCCAGCAGCTCGAGCGTCGCGTCGCTTTCCGTCGCGCAATGAAGCGCGCGGTGCAGTCCGCGATGCGTCTCGGGGCCGAAGGCATCCGTATCAACTGCTCCGGCCGCCTTGGCGGCGCGGAAATTGCGCGTCTGGAGTGGTATCGTGAAGGGCGCGTGCCGCTTCACACCTTGCGCGCGGACGTAGATTACGGTACTGCCACCGCCTTCACGACCTACGGCACCTGTGGTGTCAAAGTCTGGATCTTCAAGGGCGAAATCCTCGAGCACGATCCGATGGCGCAGGATAAGCGTCTTTCGGACAACGAGCCGTCGGGTGGTCGTCCCTCGCGCCGCGACGCGGCGTGAGTTTTGACGGATAAGGAATTAAGAGGCGCGACATGCTGCAACCAAAGCGCACGAAGTTCCGCAAGCAGTTCAAAGGCCGTATCCACGGCGTTGCGAAAGGCGGAACTGACCTCAACTTCGGCCAGTTCGGGCTGAAGGCGATCGAGCCGGAGCGGGTGACCGCTCGCCAGATCGAAGCCGCGCGCCGCGCGCTGACCCGTCACATGAAGCGTGCGGGCCGGGTGTGGATCCGGGTGTTCCCGGACGTGCCGGTGTCGAAGAAGCCGACCGAAGTCCGCATGGGTAAGGGCAAGGGCGCTCCCGAATTTTGGGCCGCCAAGGTCAAGCCCGGCCGCATCATGTTCGAGATCGATGGCGTGAGCCAGGAGATCGCCAAGGAAGCGCTGACGCTCGCTGCTGCCAAGCTGCCGATCAAGACGCGCTTCGTCGAACGTATCGCCGAGTGACGGAGGGAAACATGACCAAGGCTTCCGACATCCGGACCAAGACCGTCGACGAGCTCAGCGACCAGCTGCTCGGCCTGAAGAAGGAGCAGTTCAACCTGCGCTTCCAGAAGGCGACCGGTCAGATGGAGAATACCGCGCGCGTGCGTCAGATCCGTCGCGATATCGCGCGGATCAAGACGATCCAGGCGCAGAAGGCCGCCGCCGCGGCCCAGGCGAAGTGAGGAGATAACGATGCCGAAGCGTTTGCTGCAGGGCGTCGTGGTGAGCGACAAGCAGGACAAGACCGTCGTGGTCCGTGTCGAGCGTCGTTTCACGCATCCGCTGCTGAAGAAGACCGTCCGCCGTTCCAAGAAGTATCACGCCCATGACGAGGCGAATGCGTGGAAGGAAGGCGATACCGTGTGGATCGAGGAGAGCCGTCCTCTGTCCAAGCTGAAGAACTGGATCGTCGTCCAGGGCGAGAAGCGGGCGGAAGTCTGAGCTTCCAGCCTGGACTCCACGAATGAGCTTCCCGGAAACGGGGTTGAGGGTGCGCCAGCTTCACCGCAGCGCGCAGTTTTACGAGAAATAGGTGCGTCATGATCCAGATGCAGACCAATCTCGACGTGGCGGACAATTCCGGTGCGCGTCGCGTTATGTGCATCAAGGTGCTTGGCGGTTCTAAGCGGAAATACGCTCATGTCGGCGACATCATCGTGGTGTCGGTGAAGGAAGCCATTCCGCGTGGCCGCGTGAAGAAGGGCGACGTGATGAAGGCGGTGGTCGTTCGTACCGCCAAGGACATCCGTCGCGTCGACGGTTCGGTGATCCGCTTCGACCGCAATGCGGCCGTGCTGATCAACAACAACAAGGAGCCGGTCGGCACCCGTATCTTCGGGCCGGTTCCGCGCGAGCTTCGCGCCAAGAACCACATGAAGATCATCTCGCTGGCGCCGGAGGTGCTGTGATGGCGGCGAAGATTAAGAAGGGCGACAAAGTCGTCGTTCTCGCCGGCCGCGACAAGGGTCGCTCCGGCGAGGTCATTTCGGTTCTTCCCAAGGAAGGCACCGCGAAGGTTCGCGGCGTCAACCTGGTGAAGCGCCACCAGCGGCAGAGCGCGAACCAGGAAGGCGGGATCATCTCCAAGGAGGCCCCGATCGACCTGTCGAACATCGCGATCGCCGATCCGAAGGATGGCAAGCCGACCCGCGTCGGTTTCCTTGTGCAGGCTGACGGCACCAAGGTGCGCGTCGCCAAGCGCTCGGGGGAGAAGATCGATGGCTGAGGTTAGCTATAGCCCGCGGCTGAAGTCCTTTTATCAGGACGAGATCCGCAAGCAGATGATCGAGCAGTTCGGCTACAAGAACCCCATGGAAGTGCCGACGATCGAGAAGGTCGTCATCAACATGGGTGTTGGCGAGGCTACTGCCGATACCAAGAAGGTGCAGACCGCTGCGGCGGACCTCGCGCAGATCGCCGGTCAGAAGCCGGTCGTGACGCGTGCCCGTCAGGCGATCTCGAACTTCAAGCTGCGCGAGAACCAGCCGGTCGGCGCGAAGGTGACCCTTCGCAAGACCCGGATGTTCGAGTTCATCGACCGCCTGGTCACGATCGCGCTGCCGCGCGTGCGTGACTTCCGCGGCCTGAACCCGAAGAGCTTTGATGGCCGTGGCAATTTCGCCATGGGCATCAAGGAGCACATCGTGTTCCCGGAGATCAACTACGACAAGGTTGATCAGATGTGGGGCATGGACATTATCGTCTGCACGACGGCGAAGACGGACGAAGAGGCGCGTGCGCTTCTGAAGGCCTTCAACTTCCCGTTCCGGCAGTAAGCATCCCCTTCCGGCCGTGGGGCACAGCCCCAAACGCGGAGAGCTAGGAGCAAAGGCATATGGCGAAGAAAAGCGCCGTCGAAAAGAACGAACACCGCCGCACGCTGGTGAAGAATGCCGCCGCGAAGCGCGCGCGTCTCAAGGCCCTTGTCCAGAACAAGGAACTGCCGATCGAGGAGCGCTTCGCCGCGGTCCTCAAGCTGGCCGAGATGCCGCGTAACTCGTCCAAGACCCGCATCCGTAACCGGTGCGAAGTGACTGGGCGTCCGCGCGCGTTCTATCGCAAGCTGAAGATGAGCCGCATTGCGCTCCGCGAGCTCGGCTCGCAGGGCCAGGTGCCCGGCCTCGTCAAGTCGAGCTGGTGAGGAGGGTCGACCCATGTCCACGTCCGATCCCATTGGTGATCTGATCACCCGCATCCGCAACGCGCAGATGCGCCGTAAGGAAAAGATCTCGACCCCCGGCTCGCGTCTGCGTGCGTCGGTTCTCGAGGTTCTCGCGGCCGAAGGCTTCATCCGGGGCTATTCCACCTCGGAGCCGGTCAACGGCCGCAGCGAGTTCGAGATCGAGCTGAAGTACTATGACGGCGAGCCGGTGATCCGCGAGATCTCCCGCGTCTCGAAGCCGGGTCGCCGCGTTTATTCGTCGGTGAAGACCCTTCCGCGCGTCGCCAACGGTCTTGGCGTCGCTGTCGTCTCCACGCCCCAGGGCGTGATGGCGGACCACGAAGCCCGCGACAAGAACGTGGGCGGCGAGGTCCTCTTCACGGTCTTCTGATCGGGAAGGAGAGAGAGCACATGTCCAAGATCGGCAAAGCTACCATCACCGTCCCGGCTGGTGTCACCGCCAACATTGACGGCCAGTCCGTCAAGGTTAAGGGACCCAAGGGCGCTCTCGAGGTCAAGATCGTCGACGAGATCGACGCCAGCCTCGATGGCAACGTCATTTCCTTCAAGCCGCGCGGCGAGACCAACCGTCACAAGGCGATGTGGGGTCTGTCCCGCACGCTGGTGTCGAACCTGGTTGAAGGCGTGACCAAGGGCTTCGAGAAGAAGCTCGAGATCAGCGGCGTCGGCTACAAGGCGGCGGTGCAGGGCAAGAACCTGAACCTCTCGCTCGGTTACAGCCACGACGTGATCTACGCGATCCCGGAAGGCATCCAGATCGTCACGCCGAAGCCGACGGAAATCGTCGTCACCGGCATCGACCGTCAGAAGGTCGGGCAGGTCGCCGCCGAGATCCGCGATTATCGCGGCCCCGAACCCTACAAGGGCAAGGGCGTCAAGTACGCCGGCGAATTCATCTTCCGCAAGGAAGGCAAGAAGAAGTAACGGATCGGTACCATGGCAAAGTTTCAGGACGCTACCGAGCGCCGTAAGGCGCGTGTCCGCCGGGCCCTGCGCTCGGCGGCGAACGGGCGGCCGCGCCTCTCGGTGCATCGCTCGTCGAAGCACATCTATGCGCAGGTCATCGACGATGCGCGCGGCGTGACCATCGCCGCCGCCTCGACGATCGAGAAGGATCTGCGGGGAAGCCTCAAGACCGGCGCGGATGTCGCGGCGGCTGCGGCGATCGGCAAGCTCGTGGCGGAACGTGCCGTCGCGGCCGGTGTGAAGGACGTGGTCTTCGACCGCGGCGCCTTCATCTATCACGGCCGCGTCAAGGCGCTCGCCGAGGCCGCCCGCGAGGGCGGACTCAACTTCTAATCACGAGCGGGATCCCCCGCAGAACGACGAGGATAAGATCATGGCTCGTGAACGTGAGCGTGAACGCGAAGATCGCGACAACACGTTCGTGGACAAGCTGGTCCACATCAACCGTGTCGCGAAGGTTGTGAAGGGTGGCCGTCGTTTCGGCTTCGCCGCGCTGGTCGTCGTAGGCGACCAGAAGGGTCGCGTCGGCTTCGGCCACGGCAAGGCCCGCGAAGTGCCGGAAGCCATCCGCAAGGCCACGGATGCCGCTAAGCGCGCGCTGATCCGCGTGCCGCTGCGCGAAGGCCGTACCCTGCACCATGACGTGCATGGTCACCACGGCGCCGGCAAGGTGGTGCTCCGCGCCGCCCCGGCGGGTACCGGCATCATCGCCGGCGGCCCGATGCGCGCCGTCTTCGAGACGCTGGGCATGCAGGACGTGGTGGCGAAGTCGTTCGGCTCGTCCAACCCGTACAACATGGTTCGGGCGACCTTCGATGCGCTGAAGAACCAGGACAGCCCGCGTCTGGTTGCGGCGCGCCGCAGCCTCAAGGTGTCGCAGCTTCAGTCGCGCCGTCGCATCGACGACGCCGAAGCGACCGATTGACGCGCTTCGGACAGGGATTGGAGCGTATCATGGCGAAGAGCACCAAGACGATCACGGTCGAGCAGGTCGGTTCCCCGATCCGCCGGCCGGAAGACCAGCGGGCGACGCTCGTCGGTCTCGGACTGAACAAGATCGGGCGTCAGGCGACGCTCGAGGATACCCCGGCCGTGCGTGGCATGATCCAGAAGGTCCGCCACCTCGTTCGCGTCGTCGAAGCGTGACGGCGGGTAGAGGAGACAGGCGATGAGCAACCTCAACGATATCAAGGACAATGACGGCTCGCGCAAGAAGCGCATGCGCGTCGGTCGTGGCATCGGTTCGGGCAAGGGCAAGACCGGCGGCCGTGGCGTGAAGGGTCAGACCTCGCGCACCGGCGTCGCGATCAAGGGCTTCGAAGGCGGTCAGATGCCCCTGCATCGCCGTCTGCCCAAGCGCGGCTTCCACAACATCTTCGCGCTGGACTGGAACGAGGTTACCCTCGGCCGCATCCAGACCGCGATCGATGCCGGCAAGCTGGATGCCAAGCAGCCCGTGACCGAGGCGGCCCTGGTCGCCGCCGGCGCGTTGCGCCGTGCCAAGGCTGGCGTGCGCGTGCTGGGTTCCGGCGAGCTGACCGCGAAGATTTCGCTGGACGTGGCGCATGCCACCAAGTCGGCGATCGCGGCGGTCGAGAAGGCCGGCGGCACCGTGACGCTGCCGGCGGCGCCGGAGACCACTGGCGAAACGGAGGCCTGACGCTTAAGTCAGGCCTTCCGAATTGATACAGGGCACAGGCGAGGAGCGCAGCCACCATGGCGTCCGCAGCGGAACAACTCGCGGCTAACCTCAATTTTGGTGCTCTGGCAAAAGCCGAAGAACTGAAGAAGCGCATCTGGTTCACACTGGGTGCGCTTCTCGTGTATCGGCTGGGCACCTACATTCCGATGCCGGGAATCAATCCCGATGCGCTCGCGGACGTGTTCCGCACCGCGCAGCAGGGCATCATCGGCCTTTTCAACATGTTCTCGGGCGGCGCCGTCTCGCGCATGGCCATCTTCGCCCTGAACATCATGCCGTACATCTCCGCCTCCATCATCGTTCAGCTGCTCACCACCGTCTCGCCGACGCTGGAAGCGCTGAAGAAGGAGGGCGAGTCCGGCCGCAAGATGATCAACCAGTACACCCGCTACCTGACGGTGGTGCTCGCGGTGTTCCAGTCCTATGGCATCGCCGTGGGCTTGGAAGGCTCGGGCGCCGTGGTGGCGGATCCCGGCTGGTTCTTCCGCATCTCGACGGTGGTCACGCTGACCGGCGGTACCATGTTCCTCATGTGGCTCGGCGAGCAGATCACGTCGCGCGGCATCGGTAACGGCATCTCGCTGATCATCTTTGCCGGTATCGTCGCGGAGCTGCCGTCGGCGATCGCCAATACGCTGGAGCTCGGCCGTCAGGGCGCGATCTCGACCGGCCTGATCATCGCCGTGATCCTGATGGCGGCCGCGGTGATCATGTTCATCGTGTTCGTGGAGCGTGCCCAGCGCCGGCTGCTGATCCAGTATCCGAAGCGCCAGGTCGGCAACAAGGTGTATGAGGGTCAGTCCTCGCACCTGCCGCTGAAGCTGAACTCCTCGGGCGTCATCCCGCCGATCTTCGCCTCCTCGCTGCTGCTGATTCCGACCACGGTCGCCAGCTTCATGCAGGGGCAGGGCCCGGCATGGCTGACCACGGTGACGACGCTGATCGGCCACGGACAGCCGCTGTTCATGCTGCTCTATGTGCTGCTGATCGTGTTCTTCTGCTTCTTCTATACCGCGATCGTGTTCAATCCGACCGAGACCGCGGACAATCTGAAGAAGCACGGCGGCTTCATCCCTGGCATCCGGCCCGGCGAGCGCACGGCCGAATATATCGACTATGTGCTGACTCGCATCACGGTCATCGGTGCGGCTTACCTAGCGATCGTCTGCCTGTTTCCCGAGATCCTGATCTCCTATGCGGCAGTGCCGTTCTATTTCGGCGGTACGTCGTTGCTTATCGTGGTTTCCGTTACGATGGACACGGTGGCTCAGGTTCAGGGACACTTGCTGGCGCATCAATATGAGGGGCTGGTCAAGAAGGCCAAGCTCAGGGGGAAGCGTCGATGAGACTGATTCTTCTTGGTCCGCCTGGAGCGGGCAAGGGAACTCAGGCACAACGTCTGGTGCAGCGGCACGGCATCGTGCAGCTGTCCACCGGCGACATGCTCCGTGAGGCCGTGCGGAACGGAACGCCGGTCGGCCTCAAGGCCAAGGAAGTGATGGATGCCGGCAAGCTGGTGTCCGACGAGATCGTCATCGGCATCATCTCCGATCGGATCGACGAGCCGGATGCCGCCAAGGGCTTCATCCTCGATGGGTTCCCGCGCACCGTGCCGCAGGCCGAAGCGCTCGACACCCTGCTGTCCCGCAAGGGGCAGAAGCTCGACGCGGTGATCGAGTTCAAGGTCGACCAGGAGAAGCTGGTCGGCCGCATCCTGCAGCGCGCGCAGGAAGCGCGCGAGCGCGGCGAGGCGGTGCGCAAGGACGACGATCCGGAGATCTTCAAGACCCGGCTCGAGGCCTTCAACCGCGATACCGCCGTGGTGGCTCCCTATTATGCCGAGCGTGGTCTTCTGGTGAGCGTGGACGGTATGCGCCCGATCGACGAGGTCGAGAAGGCGATCGCCGACGTTCTCGAAACCGTGTAGGCGGCAGGTGAGGTTTCGGCGTGGAGCTTGACTCCGTGCCGGAATCGCACTAAGAGCCGCGCTTCACTTAAGCAGGCGTCGTCTTTCGACATCGTCCGCGATGTCGGGCGGCGCCTTGTACGTGTACTCGCATGGGCCGGCCTCCACCGGACGCGGGTTTGTTTTATTCCGGTTCGCCGGTTCACATGGAGACGGCACGTGGCCCGTATCGCAGGCGTCAATATCCCGACCAACAAGCGCGTCATCATCGCGCTTCAGTATATCCACGGCATCGGCGCGAAGAACGCCGCCGATATCGTCGAGAAGGTCGGCATTCCTCTGGAGCGTCGCGTCAATCAGCTGACCGACCAGGAAGTGCTCCAGATTCGCGAAGCCATTGATCGCGACTACATCGTTGAAGGCGATCTGCGCCGCGAAGTCGCGATGAACATCAAGCGCCTGATGGACCTCGGCTGCTATCGCGGCCTGCGTCACCGTCGTGGCCTGCCGGTGCGCGGTCAGCGTACCCATACCAATGCCCGCACCCGCAAGGGTCCGGCCAAGCCGATCGCCGGCAAGAAGAAGTGAGTCGAGGCGGGTTTCGGCCCGCTTCTTTCGTGCTCGCGGCTGCCGTCGCGAGCTTCGCATGCATGTTTGTCCCGAGCGCCTGGCACTACGGGCGCGTCTGAAGGATCGAGAAGTCGATGGCCAAGGATACTACCCGCATTAAGCGTCGCGAGCGCAAGAACATCGCCTCCGGCGTGGCTCATGTGAACGCGTCGTTCAACAACACCATGATCACCATCACCGATGCGCAGGGCAACACCATTGCCTGGTCGTCGGCCGGCGCCATGGGCTTCAAGGGCTCCCGTAAGTCCACCCCTTACGCGGCGCAGGTCGCGGCCGAGGATTGCGCCCGCAAGGCTTCCGAGCACGGCATGCGCACCCTCGAGGTCGAGGTGTCGGGTCCCGGTTCTGGCCGTGAATCCGCGCTGCGCGCCTTCCAGGCGGCGGGCTTCATGGTGACGTCGATCCGCGACGTTACCCCGATCCCGCACAATGGTTGCCGTCCGCGCAAGCGCCGGCGCGTCTGACGCATTCGTTGTCCGGTGGCGCTCGTCGCCACCGGCTCCGCTGCGTTTGGCATTCTCTCCGGCCTTCGGGCAGGAGCGGCGGTCGCAGGGCAGGGTGCCCGCGGCTCCGTCGAGAGCAAGGGTGACGCAAGTGATTCAGAAGAACTGGCAAGAGCTCATCAAGCCCGAAAAGCTCGAAGTCTCCGCCGGAAGCGATGCGAAGCGGTTTGCGACCGTGGTCGCCGAGCCGCTCGAGCGTGGCTTCGGCCAGACCCTCGGCAACGCGCTGCGCCGCATCCTCTTGTCCTCGCTGCAGGGCGCGGCGGTGACCTCGGTCCATATTGACGGCGTGCTGCACGAGTTCTCGTCCATCCCGGGCGTTCGCGAGGACGTGACCGACATCGTGCTGAACATCAAGGACATCGCCATCAAGATGGCCGGCGATGGCCCGAAGCGCATGGTGGTGAAGAAGCAGGGTCCGGGCATCGTCACCGCCGGCGACATCCAGACGGTCGGCGACGTGCAGGTGCTGAACCCCGAGCTGGTGCTCTGCACCCTCGATGACGGCGCCGAGATCCGCATGGAGTTCACGGTCGATACCGGCAAGGGCTATGTCGCCGCCGACCGCAACCGTCCCGAGGACGCGCCGATCGGTCTCATTCCGGTCGACAGCCTCTACTCGCCGGTCAAGAAGGTCTCCTACAAGGTCGAGAACACCCGTGAGGGCCAGATCCTCGACTACGACAAGCTGACCATGACCATCGAGACCAACGGCTCGATCGGCCCGGAAGACGCGCTCGCTTATGCCGCGCGCATTCTGCAGGACCAGCTCGAGATCTTCGTGAATTTCGAAGAGCCCAAGCGCGAGGCCGAAAGCCCGGCGATGCAGGAGCTGCCCTTCAACCCGGCGCTCCTCAAGAAGGTCGACGAGCTGGAACTGTCGGTGCGCTCGGCCAACTGCCTGAAGAACGACAACATCGTCTACATCGGCGACCTGATCCAGAAGACCGAGGCGGAGATGCTCCGTACCCCGAACTTCGGCCGCAAGTCGCTGAACGAGATCAAGGAAGTTCTCGCCAGCATGGGCCTGCATCTCGGCATGGAAGTGCCGGGCTGGCCGCCGGAGAACATCGAGGATCTCGCCAAGCGGTTCGAAGATCATTACTGAGCATTGAGCGCGACGTTCGAGTCGCTCCATCCATCCCCCGGCTCGAAAGCCGTCGCATTGTAGGAATTTTGCCATGAACCACGGCAAGGCATATCGCCGGTTCAACCGGACCGCAGAGCACCGCAAGGCCATGTTCGCCAATATGGCCCAGGCGCTCATCACTCACGAGCAGATCGTCACCACCCTGCCGAAGGCCAAGGATCTTCGCCCGGTGGTCGAGAAGCTCATCACCCTCGGCAAGCGCGGCGGCCTGCATGCGCGTCGCCAGGCGATCGCAGAGATCCGCGACGTCGCCGTCGTGCGCAAGCTCTTCGACGTCGTCGGCCCGCGCTACAAGGAGCGCAATGGCGGCTACACCCGCATCATCAAGGCGGGGTTCCGCCATGGTGATTCGGCTCCGATCGCGGTGATCGAGCTGGTGGATCGTGACGAGAGCGCCAAGGGCGCTGCCGATCTGGCCCGCCACGAGGCCTCGAAGTCGGAAGAGAACGCCGCGGCCTGATCGCGCTATCGGTTTTGGAATGCATCAAGCGAAGGGCGGCCTTAGGGTCGCCCTTCGTCGTTCTGGCGGTCGCCGATTCGTGACCCGTTTCGTTTTCGCCGCCGGGGCTGCCCTTTCTCCGCCATGGGTCGGCGCTTATATTTCCGCCATGCAACGCACCATTCTCTCTCTCGCTCTCCTCGCCCTCATCGCCACCTTCCAGCCCGCGGCGGCGCAGACGCCCCGGGTGCCGACCTCGCGCGCCGAGATATCGCTCAGCTTCGCCCCGGTGGTGGCGCGGACGGCGCCGGCCATCGTCAACGTCTACGCACTGCGCACGGTGCAGGCGCGGCAGAGCAACCCGCTGTTCGACGATCCGTTCTTCCGCCGCTTCTTCGGCGTGCCGAACGGGCCGGGCGGCCCCGGTGGGCCCGGCTTCGGCGGCCCGAGCGAGCGGATGCAGCGGGCGCTGGGTTCCGGCGTCGTTGTGGATGCGAGCGGGCTCGTCATCACCAATAATCACGTGATCGAGGGCGCCGACGAAGTGCGGGTGGCGCTCGCCGACAAGCGCGAGTTCGACGCCGACATCCTGCTCCGCGACCCGCGCACCGATCTCGCCGTGCTGAAGCTGAAGAGCGGCAAGGGCAATTTCACCTTCGCCGAGCTCGGCAGTTCCGATGACTTGCAGGTAGGCGACATCGTGCTGGCCATCGGCAACCCGTTCGGGGTCGGCCAGACGGTGACGCAGGGCATCGTCTCGGCGCTCGCCCGCACCCAGATCGGCATCACCGACTACCAGTTCTTCATCCAGACCGATGCCGCCATCAATCCCGGCAATTCCGGCGGCGCGCTGGTCGACACCGCCGGTCGGGTTGTCGGCATCAATACGGCGATCTTCTCGCGCTCCGGCGGTTCGCAGGGCATCGGCTTCGCCATTCCAGCCGACATGGTCCGGGTGGTGGTGCAGTCGGCGCTCGACGGCGGCAAGTCGGTGCGGCGGCCCTGGCTGGGCGCCAAGCTGCAACGCGTGACCCCGGATATCGCCGAGGGGCTCGACCTGCCGCGCCCGGTCGGCTCGCTGGTGCAGAGCGTGACGCCCGGCAGCCCGGCCGAGAAGGGCGGATTGCGGGTTGGCGATCTGGTGACGGCGATTGCCGGCCAGGAGGTCGATGACCCCGATGCGTTTGGCTACCGTTTCGCTACCCGGCCGCTCGGCGGCGCCGTGGCGGTGACGGTGGTGCGGCAGGGCAAGGAATTGGCGGTCAACCTGCCGCTGGAGCCCGCGCCGGAAACCTCGCCGCGCGACGAGGTGACCATCGGCGGGCGTTCGCCGCTGACCGGCGCCACGGCGGTCAACCTGTCGCCGGCTGTTGTGGAGGAACTGCGCACGGTCGATGTCGACCAGGGGGTGGTGGTTACCGCCATCGAGGAGGGCTCCCCGGCCGACCGCAGCAGCCTGCGCGTCGGCGATGTGGTGCTGGAGGTGAACGGCCTTCCTATCGCCCGCACCGCCGACCTCTCGCGGGCGACGCAGACGCCGTCCCGCGTCTGGCGCATCACCGTGCAGCGCGGCGGGCGCAAGATCTCCGCCATGTTGCCGGGCTGATCGCGCCATGGCCGACCTGTTCGCACAAGCTGGAATGGACGCGGGGGCGCCGCGCCCGCTCGCCGACCGGCTGCGTCCGCGTCGGCTCGACGAGGTGGTTGGACAGGAGCATCTGACCGGCCCGGACGGCATCCTCACCCGCATGGCCGAGGGGCGTTCCATCGGTTCGCTGATCTTCTGGGGGCCGCCCGGCACCGGCAAGACCACGGTGGCCCGGCTGCTGGCACGGGAAACAGACCTGCATTTCGAGCAGGTCTCGGCGATCTTCTCCGGCGTCGCCGAGCTGAAGAAGGTGTTCGAGGCCGCGCGGGGGCGCCGCGCCGTCGGCACCGGCACGCTGCTGTTCGTCGACGAGATCCATCGCTTCAACCGCGCCCAGCAGGACAGCTTCCTCCCGGTGATGGAGGACGGCACCATCACCCTGATCGGCGCCACCACGGAAAACCCGTCCTTCGAGCTGAACGCGGCGCTGCTGTCGCGGGCGCGGGTGCTGGTGTTCAAGCCGCTCGACGCGCTCGCGATGGAGCGGCTGCTGGCCCGCGCCGAGGAACTGGAGGGGCATCGTCTGCCGCTGGAGCCGGAAGCCCGCGCTGCCCTCGTCGGCATGGCGGACGGTGACGGGCGCTATCTGCTGGGCATGGTCGAGGAGCTGTTCCGCCTGCCGCCGGAGAAGGACCTCGACGTCGCCGGCCTCGCCGCGACCATGCAGAAGCGGGCACCGATCTACGACAAGGGGCAGGACGAGCATTACAACCTGCTGAGCTGTTTCCATAAGAGCCTGCGCGGCTCCGACGTGAACGGCGCCATGTACTGGGCGGCGCGGATGCTCACCGGTGGCGAGGACCCCGGCACGATCTTCCGCCGGCTGTGCTGCGCGGCGTCCGAGGATGTCGGCATGGCCGATCCGCAGGCGATGCCGCAGGTGGTGGCCGCCTGGACGGCCTTCGATCGGGTAGGCTGGCCGGAGGGCCGGCTGTTCCTGGCGCAGGCCATCGCCTATGTCGCCACCGCGCCGAAATCCAACGCCGCCTATTCGGCCTTCAACACCGCGCTCGCTTTGGCGCAGAAGACCGGCTCGCTCCAGCCGCCCAAGCACATTCTCAACGCGCCGACCAAGCTGATGAAGGAGCTCGGCTACCACGAGGGCTACCGGTACGATCACGATTATCCGGACGCCTATGCCGGCCAGACCTTCTTTCCCGACGATCTCGCCGGCGATCGCCGTACCGATTTCTACGCTCCCAATGAGCGGGGCTTTGAGCGCGAGGTGAAGAAGCGGCTTGAGTACTGGGCGAAGCTGAGGGCGGAGCGGCGCGGACGATAGGTCGGCGAGGGCAGGGCAGGGCGGTTTCCGGAGGCGGGGCGATGAATTGGTTGCTGGTTTTTGTCGGTGCCGGACTAGGCGGCATGCTGCGGCATGCGGTGAACGTGACCGCGCCGCGAATGATCGGCACCGACTTTCCCGGCGGGACGCTGGCCATCAATGTGCTGGGCTCGTTCCTGATCGGCGTGATCGCCGGCTGGCTGGCGTTCCGCGCTGGCGAGAGCTGGTCGCTATCGGCGCGCCTGTTCATGGTGACCGGCATATTGGGAGGGTTCACCACCTTTTCCGCCTTCTCGCTCGATGTGGCGGTGCTGTTTGAGCGCGGCGAAGCCTGGTCGGCGATTGCCTATGTTGTAGGCAGTGTCGGGTTGTCGCTCATCGCCGTGTTCGCTGGGCTCGCGCTTACACGCGCATTCGCGTGACGCAAGGGCCCGGCTCGGCTATCTCCTTGGCCAAGGAGACATCATCATGGCCGTCGAGATACGTACCGTCGCCCGCGACGAAGATGAGATGCGGCTGGACCGCTGGTTCAAGGCGCATTTTCCCGACCTGTCCTTCGGCCACCTGCAGAAGCTGTTGCGCAGCGGCCAGGTGCGGGTCGACGGCGGCCGGGTGAAGACCAATACGCGGCTGGCCGCCGGCCAGAGCGTGCGCGTCCCGCCGCTGGAGGAAAAGCCCCAGCCCTCCGCGGCCGATTATCTGGAAGTTCAGGAGGCTGCCGCCCGTGGCGAGGCCCCGCCCCCTCGCCCTCGTGCGATAGGGGAGGCGGAAGCTCTGGCCGCCCCCGCGGTGAAGCGCGCCGTGGCTGATGACAAGGACGCGGCCTTCCTCAAATCCATCACGCTCTATGAGGATCGCGACGTGATGGTGCTGAACAAGCCCTACGGGCTGGCCGTCCAGGGAGGCTCCGGCACCTACCGCCATGTCGACGGGCTGATGGAATCGCTGCGCGCCGAGGATGGCCAGAAGCCGCGCCTGGTCCATCGCATCGACAAGGACACGTCGGGCATCCTGCTGATCGCCAAGAGCCGGCTCGCGGCGTCGACGCTGGCCAAGACCTTCCGCTCCCGTTCGGCGCGCAAGGTGTACTGGGCGCTGGTGCCGGGCGTGCCCAAGCCGCGGCAGGGGCGCATCTCGACCTATCTCGCCAAGGACGAGGCGGCCGAGCGCATGCGAGTCGCCCGCCATGGCGACGATGAGGCGAGCCACGCCGTCTCCTACTACGCCGTGGTCGACCAGGCGGCGCAGAAGCTGTCCTGGCTGTCGATGAAGCCGGTGACGGGGCGTACGCATCAGCTGCGCGCGCATGCGGCGCATATCGGTCATCCAATTGTCGGAGACCCGAAGTATTTCGATATCGAGAACTGGCCGTTGCCCGGCGGGTTGCAGAATCGCCTGCACCTGCTGGCGCGGCGGCTGGTGATCCCGCATCCGCGGGAGGAGCGGCTGATCGATGTATCGGCGCCTCTCCCCCCGCATATGCAGCAGAGCTGGAGCGTATTGGGGTTTGATGCGTCGCAATATGACCCCATTGTCGACGCCCCGGAGACTTAATTGAACGTAACGTAATGCTGAACGTTAGGAATTTGTAGAGGTTGCCGGTTTTTGAGTAAGCACCTGCCTAATTTTAGGGCTTGAAAGTTATGCTGCAATGCGGTGCCATAGGAGGCAGTTGATTTAAGCATATAGGCACCGGCCGCAAGGTTGGTTGCCAGCCGATCAATACTAGGCTTCTTGAAGCCGGCAGTGATCGTTTGAGCGATTTATATACGCTTGCGGAAAGCTTCGGTCGGCATTGCGGGCGACCGAAGCTTTCACTTTTTCCAGGACATCGAGTGAGTGGTTGGCGTGTGGCGGTCCTGACCGGATCGTCCAGGTCGTCGGTTCTGCGCGCGAGCCCGCGCTTAGCGCGGGCAGGGGGCGCCCGGAGCAGACCTGCCGTCTCCGGGCCCCCGGAACGCCACTGTTCGGATCTACACCCTCAACATTCCCGACCGTTCACATCGCGCCGAATGAGCAGGTGGCGGGGCAGCCATGTCGCACGCGGCTGGCGGCGCGCACGGCGCTGGAGTAGGAGACGCCGTTCCACGCATTCTGGTGGCGTCATGCGATTTCTGACCTCTCTGTTGGCCTTGGCTGCGATTCTGCCCGGCCTTTCCATGCCGGTGTTCGCTGCCGGGGACTGTTCCGCCGGGCCGGGTACCGCACGGGTGCTGGAGGTCGATCCCGCCGGCCTCGAGGTTGGTCTCAAGCATTTTCCGCAGACGCTCGATCTGGCTGAAGGCGAGTTCGTCCTCACCTTCGACGATGGTCCCTCCGCGGGCACCACGCCAATGGTGCTGAAGGCGCTGGCTGCCGGCTGCGTCCGCGCCACCTTCTTCCTGGTGGGGACGCGTGCCGCCGAGAGCCCGGCGCTGGTCAAGCGCATCCTCGCCGAGGGGCATGGCGTCGGCTATCACAGCCAGACGCACCCGATGACGCTGGCGGACATGCCCTATGACAAGGCGGTTCGGGATATCGAGCGTGGCATCGCCAGCGTCGATCGCGCGGCCTATGGCAATGTGGTGGCCTCGCCGCGCTTTCCCTTCTTTCGCTTCCCCGGCTTTGGGTCGTCGCCGCAGTTGCTGGCCTATGTCGCCAGCCGGAAGATGGGCGTGTTCGGCGCCGATCTGTGGGCGAGCGACTGGAACACCATGACACCGGAAGCCGAACTGGATCTGGTGCTGGCGCGCATGGCACATGCCGGACGTGGAATCGTGCTGTTTCACGACACCCGCCTGCAGACCGCCCGGATGGTGCCGGCCCTGCTCAGGGCGATGAAGGAGCGCGGCTATCGTGTCGTGCATGTGGTGGCCCGCGGTGCGGCTACGGCAGGGGCGCCGCAATAAGCGACGAAACGCCTCAGCTCCTTCACCTCTCGATACCGGTGCTGCGACGACACGTGCCGTAGAGGCTCCCGGTCCCCGCTTGTAGTGTGGATCCAGGTCGGCGAGCGCCGCCGTCGACGAGGGATCCTGATCATGGCCGACGATCCTGAAGCCAAGCGCGCCCTGATCCGGCTGGTTCTGGTGAACAGCCTGCTGGTTGTCATGGTGGTGGTGGTCGGTGGCGTCTACGCGGCCTGGTCGATGTGGTGAAGCGGACAGCGCTGGGTCTCGTGGTGGCGGCCGGTTGTGCCGCGTACAGGGCGTGATCTCCGGCGATGTTGCGCCCATCTCGGCTCTTTCGCGCCCAGAGCGAAAGCGGCCGCAAAGCTGTGGATGGGCAGGCGGGGGATGACTTGTGCGATCCGTCAAGCGCCCGTATAAGGTGCCCGCCTGCGCGCCCTTCGTCTATCGGTTAGGACGCCACCCTTTCACGGTGGAGAGAGGGGTTCGACTCCCCTAGGGCGCGCCAGTTGATTTTCATGTCCATAAGTCATTGAATTTATTCGATATTCGATGACGAGAAAATGGACGTGTCCCCTAGGGGGGCCTAGCGAACGGCTCTCCTGCGCGTCCGAATGTCGCCCGGTTGACAGCGGCTCAATCGAGTCGGGTTCCTTATATCGGCTGCTGTTCATTTTCGCGGTCACCGACCAGCGCCGCAGAAGTTCCTCCGGTGCCGGTCTGAGTCGGTATTGTGGAGCTCGTCGATACGTGCTTGGAAGTCCTCGCCGGTGAGGGCGGCCGGTGTGGGATGTCTCCGAGCAAGTCTTGGGTGCCTATATCTCAAGCGCGCGCAGCATTCCCACTTGCTCATTTTTGTCGATAAACCCATCAATCCGGTCTCCGATGTCGTCGAGCCTTCCGATTATTCGCGCGATTAACTCTTCGTCGTTTGCGTCATATTCGATGACAATGGGATGTATCGCGCCCTTGTTTCTTCCAGCAACGTAGCCGCGCCTGATGAATGACGCCCATTGCTGAACATTTTCATCATTGTAGGCGCCGCAGCGCCACTCCCTCAACACCCTCACCAAAGCGGCTCGCGAAACCGATAACTGAGCCAGATTTGCAGCGGCATCCCGCAGTTCAGCGTGACTAGCGTCTAGAACCATCGGAAGGCCATTCATGTCACCCGCAACGACTGCTGTGACAGCCGCTTTCAGCACCTCCATAGAAGGCTCCCATCATTCTATGAGCTTGGCTGGTGATAAACACGGCCTCGAACGGCTGCAATGAGGTCCGTCGCCTGGCGGGTCTCTTTTTGGCAGCGGTGGGGGGCTTGTCATGCACATGCAGCCATCCCCTTCCGTAGCCCCTGAGGCCAACTTCACGGAGCCCTTCACAGTCACCGAAGCGGCATTGATGAGGTCGTGCGGCGGGTGCCCCAGGGACGCCATGCGCCCTTCTGATCGGACAGACGTTCCTGAGGTGGCGCTTGGCGAGGCCTGCCAGGAGGCGAGCTGGGGCTATGTGAGGGGACGCCCCTCACGGAAGGCGAGGAGGAGGGGCATGCACGGGAAGGGTGAGGCTGCCTCGGCCACCATCCTGCGGAACAACCGTTCCATGTGGTGCTCCCTGAGAGGCAGGAGAGGGACGGCTCGGGGGCTCCCAGTTCTGCCCACTAGGCTGTCCGTGACGGAGAGCTTGCCGGTTTGATCAGTTAAGGTTTGACCTTGTCATCCTCGAACATGCGATAGCTGGTGTCCCTGTGCGTGCCCTTCGGACGGGCACGATCCCAACCCATCCGTTGGCGGAAGCTGCCGAGGAGGCCTCGATCGGCGAGATCTGCCTCCGAGACCGGCTCGTCGCGATCACGCAGGGGCGATACATAGAGCGCGTCGACGGGGCAGTAGAGTTCGCACAGGAAGCAAGTCTGGCAGTCTTCCTTGCGCGCAATCACCGGGATGCTGTTCTCGACCGCCTCGAATACGTGGTCGGGGCAGGCCTTGACGCAAAGATTACACGCGATGCAGCGCGTCGCGGAGAGAAGCTCGATCATTCGGCGGCCAAGCTTTCGAGGGGTGGACGGTCGGTGACATGAGACCACCGCGACCAGACGCGGCCCAACCCGCCGGAATGTATCCGCCGGGGCGGCTCGCCGGTCGATGTGGCGTCCTCACGACGATGGATCCCGCGACTCTCCGGTCGCGCCTGCGCACTCGCGACGATCCAGCGCGCGGTGGCCGTCATGGCAGCGGCTTCATGCGCTTTTTCCTGTCCGGGCAGGCGCCCGTCGAACCGTCGAACCGCTTGCCAGAGATCGTCGAGCCGCCGCGCCGAGACGGCGAGGCGGGCTCCCGAGCGGTAGAAGCTACGATCGAGTGGCAGCACTTCGTCTTGCACAGCCCGAATGATGCCGGCGATTTCCGCCCGCGCATCGGCATGCGCGACATTCGTCCCGAGCGTCTCGGTGGCGGCGCGCGCCGGTCGGCGAGTGGCGAGAGGGCCGAGCGAACGAGCAAAACGGGCCGCGCCGCCGCCGGCCCACACGCCGGTTGCCAGCGCCCAGGAGGCGTTCGGCCCGCCGCCGCCGGAGGTGGCGCCGCTCATCGGTTCGCGCGCCGCGGCATCGCCAGCGGCATAAAGGCCGGGCAGGTCGGTCGCTCCATCCTGGCCGATCAGGATGCCGCCCACCCCACGCACCGTACCTTCATAGAGCAGCGTCACCTCGAAGGGCTGGGTGAAGGGATCGATACCCTGCCGGTCGAAGGGCAGAAAGATATTGGGCTGACCGTGTCGCATGCCCTCGCGGAGCCGCTCGGGGGCCTTGTCGAGCACCGCGCGCACCGGCCCCCGGAGGAGATGGCGGGCGACGATCTCCTGCCGGTCGCCGGTCTCCTCGATGCGATTGCCGTCGGCGTCGAAGAGCGTCGCCCAGAAATAGACGATGCCCTTGGTCACCGAGGATCCCTTGGGGGCGATGCCGTACTGCCCGGTAAAGTCCATGCCTGCGAGGCGGGCGCCGAGCTCCGCCGCCATCAGATAGCCGTCGCCGGTGAGGTTATGGGTGCCAAGGGCGCCGCTGAGGAATGCGCAGCCACCTGACGCGATCACGACGGCGCCAGCGTGCACCGTCCAGCGTTCGCCCGAGCCGCGCCACCAGCCGGAGACACCGGCCGCCGCGCCGTCATGGGCAAGCAATGTGTCGGCCGGAGCGTGGTCCAGGATGGTCACGCCTGCCTTCAGCAGTTTCCGGCGCATGAAATAGAGATAATCGACGCCGCGCATCGAGCCGCGGAACAGCAAGCCGTTATCGGAGGTAGGAAAGCCGTAGCCCCAGTCGGTGAGGCGGTCGAGCTGGCGGTGCGTCTCGTCGAGCACCCGCGTGACGATGTCTTCCTCGACGAGGCCGGCGCCCCGCGCGCGTCGCCGCTCCAACGCCTCGAACTGCGCCACCGACCCGGGTGCGGCATCGATGATGGTGGTGTTGCCGGCGGCAGTGGCGCCGGAGGTGCCGACATAGCCCTTCTCGACCACGACTACGCGCGCGCCTTGCTCGGCGGCGGTGAGGGCGGCCCAGCAGCCGGCCGGCCCGCCGCCGATTACGACGACGTCTGCCTCCAGTTTGGTATCCGCCTGGGCTGTCACGATGCGTCTCGGCCCGTCGACTTCCGCGAAGCGAGCTGGCGGCCCGGTGCATGGAGGCTGCTGTCCATCGTGGTCTCGGACAGGGAGATGGCGCGCGCGCCGCGGCCTTGCGCGCCTCGACCTCCGCCGACACGCCGGCTACCTCGCCGCCGGTGGTGATCGGCATGTGCGCCGGGCTGGCGATGTGGATCGGGACGTCGCGCGCTTTGAGCGGGATCGTCGGGCTTGATGCCGTCGGCACCGGCATTGGCGCTGCTGAAGGAGCTGGAGGCGCCGACATAATCCTTCTCGGCGGTCACCATGCGTGCGCGGGCTTCGGCGATGCTGAGCGCCACCCATATGCCGGCCGGTCCTCCACCGATGACCAGCACGTCTGTCTTGAGGCGGATCTGTGAAGTTGCCATGGCCGCGTTCCGAATTTATATAAATACGATAGATAATATAATTTATTGGCGTCAACTCCTTCATTGGTAAAATGTTGAGATGCAGGCTGAACTCTCGGAAACCCTTGACGCTGGACGGCCGGGCCAAGGTGCCGGACCACGAGCCTCGTCTCAGGTCTTAATTCCGGTTCGGTCTCGGCGCGCCATACGGGAACGAGCTGCGAGAACCTCCCAAACGGGAAGTGATCGCAGCCCATCAGTGCCTGCAGCCGGAACGATGGGTCGCCCTTGTGCTAGCTCTCGATGAGGAAGGCGGTATCCACCGGCACCTGGAGCGCGGTAACGAGGGCATTAGTCTGCGCCGCCATGCCGATGATCGCGGTCAGATGGAGGTGCTGCGCGTCGGTCATGCCTTTGGCCCGCGCGGCGGCGGTGTGCGAGTGAATGCAATAGGAACAGCCATTGGCGGTCGAGACGGCGATGTAGATCAGTTCGCGTGTCAGAGGATCGAGTGGCCCCTCGGCGAGCATCACCGCCTTGAGGCTGTCCCATGTCCGCGCCAGCGCCGCCGGATCGTTGGCGAGCGCCCGCCAGAAATTATTGATGAAATCGGACCTGCGCGTCGTGCGGATGTCGTCGAACACCGCCTTCACCGCGGGATGCCCCTCCACCTCGGCGTCGCTCCATAGCCGGATCGTCGTCATGCCTTCGCCTCCTCTTTCCTCGCGCCGCAGGCTTCCCGCCCGGCGTCTTCCCTTGTACCGCCCGACCCGCGTGCTGCCGGACCGATCCGGACGTGCGCGGCTCTCGATGCCGAGCCTATGAACGGAACCTACGCATGCCTGACCCAGGTCAGACGACACCGGCCACATCCAGCCGTCCCTTCATTCTCTACGCTGCCGGGCAGGCCGTCTCCTCCACCGGCAGCTGGATGCAGCGCATGGCGATCGGCTGGCTGGCCTGGGAGTTGACCCAGTCGGTCGCCTGGATCGGTGCCATCGCCCTCACCGAACTGGTGGCGGCACTGTGGGTGGCGCCGCTCGCGGGTGTCATCACCGACCGCAGCAATCCCTACCGGCTGAATCTCCTCTTCCAGTGCTGCGGCATGGTGGTGACGCTGACGCTGTTCGCCGTCACCGTGACGGGGGCGATGACCATCGAACTGCTTTGGCTGCTGGCGCTGGCGGATGCCAGCTGGCAGGGACTGAGCCAGCCGGCCCGGGCCGTCGCCATCGGGTTCCTGGCCGACCGCCGCCACATGGCGCGGGCGGTGGCGGCCAATTCCATCGCCTTCAACGTTGCGCGTGCCGCTGGCCCGGCACTCGGGGGCTTTGTCATCGTCCATGCCGGAACGGCGGTGGTGTTCCTCGTCGACGGCGCCAGCTTCGCGGTGCTGATCTTCGTCCTCGCTCGCCTGCGCGCCGCTCTGGACCGCCCGGGCGCCGCCAGCGGTCGCAGCGTGCTGCAGGATTTCGTCGGCGGTTATCGCTATGTCGCCCGCACCCCGGCGGTCGCGACGGTGTTCCTGCTCGCTATCGCGTTCTCGGTGCTCGGTCGTCCCTTCACCGAACTGTTCCCTGCCATCGCCGGCGATATGCTGGGCGGTGGGCCTGGCGTGCTCTCGACGCTGATGAGCTTGCAGGGCGTCGGCGCCCTCATCGGCGGCAGCTGGATGCTGCGTCGGCGCTCCACCGACCGACTGGTAACGGTGACCTATCTCGCCGGCATCGGTATGGCCGGCGCGCTCATCGCCTTCTGCTTCGTCGGGGACCGGACGGTGGCGTTCGTCCTGGTCGCCCTGGCCGGCCTCTGCCATGTGATGTGCAATATCGGCATGCAGTCGCTGGCGCAGCTGTTCTCCGACTCGATGTTCCGTGGCCGCACCATGGCGCTCTACGGCTTGATTTTCCGCACCGGTCCGGCCGCCAGCGCCGCGCTCATCGGCATCGCCGCCGGCTGGCTCGGCCTGCCGCTGCTGATCGGCATCGCCGCAGCGCTGTGCGCGGCAAGCCTCGTCGCGATCGGTCTCGCCCGGCGCCATGCCTTCGCCGACGGACCGCCCGAGACCGGGCAGAAGGTTTGATCGGCGCGAAAGGTCGCGCCTGGCGGACGCGGCTGGCTCAGGCAGCGTGCCGGTGGAGGTGAAGCAGATCGAGGATGTCCTGCTTCACTTCCACGAAGGCGCGCTCCGCCCGTTGGCGTGGCCGTGCACCGGCAATGTCGAAGATCTGCCGCACCCGTCCGGGGCGCGGGTCCATGACCACCACGCGGTTGGAGAGGAACACCGCTTCCTCGACATCGTGTGTCACCATCACCATGGCGATGCCTTCGTGCTCCCACAGGCGCAGCAATTCCTCCTGGAGATAGCCGCGCGTGAGCGAATCGAGGGCGCCCAGCGGCTCGTCGAGCAGCAGCAGGCGTGGGCGTGGCGCCAGCGCCCGGGCGATGGCGGCGCGCTGCGACATGCCGCCGGAAAGCTGGTGCGGCAAGGCCTTCTCGAAGCCGGAGAGACCGACGAGGCGGATCAGTTCGGCGACGCGGGTACGCTTTTCCTCCGCCGCGCCGGCCACGCTGTTGAGGCTGAGCAGGATGTTGGCCTCCACGCTCAACCAGGGCAGCAGGCGATGATCCTGGAAGACGATGCCGCGGGTGAGGCTGGGCTTCGTCACCTTCTGGCCGTCAACCGCGACGGTGCCGCTGTCCGGCACATCGAGACCGGCGATGAGGCGCAGAAGAGTCGACTTGCCGCAGCCGCTCGGCCCGACGAGGCTGACGAACTCGCCCGGCCGCACGGCGAGCGAGACATCCGTCAGCGCCTGCACCGTGCCGCCGTCGACGGCGAAGCTCTTCGAGACGTTGCGGATGTCGATGTCACTGCGATGCGGGCCGGCGGCTGGAGCGGTATGCGAGGCGTCTAGTGTCTGGACCATGGCAGGGCCCTCCGTGAAAGCAGCACGACGGCGCGGTCGAGCGCCAGCCCGACCACCGCCAGCGAGACGACGCCGACGATCACCCGGTCCATGCGGGCAAATTCGCGGGCGGCGGCGAGATAGGCACCGAGTCCGTCGCCCATGCCGTTAATGTAGCCGGTGCCGATCAGGTACTCGGCGCCGAAGGTGCCGAGCCAGGCGATGTTGAGCGACAGTTCCAGCCCCGCGAGCAGCGCCGGGGTGGCCGCCGGCAGCACGATGCGGCGCAGCGTGGTGAGCCGGTCGAGCTCCAGCACACGGCCGATCTCGCGATAGGGCACAGGCACGTTGCGGCAGCCGGCCTCCGCCGCCAGCGCCATGGGAAAGAAGGCGCCGAGCGCGATCAGCGTGATCTTCATCAATTCGCCGTTGCCGAACCAGGCGCTGAGCAGCGGAATCCAAGCGAAGAGCGCGATCTGTCGGGCGCTGTTGATGGTCGGGTCGCCGATGCGCCGGGCGATGCCGGAGAGGCCGAGCAAGGTGCCGACGAGGAAACCCGCGGAGATGCCGATGGCCGAACCGATCAGCGCCCGCAGCAACGTCGCCGCCAGGGCGAAGGGCACCGCGCCCGAGGCAAAATCCTCGATGGCGGTGTGCAGTACGACCTGCGGCGGGCTGAAGAGCTCGGGGTTGACGAGACCCGCGGCGCTGATCGCCGCCCATATCGCGATCAGCGCGATCGGCAGCAGGGCTCCGCGCCAGAGACGGCCGCAGCGGGTCAAGGCCGGCTGTGAGGGGGAGGATGTGGGGGGGGCGGTGCTCATCGCCTCACCTCACGCTATGGAAGGACCAGCGAGTGGTCCGGTTCTGCAGCTTCAGCAGCCCATGGTCGAGCGCCCAGCCGACGAGACCGATGACGATCATCGTGGCGAATACCACGTCGAGCTGGAACGATTTGCGCCCCCACATCATGAGGTAGCCGATGCCTGCCGCC
Organism: Ancylobacter sp. Lp-2; assembly: GCF_020523795.1. Taxonomy (GTDB): domain Bacteria; phylum Pseudomonadota; class Alphaproteobacteria; order Rhizobiales; family Xanthobacteraceae; genus Ancylobacter. The sequence continues at coordinate 28,498 of NZ_JAJALI010000011.1, forward strand.
GAGGCGAGCATCTCGACGAGGATGAGCGCTTTCCATCCTTTGGAGAGCGAGAGGCGGAAGCCGGTGGCGATGGCCGGCAGCACCGCCGGCAGCACGATGTGGCGCAGCCGGGCGCGGCGATCGAGTTCCAATGCCCGTGCGACGTCGTCATATTTCGCCGGCATCGAGCGGATGGCTTCGAACACCCCGACCATCAGCGGCAGGAAGGCGGTCTTGGCGATCAGGACGATCTTCAGTGTCTCGCCAATGCCGAGCACCAGCATGAAGAAGGGCAGCCAGCCGAGCGAGGGGACCAGGAAGAAGGCGCGTATGGTCGGCGCGGCATAGGTTTCCAGCGTCCGCGACAGGCCGAACGCGACGCCGACGGCCAGTCCGGCAAGGCCACCAAGCAGGACGCCGGTCATCACCCGCGCGAGACTGACCGCGAGTTCGTGTGCGAGCTGGCCGGAAGTGGCGAGCTCCAGACCGGTTTGCCAGACGAGGCTCGGCGCCGGCAGGATCTGCGGCGCCAGCCATTCCTGGCGGACGGCCACCGACCAGATAAGCACCAGCACCGCCGGCAACGACAAGCCGAGAAGGACGGTGACGGCGAAGCTGCCGCCGCGCCGCCAGGCCCGCGAAACGGCGTGCGGTGCATCCCAGCTGGTGATGTCGGGCGCCAGGCCACCCGGCACCAAACCCTGGGAACGCTGGATTCCGATATCGGACATGGCTGCTCTCCTCACGGTGGCGGGGTGAAATCAAAGAAAGGCGCGCAATTCGAAGGTGGGGTCGTTTTCGGCACCGGCGGCCTTGCCGCGCTTCCAGCCGAGCGCGCGGGCATAGCTGCCAAACAGCCCGCGCGCGGTGATTTCCGCTTCGTCGATGCCGGTCGGCCTTTCGGCATTCGGATCGACGAATAATGCGTCGGCGGGGCAGTAGATCTCGCAGAGAAAGCACGTCTGGCAGTCTTGCTGCCGGGCGATCACCGGAACCCTGCCCGGGCCGCCGTCGAACACATTGGCCGGGCAGGCCTTCACGCAGATATCGCAGGCGATGCAGCGCGTCGCGGACACGACCTCGATCATGACTGCGCCACCCGCAACGGCGAGGCATAGCTCGCGCGATCGAGAGCTACGCCGATTTCGTCGAGCCCGAAGGTGCGGATGCGATGGGCGAAGTGCGGATCGGATTCCGGAGCGTCGCTACGTCGGTGAAGCCCACGGCTTTCATTGCGAAACACGGCGCTGGCGAGCGCCCAGCGCGAGGAGGCGAGCAGCGCGCCGGCTTCGCGGGTGCGAATGGCAGCTGCGCCTTCGCCCGCGAGGGTGGCCTGGGCGTCGCGCCAAAGCCCGTCCAGCCGGGTCAGGCTGCGTCGCAGTTTCGGGCCGGTTCGGAAAAAGTTGCCGTCGATGGCAAGCATCTCCTTGCGCACGGCTGCGACGACATCGGTACTCGCTTCCGCCTCGGGACGGGCACTGCGAGCGACCAGCCCAATGCCGCCGAGCCGACGAAGTTTTCCTGTCACGTCCCGCTTCGAGCTCACCGCCGTGCGGGCCGCCGCCGCACCCGCCCAACGGCCGGAGGCGATAGCCCAGGACGCGTTGGGGCCGCCGCCTCCAGAGGCCGCGCCGGCAATATCCTCGCGGCTTGCGGCATCGCCTGCGGCGTAGAGGCCGGGAATGCCGGTCCAGCCGCCCTCGTCGAGAAGGCGGATCCCGCCAACGCCGCGCACCGTCCCTTCACCGCGCAACGTGATCTCGAAGCGTTGCGTGAACGGATCAACGCCGATGCGGTCAAACGGCAGGAAGCAGTTCGGCTGGCCGCGCCGCAGCCAGTCCTGGATCTCCGGCCCCGCCTTGTCGAGGCGGGCAAAGACGGGGCCGCGCAGCAGTCCCTTCGCCACCGCGACGTGCCGGTCGCCGGCGCTCATGTCGAGCGGCTTGCCATCGACATCGAAGAAGCTCGCCCAGCGATAGGGGAGGCCCTTGTTGAGCGAGCTGCCGGCGGGTGCCACGCCGTACTGGCCGCAGAATTCCATACCGGAGAGGCTGGCACCCGCCTCGGCGGCCATGAGATAGCCGTCGCCCGTTAGGCCGGTGGCGCCGAGCATGCGTTCGCCGAAGGCACAGCCGCCGGTCGCCAGCACCACCGCGCCAGCCGTCACCTGCCAGGGACGGTTCTGCTGTCGATCCCATCCCGCCGCGCCGACGATGGCGTCGTCCGCGCCGAGCAGCTCCAGCGCCGGATGATGGTCCAGCACGATGACGCCGCGCTTCAGGGCGAGGCGGCGCATGTGGCGCATGTAGTCGGGGCCGCGCAGATTGGCGATGTAGAGTTCGCCATCGGACTGGCGCGGAAAGGGGTAGCCGTCGTTCCCAAGCATGCGCAGCGCCTCATGGGCGGTATCGAGCATGCGCAGCATGACATGCGGATCGGCGAGCCCGAACGCACGGGCGGCGCGACGCTCCACCTGGGCGGCGCGGGCCTCGCCCGGCGGCACGCACCACGTGCCGGTGTTCGACGGTGCCGTGGCGCCGCTGGTGCCGAAATAGCCCTTGTCGGCCAGTACCACTCGGCGGCCATTCTCGGCCGCCGTCACCGCCGCCCATGCGCCCGCGGGTCCGCCACCGAGGACGAGGACATCGGCCTCCAGGGTGAGCGGAGCGGTCCGGTCAGCCGACTTCCGGCGAGGTGAGGTGTGCGGCATGTGGCGACTGTTCCAGTAGTAGGGAAGGCGCGTCCGACCCTCGAGCCGAACGCGCCTTGCTTCTCTGTTTCAAGCGATCAGCTTTGCGGCTCGCCCTTGGCGTTGCGCGCCGTCCAGGCCTTCTCGACGCCGAGTTCCTTGATGGCGGCGTTCAGATAGGTCGGGTCGATCCACTGGTTGACGTCGAACGACGTCTTGATGAGCTTGTTCTCCAGGGCGAAGGTCACGCCGTTGGTGATGTTGGTCTTGTAGAAGTCGTCCAGCAGCGGGCTCAGCCGGTCGGCGAGCTTGTCGCCCGCGAAGTCGTTGGCGAGGGCCTCGCGCGGCACGCCGGTCAGCGCCCAGATGTCGAGCACGGCGTCGCGGTTCTTTTCGTCGGAAGCGAAGGCGGCGGCCTCGACGAAGGCCTTCACCACTCGCTTGGTGGTTTCGGGATATTTGCTGGCGAAGGCCTCGGTGACGATGAAGGAGCCGAACAGGCTGCCGGGCGCCGGGCTGCCCTTGGTGGAGTACACGGTCTTCACCGTGCCCTTCTCCACCAACGGCAGCAGATTGTTGCCGCCGAGCACGGCATCGACGTCGCCGGTGGTGACGGCGGCGACCTGGTCGGCCGATTGCAGGTCGAAGATGGTGACGTCCTTTTCCGTCAGGCCGCCTTGCGCGAGGACGCGATTGAGCGCCAGCTCGTTGATGGTGCCGCGCGAGACGGCGATCTTCTTACCCTTCAGATCGGCGATCTTCCCGACGCCGCGGTCGGGACGAGCGACGAGATAGGAGGGGTTGGTGCCGTAGGACGCCAGCACCTTGGTCTTCAGTCCGGCGCCACGGCCGACGATGTTCGGCAGGCCGCCATAGTTGGCGAAATCGGCCTGTCCGTTCGCCAGCGCCTCGTTGATGGCGGGACCGGTACCGCGCGGAAACTGCCACTCGATCTTCACGCCGTCCTTGGCGAATTCCTTTTCGAGATATTCCTTGGCACGAACCACGCCGATGACCGCCGAGCCATAGGGCTTGCCCGCCGCATTCCCCTGGCCGGCGAGGCGGATGACATCGGGCGGCGTTTCCGCGCGCGCCGGGATGGCAACGAAGGCGGCGAGCGCAGCGGCGGCGATCAGAAGGCGGCGGCCGAATGTCCGGGAGATGGGGTGCGACATGGCAAAATTCCGATGAGATGGAAGCCCGGCGCGCAGCGGCACGAACACGTCTGCGGACCAGATGGGCATCCCATCGTGCCGTGAAATCGGTGAATGTCAATAAATTCTATAAATTTAATATATAATAGACCCGGCACGGCTCCCAGACGTGTCGCTGGCAGCATCCGTCCGCGTGTCTCCGGTCGAGGCCAAGGGGCGCGACGGCGGGCTACGGGTGTTTTGCGGCCGTTCGCCCCTGAGCTGGCGATGTGTCGTGCATCCGCTTCCACACGCGGCGAAATTGTCGGCTGGAGGCGAAACCCGCTCTTTCGGCGATGCTCTCCATGTCGAGCCGCGAGCCAACGACCAATTCGCGGGCGAGGGCGATTCTCACGCGATTCACATAATCGGTGACGCTCATACCCGCATGTTCGTTGAACAGTCGCGACAGGTTGCGGGGGCTCGCTCCGGCACTTCGTGCGATCTCCTCCACCGACCAGTTTCGAGTTGGGTCGGCAGTGATGTCGTCTTGCGCGCGGTGAATAGCCGGATGGATGTGGTTGCGACCTTCGAGCCATGGCGACAGTTGCGGATCGGCGCCGCCACGCCGGAGATAGACGACGAGGTAGCGGGCGACGGCAAGGGCCGTCGCGGGTCCTGCTTCCTGCGCGATGACATGCAGCATGAGGTCGATGCCGGCGGTGATCCCGGCGCTGGTCATCCGGTTGCCATCCTCGACGAAGAGACGGTTCTCGCATATGCGGGCTAACGGTGCGAGGCGCCTGAGCTCGGGCAGCGCGCCGTGATGGGTGGTGCAGTCATGGTCGTCGAGCAGACCGGCGCGTGCGGCCAGCAAGGCGCCGGAACAGATGGTGATGAGCCGGACGGATTTGCCGACGGAGCGCGCCAGCCACGTCGTGATCGCCTCCTCCAATTCACGGTCTTCCAACCGAGGCGGGTGGCTTTCGCCAAGCGGCAGGTCGACGGCTCCGGCGACAATGACCAGCGCATCGTCCGGAAGGCCGTCGGGCAGGGGAGCGATGCCCGACAGAGCAAGCCCTATCGAGCTGCCTATGGCATCCGCTGGCCCGATATAGGTGACGTCGAAACGCACCTCCGCTTGTTCCAGATTAGCCTTGCGGAGCGCCTCCATCGGGCCGGCAATGTCGAGGAGCAGCGCGCGCGGAGGCACGACCACGAAAACCGGGATCGTTCTCAACGCCGGCTCCTTGGTCATGCCGCGCTTCGCTCGGCCGAGGAGGCGAGGGCCGCCTCCACCGTGGCAATGCGGGCAAAGCGCCCGGCCAGGACCAGTTCCGTTCGCGCGCGAATTTCGGCGGCGCTCCATTCGCGTCCCGTGGCATCGGTCATCGGGAAGGTCAGCGTGGCCTCGCCCACGTAGTCGACGCCGTATCCGAGGTCGGAAGCGTGACGGGTCGTGGTCTCGCAGCATTGTTCGGTGCGGATGCCGGAGACGATGATCCGGCGAACGCCGTTCCTTGTCAGCCACACGTCGAGACCGGAGCCGATCAGGGCGCTGTGGCGCCGCTTCTGGAAGACCGCGTCGGCTTCGAGGCGCAGCGGTGCGAGGGCCGTCAGCAAGCCCGATGCCTCGGAAAAGGGGCCGATTTCCTCGACGTGGAAGATCTGCACCACGGGGATGCCGAGGGTTGCCGCGCCATCGATCAGCGCCTGTTGGCGTTCGATATAGGCCGGCAGGCCATCTTCACGGAAATACGGGCGGTGACGGAAAGATTCCTGCGCGTCGATGACGAGCAGAGCGGTTTGGGCGGACATTCTTGTCGTCTCCATCGTTTTCACATGGAGACATGATGGCTCAGTTCATACAACGTGAAATGGCATTTCCTGACAATCATCGGACAGTTCGCGCCATAAGGAGGCCGTGGGGATGGCGGTACTGGAGGCCGTCCGCGCGGCGCCCAAGCGGGCGTCGGTTCCCGCGTCATTCTGCACACGGCAAGATGGGGTCGTCGCGACCCGTGCCTTCACGATGTGGGGGCGCTGTGTCCGGCGAGCCCCGTCGCTGCTGGCGTCAGACGTCGGCGCCAGGCCCCGGTGCCGCGGCTGCAGGTTTGTGGTGCGGCAGTTCGGCGATGAGCGCTTCGGTCGTGACGGGCAGGCCGGCGCCGGAGGTCGCGTCCCGCAGCGCAGTGCGTGCCACCTTGGCTGGATCGACCGGGTGGGGGAGGTCACCCGTGCCGGATCTGATCGTTATCTTCCCCTTTTGAAGGTGGCCGTTCGAGGTGATCCCATACAGGCAGGTCGCTGTGCCGGTGTCGTTCTGCTCGGTTGTTGGGCGCGATCAAAAAATCATCGACAGGCACTCCGGTACGCCTTAATGGATGAGCAGCGAGATGCTGCCGCCCTTGTTTGGAATGGCTTTTTCTCTCGAAACGGACCGGACCGTCCGTTCCGTTTGTATGGATTGGAGAGCGATGCCTGCCTGTCCTGTCATGACCGACGCCACGATTGAATGGCAGCTCGTAGCGCGATGACGTCCTTGACTTCGAGCGGGGATAGGTCTCGTCGGGCCGTCATTGTCGGCGGTGGTGCGAACGGTACCTGGATGGGCGTGCATCTGGCGAGAGTGCCGGGGATCGAGGAAATCGTACTCATCGACCGGGATGGGCGGTTCGGTCGGGGCGTCGCCTACTCGGCCACGGCGGATTGCCACCGGCTCAACGTGCCGGCCGAGCGCATGGGCGGGCGCGACCAGGAGGATGGCGCCGGCTTCGCGACCTGGCTGCAGCGGAACGGATGGCCGGCCGGTCGAACTTATGAAGACACTTTCGTTCCCCGCCGTCTCTATGGCGATTATCTCTGCGCCGAATTGGCAGCGGTGGAGGCGACCAGGCGCCTGAGCCGGCTTCGCGACGATGTGCAGGCACTTGAGCGGCGGCCGGGCGGCCACGCGGTCGTTACCGCTTCCGGCAAGACGATCGAGGCCGCCACGGTGGTACTGTGTCTCGGCAACCCGCCGCCGGCACCGATCCGGGCAACCGTGCCCGCACCGCGACTCGTACCGGATATCTGGGCGGCTGGCAGCCTCGATCCGATCCGCGCCTCGGACGATGTGGTCATCGTCGGCACGGGGGCGACCGCCATCGATGCCGTGCTCGAACTCGTCCGGCGCGGCGTCGGATCGCGTATCCGCATGATCTCGCGCGGGGGGCGGCTGCCCCTTGTCGATGCGCCGGGCCTGCCGTGCGATCCGCTGGACCCTATTCCCGCCGACACGGTGCGCGGCATGATGACGGCCTTGCGCGCGGCCATCTCCGACCATGCGGAGCGCGGCATCCCCTGGCAGAGCGTGTTCGATGCCTTCCGCGCCCGCGCCGGTGACATATGGCTCGCCCTGTCGAATGACGAGCGCCGCCGATTCCTGCGCCATCTTCGTTCACCCTGGCTCGTCCACCGGCATCGGTTGGCGCCCGACATCGCCCGTCAGATGGAGAAGCTGCAGGCGGAGGGGCGCGTCGAAATCATTGCCGCGCGCGTGCTGGGTGGCGAACCGACCCCGGAAGGCTATGCCTTGCGGCTGCATCGGCGCGGCAGGCCCATGGAGGCCGGCGAAACGCTGGAGACCGACTGGGTCATCAACTGCACCGGTCCTGACGAGCACTATTCCCGCAGCCGCATTCCGCTGGTGCAGTCCCTGCTCAGCTGTGGCGTGGCCCGTCCCGGTCCTTTCGGCCTGGGTCTCGATTGCGACCATCGACATCGCTTAGTCGATGCGGATGGGCAGGCCCATGCCGGCCTCTATCTGGTCGGCCCGCCCGGTCGCGGGCGGTTCTGGGAAGTGACGTCCGTACCCAATGGCCGTGATCAATGTGTGAACGTGGCCAAAGACGTAGCCGCCACGCTCGTCCCGGTGGCTTCTCAAACGACTTAACTCGTATATATCCATCGATTTTATCGACAATAAGGTGGAGTTTCCATGACCAGCGCCTCCTCTCCCTCATTTCTCAGCCGCCGATCCGTGCTGCAACTGGGCGCAGCGGGTGCTGTCGCCTCCGCTCTTCCCTGGGGAGGCGCGCATGCGGCCGATATCAACGCCACGCTCGCCTATGGCAGCACGGGCTATACATGGGCGCTCACCTTCGTCGCGGAGGCGCTGGGCACGTGGAAGCAGAACGGCGTCAATCTCAACGTCATCGACTTTCCGACCGGCCGTGAATCCATGCAGGCGCTGCTCGCCGGCTCGGCGGATTTCTCGACCTCGACGGACACGCCCTTCATCTTCGCGGCGCTGCAGGGGCTGAGGCCGATCGTTCTCGTCAATTACAGCCGCTACACCCGCGACATGAAGGTGGTGGTTAGCAAGGCCAGCGGCATCGACCCGAAGTCTCCGGCGAGCCTCAAGGGCAAGAAGATCGCCACCCGCGTGGGCACCAGCGGCCAGTACATGCTGGCGAAATATCTGGAGATGGCCGGCCTCGGCCTTGGCGACGTCACCGTCGTCGACCTCTCGCCCAACGACATGACGGTCGCCACGGTGCGTGGCGATGTCGACGGCTTCGCCTGGACCGGACAGGCGGCGAACGTGGCGCTCAAGCAGTCCGGCGGACAGGTCGAGGTGATGACCCAGGAAGGCTTCGAGAAGTTCTTCCAGAGCCATCAGCTGCTGCTCACCTCCGAGAAGGTGATCAAGGAGAATCCGGCGCTGCTCGCCGCTGCGGTGAAGTCGCTGTTCGGCGCGGAGGAGCGCATCAATTCGGACCCGAACTGGGCCACGCTCATTTCGGAGCGCGTGCGCGCGCCGGCTGAGGAGATCAAGGACGCCACCAGCGTGTTCGAGTTCAAGATCGGCTTCGACGAGCGATTCCTCGACGATCTCGTAGCGCAGGCGGAATGGGCCATCGCCGCCGGGCTCTCCAAGCGGCCGGAGGGCGATCTGCGCGCCCTGCTGCGCGGCCTCATCTATGAGGGACCCGTCAAGGCGGCAAAGCCCGACCGGGTCACGATCTGACCGTGGCCAGCCTGATCGAAGTCGAAGGCGTCTCGCAAATCTTCGAGACGCGCGAGGGCCAGGCGAACTGGGCGCTCTGGCAGGTATCCCTTGAGATCGAGGCAGGCGAATTCGTCTGCCTCATCGGCCCTTCCGGCTGTGGCAAGACCACGCTGCTCCATTTGATCGCCGGCTTCATGAAGCCGTCGGAGGGCCGCGTGCGCTTTGCCGGCGCCCCGGTCGGCGAACCCGGGCCGGATCGCGGCGTCGTCTTCCAGGAATACGCTCTGTTCGGGTGGATGACCGCCCGGCAGAACGTGGAGTTCGGCCTGCGCATGCGCGGCATGGGCCGGGCCGAGCGGCGTGAGCGCGCCCGCGAGGCGCTCGCCCGCGTCGGGCTCGAGCGCGCGCTCGACCGCTACCCGCACGAGCTGTCCGGCGGCATGCGCCAGCGCGTCGCCGTGGCCCGTGCCCTGGTCAACGAACCGAGGGTGCTGCTGATGGACGAGCCGTTCGCCGCAGTCGATGCCATCACCCGCACGACCTTGCAGGACGATCTGGTGCGGCTGTGGCAGCAGACCGGCGTCTCGGTGGTGTTTGTCACCCATAATGTGGACGAAGCCGCCTTTCTGGCGCAGCGCGTCGTGGTCATGCGCCCGCATCCCGGCAGCGTGAAGCGCTCCATGACCATCGACCTGCCGTATCCGCGTCAACGTTCCTCCGCCGAGTTTGCGGGGCTTTACGCCGATATCGGCGCGGCGCTCGGAGAATGAGCATGGAAGCCAATCGCCTGGCGACCGAGAGCGCGCATCGCCTCGAACTGGAAGCCGCCTTCCTGCACGCTCAGCAACGCCGCCGGCGGTGGCTGTTCCTCATGCGGCTGACGCTCAATCTGTGCGGAGTGGCGCTGTTTCTTCTCCTGTGGGAGAGCGTGCCCTGGCTGTTCCCCACCATCAACAAGGTGCTGTTCCCCACACCCTCGGTGGTGTTCAGCGCCTTCTGGCCAATGCTGCTCTCGGGCGAGATCGTGCTCAATATCGGCGTGAGCGTGCGCCGCGCGGCGACCGGCTTCGTGCTGGCGGCCTTCGTCGGCATCGCCGCCGGCGTGTTCACGGCGCGCTCGCGCGTCGCCGACTATCTCACCGAACCGCTGCTGCACGGCTTCCGCTCGGTGCCGGTCATCGCGCTGGTGCCGCTTTCCGTGCTGTGGTTCGGCATCGGCGAAGGGGCGAAGATCGCCCTGGTGGCGACGGGGGCGTTCTTCCCGATCTGGATCGCTACTTTCATCGGCGTGCGCGACGTGAACCTCGTCTATCTGCGCTCGGCGGCCTGCCTCGGCGCGGGCAAGCTCGCCACCATGTTCCTGGTGGTGTTGCCGGCGGCGTTGCCGCTGATCCTCGCCGGGCTCCGGCAGGCCATGGCGATCTCGCTGATCGTGCTGGTCGCGGCGGAGCTGTCGGGTGCCACCTCCGGCGTCGCCTACATGATGTCGATGGGCCACCAGCTGTTCCGCGTGGACATCATGTTCATCGGGCTCATGCTGCTGGGCACGCTCGGCTTCGTATTCGACCGCCTCTTCGTGTGGCTCACGCGGCGGCTGTTCCCCTGGTACGTGAACTGAATGGCGTGACATGACCGAGCCGGCCGAGCTGATCCTGCATAATGGCGACATCCTGACCTTCGATCCGACGCGGCCGCGCGTGCAGGCGCTGGCCGTTCGCGGCGGGCGCATCGTGGCCACGGGGGGAGACGATCTCGTCGCGGCGTTTTCCGGCCCGGCAACGCGGCGGATCGACCTTCAGGGCCGGTTCGCCATGCCCGGCTTCAACGATACCCATGCCCATATGGAGAGAGAGGGGCTGAAGCAGCAGCGCCTGTCGCTCGCAGGTGCGGGCTCGGTGGCCGAAATTCTCCGGCGCATCGCGACCGCGACCGCCGCCGCGTCTCCGGGTGACTGGATCGTCACCATGCCCGTAGGCGAGCCACCCTATTATTTCGATGGGGTGACCAAGCTCGCCGAAGGCCGGATGCCGACGCGCGAGGAGCTCGACCGCGCCGCGCCGGAGAACCCCGTCTATATCCCCGGCCATTTCGGCAATTGGGGCGTGCCACCCGGTCACACGGCACTAAATTCCCGCGCCATCGCCCTCAACGGCCTCAGCCGCCACAGTTGCCCGCGCTGCCGCGGCATCGACTTCATCTGCGACGAGGTGACCGGCGAGCCCACTGGCGCCATTGTCGAGCGCAATGGCCGCCCGGCGGTCGAGTTCGACATGCTTCGCGCCGTGCCGCGCTTCGGCTTCGAGGAGCGGCTGGAAGGCTTGCGGCGCTCGATCGAGCTCTACCACGCCTGCGGTACCACCAGCGTGTATGAAGGGCATGGTTCCGCGCCCGAGACCATCTCGGTCTATCGTGCCCTGTGGGAGCGCGGCGAGCTGACCATGCGCACCGGGCTGTGCGTCAGTCCGAGCTGGTCCGGCGTCGGCGAGGCGCAGCGCGCGATGCGCGACTGGCTGGCCTATGCGCGCGGCAAAGGGCTCGGCGATCCCTGGCTCAGCATATCCGGCGTTCATGTCGCCTATGGCGGCGACAAGCTGGTCGCGGAGCTCGCCCGCGCCGACCTGCCCAATACCGGCTGGTCCGGCTTCGTGGAGCAGGCCTACACGCCCGAGGAGTTCCGTGAGGTGTGCTTCCTCGCCGCCGAGCACGATCTGCGGCTGAACACCATTGTCGGCGACCACCTGCACGAGATCGTGCCGGTGCTGCAGGCGATCAATGAACGGCACCCGCTCGCCGGCAAGCGCTGGGTGATCCAGCACATCGCACGGGCGCGCCTCGAGGATCTGAAGGCCCTCAAGGCGCTCGGCGTGATGGTAACGACGATCCCGACCTATTTCCTCTGGAAGGGCGGGCACGCCTATCTGAACGAACCCGACGGCGGCGACCTGGTCGTGCCGCACCGGCATATGCTCGATCTCGGCCTGCCGCTGGCCATCGCCACCGACAACATCCCCTACGACCCCTTCTTCACCCTATGGGTTGCGATGGCGCGGCAGGAGCGCGTCACCGGGCGGCAGATCGGCCCCGGGCAGGCGCTCGACGTTGAGACGGCGCTGCGGCTGTTCACCGCGGCGGGCGCGGCGCTCACCTTCGACGAAGGCTGGAAGGGGCCGTTGATGCCGGGCTTCGCCGCCGACATTGCCGTGCTGTCGCGCAACCCCTTGTCACTCGACGCGGGGGAGGTGCGGGGGCTCGAATGTCTGATGACGCTGGTCGATGGAAGAATTGTCCACGCCCAGCCATTCTAGCCCACGCGACGCCTGATGATCAGGGTTTCCGACGAACGAGGTGCGGGGCGCTAAGCCTTGCCTGAATCAGGTTGACCGCCTGGCGCCTTGTGGATCGGGTCGACCCAGTAAACCGCCTCCGGCTTCTCGACCGGGTCGACATCGGTGATGTTCACCACCACCGCCTCGTTGTCCGAGCGCACCAGCACGCATTCCAGCGGCTGGTTCGGGTCGGCGTTGATCTCCTGGTGCGGCACGAAGGGCGGCACGAAGATGAAGTCGCCGGGCTCGGCCTCGGCGACATATTCAAGCCGGTCGCCCCAGCGCATGCGGGCGCGCCCGCGCACCACATAGATGACGCTCTCCAACTCGCCGTGATGGTGCACGCCGGTCTTGGCGTCCGGCTGGATAGTCACCGTGCCGGCCCAGATCTTCTGCGCACCGACGCGGGCATGATTGATGGCGGCCTGACGGTACATGCCGGGCGTCTGGGCGGTGTTGTCGTCGAGCCGGTCGCCCTTGATGACGCGCACGCCATTGTGCTTCCAGCGGTCCTCCGCGTGATCATGGTGGTGATCGTGATCATGCGGATGGTCGTGTGAAGGCTCGCTCATTGTCTTGTCCTGTGCTCGACCCGTTCACGCGGCCAGCGGCTGTGGTGCGCGGGTCGCCTCAAGGCTCGGATGCGCCGAGACCGCCGCGAACCAGTCGGCCGCTCCCCGATGGGCGGCGCGCCAATTGTAGTCGGGAAAGCGCAGGTCGAGATAGCCGAGGGCGCAGCCAAGCGTGATGGTGCCGATGGTGAGGTCGGGCGTCAGGGCCGGAGACCACTCCTCGATCCGTGCCAGCGCCGAACCGATCTTGTCGAACTGGCGCTGCTGCCAGAGATCCCAGCGATGCTCGGCGGGGCGGGCCGTCTGCTCGTAACGTATCAGCAGCGCGGCATCGAGGAGGCCGTCGCCGAGCGACTGCTGGGTCAGCGCCGTCCAGCGCGCCGGTCCTTCGGCCGGAAACACCCGGCGCCGGCGCGTATGGGCGTCGAGATATTCGGCGATGACCCGGCTGTCGAACAGCGTCAGCCCGTCATCGGTGACCAGCGTCGGAACCTTGCCGAGCGGATTGGCGGCGACCACCTGCGCATCGCGGTCGATGGGATGCGGCGCGGCGGCGAGGCGTTCGATGGCCGCCTCGTGACCGGTCTCGATCGCGACAATGGCGACCTTGCGGGCATAGGGCGAGGTCGAAGAGTAATAGAGCTTCACGGCAAGGTTCCCTGGCGGATCATTCGGCGGCAAGCGTGGCGGCGCTCGCGCGCTCGGCGATCACCTGCCGGGCGCGCGGCAGCAATTCGCGGCCGTACTGGATGGCGTCGGCCAGCGGATCGAAGCCCCGGATCAGGAACTTGCTGATGCCGAGTTCGGCATAGTCGGCGAGCGCATCGGCCACCTGATCGGGCGTACCCACCAGTCCGGTCGAATTGCCGCTGGCGCCGGTCAGCGCGGCGATGCCGGTCCACAGGCACTTGTCGAGCCGTGCCCCCTTCGCCGCCGCCTCCAGCAGCCGGCGCGAGCCCTCGTTCGGCGGGGCGACGCCGGGATCGCGCGACTTGCGGGCGTTGTTCGGGGCGCGGCCGTCGCCGCCGCCGGCTCGCAACGCCTTGGCGCGGGCCAGGATGTCGTCGGCCTTGGCCCAGGCCTTTTCCTCAGTGTCGGCCAGCACCGGGCGCAGCGAAAGGCTGAATTCCGGCGTGCGCCCGTGCTCGGCCGCTGCCGCGCGAACCCGGCCGACCAGCTCGGCGACCTGCTCATAGGTTTCGCCCCATAGGGCGTAGACGTCGGCATGGCGGCCGGCGACCTTCAGCGCCGCCGGCGAGGCGCCGCCGAAGAAGATCGGGATGCCCGCCGGGTTCACCGGCTTCACGTCGCCGAAGCCGCCGCGCACCTTGTAGTAGCGACCGTCGAAGTCGAAGGGCTCGGGGCTGGTCCATTCGCGGCGCAGCACCTCGATATATTCGTCGGTGCGGGCATAGCGCTCGTCCTTGGTGAGGTGATCACCATCCTGCGCCAGCTCGGTGTCGTTGCCGCCGGTGATGATGTGCACCGCCACCCGGCCGCGCGAGAACTGGTCGAGCGTGGCGAGCTGGCGTGCCGCCAGCGTCGGGGCGGTGAAGCCGGGGCGATGGGCGATCATCAGCTTCACCCGCTCGGTGACGCTCGCGACATGCTGGCCGATCAGGATGCTCTCCGCCGAGGTCGAGTGGAAGGCGACCAGCACCCGATCGAATCCGGTATAATCCTGCGCTTTCGCCACCGCCTCGATATAGGGGATGTCGAGCGCCGGGCCGGTGCGGCGCAGCGCCTCCGAATTGCTGAAATGGCCGACATAGCCGATGAATTCGAGGCCGGTCGGTCCGGGGGCGGTTGATCCGAGGGTCATGGAGCAGTCTCCGCGCTGGCGGTGAAAAGGGGATCAGGCGGCGGCGCGGGTGTCGCGCTCGGCGACCAGCGCGCGGATGCGCGGTAGCAGCTCGCGGCCATACTGGATGGCGTCGACCAGCGGGTCGAAGCCGCGAATGAGGAAGCGCCGCACGCCGAGGTCGTAGTAATCGAGCAGCGCGTCGGCAACCTGGTCGGGCGTGCCGACCAGCGCGGTGGTGTTGCCCTGCGCGGCGGTGAGCCAGGCGATGCCGGTCCACAGGCATTTGTCGAGCCGCGCTCCCTTCGCCGCCGCTGCCAGCAGCCGGCGTGAGCCCTCGTTCGGAGGGGCCTCGCCGGTCGCGCGCTTGCGGCGGATATTGTGCGGCGATTGCTGGTTGCCGCCGGCATTGCGCAGCGCGGTGGCGCGGGCGAGGATGTCCTCCGCTTTGGCCCAGGCCTTTTCCTCGGTGTCGGCGAGAACCACGCGGAGCGAGACCGAGAAGCCAGGCGAGCGGCCATGCGGCCCGGCCGCGGCGCGCACCCGGCCGATCAGCTCGGCGACCTGCTCCAGCGTCTCGCCATAGAGGGCGTAGACGTCGGCTTGGCGGCCGGCGATCTCGATCGCCGCCGGCGAGGCGCCGCCGAAGAAGATCGGGATGCCCGTCGGGTTCACCGGCTTCACGTCGCCGAAGCCGCCGCGCACCTTGTAGTAGCGGCCGTCGAAGTTGAAGGGCTCGGGGCTGGTCCATTCACGGCGCAGCACCTCGATATATTCGCCCGTGCGGGCATAGCGCTCGTCCTTGGTGAGGTGATCGCCATCCTGCGCCAGCTCGGAATCGTTGCCGCCGGTGATGATGTGGGTGACGATGCGCCCGCGCGAGAACTGGTCGAGCGTGGCGAACTGGCGCGCCGCCAGCGTCGGGGCGGTGAAGCCGGGGCGATGGGCGATCATCAGCTTGAGCCGCTCGGTGACCCCAGCCACATGCTGGCCGATCAGGATGCTTTCGGCCGAGTTCGAGTTGAAGGCGACCAGCACGCGGTCGAAACCGACATATTCATGCGCCTTGGCCACCGCCTCGATATGGTCGATGTCGAGCGCCGGCCCGGCGCGGCGCATGGTCTCCGACGAATTGAAATGGCCGACATAGCCGATCAGTTCGACGCTCATGACGATGTCTCCGATGAAGAGGGGGCGAGCGCCGCCGACAGGGCGGTTTTGCCGGCGGCGACGAGCGCGGCATCCTCCTGCGGCGTGTGGATGCGTCCGCACAGGACGTTGCGGTGGTGGCGCTCGAGCGGGTTGGCGCGAGCGATGCCGTGATTGGCGGACAGCCTCAGCGCGATGTCGACGGCGGCGATGGCGTTCTCGGTGACGGTGAGCTTGGCGAGGCCGGCCTGCTCGGGCGTCGGCAGCCGGCCCTCGTCGACGGCGCGGGCGAGCCCCTGCGACAGCGCCTCGTTGACTTGCAACAGCCGCTCGATCCGCCCCATCTCCTCCTGCACGCGCGGCAGGGTGGCCAAGGGCGCGCCGAGGCCGGTGGGCACCCGTTCGTTCAGGAAGCCGGCGACCCAGTCGCGGGCGGCGCGGGCGATGCCATCATAGACCGCGCCGAGCAGCACGCCGTGCCAGGCGGCCTGAAGGGGCTCCTTGCCGGTCCATTCCTCCGGTCGGCGCAGATCGGCGGCGTAGCGCGCCGGCACGGCGACCGCGTCGAACACCACGTCGTGGCTGCCGCTGGCACGCATGCCGAGTGCGTTCCACGTCGGCTCGATGACGATGCCGGGGCTGGACACCGGCACGGCGAAGCGGCCGACCCGCACCTCAGGCTCGTCGGTGCGGGCCCAGACGATCATCCAGCCGAGCACGCTGGAGCCGGTCGAATAGATCTTGCGCCCGCTGATCGACCAGCCGGCCGCGGTGCGCCGGGCGAGCGTCGCCGGCAGGCCGCCGCGGGTCGGCGAGCCGAGTTCCGGCTCGACCCGCAGCGAGTTGATCATGCCGCCGGTGGCGACCGCCTGCGTCAGCACCTCGCTTACCAGCGCCGGATCCCAGCGCCCATGCGGCAGGGTGGCGAGGTTGAGATACTGCATGAACAGGATCAGCGCCGTGGAGGGCTCGCCCTGCGCGAGGATGCGGATCACCTCCACCGCCTCGGCGAGGCCGGTACCGGCGCCACCATGGGCGGGAGACGCGGTAAGCCCGCTCAACCCTTCGGCGTGCAGCGCGGCGAAGTTCGCGACCGGCACCTCGGCGGTGGTGTCGTAATGCGCGGCGGTGCGCGCGAATTGCGCGGCCAGCTTCCGCGCCCGGGCGAGCGCTGTGCCGTGCCGGGCGAGCCGCGCCAGCCGAGACGGCGGCGCGTCGGATAGCAGCGCTTCAGACATCGGCTGCTTCCTCGACGAATACCCGCCCACCACGTGCCTTGAGCAGGCTCGGCACCACCAGCGCCGCCGCGAGCGCGAGCACGCTGAGCACCAGGAACAGGATGGCGAGGCCGCTCGACACGAAGATCGAGAGATCGCCGCCGGAAATGGTCATCGACTGGCGGAACGACTGCTCCATCATCCCGCCCAGCACCAAAGCGAGCACCAGCGGCGCGGTCGGGACGTCGAGCTTGCGGAAGGCATAGCCGAGCAGCCCGAAGCCGAAGACGATGTAGAGGTCGAACACGCTGCCATTCACCGCGTAGACGCCGATCGAGGCGATGGCGATGACCAGCGGGAACAGGATGCCGGTCGGGATGCGCAGCAGCTGCACGAACAGGAAGATCAGCGGCAGGTTCATCACGAACAGCACGACATTGCCGACATACATGCTGTTGACGAGGCCCCAGAACACCTCCGGATGCTGGTTGATCAGCAGCGGCCCGGGCTGGATGCCGAGGATGACGAAGGCGCCGAGCAGCACGGCGGTCGCGCCCGAGCCCGGCAGGCCGAGCGCCAGCAGCGGCACCATCGAGCCGGCGGCGGAGGAGTTATTGGCCGCCTCCGGTCCGGCGACGCCCTCGATCATGCCGGTGCCGAACTTCGCCTTGTCCTTCGAGAGCGCCCGCTCCAGGCTGTAGGACAGCATGGTGGAGACGGTGGCGCCGCCGCCGGGCAGCACGCCCTTGACGAAGCCGATGGCGGTGCCGCGGATGATCGGGCCGACGGAGCGGCGCCATTCCTCGCGGGTGAGCCACAGCCGGCCCTTGATGCCGATCAGCTGCGCCGGATTGCGGAAATGATCCTCCAGACTGACGAACACCTCGGAAAGCGCGAACAGCCCCACCGCCGCCAGGATGAAGTCGACGCCGTCGAGCAGTTGCGGGAAGCCGCCGGTGAAGCGCGGCATGCCGCTCTGCAGGTCGATGCCGACGGTGGCGATGACGAGGCCGATGAGCATGGACAAAAGCCCGCGCGCCACCGTGCGGCCGCCCAGCGAAGCGGCCGACAGCATCGAGAACACCATCAGGGTGAAGTATTCAGGCGGGCCGAATTGTAGCGCGAACTGCGCCAATGGCCGCGACAGCGCGCTCAGCAGCACGATGCCGACCGTGCCGGCGATGAAGGAGCCGATGGCGGACACCGCCAGCGCCGCGCCGGCCCGGCCGTTGCGCGCCATCTGGTAGCCGTCGAGCGTCGTCATCACCGAGGAGGCTTCCCCCGGCGTGTTGAGCAGGATCGAGGTCGCCGAGCCGCCATACATGGCGCCGTAATAGATCGCGGCGATCATCATTAGCGCGCTGGTCGGATCCATGCCGAACACGATCGGGATCAGCAGCGCCATGCCGGCCGAGGGACCGAGGCCGGGCAGGATGCCGACCACGGTGCCGAGCAGGCAGCCGACGACGATGTAGCCGAGATTATGCGGCTGCAGCGCGACCGTGAGGCCGTGCAGGAAAAGGTCGGCGCCGTCCATCAGCGGAATCCGAACAGAGTGCCGGCCGGCAGGAAGACGTCCAGCAGGTTGTTGAACAGATAGAAGCTCGCCACCGCGAAGGTGGGTGCGACGGTGAGGGTGGTCCACAGCCGGCGGCCGTCGAACACGTAGATCAGGCCAGCCAGGAACAGGCCAGTGGCGAGCATGTAGCCTAGCGGTCCGAACGCCAGATAATAGGCCAGCGTCCAGCCCATTACCCCGGCGGCGATGCGGTAGCGCGGGTCGGCGAGATCGAAGCCGGCGCCAGCGACCGCCGGCTCGTCGCGAAACAGCACAAGCCCCTCGACCAGCAGCCCGGCGGCGCAGATGAGCAGCCCCGCGCCGATCAGGTAGGGAAAGGCGCGCGGCCCCACCGGATCGACCAGTTGCGGGGTCGGCAGCGCGGCGGCGGCGCGGATGTAGCCGATGGCGAAGATCGCGGTGGCGGCGGACAAAGCGAGACTGATCCTCGCCTGTGCCCCGAGCCGGCGGAACAGCGGCACCGCCGGCGCGCCCAGCGTCACGGCGCTATTGCTGCTTGGCGACATCGAGGCCGAGCCCGCCATAGATGTCGGCATAGCGCTTGTTCTCATTCTCGAAGAACTTCGCCGTATCGGCACTGTTGAGGTAGCGCGGGTTGAGGTCGCTCTTCTTCACTTCCTCCTCCCATGCCGGCGTCTTGACGAGGGCGGCGAAGGTATCGTCCCAGAACTTAATCTGCTCCGGCGTCAGGCCCTTGGGCGCGACGATGGCGCGCCAGGCATAGATGACGGAATCGATGCCGTATTCCTTCCAGGTCGGCACATCCGCCAGGAAGCCGCCGGCACGCTCGCGGCTGGCGACGGCGATGGGGCGCAGGTCGCCCGACTGCACGAAAGGCAGCACCGGCTGCGGCGACGACACCACTACGTCGATGCGCCCACCGAGGGCGGCGGTGATCGCCTCGGCATTGCCGTTGGAGAAATTCACCGTCTTGAGCTTGCCGCCCTTGATGTCGACGCCCACGCCCTTGGCGAGCGCGAGGGTGGCGATGTGCTGCACGGTGCCGAGGCCGGTGGCTGTGGAGAACACCACCGAGGACGGGTCCTGCTTCAGCCGGTCGATCAGGTCCTGCGCGGTCTTGATGCTGGACTTCGACGGCACCGAGAACACCACCGTCTCGTCATAGAGCAGCGCGATGGGGGTGAAGTCCTTGTAGGTGATCGGGCTGCGGCCGAGCAGATTGTTGGTGATCAGCGGCGTGTTGACCAACTGGATGGTCTCGCCCGAGCCGACCTGGCTCGCCGTATAGGTGAGCGCCAGTGCGTGCCCGCCACCCGGCTTGTTCACCACGACGCTCGACGGCGGGATGGTGCCGTCCTTGACCAGCCAGTCGAGGATGAGGCGGGCATTGCGGTTCAGCCCTTCGCTGGCGGAAACACCGAGGACGATCTCCACCCGCTTCTCCGGCTTCCAGCCCTCGGCGATGGCCGGCGCCGAGAAAGCCGCCAGCACGCCAGCGGCAGCCAGCAGGCCCATCGCCTGCCGACTCATCCCCTTCAATGGATTGCGAATGAACATGAATCCTCACTCGTGGCATTGTCGCCACTAATTATCTATCGATTTAAGAGAGTATTGGATCTATCCATTTTGGCAAATTGATTCTGCGTCCCGATACTTTTATAAAATTGATGAATTGATGGAGCCGCCGCGTCGCAACCCATGAACCTTCGTCCCTCGGCAGAACCGCGTCCTCCGGCCCGCGGCAATCTCGACATGGATCTGGTACGCACCTTCGTTACGGGGGTGCGGCTCGGCAGCTTCGCGCGCGCGGCCGAGCGGGTGGGGCGCAGCCAGTCGGCGGTGAGCCTGCAGATGCGCCGGCTGGAACAACAATTGGGCGTGCGCCTGTTCCATCGTGAAGGACGCGGCCTCGGGCTGAGCGACAGCGGGCGCACCTTCTTCGCCTATGCCGAGCGGTTGCTCGACCTGAACGACGAGGCGCTGGAGGCGCTCTCGCCGCGCGACGAGGCCGGCGAGGTACGGCTCGGCATCCCGCCCGATCTCGCCGAGACCTGGCTGCCGCAGATGCTGGGGCGCTTCAGCCGCTCGCATCCCGGCGTGGCCATGGAGGCGCGCGTCGATCGCAATTCCGCGCTGCTCGACGACATCGCCGGTGGTCGCCTCGACATCGCGCTGGTCTGGGATCGCAATCCGCCGGCTGTCGAGGCGCCCGGGGAGTTCGTCGCCGAGCTGCCGATTCTCTGGATTGGCCCAGATGGTCCCTTCCAGCCGGAAGAGGGGGCGGTGCCGCTGGTGGTGATGGGCGAGCCCTGCCTGTTCCGGGCCCATGCGCTGGCGCGGCTGGCGGAGAGCGGTCGGGACTGGCGCGTCACCTTCACCAGTTCGAGCCTCGCTGGTCTCTGGGCGGCGACATCCGCCGGGCTGGGGTTGACCATACGCACGCCTTTCGGCCTGCCTCGGGGGCTGACGGCGCTCACGCATCCCGGCCTGCCGCCGCTCGGCACGGTATGCCTGCGCGCCTGTCTCGCCGAGGCGCCGTCATCGGCGGTGAAACGTTTCGCCGCCATCCTGACGCAGACCATTCGCGAGGCGCTCTAGCGCAAGCCGGCCGGAATGATGCGGGGAGGCGGAGAGGCTGGCGCATCGGAAATAATCTACAATACTAATATAAAATTATTGACACCCTCCGCGCTCTGCCCTCACATAGAAAAATCAACGCTGAAGCCTCGCCTTCTCGGCCAAAGGGCAGCGTTGGAAATGGGGGGCGCAAAATGACCTGGACCTGTCGACGCCGCTGATATCCCGGCACTGCCGATTTTCCGCACATAGTCCAATCCGGCCGTGATGCCGGCGCTACGCGGCGCCGCGACGGCTTTGTCATGGAATTTCCGATGTCTTTCCTGTCCCGCCGCGCTCTGCTCGCGGCCACGGCCGTGCTTGGCCTTTTTACGGCGAGCCTTGCTCACGCCGCCGATGTGACCATCGCCTATCAGACCGGCGCCGATCCGGCCAAGGTCGCGCAGGCCGACGGCTCCTATGAGAAGGCGACCAAGGCCTCCATCGACTGGCGCAAATTCGATTCCGGTGCCGATGTCATCGCCGCTATCGCCTCCGGTGCCGTGCAGATCGGTTATGTCGGATCGAGCCCCCTCGCGGCGGCGGCGAGCCGAGAGGTGCCGATCGAGACGATCTATGTCGCTGCGCTGCTCGGCGACGCCGAGGCGCTGGTGGTGCGCAACGGAGCGGGCATCGCCAAGCCGGAAGACTTCAAGGGCAAGAAGATCGCCGTGCCCTTCGTCTCCACCACGCATTATTCCCTGCTGGCGGCGCTGAAGCATTGGGGCGTCGATCCCAAGAGCGTGGAGATCCTGAACCTGCGGCCACCGGAGATCGCGGCGGCCTTCGCGCGCGGTGACATCGATGCCGCCTATGTCTGGGATCCCGCGCTCGGCAAGATCAAGGAGAGTGGCAAGGTGTTCGCCTCCTCGGCGGATGTGGCGAAGTGGGGCGCTCCCACCTTCGATGCCTGGATCGTGCGCAAGGACTTCGCGGAAAAGCATCCGGAGATCGTCGCGCAGTTCGTCAAGGTGACGGCGGATGCCTACGCCGACTATGCGAAGAACGGTGCCACCTGGACGGCTGCCTCGCCGCAGGTGGCGGCCATTGCCAAGCTCACTGGCGCCAAGCCGGAGGAGATTCCGGAGCTGCTCAAGGGTAACCAGTTTCCGGTGCTGAAGGACCAGCTCTCCGAAGCGCTGCTCGGTGGCGGCTCGGTCGAGGCGCTGGTGAGGACGGCCGGTTTCCTGAAGGAGCAGGGTCGGATTGACGCCGTGCTGAAGGATTACGGCCCCTATGTCAGCCGCACGCCGGCGGAGCAGGCGGCCAAGATCAACTGATCCCCGACGAGGTTCCCGAGCGCCGTCTTCGAGGCTACCGAACGGCGTAACTTGACCCGGCTTTCCGCTGCATCTCGACGCTGCGAAGCCGGGTCATTTTTCTCGGGAAGCCCGTTCCGTACAGGCTGAACGCGATGAAGCTCACGATCGACGGACTGACCGTCCGCTTCCCCACCCCCAACGGCACGACGGCCACCATTCTCGAGGACATTACCCTTGCCGTTCCGGCGGGAGAGCTGGTGGTGTTGCTCGGCGCTTCCGGTTGCGGGAAATCGACGCTGCTCAATGCCGTCGCCGGGTTCAATCAGGCATATGACGGAGTGATCCGTGTCGAAGGCCGTCAGGTGCACGCGCCGGGGGCCGATCGCGGCGTGGTGCTGCAGACGGACGCGCTTTACCCTTGGCTCAACGCCCGGGAAAATGTCGGCTTCGGATTGCGGATCAAAGGACTGCCGAAGCGGGAGCGGGACGCGCGGGCGGAAGAGGCGCTTGCTCTCGTCGGCCTAGCCGGCAAGGGCGATCACGCGAGCTGGCAGCTTTCGGGCGGGCAGCGCCAGCGGGTGAGCCTGGCGCGCGCGCTCATCGCCGATCCGGAAATCCTGCTGATGGACGAACCGCTCGGCGCTCTCGACGCGCTCACCCGCGAGCAGATGCAGGATCTCGTTCTCGACGTCTGGCGCCGGACCGGCAAAACCATTCTGTTCGTCACCCATGGCCTCGACGAGGCGCTTTACCTCGCCACCCGGCTGATCGTCCTCGCCGGGCGGCCGGGGCGGATCGTGGTGGACGAGCCGTCGGACTTCGGTCGCCGGTCGCTGGCAAAGGGCGTCGGCGCCAGCGTCAAATCGGCCCCGGATTTCTCCGCCGCCCGCGAACGACTGCGTGCCGCGCTCTTCGAGGGGACGGTCTGATGTCCGCGCCGGTACCGGTGTCCGAACTCGCCTTGCCCTTCGTTGTCCCGGCCGAGGGGCTACCGCGTGGCGCGGTGCCCGTGGAGCCGGCGGAGCCAGTGGGGCCGGCGAGGCGGCCACGCGGTGACGGGTCGTCCCTTCGGCTCGCTGTATCCCTCGCAACTATCGTCGGGCTGATTGCCCTGTGGTGGGCGGCAAGCGCGTCCGGGCTGGTCGGCAAGCTGTTCCTGCCTTCGCCGGCGGTGGTGATCGAACGACTCGGGCGCATCGCCACGGAGGGCTTCGTCGATGCCACCCTGGCGCAGCATCTTGGCGCCAGCCTGGCCCGTGTGTTCGCGGCACTCATCGCGTCGCTGGCGATCGGCATACCCGCCGGCTTCGCCATCGGCCTGTCCACGGTCGGACGGGGCGTGCTGGATCCGATTGTCGAGTTCCTCCGGCCGATTCCGCCGCTGGCCTATCTGCCGCTGGTGGTCATCTGGGCCGGTATCGGCGAGACCACCAAAGTATTGGTCATCGCCTTGGCCATGCTGCCGCCGATCATCATCGCCACCTCGACCGGCGTGCGCGGCGTGGCGCGCGACAGGCTCAACGTCGCACGCGCGCTCGGCGCTACGCGGTGGCAGGTGCTGCGGCTCGTCGTGCTGCCGTCCGCCCTGCCGTCGATCTTCACCGGCACGCGCATCGCACTCGGAGCCGGCTGGTCGACGCTGGTGGCCGCCGAACTGGTGGCGGCGACGCGCGGCGTGGGCTTCATGATCCAGTCCGCCGCCAATTTCCTCGCCACCGATGTCGTGGTGGCCGGCATCCTGGTCATCGCAGCCGTGGCCTTCGCGCTGGAGTTCGCCATCCGTCTCCTGGAGCGGTCACTCGTCGGTTGGGCGACATATGGGTGAGGAGCCGGGCGGACACTGTGGCCTTCATTGTCTCGGCCAATGGCAGGAGGGCCGGCAGTTGCCGTCGGCCCGCTAGGACGTGGCGGCTATTCCGGGAGAAAGAGGGCGCGGCCGGGACTGATCCGGGAGTCGACTGCCCTCCGGCATGCTGCTGCCCTGCGTCCTGTTCGAGCACAAGGCGCCCGCTGCTGCTGGCCCACGCCATCAGCCGTCGGTGGACGTAGTCACGGACCTCCAAGCCTCGATTTCCTGCCTGAGACGGTCGAGCCTGTCCGACACAAGTTCGAAGGCGTCGCTGCCGAGCAGAAGCTGGGGCGGCGGGTTGCCGGACTCGACCAGACCCAAGACGGCCGCCGCGAGTTTGTCGGGGTCGCCAAGTTGCTTGCCGCTCTTGGCTTGCCGCGCCAGCCGGATCGGATCGAAGAGCGCGTCATAATCCGCGATCGATCGCTCACTCCGGATCATCGAGCGTCCGGCCCAGTCCGTCCGGAAGGATCCGGGGCATAGTGCGGTGACGTGGACACCGAACGGCGCCATCTCCGCCCGCATGACTTCTGAAATGCCCTGAAGGGCGAACTTGCTTCCGCAATAATAGGCGATGCCGGGCATGGTGATCATGCCGCCCATCGAGGTCATGTTGACGATGAAACCGTGGCGCCTTTCGCGGAACCGCGGCAGGAATGCCTTGGCGACGGCGACGGCACCGAAGACGTTGACATCGAACTGGCGCCTCATCTCCTCTAGAGACGATTCCTCAAGAATGCCCTCGTGACCGTAGCCGGCGTTGTTGATCAGCACGTCGATCGGTCCATGATCCTCTTCGGCCTGTGCGACGATGTCGGTTATCCGGTCGAACTCCGTCACGTCGCACAGCACCGACCGAGCTGCCGGCAGGCGTTCCACAAGAGCGGCTCGCGCCTGTTCCGAGCGGACGGCACCGATGACCAGATGGCCCTGTTTGATCGCGGCTGCGGCGATCGCGAATCCGAAGCCGGAATTCGCGCCGGTGATGAAGAAGCTCTTGGCTGCCATGGATGCTGTCCTCTCCTTGATAGGCGATGCCCATGACTGATAGTCTGCGCGCGGGCAGCCATCGATCGTGAAAACTATGAATGTCTTGCCAAATCCTATGGCATCGGAGCGCGCCAAGCCGGGGCGCGACGAGATGGTGGAACTGGCCGGGCTTCTTGCCCCTCGCCACGGTTACAATCCGACCGGGCTCGATGGGGTCCGCATTCTCAGGACCGAGGCGGTGCTTCACGACGTCCCGGTGCTCTACAGGCCGGGCGCGGTATTCGTGCTGCAGGGCCGCAAGCAGGGCATGCTCGAGGGGGAAGTCTATCGCTACGACGAGGAGCACTATCTGGCCGTTTCGGTCCCAGTTCCATTCCGGATGGAATCCGTGGCGAGCGCAGCGCGCCCCTTGCTCGCCGTCTATGTCGAGTTCGACATGCGTCTGGCTGCCGAGATCGCCTCGGAGGTGGGCGCGGGGCGTTCCGAACCGGCAGTCGGCGAGGTGAAGGGGCTGGTGTCCAGCCGCATGGAGCCGAATATCGAAGACGTCGTGCTGCGCCTGTTACGGGCGTTGCGCGACCCTGTGGAGCTTGCCGTTCTGGGAACCAGTATCCTGCGCGAACTGCATTACCGGGTGCTCGTCGGCCCGCAAGGCGGGGCGATGATCGCCGCCTTGCAGCAGCGGGGCGCGTCCGGGAGGATCGTGAAAAGCCTCACCCGGCTGCGCGAAACCTACGCGTCGCCGATCTCAGTGGCCGCGCTTGCGAGTGAGGCCGGCATGAGCGTTCCCTCCTACCACGTCCATTTCAAGGCCCTGACAGGCAGCACTCCGATACAATATGTGAAGGCGATGCGCCTCCACGAGGCACGCCTGATGATCGCGCGCCAGGGCAGGACGATCGCGGAAGTCGCGGCATCGGTCGGCTATGCCAGCCCTGCCCAGTTCAGTCGTGATTTCAAGCGACACTTCCGGCGTACGGCATCGGAAGAGGCCCAATGGATGCGCCGGCATCTCGGCGAGCTTGCCTGAACGCTTCGACAGAAGAGGGGCCTGCCCGTCTAGCCGCTCGCTTGGAGGCGTTTGACAGGCTGCCTACTAGAAGGTAGGTATGGGCATGGGCAATATTTCCACTACCTCTGATGACATTCTGGCTTGCGCGCGCGCTCTGATCGTCGCTGGTGGATATAATGGCTTCAGCTATGCCGACATCGCGAATGTGGTCGGCATTCGCAAGGCGAGCATCCATCACCATTTCCCAAGCAAAGTCGATCTGGTCCGCACATTGATTGCGCGGTATCGGGAAGAAGCTAAAGCGGGGATGGCGAGGCTCGAGCTTCAAGTCTCCGATCCGGTGGAACAGCTTCGATCCTATGTAGGATATTGGGAAGCTTGTATCGCGGACGCCAGCGCTCCGTTTTGTGTCTGTGCGCTGTTGGCCAGCCAACTCCCCGTCTTGCCCGAGGGAGTTGTCGTGGAGGTGCGCGCGCATTTCCGCTCTCTGTCGGAGTGGTTGACATCCGTGCTGGAGCGCGGCGCGCAGCACGGCCAACTTCAACTGACGAATAGCCCTCATGCCGAGGCCGAAGCCTTCATGGCGACGGTTCACGGCGCGATGCTTTCGGCACGGGCTTATGGCGATCCGAAGATATTCGCTGTCGTGACAGGCCAACTCATGGAAGGGCTCATTTCGCGATCTCTCCGTGACGATAGCCACGGGAAGGATGATCGCCGTCGTGATCAGGATGAAACGACGTCAAACTGATTGTTGTCGGTCCAAGTTCCAGGGGCGCGATGGATGTGATTGTAGGTGGCTTCGCCGTCTTCGAACTAATCGCATGACTGCTGAAAATCGCCGACGCGGCGGGTTCGCGATCTGCGAAGTAATGGCATGTCGGGGTCGAGAAATCGTTATGATTCATGACCGGAAGAGACGAGCCCGGTTGTGGTTGCCCTTCGCTGAGTGACCTCGGGCGATATTCACTGATCATCGATGTGCCGTGCTTGGCCGAGACCGTTTCGGCGTGATGTTCCGTAAAACGTGCGCTCTGAGCCTACCTACTGGTTGGAAGAGTGGTATGGAGATCGATATGTTTGGAATTTCCCCCCTAGGCTGGGTGCATACGCTTGGCAGCCTGCCTGCCATCCCTCTGGCCATCTACATGTTCGCCCGCCACGGACGCATCGTGCCTCGGTCAGCGCCCGGCGTGGTTTATTTCGTCTCGATGATGATTGGTGCGGTCACGGTGTTCCTCGTCGCGCATCAGCCGGTGAGCTACGGCATTGGCGCCGTGACGATTCTGCTCCTGCTCGCCGGATATGGCGTCGGTCGTGTTTCGAGTTTTGGACGCGCGGGAACGTATCTCGAAACGATTTTCCTCAGCCTGACGGCGTTTCTGCTGATGTTGCCGACGGTGACGGAAGTCCTGCGCCGTGTTCCGGATGGCCATCCCTTCGTGACGGATCTGAATGCACCGCTTCTGCTCGGCTCTCAAGCCAGTCTCCTCGTCATTCTCATTGTCGGGCTGGCTGCCCAGATCATTCATTTGCGGAGGCAAGGCGGGCGCGCCTCGCTCGTCTCGCTGGGCAAGGCGTCGATCAAATGATGGGGCAGGGCAAACGATACGGATGAGGCGAGCGAGTGCCGCCGGCGCCGATCTGCCGCACCTCGTCGAAGGCGGGGCGGCGATACAGGGAAGGTATGGAGACCGGTTCTCGTCCGGCGGCCTCGCCTTCTTCTGACGCGGAGGGAGGCGAGGTGACGGATGCCGCCGGGAAACGTACGGCTCGGAGGTCGGGCCCGCGATGCGGACCGAGCCAGATATTGATCGGTTGGATAGCTGGCTGAAGTTCGTGTCAAAAAGATCACATATTCAAAACAAGTCGCGATTATTTCTCGAGGGTTGGTTGCCTCAGAGGCAGTCAAATGGATCATGTGCCGCACGCCAAATCGGGTGGGGCAATGTGTGACCTCCCGTTACGACGCAGGGGAGGGCAACCATGGCGACGATCGACATCGACCTCAGTGATTCCGACCAGACCGTAGGCTCGGGGTCGGTCGAGTATGATCCCAATTCCGCCACGACCCTCGACATCATAGATATCGGCGGGAATTATACGCTGATCATCGACGGGATCGATGCAACGGTGGTCTTCACGCGCCTTGGGGTCGATGTACTGGCGCATACGACTTTCGAGGCGATCAACGGTGCCAATGTCTATATTTGGCAGAACGGGCTGAGCCTCTCGGTTGGCAGCAGTTTGCGCTATGAGGTGAGCGGCGCGTCCAGCATCACGGTTCACCCGGGTGACTTCAATTACGAAATCCTGAGCAGTCACTCCGTGGATTTCGTCGGGGACGAGGCAGGAAGCTTCACCTACGACTTCACGTCGTCGAGCGCCGAAACACCCAGCTTCACCGTCAACGGCTTCAGCTACGGCGACTCGTTGAATGTTGTCGGGCTAAGCTATGACCGCTTCACCTACGATGCCGGAACGGGCGATGCCGTTCTCGTATATGACAACGACGCGGGCGGCAGCGTCACCTTCAACCTCGAGGATATGGACCCGGCTTTGGCGGAGCTCATCGCGGCAGACCCGAGCGCCTACATCGATGAAACGACCGGCGCCTTCGTGGCTCCCATGTGCTTCCTGGCCGGTACCCGCATCGCCACGCCGGATGGCGAGCGTCTCGTGGAAGATCTCGTTATCGGCGATCTCGTCAGCGTCGCCTCTGGCGAGACGCGACCCGTGCGCTGGATCGGCCGGCAGACGATGCACCGCCATTTCGGGGAGCCCGACCGCGTCTGGCCGATCCGGATTTCCGCAGGTGCCCTGGATCACAACCTGCCTCGGTCCGACCTGTTCGTATCGCCCGACCATGCATTGATGATCGATGGCGTGCTCGTGCAGGCCGGTGCGCTCGTCAACGGCACGTCGGTGACCCGTCATCGGCCGTCAGAGGTTCGGTTCACCTATTACCATATCGAGTTGGAGGACCACGCACTCGTCCTTGCCGAGGGTGTTGCGGCGGAGACCTTCGTGGACAATGTGACCCGGCGCCGCTTCGATAACTATGCCGAGTTCGAGGCGCTCTATGGCGAGCCGAGACAGGCGATCGCCGAAATGGATATGCCGCGCGTGAAATCGGCTCGGCAGCTTCCGGCCAGCATCCGCGAACGGATCGAGAGGCGAGGGGCAGAACTCAGCGTTTCGGCCGCCGCCTAGCGGTTGCCCTGGAGGGCGAGAGCGCTTGGCGACTGCTGGCGCGGCTTTTTCATGCGGGGCGCTTCGGTGGTCCGCGTTGCGTTTCGGAAGGTCTCTTCAGGGTCCGCGAACGCCGCGCTCATCGTTTCGGGTTGAGCGCGTCGTTCAGCCCATCGCCGATGAGGTTCAGGCTCAGGGTCGCCAGAAACAGCGCGAAGCCGGGGAAGGCCGCCATCCACCAGGCGCGGTTGAAGAACTCCTGCGCGTTGTGAAGCATGGTGCCCCAGCTCATGATGTTGGGATCGCCTAGGCCGAGAAAGGCGAGGCTGGTCTCCAGCAGGATGGCGCCGGAGATCTGCAGCGTGCCGTTGACGATGATCGGCGGCAGCGCGTTGGGCAGGATCTCGCGGATGATGATGTCGCGATCCGACATGCCAAGGCTGCGCGCGGCCTCCACGAAATCGCGCCGCTTCAGGGTGAGGAACTCGGCGCGGATCAGGCGGGCGGTGACCGGCCAGGCCAGGATCCCGATGACCAGCACGATATTCCAGATGCTGGAGCCGAACAGCGCCACGATCACGATGGCGAGGAAGAACTGCGGCAGGATCTGGAACAGCTCGGTCAGGCGCATCAGCGCGTCGTCGACCCAGCCGCCAAAATAGCCGGCAATGCTCCCGAGCGTGATGCCGATGACGGAGGAGGTCGCCATGGCGAACACCCCGACGATCAGCGAGGTCCGCGCGCCGTAGATGATGTTGGACAGGACATCGCTGCCGAGGCTGTCGGTGCCGAGCCAGTGCTCGGGCGAGGGCGGCACGAAGGAATCGCCGATGTCGAGCAGGCCGTAGGGGGCGAGCCACGGGGCGAAGACGGCGGTGAACAGGAACACCGCCGTGACGATCATGCCGAACATCGCCGCCTTCTGGCGGCGCAGCCGTCGCCAGGCGCGCCGCCCCGGTGTGAGGGGCAGGCTGGTCGGTACGGGAACGCTCATCGACATGGCCGTCTCATTGGTAGCGGATGCGGGGATCGAGCAGCCCGTAGATGAGGTCGACGAGCAAATTGGCCACGATCACGAAGAAGGAGATGAAGATGAACATGCCCATCAGCAGCGGATAGTCCCGTGCGGTGATGGCATCGAAGGTCAGCCGGCCGAGCCCCGGCCAGGCGAACACCGTTTCGGCGAGCACGGCGCCAGCGATCAGGCCGGGAATCTCCAGGCCCACCACCGTCACCACCGGCAGCAGGGCGTTGCGCAGCGCATGGTGCAACAGCACGGTGCGCTCCGAATGCCCCTTGGCATAGGCGACCTTCACAAAGTCCTGCCCGACCACCTGCAGCATGCTGGCGCGGGTGAGGCGCATGATGAGGCCGAGATTGAAGATGGTCAGCGTCACCACCGGCAGCACCATGTGGTAGGCGACGTCGAGCGCGTAGCGCCAGCCGGTGTAGCCCTCGCGCAGATTGCTCATGCCCTGGATCGGGAACCAGTCGAGGTGATAGCCGAAGGCGAGGATCATCATCTGGCCGAGCCAGAAGATCGGCAGCGAGAAGCTGGTCAGCGACAGGAAGGTGAGGGCGGTGTCGAGGGGCGAGTTCGGCCGCCGCGCCGCCAGCACGCCGAGCAGCACGCCGATGATGGCGGAGAGCGTGTACTGGCTCGCCATCAGCAGCAGGGTGGCGGGAAAGCGTTCGAGGATGAGGTCGAGCACCGGGGCGCTCGACACCAGCGAGTAGCCGAGATTGCCGCTCAGCACCTGCAGCACGTAGCGCCAGAGCTGGATGGGGAGCGGCTGGTCCAGTCCCATCTCGGCCCGCAGTCGCGCCACCAGCTCGCTGTCGGCGCCAGCCTCGCCGATGATGTAGTCGATCGGATTACCCGGCGCCGAATGCACGAGTATGAAGATCACCGTTACCGCGCAGACCAGCAGCGGCACGGTATAGATCAGCCGTCGGATGACGAAGATCAGCAGGCTCATACTCTACTCCCGTCCGGCGCCGGAACTGCCGCGGTCATTTCGCGGAAATCTGGTCAAGCGTGCCATAGCCCGTCACGTCGTCGGTGATGCCGACCACATTGGCGTTGAAGGCGATGGGATAGTAGCGGTCCCACAGCCACCAATGCGGCACGTCCTCGGTGATGAGGGCGGCGGCCTGATGATAGAGTTGCACCCGCTTGGCCTCGTCGAGTTCCTGAGCGGCGGTATTCAGCAACTCGTCGACCTTGGGATTGCAGTAGCCCGAGGCGTTGCGACCGAACAGCGGCTCGATGCGCGAGCACAGGAAGAAGGTCTGGGCGCCGATCGCCGGATCCGGGCCACTGGCGAACGAGCCCATGGTGATGTCGAAGTCCCATTTGACGAAGGCGCTGTCGCGCCAGGCGCCGGCGTCCATGCCCTGGTCGATCAGTTCGACGCCGACCGCGGCGAAATTGGAGCGCATCAGTCGTGCCACGTCGTTCAGCGGGCCTTCCGCCAGCGAGTAGCTGACGCGCAGCGGGAACCTCTTGCCGTCGGCGCCACGTGGGAAGCCGGCTTCGTCCAGCATCTTGTTGGCGAGGGCGGGATCGAAATCATATTGCCGGACCTTCTCGGTGTAGAAGATCGGCTGCTCGGAGGAGATCGGCCCGCCCCTCGAGACCTTGCCGAAGCCGAAGCCGGCCTTTTCCAGCATGGCGTTGCGGTCCATCGCGTAATAGAGCGCCTGGCGCACTTCCTTCTTGGCGAGCGGACCCTTGCGGGTGTTGAGGAACGCCTGGTACTGGCCAGCGATCACCCGCTTCTGGAAGGCGACGGTGACGTTCTTCGCCTGCTTCAGGCGGTCGACCTCGCCGAGCGGCATCGAGTTGTAGGTGATGAAGTCGATGTCGCCCTTCTCGATAGCGAGGCCGCGCGAGGCTTCATTGGGGATGATCTGGAACACCAGCCGCTCGATATGCGGCTGCCCCTCGACGTGATAGGCGGGGTTCTTCTCCAGCGTGATGTAGCTGCCCTTCTTGTATTCCTTGAACAGGAAGGGCCCGGTGCCGACCGGCTTCAGGTTGGACGGGTTCTTCCGCGGATCCTGGCCGTCATCGAAAATGTGCTTGGAGACGATAGTCGACGAATTGAAATAGGCGAGGCCGCGTAGCAGCGGCGGGTAGGGGTATTTCAGCTTGAACACCGCCGTCGTCTTGTCGGTTGCGGTGATCGATTCCACCGCCTCCAGCAGGCCCGCCGCCGGACCGTTATACTTCTTGTTGACGTTCCACAGGCTCCAGGCGACGTCCTCGGCGGTGAAGGGCACGCCGTCGTGCCACTTGATGTCGTCATAGAAGTGGAAGGTATAGGTGAGGCCGTCGGGCGCGATCTCCCATGATTTCGCCAGCGACGGGACGACGTTGCCGTCCTTGTCGAGACGAACGACGGTGCTGTAGACCTGCCCACCGACGATGCTCGACGAGATGTCGGTGGTGATAGTCGAGTTGATCACCGCGACATCGCCGGGGATGCCGACCACGAAGGTGCGGATCGGCTTGCCCTCTGAGAAGGCGGCGGTGGAGCCGAGGGCGCAGAGCGCGGCGGCCATCAAGAGCGAACGACGTTTCATCAGCATGGCGGTTCTCCGGGGAACGGAAGGGCGAAGCGATAGGGCGGGCGCGGAGGTTCCGCGCCCGCCAGCGTCGGCGGTTCAGTTCTTCCAGTAGACGACGTCGAAGGCGCCGTAGCCGGTCGGATCCTCGAGCAGCCCGTCGATCTTCGCGCTGAAGGCGATCGGGTAGTAGCGGTCCCACAGCCACCAGTGCGGAGCGTCCTCGACCAGGATCTTCTGCGCCTGGCGATAGAGGTCGACGCGCTTGGCTTCGTCACCCTCGCGGCCGGCCTTGTCGAAGATCTCGTCGAGGGCCGGGTTACAGTAGCCGGAGGCGTTGCGGGCCATCAGCCGCTCGATGTTGCGGCAGACATAGATGCGCTCGACGCCGACCGCCGGGTCCGGGCCGGTCGAGAAGCTGCCCATGGTGATGTCGAAGTTCCAGTCCTTGAAGGCGGTGTCGCGCCAGGCGCCGCTGTCCATGCCCATGATCTCGAGGTCGACGCCGACGGCGGCGAAGTTCAGGCGCATCAGCCGCGCCACGTCGTCCATCGGGCCTTCCTTGACGTCGAAGCTGACGCGCAGCTTGAAGCGCTTGCCGTCGGTGCCGCGCGGGAAGCCGGCCTCGTCCAGCATCTTGTTGGCGAGGGCGGGGTCGTAATCGTACTGCCGCACGTCCTGGGTGTAGAAGATCGGCTGCTCGGAGGAGACCGGGCCGACCGCCACCTTGCCGTAGCCGAAGCCGGCCTTGTCGAGCATGGCCTTGCGGTTCATCGCGTAGTAGAGCGCCTGGCGCACCTCCTTCTTGGCGAGCGGACCCTCGCGGGTGTTGAGGAACGCCATGTACTCGCCGGCGATCATCCGCTTGGCGAAGGTCACGACCAGCTTGTCGTTCTTGCGCAGCCCCTCGGTCTGCCCGAGCGGCATGGCGTAATAGGGGATGAAGTCGATGTCGCCCTTCTCCAGCGCGATGGAGCGCGCGCCCTCGTTCGGGATGATCTGGAACACCACGCGGTCCAGATAGGGCAGGCCCGCGAGATGGTAGTTGGGGTTCTTCTCCAGAATGATGTGGCTGCCCTTCTTGTATTCCTTGAACACGAAGGGGCCGGTGCCGATCGGCTTCAGGTTGGCGGGGTTGTTCCGCGGGTCCTGGCCGTTGTCGAAGACATGCTTGGGCACGATGGTCGACGAGTTGAAATAGGCGAGCCCGCGCAGCAGCGGCGGCGAGGGGTATTTCAGCTTGAACACCACGGTATTGGGGTCGACGGCGACGATTTCCTCCACGGGTGCCAGCAGGCCGGAGGATGGGCCGTTATACTTCTTGTTGACGTTCCACAGGCCCCACGCGACATCCTCGGCGGTGAACGGCGCGCCGTCGTGCCATTTGATGCCTTCATAAAGATGGAACGTGTAGGTCAGCCCGTCCGGCGAGATGTCCCAGGACTTGGCGAGCGACGGCAGCACCTTGCCATTGGCGTCGAGGCGGACGAGCGTGCTGTAGACCTGCCCGGAGATGTTACTGGACGAGATATCGGTGGTGATCGCCGAATTGATCACTGGCGGATCGCCCGGCAGGGCAACCACCATAGTGCCGCCATCCTTGCCGCCGGGCGGTGCCGCCGAGCCCGGGGCGGCGAACAGAGCCAGTGAGACGAGAGCGATGCAGGCGCCGAGAGCGCCACGTCGCAAGCTTTCCATCATCATGGATTTCATGGAGCCAACCCTGTTCTCTGGAAGTTGTTGTTGTGTTTGGAGATGTCGCTGGGGAGCGCACTGTCCTGAGCGGAAGGTACGTCGAGAAGCGGATAATGGCAGGCAGCCAGCCGGCCGGGCGCATGCTCGCGCAGTTCAGGGGTCTCGACCGCGCAGCGGTCGCGCCGCTGCGGGCAGCGCGGATGGAAGGCGCAGCCGCTGGGCGGGTTTATTGGCGAGGGCATGTCGCCTTTGAGCACGATGCGCGTAGCGCCGGTGCGCGGGCCAAGGCGCGGCAGGGCTGAAAGCAGAGCTTCCGAATAGGGATGCAGCGGACGCCGATAGAGCGAGGCCGTGTCGCTCAGTTCCACGAGGCGGCCGAGATACATGACCCCAACTCGGTCGCTGATGTGCCGCACCACCCGCAAGTCGTGGGAGATGAACACATAGGTGAGCCCCAGGCGCTTCTGCAGCGTCACCATCAGGTTCAGCACCTGGGCCTGCACGGAGACATCAAGGGCGGAGACCGCCTCGTCGGCGACGATCAGTTTGGGATCGAGCGCGATGGCGCGCGCGATGCAGATGCGCTGGCGCTGGCCGCCGCTGAATTCATGCGGGTAGCGGTGGATGTGCTCGGTGCGCAGCCCGACCATGTCGAGCAGGGCGCGCGCCTTGTCCATCCGTTCGGCCGGCATGTAGAGGCCGTGGATGCGGTAGGCCTCGGTCAGGATGGAGCCGACCGTCTTGCGCGGGTTGAGCGCCGAATAGGGATCCTGGAAGACGATCTGCATCTCGCGGCGGCGGCGGCGCATCTCCTCGGCCGAGAGCGTCGCCAGATCCTGTCCGTCGAACAGTACCTGGCCGGCGGTTGGCGGCTCGAGATGCAGGATGCAGCGTCCGAGCGTGCTCTTGCCGCAACCCGACTCGCCAACCAATCCTAGGGTTTCGCCGCGGCGAACCGACAGAGACACGCCGTCTACCGCCTTCACCGCCACCATGTCGGAGCGCAGGAAGGCACGGCGTCCGGGAAAATATTTCCGCACATCGACGAGGCGCAGCAGGGGCGTCGCGTCGCCGGGTGCCTCGTTGGCGATCTCCGGATGAAGGGTGGTCGGCAGGGGGACGGGATCATGCATCATGGAGCCAGCACCTGACCTTGTGAGCCGGACGGGCTTCGCGCAGCGGCGGTTCCTCTATCCGGCAACGCGGCTGCACATGCGGGCAGCGGGTTTGGAAGGCGCACCCGTCGGGAAGTTCCGCGAGATTGGGGACCACGCCGCCGATCACCGGCAGCAGGCGATCCTCCGGCAGATCCTCGTCGAGCTTCGGCACCGAGCGCATCAGGCCGAGCGTGTAGGGATGCAGCGGTTCGTCGAACAGCGCGGCGACCTCGGCGAACTCGACGATCTGGCCGGCATACATCACCGCAACGCGGTCGGCGGTCTCCGAGATGACGCCGAGATCGTGGGTGATCAGCAGCACGGAGCAACCGACGTCGTGCTTGAGATCGATCAGCAGATCGAGAATCTGCGCCTGAATGGTGACGTCGAGCGCTGTGGTGGGCTCGTCGGCGATGATGAGTTTCGGGCGGCAGGCGAGGGCGGTAGCGATCATCACGCGCTGACGTTGGCCGCCGCTCAGCTCATGAGGAAAATTGGCGAGCCGCGCCTGCGGGTCGGGAATGCCGACGCGGCCGAGAAGGTTCTTCGCTTCGTCCAGCGCCTGTGCTTTCGACAGACCCCGATGCAGGCGCAGCACGTCGGCAACCTGCTCGCCGATGCGCAGCACCGGATTGAGCGAGGTCATCGGCTCCTGGAAGATCATGGCGATGCGGTTGCCCCGCACCTTCTGCATCTGCCGCACCGAGGCGTGGGCGAGATCTTCGCCCTCGAACAGGATCTCGCCCTGCACGATGCGGCCGGAGGATGGAATGAGGCGCATGATGGAATGCGCCGTCACGCTTTTCCCCGAGCCGGATTCCCCGACCAGCCCGACGACCTCGCCGGGACCGATGTCGAGGTCGACGCCGCGAACCGACTTCACCACGCCGTCTTCGGTACGAAAATGGGTGTGAAGGTTGCGGATACTTAGGACGTCTTCGGACACGACTCCCTCATTTCGGCAAGCGGCGGTTCAGGGGGCGGAGGGGCCTTGGCTCCTCCGCGTCAGCAGGTCGCCGGCGACGGCGCTCAGATCGTCTCGTGCTGGGTGTGCTCGACCCGCTTCTCGTCGCTCAGCTGCAGGCGCCAGCCGTCGGGATCGCGCAGCAGAGCGTTCTTGCGCCCGGTGGACGGGGAGGGGTGCACGTCGCGGTAGAAGCTGATCCCCTTGTTCACCAGATCGGCGTGGGTGTCGTCGATGTCCCGCACCTTGAAGGAGATGTGATTGATCCCGGGGTTCTCTTCGGTCAGTAGCTGATGAATTTCGAAGATCGGCTGGTTGTCGCCCGGAAGCTGAAGTTCGGCCGACCCCCCATGGTGATCGGTCCAATTGAGGAGCTTGAAGCCGAGCTTCTGATAAAACTCGACGTATTCTTTCACATCGCGAACGATGATCTCGATGTGATCGATGCCGACAATCATGGAGGTCTCCCATACACGTTGAAATGATGCGCGCGACCGGCGCATTGCAGGCGATATTATTGGTTTCGCGGCGGGCGCAGCCGCGGAAATCCGGACGACCAGGGCTTGATGAGAGGCCCTCGCGCCCTCTGAAAGTGGCCCGGAGCAATCCGCATCGCGCTTAACCAATCGTTTGACCAATTAAGGACCGATTATAAATTGGTTTGCAAGCGCCATTCTCCGCTGCGACGCATTTTTTGCGCTTGACACGGCATCTCCCACTCGCCATCACCCTTTATGTCGATTGGTCCGCACGCTTCGACACGAGGAGAGCGATGGAATCTGCGGACGTGGCAGGTGCCGCCGAAATTCAGTCCGGTAGGGAGCTGGCAGCCTTTACCCAGTTGCAGGCTTTTCTTGCCCAATCCCAATTGGTTGCCAATCAGCGCCTTCCACCGGAGCGCGAGTTGTGCGATTTGCTGGGCGTTTCACGCGGCGAGTTGCGCAAGGCGCTCGCGATCGCGGAAGCCGATGGCCAGGTCTGGCGGCATGTGGGGAAGGGTACTTTCATCGGTCCCCGACAGGCGGAGGGGCCGATGGAGGTCGTCAATCTGGCGCACCTGACCAGTCCGGCGGAAGTCATGCGGGCGCGGATACTGTTCGAGCCGATGATGGCGCGTGAGGCCGCTACGAATGCGACCTCGGCAAACATCTCCGAGATGCGTGTATGTCTTTCACGGGGTAAGGAAGCCAGTTCGTGGCGCCGCGCCGAGCACTGGGACAATCGCTTGCACAGGGCCATTGCGGAATCGGCCCGCAATCCGCTGCTTCTTGTCATGTTCGATACGCTGAATACTGTCCGGCGCGCTGTCGCATGGGGGCGGTTCCGGGCGGATCCAGACGGACCGCAGCCGGAGCGTAGCGAATTCAGAGAGCATGAGAATATCGTGATGGCCATCTCGGACCGGAATCCGGCCAATGCCGAGCGGCACATGCGCATTCATCTCGAGAACGTGGCGCTCAAAATGCTCGGTGCGCGGTAGCCCGGCATTGACGGGCGGGCGCCAAGGCTTCCGGGAGGGCATCCTTTCCGATGGGCGAGGCTACGGCACGCCGGAGGGGTATTCCTCAGCCCGGCTCGGCGGCTTTCTTGGCGAACAGGAAGCCGCCCAGGCCGCCCATGAGCCCGCCATTCACGTAGATGACGAGGAGCGGCGCAAATTCCTCGAACTGACCGAAGCGCACGGCGGCGACCGCAGCCAGTATCGCCAAGGCCGCGATGAGCAGCGCGGCAGGAACAATCTTTCGGATCAGAAAGGCGATCGCCCCCGAGATGCAGAGGATGAGGAAGCCGGAGATCAGAGCGAACGGGTCTATCATTGATTGTCCCTTGGGGAAGGCGCCGGCGGCATGGCGGTGTTATTACGAATTGACGCTTGATTGGCCAGAAATATCTGGGCCGCTGCCGTCGGCAGGGGAGTAGACCTTTCAGGGCAGGGGCGCCACAAGGTGCCGGAGGGCCAGGCGACCTCGGCTCTCATCCAGTGGCCACACTCAACGGCTTTTCACGAAAGGCAGGCGAGGGGGTATGGGGCTCCGCGTCCACCGCGTGGTGTTCCTGATGGCCAAGAAGGGCTAGCGCTTGGCAGGCTGCAGCGTTGCCGAGGGCTTAGCGCCCTCGTCCATGCACTGGCGCGTAACGCACGTTGGGAGCGAGGTCCGGGCTCTCCAGTCGACGGGCGAACCAATTCACGGGCGACCCGCGTCAGCGTCGCGGGCTCGCAACTGACGATCGCTCACGCCGATGTGCGGTCGAATGCGGCGGCAGATCTTTCGAAATTTGCATGTAGTTCTCGAATAAATTCCCTCGCTTAGTGCAGGATTGTCCGGCGATTCGGTTTGGCGGGCGAGGCGGGGAGAAGAAAGTGGGTTTCGGGGCTCGGGATATTTACGGGGTTCAAAGGAAAAGCGAGCCGGTTAGCCGGTTCTGCCGCCGCCGAGCCAGCCTTCTGCGTTCCACCGCAAGCGTAACCACCCTGGCCGCGACCTTTTCCGCTGCGGCATTTCTCCTGGCTTCTCCGGCCCGCGCCGCCTGCAATTTTTCCAGCGGCGCGACGAATGAGCTGATCTTCGGCCTCGGGGGGCGCACCTGCCTCGTGGCGCCGGCCAATGTCGGGGCGGGCGTCGCCGTCACCGGGCGCGGCGTCGGCTCGCTGGGCAGCGTCACCAATGAGGGCCAGATCAGCAATGATTTCGCCTCGGGTACCGTCAATGCCGTCGACATCGATACGTTGTTCGTCGGCAATTATTCCGGTGCCGGCGACGTCACCTCGACCGCGGGCACCGGCATCGACATCGTTGCCGGCTCGTCGACGGTGACCACCGGCGCTGGGACCATCATCGGCGGTGGCGGCGATGCGATTAGCATCGTCGCGGCGACCGCCAGCCTCACCGGTACCGGCACCAGCTTTCGGGGTGCCGATGACGGCATCGACATCGCCGCCGCCGTCTCCACCGTCGACCTCACCGGGGGCTCGGTTACCGGCGTTGCCGGTGACGGCATCGCCGTCGATGGCGTCACGACGTCGGTTACCACGCGCGGCACCCTCGTGCTTGGCGGCGCCAGCGGTATCCGTGTCGACACGCTGGGCGGCGGGGCGACAGTGGAGGTCGAAGGCGGATCGGTGACCGGCGCGGTCGGCCAGGCCGTCAGCGCCACCTCGCTCGGCCTCCTCGGCTCGGGAGGAACGACGTCGGTGACGACGCGCGACGGGGCGGTGCTGCTCGGCGGCGACGACGGCATCTTTGCGCTGTCCGCCGGGCTCGATCTCGACGCGTCGACCACGGTGAGGGCCGATGGCGCGTCGGTGACCGGTACCTCCGGCATTGGCATCCTCGCAGGTTCGCTGGCCGGCTCGCTGACTGGCGGCGAGGGCCATGCGGCGACGCAGGTGACGGGCAGCGCCGACATCACCGGCGATCAGTTCGGCATCGTTGCGGTCGCCGGTAGTATCGGTGGCGATGTCGGGGGGCTCGATCCGGTCGATCCGCTGGCCTGGACGGCGGGAGCCGGCGGAGCCAGCGTCGATGTCGTCACCAGCGGCACAGTGACCGGCGTCAGCGGTACCGGAATTCTCGCGCTTGGCATCGGTAATGGCGGCAACGAGGTCGCCGTGGACACGACCGGCGGCCAGGTCATCGGCGGCGCCGGCTTCGGCATCGTCGCGGGGGCGATCGCGAGCGGCGCGGCCGGCTCGGTCGACGTGCGGGCCGGAGAGGTGACGGGCACCGCGGGCGGCGTGCTCGGCTTTGCCCTCGGCGACGATGCGCGGGTGACGGTCGAGACCTCCGGCCCCGTTACCGGCGATCTGCTCGGCGTTGGCGGCGCGGTGATCGGCGAGGAGGGTGATCTCACTCTCACGACCTATGGTACCGTTACCGCTGACGACGGCTTCGGCGTCGCCGCGCTGGGTATCGGCACGAACATGGCGGCCGGGATCGTCAGCGACGGCACGGTCGAGGGGCGCTATCTCGGCATTGGTGGCCTTGTGCTGGGCACCGGCGCCTCTCTGTCCATCGAAGCGTCGGGTACGGTGTCCTCGTCCGACGGCCTCGGCGTCGCCGGCCTCGCCTTTGGCGACGAGACGACGGTCGATGTGACGACGCTGGGGGCGATCTCCGGCCGGTATCTTGGCGTCGGCGCGCTGGCGTTCGGCAGCGACAGCATGGTGCATCTCTACAGTTCCGGAACGGTATCGTCCGAGGACGGGATTGGCGTGTTCGGCGGCGTGCTCGGCACGTCGGAGAACGACGTCACCATCATCGTCGAGGCGGCGGTGAACGGCGGCATTCTCGGGGTCGGCGGCATCGTGGCCGGCAGCGACAGCACCCTGGCCATCGAGACGCTGGGTGCGGTGGAGTCCGTGAACGGCCTCGGCGTGCTGGGCATCGGGCTGGGCGACGAAACCGCCGTCGAGGTCATCGGTGCCGGCAGCACGGCGGGACGCTATCTCGGTGTGGGCGGGCTGGTCGTCGGCAGTCGGTCCACCTTGTCGGTCGAGGCGACGGGCGCGGCATCTGCGACCGAGGGATTCGGTGTTGCCGGCCTCGGCCTTGGCGACGGTACCGATGTCGATGTCGCAGCCAGCGGCCCGGTCGCATCGATGTCCGGCATCGGCGTGCTCGGCGGTGTCGTCGGCGCGGGCGGCACGGTGAGCGTGACCACGTCCGGCCCGGTCTCGGCCGGGCTCGCTGGTGTGGTCGGCTTCAACACCGGCGGTGATGTCAAGGTCACCACGAGCG
Source organism: Ancylobacter sp. Lp-2 (assembly GCF_020523795.1). Lineage (GTDB taxonomy): Bacteria > Pseudomonadota > Alphaproteobacteria > Rhizobiales > Xanthobacteraceae > Ancylobacter. The sequence continues at coordinate 69,943 of NZ_JAJALI010000011.1, forward strand.
GCAAGATCTCGGTCGCCGATGACGGCTATGTCGGTGCGTTGGCGCTGGCCACGGGCGGTGGCAACGCGACGCTCACCGTGAATGGTGTCATCGACCCGCCGCAGGTCGGGGCTGCCGCCGTCACGCTCGGTTCCGGCGCGGCGACGCTGACCGCCAATGCCAATGTGCAGGCGCAATCGATCGGCCTTGTCGGGGCCAATATCGGGTCGGGGGCCGTCGCCGTCACGATCGGGGAGGGTGGTTCGGTCCGCTCCGATGGCGTCGGCGTGCTGGCTCTCAAGATCGGCGACGGTGATACCACCGTCCAGGCGAATGGGCCCGTCGGCGGGCTTTCCAGTTTCACGGCGGGCGATGACGGCATTCTGGTGGTGAACGCCGGTGGCGACGGTCTCGTCTCGGTGACCACTGGCCCATCTGGCACCCTTACGGCTGGTGGCGACGGCATTGCCGTCAACAAGCTGGCCAGCAACGGCAATGGCGCCGATGCGGTGGTGGTCCGTGCCGGCAGCGCCATCACCGCCGGTGGCAATGGCATTGTCCTCGAACAGACGGATGGCGACGGCAATGTCTCGGCGGTGAACCTCGCGAGCATCGTCGCCGGCGGGATCGGCATCAGTGCGGCGAAGACTTCCGGTGCCGGCGATATTGGCGTGCTGGTGCTGGGCGACATCACTGCAGCGGACGGCGTGACGGCCTATGGCGAGGGACAGTCGGGCGACGCGATCGTCGTTACCGGAACAGGCACGACGATTGCCGCTACCAATACCGGCATAGCGGCGACCAAGCTGTCGGGCGGGTCCGGCAATGCGGTGGTGATCACCGGCGATTCCTCGCGCATTGTCGCCGGGGGCACCGGCATTTCGGCCTATAGCAATATCGGCGGCGGCGGTAATGAGGCGACCGTCGCTACCGGCTTCGGCAGCGTGATCCGCGCGGGAACGGATGCGATCAGCGCCGGCAGCTGGGACGATGTCGGCGTGACCGTCAGCCAGAACAGCGTCGTGCGCGGCGATTCCGGCGCGGCGGGCATTGGATCGGCGATCCGTATCATCAATGCGGACAGCGCAACGGTGACGCTGGAGCAGGGAGCCACTGTTTCCGGCTCGGGTCAGTCCTGGAACATGGCGGTGATCTCGGTCGCCAGCGACGATGCGACGACGATCTCCATCGGGGCGGGTGCGCTGGTGACGCCCTGGGCTTTCGACGGCAGCACGTCGGCGAACAACGATGTCGTGACCGCCGCGAGCCGTATCGTGCTCGACACGGATGGCGGCGCCACCACGATCAGCAATGCGGGCACGCTCGTCGGGCGCATCGGCCTCACCGACAATACCGACAGCCTGGCCAATCTCAGCTCGACCAGCTGGATCGTCACCGGCACGAGCAGCTTCGGCGGCGGCGCCGATGCGCTGACCAACCCGGGCCGCATCGTCGCGGCCCTGCAAGGTGACGTCGCCGAGCAGACGAGCTTCCTGTCGCTGGAGAGCTTTACCAATGGCGATCCGGCGGGCGCCGGCGCTGGCTTGCTGACGATGATCGACGAGACGCCGGGTGCGCGCGCCTTCGACGCTTCCCGCGATGTCACCTATACCAGCGGCATCTTCGCCGGCACGGGCAACAGCACGCTCGGCGTCGATGCCTGGCTTGGCGGGCCGGGTGCGACGTCCGACCAGCTTCAAATCGGCGGGCTCGATATGAACGGCAATCCCGTGGCGGGTGCCGCCACGACAGGGACGACCAAGATCCGGATCAACGACCTCAATACCGGCCCGGGTGGCTTCAACCCGGAGGGCATCCTGGTGGTTAGTGTCCGCAACGGGACGACGGATGCCTCGAATTTCGTCATCGATCCGACCTCGGCCAACTATGCCGACAAGTTCGGCGGCGTCATCGACAAGGGCCTGTTCATCTACGACCTCGCCGTGGCGCCGGTCGCCGGTGGCGGCACCGGGCAGTATCTCGTCGGCGTGCCGGATCAGGAGGCGTTCGAGCTTCCCTCGCTTATCACCGGCGCGCAGACCGTCTGGCATGAGACGGCCGGTCTCTGGCTCGACCGGCAGGCCGATTTGCGCTCCTATCTCACGAACCCGGCGCCACCCTCTCCGGGCACGCCGGTCGTCACCAAGGAACAGGGGCTCGTTACCAAAGCGCCGCCCGCGGCCGCCCCCGGGGTCACGCCCGGCGTGTGGGCCAAGGCGGTCGGCAGCTGGATGTCGCGTGACAATTCCGCAAGCTATGGCGCGCTCGGCAACCAATACGGCTTCGACACGTCCTATAGCCAGGATACTTACGGCTTCATCGCCGGCGCCGATTTCGGTAAGACCACCGACAGTTCGGCCTGGATTTTCGGCGTGATGGGCGGCTACGTCACCTCGTCGCTCGATTTCGACGGGTCACCGACCTCGGCCGACTATTCCGGCGGCACGGTCGGCGTCTACGCCACCTATCTGAACGGCGGCTTCTTCCTCGACGCGCTGTTCAAGGCCGATATCCTCGATCTCGACTATAGCGCGCCGACGCTGGGCGATGTCGGCTATACCGGTGAGAGCACCGACGCTACCTCGCTGGGTTTCGTGCTCGACACCGGCTATCGCATCGCCTGGACCGACAAGCTGTTCGTCGAGCCGGTGGCCACGCTCGCCTATGTGAGCACCGGCATCGACGACCTCGTCGGCCTTTCCGGCAACACCGTGCAGTTCCACGATGGCGAAAGTCTGCGCGGCGCTATCGGTGCGCGGGTAGGCGGCCGGCTTTACGAAACCGATGCCTACTGGATGGAGGCTTCGGCCGTCGGGCGCCTGTGGTACGAGTTTGACGGTGACAATCGCGTCACTCTCCTCAATACCGGCCTCCCGTTCAGCGTGTCGGACGATTTCGATGGAGCCTTCGGTGAGATCGGCGGTAATTTGAACTGGTTCGCCAAGACGAGCGGCTGGAACGGCTTCGTGAATGCCAACGTGAAGTTCAACGGCGACTTCACCTCGGGCACTGCGCTCACCGGGCTGCGCTACAAGTGGTGACGACCCCCGTATTGTCGGATTGAGCTGCCGCAGGAAGTTACCTTTGCTGGACGGCAGGCCCGCGGCGGATTAGATCGCTCGATATGCGTCCCGGTCTCATCATCTTCGATTGCGATGGCGTGCTGATCGACAGCGAGGTGCTCAGCGCGCGCGCGCTCATCGACGAGCTGGCCTGTCACGGCGTCGCCGTCGACATGGAGTTCGTGGCGCGCCACTTCATCGGCCGGGCCTACCAGGTGATCCTGGCCGAGGTGCGCGAACGGTTCGGCGTCGTGCTGCCGGCGAGCTTCGAGGCGGAGTATCGCGCGCGGCTGATCGCCGTCTTCGAAGGCGCGCTCTCGCCGATGCCCGGCGCCGTAGAGACGCTGGAGACGCTCGACATTCCCTATTGCCTCGCCACCTCATCGACGCCGATGCGGCTTGCCGCGTCGCTGCGGATCGCGCGGCTCGATCACTTCTTCGCCGGCCGCGCCTTCACCGCGAGCGAGGTGTCGCGCGGCAAGCCGGCACCTGACCTTTTCCTGCATGCCGCCGCCCGCATGGGCGCCGAGCCGGCCGCCTGCGTCGTGGTGGAGGACAGCGTCGCTGGCCTTCAGGCGGGCGTGGCAGCCGGCATGCGGGTATGGCATTTTACCGGCGGTAGCCATCTGGCCCTCAGGGCGGCTGTCCTGCCGGACGATCTCCGCCCTGAACGGAGCTACGCCAGTTTCACCGAATTGCGGGCGGCGCTGCCGGACCTCTTCCGGTCGCCCGCCCTCATGTCTGCCGATCGGGCCAATCCCGCATGAACCTTCCCACCGAGCTCGATGCCTCCGCCGACGACCAGGCCGCCCGCGCCGCCTGGCTCTACTACATTGGCGGCCTGACGCAGGACCAGATCGCCGCCGAGATGGGGGTCTCGCGCCAGCGCGCCCAGCGGCTGGTGAGCCGGGCGGTGGCCGCCGGCCTCATCCATGTGCGGCTGAACCATCACCTGGCGAGCTGCCAGGAGCTGGAGACCGCGCTACGCGAGCGTTTCCGGCTGGTGCGCTGCCGGGTCATGCCCGGGCTGGGCGCCGACCGCGACCCGGTGCGCGCCATCGCGCCGGCGGCGGCGGCAGAGATGGAGCGGGTATTGCGCCAGCCCGAGCCACTGGTCATCGCGCTCGGCACCGGCCGCGCCATGCGTGGCATGGCGGAGGCGCTCAGCGCGATCGAGGCGCCGCAGCATCGGCTGGTGTCGCTGATCGGCAATATCGCGCCGGACGGCTCGGCCTCCTATTTCGACGTCATCATGCGGATGGCGGAGAAGGTGCATGCGCCGCACTACCCGATGCCGGTGCCGGTGATTTCCGACACCGCCGAGGAGAACGCCACCTTCCAGTCGCTCGGCCCGGTGCGCAAGGTGCGCGAGCTGGCGCGCGCGGCGGACGTCATCTTCGTCGGCGTCGGCCAGATGAGCGACGACGCGCCGCTGTTGACCGACGGCTTCCTCAAGCCGTCGGAGCTGCACGAGGTGCAGGCGGCCGGGGCGGTCGGCGAGGTCGCCGGTCGTATCTTCGATGTCGAGGGCCGCTATCTCGATCTCGCGATCAACCAGCGCTTCGGCGGCATGCAGGCGCCGGCCGCCCGGCCCGACCGGCCGGTCATCGGCGTGGCCGCCGGCCCGTCGAAGATTTCGGCCATCGCGGCGGCGCTGCGCTCGGGCATCCTCAATGGCCTGATCACCGACGAGCCCACCGCGCGCGGCGTGCTGGCCGTCTGAGGCTCCCGCCGCTCAGGCGGCTTCCAGCGATTCCCGCGTCACGCCAACGTGTCGCCGCGCCTGGCAACCGGCGCGGGGCCGGCGGCGTTGAATCCCCGCATTTCCACGCGTTGAGCTCCCTCCGGCCGGGAGAAGGGAGCCTGCGTCTCGCAGGTGCAGCACAGCATGGGAATTGACGACGCGTCATCTCGGGTGAATATTTGCCCACAAGGCGATGAATTGCTCAAATCGCCAGGGAGGAAAGCCATGAACGTCACCGCCCGCGCCCTTATGGGCGCGTCGCTGCTGCTTGCCGCCACCAGCGCCGTCTCGGCGCAGACCACCATCACCGTCGCCACGGTGAACAATGGCGACATGATCCGCATGCAGCGGCTCACATCCGACTTCAACGCCAAGCATCCCGACATCAAGGTCAACTGGGTGACGCTGGAGGAGAACGTGCTGCGCCAGCGCGTCACCACCGACATCGCCTCCAAGGGCGGCCAATACGACGTGCTGACGATCGGCAATTACGAGGTGCCGATCTGGGCCAAGCAGAACTGGCTGCTGCCGCTCGACAATCTCGGCGCCGACTACGACCAGGCCGACCTGCTGCCGCAGGTGGCGGCGGCGCTCACCGTGGGCGGCAAGCTGTATGCGGCGCCGTTCTATGCCGAGAGCTCGATGCTGATGTATCGCACCGACCTTCTGGAGAAGGCCGGGCTGAAGATGCCGGAGAACCCCGACTGGGGCTTCATCACCGACGCGGCGGCCAAGATGACCGACAAGGCGGCCGGCGTGTACGGCATCTGCCTGCGCGGCAAGGCCGGCTGGGGCGAGAACATGGCGTTCCTCACCTCGATGAACAATTCCATGGGCGGCGCCTGGTTCGACATGCAGTGGAAGCCGCAATTCGACAAGCCGGAATGGAAGAAGACCCTCGACGCCTATCTGAAGCTGATGACCAGCTACGGCCCGCCCGGCTCGTCGTCAAACGGCTTCAACGAGAACCTCGCGCTGTTCCAGACTGGCAAATGCGGCATGTGGATCGACGCCACCGTCGCGGCCTCCTTCATCTCCGACCCGAAGGAATCCAAGGTCGCCGACAAGGTTAGCTTCGCCCCGGCGCCGACCCGCGCGGGTGGCTCGAACCACGGCAACTGGCTGTGGTCGTGGAACCTCGCCATTCCCGCCAGCACCACCAAGGCGGATGCCGCCAAGACCTTCGTCGCCTGGGCGACCTCGCCGGCCTACACCAAGCTGGTGGCGGAGAAGGAGGGCATCGCCAACGTGCCGCCGGGCACCCGCACCTCGCTCTACAAGAACGAGGCCTATCTGAAGGCCGCGCCCTTCGCGCCGATGACGCTGAAGGCCATCGAAGCGGCGAACACCCAGAAGCCGTCCGAGCAGCCGGTGCCCTATACCGGCGGCCAGTTCGTGGCGATCCCCGAGTTCCAGGCGATCGGCACCGCGGTCGGCCAGCAATTCTCGGCGGCGCTCGCCGGCAAGGCGACCGCCGACCAGGCGCTGGCCGCCTCGCAGGCGCTGACGTCCCGCGAGATGACCCGCGCCGGCTATCCCAAATAGCGGGCGCCGCAGGCCGGGCGGCGCTTCTCCCGCGCCGCCCGCCACCCGCTTCGCAGCCTCACCTGTGCCTCACCCTTGCCTCGCAGGCGCGGCGGATGCCGCCGGCCGCCTGCTCACGCCGGGAGCCCACCCATGGCGACGCAAGCCTCGCAGACCGCAAGCCGGCTGATGCTCTCCCCGGCGGTGCTGCTGCTGTTCCTCTGGATGATCGTGCCGCTCGGCATGACCATCTATTTCTCCTTCCTGCGCTTCAACCTGCTGATGCCGGGGACGGAGGCGTTCACTGGCTTCGAGAACTACGTCTATTTCTTCACCGATCCGGCGTTCTGGCCGGCGCTGGCCAACACGCTGACGCTGGTGCTGGGCGTGCTGTTCATCACGGTGATCGGCGGGGTGGCGCTGGCGGTGCTGCTCGACCAGCCGATGTGGGGGCAGGGGATCGTCCGCGTCCTCGTCATCGCGCCGTTCTTCGTCATGCCCAGCGTCTCGGCGCTGGTGTGGAAGAACATGCTGATGAACCCGGTGAACGGGCTGTTCGCCGCCTTCGCCCGCGGGCTCGGCCTCGAGCCCTTCGACTTCTTCGCCGACGCGCCGCTCGCCTCGATCATCGTCATCGTCGCCTGGCAATGGCTGCCCTTCGCCACGCTCATCCTGCTCACCGCGATGCAGAGCCTCGACCGCGAGCAGATGGAGGCGGCGGAGATGGACGGCGCCGGCCCGTTCTGGCGCTTCCTGCACCTCACCGTGCCGCATCTGACGCGGGCGACCACCGTGGTGGTGCTGATCCAGACCATCTTCCTGCTGTCGGTGTTCGCCGAGATCCTCGTCACCACCAATGGCGGGCCGGGCACCGCTTCCACCACGCTGACCTTCCTCGTCTACATGCAGTCCATGCTGCAATTCGACGTCGGGCTCGGCTCCGCGGGCGGCATCGTCGCCGTCATCCTCGCCAACATCGTCGCGATCTTCCTGATGCGGATGATCGGCAAGAACCTGGAGGCTTGAGATGGCACGCAACGTCTCCACCGGCCGCAAGGCCGCCGTCACCGCGCTGGCCTGGGGCGTCGGGCTGGTCATCTTCTTCCCGATCCTGTGGACGGTGCTGACCTCCTTCAAGACCGAGGGCGAGGCGATCAACGCCCACCCGTCCTTCCTGTTCTTCGACTGGACGCTGGAGAACTACCACACGGTCAATGAGCGCTCCGACTACCTCGCGCATTTCTGGAACTCGGTTGTGATCGCGCTCGGCTCGACGCTGATCGGGCTCCTCATCGCCATTCCCGCCGCCTGGTCGATGGCCTTCGTGCCGGGCAAGCGGACCAAGGACCTGCTGATGTGGATGCTGTCCACCAAGATGATGCCGGCGGTGGGCGTGCTGGTGCCGATCTACCTGCTGGCGCGCGACACCGGCCTGCTCGACAGCAAGACCGGCCTCGTCATCGTGCTGACGCTGGTCAACCTGCCGATCATCGTGTGGATGCTCTACACCTACTTCAAGGAGATCCCCGGCGAGATCCTGGAAGCGGCCCGCATGGACGGCGCGTCGCTGGGCTCGGAGATCCTCTACGTGCTGACCCCGATGGCGGTGCCGGGCATTGCCTCGACGCTGCTGCTCAACGTCATCCTCGCCTGGAACGAGAGCTTCTGGACGCTGAACCTCACCGCCGCCAACTCGGCGCCGCTGACCGCCTTCATCGCCAGCTATTCGAGCCCCGAAGGGCTGTTCTACGCGAAACTGTCCGCCGCCAGCACCATGGCCATCGCGCCGATCCTGATCCTCGGCTGGTTCAGCCAGAAGCAACTGGTGCGCGGCCTCACCTTCGGCGCCGTGAAATAGGAGACTGCCATGGGCGAGATCGTTCTTTCCGAGGTCAAGAAGTCGTTCGGCGGCGTCTCCATCATCCAGGGGATCGACCTCACCATCGACGATGGCGAGTTCGCGGTGTTCGTCGGCCCGTCCGGCTGCGGCAAGTCCACCCTGCTGCGGCTCATCGCCGGGCTGGAGGACACGTCGTCGGGCACCATCTCCATCGACGGGCACGACGCCACCCGCCTGCCGCCGGCTCGGCGCGGGCTCGCCATGGTGTTCCAGAGCTACGCGCTCTACCCGCATATGAGCGTGCGCAAGAACATCGCCTTCCCGCTGCGCATGGCCGGCATGCCGCAAGACGAGCAGGCGCGTAAGGTCGAGGCGGCGGCGAAGGTGCTCAACCTCACCCCCTATCTCGACCGCCGGCCGGGCCAGCTGTCCGGCGGCCAGCGCCAGCGCGTCGCCATCGGCCGCGCCATCGTGCGCGAGCCTTCGGCCTTCCTGTTCGACGAGCCGCTGTCCAATCTCGACGCGGCGCTGCGCGTCTCGATGCGGCAGGAGATTTCCGAGCTGCACCGCTCGCTGAAGACCACGATGGTCTACGTCACCCACGACCAGGTCGAAGCCATGACCATGGCCGACAAGATCGTGGTGCTCAATGCCGGGCGCATCGAGCAGGTCGGCTCGCCGCTAGAGCTCTACAAGAGCCCGGCCAATCTGTTCGTCGCCGGCTTCATCGGCTCGCCGAAGATGAACTTCATCGCCGGGGCGGAAGCCGCGAAACATGGCGTCCATACGATCGGCGTGCGGCCCGAGCATATCGTCCTCGCCGCCGACGGTCCGTGGAAGGGGGTGGTCGGCCTCGCCGAGCATCTCGGCTCCGACACCTTCCTCAAGGTGCAGGTGGACGGCATCGGCCCGCTGACCGTGCGTGCCGGCGGCGAGGTGGGACTGAACTATGGCGACACCGTCGGCCTCGCGCCGCAGGCCGGCAAGCTGCATCGCTTCGACGAGGGCGGCCGGGCCGTCGCCGGTTAGCGCCGCCGCAGCTGGCACGACATTCCTCGCGTGCCGCGCGAGGTGGATCAAGACGTTGCCCGAGGCGCTGGCGCCGACGGCGGCAAACCGGATGACACGAGATGAGTACGCCCGCCCCATCGCTTCCCGCCTATGACCGCTCGGCACTGACGCCGGGCATCGTCCATATCGGGCTGGGCAATTTCCACCGCGCGCACCAGGCCGTCTATCTCGACGACCTGTTCGCGCTCGGCGAGGGCCATGACTGGGCGATCATCGGCGCCGGGGTGCGCCCGGCCGATGCGCGGATGCGCGACGCGCTGAAGGCGCAGGACTGCCTGTCCACTGTCATCGAGCTCGACCCCTCCGGCAAGCGGGCGCGCCGCATCGGCGCGATGATCGATTTCCTCCCCGTCGAGCCGGGCAATGGCGCGCTGATCGCCGCCATGTCGCGGCCGGAGATCCGCATCGTCAGCCTGACGGTGACCGAGGGCGGCTATTTCATGGACCCGCACGGCCGGCTCGACACCGCCGTCACCGAGATCCGCGCCGACGCCGCCGATCCCGCCGCGCCGCAGACCGCCTTCGGCGCCATCCTCGCCGCGCTGAAGGCGCGCCGCGCTGCCGGCATCGCACCCTTCACGGTGATGAGCTGCGACAACCTGCCGGGCAACGGCCATGTCACCCGGCAGGTGGTGGTCGGGCTGGCCGGGCTGTTCGACGCCGAGCTGGCGCAATGGGTCGACGCCCATGTCGCGTTTCCCAATGGCATGGTCGACCGCATCACCCCGGCGACCGGCGAGCGCGAATGCGCCATGGCGGCCGCCTTCGGCCTCGACGACCCGGTGCCGGTGACCTGCGAGCCATTCCGCCAATGGGTGCTGGAGGACGACTTCCCCACCGGGCGGCCGGCGCTGGAGAAGGTGGGCGTCGTCTTCACCGATCACGTCCATGCCTATGAGGCGATGAAGATCCGCATCCTCAATGGCGGCCACGCGATCATCGCCTACCCCGGCGGGCTGATGGACGTCGAGCTGGTGCACGAGGCGATGGAGGAGAAGCTGATCCTCGCCTTCCTCGACAAGGTGGAGCGCGAGGAGATCATCCCCATCGTGCTGCCGGTGCCCGGCACCGACCTCGCGGCCTATTACGCGATCATCCGCGAGCGCTTCGCCAACCCCGAGGTGGCGGACACGGTGCGGCGGCTCTGCCTCGACGGCTCGAACCGCCAGCCGAAATTTATCGTGCCCTCGATCCGCGACAACCGCACCGCCGGGCGGCTGCCGAGCGGGCTGATTCTCGCCTCGGCGCTGTGGTGCCGCTACTGCGCCGGCGTGTCGGATTCCGGAGTGGTCATCGCCCCGAACGATCCCAACTGGGAGGCGCTGACAGCGCGGGCGTGGCAGGCCAAGGCCGATCCCGCCGTGTGGCTGGCCATGCAGGAGGTCTATGGCGATCTCGGCGAGGATGCCGAGGTGGTGGCTGCCTTCAAGGAAGCGCTGGAGGCGCTGTGGGCGAAGGGCGCGCGCGCGGTAATCACCGAATATCTCGGTGGCTGACGCGGGGGCCGCGACGGATCGGGTGGCGTGACCGGCGGCTTCCCCGGCGCGTGAACCTATCTCGGCTCGGGATGCGTGGTGATCGACACGCCCTTGATCGCGTGTCGAGCGTTGCGATAATCCGGCTTGGCATGGCCCTCGCCGAAGGTGGCGGCGATCTCACCCAACCGCTCGACGAAGAGGCGTGCCTGCGGCCTTAGCCCGACCGCCGTCGTGGCAACGCGCAGCGCCCAAGAACGCAGGCCGGTGCGTTGGGCGATCCGCCAGGCCTCATCGAGGTCGTCCATCGCTTCATCCGCCGACATCGGCGCGACGATGTCGGCGCGAATGCGCAGCAGTTCCGGCAGGATCCACCCTTCGCCGCTTGCACGGCAAAAGCCGATCGCCTCGTCGACACGGGAGAGCGCCTCCGCCCCGCGTCCGAGCCCATGAAGCGCTTGTGCGTGATGGCCGAGGAACATCGCCCGTCGGATCGGCCAGCGCGTCCGTTCCAGCGCCTCGATTCCCGCGGCCAGATCTTCGGCAGCCGGTGCGAAATCGCCCTTCAGCAGATGGAGAGATCCGCGATAGCACCGATGCCAGGCCCGCCACGGCCCGAAAGGATAACGGCTTGAAACATCGGCCAGCACCTCCAGCCGCTCGGCCAACGCCTCGGTCTCCCCGCAGTAGAAGGCAACCGGGCAGCCGGAATCGACGAGGTTGAGCGCCAACGTTGTGGCATGGCCGTGGGCGCGGGCGTCGATCGTGTTACGAGCTGCGAGCGCGGAGGCCTGATCCGGCAAGCCGAGCAAATAAAGGGTTGCCGAATAGAAGGCTCGCCCGTTCAACTGCTGATCGTACTGCATGCGGACGATGGCGTTGGCGGTGGTGACGCCGCCGAGCGCTGCCTCGAATGCCGTTCGTGCCTCCTCAACGCGACCGAGGAACATCAGCGAAATGCCGGTGAGGCGATGGGCGATGACGAGATCGGTTGCTTCCGAGGTCCCACCGGCCGAGCGCGCCAGTTCGGCGAAGACCTCGGCCAATTCCAGCGAAGAGACGTATCGACCGGAACAGAACTCGACCAGCCACAGAGCCCAGTTCGCGCGGAGCTGCAGGTCGATGCTGCCGGTCTCCCGCGCAATCCGGCAGGCGGTTCGCAAGGGCTCTTCGGCCTCCGAGCCCGGTCCGATGGTGTAGATCAGAGATGTGCCCAGCGTCGTCAGCAGCGACACCTCGCGAGCGGCGTCGAGCGGCAGGCCCTCGTCAAGACTCGCCACCGCGCGTTCGAAACGTGCGCGACATTCATTCACCAGAGACAGTTGGAACCACAGCACCGCGGAAGAGATGGTTATCGCGGCCCCGATCTCCCGGTCGCCCTTCGGCCCGAAACACCAGTCGAGTGCGGCGCGTACGTTGTCGAGCTGTCCGGCGTAGGTGGCGAGCCACTCTTCAGGGCGCGCGCGTGGCCATTCCTGCTCGGCGGCGGCGGCGAGCTCCTTGACCAGCAGGGCGTGGCGGCGGCTCAGTCGCTCGAAGGAGCCGCTCTGCCTAAGCTTCTCCAGCGCATAGGCGCGGGTGATTTCCAGAAGGCGATAGCGGGGCAGCGCCTGCGAGAAATCCGCGGCGATCAGCGATTTCGACACGAGACTGGTGAGATTCTCGATGGTCTCCCAACTCGCTTCCTCGATGGCGGCGACCTTGCTAGCGGCGTCGAGCGAAAAATGTCCGGCGAAGACGGCCAGTCGGCAGAGCGTGGTCTGCTCGCCGGGGCTGAGATGATCGTAACTCCAGCTCAGCGTCGCCTGCAGCGTCTGGTGGCGCGGAAGCGCGGTGCGCCGGCCGGCGACCAGAAGGCGAAACACGTCGTCCAGCCGCTGGGCCAGTTCCTTGATCCCGAAGGCGTCGACCCGCCCGGCCGCGAGCTCGATGGCGAGGGGAAACCCGTCGAGGCGGCGACAAATGCCGACGATGACCGATACCTCTTCCGACGTCGGCTGGTAACTGCCCAACGTCGCCGCCGCGCGCTCCACGAACAACCGCACCGACGGGAAGGCGAGGGCATCGGCCCCCGGGGAGCCTTCGCGCGGCGGCACTTCCAGCCCTGCCAGTCGGAAGACGTGTTCGCCTTTGGCCCGCAACGGCTCACGGCTGGTAACGAGCAGACGCAGCTCCGGATTCGCGTTGAGCACGAGCTCGGCAAGCGTCGCGGCTGCCGCCGCCACCTGCTCGCAATTGTCGAGGATGAGCAGCCCCCGCTCTACCGGCAGTCGCTCGGCGAGTTGCACGGGTCCGGATCCCAACGTCATGCCGATGGCAGAGGCCACCGTGTTTTCCACCAGCGCCGGATCGCTGATCTGCGCGAGTTCGACCAGGACGACGGCATCCGGAACGGGGCCTGCGTCCGGTGCCAGTGCGGCACGCGCCGCATCGAGCGCCACCGTCGTTTTGCCGACGCCGCCGGCACCGACCACGCTCACGAAGCGATGGCGGGCGAGCTCCTCGCGGATCACCGTTACGGCGGCTTCGCGTCCCAGTACCGGGGTGAGGTTGAGAGGCAGGTTCTGCCGGATCGAGGGGACGTGTGCGGTGTCGCGGTCGGCAATGTCGGTGAAGGTGACATCGGCGATGAAGCTGTAGCCGCGGCGGGCGATATTGGCGATGTAGTGCCGTCCGTCCTGACCGTCACCGAGCACGCGACGCAGCGCCGTCATCTGCACCCGCAGATTGGCTTCCTCCACGAACAGGTCAGGCCAGGCGCTCGCCAGCAGTTCCTGCTTGGTGACCACCTCGCCGGCGCGTCCCACCAGCGTTACCAGCAGTTCGAGCGCGCGGCCGCCCATGGGGACGACGCCGCCGTCCTTCAACAATTGCTTCGAGGCGAGGGAGAGGCGGAACGGGCCAAAGAGAGCGGCACGTGAGGCGGGTTTCATGAAGGATCCGGGGGACGTCTATTCGGCCATCGCGTCCTCGATCATAATGCGTATAGACATATCCTGAAAAGAGAACCACTCATCAATTTTCCCCAGCGATGGCAACGGGTTCTATGGACGTAAGGGAACGGCGGCTTTCATGAGAAAGATCCCTTCCGCAGCGGCGGTGCAGGTGGAGCCGCGACCGGGCGGACTGCGGGTTGCCGTGCTGCTGGCGCTGCTTGCCATGGCGGGGCCGCTCTATATCGACATCATGCCTTCCATCGTGGCCGCGCTGCGCACCGAATATGGCCTGAGCGCTGCGCAGGCCGGGTTTGTCGCGGCCAGCAACGGCTATGGTTCGACGCTCGGGGCATTGCTCGCTTTGTTCATCGTGTCGCGCGTGCCTTGGCGACCTCTGGCGACCTCTCTGCTCATCTGTCTCGTTGCGGCCGACATCGCCACCACCATGGTGCGCAGCTATGAAGTGCTGGTGGCCGTACGTGCCGGCCATGGCGTGGTCGGCGGGTTGCTGGTCGGCCTCTGCTACGGATTGATTGCCCGCACCGCCGACCCGCGCCAGGGGTTCGGCATCCTTTTCATGTTCCATTTCGGCTTCGGTGGCCTAGGGGTGGTCGCGTCCACCTTTCTCGCGCCTTACATGACACATGGCGTCGTTTTCCTGGTGCTCGCTGTCTTCGGACTGCTCGCGCTCCTGGTGGTGCCGCAGCTGCCGGCATTTCGACAGGAGGCCAGGTCGGACAAGGCGCCTGATGGCGGTGGCCGGCTTCCCGCGCGCAATCTCATGCGGATCGGCGCACTGTTCCTGTTTCAGGCCGCCAATCTTGGACTTGGTGCCTTTCTGATCGGCATCGGCTCCGATTTTGGTCACGCGGCGGGCTTTTCCGGTGCGGCGGTCGGCTTCGGCTTGTGGGCGGGCGTACCCGGAGCCCTGGCCATGCTGATGCTGAGCCGCTCCTTCGGCTGGCGCCCGATGGTGCCGATCGTGCTAGCGGCCGGCTTCAGCAAGGTACTGGTCGGGTTCGGGCAGGATCCGGCCATGTTCGCCATCGCCGTCGCGGCGGTGTTCCTCACCATGGCGATGGCGCTGCCCTATGCCTTCGCGCTCTGTGCCGAGGGGGACGGCACTGGTCGCTCGGCCGTGCTGGCCGGGTTTGCCTCCAAGCTCGGATTGTCCACTGGCCCCGCGGTTGGCGGCCTCGTCTATTCGTTGGGTCCCGAAGCGCTGATTGCCACCGCCATCGCTGCCGTGGTGGCAGCCTCCATTCTGTTCGCCCTGTCGCTGCGACCGCAAACAAGGCGACAGCTGGCCTGACGGAGATTTTGCAGTTTTTTGCACCTTCGCGCGCTCCGCATCGGCTAACTCATAGGTGCCACCCGGATGGTGGCGGGAGAATTGCCGTGGCCGGAGCGATGGGAATGCACGCGAAACATCCCTTGGATGGCGAGGGGGGTGCCTCGCTCGACCCGTGCGAATTCGAGCTCATTCGCCAAGCGATGGCCGAAGCTCTCGGCAGCGGCGAGGACTGTGAGATCGAGCAGATGGTGCGCCTGCGCACGGTGTTGCCGGTACGCAGGCGCGTTCAGGTTCGACTGGAGCGCGATGCCAACGACAAGATCGCCGCGGTGCGGATCACCATCGAACGTGACGGCGAGCCGACGGCAGCCTGGACGTTGGGCCCGGCTCACCCTGCGACCGGTGATGACACCGTTTCAGCGATGGTCGAGGCCATCAACGCCTTCACGGCCGTAGTGCTGCATGCCGAGGCGGTGAAGCGGCAGATCGAGCGCAATCAGCTGGCGGATGTTTCCGGCTCGATGGAACACATCCTCTCCAACGTCCACCGGGCCTGGCAGCATGTCGGAGGCCTGTGCCGGGAACGCGCGGTATCCGCCTCCTAGCCGAGGCGAGGTGGCGTGGGCCATTCCGGCGCGGCTCTAAGCCTTGGCGTCGCGCGATTCATGCAAGGAGCTATTGCCGGCAACCAGGCATGACGAGCATGCAACCTGGCTGCCGGGGTTCGACGTCAGGCGGCACTGACCGCCGTTGCGAGGCGTCGCGGCGGCCTTATGCGCCGAACGCCTTCGCTAGGGCATCGGCGATATCGGGTACGACCTGTTCCAGCACGGCCTTCCCCTTTTCCGCCGAAGCCGATTTGGCCGAGGACAGCACGCCGGTGGGCGGAATTGGCCGGGTGTCGAACGGGTAGATGTCGTAGGGCGGGAAATCGGCCGCCGGGTCGTCGGGGATGCGGTCCTGCCGGACGAGATCCGGCCGGATATGCAGCATGACCGAGGTTTCCATCACCGCCGCGTGCTCCAGCTCCCAGCTCGGAAAGCCGTCGGGGAACAGCACCTTCTCCGTCGCCTTGGTGATGAACTCCCAGTAGCCGAGCTTGATGATCTGCACATCCGTACGGCCGAGCATCGCCTGGTCGCGAAGCGCGAGGTCGGCCGCCTCGACGAGGAACCACTGGTTCTCCATGTGGCCGTCGAACAGCACGATGCGGCGCGCGCCATGGCGCACCAGTTCGTTGACGACATTGCGCACGAGGCCGATCAGCACGCCGGCATCGAGGCTCAGCGTGCCGGGGAAGTGGTTGCCACCGCCGGATTTCGGCTGCGACTTGTAGCCATAGGCGACCGGCGGGGCGACGAGGCCCCCGACGCGCCCGGCGACCTCGACGGCGATCGCCTGCGGCAGCAGCGTATCGGTGGCGAGGGGCAAATGCGGGCCGTGCTGCTCCACCGAGCCGATGGGCAGGAACACGATCGGGTTCGCCTTGATCCGCTCGGCGAAATCGTACCAGGTCAGGTCGGCGAGGAGAGGGGTGGGCGTGCTCATGATCAGAAGTTCCCCGCCGGGCTGGCCGGCCACATATCGCTGTTGCCGATGAGCCGGTGCACCCCGATGTCGATCTGGTTGCAGCGGCGGTGAATGGCGTCGAAGGCCGGCTCGAAGGCCCGGTTCGTGGCCTCGACGCCCGAATGGTAGGTGTTGAAGGCCGGCATCGCCGCCTGCAATTCGGCGAGCAGCGCCTCCTCGTCGATCTTGGTCAGGCGGCCGTTCTCGACGACGATCTCGCCGTTCACCATCACCTTCTCGATGGAGGAGCCGTTCTCGCAATAGACGAGGTGGTTGAGGATGTCGTTGCGCGGCGTGAAGCTCACCGTGTTGAGGTTGATGACGAGCAGATCCGCCTTCTTGCCGGCCTCCAGCGAGCCGGTCTCGTGGCCGATCAGCGCGCTCTTCGCGCCGGCCAGCGTGCAGGCGTTGAGCACTTCGGCGGCGCTGACCCACTTGGTGTAGTCCGGCGTCGTCACCTTGTGGATCAGGCCGCAGGCATGCATCACGTCGAACATACGCGGCGTGTCGTTGGAGCAGATGCCGTCCGAGCCGAGCGCGACATTGACGCCGGCGTCGAGCAACTGGCGCACCGGGGCGACGCCAGCGCCGAGCTTCTGGTTCGAGATGGTGTTGTGGACGATGGAGACTCCCGCCTCGCCCATCAGCGCGATGTCGTCCGGCGTCACCCAGATTGAATGGGCGATGGTGGTACCGGAATGCATGAGGCCGAGATCGGCCATGTAGCGCATCAGCGTCTTGCCGTAATTGGCCGGGCCGGTGACGCCTTGCACCTTCGTCTCGACGATGTGGGTGTGGAACGGCACCTTCCATTCCAGCGCCAGCTCGTTGGCCGCCTGCATCAGCTCCGGCGTGCAGCGCTGCGGCGCCGAGGGGGCGACCATGAAGCGGATACGCCCGGAACGGCCGTGGAAGGCGGCGTAGGCCTCCTTGGCGAAGTCGATATATTCGGCGGTCGTCGGTACGCCGAGCTTGGCGACCTCGGCCTGCAGATCGGCCGGGACGTGCTCGCGCGAGAACGGGATGGAATCGAGGAAGTCCCGGTCCATCACATGGCCGGAGACGGTGGCGCGGATGCCGGCATCGTCATAGGCCTGCACGGCGGCGCCGAGTTGGGCGAGCGACTGGCGGGGCGCCTCGAAGATGTCGTCGGTGAGGCAGGTCACACCGGTCTTCAGCGACTCGATGGCGACCACCATGGAGCGCAAATAGATCATCCGCTCGGCGAGCGCCTTCGCCCCGAGGATCGGATAGGAATAGAGCATCCACAGTTCGAGTGGCAGGTTGTCGTAGCGCCCCTTGAACAGCGCCTCGCCGGAATGCAGGTGGGCGTTGACGAGGCCCGGCATCACCAGCTTGCCGGCGCCCTCGATGATCGTGGCGCCGTCCGGCACCGGCAGGTCCGGGCCGATCGCCGCGACGCGGTCGCCTTCGATGAGGATGTCACCGGTGAAGGGCGTGCTGCCGGACGCACCGCCCATGGCGAGCACGGTGGCGCCGCGGATGAAGATCGACATCGGATCACTCCATGAAACAACTGAAAGGTGGTGTCAGGCCGGCAGGAAGTAGCCTTCGTCCTGCGACCAGCGGGCGATCACGGCCTGACCGGGATTGAGAGGGGTATCTTCGATCTGATGCAGCGACCGCTGCACGCTCAGTTCGGCGCCGCCCGCGGTTTCCAGGAAGACGGTGGCAGAGGAGCCGACGACTTCCATCGTCACCACCCGAGCCTCGATCTCGTTGCCGGTGCCCGTACGGGTCGCGGCGATGTCGATGCGGTCGGCCGCGACCACCAGTGTGACCGACGCTCCCTCGCCGATCGCCGGGTCGGGCGGAAGCGGCGCGAGCGCCGAGCCGAACGGCCCGTCTATGCGCAGCGACCCGCTGCTGGCGCGCGAGGCCTTGCCGGCAAACAGGTTATTGCCGCCGACGAATTCGGCGACGAAGCGATTGGCGGCGCGGCGGTAGATGGCGCGCGGCGCGCCGATCTGCTGCACCCGTCCCTCGCTCATGATCACCACGCGGTCGGCCATGGCGAAGGCTTCCGAATGGCTGTGCGTCACGCAGACGAAGGTGATGCCGAGCTCGCGATGCAGCCGCACCAGTTCCGACTGCATGCGCACCCGCAGATGCGGGTCGAGGGCGGAGAGCGGCTCATCGAGCAGCAGCATGTCGGGTTCGAGGGCGAGCGCGCGCGCGAGCGCGACGCGCTGGCGCTGGCCGCCGGAGAGTTGGTCGACGCTGCGCTCGGCAAAGCCGGCAATGCCGAGCCGCTCCATCCATTCCATCGCCTTCTTGCGGCGCTCGGCGGCGGGCAGGCCGCGTTGCTTCAGGCCGAATTCGACGTTCTTCACCACCGAGAGGAAGGGGAACAGCGCGTAGTTCTGCCAGACCAGCGGCGCGTCGCGCTCCCAGGGGGCGTCCTCATTGATGCGGCGCCCCCACAGGCGCAGTTCGCCCTCGCTCGGCGTGTCGAGCCCGGCGATCATGCGCAGCGTCGTGGTCTTACCGCAGCCCGACGGACCCATCAGCGCGATGAACTCGCCCTTCTCGATGTTGAAGGAGACCTCGGCGACCGCGACCGTGTCGCCGTAGCGCTTGGCCACGCGGTCGATCTCCAGCATCGGTCCGGCTTTGGTTCCGGTCATGGTCAGGCTTCCTTGCTGCGGCGGCCGAGGCGCCGGCCGATCAGGATCTGGGCGACGACGACCAGCGTCATCGAGACGATGAACACGATGGCGCCGATGGCGTTGATGCGCGGCGACACCTGCCCCTGCAGCATGGCGAGCACCCGCACCGGCAGCGTCTCGTTCACCCCCGACACGAACCAGGCGATCATGAACTCGTCGAAGGAGACGGCGGCGGTGAGGAACACCGAGGCGAGGATGGCCGGCAGGCAGAACGGCATCACCACGCCGGTCATCGTGGCCCAAGGCGTGGCGCCGAGGTTCCAGGCGGCGCGCTCGATGCCGGGATCGAGGTCGGCGAGCCGCATGCGGATGAGCGCCATGGCGAAGGGCGCCGCCAGCACCACATGGCCGACGGTGACGCCGGTGAGCGTGCCCGACAGTCCTACCCGCCCCTCGAAGGTGAGCATGGCGACGCCGAGGATCACCACCGGCACGGTCGGCGGCATGGCGACGAGCGCCGTATAGGCCATCTTGCCGAAGAAGCGGTAGCGGTAATCGACATAGGCGGCGGCGAAGCCGAGGAAGGTCGCCAGCACCGAGGTGGCGCCGGCGACGATCAGGCTGTTGATCAGGCCGCGCTGGACCGAGGCATCGGCGAAGATCGCCTCATACCATTGCAGGCTGAAGCCGCCCCAGGGCAGGCTGGGGAAGCGGTCGGCGTTGAAGGAGAACACGATCGTCGAGACGATCGGCGCGAAGATGAAGGCGAAGACCAGCGCGGTCCAGATGAGGAGCGCCCCGCGGCGCAGCAGGCCGGCGTTCATCGCTTGCCTCCCTTGCGACCATAGGCGAGGGCGAGCATCGCCGTCATCACCGCGATCAGCGTCGCGATCATGATCACCGCGACCACCGAGGCGCGCGGCCAGTGATTGCCGGATTTCACCTGGTCGGCGATGAGGATCGACAGGGTGGGCGGCTTGGAGCCGCCGAGATAGAGCGGCGCCACATAGTCGCCGAAGGCCAGCACGAAGGCGAAGGTGGCCGCGACGATCAGGCCTACACGGGCGGAGGGGACGATCACCGTGAGGATGGTGCGCAGCCGTCCGCAGCCGAGATTGTGCGCCGCCTCGATCAGCGTTCTCGGCACATTGGCCAGCGCGAAGGTCTGGAGCAGCACCACCAGCGGCAGCGTCAGCACGAGATAGCCGATCACCGTGCCGGCTGGCGTGTTGAGCACCGAGATCGGCCCGAGCCCGAACGGGTGCAGCGCCGCGTTGATGATGCCCTGCGGGCTGAAGAAGATCTGCGTGGAGTAGATACGCACCGGGTAGGAGGTGAAGAACGGCACCACCAGCATGAAGACGAGGAAGCGCCGGGTCGCCGGCTTTAGTCGGAAGGCGAGGGTATAGGCGGCCGGAAAGGCGATGACACTCGCCAGCAGTGCCGTCAGCCCGGCCAGCCAGAAGGTGTAGACATAGGCGTTGCGGAAGAAGCCGGCGTTGAGGATGAAGGTCCAGTTGGCCAGCGTCGCATCGGGGGTCAGGCGGAAGCTCTTCACCGACCAGAAGGTCATGGCGACGAGGAAGCCGAGCGGCACCACGAAGAAGGCGAACTGCCACAGCAGCGGCGGAAGGCCCCAGAAAGCGGCGAAACGCCACCGTGTCGCCCGGGCCGATGAGGTGACCGGTGCGGCCAATGGCCGTGTCTGGGTGGATCGTGCGTCCGGCATGATAGGGCGAGCGCTCGCGGCGGTGGAAAGGTCGGAGGGAGGGGGCGGGCCGGAAGCCGGACAGCGACGGCAGGTCACCGTCCGGCGCGGGGGTCACATCGACTTGAATTCGGACCAGACGTCGTTCCATTCCTCGATGGACTGCTTCACCGGGGTCTGGCGGATGTGGATCCTGCCGTCCTTGTACTCATCCATGACGTTGCGGGCGTCATAGGTGTGGCGCAGCGCCTTGGCCTCGGCGGGGTGATCCTTGATCAGCACGTCCCAACCCTTCTTGTTGGGGATCGACGCCCAGTAGGACGGCAGGATCGCCGAGCGGGCCTGGCCTTCCGGCGAGGAGGCGTACTGGATGAACGCCTTGGCGAGGTCCTTCTTGGTGGAGGACGACACGATGGACATCGATTCCGTCCACTGGATGCCGCCTTCCTTCGGAACGGTGGCGGAAACGGGCACGCCGTTCTTCTGCAAGAGCAGCACCACCCAGTCGCCGACGCCGGGGATCGCGGCCGCGGTGCCGTTGGTCAGCATCGAGAACTGGTCCGCCATCGAGTAGAAGCCCGAGGTCTGCGGCTTCAGCGAGAACAGCGTCTTCTTCAGCTTGTCGAAGGCTTCGGCGGAGATGTCGAAGGGAGCGGGGTTGCCGTCATACAGGCTGAGGCAGCCCATGGTCGGCAGGTACCAGTCGAAGAAGCCGAGCTTGCCCTTGATTTTGTCGTCCCACAGCACCTTGTAGGATTCGACATCCTTCTCGCTGAGCACGTCGGTGCGGTAGGCGATGCCGAGATAGCCGAAGCGGATCAGCACCGAGTAAAGGCTCTCGTTGACCCAGTGCGGGCCGAACTTCTGGAACTCCGGCCAGTAGTCGGCGAGCGGGTAGTCGGCGGGGTCCATCTTGTCGATGAGGCCGCCCTGGGCGAGCATGCCGATATACTCGGCGTCCGCCAGCACCACGTCGAACGTGCCGGGAGGCGACTGGTTCATCAGCGCCAGCATCGGCTCGCCGCCGACATATTCCTTGGCGACGACCTTGCAGCCATACTTCTCCTCGAAGGGCTTCACGAAGGCCGGGTCGCCATGTCCGGGCCAGCTGAGCAGGTTCAGCACCTTGTCCTGCGCATAGGCTTCCTCCGGCACGGCGGCAGCGCCGACCGCGGCGGCGCCGGCGAGCGCGCCGGTGGCTTGCAGGAAGCGGCGGCGATTGAGCGGGTGAAGCAGCGCACGGAAATCCGTGATCTTGTCGTCGAACTCGTTCATTGACGATGGCTCCGTCGGGAAGGTTATTTGCGGGAAGGTTGTTTGAAGATCTTGGCCGGCCTTTTCCGCGGCCGGCATCGGTGCAGGCACAGGCGTGGGCACGTCACTGAAAGGCGCTGAACCCCGGCGAGGCGACCCACTCGTCCAGCACCTCGCGCGCCTCGGCGGCGAGCAGGCGTTCGGCTGGGAGGGCGCGGTCGTGGAGATCTGAGCGAACCGCCTGCGTCAGCGGCTCGAGGTCGAAGCCGACCTCGGTGCAGTCCTTGAGCGTGTTCGCGTAGTACAGGCGCGAGATCTTCGCCCAGAACATCGAGGCGACGCACATCTCGCAGGGCTCGCAGGTGGTGTAGAGGTCGCAGCCGCTGAGGTCCCAGCTCTTCAGCCGGCGGCCGGCGTCGCGGATCGCCTCCACCTCGCCATGCGAGGTGGCGTCATGGTTGTTGACGACGTTGTTCACCCCTTCGCCGACGATCTCGCCATCCTTGACGATGACGCAGCCGAACGGCGCTGAGCCGTCGGCGCGCATCTTCTCGCGGCTGATCTCGATGGCGCGGCGCATGAAGAAGTCGGGCGTGCTCATGGGTGGGCCTCGGTTGACGGGGGGCGGAAGGCGGGAGGAACCGGATCGAAGGCGGGGCGTACCCGTTCGACGGCGCTGGCCACCCGCACGACATCCGCCTCGCCGAGCGTGCGGCCGACGATCTGCAGGCCGACCGGCATGCCGGCGGCATCGAGGCCGGCGCAGACGCTGGCGGCGGGCTGGCCCGTGAGATTGAACGGGTAGGTGTAGAACACCCAGCTCACCAGGTTGCGGTCGGCGAGATGCGCGGGCATGTCGAGGCCGGCATCCAGCGAGGTGACCGGCAGCACCGGCGAGACCAGCGCGTCGTAGCGCTCGAAGAAGCGACACATCTCGTCGCGCAGCGCGTAGCGCGCGAACACCGTCTCGTAATAGGCGCGCATCTCCTGGCCGAGTGCGGCCTCCAGCACCACCGCGACCGAGGGATCGAGCAGCTCGCGCCGGGTCTCGACCACCTCGCGCAGGCGAGTGCCGACGCCGGCGTAGAATTCGGCGATCCAGAGGTCGGCGGGGTCGGTGGCGAAGACGCTCTCCACCTCCTCGACGATGGCGCCGAGATCGGCGAGGCGCCGGACCGCCGCCTCGGTCACCCGCAGCACCTCGGCATCCGGGCGGGCATAGCCCAGCGTCGGGCTCCAGGCGATGCGCATGCCCTCGATCGGGGCACCGACCGCGCCTTCCACGTCCGGCACCGGGCCGGCGACGCTGAACGGGTCGCGTGCGTCATGGCCGGCGATGGCGGCGAACAGCATCGCCGCATCGGCGATGTCGCGGGCGATCGGCCCGACATGGGCTAGCGTCGGCGTCGCCGAGACCGGCCACACCGGCACCCGGCCGAACTGTCCCTTGAGGCCGGCGAGGCCCGAGAAGGCGCAGGGAATGCGGATCGACCCGCCGCCATCGGTGCCGAGCGCGAAGGGGGTGATGCCGGCCGCCACCGAGGCGGCCGCGCCGGCGCTGGAGCCGCCCGGCGTCTTGGCAGGGTTCCACGGGTTGCGGGTGATGCCGGTGAGCGGACTGTCGCCCACCGGCTTGCAGCCGAACTCGCTGGTGGTGGTCTTACCGATGAGGATGGCGCCGGCTGCCTTCGTCCGCTCCACCGCCGGCGCATCGACAGTGGCGATATTGCCCGCCATGGCGCGCGAGCCGGAGGCATAGGGCGCGTCCTTCACCGCCATCAGGTCCTTGGCGGAGAACGGCACGCCGTGCAGCGGGCCAAGCGCCTCGCCATTGAGAACGGCGGCTTCGGCGGCCCGCGCGGTGGCCATCGCCTCCTCCTCGAAGATGAGGAAGAAGGCGTTGAGGCTCGCCTGCGTCTCCCGCGCCGCGCCGAGCGCCGCGCGGGTGAGCTCCACCGGCGACAATTCGCGGCGCGCGATGCGGTCGCGTGCCTCGTGGGCGCTCAGCCGCGAAAAGGGAGCATGTGCTGGTAGACCGGATATCATGACCATCACGCAGCAAGAACGATGCCGGACGGCGGACCGCCCGGCTGGAGCTCAGTCAACAATCGCGAAGGCGCGCACCGGCGAGCCGGAGCCGCCCTTGAACTTCAGCGGCACGCCGAAGAACTGGAACTCGCCCTTGCCGATCAGCTCTTCCAGATTGACCAGCCACTCCCAGTGGCTCATGCCGAGCTCGCGGCAGAGCCGATGCTGGGCGAAGATGTCGTCGGTCGGCTTGTCGGTGGAGGGGCCTTCGACGCCCTGCATCTTCGAGCCGCGGTCATAGAGCCAGCGCGTGGCCTCGACGGTGAGCAGCGGGTTCTTCCACACCGAATCCAGCCTCGGATAGTTGCGGGCGTGGAAGCCGGTGCAGAGCAGGACGATGTGGCCGTCGACCTTCACGCCGGCCTTCGCCTCGGCTTCCTGCATGTGCTCGGCGGTGATGTCGCCGAGATCGGGAATGTGCCTGAGGTCGAAGCACACTGCCTTGCCCATGAACATATCGAGCGGCATCTCGTCGATGGGCGCGCCATTGGGGTTCACGTGGCGGAACGCGTCGACATGGGTGCCGACATGGTCGAGCATGGCGATGAAATTGGTCTGGAAGGTCATGGCGTCGCCGGGCACGCCGAGTCCCAGCGCCTTGGAGCCCTCATGGCTGAGATGGGTGGTGATGACCGGCCGCTGGAACAGCTTGTGGGCCGGCATATTGTCCTCGATGAGCAGGCTCAGGTCGATGACGCGGGACATGGTCACTCCTTAAAGTTCTGAATAAGAGATGTGCCACAAAGCACTATAAAGAAACGGCTTTCTTCTTGCCGAGGAAGGATTCCATCACCTCGGGATCGCGGGCGATCTCCGCGCTCGGCCCGTGTCGCACCACGCGGCCATTGGCGATGACGTAAGCGTGGTCGGCGATGGCCAGCGCGTGCGCGGCCAACTGCTCGACGAGCAGGATCGACAGGCCCTGCCGGTTGAGCTCGGCGAGCACCGCCATCAGCTGGTCGACGATCTTCGGCGCGAGTCCGAGCGACAGCTCGTCGATGATCAAGAGCTCGGGTTCGCCCATCAGGCCGCGGGCGATGGCGAGCATCTGCTGCTCGCCGCCCGACATCGAGCCGGCCTGCTGGCCGAGCCGCTCCTTGAGGCGGGGAAATAGCGTCAGCACCTTGTCGAGCGTCGCGCGGGCGCGGGCGCCCTTCAGCCCGCCATGGGCGTAGGCGCCGAGGATGAGATTGTCCTCGACGCTCTGGTCGGGGAACAAGAGGCGTCCCTCCGGCACCATGACGAGGCCGCGCCGTACCTTGCGGTGGGCGGGGAGCGCCGTCGTGTCCTCGCCGCGGAACAGCACCTGGCCCTTGGAGGGGCGGACGAGGCCGGTGGCGCCGCGCACCATCGAGGACTTGCCGGCGCCGTTATTGCCGATCACCGCTACCAGCTGGCCGCGCCGCACGGCGAGCGAGATGTCGCGCACCGCCACCGCCGCACCGTAGCGCAGTTCGAGATGGCGGATGTCGAGAAGGGTATCGCCGCTCGTCGTCATGCCGAGGCCTCCGCGAGGTTGGCGTGGCTGGCCGAGCTGCCGAAATAGGCCTCGACGACGCGCGGATCGGCCTGGACGACGGCCGGAGTGTCGCTGGCGATCACCTGCCCGTAGTCGAGCACGGTCACGGTGTCGGCCACCGCCATGATCAGCTCGACATGGTGCTCGATGAGCAGCACGCTGATGCCGAGGCCGGCGATCCGGCGGATCATGGCTTCCAGCTCGTCGATCTCCTGCGTGGTCAGGCCGGCGGCGGGCTCGTCGAGCAGCAGCAGGCGCGGCCCGGCGGCGAGCGCGCGGGCGATCTCCAGCCGGCGCTGCAGGCCGAAGGGCAGGAAGCGCGCCTGCTCGTGCCGGTAGTCCGCCAGCCCGACGAAGGCGAGCAGCCCGGCCGCCGTCTCGCGGCAGCGGTTCTCCTCGCGGCGCATGGCCGGCGTGTGCAGCAACGCGGCGGCAAGGCCGTAGGCGAGGCGCTGCTGGTAGCCGACCATCACGTTCTCCAGCACCGTCATTTCTCCGAACAGCTCGGTGTTCTGGAAGGTACGGGCGAGGCCGGCGCGGGCGATCTCGTGGGAGGACAGGCCGGTGAGCTGGACGCCATCGAGTTCGAAGGCGCCGGAGGTCGGCCGGTAGAAGCCGGAAATGGTGTTGACGAAGGTGGACTTGCCCGCGCCGTTCGGCCCGATCAGCGCGTGGATCTCGCCCGGCTTCACCCGCAGCGAGGCTTCGGCGAGCGCGGTGAGGCCGCCGAAGCGCACGGTGAGCGCACGCGCCACCAGCTCGGCATGCGGGCGTCGCTCGTCCGGCGCCAGCGTGATCTCCGCCGGCAGCCCGGCCGTCGGCGTCGCCGCCTTCGCCGCGGGCCGCAGCCGGGCGGCGAGCGCGCCGAGCGAGCCCATGATGCCGCGCGGCAGCACGAACATCACCGCGAGGAGCAGCGCGCCATAGGCGAATTTCTGCCAGACGGCGAATTCCTGAAGGTATTCCGGCAGATAGGTGAGGATGTAGGCGCCGATCACCGGGCCGAAGGTGGAGGCGGCCCCGCCGAGGATCACCATCAGCAGGAAGCGCACGCTGTCGGTGAAGGTGAAGATGTCCGGCGAGATATAGGCGTTGAGGAAGGCGTAATAGGTGCCGGCGATGCCGGAGGTCACCGCCGCCACCACGAAGGCGAGGGTGCGCATGGCGGTGGGGTTCAGCCCCAGCGCCCGCGCCGCCGTCTCGCTCTGCGCGATCGCCAGCATGGCGCGGCCGTAGCGCGAGAATTTCAGATTGTGGGCCGCCAGCACCAGCAGAAACAACGAGGCCGCCAGCACGCCGTAATAGGCATAGCCCGACAGCACGGCGCCGAAGACGTTTGGGGCGGGAATGGAGGTGAGGCCGGTCGTGCCGCCGGTGAGCGACTGCCACTCGATGGCGACGTTCTCGACGATCAGCCCGAAGGCAATGGTGACAACGGCGAGATAGACGCCGCGCACCCGCACCGTCGGATAGGCCAGCAGCACGCCGAACAGCCCGGCCACCACGGCGGCGACCAGCGCCGAACCGATCATGTCGAAACCGAGCCGGGTCGCCACGATGGCGCCGGTATAGGAGCCGAGCGCGAACAGGCCGGCCTGGCCGAGCGAGACGAGGCCGGCGAGCCCGACCAGCACGTTGAGCCCGACCGCGATGATCGCGTAGATCAGGAACAGCATGAACAGCCGGAGCTCGTACTCGTTGCCCGAGGTGAGCGGCACGGCGAGGAGAAGCGTGGCGAGGGCGAGGAAGCCGAGGGTGTGGAGGCGGGTCATACCTTAGCCACCTCGCGCTTGCCGAACAGGCCCTGCGGGAAGACGAGCAGCACCACGATCATCAGCGAGAAGCCGACGATCTCGCGCGCGGCGGTGGAGACGTAGCCCTCGACGAACTTCTCGATCACCCCATAGGCGAGGCCGGTGAGCACCACGCCCGGCGCCGAGGTGATGCCGCCCATGATGGCGACCGCGAAGCCCTTGAGGCCGGGCAGCACGCCCATGGTGGCGGAAGCCTGCACCACCGGGGCTATGAGCACGCCGGCCGCCGCGCCGGTGAGGCTGGCCAGCGCGAAGGAGAAGGCGATCACGAGGTTGACGTCGATGCCCATCAGCGCCGCCGCGTTGCGGTTATGGGCGACGGCCTGCATGGCGCGACCGATCAGCGTGCGCCGCTGGAGCAGGCGCAGCCCGGCCATGGCGACCAGCGCGATGACGGGAATGGCCAGCTCCTGCGGGTAGAGCCCGGCACCGAGCACCTGCACCGAGCCGGCGACGCCGGGCGAGGGCAGCGGCAGCGCGTAGCCCTGCGTCTCGATCGTCGCCACGCTCTCGACCATGATGCCGATGGCGATGGTGGTCAGCATCCAGCCGATGGAGTTCGCCTGCCCGGCGAAGGGGCGCACGGCCAGCCGCTCGATCACGAAGCCGAAGGCGCCGCCGACCAGCACCGCCAGCCCGCAGGCGAGGGCCAGCGGCCAGCCGGCTCCCACCAGATAGGCCGCCAGCAGACCGCCGATCATCAGCGTGTCGCCATGGGCGAAGTTCACCGCGCGGGCGGCGGACCACATGATGTGGAAGCCGAGCGCGACCAGCGCATAGATGCCGCCGATGGCGAGCCCGGAAAATATGTATTGCGCCACCGTCGACATCGGCGGGGGTCTCCTCGCGCGTGAACGCCGTTGGGGGGAGGGCGAAAGTTGCTGCTGCGAAAGGCGGCGGGCGCTGGGCCCGCCATCTCCGTCTCACTTGTCGTAGGGCGAGCCCTTGAAGGGGATCAGCTTGCCGTCGTGCCACACGGCGAGCAGGTAATGCTCCGGCAGCAGGGCGTCGTTGCGCTCGGGATCGGCCTTGTCGAAGGCCGGCTTGTAGGGAGCGACCAGCCCGTCGCGATTGACCTCGTAGAGCGCCTTCTGGACCTTCGCCCAGTCGAAGGCGCCGGCGATCCTGATCGCGTCGGCAAGGATGTAGACGGCGTCATAGGCATCGGCGATGCCGGAGGCGGCCTTGATCGCCGAGGGATCGTTCAGCCCGTATTTCGCCGCGAGCGCCGCGAGGACCTTCTTGCCCGTCTCGCCCTGCGGCGTCAGGAAGGAATAGGTCTGCATGACCCGCACGCCATTGGCGAGCGGGCCGGCGAGTTCGCCGAGATTGCCGCTGATGCCCCAGGCGCCGATCACCGCCGGCTTGTAGCCGATCTTGTCCATGGCGCGCAGGATCTGGTTGCCTTCGCGGTCGAGCGACCAGACCATCACCACTTCCGCCCCGGCATCGCGGGCGCGGATGACCTGCGGGGACATGTCCTGGTCGTTCCAGTTGAAGGTCTCGGCGGCGACCAGTTCCTTGCCGCGCGCGGCCATCGCCGCCTTGATGTCCGGCAGCGCGCCGTTGCCCCAGCCGGTGTTCTCGTAGAAGAAGGCGATCTTGCCGTCCTTCGAGACCTTCAGCGCCTCGTCGACGAGGAAGCGGGCCACCCACTTGTCCTTGGCGGAGACGCGGAACATGAAGTTCGGGTCGCGCCCGTTCTCGATGGCCTTGGTGTTGGCCGCCCACACGCCGATGTAGGGAATGCCGATCTCGTTGACCGGCTCGACCTGCGCCACCGCGACGGTGGAGTGGAAGCCACCGAGCACCGCGATGCACTTGTCGGCCAGCGCGATGCGCCTCGTGTTGTCGACGCCGCGCGGCGGCGCGCCGGCATCGTCATACTGGACGAGGCGCAGCTTCTGGCCGAGCACGCCGCCGGCCTCGTTGATCTCGTCGATGGCGATCTGCGCGCCCATCTTGATCGCCTGCCCGGAAAAGGCGGCCGGGCCGGTGACGGCGGCCGAATTGCCGATGCAGGGCTGCTGCTGCGCGTGGGCCATCGAGCCCGCAAGGCCGAACGCCACCGTCGCCGCCAGAAGCTGGCCGCGCATAAGTCCTTTGGAAGACATGTTTATTTCTCCTGTCGTGGCCAGGATGAACGGAGGGGGTGGGCGTCGAGGCCCGTCTCTGTCGGGTACTGAGCTAGGCTACGTATAAGGACTGCCTATCGACAAAGATGATTTTCCAATCGGAGATATAGGCTGTGGCTATTGTGTGTAATTATAGGCAATTCATATAACACAGTGGATCGTATATCTTATTGTTTTTACGGTATTAATTGAAAACATATGTCAATAGTTTGTGCATATGGACTATTTTTTAGTCGTTTGACATTTGGTTTTTGAGCGGCAGAGTTGGCGACGAAAGGCCTTTCCATGGATCTGCGTCAGCTCAAATATTTCGTTCAGATCGCCGAAAGCGGGAATTTCTCGCGCGCGGCGGAGGTGCTGCGCATCGCCCAGCCCTCACTCAGCCAGCAGATGAAGAATCTGGAGGAGGAGCTGGGGGTGGACCTGCTGCTGCGCCATGCGCGCGGTGTCACCCCAACGGAGATAGGCCAGCAGTTCTACGACCACGCGCGGCGCATCCTCGAGGAGGTCGAGCGCACCCGCGACGTCGTCCGGTCGCAGTCGCTGAACCCGTCCGGGCGGGTGTCGGTGGGCCTGCCCACCTCGGCCTGCCGCGGCCTGTCGCTGCCGTTGATCACCGCGATGGAGGAGCGCCAGCCCAACATCACCCTGCACATCGTGGAGGCGATGACCGGCTACCTCGACGACTTCATCCAGATGGGTCGGCTCGACGTTGCCCTGCTCTACGACCACAAGGCCTTCGAGCATGTGGCGTGGACCGAGATGATGGTGGAGGACCTGATGCTGTTCGCGCCGCCGGATCATCCGGTGGTGGCGCAGGGCAGCATTTCCTTCCGCGACATGTTCGCGCTGCCCATCGTGCTGCCCGGCGCGCCCAATGTGATGCGCACGGTGATCGAGCAGTTCGCCGCCCGCCACGACGTGGTGCCCAACGCCATGGCCTGCGACAGCCTTCCCGCCATCGCCCGCATGGTTCGCGCCCGCAAGGCGCTGGCGGTGATGCCGCATTTCGCCTTTTCCGACGAGATGGAGCGCGGCGAGATGGTCGCCGTTCCCATCGTCGACCCCACCCCGTCCTGGCGCCTGTCGGTCGTGGTCTCCCAGCGCACGATGAACCCGCGCGGCAGCGAGGCGGTGGCCAAGGTGATGGCCGACGTCATCGCCGAGATGGTGGGAGCGGGGGTCTGGCTCGCCCGGCTCCGGGGCGACCGCGCCCGCCTTGAAACACTGCGTACCGTCACGCGCTGACGCGCGCCCCCGATGCCGAGGAGACCGTCCGATGGAACTGATCGTAACCAATGCCCGACTGGCGGATGAGCCGGAGCGGCTCGTCGACATCGCCATCGCCGACGGCCGCTTCGTGGCGATCGGGGCGGGTCTGGCGGGCGATGCCGAGCGGCTGGACGCGCAGGGCCGGCTGGTCGCGCCCGGTTTCGTCGAGACGCATATCCACCTCGACAAGTCCTGCATCCTGGAGCGCTGCCGCTCCGCGCGCGGCGATCTCACCGAGGCCATCGCCGAGGTCGCCCGGGTCAAGGGCGACTTCACCGCGGAGGACGTCTACGCCCGGGCCAGCCGCACCATCGAGAAATGCATCGCGCAGGGCACCACGCACATGCGCACCCATCTGGAGGTCGATCCCGGCATCGGCCTGCGCAGCCTCGAGGGCGTGCTGGCGGCGCGCGAGGCTTATCGCTGGGCCATCGACATCGAGATCTGCGTGTTTCCGCAGGAGGGGCTGCTCAACAATCCCGGCACCGACGAACTGATGGTGGAGGCGCTGAAGCGCGGGGCCGGCTGCGTCGGCGCGGCGCCCTACACCGACAGCGACCCGCACGGGCAGATCGACCGGGTGTTCGAGATGGCGCGCGAGTTCGACGTCGATGTCGATATGCATCTCGACTTCGGCACCGACACGGCGGGGCTCGACCTGCATCACGTCTGCGATTGCGCGATGCGCTTCGGCTGGGGCGGGCGCACGGCGATCGGCCACGTGACCAAGCTCGCCTATGTCCCGCCGGCGCAGCGGGCCGAGATCGCCCGGCGCATGAGCGACGCCGGCGTGGCGCTCACCGTGCTGCCCGCGACCGACCTGTTCCTGATGGGGCGCGACCGCGACCATGCCAAGACGCGCGGCGTGGCGGAGGCGCACGAATTCCTGCATCACGGCGTGAACTGCTCGCTCTCCACCAACAACGTGCTCAACCCCTTCACGCCGTTCGGCGACTGCTCGCTGGTGCGGATGGCGAACCTCAACGCCAATATCTGCCATGTCGGCTCGGCGCACGACATGGGCGAGTGCTTCCAGATGGTCACCGGCCGCTCCGCTCGCCTGCTGAACCTCGAAGATTACGGCATCGCGGTCGGTAATCCGGCGGATTTCGTCGTGCTCGACGCTGCCAGCCCGCAGGCGGCGGTGGCCGAGCTGGCGCCGGTGCTGCACGCCTTCAAGCGGGGGCGCCGGACGCTCACCCGCCAGCCGGCGCATCTCCATTTTCCCGAAGGGGCGTCCCATGCCCGTTCCTGACGCCACGGCGACCGGCGCCTTCTGCGGGCCGAACAACGCCACCGCCAAGGGAGGCGGCGCGGGGCCGCTCGCCGGCCTCAGCTTCGTGGCCAAGGACATGTTCGACATCGCGGGCTCCGTCACCGGCAACGGCAATCCGGATTGGCTGCGTACGCATGAGCCCGCGCCGCGCCATGCCTGGGCGGTCGCTCGGCTGCTGGAGGCCGGCGCGGACCTGGTCGGCCGGACGGTCTGCGACGAGCTGTGCTACTCGCTGACCGGGGAGAACACCCATTACGGCGCGCCGCTGAACCCGGCCGCGCCGGCGCGGGTGTCGGGCGGCTCGTCGAGCGGCTCGGCCAGCGCGGTGGCGGCGGGGCTGGCCGATATCGGGCTCGGCTCGGATTGCGGCGGTTCCATCCGGGTGCCGGCCAGCTATTGCGGGCTCTACGGCATCCGTCCGACCCATGGCGTCGTTTCGCTCGACGGCTGCGCGCCGTTCGCGCCCAGTTTCGATTGCGTCGGCTGGATGGCGCGCGACGCCGCGACGCTGCTGCGGGTCGGCGAGGCGATGCTGGGCGCGGCGGCCGGGGAGCCGCCGCCGCCTCGCCTGCTGATGCCGCGCGAGGCGTTGGAGGCGCTGGCGCCGGACGTGCGGGAGGCGCTGGTGCCGGCGTTGCGGCGGGTAGAGGAGCTGTTCGGCGCGGCCGAGACGATCGACCTCGCCCCCGAAGGGCTGGCGCGGTGGTCGGCGGTGTTCCGCACGCTGCAGGCGGCGGAGATCTGGAACTCGCTAGGCGGCTGGATCGAACGCGTCGGCCCGCAATTCGGCCCCGGCGTCGCCGAGCGCTTCGCCCTCGCCGGCACGGTGACGGCGGCGGAGGTGGGGCAGGCGAAGATCGAGCGCACGCGGATCGTCGAGGCTGTGCGGCGGCAGCTGGTGCCCGGCACGTTCCTCGTACTGCCGACGGTGCCGCGCGTCGCGCCGCTTAAGGGCCTCCCGGTGGCCGAGGTCGAGGTCGCCTATCGGAACCTCGCCATGAACCTCTTGTGCATCGCCGGGCTTGCCGGCCTGCCGCAGGTCTCGCTGCCGCTGGCTCACAGCGAGGGATGCCCACTGGGACTGTCGCTGGTGGGCGCGGCCGGATCGGATCTGGCGCTTCTCGGGATGGCGCGGCAGATCGACCGGCACCGGTCGGCGCCGGGCGGGCCGGCCTGAGCTAGAGCGCTTTCGAGCGAAGTGGAATCCGGTTCGCGTGAAGAAAACGCGTCCGAACAAGACCCTGGAGCCTTTCCGGTGAAGCAGAGTTCACCGGAAAGGCTCTAGAGGCGGGCGGCGAGCGCGGCGCCGAGGTCGGGCACGTTCTCGATGTCCTCGATGAGGGCAAGGAGATCGGCGCCGCGCCGGGCGTCGAGGACGACGGCGGCGTTACGGCGGAATTTTTCCGCCACGGCGTCGTCGGCAAGCGGCAGCCGCACGCCGCCGGGCGCGTCGACGGCAAGCGGCGAACCAAGCACGGTGCCATCCTTCAACCGGACATCGACCCGGCCGGCGGGCCGGCGCTGGCCGCTCATCAGCGCACTCGCCTCCGCATCGACGGCACCGGAGACGCGGGCGGCGAGGCCCTTCAGCGCCGGCGAGGCCATGCTAGCCGCGTCGTACCAGTGCGGCCGGTCGAGCCGCAGGGCGAGCGCCGCCATGGCGTAGGGGAACGAGAACTGCGCGTCGTTGATGCTGAGCGGGGTCGCATCCATGAAGTCGCGCAGCAGCGCGGCGTCGGTATGCACCACGATGGCCTCGATCGCCTCGGCCGGGATGGCGTGCGCGACCAGCAGTGCCTCATAGGCGCTGAGCGTCGCGTGCATCCAGCGGCAGGCGGGGTAGGGCTTGAGGGTGTTGAAGCCGAGCGTCCAGCGTTCGCCGAGGCCATCGGTGAGGCGTTCCGGCTCGAACTGGTCCGAACCCAGCATGCGCCACAGGCCGGAGGGGCCATCCAGCACCGCCCTGGCGCCGACGAGGCCGGCGCGGTGCAGGGCGACGCCGCGCACGCCAGCCTCCGCCGCCGGGGCGAGGAAATCCTTGAAGGTGATGAGCGGCCGGCGTTCCCAATTGTATTTGCGCAGGCTCGGCACATTGGCGAAGGTGCCGGCGAAGCCGAGCGCGTTTTCCATGCCGTCGGCATCGAGGCCCGCCAGCCGGCCATAGGCGATGGCGGCGCCGATGGCCTGGTGCTGGCAGACGCCATAGACGAGGCGGAAGCGCTCGATGCTCGGCTGGATCGCGCGGATCAGCCGGTTGTTCACCTCATAGGCCAGTGCCACGGCGGCGACGAAGGCGGCGCCGGACACCGGCCGCTCGAAGACGGCACTGAGCGCGGCGGCGACGTTGGAGGCCCCGGGATGCCCCATGCCGCGGCCGGCTTCATCCTCCAGCCCGTCGTCGAAATCGAGCGCGTTCATCGCCGCGGCATTGACGAAGGCCGCCGCCACCGGGCCGAAGCCTTCCGCCTCGCCCAGCACCCGGCAGGGGCCGGGCCGCGCCTCGGCCCGCGTCGCGGTGAGGATGCGCCTCTGCATGTCGGTCGGCGCACCGGCGAGGCCGCAGCCTAGGGCGTCGAGGATGTGGAGGCGCGCCTTCGCCCGCACGGCCGCCGGGATGCCGGCGCCGTCGAAGCTGGCGGCGAAGCGGCTGACGGCGGCGGTGACGCCGGCCTCCGCGGGGAGGGGATCAGGCGAGGAAGGCGCGGTCATAGAGATCCGACAGGCGGGCGGTGACGGGACAGGGCAGCGCGGAGCCGATGGCGCGGCCGTCGAGGCTCCGCACCGGCGTGAGGCCGCCGAAGGTGCCGGTGACGAAGGCGCCGTCGGCGTTATAGGCCTCGGCGAGGGTGAAGTCGGTCTCGCGGCAGGCGATGCCTTCCCTGGCGCAGAGCTCGATCACCTTGCGCCGGGTGATGCCCTTGAAGCAGGTGCGGCCGGTGGAGGTGAGCAACTCGCCGCGCTTCACGATGAAGAAATTGGTCGAGTTGCAGCTCGCCACGAAGCCGGCGGGATCGAGCATCAGCGCCTCATGCGCGCCGGCGGCGATAGCCTGCAACAGCGGGCGGATGAAGTTGAGCCGGCTGTGCGAATTCAGGTGCAGGTCGAAGCTGTCCGGGCCGGAGGTGCGGAAGGTGGAGGTGAACAGCTTGATGCCGGCCTTCTTGATCTCCGGATCCGGCACCTTGAACTCGGCGGTGATGGCGATGGTCGGCCGACCCAGCGCGTTGCGCGGATCCTGATGCACGGTGTGCTTCTCGCCGCGTGTGACCATCAGCCGGAGATGGCCGCCATCGGTGATGCCGTTGGCGGCGCAGAGCTCCTCCAGCGCCGCCTTCATCTCGGCCTTGGT
This sequence comes from Ancylobacter sp. Lp-2, assembly GCF_020523795.1. Classification (GTDB taxonomy): domain Bacteria; phylum Pseudomonadota; class Alphaproteobacteria; order Rhizobiales; family Xanthobacteraceae; genus Ancylobacter. The sequence continues at coordinate 105,482 of NZ_JAJALI010000011.1, forward strand.
CCGTCCGATGTCGAGGGCGATGGTGTTGGCGCCCTCATAGAGCCGGTCGAGGTGATCATCGACCAGCACCAGCCGGCCCTTGGCCATGCGGATGCCCTCCCACACGCCGTCGCCGAGGCCGAAGCCGGCGTCGAAGATCGACACCAGCGCCTCGGCGCGTTTCACCAGCCGTCCGTTGAGCCAGATCCACAGATCGTGGTTGCGCGGGTCCTCGACCGGCGTCTGCGCGCCCTTTTCCTCGGCCATTCGCGGCTCCCGTTCAGAAATGGAAGGCGGAGAAGCGGCGCAGGAAGGCCTGCGTGCGCTCCTCGCGCGGGTTCTTCAGCACCTCGTCCGGGGTGCCCTGCTCGTGGATGCGCCCCTCGTGCAGGAACAGCACCCGCGTCGCGAAATGGTAGGCGAAGCCGAGCTCGTGGGTGACCAGCAGCATGGTGCGGCCCTCCTGCGACAGGCCGAGGATGACATCCAGCACCTCGCCGACCAGTTCCGGATCGAGCGAGGAGGTCGGCTCGTCGAACAGCAGGATTTCCGGCTCCATGGCGAGCGCGCGGGCGATGGCGACGCGCTGCTGCTGGCCGCCGGAGAGGCGCTGGGGATACTGGTCTGCCTTCTCGGCGAGGCCGACGCGCTTGAGATAGTCCTGCGCCTTGGCGCGGGCCTCCTCGCGCTTCATGCCCTTCACCGTCACCGGGCCTTCCATCACGTTCTCCAGCACCGTCATGTGCGGGAACAGGTTGAACTGCTGGAAGATCATGCCGACGCGGGTGCGCAGCCGGCGCAGCTCGCCGGATTTGGCGGTGAGGACGCCGTCCCGGCCCTGCGTGCCGATCGGCGCGCCGTCGAGCTCGATGCGCCCGGCGCTCGGCGTCTCCATGAAGTTGATGCAGCGCAGGAAAGTGCTCTTGCCGGAGCCGGAGGAGCCGAGGATGGCGATGCGCTCGCCGGCGCCGACCTTCAGGTCGATGCCCTTGAGCACCTCGTTGGGGCCGAAGCTCTTGCGCAGCCCCTCGACGGCGAGGACGGGTGTCGCATCAGCCATTCTCAGGCTCCCTTCGAGTTGAGGCGGCGCTCGAGCGCATAGGCGGCCAGCGTTCCCGGATAGATGAGGACGAAATAGATCACCGCCACCACGGTGAAGGTCTCCAGCGGCAGGAAGGTCTGCGTGCTCAGCATCTTCGCCTCGTACATCAGCTCCTGCACGGTGATGGTGGAGGCGATGGAGGTCATCTTGGCGAGCTCGACGCCACGATTGGTGAAGGCCGGCACCATGCGGGCGATCGCCTGCGGCACGACGATCCGGCGCAGCAATTGCCACTCGCTCATGCCGATGGCGCGGCCAGCTTCCCACTGCCCGGCGGGCAGGGATTGCAGGCCGGCGCGCCAGATCTCGGCGCAATAGGCGGAGGTGTTGAGGAACAGGCCGAGCGCGGCGGCGGTGAAGGCGGTGGGCTGCCAGCCGGAGAGCGCGGGAAGCGCGTAGTAGAACCAGATCAGCTGGACCAGCACCGGGGTGTTGCGGAACAGCTCGATATAGGCGGTGGCGACGAGGTTGGGGATGCGGCGCGTGGAGGCGCGCGCGAGGCCGATGAACAGGCCGCAGACCAGCGCGCCGGAAAAGGCGAGGGCGAACAGCAGGATGGTGAGCTTCAGGCCGCGCAGCAGCAGGTCGCTATTGGCCAGGATCTCGCCGAACTGGAAGGAATAGCTCATGGCGATCACCGTGCCGCGCGGCGGGCGAGGCGGTGCTCCACCGCACGCATGCCCAAACTGGCGAGGAACAGCACGGTGAAGAACAGCGCCGCGACCGTGGAGTAGATCTCCATCGGCCGGTAGGTCTGCGTCGCCAGCACCATCGCCTGGTAGACGAGTTCGCCATAGGTGAGGGTGGCGGCGAGCGAGGTGGTCTTCACCAGCTCGAAGGAGCGCTCCATCAGCGGCGGGATCATGCGGCGGAAGGCCTGGGGCAGGATGATGCGCCGCATCAGCTGCGCATGGCCCATGCCGATGGCGCGGCCGGCTTCCCACTGGCCGCGCTCCACCGAGACGATGCCGCCGCGAAACACCTCCGCGAAGAAGGCGCCGGACTGCACCGACAAGGCCGCCGCCGCCGCCGCGAACGGGGTCAGGCTGATGCCGGTCAGGATCGGCAAGCCATAGAAATACCAGAAGAAATGCACCAGCGGCGGGGTGTTGCGGTAGAACTCGATGATCGCGGTGGCGGGGATGGAGAGGAACCGCGTCGGCGCCAGCCGCCCCATTGCCAGCACGAGGCCGATGACGAGGCCGAGGCCGATCGAGAAGCCGGAGAGCTTCAGCGTGTTGACGAGGCCTTCCAGCAGCACGCCGAAATTGAGCCAGACCGGCCGGAAATCCCACACATATTGCATTCGGATCCACCTTGCCGGCTGCGGGAGCGGAGGGGCGCGACAGCGAACCGGCGCGCCGCGACGGGGCGGCGCGCCGGACCGGTGAGGTGTACGATCAGGCTTTCCAGCGCTCGCGCATGATCGCCGGCGTCGAGGCCGGGTCGATGCCGCGGAAGGCGAGATAATCCTCGAAGATCTTCTGCGTCTGGCCGGTGGCGTAGAAATAGGCGAGGCAGACGCCCAGCCAGTCGCGCCAGCTCTTGTCGGCGACGTTCGGCACCGCGGCGGAGGAGGGCGACTCGCGCAGCGGCTGCGGCAGGATGACCTTGCCGCGCTTGAGACGCGACTGCAGCATCACCAGCGCCGGGTGGAACAGCGAGATGCCGTCCATGCGGCCGGCAATGAAGGCGGCGCCGGTTTCGTCGGCGCTGGGGAAGCGCTCGATGGTGGCCTTGGGCAGGCGCACGGTGATGTCGCGATCGGGCGAGGTACCGAGCACGACACCGATGCGGAATTCCGGCTTGTTCATCTCCTCCCACGAGGTGACGGTGACGCCGTCGGCGAGGAGCACGCCCTGCGCGTACCAGAACATGGGCTGTACCGGGAAATCCACCGCCAGCGCGCGCTGCGGGGTGGCGTCCATGGTGAACATGACGTCGAACTGGCCGGCCTGGAGCGCGGCGACGGCATTGCCCCAGGTGGTCTCGACCGGCACCGGCTTCACGCCGAGTTCCTTGGCGACGGCGACGCCGAGGCCCCAGCCGAGGCCGTACCACTCGCCGCTGCGCTGGTCCTTGTAGAACCACGGCTCGCCCGGCGCGACGCCGATGCGCAGCTCGCCGCGGTCGCGGATCGCCTTCAGCGAGCCGCCGGCGGCGTCCTGGGCCGACGCGGAGGATGAGGAGGCGGCGGCGAGGGTCGCGGCGGCTCCGACGAGCGATCCGGCGGCCAGGAAGGCGCGGCGACTGCCGACCTGTTCAGTCATGTGAATATCCTCTGGAACGAGCGGGTTAATTATATAGTTATTTGATATATAATTTTGCAATTCATTTCTTATGAGAACATTTTATTCTCAATACGAAACTGTCAAGATGCTTCCGGCGGTGTCTCTCTGAAATTGAGGCTCTGGTCGGCGGCGCAGACCCAGAAAATCTCGGCATCGTCCTCGCCGGCGCTGAGCAGGGCATGGCCCATGGTGCTGTCGAAATAGGCGCTGTCGCCCTCGTCGAGCGTCACCGGCGCATAGAACTCGGTGAGCAGCGTCACCCGGCCCTTGAGCACCAGAACGACCTCCTCGCCGGCATGGGCGACCAGCGTGCCGAATTCGCGCGTCTCATGGGCGCGCAGCCGTGCCTTCATCGGCTGCATGCGCTTGGCGGTGAGGTCGGAGCACAGCATTTCCAGCGTGTAGGCGGGGGTGCGGATGTAGTCGCCCTGCCCGGCGCGGGTGAGCGAGCGGCGACCATGCGGCACCTGCTTGCGGGTGGAGGAGAACAGCTCGGAAATATCGACATCCAGCCCTTTGGCGAGGCGGATGATGTTGTCATAGGTCGGGGAGAGCAGGTTGTTCTCGATCTTGGAGATCGCCGACGGCGAAATGCCGGAACGGGCCGACACCTGCTTGATGGTGAGACCGGAACGGCCGCGCAGCCCTCTCACACGGGCACCGAGATCGACCCCGAGGCTCTCGCCGGTCTTCATGTCCATGGTCGTGCCTCCGCCGGCAATACGAGTCCGACACATCAAAGCATTGGCGGCGGAAGCGAACAATATATTCCGATAGGAAAATCGATGACGTCCTTGCGTCCGTCTGCTCGGGGGTAAGCGGTGGTCGCTGTGGGCGGATCCCGGGCCGCGTGGGCGTTACGGCTGACGCCGCTTCCGTCGAAAGCCTGTTTCGGGAGGTGGTTCGCCGCCATGCCGACCGACGGCAATCCTGGCATTCAATCCCCGATATGGCGCCGCTCATTGCGTTGCGATGGCGGCGCCACCGGGGCTGGATGAAAGGTGCCGGTGATCGCCGGCGGGCCGGCGAGGAGGCGTGAAAGCGGCCTCGGTTTCGGGTTCAGCTTCGGTGCCTCAGATCTCGTGCCCGGCATCGACAAGCTGTCGGCCACCGTCGCGCGGCAGATATCGAGCGGCTGGTTCGCTCCGGAGCGCCGGGCGCTGATGCGGCGCGGGTCGTATCGGGGATCCACACCGTGACGACCTCCGGCGGTGTGGGATGCCGCGCGCGCCGTGTGTTGGTGGAGCGCGCATCGGGGAGGCGGGAAACCGTGCCCGGGAAACCGCGCATGATCGCGTGGAATCTTCGCTCGATCGAACCTGCCGTGGATTGCTCCCGAACCGATCCGGTCGGCGGCGAGCCGTGGAAGCGGATGCGGAGGAGGCGGGGTTCAGGCCGGGGGCATCGTTCGGCGACGATGTCCTTTTTTCCCGCCTCGCGGGTGCACGGGTTCTCGCTCGGCGGCGTGGGGGGACAATCGCGACCTGCAGAGTTGGTCGGCGCGAGCCCGGCTGTTGCACCCTATGTCCCGAGGCTTCGTGCGGCTGGGAAGACGAATGACGGCGCGGCTGCCGGCCATTGCAGGCGACGCAAGGTCGGCGTCTGGTTTTACTGCGCTGCACCATGCCCGGCCGCGCTCGAAGACTTTCCTCGACATTATAAATCATGATCGGAAGGATAAGATCTTATCATTGGAAAATATCGGGTCGAGCTAACACGCTACCCCTTGCCGGGCGATGACGCGCCGGCATTCCGCCGAAACTCGGAGACACGAGGCGGCTGGAGGAAAACGCCAACGCCATCCGCCGCCGGACAGTGAGGACGGAGGCGGCCTCCCGTTCATCCTCCCGCCGATGACGCGGGAGCGATCGACGCGAAGGCCGCACCGGTGCAGCCCGGGCGTGCGCCCGGCTTGCCCCGGCGGTCCACCCCTGCCGGCCCGCGGGACTGAGCCCCGGAGGTGGTGCCATGAAATTCGCCCGTACGCTGTTGTGTGGCCTGGTCGGCGCGGTGCTCGCCACCGGTGCCGCCCTTGCCGATACCTATCCCTCGAAGCCGGTGAAGATCCTCGTGCCCTATGCGCCGGGCGGGGCCACCGACATCGTGGCACGCCTGCTCGCCGACCGGCTGCGCGAGAAGCTCGGCCAGGCCTTCGTCGTCGAGAACAAGCAGGGCGCCTTCGGCATCCTCGCCATCGAGGAGATGGTGCGCGCCAAGCCCGACGGCTACACGCTGATGGTCGGCAACGTCTCGACCAACGCCATCACGCCGATCATCTACGCCGGCAAGTTCAAGATCGACTACCAGAAGGACGTGGTGGCCGTGGCGCGGCTGGCGGTGATCCCGGCTGTGGTGGTGGCGACGACGGCGAACGGCTTCAAGGTCGACACGCTCGCCGAGCTGGTCGCCTACGCCAAGCAGAATCCGGGCAAGCTGCGCTACACCAGCGCCGGCGTCGGCAGCTACCCGCATTTCGACATGGCGGTGTTCGCCAAGAAGGCCGGCTTCGACGCCGTGCACGTGCCAACCAAGGCGGGTGCCTCCGGCATGATCAACGACCTCATCACCGGTGACGTGCAGGCCGCCTTCATCAATGTGGCGAGCTCCATGGCCATGGTGAAGTCCGGCGACCTCAAGCCGCTGGCGGTCATCACCGACACCCGCATGAAGGAATATCCCGACGTGCCCACCCTGAAGGAGCTCGGCTATGCCGGCATCGGCACCTTCAACTGGCAGGGGCTGTTCGCACCGGCCGGCACGCCGAAACCGGTGCTCGATGCGCTGCACAAGGCGGTCGTCGAGGCGCTCGCCTCGCCGGAGATCGTCGCCGCCTTCCAGAAGCAGGTCATCGCCGCCGAGCCGAGCGCCTCGCAGGAGGACGCCCAGGCCTGGCTGAGCGCCGAGATCGAGAAATGGCGCAAGACGGTGGCCGACGCCAACGTTTCGCTGGAGTGAGCCTCGCGCCCGCCGCCGCCTTTCCCGATCATCGCCCGGAATCCCGCTCATGAACGCGCCCACGACCCTCGCCCCGCAAACGGCCACCGCGTCCCGGATCGTCATCGAGAGGGATGTCGACATCCCCATGCGTGACGGCGTGATGCTCAAGGCCGACATCTTCCGGCCGGAAGGCGAGGGGCCGTTTCCGGTCATCATGAATCTCGGCCCCTACCAGAAGGACAAGATCTGGGTGCCGCCGGAGGATCTGGCGGAGAAGGCCAACCCGCTGATGAACTGGGAGACGGTCAATCCCGAATGGTGGGTGCCGCGCGGCTATGCGCTGGTGCGGGTGGATGCCCGCGGCACCGGAAAATCGCCCGGCCAGGGCGAGCCCTGGTCCTACCAGGAGGCGGTCGACTATTACGACGCCATCGAATGGGCGGCGGTGCAGCCGTGGTCGAGCGGCAAGATCGGCCTGAGCGGCATCTCCTATTTCGCGATCAACCAGTGGTTCGTTGCCAATCTCCAGCCGCCCTCGCTCACGGCGATGATCCCCTGGGAGGGCTTCGCCGACCTCTATCGCGACGCGCTGTTCCATGGCGGGCTCTTGAACCTGTTCATGACCAACTGGTTCGTCACCCACATGATGCACCACCTGCTGGGGCGGGCCTACCGGCACAACCCCGACACCTTCCAGACCAACACGCTGTGGAAGTGGGTGCGCAACAGCCTCGACAGCGGCGCCTTCCGCGGCGAGCAGGCGCAGTGGGACCGGATCACCGTGCCGTTCCTCACCGTCGGCAACTGGTCCGGCATGGGGCTGCACATGCGCGGCAACACCGAGGCCTTCATGCGCGCCGCCTCGCCGCACAAGAAGCTGCGCATGCATGCCGGCAACCATGTGCACCCCTTCTACACCGAGGACGGCCGCAACGATCAGCTGCGCTTCTTCGACCACTGGCTGAAGGGCGAGCCCAACGGGGTGATGGACGAGCCGCCGGTGAAGCTGTGGATCCGCCAGGGCAACAGCGAGGGCTTCTGGCGCCACGAGAACGAGTGGCCGCTGGCGCGTACCCGGTGGACCAAGTTCCATTTCGACCTGTCGCCGCCGGCGGCGGACCAGCCGAAGAATTCAGGCCGGCTGACGCGGCAGGCGCCGGAGGAGGACGCTTCGCGCACCTATTTCGCCAGCGGCGCCGGCAAGGCGGGGCAGGCCTCGGCCTCGTCCACCTTCCTCGCGGCCGGGGCGATGATGGCGGGCATGGGCATCGCGCTGGAAACGCCGCCGCTGGAGGAAGACGTCGAGGTCACCGGGCCGGTGATGGCGCGCTTCTGGGTGTCGAGCTCCACCGAGGACATGGACCTGTTCCTGACGCTGCGCAACATCGATGCCGAGGGCAACGACGTCTTCGAGGTCGGCCAGCAGGGCCAGCAGGTGCCGGTGGCCAAGGGCTGGCTACGCGTGTCGCATCGCGAGCTGGACCCGGAGCTGAGCCGGCCCTACCGTCCCTATCACGCCCATAAGCGGCGGCTGTGGCTGTCGCCGGGCGAGAAGGTCGAGGTGCAGGTCGAGGTCTGGTCGACCAGCATGGTGTTCCGCAAGGGCCATCGCATCCGGCTGGACATCCAGCCGCGCGACGGCCTCGGCAGCATCCACTACACGCATTATCACGCGGATTATAATACCGGTAACAACACCATCCATTCGGGCGGCTCGCACGAATCCTACCTGCTGCTGCCGATCATCCCGGCCGCCGATCATGGTTGAGCGCTCCGCCTCCGACCCGTCGGCGCGCGCGCCGGGGCCGTCGGGCCGTCCCGACCTGTGGGCGGGCGTCATGTTCGCCGCCATCGGCGCGGCCGGCCTCTATCTGATGCGCGGCTACGAGATGGGGACGGCGGCGCGCATGGGGGCGGGCTACGTGCCGCGACTGGTGTGCTGGGGGCTGGTGGCGCTCGGCTCCGTCATCGCCCTGCGCGGGTTCTCGGCGGAGCGGGAAGAGGAGGACGGGGTCGCCTGGCGGCCGCTGGCCTTCGTCTCGCTCGCCATCGTCGCCTTCGGCCTGATGGTGGAGCGCACCGGCCTGGTGGCCGCGGCGGCCGGGCTGATCGGGCTCGGCGCGCTGGCCGGACGCGACGTGCGCCCGCTGGAGACGCTCACCCTCGGCGCCGCGCTGATCGCCGGCTCGGTGCTGGTCTTCGTCTGGTGCCTCGGGCTGTCCCTCCCGATCTGGCCGGAGTTCTAGATGCACGATTTGCTCGCCCATCTCGCGCTCGGCTTCGACGCCGCCCTGACCCCGGCCAATCTCGGCTTCGCCCTCATCGGCTGCCTGGTGGGCACGCTGATCGGCGTGTTGCCGGGGATCGGGCCGGTGGCGACGGTGGCGATGCTGCTGCCGCTGACCTTCTACCTCACCCCGATATCCGGGCTGATCATGCTGTCGGGCATTTTCTACGGCGCCCAGTATGGCGGCTCGACCACGGCGATCCTGGTCAACCTGCCGGGGGAGACCTCGGCCGTCGTGACCTGTCTCGACGGCTACCAGATGGCGCGGCAGGGGCGCGCCGGTCCGGCGCTGGCGGCGGCGGCGCTGGGCTCCTTCTTCGCCGGCACGGTGGCGACGGTGCTCATCGCGCTCGCCGCGCCGCCGCTCGCCATGGTCGGACGCTCCTTCGGCGCGCCGGAATATTTCTCGCTGATGACCTTCGGCCTGCTCGCCACCGTGGTGCTGGCGAGCGGCTCTGTGCCGAAGGCGATCGCGATGATCTTCCTCGGCGTGCTGCTCGGCATGGTCGGCACCGACGTCAATAGCGGCAATGCCCGCTTCGACCTCGGCATCGCCAACCTCGCCGACGGCATCAATTTCGTCCCGCTCTCCATCGGCCTGTTCGGGCTGAGCGAGATCATCGTCACGCTGGCACACGGGTCGCAGGACCGCTCGGTGCTGGGCGGCCGGATCGCGCATCTGTGGCCGAGCCGCGAGGACTTCCGGCGCGGCTTCCCGGCGGTGCTGCGCGGCACGGCCATCGGCTCGTTCCTCGGCGTGCTGCCCGGCGGCGGCGCCACACTGAGCTCCTTCGCCGCCTACATGTTCGAGAAGAAGCTGTCGCGCCAGCCGGAACGCTTCGGCCACGGCGCCATCGAGGGCGTGGCGGCACCGGAAGCGGCGAACAATGCCGGCGCGCAGACCTCCTTCATCCCGATGCTGACGCTCGGCATTCCCGGCAACGCCACCATGGCGTTGATCATCGGGGCGCTGACCATCCACGGCATCCAGCCGGGGCCGACGGTGATGACCGAGAACCCCCAGCTTTTCTGGGGTGTGGTCGCCAGCATGTGGATCGGCAACCTGATGCTGGTGGTCATCAACCTGCCGCTGATCGGCCTGTGGGTGAGCCTGCTGCGCATCCCCTACCGGCTGCTCTACCTCGCCATCCTGCTGTTCTGCGCCATCGGCGTGTACACGGTGAACAATTCCAGCTTCGACGTGCTGCTCGCCGCCGGCTTCGGCGTGCTCGGCTACGTCTTCATCCGCCTGCGCTGCGAGCCGGCGCCGCTGCTGCTCGGCTTCGTCCTCGGGCCGCTGATGGAGGAGAACCTCCGGCGCTCCATGCTGATCTCCGGCGGCGATCCGCTGATCTTCCTGCAAAGGCCGATCTGCCTCGCGCTGCTGCTCGCGACGGCGGTCCTGCTGGCGCTGATCGTGCTGCCGTCGATCCGTCGCACACGGGAGGTCGCCTTTCACGAGCCGGAGGGAGCATGAGCGCGCTGGCTCCCCAGATGGTCCGCTTCACGGTCAACGGGCAGGGCGTCGAGGTCGACGCCGCCGGCGACGTGCCGCTGCTTGCGGTGCTGCGGGGGGAGCTCGGGCTCACCGGCTCGCGCTTCGGCTGCGGCCTGGAACAGTGCGGCGCCTGCACGGTGCTGGTGGACGGCGAGCCGGCCTATGCGTGCTCGCGCCCGGCCTGGAGCGTGGCGGACCGATCGGTAGCCACGATCGAGGCGGCCGAGCACGACCTTGTCCTCGCCGCGCTCCGGCGGGCCTTTCTCGACGAGCAGGCCGGCCAGTGCGGCTATTGCCTGTCGGGCATCATCCTGAGCGCGCGTGCCTTGCTGGCGCGCGAGCCTTCGCCGGACCGTCCCGCCATCGTGGCGGCGCTCGACCGGCATCTGTGCCGGTGCGGGGCGCATAACCGCATCGTCCGGGCGGTGCAGCGCGCCGCGGCGCGCCTCGCCGAGGAGGTCGCGCCATGATCGCCAACCAGCTGCCGCGCAGCCTCGCCGACAATCCGCGCCTCGACGCCTGGATCGGTTTCGACCGGCCGGGGCAGGTGCGGATTTCCACCGGGAAGGTGGAGTTGGGCCAGGGGGTGCTCACCGCCATCGCCCAGATCGCTGCCGAGGAACTCGACGTCGCTCCCACGCGCCTGCGCCTGGTCTCCGGCGAGGCCGGGGAGGGGCCGAACGAGGGCTACACCGCCGGCAGCTATTCGGTGGAGAATTCCGGCGGCGCGCTCCGCATCGTCTGCGCCGAGGTGCGGGCGCTGTTCCTGGAGCGGACGGCGGTGCTGCTCGACTGCGCCGCTGAGGAGCTCGACGTCGATGACGGGGCGTTCCGCCGCGACGGCCGGCCCACCGGCTTCGACTACTGGCGGCTCGCCGGCGATATCGACCTGTCCCGCGAGGCCACGGGCGGCGCCTCGCCCAAGCCGGTTGCCGCCTACCGGCTGGTCGGGCGCTCGCTGCCGCGTACGGACCTGCCGGAGAAGATCGGCGGCGGCGCCTTCATCCATGACATGCGGATGCCGGACCTGCTGCATGCGCGCGTGCTGCGGCAGGCCTGGCGCGGCGCCGTGCTCGGCGCGCTCGACGAGCGGGCGCTGCATCGCGCGGCGCGGCGGACCATCGAGGTGGTGCGCGAGGGGAGCTTCCTCGCCCTGCTCGGCGACGACGAGGCGAGCGTCGAGGCGGCCGCGGCGGTCGCGCGCGAGAAGGCCACGTGGAGCGGCGGCGAGAGGCCGCCCGACGAGGTGGCGGACGCCGGCTGGCTGATGGCGCAGCCCACGGTGGAGCGGGTGATCGCCGAAGGCGAGCCGGCGGAGGCCGGAGAGAAGATCGAGGCGACCTATTCGCGGGGCTTCATCGCCCATGCCTCCATTGGCCCCAGCTGCGCACTGGCCCATTGGGACGGGACACGCCTCGACGTCTGGACGCATTCGCAGGGGGTCTATCCGCTGCGCCAGTCGCTGGCCCGTGCGCTGGGGCTCGATCCGGGCGCGGTGGCGGTGCGGCACCGGCAGGCGGCGGGATGCTACGGCCATAACGGCGCTGACGATGCCGCCTTCGACGCCGCTCTGCTGGCGACGCGGCGGCCCGGCCGCACGGTGCGGGTGCAGTGGACGCGGGCGGACGAGCTCACCGCCTCTCCCTTCGGTGCGCCGATGGCGGTGCGGCTGCGCGCCGCGCTGGGGCCGCAGGGGCGACCGGCCGACTGGGGCATCGAGATCTGGTCGGCGCCGCACGGCCAGCGGCCGGGCATGCATGGCGTGGTCAACCTGATCGGCGCCGAGGCGCTGCCGGGCGCGCCGCCGCGCGTGCCGCCGGGCGACGTGCCCGATGCCAACGGCTTCGGTTCGGCGCGCAACGCCCATGCGCCCTACGATCTGCCGGCGCAGCGCATCGTCACCCATTTCGTCGCCGGCCATCCGGTGCGCACCTCCTCGCTGCGCGGGCTCGGCGCCTTCGCCAATGTCTTCGCCATCGAAAGCTTCATCGACGAGCTGGCGGAGGCGGCGGGGCGGGATCCCGTGGCCTATCGGCTGTCGCTGCTGGCCGACCCGCGGGCGCGCGCGACCATCGAGGCGGTCGCCGCCATGGCCGGCTGGTCGCCGGACGCGCCGGCGGGCGAGGGGACGGCGAAGGGCATCGGCTTCTCCCGCTACAAGAACAAGGCCGCCTACATGGCCGCCATCGCCGAGGTCGAGCTCGACGAGGAGGTCCGCGTCACCCGCGTGTGGTGCGCGGTGGATGCGGGGCTGGTGATCAACCCGGACGGCGCGGCGAACCAGGTGGAGGGCGGCGTCGTCCAGGCCGCGAGCTGGGCGCTGAAGGAGAGCGTCCGCTTCCAGGACGGCCGGGCCGGCTGCGTCCAGTGGGACGACTACCCGATCCTGCGTTTCTCCGAGGTGCCGGCGGTGGAGATCCGCTTCATGGACATGGCGAGCGAACCGCCGCTCGGCCTCGGCGAAGTGGCGCAGGGACCCACGGCGGCGGCCATCGGCAATGCGGTGGCGCGGGCGCTCGGCGCGCGCATCCGCGACCTGCCGCTGAGCCGCGACCGCATCATCGAGGCGCTGCTGTGACAGCCGCCGGGAACGCACGAGACAGGCAATGGGAGACGCCGACATGACCACGACGCAGACGGCCCGCACGCCGGGCGCCCTGAGGGCCGGGCCCCGGGACTATGCCTTCGAGCTGGCAAGTGTGAACCACCTGCTCGGCGGGCCGGACTATTCCAGCGCCGCCGGCTCCTGCGTCGAGGGCGACCGCATGATGGTGGCGCTGATGCGCATGAAGGCCGGCACCGGCGCCGAGCCGCATTCGCATCCCAACGAGCAGTGGATCTTCATCCTCGAGGGGACCTTCCACGCCACGGTGGGCGGCAAGCCGATCACCGCCACGCCGGGAACGCTGATCTACATCCCCTCGGACACGCTGCATCAGGGCAAGGCCGGCGCTGAGGCCGACGTGGTGTTCTTCACGGTGAAGGACACCTCGCACGGCCTGCACGGCATCAAGGCTGTCTGACCAACGGAGCTCGACACCGCCATGGACAACCGCACCGCGACCGGCCGTGCCTCGCAGGATCCTGCCGCGCCGGACCCCTCCGCTCGCGCCTCCGAAATCCGCGACGGCATGCGCATCGACTGGGATGTGCCGATCGCCATGGATGACGGGCTGGTGCTGCGCGCCGACGTCTACCGGCCGGTGGTGGAGGGGCGCCATCCGGTGCTGATCACCTACGGCCCCTATGCCAAGGGGCTCGCCTTCCAGGAGGGCTATCCCAGCGCCTGGGAGCGCATGTCGAGGGAGCATCCCGACGTCACCGCCCATTCCAGCAACCTCTACCAGAGCTGGGAGGTGGTGGACCCGGAGAAATGGGTGCGCGAGGGCTATGCCTGCGTGCGGGTGGATTCGCGCGGCTGCGGCGGCTCGCCCGGCTATATCGATCCGTTCTCGCCGCGCGAGACCCGCGACTATCACGACTGCATCGAATGGGCGGGCACGCAGCCCTGGTCGAACGGCAAGGTCGGCCTCAACGGCGTCTCCTATTTCGGCAGCAACCAGTGGCACGTCGCCGGGCTGCAGCCGCCGCACCTCGCCGCCATGTGCATCTGGGAGGGCGCGGCGGACTGGTACCGCGACATGACCCATCATGGCGGCATCCTCTCGACCTTCTGGGCCAACTGGTACGACATGCAGGTCAAGACGGTGCAGCACGGCATCGGCGAGCGCGGCCGCCGCTCGCGCGTGCATGGCGGGCTGGTCTGCGGGCCGACGGAGCTCGGCGAGGAAGAGCTCGCGCGCAACCGCTGCGATTTCGGCGGCGAGATCCGCGCCCATCCGCTTGACGACGCCTATCACCAGGCGCGCTCGCCGGACTGGGATCGGGTGGTGACGCCGTTCCTCTCCTGCGCCAATTGGGGCGGGGCGGGGCTGCACGCCCGCGGCAATTTCGAGGGGTTCGTACGCGCGGCGTCCAGCCAGAAATGGCTGGAGGTGCACGGCATCGAGCACTGGACCGAGTTCTACACCGACTATGGACGGGAACTGCAACTGCGCTTCTTCGACCATTTCCTCAAGGGCGAGGACAATGGCTGGGACCGCGAGCCGCCGGTGCTGTTGCAGGTGCGCCATCCCGGCGAGCGCTTCGTGCCGCGCAAGGAGGGCGAGTGGCCGCTCGCCCGCACGCAATGGAGCGCCCTGCATCTCGATCCCGACGGCCTGCGCCTGACGCCCGACGCGCCGGCGGGGAACGGCACGGTGCGCTTCGAGGCGATGGGCGAGGGGGTGACGTTCCTGTCCGAGCCGCTCGCCGGGGAGACCGAGCTGACCGGCCCCTCGGCGCTCCGGCTGGCGGTGTCGTCCAGCACCAGCGATTGCGACATCTTCGCCGTGCTGCGCGTGTTCTCGGCCGACATGAAGGAGATCGTGTTCCAGGGCGCCATCGACCCGCACACGCCGGTCGCGCAGGGATGGTTGCGCGCCTCGCATCGCAAGACCGATCCCGAGCTGTCGCGACCCTACCGGCCCTATCATGTACATGGCGAGACCGAGCCGCTGACGCCGGACGAGCCGGTGATGCTGGACATCGAGATCTGGCCGACATCGATCGTGATACCGGCCGGCGCGCGCATCGGCCTGACGCTGCGCGGGCGGGACTATGTCTATGGCGGCGGCAGCGGCGGCCGGCTTTCCGCCTTCAAGAACGAACTGACCGGCTGCGGCCCGTTCCTTCACGACGATCCGCTCGACCGCCCGCCGGAGATTTTCGCGGGGACGACGACGCTGCATTTCGATGCCGCCTCGCCCAGCCGTCTGCTGCTGCCGCGCATGCCCTGAGGAGATAGCGGGTCGGGGGCCCTGGCGGGAGACGCGCCGGGCCGGCGCCGGCCGTCAGGTTCCATGCTTCGATCCCGCGTGGCCTGAACGGGGTGAACACTGCACCGGCGACCTCCCGCCAGGAGTTCAGCCGGCGACGAGCCGGCGCGCGCCGGCCTGGAACAAGGCGCGCGCGTCCGGCGAGAAACGGAACGTGCCGAGAAAGTCCTCGACGCGGTAATCGGGGCGGAGCGCGCGGACGGCGTGCATGTAGTCGCGCGCTTCCTCGATGCGTCCGGCAAGCGCCAGGCAATGCGCGGCTATGGCGAGGATGATGACATGCGCGTTCGGGCGGGCCGCCGCCTTGAGCGCCCATTCCGCGGCTTCCTCGAATTGCCCGAGCCGGACATGGGCCATGGCCCGCGCCCCCAGCATGCCGAACAGCAGAGGGTCGAACGGGCTGAGATGCCGCGAGTGGTCCGCCGCGTCGATGGCGGTGCTCGCGTCGCCGCTCTGCGAATGCACGAAGGCGAGCGCGTAGTGTCCCAGCGCGAAATTCGGGCTGAGGTCGACCGCGCGCTCAAGCGAGAGAACCGCCTCGTCGGAGCGGTCGCGCAGCCAGAGTGCCCGCCCCATCGCCCAATGCGCCGACGGATCATATTCGTCGACGATGAGGCTCTGGCCGGCGGCCTTGAACGCCAGTTCCGCATCCTGGTTGCGATGGCCCCATTCCTGGAAGGCGCTCTGCCAATGGGTGAAGGACAGGCCGGAATAGGCACGGGAATAGGTGGGGTCGAGCGCGATCGCGCGCTCGAAGAAGTGCCGTGCCATCGCGTTTTCGTCGCGGGTGAAGCGGTACATGTGCCAGAGGCCGCGATGATAGGCCTCCCACGCATTGAGCGAATTGGGGGGCTTCAATATGGCCCGGTCGCGCTCGACCTTCTCGATGCCGCCGGCGATCGCCGCCACGATGCGGTCGCCGATCTCCTCGAGGCAGGCAAAGGCATCGTCCGGCCGGTAGTCATAGGCCTCGGCCCAGACGATGCGGGCGGTCCGCGCCTCGACCAGCTCGACATCGATGGCGGTCTGGCTGCCGAGGCGCCTCACCGTGCCGCTGGCGACATAGTCGACGTTGAGCCGCCGCGCGGCGGCCTCCGGCGACAGGCCGCGTTCGGCCAGGGCATAGACCGATCCGCGGGCGATGATGAACAGGCTGCGCAGCTTGGCGAGCCGGGTGATGATGTCGTGCGTGAGCCCGTCGGCCACGCCGCCCGACACGTGCTGCCCGGCGAAGGGCATGACCGCCAGCGACGCGCGGCGCGACGCGGCGAGGTCGGCTTCCGGCTCGGGTGGGAGGAGCGCCGCTACCGCCGCGGGGAGCGACACGGGCTGCATTGTCGGGCCTCGCATCCGCAGTGACCGCCAGGCCCGGCGCACCGGCGCGACATCCAAGGCCTCGGCCGTAAAAAGCTTCGCGACGGCCGCGAGATGCTCCTCGGCGTCGGAATGGCGCCCCTGACAGGCGAGAGCGCCCAGCAGCGCGGTGTGGGCGCGGGGATCGAACGGAGAGAGTTCGATCCAGCGTTCGAGGTGAGGCATGCTCGCCTCATCCCCCGCGAGGCGCGTGGCGAGTTGCTCCAGTATCGCGACGTGACACGCGTGTAACCGCCGCCGCTGCGCCGCGAGCCACGTGTCGAAGGTGGGGCAGCGCTCGAGCGCGAGACCTTCCAGGACATTGCCGACGAAGCGCCCGGCCAACCGGGTGAGCTGTTCGACACCCAGGCCATCGATGCCGCTGCTCATCGCCGCCTCGATGTCGGCGATGTCGATGTCGCAATCCTCGAGGTCGAGCGCCACCATGTCCCCGGAGGCGACCACGCGCGGGCGCCCGGGCGTGTCGAGCGCGGCGCGCATCCGGCTCAGGCACCAGCGCAATTCGCTGCGCGGATCGTCGGGCACGTCCCATAACATGTCGCACAGCCGGCTGCGCGCCACCGGGCGCGGCGACAGCGCGAGAAAGGCGAGCAATGCGCGGACCTTGCGCGACGCGGGAAGTTCGACCGGCCGGCCGTCGCGCTCGACCTTCAGCGCGCCAAGCAGACGCAGCCGCAGACCGGATGCCGCCGCATCCGCCGGGGACAGATCGCTTTCCTCGCGCGTTTCCACGGTCATGCCCACGCTGGCTCCCATGCCTGCGTGAAAGGATCCAATGACATCACCAGTCAGGACGTGGTGTCGCCGCGAATTCTAGCCGAGACCGGCCGGAAAATCTCGCCGCGGCGCACTCATACGGGAGCACGCCTATGTCATCTCAACCGACGATCAGGACGACGGCCGGCCGCGGCCGGCTGTTCGACAGCATTCTCGACACCGTCGGCGACACGCCCACCGTGCGCATCAACAATCTGGGCGTTCCGGGACGGACGATCTACGTCAAGGCGGAGTTCTTCAATCCGGCGGCCTCGGTCAAGGATCGGCTGGCGCTGAACATCATCGAAGAGGGCGAGCGCACCGGCGCGCTCCAGCTCGGCCAGACGGTGGTCGAGGCCACCAGCGGCAATACCGGGATCGGCCTTGCCATGGTGTGCGCCCAGAAGGGGTACCCGCTCGTCGTTACCATGGCGGACAGCTTCTCCGTCGAGCGGCGCAAGCTGATGCGCCTGCTCGGCGCCAAGGTGGTGCTGACGCCGCGGGCCGAGAAGGGTTTCGGCATGTATCGCAAGGCGGTCGAACTCGCCGAGGCCAATGGCTGGTTCCTGGCGCATCAGTTCGAGACGCGCGCCAATGCCGATATCCACGAGGCCACCACCGGCCGGGAGATCATCAACGATTTCGCCGGATCGCGGCTCGACCTGTTCGTCACCGGCTACGGCACCGGCGGGACGCTGGCAGGGGTCGGGAGGGTGCTGCGCCGCGAGCGTCCCGAGACCCGCATCGTGCTCGCCGAACCGGCCAATGCGCAGCTGCTCGGCAGCGGGACGACGCAGCCGCGTACCGGCGAGGGCGCGCCGGCGGCAAGCCATCCGGCATTCGAGCCGCACCCGATCCAGGGATGGACGCCGGACTTCATCCCGCTGGTGCTGCAGGAGGCGATCGACCGCCGGTTCTATGACGAGGTGCTGCCCATCGCCGGGGCCGACGGCATCCGATGGGCGCGCGACCTCGCGCAGAAGGAGGGCCTGTTCACCGGCATTTCCGGCGGCGCGACCTTCGGCGTGGCGCGGCAGGTCGCCGAGCGGGCGCCCGAGGGCTCGGTGATCCTGTGCATGCTTCCCGATACCGGCGAGCGCTACATGACGACGCCGCTGTTCGACAGCATCGAGGCCGAGATGGATGAGGAGGAGCTGGCCCTGTCGCGTTCGACACCCGGCTTCCAGTTCGCCGCATG
The DNA here is from genome assembly GCF_020523795.1 of Ancylobacter sp. Lp-2. Lineage (GTDB taxonomy): Bacteria > Pseudomonadota > Alphaproteobacteria > Rhizobiales > Xanthobacteraceae > Ancylobacter. The sequence goes on from NZ_JAJALI010000011.1 coordinate 123,781, forward strand.
ACCGCGCGGCAGGAGGGGGCGGTGGACCGGCCGGCGGGCCGGCGGGCCGCTCCCGAGCGCACGCTCGATCCGGCGGACTGGGCGTCGGTGCGTGCCTTGTCCCATCGCATCGTCGACGACGCGATCGACCATCTGCGCGACGTCCGCTCACGCCCCTGCTGGCGGCCGATGCCGCCCGAGGTGGAGGCCACCTTCGCCACCGCCTTGCCGCGCGAGCCGATGCCGCTCGCCGAGGTCTATGGCGAGGTCGCCGCCCGGGTGATGGCCTATCCGATGGGCAACATCCATCCGCGCTTTTGGGCCTGGTACATGGGCGCGAGCAACTATACCGGCGCGCTGGCGGATTTCCTGGCCGCGATACAGGGCTCGAACCTGGGCGGAGGCAACCATGCCGCCGCCTGCCTCGACCGGCAGGTGGTGGACTGGTGCAAGGAAATGGTCGGCTTTCCCGCCTCCGCCAGCGGCACGCTGGTGAGCGGCGGGTCGATGGCCAACCTCATCGGCCTCACCGTGGCGCGAAACATCCATGCCGGCATCGACGTGCGCGAGCATGGCGTCGCCGCCATCGCGCGGCCGCTGCGCTTCTACGGCTCGGACCAGATGCACAGCTGCCACCGCAAGGCCGTGGAAGCGCTGGGGCTGGGCAACCGCGCGCTGATCCGCATTCCCAGCGACGAGGAGTGCCGCATCGACCTCGCCGCGCTGCGCCGGGCCATTGCCAATGATCGGACGGCCGGGCTCGAGCCTGCCTGCATCATCGCCACCGCCGGCACGGTCAACACCGGCGCGATCGACGACCTGCCGGCACTGGCGGAACTGGCGCGCGAGGAGCGCCTCTGGCTGCATGTCGATGGCTGCATCGGCGCGCTGCTCGCCATCGCTCCGGAAAACCGCTGGCGCGTGGAGGGCATCGAGCGGGCGGATTCCCTCGCTCTCGATCCGCATAAGGGGCTGCATGCGCCGTTCGAGGCCGGATGCGCGCTGGTGCGCGACGCCTGCGCCCATCACGCGGCATTCGCCGTGACGCCCGAATATCTCGAGGGCAAGCCCCGGGGCCTGGCGGCGGCGCCCTGGCTGCATGAATACGGGCCGCAGACCTCGCGCGGCTTCCGGGCCCTGAAGATCTGGATGGCGCTCAAGGAGCACGGCGTTGCGGCATTCGGAGCGCTGATCGACCAGAACATCGCGCAGGCCCGTCACCTCGCCGAACTCGTCGCGGCCGAGCCGTTGCTGGAACTGGTCGCGTCCGCCGGTCTCCCCATCGTCTGCTTTCGCTATCGCCCGCCGGGCTTGAAGGAGAAGGCGCTTCACGCGCTCAACGTCGAGATCATGCTGCGGGTACAGGAGAGCGGCATCGCGGTCTTGTCCGATACGACGGTGAAGGGCCGGCACTGCCTGCGCGTCGCCGTCGCCAGCCACCGGACCCGGAGCGACGATCTCGACGTGCTGGTGGAGGAGGTGGTCCGGATCGGTCAGTCCCTGACGGGCGCCGAGAGCGGCTTCGCCGCCTATCTGCGCACTCCCGGTAATCCCTCCGCCGAGGGGCGGGCAGTGCGATAGCAACCCCGCATATCGCCTGCCTTCCGCCCGTCGCCGCCGGTTGGCGGGCGGGGTGGGCGAGATCGGGCTGCCACACGACCATGGCGCGACCGGGTGTCTATTTTTTAGGCGAGCCCATGTCGCGAGCAGCTAAACCAAGCTTCGTGTGTTGGCGATACTTCCTGTCCGCCACGCCGCCTTACCTTCTGCACCGCGTCGGCGCTCTCCGATGCGGTCACAGGAGTAAGGTGCGTTAATGCCCGCGAATCCGTTTCATCTCGCCTGGTTTCTCCAAGGTTCCAGTATTCAGGCCTGGGGGGAGCCGTGGACCGGCAACATCGCGCAGGAATGGATGACCGCCGACATGTTCCTCGACCTCGTAAGGTCGATGGAGCGCGCCTGCTTCGACTACATCCTCATCGAGGATTCCATCTATATCGGCCAGAACTGGCAGGATTCGCGCGATATCTTCCTGAAGGGCGGCATCTGCGCGCCGCGGCAGGAGCCTTCGGTGGTGGCGACGCTGATGGCCGCCGCCACCAAGCGCCTCGGCATCGTGCCGACGCTCTCCACCTTCGCCTACCATCCCTATCTGACGGCGCGCATCGTCTCCTCGCTGGACCAGATCTCCGGCGGCCGCGCCGGCTGGAACATGGTGACCGGTTCGTCGGATTTCTCGGCGCAGAACTTCGGCATGGACAAGCTGCCCGACCATGACGAGCGCTATGTGATGGCGCAGGAATATATCGACATCGTGAAGGGGCTGTGGGGCTCCTGGGAGCCGGGCGCCATTCTCGACGACCGCGAGAACGGCATCCTGATCGACCCCGCCAAGGTTCACACCATTGATTACAAGGGCAAATATTACAGCTCGCGCGGGCCGCTGAATTCCGGACCCTGCCCGCAGGGCCAGCCGGTAATCGCCCAGGCGGGAGGCTCCAAGAGCGGCCGCACCATCGCCGCCACCCATGCCGACACCATCGTCGCCGCCCCCAACGGCGTCGCCAACATGAAGCAGTATCGCGACGACATCCGTGCCCAGATGGCGGCGATGGGACGCGACCCCAACAGCTGCAAGATCCTGTTCCTGCTCTCGCCGATCGTCGCCGAGACCGAGGACCAGGCGAAGTGGTACGCCGAGCAGCGCCGCGTCTCGGCCGCTGCCAATCTCGACACCCGCATGGCGCGCTTCGGCTGGAGCACCAATCTCGACCTCTCCAGCCTCGACCTCGACACGCCGGTGAGCCAGCTGAGCCTGACCACCAACGGCCACCAGTCGAGCCTGTCGCAATTCCTCACCCGCGCCGGCGACAAGCCGCTGCGCGAGGCGATGATCGACCATGTGAGCTGCGGCTACTGCGTCGACGTGGTCGGCACGCCGGACAGCGTCGCCAGCCAGATGGAGGAGATCATGGCGGAGGTCGGCGGCGACGGCTTCCTCCTCGCGCTCGGCGACGTCAGCCGCCGCTCGGTCGCCACCATCATGGACGGCCTCGTGCCGGTGTTGCAGCGCCGTGGCCTGACCCGCCGTGCCTACGCCCACGAGCAGCTGCGCGACAACCTGCTCGACTTCTGACCGCCGCCGCTCCCCGCGACCTCACCCTCGAAGACAGGACGACGCCGATGCAGCCGCTTCACCCGCATTCCCTGCGCCGCCCCCTCCGCACCGGCGCCGTCGCGCTCGGTGCCCTCCTGCTGGCGGCCGGCCTGTCGGCCGCCTCCGCCGAGAAGCTCCGCCTCGGCAATGAGGGCGTCTATCCGCCGTTCTCCATGGTGGATTCCTCCGGCAACCTCACGGGCATGGAGCCCGAGCTGGCGCGGGAGATGTGCAAGCGCATCGGCGCCGACTGCGAGATCGTCGTGATGGACTTCAAGGCGCTGATCCCCTCGATGCTGCAGGGCAAGTTCGACGGCATCGTCACCCAGATCTCGCCGACGCCGGAACGGGTCGAGAAGGCGCTGTTCGCCATGCCGATCGTCTACAACCCGGCGACCTTCATCGTCCGCAAGGACAGCGACTACACGCTGACCAAGGAAGGCGTGACCGGCAAGGGCCTGCGCATCGCACTGCAGCGCGGCGCCTCCATGGTGCCCTACATCCACAAGCACTTCGGCAAGGACACCTTCACCGAGGTTTATTACGACAACCCCGACCAGATGAAGCTCGATCTGCTCGCCGGACGCCTCGACCTCGTCTTCGATTCCAAGATCAACTGGACGCTGGAGCTGATCTCCAAGCCCGAGGGCAAGGACTACAAGCTCGCCGGCGGCGACCACTGGCTCGGCGACCCCGCCATCCCCGAGGCCGAGCGTGGCTATAGCTGGATTTTCCCGAAGAAGAGCGAGGAACTGGTCAAGCGCGTCAACACCGCGCTGACCGAGATGATCAAGGACTGCACCTACACCAAGATCCGCAAGAAATACGTCCCGGTCGCCACGCTCGCCTCGGAAGCGGCCTGCGAGAAAGTGAACTGAGCCAGACCCGCACGGAGGCCGGCCGATGACCAACCTCTCCCTCGCCGACCTGGCGGGCTATATGCGCCAGCTCGGCGAGGGGGCGCTCATCACGCTGGAACTGTTCCTCGCGAGCTTCGCGCTGGCCTTCGTCTTCGGCGTGCTGATCGGCATCGTCACGCTGTCGCGCAGCCGCGTCGTGCAGGCGCTCTGGCGGGTCTATGCCTCGATCTTCATGGGGGTGCCCTCGCTGCTGGTCATCTTCCTGACCTTCTACGGCGGCAGCGCCATGCTGGGCGCGCTGCTGGGCGAATTCGGCGCGCGGATCGACATCTCGCCCTTCGGCGCCGGCGTCACCGCCTTCACCGTCGTCTATGCCGCCTATATCGCCGAGCTGGTGCGCGGTGCCATCGAGAACCTGCCCAAGGGACAGTTCGAGGGCGCGCGGGCGCTGGCGATCCCGCCGGCGATCATGTGGGGCAAGGTGATCCTGCCGCAGGTGATGCGGCTGGCATTGCCCGGCCTCGTCAATGTGTGGAGCTTCATGCTGAAGGAGACCCCGCTGGTGTCGCTGGCGGGCCTGCAGGACCTCGTCGCCGCCGCCAAGATCGCGGCGGGAGCCACCAAGGAGCCGTTCATCTTCTTCGTCGCCACCGCCCTGGTCTTTATCGCGTTCAGCGCCGTGTCGTTCAGATTGGCAAGCCGGCTGGAAACACGGCTCGACCGCGGCCAGCGCCGCCAGGCGACGGACCGCGCCCCCTCCGGGGCCACGGCATGAACGGGCTGCCCATCGACGTCGACCTCGCCTGGGAGAGCCTGCCGGCATTGTTCGACGGGCTGAAGGTAACGGCGATCCTCACCGCGCTGCCCTTGCTGCTGGGCCTCGCGCTCGCCTTTCCGATCTGCTTCGCCCGCATGTCCGACCGTCGCTGGCTGGCCTTTCTGGCGGAGGCGTTCGTCACCTTCTTCCGTGGCGCGCCGCTGCTGATCCTGCTCTATCTGGTCTATTACGGGCTCGGCCAGATCGAGGCGCTGCGCGAGGGACCGTTCTGGGTCCTGTTCGGCTCGCCCTTCGGCTGCGCCATCGTCGCGCTCAGCCTCAACCACGCCGCCTACATGGTCGAGGTGCTGCGCGGCAGCCTGCTCGCCGTGCCGCATGGCATCGTCGAGGCGAGCGAGGCGCTCGGCATCAGCCGCCGCAACGTGTTCATCTGGGTGAAGATGCCGCTGGCGATCCGCTACGGGCTGAAGGCCTATCAGAACGAGGTGGTGAGCTTCATCAAGGGCACCGCCATCGTCTCGGTGGTGACGATCACCGACCTGACGGCGGTGGCGAATTCCATCTTCGAGCAGACCTACGATCCCTTCACGCCGATCCTCTGCGCGGCGGCGTTCTACTGGGCGTTCGTGAACGTCGTGCGCATCGTCTTCGACCTGTGGGGGCGCTGGCTGAACCGCCACAATGCCGAGGATGCCGCCGCCGCGGCCGTGGTGCCGGGGAGGGGGCGCTCGCTGCGTTCCGCTTCGGACCTTAAACAGGTGACGCCATGATCGCGCAACCCGCCGCTACCGCCGAGACGGGCGGACCCGCCATCGCGATCGCCGGGCTGGTGAAGCATTATGGCAGCCACCGCGCGCTCAACGGCCTCGATCTCGACATCCGGCGCGGCGAGAAGATCGTCATCTGTGGCCCTTCCGGCTCGGGCAAGTCGACCCTGATCCGCTGCATCAACGCGCTGGAGCGCCACGATGGCGGCTCCATCGTGGTGAACGGCATCAGGCTGACCGCCGACGAAGGCACGGTGCAGGACATCCGCCAGGAAGTCGGCATGGTGTTCCAGCACTTCAACCTGTTCCCCCACCTCACGGCGCTGGAGAACTGCATGCTGGCGCCGCGGCTCAATCGCGGGCTGGCCAAGGCGCGGGCCGAGAAGCTCGCCATGCATTATCTGGAGCGGGTGCATCTCGCCGATCACGCCCGCAAATATCCCGCCCGCCTGTCCGGCGGCCAGCAGCAGCGGGTGGCGATCGCGCGGGCGCTCTGCATGGAGCCGCGCATCCTGTTGTTCGACGAGCCGACCTCGGCGCTCGACCCGGAAATGGTCAAGGAGGTGCTGGGGGTGATGGAAGAATTGGCCGCCGGCGGCGTCACCATGATCTGCGTCACCCACGAAATGGGGTTCGCCCGCCGGGTGGCGGATCGCTGCGTCTTCATGGACCATGGCGAGATCGTGGAAAGCGCCGAGGCGTCGACGTTCTTCCAGGCGCCCGAGAGCGGGCGCCTGCGCGATTTCCTTGCCCAGATCCTGCGCTGACAAGGCCCGCTGACGACGGCGTTCTGTCGTCAGGTCAGATGGTGGAAGCGGCGGCCGAAATAGACCAGTCCCTCGCTGGCGCCGCCCTCGTGCAGGCCGAGCACCTCGCAGAACATCACGTCATGGGTACCGACGCTGGCCACCTGCGTCACCCGGCAGTCGAAGGCGACGGTGGCCTCCGACAGCACCGGCGCGCCGGTGACGAGCGTCGTCCAGCCGGCGGTTGCGAAACGTTCGTCCATGGTCTTGGCGCCGCCGGCGAAGCTCATGGAGAGCGCTTCGTGATGCGGGCCGGCGAGGGTGTTCACGCACAGCACCCGGCTCGACGTGATCGCCTGATGCGACTGGTTGGAGCGGTTCACGCACACCAGCAGCGTCGGCGGGCTGTCCGTCACCGAGCAGACCGCCGAGGCGGTGAAGCCGTAGCGGCCTTCCTCGCCAAGGCTGGTGATGATGTTCACCGCCGCCGGCAGCTTGGCCATGCCGCTGCGATAGATGTCCCGGTTCACCGCCTCCGGCGCATCGGCCGGGGCCGGGATGGCGGCATGCGACGCGGTCGCGCTCATGGGTTCTCCGATCGGCAAGGAAGAAGCGGGGATCAGAACTCGCGCAGCATCTCGCGCAGCGTGGCCCCCTCGGTGTAGCTCGTGCGGGCCAGACCACGGCGCTGCAGCGCCGGCACCAGGCCTTCGCAGATGTCGTTGATGTACTGCCGGCTGATGTTGGAGGTGAACGGCCGGGTGATCAGGAAGCCGTCGCCGCCGACCTCCGCCATCACCTCGCCCATCCGCTCCGCAACCTGGTCCGGCGTGCCGATGAGGCCATCGAGGCCGCGCCCGAGCTGGTCGGCGCAGAGCTGGCGCAAGGTCTTGCCGGTGCCCCATTGCTGGAAGGCGTCGAGCGAGCCCTGCTCGCCATTGGTGGTGAGGTGCGGCAGCGGCGCGTCGAGATCGAATTTGGAGAAGTCGATGTCGGTGATGGCGGCGATCAGCGCCAGCGCCTTCTCGCAATAATCGGGCGCCTCGACGATGCGCGCCGCCTTGGCCTTGGCCTCCTCCTCGGTCTCGCCGAGGATGGGGGCGACGACGAACAGCACCTTGATCTCGTCCGGGTCGCGTCCGCCGGCCGCCGCCCGGGCGCGCACGTCGTCGCGATAGGCCTTCAGCCCGGCGACGCCCATCGACGGGGCGATGATGCTGTCGGCGGTCATGGCGGCGAATTGGCGGCCGCGCGGCGAGCCGCCGGCCTGCACGAAGGCCGGCCGTCCCTGCGGCGAGGGCACGCAGTTCAGCGGGCCGCGGCTCTTGTAGTAGGTGCCCTCGAAATGGATCGGCTTCACCTTGGTGAAGTCGGCATAGGTGCCGGTGGCGCGGTCGCGCACCACGGCGTCCGGCTCCCAGCTACCCCAGAGCTGCTTGCACAGCTCGACATATTCGTCGGCCATGTCGTAGCGAGCCTGCCGGGGCGGCAGCTTGTCCATGCCGAAATTCTCAGCCGCCAGATCCTCGCCGGTGGTGACGATGTTCCAGCCGAAGCGACCCTTGCAGATGTTGTCGAGCGTCGAGCACAGCCGGGCCAGCATGAAGGGCGGGTAGGCCATGGTCGAGAAGGTGGCGACCACGCCCATATGCCTGGTGTTGGCGCCGATCAGCGCCGCCATCGGCGAGGGATCGGCCTTCGGTCCCATGATGTTGTGCTTGAGGTAGATCTCGTTGGTGCCGCCATAGGCCTCCGAGATCATCAACGTGTCCTCGAGCATGATGTAGTCGAAGCACGCCCGCTCCATGGCCTGCGCCATGTCGATGTAGAACTTGCCGTCCCAGGGGTCGCCGCCGCCGGTGAATGTCTTCGTCCATTCGTCGACGGCGAAGTTGGTGAACCATCCGAGATGGAATGGCCGTGCACTCATGAAGCTACCCCGATGCGCCTGTCCTTAATCTGCGCGGCAGCGTAGAGCGCCGTGTCGGCGGGCTACCATCGGCAAAAGCCCAAGCGATGTTGCCGGCCGAGGACGGCGCAACATTGGGCAGGGCCCCTTCTTTTGGTGAATAATTGATCAATCGCGCTTGGCGATGAAAACATGCGCACGATCGATTTTGACGGAGATCGCGAAGACGCATGCGTCCCGCTGTGCGGCGCACAATTTGCAAAGGCCCCGTTCGTTGGGGGCGAGGGGCGCGGTCGACACAGAGGGAGGTGCAGCATGTCGAACATCAGCCAGATCTACGATGTGGACCTGAAGCTGCTTCGCTGCTTTTGTACCATCGTCGAACAGAAGAGCTTCACAGCGGCGCAGGCGGCGCTCAATCTCTCGCAGTCGACCCTGAGCGAAAATCTCAAATCGCTGGAGATCCGGCTCGGCGCGCGGCTGTGCCGGCGCGGGCCCAAGGGGTTCAAGCTGTTTCGCGAAGGCGAGGCGGTCTATCAGGCCGCCAAGGAGCTGTTCGCCTCGATCGAGACCTTCAAGCAGAAGGCCTCGAACATCAACCAGGGCACGGGCTACGAACTGGTCGTCGGCATACAGGACGGCATCGTCGAGAACCCCTCCGCGCGTATCCACGACGCGATCCGGCGCTTCTCGGAATATTATCCGAATGTACGTTTCCGCATGGAGGTGATGCTCGGCTTCCAGCTGACCGGCCGCGTCGCCGACGGCATGGTGCATGTCGGCATCGGGCTGGTGAACGATCAGTTTCCCCAGCTGACCTATGAGCACCTGTTCGACGAGCAGGGCTACATGATGTGCAGCGACAAGCACCCGCTCTTCGCGGTGCCCGACGACGAACTGACCCTCGACGACATCGAATCGGCGGCCTATTGCAACCGAGGGCATCTCGAATACTACCACCCCGAGCGCACCCGCCACGGCGTCACCTGCGGCGATATCGGGCTGGGAATCCAGTCGCAGCTGGCGCTCATCCTGTCGGGCCGGAACATCGGCTATGTGCTCGATCACACCGCCGAGCCGCTCATCGCCGCCGGCTCGCTACGTGCTCTGCGCCCCGACCTGGTGCGTATCGTCAATCCGGTAACGGCGATGATGGGTCCGGGGGTGGCGGACTTCAAGCTGGCGCGCCGGTTCGTCGATTGCCTGGTCGACGTGCATATGGAACTCGGCCAGGGGAGGGTGCTGCCCCGGCCGGCCTTCGCCACCAGCTGCGGTACGCTGGTCGAGCGGGACGGGGTCTGTACGGTGCTGCCGGCGGTCAAGGCGGCCGAGCCGTTTCCGCCGGACGCCTCCCTGCCACGTCGCCGGTCCGCATCCGCGGGGCGAATGGCCGATGCCGCGCCGTCCCGGTGAGTAATATTGACGATGCCGCCACCCGCACATAGCGGGCGGCGGCCGCGTTGGAACGCGATTGGTCGACATGTCGCTCGTGCCGACGGGGATGTCAGCCTCGGAGGCGAGCGTCTTCCCGGGGTGTGGCGCGGGAGCGTCGATCGAGGAGCGGCGTCACGACGGCGCCGGGGAATGCTCCCATGCCGGGAACGGGTCCGGCAGATGCCGGAGCTCGGTCGGATCGAAGATCGTCGGCCGGAGCGGGCCGACGAGGCAATCGTCGAGCGCGGCGCGGATCGCCGCTTCGTCCATGTTCACGCCGATGAAGACCAGTTCCTGCCGGCGGTCGCCATAACCCGGCGTCCAGTGGGAGCGCAGCCAGGAACGCCAATCGTCCTGGGCCGGCCACTGCTCATGGGGAATTGCCGCCCACCAGTGGCCGATCGAGCCGGTACGGCAGATGGCGCCGGCGAGCGACATCTCGCCGACGCGGCGCGGCCGCGTCGCCAGCCAGAAGAGGCCTTTCGCCCGCACCAGTCCCGGCCAGGTGCGGGCGAGGAAGGCATTGAACTTCTCCGGATGGAACGGCCGCCGCGCCCGGTAGACGAAGCTGGTCACGCCATATTCCTCGCTCTCCGGCACATGGTCGCGAAAGCCGTTGAGTTCCTTGAACCAGGTCGGGTGCTCATGCGCCGCCTCGAAGTCGAAGAGTCCGGTGCCGAGTATATCGTCCAGCGGCACCTTCGCGTGGTCGGTCTCGACGATCCGCGCATCGGGGTTCAGCGCCTTCAGCACCGCGCGCACCTCGGCCCGCCGGGCGGGCGCGACGTCCGAGATCTTGTTGAGCACGATGACGTCGGCGAATTCGATCTGGTCGGTGAGCAGGTCGACCAGCGTGCGCTCATCCGCGTCGCCGGCGGTCTCGCCACGGTCACGCAGGAAGTCGCGGCTGCCGAAATCCTTCAGGAGGTTCGCGGCGTCGACCACCGTCACCATGGTGTCGAGCCGGGCGATGTCGGAGAGCGAGAAGCCGTCCTCGTCGCGGAATTCGAAAGTGGCGGCGACCGGCAGCGGCTCGGCTATGCCGGTGGATTCGATCAGCAGATAGTCGAAGCGTCCTTCGCCGGCGAGACGGCGGACCTCGGCCAGCAGGTCGTCGCGCAGGGTGCAGCAGATGCAGCCATTGGTCATCTCCACCAGCTTCTCCTCCGTGTGGGAGAGCTTGGCGGCGCCCGAGCGCACCAGCTCGGCGTCGATGTTCACCTCCGACATGTCGTTGACGATCACGGCAACGCGCAAACCCTCGCGATTGACCAGTACATGGTTGAGCAGGGTGGTCTTGCCGGCGCCGAGGAAGCCGGAAAGCACCGTTACCGGAAGTCGTAAGTCCGACATGGCGCGCGCTCCATTTGCATATTGATATAATGTATCAATTGCATGGGCGAGGGGGCGGCGCAAGCCCGCGACCTTTCACGCGGCGTCGTTTGTCGGGAGCCGTCCGATCCCCAATGACGACCGGATGAAGGCGGCCACGAAGGTGACGCTCAGCAACAGCACGATGGTGGGGGCCGGCGCGCTGTCGAGGAAGAAGGACAGGTAGACGCCGAGCAGCGACGTCCCGATCGCGATCGCCAGCGACAGAAGAAGCATGGCGCCAAAGGTGCGGGTGAGGAGCAGGGCGATGGCGCCCGGCGCGATCAGCATGGCGATGGCGAGGATCAGCCCCACCGCCTTCAGCGCGCCGACGATGGCCAGCGAGATCAGGCAGAGCAGGCCGTAATGCAACCACCCGACGCGCAAGCCGACCGCCTGCGCCTGGGCCGGATCGAAGGCGTGCAGCAGGAAATCCTTCCACTTCACCGCGATGATGCCGGCGACGACGGCGGCGATCAGCGCGGTTTCGCCTATGTCGCGCCAGGCGACGCCGAGCATGTCGCCGAACAGGATATGGTCGAGATGCACCTCGGACTGGATCTTGACGTAGAGCACCAGTCCCGCGCCGAACATGCCGGAGAACACGATGCCCATCACCGTGTCCTGCTTGATGCGGCTATTGTCCTTCAGGAAGCCTGTCGCCACCGCACAGACCATGCCGGCGGCGAAGGCGCCGAGTGCATAGGGCAGCCCGACGATGTAGGCCAGCACCACGCCGGGAAACACCGCGTGGGAGATGGCGTCGCCCATCAGCGACCAGCCCTTGAGCACCAGGAAGCAGGAAAGCAGCGCCATCGGCACGGCCACCAGCCCGGAGATGACCAGCGCATTGACCATGAACGCGAACTGAAACGGCGCGAGCAGCGTGTCGAGCATGATCAAAGCCCCGCTTTCAACGCCTGTGCCGCCCGGCGCCGCGCCGCCAGCATGCCGTGCTTGGGGGCGAAGACGAAGGCGGCGAGGAAGATGAGCGTCTGCAGCACCACGATGATGCCGCCGGTGGCGCCGTCGAGGAAGTAGCTGGCATAGGCGCCGAGCGCGCTGGTCAGCGCGCCGATGGCGACGGCGATGACGAGCAGGCGCGGGAAGCGGTCGGCGAGCAGATAGGCGGTCGCGCCGGGCGTCACCACGAGGCAGATGACGAGGAAGGCGCCGACCGTCTGCAACGCCGCGACCGTGCAGGCCGACAGCAGGGTGAAGAACAGCACCTTGAGCGCGGTAGGATTGAGGCCGATCGAACGCGCATGCGCCTCATCGAAGAACACGGCCATGAGATCCTTCCATTTCACCAGCAGGATCACCAGCGACACGACGCCGATGAGGACGAGCTGCAGCGTGTCCTCCGGGGTGATGGCGAGGATGTTGCCGAGCACGATGGTCTGGATGTTCACCGAGGTCGGCGACAGCGACACCATGAACAGGCCAAGCCCGAAGAAGGAGGAAAAGATCAGCCCGATGATGGCATCCTCCTTCAGCCGCGTGCGCTGGTTGAGGAACAGCATGGCCGCGGCAGCGAGGCCGCCGGAGAAGAACGCGCCGATGGCGAAGGGCAGGCCGAGCATATAGGCGCCGGCGACGCCGGGAACGATGGCGTGCGAGAGGGCGTCGCCGATCAGCGACCAGCCCTTCAGCATGAGGTAGCAGGACAGGAAGGCGCAGACGGCGCCCACCAGTGCCGAGATCCAGATCGCGTTGCGCATATATTCGTAGCCGAACGGCTCGGCGAGGAGCGCGATCACGGTGCGCCCTCCCGTTCCCGGCGCCCGTTCTCCGATCGCTCGCTTTCCGGCCCTTCGCCTTCCTGCATTTCCCTGGCCGACTCCGTCTCGTCGGCGGTCTGAGGCTGCATCGCGCCCTTCTCGCCATAGAGCACCAGCGGGCGCTCGTCGTCGGAGAGCAAGGCGATCTGGCGGCGGTCGTCGTCGGCGTGCAGCCCGGCGCCGCCCAGCACGAAGTGCCTGAGCACGCCGCCGAAGGTCTTCTCCAGATTGGCCTCGGTGAAGATCTCCGCGGTGGGGCCATGGGCGAGCACCGTGCCCTTGATCAGCACGGTACGGTCGCAGAACTCCGGCACGCTGCCGAGATTGTGGGTCGAGACCAGCATCACCCGCCCTTCGTCGCGCAGCGCCTTCAAGAGGCCGATGATCGCCTCCTCGGTCTTCACGTCGACGCCGGTGAACGGCTCGTCGAGCAGAATGACGCGGGCGTCCTGCGCCAACGCGCGGGCGAGGAAGACACGCTTCTTTTGCCCGCCGGAGAGTTCGCCGATCTGCCGGTGGCGGAAATCGCCCATCCCCACGCGGGCCAGCGCGTCGCTCACTGCCTGCCGATCGGCGGCGCGGGGGATGCGCATCAGGCCCATATGCCCGTAGCGACCCATCATCACCACGTCTTCGACCAGGACCGGGAAGTTCCAGTCGACCTCCTCCGCCTGCGGCACATAGGCGACGAGATTGCGCCTGAGCGCCTCGCCGACGCCGAGGCCCAGTATCGAAATGTTGCCGGCCGCCAGGCGTACGAAGCCCATGATGGCTTTGAACAACGTCGATTTGCCCGAGCCGTTCACCCCGACCAGCGCCGTGATGGTGCCGGTCGGGATCGAGAAGCCGGCCGCGCGCAGCGCGGTGTGCCCGTTGCGATAGGTGACGGTCACGTCGTCGACCTCCAGCCCAGCGCCGGCTGTCGGTAGCGAGGGGAGGGCGTTCATTGCGACAGCCCCTTGGCCAGTCCCTGCTCCAATGTGCCGGTGGTCACGGCGAGCAGGTCGATATAGGTCGGCACCGGGCCGTCGGCCTCGCTGAGCGAGTCGACATAGAGCACGCCGCCATAATGCGCGCCGGTCTCGCGCGCCACCTGCCGGGCCGGCTTGTCGGAGACGGTGCTCTCGCTGAACACGGCGGGAATGGCGTTCTTGCGCACCGCGTCGATGACCTTGCGCACCTGCTGCGGCGTGCCCTGCTGGTCGGCGTTGATCGGCCAGAGATAGAGCTCCTTCAGGCCGAAATCGCGGGCGAGATAGGAGAAGGCGCCTTCGCTCGACACCAGCCAGCGCTTGTCGGCGGGAATGGTGTCGAGCTTGGTGCGGATCGGCGCGATGGCGGCCTGGATCTTCGCCTTGTAGGCCTCGGCATTGGCGCGGTAGGTGGCGGCATTGGCCGGGTCGTGCGCCGCGAAGGCGTCGCGGATGTTGTCGACATAGATCAGCGCATTCTGCGGCGACATCCACGCATGCGGGTTCGGCTTGCCGCTATAGGGGCCCTCCGCGATGCCCATCGGCTCGACGCCCTGCGACACCACCGCGCTCGGCACGTCCTTGAGGTTCTGGAAGAATTTCTCGAACCACAATTCGAGGTTCAGCCCGTTCCACAGGATGAGCCGCGCGCCCTGCGCGCGCTGGATGTCACCGGGGGTCGGCGCGTAATTGTGGATCTCGGCGCCCGGCTTGGTGATCGATTCCACGATCGCGGCATCGCCCGCGACGTTGCGGGCCATGTCGGCGATGACGGTGAAGGTGGTCACCGCCTTGAATTTCGGCGTCGCGCCGTCCTGTGCCGAGACGACGGCTACGCCCGCGCCGCCCATGAGGCCGACCGCGAAAGCCGCCGTCGCGAGACCTGCCGCCATGAAACCGGCCAGAACCATGCGCCTCGACCCATCGAGCATCCCTGCCTCCTTTTGCGAATGACTTGCAAAATCATATTACGCAAAGTCAGCTTCTTTGTGCAACTGCGAATGATTTGCATATCAAGGAGATGGTTGCCTGCCTATGGATTGACATTGTCCGGCGCCTGACCCCAACATCTAGATGTCACGGTCCCCCGCGTCGCGAGATTCGGGGGCTAAGAGGGAAGCCGGTGCGCCTTTCGGGGCAATGCCGGCGCTGCCCCCGCAACTGTAGGCGGCGAGCTTTTGTCCATTCCGCGTCACTGGGGCGATGAGCCTCGGGAAGGCCGGGCAAAGGCGGCGACCCGCGAGCCAGGAGACCTGCCGCGACATCATGGATCGTCCTCGGGCGGGGTGCCCCGGTGGAACGCTGTGTCGCGTCGCCGGGCTCTCATGTCTGTTTGGCGCGTCCACGTCCCGCTCGGCGCCTCCCCATCGCAACGGGGTTTGCAGCCGATGTCTCTCAATGTTGAAGCCGAACGCGCCAGCGTAAGCACGCCACCGCCGCGCGCCGTCGCGTCCTCGCCCGCCGCGACGCCCTTCTATCAGGTGATCCGCCGCAACGGTGCGGTGACGCCGTTCGATGGCTCGAAGATCGCGGTGGCACTGACCAAGGCGTTTCTCGCGGTCGAAGGCTCGAGTGCCGCTGCCTCGCGCCGTGTGCACGACATCGTCGCCGGGCTGACCGAGCAGATCGTTGCCGGACTGACGCGGCGTGCCGATACCGGCCGCACCTTCCACATCGAGGACGTGCAGGATCAGGTCGAGCTCGCCTTGATGCGCGGCGAGCACCACAAGGTTGCCCGGGCCTATGTGCTCTATCGCGAGGAGCGGGCGCGGGAACGTGCCGCGAGCAGAGCGGCGCCGGCCGCCGT
This sequence comes from Ancylobacter sp. Lp-2, assembly GCF_020523795.1. Taxonomy (GTDB): domain Bacteria; phylum Pseudomonadota; class Alphaproteobacteria; order Rhizobiales; family Xanthobacteraceae; genus Ancylobacter. The sequence goes on from NZ_JAJALI010000011.1 coordinate 139,341, forward strand.
CTCCGCCCTGCGCATGAAGGCCGCCGATGGGGAGCTGGTGCCGCTCGACGAGGCGCGGCTCGCGGCGCTAGTCGAAGAGGCGACCGCCGGCCTTGCCGACGTCTCCGCCGAGGTCGTCCTCACCGAGACCCGGCGCAATCTCTATGACGGCATCAGCGCGGGCGAACTGGCGCTGGCGCCCATTCTCGCCGCCCGGACGCTGATCGAGACCGAGCCGAACTACACCCGCGTCTCCGCCCGGCTGCTGCTCGACAAGCTGCGCCGCGAGGCGCTGAGCTTTCTCGCCGGCGTTGCTGAAGAGGCGACACAGCAAGAAATGTCCGTGCGTTACGCCGACTATTTCACAAGCTACATCAAGCGTGGCATCGAGGAAGAGCTGATCGATCCCGAGCTGGGCCGCTTCGATCTCGACCGGCTGGCGGCGGCGCTCTTGCCTGAGCGCGATCTTCAGTTCGACTATCTCGGCCTGCAGACGCTGTATGACCGCTATTTCCTGCATGCGCGCGGCACCCGCTTCGAGCTGCCGCAGGCCTTCTTCATGCGCGTCGCCATGGGGCTCGCCTTGCGCGAGGTCGACCGCGAGGCGCGGGCCATCGAGTTCTACCGGCTCTTGTCCTCCTTCGACTTCATGGCTTCGACGCCGACGCTGTTCAATTCCGGCACGCCGCGTGCGCAGCTCGCTTCCTGCTTCCTCACCACCGTGCCCGATGATCTCGACGGCATCTTCAAGTCGATCAAGGACAATGCGCTCTTGTCGAAATATGCCGGCGGCCTCGGCAATGACTGGACGCGCGTGCGCGGCCTCGGTGCCCACATCAAGGGCACCAATGGCGAGAGCCAGGGCGTGGTGCCGTTCCTGAAGGTGGCGAACGACACCGCCATCGCCGTCAACCAGGGCGGCAAGCGCAAGGGGGCGGTCTGTGCCTATCTCGAGACCTGGCACGTCGACATCGAGGAGTTCCTCGACCTGCGCAAGAACACCGGCGACGACCGCCGGCGCACCCACGACATGAACACCTGCAACTGGGTGCCGGACCTGTTCATGGAGCGCGTCGAGGCGGATGGGCCGTGGACGCTGTTCTCGCCGAATGAGGCTCCCGAGCTGCACGATCTTTATGGGGCGGCTTTCAAGACCGCCTATCTAAGCTACGAAGCGAAGGCCGCACGCGGCGAGATGAAGGTGTCGAAGCAGCTGCGCGCCGTCGATCTGTGGCGGCGCATGCTGACCATGCTGTTCGAGACCGGCCACCCGTGGATCACCTTCAAGGACCCCTGCAACATCCGCTCGCCGCAGCGCCATGCCGGTGTGGTGCATTCCTCGAACCTGTGCACCGAGATCACGCTGAATACCTCGAATGACGAGGTGGCGGTGTGCAATCTCGGCTCGATCAACCTGCTGGCGCACATCACGCCGGACGGGCTCGACCCGGCGCATCTCGCCCGCACGGTGGCGACCGCCATGCGGATGCTCGACAATGTCGTCGACATCAATTTCTACACCATCCCGGAATCCCGCCGCTCGAACCTGCGCCATCGGCCGATCGGCTTGGGCATCATGGGCTTTCAGGACGCGCTGCATGCGCTGCGCATCCCCTATGGCTCCGACGAGGCGGTGCGCTTCGCTGATGAGAGCATGGAGGCGGTGAGCTTCCACGCCATTTCGGCCTCCACCGACCTCGCCGCCGAGCGCGGGCGTTATTCCAGCTATGACGGCTCGCTGTGGTCGCAGGGCATCCTGCCGATCGATAGCATCGAGCTGCTGGCGGAAACACGCGGCGGGCTGGACCTCGACCGCTCCTCGACGCTCGACTGGGACAGCCTGCGGGCCCGGGTGAAGGCGGTCGGCATGCGCCATTCCAACACCATGGCCATCGCCCCCACCGCGACGATTTCCAACATCTGCGGCGTGTCGCAGTCGATCGAGCCGGCCTACCAGAACCTCTTCGTCAAATCGAACATGTCCGGCGACTTCACGGTGGTGAACGAGTTCCTCGTCCGGGACCTCAAGGCGCGCGGCCTGTGGGACGAGGTGATGGTCTCCGACCTCAAATATTACGATGGCAGCGTCGGCCGGATCGACCGCATCTCCGACGACCTCAAGGCGCTCTACGCCACCGCCTTCGAGATCGACGCCGCCTGGCTGATCGAGGCGGCGGCGCGCCGGCAGAAATGGATCGACCAGTCGCAGTCGCTGAACCTCTATGTCGCCAACCCGTCCGGCCGGAAGCTCGACGAGACCTATCGGCTGGCGTGGAAGCGCGGGCTGAAGACCACCTATTATCTGCGCTCGCGCTCGGCCACCCATGTCGAGAAATCGACGCTGAAAGGCACGGACGGCAAGCTGAACGCCGTTTCGGCGGTGATGGCGGCCGCGCCGATCCGCGTACCGGAAACCGTGTTCGGCAAGGCCTGCGCCATCGACGATCCCGACTGCGAAGCCTGCCAGTGAGCGGCGAAGAAGGAAATACGAGCATGCTCGACTGGTCCGATAGCAAGACCGTACCCGCTCCGATCCACCCCGCCTTCGCCGCGCCGACCGGCGACGCGACGGGCCTCGGCACCATCGAACGCGGTGCCGCCCGTGTCACCGTCGACGAGAAGCGGATGATCAACGCCCGCGCCGACGTGAACCAGCTGCTGCCGCTCAAATACAAATGGGCGTGGGAGAAGTACCTCTCCGGCTGCAATAATCACTGGATGCCGACCGAGGTATCGATGCAGGCCGACATCGCGCTGTGGAAGTCGAAAGACGGCCTCACCGAGGACGAGCGGCGCATGCTGAAGCGCAACCTCGGCTTCTTTGCCGCCTCGGAATCGCTGGTGGCCAACAACATCGTGCTCGCCATCTACCGCCACCTCACCAACCCGGAATGCCGGCAGTATTTGTTGCGTCAGGCTTTCGAGGAGGCGGTGCACACGCACACCTTCCAGTACATCGTGGAGAGCCTCGGCCTCGACGAGGGCGAGCTGTTCAACATGTATCGCGAGGTGCCCTCGATCACCGACAAGGCGGCGTGGGCGCTCAAGCACACGCAGAACCTCGACGATCCCGACTTCAAGACCGGCACGCTGGCGGCCGACCAGTCGTTCCTGCGCGACCTCGTGGCGTTCTACGTCGTGTTCGAGGGGATGTGGTTCTACACCGGCTTCGCGCAGATCCTCTCGCTCGGACGGCGCAACAAGATGGTCGGCATCGCCGAGCAGTATCAATACATCCTGCGCGACGAGAGCATCCACCTGAACTTCGGCATCGACGTGATCAACCAGATCAAGATCGAGAACCCGCAGCTATGGACGCCCGCCTTCCAGGACGAGGTGCGCGCCATGCTGAAGGATGCCGCCGAGCTGGAGGCCGCCTATGGGCTGGACACCATGCCGCGCGGTTTCCTCGGGCTGAACGCGGCTTTGTGCGAGGAATACATGCACTTCATCGCCAACCGCCGCTGCGCCCAGCTCGGACTCGCGCCGGTGTTCGCGGAAGCGGACAACCCGTTTCCGTGGATGAGCGAGGCGATGGATCTGAAGAAGGAGAAGAACTTCTTCGAGACCCGCGTCATCGAGTACCAGAACGGCGGCGCGCTGGCCTGGGATTGACCCATACGCGACGGGATCGGTGGAGGGCCTCGCGTCGACGCGATGCCTTCCGCTGGACCTTCGCCCGATCGGCATGTGGCGGTTGGCTGAGCCTCCTGATCGACGGCAGCCTCCTCGACAAGCTGAAGCGAGGGGCGCCATCCCCATCGCAACCGGTCCCGTCGCCCGCAATCGTGGCTGGGGGCCGCTCGCGTGGAGGCAGGAGCGCCGGGAAGATCAGGCCGTGCGCGCTGACACCCGCATTTTGCGAAGTGGTACCGTCATTTTCCCCGCAAGCGGTCCTTTTTGATGGAGCCATTCAGGGAAAAGCTGTCCTCGACCCGCTCGGTGCGGGATTTCGAAGGAGGACATCATGAGCCAGTCGAGCCCCGACTACTCGAAAGGCGCCGCTTACATGAACGGCACGTACGTGCCGATCTCCGAGGCCAAGATTCCGGTCGGCGACTGGGGCTTCACCCATTCGGACGTCACCTATGACGTGGTTCACGTGACCGATGGCGGCTTCTTCCGCCTGGAAGACCATCTCAACCGCTTCCACCGCTCGCTGGAAGGCTACCGCCTCGATCCCGGCGTCACCCGCGACGAGATGCGCACCATCCTCGGCAAGGTAGTGGCGCTGTCCGGCCTGAAGGACGCCTTCGTTGCGATGATCTCCACCCGCGGCGTGCCGCGCGTCTATGGCTCGCGCGACCCGGCCGATTGCGACAACACCTTCATCGCCTATGCGGTGCCGTGGGTCGATGTGATCAAGCCGGACGTGCAGGAGCGCGGCGCCCACCTGCTGGTCGCGCAGGTGCCCCGCATCTCGCAGAACTCGCTCGACCCGACGCTGAAGAACTACATGTGGCGCGACTTCACCCGCGGCATGTTCGAGGCGAAGGACAAGGGCTTCGACACCGCCATCCTGCTCGACAGCGAGGGCTACCTGACCGAAGGCGCCGGCTTCAACGTCTTCATCGTCAAGGACAACAAGGTCATCACCCCGGATCGCGGCGCGCTGCGCGGCATCACCCGCCTCGCCGTGCTCGACCTCTGCCCCGAGCTCGGCCTCGAGCCGGTCGTCGGCCCGATCACCTTCGAGGACCTGATGGACGCCGACGAGGTGTTCACCACCACCACCGCCGGCGGCGTCATGCCCTGTGCGCGGGTGAACGACCGCATCTACGGCAATGACCGGCCCGGCCCGATCAGCGCCAAGCTGAAGGACACCTACTGGCGCAAGCACAAGGAAGGCTGGCACATGACGCCGGTCAACTACGCCGACGCCGACAATCCCTTCAAGGTCGCGGCCTGACACTGCATTCGACAGGACGGCTCAAGGGCGGCGCCAGATCGCCCTGAGGGGAAACGCACAAGGCAAGGGCCCCGCAAGGACCAATCGCACCACTTTCAAAAACCAGAGGGCGTGGCCATGACCAAATCGACGTTCAGTTCTTCCGACGCTGCGAGCCCATCCGCCTCGCCGGTCAGTCGCCGTACCGTGCTGAAGACGCTGGCGGCGGGAACCGCCGGGGCGCTTGCCGCGCCCTATATCCGGCCCGCCTACGCGGCGCCGACGCAATTGCGCGCGCTGATGTGGGAAGTCTATGCGGTTCCCGACATCGTCGGGGCCTTCGAGGAGAAGCACAAGATCAAGTTCTCGCCGACCTTCTTCGACGGCAATTCCGAGGCCTACAACAAGCTGCGTGTCGGCGGCAGCCGAGACTTCGACCTCGTGCAGGCCGACGGCTTCTGGCCGGGCCTCTACTTCCGCGAGAAGCTGATCCGCGACATCGACTACGCCAAGATCCCCAACACCGCCAATGTCTATCCGGTGTTCAAGCCGGACCGCTTCAAGCTGCTGACCGACGAGGCGAGCGGCAAGCATTTCGGCGTCACCTGGTGCTGGGGCAGCTACGGCACGACCTACAATGCCGGAGAGGTGCCGAAGGAGAAGGTAGAGAGCATCGAGGTGCTGTTCGACCCGGCCTTCAGCGGCCGGCTCGCCACCAGCGCCCGTTTCGAGGAGAACATCGCGCTGACCGGCATCCTCGCCGCCACGCGCCTCGGCACCAAGGACAAGCCGCGTCCCGACGGCAAGTCGTTCAATCCCTATGTGCTCACCGACGAGGAGCTGGCCGAGGTCGAGAAGCTGCTGATCCAGCAGAAGCCGCTGCTGCTCACCCGCTACCAGGACAACACCACGCTGCAGCAGCTGCTGGAGAGCGGGGCGATCGTCGCGGCGCCGGAATTCGCGCAGGTCTACCGGGTGCTGGTGCAGAAGAAGGACAAGGGCGAGATCTCGGCCGACTTCTCGCACCAACTGGTGCCGAAGGAGGGCGGGCTCGGCTGGGTCGATACCTGGCTGGTCACCACCGGCGTCACCGATCCGGCGACGCTCGACATCTGCCACGACTTCATGAACACCTTCCTCGCGCCGGAGAACATCAAGAAGATCTCGCTGATCGCCGGCTCCTCCGCGACCGTCGACCTGCGTTCGATCTCCACGCCCGAGGAGCAGAAGCTGTTCCTGATGGACCGCACCGAGGAGCTGTCGTCGATGTACATGTTCGACCAGCCGTCCTCGACCGAGAAGTGGGAGCGCGTCTGGTCGCGCGTGCAGGCTGCCTGACGACACCCGAAGTCATCGCCCGGGCCGTGGCGGCCCGGGCCTTGCTTCTGTCCGTTCGCAGCAAGGAGTGCGGCGTGGCCTACATACATCTCGACGGCGTTTCCAAGCAGTATGGAAGCGTCTGGGCGGTCGATCGCGTCAACATGGCGATCGAGAAACATGAGTTCGTCTCCCTGCTCGGGCCCTCGGGCTCGGGCAAGACGACGCTGCTGCGCATCATCGCCGGGCTGGAGCGCCCGACGACGGGGCGCGTGCTGATCGACGGCGAGGACGTCACCGAGCTGCCGCCGCACAAGCGCGGCGTCGCCATGGTGTTCCAGGAGTTCCTGCTGTTCCCGCACCGCACGGTGTACGAGAACCTCGCCTTCCCGCTGCGCATGCTGAAGCTGCCCAAAAGCGAGATCGAGGCGCGCGTCGAATGGGTGGTCGGCATCCTCGCTCTGCGCGGGCTGGAGAAGCGCTATCCCAACCAGCTGTCCGGCGGCCAGCAGCAGCGCGTGGCGCTCGGGCGCGGCCTGGTCGGCCGGCCGAAGGTGCTGCTGCTCGACGAGCCGCTCGCCAATCTCGACCGCGAGCTGCGCCAGGAGATGGAAGTCGAGATCCGCAAGCACCAGACCGATCTCGGCATCCCCTTCATCTATGTGACCCACAACCAAGAAGAGGCGCTCTCGATGAGCGACCGCATCGCCGTGGTGCGCGGCGGGCGCATCGAGGATTTCGCCTCGCGCACCGACATCTACGACCGGCCGAAGACAGCCTTCATCGCCCAGTTCGTCGGGCGCTCCAACCGCTTCATCGGCACCGCCGCGACGGCTGGTGACACGATATCGCTCAGCGGCGAGGGAGTGCGGATCGAGACGGCGACCAGGCCGGGGATCGCCGATGGCGAGCGCGTCGCCGCCTATGTGAAGAACGAGAAGGTCCGGCTGCGGCCCGCGTCGGCGGGCGGGGCGGGCGCGGCCAACACGCTGGCGGCGACGGTGCGCTACGTCATCCTGCGCGGCGCCTATGCGGAATATGTGCTTGGCTGGAGCGGCGGCGAGCTGGTCGCCAGCCGGCCGCGCAGCGAGGCGGAGTTCACCGAGGGCGCGGAGGTCGTGGCCTTCTGGGACGCGGCCGATGTCGACCTGTTCCCGGTACCGGAGGACAGCCGATGAAACCGCGCGTCGCCCCGGCCATCTTCCTCGGCATCCCCACCGTGTTCCTGGTGGGGCTGTTCGTGCTGCCGCTGCTCTCCATGCTGGTGCTGAGCGTCTGGCGGACCGAGAACTACCATATCATCCGCGACTTCAGCTTCCACAATTACGAGGTGTTGGCGACCGAAGGCGCCTACATGACCTTCCTGCTGCGCTCGCTGGTGATGGCGAGCGCGGTGTCGCTGATCTGCACGCTGCTTGCCTGGCCGATCGCCTACGGCATCACGCTCTATGGCGGACGCTACAAGCTGTTGTTCTCGCTGGCCTTTGCCGTGCCGTTCCTCACCGGCGAGGTGCTGCGCATCATCGCGCTGCAGGGCCTGCTCGGCCCGCTGGGGCTGCTGAACGGGGTGCTGCTGTCGCTCGGCGCCGCGCCGCTCCGGGTGATCATGTACACCAATGTCGCCAGCGCCATCGGCCTCGTCTATCTCTATTTGCCGATCGTGGTGACGGTCATCTACCTGTCGCTGCTCAATTTCGACCAGCGGCTGATCGACGCCGCCACCATCTTCGGGGCGAGCCCGGCGCGCGCCTTCTTCGAGGTCACCTGGCCGCTCAACCTGTTCGGCACGCTGATCGGCTTCGCGCTGTGCTTCATTCCCTGCCTGTCGGCGACGCTGGCGCCGCGCTTCCTCGGCGGCCCGAACGGCACGCTCTACGGCATGGCGATGGCGCAGCAATTCGGCGAGAGCGGCACCTGGGCGCTCGGCGCCGCCATGGGCGTGGTTCTGTTCGCGGTGTCGGTGCTGCTGGTTGTCGGGGTGGCCCGGCTGATCGACCTGCGCCGCACCGGCTTCACCGGCTTCGGGAGGGGATGAACCATGCGCATCAAGATCAAGCCGGGAAAATTCGCCCTGCTCGCGACGGTCGCTCTGTCCTACCTGTTTCTCTACCTGCCGGTCGTCCATATCGGTCTCGCCAGCTTTGCGCGGAACTCCAATTTTCCGTACCCGCCGAAATGGTCGCTCGACATCATGGCGCGGCTGTTCTCCAACTCGCTGTACCAGACCGCGCTCGGCAACAGCCTGATCATCGGCATCTTCGCCGCGCTGCTGTCGACCGCGCTGGCCGGGCTCGCCACCATCGGGCTGATGCGCCATGCCGGACGCCGCGCGCCGCTTTATCTCGCCTTGTTCATCGCCCCACTCTTCGTCGCGGAGGTGCTGCTCGGCATCTCCTCGCTGATCTTCAACGGCCTGTTTCTCGGGCTGCAGGGCAACATGGTCTCGGCGATCCTGGCCAATACGGTGCATTGCTTCAGCTATGCGCTGCTCATCATCGCCACCCAGCTCTACCGCTATGACTGGCGGCTCGACGACGCGGCGATGGTGTTCGGGGCATCGCCGGCGCGCACCTTCTTCGAGGTGACGCTGCCCTTGATCTGGCCGGGCCTGCTCGGCGCCTTCATCGTCACCTTCATCATGGCGTTCAACAATCTGGAGATCTCCTTCTACCTGCTCGGCGCGACGCCGACCTTGCCCTCGGCCGCCTGGGGCGCGCTGCGCTACGGGGTGAAGCCGGAGCTCTACGCGCTGGCGACCTGCGTGAACCTGATCGTCTTCGTGCTACTCGCCGTCATGTTCGTGCTGATGAGGACCGGCCTGGTCACCTTCGGCCATCGGCCGGAGCGCGAACGCAGCGCCGTGTAGCGCGGGCGCGAGCCGGGTGGTGCGGAACTTGCGTTCTCCCGATCGGTCAGATCGCGGAGGCATTGTGAGACTGCTGGATTCGCTCGCGCTCGATATCGACAGGGTTGCCGATGCCCCGTTGCACCGGCAGCTCTATCGACGGCTCGTCGAGGAGATAACGGCCGGCTCGCTGCGGCCGGGCGAGAAGCTGCCGTCGACGCGCGACTTCGCCGGGTTGCTCGGCGTGTCGCGCAACACCGTGCTGCTCGCCTTCGACCATCTGATTTCCGAGGGCTATCTGCAGCCGATGACCGGCTCCGGCACCTATGTCGCCCGGGATCTGCCCGAACAGCTGCCCGCCAAGGCGCCGGCCCGCATCAACCCCGCCATCGAGGCGGCCGGGCATCTCAGCCGCTCCCTGGCGCCGGACACGGCGATCACCCATGCGCCGTCCACCCTGCGCCACATGCGCCGGCCGGTGCCGTTCCGCGCCAACTTCCCGGCGGTGGACATGTTCCCGGTCCGGCAATGGGCGAGCCTCGCGGCCAACCTCTATCGCGAGCTCGATCCCGGCGCCGCCGGCGAACTGCTGGGGGAGGGCGACCCGCAAGGCTATGAGCCTTTGCGCATCGCCATCGCCGAGCATGTCGCGCTCAGCCGCGGCCTCAGCTGCACGCCGCACAACATCGTCATTTTCGCGGGCGCGCAGCATGCGGTGGATCTCGCCTGTCGCATCCTGCTCACGCCGGGCGAGCGCGTCTGGTGCGAGGACCCGGGCTATGACGGCATCTATGCCTCCGCCACGGCTGCCGGGGCTCTTCCGGTTGCGGTGCCGGTCGACGAGGAGGGGATCGTCGTCGAGGACGGGATCGCGCAGGCGCCTGATGCGCGCCTCGCCTATGTATCCCCCTCCAAGCAGTTCCCCCTCGGCATGGAGCTGAGCCTTGAGCGGCGCCATGCGCTGCTGCAATGGGCGAACGCCGCCGGCGCCTGGGTGCTGGAAGACGATTACGATACCGAGTTCCGCTATGCCGGCCGCCCGATGCCGGCCCTGCACGCCTTGGATCGAGAAGGCCGTGTTCTCTATTTCGGCACCTTCAGCAAGATGCTGTTTCCCGGCTTGCGGCTCGGCTTCGCGGTGCTGCCGGACGCGCTGGTCGAGGCCTTCGTCTCGGCGCGCGCCATCGTCGGGCGTTATTCGCCGATGCTGGAACAGGCGCTGGTCGCTCGTTTCATGGAGGACGGCCATCTCGCCACGCATGTGCGGCGCATGCGGCGCCTCTATGCCCAGCGACAGGACTATCTGCTGCGGGCGATCGAGCAGCGGCTCTCCCGGTGGATGATGGCGGCGCCGACCAACACCGGCATGGAAATCATCGCCCGCCTCGCCCGCGGGTTGAGCGGCCGGGCCGTGGCGGAAGCCGCCGCGCAGCGCGGTCTCGAAATCCTGCCGATCGCCGCCCTGGCGCGCGAGGCGAAGGTCGACCACCTCATCACGCTCGGCTTCAGCGCCTTTGGCGAAGAGCAGATGGATGAAGGGATCGGCATCCTCCGCGACATCTTCGTCACCATGGAGGGCCGCGGGCCTCAATAGCCGGTGCTAACGAAGGCGGCCTCGGGAGGCGCCCTCGGTCCCGCCGATCTACGCATGCGGCCGGATGCGCCGGATCACAGTGCCGACGGTTGGATTTCGTGGTGCGACGCGTCCATGTGCCGGGCGGCCATCGTGGGCGAGGGCGCGGTCGCTGTCATGGCGGACCGGGTACCCAACCCATCTGCGCGCCGCGCGCTGGTCCATGAGACCACACCTCCCGCAATATGCAGGAGGCGTGGTCGCGCGACACAGGCTTTCCGGACCTCTAATCCAGTGAAAGTGACAGCGGGACCTCTTCGTCAGTCTCCGCCGCGCCTTCCTCTCCCCAGCGTGGAAACGCCTTCAGGTCCAGATCGAACAGATCGAGCACCCGGCCGATCGTGTGCGTGACCATGTCGTCCAGGGATTGGGGGCGCGAATAGAAGGCCGGAACGGGCGGCGCGATGATGCCGCCCATTTCGGTGACCGCCAGCATGCTCTTCAGATGGCCGGCGTGAAGCGGCGTCTCGCGCAGCATCAGCACAAGCCGCCGACGCTCCTTCAGGCAGACATCGGCCGCCCGGCTGATGAGGCCGGACGTTACGCCATGGGCGATGTCGCTCATGCTGCGTACCGAGCAGGGCGCCACGATCATCCCCATGGTGCGGAAGGAGCCGCTGGAAATCGGCGCCGCGATGTCGTTAGGCGAATAGACGACATCGGCGAGGCTGCGCAGTTCCTCCGCAGACATGTCCGTCTCGTAGGCGCGGGTCATCTCGCCGGCCTTGGAGACGACGAGATGGCTTTCGATCTTGAGTTCCCGCAGAGCCTGCAGCAGCCGCACGCCGTAAACGATGCCGGTGGCGCCGGTGATACCCACCACCATGCGCCGGGGTGCATTCCCCATTGTCAGTTTCCTTGCGCGTTCATGCCGGCCCCGAGCCGACATGCCGCGGGTCGAAGTTCGACAGGGCCGCCGGTTTCGCCTCGAAGGCGAAGGGGCGGTCGGACAGGGTGTAGCGGTACCACGGCGCGTCGTTCATGCGGCCGAGCTTGTGGCGCAGGCTGCCGAAGGCCCCGTAGATGAACTTGTAGGGCTGGCCGTGGAAGTGCTTGAGGATGTCGAGCCAGGCGCGGGGCTCGGCGCCGATGAAGGCCTCCATCTCGCGGGCGATCTCGTCCTCGGTCAGCGGCTTCAGATCGGCCGGCGGCTCGCCGAGATCGGTCACCGCGCTCTTGATGAACTCGTCCGGGTTCCAGCCGGCGCCCATCGGCTTGGTGCAGTCCATGCCGATCTTCGAAGCGACGCCAGGCTCGGCACACTTCGGGTCGACCGTCATGGTGTTGCAGTCCTTGATGAGGACGGTGTCGCGGTCCGGCATGTAGCGGAACGCCATGGCGGCGAGCACCGCCTGGTCGTCCCAGATGTCGACGTCGTCGTTGAACACCATCGCGACCTTGGGCAGGCCCTGCTTGGAGCAGGTGAGCATCAGCCCCAGCGCCTGCTTGGCGTCGCCGGCGCCGAGCGGCCGGATCTTGGCATAGGCGATGTTCGACAGGCCGCCGGCCGGGCTGCGCACCTCCATCACATCGATGCCCGCGAGACGCAGCGCGCCATAGAGGTCGGCCTCGATGGCGGGCAGCTGCAGCATGTTGTCGGTGTACCAGGGATGCATGCCGCCAATGGTGCAGTGTTGGTAGATCGGGTTCTTGCGGTAGGTCATCGCCTTCACCTTGAGGCGATAATTGTGCTTCATCCCGCCTCCATACATGCCGGTATATTCGCCATAGGGGCCTTCGTCGAAACTCATCCCCTCGGTGGCCATCAGCTCGCATTCGAGGACGAGCTCGGCATTGGCGGGCACCATCACGTCGATGGTCTCGCACTTCACCATCTTGGCCGGCGCGCCGTAGAAGCCGCCCAGCACCTCGAAATCGTCGGTATCGCCGGGCACGCCGACCAGAGCCGAAATCTTGTCGAGGATCGGGCCGCCAATGACCATGGCGACTTCGAGATTCTGCCCCTTCGCCGCTGCGGCCATCGCGTGGATGCGCTGGCGGTGCGAGGTGCAGGTCATGTCCACCGACTTCTCGTTCTTCGAACGGAACATCGAGCGGTAGATGCCCCAGTCATACACCCCGGTGTCGGGATGCTTCGAGATGAACAGGTTGTCGTTGGTATAGGCGTGGCCGTCGCGGTCGTGATGCAGGAACAAGGGCAGCCGGGTCAGGTCGACGTCGTCGCCCTTGAGGATCACCTCCTTGCACGGCGCCGTCTCGACAATCTCCCATTTGGCGCGCGACTTGGCCTTCTCGACCATCTTCCGGCCGGTCTGGGTTCGGTCGCACTCCATCGCCCAGGCATACATGTCCTGGTTGGAATAGGCATTGGCGAGGACGGAGAACTCGCAATCCTTGATCTTCTCGATCAGCACCGCCTTGGTCGGATTGGCCTCGAGGGTCACGGGTATCTGGTCGACGCGGATCTCGTCGGTAATCCGGACCAGAAAGCCGGCGGCATCCATGGCCTGCACGAAATCGGGAAGCGACTGCTGGGACGGCATGTGGTGGAACTCCAGGCCGGATTCAGGAAAAGGCCGGGTCCGACACGCCGGTTTCGACATATTCGCGCAGATGATCCATCAGCGCGCCCCAGATGGTGTTGCACTTGATGAAATTGGCTTCGTCATGCGGCCAGCCGCCATGGGTGACCCGGACTTTCGTGCGTCCGCCCTCGGCCGGGGCGAAGGTGAAGGTCGCGGTCGTGCCGACGGCGTCGCCGGGGCCCGTGGTGCAAGTCCACAGGATGTCTTCCGGGTTGTCCTGGTCGATCCGCCAGGAAAATTCCGGCCGGCCCGAATACTTCAAAGTCCAGGACGTCCCGAGCGCGCCGCTGCCCTCCACATGCGGAGTGTTCCACCCCCGAAGGCCATCGGCGGTGCTGAGTGCCTTTCGCACCTTGTCCGCGTCGGCAGAAATGAAAATCTCATGCTTCAGTGAATGTGCCCCAGCCATTTAGGCCCTCCCTTAGAGTGGCGAGATACTGATCCGAATGATGCGGGCAAGGCAAGTGCCCCGCCATGCCGTAAGGCCCTGAATTGTCGGTGATCCTCGCTCCGGGACGGGACGGTCGGGCGCATGCTCTACGCCTTTCCGTCGAGGCGCGGCGCGGCGCGGCCGGCGAGGATGAGGCTGCCGAGGAAAATCGCCACGAGGGCGATCACCGCGCCGATTCCCGCCTCCACCAGGCGCTCCATCAGCAACGGAGACCAGGGAAGATCGCGGCCGAGATTGCTCATGCCGATCGCCAGCGGCGTGATGAAGAGCAGGGCCCCCCCGAAATTGCGGGCCAGGAAGAGCTCGGCGATGGCCTGGCACACCGCGATGATGAGGATGAGAGCGAGAGGACCAGGCTGCTGCGCGAACAGCACCGCGGCGATGCACACGCCGCCGAGCGTGCCGCCCACCAGGTGGACCGCCCGGCGCATGGCATCGGCGGGAGTGAGCGCCGGTATCACCGCCGCCACCGCGATGGGAGCCCAGAAGGGATGGCCGATGTCGAGCGCCCGGGCGAGCCACCAGGCGCCCGTCACCGACAGCGCCGCGATGGCGATGACGATCGCATGGCGGGTTTTGTCGAGGGCGGCCGAACCGGCCAGCGTCCTGCGACGAACATTGGGCGCGAGGGCTCGTGCGTCCACGGCATCGCCCGGCTCCAGCGCGGTGAGCAGGATCGAGAAACCGGCTCCGCCCACGCCGGCCGCGATGGCCGGCAGCATCTCGGCCGTCGTCAGCGGGATGCCGGCGAGGATCAGCAGCACGAGGACGAAGAAGATGTCGCCGCGCGGCGCCCATCCCATGATCGTGCCGAGCGAGCCCGCTCCCACCACCACGGCCGCGAGCATGATGGACAGCAGCCATTCCGGCCCCGCCGCCACGGAATAGACGACCGCCGCGACGAGGGTGACGAGGAGCGCGGCGCCGACGACGACCTGCGTCTCGACCCGCCGCTGACGTGTCTCGCTGTGGCCGAAGAGGGAGGTCAGCGCGCCGAAGGCCGCATAGACGGCAAAGTGAATATGGCCGGAGGCGTAGAGCGCCAGGATCGGCAGGCCGACCGAGAGGCCGACACGAAGCGCGGCCCGAAGGTCGGGTGTCTTTACCTTGAAAGGAAAGCTGCGCATTAATCACGGACCTGCGGGCGGTGACAGTGGTGGATCATGCCTTACCAAGACCTTCGAGCTTTTCTTTCGGCCCTGCGGACGTCCGGTGAACTTGTCGATATTACACGGCCGATTGCCTTGCAGTATGACGTCGCCAAAGCTCTCGCCAAGACGAGTGCGAGCGACGGGCCGGCGCTGATGTTCAAGGACAATGGCACCGCGTTCCCGCTGGTCGGGGGCCTGTACGGCAATCGCAAGCGCGCCCTGATCGCCTTCGAGGCGACCGGCGAGACCATCCATGAGCGCGTGACCAAGGCCATCGACAACCCCATCGGTCCGGTTGATTTCGCCGGTCCTGCACCCTGCCAGGAGGTGGTGCTCACCGGCGACGGGATCGACCTTACCAAACTTCCGGTGCCGACTTACAGTCCGAAGGATGGCGGCCCCTTCATCACCGCCGGTATCGTCGTTTCCGAGGACCCGGACACCGGAATCCCGGATATCGGCAATTACCGGTTCCAGCTCCACGATTCGAAAGTGCTGGGCGTGTGGGCGGCGCCGAGCCATCGCTTCGGCAAGAACATTGCCAAGGCGGTGGCGCGCAAGGTGCCGCTGCACGGTGCCATCGTCATCGGTATCGACCCGATGACGGCGTTCGCCTGCCAGGTGCAGGTCGCGGACACCTCGAACGACTGGTTCGTCGCCGGCGGCTTGCGTGGTGCGCCGGTGGAGCTGACGAAGGCCGTCACCAGCGACCTGAAAGTGCCGGCGCATGCGGAGTTCATCATCGAGTTCGTCGTCGATTCCGACGACCAGCGCATCGAGGGGCCGCTCGGCGAATATACCGGCTATTACACGGCCGCCGATCCCAAGCCGACCGCCAAGGTGACGGCGATCACCCATCGCAAGGACGCGATCTTCCAGGGCCTGCTCACCGGCAAGCCGATCACCGAGAACCACGTTCTCAAGCAGATCCCGTTCGAGGCGTCGATGCTGCGCCAGCTCAAGGCGCAGTTCCCCTCCATCTCCGACCTCGCCATCACGTCCTCGGGCGGCGTGCAGGTGTATTTCGTGATCGCCATGACGCCACGCTACGAGGGCGAGGCGCGTCAGGCGATCCTGGCCGCCATCGCGTCCAATCCTCACCCGAAATGGGTTGTGGTCGTCGACCCGGATATCGACATCCGCAATTCGTCGGACGTGGAATGGGCGATGTCGTTCCGGGTCAAGCCACGCGAGGATGTGTTCGTGGTCGACCGCACCGCGGCGGCGCCGCTCGATCCCTCGACCGATGGCGGCTATTCGTCGGCGGTTGGCATCGACGCCACGCGCCCGTTCGGGGTGGAATTCCCCGCGGTGTCGGAGGTTCCGGACTGGCGGACGTTCGATCTTCCGGAGATCGACCGAGGGGCGTAAATTTCCAGATACCGAACCGGCGCTTATTCCGCGCGGTGATTGTCCGATTACGTGTTGTCGCCCAAGTTCGCGCAGAGTGATCCTGCCCGCTTGAGGCGCATGAGGATGCCTAGCCATGATAGCCGGAAATACGATCATACGTGCCTTTTCAGGGCCTTCCCGGTTCTGTGCCGTGCTCGTCTTCGCGACGATGGCGGGCGGCATGCCCGCGCACGCCCAGAACTGGGAGAAGTGCGTCGAGGCTATCGCGAAAACGCAGCAGGAGTTACAGAACGTTCTGCCGAAAAGCCCTCAGCCGAAGACGCAGCAGCAATCCGTCGCGGCGCAGGATTCTCATGATCCGACGCCGGACTCCCTGGCGGCCGCCGGTCTCGAAGCACCCGTTTCGGGACCGGCAGGGGCGCTGAATGAAGCGCAAAACCTGCAAGCGGCCGGAGACGAAGCCGGCTGCATGAAGGCGGTTGCCAAGGCTCGCTCGCTTGCCGGGCTGAAGTAAGCTTGCCAACTCTCGAGCCTTGCCGGGAGAGTCGCCCGGGAAGGTTCGATCGGGAGCCGCGATCGACCGCGCTATTCGTTAGCCGGAGGTGATGCCGGGGACCGGTTCGGCTGGAGGTGCTGCGTCCATCGCAGCTCGCGCGCCTCCCAGCCGATCCGTTGCCGATCGGCATGCGGTGCTCTGGACGGGCCCAGCGGTCGGCATGCAGCCGCGCGCCCTGGAATGATCGTCGCCGGTGCGCGCGCTCGGAGCCGTGGACGTGCCTCGCGCGCAGCCGGTCGCAGCGTATCGGGATCACAGCTTCCGGTATTCGCGCCCATCGCGCCCGGAAATCGCGATCAGCGTTTCACGTTTTGAGGTTCATGACAGAGATGGCATTGAGGCGCGCGACCTTCTCGCGCGTCGTGTCGTCGATCGGGGCGGCGTCGAAGAAGCGGCCGGCGGCGGTCGAATCCTCATAGGGATAATCGACCGAGAACAGGACCTTGTCGGCCCCGAGGGCGGAGAGTGCGGCGAGCAGCGGAACATTGTCGAACTGACCGGAGGTGGTCACGAACATGTTCCGTTTCAGATAGAAGGAGGGAGCCTCCTTCAGCGGACGCTTGCCCATGATGAGCGCGGCGCGGCTGTCGAAACGCCAGAGATGATAGGGCATGGTCTCGCCCATATGGCCGAGAATGATCTTGAGCCTGGGAAAGCGGTCGAACACGCCGGAGAAAAGCAACCGCAGGAAATGGGACGAGGTCTCGAAGTTCCATTCCCAGGTCGGTTTCAGCAGTTCCGGCGCTCCCTCGAGCACATAGGGCAGCGCGAAGGAATCCGTCGGATGCAGGTAGAGCGGCACGTCGAGGGCCTGCATGCGCTCCCAGAAAGGGTCGTATCGGGGATCGTCGAGATAGACGCCGTGAGTGTGGCCATTGACCATCGAGCCGACGAAGCCGAGCTCGCGGACGCCGCGCTCGAGCTCCGCGATCGCCGCGGGTACATCCTGCATGGGCAGGTGGGCGAAGCCTCGATACCGGGCCGGCCGCTTTTCGATTTCTGCCGCAAGTCTGTCATTGGCGTCACGGGCTAGCCGCACGGCTACTGCGGCGTCAGGCTCGGCTTGCACGCCAGGCCCGGAAATGGACAGAACCGCGATATCGACGCTGGCCGAATCCATGGCCGCGAGCCTGCGCTCACCGAAATCCAGCATGAGCTGGCTAAGGTGATCGGCGCTTTCCGCGGACAGTTTGGGCATAGCTGCCCGCATATGGGGCTCAAGCCCGGGCGTGATGAAATGCTCTTCGAGGGCAATCTTGTTCACGTCTCTTCCCCGCAATCGAATTCTTGTCGAGTTTGGCTGCCGCAATCTAGGGCCGCCAAACATCGATGAGAAGGCATCCATCGAAGGATATGCGGGCTTTCATTTTCCTTGAGACGGATGATTACAGTTTTGCGACGCCCGCTGTCGCGACGGAGAGGAAGGTCGTCAGAAATTCGTATCACGTATCCGTGTTCAGACGCCGGCTTCACGCCTCTCGTTTCCTCATGGGACACATTCGTCAGAGACAGAAGTCCTCGATATGTTTCCTGGGGGGAACAAAGTGAACGATAAGCCTGAGAACAAGATCGTTGCGTCCCGCCGGGAGCTTTTTACTTCCGGCGCCGCTCTCATGGGGGCCAGCCTTCTGCCGAAGGCGGCGGAGGCGGGGGAGATGCCTTCCCGCGCACCATCCCCCATCAAGGCGCCCGACGCCCCGCCCGGTGGCTACAACATCCTGTTCATCCTGGTGGACCAGGAGCATTTCTTCGACGCCTGGCCGTTTCCGGTGCCGGGCCGTGAATGGATCAAGGCCAACGGCATCACTTTCAACAATCATCAGGCGGCGTCCTGCGTCTGCTCGCCGGCCCGCTCGACGCTCTACACCGGGCAGCACATTCCCCACACCGGCATCTTCGACAACGCCAACGCCCTCTGGCAGCCGGACATGTCGACGGATGTGAAGACGGTCGGTCACCGTCTCGCCCAGCTCGGCTATCACGCCGCCTATCAGGGGAAATGGCATCTCTCCGCCAATCTCGATCAGGTCGACAAGGCGATCGACGCGCCGTTCGCGCAGTATCGCGAGATCATCGAAAGCTATGGCTTCGACGACTTCTTCGGCGTCGGCGACATCAACGACACCACGCTCGGCGGCTACAATTACGACGACACCACCACGGCCTTCGTCACCCGCTGGATGCGCACCAAGGGACAGGAACTGAAGGCGGCCGGTAAGCCCTGGTATCTTGCCGTCAACTTCGTCAATCCGCACGACGTCATGTACATCAATTCCGACCTGCCGGGACAGACCGTGCAGGGCAAGCGTTCCTCCATGCCGATCGCCCGGCCGCCGGGAAACGACCTCTACGCCGCGCACTGGGACGTGCCGCTGCCTTCCACCCGCACCCAGGCCTTCAACGCGCCCGGCCGCCCCAAGGCGCAGCACATCTACCAGGAGGTGATGGACTATCTCGTCGGCGAGTGGCCGGACGAGGATCGCCGCTGGCGGGTGCTGCAGAACTACTATTTCAACTGCATCCGCGATTGCGACCTGCAGGTCCATCGCGTGCTGGAGGCCGTCAAGGCCAACGGCATGTCGGAGGATACCATCATCGTCTTCACCGCCGATCACGGCGAGCTGGGCGGGCATCACCAGATGCGCGGCAAGGGCAACTCCACCTATCGCCAGCAGAACCATTTGCCGCTGATGATCGTCCATCCCGCCTATCCCGGCGGTGTTTCCTGTAACGCCGTGACCTCGCAGGTGGATCTCACCCCCACCATTCTCGCGCTCACCGGTGCAGCGCCGGAGAAGCTGAAGCAGGCGGCTGAGGGGTTGCCCGGGCATGATTTCTCTTCCCTGCTCACCACTCCCGGCGACGCCAAGGAAGACACGCTGCGGCCGGGCGCGCTGTTTTGCTACAACATGCTGAGCTATCAGGACGCCCGGTGGGCGGCGCATTTCGACGTGAAGGCCGACAATTCGGTCCCGCTCGCCCAGCGCATCGCCGCCATGGAGAAGCAGCCGCCGGACTTCCAGCTGCGCTGCTCCATCCGCAGCGTGTATGACGGTCGCTACCGCTTCTCTCGCTATTTCTCGCCGCAGGGCTTCAACACTCCCGATACATGGGAAGATCTGACGGCGAAGAACGACCTCGAGGTCTACGACCTGCAGAACGACCCGGACGAGGTGAACAATCTCGCCATGAAGGGGCGGGCGTCGGGCGATCTCATACTGTCGCTGAACGCCAAGCTGAACGGTCTCATCGCCACCGAGGTCGGGGTGGACGATGGCAGCTTCCTGCCGTTCAAGGACGGTAAGTGGGTGTTCCCGCCCGCGAGCGAACGGTAGCTTTCATATCCCGGAAGGCGATGACGAAGACTATTCGACCGACCGTGTCGCGGCCGGTCGAATAGGGGGGCCGTGTAAATGGTCGAGCCGCGCTTCGGCTCTCCAGTACGAGAGACGACGGCCTGCCGATCCGGCTCCGGCTCGACGAGAACGGGATGAGAGGCGGGATCAGCTCGGCCAGTGCCAATTCTGAATCTCGGGCATGTCCTCTCCATGCTCGCGGACATAGTCGTGATGTTGCGAGAGCCTGCCTTCCAGGGCCGCGATCGCCTCGGCCGTGCGGCCCTCGAGGCGGGGTATCCGCTTCAGAGCCGCGATGGCGAGATGAAAGCGATCGATCTCGTTCATCACCGTCATGTCGAAAGGTGTCGTCGTGGTGCCTTCCTCGCGGAAACCATGAACATGGAAATTCGTGTGATTGCGGCGCCGATAGGTGAGGCGGTGAATGAGATACGGATAGCCGTGATAGGCGAAGATCACCGGTCGATCGGCAGTGAATAGTTGGTCGAATACGTCGTCGGTGAAGCCGTGTGGATGCATGGAAGGAGATTGCAGCGTCATCAGGTCGACGACATTGACCACCCGGACGCGGAGGTCGGCGAAGGCGGTCCGCAACAGATCGACGGCTGCCAGGGTTTCGAGGGTCGGCACGTCGCCCACGCAGGCCATCACCACGTCCGGCTCGGCGTCCCCGCCGCTGGACGCCCATTCCCATATGCTGGCCCCGGCCAGGCAATGGGCTTCGGCCGCGTCGGCGGAGAGCCATTGCGGCTGCGGCTGCTTGCCGGCGGTGATCACGTTGATACGGTTCCAGGTGCGCAGGCAGTGGTCGGTGACCCACAACAGCGTGTTGGCGTCCGGCGGGAAATAGAGGCGAACGATGTCGGCCTTCTTGTTGGCGACGAAATCGGCGAAGCCCGGATCCTGGTGGCTGAAGCCGTTATGGTCCTGCCGCCAGACATGCGAGGTCAGCAGATAGTTCAGCGAGGCGATCGGCTTGCGCCAGGGCAGTTCCGCGGAGGTCTTGAGCCATTTCGCGTGCTGGTTGACCATCGAACCACAATATGGATGAACGCCTCGTAGCAGGAGAACAGCCCGTGGCGCCCGGTCAGCAGGTAGCCTTCGAGCCAGCCCTGGCAAAGGTGCTCCGAGAGAACTTCCATGACGCGGCCCTGCCGGGCGAGGTTCGTATCATAAGGTTCAATGGCCTCCATCCACACGCGGTCCGTCACCTCGAACACCGCGTCCAAGCGGTTCGAGGCGGTTTCGTCCGGTCCCATGAGGCGAAAGTTTCGCGTGTCCTCGTTCAGGCGGAAGACTTCACGCAGATAATGTCCCATCGCCCGGGTGGCTTCGCCTGTTGTCGCGCCCGGTCGGCCGACGTCCAGCGCCAGCCCTTTCCAGGAGGGCAGGACAAGTTCCTTGCGCAGCAGGCCGCCATTGCCATGTGGCAGCGCACCCATCCGCTTTTCGTCGCGCGGCGCCAAGGCCTGCAGTTCCGGCCGCAGGGTGCCGTTTCCGTCGAAAAGTTCCTCCGCGCGGTAGCTGCGCATCCACTCCTCGAGGATGCTGCGGTGTGCGGCATCGCCCCGGGCGTTGGAGACCGGCACCTGATGGGAGCGCCAGAACCCCTCGACCTTCTTGCCGTCCACCTCGCGCGGGCCGGTCCAGCCCTTGGGGCTGCGCAGCACGATCATCGGCCAGCGCGGTCGCTCGACCTCGCCGGAAGCTTCGCGTGCCGAGCGCTGGATGTCGCGAATGCGGTCGAACACGGCGTCGAGCGTCGATGCCATCGCCGCATGCATCGGCATCGGCTCGTGCCCCTCGACGAAGACCGGTTCGTAGCCATAGCCGGTGAACAGCGCGCGCAGCTCGTCATCGGACATGCGGGCGAGCAGGGTCGGATTGGCGATCTTGTACCCGTTGAGGTGCAGGATCGGCAGTACCGCGCCGTCAAGCGCGGGATTGAGAAATTTGTTCGAGTGCCAGGCGGCGGCCAGCGGCCCGGTTTCCGCCTCGCCGTCCCCGACCACGCAGGCGACCACGAGATCGGGGTTGTCGAGCGCGGCGCCAAAGGCGTGCACCAGCGCGTATCCCAGCTCTCCCCCCTCGTGGATCGAACCGGGCGTCTCGGGTGCGACATGGCTCGGCACGCCGCCGGGGAACGAAAACTGGTGGAACAGCTTGCGCATGCCCGCCTCGTCCGCGGTGATGCCCGGGTAAATCTCGCTGTAGGTCCCCTCCAGCCAGGTGTTGGCCACCATGGCCGGCCCGCCATGGCCCGGCCCGCAGACGTAGAGCACGTCGCAATCGCGCTCGCGGATGATCCGGTTGAGATGAGCGTAGATGAAATTGAGGCCCGGCGTGGTTCCCCAATGGCCGAGCAAGCGTGGCTTGACGTGCTCGGCCGCCAGCGGCTCGCGCAGCAGGGGATTGTCGAGCAGGTAGATTTGTCCGACCGACACGTAATTCGCCGCGCGCCAGTAGCGGTCGATGGCTTCCAGTTCGGTTTGCCGGACGGCTATATGGTTCTCCTACCAGACTGCGGGGCGAGCGGACTCGCCGGTCAGGGGCGCCGTGCGGTGGCCCAGAGGGCGACGATCCGTCACGACGTTGTCGAAGGCCGCGCCCCGGAGCCTTGGGCCGCGGCCGCTTTCACGCACGACGATCCCGTCGCCCCGCCATGTTGGCGTGGCAGGAAGCGTGAAACAATACGTGGATCAACGCGATGCGTGCCGGGGCGTTCGCGGAGCCACGCCTTCGGCTGCTGATCGCCGGCCTACTCCTCCCGGTGCGGGATCATGCCGCCATGATGAAGGGCGCCGTCGATGAACGCACCATCGGCCGTCCAGCTCAACATCGTGGCTGTGCATCGGCCTGATGGCGTCGCACGGCTCGCCGAACGCCACGCCGCGACGGTCTGCGCAACGAGCCGGCGATCAGGAGACTTTCAGCAGGTGTCGGAAGTCACCGCGTTTGCTGAGTACGTCCGCCAGCGAATAGCGATCGAGCGTGCCGAGAAAGGCCTGCAACGCTTCGTCGAGCACGCAGGTCAGGCCGCAGGCCGGCGCTATGATGCAGGAGCTGCAGCCGACGAGGTCGAAATCCTCTTCCGTATGCCGGACCAGGGCGCCGACATTGATGTCCGCGGCGGGGCGCGCCAGCCTTATGCCGCCGGAGCGACCGCGCACGCTGTGCAGATAGCCGGCATTCACCAGGTCATTGACCACCTTCATCAGATGGTTCTGCGAGATGGCATAGGCACGGGAGATCTCGGCGATCGAACACAACTCCTCCGGCCGTGAGGCCAGATACAGCAACACGCGCATCGCGTAGTCGGTGTAGCGTGTCAGGCGCATCTCGGTTCCACCTCGGATCGTTGTTGCACCGGCGAATTCCTGCCGGTTCCGTTCAGTTGAGGCCGCGTGTCAGCACGTGAAGCCAGTCCGCCTCCGTGACGACGCCGATCGGATGCCGGCCGGCATCGACGACGAACACGGAGTGCACCCGGTCTTGGGCATAGCGATCCAGCAGATCGATCGCGGGGGTCGTGGGGAAGGCCGTCGCCGCCGGAGTCATGGCGCTGCCGACATTCTGCGCCGGCCGTACGAGTTCGCGCAGCGAGATGGCTCCGACGAGGCGTCCCGTGGCGTCCACCACGGCCAATCGGCGAATGTCGCGCTTCACCAGCAGCGCCCGCGCCTGCTCGGCGGATGCATCCTCCGCGACGCTGATGACGTTGGTCGCCATCAGATCGGCGCAGCTCAGCTCGTGATAGGAGCGGGCGACGGCGCGTCGCTCGATGTGCCGGACAAGTCCTTCGAGGTCCTCCGCCCCGATGTCGAAGGCCTCGCCGACCTCGTCCAGCGTCGCGGCGATGTCGGCCTTGCTGACCGTCCAGGGCAGATCGCGGCGCGGAGCCGGCTGCGCCGGCGCGGGGACATGGGGAAAGGTGTGGCCGGACCAGCGATGATAGACCCAGGCGCTCGCGACTAGCACGACGGCGTTCAGTCCCACCGGCACGAAGGGAAAAAGGAAGCTCGACGACCCGCCGACGAACAGCCCGACCAGCGCCGCCGCTCCGCCGGGCGGGTGCAGGCAGCGCAGCAGCGACATCACGCCGATGGCCAGCGCGACGGCGATCCCGGCCGAGAGGGCGGTGGGCGGCATGAAGTGGCCGACGGCAATGCCGATGGCGGCGGAGATCACGTTGCCGCCGATGGCGGGCCAGGGCTGCGCCATCGGGCTCGCCGGCACGGCGAACAGCAGCACCGCGGAGGCGCCCATGGGTGGCACGATCCACACGAGATGGTTGAGGTCCGCTGCGGCAAGGCCACCGATCACGGCCGACAGGCCGATCCCCATGAGGGCGCCAAAGCAGGCGAAGGCGCGATCACGGAGCGTTGCTCCCGCGAGGATCGGCCGAAACAGTCTCAAGCGTGCAAAGGCTGACAAGGCCCACTCCAAATGCATCGCGTTATCAGGAAACGTCCACAGCCCGGCAGGGCGGGATGGATCGTGGCGCGGCGAGAGCCAGGGGCGAACGCGCCGACACATGGCATGACCGTCGAACGCGAAGCGTCCAGCGGGTGCCGTCCGGACGTAATGCCATGCTTTGCCTGCTCCATCGATATAAACATACATATCCTGTGCATGTTTTTAAGTCCACCGGTTCGGGCGACGGTGGTTTTCCGGATGCGGGAGGGGGGCGATGTCGGCAGGGCTTCGAGGCCGGTCAGGTGGTGCCTGAGCCGGTCGCGGCTCTCGCCAATCTCAACGCGCCTACGGACGCCTCGCCGAGCGGGTCGGGGTGGCGGCGCTGGGTATGGCGAGCCAGCCCGGCGACATCACCTTCACGACGCTGGCTTTCGCCGCCTCGAACCGCTCCGCTGTGGCGGGAGTGCCGATCGCCTCCGATATCGCGCCATCATGGCGCTGGCGAAGAGCAGGGCGTCCGGCGTGTTTTGCGCGGCGACCGCTGTTGGCTTCCGTACAGCCGACCTGGTCATTCGTTTGACGACGGATCCTTTCAATCTACAGTAGCGGAAGCAACATGCCCGGGCTGAGCCTCGGTTGATCGCGGGGGGGCGATGGCTGCTGGTTCGGTGACGATCGAGGCCACGGGCGATGATTACGTCGACGGCCTGATCGATGGTGTCAAATGGGCGCCGGGGTGGGTGACGTTCAGCTTCGATGGAGCTTCCGAACCTCAGATAGCCACCCTGAGTGCCCTGTTCACCGGTTCCTATGAGTTGCGTGTCGAGTGGAGCTCAGGAGTTTATGAGTCGCTGAAGCTCTACGGGAGCGTGAAGGAGCTTACCCAATTCTCGACAAAACGGCAGCCGGGAACCCCCACTACAGATGTGACCATCTACAAGAACAATGGCGACATCCGGATCTTCAACAGCGGCACCTTTGACGGAGCTTACACCGCCAATCCTCCCGGCACCGGCGATGGGGGCGACATTCGGTTCAACAAGGCGCTGAACGGTACCGATCACGACTTGCTCGACCCCAGCCTCGGCAATTTCGCCTTTTTTACCTACCTGCAGGCGATGGGCGAGGCCTTGGGCCTGAAATCGGCCAGCGCGGCCGGCGGGGTCGCCGATGTGGCGGTGCCCGCCGACAAGGATGCGCTGGAATATACGGTAATGAGCCAGCGCTCCTATCCCGGCGGGCCGCCGGGCGACTACACGCTTGGCGCATGGGATTACCCGCAGACCTTCATGTCGCTGGACATCCAGGCACTGCAGGCGCTGTACAGCGCCGATTACGGCTTCAATGCCAAAGATACGACCTATCGATGGGACGCCACCGGCGCCATGTACGTGAACGGGGTCAAGACGGTGATCCCCGGCGAATATCTTGAGCCCCACGTAAATGGTGTTCATCCCGAGGCGACCAAGATCTTCCTGACCATCTGGGATGGCGGCGGCGTCGATACCTACGACTTCTCGAACTACAGCGGCGACATGTCGATCGACCTGTCGCCGGGCGGCGCCAGCCTGTTCTCGCAGGCGCAGCGCGCCTCGCTCGGCGACGGCGTCCAGGCCCGCGGCAACGTCTACAACGCCTATCTCTACAATGATAACCCGGCCTCGCTGATCGAGAACGCCGTCGGCGGCAGCGGCAACGACACCATGCGCGGCAACAGCGCCAATAACGGCCTGAACGGCGGCGCCGGCGCCGACACGAT
>NZ_JAJALI010000012.1 GCF_020523795.1 Ancylobacter sp. Lp-2
GCCGAGCCCGCCGCCCTCGAAGGGCGGCGCGAGGAGGCGGCGGGGTCCGATGGAACTCCGGTGGAGTGGCTCATGGCGTTTCCGGAATTCGGCGACCGAGTGCGGCACCCCCGCCGGACGCGGCGCGCGCAGACGCGGCACCAGCGCCGGCCGGACCGGCGGCACCCGCGCCGGCGTGGCGCCGGCCGGCGGGCGGACCGGCTTCGACCCGCCCCCGGAGGCGACCGACCGGGCGAAGGCGAACGCCATCGGGATGCGGAGCGAGGAAAACCCCCGCAATGGCGGCAGGCCGCCCTCGCCCGAGCCGACCACCAGCACCCCGTGCGGGGCCAGCAGGCGGTGCAGCCGGTCGAGCGCCCGCTCCTGGGTGTCGCGGTCGAAATAGATCAGCAGGTTGCGGCAGAACACCACGTCATAGGGCTCGACATCGAGCGCCACCGGGTCCAGCAGATTGCCGTGCCGGAAGCGCACCTGGCGGCGGATCTCCGCATGCGGCCGGTAGCCGCCCTCCATCGCGTTGAAATGCCGGGCGCGAAAATCGACGTCGCTGCCCCGGAACGAGTTGCGGCCGTAGAGGGCATGGGCGGCGGCGGCGAGATTGCGGGTGGAGATGTCGACGGCGTCGACGGCGAAGTCCGAAGCGCCGAGGCCGGCGTCGAACAGCGCCATCGCCAGCGAATAGGGCTCCTCGCCGGTCGAGCAGGGCAGGCTGAGCAGGCGCAACGCCCGGCCGATCGCCGCCCCGCCCGGCGCCCGCATCTCCAGCACCCGCCCGGTCATGGCCGAGAACGCCTTGGGATCGCGGAAGAACCACGTCTCCGGCACGATGACGGCGTTGATGAGTTCCTGCAGCTCCTGCGACGTCGCGGTCAGGCGGCGCCAATAGGTGGCCGGATCGGTGACGGCGCAGGCGGCCATGCGCTGCTTCAGCGCGAAGTTCAGCCCGGAGACGCCGACCGTCCCGGCATCTAGGCCGATGCGCTCGTGCAGCAATTGCTCGACATCGTCGAGGATCATGCGTCCGCTCCGGCCGGGCGGAACAGGATGGCGCGGATCTCCTCGCTGAGTAGCGCGGGCGCGCGCACCCACTGGACGAAGCCGTCGGCATCGGCGGCAACCGGGCCGAGCCAGGCCGGCGTGCCCGCCTCGACGCCGGTGGCGGTGAACGCCCCAGGGTCGCGCTGGATGGTGTCGATCACCCGCTCGGCGCACAGAGCGAGCCGATGCTCCCCCTCGCCGGGCGCGGGGTAGCGCACCAGGATGATGCGGGTGCTCATCACCAGCGCCGAGGGCTGGCCGGTCGCCAGCGCGCTGAGGTCGATCAGCGGCACCGGCTCGCCGCGATAATTGATCACCCCGACCACGCCGGGCGGCGCGCCGGGCAGCGCCTTGGCCGCCATCAGCGGCAGCACCTGCTCGATCTGCTCGACGTCGAGGACGTAGCGATCCTTGCCGATGCGAAACATCAGGAACAGCATCGTGCCTTCCCCGCCGTCATGCCCGGAGCTTGAACCGCGAGATCGAGTTGCGCAATCCCGAGGAAACCTGGTTGAGCTCGTCGATGGCCAGCGTCGACTGGTGCAGCGATTCCACCGTCTGCTGCGCCGCCTCGCTGAGCTGGGACAATGCCTCGCTGATCTGCTCGGCGCCGGTGGCCTGCGCCTGCATGCCCTCGTTGACGTCCTCGAAGCGCGGCACCAGCCCCTGCACCTGGCCGATGATCTGCGACAGCTGGCCGCCGACCTCCTGCACCTCCGTCATGCCGCGCCGGACCTCCTCGGAGAACTTGTCCATGCCCATCACGCCGGCGGCGACCGCCGACTGGATGTCCTTGACCATCTGCTCGATGTCGGAGGTGGAGGTCGCGGTCTGGTCGGCGAGGCGGCGGATCTCGGTGGCGACCACCGCGAAGCCGCGCCCGTACTGGCCGGCCTTCTCCGCCTCGATGGCGGCGTTGAGCGACAGGAGGTTGGTCTGGTCGGCCACCTTGGTGATGGTGGTGACCATCTGGTTGATGTTGCCGGCCTTCTCCGACAGCACCGCCAGCTTGGCGTTGATGTTGCCGGCCGCCTCCATCACGTGGCGCATGGTCGCCTCCATGCGGGCGAGGCCGGCCTGGCCGCCGCCGGCCAGCGTCGCGGTCTGCTCGGCGACGCCCGATACCTCGCCCATGGTGCGCACCAGCTCGTTGGAGGTGGCGGAAATCTCCTTGGCGGTGGCGCCGATCTCGGTGGTGGTGGCGGCGATCTCGCCGGCGGTCGCCTGCTGCTCCTTGGAGGTGGCGGCGATCTCGGTGATCGAGGTGTTGACCTGGATGCCGGACTTCTGCACCTGCCCGATCAGGGTGGTGAGCTCGTCGGCCATGCCGTTGAAGCCGTCCGACACGGTGCCGAACTCGTCGCGGCGCGCGAGCTCCAGCCGCTCGGAAAAATCGCCGGTGCGCATCAGCCCGACCAGCGCCAGCAGCTTGCCGAGCGGGCCGATGACGGCGCGGTACAGGAAATAGCCGGACAGCACCGACAACAGCACCGCGACGACGAAGCCGATGGCCAGCCCGAACTCGGCGTTGCGCACGATGCTGACGATCGCCGCGGTCGATTCGTTCGCCTCCTGCTGGTTGAAGGCCACCGTGTCTTCCAGCGCCTGCTGGACCTGGGTGAGCAGCGGCACCAGATCGCGGGCGATGGTGGCACGCAACTCGCCGTCGGTCTGGCCGAGCGCGGTCTCCTGTACACGGTCGTAGCGCTGGATCGCGTCGCGGAAGGTCGCGAAGTTGCGGCGGTCCTGATCGGTGTCGAGCGTCTGCTCATAGGCCGACAGCAGCGTATTGGCGGTGTCGCGGTTCGCCTTGATGCGATCGAGCACCTGCTTGCGGCCTTCCGGGGTGTCCTCCAGCGCCAGCGCGCGCAGCAGGCTCTGCGCCCGGGTCCAGGCGGTCATCAGCCGGAGGCTGGAGGACAGCGCCGGCACGGTGCTGGTCTCGACCTTGAGCGCCTCGCTCTCCGCCTGGAGGAACCAGTAATAGCAGGAGCCCGCCATGGCCGAGAGCACCAGGAGAATCGCGAGGAAGCTCGCGAGGATCCGCTGGCGGATGGTCAGGTTCTTCATCGTCAGGCTCCCCCACAGGCCCCACCCGTGCAGCGCCACGGGTCGGCAGTCAGGTTAGCCTAACGACAATTTGTTTCCACGGAGTTGAACCGCCTCGATGCCGCGCGCGCCGAAACGTCACGGCAGCGGCTTCTTCTCCAGCTTGCGGGCCAGCGTGCGCCGGTGCAGGCCGAGCCGCCGCGCGGTCTCGGAAATGTTGAAGTCGGTATCGACCAGCGTCTCGTGAATGGTTTCCCATTCCAGCGTCTTCAGCGAGGTCGGCCGCGCCGCCACCGCAATGGAGCTGTCGCCGTCGGCCCGGGCGAAGGCGGCCTCGATGTCGTCGGTGTTGGCCGGCTTGGCGAGATAGTGGCAGGCGCCGAGCTTGATCGCCTCCACCGCCGTGGCGATCGAGGCGAAGCCGGTGAGCACCACGATCTTCATCGCCGGATCGCGGGCGTGCAGCATCTTCACGCATTCGAGGCCGGAACCGCCGGCCAGCTTCAAATCCACCACCGCATAGCCCGGCAAGCCACCGTCGAGCGCCGGCTCGACGCCGTCGAGGCTGTGGCTGACGCGCACCTCGTAGCCCCGCCGCTCGAAGGAGCGGGTGAGCGCGCGGGCGAAGGAGGCGTCGTCCTCGACGATCAGCAGGTGCTTGTCGGGATGGGGCGCATCGTCGCCCGGCATGCCCGGTTGCGAGGAAAGGTCGGTCATCTGTCAGGCCTCCGCCGAGAGGGCTTCGAGCGGCAGGGTCAGCGTGACGCAGGCGCCTTGCGCCTCGTTCACCGCCTCCACATGTCCACCCAGCTTGCGCACGACATTGACCACCAGGAACAGGCCGAGGCCGCCGCCCGGCCGCCCCTTGGTGGAATTGTAGGGTGTTCCAAGGGCCGCGAGCATCTCCTTGGTAAAGCCTGGACCGCGGTCGCGCACCTCCAGCACGATCACATCGGCGTGTCGGCGCACGGACACCCCGACCCAATCCGGCGAGGCCTCCACCGCATTGTCGAGCAAGTTGAAGACGATCTGCTTGAGCGCGACGTCGGAGATGATCTCCTCGTCCTCGTCCAGGTCGCGCCGGTAGTCGAACGCGCGCGGCGAGCGCCCCGCCTGCCACTCGCTCATCATGCCGTCGAAGAAGGCCGCCGCCGTGGTGCGCAGCGTCCCCTCGCCCCGCGCCTCGCCCGACGACATCAGGATGCCGGAGACGATCGCCTTGCAGCGATCGAGCTGGCGCTGCATCTCGGCGATGTCCTCGGCGAGGTCCGGCCGGTCGCGCAGCAGCTGCATGCGCCGCCAGTCGCTGAGGATCACCGAGACGGTGGCGAGCGGGGTGCCGAGCTCATGCGCCGCGCCGGAGGCCAGAAGGCCCATCCGCACGATGTGGTCCTCCTCCGCCTGCTGGCGGTGCAGGCTGGCGAGGCGGGCGTCGCTGTCCCGCAGATTGCGGCCGATGCGGGAGATGAACGCCACCAGCAGCAGCGCCGCCAGCACGAAGCAGATAAAGGTGCCGCCGATATGCAGGGTGAACAGGTCGCCATGCAGTTCCTCCGACAAGGGCAGCGGCCGGAACTTGCGCATCAGCAGCACGAAGCCACTCGACACCACCCCCGCCAGTACCCAGGCCGACCAGCTCGGCAGCAGCACCGCGCCGAGCGCCACCTGCAGCAGATAGAGCGAGACGAAGGGATTGGAGGCGCCGCCGGCGAGATAGAGCTGCATGGTCAGCGCCGCCGCGTCCAGCAACAGCTCCAGCAAAAGCTCGGTATCGGAGATCGTGGTCCGCCGCTCGTGATAGACCAGCGTGGCGAGATTGAGCGCCACCAGGCAGGCGAGCACCATCCCCATTTCCTGCAGCGGCAGGTCAATGCCGAGGCCGAAGTTGACGATGAGGATGGTGACGACCTGCCCGGCGACCGCCAGCCAGCGCAGCTGGGTCAGCAGGAACAGGTTCTCGCGATTGGCGGTGCCGCGCTCGGCCGTGCTCACGGCGCCGGTGTCCCGCGCGTCCTCGCCGGGCGGCGCCACAGGAACACCGCCGCCGCCACGCACATGCCGGCGAGCGCGAACCAGGTGAGCGCATAGACGAGGTGGTTGTTGGCGAAGCGCACCACGGTGAGCCCGCCGACCGGCGCGCCGCCGGGCACCGGCGTCGCATCGGCATCGACGAAATAGGGCGCCACCACCACCAGACGGTCGAGCCCGCGCGCGGCGGCGATGGCGGCGACGTCGCGCGAGTACCAGCGGTCGCCGCCGGGATCGTTGTGGCGCAGGAAGCCGCCGCCCGGCTCGGTGAGGCGGAGCAGGCCGACGACGCTCGCCGGTCCCTCGATCAGCCCGGCGGCGCGGCTGGCCGGGTCGCGCCGCTCGGGGGGAACGAAGCCGCGATTGACCAGCACGGTGAGGCCGGCATCGGTCGCCAGCGGGGTGAGCACCCAGAAGCCGCCGCCGAGCTCGGTCACGGCCTGTACCAGCGTCTCGCGGTCGTTGAGGAAATGGCCGTCGAGCCGCACCCGGCGATATTCGTCGGCGGGGGAGAAGGCCTCCGGCGCCGGCGCGGCGACCGGCGCGGCATTGAGGCGCGCCTCCACCCGCTCGATCAGGTCCAGCTTCCAGGAGAGGCGCTTCACCTGCCAGACGCCGAGGGCGGCGAACAGGCCGGCCATAACGCAACAGGCGAGAAGGAGGGCGACCCTCTTTCCCGCCTGCCGCCTACCCAGTTCGTCCGCCCGGAGGGGC
The DNA here is from genome assembly GCF_020523795.1 of Ancylobacter sp. Lp-2. GTDB lineage: Bacteria > Pseudomonadota > Alphaproteobacteria > Rhizobiales > Xanthobacteraceae > Ancylobacter. The sequence goes on from NZ_JAJALI010000012.1 coordinate 5,830, forward strand.
GGTCGGCTCATAGCATCTGCCTCATGTCGTGGCTGGGCATCATGTTGGTGTTGAGGTGGTACATGACCCAGAACGAGCCGGCCAGCGCGATGCCCACCACGATGAGGGTGAACACCAGGGCCAGCATGTTCCAGCCGCCTTCCGACTTAAAGTTCATGTGCAGGAAGTAGATCATGTGCACCACGATCTGCACCACCGCGAAGGCCATGACGATGGCGGCGGTCCAGGTCGGGTTGCCGATCTTGCCGCTCATCACCAGCCAGAACGGCACGGCGGTGAGGATGACCGACAGGATGAAGCCGGTCATGTAGCCGCTCATCGAGCCATGGGCCACGCCGAGCTCGTGATGGACGTCGTGCCCGTGGGCGTCGTTGTGGGCGTTCGCGCTCATCGCAGCATCCCCAGGAGATAGACGAAGGTGAACACGCCGATCCACACCACGTCGAGGAAGTGCCAGAACATCGACAGGCACATCAGCCGGCGCTTGTTGGCGGTGACCAGCCCGCGCTTCTGCACCTGCACCAGCAGCGTCACCAGCCAGATGATGCCGAAGGTGACGTGCAGGCCGTGGGTACCGACCAGGGTGAAGAAGGCGGAGAGGAAGGCGCTGCGCTGCGGGCCGGCGCCCTCGGCGATCATGTGATGGAACTCGTAGAGCTCGATCGACAGGAAGGCGAGGCCGAACAGGGCGGTGATCACCAGCCAGACCTGCGTCGCCTTCACCCGCTCCTTGTCCATCGCCAGCATGGCGAAGCCATAGGTGATGGAGGAGAGCAGCAGCATCGTGGTGTTGAGCGCCACGAGGTTGAGGTCGAACAGGTCGCGCGGCCCCGGCCCGGCGGCGTAGTTGCCGCCGAGCACGCCGAACGTGGCAAACAGGATCGCGAAGATGAGACAGTCGCTCATCAGGTAGATCCAGAAGCCCAGCGCGGTGCTGTGGCCTTCGGGATGCGGGTGCTCGTCGACTTCGTAGAAGACGGGCGCCTCGCTCGTGGCGGTCACGGTCGTGCTCATGCGTTCACCTGCGCGGCGAGGAGGCGGGTACGCTCCTCCTCGGTGCGGACGACGTCCTCCGCGGGGATGTCGAAGTCGCGGTTGTAGTTGAAGGTGTGATGGATCGCGACCGCCAGCAGCGCCACGAAGCTCACCGCCGCCAGCCACCAGATGTACCAGATCAGCGCAAAGCCGAGCACGAAGCTGATCCCCGCGAGAATCGGACCGGTACCGGAGTTCTTCGGCATGTGGATCGGCTTGAAGCCCGACAGCGGACGGACATAGCCGCGTTGCTTCATGTCCCACCACGCATCGGAGTCGTGGACGACGGGGGTGAAGGCGAAGTTGTAGTCCGGCGGCGGCGAGGAGGTCGCCCATTCCAGCGTGCGGGCGTTCCACGGATCGCCGGTGGTGTCCCGCAGCTTGTCGCGCCTCAGGATGCTTACGCCGATCTGGATGATGAACGAGCCGATGCCGCAGGCGATGAGCACCGCGCCGAAGGCCGCGATGATGAACCAGATGTGCAGCGAGGGATCGTCGAAGACGCGCAGGCGGCGGGTGACGCCCATCAGGCCGAGCACGTAGAGCGGCATGAAGGCGAAGAAGAAGCCGACCACCCAGAACCAGAACGACATCTTGCCCCAGAACGGATCCAGCTTGAAGCCGAACGCCTTGGGCCACCAGAAGGCGATGCCGGCGAACACGCCGAACACCACGCCGCCGATGATCACATTGTGGAAGTGCGCGATCAGGAACAGCGAGTTGTGCAGCACGAAGTCGGCGGGCGGCACCGCGAGCATGACGCCGGTCATGCCGCCGATCACGAAGATCAGCATGAACGCCACCGTGTACATCATCGGCAGCTCGAACCGGATGCGGCCGCGATACATGGTGAACAGCCAGTTGAACATCTTCGCGCCCGTCGGGATCGAGATGATCATGGTCGTGATCCCGAAGAACGAGTTCACGCTGGCGCCGGAGCCCATGGTGAAGAAGTGGTGCAGCCAGACGAGGTACGACAGGATGGTGATGACCACCGTGGCGTAGACCATCGAGGTGTAGCCGAACAGCTTCTTGCCGGAGAAGGTCGAGGTGACTTCGGAGAAGATGCCGAAGGCCGGCAGGATGAGGATGTAGACCTCCGGGTGACCCCAGATCCAGATCAGGTTCACGTACATCATCGGGTTGCCGCCGAGATCGTTCGTGAAGAAGTTGGTGCCGATGTAGCGATCGGCGGTCAGCAGCGCCAGCGTGGCGGTCAGGATCGGGAAGGAGGCGACGATCAGCACGTTGGTGCAGAGCGATGTCCAGGTGAAGATCGGCATCTTCATCATGTCCATGCCGGGGGCACGCATCTTCACGATCGTACAGATGAGGTTGATGCCCGACAGCGTGGTTCCCACGCCGGCGATCTGCAACGCCCATATGTAATAGTCGACGCCGACATAGGGGCTGTAGGCGATGCCCGACAGCGGCGGATAGGCGAGCCAGCCGGTCTGTGCGAACTCGCCGACGAACAGCGACGTCATGACCAGCGCCGCGCCCGACACCGTCATCCAGAACGAGAAATTGTTCAGGAAGGGGAAGGACACGTCACGGGCGCCGATCTGCAGCGGCACGACATAGTTCATCAGCCCGGTCACGAACGGCATGGCCGCGAAGAAGATCATAATCACGCCGTGGGCGGAGAAGACCTGATCGTAGTGATGGGCGGGCAGGTAGCCCTCGGATCCGCCGAAGGCCAGCGCCTGCTGCAGGCGCATCATGATGGCGTCGGCGAAGCCGCGCAGGAACATGATGAGGCCGAGCACCATGTACATGATGCCGATCTTCTTGTGGTCCACCGAGGTGAACCACTCGCGCCACAGATAGCCCCACAGGCGGAAATAGGTGAGCGCGCCCAGCACCGCGGCGCCGCCGATGGCGACGCCGATGAAGGTCATCACCAGGATCGGCTCGTGATAGGGGATCGCCTCGAGATTGAAGCGCCCGAAGAAGAAGTTCGGTACGACGATGGGAGATTCTGTCATGGCAGGCCGTCAGCTGTTGGAAGGCCGGCGCGGACCGATATCGGCCTCGCTCGTCGGCAGAAGGGGCGACGTGAAGGCGGGCAGCAGCGCCGGGGAGAAGCCGGGGATCGGCAGCCCGGCGCCGGAGACCGGCGCGCTGTCGGCGCGGCGGGACGCCGCCGCGGGGGTGTCCGCCGCCGACAGGGTGAGCGCGGTGGCGAGTTCCTCCGGCGTGCAGATGCCGACGACATAGGACGGGGCGCCGCCGATCACCGTGCCACGACGCGCATGCTTGTCGTGCAGCAGCGGCAGCAGGCTGGCGGTGGCGCTCTCGAGGCCGGCGCCGCCCTTGGCGTCGATGGCCATCATGTCCTTCATGCACATCTTGCCGGGCTCGACGCACAGATTGAGGATGGCGTCGAACAGGGTGGGATCGACCTCGTTGAAGAAGGTCGCCGGCACCGCCTCGCTGGGCTTCTCAAGCTCCAGATAAGCCTGGCGGGTGAGCGATTCCGTGCTGCCCTTGGCCTCGCGGACCCAGGCGCCGAACTCCGAATCCGACATCGCCCGGAAGGCGAAGAACATCTTGGAGAAGCCGGCGCCACTGTAATTGGCCGAGAAGCCGCGCGACTCGACGCGCTGGTTGGCCACCGCGTGCAGCTGGGTCTTCATCGCCGGCATGGCGTAGATCATGCCCGCCAGCGTCGGCACGTAGAAGGCGTTCATCACCGTGGAGGAGGTGATCTGGAAATGGATCGGCCGGTCGACCGGCACCGCCAGCTCGTTGACGGTGGCGATGCCCTGCTCGGGATAGATGAACAGCCACTTCCAATCGAGCGCGACCACGTTCACCACCAGCGGCTTGTCCTCGGCGGCGACCACGGTGCGTGAGCCGATGCGGTCCAGCGGCCGGTAGGGATCGAGCAGATGCGTGCCCATCCAGGTCATCGCGCCGAGGCAGATGATGATGAGCAGCGGCGCCGCCCAGATCACCAGTTCCAGCTGGGTGGAATGGTGCCACTCCGGCTCGTAGCGCGCCTCGGTGTTCGCCTGGCGATATTTCCAGGCGAAAAAGGCGGTCAGCGCCATCACCGGAATGATGATGAGCAGCATGAGGAGGACCGAAACCACCAGGAGGTCGCGCTGTTGCGCTGCGATATCACCGGTGGGAGCCAGCACCTCGAACTTGCAGCCACCAAGGGCGGCCAGCAGCGGGAGCAGGGCGAGGAGTCGGAGGCGGCGCAATGGGAAACCTGCTATGGTTCTTGCCAGACTGGCGTTGCCAAACGCCGAACGGGTAGCTGCGGTGCAGCAAAGGAGCTATTGGACAATTTGTCCAATGCCGGCTTGCTGCATCGCACGCAATAACGACGGCGTGTGCTCCGGCAAGCCTCGCGGCTCTGCCTTGCGCCTATGATACTATAATCCTTGTCCTGTTCTGAATCTGAGTGAGAACGATGGCGCTTCCCACGTCGACCCTTGAACGCGACGCGCGGCAAATCCACGCCGACAGCCACCGGGACGGCGAGGTCGATCCCGGGGAAATCGCGGTCGGCGTGGTCATCGGCCGCGCCTCGGAATTCTTCGACTTCTTCGTCTACGCCATCGCCTCGGTGGTGGTGTTCCCGAAGCTGATCTTCCCGTTCGTCGATCCGCTGACCGGCACGCTCTACTCCTTCGCCATCTTCGCGCTCGCCTTCATCGCCCGCCCGTTCGGCACCGCGCTGTTCATGGCGGTCGACCGCCGCTACGGGCGCAGCGCCAAGCTGACCGTCGCGCTGTTCCTATTGGGCACCTCGACCGTGGCCATCGCCTTCCTGCCCAGCTACGAGACGCTCGGCACGCTGGTGATCTGGCTGCTCGCCGCCTTCCGCATCGGCCAGGGCCTGGCCTGGGGCGGCACCTGGGACGGCCTCGCCCCGCTGCTCGCCATCAACGCGCCGGAGCAGCGCCGCGGCTTCTACGCCGCGCTGCCGCAGCTCGGCGCGCCCATCGGCCTCGTGGTCGCCAGCGCGCTGTTCGCCTATTTCCTCGGCAACCTCTCGGCCGAGGACTTCTTCAGCTGGGGCTGGCGCTACCCGTTCTTCGTCGCCTTCGCCATCAACGTGGTGGCGCTGTTCGCCCGCCTGCGCATGGCGGTGACGCCCGACTATGTCGAGCTGTTCAAGCGCGGCGACCTGCAGCCGGCCCGCGTCACCGACACGCTGCGCGCCGAGGGCAAGGGCATCCTGGTCGGCGCCTTCGCGCCGCTCGCCACCTTCGCCCTGTTCCACATGGTGACGGTGTTCCCGCTCTCCTGGGTGTTCCTGTTCACCAAGGAAGGCCCGACCCACTTCCTGATCATCGAGGCCATCGCCGCCATTTGCGGCCTGGTCGCGGTGTTCGTCTCCGGCATGATCGCCGACCGCATCGGCCGGCGTAACCTGCTCGGCGGCTCGGCGGCGGCGATCGCGGTGTTCTCCGGCTTCGCGCCGCAGCTGCTAAGCGGCGGCTTCGTCGGCGAATCGATCTTCATGATCCTCGCCTTCATCCTGCTCGGCATCTCGTTCGGCCAGTCCTCCGGCGTCGTCGCCTCCAACTTCGCGCCGAAGTACCGCTACACCGCCTCGGCGCTGACCAACGACTTCGCCTGGCTGTTCGGCGCCGGCTTCGCCCCGCTCGCGGCGCTCCTGCTCGCCTCGAATTTCGGCCTGCTCGCCGCCGGCGCCTATCTCTTGTCCGGCGCGATCTGCACCCTGCTGGCGCTGCGCTTCAACAAGCGCATCGAAATGGCCACCTCGGGCGACTGACCGGGGCTTCGGCCGAAAGGCCGACGACCGGGACACGACATCATGGCCGGCCGCGATCCGTCGCGGCCGGCCTTTTCGTTCAGCCGCCCGCCATCGCGTCGAGCTCGGCGACGGCGGCGGCGAGGCGGGACAGGTTCTCGGCGGTATAGGCGCGATAGTCGAACGCGATCGCCGAGTGCTGCTCCGACACCATGCTCCACAGCGCCTCGCGCAGCAGCGAGGCCACCAGCATCGCCTGCAGCCTGAGGCGCAGCGCGTCGTCCGGCGCGCGGTCGTAATAGATCTCCAGCATCGTCTCGCGCTGGGCGGCGTCGAAGCCATTGTTGGAGGCGAGGCCGCCGAGGTCGAACAGCGGCGTGTTGAAGCCACCATAGTCCCAGTCGATCAGCCACAGCCGCCTTCCGTCGTCGATGAAATTGGCCGGCAGCAGGTCGTTATGGCCGAAGACGATCTCGCTCGGCCCGACCAGCGCCTCCACCCGCTCGGCCAGCGCGGCATAGGCCGGCAGCTCGGCGGCGAGCCGGTGGCCGCCGTCGCGCAGCACGTGCAGATAGGAGCGCAGCACGTGGAAGGTCCAGAAGGCCAGCGCCGGGCCGCGCAGCTGCCGCGTCACCTCGACATGCGCCCGCCGCACCAGCTCGACCACGCGCGGCAGGTTGTCCCGCACATCCGCCTCGCCATAGGTGCGCCCGTCGATGAAATCGATGACGAACAGGCCGGGCTCGCTGTGGCGCAGCGCCGGCGAGATGCCGGCCGCCTCCGCCGCCCGCGCCGCAGTGAGCTCGTTGAAGCGCATGATATTGTGCAAGGGGATGTCGTCGCCGAGCCGCACCACATATTTCCGCCCGGCATCCTCCACCACGAAATTGGTGTTGGTGATGCCACCGTCGAGCGGGCGCGGATCGACGGCGCCCTGCCAGAAGGCGAGCGCGCGGATCCGGTCGGCGGCGGAAGGCGGGATGGGCGCGGAAGACGGAGTCGGGGCAGACGGAGTCGGAGCAGACGACATGGCACGGCCTCTCGGTCCGGTGAACGCTCGGCAATCCCCGCGCCCGCAGGCAACGGGCATGCCGGATCGTCAGGCGAAGATCCGCTCATTGCCGGGATCGTAGAGCGGGCCGAGATGGATCGTCGCCGGCACGCGCTGCATCGCGACCTCCAGCTCATAGGAGCCGCCGAGCAGGAAGGCGTCGTCGAGCCCGCCCTCGGCGCGGCGCACATAGCCGTAGCCGATCGGCAGGCCCAGCGTGTGACCGAAGCCGGCGGAGGACAGCCAGCCCATGCGCTCACCGTCGCGGTAGATGGTCTCGCGGCCCAGCAGCACGATGTCGGGATCGGCGACGGTGAAGCCGGCGAGGCGCTTCTTCAAGGGGCGGTTCGCCTGCGCCTCCAGCACCTCGCGGCCGATGAAGGGCAGCGGCGCGCCAAGCTTCACCGCCCAGCCGAGCCCGGCCTCGAACGGCGTGTGGTCCGGCCCGACATCCGAACCCGACGCCCAATAGGCCTTCTCCAGCCGCAGCGTCTCCAGCGCGCGATAGCCGACATTGGCGATGGCGAATGCCGCCCCCGCCGCCATCAGCGCATCATAGACGGTGACGGCGAACTCGGTCGGCAAATGCAGTTCGTAGCCGAGCTCGCCGGCATAGGTGAGCCGCAGTGCCCGCACCGGCGCGCCGGCAAGCCGGATGTCGCGCAGGCGGGCATAGGGGAAGGCCGCGTTGGAGACGTCGTCGCGGGTGAGCTTGCCCAGCAGCGCCCGCGCCTGCGGCCCGATCAGCGTGAGCACCGCATAGGCCGAGGTGATGTCGATCAGATGGGCGTCGAGGCCCGCCGGGAGATGGCGGCGGATCCAGTCGAAATCATGGGTGGCCGCGCCGGTGCCGGAGACGATGTAATAGGAGGTCGGCGAAAGCCGGGCGACCGTCACGTCGCACTCGATGCCGCCGCGCAGGTTCAGCATCGGCGCGTAGGTGACGCTGCCCACCGGCCCGGCGACATCCGCTGCGCTGACCGCCGACAGCGCCGCCTCGGCATCGCGGCCGATCAGCAGGAACTTGGCGAAGGAGCTCTGGTCGATGAGGCCGAGCCCGGTGCGCGCCGTCTGGTGCTCGCGCGCCACCGCGCCGGTCCAGTTGGGCCGCCCGAACGTGTAGCGGTCGCGCGCCTCCTCGCCTTGCGCGGCGAACCAGTTCGGCCGCTCCCAGCCGAGCTTCTCGCCGAACACCGCCCCCTGCGCCTTCAGCCGGTCATAGAGCGGCGAGCGGCGCAGCGGCCGGCCGCTCGCATGCTCCTCATGCGGCCAGGCGATGGTGTAGTGCTTGCCATAGGCCTCCAGCGTGCGCGCCCGCACCCAGGCGACGTCCTGGTGATTGCGGCCGAAGCGGAGGATATCGACCGGCGCCAGATCGTAGGGCGGGTGGCCGTCGCCGGCGATCCATTCCGCCAGCGCCTTGCCCGCGCCGCCGCCCGAGGCGATGCCGAAGGCGTTGAAGCCGGCGCCGACATAGAAGCCGGTCAGCTCCGGCGCCTGGCCGAGAATGAAGTTGCCGTCCGGGGTGAAGCTCTCCGGCCCGTTGATCAACTCCTTGACGCCGGCGGTCTGGAGCGCCGGCACCCGGCCGAGCGCCAGCTCCATGATCGGCTCGAAATGGTCGAAATTCGATGGCAGCAGCTGGAAATTGAAGCCGTCGGGAATGCCCTCCTCCGCCCAGGGGATCGGGTTGGGCTCGTAGCCGCCCATGACGAGGCCGCCGACCTCTTCCTTGTAGTAGGTCAGCCGGTCGGGATCGCGCAGCGTCGGCAGGTCCGGGGTCACGCCGTCGATGCGCTCGGTGATCATGTACTGGTGCTGCACCGAGACCAGCGGCACGTTCACCCCCGCCATGGCGCCGACCTCGCGCGCCCATTGCCCGGCGCAGTTCACCACGATCTCGCAGGCGATCGGGCCGCGCGAGGTCTCCACGCTGGTGACGCGGCCGTTCTCGATCCTGAAGCCGGTGACCAGCGTGTCCTCGAAGATCGAGACGCCGTTCATCCGCGCGCCCTTGGCGAGCGAGGCGGTGATGTCGGAGGGGCTGGCCTGGCCGTCGGTCGGCAGGAAGGCGGCGCCGACCAGATCGGAGACGTCCATCAGCGGCCACAGGCGCTGCGCCTCGCTCGGGGTCAGCAATTGCATGTCGAGGCCGAAGGAGCGCGCGGTGGTGGCCTGGCGCTTCACCTCGGTCCAGCGCTCGGCGTTGCAGGCGAGGCGCAGGCCGCCATTCATCTTCCAGCCGGTGGCGAGGCCGGTCTCTTCCTCCAGCGTGCGGTAGAGCTTGACCGATTCACCGAGCAGCTGGGTGATGCCGGCATTGGAGCGCAGCTGGCCGACGAGCCCGGCGGCGTGGAAGGTCGAGCCGGAGGTGAGCTTGTGCTTCTCGATCAGCACCGTGTCGCGCAGGCCGAGCTTGCCGAGATGATAGGCGGTGGAGGTACCGATGATGCCGCCGCCGATGATGACGATCCGGGCCTGGGTCGGAAAGGCGGACATGCGCGGCTCCTGGCAAGGGGGCGTGACGAGGCGTGAGGGGCTTTTCCCGAGCGTCGGCCACGCCCGGCCGGCATGTCAACGACATTCCACGATAAGCAACATTTTTCGTGGCTATTTGTGCCTCTGCGAGGGATAGATCATCCGTACCTCGGCCGCCGCGCACTGGGCGGAGAAGGCGGCGGGCGGTGGGCCGTCGCTCACCACCGCGTCGACCGCCGCCAGCGGGCACACCTTCACCGACGCCTCGCGGCCGAATTTCGAGCGGTCGGCGATGACCCAGGTCTGCTCGGCCTGCTGCATGGCGGCGCGGGAGAACTCCGCCTCGAACAAATGGAAGTCGGCGAGCTCGCCGGCGCCGGTGATCGCTCCCACCGAGAGCAGCGCGTAGCGGACCTTGAACTGGCTGATGAAGGCGATGGCGGAAGCGCCGAACGCCGCCGCGTCCTCGCCGCCCAGTTCGCCGCCGGCCATGAACACCCGGTTGCCGTTGCGCGAGGCGAGGCGATAGGCGATCTGCGCCGAATGGGTGACGATGGTCAGCCGCGAGCGGCTGGCCAGCGCGTCGGCGACATAGGCCGAGGTGGTGCCGTTGTCGAGGAACAGGCTATCGCCGTCCTCGACGAGGTCACGCACCAGCGTCGCGATGGTCCATTTGGCGTCCTTGTTCACCTGCATGCGGCGCTGGAACGGCGGTTCCTCGGCATGATCCGGCACCATGATGCCGCCGTGGAAACGCAACAGCGCCCCCTCCTCGATCAACGGCTGGACGTTACGCCGGATCGTCTCCGTCGACACGGCGAGGCGGGCGGCGAGCTCGGTGATCGAGCAGGAGCCGCTGGCGCGCACCGCCTGAAGAATGTCGCTGCGGCGCTTGATCGACATGGGGACCCTCCTGCCAGCCGTGTCCGGCAGGGACACGCCAAGTATACGCATTTCCACACAATGCCACATAATCGCGCCGGAATGTGAAGCAGCGAGGCTTCGTGCCGACGGAAATCCACGCCCGACGACGGCGGGACCGGGGCGCCTCGCCGCGCGGGTTCTTCATGGCGAGAAAACCTGTTTCCTTGAGAGAAATTTCATTGACAGCGACCGGCACGGGTGCAAGCATCCTCATGTTGAGTGCCCGCCGCGTGGCAGAGAAGCGCCGCGTCGCCGCCTGATCATTCCAGTGCCAATTCAGTCTTTCCGACGCAGACCTCGCATGACGAAGGTTTCCTAAGACATGAACGCTGCATTTCCTCGTAATTCCATTCTGAACGAACGGCATATCGCGCTCGGAACCAAGTTCGAGTCCTCGTGGAACGGCATGCCGCTGCCGCAATTCTATGCAACCGATCCTTATGACGAGGTCGCGACGGTGCGCTCGCGCGCCGGGCTGATCGACGTCTCCTCGCTCAACCTGGTCAATGTGACCGGGCCGGACGCCGTCGCGCTGCTCGACGCGGTGCTCACCTCCGACATCGGCAAGATGAAGCCGGGCCAGTCGGCGATCAGCAACATCGTCGACGACGGCGGCTCGCTGATCGACGACGTGCTGGTCTATCGCAACGGCACCGACGATTTCCGCCTGTCGCACGGCTCCGGCAAGCTGGAGGACGTGCTGGCCGCCTTCGCGGGCGGGCGCGACGTCAGCGTCGCCAATGACGGCGACACCCATGTGCTGTCGCTGCAGGGGCCGCTGGCGCTGGACATCCTGACGCCGCACGCCTCCATCGACCTGTCGACGCTGAAATATTTCGAGCACGCGCCGGCCGAGCTGTTCGGCCGCAAGGTGACGCTGGCGCGCGGCGGCTATTCCGCCGAGCGCGGCTACGAGGTGTTTTCCACCGCCGCCGACACCGTGTTCCTGTGGGACGCCATCCTCGAGGCCGGCAAGCCGTTCGGCGCCATGCCAGTGTCGTGGCAGAGCCTCGACATCGTGCGCGTCGAGGGCGCGCTGCTGTTCTTCCCCTATGACATGCCGAAGGGCGACGAGACGCCGTGGGAAGTCGGCGCCGACTGGACGGTTGACCTCGACAAGCCGGCCTTCCGCGGCAAGGAAGCGCTGATCCGCCGCAAAAGCGAGGCGCGCGTGGTCCAGCGCGGCATGGAGATCGACCATCACGAGCAGATCGAGCCCGGCGCCCGGCTGATCAAGGACGGCGTCGACGTCGGTTCGCTCAACTCGTCGATCTACAGCCGGCACCTGATGCGCTCCATCGCGCTGGTGCATGTGCGGCCGGATCTCGGTGCCTTCGGTACCGAGTTCGAGGTGGTCGGCCCACAGGGCACGTTTACCGGCCGTCTGGTCAAGACACCGTTCTACGATCCGCTGCGGCTGCGCACCCATCCGCTGGAGGAGCGGGGCTGAGGCCCCTCCCCTGCCCGGCGCCAACGACGACAACGAAAACGGCCGGAGCTTCCCGCTCCGGCCGTTTCCTTTCAGGCGTCCCGATCCTCAGGCGCTCTTCTCAGGCGCTCTTCTCAGGCGCGGACCCGGCTCTTGGTCGGATCGTAATGCGGGAAGGCGACCTTGGTGGCCGCGATGCGCTTGACGTGGCCGTCGAGCTTGCCGATCTCCACCCCGGCTCCCGGCGCCGCCATGCTCACATCCAGCCGCGCCAGCGCGATGATGCCGCCGAGCGTCGGCGAGCGAGTAGCGCTGGTGACGACACCGATCTGCGCCCGGCCATGATAGACCGCGTCGCCATGGTGCACCGGCTCGTTGCCCTCGGTGGTGAGCCCGACCAGCTGGCGGGCCGGATGGGCACGGCGGCGGGCCAGCGCCTCCTTGCCGACGAAGTCGTCCTGCTTGCTCTCCGGCACGGTGAAGCCGATGCCGGCCTCGAACGGATCGGTCTGGTCGCAGAATTCGTAGCCGGCAAAGGCAAGGCCGGCCTCGATGCGCAGCATGTCGAGCGCCAGCAGGCCGAGCGGCTGCAGACCCTGCGGCGCGCCGGCCGCCATCACCGCGTCCCACAGCTCCGGCGCCCGGTCCGGGTGGCACCAGATCTCGAAGCCGAGCTCGCCGGTATAGCCGGTGCGCGACACCATCACCGGGATGTCACCCACCTTGCCGATGGTGAAGCGGAACCATTTCAGCTCATCGGCGCTCGGCTGGTGCGCCGGCGTCGTCAGGATCGCGCGCAATATGTCGCGCGATTTCGGCCCCTGCAGCGCGAGATTGGCGAGTTGGTCGGTGGAGGACTTCACGAAGGCATGCAGCCCGTGCTTTGCCGCCAGTTCGCGCAGCCAGACGCCGCAATAATCGTCGCCGCAGACCAGGCGGAAATTGTTCTCGCCGAGGCGGAACACCGTGCCGTCGTCGAGCATGCCGCCATGCTCGTAGCACAGCGCGGTATAGACCACCTGGCCGACCGCAAGCTTGCGGATGTCGCGGGTGACGGCGAGCTGGGTCAGCTTCTCGGCGTCGGGGCCGAGGATCTCGAACTTGCGCAGCGCCGAGAGATCCATCACCACCGCCCGCTCGCGGCAGGCCCAATATTCCTCGATCGGCCCGGCGGCGGAGAAGCAGTCCGGCAGCCAGAAGCCCTTGTACTCGACGAATTTGCGGGTCAGCGCCGCGGTGCGGGCGTGAAAGCCGGTCTCGCGCGTCAACCGCGGGGCGGAATCGGGCGTCATGCGGTGGGCGATCCCTCTGGAGAAGCTATTGGCGCTGTCATAGACGCGCACATGGATGTCGGTCGGGTGCCAGGCATTGGAGGCGTCGATATCATCAGCGCAGGAAGAAGAGGCGCAGACGAGGTCGGTCAGCGCCCGCAGCAGCACATAGTCGCCCGGCCGCGACCACGGCTCGTCCATGCCGATGCGATCGCCCGGCGCGACGAAGGTGTTGTAGAAGAAATTCACCGCCGGCCAGCCCATCTTCGGCTCGATGCCGAACGGCGCCAGCGCCCGGTTGAAATTGTCCGTGCAGTTGTCGTGGCCGGGATAGCCCATGTCGTCGTAATATTTGGCGTTGCAGGCCAGCATGAAGGTGTCGTGCCGGCCGACCGTGTCGCGGATCACCTCGACCAGCGCGGTCTGGTCCTCGTCGAAATATTTCGAGTGCAGGCCGGGGCCGGGGCTGGCCGAGCCCATCAGCGTGCGGGTGGTCGTCGGATCGAGCCCCTTTTCGCGCCCAGCCTTCAGCTTGGCCGCGTCGAAGGCGAGGAAGTCCGAGCATTGCTGGCCGTCGACATCGATGATCTGGATGTAGTCGCCGGCCTTCACCTCATAGGCGCTGGCGCTGGCCGCGCGGATACGCAGATCGAGCTTGGGCTCAGCGAGCGGCGGCGGCACCGTGCCGGCGGAGGGTGAGCCCGGCACGATCTCGACGATCAGTTCGGTCGGCGCGTCCTGGGCGCCGGGCTCCATCGGCCCGCCCGGCGCGACCAGCACGCAGCGCAGGTGAGAAGGAGCGGTGAAGCTCGCACCAGCCCCCGGCGCCTGTCCCGGAGCGAACAGCGCGACGCCGGTGACGTCCGCGCCGAGGAAGGCCCGCGCCGCTTCCGGCACCGGCCCGTCGGCCGGCGGCGCCCCGGCGAAGAGCTCGGCCGCCCCCTCCGGCAGGCCGGCGACGAACAGGATCGCCGGCTGGTCGCCTTCGGGATCGAGCACATGCGCGCGGTCGCCCGGCCTCAGCTCGAACGAGACCCAGGCGCCGCCGGGCGCCACATGGCGCAGCCGCGCGGGATTGAGGCGCCGCGCTCCCGGCGCGCCGGCACCGATCTGGATGTTCATGGCACCTCTCCCTGATCGGGCGGGCGGCTACTCGGCCGCCACCGCCGGCGGATTGATGAAGGCCTCGAAGGAATCGTCCAGCGCCTCGATCCACTTGGTGTGGTGCGGCGGCGCCTTGTTGCCGGTCATGATCGAGACATAGGAATTGTCGCGATAGCCCATGATGTCGTGTTCCTTGTCATGTTCCCAGACCTTGAACAGCGCGGCGGCGGCGTCGAGGTCGAACATCGGGTAGTCGGTGGCCGGGATCAGCTCCTTCATGTAGTCGGTCTGGAAATCGATGGCGTCGAAGGCGGTCTCGATCTTCGCCTCGGCCTCCAGCCATCTGGCGATGTCGGCGGCGACTTCTTCCGCCGCCGGCAGCGCGATACGGCCCATGATGACGTCGCGCACGTACCAGGCCTGCGCGTCGAACATGTTGAACGTGTAGTACTGATCCTGCATGCCGAGGTAGAACAGCTTCGGATTACTCTGCCACACCACGCCCTTGTAGAGGTCGGGCGGGTTCATGCGGTTATGGCTCTTCAGCCGGAGATCGTCGGGCAGGAACGGGAAGTGGTGCAGGTAGCCGGTGCACAGGATCACCGCGTCGACCTCCGCCGTGGTGCCGTCGATGAAATGCGCGGTGCGCTCCTCCAGCTTCTCCAGCAGCGGCTTCTCGGCGAAGCAGCTCGGCCAGGCGAAATTGGAGCGGCGGGTACGGTAGCTGAAGGTGATCGACTTGGCGCCGTATTTATAGCACTGGCTGGCGATATCCTCCGCCGAATAGGATGAGCCGACCACCAAGAGGTCCTTGCCGACGAATTCGTCGGCGGCGCGGAAGTCATGCGCGTGCATCACCCGGCCGGGAAACATCTCGATGCCGGGAAAATACGGCACGTTCGGCGTCGAGAAATGGCCGCAGGCGACCACGACATAGTCGAAGACCTCCGAATAAGTCTCGCCCTTGACGAGATCCTTCACCGAGACGGTGAACTGTCCGGTCTCCTCGGAATAATCGACCCACTTCACCGGCGAACTGAAGCGCACATTGGCGCGCAGCCCGGCCTTCTCCACCCGGCCCATAATGTAGTCGTGCAGCACCGCACGCGGCGGATAGGAGGGGATCGGCCGGCCGAAATGCTCCTCGAAGCTGTAGTCAGAGAATTCGAGGCATTCCTTCGGGCCGTTCGACCACAGATAGCGGTACATCGAGCCGTGCACCGGCTCGCCATACTGGTCGAGACCGGTACGCCATGTGTAGTTCCAGAGGCCGCCCCAGTCCGACTGCTTCTCGAAGCAGACGAATTCCGGGATCTCGGCTCCCTTCTGCTGCGCCGACTGGAAGGCGCGAAGCATGGCCATGCCCGAGGGGCCGGCACCGATGATGGCGACGCGGATGCTCATGTGCGTGTTCCCGTGGTCCTGATGGCGTGGTCTTGTTGGCAAGGTCTGGACGGTGAGGTCTTGACGACAAGGTCTGGTCGGCAGGGACTGATGGAAGGCGGCTTCATTGGCCCCGTGACCGGGAGGCGTGCGTTTTTGCCTTGTGTGAAAGCCTCGGCGATATTTCTTGTTTGTCAAGATAGTTTCCCTGAGAGAATTTAAGGCAGATGATTGCCGCGGTGATTGCCGATTGAGCGGGCTCGCTCAAATAATGCGCAACGCGGGTTCTTGACGGCAAAAGTTTCCTGCTAAACACTTCAGTTTATCGCAAGGAAACATCGGACCAGACATATCGGACCTCTCCCGACCCGACTTCCGATCTTTCCGCGAGCAGTCTTCCTGCCAACCGTCTCCCCGGAGACCGCCCATGCTCGTCTCGGACATCAAGAGCCGTCCCGTCTATGAGCGCCTCGGCGTGGATGCGAGCGGCCGCCGCCATCTGGTGGTCAGCGACGCGCCGCGCCCGCTCGCCGAGGTGATCGACGGCGCGGATGCTGCCGACACCCCGCTCGGCTATTGGGTGGTCGCCGCCACCAGCGCCGTCGACGCCCGGCCGCAGGCGGAGCCGGCGCCGAGTAATGCCACGCCTGGCAATGCCGCTCCGGTGGAGCGGCGTGCCTTCCGCGCCGTGCCGCATCTGCTCGACCGGCTGTCGCACCGCCTGGCGCAGGAAACCGTCGGCTTCCGGCTCTATGCGGTGGGCGAGGAAGGCTTCGTCTGGAATGTGGCGAAGCTGGCGCGAGAAGCCGGGCTGGAGGCCGCCGAGTGCCGCACCGCCCATGCCGGCTCGTTGCGCCGCCGGGTGTTCTGCGTCCATTGCAAGACCATCACCGAGGACGTCACCACCAGCCTCGCCGCCTGCGACGGCTGCGGCGCCCATCTGGTGGTGCGCGATCATTTCTCCCGCCACCTCGCCGCCTTCATGGGCGTGCAGGCCGATGCCGAGGC
Organism: Ancylobacter sp. Lp-2; assembly: GCF_020523795.1. Lineage (GTDB taxonomy): Bacteria > Pseudomonadota > Alphaproteobacteria > Rhizobiales > Xanthobacteraceae > Ancylobacter. Next base: position 22,248 of record NZ_JAJALI010000012.1, read on the forward strand.
GCCGGGCGAACTGCCCCCGGTCGAGGAGCTGTTTCCATGACCGCCCTCACCGTCCCGCTGCGCGTCGCCGCCACTGTCCCGCTGTCGCCGACGCTGAAGGCCTTCACCTTCGTGCCGGCCGATGGCGGGCTGGCACCGCCCTCCGGGCCCGGCGCGCATCTGCGGCTGCACCTGCGCAGCGGCGGCAAGCTGCTGAGGAACGCCTATTCGCTGGTCTCCAACCCCGAGGACCGCAGCCATCTTTCCATCATCGTGCGCCGCGTCGCGGCCTCGAAGGGCGGCTCCGCCTTGCTACATGAGGAGGTGGCGGAAGGCGACGTGATCGAGGCCGGCCTGCCGGCCAATCTCTTTCCGCTGGTGCGCACCGCCCGCAAGCATCTGATGGTGTCCGGCGGCATCGGGCTGACGCCGTTCCTCGCCTACATCGCCGCCTTCGAGGCGGCGGGCACGCCGTGGGAGCTGCACCATTTCTGCCGCCCGGACGAGCGGGCTGTGTTCGAGGCGCTGCTGGCGCGGCTGCCGGCCTCACGCGTGCACATCCATTGCGACATGGCGCTCGGCGCGCTGGAAGACGCCCTGCTCCGCCAGCCGCTCGGCACGCATTTCTACACCTGCGGCCCCGCCGTGCTGATGGAGGCCGGCCTCGCTCTGGCGCAGGCGCTCGGCTGGCCGAAGGTGCGGCTGCATTCGGAATCCTTCGGCGGCCCGGCCGAAGGCGGCGCGCCCTTCATCGCCGTGCTGCGCCGCTCCGGCATCGAGGTGGCGGTCGGCGCCGAGACCAGCCTGCTCGCCGCCATGGAGGCCGCCGGCGTCGACGCCCCCTGCCTGTGTCGCGGCGGCGCCTGCGGCCAGTGCCTCATCGAGGTGGCCGAGGGCGAGCCCGAGCATCGCGACCATTTCCTCGACGAGGCGGAGCGCGCCTCCAATCGCCTGATCATGACCTGCGTGTCGCGGTCCCGCACCCCGCGCCTCGTGCTCGAACTGTGACCCGAGACCCCGCCTTCCCGCCTACGCGATTTCCTGCCGGACGGAGCGACGCCGTGACCATCCAGTTCAAGCCGGACGAGACCTTCCGCGACGAGTTCAGCTACTCGAACTCCGATGCCGCGGTGCTGCGCTTCCCGTTCCCGTTCCCGGAAGACGCCTACATGTACTCGGTGAACATCGAGCCACATGTGCGCGGTGGCGCGAGCCCGGCTTTCGACAACCCCTTCGACGTCGACGAGCACTATGTCGCCGAGTGCCGCGAGCGGGCGAAGGTGCTGGAGCAGGACCCCAGCCGCTGCAAGGTGCTGCCGCACATGATGGCGGCGGAGTGGGACACGCTGGAGCTCATCATGGAGAGCTTCGCGACGTCCTATCCCGAGCATTTTACCCTGACGCGTGACGGCACGAACTGGACCTGGGAAAACCGCCCGCTCGGCATCCGCGACAGCTTCACCTTCGGCGACGCTTCCACCCTGCCGCTGCCGCCCTTCGAATACATCACCCGGCAGGCACAGGGCGACTTCACCCTGCAGGACCAGCGCGAGGACAATCTGTTCGTCGACGGCGGCATGGTGACGACGCAGGCCGACTGGTCGCTCGATTTCGACGTCGGCATGACCTTCCACCAATGGCACGGCCCGGTGCCGCTCGCCCACCAGAAGGGCGTGTTCGACCGGGCGCTGAAATTCCTGCTGCGCCTGCAATATGGCGCCCCGGTGCGGCGGCTGAACTGGACCATGACGGTCAATCCGCGGCTCGACACCTCGCCGGAGAACTACCCGCAATGGGGGCCGGACCGCCTGACGCTGACCCCGGAGAATATCGGCCGCAAGCTGCATCTGCGCGTCGAGTTGCAGTCGCTGTTCCGCCTGCCGCGCTCCAACGCCATCCTGTTCGGCATACGCTGCTATCTGTGCAGTATCGAGGACCTCGTCCGCGTCGAGGTCTGGGGCAAGCGGCTGCACCGCGTGCTGCGCGACCTGCATCCCGAGATCGCCGACTACAAGGGCACCACCCGCTACCGCGACATGGCGGTGGCCTATCTCGCGCCGTTCGACGACGGCGCGGAACTGCCGGCCGGCACCGCGCCACGGCAGTCCGCGCTGGCGCAAAGGTCCTGAGGCCGGCATGCGAAGGCCGCTGCGCACGCTGACCCAGCCCCTGCCGGAACGCCCCATGGACGGCGCCGATCTCGCGCTCGCCGAGCCGCCGGCGCCGCCCCCCACTCCGGCCGCGCCCCCGGCGGAAGAGGCGGTGGTCACCGGCTCCAACGCGCCGCGCGCGGCCAGCCTCACCGTCGAGCAGGCGATCGGCGCGCAGATCAAGCAGCAGCGCAAGAAGCTCGACATCACCAGCGCCGAGCTCGCCGCCACCGCGAAGATCTCGCCCGGCATGATCTCGAAGATCGAGAACGGCCAGATCTCCTCTTCGCTGGCGACGCTCACCGCGCTGGCCGGCGCGCTCAACGTGCCGATCGCCTCCTTGTTTGCCGGCTATGACGACCGCCGCGACTGCTCCTTTGTCAAGGCCGGCCAGGGCGTGGTCATCGAGCGGCGCGGCACCAAGTCCGGCCACATCTACGAGTTGCTCGGCCATTCGCTCGGCACCGACGTGACGATCGAGCCGTTCCTGATCACCCTGACCGACGACGCCGCGCCCTATTCCGCCTTCCGCCATGCCGGGGTGGAGCTGATCTACATGCTCACCGGCTGCGTCGGCTACCGCCACGGCGACAAGGTCTACCGGCTGGAGCCCGGCGACACGCTGTTCTTCGACGCCGCCGCCCAGCACGGGCCGGAGGAGCTCATTTCCGTGCCCCTGACCTACCTGTCGATCATCGTCTACCCGAAGGAATGACCGCGCCACGGCGCGGCCTTGCCCGGACGTCGACGGTAAGGCAGGGCCGTTTATTGGCCTGCAACTTGCCTATGAAGAAAAAGATGTTCCTGAAAGGACATTTCGAGACGACGCGTTGCCTTCAAAAAATCCATCCCGAGGGAAAGATCAGATGCGCGTTCACCATCTCACCACCGCTTTCGCCAAAGGTGTGGCCATATGCGGCCTCATGGGCGGCCTCATGGGTCTCCTGCCCCTCGCCGCCCCGGCCCAGGCGCAGGAATCCAAGGACCCGATCATCATCGCCCTGCACGACTGGACCGGGCAGCACATCACCGCCCACATCACCGGCGAGTTGCTGAAGGCTAAGGGCTACAAGGTCGACTACGTTACCATCGACTATCTCACCGGCCTCACCGCCATGGAGAATGGCGACGTCACCTTCATGCCGGAGTTGTGGGCGACCACCGCCGGCGACGCGATGAAGGCCTCGGACGCCACCGGCAAGACCGAGAATCTCGGCCCGCTCGGCCCGGCCGCCAAGGAGGAGTGGTGGTACCCCTCCTACATGAAGGAGAAGTGCCCCGGTCTGCCGGACTGGAAGGCGCTCCTGAAATGCGGCGAGGCGTTCTCCGCGCCGGAGACCGCGCCGAAGGGCCGCTATCTCGGCATGGAAGCCACCTGGGGCGGACACGATCCCGAGCGCATCGAGGCGCTGGGCCTGCCCTTCGTCGCGGTGGACGCCGGCACCGAAGCGGCGATGTTCGCCGAGCTGAAGTCCGCCTATGAGCGCAAGGCGCCGATCATGCTGTGGGTCTACTCGCCCCACTGGGTGCCCTCGGTGTTCCAGGGCGAGTGGGTGCAGTTCCCCGAATATGACGCGGCCTGCTACACCGACCCGAAATGGGGCACCAACCCCGACAAGGCCTATGATTGCGGCAAGCCGCATGGCGAGATCTTCAAATACACCTCGGCCGAGACCAAGAAGAAGTGGCCCGGCGCCTATGAGGTGATGAAGAAGCTCAAGGTCGACGGCCCCGAGCTCAACCTGATGGTCAAGGAGGTCGACGTCGACGGCAAGCCGCTCGACGAGGTGGTCGCCGCCTATGTGGTCAAGCACAAGGGCGCCTACTGATCCCGGCCTCGTGACGGGCGCCGCGCGCTCCTCCCCGCGCGGCGCCACCGCCTCACCGTCCGTTCGATGAAGGGCCGTCCCATGGCACTGGTCTCGCCTGCGTCCGAAACCGCGTCCATCCCGGCGCCGCCCGCCAAGGTGCGCGCCGCCGCCGACGCGCCGCCCGCCCTCATCTGCCGCAACCTGTGGAAGATCTACGGCGCCAATGCCGACGCCTTCCTGCGCGCCAATCCGATCCCGACGCCGGCGGAAGTCCGCGCGGCCGGCCTGTTCGCGGCGGTACGCGACGCCACGCTGGAGATCCGCCAGGGCGAGATCTTCATCATCATGGGCCTGTCGGGTTCCGGCAAGTCGACGCTGGTGCGCTGCCTGTCCCGCCTGGTCGAGCCGACCGCCGGCTCGGTGTTCTACGAGCACCAGAACCTGCTGCGCATGACGCCGGCCGAGCTGATTCAGGTGCGCCGGCACAAGATGGGCATGGTGTTCCAGAACTTCGCCCTGCTGCCGCACCGCACCGTGCTCGGCAATGTCGCCTTCCCGCTCGAGGTGCAGGGCATGGGCAAGGCGGAGCGCGAGGCCCGCGCGCTGCAGATGATCGAGCTGGTCGGCCTCGCCGAACGGGCCGGCTATTATCCGCGCGAGCTCTCCGGCGGCCAGCAGCAGCGCGTCGGCATCGCCCGCTCGCTGGCGGTGGAGCCGGCGCTGTGGTTCCTCGACGAGCCGTTCTCGGCGCTCGATCCGCTGATCCGCCACGAGATGCAGAACGAGTTCCTGCGCCTGCAGCGCATGCTGTCCAAGACCATCGTGTTCATCACCCATGATTTCGACGAGGCCATCCGCCTCGGCGACCGCATCGCCATCATGAAGGACGGCGCCATCATCCAGGTCGGCACGGCGGAGGAGCTGGTGCTCAACCCGGCCTCCGACTACGTCTCCGCCTTCACCCGCCATGTGGCGCGCGGCAAGGTGCTGACCGCCGGCGGCGTCTGCGTGCCGGTGCGCCCGGGCGAGACGCTCGCCGCCGCCGTGCCGGCCACGGCGCTGGTCGCCGAGGTGGCCGAGGCCGTGCTCGCCTCCGAGGCGCCGGCGGCCGTGGTCGACGCCGATGGCATGATCATCGGCAAGCTGGAGCGCGCCACGGTGATCGCCAACCTCGTCGGAGGCGTCCAGTGAGCGAGGTGGCGCTGCCGCGCGACGAGACGCATCCCCGACGCTTCCCGGTCGGCTGGATCGTCGCTGGCGTGGTCGCCCTCGCCGTGCTCGTGCCCTATGCGGCGCCGGACAGCTTCGGCTGGGCGAAGACCTATCCGGCCCGCTGGATCGTGCCGATCAGCGACTGGCTGAAGGCGTTCCTGTTCTGGCTGTCGCGCGACCTGTCCTTCGGCCTGTTCACCTTCAAGGACATGACGCGGTTCGTCTCCGGCCTGTTCGGCTATGCGCTGGAGGTGCCGAAGGCGCTGTTCTCCTCCGGCATCACCTTCGGCGACGAAGAGGGGGCGTTCCATATTCCCCGCCTGTCCTGGGCCGGCCTCATCGCCGCGGTGACGATCTGGAGCTACCTGCTCGGCGGCGTGCGCCTCGCGGTGCTCGGCTTCCTCGGCTTCTTCTACATCCTCATCTTCGGCCAGTGGGACAGCGCCATGGTGACGCTGTCGCAGGTGATCCTGGCGGTGCTCACCGGGGTGGCCGGCGGCACCCTGCTCGGCATCCTCGCCTATCGGGTGCCGCGCCTCGAAGGCGCGGTGGTGGCGGCGCTCGACTTCATGCAGACCGTGCCGACCTTCGCCTATCTGGTGCCGCTGGTGTTCCTGGTCGGCGTCGGCCCGGTGTCGGGCATGCTGGCCACCATCCTCTACGCCATGCCGCCCATGGTGCGCGTCACCATGATGGCGCTGAAGCGGGTGCCGCCCGAGCTCGACGAACTCGCCCGCATGACCGGCTGCGAGCCCAAGCAGGCGCTGTGGAAGGTGCTGGTTCCCTCCGCCCGCGACGATCTCCTGGTCGGCGTCAACCAGGTGATCATGCTGACGCTGAACATGATCATCATCGCCGCGATGATCGGCGCCGGCGGCCTCGGCTTCGACGTGCTCAACGCGCTCCGGCAGGCCAACGGCCTCGGCAAGGGGCTGGAAGCCGGCCTCGCCGTGGTGGCGCTCGCCATCGTGCTCGACCGCATGAGCCGGGCGCTGGTGGAACTGCGCCCAGTGCACGGGGCGGCCGCCGCCCGGCGCCGCCAGCTGTTCTGGATCGGCCTAGCCGCGCTCCTCGGCTGCACGCTGCTGTCCTTCGCATTTCCGGCGCTGGAGAAGCTGCCGGCGGAGTACCGCGTCTCGACCGGCAATATGTGGTCCGACGTGGTCAGCTGGGTGAACGTCAACCTGTTCTCCACCGCCGACGCCATCCGCACCTTCCTGCTGATGAATCTCCTCGTGCCGGTGAAGACCTTCCTGATCGGCTTTCCCTGGGTCGGCCTACTGGCGGTGGTGGCCGGCGGCGCCTGGGCGCTCGGCGGCTGGGGCTTCGCCCTCGGCATGACCGCGCTCATCGCCTTCATCCCGGTGGCCGGGCTGTGGGAGCGGGGGATGACGACGATCTATCTCTGCTCGATCTCGGTGGTCATCGCCACGCTGGTCGGCCTGCCGCTCGGCCTTCTCGGCAGCCGCTCGGAGCGCATGCACAAATTCCTCGGCGCGATGTGCGACACGCTGCAGACGCTGCCGTCCTTCGTCTATCTCCTGCCGGTGGTGATGCTGTTCCGCATCGGCGACGTCTCGGCGCTGGTCGCCATCGTGCTCTACGCCATGGTGCCGGCGATCCGCTTCACCGATCACGGCCTGCGCCGGGTGCCGCCGAGCCTGCAGGAGGCCGGCACCATGGCCGGCTGCACCGGCACGCAGCGCCTCGCCAAGGTGGAGCTGCCCTATGCGCTGCCGGAGATCATGCTGGGGGTGAACCAGGTGATCATGATGGCACTGTCCATGCTGGTGGTGTCGTCCTTCGTCGGCACCAACGATCTCGGCAAGCAGATCCAGGTGGCGATCTCGCAGGCCGATCCCGGCAAGGGGCTGTCGGCCGGCCTCGCCATCGCCTTTCTCGGCATCCTCGCCGACCGCATGATCGGCCGCTGGGTCGCCACGCGCCGCGAGCGCATGGGGCTGTGAGGCAAGACGTCGAGGACAAGGCATCGAGGGATCGCGACGGGGCCGGCGGCTCGGCGCCCGCCCCGCCGTCCGGCGGCCGAGCGGGCCGCCGCCGGCGTCGACCTGGAGCCTTTTCCGATCAGGTGGAAATACCTGATCGATCGGAAAGTGCTCTGGATCCAATGGGCTGGAACACGTTCCCGTCGCGAAAGCCTTTCAGCTTTCGCGGAACATACTCTAGCCGGCGGCCTGCATCTTCAGCGTGCCGTCGGCGAGCAGCGCCTGCACCGCCGCCGCCAGCCGGGCCTCCCCGGCCTCGGACAGCGCGGCCACCGGCGGCAGCGAGCGGCCGATCGGCAGGCCGATCAGCGCGAAGGCCCGCCGCACCGCCTCGGGGAACTGCTCGGCGAACAGGGCGTCCATCAGCGGATGCAGCCGCGCCTGCAGCGCCAGCGCCTCCTTCACCCGGCCCTGCTCCGCCTCTTTCTGCACATGGTCCCAATAGCCCGGCAGCAGCGCCGCCGAGGTCAGCACCCCGCCCTTGGCGCCGAGCATCACCTGCTCGACGAACAGCGTGTCCTGCCCGGACAACAGGCAGAAGCGGTCGCTGACCAGCGGAGCGAGCTGGGCGAAATGGTAGAGGTCGGTGCTCGACGCCTTCATGCCGACGATCAGCCCTTCCCGCTCCAGCTGGGCGATGGTGGCCGGGGTGGTCACCATATTGGTGCGGTAGGGGTTGTCGTAGAACACGATCGGCAGCTTCAGCTCCGGCGCCAGCGCCCGGAAATAGCGCAGCGTGCCCTCCTGGTCGGGCCGGGCGTAATAGGGCGGGATCACCATCAACCCGTCGGCGCCGGCCTCGCGATAGGCGCGCCCGCTCTCCAGCGCGCCGCCGAGGCCGGGGTCGAGCACGCCGGCGACCACCGGCACGCGTCGTGCGGCAACCGATACCGTGATTTCGACGATGCGCCTGCGCACCGCGAGGCTGAAGGAGTTCGCCTCGCCGGTGCCGCCGACCGGCACCAGCCCGGAGGCGCCGTTGACGATCTGGTAGTCGACGACGCGGGCGAGATTGGCCTCGTCCAGCGTGCCGTCATCCTTCAGCGGCGTCGGAAAGGCGGGGATCAGCCCGCGAAACATCAGCTCTGTCATTGCCGCCTCCTTTAGCCGAGATGGATCCAGGTCGCCTTCAGCTCGGTATATTTCTCGAGCGCGTGCAGCGACTTGTCGCGCCCGAAGCCGGACTGCTTGAAGCCGCCGAAGGGCGAGGAAATGTCGCCGTGGTCGAAGCAGTTCACCCACACCACGCCGGCGCGCAGCGCCGAGGAGACCTTGAACGCCTTGTTGATGTCGCGGGTCCACACCGCCGCGGCGAGACCATAGGTGGTGTCGTTGCCGATCTTGATGGCGTCGTCGATGTCCTTCGCCGCGAGGGTGGCCAGCACCGGCCCGAAGATCTCCTCGCGGGCGATGGTCATGTCGCTGGTGACGTCGTCGAACAGCGTGGTCTCGATGAAACAGCCATCGGCGGCGATGCGCTTGCCGCCGAGCCGAAGCTTGGCGCCTTCCGCCACGCCCTTCTCGATATAGCCCATCACCCGCTCGGTCTGGCCGGCATCGACCATGGCGCCCATCTCGGTCGCCGGGTCGAGCGGATCGCCGACCTTGATGGCGCCGCCGACCTCGATCACCTTCTCGACGACGCGGTCCTTCACGCTCTCCTCGACGACGAGGCGCGAGCCGGCGTTACACACCTCGCCCTGATTGTAGAAGATGCCCCAGGCCGCCGAGGTGGCGGCGGCGTCGAGATCAGGTGCGTCGGCGAGGATGATGTTCGGGCTCTTGCCGCCGCATTCCAGGCCGACCCGCTTCATGTTGGAGCGCCCGGAATATTGCAGGAAGTACTTGCCGACCTCGGTCGAGCCGGTGAAGGCGACGGCGTCGATGTCCATGTGCAGGCCGAGCGCCTGGCCGGCGGTCTCGCCGAGACCCGGCAGCACGTTGAACACCCCGTCCGGGATGCCGGCCTCGCTCGCCAGCGCCCCGAGCCGGATCGCGGTGAGCGAGGACTGCTCGGCCGGCTTGAGGATCACCGAATTGCCGGCGGCGAGGATCGGCCCCAGCTTCCAGGCCGCCATCAGCAGCGGGAAGTTCCACGGCACCACCGCGGCGACCACGCCGAGCGGCTCGCGGCGGATCAGCGACACCGCGCTGGGCGCCGTCGGGGCGATCTCGTCATACACCTTGTCGATGGCCTCGGCGTACCAGTCGATGCACTGCGCCGACAGCGGCAGGTCGACGGCGAGGCTGTCGCGGATCGGCTTGCCCATGTCGAGCGTCTCGAGCAGCGCCAGCTCCTCGGTATGGCCGGCGATCAGCGCGGCGAAGGCCTTGAGCCGCTTCTTGCGCTCGCGCGGCGCCATGCGCGACCAGCTGCCGGCCTCGAACGCCACCCGCGCTACCTTCACCGCCTGGTCGACATCCTCCGCGTCGCAGGCGGCGAGCTGCGTCAGCACCTTGCCGGTGGCCGGATTGACGCAGTCGAGCCGCTTGCCGGACAGCGCCGGGACATAGCGCCCGCCGATGAAGGCCTGGCCGTTGAGGGAAAGCGACGCGGCACGCGCGTGCCAATCGATCGGAGCGGACATGAAGCGGGATCCTGCGGAAGCGGCGGCCGGCGCTGCGTGCCGGCCTCTGAATGACGCCGCCCATGATAGGGAGCGTTTTCATCGGCCTCTACATCTTTTTTGGTTTTCTGAAAAATGAATTGGCTTCTTCGCCAGATGCAGCTATCGCTATAAACTGTGAAAACCTGCCTCCTGGGCGGGACCACCGGTCGGATGAAAACGGAATTTTCCCCTCCATGTCGCCCATGAAGATCGTTGACGACGCCGCACGCCTGCCGGCCGGCATGAGCAATCCCGACGACGAAACCCAGAAGCTCGGCCAGCGGATTCGCGATCTCCGGCTCAAGGCGGGGATGACCCTGTCCGATCTCGCCAAGGGCACCGGCGTGTCGATCGGCACGCTGTCGCAGTTGGAGCGCGGCCTGGTCTCGCCCACGGTGCGCACCGTCTACACCGTCGCCAACGCGCTCGGCGTCATGCCCGCCTGGCTGATCGACCCCTCGCAGAGCCCAGTCCAGACCGCCGAAACCCGTTATATCGTAAGGGCCGGCCAGCGTTCCCGCCTGCTCGACATCGACGGCATCCGCAAGGACATCGCCTCGCCGTCCTCGAGCGAGCGGCTGCGCGGCTTCTTCATGGTCATCCAGCCCGGCTGCAATTCGGGCTCGCAGCCCTATTCGCACAAGGGCGAGGAGATCGGCTTCCTGCTGTCCGGCTCGCTCGAGCTGCAGATCGACGGCGAGACCTTCAGCCTCAATGAGGGCGACTGCTTCGCCTTCTCCAGCGACAAGCCGCACCATTTCGCGAATCTCGGCGCCCGCCCGGCCTCGGTGTTCTGGGTGAACGCCGATATCTGACGCGTGTTTAGCGCGTTTAGTTTTCAGAATTCTGAATTTTAACATTGCGGTTCTGAAAACCGACTGTCATAGTCCCGGCATGCCCTCAGGGGCGACGGCGAGCGGCCCGCAGCGGCCGCCCGGCAACCGAAGGACGTGCCACCCTTGGCCCAATCATCCTCCGCATCGGACCTCAGCCCCTGGACGGCCCTCCTGCTGCTGGCGCCGCTGACGGCCGTGATGCTGCTCATCCTGATCTACCCGTTGGGCCTGACGGTCTGGACCAGCCTCTATAATGGGCGGTTCTCCTTCGACGCCTATGTCGAGCTCGCCTCCTCCACGCTGTTCCTGCGGGTGCTGCGCAACACCTTCGAGATCGCCATCGGCGGCACGCTGGTCAGCCTGCTCTTCGGCTATCCGGTGGCGCTGCACCTCGCCGCCCAGCCGCCGCGCAAGCGCACCGCCTATCTCATCATGGTGATGCTGCCGTTCTGGACCAGCATCCTGGTGAAGAGCTTCGCGCTGGTGGCGGTATTCGGCAATCAGGGGCTGATCAACCAGTTCCTCGGCTTCGTCAGCGGCGGCACGCTCAACGTGCCGATGATGTTCAACCGCGTCGGCGTCATCCTCGGCATGATCAACTTCCTGCTACCCTTCATGATCCTGTCCATCCTCGGCAGCCTGCTGGCGCTCGACCGCCGGCTGATCCTCGCCGCCGAGACCATGGGCGCGGGCCCGCTGCGCATCTTCTGGAAGATCACCCTGCCGCTCAGCCTGCCCGGCGTGCTCGCCGGCGTGCTGATCAACGTCACGCTGTCGATCGGCATGTACATCACCCCCGCTTTGCTCGGCGGGCGGCAGGACATGATGGTCGCCAACCTCGTCGACTTCTACACCCGCCAGACGCTCGACTGGACCGCCGCCTCGGCCACCGCCGTGGCGCTGCTCATCCTGTCCGGCCTGCTGGTCGCCCTGCTCGGCAAGGTGCGCGGCTCCGCCGGCCTCGCGGGAGCCGGCGCATGAACGAGCTGTTCGGATCCAGCCGCGTCGCCCGCGGCCTCGTCTCCTCCATGGCGTGGCTTTGCTACATCTTCCTGGTGGTACCGAGCCTGATCGTCATCCCGATCTCCTTCGGCAATCCCGGGCAGATCGAGTTCCCGCCCCGGCAGTTCTCGCTGGAGCTCTACCGCCAGTTCTTCACCGATGCCGCCTGGTGGGGCTCGACGGTGCAGAGCCTGATCGTCGCCTGCCTGACCACGCTCGCCACCCTCGTGCTCGCCGTGCCCGCCGCCTATGCGCTGGCGCGCTCGCGCCTGCCGGGTCGCGGCGGCCTCCAGGGCCTGTTCATGATGCCGATGCTGGTGCCGGTCATCGTGCTTGGCCTCGGCCTCTATCTCCAGTACTCGAACTGGGGCCTGCTCGACACCACCGCCGGGCTGGTGCTCGCCCATGTCATGCTGACGACGCCCTACATCATGGTGTCGGTGATGTCGGGCCTGCAGCATTCCGATGTGGCGCTGGAGACGGTGGCCTCGATCATGGGCGCCTCGCGGCTGCGCATCTTCTTCCGCGTGGTGCTGCCGCAGCTCAAGATCTCGATCGCGGTGGGCGCGCTGTTCGCCTTCCTGATGTCGCTCGACGAGGTGGTGGTCGCCTATTTCCTCACCGGCACCGACACCATGACGCTGCCGGTCAAGATGTACTCCTCCATCCGCTGGGAGCTGACGCCGGTGCTGGCGGCGGTCTCCACGCTGCTCACCGTGCTCTCGCTCATGATCGCCCTCGGGATCATCGCGATGCAGGGCAAGACCGAGGCCTCCAAATGACCGCCAGTTCCACCCCCGCGATGGTCGAGCTCCAGGGCGTCGCCAAGCGCTATGGCGAGGTCAACGCCCTGCACCGCGTCGACCTCTCCATCGCCAAGGGCGAGTTCGTCACCCTGCTCGGCCCCTCCGGCTCCGGCAAGACGACGCTGCTCAACCTGATCGCCGGCATGATCACGCCGAGTTCCGGGCGCATCGTCATCGACGGCCGTGACGCTACCACCCTGCCGACCAACAGGCGCGGCCTCGGCATGGTGTTCCAGAACTACGCCCTCATGCCGCACATGACGGTGTTCGAGAACATCGCCTTCCCACTGGAGGTCCGCCGCCTGTCCAAGGCGGAGATCAAGCGCAAGGTCGGCGAGGCGCTGGAGCTGATCCAGCTCGGCCATGTGGCGAACCGCAAGCCGCGCGAATTGTCCGGCGGCCAGCAGCAGCGCATCTCGCTGGCGCGCTGCATCGTCTACAACCCGGCGCTGATCCTCATGGACGAGCCGCTCGGCGCGCTCGACAAGAAACTGCGCGAGCAGATGCAGCTGGAGATCAAGCGGCTGCACGCCGAGCTCGGCATCACCATGCTCTACGTCACCCATGATCAGGACGAGGCGCTGACCATGTCCGACCGCATCGTCTTGATGAATGGCGGGCGCATCGAGCAGCAGGGCACGCCGGACACGCTGTATTTCCGCCCGGAGACGGTGTTCAGCGCCGAGTTCATCGGCTCGTCCAACCTCATTCCCGGCACGGTGGAGATCGGCGCGGACGGCGCCTATGCGCTGAACACCGCGCTCGGCCGCTTCGCCGCCCCCGCGCCCGAGCGGGCGATCAAGGCCGGCGAACGCGCCGTGCTGCTGGTGCGACCGGAGAACATGGCGCTGGCCGACGCCGCGACGCCGGCCAGCGTCGCTGGTCATATCGAGGATTCCATCCTGCTCGGCGGCGTGGTGCGCCATTTCGTGCGCTGTGCCGACGGCTCCAGCCTGATCATCCAGGAGCTCAACCAGCCCGGACGTTCCGGCGCGCATCGGGGCGAGGCGGTCCGCGCCGCCTGGCAGCCGCAGCACGGCCGCCTTCTGCCGCCGGCCCCGGCCGGCTGATCGACGAACGAACACCAGAACAAGAGGGGACGTGCCTATGACCAAGATCCTGTTCACCACGTCGCGGCGCGGCGTCCTGCGCGGCGGTGCCGGCCTTCTCGGGCTGATGGCCGCCCCGGCGGTGTTCACCGGCCGGGCCGCGGCCGCCGACACCACCCTGACCGTCACCTCCTGGGGCGGCGACTACAACAAGTCGGTGCGCGAGGTGTTCGCCGACCCCTTCACCGCCGAGACCGGCATCAAGGTGACGCTGGTCGACAATGGCGACATGGCCAAGGTGAAGGCGCAGGTGCAGGGCAATAACGTCCAGTGGGACGTGATCGACGCCCCCGCCGCCTTCGCCACCTCCGGAGCCCGCGACAAGCTCTGGGAAGAGCTGGACATGTCGATCATCAAGCCGGGCGAGCTGATCGCCAAGCCGGCGGCCGACTACATGCCGATGTATCTCTATTCCGGCGGCATCCTGTGGGACGACAAGCGTACCCCGGACGGCAAGCACCCGGTCGATTTCGCCGGCTTCTATGATTTCGCGAAATATCCCGGCCGCCGCGTCATGCGCTCGCTCGCCTCCGAGACGCTGGAGGTCGCGCTGGTGGCCGACGGCGTCGCGCCGAAGGACCTCTACCCGCTTGACATCGACCGCGCCTTCGCCGCGCTCGACCGCATGAAGCCGCACGTCTCCAAATGGGCGGCGACCACGCCGGACCAGGTGAACGCCGTGGTGCAGAACGAGGGCGACTTCTCCTACAGCTACTTCAACCGCGTGAAGTCGGCGCAGAAGGCCGGAGCCCCGCTCGCCTTCTCCTTCGAGCAGACCGTCAACTCGCTCGACTATTTCGCCGTCCCCAAGGGCACGAAGAACAAGGAAGCGGCGATGCGCTTCATCGACTTCTGCCTGCGGCCCGACCGGCAGGTCGCCTGGTCGGTGCGCGGCTACTACCTGCCCAACAGCGTCGCCGCGATGGACGAGGTCAAGAAGTCGCCTGCCGGCGATTTCCTGCCCGACCTCACCAACGGCAAGAACGTCATCGTCAACTCCCAGTGGTGGGGCGAGAACTACACGGCGGTGCAGAAGCGCTACGCCGAGTGGATGCTGATCTGATCGTCCACCTGATCGGCCCCCGTCCCGGCCGTCGGGACGGGGGTCGTTCTTCCCCGTGCCTTCCTCCCGCCGCCCATCCGGTACGAATGCCATGTCCGCCGAAGCCGACGCCGACGCCTGCCCCACCGACGCCCCTTCCAATGACGCCTTCCTCGCCGAGCTGAAGACGATCCTCGGTGAGCGCTATGTGCTCACCGATGCCGCCGACACCGCGCTGTTCCTCACCGACCATCGCGGCCGCTATCACGGCAAGGCGCTGGCGGTGGTGCGCCCCTCTTCGACCGACGAGGTGGCGAAGGTGGTGAAGGCTTGCGCTGCGGCCGGCGTCGCCATCGTGCCGCAGGGCGGCAATACCGGCCTGTGCGGCGGCGCCACGCCGCTGGAGCCGCGCCCGGCGGTGGTGGTGCGGCTCGACCGGATGAACCGCATCCGCGCCGTCTCGCCGGCGGAGGAGACCATCACCGTGGACGCCGGCTGCATCCTCGCCGACATCCAGGGCGCGGCGGCAAAGGAAGGACTCCTCTTCCCGCTCAGCCTCGGCGCCGAGGGCAGCTGCCAGATCGGCGGCAACATCTCCACCAATGCCGGCGGCATCGCCGTGCTGCGCTATGGCAATATGCGCCAATTGGTGCTCGGCCTCGAAGTGGTGCTCGCCGACGGCACCGTGCTCGACGGGCTGCGCCGGCTGCGCAAGGACAATGCCGGCTACGATCTCAAGCAGCTCTTCATCGGCGCGGAAGGCACGCTCGGCGTGGTCACGGCGGCGGCGTTGAAGCTGTTCCCGGCCATCCGCTCGCGCTCCATCGCCCTGATGCAGCTCGACAGCGTCGAGGATGCGCTCACCTTGTTCGCCCGCGCCCGCGCGGTGTTCGGCGAGCGCATCTCCAGCTTCGAGATCATCGGCTCGTCCTATATGGACTTCGTGCTGCGCTATGTGCCGGGCACGGTGATGCCCTTCGCGCAGAAGTCTCCCTGGTACCTGCTGATCGAGGCCGGGGATTCGCAGCTCGACGCCCCGCTCGCCACGGCGATGGAGGGCTTCCTCGCCGAGGCCTTCGAGGCCGGGCTGATCTCCGACGCCACCATCGCCGCCAGCCTCGCGCAGGAAGAGGCGATCTGGAAGCTGCGCCATGGCGTCACCGGCGAGTTCAAGCTGGCCGGCAAGACCATGTCGCACGACACTTCGGTGCCGGTCGCCGAGCAGCCGGCCTTCGTCCGGCGCGTCGAAGAAGGTGTGCTAAAGGCCTATCCCGACGCCAATGTGATGTCGGTCGGTCATATCGGCGACGGCAACATCCACGTCGTGGTGCTGTTCCCGCATGAGCGTTTCGCGACCTCGGAGGAATTCGAGATCGCTTCCGACGCCATCGACGTCATCATCGACGACGTGGCGATGGAGCTTGGCGGCTCGATCACCGCCGAGCACGGGGTCGGCACCACCTATCGCAAGCGCCTCGCCCGCACCAAGAACCCGGCCGAGCTGGCGGTGATGCGCCAGATCAAGGCGGTGCTGGATCCGCAGAACCGCATGAACCCCGGCAAGCTCTTCCTGCCCGGCGCCGCCTGACGCGACCGGGCGAGGATTTCGGCATGCTGTCCACCGCCCTCAATATCGAGGATGTCCGCAAGCAGGCGCGGCGGCGCCTGCCGCGCGGCATCTTCGACTATATCGACCGCGGCGCCGAGGACGAGGTCGGCCTCGCCCGGCTGCGCCGCGGCTTCGACGACCTCGTCTTCCATCCCCGTGTGCTGGTCGACGTCTCCCGCCGCGATCTCTCCACCCGACTGTTCGGCCGCGAGCGGCCCCTCCCGCTGGTGATCGCCCCGACGGCGGCGGCCGGCCTCGTCTGGCACCAGGGCGAGATCGAACTCGCCCGCGCCGCGGCCAAAGCCGGCATTCCCTTCACCATCGCCACCGGCTCGATGACCGAGATGGAGCGCATCGCCACCGAAGCGCGCGGCGAATTGTGGTTCCAGCTCTATATGTGGCAGGCGCGGGAGCTCTCCCACGCACTGATCGACCGGGCCTGGGCCAACGGGATCGAGACGCTGGTGCTGACCGTCGACACCGTCGCCAACCCGATCCGCGAATACAACACCCGCAACGGCTACGAGGTGCCGATCCGCGCCAGCCTCAAGGGCGGCCTGGACATGCTCGCCCATCCGCGCTGGGTGGTCGGCGTGCTCCTGCGCTACCTGCTCGACGAGGGCATCCCGACCTATCGGCACTATCCCGAGAGCTTCCGCTCCAGCATCACCCGCAAGGCGACCTGGGAGCAGGTGCGCCTCACCGACGCCCTGGGCTGGGACGACCTGAAGGAACTGCGCCGCCGCTGGCCCGGCCGGCTGATCCTCAAGGGCGTGCTGCGCGCCGACGACGCCGCGTGCGCGGTGGAGGCCGGCGTCGACGGGATCGTCGTCTCCAGCCATGGCGCGCGCAATCTCGACGCCGCCGTGCCGCCGGTGCGCGCCCTGCCGGCCATCGTGGAAGCGGTGCGCGGACGCGCCGCCGTGCTGGCCGACAGCGGCGTGAAGCGTGGCGCCGACGTGCTGAAGCTGATGGCGCTCGGCGCCGACGCGGTCCTCATCGGCCGCGCCCCGCTCTATGGCACCGCCGTTGCTGGAGAGGCCGGCGCCAGCCACGTGCTGCACCTGCTACGGCAGGAGATGGAAGCCGTGATGGGCTTTCTCGGCTGCACCCGCCTCGACGAACTCGATACCTCCTTCATCTCGACCGAGGGCGACCGACAGGAGCGCCCCTTCGCGGGAAACTGACATGAGCACCATGGCGTCGCCGAAGCCCTCGTCTCCTAAGCCTTTGCCTCCGAAGCCCCTGCCGCCCAACGTCTACCGGCTCGACGCGCCGCCGGCACCGCAGACCCCGCCGCTCGACGGCTCGCGTCGCGCCTCGGTGGCGATCATCGGCGGCGGCCTCGTCGGGCTGACCACCGCCCTGCACCTCGCCGAGGCCGGGACCGACGTCGTGGTGCTGGAAGCCAACGAGCCGGGCTGGGGCGCCTCCGGCAATAATGGCGGCCAGCTCAATCCCGGCCTCAAATTCGATCCCGACGAGATCGAGAAGACTTGGGGCCCCGAGCTCGGCCGGCGCATGGTGAGCTTCGCCTGGGACACGCCGACCCGCGCCTTCGAGCTGATCGAGCGGCTCGGCATCGCCTGTGATGTCCATCATGGCGGCACGCTGCGCGCTGCCCGCAGCGCTAGGGCGCGCGAGGCGGTGGCGGCGACCGCCCGCCAGTGCTTGGCGCGCGGCATGCCGGTCTCGTGGCTCGACCGGACGGCGGCGGCGGCGGCGACGGGCACGCCGGCCTATCACGGCGCGATGCTCGACACGCGCGGCGGCAACCTCAATCCCCTCGCCTATTCGCGCGGCCTCGCCCGGGCGGCGCTGGCGGCCGGCGCCCGCATCCATGGCGGCACCCGGGCCACCTCGCTGCGCCGCACCGCCGCCGGCTGGTCGATCAGCACGCCCGCCGGCACCGTCGAGGCCGAGAAGATCCTGATCGCCACCAACGGCTTCACCGACGATCTGTGGCAGGGCCTGCGCCGCACCATCGTGCCGGTGTTCAGCGCCATCGCCGCCACCGAGCCGCTGAGCGCGGCGCAGCGCGCCGGCATCACGCCGGACCGGCCCTCGGTCTATGAGAGCGGGCGCATCACCGTCTATTACCGCATCGATGCGCAGGGACGCCTGCTGATGGGCGGACGCGGGCCGATGCACCCGATCGCCACGCCGGACGCCATCGCCTACCTCACCGACTACGCGCAACGGCTCTGGCCGCAGCTGAAGGGCGTGCGCTGGACCCATGGCTGGAACAGCCAGCTGGCCATGACCAAGGACCACTGGCCGCATGTGCACGAGCCCTCGCCGGATGCGCTGATCTATCTCGGCTGCAACGGCCGCGGCGTCGCGCTCGGCACCGCCCTCGCCCGCCAATTGGCGGATCGGCTGCTGCACGGCACGGCCGCGCAGCTCGACCTGCCGGTCGTGGCGCAAAAGCCGATCGCCTTCCACGGCTTCTGGCCGCTGGGCGTGCGTACCCTGGTGTTGCATGGCCGGATCATGGACCGGCTCGGCCTGTAATCCCCTGTCCTGCAAGCGGTTCCCGGCGCTCCTTAACCAGCCATTAACCAAAATTAACGGAATCTCTCCTGACTAGAGGAGATTCGCACCGTGAACGCTGTCAGCCGCTCCGGCCCGTCCATCCGCTTTCGCGGCCGCTCGTTCATGGCGATGACGCTGGTGGCCGATGTACCGCTTCAGCCGTGGCTGACCGATTTCGACATCTGGCTGGAGCGCTCGCCGGGCTTCTTCACCGGGCGGACAGTGGTGCTCGACATGGCCGGCACCGCCACCAGCAAGGCCGAGGTCGAGCGCTGGATCGGCGAGCTCGCCACGCGCGGCGTGCGCCTCGTCGGGCTCGAGGGCGTGAAGCCCAGCATGATCGACGCCTCGATGCCGCCGGTGCTGCGCGGCGGGCGCGACGCCACCCTCGTCCTCCCCGAAGAGCCGGTCGCGGTGGCCGAGACGCCGCGCAAGTCGGTCGAGCCGACCGACCCGGTGAACATGCTGGTCGAGCAGCGGGTGCGTTCGGGCCAATCCATCGTCTGCCTCGAGGGCGACGTGACCGTGGTCGGCTCGGTGGGCGCCGGCGCCGAAATCATCGCCGGCGGGTCGATCCACGTCTACGGCACCCTGGCCGGGCGGGCGATCGCCGGAGCGACCTACGGTTCGAGGGCACAGATCTTCTGCACGAAGATGGAAGCCGAGCTGATTGCCGTCGACGGAACCTACCGGACGGCGGAAGACATCGACGGTGCCCTGCGGGGGCGGGCCGTGCGTGTGTGGACAGAGAACGACACATTGCGGCTTGCCGCACTTTAGGAGCGAGGCATGGCAAAGGTCATTACAGTTACGTCTGGAAAGGGCGGCGTCGGCAAGACGACGACGACCGCCGCGATCGGTGCCGCGCTGGCGCGCACCGGCGACAAGGTCGTCGTCGTCGATTTCGACGTCGGCCTGCGCAATCTCGACCTCATCATGGGAGCCGAGCGGCGTGTGGTCTATGATTTCGTCAACGTCATCCAGGGCGATGCCCGGCTGCCGCAGGCGCTGATCAAGGACAAGCGCCTCGACTCGCTGTTCCTGCTGCCGGCCTCGCAGACCCGCGACAAGGACGCGCTGACGGAAGAAGGCGTCGACAAGGTCATCGACGACCTCCGCCGCCATTTCGACTGGGTGGTTTGCGACAGCCCGGCCGGCATCGAGCGCGGCGCCACGCTGGCCATGCGCCACGCCGACATCGCGATCGTCGTCACCAATCCCGAAGTGTCCTCGGTCCGCGATAGCGACCGTATCGTCGGCATCCTCGATTCCAAGACGCTGAAGGCGGAGCGCGGTGAAACCGTCGACAAGCGCCTGCTGCTGACGCGTTACGACGCGGTGCGCGCCGCGCGCGGCGACATGCTGAAGATCGAGGACGTGCTCGATATCCTCTCGCTGCCGCTGCTCGGCATCGTGCCCGAAAGCCCGGACGTGCTGAAGGCCTCGAACTTCGGTGTGCCGGTCTCGATCCACGACCCGGACAGCGTGCCGGCCCGCGCCTATAACGACGCGGCTCGGCGCCTCAAGGGCGAGGAACTGGCGGTGGAAGTGCCGAAGCAGCGCCTCGGCCTGTTCGGCAAGTTCCTGCGGAGGGCGGCATGACGCTGTGGAAGCGCTTCTTCACCAATGGCAGCGCGCCGCAGGCGCGCGAGCGGCTGCAGATCCTGCTCTCGCATGAGCGCCAGGTTCTCGGCGGCGACGACCTGCTGTCCAGCCTGCGCGAAGACATTCTGGCCGCCGTCGCCAAGCGCGTGCCCTGCGAACGCGACAGCGTGAAGGTACGCCTCGAGCGCGGCGCGCCGATGTCGATCCTCGAAATCGAAGTCGAGATCCGCGGCAATGTCGAGATCGGACTGACGCGAGCCGCCTGACGGCGCGGCCTTCCTTCCCGCGGTTCGTTCGCGGATGGTGTCCGCCAAGCAGGAATGACGGTTTCAAAGTGCCGGCGATCCCCGCGATCGCCGGCACTTTCGTCATCTAGAGATGCGTCCGCGAGATATGTGCCTTGCAGCGCCAGCCCTCATGCCAGCGATCGGCGGGGGACAAGCGGTCCCGGTGGCGGCGCCTTCATGAACGCCACCAGCAGCAGGGCCGCCAGCGCCAGCCAGTAGCAAAGCTGGAAGCCGTCGATATAGGCGAGCACATTGGCCTGCTGCTTCACCAGCGATGCCAGCGTGCCGAGCGCTCGCTGATGGGCCGACCCGGCATCGAAGGGCGCGAAGCGATTGGCGAGCGCCGTCACGGTTTGCTCGACGGAGGCCTCGCCATCCGACACGTGCTGGCCGAGCTGGTGGGAATGCACCTGCTCGCGGATCCTGAGCCAGGTCATCATCAAGGCGAGGCCGATCTGGGCGCCGCCCAGGCGAAGCACCTGGATGTAGGCGGAGAAGGCTGTCGCGCGCTTGGGATTGGCGTTGCTCAGCGCGATGACGATGATGGCGACGAAGGTCAGCCCGTGGCCGGCCGATTGCAGCAGGGTGAGCGGCACGAAGTCGTCCAGCCGCCACACCCCCGTCAGACGCGTCGCCAGCAGGCTCGCAAGCGCGAAGGCGCCGAGACCGAGCGTCAGCACGATGCGGGCATCGATCCGCCGCAGCAGGAACACCGCCAGCACGGTGAAGCCGACCAGCGGCAGCGCGACAGAGCCGAACAGCAAGTCGCCGGTCTGTTCCGGCCGCAGCGCGCCGATCACGTCGAGGAAGTTGGGAACCAGCAGGCCGTTCGACACGCTGGTCAGGGTGAACAGCACGGTGACGCCCAGCATGAGCAGGATGTTGCGCGACATCAGCACCTTCGCGCTGGCCCAGGGCTCGGGATGCAGCAATTCGTTGATCCAGAACGCCACGATCAGCGCCGCGCCGCCCGCCAGCGTCGCCACCACCGTTCCCGATTCCAGCCAGTCGAGCCGGTTGCCCTGGTCGAGCCCGACATAGATCAGGGTGAGCCCGGCGCCGAACAGCAGCATGCCGCCCCAATCCGCATGGACGAGCAGCCCGCGATCCACCCGCTCGCGGGGCACGCCGACATAGACCAGCACCGCCATGACCGGCGCGACGAGCGCGTCCTGCCAATACATCCACTGCCAGCCCAGCGTCTGCACGTAATAGCCCCCAAGTGCCGCGCCGGAATTCAAGGTGAAGGCGGACCGGAAGGCATAGAGCGCGATGGCCGGCAGCCACCATTGCAGGGAGAGATTGCGCAGAATGATGAGCAGCGTCGCCGGCACGAAGACGCCAAGCAGCAGTCCACGCGCGACATGCAGGGCAACCAGTAGTTCGTAGTGGCGCACGAACGGGATCAGCAGCGAGATCGCGGCATAGACCAGGCTGGGCACGCCGAGCAGGCGCCGGACCCCGAAGGTGGTGGCCAGCCACGCCACCGCCGGCGCGATCAGGATCTGCGGCGCCAGCGCGGCGGTGCTCAGCCAGCCGCCTTCGTCGTAGCCGAGTGCGAAGCCGCCCCGCAGATCGGCGAGCCCGACCGTGAACAGGCGGCTGTCGAAGGCCGCGAGGAACGTGCCGACCATCACCGCGGCCACCGCGAAGCCCGGGTGATGCGAGCGCGCCCCGCGCGTCACTGGGTTGTCGGCGGGCCGATCCGGCGATGGCGCGCTCATGGCTGCGCCGCCATCCGGGCTCCACGATCGGTGCGGATCGCCGTGACCACCGACATGCCCGGCCGCAGCCGCTCCAGCGCCGCCTGCCCTTCGTCAATGGCGATCCGTACCGGAATGCGCTGAACCACCTTGGTGAAATTGCCGGTCGCGTTGTCGGGCGGCAGCAGCGCGAATTGCGAGCCGCTCGCCGGTGCGATCTGTTCGACATGCCCGCGCAGGGCGACATCGGGCAGGCCATCCACGGTGATGTCGACCGGCTGGCCCACGGCGACGTTGGGCAGCTGGGTTTCCTTATAGTTGGCGATGACATGGACATGCGGCAGCGGCACCAGCGCGATGACGCTGGCGCCGGCAGAGACATAGCTGCCGGCCTGCACCAGTCGCTCGCCGACCACGCCGTCCGCCGGTGCGACGATCCGCGTATAGTCGAGCTGCAGCCTCGCCGCCTTCAGCGTCGCCTGCGCCGCCGCCTGTTCCGCCTCCTGCTGGCGCCGGGTGCCGGAGAGCACGTCCAACTGCCGGCTTTGCGCGGTCAGGGAGGCCTCGGCGGCCTTCAGGTCCGCCTGCGCCGTCACATGCGCCGCGATCGCCTGCTCGACGCGCTGCTTGGTGCCGGAACCGGTCGGCAGCAGCGCTTCCTGGCGCTGCCGCTCCTGCCGGCTTTCAAGTTCCTTGGCCACGGCCGAGGCACGTGCGGCATCCGCCTGCTCGATGACCGCGCGCTGGAGCGCGATCTGGTTCGCGAGGTTGGCAAGGGTCGCCTCCGTTGCGGCGACATTGGCCTCCGCCTTGGCGACGGCGGCGGCGTTGTCGGCCGGATCGATCTCGGCGATGAAGTCCCCGGCCCGGACACGCTGGAAGTCCCGGACCCGAAAGCTCTGGACGACGCCGGAGATGCGGCTGGCGACCCGGATGTTCTCCGCGCGGACCTGCGCGTCGTCGGTCGTTTGGACGGCAGCGAGGCCGACCCAGTCGTTCCAGTGCCCGGCCGAGTACCGCACCAGGGCGAGCACCACAGCGAGGACAAACAGGGGAATCAACAGACCCCGCAGCAGGCGGCGCGTGGCCTGGCCCCTGCCCGCCCCTGCATGGAGATGGGCATGAGACCCGGCGCCATCGACGGTGGGCGCAGCCGAGGAAACGCCATTAGTGGCCGGACGGGAAGAGGTGCCGGAGGTAGCCATGTTCGATACCGATCGACATGTTTCCGCGAGGGAAACATATTGCATTGCTGAAATTCAGTAATGCAACTATCATGGTCGACATATGGTGCGCAATTGGAGATCGGCCACAGATGGATACGCCTCCGGAAGACGATATCGGCCACCTGCCGGGATTCCTGATCCGGCGCTGCAATCAGGTCGCCATGGCGATCTTCCTCGACGAGACGTCCGGGTTTGACCTCAGCCCGGCACAATATGGGGCCTTGTCGGTGGTAGCCGCCGACCCCGGCATCGATCAGACACGCCTGATGGAGCGCTCCGCGCTCGATCGCTCCTCGGTCACCAAATGCGTCGAGCGCCTGGAGGCACGTGGCCTTATCCGTCGCGAGGTGGATGCTGCCGACCGGCGCGTGCGTCGGCTTTATGTGACCGAGCAGGGGCAAAACCTACGCCACGCCGTGCGGGAGCACGTGTTGCGCAGTCAGGCACGGCTCCTCGCCCCGTTGGGCGCCGAACGCGCGACGCTGCTGCTCGCCATGCTCAAGGAATTGGCCGATTCCCACAACGCGGCGAGCCGGGTCCCCTTGCGAGACATCGACGCCGCCTGAGCCCGCCCGCGCATGCGGCAGGCCGAAATCATGAATAGAGCCCTTATCGGCGCTCTCCTCGCGCACGGCGCCCCTCGGCGCGCCGGCTTCCACGGGCGCCTCCGCAACATGCCATCGAGGAGGCCGCCGCAGTAGCGCGCCGCCCGCCGGCTATTCGCGGCCACAGCCCTCAAGCGACAGCGGTCGAAACCGCAGCCGCGATGTGGATCGAAAAGAACCCTGGAGCCCGGCACGGCATCTTCCGCTTCGGCGGTCGCACTACCTCTCCCTTCCTCCCCGGCTCCGACGTCTCCTCCCACCGCCGCCGGATCACTCCCCGAGTGAGGGGCGATCAAACCCGACACGGCACGTGTCTCTCGGTGAGACTCATGAATCTGCTCTGGACCATTCTCGTTCTGCTGGTCGGCGTCGTCGCCACGCACTGGATCAACCGAGCGGTGGGAGGACGCATCGCATTGCCGCTCATCCAGATCGCGGCCGGCGCCCTTATCGGCTGCGTCACCGATTTCGGCGTGCAGCTGCAGCCGGAGCTGTTCTTCCTGCTGTTCCTGCCGCCGCTTCTGTTCCTCGACGGCTGGCGGGTACCGAAACGCGACCTGCAGGAGAATGCCACGATTGTTCTGTCCTTCGCCTTCGGGCTGGTCTTTTTCAGCGTATTTGGCGTCGGACTGCTGCTGCAGGCGATCCTGCCCGCCATGCCTTTGTCGGTCTGCTTCGCGTTGGCGGCGGTCCTCTCGCCCACCGATGTCGTGGCGGCCACCGCCATGGTGACCGACGTGCCGATTCCGCGTCGGCTGTTGCGCATTCTGGAAGGCGAGGCCCTGTTCAACGACGCCTCGGGTCTGATCTGCCTGCGCGTGGCCATTGCCGTGACGATGACCGGCACCTTTCCGTTCTGGCCGTCGCTGGGCGGGCTGGTCTGGGCGGCGATCGGCGGCATCGCGCTCGGCCTCGCCCTCAGCCGGGCAATCGCCTCCGTCAAATTATGGGTCGCGGCGCGGTTGGGGGAGCACACCTCGTCGCAGATCCTCATCAGCCTGCTGACGCCCTATGGCGCCTATCTGCTTGCCGCCGCCATCGGCTGCTCGCCGGTGCTCGCCTCGGTCGCCGCCGGTCTGATGATGAGTTGGATCGAGGTCAGCGGCCAGACGCTCGCCATCACCCGCATCCGCCGCAATGCCGTGTGGGAGACACTGCAATTCGCCCTCAACGGCTCGATCTTTCTGCTGCTCGGCGAGCAACTGCCAAGCATATTGCCACGGGTCGATGCCGGGGCCGCCGAAAGCGGCCATGCTGGGCTCGGCTGGCTGGCGGTCTATGTGCTGACCGTCATCGTGGCGCTGGCGGTGCTGCGCTTTGTCTGGATCTGGATCTCGGTCCTCATCTGGCTTCGCTTCCACCCGGCGCCCGCTCGCGGCCGGCGCCTGCCGAACACACGCTTGGTCCTCGCGATGTCGGTGGCGGGCGTCCGGGGTGCCGTCACCCTGGCCGGAGCGCTCAGCCTGCCGCTCGTGTTGCCCGACGGCCTGCCCTTCCCCTCCCGCGATCTCGCCATACTGATCGCCGCCGGGGTGATACTCGGCTCGCTCGTCCTCGCCAATATCGGCCTGCCGCGGCTGCTGAAGGGCATTTCCCTGCCGCCGGAGCCCCGCGAAGATCAGCAGGAGCGCATGGCGCGTATCGAGGCCGCTCGGGCGGCGATCACCGCGCTGGGCCGGGCCGGAGAACACGAAGGTATCCAGGAGGGGCGCCACCTGACAGCCGTCGCCCTGGTCGCCGACTACTACCAGCATCGTCTGGCGCAACTGCAGCCGGAGGCGCAGGCGGCACGCGACGAGGAGACGCTGCACGATGAGGAACGGCTGCACGTACTGGCTTTGAAGGCGGAGAGCACGACGATCATCGACATGGTGCGCAGCCATCGCATATCGAGCGACCTCGCGCGCAAATTGCTGCGCGAAACCGATCTGGCGCAAGCCGCCTTCGAAACCGCGGCCGAAGGCTGAGCCAGCGCGAATCTGGATTGGCGCCGAGATGCCGACGATCATTTCGGGCAAGGACGTCGCAAGCACGCCAGGGGGCCCGCGGCCTTCGGCCACTGGAAACACCAGACCCGCTGTCGATATCGGCGTTACTCCACGAATCGCACCGGCAGCCCCTTCCTCGCCAGAGCGGCCAGTTCTTCCACGTCCCAATTCGTCAGCCGAACGCAGCCATGAGACGACGTCTTGCTGACCTTGCTCGGCTCAGGCGTCCCGTGGATCCCGAAGGTCGGTTTCGAAAGCGCGATCCATACCGTACCGACGGGATTGTTCGGCCCCCGGGGCAGCACGAGTTTCCGCTTGTTGCGGCCCTGCTGGAAGTTCTTCTGGGGATCGTAGTGATAAGTCGGATTCTTCACGATCCGCTCGACGGTGTACTCGCCGGTCGGCGAAGGCGTGTCATCGCTGCCGATCGTCGCCGGATAGCTCGCGAGGACGAGGTCGCCCGGGCCATAGACGGACACCATGCCGGTCGTCTTGTTCGCCTCGATCCGTTCCGCCGCGACATAAGCCGGTGCGCGATCAACCGACACCACGACGATCCGCTCGCCGATCTTGCGAAATTTCGCTTTGGGATTCAGCTCGTTGAGCAGGCCTTCGCTCATATGAAAGCGCTCGGCCAGCATCTCCAACGGGTTGGTGTAGGCAAGGCGCCTCAGCCGCGCCTGTCGCGCATAATCCCGTGGTATGGAACGGACAAAGCGGGCCGAAACGTCCTTCCTCGAGAGCGTGTAACTGACGACGATTCCACCATTGGAACCCGCGGTAAGCGCCACCCATGTCCTTTGGTCGAGGTCATCGCCGTCACCGGGACCATTCCCGCGACGGAACTGCGCCAACGCCTTGCGAAAATTCTTGCCATCCAGTCCGTCGATCTCGCCCGGGGAGATGCTGCGCCGGCTGAGCAGAACCTGGGCCGCGACAATCAGCGGATCCGGCCGAGCGACGTTCTTCCCGCTCCTAGCGGGCATTTCCCGGAATTCGGCGGTGTTCACGCTTTCGGCAGTCAGCGCGAATCCGACGCTGCTGGAAAGAGCGAGGACGATCGCTGAGGCGAGGGCGATGAGGATCTTCATGTGCGATCCCTGACGACAGTCACCTCAACACGCCGGGCCGCCCTTCGTTCCACGCCGAGGGCGACGTCATGGCCTGAGGCCGGGCACAGCCAGATCACGACCACCCACCGCTACAATCGCGTCACCTTTGAAGAAGACCGCCTGCGTCGCCGAACTGCGCGTCGCGAGCCGTAAGAACGAGGCGTGAACCAATCGCTGGAACGTCTGGAATGTCTCACTTTCCCCAGAGTGGGGGAAACCCTTGCAGGTAAAGTGTTAGAGTGGCGCGCCCGAAAGGATTCGAACCTCTGACCCCCAGATTCGTAGTCTGGTGCTCTATCCAGCTGAGCTACGGGCGCCCGGCCGGGGTCGTAAGACCCGCTGGCCTTCGTCGCGGAGGCGGTACCCCTCGCGAGAGGCCCGTCAGCTACCCCGTTTCCGCAGACAATGCAACATCCCTGTCGCAATGGATCGCGGGGAAAGCCGATCCGCTTGTGGAAAGATTTTCGCGCGCCACACCGGCGGAACGTCGCGCTCACCGCACCTCGAACGGCAGATTCGCCGTCGCGGCCGCGCCGCGGCCATCACGAATCTCGACGAAAAGTCGATATTTTCCAACGGGTAACGCCCGCACCCGCGCGCCATTCTCCGTCGCGACGACGGCATCGGCCATCACCTCGGCGTCCGGTTCGAAATCGCCGGCAACGGTGCGGATGCGGGATTCCTGCCGGACGACCCAACGAATGTCCAAACGATCGCCATCGGGATCGCTTGCCGCCAGCTCCACCTGCCAAGGCTCGGAAGCTCCGACGCTGGCATAGGGCTGGGAGGGGTTCGCGACGAGGCGTAGAGCGGCGATGCGCGGGGCATGGTTGCCCTCCGGCGTCCGGCCGCCCCACGCCTCCGCCATCGATTCGGCGGCCTCGGTCCATTCGCCGGAAGGCAGGCGCAGGCTGTGCCAGCTCGGCGTCACCTCCTGCTTCCAGCCCCAGAAAAATAGAATGATACCAACGCCTTGCTTGTCCAGCGCCGCGATATAGCGCCTCAGCTCGATCGCCTTCTGGGTGGAGGTCAGCTCAAAGGGCGCGCCCCAGGGGGCGGTGGCGGCCTGCCACTGACCGCGCGCGCCGAGCTCGGTGATGACGATGGGTCCGGTCCAGCCCTGGTCGCGGGCGCGGGCGACGACGGAATAAAGCGCGTCGCCATAAGCATTTATGCCGAGCACATCGATGCTCGGCGCCGCCACGCGCAGCTTCGCCACCTTGTCGGCGCCGGTCTCGGCCAGCACGGCGATGCGCGGATGCGCGGGATCGGCGGCCTTCACCATCGCCGCCACCTCCTCGATGGCGGGCCAGACGGCACCGTCGTCGGCCAGCTCGGATTCGACCTCGTTGCCGATGCCCCACATCAGCAAGGCCGGATGATCCTTATATTTCTCAACGGTTTGGCTGAAGTCGGCGAGCTGCTTGTCCACGAAAGCGCGGTCGGCATAGTCGACGCCGCGACGGGGATGCTCGACCCACAGGCCGACGATCACCTTCAAGCCCGCCTGCTGCGCGGCATCGAGCACCGGGCCGGGATCGCCGCCATAGGTGCGCACCGTGGTGGCGCCGAGGCCGGCGAGCTCGCCGAGTTGCTGCTCCCCCGCCGCGCCGCGAATCGCGAAGGCCTTTCCGTCGACGACGACCTGCGTGCCGGAGACACTGACGGGGGCGGCCATCGCGGCTCCGGGTAGTGCAGTGAGGTGGACGATCAGACCAATAAGGCCGATCAGACCGGCGATCAGGGTACGCGCCGACCGGCGCCGGGAATCAGCCATGCGACCGCAGCGCCCGGTGAGCCTCGAGATCGACCGGGCGGTCGGGAATGCGCAGCTGGAAGGTAGCGCCGATGGTGCCGGGCACCAGGCGGATCTCGCCGCCATGCGCCTGCATCAGCTCGGCGGCGATGGCGAGGCCGAGGCCGGTGCCGCCGCGCCGCGCCGAGCCCTGGAAGGCCTCGAACAGGTGCACCCGCGCCGCCTCCGGCACGCCGGGGCCGGTATCGGCGACCTCGACCACCACGGTGGAGCCCTCGCGGCGGCCGGTGACGCGGATCTGGTCGCGCAGCGGGTCGTTGGGGGCGCGGGCGGCGAGCGCCTCCACGGCGTTGCGGCAGAGATTCAGCAGCACACGGAACAACTGGTCGGGATCGGCGTCGACCTTGAGGCCGCGCTCCACCGAATCCACCCAGCCGATGGCGGCGCCGTCCTCGGCGCTTAGCCCCAGCGTCGCCTGCACGTCGGCGATCAGCGGCGCCAGCGCCACCATGCGCCGCTCCGGCGGCGGCTCCTGCGCCTTGCCGTAGGCGAGCGTGTGCTCGCAATAGGCGATGGCACGGTCGAGCGCCGCCTCGAGCTTCGGCGCGAAGCGCTGCACGGCGGGATCGCGGATCATGGCGAGCCGGTCGGAAAGCAGCTGCACCGAGGCGAGCAGGTTGCGCAAATCGTGGTTGATCTTGGAGACGGCCAGCCCCAGCGCCGCCAGCCGGCTCTTCTGCTGCAGCGTCTCGCGGATCTGCCGCTGCATCTCGGTGAATTCGCGCTCCGCCTGGCCGATCTCGTCCATGCGGGCGGTGGGATCGAGCGCCGCCGGCAGCGCGCCGGGCGCCTCGCGGAAGGCGACCATGCGCTGGGTGAGCCGGCGCATCGGCCGCACGAACATCCAGGCGAGGCCGAGATAGATCAGCCCGCCGGTCAGCGCGGCGATGATCAGCGACACCAGCACCAGGTTGCGGGTGAAGCGCAGCATGGCCTTGCGCAGCGGCGTCTCGTCGATGACGATCTCGACGAAGCCGCCGAGCCGCGGCGGGGTGCCGACCACGCGGATGATCCGCCCGTCGGGCGCGAACAGCGTGTCCACCGCCTCGCTCACCGCCTGCCACGGCCCGACATCGCGCAGGTCGACATGCAGGTCGACCTCCGGCGGCATGTCGGTGGAGGCGAGCAGCCGGCGGGTATCGTTGCGCTTCAGCGCGACGGTGATGGCGCCGACGCTGCCCAGCAGCTCGCGGGTGAGATCGGGCGGCACCATCTCCTGCGGCGCCACGTCCAGCACCAGCGCGGCGGTGCGGGCGGCGGCGAGCCGGTCCGACAGCCAGTTGACCCGGTAGGCGGCGATCGACGGCACGATGATCAAAAGTTCCGCCAGCACCACGAAGGCGACGGTGAAGGCCAGCAGCTTGCCGGACAGGCCGAGATGGCGGGACGGCCTCCGCGCTGCCGTCCCCGGCGCGCCGGCCGGCCGCGCAGCCGTCTCCGCCGCCGCCGCGGACGGCAGCGTGCGCTCGGAGAGCGCAGCCAGAGGCGAAGCGGCATCGAGAGGCGTCGTCATCGCAGCCTTATCTGGTCATGGCCGGCCCTACGGCCAGAGACGCACGTCGGCGCGTCGCACGGAATCGTGAAAAGCATATAGGAGCGAATGCGGCCATGGCGAGGCCGCGCCGGGTACCGACCCGGCAAGGTCGTTCAAAATGGCCCTTCGTGATGAAGTCCGCAGGCCAACCGGCCGAGCCCCCCGGCGCAGGCTGGCGGCGATTCCGGCCGCCGGGCCGGGGATCGTCCGGGACATGATCCCCCGTGCCGGAAAGATCATCGAAAAGACGATTCCCCGGCCTCGATCGGGAAGCGATCCCGGAAGCCTCGGGGGAACCAAAGCCTGGAGGAAACACTGCCCGGCCGATGCAGGCGGCATGACGACCGGCGCCGGCTGGGCCTCGCTTCGGTGATTCTCTCACCCGGCGCCTCGCCATCAGGCCGAGCGGAGGAGCCGCCAGCGCTACACACGGCATGCGCCGCCGCCCCGGCATCGGCACGTTTCGCAAGCCGCCGGAGGGAACGGCGTGCGATAGGGGTCGCGTTTCCGATCGCGCCGCGCGCCCTCGCTTGCCGCCCCTTCGATCCTCACCGGCAGCATCGCGCCCCCGGCGCCGTCCACCTTCCCCTACGGGAGAAGGACGCGTCGCGAGGCGCCGGCAGCCGGCCGCCGGCCGCAACGTCTTGAACCGTGGCGAGGAACCTTCTCGCCGCCACGATAGAACAGCACCGCACCGGCATCCGGTTCGAGGCGAAACGCGCGACCGGCACCGTGCGGCCGAGGCCGGTCGCATGCCGGCCCTTGCAGGATTGGGGCTTGGGTGAGCCATGCGGCGTCGAAGAACGTCCGCCGCTCCCCGAACGTCGGGGGCTGCCCTCCGCTGCCGATTGGGATATGCATCACGCTCTCATGCGCCTGCTCTTGCGCGGCGCGGGGATCCCGCCAGGCCGCCGCCCTGCGACGCCGCATGACGCCGCCGCCCCGCCTCGCGAGAGACGCAGAGGAATGGGACAAGGCGCGTTGACTTGTCTGCCTCCTCCCCCTATAAGCCGCCTCCGAACCTCGGCTGCCCTGGCGGCCGGGCTGCCTCTCATATTGACGCAAGAGTGCCGCACCATCGTTGCGGCCGGCGGTCGAGGGGGGCATTCCGGTCCCGGGCGGCATAACCAGACTGCGGAGAGACACCCGTGAAGCGCACCTATCAACCGAGCAAGCTCGTGCGCGCCCGCCGGCACGGTTTTCGTGCGCGCATGGCGACCCGTAACGGCCGCAAGATCATTGCCGCCCGCCGCGCGCATGGTCGCAAGCGCCTGTCGGCCTGATCCGATCCCTGACATGACCGCGACGCCTGCCGCCGCGGTCATCCTGTCTCTGGTCGAGAGGGCTGAGATGGCACGGGCTGGGGTCAGCCTCGCCCTCGCCTGAGGAACGGCGCCCTTATGGACCGGCTCGTCAAGCGCAAGGACTTCCTCGCCGCCGCCGGCGGGCTCCGGGCCAATTCCGGGCCGCTGCTGCTGCAGGCCCGCGACCGCGCCGATGACGGCGCCGCGCGCATCGGCCTCACCGTTACCAAGAAGCATGGCAATGCCGTGGAGCGGAACCGGATCCGGCGCCGCCTGCGTGAAGCCGTGCGCGCCGCCCTGCCCCGTGTGGCGCGGCCCGGTTTCGACTATGTGATCGTCGCCCGGCGCGCCACGCTTTCCACGCGCTTCACCGACCTCATAAACGACATCGAGCGGGGCATAACCCGCCTCCATTCTGGGAACCGGCGCCGGCACCCGCCCGCGCGGCCCCAACCTGCCGCGGCGCCAGCCGCTGCGCAGGTGACCGCGCACGCCGACGGAGAGACTGCGCATGACGAGTGAAAACCGCAACATGATCGTCGCCATCGTCATGTCGATGGCTGTGTTGCTGGCCTGGCAGTACTTCTCGGGCATCCCGCAAATGGAGGCCCAGCGTCAGGCACAGCAGCAGACGGCGCAGCAGAGCCAGCAGGCGGCCGCCCCGGCGGCGCCGGGCGCGCCCTCCGATGCCTCCGCCCCCGCGCCGGCCGCCGTCGCCACCAAGGCGCTGACCCGCGAGGAAGCCCTCGCCCGCACGCCGCGCGTCGCCATCGACACCCCGAGCGTCACCGGCTCGGTGTCGCTGCGCGGTGGCCGCATCGACGACCTGTCGCTGAAGAACTACCGCGAGACGGTGCAGCCGAACTCGCCGATCATCGTGCTGCTGTCGCCCTCCGGCGGACCGAACCCGTTCTATGCCGAGTTCGGCTGGGTCGCCGCCTCCGGCTCCAATGTGAAGCTGCCGGCCCCGGACGCGCTGTGGACCGCCCCCGAAGGCGCCAAGCTGACCACCGAGACCCCGCTCACCCTCACCTATGACAATGGCGAGGGGCAGGTCTTCCGTCGCACCCTCTCCATCGACGCCAACTACATGTTCCATGTGGTCGACGAGGTGGAGAACAACGGGTCGGCCGCGGTGGCGCTGCATCCCTTCGCGCTGGTCTCGCGCCACGGCACCCCGCACACGCTCGGCTACTACATCCTGCATGAAGGCCTGATCGGCGTGACCTCCGAGGGCGGCCTGCACGAGATCAAGTACAAGGACATCGCCGACCGGAAGACCGAGACCTTCAACTCGACCGGCGGCTGGCTCGGCATCACCGACAAGTACTGGGCGGCGACCGTCATCCCGGATTCCGCCGAGAAGGTGCAGGCGCGCTTCTCCGCCGCGCAGAACGGCACCGACCTCACCTACCAGACCGACTTCCTCGGCGACGCCGTCACGGTCGAACCGGGCGCCAAGGCCACCCGCGACGGCCGGCTGTTCGCCGGCGCCAAGGTGGTGCGCCTCGTCGACGGCTACCAGGCGCAGTACAATATCGACCGCTTCGACCGGCTGATCGACTGGGGCTGGTTCTACTTCATCACCAAGCCGCTCTTCGTCGTCATCGACTGGATCTATCACCTCGTCGGCAATTTCGGCATCGCCATCCTCGTGGTGACCGTGCTGATCAAGGGCATCTTCTTCCCGCTCGCCAACAAGAGCTACGCCTCGATGGCGAAGATGAAGGCGGTGCAGCCGGAGATCCAGGCGCTGCGCGAGCGCTATGGCGACGACCGCACCAAGCTCCAGCAGGAGATGATGGAGATCTACAAGAAGGAGAAGATCAACCCGATCGCCGGGTGTCTTCCGATCCTGATCCAGATCCCCGTCTTCTTCGCGCTCTACAAGACGCTGTTCGTCACCATCGAAATGCGGCACGCGCCGTTCTTCGGCTGGATCAAGGACCTCTCGGCGCCGGATCCGACCACGCTGTTCAACCTGTTCGGCCTGATCCCGTGGGACCCGTCGCAGGTGCCGATGATCGGCCACTTCCTGATGCTCGGCATCTGGCCGATCATCATGGGCTGCACCATGTGGGCGCAGATGAAGCTCAACCCGGCCCCGCCGGATCCGACCCAGAAGATGATCTTCGACTGGATGCCGCTGATCTTCACCTTCATGCTGGCCTCCTTCGCCTCCGGCCTCGTCATCTACTGGGCCTGGAACAACACCCTCTCGGTGCTGCAGCAATCGGTGATCATGCGCCGCAACGGCGTGAAGGTGGAGCTCTGGGACAATCTCAAGAGCACCCTTCGCCTCGGCCGCAAGAAGGCCGGAACGGGCTAGCGACCCGGCCGACACGGCAAGCGACACGGACGGCGGGAACGGCCAGGTGGCGGTTCCCGCCGTTTTCGTTTGCGCGGGCCGCGCGCCGCCCGTCATAGGCACACATCCGCGCGATCTGCCTCGCCACCCGGACGGGGCGGGTATAGAATACCCGTCTGGTCCCGAGGCGTTCCCGTCCTGAGGTGATCCGATGCGGCA
The DNA here is from genome assembly GCF_020523795.1 of Ancylobacter sp. Lp-2. Lineage (GTDB taxonomy): Bacteria > Pseudomonadota > Alphaproteobacteria > Rhizobiales > Xanthobacteraceae > Ancylobacter. The sequence goes on from NZ_JAJALI010000012.1 coordinate 56,661, forward strand.
GGTCACTGTGAAAGGCTTCGCCGTCGCCGCCCTGCTTCTCGTGGCGGGGGTGCCGTTGCGCGCCGATCCCTATCGCATCGACCCGTCGCAGACCCAGATCGCCTTCGAGATCGGCGCCAAGGGTTATCCGCTCACCCATGGCGTGTTCCGCCGCTTCACCTCCCAGCTATCCATCGATCCCGACCGGCCGCAGCGCTCCACGGTGCGGTTTTCGGTCGCCGCCGCCTCGCTCGACACCCGCTCGCCGGCGCTCGACACCTATGTGCGCGGCCCGGCCTTTCTCGATTCCGACCGCCATCCCGACATCCGCTTCACCTCCACCTCGGTGGAGAAGCTCGACGACCGCTCGGTGCGCGTGACCGGCAACATGACGCTGCTCGGCACCACGAGGCCCGAGAGCTTCACCGTCGAGGTCAAGCGCGACGGCGGGCGCGGCTTCAGCTTCCACGCCGAATTCGGGGTGCGGCGCTCGCTCTACGGCATGACCGCCGGCCTGCCGCTGGTCGCCGACGATGTGCGCATCATCGTCGCCGCGCATGCGGACGGCTCGCAATGACGGCACCGCGCCACTGGAGCCTGCCGCTGCGGCTGCTGCACTGGCTGATGGCGGCGCTCATATTGGCGCTGCTGGCGGTGGGCTGGTCGATGACGCATGTGCAGCGCGACCTCGGCACCAGCTTCGCGCTCTATCAGTGGCACAAATCCTACGGGCTGCTGGTGCTGCCGCTGCTGGCGCTGCGCCTCCTCGCGCGGCTCGCCCCGGCGCCGCCGCCAGTCGAGCACTCCCGCCTCGAACGGCGGGCGGCGAAGGTGGCGCATCTCAGCTTCTACGCGCTGATGCTCGCGGTACCCATGAGCGGCTGGCTGATGGCGGCATCCTCGCCGCTGGCCCTGCCGACACGGCCGTTCGAACTGTTCACCCTGCCGGCGCCGGTCGGCCCCGACGAGGCGCTGTTCGAGCGGCTGCAGCTCCTGCACGAGGTGCTCGCCTATGCGCTGCTGGCGCTGCTGGCCGTGCATGTGCTGGCCGTGCTGAAGCACCAGCTGGTCGATCGCGACGGCATTCTGCGGCGGATCAGCTTCTGATCGGCACTCACGGGGCCGCAACGGCTTGCGCAACGGCGCCGGGCGGCGGATAAGCGGGCCATGAGCACCGACATTCCCAACGCCGACACCTCCCCCGAGGCCGCCGCCCGCGCGGCCGAGCAGGCCGCGCTGATCGAGGCCGGCCGCAAGCTGTTCGCCGGCGAGTGGAACTTCCTCACCGCCGCCCCGACCATCGAGACGCTGCCGGCGATGCGCGGCATCGAGATCGCTTTTGCCGGACGCTCCAATGTCGGCAAGTCGAGCCTCGTCAACGCGCTGACCGGCCGCAAGGCACTGGCGCGCACCTCGGTGACGCCGGGCCGCACGCAGGAGCTGATCTTCTTCGGCCTCGGGCCGGACCTGACGCTGGTCGACATGCCCGGCTACGGCTTCGCGCAGGCGCCGAAGGAGAAGGTCGACGCCTGGACGGCGACCATCCACGCCTATCTGCGCGGCCGCGCCAATCTCGCCCGCGTCTTCGTGCTGATCGATTCCCGCCACGGGCTGAAGCCGATCGATCTCGGCGTGCTCGACGGGCTCGACAAGGCGGCGGTGTCCTACGCCATCGTGCTGACCAAGGCCGACCAGCTGAAGAAGGACGAGCTCGCCACCCGCCTCGAGGAGACGCAGGCCGCGCTCACCCGCCGGCCGGCGGCGTTCCCGGTGGTGTTCCCGACCTCCTCGCGCGAGGGTGCCGGCATGCCGGAGCTGCGCGCCGCGGTGGTGACGCTGATGCGCGAGCGCGGGATTTCCTGAAGCTTGGCCGGCATGGGCCCCGCGCCCGCCTGCGAAGCCGGCAATTGACCCGTGTCATGTTCTTCCCCAGCCCGGCATGCATAGTGGTGCCCGCCTAGCTGAGGAGGAACGCCATGCCCCGCATGAAAGCCGCCATCTTCGTCGAGAAGGGACGCATCGTCCTCGACGACAAGCCGATCCCCGATGTCGGCCCGCTCGACGCGCTGCTGCGCGTCACCACCACCACCATCTGCGGCACCGACGTCCACATCCTCAAGGGCGAGTACCCGGTCGAGAAGGGCCTGACCATCGGCCACGAGCCGGTGGGCGTCATCGAGAAGCTCGGCTCGGCGGTGACCGGCTATCGCGAGGGTCAGCGAGTGATCGCCGGCGCCATCACCCCGTCCGGCCATTCCTATGCCTGTCTGTGCGGCTGCGGCTCGCAGGACGGGCCGGGCACGAAGCACGGCTTCAAGGCGATGGGCGGCTGGAAGTTCGGCAACACCATCGACGGCGCGCAGGCGGAATATGTGCTGGTGCCCGACGCGCTCGCCAACCTCGCCCCGGTGCCCGGTCATCTCAGCGACGACGAGGTGCTGATGTGCCCGGACATCATGTCGACCGGCTTCTCCGGCGCCGAATCCGGCGCGGTGCAGATCGGCGACCATGTGGCGGTGTTCGCGCTCGGCCCGATCGGCCTGTGCGCGGTGGCCGGCGCGAAGCTGAAGGGCGCGACGAAGATCATCGGCGTCGACACCGTGCCGGAGCGGCTGGCCATCGCCAAGCAGCTCGGCTGTTCCGACGTGGTCGACTTCAAGGCCGGCGACGTGGTGGAGCAGATCCTGGCGCTGACCGACGGGCGCGGCGTCGACGTCGCCATCGAGGCGCTGGGCACGCAGGGCACCTTCGAATCGGCGCTCAGGGTGTTGCGGCCGGGCGGCACGCTGTCCTCGCTCGGCGTCTATTCGACCGACCTGAAGATCCCGCTCGGCGCGTTTTCCGCCGGGCTCGGTGACACCAAGATCGTCACCACGCTGTGCCCCGGCGGCAAGGAGCGCATGCGCCGGCTGATGGACGTGATCGCCGCCGGCCGGGTCGACCTGAAACCGCTGGTGACGCACCGCTTCAAGCTCGACGACATCGAGGCCGCCTATGAGCTGTTCGCCAACCAGCGCGACGGCGTGCTGAAGGTGGCGATCACGCCATAGGGGGTGCTTGAGGCCTCTATTCTCTCTTCCTCCCCTCTCCCAGACGGGGCGAGGGGCCTTCTTCGCCTCCCAATGTCGTCGTCCCTCACCGACCCGCCGGGCGGCCCACCTCTCCGTCGAAACCGGAAGTCCCCGGTTTCGACATCCTCGGGAGCAAACCCGGCAGAGGCGGGGTTCGGTCGGGGAAAGGCAAGGAAAGATACAGAACGCGACGGATATTCGCAGGCTGCTGATTCCGCCCCCTCACGTCGCAACAGCGGGCACGGCCGCTTCTCGCCCTCCCCCATCGAACTCGGCTGATGCCGAGCTCGATCTTCTAGAAGTCAAACTCGGCATCAGCCGAGGTTGATGGAGAGGGATGGGGTGAGGGCCTTCTTCGCTTCTCAATGTCGTCGCCCCTCACCGACCCGCTTCGCGGGCCACCTCTCCCCAACGGGGGGAGGGAAAGACGATGGCACTCCACGGCGCCACATTCGGCCGACACGACCGCCGGGGGCACGCTGGCCAGTGGAGGCGGGGCGGACATGTCGGCATGCAGCCCCTCACCCCGCCATCGGCGGGTCGAGGCGGGCGAAGCCGGCCTGGCGGCGATAGGGGAAGGCGGGATAGGGCGCGGTCACCGCGCTCGCCGCGTCGAGCCGGGCGATCTGCCCGGCGTCGAGCGCCCAGCCCACCGCGCCGAGATTGTCGATGAGCTGCGCCTCGTTGCGGGCACCGAGGATCACCGAGGCGACGGTCGGCCGTTGCAGCAGCCAGTTGATGGCGATCTGCGGCACGCTGCGGCCGGTCTCCCCAGCCAGCTCGTCCAGCACGTCGACGATGCGATAGAGCCGCTCCTCCTCGACCGGCGGGCCGAACTCCGCCGTCGCGTTGAGCCGGCTGCCGGCCGGCAGCGACGCGCCGCGCCGGACCTTGCCGGTGAGCCGACCCCAGCCGAGCGGGCTCCACACCAGCGCCCCCAGCCCCTGATCGGCGCCGAGCGGCATCAGCTCCCACTCATAGTCGCGGCCGACCAGCGAATAATAGACCTGGTTGGCGACATAACGCGGCCAGCCATGCCGCTCGCTGGCCGCCAGCGCCTTCATGATCTGCCAGCCAGCGAAATTCGACACCCCGATATAGCGCAGCTTGCCAGCGCGGATCAGCGTATCGAGCGTCGACAGCACCTCCTCGACCGGCGTCGCCGCGTCGAAGGCATGTAGCTGGAACAGGTCGATATAGTCGGTGCCGAGCCGGACGAGCGCCTCGTCCACCGCGCGCAGCAGGCGCGGGCGCGAGGTGCCGGCCTCGTTCGGCCCCTCCCCGGTCGGCAGCCCGGCCTTGGTGGAGATCAGCACCTTGTCGCGCCGGCCACGGATCGCCTCGCCCAGCACCCGCTCCGAGGCGCCGTCGGAATAGACGTCGGCAGTGTCGAACAGGTTCACCCCGGCGTCGAGGCAGATGTCGACGAGGCGGCGCGCCTCGGTCGCGTCGGCGGTGCCCCAATGGCCGAACAGCGGCCCGGTGCCGCCGAAGGTGCCGGCACCGAAGGAAAGCGCCGGTACCTTCAGGCCCGAGCGTCCAAGCGGGCGATAATCCATGGCAGGTTCCTTCCATCATTCTGCTGCCGAGAAGATGGAGCCGCCCACATTTGTGAGATAGACTGCCGATCGGCACAGCATCTGTGAGTTGGAAGACCGAATGGCGCGCGGCGAGATCAACCGCTCCGGCGAGATGGAAGTGTTCGTGCGGGTGGTGGAGCAGGGCGGCTTTTCCGCCGCCGCCCGCGCCAGCCGGATGACGCCCTCGGCGGTGAGCAAGCTGGTGGCCCGGCTGGAGGCGCGGCTGGGCTCGCGCCTCGTCACCCGCTCGACCCGCCGGCTGGAGCTCACCCCGGAAGGCTGCGCCTTCTACGAGCGCGCGGCGCGCATCCTCGCCGACATCGAGGAGGCCGAGCGTAGCGCCGGTGCCGGCGAGCGGCCGGCGGGACGGATCAGGATCAGCACCAGCGCCTCCTATGGCGCGCATGTGCTGGCGCCGCTGCTGCCGGACTTCCTCGCCCGCCACCCCGGCGTCAGCCTCGACATCGTCGAGACCGACGCGGTGATCGACCTGCTCGCCGAGCGGGTGGACGTCGCCATTCGCGCCGGCGAGCTGAAGGCGTCCAGCCTGCTCGCCCGCCGGCTCGGCGATGCCGGCAAGGTGATCGTCGCCGCGCCCGCCTATCTGGCGCAGGCCGGCACGCCCCGGCGCGCCGCCGATCTCGACGCGCACATCCGCATCGGCTTCGGCTATAAGCGGGCGGTGGAGGACTGGCCGCTGCGGGAGGACGGGCGGGAAGTGACGCTGCCGCCCTCGGCCCGGGTGCAGGCGAGTGACGGCGAGGGCGTCCGCCGGCTGGCGGTGGCCGGCGTCGGGCTGGCGCGGCTCGCCACCTTCACCGTGCGGGCCGACATCGCGGCGGGGCGGCTGGTGCCGGTGCTGGAGGCGCTGAATCCCGGCGACCGCGAGAGCTTCCACGCCGTGCATCCCGGCAGCGGCGGACCGCTGCCGGCGCGGGTGCGGGCGCTGATCGACTTCCTCGCCGAGCGCGGCCGGGTGACGTGAGCCGGCCGCTCGCCCTCGCCTGCGTCAAACGTCGTTGGCGGAGGACAGGTTCTCCGGCTGGATATAGGACGGCGTCGAGCGCAGCCGCAGGCCCGGCCCGCCACCGGCGCTCGGCAGGCCGGCATCGATGAACTCGACCCCGGCATGCTCCAGCGCCCGGCGCATGCGCACGCTCTCATTGGGATCCTCGCCGTCGCCGGGCTCGCGGCCCTGCTCGAACGCCTCGACATAGGCGGCGGTCACCCCGGAATGGCCGGCGAGATCCTCCACCTTCCAGCCGAGCATGGCGCGGGCGGCGCGGCACTGTTCGGCGCCGAGCGCCGGGACGCCGGAATCGAGCGGATCGGCCATGGAACTCTCCTGATGAAACGGAAGCGAGGATGCCGGCGCCGCGCCGGCACTCGCGACGCCGCTCAGGCGGCGTTGGAGGCGGCGGTGCCGTTGAGGATGGCGTAGATCGCGGCGGCGTCGTGCGAGGTGCGCAGCTTCTTGGCGGCCTCGGGGTCGCGCAGCAGCCGTGCCACGCGGGCGAGCGCCTTCAGATGGTCGGCTCCCGCCGCCTCCGGCGCCAGGAGCAGGAAGACGAGATCCACCGGCTCGCCGTCCAGCGCCTCGAAGTCGATCGGCTTGTCCAGCCGCGCGAACAGGCCGAACAGCTTGTCCATCTTGGCCAGCTTGCCGTGCGGGATGGCGATGCCGTTGCCGACCCCGGTGGAGCCCAGCCGCTCGCGCGAATTGAGCGTGTCGAAAATCTCGCGCTCGTCGCGGTTCAGAAGGCCGGCGGCCTTGGCCGAGAGTTCCTGCAACGCCTGCTTCTTGCTGCCGACCCGCAGGGCGGGAAACACCGCAGGCAGAGAGAGAATATCGTTCAGGGCCATAGCGCGATCCGGATGGAGAGCGTGGGCGTTTGGCGGACGCGGGACGGGACGAACCCGCCCGCGCTCCGAGGGTGACGACGGGAGATCAATGCACGTCTTCCACGGCGGCGAGCGGCGGATCGATCCAGCCGACATGGCCGTCGGTCCGGCGATACACCACGTTGACGCGGCCATGGCTGGCATGGCGGAACACCAGCACCGCCGCGCCGGTGAAGTCGAGTTCCAGCACCGCGTCGCTGACCGCGAGGCGCGGCATGTCGGCGGTCGCCTCGGCCACCACGGTCGGGCTCCAGCCGTCGAGCGCCTCGCCGTCCTCGTGGTCGGGGGTCTCGAAGACCGTGAGCGGCACCGTCTCGGGCCCGCCGGCCTGCGCCTCGCCATTCGGCGCGCGGCGCTTCACCCGGCTCTTGTAGCGGCGCAGGCGCGTCTCGATGCGCTCCACCGCCGCGTCGGCACTGGAATAGGGATCCTGGGCGCCGCCATGCGCCTGCAGGATAGCGCCGCTGTCGAGATGCAGCGCGCAGTCCGAGCGATAGCCGGACCCCTCTCGCGCGACGGTGACGTGGCCGGACCAGCCGCCGTCGAAATACTTGTCCATGACATCGGCCAAGCGGTCGGAAACCCGCTGGCGCAATGCCTCTCCAACGTCGAGATTTTTGCCAGAAACCCGCAGCGGCATCGTGACTCGTCCCTCTGCTGGGGCATGAGCGGGGAGAACTACGTGCACAACGCTCCTCCCGCCTGTTGCCCGAACCCCCTACTTGCCCGGCCGGTGCCTTTAAGAGGTAGGAGCCGTGAGGGAAAGTGTCAACGTAAACCGAGGTGTACCGCCCGGCGGCGCACAGTTTCGCGGTTTTGCCGCCCGCCGGGACGCGCCGGAAAGCATGGCGCGTCAACCGCCGGCGGCGGCGGCCTGCTTCTCGCGGCGACGTTGCACCGAGGAGGGGATGCGCATCGCCTCGCGGTACTTCGCAACCGTCCGGCGAGCGATGTCGATGCCGGATTCGCGCAGGCGTTGCACCAGCGTGTCGTCGGACAGCACGTCCGCGGGGGTCTCGGCGTCGATCATCTGCTTGATGCGGAACCGCACCGATTCGGCCGAATGTGCTTCGCCGCCATCCGAAGAAGAGATCGACGAGGAGAAGAAATACTTCATCTCGAAGATTCCGCGCGGCGTCGCCATGTATTTGTTCGAGGTAACGCGAGAAACCGTCGATTCGTGCATGCCGATGGCGTCCGCCACCATGCGCAGGTTCAGCGGCCGCAGATGCTGCACGCCCAGCGTCAGGAAGGCGTCCTGCTGGCGCACGATCTCGATGGCAACCTTGAGGATGGTGCGCGCCCGCTGGTCGAGCGAGCGGGTGAGCCAGGTCGCCGTCTGCATGCAGTCGGTGAGGAAGGCCTTCTCGCGGTCGTTGCGGGTGGTCTTCGACACCTTGGAATAATAGGCCTGGTTCACCAGCACCCGCGGCAGCGTGTCGGAGTTGAGCTCGACATGCCAGGAACCATCGGTGGCCGGGCGCACGAACACGTCGGGCACCACCGGCTGGATGACGCCGGAGCCGAAGGCGAGGCCGGGCTTGGGGTTGAGCCGGCGCACCTCGCCGACCATCTCGGCGAGGTCCTCCTCGTCGACCCCGCACAGGCGGCGCAGCGCGTTGAACTCCCGCCGCGCCAGCAGGTCGAGATGCGACAGCAGCGCCGCCATCGCCGGATCGAAGCGGTTGCGCTCCTTGAGCTGCAACGCCAGGCACTCGGCAAGCGAACGGGCGCCGATGCCCGGTGGATCGAAGCCGTGAATGGTGGAGAGCACCGCCTCGACCCGTGCCGGCGGGGCGCCGAGCTTCTCCGCCACGCTGGCGAGATCGGAGGTGAGGTAGCCGGCCTCGTCGATGAGATCGATGAGGTGATGGCCGATCAGCCGGTCCACGGGATCGGTGAGCGCCATGGTGAGCTGGCCGGCGAGGTGGTCGGCGAGAGAGGTCTCGGCGGGAACGAAGGATTCGAGATTGTAGCCTTCCTCGTCGCGCCCGCCACCGCCAACCCCGGCCCATTCCGAATAGGCCGGCGCATCGGCGCCCGGGGCGCCCCCCACCGGCTCGCGGCCGACATCATCGGGGAACACGTTCTCCAGCCCGGTGTCGAGCCGGTCCTCGATGGCGCTGCGCGAGGAATCCAGCCGATCTTCCAGCCAGTCGGCGGCCTGGGCCTCACGCTCGGCGCCGTGCCCTTCCGGCGCCGCCTCGTGCGTCTCGTGGACCGCCACCTCCAGCACGCTCTCGGCGCGCTCGCCGGCTGCCCCGCCCTCGCCTTCCGGCTCGGACTGCCGCTCCAGCAGCGGGTTGCGCTCGAGCTCGGCCTCGACATAGGCGACGAGGTCGAGATTGGACAGCTGCAGCAGCTTGATGGCCTGCATCAGCTGCGGCGTCATCACCAGAGACTGGGTCTGGCGGAATTCGAGGCGCGGGCTCAGCGACATGGAAGCAGGCCTCCATGCCCGGTGCGACGAAGGCGTGAGCGCGACGCGTACGCCATGTTACAGCCGGAACTCCTCGCCGAGATAAAGCCGGCGCACCTCGGGGTTGGCGACGATCTCGTCGGGCGAACCCTCCATCAGCACCGTGCCGGAATGGATGATATAGGCCCGGTCGATAAGGCCGAGCGTCTCGCGCACATTGTGGTCGGTGATCAGCACGCCGATGCCGCGATGGGTAAGATGGCGCACCAGCGCCTGGATGTCGCCCACCGCGATCGGATCGATGCCGGCGAAGGGCTCGTCGAGCAGCATGAAGGTCGGCCGCGTCGCCAAAGCGCGGGCGATCTCGACACGCCGCCGCTCGCCACCCGACAGGGCGATGGAGGGCGACTTGCGCACATGGGTGACGCGGAACTCTTCCAGGAGCGCGTCGAGCTCCATCTCGCGGCGCTTGCGGTCCGGCTCGACCATCTCCAGCACGGCGCGCAAATTGTCCTCGACCGACAGGCCACGGAAGATCGAGGCTTCCTGCGGTAGGTAGCCGACGCCGAGACGGGCGCGGCGATACATCGGCAGATGGGTGACGTCGTGGCCGTCCAACTCGATGCGGCCGGCATCGGCCTTCACGAGGCCGGTGATCATGTAGAAGATCGTCGTCTTGCCGGCGCCGTTGGGGCCCAGCAGGCCCACCGCCTCGCCGCGCCGCACGCCGAGGCTGGCCTCGCGCACCACCCGGCGGCCGCCATATTGCTTGACGAGCCCGGTCGCCCGCAGCAGGCCGGCCGACGGCGATACCGCCGGCTGTCGCGCTCCCGCCGGGGCCTCGCCGGGACGCCGGCCACGGCCGACACCATTCTGCGGAGCCCCGCCACTCCCGGAACCGTAGTCCGCCGCTGCCGGCGGAACTATCTGGCGTTCGCGGCTGCCTACCGGAAACAATCTCACGCGCACCCTCCGTGGTGAACGCACCACTAGAAGGGTGATAAACAATCCCGGACCCGCTGGCAAATGCGCGCAAGCAAAAATCGGGCCGCCAGCGCCAAACCCGATATACCAAGCGGAAAAATGACGGAAAGCGGGTGCCGGCGCGCGCGCCCATACACACCCTCGCGGCGCCTATGGCGGCGCCCTCAAGACCGGCACGCCTCGGCCGCGCGCCGGGTTCGGTTCCGCCCCCTCGGGGCCATCCGGGGCACCGCGGGACCGCCGACGCCGGCGACGTCTCGACCTCGAATCCTCAAGGCCAAATCCCCAAGGTCAGCCTCGACCTCGGAGCCTGGACGTCACGGCGTCGACATCACGGCTTCGGTTTCGCCGGAGCGCCGGGCTGCTGCTTCATCGCCCCCGGCACGATCAGGCTTTCTACCCGGCCACCCTCGATGCGCGAGGTGCCGGTGGTGAGGTCGACCACCAGCCGCTTGCCGCGAATGACGTTCTGGCCGGAGGTCAGCACCACCGGATTGCCGGTGAGGGTGATGGTGTTGGACTTGGTCTCGAAGATGCCCTGGTCGCCGGTCGCCTGCTGTTCCTTGGTGGTGACGATCACCCCACCATTGATCTCCAGCCGGCGGATCGACGAGGAATTGATCGGGTTGCCGGCCGCCGGATCGGTCGCCGCGCCCGCGGCGCCTGCCGGGGCGGCCTTGCCGTCCGAAGCCTTGCCATCGGCGGCCTTGCCGTCCTCGGCCTTGCCGTCGACGCCGGTGATGCTCTTGCCGTCATAGAACACCACCAATTCGCGCGAGCGCATGTTGGTGTCGCCCTGCTGCACCACGACATTGCCGGAGAAGATCGCCTTCTTCTCCTGGTCGCGCACTTCCAGGCTGTTGGCGTCGATCTTGATCGGCTGATCGCGATTGGCCGCGAAGCCCTGCAGGGCATTGGGCACGTTCTGCTGTGCGAACGCCGGACGCACGAGCAGCGCGACCGCGAGAGCGGGGGCAAGGGCGAGAAGGAGGGCGGTGGAGCGGGACAAAGCGTGCATGGAATATGTCTATCCCGCTGCGGGCGGGCATTCAATGGCCCGCCATCCGGTTCGAACGATCCGCACGGCGCCGGAGCCGCCGGCCGCGCTCACGGCGTCGCCTGCGGGCGCGGGGCGGAGACCGGGTCCATCGCCACGGTGCTCGATGCCGGCCCGGCCTCGGCCTTGTGCTCCGGTGGCAGCTTGAACACCAGCGTCACATTGCCGGTGAACAGCGCGCGCGCGTCCTTCTGCGTCACTTCCATGCGGTCGGCGGTCAGCCGCGCGTCGGTATAGGTGAGCTCCACCGGATGCTCGCTGACCATCCGGCCCTCGCGCATGCTGATGGAGGCATCCTGCAGCTTGCCGGCATAGCCGGCATTGGTGGCGAAGGTGATGCCCTCGCCGAGATGGATGTCCTGCGTCTTGGTGTCGTAGCTGCCGATCTTGGCGGTCAGCTTCGCCCAGCCCTGATCGGCCAGCTCGATGCGGGCATTGATCACTTCGAGATCGACGCGGTTCGGCTGGCTGAGATCCTGCGAGGCCGCCTCGGCGGTGAGGTTATAGCCGCGATTGTCCTCGGTGAAGCCGCTGAGCTTGGGCAGCTCCATCTTGATCCGGCTGCCGGACAGCGAGACGCGGCCGAGTTCCAGCGGCAGGTTCACCGGGATGCGGAACGGATCCAGCCAGACGATGCCGCCCATGACGACGAGACCGAGCAGCACCACCACCGGCATGCCGCGCTTGAACACCCGCACCCACCGGCTGTGGCTGGCGGCGTCGCGGAAGCGCTGGGCCGTAACGGCCGCGCGGCGTGGCGGCGCCACGCTTTCCTGTCCCGACGCGCTGCGCTCGGCGGATGTGATCTGACGATTCATGAGTTGAGGCACGTCCCCGGTCGCCGGCCCCTCCAGCGGCGCCTAAAATGGCTATTCCACCTCCGCCATGCAAGCCGCGACGGCCGCCGGCGTGGATGATTTGGCGCAACTCGTTGATCGCGCTCAGCTATGCGCGAAGATATCCTGTTCCGGCCAGCCGGCGAGATCGAGCGCGGCGCGAGTCGGCAGGAAACGGAAACAGGATTCGGCCAGCGCGGTACGGCCTTCGCGCGCCAGCATCGCGGCGAGCTTCTCGCGGATGGCGTGCAGATAGAGCACGTCGGACGCCGCATATTGCAGCTGCGCGTCGGTGAGGCTCTCCGCCGCCCAGTCCGAGCTCTGCTGCTGCTTCGACAGGTCGACGCCGATCAGCTCGCGGGCGAGCTCCTTCAGCCCGTGCCGGTCGGTATAGGTACGCACCAGCTTGGAGGCGATCTTGGTGCACCAGATCGGCTCGACGGTGACGCCGAAGGTCTTGCCGAGCACCGCGACGTCGAAGCGGGCGAAGTGGAACAGCTTGGCGATGGCGGGATCGGCGAGCAGCGCCTCGAGATTGGGCGCGCTGCCGGGGCCGGCGCCGGCCGGGATCTGCACCACGTCGGCCGAGCCGTCGCCGGGCGACAGCTGGACCACGCAGAGCCGGTCACGATGCGGGTTGAGGCCGAGCGTCTCGGTGTCGATCGCCACGAAGGGCGACTTTTCCGGCGAATAGCGCGAGAGATCGACGAGATCGCCGCGGTGCAGACGGATGGTCATGAGCTCGGCCCTTTATGCGATGGCGGTGATTATCACCCGCCATGGGCGCCGACAACCCGAACCCCAACCTCAGCCGGCCAGCGCCTGCAGCACGAAGCCGGCGAACAGGATCAGCCCGGCATCGCGATTGGAGCGGAACAGCCTGAGGCACAGCGCCGGGTCGTCAATGTCGAGCCGCGCGATCTGCCAGGCGAGATGGCCGGCGAACAAGGCCGCGCCGACATAGGCGAAGACCCCGCCGCCGGCCGCCGCCACCGCGGCGGCGATCAGCAGCGCTGCGCCGGCATAAAGGCCGACCAGCCACGGCCGGGTCGCGCGCTCGAACAGGCGGGCGGAGGATTTCACCCCCACCGCCTCGTCGTCGGCGCGGTCCATATGCGCGTAGATGGTGTCGTAGCCGATCACCCACAGTATGGCGCCGGCATAGAGCAGCAGCGCGGCGGGCGGCAGCGCCTGCATCAGCGCGGCGAAGCCCATCAGCGCGCCCCAGGAGAAGCACAGCCCCAGCACCGCCTGCGGGATCCAGATCACCCGCTTCATCAAGGGATAGACCGCGACGATGCCGAGCGAGGACAGCGCGGTGATCTGCGCGAAGCGCGGCAGGCAGAGCAGCACCACCAGCCCGACCAGCGCCTGCCCCACCAGGAAGGCGAAGGCAGCGGCGAGGCTCACCTGGCCGGAGGGCAGCGGGCGCGAGCGGGTACGCTCGACCTTGCCGTCGATGTCGCGGTCGAGAATGTCGTTCCAGGTGCAGCCGGCGCCGCGCATGGCGACGGCGCCGAACGCGAACAGCACGAGATAGGCCAGCGCCGCCAGCGGATCCGGCGTCACCCCTTCCGCCAGCATGGTACGGGACGCCAGCGCCACCGACCACCAGCAGGGGATGAGCAGCAGCCACGAGCCGATCGGCCGGTCTACGCGGGCGAGGCGCAGATAGGGCTGCGCGAAGGGGGGCGCGTGGCGCTCCACCCAATTGCCCGCGGCATCGGCGGGAGCGGCAGAGGCGGCGGGGGCGATCATGATGGAGGACGCGGAAGCGGTCAGCGCAGCGCGTTGCCGCCGAGCGTGTCGAACACGCCGCCCGGCTTGTTGGCGCTGACGCCCGGCAGGCCGCTCGGCAGGCCGAGACCGGCGGACACCGCGCTCTGCGGCGGCGGGCCGGACGGACCCGCGCCGCCGCCTTCCTTCATCTCCAAGGCGACCTTGCACACCTTGTCGCGCACGCCGACGACGTTGGTGGTGCTCTCGCGCAGCTTGGTGAGCACCTCGTCCGGCACGCCGCACTTGGTCTTGTTGGTGCGCAGATAGGTGAGGAACTTCTGCTGCGAGGTGGCGAAATTGCGGAACAGCGGGCAGAGCTCGGTGGGCGGCACCTTCTTCTTGCTCGCCGCCTGGAGGGCGCCGCCGCGCGCCTCGAGATCGGTGCGCAGCTTGTTCACATTGGTCTGGCAGTCCGCCATGTCGCCGGAAGGCTGCTGCACCATGCCGCCGGGCATGGTCATGTGCGACTGGGCCGGCGAAGACATGGCGGGCGAGGACATGGCGGGCGACGACAGCGAAGGCGACGACAGCCCGGGCGCGGCGCTGCCGAGATCCGGGGTCGCGTCCATCGTCGCGGAAGGCGCCGCCGCCGGAGCGGCGGCCGGAGCGGGCGCCGGGCTGGCCTGAGGCGTGCTGGCCTGAGGCGTGCTGTCGGTCGCGCCGCCGGGCGTCCCGATCCATTGCGCGCCAGCCGGCCCCGCCAACGCCATTCCGGCGATGACCGCGAGGCCGATAAACGCGGCACGGGTACCGCTCGCCGCGCGCATGCTGGCCCGATGGCCTTCCCAAATCTGGCGTGTCATTCCGTCTTCCGCTGCAGGGACGTCGCTTACCAAGCGTGATACAGAGGCCTGAAAGATAGGGCAATATCACGGCAGAATGGTTAATTCCGACTGCTGCGGCCCACTCACACAGGCAGATACGGGCAGACTTATGGCACGCATGCGCGGCGACGGCACCGACGCCGAGAGCTATGATTTTCGCGCGCAGCGGCTGTTCGTGCCCGACGACCTCGCCGAGGGCGCCGAGATCCGCCTCGACCGCGACCGTGCCCATTATGTCGCCGATGTGATCCGGCTGGAGCCGGGCGCGGCGCTGCACCTGTTCAACGGCCGCGACGGCGAGTGGCGTGCGGTGCGCCAGAGCGCCGGAAAACGCGACGTCGCCTTACGTTGCGAGAACAGGCTGCGGGCGCAGGCGCCGCTTGCCCCGCTCGATTACGCCTTCGCGCCGCTGAAGCATGCCCGGCTCGACTACATGGTGCAGAAGGCGGTGGAGATGGGCGCCGGGCGGCTGGTGCCGGTGATCACCCGCCACACCCAGGCGACCCGGGTGAACACCGAGAGGATGCGCGCCAACGTCATCGAGGCGGCCGAGCAATGCGGCATCCTCGCCGTGCCGGAAGTGGCCGAGCCGCTCCCCTTCGAGCGCTGGCTGGCCGGCCTCGAACACGAAAAAGTGATACTATTTTGTGACGAAGCCGCCGGTCCCGGCGACCCGGTGGCGAAGATCCGCGCCGCCGGCGACGCGCCGCTCGCGGTGCTGATCGGACCCGAGGGCGGCTTCGCCGAGGTCGAGCGCCGGATGCTTGTCGCGCGCGATAGAACCATCGTTCTGTCGCTCGGCCCGCGCGTGCTGCGCGCCGACACCGCGGCGGTAGCGGCCCTTGCCCTGGTCGGCGCGGCGCGCGAGATATGACGTAGCGTCAAGTTCCGAATAACACGGGAAAATCGCGGCATTTCACCGATTTGCGTTGCCCTTCGGCCTGTGTATGTTCTCGCGCCCTACCTGCCTCTGCCGAGCCGCCGGAGATCCCATGGCGCGAGACCAGATCGACACCCAGCCCATCGAGAGCCGCGACGAGCTGGTCGCCTGGCTGGACGCCGGCTGCAAGCCGGCGCCGCGCTTCCGCATCGGCACCGAACACGAGAAATTCCCGTTCACGCTGAACGGCCACGAGCCGGTGCCCTATGAAGGCCCGAACGGCATCCGCGCCCTCCTGGAAGGCATGCAGGCGCTGAACGGCTGGGAGCCGATCATGGAGGGCGAGGCGATCATCGGCCTCGCCGACACCGTCGGCGGCGGGGCGATCTCGCTGGAGCCCGGCGGGCAGTTCGAATTGTCCGGCGCGCCGCTCATCTCCGTCCACGAGACCTGCGCGGAGGTGAACGGCCATCTCGACCAGGTGCGCGAAGTGGCGACCCCGCTCGGCTTCGGCTTCCTCGGCCTCGGCATGAGCCCGAAATGGACGCTGGGCGAGACGCCGGTGATGCCCAAGGGGCGCTACCGCATCATGGCCAACTACATGCCGAAGGTCGGCACGCACGGCCTCGACATGATGTTCCGCACCTGCACCGTGCAGGTGAATCTCGACTTCGCCTCCGAAGCCGACATGGTGAAGAAGCTGCGGGTCGGCGTCGCGCTGCAGCCGATCGCCACCGCGCTGTTCGCCAACTCGCCCTTCACCGAAGGCAAGCCGAACGGCTTCCTGTCGTTCCGCTCGGAGATCTGGCGCGACACCGACAATGAGCGCGCGGGCATGCTGCCCTTCGCCTTCGAGGACGGCATGAGCTTCGAGCGCTATGTCGACTACGCGCTCGACGTGCCGATGTATTTCATCAAGCGCGGCGACACCTATATCGACGTCGCCGGCTCGTCCTTCCGCGACCTGATGGCGCGCAAGCATCCCGCGCTGCCCGGCGAGGGGCCGACGGTGTCGGACTGGGCCAACCACCTCTCGACCATCTTCCCCGAGGTGCGGCTGAAGCGTTACCTCGAGATGCGCGGCGCCGACGCCGGCTCGTGGAAGAATCTGTGCGCGCTGCCGGCGCTGTGGACCGGGCTCTATTACGACACCACCAGCCTCGACGCCGCCTGGGACCTCGCCAAGGGCTGGACGGCCGAGCAGCGGCAGAAGCTGCGCGACGACGTGCCGAGGCTCGGCTTCAAGGCCGAGATCGCCGGCCGGTCGATGCTGGAGGTGGCGCGCGACGTGGTCGCCATCGCCCGCGCCGGCCTCGCCCGTCGCGACATGCGCGACAGCCAAGGCCGCGACGAGACGCGCTTCCTCAAGCCGCTGGACGAGAGCCTCGACCTCGGCACCACGCCGGCCGAGCGGCTGCTCGACCGCTACAACGGCGCCTGGGGCGGTTCGGTGGAGCCGGTGTTCGACGAGGACGCCTACTGAGGTTTCTGCGCAAGGTACCGGCTAAGGCACCGGCGCGAGGCGCGCGCGGAAGGCCCGGCCTTCCCGCCTGCCTCGGCCCCTGACGCTTCAACCTTCCGAGGAGCCGGCGCGATAGGTGCCGACGCTCCACAGATGGCCCTCGGGATCGCGCACCGCGAATTCGCGCGAGCCATAGGGGGTGTCGTAGATGTTGACCGCCACCCGCGCGCCGGCGGTGCGCGCCTTGACCCACAGCGCCTCGGCATCCTGCACCACCACATAGATGCCCTGGGTGACGCCGCCGGCCTCGGCCGGGCTCACCATGCCGAGCGAATCGTCCTTCAGGCCGCCCAGCATGATGGCGGAGGAGCCGAGCCGCAGCTCGGCATGGGCGACCCCGCCCGCGCCATCGTCAACCACCAGGATCGGCGCGAAGCCGAAGGCGCGCTCCAGCCAGTCGATGGCGGCACGCGGATCGGCGTAGCGCAGGAACGGCACGATATCGCCGGGAACGGCACGGGCTGGAACGGGGGCGGGCATGGCGACCTCCCTGAGGCGTCGGCCTCGGACGCGGGCTGTCGCCACAACGGGCGCGAGCCCACCAAGTTCCTCACTCTGCCAGGTTCCTCACTCCGCCGTCTCCTCACTCCGCCGCGATGGCCGCCTCGGAGATGTTGTCGAGGCCCTGCACGATGTGATCGGCGAGCGCATCGGCGAGCGCGGAATGCTCATGCCGGTTGCGCACCAGGCCGATGCGGCAGGGCGCCAGCGCCGGGAAGCCCTCGCCGGGGCCGAGCACCCGCATGCCCGGGCGCAGGCCGGATTCCGGCAGCACGGAGATGGCGAGCCCCGCCAGCACCGCCGCCGACACCGCGGTCGAGTTCGACGAGGTGTAGAGGATGCGGAACGGCCGGGCGAGCGCCTGCAATTGCGCGATCGCCTCCTGCCGCCAGTTGCAGCTCTGCCGGCCGAGCGCCAGCGGCAGCGGCTCCTCAAGATGCGTCGCGTGGCGGCTCGACCCCACCCAGAGCAGCTGCTCGCGCCGGATGATCTCGGTCTCGCGGGCGATCATCTCGCAATCGGTGATGATGGCGAGGTCAAGATCGCCAGTATCGATACGATCGATCAGATCTGTTGATGGATCGCACACCACCGTCAGCTCGACATTGGGGTGGGTGTGCGAGAAGCGCGCCATGATTTCCGGCAGATAGCGGTCGGCGTAATCATCGGGCACGCCGAGGCGCACGCGGCCGGAAAGCTCGGCATTGCTGAGGCTCGCCACCGCTTCCATGTTCAGCCGGACGATGCGGCGAGCGTAGTCCAGCAAACGCTCGCCCTCGTCGGTGAGGCGCGAGGCGCGCCCGTCGCGGGCGAAGATAGGCTTGCCGACCCGCTCCTCCAGCCGCTTCATCTGCATCGACACCGCCGACTGGGTCTTGTGGACCACTTCGGACGCCTTGGTGAAGCTGCCGGTTTCGGCGATGGCTATGAATGTTCTTAATTGATCAATATCGAGCAGGGCGGTCATGGCGGGCCTCATCGCGCTCTAACATCAATATCTATGATAACTCGGATCATAAACATTCGCTAGTGTGATGAATTGATCTCCCTCATAAAGATCCTGTCGCGAACGGGTGACGGCGAATTCGGGTGGGCGCGAGACGCGCCATCAGTGAAATAGCCCGCACCGCCGCGCGGCCGACACAGATGGAGGAATTCTCAGATGTCGTACATGGGCGAAGTCCGCAGAACCGCGTTCTCATCCTTCGGTACCGCCGCCAGCGGGTTGCTGACCGGTGCCGTGATCACCTTCGTGCGCGTCGCCAAGGCGCTGCACCGCCGCACGCTGCTCAACCAGCTCGGCGATTTCGACGACCGCATGCTGAAGGACATCGGGCTCACCCGCGCCGACCTGCGCGATGCCGCCTCGGGTCCGGTCTGGCAGGACCCGACCAGCGTGCTGGTGGTGCGCGCCGTCGAGCGCCGCGCCGGCCGCCGGCAGGCGGTGCGCGACAGCCTCGACGTCACGCGTCCGCATTCCGGTTCGAACGTTGCCGTTTCGAATGCCGCCCCCCGCGAAGCCGCCGGGTGCCATTGATCATGCCGGGCCGCAAACCCGGAACGAGTTTCGGCGGTTCCTATCCCCTTTTGCCGCCTAACTGAGCCCGCCGGTCCGCCCGGCGGGCTTTTTTATTGCCGCCACGTGGCAGCACGTTTCCGGCGGCCGAGCTTGCAGACGCGAAATCCCGCCATTGCAGCCGGCACGATGGAGATGACGGCGCGAGCGTCCATATGAGGACGGCCGGCGACACGCCGGCATGCATCCTCCAGCATCCGGGACATCCGCGTCATGGCAAAGCATCTCGATCTCGGGCTCGACACCTTCGGCGACGTCATGGCCGATGGCGAGGGCCGCCCGCTCCCGCACGCGCAGGTGCTGCGCAACGTGGTCGAGCAGGGCGTGCTCGCCGACGAGCTCGGCGTCGACTTCTTCGCCGTCGGCGAGCATCACCGCGAGGACTACGCCGTCTCCTCCCCGGAAGTGGTGCTGGCCGCCATCGCCGCCCGCACCAAGCGGGTGCGGCTCGGCTCGGCGGTGACCGTACTGTCTTCCGACGACCCGATTCGCGTCTATCAGCGCTTCGCCACCGTCGACGCGCTGTCGAACGGGCGCGCCGAGGTGATCCTCGGCCGCGGCTCCTTCACCGAATCCTTCCCGCTTTTCGGCCTCGACCTGAAGGACTACGAGACGCTGTTCTCGGAGAAGCTCGACCTGTTCACGGCGCTGCTGCGCGAGAATGCCTCGCCCGGCGGCGTAAACTGGAAGGGCGAGCTGCGTCCGCCGCTCGTCGGCCAGCACGTCTATCCGCTGCCGGAAAGCGGCACGATGAAGACCTGGATCGGGGTAGGCGGCTCGCCGGAATCGGTGGTGCGCGCGGCGAGCTACGGCCTGCCGCTGATGCTCGCCATCATCGGCGGCAGCGCCTCGCGGTTCAAACCCTATGTCGAGCTCTACCACAAGGCGGCCGCCCAGCTCGGCACCACGCCGCAGGCGGTGGGGGTGCATTCGCCCGGCTACATCGCCGACACCGACGAGCAGGCCAAGGAAGAGTTCTTCCCGGCCTTCAAGGCCAATCGCGACCGCATCGGTGCCGAGCGCGGCTGGCCGCCCATGGGCCGCGACGAGTTCGAGCGGGAGGTGAGCCACGGCTCGCTCTATCTCGGCTCGCCGGAGACGGTGGCTTTGAAGATCGCCCACACCGCCAAGACGCTGGAGCTCGATCATTTCGACCTGAAATACAGCGCCGGCCCGCTCGGCCACGACAAGTGCCTGTGCTGCATCGAGCTCTACGGGACCAAGGTGATCCCGCTGGTGCGCGAAATGCTGGAAGACTGAGGCGGGGGGCCTCGCGGCGAGGCAGCGCGGGAGGTATCTCCCGACCGGCGCCTTCCAAGGCAATATCCCGGACGGCCGCGAGGCTGATCCGGGATGTTCGTCTTCCCACTCCCCTCTTGGGGAAGGAAAGAAGCAGGCGCAATCCGCCGACAATCGCCGGATCGGCTCGCCCTCGCACGCAACGGCTCGCTGTTTTCCTCTCCCCGTCGGGGAGAGGTGGCCCACGCTGCGGGTCGATGAGGGTGCGACGCGGCTGCGGAGCTTGGGAGCGTCGAGCCCCTCACCCCAGCCCTCTCCACCAAGATCGGATGCATCCGATCTTGGCCTGGTTGGGAGCCGAACGCGGTAACAGCCGAGTTCGGCACGGGAAGAGGAAGCCAAAAGCTCCGCCCTCCCGGCGACGGGCGCCTAGAAGAAGGCGCTTGGAACGAAGAACGCTCCGGAGAGGGAGCGAGAGGCGCGACCCGGCGGTGAACGCCAGATCAGCCCCCCTCACACGTTCAGCAGCAGATATTCGCGCTCCCAGGGGGAGATCACCCGCATGAAGGTGTCGAATTCCTGCTGCTTCACCGCCGTGTAGGTCTTCACGAAGGACGGCCCGAGCACGGTGGCGATCTCGTCGGAATACTGCATCGCCGCCACCGCTTCGAGCAGGCCGCGCGGCAGCTCGAAATCGAGGCCCTTGGCGTCGGATTCCAGCGGCTCGGTCGGGCGCAGCCCCTCGACGAGGCCGAGATAGCCGCAGGCCAGCGAGGCGGCGATGACGAGATAGGGGTTGGCGTCGGAGGACGGCACCCGGTTCTCCACCCGCCGCGCCGCCGGCGAGGACGGCGGCACGCGCAGGCCGGCGGTGCGGTTGTCGTAGCCCCACTGCACGTTGATCGGCGCCATCGAATCGCGGGTCAGCCGGCGATAGGAGTTCACATAGGGCGCGAGGATCGACATCACCGCCGGCAGATAGCGCTGCTGGCCGGCGATGAAGGAGAAGAACTCCGATGTCGGGTCGCCATCCTTGTCGGAGAAGATGTTCCGCCCCGTCTCGGCGTCGACGATCGACTGGTGGATGTGCATCGCCGAGCCGGGCTCGTCGGCGATCGGCTTCGCCATGAAGGTGGCGTAGATCTTGTGCTCCAGCGCCGCCTCGCGAATGGTGCGCTTGAACAGGTACACTTGGTCGGCGAGCTGGATCGGGTCGCCGTGCAGCAGGTTGATTTCCATCTGCGCCGCGCCGTCCTCATGGATCAGCGTGTCGATCTCCAGGCCCTGCGCCTCGGAATAATCGTACATGTCCTCGAACAGCTGGTCGAACTCGTTGACCGCCTGGATCGAATAGGACTGGCGGCCGATCTCCGGCCGGCCCGAGCGCCCGACAGGCGGCTTCAGCGGATAATCGGGATCGGTGTTGGGCTCGACGAGATAGAACTCGATCTCCGGCGCCACCACCGCCTTCCAGCCCTTCTTGGCGTAGAGATCGACGACGTTCTTCAGCACCTGGCGCGGGGCGAGGTCCACCGGGCGGCCGTCGCGGTGATAGGCGTCGTGGATGATCTGCGCGGTCGGATCCTGCGCCCACGGCACCACGGCCAGGGTCGAGAAATCCGGCTCCATCACCAGATCCGAATCGACCACCACGGAATCGACGAGGTCGTCATAGGGCGGGTAGTCGCCGGAAATGGTCTGGAAGAACACGCTGAGCGGCAGGTTCATCACCGGGCCGTTGAGGAACTTGGACACCGGCATGATCTTGCCGCGTCCCACCCCGGCAAGGTCGGGCACCGCGCATTCGATCTCGGTGATGCCCCGCGCCGCCATCCACGCCTTTGCTTCCGCCAGATTGGCGACGCCGCGCGGATTACCGATCGCGTCCTGCTCGGAACGCTTCTTCTTAGCCATGTGAACCTTCCATTGCGCGTCTGCCGCGCGCTGCCGAGGCAATCACGGCGCCATTCCGGCCGTCAAGGGGGCCAACGCTGCCGCAGCGGCTGCCCGAATCGATGCATGGCAAAATTGTTTGCAATCTTTCATTGAGCCGTCGCTTGAAGGCGGATAGCGTTCGTTATGGGGCCGGTCCGCCGGCGGGCATCACGGGGTAGCAGATGAGCACGGGCGTCACCGAGAAGACGCAGACCACCATTGGCGGCATCCGCCGCAAGTTTGCTCCCTGGAACGACCCCGCCGCCGTCCCGCTGATCCGCTACGAAAACGTCTCCAAGCGCTTCGGCGAGTTCACCGCCGTCGACAACCTGTCCCTCGACATCTACGAGCGCGAGTTCTTCGCCCTGCTCGGCCCGTCGGGCTGCGGCAAGACCACGCTGATGCGCATGCTCGCCGGCTTCGAGGATCCCACCGAGGGCCGCATCACCCTCGCCGGCCAGGACCTCGTCGGCATGCCGCCCTACAAGCGGCAGACCAACATGATGTTCCAGTCCTACGCGCTGTTCCCGCATATGAACGTGATGGACAACATCGCCTTCGGGCTGAAGCAGGACGGCATGGAGAAGGGCGCCATCGCCGCCCGCGTCGAGGAGATGCTCAAGCTCGTCAAGCTGGAGAAATTCGCCAAGCGCAAGCCGCACCAGCTTTCCGGTGGCCAGCGCCAGCGCGTGGCACTGGCCCGCTCGCTCGCCAAGCGCCCGAAGGTGCTGCTGCTCGACGAGCCGCTCGGCGCGCTCGACAAGAAGCTGCGCGAGGAGACCCAGTTCGAGCTGATGGACATCCAGATGCAGCTCGGCATGACCTTCTTGATCGTCACCCACGACCAGGAGGAAGCGATGACGGTGGCCGACCGCATCGCGGTGATGGACCACGGCAAGCTCATCCAGGTGGCACCGCCGGCGGTGATCTACGAGCACCCCAACTGCCGCTATGTCGCGGATTTCGTCGGCGACGTGAACATCCTCGAGGCCAAGGTCGAGACGGTCGAGCCCGGCAATGTGGCCCTCTATACCGGCATCGGCGGCGGCGCCAAGCTGTCCATCGCCCAGAATGTCGAGGCCAAGCCCGGCGACACCGCCTTCGTCGCCATCCGCCCGGAAAAGGTGCGCATCGACATCGATCCGCCGGCCTGGCAGGAGGCCAACTGCCTGCGCGGCGAAGTGTGGGACATCGGCTATCTCGGTGACCTCTCCATCTACCATGTCGAGCTGGAAGGCGGGGTGCGCATCAAGGCGGCCAAGCCCAACCTCACCCGCATGGTGGAGCGGCCGATCACCTGGGAAGACAAGGTATGGGTCTCCTGGACGCCGGATGCCGGCGTCGTGCTGACGCGCTGAGGAGGCGGGCATGGCCGCGAAAGCAAAAGGACGTTGGCTCGTCCTCGCCGTTCCCTATCTCTGGCTGCTGGTGCTGTTCCTCGTCCCGTTCCTGATCGTCTTCAAGATCAGCCTGTCGCAGGACGCCATCGCCCAGCCGCCCTACGAGCCGGTGTTCGACCTCGCCGCCGGCTGGGAGGCCTTCACCGACGCCTTCAGCCAGCTCAATTTCGATAATTACGCCTACGTCCTGTCCTGGGACAACGAGTTCATCGAGGCCTACGGCTCCAGCCTCTGGATCGCCGGCATCTCGACGCTGCTGCTGCTCGCGGTCGGCTACCCGATCGCCTACGGCATGGCGCGGGCGCCGAAATCGATCCGCCCGACGCTGCTGATGCTGGTGATCCTGCCGTTCTGGACCTCGTTCCTGATCCGCGTCTATGCCTGGATCGGCATCCTGTCGCCGGAAGGGCTGCTCAACCAATTGCTGATCGCGCTCGGCATCATCAACCCGGACGCGCCGCTGCAGATCCTCGCCACCGATACGGCGGTCTATATCGGCATCGTCTATTCCTACCTGCCCTTCATGATCCTGCCGCTCTATTCGGCGCTGGAGAAGATGGACGAGACGCTCCTGGAAGCCGCCGCCGACCTCGGCTGCCCGCCCTTCGCCGCCTTCTGGAAGATCACCTGGCCGCTGTCGCTGCCCGGCGTGTTCGCCGGCTGCCTGCTGTGCTTCATCCCGGCAGTGGGCGAGTTCGTCATTCCCGACCTGCTCGGCGGTTCCGACACCATGATGATCGGCAAGGTGCTGTGGACCGAATTCTCGGTGAACCGCTCCTGGACGGTGTCCGCCGCGGTGGCGGTGCTGCTGCTGCTGGTGCTGGTGATCCCCATCGTCTTCTACCAGAACGTTCAGGCCAAAGAGATGGAGGGCCGCTAGATGCGCAAGGGGCTTTCCTGGTTCAACACCACTTCGATCGCGCTCGGCTTCACCTTCCTCTATCTGCCGATTGTGCTGTTGGTGATCTATTCGTTCAACGCCTCGCGGCTGGTCACCGTCTGGGCCGGCTTCTCGACGGAGTGGTACTGGAAGCTGCTGCAGAACGACCAGCTGCTCGAAGCCGCCTGGGTGACGCTGCGCGTCGCCTTCCTCTCGGCGAGCGTGGCCACCGTGCTCGGCACCCTGGCGGCGATCGCCCTGACCCGCTATGGGCGCTTCAACGGCCGCATATTGTTCTCCGGCATGGTCTACGCCCCGCTGGTGATGCCGGAGGTGATCACCGGCCTGTCGCTGCTGCTCTTGTTCGTGGCGGTGAACTTCGACCGCGGCTTCTGGACCATCACGCTGGCCCACATCACCTTCACCATGTGCTTCGTGTCGGTGGTGGTGCAGTCGCGGCTGGTCACCTTCGACCGCTCGCTGGAGGAGGCGGCGCTCGATCTCGGCTGCCCGCCCTTGAAGACCTTCTTCGTGGTGACGCTGCCGATCATCCTGCCGGCGGTGGTCTCCGGCTGGATGCTGGCCTTCACCCTGTCGCTCGACGACCTCGTCATCGCCAGCTTCACCACCGGCCCCGGCGCCACCACCCTGCCGATGCGCATCTACAGCCAGGTACGCCTCGGCGTGACGCCGGAAATCAATGCCATCTGCACGATCCTGATCGCCATCGTCACCGTGGTGGTGGTGATCGCCTCGGTCATCACCAAGCGGCAGGAAGTCGCGCGCGAAAGGGCGGAGCGACTGGCGGCGGCTGGCTGAATTCCGACATGATTCCGGGCGAGGAATGGCCGTATTGCACGATCGTTCCTTCCGCCCGGTTTCCGTCACGCGAGCCCCGCTCCCAAGAGCCCCCCGCTTCCAAGAGCCCTGCCCAAGAGCCCCTGCCATGAGCCAGACCGATGCCCTCGACGCCGCAGGCGAGGCCGCTACCTCGACGCATCCCGATGCCGCCCGGCGACCGGGACGCCTGCGTCGCGTCCTGCGCCGCAGCGTTCAGGTCGTGGGCGTGGTGGTGCTGCTGATCGGCGTCTATCTCGGCATCGAGCAGCTGATCGGCAATTTCCACACCGTGGTGCCCGGCGAGCTCTACCGCTCCGCCCAGATCGACGCCCGCGAGCTTGCCGGCCTCCAGAAGGACTACGGCATCAAGACGGTCATCAACCTGCGCGGCGCCTCGAACCATTCCTGGTACCAGGACGAAGTGGCCGAGAGCAGCAGGCTGGGGTTGACCCATATCGATTTCGGCCTCTCCGCCGGGCGCGAGCTGACGCAACCGCAGGTGGAGCAGCTGATCGCCCTGATGCGCGACGCGCCGAAGCCGATCCTGGTGCATTGCCGGGGCGGCGCCGATCGCTCGGGCATCGCCTCGGCGCTCTATGTCGCCGCCATCGCCAAGGAAGGCGAGATGGCCGCCGAATGGCAGCTGTCGCTGTTCTACGGCCATTTCCCCTTCCCGTTCGCCCCCGCCTGGGCGATGGACGAGACCTTCGAGCGCATCGAGCCCTGGCTGGGTTTTCCCAATTCGTGATGTGAACGACGGGCGGTTTCGGAGCGCATGGCCCGGCGCCAGCGTGTAGGCTGGCGGACCGTCCTCGAATCGAGCCCACGACCGATCATGCCGCTGCGCCTGCTTCCTTCCACGCTGGTCGACCGCATCGCCGCCGGCGAGGTGGTGGAACGCCCGGCCGCGGCGCTGAAGGAAATCGTCGAGAACGCCCTCGACGCCGGGGCGCGACGCGTCGAGATCGTCATCGACGGCGGCGGGCGCCGGCTGCTGCGCGTCACCGACGACGGCAGCGGCATGAGCGCGGAAGACCTCGCTCTGTGCGTCGAGCGCCACGCCACCTCCAAACTCGACGCCGAGGACCTGATGGCGATCGCCACGCTGGGCTTTCGCGGCGAGGCGCTGCCCTCGATCGGCGCGGTGGCGCGGCTCTCCATCGTGAGCCGGCCGGCGGGGGCCTCCAGCGCCAACGAGATCCGCGTCGAGGCCGGGGTGAAAGGCGAGGTGCGCCCCGCCGCGCTCGGCCCCGGCACGCGGGTCGAGGTGCGCGACCTGTTCTTCGCCACCCCGGCGCGGCTGAAATTCCTGAAATCCGAGCGCGCCGAGACGGCGGCGGCGGTCGATGCGGTGCGCCGCCTCGCCCTCGCCCGCCCCGAGGTCGCCTTCACGCTGGTGACCGACGACCGCGCGCCCGTCACCTGGCCGGCGCGCAGCGCCGACGCCGCCGGGCGACGGGCGCGCATCGCCGACGTGCTCGGCCACGAGGTGGCGCAGAACGCGCTCGACATCGAGGGACGGCGCGAGGGCGCCCGGCTCACCGGCCTCGCCGGGCTGCCGACCTATTCCAAGGCCAACTCTCTGTCGCAATATCTGTTCGTCAATGGCCGCCCGGTGCGCGACAAGGTGCTGATCGGCGCCATCCGCGCCGCCTATTCCGACCTGCTGCCCTCCGACCGTCACCCGGTGACGGTGCTGTTCCTCGACCTCGATCCGGAGGGTGTCGACGTCAACGTCCACCCGGCCAAGACCGAGGTGCGCTTCCGCGACGCCGGCAACATCCGCGCGCTGATGGTGCGCACTCTGACCGACGCGCTCACCGCCGGGGTGCCGCGCACCGCCTCCACCGCCGCCGACAAGCTGGCGGAACTGGCGCGGGCGAATATGGGGGCGAGCGTGCTGCCCGCCGCGCCGCTGCGCATCCCGCCCGCCGCCGCCGGCTGGCGGCAATCCTCGCCGCCCACCGATTGGCGCCAGTCCTGGGCCCGCCCGGAAGGCTGGGAGCCGACGGCGGGCTTCGCCGAGCCGCCGGACGAGCCGGGCGCCGGCCCCACCGCACCAGATCTCGGTCTCCGCCTCGATCTCGGCCTCGACCTCGCCCCGGCGGCGGATGCCCGCGCCCATGAGGCGCCGGCACAGGCCGATGCGATGGACCGCCCGCTTGGCGCCGCCCGCGCGCAGCTGCACGAGACCTACATCGTCGCGCAGACGCAGAACGGCGTGGTCATCGTCGACCAGCACGCCGCGCATGAGCGCATCGTCTATGAGAAGCTGAAGGCCGCCATGGAGCGCGACGGCCTCGCCCGGCAGATGCTGCTGGTGCCCCTCGTGGTCGACCTCGACCCTTCCGAGGCGGCGCGACTGGCCGAGCGCGCCGAGGCGCTGGAGCGTTTCGGCCTGGTGGTCGAGGCCTTCGGGCCGGGCGCGCTGCTGGTGCGCGAGGTGCCGGCGCTGATCGGCGAGGCCGACGTACCCGCCTTGATCCGCGAGCTTGCCGAGCACGCCGCGGAATGGGACGATGAGATGCCGCTGGAGCGGCGGCTGCTGCATGTCGCCGCCACCATGGCCTGCCACGGCTCGGTGCGCGCCGGCCGGCGGTTGCGGCCCGAGGAGATGAACGCCCTGCTGCGCGAGATGGAACGCACCCCCAATGCCGGCCAGTGCAATCACGGGCGGCCGACCTTCGTGACGCTGTCGCTCCCCGACATCGAGAAACTGTTCGCGCGCCGCTGAGACCGCACACCGCGAACCCTGCCGAGTGACGCATCTTGACTGACGCCTTGACCGAAAACGGCCATCCGAACAGCTGGTATGCCGCCACGGCGACGCCGTTTCCCGGCTTCCCGCCGCTGCGCGGCACGGTGCGCGCCGATGTCTGCGTGATCGGCGGCGGCTATACCGGCCTGTCCGCCGCGCTGCATCTCGCCGAGGCCGGGCTCGACGTGGTGGTGCTGGAAGCGGCGAAGATCGGCTCCGGCGCCTCCGGCCGCAATGGCGGCCAGATCCATTCCGGCCAGCGCCGCGACCAGGACTGGCTGGAGGACAAGGTCGGGCTCGACATGGCCAAGGCGCTGTGGCGCCTCGCCGAGGATGCCAAGGCCGACCTCTACGCGCTGATCGCCCGCCACGCCATCGACTGCGCCCCGCGCAAGGGGCTGATCATGGCCGACCACAAGCCGGGCTATGTCGCCCATTCGCACGCCTATGCCCGCAAGCTGGCCGAGGTCTACGACTATCCGCATGTCGACCCGCTGTCCCGCGATGAGCTGCGCGCGCTCGTCGGCACCGATGCCTATCATGGCGGGGCGATCGACCATGAGGGCGGCCACCTCCACCCGCTCAACCTCGCGCTCGGCATCGCCCACGCGGCAGTGGCCGCCGGCGCGAAGCTCCATGAGCATTCACGCGCCCGCCGCATCGAGGAGAACGGCCGGGTGAAGGTGGCGACCGCCGAGGGCACGGTCGAAGCCGACTGGGTGCTCGAATGCGGCGACGGGCTGCAGGACGGGCTCGACGCCCGCGTCGACCGACATGTGATGCCGATCGCCAACTACATCGCCGCCACAAAGCCGCTCGGCGACCGGGCGAAGACCATCATCGCCAATGACGCGGCGGTGGCCGACAGCCGCTTCGTCGTCAATTATTACCGGCTGAGCGAAGACGGGCGGCTGCTGTTCGGCGGCGGCGAGAGCTATACGCGCCGGCTGCGCGCCAATCCCGGCGCCTTCGTGCGGCCCTACATGCTGAAGATCTTCCCGCAGCTCGCCGATGTGCGCATCGATTATGGCTGGGGCGGCATTCTCGGCATCACCATGACCCGCATGCCCTTCGTGCGGCGGCTGGGGCCGAAGGTGCTGACCGCCGCCGGCTATTCGGGCCAGGGCGTTATGCTGGCGCCTTATTTCGGCAGGATCCTCGCCGAGGCGGTGGCCGGCCAGCTCGGGCGCTTCGACCTTCTGCAAAAGCTGCCGGTGCCCGCCTTTCCCGGCGGCCCGCTGATGCGCTGGCCGCTGCTCGCCGCCGGGCTGAGCTATTACGCCCTGCGCGACAGGCTGTGAGGATCTTCATTGCTGGATCTGCAAAGCTGGGCGCACGACGCGCTGGCCTTCGTCGAGGCGCACGCACATCTCGCCCCCTATATCGTCTTCGCCCTCGCCTTCGGTGAATCGCTGGCGGTGATCTCGCTGCTGGTGCCGGCGACCTTCATCCTGGTCGGCGTCGGCGCTCTCATCGAGGCCGGCGGCATGGCGCTGCTGCCGATCTGGGCCGGAGCGGCGGCGGGGGCGGCTCTCGGCGACGCGGTGTCCTACTGGGTCGGCTTCCATTTCAAGGAACACACGCACCGGATCTGGCCGTTCAGCCGACACCCGCAGATGCTAGAGCGCGGCGAGCGCTTCTTTCACCGCTACGGCTCGTGGAGCGTGTTCATCGGCCGCTTCTTCGGGCCGATCCGCGCGGTGATCCCGCTGGTGGCTGGCATGTTCGCCATGCCGGCACTCATGTTCCAGATGGCCAACATCGCCTCGGCGATGCTGTGGGCGCTGGTGCTGCTGGCGCCGGGCGCGGCGGTGATGAAGTTCTGGAGCGGGTGGTAAGGTCCGTGGGCCTCAGTGCGGCTCGGGCAGGCTGACGAAGATCAGCACGCCGAGCATCGTCATGTAGAAGCGGAACGCCGATTCCTGGCCGTTCCAGGTCGCGGACTGCCACATCTGGAAGTACTCGCCGCCGACGACCATGAAGCCGAAGAACCACAGCGCGAAGCCGAGGCCGACGCCGGCCACCACCCATGTCTTGGCATGGGCGAAGCGCGCCTCGTCGCGCAGGGCCCGCAGCATGCGGAACGCCGCGCTCGCCAGCACGATGCCGACGACAACCTCGGCGGCGATGATCGCGACATAGGCCGTGCGCCACAGCGCCGGATCGGTGATCGCCCGGCCGGTCAGCGGATTGCCGGGAAAGGTGGTGTCCATGCTGAGGACGTGCTGGACGAAGGCGTAGTTCGCCCCCCAATCCGCGACATTGTTGTAGGCGACCAGCAGCGCGAAGGCGGCCAGCGCCGCCACCATGAAGCTCTTGGTCAGCCGAACGATGATCATGCGCCCCTCCGACGTCGCCGGCGGACGCGATGCCCGCGGGCCTATCGAGCCACGCCCATAGCATGGCCCACCCGTCCTGCCAGCCGCAACCGAAGGCCGGCGCGGCCGGATGACCGGCCTGAAACGCAAAGTGCCGCCGCCCGAGGGCGACGGCACCGACGCATCGCAAGCGCGATAAGGCTCAGTTCTTGGCCTTGTCGACCAGCTTGTTCTTGCCGATCCACGGCATCATGCCGCGCAGCTTCTCGCCGACCTGCTCGATCTGGTGGCTGTCGTTCAGGCGGCGGATGCCCTTGAAGCGGGCGGCGCCGGCGCGATACTCCTGCATCCACTCCGAGGTGAACTTGCCGGTCTGGATGTCCTTCAGGACGCGCTTCATCTCTTCCTTGGTCTCGGCGGTGATGATGCGCGGGCCGGAGACGTACTCGCCCCACTCGGCGGTGTTGGAGATCGAGTAGTTCATGTTGGCGATGCCGCCCTCATAGATGAGGTCGACGATCAGCTTCACTTCGTGCAGGCACTCGAAATAGGCCATCTCCGGAGCGTAGCCGGCCTCGACCAGCGTCTCGAAGCCGGCGCGGATCAGCTCCACGAGGCCGCCGCAGAGCACCACCTGCTCACCGAACAGGTCGGTCTCGCACTCTTCCTTGAAGGTGGTCTCGATGATGCCGGAACGGCCGCCGCCGACGCCGGACGCATAGGACAGGCCGAGGTCGAGCGCGTTGCCCGAAGCGTCCTGGTGCACGGCCACGAGGCACGGCACGCCGCCGCCCTTCTCATACTCGCCACGCACGGTGTGGCCGGGGCCCTTGGGGGCGATCATCAGCACGTCGACGGTCTTCTTCGGCTCGATCAGGCCGAAATGCACGTTGAGGCCGTGCGCGAAGGCGATGGCGGCGCCGTCGCGGATGTTCGGGGCGATCTCGTCGCGGTAGATGTCGGCCTGGAGTTCGTCCGGGGTGGCCATCATCATCAGGTCGGCCCACTTGGCGGCCTCGGCGACGGTGAGAACCTTGAGGCCGTCGGCCTCGACCTTCTTGGCGGTCGCCGAGCCCGGCTTCAGGCCGACGGCGAGTTCCTTGGCGCCGGAATCCTTCAGGTTCAGCGCATGGGCGCGGCCCTGCGAGCCGTAGCCGATGATGGCGACCTTCTTGCCCTTGATCAGGTTGAGGTCGGCGTCACGATCGTAATAAACGCGCATGGGTGTCTCCTGTGTCACGCGTTGATGGGTGTCCGGCCGGATGTTTTGTCTTCCGTGCCGTAGAGGGTGAAGAACTGGTCGGTGGCGCGGGCGGCGTCGCGCTCGATCTCCGCCGGCGTAAGCGCCAGCGCGTCGCCGAGCAGCAGGCGGATCTGCACGTCGCGGCCGACCAGGCCGAGGAAGCTGCGGAAGGCGGTCTCGGTGTCGTCGAAGTCGATCAGGCCCGCCTCGCGGCCGGCGTCCAGCACCGGCTTCAGCCGTTCGCCGATGGCGAAGCGGCCATTGGCCAGCATGATCGCGCCGAGATTGGAGCCAGATGTTCCAGCCCTGGCCGCTCCTTGAGCGATGGCGAAGCGGTTAAGCGCGATCGAGGTCGGGCTGGAGATCACGCCGAGCCAGTTGGCGGCGAAGCGGATCAGGCTGTCCCGGAGCGCCAGCGCGTCGAGCTTCGTCCGGTCGTAATTACCGGCGCGCACCCGCGAGGCCTGCCAGCGCACCGTGGCGGTGAGCAGCCCGTCACGATCGCCGAACCATTTGTAGAGGCTCTCCTTGGAGCAGCTGGCGCGACGGGCCACGGCGGTCATGGTGACATCGCCACCCTCTTCCACCATCAGCGCGAGCACGGCATCCAGCACCGCCTGCTGGCGGGCGGTCAGCTCTTCCATGCTCGGATCGGTGGCGAGGGACATTGCCGGAAAACTCAGTACCGTACGTTACGGTTCTCCTATAGGAGCCGCCCTTCCGATGCAAGCGGCAGTGACGCTTCAGCGCGCGCGACGCGCGCGGAGCCATGGCAGCCGCGCGCCCGACGCCAGCGCCACCCCGGCCGCCGCGACCGCCATCCCGGCCCAGGCGAGCGGCGGCATCTGCTCACCGAGCAATTTCCACGCGATCACCGCCGAACAGGGCGGCACGAGGAAGAACAGCGCCGAGACCTTCGACACCTCGCCGGCGCGGATCATGGCGAGATAGAGCGACACCGCGATCAGCGAATTGCCGATCACCAGATAGCCGAGCGCGAGGGTGAAGGGCAGCGACCAATCGATATGGCCGTCGTCGAGCATCAGCGCGAGCGGCAGGGTACAGACGAACCCCACCACATATTGCACGCTGTTGGTCACCAGCGGGTGCTGGGGCTCGCCATGGCGCTTCTCGTAGATCGCGGCGGTGCACATGGCGAGCAGCGCGCCGACCGCCAGCAGCATGACGCCGGGCGGAGCCGTCTCGATGCCGGTACGCGAGGCGATCACCAGCGCCGCGCCGGCAAGGCCGAGCAGCAGGCCCGCCCAGCGCCGCGCGCCGACCTTTTCGCCGGCCAGCGCCGGCGCCGCCAGGCCGACAACGATCGGCTGCAGCGACACGATGAGCGCCAGCGTGCCGGCCGAGATCCCCCAGCGAAACGCGAAGTAGCTCAGGTCGAAATAGAGCACCTGGATCAGGAAGCCGACAAAGGCGAGGTTGAACCAGGCGCGCCCCGTGCGTGGCAGCGGCGGCCGGAACCAGGCGAGCAGCGGCAGCATGACCGCGAGCACCAGCCCGTAGCGCAGCGCCAGCAGGGTGAACGGGCCGGTATACACCAGCCCGACCTTCGCCACCGCGAAGCCGCCGGACCACAAGAGGAGGAAGAGGAAGGGCGCCGCCTGCAACCACATGGGTTTGCCGGCGGCCGTCGCCGGCAAGGTACCTGTTCCTTCGCTCACGTCGTCCCGTCCTGTCGATTATGCGGAACGGCGGCAGCGCGGGGCGCCGCGAAGCACCCCGCGAACACGCCATTCTCACATGCCGTCGGGCCCGCGGCCAATAGCGGCGACGCCGGTACGCGACACTTCGACGAGACCGAGCGGCTCCAGCAGCGAGACGAACTGGTCGATCTTCTCCGGCTTGCCGGTGATCTCGAACACGAAGCTCTCCAGCGTGGTGTCGACGGTGCGGGCGCGGAACGAGTCCGCGATCAGGAGCGCTTCCTGGCGGATCTCGCCCTTACCGCGCACCTTGATGAGGGCGAGCTCGCGCTCCACCGCCTTGCCGGTGACGGTGAGGTCGACGACGCGATGCACCGGCACCAGGCGGTCGAGTTGGCTCTTGATCTGCTCGATGATCATCGGCGCGCCGGTGGTGACCACCGTGATGCGCGAACGCCGGGAATCGTGGCTCACCTCGGAAACGGTGAGGCTGTCGATGTTGTAGCCGCGGCCGGAGAACAGGCCGACGATGCGGGCGAGCACGCCCGGCTCGTTGTCGACGAGCAGGGAGAGGGTGTGGCGCTCGGCAGGTTCGTTATTGATCAGGGGCATGGGGTGCTCGGCAAAACGAGTAAAAAGCGTGCGGGACGATGGAGCGGCAAGCCCTCTCCCGTCAAAGCCGGACATTTCCGACTTCGACCTTTTGGGGGACTGAACCCGGCGACAGCCGGGTTCAGCGGAGAGAGGGATGGGGTAAGGAGACTTCGATGCTCCGCAATCGTCCGCCCCCTCTCCCGGTGTTTACGCACCGACCTCTCCCTAGTGGGGAGAGGCAGGGAAGAGACGACGTCGACTGGCGAAGCACGCCGCCCCCTCACACCATGATCTTGCCTTCCTCGGAGATCGCCTCGTCCAGCCCCTCGGGATGGTCCGGCAGGATCATCTCGTTATGCGGCTTGCCCGAGGGGATCATCGGCAGGCAGTTTTCCTTCTGGTCGACGATGCAGTCGAACAGCACCGGCCGGTCGGACTTGAGCATCTCCTGGATCGCCGCGTCGAGATCGCCCGGCCGCGAGCAGCGAATGCCGACGCCGCCATAGGCCTCCGCCAGCTTCACGAAGTCCGGCAGCGATTCCGAGTAGGAGTGCGAGTAGCGCCCACCATGCAGCAGGTCCTGCCACTGGCGCACCATGCCCATATACTCGTTGTTCAACACGAAGATCTTGACCGGCAGGTTGAACTGCAAGGCGGTCGAGAGCTCCTGCAGGCACATCTGAATCGAGGCCTCGCCGGCGATGTCGATGACGAGGCTTTCCGGGTGCGCCACCTGCGCGCCGATGGCGGCCGGCAGGCCATAGCCCATGGTGCCGAGGCCGCCGGAGGTCATCCAGCGGTTCGGCTCCTCGAAGTGGAAGTGCTGCGCCGCCCACATCTGGTGCTGGCCGACCTCGGTGGTGATGTAGACGTCCTTGTCCTTCACCGCGTGGTAGAGCCGCTCGATGGCGTATTGCGGCTTGATGACGTCCGGCGACTTCGCATAGGACAGCGACTTGCGGGCGCGCCAGCGGTCGATCTCGCCCCACCAGGAGGCGATGGCGCGACGGTCCGGCTCGGCCTTCATCCCCCGCCACGTGGTGAGCATGTCCTCGAGCACGTGCTTCACGTCGCCGATGATGGGTATGTCGACCTTGACGTTCTTGTTGATCGAGGACGGGTCGATGTCGATGTGGATCTTCTTCGAGCCCGGCGAGAAGGCGTCGAGGCGACCGGTGATGCGGTCGTCGAAGCGCGCGCCGACGCACAGCATGACGTCGCAGTCATGCATCGCCATGTTGGCCTCGTAGGTGCCGTGCATGCCGAGCATGCCGAGCCACTGCTTGTCGGAGGCCGGATAGGCGCCGAGGCCCATCAGCGTCGAGGTCACCGGATAGCCGGACAGCCGGGCGAACTCGCGCAGCAGCCGCGAGGCCTCCGGGCCGGAATTGATGACGCCGCCGCCGGTGTAGAACACCGGCTTCTTGGCCTTGGCCAGCAGCTCGACGGCGGCGCGTATCTTCTCGTCGTCGCCCCTCAGCTTCGGCTGGTAGGTCTTGTGCTGGATGTTCTCCGGGCCGACATAGATCCCCTTGGCGAACTGCACGTCCTTCGGGATGTCGACGACCACCGGGCCGGGACGGCCGTTCTGCGCGACATAGAACGCCTCGTGCAGCACGCGGGCGAGGTCGTTGACGTCGCGGACGAGGTAGTTGTGCTTGGTGCAGGGCCGGGTGATGCCGACCGTGTCGCACTCCTGGAAGGCGTCCGAGCCGATGAGGTGCGTCGGCACCTGGCCGGTGATGCAGACGACCGGGATGGAGTCGAGCAGCGCGTCGGTGAGGCCGGTCACCGCATTGGTGGCCCCGGGACCGGAGGTGACGAGCACCACGCCGGCCTTGCCGGAGGAGCGGGCATAGCCTTCCGCCATGTGCACCGCGCCCTGCTCGTGGCGCACGAGGACGTGCTTCACCTGGTTCTGGTGGAACATCGCGTCGTAGATCGGCAGCACCGCGCCGCCGGGATAGCCGAACATATGTTCGACGCCCTGATCGATCAGGGCCTGCATCACCATTTCGGCGCCGGTCATCTCGCGCATCATGGTCGTTACCTCGTTCCTGCGTCTGGCTTCGTCCCGGCGAAGCTTGTGAACTTCACGTTGCCCGGAAAATCAAAAGGCCCCGTCAGGGGCCCATTTTACGCGCGTCACCGTTGGGCGAAGCTGCCGTCAGGCAGCCTTCGCGGCGACGCGCCTTCCTACGATAAGGATAATATTGTTGCGCATGCTCGGCGCCGCTCCTTCGTAAAGTTGCGCGACCTCTACAGCCGCCCGGCGCGCCCGTCAAGCGACAACGCCATTTTGCCGAGAATGACGCGCGAACAAGCACTTTTCGTGACGATGTCCGGCGGCTATACCGCAGGGCACAATGTGAAGGAGTGGCTCATATGTCGCAGATGCGGCTCGTCATCGTCGGCGCCGGCGGGCGCATGGGCCGCGCGCTGATCAAGGCGGTGAGCGAGGCTCCCGACCTTGCCCTCGCCGGGGCCATCGAGCCGCCGGGCAGCGACAATCTCGGCCGCGATGCCGGCGAGCTCGCCGGCCTGCCCCGGCTTGGCGTCGAGGTGACCGACGACGCGCTGCCGGTCTTCGCCAAGGCAGAGGGCGTGATCGACTTCACCGTTCCGGCG
Organism: Ancylobacter sp. Lp-2; assembly: GCF_020523795.1. Lineage (GTDB taxonomy): Bacteria > Pseudomonadota > Alphaproteobacteria > Rhizobiales > Xanthobacteraceae > Ancylobacter. Next base: position 93,067 of record NZ_JAJALI010000012.1, read on the forward strand.
GCCAGCGTCGCCTATGCCGCTTTGGCGGCGCAGGCCCGCATCGCGCATGTCATCGGCACCACCGGCTTCTCGCCCGAGGACGAGGCGAAGATCGAGGCGGCCGCCCGGCACGCCACCATCGTCAAGTCCGGCAATATGAGCCTCGGCGTCAACTTGCTGTCGGCGCTGGTGAAGCGGGTGGCCCGCACGCTGAACGAGGATTTCGACATCGAGATCGTCGAGATGCACCACAACCGCAAGATCGACGCCCCGTCCGGCACCGCGCTGCTACTCGGCAACGCCGCCGCCGAGGGGCGCGGCATCGAGCTCGGCACGCAGGGCGTGTTCGCCCGCCACGGCCATACCGGCGCCCGCCGGGCCGGCGACATCGGCTTCGCCACGCTGCGCGGCGGCACGGTGGTCGGCGACCACAACGTGATCTTCGCCGGACCGGGCGAGCGCATTGAGCTCGGCCACAAGGCGGAGGATCGCGGCATCTTCTCGCGCGGCGCGCTCGCCGCCGCCCGCTGGGCGCGCGGTCGCAAGCCCGGCCTCTATTCCATGCGCGACGTGCTCGACCTCACCGATTTCTAAGGCCCGCCTTCCGTTCCAAGCCTTCCGTCCCAAGCCGTCCCCCACCCGGAGAAACGCCCGATGTCCGAACGCCTTCTCGTGCTCGTCCGCCACGGCCAGAGCGAGTGGAACCTGAAGAACCTGTTCACCGGCTGGCGCGACCCGGACCTCACGGCCCTCGGCGTCGAGGAGGCCAAGAAGGCCGGCCAGCGGCTGAAGGCGGAAGGCTACCAGTTCGACCTCGCCTTCACCTCGGTGCTGTCCCGCGCGGAGAAGACGCTCGACCTCGCGCTCACCGAACTCGGCCAGACCGGCCTGCCGGTTACACACGACCTCGCGCTGAACGAGCGCGACTATGGCGACCTCTCCGGCCTCAACAAGGACGATGCCCGCGCCAAATGGGGCGAGGAGCAGGTGCATGTCTGGCGCCGCTCCTACGACGTGCCCCCGCCCGGCGGCGAGAGCCTGAAGGACACGGTGGCGCGCACCCTGCCCTATTACGTGACGCAGATCCTGCCCAAGGTGCTGCAGGGCAACCGGGTGCTGGTCGCCGCCCACGGCAATTCGCTGCGGGCGCTGATCATGGTGCTGGAGAACCACACGCCGGAGAGCATCATGAAGCGCGAGCTCGCCACCGGCGCGCCGGTGATCTACCGGCTGAAGGCGGATTCCACCGTCGAGAGCAAGATCGACCTCGCCGGCTGATCGCCGCCCGGACTGCCAGCCAAAACAAAACCCCGGAGCGGCGGACCGCTCCGGGGTTTTTCATCTCCGGGACCAGCGCGATCAGATCGAGCTGTTGATCCACTGCACCAGCTTCGCCTTGGGGGCGGCGCCGACCTGGCGGGCGGCGAGCTGGCCGTCCTTGAACAGCAGCAGCGTCGGGATCGACATGATGCCGTACTTGGACGCGACGGCGGGATTCTCGTCGACGTTGAGCTTCACGATCTTCAGCTTGCCGCCCATCTCGCCGGCGACTTCGTCGAGCACCGGGGCGACCATGCGGCAGGGACCGCACCACTCAGCCCAGAAATCGACCAGAACCGGCTCGGAGGACTTGATCACGTCGGACTCGAACGACTGGTCCGACACTTTTTCGACGCCCATGGCGTACCCTTTCCGCGAATCCCCGCAAGGGGAATGAAGTTGCAGCAAAGGTAGGTATCGCCCCCCACCCCCGTCAAGGCACCGTCACTCCGACGTGAGGCCCTCGCCCTCCGTCCACAGCCGCGCCTCGGTAAGCGCCCAGACGCGCGGGCCGGCGGTGTAGACGAGCAGCGGCTCGATCCGCCGTCCGGGATAGAGCCGCGCCAGCAGCCGGGCATAGGCGACGATCTGATCGACATGGGCGCGAGGCACGGCGGCAAGCGACCCCGGCACCCGGCGGTCGGTCTTGAAATCGGCGACCAGCACCCGCTCCGGCAGCACCACCAGCCGGTCGATGCGCCCGCTCACCAACGTGCCGTCGGCGAGGGTGCCGGCAATGTCCACCTCGGCGCGCCCCTCCGGCGCGAACAGCGCAGTGAGTTCCGGCAGAGCCAGCGTCGCCAGCGCCTCGGCGAGCAGCGTCTCGCCATCGCCGGCGTCGGCAATGGCCAGCAGGCGGTGGCCCGTCGTCTCGCGCGCCGCCGCCGGCAGAGGCGCCAGCGCGGCGAACAGGCGGTGCAGCAGGGCGCCGCGCGCGACGATCTCCTTCTGCTCCGGCGTGGCGATCGGCGAGGCCTGCGAGGGCCGCAGCCGCGACCGCGCCGCCTCGCTCGCCGCCGGCAAAGCGAGGCGGCGGGCCAGCGCGGCCTCCTCCGCGGCATCGTCCGGTGGCGCCAGCGCGGCGGGCGCGGGTGCCCGCTCCGGTTCGGGCGCCGCGCGCCAGCGCAGCACCGTGCCTTCGAAGCCGACCGCCGGCACCGGCACGGCCTGCGGCTCCAAGGCGCCGCGCACCACGTCGTACCAGCAATCGGCCGGGCGCCGGCGCTTGCCGTCGGCGCCGCACAACACCAGCGCGCTCTCGGCACGGGTGAGCGCGACATAGAGCAGCCGGCGATATTCATCCATCAGCCCGGCCTCGGCCTGCTGGCGCAGCAGCTCCATGGCCGGCGTGTCCTCCGCCTTGCGCGGCGCGACCAGAAAGGCACGCCCGCCATCACCCCGCCGGCCGACCAGCAGGCCACCGCGCGGGCTCTTCTGCGGCCCGGACGTGGTGTCGGCGAGCAGCACATAGGGCGCCTCCAGCCCCTTGGCGCCATGCACGGTCATCACCCGCACCTGGTCGCGACCCGCCTCCATGTCGCGCTTGGCCTGCGCCTGTCCGCCGCGCAGGAAGGCGAGGAAGCCAGCCAGCGAGGGCGCCTCGGCCCCCTCATAGGCGCGGGCGATGGCCAGCATCTCGTCGAGCGCGTCCGCCGCCTCCGGTCCGAGCCGCGCCAGCATCAGCGCCCGGCCGCGCTCACGCCCGAGCACGCGGGCATAGAAATCGAAGGGGCGCAAGCCGGCTGCCTCCGGCCTGAGCCGGTCGAGCCGCTCCACCGCCGCGCGCCAGTGCGGCTTCTCGCCGGCGCGGCCGGCCAATTCGTCGATCAGCCGCGCCCCGCGGTCGGGCAGCAGCGCGATGAGGTCGTCGTCGTCGAAGCCGAACAGCGGGCTCTTCAGCGCGCTGGCGAGCGACAATTCGTCGTCGGGCGACAGCAGGGCCTCGCCGAGCGCCACCAGGTCCATCACCGCGATATGCTCGGCGACCACCAGCCGGTCGGCACCGGCCACCGCGACGCCGACCTGCTTCAGGGCGCGGATCACCGCCTCGAACAACGCGCCGCGCCGGCGCACCAGCACCAGGAAATCGCCGGCGCGCGCCGCGCGGGGGCCGCCGCGATCCTCGACCGGCGCCCCGTTCGAGATCAGCGCCGCGACATGGGCGGCGATCTTGTCGGCGAGCCGGCTCACCGGGTCGTCATGGCGCGGCGCGTCGAGCGGACGCTGCCAGGCATCGACCTCCACCGCCTCGCCCGGCGCCTCCGGCTCCCAGATCTCAACGCGGGCCGGCAGCTGGGCGTGGATCGGCACATGCACGGTGCGCTCGGCCACCGCCGTGAGGCCGCGATAGGCCTCCTCGCGGGAGAACACCTCGTCGACCGCCGCGAGGATGCCCGGCGCCGAGCGGAAGGAATGCTGCAGCTTCACATGCGCGAAGGCGCCTTCCTGTGCGTGGCGGGCGAATTCGGCGCGCATGGCGTCGAAACGGCTGGGATCGGCGCCCTGGAAGGAGAAGATCGACTGCTTCTCGTCGCCGACCACGAACAGTGTGCGCGGCGCGTCCGGCGCCTGTTCCCGGGCGCCCTTGCCGGCGAAGAACTCCATCACCAGCGGCTGGATCACCTCCCATTGCTCCGGGCTGGTGTCCTGTGCCTCGTCGAGCAGCACATGGTCGATGCCGCGGTCGAGCTTGTAATGCACCCAGGCCGAGGCGCCGGAGCCGAGCAGCCGCCGCGCCGCGGTGACGAGATCGGCGAAGTCCAGCATGCCGCGCGCGGCCTTCTCCGCCTCGTAGAGCTGGCGGGCGGCGCGGCCGAGTTCCAGCGCCGCCAGGCTCTTCTCCACCGCGCGGGCGGCGGCGAGGCGCGGACCGAGCCGCGCGATGCGGTCGCGCTCGGCGGTGAGCGCCGGGAAGGCTTCGCGCACCTCCGCCTTGCCGAGATAGGCGTCGGCATAGGCGCCGCCATCGTCCTTCAGGAACACCTGCGCGTAGCGCTCGGCGACCTCGTCGTCCGGAGCCTGCGCGGCATGGAGCAGCGCGGCGCCGCGTTTCGCCGCGTGGCCGCCGGCGACGAGCAGCGCCTCGCCCATACCCTGCCAGGCGCCGCGCGGAATCAGCGCGTCCTCGACGATGCGGCGGGCGATGGCCGCGCTCGGCTCGACCGGATCGAGCCCGGCGAGGCGGGCGAGATCGTCCTCGCCGGCCTCCAAGGCGTCGGGCGCATCGAGCAGCGCCGCCAGCAGCTCGTCGAGGCCGGTATCGGCGAGCTCGCCGATGATCAGCGCGAAGGCGCGGCCGAGCGCGGTATCCGGCGCGCCGGCCGCCTGCTGCACGATGCGCGCCCGCACCAGAGCGAGCAGTTCCAGCCGCTGCGCGTCTTCCAGCGAGCGGAAGCCGGCCGGCACCCCCGCCTCGAAGGGGAAGGCGCGCAGCAGATGGCCGCAAAAGGCGTGAATGGTCTGGATCTTCAGCCCGCCCGGCGTCTCCAGCGCCAGCGCGAACAGCGAGCGGGCGCGCGCCCGCAGCGGCACCGGATCACCGCCATCGGTGGCATGGATCGCCTTGTCGAGCGCGTCGTCGCTCATCACCGCCCAGTCGCGCAGGATCGACAGCACCCGGTTCGCCATGTTGGCGGCGGCGGCCTTGGTGTAGGTGAGGCAGAGGATGCGGCCCGGCGGCACGCCGCGCAGCAGCAGCCGGATCACCCGCCGCGCCAGCACATGCGTCTTGCCGGCGCCGGCATTGGCCGACACCCACACCGACAGCCCGGGATCGGAGGCCTGCGTCTGCAGCGCCGTGGCGGCGCCGAGCGCGGCGGAGGGAACCGGCGCCGCGCTCATTCGGCCTCCTCCTCGCCCACCGACCATTCGCGCACCCGCGCCAGATGGTCATAGGGGCCGGACCGGCCGCGAAACTGCGTGCGGCGCAGCGCGACATAGGGCTGGGCGGGGTTCTCGAAGGCGCGCACCAGCGTCGTCACCCGCTCGAGCGCGTCCTCAGCCAGTCCGAGGGCGGTCGCGTCCTTGTCGACGGCGGAAATCTGCTTCAGCTCGGCGGTGCCGAGCTTCACATAGACGAGTTCCACCGCCTCCTCGCCCGGCACGCCGGCAAAGCCGCCGCGCGCGGCGATGGCAGCCTCCAGCGGCAACTGCGGCGAATAGTTGGCGCGGGTCTGCTTCGCCGTCGGTACCGCCCCGGTCTTGAAGTCGAGAATGGCGAGGCCGCCGCCCTTTCGCTGCTCGATGCGGTCGGCATAGGCGTTGAGCCGGAACGGCCCGCGCGTGCCCTCGATGAGGAGATGCCCGCCGGTCTCGGCGATCACCCGGTCGAGCCCGGCGCGGCGGCCGCGCTCCCAGGCAAGATAGAGCGGGATCAGCTTCTCGAACCGCGCCCACCACAGCGCGTGCTCGGCCGGGAAGGCGGCGAGCGGCGCGAACGCCACCCGGCCGAAGCCGGCGAGCCGCGACGCCGCATCCGCCGGCAGCGCCTCGGGAAAGGCCTTGGCGAACTCGCCCAGCGCCTCGTGGATCGCCGTGCCGCGCTCGCCGGCGCCGGGCGGGGCGTCGAGCGGATCGAGCGGGCGCAGGCCGAGCACATGGCGGGCGTAGATCGCATAGGGATCGCGCAGGAAGGTCTCGATCTCGGTGACGCTGAGCCGGGTCGGGCGCAACGCGGCTGGCGGAGTCGGCGCTGGCCGCCGGATGCGCTCCTTCGCCGGCTCGACATCAACAGCGCCAGCCACCCGCCGCCAGCGCTCGCCGCGTGAGCGGGCAGCGTTCCAGGCCTCGCGCCCGCTCACCGCCGCCAGGCGCTGGAGGAAGCGCGAGGGCACGGTCGGCGCGCCGCCGAGCTTGCGCGGATAGCTCAGCACCAGCTCCGGCGCGCCGCAGGCCTGCGCGAAATCGTGCGCCGCGAGGCCGATGCGCCGCTCCGGCACATCGAGGCCCAGCGCGGCGCGCATCGGCCGGCTCAGCCACGGATCCGGCCGCATCATGGCCGGCCAGACATCCTCGACGAGGCTGGCCAGCACCACCCGGTCGACATCGACGAGGCGGGCCTCCAGCGGGCCATAGATGCGCAGCCGCGCCCCGGCGTCGAGCGGCGGACGCACCGGCGTGTCGGCGAGGAGATGCGGCAGCGCCGCCGCAAAGTCGGCAAGGCTCATCGCCGGGGCGAGCGGCGCGCCGGCGGCGAGCTCGTCGAAAGCGGTCGCCAGCGCGATCTCGTCGGGCGCGATCTCGGTGGGGGCATCGCCCTCCCCGGCCAGCACCGCCGCCACCGCCGCGCGGTGGGCGGCGACGAGATCGGCGAAGGCGTGCAGGCCCGGCCCGAGGCCGGCGAGCGGCGCCAGCGCCTCGCCGATCCGCCGGGCGAGATCGGCCGCCCGCTCACGCTGGTCCTCGGTGACGCCGCGACGCGGATCGTCGCGATGCCAGTCCGCCGGCCGAAAGCCGGCGACTGCCGCGGCGAGTCCCTCGGCGCCGGGCGCGGGGCGCGGGCCGCGCAGCACCGTCAGTTCCAGCGCGTCGATGGCCCGCCCCAGCGCGGTGCGGTCGAGCCCGAGGCGCGACGCGGCGTGCCGCAGCAGCGCGGCGAGCGGCAGCGGCGCTAGCCGTTCCGCCGCCGCATCGGCGATCAGCCGCGCCAGGCGGCCGGCCCCGCTTTCCGACAGCGGCTCGCCGGCGGAATCGTCGATGGCGATGCCGAAGCGCAGCAGTTCGGCGGCGACGCGGCGGGCGAGGTCGCGGTCCGGGGTGATCAGCGCCGCCGTGCGGCTCTCCTGTTCCAGCGCCTCGCGCAGCACCAGGGCGATGGCGAGCGCCTCCTCGCGCGCGTCGTCCGCCTCGATCAGCGTCACTTCGGCGAGCGCCGCCGCGCGCGTCGCCTCCGGCAGGCGCTCGGCGAGGCTGGCCCAGCCGGGCGTCGCCTCGGCCGGCAGCAGCGCCTCCGACAGGAGGGCGTCGCGGCGGTGCGCGGCCGCTTCTGCAAGCGCCGCGACCTCCGCGCGGCGCACATGCATACCGCCGAGCAGCCGCGCCAGACCATATTGCGGGTGGCTCGGCGCCGGGCTGGGCTCCTGCGTCAGCGAGCGCCAGTCGGCCTCCGCCATGTGCCGGTCGAGGCCGGGCAGCACCAGCGCCCCGCGCGGCAGCCGGGCGACGGCGTCGAGCAGCCGCGCGGTCGCCGGCATCGAGCCGGTGGAGCCGGCGGCGATCACCGGCGGCGCGGCATCCCCCAGCGCCGCCAGCCGGGCCGCCTCGGCATCGATCAGCCGATCGCGGCGCACCGCGGCATCGACCTCCTCACCCCGCAGGCTCGGCCACACCTCACGGGCGATCTTGAGGAAGTCGAGCGCCATGTCCCAGTAGCGGTCGTGCTCGCCGGGCACGAGATCGTCGAGCCGCGACCACGGCACCTGCTGCGCGCCCATCTCGTCGATCAGCCCGGCCAGCGCGTCGGCCAGTGCGAGGCCGGCGCCGGGTCCGGCCGCCACCACGCTGCGCCCGTCCCCGTCGCGGAGCGCCGCCCGCCATTTGCCGACCAGGCTGGCCAGCGCCAGCCGCCGGGTGGTCGGGGCGACCGCCTTGGGCGGGCCGGCGCTCTCCTCCGAGAAGATCAGCGCGTCCTCGTCGACATCGCCGACCGGGACGATCTTCGGCAGCAGCGTGGTGCCGCCCATGCGCCGGCGCAGCTCCTCGGCAAAGAGGCGGCCGGCACGGCGGGTCGGCAAGTAGATGGTGGCGGAGGCCAGCGCCAGCGGATCGCCCAGCGGCGCGAAGCCCGGCACCAGAGCGCCGCCGAGTAGCGCCTCGGCCAGCACCGGCAGGAACGGCGCCGAGGCGGGAATGGTGAAGACGCGCGGCGACGGGCGCACCGGCCCGGCGCGGCCCTCACCCACGGTCTCCGCAAATTCGAATGACGTCTGCGACGCGGGCATGCTCCGGCCTGTCGAATCGTGCCTCGGCTGAGTGTAGAGGATGCGCCGGGCAAACGCCCGGCTACTCGGTCGACAGGCTGATGGCCTGCTCGGCCTCGCCGATCGCTTCCGGCGTGCCGACATGCATCCACACGCCCTCGAGGCGCAGGCCGAACAGCCGGCCGGCCTCGGCGGCGCGGGCGAACAGCTTCACCAGCGAGAACGGGCCCTCCGGCGCGCCGGCGAACAGCGCCGGCGACAGCACCGCCGCCCCGGCATAGACGAAGGGCGCCACCAGGCCCTCGCCGCGCAAGGCGAGCCGGCCGTCGCCATCCATGGAGAAATCGCCGCGCCCGTCATAGCCGACCGAGCCGGTCGAGGCGGCGAGCAGCAGGAGCGCGTCCATCTTCTCGGGATCGAAATCGGCGATCAGGCTCGGCAGATTGGGGCGGATGCCCTCGATCCAGATGGTGTCGGAATTGATCGAGACGAACGGCCCGTCGCCGAGCAGCGGCAGCGCCTTCACGATGCCGCCGCCGGTGTCGAGCAATTGGCCGCGCTCGTCGGAGAACACCACCTGCGGCCGGGTGCGACCGGCGAGGTGCCCTTCCAGCAGGTCGGCGAAATAGTGGAGATTGACCACCGCCGTCCCGATGCCGGCATCGGCCAGCCGGTCGAGCACATGATCGACCAGCGGCTTGCCGGCGACGTCCACCATCGGCTTCGGCCGGTCGTCGGTGAGCGGGCGCATGCGGGTGCCGAGACCGGCGGCGAGCACCATGGCGTTACGGATCGGGCTCATGTCGTCTGCGGCTGCTCGGAAAGTTGGGCGACGGGTTGGCCGGCAGGCTGGCCCGGCGCGGGAACGTGCCGGTCGAACCACGCCTTCAGCGGCGCCAGCTCGGTGAAGGCGAGCCCGCGCTGGAGATAGTTCCATATCCGCGGGATGTGGCGAAGGTATTGCGGCTTGCCGTCGCGCTTGTCGAGCCGGGCGAATATGCCGAGGATCTTGGTCGCCCGCTGCGCGCCCATCACCGCATAGGAGGCGGCGAAGGCGCGGATGTCGAAATCCTCCTCCACCCGCCGGTCGCGGATGTAGCGGCCGAGCAGCTGCAGCTCCAGCTCCTCCGGCACGTCGATGCGGGCATCCTGTGCCAGCGAGACGAGATCATAGGCCGGCGGGCCCATCACCGCGTCCTGGAAGTCGATCAGCCCGACCCGTGCGAGCCCCTGGCGCTCGGGCAGCCAGATCAGGTTCGGCGAATGATAGTCGCGCAGCACCCAGGTGGGCTTCTGCGCCAGCGATGAGGCCAGCGCCGCCGTCCACAGGCCGCGGAACTCGGTGCGCAGCGCGTCGCTCACCGGGGCGCCGCCGCGATGGGGGATGTACCAGTCGAGCAGCAGCTCGACCTCGATCAGCAGCGCCGGCAGGTCGTAAGCCGGCAAGGTGTGGTCGTGGTCGGGCGACACCGTCAGCGTCGAGGGGAGCTCCATGCCGTGCAGCGCGGCGAGCACGTCGGTCGCCGCCTCGTAGCGCTCGGCCACCGGCGCCGGCGGCATCCCCGCCACCACGCCGGCATCGCCGAGATCCTCGATGACCAGAAGGCCGCTGGCGAGATCGGCGGCATAGATAGTCGGCGCCGAGAAGCCGCGCGCCGAAAGGCCGCGCGCCATGGCGACGAAGGGCTTCACGTCCTCGGCGAGATGGGCGATCTGGCTGTAGGGCTTGCCGCCCTGCACCGGCGGACCATCCGGCCGGCGCGGCGCGTTCATCAGGATGGCGCCGCGCGCCTTGCCGACCAGCCGCTCATAGGCGCGACTGGAGGCATCACCCTGCAGATGCCTGCGGCGGGCGGGGCCGAAGCCGGCAAGGTCGATCAGCGAGCGGATCGCCTTCATGCGGCGCAGCGCGTCGGCGACACGGCCATGGGCCATCAGCCGGACGCGGCGGGTGGTATCGCCCGCCTCCGGCGCCATGGCGATGTGCACGTCGAGCCGGTTCGGCACCGCCAGTACTGCGGGCGCCTGCTCCGGCCACTCGACCAGCGCGATGGCGCCGTCGGCCATTTCGTCCCAGCCGATCTCCTCGAGCTCGGACGGGTCGCCCAGCCGGTAGAAGTCGGCATGCACCACGCGGTGGCGCGGCAGGTCATAGGTTTGCACGAGATTGAAGGTCGGGCTCGGCACTTCGAGGTCGAGATCGTCGGCAAGCGCGCGGATCAGCGCCCGCGCCAGCGTCGACTTGCCGGCCCCGAGATCGCCTTCAAGGGCGACGAGATCGCCCGGCACCAGCGCGAAAGCGAGGTCCATGGCGAGCCGCCCGGTCGCGTACTCGTCCGGCAGCACCACGCTCCACTGCACGGGCGTCCCGGCTTGCGCTCCCACGGCCTGACCCACTCCGATCTGTCCCTCCTTCATTCGCCTCTTCCGTCCTATTCCGCCGCCACCTGCGCCGTGCCGCTGTCGAGCGGGAACCGGCAGGTGACCAACGTGCCGCCGCCCGGCGCCGGACCGATCTGGATCGAGCCGCCATGCAGGGCGATCAGCGAACGGACGATGGACAGGCCAAGCCCGACCCCGCGATGGCGCGAGCCGGAGGTGTGGCTCTCGAAGCGGTCGAACAGCCGCGCGCCGATCTCCGGCGGAATTCCCGGTCCCTGGTCGCGCACCTGGAAGATCACCTCGCCCCCGCGCCGATCGGCCGACAGCCGCACCGTCGAGCCGGCCGGCGCGAAACCGACGGCGTTGGACAACAGATTATACAGCACCTGCCGCACCCGCTTGGCGTCGGCGCGGAAGCTGCCGGCGCCCACCGGCGCCTCGATGGCAAGGGTGAGGCTGCCCTCGACCAGCCGGTCGCGCACCCCCTCGGCGGCAGCCTCCATCGCCGCGCGCACATCGACCTCGGCGAGGTCGAGCGTCATCGCCCCGGCATCGATGGTGGCGAGGTCGAGAATGTCGTTGATGATGGCGAGCAGTGCCGCGCTGCTCTCGGTGATGTGGTTCACATAGGCGCGCTGGCGGTCGTTGAGCGGGCCGATGCCGGTGTCGTCCAAGAGCTGCGCGAAGCCGATGATGGTGGTCAACGGCGAGCGCAGCTCATAGGAGACATGGCTGACGAAGGTGCTCTTGAGATGGTCGGCGGCGACCAGCGCCTCGTTGCGGTCGACCAGCGCCCGCTCGACATGCACGCTGTCGGTGACATCGCGCAGCGTCACCAGCGTACCGCCATCCGGCAGCGGCTGGGTCGAGCCGTCGAGAATCAGGCCGTCGACCCGCTCCATGCGGAAGGCGGCGGGAATCCTCGCCTCGATGCCGGTGACCGCCGCGCGCAGCCGCCCCCAGGCCGCCTCGTCGGCGGAGAGTCCCCGGCAGGCGTCGACCACCGCGTCGATATGCGGCCGACCGGCGAGTTGCCCGGCTTCCAGCCGCCACATATGGCGGAAGGCGCTGTTGGAAAGGCCGAGGCGCCCGTCGCTGCCGAACACCGCCACCGCCTCGGCGAGAGCGTCGAGCGTCTCGCTCTGGATGCGGGTGAGCGCGTTGAAGCGGCTTTCCAGCGCCAGCCGCTCGGTCACCTCGTCGAACAGATAGGTGACGCCGCCTTCGGGATTGGGCGCGGTCACCACGCGTAGCGTGCGCCCACCCGGCAGGTGCCACCAATGTTCCCTTGGCTCGATGCTGCGATAGGCCTCGTGCAGTTCGGCGCGCCAGGCACGGAAATCCGCCTGCTCCGGCAGCCGGCGCGCGGCGCGCAGCCGATCGAGCACCGCGACGTCGCTCGGACGCTCGTCGAGGAAGGCCGGTGCGAAGTCGAACAGCGTCGCATAGGCGGCATTGTGGAAGATCAGCCGCTGATCCTCGCCGAAAATGGCGACCGCAGTGGACAGCTGGTCGAGGGTGCGCCGATGCGCGCCCAGCGCGTGAGCCAGCTCGGCGCGCAGGCGCTCCTCCTCGGTGGCGTCCAGGGCGATGCCGGCGGTGCCGTCCGCTACCGCGGTCTCCCGGACATCGACGAGGCGGCGGCTACCGGCGACGACCACGGGCAATCGGGCGCGGAAGGCGCCGGCCTCGGCGAGGGCGACGAGCGCTTGGCGCCGGCCGGCGGCATCGAGCAGGGCCAGGTCTCGGCCGAGCGCGTCCTTGAGGTCGCGCGCCTCGACGGCGTGCACATAGGCGGCATTGGCATAAGCAAGCCGGCCGCCGGGTTCGGCCAGCCAGGTCGGCGCGGGAATGGCATCCACGAGGCTGCGTAGCGCCCGGGTCTGGTGCTCCAGCAGCGCATGCGCCTCGGCGAGCCGGGCGTGATCGCGCCGCACCCCGGTGATGTCGCGCAGCCGCAGCACCACCGCGGACCCGACCGGGCGCCCGTCAGCCTCGACATAGCGCCCGTCCTGCGTGACCAGAGAGGCGGCCAGCGGCGCGCCGCGGGCACGCAACAGGTCGACCGCCGCGTCGATCTCCCGCGCCGAGGGGGCGGAGAGCCAGCTGCCGAAGGCAAGGATGCGGCCGGGCGCGGCCACCCCGGTGAAAGCCGGCGTGTTGCCGATGATCTCGGGCTCGCCGGCGGGATCACGCCAGACCACGACGATCTGCGGCTCGGCCATCAGAAGGGCGCGCCCTTCCTCGATCTGGGCCTCCAGCCGCGAGATCTCGGCGAAGGCGCCTTCCTCGCGCGTCCGCGCCGCGCGCCGGAAGCGCACATGCACGATGGCGGTAGTGGTTGCGAACGCGAGCAGGCCGAGCGCCAGCGACAGGCCGACCAGCGTACCGGGATCGAGCGCGGCGAGGCTGCGCGCGGCGCCACCCAGGACGTCCGCGGCACGGGCCGGTGCCGCGCCGACCATGGACGCGACCAGCGCGGTGGTGCGGAGCAGGCCGAGCCGTCTACGGGAGCGAATACCGGCGGCGGCGCGCCCCGCGAAGGTCCGCGCCCGTCCGTCTGCACCGCCGTTGCCGGCCGGTTGCGCCATCCGCGCCCGTCCCCCTTGTCCCGCCGCTCAGCCCCGTATCGGTTCGGCGTGGATCAGACCACGCCGAACATGCCGAATCAGTGCGACTGTAGCGAAGCCGGACTCGCTCTGGAATGGCCGAGGAGAGGACGGTTCACAGCCCTTCGAACAGGGCGGTGGAAAGGTAGCGTTCCGCGAAGGACGGGATGATGACCACGATGGTCTTTCCCGCCATGTCCGGCCGGGCGCCGATCTCCAGCGCCGCCGCGATCGCTGCGCCGGAGGAGATGCCGACCGGGATGCCGTCCAGCCGCGCCACCGCCCGCGCGGTCTCGAAGGCGGTCTGGTTGCCGACCGTCACCACCTCGTCGATCACCGAACGATCGAGCACCTCGGGAATGAAGCCGGCGCCGATGCCCTGGATCTTGTGCGGGCCGGGCTGGCCGCCGGACAGCACCGGGGAATCCTCCGGCTCCACCGCCACCATGCGCAGGCTCGCCTTGCGGGGCTTCAGCACCTGGCCGATGCCGGTGATGGTGCCGCCGGTGCCAACGCCCGACACCACCACGTCCACCGCGCCGTCGGTATCGTTCCAGATCTCCTCGGCGGTGTAGCGCCGGTGCGCCTCCGGGTTGGCCGGGTTGCGGAACTGCTGCGGGATGATGGCGTCCGGCAGGTCCTTCACCAACTCCTCGGCCTTGGCCACCGCGCCGCGCATGCCCTGTGCCGCCGGGGTGAGCACCAGCTCGGCGCCGAGCAGGGCCAGCATCTTGCGCCGCTCCACCGACATCGATTCCGGCATCACCAGCATCAGCTTGTAGCCATGCGACGCCGCCACGAAGGCGAGCGCGATGCCGGTATTGCCGGAGGTCGGCTCCACCAGCACGGTGCCGGGCTTCAGCACGCCGGCCTCCTCCATCGCCTCGATCATCGAGAGGCCGATGCGGTCCTTGACGCTGGCGAGCGGGTTGAAGAATTCGAGCTTGGCGAGGATGCGCGCCTTCACGCCCCGCTGCGCCGGCAGGCGGCGCAGCTCGACCAGCGGCGTGTCGCCGACCGTCTCGGTGATCGAGGAATAGACCCGGCCACGACCAGGCTTGGCAGCGGGAGAACCGGCCGCAGCCGACGGGATGACGGGCGAAATGGCGGGCTCGGCCATGGATGCCTCCGATAGGACGTTGTCGCGGCAGATGCTCTGTCCGCCGGCGTTATCCGACGCCTAGCATATTCACGTAATACTGTCGAGAAAGCGAAATATCACGAAATCAGATCGTGAAATCTATGCCTTCCGGCATGGCGCGACGGTCTTCCTTCTGCGCCGAGCTGCGACACAGATCCTCGACCGTCACCGCGTCCAGTGCCGCCTCGAAGGTGCGCTCGGCCTCGCCGACCGCCGGCTGGATGACGTCGCGAACGATGGTCGGAAGATTGTCGAGCGCGTCGCCGGCCTCGGCCTCCACCACCCGCACGATCTCGGCGACGGTGATGCGCCGCCGCTCGCGGGCAAGCTCGTAGCCGCCGCGCGGTCCGCGCACGCCCTTCAGCACCCCGGCATGCACCAGCGACTGCAGCACCGGCTCCAAATGGCGCGGCGGCAATTCGTGACGCGCCGCCAGCGCCTTGGCGGCCACCGGCGTGCCCCGCGCATAGAGGGCGACGTCGACGACGGCGGCAATGGCCAGCAGGCTTTTATCGGACAAACGCGGCATGCCTCATTGGCTAGCGCGATATTTGCCCGCCGTCGAGCCCTGTCGAGCCAAATCCACCATTTCCTCGCGTTGTTTTTTCTAAATCACGAGATTCTTCGAGAGTCACACGCGTGACCGGGGCGACGATCATCTGGGCGATGCGCATGCCGCGCTCGACAGTGAACGGCTCCGCCCCGAGATTGACCAGCAGCACCTTCACCTCGCCGCGATAATCCGCATCGACGGTGCCGGGCGCGTTGAGCACCGTGATGCCGTTCTTCAGCGCCAGGCCGGAGCGCGGGCGCACCTGCGCCTCATGTCCCGCCGGCAAGGCAAGGCAGAGGCCGGTCGGCACCGCGGCGCGGGCCAGCGGGGCGAGCACCAGCGGCTCGCCGGCCGGCACGGCGGCGATGAGGTCCAGCCCGGCAGCGCCCTCGGTCGCATAGCTCGGCAACGGAAGGCCTTCGCCATGCGGCAGGCGCTGGACGGAAACGGCGACACTCACGATTGATTCTCCTGCAGGACCAGCGCCTCGGCGATGCGGGCGATCAGGCGGCGCCCGATCTCCGCCTTGGACTCGGCCGGCCAGTGCTCGACACCGGCGGCGCTGACGAGATGCACCTCGTTGCGGTCGCCGCCCATCACGCCGCCGGCAATGCCGCTGTCCTGCGACACGTCGTTGGCCACGATCCAGTCGCAGCCCTTGCGGGCGAGCTTGGCCGTGGCGTGCGCGATGACGTCCTGCGTCTCCGCCGCGAAGCCGATGACGAGGCGCGGGCGCCCAGCGGCGCGCCGGGCGATGCCGGCGAGAATGTCCGGATTCTCCGTCAGCATCAGAGGCGGGATGGCGTTGCCGTCCTTCTTGAGCTTCTGCCCGGCCTCGCTTGCCACCCGCCAGTCGGCCACCGCGGCGGCGAAGATCGCCGCATCGGCCGGCAGCGCGCCCTCGACCGCCGCCAGCATCTCGCGGGCGCTCTCGACATGAAGCACCTTAACGCCCGCCGGATTCGGCAGGTTCACCGGCCCGGAGACCAGTGTCACCCGCGCCCCGGCGGCGGCGGCGGCGGCGGCGATGGCATGGCCCTGCTTGCCGGAGGAGCGATTGGCAATGTAGCGCACCGGATCGATCGGCTCATGCGTCGGCCCGGAGGTGACGAGCACGTGCCGCCCGGCCAGCGCGCTGCTGGCTGCCAGCAGGGCCTCGGCGGCGGCAGCGATCTCGGTCGGCTCGGCCATGCGGCCAAGGCCTTCCTCGCCGCGCTCCGCCATCGCCCCCGCCATCGGTCCGACGAAGGCGATGCCGTCGGCCTTGAGCGTGACGACATTGCGGGCGGTCGCCGGGTGCGTCCACATGGCCGGGTTCATCGCCGGGGCGACGAGCACCGGCACCCGCGCGGCCAATAGCACCGCGCCGGCGAGGTCGTCGGCGATGCCGGCCGCCATCCTCGCCATGCGGTCGGCGGTGGCCGGCGCGACGATGACGAGGTCGGCCTCGCGGGCGAGGCGGATGTGGCCGATATCCTGCTCGGCGGCGCGGTCGAACAGCTCGGTGAACACCGGCTCGTGCGACAGCGCCCCGGCGGCGAGCGGGGTGACGAATTTCTGCGCCGCCTCGGTCATCACGACGCGCACCCGCGCCCCGCGCTCCTTCAGCCGGCGGATGAGATCGAGGCTCTTATAGGCGGCGATGCCGCCGCCGATGATGAGAAGGACCGTCTTGCCTGCGAGCATGCGCTTCACCGTTTCCCGGCGGCAGTCGTAACAGAGCCGGGCGCCTCAGAAAATCAGATGCGCCGCCAGCAGCGCCACGATCACCCACAAGGCCCAGGTGAGGCCGCGATTGCCGCGCCCTTCCGCCCGGCCGATCGCCTCCACCGTCTCCGGCGCCAGCGCGAGGCCGTCGCGGGTCGCGCGGTCGAGCTGGCTGGCGATGCGCTGGCCCTGGGCGATCAGGTCCGGCAGCGCCTGCAGCCCGCGCCCTACCGCCTGCAGCCCGTGCGCCGCCTCCTCCAGCTTGCCGGCCGGCCCGAGATTGCGCTCGATCCATGTACGCACCACCGGCTCGGCGGTCCGCCACATGTTGAGCTGCGGGTCGAGGCTGCGCGCCACGCCCTCCACCACCACCATGGTCTTCTGGAGCAGCAGCAGCTCGGGGCGCGTCTTCATGTCGAACAGTGCGGTGACCTCGAACAGCAGGGTCAGCAGCTTCGCCATGGAGATTTCGCTGGCGCTGCGCGAATGGATCGGCTCGCCGATGGCGCGGATCGCCTGGGCGAAATCCTCCACCGAATGATGCATCGGCACATAGCCGGCCTCGAAATGCACCTCGGCGGTGCGGATCCAGTTGCGGGTGATGAAGCCGTAGAGGATCTCGGCGAGGAAGCGCCGCTCCTTCACCCCGAGCCGGCCCATGATGCCGCAATCCACCGCCACCAGCCGGCCCTCGGCATCGATGAACAGATTGCCGGGATGCATGTCGGCATGGAAGAAGCCGTCGCGCAGCGCGTGGCGCAGGAAGGACTGCATCAGGATGCGCCCGAGCTCCGGCAAATCGTGGCCGGCGGCGCGCAGCCCCTCCATGTCGTTCAGCTTGATGCCGTCGATCCATTCGGTCGTCAGCACCTCCCGCCCGGTGCGGTCCCAGTCCACTGCCGGCACGCGGAAATCGGTCTCGGCGGCGGTGTTCTGCGCCAGCTCGGAGAGCGCGGCGGCCTCCAGCCGCAGGTCCATCTCCATCGCCACCGAGCGCGCCAGCGTGTCGACGATGGCGACGAGGCGCAGCCGCTGGCCCTCGGGCGAGGCCTTCTCGCCGATCCGCGCCGCCCGGTAGAAGGAGGAGAGGTCGGCGCGGAAGCGCGCCTGTACGTCCGGCCGCAGCACCTTCACCGCGACCCGGCGCGACGCGGCTTCGGATTCGCGCGTGTCGCCCTGGTGCACCTGCGCGATGGAGGCGGCGGCGATGGGCGGCCCCAGCGCGGTGTAGAGCGCCGCGACCGGGCGATCGAGGGTGCGGGCGATCGCCGCCTCCGCCACCGCCTGCGGGAAGGCCGGCATGCGGTCCTGCAGCACTTCGAGGTCGCGCGCCATCTCCGGGCCGACAACGTCCGGCCGCGTCGCCAGGAACTGGCCGAGCTTCACATAGGAAGGCCCGAGCCGCGACAGCGCGGCGCCGAGCGCGGCGGCGCTGGAACGGCCGTCGCGGCGCTCGATCAGCCGGGCGAGGCGGAACAGCGGCTCGGTGCCGGGCGGCAATATATCGGGATCGACGCGGGCGAGCACGCCCTCGCGGGCCATCACATAGCCGGCGCGGGCGAGCCGCAGCATGTCTCCGAGGAAGGTGGCCACGGCGCGCTCAGATCCGCGCGCCGCTGTGCAGGCAGACGATGCCGCCCGTCAGCGGGGTCCAACCGACGCGCTTCAGCCCGGCCTCGCGCATCATCTGCGCGAACAGCTCCGGCGCCGGGAAGCGGCGGATCGATTCGACGAGATACTGGTAGGACTCGGAATCGCCGGTCACCAGGCGACCCATGGGCGGGATCGCCTTGAAGGAATAGGTGTCGTAGATGGCGTCGAGCCCGGGCACGTCGACGCGGGAGAACTCCAGCACGAAGCAGTGCCCGCCCGGCTTCAGCACCCGGCGCATCTCGGACAGCGCCTTGTCCATGCGCGGCACGTTGCGGATGCCGAAGGCGATGGAGGTGGCGTCGAAGGACTTGTCCGGGAAGGGCAGCTCCTCGGCATTGGCCTCGACGAACTCGACCTTGTCCGCATGCCCGAGGCTGGCGGCGCGCTCACGGCCGACGCCGAGCATGCCGCCATTGATGTCGGCCACCACCGCGCGCGTGCCGGCCCCGCCCGCCTCGACGGTGCGGAACGACACGTCGCCGGTGCCGCCGGCGACGTCGAGCAGGCGGAACGGCCGGTCGTTCTTCGGCGGGCGGATGCGCGAGACCAAGAGGTCCTTCCAGACCCGGTGCAGGCCCATGGACATCAGGTCGTTCATCACGTCGTAGCGGCGGGCGACGGAATGGAACACCTCGTCGACCATGCGCTGCTTGTCGCCGAGCGGCACGGTGCGGAAGCCGAAATGGGTGTCGGCGCCGGAATCGGCACGGCCAGCGCCCGGCACCGGCTCGGCGGCGTCCTGCGGAATCCCGTCCTGCGCGCTGCTGCCTGCCGTCATCCTGCCCTCGCGATTCCGTCCGGTTCGAACCCTGTGCGACCCGGAACGCGGCGGGACCATAAACGAGCCGTTCCCGCCCGACCAGACGGCGAGCCATGCAAGTGTCGCATGCACAAGTGTCGGCGGGATCGTACGGGGATCAGATCACCCGCACCAGCGTGCCGATGCGCACGCGGTTGTAGAGGTCAATCACATCGTCGTTGCGCATGCGGATGCAGCCGGAGGAGACCGCTTGGCCGATGCTGTCGGCCTCGTTGGTGCCGTGGATGCGGTACAGCGTGTTGCCGAGATAGAGCGCGCGGGCGCCAAGCGGATTTTCCGGCCCGCCCTCCATCCGCTCCGGCAAGCCGGGGCGGCGGGCATGCATCTCCGCCGGCGGGATCCAGGCTGGCCACTCCGCCTTGCGGCTGATGCGCTCGGCGCCGTTCCAGGCGAAGCCCTCGCGCCCCACCCCGATGCCGTAGCGGACCGCGCGGCCGCCGCCCTGCAGGAGATAGAGGAAGCGCGCGCCGGTATCGACGATCACGGTGCCGGGCGGATCGGCCGAGACATAGGGCACGACCTGGCGGTTGTACTCGGCATTGACGCCCCGGCCGCTGCCGCCGTTCTGGTAGACCGGCGAGGAGCCGCTGCCGTCGTAGTGAACGCCACCCGCGTCGCCTTCCCCCACTCCGGGACGGGAGGAGAACACCGCGTAATTGCCGTTGTCGATGCCATAGAAGCCGGCGCCATAGGGGCCGGGGCTCTGCGCCGCCGCCGGGGTCGGCACCAGCAGGATCGTCAGCACGGCGACCAGGATGGCGAGGACCGCCCCCGAGGCCACCGCGAGCGCCACCGGGAACCCGGCGGCGCGCCGCTCTTTTCGCCGAGGCCGGCGCCCCACACACGTCTGCAATCGCATGCCAAGGCTCCGGCGTCACCGCTCCACGACCCCCAGCTTCTCCCGCACATGGTTAACGCGCGGTTATGCGGGTGCATTCAGGTCAGGGGCAGCGAACATAGACCATGGTGCCGTAGCGGCCCTGCACCTCGGGGTCGAGCCACTTGAGCACCAGGATCTGGCCGTCGAATCGCACCACCTCGCGGTCGGCCTGCGAGCCTGGCGGCTCGTCGGGCAGGCCGATATAGGTCGGGCCGGGCGCCACCTGCTTGGACACCAGCTCCGACGGCGTCGACTGGTCGGCGAGATACATCATGAAGCCGCCATTCGAGCCGGCGCTGATCACGTAAGGCTGACGGCATCCCTGCCGGGCCTGCGCTTCGGTGCGGGCGGCGTCCTCCGGCCGATGGAAGGCGGCGAGGCCCCACTTGCCGACCAGCTGCTGGGCGGTGATCGGCGAGGTGTAGCGCGGCATGGCCGGCTCGATCGGCGACGGCGCCTGCGGGCTGCTGGCACAGGCGGCGACCAGCGCGGCCACCGCGGCGATGAGGGACAGACGCACGAAACGACGGGACAGCTTCATCGAGCACTCCGGGACAGGCAGATGCCGGTCGGACGACCAGCGACCAGGCAAACCCGGCCGCAAGAGTTAAGGGGTATCTTCCCCGCATATCGGCTTTACGCAGGGAGCAGAACGACACAATAGTGCGCCCGCTTCGCCCCGTCGACGTTACCTGAGCCACACTACGAGAGAATTCCATTGAATCCCCCCTTGATTCGTCCGGCGCTCGACAGTGATGGAGACGCCATCGCCGCGCTGATCGCCGGCGCCTTCGCCGAATATGAGGGGTGCGTCTTCGACCGCGTCGCCGAATTTCCCGAGCTCGACGCCATCGCCCGCCATTTTGCCGCACGCGGCGGCACCATCTGGGTCGCCCAGGATAAGGCAGGCGACGGTGCGGCGATCATCGGCTCGCTCGCCGCTACGCCGATGCGGGCGGAGGGTGTGCCCGCCGGCACGCTGGAGATCACCAAGGTCTATGTCGCCCGCGCCGCCCGCCGCCGCGGCGTCGCCCGAGCACTGATGGGCGAGGCGCTCGCGCTCGCCGGCCGGCTGGGCGCGCCGGAACTGCGCCTGTGGACCGACACCCGCTTCCTCGACGCCCACCGCTTCTATGAGAGCCTCGGCTTTGAGCGCCTGCCCGGCGCGCGCGCGCTCGGCGACCTCTCGGATACCTCGGAATACCCCTACCGCCTGCCGCTCGCCGGCGAATGACCGACTGGCTCGCCGGCAACGAGACCGTTCACCTTTCCGCATAGATACTCTAAATCATCGCCGCGAGGCCGCGCGCGGCCCGCGCTGGCCCGATTCGTCCCGCCGGCATGCGACGATCCTTCGCCGGCCGGAGCGCGTTTCCGTGCCGGCGCGCCTTGGCGGAGCGGTCCGCCGCGTGAGCCTCGACATGACCCGCCCCGCCAGCGGCCCCGCCGCCGGACGCGCCCACAGACCCACCCTCGCCTCTCCCGGCCCCGCCGTGCTGGCGATTGCCGGCATCTTCCTGCTGTCCGTCATGGACGGGGTGATCAAGTTCGTCGCCGAGACCCATTCGACGCCGCAAGTGGCGCTGATGCGCTATCTCGCCGGTGGCGCCATGGCGTTCCTGGTGTTCGCGGCGCTGCGCACGCCGAGGCCCGACCGCGCGACGCTGCGCCCGCATGCCTGGCGCTCGGTGGTGGTGATCGCCACCGCGCTCACCTTCTTCTACGCGCTCGCCACCCTGCCGCTGGCAGTGGTGCTGGCGCTGTCCTTCACCTCGCCGATCTTCATCGCGCTGTTCGCCGGGCTGATCCTCGGCGAGCGGCCCGGCCGCTCGGTGCTCACAGCCATCGGGCTTGGCTTCATCGGCGTGCTGGTGGTGCTGTCGCACCAGATCACCTCCGCCGATGCCACCGAGACCAGCCATCTCGGCATTGCCGCCGCGCTGATCTCCGCCGTCACCTACGCGCTCTCCATGGTGGTGCTGAAGAGCCGGGCCTCGCGCGACCCGCTCGCCACCATCGTGCTGCTGCAGAACGTGTTTCCGGCGCTGCTGGTCGCCCCGTTCGGCCTGCTGGCCTGGACGGCGACCGACTGGAAGGAGCTGGTGCTGATGCTGGCCATCGGCGCGCTCGGCACCGGCGGGCATCTCTGCCTCGCCTCCGCCTATCGCAGCGAGGAGGCCAGCCGGCTCGGCGTGTACGAATACACCGCCTTCATCTGGGCCATCGCCATCGGCTTCTTCGCCTTCGGGGAAGTGCCGGGCTTCGGCACGCTGCTCGGCGCCGGGCTGATCATCGGCGGCGCGCTGCTGGCCTCGCGGCGGCGCCGGTTGCCGGAGCCGGAGGTCGATGTCGGCCCCTGACATTTTTTCCGTCCCGGCAGCACTTCACGGACATAGCGGCGGACAATGGGGTGGACGGCGGGACGCCACCGACTAATTTGTCGGGCAGCCGGACCCACCCTCCGACCCGGAGACTTCGCATGCGATCCGCCGCCCACCGCCTGCCCTTGCTCGCCCGGCTCGCCGCCGGCGCGGCCCTGCTGCTGGCGAGCGTCGCCGCCACGGCGCCGGTCCACGCCGCCGAGCCGATCCGCATCGGCGAGCTCAACAGCTACAAGGCGCAGCCGGCCTTCCTCGAGCCCTACCGCAAGGCGATGGAACTCGCCGTCGAGCAGGTCAACGCCGCCGGCGGCATCAACGGGCGCCCGCTCGAACTGATCACCCGCGACGATGGCGGCAATCCCGGCGACGCGGTGCGGGTCGCCGAGGACCTCGTCACCCGCGAGAAAGCCGACGTGCTCACCGGCACCTTCCTGTCGAATGTCGGCCTCGCGGTCGCCGGCTTCGCCGACAAGCGCAAGGTGTTCTTCCTCGCCTCCGAGCCGCTGACCGACAAGATCACCTGGGCGGACGGCAACCGCTACACCTTCCGCCTGCGCGCCTCCACCTACATGCAGGTGGCGATGCTGATGCCGCATGCGGTGAAGGCGAACAAGAAGCGCTGGGCGCTGGTCTACCCGAATTACGAATATGGCCAGTCGGCCGCCGCCACCTTCAAGACCCTGCTGAAGGCGGCGCAGCCCGACGTCGAGTTCGTCGCCGAGCAGGCGACCCCGCTCGGCAAGCTCGACGCCGGCGCGGTGGCGCAGGCACTGGCCGACGCCAAGCCCGACGCGGTGTTCAACGTGCTGTTCGCCGCCGACCTCGCCAAATTCGTGCGCGAGGCCAACAGCCGCGGCACGCTGGACGGCACCTTCGTCGTCAGCCTCTTGTCCGGCGAGCCGGAATATCTCGACCCGATGAAGGACGAGGCGCCGCAGGGCTGGGTCGTCACCGGCTATCCCTGGTACGCCATCGACACGCCCGAGCACAAAGCCTTCCTCGACGCCTACCAGAAGAAGTATGGCGAGCCGCCGCGCCTCGGCTCGATCGTCGGCTACACCTCCATCATCTCCCTCGCCGAGGGGCTGAAGAAGGCCGGCGGCCCGGACACCGAGAAGCTGGTCGAGGCCTTCAAGGGGCTGGCCGTCTCCGGCCCGTTCGGCCCGTTCACCTACCGCGCCAGCGACCACCAGGCCACCATGGGCGCCTTCGTCGGCACGCTCGGGCAGAAGGACGGCAAGGGCGTGATGCTCGATCCCGTCTATGTCGACGGGGCGAGCGTGCTGCCCTCCGACGCCGAGGTGGAGAAGCTGCGGCCCAACCGCGACTGAGAGGGCGATCGCGCGATCGCCCGGCCCCGCGAGCCTCTCTCACTAATCAGGAATGCCCGCCTTTCCCTCTCCCCGCCGGGGAGAGGGGCCCGCGCAGCGGGTCGGTGAGGGGGACGCGATCGGGAAGCCTCGCATACCCCTCGCCCGTCCCTCTCCGTCAACATCGGACGCCTCCGATGTTGACCTCGCCGGAGGCGAAACGCGGCAACAACCGAGTGTCGCGCGGGGAGAGGGAGAAACACGCGGCCATCGGCTCGTTGGCGCTTGCAACCCGCATGTTCCTGGGCTTCACGAAGCTCGAGCCCAGGGTCAGGCTGCTCCCGAAGCCCTGTAGAGACCCCAAGGAGACCCGCGTGGCGCTCGACGCACTGGCGTTCCAGATGATCAACGGGCTGGCCTCG
The DNA here is from genome assembly GCF_020523795.1 of Ancylobacter sp. Lp-2. GTDB lineage: Bacteria > Pseudomonadota > Alphaproteobacteria > Rhizobiales > Xanthobacteraceae > Ancylobacter. The sequence continues at coordinate 117,141 of NZ_JAJALI010000012.1, forward strand.
GCCTCCGGCCTGTTCTTCGTCGCCGCCGGCCTGTCGATCATCTTCGGCGTCACCCGCATCGTGAACATGGCGCATGGCGCCTTCTACATGCTGGGCCTGTATCTCGCGGTGACGCTGGCCGACCGGCTGCCCGGCCCCTTCGGCTATTGGGGCGGGCTTCTCCTCGCCGCCCTCGCCGTCGGCCTGCTCGGCGCGGCGGTGGAGGTGCTGCTGCTCCGGCGCATCTACCACGTGCCGGAGCTCTACCAGCTGGTCGCCACCTTCGCCCTCGCGCTCATCCTCAACGACGCCGCGCTATGGATCTGGGGACCGGAGGACCTGCTCGGCCCACGCGCACCGGGGCTGAAGGGCTCGATCGAGCTGCTCGGCCGGCGGCTGCCGGACTATGACGTCTTCCTCGCTTTCGCCGGACCGATAGTGCTGCTGGCGCTGCACCTCCTCATGAAGCGCACCCGCTTCGGCCGAACGGTGCGCGCGGCGACGCAGGACCGCGAGATGGTGGCGGCGCTCGGCATCAACCAGGCGCTGCTGTTCACCGCCGTCTTCGCGCTCGGCGCCTTCCTCGCCGGGCTCGGCGGCGCGCTGCAGACCGCGCGCGAGCCGGCCAACCTCAATCTCGACCTCGCCGTGCTCGGCGATGCCTTCGTGGTGGTGGTGATCGGCGGCATGGGCTCGATCCCCGGCGCCTATGTCGCCGCCGTGCTGGTGGCGCTGGTCAAGGCGCTGTGCATCGCGCTCGGCACCGTCGAGATCGCCGGCTGGGCATTCAACATGACCAAGCTGACGCTGGTCGCCGAGTTCCTGGTAATGGCCCTCGTGCTGGTATTGCGCCCGCAGGGCCTGTTCGGCCGCCCGCACGGCGCCCCGGCGCGCGGGCTGGCGAGCGAGGCGCCGCTGCGCCCGATGGGCGGCACCGGCCGCGGCCTCGCCGGCGCCGCGCTGGCCGCCACCCTCGCCGTGCCGCTCGTCGCCACCGCCTGGGCCTATGCGCCGGTGCTGGCGCTCGACATGCTGATCGCCGTCATCTTCGCCGCCTCGCTGCACCTGCTGATGGGACCGGGCGGCATGGCCTCGTTCGGCCACGCCGCCTATTTCGGCCTCGGCGCCTACGGCACCGCGCTGGCGGCGACCGGGCTCGGCCTGCCAACTGTGCCGGCCTTCGGCATCGGCATCCTCGCCGCCGGGGCCGGCGCGCTGGTCTTCGGCTGGTTCTGCGTGCGGCTGGAAGGCGTCTATCTCGCCATGCTGACGCTGGCCTTCGCGCAGATCGTCTGGTCGGTGGCGTTCCAGTGGGAGGAGGTCACCGGCGGCTCCAACGGGCTGATCGGCATCTGGCCGGACTGGCCGTTCGACAGCCGGACCGGGCTCTATCTCGCCGCGCTCGCCGTCACTGTCGCCGCGCTCTCCCTCATTCGCCGGCTGATCTTTGCCCCCTTCGGTCACGCATTGCGCGCCGGGCGCGACGCGCGCCTGCGGGCGGAAGCCTCCGGCATCGACGTCGCCCGCATCCGCTGGCTCGCCTTCCTCGTCTCCGGTCTCATCGCTGGCGTGGCGGGCGGGCTCTATGCCTTCGCCAAGGGCTCGATCTCGCCGGAGACGCTGACGGTCGGCCGCTCCATCGACGCGCTGGTGATGGTGCTGCTCGGCGGGCTCGGCAACCCGGCGGGACCGGTGCTGGGCGCCGGCGCCTTCACCCTGCTGCAGGACACGGTGATGCGCGAGACCGATTATTGGCGCGCCTTGCTCGGCGCGCTGATCCTCGCGCTGGTGCTGCTGTTTCCCGGCGGCATCGCCGGCGGGAGGCTGCGCCGATGAGCGAAATGCCGGTGAACGAAGCACCCGTGCTCAGCGTCGACAACATCGCGAAAGCCTATGGCGGCGTGCAGGCACTGGGTGGGGTGAGCTTCGAGGTGCGGGCCGGCGAGCTTCTGGCGCTGATCGGCCCCAACGGCGCCGGCAAGTCGACCTGCTTCAACGTGTTGAACGGCCAGATTCGCCCCGATGCCGGCACGGTGCGGCTGGCCGGGCGCGACATCACCGGCATGCCGCCGCGCGCCATCGCCCGGCTCGGCGTCGGGCGCACCTTCCAGATCGCCGCCGTCTTCGGCTCGCTCACCGTGCTCGCCAATGTCGAGACCGCCCTCGCGGCGGCGCGTGGCAAGAGCTTCGGCCTGTGGCGCCCGCAGGCCGGCATGGCGCGTGAGGAGGCGCTCGCCCTCCTCGACCAGACCGGGATCGCGGCGCTGGCGGACCGGCCGGCGGCCGGGCTCGCCTATGGCGACGTCAAGCGGCTCGAACTCGCCATCGCGCTCGCCGGCTCGCCGCGCCTGCTGCTGATGGACGAGCCGACCGCCGGCATGGGCGCGCATGAGCGCCTCGCCTTGATCGGCCTGGTGCGCCGCCTCGCCGCCGCGCATGCGCTGGCGGTGCTGTTCACCGAGCATTCCATGGATGTGGTGTTCGGCCATGCCAGCCGGGTCGTGGTGCTGGCGCGGGGCCGGGTGATCGCCGATGGCAGCGTCGAGGCGGTGCGCGCCGATCCGCGGGTGCGCGCGGTCTATCTCGGCCACGCCGGTGCGGAGGCACGGACATGACGGCGCCGCTCTTGGAAATCGAGGGGCTGGAGGCCTGGTACGGCCCGGCCCAGGCGCTGTTCGGCCTCTCGCTCGTCGTCGGGGGCGGCGAAGCGGTGGCGCTGATCGGCCGCAACGGCGCCGGCAAGAGCACGACGCTCAAGGCGGTGATGGGGCTGGTGCGCCGCCGCGCCGGCCGCCTCGCGCTGGATGGCGCCGACATCTCGGCACTGCCGACCCACCATATCGCCCGCCTCGGCGTCGGCTATGTCCCCGAGGACCGCCGCATCTTCACCGAGCTGACGGCCGAGGAGAATCTCGACCTCGCCCGCCGCCCCGGCCGAGATGGCACCGACCGCTGGCCGACGGAGCGGCTGTTCGCGCTGTTCCCCAATCTCGCCGAGCTGCGGCGACGGCGCGGCGACGCCATGTCCGGTGGCGAGCAGCAGATGCTGGCGGTAGCGCGCGCCCTGGTCGGCAATCCCGAGCTGCTGCTGCTCGACGAACCCTCCGAAGGCGTGGCGCCGATCATCGTCGAGGAGATGACGACGGCCTTCCGCACGCTAAAGGCGGACGGGCTGTCCATCCTGCTGTCGGAGCAGAACGTCGCGCTCTGCGCCGAGCTGTGCGACCGCGCCTATCATATCGATCAGGGCGAGTTGCGCTGGAGCGGGCCGATGGCCGACGCCAGCTCGATGGTGGAGTAGGTCGATGGCGGAGTGGCCCGCCCCTCACCCGCGCGGCGCGAAATCGCCGAGCAGGCCAGTATAAGGCTTGGCGCGCGGCGCGGCATAGGCGCCAGTCTTGGAGGTGGCGAGGCCGACGCGCACCAGCCCTTCCATCAGCGCCACCGCGCAGGCGACGCCGTCGATCACCGGCACGCCGTGCTCTTCGCCGAGCGCGCGGGCGAGATCGGCCATGCCGGCGCAGCCAAGCACCACCGCCTCGGCATGGTCCTCGCGCACCGCCCGGCCGATCTCCGCCGAGATGCGGGCGCGGGCATCGGAGGCGGGGTCCTCCAGCTCCAGCACCGCGACATCGGAGGCGCGCACCCGCGCGCAACGCCGCGCCAGCCCGTAGCGGTCGAGATTGGCCTCGATCACCGGGACCGAGCGCGACAGCGTCGTCACCACGGCGAAGCGGTGGGCGATCAGGCTCGCCATGTGGAAGCCGGCCTCGCCGATGCCGATCACCGGCGCCCTCGCCAGCGCGCGGGCGGCGTCGACGCCGGTATCGTCGAAGCAGGCGACGATATGGCCGTCCACCGCCTCGGCCTCGGCCCGCGCCACCGCGTCGATCAGGCCGGGCAAGGCGAGGGCGTCGTCGTAATAGCCCTCGATGGAGGCCGGCCCCATCCGCGAGGTCGCCGGCAGGATGGTCGTCGCCTCCGAGGCGACCAGCCGGGCGGCGGCGGCGATCTTGTCGGTCATCGACTGGGTGGTGTTCGGGTTGACGAGATGGAGGCGCACGTTCGGGCTACCGGCTTGCAGGAGGGCGATGCCCCGACCTTGTCACGCCCGCCGCCTTGCCGCCAGCGCCGGTTCCCACCTTACGGCGCGCGAGGCCCCCTGTAGCGGCCCCGCCGCAACGAACCGACGGCCCACGACTTTCCATCGTCCGGGCCGTGCGATAAGTTGGCGGACGGAACTCCTTGAATTCATTGACAGGTTCGGCCGGTGCTCAAGATCGCCTTCCTCCTCGTCGGCGCCGATGCCTTTCGCGCGCGCTGGTATGTGCTGCCGGCTCTCGGAGCCATCCTCCTGGTCCTGGCCAGCTTGCTCGCCCTCGACGCATCCGACGGCGTCACGCTGGTGACCAAGGAAGCCATGGGCGCCGTCTTCGTCCTCAACGGCCTGCTGGCGCTCTATGTGTTCGTCGCGCTGCCGCGCGAGGGGTCGCGCTACCTGTCTTTCGTGAAGGCAGCGGCGCTGATCGTGCTCGGCAGCCTGATCCTCGACTTTCCGCTGGAGACCCGGATCACCATCGCCTGGCTGTTCGGCTTCGCCTTCGCCGTCGACGGCGTCGGGCGCATCGCCACCGCCACCGTGCTGCGCTTTCCCGGCTGGCGGATACTGGCGGCCTGCGGGGTGGTCGAGCTGCTGCTCGCCCTGCTGATCGTCACCGAATGGCCGCTGTCGCACAACCAGAACATCCCGTTCTGCATCGCCCTGCTGCTCGGTCTGTGGGGCTGGCTGCTGGTGCGGTTCGGCCTGATGCTGCGCTCGCTGGAGGACGAGGCCTCGGCGATGAACCTGCCGATTTTCGCCGGACGCGGCTGGTACCAGAACGCGCCGGTGCTCATCGGCGGCGGCGAGCGACAGCCGGTCGAGCAGCCGATGATCGTGCATGTCTGGACGCCTGTCGGCTCGGCCTACCACCCGGAGCGGCGGCTGCTGGTCGACCGCTACATCGCCGCGGTGGACGGAAACGGCGTCATCTCCACCGGCCACGCCGCCTTGGAGATGCAGCCGGGCGTCTATATCAGCCACTACCCGGCGCAGGAGATCGACCGCTCGAGCAGCGATTTCGCCGCCGCGCTGCGCGCCACGGCGGAGAACGACCTCAAGGGGCGCTTCCAGCCCTCCTACGATTATGAATCGAAGGAATGGTGCCTGGCCGACCAGAATGTCGCGTTCCACAATTTCGACCCGCGCCGGCTGCGGGCATTCTGGGCCGGCTACCGGCAGGACGATACCTACAACCTCACCAACCGCAACTGTTCCGTCGTCGTCGCCGAGGCGCTCGATGCCGCGCTGGAAGGCTCCCTCGCCAGCAAATATCCCTGGGCGCGGCTGCTGAGCCTGCTCGCCAATCCCGACCTGTGGACCGCCGCGCTGATCCGCAGCCGCGCCAGCTCCATGACCTGGACCCCCGGCCTGGTGCTGGACTATGCGCGCATTCTCGTTCGCCTGACCCAGGCGCAGGAGACCGGCTGGAACGCCCGCCTGCAGCTGTTCCTGCAGAAACTGCGGCGTCGCCCTCAGGCATCGGCCTGACAGTGGGGCCTCGCACCGAGCCGCTCGCGTGAACGCCCGGGCGAGATAGACACCAGGCCGACGACCGGAAGACGCAGGAGGTTCCGACGTCCCCGCCCTTTTCGCGGGCGGGATGGCTGGCGGCGCTCCGGTGTACCGGGCCGCCAGCCCTCGTCGGTGTCACGGCGCGACGGGTGTCGCCGTCCCGGACGGCGGTAGCACCGCCTCGGGCGAGCCGGGCGTCGGCGTGAGCGTCACGTCCGGCGGGGCCGGCGAGCGGGTGCGCAGGTTTTCCGCCCGGCGGTAGCCGACCGAGAACCAGAACATCGCCGCCAGCGCCACGATGGTCACCGTCACCGTCCCCCAGCGGATCCAGCTCGGCGCGTGCCCGCCCGGCGAGATGTGCCGCTCCTCGATCTCGCGCTTGCGGGTGATCGCCGCCGAATAGAACACGATGGTCGCGATCACGAAGATCAGCGACCAGCGCGTCTGCTGTCCGTCGGATCCCACCAGCGCCGCCAGGCTGTAGATCGCCGCCGCGAGGCCGATCAGCACGTACCAGCCATAGGCGCGGGCCGACATCTTCTTGTAGCCCAGCACTTTGATCGAGATCGCCGAATAGATGTAGGGCAGCAGCGTCATGATCACCGCGATCGAGGCGATCTTGCCGAACTGCTCGCTGGCGGTCGGCGACATGGTGGCGAACACCTGCACCGTCATGATCGCCGCGACGATGGCGAGGCCGGCCGACGGCACGCCCTTCGAGTTCACCTTGGCGAAGATCGAGGCGAACAGGCCGTCATCGGCCGCCGCCTTGGCGGTCTGGCCGACCAGCAGCGTCCAGCCGGCCAGCGAGCCGAGGCAGCCGAGCGCCGCGCAGATGGCGACGACCGAACCCGCGGTCGGCCCGAGCGCCAGCGCCGCGGCGTCGGCGAACGGCGCCGAGGAGGCGATCAGCTCCTTGTTGGGGATCATGCCCATGATGACGCTGGAGGAGAGGATGTAGGCGACCGCCGCCAGCACCACGCCGCCGACGGTGGCGATGGGAACGTTGCGCTGGGGATTGTCCACCACGCCGGCCGAGACCGAGGCGCTCTCGACGCCGATGAAGGCCCAGAGCGTGAAGTTCAGCGTCGCCATCACCGCCGACCAGCTGCTCTGGCCCGAGACGTTCCAGCCTTCCGCATAGGTCTCCGGCGAGAACCAGAACCAGCCGAAGATCGCCATGCCGAGGATCGGTACCAGCGCGAAGCTGGTGGTGAAGGATTGCAGCCGGCCAACCACGTTCGGCCCGAGAATATTGGCGTAGGTGAAGAACCAGATCACCGCCACCTGCGCCAGCGCCGAGAAAAGCGGCTCCCGCAGGATCGGGAAGAAGCTGGTCAGGTAGCCGAGGCCGGCCACGGCCAGGCCGACATTGCCGACGACGTTAGCCAGCCAGTAGATGAGGTTGGTCTGGTAGCCCATATAGTCGCCGAACGCCTTGCGCGTATAGGCGTAGGGACCGCCGGCCGCCGGATCGATCGAGGCGAGCTTGGCGAAGGTGATCGCCAGCGCCACCGCGCCGACGATGGTGATGAGCCAGCCGAACACCGCGATCGATCCGATCGCGGCGAGATTGGCCGGCAGCATGAAGACGCCGGAGCCCATCATGTTCCCGGCGACCATGAGCGTGGCGGGGATGAGCCCGATCTTCGCCGAGGCGGCGACGCCCGTACCGCCCGATGCCGTGTCCGTTGCAGCCATTTTCGTGCCCCCGTTTTCCGGTGCGTGTCAGCGAGCGAGGCAATAGATGCGGTAGGCGCCGTCCTCGACCTCGACGCCGTGTGTGTCGTGAGTGAAGCCGGGGAATCGCCGGTCATAGGCTTCCAGCGACTTCAGATAGCCGAGCACCGGCCCGTCGATGGGGCCGGCATTCTCGCCGGGCATCAGCAGCGGGATGCCCGGCGGATAGGGCACGACGCCGGTGGCGACGGTGCGGCCCGCCAGTTCGTCCAGCGTCACCTGCTCGACCTCGCCGCGCACCAGCCGCTCATAGGCGCGCACCGGGCTCATGTCGGGCCGCGGCAGCACCGAGAAGCCCGCCGCCATCATCGCCGTGGTCTGCAGCTGGTCCATGGCCGAGAACATGGTGTCGGCCAGATCCTTCAGGCCCATGCCGGCATAGCGGTCGGCGTGGTCCTCGATCAGCGCGGGAATGGCAAGCTCGAGCGGCGCGTTGGCGTCGTAATCGCGCTTGAAGTCGCACAGCGCGCTGACCAGCGAGCCCCATTTGCCCTTGGTGATGCCGAGCGAAAACAGCACGAGGATGGTGAAGTCGGTGGTCTTCTCCACCACGATGCCGCGGGCGTCGAGATAGGCGGTGACGAGGCTCGCGGGAATGCCGACCGGCATCAGCCCGCCGCCCGGGGCCACGCCCGGCGTCACCACCGAGACCTTGATCGGGTCGAGCATGCAATAGCCATCCTCGATCTCGCCGAAGCCATGCCAGGCCGCGCCGGGCTTCAGCACCCAGCAGGACGGATCGGAGGCCAGCGAGGCGGGCGAGGCCTCGTGGAACGGCGTGACGCGGCCGGTCTTCGGGTCGCGCACCGTGTCCGGCTGCCAGCAATCGAAGAACCAGTCGCCCTGCTCGGCGGCCTCGTTGGCGAGGCGGGAGAGCATCTGCCGGAAGGCCACGGCCTCCTCGATCGCCTCGCCGGTCAGCGCAGCGCCGCCGGGCCCGTCCATCATCGCCGCCGACACGTCGTTGGAGGCGATGATCGGATAGAGGGGCGAGGTCGAGGCGTGCATCATGAACGTCTCGTTGAAGATCCCGTGCGGGATCGCCCGCCGTCCGTCGCGCACATGGATGAAGGAGGCCTGCGACAGCGCCGCCAGCAGCTTGTGCGTCGACTGGGTGGCGAAGACGGTCGGCTTGTCGGCCGTGTGCGCCTTGGGATCGCCATGCATGGCATGGCGCTCGCGATACATCGGGTTGAAGCGGGCATAGCCGTACCAGGCCTCGTCGAAATGCAGCCGGTCGACGCTGGCCCCGAGCAGTTCCTCCACCCGCGCGACGTTGTAGCAGAGGCCGTCATAGGTCGAGTTGGTGATGATGGCGTGCTTGGGCTCGCGGTCCTCGATCCCGGCGGCCAGCGGGTTGTCGTCGATGAGCTGCCGGATCGCCACCGCGGTCAGCCGTTCGGGCGGGATCGGCCCGATGATGCCGTAATGGTTGCGCGTCGGCACCAGATAGGTCGGGATCGCCCCCGACATGGTCATGGCGTGCTCGGCGGACTTGTGGCAGTTGCGGTCGCACAGCGCGATCTGGTCGCGGCTGACGCTCGCCATCAGGATCACCCGGTTCGACGTCGAGGAACCGTTGGTGACGTGATAGCTGCGATGCGAGCCGAAGACGCGGGCGGCGTATTTCTCGCTCTGCCCGATCGGCCCGGAATGATCCAGCAGCGAGCCGAGTTCGCCGACCGAGATCGACAGGTCCGAGCGCAGCAGCGGCTCGCCGAAGAATTCGAAGAAGGCCCGCCCCGGCGGCGATTTCAGGAAGCCGGTGCCACCGGTATGGCCCGGCGTGTGCCAGGAATATTCGTGCACGCGCGAGAACTGCGCGAGCGCCTTGAGCATCGGCGGCAGCACATGGTCGCGATAGCGCTCGATGGCGGCCTGGATACGCCCGCCGACGAAGTCGACCGTGTCCTCCAGCAGCCAGACGAAATCGTCCACCTTCGCCATCACGGCGGCCGGTACGGTGGAGGCGACGCTGCGGTCGGCGAGCAGGAAGGTCGGCACCGTGCCGTTGCGGTGGCGCAGCGCCTCCACGACGGCGACGGAGGGACCGTGGCCGTCGGTGCCGAGATCCCAGTCGAGCAGCACGCATTGCAGCGCGGGATCGGAGCGGATGACGGAAATCGCGTCATCCGCGGTGATGGCGGTGATGATCTCGATGTGCCGCCTTTGGAGCTCGTCGATCAGCGAGCGCACCGCCCGCCCGGCGGCACTGTCCTCGCGGATTTCATCGTCGATCACCAGTGCCTTCATGCCGAGGCGACGGTGTCTTTCGGTCGAGAGCGTCATGTCCGCTTTCCTTGAGATGACCGCGGCCCACGTGGCCGCCGTGAGACTCAGGCACGCATGCCGGTTTCCCGCCCGCCGCGCTGGGCGAGATAGAACGGCAATCCGAACAGCAGGAGCAGCAGGCACCAGAGCCCGGCACGGGGGCCGCCGCCATAGATGGTCCACATGGAGAAGCAGAAGGCGATGACCGCCGCCGGCCGGTAGGGGCCGAGCCGCAGTCCCGCCCATTCCGGGCCTGCCGTGCGGGCCAGCGACACGAACAGCGCGCCCTCGACGAGGCTGCAGAAGACGTAGGGCACCATCGCCGCGCTGGTCGACAGGTCGACGGCGAACTTATAGATCGTCATCAACCCCGACACGCCCGAGGTCTGCAGGACCAGCAGCGCCGACGCCAGTACCATCGAGATGAGGATGGCGTTCTGCGGCGCATCCTTGGCGTTCAGCCGGCCGAAGAGCCGGGGGAACAGGCCGTCGGACGCCGCCGCCAGCGGCACCTGCGACATCAGCAGCGTCCAGCCATTGAGCGCGCCGAGCGAGGACAGCACCACCGCGCCGGCCACGACTTTCCCCGCCCACGGCCCCCACATCGCCGTCGCGGCGTCGGAGAACGGCGCCGCCGAGGCGGCCAGCGCCGCGCGCGGCACCGTGCCCATCACCACCAGCGTGCCGAGGATGAAAACCGCCGCGCACAGGATGGTCCCGAGCACGGTGGCGAGCGGAATGGTCCGGCGCGGATTGACCACGTGTCCCGCCGGGACCGTCGCCGATTCGATGCCGAGGAAGGCGAACATGGTCAGCGGCGCGGTGGCCGACACCAGCCCCAGCACCGACAACTCGCTGGGATTGGCGGGCGTGAGATTCACCGGCTCGACCCACAACAGTCCCACGAGGGCGATGGCAATGAACGGCACCAGCTTCAGCGTCACCGTGACGATCTGGAAGCGGCCGGCATCTTTGACGCCGCGCAGGTTGACGACGGCCACCAGCCACATGGCGGCCAGCGCCGTCGCGGTAAAGCCGGCAGAGCCGCTCTTCAGGGCGGGAAAGAACACCGCGAGATAGCCGGAGAACGCCATGGCGATGGCCGGCAGCGAGGCCCAGATCGAGATCCAGTAGGCCCAGGCGACCAGGAAGCCGGCGAAGGGTCCGAAGGCCATGCGGCTAAAGGCATAGGGACCGCCGGAGGCGGGGGCGATCCGCGACAGCCGGGCGAAGACCAGGCCGAGGCACATCGCCGCCGCCGCCATGGCCAGCCAGCCGACCAGCGCCGCCGCCCCGTAGGGTGCCAAGGCGGCGGGCGACAGATAGAAACCGGAACCGATCACGTTGCCGACGACCAGCGCGGTGCACGCCCAGAGGCCCAGCGTGGCGGGAGCCATCGCGCCCGTGTCGGGCTCGGAAGCGCCGGCCGCTCCGTCGACCTTGAACGGTAGATTCATGCCCGCCCCCATGCACCGTGTCGGCTGCGCTCTGCGAAACCATTCCTCCGCGTATCCGCGCGAATGGAAAACACGATGACACTGAGCAGGCTAACGGCAGAACGATGCCGAGGAAAGATGCCTTGCACGTGCTCGGAAAATCTCTCCGCAGGCACCGTTCACGATCCCGGACGGCCACGATGGAGGTACTTTACTACATTTCACCCGCCGCGGCACCAGGGCACCGCTGAATTCCCGGCAAGCGCCCGCGTGGAGCAAGCGCCCGCATAGAGGCGGACCATGCCGCCTGCCGGCCATGATGAGCACGCCGCCCGAGGGATCCGGCCTCCCCGGGCGGCCCGACACGCGGCCGGTTGGCTCGACCTACCTGCTGGAGAAGCCGCCGATCATGTAGGATTCATTGCCGATCTGCGTCACCCGGCCGGCGACCTTGTAGCTGTCGAGATCGACCAGCCAGACCACGCCACTGCCCGACTTGCCCTTGGGCGCGCCGCTGATCGCGGCGTACCGGCCGTTGCCGGCGAAGGCCACGCCGCGCGGCCGCGACGGCTCGCCCGTGGGGGTCTCCAGCGTGATGCGGGCCAGCTCCGCCGGCTGGCCCGACAGGGCCTTGGCCACATCGATGATGGAGAGATTATTGGTGCGGAAATTCGTCACCACGACGCGCTTGCCGTCCGGCGTGAAGGCGGCGACGAAGGGGCGGGTCTGCACTTCCGGATTGCTGGTGCCGACCAGGATGCGCGCCGCCTCGCCCTTGCCGGGCTCGCGCAGCGCCGCCTCGACGTCGATGATGGAGATGGTGTTGGCCTCCTTGCCGTCGCGCGCGCTTTCGCGCGAGGCCACCGCCACCAGCTTGCCGTCCGGGCTGGTGGTGATGCCGAAGCCTCCGGCCTGGACCGGGATCCGCGCCACCTCCGCATCGGCCTCGCCCTTGAGCGCCTTGGGCAGGCTGATCACCGACACGTCGTCGGTGCCGCCATTCGCCGTGAAGATGGTGCCGCCGCCGATCGGGCTGATCGTCACGCCATTGGTGTCGGGGAAGCAGCCGAAGGCCAGATCCGGCGCCCGGTGGGGAATCGTCGCCGGCGGACAGTCGTGGCCGGGCTTGCCATAGGCCTGCTCGACCTTGTGGATCACCTTGTTGGTGGCGAGATCGACGATATTGATGTGGCGGCCGCCATCCTCGTTCCCCGGCCCCTCGGCATGGGCGAGGATGCCGTATTTCTGGTCGGCCGAGACTGCGAAACCGGTGGCGCCGGAGCCTTCGGAATCGATGAAGGCCTCGACCGCGCCCAAGGTGCCGTTATTCGCCGGATCGAGCGCCTTCACCAGATCGACCACCGTGACCGAACCGGGATGGCCGTGCTGGAACGCCGCCGCATCCTCCGGCTTCGACTTGCCGGAATGGTTGACGACATAGGCGCGCTTCTGGTCCGGCGAGATCGCGATGATGATCGGCTGGCCGCTGGCGATGGTGTCGAGCTGGCCGGTCCCCTTGCCGTCGATATCCGGCGTCACCCGCAGCCGGTTGATCACCGCGTTCGGCGTCCCGTCATTGGCCGGATCGACGGCCTTTTCCACGTCGATCACGATGGCGGTGTTGTCCCACCGCCCGGTCGCGAGAATGTAGTCCTTGGCACTCACCTGTGTCGCCCCGGCTGCGAGGGTCGCAAGCACGGAAGCGCTTGCGAGGAAGGTTCTGGTCATGGCGTTTCCTCATGGATGAGGCAATGCCGTCCGTCCCGGTCCATTGGCTTTTGCATGAGCATGCCGGGCGCATTGGCAGCATACCTCGGTGACGGCTCGCTGTTGCGGCGAACCTGCGAGTGACTTTTGTCACAAATGAATTCTGCATTCATTATTCATTTCATGCAAGATCGCAAAGGGAGTGCCGCCGCCGACGATGCCTCTCCGCCACCGTCAGGCTTGCCCTCCGCACATCTCCAGGACTTCATCAATGTCCGCTTCGTTGACCGTGATGGGCTCCGTGAAGTTGGCCTCAGGGGCTACGGAAGGGGATGGCTGGGCGTTCGTCTGCATGGTCGCGGTTTCCTCGTTTGCAAAATCGAACCATGAGAACGAAATGCGAACAAATGCCCCTCGCTGGAATTTAGTTCTTGATTTGTTCGCGACAAAAGGCGGACTGTGCACCCACCCAACGGAGCCGCCCAGATGCCCAAGAAAACCTTCTACGTCGTTCAGCCTTTCGAGGCGGGCAAGCGCGGTGCTATAAAGGCCGGCATCCCGATGGAAGTCCGCAGCGCTGCCGATGCCGAACGAGTCGCTCGGCGCATGAGCATGGTGAAGCTCGGAGCCATCGCGTTTTCAACTGATGTCGAACCGGAAAGCGGCGATGCGGACCCGCCGGTGCTTATCGCGACCTTTGGGCAGGTCCCCGACTCGGTGATGGAGCCGAGCTAGCACGGCAGAAGCAATCCCCGTTGTCCGAAGACGCCGTCGCGCGGGTGTATTCGTGGGTGTATTTGGCGGGTGCAGCTCAAGAATTATCTCATTTATTTCAATAAGATAATGAAAAGTGGCTGGGGCGGGAGGATTCGAACCTCCGCATGGGGGAATCAAAATCCCCTGCCTTACCGCTTGGCGACGCCCCAACACTGCGCGACCTCGACGAGGCAGACCGTGCGGGCGCGGACATAGCCACAGGAATGCGCCGCTTTCAACCTTCATGCGCATATGGGACGGTCGGACAAGGGGGCGTCATCAACAGGCTATGTGAAGAAGTGCGATGCCCCGCTTGCAGCCCGGCGCATCCCCGTGCTAGAGGCTCGCCCGCCACGTCGGAGTGTAGCGCAGCCTGGTAGCGCACCTCGTTCGGGACGAGGGGGTCGCAGGTTCAAATCCTGCCACTCCGACCAAGTGGCATCTGACTTCCTGTTCCCGACAGGAACCACCCCGGCAGATATCCGACAGAAGCAGGCCTGCTGATGGCTGCCGCCGGTTTCATCTTCGAGCACATCCAGCCCAACGAGCACGCACTCGACGGCCAGCTGAAGCGCATGATCATCGTCGTCGCTGATAGCGAAGAAGATGCCGCAGGCTTTATTCGCAGGGACTTCCCGGCGGGTGAGTTCACGCTTGATTCGAGCGGAGACGATCCCTTGAGTATCGCGAAGCGGTGGGGCCTTTCCTTGGGCCATCCCGTCGTCATGTGATGTCGCGGACGAGGGGGCCGGCCGCTGGAAGTCACTTTCTGGGGAAGGCCGCCACCGGATGGGCGAACCTCAGATCCTCCACCATCCGCTGAGCCTGATCGACCCGCGAACACTTGGATATGTTTTCCGCCCCCGCACTCCGCAAGCGCGGCCCGGTTGATGCCGGTCGCTCGGAGCGACCGCGCCTCCGGACGCCCATGGCTTGAGAAGATGCGCGCAAATTCCCGCGCGGATCATGATGAGGGCGCCGCCAGTGAAACGCCGCCAGACGGCCGGTGCGAACACACCTGCTCATCGGGCCATCGTCGGTCAGGTCGCGGCCGGCCGCTGCGCAGCTAGGTAAAGAGGAAATTGCTGCTGGTGAGATCGGTCAGCTTGGCGTTCTGCAGCACGATGCCTTCATGGCCGTCCCAGATCACCACATCGGTGCCGCTCTGAAACGCCGCCGTCATCGCCGCACCGATCGAGGAGAAGATCGCGCTGTCGAACACCACCCGGTCGCGCGTCACGTTCCA
>NZ_JAJALI010000013.1 GCF_020523795.1 Ancylobacter sp. Lp-2
TCCCGCCGACTGTCCCAACTGTCCGAGCGCTATGCCGCATCGTGGCGCCGCGCCGGAAACAGAGCGTCGAGGATGTCCTCGCGGCCTGCCTCTTCAAGGTCTTCAAGCGGCACCCAGCCCCAGCCCCACTGGCCGGTTTCGGTGTCGAAGCCGTAGCAACTGACGCTTTCGCCGTCGCAATCGTCAAAATCCTGGATGGTTTCTGGGTCGATCATTGGATTGCTCCGTGAAGTGTCCCAACTGTCCCTTGCGTGCGTGAGGTATAGAGAAAGAAAGGGTGACTTTGTTCTGTACCTTACGCGCCCAAGGGACAGTTGGGACGTTTGAGTCAGTTGGACAGTGATGCGGCTATCAGGGCGCGAACTTCGGCCCGGCGCTGTTTCTCATCGGCAGCTTTCCGCGCGAACAAGGTATGAACCTCGGGGCGAACGGACCAGCGGCGAGAATCCCTTCTCAAGGAAATCTGGGGCTCCAACCAGCCGTAGGCGTCTAGCTGCTGCATGACGGCCTCGATGTCCTGCAAGTCAATGCCGCGCAGCATGCGGTCGCCACGCATGACATCACGCGCTGTCACCTCGCGTAGGCCCTTTGAGAGAATAACTCCCGCCGCCGCTAGGACCGCGTCGTGGCGCTCGCCTGCGCTAAGCACATCCGAATAGAAGGCGACGGCATGCTTGAACAGGAACCGATGCAGGAACTCTCCGGCCCGGCGGGCGGTGTCCTCCGACACCTCGACGGGCAGCAGCAGGTCGGCATGTTCGACACAATGGAAGACCACACACAGCCGTGCGAACAGGCCGTCATATTTGCCTATGTGCGCGGCGAGCTTCTTGTTCACCGCCTCCCAGCCGGTTGCCAGTCTATGATGACGTTCAGTTAGTTCCTGCCGGATGGCCAGCGCGCCCTCACTGAAGCGCAGCGGCTTCTCGATTGGCGGTTTCTCGCCGACGGGCAGCTTCAGTACATGGAGCCGCTTGATCAGTATGGCGTAGTCAGCGACGACAGGTGGCACCGGCACGTCGAGCCCTACACCGGCCGGCTGCATCACGATCGGGAACAGCCGCTGCAGCAGTCCGTCGTCGTGGAGATCGGCCGCGATGCGTCGCATCGGGTCCGGTTGGATCCCGCCCAGCAGCGAGATGGAGAGGTTGTCAATCCAGACGCTGCCGCGATTGATCCGATTGACGGTGTAGCTTCCACCGTTGAAGGACTGAAGCCAGAAACTCCGATCGACGGCAGCACCCCGCCCGGCAGCGTATTTTTCCATCGAGCCGAACCATCCGGAAAGCTCGTCGCGGATGCACAGAAGGCCGTCTGGCGAGTCCTTCAGTATTTCTTGCGCCGCCTCGATGGTGGTGTCCTCCAGTCGCACGCGGGTGTTCTTCGGAGGCGGCTCGGCGCCACGGGCCTCCGTCGGCATAGCGTCATAGAGGCGCTTGCGCTTGACGAACTCGGCGAACAGTTCGCCGTCGATCTCCTTTAGGGGATGCGTGGCGATGTTGATCACAGGCGATTTCTTCGCCGACGGATTGCCCACCAGCGCCACCCAGAGCCGGGCGGATTCATGCCAGGAGTCGTCGTGCTTCTTCACGCGCAGTTTGATGCGATCGGGGATCGACGCCGCACAAACTGCCAAGGCTGCGGCTGCGACACCGCCTGCATCGACGCCGATGATGCCGGCTTCGGTGCGAGCGAACTCCTCCAGAACCGGCGGAAGCAGACCAGGTGGCAGAGCCGGCGATGCATGCTGCGCCCACGGGTCGATGGGGTCAGGGACGGTGTTGTCATTGGCCGCGGTCATACGTTCGGCCGGCGGGGTGCAGATGCGGCCTATGATGCGCATCGCCAGATCATCGTCGCCCACCTTGCCGCGGACGACACGGATGCGAGGAGTCCCGTCGACAGCGAAGTGCACCAGAAGCGTCGAGCTGGGGATGCCTGGCATGTCGACGATCCAAACAAGCAGACGATCGGCGTCACTTGCCGCAAGTGGTGTTTCGAGAACCTCGAAATCATCTGCGGCGGCAGCGGTCCAATCAGGCACGCCCGATGCTTCGCGCGGAGCGAGGCCGACGCATCCGCCGATATCGTCCAGAAGCGCGAGCGCGACCAGCGCACGCGGGTCCTGATTGCCCGCAAGGAGACTGAACTGATCGAGAGTGGCGAGGTCGATTTCAGGCTGCGCGGTCATGGACAGAGCCTTCCAAGGCGGCCAGGGCCGCGAATGCGATTTCGATGGCGGTCGTGCTGTCGATCGACGCGACTCGATGGTCGCCCCGTTTGGGCGGCCAGGCTCGTAGCCCGCCGTCGGCAGCGCGGCGGATCTCGACGCCGTACAGCCGGACAGTGCCGATCTCGACGTCCACGACGCCGAGCAGGGACGACCCCGGCGGAGCACGCCGGGCTGAAAGGATCTTCAAGGTGGTGTCCTCCGCATGGAGGTGAACATGCCCGCGGGGCGGGCGGCTGCTGGGGTTGGCTAGGCGGCGCCTGGGCGCAGGAAGCCGAGTTCTGTCGCCGGATCGAAGTCGCCGTCGGACGGGGCGGGCATTATGGAGGGGGCGGGATCGGGGATGGATGAACCTCGATCCCCGCGCGGCTGCACCTCCATCTCAGAGCGGATGGCGGCAGCAATGGCCCTGGGATTGTCGGCCTCAAGGAACTCCGCCAACTGCAGTGCCCGATCCGACCCGAGCCGATCTATTACCTTCTCAGCTACGGCGTGAGCCGGGAAGTCACTCGACGGTTCGCCGAGCGAGTCTATCGCTTTCACTGTTCTGAAGATCTGCACTCCGCTCGAGTAGACCGGCCGAGTGACTTCCCGGTCTCCAAGCAGTTCGCGGACACGGCGCCACTCTGCTGGCGTGAGCCGCGCATGCAGGATGAGAGCGAGTTCGTCCGCCCCCTCTCTGCCGCGGCGTTCTGTTTCCTCCTCCCTCAATCGACGAGCAACGGACTCCTCCTCCCGCTTGCGCGCAGCCGCTTCGCGCGCGGCTTTCGATCTTGGCGTGCGCTTGGCCTCCTCCTCCGCCTTCTTCGCCGCCTCCCGTTGTTCGCGAAGCCGGACCAATTCACGGTCCACCTCCACCACGGTAACGCGCTCACCCACCTCGGCTCGCTGCACGAAGGCCGCACGTGACGCGGCTGGTACCGACGGCGCAGCCAGGCGCGTGGCAGCATAGGGCGGCAAAAGCGCGAATTTCGCGCTTTCACCATCCGCTATCTCGGCGATCCGCATGAGCTCCTGAGCGGCGCGCATGCGGATGCCGATTGCGGACTCGACCCAAGAGGTGAAGTCGCCGTGCTTCAGCTGTGCCTTGGCTGCGAGCAGATCGCGCCCCGTATCGATCATATCGGCAGTCGCCTTGGTTAGGCGCTTGCGGATCCGCTCAGCTTGACCACGCAGGGCGGCGGCGACGTCAGCGGGGACGGCGTTGTAGTCGAAGACGGCGGGCACCATCACGCCGCCCCCCGCCGGTCACGAGCGGCGATGCGCTGGTCGATCCATGCGTCGACCTCGGCACGAATGAATGCGATCCGGCGATCACCGAGCGGCACGGCGGTCGGGAAGGTGCCCGCAGCGCGCCGTTTGAATACTTCGGCGCGGGAAAGCCCGATTTCGCGTACAACATCGTTTACGGACATCAGGCGAGTCCGGTTATCGTTAGCCGGCATATGAACTCCCATTGTGGGAGGTGGTGGGAAGGGGTTGCTAGTGCGGGCATTCGGCGCCGCGCCATGTCCAATAATGTATCCGCCACGTTGCAGCCGCGCCATGTCCCCAAGCGGGAGAAAGTCTGCGGGATGCACAAAATCGTCATGAGGCGCAGAACGCCTCCCATGCCGCCATGAGCTCCCGCCGTTTGGCCAAGGCGTCACCCCGCCTGTAGGCTCTTTCGACTGAGTTCCCGACAGCGTGCGCCAAAGCCGCCTCAGCGACCTCACGCGGAAATTCAGTGGCGTCGCCGCACCAATCTCGAAATGTAGATCTCAGTCCGTTTATGGTCGCCTTGTCGCCCGATGCCCTTCGAAGCGCCAGCACCATTCCAGTATCGGAGATTGGATTTCCGTTGCGCTCGCCGACGAACACCAGGTCGTTCGTCGCCACCTCGCGTTGCTTCTCAAGAATCTCAAGAGCGCGCCCGGTCAACGGCACCGTGTGTTCTTTCTTCATCTTCATTCGTTCAGGCGGAACAATCCACAACGCGTTATCGAAGTCGATCTCGCGCCACGTGGCGTAGCGGACCTCCCCTGCCCTCGCCGCCGTGAGCGCCTGGAACTCGACCGCCCTCGCCCCAGTCCCACCGGCGGCCCGCAAAGCCGCCATGATCGCCGGCATCTGCGCGTAAGGAGCGGCGGTGTTGTGGCCGCGAGTGAGCCTGCGCCGTGCGGGAAGCAGGTGCTGCAATCGCCCGTGCCACTCGGCAGGGTTGTCGCCGGTGTAGAGGCCGCGAGCGCGAGCATGGTCGATCACGGCGGCTACTCGCATACGCAGCCGATCAGCTAGCTCCGGCGTTTTCGTCCACATAGGCGACAGCAGCGTAACAACGTCGTCGATGCTGACTTCGGCAATCGGCGTATCGTGTAGAGGCTCAGCCTGAACCTCTAGTGATTGATGCCATTGCCAGCGAGACTTCTCGTTCTTCAGCGCAGCATCCTTCACCGCCAGCGTGTCCAGGGCGATGTCCTTAAAGGTGGTCACCTTCTTCTTGCCGGGCCGGGGCGCCTCGCCGCGGGCGAGTTGATCCCTAATGACGTCGGCCTTCTCGCGTGCGAGCTTGAGCGACACCGGGGCAGTCCCCTGCCCATACCCTCCCAAGCCGATCTCGGTACGGTTAGCGCCCCGACGATAGATGAAGACGAACTGCTTCGATCCGCCGTCGCGAAGCCGCACGAACAGGCCATCGCCATCGGAATACACACCGGGCTTGTCGAGCGCCTTTACCCTCGCGTCCGTCAGCTTGTTTCTAGCCACAGTATAATCCCGATGCCATAACCCTAGTATTGTCACTACCGTATTTTGGCGTGTCTTGCGACACTAAAAGACGTTATTTTTCAATACATTGGCTCCGTCCCTGGGCACCATTTTCCCGCTCAGCGTCGCTCGCTGAAGCTCAAAATCCCTAGAAAATCCGCTAGTTGCGCTGAGTTTGAGGCTCGCGGCGGCTCGTTGGCATTCGCCGAATTCGTTGGCGTCCTTGTTGGCACAGACGAATGCCAACAGATCACGATGCCAACGGCGCAGGCACCAAATGCCCTTGACGGACATCGCCGTCCGCACCGCAAAGGCAGCCGGCCTCGGCGCTGCTCGGCAACTCGACAGGTGGCCAAGCCGATAGTCATCACCCGGCCTGTCATCCGCATTTTTAGAGGGCGGGTTCGCGATGTCAGCGCTGCCGGAGGGAGTGCGAACGCATCTCGCCGATCAGCATGCGCAGCCAGCGGTGGGTCGGCGAGTGCTGCATGCGCTCGTGCCAGAGCTGATAGAACTGGATGCGCGGATAGGCGATGGGCGACGGGATGATCGCCAGCGGCAGGATGCCGGCAAAATGCTCGGCGAAGTGCCGGGTCACGGTGAAGATGAGATCCGTGCCGACCAGCAGATACGGGGCCATGGAAAAATAGGAGATCACCACCCGGCGCTCGCGCACCACGCGAATGGCGCTCAGATGGGTTTCCACTACCCCTCGATGCGCGATGGCATAGTCGGCCGGCGCGACATGGCTGGCGGCCAGATATTCATCGGCCGATGGGGGGCGGCGGGTGAACTCGTGATCCCGGTCGACGAGGCAGACGAATTCGTCCTCGAACAGCACGGAGCGGCGCAGATAGCTCGGCGGCGTCGGCCAGTTGCTGATCACCAGGTCGGCGCTCCCGGAGGCCAGCGCGCCCTCGAAATCATAGTCCGGCCCCAGCGCCCGCATCACCAGTCGCGCCATCGGTGCGCGGCGCCGGAACTCCCGCATGATCCCGTTGAACATCAGCGGCAAGATATGGTCCGGCAGCGCGATGGTGAAGGTCTGCCGCGACGAGGACGGGTCGAAGTGGTCTGGATCGACCAGCAGGCCATCCAGTTCCTCCAGCGCCTTGGCGGAAGCGGCCTGCAGCATAGCGGCACGTTCCGTCAGCACCATGCCGCCCTGGCTGCGCACCAGGAGCGGGTCGCCGAACATGTCGCGCAACTGCTTCAGGACGAGGCTGGCGGCCGGCTGGGACAGGCCGAGGCGCCGCGCCGCGCGCGTCACGCTCCTCTCCTCCAGCAGCGTGCCGAGTACCCGCAGGTGGAAGGCGCTGAGCGGATTGTCCGGGGTACGCATCGGCAGAGCCTCCATCGGAGTGACGCATGCATCAACGATGGCATACGCATTCGAATTTGCGAATATGTCTCCCCCTTTATGTACCTTTTCACGCCCCACGTCAGAGGGCAGGAATGGCGCCCCTACCCTCGCCTCAAGCCATCTCCTTGCTGCTCAAAACGGCACCACGAAGGTTGAAATTCGATCAGGCATATTGACCGCCCGCATGGACGGGAGCGTATAATTGCTTATCTTTCCGCTGCGGTAGCGTCGCGTTTCGGCGGCCTGGGCCGCCTCCCGCGAGGCGCTGGCGAGTGCGGCGTCCCACGGTTTCCCCCGCGAAAGAGGGGCTTGCCGGCGCTGCCTCGGCACGACCCCTCATTATTCGAAAAATCGAATAACTACTATTCGCCGCGTCGAATGGGCGAAGGCCCCGACCTTGCTTGCATGACGGCATCGCCTCGCCGCCCTCATGCAGGAGCCCGTCATGAACCGCCTCGTTCGTCCGCTCGCCGTTCTGGCGCTCATCGCCAGTTCGCAGATCGCCCATGCCGAAACCATTCGCTGGCTCACCCAGACCCAGCAGCAGAACGCCCAGTATCCGGTCGAGATCGGCGTCATCGACAAGCTGAAATCGAGCGGTTTCGACATTCAGCGCAATGAATTCCAGGTGCTCGGCCTCAATCTCGCCGATGCCCTGCGCACCGCCAGCTCCGGCGCCTTCCAGGTCGTCACCACGCAGATCGGCAGCGCGGCGAAGGACGATCCCTTCCTCGAGGGGATCGATCTCATCGGTGTCGCCACCGACATGGGCGAGTTGCGCAAGGGCGTCGATGCCTATCGCGGGGCGTTCAACGCCCGGCTCGGCGAACGTTTCGGCGTCAAGGCGGTGGCGATCTGGCCGTTCGGGCCGCAGGTATTCTTCTGCAACCAGCCGATCAAGTCGCTGAACGACCTGAAGGGCCTCAAGGTGAGGTCCTTCACCGCGTCGATGTCCAGCCTCCTCACCGAACTCGGCGCGACGCCGGTGACGCTGAGCTTCCCGGAAGTCTATCCGGCGCTGGAGCGCGGCGTCGCCTCCTGCGGCGTCACCTCGCCGACCTCCGCCAATACCGGCAAATGGCCAGAAGTGACCACCCACCTGCTGCCGCTGTCGGTGTCCGGCTCGGTGCAGGCGCATCTGGTCAATCT
Organism: Ancylobacter sp. Lp-2; assembly: GCF_020523795.1. Taxonomy (GTDB): domain Bacteria; phylum Pseudomonadota; class Alphaproteobacteria; order Rhizobiales; family Xanthobacteraceae; genus Ancylobacter. Next base: position 7,488 of record NZ_JAJALI010000013.1, read on the forward strand.
GGAATGGTGGGAATCGCTGCCGGCCGACCGCCGCGCGGCGCTGGAAGCGCAGTTCAAGGCGCTGGAGGACGGGCTGTGGAGCCTGGCCGTCACCACCAATGAGAAGGCGCTGGCCTGCAGCACCGGCGGCGCCTGCGAGCACGGCCTCTACACCGCCTACAAGATGACGCTGGTACCGGTGACCGAGGCCGACAAGGCGAGGGTCCAGCAGATCGCCACCGACAAGATCCTCGGCGAGTGGGCGGGACGCTGTAAGGCGACCTATGCCGACTGCGCCAAGGTGTGGAACGACTCCATCGGCGCCGCGCTGGGCATGAAGATCGCCGGCCAGTAAGCCGGCCGCCCCGCCCGCGCCTCGCATGTCGCGGGGCACGGGCACCTTCCATTCTCCCCCTATGAGTGGGTCGACCATGACGGACAAGGAACGTACCGCGCCGGCAGCGCGGCCGGAGGGCAATCCGCTGGCCCGGCGGCTGGAGCCGCCGGTTCGCTGGATGCAGATTGCCATGGGCTGGTGCCTGGTAGGCATCTGCCTCGCCACGACATATGAAATCCTGGCCCGACGCCTGTTCGGCTCCTCGATCCAGGGGGTGAACGAGGTGGGCGCCTATCTGCTGGCGATCGCCAGCACCTGGGGCTTCTCGGCGGCGCTGCTGCAGCGCGCGCATTCGCGGGTCGATTTCCTGTTCCAGTATTTTCCGCCGCTCCTGCAGTCGGTGCTGAACATGCTGGCCAGCGTGTCATTGGCCGGCCTCGCCATCTTCTCTGCCTGGCAGGGATGGCGGGTGCTGTCCGATACGCTGCGCTGGCAGGCGCACGCCGCGACCCCGCTGCAGACGCCGCTATGGATCCCGCAATCGCTCTGGCTGGCCGGGCTGGTCATCTTCGCCGGGGTGGCGGCGGCCTTCGCGGCCCATGCCCTTATCCTGATGTTCACCGACCGGCGCCGGCTCGACCGCTTCTACGGGCCCCCCTCGCTCAAGGAGCAGATCGAGATCGAGACGCAAGGCACGCTGCCGAGCGACGGCCGGGCGGTGCTGTGATGATCAGCATTACCATCGTCGTTCTCGGCTTCCTGGTGATGATCGCCCTGCTGTTTCTGGGGCTTCACGTCGCCACCGCGCTGTTCCTCACCGCCGTCACCGCCATCGTCGTCTATTTCGACGGCGTGCATCTGCGGATGTATGGCAGCCAGCTCTGGAGCTCGATGGAGGACTACATCCTCCTGTCGATCCCGCTCTACATCCTGCTCGGCGAAATCCTCGTGCGCAGCGGCATGACCGACAAGATGTACGGGGCGCTGGCGCCGTGGCTCAACAAGCTGCCCGGCGGCCTGCTGCACACCAATATCGGCGCCTCGGCGATCTTCTCGGCCGTCTCGGGCTCGTCGGTCTCCACCGCGGCGACCATCACCACCGTCGCCCTGCCCTCGTTCAAGAAGCGCCGCTATGACGAACGGCTGGTGCTGGGCTCCATCGCGGCGGGCGCCTCGCTCGGCAATCTCATCCCGCCGGGCATCGCCTTCATCATCTATGCCTCGCTGACCAACACCTCGGTCGGCCAGCTCTATGCAGCCGCCATGCTGCCGAGCCTCATCCTCACCGTCCTGTTCATGGCGGTCATCGCGGTGATTTGCCTGCTGCGCCCCGATCTCGCCGGCGCGAGGGAAGAGGGCGTGCCGCTTGGCGAGCGCCTGCGCCGCCTGGTCGATCTCACCGGCCCGCTCGTGGTGTTCTCCATCATCATGGGCTCGGTCTACACCGGCTGGGCGACCGTGACGGAATCGGCGGCGCTCGCCGTCGTCGCCACCATGATCATCGCGGGGGCACAGGGCCGGCTGAACATCGGCATGCTGCATGAATCCTTCATGGCGACGGCCAGTCTCACCGCCATCACCATGCTGATCCTCGCGGTGGCGTTCTATCTGAACTACGCGCTCGGCCTGCTCGGCATCACCCAGACGCTCAGCACTTGGGTCGCCGGCCTCGGCACCGAGCCGATGACCTTGAAATGGGTCCTCGCGGTGTTCTACCTGCTCCTCGGCGTGTTCTTCGAAACGCTGCCGATGATGGTCGGCACGGTGCCGATCCTGTTCCCGATCATCGTCGCCGTGGGCATCGACCCGGTCTGGTTCGGCGTCTTTATCGTGCTGATGTGCGAGATGTCGCTGTTGAGCCCGCCCGTCGGCATGACGCTCTACGTCATCCAGACCGTCCGCAAGGAGGGCAATATCGGCACCGTCTTCGCGGGCACCATTCCGTTCGTCGCGGCGATGATGCTGATGACCGCGCTGCTGATCCACTTTCCGCAAATGGCCAGCTGGGCGAGCGCCGCGCTGCCCGGCAACTGACGCCGGACAACGGCAATGGCGGACGCGCGAGGCGATGTCGCGCGCCCGACAGACTGTCGCGTACAAGGGAAATCTCCATGCAAGACACGACCGCGCTCGGCGCCGGCGATCAGGCGACCTTCATCGCGAGATATGCCGACCTGTTCGAGCATTCTCCCTGGGTGGCGTCCCGCGCCTGGCGCCCGGAGGGTTTCGACAGCCCAGCCGCCATGCTCGACACGATGATGGCGGTGGTCGCGGCGGCCTCCGAGAGCGAGCAGACGAGCTTGCTTTGCGCGCATCCCGAACTCGCCGGGCGCGAGGCGCAGGCTGGCGAACTCACGCAGGATTCGGCGCTTGAACAGGCCGGCGCGGGTCTAAACCGCCTCGAGCCGCGCGAGTTCGAGGAAATGCGCCGGTTGAACGCCCTCTATCTCGCCCGGCACGGCTTCCCGTTCATTGTCTGCGTCCGGCACTACACCAAACGCGGAATTCTCGCCGAGCTGGACAGGCGCAGCCGCCGCGTAACCTCCCTGGAGCGCGAGGAAGCCTTTGCCCAGATCGGCTTCATCGCGCGTGCTCGGCTGGAACCTCGTCTGGAGTAGCGAGCTGGCGACACGCGTCCTGGTCGGGAAGACTTCTGCCGTCATGCCCGATGTCGGCGACATGACCGTCCGGGGCGCGACGAGAAACCGAGACAGCGGTGTTACGTCGCTCTCAGAACGCCAGCAGATTGTCGCGCAGATGCGCGTGCTCATAGGCCTTGCGCGCCAGGCCCCGCCGCTGCAGGGCCGGCACCAGCCCGTCGGTGATGGTGGCGATGGAGCGGCGGCTCACATCCGGCAGCACGATGAGGAAGCCATCGCCGCCGACCTCCTCCATGATCTCGCGCATCTGATCCGCCGCGCTGTCCGGCGTGCCGACCACATCCACGCAATAGCCGACGCTGCTATTGGCGATCACCGCCTCGCGCAGCGTGTTCTTGCCCGCGCGGATGAGGAAGTTCTGCAGCGTGGATTGCGTCCCGTTGGTGCTGAGTTCGCCGACCGGCGCGTCGAGGTCGAAGGCGGAGAAGTCGATATTCACCGCCCAGCCGAGGCGCGCGAGACGCGTCTCGATGTTCTGCACCGCCTGGATGCCGCGCTGGTCGGCATACCAGCGCGCCTGCTCCTCGGTCTCGGCGATGATCGGCGAGAGCAGGAACAGCAGCTTGCAGCTGTCGGGATCGCGTCCCAACGCCGCCATCTGGGCGCGGACTTCCTGCCGGTAGCGCTTCATGTTCTCGATGCCGGTCGGCGCGGCGACGATGGTGTCGGCATGGGTGGCGGCGAAGGTCCGCCCGGTCGAGGATCCGCCAGCCTGGGCGATGACCGGCCGCCCCTGCGGGCACGGGCCGGAATTCAGCGGCCGGCGCGAGCTGTAATATTTCCCGGCATAGTCGATGGTACGCACCTTGGCGGGGTCGACCAGGATGCCGTTCTCACGGTCGTCGCGAATGGCGCCGGGCTCCCACGAATCCCAGAGCTGCTTGACGACGGCGACGTACTCCTCGGCCATCTGGTAGCGCTCTTCATGATCAGCCATGCCGTCGAGGCCGAAATTACGCGCCGCGAGGTCGGCGAAGCCGGTCACCAGGTTCCAGCCGGCGCGCCCGCCGGAAATCTGGTCGAGCGACCCGATGATGCGCGCGGTGAGATAGGGCGCATAGGCGAAGGTGGATAGCGTCGGCACGATGCCGAGCCGCTTCGTCGACGCCGCCAGCAGGGTGGCGACGACCGAGGGCTCCTGGCGTGGCACGCAGATGCCGTTGTTCAGGAAGATGTCGCGCGAGTTGTTCCAGCTCTCGCCGATGAAGATGGAGTCCTCGATCAGGAGATAGTCGAAGCAGGCCCGTTCGATGGCCCGCGCGAGATCGACGAATATCTCGGCACTCATCCAGTCGCTGCCGATATTTCCCGTCCACGGCTCGCCCCAGGCCTGCGCGCTCGATCCCTGAAGAAACCAGGACAGATGAAACGGGGACGGCATGACCTTCTCCTCACTTGTCGGCCGGACGCGCGCACAGCGGCGAGGTCCAAGGAATTCGACTGTCGATGGGGGTGCCCGGAATGGCGGGCGGCATGACGGGACGATGGTGGCCGGACCTCTCGTCCGGCCGGCGCCCTGACTTCAAGGCTTAGCGACGGCCTGAGCCCGCCGGGCGGCGGCATGGCGACTGACCGGTCGACGCAGACCGAGATTTTCTCGCAATGTCGTGCCTTCGTAGTCCGTGCGGAAAAGGCCCCGGCGCTGCAATTCGGGCACGACCTCGGCGGTGAATTCCGCCAGGCTGTCCGGCAGCACCGGAAACGCCATCATGAAGCCGTCGGAGGCGCCGCTCTCGACCCACGCCTCCATCTGGTCGGCCACCTGGACGGCGTCGCCGAAGAAGATGGCCTTGCTACGGTTGTAGCGCCTGCAGACCTCGCGCAGTGTCAGCCCCTGCCGGATGAGGCCGACGATCTCCTCGAAATAGACCTGATGATGGTTCGAGGAAGCGGGGATCCGGTCGAGCGGCACCGGCTCGTCCAGCGGCAGGTCCGACAGATCGGTTTCGAGGTCGGTCTTCAGATAGAGGAGGCCGATGTCGATATGCACGTTCTCCTGCCAGAAGGCCCATTTCTCCCGAGCATGCTGCTCGTTCTCGCCGACCACGATCGAGACGCCGGAGAGGATCTTCAGCTCGTCCGGGTGGCGCCCGAACTTCGCCATGCGCCCCTTCAGGTCCCGATAGAACTGTATGGCCTCGTCGCGGGAGGCCCCTGTGCCGAAAACCACCTCCGCCGTCTCGGCGGCGAGTTCCTTGCCGGCCTCGGAGGCACCGGCCTGGAAGATCACCGGGCTGCCCTGCGGCGGGCGCGCCATGTTGAGGCCGCCATGCACCTTGAAGAACTCGCCCTCATGGTCGAGCACGTGGAACTTCGCGGGGTCGAACATCCGCACATTCGCCTTGTCGTAGATGAAGGCGTCGTCCTCCCAAGTGTCCCAGAGCCCGCGCACGATCTCGAAGAATTCCCGCGCCTTGGCATAGCGCCGGTCATGCGGCGGCAACCGGTCGAGGCCAAAATTGCGGGCGGCGTAGTCGTTCGCCGAGGTCACGACGTTCCAGGCGGCGCGGCCGTGACTGATATGGTCGAGCGAGGCGAACAGGCGCGCGACGTTGTAGGGCTCGTAGAAGCTGGTGGAGGCGGTAGCGCCGAGCCCGATATGCGAGGTCGCCCCGGCGATCGCGGACAGGAGCGTGATCGGCTCCATCATGTTCATGTAGAGCGGGCCGCGCGTCCAGGCGTCGAGGTTCTCGGTACGGGCGGCGGGCGTGTCGGCCAGGAAGAAGAAGTCCAGCTTGCCGTCTTCCGCCATGCGGACGATCCGCCGGAAGTAATCCACGTCGGTCGGCGCGCGGTCCTGCGCGCTCGGCAGCAGCCAGGCCGAGGAATGATAGCCGTTCGCCTCGAACAGGCCTCCGAGAACCATCTTCTTGCGCGACGACATCGCCTTCTCGCTGTTCGGACATGGAAGATCGGGCATCCGGGCCGAAGCACCCGTGGCGACCGTCCCGTGCTCACGGTAGCCATGTCGCGGCGCGGGCACAGTACCTAACTAGGGTTATTGTTCCCCCGCGCCCCACCCCTGTGAAATGCCACACCAATCGCAGCCGGCGTCTCAACCCGCCTCTGCGCACCAACAAGGCCAGCCAGGGGTTCCCGCCATGAAGTCATCGATCGGAAAGGCCGTGCTCGCGGCCGTCATGCTTGTCTCGGCCGTCTCCGCCGGGCAGGCCAACTGCCTTGACGATATCAAGAAGGCGGGCGTCATCACCGCCGGCAACGGCCTGCTCGGCACCAAGCCGTTCGTGTGGAAGAACGAGGACGGCAGCTATGCCGGCTTCGAGTGGGAGATGTTCCAGGAGCTCGGCAAACGTCTCGGCGTCCCCAAGCAGGACTACGTGATCACCGAATGGACCTCGCTGATCCCCGGCCTGAAGGTCGGCCGGTGGGACATCATCCTGTCCGGCATGGCCGCCACCCAGGAGCGTATCCAGGGCGCCGGCATCACCTTCTCCAAGCCGTACTTCCTGCTTTACGACTATGTGATCGTGCCCAAGGGCTCCCCCATCAAGTCGATGGACGACCTGAAGGGCAAGACGCTGGCCTCGACGCTCGGCACCATGGATTCGCTGAACGCCCACAACCTCGTCGCCCAGGGCAAGGCCGCCAAGGTCCAGGACTTCAACGATTTCGGCGCCCCCTTCCTCGCCCTGCGCAACGGCCAGGTCGACGCGGTGGTGATGGACCAGGCGACGATGCAGGCCCAGATCGAGACGATGGGCGACCTGCGCCAGCTCGGCGAGCCAATCTTCTACCAGTCCAAGCCCGAATGGGCCGAAGCCGAGGCCAAGGCGGACTACATCCTCGGCGGCACCTCCATTGGCGTGCGCAAGGAATGCCCGGAGCTGCTGACCGCGGTCAACGACGCCCTCACCGCGATGGATGCCGATGGCACGCGCAAGGCGATCCTGTCGAAATACGGCGCGTGGGCGGAGTACCAGGCCAAGACGACCAAATGATGCGTCAAGTGATGCGATACGTAGCGCGACACGTCATGCGAGCGGAGAAGACCATCTATGTATGAGTTCTTCTTCGTGCTGATCCCGCGCTACTTTCCCTTCCTGCTCGAGGGTGCGGTCGTCACCCTCGAGCTGTCCTTCCTCAGCATGGCCTTCGGGCTGGTGCTGGGGATGGCGGTGGCGCTGGGCCGGCTGAGTGGGCGCAAATGGCTCGAATGGCCGCTGGCCGCCTATGTCGAGATCTGGCGGGACGTGCCGCTCATCGTGCAGTTGCTGGTGATCTATTTCACCCTGCCGAGCATCGGCCTCACCCTGCCCGCCTTCTGGGCCGGCGTGCTCGGCCTCGGCCTCAACCTCGCCGCCTATCTCTCGGAGGTGTTTCGCGCCGCCATTCTCTCGATCGATCCGGGCCAGCGCGCCGCCGGCCTATCGATCGGCATGTCGCGGCTGATGATCTTCTACCGCATTACCCTGCCGCTGGCGCTGCGCATCGCGATCCCGACGGTCGGCGGCTATTTCATCGCGCTCCTGAAGGACTCATCCCTCGTCTCGTTCATTTCCGTCAATGAATTGCTGCGGAATGGCACGATCGTCATTTCAAATACGTTCAGGAACATGGAAGTCTACATGATGGTGGCGATCATCTATTTCGTGATGAGCTTCGTCGCCTCGCTCCTCGTCCGCCATATCGAGCAGCGGCTGACCCCTCGTCATCTCAGGCGAAAGCAACGTGGCAGCAAAGCGCTCGCGGCCCGGCCGGCGGTGATGCCATGAGCGCACGAATCCTCACCACGGAAGCACCGGCTCCCGGTATCACCGCCGAGCCCGTGCCCGCAAAGCCGCTGCTGCAGGTGCGTGCCCTGCACAAGTCGTTCGGCGGCGTCAACGTGCTCAGGGGCGTCGACCTCACGGTCAATCCCGGCGAGGTCTCCTTCGTCATCGGCCCCTCCGGCGGGGGAAAGTCGACGCTGATCCGCTGCATCAACTTCCTCGAAACGCCCAATGCCGGCGAGATCACCTTCGACGGGCGCCTGCTGTGCCGCGAGGAAGGCAACGTCTTCAAGATGGAACCGGAGCGGGTCCTGCGCGCCGCGCGCAGCGAGATGCCGATGGTGTTCCAGCACTTCAACCTGTTCTCCCACCGCACCGTGCTGGAGAACGTGATCGAAGGCCCGGTCATGGTGAAGCGCTGGCCGCGCGACGAGGCTATCGCGCATGCCGAGAAGCTGCTCGCCGAGGTCGGCCTCGCCGACAAGGCCGATCGCTATCCCGACGAGTTGTCCGGCGGCCAGAAGCAGCGCGTCGCCATTGCCCGGGCGCTGGCCATGCGGCCGAAGCTGATCCTGTTCGACGAGCCGACCTCGGCGCTCGACCCCGAGCTCGTCTCCGGCATCCTGGACACGATCCGTGCCCTCGCCGAGCAGGGCATGACGCTCATCATCGTCAGCCACGAAATGGGCTTCGCCCGGCGTCTCGCCGACGTGGTGCATTTCATCGCCGACGGCACCATCGTGGAATCGGGGCCGCCCGCCCGGATCTTCGACAATCCGGACAATCCCCGCCTCGCCACCTTCATCCGTTCCATCCTGCATTGAGGCGGCGTGCGCCGTGGCGGGCGCCGCCCTCTGTTTGCCGCGCCTCGCCGGCCCGGCCCAGCATTCGGAATTTCTCGACATGTCGCAGCCCTTTCACCTCGGCCTGTTCCTTCAAGGCTCCAGCATCCAGGCGTGGGGTACGCCGTGGACCGGCCGCATCGCCGAAACCTGGATGAAGCCGGACCTGTTCATCGACATCGCTCGGGCGCTGGAGCGGGCGTGCTTCGACTACATCCTGCTGGAGGACGGCCCCTATATCGGCGAGAGCTTCGGCGGTTCGCGCGAGATCTATCTACGCAACGGCATCTCCGTCCCCCGCCAGGACCCGGCGGTGGTGGCCGCTCTCATGACCGCCGCGACCCGCCATATCGGCATCGTGCCGACGCTCGCCACCTACGTTCACCACCCCTTCGTCGTCGCCCGGCAGATCGCCACGCTCGATCAGGTTTCCGGCGGCCGGGCGGGCTGGAACATGGTCACCGGCAGTTCCAAATTCGCCTTCCAGAATTTCGGCTACGAGGAACTGACCAAACACGACCTGCGCTACGAGATGGCCGACGAATATATCGAGATCGTCGAGCAGCTCTGGGGTTCGTGGGATGCCGACGCCATTGTCGCCGACGAGGCCAATGGTGTGCTGATCGACCATGAGCGCGTCCGCCAGATCGACTTCAAGGGCAAGTATTTCAGCTCCCGCGGCCCGCTGAATTGCGGGCCTGCCCCGCAGGGACGCCCGGTGATCGCGCAGGCGGGCGGCTCGCCGCGCGGACGGCAATTCGCCGCCCAGCATGCCGACACCGTGGTGACGAGCGTGGTCGGCGTCGACGACATGCGGGCCTATAGGGACGATGTGCGCCAGCGCATGGTCGCCGCCGGCCGGGACCCCGACACCTGCAAGGTCATGTTCCTGGTCACGCCGATCATCGCCCCCAGCATGGCCGATGCGCGGGCGATCCAGGCCGAGCGGCGGGCACAGGCCGCCAAGCAGAGCGACCTGAAGCTCGCCTTCCTCGGCAAGATCACCAATATCGATTTCACCAAGCTCGATCTCGACCAACCGGTGGGCAGCCTGACGACCGAGGGGCACCAGCAGTTGCTCGACGACTTCATCCGGCAGGCGGGCAAGAAGACGCTGCGCGAGGCGATCACCGCCTTTACCCATGATGGCGACGGTGTCGAGTTGCTAGGCTCACCCGACGATATCGCCGAGCAGATGGGCGAGGTGATGCAGGCGGTCGGCGGCGACGGCTTCCTGTTCTCGCTGCCCAATCTCCACCGCCGCACCGTCGCCGAGATCGAGGACGGCCTCGTGCCGGCGCTGCAGAAGCGCGGCCTGATGCGCAAGGCTTACGCACACGCGCATTTTCGCGACAATTTGCTGGAGTTCTAGACGTCCATCTGTCCGAATGTGATCGACCGGGGCGGTCGAGGGCGGGGCAAAGCCGTCGCTCGGCCGCCCCCGGCCCGCTAGAGGCGGCGGTGGTCTGCTTCTTGCCTTGCTCCGTCCGTGCCGCATGTGAGGATCGCATGACGACGGATCGGATACAGAGCAGCGGGACGGCATCGCAATTTGCCGTCCGGGACGAAGCGTTGATGCGCTTTCCCGAAGTGTTCGGGGAACTCGTCGACCAATTGGGCACGCCGAACTTCCATCCGGCGCTCCGGTCGGCGCTCTATGCGATCGCCCACTTCAACAGCTGTGTCATCCTCTCCTTCCAGGAGGAGAAGGAGCCGACTGTGCTCGAGCGCTGCTCGATCATCAATCCCGATCGCTTCCGACATTGCTATGTGAAACAGGCCTACCGGCTCGATCCCTTCTATCGCGCGGCGATGGAGAACCGGCCCATCGGGGTCAGCCGTTGCGGCGAGCTGTCCGGCCCCGACTTCACCGACAGCGCCTATTTCAAGTCGTACTACAAGGACATTCCGCTGGTGGACGAGATCGGCCTGCTCTGCCCGATCGAGAGCGGCCATACCGTGCATATCTCGCTCGGACGCTGCGTCGGCTCGGAATGGTTCGACCGCGAGACCATCGCCGATCTTCACAGCATGGAGCCGCTGATCGCCTCGCTGGTGCGCCGGCACACCATGATCGAGGCACGGTTCGGCGCTCCCCTCGACCGACCCGCGGACCCGCCCGCCTCGACGTCTCCGACCGATCTGTCATGGCTGCGCGACTTCCACGCGACGCAACGGGAGATCGAGGTCGCCTCGCATGTGCTCAACGGCTACACCAACCCGTCGATCTCGCTGCGGCTGGGCATATCCGAGCACACGGTGAAAGTGCATCGCAAGCACCTGTATGGAAAGCTCTCCATCTCGTCCCAGGCCGAACTGTTCCTGATGCACATGCGTCACCGGCGTCACAATTAGCAAACCGCGCGTCTGCCCGGATTGCGCTCCCAGATCGTGGACACCGGCGCGACCGCCATCCAGCATCGCAAATCGCGGCGGCGCCCCTGGCGCGCAGCGCCGGCTCCGGATGATGGGCACTCCTGGCGTGCGGTTGAACATCGGATGCCTTTCAGTGTTCCATCGACAAGCTCCGAAGCCACGCGACGATGGAGGCAAGGTCGTCGGTGGTCAGTTGCGCATAGGCCCTAGCCTGCATGGGTGCCGCCAGCTTTCTGCCGTCAGGCGTTATCCCTTCGACGAGCGCACGACGAATGTCATCGTCGCTCCAGCCTGACAGCGCGCGCGGTGTGATGTCTGGCGCGACGACCACGCCCCACGGCCCCTCGAAACTGGCTCCGCCCTGCCCGAGTCCCTTCTCGAGGTCCGGCTCACCATCCGCCCGAGGTGTGGAATGGCAGCCAAGGCACCTCGCCAATAGCCCGAGATACTTGCCATGCCCGATCGTGTCCGCACTCGCGACATCATTGGCGAACGAATGGCCGGCAGGAGCCGGTGGGGTGGCGTAGATCGGAGCCGCGGTGCGGTTCTTCACCGGCGCCAGCGAGCGCAGATAGGCGACGATGGCGTCACGATCGGTATCGGTCAGCACGGCATAGAAATTATACGGCATGGCCGTCGACATCCGGCTGCCATCGGGCCTCAGCCCCTGGGTGATGGCGCGACCAATTTGCTCGTCGCTCCATGAACCGATGCCAGTCTCGGGATCGGGGGTGATGTTCGAGCCCTGCACTTTGTATCCCGGCCCCTCGATCATGCGCCCGCCGGCAAAGGGCTTGTTGTCCGGCCCCGGCGTGGTGTGGCAGCGGCCGCAGATCGCCACGGCGTTGACGAGATAGGCACCGCGGGCGATCGCCGCGTCTTCCGCGTGAACGGTCTCTGACGCCAGCAACGCGGCGATGGCCATTACGAAGCCCAGGCCCCTCATCGTTCCCCTCCCCGATCTTACTTGTTATTGATCCAGCATATCATCACGTGGCTGCGTCCCCGAGGGGTGGGGCAGGACCAGGAGATTGCGCGGCCCCGCACCGACCGCAATCCGCGCGGTGACACGAGCCTCGGCGATGTCGATGATCATCACCCGGTCCTCGGCCCAGGCGACCGCGGCGGCCCTGCCATGCGCGAGCGTGACGACCCCTTCCGGGTAGGAGCCTATCTTCGGTCGCGCCAAAAGAACGTGCGAGGTCGCGTCGACAACGGCAAGCGTGCCGCTTTGCTGGTTGCTGACCAACAATTGGGAGCGATCGGGCGTGATTGCGACACCATAGGGCATCAACCCGACCTTGAAGCGGGTGATCTCCTCCATCCGCCTCGTATCGATAACAGACAGATCCCCGCTCTGGACATTGGCGACGTAGAGCCGATCCCCCTCAGCCGAGAGAGCAAGCGCGAAAGGTGCCTTGCCGGTCGGCACGGCGGCCTTGCGTGTCATTGTGGCGAGATCGACAACGCTCACCTGATCGCTCTGGCGATCCGCGACATAAGCCCGCCGCCCGGCCGCGTCGACCACCAGCCCGGCCGGCGAGCGACCGGTCCCGACGCGCCCGGTCTCCCGGCCACTTGCAGCGTCGACGCGGATCAATGCATCCGCGCTCCAGTCGCTGACGAACAGGGTGCGCCCGGCCTCGGTGACGGCGATGCCGAATGGCTCGCGGCCGACGCGAAAGCTCGTCTCCACCCGGCGACTTGCCACATCGATACGCGAGACGAGGCCGAGATCGGGATGGGTGACATAGAGCCTGCGCCCGTCCGGCGCGGCAGCGAGGCCGGCGGGAACGCGCGGCACCGAGATTTCAGCCACCGTCACCGCCTTGTCTACGTCAATCAGCGTTACGACGGCGGCCTGTTGCGAGACCACGGCGATCAGCGGGGCCGCCGTCGCACCAGGCGTCATGAGCAGGCCCGCCGCAAGGCCAAGGACGGCAGAACCGTGCCTCGCTATGGCGGAGAGAACGCTCATGAACCACCGGCCTTGCTCTTGAGCCCGTCGAGCCCCTGCCGGATAAAGTCGCCCATCGCAGCGATGGCCGCCGCGTCGTCGAGCCCCTCGGGTGGCTCATTGGTCGTGTCGGCCCGGTAGAAGCGGGCATCCCACACCACCTCGCTGCCGTCGCCGGCGGGCCTCACCTCGATTGTGGCTGTATAGAAGCTCACCGGAAGCGCCTCGATGTTCTCCTTTCCAAGGCGATAAGAAATCCGCCGCTCCGCGGGGTCGACCTCGTCCAGACCTTCGGCGATGTCGCCCTTGTCCAGCGTGAGCACACGCTCGGCGCCGGCGACATCGCCGCCGGTGACGCTCACCTTTCTCACCAGCGGATGCCACTCGCCGATCGAGCCAAAGCGCGCGAGCAACGCCCACACCTTGTCCGGCGATGCCTCGATGATCACACGCTCCTCGGCGCGCTGCGGCGTCGGACCATGGGCAGCCAGCGGCGTGAGGCCGACGAAGACGAGGGCAACGGCAAGCATCAATCTGCGCAACATATTGGTTTCCTTGGCTTCAGGCGGGAAGTCGGTCCGGCCGATGACCGATAAGGGCGGCGAGGCCGAACAGCGTCGTCAGGGCGAGCAGCGCGAGGGAGGCCGGGATGCCGGCTATGTCGACGAGGACGTCGACCGGATGGGCGCGCGTATTGGCCTCCACCGCTGCGGACAACGAGGCGGGATCGCGCAAGGGAGCGAAGCCGAGTCCCGTCTGTGCGGCGAGGCGGCGCAAGCCGTCTTCCCGCATTGCGCTCAGATGCTCGGTGCCGGTCGCCGGCTCGCCGCCCCACGGGGCGTTGCGCGGGTTCCAGCCGGCCCGCGAAGGCGCATCCTCGGGCGGCGGCCCCTCGCGGTTCTCCTGCGGCACGTCCTGTTCGGCGTAGAAGCCGATCTCCCGCCCATCCTCATTGTATTTCGGGATCGGCGACGGCTCGGTCGCGCCGACGCCGACCAGCAGCCCAGCGACCTTGCCCGGTTCACCCTCGAAGGGCGGAAGCGCCCCGCCGGCCAATGGCGGCGCCTCCTGACCGTCGGTGAGGAAGACGAGGTCGGCGGTCAGGCTCCCGGCGATGGCGAGCGCTGCGTGCACGCCGCGCACGACATAGCTGTCGCCCTCCCACGCCATGCGCCAATCGATCGCGTCGATGGCACCGTCGATCGCGGCGAAGTTCTCGCAGACCTCCGCCGGCTCGAACAAAAGGAAGCTGCGGCGCTCGGTGAAGATGCCGAGCCCGAGGCGGGACTGGCATGGCAGGTCGGCCAGCAGTCGGCGTACGGCATGCCTGGCCGTGGTGAGCCGCGAGACCGGTTCGCCGCCCTCGAGATAGTCGCGCACATTCATGCTGCCGGTGACGTCGATCACCACCAGCAGATCGCGGGCATGCCGGGTTAGCGTCAGGCGTGGGATGAGGAGCGCCGCGAGCAGGGCCAGCAGAGCGACGGCGAGTAGCCAGAACCGCCAGTCATGCGAGAGGCGCACTCCCATCACGGCAGCCCTCGCGGCACGCCCGGCAAATCGGTCCACAGCCGCTTGGCAGCCTCGGGAGGAATTTCCTCGCCGGAGGTCTCGATCTGCGGGAAATCGCGCACCAGCCGCATGGCGACGTCGAGATTGTACTTCGCATCCCAGAAGCCGGGATCGAGCGCCAACGCGCGGCGATAGCCCTCCTTGGCGAGGCGGACCAGCGGCACCGCCGGATCGATGTCGTTGCTCTCCAGATGGCTGATGGCGACCCGCAGCCGCCCATTGGCGAGATCGTAGAAGGCTGCGGCGGCGATGCGCGACGTGCCGGTCGTGGCGATGCGGTTCACCAGCGGCTGCGCCTCGTCGAAACGGTCGCGGGTGGTGAGGAACGTAAGCCGTGCGAACAGCAATTCGGGACGGGAATCCGGTGCGACGGGAACGTCGCGTCCAGCAGCGAGCGCCGTGATATCGGCATTCGCGGCGCGGTCGAGGATGAGGCGGGCCGAGAAAATGACGCCAGCGCAGAGGCTTACGGCCAGCAGGACGGCACTGGCGAAAAAGATCAGTCGGCCGCGTCGGATACCAAGCCTCATGCCGCCCTCCGCAAGGCGGGTTCCTGTCGGGCCGCAGCTACTGTGGGAACCGGTCGCGCGAGTTTGCGCTCGGCGAGCTTGGCGAGCAGGAGCAGGGCTGTCGCCACCGTCGCCACCACGAAGGCCGGCCGGGCGAGATCGCGGCGCGGCACCCGCTCGAAATAGGTGAGAGGCCGGGTTTCCTGCCGGTCGATCTCGGCAATGGCCTGCTCCACCGCCTGCGGGCTGGTCGCCTCGAAGGCGCGATAGGGAACGCCAAGGCTTTGAAAGAACAGGTGAAGATGCCGTTCCGGATTGGCCTGCGGCGTGTTCTCGCCGGGGGGCGGTTCTTCGAAGATTCCCTTGGCGCCGCGCGAGCGCAGGAACAGCCAGTAGAGATGCACGGGCGTGCGCGCGACCGCGTCGCGCAGCGCCTCCTGCACCTTACGGTCGATCAGCGCCGCGCCGTCGGACACCAATAGGATCGCCCGTGAAGCCTCGTCCTCGTCGTCGGCGAAGGAGGACAGCGCCAGAGCGAGCCCCCGCCCGACATCGGTGAAGGCGAGGCCGGGACGGTCGATGGCGGCGATGGCGGCGCGTACCACCTCGTGATGATCGGTCAGCGGCAGCACCGGCATCGGCGAGGTGGAGAAGGCCGCCACCCCGATGCGGTCGCGGGCCCGCCTTGCGACGAAATCGTCCAGAAGTCGTTTAGCCACAACGGATTTCGCCTCCTGGTCGCCGCTCGGGGCGCGGTCGGCGAAGCTGTTGTCCATGCTGGAGGAACGGTCGAGCAGCAGCACGAGATGCGCGCCCGTGCCCTGTCGTGCGACCATCTGCTCGCGCCGATGCAGGCCGGAAAGGCCGAGCACGATGGCGAGGATGGCGACGCTGCCGGCGAGACGGAGGACGAGATTCACCGTCCGGGAGATGCCGTCGCGTGGTGCCAGGGCGATGGCCGGGATGCCCTGGCGGGCGAAGACCGTCGCGAGAAAAGGCAGGATGGCGAGGATCGCCAGGCCGAGCAGCAGGGGGCGATCGACGCCAAAATCTCCCACAAGCCTTTGGATTATCTCGATTATCCGGCTCATGGCCCGCCCCGCTCGGCGGCCTTCAGGCGCCCGGCCAGGGTGATGAGATCGGCGGGCGGCAGTTCCGTGGCGGCCACCGCATCATTGCCGAAGAACAGGCGGCGGGAGGCGTCGAACAGGCGGCCGACCTCGGTCTCCACCGCCGCGAAGGCCGGATGGGCGCGGAAGAAATCCGGCAGATCCTCGGCGAACACGCCCTTTCCGGCGGTCGCATCGAAGGCGCGGTGCAGGGCGAGCAGGGCCGCGCGCTGGCCCGGCGCCGAGGCCGGTGAGGTGGACGATGCGGCCGATTTGGCCGATGAGGCCAGCGCCGCGCGGACTTCGCGCGCGGCACGGGCGAAGGGGCGGTCGCGGCGCCGGCCGAACGGACCCCAGCCCATCTGCCAGGCGAGCAGCCCGAGGCCGGCGGCAACGCCGCCGAGCGCGGCGAGGAGGCCCCGCTGCGTCCCCGAGGTCGCGACCGGGCGCGGGGCGACGTCGGGGCGCAGCGCCATGGTGGTGCCCTCCCCGGTCGCGACGATTTCCCGCAAGGGCGACATCAGGAAGGACCAGGGAGGGACGGTGATCGCCAGCTGCCTCGTGCCGTCGGTGACGGTGAGAGGTACGGCGGGGATGTCGAGCCGCTTCGGCTCCAGCGGCGCGTAGAAGGTCTGGTAGGTGAGGTCGAGCGTGTAGCGCTGCGCGCCGCCCTCGATGCCGCGATCCGTCAAACTGCTATCGGTGAGCTCCAGCCAGTAGTCGAGCGAGCGCGGGCGCGGCAGCGAGGCGGGGTCGAGCCGAAACGGCGCATCGAGCACGATGTCGGCCGAGAGCGCCAGCGTGTCGCCGATCACATGGCCGAAGGGCCGGGGGGCGTAGAGCTCCACCGAACGCAGCTGTGCGCCGGCCGACGGGGCGGCGAGCAGTGAGATTGCCGTCGGCAGCAGGCCGGCGAGGCAAAGGACGAGGCGTCGAGCGGCCCTCCTCATCTCAGCCCTCCATCAGCCGGCGGGCCAGCGCCTCGGTGTCGAGCGGGTCGGTGAGCGCGAAAGGACGCAGGCCGCGCTCGGCGAACAGCTTTTCGCGGGCCTGCCGGCGGGCGTTGGCTTCGCGGCGCCACCGCTCGCGCAGCGCCGGCCGCATCACGACGAGGCGAACGGCGCCGGTCTCGAGATCGGCGACCTCGACCAGCCCCCAGCGCGGCAGCGCGGCATCCAGCAGGCCGTCCTCGACGACGACCGGCACCACGTCGTGCCGCCACAGCGCATCGAGGAGACGGGCGATCTCCGGCGCCGGCATGTGGAAATCGGAGATGAGGAACACCAGTGCGCGGCGCATCGGCAGGCGTTCCGCCGCCTCGATCAACCCCTCGACCGCCCGCCCGCCCGTGGGGCGGACGCCCGCGAGCCGGCGGCGCACTTCCTCTTCCTGCCCCCGGCGCCGCGTGAAGGGCAGGCACGCCTCCTCGCGCAGATGCGCATCGGCACCGAACAGCGCGAAAGGGTCGCCGGCCCGCTGCGCCGAGACGGCGAGCAACGCGCAGAGATCGGCGACGCGGCCGGCGACCGCCCCGCCGAAGCGCATCGAGCCGGACAGGTCGACCAGCGCCGCCACCGGCACGGCGCGACGCGGGGCGAACTGCCGGACATGCAGCTCACCGAACGGATCGCGCAGCGAGGCGCGCAAATCGAGCCGGCGCGGATCGGGGTGGCGCAGCAGCGAGACATGGCGGCGGAACTCGCCCTCCGTCCCCTCGCCATGACCGGGATGCGCGCCGGGGACGACGCCGTGCGGGCGCCAGCGCAGCCGGTAGGCGAGCGGCTGGAGCGATGCCTCGGGATCCACCCTGCTCATGGCGCCGGCACCCGCGCGAAGATGCCGGCGATGAGTTCGCCGACCAGCTTCTCGCGCCGCAGCTCATAGACCGGATCGACAAAGATCCGGTGCGCCATCACCTCCGGGAACACCGCGCGCAGATCCTCCGGCACGATCATGTCGCGGCCTTCCAGCCAGGCGCGCACCCGCGCCGCCCGCACGAGATAGCTGAGGCCGCGCGGGCTGGCACCGCCCTGGACGAGGCGTGCCATGTCGGCACCCTCGACGCTCACACCGTGGTTCTGCGGCGCGCGCACCGCCTCCCACAAGGCGAGGACATAGGCCTCCAGCGCCGGGCTCGCATGGACGCCGAGCTGGATCATGCGCGCCACCGTCTCCAGCGCCTGCGGGTCCAGCACGCCCGGCTCGATCTCCGTCAGCAGCGCATCGACATTGTGGAAGCGCGGATCGAACACCAGCCGGCGGCGCGCCTCCTCGCCGGCCGGCATCGCCACCTGCACCTCCATCAGGAAGCGGTCGCGGGCGGCGGCGGGCAACTCGAAGGTCTCCTCGCGCTCGACCCGGTTACGGTCGGCGAAGACCTGCACATACGGGAAGCGGTACTCGCGGTTGAAGGCAGACACCGAGCGCTCCGCCATCAGCCGCAGCAGCAGCGAATGCACCTGCGGCCGGGCGCGGTTGATCTCGTTGAAGAAGAACACGGACAGCGCCTCGCCCTGCCTGAGCAGCGGGCCGGGATCGATGCGCGGCTTGCCGTCCTCGCCGAGATGGGCGTGGTAGACGAGGTCCGCCGGCATGAGGTCGATGGTGCCCTCGATCCGTTCGAAGGCGCCGCCGATGGCGCGGGCCATGGCGCGCAGCAAGGTGGTCTTGCCGACACCGACATCGCCTTCCAACAGCACGTGCCCGCGCGCGAAGGTGGCGATGGTCAGCAGGCGGATGACCCGCTGCTGCCCGAGCACGACCTTGCCGATCTCCGTCTCGAAACGGAGCGCGCGGTCGCGCCAGTCCGACAGGAGGGAGTCGGTTTCGCGTGCGAGGCGCATGTCGCAAACCCTTGTTCGCGGTGGGGCGCGGTCCGACGGCCGATCATCCGCCGGCCCCGCGCGGCAGCGGGGCGGCGAAGAGGACACGACCGGCGTCCGCGAGGTTCGCGCGACGCCGGTCGTGCAAGGTGCCCACAACCGACAAGTGCCGGAGGAACGCGGACGGGAAGGAGATTAGGCTTCCGCCCACATGTGGGTTGGTGAAGGGCCGTCGCCCGGAAGGGGGCTAGAGCAATTCCGGCGAACCGAAGCTCCCCGGAATTGCTCCAAGATGTTGTCGATACGCATTTTCTTCACGCGAACCGGTACCCGCTTCGCGCGAAAATGCCCTAGTTCGCGCTCGGGATCTTGCTGACGTCGTAGACGAACTTGCCGCTCTTCTTGAAATAGTCGACGCGCTGGGCGTTGCGGGCCTCCATTCCCTTGATGGATTCGGCCTGCTTGTTGACTTCCTTCGGGTCGTGCTTGGGATCGTATTTCGATCCCGCCACCTTGTCGGGATAACCGGGCTTCGGCTCCCAGCAATTGCCCGGCGCCTTGCAATTGGTGCCGTCATAGGCGGCCGCCCCGACCACCATGGCGAGGCCGAGTGCGCCGGCGCCGGCCAGGATGACACTGTATTTCACGCTGCGGTCGATGAAGCTCATGGTCGGTCTCCTCTTGGTTTCCACCCTTTAGTCGCCGGCGGGTTCAGCCCGCCGGTCCGCCGCACTTCGGAGGCATCGCGTCGGACGGCTCGATGTGCTTGGCGTTGGCGTCGAAGGGTTTGAAGCTGGCGCGCTGCTCGGCGGTGAGCCAGGTCGCTCCCTGCGGATCGTCCTTGTAGACATGGCGGACCCAGGCCATGACGAGCAGCATCTCGTTCATGTTGAGCGCGCCGTACATCGGGCCCATCTGGCCCTGCGCACCGCCGAAGATGGTCTCGAACAGGCCCTGGTCGGTCTCGTTCTTCGGATAGGTCCAGTAGCTGTCGTTCAGCCCCGGCCCGATCTTGCCCTCGGCATAATGGCCGTGGCAGCCCGAGCACATCGACAGGAACAGTTCGTGCCCCTTGGGCAGGCAGACCGGATCCTCGTTGTAGATGTTGGTGCCGGTCTCGAGGAACTTCAGCACCGCCTGGGTATCGCGGCCCTCCTCCGGCGCCTCGGAGAGCTCCAGCGGCTGGCCGGTGACGGTGTTGGTGAGCATGATCGCCGCGCGCGAGCCGAGCGCGAGCGAACCAAGGGCGAGAAGCACGGCGGCCGTCCGAAGGAGCGTTGTCTTTTTCATCGAACCTGTTCGCAGAAGCGTGGCGCGTCAGATGGCATCCGACGGCACGACGGGCCGCCGGAGCATGAGAGCGAGGTCAGGTATTGGGGTCGAGCAGCGGGATGCCCTCGTCGGTGAGGATCTGCTCGATCTGCGGCTTGGCCTTGTCGAGCGCGGCGTTGATCTCACTGATGAGCGCGGCATCGGTCTTCCGCACCCCGATCGACTGGTCGTAATGCATGGGGATCGGCTTGTCGTTCGGCCGGTCGATGTCGGTGGAGATCACCGTCATGCGCAGCGGGGTGGCCGAGCCCTTCACATAGCGCGCCACCTCGGGAGCGAAGGCGATGGCGACATCGGCCTCGCCGCCGGCGACCTCGGTGACCAGCCGGTCGCCGGGCACCTGGGTCCACTGGTTGCGGCGCGAGACGAAATTGACCAGCGAATACATGTAGGCGGCGTTGTCCTCGAAGCGGCCGATGCGCTTCAGCATGGTCTCGGCCGGCGAGTAGAACCGAACCGCGAAGCGGGTCTGGTCCTTGATCTGCTGGTCCTGCCAGTCGCTGGCGGTGATGTTGCGGTCGGCCTTGGTCACCAGCACGTAGCTGGTGCGGTAATAGGGTTTGGAGGTGAGCACCCGCTCGTCGCCGGCATCGACGCCCATGACGACGTCGCAGCTGTTCTTGTCGAGCTGGTCGCGCACCAGATAGATGCCCGGCTTGTCGTTGCGCACGAAGACCGGCTTGCGGCCCATGGCCTGCGCCAGCGCCACGGCGATCTTGTCCTCGAAGCCGGTCGATTCCTTGTTGGAGAACGGCGCCTCGACATTGGAGGCGCAGATGCGCAGCTCGTCCTTGGCGGCCGCGACCGGTGCATCGGACTGCACGGTGGCGGCGCCGGCGGCGGTCGCGATGAGGGCGGCGAGGCCGGCCGACGCGGCGAGACGGCTGAAAAGCGAGGCGGTCGATGTGGCGTATGTCGACATGGCGTTCTCCCATGCGGCTGGACGGATGGACATCATCGCGAGACAGGCGGCCGCCCGGGCGCGGGGAGCGCGGCGGGCGGCCGTTCTCGCGTCAGTTGCTGGCGCGGATGATCTCGGTCGAGTACTCGCCGATCTTCGGGTCGTCATAGGGACCCTTGCCGTCGAGCGAGAACACCATCACGCCGCCGCCCATCTGGGTGTAGTGCTGCAGCTGCTTGAAGGCGCCCACCGAGCCGAGGCCGGCGGTCGGGTCGTTGAGGTCGAACACCAGGCCGACGCCCGGCCAGCCACCGACGCCGTAGTAGATGGCGACGTATTGCGTGCCGTTATGGGTGTAGGTCATCGGGTGGCCGATGACGCCGGAGGGCAGCTTGAACTTCCAGAGCAGCTCGCCGGTGTCGCTGTCGCGGGCCTTGATGAAGCCGTCCAGCGTTCCGTAGAACACCACGCCGCCGGCGGTGGCGAGCGTGCCGCCCCAGGCGGCGAAGCGCTCCATCACTTCCCACTTGTACTTGTTGTTGATCGAGTCATAGGCCTTCACCTGGCCGAGACCTTCATAGGTCTGCCGGTCGCCCTTGGGGCCGGGATACATGTTCAGCGTCGCGCCGACGAAGAACTGGCCGGCACGGTAGGGCAGCATGAAGGGCTCCCAATCCATGCAGATGTGGTTGATGCCCATGAAGAACGACTTGCGCTGCGGGTCGTAGCTGTCGTGGCCCTGGTTGTGGTAGCCCATGGCCGAGGGACAGATGTCGCGGCCCTTGTGGTCCATACGGGTCGCATATTCCGGGTCACGCTGCGGCAGGCCGGTCTTGAGGTCGACCTGCTTCACCCAGTTGACGGTGTCGTCGATCTTGTCGGCGGAGATCAGGTCGCCGTTCTCGCGGTCGAGCGTGTAGACGATGCCGTTGCGGTCGGGATGGGTGAGCAGCTTGCGCGGCTTGCCGGTCTTGTCGGTCTGCTCGGAGAGCATCATGACGTTGACGCCGGCATAGTCCCATTCGTCATGCGGGGTCTTCTGGTAGCCGAACTTGGCCATGCCGGTATCGGCGTCGCGGCCCCAGATGGTCATGGTCCACTTGTTGTCGCCCGGACGCATGGTCTCGTTCCACGGCGCCGGGTTGCCCGAGCCGTAATAGAACAGGTTGGTGCCGGGGTCGTAGGCGTACCAGCCCCAATTGGTGCCGCCGCCGATCTTCCAGGCCTCGCCCTCCCACGTCGCCTGTCCCAGGCCCTTCTGGCCGTAATGCGGGTTGGCGCTGTTGAAGTCGTCGCCGAGGCGCACATCGGCGTCGGGGCCGGTGGCATAGGCGCGCCATTTCTGCTCGCCGGAGGCGATGTCGTAGGCGGTGACGTAGCCGCGCACGCCGAGTTCGGCGCCGGAGGAGCCGATCAGCACCGTGTCCTTCACCACATAGGGCGCGATGGTCAGCGTCGAGCCGACCTTGATGTCGGAGTTCTCCAGCTTCCAGTATTCCTCGCCGGTCTTGGCGTTGAGGGCGACGACATGGCCGTCGAGCTGGGTCTTGATGATCAGCGGCCCGACCTTGTCGTTGCCGGGCCAATAGGCGAGGCCGCGATTCACCACGTCGCAGCACGCCACCGCGCGGGCGGTCGGGTTCTGCTTCGGCTTGTGCTGCCACAGGATCTTGCCGGGCTCGTCGAGCGAGACCGCGAAGGTGGTGTTGGGGAACGGGGCGTGGATGTACATCACGCCATCGACCACCAGCGGCGTGCCTTCATGGCCCGAGAGCACGCCGGTGGAGAACGACCAGGCGGCCTTGAGGTTCTTCACGTTCTCCTTGGTGACCTGGTTCGCCTCGCTGTAATTGTTGGCGCTGTAGTTCTTGCCGGTCATCGGCCAGTTGTCGGTGCTCTTCGACAGCTCGTCGAGCTTGTCGTTGGCCACCGCCGGCGCCAGGGCGGCGAGGCTGACCGTGGCCACCAGCGCGGTGGCAACGGTGAGCGCTGACACGGAAGAGTGCAGTCGGCTCATTGATCGTCCCTCACGTTTCCATTCCCAGATCGTTCTGCATCCGCCCCGGTTCGCTCCGGGACGCCGCGAACTCTTGCTTTCTTTGCCGCGCGCTTTCCGGCGACGGCATTTCAATTCCAGATTGCGGGAGACTGGTCGATATTCTTAAGAACTTCTGATTATTTGTGTCGACATGTGATAATTCTTCTCGCTACATGCCGACTGTGTCTTTAGGGCATTTGGAAAAATCGACCGGGAACTAGTTCCCGATCTCCCGGAGAATGCACCGGGCCGAACCGGAAACCTTGCCGTCGTTCGAGGAAAATGATTTCATTTCATAATGTTGACGAAGGGAAACGGAGTCGGCCACGCGCCGGGAGGAGCCATCTCCCGGCACGCAGCGATCGCCCAAAAGACAGAACATGCCGAGATGTCGCACGTCTCCGCGTGATCATAAGAAAGTAATAATAGAAATGGGAAACGCTCTCTTCTCGTTTACTCGTGCCATCGGAAGTGCCGGTCTCGCCCTCGCCCTGGCGGGCTGCCCGGGCGAACCGCCCTCCGAGCCGCGCGAGCGGGTGGCCGCGCCCTCCGGCACGACGCTGGCGGACAAGCAATGGCTGCAGCCGCTCGATGCCAGCGAGCCGGACGTCTGGCTGGCCAGCCGGGCGGCCGGGCGCGACGTCGCGCCTAGCGATCCGGCGGTGGCCGAGTGGCGCGCGATTCTCGCCGATGCCGATGCGCGATTCGGCGAGGACCAGCGGATGATCGCCAATCGGGCGGTGCAGCTCGAGACCATGCTGCGGGAGATCGATATCAAGGAGGGCGTGCGCGACCTCCTCGCCGGCTTCGTTCCCTTTGCCGGCAAGGGATCGCGCAGCGGTTTCAGCGACCTCTGCCAGCACTATTACAATCTGCGCTCCCAGGGGCTGACGCGCGTGGCGGCGCTCGACCTTCTCAGGCAGCAGGCGCCGCCGGGCACGCCGCCCGCCGCCGCCGGCCCGACGGGAGCGCATCCATGACCGGCTTCGTCGGCGAGCCCGGAGCCGCCACCTCCCTCAATTCCCGCGCGGCCGAGTTCAGCTTCTGGCGGCGGCGCTCGCTGCGCTGGCAGGTGATGGCGGCGGTGATCGTCATCAATCTCTGCGCCGCGCTGGTCGCCTTCGTGGTGGTCATCCTCAACGCGCAGCGCGCGACGCGGCTGGAAATGCTCTCCTCGGTCGCCATCGCCGAGCGCCTGGTGCAGGAAACCGCCGAGCGGCTGGCGGAGACCGTCGGCGGCGCGGTGTCGCTGACTCAGCTGCCGCTGCACATCACCAGCCTGCGGCATGTGCGGATCCACATCGAGGATCCCGACGGCCGGGTCATAGCCGAGGCCCCCTCCCCGGCGGTCGCCCGCGACGACGCGGACGACGACGCCGAGGAGGTGCCGGACTGGTTCACCGCACTCGTCACCGTCGAGCCCGCCGGGACGACGATACCCGTCATCGAGAACGGCCAGACCATCGGCCGCGTGCGCATCAGCGGCGAAGCCTCCGACGAGATCGCCGAGGTCTGGCAGGACATGTCCGATCTCGCTCTGCTGGCGGCGGTGGTGAACATCGCCATTCTCGCCGCGCTGTTCCTCGTGCTCGGCCGGCTGCTGCAACCGCTGCATGCCTTGTCCGCCGGCCTGCACGAACTGGAGGAAGGCCGCTTCGAGCATCGCCTGCCCCTGCCGCGGGTGCGCGAGCTGGCGCGGATCGTCGAGCGGTTCAACGCGCTCGGCACGGCGCTCAACATGGCGCGGCAGGACAATTTCCGGCTCAACGAAAGGCTGGTGCGCGTGCAGGACGACGAGCGCCGGCAGATAGCTGCCGACCTGCATGACGAACTCGGCCCCTGCCTGTTCGGCCTCAGGGCCAATCTCGAATCGATCGGCCGGCTGCTGGAGCGGCTCGACGCCGATCCCGCCGGCCGCATCGGCGAGCGCGTCGCCACCATGGGCGGCATCCTCGACCGGGTGCAGGAGGGCAATCGCGGCCTGCTGCGGCGGATAAGGCCGATGGCGCTCGGCCATGTGCCGCTGTCGGCGGTGATCGCCGAACTGCTCGCCAATTTCGAGCGGCACGCGCCGGACCGGCGGTTCGACCTCTCGCTCGACGGGGTAGCGGAGCACTATGCCGACAGCCTCGAGATCACCGTCTATCGCTGCGTGCAGGAGGCGGTGACCAACGCGCTGCGCCACGGGCAGGCGGGCCGGATCGCCGTGTCGCTGCGCGAGGAGGCGAAGGGCGAGCGGCTCCACCTCGCCGTGGAGGATGACGGCCTCGGCCTGCAACCCGGCAGCACGCCCGGCTTCGGGCTGATCGGCATCGAGGAGCGCATCGGCGCGCTCGGCGGCAGCTGGCAGCTGGTGCCGGTCGCGCCGCGCGGCATGCGCGTCGAGATCGGCCTGCCGGTCCGCGCCGCCGAACCCCTTCCGACGACACGAGAAAGAGCGACCGCCTCATGACCAGCGTCCTCGTCATCGACGACCATCCCATCGTGTTGCAGGGCTGCCGCTGCCTTTTGGAGGACTGGGGGGTCGAGCGGGTGCTGGAGGCGAACACCGTGCTGTCCGGCTACCGGCTGTTCCGCCGCGAGAAGCCGGACATGGTGATCGTCGACCTCGCGCTGAACGGCAACGGCCTCAGCGGGCTGCTGCTGGTGCGCCGGCTGCGGGCGCAGGATGGCCGCCTGCCGATCCTCGTGCTGTCGATGCATGGCGACCCGGTGATCGCCAGCCGGGCGCTGGAAGCCGGCGCCGACGGCTATGTGCAGAAGGACACCTCGTCGGGCGCGCTGTTCGAGGCGTTCGAGCGGGTGCGGCGCGGCCAGCCCTATATCGGCCACGAGCTCGCCATGCAGGTCGCGCTGCTGGGGGCGCGCAAGGATACCCCGCTCGGCGACGTCACCCCGCGCGAATTGCAGATGCTGGCGCTGCTGGCCGACGGGCGCGACTACACGCAGATCGCCGACGAGCTGGGGGTCAGCTACAAGACGGTGGCCAATACCTGCTCGCAGCTCAAGACCAAGCTCGGCGCGACCTCGCTGCCGGAGCTGGTGCGCCGGGCGATCCAGTATGTCTCGACCTCGCCGGGCTTGTCGGCCCGAACGAGCCGCTGAGCCGGGGGCGGCTCGGCGCCGCCGTCATGCCGGCCACGCCGGGAGGGACACGGGGACCGCCCATGCGGCGGCGCGGCAGCAGGTCGCGCGGGGCCGCCTCAATGCCCGTACACGACCTTCCCATCCACATAGGTGGCGAGCACCTTCGTGTCCCGCAGTGTCGCGGGATCGATGGCCAGTGGATTGCGGTCGAGGATCACGAAATCCGCGCGCTTCCCGGCCTCGATGCTGCCGACGATGTCGTCGAGGCGCATCGCTGCCGCGGCATTGATGGTGTAGGCGGCAAGCATTTCCGCGACCGAGAGCCGCTCGTCGCTATTGAGCGCCTCGGCCTCCCTGTCGCGATCTCGCCGGGTGGCCCCCACCTCCATGCCGAGGAAGGGGCTGTAGGGCGACACGTCCCAGTCGCTGCCCGCCGCCACGAGGGCGCCGGCCGCCTGGAGGCTGCCGTTCGGATAGAGATAGCGGAAGCGCTCCGGCCCGAGATAGGGCTCCAGCGGCCCGACATTCGACGGGTCGCGCTTTCCCCATTCGAACTGCATGTTCGCGATGACGCCGAGTGCCGCGAAGCGCGGAAAATCCGCGGGATCCACCAGTTGCAGATGCGCGATCTGATGCCGGTTGTCGCGCGGGCCATTCGCCTTCCGCGCCGCCTCGAAGGCATCGAGACTGGCCCGCACCGCGCGGTCGCCGATGGCGTGCACGTGGACCGTCAGGCCCGCTTTGTCCAGTTTCGTCACCAGGGAGTTGAACAGCTTCGGTTCGAAATAGAGATCGCCGACATTGGTGGTCGGCTTGCCGTTCGCATCGAGATAGGGAGCCAGCACCGCGGCCGTCTCGGCGGGAAACTCGAGCACCCCGTCGGCGAAGACCTTCACCGAGTCGGTACGCAGCCAGGCGGGATCGAGGCTGTGGTCGCGTGCCGTGGCGACGATCCGTGCGACGGCCGCGTCGCTGTCGTCGTCCAGATCCTCGATCATGTAGGCGCCCCTGACGCGCAGCTTCAGCCGCCCCTCGCGATAGAGCTTCTCCCAGACCGCGAACTCCACCGGCGTCACCGCGGCATCGGTGACCGCCGTCAGGCCCACCGCACTCATGCCCGCAAGCGTCGCCTCCAGCTGATCGGCCATTTCCTCCGTCGTCGGCATCGGGAACAATTTGGACGGGACAAGCAGCGCGGCGTCGGTGAGCACGCCAGTCGGGATCCCTTTCCCGTCGCGCATGATCCGGCCCCCCGGCGGATCCTGCGTCATCCCGGCGATGCCCGACAAGGCCAGCCCCCGGGTGTTCAGCCACATGGTGTGGCCGTCATTGCCGGCGATGGCGAGCGGCCGGGTGGCCTCCACGGTGTCGATATCCCCAGCGGAAGCCTCGAAGCCGTAATTGTAGAGCTGCACCACCTCCAGCCAGGCGTCCGGTCCGGCGGGATGCTCGGCAAGGCATTTGCGAATGACCGGCGCGATGTCCGCGAGAGACGGCTTCACGCCGGCCAGCGAGCATTTGGCGGCATTGACCGCCCCGAGCACCGGATGCGAATGCGCATCGATCAGCCCGGGCATGACGAACTTGCCGTCGAGGTCGATGATGCGCGTCTGCGGCCCGGTCAGAGGCCGCATGGCCTCGTCGTCGCCGATCGCGGCGATCAGATTGCCTCGGACGGCGAAGGCCGAATGGAACGAACGCGCCGGGTCCACGGCGTAGACCACGCCGTTGCGCAGGATGAGATCCGCGGGCTCCTCCGCCCGTGCCACGCAAGGCCCCGCGAGCAACACGGCCCCGATCACGAGAGCGCGCCACCCCTTCGACTTCAGCACCCCACCACGATCCCCCTCAAC
This sequence comes from Ancylobacter sp. Lp-2, assembly GCF_020523795.1. GTDB lineage: Bacteria > Pseudomonadota > Alphaproteobacteria > Rhizobiales > Xanthobacteraceae > Ancylobacter. Next base: position 35,592 of record NZ_JAJALI010000013.1, read on the forward strand.
CCGCCCAGGCTACCGGAGGCGACATCGCCGCCCCTTGGAACCGCCAAGCTAATGGGATCGATCCTGGCTGCGAATATCCTCTAATCAGCGGATTTGAGCGCGCGAGCCGACATAGTGGAGCGGTTCGCGACGGTGTCGGGCGAGACCCTATCGAGGTGCCGAAAGCCGGCCGCCTCGGACTCAGCCCCGAAGGGCCGGCAAGCCAGAGAACGGGAAACCGACGCTCCCCGCCGCGTGAGAACGCCAGCGGATGTTCCGGTTGCGAATGGCATCACCGCGACGGCCTCGGCGGTGGCGGCCGCCCGACGGGCAGCCCTCCCCTCCTCTTCCCGATTGGTGCGCGTCGGCCGCGCTCACCCGGCCGCGACGATGGCGCCCCGATAGCGCCCGGACGCGAGAACGATGAGCCGTCATTGGCCGCCCGACACCTCGCCTGTGGCGTGCCGATCAGGCGGATGCGCCCGTCGAGGCCTCCCTCAATCGGCGTCGCATGAAGGCCACCGCACCAACCCAGCCCAGATGCCCCGGTAGCCGGCTCTCAACCGCCGGCAAGCTGGCACGGCAGGCCCGATCGCGCGGTCGCTCGCGGGTATGCGTCGCGTTCAAATATTTCAATTGCGCAATCTGATATGTCAGATTATGAATTTGACGTACCACATCAGTCACGAAGAACTGGTGTGGCCATCAAAGCGCTGCATAAAAAGAACGGCGCTCATGATTTATCGAGAGGAACGCTCCATGCACTACGTTTTCGTAGGGCGCAATGAAGTCGTTGCGCTTGCCGTCGGCCTGATAACAGGGACGATTTACTCCTACCTCAACCTTCCGATTCCTGCCCCGAACGTTCTGGGAGGAATATTCGCGATCATCTTTACGTTCATCGGCTACCTCATCGTGCAGAAAATCCGTGGCCAGATCGGCTTCGGCCGCCCGCCTCGCAACAGCTGACCATAGGGGGCATGCATGATTGAAATCGGCATTGGCGCGGTCGAAATACAGGCCGCCATCGTCGGGCTGGTGACCGGCCTCATCTACACCGCCGTCCGCGCGCCCATTCCGGCGCCCAACGTTCTCGGCGGCATCTTCGCGATCATCGGAACATTCATCGGCTTCGCCGCCGTCGCGGCAGCGCGCGGCCAGCTCGGCTTTGCATTCTGAGGGACGACATGAACAAGCACGCCAATTTCACCACCGCACCGTCGATTGCCTATCACGAGGTCCGGGCCACGCTCGAAACCGTGCAATGGGGAGCGTTCGACGGCAGCGTCGCGCCGGTCTGCACCGTCGCTTCCGGCGACATCGTCCGGATCGAGTGCCTGTGCCACCACGCGGGCGACGCGCCGGACTATCTGATGGATGACGCCGTCCGCGCGATCTATGACGGCATTCCCGAGGATCAGCGCACCCCCGGCGTCCACATCCTCACCGGCCCGATCTATGTGGAAGGCGCCGAGCCCGGCGACACGCTCGAATGCCGCGTCCTCAGCATGGAGCCGCGCCTCAAATACGGCGTGAACTTCCAGGGCCGGTGGGGCATGCTGGACAAGGAGTTCGACAGCAAGGAGCACGTCATCGTCTATGAGGCGGACGTGAAGACCGGCACCGCCAAGGCCCTGTTCCAGTTTCCCTATGACAGCCCGCCGGAGCGGGGCGTCCCCGGTCGCTACACGCAGGTGCCGCATGCCGAGCGCCGGCCGGCGCTGGAAGGCATCGTCGTGCCGCTGCGGCTGCACTTCGGCACCGCCGGCGTCTGCCCGCCCTCCGACGAGCCGATCAGCACCGTGCCGCCCGGCGTGCATGGCGGCAATGTCGACAACCGCGAATTCGTCGCCGGCACCAGCATGTTCTATCCCGTCCACAAGGAGGGCGCGCTGTTCTGGGCTGGCGACACCCATTTCGCGGAAGGCGACGGCGAGGTGAACGGCACGGCGATCGAGGCGCACGTCAACGCCACCATCCAGCTGGTGCTGCACAAGGGCTCGCGCGGCAAGAACCCGATCCTCGAGACCCCGGAGCTGTGGATCTGCCACGGCTTCAGCGAGGATCTCGACGAAGCCACCAAGGAGGCGGTGCTCGAGATGATCGCCCTGCTCGGCCGGGAATGGGGCCTGTCGCGCGAGGAAGCCTACTCGCTGTGCAGCATCGCCGGCGACCTGCGCGTCACCCAGGTCGTCGATGGCGTGAAGGGCGCGCATATGGCGATGCGACGCGACCTGAAGCGCGGCTGATCCACCCAGCCATCCTGTTCGTTTCTTCCTATCGGAACCTGGCAGGCGCTTCGGCGCCTGCTTCTTTTTCTCCGTGTTTGTCCTACATTGCCCCGGAATCGACCGGCGGTAGCCAAGGAAGGGTGATGGGCAAGCAGACCGAACAGCCGGAACTATCCCAGGCCCGCCAGGCCTACCGGCTCATCGAGGAGATGATCGTCACGCTGAAGCTGCCGCCCGGCCACAAGATTTCCGAAACCTCGCTCAGCAAGACGCTCGGCATCGGACGGACGCCCATTCGCGAGGCGCTGCAGCGCCTGTCCTTCGAGGGGACCGTTCGAATCGTCCCCCGCTCCGGCGTCGTCGTCTCCGAGATCGACCTCGTCGAGCAGCTCGGCATGCTGGAGGTGCGGCGCGGCATCGAAAGCGTCCTCGCCGGACGAGCGGCGCGCTTCGCCACGAACTCGCTGAAGCAGGAATTCGCCGCTGTCGCCGACGCCTTCGACAAGGTGGCCGAAAGCCGCGAGGGCGCGGCATTCGTCGCCGCGGACCGCGAATTCAACACGCTCATCATCCAGACCGCCAACAGCAAATACGCCACCCAGGCCATCGGCCCGATCGAGGCGCAGACGCGGCGGTTCTGGTTTCTCTACTTCAAGGAATTCGGCGACCTGCGGCGCGTCTGCGAGCTGCATGCCGCCATCGCCCGCAAGATCGCCCATGGCGACGAAGCCGGCGCGAAGCGCGCATCCGACGCCCTGATGGACTATGTCGAGGAATACACCAAGAAGACCCTCCGGGTGTATGGCGTCGCCTAGGCCCGCGCTTCACAGGCTGTCGGCCTCGGTCTCCGGATGCGGCGGCCGCGCCGCAGGACCGCGAAGGGAAATCGGCAGCCCGGGCGACGCGCCGGGAGCCCCGCGAAAGGCAAGCACGCCGCGGCCGCCTCAATCCTGTATCAGGTGGAAGAGCAATCGCGGCCCGGAGCTACATCGTGGAAACGTCTCTCTATGAACCCGTCAAGCGCTTCCTGGAGGCGCTCGGCTACAGAGTGAAGGGAGAGATCGGTTCCTGCGACCTTGTCGGGCTACGCGACGACGACCCGACCGTCGTGGTCATCGGCGAACTCAAATTGACGTTCAATCTCGAGCTGCTCCTGCAGGGCGTGGACCGGATGAACGTCGGCGACGAGATCTGGCTGGCGGCGAAGCTCTCCGCCAGAGGCAAGGGACGCGAAAGCGATCCACGCTATCGCAATCTATGCCGGCGCCTGGGCCTCGGCCTGCTCGGCGTCGCCGATTCCGGCCACGTCGACATCCTCGTCTCGCCGACCGCGCCGATGCCGCGGAAAGACCCCCGCCGTCGCTCGCGGCTGGTGGAGGAGCATAAGCGGCGGCAGGGCGACCCCGTTGCCGGCGGCGGCACGCGCAAGCCCATCATGACCGCGTATCGCCAGCAGGCACTCGGTTGCGCCGCCGCGATGGCAGCGGCGCCGCAGCGGCCGCGCGACCTGAAGCGGGCCTTCCCCGACGCCCAGAAGATCCTGCGCCGCAATGTCTATGGCTGGTTCGAACGCGCGGAGCGCGGCGTGTACGCGCTCACCGCTGCGGGCCACAGCGCATTGGCGGCCTGGATGCCGGCGCCCGCGCCGATCGCCGACCGGGAGGACGCGGAGGCGACGGAGTAGTCATCGGGTGACGGCGTCCGCTCAAGCCGCCGCCGTCGTCCCGGTCTCGATCGCGCGCTTGGCGAGATGATCGGCAAGGCGCTCGGCAAGGCGGGCCCGGAGCGCGGCCGGCAACTGCCGCGCCGACTTCACGCGCGGCAGGTCCAGCTCGGCAATCGGGGCCTCCGGCGCCTCCTGCCAGTTGTCGAACCGTCGGCGCGTGACATTGTCGACGAAGGTCTCCGCAGGCACGCCTTCCGCCAGGATGAGGGAGTGGTCCGCCAGCTCCACATGATAATAGGTGAAGCTCTTCGGCATCTCCGCGTGACGGACGATCGACACGCCGTTCACCAATGCCCCGGCCTGGACGAGGACGCCGTCGACGAGCAGCGCATGGTCCGGCGACACGAAGAGATCGCGGGCCGGCAGGCTATCCCCCAGCGCCCCCGCCTCGATGCGGACGGGCATGACCTTCATGGAGTCGGCGAACAGGGTGGAGACGGTCTGGCGGGCCAGCCAGCGGACCGGCCTTGCGGTACCGTTCGACGTCAGCACCGCATCCCCGATCCTGAGCGTCTCGATGGCAACCTCGCCCGCAGGCGTCGCGATCAGGGTTCCAGCGAGGAAACAGGTGACGAAACTATCCTCGATGATGGAGATCGGCGTTCCATAATCATAGGCCGTATTTGACAGGTAAATATACTTCAGAGGACCGGAAGCGTCCTCCCAATACACGATTATTCCATCCTGATAGTGCCCGATATACACCATTTCACGCAGCAGGCTGCCCCGCGAGGCAACCACTGACTCGTTGACCGAAAAGGTGTCGGAGCCCGGATCTTCGTTGTCCGTCACCCACTCCGTCGTGTTCTTCAGATTTAGCGTGGTGGATTCTTCGTTGAAATCTATGTAATATAAGTATTGAGTTGTATATGTTGCCATATACCCTCTCCCCAATCGACTGATAGCCCGAATAACGGCGCTGCGACGGCATGCAATGGCCGCCCCGGCAATCGGAGCGCCATCGTCGGGCGGGCTCCGCATGAGCCGGCAGCGTCGGCGGTCGGCTCATGGCGATGATGCCGTGCGCTACGAAACGGCCGTGTGGACAGAGGCGTCACCTGCGTCAGCACGGCCGGAAGCGGCCAGGCCGCGCGCGGTCACGCGACCGCGGCGCCCCTGCCGGCTCGCGCCTCGAGGCGGGCACGCAGGGCGGCGGGCAGCTGCCGTGCGGACTTCACGCGCGGCAGATCGAGCTCAGGCACCGACGCTCCCGCGCCGTGGAGCTCCTCGAATTCGGCGTAGTTGTCGAACCGGCGCCGCGTGACATTGTCCACGAAGGTCTCGGCCGGGACGCCCTCGGCAAGCACCAGCGCGTGGTCCTCGAGCTCGATATGGTAATAGGTGAAGCGCTCCTCGGGCCGCTCCACCCGGGCAATGCTGGTTCCGTTGACCAGCGCGCCGGCCTGCACCAGCAGGCCATCGATCAGTAGCGCATGATCCGGCGAGACGAAAAGATCGCGGACAGGCGCGTTGTCGGACAGCGCGCCGGCGGCGACGCGGATGGGATAATTGGCAAGGGGATCGGCGAACATCCGCATCACGCTCTGCCGACCGATCCAGCGGACCGGGCGCGTCTCGCCTGCAGCGGTGAGGACGAGCTCGCCGACGGCCAGATCTTCCACCCGACGCTCGCCCTCCGGCGTGGCGATATGGGTGCCGGCCAGGAAGCAAGTCGTGAAGGTGCCCTCGGAAGCAAACGGGCCGACGGTATCCGAGGTGGCATAGGGCGTATTCGTGTAAAAAACCGGACCGACGAAGGTATCGATCACGAACCCATCGCCACTATACCCGCTAAGGCGCCCAACAATGGAGGTCGACGAGGTGGAGGTAGGATTCAGCGTGTCGCTTATCGCATAGGTGCCATCGGCGAGGTAGTAATTGACGCCGAATTCACCTCTAACGGTGCTGCCGTCAGAGCCAAGAAGATATGCATAGGTATACGTAGCCATAGTTTCTCCCCCGCCGATATCGGAATGTATCCTTGGGGTAGCATTCAACCGGCATCTGGACACCTCCTCTAAATAGAGGATGGCGGCACCTCACCCCGAAAGCATGTGTCTGAAAGAGACGGCGTAACATGGCTCAGGGGACCGACGCGCCCCTCCGCCCCGCCCTACCCTGCCCTCGAAAGCGCGCCCGCTTTCGTTCGGATCACGGCAGTTTTCGCAGCCTTGCTCGCCCACGCCACTCAGGCAAAGGCGGCAGCGTGATAAGGGCGAAGCAACCCTCCGATGACGGCGACTGCGCAGCCCCCCATCGATTGCGCTCGATGCCGCAGCCAAGCTTGCAGGCCTCGCCGCCGCGCTATCGGCCGGCATGAGCCGGGAGGCGCGAGCGCGGTCCCGCGCGTTTCGGGGACCGGACATCGGGACGCATGGCGGCCGCGTCCTCGCTGCGTATTTCTCCCGATGAAAACATGCAGATCAAATGCATGATATTCGGCGTTCCGGAGGTGCGGACCCGGAACAGGCCGAAATTCAACGGACGGTCGCCGCACGCGCCAGGATCAACGTCCCGTCCCACGAGGAGAAACTCATGTCACCGACGCTCAGCGAGCGTACCGTTGCGCTTGTCAAGATGACGGTTCCCGCCCTGGAGGCACATGGTCTCGACATTGTGCGAGAGATGTATGCGCGGATGTTCCGCAACCCTGAAATCCGCGACCTGTTCAACCAGTCGCACCATGGCGATAATGGCTCCCAGCCCAAGGCGCTCGCCCAGGCCATCCTGGCCTATGCCGCGAACATCGAGAATCTCGGGGCGCTGGCACCTGCCGTCGAACGCATTGCCCAGAAGCATGTCGGGCTCCAGATCCTGCCCGAGCACTATCCGCACGTCGCCGAGGCGTTGCTGGCCGCGATCCGTTCGGTTCTGGGCGATGCGGCCACGCCGGAGATTCTCGACGCGTGGGGAGAGGCCTACTGGTTTCTGGCGAACATTCTCATCGCCCGCGAGGCGCGCATCTATGACGAGCAGAAGCGGACGGATGGCGGCTGGAACGGCTGGCGCGACTTTCGCGTCAGCGAGGTCGTCCGCGAGAGCAGCGTCATCTCGTCCTTCGTCCTGCATCCCCTCGACGACAAGTCGGTGCTGCGCCACAAGCCCGGCCAGTACCTGACGTTCTGGCTCGAGATTCCCGGCCATCCGCCGGTGAAGCGCAACTTTTCGATATCGAGCGCCGCCGATGGCAGGACCTACCGCATTTCGGTGAAGCGCGAGCCGCTGGGGCTCGCCTCCAACTGGCTGCACGACAGCGCCGTGCCCGGCACCGTGCTGAAGGTGGCGGCGCCGGCCGGCGAGTTCCATCTCAAGGCCTCCGATGGCCCCGTGGTGCTTCTGTCGGGAGGCGTCGGCCTTACGCCGATGGTGGCGATGCTCGAGGCGCTTGTCGCGAAAGGGGGCGGCCAGCCCGTCTTCTACATCCACGGCACCCACAACCGCGACACCCACGCCATGCGCGACCATGTCCGTACCCTCGCCGCCGCCACCCCGGCCGTGCGAGTGGTCGATTTCCACCAGACGCCGTTACCCGACGAATTGGCCGGGCGCGACTTCGACGAAGCCGGCCTGATCACCGACGAGTGGCTGGTTTCCAACACGCCGGCCGGCGAGGCCGACTACTATATCTGCGGCCCCAAGCCGTTCCTGCGGGCGGCGATTTCGACGCTGTCGCTGGCAGGCGTGCCAGCCGAGCGCATTCACTATGAGTTCTTTGGCCCCGCGGACGAGGTGCTGGCGGCCTGACAGCCTGCCGAGGATTTTTCGTCATAAGGAGTGCGCGGCGGTCCGGGCCGCCGCGCACTCCAGCGCGAGCCGGGGCACACGAGGGCGCGCGCCCTGCGACACTGCGTGGAGCGGCGGCAACACTCTATCCGGTCCTCTTGCGAAGGCGGCCCGCTATTTCTTGAAGGCTAGGGAAAAGCGGATGGCGGCTCCCTGCTCCACGCCCAGATCGGAAAGCGTGCAGTCGCGCCAGAGCGGCGCGGCGACCATCACCATCGCCACGAGGCGCTCATTGATCATTCCCTGCAGGCCGATGCCGACCGAGCCGAGAGCGGCGAAGTCGTAGGGGATCTCGGCACGGTTCCAGAGGGCTCCGTAATCGATCGTGCCAAACAGGCTGAACCCGCTCAGCCAGGACATCTTGCTCTCGAGAGTCCGCGACAGCTTCAGCCCGACCGACACCCCGCTATTGCCGACGATGGCGGCCGGGTCATAGGCCGGACCGAACCCCTCGCCGCCAAGGCACGGCGCGATGGACATTCACCGCCATCGCGAAAACCGGTGCCTTCCGGCGCCTCAGAACTTCACCGACAGTTTGGCGGTGAATCCGTTCTGCGTGACACCACCGCCGAACTGGCCCTGATAGGCGACGCCGAGCGTGGCGTCCGGCGACAGGGTGAAATCGAGCCCCGCCTCAAGTACCGCCGCGTCCTCGGCCACCGGCACGCCGGTGACGGTGAAGGCATCCGAGCCGGTGAAGGCCAACGTCGCCGCCGGCAGCACGTCGCCGAAGGCGTGCCGCCAGCCGACCGAGCCGTTCAGCACGGCCTCCGCCGCCCCCAGCATCACCGGCAGCGAGGCTCGCAGCCCCAGCGTCGAGAAGGTGGTGTCGGTGGTCTCGCCCGCCGCGCTCAGCGCCGCCGCCCCGCCCTGCTCGGTGAAACCGTCGGTGTCGAGCCGGACATAGGCCAGCGCGGCGAAGGGCTCGAAGCCGACCGGACCGGCGTCGAAGCGGTAGCCGACATCGCCGAACACCTGGAACAGGCCGGCATCGTAGTCGCCGTTCAGGCTGTCGGAGAAGCCGGGAATCGCCACCGCGCGGGCGGTCTCGATCTCGCTCCAGCTATAGGCAAGGCCGAGCCGGATTCCGAGCGCGCCATATTGGCCGCCGGCATAGAGCCCGGCATGCCAATCGGTGCTGTCACCCGAGGCGGTGCTGCCCACCGGATCGAAGGAGGCGGAGGAATAGCCGGCGAGCACGCCGAGCCGCCAGACATCGCCGACCGGCGCATCGGCGCCGAGGATGACGCCACCAATGTCCGTGTTGAGGGCGTCGGCGCCGTTGGCGGCGTCGAAGCTGCCCCAGGAACCGAAGCCATAGGCCCAGAAGGCGCCACCGGCCGTATCGGCCGGGACCGCCTTCAGCGTGGTGCCGTCATAGGCCATGACCGGGCTCGCCGGCGTCGCCACGCCGCCAAAGGCCGCCCGCAGCCGGGCTGTGGCGGCATCGCGCAGGAAATGGCTGTTCTCGATCAGCACCGATTTCGCCGAGGCATGGATCTCGCCGGAGAGCTGGTCGAAGCTGGAGCGCACCAGCGCCAGGTCGTCGGGCAGCATCGCCACCGCGTCATAGACCGCATTGTCGGCTCCCACGCCGATGCTGTCGATCGCCGCCGCGGTGGCCGCCTGGCTGTCGGTGGCCGCGGCGGAGGCAAAGGCGGTGTCGTTGCGCGTCGGCTCCACAACCACCGTGCCGGCGGCATAGTCATAGGCGACCTGCGTGTCGACAAAGGCGAAGCTCGCCTCCACCGTATCGAACTGGCCGGACAACGTGCCGCCGGCCCTCAGGACCGTGAAGCTGGAACCCGGCGCGATGCCGCTGTCCGACGTGATTTCCAGCGATGCGCCGCTCTCCAGGGTGGCGTCGCCGGTCACCGTGAGCGTGTCGCTGCCGGTACCGGACGCAGTGCGTGACAGGGCCACGATGGAGCCGCTCTGCATGACCACGTCGGCGTTCACGGTGAGATTGGTGCCGATGGTTCCCCGGTCATACAGCGTCACCGTGCTGCCGGCGCCCGAGCCCACGGTGCCCCAGCCGTCAAGCGTCCCGCGGTCGAGCACGTCGAACGAGCCCCCGAGAACGGCGTCGCCATAGATCGAGGAACTGCCGACGCGGAACGAGCCGGTGTGGACCGTGGTCAGGCCGGTAAAGCCCGATCCGTCGCCATTGTAGACAAAGCTGAGATTGCCCGTCTTGTGGAGCGCACCCGTTCCGGAGATGCGGCCGTTATAGGCACTTGAGACCGCCGTCTCGTCGAAATACAGCGTGGCGGAGGAGCCGATGGCGACGTCGCCGGTGAAACGGCCGGACTCCGTGTGGAGCGTGCCGTCCTCCAGCGTCCAGTCGAGCGTGGAGGTGCCGGTGAGCGTCAGTTCGCCGATCCCGCGCTTCACCATGGTGCCGGCGACGCCGTTATAGGTCCCGATATTGCCGGCGAAGCTGGCATTGGTCGCCTGGTCGAACACCACGGTGCCGGCATTGCTGACGTCGCCACGGATCGAGCTGTAGGTGCCGATCAGCGTTCCCTGTTCCACCAGGGTGTTGCGGTAGGAATTGGTGGCATTGAACGCGCCGAGCAGGCTCAACGTGCCCTCGCCGGTCTTCTTGAGGTCGCCGTCGCCCGTGATGTCCTTGGGCGTCAGCGTGGTGCCGGCCTGCACGTCGACGGTGCCGTAAGCCGCGGTGATGACGAGATCGCGGGTCAAGGCCATGTCGGCGGTGGTCGCCAGCGTGCCGCCGTCCAGGAGCACCGAGCCCGACGACTGGCCGAGGCTGGCGTCCGAGGCGACCGAGAGCGTGCCGTCGCGGATGACGGTGCCGAGCGTGTAGCTGTTGCTGCCGGTGAGGACGAGGGTTCCCTTGTCGGTCTTGACGAGGCTGGCGTCGCCGGTCAGGTCCGCGGCGATGGTCGCGATGAAGGCGCTTCCCGCCTCGGTGCCGTCGCCGACCCGAATGATCGTCTCCGACGCGGCGAGCACGATTGGATCGCCCTCGATCCGGTAGCCGTCGGAGGCGAACTGCATGCCGGCGGAGCGGATCGCGCCCTGCGAATTGTCCACGCTCACCGTGCCGGGCGTGCCCTGGAACACCGCGAAGCTCGGGTTGAGATAGGGATTGTTCGTCGTGCCGTCGCCAGTCGTCCAGTTGCTCGCGGCGGCGTCCCAGACGCCCGGTCCGCCATCGACCGCGCCGTTGCCGTGCCCGGCGGCATTGCCGCCGTCCCAGAAGCTCAGCGACGTGCCGTCCGTCGCGACGAGATTGACCTGATGGGACACCGACGTCTGGATCGACAGGGAACTGTAGTCGATGCCCGCCGGGTAGACGCCGATGGTGAGGCCGTTGTCGGTCAGCGTGCCGCCATAGCTGAACAGGCGATAGACGCCGAGGCCGAAGCCACCCTCGTCGGTGATGTTCAGCTCGCCGTCCAGTGCGAGATCGCCGCCCACCGCGAACAGTTCCGGAGACGGCACCGCCGCACCGAGGGCGACGTCCACCTGCGAGGTATCGTCGAGCGTCATGTCGCCGGTAACGGTCAGCGTCCGGCCCTGCGCCCCGGCGAGGCGCCCATCCTGGAAGCCGACATCGCCGTCAATGGTGCCGGAGCCGGAAACGACACCGGCTTTCCTGACCGAGACATCGCCGAGGAAACTGCCATCGACCTGCAGCGTTCCACCTAGCTGCGCACCGCCGCCGGTGACCAATGCGCTGCCGCCGAGCGTGTCGGCGACGATGAGCGTGCCGCCCGACACGGTGGTCGTGCCGGTGAACGCCGAGCTGTCTCCGGTCAGCTCCGTCACGCCGGCGAGCTGGTTGATCGCATGCGCGCCGGTGCCCACGCTCTTGAGCGCCGGGGCGAATTCGTAGTCGATGTCGGTATGGTTGAAGGTGAGCGTACCGGCTCCGTTGCCGAACTCCACGCTGGCGGCCTGCAACTGCCCGGCGCCGCGGGGCGCCTCGCCGGCGACCGATCCAATCGAAATGATGCCTTCTCTGTTGACGGGTGTCGCCAGCGCGACCACGCCGGCACCGCCGGCACCGTTCTCGACGGCGACGGTACCACCGTCGGCGATCGTCAACAGACCCGTTCCTTTGCCGTTGGTGCCGATCCGAAGGCTGGTCGAATTAAGCCAGAGCGAACCCTCGCCGGAGACCGTGACGAGGCTGTCTCTCCCATTGATGCCGGAGATCGACCCGGCCGCGTTGCTCACCTGTCCACCATCGGTGACGACCAGCTGGCCAGCGTTGGACGAGTTACCGACGGCAAGCGTCCCGGTCGTATTGAAGGTCGAGGCGTGGCCCTCGTCATCCGTGCCCGACACGACCGCCCCGGTCAAAAGGCTCGAATTGCCGGCGACGTCGACGATGCCACCATCCTTGACGGACAGGGCGGTGCCGTCGCTCCCCGTAAGCGAAAGGCTTCCGGCCTCGAATGTCGAGCGGGTATCGCCCTCGCCGCCCCGCACTTCGATGGAGCTGTAGGCGATGGTGGCCTGTTTGGTGACGGAGAACTGGCCGCCCTCCGCGACCGCCAGCTTGCCGGAGCCGGTAGGCATGGACAAGGTACCGGTCTGCCAGCTCGATGCGCTGCCATCGGCGTTGACGCCCCACACGGAGACGGTTCCCGTGTTGACGTAACGCTCGCCGATGATGGTTTGCCCGGTCACGACGCTGCCGCCGTCCTCGACATTCACCGCGCCGATGACCTTGAGCTCCCCCGCATTCGTCCATGTCGAGCGATTCGCGGAACCGGCGCCTGACACCGTGACGCGCCCCCCGTACGTCGGGTTGCCCACGTCGACGAGGGCGCTGCCGGTCGACAACAGACCGCCATCCTCGACGGTGAGGCTTCCGTTCCGCGTTACCGTCAGCTTGCCCGCGATGTTAAGCGACGACGACCGGCCGGCATCATCAGTGCCTGCAACGATGGCGGCTCCACTGTAGTCGTTCGACCCGATCGTCACGCCGACCGAGACGTCGACCTCGCCGCCCTCGGCGATGGTCAGACGGCCGACCCCGTTGGTGCCAAGGCTAAGGCCGCCGATCTGCCATGTTGACGGATTACCCCATGCATCCGTTCCGGACACCGTCGCTTGTCCGGAACCGCCGTACATCCCGATGGTAACCGCGGTGCTGACGGCATGGCCGCCGCCGTCGACCGTCAGACTTGTGCTCATGTCGCGGCCGCCGCTGAGCTTTAATGAGCCGCTGTCGAGGGTAGAGGGATTGCCGCTAGCGTCGGTACCCGAGACATGCACGACACCGACCGAGCCGGCATTGGCCCCGATGCCGGTGGATTGGCTTTTCACCAGGCCGCCACCGTCGATGGTCAAGGAAGCCGCGCCGTTGTGGCCGATGATCAGCGTGGAGTTCGTATCGGCAGAGTACCCCTCGTTCCCTTTCAGAGGGCCGGTAAGTTCCCAGGTCGAGGGATTGCCGTCAGCGTCGGTGCCCGACACATGCACGTGGCCCGTCTGCGTATATTGATCCGCCACGACGCCCCGCCGGCTGGTCACCGTCGCGCCGCCGTCGATCGTGAGAGTGCCGCTGCCCTTGTAGCCGACATAAAGGTTGTCGGCGTTCGTCCAGGTCGAGGGATTACCGTTGGTGTCGGTGCCGGACACCGTCACCGCGCCGACACTGCCGAGTATGGTGCCGATATAGGCGGCATTGCTCTCCAGGCGCCCGCCGCTGTCGACCGTCAGCGTTCCGGTGCTGCCCCGCCCGACCAGGAGCTGCCCGCCCCCCGTTCCGGCGATCTGCCATGTCGAGGGATTGCCCCATGCGTCGGAGCCGGAAATGACGACCCCGCTGCTTCCCGAATATTCGCCGATGACGCCCGACAGGCTGGTGACGCGGCCGCCGTCCTCGATGGTCAGCGTGCCCTGCCCCTGCGAACCGACCACCAGCGCGCCGGTATTCTCCCACAGCGAGGCGTTGCCGTCGGCATCCGTCCCCGACACCAGCGCCGTGCCGGACGAGCCGGTGCGGAAGCCGATCTTGCTCTCGCCGGTGGTGATCCGGCCGCCATCGGTCACATTCAGCGCACCCGTGCCCTGATAGCCGACGCGGAAGGTCGAGGGTCCCTCGAAGGTCGAGGCGTGGCCGGCGCCGTCGCTGCCGATCACATTGAGCGTTCCCGCCGAGCCCGGCAGCCAGCCGAGCATCGACCAGGAGCCGTCGATCTCCACCCGTCCGCCGTTCTCGATGGTCAGCGTGCCGGTGCCGGCCCGGCCGATCATGACCGGCCCGGTGGCCCAGGTCGCAGCGTTGCCGAAGACGTCGGTGCCCGACACCGTCACCGTGCCGGCGCTGCCGGCATTGGTGCCGATCCTGGCCCACAGGCTGGTCACCTGGGCGCCGTCGGTGATGTCGACCGTGCCGATGCCGTAATAGCCGACCGACAGGAAGCCGCCATTCTGCCAGCTGGAGGGCACGCCGCCCATATCCGTGCCGGAGACGGTCACGCTGCCGTCGCCGTCTCCCGCATAGCCGACATAGGTTCCGACAAAACCGGGATCATCGATCGAGCTGCTCAGCTGGCCGCCCTCGACAACGTCCAGCGTCCCCGTTCCATGCTGGCCGACGACGAGGACCGGACCGGCATCCCATTGCGGCAGCGGCGACGCCGGCACCGCGGGGGACACGCTTCCACTGCCCGTGATCGATTGTGCATGGCCGGCTAACGGATAGGCTCCGAGAAGCATCACCGAGGTGAGAGCCGTGGTCGCCTGCAGCCAGAACCGGTGCCGGGAGCGCGGCCGCCGATGCATCGACGACGATCGCCCCACACCGTGGCGACCGCCGGTGAGCGTCTGTGTAGCCAGCCCAGTCATTAAGCATCCCCCAGCAACGGAAGGCAGGGTTACCTAAAGGCGGGGTCCGGTCAATGCGCGATGCCTGCGGAAAGCTCACATCCGGAACAAGGCCCGGCTTCCGCTTCGCACAGGCCGACAAGCCGAGGACTTCAGCCATGGCGAGCCCGCTCCCGGCAACGTCTGATGATCTCGACGAGGATCGCCGACGGCTCGATGTCGCGATGACCCGCGCCGAGGTCGGTCTCAACGGTGTCGCAGAACATCTTCACATACGGCCAGCCGGCGACCAGAGACCATGACGCCCAAGCCGCGCGCCCGCTTCACACCGAATAGCCGGCTGACGCTGTTCGAACCCGCCGCCCTCCCGAAAGCCGGCAGGCGAGTGGCGGGCCCGGCATCGGTCGTGGCGGACCGACCCGGCGCGCGGACCGCCGATAAGCGCTGGACGAAAGGCCGACATCGCGTTTGTAGTCCTTCCAGACACAAGGGGAGCCGCCGGGATGACGGGAAAGAGCTGGGACAGGGTGCCGATCGACGCCCAGAGCATCGATGCGCCGCTTTCGCGCGCGGCGGTCTTTCTCGTCCTTTCCGTCACGGATGGGCCGCCTGCGCTGGCGAAGGTCTGCTCGGTGCTCGACGGCCTCGACGATCTCGTCAAGACCGTGGGGTTCCGCGATCTGGCCGGCCGGCTGTCCTGCATCGTCGGGATCGGCCGCGACCTCTGGGACCGCCTCCAGCCCGGCAGCCGGCCGCGGGAACTGAAAGCGTTCGTGCCGGTCGAGGGCGCCGTCCACAAGGCGCCGTCGACGCCGGGCGACCTTCTCTTCCATATCCGCGCCGAGCGTACCGATCTGTGCTTCGAGTTCGAGCGACTGCTGCTCGACGCTCTCGGTGCCGGCGTGACGGTGGTCGACGAGGTCGCGGGCTTTCGCTATTTCGACGCGCGCGATCTTCTCGGCTTCGTCGACGGCACCGCCAATCCGACCGGTCTCGACTTGCCCGCCTCGGCGCTGGTGGGCGACGAGGATGCCGGCTTCGAGGGCGGCAGCTATGTCGTGGTGCAGAAATATCTGCACGATCTCGATGCCTGGGCGCGGATCCCGACGCCGCTCCAGGAGGCGATCATCGGCCGCACCAAGATCGACAATGTCGAGATCGACGACGACGACGCGCCGCGCAAATCGCACAAATCGCTGGCCACCATCGTCGATGCCGACGGCAACGAGCACGACATATTGCGCGACAACATGCCGTTCGGCCGGCCGGGGCAGCGGGAGTTCGGCACCTATTTCATCGGCTATTCCCGCTATCTCTGGGTCGTCGAGAAGATGCTCGAGCGCATGTATGTCGGCGATCCGCCCGGCGCCTATGACCGGCTGCTGGACGTCTCGACGCCGCATACCGGCACGACGTTCTTCGCGCCGGCGCGCCCGGCGTTGCAACGGCTCGTTCGGGCCGCGCAAGCGCAACTCGCCGCCGAGCCAGAGGGCGGCCGCACGTCATGAGCCGCCGATGCGGGTCAGGCAGGATGCCGGGATACTGAACCATCCCCGGCGCAAGGCGGCCGACGGCGCCGCCGGGGATGGCTAGTCGTTCGCGCCGGCCGTTCGTCGGGCGTCGCCCGGCGCTGGCTTTCGTCGGCCGACAAACCCCTCGGATCTGCCTCGACGATCGCCGTTCCGCCGGGAGCGACGTCGCGGCCGGATCGCGCCGCCGGCTAGTGGGCCGCGACGATCTCGACCCAGTTCGCGCCCTTGCCGGCCGGGTAGCGACCGCGCGCGGCCAATGTGCCGTCTTCGCTGTTGATGGCATAGACGGTAAGTTGGTCCGACTTCTCGCCGGTCGCGACCAGATAGCGACCGCTGGGGTCGATGGCAAAGCCGCGCGGCTGGGCCTCGGTCTGGGTGGCTCCCAGATAGGTGAGCTGTCCCGTCTTCTCGTCGCGGCGGAAGCCGATCAGTTGGCTGGTGGTGCGCTCGGACATGTAGACGAAGCGGCCATCCGGAGTGATGTGGATGTCGGCGGCCCAGATCGCCTTGGGATCGGGCGGCAGCACGCCCTGGCCCGACACCGGCGGGCGCTCCTGGCCGGGGTGCAGATCCGTATTGCCCGGCAGGCCGGACACCTCGCCGATGCGGGTCAGGCGCCCGGTGGCGGCATCGATGGAGAAGGCGATCACCTCGCCGCGAAACTGGCTCACCACATAGAGCTGGCGGTTGTCCGGGGAGATCACGAAATGCCGCGGCCCCTTCTCGTCGCCGGTGCTCACGCGCTCGGGCGTGTTGTAGGCCACCTTGCCGCCGGCAGCATCGAAGGTCAGCTGCTCCACGCCGTTGGCGGCGAGCGTCGGCACGTAGAGATAGCGATTATCGGCGTCGATGCGGATCGCATGCGGATAGTTGGCGGTGCTCACGACCTGCAGCGGAGCATCGGACACCTTGCCCGTCGCGTCGACGCCGAAGACGGCGATCAGATTGCTGCTGTTCGAGGCGGCGAACAGATAGCGGCCGGTCCGGTCCATCGACAGGTACAGCATGTTGTTCGGCAGGGGCGTCTCGCCAAGCGGAGAGAGCCCGCCCGTACCCGGATCGATGCGATAGGCCTTGAGCCGGAAGGGTTCAGAGCGAACGCCGGCATAGAGGATGGTATGATCGGGATGGACCGTCATCGGCATGACCAGCGGCGCGACATCGACGGACTTGCCCGGATCGAGCCGGCCATCCTCGTGCAAGCGATAGGTCGAGATGTTGCCATCCTTGGCATTGGACACATAGACGAAGCTGTCCGCGTCCGCCGATCCCGCAAATGCCGGCGCAAGAAGAGCGGCAAGCGCCACAGCGCGGGTCAAGGTCTTCATCAACATCGTCTCACTCCTCCCGCCGTCATGCGACAGCTTGATTGATGGTATTATAATAAGGATGCGATCGCAGCGAAGCCGCGCCACGTTTGCGAAAGCGACCGCCGGCCGGGGCACGCCACGCCGGCTGACCTGCCCGGAAGCGGACCGCCGCTTCAGGCTCGTGTCAGGGGTGATGCGAATGATGGGTCGAAAGACGAGCCGGACGACGATCGCGTCCGTTGCCGTCGTCTCTCATCGACGCGCGGCGCGGAGCCGGCGCACGAAGTCCTGCGGCATCGATGAAAGCGGACCGGAGATGCTGCGCATCGTTTCCTCTCGAATATTGTTATCGAGCCTGAGGACGAACCGGCAATAAGCCGTGTGCCTCAAGGCTGTACCGGCGAGCATTGGCGTGCCCGTCTCTGGCATTGGGAAGCACGTCGCCGAAGACGGCATCGGCTCGTGACTTCCGGCCTCCATTCCGGGAACCCACGGCAATCATCCGGGGCTCCTGATGGATGTCTGGGAACGATAGAGCGTGGCGACTGGACACACAAAGTCGAAAATCCTACCGATTGGTCGCTTTTCCAAACCAGTCGAGCGCCCGATGGACATCGCCGGTCCCCTCAACGTGAACATGAAACTGCTGCAGAGCTTCCTCGCGGTCGCGGATCAGGGAAGCTTCCGGCTAGCCGGAGAAATGCTGAATCGGTCCCATTCGGCGATCAGCGCCCAGATCATGCAGCTCGAAGCGCAACTGGACCTGCGGCTCTTCGAGCGCACGACCCGCCATGTGAGGCTCACGGAAGAAGGGCACCAGCTTTACGAGAGCGCCCGGCGGGCTCTCTACGAGCTTGAACTCGGCATCAGACGCATCCGCGAGAGTGCCGACTTCAAGCGCGGGCAGCTCTCGCTCGCCGCATCGTCGAATCTCGCCTCCACCTATCTGCCGAAGGTGCTGGCCGAATTCGTCGAAACCCATCCGCAGATCGCGGTGACGGTGAGCGAGCTCACCTCGCGCGACCTGTTCGACGCGGTCGTCAACCGCAAAGTCGACTTCGCCATCGGGCCGGAGAAGGACGACGCCACGCTATCCTTCGAGACGATCCTCGTCGAACCGCTTCAGGCCCTCATCCCCGCGCACTATCCGCAGGCGCAGCAGCCGGCGGTTACCCTCGAGGAACTGGTGCGCGTTCCGCTCATCCTCTCGAGCCCCGCCACGGCGATCCGCGACTGCATCGAGGTGGCGCTTCGCGCAAGGGGCCTATCGGTGGCGAGCCGCTTCCAGTTCATGAAGTCGCAGACCATCGTGGCCATGGCGGAAGCTGGCTTGGGCGCCGCCATTCTCCCCGCCTCGTCACTCATCCGGGCGCAGTCTCCGACAGCGCGCATCGTCCGCATCGAGCCGGCGATCCGTCGCAAGATGGCGTTGATCACCCTGCCCGATACCAAGCTGTCCCCCGCCGCCGCCCGGCTCGCGGACAAGATCGTTTCCGACATTCGCCTGGCGACAGACTACCGCCCGGACTGACCGGGAAGAACGCGCCGCGATGTGGCATGTCGGTGGCTTGGTTCGCTTACCTTCCATGAAGGAGCCTTGGCCTGCCGCCGGCTCTGTCGACTGAACTTAGCTACCGAACACCCCGCTCCTTCGTCCTGATCCGCCGGGACGGGATAGGGGGCGGCCACGGTGCGCAGCCTAGGCCGCGGCGCGCTGGCGCCCCCCTCGCCTATCGACAGTCACCCATCACAGGGTGGCGCGACTAGCTCGTGGGCGCGGCAGGCGTGCCAATGCCGGCGGCGAGACGGAAGGTGTTCCGCCCGGCCAGCTTCGCCGCATAGAGTGCCCGGTCAGCGCCGGCGACCAGCGGCTCGGGATCCTCGCCGCAGTCCGGCGCCAGCGCGATGCCGATGCTCAGACCGAGGGTGACGGGCATGCCCTCGAACGCGAACGGTTCGGCGAATGCCGCGATCAGACGTCCGGCCACCGCGGCGGTATCCGCCGCGGCGCCGTCCTCCATGAGCACCATGGCGAACTCGTCGCCGCCAAGCCGCGCCACGACATCGCCCGGCGCCAACGCGGCGCGCAGGCGCCCCGCGACCTCGCGCAGCACGGCATCGCCGGCCCGGTGCCCGAATCCGTCATTGATCTGCTTGAAGCGGTCGATGTCCATGTAGAGCACCGCGAAGCGGGGGCCACCGTCGCGCAACCTCGCCACCACCTGGGCGAGATGCTGATCGAACAAGGCGCGGTTGGGCAGGCCGGTGAGCGCGTCATGCGAGGCGAGATGCTCCAGCCGTGCCTCTTCCTGCTTGCGCCGATCAATGCCGCGCACCGACGCCACATAGCCGTTGGCCTCGCCGGTGACGCGGTCATAGGTGAGGCGCAGCGAGGCCTCCATCCACACCCAGGAACCGTCACGATGGCGCTGGCGGACCTCGACGACGCCGACAGTGAGGTGCCCGGCGCGCACGCTGCGCATCAGCTCGGCGAAACCCACGCGGTCTTCCGGATGGACGATCTCCGCGGCGCGGCGGCCGACCAGTTCCTCCGGCTCGTAGCCCAGCAGCGTCCGCACGGAGGGCGAGATATAAAGGCGGATGCCGTCGAGATCGCCGCGCACGATGGTGTCGGTCGAGGTTTCGGCGAGCAGGCGGAAATCCGCCCCGCGCTCCTCCGCCAGCCGCGCCCGCTGCTCCAGGGACAGAACCTCGCCGGCGAGATTGGCGAGATCGACCAGCTGGTCGATGTCGGACACGGCCAGCTGGCGCGGGCGGATATCGAACACGGCCAGCCGGCCACCGGCCCCGACCGAAACGCTCGCCATGGATCGCAGCCCCGGCGCGCCGGTGACCGCGGCGAGTTCGGCGAAGGCGGCGTCCTGCCATGTGTCGGCGACGCTGACCGTGCCGGGCGTCGTCCGCACCACCAGCGTGGGAGCAAAAGACCACAGGACCGGATCCGCAGCGGGGTCGAGATCGATCCAGCAGCCTTCGCCGTCTTCGAGAACCAGCACGGCGGCGGTCGTCTTGAGCAGGCTTCGCGCCAGGCGACACAGCCTCGCCAAGGCGGGCGCAGCACCACCGCCGCTAGCCGCCTCCGCTCTGCTTCCCGACGCCCGAGGCGCCGCCACCTGATCCATCCCAGATCCAACCCCGCAACGTTGTCGGCAGTCTGGCACCGGCGTCGCGGCGAAGAAAGGGCCGTGCATGGCCGCTCGTACCGGCAACGAGGCCGGCGTGGCGTCGCGGCGCGCCTGGCGTGCCGCGCTGAACACGAATGGCCGGGCAGAGCCCGGCCATCGAACCGATCACGCACGCCGCTGCGGTCCGGCGCGACGACACCTCAACGAAAGATCGCGTTGAACTCGTCCTTCACCTCGGCAGCCTTCTTCTCCAGTGCGGCGTAGTCGACCGGGATGATCACCAGATCGGCGACCTTCGGGCTTCCGGCCGGCGGATCGATGTCGCTGCGTGCGGCATAGCCACCGTCCGCCGGGAAGATCTTTTGCGCATCCGGGCCGATCATGAAGGTGGCGAAGGCCTTGGCGGCCTCGGGGTTCGGGCCGCCCTTCACCACCGCCGTGGGCGAGGGAATGACGAAGGTGCCGTCGGCGGGATAGACGGTGACGATCTCGTGCCCGCTCGCCCGATCCTCCGCCGCATAGGAATCCAGCGCGCCGACCGCGATCAGCCGCTCGCCGCGCTTGAGATTGTCGGAGACCTGCTGGTTGCCCTGCACCACCATCACGTCATTAGAGGCAAGCTGCTTGTAGTAGTCCCAGCCGAGCTTCTCCGACAGCGTCCCGACCACCGACAATTGCAGCGAGGTGAAGGACGGATCGGTCATCACCAGCTTCTTGTCGTAGGTCTTGGCGGTGAGGTCGGTCCATTTCTTCGGACGCTCGGCCTCAGGCACCTTGTCGCCGCGCATGTAGATGGTGATGAGGTTCAGCCGCTGGCCGATCCAGTTGCCGTCCTTGTCCTTGGCGGCGTCGGGGATCTTGTCGAAATCCACCGGCTTGAACGCCACGAACAGACCCTGCTCGGCCATGACGTTGGACGCGGAAGGATCGGAGGTGGTGAGCACGTCGGCGGCCACGCGGCCGGCCGAGACCTCCTGGTTGAAGCGGCGCAGGATCGCCGAGCCGCCGGAGCGGAACAGCTCGACCTTGATGCCGGTCTGCTGCTCGAACAGCCGCGCGAGCTTGTTGGCCTGCTCGATCGGCGTCGAAGTGTACCAGACCACCTTGCCCTCGGCTTTCGCCTTGGCCATGTCGACGGCGTCCTGGGCGTGGGAGAGCGCCGGCAGCGCGACGGCGCCGGCGAGCAGGCCGAGCGCGAGAGTGACCCCGCGCCGGCCGATAAGCGTCCTCATGTGTTCCTCCTGACGATTGCTTGTTATTGTTTGGCGTTTCCGGTCGAAGATCCGCGATCTATTCGCCGCGGTAGAGTGGTTCCGGCTGCGTGAAGAACGCATGCAGGATGTGATAGACCAGCATGTAGTTCTTCTGCTGGAACGAGGCGTGCGAGATGCCCGGCATCACCGCGAACTGCTTGTCGGAATTCGGCAGCTTCTTGAAGAACTCGATAAGGTCGTCGAAGCCGGCGATGCCGTCATATTCGCCGCGCATGACGAGGGTCGGCACGGTGATCTTGGCCGGATCGATCAGCGGCAGCCGGGTGCACATGTCGATATAGGTGCCGTTCGGCATGGAATCGTCGAGCGAGGTGATGGCGTCGGCGAAGGCCTCGATCACCTTGTCCTCGGCAGTGCCGGGATGGTCGCGGTTGAAGATCGAGTAGACGAAGGCCTTGTCGATCGGCCGGCGGCCGCCGACGGGGAAGTCCGGCAGCTTCTTGCGGCGGTTGTCCAGCGTATGGCTGCCCTCGCCGGTCCACACGAAGGCGTCAAGCGCCAGGCGCTTCACCCGCTCCGGATGGTTCTGGGCGAAGGTGGCGGCGCGCAGCGCACCCGACGAGATACCGTAGACGAGGAAGTCCGTCGCGCCGGTCTCGTTCATGATGTAGTCGGTGGCGGCAGTGAGGTCCTCGGCTCCCTCGGCGATGGTGGCCTGCGTGCCCGGCCGCTTGTCGGAACGGCCATAGCCGCGCAGGTCGACGGTCCAGGTTTCGAAGCCCTTGTCGACGAAATAGTCCATCGCCGAGGAATAGGGTCGGCCGGGCACCTGCAGGTCGAAAGTCGGCTGCGAGGCCATCGACGAGCCGTGTACGAACAGCACGGTGCCAGGAATTGAAGCCCCTTTGGCCCCCGCTTCCGGTGCCTTGCGCCACAGGAACAGCTCGGCGTCGCCGTTCTTGGTCCAGTGCTCATCGCCGCGCGGGGTGGGCTTCAGGGCCGTATTGGTGGACATGGTCGATCTCCTTGGAGTCTTCTGTCGGATCAGTGGGTGGCGCCGGCACGCGGGAAGACGCTGCAATCGGCGGCGTCGATGGCGAGGCTGACGCGGTCGCCGACCGCGAAGCGCTCCAGCGGATGCGTCTGGGCGCGCAGCGTGGTGCCGCTGTCGAGTTGCAGCCAGTATTCGACGAGATTGCCGAGATAGGTCATGTCGGTGACGGTGGCGGTGAGTGCCCCCGGCGCCTCGCCGAGGCCGAGCCGCACATTCTCCGGCCGCACCGAGAGATCGACCGGCTGGCCGGGCGAGAAGGTGACGTGCACCGGGGCCGGCACCTCGACGCCGTCGACCGCCACCGCGAGGCGGCCCGCGGACTCCCCCGGGACCTTGGCGCCCGTGCCCGCCACGACAACGCCGGGCAGGAAATTCACGATGCCCATGAAGTCGGCGACGATCTTGTTGGCGGGGCGGCGATAGACGTCGTCCGGCGAGCCATATTGCTGGAGCTCGCCGCCATGCATCACCGCGATCTGGTCGGAGAGCGCCAGCGCCTCGGCCTGATCGTGCGTCACATAGACGAAGGTGATGCCGGTGCGGCGCTGCAGCTGCTTGAGTTCGGTGCGCATCTTCTCGCGCAGCTTGGCGTCGAGATTGGACAGGGGCTCGTCGAGCAGGAGGATGCCCGGCTCGACCACCAGCGAGCGGGCCAGCGCGACGCGCTGCTGCTGGCCGCCGGACAGTTCGTTGGGCAGGCGGTTCTCGAGGCCGGCGAGGTTCACCATGGCCAGCGCGTCGAGCACCTTACGCCGCGCCTGATCGGCCGGGATCTTGCGCAGCTTGAGGCCGAAGACGACGTTCTCGAACACCGTCTTGTGCGGCCACACCGCATAGTTCTGGAACACCATGCCCATGCCGCGCTGGTCCGGCGGCGCCACGCCCTCCGCCGAGGACACCACCCGGTCGCCGACGCGGATGGTGCCGCCATCCGGGGTGATGTAGCCGGCGATGAGGCGCAGCGTCGTCGTCTTGCCGCAGCCGGACGGGCCCAGCAGGGTGACGAACTGGTTGTCCTTGATGTCGAGGTTGAGGCCGCTGACCGCGGCACCACCCTCCTTGCTGCCGTAGAACTTCGACAGGCCGTTGATCTGGATTCCAGCCATTTTTCCGTTTCCCTCACGCGCCGGTCTTGAGGCCGATACGGCTGCCGCCGAACCGGCGGGCGATGCCGATCGCTGCGGCGATGATGATCATGTTGACGATGGCGAGGGCGGCCACTGGCTCGGTGTAGCCGGTCTCGTAGAGGTTGTAGACCGCCACCGCGAGGGTGATGGATTCGGATGAGAACAGCAGGATCGAGGCCGAGAGCTCCTGGATCACCGGCACGAAGACCAAGAGCCAGCCGGCGAACAGGCCGGGCTTGATCAGCGGCAGGGTGATCTCCTTCATCCGCGTGCCCCAGGAGGCGCCGAGGATCTGCGCCGCCTCTTCCAGCGAGGGGTCGATCTGGCGCAGCGAGGAATTGGCGGCCCGCACGCCGAGCGGCACGTAGCGCCCGACATAGGCGAGCAGCAGGATGGCGAAGGTGCCGTAGAGCGCGATCGGCATCTTCAGCCAGAACTGCAAGAGTGCCACCGCCATGACGATGCCCGGCAGACCGAGCGGGATCAGCGCGGCGTAGTCGAGCAGCTTGCGGCCCGGCAGCTTGGTGCGCAGGTCGATCCACGAGATCATCGCGCCGAGGAACACGCAGAAGGTGGCGGCGATGGTGGCGAGCAGCAGGCTGTTGAGGATCGCCCGGCGGGTGACGTCGTAGTCGATGAGGATGAAGCGGTAATTCTCCAGCGTCAGGTTCTGCCAGAAGCCGAGACCCCAGCTCTTGGAGAACGACACCGCGATCAGCGTGCCATAGGGCAGCAGGATGGCGATCACGAAGGCGACGACGCTGAGCGCGAAGAGCGGCCAGCGCCAGCCGCCGAGATCCATCAGCTGCGGGCGTGCGCCCTTGCCGGCCAGCGTCACATAGGAGCGGCGGGCGAGAAAGGCGCGCTGCAGATAGAGCGCGATTACCGTGATGGCGATGAACAAGAGCGACAGTGCCGAGGCGACACCATATTGCGGCGGGTAGTCGAACAGCGCGTAGATGCGGGTCGGCAGGGTGACGATGCGCCCGGGCAGGCCGATGATCGCCTGCGAGCCGAACAGCGCGATGGCGTTGACGAAGGCGAGCAGCGTGCCTGACAGCACCGCCGGCGCCACCAGCGGCAGGGTGATGGTGATGGCCGTGCGCAGCTTCGAGGCGCCGAGGATCTGCGCCGCTTCCTCGTAAGACGCATCCACCGATTGCAGCGCCGAGGAGGCGAGCAGATAGACGAAGGGGAAGGTGTGCAGCACGGTGACGAAGACGAGGCCGCTCATGGTGAAGATGTTGAAGGCGACGTCGATGCCCAGCACCTCGCGCAGGAACACGTTCGCCATGCCGGCATTGGGGCTGAACAGGTTCACGAAGGCGATGGCGGTGAGGAAGGGCGGCGACAAATAGGACAGCGTCGCCGTCACCTGGATCAGCCCCTTGGCCGGCACATTGGTGCGGCTCACCGCCCAGGCCAGCGGTACGCCGATGACGATGCTGATCAACCCCGTCCAGGCACCGAGGATCAGCGAATTGCCGAGCGCCCTGAGATTGGCGGTACTGCTCAGCGCGGTGGTGAAGTAGCGGCCGGTGATCCCGCCATCCCATATGCTCGCCGTCGCCAGCGACAGCACGGGCAAGACCACGAGGATGACGAGTGCCGCTATGGCGCCGCCGATGACGAGACCCTCGAGGCCGAGCCAACGCGGCAAGGCGGTCGCGCGCGAGGGCTGCGCGAGAGTAAGCAGAGCCATTTTTCCTCCCGGGGCCGGCGCCTGTTTTCGGCGCTTCGGCTTGATCTGCGCGGGCCTATCCCCGCGCAGTCTGGATGCGGATCCTCATAGGTGTGTCGTCAGGCAAGGCATCGGGCGGCACATCGGCCAGGACATCAGGCGAAGGGGTTGCTCAGCGTGCCGATGCCGCTGATCGACATGGTGACGTTGTCGCCGGCCTTGAGGAATTTCGGCGGGTTGAAGCCGAGCCCGACGCCCGCCGGCGTGCCGGTGGCAATGAGGTCGCCGGCTTCCAGCGTGGTTCCGGCCGAGATGGTCTCGATCAGGCCGGGAATGTCGAAGATCAGGTCGCGGGTGTTGGCGTCCTGCCGCAATTCGCCATTCACCCAGGTCTTCACCTGAAGGTTCTCGGCGTCGAGCTCGTCGGCGGTGCTGATCCACGGCCCCATCGGGCAGAAGGTGTCCAGCGCCTTGCCGAGGAACCACTGCTTGTGATTCTTCTGCCGGTCGCGGGCGGTGACGTCGTTGATGATGGTGTAGCCGAAGATGTGCTTGAAGGCGTCGGCGCGCGAGATGTCGCGCCCGCCCTTGCCGATGACGATGGTGAGCTCGACCTCGTAATCGACCTTACTGGTGACGTTGGGATGGGTGTCGACGGCGTCGCCCGGCCCGATGACGCAGGTGCCGGGCTTGGTGAATACGGCGGGATATTCGTCGATCTCCGCCCCCTTCACCGCGCCGGCCTCGTAGCCGGAATTGGCGAACTCCTTGGCGTGGTCGCGGTAGTTCTTGCCGACGCAGAAGATGTTGCGGCGCGGACGCGGAATCGGCGCCAGCAGCTTCACCTCGGTGAGGTCGGCGCCGTTGCCGTTCATACGGATGGCGGGAGCGATCTCGGCGTAGCGGGCGATGAGGTCCACCATGTCGGCGGCGTCGACGTGATAGATGCGTTGCTCCTCGGCGTCGACGAGCCCGACACTTTCCTTCCCCTGATGGACATAGGTGGCGAATTTCATGCTCGGCCCTTTATTGGTTGACCAATTTGACCATATGAGGCCATATTGGTTCGCCAAATGTCAACCAGAGATCTTTGTTCCTGCCACGGCTTCTCGTAAATCCCTCATCACGTTCTTGTTCCGGCTCCGACCTATTGGTATACCAAATGCAAGAGATGCCACGGAGATCCCATGGATAGCGTTCTGGTCGACCGCAAGCCGACGACATTGGTTCAGGGCTTTCTGGAGCAGGCCATAGGCTCGGGCACCTATGGGCCGGGCGCCAAGCTGCCGACCGAACGGGCGATCGCCGAGAAGCTCGGCGTGCCGCGCTCGGCCGTGCGCGACGTGCTCTCCGTGCTGGAAGCGCAGAAGAAGGTGGTGCGGATCATCGGCTCCGGCACCTATGTCGCCGAGACACAGCCGGTGTCCGAACCTGCCACGCGGGCCAGCGATGCCAGCCCGACCGAGATCATGGCGGCGCGGCAGATCGTCGAGCCGCGCCTCGCCCAATTGGTCGTCATGCACGCCACCGCCGCCGATTTCGAGCGCATGGAGATGTGCAACCGCCGGGCCGAGGCGGCCGACGATTTCGAGGACTTCGAGCGATGGGATACCGAACTGCATCAAGCCATCGCCGAGGCGACGCATAACCGGCTCATGGTGGCGATCTACGCCACCATCACCGCCGCCCGCGACCTCGCCGAATGGGGCGAGCTGAAGCGCCGCTCCATCACCGCCGAGCGCCGCGACCTCTACCGGCAGGAGCACCGCGAGATCGTCGCCGCCTTGCGCGCGCGAGACGGGCGCGAGGCGGAGGCTGCCATCGCCCGCCATCTCGCACGGGTGAAGGCAAACCTGCTCGGGGAATGAGCCGCCGGCGATAGCATGTCGGCTGACCGCCGCTTTCAGGCGACGCCGCCGACCTCGCGCAGCGCCGCGATACGGCCCGCCGCCTAGCCGCCGCCCTGCTCTCAGATTTGCGTCATGCCACCGTCTACGAAGAGCTCGGCGCCGTTGATGAAGCTGGCAGCGCCGGAGGCGAGGAACAGGACGGCGTCGGCGACGTCCTCGGGCCGGCCGACGCGGCCTGCGGGAATGGAGGCTAGCATGCCGTTCTTCACCCCCTCCGCCTGAGCCCCACCACCGAACAGATCATTGAGGCCGGCGGTGTCGATCACGCCGGGGCTGACGACGTTCACCCGGATGCGCCGGTCCTTCAAATCGAGGATCCAGTTGCGGGCGAAGTTGCGCACCGCCGCCTTGGTGGCGCTGTAGACGCTGAAGGCGGGGTTGCCCGTCGAGCCGGTCACCGAGCCGGTGAGCACCACCGAGCCGCCGTCGCGCAGCAGCGGCAGCGCCTTCTGCACGGTGAACAGCACGCCCTTCACATTGGTGGCGAAAGTCTCGTCGAAATGCGCCTCGTCGATGGCGCCGAGCGGCGCGAAGCTGCCGCCGCCGGCATTGGCGAACACCACGTCGATCTGGGCATGGCGCGGCTGGACGGCATCATAGAGACGGTCGATGTCGGCAAGCTTCGACATGTCCGCCCGGACACCTGTCACATCACCGCCGATCGCCTTCACCGCAGCATCGAGCGCCTCCTGTCGCCGGCCGGTCACGAACACCGATGCCCCCTCGGACGCGAACGCCTTCGCGGTGGCGAGCCCGATACCACTGGTGCCGCCGGTGACCACCACGACCTTCTTGCTGAACCTGTCCATCGTCTGTCTCCTTCTCTGCGACCATCATGTGTCGCGCTTCATGTCGAGAGATATCGGACAGGAACGATGATGCGTGTAGACGGTGAATATGGCACCTTCCGTTCCACCACTGGAACGATGATCGACGCGCCATGCCGGATCTCAACGACTACGCCTTCTTCGCCGAGGTGGTGAAACACGGCGGTTTCGCTGCCGCCGGGCGTGCCCTGCGCCTGCCGAAGTCCCGGCTGAGCCGCCGTATCGCCGGGCTTGAGGCGCAGCTCGGCGTCCGGCTGATCGAACGATCGTCGCGACGTTTCCGTGTCACCGAGGTGGGTGAGGCCTTCTATGCCCGCTGTCGCGCCATGCTGGAGGAGGCCGAGCAGGCTGAGGCGCTGGTGGCGCAGGCGCAGAGCGAGCCGCGCGGACGGGTGCGCTTCGCCTGCCCGGCCGGCATGGTGGAGGTGCTGTCGCCGGGCCTGCCGGCGTTTCTTTCGCGTCATCCGAAGGTGCATCTGCAGGTGATCATTGCCGACCAGCCGGTCGACCTCATCGCCGACCACATCGATGTCGCGCTGCGGGTGCGGGTGGACATCACCACCGACGCCGCGCTCACCCTGCGCAGCTTGGGCCGCTCGCGGCGTATCCTGGCCGCCAGCCCGGCATGGGCGACTATGCTGGGGGATGCCGGCATCGCGGGACTTGCCCGCCTGCCGACCCTAGGCTCCAGCGATGAGACCGGCGAGATCACCTGGGATCTGGCCGGGCCGGAGGGCGCGACCTTCAGCCTCCGGCACGAGCCGCGTCTCACCTGCCGCGATTTCGCGGCGCTGCGCACCGCCGCCGCGGCGGGCCTCGGGGTCGCCCTGCTGCCCGACCACATCTGCCGCGACGACCTCGCAGCCGGCCGCCTCGTTCAGATACTACCCGGCTGGGGCGGCCAGATCGGCATCGTCCATGTCGTCTTCACCACGCGCCGGGGCCTGCCGCCCGCAGTGCGGGCGTTCATCGACCATCTCGCCGCAACGTTCCGATCTCTGAAGCTGGAGCTTTGATCATCTCGCCGCGCTGTCGAGGCCTGCCCCACCCCTGCCAAGCCGCCGCGCGGCAAGGCGCGCCAAGCACCCGAGGCCGACCACGCGACGAGTCAGGAGGCCGCCAGGCTGCCCACGCGAACCGCAGCTGTCGCGCCTCCAGACAAGATGCGGTGGATCCAACAATACCCGCCCCACCCTGCCGCCTACTGTTCGGTCGTGCCATCAGCGGAACAAAATTCGAGCGCGGTGGTTCGTCCTCCAACGCCTTGTTCGCACGAGACCCACTGATGTCCTACGCCACGCGCCTTTCGAAGTTCAGGATTTCTGCCGCGCTGCTGATCGCGACGTTCATGTGCGCGCCAGACAGCCAGGCATCGGCCGATGACGGTGTGGTCGATTCGAGGAAGCTCACGGCGATGCGGGAAAAATGGCAGATGCCTCCGGAGGCGCTGGCTGATCGCCTGGGCGTTCCGTTCCAAGTCTATATGGAGATGGAACAGGGCACCCAGGCTCTCGAGAGCCAACACTTGCTGACCCTCGAGGCGATCGGGATCGACCAGTGTCTGTCGAAGCAAGACCCGAGCCTGCTCGTTCCCGAAGTGCGGCTGTCCTTGGGTGAGACGGCCGAAGGGTAGGATTGGGCAACGAAGGGCGACACCTGAAAGCGGGCATCCTGCGGTCGCCCCCGACATCTTGCCGCTTGGTCGGCACGCTGCCCTAAGATCGCGACATCGCCTTCGCCAAAGGCCCCGAACTCCGGCGAATTGAGCCGGACGGCCGTCGCGTCGAGCCACGCTTCAGTGATCTGTCCGGAATCGGCCAGGACACGCCGTATCGGCGCCGACGCTTATGCCTCTGGCACCTCGATTGTGGGGCCAAGCACCAGCTCCGAGGCTGTATATCGTTCGACTCTTCCCGGCAGGTAGAACACGTCGGCGATGAGGTCGTGCTCCGCGACGGTCCATTCTTGCTCGCCCTGCCGCCGAACCCACTGGAAGCGCGTGATCTCCTCGTCCTCGACCTTCGGGCGTCGCTCGACCAGTTCGGTCGGCACGCCACCGGCCAGGACCATCGCCGTGAGCTGCGCCGCCACATTATCGGGGATCGGCTTTCCACCAGTCGCCCAACGACGGGCCGTGCGGACGTCCACACCGAGCAGCTTAGCCAGCGCCGCAGGCGAAAGGTCCAGTCTTGCGAGGGCGGACTGGAGTTCGGTGGGGGTCATGGTAGCTCCAGTCATGGGTGAAATGGATCAAGATACGGATGCCGACCTTGCCCGCATAGGTCGGCCAGGCCGGCGGTCTAAGAGAACGGATGCCTCCGCAAGCAGCAGTGGCCGGACAGCACTCATTTCTCTGATTCTCGCTTCGGCGGCGACACCGTGGCGACAATCGGGGGATCGCGGTAGCGCCATTGTCGGCCGTCGGGACAAGGGACGATCGTAGGTTCCCAACCCGCCCCAGCAAGTTTGGGGAAATGCGAGGAAAAGTGATGGAAAATCAATGGGGAATTGAGAGAGTGGTGAGCCCGTCGGGATTCGAACCCGAGACCCCATGATTAAAAGTCACGTGCTCTACCGGCTGAGCTACGGGCTCCCACGGGAGGGGGCTTAAGGGTTTCGGCGTCGGATGGCAAGAAGCTGCGGCACCTTACCCTTTGTCGTCGACATACTCCTGACAGGAGCCGCCCTTCCGATTGCATTTCTGCAAGGCCACCCTGTCAATCATCGTGCTTCCGGTGCACCGCCCGAGCCGCTAGCTTCCTGCCAACACCTCAGCCGGGCCGCCGGCCACGCCAGGATGCAAGGAGCATACGCAGATGGCAAAGGTTCTCGTTCTCTACTACTCGACCTATGGCCACATCGAGACGATGGCCGAAGCCGTCGCCGAAGGCGCCCGCGAGGCCGGCGCCGATGTCGTGGTGAAGCGCGTGCCCGAGACCGTGCCGGAAGAGATCGCCAGGGCGAACCACTTCAAGCTCGACCAGAAGGCGCCCATCGCCACCGTCGACGAGCTGAAGGACTACGACGCGATCATCTTCGGCTCCGGCACCCGCTTCGGCACCGTCGCATCGCAGCTGCGCGCCTTCATCGACCAGACCGGTGGCCTGTGGTTCACCGGCGGCCTCGTCGGCAAGGTCGGCTCGGTGTTCACCTCTTCGGCGACCCAGCACGGTGGCCAGGAATCCACCATCCTCGGCTTTGTGCCGACCCTGCTGCATCACGGCATGGTCGTCGTCGGCCTGCCCTATGCCTTCCAGGGCCAGATGGGCCTGGACGAGATCAAGGGCGGCTCGCCCTATGGCGCCTCCACCATCACCGACGGCGACGGCTCGCGCCAGCCCTCCAAGGTGGAACTCGACGCAGCCCGTTACCAGGGCAAGCACGTCGCCACCATCGCCGGCAAGCTGCACGGCTGAGCGGGCGACATCTCGAAACAAGGACGGCCGGACCCGCGGGTCCGGCCGTTTTCGTTCCAGCGTCGTCATCCCGACCGGAGGCGAGGCCCGACAGCCGGGATCGCATCGCCGGCGCGTCCGGAATGACGCGCCGAGCGGCGCAAGCCTTCAGCCACGCGCGGGGATGTCGCCTCTTGCCCAGCCTTCCTTCACCTCGGCCTTGAACGCCTCGAAGCGCCCCTCGGCAATGGCGGCGCGGATGCCCTGCATCAGACTCTGGTAATAGGCGAGGTTCACCCAGGTGAGCAGCATCGAGCCCAGCATCTCGTCGCAGCGGATCAGGTGGTGGAGATAGGCGCGCGAATAATCCCGCGCCGCCGGGCAGTTACTCGTCTCGTCCAGCGGGCGCGGGTCGTCGGCGTGGCGGGCGTTCTTCAGGTTGATCTTGCCGAAGCGGGTGAAGGCCTGTGCATGGCGGCCGGCACGGGTCGGCATCACGCAGTCGAACATGTCGACGCCGCGCCCCACCGCCTCGATGATGTCGTCCGGCGTGCCGACCCCCATCAGATAGCGCGGCTTGTCCTGCGGCAGGATGGCGTTCACCACCTCGATCATGCCCAGCATCACATGCTGCGGCTCGCCGACCGCGAGGCCGCCGATCGAATAGCCGGGGAAGCCGATGTCGACGAGGCCGCGCGCTGATTCCTCGCGCAGCGCCGGCACGTCGCCGCCCTGCACGATGCCGAACAGCGCCCGGCCGGGCGGCTGGGCCTCGAAGGCGCGCTTCGAGCGCTCCGCCCAGCGCAGCGACAGCCGCAGCGCCCGCGCCACGTCTTCCGGCGGCGATGGCAGCTTCACGCATTCATCGAGCTGCATCTGGATGTCCGAGCCGAGCAGGCCCTGGATCTCCACCGAGCGCTCCGGCGACATTTCGTGATAGGCGCCGTCGATATGCGAGCGGAAGGTGACGCCCTTCTCGGTCAGCTTGCGCAGGCCCGCCAGCGACATCACCTGGAAGCCGCCGGAATCGGTCAGGATCGGGTGCGGCCAGCGCATGAACTTGTGCAGCCCGCCCAGTTCGGCGATCCGCTCGGCCGAGGGGCGCAGCATCAGATGATAGGTGTTGCCGAGCAGAATGTCGGCACCGAGCTCCCGCACCTGTTCAGGATACATCGCCTTCACCGTGGCGGCGGTGCCGACCGGCATGAAGGCGGGCGTGCGCACCACTCCGCGCGGCGTGATCACCTCGCCGAGACGGGCGCCGCCGTCACGGCCGAGCGGGCGATAGGAGAAGGCTTCGGTCATCGGGATCTTTCGGGAAACAGCAGGCAGGCGTCGCCATAGGAATAGAAGCGGTAGCCGGTGTCGATGGCGTGGGCATAGGCGCGCTTCTGCGCCTCATGGCCGACAAGCGCCGCCACCAGCATCACCAGCGTTGAGCGCGGCAGGTGGAAGTTGGTCATCATCGCGTCGATGAAGCGGAAGCGGTAGCCGGGCGTGATGAAGATGTCGGTCTCGCCCTGCCAGGCCGCCAACCGGCCCGAGGCGGAGGCGCTCTCGATCAGCCGCGTCGCGGTGGAGCCGACGGTGATGACGCGCCCGCCCCGCCGCTTCACCGCGTTGAGCGCTTCGGCGGTCTCCTGCGAAACCTCGCCCCATTCGGCATGCATGCGGTGGCCGGTGGTGTCCTCGGCCTTGACCGGCAGGAAGGTGCCGGCGCCGACATGCAGCGTCACGCGGTGAACCTCGACACCTCGCGCCGTCAGGCGGTCGACCAACGTCGAGGTGAAATGCAGGCCGGCGGTCGGCGCCGCGACCGATCCCTCGGCATTGGCGAACATGGTCTGGTAATCGGCTCGGTCCTGCGCGTCCTCGGCCCGGCGCGCGGCGATGTAGGGCGGCAGCGGCATGTGGCCGACGCGCGCCACCGCCTCGTCGAGCGCCGCTCCGGCGGCCTCGAAGCGCAGCGCGATCTCGCCGCCCTCCCCTTTCGCGGCGATCTCGGCCTCCAGCGTCGCCGCGCCGTCCTCGGAGCGGAACGTCACGACATCGCCGACAGCGAGGCGCTTTCCCGGCCGTGCCAGCGCCAGCCAGCTGTCGGGAGCCAGCCGCTTGTGCAGCATCGCCTCGACCCGCACGTCGGAACCACCCGCCCGGCTGCGAATGCCGTTGAGGCGTGCGGGCAGCACGCGGGTATCGTTGACGACGAGCGCGTCGCCGGGCGCCAGCAGATCGGGGAGATCGCCGACATGCCGGTCCTCGAGTTCCTGGGCTTCACCCGGCCGCACCACCAGCAGCCGCGCCGCCTCGCGCGGTTCCACCGGGCGCAGCGCGATCAGGTCAGGCGGGAGATCAAAATCGAAGAGGTCGACGCGCATAATCTGTTCGATGGCAAGGTCATCGGGCGGCGGGCCCATCCGGGCGAGCCGGGACGACCCGATATAATGGAAGCGGCGTCCCGTCAGCCGGATGTCCTCATCCGAATGCCGGGACGCCGTTCAGCATAAGCGTTGCCGGACGGTTCACCACCGCCCGGCGAAGCTTCGGACGATCACGCCGCGAGCTTAGCGGAGACGATCTTGTCCGGGTTGATCACCGGCTCGCCGCGCTTGATCTTGTCGACATTCTCCATGCCCTCGATCACCTCGCCCCAAATGGTGTACTGGCCATCGAGGAAGGAAGCGTCGGCGAAGCAGATGAAGAACTGGCTGTCGCCGGAGTTCGGGTCCATGGCGCGGGCCATGGAGACGGTGCCGCGCTGGTGGCGGCCCTTGTTGAACTCCGCCTTCAGCTTCTGGCCGGAACCGCCGCGGCCGGTGCCGGTCGGGTCGCCGGTCTGCGCCATGAAGCCGTCGATGACGCGGTGGAACACCACGCCGTCATAGAAGCCCTGCTTGGCCAGCTCGCTGATGCGGGCGACATGGCCGGGAGCGAGGTCCGGGCGCAGGCGGATCTTCACCGGGCCCTGGGTGGTCTCCAACAGCAGGATGGATTCGGGGGTGTCGCTCATAGTCGTTACTCCTTGAGAAAAATCTGACGGATGACGGTGCGTGTCGCGCACATCACTTCACGTCGGCGGCAACCTTCATCGACACGATCTTGTCGGGGTTCTGCACCGGCTCGCCGCGCTTGAGCTTGTCGACGTTCTCCATGCCGGACACCACCTGGCCGATGACCGTGTACTGGCCGTTGAGGAAGGAGGCGTCGCCGAAGGTGATGAAGAACTGCGAATTGGCGCTGTTCGGGCTCTGGGCGCGGGCCATGCCGACCGTGCCGCGCGTAAAGGGCACGTTGGAGAATTCTGCCGGCAGGTCGGGATAGCGCGAGCCGCCGGTGCCATTGCCGTACTGACCGTCGCCGGTCTGGGCCATGAAGCGGTCGATCACCCGGTGGAACGGCACGTTGTCGTAAAAGCCCTCGCGCGCCAGCTGCTTGATGCGCTCGGCATGCTTGGGCGCGATATCCGGGCGCAGCACGAACACCACCGGACCCTTGGTGGTCTGCATGATGATGGCGTTCTGCGGATCGACGTTCGGCGGCAGCTTGGGAGCCTGCGCCGTCTGGGCGACGGCGGGCAGCGCGAACACGGCGGTGACGGCGAAGGCGGCGATCAGACTGCGGATCATCAGAAAACTCCGGTGCGGCTGCGGATTTGGCCGTGCGCGATCAAATAGGGCGGCGCAGCTTGGTGGCCAGACGGCCGACCACGGCGGCCGGCACGAAGGACGACACGTCGCCTCCCATTCCGGCGATCTGCCGGACAAGGGTGGCGGTGATGGGGCGGGACACGGCGGAGGCCGGCAAAAATACCGTCTGCACCTCCGGCCGCAGCACGGCGTTCATGCCCGCCATCTGCATCTCGTAGTCGAGATCGGTACCGTCGCGCAGGCCGCGGATGAGCAGCCGCGCGCCATGGCGATGCGCCGCTTCCACGACGAGGTCGGCGAAGGTGATGCATTCGAACGCCGCGCCCTCGTGGCGGGCGATCGGCTCGAAGATCTCGGTGAGCATCTCCAGCCTTTCCTCCGCCGCGAACAGCGGGGCTTTGCCGGGATGCACGCCGATACCGATCACCAGCCGATCGACCATGCGGGAGGCGGCGCGTGCCACCTCGACATGGCCATTGGTCGGCGGGTCGAAGGAACCGGGGTAGAAGGCGGTGCGCAGGGCGCTCATGCGGAGCCTCTCGTTGCGCGGCAAGGGTTAGCGGGCTCACGCCGCGGACGCAAGGGGCACGGGTGCCTCCGACGCCTCGCCACGGCATCGGTCATCGCTCGCCACGGCCGATCCACTTGGCGACATGCGGCGCCCGATAGCCCTGCAGACGCGCCAGCAGAGCCTTGGGATTGTCGGCGACGAGCAGCATGTCGCGATGCGCCTCGCGCATGAAGCCCTCCCCGACCACATGATCGACGAAGCCAAGCAGCCGGTCGAAATAGCCGGCGACATTGAGCAGGGCGCACGGTTTCTCATGGCTGCCGAGCTGCGCCCACGTCCACACCTCGAACAGCTCCTCCAGCGTGCCGATACCGCCCGGCAGCGCGACGAAGGCGTCGGCGAGTTCGGCCATCAGCGCCTTGCGTTCGTGCATGGAGCCGACGATGCGCAGGTCCGCCAAGCCCTTATGCGCGACCTCGCGCTCCAGGATGCCGCGCGGGATGACGCCCGTCACCTCGCCGCCAGCGGCAAGTGCGGCATCCGCCAGCACGCCCATCAAGCCGACGGACGCACCGCCATAGACGAGGCCGATGCCCTCTCGCGCCAGCGATGTTCCCAGTGCGACGGCGGCCTCGGTGTAGTCCGGCCGGTGCCCGGCATTGGAGCCGAGAAAAACGCAAATGCGACGCATGGTATGCCCTTCGACTGACACGCCCCTCGAAATGGCAACGGCGCCGTCTCCAGCGCCGTCGCGTCATCGGATGATCATACGGCAGGAGTCCGGCGGCTCAGTCGGCCGCCTCCTCCCCGATCTCGTCCTCGCCTTCTTCCTCGCTCACGCGCTCGACCGACACCACCTTCTCGTCGTCGGCGGTGTTGAACACGATCACGCCCTGGCTGCCGCGCCCGACGACGCGGATGCCGTTCACCGGACAGCGGATCAGCTGGCCGCCATCGCTGACCAGCATGATCTGATCGGCATCCTCCACCGGGAAGGAGGCGACCAACGGCCCGTTGCGGTCGTTAACCGCCATCGCGACGATGCCCTTGCCGCCGCGGCGCGTGGCACGGTACTCGAAGGACGAGGTCCGCTTGCCATAGCCGTTCTCCGACAGGGTAAGGAGGAACTGCTCGGCGGCGCCCATCTCGGCATAACGAGTCTGGCCGAGCTCGCTGCCGCCGGCATCGACCTCCTCGGCATCCGCGTCGACGACCTCCGCCTCGATGTCCGCCGCTTCATCCACTTCGTTAAGGCTACGTCGCACGGCGTTGGCACGCTTGATATATTCAGCGCGCTCCTCCGCCGTCGCGTCCACATGCCGGATGATCGCCATCGAGATCAGGCGATCGCTCTCGTCGAGCTGGATGCCGCGCACGCCCATGGAATCACGCCCCTTAAAGACGCGCACCTCGGTGGTGGGGAAGCGGATGCACTGCCCCTTGGCGGTGGTCAGCAGCACGTCGTCGCTCTCGGAGCAGAGCTGGACGCCGGCGATCGCCTCACCTTCCTCCAGCTTCATGGCGATCTTGCCGTTGCGGTTCACATTGGTGAAGTCGGACAGCTCGTTGCGCCGCACCGTACCGCCGGTGGTGGCGAACATGATCTGCAGGCGGCCCCACGCCTCCTCCTCCGGCAGCGCCATGATGGAGGTGATGCGCTCGTCGGAATCCAGCGGCAGGATGTTGACCAGCGCCTTGCCGCGTCCCTGCGGGGTGGCGATCGGCAACCGCCAGACCTTCAGCTTGTAGACCTGCCCCTTGGAGGAGAAGAACAGCACCGGGGCATGGGTTGAGGCGACGAACAGGCGGGTGACGAAATCCTCGTCGCGCGTCTGCATGCCAGAACGGCCTTTGCCGCCGCGCCGCTGCGCCCGATAGGTCGAGAGCGGCACCCGCTTCACATAGCCGGCATGCGAGACGGTGACGACCATGTCCTCGCGGGCGATCAGGTCCTCGTCCTCGAAATCGCCCTCGCCTTCGGTGATCTCGGTCCGGCGCGGGGTGCCGAACTGCGTCCTCACCTCGAGCAGCTCGTCCTTGACGATCTGGCGGATGCGGACGCGGCTCGCCAGGATCTCGAGATATTCGCGGATCTCGACGGCGATCTTGTCGAGCTCGTCGGCGATCTCGTCGCGGCCCAGCGCGGTGAGGCGCTGCAGGCGCAGTTCGAGAATGGCGCGTGCCTGCTCCTCGGACAGCTGATAGGTGCCGTCCTCGTTCAACCGATGGCGCGGGTCATCGATCAGCGCGATCAGCGGCGCCACATCCAGCGCCGGCCAGTGCCGCGTCATCAGCAGCTCGCGCGCGGTGGCCGGATCCGGCGAGGTGCGGATGGTGCGGATGACCTCGTCGATATTGGCCACCGCAATGGCGAGACCGACCAGCACATGCGCGCGGTCACGTGCCTTGCGCAGCAGGAACTTGGTCCGGCGGCTCACCACCTCCTCGCGGAAGGCGACGAAGGCGGTCAGAAGGTCGAGCAGCGTCATCACCGCCGGACGACCGCCATTCAACGCCACCATGTTAGCGCCGAAGGAGGTCTGCAGCGCCGTCATGCGGAACAGGTTGTTCAGCACCACGTCGCCCTGGGCGTCGCGCTTGATCTCGATGACGATGCGCAGACCCTCGCGCGAGGATTCGTCGCGGATCTCGGAGATGCCTTCCAGCCGCTTGTCGCGCACCAGCTCGGCCATGCGCTCGATCATCGTCGCCTTGTTCACCTGATAGGGAATCTCGGTGACGATGATGGCTTCGCGATCCTTGCGGATCGTCTCCACCGTGGCACGGGCCCGCATGACGATCGAGCCGCGCCCGGTCATATAGGCCTGGCGAATGCCGCTGCGCCCGAGGATCAGCGCGCCGGTGGGAAAGTCCGGGCCCGGCAGGATGTCGAGCAGCCGCTCGACATCGATATCCGGCTCGTCAATCAGCGCGATGGTGGCATCGATCACCTCGCCGAGATTGTGCGGCGGGATATTGGTGGCCATGCCGACCGCGATACCGCCCGCACCATTGACCAGCAAATTGGGGAAGCGCGCCGGAAGGACCGTCGGCTCCTGTTCGCGGCCGTCGTAATTGTCCTGGAAGTCGACAGTGTCCTTCTCGAGATCGTCGAGCAGCGACAGTGCCGGCCGCGCGAGACGTACCTCGGTGTAGCGTTCGGCCGCCGGTGGGTCGCCGTCGACCGAGCCGAAATTGCCCTGGCCGTCGATCAGCGGCAGGCGCATGGAGAAGTCCTGCGCCAGGCGCACCAGCGCATCGTAGATCGCCTGGTTGCCGTGCGGATGGTACTTGCCCATCGTGTCGCCGGTGACGCGGGCGGACTTGTTGTAGGGGCGCTCGGGAACGTAGTTGTTCTCGCGCATCGAGAACAGGATGCGGCGATGCACCGGCTTCAGGCCGTCGCGCACGTCGGGCAGCGCGCGGGAGACGATCACGCTCATCGCATAGTCGAGATAGCTGCGCGAGAGCTCCTCGGTGATCGAAACGGGCCGGATATCCGAAGGACCTTCGTCCTCGGGCCTCAGCGTATCGGAATCGGACAAGGAAGCGACTTTCCGTAGATTGCTTATCGAACTGTTTTATCTAGCCGATTCCGCCCGTCAACGCCAGCGCGCCGGCTCCGCAACCTCCGTAAATTCTGTATAAATTACAATAACTTGCAGCGCCATTTTTGAAGCAGGCGGAAAAGGTGGCGGAACCGTGGCCAACTGGCGCGAAAATACCTTCACGCCTGCCCGCGCCTCATAGCAAGATACACTTGCACCGCCGGCATCCCGAGCGGGATGGAAGGGCACGGCACGGATGCTCGACTACGTCATATCGGCTGCGGTCACGATGTTGGTGGTCATCGATCCGATCGGCCTGGCACCGCTGTTTCTCGCGGTCACCACCGGCCTTGCGGCGGAGGAACGACGCCACGTCGCCTGGCGCGCCTCGGCGATCGCCCTCGCCATCCTCGCCCTGTTCGGCCTC
Organism: Ancylobacter sp. Lp-2; assembly: GCF_020523795.1. Lineage (GTDB taxonomy): Bacteria > Pseudomonadota > Alphaproteobacteria > Rhizobiales > Xanthobacteraceae > Ancylobacter. The sequence continues at coordinate 75,453 of NZ_JAJALI010000013.1, forward strand.
GTCGGCGCGCCACTGCTGGCCGCGCTCGGCATCACCCTGCCCGCCTTTCGCATCGCCGGCGGGCTGCTGCTGTTCACCATTTCATTCGAAATGGTGTTTGGCCGGCGCAGCGAACGCAAGTCCGACGCCACCGATGCAGCGATGCGCGAGCATCTGCTGCACAATCTCGCGGTGTTTCCGCTCGCCATTCCGCTGATGGCCGGCCCCGGCGCCATCACCGCCATGATGCTGCTCGCCGGCGAAGCGCGGGGTGACGGCGCCCGCCTCGTCGCCCTGTTCGCTATCACCTTGCTGGTGATCGCCGCCTGCCTCGTCGTTTACCTCGCCGCCGACCGGGTGAACCGTTGGCTCGGCATCACCGGCAACGCCATATTGACGCGCCTGCTCGGCGTCGTTCTGGCCGCCCTCGCCGTACAATTCGTCATCGATGGCGTGAAGACGGCGTTCGGGCTGTAGCCCCCTACGAGATTATTCGGGCCGCACCATCACTCGGAGGTCAACACTCCCACGGCATCGGCCACGCGCGCGACGCCGGAAGAAGGAACCGCCGACCCCGGTCGGCTTTTGGCCGAACCTCACTCGGCTATGACGGACCCGAAAACCAGATACCGCCCTCGCACCACGACTGCGACAGGCCGTGCGCTCCGACGGACACGCCAGTGACCGCCGCCGCTACCGCCAACCGCGTCAGCCGCTCGCCGTGGCCACCTCCTGCACACGAATGATCGTGCCCAAGCGGGGAACTGAGAGCTCCCATCAACCCGACGAGACTGAATTGCCCGCGCGCCCACACGAGGACCGCGGTGAGGCGGAGCCGGAAGCACCGTCACGCGCCGCTGCGGGAGCACGCGCTCGCCGCACCGGAGCCGGCACCCAGATATTCAGAACGGAATTTCGTCGTCGATGTCGCTGTTGCCGCCACCGAACGCGCCGCCGCGCGAAGCCGCCCCGCCGGAGACCGCCGCCGGCTTGCGCTCGCCGCCGAACGAGCCCCGGGCCGAGGAGCCGCCGAAAGAAGAACCGCCGGAGCCGAAATCGCTGCTGCCCGAGCCGTAATCGTCGCCACCACCGGCACCTTCGCCACCGCTGCGGCTGTCGAGAATGGTCAGCTCGCCACGGAATTGCCGCAGCACCACCTCGGTGAAATAGCGCTCCGCCCCGGACTGGTCGGTCGCCTTCCGCGTCTCCAGCTGGCCCTCGATGTAAACCTTCGTGCCCTTGCGCAGATACTGTTCGGCGATGCGCAGCAGGTTTTCGTTGAAGATCACCACGCTGTGCCATTCCGTGCGCTCGCGGCGCTCGCCCGAGGCCTTGTCGCGCCACGTCTCGGACGTGGCGATGCGCAGATTGCACACCCGCCCGCCATTCTGGAACGTCCGCACTTCCGGATCCCGGCCGAGATTGCCGACCAGGATCACCTTGTTGACGCTGCCAGCCATTCCGTCCTCCAAAAAATCCGTCTGTCGCATACCGCAAAGGGCCGGTGACTATAGACCATCGCGCCGGACATCGCCGGACAAACGCCGCCCTCGTCCACATCTTTGGCTAACGATCGCTCGATGCCCACGCGCCCACTCGAATAATGTTCTTGTTATGTTCGTATCATCGTGCATAGTGCGACGCAAGCCCGATGACGTTTTGCCCGAGCGACACTATGTTTGACGCCATGCAGCAAGTGCGAGCGCCCTCCCCGAGGCGGCCATGCCGCCCACCCGGGGGACCGGGCGCTTTCGTGCTGTCCCTCCGGGACCGGGATTGAGAGACAGGAATGAAGGACCTTCCGCCGCCGTCGCGCCGCGACGCCCGTTCGATCACCATTCGCGGCGCGCGCGAGCACAATCTGAAGAACGTCGACCTCGAGATCCCCCGCGACAGTCTCGTTGTGTTCACGGGCCTGTCCGGCTCCGGCAAGTCGTCTCTGGCCTTCGATACCATCTACGCCGAAGGCCAGCGGCGCTATGTCGAAAGCCTTTCAGCCTATGCCCGCCAGTTCCTGGAGATGATGCAGAAGCCGGACGTCGACCAGATCGACGGCCTCTCGCCGGCCATTTCCATCGAACAGAAGACCACCTCGAAAAATCCGCGCTCGACGGTGGGCACCGTTACCGAGATCTACGACTACATGCGCCTGCTCTGGGCGCGCGTCGGCATCCCCTATTCGCCCGCCACCGGCCTGCCGATCGAGAGCCAAACCGTCAGCCAGATGGTCGACCGCGTGCTGGCGCTGCCCGAGAAGACCCGCCTCTATTTGCTCGCTCCCGTAGTGCGCGGGCGCAAGGGCGAATACCGCAAGGAACTGGCGGATTTCCAGAAGAAGGGCTTCCAGCGCGTCAAGATCGACGGTGCCTTCCACGAGATCGCCGAGGCACCGGCGCTCGACAAGAAATTCAAGCACGACATCGACGTGGTGGTGGACCGGCTGGTGGTGCGCCCGGACATGGCGAGCCGCCTCGCCGACAGTTTCGAGACCGCGCTCGGCCTCGCCGACGGCATCGCGGTGGTCGAGTTCGCCGACGAGGCTGAGGCGGACGGCAGCCAGAAGCGCATTATCTTCTCGGAGAAGTTCGCCTGTCCGGTCTCCGGCTTCACCATTCCCGAGATCGAGCCGCGGCTGTTCTCCTTCAACAATCCGTTCGGCGCCTGCCCGACCTGCGACGGGCTCGGGCATGAGAGCAAGATTGACCCCAACCTGATCGTGCCCGACGGTACGCGCACGCTGAAGCAGGGAGCCATTGCTCCCTGGGCAAAGTCGAGCTCGCCCTATTATGGCCAGACGCTGGACGCCCTCGCCCGCCATTACGGCTTCAAGCTGACCACCTCATGGACGGAGCTGCCCGAGAAGGTACGCAAGGTCATCCTGCACGGCTCCGAGGGAGAGGTGATCCGCTTCGTCTATGACGATGGCGTGCGCGCCTACGAGACCTCCAAGACATTCGAGGGCATCGTCACCAATCTCGAGCGCCGCTGGCGCGAGACCGAGAGCGAATGGGCGCGCGAGGAGATCAGCAAGTACTTCTCCGACGTTCCCTGCGCCGCCTGCAACGGCTACCGCCTGAAGCCGGAAGCTCTGGCAGTGAAGATCGCCGGACAGCATATCGGTCAGGCTGCCGTCCTGTCGGTGCGGACCGCGCTCGACTGGTTCTCCACCTTGCCGGGCGCGCTCACCGACAAGCAGAACGAGATCGCGGTGCGCATCCTCAAGGAGATCCGCGAGCGCCTGGCCTTCCTGCTCGATGTCGGCCTCGACTATCTCACCCTTGCCCGCTCGTCCGGCACCTTGTCGGGCGGCGAAAGCCAGCGCATCCGGCTTGCCTCGCAGATCGGCTCCGGCCTCACCGGCGTGCTCTATGTGCTGGACGAACCGTCCATCGGACTGCACCAGCGCGACAATGAGCGCCTGCTCGGCACGCTGAAGCGGCTACGCGACCTCGGCAACACCGTGGTGGTGGTGGAGCATGACGAGGACGCCATCCTCGCCGCCGACTATGTGGTCGATGTCGGCCCCGGCGCCGGTGTGCATGGCGGGCAGATCGTCGCCCAGGGCACCCCGCCGGACATTCTCGCCAACCCGAATTCGCTGACCGGCAAATACCTTACCGGCGAACTCAGCGTGCCCGTGCCCAAGCGGCGCAAGCCGGACCCGAAGCGTATGCTGCGGGTGGTGGGCGCGCGCGGAAACAATCTGAAGGACGTCACCGCCGAGCTACCTCTCGGCCTGTTCACTGCGGTAACCGGCGTCTCCGGCGGCGGCAAGTCGACCCTGCTCATCGACACCGTCTACAAGGCCGTGGCGCGCCGGCTCAACGGCGCCTCCGAGCCTCCGGCGCCACATGACCGCCTTGAAGGGCTGGAGCAGCTCGACAAGGTGATCGACATCGACCAGTCGCCGATCGGCCGCACCCCGCGTTCCAATCCGGCGACCTATACCGGTGCCTTCACGCCGATCCGCGAATGGTTTGCCGGCCTGCCGGAGGCGAAGGCGCGCGGCTACGGCCCCGGGCGCTTCTCCTTCAACGTCAAGGGCGGGCGCTGCGAAGCGTGCCAGGGCGACGGCGTCATCAAGATCGAAATGCATTTCCTGCCAGACGTTTACGTCACCTGCGACGTCTGCAAGGGCAAGCGCTACAACCGCGAGACGCTGGAGGTCACCTTCAAGAACAAGTCGATCGCCGACGTCCTCGACATGACCGTCGAGGAGGGAGCGGAGTTCTTCAAGGCGGTGCCGGCGGTGCGCGAGAAGCTGGAGACTCTCTCGCGCGTCGGGCTCGACTACATCAAGGTCGGCCAGCAGGCCAACACGCTGTCGGGCGGCGAAGCGCAGCGAGTGAAGCTTTCCAAGGAGCTCTCGCGCCGCGCCACCGGGCGCACGCTCTACATCCTCGACGAGCCGACCACGGGCCTGCATTTCCACGACGTCGCCAAGCTCTTGGAAGTGCTGCACGAATTGGTCGAGCAGGGCAATACGGTGGTGGTGATCGAGCACAATCTCGAAGTCATCAAGACCGCCGACTGGGTGATCGATCTCGGCCCTGAAGGCGGTGACGGCGGCGGCGAGATCGTCGCCGAGGGGCCGCCGGAGGCGATCGCCAAGGCGCCGCGCAGCCACACCGGTCGCTTCCTCGCCGAGGTGCTGGCGCGCCGTCCGCTGAAGAAGCGCCCGGACGCCGCCGAATGACCTCGGCCGCGTCGGACCGCAGACCAGTGCGGTGTACGATGCGGCCGGTCGGCAGGGGCGGATGTGCAGTGCGGACAATATCTGTGGCGAGACGCCGGCGCGGCGCCGGCGACGGTTGCGCCGATCTTGCCGATCGAGCCGATAGGCGCGAGCCATGGGCGGATCGGCGGATCCCGAACGATCTCGCATGCAGCAGGCCGGAGCGAGGCATCCCGGACGACGGAATTCTGGATGACAGTGTTCCGGACGATCGCGCCCCAGACGGTAATATGCTGGACGGCAGCATCCCGGACGATGGCGTCCCGGACGGCAGCATGCCGGACAGAAGTATGCCGAACGGCGGCGTTCCGGGTGGCAGCGTCGCGGTCGCAACGCCCGGCCCTCTTCGACGTCCGCGCGTGGCGCTGCGAGGCTGGGGAACGGCACGGACCGCCGGTCTCCATACGGGCAGCTGCCGGGCCGGCCCGATCCCAACCCCTGCGCTTCGATCGACCGATATCGTCGCTAACGTGACGGGACGCCAGCATGGGTTTCCTTAAAACTGGCTTGGAGAAGGTGGCGGCGGTGTGCGTCGGCGCCGCGGCCCTGGCTTTCGGGACCCCTCCCGCCGGCGCGATGGAGGTTGGCATCGGCACGGCCGCGTTGATCGGCTTCGTACTCGACCGCCGGGAAAAGTTCGGACCGGAGTGCCGACGGGTACGCGAGCGGCTGCAACGCGATCTCCTCGCCTCCTATGGCGAATTGATCGCCGGCAGCGACGGCGACGCCACGGTGCGGACCGAGCTGCGTGCCGCCGACGCGGCTCTGGACGAGGCGCTGGAGCACTGCGTGATCGACCGCGCGGCGCTGGCGGCCGCCGCCGTCAGCCGCGAAGGATTTGCCGACCGCGCCGCCATCGTGATCATGGCCCGTCTTGGCGAGGCGCACCCTGAGCTTTTCGGCCCGGAAAGGCGCGACACTCTATCTTACCGGTTCGCCGGCGACGTGGTGCGGGCGGGTATCGCCACCGCCGCCGAGGATGCCGACTATTACCGCCGGCTCGAACCTCTGCTTATGCTCGAGTTCGGCCGGGCGCTCGGGGCTGTGCGCGAGGACGTCGCGGAAACGCGCCGGACGGTCGAGCAGATCCGCGACGACTATCGCCGCGAACTCGCGCTGGCGAAGGACAAGCTGCACGCCACGGAAGCCGATCTCGTCTCGTTGCTGACCTTTATCCTTCAGCGGCGGGTCTCGCGCGAGACCGTTCCGGACGCGCTCGAACAGTCCTATACGCGCCTCACCGAGTTGCGCGAGAGCTTCGGTGACCTCGGTTCGCTCGCCAATGAGACGCCGGAGATCGCTCCGCTGCTGGAGCGTGCCAATGCCGCGCTCACCGCCGGGGAGAGCTTCTCGCTCGACGACGCCGACCGCGCGCTCGCCGAGGTGGACCGGCGCTACCAGGACGTCATCGCCGCGCGCGAGGAGACGCTCAAGCGCCACAAGGCAAACCGGGCACAGATTCTCGGCAAGCGCGCCGAACTGGCGACGATCAAATATGCCCACGCTGAAGCTGTCAGCCTGCTAAGGGAGCGGGCCGCGCTGCTGGCAGAATCCATCGGACCGGACCATCCCGAGACTCTTGCGGGCATCGCCCAACTCGCCCTCGGCCTCGACGCCCAGGGGCGCCATGGAGAGGCCGAGCCGCTCCACCGCCAGGTGACGGATGCCGTCGAACAGCTTCTCGGGAGCGAACACGAAGCAACTCTTGAGTACCGGAGTGATCTCGCGCTCAATCTCGATGCGCGAGGGCTTCACGCGGAGGCCGAGTCGCTTCATCGCAGCTCGCTGGAGATTCGCCGGCGCACGCTTGGAGACATGCATCCCCACACGGGCTGGAGCTGCAACAATCTCGCCCTCAACCTGCATGCCCAAGGCCGCTATCGGGAAGCCGAGCCGCTCCATCGTCAGGCGTTCGACATCGCGCGCAGCGCGCCGGATGCGGAATACTCGTCGAGCATGGCGAGCAGCAACAATCTCGCCACCAACCTGAAGGCACAAGCTAGATATGCCGAGGCCGAGCAGCTTTATTGCCAGGCACTCACCTTGTGCGAGGCGAACCTCGGTGAGGAGCACCCGGACACCGCTACGATTTACGACAATCTCGCCACCAACAAGGTCCATCAGGGTCTTTACGTCGAGGCGGAATCCTTGTTCGCGAAGGCTCTGGACATCCGGCAAAGGTTTCTCGGCGACGACCACCCTTACACAGCCCAGAGCTTCAACAATGTCGGCCACAATCTGTACAGCCAGGGTCGACATGAAGAGGCCGAGCGGTTCCAGCGCAAGGCGCTCAACATCCGGCAGCGGATCCTAGGGGAGGATCACCCCTCTACCGCAGCGAGCTACGACAATCTCGCCTCGCTGCTCGATAGCCTACATCGCTATGCCGAGGCTGAGCCCCTGCATCGCCAGGCGCTCGCCATCCAGCGCCACAGGCTTGGCCCTGACCATCCCGATACCGCCATAAGCGTCGGCAGCCTCGGGACCAATCTGGTGCACCAACGTCACCTCGGCGAAGCCGAGGCGCTGCTGCGCGACGCGCTCGGCCTCTACGAGCAGGCGTTCGGGCCGGACCATCCCGATACCGCGTTCCCCTGCATCAATCTCGCTTATTGCCTGACGGTGCAGGGGCGCCATAGCGAGGCCGAGCCGTTGTATCGGCGGGCGCTAGATATCCGTGATCGACGGCTCGGCACGAACCACCCGGACACCGCGAAAAGCCGCGCCTACGTCGCCGCTAACTTGCGCGCGCAGGGCAAGGGGTCCTAAGGGCGGAGCGGCCCCGCGACCGACGCGCGAGCCGGGGCAAGCCGCCCTATCCTTGCGCCCGCACCCGCCGCAGGTGCAGCGTGACGCCGATCAGCACGATGGTGGCGCCGAACTGGTGCGCCAGCGCGATGTCGATCGGCACCTGATGGATCAGCGTCAATATGCCGAGCAGCGCCTGCGCCGCCACCAGCCCCACCAGCAGCGCCGCGCGGCCGCCGGCCGGGCTCGCGCGCAGCGCCAGCCAGTTCACCACCGCCAGCGCCAGCACCGTATAGGCGGTCATGCGGTGGTTGAACTGCACGGTGAGCACGTTCTCGAACAGGTTGCGCCACGCCGGCTGCTGCACCAGCAGGTTCTCGACCGGCGGAATGAAATGCCCGTCCATCAGCGGCCAGGTGGTGTAGGTGAGCCCGGCATCCAGCCCGGCGACCAGACCGCCGAGGAAGATCTGCAGCAGCACGACGGCGAACAGCGCCCAGGCGAGCGGTACCGCCAGCGGCACGCCCGCGCGCGCGCCCGGCGTGGGCTGGTCCGTGCGGGCCGGCCGCAGGCCGTCGGCCACCGCCATCGTGGCGGCGAGGATGAGGCAGGCGAGCGTCAGATGCGTCGCCAGCCGGTACTGGCTGACATCGACGCGGCCGACGAGGCCGGACGCCACCATCCACCAGCCGACCGCCCCTTGCAGCCCACCGAGCAGGAACAGCCCGCCGAGCTTCCAGCGCAGCGGGCCGGTGACCAGGCCCCGCCACAGGAAATACAGAAAGGGCAGCAGGAAGACGAAACCGATCAGCCGGCCGAGCAGCCGATGCCCCCATTCCCACCAGAAGATGGTGCGGAACTCGGCGAGGCTCATGCCTCGATTGATCTGCTGATATTGCGGGATCTGCTGGTACTTCTCGAACTCGGCCTGCCACGCCGCCTCGGAGAGCGGCGGCAGAGTGCCGGCGACCGGCTTCCACTCGGTGATCGACAGGCCGGATTCGGTGAGCCGCGTGGCGCCGCCCACCACCACCATCAGCACGATCAGCGCCGCCACCGCATAGAGCCACAGCCGCACCGGGCGCAGCCGGTCCGTGGCCGGCGCGGCGGAAAGATCGACGGTGCCGGAGAGGGCCATATGCAGCTCCTGCGGTTCGGCGGCCGGCCCTCCTTGCGGAAGGCTCCGGCCGATCCGATGTTCGACGTCGGGCCTCGACCCGCGGCGGGGATCGATACCGGGTCCCGGCGCCGGGTTTCAACCTAGCGTCGGAGCGGATATAGCTCACCGCGCGCCCGCACAACCGGGCGAATTGTCCCTGAGATCACTTATCGGGCACCCCCGCCGATGGATGACCGCGCCTCCCGACCCGCAGAGCGCCCGAGCGAACCCCCTTCGCTGCCGCCGCGTTTGCGCAAGTTCATCGGCACCTGCCTGATCCTGATGCTGGTGATCGTCTGGTCGCTCGGCGCCATGGCGCTGGCGCAGGGCCGGGTGACGACGCTGCCGGGTTTCTGGCAGTTCATCGCCTATGTCGTGCTCGGCATTGGCTGGGTGGTGCCGGCGGCGGTGCTGATCCGCTGGATGCAGAAGGGCGACCGCAAGCCGGAAACGCTCTGAGCGCCGATCGGCGAGCGACCCGGCACGACCTTATCGCCGCGACCTCATGCCGCGTGCGGCAGCCGCCCCGGCGCCGGCTCGGCGAAGGTGACCATGGCGATGTCGCCGAAGCCGCGCGCGGCCAGCGCGTCGAACGCCTGAACCGCATCGGTGGTGCGGGCGCCGGGATGGGTGACCAGGATCAGCGTCGGCCCGAGCCCGGCGATGCGGCCGGCCTCCTCCAGCTTGCCGAGCGGCGGCGCCGCCACCACCACATGGTCGTAAGTCTGCTCCAGCGCCCGCAGGATCAGCCCGAGGCGCTCGGACGCGACGAGGCCATCCGCCTCGCGGGCGCCCCGCCCCGGCGGAATGACATGGCAGCGCGAGGCGGTCTCGCGATGGATGGCATCGGAAAAGCTGGCGACGCCGAACAGCAGATCGGTGAGCCCCGGCGCGCGCGGATCGGCGGTGAGCTCGGCCAGCGGCTCGGCGGTGATGTCGAGGCAGACGATGACGACACGCTTCTCGCAGGCGGCAAGCGAACGGCCGAGCGCCAGCGCGCATTGCGCCGTGCCCTCATCCGCCGACGGGCCGGTGACGACCACCAGCCGCGCCGCCACGCCGCGCAGCCGCACCAGCCGCGACAGATCGGCGAGTTCGCCGTCGCGGCCGAGCCGCAGCCGGGCCCGCGAGGGGGTCTCCTCGGTCTCGTCCTCGCTGCGCGAGCCGATCCACGGCAGATGCTGCACCGGCGCCTGCGGCACCTCGGCCGTCGCCGGATCGAGCGCGACCCGCGCCAGTTCCGGCCGCTGCCGGCGCCACATCGCCTGCAACAGGAAGGTGAGCGCGAAGCCGAACAGCCCGGCGCCCAGCCCCCATTCCAGCGGCGACAGGCCGAGCGCCTGGCGCGGCGGCAAGGCGCGCGACAGGCTCACCGGCGCGGCGGCATCGCCGAATCCGCGGCGCAGCTCGACATAGGATTCGCCGAAGGCATTGGCGACGTCGGCGGCGAGCCCGCCATCGGCGGCCGTGAAGCCGATGGCGGCGCGGCCGTCGGCCGAGGTGGTGAGCCGGAGCCCCGCCTCGATGGCGCGCAGCGCGTCCTCGTCATCGGCCGGGACGGCGGCGAGCGCCGGCGAGAACGGCATCAGCGCGGCAAGGCCGCGACCGGCGGTGAGCCGTACGCCGAGGCCGCTGCGCTGAAGGACCTGACGGGCGAATTCGCGGGAGGTGATGAGCTGGAACTGGCTGCGGCGCGCTGCACTGGCACGGGCGTCGGGCGTCCAGCCCTCGACCCGCAGCCGCGCCTCGGCGAAATAGCACGGCTCGACGACCTGGTGCACCAGGCCGGCGGCGAGCAGGCCGACGACGAGCGGCGCGGCGAGATGGCGGCGGGCGAAGCGCCGGTAACGGCTGAGGGCACAACGCAGCGCCGACGCCGGCGTCTCCGCCAGTGCCGCCTCTCCGCGCGCGCCGGACGCCGGGGCGTCCAGGGCCTTCTCGCCGTCATCCATCATCCGGCCATTAGACCGGAAGCGTGGTTTCCATGGCGTTAAGGCAGGGAGACCTCAAGGCAAGGGGACCTCAAGGCAGGGGGGATGCGATCAGGCGGCGGGCTCGAACACCAGCATGGCGCCGAGCGCCGCCTTGGGACCGACGACGATGACGCCCTCGATCTCCTCGGCAGTCATGCGGCTGGAGCCGAGCCGCTTGCGGGTGCGGTCGATATCCGTCACCGCGAAACGCACCGCCGCGAGGTGCAGCCCCGGCCCGGCGGGCGCGGCGACGCCGAAGCGGTCGTTGAACAGCTTGGGGTTCAGCACCTCGACGCGGCCACGGGGGGTCTCGGCGATGTACCAGCCCTCCACCGCGCGGCGGAAGGCGGCGCCGGTGAACGTCGCGAGGAAGTCGAGATGCGCCGCGGGATCCTCGGCGGCCAGCACCACGCCAGCGACGCCGGTGGTGCCGTTCATGTGCCGCTGCAGGTCCGGCACCCAGAAATTCTCCGGCTGGCGCTGGGTGCAGGTGAAGAAGCCGGTCTGCGGCGAGGCCGGATCGCGGGCAAAGGCCAGCGAGAACGCCACCTCGACATCGCTGCCATCCGGCCGCTTGGCGGTGCGCTCGAAATCGAAGACGTCGAGCCCACCGAAGCCGGCGGCGTCGAACTCCGCCTTCTCGGCGGCGGGGTCGCGGCCCTCCAGCACCAGCATGGACAGGCCCGGGCCGCGCTCGGCGAGGAAATCACGGTTGAAGGCGCCGAAGGACAGGCTGGTCTCACCATGCGGCGGGATGTGGTCCGGCTCGGCGATCTCCAGCACTTCCAGGAAGAAGCCGGGGGTCTGCACGATGCGGTTCTGCGTGCCCCAGGGATGGCGGTTGCGCGCCCCTACCGTGAAACCCAGCATGTCGTAGAGCTCTCCCGCAGCTTCGAGATCGCGGACGACATGCACGACGTGATCGAGGCCACGGGCCATGGGCTTCTCCTCCGAACCCTTCCCGGCCGATCGGGCGAAACCGCCCGGCCGACAGAAAGCATCCTATCTTCAACAGGATGGAGCCCGTTCTTCCACGAAAGGCTTAAATCCTTCGCGGAAAGGCTCCAGCGGATGAGGCCCCGCCTTCAGACGAGGCGACTTTGCACCATCGCCGCTCCGATGAAGGAGGCGAAGAGCGGGTGCGGCTGGAACGGGCGCGACTTCAGTTCCGGATGGTACTGCACGCCGATGAACCAGGGATGGTCCGGGTATTCGATGATTTCCGGCAGCAGCCCGTCCGGCGAGGTGCCGGAGAACAGCATGCCGCAGGCTTCCAGCCGTTCGCGATAGCGCAGGTTCACTTCGTAGCGATGACGGTGGCGTTCGGAAATCTCGGTGGCGCCGTAGACCTGCGCCACCCGGCTGCCCTCCGCCAGCGCGGCGGGATAGGCGCCGAGCCGCATGGTGCCGCCGAGATCGGTGTCGAGGCCGCGCTTCTCCAGCTCGTTGCCGCGCAGCCACTCGGTGAGCAGGCCGACCACCGGCTCCGGCGTCGGACCGAACTCGGTGGAGTTGGCCTCGGTGATGCCGGCGAGATTGCGGGTCGCCTCGATCACCGCCATCTGCATGCCGAAGCAGATGCCGAGATAGGGCACCTTGCGCTCGCGAGCGAACTGCGCCGCGCGGATCTTGCCCTCGGCGCCGCGCTGGCCGAAGCCGCCGGGCACCAGGATGCCGTGGACATGCTCCAGGAACGGCGCCGGATCCTCGCGCTCGAAGATCTCGCTCTCGATCCAGTCGAGATTCACCCGCACATTATTGGCGATGCCGCCATGCGCCAGCGCCTCGATGAGCGACTTATAGGCGTCCTTCAGCCCGGTATACTTGCCGACGATCGCGATGGTGACCGCGCCTTCCGGGTTGCGGATGCCGCTCTCGATCTTGTGCCAGCGGGTGAGCTCCGGCTCGGGCGCCGGCTCGATGCCGAAGGCGGCCAGCACCTCGGTGTCCAGCCCGGCCTCGTGATAGGTCGAGGGCACCGCATAGATGTTGTCGGCGTCGCGCGCCTCGATCACCGCGCTCTCGCGGACATTGCAGAACAGGCCGAGCTTGCGGCGCTCCTCGCGCGGGATCTCGCGGTCGGTGCGGCAGAGCAGGATGTCCGGAGCGATGCCGAGCGCGCGCAGCTCCTTCACCGAGTGCTGGGTCGGCTTGGTCTTCAGCTCGCCGGCCGAGGGGATGTAGGGCAGCAGCGTCAGGTGCACATAGATGCAGTGCTTGCGCGGCAGCTCCTGCCCGACCTGGCGGATGCTCTCCAGGAACGGCATCGCCTCGATGTCGCCGACCGTGCCACCGATCTCCACCAGCACGAAGTCGTAGCCCTCGTTGCCGGAAAGGATGAATTCCTTGATCGCGTTGGTGACGTGCGGGATCACCTGCACCGTGGCGCCGAGATAGTCGCCACGCCGCTCCTTGGTCAGGATCTCCTGATAGATCCGACCGGTGGTGATGTTGTCCTGCTTGTTCGCCGAGCGGCCGGTGAAGCGCTCGTAATGGCCGAGATCGAGATCGGTCTCGGCGCCGTCGTCGGTGACGAAGACTTCGCCATGCTGATACGGACTCATCGTGCCCGGATCGACGTTGAGATAGGGATCGAGCTTGCGAAGCCGGGTCTTGTAGCCGCGGGCTTGCAGCAACGCGCCGAGGGCGGCGGAAGCCAGACCCTTGCCGAGCGAGGACACAACGCCGCCTGTGATGAAGATATAGCGCGCCATGGAGTTCGGTTTCTAACTGCGAAAACGCGATTCGGCGAGGGCCGTCTTAGCCGGACGACCCCCGCTGTGGAGAAAAGAGCGAAACGGGACGGCGGAAGAGGCCCGCCGCCGGGCGATCACTGCGACTGCGGAACCTGCGGCGCGGCCGGGGCCGCGGGAGCCGCCGGAGCGGCGCCCGGCGCCGGCTGGGCGCCCTGGAGCTGCTCCAGCACGTTGCCGCCCGGCGCCGCCGGTGCGCCCGAAGGCAGCGTCGTCGGCGTGGTGAAGATCGAGGACGGACCGCGACCCCAGCCGGCCAGGACGGTCAGGCTGAGGCTGGTGATGAAGAACAACGCCGCCAGGATCGCCGTCGCCCGGGTCAGCACGTTGGCGGTGCCGCGGGCGCTGAAGAAGCCGCCCCCGCCGCCGCCGCCGCCGCCAATTCCGAGCCCGCCGCCCTCGGAGCGCTGGATCAGCACCACGCCGATAAGAGCCAGCACCACCATGAGGTGGATGATGATGAGTACGGTCTGCATCTGACGCCTTCAAAATCGAATACGGCGGCGGACGAAACATCGCCGCCGGCTTGTGTCGGTCGGGTTCCTACACGATCACGCCCGGCATTTCCAGCGCGCCACGGAAGGCGGCGGAAACCGGGAGGCGCCCTACATATAGGCGCCGGCGATCGCCATGAAATCCCCCGCCTTCAGACTAGCGCCGCCGACCAGCGCGCCGTCGACATCGGCGACCGCCAGGATCTCGGTGGCATTGGCCGGCTTCACCGAACCGCCATAGAGGATGCGGATGCCGTTGCCCACCACCTCGCCGAAGCGCGCGACCAGCGCCGCCCGGATGGCGCCGTGCATCTCCGCGATGTCGGCGATGCTCGGGGTGAGGCCGGTGCCGATCGCCCAGACCGGCTCATAGGCGACGACGAGACTAGCCGCGCTCGCCCCGTCGGGAATCGAGCCGGCGAGCTGCACGCGCACCAGATCGAGCGCGACGCCCTCCTCCCGCTGCTGGCGGTGCTCGCCGACACAGACCACGGCGGTGAGCCCGGCGCGCCAGGCGGCGAGCGTCTTGGCGCGCACCGCGGCATCGGTCTCGCCATGATCGGTGCGGCGCTCGGAATGACCGAGAATCACCGCGCTGCCGCCGGCGTCGAGGATCATCTCGGCGGCGATGTCGCCGGTGTGGGCGCCGTGGGTGTTGGCGTGGCAGTCCTGGCCGCCGACCGCGACCCCGGACGTGCCGGCGGCGGCGGCGAGCGCGGCGATCAGCGTCGCCGGCGGGCAGATCATCAGCTCGGTACGGGCGCGCAGATTCGCGTCATAGGCAGCGACCATCCGGTCGAACTCCTGCACGGAGGCCTTCAGCCCGTGCATTTTCCAGTTGCCGGCGATCAGCGGACGGCGCGTCGTCATGAAAAGTCTCGCTCCCTCAAATACCCGCATTTCCAAGCTTGATGACCCGGCGTAACAGACCGGGCCGGGCGGCGCAAATGGCCGCATGTGCGGCGTTGCGACACCATCGCGGCATCCCTATGATGCGCGCCTTTCGCGACCCGGGCCGAAACGCCCGGGTTTTTGCCGGCCTACGCCCGACGAGAACAACGATGCTGCAGACCCTGCGTAAGAGCGCCTCCGGAATCATCGCCAAGGTCCTGATGGGACTCCTCATCGTCAGCTTCGGCATCTGGGGCATCGCGGACGTGTTCCGCGGCTTCGGCGGCCAGACGCTGGCCTCCATCGGCTCGACCGAGATCAGCGTGCCGGAGTTCCAGCAGCTCTACCAGCAGCGCCTGCAGCAGATCTCCCAGCAGCTCAAGCAGGGCCTCACCCCCGACCAGGCGCGTGCCTTCGGCATTCCCGACCAGGTGCTGAACGAGCGCCTCGGCGAGGCGGCGCTCGACGAGGCGACCCGTCGGATGGGCCTCGCGATCTCCAACCAGCAGGTGGTCGACCGGGTGCAGAGCAACCCGGCCTTCTTCGGCCCCTCCGGCGCGTTCGACCACAACTACTTCCTGCAACTGCTGCGCTCCAACGGCTTCACCGAGCCGCGCTTCGTCGAAGCGGAGCGCCGGCTCGCCCAGCGCCAGCAGCTCATCCAGTCGCTGGCCGGCGGCATGGAAGTGCCGCAGGTGCTGAAGGACGCGGTGAAGCGCTATGAGAGCGAAACCCGCTCGGTGAGCTACGCCATCGTCGGCCCCACCAATGTCGGCCCCTTCGCCGCGCCGACCGACGAGCAGCTGAAGGGCTTCTTCGACGCCCGCAAGGTGGCGTTCCGCGCGCCGGAATTCCGCAAGATCAACCTGCTCGCCCTCACCCCCGAGGCGCTGGCCGGCAAGGAAGAGGTCTCCGACGCCGAGGTGAAGGCGTTCTACGACGCCAACCAGGCCCGCTTCGGCACGCCGGAGAGCCGGGTGGTCGACCAGATCGTGTTCCCCAACGCCGACGAGGCCAAGGCCGCCGCCGACAGGATCGCCGCCGGCACTTCCTTCGCCGACATCGCCGCCGAGCGGAAGCTGGAGGCCAAGGACACCACGCTCGGCACGGTGACCCGCGCCGACATCTTCGACGCCGCCATCGCGGACGCCGCCTTCGTGCTCGCCGCCGAGGGCACCAGCGGCGTGGTGAACGGGCGCTTCGGTCCGGTGATCGTGCATGTCGGCGCCATCACCCCGGCGGCGGTGAAGCCGCTCGACGAGGTGGTCGCCGAAATCCGCAAGGAGCTCCAGCTCGACACCGCCCGCCGGGCGATCCTCGCCGCCTATGACAAGATCGAGGACGACCGCAACGCCGGCGCCACCCTCGCCGAGGCCGCCTCCAAGGCCGGGCTGACGCTGCAGAGCCTCGACACCGACGCCCAGGGCACCGGGCCGGACGGCACCGCGATCCCCACCATCCCCGCGCGTACCGACGTGCTGCGCCTCGCCTTCGCCACCGAAGCAGGGGCGCAGAACGACCCGATCACCCTGCCGCAGAACGGCGGCTACGTCTGGTACGAGGTCACCGACGTCACCGCCCCGCGCGAGCGGACCTTCGAGGAGGCGCGCGCCCAGGTGCTCGCCCGCTGGAAGGAGGACGAGACGGCGCAGGCGCTCGACGCCAAGCTCGCCGAGCTGAAGAAGAAGATCGCCGACGGCGCCGCCTTCGACCTTACCGTCTCCGATGCCGGGCTGGAGCTGCGCACCGCCAACGGCCTGCGCCGCGGCCGTGCCAATGAGGGCGTGCCGCAGGAGGCGATCATCGCCATCTTCGACACCCGCGACGGCGCGGTCGGCAGCTCGGTGCTCCCCGGCGACGACCGCCTGCTGTTCAAGGTGACCGGCGTCGCCATCCCCGCCGAGGCGCCGCAGAACGACAAGATCATCGCCGATATCGGCCAGAGCCTGCAGAACGACCTGATGACCGAATATCTGGTGCAGTTGCAGAGCGACCTCGGCGCCAAGATCAACCGCGCCGCCCTCGACCAGATCGTCGGCGTGCCCGCCGATGCGGTGAACTGAGGACGCGTGATGAACCTCCATCCCGATGCGGATGCCTTCGCCGACGCCTATGCGCGCGGCGAGGCGCAGGTGATCGGCGAGACGCTGGTCGCCGATCTCGAAACCCCGGTCTCCGCCTATCTGAAGATCGCCGCCGAGCGGGCGAATTCCTTCCTGCTCGAATCCGTCGAGGGCGGCGCCACCCGTGGCCGCTACTCGATGATCGGCATGGAGCCCGACCTGATCTGGCGCTGCCGCGACGGCCGCGCCGAGATCAACCGCCGCGCCGCGCTCGAACCCGACACGTTCGAGCCGTGCGCGCAGCCGCCGCTGGCCTCGCTGCGGGCGCTGGTCGAGGAATCGCGCATCGCCCTGCCCGATGGCGCGCCGCCGATGGCGGCCGGCATCTTCGGCTATCTCGGCTACGACATGGTGCGGCAGATGGAGCGCCTGCCGGCGGCCAAGCCCGACCTGCTCGGCGTGCCGGATTCGATCTTCATCCGCCCGACGGTGATGGTGGTGTTCGACGCGGTGCGCGACGAGGTGACGGTGGTCACCCCGGTGCGCCCCGCCGCCGGCGTCCCGGCCACCGCCGCGCTGGAAGCGGCGCGGGCGCGCATCGAACGGGTGGTGGCGGCGCTGGAAGGCACCCTGCCCGCCCAACCCACGGAAGACGCGCTGCACCAGCTGGTGGTGCCCACCTCCAACACCCAGCCGGACGCCTATCTGGCGATGGTCGAGCGGGCCAAGGAATATATCCGCGCCGGCGACATCTTCCAGGTGGTGCTCTCGCAGCGCTTCGACGCGCCGTTCACTCTGCCGCCCTTCGCGCTCTACCGGGCGCTGCGGCGGATCAACCCGGCGCCGTTCCTGGTCTATTTCAACTTCGGCGGCTTCTCGCTGGTGTGCTCCTCGCCGGAAATCCTCGTCCGGCTGCGCGACAACACCGTCACCATCCGCCCGATCGCCGGCACCCGCCGACGCGGCGCCACCCCGCAGGAAGACAAGGCGCTGGAGGTCGAGCTGCTCGCCGACCCGAAGGAGCGCGCCGAGCATCTCATGCTGCTCGACCTCGGCCGCAACGACGTCGGCCGCGTCGCCGCCATCGGCACGGTGGAGGTGACGGAGAGCTTCCTCATCGAGCGCTACAGCCAGGTGATGCACATCGTCTCCAATGTCGAGGGCGACCTCGACCCCAGGCACGACGCGCTGGACGCGCTGGCCGCCGGCTTCCCGGCGGGCACCGTCTCGGGAGCGCCGAAGGTGCGGGCGATGGAGATCATCGACGAGCTGGAGCGCGACAAGCGCGGCATCTATGCCGGCGCCATCGGCTATTTCGGCGCCGATGGCGAGATGGACACCTGCATCGTGCTGCGCACCGCGGTGGTGAAGGACGGCAAGATGCATGTGCAGGCCGGTGCCGGCATCGTCTACGACTCGGACCCGGAGAGCGAGCAGCAGGAATGCGCCAACAAGGCGCGCGCGCTGTTCCGGGCCGGCGAGGAAGCGGTGCGTTTCGCCGCCCGGGCCGGCAGGGGCCAGTGAGCCGGGCGACCATTTGACCGGAGGGCCGCATAGCGGCCGGAGAGAGCCGGGCAGCCGGCGGCGGTGGAAGGCCGCCGGCGTTCAAGATTGCCCGAGGACATCGGCCTCGGGCTCCCCGGCACCGCCCGGCTTGCCCCGGGCGACGCGCGGCCGAAAGAACAGCCGCAAGGGAAAATGGCGAGCCGGCTCTCGAAAGCGGCGCTCGCGGTTACGATTTTGAGGACGTACAGACCAGCTTGCCGTCATGGGCATAGACCTTCAGCTGCGCGCTCCAGCCGGCTGCGCCGACATAGGCCGTCGCCAGCCGGCCGTTCTCCAGATCCCCGACCTCGAACTCGCCGCCCTGCCTTGAGGTCGACACGTTGTCGGAGGTTCCCGAGCGGACAACCAGCACATACTGGCCCTTCGCCACATCATGGGAATCCAGCACGGCCTCGAGCCTGACCATCCCGTTGCGCTCGACGACCTCGATGTGACACGGCGGCATGGCCGCGGCGGACACGATCATTTCAACATCCTCCCGAGAAATGGAGCGGCCGACGGACACTCATCGATGACCGCCGGCCGCCCGATGGTTCTGAACGTGTCGTTCAATACTGCACGATCACCGACGAATTGCCCTTGCCCACCTGGGTGGTGGTGGCATCGTTGTACTTGCCGAACTGCAGGGTGCCGGACACATTGTTCTTGCCGACCTGCACCGTCAGGGCCTCATTCTTCTTGCCGAACTGGCCGATGCCCGAGACGTTGCCCTTGCCGGCCTGCAGCGAGACCGCCTCGTTCTTCTTGCCGACCTGGCCGATGCCGGAATAGTTGCCCTTGCCGACCTGACCGATGCCGGCCTCGTTGCCCTTGCCGGTCTGCGAGACATCAGCCTCGTTGCCCGCCGCATTGGCCAGCGGGATCGTGACCAGGATCATGGCGGAAGCGAGCAGTACAGATGCGAGTTTCATGGCTAATCTCCTTGGGTTTTGATTTATTTCCCCGTCGCCGTCGACGGCGTGAGGAAATTAACCGTAGCTCTACGGAGATACTTGACCGAAATCCGACCAGATTTCTGGCGATTTGCTGCATGAACTGAGCATAAATCCATGCCGCCCTGACTCCATTCCCTCGAACCTTGGTCCATTCGTACTATTTCGGTGGCGGACGCATCTGCGAAACATGGCTGGATGCGCGCTTCCGCTGACCTGATCCACCATCCCGGCCCTTTCTGCCGAAGGCGGCGAGCCCCGGAATGCCCCCCTCGTGGTGGGCGGCCATCTGGCGCCTACGCGCGCGCTTACGCCCGAGGCGCGCGGGGGCGCCGCCCTCGACGACGCGCCAGCCTTAAGCCGACGAAGGAAGACGGCGCCTCCGCCCGAGCGAGGCAGGGCGAAGCAAGGGGAGATGGGAACAACGCGGGAGAAGCCGGCCGGCGCTGTGGTCCTGCGCGACGCCGATCGAGCCCGCTCGCCACGGCGTCGAACGGAGGCCGCTAGAGACGCCACGCGCACGGGCCTGCGCAGCCCCGCACGCGCTTGGATGGATGGGCTTGCACGGGTCTTGCTCAGGCCTGGTCGCCGTCATCGGAAGGTCTGATGGAAGGCCCGCTGAGATACGCCGGCGAGCCGGGGACACGACAGGCGGCGGCCGGCTGCCCCTGTCCGGAGCCGCCGGCCGCGACCGTGCCTGGCGGCGGGCAACCTCCACGCCCTCAGGCGCGCCGATCACGCGACCACCGAGTGTTCCCCGTCCCTGTCCCGGCATGTGCCGCACGCCTTACGCGCGACCAGGAGGCGTCTTCAGCGCCGGGGTAGGACGGGGAGGCAGCGAGGAGGAGTGAGACAGGCCGCCGGACGTTCCGCGGAGCGCCGCCGGCTTGGTGGAAGGTCAGTTCTGCACCACGACGAGCGAATTCTTCTGGCCCGACTGCCGGGCGAAGACCCGGTTGTCCTGACCGCCCTGGAAGATCTGTGCCAGATTGACGATGCCCGACTGGATCAGCGTCGTCGTGTTCCTCATGCCGACCTGAAGCACCCGGGCAATGTTGACCCGCCCGGTCTGGGCGATGACGGTCGCGTTCTGGATGCCGTATTGCTTGACCTTGGCCCGGCTGTTCCACCCCGACTGCAGAACGCCGGTGGTGTTCCATCCGCCATACTGGGCGACCTTGGTGCGGTTGTAGCGCCCGGACTGGTCGACGAACGAGTAGTTGTCCCGCCCCATCTGACCGATGGCGCTGAAATTGTCCCGCCCGCTCTGGCTGACGCCGGCGACGTTGTCTGCGCCAGCCTGCGAGACCGATGCCCTGTTGCTGTCCGCCTCAGCCTGGGTAATGGCGGCGAGAACGAAAGCGGCGGCGCAGAGTGCGACTTTGAGCTTCATGACGGACCTGCTTGATTGGAGTGATGACCGAGCAGATGGTCAATAAACCTGCCGCGCACGATGTAGTGCACCTCAATTCCACCAGAATTTTGGGAGATCCATTTATTTTCCCGGCGAAAACATCGGCGCAACTAATCCGGAATCCCGCGGGAATAGTCCGATCATACTATATCGATAGCTTTCAGATGAAGCCTGAGAGCAGCGACAGCAGGTTCTGCATCTGCATCTGCCGATGCAGCCCGAGCCGGTTCATCGCCGAAGCCAGCTGGTTGTGGACGGTGTTCTTGGAAACCTGCCGCGCCTGCGCGATTTCCGTGCTCGACTCGCCATTGGCGAGCGCGCAGGCGAGGCTGGCCTCGGTGGCGCTGAGGCCGAGCACCGCGCGCACCGCATCGGGCTTGAGAGAGTCGTTGCGGCCGAGTTCGCGGATGCTCAGCAGGGCGACGCGCTCCGGCAGGGCGATCGCCGGCTTGAACGGGATCGAGCTGTGGCCGTTGCGGGTCGAGGTGGCGAGGCTGACCAGCCAGCCATGCGAATTGGTGCCGTTGCGCACCCAGAAGACCTTCTGATCCAGCCGACCGGAAATGATGGGGTCGAGGAATTCGTGGATCTGGCTGTAGAGAGCCGCGTTGCGGATGTCGAATTCGCCATCCGAGATGCAAATGTCGGGATTGTCGGTGGTCAGAGCGATGAAGGCCCGGTTGGCCAGCACGATCCTGAGGTCGGAACGGACCAGCGCGCGCGGCGTCGGTGCGTTGGCGAAGATGAACTCCATCCGCTCCGCCAACTCGCGCTGCCTGACCAGCTCCCGATGCGTCTTGAAGGCGATCTGCAGATAGGGAAGCAGCGCCATGATCTCCTCTCGCTGCCGGGTGCAGGCCCGAGAGGAATTGTGCGGATGCACCAGCAGCAGCGCGAAGCGACGCGGCCCTTCCCTGGCGATCAGGATGCCCGACAGCACCCCGTGATCGCCGAAGGCCCCACAGAGCCCGCCGACCTCGGGACGCAACGCGACGTCGCGCAGCTCCACCTCGAAGGTCGCGCCCTGTCCCAGCGACTGGGTGGTGGCATCGAAAAAGGCGATCAGCTCCGGACTGAGCAGCGTGGCTTTCGAGGCGCCCCGCGCGACGATGGCGACCCTCTCGCCATCGCCATTGCCGTTGCCATGACCGTAAGCATGACCGTTGCCATGGCCGCCATTGCCATTTCCATGGCCGTTGCCGTTGCCCAGGCCGAGGAAGAAGCCGACATGGGCGCCGGATCTCACCAATATGCTGGCAAGAACCTCATCCCACAGCTCCGGAGAAATCGCTGCTTCCTGAATGGTCGTGATGATCGATGTTCGCCACGAGTCCGCGTCTACGTCGCACATCATGGTCGGCCGCCCCCGACTCTACTGGACTGGATTACACAGGAACCGCCCAGAATCCGCACAATTTTGAACTGAATCGGAATATTTTCAAGGGGACACCAAGTCCCCTCCCGCCAGGCGCGCCACCGCCTCGCACGTCTGCGTCCTGTTCATCCCCCATCCGCGCGACGCCAATCCGCGCCGAGACGACGTCAATCGTCTCGCAACGTCGCGAGCACCGGGGAGAAGGGCGGAGCCATGATCGTCCTCAGGATACCGTCAGAAGTCTAACACCCCAGGACAGGGGTATCAGTGGTTGCATCCCCGCGCACAAATCATCCCGGCGCCATGCTTCCGAGACAGAGCGCGTGACAGACAATTTGTGGAACTTGGCCGGATAATCGTCCGATTTCCGAACAAACTATATGAGGGCGAATGCGTATTGCCGAAGCGAAATGCCCTTACGTAATGCCGCCTCCCACCACCCCCCGAGCGTCGGCGCGACGCGTCGGCATAACGCATTACCTCAGCGAGCGATCCATCGGGCACCATGGTACGTACTTTGGCAGGCCCCTCGCCTCTTGGTTGCCCTCTTGGTAGCCCGTTGGCTTGACCCGGTGCCGGAGCACATCCTAAGTGTTCACTTGGAAAAATTCTGGAACCGTCGCCCGGCCGATCTGCGCGACAGACCCTCCCGGCGGGGCCAGCGACAGCAACGGAAAACGGCGCCCTCGACGGGGTCGTATCGGGGTGACGCGGTGACAAGGCATAGGGTGCGTGGCGAGCGATGGCGTGGCGGGTTTTGACCTCGCTGCCGGGTGCGGCTTGACCCCGCGCCTTCCCGCATCCTAGAGCTTTCCGCAAAGGCGGAAGCTTGCCGCTCGAACGGACCCGCGATGATCCTTCTCGTCGACAATTACGACAGCTTCACCTGGAACCTCGTCCACTATCTCGGCGGGCTCGGGGTAGAGGTGGACGTGCGCCGCAACGACACCCTCACCACCGACGAGGCGCTGGCCTTGAGGCCGGAAGCCATCGTCATCTCCCCCGGCCCGGCGACGCCCAACGAGGCCGGCATCTGCCTCGACCTGATCGCCCGCGCCGCCGGTGACGGCGTGCCGGTGTTCGGCGTCTGCCTCGGCCACCAGGCGATCGGCCAGGTGTTCGGCGGCGAGGTGGTGCGCGCGCCGCTGCCGCTGCACGGCAAGATGAGCGACATCCACCACCGCGGCGAGAGCGTGTTCCGAGGCATCAACGGCCCGTTCCGGGCGACGCGCTATCACTCGCTGATCGTCAAGCGCGACACCCTGCCCGCCCCGCTCGCCATCACGGCGGAGACCGAGGACGGGCTGATCATGGGCCTGTCCCACAAGGAGCTGCCGGTGCACGGGGTGCAGTTCCACCCCGAGAGCATCGCCTCCGAGCACGGCCGGACCATCCTCAAGAATTTCCTCGACCTCGCCCGCGCCTGGAACGCCGGCCCGCGCCGTTCGCGCGCGGCCTGAGGCGGGAGCGGAGACGAAAGCGGAGCAGAGAGCGGGGACCATGGAGAATTTGAAGGCCGTCATCGGCAAGATCGCCACCGGCGCCACGCTGACGCGCGCCGAGGCGGCGGGCGCCTTCGACATCATGATGTCCGGCGAGGCGACGCCCTCGCAGATCGGCGCGGTGCTGATGGGCCTGCGCGTGCGCGGCGAGGATGTCGAGGAGATCGCCGGCGCGGTGACCACCATGCGCGCCAAGATGCTGCGGGTTTCCGCCCCGCCCGGCGCGGTCGACGTGGTCGGCACCGGCGGCGATGCCTCCGGCTCCTACAACATCTCCACCTGCGCCTCCTTCATCGTCTCCGGCGCCGGCGTGCCGGTGGCCAAGCACGGCAACCGGGCGCTGTCCTCCAAATCCGGCGCCGCCGACGTGCTGACGGCGCTCGGCGTGAAGATCGACCTCTCGCCGGCCGGCATCTCCCGCTGCATCAACGAAGCCGGCATCGGCTTCATGTTCGCCCCGGCGCATCATCCGGCGATGAAGCATGTCGGCCCGACGCGGGTGGAAATCGGCACCCGCACCATCTTCAACCTGATCGGCCCGCTGTCGAACCCCGCCGGGGTGACGCGGCAGATGGTCGGCGTGTTCGCGCGCGGCTGGATCGAACCGCTGGCCGAGGTGCTGCGGACGCTGGGCTCCGAGCGCGCCTTCGTGGTGCACGGCTCCGACGGGCTCGACGAGATCACCACCACCGGGCCGACCTATGTCGCCGAGCTGCGCGACGGCAAGCTGTCCAGCTTCGAGATCGAGCCGGAGCGCTTCGGCATCGCCCGCGCGACGCCGGAGGCGCTGAAGGGCGGCGACGGCGCGGTGAACGCGCTCGCCTTGCGCGCCGTGCTCAACGGCGCCAAGAACGCCTATGCCGATATCTCACTCCTGAACGCCGCCGCCGCTTTGGTGGTGGCCGGCAAGGCCGACGCGATCGGCGAAGGGCTGGAGCTCGCCCGCTGGAGCCTGAATGGCGGCCATGCGGAAGCCGCGCTGGCGCGGCTGGTCGCGGTCTCCAACGACATCGAGGAGTAAGACGCGTGGCGGACATTCTCGAGAAGATCGGCGCCTATAAGCGCGAGGAGATCGCCGCGGCCAAGCTGAAGGTACCGCCGGCCGAGATCGCCGCCCGCGCCGCTGCCGCCCCTGCCCCGCGCGGCTTCCTGAAGGCCATCGAGGCCAAGATTGCCGCCGGCAGGACCGCGCTGATCGCCGAGATCAAGAAGGCCAGCCCGTCCAAGGGGCTGATCCGGCCGGACTTCGATCCGCCGGCGCTGGCCAGGGCCTATGAGGCAGGCGGCGCCGCCTGCCTCTCGGTGCTCACCGACACTCCCTCCTTCCAGGGCGCGCCGGAATTCCTCACCGCCGCCCGCGCCGCCTGCACCCTGCCGGCGCTGCGCAAGGATTTCCTCTACGACACCTATCAGGTCGAGGAGGCCCGCGCCTGGGGCGCCGACTGCATCCTCGTCATCATGGCCTCGGTGGACGACGCGCTGGCGCGCGACCTCGTCGACGCCGCGCACGGCCTCGGCATGGACGCGCTGGTCGAGGTGCACGACGATGCCGAACTCGACCGGGCCCTGAAGCTGCCGGCGCGGCTCGTCGGCATCAACAACCGCAATTTGCGCAATTTCGAGGTCACGCTGGCGACCTCCGAGCGTCTGGCGCCGCGCATCCCCGCCGACCGGGTGATCGTCGGCGAGAGCGGCATCTTCACCCCCGACGACATCGCCCGGCTGGCGCAGGTGAACATCCGCACCATCCTGGTCGGCGAGAGCCTGATGCGGCAGCAGGACGTCACAGCGGCAACGCGGACGCTGCTCGCCGGTCCCGCGCTCAGCCGCGCGGGCTGACCCGATGGGCGCTCCCGAGGAGCCGAAGCTGGAGCCGAAGCTCTCGCATATCGACGCCAGCGGCGCCGCCAACATGGTCGACGTCGCCGACAAGGCGGTGACCGACCGCATCGCGCTGGCCGAGGGCCGCGTGGTGATGCTGCCGGAGACGCTGGCGCTGATCGAAAGCGGCAACGCCAAGAAGGGCGACGTGATCGGCACCGCCCGGCTCGCCGGCATCATGGCCGCCAAGCGCACCCACGAACTGATCCCGCTCTGCCACGCCCTGCTGCTCTCCAAGGTGTCGGTGGAGATCGAGGTCGATGATGCGCTGCCGGGGCTGAGGGTGCGCGCGAGCGTGCGCACCGCCGGCCAGACCGGCGTCGAGATGGAGGCGCTCACTGCGGTCTCGGTCGCCTGCCTCACCATCTACGACATGGCGAAGGCGGTGGATCGCGGCATGCGCATCGAGGGCATCCGCGTGCTGGAGAAGGCCGGCGGCCGTTCCGGCCACTGGACGGCGGACTGAGAGATCGCAGCGACCATGGCCAAGACCGCATTGATGCCGCTTGAGGAGGCGCTGGACCGCCTGCTGTCGCAAGCCGAGGTTCTGCCGGCCGAGACCGTGGCGCTCGACGCCGCGCTCGGGCGCGTGCTCGCCGCCCCGGTGGTGGCGCGCCGCACCACGCCGGGCCGCGACGTCTCGGCGATGGACGGCTACGCGGTGCGCGCCGCCGACGCGACGCAGGGCGCAATGCTGGAGGTGGCCGGCGAATCCGCCGCCGGGCGCCCCTATTCCGGCACGCTCGCTCCCGGACAGGCGGTGCGGCTGTTCACCGGCGCGGTGGTGCCGGACGGTGCCGACGCGGTGGTGATCCAGGAGGATACCGCGCGCGAGGGTTCCGCCGTCCGCATCAACGAGGCCGCCATCGCCGGCCGGCACATCCGCAAGGCCGGCGGCGACTTCCGTGACGGCGAGACGGTGCTGGAGGCCGGCCACCGCCTGCGGGCGCGCGACCTCGCGCTAGTCGCCGCCTGCGACCTCGCCGCGGTGAGCGTGTATCGCCGGCCGCGCGTGGGCCTGCTCTCCACCGGCGACGAGCTGGTGCGCCCGGGATTGGGCGCCGAGGCGCATCAGGTGATCCTGTCCAACATCTACGCGGTCGGCGGCGTCGCCCGGCTGGCCGGCGCCGAGGTGGTCGACCTCGGCATCTTGCCGGACCGGATGGACGACACCCGCGCGGGCATCCGCGCCGCGCGCGACGCCGGGCTCGACGTGCTGGTCACCTCGGGCGGCGCCTCGGTCGGCGACCACGACCTCGTCGCCCCGGCGCTGACCGCCGAGGGCGCGACGCTGGCGGTGCACAAGATCGCGCTACGGCCGGGCAAGCCGCTGATGTTCGGCCGGTTTCCGGCGCCTGGCTCGGCGCATGTGCTCGGCCTGCCCGGCAATCCGGTCTCGGCCTATGTCTGCGCCCTCATCTTCCTGCGCCCGCTGCTGCGCCGCCTGCAGGGCGAGGCTGGCGTCAGCGGGCTGGAACTGGTGCCGGCCGAGCTCGCGGTCGACGTGAAGGCCAACGACCACCGCATGGACTTTATGCGGGCCGAGATCACCGGCCATCGCGCCGGGATACCGCAGGTCCGGCCGATGCCGGTGCAGGATTCCTCCATGCTGAGCCTGCTCTCGCGCGCCGACGCGCTACTGGTGCGCGGCCCGAACGCCCCGGCCGCCAGGGCCGGCGAGACTTGCGAGATTCTGCCGCTGGAGGATTGACCCGGCACGCCCGAGGCTGTGTGCTGTCCCATAGCAAGATGCAAGGGATTCCAGCACGATGGACATCGACATCCCCGAGGTGAAGGCCGAGGTCGAGGCGGCGTTCGCCCGCTACGAACAGGCGCTGGTCAGCAATGACGTGGCGGCGCTCGATGACCTGTTCTGGGACGATGCCCGCACCATCCGCTATGGCGGCGGCGAGAACCTCTACGGCATCGGCGCCATCCGCGCCTTCCGCGCCGCCCGCTCGCCCGTCGGGCTGGAGCGCACGTTGGACGGCACGGTGATCACCACCTATGGCCGCGACTTGGCCATCGCCGCGACGCTGTTCCGCCGGGACGCGGCGCCCGGCAAGGTCGGTCGGCAGATGCAGACCTGGATGCGCACCGCCGGGGGATGGAAAGTCGTCGCCGCCCATGTCAGCCTGATCGCCGAACCGGCGTGAACGCCGATTCCGGCCCGCGCTGGAAAATCGCCGCAACAAGCCGCTAGCTGAACCTGCCGCTAGCTGAACCTTCCGCCTGAAACCGAGCCTGCCGAGAGCCGATGACCCGTTTCCACATCCCCGCCGCCGCCCCCGCCCGGGGGGCACCCGTGCCGCGCGCCGGCCGGCGGGGCTGACATGTCGCTTCCCGAAAGTCCCATCGCCCTCGCCGTGCCGCCCACCGCCGCCGCCACTACGGCGCGTCCCGGCCGCCGGACCCGTGCCGAGGATATTCGCGAGCAGCTCGCCGACGAGATCACCCGTGGCCAGCAACCGCCCGGCACCCTGCTGGACGAGAGCGCGCTGGCCGCCCGCTTCGGCGTGTCGCGCACCCCGGTGCGCGAGGCGATCCGCGAGCTCGCCGCCTCCGGCCTGATCGACGCCCGTCCGCATCGCGGCGCCATCGTCGCGCGGCCGAGCTTCGAGCGGCTGCAGAACATGTTCGAGGTGATGGCCGAGCTGGAGGCGCTGTGCGCCGGCCTGTGCGCGCAGAACATCAACCCGGCCGAGCGGCGCCGGCTGGAGACGCTGCACGCCGACATGGGCGAGATGATGCGGCTCGGCGACTTCGCCGCCTATCGCGAGGCGAACGAGCAGTTCCACGCCTCGATCTATGCCGGCGGGCATAACGACTATCTGGTCGAGCTGACGCTGGCGACCCGGCAGCGGCTCTCACCGTTCCGCCGGGCGCAGTTCCGCGCGCTGGGCCGCCTCGCTCTCTCGCATCTGGAGCACGACCGGGTGGTCACCGCCATCCTGCGCGGCGACCGCGACGGGGCGGCGATGGCGATGCGCGATCACATCGCCATCGTTCACAACGCGTATGAGAAATATGCGCAACTGATCTGATATCGCTGAACTTTTCGACCCCAGCGCCAACGGCGCCGGGCGCCGCGCCTCACTCCGCCGCCGGAATCCCCGCGATCTGACGCTGGCGCTGCTCGTCGGCGAGGAAACCGCGCCAGCCGCCGAAGCCGGTAATGTCGCGCGCATCCCGCGCGGCCACCGCCTCCAGCGCGAAGCCCTTCACCCGGCTGCCATCCTCCAGCTGGATGGTGGCGATGCCGAGCGGCGCGGGAATGGCGTCGACGAAGCGGGCGAAGGCCTCGGCCGGCAACGCCCAGATCTCGCATTCGATGGCCCCGCCGCCGCTGCCGGGCTCGACCCGCAGCAGGCCCGGGCGGCGCACCCGGCCCTCGGGAAGCGCGTAGAGCCGGTAGTCGGCGCTGGTGCGCGCCGGGCGCAGGAACACGCCGCCGGCCGCCAGCAATTCGCCATTGAGCGGCAGGCCGGACAAATGCGCCCCGAACAGCGCGAGGGCGTGATAGCCCGCGCCCGCCTGCGGCACGGCCTGGGGCAGCGCCGGCAGCGGCAGGCCGGTGGCGCCCATCGGCAGGTCGCTGGCGGCATGGAAGGCGGCGGCGATGGCGGCGAGCTGCGCGTCGCGCCCTGCCCCGGCCAGCAGCGTGATGCCCACCGGCGCCCCGTCCGGCCGCATCCCCGACGGCGCGGCGATGCCGCACATGTCGAGCAGGTTCACGAAATTGGTGTAGATGCCGAGATTGGAATTGAGCCGCACCGGTTCGGCCAGCATCTCCTCCACCGTGTAGACGGTCGGCATGGTCGGCACCATCAGCGCGTCGCAGCCCTCGAGGCTGGCGCGGGCGCGCGCCGCCAGCTCGACGCGGCGGTAATGCGCGCGGAACGCCTCGACGGCGGTGCGTCGCCGCCCCTCCTCGATGATGGAGCGCACCACCTCGTTGAAACTGTCCGGCTTCGATTCGAGGAAGGGGCCGACGGCGGCGTAGCGCTCGGCCACCCAGGGGCCCTCATAGAGCAGCTTCGCCGTCTCGTAGAACGGCTCCATGGCGATCTCGACGATGCGGGCGCCGAGCGAGGCCAGCCGCGCGACCGCCTGGGTGAAGGCCGCCTCCGCCTGGCGGTCGCCGAGGAACAACCGGTCCTCCGGCCGCGGCACGGCGATGCGCGGCGCCGTCGGGAAGGCGCCGGGCGCGCCGAGCGGCAGCGGGCGCGAAAACGGATCGGCCTCGTCCGGCCCGGCCATCGCCCGCAACGCGGTGAAGGCGTCCTCGACGGTGAGGCCGAACACCGAGATGCAGTCGAGCGTGCGGCAGGCCGGCACCAGCCCGGCGGTGGAGACGAGGCCGAGGCTCGGCTTGATGCCGACGATGTTGTTGAGCCCGGCGGGGATGCGGCCGGAGCCGGCGGTATCGGTGCCGAGCGCGAAGGCCACCAGCCCCGCCGCCACCGCGACGCCCGAACCGGAGCTCGAACCGCCGGGAATCAGGTCGGCGCGCACCGCGTTGCGCGGCGTGCCATAAGGCGAGCGGGTGCCGTTCAGCCCGGTGGCGAACTGGTCGAGATTGGTCTTGCCGATGACGATGGCGCCGGCGCGCTTCAGCCGGGCGACGGCGGTGGCGTCGCGCGCGGCCACATAGGCGAAGTCCGGGCAGGCGCAGCTGGTCGGCAGGCCGGCAACGTCGATATTGTCCTTCACCGCGAAGGGCACGCCATAGAGCGGCAGCTGCGCCGGATCCCGCCCCTCCAGCGCCGCCAGCTGCTCGGCGAGCGCCTCCGGCCCGACCAGCGCGGTGAACACCGAGGGATCGGCATGCCGCTCGATCCTCTCCAGGCAGGCGGCGACGGTGCGCGCGGGGGTCGAGCGGCCGGAGCGGTGTGCGTGGAGGATTTCGGCGATCGTGGCGGACAATGCGGGTCTCCCGGCTGAGCGGATCTCAAAACTGCATATAACATGAGCAATCAATATGACATTGCATACACTAGTCGGAGCCCGCCGCCGCGTCGACCGCTTAGCGCTTTATTTACCGATTGTGGAACACAAAAAGAACGGATAGTGTTTGTTCGTGATTTGTTTCATTTTGCCTGACCGCTGGGGACGGACCTGCG
The DNA here is from genome assembly GCF_020523795.1 of Ancylobacter sp. Lp-2. GTDB lineage: Bacteria > Pseudomonadota > Alphaproteobacteria > Rhizobiales > Xanthobacteraceae > Ancylobacter. Next base: position 106,041 of record NZ_JAJALI010000013.1, read on the forward strand.
CTGATGCTCACCCGCAAGCAACACGAACTGCTCCGCTTCATCCATGAACGGCTGAAGGAGAGCGGCGTGCCGCCTTCCTTCGAGGAGATGAAGGAAGCGCTCGACCTCCGGTCCAAGTCCGGCATCCACCGGCTGATCACCGCTCTGGAGGAGCGCGGCTTCATCCGCCGGCTACCGAACCGCGCGCGGGCGCTGGAAGTGATCCGCCTGCCGGAAACGGTGCAGGCGGTTCCCAAGACAGCGGCGGCGACACCGGCTCCGGCGCGCAGCTTCGCGCCCAGCGTGATCGAGGGCAGCCTCGGCCGTGCCAAGCCGACCGCCTCGCCCGCCGCTGAAGAGGAATTGGCCCGGCCGATCCCGATCCCGGTGATGGGCCGGATCGCCGCCGGCTCGCCGATCTCCGCCATCCAGTCGGCGAGCCAGACCATCGCCATGCCGGCGGACATGCTGGGCAGCGGCGAGCATTTCGCGCTGGAAGTGCGCGGCGATTCGATGATCGAGGCCGGCATTCTCGACGGCGACCTGGCGCTGATTCGCCGTGGCGACACCGCCGAGAACGGTTCGATCGTGGTGGCGCTGATCGATGATGAGGAGGCGACGCTGAAGCGCCTGCGCCGCAAGGGCGCCTCCATCGCGCTGGAGGCCGCCAACCCGGCCTACGAGACCCGCATCTTCGGGCCGGACCGGGTGCGCATCCAGGGCCGGCTGGTCGGCCTGTTCCGCCGCTACTGAGATTTCGGCAGGCGCACCGACCGACTGCCAAACCCCGACGAGCGGGCCGACACTCATCGGGAGAATCCGATGGCGGTGGGCCGAAGGCGGAAGCAGTCGGAAGGAACCGGGCCTTTGGTGCCGCCAGGATGGACCGCGGCGAAGCCGGCGGAAGCTGGATCGGCGGGGGTGGGATCGGCGGGGTTTTAACCGGCGGAGAGCCGATCGGCCGCCGGCGTCAGACGGGCGATGAGCGACGTCGCCCACCCTGGAATCGTCGGCTGCGTGATGGCGCGTGCTTCGTTGTGGCCGCGCGGTCATCGCTACCACCCCGGCAACCAGGGGCGTGTGCCGTCCGCAGGGCGGGCATCGATGCGCTGCCAGACTCCCTCCGGATCGAGCCGCAAGGCGATGCCGGCCCCCTCGCCGGCGCGGCCGAGCTGGATCACCTCGGCGGCGCAATCTGCCGGCGCCGTGAAGCGGCTCAGCACCAGCGCCGCCCGCCGGCAATCGTCGACCAGCGCGGCAGGATCGAGCGGATAGGCCACGAGCCGACCGTCGCGCGCCGGCAGGACGCAGCCAAGCGCATCGCATCGGGCGACACCCACCGGCAAGGCCTGCGCGGGGCTTACGGTCGTCGGGCCGGCGACGGACGGGAGCGGGAGAGCGGAGGCCGCACCGGGAACCGTGCCACTGGCGGCTCCGCTCCCGGCAGCGGGCAAGAGTGGGAGACCGGAGGCCGCCCCTGCAACTGTGCCACTGGCGGCTCGGTTCCCGGCAGTGGACGAGAGTGGGAGAGTGGAAGAAGCCCCGCCGGCAACCGTGCCACTGGCAGCCTCGCTCCTGGCAGCAGGCAAGAGCCGTAGACCGGAGGCGGCGCCGGCAACCGTGCCGCTGGCGGCTCCGCTCCTAGCCGCGGATGTGAGCGGCAGACCGGAGGAGGCACCGGGAACCGTGCCCCCGGCAGCCCCGCTCCCGGCAGCGGATGAGAGTGGGAGACCGGAAGCCGTCCCAGCAACCGTGCCACTGGCAGGCTCGCTCCTAGCGGCGGACGAGAGCGGTAGACCGGAGGTCGCCCCTGCAACCGTGCCGCTGGCGGCCTCGCGCCTGGCGGTCGCTCTGCTGTCAGTTTCGCCCCCGGCAGTCTCGCTCCCCGCGTTCCCGCCCCCGGCAGCCTCACTCCTGACCGCCTCACTTTTGGCGGGCGTATTCTTGGCGGGTAAGCTTCCGAACATTGTATTCTTGGTGGGCGCGTCGCCGGGCGACGTGCCGGCGGGGGCCATCGCGATCGTAGCTGACTCCGTCGTGATACCTATCGACGCGGGCTTCGCGATGGAAGCCGTCTGCCGGACATTCGTCGGCGCGAAGGCTTCTGTCGACGATGCCGCGCCCGTTGCCCTTGCTGCGGACATCTCAGCTCCTGTCACCCCTCCTCCCGCAGCCTTGGCTCCCGTCACCCCCACTCCCGTTCCCCCAGTTCCCGCCGTCTTGGCTCCCGTCCCCCCGACTCCGCTCGCCTTGGCTTCCGCGCCCGCTCTCGTTCCCGCTCCCTTGCCGCGCATGCCTTCCGCCGAAAACCATTGCTCCGCGGCGAAGCGCTCGGCGAGGCCTTTGCGTCGGTCGCCCATCAGGACGAGCTGGCCATCCGGCCCACGCACAGCCACCGTCCGCGCCTGCGCGTCGATCAGCACGTCGGGCGGGCGGGCAGCGAGGATCGGCCCGCCGGCGGCAAACGCCAGCACGGCCGCCACCAGCGCCAGCCGGGTGCGCAACAGACAGGCGGCGAGGAAGGCGAAGGTGATCAGCACCAGGCTGGCCAGCGGCATCGCCCGCACGCCGCCATCGGCGCCGGGCAGCGACGCCACCCAGCGCGCGACGGCGTTCATCGCGTCGATGCCCCAGCCCATCACCCGGAAGGCCGGGCCCTCCCAGCCGAACGGCATGGCCAGCGTGCCGACGAGACCGGCCGGCATGATGACGAAGCTCACCAGCGGCGTGGCGGCGAGATTGGCGATGAGGCTCAGCGGCGCGAGGCGCTGGAAATGGTAGGCGGCATAGGGCGCGGTGGCGAGCCCGGCGGCCAGCGAGGTCAGCGCCAGCGCCGCCAACCAGCGCGTCGGGCCGGAGGCATACCACGGCACCCGGCCGGTTCCGGCGGCAAGGAGCCGACGACCGCCCCGCTCATAGACGACGACCAGCGCCAGCGTCGCGGCAAAGGACATCTGCGCGCCGGGATCGAGGAGCGCCCAGGGAGCCAGCGTCAGCACGATCAGCGCCGCCAGCGCCAGCGTGTGCAAAGTGAGCGCCGGGCGGCCGAGCATCACGCCGCACAGCACCAGCAGCGTCATCACATAGGAGCGCTGCGTCGCCACCTCGGCGCCGGAGAGCAGCAGGTAGTAGGTGGCCGCAAGCAGCGCCGGCACCGCCGCCCAGGCCTTGATCGGCCGGGTGAGTGCCAGCCCCGGCCACAAAGCGAGCAGCGCGCGGGCGAGGAAGAACACCGTCGTCGCCACCAGCGCCATGTGCAGGCCGGAGATCGACAGGATGTGCGACAGGCCGGAGACCCGCATCGCCTCTTCCAGCGGCTCGGGCACCTGGCCGCGAATGCCGGTCACCAGCGCCACGGCGACACCGCCGGCCTCGCCCGGCAGTACCGCACGGATGCGCGCCGCCATCGCCTGCCGGCTCGCCTCCAGCCAGGCGGAAAAGGCGAGCCCGAGGCCCATGGGTTCCGGCGCCGGCGTCTCCCGCCACTTGCCGACCGCATAGCCGGTGGCGCCGATACCCTCGAACCACGCCGCCCGGCCGAAATCGAAGCCGCCGGGATAGGCCGGCCCCGGCGGCGGCGCGAGATCGGCGCGCAGGCTGACATGCGTCCCGACCGGCGGCGGGCTCGCCGTGGCGAGCGCGATGCGCACGCGCTGCGGAACGACCTTGGGCGGACGGTCGAAGCCGCTCACCTTCAGCACGATGCGGCTGCCGCGCGGGCGCAGCTCCGCCTGCTCGACCGTGCCACTCACCGTGACGCCGGCGAGAGGCGCCGCCAGCACCGGATGCGCCATGCGCTGCACCTGCAGGCTGGCGAGGCCGAAGCCGGCCGCCACGCTCGCCGCCAGCGCCAGCGCGTGAAAGGCGAAGGGCCGCGCCCGCAGCGCCAAGGCGAGGCCGAGCAGCACCAGGAAGGCCGCTGGCCCGGCATAGGGCGACGGCTCGGCGGCGGCGCCGAGATAGAGGGCGATGCCGAGCGCGAAGCCGACCGGCAGAAACAGCGCGCCGCGCCGGTCCTCGACCTCGCGTGCCAGCAGGGCACCGAGCACGCCTGCGAGCCGCACCGGCAGCGGAGGCCGGGTGCCGCCGGCAAGGGTGACCGCCGCGGCAGGCGCATGGACGGGCATGGGCACGGCGACCGCCTGCACCCCTGCCCGCGCCCTCGCGCGCCCGACACGATCGCCCGCCATGTCCCCCACGTCCCCCGCGCGATACGGTGCCGCCGACCCCTTGTCGCCGGCCTCTTGCCGCACGGCGTCTTTTCCCCGCTCGCGCTCCTATGGTACACGCACGCATCCCGACCGCTACCGCCCGCGACGCTGCGCCGGGCGACGACACGGAAACCCGATGTCCGACACCGTCATTACCCGCTTCGCCCCCTCCCCGACCGGCTTCCTCCATATCGGCGGCGCCCGCACCGCGCTGTTCAACTGGCTGTACGCCCATGCCAAGGGCGGCAAGATGCTGCTGCGCATCGAGGACACCGATCGCCAGCGCTCCACCCCGGAAGCGATCGACGCGATCATCGACGGCCTGTCCTGGCTTGGCATCGACTGGTCGGGTGACGTCATCTACCAGTTCGCCCGCGCCGGGCGGCATCGCGAGGCCGTGGAGCAGATGCTCGCCGCCGGCCATGCCTATCCCTGCTACGCCACCTCCGCCGAGCTGGAGGAGATGCGCGAGACCGCCCGCAAGGAAGGCCGCGCCCCGCGCTATGACGGCCGCTGGCGCGACCGCGATCCCGGCGAGGCCCCCACCGGCGCCAAGCCGGCCATCCGGCTGAAGGCGCCGACCGAAGGCGAGACGGTGATCGACGACCTCGTGCAGGGCCGCGTCGTGTTCCAGAACAAGGAACTCGACGACCTCGTGCTGCTGCGCTCGGACGGCACGCCGACCTACATGCTCTCGGTGGTGGTTGATGACCACGACATGGGCGTCACCCACATCATCCGCGGCGACGACCATCTCACCAATGCCGCCCGCCAGACGCAGATCTACCGTGCGCTCGGCTGGGACGTGCCGATCATGTCGCATATCCCGCTGATCCACGGGCCGGACGGCGCCAAGCTCTCCAAGCGCCACGGCGCGCTCGGCGTCGACGCCTATCGGGCGATGGGCTACCTGCCCGCGGCGCTGCGCAACTATCTCGTCCGCCTCGGCTGGAGCCATGGCGACCAGGAGATCTTCTCTACCGAGGAGATGATCGCGCTTTTCGATCTCGACCGCGTCGGCCGCTCGCCGGCCCGCTTCGACTTCGCTAAGCTGGAGAACATCAACGGCCACTACATGCGGGCGACCCCGGACGCCGAGCTGATGGTCGCCATCGACCAGTTGCTGCCCCACCTGCCGAACGGCGCCGAGATCGCCGCCGCGCTCACCCCGGAAAAGCGCGCCCAGTTCCTCGCCGCCATGCCCGGCCTGAAGGAGCGCGCCAAGACGCTGATCGAGCTGATCGACAGTGCCGGCTACATCGTCAAGCAGCGCCCGCTCGACATGGAAGAGAAGGCCAAGGCGCTGCTCACCGACGATGCCCGCGCCCTGCTCGCCGCCGCCCATGCGGCGCTGGCGGCGACCGGCGAGTGGACCGCCGCCAGCACCGAGGCCGCGGTGCGCACCGTCGCCGAGGCCAAGGGCGTGAAGCTCGGCGCCCTCGCCCAGCCGCTGCGCGCCGCCATGACCGGCCGTACCACCTCCCCCGGCATCTTCGACGTGCTGGCGGTATTGGGGCGCGACGAGTCGCTGGCGCGCATCGCCGATCAGGCACCTGCCGCACGGGCGGCCTGAGGGTCGTACGACGAAGTGTTGATGCAGGTGCGAAATCCACGAAACGCCCTGCCGTTACTGGATTTCAATGTTATTGGGCTACCGTGCCCGCTGCGCTTGCGAGCACGGTTCTAAACCGTTACGACTTTACGCGTCCAGCCACTGGGGAGCATAGAAGGCCCCTCGGAAACGGCTGTCGCACAACAAGGCGAGAACCTCCGCCGACGCGCTCCGCTTCGTTCGGTCCATAGACTCTCAGGGAGACCCCGCATGGACGCCATCAACGGCACTTCCGCGAACACGGCCACACTCAGTATCGGCGACAAGAGCTGGGAACTCCCGATTCTGAACGGCACGATCGGGCCGCAGGTCGTCGATATCGGCAAGCTCTACGGCCAGACCGGGATGTTCACCTACGATCCCGGCTTCACCTCGACCGCGAGCTGCGAGAGCCAGATCACCTATATCGATGGCGACGAGGGCGTCCTTCTCTATCGCGGCTACCCGATCGAGCAGCTGGCCGAAGACGGCGACTTCCTCGAGACCTGCTACCTGCTGCTTTATGGCGAGCTGCCCACCGCCGCCCAGAAGGCGGACTTCGACTACCGCGTCACGCGCCACACCATGGTGCATGAGCAGATGAGCCGCTTCTTCCACGGCTTCCGCCGCGACGCCCATCCGATGGCGGTGCTGGTCGCCTCGGTCGGCGCGCTCTCGGCCTTCTATCACGACAGCACCGACATCGCCGACCCGCAGCAGCGCATGATCGCCTCGGTGCGGATGATCGCGAAGATCCCGACGCTGGCGGCCATGGCCTACAAATACCATATCGGCCAGCCCTTCGTTTACCCGAAGAACGACCTCGACTACGCCTCGAACTTCCTGCGCATGTGCTTCTCGGTGCCCTGCGAGGAGTACAAGGTGAACCCGGTGCTCTCGCGCGCCATCGACCGCATCTTCACCCTGCACGCCGACCACGAGCAGAACGCCTCGACCTCCACCGTGCGCCTCGCCGGCTCCTCCGGCGCCAACCCCTTCGCCTGTATCGCCGCCGGCATCGCCTGCCTGTGGGGACCGGCGCATGGCGGCGCCAACGAGGCGGCGCTCAAGATGCTCGGCGAAATCGGCTCCGTGGAGCGCATCCCGGAATTCATCAAGCGCGCCAAGGACAAGAACGACCCGTTCCGCCTGATGGGCTTCGGCCACCGCGTCTACAAGAACTACGACCCGCGCGCCAAGATCATGCAGAAGACCTGCCATGAGGTGCTCGGCGAGCTCGGCATCAAGGACGATCCGCTGCTCGACATCGCCGTGGAGCTGGAGCGCATCGCGCTGCAGGACGAGTATTTCGTCGAGCGCAAGCTCTACCCGAACATCGACTTCTATTCGGGCATCACCCTGCGCGCCCTCGGCTTCCCGACCTCGATGTTCACCGTGCTGTTCGCCCTCGCCCGCACCGTGGGCTGGATCGGCCAGTGGAAGGAAATGATCGAGGATCCCGGCCAGCGCATCGGCCGCCCGCGCCAGCTCTACACCGGCGCCTCCCGCCGCGACTACGTGCCGATCGCCCGCCGCAAGTGAGCCGGGTGGCGGCGAATGGCGGCTCGCGTGCCGCCATCCTTGCCGTCCCGCAGTCGGCTGCGTGAAATGACGATGCCCGCCTCCGACCCCGGATGGCGGGCATTTCGTTTCAGGAAACCTCTTTCCGGGCCCATGTCGCGAGACGCGACGCGCTCCGGACTTGCCGGCCGCGTCGCAATGCCGGGAAGCGCGCGGCCAGCCGGGCAAGCTGTGTCGAGCGTGCGTGACGGCCAGCTCGGCGCCGTTCAGCCACCGGTGGCCGCTGGCAGGACGTCAGGATGGCGCGACCACGCCACCTCCAGCACCGCGCGGGCAGCGCGCCGGCTCGGCGTCTCGCCATCGACACCCATCAGTTCGCCGAGCCGCTCGAAGGCGGCGAGCTGGGCCTCGCGCTCCGGCCCGCCCTCGATCAGCCGGGCGAGCACCGCCGCCATCGCCGGCGGGTCGATATACCATTGCAGGTATTCCGGGATCGCCTTCTCGCCGAGGATGAGATTGGGCAGGATCGCCGAGGTGATGTTGAGCACGTGATAGGCGAAGCGCGCCTCCAGCCAGTGGACGCGATAGGTGGCGATGGAGGGGATGCCGGCGAGCGCCAGCTCCAGCGTCACCGTGCCGGACGCGGCGAAGGCGGCGCGGGCGCGGCGGAAGGCGGCGTGCTTCTCCGCCTCGTCGACGACGATGCGCGGCGTCACGGTCCAGCTGGCCACCATTGCCTCCACCTCGGCCCGCCGGCGCGGCAGGGTCGGCAGCACCAGTTCGAGGTCCGGCACCTGCGCCACCAGCCGCGCCAGCACGTCGCCGAACAGCGGCCCCAGCCGCTGCAGCTCCGAGCGTCGGCTGCCCGGCAGCACCAGCAGCAGCGGCGGCTTGCCGGCACGCCGGAGCGCCTCCTCGGCATTCGGGCGGATCTCGTCGAGCATGCCGAGCAGCGGATGGCCGACATAGGTGGTGGGCGGCCCGTCGAGCCGCGCCATCACCTCCGGCTCGAAGGGCAGCACCGCCAGCACCCGGTCGACATCCGGCTTCATCGCCCTCGCCCGCCCGGGTCGCCACACCCACACGGTGGGCGCGACATATTTGACGATCGGCAGGTCCGGCAGCCGCGCCCGCACCTTGCGGGCGACGCGGTGGGTGAAATCCGGCGCGTCGATCAGCACCAGCACGTCGGGGCGCGCGCGCACCACGGCGTCGGCGGCCTCGCGCATGCGCTTGAGGATGCGCGGCAGGCCGGCCACCACCTGCCCGACACCGATGGCAGTGATGTCGTCCATCGGGAATTGTGAGGCAAGGCCGGCCGCCTCCATGCGCGGTCCGCCGATCCCGGTGAAGGCGACGGCGCCGCCGGTGAGCGCGCCCAGCTCGCGCATCAGTCCGGCGCCCAGCACGTCGCCCGAATCCTCCCCGGCGATGAGGAAGACCGAGAGCGGTCGCGCCGGCGTCTGGCTCATCGGCCGGCCTCCCCGTCCGCTTCCGGCGCGAAGCCGTAGATGAACAGGCCGGCCGTATCCGCCGCGCGGATCATCGCCGCGAGATCGGTGGCGATGACCCCGCCGGCCTCCACCGCGATGCCAGCGAGCCCGGCCACCGCCGCGCCCTCGACGGTGGCGACGCCGAGCGAGGGCAAATCGAAGCGCCTATCCTGCGCCACCTTCGGCACCTTCACCAGCACGCCGGACGGCGCCCGGCGGCGGATGCGGCCATTGGCCCGAAGCTCGGCGCAGCGGCGCAGCATCAGGTCGGTACCCTCCGCCGCCTCGACGGCGACGACGTGCCGGTTGATCACCACCAGCCCCTGGCCGATATCGAGCGGCCCCATCACCGCCAGCGCGTGGCGGCCGGTGAGCACGTCGTCGAGCTCGTCACGGCCGAGCGCCACCCGGCCGAGCTGGCCGGCCGGCACCAGGATCTCCGGCGCGACCTCATGGGCGCCGAGCAGCCGGAAGCCGGCATCCTCGAACGCCTCGCCGACGCCGGTGAGCAAATGATTGTCGCCGCCGCGCAGCATGCGGAAGATGCGCGGCAGCTGCCGCACCATCGCCCAATCGAACTTCACGTCGAGGAGGCGCGGGCGCAGCACATTGCCGATGAACACCACGTCGCGGCAGCCGCGCCGGCGCATCTCCGCGCAGAGCTTGCCGAACTGGCCGAGGGCGATCCAGCTGTGCGGCCAGGCCTCCACGGCGGGATCGGCGAGGCCGCGCAGGGCGAAGAGATGCACCCGCCGTCCGGCGCGCGTCGCCGCCTCGGCGACCGCCAGCGGGAAAGCCCCGCCGCCGCAGATGATGGCAAGCGGCTCGCCGCTTGGCTCGCCGCCCGGCATGACGGGCGCCGCGGCGGCGAGCCCGGGAGCCTCAGGCGGCGTCGGGCTCGGCGCCATTGTCGTCGGCATCGGCGGGAACGGTGAGGCGGCGCTTGCCGGCGGTGCGGACGAACTCGACGATCCGCATGACATTGGCGTTCTCGCCGAAATGCTCGGCCACGCGATCCGTGCGCTGCGCGAGCGTGCCGGCGCCGTAAAACAGCTCGCGATAGGCGCCCTGCAATTCGCGGCGCTGCTGCAGCGACAGGCCGCGACGCTTCAGCCCGGTATAGTTGAGCGAGCGCAGCCCCGGATGGCCCTCCATCATCAGGCCGAACGGGATGACGTCGAAATGCACGCCGCACATGCCGCCGATCATCGCGCCGTCGCCGATGCGGGTGAACTGGTGCACCGCCGCGAGCCCGCCGATGAAGACATTGTCGCCCACCGTGACATGGCCGGCCACCGTCGCATTGTTGGCGAACACCACCCGCTCGCCGATCACGCAGTCATGCGCGACGTGGCTGCCGACCATGAAGAAGCCGTGCGCCCCGACCCGGGTCTCCATGTGGCCGCCGGCAGTGCCAATGTTCATCGTCACATGCTCGCGGATGATGCACCGCTCACCGACGATCAGCCGGCACGGCTCGCCCTTGTAGTGCACCGACTGCGGCGGCTGGCCGAGCGAGGCGAAGGGATAGACCACCGAATGGGCGCCGATCTGCGTGTGGCCGGCCACCACGACATGGGAGATGAGCCGGACGCCCTCGCCGAGCTCGACATTGGCGCCGACGGTGCAGAACGGGCCGATCTCGACGTTCTCGCCCAGCACCGCGCCGTCTTCGACCAGCGCGGTGGGGTGGATGCGTGCGCTGCCGCTCATTTGCCGCCGCCCTGGGCGATCATCGCCCCGACCTCGGCCTCGGCGACCAGCTGGCCGTCGACCTTGGCCTCGCCACGGAACCACCACATGTTGCGGCGTTTGGTCATCTGCGTCATGTGGTACTCCAGTACGTCGCCCGGCACCACCGGTCGACGGAACTTCGCCTTGTCGATGGTCATGAAATAGACCAGCGACGGCTTGCCGCCCTCGGCCCGCTCGAACAGGCAGATGGCCCCGGCGGTCTGCGCCATGCCCTCGAGGATCAGCACGCCCGGCATCACCGGGTTGTCCGGGAAATGGCCCTGGAAATGCGGCTCGTTGGCGGAGACGTTCTTGATGCCGACCGCGCGCTTGTCGCCCTCGATGCCGACGATCTTGTCGACCATCAGGAACGGGTAGCGGTGCGGCAGGGCGGCGAGAATCTTCTGGATGTCCGCCGCGCCGAGACTGGTTTCGGCCTGTTCGCTCATGAGTTCTTCTGTCCTTCGTCAGCCGCCCGCCCGCTGCCGCGCTCGGCACGGGCAAGGCGCTGGACTGCCATCACTTCCCGGAACCAGTCCCGCATCGGCTGCGCCGGAGAACCGCCCCATTCGACGCCCGGCGGGACGTCGTTCTTCACATTGCTGGTCGCGGCGATCCGCGCCCCGTCGCCGATGCGGACATGGCCGATCACCCCGACCTGCCCGCCCAGCATGACGAAATCGCCCAGCGTCGCGCTGCCGGCAATACCGGTCTGCGAGACGATGACGCAATGCCGCCCGATCACCACGTTGTGGGCGATCTGCACGAGATTGTCGATCTTGGTGCCCTCGCCGATCACCGTGTCGCGCAGGCCGCCACGGTCGATGGTGGAGGACGCACCGATCTCGACATCGTTCTGCACGATAACCCGGCCGATCTGCGGCACCTTGGCGTGGCCGCCGGCGCCGCCGACATAACCGAAGCCGTCCTGGCCGATACGCACGCCCGGATGCAGAATCACCCGGTCGCCGAGCAGCGCATGCAGCACGCTGGCCCCGACGCCGATGGTGCAGTCGCGACCGACGCGCACGCCCGGCCCGATCACCGCGCCGGCGGCGACGATGGTGCCGGCACCGATTTCCGCGCCCGGCCCGACCACCGCGCCGGGATCGACGGTGACACCGTCCTCGAGTCGCGCCTGCGGATGCACCATGGCGCCGGCGGCAACGCCCGGCTGACCGAACACCGAAACCGGACGCAGCGCCGAGGGGTAGAGCGCGCGGGAGAAGGCGACGAAGGCGGCGTGCGGACGTTTCACCACCACCGGCACCACGCCGGCCGGCACCGCGTCGAGGAAACGCTCACCGATCAGGCAGACGCCGGCGCGGGTCGCCCTCAGCGCCGGCACGAAGCGGGCGCCGTCCATATAGGTGACGTCGTCCGGCCCAGCATCTTCCAGCGAAGCCACGCCGGCCACCTGCCGTTCGCCCGCCAGCGGCTCGACGAGCCGACCGCCGACCAGCGCGCAGAGCTCGTCGAGGGAAAAGCTCCCAACCGGACGGTGAAAGAGAGGATCAGCCGCTGACTGCATCGTGCCGGACATGCCCGTCGCCCAATGAAGCGACGGCCCGGGCGAGCCGGGCCGTCGTATTCCGCCAAAGATGTGGACGCCTAGGATCGGGCGCGAACCTCAGAAACGGGTGCCGCCGCTGAAGCGGAACGCCTGTTCCTGGTCGTAGTCTTGCTTCGACAGCACCCACGCATAATCGAAGCGCAGCGGGCCGAAGGGCGACTTCCAGATCAGGCTGACACCCACCGAGGAGCGGATCGAGTCGCTGTCGGCGACGCACACATTGGCCATGCCCTTCGTCGAGGACCCTTCGATGGCACTGCAATCGACGAGATTGTTCTGCCAGCCAGCGATGTTCTCGAAGGTGGTGTCGCCCTGGTAGTCCCACAGCGAACCGGCATCGGCGAACACCGCCGCCTTCAGACCCACTTCCTTCGGCAGGAAGGAGAGCGGGAACTGCAGTTCCGCCGTCGTGCCCCAGTAGAGCGTGCCGCCCAGCGCGTCCGGATCCGAGCCGTCAAGGCCGGAGGCCAAGTCGCGCGGGCCGATGCCGTTCGATTCGAAGCCGCGGACGAGGTCCGGACCCTTGAAGAAGTTGTCGAGGATACGCAGGTCCTCGCCGCCCCAAGAGGAGACATTGCCCGCCTGGCCACGCAGCATCAGCACCACGTCGCCATAGACCGGCATGTACCAGCGCGCATCGAAGGTGGAGCGGATGTAGTTCACATCACCGCCAAGGCCGGCCAGATCCTGCTTGAACTCCAGCAGGTAGCCGTTGGTCGGGTCGATGTTGCTGTCCAGCATGTTGTAGCTGAGCGTGTAGCCGACCGCCGAAGTGATCGCCGGATCGTTGTTCACTTCGAGCAACGCCCAGGAGATCTGGCCGTAGGTGGCGATATCGTCCTCGTCGATCGAGATTTCCTTCTGCGACAGCGTGTAGCGCAGGCCGAGGGTCAGCTCGTCGGTGAGCGGGAGGCCGACGCGCAGCGTACCGCCACCGGTGGTGGTGTTGTACGGGCTGTAGCTCGTCGAAGAGGTCTCGCGATAGGACAGATCAAAACCGGCCGCGACACGGTAGTCGAGGAAGTAGGGCTCGGTGAAGTTGAAGTCGATGCCCTGGACGTTTTCGCCGAGCGTGCCGGCGAGGCGGACATACTGGCCGCGGCCGAGGAAGTTCTTCTCCGACACCGCCACTTCGCCGATGAAGCC
>NZ_JAJALI010000014.1 GCF_020523795.1 Ancylobacter sp. Lp-2
CGAGCACATGCACGCTTCTTCACAATCTCACGAAAACCCCGCCGCGCAGAAATGCCGGCGGGGTTTTTGCGTTTAGGGCTGACGCAACGCCGAAACGACGCGCGCAAACGACGCGCAACGGCGGGCCGACACCAGAAACGACCTATCCTCAAGCCAACACGCCGAGATCCCGCAGCCGGAACGCGCGGGCCAGCCAGGCTCGAACCGTCATACCCTTCCATCCAAACGTGGAACGCTCGCCCCAGATACGCTCCACTGCGGCGAGGTTCGCCAGCTCGAACGCGGAACCTCCGACATAAATCCGCGCTATCGCGCCACCACCGCGTAGCGATCCAGCAACTGGCCGAGTGGGGCAGGGGAGGGTGGTGCTGACCAATCGCCCAGCAGATCAGCACGGCTATCTTCCGGAACCTCAACCGGGGCTTCCCGACCCCAATCATCAGTCGCGGCATCAGCACCGGTCGACGATGCCGAGCCCTGATCTCCGGCGCCGGCCGATAGCGGCCTCGATCCCGACCCCTAGATCGAGTGAAAATACGCGGCATCGCCTCGATCATGGTCGACGGATCGAGCCGAAGCCGCGTAGGGCCGATCCCGCCGACGCGCTGGGGCCGGCCGGTGCGTCATCAGGGGGCCGGATCGGATGAGGAATGGCCGAGCACACCCCGCCAGGCGCATCCGAGAGACGATCTTCAACTCGCCGAGCATACCGGCCGAAAAGCAGCCGGCTCATGATTGTCGCGAGGCCCCCGCACGCCAGCCGAACACCTCCTCCGGCGCGAAACCGACCCGGTCATAGCCCGAGGCGCAGAAGGTGCCGCCCTGGTAGCGCGCCGACACCGCATCCGCCTCCGCCGCCCCCGGCACCACCGCAGCAGTGAGTCGGAGGCGAACCCGTGATGACCTCGCTGCTTCTCTTCTCGCCGTCTGCCTGCTATCGGCCGTCAGGATGCCGCCGAAGGACGGTGCTTCAATCCGCTCCCGCGAGAACGTGTCGCGTGTCCTGTAAAAAGTAAGCCGGCTTCTTATTTTGCTGCGCTGCGCTGCGCTGCGCTGCAGCTCGGGCTCGTCGTCATCTGGTCGCTGGGTTTCGGGCCGATCTGCCGGCTGCCGACGCTCCAGCAAGATGGGAAGGCTCAGCCTTCCCATCTTGCTGGTCGGTACGTGCGTTTCCAGTGCGCCGGCCCGGAGCTCCGCCGGCCGCCAGCCCCCGGCCCATGCGCCTCACAGACCGAGGGCGCAGCCATCCTTGCGCGGATCGGAGGCGCCGGTCAGCGTGCCGTGGGTGCGGTCGAGCCGGATCGCCTGCGCCCCTCCGATCGGCCGCACGGCGGGCACGATATCGAAGCCGCGTCGCCCGAGTTCCGCGAGCGTTTCCACCGGAAAGCCGGTCTCCGCCTCGACGCTTGCCGTGCCCGGCAGCGGGAACAGCCGCGGCAGGTCGATCGCCTCCTGCAGGCCAAGGCCAAAATCCAGCACCTTGGACAGGAAATGCGCGTGGCCCATCGCCTGGTAATGGCCGCCCATGACGCCGAACGGCATCAGCGGACGGCCGTCCTTCAGAACCATGCCGGGGATGATGGTGTGCATGGGGCGCTTGCGCGGGGCGAGCTCGTTGGGATGGCCCTCTTCCAGCACGAAGCTCTGGCCGCGATTATGCAACAGCACGCCCGAGCGCGGGGCCAGCAGCCCGGCGCCATAGGGATGGAAGATCGAGTTGATGAAGCTGGCGCAGTTGCCCTGCCGGTCGACGACGCAGATATAGACGGTGTCACGATGCTCGCCGCCGGCGAAGGCCGGCATGTCGTCAAGCGCCCGGTCGAGCCGGATGCGACCGGCGAGTTCGTCGGCGAGGGCGTCGGACAGCAGGTAGTCGACCGGCACCTCGGCCTGCGCCGGGTCGGCCAGGAAGCGATCGCGGGCCGCATAGGCGAGCCGCGTCGCCTCGATCTCGACATGCAGGCGGTCGACGGCCAGCGGATCGCCGGACGCCGGGAAGCGCGAGAGGATGTTGAGGATCATCAGGGCGATGACGCCCTGGCCATTGGGCGGGCACTCATAGACCCGGTGGCCGCGGAAATCGGCATGGATCGGCGCGACATACTCGCCGGCGGCCGCGGCGAAGTCTTCCAGCGTGTGCAGGCCGCCGAGATCGCGCAGATAGGCGACGATGTCCTGCGCCACCGCCCCGCGATAGAAGCCGTCGCGACCCTCGCGCGCGATGACCTCCAGCGTGGCGGCCAGCTCCGGCTGGCGATGCACCTCGCCGGCCGCCGGAGCCCGTCCGCCCGGGAGGAAGACGCGGGCGGCGTTGGCGTCGCCGGCCAGCAGCGCCGCCTCGCGCCCCCAGTCGAAGCTCACGCGCTCGGCTACCGCGTAGCCCTCGCGCGCCAGATGGATGGCGGGCGCGAGCAATTCGGCGAAGGGCAGTCGGCCATGATCGGCATGCAGCCGTGTCCAGGCGTCGACTGCGCCCGGCACGGTGACGGCATGCGGCGACTGGCGGGGAATCTGCGTCAGGCCGAGCCCGCGCAGATACCCGGCAGTGAGCGCCGCCGGGGCGCGGCCGGAGCCGTTGAAGGCGTGGACCTTGCCATCCTCGCCGGCCAGCAGCGCGAAGCAATCGCCGCCGATGCCGGTCGAACCGGGTTCGACGACGCATTGCACTGCGCAGGCGGCGATTGCCGCGTCGAGCGCGGTGCCGCCGGCCTCCAGCACCCGGATAGCGGGGAGCGTCGCGGAGGGATGCGAGGTGGCGGCCATGCCCTCGCGGGCGACAACGCTGGAGCGTCCGGGCTTCTGGAAATCGCGCATGGGTCGGTTCTCTCGCAACACACCGCCGGATCGCCGGCGCCGGCCCAGCCATAAGGGGCGGCGGACGGGCGTTCAATATGCCGTGTGCGCCTGGACCCGAAGAAGAACGCCGGGCCGGCGATGTCGCTGTGCAGTGTTGCGCGACGCGCCGGCCTCACGCGCCGACATCGTCCTCACCGTACACCTCACCGTACCGCGTGGAAGAGCGTGGCGATCGGCGCGCCGAAGCGGTCTGCGCCGCACCCGGGAGACATGGCGAGTGGTGTTCAGCGGGTCAGTGACCCCCGCTGAACACCAGGGTCTGGATCGGCAGGATCAGGGCCTGCAGGCGCAGCAGCAGCGCATGCACCAGCGCCACCGTGTCCACCATGTGGAGATAGAACCACTGCGCCGGGCCGAGCCCTCCGGCGGCCAGGCGGTCATGATTGCTGGAATAGGCATTGGCGATGCAGCTCGATCCCGGCGGCACATTGTCGAGACCGCCTTGATAGAGCGGCTCCAGGGTGACGGTGAGCGTACCCGGCTGCTGCACCTGCTGGGCGTCCAGCAGTTGCTCGCCGGCGCGGAACTGCCCGGCGGCGATGAAGTCCTGCACGCTCGTCACCACCATCGGAATGATGACGAAGGGCTTGGAAATGCAGGTCGCCTCGGCGACCATGCCGGGCTTCATCACCTGCGCCTCGATCTGGCCGAAGCCGGCGATCAGCCGCTGGCGGCCGGTGTCGTCGGGGATGAGCAGGCCGGCCGAGCGGATCATCGGGTTGACGAGGTCGCCCACCCGCAGGGTGAACTGCTCGACGCGCCCGTCGACCCCGGCGCGTACCACTGTCTTGGCCAGCGCCGTCTCAGCCTCGGCGAGCGCGGCCTCGGCACTGGCCTTCTGCGCCGGCAACAGCGCGGTGAGGCGGGATTGCGCGCCCTCCCTGGCGGCCAGAGCCGCCGCCAGCGAGCCCTCGCGGCCATCGACGACATTCTGCAGCCGCTCGATCTCGCGGCGGGTCACCACGTCGGCGTTGCGCGCGACCAGTTCCTGCTTGGTCTGCAATTCGTCACGGGCCTGCTGCAGCGATTCCGTGGCGGCGGTGATCTGTCCCTCGGCGGCGGCAACGTCCGAGCGGGCCACCACCATCGCCGCATCGGTTTCTACGATGCGGCGGCGTGCGGTTTCGACCGCCGCCTGCTGCGCGCTGCTGTCGAGGCGGAGGATTGGCTCCCCTTTGGTGACGTGATCGCTCACGCCGACATAGACCTCCGCCACCCGGCCGATGGTTTCCGGCAGGATCGAGACGGTACGGAAATAGGCGGTGACGCTGGTGGAGGACGGGTGATTGTAGAAGATGATGGTGATCAGCGACACCGTCAGCATCAGGCAGGTGGTGATGCCCCAGCGCAGTTCGTACCAGACGGAATACAGCGTGATCTCATGGCCGAAGCGTTTGCCCTGGCCGTAGCGGCGATAGAGATAGTCCGGCAGCACCGTCAGCATCGAACACAGAAACAGCTCGAGCATCTCAGCCTCCCGCCTGCGAGTGGGGCGCGGCCGCGTGCGGCTCGATGGTCGCTGCGGGATCGGGCGGTGATGGCAGGTCGGCAAGCTTTTCCGACGCACGCGCGATGCGGTTCAGCGGCGCCAGGAAATCCGGCAGGTCGATGAAGGCCAGCAGCAGCGCCGCCACCCACAACACATGAGAGTGGGTGAACAGTGCCAGCAGGCACAGCACCGCGACGAACTCGAACTGCAGCTTCTGCCCCTTATGCGCCAGGCGCTCGGGCAGCGAATGCACGGTGAGGAAGAAGACGCCGGCCAGCAGCACCGCCCCGACGAGCGTCACGACCGCGATGATCATCAGCACGTCGGTACCGCCGGGCGCGGTGATGAAGAAGGGCAGGTGCTCGACGGCAGACGGGTGCGGCTCGGTCATGACGCAACTCTCTCGCAAGGCTAGTTCGCCCCTTCTCCGGGGCGCAGCAGGCTTCCCGGTTCATACCGGGAGGCACTCGGTATCGGCACATACCCACCCGACCCGCACGGGTTGATTCCGGGGTGCTATTTCCGGGTCCAGGACAAGAAGAAGCCGACATCGCCCGGCATGCCGTTCGGCCAGTCGACGATCATCGCCTTCAACCCGTAGCCCGCCGGCTTCAACCGGTCGCGCCAGAGCTCATAAGCCTGGCGCGGCCGCCCGGTGAGCGTGTCCGGCCAGCCTTCCAGTGTGTTGTTGATTGCCCGGCCGTGGTCGGTGCACAGCAGGTTCGGGAAGCGCATCACCATGATCTCGGTGTCGCCGCGCTCGGCGGCGGCGCGCAGCTTCACCTGAAGGCGGCCGGAAATCTCTGCCAGCGCCTCCGGCGTCAACTCCATCGGCTCGGACAAGGTCTTGGCGAGCTGCTCGCGCGCCAAAGTGGCCTGGTCCATGGCGTTCACGACCTCCTTGGCATGGGCCATGGCGATCTTCTCCATGTAATTCTGGAGATCTGTCGCCGACATGAAGGTTTCGTCGCCGAGCGACGCAGTCTTATCGGCCATATCGGTCATGTTCTCCCTCCCTGCGGGCGCGGCGCGGCAGAATCCGGCGCGCGCTGCGATGCTTCGGAACGCACATAGTCATCAGGTCGAGCGGGACGTTGACCGCCCCTGCGATTGTCGTGACCGATACCGTTTCTTGCCGATGGCCGGGAGCGGATCGGTCTGTCTGAATTCTAGCAGGACAGCTTCCAGAAGAGCGGTTGCAACAATATAATGCTTGGATAGTACAACAATACTATGTGCGTATCTTGACAGCCCACACGTCGCGACGCCGGCAGGCCGTCCGCAAGCGGAGGTCGGTCGCTCAAGATGCGCGCGCCGCGCGGATATCCCATCTCGATGCATAGGGCACCATTCCCGACGACTCTTGCTCAGGCTCGGGAAGCCTGGATCGCTGGTACAATCCTGCCTGATTCTGCTCCATGCAGGCGCCGGCCGCAAGAGCCGCATCCGGAGCCTGCCGCCCGCGGTTCATCTTTCGCCGCTCGTCTCCCGCTATGAAGGTCGACGCCGTTTGACACCCGTCAAATCGCCCCTCACTGTCATGGACGATACTTGGATCGCGGGTAGGATGGAGCGGTTTTGGAGGAGTGCATCATGCATAATGCTCCGAATATGGCTTCCGATGCCGGTGCCTATTTCGTCGACGCCGCGCAACGTTGGACGCTGTTCCTCGACGCCCTGCGCCAGCGCGGGCTGCAATATGAGCAGCACATGGCCGAGCCGGCACCGAACGTGCTGGACTACAAGGCGGAACTCATCTGTGACGGGCGCAGCCTGCCGCGGCCGGTCAATTACCTGCTCGCACGGATCGTGCCGCCGCCCGACGTGACGACCGACGACGCCAAGCGTCCCTTCGTCGTCGTCGACCCGCGCGCCGGCCATGGCCCGGGCATTGGCGGCTTCAAGGCCGACAGCGAGATCGGCGTCGCCATGGCGGCCGGCCATCCCTGCTATTTCGTCGGTTTCCTGCCCGCTCCCATGCCCGGCCAGACCATCGAGGACATTGCCCGGGCCGAGGCCGTCTTCCTGGAACGGGTCACCGCGCGCCACCCGCAGGCGGAGGGCAAGCCCTGCGTCATCGGCAACTGTCAGGCGGGCTGGGCGGTGATGATGCTGGCGGCGGTGCGTCCCGAGCTGTTCGGGCCGATCATCATCGCCGGCGCCCCGCTGTCCTATTGGGCGGGGGTGAAGGGCGTCAATCCGATGCGCTATTCCGGCGGCCTGCTCGGCGGCAGCTGGCTGACCGCGCTGACCAGCGACCTCGGCGCCGGCATCTTCGACGGCGCCTGGCTGGTGCAGAACTTCGAGAACCAGAACCCCGCCAACACGCTCTGGAGCAAGCAGTACAACCTCTACTCCAAGGTCGATACCGAGGTGGAGCGCTATCTCGGCTTCGAGAAATGGTGGGGCGGCCACGTCACGCTGAACGCCGAGGAGATCCAGTTCATCGTCGATGAGCTGTTCATCGGCAACCGGCTCGCCTGCGGCGAGATCCGTACCTCCGACGGCGTGCAGGTCGACCTGCGCAATATCCGCTCGCCGATCGTGGCGTTCTGCTCGCGCGGCGACAACATCACCCCGCCGCAGCAGGCGCTGGACTGGATCCTCGACCTCTATGACAGCGTCGACGAGATCCGCTCCTATGGCCAGACCATCGTCTATGCCGTGCATGACACGGTCGGCCATCTCGGCATCTTCGTCTCCGGCAGCGTCGCCAAGAAGGAGCATGAGGAGTTCGCCTCCAATATCGACTTCATCGACGTCCTGCCGCCCGGCCTCTACGAGGCGACGTTCACGCGGAAATCGGACACCGATGCCGATCCGGAGCTGATCACCGGCGACTGGATCATGCGCTGCGAGGCGCGCGACCTCGACGATATCCGCGCGCTGGGCGGCAACGACCTCGCCGACGAGCGCAGCTTTGCCGCGGCGGCGCGGGTCTCCGAGATCAACCTGTCGCTCTACCGGGCGCTGGTGCAGCCCTTCGTGCGGGCGATGACCAATCCGGCCATGGCGGAGACCATGCGCAAGCTGCACCCGCTGCGGCTGTCCTACGAGATGTTCGGCTCGCAGAACCCCGCTCTCGGCTGGCTCGACGACGCGGTCGCCAAGGTACGCGAGGACCGCCGGCCGGTCGCCGAGGACAATGCCTTCCTCAAGGCGCAGGAGCAGGTCTCGCGCCAGATCGTCGAAAGCCTCGACGGCTGGCGCAAGGCGATGGAACACCAAGCCGAGCTGGTCTTCCGCACCGTCTATGGCTCGCCGGTGCTGCAGGCGGCGGTCGGCGTCGATTCCACCTCGTCCCGGCGTCCGCGCACCGCCAGCAAGAGCCTGCTTCATGCCGAGCTCCTGGCGAAGAAGATCGAGGAACTGCGCGCCGGCTTCGCTCGCGGCGGCGTACTGGAGGCGGCGTTGCGCGCCCTGCTCTATGTCGGCAGCGCCCGTGGCGGCGCCGACGAGCGCGGCTTCCAGGCCATCAAGCAGTTGCGTCGCCAGGGTGGGCATGCCCGCAAGCTGACGCTGCCCCAGTTCAAGGCGCTGGTACGCGAGCAGTTCTCCATGCTGCTCGCCGACCGCTCCGCCGCCCTGCAGGCGATTCCCGAATTGCTGCGCGCGGAGGATGCGGAGACCCGGGCCGCTGCCTTCGCCCTGGTCGAACAGGTGCTGTCAGCCAGCGGCGCGCTCGAGGGCGAGACGGCGGCGCGGCTTGGCGAGGTGCGGCGGCTTTTCGGCCTCGATGCCTCCGTGCAGGACGAACCGGAACAGGAAAAGCCGCGCGGCAAGCTGACCGTCGCGGCACGACGCGGAGACTGACAGCGCATGGCCGATACGCGGACACCGGCTCCCGACCCTTCGGCCCCGTCCAAATATGATCGGCTGATCGCCGCCGCGCGCGCCGAGACGGCGGCGACAACCGCCGTCGCGCATCCCTGCGACGAGACCTCGCTGCGCGGGGCGCTGGAGGCGGCCGAGGCCGGGCTGATCGTGCCGATCCTCGTCGGTCCCGAGGCGAAGATCCGCGCGGTGGCCGACAAATTCGCACTGGACCTTGCTGGCATCGAAATCGTCGACACGCCGCACAGCCACGCGGCGGCGGCCAAGGCGGTCGAGCTGGTACGCGAAGGCCGCGCCGAGCTGCTGATGAAAGGCAGCCTGCACACCGATGAGCTGATGAAGGAGGTGACCGCCTCCGCCACCGGGCTGCGCACCGACCGGCGCATCAGCCATGTGTTCGTCATGGACGTGCCCGGCCATGCCGAGACGCTGTTCATTACGGACGCCGCGATCAACATCTTTCCCGACCTCGACGCCAAGCGCGACATCATCCAGAACGCCATCGACCTCTGGCGCGGTGTCGGGCTAGGCACGCCGAAGGTCGCCATCCTCTCGGCGGTGGAAACGGTGACCACCAAGATCCCCTCCACCATCGAGGCGGCGGCGCTGTGCAAGATGGCGGAGCGCGGGCAGATCACCGGCGGCCTGCTGGAAGGCCCGCTTGCCTTCGACAATGCGGTGGATCCCGAGGCGGCGGCGATCAAGGGCATCGTCTCGCCGGTGGCCGGTCATGGCCAGATCCTGGTCGTACCGGACCTCGAGGCCGGCAACATGCTGGCGAAGAATCTCACCTTCCTGTCGCGGGCCGATGCGGCGGGCATCGTGCTCGGCGCCCGGGTACCGATCATCCTGACCTCGCGGGCGGATTCGGTGCGCACGCGGCTGGCCTCCTGCGCCGTTGCCGCGCTCTATGCCGGACGCCGTCGCGCTGCGCTCGCCGTCGCCGAATAGCCGCGCCTGCCGCGATCCCCGTCCTCCGGCCGTCATGAAGGAAGCGCCGCGATGTCCATTCCCGCCGTGCAGGCGAAGCTGCTCGAAGGCAAGAAGGGCCTCATCGTCGGGATCGCCAATGATCGCTCGATCGCCTGGGGCTGCGCGCGGGCGTTCCGCGCCTTCGGCGCCGATCTGGCGATCACCTATCTCAACGAGAAGGCCCGCCCGCATGTCGAGCCGCTGGCGGCCGAGCTGGAAGCGCCGATCTTCCTGCCGCTGGACATGGCGGTGCCCGGACAGGTCGAGGCGGTGTTCGAGAGCATCGCGGCGACATGGGGCAAGCTCGATTTCGTCGTGCACTCCATCGCCTTCTCGCCGCGCGACACCTTGGCCGGCCGGGTGACCGATGCGCCGCGCGACGGCTTCCTGACCACGATGGAGATCTCCTGCTGGTCGTTCCTGCGCATGGCGCAGCTCGCCGAGCCGCTGATGAAGGATGGCGGCACGCTGTTCACCATGACCTATTACGGCTCCGAGCGGGTGGTCGAGAACTACAACATCATGGGCGTGGCCAAGGCGGCTCTGGAGAGCGCGGTGCGCTACATGGCGGCCGAACTCGGCCCCAAGGGCATAAGGGTGCATGCGATTTCGCCGGGGCCGCTGGCGACCCGCGCGGCCTCCGGCATCCCGGAATTCGACGCGCTGCTGGAGAAGGCGAAGAGCAAGGCGCCCGCGCGCGAACTGGTCTCCATCGACGATGTCGGCGCCGCCACCGCCTTCCTCGCCCATGATGCCGCCCGGCTGATCACCGGGCAGGTGCTCTATATCGACGGCGGCTACCACATCATCGACTGACCGCAGCGGCATCCCGGTGCCTTGGCACTCGCTGCGAACATCCGGACGGGCGAATGTCGCCGCGCTCCGACCGGACGGACATTGCCGTCGGCATATCCTAGGGGTAGTTTTTCTATTACTTCAATTTTCGAATATTATTTGATTATAATCGACATGATCGGATGAAATTTGAAATCTTTGTTCGGGTAATATCTTCTGTTACCTTGCAACTTGGTCGAGAGATCCTTGGTCGGGGTGGCTATGATGATCACCGTCGTGCTGTTACGGCCGGACGATCTGCTGATGGCCGCGAGATGCCGCTGGACAGCGTGCGGATCAATGTTGCGGCGACGCCGAAGCTGAATACGCCGGGGATGACCGGCGACTCACCGACAGGGATCGCCACGGGCAGCTTCGAAGTATGGGTCGGCAATAAATCCTGGCCGTTTCCCTGCACCGGCTTCGATCGCGCCGGCAACCGGATCGATTTCGCCGCCGAGCTGATCTTCGTGCCCGACGACGACATTCCCGCCGGGCTGCCGATGGTGGCCCAGCATTACACGATCCACCGCCGGCCGGCTCCGACCAATGGCGCGCCGATGAAGATCGCCGATTTCGCTTCGAATGCGCAGACGGCGAGCTTCGTCTCGGCCGGCCTGCTGTTCGGGGCCGATCTCGACGTCAACGGCGCCGCCTTCCTGCCGAAGATCGACGCGCTGGACGTGCGCGCGCCGGCGCTCGAGCATCTGACCGGCGTGGCGACACCGACCCGGCTCGCCTTCGATCCGAGCTACCTCGCCAACGGGCTCGACGATGCGGCCGGGTTGTTCGCGCGGGTTACCGGTGATCTCGATATCGGCTTCTCCGCCGATCAGACCGGCGGCATCGTGCGGCCCGACCTGTCGGTGAAAGGCTTCTCGACCAAATTCGGACCGATTGCCGGCGATCTTGGCGGCGTGCTGGGCGGAATTTCGACCCGGCATCCGCCTTCGCCAGCCTCGATGCCAAGCTGTTCGGCGCCGTGCCGGTCAAGGACCTGCTCGGCTCGACCCTGCTTGCCGATGCCGCGCCGAAGATCGTCACCTTGCTGGAGCCCGAAGGCGGGCCCCCGACACGCTCCGTTACCCGGATGCAATGGGATGCGCCGACCAGGGACGTCGATCTCGGCGTGGTCGAGTTCAAGCCCGGCGGGGCGGCGACGCGGCTGAAGACCGAGGTGGTGGTCACCAAGCGGCTGGACGATCCGACGACCGGGCCGACTCTCACGATCAGCGGCCGGCTCGACGAGTTCTCGGTCACGCTGCTCAATGTCGTGCGGGTGAATTTCAACCGCTTTTCCTTCGGCTCGGCAAGCGGGCAGTCGCCTTCCGTCGACGTGGCGCTCGACGAGGCGGCGCCGTTCGAATTCCTCGGTGCGCTGAAATTCGTGCAGTCGCTGAGCGAGATCATCCCGCCCGGCATTTTCGGCGCCAATGGCCCGCGCATCACCCTGCAACCGACCAGCATCGAGGTCGGCTTTGCCCTGCCGCTGCCGCCGGCGGCCTTCGGGGTGTTCTCGATCCGCAACATCGCCATCGGCACCTCGCTGGTGTTGCCCTTCCTCACCGGGCGGCCGAGCCTCGCCTTCTCTTTCGCCAGCCGGGAGAAGCCGTTCCAGCTCTCGGTGCTGATCCTCGGCGGCGGCGGCTTCGCCCGCGTCGAACTCGACACCGAGGGCATCCGCTCTGTCGAGGTGATGTTCGAGTTCGGTGGCATGTTCTCGCTCGACGTCGGCGTCGCCAGCGGTTCGGTCCACATCCTCGCCGGCATCTATATCGGCCTGAAGGGCACGGATTCCGAACTCACCGGCTATGTTCGCGTCGGCGGCGAGGTCACCATCCTTGCCATCGTCTCGATCTCGATCGAGTTCATGCTGTCGCTCAGCTACTACCCGGCGCAGCGCGTCGCCAAAGGCGTCGCCAAGGTCACTGTCTCGGTGCGCGTCGCCTTCATCTCGAAATCGGTCTCCTTCTCCGTCGAGCGCTCCTTCGAGGCCGGCAGCCGGCACCTGAGTATCGCCGAGGCGATGGGAGCCGGGGACTGGGCTGATTACGCCGAGGCGTTCGCGTGACGCCGACACGGAGCGGGTGGAGAGGCTAGGCGATGGCGATCGAACTCACCCTCATCGCCGTGCCGCGGGGCTTCATGCCGGATGGCCAACTCGCCGCTTCGGTGGTGGTGTCGCCCAAGCTCACCGATGGGAGCACTCTCGGTGACTTTCCCCTGATGCTCGCCTGGAGCGCTGCCTTGCAGGAGGCGCCACCGGACATCGTGCTGCGCCTTGCCGGCGTCGATATCGAGGCGGCGTTCGATGCGTCGGTGCTGCGTCCGGACATTTGGGCGGCGATCTTCAACGAGACGACGCCCGTGCAGTCCTTCACCTTCGACGACGCGAGCCGCCGGCCGGTGATTTCCTACCGGACGCGCGACGCGCTTGCTCTCGTCCGCGACAGCTACCAGTCGCTCACTACGCGGGGCGCGGCCGAGCTGCCCAGTGCGCTGGGCCTGGCGCGCAGCCTCGCCGGCCTTGCTTTGCCGGATGAGGGACGCGGTGTCGATGCGCTTAATCGTGAGACCCGACGACACCTGCTGAAGCTGCAATCGGAGCCCCGTCGCCGCGATCTGTCGGCGCAGGAGCCGGAGGAGACACTGCGCGATTTCACCTTGTTCAGCCGGATGCCACAGCCCTCGCCGGACGCGCCCGACCCGATCCCGCGCAGCGAGAAGGAACTCGCCGAGATTCTCGATTTTCACAAGGCGGTCACCGCCATTTCGGCGCATCCGGCGCTGATGCGGGCGCTCGGCCTGGTGCTCGACGTGACGATGAAGCCGGAGGGCGTGCCGCCGACCGGCGCGGCCGGGGCCGCTTTGGCCGGTTTCTCGGTTGCCGGTTTCCGGCAAGCGCGCGTGCGGCGCACCGTCGCCATCGTCACGCCCTCGGTGCTGTGCCGACATCAGCCGGCGACGGCGGGGGCACCGGTCTTCGCGGCGGCCGACGATGCCGGCGGGGCGAAGGTGGTGGAGGGCTGGCTGGCGCTGCCGGAGGCGGCGTTCCATCTCGTCGATCTCGATATCGATGGGGCGCTTGCCAAGCTGATCGGCCTTGCGACCGTGAGCGGACGGGCCAAGGAGAGCCCAACCTCGGACGGCGCGCTGCCGGCGCTGCGCTCGGCGGGGCTGTCGCTGGCGGCACACAACCGTGGAGGCGAGGTGATAGAGGCGTTGCGGCGCTCGGCGGCGATCAATGCGGCGCTCGGGGCCGGACCGCAAACGGTGCTGCGCGCCCGCGACCTCGTGCGGGGGTACCGGATCGATGTCTGGTCGGCGGCCAGCGGCGCCTGGCGTTCTCTGCACCGTCGCCGCGGGCTGTACAGTTTCGGCGCGGATGGCGCGGTCCGGCTCGAGACAGCGGAGGAGGGCTATGTCCAGTTCGCCGCCGCCAGCCCGGCGCCGGACCCGACCCGCGCCGAGGACGATCCGGCCTATCCGCTCGAGCAGGATCTCTACGTGCACGAGGTGATCGCCCGCTGGACCGGCTGGAGTCTGAGCGCGCCGCAGCCCGGTCGGCCGATTCATCGTTCCGATCCGCATGATCCGTTGAAGAAGGACGAGACCGAGGACGCTTTTGCTACCGCCTTCAAGATGCGCACGCGCTTCGCGCCCGAGCCGCGCTCGCTGCCGGCGCTCCGCTTCGGGCAGCGCTATCGGGTGCGCGTGCGTATCGTCGACCTTGCGGGGAACAGTCCCGGCGTGCAGGAGGCCGGGCCGGCCCATGTGCCGCTTGTCCTGCCGGCGGCTCCGGAAGCGCAGCCTTATTTCCGCTACGAGCCGGTGCCGCATCCGGTGCTGGTGCTGCGGAGGCAGCCGGAAAGCGGGCGTCCGGCGCTTGATCGCCTCGTCATCCGTTCCTTCAATAATGATCCCTCGCTCGATCATGCGTCCTGCGGGGAGAGCGATGAGCGTCATGTGGCGCCGCCCCGCGCGGCGGTGGATCTCGTCGAGCTACATGGAGCGCTCGACGACGCGGCCGGTCGGCTGAAGGGCGATGCGGCAACCTTCGACGCCGTGGTGGCGCGCGACGATGCGGCCTTCACGACCGTACCGATCGGGGATCCGCCGAAAGAAACGCCCCTCGTGGCGGCCGAGCAACTGACGGCGGACTATTCACCTGATCCTCTCGCCCGTGCCGCCGCGTTTCGTTCCCTGCCCGGCGTCGTGCCGGGGCGGGTCGCTCTCGCCGATGCGTCGGGCGTGCGGGAACTGACCGATGGCGAGGACGCCGCTGCCGGGCCGGTGTTCCAGGTGGTGTTCGGCGGCGACTGGCCGCAGCGGCTCGGCTTCCGCCTGGCTTTGGGGGAGGGTGACGAGCCGCCATCATGGGATGAAGGCCGGCGCGTGCTTACCGTGCTCCTGCCCAAGGGCTAGATGGCGACGAGCCGGCTGAGCGGCGCTTTCGCCGAGGCAGACCTGCCGCTTCTCGGCATGTGGGCGTGGCAGCGGGATTATCTTGATGCCGAGGCGCGGCGGATCATGATCAGCGCGAGCAGCACGCTGGCCGAGACGCTCGAACGCCACACCGCACGTGCCGGCCGGCTGCTCCGTCTCGCGCTGGAAGGCGGGCAATGGGCGCTGACACCCTCGATCCCCGTGCAGTTCATCCATGCCGTGCAGCAGCCCATAGGCTTGCCACGCTTCCTGCCCAGCGCGCCGGATGTGCTGGCGGTGCTCGCACATGAGGGCGGGCTGTCGACGGCTGGCGCGGCATGGCCCGGTGCGCCGCTCGTCGCGTTGCGCGAGGCCCGCTCGCCCGACGCGCTGCTGATCGGCGGGCTCGACATCCATCTCGCCTCGACCGGCCGCGTCGATCTGGCGGCGAGCTGGCGCGAGGTCGAGGACGATCAGGCGGACGGCGTCCGCTGGATCGATGTGCGCGCCACGCCGGAGCCGATCCTGCTCGGGACGACCGCGGGCAGCGTGCCCGCACAGGGCACCAGCGGGCGGGAGGTGGCGACGATCACCGAAGTCGGCAGCCTCGCCTTTCTGCCGCGCCACGCCGTCGACGGCGTCTGGCGTCCGCCGGCGGCGCCGGTCCAGCGCTTCGGCGATACGCGCCATCGCATCGTCACCTATGCGCCGGTGGTCACCAGCCGCTTCGGAAGTGACTTTCCGGCGGATGCCGGGCTGGTCTTCACCCGGACCGGTCCGACGACGACGGTTTCGGTGCCGAGTTCCGCGCCGCCACCGGCACCTGTGATCGTCTCGGTTCTGCCGAGCTTCGGCTGGCAACGTGAGCGGGCCGGCACGCTGACCGCCAGCATCCGCTCGGGGCAGGGCATTCGGGTCTATCTCGAACGACCCTGGTTCGCGTCCGGCGAGGGCGAGCGGCTCGGCGTCGTGCTCTGGCCGCGGAAGTCGACGCCGCCGACCGATGAGCAGCGGCGCGACCGCTATGCCGGCCGGGTCACCGAATGGGGCCTGGATCCACTGCGCTGCAGTGGCCCGCTTGTCGCGATGCCGAACGTCACGCAGTTGCGCGAGAGCGCCGCCACGCGAGAGGGGGTCTATTGCGCCGAGATCGGCCGGTCGGTCGACATTGTCGGCTACGACACGCAGGTAGATGTCGCGCGGGGTCTTCGCTACGCCGACATCGTGTTCGCGGCAGACGCCGCCTACATGCCCTTCGTTCGGCTGGCGCTGGTGCGCTTCCAGGCGGATTCGATTCCCGGCGCCGAGATCTCGGCCATCGCGACGGCGGACTTCCTGCAACTGACGCCGGATCGCGCGGCGATGCTGATCGCCGATCCATCGCTGCCCAATCTCTACCGCCTTACCATTTCCGGTCTCGCGCCGACGCCCTCGCCGGCGGCTCTCTGGAAGAACCGGATCGAGGTGACGCTTGAGGAACGGATCGACGATCTGGCCACCGATCTCGGCTGGCGTCCGGTTGCCGGCGGCGTGGCCGTGATCACCGAGACGACGCCGAACTCCAGCGAGCCGGCCGTGCTCTATTCCGGCCTCGTCGAATTTGCGCTGCCTCCCGATCCGAATCGCTACCGGCTTGCCATCCGCGAATTCGAGACCTGGGAGGTCGATCCACTGATGCTTCAGCCCTTGCCGCTGCCCGTCGTCCAGTCCGATCGGCTGCGGCTACAGGGATGGTCCCTTGCCGACGCGGGCGATGAGACGTTGCCGATCTTGCCGGGACAGACGATCCGGGAACAGATCGAGCCGACGATGGCTGCGGTTCAGCCCGCCGGCGTCTCGGCGACCCTCCGCGCGATCGGCCGGCTCGACAGCGTGTTCACCGGCCCCCGGACCCGGCGGCGCTTGGTCTATGCGGAATTCCTGGCCATCGACCCGCCAGCCCGCAATGGCTGACATGCGGTGCTCAATGGCCGCGCCGTGCGACCATTTCCGACGTCTCCATGCACGTCATGGGCGAGGCTGGATAAGCGGCAATTCTATCGGGTCGAGCAAGTGAATCATCGCGCCGACACATTCACGATGGCTCTCGAATAGGGCGCCTAGGTCGTCATTCACCTTGCATCTCGTCGGACCTCCTCGCAAATGAACGCGTCGCCGAGGGAGCGGGCTTCGCGATACAGGATCGAGGATTGGCGGCTCGACATGGGCTCCGCTACCTCGCTCAATGCCACGGCGAACAGGAATGCATGCTGCAGCCTTTCGCCCTTCGCGCTGGGCTCTTGCGCGTCGGGGGCCGCCTCGAACCGGCGCGATAGCTGGTCGAGATCCAGCATTCGCTTCGCGAACAGGGCCCAGACCACTTCCTGAGCCGGCTCGATGCCAAGAGTGGTATGTAAGCGCACAAGTCGCTGGGAGAGGTCCGTCCCGGTTGCGGGCACTTCGACGGGTTGGCTGTCGCGCACAATGCCAAAGCCGCTCGAATGCTCACCGCTCAGCACAACCAAGGCAATCGTCGCCGCAGCCGCGCCAATGGCGGCTACGCGGATGCCGAGGGCGCGCGCGAACATCAATATGAATCTGCTTCTATTTTAGATGTGAGGGCAGGGCTGGCTATCGATCCAAAATACTAGCGCTTTAGCGTTGCGTGTTTCAAGGATTCATCTTAGCAGTATTGGTAGAATAAAGACGACCAACTCCGGCAAGGTACCTTCTCCCAGCAACAGCTTATCGCTTAATCCGACTGCTGTGCCCGATATAAGTATTATGATACTTTTGCGGACGGCGTAGCGAAGAGAGCCGATAAGCATCGGGTGATGATCAGCTTGGCTGCCATGATCGCCATAAAGCCCGCCCGCCAGTATTCCCGTTCGCGATCGCACGGTTTCGCCCGTCTTGGCGAGGATCCCCTCACGAGGGGGATCGATGACGCGCTTTCGCCAGAGCGAGGAGCGAGGTGCTGGCACAGAGCATGCGGACCGGTGTCGTCGCGGCGGCGCTGCTGGCGAGCTGGCCGGCCGGCTGCCGGAACGTGTCGTGCCGTCGCAGGCGGTGGATGGACGCCGCAAGACACATAGGGAACGACCTGTGGGCATGCCGGGACTACCGGCGCGGGGAGGACATATGAGCGAACCGGGCAAGACTGACGCAACAGACGGCCTGAAATCGCAATTGGACAAAGCTCCGGAGCTGCTCGCCGCGGCGCGCGCCCAGGTCGACGCCTATCTCCGAAGACGGGACGAGGTCGAGCGTTCGGACCACGAGGAGTTTCTGGCCTATCTGAGCGAGAAGCAGGCTCAGGCCCAGATCCAGGCTCTGGCCGAGCCGCCGTCGGAGCTACCGGCTGAGGACGGGGAAGCGAATCCTCCGCCCATGTGGATGACGCGACGGGGTGTCTTCGAGGCGGCGGCCGCCACGGCGATCGTCGGGGAGGCGGGCCTTCTCGGTTACCGCGCGGTCGCAAATGGAGCGGCGGCGTCGCTCGGCCTTGGTCCGACGCCTGCAAATGCGGCGACCGCGCAAGCGCAGGCCGCGCCGATTACGCGTGAGCTCATCGATTCGAAGGCGAGCTTCGATGGGCAGGGGCTCGGCAAATGGATCGCGCTGCTGCCGACCAAGCTCGGTGGCGGCTGTTATGCCCTCGACCTCAACACCAACCGGGTATTGGCGTCGATCTGGTATTGGAACTATGGCGACTTCAACCCGATCTCGCACCATCTTTGCGCCTTTCCCAGCGCGGACCCTTACGACGGCTTCGAGTTCGTCAATAGCACGCAGGGCGGCAAGACCGCGCTGATCTTCGGCATTCCGACCAACATCACCGACCCGGCGCCAGGCTTCAACATCTACCGCGTGCGCTATGACGGGGCGCAGATGCAGCTGATGGAGAATGTGTCGGAAGCTACCGGCCTCGGGCTCGGCGTGCACGTCACCATCAACCCGAAAGACGCCCAGTCCTATTTCGTGACCGACGGCCAAAAGGATATCGCGGCCTGCTTCGATCGCACCACGTCGCAGGTCAAGGCGGCGCTGAAATTCGACTGGAAGGCGAACTCCAGCCAGCTGGCCCGCGCCTGGCAGGATGGCGGCGTGCTCAAGATCTACCGCATCTATCCGGATGCGGGGACCGGCAAGTATGACTATCTCGGCACCAAGGGTCTGAAGATCGACTGGGAAATGGTGCCGATGGGCGAGTTGTTCGTCGAAGAAGGTACCTTGCCGGGCAGCGACCCGATGGGCCTTAGCGGTGCGGACGGCACGATCTGGCATCCGACCGGGCGATGGGCCGCGACCGTGGTCCGCCTGTGCGGCGGAATCGCCATTCTGGATGCCGAGAAGAATTTCGAGCCTGCCGCCTTCCTGCAGTTCAACTCCGGCTCGCCCGAGCAGTATGAGGTCGTGCGCATCGATGACGACCACTGGGAAGTGACGTTCGACAAGATTCACTCGCCCGGCCATGAGATCGGCTTCTCGCCGGATGGTCGCTTCCTGTGCATGATGAACAATCTGCGCGAGAATAATTGCGGGGTGTTCGATTCCTCCGATCCCGATCCGCGCAACTGGAAGAAAATCGCCCATGTCGAGGACCCGTTGTGGAGGGGGAAGTATCCCAATCCATTCCATATGGTGTTCTCGCTGGATGCGAAGAAGCTTTATCTGTCGGTGCTTCACCCTTCTCCGGCAGCGAGCGGGGTGATGGTGGTGGACACCGACACATGGACCATCCGCAAGGAGATACAGGGCATCGGTCCCGATCTTCAGACTCCAGCCATTACCTATGACGGCAAGTTCGTTCTCGTGCCTTTCAGTGGCTTCCAGCGTCTGTCGAGCGGCATCGCCGTCATCGACACGCGAACCGACGAGCTGATCGGCATTCTGCCGAGCTCGGGCGGTCACCATGATTGCGTTATCGTGCCGACGGAACTCGAGCACATGAAGCACACACGCTCATGCACGCTGTGAATGAACGACGCAGAATTACCGATTGATGCGTGGCTTCGGTTCAACGCGCGGGCTGCTGCTGATGCTGGCGGTCCAGAATTTGGGCCGTCGGCAGACACGCACCTGGCTATTGGTTGCGGCGATTGCGCTGGCAAGTGCCGTCACCTTCGCCGGCGTGGTCGCGATGGCCAGCGTGACGGCAAGCATGCAGGTCGGCCTCAGTCGGGTTGGGGCCGATCTCATGGTGGTGAACCGCGACGCGCTGACCAACATCACGAATGCCCTGCTCGTCGTCGAGCCGACAGACAGCACGGTCGCGGCCGACGCGGTACTCAGGGCCGACATTCATGGTATGGCGGGTTTTTCGGCGCAGAGGATCCTGCGCACAGATCGATCCGGTTTCGGTGCCGCTGGCGAGCCGGTGGACCTGATCGGCTTCGACCCGGGGACGGATTTCACGATCCTGCCATGGCTTTCCGAACGGCTGGCCGGCCCGATGCGGCCCGATGACGTGATCCTTGGTGGTGCTCGCGATCTGCCTCTCGGCTCGAAGGCCCTGATTTTCGGCCAGTCGTTCCGCGTCTATGGCAAGCTGGCGCGCACCGGGTCCGGCACGCAGGAGAGGGGCGTCTTCGTGCAGGTCGTGCGGTTTCTGGCGCTGGCGCCGGCGATCCGCGACCGGTTGGGCAGCCTGCCACATATGCTGGAGCCTGACCGGGTCACCGGCTTCCTGATCCGGATGGGGCCGGCGTCGACGGAGCTTCAGGCGCGCTTTGCGTTGCTGTCGAAGATCCCCGATATCAAGGTGATCGTCGGGAGCGCGCTGCTGACCGGCATTCGGCAGGGGCTGGGGATGCTTCTCGGCGGGCTCGTGCTGTTGGTGGTGGCGCTGTCGATCAGCACCGCGATGATGGTGGCGTTGCTGTTCTCGGCCATCATGGCCGAGCGCCGACGCGAGTTCGGCCTGTTGAAAGCCATAGGCGCCCGTAACGGGCAGATCGTCGGTATGGCGCTGGTGGAAGCCGCGTTGGCGACCGCTGGCGGGGCGGCCATCGGGGTCATCTTCGGTCTGCTTTTGTTGCGGCTGTTCGAGCGTGGGCTGGTCCATCATCTCGGCGAAATGGGAATTCCGTTCCTTTGGCTCGATGGCGCACGTACATGCGGCGTTGCAGCGGCGTGTGTCGTCGGCGCGGCTCTTGTCGGTATGGCGGGCGCTTTCCTGCCGGCGTGGCGGATGGGTCGGCGTGACATTCACGACCTTCTCGGGAAGGAGAGCTGAACATGCTCGCCTGCCGCGGTCTGGTGAAGCATTATGCGACCGACAAGGGAACGGTCGAGGCCGTGCGCGGCATCGACCTCGATGTGCCCATGGGAGGATATGCCGCGATCATCGGCCGCTCGGGTTCGGGCAAGTCCTCGCTTATGGCCATGATCGGTGGGCTCAGCCGCCCGACCGCCGGGCAGGTGCGGATCGACGGCGCCGACCTCTGGGCCTTGCGCGAGCCAGAGGCCGCCACGTTCCGCAACCGCCGGATCGGCTATGTGTTCCAGTTCGCCAGTCTGCTGCCGAACCTGCGGGCGGTCGACAATGTCGCGCTTCCCGCCCGCCTGGCCGGCCGGCTTGGCCATCGCGAAGCCGCCGACGTGGCGGCGGAGCGGCTGGCCGATGTCGGCCTGACCGATCATTTCGACGCCTTCCCGGCCGAGCTGTCATCCGGCGAGCAACGGCGTGTCGTCATCGCGCGGGCCTTGATGAACGAACCCGCCTTGTTGCTTGCCGACGAACCGACATCCGATCTTGACGAGCAGACCGAACGCGAGGTGATGGCCCTTCTGCGGGCCGTGAGCCGCGATCGCCGGACGACGCTGGTGCTGGTGACCCATAATCTGGCGCTCGCGGCCGAGGCCGAGCAGATCGTGCACATCGCCAACGGCGTGATCGTGCCATGAGCGCTCCGCGTCTTCCGAACCTGGACCGTTTGAGTTCGGCGGAAAAAGACGCGCTGATCATCAGTCTCTGGAAGACCGTGCAGGCGCTCGACGACGGCCGTGCCGGGAACAGGGCCGGAGGCGCTTCGACGGATACGGGTAGTGCGGCCGAAAGGCTCCATAGCACGGCTCGGCCGGCATTGAGCCGGCGCATCGAGGCCGCCGTTCCCTCACAGCGCGCGGGGCGCGGCGCCGATCGACGCCAGCATTGGACCTCGAAGGTCGCGACTTCTCGTCCACTCCAGATTCTGCTCGCGGTCGTCGGCGTCGGTTTTCTCGGCGATTTCGGCATCGGCTGGTATCAACGCCAGGCGGCCGCCGCGCGACAACAGGAGATGTTGCGGCTCGAACAGGCCGCACTTGGTGGCATGTTCATGGAGCTTGTCCGTGCCGGCCCTGTGCCGCAGGGCAATGCCTATCAAGCGGAACTGAGGCTGCAGCGAACCCAGCCGAGGGGCGTGATGTATGTGTTGCAGAACCCGCCCCGGGTTTTCGTTCAGACGGGTTTGAGTTGGCGTGAAGTGCCTTCACATGCGCCCGATGGCGGCTCTTGGGGCATGATACGGCTCGATGACGGGGCCGACATTACCGTGCGCTTCGAGGCCGACGTCGAGGAGTGGAGCGAGCTCATTCCCGGCTACATGCACGTGCAGCTCCAGTTCGACCAGTTGATCGGCCTGTCGAGCGAGCCGGGCGATGACATAGTGGAACGCAATAACCGCTTCTTCTTCTACTTGAAGCCCCGCGGCGCGGATGATTTGGAGATCAAGCGGCGGGCGGGTTTCAACGGCACGCCTCCTGCCTTCATTCCGATGCCGCCGCATTAGTGAGTTCACCGAGTTCAGACGGCAGCTCGCAACTCCAGGTCCTCCCTATCAACGGCATCGGCCGCGCGGAAATCTTGGGAGGTCATGCTGAAGCGACGTGGTGCCGAGGCCGACATGGGCGACCTCCAAAGATGGCGTGACCTCGGGCGGAGCTGATGTGGTTCCGAGAGGGAGGCCTTCCGGGCTTCCCGGTCTGCATGGGCGATCCCGCCATCGCAGTTCGTGAGCGCTTCATCTCTTGCGCCAGCCCGGCAGCCGCGCTTTGTACGGCGTCCGGTCAGGTATCATAGGGAATCCGCATGATCTACTTCGTCGCCTCCGTTGCCGCCATTGCCGGGCTGCTGTTCGGCTATGACGAGGGGATCATCGCCGGTGCGTTGGGACCGTTGCGGGCCGAGTTTCAGATCGGGCCGCTCGCCGAGGGGTTGATGACCGCCACCGTCCCGCTCGGAGCGCTGGTGGGAGCGGCTTGCGGAGGCGGGCTCACCGGAAGCTGGGGCCGGCGACGCCTGTTGCTCGGCGCGGCCCTGCTGTTCGTAATCGGCGCGCTGGGCTGCGCATTGGCGCCAAACGTTCTCCTGCTCTCGCTCGGCCGCTTCGTGCTGGGTAGCGCTATTGGCATCGCCGCGCTGGTGGCGCCGCTCTACATCTCCGAAATGTCGCCAGCGCACCAGCGCGGCAGTTTGGTCTCCATTTACCAGCTTGCCATCACGCTCGGCATCTTCGGCGCCTATCTGGTGGGCTTCGTGATTGGCGATTCCTGGCGCGGTTTGTTCGCCACCGCCATGGTGCCGGGCCTATTGCTGTTCGTCGGGGTCTCGCGGCTGACCGATACGCCGCGCTGGCTGGTGCTTGCCGGCCGCCGCGCCGAGGCGCAGGAGGTGATCGCCCATCTCGGCGGTATCGGCACGAACGATCCGCGCGTCGCCGCGGAGCTCGGCGCCATCGAGCAGGCAGCGCGCGGCGAGGGCAATGAGGCGACGTGGCGCGACCTGTTCAGCCCGCTCGCCAAGCCGGCGCTTATCGTCGGCACCGGGCTGTTCCTGCTTCAGCAGCTCTCCGGCATCAACGCGGTGATCTATTTCGCCCCGACCGTGTTCGGCGAGGCCGGCTTCGACGGCGCCCGAGCTCAACTTCTGGCGACGGTTGGCATCGGCGCCGTCAACGTGCTGATGACACTGGTCGCCATGGGGCTGATCGATCGCATTGGCCGGCGCAAGCTGCTGTTCATCGGTTTCGCCGGCGCCGCGCTCAGCCTCGGGCTCATCGCCTTCGCCGCGGGCACGGGTGCGCAGAACCTGCAATGGCTCGCGCTGACCGGGCTGGTGCTCTACATCGCCTCCTTCGCCGTTGCGCTCGGGCCGCTGCCTTGGGTGATGATGTCGGAGATCTTTCCGCTGTCGGTGCGGGGGCTCGGCATGGGCGCGGCATCACTGGCGAATTGGGGTTTCAACTTCCTGGTG
The DNA here is from genome assembly GCF_020523795.1 of Ancylobacter sp. Lp-2. Taxonomy (GTDB): domain Bacteria; phylum Pseudomonadota; class Alphaproteobacteria; order Rhizobiales; family Xanthobacteraceae; genus Ancylobacter. The sequence continues at coordinate 23,628 of NZ_JAJALI010000014.1, forward strand.
GTGCTGACCTTCCCGATCCTGCTCGACAGTCTCGGGCTTGCCGGCGTGTTTTCCATCTATGCGCTGGTGTGCGTCGTCGGCCTCGTCTTCACCGCGCGCTATGTTCCCGAGACATCGGGCCTGACGCTCGAGGAGATCGAGGCGCATCTGAAGAAAGGCAGGCCGTTCCATACGCTCGCGGCGGCGACCAAAGCCGGGTGAGCGCTGCCTATCGCAGACGTGCCTGGTTGAACGGGACCCGCATCCGCCACCGTGCAGGCCCCAAGTGGTCCTCAGATCCGTCAGGCGCTCTCGGCATGCCGCGTTGCGAGCGAGCGTTCGAGAGCCGCCTGGAATATCCCTCCTCGGGACAACAGGGATGCCTCCGCGTCGGACCTGACATCGACACGTACCTCGAAACCCTGCCGCGAGCCGTCGCGGCGGTCGAGGATGACATGGGCGGGATGGCCGGTGCCGATCGCTATGTCGAGATCATCGATGGTGTAAGACTCGCTTCCGTCGAGGGCGAGCAACTCCACGCCCTGGCCCGGCTGGAACAGCAGCGGGACGATACCCATGCCGATGAGGTTCGAGCGGTGGATGCGTTCGAAGGATTGGGCGATGATGGCGCGCACGCCGAGGAGAGCCGGCCCTTTCGCGGCCCAGTCGCGGCTGCTGCCGATGCCGAAATCCCGGCCCGCCAGCACGATGAGCGGTATGTTGCGCTCCCGATAGGCTTCCGTTGCCTCGAAGACGGTTGCCGCCCCGCCCTCGGGCCAGACCCTGGTCCACCAACCCTCGCGTTCAGGTACCATGCGGTTCTGGATGCGCGAATTGGCGTAGGTCGCGCGCGCCATCACTTCATGATTGCCACGCCGGCCGACATAGGTGTTGAAGTCGTCCTTGGTCACGCCAAGCGACTGCAAATACTGGCCGGCCGGGCTATCAAGCGGGATCTCGCCGCCCGGGGACACATGGTCGGTCGCCAGCGCATCGCCGAATATTCCAAGCACGCGCGCGCCCTGAATCGAACCGCCCAGTCCAGGCGCCCGGTCGAGGAAGGGTGGTTCCAGAATATAGGTCGATGCGGGATCCCACGGGAACTGGTCTCCCTGAGGTGCGCTCAAATTCCGCCATTCGGCGAGCGACGCGACTTCGCCGCCGCCACGGAACACGTCAGGTGTCACGAAACGCCTGACCATCTCATCCACCATGGCATCCGACGGCCAAAGGTCGCGCAGATAGATCGGGACGCCACTGGCGTCGATGCCGAGTGGGTCGTTCTCGACGTCGACATTGATCGTCCCGGTCAGCGCATAGGCGATCACGAGACCCGGTGAGCACAGATAGCTCGCGGTGAGCAGGGGATGAATGCGCCCGTCGAAGTTGCGGTTGCTCGATAAGACGGCGACGAGAGGCTGGTCGTCGCCGGCGAGGCGCAGCACCTCCTCCTTGAGCGGGCCCGATTTGCCGCCGCAGGAGGCGCAGGCATAGCCCACCACATGGAAGCCCAGCTGTTCCAACGGTTCCAGTAGTCCGGCATTGGTGAGGTAGCGCGAGACGGCAAGGGAGCCGGGGGCGAGCGACGTCTTCACCCAGCTCGGCGGCTTCAATCCGCGTTGTGCCGCGGCCTGGGCGACCAAGCCGGCACGCATCATCGCATGGGGATTGGCCGTATTGGTGCAGGAGGTGATCGAGGCCATGGCGATCAACCCCTTCACCTCCGGGGGGATCGGCGACCGACGCTCCTTCATCCGCATCAGCAGGCTTGCGGCGACGGTCGAAGGGCGGCGGATATTGTAAGGCTTGCTTGGGCCGGAGACGGAACGCTCCACCGACGCCAGATCGACCTCGACCACTCGGTCGTAATCGGGCTCGCGGCTCGAAGCCTCCCTGAAGGTACCTGCGGCCCGGGAGTAGTCCTCCACCAGTGAAACCAGCTCGTCCGGGCGACCGGTCATGCGCAGATAGTCGAGCGTCTGCGCGTCGACGGCCCAGAACCCGGTGGTCGCGCCATATTCCGGCGCCATGTTGGACAAGGTTGCCCGATCGGGTACCGACATGCTGGCGATGGCCGGCCCGAAGAACTCGACGAAGCTGCCGACCACGCCTTCGCTACGCAGCCGCGCCGTAATGGCCAGGGCAAGGTCGGTAACGGTGATGCCGGACGGGAGGCGGCCCATCAGCCTTACCCCGACGAACTCAGGCACGGGCAGGACATAGGCTTGCCCGAGCAGGACCGATTCGGCCTCGATGCCGCCGACGCCCCAGCCGAGCACGCCCAGCGCCGCAACCATCGGGGTGTGTGAATCGCCTCCGACCACCATGTCCGGCAGGGCGATCCTCCGTCCGCCGGTCTCCTCGACGCGGACGACCTTCGCCACCTGTTCGATATTGACCTGGTGTATGATGCCCGAGCCCGGCGGGAAGACGGTAAGGCTTCGGAATGCCGATTGCGCCCAACGCAGGAAGCGGTAGCGCTCCATGTTGCGCTTCAGTTCCTTGGCAAGGTTCGTCACGTCGGCGCCGGCGACTCCCGAGGCTTCCACCTGGAGCGAATGGTCGACCACCAGGTCGACCGGCACGGCGGTATCGATGCTTTCGGGCGCGAGACCGCGCCGCGCCACGGCGGTGCGCAGGGCGGCCAGGTCCATCAGTACCGGGATGCCGGAGGAGTCCGGCAAGATGACCCGGGGAATGCGCAGGGCGACGGAGTCGTGACCTCCGACCCGGCGCCGATCGGCAAGCAGATCGAGTTCGCGGGTGGTAAAGCCGGGTTCACCCAGATGCCGCGTGACGTTTTCCGCGAGTATCCGCGCCGCGAAGGGCAGGCGCTCATAAACATCTGGCCCGATATGGGTACGGGCGTCGGCGAAGTCGTAAACGCTGCCGCCGCTGCGAAACCGGTTCAAGGCTTTCATCGAATGCATCCCTGACTACAGGTGACGCGCGACGAGGCCGTCGCGCGTCACGCCGGAGCGCCGATCAGTTGAACTTCATCCCGTAGTCGCGCTTGTAGAGGTCGCGCATCCACTGCTTCGTCTCGGGTTTGATGTCGACGATCGCCTGGACGTTCTCCTGGAGCCCTTCCCCGAAGGTGAAGCCGTAGCCTTCCAGAGCAGCCTGCGCGTTCTTCTCGAATTCGGGGTTTTTCTGCACGTCGGCGAAGGCCTTGAGCAGGGCCGCCTCGGCTTCCGGTGGCGTGTCCTTGTGGATCATCAGGATCTTGCCGCCATTACCGATGGCGCGGATCACCTGCTTGTAGGCGTCCCATGCCGGTCCCGAAGGAGGCTCGCCATATAACTCCTTGTAGAATTCGGCGATGGTCGGCAGGTCCGGATTGGCGGGATCGCGGACCAGATTGTCACCATCAAGGATGCCCTGTGCGAACAGGGGGATGACGCTGCCCTCCTTGACCAACGGCATCATGCTTTCCTTGAAGATCGGCGTCGCGATGTCGCCAATGGTAATCTCGCCGCGCTGGAAGGCGAGCATGGCGTCGTTCTTACCGGGATAGCCCTTCACCGCCTTGAACGGCACCTTGAGCAGGTTTAGCCCCACCACCGAGCCGATGGTCGAGAGCGGATCGGTCGAGCCGAGAAAGAGCGGCTCCTTAAGGGAAAATATGTCTTTGGGAACCTTGTAGCCGGTCGATGCGGCGATGTAGTTGGTGCGTCCTAGAGGGCCCGCGATCAATGGCTTGAGGTCGGCGACCTTGGCGGTCACGCCCTCATAGCCGAGCACCATGCGGGTCACCAGGCCGCCGCTGCATACGAAGGCGACGGTGCCGTCATGGGGGGCGACATCGGCGTACCAGTTCAGCGCGGTGACGCCGCCGGCGCCCGGCCGGTTCTCGATGATGACGGTCGGATTGCCGTCAATGTACTTGCCCAGATATTCCGGAAATACACGGGCGAAGAGATCGTTACCGCCGCCCGGCGCGAAGCCGACGACGATGCGGAATTCCTTGTCTTTGAAATAGGGATCAGCATGCGCGGTCCCGATTCCGCAGGCGAGCGCCGCGGCCAGCAGACCCTTCACGAGGCGTTTCATATTTCCTCCCGTCGGCCATTCATTTTTTGCCGGTTGCGGTCATAACAAAGGCAATTTCGCTCTATGTCAACATGCATACTGTAGACAGTTCTCAGTTGACGCTCGCGGCGAACATCGCCCATGATGCTTGTCACTGAAGAGGCGTGTCGCGCCCTCCGTTCAGCCAGCACGAGGAACTGATGCTCACCAAGGCACAAGAATATCGACGTATGCTCACACAGGGTGAGTTCATCGTCTCTCCGGGTGTCTATGACGGATACAGCGCACGCTTGGTCGAGGCGGCGGGCTTTTCCAGCGCGGCGTCGAGCGGAGCCGCGGTTTCCAATTCGATTCTCGGCATCGCCGATATCGGCGTGATGGGCCTCAACGAGAACCTGAACCACTGCCGCAATATTGCACGTTCGATCTCGATACCGCTGACCTGCGATGCCGACACCGGCTACGGCAATGCGGTGAATGTGTACCACACCACCCGTCTCTTCGAGGAAGCCGGCATCGCCGGCATCAACATCGAGGACCAGGTCAGCCCCAAGCGTTGCGGCCATATGTCGGGGAAGGAAGTGATCCCACTCGACGAGATGGTGAAGAAGATTGAGGCTGCCTGTCTGGCGCGGCGCGACGATGCCTTCGTGATTATCGCGCGGACCGACGCGCTCGCGGTGGAAGGGTTGAACGCCACCGTCGAGCGCGCCAAAGCATATGTCGCCGCCGGGGCCGACCTGGTCTTCCCCGACGCGGTCGGCTCGGAGGTGCATATCAAGATGCTGGTCGATTCCGGAATTCCGCTCAGCGTCAACATGGGCTTCGGCATCCGCAAGCGACCGACCACCCCGCTCATTCCGCTCGCCGATCTGCGCAAGTGGGGGGTAAGGCGGGTCAGCCTGCCACGCATGTTGCCCGCCGCGGCCATCAAGGCGATGACCGAAGCCCTTCAGGTCATGAAGGAGGCTTATGAGCAGGGTATCTCGGTGGATCGCCCCGATCTGCTGGTCGGGATCGAGGACATCATGAAGCTGATGGACTACGAGGGCGGCCGCGAGCTGGAGTGCCGGCTGCTGCCGCAGGATACTCTAAAGGCCAAGTATGAGAGGAGCGTCGCCGAATGAGCGCGACATCCGCAGTGCAAGCGGCCAAGCCGCGTGGCGCCACCGAGAGCATCATCGCCGCGCTCGAGGCGATGACCTTCGAATCCTTCCCTGATGACCTCGTCGCCGCCGCGCGCACGTTGATCATCGACGGCATCGCGGTCGCGGTCGCGGGCGCGCGGCTGGAGGAGGCGCCACGCCTCCTCGCCGGGCACCTGCGCGTGCAGGGAGGGGCCGGCGACGTCTCGGCATTGGGATTGGGATTCGGCCTCTCCGCGGTGTCGGCCGCGCAGCTCAACGGCACATCGATGCATGTGCTGGACTATGAGCCGATGTGGCGGCCGGGCACGCACGCCCTGTCGCCGACGCTTGCCGCCTCGCTGGCGCTTGCCGAGGAGAGGGGCTTTGGCGGCCGCGCATTGATCACCGCGCTGGTACGGGGCATCGAAATACAGGGGTGGTTGCGCGAGGCTGGCCGGACGGAATCCCACGAACTGCGTTTCCATCCTCCCGGCATGGTCGGGCCGATCGGCTCGGCGGTCGCCTCCGCCACGCTGCTCGGCTTCGGCCCGGACGAGATGGCGAATGCGCTCGGCATGGCCTCGTCGCGCTGCGGAACCTTGTTCACCAATCTCGGCACCATGACCAAGTCGACCCATTGCGGCCTCGCCGCCGCCAGCGGGCTCGAATGCGCGCTTTTGACGGCCGCGGGTTTCAGTGCCGACCGGATGATTTTCGACGCGCCGACCCAAGGCTACATCCAGGCCTTCATGCCGCGTTTCGACATGGCCGCGCTGATGCGCATCGGCGAAGGCTATCGGATTCTGGATCCGGGCTTTGCCATCAAGATATTCCCCGCCAAGTTCAGCACGCATTACGGTATCACCGCAGCGCTGGAGCTACGCCCGGCAATTCCCGCTACGGGTGACATCGCCCGCATCGAGATCGTCGCCGCCAACGTCCCGTCGAGCGACCGGCCGGTTCCCGAGACGGGTCTCGCCGGCAAGTTCAGTGTCCAATACACCGTCGCCGCCGCATTGCTCGATGGCGAGGTTGGACTGGGCAGCTTCACGGATGAGCGTCTCCGCCGGGCCGACATGCAGGAATTGCTGCCGAAGATAAACCTGCATATGCCCAAGGACATGCCGAGCCTCTACAATACCGGACGGTATGCCGAGGTCGCGGTGCATATGGCCGACGGGCGGGTCGTCTCGGCGCGATGCTCCAACCCCCGGGGGTCATGGGGGGCCGAACCTATCTCCGCCGCGGAGCATCGCACCAAGGTGCGAGCCTGCCTGGCCACGTCGCTGCCCGGGGAGACGGTGGACGAGATCCTCGATCTTGCCGCTCGCGTGGAAGGGCTGGATGGGGCAGGCCTCCGGCGCTTGCTCCGTCTCGCCTCAGGGCGTGATATCACAAACTAGTCCCGCTTCGTTCCGACAAGGTGCCATGGCCGTGAAGCCGCAATCCATACTCGAAAAGGTCGTCGCAACCAGTTCGGTCGTCGATCTGGTTGTCGATCGGCTGGAGGCGGCGATCATGACCGGAGAACTCGCAAGTGGCGAACGCCTGTCCGAGCAGGCGATCGCCAACAGCATGGGGATCAGTCGCGGTCCCCTGCGGGAGGCGCTGCGCCGGCTCGAAGGGCGCGGCCTGATCGAGCGCATCCCCAACATGGGTGCGCGCGTCACGCCGCTCCTGCGCCAGAGCCTGGAGGCGATCCTGGTGATCCGGGAATCTCTCGAGACCCTGGCCTGCCGCCTCGCGGCGGAACGCATTACCCCGGCGGAGCTGAAGGCGCTGGAGGGCATCCTGAAGAAGAAAGGCTCCAGGAACCGCGACGACCGTGTCTACCACCAGTCGCCGGATCAGGATTTCCACCTCGCCATCATCATGGCCTGCGGAAACGAGAAGCTGATCAGCATCCTGCGGGACGACATCTATTACATGATGCGCTTCCACCGCTATCGATCGGGTGGGCGGCCCGGCCGCTCCTCGGCCGTGCTCGACGAACACCGGGCGATATTTGAGGCGCTCAAGGAGCATATGCCGGAAAAGGCGGAGGTCGCGATGCGCGAACATCTCGTCAACGCGCACAAGAGCATCCGAAGCAGCCTGAGCGACTGATCCGCTTCGGAGTCTGAATCAACGTCAAGTGCGAAGGAATGGTGCCCGCGAGGCTGCGGGCGGCCACGCTCCTTGTCGCGCTCAAACAAGCAAAGACCGAGGAAACGCCATGTCTCTCGAGAAGCTGAAAGTTGGAATCGTCGGCGCCGCGTTTGCCCACAGTCCGGACGGTCGCGAACGTTTCTCGGTGCGAGCCCATATTCCGGCGCTGTTGAAGCAGGCCGACACCTACGACCTGACCGCGATCTGTACGACGAAGATGTCGAGCGCCACGGAGACCTGCCAGCGCTTCGGCATCGCGCATGCCTATGACAATGTCGAGGCGATGCTGGCGGATCGGCCTGAGCTGGACATCGTCTGCGTGTCCGTGCGCCCCTCGGTGCATCATCGCGTCGCCATGCCGGCCCTGCGCGCCGGCAAGCATGTCTATTGCGAGCTGCCCATGGCGGTTTCGACGGCCGAGGCGCAGGAGATGTACGACCTTGCCAAGGCCGGCAATCTCAAGACGCAGGTCGGCTATCAGCATCATTTCGAGCCCGCCTCCCTGCACATGGCCGAACTCGTCCAGGCGGGCTTCATCGGCAAGCCGCTGTCCTTCTCCCATTCCTTCTTTTCCGGCGCCTACATCATGCCGCGGCCGAGCCATCGGGAATGGTTGTTCCAGGCCGGAGATGGCGGTCATCCCGGCTATCGCAGCGGCCAGAGCCTGCAAAGACTGATGGCCGTGCTCGGTGCCGACGTCACCGATATCTGCGCCGAGATGCGCGTCATGGTGCCGGAGCGCCGCAACACCGACACCGGCGGCGTCATTCGCGGCAATCAGGTCGACAACATGAACTATCTGCTGCGGGTCGGCGGCGACGTCGTGGGAACGATGCAGACCTCGCTCACCGGTTGGTTCGGCACCGGCACCCGCTTCGAGATCTACGGCACCGAGGGCATGTTGATGCTCGCCGCGACCGACACGCCGAAGGACTGGGACAAGAGCAAGGGCGACGGCGATCCGACGCGCGGCATGCTCAAGCTCTACGGCGCGCGTGCCAGCCATGAGCAGTTGTTCGGCGATCCGGTGGCGCCGGAGCGATTGCAGCGCGAATTCCGGGCGATCGAAATTCCGGCGCGGCATACGACCGTTCAGGGCTTCAGCCATGGTCAGGCGGCCTTCGAAGTGGCGCAGGCCTGGTCAGCCTTCGCCGAGGGTATCCGCGGCGGCAGGGCATCGAGCCCCAGCTTCACGGATGTGATCAAGATCCACTACGTGCTTGATGCCGCCGAAAGATCCGTTGCAATCGGGGCCTGGCAGAAGGTCGATTATTCCAAGCTTTGAAAATTCGTCGACTGGTGCCCCTCCTCGGAAAGTACGTCCATGAGCTCTCTGGAGATTGCCGTTCAGGCACTCGGAATGATGTTGGAGCCGACGCGACTTCTGTTCCTGTCGCTCGGCGTGGTCTGTGGCGTAGTATTGGGAATTATCCCCGGTATCGGTGGATTGTCGGGGGTTGCGCTGCTGCTGCCCTTCACCTTCGGCATGGATCCTTATACCGCCTTCGGCTTCCTGCTCGGCCTTGCCGCGACGACGGCGACCGGCGATCCGATCCCGGCGATCCTGTTCGGAGTACCGGGCGGAGCCGGGTCGGCTGCCACCGTGCTGGACGGCCTGCCTCTGGCCAAAAAAGGGGAAGCCGGACGCGCCCTCGGCGCCGCCTATATGTCCTCGATGCTGGGCGGCGTGTTCGGTGCCATCCTCATGGCGGCGCTGCTTCCCATCATGCGGCCGGTGATCCTGTTTGTCGGCGCACCGGAACTGCTCGCCTTCGCCGTCTTTGGCCTGTCGATGGTGGCGATCCTGGCCGGAAAGTCGCCCTTGCGCGGCATCGTGGCGGCGATCGTCGGCATTCTGCTGTCGCTGGTCGGTTCGGACCAGCAGGGCGCATCGCTGCGTTGGACCTTCGGCACGCTGTATCTCTATGAGGGCGTTCCGCTCGTCCCGGCGGTGCTGGGGCTCTATGCGCTGCCGGAACTCTGCGACCTGCTGATCTCCCGTACGGCGATCGCCGGCTCGGCTTCCAAATCCAAGGGCTCAGGCATGCTTGAGGGAGCGGCCGACTGCTTTCGGCATTGGTGGCTGGTGCTGCGCTGCTCCTGGCTGGGGGCGGCATTCGGTGCGTTCCCCGGCATCGGTGGCAGCGTCATCGACTGGCTGGCCTACGGCCATGCGTTGAAGACCGAGCGCGGGGCGAGGGAAACCTTCGGCAAGGGCGACATTCGTGGCGTGATCGCCTCCGAGAGCGCCAACAACGCCAAGGAAGGTGGGGCGTTGGTGCCCACCGTCGCCTTCGGCGTACCGGCCACGGCGAGCATGGCGCTGCTGCTGGGAGCCTTCCAGATCCACGGCTTGACGCCGGGGCCGGCCATGCTGACCCGCCATCTCGATGTCACCTACTCCATGGTTTGGAGCATCGCACTGGCGAATATCCTTGGTGCCGGCCTCTGCTTTCTGTTCAGCAGCCAATTCGCGAAGCTCGCCACGCTACGCTACACGCTGATCCTGCCGACCGTGCTGTCGATCATCTATATCGGTGCATTCCAGGAATCCCGGCAATGGGGCGATATCTATACGTTGCTCATTTTTGGCGTGGTCGGCTGGACAATGAAGCAGCTGAAATGGGCTCGCCCGCCGCTGATCCTCGGCCTGGTGCTGGGTGAGACCATTGAACGCTACCTCTTCATATCGGTCGAGCGCTTTGGCGACAGCTGGCTCACGCGTCCCATCGTGATGGCGTTGTTCGGTCTCGCCCTTTTGGGATTTCTCAGTCCGCTCTACCGCTCCCTGCGCAAGCGGATGGCCGCGGGCCGGCCGATCGCCTTTCAGGGCGTTCACTTCCGACCCTCCCAATTGGTGCATGTGTTCCTGATCGCCATGCTGCTGTTCGGACTTTCGGAGGTGCCTCGGTGGAACGAGAGCTCGCGCATCGTGCCGGTCATCCTCGGAACGATCGGGCTTGTCTTCGTCATCCTCAGCCTCGTTGCCGATCTGCTGCGTCCATCGGAGGCTGAGTTCGACAGCGATGAGATCCACATGGATCTCGAGTCCGACACCGGTCATCTCGAGAATCGCGTGGTGGTGCTGCGCGCGGGAATATTCTTCGGCTGGCTGATCGGGCTGACCATCTCCATGGCGGTGATCGGATTGATCCCGAGCATCCCGATCTTCGTCATTCTCTTCATGCGCGCCGAAGGGCACGAGCGCTGGAGGCTCGTCTTGCCGCAGGCGATCGGGATCACCCTGTTCGTCTATGTCGTGTTCGTTCGCATCATGCACGTGCCCTGGCCTCCGACCCTGCTTGGGTATCTGGTGCCGGCCCTCAAATTCATCCCGTCAACCTGAACCGGAGGCCGGCGGGGCACATGGCGGAATCGCTCACCTCTGCGAAGCCATCCTGGTCGAGACGCACCTTTTCGGCGCTCGCTCACCGCAACTACCGCCTGCTGTGGACGGGAACGCTGATTTCCCACACGGGCGACTGGATGGATCAGGTCGCGCTCAACTGGTTCGTCGTCTCGACCAGCGGTTCGCCGTTCGAACTGGCGCTCGTCAATCTTTGCCGAGGACTGCCCATCCTGCTTTTCACCCTCGTCGGAGGGGCGATCGCGGACAGGGTGGAGCGACGGCGGCTGATGATGATGACCCAGAGCTGCGCGATGCTGCTGGCGTTCGTGCTCAGTGCGCTGGTTCTGAGCGGAGCGGCGACCATCTTCGCCGTTCTTCTCATTGCCACGGCACGCGGAATCGTCATTTCCTTCAATCTTCCGGTGCGGCACTCGCTGATCCCCGAGCTCGTGCCGGCATCGGACCTTCCCAATGCGGTGGCGCTGAATTCACTTACCGTCAACGTCACCAAGATCGTCGGACCAGCGTTGGCGGGACTGATCATCGCCACGCTGGGCACCGGGGCCTGTTTCCTGATCAACGGCCTCAGTTTCCTGGTCGTGATCTGGACGCTGGGTGCGATGCGCTTTCCCGTCGCGGCGCCGGCGAATTCCGGACAGTCGCTTCACCAGAGCATCGTGGAAGGTGTCGCCTATGTGCGTAACGACCGTTCGATCTCGCTGCTCGTGCTGGTCGCCTTGGTACCCACCTTCTTCGGCCAACCCTATCTGACCCTGCTGGCATTGTTCGCCTATACGGTGTTCCAGATCGGGCCGGAGGGGCTGGGCCTGCTGACGTCGAGTGCGGCTGCTGGTTCGGTGCTCGGCGCGCTCGCCATCGCGGCCTTCCCACGTGTGGCGGCATCCGGCCGCGCGATGCTGGGTTTTCTCATCCTGTTCGGCGGGCTGCTCGTCGCCTTTGCGCTGAACCCTTCGGTTGTTCTGGCGCCGATCCTCCTGCTGGGGGTCGGGGCGATGCAGATCGCCTACAACGCCTCAAACAACACGATACTTCAGATGCGTGTTCCCAATCATATGCGCGGGCGCGTTACGTCCATTCTCCTCATGAACAGAGGTCTCGTGCAACTTGGTGCGGCTTCATCTGCTGCCATCGCCGGTTTGTTCGGTGTTCAAAGTGCCGTGGCGGCGACAGGGTTCATCATATTGGCGTTCGGATCTCTGATCTTGCTGAGATCCGATACCTTGTCGGCCATAAACATGGACGAATTTCTGAAATGAGATTTCGGGCCCCGGTAGGTACGTCCGGGAGCCGTCGAAGGATCCTTCAGACGATTTGGTTCGTCAGCGGCAAATTGTTCGCGGCTCTCTCGATATTCTCCAGCAGAAGATCAATCACGCGCCTCTCATAGTGGCGCGTCTCGCCGGCGCTGTGCGGCGTCACCAGTACATTCGGCAGATCCCAGATCGCGGAGGAACCGGGCAACGGTTCCTCGCAAGCGCAATCGAGGCCAGCGCCCGCAATGACCCCACCACGCAGCGCATCGATCAGCGCGGGTTCGTCGACGACGAGACCGCGAGCGACATTGATGAGATAGGCATCCGCCCGCATGGCCGCGAAAGCCGCAGCTCCCATCAAGCCCTGGGTCTCCGGGTTGAGCGAGCAGGTCAGCGCCACAAAATGGGCGAGAGGCAACACCTCCGACAATTGCGCCGGGGACACCACGCTCGATACGTCCGGCACTGGTGCCGGCTCCCGCTTCACGCCGATGACGGTCATGCCGAAGGCGGCGGCGAGGCGGGCGAGCCGCTTGCCGATGCGGCCGAGGCCGACGATCAGCAAAGTCTTGCCGTCGAGTTCGTCCTCGCGCCGACTGTGATCTCCGATCATCGGACGCCAGTGGTGCTGCCTCTGGAAGTCCCGCGCCATATGAAGCTGGCGGGTCAGAGCCAGCATCAGCGCCATGGCATGTTCGGCGACCGCCCGCTCATTGGCGCCCTGCGCGCTGGCGAGTTGAATGCCCTTGTTGCGCAGCACGTCGCGCGCAAATTGGTCGGTCCCGGCACTGATCGACTGGATCAGACGCAGCTTCGGCGCGCGCTCGGCCAGCGCGTTGCGCCACAGGCCGGAAACGACGAGCACGTCCACTTCGCCGATGCGAGCTTCGAGCTCGGATAGAGTGCGCACCTCGAACGAGTCGAAGCCGGCTCCGCGACGCAGATACTCGTCGCGGAGCCGATAGGCGGCGTGAGCGAAGCCAATGATGGGGGATCCGACAGCCTGGCTCATACGGGTTCCTATGCTAGCGCGGCAACGATGGCGTCGCCCATTTCACGCGTGCCCACAATCCTCGCGCCGGGCAAGGCGAGATCTGGCGTGGCGATGCCACCCGCCAGCACGGCACGCGCCGCATTTTCCACCCGGAGCGCCTCGGCTTCCATTCCGAAGCTCTGGCGCAGCATCATCGCGGCGGACAGGATCGTGGCGATAGGATTGGCGACATCCCGGCCGGCAATGTCCGGCGCCGAGCCATGGATCGGCTCGTACAGGCCCTTGTTGTTGCCGCCAAGAGAGGCCGAGGGCAGCAGGCCGATCGAGCCGGTGAGCATCGAGGCCTGGTCGGACAGGATATCGCCGAACAGATTGCCCGCGACGATGACGTCGAACTGGCGCGGATTGCGTATTAGGCTCATGGCGGCGGAATCCACGAGCTGGTGGGTGAGTTCGACGTCCGGATACTGCCGCCCGACCTCGCTCATCACCTCGCGCCACAATGCACTCGCCTCCAGTACGTTCGCCTTGTCGATCGAGCAGACCTTGCGCCGCCGTCGGCGCGCCGCGTCGAAGGCGACATGGGCGATGCGCTCGACCTCGGAGGCGGCGTAGAACATAGTATTGATGACCGCACGCTCGCCCGTCGGCGTTTCGACCGGCCCCCGCGGCGTGCCGTAATAGATGTCGCTGTTCAATTCGCGCACGATCATGAGATCGAGCCCGTCGATCACCTCGGGCTTGAGCGTCGAGGCGTCGATCAGCTCCGGGAACAGTTTCACCGGGCGGAAATTGGCAAACAGGCCCAATTCCTTGCGCAGTCGGCGCAAGGCGGCACCGGGCTTCTTCACATGCGGGTAATGGTCGTATCTGGGATGGCCAACCGCACCGAACAGGATGGCGTCAGAGCGCAGCACGATGTCGAGCGTGGCCGGCGGCAATGGATCGTCGGCGACCTCGAGCCCGGCCCCGCCGACCGCGCCCTCTTCGAAGATGAAGGCGTCGCTGTCTTTGGTGACCGCGCGCAGTACCCTCACGGCTTGCGGCACGATCTCCGGCCCGATGCCGTCACCCGGCAAGACAGCGATCCTCATCGTTCGACTTCTCCAGGAAAGGGATGCAAGAGCAGAGCGGCGCCGCGGCCGTGAATTTCCAGCCGCGGCGTTGGGGGGATCAATTGATCTTCGACAGGAGGCTGGAGATGCGAGCGACCTCGCCGTTCCAGTAGGTGTTGTACTGTGCGGCGTCCATGTAGCGGATCTCCAGGCCCATCTCTGCGAATTTCGACTTGTATTCCGGTGAGTTGGCGATCTTGCCGAGCGTCTCCCCGATCCTCGCCGCCATCTTTGGGTCGACGCCGGCCGGGAAAGCAAAGCCGCGCGAGGTGCCGGAATAGATCTTGAAGCCCTGCGATTCCGCCGTCGGCACGCCGGGCGCATAGGCGCTTTCCTGCTTGTCGAACACGGCAAGGATGCGGACGCGACCGGATTTCACCTGCGCGACGAAATCGCCCACGCTGCCTTGCACCGCGTCGATATTGCCGCCGAGCAGGGTGTTCAAGGCAAGGCCGGAGTCATTGTGGAACACCGGCGTGAAGGAGACGCCGGCTCCCTGCTCCATGGCGATGACGTCGAGATGTTCGCGGCCGCGTGGGCCGACCACGCCGACGGTCCGCTCTGCGGGCTTTTCCTTGGCGGCGGCGATCAGGTCGCCGAGCGACTTGTAAGGACTGTCGGCACGCACTGCGATGGCGCCGGCATCATAGGAAAAGTTGCCGATGCCGATGAAGCTTTCCTTGTTGAAGTTCGCTTTCCGCGAGGGATCGAGCATGACGGTGATCGCGGTCGGCAGAGAAATCAGGCCGAACGTGTAGCCATCCTTCGGTGCATCCGCGAGCGCCTGCACCCCGACCTGCACCCCTGCACCGGGGCGGTTCACGACCTGGAAGGACGTGCCGGGAAATTCCTTTTCCATCGCCGCCGCGACGAAGCGAGCATTGATGTCGGTGCCACTGCCGGCCGAGCCCGCGACGATGATGGTGAAGCGCTTGCCGGGCTCGGGATAGGCTTGGGCCGAAGCCGGGCTCGGCGCCAGCAGCGCGAGGCCGGTGACGGTGAGCGCCGCGGCGAGGAACGTCCGGCGTGAGCCGATCTGCATGCCCGGGGCCCGGTCCGGTTGTGTCCGTTTGGTCATTGTCGTCCTCCCATTCTGATGCCGACCTCCGGGGCCGGCGAATACGGCGCTGTTGCGCTCTGTTTCTGGTGGGTGGAAACGGAAGGCGTGAGCCATTTCCAACCAAATACGGATTAATTCCTAGCGGCCTCTCCCGCCGAGTCAATCGGCGCCGGCGTCTTCACCGCGGGGATCGCGATTGCCGTCGGCATAGCGATTTCCACGCTCCAGAAAGCGGTCGAGGCCGAGCAACGCGCTGCGCTCGTCGAGGGAGAACATCTTCTCGGGATAGAACTCGCCGAGCCCGCCGGTGAGCTTCAGCGATGCCATCAGATCGGTCATCGCCCGGAGTGCGGTCTTCTGCAGCGCGCCGGGATAGGTGATGATGGCGTAGCCAAGCTCGGTCAGTTCGGGAATGCTGAGGAGGGGCGTCCGGCCGCCCTCGGCCATGTTGGCCATCAGCGGAATGCCGAGCGGTGCGAGCGCGTCGACGTTGTCCGCGAGCTCCGTGCGGGTGAGCGGTGCCTCGATGAAGATGGCATCCGCGCCTGCCTCGGAATAGGCGCGCGCCCGTATCAGGGCCTCCTCCGGGCCATGCAGCGCGCGAGCATCGGTGCGGGCGATGAGGATCAGGTCGGGGTCGGTACGTGCGTCTACCGCGGCGCGGATCTTCTGGAACATTTCCTCTGTCGGCACCACGTCCTTGCCGGCGAAGTGCCCGCAGCGCTTGGGCGCGACTTGATCCTCGATAAAGAGCGCGGCGACACCCGCCGCCTGGAATTCCCGCACGGTCCGGTAGACGTTCAACGGGTTTCCATAGCCGGTATCGCAATCGGCGATCACCGGGATGTCGACGGCGGAGACGATGGCGCGCGTCTGGTTCAAGGCCTCCGAGAACGTCACCAGCCCGAGGTCGGGAACGCCGAGCGCGCTGGCGGCGACCCCCGCGCCGGAAACCATCACGGCCTCGAACCCGGCCCGTGCCGCGACGAGCGCGCTGAGGCAGTCATAGACACCGGGTGCGACGATGGGTGTCCGACGCGCAAGCTGGCTACGCAATGCGCGTCGATGCCGATCGGCCATCGTATCCTCCATGGGTTTTCCGCGGGTTCAGTCCGTCGCGTCCTTGCCGAGCTGCCCGCGGGCTCGCGCCCGCCGGCTCCAGAGGGGCACCGTCAGAACGATGACTCCACAGATCAGCAGGATGCAGGCGAGGGGGCTGCGGAACAGGATATCGACATTGCCGCGCGAGATGCTGAGCGCCTGTCGCAGCGCGCCTTCCATCAGCGGTCCGATGATGAGTGTCAGCGCGATCGGGGCGAGCGGGAATTCCAGCTTGCGGAGCACCACGCCGATCAGGCCGAAAAGCAGCATCACCCAGACATCGAACACCGCATTGTTCACGAGGTAGGTGCCGAGGCAGATGAACAGGATGATGAGCGGGTTGAGTATGCCGAGCGGCACCTTCAGGATGCGTACCCAAAGTCCGATCAGCGGCACGTTGAGGATCAGGAGCATCAGATTGCCGATGATCATGCTGGCGATGATCGGCCAGACGATCTCCGGCTTTTCGCTGAACAGCAGCGGCCCGGGGGCGAGACCGTTCATGATGAAGGCGCCGAGGAGGATGGCGACGCTGGGCGAACCGGGAATGCCGAGCGTGAACAGCGGGATCAGCGCGGCGTTGGCATGGGAGTTGTTGGCCGTCTCCGGACCGGCCACGCCCTCGATCGCTCCGGTGCCGAAGGTCCAGGGCCGCCGCGAGACGGCCTTCTCGACCCCATAGGAGATGAAGGACGCGAGCGCCTGAGTGGTACCGGGAACCAGGCCGAGAAAAAAGCCGAGCACGGTGCCGCGCGCGATGGGGCCGGCGGAGTCCTTCATGTCCTGCTTGGTCGGATAGAGCGAGGAGAGTTTCGCCTCGCGCAGCGTCGGCGGCGGGCCGTCGGCCGCGAGCAAGATCTCCGAAAGGCCGAACAGGCCCATCACGACGGGGACGAAATCGAGCCCGCCGAGCAGGTTGGTGAAGCCCAGATCGAAACGTGGCGTGCCCATGGTCGGGTCGGTGCCGATGGTGCCCAGCAGCAGACCGAACACCGCCATGGCGAGGGCACGCAACATGGAATCGCCCGCCAGCAGTGCCAGCGTGGCCAGCCCGATGAACAGGAGCGCGAAGAACTCCGGAGGGCCGAACTTCAGCGCGACGTCGGTCAGCAACGGCGCGATGAAGACCAGTGCCAGCACGGCGGCGGTGCCGCCAATGAAGGAGCCGATGGCGGCGATGCTCAGGGCGGCACCAGCGCGGCCTTTTCGAGCCATCTCCGTGCCGTCGAGCATCGTCACGACCGAGGCGACCTCGCCCGGCACGCTCATCAGCACGGTGGAAATCGTGCCGCCGTAATAGCTGCCGTAGAAGATGGCGGCGAGCATGATGATCGCGCCGGTGGGGTCGAGCTTGTAGGTCAGCGGCAGCAGGATGACCATGCCGCCGGCGGAGCCGATACCGGGCAGCACGCCGACCAACGTGCCGACGAGGCAGCCGATCAGCGCATAAAGGAGGTTTTCCGGCGTCAGGGC
The DNA here is from genome assembly GCF_020523795.1 of Ancylobacter sp. Lp-2. GTDB lineage: Bacteria > Pseudomonadota > Alphaproteobacteria > Rhizobiales > Xanthobacteraceae > Ancylobacter. The sequence continues at coordinate 41,280 of NZ_JAJALI010000014.1, forward strand.
GATGCCGAAACCGACGATGAAATCATACAGGCTGCTGGTCATCGCTCAGAGTCCGATCGCGCTCAGGAGACCGAAAGGTGTGGTGGGCAGAAAGACGCCGAGCCACTGCACGAACACCCAGGCCACGCCGACGCTGCCTCCCAGCGCGACCAGCAGCGCGGTGAGCGGGCGGACGCGGTTCATCAGCATCAGCACGATGAGCACCAGGAACATGGTGATGACGAAGCCGGCGCGTTCGACCGCCAGCGCGAAGAAGGCGATGGCGGCGAAAGTCACGCCCATCTGGATCGCCGGCGTGCGTTCGGGAAGGATCCTCTCCGGCAAGGCAGGCGACCTGCCGAGCAGGCTTGCGCCGAGGATCGCGAGCGACAGCAGCCCCAATACGCCGCCGAGCCACATGGGGAAGAAACCCGGGCCGGGGCCGACGGGCGTGTAGTAAACGAGGTCGCGCGCTTGCCACATCACCCACAAGCCGAGCAGGGCGAAGGCCAGCGCGACCAGCCGGAACAGCGCCAATGCGAGACCGCGCGCCGTGCCGATGGGAGGATGAGCGGCGGTCTGTACGTCCATGGGATCGGCCATGCTCTCCCTCTTCATCATTCGCACTCGTTGCCGTGCAGGCGGAACCGGATGGTGTCCGCCAGACGGATTGCCAAAGGCGTCAGGCGGACTGGAGCTGCCGCTCGAGAGCGGTCTGACGAAGCTTGGAGAGAGTGGTGCGGGCCGTGATCGCCTCCGGGTCCGTCACCAACTCGATCAACGCGCTGCCGGGTGCCTTCAGTGCCCGGTCGAGACAGGCGGCGAAATCGGCGGTCCGCTCCACACGTTCGGCGAATAAGCCATAGGCTTGCGCGAGCGCCACGAAGTCCGGATTGACGATTTCGGTGGCGATGACGCGGCCTGGAAATTCGCGCTCCTGATGCATGCGGATCGTGCCGTAGATGCCGTTATTGGCGACGATGAAGAGAATCTTCAGGCCATACTGGGCGGCGGTGCCGATCTCTTGGCCATGCATCTGGAAGCAGCCATCACCGGAGACCGACAGCACGGCCCTTTCCGGGAAGGCGACCTTGGCGGCGATGGCGGCCGGCACGGCGTAGCCCATCGCTCCCGAGGTGGGGGCGAGCTGGGTGCGGTATCCGTGGAAACGCCAATGGCGGTGTACCCAGCCGGTATAGTTGCCGGCGCCGGAACAGACGATGGTGTCCGGTGGCAATGTCTCGCGCAGCGTGACCATCACCTCGCCGAGATTGACCGCGCCCGGCAACGGGCCGGGCAGAAGTGTGTGCTCATATGCGGCCCGCGCCTCGGTCACCCAGCTCTCCGGTGCCGAGGCGGTCTTGCCGATGCGGGCGGCGAGCTGGCTCGCCACCACGGCAGGGCTGGCGGCAATGGCGAGATCCGCTTGGTAGACCTTTCCGAGCTCCTCGGGATCGGCATGGATATGAGCGAACGGCCTGCCAATGCGCGGCGGCTTCAGAAGGGCGTAGCCAGCGGTCGTCATCTCCCCGAGGCGGGGACCGAGCGCGACGAGGAGATCGGCCTGCTCGAGGCGCTGCAGAAGACCCGGATCGGCGCCGATCGTGAAATGGCCGACATAGTTGGGATGATCATTGTCGACATAATCCTGGCAGCGCAACGAGACCGCGACCGGTACGCCACGCCGCTCGGCATAGGCCATCAGCTGCTCGCCGGCGGATTGCGTCCAGCCACCACCTCCGACCATGATGAGGGGCCGCGCGGCGGCCGCGATCATCTCGTCGAGCCGGTCGATCTGTTCCTCGCGCGCCGCGGCCGGGATTGGATGCGCGGCAATGCCGGGCTCCGGCGGATCGTCGATGAGATCGGACAGCACGTCTTCCGGCAGCGCCAGCACGACAGGGCCGGGTCGGCCAGCCATGGCGACCTGGAAGGCGCGGTGGACATATTCGGGGATGCGGCGCGGGTCGGAAATTTCTGCCGACCATTTGACGAGCGGCGCGAACATGGTGGAAAAATCCACCTCCTGAAAGCCCTCGCGATGGCGCATGCGCCGTGCGACCTGACCGATGAAGAGCACCATCGGCGTTGAATCCTGGAAGGCCGTGTGCACGCCGGTCGAGGCATTGGTGGCGCCCGGCCCACGCGTGACGAAGCAAACTCCCGGTCGGTTGGTCAGCTTGCCATAGGCCTCCGCCATGTTGGCGGCGCCGCCCTCCTGCCGGCACACGACGAGGCGGATCGCATCCCGCGCCTCATAAAGCGCGTCCAGCACGGCGAGATAGCTCTCGCCGGGAACGCAGAATGCCGTGTCGACGCCCTGAGCCTGCAGGCACTCCACCAGGAGCGCCCCACCCGTCTTGGCCTTGTTGCTCATACAGTTCAACGCCAACCCCGCCGCCTATATCAGACCAATGTGATCCAAATATCTACCAAATGCGACCATTCTGACAAGCGGGGTCGCGGGAGGCGGGACAATTTGCAGCATTTGATCCTATATTGGGGAACCAATCCGTCGTCGCAGCGAGAGACATGGGAACCTTGGTCGATACTGCCGAACTTTCGGGCGCGCGCGCCGTCTCGGACGCCAGCAGCCATGCCATCTATCGGAGCCTGAAGGACCGAATTGTCGGAGGCGGCTTCCCGCCCGGCACCCGGTTGCCGACCGAGCGCGCATTGGCGGAACGCTTCAACGCTGCGCGCAACACGGTCCGCAAGACGATGAACCGGCTGGTCAGCGAAGGGTTGGTGATCCGCCATGTCGGTCGCGGCAGCTTCGTCGCCGACGCCGTAGCTGGCGACAACGCCACCGGCGGCACGCAGGAGCACTACCGCCTGAGCGAGCTTCTGGAAGCGCGCCTTCTGTTCGAGCCCCGCCTCGCCGAACTCGCAGTGGAGCGCGCGACGGAGGCCGAGCTGATCGGGCTTACCAGCCACCTCGAGGCGCTCAGCTCGGCGCAGTCCTGGGTCGATTTCAAGGAAGCGAAATACGCGCTTCATCTCGCCATTGCGCGGGCATCCAAGAACCGCTTCCTGGAGCACGTCTTCGAGCAGATCGTCGCTTCGCGTCGGAAGGCCGGCTGGGCGCGACCGGGCGGTCACCTCGTGCCGCTGCCGATGCTGCGCGATGCCGCGGTCCGCGATAATGCGGCGATCATCGACGCACTGCAGTCGCGTAACGGCGATGTCGCCCGCACGCTCATCTGCGAATACCTGCAGAGGACACTGATGTCGATCTCGGGCGATTAGTAGACCGCTGTCTTCCTCAGCGTCAGCTGCCGGCCGGTGTCCATAATGCCGGGGCGTGGATTTGTAAGTTCTGAGCCAGAATCTTGCTGGTCCGAGGAGGGCGGCCGAGAGGACATTTCGGGCGACGGTGTTGCAGTGTGTCGCAACGCGCCTGACGTGTTTGAGCGTGTGGAGGTGACTCGGAACCCGCTCGCACAGACTGGCCGGCTCGACGGATTGCTGAACCTTGCGATGCTGTCGTTCCGGGATGTGAGCCTGATCCGCCGCGCGAGCGGGCCAGGTCATGCGAGCCCATCATGGCCTAGATACCTATATGGACGAGCGCAGCTGTGGCCGGATCAGCCGCCAACTGGCCCGACCATACGATATCGGCCGGCTCGACCCGCATATCGAGATCGTCGATGTCGATCTCGCCGGCGATGTTTGGTTCATCCTGGACCATGCCGTGATCAATGGCGGCCTGCTCGATGAGGCCGATGCCGGGCCTGTGCTCCAGCATCGTGCCGATCTATGAGCGACATCACGCTGCTCGGGAAGTGGACCAGTCCGGCGAGGGGCGGAAGGAGCGCCTCGCCAATCCTCGCATAGGGGTGAGGGCGGCGTGAACGCCCCTTAGGCGCACGGGCCCAGCGCCCTGCCGCGCCAGCGTTCCGCCGGCCTATAAGCGCGCACATACGAACACAGCGATGTGGCACGCTGCTCGATAAGTACTGTTGACCTATTTCGCTATCACTGGTGGCAAAGAAGCAAGCTGACAGGAGATATCGCTCGGCGTATACTCAATTTTCAGTAGTCGCGGTACGTCCGTGATCGACACTTCTTGGGCGCGCCTAATCGCGACGGGTATCTCCTCGGGCAGGTCGTTCGGGAGGAATGGCGATGACGGTCCGGAATCCTGTTGAATGGAGCTTCGACCAGATCAGGCAGACATTCGATGCTGTTAGGTCGGTGGAGCATGCTTTTCATCACCCTGCGGAAGAAGCGGGTTTGGTGGTCCCCCAGGTGCGGCGGATCACCGTCGCCGATCTCAAGGATGTGTTGATACGGGGCTTCAGTGATTTCGGCGCGTATCGGACGGATGTGATCTTCATCTGCCTGATCTACCCGCTGGCTGGCCTGTTGATTGGGGCCGCGACGCTCGGCAACGGCCTCCTGCCCTTGCTGTTCCCGCTGGTCTCCGGCTTCGCGCTGATCGGCCCGTTCGCCGCTGCCGGGCTCTATGAGATGAGCCGGCGCCGCGAGCAGGGCCAGTCGGTCACCTGGAGTGACGCCTTCGGCGTGTTCGCCTCGCCTTCGCTCGCCGCCATCGTCGAGCTCGGCCTGATACTGGTCGGCATCTTCCTGGTCTGGCTGCTCGTGGCGATGGGGATTTATCGGATGACGCTGGGGCCTAGCCTGCCGGAATCGGTGTCGGCCTTCGTCACCACGGTCTTCACCACCGGGCCGGGCTGGGCGCTGATCGTGATCGGCGTCGGGGTCGGCTTCCTGTTCGCGGTGGCGGTGCTCGCCATAAGCGCCGTGTCCTTCCCGCTTCTGCTCGATCATCGCGTCGGCGTCTCGGTGGCGGTGCGCACCTCGGTCCGCGCCTTCATGGTCAATCCGGTGCCGATGCTCGCCTGGGGCTTCATCGTCGCCGGCGGGCTGGTGCTGGGCGCCCTTCCGCTGCTGGTCGGCCTCGTCGTGGTCATGCCGGTGCTCGGTCACGCCACGTGGCATCTCTATCGCAAGGTCGTGCAGTAAGAACGAACAATCACGGGGATCGCGGATCGAACGGCGGCCATGGAGATATGTGATGCATGTCGTCCTGGTTCTTGTTGTTGTGGCCGTCGGCTCCGTGCTGTTTCACTTCCTGAGTCCATGGTGGTGGACGCCCATCGCGTCGAATTGGCAATATATCGACGACACCATCATCATCACCTTCTGGATCACCGGCGTCGTGTTCGTCGCCGTGCTGCTGTTCATGGCCTATTGCGTCTGGCGCTTCCGCCACCGCGAGGGGCATCGGGCCGCTTTCGAGCCGGAGAACCGCAGGCTCGAAACCGGCCTCACCGTCATCACCGGCCTCGGGGTCGCGGCGATGCTGGCGCCCGGCCTGTTCGTGTGGAACCATTTCATCACCGTTCCGCCCGACGCCTCGGCGATCGAGATCGTCGGCCAGCAATGGCAATGGAGCTTCCGGTTGCCGGGCCAGGACGGCAAGCTCGGCAAGACCCGCGTCGACAGCATCACCGACGACAATCCGCTCGGGCTGGACAAGAACGATCCCGACGGCCGGGACGATGTCGTGCTGCAAGGTGAGGACCTGCATCTGCCGATTGGCAAGCCGATCAAGGTGCTGCTGCGCTCCACCGACGTGCTGCATGATTTCTACGTGCCGGAGTTCCGGGCCAAGATGGACATCTTACCGGGCTCCAGCACCTATTTCTGGCTCACCCCGACACGCACCGGCACGTTCGACATCCTCTGCGCGGAACTCTGCGGCACCGGCCATCCCTATATGCGCGGATCGGTCGTGGTCGAGGAGCAGGTTGCCTATGACGCCTGGCTGGATGGCCAGCAGAGGCGGATGCTCGCGCAGCAGGACGGACCGACAAGGCAGAAGGGCGAAGTCAAGGCGCAGCAATAGGCAAGGCTATCTTGCCGAGGGAGGGTGCCGATGGTCGATGTTCCGCTTGGCGTGGCCGGCGTGCCGCTAGCCGAGGTCGAAGATGTCGAACTCTACCATCCGAAGAGCTGGCTGACGCATTATGTGTTCAGCCAGGACGCGAAGATCATCGCCGTGCAATATTCCGTCACCGCGCTGTCGATCGGCCTGGTCGCGCTGATGCTGTCCTGGCTGATGCGCTTGCAGCTGGCCTTCCCCGGCGCACTCTCCTTCATCGACGCTGATGCGTATTACCAGCTCATCACCATGCACGGCATGATGATGGTGGTCTATGTGCTGACCGCACTGTTCCTCGGCGGCTTCGGCAACTACCTGATCCCCCTGATGCTCGGCGCGCGGGACATGGTGTTTCCCTATGCCAACATGCTGAGCTTCTGGTTCTATCTGCTCGCGGTCGTGGTGCTGTTCGCCAGCTTCGCGGTGCCGGGCGGGCCGACCGGCGCCGGCTGGACGCTCTATCCGCCCCAGTCGATTACCGCGGGCACGCCGGGCCTCGCCTGGGGCATCGTCATGATGCTCGTCTCGCTGATGATCTTCATCATCGGCTTCACCATGGGCGGCCTCAACTACGTGGTCACCGTGCTGCAGGGCCGCACACGCGGCATGACGTTGATGCGCATGCCGCTCACCGTGTGGGGCATCTTCACCGCCAGCGTGATGGCGCTGCTGGCCTTTCCCGCCTTGTTCGTCGGCGCCGTGATGATGCTGTTCGACCGCCTGCTGGGCACCAGCTTCTTCATGCCGGAGATCATCGAGCAGGGCGCGCGCCTGCCTTATGGCGGCGGCAGCCCGATCCTGTTCCAGCATCTGTTCTGGTTCTTCGGCCACCCCGAGGTCTATATCGTCGCGCTGCCTGCATTCGGCATCGTCTCCGACCTCATCAGCGTCCATGCTCGACGCAACATCTTCGGCTACCGGATGATGGTGTGGGCGATCGTGGCGATCGGCGCGCTCAGTTTCGTGGTGTGGGCGCACCACATGTATGTCAGCGGCATGAACCCCTATTTCGGGTTCTTCTTCGCGACCACCACCCTGATCATCGCGATACCGACCGCGATCAAGGTCTACAACTGGGTGCTGACGCTCTGGCGCGGCGACATCCACCTCACCACGCCGATGCTGTTCGCGCTCGCCTTCATCGTCACCTTCGTCAATGGCGGGCTGACCGGGCTGTTCCTCGGCAATGTGGTGGTGGACGTGCCGCTGTCGGATACCATGTTCGTCGTCGCCCATTTCCACATGGTGATGGGCGTGGCACCGATCCTGGTGATCTTCGGCGCCATCTATCACTGGTATCCGAAGGTGACCGGGCGGCTGCTCAGCGTGCCGCTCGGACAGTTCCATTTCTGGGTCACCTTCCTCGGTGCTTATCTGATCTTCTTCCCAATGCACTATCTCGGGCTGATGGGCGTGCCGCGGCGCTATTACGAGATGGGCGAGACCGCGATCTATCCGCCGTCGGCGCACGACCTGAACATCTTCATCACGGTGATGGCGCTGCTGGTCGGCGCCGCGCAGCTGGCCTTCGTGTTCAACCTGATCTGGAGCCTGCGCCATGGGCGCCCGGCCGGCGGCAATCCGTGGCGCGCCTGCTCGCTCGAATGGCAGACCTCGGCGACGCCGCCGCCGCACGGCAATTTCGGCAAGGAGCTGCCGGTCGTCTACCGCTGGGCCTATGACTACAACGTCCCCGGCGCGCCGGAGGACTTCATCCCGCAGAACCAGCCGCCGCTGGCCGGCGAGATTGCGAGCCGGGCGCCATGACCATCGTCGTCGCCTTCCTCGCCATCCTCATCGGCGTTGTCGCCTGGTGGCTGTCGACGCAGCGGATCATGTCCAAGCCCTGGCTGGAGATCGGCGTCATCGACGAGCCGCCGGGCGTACGCCCACCGCCGGCGAAGATCGGGCTCGGCGTCTTCCTGGCGGTTGCCGGCGTGCTGTTCGCGCTCTCCATCAGCGCCTATTCGATGCGGCTGCAGGCCGCCGACTGGTGGCCGCTGCCGGTGCCAAGGCTGCTCTGGTTCAATACCGGCCTGCTCATCCTCGCCAGCGCCGCGCTGGAATGGAGCAAGGTGCAATCCCGCCATGCCGACCTCGATGGCGTGCGCTTTGGGCTGATCGCTGCCGGCGTCTTCACGCTCGCCTTCGTCATCGGCCAGCTGATGGTCTGGCGTGAACTGGTGGGGGAGGGCTATTTTCTCGCCTCCAATCCCGCCAATGCCTTCTTCTATCTGATGACCGGGCTGCACGTGCTGCACGTGCTGGGCGGGCTCGTCGCGCTGGCGCGCGTCACGTCTCGTGCGTTCCGCACCGATGAGGCCCGAGGCGATAAAGTCTCCGGCGAGCGGGGCAAGCTGCGGCTCGGTGTCGAGCTGTGCGCCATCTATTGGCACTTCCTGCTCGTCGTGTGGCTGGTGCTGTTTGCGCTGATCGCCGGCTGGGCCGGCGATTTCTTCGAGATCTGTCGTCAGGCGTTGAGCTGAACATGTGCTGAGCCGAAGGAGCGATCGATGGTGCAGATCTCGCTAAGGAACGAGGCGGACGAGGCCCGGCACTCTTCCGGTCTCGCGAGCATCGCCGCCGATCTCTCGTCCGACCAGCGGGCGTTCAAGAACGTCTCCTGGGGGAAGGCTATGATGTGGATCTTCCTCCTGAGCGACACCTTCGTCTTCAGTTGCTTCCTGATCTCCTACATGACGGCGCGCATGTCGACGACGGTGCCCTGGCCCAATCCCAGCGAGGTGTTCGCGCTGGAGATCGGCGGCACGTCGTTTCCGCTGCTGCTGATCGCCATCATGACCTTCGTGCTGATCAGCTCAAGCGGCACCATGGCGATGGCGGTGAATTACGGCTACCGGCGCGACCGCGTCACCACCGCCGTGCTCATGCTGGCGACGGCGGCGCTGGGTGCCGCCTTCGTCGGCATGCAGGCCTTCGAATGGACCAAGCTGATCCATGAAGGTGTCCGGCCATGGGAGAATCCGTGGGGCGCCGCGCAGTTCGGCTCCAGCTTCTTCATGATCACCGGCTTCCACGGCACGCATGTTACCTTCGGCGTGATCTTCCTGATCGTCATCGCGCGCAAGGTGCTGCGCGGAGATTTCGATACAGGAAGGCGCGGCTTCTTCACCAGCCGGAAGGGGAGTTACGAATCCGTCGAGATCATGGGCCTGTATTGGCACTTCGTCGATCTGGTCTGGGTGTTCATCTTCGCCTTCTTCTATCTGTGGTGAGCAAAATGGCACACGTTGCGACCCATGACAGCGCGCAGCACCCGATCCGGCTTTATCTCGTGGTGTGGGGCTGGCTGTTCGTGCTCAGCACCTGCTCCTACCTGGTCGACTATTTCCACCTGCAGGGGCATCTCAGATATTCGCTGATCCTGCTGTTCATGGTGCTCAAGGCAGGGCTGATCGTCGCCGTCTTCATGCATATGGCCTGGGAACGGTTGGCCCTGGTCTATGCCATCCTGCTGCCGATCGGCGCGGTGCTGGTCTTCGTCGCCATCATGGTACTGGAGTCGGACTACACCCTGCTGAGCCGTACCCTTCATCCCGGCCTGCTGTGAGCGGGTGACGAGATCGGGTTGAACTCGCCGCCTCGGTCGACGATGTTCATGCGAGTTGGCAGTTCATCCGAGTCGGAAACGTCGAGGGCCGAGCCATGAGCCGTGCCATGGGCCAATCAGCGCAGCACTATCTCATCTTCGAAACGGCGGGCGGTTATTGCGGCATCGCCTGGAGCGAGGCCGGCATCACCCGCTTCCAGCTGCCGACGCACAGCGCCGAAGCGACCGAGCGCAACCTGCTGCGGCGCGTACCGGAGGCCGTACCCGGCACGCCTTGCGGCGAGATCGACGAGGCGGTCGCCGCGGTGAAGCGCTATTTCGCCGGCGAGGCGGTCGATTTTTCCCGCTTCACCCTCGACCTCGGCGATCAGGACGACTTCTTCCGGCGGATCTACGATACGGCGCGGCAGGTCGGCTGGGGAGAGACCACGACCTACGGCGCGCTGGCGCGGCAGCTCGGCGCCGGACCGGAAGCGGCGCGCGACGTCGGGCAGGCGATGGCGAAGAATCCGGTGGCGCTGCTCATTCCCTGCCACCGCGTACTGGCGGCCGGTGGCAAGGTCGGCGGCTTCTCCGCCCCGGGCGGCTCCACCGCCAAGATCCGCATGCTGGAGCTCGAGGGCGTCCATGTCGGCTCGCCGCCACCGGCGCAGCAGTCTTTCGGGTTCTGAACACTATCGATCGGCCGGGCGCGGCCCGGATGCCGAAGCGGCCCGGCGTCAGCGAAATGCTGGGATTTGGCGCACCCGGCACGATTCGAACGTGCGACCTTTGCCTTCGGAGGGCAACGCTCTATCCAGCTGAGCTACGGGTGCCGACAGCGCGAGGCGTCGAACGTCGTCTTCTTAGTCGAATGCCCGCGCCTGGGCAACATGTGCCCGCCGCTCCTTCGCCGGAAATGCGCCGATCCGGCTTCGCCATATGGCGGTGGGACGGGCGATGGTTATATAGCGGGCGTCATGAGCACCGATGCGCCCGCCGCCGCCGTCCGCAAGCCGTTCTTCTCCGCCGAGGAGATCGAGCGCTATGCCCGCCATCTCGTGCTGGCCGAGATCGGCGGTCCGGGGCAGCAGAAGCTCAAAAAGGCGAGCATGCTCGTCGTCGGTGCCGGCGGGCTTGGCGCGCCGGCACTGCTCTATCTCGCAGCGGCCGGTGTCGGCCGGCTGGTCGTGGTCGACGACGACGTCGTCTCGCTGTCCAATCTGCAGCGGCAGGTTATCCACACGACCGAGGCGGTCGGCAGGCTGAAGACGGAAAGCGCCGAAGCGTTCGTCGCGGCGCTCAATCCGCATGTCGCCTTTCGCGGCGAAGCGGCGCGGCTCACGGCGGATAACGCGCTTGGCCTCATCGGCGAGGTCGACGTGGTGATCGATGGCTCGGACAATTTCTCCACGCGCTATCTCGTCTCGGATGCCTGCGTGCTGGCGAAAAAGCCGCTGGTGACCGCCGCGCTCGGGCGCTTCGATGCGACCGTCACGACCTTGCGGGCGCATGAGAGCGGGGCCGACGGTACGCCCAACCCCACCTATCGCTGCCTGTTTCCGGAGCCGCCGCCGGCCGGCACCGTGCCGAGCTGCGCCGAGGCCGGCATCCTCGGCGCGATAGCCGGCGTCGCCGGTTCGCTGGTGGCGTTGGAGGCGATCCGCGCCGTGGTCGGTTTCGGCGAGGGGCTGGTCGGGCGCCTCTTGATGATCGATACGCTGTCGATGCGCTTCGAGACGCTCAGCTATGGCTGGGATCCAGACAATCCGCTGACCGGAACCGCGCCGACCATCACCGACCTGTCGCGCCACCGCCGCTGAGCGGCTCTCACAGCATGGACGGCACGACGCGATCCGGCGGGCGATGACCGTCCATGAAGGCGCGGATGTTGACGATCACCTTTTCGCCGGTATCGATGCGGGCTTCCACCGTCGCCGAGCCCATATGCGGCAGCAGCACCACCTTGCCCTGGCGGGCGAGCTTCAGGAGCTTCGGGCTGACCGCGGGCTCGCGTTCGAACACGTCGAGGCCGGCGCCGGCCAGCTCGCCGGTCTCGATCATGCGAATAAGCGCATGTTCGTCAATGACTTCGCCGCGAGCGGTGTTGACGATATAGGCGTCGCGCTTCACCAGCTTGAGCCGGCGGGCGGACAGGAGGTGGAAGGTGGCCGGGGTATGCGGGCAATTGACCGAGATGATGTCCATACGGGCCAGCATCTGGTCGAGGCTGTCCCAATAGGTGGCCTCCAGATCGTCCTCGATCTGCGCCGGCAGCGGGTGTCGGTTGTGGTAGTGGATCTGCAGGCCGAAGGCCTTGGCGCGGCGCGCCACCGCTTGGCCGATGCGGCCCATGCCGATGATGCCCAGCCTTTTGCCCCAGATGCGATGGCCGAGCATCCAGGTCGGCGACCAGCCGGGCCAGACGCCCTCGTCGCGGATGATGAGGGAGGCTCCCTCGGTAAGTCGCCGTGGCACCGCGAGAATCAGCGCCATGGTCATGTCGGCGGTGTCCTCGGTGAGGACGCCGGGCGTATTGGTGATGGTGATGCCGCGTTCGATGGCGGCGGTGACGTCGATATGATCAACGCCATTGCCGAAATTGGCGATCAATTTGAGATTCGGGCCGGCCGCCTCGATGATTCGGGTGTCGATGCGGTCGGTGATCGCCGGCACCAGCACATCGGCGCTCGCCATGGCATCGGCGAGCTGTGCCTGCGTCAGCGGCACGTCCTCGACATTCAGCCGGGCGTCGAACAGCTCGCGCATGCGGGTTTCGATCTTGTCGGGCAATTTGCGGGTCACCACGACCAGCGGCTTCTTGCGGGCCATCTCAATCCCCGTCGCGAGCAAGGTCCCGTTAACGTCGAAGGCGGAAAATGCCGTCCGGTCGGGACGGTGCCTCATTAGCAGACGGGTCGGCGAAACACAAAAAGCACCCATTCGCGGTGCAGGCGTGCGCCCGCCGCCCGGAGCTTCCTCCGGGCGTCTTGGTGCATGCGATGAACAGGTGACAGGAACGATGCGAATTTCCACGCTTCGAATCGGTGCGAAGCTTCGAGGCGGCAAGGAACGCCCCGGCGGACGGCCCGGGGGCGGCTACCGGAAGCGCTCCCTGATCCTCGCCCTGATCGCGGCGGCGGCGGTGCTGGCGGCGGAGCCATTGATCTACAAGACTTTTTCGCATGCCCACGCGCAGACGCAGGCCTCGGCACCGGCCACCAGCGGCCCGGTCGGGCGGGAAAGCGGGCTGCCGGTGCCGCGCTTCGTCTCCATCAAGGCGGACAAGGTGAATGTACGCTCCGGTCCCTCGCGCGACCATGGCGTGGCCTGGGTATTCACCCGCGCCGGCCTGCCGGTGGAGATCACCGCGGAGTTCGAGACCTGGCGGCGCATCCGCGATTCCGACGGCGCCGAGGGCTGGGTCTATCATTCCATGCTGTCGAGCCGGCGCACCGCGCTGGTCGGGCCGTGGTTGAAAGGCGGGGCGACCTCGCTCTATGCCAGCCGGGACGCCAAGTCCCGCGTCGCCGCCCAGGTGGAGCCGGGCGTGCTCGGTCAGGTGAGCGACTGCGACGGCACCTGGTGCCGCTTCTATGGCGACGGCTTCGAGGGCTTCATCCAGCAGGAGAAGCTGTGGGGCGTCTATCCGGGTGAAAAGGTGGATTGATACCTCTATCTCCGTCCTGCTGGAGTGCTGGACGGAAGACAGTGAGGTGGACGATGCGGCCGATTCCGGTGCGGTGAGGCCGATCGATCAGAGCGGACGCGCCTCGATGTAGCGACGCTCCTGCGTGCGGCCGCCATAGCCATAAGAATCGGCCCGCGCCTCGACCACATGCACGTAGCTCTCGCTATGCAGCGGTCCCAGCAATTCCCCCATGCCGGCGAAGGTCGCGGCGATGAAGGCCGCCTTCTCGGTCTTGTCGTTGGTGCCTTCCGTCACCCGGATGTCGAGCCAGAAGCCGGCGAGACGCTGCTCCGCGAGTGGCTGGCCGCCGCAGAACCAGTGCGCGGGGTCTATCCGCTGGATCGCCACCGCCGTCACCGCCGGGTCCTTTCCGAGCTCGCGCTCGGCGAGCCGTGCCGCAAGGGCGGCGATGCGTGGCTCGATCCCCGTGGGGGTGGCGGGGCCGGGGGCATAGGAGATCTGGATCATCGGCATGGGCGCCTCCTCTCGTGATGTCGGGGGGTAGGCTAGTGCCGCGATACGAATGATGAAATCATATCGCTGATGATATCAATGATGATGTGAAATGATTGATCGGCCGCTCGACCTCGATCTCGTCGAAGCCTTCGTGCATGTGGCGGAACTCGCCAGCTTCACGCGGGCCGCCGAGCTCGACGGCACCACCCAGTCGGCGGTCAGCCTGAAGATGCGCAAGCTGGAGGCGCGGCTGGGGCGCAGCCTCCTCGAACGTTCGCCGCGACTGGTGCGGCTCACCGTCGACGGCGAGCGTTTCCTGCCGCTCGCCCGCGACCTGCTCGCCGCCGAGCGCCGGGCGCGGCTGTGGGAGGCGGCCGAGCCGGCGCGGTTGCGGCTGGGCATCAGCGACCAGGTGGTGGGGGATGGGCTGGCCGCGCTGGTCGGCCGAATCGGCACCGCCGCTCCGGCGGTGCGGCTGGAGGTGCGGGCGGGTTTCTCGCGGGCCCTGCTCGATGCCTATGACGCCGGCGACCTCGATGCGGTGCTGGTGCGGCGGGAGGGCGACCGCCGCGACGGCGAAAAATTGCGCGTCGACGGCTATGGCTGGTTCGCCAGCCCCTCGCTGCGGCTGGCCGCCGGGGAGATGGTGCCCTTGGCGCTGCTCGCCGCGCCCTGCGGGGTGCGCGCGCAAGCGCTGAAGGCGCTCGCGGCCGGCGGCCTCGCCTGGCGGGAAGCTTTCGTCGGCGGCAGCGTCGCGGCGGTCGCGGCCGCCGTATCGGCCGGGCTGGCCGTGGCGCCGCTGGCCTTGCGGCTGGCGCCGGCCGGCAGCCGGGAGGTCGGGCACGGTTTCGGCCTGCCGGGCCTGCCCGAGGCCACGGTGATGCTGCACGCGCGCGCCTCCGAACCGGAGCAGAAGCGGGCGTTGGCGGCTCTGGCGGCGTGGGTGCGGGGTTAGGGGCTAGCTGCCTTTTCGCGGATAGCCGAGGTGCGCGCGGACCTTTTCTGGCATGAAGATCCGGTTCAGGGCCCACTTCCGCAATTGCTCGACGATGGCGGCGTTTTCGGGAGACGGATCGAGTTTGCGCATCCGCACGACCGCATTGTGTAGCGGAGAGCCATGGAGGTGCTGGCCGCCGAAGCTCCGTTCGCCGTCTTGCCGTTCTTGCGTGTAGGCCATGTTCAAATTGAGAAAGGCCTGTCGCAGCCTTTCGGCTTGCCCAACTTGGTACCGTCCTACGAAAAGCCGTTCGAGAAGGGCCTGCGGGTCGAGCATCCAATCGGGAGGATCGGCAATCCTGTCGTCGAACGCACGCACGTAACTCGAACATGTCGCCGTCAACGAAATTACTGCTGCGCATCAGTCGGCGTAGTGCATGGCACAGTATATCGAGGACGTGCAGCACCGGGCCGTTTACGAACGTGCCGTAAAAGGCGTAGCGATTGTCCGGCGATCCATATTTCCTCAGATAGTCGGCGAACAGGCTCGCAGGCTTCCCTTGCCACGCCGTCCGGCCCATGGCCGTCGTGTCGGGCAGGTCGAGGGTGGCGGGCAGGTATCCTCGCCGATCGATCCTGCTGACCGCCGTGTAGAGCCCGACCAGATCATGGTCATATCCCAGCGTCGACTCGTCCTGCAGGAGCAGGGCGGCCTTGAGATATTTCTCGAGGGCCTGGGCGGCCGAAATGTAGAAGCTCTGAAACAGGCCGTTGTCGAACGCCCACCGCGCGGCGAGATAATCCTGATCGGCAGGGGCCACAAAGAGATCGAGGATGAGCCCGATCTTACGTTCCTCGAGAGAGATCGAAGGTGAACGTAGACGGTCGAGTGTCGGCTGAGCTCATATCCGGTGTCGCCCTGCTTGAGCGGCTTTGTCGAACTCAGGATTGGCGTGGCCTAGCGATTCGATCAAACAAAAAGGCCGGTCTTGCGACCGGCCTTGCTTATTCCCGTCCGACGCTGCCGGGGCTCAGCCCCGACGCGATCAACCCCGGCGCTTGGGGCGCAGGCGCACCACGACGTCGACGCGGGCGATCTCGTAGCCTTCCGGCGGCTCGGGAACCCGCTCCACCTCGACCGCCGTGCTGGGAATGTCGAGAAGGTGATTCTCGCCTTCCATGAAGAAGTGATGGTGGTCGGACGGGTTGGTGTCGAAATAGGTCTTCGACCCGTCAATGGCGAGCTCGCGCAGCAGGCCGACTTCGGTGAACTGGTGCAGCGTGTTGTAGACGGTGGCCAGCGACACCGGGAAGCGCGCCTTGATGGCTTCCTCGTGCAGGATTTCCGCCGAGACGTGACGGTCGCCCTTGGCGAACAAGAGCCAGCCGAGCGCCAGGCGCTGGCGGGTGGGACGCAGCCCGACGTCGCGCAGCATGTGGCGGACGTCATGGAACGGGCAGCCGGTACGGCTCGCGGCAGCGACATCCCGCAGCCGGGCCACCGGAAGCACCGGTTCGTCATCCTCCATCACCATGCGAGATACGGCGATAGGGGCAGGGCGAAAAGTCTCGCTCATTTCACGTTCCGAACAGACAATCCAAGCGATAATCGGACTTTCGACCGACGCCGCAAGCGGTTGCAAAGGCGATGCCGCCACAGCGCAAATGGCCGCGGGCAACGGGTTTTTCAACTGGCATTATATTCGCAGGCTTCGCGTCAGGGCAATCATGCGTCGCACTATAGTAATCATTCCAAACAGGGGGGCGGGCTCCCGCGCGCCGGCCCGCCCGTCACGCTCCCGACACACTGAGCGGTAGCGCCGCACTGAGGATGGCTTTGAGCCGGCAGGGCGCTGTGATAGGAAGCGCCAGAAACCGGGCGGCTCCATGTCGCTCGCGGTCGAAACATGATGCGTGGTGATACGGCGGCGATGGTCGAACGGCAGAACAGCTTCTCCTACGATGAACTGCTCGCATGCGGGCGCGGCGAGCTCTTCGGGCCCGGCAACGCCCAGCTGCCGCTGCCCCCCATGCTGATGTTCGACCGCATCACCGAGATCTCCGAGGATGGCGGCGCCAACGGCAAGGGCCATGTGCGGGCCGAGCTCGACGTGAACCCCGACCTGTGGTTCTTCGCCTGCCACTTCAAGGGCGACCCGGTGATGCCGGGCTGCCTCGGCCTCGACGCCATGTGGCAGCTGGTCGGCTTCCATCTCGGCTGGCTCGGCTCCCCCGGCCGTGGCCGCGCGCTCGGCCTCGGCGAGCTGAAATTCTCCAACCAGGTGCTGCCGACCACCAAGAAGGTGGTGTACGGCATCGACTTCAAGCGCGTGATGCGCTCGAAGCTGGTGCTCGGCATCGCCGATGGCTGGCTGGAAGCCGATGGCGAGGTGATCTACCGCGCCAGCGACCTGAAGGTCGGCCTGTTCCAGACCTGAGCCTCCCCGGCCGTACACGGCCGTCACGCGGCCCTTGTCGACAACGGCCCCCGGCGCCATCTGCCGGGGGCTCACTCACGAAGAGGGGTCCCCGCGCGGCGCCGGACTAACAACGCCGCCGGACCCCGCCAAGGAAGGAAAGCCTATGCGCCGCGTCGTCGTCACCGGGATGGGTATCGTCTCGTCGATCGGCAACTCCACCCAGGAGGTGCTGGCCTCGCTGCGCGAGGGCAAGAGCGGCATTACCCGCTCCGACAGCTATGCCGAACTGGGCTTCCGCTCCCAGGTGCACGGCGCGCCGCAGCTCGACGCCAGCGCCATCGTCGATCGCCGCGCCATGCGCTTCCATGGCGGCGGCACCGCCTGGAACCATGTCGCCATGGAACAGGCGATCCGCGATTCCGGGCTTGAGGAGAACGAGATCTCCAACGAGCGCACCGGCATGGTGATGGGCTCGGGCGGTTCCTCCACCCGCACCATCGTGGAAGCCGCCGACATTACCCGCAAGAACACCAGCCCGAAGCGGGTCGGCCCGTTCGCGGTGCCGAAGGCGATGAGCTCCACCGCCTCGGCGACGCTGTCGACCTGGTTCAAGATCAAGGGCGCCAGCTATTCGATCTCGGCCGCCTGCGCGACCACCAATATCTGCATCGGCAACGCCGCCGAGATGATCCAGTACGGCAAGCAGGACGTGATGTTCGCCGGCGGCTGCGAGGATCTCGACTGGACGCTGTCCTGCCTGTTCGACGCCATGGGCGCGATGTCCTCCGACTACAATGACCGCCCGGCGGTGGCCTCGCGCCCCTATGACAAGAACCGCGACGGCTTCGTGATCTCCGGCGGCGCCGGCGTGCTGGTGCTCGAGGAGCTGGAGCACGCCAAGGCGCGCGGCGCCCGCATCTATGCCGAGATCGTCGGCTACGGCACCTCCTCGGACGGCGCCGACATGGTCGCCCCCTCCGGCGAAGGCGCGGCGCGGGCGATGCGGCTGGCGCTGGCCGGCGTGAAGGGTGGCATCGACTACATCAACCCGCACGCCACCTCGACGCCGATCGGCGATCTCAAGGAGATCGAGGCGATCCGCGAGGTGTTCGGCGCCAATTGCCCACCGATCTCCGCCACCAAGTCGCTGACCGGCCACTCGCAGGGCGCCACCGGCGTGCACGAGGCTGTTTACTCGATCCTGATGATGCAGAACGGCTTCATCGCCCCGAGCGCGCATATCGACGAGATCGACCCGGCCTTCGCCGACATGCCGATCACTCGCGAGCGCATCGACAATGTGAAGCTCGGCCGGGTGCTGTCCAACGGCTTCGGCTTCGGCGGCGCCAATGCCGTGCTGGTGCTGCAGCATCCCGACGCCGCCTGATTTTTTTGACGTGAGCGTGCTTTCCCGTCGACCGGACGTCATGGTTCGGTCGGAAAGAGCTCCATCCGGCGTTGCGCCGGCCGCGAGGAGAAGACGATGAGCCTGACGCAGGGCAATCCGGTGCACGACACCCCGATGCAGGGCAGCCTGATGCAGGGCAAGCGCGGCCTGATCATGGGCGTCGCCAACGACCATTCCATCGCCTGGGGCATCGCCAAGACGCTGGCGGCGCAGGGGGCGGAACTGGCCTTCACCTATCAGGGCGAGGCGCTCGGCCGCCGGGTGAAGCCGCTGGCGCAGAGCCTCGGCAGCGACACCGTGCTCGCCTGCGACGTCGAGGACATCGCCTCGGTGGACGGGCTGTTCGCGGAACTGAAGGCGAAGTGGGGGACGATCGACTTCCTCGTCCACGCCATCGGCTTCTCCGACAAGAACGAGCTGAAGGGCCGCTATGCCGACACCACGCGGGAGAACTTCTCGCGCACCATGGTGATCTCCTGCTTCTCCTTCACCGAGCTGGCCAAGCGGGCGGCGGAGCTGATGCCGAATGGCGGCTCGCTGGTGACGCTGACCTATGGCGGCTCGACGCGGGTGATGCCGAACTACAACGTGATGGGCGTCGCCAAGGCGGCGCTGGAGGCCAGCATGCGCTACCTCGCCGCCGATTACGGGCCGCAGGGCGTGCGAGTGAACGCCATCTCCGCCGGGCCGATCCGCACGCTCGCCGGCGCCGGCATCGCCGATGCGCGGCTGATGTTCAACTACCAGAAGCGCCATGCGCCGCTGCGGCGCACCGTCACCATCGACGAGGTGGGCGGCGCGGCGCTGTACCTGCTCTCCGACCTGTCGAGCGGGGTGACCGGCGAGGTGCACTTCGTCGATTCCGGCTACAACATCATCTCCATGCCGCATCCCGAGGCGCTGAAGACCATCGAGGATGCAGTGGAGGCCGGCGAGGCGGCGCAATAGGCCGCCTGCCGTTAAGGGCGCGCGCTAGAGCAGGTCTGGTTCACCGGACATGCTCCAAGTCTTTGTTACTGCGCATTTTCTTCCCGCGAGCCGGTGCCCGCTTCGCTCGAAAATGCTTTAGAGCGTGTCCTTATAGATTTTGCCGTCCTTCATGATGAGGCGGAAATTGCGCTCGGGATCGGCGATCAGCGACAGGTCCTCGAGCGGGTTGCCGTCGACCAGCAGCAGGTCGGCATAGGCGCCCTCGGTGAGCACGCCGAGCTTGCCGGGATAGGGATTGCGCGGGCCGGACAATGCCAGCAGCTCGGCATTGGTGGCGGTGGCCATCTTCAGGGCTTCCGCGCCGGAATACCAGCGGTCGAGATGGGTGAGCATCACCCCCTGCCGCCGCGCCAGGGCCGGCGAGAACAGCATGTCCGAGCCGAAGGCGGTCTTGATGCCGTGCTTCTTCGCCAGCGCGTAGAGGCTGTCGGTGGCGGCGAAGATCATCAGTGACCGGTCGCGGCTGGGGCCGGTCAGCGGCCCGGTATCCTCGGCGCTGAGGAAGGGCTGGGTGCTGAGCCAGATGCCCTTCTCCGCCATCCGTGCCGCGATCTCCTCATCCATCAGATGGCCATGCTCGATGCAGGTGACGCCGGCGTCGAGCGAGCGCCGGATGGTCGGCGAGGCATAGGCGTGGCTGGCGACATAGGTGTTCCAGTCGCCGGCGACCTGCACCGCGGCGGCCATCTCGCCCTGCGTGAAGGTGGAGGCGTCGAGCGGGCTGCGCGGCGAGGACACGCCGCCGCCGCCGACCATCTTCAGCTGCGAGGCGCCCTGCATCAGCTGCTCGCGCGCCCGCATCATCACCTCCGCCTCGCCATCGGCGATGGCGAGCGCGCCGGTCTGCTCGGTATGGCCCGGCACGCCGGCGGCGCGCGGCAGCTCGGAGAGCGGGCGCAAATCGCCATGGCCGGCGCTGGCGGTGATCATCGCGCCGCAGGGATAGATGCGCGGGCCGGTGGTCAGCCCCTCGTCGATCGCCTGCTTGAGCGGGAAGGACGGGCCACCCAGATCGCGAATGGTGGTGAAGCCGCGCATCAACGTGCGCTCGGCCTCGGCGGCGGCGGCGAGGAAGATGTAGCCGGGCTCGGCCGTCATCATCACCGGGAGCGGCAGCGCGGCGAAGATCGCGTGCCAGTGCATGTCAATCAGGCCGGGCATCAGCACCCGGCCGCCGCCGTCGATCACCCGCGCGCCCTCCGGCGGCGTCGGGGTGCCGGCGGTGATGGCTTTGACGCGGTTGTCCTCGACCAGCAGCGAGACGCCGTCGCGCAGCGACGAGGAGGTGCCGTCGAACAGGCGGATATTGGTGAAGAGGATTCGCTGCGGGCCGCCCGGCGCGCCCTGCGCCCGCGCCGGGCGCGCGAGGCCGAGCGCGGCGAGCGAGGCCGCCATGCCGGCGACGAAGCCGCGCCGCGACAAGCCGGCGTCGAGCCGGGCGGTCAGCGCAGCCAGCTCCGGCCGATGGCAGAGGCAGCCGACATGGTCGGTCGCCTCGGCGGCGGTCGGGTCGGTACAGGCAAAGCTGGCGGGAGGGGGTGAGGGGCGAAACGACATGAGGCACCTCCGGGTCGGCTCGGGAGGCGGTTCGCCGGTCCCGTTCGCGACCCGCGCACCCTACGCGGATACGCCGCCTGCGCAACCCGCGAGCCCCCGGGGGAGGGGCTGCCGCCCGCGGGAAGACGCCGTCCGTGGGAGGCGCCCCCGCGAGGAGGTTGCGCGTCAGGATGCCCGCGAGCGACGCCTCTCCTGCGCGGTCGCCAGCGCAGGCGGTGGCCGCTCCGGTCGACCCTATTCGCCGGCGCTGAGCGCGATGCGGTAGGCGTCGGCGGGGTAGACGCCGAGGATGCGCAGCTCCTTGGAGAAGAAGGCGAGCTCCTCCAGCGCGTGCTTCAGCCCGACATCGTCGGGATGGCCGATGACGTCGGCATAGAACTGGGTGGCGAAGAACTCGCCGTCCAGCTGGTAGGATTCCAGCTTGGTCATGTTGACGCTGTTGGTGGCGAAGCCGCCCAGCGCCTTGTAGAGCGCGGCCGGCACGTTGCGCACCCGGAACACGAAGGTGGTGACGGTCGGCCCGTTATTGGCCGGCGCCCAGTCGGCATCGCGCGACAGCAGGATGAAGCGGGTGGTGTTGTGCGCCTCGTCCTCGATGTTCTCGGCGATGATGTCGAGGCCGTAGATCTCGGCAGCGAGGCGCGGGGCGATGGCGGCCACGGTGGGATCGCCCGCCTCGGCGACGAGGCGCGCGGCGCCGGCGGTGTCCGAGCCGACCACCGCCTTCAGGCCCAGCTTGCGGATGATGTTGCGGCACTGGCCGAGCGCCATGACATGGCTGGTGACGGTCTTCACCGTCGCCAAGGTCGCGCCCTTCACCGTCATCAGCTGGTGGGAGAGCGGCAGGAAATGCTCGCCGATGATGTGGAGCCCGGAGGTCGGCATCAGATGATGGATGTCGGCGACGCGGCCGGCGACCGAGTTCTCGATCGGGATCATGCCGAGATCGGCCTCGCCGGACTGGATGGCGGCGAAGGCATCCTCGAAGGTAGGGCAGGGCAGCACCACGGCGTCGGGAAAGCGCTCGCGGCTGGCATTGTGGGAATTGGCGCCGGGCTCGCCCTGAAAGGCCACGATGCGGGGGGTCTTCATCGTCCTCACGTCCTTTAGCTGCGCGCACGGATGGCCCGTGGCGTCTCGACACGGCGCTGCCGCCGGAGCCGCTCCACGCACCGCAAAAAGCGCGACGGAACGCCGCGCCACCTGCCGCTCCCCGCCGCCCGCGCGCCGGGCGCGGGGGCCGGGCCTGTGCCCGGACCGCCTGCCGTTTCGGCAAGCTGCGCGAGAAATGACAGAAATGTCATAGACTTGCGCGGGGATGGCGCCGGCCCGCACGGGCGCGGACGGTGGCGAAACGTAGCACCGACGGCGCGCTTATACGGGTTGCACGCCTAGGGTCAAAATGATTAGTTCCGCCCGCCGTTGGCGGCTGCGTAAAGCGGCTGTTACATTACGTGCGGGCATCAATGGTTCAGCCGGATGGATCGTGGTGCCGGTCGAGGGAGCGGAACTCAATATGGACAGCTTCGAGCTGAACAAGATCGCCGGCGCCGTGCTCGGCGTGCTGACCTTCACGCTGGGCCTGAACGTGTTTTCGGGCATCCTGTTCACGTCGCACGCGCCTGAGAAGCCGGGCTTCGAGATCGCCGTTCCCGAAGGCGGCGGCGGGGCCGCCGTGGCCGCCACCACCGCCGACGTGCCGATCGCCGAGCTGCTGTCCAAGGCCAGCGCCGAGAAGGGCGCCGTCGTCGCCAAGAAGTGCGCCGCCTGCCACAATTTCCAGGAAGGCGCCGGCGCCAAGGTCGGCCCGGACCTTTATGGCGTGGTCGGCCGCCCGGTGGCCAGCGCCGAGGGCTTCGCCTATTCCGCCGCGCTCAAGGGGCATGGCGGCCATTGGACCTTTGACGAGCTGAACGCCTTCCTGAAGAACCCCAAGGGCGACATTCCCGGCACCGCCATGGGCTTTGCCGGCCTCGCCAAGGAAACCGACCGCGCCGACCTGCTGGTCTATCTGAACTCGCTGTCGCACAGCCCGCAGCCGCTGCCGGCGCCCTGAGCCGGGCTATCGGCCGGCTTCCGGAGACAAAGCTTCGGAATTGCAGGCGAATTGCTTCACGATCACGTCAGGCCGGAGGCGCGGCGCGCTTCCGGCCTTATTGTTTTCCGAACGTCACCGTTCACATTGGCGTCGCGGGAGGTAGGCTGTGCCGGAAGGGCCGGCGTGGTCACCCGCCGCCCGAGGTCCGAACAAGGAAAGTGCGCCGCATGGTCGATCGCCGACACCCCCCGGTTCCCGCCGCTCCGGCCCATGTCGTCCCTGCCAGCGCCGTGCGCCCTTCCCGCCGGTTGGTGCTGGCGCTGACGGGCGCGGCGCTCCTGCTCGGCGGATTCGGCCTTGCCGGCCCGGCGCAGGCGGACCCGCAATGGCGCCACGGCCTCTCGCTGCTCGGGCAGCCGAAATACCCGGCCGACTTCAAGCGCTTCGACTATGTGAACCCGGACGCGCCCAAGGGCGGGCTGCTGCGGCTCTCCGCCAACGGCACCTTCGATTCGCTGAACGACATCATCCCGCGCGGCAATCCCGCCGGCGGGCTGTCGTTGATCTACGACACGCTGATGAGCCCGGCCGCCGACGAGGTGGCGACCGAATACGGGCTGATCGCCGGGAGCGTGCGCTATCCCGACGATTTCTCCTCCGTCACCTACAAGCTGCGCCCCGAGGCGAAGTGGCATGACGGCGCGAGGATCACGCCGGACGACGTAGTGTGGTCGTTCGAGCAGACCGTGAAGAACAACCCGCGCCAGGCGTTCTATTACAGCCACGTCAAATCGGCGGCGAAGACCGGCGACGACGAGGTGACCTTCAGCTTCGACCAGGCGGGCAATCGCGAATTGCCGCAGATCCTCGGCCAGCTGCGCATCATGCCCAAGCACTGGTGGACGGCGAACGGCCCGGACGGCAAGCCGCGCGACATCTCGCAGGGTACGCTGGAAGTGCCGCTCGGCTCCGGCCCCTACAAGGTGAAGCAGGTGGTGCCCGGCCGCTCGATCTCCTTCGAGCGGGTGAAGGATTATTGGGGCCGCGACCTGCCGGTGAATGTCGGCACCAATAATTTCGACGAGCAGCGCTTCGAGTATTTCCGCGACGACACGGTGGAGCTGGAGGCCTTCAAGGGCGACCAGTATGATTTCCGCATCGAGTCCTCCGCCAAGGACTGGGCGACCGCCTATAATTTCCCGGCGGTCAAGGCCGGCAAGGTGATCCTCGAGGAGTTCGCCAACCGCGCCTCCGGCCAAATGCAGGCCTTCATCCCCAATCTGCGCCGGGCGAAGTTCCAGGACCAGCGGGTGCGACGGGCGCTCAACTACGCGCTCGACTTCGAGGGCATGAACCGCACGCTGTTTTTCGGCCAGTACAAGCGCACCGCCAGCTATTTCCAGAATACCGAGCTGGCCTCCTCCGGCCTGCCGCAAGGCCGGGAACTGGCGATCCTCGAGGGGGTGAAGGACAAGATCCCGGCGAGCGTGTTCACCACCGCCTATGAGAACCCGCCGCAGGGCGGCGAGGAGGAGCGCCGCGCCAATCTGCGCGAGGCGGCGCGGCTGCTGAAGGAGGCCGGCTGGACGGTGAAGGACCGCAAGCTGGTGAATGCCAAGGGCGAGCCCTTCACCGTCGAGATCCTGATCGCCAACCCGGCCTTCGAGCGGGTGGCGCTATTCTACAAGCCGGCGCTGGAGCGGCTCGGCATCACCGTGAACGTGCGGCAGGTCGACACCTCGCAATATATCAACCGCCTGCGGGCGCGCGACTTCGACGTGATCCTCACCGGCTGGGGGCAGTCGCTGTCGCCGGGCAACGAGCAGCGCGACTTCTGGGGCTCGGCGGCGGCGGAGCGCGAGGGCTCGGCCAATTATGCCGGCATCAAGGATCCCGGCATCGACGCGCTGATCGAGAAGGTGATCTACGCCAGCGATCGCGAGGACCTGGTCGCCGCCACCCACGCGCTCGACCGGGTGCTGCTGGCCTATGACTTCGTGATCCCGACCTGGAACTACCCGAACTACCGCACCGCGCGGTGGAACCGGTTCTCGCATCCGGACAAGCTGCCGGAATATTCCTTCGCCTTCCCCGACATCTGGTGGTGGGACGCGCAGAAGGCGGCGGCCACGGGAGGGGCGCCGTGAGCGGAGGGCGCCTGGGCGATCGAAGCGGTGTTTTTCCCCCTCTCCCCAATGGGGAGAGGAAAAGTAAGGAAAATCGACCGGCCGTCGGAGATGACGTCCTTGCCGCCCGCGGCGGCTCGGCTGTGCGCGGCGGGTTGCGGCTTTCGCGCCGTTCGCTGCTCGCTCTTGCCGCGGGTACCGGCGCAGCGCTCGCGCTGCCGCGCCGCGTGCTCGCGCAAGGTGTGGCGTCTGCCGTTGTTCCTCCCGCGGCGGCGGACATCCCGGCCGGCGAGCTGCACGGGCTGTCGGCGTTCGGCGACCTGAAATATCCCGCCGATTTCGCGCATTTCGACTATGTCGACCCGGCGGCGCCCAAGGGGGGCGGCTTCTCGCATATGGGGCCGGTCGCCTTCTACAATCAGGCGCTGCAGACCTTCAATTCCTTCAACGGCTACATATTGAAGGGCGACGCGGCGCAGGGCATCGAGCTGACCTTCGACACGCTGATGGCCCGCGCGCTCGACGAGCCCGACGCGGTCTACGGTCTTCTCGCCCGCTCGGTGGCGGTGAGCGAGGACGGCACCGTCTATCGCTTCCGGCTGCGGCCGCAGGCGCGCTTCCATGACGGCTCGACGCTCGATGCCGAGGACGTCGCCTTCTCGCTGAACCTGCTGAAGGCCAAGGGCCATCCGATCATCCAGCAGAGCCTCGCCGACATGGAGGGCGCGGAAACCGAGGGCGCCGACATCGCGGTGGTGCGGTTCACCAAGACTCGCGCGCGCGACGTGCCGCTGCTGGCGGCGCAGCTGCCGATCTTCTCGCGCGCCTATTACGGGACGAAGAACTTCGAGGAATCGACGCTGGAGCCGCCGCTCGGCTCCGGGGCCTACAAGGTCGGGCGCTTCGAATCCGGCCGCTATGTCGAATATGCGCGGGTGGCGGATTACTGGGGCGCCGGGCTGCCGGTGAATGTCGGCATCGATAATTTCGATGTCGTCCGCTACGAATATTTCCGCGACCGCGAGGTGGGCTTCGAGGCGTTCAAGGCCGGCGCCTACCGCTTCCGCGAGGAGTTCACCTCCCGTACCTGGGCGACCGGCTACGATTTTCCCGCCATGAAGGACGGGCGGGTGAAGCGCGAGGAGCTGCCCGACGGCACGCCGTCCGGCGCGCAGGGCTGGTTCCTCAATCTGCGCCGGCCGCAATTCGCCGATCCGAGGCTGCGCGAGGCGCTGTCCTATGCCTTCGACTTCGAATGGACCAACACCAATTTGATGTACGGCGCCTATAAGCGCGTGCATTCCTTCTTCGAGAACACCGATTTGAAGGCGCAGGGGCCGGCGGACGCCGCCGAGACGGCGCTGATCGACAAGCTGGCCGATCTCGTGCCGCCGGAACAGATCGCGGTGCTGAAGGGCGAGCCATGGTCGCCGCCGGCCTCCGACGGCTCCGGGCAGGACCGCACGCTGCTGCGCAAGGCGAGCGCGCTGCTGCGCGAGGCGGGCTTTGTCGTGAAGGATGGCAAGCTCACCGACAAGGCCGGGCGGGCGGTCACCATCGAGTTCCTCGACGACGAGGGCTCGCTGGAGCGGCACACCGCGCCCTTCATCAAGAATCTCGGCGTTTTGGGGATCTCGGCGAGTTTCCGCCTCGTCGACCCCGCGCAATATCAGCGCCGGCTCAACGACTTCGATTTCGACGCCACGGTGCGGCGCTACACGATGTCGGCGGTGCCGGGCGAATCGCTGCGCAGCTTCTTCGGCTCCAAGGCGGCGGCGACGCCGGGCTCGTCCAACCTCTCGGGCATCGCCGATCCGGCGACCGACCGGCTGATCGACCTCGTCATCGCCGCCAATTCGCGCGAGGAACTCACCACCGCCTGCCGGGTACTGGACCGGCGGATGCGCTTCAACCGGATCTGGGTGCCGCAATGGTATTCCGGCCTCCACCGCATCGCCTATTGGGACGAATTCGCCTGGCCCTCAGTGCCGCGCCCGACCTATGGCCGCGGCATTCCCGACATCTGGTCGGCGAAGGCGCGCAAGGCCGGTTGATGAACGGACGTTAAGTTGACCGGCGGGCCGCCGCCCGCCACCCTGTGCGCCACCTTCGGAGGTTTGCACCCCGCATGCTCGCCTATATCGTCCGCCGTATCGCGCTGATGGTGCCGACCCTCGTCGGCATCATGCTGATTTCCTTCGCGGTGGTGCAGTTCGCGCCCGGCGGCCCCATCGAGCGGGTGATCGCCCAACTCACCGGCGAGGGCTCCTCCGCCACCCAGCGCATTTCCGGCGGCGGCGGCGATTTCGGCGGCGGGGCCGGCAGCGGCGCCGGGTCGAGCGATCCGGTGTCCTCGAAATATCGCGGCGCGCAGGGGCTGGATCCGGCCTTCATCAAGCAGCTGGAGGTGCAGTTCGGCTTCGACAAGCCGGCCTATGAGCGCTTCGGCAAGATGCTGTGGGACTATGCCCGCTTCGACTTCGGCCGCTCCTATTTCCGAGACATCTCGGTGATCGACCTGATCAAGGAGAAGATGCCGGTCTCGATCTCGCTCGGCCTGTGGATGATGCTGATCACCTACGCGATCTCGATCCCGCTCGGCATCGCGAAAGCCGTGCGCGACGGCTCGCGCTTCGACGTGTGGACCTCGGCGGTGATCATCGTCGGCTACGCCATACCGAGCTTCCTGTTCGCCATCCTCCTGATCATCCTGTTCGCCGGCGGCTCGTTCTTCTCGATCTTCCCCTTGCGCGGCCTCACCTCCGACAATTGGGACCAACTGTCCTGGGGCGCGCGCATCCTCGACTATTTCTGGCATCTGGTGCTGCCGATCACCTCCATGGTGCTGGGCGCCTTCGCCACCATGGCGCTGCTCACCAAGAACTCGTTCCTCGACGAGATCCGCAAGCAATATGTCGTCACCGCGCGGATGAAGGGGCTGTCGGAGCGGGCGGTGCTGTACCGCCACGTGTTCCGCAACGCCATGCTGATCATCATCGCCGGCTTTCCCGGCGCCTTCGTCGGCGCGTTCTTCTCCGGCTCGCTCTTGATCGAGACCATCTTCTCGCTCGACGGGCTGGGCCTGCTCGGCTTCGAGAGCGTGCTCAACCGCGATTATCCGGTGGTGTTCGCCAATCTCTACATCTTCTCACTGGTCGGGCTGTTCGTGAATTTGCTCTCCGACCTCACCTATAGCTGGGTCGATCCGCGCATCGACTTCGAGACGCGGGATGTCTGAGATGGACGCTTCCGCTTCCCAGCCCGTGCTGCCGCCCGCCCCGCCGTCCGCCGCCGGGGCTGCCCCGCCGGAGACCCGCGAGCGCTCGCGGCTGTCGCCGATCAACCAGCGGCGCCTCGCCAATTTCCGCCGCAACCGGCGGGGATTCTGGGGCTTCTGGATCTTCGCGGTGCTGTTCGTGGCCAGCCTCGGGGCCGAGTTCATCGCCAACGACAAGCCGTTCCTGGTCGAATATGACGGCGGTTATTACTTCCCCGCCTTCAAGGCCTATCCCGAGACCGCCTTTGGTGGCGACTTCGAGACCGAGGCGGATTATCGCGACCCTTACCTCCAGAAGCTGATCGCCGAATCCGACGGCTGGATGGTGTGGCCGCCGATCCGTTACTCCTACTCGACGCATAATCTCGACCTGCCGACCCCGGCACCCTCGCCGCCGACCTGGATGCTGACCGACGCGCAATGCGCGCCGATCGCCGAGAAGCTGGGGCATCCGGGCGGGGGCTGCGGCGCGCTGGAATGGAACTGGCTCGGCACCGACGACCAGGGCCGCGACGTGCTGGCCCGGCTGATCTACGGCTTCCGGCTCTCGGTGCTGTTCGGGCTGGTGCTGACCATCATCTCCTCGGTGATCGGGGTGGCCGCCGGCGCGGTGCAGGGCTATTTCGGCGGCTGGACCGACCTGTTGTTCCAGCGCTTCATCGAGATCTGGACGGCGATACCGGCGCTGTACCTGCTGTTGATCATCTCCTCGATCCTGGCGCCGGGCTTCTGGATCCTGCTCGGCATATTGCTCTTGTTCTCCTGGGTGGCGCTGGTGGGCCTCGTGCGCGCCGAGTTCCTGCGGGCGCGCAACTTCGAATATGTGCAGGCGGCGCGGGCGCTCGGCGTCTCCAATGGCGTGATCATGTGGCGGCACCTCCTGCCCAACGCCATGGTGGCGACGCTGACCATGATGCCGTTCATCGTCTCCTCCTCGGTGATGACGCTGACCGCGCTCGACTTCCTCGGCTTCGGCCTGCCGCCCGGCTCGCCCTCGCTCGGCGAATTGCTGGCACAGGGCAAGTCCAACGTGCAGGCGCCGTGGCTGGGGCTCACCGGCTTCTTCACCGTGGCGTTCATGCTGAGCCTGCTGATCTTCATCGGCGAAGCGGTGCGCGACGCCTTCGACCCGCGGAAGACGTTTGCATGAGTGACATCACCGCCTCCGACGCGCCGCTGCTTTCCGTCGAGGATCTCTCCGTCGCCTTCGCCCGCGAGGGCGGGGTGCCGGCCGTGGCGGTCGACCATGTGTCGTTCCAGCTGAAGCGCGGCGAGACGCTGGCGCTGGTGGGGGAGAGCGGCTCCGGCAAGTCGGTGACCGCGCTCTCCATCCTCAAGCTGCTGCAGTATCCCGCCGCCTCGCATCCCTCGGGCCGGGTGATGTTCGAGGGGCGCGACCTGCTCGCCATGGAGGAGCGGCAGATCCGACGCGTGCGCGGCAACGACATCACCATGGTGTTTCAGGAGCCGATGACCTCGCTCAATCCGCTGCACACGGTGGAGCAGCAGATCGCCGAGATCCTGTCGCTGCACCGGGGCATCTCGGGGGCGGCGGCGCGCAAGCGGGTGATCGAGCTGCTCACCGAGGTCGGCATCGCTGAGCCGGAGACGCGGCTCGGCTCCTATCCGCACCAGCTGTCCGGCGGCCAGCGCCAGCGGGTGATGATCGCCATGGCGCTCGCCAACGAGCCGAAGCTCTTGATCGCCGACGAGCCGACCACCGCGCTCGACGTCACCGTGCAGGCGCAGATCCTCGCGCTGCTCAAGCAGTTGCAGGCGCGGCTCGGCATGACGCTCCTGTTCATCACCCACGACCTCGGCATCGTCCGGCGCATCGCCGACCGGATCTGCGTGATGAACAAGGGCCGGATCGTCGAAGCGGGAACGGTCGACGAGGTGTTCGGCGCTCCCAAGCACGCCTATACGCGCCAGCTGATCGCCGCCCAGCCCTCGGGCGAGCCGGCGCCGCCGCATCCCGAGGCCGAGCTGATCATGGAGGCCCGGGATATCAAGGTGTGGTTCCCGATCAAGGCCGGGCTCATGCGCAAGACCGTCGGCCATGTGAAGGCGGTGAACGGGGTGTCGGTCGCCATCCGCAAGGGCGAGACGCTGGGCGTGGTGGGCGAATCGGGCTCGGGCAAGACCACGCTCGGTCTCGCCTTGCTGCGGCTGATCTCCTCCGACGGGCCGATCGTGTTCATGGGCCAGCATGTCGACACGCTCGGCTTCAAGGCGATGCGGGCGCATCGCAGCGACATGCAGATCGTGTTCCAGGACCCGTTCGGCTCGCTCTCCCCGCGCATGTCGATCGCCGACATCATCGGCGAGGGGCTGAAGGTGCACCAGCCGGAGCTCGACGCCGAGGCGCGCGACGCGCGGGTGGTGGCGGCGCTGACCGATGTCGGCCTCGACCCGGCGAGCCGGCACCGCTACCCGCACGAATTCTCCGGCGGCCAGCGCCAGCGCGTCGCCATCGCTCGCGCCGTGGTGCTGGAGCCGACCTTCGTGGTGCTGGACGAGCCGACCAGCGCGCTCGATATGATCGTGCAGGCGCAGATCGTCGACCTCCTGCGCGACCTGCAGAAGCGGCGCGGGCTGACCTACCTGTTCATCAGCCACGACCTCAAGGTGGTGGCGGCGCTGGCATCGAAGCTGATCGTGATGCGGCATGGCGAGGTGGTGGAGCAGGGCGAGGCCTCGACCATGTTCGCCGACCCGAAGACGCCCTATACGCGGGCGCTGTTCGCCGCCGCCTTCCATCTGGAGGAGGCGCCGGGGGCGAACGGGACCGCCGCCGGAGCCCCGGCGTGAGCGGGGAACGGCGCGCGGGGGCGCCGCAAGAGGGCGCGCAACGCGAGGCGCTCGGCGACCGGGCGGTGAAGGTCGCTTTGGAGGGCCCCGCCGATATCGGCGGCGACGGCTTCCGGCCCTATCATCGCTACACGGTGACGCTGCCCGGCGCCGGCGGGGCGCCGCTGACGCAGGTGCGCGACATCTTGCGGGTCGGGCCGGTGGTGGCGGTGCTGGCCTGGGACCCGGCCGCCGGGGTGTTCGCGCTGATCCGCCAGTTCCGCCTCGCCGCCCATGTGGCGACCGGGCGCGGTGAGCTCGTCGAGATCGCTGCCGGGCGTATCGAGCACGGCGAGACGGCCGCGTTCGCGGCGCGGCGCGAATGCGGTGAAGAGCTGGGCGTCGAGCCGCTAGCGCTCATGCCGATGCTGAGCTTCATGCCGACGCCGGGCGTCACCGACGAACATGCCGAATTGTTCCTCGCGCTGGTCGATGCGGCCGCGGTGCCGGCGGAGGCCGGCGAGCCGGGCGAAGCGGAGCATACCCGCCCGTTCCTGCTGCCGGCGGAGGCGGCGATGGAGGCCCTCGTCGCCCCGGCGCCGGGGCTGATCGGCAACGTGTTCACGCTGGCGGCGCTGCAATGGTTTGCGCTGAATCGCGCGCGGGCGGAGGCGTTCGCCGTGCAATCTGCGCCGGCTAAATGACGTAACGCCGGCCAACTGTCACCGGCGTGACATTGAAGCTGCCTAGAGGACTCCCCGATCCGCGGCCGCGCCGCCTGTCCGAAGCGGGAGATCCTCCATGCGCAAGACCCTGCTGGCTGCCGCCAGCCTCGCTCTTCTTTCCTCGACCGTGCTGTCCGGCGCGGCCTTTGCCGAGGCCGTCTACCCGCTCGACCGCGCCACCATCCTCCAGGGCTCGCCCTTCGACTTCAAGGTGGAGTTCGACGGCGTGGTGAAGCCGGAAGACGTCAAGATCACCATCAATGGCGAGGACTACAAGAAGGTCCTCGGCAAGGAAGTGACCTTCGTCGAGAAGGAGCCGGGCGTCGAAGCCTCGGCGGTGCTGCTGCGCGACATCTCCATCGCCGCCCCCGGCAGCTACAAGGTGGAAGCCAGCGCCGCCGGCAAGACCAAGTCGGTGACCTGGGAGGTGTACGGCACCCCGGCGCTGCCCAAGGTGAAGAACGTGATCTTCTTCCTCGGCGACGGCATGTCGGTGGCGCACCGCACCGCCGCCCGCATCATGTCGAAGGGCAATACCGAAGGTAAGGCCAACGGCAAGCTCAACATGGACTACATGGACCACATGGCGTTCATCGGCACCTCCTCGACCGATTCGATCGCGGTGGACAGCGCCAACTCCATGTCGGCCTACATGACCGGCCACAAGAGCGCGATCAACGCCATCGGCGTCTATGCCGACCGCACCAAGGATTCGTTCGACGACCCGAAGGTCGAGGTGCTCGGCGAGGCGGTGCGCCGCACCGGCAGCAAGGCGCTCGGCATCGTCTCCACCGCCGAGCTGCAGGACGCCACCCCGGCGGCGGTGGTCGCGCATACCCGCAAGCGCGCCGACAAGGCCGAGATCGCCCAGATGATGTACGACGTCCGTCCGGACGTGGTGCTCGGCGGCGGCGGCGCCTATTTCATCCCGCAGTCGACCCCCGGCTCGAAGCGCAAGGACGACAAGAACTTCGTCGAGCTGTTCAAGGCCGACGGCTACCAGATCGCCACCACCAAGGCGGAGCTGGAGCAGGCCTCGAAATCCAACTCCGGCAAGATCTTCGGCGTGTTCCATCCCGGCAACATGGACACCTGGCTCGACCGTAACCAGCTGAAGAAGGGCACGGTCGGTAAGTTCCCCGACCAGCCGGGCCTCGTCGACATGACCAAGACCGCGCTCGACGCGCTGTCGAAGAACCCGGACGGCTTCGTGCTGATGGTCGAGGGCGCCTCGATCGACAAGATGTCCCACCCGCTCGACTGGGACCGCGCGGTGGTCGAGACCATCGAATTCGACCAGGCCATCGGCCTCGCCCGCGAATTCGCCAAGACCAACCCGGACACGCTGATCGTCGTCACCGGCGACCACGCGCATGGTGTCTCGGTGATCGGCACCATCGACGACAACAAGCCGGGCACCGAGATGCGCGAGAAGGTCGGCACCTATGCCGAGGCCGGCTTCCCCAACTATGAGGACAAGGACGGCGACGGCTTCCCCGACCGCATCGATGTCTCGAAGCGCCTCGCCATCTTCGCCAACAACTATCCCGACTATTACGAGACCTTCCGCCCGAAGCTCGACGGCCCGTTCGTGCCGGCGGTGCAGAACGCCGAGAAGAAGTACGTCGCCAACGAGCAGTACAAGGACGTGCCCGGCGCGGTGCTGCGCATCGGCAACATCCCGCGCGACGGCGACACCGGCGTGCATGCGGTGGATGACATCGTGCTGCAGGCCACCGGCCCGGGCGCCGACGGTTTCAAGGGCTACATGGAAGAGAGCGACGTCTATCGCGTGATCGCCGAGGCGCTGGCGCTCGGCGCGCCGACCAAGCGCGCCTCCGCGCAGTGAGGCCGCGCGGGGTCTGGCCCCGCAGCGGATGAAAGCGACGATGCCCGGCCCGCCTCGCGCGGGCCGGTTTCGTTTCGGGGTCTGGCGGCGTTGCCGGTGGTCTGGCATTCGAGACGGTTGTCTCAGAGGCGCTTCACCGTGCGTACGGGTGTGCCGGTGGCCTCGATGCGGGCGAGCGCCGCGCCGAGCGGCTCGCGCACCACCGACAGGTAGTGCGCGGTGGCGTGCAGCAGCGTCTCGCCGTCTTCGATCATGCCGACATGGCCGGGCCAGAAGACGAGGTCGCCGCGCTGCAATTCGGCGATGTCGCCGGTAAAACCGATGTCGTGGCCGAGCGCGGCTTCCTGCATGTCGCTGTCGCGCGGGCAGGCGATGCCGCACGCCGTCAGCCCGGCCTGCACCAGCCCGGAGCAATCGAGGCCGAGGCTGGAGCGGCCGCCCCACAGATAGGCGGCGCCGAGGAAGCGGGCGGCCACCGCCACCGGATCGGCCTCGACGCGACCCAGCGGGGCGAGATGGTCGGCGAAGACGAAGCCGCCCTCCTCGGTGAGCAGGAAGCGGTCGCGGCTGTCGGTGATGGTGACGTGCGCGCCGAAGGAGAGCAGGGCGGTCGGCGGCAGCTTGATGCTGGGGCCGGGGAAGACCGGGGTGCGCAGCGCCGCCACCTTGTGGGTCGCGGGGGCTGCAGGAGCGGCCAGCGCCTCCAGCGCCATCCAGCCGACATAGCCGTCCGCGTCGAGCTGCACCCAGGCCCAGCCTTCGTCGGTCGCCTCGTAGAGGGTGACGGTCTCGCCGAACAGCGCCTCGGTGGTGAGCGGCGCGGTGGAATCCGGGGTGCGGGTGATGCCGGCGCGCTCGCGGATGACGCGGTAGGGCGTGCCCTCGACATAGCGCGCCGCCTCCACCGTGCCGCGCAGATGCGCGGCGGCAAGATCGGGGCGGGCGGGGGTAAGGCGGGGGTCGAGAAAGGTCATGCGCGACGCGATCCGTTGAAGCCTGTCGGCTATGACATGCGCCAGCCGGGCGCGGCAGGCAAGGGCGGCGTTCCCTTTGCCGGGGCGCGCCGTGTCACGGGCGCTTTGGCGCAGGACGGCGCGATGTCCCGTCGCCGCCGCGGCCGATAGGGGCTGCCGACCCTTGCCGGTGGCATTGACCATGCTTCCCGTCACGACCCTTGCCGGTGGCCGCGCGACGCACTCTCTCCGAGCGGAAAGCAGGAGCGGCTCCGGGGAGCGGCGGGGGGATGGCGGCCGGGCGGTTGATGTGGAGGGCGTCTGGCCGCGCGTCGAAAGAAGGTTTCCCGTAGCAGGGAGGGGCGCCTTTCGGGCCGATCTTCGACCGGGTGCTCAGGATGAGGCGACCGGAAATGGGGTGCCCGGCGGCGCCAGGGAGCGTCGTGCGCTATCGCGGCAAGGCGCGGGCGGTGGCAACCACGAGGTCGCCGAGCTTTTCCAGATAGAGCGCCCCTTCGACGGTGCGCTGTACGATGACGTTGCGCCGGTCGGCCTCGTCGCGCCGGCGCGACACCAGCTTGCGCGCGCCCATGGTGTCGAGGGCGCGGGTGATCACCGGCTTGGTGACGCCGAGGCGGGCGGCGAGGCCGCGCACCGTGTGCGGCGGGCTCTCCA
The DNA here is from genome assembly GCF_020523795.1 of Ancylobacter sp. Lp-2. Taxonomy (GTDB): domain Bacteria; phylum Pseudomonadota; class Alphaproteobacteria; order Rhizobiales; family Xanthobacteraceae; genus Ancylobacter. The sequence continues at coordinate 76,611 of NZ_JAJALI010000014.1, forward strand.
GATAGACGCTGAGCAGGATGGCGAGCTGGCGCTGCGACAGATCCGGCGCCTCGTCGCGCATCTGGTCGCGCACCTGCGCGAGCGCCAGCTCGTGCAGCAGGCGCAGGGCCTGCGAGGCGCGCATCTCGACCGCCATTCCACCGCCTCCGCCGATCCGCCCGCAATCGTTACGGCTACGGATTGTTCTCGCATTGTCGCGACGCTGCGGCAAGCGAGGCTTGAGGAAAGGCTTAACGGTCAATCACTTCCGCGCATCACTTCCGCGTTGACGGCGGGAGGGCGGGCGGCGCGCCACCCGCCGCGCCGGGTCAGCTGCCGTAGCGCTCGGCCAGCAGCGCGTCGAGGGCGCGGATGGCCTGCGCCTCGCCGCCCTCCGGCCGGGCCGGGCGGGAGGAGGGGTTCCAGGCGTAGATGTCGAGATGCAGCCAGGCGCCGGCGCGCTCGACGAAGCGCTGCAGGAACAAGGCGGCGGTGATCGAGCCGGCGAAGCCGCTGCCCGGCGCGTTGTTCATGTCGGCGATGGGGCTGTCGAGCATGCCGGCATAGGGCTTCCACAACGGCAGGCGCCACAGCGGATCGGCCTCGGCCGCCGCGTGGCGGGCAAGATCGGCGGCCAGCGCCTCGTCGTCGGTATAGGCCGGCGGCAATTGCGGGCCGAGCGCGACGCGGGCGGCGCCGGTCAGCGTGGCGAAGTCGATCATCAGCTCCGGCGCCTCGTCGTCGGCGAGGGAGAGCGCGTCGGCGAGCACGAGGCGGCCTTCGGCGTCGGTGTTGCCGATCTCCACCGACAGGCCCTTGCGCGAGCGCAGGATATCACCGGGGCGGAAGGCGGAGCCGTCGATGGCGTTCTCCACCGCCGGGATCAGCACCCGCAGGCGGACGGGCAGGGCGCGCGCCATGATCATGTGCGCGAGGCCGAGCGCGCTCGCCGCGCCGCCCATGTCCTTCTTCATCAGCAGCATGCCGGAGGACGGCTTGATATCGAGGCCGCCGGTGTCGAAGCACACGCCCTTGCCGACCAGCGTCACCTTCGGCGCGTCGGGATCGCCCCAGGAGAGGTCGATGAGACGGGGCGCGCGCGGCGACGCGCGGCCGACAGCGTGGATCATCGGCAGGTTGGCGGCCAGCAGGTCGCCACCGGTGGTGACCTCGATGGCGGCGCCGTGGCGGGCGGCCAGCGCCCGCGCGGCGGCTTCCAGCTCCGCCGGACCCATGTCGTTGGCCGGCGTGTTGACGAGGTCGCGGGCGAGCGCCACCGCTTCCACGGTACGGATCAGCCCGGCTTCGTCGACACCCTCGGGAATGACGAGACGCGGACGCGGCGCGTTGCGAGTGCGGTAGCGCTCGAAGCGGTAGGCACCGAGGCCGAAGGCGAGAGCGGCGAGGCGCGGATCGGCGGCGCCGCTGGCGAGCTGGTAATCGCCGGCGGGCAGGGTGGTGGCGAGCTTGCCGAAAGCGAGCGGATCGCGCGGCTTGGCCTCGACGCCGAACAGCACGCCGGCGATGGCACCGGCGGCGTCCGGCACCACCAGCACCTTGCCCGGCTCGGCGCGGAAGCCCGACGCCTCGGCGAAGGCGACGGCGATGGGCGGCAGTTCGCCGGCCACCTTGCGCCAGTCCTGCGCGGTGACGCACCAGATCGGGCGCGGCTGGTCGGCGGCCTCGGCGCGGATCAGCGCGGTGTGGGCGTCCTGCGGCATGTCTTCCTCAACCTCCGGCTTGGGGCCCCCGGCCCGGCTTCGACTGTGCTGACGGCGAGGAGGCCCGCCGTCAGGCGAGGGCGAGCTCGAAGGCGCCGTCCTCGATGAGATAGACCGCGCCCTGGCGCACCGGCAGGAACACCGCTTCCTGCGCCGGCATGCCAGTGAGGGCGTGCAGTATCGCCCGCACCACGCCGCCATGGGTGACGACGACGGCGTCGCGGGTGATCTCGCCGATCGCCGCCATCACCCGCACCGAGAGATCCGAATAGCTCTCGCCCTCCGGCGGGCGGTAGCGCCAGGGATCGGCGCGGTGCTCGGCGACCGATTGCGGGTCGCGGCGGCGCAGCTCGGTCCAGGTGAAGCCCTCCCAGCGGCCGAAGGAGATCTCCTTCAGGCGGGGCTCGCGGCGGAACGCCTCCGGCGACAGGCCGAGCTCGGAACGCAGGATCGCCATGGTCTGGGCGGCGCGCGACAGGGGGCTCGCCACATAGTCGAGCGGCGCGACGTCGCCGGCCAGCCGCCCGATGACGCGGGCGAGGCTGGCGGCCTGCTCGCAGCCGAGATCGTTGAGCGGAATGTCGTGGCTGCCCTGCAGGCGGCCGGCGAGGTTCCAGTCGGTCTCGCCGTGGCGGACGAGGAAGATGCGGCGTTTGCTCATCGCGACGGGAGGGCCACGGTGTGCGTGTAGCTGGTGCCGCCATTGCGGCCGACGCGCGGCCAGGAGACCTTCACCGTCACGCTGCCGCCGCCGCGCGGCGGCCGGCCGGCCAGCACGACGCGGGTGCCGCGAACGTTGCGACCCCGGCAATAGGTCGAGCCGGCGTCGTTGCCGGTCGCGGTGAAGGCGCCGTAATCGGTGGAGAGGTTCACGCCGGGCGGGGCGCTGAGGATGGAGATGGTCGGCGCGTCGGCCGGCTGGCAGAGCGTATCGGCCATGCCGGCGGCGAAGACGACGCGGCCGCTGCCACCACCGGTGAGCAGCGCGAGGCGCTGATAGCTGCTGTCATTGCTGGTGGGCGAGGTGTAGCCGGGGAAAATGGCGCCGCCGCCGCCGAAGATGCGATTCCAGAACGGGTATTGCTGGAAGCTGGGCGGCAGGCCGCTGTCCTGGTTCGGCGAGCCCGGCGTCGCCCAGTCCGGCGACAGGCCGGAGCCCGGCGGCGGGTAGACGGTGATGGCGGTCTCGGCCGAGGCAGGCAAAGCCGCCGGGCCGATGCCCGCGAGCAGCAGGGCCGCCACGGCGAGGCGGAGGGTACCGCGCATAGTGCCTTGTCTGCCGCCGGGAGCCTTGATCATCGCCGTCTCCTGTTGGTGCTGGAAGCCGCTTGGTGCCGGAAGCTGTTCGGGGTCAGTCCCGCTCGAGCGTGAGGTCCGGCGCCTCGGGGTTCTTCATGCCCACCACATGGTAGCCGGCATCGACATGATGAATCTCGCCGGTGACGGCGCGACCGAGATCGGAGAGCAGGTACATGCCGGTATCGCCGACCTCGTCGATGGTGACGGTGCGGCGCAGCGGCGCGTTCAGCTCGTTCCACTTCAGGATGTAGCGGAAATCGCCGATGCCGGAGGCGGCCAGCGTCTTGATCGGGCCGGCGGAGATGGCGTTGACGCGGATGTTCTTCGGGCCGAGATCGGCGGCGAGATAGCGCACGCTGGCCTCCAGCGCCGCCTTGGCGACGCCCATCACGTTGTAGTGCGGCATCCACTTCTCGGCGCCGTAATAGGTCAGCGTCAGCATGGAGCCGCCGTCCTTCATCAGCTTCTCGGCGCGCTGGGCGACGGCGGTGAAGCTGTAGCAGGAGATCAGCATGGTCTTGCTGAAATTCTCCGCCGAGGTGTCGACATAGCGGCCGTCGAGCTCGTTCTTGTCGGAGAAGGCGATGGCGTGGACCAGGAAGTCCAGTCCGCCGAACTGGCGCTCGGTCTCGGCGAACACCGCGTCGATGGTCGCCGGATCGGTGACGTCGCAATGACCCACCAGCGCGGCGTCCAGCTCGGCGGCCAGCGGCTCGACGCGCTTCTTCAGCGGCTCGCCCTGCCAGGTGAAGGCGAGCTTCGCCCCCTGCATATGCGCGGCCTTCGCAATGCCCCAGGCAATGGAGCGGTTATTGGCCACTCCCATCACCAGGCCGCGCTTGCCGCTCATCAATCCGGCCGAAACCGTGCCCTTCTCCGTCACGCCCTGCTCCGTCAACCCAATTCAACGCCGTGCGGCGAGAGGTTCCTATCGCACAGCGGCGTGGAGCGCTCAAGCAAGCCGGAAGACGGAGAGGTCGGCGACACCCTCCGCCACCGGCACGGCCCGCTCACTCCGACGGGCCGGCGTGGCGACGCATCAGCGCCTCGAGTTCCGGGTCGGGCTTCTCGGGCAGCATGATGCGCAAGGTGGCGAGGATATCGCCGTCGCCGGTCTCGCCAACCGGCAAGCCCTTGCCGCGCAGGCGGAAGGTGCGGCCCGAGCTGGTCCAGGCGGGCACGCTGAGCTCCACCGAGCCGGTCAGGGTGGGCACGCGCACCTTGCCGCCGAGCACCGCATCGGCCAGCGGCACCGGGACGTCGATGCGCAGATCCTGGCCGTCGACGCGGAACTGGCGGTGCGGGGCGTAGGCGATCACCACATAGGCGTCGCCGGGCGTGCCGCCGAACGCGCTGGCCTCGCCCTGGCCCTTGAGGCGCATGCGGAAGCCCTCGACGGTGCGCGGCGGGATCTTGACCTCCACCGAACGGCCGTCGGGCAGCGTCACCTTCACCGGGCCGCCGGCCACCGCGGTCTCCAGCGGCACCGGCAGGCGGATGTCGATGTCGCCGCCGCGTGGCGGCTCGAAGCCGGCGGAGGAGCCCCGCCGGCCGGTCCGGCCGCCGCGACCCATGCCGCCGAGAATGTCGGAGATGACGTCGTCGAAGCCGCCGGCATCGTGCATGCCGTGGCCGCCGCGCCCGCCACCCTGGCCGAAGGAGAAGCTCTCGAAGATGCTGTCGTCCTCGGGCGCGCGGCGAAAACCGCTGCGGCGGAAGCCGCCGGCCCCGGCGCCGAAGCCCTCGAAGCCTTTCGGCTTGCCTTCGGCGTCGATCTCGCCACGGTCGAATTGGCCGCGCTTCTCGGTGTCGGACAGGATCTCGTAGGCGCCGTTGAGCTCGGCGAACTTCTCCTGCGCCTTGGGGTCGGAGGTGTTGGCGTCAGGGTGCAGCTTCTTGGCGAGGCGCCTGAAGGCGCGCTTGACCTCGGTCTGGTCGGCGCTGCGGGCGACGCCGAGGATGTCATAGGGATCGCGCATGGGTGCTGGTCTTCTCGGGCCGGCGGTTCCGGACTTACGGTCTCATATGGAGCCAGTGTTGCGCCGATGCAACGGTCCGGCGCGCGTTTGGTGGCGATATCCGCGATAATCCCCGCAAAACCGTTGCGCCGCGCCGATTTGTGCCGTGCCGGCCCGTGGGTCCCGCGCGACTTCAGCCGCGCTGGTCTTCAGTTCAAGCGCGGCCTCAGCCGCGCCGGTCTTTAGTTCAAGCGCGGCCTCAGCCGCGCTCCAGCATCCGCGCCTGGCCGATGCGCCAGCCGCGCGCGGTCGTGCGGCAGGCCTCGCCCTGCAGCCAGTCCTCATTGTCGGCCCGCACGAAGCTCATGAGGAAGGCGCGGCAGTTGCCGTCGTCCTTGCTGGCGAGCGGGGTGACGGTGCCGCGCGTCGCGGTGGCGCTGTTCTCCCACGGCACGCTCGGGGCGGCGTCGCGGGCGGCGAGTGCCTCGGCCAGCGCCCGGCGGGCGGCGATCCAGTCGTCCGGCGTCACCCCCTTCGGCGCCGGCTCGCTGCTGGCGGTGATGGGAGCCGGCGTCGGCGCGATCGAGCCGGTGACGGTGCCGTCGAGCCCCGGCGCCAGTGAGCCGCAGCCGGCGAGCGCCACCGACGGCAGCAGCGCGATGAGACGGAAAAGCACTGGGCGCGACGCCCACCGCCGACTATATGGGAGACGCCGGCCGCACACGTCCTTCGCCGCCGCTGCCTTTTCGCTTGCTGTCACCATGGGCCGCCCCCGGTCCCGCTGCCATCGATGAAGCCAATGAATACGCAAGAACCGTTAACAGCCGGTGATTTCACCGCCGCCGATGAGCCGTTTGCCCTGTTCGAGGCGTGGTTCGCCGACGCGCAGGCCAGCGAGCCGAACGACCCGCACGCCATGGCGCTCGCCACCGTCGACGAGGAGGGGCTGCCTGATGTGCGCATGGTGCTGCTCAACGCCCGCGACGCGCGCGGTTTCACCTTCTTCACCAATACCGGCAGCTCCAAGGGGCAGGAACTCGTCGCCCATCCCAAGGCGGCGGCGGTGTTCCACTGGAAGTCGCTGCGCCGGCAGATTCGCGTGCGCGGGCCGGTGGAGCAGGTGAGCGATGCCGAGGCCGACGCCTATTTCGCCACCCGCCCGCGCCTCTCGCAGATCGGCGCCTGGGCCAGCAAGCAGTCGACGCCGCTGGAAGGGCGCTTCGCGCTGGAGACGGCGATCGCCAAGGTGACGGCGCAATACGCCCTCGGCAGCGTGCCGCGCCCGCCGCACTGGACCGGCTTCCGCATCAGGCCGGTGCAGATCGAGTTCTGGCACGACCGGCCGTTCCGCCTGCACGACCGGATCGTGTTCCGCCGAGAGGGCGAGGGCCTGTCCTGGACCAAGACACGCCTCTATCCTTGAGCTAGACCTTTTCCAACTCGATTCACCAGACAAGGCTCATCATGTCGGGCACCAACCAGCCCCGCCGCACCCTGTTGCTGACCGGCGCCTCGCGCGGGATCGGCCATGCCACCGTGAAGCGATTCTCGGCGGCCGGGTGGCGGGTGATCACCTGCTCGCGCCACGCCTTCCCGGAGAACTGCCCGTGGGAGATGGGGCCGGAGGACCATATCCAGGTCGATCTCGGCGACGAGGCGGATACCCGCCGCGCCGTCGAGGAGATCAAGAGCCGGCTGCCGGACGGCCAGCTGCACGCGCTGGTCAACAATGCCGGCATCTCGCCCAAGGGCGCCGGCGGCGCCCGGCTCGGCACGCTCGACACGCCGGAGGAGACCTGGCGCAAGGTGTTCCAGGTGAACTTCTTCGCGCCGATCCTGCTGGCGCGCGGTCTGCTCGACGAGCTGAAGCGCACGCAGGGCGCGGTGGTGAACGTCACCTCGATCGCCGGCATGCGGGTGCACCCCTTCGCCGGGGCCGCCTATGCCACCTCCAAGGCGGCGCTGGTCGGGCTGACGCGCGAGATGGCGGCCGATTTCGGCCGGCTGGGGGTGCGGGTCAACGCCATCGCTCCCGGCGAGATCGACACCTCCATCCTGTCGCCGGGCACCGAGAAGATCGTCGAGCAGATCCCGATGCAGCGGCTCGGCACCCCCGACGAGGTGGCGAAGATCATCTACGTGCTGTGCACCGACACTTCGTCCTATCTGAACGGGGCCGAGATCCACATCAATGGCGGCCAGCATGTGTGAGCGGCGGGCGCGCCGGCGGAATGTCATCCGCTTGCGGCGCGCTGCCTCTCGATTGCCCGGCCGGCTGTGAAATTCGTAGCAAGAGCTGCCTGCATTTTCAGCTTAGACTTCCGTAGCGATACCTTTTGTTCGTCGCGACGAGCGATCATCGGCGATTGACACGACTATTGCTTTACGTAACTGTGCCCGGGCTGACCCGAGGGTAGAGGGCGCTCGGCCATTCGTGTCGTCGTGAGGAGTGCCGGCCTGGCTACGAGGTCGGGGCGCCTGTCGGCTGGCCTTTGCTTGCGGTGCAGCGTCGTCCATCTGGCACGGAGGCACGCATGCGGGTGATGGTCATTGGCGGATCGAATTCCGTCATGGAGCCGGGTTATGTCAGTGCCATGGTCGACGTGCTCCAGCAGCAGCACGATCTGCAGGTCAGTGACCTTACCAACATCAGCATCGGCGCCAATAACTGCCTGATCGGCCTCGAAGCGGCGATGATGCATGGCAAGCTCGCCGAGTTCGACAAATTCGTCATCGAGTTCGTCATCAACGACTACAAGCTTGCCCATGTGACCAAGATCAGCACCTGGCTGGCCGGTTACGAAGGGTTGCTGCGCCATATTCTGCGGCAGGCGCCCGACGCCCAGATCTTCAACCTCGTGCTCGGCAAGAGCGGCGAGAACACGCTGAACCGGCTGCGGCGGCTGCGGCGCGGCGTCGATGAGCTGACCCGCCACTACAGCCAGGACTTCAACGTCTACCGGGTGGATTATGACGGGCATCTCCGGCGCCGGACCGAAGGTGCGCGCAACGCCTTCCTCGCCCATTATGCCGATGACGCGCACTACAAGCGGCCGAAGGCCACCCAGGCGCTGGGGTCGTTTCTCGCGCGGGGCGTGGCCAAGCCGCCGATCATCGTGCCGCGCGGTCCGCGGGCCTTGCCGCCGCCGCTCTCCCCGACCCCTTTCGACGATGCGACCATGATCGAGCTGATCAACCGGCCGGGCGTGACGCCCGTCGAACTCAAGAACTCGCGCTTCACACGGCAGGTCGGGAGGCTGGCATGCGGGGAGAGCATCACGGTCGAATTGCCCGGTCCGATGATTTCGCTGTCCTATCTCGCCACCGGCGACGGAGGCGGCCTGCTGATCGAGGAGGAGGGGCGCGAGCCGGTGGCGATATATACCTGCCACGCCTTCGCGCTGACCGCGCCGGGGCGCTTCGTCATCAAGAACTATGTCTGCGTTTCCGACGAATGGCATCCCCTGCCCAAGCGGGTGAAGCTCACCGCCATCCCCAGCGAGGAGGCGAAGGCCATGGGCGAGCGCTTCTTCTGGGACAACAGCATGGTGCCGAGCCCCCATGCGGACACCGGCGTCCATCTGTCGAACATTCTCTGCTACACCTGAGGCGGCGGCGCGCCGCCTGCGGCGAGGCCCGTACCTCCGCGGCTACAGCCAGCGCTTCCATTTGAAGAACAGGTAGGGGCCGATGGCGGCGACCAGCATGGCGACCAGCGCCAGCGGGTAGCCCCAGTGGTCGGCCAGCTCCGGCATGTACTGGAAGTTCATGCCGTAGATCGAGGCGATCAGCGTCGGCGGCATGAACACCACCGACAGCACCGCGAAGATCTTGATGATGTTGTTCTGCTCGATCGACACCATGCCGAGCGTGGCGTCGAGCAGGAAGGTGATCTTGTCGCCCAGATAGGACACGTGGTTGGTCAGCGAGGAGAGGTCGCGCTGCAGGCTCTTCAGCGCCATGCGCTGGTCCTTGGCCGGGCGTCGTCCCTCGCTCTCCGCCGCGAGGAAGGTGACGATGCGGGCCATGGAGACGAGGCTCTCGCGCGCCTTGGAGGCAAGGTCGCCCTTGCGCCCGATCTGCCGCAGGATCGCCCGGTAGCGCTGGCTGTCGCGGCCATTGTCGCGCTCGAAGATGCGGCGGGAGATGAGGTCGATATCGGAGGCCACCCGCTCGATGGTGTCGGCGGTGCGATCGACGATGGCATCGAGCAGCGACATGAAGATCTGGTCGCCGCGCAGGCTTTCCGCGCAACCGCGCTCCAGCTGGGCGAGGACCAGGCTGAAGGCCTTGAACTCGCCATAGCGCACGGTCAGCAGCCGGCCGCGGAACAGGATGAAGCTGACCTCGGACAGGGTGGGGCGCTCGCCTTCGCTGCCCAGCACCAGCGAGCCGGTCATGTACTGCGCCTCGTTCTCCACCCGAAGGCGGCTGGAGGGCTCGATCTCCGCCATCTCCTCATGGGTGGGGATGGGGATGCCGAGGGCGCCCTCGACGAAGCGGTCTTCCGCCGGATCGGGATTGACCAGATCGATCCAGACCGCGTCGGCGGGCATCTCGCCCACACGTTCCTCGCCCACGCGCCCCTCGCCGTCCGCCCCCTTGCCCGCGGGCGACATGTCAACGCGCCTGAGTGCGCCTCCACGCAGGCAATAGGCATGAATCATGGCGTCTCCCCGCCCGGATGTCCCTGCCGGCGTTGGCCAGCCTTACTCCCTCCGGCCGATGGCAACAACCAGCGGCACGCCGGGACTGTCCGGCCCCGGCGGTGGCGGTCGGCATGGCTGGCAAGGGGAAAGGGAGGTGCGGCGGGGTCCGGGCGTCCATATCGGACGGGCGGACGAATCAGGCCGCGAAGAACTCGATGTCCCGGAGCGTGACGACCTTCGGCTCGGCCGTCGCGGATTGGGCTACGTCGGTGCTGGTACCGGTGCCGGGCGCCGGCATCGGCGGCAGCGGGGTGGACGCGTAGCGCGCCGCCGCCGCGACGGCGGAAATTCCGATTTCGCGCCAATGGGCGCTCTGCTGCGAGCGCTCCCAGCGCCCGCGACCCGGTTCGATGTCCCGGTTGTCCTCGGCCGACATGATATTCCTCCTATGCATCGCCCTTGACGGGTTCGACTGCCAACGAATTGGGCGACGACTGCGTCAGAATTAAGCAAATTGCGGCGGGGCGGTAGGCATGCATGGATTTTGTCACCGTTTTGGTTAACTATTTGAAACGTTGCAATCTAACTGAGGCCTTTTGGCAACAGTCGCGCGCGACCGGCATGCGGCGCTCGCATGGCCTCTTCAAGGCGAAGCCGAGTTCGGCTATCCCGAATACAGGATGCGGCGCGTAGTGCGTGCCGTTGCGGCAAGTGATTCTGGAGAACTCGAAAATGAAACTGCGGGGGATGAGCGTGATGCTCATCGCGCTTAGCTTGGGTGCTTGCAGTAATTCTGTGAAGGCGCCGGCGCCGGAAGCTTCCCTGACGCCCCGCGACAAGCAGTTGCTGGCGAACGCGCCGTATCAGAAGGTGCTACCGCCGGACATGTACCAGCGGCACATCGTCGACTATACCGGCGGCCAGAAGCCCGGCACGATCGTGGTCGATACGGACAAGAAGTTCCTCTATCTCGTCGAGAACGACGGCAAGGCGATACGCTACGGCGTGACCGTCGGCGAAGAGGGCCTGGCCTTCAAGGGCGATGCCAAGGTAGGCCGCAAGGCCGAGTGGCCGACCTGGACGCCGACCGCCGAGATCAAGGAGCGCATCGCCGGCGTGCCGAACTTCGTCGGCCCCGGCCCGCACAACCCGATGGGCGCGCGCGCGCTGTATCTCTACCAGGGTAACAAGGACACGCTGTTCCGCATTCACGGCACCAACCAGCCGGAATATATCGGGCAGGCGATCTCCTCCGGCTGCATCCGCATGCTGAACGAGGACGTGATCGATCTCTATACCCGCGTTCCGCAGGGCGCCGACGTCGTCGTGCTCTGAGGCGTGACCGGCCGGACGCGTCCGGGCGGATGAGACAATGGAAAAGGGCGCGGCCTCCGGCGGCGCCCTTTTTCGTTGCAACGGCCGATTTTGGAAGGCCAGTTCTCGGAGCCCTGCGCCGCAAAAGCCATGCGCGACGAAAAAGCCTCCCGAACTGGGGTCCGGGAGGCCTCGCAGCAGACGATGAGGCGGCGGCTCAGGCCGCCAGATGCTGCTCGCGCAACGCCCAGTCGAGCGTCTTGTCGAGGGCGCGGGTCAGGCGGTCGAACAATTCGTCGATCTCCGCCGGCGAGATCACCAGCGGCGGGCAGATGGTGATCGCGTCGCTGAACACGCTGCGCACGATGAGACCTTCCGCCTGAGCAAACGCCACGCACTTCGCCGCCACGCCCAGCTTGGGGTCGAACTGGCGCTTCGACAGCTTGTCGGCGACCAGCTCGATGCCGGCCACCAGGCCCTTGCCACGCGCCTCGCCGACCAGCGGGTGGTCCTCCAGCGCGGCGCGGCGGGCGTCGAATTGCGGGATCTTCGCCCGCACCCGCTCGAACACGCTCTCGCGCTCGTAGATCTCCAGCGTCTTCAGCGCCACCGCCGCCGCCACCGGATGGCCGGAATAGGTGAAGCCGTGGCCGAAGGAGCCGAGCTTGCGGCTCTCCTCCAGCATTGCCTCATACATGCGCTCGGGAATCATCACCGCGCCGATCGGCTGATAGGCGGAGGACAGCGCCTTGGCGATCGAGATCGAATCCGGCTGCATCTCCATCGCCTCGCTGCCGAAGGCGGTGCCGAGCCGACCGAAGCCGGTGATCACCTCGTCGCCGATGAAGAAGACGTCGTATTTCGCCAGCACGGCCTGGATCTTCGGGTAGTAGGTCTTGGGCGGCACGATGACGCCGCCGGCGCCCATCACCGGCTCGGCGATGAAGGTGGCCACGGTGTCCGGCCCTTCGGCGAGGATCAGCGCCTCGAGATCGGCGGCCAGCCGGGTGGCGAAGTCCTCCTCGCTCTCGCCCGGCAGGGCGCCGCGGTAATGGTGCGGGCAGGTGGTGTGGCGCACGCCGGCTATGGGCAGGTCGAAGTCGTTGTGGTTGCCGGCCAGCCCGGTGAGCGAGGCCGAGGCGATGGTGACGCCGTGATAGGCGCGCACGCGGGAGATGATCTTCTTCTTGTTCGGCCGGCCGAGCGCGTTGTTCATGTACCAGACGAGCTTCATCTGGGTGTCGTTGGCCTCTGAGCCGGAATTGGTGAAGAACACCTTGGAGATCGGCACCGGGGCCATCTCCTTCAGCTTCTCGGCGAGATCGATCGCCGGGTCGTGGCTCTTGCCGCCGAAGATGTGGGTAAAGGGCAGCTTGCGCATCTGCGCCGCTGCCGCGTCCACCAGTTCCTCGTTGCCGTAGCCGAGCGCGGTGCACCACAGCCCGGCCATGCCTTCGAGATAGGGCTTGCCGTCGACGTCGTGCACCCAGACGCCCTGGCCGCGCTCCAGGATCAGCGGCCCGGTGTCACGGATGGTGGCGAGGTTGGTATAGGGATGAACCAGCGTCTCGACGTCGCGAGCCTGAAGGTTGGTCAGCATGGACGGTGCTCCGGGGGCGGAAATTCGGCGCTAGCCTACTGCCGGCGGCTCCGGCCCGGAAGCGCGCCCTTGGTCGGAGCCGGGATGCGCGGGTGCGGGAGCGAGGCGGCTATTTTCGCGAGCCGCCGCCGGCGCGACCCGGCGCCGCGCCGCCCGCCTGGGCATTCGCCGGGGCCTCGGATTCCGGCTCGTCCGTCTCGGTCTCGGTGGGATCCTCTTCCGGCGACGCGGCGGGGGCGGCGCCCTTCGTGTCGCCCGTTTTGGCGTCCCCGGCCTTCGAGTTCGCCGCCGTATTGTCGCCGGATCTGGCGCTGTCGCTCTTCTCGGGCCCGCCTGCCGCCTTGGCACCGGGCGGCCGGGTGCCGGTGGCCCAGCGGCACAGCACCATGTTGTTACGCCGGACGGCACGGTCCACATGCAGGTGCAGTTCGTGATAGCCGTCCGAGCCGGGGCCGAGAATGGTCATGAAATCGGCGCAGGCAGTGGCCTTCAGCTGCTCCTGGAAGGCGAGCGGCATCGCCTGGTCGCCGGTGCCGCCGACCAGCACGCGGCGCCCGTCCATCAGCTTGTAGCCGCGGGTGTCCATGGCGTTGCCCTGGCCGTGCTCGCTGATCTTGGCGCCGGCGACGCGGTTGCGCGGCCGGCAGGAATAGGAATCGGCCACCTCGATGGTCGCCAGCGGGCTGCCGAGCGTCTCCACGGCGGGCGCGACTCCCTCGCGCACCCAACGCGCCACCGCCGCCGCCATGTCGCAGCGTAGCGTCGCCGCCGGTTCCAGCGGCACCAGCCGCCCGTCCTTCAGCCGCACGCCGGTGAGGTTGACCGGGCGCTCGATGCGGCAGGCCGGCTTCATCGTCACCTCAGCGGTGGCGAAGGTACCGATGTCGCCGACGCTGAGCTCCGGGCAGCCGGCGAGCGGGCCCGGCGGCGGGGTGAGCGCCGAGCCGGCCGGCGGCGGGGACGGGACAGGGGAATCAGGTTCGGTGCCGAGCATGGCGGTGCGGGCATCCGGCCGTGGGAGCGGCAGCGGCACGTTTGCGGTCGGATAGTCCTCAGCCTCGACAGCAGCCGCTGGATGCGCCGGCTTGCCGCCGGGCGGCGTGGCCAGCATGGCCGTGCGGGCACCCGGCCGCTCCGGCGGCAATGGCACCAGGGCGCCCTGCGGCGTGCGGGCGGCGGGCGCTGCCGCCGGAGGCGTTGGTGGGGAGGCGACGGCTGCCGCCTCCCGGCCCGGACGCTCGGGCGGCAGCGGAATGCCGGGTGCTTCGGCGAATTGCGGCTCCTCGGGTGCCGGCTCCGCCACCGGCCCGGCCGGCTGGGCGGGACGGGCAGCGAATAGCGACGGGGAGGCGGGCTTGGCCGTCGCCGAAGGGTTGGCTGTCGGTTTGGCCGTCGGCTTGGCGGACGCGGCCGTCCCGGCCGGCGCGGGGCCGTCGGTGGCCTCCGCCGGAGCCTCGGGGCCGGCCTCCGCCGGACGCGGTGGCGGCAGCGGCACCGCGCGCACCGTCGTCGAGCCGGCCGTCGTGCCCGTCATCTTGGCGCCCGCTGGAGCACGGGTACGGGTCTTGCGCGTGGGTTTCGGGGCGGGGGCGCCGAGCCATTGCTCGATCTGCTGGCTGGCGGCGGTACCGGCGCGGTCGATGCTCGATTTCAGCTCCTGCGCCGCCAGCGGCGACGGATCCGGCAACAGGAGACAGCCCGCCACGACCATCGGCAACAGGCGAATCAGCCGGAACGGACCGGTTGGGAGCCGGCTCGAAATCATGCTATCGGTGCTCCCATCGCCCGTGTCCCGTCGGAGGTTTACACCACGTGAACGCCGTTCGCGCCATTCTGTTCGACAAGGACGGCACGCTCATCGATTTCGATCGGACCTGGGGACCGGCGGCCGGCGGGGTGATGGCCCGGCTGGCCGGCTCCGATGCGCAGGTGCTGTCGCGCCTCCACGAGGTCAGCCATTACCTGGCCGAGCCGCAGCTATTCCTGCAGACCTCGCCGCTGATCGCCGGCTCCTCCCGCCAGTTCGGCCCGCTCTGGGCGCAGGTGCTGGACCGACCGGCCAGCGAGGCGTTCTTCGCCGAGATCGACGAATTGTTCATCGAGGAGGGGCAGGCCAACCTGTCGCCGCTCGGCCGGCCGCGCGAGGCGCTGGGCCGGCTGGTCCGGCTCGGCCTGCCGCTCGGCATCGCCACCAACGACAGCGAGCGCAATGCTCGCATCCAGGCCGACCTGCTCGGCCTGACCGACCTTCTGGCCGCAATCTACGGCCATGATTCCGGCTATGGCTCCAAGCCGCTGCCGGGCATGGTGCAGGCCTTCGCCGAGCTGACCGGCGTGCCGGTGGCGTCGGTGGCGCTGGTGGGCGACACCCATCACGACCTGATGACGGCGCGGGCGGCCGGGGCGCTGTCGATCCTGGTGCGCAGCGGGCCGGGGCCGATCGACGATTTCGCCGATGAGGCGGATCTCGTCGTCGACGATGTCGAGGCGCTCACCGACCTGTTCCTTGAGCCGGCGTGAGGCAGGGATGATCCGGCGGCGGCTCTATATCGACGAGCGCATGTCGCGGCTGGCGGTGTGGAGCCTACGCGTCGCCGTCTTCGCTCTGCCGGTGACCATCATCGGCGTCGCCTGCTACTTCACCGAGATCCTCGATCTGGAAAGCGCCCTCTACACGGTGCTCGCCGGCGTGACGCTGGCGGGGCTGGCGCTCTTGCTGGCGCTCGCCGCCTTCGTGGTGATCTGGAACGAGGGGGTGCGCGGGCTCGGACGGGTGATCGGGGCGGGCGCGCTGGCGCTGGCGCTCATCGCTCCCACCGCCGGCCTCGCCGCCTTCGGCGCCCGGCTGCCGGTGCTGCACGAGGTGAGCACCGACATGGATGATCCACCGGCCTTCGTAACGCTGGCGATGGCGCGCTCGCGCGCCGCCAACCCGCTCGACGGGCCCGACGAGGCGGCCACGACGGCGCAGGAGGACGCCTATCCCGGTATCCACCCGATCGATTTCGATTCGGCGCCAGACGACGTGTTCAACGACCTGATGGTGCTGGTGGCGCGGCGCAAATGGACCATCATCGACGCGGTGCCGCCGCGCGGCGGCCAGCGCGACGGGCGCATCGAGGCGGTGGCGCGGGGGCTGCCGCTGGGGCTGCGCGACGACATCGTGATCCGGGTGCGACGCACCGCCGAGGGCACGCGGGTCGACATGCGCTCGGTGACGCGCAATGCCGTGCGCGATTTCGGCTCCAATGCCCGGCGCGTCGACGACCTGCTGGCGGAGCTCTCGGAACGGCAGGGCAAGCGGCGGCGCTGAGCCTCAGGCGCGCCGGCCATAGACGCCCGCCAGCGTCGGCGGGCCGTCGGTCTCGACCTCGCCGCGGGCGACGAGATCCTCCAGATGCGCCAGCGTCGACAGGCCGGCGGCGCCGAACAGCCGCGGGTCGAGGCCGATATAGATCATCCTGACGATGTCGGGGATGCCGGCGGCACCGCGCGACAAGGCCCGCAGGATCGCCGTCTCGCGCGCCTCGCGATGGCGCAGATAGCGGGCGACGAAGGCGGGCCCCTGCCGCACCGGGCCGCCATGGCCGGGCAGATAGAGCTCCTCCGGCCGCTGGCCGAGCCGGCGCAGCGAGTCCATGTAGTCGCCCATTGCCCCGTCCGGCGGCGCCACCACCGAGGTCGCCCAGGCCATCACATGGTCGCCGACGAAGATCAGGCCGGCGCCGTCCAGCACGAAGGCCATATGGTTGGCGGTGTGGCCGGGGGTGGCGAGCGCAGTGAGCGAGATGCCGTCGCCGGCGAGGCGCTGTCCGTCGGCGATGAGGAGGTCGGGCACGACGTCGCGGTCGCCGGCGGCGTCGAGCACGTTGGTCTCGCCTTCGTGCAGCGGCCGGGCCGAGCGGTGCGGGCCTTCCGCCACAACCGGCGCGCCGGTGGCGGCCTTCAGCGCGGCGAGCGCGCCGGTATGGTCGCGATGGGTGTGGGTGAGCAGGATGTGGCTGACCGGGCGGCCGCCGACCGCGTCGAGCACGGCGGCAACATGGGCAGCGCTGTCGGGGCCGGGGTCGAGAATCATCACCTCGCCGGTGCCGATGAGATAGGTGCAGGTGCCGGTGAAGGTGAACGCGCCGGGATTGGGCGCCAGCACCCGCACCACGCCGGGCGCGACTTCCTCCGCCACGCCGGGCACGGCGGCAAAGTCGCGATCGAAGGGGATGTCGTCGGCCATGGGTGTGGGTTTCCGTCGGTTCCGTCGCGCTGTCTCGTTCCGCACCTAGCCCAGCCGGCGGCGGGCGTCGAGGGCAGAGCCGCGCGGCCGTTAGGGAAGAGGTGGGGTTTTGTCGCCCATTCGTCATCCGGCGCTTGTCAGCGATGGCAAGGTGGCGGCATTTTCGCCACGCGGCGGCCCGCACCGGATGGCGGACCGCGAGGGAAGGACCGAGCATGGACGATCTGTTGGACGGCTACCGGCGCTTTCGCGTCACCTCCTGGCCGGAGCGCAAGGCGCTGTTCGAGAAGCTGGCGCTGCGCGGCCAGAGCCCCGAGACGCTGGTGATCGCCTGCTCCGACAGCCGCGTCGACCCGACGATGATCTTCGACGTCGGGCCGGGCGAATTGTTCGTGGTGCGCAACGTCGCCAATCTGGTGCCGGCCTATTCGACGCCCGATCATGCTCATCACGGCACCAGCGCCGCCATCGAGTTCGCGGTGAAGGTGCTGGAGGTGAAGCAGATCGTGGTGCTCGGCCACGCGCTGTGCGGCGGCGCACGGGCGCTGCTCGACGGCGCGCCGGCGGCGGCTCAGGACTTCCTGCCGGACTGGATCCGCATCGCCGCCCCGGCGAGCGAGGTGGCGCGACACCTGACGGACGACGAGGCCGAGCAGCGGCGCCTGGTCGAATATGGCTGCGTGCGGGTGTCGCTGAGGAACCTCGAGAGCTTCCCCTGGATCAAGGAGCGGGTCGAGGATGGCCGGCTGGCGCTGCACGGCTTCTATTTTGCCGTGGCGACCGGGGTGCTGGAGCGGTTGAAGTCCGACGGCACCTTCGGGCCGACGTGAGCGTGGCCGTGGAACGCGAGCACATGTTTGAAGAACTCGACGGTGTGAAGCTGATCACCGAGGAAGACAATGTCCTGGCGGCGCAGAAGAAGCGCGCCAAGGGCTTCGAGCCGATCTCGCGGCAGCTGTGGGCGGAGCTGACGCGCCGGGGCGGCACGGTGGTCGATGCCGGCGCCTATAGCGGCTTCTATTCCATCCTCGCCGCCCGTTCCGGCGCGGCACGGGTGCACGCCTTCGAGGCGAGCCCGCTCATCGTGCCGCGCCTGCTCGCCAATCTCGAACTCAACGATATCGGCACGGTGCAGGTGCACCCGCACGCGCTCACCCGTGCCTCCGGGCAGCGGATCGCCATTCGCGGCAAGGACGGGCTGAGCTCGGCCGGCAGCATCGTCGGCGAGGGGGCGGTGATCGGCAGCGCCAGCACGCTGGCGCTCGACGATGTCGGCCTTGCCGAGCTGTCGGTGATGAAGATCGACGTGGAGCGGGCCGAATACGACGCGCTTCAGGGCGGCGCGGCGACGATCCGCCGCTTCCGGCCGCATATCCTCATCGAGCTGCTCGACGAGATCGGCCCGGTGGACGAGCTGCTGCGTGGCTGGGGCTATACGGGCGAGAAGACCGACACCAGCATGTACCACTACCACGCCTGAACTGGCGTGACCGGCGGCGCGGGCAAGGCGGTGGCCTCGTCCGCGCCGGAGTGAGGGGCTCAGCCGGCCTGTTCGCCGGGAGCCGTGCCTTCCACCGGCGTCGCCGGCGCGCTGCGGCGCTTGAACACCCGGCGCACCGCGACGAACAGCAGCGGCACGAAGAAGATGCCGAGCACGGTCGCCGCGATCATGCCGCCCATCACGCCGATGCCGATGGCGTTCTGCGCCCCCGAGCCGGCGCCGCTGGCGATGGCGAGCGGCGTCACCCCGAGGATGAAGGCGAAGGAGGTCATCAGGATCGGCCGCAGGCGCTGGCGCGCGGCGTCGAGCGTCGCCTCGACCAGCCCCATGCCGTGCCCCTCGCGCTCGATGGCGAACTCCACGATCAGGATGGCGTTCTTCGCCGCGAGGCCGATGGTGGTGAGCAGGCCGACCTTGAAGTAGACGTCGTTGGTCTGGCCGAACAGATGCGCCCCGAGCAGCGCGCCGAAGATGCCGATCGGCACCGACAGCATCACCGCGAACGGGATCGACCAGCTCTCATAGAGCGCGGCCAGGCACAGGAAGATCACCAGCACCGAGATGGCGTAGAGCGAGGCCGCCTGGTTGCCGGACAGCTCCTCCTGCTTCGACAGGCCGACCCACTCATGCCCGTAGCCCGCCGGCAACTGGGCGACGAGTTCGTTGATCGCCGTCATCGCGTCGCCGGAGCTGACCCCGGCCGCCGCCTCGCCCTGGATCTCGACGGCGGAGGAGCCGTTGAAGCGCTCGAGGCGCGGCGAGCCGAAGGTCCAGCGCGAGGAGGTGAAGGAGGAGAACGGCACCATGTTGCCGTCCGAGTTGCGCACATGCCAGCGGGCGAGATCCTCTGGCTGCATGCGGAAATCGGCCGACGACTGCACATAGACCTTCTTCACCCGGCCGCGATCGATGAAGTCGTTGACGTAGCTGCTGCCCCAGGCGGTGGAGAGCGTGTCGTTGATGTCCGCCAGCGACACGCCGAGCGCGCTCGCCTTCTCCTCGTCGATGTCGACGACCAGCTGCGGCTCGTCCTCCTGTCCGTTGGGGCGGGTATTGGCGAGGCGCGAATCGCCCGCCGCCTTGGCCAGCAGCTGGTTGCGGGCGGCGATCAGCTTGTCGTGGCCGGCGCCGTTGATGTCCTGCAGGTAGAAGTCGAAGCCGTTGGAATTGCCCATGCCCTGGATCGCCGGCGGGGCGAGGGCGAAGACGCGGCCGTCATGGAACTTGGAGAACGCCGCCATGGCCCGGCCGGCCACCGCGCTGGCCGACAGCGCCGGCGACTTGCGCTCGTCGAAGGGGCGCATGCGCAGGAAGGCGATGCCGACATTCTGGCCCTGGCCGCCAAAGCCGAAGCCCTGCACGGTGAACACGCCCTCCACCGCGTCCTTCTCATTGTCGAGATAGTGGCGGGTGACGTCGTCGAGCACCTTGTCGGTGCGGTTGGCGGTGGCGCCCACCGGCAATTGCACGCTGGTGATCAGGATGCCCTGGTCCTCCTGCGGCAGGAAGGAGGAGGGCAGCCAGGCGAACATCCAGCCCATGGCGAGGGTGATGAGCGCGAAGATCATCAGGAACCGGCCGGAGCGGGAGATGATGCCGGCGGTGCCGGAGCGATAGGCGTGGCTGCCGCGGTCGAAGGCGCGGTTGAAGGCGCCGAACAGGCCGCCCTTCGCACCATGCCCGGAGCCTTCGGCGCCGGCGTCTCCGTGGGGCTTGCGCGGCTTCAGCAGGGTGGCGCACAGCGCCGGGGTGAGGACCAGCGCCACCAACACCGACAGCACCATGGCCGAGACGATGGTGACCGAGAACTGCCGGTAGATGATGCCCACCGAGCCACCGAAGAAGGCCATCGGCACGAACACCGCCGACAGCACGGTGGCGATGCCGATCAGCGCGCCGGTGATCTCGTCCATCGACTTTCGGGTGGCCTCGCGCGGCGAGAGGCCTTCCTCCTCCATCACCCGCTCGACGTTCTCCACCACGACGATGGCGTCGTCGACCAAGAGGCCGATGGCCAGCACCATGGCGAACATGGTCAGCGTGTTGATGGAGTAGCCGAACAGCGCCAGCACGCCGAAGGTGCCGAGCAGCACCACCGGCACCGCGATGGTCGGGATGAGGGTGGCGCGGATGTTCTGCAGGAAGACGAACATCACCACGAAGACGAGGACGATGGCCTCGGCCAGCGTCTTCACCACCTCCTCGATGGAGAGCACCACGAAGGGGGTCGTGTCGTAGGGATAGACCACCTCCAGCCCTTCCGGGAAGGTGCCGGACAGGCGCTGGATCGCCGCCTTCACCCCCTCAGCGGTGCTGATGGCGTTGGCGCCGGTGGCGAGGTTGATGCCGAGGCCGGCCGCCGGCTTGCCGTTGTAGCGCGCCGAGGTGGTGTAGCTCTCGGCGCCGAGCTCGACGGTGGCGACGTCGTTCAGCCGCACCAGCGAGCCGTTGCTGGTGCTCTTGATGATGATGTTGCGGAACTGCTCCGGCGTCTGCAGCCGGCCGCGCGCGGTGACGGTGGCGTTGAGCTGCTGGCCCTTGCGCTGCGGCAGGCCGCCGAGCTGGCCGGCCGAGACCTGGGTGTTCTGCGCCTCGATGGCGGTGGTGATGTCGCTCGGCATCAGCTGGTATTTTGCCAGCTTGTCCGGATCGAGCCAGATGCGCATCGAATAGGACGAGCCGAACACCTGGGTGGTGCCGACGCCGTCGACGCGCCGCAGCGTGTCGTTGAGGGTGGAATCGACGTAGTCGGCGACGTCGACCGAGGACATCGAATCGTTGGCCGACACGAAGCCGACCACCATCAGGAAGCCGTCGGAAGCCTTGTCGACCTCGATGCCGCTGGTCTGCACGATGGTCGGCAGTTGCGAGGTGACCAGCTGCAGCTTGTTCTGCACCTGCATCTGCGCCACGTCCGGATCGGCGGCACTGGTGAAGGTGATCGAGATCGAGGCCTGGCCGGTCGAGGTCGAGGTGGCCGACATGTAGTCGAGATTGTCGAGGCCGGTCATGCCCTGCTCGATGACCTTGGTCACCGAGTTCTCCACCGTCTGCGCGTCGGCGCCGGGATAGGTGGCGGTGATGCGCACCGTGGTGGGCGCGATCTGCGGATATTGCGCGACCGAGAGCGAGTTCAGGGCGAGCAGGCCGCCCAGCATGATCAGGATGGCGATGACCCAGGCGAAGACCGGGCGGTCGATGAAGAAACGTGCCACGCCGCTCACTCCTGCGCCGTGCGCGCCGGGGCGTCGGCGGCGGCATAGTGGCGGTCGGCGGGCAGGGCGGTTTGCTTGCCGCGCTCGACGACCTCGCCGGTGGTCTCGTCGAGGGTGACCTCGACGGGCGAGGCCAGCTGTCCCACGGTGACGAACTGGCTGCCCTCGACCACGACCCGGTCGCCATCGGCGACGCCGCTCTCGACCAGCCAGCTATTGCCGACGCTGCGGCCCACGGTAAGGACGCGCTGGCCGACCTTGCCGTCGCCATCGACCACCAGCGCCACCGGCTCGCCCTTGGTGTTGCGGGTCACCGCGCGCTGCGGCACCAGGAAGCTGTTCGGCGCTACACCTTCCTCGACGAGGGCCCGCACATACATGCCGGGCAGCAGCAGGCGGTCCGGATTGGGGAACTGCGCGCGCACGCCGAAGGTGCCGGTGGTCTCGTCGACATAGGCCGAGGAGAATTCCAGCGTGCCCTCCAGCGGGTAGATGGTGCCGTTGTCGAGCTTGAGGCGCACCTTGACGTCGTTGCCGGCGATCTTGATGCGGCCTTCCTTGATCGCCTGGCGCAGATTCAGCAGGTTGGTGCTCGACTGGGTGACGTCGACATTGATCGGGTCGAGGGTGCGGATGGTGGTCAGCGCGGTGTCCTGGCTCGCGGTGACGAGCGCGCCGGGGGTGAGGGTGGACTTGTCGATGCGCCCGCTGATCGGCGCGGTGATGCGGGTGAAGTCGAGATTGATCTTCGCGGTATCGACGCTGGCCTTCGCCGCGGCGACCTCCGCCCGGGCCTGGGCGAGCGAGGCGACGGCGTCGTCATAGTCCTGCTTGCTCACCGCGTTCTGCTTGATGAGGCCCTGATAGCGCTCGAGCTTGGCCTGGGCGCTCGGCACGGCGGCCTCGGCCTTCTGCTGGCTGGCCACGGCGCTGTCATAGCTCGCCTGATAGGTCGCCGGATCGATCTGGTAGAGGGCGTCGCCGGCCTTCACCTCGCTGCCTTCCTGGAACAGCCGCTCCTTGATGATGCCGCCGACCTGCGGGCGCACCTCGGCGATCAGCGAGGCGGTGGTGCGGCCCGGCATCTCGGCGGTGATGGCGACCGATTGCGGGTGCACCGTCACCACGCCCACTTGCGGGCGCTCCTGCGGGTGGGAAGCGGCGGAAGTGGCGGCCTCGCGGCCATCGCAGCCGGCGGCGAGGAGCAGAACGAAGAGCGATACCGGCAGCAGCGGAGACCGCTTCGCGTGAATCGACGTCACGGGAAAATCCCCCCATTAGGAAACTTGATGGTATCCATATTATCGCGCCCGTGCCTCTGTCAATCGCGCGCCGGCTGCCATGCTGGTCGCAACGTCGATCGGCGCTGGCGGGCGCGTTTGCCGGTGAGTCCATTGGCTCGACGAGGCCGGACGCTGACTCGGTCACCCTCAGCCCTGATGATGGCGGCGGCGTGAGGCCCATTTCTCGCGGTCTGTGCCGCAAGCCCGCAAGAAATGGTGCGGGCCGGTGGCCACTCAAGACATGGTGTGATGTCACGATGCAGTGGGGCAGACGCCGCGCGCCCGGCGATTGACGTAACGGCGTACCAATCTAGAGTGGCGTCAGCAAAGGTTCCGGTGCGGCGGGAAGAGCCGATCCGTGGCGGTGTCGTCTACCGCCTGCGGCATCGCGGAACATGTTCGATGGCAACGGGGGGCCATAGCCATGGTCACGAAGGTCGCGACGCAAAACGGTGAAATCGTCGACGGTACCGAGGATGCCGACGAGCTGCTCTCGGACGGGTTCAACGATGTCACGCTGAATGGCCTTGGCGGGGTCGACTGGATATGGGCCACCGGTGGCACCGGGGGCATCTTCAATGGCGGCGCGGGGAATGATTACCTGTACGCGGGCGACGATGATCGCCAGATATTTCAGAATTCCGGCGGAATCTTCAATGGCGACGAGGGCAACGATTACTTCAACGCCGTTATCAGTACGGGAGGCACCTTCAATGGTGGTGAGGGCAACGATTACTTCAACGCCTTTTTCAGTACGGGAGGTACCTTCAATGGCGACGAGGGCAACGATCACTTAGACGCTGATTCCAATAAGGGAGGCACCTTCAATGGTGGCGAGGGTAGCGATTATTTCAAAGCCGATTTCAGTACGGGAGGTACCTTCAATGGAGGAAACGGCAATGACAGTTTTGACATATATACGTCCAAGGGCGGAACCTTCAATGGGGATGCCGGAGATGATACTTTCTATGTAGATTCGTATATTGAAGGTAATCCATATTTGAATGGGGGTGTCGGATACGATACGTTGTATGTCAGTCAGCATTATAGTCATTTTGGTGTTTTCAAATTTAATGACACAATAGTATTTTTAAGTCATTATAATTATAATTATATGACAATTTCTGGTGTTGAATCTTTTATATTCGACAGTGATAGCCCGGCTGGCGGGGATGAGTACACGGTAGACACCATTCCCGCCATTTCCAAGCGCGCCGTGACGATGGCAGCGACCGGCGACGATTACGTCGACGGGCTGCTGCAGGGCAGCAAATGGGGGGGCTGCCACGACATGGTCCGATAACAGTTATTTGCTTGATAACTCCCACCTGTCGACGATAAGTAGTGCCTACAGTTACGTAAATGGTATAACGAGGCTCAATATAACTGAAGCGTCTAGATTTGTCCCGAACAACGGTGCCGATATTCGTATCTACACCTCGCCAGACCTGCCGGCCACGGTGATGGCACCCAATGAAGGCAGCTATGCCCTCCTCAATACCAGAGATCCCGCCATCCGGCAGACGTCCGCGGCCGGCAACGCGGCCTATCTGACTTATCTTCAGATCGTCGGCCGCACGCTCGGGCTGAAATTCGCCAGCGAGGGCGGCGGGGTCGCCAATGTGGCGGTACCGGCTGACAAGGATTCGCTCGAATACACGGTGATGAGCCAGCGCTCCTATCCCGGTGGGCCGGCGGGCGACTACACGGTTGC
>NZ_JAJALI010000015.1 GCF_020523795.1 Ancylobacter sp. Lp-2
GGGGTGCCGCTTCCCGTGGCGGCGCCGGCGCCGGTTGCGACCGGGCCAGCGGCCCCGCCGCGCGACGCGGCGGCCGACAGCCTCGCCGCCGTCGAGCGCGCGGCCAATGAAGGCCGGCTCGCCGAGGCGCGGCAGGCGGCGGGCCGCCACATCGCCGCCTTCGGGCCGTCGGCGGCGGCGCTCTACCTGCTCGGCCTCGCCTGCGATGCCGAGGGCGCGGCGGCGGAGGCCGTGGAGGCCTATCGCAAGGTGCTCTATCTGGCGCCGGACCACCACGAGGCGCTGGCGCATCTGGCGCTGCTGCTGCGCCGGCAGGGCGATCTTTCAGGAGCGAAGGCGCTCGGGGACCGTCTCAGGCGGCTCGAGAAGAGGAGTGAGCGGCGATGAGCGCCGGTGCCGATGACGAGCTGCCTCCCTCGCGCGCCCAGGCGGAGCCGTCGAGCCGGGAGGCCTCGCGCCACGCGGCCGCCAGCCGCCTGCTCGACCGCGCCCTGCCGCCCGGCTATCGCGAGGAATGGGCGCGCTATTTCGCCCGGGTTCCCGATGTCGACGAGGTCGAGGCGGAGGCGGGCGAGGCGGGAGCGGACCGGCGCGTGCTGGTGTTCCGCCTCGGCGACGAATGGCTGGCGCTGCCTGCCGATCTGGTTCAGGAGATCACCGAGCCGCGTCCGCGCCATACGCTGCCGCACCGGCGCGACGAACTGGTGCTCGGGGTGGTGAACATTCGCGGCGAACTGCTGGTCGAGATTTCCTTCGCGTCGCTGATCGGCCTCGGCGAGGCGCGCGGCGAGGCGGCGGAGAACCGCATCACCGCCTTCCCGCGTCTCGTCGTGCTCGGCCGGGACCGGCATCGGGTGGCCTTCCGCGTCGACGAGGTGCACGGCCTGCACCAGCACGCGACGCGTGACCTGGTGGCGCTGCCGGCGACCATCGGCAAGTCGGCGTCCAGCTTCGCGACCGCGATGATCGCCTGGCAGGGCCGCATGCTGGGCCGCCTCGACGGCGATCTCGTCCTCGACGCCATCGACCGGGGCATCGCATGAGCACCCCCGACTATGGCAGCTTCTCCATGCTCGACCTGTTCCGGGCCGAGCTCGACATGCAGTCGCAGGCGCTGACCGCCAGCCTGCTGGCGCTGGAGCGCGATCCGGTGGCCACCGCCGAGCTGGAAGCGGCGATGCGGGCGGCGCATTCGCTGAAGGGCGCGGCGCGTATCGTCGAGCTGATGCCGGCGGTGCGCGTCGCCCACGCGATGGAGGAATGCCTCGTCGCGGCGCAGAACGGCCAGCTGCGGTTGCGCCAGGAGCATATCGACGCCCTGCTCAAGGGTGTCGACCTGCTCGGCGCGGTCGCTGCCGACGAGACGGCCGGCGCGACGGCGGAACCGCGGATCGCCGTCTTCCTGCAGGCGCTGGAGGCGGCGTCGCGGGCGGAGCCGCCGGCGGTTCCCGCCGAGGTGCCCGTGTCGCCAGTGTCGCCTTTGCCGGCGCCGGCCGCCGGCCTGGTCCCGGACGATGCGCCGGTGACGTTCCCGACATCCTTCCCGGCGCCGGAGGCACCGTCGGCGGGCACCGAGCGGATGATCCGCATCACCGCCCAGAGCATGACCCGGCTGCTCGGCCTTGCCGGCGAATCGCTGATCGAGGCCCGGCGCCTGCGGCCCTTCGCCGACAGCCTGCAACGGTTGCGGCGGCATCATGCCGAGCTCGCCCGCGCGCTCGACACCGCCCGTGCGGGGCTGCCGCCGGACGCGGGTGACGGGCCGGCCGCCCAGGCGCTCGCCATCGCCCGCGCGGCGCTGGGAGAGAGTCGGGACTATCTCGCCGGGCGGTTCGCCGAACTCGACTCCATCGACCGGCGCAGCACCGATCTCGCCAACCGCCTCTATGCCGAGACGCTGGAGAGCCGCATGCGGCCCTTCGAGGATGGCGTGCGCAGCTATTCGCGCACCGTGCGCGATCTCAGCCGCGCGCTGGGCAAGCAGGCGCGGCTCGCCATCGTCGGCGGCTCCACCGGCATCGACCGCGACATTCTCGACCAACTCGACGCGCCGCTCGGCCATTTGCTGCGCAACGCCATCGATCATGGGCTGGAGACGCCGGCGGAACGCCAGGCCGTCGGCAAGCCGGCCGAGGGGCTCATCCGCCTGGAAGCCCGGCACACCGCCGGCCTGTTGCAGATCATCGTCGCCGATGACGGCCGCGGCGTCGATCTCGACCGGCTGCGCCAGGTGGTGGTCGAGCGCCATCTCATCGCCGAGGAGGCGGCGGCCCGGCTGAGCGAGGCCGAGCTGCTGGAATTCCTGTTCCTGCCCGGCTTTTCCATGAAGCCGACGGTGAGCGACGTCTCCGGTCGCGGCGTCGGTCTCGACGCGGTTCAGGCGACGGTGAAGGAGATGCGTGGGCGGGTGGTGATCACGAACCGGCCGGGCGAGGGCACGCGCTTCCTGTTCGAGCTGCCGCTCACCCTTTCGGTGATCCGCACCCTGCTGGTCGAGGTCGATGGCGAGCCCTATGCGCTGCCGCTCGCCGGCATCACCCGCACCCTCAAGCTGGAGCGCAGCGCCATCGAAACGCTGGAGGGGCGCCCGCATTTCCGCTTCGGCGACTGGCCGGTCGGGCTGGTCACCGCCCACGAATTGCTGGAGCGCGGCGCGGCGCGGCCAGACACGGCCGAGATCGCTGTCGTGGTGATCGGCGAGAACGAGGGCACCTACGGCCTGATCGTCGACGGCTTCCTCGGCGAGCGCGAGCTGGTGGTGCGGCTGCTCGATCCGCGGCTCGGCAAGATCAAGGACATCAGCGCGGCAGCGTTGATGGAGGACGGTTCGCCGGTGCTCATCGTCGATATGGACGACCTGCTGCAATCGGCCGACAAGCTTGCCGTCGCGGGGGCGGTCCGCAGCCTGCGCCAGAGTTCGGCCGCCACCGCGCAGAGCCGGCGCAAGCGGGTGCTGGTGGTCGACGATTCGCTCACCGTGCGCGAACTGGAGCGCAAGCTGCTCGACCAGCACGGCTATGTCGTCGAGATCGCCGTCGACGGCATGGACGGCTGGAACGCGGTGCGCTCCGAGGCCTTCGACCTGGTCGTCACCGATGTCGACATGCCGCGCATGGACGGCATCGAGTTGGTGACGCTGATCAAGCGCGACCCGCGCCTCAACCGCCTGCCGGTGATGATCGTGTCCTATAAGGATCGCGAGGAAGACCGGCGCCGTGGTCTCGACGCCGGGGCGGACTATTATCTCACCAAGAGCAGCTTCCACGACGAGACCTTGATCCATGCGGTCGAGGATCTGATCGGCGCGGCGGTGGAGTGAGAGGGGCGGACATCATGCGGGGCGCGGGATGAGGATCGGCATCGTCAACGATCTGCCGCTGGCGGCGGAGGTGCTGCGGCGGGCGGTCGCCGCCACCCATGAGCACGAGGTGGCCTGGATCGCCTCCAATGGGCGCGAGGCGGTGGACGCCTGCCGGCGCGACCTGCCCGATCTCGTGCTGATGGACCTTGTCATGCCGGAGATGGACGGGGTGGAGGCGACGCGGCGGATCATGCGGGATACGCCGTGCCCGATCCTCCTGGTCATCGCCAGCGTCGACGGCAACATTCCCGGCGTCTACGAGGCGATGGGCCATGGCGCACTCGACGCCGTCGACATTCCCTCGGTGAACATCGCCGAGGGAATGTCGATCCAGGCCGACGTGCTGCTGAACAAGATCGCCACCATCGGCCGGCTGATCGGCGACGGCCGCTCGTCGCGCCCGGTGCCGCCCGCCGCCCCGGCCGGCGGTTCGGCGCCGCCGCTGGTGGTCATCGGCGCTTCCGCCGGTGGCCCGGCGGCGGTGGCGACCCTGCTCGGCGGCCTGCCGGCCGATTTCCCGGCCGCGCTGATCCTGGTGCAGCATGTCGACGAGAAATTCGTCCCCGGCCTCGCCTCCTGGCTCGGGCAGCACACCGGGCTGAAGGTGCGCCCGGCGCTGGAGGGCGACCGGCCGGAGGTCGGTACGGTGCTGATCGCCGCCTCGGCCGATCACCTCGTGCTCACCGCCATCGGCACGCTCGCCTATACGCCGGAGCCGCGCGCCTATCCCTACCGGCCCTCGGTCGACGTGTTCTTCAAGAGTGTCGCCCGGCTGTGGCGGGGCGACACCGTCGCCGTGCTGCTTACCGGCATGGGCCGCGACGGCGCGACCGGTCTTAAAATGCTCCGCGACGCGCATCACCACACGATTGCGCAGGACAAGGACAGCAGTGCGGTTTACGGAATGCCGAAAGCTGCCGCCGCGATAGGTGCGGCGGCCGAGATACTTCCCCTCGACCTGATCGCCCGTCGCCTGACCGTGGCGTTCGGGCGGTCGCAATGACGGGCATGGTACGATGAGCAACACCGCCGTTTTCCCGGCCAACATGCCGCCTCTGGCGGAAGGCTATCTCTCGCTGGTGCTGTTGGTCGACGACCAGGTGCTCATCTGCGAGGCGGTGCGGCGTGCGCTGCTGGGCGAAGGCGACATCGACCTGCACTATTGCACCAACGCCCAGGACGCGATCCGGGTGGCCGAGGAATTGAAGCCGACGGTCATCCTGCAGGACCTCGTCATGCCCGGCATAGACGGCCTCGCCTTGGTGCGGCACTACCGGGAGCACCCGACGCTGCAGCCGGTGCCGGTCATCGTCCTGTCGGCCAAGGACGAGGCGGCGACCAAGAGCGCGGCGTTCCAGGCCGGTGCCAACGACTATCTCGTCAAGCTGCCCGACCGCATCGAGCTGATCGCCCGCATCCGCTATCACAGCCGCGCCTATCTCGATCATCTCCAGCGCGACGCCGCCTATGCGGCGCTGCGCGAGAGCCAGCGCCAGCTGATGCAGGCCAATCTGGAGCTGGAGCGCCTTACCCGCATCGACGGGCTGACCAGCCTCGGCAACCGGCGCTATTTCGACGAGTACATGATGGCGGAGTGGCGGCGCGCGCTGCGCGGCGGCCTGACGCTGTCGGTGCTGATGATCGATGTCGACCAGTTCAAGGACTACAACGACAACTATGGCCATCTCGCCGGCGATGACGTGCTGCGGCGGGTGGCCGACGCCATTCGCGTCAGCGCCAGCCGCGCCGGCGATTTGGCGGCGCGCTTCGGCGGCGAGGAGTTCGTCGTGGTGCTGCTGAACACCGGCATCGAGGAGGCGCAGGTCGCCGCCGAGCGGCTGGTGCAGAACGTGCGCAACCTCGACATCCCGCACGGCAGCAAGCGGGTGACGGTCAGCGTCGGCGTTGCCTCGATGCAGCCGCAAGGCGACCTGCCGGAGGAGATCATCACCGCCGCCGACCTCGCTCTGTTCCGCGCCAAGGCGTCCGGCAAGGACCGCTACGAGCTGAGCATCCCCGGCGATCGCTAGCCGCGCTGGGCGGTCAGCCTTTTCTCAGCCTGCGTCTTGCCGGCTAACCTCTCACCGGCAGACGTCGACCCAGGCGGCGCCGGTGATGTCGGCCATGCGGTCGGGCGCGATCCGGAGCGCGGCATAGGGCGAGCCGGCCGCCGGCACCACCTCGTCGAACGCCTTCAGCGACACGTCGCAATAGACCGGCAGCGGCGTCGCGAGGCCGAACGGGCAGACGCCGCCGATCGGATGGCCGGTGAGCGCCGTCACCTCGTCGGCGCCGAGCATGCTGGTCTTGCCGCCGAAGGTCGCCTTGGCCTTGGCGTTGTCGAGCCGCGCCTCGCCGCCGGCCACCAGCAGGAAGGCGCGTTCGCCCACCCGTAGCGACAGCGTCTTGGCGATCTGTGCCGGCGCGACGCCGTGCCCGGCCGCCGCCTCGGCGACGGTGGCGGTGCGCGCCTCCAGCTCGACGATGGCGATGTCGGGCGCCGTGGCGTCGAGAAAATCCCTGACCGATTGGACGCTCATTCCCGCCGCGCGCTCCCGCTGTTCATCGCGGCTGATCCTGCCCGATTCGCCCGCTGCGGCGCAGCATCGAATTGCCCTTGCGTTGTTGAGCGAATTGAACATAACTAAACACAAAGCTAAACGCGGCCGGACGCCACCGGCACGTAAACGCCAATCGAGGGGGCAGAAGACCCACCTCGTTTCCTGGGAGGAGAACATGCTGAAGACGTTGAGGCCCCTTCTGGGGGCTGCGGTTGCGTTTGGAGCCTTCGCCGGCACGCTCGCCGTGCCGCAGGCAGCCAAGGCCGAGCAGCTGACGCTGTGCTGGGCGGCCTGGGACCCGGCCAACGCACTGGTCGAGCTGTCCAAGGATTTCACCGCCAAGACCAAGATCGACATGAAGTTCGAGTTCGTCCCGTGGACGAGCTACGCCGACCGCTTCCTCAACGAGCTCAACTCGCACGGCAAGCTGTGCGACCTGATCATCGGCGACAGCCAGTGGGTCGGCGGCTCGGCGGAGAACGGCCATTACGTGAAGCTGAACGACTTCTTCGCCAAGGAAGGCATCAAGATGGATGACTTCGTGCCGGCGACCGTCGTGGGTTATTCGGAATGGCCGAAGAACACGCCGAATTACTGGGCGCTGCCGGCGATGGGCGACGTGGTGGGCTGGACCTACCGCAAGGACTGGTTCGAGAAGCCGGAGCTGCAGAAGGAGTTCAAGGCCAAATATGGCTGGGACCTCGCGGCGCCGAAGACCTACACCCAGCTGAAGCAGATCGCCGAGTTCTTCCAGAAGAGGCAGATCGACGGCAAGACCGTCTATGGCGCCTCGATCTATACCGAGCGCGGCTCGGAAGGCATCACCATGGGCGTCACCAACGTCCTGTATGATTGGGGTTTCATGTATGACAACCCCAAGAAGCCCTATGAGATGCAGGGCTACGTCAATTCGCCGGACGCGGTGAAGGGCCTCGAATTCTACAAGGCGCTCTACGATTGCTGCACCCCGCCGGGTGCCTCCAACGTCTACATGGTGGAATCTGCCGACGCCTTCAAATCCGGCCAGGTGGCGATGCAGATGAACTTCGCCTTCACCTGGCCCGGCCTCTACAAGGACGAGAAGGTCGGCGGCAACCGCATCGGCTTCTTCCCCAATCCGGCCGAGAAGTACCATTTCGCTCAATTGGGCGGGCAGGGCATCTCGGTGGTGTCCTATTCGGACAAGAAGGACGCGGCGCTCCAGTACATCAAGTGGTTCGCCCAGCCGGACGTGCAGCAGAAATGGTGGCAGCTCGGCGGCTTCTCCTGCCTGAAGGCGGTGGTCGACGCGCCCAGCTTCAAGACCAGCCAGCCCTATGCGCCGGCCTTCCTGGAATCCATGGCCATCGTCAAGGATTTCTGGGCCGAGCCGAGCTATGCCGAACTGCTGCAGGCGATGCAGAAGCGGGTGCATGACTATGTCATCGCCGGCAAGGGCACGGCGAAGGAAGCGCTCGACGGCCTGGTCAAGGACTGGACCGAGGTCTTCAAGGACGACGGCAAGATCTGAGGCGACGGGGCGGAGAGCCCGCAAGGCTCTCCTTTCCGGCACGAGAGATATCTGCCGAGCCATTCCGGGATCGCCCCTTCTTTCTTTCCCTCTCCCCGGTGGGGAGAGGGGCCCGCGCACCGGGTCGGTGAGGGGCCCTCGCGATCGGGAAGCCAAGAAGGCCGCTCACCCCGTCCCTCTCGGTCAAAACCGAATGCCTTCGGTTTTGACCATCCAGATCCCGAATTCGGCAACAGCCGAGTTCGGGGAGGGAGGGAACCGCCGGGCCTCCACGTGACGGTTCTGTTGCAGGTGGCCGCGTGGCCGCCCAGGACCAGACCCGGCCCACCCGCTCATCCATCAGGTGAGAGACCGTGACCGCTTCACACGACACCTTCTCCGACAAGATGGCCGACGCGGCCATCCGCGCGACGCCCGAACCGCTCGCCGCAAGGGTGCGCGGCCTGTCCGACCGGGCCATCGCCTGGCTGTTCATCGCCCCGACCATCGTGCTGCTGCTGGCGATCAACATTTTCCCGCTGTTCTGGGCGATCTATCTGTCCTTCACCAATTTCCGCGCCAACCGGCCCAATGCGGTGGTGCAGAATGTCGGGCTCGGCAATTATTCGCGCATCCTCAACGACCCCGACATCTGGGCGTCGATGCAGACCACGGCGCATTTCGTGTTCTGGACCATCGTGCTGCAGACGCTGATCGGCTTCACGCTGGCCTATCTCATCGACCGCAAGTTCCGTGGCCACGCCTTCTGGACCACGCTGATCCTCATCCCGATGATGCTGTCGCCGGCGGTGGTGGGCAATTTCTGGCGCTTCCTCTACGAGCCGCAGATCGGCCTGTTCGCCTATGCCGTCTCCTTCGTGTCGGGCATCCCGACCTCCGACATCCAGATGCTCGGCAACGTCCATCTCGCGCCCTGGGCGATCATCATCGTCGATACCTGGATGTGGACGCCCTACGTGATGCTGATCTGCCTCGCCGGGCTGCGCTCCATCCCCGACTACATCTACGAGGCGGCCGAGGTCGACCGCGCTTCGCCCTGGCGGCAGTTCTGGTCGATCACCGTGCCGATGGCGCTGCCCTTCATCATGCTGGCCGTGCTGTTCCGCGGCATCGAGAACTTCAAGATGTTCGACATGGTGAACCTGCTCACCGGCGGCGGGCCGGGTTCGACCACCGAGGTCGCCTCGATCGCGCTCAAGCGCGACGCCTTCGAGGCGTGGGCGACCGGGCGCTCCTCCGCCTTCGCCATCGTGCTGTTCGTCGCGGTGTTCGGCCTCGCCAACATCTATGTGAAGGCGCTGAACAAGGTGAAGCAGAGATGAGCACCAGCAAGGCCGCCCCCGCCGTCTCCGCCCATTCGGTCGTCGAGCCGAGCCCGCGCACCAAGCGCATCGCCGGCGCCCTCGTCATCCTCTACGCGCTCATCACCCTGGTGCCGCTGGTGTGGATCTTCCTCACCTCGATCAAGTCGCCGCCGGATTCGATCTCCTACCCGCCGAAGATCCTGTTCACGCCGTCGCTCGAGGGCTACTGCAACCTCTTCACCACCCGCACGCGGCAGACGCCGGACTACATCGCCGCTCTGCCGCCGCCGTCCGGCGTGTGCGACGCGGTGACCCGCGAGCGCAACATGGTGATCGCCGGCCCGTCCAACTTCCTGCCGCGCTTCGCCAATTCGCTGATCATCGCCTTCGGCTCGACCTTCCTCGCCGTGTCGCTGGGCACGCTGGCGGCCTATGGCTTCTCGCGCTTCAAGGTGCCGCTGGCCGACGACCTTCTGTTCTTCATTCTGTCGACGCGGATGATGCCGCCCATCGCGGTCGCCATCCCGATCTACCTGATGTACCGCCAGCTCGGCCTGTCCGACACCGCGCTCGGCATGATGCTGCTCTACACGGCGGTGAACGTCTCGCTGGCGGTCTGGCTGCTCAAGGGCTTCATCGACGAGATCCCGCGCGAATATGAGGAAGCCGCGATGATCGACGGCTACACGCGGCTGCAGGCCTTCTTCAAGGTGGTGCTGCCGCAGGCTACCACCGGCATCGCCGCCACCGCGATCTTCTGCCTGATCTTCGCCTGGAACGAATACGCCTTCGCCTCGCTGCTCACCTCGGGCTCGGCTCAGACCGCGCCGCCCTTCATCCCCACCATCATCGGCGAGGGTGGGCAGGACTGGCCGGCGGTGGCGGCGGGCACCACCATCTTCCTGGTGCCGATCCTCGTCTTCACCATCCTGCTGCGTAAACAGCTGCTGCGCGGCATCACCTTCGGGGCGGTGCGCAAATGACCGACCATACGCTGATCCCCGGCAAGTCCCGCCGGCCGTTCTTCCTGCGGCGCGGCCCGATGGAAATGCTTGCCGTCGCCCTCATCGCGCTCGGCTTCCTCATGCTGTTCCAGCCCTTCGCGCTGGTGCTCTACACCTATTCCTTCATCACCCTCCTCGCCGGCACGCTGATGTTCACCATCGTGTCGAAATTCCCGGAGTAGGCCGATGGCCGAGATCAGGGTCGACCACCTCCGCAAGGCCTTCGGCGAGTTCGTCGCGGTGCAGGATTCCTCCTTCACCGTCGAGGACGGCGAGTTCCTCGCCCTTCTCGGGCCGTCGGGCTGCGGCAAGACCACCACTTTGCGCATGATCGCCGGGCTGGAGCTGCCCACCGGCGGCGCCATCCATCTCGGCGGCGAGGACGTCACCTACAAGCGCGCCAGCGAGCGCGACATCGCCTTCGTGTTCCAGCTCTTCGCGCTCTACCCGCACATGAACGTGCGCCGGAACATCGGCTTCCCGCTGCTCTCGCAGGGCGTGCCGAAGGCGGAGATAAAGCGCCGCGTCGAGGAGACGGCGAAGCTCCTGCAGATCGACCACATCCTCGACCGCCCGGTGTCCGGCCTCGCCGGCGGCGACCGCCAGCGGGTGGCGCTGGGCCGCGCCATCGTGCGGCGGCCGAAATGCTTCCTGATGGACGAGCCGCTCGGCACGCTCGACGCCGAGTTCCGCGATGTGATGGTCCGCGAGCTGCGCGAACTGCACAACCGCATCCACGCCACCACGGTCTACGTCACCCACGACCAGATTGAGGCGATGGCGATGGCCGACAAGATCGCGGTGATGAATCACGGCATCATCGAGCAGTTCGCCACCCCGCGCGAGATCTACAACCGCCCGGCCTCGATGTATGTCGCCGACTTCATCGGTTCGCCGCCGATGAACTTCCTGCGCTTCACCGCCGGCCTGCCGAAGGGTGCCCGCATCGCCCGCATCGACGGGGCGGATGTGCAGATGCCCGAGTTGCGCGCCGACGTCGCCGAGGGCGAGCTCGCCTTGGGCGTGCGTCCCGAGCACATCCGCTTTTCCGACACCTCGCCGCTGCGCGGGGCGATCTATGGCGCGGAATATCTCGGCACCAACCAGATCGTCACGGTCGAGACGGCGGGCGGCCTCGTCCGCGCCCGTCTGCCGGCCGAGCGCTCCTACCGCATCGGCGACCGCGTCGGCCTCGCCTTCGTCGCCGACCGGCTGTCGCTGTTTGATTGCCGTAGCGGCCGCGCCGTTCCCTCGGTGCTGCATGAGGGCGTGCTGGCGCGCGACACCCGCCACCGCGAAATGCGCGATCTGGAGGCCCATCATGGCTGATGTCACGCTGAAGAGCGTCACCCGCAGCTTCGGCGACAAGCGCGCGGTCGACAGTCTCGACCTGCATATTGCCGATGGCGAATTCGTGGTGCTGCTCGGCCCCACCGGCGCCGGCAAGACCACCACGCTGCGCCTCATCGCCGGGCTGGAGAAGCCGGATGCCGGCACGGTGGAGATCGGCGGGCGGCCGATGAACGGCCAGTCCCCCGCCGGGCGCGACGTCGCCTTCGTGTTCCAGCAATATTCGCTGTACCCGCATCTCACCGTCTACGAGAACCTGGCCTTCCCGTTGCGCTCGCCGGCGCGGCGGATGGACAAGGCGACCATCGATGCCCGGGTGCGGCAGGTGGCGAAGATGGTGCGCATCGACCACAAGCTGGAGAACCGCTCGACAAGGCTGTCGGGCGGCGAGATGCAGCGCGTCGCCATCGGCCGGGCGCTGGTGCGCCGGCCCTCGATCTACCTGATGGACGAGCCGCTCTCTTCGCTCGACGCCAAGCTGCGCGGCGAATTGCGTCTCGAGCTGAAGCGCATCCAGAAGGAACTCGGCGCCACCCTGCTCTACGTCACCCACGACCAGATCGAGGCGATGACCATGGCCGACCGCATCGGCATCCTCGCCGAGGGCAAGCTGGTGCAGATCGGCACCCCGCGCGAGATCTACGCCAACCCGGCCAATCTGCACGTCGCCGCCCGGCTCGGCCAGCCGCACATCAATCTGGTGCCGCCGGGCCTGCTGCCCGACGCCGCCACGCCGGTGGGCACCCGCACCATCGGCGCGCGTACCGAGCATCTGGAGATCGCCCGCACCCGGGAGGGCGCCGCCGGCAATGCCGAGGTCGACTGGATCGAGCATCTCGGCGACCAGAACCACCTGCACATCAAGGTCGACGGCCACAAGCTGGTGACGCTGGCCGATCCCGACCTGCCGGTCGAGGCGGGCGACCGTGTCAGCGTGCGATTGCGCCAGCCACTCTATTTCGGTGGCGACGGGCAGCGCCTCGCGTGACATGAAGACAGGCGGCGCGGTTCGCTGCGTCGCATCATGTGTCGGCCAGCGCCTCTTCCGGTCGGGTCCCTTGCCCGGTCGATAGGAAGAAGTGCCGGATTCAGGAGAGTGAGCCCGATCCGGTCGGGGCGGGCTCTGGGGATCGGAAGCAATGACCAAGCATTTCTTCAACCGCCGCGAGGCCATCGTCACCGAGGCGCTGGACGGTCTCATCCGTACCACTCCGCCCGGCCGGCTGGCCCGGCTCGACACCTATCCCGACATCAAGGTGGTCCTCCGCGCCGATTGGGACAGGTCGAAGGTGGCGGTGGTCTCCGGCGGCGGCGCCGGTCACGAGCCCTCGCATGCCGGCTTCGTCGGCCGCGGCATGCTCACCGCCGCCGTCTCCGGCGAGATCTTCGCCTCGCCGAGCGTGGAAGCCGTGCTCACCGCCATCCGCGCCGTCACCGGCGCGCCGGGCTGCCTGCTGGTGGTGAAGAACTACACCGGCGACCGGCTGAATTTCGGCCTCGCCGCCGAGCGCGCCCGCGCCGAGGGCTTCAAGGTCGAGGTGGTGATCGTCGCCGACGACATCGCGCTGCCCGACCTGCCGCAGCCGCGCGGCATCGCCGGCACGCTGTTCGTGCACAAGATCGCCGGCCATCACGCCGAGGCGGGCGCCGACCTTGCCAGCGTGGCGGCGGCGGCCAAGGCGGCGGCGCACGACATCGCCTCGCTTGGCGTGTCGTTCTCCTCCTGCTCGATCCCCGGCCAGAATTTCACCGAGCGGCTCGGCGAGGCCGAGGGTGAGCTCGGCCTCGGCATCCACGGCGAGCCGGGCGTCGAGCGTATCGCGGTGCAGCCGGTCGACGCGCTGGTGGCGCGGATGGGCGAGCATCTGGCGCCGAAGCTCGAAGCCGGCGCCAGCTACGCCCTGCTGGTCAACAATCTCGGCGCCGTGCCGCCTTTGGAGATGTCGCTGATCGCCGACAGCGTGCTGCGCGCGCCGCTCGGCGCCGGGGTGAAGCTGGTAATCGGCCCGCAGGCGCTGATGACGGCGCTGAACATGAACGGCTTCTCGCTGTCCTTCCTCAAGCTCGACGCCGCGCGGGAAGCCGCGCTGGCCTCGCCGGTCGAGCCGCTGGCCTGGCGTCCGGCGGTGACGGCCGGCCCGGTCGTCGTGGTGCCGGCGCCCGCCGCGCCGCGCGCCGAGATCCCGCCCGCCAGCGGCGACGCCACCGCCGAGGCGGTGATCCGCACCGCCTGCGCCGCCCTCATCGGGCTGGAGGCGGAGCTGAACCGCCTCGACGCCAAGGCGGGCGACGGCGATACCGGCTCCACCGTCGCTACCGGCGCCCGCGCCATCGAGGGCAAGCTCGCCTCCCTGCCGCTCGCCGACATCGCCGCGACGCTCGCCGTCATCGGCGAGACGCTGGCCACCGCCATGGGCGGGTCGAGCGGCGTGCTGCTCTCCATCTTCTTCACCGCGAGCGCCAAGGCGGTCGCCGAGGGCAAGAACATCCCCGCCGCGCTGCTCGCCGGCCTCGACCGCATGACCTTCTATGGCGGGGCGACGCTGGGCGCCCGCACCATGGTCGACGCGCTCGATCCCGGCTTGAAGGCGCTGGCGTCCGGCGGCCTCCCCGGCGCCGCCGAGGCGGCGGATACCGGCGCTGAGGCCACCAAGGCGATGACCCATGCCCGCGCCGGCCGCGCTTCCTATGTCGCGGCGCGCGATCTCGAAGGCTCGGCCGATCCCGGCGCGGTGGCGGTGGCTGCGGTGTTCGCGGCGCTCGCGCGGGGATAGTGGAAACCAGCACAGGGGAGGAGCCGATGCATCTCGCCGCCGCCGATCTCTCCGCGCTGATCGCCCTGTGCCGGGCGGAGATCGACCGGCATGGCGAGCATCTGGGCGCGCTCGACAGCGCCATCGGCGACGGCGACCACGGCGCCAATATGCGGCGCGGCCTCGAGGCGGTGTTCGCCGAGCGCGACGCCATCGCCGCCCTGCCGCTGCCGGCGGCGCTGGAGCGCATCGGCCTGGTGCTGGTGATGAATATCGGCGGCGCCGCCGGCCCGCTCTACGGCACGCTCTTGATGGAGCTCGGCCGCGCGCTGCCCGACGGCGACGAGGCCGACGACCTCGCCGCCCCGCTTGAGCGCGCCATCGCCGCCGTGGCGCGGCGCGGCCGCTCCGGTCCCGGCGACAAGACGCTGCTCGACGTGCTTTACCCGGTGCAGGCCGAACTGGTAAGGCGCTCGCCGCCGGGCGACATCGCCGCCTGCGCCCGCTCGGCGGCCCATTCCACCGGGCCGATGCAGGCGCGACGCGGTCGGGCGTCGTTTCTCGGCGCCCGCTCCATCGGCCACGAGGATCCCGGCGCCTCCAGCTGCGCCCTGCTCACCGCCGCCATCTGCGGCTATTTCGAGGAGCACCGCCCGTCATGAACGCGCGTGCCGACCAGCCCTCCGCGCCGTCCCCGGCCAATGTCGGCATCGTCATCGTGTCGCATTCGCCGCTGGTGGCGAAGGGCGCCGCCGACATGGTGCGCCAGATGGTCGGCGACTGCGTGCCGCTCGCCTGGACCGGCGGCAATGTCGAGGGCGGGCTCGGCACCCATGTCGCCGGCATCGCGGCGGCGATCGAGGCGGCGTGGTCGGAGGCAGGGGTCGCGATCTTCGTCGATCTCGGCGGCGCCGAGACCAATAGCGAGATGGCGGTCGAGCGGCTGGGCCCGGCGCGGGCGGCCCGCGTCGCCATCTGCAACGCCCCGCTGGTCGAGGGCGCGGTGGTGGCCGCCGCCGAGGCGTCGGGGGGCTCCAGCCTCGCCAAGGTGGTGGCGACCGCCGAGGAGCTGTCCCCCTGATGAGCGAGCCCAGCCCCGCCTTTCCGCGCGAGCGCAGCGGCGCCCGCTGGCAGACCGAGGTGGAAGTCACCCACGGCATCGGCCTGCATGCGCGCCCCTCGGTCGCCTTCACCCGGCTGGCCAAGAGCTTTCCCTGCGCCATCGAGGTGGCGGTGGACGGCTCGGCGGACTGGCTGAACGGCAAGAGCATCGTGAAGATCATGGGCGCCCGCATCCGTCGCGGCACCCGCCTGCGCATCCGCGCCGAGGGCTTTCGCGCCGAGGAGGCGATCGTCGCGCTCGGCGAGCTGGTGCGGCGCAATTTCGACGAGGACCGCAAGAATGCCCGTGCCGATGGTCGTCCGGATGGCCGGCCCGCGTGAGCTGACCGGCAAGGCGGCCTCGCCCGGCCGCGCCTGCGGTCCGGCGTTCCGCGCCCTCGCGCCGGCCGCGCCCCCGGCGATGGCCGGGGAGGACGCGCGCGCCGCGCTGGCCGGCGCGGTGACGGTGGCGATCGGCGAATTGCGGGCGCTGGCCGCCGGCGCCGATGCCGAGAGCGCCGGCGTGCTCGACTTCCAGATCGAGATGCTGCTCGACGACGACCTGATCGAGCCGGCGCTCGCGCGCATCGCCCGCGGGGAGGGCGCCGCGCTGGCCTGGGCCGGCGCGATGGACGCCCACATCGCCGCGCTGGTCGCCGATGACGGCCACGATGCGGCGGACACCATTGGGGCGCGCGGCGCTGGCGAAGATGCCTTCGCCGATGGGGTTGGGGAGCGCGGCTCCGGCGAGGACGCCTTCGCCGATGGAGTTGGAGAGCGCGGCGCTGGCGAAGATGCCTTCGCCGCGCGGGCCGCCGATCTCGCCGACCTCCGGCAGCGCGTGCTCGATGCGCTCGCCGGACGGCCGCGTGCCGATTTCCCCGCCGCCGCGATCTATGTCGGCGACGACATGCCGCCCAGCCTGTTCCTCGCCCATGACTGGTCGAAGGGCGGCGGCATCGCGCTCGGCGCCGGCAGCACGGTGAGCCATGTCGCCATGTTGGCCCGCGCGCGCGGCGTGCCGATGGTCATCGGCCTCGGGCCGCTCGCCGTCGTCGCCGGCCAGCCGCTGCTCGTCGACGGCACGGCCGGGCGGGTCGGCCTCGATCCGGCCGAACCGGTCGCGCCGCCGCTTCCGACCATCATTCCCGCCGCCGTCGCCGGGCCGGGCGGGGCGTTCCGGCTGAGCGTCAACCTCAACAGCCTGTCCGACCTCGCCGCCGTCGATCCCGCCACGGTGGACGGCGTCGGGCTGGTACGCAGCGAATTCCTGTTCCTCTCGCCGGCCGAGGCGCTGAGCGAGGAGCGGCATGTCGACTGCTACCGCGCCATCCTCGCGCGCTTTTCCGGCCGCCCGGTGCGGCTGCGGTTGCTCGATCTCGGCGGCGACAAGGCGCTGCCCGGCCTCGTCGAAGGCGGGCCGGCCTCGCTGCTCGGCGAGCGCGGCATCCGCTTCCTGCTGGCGCATCCCGATCTCGCCCGCATCCAGGCGCGGGCGATCCTGCGCGCGGCGGCGGACAGTCCGGCAACCCGTGACTCCGTCAGCGTGCTGCTGCCGATGGTGACGCTGCCGCAGGAGGTCGCCGCCATGGCCGCCTTGTTCGATGAGGAGGCCGCCCGCCTCGCCCGGCTCGGCATCGCCGCGCGGCGCCCGCCGCTCGGCATCATGGTGGAGGTGCCGGCCGCTGCCCTCACGCTCGACCTGTTCGAGGCGGCGGCGTTCTTTTCGGTGGGGACCAACGATCTGATGCAGTATCTGTCGGCGGCCGCGCGCGACAATCCCATCGCCGCCCCGCTCAATGCCGGCTCGGAGACCGCCTTGTTCCGCCTGATGGCCCAGATCGCGACGACCGCGGAGGCGCTCGGCAAGCCGGTGTCGGTCTGCGGCGACCTCGCCGGCGATCCGGAGGCGCTGGCGCGGCTGGTCGGCCTCGGCTTCCGCGATTTCTCGGTCGCACCCTCGCGCCTCGCCGCCATCGGCCCGCTGCGGCGCGCCATGCCCGCCGGGGAGGGGTGAGCCGTGGCGCGGGAGCTCGACGAGGCGGTGATCGCCTACAAGGCCATGCTGGCCGGCATTCTCGACAACCGGCCCTCCGGCACCCGCCAGCGGCTGGCCTCGGCGCTCGGCAAGCATCGCAGCTTCGTCACCCAGGTGACCAGCCCGACCTATGACACGCCGCTGCCGGCCCGGCACTTGCCGACGATCTTCCGCGTCTGCCATTTCAGCCCGGCCGAGCAGGAGCGCTTCCTGCTCGCCTATGACGCCGCCCATCCCGGCAAGCTGCCGGAGGCCGGGGGCGGTGAGCGGCTGCGCCCGCTGACGCTGATGGCGCCGGACTTCGGCGACGACAAGAAGAACCGCCAGTTCGACGAGGCGGTCGCCGAGTTCGCCCAGAAGATGGCGGCGCTGGTGAATGGCGGTGAGTGAGCGGTTCCACCATAGCGGCATCCGCCCGCTTGCGCGCCGGAGCGCCGGGCGATGAAGAAGATCATGAACGCGCCGGAGCGTTTCGTCGCCGAGAGCCTCGACGGGTTGGTGCGCGCGCATGCCGAGCTCGTCACTTTCGGCGGCGGGCGCAAATTCGTCCGGCGGCGCCAGCTGGTGCCGGGCAAGGTGGCGGTGATCTCCGGCGGCGGCGCCGGCCACGAGCCGCTGCATTCCGGCTTCGTCGGGTTGGGCATGCTGGATGCTGCCTGCACCGGCCATGTCTTCACCTCGCCGACGCCCGACCAGATCGTCGCGGCGATGGACGAGACCGATACCGGCGCCGGCTGCCTGCTGATCGTCAAGAATTACGACGGCGACGTGATGAATTTCGAGATGGCGGCGGAGATGGCCGCCGACCGTCATGCCGTCGAGACCGTCATCGTCGAGGACGACGCCGCCACCGGGCCGGCGGTGCGCAGCCGGGGCCGGCGCGGGGTCGCCGGCACGGTGGTGGTGGAGAAGCTGATCGGCGCCGCCGCCGAGCGCGGGGCGGACCTCGCGGCGCTGAAGGCGCTGGGCGACGGGCTCAATGCCGGCATCCGCTCGATGGGCGTCGCCCTGCGCGGCGTGGCGATACCGAACAACCCGCGCGAGACCTTCGTGCTCGGGCCGGAGGAGATGGAGATCGGCGTCGGCATCCATGGCGAGCCGGGTCTCGATCGTACCCGCTTCGCCGACGCCGACGCCATCATCGGCCAGCTCGGCGCGGCCATCCTCGCCGAATTGCCGGCGGAGCTGACGGCGGCGACGGACCTTCACCCTCTGCTGGTGGTCAACGGCTTCGGCGGCACGCCGCCGATCGAGCTCTATCTCGCCTATGGCCTGGCGCATCGCTTCTTCGAGGCGCGGGGCCTGGCGCCGGTGCGCTCGCTCACCGGCACCTTCGTCACCTCGCTGGACATGGCCGGGCTGTCGGTGACGCTGGCGCTGCTCACGACCGATCAGCTGGCGCTGTGGGATGCCCCGGTGGCGACGCCGACGCTGAACTGGTGAGGCGTCGCCGAATTGTCGGTGATCCAGTCGTCGAGCTGTCGCGCATAGGCCTCGGCGGCGGCATCGAGAGCCTCCACCGGCACCTTGTTGGCCTCGTAGACGATGAAGGGGTCGGCGAGCGCCAGGCCGCAGCGATGCGCGGTGGCGCGCAGCGGCGCCAGCAGCGCGTCGAGCGCGAAGGGGTTGCCGGCGCCGGAGCGGTAGGCCTCGGCGGGGCCGCCGGCGGTCAGGGCGAGCAGCAACGGCATGCCCTCCACGAGCCGGCCCTCGCTTTCATAGGCGACGTAGAACATGCGGGTCAGCACCGCGTCCTGCCACGCCTTCAGCAGCGGCGGCGTCGCGTACCACAGCAGCGGGAATTGCAGCACCAGCCGGTCGGCCGCGAGAAGCCGTGCCGCCTCGCGGGCGCCGTCGGCCTCCATGTCGATGCCGTGCGGGTAGAGCGCGGCCATGTCGACTACCTCGACATCCGGTCGCCGCGCCGCCGCGCTGGCGAGCCTCGCATTGGCGCGCG
Organism: Ancylobacter sp. Lp-2; assembly: GCF_020523795.1. Taxonomy (GTDB): domain Bacteria; phylum Pseudomonadota; class Alphaproteobacteria; order Rhizobiales; family Xanthobacteraceae; genus Ancylobacter. The sequence goes on from NZ_JAJALI010000015.1 coordinate 18,940, forward strand.
AGCGGGCGGGATCGGGATGGAACAGCAGGACGAGGGTCTTTCCAGTAGGGTTTTTGCCGGTCAGTGCGTCGGACATCGTCGTCTCCATGGCGGGTTGACGGCACGATGCGCGGCGGCAATAAATCATTCCAATCGATTATCGATATAGCTTATTATCCACGTCATGAATTTACGCTCGCTCGACCTCAATTTGCTGGTGGTGCTGGACGCGCTGCTCGACGAGGCGCATGTCGGGCGGGCCGCCGAGCGGGTGGGCCTGTCGCAGCCCGCCGCCTCGGCGGCGCTGCAGCGCTGCCGTCATCTGTTCCACGACGCGCTGATGGAGCGCGGGCGCGGTGTCATGCGCCTCACGCCGCGGGCGCAGGCATTGCGCGCACCGCTCAAGGCGCTGCTGGCCGAGGTGGAGGCGCTGGTCGATCCGGCGCCGGTGCCGCTGCACGAGCTGCGGCAGACGCTGCGCATCGTTATGACCGACTATCCGGCTCTGTTCGTGCTCGCCCCGCTGGCGGCGAAGCTGGCTGAAACCGCGCCCGGCCTCGATCTGGTGGTGCAGCCCTGGCTCAGTGCGGAAGCGGCGCGGCGGGCGCTGGCCGAGGGCAGCGCCGATCTCGCCGTCTCGGTCTTCGCCCCCGGCGAGGACGGATTGCGCTACACCCATCTCCTCGGCGAACGCTATGTGGTGGCGATGCGGCCCGGCCATCCCGCCGCGACGGCGTTCGACCGTGCGCGCTGGCTCGCCAGCCCGCACATCGTCGTCTCCGGACGGGGCGAGCGGACGACGCCGGTGGACGAGGAACTGGGGCGGCGCGGGCTCGCCCGCCGTGTCGGCTTCGTGGTGCCGGGCTTCCAGATGGTGCCGACACTGCTGCGCCAGACCGACATGATGGCGCTGCTGCCCTCGCGGGTGGTGGCGGCGGAGGGCGGGCTCGTCAGCTTCCCGCCGCCGGTGCCGGTGGCCGGCTTCCCGCTGCACCTCGCCTGGCACCAGCGCCGCGCCGGCGATGCCGGGCTGCGCCACGTCGCCGGTCTGCTCGCCGAGCTGCTGCGTGCGCCTGCACCCGCCTGAAGGGGCTCAGGCGGCCAGCTTCGGCTCCACCTCGACCGTCACATGCGACAGGTCGTGGATATGCGCCAGCTTGGCGCGGTAGTGCGAGGGCGGGCGCGGATCGGCGCTGCGCAGCGCGACGATGGCGCCGTGATGGCCGGGGCCGAGCTGCCAGACATGCAGGTCGACGATCTCGTCGCCATCGGTCTCCACCGCCTCGCGGATCTCGTCCGGCAGGTCCTCGCCCGGCTCGACATAGTCGATCAGCACCGCGCCGGCGCTGCGGATCAGGCCGAAGGACCAGCGGGCGATGACGAGGCCGCCGACGATGCCCATCATCGGGTCGAGCCACAGCCAGCCATAGAGGCTGCCCAGCGTCAGCGCCGCGATGGCGAGCACTGAGGTCAGTGCGTCGGCGAGTACGTGCAGATAGGCGGCGCGCAGGTTGAGATCGTGCGCAGGCCCCTCGCTGTGCTGCTCGCCGTCATGATGATCGTGATGATGCCCGTGCCCGTGGTGGTGGCCATGGCCGTGATGGTGGTCGTGGTCCTCGCGCAGCAGCCAGGCGCTGGCGAGGTTCACCGCGAGGCCGAGCACCGCCACCGCGATGGCCTGCGGAAAGTCGATGGCGGTCGGGCTGTAGAGCCGCACCAGGCTTTCCCAGCCGATCAGCAGCGCGATCAGCGCCAGCACCACGGCGCTGGCGAAGGCGGCGAGGTCGCCCAGCTTGCCGGTGCCGAAGCTGAAGCGCGGATTGTGGGCGTTGCGGCGGGCATAGAGATAGGCGAGGGCGGTGATCAGCATCGCCGCCGCATGGGTCGCCATGTGCCAGCCATCGGCGACCAGCGCCATCGAGCCGAACACGCTGCCGGCGACGATTTCGCCGACCATCATCGTCGCGGTCAGCGCGATCACCAGCCAGGTGCGGCGGGCGTTGCGGTCATGGTTGTCGCCGAGGAACACGTGGCTGTGCGGCGCATCGAGGCGGGCGGCGTCGGTCATTTCATATAGGTCCGGATGACGTCGATCAGCTCCTCGGCGCCCGCCTCGCGGGCGGCCGGGTCCTCGACGGCGAGCACGTGCTCGTGGATGTGGTCTTCGATCAGCTCGGCGGTGAGGCCGTTGATGGCGCCGCGCACCGAGGCGACCTGGTTCAGCACGTCGGCGCAGGGCGCCTCCGCCTCCAGCGACCGCTCGATCGCCTCCATCTGCCCCTTCAGGCGGCGGATACGCGCGAGAAGCTTGGCCTTGTTCTTCGCAATATGGCTCATGGGATATAGGGGTATACCCTATTTTTCCGAAGGGCAAGGCCACCCGCTCTCCGTCCGGCGACGCGGAAACGACCAGCTATCCGACATTTAGTGAGGTTTACGCACGCCCCGGCAGCACCCGAGGGCATGCGCGATCGAATTATAGGAGGTATACCTATACGAAAACGCCGCGCCTTTGCCGGGCGCGGCGTCGCGGAAGGCCGATGGTGCGTCGTGCGGTCAGCGCGCGATGGCGGCGGCGCCGGCCTCGTGGGTCCGCCCGGCGAGGGAGAGCAGGGCGCCGAGTCCGGCCAGCCCGCCGGTGAGGGCGACAATCGCGCCCCAGCCGCCATGCTGCCAGAACCAGCCGCCCATCGAGCCGGTGACGCTGGACCCGATATAGTAGAACAGCAGGTACAGCGAGGCGGCGTGCCCCTTGGACAGCCCGGCCAGCGGGCCGACCGAGCTGGAGGCCACGGAATGGCCGATGAAGAAGCCGGTCGCCACCAGCGCCACGCCGCCGGCGATCGCCACCAGCGAGGCGGACAGCGTCAGCAGGATCCCCGCCAGCATGATCAGGAAGCCGGCGACCAGCAGCGGCCGGCGGCCGAAGCGGTCGGCGAGGCTGCCGGCCAGCGAGGAGGAGACGATGCCGAAGCCGAAGGCGAGGAACAGCATGCTCACCGCGGAGGGGGAGAGCCCATAGGGCGCGCCGGACAGCCGGAAGGTGGCGTAGTTGAACAGCGTCACGAAGATGCTGGTGAGCACGAAGCCGATGGCATAGACGCGGATCAGCGCGCGGTTGCGCAGGTGCCCGCCCCAGGCGGAGAGGTGGAAGCCGAGGCCGAGGCCGCGCTGCGGCTGGAAATTGCGCGAGGGCGGCAAGAGCAGCAGGAAGCCGATCGCCGAGGCGACGCACACCGCGCCGAGCACGCCGAGCGCCATCCGCCAGGAGGCGAATTCGGTGGTCAGCCCCATGCCGACGCGGCCCATCATCGCCCCGAAGGCGGTGCCGCCAATATAGAGGCCCATCGCCTTGCCGAGATGCCTGGGAGCGATCTCCTCGGCGAGATAGGCCATCGCCACCGCCGGCACGCCGCCGAGCACGAAGCCTTCCAGCGCGCGCGCGGCCAACAGCGTCGGCCATGAGGGCGCGAAGGCGGCGGCGAGATTGAAAACCGCCGCCAGCGCCATCGAGCCGAAGATCAGCCCGCGCCGGCCCAGCACCTGCGAGAAGGCGCCGGCCAGCACGATGGAGACCGCGAGCATCCCGGTGGTCAGCGACAGAGCGAGCGAGCTCTGCGCCGGGGTCAGCGCGAAGGAGCGGGCGAAGTCGGGCAGCAGCGGCTGCACGCAATAGATCAGCGAGAAGCTGGCGAAGCCGGCGAGGAACAAAGCGAGGCCGGCGCGGCGATAGTCGGAGGTGCCGCGCTCGATGAAGCTCGGCGAAGGCGCGGCCTCATACGCCATCTCCTCGGGCACCACGAGGTCGGGCGCCGCGCGCGGGATCTCGGCGGCGGGGGCGCGGTCACGCAACACAGGCGAGGCGGCGGCGGGCAAGGCAGCAGCGGAGGCGGCAAGAGCGGGCGAGGCGAGGGCAGGCGCGGACATCTGACAATTCCCGGAAGCGTCCCCGTTTCGGAGAGGGGGCAGCCCGGCGGAGATAGTCCCACCAACATCATCTGTCCAATATATGGAAATGTCGTTCTTCATATGTAATATGTATGGCCATGGAGCTGCGCCACATCCGCTATTTCATCGCCGTCGCCGAGGAGCGGAACTTCACCCGCGCCGCCGCCCGCCTCGGCATCGGCCAGCCGCCGCTCAGCGCCCAGATCAAGGATCTGGAGGCGGAGATCGGCACCCAGCTGTTCCACCGTGTGGCGCATGGCGCCGAGCTCACCGAGGCGGGCGAGGCCTTCCTCGCGGCGGTGAAGCCGCTGCCGGAGGAGGCCGCCGCCGCCATCCACGCCGCCCGGCGCGCCGCGCGCGGCGAGATCGGCCAGCTCAGCGTCGGGCTCACCGGCACGGCGGCACTCAACCCGCTGTTCCCCGCCGCCATCCGCTCCTTCCGCCGTTCCTATCCCGAGGTCGAGCTGAGGATCGTCGAGGCGAACTCGGTGGTGCTGCTGTCGAGCCTGGTCGAGGGCCGGCTGGACGTCGCCATCCTGCGCCCGGCGGAATCCGATCCCGCCGACCTGCACGAGGAGCGGCTGATCGACGAGCCGCTAGTGGCGGCGCTGCCGGCGGCGCATCCCGCCGCGGGGAAGGCGGGGAAGGCGCGCGGCGGCAAAACGCGCGCCGGGCTGGATCTGACGACGCTGCGCGAGGAACCGTTCATCCTCACCCCGCGCTCGGTCGGCACCAGCCTGCACGATGCCGCGCTGGCCGCCTGCCGCGCGGTCGGCTTCGAGCCACGCCTCGGCCAGCCGGCGCCGCAGATCGCCTCGATCCTGTCGCTGGTGGCGGCGGAGTTCGGCGTGTCGCTGGTGCCGGCCTCGCTGGGCGATCTCAACGTGCCCGGCGTGGCGTTCCGCCGGCTGCGCGCGCCGGAGCCGCGCGTCGGGCTGGTCGTCGCCTACCGCAAGCACCGCCCACCGCCGCTGGCGCTGAACTTCGCCCGCGCGGCGCGGGCGGCGCGGCCGACCGTGCCGGAATGAGGCTCAGCCGTTCCTTGCCGCCCGCCGGTAGCGGCCCGGCGGCACGCCGGCGAAGCGGCGGAAGCCGGCGCTGAACGCCGCCTCGGACCGGTAGCCGAGCGCGAAGGCGATGCCGGCGATGCTCTCGGTGGTGTCCCGCAGCCGCCCGGCGGCCAGTCGCATGCGCCAGCCGGTCAGGTAGTCGAGCGGCGGCTGGCCGACCGCCCGGCGAAAGCGGTCGGCGAACACGCTGCGCGACATGCCGGCCTGCCCGGCGAGTTCGGCCAGCGTCCAGCGCCGTCCCGGTTCGCCATGCAGGGCGGCGAGCGCGCGCGCCAGCCGCGGGTCGGCCAGGGCGCCCAGCCAGCCGGGGGGCTTGGCGCCCGCCATGGCCAGCCACAGCCGCAGCACCTGCAGCAGCATGATATGGGCGAGATGCTCGGCCATCAGGCCACCGCCTGGCGCCCTGTCCTTCAGCTCCGCCGCCAGCCGCTCCAGCGCCCAGCGCAGCACGGCGGCCTGCTCGCCGGCGGCGGCGGGCACATACACGATGGCCGGCAGCGCCTCCAGCAGCAGGCCGGCCGCCTCGCCGAAGGCAAACCGTCCGCCGACGAGGAAGAAGTCGCCGCCGCCATTGCAGGTGGCGATGCCGTCCACCGCGCGATCATAGAGGGTCGGCGAGGCCACCGGCGGCAAAGCGAGGTCGGTGGCGAAGCGGAACGGCCGGCCGCGCGTCAGCAGGAAGCAGTCGCCGGCCTCGATGCGGCGCGGTTCGCTCTCGCCCTCCGCGTCGCCGTCGACCTGCACCCAGCAGGCACCGCGCAGCACGGCGTTGAACTTGATGCCCTCATGCGGGGGAAAGGCGATCGCCCAGTCGCCGCCCGCGTCGAGGCCGGCGCTGATCGCGCTTTTCGGCTTCAGCAGCGACAGCACGTCGGAGAGAGGATCCATCAGCGGAGCCGGACGATACAGGAGAAAAGCCGGACTTTATCGCATGGAACGTCCGTCGGCCATCCGCGATGCTTGGGGGGAGATCGCCGGTCGGTGGACAGTGCATCCGGCCGGCAGTGCAGCGCAGGAGAGTTCTCATGGCCACCCACCAGATGCCGCTCGGTTCCGGCTTCGGGCCGCGCAGCACCGCGCGGCAGGTTCTCGCCGGCCTGGACCTTGCCGGCCGGCGGGCCCTCGTCACCGGCGGGCATTCCGGCCTCGGGCTGGAGACGACGCGGGCGCTGGCGGCGGCCGGTGCCGAGGTGGTCGTCGCCGCCCGCCAACCCGAGGTCGCCCGCCGCGCCCTGGCGGATCTTCCCGGCGTGGCGGTCGAGGCGCTGGACCTTGCCGACCTCGTCAGCGTGCGCGCCTGCGCCGGCCGCCTGCTCGCTTCCGGCGAGCCTCTCGACCTCATGATCAACAATGCCGGCATCATGGCCTGTCCGGAGACCCGCGTCGGGCCGGGCTGGGAGGCGCAGTTCGCCACCAACCATCTCGGCCCCTTCGTGTTGACCAACCTGCTGTGGCCGGCGCTGGCGGCAGGCGCGGGCGTGGCGGGAGGCGCGCGCGTGGTCTGCGTCTCCTCGGCCGGGCATCACCAGTCGGCCATGCGCTGGGACGACGTGCAGTTCCGGGACGGCTACGACAAATGGCGGGCCTATGGCCAGTCGAAGACCGCCAACGCACTGTTCGCCGTGCATCTCGACCGGCTGGGGCGGGAGCATGGCATCCGGGCGTTCTCGCTGCATCCCGGCAAGATCTTCACCCCGTTGCAGCGGCATCTGGCGCGGGAGGAGATGGTAGCGGCCGGCTGGCTGGACGAGACGGGAGCGCTCGCCGATCCCAGCTTCAAGACGCCGGAACAGGGCGCCGCCACCGCCGTGTGGGCTGCCACCTCGCCGCGCTTGGAGGGGCTTGGGGGCCTCTATTGCGAGGATTGCGACGTCGCGGTCCGCGCCGAGGAGGCACGGGAGCCGTTCGTCGGCGTGTGCGCCCATGCGGCGGACGAGGGGGAGGCGGCGCGTCTCTGGGCGCTGTCGGCCGAACTCACCGGCATCGGGCGAGCCGGAGGTCCGGGCTGACCGGGGCCGGCGGCGGGAGGTTTGTCGCAGCGGCTGTCGCGAAACCCGCTTATGCTGCCGGCGGCGGCGCGCCCGCGTCGCCGTCCAGCCTCCATCAGCCCGTGACGGCCCTTCCAATGACCCGAGCTTCGACCCGAGCTTCCTCTGAGCGCGCGCCGGCGCCTTCCCGCCCCAACATCCTGCTGATCACCGCCGACCAGTGGCGCGGCGATCTCATGGGCGCCGGGCGGCCGTTCGGCGGGCTGACGCCGCATCTCGATGCGCTGGCCGCCGCCGGCACCAGCTTCGCCAGCCATTATTGCCAGGTCTATCCCTGCGGCCCGTCGCGGGCCTCGCTCTATACCGGGCTCTATGCTCACAAGCACCGCTCGGTGGCCAATGGCATGCCGCTGGACGCCCGCCACCCGACGCTGTTCACCGAGCTGCGCCGTGCCGGCTATCTGCCGACCCTGTTCGGCTACACCGACACCACGCTCGACCCGCGCGGCCGGGCGCCGCTGGATCCCGATCGCGGCACCTATGAGAATCTCTGCCCGGGCATGGTGGCGGGGATGATGCTCACCGAGCGGGCGACGCCGTGGTTGGCGCATCTGAAGGCGAATGGCTACCGGGTGGAGGATCCCGATGCCGGCCGCGAGGCGATCTTCGCCCAGCGCCGCTTCGGCGAGCCGGCGGTGTTCGCCGCCGAACACTCCGAGACCGCCTTCCTCACCGACCGCTTCCTCGACTGGCTCGGCGTGGTCGGGCGGGAGCCCTTCTGTGCGCATCTCTCCTACATCGCCCCGCATCCGCCCTTCGGCGCGGCCGATCCCTGGCACCGTCTCGTCGACCCGGCCGACATGCCGGCGCCGGTACGCGGCGCCGATCCCTCGGTCGAGGCCGGCCAAAGCCCGCTGATCGCTGCACTGATCGGTCAGATTGGCCTCACTGCACACCTCATCGGTCTCACCGGACGCGCCGCCGAGATGGATGACGAGCTCATCCGCCGCATGCGTGCCATCTATGCCGGCCTCGCCCATGAGGTGGACCACCATCTCGGCCGAATCTTCCGGGCGCTCAAGGAAAACGGCTTGTGGGACAATACCTTGATCGTCTTCACCGCCGATCATGGCGAGCAGCTCGGCGACCACTGGCTGCTCGGTAAGACCGGCTATTACGACCAGTCCGCCCATATCCCGCTGATCATCCGCGACCCGCGTCCCGCCGTAGACAAAGGGCGCGGCAAGTTGTTGGATTCGTTCACGGAATCCGTCGATGTGCTGCCCACTCTGCTGGAGGCCGCGGGCGTGCCGACCCCGCGAAACTGCGACGGCAGGAGCCTCCTCCCCCTCTGCGCCGGCGAGGAAACCCCCACCGACTGGCGCGACGCCACGCAATGGAGCTTCCATTTCGGCGACATCGTCGGGCGGCGAATGGAGCAGGCTCTCGGTCTGCCGACCAAACGCTGCCACCTGCAGGTCATTCGAACCAAGGCATTGAAATATATTGCCTTTGCCGGAATGCCGCCAGTGCTGTTCGACCTCGCCGCTGACCCGGCCGAGCTCACGAACCGTGCCTCCGACCCCGCGTCGCTCGCCCTGCGGCTGGAGGGAGCCGAACGGCTGCTCGCCTTCCGCCAGCGCCATGAGGAGGAAACCCTCACCGGCTATCTCGCCAAGGACGGAGCATTCCATGAAGAGACGTCTAGAATATGATTAGAATAATTAAAATGAGAGGGTGACGTCCGTTGTTTTCTCCATAAGTAGAATAGTTTAAAAGTAAGAATTAAGAATTGTTTAGTTGACAGTAACGGCATAGCGGGCGGATAGGCAGCGTAGTTCTTGTGCAGCCGATGACACCGATCCATGCCCGTCCGCAACCTGTCGCCTGTCCTGCCCCGCCGACGCGATGTACTGGGCCTCATGGCGCTGACCCTGGTCGGCGGTGGCCTGTCCATGCACCCGGCGATGGCGGATATCGCGCTGAAGGACGTCACCGGACGCGAGGTGACGCTCGCCAAGCCCGCCTCGCGGATCGTGATCGGCGACGGTCGTTTCCTTCTGGCGCTGGCGCTGGTGCATCCCGACCCGGTCTCGCTCGTTGCCGGCTGGCCGCGCGACATCAACCGCCTGGGCCGGTCGGCCTATGAGGCGTGGCAGAAAAAATTCCCTGCGATCAACGACATACCCCAGACGTCGGCGGCCAATGCGGCGATCTCGGTGGAGCGCATCATCGCCGCGAAGCCGGACCTCGCGCTGTTCTCCCTCGGCGCGACGCCCTCCGACGAGGAGCGGGCGCGGCTGGAGGCGGCGGGCATTCCCGTCGCGGTGGTCGATTTCTTCGTCAAGCCGCTCGACAATATGGAAGCGAGCCTCCGCCTCATCGGCGCGGCCGTGGGCCGCGAGGCGCAGGCGGAAGCGTTCATCGCCTTTCGTCGCCAGCATTTCGATGTCGTGCGCAGCCGCGTCGCTACCCTGCCGCCGGAGAAGAAGCCGCGCCTATTCTTCGAGGCGCATGCGGCGATGACCGCCGATTGCTGCAACTCCCCCGGTCGCGGCAATATCGGCGAAGTCATCGCGGCGGTGGGCGCGACGAATATCGGCGCCTCGGTGATTTCCGGCGCCTTTGGCAAGCTGAACCTGGAATATGTCATCGCCCAGGACCCGCAGGTCTATGTCGCGACCGGCGGCAGCCACATGGAAGGCACCGCAGGCCTGCTGATCGGCCCGGAATACAGCGCCGAGCGTGCCCGCGAGACGCTGGCCGGCCTCATCAAGCGCCCCGGATTCGACGGCATGAGCGCGGTGCGCAACCACCGCGTCTACGGCCTCGCCCACCAGATGCTCAACTCGCCGCTTGACGTGCTCACCCTCGAGGTGCTGGCGCGCTGGGCGCATCCCGAACTTTTCGCCGATCTCGATCCCGACGCCACGCTGGCCGAGATCAATGCGCGCTTCCTCGCCGTGCCCGTCGCCGGTCCGAACTGGATCGCCCTCGACTGATCGGCCTCATCGCATCCCGCAACGGAGATTTCCCATGCGCCTCGTCGCCCAGACCCGCCGATTCCTTGCCGCTTCCTCGCTTCCCGCGCTTGTGATGGGTGCGGCGCTGCTCGTCGGTACCGGCGCAGCGCAGGCCGAGCCGGAATTCGTCCGTTCGGTGAAGCCCGGTCCCGGTGTCTATGAGCTGGTGTTCAGCGCGCCGATGAACCGCGTCTATGTCGCCGCCGCCGGCACGCGCGGCTCGACCGAGGCCAAGGTGCTGGCGCTGGATCCGGCGACGCTGGAGACCAAGGAAACCATCGATTTCGGCTCGGAGGCCGCTTTCGGCCTCGGCATCAACAACAAGACCAAGAAGCTCTACGCCACCCAGACCCGCATCGGCGCGGTGGCGATCGTCGATCTTGCCACCGGCAAGGTGGTGGCGACGGTGAAGAAGGGCGACAAGGCGCATGTGCGCGAGGCCGTGGTCGACGAGGCCGGCAACCGCACCTTCATCACCGTGATGGGCCGCGATGACGACAGCTCGGTGTGGATCATCGACGGCGCCACCGACAGCATCGTCGGCAGCATCGACAACCTGCCCGGCAGCGTCACCGGCGTCGCCGTCGATCAGAAGGGCAACCGTCTGTTCGCCTCCGCGATGAAGAGCAATCAGGTCCATGTCATCGACCTCGCCACCGGCAAGATAATCAAGAGCTTCGCGTCGGGCGGAGAGAACGCAATCAACCTCGTTTATGACGCCAGCGGCGACCAGATCTTCGTCGCGCATCAGGGTTCCGGCGACGTGGTGGTGCTCGACGCCAAGGACGGTTCGGTCGTCAAGAAGATCCCGACTGGCCAGGGCGCCCTCGGCATCACGCTCGATGCGGCGCGCAACCTGGTCTACGTCGCCAATCGCGTCGGGGGCTATGTCACGCTGATCGACACCAAGACGCTGGAGCCGGTGGCGAATGTGGTGACCGGCTCGATGCCGAATACCGTCGCCGTCGATCCGGCGACCGGCAATGCCTATGTCACCAACAAGTCGAAGATGACGCCGCGCCCGCGTCCCGCCCAGCCGCCGGCGGCTGGAGCGGCGCCCGCCCCGGGTGCTACGCCGGCCACGCCCGTCGCGGCGGCCCCCGCGGGCGGTGCCCCGGCCGGTGGTGCGCCGGGTGGCCCGGCTCCGGGCGGCCGTCCGGTGCCGATGATCGATCCCTTCGGCGACACCGTCTCCCTGATCAAGCCGTGACGCCGAGGACGTGACCAAAGCCCGCATGATGAAGACCTCGGAGATGACAGACCGGGAGGCGACGGCACTCGATGCACCGGCTGCCGCCCTCTCGTCCTTCGTCCTGGTCGGGGCCGGCGAGACGGTGGTGGCCACCGGCTGCCGGCCGGTTCCGGTCGTCGCCGGCGTGTCGCTGGCGCGGCAGGCCGCCGACGCGCTGGCCGATGCACGCGGCGGCGCGGCGGTGCTGGTCGGAGCGTTGCCTTACGACCATGCGCAGCCGGCGCATCTGCTGCGTCCGGCCGGCTGGTCGCGCCAGCCGGGCCGTTCCGCCGCCCGGGCCTTCGGAACGCCGGCTCTCGTGCGGGCCGACGCCTACCCACGCTGGCAGGTGACGGCGGAGCCTTCCCTCGCCGCCTATCAGGCCGCGGTGGCGGAAGCACTGGCGCGGATGGAGCGCCGGCCGGAGCTGCGCAAGGTGGTGCTGGCGCGGGCGCTGCGGGTGGCCGGTGACCGGCCGATCGATGCCCGCGCGCTGCTCGGTCGCCTTGCCGAGGATCCGGCCGCCACCGCCTTCTGCGTGCCGCTGCCGTCGCAGGGCGGGGCGGGGCGGCTCTTGGTCGGTGCGACGCCGGAACTGCTGGTTTCGCGGCAGGGCGACGCGGTGCTGTCGCACCCGCTCGCCGGTTCGGCTCGTCGCTCGGCCGATCCAAGTCTCGACCGCGAGGCAGCCGAGGGCCTCGTCGCTTCGGCCAAGGATCAGCGCGAGCACCGGGAAGTGGTGACCGCCATCCTCGACCAACTGGCGCCGCATTGCCGCGAATTGGGCACGCCGGAGGGCACGCAGATCGTGTCCACCGCCAGCATGTGGCATCTCGGCACGCGGATCGTCGGGCGGCTGCACGACACGACGCTGTCGAGCCTCGACCTCGCCGCCCTGCTGCATCCGACGCCCGCCGTCTGCGGCACGCCCCGCGACGCGGCGGCGGCGGTCATCGCCGAGCTCGAAGGCCATGATCGCGGCTTCTACGCCGGAGCTGTCGGCTGGTGCGAGGCAAATGGCGACGGCGCCTGGTATGTCGCGCTGCGTTGCGCCGAGATCGCCGGCAACGAGGCGCGGCTGCATGCCGGCGCCGGTGTCGTGCCGGGCTCCGACCCGGTGGCGGAAGGCGAGGAGACCGCGGCGAAATTCGCCGCGATGCTGCGTGCGCTCGGCCTCGACGAAGCCATCGCCTTTGACGGAGCCGCTCGATGATCCCGCTGGTGCAGCCCTTCCAGCCGGAATTCGCCGAGCGCTACCGCCGGGCCGGCTATTGGCGCGGCGAGACCTTCCCCGGCATGCTGCGGGATCTCGCCGCGCGCCATGCCGAGCGGATGGCGGTTGTCGGCGGCGATCAGCGCTGGAGCTATGGCGAGCTCGCCGGCCGGGCGGAACGGGCGGCGGCCGGTTTCCTCGCGCTGGGGCTGAAGCCGGGCGACCGGGTGGTGGTGCAACTGCCCAACATCCCGGAATTCCTGTCGGTGGTGTTCGGCTTGTTCCGCGCCGGGCTGGTGCCGGTCTATGCGCTGCCGGCGCATCGGGTGGTCGAGGTGGTGCATTTCGCCCGCACCGCCGAGGCGCGCGCTTATGTCGTCGCCGAGCGACATGAGGGCTTCGACTATCGCGGCCTTGCCGAGGAGGTGCGGCAGCAGGTGCCGGCGCTCGATACGGTCATCGTGGTCGGCGAAGCCGGCCCGTTCGAGCCGTTTGGCGGGTTGGAGGGCGATGTCGCGTCGCTGCCGGGCGATCCGGATCCCTCGTCGGTCGCCTTCCTGCAGATTTCCGGCGGCAGCACCGGCCTGTCCAAGCTGATCCCGCGCACGCATGACGACTACATCTACAGCTTCCGCGCCAGCGCCGAGATCTGCGGCCTCACGCCGGACAGCATCTATCTCGCGGCGCTGCCGGTGGCGCATAATTTCCCGATGAGCTCGCCCGGCGTGTTCGGCGTGCTCCATGCCGGCGGCACCGTGGTGATGTCGCCCTCGCCGAGCCCGGAAGCGGCTTTCCCGCTGATCGCGCGGGAGAGGGTGACGATCACCGGCCTGGTGCCGCCGCTCGCTTTGCTGTGGATGCAGGCGGCGCCGAAGGCCGGGCACGACCTGTCCAGCCTGGAGGTGCTGCAGGTCGGCGGCGCCAAATTCATGCCGGAGGCGGCGCGCCGCGTGCGTCCGACGCTCGGCTGCACCTTGCAGCAGGTGTTCGGCATGGCGGAGGGGCTGGTCAACTACACCCGCCTCGACGACCCCGAGGAGATCATCGTCACCACGCAGGGACGGCCGATCAGCGAGGCCGACGAAGTGCTGATCCTCGACGATGCCGGCGCCCCGGTGCCGGAGGGCGAGGTCGGCAATTTGCTGACGCGCGGGCCCTACACCATCCGCGCCTATCACAATAATGACGGCGCCAATGCTCGCTCCTTCACCCAGGACGGCTTCTACCGCACCGGCGACATGGTGAAGCGGACGCCCGATGGCTATCTCGTCGTGCAGGGGCGCGCCAGCGACCACATCAACCGCGCCGGCGAGAAGATCTCCGCCGAGGAGATCGAGGATCATCTGCTGGCGCATCCGAGCGTATTCGACGCTGCCGTGGTGTCGCTGCCGGACGAGTTCCTCGGCGAGCGGAGCTGCGCCTTCGTCATCGCGCAGGGAGACAAGCCGAAGGCGGCGGCGCTGAAGGCGTTCATGCGTACGCGCGGGCTCGCCGATTTCAAGGTGCCTGACCAGGTCGTCTTCGTGCCGGCCTTCGAGACCACGGCGGTGGGCAAGGTCAGCCGCAAGGAGCTGCGCGCCACGCTGCGCCGGCAGTTCCTCGCCGAACAATCGGCCGTGCCGCCGGGAGAATGACCATGTCCGACAAACCCGGATTGCCGCGCATTGCTTCCTATGCGCTGCCGACGCCGGCCGCGCTGCCGGCCTCGCGGGCACCGTGGACGCTCGCCCGCGAGCGGGCCGCGCTGCTGATCCACGACATGCAGGGCTATTTCGTCGCCGCCTTCGCCGCCGGCGAGGCGCCGATCGCACCGGCCATCGCCAATATCGCCGCGCTCGCCGCCGCCGCCCGTGCCGCCGGGGTGCCGGTGTTCTACACGGCGCAGGACGGCGACCAGGACCGGCGCGACCGTGGCCTGCAGGCCGATCTCTGGGGCCCGGGCATGAGCTCGGCGCCGGAACACCAGAAGATCATCGCCGAGCTCGCGCCCGGGCCGGCCGACTTCGTGCTGGTGAAGCACCGCTACAGCGCCTTCCAGCGCTCCAACCTGGAGACGCTGATGCGCGTGCGCGGCCGTGACCAGCTGATCGTCACCGGCATCTACGCTCATATCGGCTGCCAGCTCACTACCGCCGAAGCCTTTATGCGCGACATCGAGCCGTTCTTCGTGGCCGATGCGCTCGCCGATTTCTCGCGGGCGAAGCACGATGCGGCGCTCGCCTATGTCGCGTCGACCTGCGGTGTCGTCGCCCCTGCCGCCGCGCTGATGGAGATGCTGCGATGATCGATCCCACCCAGATCCGCCGCCTCGCCGAGCCGCGCGAGCCGCTGACCATGGACCGCATGCGCCGCGACATCGCCGCGATGCTGCACGAGGACCCCTCCGAGATCGGCGAGGCCGACAGCCTGCTCGACCTCGGGCTCGATTCCATGCGGGCGATGAATCTCGTGCTCGGCTGGAGCGAGGGCGGGCTCGACCTCGAATTCTCCGAATTCGCGGAGGATCCGACCCTGACCGGCTGGTGGACGATCGTCGCCCGGCAGCAGGCGCGGCGCGGCTGAACGCGATGGCCGCGTCGCCCGATAGTCCCGGCTGGCCGCTGACCGAGGCGCAGAGCGGCCTGTGGTACGCGCAGCGGCTCGATCCCGCCAATCCGCTGTTCAATACCGGCCAATATATCGAACTCGCCGGCGCGCTAGATCTCGACGCCTTCCGGTCCGCCGTCGCGACGGCGGTGGAGGAGGCCGAGGCGCTGGCGCTGTGCATGGTCGATGCCGCCGAGGGACCCCGTCAGTTGCTCGACCCGTCGCGGCGCCCTCGGCTGGAGGTCGTCGACGTGTCCGGTGCAGCCGATCCGCTGGCCACCGCCGAGGCCGACATTGCCCGCGACATGGCGACGCCGATCGATCCGACGCGGGATCCGCTCGCCGCCGAGCGGCTGTTCGTCCTCGGGCCGCAGCGTTTCGTCTGGCAGCAGCGCATCCATCACCTCGCCATCGACGGCTATGGCATGATCCTGCTCACCCAGCGGGTGGCCGACCTCTACAATGCGCGCCGGCGCGGGACCGTGGCCGGCCCGGCATTGCCGGGGCTCGATGTGGTGCTGGCCGAGGATGCCGCCTATCGCTGCTCGAACAAGCGCCAGGCCGATGCCGCCTATTGGCGCGACGCCTTCGCCGGCCAGCCGGAGGTCGTCAGCCTGGCAGCCGGCGCGCCGGTGAGTGCCTTCGGCTTCCATCGCCGGGCGGTGGAGATCGATGCCGCGACCATCGCCCGCCTGCATGCTCTGGCGCGGGAAAGCTCCATTCCCTGGCCGGACCTCATCACCGCCTTCTGCGCCGCCTATGTGCAGCGCCACACCGGCACGCCGGAAGTGGTGCTCGGCGTGCCGCATATGGGCCGGCTCGGCAGCAAGGCGGCGCGGGTGCCGGCGATGCTGATGAACGTGCTGCCGCTCAGGGTGGCGCCGCAGCCGGGCGCCACACGGGCGGATTTCCTCGCCTCGGTGGCGCGCAGCCTGGTGAAGGCCCGCCGCCACGGCCGCTACCGCAGCGAGCAATTGCGCCGTGATCTCAAGCTGATCGGCCGCCGGCGGCGCCTGCACGGGCCGCTGGTCAATGTGCTGCCTTTCGACGAGACACCGCGCTTTGAGGGGCTCGACGCCCGGCTGGAAGTGCTGAGTGCCGGGCCGGTGGATGACATCACCTTCACCTTCCGCGCCCATGGCGCCGGGGGGCTGCGGCTGGAGGTCGACGCCAATCCCGATCTCTATTCCGCCGAGGAGGCGCTTGCGCATGCCCGCCGGCTCGACGCCTTCATCGCCGGGGCGCTCGCCGCCGAGCGACTCGATGAGGTGCCGACGGCCACGCCGGAGGAAGCGCACCGCCATCTGGTGGAGATGAACGCCACCGCGCATGAGGTGCCGGACGTCACCCTTACGGCGCTGATCGAGGCGGCGATGCGGCTGACGCCGGAGGCGCCGGCGGTGCGTTTCGAGGGCGTGGAACTCAGCTATGCCGAGCTTGAGCGCCGTAGTGCCGCGCTGGCCGGCGGCTTGACGGATGCCGGTGCCGGTCCGGGCTCCCTCGTTGCGGTGGCGTTGCCGCGTTCGCTGGAACTGATCGTGGCGCTGGTGGCGGTGCTGCGGGCCGGCGCCGCCTATCTGCCGCTCGATCTCGCCCACCCCGACGAACGGCTTGCCCGCATCCTCGGATCCGCAAAACCGTGCGTGATACTTGCGCGGGACGCCGATGCCGACCGGCTGCGGCCACATGCGGCGGTGCTTGTCCCCGAGGCGTGGCCGACCGAGATCGGCGCCGCGCCGCTGCATGCGCCGGTGCCCGACGACGCGGCCTATGTGATCTACACCTCCGGCTCTACCGGCGAGCCGAAAGGCGTGGTGGTCGGGCATCGGGCCATCGCCAACCGCCTCGAATGGATGCGCGAGCACTACGGCATCGGGCCGGGCGAGCGCATTGTGCAGAAGACGCCGGCCACTTTCGACGTCTCGGTGTGGGAGTTCTTCCTGCCGCTGATCGCCGGGGCGGTGCTCGTGGTGGCGCCGCCCGACGCGCATCGCGACCCGCTGGCGCTGGCGCGGCTGTTCCGGACCGAGAAGGTGACGACGGCGCATTTCGTGCCGTCCATGCTGGCGGCCTTCCTCGCCGAGCCGGCGGCTCGGGGGCTCGAAGTGCGCCAGGTCTTCTGCTCCGGCGAGGAACTGCCGGCGGATCTGCGCGACCGTTTCCACCGCACGCTGAGCGCGGAGCTGCACAATCTCTACGGGCCGACCGAGGCGGCGGTCGACGTCAGTTACTGGCCGGCCGGGCCGGACGATCGCGCGCGGCCGGTGCCGATCGGCTTCCCGGTGTGGAACACCCGGCTCTATGTGCTCGACGAGGCGATGCGCCCGCAGCCGCCGGGCGTGCCAGGTCATCTGTTCCTTGCCGGCGTGCAGCTGGCGCATGGCTATCTCGGCCGACCGGACCTCACCGCCGAGCGCTTCCTCGCCGATCCCTTCGTGGCCGGCGAGCGCATGTACCGGTCGGGCGACCTCGCCTATTACCGGCCGGACGGTGCGGTGGTGTTCCTCGGCCGCTCCGATCACCAGATCAAGATCCGCGGCCTGCGCGTCGAGCTCGGCGAGATCGAGGCGGCGATCATGCAGAGCGGACTGGCTCGGCAATGCGCCGTGATCGCCAGCCGCGATGCCGCCGGCACTCAGCGCATCGTCGCCTATGTGGTGGGCGTCGAGGATGTCGCAGTGCTGCGCGAGCGGCTGGCGGCGCGGCTGCCGGACTACATGGTGCCTTCCGCGCTGGTAGCGCTCGACGCGCTGCCGGTGACGGCGAACGGCAAGCTTGACCGCGCGGCCTTGCCGGCACCGGAATTCTCCGGCAGCGGCGGGCGTGGGCCGGGGACGCCGAGCGAGAAGCTGGTAGCGGCGCTGTTCCGCGAGGTGCTGGGACTGGACGCCGAGCCCGCCGCCGAGGACGACTTCTTTACGCTCGGCGGCGATTCCCTGCAGGCGGTCGCCCTGCTGCTGCGTCTGCGCGAAGCGGCAGGACGCGATCCGGGCCTCGCGGCGCTATTCGCGGCCCCGAGCGTTGCCGGCCTTGCCGGCGCCTTGGACGAGCAGGGCGCGCGGGCCGATTTCGGCCTTGAGCCGCTGGTCCGCCTGACCGAGGGCGATCCCGCGCTACCGCCGCTCTTCGCCATTCATCCGGCCGGCGGCCTGTCCTGGTGCTATGGGGGGCTCGCACGGGCGCTGGCGCCGCGGCGGAGCGTCTACGGGCTTCAGGCGCCGGCCCTGTCGCCGGACCAGCCGCTGCCGCCGAGCCTCGAGGCACTCGCCGCAGATTATGCCCGGCGCATCCGGGCGCTGCGGCCGGAGGGACCCTATCATCTCGTCGGCTGGTCGGTCGGCGGCATCCTCGCGCAGGCGGTGGCGGTGGAACTGCGCCGGCAGGGCGCCGAGGTCGGCATCGTCGCGCTGCTCGACGCCTATCCGAGCGATTGCTGGCGTGCCGAGCCGGAGCCGGCGCCCGATGCGGCGCTCAAGGCACTGTTGGCGATCGCCGGCCACGATCCCGACCGGCTGCCCGGGCTGGCGCTCAGCCGCGCCTCGGTAGTCGCCTTCTTGCGCGCCTCCGACAGCCCGCTCGGCACGCTTTCCGACACTGCTCTCGACGGGGTGGTGCGGGTGGTGGCCGGCAACAACCGGCTGGTGCGCGGGCATCACCATGCCCGCTACGACGGTGGGCTGACCTTCTTCCGTGCGGCGCTGGACCATGAGGGGCGCGACCTCACGCCGGCGAAATGGGCGGCCTATGCTGATCATATCGACGTCGTCGACATAGCGAGCCTGCATGCGCATCTCACCGGCCGCGAGGCAACCATGGCCATCGCGCCGGCTCTCGGCGCCGCGCTGACGGCCTGCGAACAAGCAAGGAAAACATCATGCGCGACAATGGCCTGCGCGGACGCATCGCCCTCGTCACCGGAGCGGGCGGAGGCATAGGTCGGGCAGTGGTCCGGCTGCTGGTCGAGGAAGGCGCCCGCGTCGTCGCCACCGACCACGCGGCCGAACTGCTGGCGCCGATCGCCGAGGAATTCGGTGGTGCCGTGCGCACGGAGATTCTCGACATCCGCTCCACCGAGGCGGTGGAGGCGGTGGTGGCGCGCGTTGAGGCGGAGGAGGGGCCGATCGATCTCGGCGCCAGCGTCGCCGGGGTGCTGTCCTGGCAGACGGTGGTGGAGACCGACGACGCCGAGTGGGATCGGGTGTTCGACATCAACAGCAAGGGGGTGTTCCGCTTCGGCCGGGCGCTCGCCCGCCGTATGCAGCCGCGCCGGCGCGGGGCGCTGGTGACGGTTGCCTCCAATGCCGCCGGGGTGCCGCGCCACGCCATGGCCGCCTATGCGGCCTCCAAGGCGGCGGCGGCGATGTTCACCCGCTGCCTCGGCATCGAGCTCGCCCCGCACGGCATTCGCTGCAACATCGTGGCGCCCGGCTCGACGCTGACGTCGATGCAGACCGGCATGTGGGCGGACGACAACGGCGCGGCGCAAGTCATTGCCGGCGCAGCGGAAGTCTTCAAGGCCGGCATTCCGCTCGGCAAGCTGGCGACCCCGGAGGATGTGGCGGAGGCGGTGGTGTTCCTGCTCTCGGCACGGGCCGGGCACATCACCATGAGCGACCTCTATGTCGATGGCGGCGCGACGCTGCGGGCCTGACTAGTCCTTGACGGCGTCGACCATCACTTGCACGAAGCCGTGCGAGCAGCGCTCGACCCGCGCCTCGACACCGTAGACGCTCGCCAGCATCGCCGGGGTGATCGCCTGCGCCGGCGTGCCGTCGGCGACAATATGCCCTTGAGAAAGAACGATAATCCGGTCGCACCAGCGAGCCGCCAGCGCGATGTCGTGCAGCACCACCACGACGATGATGCCGCGCTCGCGCGCCACCTCGCCGGCGAGCTTCATCACCGCGAGCTGGTGGCGGATGTCGAGGGCACTGGTGGGCTCGTCGAGCAGCAGCACCCTCGGCTCGCGCACCAGGCACTGGGCGAGGGCGGCGAGCTGGCGCTGGCCGCCAGACAGCTCGTCGAGGCCGCGCATGGCGAGGTCGGCAATGCCGAGACGGCGCAGGACGTCGAGAGATTTCCGTTTTGGATCAGTGCCTTGCGCGAAGGTTACCGATTGCAGCGCGCTCAGCGTCGCCTCGAAGACCGAGAGCGCGACGCGCGGCGGCAGCGTCTGCGGCATGTAAGAGACCTCGCGCGCATAGCTGGCCGGATCGAGGCCGGACAGTTCGCGGCCGTCGAGGCGGATCGAGCCGCGGGCGGGAATCAGCCCCGCCAGCGAACGCAGCAAGGTGGTCTTGCCGGCGGCGTTCGGTCCGACCAGTGCGGTGACCGATGCGGCCAGAATGCCGCTCAAGTGCAGCCCGTCGATGATGCGACGCGCGCCGTAGCCGACCGACAGGTCGGCAATGTCCAGTCCCGATGCCGCACTCATCCCAGATTACCCCGGCGGGAGAGGATGAGGACCACGAAGAAGGGTATCCCGATAAGCGAGGTGATGATGCCGACCGGCAGCAGCGTGCCGGGCACGATGAGCTTGCTGCCGACCGAGGCGAGCGACATCAGCCCGGCGCCGGTCAGCACGCTGGCCGGCAGGTAGAAGCGGTGATCCTCGCCGACCAGCAGCCGGGCGATGTGCGGCGCCACCAGCCCGATGAAGCCGATGGTGCCGACAAAGGCGACGCTGGTGCCGGTGAGCACGCTGACCCGCAGCAGCGAGGCGAAGCGCAGTCGGCCGAGCGCAATGCCGAAGCTGCGCGCGCGATCCTCGCCGAGGCGCAGGGCAGTCATCTGCCAGCTGTCCCGCAGCGCGAGCGGCACCAGCACCGCCAGCACTGCGGCGAGCACCCCGAGCTTGGCCCAGGTGGCGCGGGCGAGCGAGCCCATCGACCAGAACACCAGCTGTTGCAGCGCCTCCTGGCTGGCGACGAACTGGATGAGCGCCACCAGCGCGTTGAAGGTGAACACCATGGCGATGCCGAACAGCACCAGGGTTTCCACCCCGGTGCCGCGCAGCCGCGCCAGCGCCTGCAGCAGCAGCACCGAGCCGAAGGCGAACAGGAAGGCGAAGAGCGGCAGGTTCCAGTTGCCGGGCAGGCCGGGGATGGCGAGGCCGAGCACGATGGACAAAGCGGCGCCGAAGGAGGCGGCCGAGGAGACGCCGAGCGTGAACGGGCTGGCCAGCGGGTTGTTGAGGATGGTCTGCATCTCCGCCCCGGCGAGCGCCAGCGCGGCGCCGACCAGCACCGCCATCAACGCCGCCGGCAGCCGCACCTCCCAGACGATGACCCGGATGCCGGGCTCGGCGGCGGCGGGATCGAGGAGGGTGCGCAGCACCGCGCCGATCGACAGGCCGGAGGGGCCGGTGGCGATGTCCACCAGCATGCCGGCCGCCATGATGGCGAGCAGGCCGGCGAGGATGGCGAGCCGCCGGCGCTGGCGGCGGGCATAGGCATCGATCGGATCGGCGGCAATGAGATCGGCGGCGAGGGCGGCGCCGGCCGGCAGGTCGGGAAGGCTCTGGCCTGGCGGTGCCTGCGGCGACAATCCGGTCATCTCCGTCCCACTCGGCCTGTTTGCGCGGCGTGTCGCGACGCTATCCGTCGCGTGGCCCGGCGAGCGGGGCTCTCGCGGCGGCGCGCAAGGTTCAATGCCCGAGCCGTCCGTACCGGTCAAGTTTCTGATGTCGCTCAATAATTTAGAATCGTTTCAGTCTGGAGGGCGGCTGCTTGCATTGTCCGGCGAGTGGTTTAGATGCCGGGAGGAAATGGCAGGGGCGCGCGAGGCGGATGGAACCCGGCATCGTCATCGAGGGTAGCTGCTGGTTCGACCTCGCGCCGCGTGGCGGCGGGGCGCCCTATCGCATTTTCCTGGCGCTGCCGAAAGGACCGGCGCCGCCGGCCGGCTTCCCGGTGCTGTATCTGCTCGACGCCAATGCCAGCTTCGCGACGCTGGTGGAGGCGCAGCGGCGCGGCGGCGAGCGCCCGGCCGGCACCGGCATCGGCCCGACGGTGCTGGTGGGCATCGGCCATGCTGCCGACGGGCTCTATGACCGGACGCGCCGGACCTTCGACTACACCGCCGGGCCGAGCCAGGAGGCGCCGGCGGTTGCCGGTGCTACCGCCGGCCGGGCGACGGGCGGGCGGGATGCGTTCCTTGCCTTTCTTCGTGGCGAGGTGAGGCGGGCGGTGGCCGCGCGCGTGCCGGTTGATGCCGGCCGGCAGACGCTGGTCGGCCACTCGCTGGCGGGGCGTTTCGTGCTCGATGTGTTCGGCCGCGACAGCACGGCCTTCGCCGCCTATGTGGCGATCAGCCCCTCGATCTGGTGGGACGAGGAGGAGCTTCTCGACGGATTATCGGCCCCGGGCGGAGCTCCTCGCCTTTCCATCGTCGTCGGCGAATGGGAACAGCAGCTGGCGCCCTGGCTGGCGGCGCGCCCCGGCGCGGCGGAAATCGCCGAGCGGCGGGCGCGCCGGGCTATGGTCGACCGGGCGGCAGCCTTCGCAGAGCGGGCGCGAGCGGTGCTTGGCGAAGAGGGCAGGGTGCAATTCGAATGTCTTCCCGGCGAGGACCATGCCTCGGTGGTGGCGCCGGCTCTGACCCGGGCGTTGCGCTTGGCGCTGGTCGCTGCCGAAGGGTAAGGCGACTCGCGCCACGGTGTGTTCGCCAAACTGTGATCGCCGCAGATGCCGTGTCGCCGTCGGTGCGCTGGAATTGCACGGGTTCTGGTCGCGACGGCGATTTCCCGGCGGCCAAAACGGCTTTAAGGAAGGCTCGCTTGTTCGCGGAGCCCGAGATGCCGAATCCTGATATGTCCAGCCTCGATGCGACCGCTGGCGCGCGCCGCCCGCTGGTGCTCGCCCCGCTGATCATCGCGGCCGGGGCGGCGGCGACGCTCGCCGGTGCCTGGTTCTTCCAGCTGGTGATCGGGCTGGCGCCGTGCCCGCTCTGCCTGGAGCAGCGGCTGCCCTATTACGCCGCCGTGCCGCTGGGGCTGGTGGTGGCGCTGGTGGCGCGGCAGGGGCATGCCGGGCTGGCGCGGCTGGGTCTGGCGCTGCTCGGCCTATTGATGCTGGTCGGCTTCGGGCTGGCGCTCTATCACGCCGGCGTCGAATGGCACTGGTGGCAGGGACCGACCGCCTGCTCGGGGGCCGCTCCGGCGGCGGGCTCGGCGAACCTGCTGCAGGACCTGCAGCAGGCGCGGGTGGTGCGCTGCGACGAGGCGCCGTGGCGCTTCCTCGGCCTGTCGCTGGCCGGCTGGAACGTGCTGATCGCCGCGACGCTGACGCTGGTGGCGGTATGGGGCGTGCGCCGGCGCTGAGGGCGGGAGCGGCGAAGGCCGCTCGCCCCATCCCTCTCGCCGACTGGGAGGGGGCTGTCGCGCGGAACTGGGCAGACCGCGTCGGGGCGATTCAGCGATGGCGGGGCGGAGCAGGTAAGGGGGCAGGCGAGCCGAAGCCGCGAGGGCCCGCGTCCCAACGGGAGAGGGGAGCCTCCCGAGGATTGCAGCCTACGGGTCGAGCTCGGTATCCCAGTAGAGATAATCGACCCAGCTCTCATGCAGGTAGTTGGGCGGGAAGTGCCGGCCGTTCTGGTGCAGGTCGAATACCGCCGGCTGGAAGGGTTTCTGCCGCGGCACCATCCTCGCCTCCGCCGGCATCAGGCTGCCCTTGCGCAGATTGCAGGGTGAGCAGGCGGCGACGACGTTCTCCCAGGTCGTCAGCCCGCCGCGCGAGCGCGGGATGACGTGGTCGAAGGTGAGGTCATCGCGCGAGTCGCAGTACTGGCAGGTGAAGCGGTCGCGCAGGAACACGTTGAAGCGGGTGAAGGCCGGCTGGCGGGCCGGGCGGATGAAGCTCTTGAGCGAGACGACGCTCGGCAGCCGCATCTGGAACTGGGCGCTGGAGACCTGCCGCTCGTAATATTCGACGATATTCACCCGGTCGAGGAACACCGCCTTGATGGCGTCCTGCCATGACCAGACCGAGAGGGGGTAGTAGCTCAACGGGCGGTAATCCGCGTTGAGCACGAGGGCCGGCCAGGCACCTGGGGACAAAGTCGCCGTCAAGCACTTGCTCCCTTACCGGAGCGACTCACGACGGCTCGGCGCCGTGGGACGCACGGCGATACTCTATAGGTAGCGTGTCAGTCTTGTGAAGCACCGCGATGCGGCATCGGCTTCACGAATGCGGCCAACGGACCCGCCGGAGCGGGCTCAGCCGAGCGGCGGCAGGCGTTCGGCGAGGAAGGCGCCGCCGAGCAGCAGGCCCTCGCTGTCGATGCCGTGGCCGAGCCCGCGCGACAGATGCCCGCGCGCTGGCACGCCGGCCGCCTTGAGGCTCGCGAGCGAGCGCGGCAGCGCCTGCGGCGGGATCACCTCGTCGGCATCGCCATGGATGAGCAGCACCGGCGGGCGGCTGGCGATCACCGGGCCGGCGATGTCGGCGGCGCGGCCTTCCGGGGTCACGTGCAGGCCGGAATAGCCGAGGATGCCGGCGAGCGGCGCCGGCCGGGCGAGGCCGACCTCCAGCGCCATCATCGTGCCCTGGCTGAAGCCGACCAGCGCCAGGCGGGACGGCGGCAAGGCGTGGCGGGCGAGCTCGGCATCGAGGAAGCCGTCGAGCGCGGCATGGGCGGCCTGCACGCCGGCCCAGCGCTCGCGGTCGTTACGCTCGACATAGGCGAACCATTGCCGGCCGACCGGGGCGATGCCGAGCGGCTCGGGCGCGTGCGGCGACACGAAGGCGGTGCGCGGCAGCTTCTCGCCCCACAATTCGCCGAGGTCGATCAGGTCGCGGCCATCGGCGCCGTAGCCGTGCAGCAGCACCACCAGCGAATCGGGCGCGCCGCCGGAGCGGGGGGCGAGGCGCGGGCCGTCGAGGAGCGGAACTGCGGCGGGAGTGACCATGGCGGGGCTCAGTTGGTGTCGTCGCTGCCGTCGCGGGAATTGCCGGCGACCTTGGGGCTGGGGCTGTGGTTGAGCAGCGTGTCGATACGGGTGCGCTCGGTGGAGAAGTCGGCGAGGATCTTGCCGTCGAGCGCGCGGCCACGCGGCAGGCGCACGCGCATCGGATCGACGAAGCGGCCGTTCACCAGCACCTCGTAATGCAGATGCGGGCCGGTGGAGAGGCCGGAGGAGCCGAGATAGCCGATGAGCTGGCCCTGGCGCACCCGCATGCCCTCGCGGATGCCCTTGGCGAAGCCGGACTGATGCGAATAGGTGGTCACATAGCCGTTGGCGTGCTGGATCTCGGTATGGCGGCCATAGCCCGAGCTCCAGCCGGCCTTCCGGATGATGCCGTTGCCGGCGGCGTAGATCGGCGTGCCGACCCGGTCGGCCCAGTCGACGCCGGAATGCATGCGCGAGAAGCCGAGGATCGGGTGGCGGCGCATGCCGAAGCCCGAGCGCAGCGTGCCACCGGCGATCGGTTTGCGGACCAGGAACTTCTTCGCGCTCTTGCCGGTCTCGTCATAGAAGTCGAGCACGTTGTCGTCGGCCGTCTGGTAGCGGTAATAGCGCCGCTCCTCGCCGCCGACGGTGAGACCGGCATAGAGCACGCCGGCGGTGCCGCCGCCTTCCTCCGGGTCGAACAGCACCTCGAAGCTGTCGCCCGAGCGCACCCGGCGCTGGAAGTCGACGTCGAAGGAATAGATGCGGATCAGGTTCTCGATGACCGGGCGCGGCACGTCGTGGCGCAGCGCGGTCTCCCAGATGCTCTCATAGAGGGTGATGCCGCCACGTCCGCCGGCATCGTCGTCGCCATCGTCGGAGGGCAGGTCGGCGACCTCGACGTCATTGGGCTCCTCGACCGCGAGGAAGGTGCCCATGTCGGAGAGCGCGATGGTGCCCTCATGGCCCTGGTCGCTGAACACCCCAACGCGCAGCGGCACCGTGGCGCCGCCGGACGGATCGAGCAGCACCCGCAGCCGCAGGCCGGGGGTGAGCGGGCCGCGCAGCTCGGGAGTGGCGAAGGCCGCCGCCGCCGCCTTGGCGGACACGTCGGCGACGCCGAGATCCTTGAGGATGGAGGCGATGCTGTCGCCTTTTTTGGTGACGACGGCGCGCTCGGTCCACTCATTGCCGCCGGACGCCTCGCCGGCTGACTTGCCGAAGGCGCTCATATTGTCCGGCGTGTTGGCGAGCGCGGTGGGGTCGGCCGGGACGTTGGCAGGCGCGTAGCCGAGGGCGCCGCCGCCGAAGCTGGCCAGCGCCGGCATCGTCGCCTCGGCGAGCGGCATGCTGAACTCGGCGGTCTCGCGCACCTTCATCAGCACGTCTTCCATCGACAGTTCGGCCGCGAACTTCGTGGAGGGCGGCAGGCTGCCGAGGTCGCGCATCGTCAGGGTGAGCTCGCCGGTGGGCTCGGCCTGCGGCGTGTCGTCGTCCTGGTCGTCGGAAGAGGTATCGGCGATCAGCTTGGTCGGGTTGAAGCGCGGCACGTCGGCCGAGGCCGAGGTGACCGACTGGGCGAGATTGGTGCTCACCCGCGTCACCGCCCGCACCTTGATCACCTCGCGGTCGCCGTCCCGCGTGGTGGTGGACAGGCGCAGCGTCTGGCGGGCGTTGAAGCTCTCGTTGATGATCGACATGCGGTCGCCCTTGCGGGCGACATTGGACGGGCGCTCGCCGGCAGCCAGCGCGCCGCGCAGGGCGGAGCGCACCGTTTCGGGCGACTGGGCGAAGCGGTAGACCTCGTTGTCGAGCGCGGCATAGACCGCGCCGCCCATCAGCGCCGCGCCGCAAATGCCGGTGAGCAGGGTGGCCATCAGCCAGCGTATGGAGATGCGGCGGCGGTTGATCGGCTCCTCGGTGTCGCCGTCAACGCCCAGCGGAGGCTCGTCGCCGAGATCGAACGCCGCGCCGCGCCAGCGTCGCAGGCCGTTTGCTCCGAGCCGCGTCTCCAACAGATCCTATCCCCGTGCTTCGCGGCGCTCCCTGGGCCGCCACTCAGAAATTGCGCGTCCGCTGGTTCGAACGTCCGTGTCTCATTGCCGCCGGGTCGGCAGCGGGCGGGACGATGCCGCCCCGGGCGCGCAACGTCAACCCGGGCGAATCCCGCCAGCGCTTCGGCGTCGTGCAGGATGTAAATCGCCGTCTCGCGGCGAAACCAAGGCGAGGGCGCGTGGACGCCCCCTCATTCCGCGTCGGTGGGGCATTGCGTGCCGACGGATCACTCCGCGCTGGCGGACTTGCGGCGCAGCGGCGAGGCCATCGGCAGCGGCACGCTGGCGAGCGTCGTGACGGTGCGCGATGCGGCGGCGCCGGGACGCAAAGGCAGCGGCTGCGACGTGGCGGCGGTGCCGGCGGCCACCAGGGCCTCGGTGCCGGGCGGCGTCTCCGGCACCGTCGGCGTGCCGTAGCGCTTGAAGAAGGACCAGATCTCGTTCGGCGCGTCGAGACCGCTGCGGCGCGGCCCGAGCAGCAGCGCGGCCAGGGCATCGCCGGCGTCGACCGACTGGGCGGGCGGCTGGTGGCCGCCGGCAATCTCGTAATAGGCCACCGCCGCGCCGCCGGCGCAGCGGTCGAAGCGGTAGATGCGGGTATTCGGCGCCTGGCTGACCTGGGCGGAAGCGCAACCGTCGATGCGGGCGAACAGCTCGGCGCTTTCCCGCGCCGACATCAGCCGGGCCCCCGGCGTCGGGCGGCCGAACATCGGCACGATGGGATCATAGGTGCCGTTCATCATCAGGATCGGCACCGGCTTCGACGGCCGGCAGGATTCCGCATAGCCGACCGGCACCGTCATCATCATGGTGGCAAAGGCGGCGAAGGCGTCGGCATGGCGGCAGGCGACGAAGGCGGTGAGGAAGCCGCCATTGGAGAAGCCCATGAGATAGGAGCGGCCGGGATCGGCCAGCCCCTGCGCGACGAGCTCGTCGCGCACCGCCAGCACGAAGCCGGCATCGTCGCGGGCATCGAGGATCGGCAGGAAGCCGGCGACCGAGGCACGGCCGTCGTTCCAGATCAGGTTGATGCCCTTGGGATAGGCGACGACGAAGCCTTCGCGGTCGGCCACCGCGTCGAGATCGAGGTAGCGCTGCATGATGCTGGCCGGCTGCAGGGCGCCGTGCAAGGCGACGACCAGCGGCCGCGGGCCGGGCGGCAGATTCTTCGGAACATGCAGGATGTAGTTTCGCGTCGTGCCCTGAAACGCGATGGAGCGCTGCTGCGCCTGCGCGGCCGCGAACGGCCCAAGGAGGGCCGGCGCCAGCAACAGGGCCATGACGGCAACACAAAATCGGCCAAGCCCCGACAGTCGGGCAAAACACGCACGCCGCATGCCGGTCCTCGCTCACGCCACCATTCGGCGGTCATTGACGCCGCCATTCCGTCAATTAAATGGCAAAGATGGTTAATGGTCCATGACCGGCGCGATTGCCTCCTGACAAGAGCGTCCGGCATCGCTAGGTTGCCCTTGCTGCGACGCACCCAAAAACCTATAGACGTCGCCTTTGGAATGATTGCGAACTGCTATCGTTTCCGCTACGCACTCCGCATAGACTGAAGGACCTCGCAATGTCCGATATGCACGGCGCTGCCCGGCGGCCGCTTTCGCCGCATCTCCAGATTTACCGGCCGATGCTCACGATGATGATGTCCATCGTGCACCGAATTACCGGCGTGGCTCTCTATTTCGGCACCTTCCTGTTGGTCGTGTGGCTGGTGGCGGCGGCAAGCTCCCCCAACGCCTTCGCGACGGTGAACGCCGTCTATGGCAGCTGGATCGGCCTCATCGTGCTGTTCGGCTTCAGCTGGGCGATGCTGCACCACATGCTGGGCGGCCTGCGCCACTTCATCTGGGACATGGGCCACGGCTTCGGGCCGGAGGCGCGCGAATTGATGGCCAAGCTGACCATCGGCGGTTCGGTGGCGCTGACGGTGCTGCTGTGGGTCGTCATCTTTGCGGTGAAGGGCTGAAGTCATGAGCGGATCTTCCGACTTCCCGGGCTCCTCGCTGCGCACGGTGCGCCGCCGCGTCGCCGGCCTCGGCGCCGCCCATTCCGGCACCCACCATTTCTGGCTGCAGCGCGTGACCGCGCTCGCCAATGTGCCGCTGACCCTTGCGTTTCTCGCGGTGCTGGTCTGCGTCGCCGGCGAGCCCCCCGAGCGGGTGCTGGCCACCATCGGCCAGCCGATCGTGGCGATCATCCTTCTCCTCGCCATCGTCTCCATCACCACCCACATGCGGGCGGGCATGCAGGTGGTGATCGAGGACTACGTCCATAACGAGGGCGCCAAGGTGCTCGCTTTGGTCGGCAACACCTTCTTCTGCGCCGCCATGGGCTGCGCCGGGGTGTTCGCGATCCTCAAGATCAGCTTCGGAGGCTAGTTCCCATGGCCGAGACCCATTCCGCCAACGGTTCTGCCGCCAACGGTTCCGCCGACCCGAAGGCCGCCTATCTGAACGGCGCCTACCCGATCACCGACCACACCTATGACGTGGTGGTGGTGGGCGCCGGCGGCGCCGGCCTGCGCGCGGTGGTCGGCTGCTCGGAAGCCGGGCTGCGCACCGCCTGCGTCACCAAGGTGTTCCCGACCCGCTCGCACACCGTGGCGGCGCAGGGCGGCATCGCCGCCTCGCTCGGCAATATGGGCGTCGACGACTGGCGCTACCACATGTACGACACCGTGAAGGGGTCGGACTGGCTGGGCGATCAGGACGCCATCGAATATCTGGTGCGCCACGCGCCGGCGGCCGTCTATGAGCTGGAGCACTGGGGCGTGCCGTTCTCGCGCACCGAGGCCGGCAAGATCTACCAGCGCCCCTTCGGCGGCATGACCATCGACTACGGCAAGACCCCGGCGCAGCGCACCTGCGCCGCCGCCGACCGTACCGGTCACGCCATCCTGCACACGCTCTACGGCGCGGCGCTGAAGCACTCGGCCGAGTTCTTCATCGAGTATTTCGCCCTCGACCTGATCATGGACGAGGATGGCCGCTGCCGCGGCATCGTCGCCCTGAAGATGGACGACGGCACCCTCCACCGATTCCGGGCGCAGACGGTGATCCTCGCCACCGGCGGCTATGGCCGCGCCTATTTCTCGGCGACATCAGCCCATACCTGCACCGGCGACGGCAACGCCATGGTGCTGCGCGCTGGCCTGCCCTTGCAGGACATGGAGTTCGTGCAGTTCCACCCGACCGGCATCTACGGCTCGGGCTGCCTGATCACCGAGGGCGCGCGCGGCGAGGGCGGCTACCTCACCAATTCCGAGGGCGAGCGCTTCATGGAGCGCTACGCGCCTTCCGCCAAGGACCTCGCCTCGCGCGACGTCGTCTCGCGCTCCATGACCATGGAGATCCGCGAGGGGCGCGGCGTCGGCAAGAACAAGGACCACATCTTCCTGCACCTCGACCATCTCGACCCGGCGATCCTGCATGAGCGCCTGCCGGGCATCTCCGAGAGCGCGAAGATCTTCGCCGGTGTCGACGTGACCAAGGAGCCGATCCCGGTGCTGCCGACCGTGCATTACAACATGGGCGGCATCCCGACGAACTTCCACGGCGAGGTCGTCACCAAGAAGGACGGCAACCCCGACCATGTGGTGCCTGGCCTGATGGCGGTGGGCGAATGCGCCTGCGTGTCGATCCACGGCGCCAACCGGCTCGGCTCCAACTCGCTGACCGACCTCGTGGTGTTCGGCCGCGCCGCCGCGCTGCGCTGCGCCGAGCTGCTCACCCCCGGTGACAAGCAGCGCGAATTGCCGGCCAATTCGGCCGAGCTCGCTCTGTCGCGGCTCGACCATTTCCGCAACGCCTCCGGCTCGACGCCGACCGCCGAGCTGCGCCTCTCCATGCAGAAGGTGATGCAGAACAACTGCGCGGTCTACCGCACCGGCGACGTGCTGCAGGAAGGCCGCAAGCTGATCGCCGACGTGTTCGCCGGCACCGACGACATCGACGTCACCGACCGCTCGCTGGTGTGGAATTCCGATCTCATCGAGACGCTGGAATATGACAACCTCATCTGCCTCGCCACGGTGACGATGGAAGGCGCGGCGGCGCGTACCGAGAGCCGGGGCGCCCATGCCCGCGAGGACTTCCCGGATCGCGACGACAGCAAGTGGATGAAGCACACGCTGGCCTTCGTCGATTTCGACACCCGCGCGGTGCGGCTCGACGACCGTCCGGTGCACACCTACACGATGTCGAACGACATCCAGTACATCGAGCCGCGCAAGCGGGTCTACTGAGCCAGCCTGCGGCAGCGGCCGCGCGCGATTACCGACAGGCCTGCGGCATCGGCCGCGGGAAAGGGATAAAGGCCAGATGGTCCAGCTCACGCTTCCGAAGAACTCGCAGCTCGTTCCCGGCACGGTGTGGCCGAAGCCGGAGGGCACCAACCGGCTGACCGAATACCGCATCTATCGGTGGAACCCGGATGACGGGAAGAACCCGCATGTCGACACCTATTATGTCGACCGCGACGATTGCGGGCCGATGGTTCTCGACGGCCTCA
Organism: Ancylobacter sp. Lp-2; assembly: GCF_020523795.1. GTDB lineage: Bacteria > Pseudomonadota > Alphaproteobacteria > Rhizobiales > Xanthobacteraceae > Ancylobacter. The sequence goes on from NZ_JAJALI010000015.1 coordinate 50,439, forward strand.
TCTATATCAAGAACAAGATCGACCCGACGCTGACCTTCCGCCGCTCCTGCCGCGAGGGCATCTGCGGCTCCTGCGCGATGAACATCGACGGCACCAACACGCTGGCCTGCCTCAAGAGCATGGACGACGTGACGGCGAAGTCGGTCAACATCTACCCGCTGCCGCACATGCCGGTGGTGAAGGACCTGGTGCCGGACCTCACCCAGTTCTACGCCCAGCACGCCTCGGTGGAGCCGTGGCTGCACACCAAGACCCCGGCGCCGGAAAAGGAATGGCCGCAGGGCCGCCAGGACCGCGAGAAGCTCGACGGGCTCTATGAGTGCATCCTGTGCGCCTGCTGCTCGACCTCCTGCCCGAGCTACTGGTGGAACGGCGACCGCTATCTCGGCCCGGCGGCGCTTTTGCAGGCCTATCGCTGGCTGATCGATAGCCGCGACGAGGCGACCGGCGAGCGGCTCGACGACCTCGAGGACCCGTTCCGGCTCTATCGCTGCCACACCATCATGAACTGCGCCAAGGCCTGCCCGAAGGGGCTGAACCCGGCCAAGGCGATCGCCGAGATCAAGAAGATGATGGTGGCCCGCCAGTTCTGACGGCGGTTCTTCTTCTTTCGACGCGTCGATATGGCCGGGCTCGTCCCGGCCATATGCGTTTCGGGACCCGCGCGGCCTCTCGCCTGATGCCTCGTGAATGGCGTAGACACGAGCGATGCCCCGCCCCGATCCCCGCCCCGTCTTCCGCTTCGCGCCGAGCCCGAATGGGCTGCTGCATCTCGGCCATGCGCGTTCGGCGCTGCTCAATGCCGAGATGGCGCGCGCGGCGGGCGGGCGGTTCCTGCTGCGCATCGAGGATATCGACGCCACGCGCTGCCGGCCGGAGTACGAGGCGGCGATCTATGAGGATCTCGCCTGGCTCGGGCTCGACTGGGAGCGGCCGGTGCGCCGGCAGTCCGAGCATATGGACGCCTACCGCGCCGCGCTGGCGCGGCTGGAGGCGATGGACCTCGTCTATCCGAGCTTCGAGAGCCGCGCCGAGATCCGCCGCGCGGTCGCCGCCCGGCCGGGCTGGTCGAGCGACCCGGACGGGGCGCCGCTGTTTCCGTTTTCCCGCGCGGCGATGGACGAGGCGGAGCGCCGCGAGCGGCAGGCGGCGGGCGAGCCCTATGCGCTGCGGCTCGACATGGCACGCGCGGTGGCGCTGGTGGGGGAGGGGCTGAGCTGGCGCGAGGCGGGCGAGGCGGGGCCGGTGCCGGCCGACCCGGCGGCGTGGGGCGACGTCGTCATCGCCCGCAAGGAGACGCCGACCAGCTATCACCTCTCGGTGGTGGTCGACGATGCCGTGCAGGGCGTCACCCATGTGGTGCGCGGTGCCGACCTGAAGGCGGCGACCTCGGTGCATCGCCTGCTGCAAAGGCTGCTCGACCTGCCCGAACCGCTCTACCGCCATCATGCGCTGGTGCTCGATGAGCAGGGGTGCAAGCTGTCCAAGTCGATCGGCTCGGAAAGCCTGCGTGACCTGCGCGCGCGCGGAGTGAGCGCCGCCGAGGCGCGGCACATGGCGCTCGGCTAAGGATTGGCGTTTCCCGCTGCGTCAAGCCGATGTCATCGGCGGCGGCTATGCCTTCGCCGTCATCCGCCGGGGAAGGGAAACCGTCCATGTCGCGCCCGCTGTCGATCCGCCTGCCACTTGCCGCACTCGCGCTCTCGCTTTTCGTCGCGCCGCTGGCGGCGCAGGAAGTTAGCCGGCTCGCCGAAGTCGGCCCGCGCCCGTTCCATCTCGTCGACACCATGAAGGACGGCCCGCTGAAGGATCAGCTGGCGCAGTGCAAGGGGCCGTTCACCACCAAGAATTTCTCGATCTCGCATCGCGGCGCGCCGCTGCAATTCCCCGAGCATACCCGCGAGGGCTATCTCGCCGCCGCGCAGATGGGCGCCGGCGTCATCGAATGCGACGTCGCCTTCACCAAGGACCGCCAGCTGGTGTGCCGCCACGCCCAGTGCGACCTGCACACCACCACCGATATCCTCGCGCGGCCCGAGCTCGCCTCGAAGTGCTCGCAGGGCTTCCAGCCGGCCGACCCGGCGACCGGCCGCAAGGCCAGCGCCAAATGCTGCACCAGCGACCTGACGCTGGCCGAGTTCAAGTCGCTGAAGCCGAAGATGGACGCCGGCAACCCCGCCGCCACCACGGTGGCCGACTACATGAATTCGACGCCGCGCTGGCGCACCGACCTCTATGTCGACCGCGCGACGCTGATGTCGCACAAGGAATATGTCGAGCTGGTCAAGTCGCTCGGCCTGAAGTTCACCCCGGAGCTGAAGGCGCCGGAAGTGACCATGCCGTTCGAGGGCAGCTACACCCAGGCGAACTACGCCCAGCAGCTGATCGACGAGTACAAGGCGGCCGGCATCGACCCGAAGGACGTCTACGCCCAGTCCTTCCAGCTTGACGACGTGCTGTACTGGCTGAAGAACGCCCCGGAATTCGGCGCGCAGGCGGTGTATCTCGACGGTCGCGACGAGACCGACACCGGCTTCGACAACATGAAGGCGGAGAGCTGGAAGCCCTCCATGCAGGAGCTCGCCGACAAGGGGGTGAAGATCCTCGCCCCGCCGCTGTGGATGCTGGTCACGGCCAAGGACGGCAAGATCGTGCCCTCGCTCTATGCCGAGGAGGCCAAGAAGGCCGGGCTCGGGCTGATCTCCTGGTCGCTGGAGCGCTCCGGCCCGCTGAAGGATGGCGGCGGCTACTATTACCAGTCGATCAAGTCGGTGACCGACCGCGACGGCGACACGTTCGCATTGCTCGACGTGCTGGCCCGCGACATCGGGGTGATCGGGGTGTTCTCCGACTGGCCGGCGACCACCACCTTCTACGCCAATTGCATGAAGCTGAACTGAGCCGAAGCAGGCCTGATTTCGTCGATCACCGCCCCCGCCGCACGGCGTCCGATCCGCCGGCGGCGGTCCTTAGGCCGGATTCGAGGCGTTAGCCGACGCCGAGGATCAGGAACCACACCGAGACGGTGAATAGGCTGAGCGCGGTCGACAGCGACACCGCGCTCGCCGAGGCGGTGACGCCGACGCGGTAGCGCTGCGCCAGCAGATAGGCGTTGATGCCCGAGGGCATCGCCGCGAACACCACCGCGACATCGGCCCATACTTTCGGCATCGGCAACACCTGCACCAGCCCGAACACCAGCGCCGGGTGCACGACGAGCTTCAGCGTGGTCATCACCGCCGCTGGGGCGATGTCGCCGCGGATCGGGTAGCGGTGCAAGGCGAGGCCGAGCGAGACCAGCGCGCAGGGCGAGGCGGACGCCGCCAGCATGTCGATGGTCTGCTTTAAGAGGCCGTCCGGCGCATAGCCGATCACCTTGGCGATGCCGCCGGCATAGATGCCGAGCAGGATCGGATTATAGGCCAGCTGCCGGCCGAGCTTCTTCAGCCCGGCGAGCGAGAGGCCGGAGGCGGCGCCCTCGGTGAGCACGGTGGCGACCACCATCATCACCGGCAGATGGATGGCGATGAGCAGGAACAGCGGCACCGCGCCCTCCGGCCCGAAGGCGGTGAGGATCAGCGGCACGCCGACGAAGACCGTGTTGGCCTGGCCGGAGGTGAAGCCCTGGATCACCGCCTCGGTATGGTCGCGGTGGAACAGTTTCCGCGCCGCGAGCATGCCGAGGGCGAACACCGTGAAGGCGCCGGTGAAATAGGCGATCCAGTAACCCCAGGGCTGGCCCTCGGCCGGCAATTGCGCCTCGGCCAGCGTCTTGAAGATCAGCACCGGCACGGCCAGCCCGAACACATATTCGGACAGGCCCTCCGCCGCCTTCTCGCGCAGCAGGCCGCCCCGGCTCGCCACATAGCCGAGGCCGATCAGACCGAACACCGGCGCCACGAGGAAGGCGATGCCGCCCAGCTGGGCGCCGAGCTGTGCGAGCATGGATGCCTCAGGCCGCCGCTTCCGAGGAAGCTGGCGAAGAGGTCGATGAGGACGCCGGGGCGACGGCGGTGGAGACGAGGTGCGAGGAGCGCACCGGCACCATCACGTCGATGCGCGACCACAGGCGCTCGGCGACCTCCACCGGGGCGGTGAAGGCGATCTCCGCCCGCATCGCGCCGAGATCGGCCATGTCCATGACGCCGTCGGCCGGGCCGTCCATGCGCACCCGGGTGGGCTGCACGTCGTGCACGGCGAAGGGTTCGAGCAGGCGCAGCATGAGATTGGGATGGGCATCGGCCTCGACCACGAGGCGATGACGGAGAAGGGCGTAGGACATGGGAGCTAATCCGGGAATGACGAGAAAGGAGCTGGTGAGCGTCGGAACTCGCGGCCGATCGCATCGGCCCTCAGAGTTCAGGTGCCCCGGCCGATGAAATCGGCAGACAGGGTCAGGTATCCCGGCCGATAAAATCGGCCGGGCGACGAATTCGCCGTCCCGCGCGGATGCGCTCTCTCGTCACCAGGGTCGTCATGGTGGTGAAGCTAGGCGCCCGCCCGGCGCGCGTCAATATGACAAAGGTGGACAGAGGCTTGCGTGGAACGCAGGCCGTGCGAATCAGGGAGCCGGGGACGGGGAGAGCAGTTGGTAGCCGGCGGGATCGTCCGGGCAGAGGCCGGCGCCGCATTCGAGCACGGTGGAGACGCCGTTGCCGAGCGTCAGCGCCGCCATCAGCACCAGAGCGGCGAGGGGGAGGGCGGCGAGGGGGAAGGCATTGGGCGGGCCGTTCCCCGGCCGGGGCTCCTCGAACTGCCGGTCGAACAGCAGCAGCACGGCGCAGCCAGCGATGATGGCGATATAGAGCACCAGCGCCCAGGAATAGAAGTGCAGGCCGAGCAGTGCCTCGCCATAGGACCCGGTGCCGGGCACGATGTGCAGCAGCACCTGCCGTACCGACACGAGCGCGCCGGCCATCGCCGAGAGGATGGCGACGGCATAGTGGCTCGGCCGCGCGCCGAATCGCAGGTTCAGTGCGAGGCCGACGCCGACGCCGCAGAAGCCGACCCGCTGCAGGATGCAGAGCGGGCAGGGCAGGTCGTGGCGGAAGATCTGGTCGATGAAGGCGAAGAGCAGCACCAGCGCCACCGCGACGAGGCCGAGCGCGTTCAGCAGCCGCGAGCGGGCCGGGTCGAGCAGGGCGGGGGCGGGGCTCATGCGCGTGGCCTCACGAGCGGGGTTCGATGGGCGAGTGTTCCGGGGCGGGGTGCCATCGAGGGCTCACAGCGCGATGTTCAGTGCGTCGGTGGCGTGCAGGCGGAACAGCAGCGCCAGCAACGTCATCGACAGCGCCCAGGCCAGCATGGCCGCGCCCCGACGCCCGGCGAGGATGAGCGCCAGACCGGCGAACAGGCCGAAAAACGGCAGGCTCATCATCGGCGGAACGTCCTTAAACCGAGGAAACGGGCCAGAAGCGGGGCAGGTTGAAAGCCGCGCATTTTGTGCAGGAAATCCGTCGCTGTCACGACGCGCTGCGGTGGAGTCGGCCCGGCCGGAGCACACCAGTCAGAGGAGGTCGGATAGAGGAGGCGGGCAGGTGAGGGCCGGCCGGAGGAAGCTAGTCAGAGAAAACCGGGCCGCAGAAGGCCGGCTGAAGGAGGTCGGTCAGGGGACGTCGGTTAAAGGAGGCGGCTGGCGAGAAACGGTCACAGGAAGCTCTGTGGGTCGATGTCGATCTCCACCTTCACATTGCCGCGCGGGCGCGGCGCTTTCGCCATCCAGTCGCGCACATAGGCGGAGAGGTCGAAGGCGCGGGGCGCGCGCGCCAGCAGCCGCAGTCGGTGGCGGCCGCGCAGCAGCGCGATCGGCGCTTCCGCCGGGCCGAGGATGCGCACGCCCTCGACGAGGGGGGCCGAGGCGGCGAGCGCCTGGGCGTGGCGCTGCGCCTCGTGCTGCTCGTTCGCCGAGACGACGAGGCCGCAGAAGCGGGCGAAGGGCGGCAGGTGCGCCTCCTCGCGCACCGCGATCTCGCGGTCGTAGAAGGCGGCGCGGTCGCCGGCGATCAACGCCTGCATCACCGGGTGCTCCGGCATGAAGGTCTGCAGGAAGGCGCGTCCCTCCAGCTTGTGGCGGCCGGCGCGGCCGGCGACCTGGTGCAGCAGCTGGAAGGTGCGCTCGGCGGCGCGCGGATCGCCATGACCGAGCCCGACATCGGCATCGACCACACCGACCAAAGCGAGGCCGGGGAAATTGTGCCCCTTCGCCACCAGCTGGGTGCCGACGACGACGTCGACCTCGCCGTCCTCGATGGCCTTCAGCTCGGTGCGCAGCCGTTCGACGCCGCCGGCGAGGTCGGAGGACAGCACCTGCACGCGCGCCTGCGGCAGCAGCGCCTGGATTTCCTCATGCAGCCGCTCGACGCCGGGGCCGCAGGGGATGAGGCTGTTGGGCTCGTGGCAGGAAGGGCAGGCCTCCGGCACCGGGGTGGCGTAGCCGCATTGATGGCATTCGAGCCGGCGGCGGAAGCGGTGCTCGACCAGCCAGGACGAGCAGGACGGGCAGCGGATGCGGTGGCCGCAGGTGCGGCACAGGGTGAGCGGGGCATAGCCACGCCGGTTGAGGAACAAGAGCGCCTGCCCGCCGCCTTCGATCGTCTCGGTAATGTCGGTCACCAGCGACGGGGCGATCCAGCGGCCCTTGGGCGGCCCCTGCCGGCGCATGTCGATGGGCTCCAGCCGGGGCACCTTGGTGCCGGCGAAGCGCTCGGGCAGCGCGAGGCGCAGATAGCGGCCGCGCCGGGCATTCACCTCGGTCTCGATGGAGGGCGTCGCCGACGCCAGCACCACCGGCGCGCCGGCGAGACGGGCGCGCACCACCGCCATGTCGCGGGCGTGGTAGTGGACGCCGTCCTCCTGCTTGTAGGCAGCGTCGTGCTCCTCGTCGACGATGACGAGGCCGAGATCGCGGTAGGGCAGGAACAGCGCCGAGCGGGCACCAGCCACCACCACGACCTCGCCGGAGGCGACGCCGGCAAACACCCGGCCGCGACGCTTGCTGCCGACCGCCGAATGCCACTGCGCCGGGACGACGCCGAAGCGCTTGGCGAACCGGTCGAGGAAGGCCTGGGTGAGGGCGATTTCCGGCATCAGGATCAGCACCTGCCGGCCGTCGCGGATCGCCTGCGCCACGCCTTCGAAATAGGTCTCGGTCTTGCCCGAGCCGGTGACGCCGTCGAGCAGGTGGACGCGGAATTCGTGCGCCGCCACCGCCTCGCGCAGCACATCCGCCGCCGCCTTCTGGCCGGGCAGCAGCTCGGGCACCGCGTGGTCGGGATCCGGCGGCTCGGCAGCGGGCTCGGGCGGCAGGGTGACGGTCTCCAGCACCCCCTCGTCGATCAGCCCGTCCACCACCGAGGGCGACACGCCGGCCTCGCGGGCGGCCTCGTTCTTCGGGCGCAGGAAGCCGTCGGCGAGCGCCTCGATGACCTTCTCGCGCGCGCCGGTGCGGCGCTCCGGGCGCTTGTCCGTCAATCGCACGCCGACCCGCTCGCGCTGCGGGCCGGCGGCCTCGTCATGGCGCAAGGCGAGGCGCAGCACCATGCCGGGCGGCGAGACGGTGTATTCCGCCATCCAGTCGATGAAGGCGATCATCTGCGCCGACAGCGGCGGGGCGGCGTATTTGCGGATCACCGGCTTCAGCTTGCCCGGATCGACCGGCTTTTGCGGCGCGGCGGGATCGCGCGGCCAGACGCAGCCGAGAATGTTGCGGGTGCCGAGCGGCACCACCACCACGTCGCCAGGGGCAAGCTCCATGCCCTCCGGCACGCGGTAGGAATAGGCGGCGCCGATGGCCACCGGCAGCAGCACATCGACGGTCTCGGGCGCAGCCGCCTCGGCGAAGGGGAGAATCGGAGCTTTCATTAAGCTCAGATATGGCAGGATGGGCGCGGAACAGAAGGGGAAACGCGCAGATGGCGATGACCGACGTCCAGAAGGCGGAGCGGGCGGAGATCGCTCTCCTCGCCGGCGCCGCGCCGGACGTGGCGCCGGCATTGAAAGCCTGGCTGGCGCGTCTTGGCCATGAGCGGCGGCTCTCGGCCAAGACGCGCGAGGCCTATGCGCGCGACATGACCGGCTTCCTGCAGCATCTGGCGCGGCATCTCGGCGCGACGCCCGACCTCGCCGCCTTCTCCGAGCTCGCCCCGCGCGACGTGCGGGCGGTGATCGCCGCCAAGCGGGCGGAAGGCATCGAGCCGCGCACCCAGATGCGCTTTCTCGCCGCCGCCCGCTCCTTCGGCCGGCATCTCGAGCGCGAGGGGCTGGGCAAGGTGGGGGCGTTGACGGCGGTGCGGGCGCCGAGGATCCCGCGTACCCTGCCGCGACCGGTCTCGGTGGCCGATGCGAAGAAGCTCGCCGATCCGGATATCCGTGCCGGCGAGGCGCGTGAGAGCTGGGTGCTGATGCGCGACGCGGCGGTGCTGGCGCTGCTCTACGGCTCCGGCCTGCGCATCTCCGAGGCGCTGGGGCTGAGGCGGCGCGACATGCCGGCGCCGGGAGCCGGCGACCACATCACCGTGACCGGCAAGGGCGGCAAGACCCGCATGGTGCCGGTGCTGCCGCATGTGCTGAAGGCCATCGACGCCTATGCGGTGGCCTGTCCGTTCGCGCTGGAACTCGGCGGGCCGCTCTTCGTCGGCGAGAAGGGCGGGCCGCTGTCCGCGCGGGTGATCCAGCGCACGGTGGAGAGCCTGCGCGGGGCGCTGGGGCTGCCGGACAGCGCGACGCCGCATGCGCTGCGGCACTCCTTCGCGACGCATCTGCTGGCGCGCGGCGGCGATCTGCGCTCGATCCAGGAGTTGCTCGGCCACGCCTCGCTGTCCACCACGCAGATCTACGCCGCCGTCGACGCCTCGGCGCTGATGGCGAGCTGGCGGGCGGCGCATCCCCGCGCGCGCCTCGCCGACAACAAGGAAGGGTAGTGGGTCAGGAAGGTTCGCGGGCAAGAAGGGTTCGACATGACGCTGACGGTGCAGCCGATCCTGCCGATGATCGACCATATGTCGGTCGGGGTGAGCGACCTCGCCCGCTCGGTGGCGTTCTACGACGCGGTGCTGGCGCCGCTCGCCTATGTCCGGGTGCGCCACTACGATGCCTCGGAGGACCCGAATGGCGGCGCCGCCTGCTGGGGCCGGCCGGGGGAGGCGCCCTCGCCGGACGGGCTGCCGGGAGCGGCGGCGTTCTGGATCCAGCGTCGCGCCGGAGCGGTGACGCCGCAGCCGGGCTGCCATTTCTGCTTCCTGGCGCCCGATCGTGAGGCGGTGCGCGGCTTCCACGCCGCCGGGCTGACCCATGGCGGCGCCGATTTCGGCGCGCCGGGGCTGCGCGCGCATTATGGTGAGGGTTACTACGCCGCCTTCCTCACCGACCCCGATGGCTGGCGGATCGAGGCGGTGGCCTACACGGCTGCGTGAGACCGGGTGGATTTGCCTGACTTTAGGTCACATGGCACCGGCGGCGCGCTTTTCATCACCTTCCGCATGGGTAAGACTGGGGCGTCCACACCAGAGGAGACCTGACATGAAGAAGATCGTGACGGCCCTGTGTGCGCTTTCCCTCACCGTGGCCGCCTCCGGGGTTGCGCTTGCCGACTGCTCGCCGGGCCATGCCTCGGCGCCGAAGCCGACCCAGACGCAGGGTACCTGAGACAACGGGACCCGACCTTGGGCAGCTGATCTCGGGCACCTGAGCTGCGACGGTCCCCGCTAAAACGGAACGGCCCGGAGAGATGCTCTCCGGGCCGTTCTCGTTTCCGCCGTGAGGCAGAGCCTCACATGCCGTCCGCGCCGAGGCGCGGCCTCACATGTGGATGGCGCGCTTCTCCACCGCCATCGCCGCTTCCTTCACCGCCTCGGAGCGGGTGGGGTGGGCGTGGCAGGTGCGGGCGAGATCCTCGGGCGAGCCGCCGAACTCCATCAGCACCGCGCATTCGTGGATCATCTCGCCGGCCTCGACGCCGATGATGTGGGCGCCCAGCACCTTGTCGGTGGCGGCGTCGGCGAGGATCTTCACGAAACCCTCGGTCTGGTCGTTGGCCTTGGCGCGGCCATTGGCGAGGAAGGGGAACTTGCCGACCTTGTACTCGATGCCGGCCGCCTTCAGCTCCTCCTCGGTCTTGCCGACCGCGGCGACTTCCGGCGAAGTGTAGACCACGCCCGGAATGACGTCGTAATTCACATGCCCGGCCTGGCCGGCCAGCAGCTCGGCGATGGCGACGCCCTCGTCTTCCGCCTTGTGGGCCAGCATCGGGCCGGCAATGGCGTCGCCGATGGCGAAGACGCCGGGCACATTGGTGCGGAAATAATGGTCGGTGACCACACGGCCGCGCTTGTCCTTCTCGACGCCGAGCGCCTCGAGGCCGAGGCCCTCGGTGTAGGCGACGCGGCCGATGGCGACCAGCACCACATCGGCTTCCAGGCTCTGCGCCTCGCCGCCGGCGGCCGGCTCGATGGAGACCTTCAGCGTCTTGCCGGAGGTGTCGACGCCGGTGACCTTGGCGCCGAGCTTGAACGCGACACCCTGCTTCTCGAGGATGCGCTGGAACGACTTGGCGACCTCGCCATCCATGCCGGGCAGGATGCGGTCGAGGAACTCGACCACGGTCACCTCGGCACCAAGGCGGCGCCACACCGAGCCGAGTTCCAGCCCGATGACGCCGGCGCCGACCACGATCAGCTTGCCCGGCACCTTGTCGAGCGCGATGGCGCCGGTGGAGGAGACGATGCGCTGCTCATCGATCTCGATACCCGGCAGCTTCGCCACATCCGAGCCGGTAGCGATGACGATGGCCTTCGATTCCAGCGTCTGCTGGCCGCCATCGGCGAGCGCGACCTCGACCTTGCCGGGCGCGGCGATGCTGGCGGTGCCGTGGAAGGTGTCGATCTTGTTCTTCTTCATCAGGAAGGCGACACCCTTGGTGTTGCCGTCCACCGCCTTGTCCTTGAAGCCGAGCAGCGCCGGCAGATCGAGCTTCGGCTTGTCGACCACGATGCCCATATTGGCGAAGGAGTGGCCGGCCTCCTCGAACAGCTCGGAAGCGTGCAGCAGCGCCTTGGAGGGGATGCAGCCGACATTCAGGCAGGTGCCGCCGAAGGTGGCGCGCTTCTCCACCACCGCGACCTTGAGGCCGAGCTGCGAGGCGCGGATGGCGCAGACATAGCCGCCCGGGCCGGTGCCGATGACGATCAGGTCGTAGGACATGGAGGTTTCCTTGAATTCCGAAAGCGATCAGCCGGCCTTCTGGGCGGCAAGACGTAGGCCGAGCAGCACGAAGGTCGCCCCGGTGATCCGGTTGAACCAGCGACCGCCCGCCGCGAAGCGTGCCCGCACGGCGGGATTGGTGAAGAACAGCGTGACGCCGGCGAACCAGGCGATCAGCGCCGCCGCCATGCCGATGCCATACAGGAAAGTGACGGCGGCCGGTGTCTCGTGGCTGACCAGCGCCGAGAACAGCGACAGGAAGAACAGCACCGGCTTGGGGTTCAGCGCATTGGTGAGGAAGCCCATGCCGAAGCACATCGGCAGCGACAGGCGCCGAGCCGCCTGAGCCTCACCGGCGAGCGCGGTCTCGTCGAGGCTGAACGGCTTCTCGAAGAAGGAGCGGATGCCGAGATAGACCAGATAGGCGACGCCGCACCACTTGATCAGCGCGAACAGCGCCAGCGACTGCGAGACCACCAGCCCGATGCCGAGAATGGTGTAGCTGATGTGGAAGAGGAGCGAGGCACCGATGCCGAAGGAGGTGACCAGCGCCGCGCGGCGGCCATGCACCACGCTCTGGCGCACGACGAGGGCGAAATCCGCCCCCGGCGCCACGATCACCACCGCGAACACGGCCATGATGGCCGCGAATTCGCCGAGATAGCTCAACGCCCCCTCCGCCCGGTTGGTTGCCGCCTCAGTTGGTTGCGATCACAGGTCCAGCACGAGGCGGGTCGGATCTTCCAGCGCTTCCTTGACGCGGACCAGGAAGGTCACCGCGCCCTTGCCGTCGACGATGCGGTGATCATAGCTGAGCGCCAGATACATCATCGGGCGGATGACCACCTGGCCCTTGATCGCCACCGGACGCTCCTCGATGCGGTGCATGCCGAGAATGCCCGACTGCGGCGCGTTGAGGATCGGGGTGGACATCAGCGAGCCGTAGATGCCGCCATTGGTGATGGTGAAGGTGCCGCCCTGCATGTCCTCGATGCCGAGCTTGCCGTCGCGCGCCTTGCGGCCATAGCCGGAGATCGCCTTCTCGATGCCGGCGATGGACAGCGCGTCGGCGTCGCGCACCACCGGAACCACCAGGCCCTTATCGGTGCCGACGGCGATGCCGATATTGTAGTAGTTCTTGTAGACCAGTTCCTGACCGTCGATCTCGGCATTCACCTCCGGCACATCCTTCAGCGCCTGGATGACCGCCTTGGTGAAGAAGCCCATGAAGCCGAGCTTCGTGCCGTGCTTCTTCTCGAACACGTCCTTGTACTGCGCGCGCAGGCTCATCACCGCCGACATGTCGACGTCGTTGAAGGTGGTGAGCATCGCCGCGGCGTTCTGCGCATCCTTCAGCCGCTTGGCGATGGTGAGGCGCAGCTTGGTCATCTTCACCCGCTCCTCGCGGGCGGCGTCGACCGGCGTCGAGGGCGCGCGCGCGACCACAGGAGCCGGGGCCGGGGCGGCGGCGGGCGGAGTGGCGACGGCCGCGAGCATGTCGCCCTTGGTCACCCGGCCGTCCTTGCCGGAGCCGGCGAGCAGTGCCGGGTTGATGCCGGTCTCGGCGGCGAGCTTGGCGACCGCCGGGCCATTGGAGCCCGACGCGGCGGCAGCGGCAGCCGGGGCCGCGGCGGCAGGAGCCGCCGGAGCGGGCTTGGGCGCCTCGGCCTTGGCCGGGGCGGCGGCGGGAGCGGCAGCCGCACCGGCACCTGCGCCGATGGAGCCGAGCAGGGCGCCAACGCCGACGGTCTCGCCGTCCTTGGCGATGATCTCGGAGAGCACGCCGGCGGCGGGAGCCGGAACCTCGATCGTGACCTTGTCGGTCTCAAGCTCGACAATCGGCTCGTCGGCGGCGACGGCCTCGCCGGCCTTCTTGAACCACTTGCCGATGGTCGCTTCGGTGACCGATTCGCCCAGCGTCGGAACGCGGATCTCGGTGGCCATGCTCTTTTTCCCTTACCTACCCATTGGCCGACCGCAGGGCCGGCGCTCCCTTCGGTTCGTCAGTGTCAGTCCAGCGCGTCGGCCAGGAAGGCCTTGAGCTGGGCGAGATGCTTGGACATGAGGCCGGTGGCGGTGGCCGCCGAGGCCGGCCGGCCGGCATAGCGCGGCCGCGACGAGGCCGAGCCCGTCTGCTCCAGCACCCATTCCAGATAAGGCTGCACGAAGGCCCAGGCGCCCTGGTTCTTCGGCTCCTCCTGGCACCAGACGATCTCCGCCTGCTTGAAGCGCGACAGTTCCTGCACCAGCGTCTTGAGCGGGAACGGGAAGAGCTGCTCGACGCGCATCAGGTAGATGTCGTCGATGCCGCGACGCTCGCGCTCCTCGAACAGGTCGTAATAGACCTTGCCCGAGCAGAGCACGACGCGGCGGATCTTGTCGTCGGCCTTCAGCGTGACCGATTCCGGCCCCTTCACCACGTGCTCGTTCTGAGCGTCGTCCCACAGCACGCGGTGGAAGGTGGTGCCGGCGCTGAACTGCGCCAGCGTCGAGACCGCCCGCTTGTGACGCAGCAGGCTCTTCGGCGTCATCAGGATCAGCGGCTTGCGGAAATCGCGCTTCAGCTGGCGGCGCAGGGCATGGAAGTAGTTCGCCGGCGTCGTCAGGTTCGCGACCTGCATGTTGTCCTCGGCGCACATCTGCAGATAGCGCTCGAGGCGGGCGGAGGAATGCTCCGGCCCCTGGCCCTCATAGCCGTGCGGCAGCAGGCAGACGAGGCCGGACATGCGCAGCCACTTGCGCTCGCCGGAGGACAGGAACTGGTCGAACACCACCTGCGCGCCATTGGCGAAATCGCCGAACTGCGCTTCCCACAGCACCAGGGCGTTGGGCTCGGAGAGCGAATAGCCGTACTCGAAGCCGAGCACCGCCTCTTCCGAGAGCATCGAGTTGATGACCTCGTAATGCGCCTGGCCCTCGCGCACGTGATTGAACGGGGTGAAGCGGTCCTCGTTCTGCTGGTCGATCAGCACGGAATGGCGCTGCGAGAAGGTGCCGCGCTCGCAATCCTGGCCGGACAGGCGCACCGGGTGGCCGTCCAGCTGCAGGGTGGTGAAGGCCAGAGCCTCGGCGGTCGACCAGTCGATGCCGGCGCCGTCCTCGACGATCGCCTTGCGGCGGGAATCGAGGAAACGCTGGATGGTGCGGTGGACCTGGAAGCCCTCCGGCACGGTGGTGATCCTCGTGCCGATCTCCTTCAGCTCGTCGATCGCCACGCCGGTATTGCCGCGGCGCGGATCGTCGGCGTCGGCGGCGGCCTTGAGGCCGGCCCAGCGGCCATCGAGCCAGTCGGCCTTGTTCGGCTTGTAGGCCTGGCCGGCGTCGTATTCGGCGTCGAGGCGCGAGCGCCAGTCGGCCTTCATGCGGTCGAACTCGGTGGTGTCGACGACACCCTCGGCCGCGAGCTTCTTGGAGTAGATCTCCAGCGTGGTCGGGTGCTGCTTGATCGCCTTGTACATCAGCGGCTGGGTGAAGGCGGGCTCGTCGCCTTCATTGTGGCCGAAGCGGCGGTAGCAGAACATGTCGATGACCACCGGCTTGCGGAAGCGCTGGCGGAACTCGATGGCGATCTTGGCGGCGAAGGTCACCGCTTCGGGGTCGTCGCCGTTCACGTGGAAGATCGGCGCCTCGATGGTCTTCGCCACATCCGACGGATAGGGCGAGGAGCGCGAGAAGCGCGGATAGGTGGTGAAGCCGATCTGGTTGTTGATGATGAAGTGGATCGAGCCGCCGGTGCGGTGACCCTTCAGGCCGGACAGGCCGAAGCACTCGGCCACCACGCCCTGGCCGGCGAAGGCGGCGTCGCCGTGCAGCAGCAGCGGCAGCACCTGGGTGCGCTCGGTGTCGCCCAGCGCGTCCTGCTTGGCGCGGCACTTGCCGAGCACCACCGGGTCGACGATCTCGAGATGCGACGGGTTGGCGGTGAGCGACAGATGCACCTTGTTGCCGTCGAACTCGCGGTCCGAGGAAGCGCCGAGGTGGTACTTCACGTCGCCGGAGCCCTCGACCTCGTCGGGGGCCCAGGAGCCGCCCTTGAACTCGTGGAACAGCGCGCGGTGCGGCTTGCCCATCACCTGGGTCAGCGTGTTGAGGCGGCCGCGATGGGCCATGCCGAACACGATCTCGGTGACGCCGAGCTGGCCGCCGCGCTTGATGATCTGCTCGAGCGCCGGAATCAGGCTCTCGCCGCCGTCAAGGCCGAAGCGCTTGGTGCCGGTGTAGCGGACGTCGAGGAACTTCTCGAAGCCCTCGGCCTCGACCAGCTTGTTGAGGATCGCCTTCTTGCCCTCGCGGGTGAAGGTGATCTCCTTGTCGACGCCCTCGATGCGCTCCTGGATCCACGCCTTCTCCTCGGGCGAGGAGATGTGCATGAACTCGACGCCGAGCGTCTGGCAGTAGGTGCGCTGGAGGATCGCCACCATCTGGCGGACGGTGGCGAATTCGAGGCCCAGCACGTGGTCGATGAAGATCGGCCGGTCGAGATCGGCCTCGGTGGTGAAGCCGTAGGAGGCCGGGTCGAGCTCGGGAGCGGGATGCTCCGGCTCCAGACCCAGCGGGTCGAGCTTGGCGTGGAGATGGCCGCGCATGCGGTAGGCGCGGATCATCATCAGCGCCTTGACGGAGTCGCGGGTGGCCTGCTGGACCTCGGCCGCGGTGAGCTCGACGCCGGCCGTCTTGGCCTTCTCGACGGCCTTGGCCTCGACCTTCTTGGAGACGACCTTCTCGACCTCGATCCAGTTGCCGTCGAGGGCGGAGACCAGCTCACCATTGGCGGTGAGCGGCCAGTTGTCCCGCTTCCACGAGGCGCCGCGGGCGCTCTTCTCGACGTCGGCCGGCGAATCCTTCAGCGCCGCGAAGAAGGCCTGCCATTCGGGATCGACCGAGGCGGGATCGGCTTCGTAGCTGGCGTAGAGCTGCTCGATCCAGGCCGCATTGGCGCCGTAGAGGAAGGAGGTGTTCAGGAAAGCTTCGTTCGAGTCCGCGCGCGACATTGTCGGCTCCTGAGGGACCGTTGCGGTCCGGTGGAGACGCTTTCTCACCCGTCGACCCCGCCGCCCGGTGGCAGAGGGCCCGCCCGATGCCCCGCTGCCGGGGACGAAAGCTGTGGTCTTCAGTCTATATAGGCTCGTCTTGACGTCATGAATGCCGCGAGATTGCGGCGCGGGCCTGCAAAAAACGCTTATCTCGCCCGATCTTGACCGGGCGCGACCGGCTCTGCGCACTCACATCGGCGGCCCGTTGAGGGCACAAGCAAGATAGGTACCGCGCTCCCCGGCGGCCAGAGGACGCCGGGGAGCGGATGTCGTTCACGCCGCGAGGCCGGGCGCGATCTTCTGGCACTCGGCGACGAGTTCCTTCACCGAGGCGACCGACTTGTCGAGCATGGCCTGCTCGCCGGCGTCGAGCGCGATCTCGACGATCTTCTCCACCCCGTTGGCGCCGATGATCACCGGCACGCCGAGATAGAGGTCGCTGAGCCCGTACTCGCCGGACAGGAAGGCGGCGGCCGGCAGCAGACGCCGCTTGTCGCGCAGGTAGGAGGCGGCCATCTCGATGGCGGACGCGGCCGGGGCGTAGAAGGCCGAGCCGGTCTTGAGCAGATTGACGATCTCGCCGCCGCCCTTGCGGGTGCGCTCGACGATGGCGTCGACCTTGGCCTGGGTGGTCCAGCCCATCTTGACGAGGTCCGGCAGCGGGATGCCGGCGACGCCGGAATAACGCACCAGCGGCACCATGTCGTCGCCGTGGCCGCCGAGCACGAAGGCGGTGACGTCCTCGACCGAGACCTTGAACTCATCGGCGAGGAAGTAGCGGAAGCGGGCCGAATCCAGCACGCCGGCCATGCCGACCACCTTGTTGGTGGGCAGGCCGGAGGCCTTCTGCAGCGCCCACACCATGGCGTCGAGCGGGTTGGTGATGCAGATCACGAAGGCGTCCGGGGCGTATTCCTTGATGCCCGCGCCGACCTGCTGCATGACCTTCAGGTTGATGTCGAGAAGGTCTGAGCGGCTCATGCCGGGCTTGCGGGGCACGCCGGCGGTGACGATGATCACATCGGCGCCCGCGATCGCCTCGTAGCTGTTGGTGCCGGCATAGTTGGCATCGAAGCCGAGCACCGGGCTCGCTTCCGCGATATCGAGGCTCTTGCCCTGCGGAATGCCCTCGGCGACGTCGAAGAGGACGATGTCGCCAAGTTCCTTGAGACCCGCGAGAAGGGCGAGCGTGCCGCCGATCTGACCGGCCCCGATCAGTGCAATCTTTGCTCGAGCCATGAGATTTCCTGACGATCCGTGGGAAAAGGCGGCGAAGTGCCGCGCCGGTTTCCGATAACGCTTCTCGCCGGAGGGTTCAAGCGAGGATGGCCGGTAGTGTAAACATTGGCGTCTACGACTTTACGACGATGATCCTGGCATATGGCATGCCGAATACCTGCCCTCTGTTTTCCGCATAACTATCGCGTGATCGCGCAACGATCTTCGCCCGTGCGCAAGATGCGATGACCGGACGATGACGGACCGGTGACAGGGGTATCGGGTGTGCTGGAAACTTTCGCGACGATGCGGAAGCCGGCTCAACGGCGGCGCTGGAGCACCTCTTCCATCAGCTCGATCTGGATCGACTGGATCTCGGCGAGCCGCTCCCATTGCCGGGTCAGCATGTGGTCGATCTTCTCGTGCAAATGGCGGATCTCGAGTTCCGCCTTGAGGTTCACCCGGTAGTCGTTCTCCGAGCGCTTGCGGTCCTTCGCCTCCTGCCGCTTCTGGCTCATCATGATGATCGGCGCCTGCAGGGCGGCGATGCAGGACAGCACAAGATTGAGCAGGATGAACGGGTAGGGGTCGAAGGCGCCGGCGGCGAGCAGCGCGGTGTTGATGATCATCCACACCACCAGCAGGCCGCAGAAGCCGATGATGAAGGTCCAGCTGCCGCCGAAGCTGGCGATGAGGTCGGCGGAGCGCTCGCCGAGCGTGCGGTTCTCGTCCAGCTCCTCCTCGACATTGGCGGCGAGGGTTTCGTGGCGGGCGAGGCTCTCGATGACGTCGCGCTCGATCTGCGAGAGGTCGCCGCGCTCGGCCTGCAGCGTCTCGGCGATCATGGTGGAACGCTCGGCGGCAAGGGCCTCGCGCGAGATGAAGGCGTCGTCGGGTATGCCGGGATGGGCGGCGCGGATATGCGCCGCCAGCGCCGGGCGCAGCGTGTCGAGCCGCTCGCCGTCATGGTCGGTGACGATCTGGCCGGTGAGGGCGCAGTGATGGCGGATGCGATGGCGTTCGCCGTCGGCGGGGGGATTCTGGTGCGTCATGCCTGGGCTCCTGCGTTCCGCCATCCGGTTTGCCGCCCCGCCTTCCGCCGCCCCGCCGATCAGGTCTCGACGAGGCCGGTGGTGTCGCCGCTGGCCTGGGAATCGCCGCGCCCGTGCGGACGGGCGAGGTAGTCGGCCGAGCGCATCTCGTGCAGGCGCGAGACGGTGCGCGCCCATTCGAACGCCTCGGCACCCTGCGTGCCGCGATAGAGTTCCTCGGGCTCCGCCGCCGCCGAGGCGACCAGCTTGACGCCCTTGTCGTAGAGCTCGTCGATCAGGGTGATGAAGCGCTTGGCCTCGTTGCGGCGGTCCTGGTCCATCACCGGCACATGCTCGATGACCAGCGTGTGATAGGCGCGGGCCAGGCGCAGATAGTCGGAGGCGCCGAGCGGCTGCTCGCACAGATCGGCGAAGGAAAACCGCGCCGCGCCGCCGCCCGCCTTCGGCACGCGCAGCGTGCGGCCGCCGGACACCACGGTGGCCGGGGCGCCGCCATCGACGCCGGCGATGCGATGCCAGATCTTCTCGACCTCGCGGTCGACCTCCACCTGGGTGCCATGCTCGCCGGCGACATACCAGATGCGGGCGCCGCCGAGCTTTTCCATGCGGTAGTCGGTGGGCGAATCGATGCGCACCACGTCCATATGCGCCTCGATCAGCTTGATGAAGGGCAGGAACAGCGCGCGGTTGAGGCCGCCCTCATAGAGGTTCTCCGGGGCAACGTTGGAGGTGGCGACGATGACCACGCCGACGTCGAACAGCTTCTCGAACAGCCGGCCGAGGATCATCGCGTCTGCGATGTCGGTAACGTGGAACTCGTCGAAGCACAGAAGCCACGCCTCCTCCGCCAGCGCCTTGGCGACGATGGCGATGGGGTCGGCATCCTTGAGCTTGCCGGACTTCATGTCGTTGCGGACCTGGAAGATGCGGGCGTGCACATCGGCCATGAACTCATGGAAATGCGCGCGGCGCTTGCGCTTGCGCACGGCGACGCATTCGTAGAACAGGTCGACCAGCATGGTCTTGCCGCGACCGACCGAGCCGTGGATGTAGAGCCCGCGCGGCGGGGGCTGCTGCACGTCCCGTTTGGCGAACAGCCAGCCCAGCGCCGACGATTTGCGCGCGAGGCGCCGCGTCGCGATGCGCTGCTCCAGCGCGGCAAGGGCCGAGACCACCTTGGCCTGGCCGGCGTCGGGGGCGATGTCGCCGGCCGCCATGCGCGCGACATAGCGTGCCGCCAGCACCGATCCGCCCGCTTCTGCCGCAAACTCCATCTGGCCGATCTCCCGAAATTTGTGCCGCGCACACCTAACGACCCGAAGGCGCCGCAGCAAGGAGGCGGGATGCCGCCTTGAACGAAGGTTCGGTAGCAACCGTGCGCAACTGCAATATCGACAGTGGTGGGTGGAGGTCGGGCGGGACGGCCTGCAAATCCGAGGCGCCGAAGGGCGCGGAGGCGGCGCGGTGGGTGCATTTGGCGGCTTGACCCTCGCGAGGTGGTCCCACACAGTTCCGGTGGCTTTCGCAAGCGGGCGAGCCGGCCGGACGGTGCGACACCACCTCAGGCTCGCGCCCCCTGCATGCGAGCCATGCAGGGCTGCCGGTTGTGTGATGTTGCAGTGCGAATATTTATGTCGCACCGCAATGGAGCGGTGGATTGCAATGCCCGGAACGCCGATGACCGATACGCGCGAGTCGCAAAAGACCGCCGAGGCGCCCGCCCCGCGGGGCGACGCCGTTGCCGAAGGCGTGATCCGCAAGATCGTGCCCGCCGAGCGGCAGATGTTTCTCGATCACCTGCTCCGCCTCGACCCGCTGAGCCGCTTCATGCGTTTCGGCGGCGTGGTTTCCGATGCCGCGCTCACGCGCCACGCCGCCCGCGCGGTCGAAGGCGACAAGTTGCTGGTCGGTTTTTTCCACGAGGGCGAGCTGCGGGCCGTCGCCGAGCTGCATCCGCTGCCCAAGAAGCCCGGCAAGCCGGTCGCCGCCGAGGCGGCCTTCAGTGTCGAGCGGGACTGGCAGGGCAAGGGCGTCGGCTCGGCGCTGATGCGCCAGCTGGTGCTGCTGGCGCAGAATCGCGGCATCGAGGACCTCGAAGTGGTGTTCCTGCCGCAGAACGGCCGGATGAAGAGCATCGCGCTGCGCCATGAGGCGGATTTTTCGCTCGACGAGACCGAGATGGTCGGCCACCTGCGTACGCCGCCGGCCACGCCGATCTCCTGGCTGCGCGAGATGATCGGCGACGTCTCCGCCGTCTTCTCCGCGGCATTCGAGTTGCAGGATCGCATGCTGCCGCGCCCGCATCGCGGCCACTGACGCAGCGGCGCGCCGGGTGCGCCCGCAGGCCGGTATCCGCCGGGTCGTCTTGATGCGATGCCTTGACTTGGCCGCGATCGGGCGAGAGACAGGGCCATCCTCATCGAATGCGCCCGGTTCATGGTCATCTCCCATCGCCTTGCTCCTGATGCCGCGATAGGCATTTTCCTGCGTGCGACGATTGCGGCGCTGCTGCTCGTCCTTGCCCTTGCCGGCGGCGCCTTTGCCCAGGTAACGCTCGACACGAAGACCGTGCATGACCGCCTGGAAGGGCAGCGAGCGGTGGTCGACAGCGTCGAGGGGGGCCTGGGACGCGACGGGCTGCGCTCGCAGGACCTCGACGAATTGCGCGGGCGGCTCGACCCGGTGCGCACCGATCTGACGGCGGCGATCGCGGTGCTCGAGCCGCTGCTGAGCGACCTCAACCACCGCATCCAGGAGCTGGGGCCGAAGCCGGCGGCCGACGCGCCGCCGGAAAACGCCTCCGTCACCGCCCAGCGCGACGATCTCACCGCGCAGGCCGCCGAGGTGGAGGGACTGGCCAAGCAGGTGCGGCTGCTCAACACCCGCGGCGACCAGCTGTCCGACCGCATCACCAGCCGCCGCCGCGCTTTGTTCACCGACCAGTTGCTGGCGCGCTCCTATTCCGTCCTCAATCCCGAATTGTGGCTGGCCTCGCTGAGCGCCATGGCGATGGAAGGCCGCGGCATACGCTACCTGATGAGTGACTGGCAGGCCTATGCCGCCAGCCGCATGCCGCTTTGGGGACAATTGCTGCTGGCCCTCGGCGTCGTCGGCATCATCACGCTGTCGGTGATGCTGCGCCGCCTGCTGGGCCGGCCGCTGCGCCGGCTGAACCGCGAGCGGGGCGAGCAAACGCTGTCGCGCCTGCAGGCCTGCGTCGCCTCGATGCTGACCGCCCTGATCGGCGTCGTGCCGCCCATTCTCGCCGCCTTCGCGGGAGTCGCCCTGCTCGACGCCTTCGACGCGCTACCGGCGCGGGTGAGCGAGGTGATGCAGGGCGTGATACTGGCGGTGATCGTGGTTGCCGCCGGGCGCGGCATGCTGCTCGCCGCGCTGGCGCCCGACGAGCCCTGGCGCCGCGTGGTGCCGGTGAGCGACCAGATCGCCACCCTGCTGTACCGGCATATCGTCGGCGGTGTCTGGCTGCTCGGCGTGGTCGCCTTCCTCGGCAATCTGCACCGGGCGCTGGTGACGCCGGTGGCGCTCACCGTCAGCAACAATGCGCTGCTGGCGCTCGGTCTCGCGGTGATCGCCATCTCGACGGTGCGGGCGCTGGCCGCCGATGACGATCCGGCCGACGGGGCGGGCGACGCGCCGGCGGCGGGAGAGCAACCGGAAAGCGTGCTGGCCGCCGCCTCCGCCACCGCGCTGCAATGGGCGCGCTTCCCGTTCTGGGTGCTGAACTTCGCCGTGCTCGGCGCGCTGCTCGCCGGCTATGTCAGCCTCGCCAGCTTCCTCGCCTCGCGCTCGCTGGTCGCGGTGGTGTTCGGGCTGTTCGTCTATGTGGTGGTGGCGCTGATCAACGCCTTCTTCATCGAGGGCATCGCCCAGGGACACAAGGCCAAGATGGCGGCGCGCACGCTCGGCGTGCGCCCGGCCAGCCTCGAGCTGATCGCCGTGCTGGTGGCCGGCGTGCTCAAGGTGGTGGTGGTGGTGTTCGCCATCGTCATCGTGGTCGGCACCTGGGGCACCTCCACCGCCGATTTGCGCGACGTGGTCAGCCGCATCACCTTCGGCTTCACCATCGGCACCTCGACGGTGACGATCGGCGACATCCTCTACGCGGTGCTGTTCCTGATCGTTGGCATCCTGATCGCCCGTGCCATCCAGCGCTGGGTCTCGGTGGCGATCCTGCCGCGCACCGCCTTCGATCCCGGCCTGCAGAACTCCATCGCCACCATCATCGGCTATGTGATCTCGCTCGCCGTGATCGCCATGGCGATGGGGCAGATCGGCCTCAACCTGCAGAACATCGCGCTGGTCGCCGGTGCGCTGTCGGTCGGTATCGGTTTCGGCCTGCAATCGATCGTGTCGAACTTCGTCTCGGGGCTGATCCTGCTCGCCGAGCGACCGATCCGCGTCGGCGACACCATTTCGGTGAAGGGCGAGGAGGGCTATGTGCGCCGCATCTCGGTGCGCGCCACCGAGATCGAGACCTTCGACCGCGCCGCCGTGCTGATCCCCAATTCCGACCTGATCACCGGCCTCGTCAAGAACTACACCCACGCCAACACCACCGGGCGCATCATCCTCCAGATCAACGTCGCCTATGACGCCGATGCCGAGGAGGTGCGCGACCTGTTGATCGGCTGCGCCTGCGATCATCCGCAGGTGCTGCGCTCGCCGCCGCCGCGGGTGTTCCTGGTCAAGTTCGGCGACAGCTACCTGCAATTCGAGCTGCGTTGCGTGGTCGCCAATGTCGACTACGCGCTGACCGTGAAGAGCGACCTGCATTTCGCCGTGCTCGATCGCATGAAGCAGGCGCGCATCGGCATACCGTTCACGCCCTGGAGCATCTATCGCGGCGGCTCGCTGGAGGCGCCCGATCCCACCGCCGGCGAGGACGGCTAAGACGCCGCGCGGTCGGGCGGCAAGCCCGGCAGGAACGAAAGATATTCGTTTTCAATCATTTGGCGCGAAGGCTCTTTCGCAAAGGTCTTTCAACCTTTGCGGCACATGCTCCGGCCCCGCCTATTCGTGCCTCGCTTGCCGATTCGCGCTTTTCTCCTCCTGCCCCCGAGAGGCTTCCATGCCCGGTTTCCCCATTTCGCGCCGTGCGATCCCGCGTCTGGCGGCCGGCGCGCTGCTGCTGCCGCTGTTTCTCGCGGGCTGCGCCACGCCGCCGCCGGTGGCCACCGACCCCACCTTCTATGCCGACCTGTCCAAGGGCGGGCAGCTCGATCCGGAGGCGGCCGCCTCGCTGGTGAGCGACTATCGGCGCGGACGAGGGCTGTCGGCGGTCGCCATCGACCCGGTGCTGATGCGGGTGGCGGAACAGCAGGCCAGGGCGATGGCGGCGGCGGACGAGCTGTCGCATTCGGTCGGCGGGCGCGGCTTCGTGCAGCGGCTGAAATCGGCCGGCTGGACCGGGTTGACGGCGGTGGAGAATGTCGGCGCCGGCTACCACACGCTCGCCGAGGCGTTTTCCGGCTGGCGGGATTCGCCCTCGCACAACAAGAACATGCTGGCGCCGGGCATGACCAAGATGGGCATCGCCGCCATCGCGGTGCCGAGGAGCCGCTACCGCGTCTACTGGGCGATGGTGCTCGGCAAGCCGGATCCGAAGGTGGAGGCCGCCGCGCAGGCCGCCGCCACTCCGGCGGCGGGCGCCCAGCCCGCCAATTCCCAGCCGGCGATGGGCACCACCACCGTCACCTTCGGCGGCGCCACCCTGCAGGGGCAATAGGCCGAGCGGCGTCGAGCGCGGCGCCCAGCGCCCTTATCGATCAGGTGGGATCACCTGATCGATAAGAACGCGCTCGCGATCCGATAGGCTGGAGCCTGTTCTCGTCGCGAGAGCTTTTCAGCCTTTGCGGAACAGGCCCTAGCGCCGCATCGTCGCCGGGGCGAGCGGGTTGTCGGTGAGGGCCTTGCCGTCCGGCTGGTCCGGCGCCGGCAGGCCCATGAAGGCGTCGAACAGCCGGCGGATCACCGCCGGCTCGACATCGCGCACGATCATGACGAGACGGGTGCGGTGGTCGTCGTCGGGCCAGGCGGGCAGCTGGCTCGGCGGATGCAGCACCTGCTGCACGCCGTGCAGCACCACCGGGCGGGCGGGATCCTCGGCGAGCGCGACGATGCCCTTGAGCCGCAGCAGCTTGTCGCCATGCATGCCGCGGACGAGTTCCAGGAACATGTCGAGCGCCGCCGCCGGAACCGCCGCCTCAGTGGCTACGGTGAAGGCGCGGATGCGGTCGTCATGGCGATTGGCGTCGTGCGCGGATTGTCCGCGCTGCGCCGCTTCCGCCGCCTCGATCGCCTCGTCGCGCAGCCAGCCGGCGACGTCGGGGATCTTGCTCGACGGGTCGTAGAGGCCGGCCTCGAGCAGCGCCGCCGCCGTCGCCTCGCCCTTTGCCGCATCGAGCCGGACGGCGCCGGGCGCCAGCCGGTCGAGCCGGGCGTCGAGGGCGGCGAAAGCGGCCTGCCGCTCCGGCGTGTCGAGGAGGTCCGTCTTGGTGAGGACCAGCCGGTCGGCGATCGCCGCCTGCTTGACCGCTTCGGGATGGGCGTCGAGCGTCGCGAGCCCGTTCACCGCATCGATCACCGTCACCACCCCGTCGAGGCGGAAGCGCATGACCAGATAGGGATGCATCATCAGCACGTGCAGGATCGGGGCGGGGTCGGCGAGGCCGGTGGTCTCGATCATCACCCGCCGGAACGGCGGGATGACGCCGTTGTCCATACGACGCAGCAGGTGCTCCAGCCCCTCGACGAGGTCGCCGCGCACCGTGCAGCACAGGCAGCCCGAGGCGAGCAGCACGGTGGCGTCGTCGAAATGCTGCACCAGCAGATGGTCGAGCCCGATCTCGCCGAACTCGTTGATGAGCACGGCGGTGTCCTTCAGGCCCGTATCCGCCAGCAGGCGGTTGAGCAGCGTGGTCTTCCCGGCTCCGAGAAAGCCGGTGAGCAGCGTGACGGGGATCGGCTCCGGCTGCCCGCGTGTCGTATCGCTCATGATCGTACGGTCTATTGTGCCGCCGTGGCCGGGCTGGGCGCGGGCACCGGCGCGATGATGATGGTCGGCTGCGAACCCGCCTGCGCGGCGGGCTTGGCCGCCGGTTTCGGCTTGGCGGTCGAGGCCGTCGGCTTGGGAGCGGGCTTGGCAGCCGGTTTGGCCGCCGGCTTCGGCGCCGGGGCGGCGTCGCCGGTCGGATCGGCCATCACCGTGGTCTCCGGCGTGCTCTTCGGCTTGGCGGCGGATTTCGAGCCCGGCTTGGCGTCGGGCTTGGCCGGCGCCACGGGGATGGCGACCTGCTTGGCGCCGGTGACCTTCTTGCTGCCGGTGGCGGGCTTCTTCGGCGCCGGCGCCGGATAGGCGGCGGCAAGCGCCGCGGGATCGGGGGTCGGGCCGACGAACACCTCGACCGGCGGCATGGAGGGCGGCAGGTTCTGCAGCAGGCTGGCGCCGGTCACGTTGACGCCGAGGGCACCCATGCCGGCGGCGGCAAAGCCGGCCGGCGCCGGACCGCTGTCGTCATCGGCTTCCGAGGCGACGGTCTTGCGCTTGGCGCCGCAGACCTGGGCGCGCATGTCGGTCGGCGCGCCGCCCTGATTGCGCAGCGAATCCACCGTCGGCGCGACGGCACCGAAGATCTGCCAGGACTGGTTGAAGCCGCGTTCCAGCAGCAGGGCGGCCTGCTCGGTGCGCTCCTTGCCGGAATTGGTGCCGAGCACGATGGCGATCAGCCGCTTGTCGCCGCGATGCGCGGTGGCGACGAGGTTGAAGCCGGAGGCGCAGATGAAGCCGGTCTTCATGCCGTCGGCGCCGGGATAGCGGTCGATCAGCTTGTTGTAGCTGCGGATGACGTTGTTGCCGACCTTCATCGCCGGGATGCGGAACAGCTGCTCGTGCTCGGGATATTCGAGCGCGATGGCGCGCACCAGCACGGCGAGGTCGCGGGCGGTAGTGACGTTGTTGGGATCGGGCAGCCCGTTTGGATTGGCGAAATGCGAGCCGGTCATACCGAGGTCGCGCGCCGCCTCGTTCATCTCGTCGACGAAGGCCGGCAGCGAGCCGCTGACGCCCTCGGCGAGGACATAGGCCATGTCGTTGGCCGACTTGACCAGCATCATCTTCAGCGCGTTGTCGACGGTGAGCTTGGTGCCCGGCACGAAGCCCATCTTCGAGGGCGCCTGCGAGGCGGCCAGCGGCGAGACGGTGATCAGGGTGCTCTCGGTCAGCCGTCCCGCCTTGAGGGCGCGAAAGGTAACATAAGCCGTCATCAGCTTGGTGATGGAGGCAGGATACCAGGGCTTGGTGGCGTCCTCGGCCAGCAGCACCTTGCCGCTGTCGAGCTCGACCACCAGCGACGGCGTCGCGCGCGCGGCCGTGGAGGCCGCCACGGGCAGCAGCCCGGCGATGGCGCCGGCAAGCGCGAGGACGATGGCACGGCTACGGGTGCGGCGGGAGGAGGAGTTCAGCACGCGACGCGATCCGTTCTTGCTGGAAGCGAATATTCGACACACGTTCCTTCCATACCGCGTCCGCCGTCCGGGATCAAAAGGCGCCGGGACGGAAACCGGAAAATGACGCGCCGTTCCGGGCCGCGGGCGGGCGGTGATCGCACCGCCGCGGAACCGCATGCCGCCACGCAAACTTCATCGAAAGCGCGCTAAGCTCCTTGGGATGAGTGATTCGATCCGCCGCCTTCACGAGTCCGTGTGTGCGGCGCGGAAGGGGCGGGTTGCCTCTCCGCGCACCGCCAAGCTGTTCGCGCGCGGCCGCTCCTTCATCGCCAAGAAAGTGGCGGAGGAAGCGGTGGAGGTGGCGCTGGACGGCGCGATGGGCGACGCGCCGGGCGCGGTGCGCGAAAGCGCCGACCTTCTCTACAACCTCGTCGTGCTGTGGGTCGAGCTCGGCATCGATCCCGACGATGTGTGGGCGGAGATGCGCCGGCGCGAGAAGATGCTCGGCATGGCCGAGAAGCTGCCGAAGATGGGCAAGAAGGCCGGCGTGCCGGGTTCTGGCGCCTCGCCGGCGGCTCCGCTGCGGCACGGTGACAGTCTCGGCCATTCGGGCTATGCGGTGCCGGCCGATCTCTTCGCCGACTTTACCGTCGAGCCGGCCCGGGAGGTCTCGGCGGAAGCGGCGGCGGCGGGCGCCGCGCGGCTTGCCTCGCCGACGGCGCCGGGCCCGCGTCGCGGATCCCGCTGAAGCGCCCGCCCTCGGCCCGGCTTGCCGCCAGGCCGCCTTCCCCCGGAGTTTCCATGCTGCGCCGTCTCTATCAATGGGTCATCGACCTCGCCGAACGCCCCTCGGCCGGCTGGGCGCTCGCTGGTGTGTCGGCGGCGGAAAGCTCGTTCTTTCCGGTGCCGCCGGACATCATGCTGGTGCCGATGTGCATCGCCCGGCCGGAGCGGGCCTGGCGCTACGCGCTCATCTGCACGGTCGCCTCGGTGCTGGGCGGGCTCGTCGGCTATGCGATCGGGGCGCTGCTCTACGAGACGGTCGGGCTGTTCCTGATCCAGCTCTATGGTTATGGCGACAAGGTCGACGCCTTCGCCAAGGCCTATGGCGAATACGGCCACTGGATCATCCTGATCAAGGGCGTGACGCCGATCCCCTACAAGGTGGTGACGATCACCTCGGGCTTCGCGCATTACAGCCTGTTCTGGTTCGTCGTCCTGTCGGTGATCACCCGCGGTGCCCGCTTCTTCCTGGTCGCCGGGCTGCTCTACTGGATCGGCCCCTCGGCCCGCACCTTCATCGAGGAACGGCTGGGGCTGGTGACCTTGATCTTCGCGGCGGTCACCATCGGCGGCTTCATCATCGCGACCTATCTGTTCTGAGGCGGATCGGAGCGCCGCTCAGTGCCCGCCCTTGCGGGTATGTACGCGGCTCTCCAGCACCGTCTTGGCGAATAGGGTCACTACCGCCAGCAGCGCCAGCAGCGAGGCCACCGCGAAGGAGGCCTGGAACTGGTACTCGTTGTAGAGGATCTCGACCTGCAGCGGGATGGTGTTGGTCTCGCCGCGCACATGGCCGGAGACCACCGATACCGCGCCGAACTCGCCCATGGCGCGGGCGTTGCAGAGCAGCACGCCATAGAGCAGCGCCCATTTCACATTGGGCAGGGTGACGCGGGAGAACACCCGCCAGCCGGAGGCGCCGAGCGTCACCGCCGCCTCCTCCTCCGTCGTGCCCTGTTCCTGCATCAGCGGGATCAGTTCGCGCGCCACAAAGGGGAAGGTGACGAAAATGGTGGCGAGCGCGATGCCAGGCCAGGCGAAGATGATCTTCCAGCCATTGTCGATCAGCCAGGGGCCGAAATAGCCCTGCGCGCCGAACATGAGCACGAAGACGAGACCGGCCACCACCGGCGACACCGAGAAGGGCAGGTCGAGCAGGGTGATCAGGAAGCTCTTGCCGGGAAAGGAGAACTTGGTGATCGCCCAGGCCATGACGAGGCCCATCACCGTATTTGCGGCGACCGCGATGGCGGTGACGATGAGGGTCAGTTCGATGGCGGCGAGCGCGTCGGGCTCGACCAGGGCGTTGGCATAGGCTTCCCAGCCCTTCACGAAGGCCTGGGCGAAGACGTTGATCAGCGGCAGCACGATGAACAGGCCGATGAACAGCGTCGCCACCGCGACCACCGCCCATTTGACGGCGGCGGGTTCGGAACGGACGGATGGGTCGCTCATGACGCTCTCCCGGTGCGGGACTGCGACCAACGCTGCAGGCCGTTGATCACGAACAGCAATGCGAAGGAGGCCACCAGCATGGTGGCGGCGATGGTGGTGGCGTCGGCGTAGCGGAACTCCTCCAGCCGGATGACGATCAGCAGCGGGGCGATCTCCGACACGTTGGGCAGGTTGCCGGCGATGAAGATCACCGAGCCGTATTCGCCGACCGCGCGGGCGAAGGCGAGGGCGAAGCCGGTGAGGAAGGCCGGCAGCACGGTGGGCAGCACCACCTTGCGGATGGTGGTCCAGCGGCTGGCGCCGAGCGTCGCGGCGGCCTCCTCCAACTCATGGTCGAAATCCTCCAGCACCGGCTGCACCGTGCGCACCACGAAGGGCAGGCCGATGAAGATCAGTGCCACCAGAATGCCGAGCGGGGTGAAGGAGACCTTGATGCCGAAGGGGGCGAGGAATTGGCCAAGCCAGCCATTCTCGGCATAGAGCGTGGTCAGCGCGATACCGGCCACCGCTGTGGGCAGGGCGAAGGGGATGTCGACGAGGGCGTCGAGCAGGCGTCGGCCGGGAAAGTCGTAGCGCACCAGCGCCCACACCACGACGGCCCCGAGCACCAGGTTGATCGCGGCGGCGACCAGCGACAGGCCGAAGGAGATCTTCAGCGCGTTCAGCGTGCGGGCGGCGGTGAGGATGGTCCAGATGCGGTCCGGCGTCAGCTCGGCGGTCTTGAAGAACAGGCCGGCGAGCGGGATCAGCACGATCAGCGAGAGCCAGAGCAAGGTCAGGCCCATGGTGAGCCCGAAGCCGGGGATCACGCCGCTACTGCGGCGCGATGGAGCCGTCTCCCCCAGTTCCGCTGCGCTCATCGTCGTCTCGGCCATGTTCCGGTTCCGCGATCGCCATCATAAGAGCGGCGCCGGACCTGGCGAAAGGTCCGGCGCCCAGTTGTAGCCCAGCGTGAACGCCGGCCTCGGGAACTCAGTTGGAATAGATCTGGTCGAAGACACCGCCATCGTCGAAGTGGGTCTTCTGGGTCTTGCGCCAGCCGCCGAAGATCGGGTCGTCGATGGTGACGAGCGAGACCTTGGGGAACACGTTCTCATACTGCTTGGCGATCTCAGGGTCGCGCGGGCGGTAGAAGTTCTCGGCGGCGACCTTCTGGCCTTCCTTGCTGTAGAGCAGCTTCAGATAGGCCTCGGCGATGGGGCGGGTGCCCTTGCGATCCACCACCTTGTCGACCACCGCGACCGGCGGCTCGGCGAGGATGGAGAGCGAGGGCACGACGATGTCGAACTTGTCGTCGCCGAATTCCTTCTTCGACAGGAACGCCTCGTTCTCCCAGGCGAGCAGCACGTCGCCGACGCCGCGCTCGGTGAAGGTGACGGTGGAGCCGCGCGCCCCGGTGTCGAGCACCGGCACGTTCTTGAACAGCGAAGCGAGATAGGCCTTCGCCTTGTCCTCGGAGCCGTACTTCTTCAGCGCATAGGCCCAACCGGCGAGGTAGTTCCAGCGGGCGCCGCCGGAGGTCTTCGGATTGGGGGTGATGACCTGGATGCCCGGCTTCACCAGGTCGTCCCAGTCCTTGATGCCCTTGGGGTTGCCCTTGCGGACCAGGAATACGATGGTCGAGGTGTAGGGCGAGGAATTGTCGGGCAGGCGCTTCTGCCAATCCTGGGCGAGGAAGCCCTTGTCGGCGATGGCGTCGATGTCATAGGCGAGCGCCAGGGTGACGACGTCGGCCTCGAGGCCGTCGATCACCGAGCGGGCCTGCTTGCCGGAGCCGCCATGCGAGGCCTTGATCTCGACGGTCTTGCCGGTCTCTGCCTTGTACTTCTCCGCGAACAGCTTGTTGAACTGCTGGTAGAGCTCGCGGGTCGGGTCGTAGGACACGTTGAGCAGGGTGGCGTCGGCGGCACGCACCGGCGCCGGCGCGGCGAGCGGGGCGATGAGCGCGGCGGCGAGGCCGGCCACGGCCAGAGGCTTGAAATTGAAGAACATGTCGATCTCTCCATCGCGGCGCCCAGCGCTGCGGAAAACCATCGAGCTCAGAGTTCCACAGCTCTCCCATGGGGTCAACTATAAAAATACAGAGTATATAGAAAATTAGATAAAATAACGTGTCGGTCGTGTGATTTCGAAGGCGTCACCCCGCGTTCGCCTGAAACCTCAATGGGTTGGCGATCGCGAGGTGAACTGCGAGGTGCCGTCAGTGCGCCGAGATCAGCGTGTGAATTCCGCACTCGGTCTTGGCTTTGCCGCGCCAGCGGCCGGCGCGGGCGTCCTCGCCCGGGGCGACGCGGCTGGTGCAGGGCAGGCAGCCGACCGAGGGGAAACCCTTGGCTTCCAGCGGGTGCGGCGGTAGGGCGAAGCGCTTGTGAGCGGCTTCCACCTCGGCCCGCTCAAGGCTGGCGAGCGGGTTGAACTTCAGCCGCTCGCCATCGCGCTCGGCCACCGCAATGGCGGCGCGGGTGGAGGCCTGGTAGCGCTTGCGCCCGTTCAGCCAGCCATCGAAGCCCGACAGCGCGCGGGCCAGCGGCTCGACCTTGCGGATGCGGCAGCAGGCGTCCGGGTCGGAATACCAGAGGTCGTTGCCGGCATCGAGCGCGGCCAGCCGCTCGGCATCCGGGTGGATGGAGCGGACATCGGTGAGACCGAGCTGGGCCGCGAGCGTGTCGCGATAGGCGAGGGTCTCCTCGAACAGCCAGCCGGTGTCGAGGAACACCACCGGGATCGACGGGTCCACCTCGGCGGCGAAGGCGAGCAGCACCGCGGATTCGGTGCCGAAGGACGAGACGAGGCACAACCGGTCGCGTCCGACGATGGTCTGGGCGGCGGCGATGATCTCGGTCGGCGAGCGGCCTTCGAGGGTGCGGGAAATCTCTTCCACCGCGTCGAGCGGGGTGGTGCCGGCGAGGGTATCAGGCAGCAGGGTGGAGGTCATGCGGCCGCCCCCCGGTCCGACGACCCGTTGTCGTCCGCGCGGGTCGCCGAGCGGCCGAGCCGGGCGCGCAGCAGGCTTTTGCGGCCGTCGCCAGTCGGCTGGTAGAACACGGTGTAGCTGTGCATCGCGGCGTCGAAGGCCTGCGCGTCGGCCGGCTTGACCGGCACGATCTGATCGAAGCCGGAACGGGCCATGATGAGGAACTGGTCGCGCAGCACGTTGCCGACGGCGCGCAGCGGCCCCTTCCAGCCGAGCCGCTCGCGCAGCAGGCGGGCCTGGCTGTAGGCGCGCCCGTCGCGGAAGGTGGGGAAGTTGAGCGCCACCAGCGCGAGGCGCGGCAGATAGGGCGCGATCTCGGCGATCGGCTTGTTGTTCGGCCAGATGAGGCCGACCTCGACATTGGCGCTCTTCAGCGCCTCCTCTTCCTTGAGGAAGCGGTCGAGCGACAGTAGCACCGGGGTGGAGGCGGGGAGGGTTTCGTCCTCGTCGGCGACGCGGATGAAGCGGTCCTCGACCAGCTTGCCGTTCTCAATGAGTGGCATAGACGCGCTCCTTGAAGGGTTCGACGCCGAGGCGATGAACGGTGTCGATGAACAGCTCCTTCGGCGAGGAGCGCAGTTCGAGATAGGCGTCGACGATGTCCTCGATCAGGCCCGGCACCTGATCGTAGGAAACCGCCGGGCCGAGCAGTGTGCCCAGCTGGGCATGCTCGTCGGCGCGGCCGCCGAGGGTGATCTGGTAGAATTCCTGGCCGTTCTTCTCGACGCCGAGAATGCCGATATGGCCAACATGGTGATGGCCGCAGGCATTGATGCAGCCGGAGATGTTGACGTGCAGCCGGCCGATGCCGCGCGAGCGGTCGAGATCGGCGAAGCGCTTGGAGATCTCCTGCGCCACCGGAATGGCGCGGGCATTGGCCAGCGCGCAATAATCGAGGCCGGGGCAGGCGATGATGTCGCTGATGTGGTTGACGTTCGGCGTCGCCAGTTCGGCGGCGTCGAGCTGGCGCCACAGCTCCGGCAGGTCCTTGGTCGCCACGTTCGGCAGGCAGAGGTTCTGCTCGTGGCCGACGCGGATCTCGTGGAAGGCATAGGCGTCGGCGAGGTCGGCGACCACGTCCATCTGGTCGGCGGTGGCGTCGCCGGGAGGCGCGCCCACGGGCTTCAGCGAGATGGTGACGATGGAATAGCCGGGCACCTTATGCTTGTGCACCGAGTTGCGGTACCAGGTGGCGAAGCGCGGATCTTCCAGCGCCGCCTTCAGTTCGGCGGGCTCGGCTTCCAGCGCGGCGAAATCCGGGTAGAGGAAACGGGCGCGGATATCGTCGATGATCTCGTCGGTGAGCTTCAGCGCGCCATCGCGGATGTTCGCCCACTCGGCCTCGACCGCCTGCGCGAACGCCTCGGCGCCGATCTCGTGCACCAGGATCTTGATGCGCGCCTTGTAGATGTTGTCGCGCCGGCCGAACTGGTTGTACACGCGCATGATGGCTTCGATGTAGCTGAGCACGTGCCGGACCGGCAGGAACGGGCGGATCGACTTGCCTACGAAGGGCGTGCGACCGAGGCCGCCGCCGACCAGTACCTCGAAGCCGAGCTCGCCATCCTCGTTGCGATGCAGCCGCAGGCCGACATCGTGCACCTTGGTGGCGGCGCGATCCTTCGGCGCCGCGGTGATGGCGATCTTGAACTTGCGCGGCAGGTAGGTGAACTCGGGGTGGAAGGTCGAGTACTGGCGTAGGATCTCCGCCCAGATGCGCGGGTCGTCGAATTCCTCCGGCGTGGCGCCGGCCCACTGGTCGGTGGTCACGTTGCGGATGCAGTTGCCCGACGTCTGTATGCCGTGCACGCCGACCTCGCCGAGGTCGGCCATGGCCTGCGGCAGGTCTTCCAGCTTGATCCAGTTGAACTGGATGTTCTGCCGGGTGGTGAAGTGGCCGTAGCCGCGATCATAGACGCGCGCGACATGCGCCATGCGACGCAACTGGTCCGAGGACAGCGTGCCATAGGGGATGGCGATGCGCAGCATATAGGCGTGCAGCTGCAGATAGACGCCGTTCATCAGCCGCAGCGGCTTGAACTCGTCCTCGGAGAGGGCGCCCGACAGGCGCCGTTCCACCTGGTCGCGGAAGTCGGCGACCCGTTCGGCGAGGAAGGCGCGGTCGAATTCGTCGTAGACGTACATGATCGGTGTCTTCTTCAGTCGCGGCTCGAAGGAACGGCGTTCAGGCCGCGGGAAGGGTGGAGGCGGGCGTGTCCGAACCCGGCAGCGCGAAGGTGACGCCGTTGACGCGGATGCGCTCGCGCAGATTGCCGGGCAGGATGGTGCCGTTGTCGCCGAGGATCACCGGTGCCACATAGGCGCCGACGGCGTCGGTGTCGCGCTTGTGGGCGCCTTCCAGCAGAGCGATGGCCTCCGGCGCGGTGGTGACGACGGCGGCATCGGCCAGCGCGGTCGACCAGCTGCCCTCGGCGGTACGCCAGACCACCGCGCCGTCCGACAGACGGTTGGCGGTGACGGCGACCGGGCCGTTGACCTTCAGTTTCTGTTGTTGCGGCGCGGCCATTTCCGGCAAATCCCTGTGTTTTAGTCGTTCCAAATATATAACACAAAATCGGATGTGCAAATTCGATTAATGCACAAAATTTATGTGTGATATGTTATTTGACAATATTTGTAGACTGTTAGGTGTGGCTCAGGCCTGTATCTGGATCGGCAGATCTTCGCCGTCGCGGTCCGGAATGGCCGGAAAGCCGATGGCCCGCCCCTGCGCGATGCGCCCGGCGGTCCAGGCGGCGGCGCAGGCATCGACGAGGTCGTCCTCGCCCACGCCGAGCTCGCGGGCGCGGGCGGGCGAGGTGAGGCCGGCCTCAAAGCCTTGTGTCGCAAGGAGCCGGCGTCGCAAGGCGAGGCCCGGCTTGTTCGGGGCATTCTTCACCTTCTTGGCGATATCGAGCGGCGTCTCGCCGTTCATCGCCCAGAAGCTCACCTCCGGATGGCATTCGTGGATCCGCCTGGCGAGGTCGGGCCGGCCGCGCAACAGCCGATCGATCTCGGCGATCTTGCCGAAGATGTGGAAGGCCTGCTTGGAGACCGCACGCGGCGGTTCGGAGCTTGCGCGGGCGACAGAGCAGGCATGCCGGTAGCGCTCGGCTTCATCCGCGATGCTCATGTCGAGCGCCGCATAGACGGCGGCGCGCGAGGGCATGGAGAAGACGCTCGACTGCCGCATGCCGAGCCGGGGGCGCACTAGCCGCTCGGGCGCCCGTCCGTTGGGGCCGACGCGCTCGGGCAGGCCGATCGGCATGTCGACGGCGATGATCTGCGGCGCGTCCGGCCGGTCGACGAGATCGGCGAGACGGCCGACCCGTTCGACGGACATGACGCCGCCGGGCTCGACGACCACCGCGACCCATCCGCCCTTGCAGCCGTCGACCCCGGCCAGCCGGACCGCGCTCATATGATGTTCAGCTCGGCATGCGGGCGGTTGGCGAGGATGCGCTCATAGCCGAACACGTCGAGATCGAGCGATATCGACCGCCCGTGCACGATCCATTCGGCGATGGCGCGGCCGGCGGCGGGTGCCTGCTGCAGGCCATGGCCGGAGAAGCCGTTCATGAAATAGAAATTGGCGAACTCGGGATGCGGGCCAATCACCGCATTGTGGTCGAGCAGGTTCATCTCGTAGTGCCCGGCCCAGGCGCGCACCAGCTTCACCTCTTCCATCGCCGGAATGCGGGTGGCGAGGTTGGGCCAGGTGGTCTCCTCGAACAGCGGCCAGTCGACCTCGAAATCCTCGCCCGGATCGCGATCCTCCACCGGATCCGGTGCGCCGCAGATCTGGTAGGCCCCTTCCGGACGGATCCAGAAGCCGGTCGGATCGACCAGCAGCGGCAGGCGCGGCAGCTCGGTGCGGCAGTGCAAGACAAAGATGCAGCGCTTGCGCCCTTCGACCGGCAGCGCGATGCCGGCGAGGCCGGCGAGGCGCCCGGCGCGCGGGCCGGCGGCGTTGACGAGGCTGCCGCAAGCGATGCGCCGCCCATCGGCGAGGGTGACGCCGGCGATGCGTCCGCCCGTGCGCTCGATGCCGACCACCTCGCCGGTGATCAGCTGCGCGCCCTGCCGCTTGGCGGCGCGGCGGGCGCCGGCGAGGAAGGCGTGGGCGTCGAACCAGCCTTCGCCGGAGCGGCCATAGGCGCCGGCGACCAGGCCCTCGACATTCAGATAAGGAAAGGTGGCGGCGAGCCCGGCCGAATCGAGCAGGTCGATATCCGCGCCTTCCGCCTTCTGTACCCGGTGATTGGCCTCCAGGACGGGCAGTCCCTTCTCGGTGGCGAGGATGAGATAGCCGCCTTCATGGAAGGAGATCTCGGTATCGGGATCGAAGCGTTCCTTGATGCCGCGCAGGAAGTCGAGCCCGAACTGCGACATGCGGATGTTCTCCGGGAAGGAGAATTGCTGGCGGATCGAGGCGGCCGACAGGGTGGTCGAGGAGCGGGCGAAGCTCGGGTCGCGCTCGATCACCGCCACCGTGCCGGTGAAGGCGGGATCGAGGGTGAGGAAATAGGCGGCCATCGCCCCCATGATGGCGCCCCCGACGATGACGACGTCGTAATGCTCGTCCGCTCCGATAGCTGCGCTCATGTCCTTCGATCCGGTAAGACGTTGCGTGGTGGGGCGCTGTCGCGCAAGAAAGCTGCGGGGCCGCTGGCCGGCGGGGGTTGGTGTGCCGCCATCCGTCCGGATAGGCTGCTTTCCCGATCTTGCCAATTACCCGAGCGAATCATGTCCACTTCCGTCCGCCCCCGCCGCAGCGTGCTCTATATGCCCGGCGCCAATGCCCGCGCGCTGGAAAAGGCGCGCAGCCTGCCGGCCGATGGCCTCATCATCGATCTGGAGGATGCGGTGGCGCCGGATGCCAAGGCGGCGGCGCGCCGGCAGGTGGCGGCGGCGCTGGCCGGGGGCGGCTATGGCCCGCGCGAGGTGGTGGTGCGGGTGAACGGCTTCGACACCCCCTGGTTCGAAGCGGATCTCGCCTGTTTCGCCGAAGCCGCTGCGGCAGGCATGGGCCCCGACGCGCTGCTGATCCCGAAGATCGCCAGTGCCGAGACGCTGCGGGCGATCGGCACCCGGCTCGACGAGCTCGGCGCCCCGGCCTCGCTGAGGGTCTGGGCGATGATCGAGACGCCGCAGGCGGTGCTGGACGTGGCGGCGATCGCCGCGGCGGCGCGCGATCCGGTGTCCCGCCTCGCCGTGCTGGCGCTCGGCACCAACGACCTCTCCAAGGAGACCGGCGCGCGCATCGTGCCCGGGCGGGCACCCATGCAGGCTTGGCTGTCGTTCTGCGTGCTGGCGGCGAGGGCGGCGCGGATCGAGGTGCTGGACGGCGTGTGGAACGATTTCCGCGATCTCGACGGTTTTTCGCGCGAATGCGCGGAGGCGGCCGAGATGGGCTTCGACGGCAAGACGCTGATCCATCCGACGCAGCTCGAGCCCTGCAACGCCGCCTTCACCCCGCCGACGGACGAGGTGGCGGCGGCGCGGGCGTTGATCGCGGCCTTCGACCTGCCGGAGCATGCCGACAAGGGCGTGATCCAGATCGACGGGCGCATGTATGAGCGCATGCATGCCGACATCGCCCGCAAGACGGTGGCGCTTGCCGAGGCGATCGCCGGGCGCCAGTGAATTCCAGATAGGACGAGACCGATGACGACCGAGACAACGAAGACGATGAAGCTCTACCGCTATCTGACCGGCCCGGACGACGTATCCTTCTGCAAGCGCGTGTCGGCGGCGTTGAACCGGGGCTGGCAGCTTTCCGGCAGCCCGACGCTGACCTTCGACCCGGTGAAGGGCCGGGTCATTTGCGGCCAGGCGATCATGAAGGAGGTCCCGGGCGAATGGTCGGACGAGGTCGTGCTGTCCGATCACTGAGTTTGCGGCCGCTTTTCGACCTATCCACAGGCCTGTGGATAGGTCAGCAAGGCTAACCCACTGAAAGGTCAGCCTTTCTTCCCGAGCGGGGCCATCGGAGCCGTTTTGTCGCCGGTCCGTCATTTTTCTGAAAACGAGGCTGTTGACACTCTGAGGGGCTCCCCCTATAACCCCGTTCATCGACGGGGCGCGCCGCTGACGCGGTGCTGACGCTCCT
>NZ_JAJALI010000016.1 GCF_020523795.1 Ancylobacter sp. Lp-2
CGTCTTGCCATGGTCAACATGGCCGATCGTCCCAATGTTGCAGTGAGGCTTCGAACGGTTGAACTTCTCTTTGGCCATTGCTTGCTTCCCTCGGCGACAGTCACGGTCGCAAAAATCGGGGCGTGGGATAGGCGGTTTCCGGGCCTTTCGCAAGGCTCGCTTTCAACAGAGCACCCGTCGGCCGCACCGTCCCTCGCCACGCCGGACGTGAGAGGTGCGGCGTTAGCCGCCACCGATGACAGGTTGATGAATGAAGCGGAGCGGCGGAAGGATTGGAGCGGGTGAAGGGAATCGAACCCTCGTCATCAGCTTGGAAGGCTGTTGCTCTACCATTGAGCTACACCCGCGCTCGCATCCGTACGTGCTGGCTACGGGCGACGTGGTGGGGGAGGTAGGACTCGAACCTACGAAGGCATAGCCAGCGGATTTACAGTCCGCCCCCTTTGCCGCTCGGGACACTCCCCCTTGCACGTCGGTCGTGGCCGGAACGCCCGATGGGCGTGGTCTCCGGTCTTTCGACCCCGGTCTATCGACCATCGAACCGGTACGCTGCCGTGCCGGTCCGTGCGGCGCGCTTTATGGTGAGGTGGTCGCCCCCTGTCAACCCCGCCGGGAAGTGTTCACACCGTCTCGCATGTGGATGAAATTGCAATGCGCTGCGCGCCGTGACATGAACCGAAGCATGAGCGAACGGAACCGCCCACCCTTCAAAGGCCAGCCTTTCCACACCCGCGGCGCCCGGGGCCCCTCGGCGCGCGGCGAGCGCCCGGCCGGCCGCCCCTTCGGCGACTGGCCGGACGATGTCGCCATCCTGTATGGCTGGCACAGCGTCTCCGAGGCGCTGCGCAATCCGCGCCGGCGCATCCGCCGCCTGCTCGTCACCGAGAACGCGATGCGGCGGCTGACTGACGAGAAGGTGCCGCTGAAGCTGGAGCCGAAGCTGGTCCGCCCCGGCGAGATCGACCGGTTGCTGGAAGCGGACGCCGTGCATCAGGGCCTGTTCGTCGAGGCCGATCCCCTGCCCTCGCCCAGCCTGGCGGAAGTGGCGGAATCCGACCTCCTGCTGGTGCTCGACCAGATCACCGACCCGCACAATGTCGGCGCCATCGTACGCTCGGCGGCCGCGATGAAGGTCGGGGCCATCGTCACCACCGCCCGCCACAGCCCGGCGGCGACCGGCGTGCTGGCGAAGAGCGCCTCGGGCGGGCTGGAGCACGTGCCGTTCTGCTTCGTGCCCAATCTCGCCCGCGCGCTCGACGACCTCAAGCAGCGCGGCGTGCTGGTCGTCGGCCTCGACAGCGAGGGCGCGGACGACCTCGCCGACACCCCGCTTCGCGCGCCGTTGGCGCTGGTGCTGGGCGCGGAGGGCAAGGGGCTGCGGCAGCTCACCCGCCAGACCTGCGACGTGCTGGCGCGAATCGATCTGCCCGGCGCCATCGTCAGCCTCAACGTCTCGAACGCCGCGGCGCTGGCGCTGTACATGGCGCGGCGCGGCGTCTCCCGGCCCGCCGGAAAGTAGGACGGGCCCGGCCGCAAACGCACGGCCCCCGAACGGTCGCGTCGGTCGGACGCGGCCCCTCCCGCCGGCGGCGGGAAATCGATCCCGGAATCCACCCTCCCGAAAAATTCCGCATTGCATGAAGGTGGCCTGACGAAGGCCGCCTGAAACCCATGCGCCGGCGCCGTCCGCGGCTCCGCTCGAACGGCAATGCCCTCCCCCGTTTCGGCCATTCAACCGCCCCCTCGCGGCTCGGGAAGGACGGTTGCGGCTGTGATTATATCTAAGGTTGTATTTGTTGATATGGACAACCTAAGAGAGTCATGTTGGAGTATACCGGAGCAGCAGGATCGACCCCGCATATGCCTGCCGGGCAGCGATGAACCATGCCCGGACCCGGCACGAACACCGGATAGACAGCAAATGCATATGATATTTCATAGTATTTTATATTTTTATTGCCGGAAAATCTGAACACAAAGAATAAAATTATGAATTTTACTGCCAAATAAATGGCGAATTCAGATCGAGACGATGACAGACAATCACACTCACATAGATCAATTACTATTCATCAATCTCGATTCTCGACCTGACCGTCTTGAGAATATGCAGAAGATCCTCAGGCCTTGCCCTTGGCCCACCGAGCGTATCGCCGCCGTCTGCCTGCTCTCGATGGAGGAGGCAGAGGGTGAGACGGGACGGTCGCTGAGCGTGCTGAGCATCTGGAAATCGCACCGCAAGGCCCTCATGCGCGGGCTGGAGCGACTGAAGGACGGCAGCCTTGTCGTCCTGGAGGACGACGTCACCATCAACAGGAAGTTCTTCGGCGAGAAGCTCGCCCTTCCCGACAATCTGCCGGACGACTGGGAAATCATTCTGTTCAGCCCCCGTTACCGGAGGAAATACGCCGTCGGCGATGCCGAGTTCGGCAAGCCGAAATGGGACACGCAAACCTTTCGGAAAGGGACCACCTACATCCCTGACATCCGCAAGAACTACATATGCAATGGCGCGCATTGCTGCGTCTTCCGCGATGCCGCCACCATCCGGAAGATCATCGAGACGATGGATGCCCAAGCCGTGAAATACGATGTGGACAATTTCTTCGGCCACGCGTTCAGAACCTACGGGATCCATACCAACCAGGTTCAGGTCGGCGGCTTCGGATCGGATCACCAGGGCAAGCCGCTGCTGCCGTCCATCGACAAGCCCGATCGCGGCGGCGACCAGATCGCCCTCTGACCAACGCTCCACCGGCTCCCGGCGGTCACGGCCGGAGCCGAGGACAGACCACCGCTCTGGCTCCACCGCTCGAATTCCGCCGCCTTCCGTTCGCCGCCCTTCGCCGCGGCACCTTGGCCAATCGAGGCGCTCCGCCCTTCCGGATCGCGCCCCCCCGCCGCCTCCCTCGACCATCGCTGCGATACCGATACAGGCGCGACCGTTTGACCCGCCCCTGGCGTCACCACGGCCTCCCCATGCCTGTCGCGCGCCGCCATGCCCCCCTGCCGAAGGCGCGCCCGCACCGCGATTGCCGCCCCCGCCGCGCCCCGGGCGGGACAAGGACGCGCCCGCCTTCGCAGTGCACATAGGCGCGAAACGCGGCGAATGCTGCCTCCGCTGGGGAAGTCGCCCCGTCCACCCGCCTTTTCCGCGTGCGGTGCAAGATGATCTTCGTCTTCCGCAAACGCTCGCCAGCGTTACGACCAATTGCCAATCGTCAAGACCGGATGAATTCGTCAATCTTTTCCGAGATGCAGGCTGGATTCTAGTAATTCGGCACGCAAAGGAGCCGAGGTATCGTACTGCCACGTCAGATGGCGGACTGCCCCGGGAGGAAATCGGTCCGAGCGATGGGCGTTCCCGCAGAACCCCAAATCTCGACAGCACTTATCCGGCGCGCATGTGGCGCGCCACGCAGCATGGCACGCGCCCTCGTTCGCGAGGCGTCGGCGTGACGTATGCGGATAACGTCCTACATTGGGGAAGGGAAAGACCATGAGCGTCACCACCGCCGGTCCCGTCGTATCGACGGCACCGATGACGCGCGAGGAGAAGAAGGTCATCTTCGCCTCGTCGCTCGGCACTGTCTTCGAGTGGTATGATTTCTATCTGTACGGCTCGCTGTCGGCGATCATCGCCGCGCAATTCTTCTCCGGCGTCAATCCGACCGCCGCCTTCATCTTCGCGCTGATGGCCTTCGCCGCCGGCTTTGCCGTGCGCCCCTTCGGCGCGCTGGTGTTCGGCCGGCTCGGCGACCTCGTCGGCCGCAAATACACCTTCCTCATCACCATCCTCCTGATGGGCATGTCGACCTTCGTCGTCGGCATCCTGCCGTCCTATGCCTCCTGGGGCATGGCGGCGCCGGTCATCCTCATCATCCTCCGCCTGTTCCAGGGCCTGGCGCTCGGCGGCGAATATGGCGGCGCGGCGACCTATGTGGCCGAGCACGCCCCGCACGGCCGGCGCGGCTTCTACACCTCGTGGATCCAGACCACCGCGACGCTCGGCCTGTTCCTGTCGCTGCTGGTCATCCTCGGCACCCGCACCTGGTTCGGCGAGGCGGAATTCGCCTCCTGGGCGTGGCGCATTCCCTTCCTGGTGTCGATCATCCTGCTCGGCGTCTCCGTGTGGATCCGCCTGACGCTGAATGAATCCCCCGCCTTCAAGAAGATGAAGGAAGAGGGCAAGACCTCGAAGGCGCCGCTCACCGAGGCCTTCGGCAAGTGGGAGAACGCCAAGGTCGGCCTGATCGCGCTGCTCGGCGGCACCGCCGGCCAGGCGGTGGTCTGGTACACCGGCCAGTTCTACGCGCTGTTCTTCCTCACCCAGACGCTGAAGGTCGACGGCGCTACCGCCAACATCCTCATCGCCATCTCGCTGCTGATCGGCACGCCGTTCTTCGTCGTGTTCGGCTGGCTGTCGGACAAGATCGGCCGCAAGCCGATCATCCTCGGCGGCTGCCTCATCGCGGCGCTGACCTATTTCCCGCTCTTCGCCGCCATCACCCACTACGCCAACCCGGCGCTGGAGACCGCGCAGGCCACCTCGCCGGTGCGCGTCGTCGCCGATCCCAACGAGTGCTCGTTCCAGTTCAACCCGGTCGGCACCTCCAAGTTCGTGTCGTCCTGCGACATCGCCAAGTCGTTCCTGGCGCGCAACTCGGTGAACTACTCCAACGAGGCGGCCCCGGCCGGCACCATCGCCAGCATCCATGTCGGCGACAAGGTGCTCTCCTCCTTCAACGGCGTCGGCCTCGACGCGGCGGCGTTCAAGACCCAGTCGGACGCCTTCAACGCCGAGATGACGACCGCCATCCGCACCGCCGGCTATCCGGCCAAGGCAGACCCGGCGCAGATCAACACGCCGATGGTGGTGGCGCTGCTCACCATCCTCGTGCTGTTCGTCACCATG
Source organism: Ancylobacter sp. Lp-2 (assembly GCF_020523795.1). GTDB lineage: Bacteria > Pseudomonadota > Alphaproteobacteria > Rhizobiales > Xanthobacteraceae > Ancylobacter. Next base: position 4,916 of record NZ_JAJALI010000016.1, read on the forward strand.
GTGTACGGCCCGATCGCCGCCTGGCTGGTGGAACTGTTCCCCACCCGCATCCGCTACACCGCGATGTCGCTGCCCTACCACATCGGCAATGGCTGGTTCGGCGGCTTCCTGCCCACCACGGCCTTCGCCATGGTGGCGGCCACCGGCGACATCTATTACGGCCTCTGGTACCCGATCGTGGTGGCGCTGGCGACGGTGGTCATCGGCCTGCTCTTCGCGCCGGAGACCAAGGATCGCGACATCGAGAACTGGCACTGAGCGAGGGCGGCGCCCGGCTCTCCGGGCGCCGCGCCTGCCGGGGTTCCACGGCCGGTACATTGCTCCGGTCGGCGCCCCCCGGCAGCCCTCCACGGACGGGCAACGTCCATCGCCCAAACCGGCTTCAGCCATTCGAACCTGAAGCGTCTTCCTGTCGGCGGGCGGCATCCGCCCGATCGACAGCACCTCCCGGCCCCCGACCCGCAACGGGGGCCGCCTCGTTCCCCCGACATGAAAACGGCCCCGCCGATATCCCGGCGGGGCCGTTTCATTTCGTCGGGCGAGAGCGACGGCTCAGAGCGCCGCCGTCACCACGATCTCGACCTTGTAGTCGGGGGTGGCGAGCGCCGCCTCGACGGTGGCGCGGGCCGGCGCGCCGCCGGGGGCGACCCAGGCGTCCCACGCCGCATTCATTTCGGCGAAGGTCGAGATGTCCGCGAGATAGATGGTGGCGGTCAAAAGCTTGGACTTGTCGGTGCCGGCAGCGGCGAGCAGCGTGTCGATCTGGGTGAGCACGCTCTTGGTCTGCTCGGTGACGCTGGGGCCCAGCGCGACCTGCCCGGCGAGATAGGCGACCGATCCATGGACCACGGCCTGGCTCATGCGGGTGCCCGGCTCGATTCTCTTGATGCTCATTGTCTCATGCTCGCTTGTGTGTCTCGGACGCCCGCTACGGGACGGGCACGCCTCACTAGAACATGTTGGCGCCGAGGTGAACGGTTTTCGCCGGCGGCGCGCCGGCGAGGCTCCGGTGCCTCACGAAAAAGGCCGCCAGGCATATCCACCCGGCGGCCTGATCTGTCCGTCCGCCCAGCCGCGAGGAAGCGCGGCGGGCCGGCACGGCCATGTTACGACAGCGTCACTGCAGCGGCTTCGGCATCGCCGTCACGGTGCCGATGGTGAAGATCTCGACGCGGCGGTTGATCGGGTCGGTCGGCTTGTTGGGCAGCTCCAGCGCTTCCTGGCCGAGGCCGACGGCGTCGAGGCGGGCCGGATCGACCTTGCCGAGATTGACCAGCGCTTCCTTGATGGCTTCGGCGCGCTTCTGGCTCAGCGCCAGGTTTGCGGCTCGGTTGCCGGTGGTGTCGGTGTTGCCGACGACGAGGAAGCGATAGTTCCACAGGATCGGATGGTGCATCGCATCGGCGATGGAGCCAAGCGCCGCATAGGATTGCGGGCGGATGACCGCCGAGTTGAGCGCGAACTGGATCTGCACGTCGATCTGCGCCAGCTTGGCGAGACGCTTGGCGATCTCCGACTGGTCGAGCGGCAGCGGCTGGTTGGCGGCGACGGCGCGCTGCGCCATGCCCTGCAGCACCTGCGCGGTGAGGCTCGGATCGAACTGCGTCACCTCGGACAGCTGCTTGGTGATTTCGGCGCTGCTCATCGGAGACTGCGCGCTCGCGCGGTCGACGAAACCGAACGAGGTGCCGAGCACGAGGCCGGCGGCGAGGGCGAGGCCGACGGCGCGGCGGGTGAAAGCGGTCATGATGGTGTGTTTCCCTTGAACCTTGCCGTCGGAATCAGTTCGCCCAGCCGGCGTTGGTCAGCCCCTGCCGGCACGCGCCCTTCACGACCTTGTAGGACGCGAGCAGGCAGTCGAGCAGGTTGGCGTCGCCGGGCTTCACGCCCTTGCAGAACTGGCGAGCGTCGTCCTGGCAGAGCCCGAAGGTGGCCTGCTGGGCGGCGAGGCGCGCCGTGGTGCCGGCCTCGGCCTGCTGGAGGGCGGCGAAGCACTGCTGCGGCACGTCCTTCTGGTTCTGCTGCAGACAGGAGGCGACCTTGCCGGTGCCGACGTCCTCGCGGGCGCAGAAGCGCTCGATGGAGGCGCCGCACTGCGCGGCGATGAGCGCGCCGGCATCGGCGAAGCTCATGGTCTGGGCCGACGCCCCGCCCGCCGAGGCGGCGAGCGTCAGCATCGCCAGCCCGAAGATGTGTCGCTTCATGGATATCCCCCCGATTGAGGCGGCGCGCCGTTCGACGACCCTGCCCTGCCCCGTTCCGATCGCCACGACCGGAATCCTCAGGGTGAAATGACTCGCAGAACCCTACGACACTTTCAATGCGTGAAATTGGTTGCATTGCCGCATCGTGCCGATGGCATCGGCCTGCGGCGGCGCCGCCGCCCTCCACCCGCTCGGCGGCGGATCGCGGCGCGCGCCGAGCGGCTTGACCGGCAGGCGGCGATCAGCCAAGAAGCCCTTACGGTGGCTTCCGGACGGTAGGTACAAAAGACGGCACACGACAATCGATTTGCAGTGTGCCAGAATGACGTTAAGTACCTGATACACGTTGGAATTTCGCTTTTTGGCCGGCTTAGCACAGCGGTAGTGCAGCGGTTTTGTAAACCGAAGGTCGGGGGTTCGATCCCCTCAGCCGGCACCAGTTCCTCTTGAGGCCTCCGTCGCGGCGGCGGCTGTCCACGGATGGCAGGCCTTGATCTCCGTCCTCTCCCCGCAGTCACGCAGACCCATGCCGGCGCGCCCCCCGGGCACCGCAGGATACCGTACCGTCCCGCGGCGGCGGCCCGGTCGATGCCTAGCGGCCACACTGGCCGCCCGGATCGGGCCGCCAGCGACCTAACCCGCTGAGATCGCCGTCGAATCAGCTATGATTTCGTAGAAACTCTGGGCGATGGCCCTTGGAGAGACTCGCGGGACGTTCGACATGCAATCCAAATGGCAGGCTCTCGCGTGCTATCTCGGCGTGGCGGCCTTGTGCGTGGCGTATCTCGTGGTGGTTCCCGGTGTCCGCCTGATCGATGTCTGCGCTGGTGCCGGGCTCGGCGCCGCGCTGATGTGGGCGTTGAACGAGTGGGAAGCCGGCCGCTGGAGGCTGTCGTCCGCCGCCGCCGTGGCGCGTACCCGCCCGGCTCCCGCCCGGCCGCGCACCGCCACCCTCGCGGCACCGCGGCCTCGTGCCGCGCCGCTGCCGGCGCCCGTCGACGATCCCTTCGTGATGGCGACCGCCGACACCGTCTGGGAGTTCGACGACGACGCCCGGGGGCGGGTGTCCGACCCGTCACCGGACCGGATGCCGGATTGGGACGCTACCGCCCTCGCTGCCAGCCTGGCGAAGCTGCACCGCGAACTCGTCGGCGAGCGCGGTCCCGCGCACGCCCATCCCCGTGCCATCTCCCTCGACTTGCCGCCCGGCGCCGAGTTCATCCCGGCGTCGCGGCCGGCCGCCCCCGCCGCACCGGTAAAGGAGGCGCGCGTCGCCCGGCTGGTGCTGGCCCGGCCGCCGGCGGTCCGCCCGGCCCGTCAGCCCGGCGATGGCGCCGAGCCGGCGCCGCAGCGGCCGGCGCCCCCGGCCTTCCTGCGTCCGAAGGCCCGCCGGCCGCGCTGAAGCGTCGGCGCGCCCGGCGTCGCGAACGGGTCACGTCTCGGCCGGCTCACTCGTCGGCGGAATAGCGCTCTTCCTTCCACGGGTCGGCGTGGTTGTGATAGCCGTTCTCCTCCCAGAAGCCGCGCCGGTCGGCAGGGCGGAACTCGATCTTCTGCAGCCACTTGGCGCTCTTCCAGAAATAGAGATGCGGCACCATCAGCCGCAGCGGCCCGCCATGCTCGCGGGTGAGCGGCTTGCCCTCCCAGCTGTGCACCAGCATGGCGTCGGGCGCCGCGAAATCCTCCAGCGCGAGGTTGGTGGTGTAGCCGTCATAGGAGTGCAGCAGCACGAAGCCCGCCTCCTCCTTCGGCATCACCAGGTCGAGCAGGTCGCGGGTGAGCAGCCCCTCCCAATTATTGTCGTAGCGCGACCAGGTGGTGACGCAGTGGATGTCGGTCACCTCGCGGCTCTGCTTCTGGGCGAGGAAGTCGCGCCAGCTCCACGATACCGGGTGCTCCACCGCGCCGGTCACGTCGAGCCGCCAATGGTCGAGCGGGATGTCCGGCTGCAGGCCGAGGTCGAGCACCGGCCAGTCGCGCACCAGATGCTGGCCGGGCGGCAGCCGCTCGGTCTCCGGCCGGGAGACGCGGCCGGTCAGGAACTTGCCGCTCTGCGCCCAGCCGCGCTTGCTGCGGGTCAGCTTGCTGTCGGCGGGCAACGCCGCGTCGTCCGGCATCGGGGCCGCGTGGTCGTCGGTCATCGGCACACTCCTTGGGAAGCGGCGGGGTGCGGGGCGTGGAGGGCATGCATGGAGGCGGGACGCCCCTGCGGCCACCATAGCATCGCCCTCGCTCGCGCCTCTCCGGTTTCGCACGCCGTTCCGCGCAAGGCAGTCATGAATGGCTGGCAGGCGAGAGCCGCCGCCGGCCCCGCGCGGACCGCAAACGAAAACGGCGGGCCGAAGCCCGCCGTCAGTCGTCTCACCTGCGCTTCGGCTGGCCTCAGTGCGGCCGGCGCTTGCGCTGGAGCATGTTGAGTCCCTCGACCGCCGCCGAGAACGCCATGGCGGTGTAGATGTAGCCCTTCGGCACATGCGCCCCGAAGCCTTCGGCGATCAGCGTGGTGCCGATGAGCAGCAGGAAGCCCAGCGCCAGCATCACGATGGTCGGGTTGCGATTGATGAAGTTCGCCAGCGGACCGGCGGCGAACAGCATGGTCAGCACCGCCACGATGACCGCGATCACCATGATCGGGATGTGGTCGGTCATGCCCACCGCGGTGATGATGCTGTCGATCGAGAACACCAGGTCGAGGATCAGGATCTGCACGATGGCGGCGGTGAAGGTGATGTCCACCAGCTTGCCGGCGCCGGGCGCCTCTTCGTCATGCGGCTCCATGCTGTGGTGGATTTCCTTGGTCGCCTTCCACACCAGGAACAGGCCGCCGCCTATGAGGATCAGGTCGCGCCACGAGAAGGCATGATCGACGATCGTGAAGATCGGCGTGGTCAGCTGCACGATGAACGCCACCGTGCTGAGCAGGCCGAGCCGCATGATCAGCGCGAGGCCGATGCCGATGCGCCGCGCGCGGGGACGGATATCCTCGGGCAGCTTGTTGGTGAGGATGGAGATGAACAGCAGATTGTCGATGCCGAGCACCACTTCCATGGCGATCAGCGTCACGAGCGCCGCCCAGGCCGCCGGATCGGCGGCCAGTTGCATCAGATAATCCATCGGTCACTCCTCCCCAGCCAACGCAGCGATGGCGCGCATCAACGCGCGGCAACCGTAATCGGATGCAGCTTGCGACGGTAAAATTATCATAGGGATGACACAGCCTTTCACACCGGCATGACGTCGGAAATCGATCCGACATCACGCGAACGCCGGCAAGGCTCGCGTCAGAGGGGCCCGGATCATCGGGTGAGCGCAATCTAATGCGTCGCCCCGCTCCCGCCAGCGCCACGACGCATGACAGATTGTCGCACCCCTCGCGGCCGGCGGCCGCCCCCTGCACAGCCGTGCAGTTACCTTGAACGAATGCGACATATCGACAGTTTCGATGCGACGTTCGCTTTCCGCTGTCCACCGCGCATGTCATCGTTCGTTCATCGCCCGGCACTAGAGCGAGCGCCACTTGCCCGCTGGGCATTGGGAGGACCAGATGACCCGCTTTTCCCGCCGTGACCTCATGAAGGCCAGCGCCTTCGTCCTCGCCGCCCCGGTTGTGCTGCGCGCCCATGACGCGCTCGCCACCTCCGGCGCGGTCGACGTGTACGCCTGGGGTGACTATTTCGACAAAAACACCGTTCTGGCCGACTTCACCAACGCCACCGGCATCAAGGTGAACCTGTCGACCTATGGCTCGAACGAAGAGGCCGAGAACAAGCTGCGCGCCGCCGGCGGCAAGGGCTTCGACCTGTTGTTCCCCTCGGTCGACACCGGCCCGAACTACTACAAGGACAACCTGCTTCAGCCGATCGACGAGGCGAAGTTCAAGGTCGATCAGGTGATCCCCTCGATCTACCGCAACTCGCTCACCCTCGGCGCCGCCCATCGCGGCAAGCGCTTCCTGGTGCCGTTCGACTGGGGCACCGAGGGCGTGACCTGGGATTCGACCAAGTTCGACAAGAAGTCGGGCCAGATCTCCTATGGCGACATGTGGCTCGCCGATCACCCCAAGCAGACCGCCATCCGCCAGAAGTCGGTGTTCAACGGCGTCGCCCTGTATCTCGACGCCAACGGCACCCTGCCGTCGAATCGCGGCCTCGACATGTACAAGTCGGAAGCCGATGCCCGCCGCGTCTTCGACGGCGTGCTGAAGTTCATCGTCGCGCATCGCGGCAATGTCGGTGCGTTCTGGAACAACGCCACCGAGGCGACCGCCGCCTTCACCGATGCCGGCTGCACCATCGGCCAGACCTGGGACACCACCGGCATCCTGCTCCACCAGAAGACCGACAAGAAGTGGAGCTACGGCATGCCGAAGGAAGGCGGCCTCGCCTGGACCGACACGCTGGCCATCCCCGCCGGCGCCGCCAATGTCGATCAGGCCTATGCGCTGGCGAACTTCCTCTACCAGCCGGAGATCGGCGCCAAGTTCTCCAACACCACCGGCTACAACAGCTGCGCCAAGGGCGCCGACGCCTTCCTCTCCGAGGAAGCCCGCGCGGCCTTCCAGGCGGCCTATCCGGCCGGCACCATCGACAACCTGTTCTGGTGGCCGATGCAGACCGACTTCTACGCCAAGCTGCGCGGCGAGTATGTCGAGAAGCTGACCAACGCCTGAGCGGCTGCGGCCTGACTGAGCGTTCCCGGCGCGCGAGCCCTCTCCGCGCCGGAACGCGGCGACAGGGCCGTCTTCGCCTTGCCGCCTTGCGTCCCCGGGCTGGTCCCGGGGACCGTCTTTTCGGCTTCCGGGCAATCTCGTAACGTCACCGCACCGGAAGATGTACGGCGGGCTCCGCTCCGGCCGCCGCTCCCCTCCCTCCTTTGCGGAACGCCCCATGCGCGGCAAGGACGTACGTCTCGATCAGGTCTCCATCCGCTTCGGCGACGCCGTCGCCGTGCAGCCGCTGAACCTCACCATCGAGGCCGGCGAGTTCTTCTCCATCCTCGGCCCGTCCGGCTGCGGCAAGACCACCATCCTGCGCACCGTTTCCGGCTTCATCGAGCCGACCATCGGCCGGGTGCTGATCGGCGGCGAGGACATGGCCGGCAAGGGGCCGAACGAGCGTCCCACCGCGCTCATCTTCCAGAACCTCGCTCTGTTCCCGCTGATGAGCGTCGCCGAGAACGTCGCCTTCGGGCTGGAAGCGCGCGGCGTGTCGAAGGCCGAGCGGCTGAAGCGCGCCGAGGAACTTCTCTCGCTGGTGGCGCTCACCGGCTATGGCGACAAGAAGCCGTCCGACCTCTCCGGCGGCCAGCGCCAGCGCGTCGCCATCGCCCGCGCCCTTGCGGTGGAGCCCTCGGTGCTGCTGCTCGACGAGCCGCTCTCGGCGCTCGACCTCAAGTTGCGCCAGCACATGCGCGCCGAACTGCGCGCCATCCAGAAGCGGGTCGGCATCACCTTCATCTACATCACCCACGACCAGGGCGAGGCGCTCGCCATGTCCGACCGCGTGGCGGTGATGAGCCGCGGCCGGCTGGAGCAGGTCGCCGCGCCGGACACGCTCTATGCCGAGCCGGCGACGCCCTTCGTCGCTACCTTCGTCGGCGAGCAGAACGTGATCCGCGGCACGCTGCGGCGGATCTCCAACGGCGCCGCCAGCGTCGACACGCCGTTCGGCCCCATCGAGGGCCGCGAGGTCGGCACCCCCGCCATCGGCGCCCCGGTGCTGGTGATGGTGCGGCCGGAGCGGGTGACGCTCGGCGCCGACCGCGACAACCGCATCCCGGTGACGCTGAAGGCCCGCCATCTCGAAGGCCCGTCGGTCAATCTCGAATGCGTCGCCGACGGCCAGACCCTGACCGTCACCCTCGCCAACGGCCCGGCGATGCGCGACCTGCCCAACGATCTGGTGCTGGGTTTCGGGCGCGACGACGCGCTGGTCTATGCTGAGGGAGCGCTCGCCAATGGCTAGCCTGTTCCGCGCCTATGGACGCGGCCTCGGAGCGCTGCTCATCGCCATCGCCACGCTGTGGATCCTCGCCCTCATCCTGGTGCCGCTCGGCGCCATGATCGAGCAGTCGCTGTGGTGGAAGGACTCCAAGGGCGAAATCACCCTGCAGATCGACCGCCTGTATAACGACATGGCGACGCTGCAGCTTGACGCTTCCGGCGAGAGCGACGCCGCCAAGAAAGCCGGCTTCGAGGCGCAGATCGCGCAGAAGCAGGCCGAGGCCACCGCGCTTGAGGCGCAGGAAACCAACCCGCCCAAGACCTACGGCCTCGCCAATTTCACGCGCATGAGCGGGCTGCATTTCTACATATTCATCCGCACCATCATCTACGCGCTGATGGTCACCGCCCTCGCCCTCGTGGTGTGCTACCCGATGGCCTATGCGGTGGCGCTGGCGAGCGGGCCGCGCAAGGCGATCGTGCTCACCGTGGCGCTGATCGTGCCCTACGCCATCAACGAATTGCTGCGCGTCTATGCCTGGCTGATGATCCTCGACTATCGCGGCGTCATCAACGGCATCCTCGGCTGGCTCGGCCTGGTCGATCTCGACAATCGCGGCTGGATTCCGTTCCTCGAGAACCCCTCCGCAGTCTTCCTGGCGATGATCTACACCTATGTGCTCTTCATGGTGTTCCCGATGGTGAACACGCTGGAGACGCTGGACCGCAACCAGATCGAGGCCGCACGCGACCTCGGCGCCTCCTCCTTCCGCATCCACCGCCGGGTGATCATCCCGCATGCCAAGCCGGGCATCGCGGTGGGCTGCATCATGACCTTCATGCTGTCGGCCGGCTCCTATTCGGTACCGGCGATCATGACGCGCGGGCAAGGCGGCGACTGGTTCTCGCAGCTGGTCTACCGGCAGTTCTTCGAGAGCAACAACTGGAACATGGGCTCGGCCTATGCCGTGTCGCTGCTGGTGGTGTGCACCGCCTTCATCCTGATCATGATGCGCCTGTTCGGCGTCGGCCTCCGGGATATCGCGAAATGAGCACCGCCAATGACAGCGCCGGCGCCCGGCTCATCCTCAACATCTATATCGGCCTGTTCTGCCTCTACCTGTTCCTGCCGCTGGCGGTGATGTCGGCGGCGGCGTTCAATTCCTACGATTACCCGTCCGTCACCCAGTGGCGCGGCTTCACCCTGCAATGGTTCGTGGCGCTCGCCCATGACGGGCGCCTCATCCAGGGCCTGATCAACTCGGTGGCGGTGGCGCTCGGCGTCATCGCGGTGTCGATCCCGGCGGGGCTCGCCGGCGCGCTCATCCTCACCCGGCTCGGCCAGCGCTCCGGCACCGTGCTCTATTCGGTGCTGGTGTCACCGGTGCTGACGCCGGGCATCATCCTCGGCATTTCCAGCCTGATCTTCTGGCGCGAATTCGGGGTGCCCGGCGGGCTGTTCGTGGCGGTGATGGCGCAGTCGAGCTTCATCGCCTCCTACGCCATGCTCTTGTTCCTCGCCCGGCTGCAACGGCAGGACCGCACGCTGGAGGAGGCGGCGCTCGACCTCGGCGCCAGCCACATGCTGGTGTTCCGCCGAATCACCCTGCCCTTCCTGGCGCCGACCGCCTTCACCGCCGCCGTCGTCGCCTTCCTGCAGTCCTTCGAGAACTACAACACCACGGTGTTTGCCATCGGCGGCGAATGGACTCTGGTGACGGAGATCGCCTCACGGTTGCGTTTCGGCCTGTCACCGGTGATCAATGTGGTGGGCGTGATCTTCGTGGCTCTGACACTTGTGGCGGCAACGACCTATGTTCTTCTCTCCAGCCGCAAGAAGGCGCGCTGACGTCATCCTGCTCGTCGCCGGTCTCGCCATGGCCCCGGCGCTCGCCGCCCGGCCGGCGGCGGCCGGCAGCAATGTCATCGGCCTCTCGGTGGCGAGCGAACGGGCGCCTGGCGATCTGTCCGCCACCAAGTCGACCGACACCCAGCTCAGCTACACCCACACCTTCGACAACAATGTCAGCCTTGGCGGCTCGGCGAAATATTACGACACCGCCCACACCAGCGCCTATGCGTGGAACGTCGAGGGCACGGTCGGCTACACCCACTCGCTGAACGAGATCTGGTCGGTGGCCGGCGTCGCCGCGCTGGGCAGCCACATGCCGAGCAACGCCACCGACTTTCCCTATTACAGCTTCACCGGCTCGCTGAACGTGAAGCTGTCCTCGGTCGTCACCTGGACGGTGATCGCCGCGCGCTACCGCAACGCCTTCGACACCGCCTACGCCTATGAGACGCCCGAGCTGTCCACCCAGTTCGACTTCCGCCTCAGCGACGCTCATTCGGTGTCGGTCAAGCTGGAGCGCGACTGGAAGAATGGCGACGTCTCCTACGACGCCATCGAGCTCGGCTATAAGTACCACTTCTGAGCCCCTCACCCGAACGTGATACCCGTCGCCGTGACGCTCGCGGAGCGAAGCCCTAGCTTCGGCGCCCCGCGTCGCCGCCCGGTTCGCCCCGGCCACGCCGGCCATCGCACAGCCCGAAGGAGCCCGCCATGCCGCCCCTCTCCCGCCGCGACGCCCTGCTCGCCTCCGCCACGCTTCCCGCCGCCACCGCCCTTGGAGGGCTCGCCATGACCGGCCTCGCTGCCACTCCCGCCGAGGCGCAGACGCCGACCGGCCAGCAGGTGCCGAGCATCTACCGCTACAAGGTCGGCGACATCGAGGTCACCGCGGTCAGCGACGGCGCCCGCGTCGCCCCGCTGCAGGACGGCTTCGTGCGCAACGCCTCGCGCGAGCAGATCAATTCCGTGCTGGAGAAGGCCTTCCTGCCGAAGGACCAGCTGATGAACCAGTTCAACCCGCTGCTCATCAACACTGGCGGCAAGCTGGCGCTGATCGACACCGGCAACGGCCCGCAGTCCGGCAACGCCCCGGTCGGCAAGCTGTTTGCCAACCTCGCCTGGGCGGGGGTGAAGCCGTCCGACATCTCCACCGTGATCATCTCGCATTTCCACGGCGACCATATCAACGGCCTGCGCGCCGCCGATGGCGCCCTCGCCTTCCCGAATGCGGAGATCCTGGTCCCCGAGGCCGAGTGGAAGTTCTGGACCGACGAGGGTGAGGCCAGCCGCGCGCCGGAGGGCCGCAAGCCGGCCTTCGCCAATGTCGCCAAGGTGTTCAAGGATATCGACAGCCGGGTGAAGCCCTATGGCTGGGACAAGGAGATCGTGCCGGGCATCACCTCGGTGGAGGCGATCGGCCACACGCCGGGTCACACCGCCTTCGTCGTCGCCTCCGGCAATGGCAAGCTGTTCGTGCAGTCCGACACCACCAACAACCCGACCCTGTTCGCGCAGAATCCCGAATGGGAAGTCACGTACGACATGGATCCGGCCAAGGCGATCGCCACCCGCAAGCGCATCTGGGACATGCTGGCCGCCGAGCGCATGCAGGTCGCCGGCTATCACTTCATGTTCCCGGCCGTCGGCTTCGCCGAGAAGACCGATACCGGCTACCGGCTGGTGCCGGCAGTGTGGAACCCGGTGCTCTGAACCGACAAGGCGGGGCGTCGCATCCGGCGCCCCGCCGGCCTTTCCCTCACCGAGGGCAGTGGCGTCCCGCCGGAGGCGATGCCGGCGCCATTGGCATCCGCGCCCGGCTTGTCTATGTGTCGGCTCCCCTTCCTTCGCCGTGCCGAGGACGCCGATGACCGAACCGACCGCCGAACCGACCGCCCTGCCCGACCGCCTCTCCAGCGACCCGTCGAGCCCGTTCTATAACGAGGAGCTGCTGTCGCGCGGCATCGGCATCCGCTTCAAGGGCGTCGAGAAGACCAATGTCGAGGAATACTGCGTCAGCGAGGGCTGGGTGCGGGTCTCCGTCGGCAAGGCCAAGGACCGCGCCGGCAACCCGATGACGGTGAAGCTCAAGGGCCCCGTCGAGCCCTATCTGCGCGAGCCGTCGGCCGAGGGCTGAACGCCGGCGCGCGCTCCGCCGCCGCCCTTCGCCAGCATTTCCACGCCCGGCATCTCGCTACCCGGCATCTCCCCACTCGGCATCTCCCTCTGCGCGAGCCCGCCCGGCATTGTCGCGACGCGCCGGCTCCGCCTATCCTGTCGCGGGCAAGGCAGGGAGAGTGCGATGCCGGATCGGATCGTTGAGATTCGCCAGATGATGCCGGCCACCGGCTGGTTCTTCGATGCCCCGCCCGGCGCCCGGCCGCGTGAGGATTATGAGCCGGTCGCCGCCTTCCTACTGGTGGCGACCACCGACGACGACGCGCCGACGCTCGGCACCGATCTCAGCATCATCCCGCTGCGCGCCTTCGACCTCTCCGGCCTCAACGGCCTGATCGGCCGCTACATCGGCGAGCTGGATACCGAGATCACCTACGAAACCCAGCTGATGACGCTCGACGACTGAAGCACCCGGCGCGCCCTAGAGCGTTTTCGAGCGAAGTGGAGCCCGGTTCGCGTGAAGAAAACGCGCCCGAACAAGATCCTAGAGTACATCCGGTGAACCGGAGTTCCCGGACGTACTCTAGCCGTCGGTCTCCATCTCGATCCAGTCGAGATAGTCCTGGTCGCCGCCGACCACCTTCAGCACCAGCACGCCCGGCGTCTCATAGGGATGGCGGGCGCGCACCGCCTGCGTCACCGCCTCGGCGAGGCCGGCACGGGTCTTGAGCACCATCACCACCTCCTCGGCCCGCTCGATCTCGCCGTGCCAGCGATAGATCGAGACGATGCGCGGCAGGATGTTCACCGCGGCGGCCAACCCGTCGGCCACGATGGCCCGCCCGGCCGCCTCGGCCTCGACGAGACCGGGCCATGTCGTATAGACCATCACCGTGCCGATCAGCGGCTCCATCCTGTCATTCCTGCGTATCGGGGCGTCCCGAATGAACGAAGCCGCCCGCCCAGCCCCTTCTTCCGCAGCGGACGCTCCCGACGCGGCAGCTTATGGCCGAATCGCCTTTGTCGCGAGCGACGCGGCGGATGCGGTGCGTGCGCGCGCCGAGTTGACGGCGCTCTACGGCCATGTCGATCCCGAGGCCTCCGACATCGTGGTCGCCCTCGGCGGCGACGGCTTCATGCTGCAGACGCTGCACCGCTTCCGCGACACCGGCATCCCGATCTACGGCATGAACCGCGGTTCCGTCGGCTTCCTGATGAACGGCTTCAAGCTGGAGAACCTGCCGGAGCGCATCGCCGCCGCCCAGCGCGTGGTCATCCATCCGCTGCTGATGGAGGCCATCGACGTCAACGGCCGCACCCACCGCGCCCCGGCGATCAACGAGGTGTCGCTGATCCGCCAGTCCTACCAGGCCTCGAAGCTGCGCATCTCCATCGACGGCACGGTGCGGATGGAGGAGCTGGTCTGCGACGGCGTGCTGGTCGCCACCCCGGCCGGCTCCACCGCCTACAACCTGTCCGCCCAGGGGCCGATCCTGCCGATCGGCACGCCACTCCTGGCGCTGACCCCGATCTCCGCCTTCCGCCCGCGGCGCTGGCGCGGCGCGCTGGTGCCGGACCGCGCCCGCATCGACATCGCCGTGCTGGAAGCCGACAAGCGCCCGGTCAACGCCACCGCCGACCACTATCAGGTGCTGAACGTGGTGGCGGTGCGCGCCAAGCTCGACGTCGCCTCGACGCTGACCATGCTGGTCGACCGCGATCACTCGATCGAGGAACGCATCCTGCGCGAGCAGTTCGAGGTCTGAGGCCGGCTGGAGTACGTCCGGTGAACTCCGGTTCACCGGACGTATTCTAGGGTCTTGTTCGGGCGCGTTTTCTTCACGCGAACCGGACTTCACTTCGCTCGAAAGCGCTCTAGGCCGCCAGCGTCGCCCCGAACTCGTCCGCCGGTTCCTCGCGGCTCCACCGCTCCAGCAGCGCCACCACCGGATTGCGGGCGGCGCTGTCGCCGAGCCGGGCATATTGGTACAGCGCCTCCTCGAGGATGCGACGCGGCAGGCCTGCGTCGATGTCCTCCTCGTCGAGATAGGCCTCCTTCTGCAGGAGGTGCAGCGTGCTGCGAAACGCCGTGAACGCGCCGTAAGGCAGGTCGATGCGCTCATAGAGGATGCGGAAGGCGTCGCCCGAACGGTCGGCGGACAGCGCCGCCACCCGGTCGATCGGCAGGCCGGACAGCAGCGCCGCCATTTCGAGGAACAGCCGGATGCGTCCGGCGAGCAGCGCCTTCAGCGCCGCGGCCGGTGTCAGTTCGCCCCGCTCCCGCAACTGGCCGGCCAATGCCCGCATGTCCGGCGCCGCGCGGCCGATCTGGGCGACGCCCGGCCGCTGGTCCGCGTCTGCGCCCGCCTCGTCCCCCGTCTCGCCGGCACCGCGCCGGCCGCGCTCCACCACGAACACCGACAGCGCATTGGCCACCGCGCGGATCAATGCCTGATGCACGCCCGCCGGCAGGTCGCGGCGGGCGAGCAGTTGCTCGCGCAGCGCCGGCGCCTGGCCGTGGCGGGCGACGATGCGGCCGAGCGAGAAGCCGGGCAGGTCGATGCCGGGATTGGTGAGCAGCGCGAGGCAGGCCTCCTCGCCGGCCACCTCGGCGAGCGCGGCGGCAACCGGGGCGGAGAGGGTCTGCCGCGTGGCGATGGCGGCGAAGCGGGCCTCGTCGGCGGTCTCGATGAATTCGATCAGCTCGCAATCGTTGAGCACCGGCGAGCGGGCGAGCACCCTTTGTCCCGGCTCGCCGTCGAGCTCGGCGAGCCGCAAGACGAGATCGGGGGGAAGCCGGGTGTGGCGGCACAGCGCCTCGGCGAGCGCCAGCCGCGCCGGCGGATAGGGATCCTGCGCCAGCACCGGCAGCGCCGCCTCGAAGCCGAGCGGCTCCACCCCGCCCAGTTCACCGTTCGCATAGGCGGCGGCGAGCATGCCGAGGCCGCGAGCGCGCTCAGCGTCCGACACCGTCTTCGCCCAGAGGAGATACCGATGCACGATCATGCCCGCCTCCTTCCGCCTGCCGAAGGAAGATGGAAGCACGTCGGCATTAAGAATTCGTTGACCAAGAAAGTCAGGCGGACATTAACCCTGTCGGGCGACGGACGCGGTCGTACGGCCCGGCCTTCCGCCGCCGAAAACCCCGGCCGCCGGCCGCCTCAGGCCCCGAGCCCGCTTAGACTCCGAGCCCGCTCAGGCCCCGAGCCCCTTGGGAGCCGGAGCCGTCAATCGCCCGAACCCTCGGGCGCCGCTGCCTGCTCGCCGACCAGCACGTCCACCCGCGTATCGGCGCCGGATTCGACGTTGAAGGTCTTGGTGAAGGTCTTGCCGTCATAGCGCACCAGCGCGGTGTACTCGCCTTCCGCCAGCACGAAGTTCGGCGTCGGGACCGACGCATCCTTGATCGAGTCGCCGCCCGGCGTCAGCACCGACCACTGGGTGCCCGAGAGCGGCGCCCCGCCGGCCTGGGCCACCAGCCGCAGCGTGATCTCGGCGGCGCGATGATGCAGCGTGGCGTCGGTCACCTTGCCGGGCTGCACCACGATGTCGGCCTGCAGCACCGCATTGCCCTCGCCATAGGTGGAGACGACGTAATAATCGCCGGCCGGCAGCACCACGAGGCTGCCGGGCTCCGCCCCGCGATAGAACGGCCGGCTGGCAGCACGCCCCTGCAGGAAGCTGCCCTCGAAAATGTCGTAGCTGACCTTGGAGGCCGGGATCAGCTTGTCGCCGACATCGCTCTGCAGCTTGATGCCGCCGGCGGGAATGGTGATCTGCTCGCGTCGGGAATCCTCGCCGACCACGATGCGGCGGGCGACGCTGGCGAGGCCGTAGGAGACGTGCACCACATAGCCGCCCGGCGAGAGGAAGAACACCGGCGCCGGATCGGCCGCCTCGGCGACCAGCGGATAGGCGCCGGACGCCTCCGGCCGGTCGTCGAACACCCGCCACACCAGCCCGCGCGGGATCTGCGGCAGGCTGGAGCCGAAACGCGCGCTCATGCCGATCGCCGCCTTGCCGGCCGGCGGCTGCGGCAGAATGGTATGCGGATCGGCGGACCCGGCCGTCGCGGCGTTGCCGGCGGGGGCGGCCGCCTTGGCCGCCGGAGCCGGGGCCTGCGGCGCGAGGCGGCGCGGCGCGCCGACGCTCGGCGCCTGCGTGCCGACGAAGGGCATGGCCTGCGCCAGCGAGCCGGAAGAGGAGATCGACGCATCGCCGCCGCCGACGGCCCCGTCGCTGCCGGCCATCGCCGCGAAGGCGGAGGGCGAGGCGAGGCACAGCGCCATCAACGCCGCGACACGGCGCGAGGCGGCGCGGCGCCGGGCGGAACGGGGGTGGCGAGCGAAGCAGGAGGTGAACGCGGACATGGCATCTTGGTGCCCGCGAACGTAGGCAAATTCAAGTCCGCTGCGTACCGTCGGCATGGGCGCGCGGGGGGCGCTCCCGCGCTCGCGGTAAACTGAAAAGCCCTGACGCTGCGTCGCGCTTGGCCCCGCCTCCCGCTACGTGCTAGGCGCAGGGGCGACAGGGGAATGCCAATGATGCCCGACACCACGACCGACGCCCTGCGGCTGCTCAAGCTGCGCAAGAGCCCGAAGATCTTCGACATCGCCGCCCCCGGCCCGAACGTGGCCGAGCTCGACGAGATGCTCACCATCGCCTCGCGGGTGCCCGATCACGGCAAGCTGGCACCGTGGCGTTTCGTCGTGTTCGAGGGCGAGGCGCGCGACCGGGCCGGCGCGGTGATCGCCGAGGTGTTTCAGAAGGACGTTCCCGAGGCCGACGCCGACCGGGTGAACATCGAGCGCAGCCGCCTCTCCCGCGCGCCGCTGGTGGTGGCCGTGGTGTCGAAGGCCGCCCCGCATGTGAAGATCCCGGAATGGGAGCAGCTGATGTCCGGCGCCGCCGCCTGCACGCTGCTGGTGCTGGCCGCCAACGCGCTCGGCTATGTCGCGACCTGGCTCACCGAATGGTACGCCTATGACGCCCGCGTGCGCGCCGCCTTCGGCCTGTCGGCGGACGAGCGCATCGTCGGCTTCGTGCATATCGGCACGCTGGCGCGCCCGCAGGAAGACCGCCCGCGCCCAGCGCTCGCCGACATCGTCACCCGCTTCTGAGGGCCCGCGATGTTCTACGCGCCGGACGACCGCGACCGTACCCTGCTGCCGCACAACCCGCTGAAGGCCATCGTCGCCCCGCGCCCGATCGGCTGGATCTCCAGCCTGTCGCCGGCGGGCGTCGCCAATCTCGCCCCCTACTCCTTCTTCAACCTGGTGAGCGAGAGCCCGGACATCGTGATGTTCTCCTCCACCGGGGTGAAGGACACGGTGCGCAACATCCTCGACACCGGCGAGTTCGTCTGCAACCTCGCCAGCCGCGAGTTGCTCGCGCAGGTGAACCTCACCTCGGCGGCACTGCCGCGCGAGGAGAGCGAGTTCGACCTCGCCGGGCTGGAGACCGCGCCCTCGCGCCTCGTCAAGCCGCCGCGCGTCGCCGCCGCCCCCTGCGCGCTCGAATGCGCGCTGGTGGAGGTGCGCGAGCTGGCCGGGCGTTCAGGCGCCCCGACCGGCCACTGGCTGGTGTTCGGCGAGATCGTCGGCATCCACATCGACGAGGCCTTCGTCGAGGGCGGCGTCCTGCGCATCGAGAAGCTCAATTCCCTCGCCCGCTGCGGCTATTTCGACTATGCCGCCGTCGAGGAAATCCATACGCTGCCGCGACCTGGCGGCCAGTCGTTCACGAGTGCCTGAACGCCGGCGCCAGCCGGTCACGTCCACCTGAAGTCGTGAATATTTATAGCAAACGATTCGTTAATATGAATCTCGCAACGTGTCTTGGATAGGCCGCTGCGATTCGGGATTCTACGGGGAACGAAGCGTCGGCCATCCAGGCGCTTTGTGCGGGAGACAAGCGGACCATGCCGGCCATCGATCGTCGCGTTCTACTCTCCGGCCTTTCCATGGCCGGCCTTTCCCTGGCCCTCGCCGGGTGCAAGAGCACCCAGACGAGCCTGCCGGAGCTGAGCCTGATGCCGACCCAGCCGGCCTCGACGCCGCTGGCCTTCGCGCCTGCCAATTACGGCCCGGTGCAGGACAAGTTCCAGGTCGCCGCCTTCGACACCTCGAACATGAACCCGACCTATCTGCGCCGACAGGTCCCCTATGACGGCAAGCAGCCGCCCGGCACCATCATCGTCGATCCGAAGCAGCATTTCCTCTATCTGGTGCAGCCCGGCGGCACGGCGATCCGCTACGGCGTCGGCGTCGGCAAGCAGGGCTTCGGCTGGTCGGGCACCGCCACCATCAATTCCAAGCAGGAATGGCCGGACTGGTATCCGCCGCAGGAAATGATCGCCCGCCGCCCCGACATCAAGCCGCAGCTCACCAAGCTGCAGAGCGGCGTCGGCGTGCCCGGCGGCCTGTCGAACCCGCTCGGCGCCCGCGCGATGTATCTGTGGCAGGACAACAAGGACACGCTGTACCGCATCCACGGCACGCTGGAGCCGAACACCATCGGCACCAACGTCTCCTCCGGCTGCATCCGCATGATCAACCAGGACGCCATCGACCTCTACAGCCGCGTGCCGGTTGGCACCAAGGTGGTGGTGCTCGGGTCCGGCGCCCAGGCCTGAAAACAGACCTGAGATAAGCTCGCGAAGCCAGTGCCGGCCGAGCCGCCGGCACCTCCGCGAACCGCATTCCGGCATCCCCTGCCGATCCCCTGATCCCCGGGCCTCGCCCGGGGATTTGCGTTGGTGCCGACACGGCGGCGAAGGCATCGCCCCAACCATACCGCACTGCGGCGAATTCAGGGTTGCCGCCCGCCGGCCCCAATGCGACTTTGGCCTTTGCGAATCCGTCGCCACCGGGGGGAAGGCGCGCCATGGCCGGCCGGATCATCACCATCGCCCAGCAGAAGGGCGGCTCGGGCAAGACCACCCTCGCCGCGCATCTGGCGGTAGCTCTGGCGCTCGACAGCGTGCGCGTCGCCCTGCTCGACTGCGACCCGCAGGGCAGCCTCGGCGAATGGTTCGAGGCGCGCGAGGCGACGCTGGGCGAGGACGGCACCGGCCTCGATTTCCGCACCGCCTCCGGCTGGGGCGCGCGTCGCGAGGCCCGCAGCCTCGCCCGCGACTATGATTACGTCGTCATCGACACGCCGCCGAAATCCGACATCGAATCCCGCCCGGCCATCGAGGCCGCCAGCCTGGTCGCCGTGCCGGTGCAGCCGACCCCGGTCGATCTGTGGGCGACGCAGGCGACGCTGGAGATGATCGCCAAGGAGGGCACGCCCTCGCTGCTGGTCATCAACCGCGCGCTGCCCCGCGTCGCACTGACGCAGGAGATCGGCGAGGCCCTCCTGGCGCTCGGCCATCCGGCGGCGCAGACCCGGCTCGGCAACCGCGTCGCCTTCGCCGCCTCCATGGGCGAGGGTCTCACCATCCAGGAGACCGCGCCCGGCTCCAAGGGCGCGCTGGAGGTCGCGGCGCTGGCCGCCGAGATCCACCGCATCATCGGCGCATGACCCATCGTCGTACCGCAACCTCCCGCCCGATACCGTGAAAATGCCCGCCGGCGGTTGACGTAGGCCGCTCCAGCCGGCAATCAGAAATGTGCGCGACCGCGGCAAGCTTCTGTTCACGCTATTCCTTTAGCTTGCCGGGAAATGGAGCTAGGCCCCCGCACGGGCCGCACGGTGGTCCTCGCAGGGATCTGCGGGGACAGCACGACGGGTAGCGAGGGTGGCGTTGCAGGAGCATGGAACAGCGGGAGTGAGGCGTTTTCGGCTGGCCGTGTTGCTGGTCGCCTCCGTTGCGCCTCAGGCCCTGTTGGTCGCCGCGCCGGCGCTGGCGCAGTCCTCCCAGCCGGCCGCCTCACAACCGGCGGCCTCTCAGCAGCCCGCGACCCAGCCGACCAACGAGGCGCCGCAATCGGGCCTGCTCGGGCCGATCCTCGACCTGTTCGATCCCTCGCGCGTCGCCGCCCGCGAGCCGCCGACCATCGACGCCACGCCCTATAATCTCACCATCGACGTCAAGACGACCGAGCGCGACATCCGCAACGCCGTCAACGATGCCTCCAATCTGGAGCGGCTGAAGGCGCGCCCGCCGGCCG
The DNA here is from genome assembly GCF_020523795.1 of Ancylobacter sp. Lp-2. Taxonomy (GTDB): domain Bacteria; phylum Pseudomonadota; class Alphaproteobacteria; order Rhizobiales; family Xanthobacteraceae; genus Ancylobacter. The sequence continues at coordinate 25,145 of NZ_JAJALI010000016.1, forward strand.
GGTCCGCCGGGCTGATCCGCCGCGCCCTCTCCGACGGGCCGGCGATCAATGCCGCGCTCTATTCGCTCGGCTATTACGGCAGCAAGATCCGCATCACCGTCGCCGGCAACGATCCGGACGCGCCGAACATCTTCGACATCGTCGAGACCTCGCGCAAGCGCGGCCCGGTGCCGGTGGTGGTCACCGTCGATCCCGGCCCGCAGTTCCATTTCGGCCGCATCGCCATCCTCGACGCCAAGACCCGCCGGCCGCTCCTCGACGCACCCAGCCTCGCCAGCCTCGGCTTCGAGCCCGGCGAGCCGGCGCTCGCCACCACCGTGGTGCGCGCCGAGGCCTCGCTGACCAATCACTGGCGCGACGCCGGCCATCCCTTCGCCCGCGTGGTCGACAAGGACGTGGTCGCCGACCATGCCGTGCGCCAGCTCGACGTCACCTTCTATGTCGAGCCCGGCCCGCCGGCCACTTTCGGCCGCTTCACCGTCAAGGGCGCCGACTTCCTCACCCCGCGCTTCATCGAGGACCGCATCGATATCGCGCCCGGCACGCCCTATTCGCCGGACGTGCTGAACCGGCTGCGCCGGCGGCTCTTGGAATACGAAGCCATCGCCACCGTGCGCCTGATCGAGGCCGACCACCTGGAACCCGACGGCTCGCTGCCGATCACCATCGAGGTCTCGCCCCGCAAGCCGAACTATGTCGGCTTCTCGGCCAGCTATTCCTCGACCGACGGCTCGGCGATCAACGGCTATTGGGGCGCGCGCAACCTGTTCGGCGGCGGCGAGACGCTGCGCCTCGACGCGCAGGTCTCGTGGTTCGGCCAGGAATCGGAGGCGGTGCCGGATGCCGATCCGTTCGGCTACAAGCTGTCCGCCACCTTCGTGAAGCCGGGCATCATCACCGCGCGCGACGATCTCATCACCTCGGCGGCGGTGCTGCGCGAGGTCACCAACGCCTATGTGCGCGAGGCCGGCACCTTCCTCGCCGGCGTCCGCCACCGCTTCAACGACGAGATGTCGCTGCAGGTCAGCGCCGATCTCGAACAGTCGCGGGTGTGGGACACCACCGGCGTCAACGACTATTTCATCGCCGGCATCCCGGTCGAGTTCAACTACGACAGCACCGACAACAAGCTCGACCCGTCGAAGGGCATCCGCTTCACCGGCATCGCCGAGCCCTTCGCCAAGCTGGGCGACGCCGACGGCGTGCCGGCGATGCTCAATGCCCGCTTCTCGACCTATTACGCGCTCGACGAGGCCAAGCGCTACATCCTCGCCGGCCGCGTCGCCGCCGGTAGCATCTTCGGCGCCGACCTCACCGACGTGCCGCCGCAGCGGCGCTTCTATGTCGGCGGCGGCGGCTCGCTGCGCGGCTATGACTACCAGTCCGCCTCGCCGCGCAATGCCGACGGCATCGTCATCGGCGGCCGTTCCTATTTCGAGGCGTCCTTCGAGGCCCGCATCAAGGTCACCGACACCATCGGCGTGGTGCCGTTCTTCGACATGGGCTCGGCCTTCGCCAGCGAAGCGCCGGATTTCGATGAGATGAAGTATTCGGCCGGCATCGGCCTTCGCTACTACACCTCCATCGGGCCGTTGCGGCTCGACGTCGCCTTCCCGCTCAATCCGGGGCCGGACGACGGCAGTTACGGCATCTATGTCAGCCTGGGGCAGAGTTTCTGATGGTGGCGCGGTTCTTCAGCTTCCTCATCTACGCCCTGATCGGGCTGGTGCTGCTGGTGCTGGTGGCTTTCGGCGCGATCCAGACGCCGCCGGGCAAGGCCGTGCTGGCCCGCCTCGCCTCCTCGCTCGCCTCTTCTCCCAGCCTCGGCGTCAGCATCGAGGGCATCAACGGCTTCATCCCCTCCGACATGGGGGTGGACCGCATCGTGCTCTCCGACGAGGAAGGCCCGTTCGCCACCATTTCCGGCGCCCGGCTCTCCTGGAGCCCGCTGGCGCTGCTCGGCCGCTCCGTCGACATCACCGCGCTGGAAGCGGCGAAGGTCGAGGTGCTGCGCCGCCCGCTGCCGCCGGCCGAACAGCCGGCCCCGCCGCCCTCCTCCTCGTCGGGCGTCCCGCTGCTGCCGGTGCGGCTCGAGCGGCTCGCCATTGACGAGATCATCCTTGCCGCGCCGGTGCTCGGCCACGCCGCCACGCTCGGGCTCACCGCCTCCGCCGACCTGTCGGCGGCTACCCGCGCCGTGTCGCTGAATTTCGCGATCGACCGCCGCGACAGCCCCGGCCGCATCGCCGGCACCGCCGCCTATGCGCCGGAGAGCCACCAGCTCGACCTCGACATCTCCGCCGACGAGCCGGCCGGCGGCCTCATCGCCCGCGCCGCCGGCATGGACGGCCTGCCGGAGCTCACCGCCTCGCTCAAGGGCAGCGGCACGCTCGACCAGTGGGACGGCCACCTCGCGCTTCAGGCCGGCAATGTGGCGCACGCGTCCGGCGCCGCCGGCATCCGCGCTGTGACCGAGGGCCACCGCTTCACCGCCGCCATCGACGCCGATATCGGCCGGCTGCTTCCCGCCGACATCGCGCCTTTGTTCGAGGGACGCACCGAGCTCGCCGCCGCCGCCACGCTCGACACCGCCAACCGCCTCGCCATCGAGAGCTCCAGCGTCCGCGCCGCCGGCTTCGGCGCCGCGGTGAAGGGCAGCTTCGATCTCGACAGCAGCCTCGCCGACCTCACCTTCCAGGCGCGGGTGCCCGACAATGCCCGCTTCGCGGCGCTGGCGCCGGGGATCGCCTGGCAGTCCGGCACCCTCGAAGGCACGGTGAAGGGCAACATCGCCGCCCCGACGGTCGACGCCCATGTGGTGACCGCCGGCCTGTCGGGCGCCGGCTATGGCACGGGCACCCTGACCCTCGACGCCACCACCCGTCCCGACGCCGAGGGCAACCTCGCGCTCACCGCCGAGGGCGAGGCGCAGGGTCTCACCGCCACCGAGCCGTCGGTGGCCGCCGCCATGGGCTCGACCGCCCGCTTCCAGGCGACCGGCCTGGTGCCGGCCGGCCAGGCTGCACTTTCGCGCCTCACTGGCCTCACCATCCACCTCACCGGTCTCACCGCCCGCTTCACCGGCACGGCCGACCAGGGAGCGATCGACGGCACGCTGAGCGTCGAGCGGCTCGACCTCGCCACCCTCATGCCGCTGGTGGAACGCCCGCTGGCCGGCGAGGCGCAGTTCGACATCGGCATCCAGGCGAGCGACAGCCTCTCCCGCCTTGCCGTCACCCTGGAGGGCAGCTCACGCAACGTCGCAACCGGCATTCCCGCCGTCGACGGCTTCTTCGGCAAGGTGACGACGCTGTCCGGCGCCATGGAGCGCACGGGCCAAAGTACCATTTCGATCAATAACTTGCGCATGAGTGCTGATGGCCTCGCCTTCACCATGGACGGCCATCTCTCCACCGATGACGCCGATCTGCGGGCCAGCATCAACCTCGCCGATCTCGCCCGCCTCGACCCGCGTGTCACCGGCGCGGTGGAAGCGAAAGGCGCCTTTTCCGGCTCGCTGGACAAGCTGACCGCCACCGCGCAGGTGTCGATCCCGGCCGGCACCGCGATGGGCAAGCCGATTCAGGGGCTTACGCTCAATTTCACCGGCAACGACATCACCGGAAACCCGAGCGCCAGCTTCCAGCTGAACGGCACCGTCGCCGGCCAGCGGGCCACCGGCAGCGGCGCCTTCGCCACCGCCGGCGACAACCGCTTCGAGGTACAAAACCTTGATATCGCTGTCGGATCGGCCCGCGCCACCGGCGCTGTCACCGTTACCGACGCTAGCCTCGCCACCGGCAAGCTGACGCTGGCCGCTCCCAATCTCGCCGATATCTCGCCGCTGGTGCTGACCGAGCTCGCCGGCAGCCTCAATGCCGACATCACCCTCGACATCGCCGACGGCCGCCAGCGCGTGGCGGTGAAGGGCAATGCCGAACGCGTCGCCGCCGCCGGCCAGTCGGTCGCCATGGCCCGCATCGACGCCACGGTGATCGACCCGATCGGCGTGCCCGCGCTCGATGGCACGGTGGAGGTCCGCGGCGCGAACGTCTCCGGCCAAGTCATTGAAAACGCTACGATACGCGGCAAGGGCGGCACAGAGGGCACCGACCTCACCGTCGACGCCAACGTGCAGAACACCGCCCTGCGCGCCGCCGGCCGGCTGAGCCGCGCGGGCGACGGCGCCAAGCTGCGGCTCGACCGCCTGTCGGCGACGCGCGGCAGCACCACCATCGCCACCACCGGGCCGGCCAACATCGCCTATGCCGGCGGCACGGTGACCATCGACCGGCTGGCGCTAAATGCCGGCGGCGGCACCGCCACCGTGTCCGGCAGCGCCGGCGAACGCCTTGATCTGACAGCGGATCTGCGGGCCATCCCGCTCTCGCTCGCCGAGCTGGCCGCGCCCGGGCTGAACCTTTCCGGCACGCTGGCCGGCAATGCCCGCATCACCGGCACCCCCTCGGCCCCGACCGGCAACTACCAGCTGACCATCTCCCGGCTGTCGACGCCGGACGTCGCCCGCGCCGGCGCCGGCCCGTTCGACATCACCGCGCGCGGTGATGTCGCCGGCGGCCGCGCCACCGTGCGCTCGGAGATAAAAGCCCGGTTCCTTCAGGCGCTTACCATCAATGGCTCGGTGCCGCTCGGCGCCGGCGCGCTGGATCTCGCCATTCGCGGCGGGCTGGATCTCGGCATCCTCAACCCGATGCTCGCCACCACCGGCTCGCAGGTGGTCGGCAATGCGGCTATCGACGCCACGGTGACCGGCACCGCCGCCGCCCCCAATGCCGGCGGCACCGTGCGCATCACCGGCGGGCGCTACATCGACAGCGTCAACGGCATCAATCTCGACCGCATCGAAGCGGTGATCACCGGCACCCAGCGCAGCGTCACCCTGACCTCGTTCACCGCCCGGACGCCCAATGGCGGCGGGCTCAACGGGCGCGGTAACATCGGCCTCGATCCCGCCGCCGGCTTCCCCGGGCGGATCGAGATCGACATGACCAACGCCCAGCTGGTCAATAGCGAGCTGATGCGCCTCGTCACCGAGGGGCGGATCGCGGTGGAAGGCGCCTTCCTCAACAATCCCCGCGTCACCGGCCGGCTGGTGGTGCGCGCGCTCGACGTCAACATTCCCGACCGGCTGCCCGGCGGGGTGCAGAGCCTGAATGTCCGCCACGTCAATGGCGGCAAGCGCGCGGTGCCCGGCGCCGCCCGCCCGGCGAGGCGCGAGGCGCCCCCCGCCGATAGCGGCATCCCGCTCGACCTCACCATCTCCGCGCCCAACAACGTGTTCGTGCGCGGCATGGGCATCGAATCCGAGCTCGGCGGCGACATCCAGCTGCGCGGCACCTCGACGGCGCCGGTGGCGCTGGGCGGCTTCGAGATGCGGCGCGGCAATTTCGACTTCGTCGGCCGCCGCCTGTCCTTCACCCGCGGCAAGGTGACCTTCACCGGCACCACCGATCCCGAGCTCGACTTCGTGGCGGAGAGCACCGCGAGCGACGTCACCGCCCGCATCATCGTCACCGGCCCGGCCTCGGCGCCGGAGATCGACTTCACCTCCACCCCGACCCTGCCGCGCGACGAGGTGCTGTCGCGCCTGCTGTTCGGCCGCTCGGTGGGACAGCTCTCCTCCGGCCAGGCGCTGCAGATCGCCCAGACCGTCGCCCAGTTCTCCGGCGGCGGCGGGGTACTCAACGACGTGCGCCGCTCGCTCGGCGTCGACAGCCTCGAACTCGGCACCGACGACGCCGGCACCGGCGGCCAGGTCGGCGTCGGCCGCCGCCTCAATGACAACATCTATCTCGGCGTCCGGCAGGGCACGAGCGCCAATTCCAGCAAGGTGACGGTCGACATCGACGTCACCAAGAACATCCGCCTGCAAGGCGCCACTTCCGCCGGCGGATCGGCGGAAGTGGGCATCGGCGCGCAGTGGGACTACTGAGCGGCAACGGCTGAAGCTGGCGACGACCGGGCGGCCATCACCGGCTGTCCGCCAATCACGCCGCGCGGTAGCGTTCCGCCGGACTGGCAAGCGACAATTCGGGCTGCAACGCCCGCCGGGCCGCCTCGAACGCCACCCATTTGTCGAGGTCGCGCAGCGAGGGAATGGTCACCAGCTCGCCGAGCTCGAGCCCCTTCAGCGCCGCCGCGACGAGATCGTCGACCGGCATCACCATGTCGGCCGGCAGTCGCGCGGGATCGATACCGGCACGGTCGAAGAATTCGGTGCGCGTATAGCCGGGCAGCACCGCCTGCACCCGTACCGGCCCGTCCTTCAGTTCGCCGTTCAGCGACTGGGTGAACGACAGCACATAAGCCTTGGTCGCGGCATAGGCGCCCGCGAACACCTCCGACGCCAGTGCCACCACCGAGGCGACGTTCACCAGCGTGCCCTTGCCCCGAGCGGTGAACGCGTTCACTGCGGCGAAGGACAGCCGGGTCAGCGCCGTCACGTTCAGCTGCACCATCGCCATGGTGGCGGCGAGGTCGCCGCCCGTCACGCCGCTGCCGGTGCCGATGCCGGCATTGTTGACAACCAGCGTGATCGTCGGATCGGCCTCGATCCGGGCCGCGACGCGCTCGACATCGCCGGCCACGCCGAGATCGGCCGGCAGGACATCGACCTTGCGGCCGGTCTCGGCGCGAAGCTCGGCGGCGAGTGCCTCCAGCCGCGCCGCATCGCGGGCGACGAGGACGAGGTCGTGGCCGCGGCGAGCCAGCTGCTGCGCGTAGCTCTTGCCGATGCCGGACGAGGAGCCGGTGACGAGGGCGGTGCCGGATGGGATGGGGGACGACATGATAGCCTCACAGAAATTGGCGGCGCGCCGCCGGGTTCTCATTTACAGTATGATCGACATGAATAATCCGCAAGCCGTCCCGCCGCCCGCTTTTCGCCTTCGCACGTTTCATCCGGCCGGCCACCGCCTGGAAGCTCCCGCCTGCTCCGTGCCAAGGATCGGCACATGACCCACGCCCTCTCCGCCCCCACCCTCGTCTGGTTCCGCGACGATCTGCGCCTCGCCGACAATCCGGCATTGGCCGCCGCGCGAGCGGAGGACCGGCCGCTGGTGCTGCTCTATGTGCTCGATGACGAGACGCCAGGACTGCGCCGGCTCGGCGCCGCTGCCCGCTGGTGGCTCGGCCGCTCGCTCGCCGCGCTCGCCGCCGATGTCGAGCGGATCGGCGGGCACCTGCTGCTGCGCCGGGGGCCTGCCGACAGAGTGATCCGCGATCTGGTGGCCAAGGCCGGCATCGCCCGCGTGCACTGGAACCGGCGCTATGAGGCAGGCGCCATCGAGCTCGACCGCCGCCTCAAGGCGGAGCTGACTGAGACCGGCATCGACGTCACCAGCCATTCCGGCACGTTGCTGCATGAGCCGTGGACGCTGCGCACCGGCTCGGGCGGGCCATACCGCGTCTTCACGCCGTTCTATCGCGCCGCCGCGTCGCTCGGCGCGCGCGGGCTGGTCGCGGCGCCCCGCAAGCTGCCGCCCGGCCCGGACCTGCCAAGCGACGATCTCGACGACTGGAAGCTGGAGCCGAGCGGACCGGACTGGGCCGGCGGCCTGCGCGCCACCTGGCGGCCGGGCGAAGCCGGTGCGCGCGCGGCGCTGCAAGCCTTCCTCGATGGTGGCATACACGGCTATGCCGACGGGCGCGACCGGCCGGATGGCGAGCACACCTCGCGCCTGTCCCCCTTCCTGCGCTTCGGCAATCTCTCGCCCGTACAGGCGTTCGCCGCCCTCACGCACGCCGCCGAGGCGGGCGAGGCGCAAGGTCGCGACGTCGAGAAATTCCGCAGCGAGCTCTATTGGCGGGAATTCTCCTACCACCTGCTGTTCCACTTTCCCGGCCTCGCGACGGCGAATTACAACGACCGCTTCGATGGCTTCGCCTGGCGCGAGGATGCCGGCTTCGAGCGCGCCTGGCGGCGCGGCCTCACCGGCTATCCCATCGTCGACGCCGGCATGCGGCAGCTGTGGCAGACCGGCTGGATGCACAACCGGGTGCGGATGGTCGCCGCCTCCTTCCTCATCAAGCACGGCCTCATCGACTGGCGGCGGGGCGAGGCGTGGTTCTGGGACACGCTGGTCGACGCCGATCCGGCCAACAACCCGGCCAGCTGGCAGTGGGTGGCCGGCTCCGGCGCCGACGCCGCGCCGTATTTCCGCATCTTCAACCCGGTGCTGCAGGGCGAGAAATTCGATCCCGACGGTGCCTATGTCCGCCATTTCGTGCCGGAGCTGGCGGCCCTTCCGGCGGACATCATCCACCAGCCGTGGCGGGCGAAGCCGGAGGCTCTTCGACGTGCCGGCGTCGAGCTCGGCGTCACCTATCCCCGCCCTTTGGTCGAGCATGGGGCCGCGCGCGACCGTGCGCTGGCCGCCTATCGTCAAAGCGGCAAGGAATGACGGCGACAAAGGTTGCCGAGCCGGTTTCCCGCTACTATTTTCTGGGCCCCTTGAACCGACAGATGAAATCAGCCCCATGGATATCCGCAACGGTCTCGTCGAGGCGATCGGCAACACGCCGCTCATCAAACTCAAGCGCGCCTCGGAGGAGACCGGCTGCACGATTCTCGGCAAGGCGGAGTTCCTCAATCCCGGCCAGTCGGTGAAGGACCGCGCGGCGCTGTTCATCATCCAGGACGCGGTGAACAAGGGCCAGCTCAAGCCTGGCGGCGTGATCGTCGAGGGCACCGCCGGCAATACCGGCATCGGCCTCGCTCTGGTCGGCAACGCGCTCGGCTTCCGCTCGGTGATCGTGATTCCCGAGACGCAGAGCCAGGAAAAGAAGGACATGCTGCGGCTCGCCGGCGCCACGCTGGTCGAGGTACCGGCCGTCGGCTACGCCAATCCGAACAATTACGTGAAGGTCTCCGGCCGCCTCGCCGAGGCGCTGGCCAAGACCGAGCCCAACGGCGCCGTCTGGGCCAACCAGTTCGACAACGTCGCCAACCGGCAGGCACATATCGAGACCACCGGTCCGGAGATCTGGACGCAGACCGACGGCAAGGTCGACGGCTTCGTCAGCGCGGTCGGCACCGGCGGCACGCTGGCCGGCTGCGCCATGGCGCTGAAGGCGCGCAACCCCAACGTCAAGATCGCCCTCGCCGACCCGTTCGGCGCCGCGCTCTACAGCTACTACACCACCGGCGAATTGAAGGCCGAAGGTTCCTCGATCACCGAGGGCATCGGCCAGGGCCGCATCACCGCCAATCTGGAAGACGCGCCGATCGACGTCGCCTACCAGATCCCCGATGCCGAGGCGGTGCAGATCGTGTTCGACCTCCTGGAGTTCGAGGGCCTGTGCCTCGGCGGCTCCTCCGGCATCAATGTCGCCGGCGCCATCCGGCTGGCGAAGGAGATGGGGCCGGGGCACACCATCGTGACGCTGCTGTGCGACTTCGGCACCCGCTACCAGTCGAAGCTGTTCAATCCCGATTTCCTGCGCGAGAAGGGCCTGCCGGTTCCCGGCTGGCTCGAGCGCACGATCGACGTTCCCAACGTGCTGCTGTGATGGCGACCGAACTCCTGTTCCGCGACGACGCCTATCGGAGCGAGACGCCGGCGACGGTGATCGATGTCACGCCGGAAGGCGGCGTGGTGCTCGACCGCACGGTGTTCTACGCCACCGCCGGCGGCCAGCCCGGCGATACCGGCTGGTTCGTCGGCGCGGATGGCGCCGCGACAGCGATCACCGGTGCCGTCTGGTCGCCGGACAAGCAGCATGTCGTGCACCTGCTGGCGCCGGAGGCGACCCGTCCGGCACCTGGCGATACGCTCATTGCCCGCCTCGACTGGGCGCCGCGCTACAATCGCATGCGCATGCACACCGCGCTGCACCTCCTGTCGGTCGCCCTGCCCTATCCGGTGACCGGTGGCTCGATCGGCGAGCAGGAAAGCCGGCTCGATTTCGACATTCCCGATGCCGGCCTCGACAAGGACGCCATCACCGCCCGTGTCAACGAGCTGATCGCCACCGACGCCGCCGTCACCGAGAGCTGGATCACCGACGAGGAACTCGACGCCAATCCCGGCCTCGTAAAGACCCTCTCGGTCAAGCCGCCGCGCGGCTCCGGCCGGGTGCGGCTGGTGCGGATCGGCAGCATCGATAACGGGGTGATCGATCTGCAGCCCTGCGGCGGCACCCATGTGCGCCGGCTCTCGGAGATCGGCGCCGTCGTCGTCAGCAAGATCGAGAAGAAGGGCCAGCAGAACCGACGCATCCGGCTCGCCTTCGCCTGAGCGCCGCCCGCGCGCACCATAGGACCACACAGGGATCGCACCCATGACCACCGCCTCGGTCACCCCCGCCTCGGCCGCCCCGTCCGACAGCCGCTTCGTCACCACCCAGTGGCTGGCCGAACGCCTCGGCTCGCCCAATCTCGTCGTCGTCGACGCCTCCTGGCACCTGCCGACCGCCGGCCGCTCCGCCCGCGCCGAATATGTCGACGCGCATATTCCCGGCGCTGTCTTCTTCGACATCGACGCGGTGGCCGATCGCTCCAGCGGCCTGCCGCACATGCTGCCCTCGCAGGAGGCCTTCAGCGAGGCGGTCGGCGCACTCGGCATCGGCGATGGCACGACCATCGTCGTCTATGACAGCCTCGGCCTGTTCTCGGCGGCGCGTGGTTGGTGGACCTTCTTCGTGTTCGGCGCGGCCAATGTGTTCGTGCTGGAGGGCGGCCTGCCGCAATGGCGCGACGAGGGCCGGCCGCTGGAGGCCGGCGAGGTGATGCTGTCGCCGGCGCATTTCACCGCCCGGCTCGACCGCAGCCGCGTCGCCGGTGCCGAGGACGTCGCGCAGGCGAGCGCGGCCGGCAGCGTGCAATTGCTCGACGCCCGCCCCGGCGAGCGCTTCCGCGGCGAGGCTCCCGATCCGCGGCCCGGCGTGCGGGCGGGGCACATCCCCGGCGCCCGCAACCTGCCCTCCTCCGACGTGGTGGCCAATGGCCGGCTGCGCGATCCGGACCAGCTGCGCGCCGTCGTCGCGGCCGCCGGCATCGACCCCGCCCAGCCGGTGATCACCAGCTGCGGCTCCGGCGTCACCGCCGCCATATTGTGGATGGCGCTCGACAGCCTCGGCACCCCGCCGGCGGCGCTCTATGACGGCTCCTGGGCGGAGTGGGGCTCCTCGGATCGGCTGATCGCCATCGGCCCGGCCTGAACCTCACCCATCGCGGCAAAGCAAAAACGGCCGGACCTCGCAAGGATCCGGCCGTTTTCATGTTCGCTCGTCGGCTTCGCCCGCGGCGGCGCTTGGGCGGCGCGCCGCCCGACGTCAGTGCAGGATCTGACTGAGGAACAGCTTGGTGCGCTCGTGCTGGGGGTTGGAGAAGAACGCGTTCGGCTCGTTCGCCTCGATGATCTGGCCGGCATCCATGAAGATTACCCGGTTGGCCACCTGGCGGGCGAAGCCCATCTCGTGGGTCACGCACAGCATGGTCATGCCTTCCTCGGCGAGGCTGACCATGGTCTCCAGCACTTCCTTCACCATTTCCGGGTCGAGCGCCGAGGTCGGCTCGTCGAACAGCATGATCTTCGGCTTCATGCACAGCGCGCGGGCAATCGCCACGCGCTGCTGCTGGCCGCCGGAGAGCTGGCCGGGATATTTGCCCGCCTGCTCGGGGATCTTCACCTTCTTGAGGAAGTGCATGGCCAGCTCTTCCGCATCTTTCTTGGGCATCTTGCGCACCCAGATCGGCGCCAGCGTGCAGTTTTCCAGAATGGTGAGGTGCGGGAACAGGTTGAAGTGCTGGAAGCACATGCCGACCTCGCGGCGGATCTCGTCGATGCGCTTGAGGTCGTTGGTGAGCTCGACGCCGTCGACGACGATGGAGCCCTGCTGATGCTCCTCCAGCCGGTTGATGCAGCGGATCATCGTCGACTTGCCGGAGCCGGACGGGCCGCAGATGACGATGCGCTCGCCGCGCTTCACCTTGAGGTTGATGTCCTTCAGCACGTGGAACTCGCCGTACCATTTGTGGACGCCGACGAGCTCCACCGCGACCTCCCGGCCCGGGGCGGTATGCACGGCGTGGAGCTCGTCACTCGGGACGATGGAATGGGCTTCGGACATGGCGATCTCCATCGGTTCAATGTCTGTGGGAGGTGTTCAGCCGGCGCTCTACGAACAGCGAGTAGCGCGACATGCCGAAGCAGAACAGGAAGTAGACGATGCCGGCAAAGGCGAAGCCGGTATAGAGCGTCACCGGTGTCGCCCAGTTCGGGTCGGTGAAGGCGGCGCGCAGCTGACCGAGGAAGTCGAAGATCGACACGATCAGCACCAGCGTGGTGTCCTTGAACAGGCTGATGAAGCTGTTGACGATACCCGGAATGACCAAGGTCAACGCCTGCGGCAGGATGATCAGCCGCATCATCTGGGTCCAGGTCAGGCCCATCGCCATCGCGCCCTCATACTGGCCCTTCGAAATGGCCTGCAGGCCGCCGCGCACCACCTCGGCGATATAGGCGGCGGTGAACAGCGCGACGCCGACCAAAGCACGCAGCAGCCCGTCCGGGTTCACGCCGACCGGCAGGAACAAAGGCAGCATGTAGGTGGCGAAGAACAGCACGGTGATCAGCGGCACGCCGCGCCAGAACTCGATGAAGATCACGCAGAGCAACCGCACGATCGGCATCTTGGAGCGGCGGCCAAGCGCCAGCGCGATGCCGAGCGGCATCGAGGCGACGATGCCGGTCACCGCGATCACCAGCGTCACCAGCAGGCCGCCCCATTGCCGGGTCTCCACCCGCTCCAGGCCGAAATCGACGTCCCACAGCAAGGTGATGATGCCGAGCCCCGCGAGGACATAGGCGGTCATCGTCGCCGCGCCGCGCCCGCTGCCGGTGGCGAGGCGGCCGATGACATAGGCCACGGCGACGCACAGCGCCGAGGTGACCACGAAGTCCAGCCAGAAACCGAGCTGCAGCCCGGCCACGCCGGCGTCGCCCGCCACCGCCCGCAGGAGGCCGAAATGGCCGAACAGAAAGTTCGAGGCGCTGATGTTGCCGCCGGTCAGCAGGATGAAGGCGAGGATGGGATAGGCGACGAAGAACAGGAAGGAGTTCAGCCGCTTGTGCGGCCAGGACAGCACCAGCAGCGGCACCAGCAGCACCACGCCGATGAGGAAGACGAGGTCGACGCGCCAGCGCTGGCCGGCCGGATAGAAGCCGTAGATCAGCTGGGCGAACTTCGCCTTGATGAAGGGCCAGCAGGCGCCGACCTCGGCACCGAGGCAGGCCTCGCGATTGTTGCCGGTCCACACCGCATCGATCAGCAGGAAGCGGACCAGCGGCGGCAGGATCCACGCCACCAGCGCGATGCCGAGCAAGGTCAGCACGCCGCTGGTGATGGAGGAGAACAGGTTCTGCCTTATCCAGCCGATGACACCGACATTGCGGCTGGGCGGCGGCAGCGGCGTCTGCATCTCCGAGCGGATGAAGGTGCCGTCGTCGAAGGTCAGGCTCATGGCGCGCTCCTCACCGTTCCACGAGCGCGACGCGCTTGTTGTAGGCGTTCATGATCACCGAGGTGATGATCGAGATGACGAGATAGACGCCCATGGTGATGGCGATGATCTCGATCGCCTGGCCGGTCTGGTTCAGCGTGGTGCCGGCGAACACCGCGACAAGGTCGGGATAGCCGACCGCCACCGCCAGCGAGGAGTTCTTGGTCAGGTTGAGATACTGGCTGGTCAGCGGCGGGATGATCACCCGCATCGCCTGCGGGATCACCACCAGCCGCATGGTGTAGCCGGAGCGCAGCCCGAGCGAGTTCGCCGCCTCGGTCTGGCCGTGGCTCACCGACTTGATGCCGGCACGGACGTTCTCGGCGATGAAGGCGGCGGTGTAGGTGGCGAGACCGACGGTCAGCGCCACGAACTCCGGAATGACCCGCACGCCGCCGACGAAGTTGAAGCCCTTGAGCTCCGGCTTCTCGAAGGAGATGGGAAAGCCGGTGACGATCATGGCGATCAGCGGCAGCCCGACGATCAGCCCGAGGCCGACCCACAGCATCGGAAATGGCCGGCCGGTCTCTTCCCGGCGCTGGCGGCTCCAGCCGCCGATCAGCACCGTCGCCAGCACGGCAAAGCCGAAGGTCCACAGCACGAGGCCGGTGCCCTCGCCGAACAACGGGCGAGGCACCACGATGCCGCGATTGGAGATGAAGGCCTCGCCGAAGATCGAGATGCTCTGGCGCGGATTCGGCATCGCGCTGAGCACGGCAAGGTACCAGAACAGGATCTGGAACAGCGGCGGCAGGTTGCGCAGCAGCTCCACATAGCAGGTGGAGATCAGCCGGATGACGAAGTTCTTGGACAGCCGGCCGATACCGACCAGAAAGCCGATGATGGTGGCGAAGAAGATGCCGATCACCGCCACCAGCAGCGTGTTCAATATGCCGACGGCAAAGGCGCGGCCGTAGGTCGACGTCTCCGAATAGCTGATCAGGGTCTGGCTGATGCCGAAGCCCGCGGTGTTTTCCAGGAAGCCGAAGCCGGTAGCGATCTTCTGCGCCGCGAGATTTTCCCGCGCATTGTCGATGAACATCCATCCGAGGACGATCACCAGAACCAGCGCCACGACCTGAAGGACGATGCTTCGTACCTTCGGGTCGTTCATGAACGACGTGCGGCCCTGTTTGACCGCCGGCTCGACCCAATCCGCCATTAATTCCCCTCGCCTCGTTGAGGCCCATGTCATGGACGCGGCGGGCCCGGTCTAGAGCCGGGTTGTGGTCCCGCGCGCTTCAGCGGAACGTCCCCCGGCGAACCGGGGGACGCGGGATCGATCAGCGGATCGGCGGGGCGTACTGCAGGCCACCCTTGGTCCACAGGGCGTTGGTGCCGCGCGCCAGCTTCAGCGGGGTGTCGGGACCGACATTGCGATCGTACATCTCGCCATAGTTGCCCACCAGCTTGATGATCTGCACCGCCCAGTCGTTGCCGAGACCCAGGCCTTCGCCGAACTTGCCCTCGGTGCCGACCACGCGCTTGACCTCGGGGTTGGTCGACTTGAGCATCTCGTCGAGGTTCTTGGAGGAAATGCCCAGTTCCTCGGCATTCACCTGCGCGAACAGCACCCACTTCACGATGTCGAACCATTGGTCGTCGCCATGGCTGACCACCGGGCCGAGCGGCTCCTTGGAGATGATCTCCGGCAGGACGATGTGATCGTCCGGGTTCGTCAGTTTGAGGCGTTCGGCGGCGAGGCCGGAGCGGTCGGTGGTGTAGACGTCGCAGCGGCCGGAATCATAGGCCTTGATGGTCTCGTCGGCCGTGGCGAAGGCGATGACCTCGTACTGCATGTTGTTGGCGCGGAAGAAGTCCGCGACGTTCTGCTCGGTGGTGGTGCCGGTCTGGGTACAGACCGAGGCGCCGGACAGCTCGAGCGCCGAATTCACCTTCTTGTCCTTGCGGATCATGAAGCCCTGGCCGTCGTAATAGGTCACGCCGGTGAAGTTGAGGCCGAGCGAGGTGTCGCGCGAGATGGTCCAGGTGGTGTTGCGCGACAGGACGTCGATGTCGCCGGACTGCAGGGCGGTGAAGCGATCCTTGGCCGAGAGAGGCGTGAACTTCACCTTGGTGGCGTCGCCGAACACCGCCGCCGCGATGGCGCGGCAGAAGTCGACGTCGAGGCCGGCCCAGTTGCCCTTGTCGTCCGGGTTGGAGAATCCGGGCAGGCCCTGGCTGACGCCGCACTGGATGAAGCCCTTGGCCTTCACCTGCTGGAGCTTGCCGGCTTTGTCCTGGGCGAAGCTGCCACCGACCGCGGCAAGGCCGAAGGCGCCGGCAAGGGCGAAAGTGGAGAGGAGGCGTTTCATAATGGCAGCCCTGTACATCGGTTTTTGATCGGGCACGCATCTGCGGACGCAGATGGATGCGGGCGGAGAGCGAAGCAAGTCGCATGCCGCTCGACACGTGAACCTGCCGCAAGGGCGTGCGCCGTTCGTCGTAGACGCAGCGCTGCGCGCATGACGTGTCGTGCGGCCGTAAGGTCATCAGAACGATGTATTCTGATGCGGTCAAGCGCTTGACGCGGGAGCGGCGCTCGCCCCCAATGACGCCCCCGTCCGAAGAGAACCAGTGCAGTCCATGTCTAAGCAGCCCAAGGGCACAAACCGGCCCGCCTACGCGTCCGATACCACCCTCGTGAATGCCGGTCGCGATCCACAGAGATTTGACGGCTTTGTGAATGTGCCGGTGGTGCGCGGCTCCACCGTGCTGTCGCCGACCGTGCACGATCTCGAGCACCATACCGGGCGCTACTCCTATGGCCGGCGCGGCAATCCCTCCCTCGAGGCGCTGGAGACGGCGCTTGCCGAGTTCGAAGGCGGCGCCGGCGTGGTGCTCACCCCGTCCGGCCTGTCGGCGGTCAGCACCGCCCTGCTCTCGGTGCTGGAGGCCGGCGATCACCTCCTGATGGTCGACACCGCCTATGCGCCGACGCGGCGGGTCTGCAACGAGGTGCTGCGGCGCTTCGGCATCGAGACCACCTATTACGATCCGCTGATCGGCGACGGCATCGCCGCGCTGTTCCGGCCGAACACCCGCGCCATCTTCATGGAATCGCCAGGCTCGCAATCCTTCGAGATGCAGGATGTGCCGGCGATCGTCGCCGCGGCGGCGACGGCGGACATCGTCACCCTCATCGACAACACCTGGGCGACGCCGCTCTATTTCCGGCCGCACGCCTTCGGCGTCGACTTCTCGATCCAGGCCGGCACCAAATATATCGGCGGCCATTCCGATCTCAATCTCGGCACCATCTCGGCCAACGAGCGCTACTACAAGCGGCTGCGCACCACCCATGGCGATCTCGGGCTCACCGTGGCGCCGGAGGATGCCTTCCTCGCCGCGCGCGGGTTGCGCACCCTGTCGGTGCGCCTCGCGCGGCACCAGCAATCGGCGCTCACCGTGGCCCGCTGGCTCGCCGGGCGGCCGGAGGTCAAGCAGGTGCTGCATCCGGCGCTGCCGGAAGCGCCCGGCCACGCCATCTGGGCGCGCGACTTCACCGGCGCCTCCGGCCTGTTCAGCGTGGTGCTGAAGCCGGCGGCGAAGCCGAGCGTCGACGCCTTCCTGGATTCGCTGGCGCTGTTCGGGCTCGGCTATAGCTGGGGCGGCTTCGAGAGCCTCGCCATCCCGTTCGACTGCTCGACCTCCCGGACCGCCACGCGCTGGGCGCCCGGCGGGCCGACGGTGCGGCTGCATATCGGCCTCGAGGATCCGGCGGACCTGATCGCCGACCTCGAGCAGGGACTGCGGCATCTGGCGCCACTGGCGGCACCCGACCTAGGAAAGTGACGCCCAACCTAGGAAAGTGATGCCTCGGCGAGGCGGGCCGGCGTGAGGCCGCCCGCCTCCTCGATGAAGCGCGCGACCTCCTCGACGCCCTGCCCGGCGCGCACATTGGCGAACACATAGGGCCGGCGGCCGCGCATCTTCTTGGAATCGCGGTCCATCACCTCCAGCGAGGCGCCGACATGCGGCGCGAGGTCGATCTTGTTGATCACCAGGAGGTCGGAGCGGGTGATGCCCGGCCCGCCCTTGCGCGGGATCTTCTCGCCGGCGGACACGTCGATCACATAGATGGTGAGGTCGGCGAGCTCGGGCGAGAAGGTGGCGGCGAGGTTGTCGCCGCCGGACTCGATCAGAATCAGGTCGAGCCGCGGGAAATTCCCGCGCATCTCGGCGATGGCGGCGAGATTGGCGGAGGCGTCCTCGCGGATGGCGGTGTGCGGGCAGCCGCCGGTCTCCACCCCCATGATCCGCTCGGCCGGCAGCGCGCCGGCGCGGGTGAGGATCTCGGCATCTTCCTTGGTGTAGATGTCGTTGGTGATGGCGCACAAATCGTAGCGGTCGCGGAAGAGGCGGCACAGCGCCTCCATCAGCGCCGTCTTGCCCGATCCGACCGGTCCGCCGATGCCGACCCGCAACGGGCCGCTCCCCTCGCTCATGACTGCACTCCCTGTCGATGATCTGAAGCCGGCTCGCGCCGCCGGAGCCTGCCGGCCCTAGCTGCGGAACAGGCGGGTATATTGGGTCTCGTGGCGCATCGAGGCGATGTCGGAGCGCAGCGCCGCCCCGCCGAGCGCGTCGAGGTCGACATGCGGCGCCTCGGCGGCGATGGCGCGGATCGTTGACGCACAGCCGGCCAGCGCGCGGTTGCCGTCGGTCTGGCCGAGCGGCACCAGTCGCACAGCGGCGGAAACCAGATTGGCCGCCACCGCCGTCAGGAACCCGGTCAGCGTGGCGGCAAGCGGCAGCCCGTGCGCCGCCGCCGCGCCGCCGACGGCGACGGGATAGGCGAGCCGCCCCCTCCACGCCGTCGACAGGAGGTCAAGGCCGGGCGCCGGCCAGGCGGCGCGGGTCGCGGTGAGGAAGGCGTCGCCCTGGTTCAACGTCTCCATCTGCCGCTCGCGCGACGGCGCGAAGGCGCAGGCGAGTTCCGCTACCTCGACGAAACCGGCGCTGTCTCCCGCCCTTGCCGCCCGCCAGGCATGGGCGAGCAGCACGGCGTCGGTGAAGGGCCCGCCATGGCGCAGGAGATCGTCGACCCAGCGCTGGAGCCCGACCATGTCGCGGATGTCACCGGCCTCCACCGCCCATTCGAGACCGTGCGAATAGGCAAAGGCGCCGACCGGATAGGCCGGCGAGAGCCAGACGAACAGCGCGATGAGGTCGGGCGCGGCGGCGGCCTCGACCGGCGCGGCGATCGCGTCAGCCGTGTCCGTGGCCATGGCCCTTGTGGGAGTGATCGTGGTGATGGTCGTGCCCGTGATGCTCGTGATCGTGATCGTGGTGGTCGTGACCGCAGCCGCAGGCCTCGCCATCAGCATGCTTGTGCTGGTGGTCATGGTGCTCGTGGCCATGGCCGCGATGCACCGGCGCCTCCGCCGGCGCGCTGCCGATATGGATCACGTCGTGCTGGTGATGATGGTCGCCATGATCATGGCCGCAGCCGCAGGCCTCGCCATGCTCATGGTGCTCGTGCCCGTGATGCGCGTGATCATGGTCGTGGTGCCCGTGATCATGATCCCTGTGATCATGATCCCCGTGATCGTGGCCGGCATGGCCGTGCCCGTGCGCCTCGGCGGCCTCGTAGGCGCCGCCCTCCGGCTCGAAGGAAGCCTCGACGATGTCGACGGTGGCGCCGAGCCCGCGCGCCATCTCCTCAAGCACGCCGTCGCGGGCGATGCGGATGCGGTCGGCGAGCAGTTGCGCCGGCACGTGGCGGTTGCCGAGATGCCAGGCGAGGCGCGCCAGATGGTGCGGGTCGCGGGCGACGATCTCCGCCACCGGCTCCTCGGCGGCGACCACCGCCACCAGGCGGCCATCCTCCAGCGCGATGCCGTCGCCGTCCTTCAGCCGCACGGCTTCCGGCAGGTCGAGCAGGAACACCACGTCGCCCTCCCCGCGCATGGCGATGCGGCGGCGGTGCCGTCCGTCATGCGGCAGCACCACCTTGTCGGCGGCGGTGGACACATCCCAGCTGCCGGCGGGAACAAGCGTGCGAGCGCGGATCATGGTGGTCTCCTTCAGGACTGCCCAGCCCGTGAGGTTTAGAACAGGAAGTAGCGCTGCGCCATCGGCAGTTCGGTGGCGGGGGCGCAGGTCAGCAATTCGCCGTCCGCCCGCACCTCATAGGTCTCCGGGTCGATCTCCAGATGCGGCGTGGCGTCGTTATGGATCATCGACGCC
This sequence comes from Ancylobacter sp. Lp-2, assembly GCF_020523795.1. Taxonomy (GTDB): domain Bacteria; phylum Pseudomonadota; class Alphaproteobacteria; order Rhizobiales; family Xanthobacteraceae; genus Ancylobacter. Next base: position 44,862 of record NZ_JAJALI010000016.1, read on the forward strand.
TTGGAGATGCCGCCGCGCACGTTCTCGATGCCAACCACCTTCTTCTCCAGCCCGAGCCGGGCGCCGATGCCCAGCTCCACCGCCGCCTTGGAGACGAAGGTGAGCGAGGTGGCGGTGCGCGCCTTGCCATAGGCGCCCCACATCTGGCGGTAGTGCACCGGCTGCGGCGTCGGGATCGAGGCGTTGGGATCGCCCATCTGCGCCGCGACGATGGCGCCGCCCTTGATCACCATGTCCGGCTTGGTGCCGAAGAAGGCCGGCGACCAGATGACGAGATCGGCCAGCTTGCCCGGCTCCACCGAGCCGATATGGCGGGAGACGCCATGGGCGATGGAAGGGTTGATGGTGTACTTCGCCACATAGCGCTTGGCGCGGGCATTGTCGTTGCGCTCCGAGTCGCCGGGCAGCAGGCCGCGCTGCAGCTTCATCTTGTGCGCGGTCTGCCAGGTGCGGGTGATCACCTCGCCGAGCCGACCCATCGCCTGGCTGTCCGAGCTCATCATCGAGATGGCGCCGAGATCGTGCAGGATGTCCTCGGCCGCGATGGTCTCCTTGCGGATGCGGCTCTCGGCGAAGGCGAGGTCCTCGGCGATCTCGGGATCGAGATGGTGGCACACCATCAGCATGTCGAGATGCTCGTCGAGCGTGTTGATCGTGAACGGCCGCGTCGGGTTGGTGGAGGACGGCAGCACATTGGGCAGCCCCACCACCGTCATGATGTCCGGCGCGTGGCCGCCACCGGCGCCTTCGGTGTGGAAGGCATGGATGGTGCGGCCCTTGAAGGCGGCGACGGTATCCTCGACGAAGCCGCTCTCGTTCAGCGTGTCGGTGTGGATCATCACCTGCACGTCGTACTCGTCGGCGACGGAGAGGCAGTTGTCGATCGCGGCCGGGGTGGTGCCCCAGTCCTCGTGCAGCTTCATGGCGCAGGCGCCGGCCTCGATCATCTCGACCAGCGCGCCCGGCAGCGAGGCATTGCCCTTGCTCGACAGAGCGAGATTGACCGGGAATGAATCGAAGGCGCGCAGCATCATCTCGATGTGCCAGGCGCCGGGGGTGCAGGTGGTAGCGTTGGTGCCCGCCGCCGGGCCGGTGCCGCCGCCCAGCATGGTGGTCACGCCGCTCATCAGCGCGTGTTCGATCTGCTGCGGGCAGATGAAGTGGATATGGCTGTCGAAGCCGCCGGCGGTGATGATCTTGCCCTCGCCGGCGATCACCTCGGTACCCGGCCCGATGACGATGTCGACGCCGGGCTGGATGTCCGGATTGCCGGCCTTGCCGATGGCGTGGATCCGGCCGTCGCGCAGGCCGATATCCGCCTTCACGATCCCCCAATGGTCGAGGATCACCGCATTGGTGATGACGGTGTCGACCGAGCCCTGCGCGCGCGTCGTCTGCGCCTGGCCCATGCCGTCGCGGATGGTCTTGCCGCCGCCGAACTTCACCTCCTCGCCATAGACGGTGAAGTCCTTCTCCACCTCGATGACCAGCGCGGTATCGGCGAGGCGGATGCGGTCGCCGGTGGTCGGGCCGAACAGCTCGGAATAGAAGGCGCGGGAAATCTTGATGGCCATGGACTGAATCCGATCGAAGCGTGGGACGGGCGAGACAGGCGGGGCGCGATCAGAGACGGCCCATCACCTGCTGACGGAAGCCGTAGACCTCCTTCTTGCCGGCAAGCTCGACCAACGTGACCTCGCGCGACTGGCCGGGCTCGAAGCGCACCGCGGTGCCGCTGGGGATGGCGAGCCGCTTGCCGCGCGCCAGCTCGCGGTCGAAGGCGAGCGCCGGGTTGGTCTCGAAGAAATGGTAGTGGCTGCCGACCTGGATCGGCCGGTCGCCGGTATTGGCCACCGTCAGCGTCACCGTCTCGCGGCCGGCGAGCAGCTCGATCTCCCCTTCCTCGTACAGGATCTCGCCCGGCACCGGGCCGGCGAACAGGCGGCGGATCGGCTCGTGCACGGTGACGAGCTTGGTGCCGTCCGGGAAGGTCGCCTCGACCTGCACGTCGTGGATCATGTCGGCGACGCCCGGCATCACCTGCTCGGCGGTCAGCACGGTGGCGCCGAGCGTCATCAGCTCGGCCACCGTCTTGCCGTCGCGCGCGCCCTCCACCACCACGTCGGTGATCAGCGCCACCGCCTCGGGATGGTTGAGCTTCACGCCGCGCTCCAGACGCCGGCGGGCCACCATCGCCGCCATGGAGACGAGCAGCTTGTCCTTTTCGCGCGGGCTCAGGTTCATCGGTCTACTCCGGGAAAGTTCGGGCGAAAAAGTTTTGGGCGAAAATGGAATGCATCAGAAATGCCAGATGCGCGGCGGGTCGCAAACACCCAGGGGGGCGAGCAGGCGGCGAATGGCGGCGTCCAGCCCCAGCCCCTCGCGCGCCAGCAGCCGCACCGAGGCCATGCCGTCCCAGGCGCTGACGCCGATCTCGACGTCGTCGCGCGCCTCCTGCAACGCCTCGGAAGCCTCGCGCAGCGCGTCGAGCCGCTCCAGCGCGTCGGGCGCCACCAGCAGCGCGGTGGCGAAGGCCGCCCAGCCCTGCGCGCAGGCGGATCGGTCGAGCACGCCGCCCACCGCGCCCTCAAGGCTGAGCCCGTCGGCATAGACCAGCCGGCCGCCGCGGCGCACCCGCCACGAATCGGTCAGCTGGCCATAGGTGAAGCGCTCACCGCGCGCAGTACGCCCCAGCACCACCGATTCCACCAGCAGCAGCCGCGCCCCCTCGGCGACGTCGGCGCGAATGGTGCGGGTAACGCGTGCCCCGTCGAACAGGATGGTCGCCTGCGGCAGCCAGTCGAGCGAGGCGCCGGGCGCCACGGCGAGGTCCACCGACAGCCGCGACAGCCCGCCATCCGAGCGGTAGCACTTCTCCGCCGCCTGCGAGGTGAGCACGAGCCGTGCTTCCTCGCCCGCCTCCATCCGCGCAGCGAAATGGTCGCCGCCGGCGACACCGCCGCCGGTGTTGAGGATGATGCCTTCCAGCGAGCGACCGCGCCGTGCCGCCGCCGGGAAGCGGATGCGGCTCGGGCCTTCCTCTTCGAGGTGGTCGGGAATCGTGCGCCCGTCGGCGAAGCGCGCGTGAAGCAGCAGGCGACCGCGCGAGCGCAGCACGCCGGGGACGACCTCCCCGGCGGTTGGCTCACACGGCAATGCGGTTGCGTACATCCGGATCCTCGAGGGCGGCGCCATCGCCCGACATCACCACCGCCCCGCGCTCCATCACAATGAAATGGTCCGCGAGCTCCTTGGCGAAGTCGAAATACTGTTCGACCAGCACGATGGCCATATCGCCCTTGCTCCGCAAGTAGCGGATGGCATTACCGATGTCCTTGATGATCGAGGGCTGGATGCCCTCGGTCGGCTCGTCGAGCACCAGTACCTTCGGCCGCATGACCAGCGCGCGGCCGATGGCGAGCTGCTGCTGCTGGCCGCCGGAGAGGTCGCCGCCGCGCCGGCGCAGCATCGAATCCAGCACCGGGAACAACGAGAACACGTCGTCGGGAATGAAGCGGTCCGCGCGCTTCAAGGGCGCGAACCCGGTCTGCAGATTTTCCGACACCGTCAGCAGCGGGAAGATCTCCCGCCCCTGCGGCACGAAGGCGATGCCGCGCCGCGCCCGCTCGGCCGGCTTCATCGTGGTGATGTCGTCGCCGTCGAAGCGGATGCCTCCCCTCGCGACCGGCTGCTGGCCGACGATGGCGCGCATCAGGCTGGTCTTGCCCACGCCGTTGCGGCCGAGCACGCAAGTCACCTTGCCGGGCTCCGCCTTCAGCGAAACCCCGCGCAAGGCCTGCGCGGCGCCGTAGAACAGGTCGATGTCCTGGACTTCCAGCATGCCTCAACGCCCCAGATAGACTTCGATGACGCGCTCATTGGCGCTGACCTGGTCGAGCGTGCCCTCGGCAAGCACCGATCCTTCGTGCAGGCACATCACCCGCACGCCGAGATCGCGCACGAAGGTCATGTCGTGCTCGACCACCACCACGGAATGGCCGTTGGCGTTGATCTCGCGCAGCAATTCGGCGGTCTGCGCCGTCTCGGCGTCGGTCATGCCGGCCACCGGCTCGTCGACCAGCAGGAGCTTCGGATCCTGCGCCAGCAGCATGCCAATCTCCAGCCACTGCTTCTGCCCGTGCGACAGCGCGCCGCCGAGGCGGTCGCGATGCCCGCTCAGCTTGATGGTCTCGAAGATCTCGTCGATCTTCTCGCGCTCGGCGGCGGTCTCGCGGCGGAAGATGTTGGCGAGCGCGCCGCGCTGCCCCTTCAGCGCGAGGCGCAGATTGTCGATCACCGTGTGCATCTCGAACACGGTCGGCTTCTGGAACTTGCGGCCGATGCCGAGCGTGGCGATCTGCGTCTCGTCGAGCTTGGTGAGGTCGGTGGTGCCGCCGGCGAAGAAGACGTCGCCCTTGTCGGGGCGGGTCTTTCCGGTGATCACGTCCATCATCGTCGTCTTGCCGGCGCCGTTCGGGCCGATCACGGCGCGCATCTCGCCGGGATCGACGGTGAAGGACAGCGAGTTCAGCGCCCGGAAACCGTCGAAGGTGACGGTGACGCCGTCGAGATAGAGCAGCGCCTCGGTCAGGTCCTTCTTGGCGATGGCCTCGACGGGGACGTCGGGTTCAAGCGTGTCGGCTGCGCTCATGTCGGTCCCCTCACTCGGCCGGCTTGGGTTCGGGCAACTTGTCGGGCGGCGCCAGATCGTCCGGCGCCAGATCCTCCGGCGCCGGCGCGCGGGCGCGGCGCCAGTCGTAGAAGGTGCCGACGATGCCCTTGGGCAGGAACAGCGTCACCGCGACGAACAGGCCGCCCAGCATGAACAGCCAGTAGGGCGCCAGCAGGCCGGAGGTGAAATAGGTCTTGGCGTAGTTCACCAGCACCGCGCCGAGCGCCGCGCCCACCAGCGTGCCGCGTCCGCCCACCGCCACCCAGACGATGATCTCGATGGAGTTGGCGGGCGAGAACTCGCCGGGATTGATGATGCCGACCTGCGGCACGTAGAGCGCCCCGGCGATGCCGGCCAGCATGGCCGAGACCACGAAGGCCACCACCTTGTAGTTCTCCGCCCGGTAGCCGGTGAAACGCACCCGCGTCTCGGCGTCGCGGATGGCGATCAGCACCTTGCCGAAATGCGAGCGCACCAGGAAGCGGCACAGCACATAGCCCAGCGCCAGCGCCAGCGCGGAGAGCACGAACAGCACGAGCCGGGTGCCGTCGGCCTGGATGTTGAAGCCGAGAATGTCCTTGAAGTCGGTGAGGCCGTTATTGCCGCCGAAGCCCATGTCGTTGCGGAAGAAGGCCAGGAGCAGCGCGAAGGTCATCGCCTGGGTGATGATCGACAGATACACGCCGGTCACGCGCGAGCGGAAGGCGAACCAGCCGAACACCAGAGCGAGGATGCCCGGCGCCAGCAGCACCATCAGCGCGGCGAAGGGGAAGAGGTCGAAGCCGTGCCAGAACCACGGCAGTTCCTTCCAGTTCAGGAACACCATGAAGTCCGGCAGCACCGGGTCGCCATAGACGCCGCGCGGGCCGATCTGGCGCATGAGGTACATGCCCATCGCATAGCCGCCGAGCGCGAAGAAGGCGCCATGGCCGAGCGAGAGGATGCCGACATAGCCCCAGATCAGGTCGACCGACAGCGCGAGCAGCGCATAGGTCAGGTACTTGCCGAGCAGCGAGACCACATAGGTCGGCACGTGCAGGGCGGAGTCCGGCGAGGTCAGGAGGTTGAGCGCCGGCACCAGCACGGCGGCTCCCAGCACCACGGCTAGGAAGACGAGGCCGCTCCTGCCGAGCAGCACGGGTTGCGGCGTCAGGGCGTTGCTCATGATTCGATCGCCCGCCCCTTGAGAGCGAAGAGGCCGCGCGGCCGCTTCTGGATGAACAGGATGACGATGACCAAGAGCGCGATCTTGCCGAGCACCGCGCCGGCATAGGGCTCCAGCATCTTGTTGGCGATGCCGAGCGACATGGCACCGACCAGCGTGCCCCACAGATTGCCCACCCCGCCGAACACCACGACGAGGAATGAGTCGATGATGTAGCTCTGGCCGAGATTGGGCGACACGTTGTCGATCTGCGAGAGCGCCACCCCGGCGATGCCGGCGATGCCGGAGCCGAGGCCGAAGGTCATGGCGTCGACCCAGTTAGTGCGGATGCCCATGGAGGCGGCCATGCGGCGGTTCTGCGTCACCGCCCGCATCTCCAGCCCGATGCGGGTCAGCCGCAGCGTGGCGAGCAGCGCCACGAAGACCAGCATGGCGAAGACGATGATCCACAGCCGGCCATAGGTGATGGAAAGCTGGCCGAGCTCGAAGGCACCGGACATCCAGCTGGGCGCGCCGACCTCGCGGTTGGTCGGGCCGAAGGCGGTGCGGATCGCCTGCTGCAGGATCAGCGAGATGCCCCAGGTGGCGAGCAGGGTTTCCAGCGCGCGGCCATAGAGGAAGCGGATCACCGTGCGCTCGATCAGGACGCCGATCAACCCGGTGAACAGGAAGGCGACGGGAATGGCGATCAGCAGCGACAGGTCGAACAGCGCCGGATTGTAGGTGCGGATCAGTTCCTGCACCACGAAGGTCACATAGGCGCCGAGCATCACCATCTCGCCATGCGCCATGTTGATGACGCCCATCACGCCGAAGGTGATGGCGAGGCCGATGGCGGCGAGCAGCAGCACCGAGCCGAGCGAGACGCCGTACCAGATGTTCTGGCCCACCGACCAGATGGCGAGGCTGCGCTCGATGCCGGCGATGGCGCCCTGCGCCGCCGCCTTCACCGCCGGCGAGGCATCGGCCGGCACGCTGCGCAGCACGGCGAGCGCGTCCTGGTTACCCTGGGCGCCGACGGTCTCGATGGCGGCGATGCGCTCGGCCTCGGGAACGCCCGCCTTGCCGATCACGATCGAGGCGCGGGCAAGGGTGAGCGCGGTCTTGACCTTGGCGTCGGTCTCCTTGGCGAGCGCGGCGTCGAGCGCCGGCAGCGCCGCCTCGTCGCGGGCGCGCATCACCGCGCTCGCGGCCTCCAGTCGCTTGGCCGGGTCGGGATTGACGAGAGCCAGCGTGCCGCTCGCCGCCTCGATGGCGCGGCGGATGCGGTTGTTCACCCGCACCGCCTTCACGCCCGGCGGCGCCTCGGCGACCGGCTGCCCGGTGGCGGCATCAACGAGGCCGCCCTGCGGGGTCTTGATCAGCACCTGCTTGGTGGCCGGGCTGTAACTCAGCCGCCCATCGGCCAGCGCCGCGACGATGCCGGCGGCCGCCGGGCTGCCGCTCACGGCGAGCGCCCCGAGCGCAGATTCGGTGTCGTCATATTTGTCGGTGGTGAGCTGGGCCAGCGGGGCGCTGATGTCGGGCGCCGCTCCTTGGGCCATGACGGCCCCCGGCGACAGGAAAGCGCCGGCGAGGAGGCCGAGGGCAAGGAGCAGCACGCAGCCGAGACGGCTGGGAAGGCCACGGGAAATCATCGTCATCCGTCGGTGCGAGTGCGGATGGAGCCGGAAGCGGTCCGGCGGCGGGTCGCCCGGCGGCGGGTCGTGCCCGCCGCCGGGTCGATCGGGAAAGGTGGGTCAGGCCGTCCGCGTCGGACGCAGACCGGCCGGACCGTCCCTCATCGGCCGCGCATCACTGCGCGCCGCACTTCACTGCGCGCCGCACTTGCCGGTCTTGACGTTGAAGTTGCCGCAGTTCATCGGCGAGCGCCAATCGGCGATCAGGTCCTTGGAACCTTCGAGATACGGCGACCATTCTTCGGCGACGATCAGGCCAGGGGTCTTCTCGACGACGTCGAACTGGCCATCATCCTTGATTTCGCCGATCAGCACCGGCTTGGTGATGTGGTGGTTCGGCATCATGGTGGAGAAGCCGCCGGTCAGGTTCGGCACGGAGACGCCGATCAACGCCGGGATGACCTTGTCCGGATCGGTGGTGCCGGCCTTCTCGACCGCCTTGACCCACATGTTGAAGCCGATGACGGTGGCTTCCATCGGGTCGTTGGTCACGCGCTTGTCGTTCTTGATGTAGCCGCGCCACTTCTTGATGAAGTCGGCGTTCTCCGGCACGTCGACCGACTGGAAGTAGTTCCAGGCGGCGAGATGGCCGACCAGCGGCTTGGTGTCGATGCCGGCGAGCTCTTCCTCACCCACCGAGAAGGCCACGACCGGGATGTCGGTCGCCTTGATGCCCTGGTTGCCGAGTTCCTTGTAGAACGGCACGTTGGCGTCGCCGTTGATGGTCGAAACCACGGCGGTCTTCTTGCCCGCCGAGCCGAACTTCTTGATGTCGGCGACGATGGTCTGCCAGTCGGAGTGACCGAACGGCGTGTAGTTGATCATGATGTCCTCGGCGGCGACGCCCTTGGACTTCAGATAGGCCTCGAGGATCTTGTTGGTGGTGCGCGGATAGACGTAGTCGGTGCCGGCGAGCACCCAGCGCTTCACACCCTCGTTTTCCATCAGGTAGTCGACGGCGGGGATCGCCTGCTGGTTCGGGGCGGCGCCGGTGTAGAACACATTGCGCTCGCTCTCCTCGCCCTCGTACTGGACGGGGTAGAACAGGATGCCGTTGAGCTCCTTGAACACCGGCAGCACCGACTTGCGCGACACCGAGGTCCAGCAGCCGAACACCACGGCGACCTTCTCCTTGGCGAGCAGCTCACGCGCCTTCTCGGCGAAGAGCGGCCAGTTGGAGGCCGGGTCGACCACGACCGGGACCAGCTTCTTGCCGAGAACGCCGCCGGCGGCGTTCTGCTGGTCGACCATGAACAGCACGGTATCCTTCAGCGTCGTCTCCGAGATGGCCATGGTGCCGGACAGAGAGTGGAGGACGCCAACCTTGATCGTTTCCTGGGCAGCTGCGGGCACGGCGACGCCGGCAATCGCCAGGGCGGCAGCGCCGGCCACGGCGCGGCCAGCCACGCGGCGCGCATGGGAGAACAGATTAGACATATTCGTTCCCTTCTGGAGTTCGCACGCAGGACCCCCGTCCGCGTGCCGGAAGGGATGGTTGCAACGCCCGTGCCAAACCAACTTTCGGGAAACGCAATACGTCGAATGCCGCAGACCAATCTGTTGGCCGGCAAATAGATCAAAAATTGAGCAAATGCCGTTCCACTAAGCGGCCTGTATGCAGCATTGCCCGCCGCGCCCAAACGCCCGGCAAGCACGCGTCACACATACGCGTCACGAACTCGCGCCACACACTCACGCCGCCTGGCGGAGCCGCTCCAGCCGGCCGAGCGCCGCATCCAGCGTGGCGTCGGTCTTGGCGAAGCAGAAGCGCACGACGCTCCGCACCGCGTCGCGCGCATAGAAGGCCGAGACCGGGATGGCGGCGACGCCATGGCGCTCCACCATGTCGCGGCAGAACGCCTCGTCGTCGAGCCGCGGGTCGAGGGCGGTGAGGTCGACATTGAGGAAATAGGTGCCGGCGCTCGGCAGCGGCGTCAGGCCGAGCGCGGCGAGCCCGTCCGCCAGCCGGTCGCGCGAGCGCTGCAGCCCGGCGCGCGTGTCCTCGAACCAGGCCGGGTCCTTGCCGAGCCCATAGGCGACGGCGTGCTGCAGCGACGGCGGGGTGGTGAAGGTGAGGAACTGGTGCGCCTTGGACAGGCTCTTCATCAGTTCCGGCGCCGCGCAGACCATGCCGACCTTCCAGCCGGTCATGCCGAAGATCTTGCCGGCCGAAGCGATCTTCACGCTACGCTCGCGCAGGCCGGGCAGCGACAGCACCGAGACGTGGCGGCGACCGTCGAACACCACATGCTCCCACACCTCGTCGGCGACCAGCACCGCGTCGGAGCGCCGGCAGAACTCGGCCAGCAGGTCCAGTTCCTCGCGCTCGAAGACGCGGCCGGTCGGGTTGTGCGGGTTGTTGAACAGTACGACGCGGGTCTTCGGCGTGAAGGCGCTTGCCAGCACCTCCTCGGTCAGCCGCCAGTGCGGCGGGGTCAGCCGGGCGAGGCGCGGCACGCCGCCGGCACGCTCGACCAGCGGCAGATAGGCGTCGTAGAGCGGCTGGAACAGCACCACCTCGTCGCCCGGCTCGATCAGCGCCAGCAACGCCCCGGCGATCGCCTCGGTGGCACCGGAGGTCACCATGATCTCGCCGGGATCGAGGTCCAGCCCCTGCCAGTGGCGGTAATGCGCCGCTGCCGCCTGCCGCAGCTCCGGCACCCCCATCATCGGCGGGTACTGGTTCCAGCCGTCGAGCACCGCCTGCGCCGCCTTCTCGCGCACGTCGCGCGGGCCGGGATCGTCGGGGAAACCCTGGCCGAGATTGACAGCGTCGTGCTGACGCGCCAGCTGCGACATGGTCTCGAAGACGGTGGTGGGAAGCCCGGCGAAGATCGAATTCATTTACAGCGCATCCGCGTAAAATAACGCGATCTGACATCGCGCCTCTGTCTTATCGGTCCGCCGCCGGCAAAAGGGAAGGCCCGCTTTGGTGGCAGGCCCGCAACAAGGCCCCGAAGGCGTCGGCCTCACGCCCCCACCAGCACCGCGTGATTGTCGAAGCGCGGCCCGCCGGAGCGGCGGGCGATCACCCCCACCCCCTCGTCGTCGACGCCGATCAGCACGACGTCGCCGAGGCCGGAGGTGGCGAGAAAGCGCCCTCCTTCCTGGGTGGGGGCGAGGCCACAGCCATCGACCAGCGGCACACCGCCGAGGAAGCGTCCCTCGCGCGTCCACACCGCGACGCGGTTGCCGCGCGGGCTGGCGGCGGCGACATAGCGGCCGGAGCGGTCGACCGCCACCGAGCCGATATAGGTGCGGAAGCCGCGCCACGCCTCGTCCGGCGCGTCGAAGGCGCGCAGCCGCCCGTCCGCCTCCACGGCATAGACCAGCGGCCGGGCGATGGAATCGTTGAGCAGGTCCTGCGCCGCCACCACCACCAGCCCGTCATCCGAGCGGGCGAGGTGGCGCAGCGACAGCGAGAGGAGGTCTCCGTCGAGCGCGCCGACCGCCCGTATCTGCCCGCTCGCCGGATCGAGGATGGCGACGCTGGCATCCGCGACCTCGGCGCCGAGCGCTTCCGGCGTGTGCGGCTCGATGCCGCCATTGGCGACCACCAGCCCGCCGAGTGCCGGCAGCATGTCGTGCGGGCCGATGCCGGAGGAGGCCCATTCGGCCACCACCGAGAAGCCATCCGCCACCTCCCGCAGCGAGACGACGCCCTGCCCGCTCTCCCGCTCGATCTCGACCGCGTAGAAGCGCCGGCCGCCCTCGACGAAGCGGCCATGGCCGGAGAACACCCGCCCCTCGCCCGGCTCGAAGCTGGCGAGCACCCGGCCCTCGCGGCGGTCGAACAGCACGGCGGTGGTGCCGGGGCGGCGGGCCACCGCCACGGCGGTGCGCCCGTCCGGGCTCGGTTCCACCCAGTGCAGCCGCTGGGCGCCGCGCCCCACCGTGGTGGCGCCGAAATCGGCGGAGAGCACCACCGGGGCGAAGCCGCCCTCCACCCCGGCGGTCGCCAGCCATTCGGCGTCGAGCAAATGGTCGCGCGCATGGGCGGCGCCGAGCAGCGCGCGCGGCATCGCCATCAGCCCGCCGAGGCCGGCGAGCAGGTTGCGACGGGTGGCGGAAAGTGCGCCCATCTCGGCCTCCTGGAGCATTTTCGAGCGACGCGGGTACCGGGTCGCGTGAAAAATACGTATTGACAAGTACTTAGACCACTTCCGACGAACTGGAGCTCACCGGAAATGCTCTAGTCGCCATCGAGGGAATTGAAGCCGAGCGCGACGCCGAGCCCGGAGGCCAGCGGATCGGCGACGCTCGCCTGCGCCGCCTTGAAGACGGTGATGGCGTCGTGCAGCGCCTTGCGCCCCTGCGTGGTCTTGGTGGCGGCGCCGATATCGTCCGGCAGCTTCGCGGCGGCGGCATCGGCGGCGGCAAACGCCTTGTCGAGCGCCTCGCGACCCTTGGGGTCGAGCCCTTCGCCGAGCCGGGTGCCGAGCGAGTCGGCGCTGGCGATCATCGCGACGATGGTGGCCTTGGAGCGACCGCTGCGCCGGCGGTCGGCGGTGAGCGGCTTGGCGTCGTCCGCCGTCTTGCCGAGCACGGCGAGCATGCGCTGGTCGACGACGCGCTGATAGGCGCCGGCGAGGTCGGTGACGATCTGGTTCATCAGCGCCGAGGGATCGGGGAAATAGACCGGATCGGACTTGCCGGCGATCAGCTGCGCCAGCAGGCCGTCCTGCCGGTTGCCCCAGCCCTGGCGTATCTCGCTGGCGATGGCCTCGATATTGGTGGCGATGGCCAGCCCGATGGCGCAGCGGCGGCCGGCCTCCGGGCCGGAGAGCAGCGCCGCTGCGGCGCCATCGTCATAAAGCAGGCGCTCCAGCGCCGGCAGGCCCTGCGCCGCGGCGCTGAGGCGGGGAAAGCGCTCGGCATGCAACCGCTCGTCGGTCGGATCGGCGACGAGATCGGCAATCGAGCGGGCGACGGCGTTGCGTCGCTCGGGAAACAGGTTCATCCGGTCGGCTCGCAGCGACAGCATCACCGGGCCGAAGGTGATGAACTCCACCGCCGCCCAGCCATCCGACACCGCGCCGAAGCGGGTCTTGAGCCCGGCAATGCCCGCCTGCGACGGCGCAGCGCAGAGGGCCTGCCAGGCCTCGCGATTGGCGCGGGCCTCGGCGAGCAGCGTGTCATAGCGCGGCAGCAGCCAGCTCTCCACCACCTCGGGCCCCGAGATCGCGGCGGCATCCGCGCGGCCGACGAAGAAGGTGCCCAGTAGCGAGGCGGCAGCCGCGACGACGGGCACGCCCTGCGCCGCCTGCCCCATTTGCGAGGCAAGCGCGAGAACAAGGGCGAAGGGTGAACGGCGCATGGAAAGATCCCCGGCTCGCGGATGGCATCACAAACGAGAAACGTAGTCGATCAGGCGGCGGCGGTCGCGGCCGGAAAGCGCGTCGAAACGGGCGCGGGCGCCCGCCGCCTCGCCGCCATGCCAGCTCACGGCGGCGGCGACGTCGGCGGCCCGGCCGTCATGCAGCAGGCCAGCGCGCTTTTCCAGCGCCCGCGACAGGCCGGCAAGCGGCGCGGTGCGCCATTCGGCGGCGCTGGCCCCCGGCACGCCCGCCGGGTCGGCGAGGCCCTCGCCCATGTCGTGCAGCAGCACGTCGGTGAACAGCGCCACGGTGCCGCCGCCCGCCGTCGGCAAAGCGGGACGGTGGCAGGCGGCACAGCCGGTGGCGGCGAACAGCCCGGCGCCGCGCGCATCCGCCGCGTCGCTTGTCGGCTCCGGCACCTTCAACCCGCGCAGATAGGCGACGATGCGTTCGACGATGGCGGCGGAAATCTCCGGTTCGCCCTCGGCGTCGGGACCGTGCGGCGCATTGCGGCATTGGGTCTGCGCCTCCGTGCAGTCGCCCCACGGCTCCATCCGCAGCGGCGTCGACAGGCCGAGGTCGAGCGCGAACGCCTCCGCCGTCTGGCCCGCCAGCGTCGGATGGCTGGCCTTCCAGCCGAAGCGGCCGATGCGCGAGCCTCCTTCCGGCACCTCGAAGCGCCGGGCCCGGCCGCGCACGCCGTCGCCGTCGCGGTCGTCGGGATCCTCCAGCGCCAGGATCGTCGCGTCGGGCACCAGTTCGAGCCGGCCGCGCCCACGTAGTTCCGGCGCCGCCCGCAGCGAGATATGCGTCGCCGCATCGAGCGGCCCGTAGCCGAGCGCCTGCGGCTGCGGCATCGGCCGACCGTTCTCGGTCGTCACCCGGAACGTGCCCTCCGCCGGCACGCCGGGCAGGGTCATGGTCTCCAGCCGGTGGCCATAGACCGGGTCGCCGGCGCCGTCCGTCCGGAACAGCGACAGCACCAGCCCGAGTTCCTCCGGCACACCCTGCGCGTCGAGCCGGGTCGCGCCCGGCCCGGCGCCGGGATGGCAGGCCGAGCAGGAGCGGGCGTCGAACAGCGGACCGAGCCCGTCATTGGCGCGGGTGGAGCTCGGCGCCGGCACCCAGGGCCGCTCGAAAAGCGCCTTGCCGATGGCGCGGTCGAGCCCAGCGTCATCGGCCATCGCAGGCGCGGAGAGAAGAGCGAAGAGAGCAACGAGGAAAGCCGCACCTCTCCCCGAGGGGGAGAGGTCGGCTCGGCGGGCCGGATGAGGGGGACGCACGGCTGGGACGTGCTCAACACCGCGCGCGCCCTCACCCCAATGGGTAGAGGGAGCCCGTCGCCCTGGAGGGATCCTACCCATCTCAGATCACGCGGAACCAGCCCATCATGCCGGTCTCCATGTGTTCGAGGATGTGGCAGTGGAACACCCAGTCGCCCGGCGCAGCGACGAAGGCGATCTCCACCGCCTCGCCCGGCTGGGTCAGCACGGTGTCGGCGAAGTGCTTCGGCAGCCGTCCCTTGCTGGAAGAGAGCACCGCGAAGGCATGGCCGTGCAGGTGCACCGGATGCGGGTAGCGCGTCTCGTTCTTGATCTCGATGCGGTAGCTCTTGCCGGCCTCCATCCGCGCCAGCGGCGGCGGCAAATGGCGCTGCTCGCCGGTCGGCCAGGATTGCTGGGCGATCGCCCAGTAGGTGGCCCCGCCGACGCACAGGCTGTCGATCAGCGCCTTGGCGAGCGGATCGTCGGGCGACAGGCCGGTGTCCCTCACCGCCGCATCGGTCGCCTGCTGCAAGGTGAAGGAGTGGAATTCCACCGTCTTGAGGTCCGGCAAGGGCAGCTTCGGCGGCGGCAGCGCCAGCGGTCCCCGGCGGCGCGGGCCGCGCGCCCGTCCCTCGGCCGAGATCGTCGCGAAGGTGAAGACGTCGGAGGCGCGATAGTCGCTCACCGTCACCGGCGCGCCGTCGCGCGGCATGCGCACCTGCACGTCGATGCGCTGGGCCGGGCCCATGCGCCAGATGCCGTCCGGCAACTTGTCCATCGGCAGCGGCGGCAAAGCATGGCCGTCGACCGCGATCAGCCAGGCCTCGGCGCCCTCGACGCCGATATCCATGATGCGGGTGGAATCGAGGTTGAGGATGCGCAGCCGCACATCGCCGCCCGCCGGTGCGGAAAGATCGAGATGCGCGCGGCCGTTCACCGTGCGGGTGGCGCCGAAGGTGCCGGCCTTGGCGGCGCCGTCCGGCTCGGACATCGGCAGGAAGCCGCCGGCGTCGTCGATGCGCCAGTCCTTCAGGCACAGCACGTGCTCGACATCAAAGGTCGGATCGCGAGGATCCTCGACGATCAGCACGCCGGCGAGGCCGCGCCCGGCCTGGCCGGTCTCGTCGCAATGCGGGTGGAAGAAGAAGGTGCCGGGATCGTCGAGCGGGATGCGGTAGGTGAAGCCGCCGCCGGGCTCGACCAGCGGCTGGGTCAGCGTCGGCACGCCGTCGAATTCGTTGGGCATGCGGATGCCGTGGAAATGCACGGTCGAGCCTTCGGAAAGCCCGTTGGCGAACCGGGCCTCCAGCCTTGTGCCGCGCGGCACCCGGATCTGCCGGAACAGCTCGCCGTCATAGGCATAGACGCGGCTCGGCGCCCCGGCGCCGGGCAGCTGCCAGGCCATCTCGCCGGCGGCCAGCGTCAGGCGCCGGGTCGGCTCGAAGGGCACCGGCACGCGGGCAAGGCCGGTACGGGCCGGCGCCAGCACGGCTCCGGCGCCGAAGGCCGCGCCCGCGGCCAGCAGGGCGCGGCGCGAAATGGCCGCGCCCCCTGTCATCGCGGGTGCCTCACTCGCCGACCTTGGACGGGTCGTCGAGGCTGTCGGAACCTTCCACCTTGATCTTCAGCTTCAGCGCCGCGACCACGCCCTCGATGGCGCGGGTCTGGGCGACGAGCGAATCGACGCCCTTCTGCACCAGCGCGTTGCCCTCGGTGTTGCCCTCGCCGATCATCTGGTCATAGGCCTGCTTGCCGCTGTCGGCCTCGTCCTTGATCGCCTTCAGCGCGGCGAGCGCGGCGTCGATCTTGCCCTCGGCCTCTTCGGCCGGCTTGGGCGCCAGCGCGGCGGCATAGGCGGCGACCGACGCCCCCTCGACGACGCTGCCGTCGACGCGGGTGTACTTGCCGCGATAGATCGAGGCGATGCCGGTCTCGTCATAGAAATGCGAGTTGTGGGTGTTGTCGGAGAAGCAATCATGCTCCTCCTCCGGATCGTGCAGGATCAGGCCGAGCTTCATGCGCTCGCCGGCAAGCTCACCATAGGACAGCGAGCCGAGCCCGGTGAGGATGGTGCCGAGCGCCGCCTTGTCCTTCTGCTTCAGCACCACGGCGCGGGCCTTGCCCTTGGCGCCCCAGGCCTTGGTCATGTCCTCGAGGTCGCTCACCAGCAAGTCGGTGGCGGCCTTGAGATAGGCGGCGCGGCGGTCGCAATGGCCGTTGGTGCAGTTCTTCAGGTCGTAGTCGGTGGCGGGGCGAGCGCCGGCGCCCGGCCCGGTGCCGTTCAGGTCCTGGCCCCACAGCAGGAATTCGATTGCGTGGTAGCCGATCGCGACGTTGGATTCGACGCCGCCCGCCTCCTGCAGGCTGTTCAGCAGCTTGGCGTTGATCTTGGTGGCGTCGATGGTCTTCTTGCCGACGCGGATCTTGGTGTTGGCGATCACGTTGGCGGTGTAGAGCGGGTTCTCGTCCGAGGAGGTGCCATAGCCCTTATCGACATAGTCGATCAGCCCCTCGTCGAGCGGCCAGGCGTTCACCCGGCCCTCCCAGTCGTCGACCAGCGCATTGCCGAACCGGAAGCCCTCGGTCTGCTGGTAGGGCACGCGGGCGGCCTTCCAGGCGGTGCGGGCCTTGTCGAGATTGGCCTGCGTCGGATCGGCGAGGAAGGCATCGACAGCCACCTGCAGCGCCTTGGCGGTGGTGAGCGCATCGGAATACATCGCCTCGGCGATGTTGGCATAGGTGACGACGATGTCGCGCACCTTCGGCGCCTCGGCGTGCGCCGGGCCGGCGGCGACAAGCGCGCCGAAAGCGACCGCCGCCATCAGGGGGGCGGCGAATTTCTTGAGACTGACTCGCATCGGATTTCCTCCCGCCGCCACGCGGCGTCCCTATCCATCGACGCGAGTCCTACGCCAGCCGGCCAAGCAATCGCAAGATGTCATATCTACTTTAGAACGATTATACTCTATAGCTACCTTAGGTCACCGGTAAAGTTTCTTGTAGAAACATTGAATACTACACACGCTGAAATCATCAGCCCTCGACGAAACCAGCCAGGGCTTCCGTCAGGTCGTCGTCCACCACCTCCGCAAGTGGCCGCAGGATCTTCGCCGCCTCGGTGCGGCGACCGGGGCGCATGATCAGGATGACGGTCTCGGCGCCGCCGCAAGCCGGATCGCCGCAGGCGATCTCGCTGATGGAAATGGTGGTGTCGTCATCGGCCGCGAGCATCTGCCGCGCCTTCGCCGCCAGTTCCCGCGCCGCATCCGGTGCCGCCTCGACCGAGCGCCCGCTTCGGAAAAACAGCCGCGCCATGCATCCCTCCAGCCGCGCCATCTCCACCCTGCGGTGGTCGGCGCTTCGCCCAACAGGTAGGCCCACCATCGCCGGCCCGCAAGCGACGACGCGATTACTGGAATGGGTCAAAGTAATAAACTGGCCATCCAGTTTAGAACTATAATAATCGTTGAAGATAAACGTTGCGCTACGCCAAATCGCCGAGTAATCAAGTCAGCAACTCCTCGACGGCACCATGACCGCCCGGACGAGGACTTCGGATCGAACCGTTCACGAGGCCGTTTTCCCGGCTGGTCTCGTGAACCGCGCGGGACGGTGGCACGCGCTCCCTCAGCTGCCGTCCCGCGCCATTCCTTCTCAATCCGGCCGTTCGCCGCCGGATGTTTCCACACCCGATATGCCGCCCGGCACTATTTCGCCCGGCACATCCGCTGCCGCCCAGCCACCGGTCCACGGATTCGGAGTAGGCAGCCCCAGATGGCCCGCCATGCCGGCCGCCGCCTGCCAGCCGGTGGCGAAGCAGGCCTGCAGCAGATAGCCGCCGGTCGGCGCCTCCCAGTCCAGCATCTCGCCGGCGGCGAACACGCCCGGCCGCGCCCGCAGCTCCAGTGCCTCGGTCAGCCCCTCCCGCGCGATTCCGCCAGCCGAGGAGATCGCCCGCTCGATGCCGGCGAGGGCGGCGACACGGACCGGCACCGCCTTGGCCAGCGCGGCGAGACCGGCGGGATCGGCCGGCAATTGCGGCGCCGCCTCGCGCATCAGCCCCGCCGCCACCGCCGGCAGGCCGGCCTTGCGCAGCCGGTTGGACAGAGTCTCGCCCTTGCGGGCCGAGGCGAGGCGTTTGCCCAGCGCCTCGACGGCGAGGTCCGGCCGCAGATCGAGGGTCAGCACCGCCGCCCCGGCTGCCAGCTCCTCGCGCAACCGGTCGGTGAGCGCGTAGATGCCGCCGCCTTCCAGCCCCTGCGCGGTGATCACCGCCTCGCCACGCAACGCCCGCCCGCCGGCGGCAAGGCCGATGCGCTTCAGCGGTTCGCCGGCGAAGCGCTGGCGGAAGGTCTCGCTCCACGCCACCGCCACACCGGCATTGGCCGGCCGCAGCGGGCGCAGCTCCGCCCCGGCGGCGGCGAGAATCGGCGCCCAGCCGCCATCGGTGCCGAGCCGCG
This sequence comes from Ancylobacter sp. Lp-2, assembly GCF_020523795.1. Classification (GTDB taxonomy): domain Bacteria; phylum Pseudomonadota; class Alphaproteobacteria; order Rhizobiales; family Xanthobacteraceae; genus Ancylobacter. Next base: position 63,421 of record NZ_JAJALI010000016.1, read on the forward strand.
GCCAGCTGGCACCGCCCAGCGCCAGCAGCGTCGCCGCCACCGGCCTCTCCACCTCGCCCTCCGGCGTGGCGAAGCGCAGGCGGCCGGCCTCGTCCCAGCCCAGCCAGAGATGGCGCGGGGCGAACGTCACACCCAGCCCGTCGAGCCGCCGCAGCCAGGCCCGCAGCAGCGGCGAGGCCTTGAAGCTCCGGGGGAACACCCGGCCGCTGGAGCCGACGAAGGTCGGCTCGCACAGCCCCTCCACCCAGCCGCGCAGCCGGGCGGGCGGGAAGGCGTCGAGCATCGGCGCCAGCCAGTCCGCCGCCGCGCCGTAGCGGGTAAGGAAGCGCTCGCGCGGTTCGGAGTGGGTGATGTTGAGCCCGCCACGCCCGGCCATCAGGAATTTGCGCGCCGGCGCGGCGAGGCGGTCATACACCGTCACCCGCGCCCCCGCCGTCGCCAGCGCCTCGGCGGCGATGAGGCCGGCCGGGCCGGCGCCGATGACCGCGACAGTGGGGCGGTCGGCGAAAGAGGAGTCGTTTCCGGTCATTGGCACCATCGGCTGAGAATCCGAGTCGGGAAGAGGCAGGCGGCATTCGTCGAGTCGGCGCAACGGCTTGCGCGCGGCGGTTCAGAAAGCGATTCCGCGCGGCCACCCGTCGCCGAGCGCGATGTCGCAGCCATTGGGGAACCGATTCCGCCCGCCCCGCCAGTGCGTTGCCGGCTCATGTCTTTTCCGGGTCGGCGACGTCGCAGATGCGCAGGCTGGGCTGTGCCCTCCCCTGCCAGCTGTCGAGGTCCAGCATGCCGGCGACGTGGCGCGTCTGCCCCCGGCTCCCCAGCAGCGCCTCGCCGAGCGGTGTCGCCGCCGCGCGGAAGGCGACGCCGGACAGCACCGAGCCATCGGCGGCGCGCAGCCGCACCCGCACCTGGTCGGCGCTGCCGGCCTCGGCATAGACGATGCGGTGGGCGGGAAAGGCGAAGACCGGCTGCGGGTTGCCGGCACCGTAGGGCCCGGCGCGCTCGACCAGCTCGATCAGCTCCGGCGTCGCGGCCCCGGCGGAAAGCGCGCCGTCGACCACCGTCTCGTCGACATGGCGGGCGCGCTCGACCGATGGCGCCAGCTCCGCCTCCAGATAGGCGCGCAGCGCGCCGAGCTTGTCGCGCTCCACGGTCAGCCCGGCCGCCATGGCATGGCCGCCGCCCTTCACCAGGAGCCCGTGCTCGACCGCGCCACGCACCGCGCGCCCGACATCGACGCCGGGGATGGAGCGCGCCGAGCCCGCGCCATGCTCGCCGGTGAACGCCACCGCAAAGGCCGGGCGGCCGAACTTCTCCTTCAGCCGCGCCGCCACCAGACCGACCACGCCGGGGTGCCAGCCCTGCCCGCTCGCCAGGATCACCGGGCTGGTGCCCTCGAGCCCGAGCGCGGCCTCCGCCTCGGCCTCGGCCTGGGCGACAATGGCCTTCTCCACCTGCTGGCGCTCGGCGTTCAGCCGGTCGAGCTCGGCGGCGAGCGCCTGGGCCTCGATCGGGTCGTGGGTGAGCAGCAGCCGTGTGCCGAGCGCGGCGTCGCCGATGCGCCCGCCGGCATTGATGCGCGGCCCGAGCAGGAAGCCGAGATGCCAGGCCTTGGGTGGGCCGGAGAGCCGCGCCGCGTCCATCAGCGCCGTCAGCCCCGGCCGGTCGCGCCGGCGCAGCACCGCGAGACCCTTGGTAACGAAGGCGCGGTTGAGCCCGGTCAGCGGCACCACGTCGGCCACCGTGCCGAGCGCCACGAGGTCGAGCATGGCGAGGAGGTCCGGCGCCGGCCGCTCGGCCGTCCACCAGTTGCGCCGGCGCAATTCGCGCACCAGCCCGACGGCGGTGACGAACACCAGCCCGACCGCACAGAGATGGCCGAGCCCGGACAGGTCGTCGATGCGGTTGGGGTTCACCAATGCCGCCACCGGCGGCAGCGCCTCGCCCGCCTGGTGATGGTCGATCACCACCACGTCGAGGCCGATCGCGGCGGCGCGGGCGAAGGGCTCGAAGCTCATCGTGCCGCAATCGACGGTCGCCAGCAGGCTGGCGCCGGCGGCACGCAGCGCCTCGATGGCGGGGATGTTCGGCCCGTAGCCCTCGAAGATGCGGTCGGGGATGTGGAAGGCCGGGTCGAGCCCGCCGGCGCGCAGCACCTCGACCAGCAGCGCGGTGGCGGTGGCGCCGTCGACGTCGTAGTCGCCGAACACCGCCACCTTCTCGCCGCGCGTCACCGCATCGGCGAGCCGCGTCACCGCCGGCTCCATGTCGGTCAGCGTGTCCGGGTCGGGCAGCAGGTCGCGCACGGTGGGATCGAGATAGGCCGGCACCTCGTCGAGGCCGACGCCGCGGCCGGCCAGCACGCGGGCCAGCAGTTCCGGCACGCCGTGGCGCTGGGCGACGGCGAGCGCGGCCGAGGCGCCGCGCATGTCCAGCCGGTCGCGCCAGAAGCGGCCGGTGGCCGAGCGGGCGACACCGAGAAAGGCACGGATGGGCGGCGGGGCGGTGGGAAGGTCGAGACTCATGGCCGCATAGAGCCCGAACCGGGCCTCCGCGTCGAGTGGCGCGCAGAACGGCACTCACGGCCGATGCGCTCCGCCCTTCTGGCAACCGCCGATTGCGGCTATGATCGGCCGTTCGCGACACCCAGGCGGGGGAAGCGCAGATGGACGCCAAGCATCGCCCCAAATATCGGGCCTGCCTGCCGCTGGAGGCCGACAAGGTCTTCATCATGGACGGCGGGCTGGAGACCACGCTGATCTTCGAGCAGAACGTCGATCTGCCGCTGTTCGCGTCCTTCACCCTGCTCGACAGCGAGGAGGGCCGGGCCACCCTCGGCGGCTATTATGCGCGCTATGCGGCGCTCGCCCGCGATCACGGCGTCGGCTTCGTGCTGGAGACGCCGACCTGGCGCGCCAACGCCGATTGGGGCGCGCAGCTCGGCTTCGATGCCGCCCGGCTCGACGCCCTCAACCGCCGGGCCATCGAGCTGGTGGCCGACATCCGCGACCGCTTCGAGACCGACGCCTCGCCCATGGTGCTCAACGGCGTCCTCGGGCCGCGCGGCGACGGCTACGAGGTCGGCCAGATGATGTCGACCGCCGACGCCGCCGACTATCACGCGCCGCAGGTCCGCAGCTTCGCGGCGAGCGCGGCGGATCTGGTCGGCGCCTTCACCCTCACCTATGCCGAGGAGGCGGCAGGCATCGCCCTGGCCGCCAGGGCCGCCGGCATCCCCTCGGTGATCTCCTTCACGGTCGAGACCGACGGGCGGCTGCCAAGTGGCCAGAGCCTGCGCGAGGCGATCGAGCAGGTCGACGCCGAGACCGATGCCGCGCCGGCCTTCTTCATGGTGAACTGCGCGCATCCCCTGCATGTCGAGCCGGCGCTGGCCGGCGGCGGCGACTGGCTCGCCCGCATCCGCGGCTTCGAGGGTAACGCCTCTACGCTCAGCCATGCCGAGCTCAACGCCTCGCCGACGCTCGATCCCGGCGATCCCGTCGATTTCGGCCGGCGCTACCGCAGCCTGCGCGAACGGATGAAACAACTCACCGTGCTCGGCGGCTGCTGCGGCACCAGCTACGCCCATATCGAGCAGATCTGCCTCGCCTGCCTGCCGGAACAGGCGTGAGGCATCCCGGCGGGGAGCGTCACCGTACCGTCACCACGACGTAACGTCACCGACATGCTCGGGGCTCACAGGAGGGCCGTCGCGGCGCCCCCGCCGCTTGTCTTCCAGGAGCCCCATCCATGAACCGCACCGAGATCCGTGCGACCCTTCTCGCCGGCGCCGCGCTGGCGCTGGTCGCGCTGGCGCCGGCGGCGCACGCCGACCAGGCCTATCCCGCCACGCTCGCCGGCCATGCCGTGCTGCCGGCCGAGAGCTTCATCGAGATGCCCGCCGACGCCCCGGCGGATCTGAAGACCTCCGGCAAGTACACCACCGGCAAGCGCGTCGAGGCCATCGGCACCGTGGAAGGCAAGTCGGGCGGCCGTCCCACCGGCGTGTCGGCGCCGTTCAAGGGCCAGCCGTTGCAGGGCCATTCCGGCATCAAGGTGATGCCGGACGGCTCGTTCTGGATCATCACCGACAACGGCATGGGCGCGAAGGCCAACAGCCCGGATTCGGCGCTGTACCTCAACCGCTACAAGATCGATTGGCAGACCGGCCAGTTCGAGCGGCTGGAAACCGTCTTCCTCACCGACCCCGACAAGAAGGTGCCGTTCCGCATCGTCCACGAGGGCACCGAGAAGCGCTACCTCACCGGTTCCGACTTCGATCCCGAGAGCTTCCAGATCATCGGCGACGACATCTGGATCGGCGAGGAATTCGGCCCCTACCTGATCCGCGCCGACAAGAGCGGCAAGGTGCTCGGCGTGTTCGAGACCGTGGCCGGCGAGACGCCGGTGCGCTCGCCCGACCACTACATGGTCACCTCCGCCGGCGCGCCGAACGCCACCGCCGAGTTCAACGCCCGCCGTTCCAAGGGCTATGAGGGCATGGCCTCGTCCAAGGACGGCAAGTTCCTCTACGCCCTGCTCGAAGGCCCGCTCTGGGATGCGGCGAAGAAGGACTGGCAGAAGACCGCCGAGGGCAAGGAATTCCTGCCGATCCTCGAATTCGACGTCGCCGGCCAGAAGTGGACCGGCCGCATGTGGCAGTACCCGCTCGAGCAGAACGGCAACGCCATCGGCGACTTCAACATGATCGACGCCACCACCGGCCTGATCATCGAGCGCGACAATGGCGAAGGCACCGCCGACAAGGCCTGCGCCGCCGGCACCAAGGGCCCGGACTGCTTCCACGACCTCGCCAAGTTCAAGCGCATCTACAAGATCGAGCTGACCGACGCCAATGCCGGCGGGCTGGTGCGCAAGATCGGCCATATCGACCTGATGGCCATCGCCGACCCGGACAAGAAGTCGCGCAAGCCGCTCACCGACGGCAAGCTCGCCTTCCCGTTCTTCACCATCGAGGACGTGGATGTCGTCGACGCCACCCACATCGTGGTCGGCAACGACAACAACCTGCCCTTCTCCTCCTCGCGCGACCCGAAGAAGGCTGACGATAACGAGCTGATCCTGCTCGAGGTCGGCGACTTCCTGAAGGCCAAGTGAGCTGAGGCGAAGTGAGCTGAGGCTAGTGAGCTGAAGGTCACATGAGCCGCGAGGCGTGGCGGGTCCGGCCGGGCCTCCCGGCCGGACATCTCCTATTCGGCGGCGTCCGGCAGCGTCGGCGTCGGCTTGCGCAGGATGAGCGCGACGCCCACCACCATGATCAGCGCGCCGATCATCTTCACCGGCGAGGGATCGTCGCCGATCAGCACGATGCCGAACAGCACGGTGAGCAGCGGGTTGAGCATCGAATAGGGCACGACGGCATTGATCGAGTGCCGCTGCAGCAGCCAGTACCAGATGCCGTAGCCGATGATCGAGGACCCCACCGCGCTGTAGACCACCGAGAACCAGCCGTTCCAGCCGGCGGTCGCCAGCATGCCCCAGTGATCGACCTCGAAGATCCACGAGGCCAGCAGCAGCTGCGGGATCGAGAACAGCGACGACCAGCCCATCATCGCCATCGGGCGGATGCCTTCCACCTGCTTGACGATCAGGTTGGTCACCGCCCAGCCGCTGGCGCTGAGCAGCAGCAGCGTGAGCGCATAGGGCGGCGGCAGCGTCGGGCCGGCCGCCAGCACCAATATGCCGGCCACCGAGATGAGAAGGCCGGCGGTGCGCGCCCATCCGAGCGGCTCGCGCAGCAGCAGGCAGGCAAGCACGGTGGCGATCGGCGCCCCGAGTTGCAGGACGACGGCGCTGGTGCCGGCCTCGGCATGTTCCAGCGCGGTGAACAGCAGCCCGAAATGCAGCGTGCCGAAGGTGAAGGACACCAGGAGCACGCCGGGCAGTTGCTTCCGTGTGATGCGGGTGAAGGGCACCAGCAGCGCCGAGACCATGACGAAGCGCAGCGCCGTCATCAGCATGGGCGGGATCTCCGCGACCCCGAGCTTGATGACGATCATGTTGAGCGCCCACAAGCAGACCACGGAGAGGGCGAGCAGCTTGTCGCGGAACGGCATTGCAGACCAATAAGGGGAAGACGCGATCCGGCGGCGGAACGCAAGCCGCCGGACGATTCGGCGCATGCCGGTCCGGCAGGGTGGGACATATCCCCCGCGGACGGCGAAGCAAAGACCCACGGCCCCATGCCTGCCCTGCGATGCAGGCATGGCCGGTTAAGGAATGGTAGGAATCGGCGCGCCCGGCAGAGCATCGAGGACCGGCGCGGCGCCCTGCCGTCTTGCCTCCGGCGGGCGCCGCATTATGGTGCGCGCCATGCTCGACCTTTCCCTCCTCGGCCGCCTCCAGTTCCAGCACACCGCACCGACCAAGCCGCCGCTGCCGCCCGGCCGGCACGATCTCGGCCTGTTCGACGAGCGCGACTACGTGCTGGTCGTTCCCGAGGGCATCGACCCGTCGCGGCCGACGCCGTTCATGTCGCTGTTCCATGGCGGCGGCGGCAGCGCCGAGAAGATCCTGCCGATCATGCGCCGGCATGCCGAGGAGCGCGGCTTCCTGCTTCTCGTGCCGCAGTCGCTGTTCCCCACCTGGGATATCGTCATCGCCGGCAACGGGCCGGATCGCGAGCGGCTGGACATCGGCTTTGCCGAAGTGGCCTCGCGCTTCACCCTCGACCCCACGCATTTCGCCTTTGCCGGCCATTCCGACGGCGGCAGCTATTCGCTGTCCACCGGCCTGTCGAACGGGCAGCTCGTCACCCACATCCTCGGCATGTCCGCCGGCTTCATGACGGTGCTGGCGCAGGAGGGCGAGCCGAAGGTGTTCATTGCCCACGGCCAGAACGACACCCAGACGCCGATCCGCACCGCCGGCCGCTCGCACGCCGCCAAGCTGCGGGCGGCGGGCTACGACCTCACCTATGTCGAGCATGACGGCCCGCACGCCTCGCAGCCGCCCATGGTGCAGCTCGGCGTCGACTGGTTCCTCGCCGACCTCGCTGAGCCGGCCTGAACGAAAAACGCGCCCGCTCATGGGAGCGGGCGCGCAAGTTCTCCGAGTACGCACGGTTGCGTGGGTCAGGGCCGCCGAGGCGCGGCCCCTCGGGAACGGGGTGCGGATGCCGCGCAGACGGCGCCCGCACCCCGAGGTCGAAAGGCGATCAGCCCGCCTTCTTGAACTTCGCGGCCTCTTCCGAACCGCCGGTGGCATTGCCCTTGGAGTAGGAATGCGCGCCGACGCCGGCGAGGTTGCCGCCCTGCACGATCAGGTACTCGTCGCGGATCGGACGACCCTCGAAGAAGCACTCCAGGATCTCGCGCGTGCCCGCCGCATAGCGGGTCTGGGCGGTGAGCGAGGTGCCCGACATGTGCGGGGTCATGCCGTTCCAGGCCATGGTGCGCCAGGGATGGTCGGCCGGCGCCGGCTGCGGGAACCACACGTCGCCCGCATAGCCGGCGAGCTGGCCGTTCTCCAGCGCGCGGGCGATGGCATCGCGGTCGCAGAGCTTGCCGCGCGCGGTGTTGACGATATAGGCGCCGCGCTTGAACAGCTTCAGCGTCTCGTCATTGACCATGTGCTCGGTCTCGGGATGCAGCGGGCAGTTGAGCGTCACCACATCGCAATGCGGGTACATGTCGGCCGGCGTGTCGTGCCAGGTGAGGTTCAGCTCCTTCTCCACCGACTCCGGCAGGCGGTGACGGTCGGTGTAGTGCAGCTTCACGTCGAAGGGCGCGAGGCGGCGCAGCACCGCGAGGCCGATGCGGCCGGCGGCGACGGTGCCGACGCTCATCGCTTCGAGGTCGTAGGAGTGCTTCACGCAGTCGGCGATGTTCCAGCCGCCCTTGCGCGCCCAGTCATGCGCCGGGAGATAGTTGCGCACCAGGCCGAGGATCATCATCACCACGTGCTCGGCGACGCTGATCGAGTTGCAGTAGGTGACTTCCGCGACCGTGATGTTGCGGTCGATGGCCGACTGCAGGTCGACATGGTCGGAGCCGATGCCGGCGGTCAGCGCCAGCTTCAGGTTCTTCGCCTTGGCGATGCGCTCGGGGGTGAGGTAGGCCGGCCAGAACGGCTGGGAGATGACGATGTCGGCGTCGACGAGTTCCTTCTCGAACACCGAATCCGGACCGTCCTTGTCGGAGGTCACCACCAGCGTGTGGCCGTTCGCCTCGAGGTATTTGCGCAGGCCGAGCTCGCCGGAAACGGAGCCGAGCATGGTGCCGGGGGTGAAGTCGATCGCCTTCGGCGTCGGCAGGGTCTGGCCGCCCGGATAGTGGTCGATCTTCGGCAGGTCGTCGCGTGCATAGGTCTTGGGATAGCCGTCGATCGGATCGTCGTACAGCACGCACAGAACCTTGGCCATGTCGGTATCTCCTCCTGTTGGTCCCCGCGGACCGTTGGGGTAAGCGGAGGCGTTCCCGCCGCGTGCGCGGCCGGCCGAAAAGCTTCGGTGCCTGTCCTGATCCGAACCGCCCGCCCTGTTCCGGGTCTCTGCCCGGCAGGGTGGAGCCTTCGGGTCTCCTCCGCGTCGACGCGGGCCGGGAACTCCTTGCCCCGCTTCGCCGTCGACGTTGTGAGAGTGCGCCCGAGCCCCTCGCGCTTCAAATCGAAAGGGGTGAACAATTGATAGATAGCGCAAATCAAAGATCAGCGTTTGCGCGAAATTTTCTAATCAAACTTTCCGCCCGAGCGGGCCAGCTTCAGCACCGCGGCTGCCACCGGCGGCAGCGGATCGCGGTCGGAGACGACGAGGCCGACCGGCTGCACATGCTCGGGCTCGACCAGCGGCACCGCGACGAGATCGCCCCCCTCCCCCAGCCCGGCGAAGCTCGCCGAGGGCACGATGCTGCCCCAGGGCCCGCGCCGGACGAAGGCCCAGATGCCCATGAAGGAATTGGTCTCGATCTCCGGCTGCGAGGCGAGGCCGAGCTCGGCCAGCACCTGGTCGATGATGCGGCGGTTCTGCATGTCGGGGGTGAGCAGGCACAGCGGCTCTGCCGCCGCCTGCGCCCAGCCGATCGAGCGGCGGCGCGCGATCTTCTCGGTGGCGCGGGTGACGAAGACATAGCGCTCGGCATAGAGGTCGACCCGCCGCACCCGGCTCAGCGGCTCGTTCTCCAGATAGGTGATGCCGGCATCGAGTTCGAGCTCGTCGAGCCCGCGCTGGATCTGCGCCGAGCTCAGCGACAGCATCTGCACCTTCACGCCGGGATGCCGGGTGCGGAACGGCGCCAGCAGCGCCGGCGCGGCGGCGGTGACCGAGGGAATCGCCCCCACGCGCAGCGTGCCGGACAGCCGGCCCACCGCGTCGGTCTTTTCCTGCCTGAGACTGTCGTAATCGGCGACGATCTGCCTGGCCCAGCCCAGCACCCGCTCGCCCTGCTCGGTGAAGCCGATGAAGCGGTGGCCGCGCACCACCAGCGGCAGGCCGAGTTCCTCCTCCAGCTTGCGCAGGCCGGCCGACAGCGTCGGCTGCGACACGTTGCAGGCATCGGCGGCGCGGGCGAAGTGCTTCTCGCGGGCCAGCGCCACCAGATAGTGCATCTGCCGGACGAACATGGTGGCGCTCCCTGCGGCACCCGACGGTCGGGCGCCCCATCGATAGAAAAGCGCTCTCGATTCGAGAAGATCAATACGATCTTCTCTATCGCCCCATCCCCGACTCGCCTCATCCGGCGACGTATGCCGCCTTCGCATAGGCGCGCAGGCGCCGGCCGAACGCCCCGGGCCGTTCGGCGAACAGACAGGCCTGCCGGCGCAGCGCGCCCGCCACGAGCTTCTTCTGCCGGGCCCGGGCCTGCTTCAGCACGGCGGCGCGCCAGCCGGTCTCCACCGGCCCGTCGGCCCGCACGGCCGCGATCAGCACGGCGAGGTCGTGATGGTGACCGAGCTTGTCCCGCAGCTTCTGCAGTTCCTTGACCCAGCGCTTGCCGAGCGCCGGCCAGTAGGGCGTCAGCAGTTCCATCTGGTAGCGATGGGCGATCACCGCCTTGCGGAACTCGTGAAGCTGCTCGTCGTCAGTGACGTCGACCACACGGCCCCGCCGGCGCGCCCGCTCGTAATCGGCAGTGATGGCGGCGACCACCACCTTGGGGCTGGCCTGCCCGGCCATCCCCGCCACGGCGTGGCCGCCCCTGGCGACCAGCGCGCTCATGCCGGCGCGAAGCGCGGGCGGAAAGTCATCCTCCGGTGGCGCGGCCTTGTCCGTCAACGCATGGCTGGCAGCCCGCCGGGCTTGCGGGCTGAGGCGCCCCCTCTGCGCCAGCAGGTCCAACGTCTCGCGCATCACCACCGTCTCCCGCGCGCCGGCAAGCGCCCGCGCGGCGGTACGCAGCTCGGTGCGCAGGGCTTGGGCGTCCGCGCGGCCGCTGCCGCGCACCAGCCGCAGCAGCCCCCGCAATTGCTTGAAAGCCTTGCGCAGGTCGTGCACCCCTTCAGCCGAATCCTCATGGTCGATCGCCCGGTCCGCCGCGCGGAGCGCGGCCCTCAGCGCGCGGACCAACGGGCCGGAAGTGGTGATGGCCTTATGAGAAACCGGCGGCACGGCATCTTCGTCCAGATGTGTGCACATGAGAATTTCCCTATTCTCTTCAAGCTATTATGCAGGAAATCCCCAGAAAAAGCGACAATTGGACGACAAAATTTCACCCCTACCCCTTTCAATTGCGGATCGGGATTGCTAGATACCCGCCGTCGCCGACGACATGTCGCGCCGACCACTGACGCGGGGTGGAGCAGCCCGGTAGCTCGTCAGGCTCATAACCTGAAGGCCGCAGGTTCAAATCCTGCCCCCGCAACCAAAATCTGATAGAAATATCAGAACATTGAGAAAGCCGCCGCAAGGCGGCTTTTTCTTTTCTACCGAATCTGTCGCCACCGAGTCGCCACGGCGAGGGGTAAAACAGGGTATCGTAGGGAATCGCCCCGTCTCACTTCCCGGCCAGCTTTTGCCATGTACCCGACGCGGCAAACCGGCGGATTAGATCGCCGAGCTCCGGCTCGTCGACGAGCAAGGCCGCGCCCTCGGCCTGAAACCAGCGCTGAACGCGCTCGTGTCGCTCGGGCCAGTCAGCCAACTGGCGGGTCACCACCAACGGGAACACGTCCACCCGGATCAAGGCGAAGTGCTCCGCCATCCGCTTCCAGTAGCTGTAGCGGCCAATGGGCTTCCGCCCGATCTCCCCGATCACCCCGGCTTCCTGCCGGGCCTCGACCTGGGCTGATTTCCAATCCTTGTGGTTCTTGATCGGCCAGCCCTTGGGAATGATGGCCCGGTGCGTGTCGCGGGATGTGAGCAGCAGGATCTCCAGCTGCCCCTCCGGCGATACCTGAAACGGCAGCGCAGCGATCTGCTCCAGCGGTCGCCCGCTGGCTGCCAGCTTCGCGAGCTTCTTTTTCTTCTTCGCCATCGGGCGATGTTATCGAATTGGCGGCGCACTGCGAGCTTCTGCGGCACGCGTCCACAGAAGCCCCGCCGCACCTTCGCGCGGCGGCGCTGAGCGGTTAGCGGGCCGGCGAGATTTCGTCCGAATCCCGCCACTTCCGTCGCAACCTGTCGAAGTTCGGAAACACGACCTCGTAGCGGTCAGGGCGATCAGCGAATTCTGACCGTCCAGTGATCGTACAAATCTGCATCGCCCCGCGATGGATGATCGCGACACGATCGCCGATCTCGAACCGCCACGCCTTTAACGGCGGCGGCCGATCGACCAGACGCCGACGGGCTTCGCGTGCCCAGGTTGGGTCACCAAGGCTGAAGGCGGTCATGCGGACCTCCCGGTTAGACGTTCGACCGGCCCAAGGCACTTGTGGATCGCAGTCACTCGCTCGAGTCGGACGGACACAGTTCGATCAGTGCCGAGGACGTCACAGACGACCGCAGCGTCGACATCGCTCCCTGCAGTCATGCGGTGGTCTGGCAGAGCCTGCCAGTCCTCGGGGAGGATGTCTGTGACGAGCCTGATCAACACCGGATCGCGTCCCTTAATGTAGAGAATCGCCGCGTCGCCACCGTTGGGCTGATCTAGCTGCGTGAACGCCAGCGGGGTGCCTGGCTCCCAGCCCTCCACCGCGCAAGGCGAGTTCAGGAGCATGCAATAGAGAAGCGGGAACGCGTTAGGATTGACAACTTTCACGTCAGGAGTGGAGGTTTGCATGTTCATCGCGTGACCTCCACCACCATCGGCACCCCGTTGACGATGCCGCGCAACCGGGTGAGGCCCTCGCGGGAGGGCGGCCGCTTCGGATGCATCGTCACCAGGGGCCAGTGTACGGCCCTGAATGACTGGCCGGTCATGTCCGCCAGCTGCTGCAGCGCGGCGTTGCTTGCTTCGTGCCGCTCGACGCGTGTGTCGCTCATCATCTGGGAAAACACGAACTCGTCGCGCAACAGGTGAAGGGCATCCGGATCGGCCGCCATGTCATCTTCGGCGTCGTGTGGTTCGTCATTGATGTCGCCGCCGCCATGGTCGTCTGGCTCTGCCGTCCCGGATGCATCTAGCGTGCACCAGGCAAGGGCATGGTCCTGATTGACGCCCAGCGTCCAGCCGAGCTCCTGTTCGGCGTCAGCGTCGGCCTCTAGGGCGTCCAGGGCCTCTATGGCGCGCTCGATGATCTGGGTTAGCTCGCGGCGCAAGGTTGCGCGGTCTGGCGTCTCAGCGCCTCTATAATCGCGCTGCACGGCCGGAGTCTCGTCGTTGCCCGTGTTGTCCAAGAGCCGCTGCGCTGGCTTCCTGCGGCCCTTCCGGCGCGTGCCGGTTTGCGGGCCGGTGGCGTCGGCGATGGCAACGGCCTCGTCGATGATGCGGTCGAGATTGTGTTGCGCGTTCATTGTGGCGCCCTCAGATCTCGTAGGCAGTGTTTTCGAGGTCGATCGCCAGACCGAGCAGGACGTCCAAGGCCGTGTCCATCATCGCCTTGTCGCACTCGTAGCCCTGCTGCCAGGCGATCTGGGTAAAGCGGATCATTGTGTGAAGTTGGCTCGCCGTCGTGACCAGCTTGTCGTGCAGCTGCCAGCGGGCCTCGCAGTCGTCGTCGTTGTCGGGGGCAGGTGTAGGGGTGTGGATGGTCATTGGCGAGCTCCGTCATTGATTAAAATAGCTCAGTATGCCTACTATCAATCGACGCAATTTGGAGTCAATCGATATTCATCATGGTGAGCGAAATTAATCGTGTGACAGGAAGGCAGATCGCGGCTGCCCGAGCGCTTGTCGGCATGGGCCAAGTTGAATTAGCCGAAGCCGCTCGTGTGTCGGCCCCCACAGTGAGACGTATGGAGGCGAGTGCTGGGCCGGCCGTTGGCATGCCGAACAATGTTGCGGCCGTGATCTCCGCCCTCGAGACGGCCGGCGTTCTCTTCATCGACCAGAACGGCAACGGCCCCGGCGTGCGGCTACGGGAGCGGCAGGGCTAGTTCGTGCATCCAGCTCCTAGACACCGGCGACGTGGCGACGGGCAGCGGGTGGTGTCGCGGGGGTAAGGAGTGCAATCTTCGGTAAATGTGGCCCGCCACGCAGCTGTGAGAGCGATGAAAATAAAGAGGTATTCTGTCCTTATTGGAAAGCGGAAGACCAGCATTTCGCTGGAGCCTGAGTTTTTCGAGGCGGCAAAGGCGCTGGCGCGCAGAAAGGGCAAGTCCTTCATCGCCCTGGTATCGGAGATCGATGCCGGCTGCATACTTGGCTCCAACCTATCATCCGAGATTCGTCTGTACGTCCTTGCTGATATGCAGCGGCGCCTCGAAGCGTAGGCGCAAGTTGCACGTGGCCCCCCATGCCGGTACCCTGAAACTGCCGTCGCCTGGCTCCCAGCCCTCGGGCATCGGCAGGCCGGGCATGTTATGGTCAGCGTGCCCGGCCACTAGCCTTCGAATGACCTGCGCTCGTCCCAGCCGCCAACCCCGGCCCAGAGCGCAGGCCGGCGGGCGCTATCGCCAGCGGCGACATGGCGGTGGGCAACGGAGTGGTGCCGCAGCGGGGGGAGCCGAGAACGAATCAACCTTGAATGTCTAAGTTAGTGACGCCTCCCCCCTAAGGTGCAATGATGCCTCGCCTTGGAGGGGTGTGATGATCAGTGTGAGCGAAGCCCTGTCGAACCTTGAATTAGCTCTGGAGGACCAATCCGCAGCTCTTGCCATGGCTGGTCGATCGGACGATCCGGCCGAATGCATAAAGTTGATCCGCCGCACCGAGCGGTCATGGCAGAACATGCTCGCCGCGCACCGCAAACTCATTCGACTCGCCAAGGCACAAGGCTAGCGGTCACGGGAGTTGTCCGCACCGCAATGCCGCCACCTCATCACGCCAACGTTTCGCTACGATATCTGCACGCGTGATAGAGTGCGCCATGAAAAACAACCTTGAAGCCCGCGCTCGGGCAATATGCGAAGCCGATCTGAGACTTGGGTCGGCAATTTCCGAGTACGCCTTGGCGTCCGCTGTGGATCGATACTGGCCGGTTGTCGCGCATGAGATGCTCCATGGCGAGGGCAACCATAGCGACATCAGGCACCGAGACGGCAACAATGTCGACGCAGTCGCGTACCGAGCGCTGCGCACGCGCTGCGACATTCCAGGAAATTTGAACGGGTAGGGCACATTATTTGATTATGTCCGCCGGCTGATGAGCGTCGGAAGTGCCCCGCGTGACGGTGAGGGCTCAGGGCCAAAAGCCGCCACGTCGCCTCGACATCGAAGGCGCAGTCAACCCTTGAATAGCGTGCGTGGGATTGACCGAATCGCACTCTCGGACAGCTGACACGGTGCTCCCGCGATGAGTATCGACTTTGTTGACGGAGTTCGATGAGTCGTAGGCACTGGCCGAAAGGTGAATGACCTACTCCTTTTGTTTACCCCAATGCTGCTTCGAAAGTGCTACTACTTTTTGGTGCGTAGAAATTTCAATCTACCACTCATTGTAATCAGATGAGTTTTATCTGCGGATCTCGACTGCCACACAGGCCTTGGCACTAGCGAAGCTGAGCACAGATGGTGATCACGCCGTATGGATACCGAAGATGCCGTTGAACATTCAGCGTCGTTCGCTGAGCGGCGATCTGCCGCGCTTGCGTTCGGGCACGACGAACATCATGACCCGCAGTCATTTCAGATAAGGAGAAATGAGGATGCGCGACGACACAATTTCGTCGCCTTGATTGAGCCGCGCTTATTGTATGCACAGAGCTTAGTAAAATCGCTTCGCATGGAAGATTCTAGTTGCGATTTCTATAGCTATTTGGATTTTCCAGAATGGACCGCATCAAGCGATAGTGAAAGCACATCGTTGATTATACTATCGATGCCGCATGTTGCTGGAAACAAAATTGGGATGGAGCAGCTAAGATCCTACGTCACTCAATTGCATGCTCGCCATCCATCCATCAGTTTTGCGGTTCTTTGCGATGATGATGCCGCGAAGAGCGTGGCCGAAGCCGTGCAGGTGGGCGTGCAGGGATACCTGCCGACCAGTCTATCTCTCCGACTAACGATACAGATCCTCCATTTGCTGTTGGCAGGTGGCACTTACGTGCCGAGTTCTGGCTTTTTGAATAGCGAGCCGAATTCGTTTGGGCGCTCGGATTATCCGATTGGATCATACGGCGCCTTCGGGTCACACAAGCAAATGATGGTAGCCCGCGCCCTGCGTAGTGGAACCCCCAACAAGATCATCGCTTATCAACTTAACATGTGTGAAAGCACTGTTAAGGTTCACATTCGAAACATAATGAAAAAACTCAATGTCAAAAACCGCACTGAGGCTGCATTGTTGGTTACAAGAATGCTCCCGATAGAAGGTGAATAATTATTTTTTGTGAATCGACTTCGTTTTTTCATTTGGATTGGCTATTTCGGCGGAAGGGATATAGAGTCTGATGTCGTCAACACAGGCATCGGCACGTTGGCGGTTGGAAGAGAACGGATCGAGATCCGCGCGCTTTCGCTCGACCCGACCGGGGAGCAGGCGCATGAATGTGAAAGCTTTCGATCCAAGGCAGGTGCTACACGATTTGAACGGTTATGCGACGACGGCGTGGAAGTGGCCGTCGCAAAACGGTGAAGCGCTCGCTGTCAGACGCCAAGAGTACCCCTCTCTGCGAAAAGCGCTTAAGGCGATTTGTAAGGAAAACTCTGGCCGCAACTTCCAAATTGTCGTTCATGCGGACTCAGATCATGAATTTGAGCCCGAGAACGTCGAGAGGCTCTGTAGTTATTTCGATGCGTTTCGTCGATCGAAATCCACTAGAATTTGAACTTGCGCGAAATCGTGCGCCACAAGAACGAGCATGCCCGATTGCGCTAAGGCTTCAGCTTTACCCCAACATCGACGGTGTAGCGGGCCGTTGCACACGCCGCAGTTGTGGCCGCTTCACAGCACCGTCACGCGCCAACGGTACGTATGAATGTTCGCAACCATGTCGACCGCGGATGTACCGGCGGCGTGGATTACGAAGAAAAAGGCCGGGATCACCCGGCCTTTTTGCGTTCCAGGGGAAGGTCAGACCGCGCCAGCGCCTCCGCCACCCACTCGTCGGAAAAAACTCCGGCAAGGAGTCGTCGCCCTCCAGCGAGCGAGCGCGAAAATCCGCTGACAGTTCTATGGTGACCACCAGGGTGCCGGCAGGGTGGTCCTTGGAGGGCGCGGTGATCATGAATTGGGTCATTTGCATCGCGCTCTCCGTCACAGTCCAACACAACGCCGCAGGCGCGGGGCAACCTCAACTCGACGCTCGCCGACGATGCGCTGCTCGATCCGCCCATCGTCGTGCAGGGCCGTGAGCGAAAGCGGGCCGCCGACCCAGTCTCGCACGTCGCCGCCAGCCGGGCTCTTGATGCCGAGTCCCCGGATTATCTCGAAGTAACGGGGGAAGTCGCACTCCGGGTTTATCTGGTCCGTGTCGTTCGGGAGATTCGCCTGCTTGACGAATTCGCCCGTGATCGGCGCCGCGAACATCGGTCCCACGTCGGTAAGTTGGAAGGGCGTGATGCCTGGCTCTTCGATTGTGCTGACCATATAGATCCGCGGCCCCTCGGCCCCGAAGCCGGCGAGGACGGCGACCTGGCGAGGATCTACACCCGTGTGAGGCGCGGTGACGGCGCGCATGGCGTTGACGAGATTGCCCGCCAGAGCATCGAACGTGTCCGCCCCCTTCGACATGTGCTCAAGCACCCCAATGGCCGCGCCGCTGGTGCCGAGGATGACAAGGGCGGCCTTGGCATGGGGGATCGTGTAGGTCTTCGGCACAAGGTGGCGCCGGCCGTCGGGCGCTATCGCTAGGGTGTCCGTGGCGATGTGGATCACACCGCTCTGGCGCATGGCAAGCACAGCAGTCATCGGCCGGCCTCCTGCATCAGGACGGTGAAGCCCGTTCCAAGGGTGAGCGCGGTTGTGGCCAAATAGCCGCCCACCGTGCCGGCTGCAAAGGCCGGGCCGAGGGCTCCAGCGATGATTGGGGCGAGTGCTTGGGGCATTAGTTCTCCTTGGTGATGGACCACGCCGCTACGACGCGCAGCGGGCTTCGGATGGCAGTGAGGCCGTCGCCCTCCTTCACCGCCCATCGGCAGGTCGGGGTTCGAATGGCCGCAGCCCAAAGCGTAGGTGCGCGGATAATGGCGAAATCGCCCGGCTGCGGGTCTGCGGTGCGGACGGCACCCACACGGCGGGCCATGCGCGCTATGAGGCGAGGCAAGCCACCGTGCTGGCGCAGGAGGGCGTTGCATTCGGCTTGGCTGCTGTAGGTGCCCCGGATGTCTGCGGCGGGGTCTACACCGTGATTGGCGAGCCACCAGTCGGCGATGACGAGAGAGCAGTCGAACTGGCCTAAGACGAAGGGCTGGCGCTGGGCGTGGATGAGGAAGGCCGGGAGGTCAGCGGGCAGGTGATGCACCCCCATATTTTGAATTGCGGATGCGCGCACGAAGGGGCGTCACTGGTACGGAGATCAGAGGCACCTGGACTTCTGAGGTGCCCCCCCCTACCGTCGAAGCGCCGCCTCGGCCGCCTCGAGGCGGGCAAGACGCGCTCCATGCGGATCATCAAGGGCTGCGGCGGCGGTCAGGAACGCATCGATGCGCATGCGGCCCGCCACGATCTCCGAGGAGCGGTAGGCTGGGTTTCGGCAGACCGACACCTCGAGCAGCTCGCACGACACGATTTCCCGCACCGACTCGCCGTCCACGTCGCGCCACTCGGCGGCCGGCCGATCGAACGACACCGAGAGCCCGGCGCAAGCCCGGCAGCGCACGGCCTCGAGCGCATCGTCCCCGGCAGGGCTGTGGTTGGCGACAGCATCCACGCGAAGGCCGACCGCGTCTTCGACCAGAGTGAGCGTACCATCGGCCTGGCGGGCAACGACGGCGTCCCACATATGATCCAGGCACATCAGTACCCGCCCTTCGGCTATGGAGGTGAGGAATGCACCGCGCCGGAATGTCTCTGTCACCCGCTGGCCGCCGACAGTGACTTGGGCTGGATGGCCCCAGCGCAGCGCATACCCCACCATCCGCCGACCGGTGGCGCTGAGCCCCTCATCCATGTCCGCGCTTGCGCAGATCAGCGAGCAGCCGGGTCTTTAAGGCCAAGGCCGGCGATTTCTTCCGGCGCTCGGCGAGGATTTTCACCACCTCGTGCGGGTCGTCCGGCAGCATCTCGCTGCGGCCGTTGACCGCGGTACGGATCAGGCTGGCGTTGCCGGCCTTTGCGGTGGCGCGCTCGACACCGCGGACAGCGTGAGGGACAGTCCGCCTCATTTCAACGACTCCGGGATCGTGCTTCGATCAATCAGTCCGGCAGCAGCAGCGCGAGCGAACCACGCACCGACGCGAGTTTCGAAGATCTGCACGGCCCGTCCATCCGTGAATGTCGGTCGTCCCCACGCCACATCCGCCCGTTGCAGGGCGTCGATGATCTCCTCAACGGCGGCGTGCGCGGCGTGCGCCTGCGCCAGAGCGGCACCGAGCGCCGTCACCCGCCTACGCCATTCCGGCTCAACGTCGGTGAGGATCGTCTTGCTCGCCGCACCTCGGGCCGCCCGGATCCGGTCATCGACCACCCGCAGAGCGGCATCAACGTCGCGGCGTTCGGCCTGGCACTGAGCGAAGCGGGCTCGCAACCCGTCTAGCGCTGGACTGGATTCGTCGACTTCATCGCCGAGAAGCGCGGCGACACGCCGATTCACCGGGGCATCGGCCGGCTTATCGTTGGCGAGACGGAAGAGGAGGTCGCCTTCTTCGGCGTCGAGCTTGGAGCGGGCAGTGCGAAGTTCCTGCTGCTTTTCGAGCAGCGCGGAATACGCCGGATCAGCCTCGGCGAGGCTTCGGACCTTAAACGGTTCAGGCGCCGCCTGGCGCTTCTTCAGGATCATATTGCTTCCATAGGTGATGCCCACCGAGCGGCGACGCGACGTCGACCGGCGCGGACAGGCGGGCAGGATTTGATGGCGGCGGCGAGCTCGACGAGCGTGCCGGCGGGTAACGTAGTGAAGCGATCGATCGCCGGCCGGAGGCGCGGCTCACGATCGGCGAAATGAGTAGTGCGGATGCCCCGATCCGCGGCCCGGAAGGTCAGCACCGCCGCGGTCGTGAAGGCGTCGACGGCGAGTTCGAAGAAATCGTCCGGCGTGTTGACGTACACCGCCATAGTTTCCACCAGCGACGGGCCGCCGGTGAGCGGATGAAGATCTAGATACTCGCCGATGCGCCAGCTGTCCGATGCGGTGCCGGTCAATGTCGAAAGCAAGATCGAGGCGATCTCGGTGCTGGTGAGCGGCGTCGGCATGCCTTGTGTGCTGGGCAGCCGGCCAGCGGCGCGGAGACGATCAGCGTGCCATCGAGCCACCCCGTGAGGCAGCCTCAGCACGCGATCGATCGCGGCAACCGCCTGTCTGGTGGTAGCCATTGGATGTCCTTCTGGATTTGCTGTGAAGTTGAGCCCGGCGAACGCCGAACTGCGCAAAACATTCGCCGGGCTCGCTCGACGTTGGGGTGGCGCCGAGAGGAAAAGAAAAGCCCGGCACGCGACCGGGCTGAAGTAGAAGTCCTGCGAGAGACTTATTGTTAGATTACCACAAAGGCGGGGAGGCACCCCGAACCACCTCACGCAGCTTGCTTTAGTTGCCGTAGATCATCGTTCGCCGCTTCATGAATCCATTCCGGAATGCCAATGTCGCCGATGGCGCGCGCTGTGATCGGTACGATCGGAGAGCCAACATCGACGGCGCGATCCTGGCGGCGTTGCCAGCAATCCATGTCGGCCAGGGCACTGCGGGCGAAGGTCAGAGCATCGGCGACACGCTGCCGGCCGAGTCTGGCGCTGTCCTTCGTGTTGCCGCCTAGGTCCGCTCCGATCGCGGCCATGGGCTCGTCGTGGATCACGGCGCGCACCAAGTCGCGATAGAGATGTCCGCACCTATACTGCAGTAGCCGCAGCACCTGCCGCGCGCGGGCTTGGCGCTCGGGTCCGGTAAGACGGCCGAGGCTTTGACATTCATATATTGTCGGCCGTGCAGGTGGTGTGTGCGCGAGGTGATAGAGCTCGTCGAACACAGCCGCTGTCTCCCGTAGTTCAGCAGGTAGCAGCCCGGTGTCGAAGGCTTTCCGCAGATTGGACTGGCCGTCGCCTTCGTGCCGCTCGTCCGACGTCCCCGCCTTGGCGATGTCGGCGCGGTGCTGGGCGGGGCTGCGGCAGGACCGACCGTCAGTGACCAGCGGCGCACTGGCCGGTGCGGAAGGCCGGAACCGCGGGACGCTGAGGTCACTGGGATTGTCGAGATGGTTGGGCAGCATCTGGCCGGCGTCAGCCACCGGCAGGGCGCGCAGGTGCATGGTCTTCCTCGCAGGAATGGTGAAGAGCATCCCGTCTTCGCGGGCTCACCAGAAATATAGCGTTTGGGCGCCCCGGGCGCGCGTGGCCCCGCGGCGAGAAACTCGACGGAATGCACATAAAGCGCATGCGACCCCGCCAAAAAATAACTCGAAACCTGCGGGATTTCGCGTTGCAGGACCCCGCCGGTGCGCAGAAGAGACGAGCGTAGACCTTGAGGTACCCCCGGT
>NZ_JAJALI010000017.1 GCF_020523795.1 Ancylobacter sp. Lp-2
ACCGGGGGTACCTCAAGGTCTACGCTCGTCTCTTCTGCGCACCGGCGGGGTCCTGCAACGCGAAATCCCGCAGGTTTTCGAGTTATTTTTTGGCGGGGGCGCATGCGCTTGATGTGCATCGCGCCGAGCTTCTCCGGTTCCGGCACGGGCGGACGGGGCGCCCAAACGCTATATCTAGTAGCAGGCGCCGCAGAGCGCCCCCATTCCATAGGAACTCGCCGATGACCCTCGCCCTCGACGGCGCGACCGTTCGCACGCCTGAGCAACACCGCCGCATCGTCGCCAGCTGGGCAATAGGCGCCCCGGCGAACGACAGCGACATCCTATCGCGCGACCGGCCGGGCATGGGGCGCCACGCTGACCTGGCCGGCATTGCGCCCGCGCTGCGCACCTGGCGGAGCCTGTGCCAACCGGCCGAACCACTGACTACGAACTGGATGCTCGCCGCAGCCAACGACAGCGCCGCGGACGAGCCGTTCGACTACTACGAAGACGAGTGGGCCGAAGCACCTCCGCCGCCCTCCATCGATAGCGAGATGGAGATGCGCCCGCGGCCAGAAGAGATCATGCGCGCCATGGGGGATGTAGAGGTGGCCCATAGTGAGTGCGGCGGCCCGGCCGTGCCCGCCGGGGGAGACATGGATCTACACCCCGACAGCGCACCTGCCATCATCGGCGGCACTCCCTGCGCCCCGCTGGCCCGTCTGGGCGCTCTGCGCTTCGCAGGCGGCGAGACCTATGAGCGCGTGCTCGCGCGCCGTGAGGATGGCGCCATCGAGAAGGCGGATCGCCGCATCCCGAAGGGAGCACTCACCCATTGCGGCGGCTTCCCTGCCCGTGATCGCCTCACCACCTGGCGAGGCTCCGCAGGCGGTGCCGTGGATCCGCAGGCGGTGGTGCCGCCGCCCAGCTTGGACGAACGCATAGATGCAGGCCGCCTGGCGTGCCGGGTGCGGCAGCGGCTGAGTGCTGACGACGTCACGGTGCTCGACGCCGCGCTCGAGGCGCAGAACTTCGCGGACATCGGCAGGCTGTTTGGGCACGACGGAAAGACCGCCCAACGTCGCGGGAAGATGTTTCTGCGGGACGCTGCGACCCACCTTCAGGAATTGCTGCAGGCGGCATAGTCCCTTTCTGGCGCCTCGCGCGGAATAATAATGAAGGGCTGGCGAGCCCCTTACCCCAACTACTTTAGCCCCGCTTCGGCGGGGCTTTTCTTTTCGTTTCACTATTGGCATGAGCCAAGGGCCAAACCATGCTTTCCCACCATCATGACCCGACCATGACCGTCTGCGAAGTTGCAGAACTGCTCGGCGTATCCGAACACGATCTCCGATCTCGGCTTGCCCGCGGCGCCTCCGGCTATGTCGGCGAGAAGTCCAACGGGCGAATTATGTTGTCGGTCCGAGACGCCTACTTACTCGGCATCGCCTACGCGCTGACCGCGGCCGGTTGGCCGGTGAAATCGGCCAATGCTGCCGCCGCGACCATGGCCGGCACCGAGCCCGATTCTGACAGGTTCGTGCTGTCGCGCCCACTCGGCCCGAAGCGTTTCGAGCTTCAGGCCGGCAATTGGGACGACCTGCACCCGCACGCGGATGCCGCGGTCACTGTGATCGCACCAGCGATCATATGGGACGCCACCACGCGCACTTCCTCGAAAATTATGGAGGGCTGAATGGGCCTCTTGTCAAAGAACAAGTCGGTGGCGGCCGAATCTTACCGCGTGCCGCCGCTGACCACCGTGCCGGAATATGCGGCGCTGATCGCCAAGCGCGCCGAGTTGCTGGATAAGCAGACTGCCACCATCCGCGAGCGCCGGAAACTCGAGAAAGAGCTCGCCACCGCCCCGGTGCCCGCCTACCGCGCTGGCGTCGCGACCTTGCTCGGTGAAGATACTGTCGCGCAGACCAGCGTCCACGGTCGGCTCTCGGAGCTTTCTCAGCTTGACCGGGACGTGACCGCGGCCCTCACCGTCCTGGACCAGCGCCTGCGGGAGGCGCGCGGGCGCGCAAGCCGCCTTGTGTGCGACGAGGTGCGGCCCGAATACGGTCGTCGCGTTGCGGCCTTGTGCCGGGCCATGCATGCCCTCGATGCGGAGCGAAAATCTTACGACGAATTGCGAAGCCAGCTCGAAGTTGAAGACATCGCCTGGTCGACGCTTCGCCCGATGAATCTCGGCTGGATGGGCAATGCGTTTGATGGTGGTCATATCGAGGTCTTTTTGAAGAACGCGCGGGAGGCCGGTTACTATGGCAACTGAACGCGCCGACGCGAAGCCGGCCAAGAAACCGCGGAAGATTACTGTACGCGGCAAGACCTTTACTGGCACTGATAGAGATCCGATGGCTATCGCTCTGACTCTGCGCAGCGACGGGATGGCCACTCGCCTCGCACGTCTGGAAGCCGCAGAGCGGAAGGTGCGCGGTGGGAAATGAGCAGGAGCGCCGTACCGAGGCAGCCCCGGAGACCCGAGGCACTTCGATCAGCGGCTATGCCGCGCGGTTCAACAGCCCAGCCGTGATCGGCGGTGCCTTTCGGGAGATCCTCAGGCCGGGCAGCTTTCGTCGCAGCCTTGCGGAGAGCCCCGACGTGCTCGCGCTGCTTCACCACGACGCCGGTCGAATCCTAGGGCGCGTGTCCGCAGGGACATTGCAGTTGCGCGAAGATGAGAGGGGGCTGCGCTTCGAGCTCGAAGCCGACCCCAGCACTCCAGACGGGCAGACGGCGATCGGTACCGTGACGCGCCGGGACATCAGGGGCTGCTCCATCGGCTTTCGGGTGGTGGAGGAGGACTGGGACACCGACGCCTCTGGATTCCCCATCAGGACCATCACAGATGTCGACCTCATCGAGATGTCGCTGGTCGGTTGGCCTGCATATGAAAGCACCAGCGCAGACCTCGGGGGGCAACGCAATGTTGCCGCGTCGGCGGAGCGCCTGCGCCAAAAGGCAGAGGCCGCCATGAGGCTGCGTGGGATCGGGTGACTGGGGGCTGGGCCAGAAGGCCAGTCGCCTCTGATCCTCGGACCTGTGGGGTCCCACAACGCACACGTCTGCAATTGAAAATATGACCCCCATGCAAACGAAACTCGACATTCGCGGTCTTCGTGAAGTCGCGAAGGGCTTGGAGCAATTCAAGAAATCAACCCAGACAGGTGTACTCGCGCGGGCGCTGAAGCGCGCTGCAAAACCCGTCGAAAATGCCGCACGCAATTACGCTCCGGTGGACGAGGGCGACCTCAAGGCATCCATCGGCACGAAGGTAATTCGGCGCAACGCCGGCAAGGCAGCCTTCGCTGAGGCCATGCACGATGGTGCCACCCGAGCGGAAGCTGGCCAGGCGGCGCGGGAGGCCAACCGTGCAGCGAAAGGCGCAGGCGCCTCGGCCACTCTCAGGGTGCAGGCCTCGGCCCGCCACGCCGCCTGGAACGAGTACGGCACACAGAAGATGCCTGCGCACCCGTTCATGGCACCGGCCCTAAGGGCCAATCAAACCGTCATCACCAGCAGCATCGCCGATGATCTCGCGAGCGAGATCGAAAAGACGGCGAAGCGCGTAGCGGCGCGAGCCGCGAAGAAGGGCTCAGCATGAGCATCAACATAAAATTCGATATCGCCCGCGTCGTCGTCGCCGAACGCACGCTGGGCAAGAAGGTCGGCGACATCGTTGCCGAGGCCCAGTCTGACACCGGAATGTCGCTCGCTGCCCTACGCGTCCTGCTGGCCGTCGGCAGCTTCGACCGCCGCTGGCCCATGGTGCCTCCCGTTATCAGCTGGATCGACGAGCGGCGTGCGGACGAGCTCCTGCACAAGCACGGCCTGACTACCTGCGCTGCTGCGGTCGGTTCGACCCTTGGCGCGTTCCTGCGCTCGATCGAGAAGGAGGCCGCGTAATGGCTTCATCGGCGGGCGCGGTATTCGTCGACCTTGGGCTGAGCAGCGCCAGCTTCCACAGCGGCCTGCAGAAGGCCGGCAAGGATCTCGATGGCTTCGGGAAGGACGCAAAACGAACGGGCGGCATCGCTCGCGCTGCTCTCGCCGGTGTTGGAGATGGACTTCGCGCTGGCCTGGCTGGGCTCACGATCGCTGGTGCGTTCGCCGGGCTGAAGGCGGTGACGTCGGATCTGGCGCAACTCAACGCCGAGGCGAAGCGAGCCGGTGTCGGCGCCGAGGCATTTCAGGAACTGGCCTACGCGGCGAAGCAGTCCCGCGTCGGGCTGGACGCCCTGACGGACGGCCTCAAGGAGCTTCAGCTGCGGGCCGACGAATTCGTCGTCACCGGACAGGGTAGCGCCGCTGAGGCGTTCCAACGGCTTGGCTATACAGCCGAGGATCTGGGTAAGAAACTCGCCGAGCCCGATAAGCTCTTCGAGGAGATCATCGACAAGCTGGCGAAGCTGGACCGCGCCTCGCAGATCCGCATCGCAGACGAGTTGTTCGGCGGCACCGGCGGTGAGCAGTTCGTGCAGTTGCTCGACCGCGGCGTCGGCAGCGTGGCCAAGCTCCGGCAGGAGGCGCGCGACACCGGCAACGTCATCTCTCAGGAGATGATCGACAAGGCCGTCGAGTTGGACCGCCAGTTCGACAAGATCGCGAACACCGTGTCGACGAGCCTGAGATCCGCGCTCGTCGGCGTCGTGAACGTCATGTCGCAGTTCGTCGACATGCTTGGCGACGTCGGCAACCAGAGCACTTCGACCATCCAGAAGCGCCTCGACCTCGCGAAGGCGGCACTGCCCAAGTACAAGAGCTACGGCTTCAGCGACGCCTATATCGCCGAGCGCGAGGCGGAGATTAAGCAGCTTGAGGACGAGCTCGCCCGCCGCCCCAAGGCCGTTGTGACCGTGAACGCTCGCCCGGCGGCAGGTGCTGGCGACAAGATGGCCGGCCTGGACAAGGGGTTCCAGACCAACCTGCAGAGCTTCATCGATTCCGCGAACACCATGGGATTCAACATTGGTGTGACCTCCGGATTCCGCACGGTCGAGCGCCAGCAGCAGCTTTGGAACGAGGCGCTGAAGAAGTACGGCTCCGTCGCTGAGGCGCGGAAGTGGGTGGCTCCGCCGGGCTCCAGCAACCACAACAAGGGGCAAGCCGCCGACCTGTCGTTCGGCTCCGATGCTGCCCGCCAGTGGGCGCATGACAATGCGAAATCGTTCGGGCTGAACTTCCCTCTCTCCAATGAAAATTGGCACATCGAGCCGGCTGGTGCGCGTGGTGGCGAGTCTCAGGCCGACGCCTACAAGGATGTGGTTTCGTCCGCCAACGAGCGCATCCGACAGATGCAAATCGAGCAGCAGGCGCTCGGCATGACCACGCAGGCTGCGGCGGCGTACCGGTTCGAGCAAGATCTACTGGCCGAAGCTCAACGCCAAGGCATTGAGCTCACCCCCGAGCACACGGCCGGCCTGCACGCGCTGGCGCAGCAGTACGGCAATCTGCAGGCTGCTGCGTCGGCCTCCGTTGATGCCCAGCACCGTGCTGCCGAGGCGGTAGCCGAGGTGAATAGCATCGGGCGTGATGTGATCGGCGGTGTGATTTCCGACCTGCGTGCCGGTGCCGATGGAGCGGAGGTATTTGCGAACGCCCTGTCGCGGGTCGCCGATCGGCTGGTGGATATCGGGCTGAATGCCCTATTCCCGACTAACGGCTCAGGCGGGCTGCTGGGTTCGCTCTTCGGCTCGCTGTTTGGTGGCGCGGCCGGCTTCTCCTCCGGCGGCTACACCGGCTCGGGCGGCAAGTACCAGCCCGCCGGCATGGTGCATAAGGGCGAGTACGTCTTTGATCAGGCGTCCGTTCGTGCGGCCGGTGGCCCTGGCGCTCTCGACGCGATGCGCCGCGGCCTGAAGGGGTACGCCAGCGGTGGCTATGTCGGCAGCGCGCCGACCCTGCCGAACGTGGCGGGCGTGGCGCGGCAGGCTCCATCCATGTCGTTCCACACCACTGTCGACGCCAGCGGGTCGACAGTGAGCGAAGCGCAGATCCGCGCGATCGTGGCTGAAGGCAACCGGCAGACGGTCAAGCAGGTGCGTCGATCCGTTAGCGGGTGGACGCAGGACGACGCGATGCGAGCTCCGGCTCGGCCCGGCACTCACTCAAGGTAGGAAAACCAATGAAGACCTTCTTACTGGCCGCCTTGCTGGCGGCCTTTTTCGTTTCGCCGGCCAGTGCTGAGCCGATCAGCATGATCATCGCCTCCACCATGTTCCCCGGCCTAACCGGCACGGCTTTGGGCATCGTCTCCAGCGCCCTGCCTCTCGGCGTCACCGCCACCATCCATCTCTTCCGAAAGGCTCGCCCGTGACCGCTATCATCGCCATGACCCAGTCGCACCCCAACCGGGTCGTTCATCTCGCCACAGACTCATTGGCGGTGACGGATGCCGGGCGGGTCAACATGCCGAAGATCGCCACGATCCCGCACCTGTCCGCGGCGATCGCGGCAACCGGCGCATACAGCGTAGCGTCGATCGTCGTTCACGAGCTCTGCCGTCAGGCGCAGTCGCTCCCCGCTGCCGCCAAGGCGCTGCCCGACGCGCTGCGACGGGTGAAGACAATGGACCCGACATTCGGTGAACAGGCGGTCGTGCTTGCCGGCCTGGCCGACGGCAAGGCTCAGATCTGGTACTGCGCGACGCTCGATCAGCCCGATCTGCCGGCGTTCGAGGCGAAAGACGTGGGAACGTTCTTCGCAACGCCGATCGACCATAGCTGCATCGCTAAATTCCACCTGCCGAACGACACTGACTATATAAATCCGACTCGCGACTTCCCGCGCTACATGGGCGTGATTCGCGACGCGGACATCAAGAACGAGTACGGCGAGAAACTCGTCGACTGGGTCGGCGGGCCCGTCGTGCTGACGTCGATTTCCGCCGACCGCATCGAGCAGCGCCCCGTCGGCGTGGTGCCGGAAGTTGCGGCGCGGCGCGGACTGCTGGGGCGGTGGGGGTTGTAGAGTCTATAGCCGCGGCAGCCGCCGCCCCCCGGTGGGCAGACAGCCAGTCCGGCCAGCCGAACATAGCCTCAAAGGCTAGGCAGAAGACCGCCACGACGGTGCTTGCCCAGCTGACGCCCGTCATCGCAGCGGCGACATAGAAGGCGGTGGCCGATACCGCCTCCGGCCTCGGCGGTGCCGACGCTGCGGTGTGCCGCCTCCGTCGCGCCATCGATGGAGCAGCCAGCAAGATCGGCTACACAGTGCTCGCGATCGTGACCGGCGGGGTGCTCGTGGTCATTTGGGCGGGGATCAAGGTCTATGTCCTCAGGCAGTGAGCGCCTGCGCACCAGTCTCGATGCCCCAACCGGCGTCTTCTGTCTGCCCATCTATGCCGTGCGTTTCTGACACGGCCTTCCGCGAACCAGTGGCATAATGCATCCAATTTGTCAACAAAATTAGCAATCAAAGGTTGTTGACTGGGGCATCTTCTACCCTAGTCATTTTGCCTATAGTCTCCGCCGATCATCTGGATAGATTTGACTGGGGGAAGGCGGATTGGGACAAAGGGGCTAACGGTGCATCGGTTGCTGCAAAAGATTTCGGACATCAAGGCGGAAGTTGAACAACGGCAGTGGCATACTGCGACTTACGTTGCGAAAATGCTCGAACTAGAGGTCATCGACGCCATCCGGGCCAGCCGGGAGGCCGGCGATGTAGGTGTCAAGCCGGACGAGGTCCGCGTCACTCACCCGCCCGAGCAGTCCAGTTCGTAATCGTGTCAGCGCTTCTCGCGCGATTGACGGCGACCAATCATCTTTCGCGCGAAGCGTTTGGTCGTGCATGATGATGCGGCCGACAATGTCTTCATCAAATGTTTCGTGCTGGTCGGCGCGTGCTATTGATCCTATCGACTGGTCGCTGTTTGGCACTCTGCGCCCCTCAATCCGAGATCATGGCGGAATCAAGCACAACCGTGGGTTTTTTGAGGCGGGCGGGCCTGGAGTAACGAGACCATGAGCGTCATGGCGGAGAGGCTGAACGAAATTCGTGCTGAGGTGCGAGCCGGTCAGTTTGAGCGTGCCCTTTATCTCGCCGAACTGCTGGAGTTGGAGTTCAACGACGCCATCACCAACGACCGGATCGTGGTCGGCGATGATGGCGATCTGGACATCCAGCCGCGACACATCGTTCGCCCGCATACCGAGGCGCCGCGCGGTTCTTGACGCGCGGTCTAACCCCGCGGCGCCTTCACGATCATCGCCAGATCGTTGTGCCTGGCTCGACGACGGTACCGCCCGGCACCTCGATATAGTCGGCGCTGAAGGCGATCCGAACATACTTGCATTGCGACGACCTATTCGCCGTGGGTGGGCATACAAGTTAATGTGCCGCCGAATTCACTTGGCGAGCTTCTGCAAAGCACAGACAGCATTCAAATGGCTGCTGAGTTGGGTAGGCTGGATTTCATTGCGGCTATACTAGAGTGCGTCGCGTTGCTGATTGCTGTTTTTGGCTTTCTTGGCTTTTGGGCATTGCGTCCCTTGGTAGCCACCCGCTAGGCCACCAGCTATCCTTCCTGCCATGGTAATCCACCACACCCACCCTCCGAAGACGTCCGTGCGCCATAGGGGCGCACCGGCGATTGTCGGAGGGTCACATGCACCACAAGCGGAAACGCCCGAAATCAACGCGGGCGGGATGCCTTCTTTGTAAGCCTTGGAAGCGTCAGGGCACCTGTCTGCACGATCGCGATAAACCCTCAGATATGCGGCGACGGCTTGTCGCCGACGAGAAGGTGCGCGAGTTCAAGTGCGACTAGCCCAGAGGACGCAATGGCCAAATTCTGTCGTTGCGTCGCCCATCAGCAGCAGCCCGCGCAGAAGCGGCAGAGAGGGCGGGTACGGGTGCTAACGGCCACACTGGCCGCTAGCGGCGATTTCTGGGGCGCGTAAGGGGCATCGTGCGGACAGCAAGGGATAGGCCGCCTTCGGGACGGCCTTCGCTTACATTCAGGCTGCACCCGACCACGGATACGACGTTGGCTGCCCCGCCCTATGGCGCCGCGCTAGGAGATTGTTGGCCTGAGCGCCGAACAGCCTGCCGTGTGACGCTCGAGGTGTTCTTCGTCAGCCGCAGCAGCTTGCGATGAGCCGCCAGCACCTGCCGCCAGTGGTGCTCGCTGAGCCGGAGCATCGTAGCACGCTCTTTTCGATCCGGAGAGCGTCTTACCATGGCAAGGGCAGCAGATAGATCCTCAAGGGCTAGCTCGAGATCCGACACGGTTTCGTTGATATCCGACATGACCCGCCCCGAGTCCTCTAGGTGGCATCCTGCCATGGATGCAACCAACGTCAAGGGCGCTGGCGCGCCGAAGGATGGGCGGCCGGGCGTGACTAAGGGGCTAGTAACGCCCGGCCTAGGCCTGCGCTCGTAACACCGGGGTTGCGGTGAGGGGGAGCGTCACGCCGTCCATGAATTCGATGGCTGGGCACGCTGACCATAACGTGCCCAGCCTGCCGATGCCCGAGGGCTGGGAGCCAGGCACCGGCCTTTCAGGGTACCGGCTCGAATGGTCACAGGCAACCGCGTGCCTATGCCTCGAGGCGCTGCTGCAAATCGGCCAGCACGTACAGCCGGATGGCGGATGATAGGTTGGCGCCGTACGGTCGGCTTGTGTCGATTTCCCGCACCAAAGCGCTGAGGGGCTTGCGTTCTCGATGCGCGATATTCTTGAGGGCCTCGAAGAATTCCGTTTCCAGTGAGACGCTGGTTTTTCGTTCTCCAACAACGATCGAACGCTTAGTTATCTGTCTCGGCATCGCCCCCTCCGCATAGCCGGCACATGTTGGGGTTACCCTATTACCCTTGCGTCAGTGGATGCAAATGGTCGGCGCGGACAGCTGCGCGCCCACCTACCCCTGCCGCTCCCGTAGTCGCACGCCGGGGCCGTTACCGTTCTGATCGATGAAGATCACGCCTGCCGTCTCGAGGGCGGCACGGATGGCTGCAACTGCGTCCGAAGACACTCTAGCGCCGGTGCCGGTTTCAAAACGCTTTACCGTTGGCAACGACATGCCCGCGGCTTGCGCGAGTTCGGTCTGAGACCAGCCGATAAGCCCTCTGGCGGCGCGAGACTGAGCGGGTGAAATCATGCTTGACCAATTTTGGATCATTTCATATGATCCTTTTTGTATCATGCATCTTTCGCCGGAGCAAAGCCATGACGCCCAACACCCTTAACGCTTCCCTACCCGCCCAGAACGACAACGCCCTCAAGCCGCCCCACGCGCCGCGTCACGTACTCAGGGACGCCCTGGAGCGCACCGGCAATGACGAGGCGCCGGCCGCTCAGGGCGACTATAGAGGCCCCGACGCCGAACTGATCGCACTCGGTGCAGAATTCGACAGCTTGCACGCGGCGTGGGTGCCGCTCTGGCGTAGGCAAGCTGAGCTTGGCAAGCCAACGGATGCCGCGAGACAGGCAGCGATCGACACGCTCCGCCGTCAAACCGGCAAGCACGAGCTTTCCGACAGTGCCTACATGGCGGTTCACGCGGCGGCTTCGGCCGCTACCGGAATGGACGTCGCCGAGGCTGCGAATGATGCGGCTATGGAATGCATGAACCTCGTCGCCGATCAGATACGCGACCTGCCGGCTACCACAGCGGCCGGCTTGCTCGTGAAGGCGCGAGTGCTACTCAGCGAGGTTATGCCGGCAGGTGACTATGTTGACGTCGCACCTGAGGGCCGCGACTGGCCGGCGGAGTGTTTTTTCGGCTTCCTTGCCGACATCGAGCGCCTCGCCGGGAGGCCGTCTTGAACATGCACATCTCCGCACCCACCCCGCACTCCGACCACGATGAGCTCGTCGCGTTCTGCGAGCGGATGGGCGACCCGCTCCCAAAGTTCCTCACCATGGCGGACCTTCGCAGGCCCTATCATGAGGCGCCCAATTTCTTCGAGGTGCAACTCTCTACCTGGCGACAGACCGGGCAGATGGACCCCGCACCGGCCGAGAGCCTGATGCTGGTGCTATCCAAGAGATTCCTGCGAAGACGGGCCGCGCTCAATGCTCTGATTGCGCAAGCACAGGTCTTGCACCGCTCAGCGATGGCGGCGGCCCGCCGGGCGGACGGCGCTTTGGATCTCGACGACGTCGACGCGATCAAGGCAACGAACGGCTACGTCTCTGTGCGCGACGAATGCAGGCGCGTGGAGCGGGAGTTGTTCAGGGCGGCTCGTCGGATCCTACGGTATCATCCCGCCTCAGCGTTGGGGCTCGCCCTGCTGAAGGAGGTCGAGCTCTTCGCGTTCATGTTCGACCGCCCGTCCGTTTGGACGCGACGTTCAACCACAGCAGCGGTGTAGCCCTGCCACCCAGCGCCGCCGCGCGAAGGTGCGGCGGGGCATCGCCATAGGCCGTTATGGCAAATTGCATATTGGGCGTTGAAAAGCGCCAAAAAACCCAATGAAATCAAGGGTTGATGGTGCCCAGGGACGGAGTCGAACCGCCGACACTGCGATTTTCAGTCGCATGCTCTACCAACTGAGCTACCTGGGCGTAGCCGGCACGGCGTCAACCGTGCGGAGCGGGGCGGTTTATAGAGTCTCCATCTCCGCATGTCCATAAGAGGCGACGGAAAAATGATGCTTTCCCCAACTTGTCCCCACCAGGGCCTAAGCATGCGTTTGCAAAGGGTTTTCTGCCATGTCGTTGAGGACGGGGGCGGCGCCTGCGGGCCCGTGTGGAGCCCGGTGCGGCGCTTTCCCGTACGCTTTCAGCCGAGCATCGGCCGATGCAGGTGAACTGGTACAGGTGAAGAGGCGCCGGTGTACCGGCGTCGTTGATCCCGCCCGCAGGCCGGAAACGTACGCGTGGCAACTCGCTGGGCGAGAGCGCGACACCTCGTCAATCTGGTGGCCCTGATCGCTCTTCACGATATCCGTCACCGAAGGCCGTGAGCTCAATTCACGGGGATCCTCAGTCAAGTCTCTATAGCTTGGTTGCCATGCGCATGCCGGAGCCCACACAGCGGTACACGGCAGCCGTCAGGCGGCTTCGCGGCGTTGCAGGTCTATCCGATCTTACGGCTCTCTGGGCGAACGCGGCACCAACGACACGTCCTCGCCGTCCTCGTCTTCCTCGGTGCTGCCGGGAATCGAGTAGCTGCCGGACAGCCAGCGATGCAGGTCGACATCGGCGCAGCGGCTCGAGCAGAACGGCCGATAGCGCGCAACGGCCGGCTTGCCGCAGATTGGGCACGGCCGGGCCGCGACCTTGTCGGTAGGCTCGTCGCTCATGCCGGGTTCCCCCAGCGGGCGTGCACCGGAAAATGCTCGCCGGCCAGCAGCGCCACCGTTTCGGCGAGCGGCAGGCCGACGACATTGGTGTAGGAACCCACCATCTTGACCACGAAGGTGCCGGCCAGCCCCTGTATCGCATAGCCGCCGGCCTTGCCGAGCCATTCGCGGGAGGCGACATAGGCCGCGATCTCTTCGCCCGACAGGCGCTTGAACCGGACGCGGGTCTCCACCAGCCGGGTGCGGACCCCGCCCTTCGGCGTCATCAGCGCGATGCCGGTATAGACGCGGTGCGCGCGGCCGGAGAGCAGGTGCAGGCAGTCCTCTGCCTCCTCGCCGAGCTCGGGCTTGGGCAGAATGCGCCGCCCGACCCCAACCACCGTATCGGCCGCGAGCAGATAGGCGCCATCATACTCGCTGGCCGCGCGGCGGCGGGCATCGGCGGCCTCCAGCTTCTGGCGGGCCAGGCGCAGCGCCAGCCGGCTCGGAAGCTCGGCGCGCTCGGGGGTCTCGTCGATGTCGGCCGGCAGCAGCGCATCGGGCTCGATGCCGGCTTGGGCGAGCAGCGCCAGCCGACGCGGCGAGGCGGAGGCCAGGACCAGGGAGGGGCGGGGACTCACGCAGAAACTCCTTGTGCCGTCGGTGAATCCGACGGTCCGAATGGCCGGCACGCTACTGGAAAGCCGCGCCGCTGTGAACGCCGTCGGCCGTGCTCACGGTCGGAAACGCGCGCGAATCCGCGTCTCCAACTCGTCGCGTACCGCGCGATAGGCGTCGAGACATTGCTCGCGATTGCCGGTGACGAGGGTCGGGTCCGGCGTCGGCCAATATTCCACGTCGAGGGCGTTGCTCCGGGTGAGCTCCAGCGCCCGGTGATGCGCGTCGGGGGAGAGGGTGATGACGAGATCGAAGGCAAGCCCTTCATTTTCCTCGAGTTCTTCCAGCGTCTGCGGCCGGTGCCGGCTGACGTCGAGGCCGATCTCCTCGATGGCGGCGGTGACGAACGGGTCGACCTCGCCCTTCAGCACCCCCGCCGAGCCGACATAGATGGAACGCCCGAACAGATGGCGCGCCAGCACCGCGGCCATGGGCGAGCGCACGCTGTTCTGCCCGCACATGAACAACACCGCATGCGGACGCGCCTTGCCGCGGGCCGGGTCGAGTAGCGGCTGCGCGGCTTCCATCACCGCTCTCAACCCTTCCAATGCAAGGCGCAGACGAGGGTGAACAGCCGCCGCGCGGTGGTGAAGTCGCAGGCGACCTTGTCCTTCAGCCGCTCGCGCAGCAGCTCGGAGCCCTCATTGTGGAGACCGCGCCGGCCCATGTCGATCGCCTCGATCTGCGAGGGGCTCGCACGGCGGATAGCGTCGTAATAGCTTTCGCAGACAAGGAAATAGTCCTTCACCACCCGGCGCAGCGGGCTGAGGGACAGGTGGTGGGACACCACCGGTTCGCCGTCCTGCCGGGTGATGTCGAGCACCAGCCGGTTGTCGGCCAGCGATACGGTGAGGGCGTAGGGGCCGGGATGCGGATCGCCGAGCGGGGCGAAGCTGTTTTCCTCGATCAGGTCGTAGATGGCGATGGCGCGCTCATGCTCGATGTCGCGGGTGGAGCGACCGATCGAGGCGGGATCGAGCCGCACCGCCACCAGGCGGCGCGTATCGAGATGAGGATCATCGCCGTCCGCCATGCCTGATATCTCAAAGGTTTAGGCGGATGGCGACCGAGCGGGCATGGGCGCCGAGCCCTTCCGCCTCGCCGATGGCGATGGCGGCGGGGCCGAGGGCGCGCAGCTGCTCGGGTCCGCATTTGAGGATCGAGGTGCGCTTCATGAAGTCGAGCACGCCGAGCCCGGAGGAGAAGCGGGCCGAGCGGGCGGTGGGCAGCACGTGGTTGGAGCCGCCGACATAGTCGCCGATCGCCTCGGGCGTGTGGGCGCCGAGGAAGATCGCCCCGGCATGGCGGATCTCAGCCGCCAGTGCCTCGGGATCGGCGGTGAGGATTTCGAGATGCTCGGGGGCGATGCGGTTGGCCAGGGCAGGGGCGTCGGTCAGTGCAGTGAGGTGGACGATGAGGCCGAAATCGGCCCAGGAGGCCGAGGCGATGTCGCGTCGGGGCAGGGTGGCGAGCTGGCGCTCCACCGCCGCCTCCACCGCCTTGGCCAATGCGGGGCTGTCGGTGAACAGGATCGACTGCGCGGCGGTATCATGCTCCGCCTGCGCCAACAGGTCGGCGGCGATCCAGTCGGGGTTCTGGTCGCCATCGGCGATGACCAGCACCTCGGACGGGCCGGCGATCATGTCGATGCCCACCGTGCCGAACACCTGCCGCTTAGCAGCGGCGACATAGGCGTTGCCCGGCCCGACGATCTTGGCGACCGGGGCGATGGTGGCGGTGCCATAGGCGAGCGCCGCCACCGCCTGCGCGCCGCCGACGCGATACACCTCGTCGACTCCGGCGAGGCGGGCCGCCGCCAGCACCAGCGGGTTGAGAACCCCGTCCGGCGAGGGCACCACCATGGCGAGCCGGCCGACGCCGGCGACCTTGGCTGGCACTGCGTTCATCAGTACCGAGGAGGGGTAGGCAGCGGTGCCGCCCGGCACATAGAGCCCGACCGCGTCCACCGGGGTCCAGCGATGGCCGAGCTCGACGCCGATGGCGTCGACATAGCGGCCGCTCTCCGGCAACTGGCGGGCATGGTGCGAGCGGATGCGCTCATGGGCGAGGGTGAGCGCCTCCAGCGTCTTGGGATCGGCAGCGGCCACGGCGGCGTCGATCTCGGCTTCGGTGACGCGGATGCCGACCTTGGCGAGGTCGATGCGGTCGAAGCGCCGGGAATAGTCGATCAGCGCCGCGTCACCGCGCGCGCGCACCTCGGCGACGATCTCGGCGACGGCGCGGGTCACGTCCTCCGACACCTCGCGCTTGGTGCCGAGGAAGGCCTGGAAGCGGTCCGCGAAATCGGGCGAGCGGGTGTCGAGGTGAAGCGGCATGGTAGGTCCTGCAAGCGGTGGCCGGATGGGCGACCCTTCCCCGCGCCATGGATCGCGGCGGGGCCGGGTCATCCGTATCGCAATCGCCTCGCCGGATGACAAGAGCATCCGCGTCGGGGCAGGGGCGCGCGAGGTTTTTGCGCGCGCTCTGCATACGCGAAGCGGGTCCGCGCGAGGACATACGAGCGAGGCCCGTGGAACATCCCGCCCAAACGTGGGATAAGGTCTACAGGATGTCGCCGGGCCTTTCAGCCGGCCATTTTCCCGCATCCACCCGCTTCCAGATCGGAAACCCGTACGCCATGACCGACGCCACGTCGACCGAGCAGACGCTTCGCAGGATCGCCGAAGCCAATGGCGTGAGCACCGACGCGGCGCGGACGCTGCTCGACGCCATACGTGCCGGCGGCGGCAGCATGGCACAATTCAGCCATCCCGAGCTCGGCGGCATGGGCCAGTGGTCGTTCGGCGGCATGCTGATGATCGGCGACATGTTCAACAACGGGCTCAAGGCGAAGGTGGACAGGCTCTGCCACGAGCTGGCCGATCTCGCCGCCACGCT
The DNA here is from genome assembly GCF_020523795.1 of Ancylobacter sp. Lp-2. Lineage (GTDB taxonomy): Bacteria > Pseudomonadota > Alphaproteobacteria > Rhizobiales > Xanthobacteraceae > Ancylobacter. The sequence goes on from NZ_JAJALI010000017.1 coordinate 15,799, forward strand.
GCCGCCGCCGGTCATGGGAGGTGGCTATCGCTGGTGGCCCGACGGCCTGGGAAACCCGAGCACGGCCGGCGCGCAGAACGACATGCGCTATGCCTTCTTCCCGTCCGACCGCCGGCTGGTGATCAGCCAGCATGGTGTGGTGACGGTCTTCGATACCGGCGAGCACATGATCTCGGGCGTGTCCCAGCAGCAGGGCGGCACCTATAATCTGAGCTTTTCCAGTCAGTTCGGGCAGGTCGATCTCGGGTCGCTGCGGCGCGTGCCGGGAACGGGCGAGGCGCCAGCGGACCCGCCGGCGCCTGCGCAGCCATGGGTGGCCGAGCCGGCGCTTGCGCCGGTCATCGCGCCTGCGCCGGTCTTCACCGCGGAGCCGGTCTTCATGCCAGCGCCGGTCTTGGCGCCAGCGCCAGCGCCGGCCTCGGCCGTTGAACTGTCCCCTGTGCCGGCGCCCGCGCCAGCCGACGTCGCCGTCGCGCCGTTACAGAGCGCGCCGTCGGGCGGCCATGACGACATCTTCGACAAGCTGGAGCGGCTGGGGGAACTCGCGAAGAAGGGCATCCTCACCGAGGCGGAATTCCAGGCCAAGAAGACCGAGCTGCTGGCCCGCCTGTAGCCGTCGCGACCGCCCAGTGCAGGCGCCACGCCGCGCTCTCCGTGGGGCGGAGCGCAGCGTAGACAGGAAACCCCTGACCGTCGAAGAGGCAGAGGACGCACATCCTTGGGCGGCCGCGTGAGCGCCGAGCCGGCTAGGGAACCTGCTGGGGCTCGGGAAACGTCCAGGTGCCGTTCAGGATTTCCTCACGTGGACGATAGAGCCGCACCGTGTAGTTCCAGTCCTTCACGATCGGCAGGCAGTTGGGAATTTTGCCGTCGCAGCCGCCGAACTGAACATCGACGGCGCCATCCGTGCTCTTGACGGCGGTGATATCGTTCAGCGAGTAGGCGTCGTACTCGTTCTTCTGGAAGAAACCTTCGCCATTATAGACGCTGATCGACCAGAAAGCGTCGACCGGCACGTCCTTGACGCTCAGCTTGTAGACGGTGGTGCCGTCGTTCTTCGCCGGCGTCAGGCTGAGATAGGTCGCGTCGCGGTCCGGGTTGCCGCCCCATCCCGCCGCCGTGCCGATCAGGTGCTGGATCGGATCGACCTGTCCCCTGGTGCCGAAGGCGTTCTTGAAGCCGCCGGTCGCCGACGACAGGACCAGCAGGGCGTCGCGGAGCTTCTTCTGTCCGGCGGCGTCCCAGCTGGGTATCTCGAAGCTGCCGCGCGCCGGCTGGGAGGCCTTGATGGCATCCTGCAAGGCATGCACCTGCTCAAGGTCCTTGGGATCGTTGGGATCGACGAGCGTCCTGATGGCCGCCATCACGTAGCGGGTGCCGACGTTCTCCCTGGTCAGGGTCACCGGGCCGGCGGCGTAGACGACCATCGGCGTGTAGTGATCCTCGTTGATCACCTGCAGCGACATGAAGCGCTTGCCGGCATCGGGCAGGGTGATCGTCACCGGCCCGGCGTCGAGGTCGAATACCGTGTGCGAATAGAGCGTGTCCCGGTTCATCCGGATGACGCTCTGCTGGTCGATCGGAGTCGGTGTGCGGTTATGGGCGAACACGCCGAGGCCGCCATCCTTGACGGCAGCCGCCATGTACATGTCCGACTCGGCCCGGGGGAAATTGTCCACCGTGACAGGCACGGATTGGGCATGGGCGGCCAGAGGCAGTGCGAAAGCAAGGCCGAGGCCGGCGACGAGGGACGGTTTCATCGATGCAACTCCCGGTACGATAGTCCGGGGGCACCCTAATACTTCCGCCACCAATCCGATAGCGAATGCGGAGGGCAAGACCGCATGGCGAGGGCGAGGTCTTCGCGGGCGGTGCTGCCGCCTCACGCCGTCTGGTCGTGGCAGGGGGTGCCCTTGGCGTCCCAGGCGGGGCCGAGATCCTCGACGCCGGCTTCCAGGCAATCCACCGCGAGCTGCAGCTGGCCGCCGCCGGAGAAGGTGAAGGTCACGGTGCCGGACGGCGATTCCGTCGGCTCGAAGGTGACGAGCAGCAGGTTCAGCACGTCGCGCTTGCGCTTGAGGTCGATGCCGCGCACCCGCGCGCCCAGCACATGCTCGAAGCGGATGCCCGCGCGGCGCCGGACACAACCCGACGGCGCCTTGCCGGCCGGGCCGAGATCGAGGGCGGCGACCACCGCCGCGGCGCCGGCGCCTTCGGCCGCCAGCTCCTTCTGCACCGCGCTTTCCCAGTCGAAGCGGTTGGCGAGCATGACGAAGCGACGCTCGCCGGGCTGGAAGGCCATGTCGCCCACCGACACCACCGCATCCTGAAGATGCACCGACAGGACGGCGAGATCCTCGTCGTCGAGCGCAATCAGCTTGAGGCCGCTGCCCATTTTCTCGTTCTCCGCTTGGCTACGGGGCACAGATGGAGCCGCCTCCCGGCGGCTTCAAGTGGGCATCGCGCAACGCGTACCGGGCATGCGGGCGCCGAACGGCTCAGCCGGCGAGCCGCTCGATCTGCGCGCCGCAGGCCGAGAGCTTCTCTTCCAGCCGCTCGAAGCCGCGGTCGAGGTGGTAGACGCGGTGGATCATGCTCTCGCCTTCCGCCGCCAGAGCGGCGATCACCAGCGACACCGAGGCGCGCAGGTCGGTCGCCATCACCGGCGCGCCGGTGAGTCGCTCGACGCCCTCGATGGTGGCGGTGTCGCCGTCGAGATGGATCTTCGCGCCGAGGCGGGCCAGCTCCTGCACATGCATGAAGCGGTTCTCGAAGATGGTCTCGGTGATCTTCGAGGTGCCGCGGGCGCGGGTGGTGAGCGCCATCAGCTGCGCCTGAAGATCGGTCGGGAAGCCGGGGAAGGGCGCCGTCGAGACCTCGACCGGCGCGATGCCAGCGCCATTGCGCCGCACGCGCAGGCCTTCATTGGAGACCGTCAGCTCGGCGCCGGCGTCGCGCAGCGTTTCGAGCGCGGTTTCCAGCGTGTCGGCGCGGGCGCCGGACAACAGCACGTCGCCACCGGTCATCGCCACCGCCATCGCATAGGTGCCGGCCTCGATGCGGTCCGGCAGCACGGCGTAGCGGGCGCCGTTGAGGCGCGGCACACCGACGATGCGGATGGTGGAGCTGCCCTGGCCCTCGATGCGCCCGCCCATGGCGTTGATGCAATCGGCGAGGTCGACGACCTCCGGCTCGCGGGCGGCGTTCTCCAGCACGGTCTCGCCATGGGCGAGGCTGGCGGCCATGATGGCGGTGTGGGTGGCGCCGACCGACACTTTCGGGAACACGACGCGCGCGCCCTTCAGCCCCTTCGGCGCCCGGGCGATGACGTAGCCGGCATCGATCTCGATCTCGGCGCCGAGCGCGCGCAGCGCGTCGAGGTGGAAGTCCACCGGGCGGGTGCCGATGGCGCAGCCGCCGGGCAGCGACACCCGGGCCTGGCCCATGCGCGCCAGCAGCGGGCCGATGACCCAGAAGCTTGCCCGCATGCGCGAGACGAGGTCGTAGGGCGCGGTGGTGTCGACGATGACGCGGGCGTCGATCTCCAGCGTCTGGCCGGCATAGGCATCGTCGCCGCGCCGCTTGCCCGCCACGGTGATGTCGATGCCGTGATTGCCGAGGATGCGCTGGAGCAGCGCGACGTCGGCGAGACGCGGCACGTTCTCCAGCACCAGCTTCTCGTCGGTGAGCAGGCCGGCGATCATCAGCGGCAGCGCGGCGTTCTTGGCGCCGGAGATCGGAATCGATCCGTTGAGCGGGTTGCCGCCGACGATGCGGATGCGGTCCATCTAGCTTGTGCTCCCTCGCCGGGCGCTGCACGGGGCGCGCTCGCGGCGGCAGTGATCGTGACGAGGGCCCGCGATTCGCGCGGCAGTTCCCCCAGCGTTGACCGTCACTCCTAGCGCGTGGCGGGCGGCGCGGCAATTCGTCCGCCGCCGGCCTCAGTCTTCGCCGTCGCCGGCGGGGGATTGCGGGGAAGGCGCCTCCGTCGGGGTGGCGGGCGCCGAGGAGGAGGGCGCGGCATCGCGGCCGCGTGCCTGCGCCTTGCGGCGCTTGAGATTTTCGCGCAGCGCGGCGGCGAGGCGCCGGGCGCGCTCCTCGGCTTCGGCATCGTCCTTGCGGCGCATCGGCGACACTCCCAACGGCATGATCACCCTGTCTTCGCACCGGCGGGACGGGGATGTCCAGCCGGGGACGCCGTGCGGCGGGAGGCGGGGTAGGGTGATGTGACGTCGATGCGAGGATGGCGCGGGCCAGGACTGAGGGCGAAACGGGGCCCGTGCCGGGATGACGCCGGCCGGGACTGTGACCAGAACAGGGGCAGGGCCGGGATGGCGCCGGGATCACGCTGGACCGAGGCTGAGCCAGGGCCGGTCACAGCGAGGGCAAGGGGATGTGGCGGCCCCGGGGGGCAGGAGGGGACTCGGGGCCGGTGGGAGCCCGTGCCAAGGGCGGGCGGGAGGCCCGCCGGCGACAGCGGGGCGGAGACGCGGCTGTGAATGACGTCATACCGGGCTTGCGCCCCGCCGCCGGCTGTGGCAAACGTCGCCCCGCTTTCGGGGAGCACCTCCCCGCAGGGCTGCGGTAGCTCAGTGGTAGAGCACTCCCTTGGTAAGGGAGAGGTCGAGAGTTCAATCCTCTCTCGCAGCACCAGTTATCTCAAATCAAATCAGCGCTTTAGGCAGGTTTCCTCATAAGCGGGCTGGCGCGCGAGTGTGCGTGAGATAGCAGGATAATTAGCAAGCCTGTATCGACGCGCGTACATAATCCGCACAGCGATTTAGGCCAGCTGCTCCTGATTCTCAGGGCCGTCCATCTTCCGGGTTCGTGGAGAGCCGGGCTTGCCGGTCTGCTGGATCGGCGTGTCATGGCTGAACGCGCCACTGCGTCGGGGCCGGCAGCGTGTTGGTCGCTTCGAGGCGCGGCTGTCGCCGAGCGTGCGCGTCGTCCCGGCTCATGTCGTCAACGGCTTGGCCGAGGAACCGGTCCACGAGGCGCCCGCTTCGGAATGGGGGAGCGTCGATCGGCGCGAATATTCGTTCCGGCGGGCGTTCACTGAAGGGCGCGGTCCTTCAAGGACCGAACGAGCCGGTGCCGACATCGTCGGCTTCTGGGCGATGGGGACGGCTTGCACGACGATGCGGCGACAAAACGGGCGGAAGAACTGCGTCCGTGCCGTAGATGGCGGGCCGACGAAGACCTGTCCCACAGGCGATGTGATCGACCTGTCGTTCGCGCTGAAAGTCGGCCGCGCCACGCTCTGTCGGCCAATCGACGGATGCCGATAGGGGCGCCGCTGGCCGGTGCCGGAATGGTCGCAGTAGGCGCGTTCCTGATGGCGCGCACCATTCGCACGAAAATCGTGCCCGGCAGCTAGTGCTTGTCGAACGACAATGTGGGGTGATCCCATCCCAGCGCCGGGACTTCGCCGACAACCTCAATCGCTGCCTCGACCAAGGTCAGCGCCGGGGCGACGTCGCCGTCCGCAATCATTCCTTCCAACGAACGTCCGCTACCCCATACGGCGTCCATCGCAATTTCGGCGTTTCGTATGTAGTCGCGGGCCGCGGTCAAAGCCTCGAGCACGGCTTGAAGAGCGCCTTGCGGAAGCATGTCACTCACCTTTGGTACTGAATTAGAGGCGATTTATGGCCACCATGTTACCGCACCGCGCCCCTTTTCGCCAAGTGGGTTGTGCTGACGACGTTTTGCTATCTTTGATAGAAAAACTCTATGATCGCCCGCCGTCCGTTGGGCTTGGAGCGCGTGCTTGAACGCATGGCAACTGTCGACGCCGGGCCATGCGGCGAGGCTGCTGCGGTAGAGCACGCGTGCCGTCGGTCTGGCTGCGCGGATGGTTCGGGAGCGGCGGACGCTCAAGGCGTACAGGGATAGCGTCGGCGCCCGGAAGAGCGAGATCGGTCACGCCTCCGGCGCTGGAGTTGCTGTTTCCCATGCCGAGCTGACCATCGCGGCGACCGGCACCGATGCAGTATTCGCCCGCGACGTCGTGAGATAGGAAGATGCGGTGCACGACGTCATCAAAGGGCCGCCGGCCGGTCACCCGCACGGCGCACGCGGCGCGGTCTGTCACCCTATCGGGCAGCGGCTTCGCGGGTTCGACGTTCGCCAAGCAGATCGACGCAGCCGCCCCGTCCGGATCCGCGCCGCGATCCTCCTCTCGCGCTCGCCCGCAGAGGTCCTGTCGCGTCGCACCGCGAGATCGACCGATTCTTCACCCCCTACAGCATTTCCTTCCCAAAAGTTCGCTGGACCGGCGCCCAGTCGATCTGGGTGCCGACCTGATCTCCCATGCGCGGACCATGACGGTGTCCGAGGGGCTGCCACGGTCGTGGCCGGTGCGAGGCGAACCATCCGGAAACGTCGTCCTGTCCCCGGGAGGCGTTGGCCGATCTGATCGACACCGCCGTGCGGCGTGGGCTGGCCGATGCCAGGCCGTGGCTGGAGGACAGGGAGGATCGCGAGAGGCCGTAACGACTTGTGGTTGTTACGGCGCTGGCGCAGGGCGATGGACGGGGCTGCGGCAGGGATCGGCTGGGCGGGTCTCGTCCTCCTCGCCAGCGGTGTGCCCATCGTCGTCTGGGCGGCATTCGCGTGGATGGCCTCAGGCCGTCGGCGAGGAGAGGCGCGGATGCTGCGGGTGCCCGGCGCCGGCCGGGCAGGGGCCGGCGCTCCGAGCCGCATTGTGATGGTCGGTTGCGGCCAGCACGCCGTCCGCGGCATGCCGGACGAACGGCGTTGTCACGCCAGCGCCATCCTTGTGGCCCGCGATCAGGGGGAGGGGACCGGCCAATCCGATCGGTGGCCGGCCTTCGATCCACGCCGAGGCTGGAGGCGTCTAGGCCGCGGCATCGGTTAGCGCGGCGGCATCAGGTAGCGCCGCGGCTTGGGCGGCCAGCCTCGCTCGCATCGTCGCCGGCAACTGTCGGGCGGACTTTACGCGGGGCAGGTCCATCTCGCGAATGGGCTCGGTCGGCACGCCGTAAAGCGCCTCGAACTCCGAATAATTGTCGAAGCGGCGGCGGGTGACGTTGTCGACGAAGGTCTCCGCCGCGACGCCTTCGGCCAGCACCAGCGCGTGGTCCTCCAGCTCGACGTGGTAGTAGGTGAAGCCTTCCTCCGGCTTCACACGGGTGATCGTGGTGCCATTCACCAGCGCCGCCGCATGCACCAGCACGCCGTCAAGGAACAGGGCATGATCGGGCGACAGGACAAGGTCGCGGACCGGCAGAACGCCGTCGAGAGACCCAGCGGCAATGCGGATGGGATGGACCGTCAGCGGATCGGCGAAGATCGGCACGATCCTCTGTCGTCCGATCCACCTTATGCTCCGCATCTCGCCCGAGGCGGTCAGGACCAGATCCCCGATGGCGAGATCTTCCACGGCGCGCTCGCCATTCGGCGTGGCAAGCCGTACGCCGGCCGCAAAGCAGGTCACAAAGCGCGTCGTCTCGATGGTCACGGGGCCGGACAGGTCGCTGTCATTCGAGAACAGCATGTAATTCCCATGAAACAGCACCAGTACGCCATTTCCATGGAACCCTTGATAGATGTACTGATTGACGCCATCGATGGTTATGTTGTCGTCTATGTAGAAATATTCCTCGCTGGTCGTGCTGGTCAGCGTTTCCGATATGATGGCTGACCCGGTGATATTATAGGTGAATGTAGATGTATCGAAGGAGACGTTGTAAAGGTAGGAGGTAGAATAGGTTGCCATCGATTAAAATCCGGATTGAGGTCTATTTGTTTGATTGCGGAGGCGGATGCAATTGAACGAATTTTATCGGAGAGGTAGGGCCGGGATGGAGGCTATCGGAGCTTGCAGTCCGATTCCGACAACGGACGGAAGGCCTGTTTCGCCGGAACGGTCTCGACGAGCTTCAGGAAGTCTTCCTTCTCGGTGACCTCGGCCGGCGTCTTGACCTCGACGAGATACATGTCGTGGATCATGCGGCCATTGGGCAGGAGATCGCCATTGGCGATGAAGAAATCGGCGACGTTCAGCGCGTCCAGGGCGTCCAGCACCTTGGCGGAATCGTCGGTGCCGGCCTTGTCGATCGCGTTCAGATAGTTGGTCACCGCTGAATAAGTGCCGGCGGCGATCCAGCCCGGCGCGTGACCGGTGATCGCCATCATGCGCCGGCCCCATTGCCGCGAGGCCTCGTCCTTGCCCCAGAACCACGGAACCGCGAAGCGCACGCCCTGCATCGCCTCGACGCCGATGGAACGCACATCGGCCTGATGCATGAAGGTGACGGCAATCCTCATGCCCTTGTCGCGCAGGCCGGCGTTCTGCACCTGCTTCATCGCATTGACGAGATCGGCGCCCGAAATGTTCATCATCACGATCTCGGCGCCGGACGCCTCCGCCTCGGCCAACTGGGACGAGAAGTCCGTCGTGCCGAGCGGGGCGCGCCGCTTGCCCTTCACCGCACCGCCATGCGCCGCCACGGCGGTCGCGACGGCGTCCTCCTGAATGACGCCGGCCTCGGTGTCGGGCGACAGGATGAAGAAGGAGGTGTGCCCTTGCGCCAGCAGTGCCTTGACGGTGGCGCGGATGGTCGAATCCGCGTCATAGGCCCAGGCCACGACATGCCCGTTGCAGTCTTCCTCGGTCGGACGGTCGGTCAGCGGCGACACGAACAGGCCGACCTTGCCTTGGGCGCCGATCAGCTTGTTGACCGGCAGCGCGATGGCTGAATTGGTCATGTCCGCGATGACGTCGACCTTGTCCCGCGCCAGCCAGTCATCGGCAATGGCGAGGCCGACCTCCGGCTTGTTCTGATGATCGCCTATGACCAGCTCGACCGGTATCCCCGCGGCCTTGCCGCCGTGATCCTTGATGGCGAGCTCGACGGCACGCACGACTTCGGTGCCGCCGATAGCCGAGAAGGACGAGCTCTGGTCGTTGAGCACACCGATCCTGACGGTGTTATCCTGCGCGCGTGCCGTAAACGACGCCGCGGCGAGCATAGCCACGCCGAGCAACAGGCTTTTCATGATGTTCTCTCGATAGTGCGAAAGGCGGGGGCCGCCCGGCGCCGGGAACGCGGAGATGCAACAGTTTCGGGATCAGGCGGCTACGGTAGAAAATGCTTGCGCAGCTGCGTTGCTATCGATGGTCGAATATTGAAGGGGGCTCAACGGCCCGGCGAGTGCATGGCTTCCTCCGCCGAGTGACGTGAGCGGCGCAACTCCGACGCTGACGAATGTCGCCAATTGACTCCCCCTCCGACAGGTCGCCCCCCGCCCCCCTGCGGAAATCTCGCGGCTATACCTGTCGACGTAGTGTTTGTTGCATTGGTCCGCCCGTTCAACTCCTCTAAATAGAGGATATCGTCTCTCCTCTTCCCTTGTGGCCGCTCCGGGGAAGGGGGCCGTCACGTGCCTTGACGGGGGTGGGCTCTTTCTCTTGTTGTTCTCACGGCATCAATCCGCCCATCACTCGATGGAGCCGGCCATGTCGTGCGTGCGCCGCCCGCCCACGCGACGCCTGTTGTCGCCACGGATGGGGGCGTGGGGTTCCTTGCCTGCCGATCACGCCTGACGCCGCCGTTCGTCAATGACGCGGAGCGGTAGGTTCGGCATGGAGAGGGCCGCGCGGGGCCTATGAGGGACCGGGCGGCATCGATGCGCGGAGGAGCCGCGGAAGCGGCCTATGGCAGCTGCCAGAACGGCTTGATGCCGTCATGCGGGTGGAACAGCGGCTTGGCGGTGTTCTTTTCGGGATGGACGGCGAGGGGGGCGAGGTCGGTGCCGTTCTCGACGGCGGCGTACCAGATCGGCACATAGCGATCATGGTCGAATTCGTCGATCTGCCGGTACGGCCACTCCTTGTCGGCAAGGTCGATCAGCCATCGCGCCGCGTTCCGCAGGTTCGCTCCGTTCGGCGCCTGGTATTCCCAGAGATCCAGCCCGTACCCCTTGGCGATCTCGGCGATGTGGATCCAGCCCTGCAGGTTGAAGCAGCAATAATGCTGCGAGGTTTCGCGCGCCAGTTCGTGCGGCTGCGATCCGTCGGGCGCGAAATGCTGCGGCATCCGCGCCACCGCCCGTAACAGAGTGGTCTTGAGCGCCGCGAAATCGCCGATGGCGATCGCGATGGCCGAAACCTGAAGATCGTAATAGATGCCGTGATTGTTGCGCGCCTGGCATTCGGCGACGCCCTGCTTCGACTTCAGCAGCCAGTTCAGATACGAGGTCAGCCAGCTGCGAAATTCCTGAATCTCGCGCGAGGTCAGCAGGCCCGACCGGATGAGCGTCTGCGTCGCCTTCAGATAGAAATACAGATCCTTCATCTCGATGAGCCCCGTCGCGGAGCCCATGTTCTGGTTGTGGCCCGCCCGCACCTGGGCATATTTGAGATGCCGGGTCATGCGGGTGGCGGGGTCGACGAAGAACCGGACGAGTATCGCTCGCGCGTGGTCGAGATAGCGGCGTTCGCCGGTCTCCCGACAGGCAAGGCACAGCACTCGCGTATCGTCGAACACCCGCTGCAGGCGGGTGCGGTCGTAGCGCTCGCTTTCCGGCTCGTACATCACCGTGCCCGGCACCCGCATGCCGTCGCGCATGACGTAGGGCAGGCCGTCACGCGTATCGGGGTTCGGCCAGAAATACGGCGCCGGATGGAAGTAGTCGTGCACGTCGCCGCTGGGCGGCAGGGTCTGCTTGTCGATCACCGAATAGGGCCCGCGCGTCAGCGCCTCGTCGGCCGCCGTGACGAGCGCGAGCTTGAGATCGATCAATGCGGGGGCTTGCGTGAGCACCGTAGGGTTCCGTGCGCGGGGCGATCGAAGCAAATTTTACCGTCAGGCTATCCGAGCCGAACAGAAATCAACAGGCCGTGCCGCAGGACTTTCGGTCGCGCCGCAGGGGTGGAGACGTCGACGATCACCGTTTCGTGGTCGGAGATTCGCCGGGGGTGTCGAGGGGAGGAGTTGCCATTCCGCTACCGTCGGAGCAGAAAGCGAGCGCCCGGCCTTCCCTGCCGAGCATCGGCGTTGCTGCCGCGACCCGTGCGGGCGGACCGCTCGTTCTCGCCATGGTGCTGCGCCCTGGGGCCATCAAGGCTCTGCTCCGAAAACCGAAAGAGGGATCGGTGCCGACGATGCACCTTCTGTGCCTGAGCCGCGCGACGAGCGATCCGGTGCCCGCGGGACGAGTTCCCCGGCGGCCGGTTGCCTGGTCGTGGCCGGGCCGCACCCTCGCGGCGGGGCCATGTGGCGGGGAGCGGGCATGACGGCCGACATGGAGCGGATCACCGGCCTCAAGCCGGTCCGCAACGCCCTCGAGGAAATGTTCCCCTGGGAGGTTCGGCATATCGAGCCGGTCGAGGGGCAGCCGGTGAGCATGACCCGACTGGTGCTGCCGGTGGGCGCGATCCGCCTCGTCGAGACCGAGCGCGGCTATAATGGCTGGTCGCGCACCGACCATCAGCCCGGCGTGGCGCCCCCGGCGCTGGCGGTGGTCGGCTTCACCCTGGCGAACGGCCTGATGCTGGAGCCGCCCGGCGACCAGCGCATGGTGATGGCCGAGAACGAGATGCTGGTCACGCCCTATCGCCCGGGTAGCCTCGTCTGGCGCGGTTTCGGCTCGACGACGCTGTTCCTCAGCTTTCCGCCCGATCTCGTCACCGACGTGCTGGGCCGGCATTTCCACCTGTCGGCGCAGGAGCCCAGCTTCGATCCGCGCCTGCTGTCCGACCAGCATCCGGGCTATGGCCTGCGCCACATGGCGCAACGGGCGATCGAGGATGTCGGCTCCCTGCCGGAGGCGACGTCGCCGCTGGTGCGCGACCTGCTGGTGCGACAATATCAGGACGTCATGACCAGCCTGCTGCTGCTGCACGTGCCGCATTCGCTGAGCGAACTGCTGCGGCGCGCGGGCGAGGGTGGACAGCCGCAGCATCTGCGACGGGCGCTCGATTACATCCACGCCAATCTGGAGCAGCCGCTGGCGCTCGAGGCCATCGCCGCCGCCGCCGGTTGCAGCCCGCGCCAGCTCCAGCTGGCCTTCCGCAGCCATCTCGACACCACGCCGATGGCGATGGCGAAGAAGCTGCGGCTGGAGATGGCGGAGGCGCGGTTGCGCTCCGGCCAGTATCGCAACGTGACGGACGCGGCGCTGGCGCTGCATTTCAGCAATCTCGGCCGCTTCGCCGCCGAGTTCCGCGCCCTGTTCGGCTATTCGCCGCACCAGGTTGTGCCGCCGGCACCCTAGCCGCTGCTGTCGCGGATTGCCGGGCTGGCCTGAGGCGTGAACCCGGCGCGCTTGCGCGGGCATCGGCCTGCGAATCCATCCCTGAACTCCCCCACGCCATCTGACGAAGTCGTGACCGGCACGGGTCCGGGCCAGGCGCCATCGGCGGTTGGGATGTTAATCAGACGGAAATAATTTCATTTTATAATTAGTCTCTGCGCATTTTGTATGTGTTTCTTCGCTATCTGGACGGCGACCTCGCCCCTCGGCTCCTAAGAAAACGGAGCTTGATGAGTCCCAGACAGACGGGTGAGGAAATGGCCGACCTATACGTAGCCAGTGGCGCAACGACGAACGTCACGACGAACTCCACCTACGGAAATATCTTCCTTGGAACCGGCTCGACGCTGGTGGCCGATGGCGCGAGCGTATCGACGAACTTCCTCGATGCCGGCTCGAATTCGGTGATCAAGGTCACCGATGGCGCCACCTTTACCAATACCGGGTGGACGAATGCCTCCAATGTAACCTTCGAGGTCGATGGTTCCTCTACACTGGACTTCTCCGCCCAGCATTCCGGCGGCGGCGGCATCAGCGGCCAGACCATCGTCTTCACCGGCACCGGCGACGGCACGGTGAAGCTGCCCGGCGGCGTGGTCAACCTCAAGATCGAGGGCTTCAATGCCGGCGACGTGCTGAAGTTCAGCGACAGCAACATCACGGAATTCCGCACCATCGACAATGGCGACGGCACCATCACCATCCAGGCGGTGAACGTGCAGAGCGTGTGGTACACGCAGGTCCTGTCGTCCGTCACCGTCTCCGGCAACGTCAATGCCGCCGATTTCATCTTCGATCCCTCGACCGGCACCGTCGGCTATGCCTGCTTCCTCATCGGCACCCGGATCGCCACGCCGGACGGCGAGGTCGCGGTCGAGAACCTCAAGGCAGGCGATCTCGTCCTCACCCATGATGGTCGCAGCGTCGCCGTGAAGTGGCTGGGCCGCCGCACCCTGCGCGTCCGCGCCATTCCCGAGGCCAAGCGCGTCGAGGCGATGCCGATCCGCATTCGCAAGGGCGCGCTCGGCAACGGTCTGCCGCTGCGCGAGCTGGTGGTGTCGCCCCAGCACCACATGTATCTCGACGGCGCGCTGGTGCCGGCGGTGCTGCTGGTGAACGGCAAGACCATCGTGCAGGACTTCTCGATGGAGACGATCCAGTATTTCCACGTCGAACTCGACCGCTTCGACGTCATCCTCGCCGAGGGCGCGCCGACGGAGTCCTATCTCGACACCGGCAACCGCGCGATGTTCGAGGGCGAAAACCGGGTTGTCACCCAGCTGCGCCCGAGCTTCCAGGAAGAGCGCCGCGAAGTGGTGCGGCAGGCTCGCGCCGCCTGCGGCTTCGAGGTGCTGCGCACCGGCCCGCGTCTGAACAAGCTGCGCCGCCGCCTGTTCGCCAAGGCTGAGAGCCTGAGCGGCTTCGTGCGGCAGGCCGACAGCCGGCTGCGCATCCTGTGCGACGGCGCCGAGATCCGGCCGGAAATCGCCGACGGGCGTTTCCACTTCACCCTGCCGGCGGTACCCGCCGAAGGCGTGCGGCTGCTCTCCCGCACCGTGACGCTGCGTGACGGCCTCGACAACGCGACCCGTAGCCTGGACGTGGTCGGCGTGGGCGTCACCGGCATTGAGCTGCGCGATGCCCGCTCGGAGCGCGTGGTCGCGCTCGACGCGCCGGAGCTGTCCGGCTTCCACGCGCTGCACCGCCACCAGAGCGGTGAGCGGCGCTGGACCTCGGCACAGGCCGAACTGCCGGCCTCGCTGTTCACCGGGCTGAACGGCCCGGTGACGCTGACCCTGACCGTGGACAGCGGTTCGCTGCGCTACTGGCAGAAGAGCCCGGCGAAGCCGGTCGCCCGCGTCGCCTGAACTGGTCGATGAGGCGGGCGGGACCCTGCGTGCGCGTCACGCGGGTCTCGCCCGTCTTCGCCTGTCGGTTCGAGAGCTAGGCCGGAGGCTGGAGGCGCCGCGCGAGGGTGGGGCACCGTCTGCCGCCCGCCGCTAGGGCACGCGATAGGCGGTGCCGGTCGCGGTGATGCTCCTCCGGCAACTGGGGATGCTGGCGGCCTGGTCGACGGAGACATTGGCGACGATGTTGGCGCCTTGCTCGCCGGCAAGACTGCCGAGGGATTGCAGGGCCATCGGTTCGGTCGGCGGCGAGTCCAGGGCGGTCTTCTGGCAGGAGAGGCCAGTGAACCGGCCGAGCGACTGGGCGTTCGCCGGAACCTTGTAGCTCGGCGACATGTGGACCGTCACCGGGCTCGAGGCCACCGATTGAGGACCGGAAGAGTCCGTGGTTGTGCAACCCGTTAAAAGCACGGCGATAAAGCAGATGCCGATGATACGCATGGCATACCCCCCTATTTACTCTAGGTAATCACAGTTATCGGGTAATATCCATTGGATTTGCGGAAGTTTTCGTGGTGCGCTGCGGGAAGCGGTGGGGCGGGTGCGACGGCGCCGCGTGCCGGTTCGCGTGGGTCCGGCCGGCGCACCGGGCGGGACGGCGTCGAGGCGCTTGTCGGCGAGGCGGTGCACCCCTAGGCTGAAGGTATTCCGGGGGGCTTCCATGAAGCTGTGTCTCTTGCTGATCGCGGTCCTGTCGCTGCCGGGCGTGGTCGCTGCGGCGCATGCCAAAGAGGGCGATGCCTATCGCGAGCGTCTCGACCGTTTCGGCGGCGTGTCCGGCAGCCGTCCGGGGGCGCTTCCCGCCATGAGCGAGAAGCAGAAGCGGGCGGCGTTCGTGCCCTTCGCCCGTGCCGCCAGCGACTGCATCGCGCGCGAGGTCGGCGACGACTACCGGTTCGTCGACGCGGTCTTCGCCCGGCAGGTGCCGAACCTGATCCCCGACGCGATTTCGCGTTGCGGTTCGCAGATCGTCGCCATGGGAGTCGCGCATGAGCGGCTCTACGGCCCGGGGAGCGGCAGAGCCTTCCTGCTCGGCCCCTATGTCGAGGGGCTGAACGAGGCGGTGGCCAAGCGTCTGGAAGGCCGCGTCGCCACGCTCTATCGCCTCGCCGGCGGCGAGGGGGCGGAGCGGCCGGCAGGGCCGATCGCCTTCCTCGTGCTGGCGAGCCGCGAGGATCTCGACGCCGCCATTCCGGTGGGGCGGGCGTTCCGGCCCGATTTCCCGCGGGTGTTCGTCGCCCGCGCCACCAACGGGCGTTACGCGATCGTGCTGGGACCGATCGCCGCCGGCGAGGCTGCCGCCGTCAACGCCACGCTGAAGCGCGGCGGCAAGATCCCCATGGACGCGTTCGTCTCGGATGGCAGCAAATTGTCGGCTTCCGTCTGGGATGCCTCGCTCGACCCCGGAACGGCGGTGGCGGCCGCTCCGCCGGCTGCCGCCCTTCCATCGCCCAGGGCCGACGCCAAACGCGCGGAGAATATCGCCTCGGGCAGCGGCTTCTTCGTCAGCGGCGACGGGTTGATGCTGACCAACGCGCATGTGGCCGGCGATTGTCGCAGCATTACCGTGCGCCCCTATGGGCCGGCGCAGCTGGTGCAGAAGGACGGCGCGAACGATCTCGCGGTGATCCGGGTATCCGGCGCGACGCCCAAGGCGGTCGCCAGCTTTCGCGAGGAGCCGGTCCGGTTGGGCTCGTCGGTTATGATGCTGGGCTATCCGCTCTCGGATTATCTCAACAGCGCGCTCAACGTCACCGCCGGCATGGTGAGCAGCCTGTCGGGGATCGACGGCGATACACGCTATCTCCAGTTCACCGCGCCGACGCAGCCGGGCAATTCCGGCGGGCCACTGCTCGACAATACCGGCAGGGTCGTCGGGGTGGCGACGGCGAAGCTGAGCGACCTCAACGTGATCAAGGTCGCCGGCACGGTGCCGCAGAACGTGAACTTCGCGCTGGGCAATGGCGCGGCGCTGACCTTTCTGCGCGCCGCCGGCGTGCCGGTGAGCGTGCGCGGCGAGGCGAGCGAGATGAAGGCCGAGGACATCGCCGAGACCGGGGCGACGTTCACCGCGCAGATCATATGCGAAAAATAGGCCGCGCCCGGCCGCTGCTTCCGGCCCCGACGGCGGGCGACGCGTGTGGCTTCCGTTCTCGGGCGCGAACACGGAACGAATGTCTCCTCGCACCGGCTTGTGCACGGCTGCGAAAGGCCGGAGGCTTGCCGTCTTACCTTAGGTGACGCGCTGGAGGCTGGACATGATGCGCATGACGACGGCGGCACTCGCCGCGCTGGCGGTGCTGGCGGGCGGCATCGCCCGCGCCGAGGAGCCGCCACTGTGGAAGCTCTATGAGCAGTCGCTCAAGGGCGCCAAATATATTGATCTCACCCATGCTTTCGAGCCGGTGCAGCCGGTGTGGCCGGGCTTCGGCAATGCGGTGTTCAAGCCGGCGGTGGCTGGGCGGGACATCGAGGGCTATGTGAAGAAGGGCGAGGAGTTCACCTATGAGAAGCACGGCTTCGTCGCCTCGGCCTATGAGCTGACCACCGACCAGTACGGCACCCAGCTCGACCCGCCCTCGCACTGGAATCCGAAGGGCGCCACCATTTCCGACCTGCCGGCGAGCTTCGCCATCCGGCCACTGGCGGTGATCGACATTTCCGGCAAGGTCGCCAAGGACGAGGGCTACCACCTCCAGGTGGCGGATATCGAGGCATGGGAGAAGGCGCATGGCCGCATCCCGGAGGGGGCCGTCGTGTTCGTGCGCTCCGACTGGTACAAGAAGTGGGCGGACAAAGAGCGCTTCGGCAAGGCACCGTTCCCGGGTGTCAGCCTCGCGGCGCTGAAGTTCCTGCACCTCGAGCGGAAGATCCTGTTCCACGGCCACGAGCCGCTCGACACCGACACCACGCCGACGCTGGAAGGCGAGCACTGGCTGATGCACAACAACTTCGCCCAGGCGGAGGGCGTCGCCAATCTCGACAAGGTGCCGGAAGCCGGAGCGCTGGTGACCATCGGCTTCGCCAAGCTGCTCGGCGGCTCGGGCGGCTATGCCCGCTACATCGCCATCGCGCCGGCGGACTGGAAGGAGGGCGTCTCGGTGCTCGACGCGCCCGGCGCGCCGCTGCCGACGCAGACGGCTCCCTTGAAGCGCGGCGCCGACGGCGTGTTCCGGCCGACGCCGTGAGCCGGCCGGACGGCGAGGGGCTGGCGGCGTGCCCGCCCGCCCCGTGGCGGGGGCGAGGAAGGTCACGGTGCGGTGAGGAGCGGCCTTGCCAGTGGCTGGTCGAAAATCGGCGTATTAGAGAGAGGTATTCGACCCAGCCGTGAGCCTCGCATCATGCCCGCCAGTTTCGCCACCGTGCCGACCGCCCATGCCAGCCGCTATCTCCAGCAGCTGTGCAAGCATTGGGCGCACAAGTTCGAGGTCAGCTTCACCCCCGAGGACGGGCGGATCGTGTTGCCGGAGAACACCATCACCACGCTGCGTGCTGACGCAACCGGGCTCGGCGTGCGGCTGGAGGCGGTCGACGCGCCGACGCTGGAACGGATGAAGGGCGTGGTCGCCAACCATCTCGACCGCTTCGCCTTCCGCGAGGCGCCGCTGCCCTTCGATTGGCGCGACGAAGGCTGAGCTTCACGCCTTGCGGATGCGGAAGAGGAGCTCGGCCGCGCGCCGCTCACTCGCTTCCAGGATGTCGCCGAGCTGGCCGACGAGATGGGGAATGTCGATCACCGCCATCGGGTCGGTGCAGACCACCTCGAAGCGCGCGCCCGAAGCGGCACGCTCCAGCGCCCGGCGGGTGTGCAGCGCCGGCAGCGGGCATTTCAGGCCCTTGAGGTCGAGCCGCGTCATTTCCCCGGCGCCGGGCGTTTCGGCATCCGGTGTCGGTGCGGTGGGCTTGCCGGGATCGGCGTCGACGGGCATCTAGGTGTCTCCTGCGCCTCGCTTAAGGCGAGGGCGCGAACCCGGCAAGACATAAGCAAGCTACACATAAGCAAGCCTCGAGGCCGGGAAAGGGAGGACGTGATGCGCGTGATGGGTTTCGCCGGCTGGAGCGGGGCGGGCAAGACCACGCTGCTCGCGCGGCTGATCCCGGTGCTGGTCAGGCGCGGGCTGAAGGTCTCCACCATCAAGCACGCCCATCACGAGTTCGACGTCGACACGCCGGGCAAGGATTCGCACACCCATCGCGTGGTGGGGGCGAGCGAGGTGCTGGTCGCCTCCGCCGTGCGCTGGGCGCTGATGCATGAACTGCGCGGGGCGCCGGAGCCGGAGCTGCCGGAGCTGATCGCGCATCTGGCGCCGGTCGACCTCGTGCTGGTGGAGGGCTTCAAGCGCGACCGCCACCCGAAGATCGAGATCCACCGCGCCGAGGTGGGCAAGCCGTTCCTGCACCCGGACGACCCGTTCATCGCCGCCATCGCCTCGGACCGGCCGCTGCCGGAGGCGCCGCTGCCGGTGATCGACCTCGACGACGCCGAGGCCATCGCCGATTTCGTCGAGGCGCATGCGGCGGCGGTGACACTGGTGGACTGGCGCACGCGCTGAAGCCGCCCGGCCTGTCACGGAGATTCAGCCTGCCAGGGCGATGAGGCGTTCGGCGGCTGCAAGATCGTCCGGCGTGTTGATGTTGAGGAACGGGTCGTAGGGCTCGGCCGGCCAGTCGACGGTGACGGCCCCGGCGCGGACGGTGAAGGCGCGCACGCGGCGCTCGCCCTCGTCCACCAGCATGCGCCGCAGCAACGGCGCCAGCGCGATGTCCCACAGGCCGATCACCGGATGGTCGCGCCCGCCGGAGGCGGCGATGGCGGCGGGGGCCGCGTGCTTTTCCGCCAGCAGCCGGGCGGCGAGGTCGCGCGGCAGCAGCGGGCAATCGGCGGAGACGGTGAGGATGTAGCGGGCCGAGGGATGGTGCGCGGCGGTATGTTCCATGCCGGCGAGCAGGCCGGCGAGCGGGCCGGGAAAATCCGGCAGCGGGTCCGCCACCACCGGCAGGTCGACGCCGAAGCGGGCGGGATCGCCATTGGCGTTGAGCACCAGCGCGTCGACCTGCGGCGCCAGCCGCTCGATCACCCGGTCGATGAGGCGGCGGCCGGCGATTTGCTGCAGCGCCTTGTCGCCGCCGCCCATGCGACGCGACAGGCCACCGGCGAGGATGACGCCGAGAATGCGCGCGCCGCTCGTGCTTTCGCCGCTCATGCTGCCGGCCTCGTCAGCAGATAGGCGGCGACGGCCAGCATCGTCGCGCCGATGCCGGCCAGTACCAGCGTCGGGATGGCGGTGAAGGTGAGAAGCGCGAAGCTCGCCGCCATCGAGCCGGTGGCGAAGAACTGCGCCCAGCGCGGCACCACGCCTCGCGCGCGCCAGGCCACCACCGCCGGGCCGAGCTTGGGATGGGCCAGCAGCCAGCGCTCGAAGCGCGGCGAGGAGCGGGTGAACAGCCAGGCAGCGAGGATGAGGAAGGGCGTGCCGGGCAGGACCGGCAGCACGATGCCGGCAATGCCGAGGCCGACACAGACCCAGGCGAGCACGAACAGCAGCCAGCGCACGGGCGCGGCGGCGGCGGAGAGGGCGCGGTTCTTCTCGCTCATGCGGCGGCTACGCTGACGGACGCACTGATGGAGGCATCGATGAACGCATTCATGGGCGGATTCACGTCCTGCCTTGGCCCGCCGATCCGTGCTTCCCATCGGTCGACGGGCGGCGTTGATGGCGAGCGGGCCGACGATTTTCCAGAACCGTGCCGTTTGTTCGCGAGAGCAGCATAGCGGCTTATCCGGCCTCAAGCAGCCTGACGGCGACGTCGCGCTCGAAAATGTGCAGCAGCAGTCGCAGGGCGCGGCCACGTTCGCCGACGAGATCGGGATCCTCGGCGACCAGCGCACGGGCCTCCGCGCGGGCGCGCTCCAGCAGGTCGCCATGCACTTCCAGCCGGGCGACGCGGAAGCCGGGCAGGCCGCTCTGGCGGGTGCCGAGCAGGTCGCCTTCGCCACGCAGCTCGAGATCCTTCTCGGCGAGATAGAAACCATCGTCGGACTGGCGCAGCGCCTCCAGCCGCGCGCGCGCCACCTCGCCGAGCGGGCGGCGATAGACCAGAAGGCAGATCGAGGCGACGTCGCCGCGCCCGACGCGTCCGCGCAGCTGGTGCAATTGGGCGAGGCCGAAGCGTTCGGCGTGCTCGATGACGATGATGCTGGCCTCGGGCACGTCGACGCCGACCTCGACCACGGTGGTGGCGACGAGGATGCGCGTCTCGCCTCGGGCGAAGGCGCCCATGGCGGCATCCTTCTCCGCGCCCTTCATCTTGCCATGCACCAGGCCGACGGCGGCGCCGAAATGCTGGCGCAGATCCTCGAAGCGCTCCTGCGCGGCGGCGAGGTCGGAGGTCTCGGATTCCTCCACCAGCGGGCAGATCCAGTAGACGCGGCGGCCCTCCTCGAGCGCGTGGGCGAGGCGGGCGATCACCTCGTCGAGCCGGTCCATCGCCACCATGCGGGTGTCGATCGGCTTGCGGCCCTTCGGCTTCTCGCGCAGCTCGGAGGAATCCATGTCGCCGAAATAGGTGAGCACCAGCGTGCGCGGGATCGGGGTGGCGGTCATCACCAGCACGTCGACCGCCTCGCCCTTGGCGGCGAGCGCCAGCCGCTGGTGCACGCCGAAGCGGTGCTGCTCGTCGACCACCGCGAGGGCGAGGTCGCGGAAGCCGACGCCCTCCTGGAACAGCGCGTGGGTACCGATGACGAGGTCGATCTCGCCCTGCATCAGGGCGTCGAGGAGAGCCCCGCGGGATTTGCCCTTCTCGCGCCCGGTGAGGACGGCGACGCGGATGCCGGCGGCCTCGGCGAGCGGGGCGATGGTTTTCAGATGCTGGCGGGCGAGGATTTCGGTCGGCGCCATGATCGCCGCCTGATGGCCGGCCTCGATGACGGTGGCGGCGGCGAGCAGCGCCACCACCGTCTTGCCGGAGCCGACATCGCCCTGCAGCAAGCGCAGCATGCGGTTGTTCGAGGCGAGGTCGGCGCGGATGGCGGTGAGCGCGGCGTCCTGCGAGCCGGTGAGCGAGAAGGGCAGGGCGCCCAGGATCTTCGTGGTCAAAGCGCCGGTGCCGACCACCGGCCGCCCGGTCTTGCGCACGGTGCGGGCGCGCACCAGCGCGAGCGCGAGCTGGCCGGCGAGCAACTCGTCATAGGCGAGGCGGCGCCAGGCGAGGCCGCCGGGAGTGGCGTCGGCAAGGTCCTGCGGCTGGTGGAGGCGGGTGAGGGCGGCGTGGAATTCCGGCCCTTCGGGAAGGCAGCCCCAGTCGGGCAGCGGGCCGGTCTTCTGCAGGGCGCCGGCGATGGCGCGGCGGATATGGCCCTGCCCGAGGCCCTCGACCAGCGGGTAGACCGGCTCGACGGGCGGCAGGCGGGCGAGGCCCTCATCGTCCAGCACGCGGTCGGGGTGCACGATCTGCGGGATGCCGTCATAGAGCTGCACGGTGCCGGACACCCAGCGAGCCTCGCCCACCGGCAGCATGTGCTCCATGCGCCGACGGTCGGCGGCGAAGAAGATCAGCGCCAGATCGCCGGTCTCGTCATGAGTGTAGACGCGGTAGGGCGCGCGCGAGCCGGGCGGCGTCGGGACATGGCGGTCGACATGCACCCGCACGGTGCCGATCTCGCCCGGCACTAGCTGGGCGACGGTCGGCCGGGCACGGCGGTCGAGGGTGGAGGCGGGCAGGTGCAGGAGCAGGTCGAGCACCCGCGCGCCCTCCGGCTTGCCGAGCAGCCGGCCGAACGGGCGGGCGAGCTTCGGCCCGATGCCCGGAAGATCGGTGAGGGCGGCGAAATAGGGATTGAGGGCGTCGGGACGAAGCATGGCGCGGAATGTGGAGGAAGGGCGGGGCGGGTGCAATCGGGCGAGGGCGAGGGCAGGGGTGTTCCGGTGGACAGTGGCCACGGCGGCGTGTCGTCCACCGTACCGAGCTTATCGCGCAAGGCGGTTGGGATGTCCGGTCCTTGCCGATGCGTCTGCGTCTCGGCGCTCTCCGGAACGTTCCGCTTCCGTTGGCAAGAGGTGGTCCGCGAGCCGGATCGGCGAAGAGGTACCGGGTGCCATACTGAGCGGAGACACTTGATCTCGCATAAGCGGGATTAGGTGGGATCTGCCGGGATCATATGGGGAAACCTATATCGGGCAGGCGTTTTCAACCTCTCTCGATCGCTCTGGACGGTGGCGCACGATTTTGCAGAAGCCGGAAGTTTCTGGCGAACGGGACACTTGATTTTGCAGAATGAGGGGCGTGCTTCTCAGTGGCCGCCAAAAGCCCCCTGCTGCACTGCTGAACGGCTGGCCAACGGCAAGCCCGTCACGCCGGGAAACCTCATAATGTCGGTTATTTGGCAGGGCGAGCGGCTCCGCGGGCGGTGGCCTAAGAGACGTTTGTACCAGCGCGGAAAAGTGCGCGGCAGGCGGGGGCGCGCGCCGTCCTCGCTTCGGGGTTCACACCATGATCCCGGAAGTGTCGCACCGTTGAGGGTGATCGGTTTCGGAGTTCAAAAAATTCACAAAAGCAAGATGTTAGGGATTGGCGGTCCGACCGCTCGCCCCCACGAACCAGGAAGAAAATGCGATAGCGACAAGGGAAGTCGGGCCCTTGGCGTACAGGTTTCCCGGTCAGCTGAAAATTCAGGGCCCTGACTATTCGGCGAGTGAAATCAAGCTGTAAGAGGGCGTTGATGTGGTTCGGAGTGGGTGTTTGACGTCTGCTTCAGACGGTCGGCGCCACCTCCTGCACCTGGTGCAAAATCAAGTGTCTCGTCCTGCAGAACCAAGTGTCGCGCGTCACTCGGCCCGGTCCTCTCGCCGGCGGGAAGAGGAGAAGCGGTGGGGTAACCGGTGTCTGCCACGAACCGCGCGGGCGCCAATCCCATCCTCCGCCCCCTTCCCGAACCCCTTCCCATTGCCTACCTGACAGCGGGGCACGGGCGCGCTAAGACGTCGGCTTTCCTTTGAGGCCGCGTGGCGCGGTCCCTAACGAGGCGCATTCGAATGACCGGAACCACGCGGTCGAGCGCGGGGCTCGACCCTCGGCGGCGGCGGCTTCTCTTTCGCGCATGGCACCGCGGCACGCGCGAGATGGACCTGCTGATGGGCCGCTTCGCCGATGCCCTGTTGCCGGAAATGAGCGAGGAGGAGGTCGATGCCTTCGAGCTGCTGATCGAGATCGAGGATCCGGACCTGTTGGGCTGGGTCAATGCCGGCGTCGCCCCGGCGCCGTTCGACACGCCGATGTTCCAGCGTTTCTGCCGCTTCCACCTCTCCGGGGAAGGCCTTCCCGAAATATGAGCAAAGCCCGTTCCGCCCTGATCGACCGCAGCCTGATCAGCCATCTCGCTCCCGGCCGCACGGTCACTCTCGCCAATGTGCCGGCCGGCATGCAGGGGCTGGTCATCGGCGACCTCGCCCGCGCGCTGGCGGCGAAGGAAGAGGCCGCCTGGCCGACGCTTACCGTGATCTGCCGCGACGCCGAGCGCATGGCCGAGTTGGAGCGGGCGCTCGCCTTCTTCGCTCCCGAGGTCGAGCGACTGCCGCTCCCCGGCTGGGACTGCCTGCCCTATGACCGCTCCTCGCCGCATGCCGATATCGTCGCCCGGCGCATGACCACGCTCGCGCGGCTGGCGCGGGTGAAGGGGCGCGAGGGTGGCTCGATCGTGCTCACCACCGTCGACGCGGCACTCCAGCGCGTGCCGAAGCGGGCGCTGGTCGGCACGCAGTCCTTCTCGGCGGCGCCCGGCAATGCGCTGTCGCTCGACGAGGTGACCGGCTGGGCGGAAATCAACGGCTTCATCCGTACGCCGACCGTGCGCGACACCGGCGAATATGCGGTGCGCGGCGGCATCGTCGACCTGTTCCCGCCCGGCCTGCCGCTGCCGGTGCGGCTCGACTTCTTCGGCGATACGCTGGAATCCATCCGCTCCTTCGATCCGGAGACCCAGCGCACCGCCGCGCAGATGCGCGCGCTCGACCTGGTGCCGATGAGCGAGTTGCAGCTGACCACCGAGACGATGCGGCGCTTCCGCATGGCCTATGTGGCGCAGTTCGGCGCCGCCCAGCGCGGCGACATGCTCTACGAGGCGGTGAGCGAGGGCCGGCGCTATCCGGGCATGGAGCACTGGCTGCCGCTGTTCCATGACGGGCTCGACACGCTGTTCGACTATCTCGGCGACAGCCCGATCGTGATGGAGGCGCAGACCGGCGACGCCGCCGGCGAGCGGCTGGCGCAGATCCGCGACTATTACGACGCCCGGCGCGAGAGCAACGAGCATCCGGGCCACGGCATGCTCGGCGGCGGCACGCCCTACAAGCCGCTGCCGCCGGACGCGCTCTACCTCGCCGAGGAGGAGTGGACACGGCGGCGCGCCGAGGCGCCGGCGGTGGCGCTGACGGCGTTTTCCGTGCCGCCGTCCAAGGAGGTGCTGGACCTCGAGGGCCGTCCGGCGCGCTCCTTCGCGCCCGAGCGGGCCGATCCGGAGGCCAACCTGTTCGAGGCCGCCGTCGCCTATCTGCGCGAGCTGTCGGTGACCAAGCGCACGGTCGTCACCGCGTGGTCGGAAGGTTCGCTCGACCGCCTCACCACCGTGCTCGGCGATCATGGGCTGAAGGGCACGCAGCGGGTCGGCTCGCGCGATGCCGCCGAGACGCTGCCGAAGGGGGCGCTTGGCGTCTCCGTGCTCGGCATCGAGAGCGGCTTCGAGACCGACACGCTGGCGGTGATCGGCGAGCAGGACATTCTCGGCGACCGCCTGGTGCGCCCCAAGCGCAAGGCGCGCCGGCCGCAGGACGTGATCTCCGAACTGTCGGCGCTGACCGCCGGCGACCTCGTGGTGCATGTCGACCACGGCATCGGCCGGTTCGTCGGCCTGAAGACCATCGAGGCGATGGGCGCGCCGCACGACTGCCTCGAGATCCACTACGCGGAAGGCTCCAAGCTGTTCCTGCCGGTGGAGAATCTCGAACTGCTGTCGCGCTACGGCTCGGAGGACACCGAGGCGCAGCTCGACCGGCTGGGCGGCGGCGGCTGGCAGGCCCGCAAGGCGAAGATGCGCTCGCGCATCCGCGAGATGGCGGCCGAGCTGATCAAGGTGGCGGCCGAGCGCCAGCTCAAGGAAGCGCCGCGGCTGGTGCCGGCCGAAGGCGCCTATGACGAGTTCCGCGCCCGCTTCCCCTATGAGGAGACCGAGGACCAGGACGCCGCCATCGAGGCGGTGTTCGACGATCTCGGCTCCGGCCATCCGATGGACCGCCTCGTCTGCGGCGATGTCGGCTTCGGCAAGACCGAGGTGGCGCTGCGCGCGGCCTTCGCGGTGGCGCTGAACGGCAAGCAGGTGGCGATCGTCGTGCCGACGACGCTGCTCGCGCGCCAGCACTTCAAGACCTTTTCCGAGCGCTTCAAGGAGCTGCCTATCGTGGTCCGCCAGGCCTCGCGCCTGGTGCCGGCCAAGGAACTCAGCGAGACCCGCAAGGGGCTGGCCGACGGCACGGTCGACATCGTGGTCGGCACCCACGCGCTGCTCGGCAAGGCGATCTCCTTCAAGGATCTCGGCCTCGTCATCGTCGACGAGGAGCAGCATTTCGGCGTCGGCCACAAGGAGAAGCTGAAGCAGCTGCGCGCCGAGGTGCACGTACTGACGCTCACCGCGACCCCCATTCCCCGCACGTTGCAGCTGGCGATGACCGGGGTGCGCGAGCTCTCCATCATCGCCTCGCCGCCGGTGGATCGCCTCGCGGTGCGTACCTTCGTGGCGCCGTTCGATCCGCTGATCGTGCGGGAAGCTCTGCTGCGCGAGCGTTATCGCGGCGGCCAGAGCTTCTATGTCTGCCCGCGCATCGAGGATCTCGGCGAGGTGAAGGCCTATCTCGACCAGAACGTGCCGGAGGTGAAGGTCACCGTCGCGCACGGCCAGATGGCGGCGACGCAGTTGGAAGAGATCATGTCCGCCTTCTATGACGGGCAGTTCGACGTGCTGCTGTCGACCACCATCGTGGAATCCGGCCTCGACGTGCCTAATGCCAACACGCTGATCATCCACCGCGCCGACATGTTCGGCCTCGCCCAACTCTACCAGCTGCGCGGGCGGGTGGGGCGCTCCAAGACCCGCGCCTATGCGATCTTCACCCTGCCGGCCGAGAAGCAGATCACCCAGCAGGCGGAGAAGCGGCTCAAGGTGCTGCAATCGCTCGACACGCTGGGCGCCGGCTTCCAGCTCGCCAGCCACGACCTCGACATTCGTGGCGCCGGCAATCTCCTGGGCGACGAGCAGTCCGGCCACATCAAGGAGGTCGGCTACGAGCTCTACCAGGAGATGCTGGAGGACGCGATCGCCGCCCTCAAGGCCGGCATCACCGCGCCGGTGGCGGAGAAGTGGTCGCCGCAGATCTCCATCGGCGCGCCGGTGCTGATCCCCGAGGACTATGTCGCCGACCTGCATGTGCGGCTGAACCTCTATCGCCGCCTCGCCGACCTCGAGACCGAGGAGGAGATCGAGGAAGTCGGCACCGAGCTGGTCGACCGCTTCGGCCCGGCGCCGGAAGAGGTGAAGCAGTTCCTCAAGCTGGTCGCCATCAAGGCGCTGTGCCGGCGC
The DNA here is from genome assembly GCF_020523795.1 of Ancylobacter sp. Lp-2. Taxonomy (GTDB): domain Bacteria; phylum Pseudomonadota; class Alphaproteobacteria; order Rhizobiales; family Xanthobacteraceae; genus Ancylobacter. The sequence goes on from NZ_JAJALI010000017.1 coordinate 42,616, forward strand.
GCCAATGTCGAGAAGGTCGATGCCGGCCCGCGCGGGGCGGTGCTGACCTTCCGCGACAACCAGTTCCCGAATACGGCCGGGCTGGTGGCCTATCTCGGCAAGCCGCATGTCATCGCCAAGGTGCGGCCGGACCTGAAGGTGGTGTTCTCCGACGACTGGGCGACCGCCAATGCGCGGCTGAAGGGCGTCGGGGCTATCCTGAAGGAGCTGGCGAAGATCGCCGGCGGCACCGCCAAGGCGGCATGAGCCGGGGGCGGGGGCGTCTGGCGGTTCGGGCGGGGTAGGCGAGGCGGCGTGGGCCTGCGTTCTTCGAGGCTCGCTGCGCTCGGACGTCAGGATGCGGGGCGGGGTAAGGCGGCGTGTCGGGTGCGGGATGGTGTGAGGGGCTTGCCCGAGTCACTCCCCTCCGTCCTTATCCATCGAGAACACCCTCATCCTGGGGGGCGAGGCGGCGCGGGCCTCGAAGGATGGTCATCCGGGAGCGCGCATGAGCGCCGTCGTTTACATGCTGCGCTGCGCCGACAGTTCCTATGCGGCTCGACTCGCGGGGCGCTGGAGATACGTCTCGCCGAACATCAGAGCGGAACGTCTCCCGACTACACGTATCGACGGCGGCCCGTGACACTCATCTGGTCGGAACATTTCCCACGGATCGACGATGCGGTGGCCGCCGAAAGGCAGTTGAAGGGCTGGAGCCGCGCGAAGAAGGAAGCGCTGGCACGCGGCGACTGGACGTCGTTGCGTGAGGCGGCGCGACGGCCATCCACCCGCAAGGAGTAGGTGGCCACCGGTTCCCGGACGGGCATCCTTCGAGGCTCGCTTCGCTCGCACCTCAGGATGCGGGGCTGTTCTTGCGGGAAGAACCGAAGGGCTCTGGCCTACGGATCGGAATCGTAGGCGCCGTCGCCATCGGGCAGGTCGTCGGCATCCACGTCGTTGCCGATGCCGACACCCACGCCGCCGAGCTCGTTGCCGCCGGCCTGGTTCATGTAGTCCATCGACTTGTCGGAGCCCGGACGATCCGGCATCGGGCCGGGATCGAGATAGTTCGGGTTGTTCAGCGGCGGAATGACGATTTCCTCGCCCTGCGCGCCCGGCTGCGCCTGCGGATGGACGGTGATGGACTGCTGGGCGCCGGCAGGTCCCACGGCTAGGGCCGCGGCGGCAAGGCCGGCGGCAAGAAATGCGGCGTAACGCATGGTCGAACTCCGAAGGATAGCCAAATCTCCAACACCGGCCGCCCCCTAAGGAGCCGTTTCCGTCCGGCCTGTCCAGCGTTGGGGCGTCGCTAGGTTAAGGAAATCGGCTTGTGTGGCCCGCGCGCCCGTCGCGGTGGTGCCGGGGTAGGCGGGGCCCGGCGCCTCAGCGCTTGCGCTCGCCCTGCCACCACGTCTCGGCCAGCGTGCCGCGCAGCGACAGCGTCGCCGGCCGCTCGACGTCGCGCCAGCGGGCGAGCCATTCGCCCGGCGTGTAGAACAAGGGCAGCGAGAAGCCGGCCGAGATCAGCACCCGGTCGAGTGCCCGCACGGCGGTGACGAAATCCTCGCGCGAGCGGGCGGCGAGCAGCGCCTCGATCATCGCATCCGCCGCCGGGCTTCTCAGGCCCATGAAGTTGCGGGTGCCCGGCGTGTCGGCGGCGGCGGAGCCGAAATAGAAGGCCTGCTCATTGCCCGGCGAGAGCGACTGGTCCCAGATATAGGGCACGATGTCGTAGTCGTAGTTCGTCTTGCGCGCCTCGAACTGGGCGCCGTCGACGAGGCGGATCGACAGATCGATGCCGGCGCGCTTCAGCATGCGCTGCCACGCCAGGGCGAGACGCTCCTGATCATAGGTGCCGACCAGCACCTCCGGAGCCAGCGGGCGGCCATCGGCGCCCGAGACGAGCCGGCCGCTGCGCAGCACGTAGCCGGCGGCCGCGAAATGCTCCAGCGCCGTCTTCAGGCGGTCGCGGTCGCGGCCGGAGCCGTCGGAGGAGGGCGGCTGCCAGCTGCCGTCCATCACCGTCGGTGTCACGGCGTCGGGGTAGGGGGCCAACAAGGCGCGCTCGGCGGCGTCGGCGGGGCGGCCGCGCGCGGAAAGCTCGGAGCCGTCGAAGAAGCTGCCGCAGCGCCGGTAAAGGCCGAAATAGAGATTGGCGTTCGCCCATTCTGCGTCGAACAGCTCGATCATGCCGGCGCGCAGGCGGGGATCGTCGAAGGGCTTGCGGCGCATGTTGAAGATCAGCGCCGAATAGGGCTTGGGCACCCGGGTGGCGATGTCCTCGCGCAGGATGCGCCCGTCGCGCACCGCCGGGATGTCGTAGCCCGAGCTCCAACGGCCGGGATCGGTCTCGAAGCGGACGTCGGTGAGGCCGTGCTTGAACGCCTCGAACAGGCCGTTCACGTCGCGATAATAGTCGTAGCGCAGCTCGGCGAAATTATAGAGGCCGCGATTGACCGGCAGCCCGTCGCCCCAATAGTCGGCGCGTCGCCGCAGCGTGACGCTCTCGCCCGGACGCACCGCCGCGACCTCGTAGGGGCCGGAGCCGAGCGGTGCCTTGAAGCTGGTCTGCTCGAAGGTTTCGGCATCGGTGGCGTGGCGGGCGAGGATCGGCATCAGGCCGAGAATGAGCGGCAGCTCGCGGTCGACGCTGGCGAAGTCGAAGCGGACGGCCCGCTCGCCGGTGGCCTGCGCGCGGGCGACCTTGCCGTAATAGCTGCGCAGATTGGGCCGGCCACGGGTCTTGAGGAGTTCGAAGGAGAACAGCACGTCGTCGACGGTGAGCACGGTGCCGTCGGCGAATCGGGCGCGTTCGTCGATCTCGAAGGCGACATAGGAGCGGGCGTCGTCGGTTTCGATCGAGCGGGCGAGGAGGCCGTAGACGGTGAAGGCCTCGTCGGGCGAGCGGGCCATCAGGCTCTCGACGAGGTTCCAGCGCACGAAAGGAGCGGGCGAGCCGCGCACGATGAAGGGATTGAGGCTGTCGAAGGCGCCGACCGCGCCCTGCACCAGCCGACCGCCGCGCGGGGCGGATGGATTGACGCTGGCATAGTGAGCGAAATCAGCGGGATAGAGCGGATCACCGTGCATGGCGAGGCCATGATGTGGCACGGGTGGGCCCTCGGGGGCGGCGGCTGCCACGGTTTCGGCAAGCCCGTGCGTCACAATGCCAGGCAGGCAGGTGGCCAGTGCGATCCCTTTGGCGGCCACGAGGCCGTTGCGCAGGACGGCGCGACGGGTGATATCGGGCACGCTTGCTGTTTCCTTGCGACGGATTCGGTATGGATCGGTCGCGCCACTGATAACAGAATGGACGCCGGCCGCGCCATGAGCCACTGTCTTGCCGCATTTGGACGGGAGACAGCCTCGTCTCCCTTAAGGCGCCAAGGCGTTCGTCGCCGTAGCCCAGCGCCGTAGCTTCGCCGCGGTTCGCACGACAGGAACTTGATATGATCAGACGCTCGTTTTCCGCGCCGCAGTCGCGCCTGGCGCGCAAGTTTGCCGGAGCCGCCCTGCTCCTCGCCCTTGCCGGCACCGGCACTGCCATGGCCCAGACGGCGCAGAAGCCGGCGGCCAAGCCCGCCGCTCCGGCCGCCGCCCCGGCGCCGGCGCAGCAGCAGGGCCAGGCCGCCCCGCAGATCCCGGCGATCCCGATCCCGTGGGTGAAGCGCTGCGAGGACAATGCGCAGATCAACAAGAAGGTCTGCAACTACGAGCAGAGCATCATCACCGATTCCGGGCAGTTCCTCGTCCGCTTCGGCATCTTCGAGGTGAAGGACGATCCGAAGAAGTTCTTCACCGTCTCCTTCCCGACCGGCGTGCTGCTGCGCCAGGGCTTCCGCGTGGCGCTGGCCAACGAGCAGCCGATCCTCGGCACCTACATCATGTGCGACGAGCGCACCTGCCGCGGCGACCTGCAGGTCGACGACGATTTCATCGCCCGCATGAAGAAGGCCCCGGGCCTGACCATCCAGGCCGCCAATGCGGTCGGCCGGTTGATCAACTACCCGATCGGTCTCGGCGACTTCGCCAAGGTCTATGACGGCGGCGACACCGACCCGAAGGTGTTCGAGGAGCAGGTCAAGAAGATCCAGGACCAGGTGAAGGCCCGCCAGGACCAGCTGAAGGCGCAGGCCTCGGCGCAGGAGGAGAAGACCAAGCAGGGTCTGGAGAAGCTCGGCGCCGAGAAGCTGAAGGGCGCGCAGCCGGCCCAGTGAGGCCGGCTCTCTCCCGGGAGATGCGATAATGAAAATGCCCGGTCTCTCGCGAGCGCCGGGCATTTTTCATGAAGAGCCGAAGGCGGGAGGTCGCCGAAGACGCGGGGTTACTGCAGCCGGTCGCTCTTCACCCGCCAGCCGCCATCGCCATCGGCGGCGAGCATTTCCTCGACCTGGGGATGGCGCACCGGCTCGCCGGAGGTGTCCGGCTCGAGGTTCTGCTCGGAGACATAGGCGACATATTCGGTGTCGGCGTTCTCGGCGAGCAGGTGGTAGAAGGGCTGGTCCTTGGACGGGCGCATATGCTCGGGGATCGATTCCCACCACTCGTCGGTGTTGGCGAATTCCGGGTCCACATCGAACACCACGCCGCGAAACGGGAAGTGGCGGTGGCGTACCACCTGACCGATGCGGTATTTGGCGATGCGTTCCTTCATGTCCATATCGTTCGCCCTTCCGCGCGGGTGAGCCCTAAGCGCCGGGTGCGGCGATGTCAACTTTAGCAGCACTTTCGTCGCAGTTGAGGCCGGCCGCCTGGGCCGGACGGCCACGGGTCCCGTCGATGCAACCGCCATGCCGCATTCCGCCGATTGACCGCACCGTGGCGAGCCGATAGCCAACGGGCATGGCCGACGTCCTCGCGCTTGCGCTTCCCTTCTTCGGAGTGATCTTCCTCGGCCTCGGCTGCGGCAAGATCGCGCGCATCCCGGAGAGCGGGCTCGCCTGGCTGAGCTTCTTCATCATCTATGTCGCGCTGCCGGCGCTGTTCTACTCGCTGGTGGCGCGCACGCCGTTCCACGAACTCGCCAATGGCCGCTTCATCCTGGCGACGACGCTGTGCTCGGCGAGCTGCTTCGCGCTGTCGCTGGGCGTCGGCCTGTGGCTGCGCCGCAACCTGCCGGAGGCGACGATCGCGGCGGTGGTCGGCTCCTATTCCAATGTCGGCTATATGGGCCCCGGCCTGACGCTCGGTGCGCTGGGCGCGGCGGCCTCGGTGCCCACCGCGCTGATCTTCGTGTTCGATAGCCTGCTGTTCTTCACCGTGGTGCCGCTGCTGATGGCACTGGGCGGGCGCGACAAGCGCTCGCTGCCCGCCACGCTCTGGTATGTGGTGCGGCGGGTGGCGACGCATCCGTTCAACGTCGCCACCTTCCTCGGCGTGCTCTCCGCCGCCATCGAGTTCCACCCGCCGGCGGCGATCGACCGCATGCTGGAGTTCCTGAAGAACGCGGCGGCGCCCTGCGCGCTGTTCACCCTCGGCGTGTCGGTGGCGCTGCGGCCGATGGGCAAGGTCTCCGGCGAGGTGCCGTTCCTCATCGCCATCAAGCTGCTGCTCCACCCGGTGCTGGTGTTCACCGTGCTGATGCTGGTCGGCGGCTTCTCGCCGGTGTGGGTGGCGACGGCGGTGCTGATGGCGGGGCTGCCGCCGGCGCTCAACGCCTTCATCATGGCCAAGCAGTACGAGACCTATGTCGAAGGCGCCTCCGGCGGCGTGCTGATCGGTACCGTAGTGTCGGTGGCGACCGTCACCGCGCTGCTCTATGCCGTGCAGCACGACATGCTGCCGCACAGCCTGAACTGACAGATCAGACAGTTAGGCGACGTTATTCGCGTCGGATGCGAGCTCCGCGGCCGGCGCCCGCATCAGCCGCGGCACGTCGCGGCCGGGGCCGACGCCCTCGCGCATGGCGAGGCGGCGCAGCGTCGCCGAGCGGCCGAGCGCCCAAAGGCCGAGCCCACGCGCGCCCTGGATGGGCAGAAATCCGGTCAGCAGCGAGCGGTTGAACAGGTCGACGGCGAGGCTGCGGCTGCCGACATCCATGCGGCGGCGTCGCTCATAGGCGTCGGCGATGTCGCTGCCGGCCGGGTCGCGACCGGCGCGGCGGGCATCGCCGGCGAGCTCGGCGAGGGTGGCGGCGTCGCGAATGCCGAGATTGAGCCCCTGCGCGCCGATGGGCGGCAGGATGTGCGCCGCCTCGCCCATGAGGAAGATCCGCCCGGCGGCGAAGCGCTCGGCGGTGCCGGCGACCAGCGGGAAGGCGCCGCGCGGGCCGTCGAGCCGCATCTTGCCGAGCAGGGAGTGGGCGCGGCGCTCCATCTCGCGGGAGAAGGCGGCGTCGTCCAGCGCCGACAGCACCTCGGCATCCTTCGGGGCGACGACGCAGACGATGCTGGCGCGGTTGCCCGGCAGCGGCACCAGGGTGAACGGTCCGGTCGGGGTATGGAACTCGGTGGAGACGTCGCGATGCGGCCGGTCGTGCGACAGCGTCGCGGTGATCGCGACCTGCGGGTAGTCGCGTGTGTGCAGGCCGATGCCGGCGGCGGCGCGGCAGGGCGAGTTCCGCCCGTCGGCGGCGGCGACCAGCGCGGCGGCGAGGGTGCGGCCGTCGTCGAGGACGAGGCGGGCGGCGTCCGGCTCATCGGTGACCGTGGCGACGCTGGCCTTGACGCGGGTGATTCGCGGCACGGCGGCGATGCCGGCCTCCAGCGCCTGCAGCAGCGCTTCGTTCTCGACATTCCACGCGAAGGCGGGCAGGCCGAGTTCACCGGCCTCGAAGCTCACCTCGGGGGCGCGCCACAGCCGGCCGGTGTCGTCGACGAGGCGCATGACCCGCAGCGGCGAGACCTTCCGCGATGCCCCGACCCCCTGGAGGCGGGGCCACACGCCAAGCGCCTCGAGCGCATGCACCGAGCCGTCCATCAGCGCGGTGGCGCGGGCGTCGCGCCGGCGCGGCGGGCCGATCAGCGTCACGTCAAACCCCTCGGCGGCGAAGGCGAGGGCCGCGATCATTCCGGCCGCGCCGGCGCCGATCACGGCCACGTCGATGGGGGCGAGCGCCGGGCTTTGCGCCGGGCTTCGCGACGCGGAAGCGGGGTGCGGCTCCATGAGGGCCTCCATCTTGTGTTGTGCGGGGCTACAAGGCCGGGCATGAGTGTGGGATAAGCGAGGGCAACGCGGTCTGTCCATGCGGATCGCTACGGGCGTGATATATGCGCGACGTCGACGAGGAAGAAGCCGGCCGGTCTCGCGTCGCGGCCTTGGGAGAGAAACCAGTGGCGGTATCCGTCAAACCGTTCGCGGAGAAGCCGACGCGTCAGCAGACGCTTGCCTTCGCCGTCCATGTGTTCACCGCCACCGGCGCCGTGCTCGGCCTGCTGGCGCTGATCGCCGCGGTCGAGGGCAACTGGGCGTTGATGTTCGCCTGGCTCGGAGCGGCGCTGTTCGTCGACGGCATCGACGGCTCGATGGCCCGCAAGGTGCGGGTGGTGGAAGTGCTGCCGCGCTGGTCGGGCGAGACGCTCGACCTCGTGGTCGACTACCTCACCTATGTGCTGGTGCCGGCCTTCGCGGTGGCGACCGGCGGGCTGATGCCGGCCTGGCTGGCGGTGCCGGCCAGCGCGGCGATCCTGCTCACCAGCGCGCTGTATTTCGCCGACACCAACATGAAGACCGAGGACAAGTATTTCCAAGGCTTCCCGGCGGTGTGGAACCTCGTGGTGTTCTACTTCTTCCTGCTGCCGATGAACGGCTATGTGGTGGCGGCGGTCATCGCCTTCCTGGCGGCGGCGACCTTCCTGCCGATCAAGTTCGTGCACCCGTTCCGGGTGGTGCGCGCGCGGCTCTTGACCATCGGGCTGCTGGCGCTGTGGGCGGTGCTGGCGGTGACGGCGGTGGTGGAGAAGCTCGCCCCGCCGATCTGGGTCGATGTCGGCCTGTGCCTCGTCGCCCTGTATTTCCTGCTGTTCGGACTGGTGCCCTCGCGGCGTCGCTCGGCCTGAGCGCCGGTCTTCCCCATCCCTGTTTCGGAGTGCGTTCCATGGTCCAGGCAGTGCGCGTGCATGAGGTCGGCGGTCCCGAGGTGCTGAAGCTCGAGGAAATCGAGCTCAAGTCGCCCGGCCCGGGCGAAGTGCGGGTGCGGCACACCGCCATCGGGCTGAACTTCATCGACACCTATTTCCGCACCGGCCTCTATCCGGCGGCGGGCGGGCTGCCCTTCATCCCCGGCAACGAGGCGGCTGGTGTGATCGAGGCGGTCGGCGAGGGCGTCACCGGCTTCAAGCGCGGCGACCGCGTCGCCTATGGCACCGCCTTCGGCGCCTATTGCACCGAGCGGGTGATGCCGACCACGACGCTGGTGAAGCTGCCCGACGGCATCGCCGACGAGACCGCCGCCGCCATGATGCTGAAGGGCATGACCGCCCGCTATCTGCTGCGCCAGACCTATCCGGTGAAGGCGGGCGACGTGGTGCTGGTGCAGGCGGCGGCCGGCGGCGTCGGGCAGATCCTCTGCCAGTGGGCGAGCCATCTCGGCGCCACGGTGATCGGCACGGCTGGCTCGCCGGAGAAATGCGCCATCGCCAAGGAAGCCGGGGCCGCCTACGCCATCGACTACTCCAAGGAGGATTTCGCGGCGCGGGTGAAGGAGATCACCGAGGGCGCGCTGTGCGACGTGGTCTATGACGGCGTCGGCCAGGCAACCTATCCCGCCTCGCTGGACTGCCTGCGGCCGCGCGGCATGTGGGTCAGCTTCGGCAACGCGTCGGGCGCCATCCAGAACTTCTCGCTGCTGCTGCTGTCGCAGAAGGGCTCGCTCTATGCGACCCGCCCGACGCTGTTCACCCATGTGGCGACCCGCGAGGCGCTGGACGCCAACGCCGCCGACCTGTTCGACGTGGTGTCGAAGGGGGCGGTGAAGATCCCGGTGAACCAGCGTTACCGGCTCGCCGACGCCGCTGAGGCGCATCGCGAGCTCGAAGGGCGCAAGACCACCGGATCGAGCGTGCTGATTCCCTGAGGCGACGTCCGGTCCGCGCCGAGCAAAGCGTCCGCTGGTCGACACTGGCCAGCTAGCGCTCATTGGCTGATGCAACGGCGGGAAGATACGAAATTGCCGTGAATTGCATCAAGTCGGCGGGGCGCCCGGCCAGACTTTGGGCTTGCTCCGCCTAACCGGCATGCGATGCTTGTTTAAAGTGCATCTGTCGTGGAAACCGGATGAGACATCGCTGCCCGCTCCGACCGGTTCCGACAGCAAGGCTCGCGCGCACGCCACTGGAGCGTGCCTGCCTCTGGAGGGCGCGCCATGGCTGATGTCGTGCCGTCCGATCCATTGGCATCGGAGCCGCCGCCGGCGCTCCTGGAGGCGATCGGGCTGACCAAGCGCTTCGGCGCGCTGGTGGCGAACGATCACGTCAGCCTCGCCATCCGTGCCGGCGAGACGCATGCGCTGCTCGGCGAGAACGGCGCCGGCAAGTCGACGCTGGTGAAGATGATGTGCGGCCTGCTGCAGGCCGATTCCGGCGAGCTGCGCTTCGAAGGCGCGCCGGTCTCCTTCCCCGATCCGGCGGCGTCGCGGGCGCGCGGCATTGGCGTGGTGTTCCAGCATTTCGCGCTGTTCGACGCGCTGACCGTGGTGGAGAACGTCGCGCTCGGCCTGCCGCGCCATGAAGGCCTGGCGGCGCTCGCCGCTCGTATCGAAGCCTGCGTGCATCGCTACGGGCTTCAGGTCGAGCCCTATCGGCTGGTCGGCGAACTCTCGGTGGGTGAGCGCCAGCGGGTGGAGATCGTGCGCTGCCTGCTTGGCGATCCGCGGGTGCTGATCCTCGACGAGCCGACCTCGGTGCTCACCCCGGACGAATCGGAAAGCCTGTTCCGCACCGTCGACCTGCTCACCGCCGAGGGGCGGGCGGTGCTGTTCATCTCGCACAAGCTCGACGAGGTGCGCCGCCTGTGCCAGCGCGCCACCGTGCTGCGTGGCGGCAAGTTCATCGCCGAGGTCGATCCGCGCCGCGAGAGCGCCGCCAGCCTCGCCCGGCTGATGGTCGGCGCCGAGGTGCCGCGCACGCCGCGCATCGTGACCCACGAGCTCGGCGAGCCGCGCCTGCTGGTGAAGAACCTCAACCTCAAGGGCGACGGCTCGCGCGGTTCGGCGCTGATCGACATCAATCTGGAGATCCGCGCCGGCGAGATCATCGGTATCGCCGGGGTGGCCGGCAACGGCCAGACCGCGCTGTTCGAGGCGCTGTCCGGCGAGCGGCTGGGTGGCGACGCCGAGGCCATCGTCATCGACCGCACCCCGGCCGGCGCGCTCGGGCCGACCGAGCGACGGGCGCTCCGGGCCGGCTTCGTGCCGGAGGAGCGGCTCGGCCACGCGGCGGCACCGGATATGCGGCTCTCGGACAATGTGTTGCTCACCACCCATGGCGACGGCCGCAATGTGCGGCACGGCGTGATCCGCCATTCGGTGCTGCACGCGATGTTCGGCGAGATCGTCAAGCGCTTCGACGTGCGATTTGGCGGGCGCGACCCGAAGGCGCGGCGGCTGTCCGGCGGCAATTTGCAGAAATTCGTCATCGGCCGCGAGGTGCTGCGCGAGCCGGTGCTGCTCATCGTCGACCAGCCGACCTGGGGCGTCGACGCGGCGGCGGCGAGCTTCATCCGCACCACGCTGCGAGCCAAGGCGGCGGAAGGCTGCGCGGTGCTGGTGATCAGCCAGGACCTCGACGAATTGCTGGAATTCACCGACCGCATCGCGGTGATGTGCGAGGGACGGCTCACCGCGCCGGTGCCGGTGGAGGAAACCTCGCGCGAGGCGATCGGTCTTGCCATGGGCGGCGCGGAGACGGCCTCCGCGCAGGGGGATGCCGATGCCGCTTAAGCTGGAGAGACAGGAGAACGTGCCGCTCGCCGGGCTGATCGCCGCGCCCTTCGTGGCGCTGGCGGTGACGCTGGTGGTCGGCGCGGTGATGTTCCTCGCCATGGGGCAGGACCCCGTCGAGGCGTTCCGCATCTATTTCATCGATCCGCTGGGCGACGCCTACACCTTGCAGGAACTGGTGGTGAAGGCCTGCCCGCTGCTGCTGATCGGCGTCGGGCTGGCCTTCTGCTACCGGGCCAATCGCTGGAACATCGGCGCCGAGGGGCAATATGTCGTCGGCGCGGTGTTCGGCTCCTGGCTCGCTTTGGCGACGCACGGCACCGAGGCCGGCCCGTGGGTGCTGCCGGCGATGCTGGTGCTCGGCGCGCTCGGCGGCGCCGCCTACGGGCTGATCCCCGCCTTCCTGCGCGTGCGTTTCGGCGCGAGCGAGATCCTCACCTCGCTGATGCTGGTCTATGTCGCCCAGCTCGGCCTCGACTATCTGGTGCGCGGCCCGTGGCGCGACCCGGCCGGCTTCAACTTTCCCCAGAGCGTGACCTTCGATGCGGTGGCGACCGTGCCGCTGCTGTTCGAGGAAGGGCGCATGCATGCCGGCATCGTCATCGCGCTCGTGGTGGTGGTGGCGGCGACCTTCGTGCTGGGGCGCACGCTGGTCGGCTTCTCCATCGAACTCGGCGGCTCGGCGCCGCGCGCGGCGGCCTTCGCCGGCTTCGACGAGCGGCGCGTGACCTATGGCGTGTTCGCGGTCTCCGGCGCGCTGGCCGGGCTCGCCGGCATCATCGAGGTGGCCGGCCCGATCGGCAACCTGCAACCGTCGATCTCACCGGGCTACGGCTTCACCGCCATCATCGCCGCCATGCTGGGGCGGCTGCATCCGGTGGGGATCCTGGTGTCGAGCTTCATACTGGCGCTGACCTATATCGGCGGCGAGGCGGCGCAGATCTCGCTGCGCATGCCGTTTGACGTCACCCGGGTGTTCCAGGGCACGCTGCTCATCGCCATCCTGGCGGCGGACGTGCTGGTGCGCTACCGCATCCGGCGGGTGGAAGGGGTGCGCCATGCTTGACACGGTGATGATTGGCGCGGTGCTGGCCAGCGTGGTGGCGGCGGCGACCACGCTCCTGATCGCCTCGCTCGGCGAGCTGGTGGCGGAGCGGGCCGGCACGCTCAATCTCGGCGTCGAGGGCATGATGATCATCGGCGCGGCCGTCGGCTACGCCACCGCCTATTCCTCCGGCAGCCTGCTGCTCGGCACGCTGGCGGCGGTGCTGGCGGGGATGGCGCTGTCGCTGGTGTTCGCGACGCTGACCATCTGGCTGGCGGCGAACCAAGTGGCGTCCGGCCTCGCCACCACCATTCTCGGCCTCGGCCTCGCCGGGCTGATCGGCGCGTCCTTCGTCGGCACGCGGCTCGACGCCGCGCCGGCGCTCGACATTCCCGGCCTTTCCGACCTACCGATCCTCGGCAAGGTGGCGTTCGGGCAGGATGCCTTCGTCTACGCCTCGGTGGCGCTGCTGGCGCTGGTGACCTGGGGGCTCGCCCGCACCCGCATTGGGCTCATCCTCCGCGCCGTTGGCGAGAGCCATGCCGCCGCCCATGCGCTCGGCCATCCCGTGCGCAAGATCCGCACGCTGGCGGTGATGTTCGGCGGCGCCTGCGCCGGCCTCGCAGGGGCGCATTTGTCGCTCGCCTATACGCCGTTCTGGGCCAGCGACATGACCGCCGGGCGGGGCTGGATCGCGCTGGCGCTGGTGGTGTTCTCCGCCTGGAAGCCGCTCTGGCTATTGGCCGGCGCCTATCTGTTCGGCGCGGTGTCGATCCTGCAACTGCATGTGCAGGGCTTCGGCCTCGGCATTCCCTCGCAATTGCTGTCCTCGCTGCCCTATCTGGCGACGGTGGCGGCGCTGGTGCTGATCTCGGCGATGAAGCGCGGGCAGGGTGCCCCCGCCTCGCTCGGCGTACCCTTCGTGCCGGACCGCTGAGCGGCGGCGCAGTATCCGGCCGCGCAAGCGGCCGTGTGTCCCCGCGGCGGCGGCCCCGGTGGGATGCGTGACCAAAGGCCGCCGCGGACAGGAAGAGCGGAGACGTTCATGCGGAAGATTCTCTCATTGGCGCTGGGCCTCGCCGCGGGTGCGGCTCTGGCCGGCGCCGGCGCGCTGCCGGCTTCCGCCGCCGAGAAGCTGAAGGCGGCGTGGGTATATATCGGGCCGGTCGGCGATTTCGGCTGGAGCTACCAGCACGACCAGGGCCGCAAGGCGGTCGAGGCGGCGTTCGGCGACAAGGTCGAGACCTCCTATGTCGAGAGCGTGCCGGAAGGCCCCGACGCCGAGCGGGTGATCGAGCAACTGGCCCGCGCCGGCAACAAGATCATCTTCACCACCTCCTTCGGCTACATGGAGCCGACGCTGAAGGTGGCGAAGCGGCACCCGAAGGTGTTCTTCGAGCATGCCACCGGCTACAAGCGCGACAAGAACATGGCGACCTACAACGCCAAGTTCCACGAGGGCCGCTACATCCTCGGCCAGATCGCCGCCAAGATGTCGAAGACCGGCACCATCGGCTACATCGCCTCCTTCCCGATTCCGGAGGTGATCTCGGGCATCAACGCGATGATGCTCGGCGCGCAGTCGGTGAACCCCGACATGAAGGTGAAGATCGTCTGGGTGAACTCCTGGTTCGATCCCGCCAAGGAGGCCGACGCCGCCAAGGCGCTGATCGACCAGGGCGTCGACATCATCGCCCAGCACACCGACAGCCCGGCCGCCATGCAGGTCGCCGAGGCGCGCGGCGTCAAGGCGTTCGGCCAGTCCTCCGACATGATCAAGTTCGGCCCTAACGCGCAGCTCACCTCGATCGTCGACAACTGGGCGCCCTACTATGTCGAGCGCGTCAAGGAGGCGATGGACGGCTCGTGGAAGTCGACCGACACCTGGGCCGGCCTCAAGGAGGGCGAGGTGCACATGGCCGACTACACCAACATGCCCGACGACGTGAAGAAGCTGGCGCAGGAGACCGAAGCCAAGATCAAGTCCGGTGCGCTGAACCCCTTCCAGGGCCCGGTCGTCAAGCAGGACGGCACGGTAGTGGCGAAGGCCGGCGAGGCGGTGGCCGACAAGGATATCCTGTCGATGAACTGGTACGTGAAGGGCATCGACGACAAGGTGCCCGGCCAGTGAGCCGGGGCGCCTGACCCTTCCCAGCCATCGGCGGCGACCTCCGGGCCGCCGGACCTTTCCAAGCCATCGGCGGCGACCTCCGGGCCGCCGCCGAGATTGCCAAAGCCACTTCCATATGCGATGCGCCAGATCATACCGTGCCCGGCTTCGCGAACGACCGGGCCGGACGGCGACAATGGGAGCGGCGGCGGGCGCATGAGGATACCGGTGGACATCGCCGCCATGGGCGCGCGGGCGACGGAGATGCTCGATGCTCTCGGCGTCATCTCGCAGTCCGGCGACAACCTCACCCGCTTCTTCCTGACCCCGGAGCATCGTCGCGCCGCCGATCTGGTCGCCGGCTACATGAACGCGGCCGGGCTCGACGTCTCCGAGGATGCGCTCGGCACGCTGCGCGGCCGCTGGCAGCCGGCCGGTCCCGAGGCACCGCGCCTGCTGATCGGCTCGCATATCGATACCGTCGCCAATGCCGGCCGTTATGACGGCACCATGGGGGTGATCGTCGGCATTCTCGCGGTCGAGGCGGTGGTGAAGGCCGGGCTGAAGCGACCCTATGGCATCGATGTGCTCGCCTTCGGCGACGAGGAGGGCACGCGCTTTCCCACCACGCTGTCGTCCTCCGCCGCGGTGGCCGGGCATTTCCTGCCGTCCTGGCTCGGCGCGCGCGACGCCGACGGCGTCTCGCTCGAGGAGGCGATCCGCGCCTATGGCAAGGATCCCGCCGACATTCCGGCGGCGGCCTACGACCCCGACAAGACCATCGCCTATGTCGAGGCTCATATCGAGCAGGGGCCGGTGCTGGAGGCCGAGGGCGAGCCGCTGGGCATCGTCTCCGCCATTGCCGGCGCCTCGCGGCTGTCGATCACCGTTACCGGCGAGGCCGGCCATGCCGGCACCGTACCGATGCGCATGCGCCGCGACGCCTTCGCCGGTGCCGCCGAGATGGCGCTGGTGGCCGAGAAGATCGCCCGCGCCGACCGCCACGGCATGGTGGCGACGGTGGGGCGGCTGCATGTCGAGCCCGGCTCGGTCAACGTCATCCCGTCGCGGGTGGTGTTCACCCTCGACCTGCGCTCCGGCTCCGATATCTCCCGCCGCGAGGCGCTTACCGAATTCGAGCGCGAGGCGCACCGCATCGCCGATGCGCGCGGGCTCGGCGTGGTGATTTCCGCCTTTCACGAGGTCGGCACCGTGCCATGCTACCGCGATCTCCAGCTGAGGCTGCGCAACGCCGCCGCCGATCTCGGCCACCGCGCGCCGACCCTGCCGTCCGGCGCCGGCCATGACGGGCAGGCCATGTCGCGCCTGTGCCCGGTCGGCATGTTGTTCGTGCGCTGCCGGGGCGGGATCAGCCATAATCCAGCGGAATACGCCAGCCCGCAGGATATCGGGCTTGCGGTGGCGGCGCTGGTGCGTTTCATCGAACGGTTCGAGCTGCCGCAACTGGCGGGCAGCGTCCAGGGAGCAGAGCAGTGAGCCAAGTCGAAGCGGGCGTCGCGGGTCGCGACGGAGAGCGGCTCCAACGCGAGGTGGCGTTCCTCAAGGCGGTGGTCCGCGTGCCGAGCGACAACCCGCCCGGCGACTGCGCCGCCCATGCCGAAGTGACCGGGCAACTGCTGGAGGAACTCGGCTTCACTGTCGAGCGCCATCCGGTGCCCGAGCCCTTCGTCAAGAGCTACGGCATGAAGTCGGTGGTCAATCTGGTGGTGCGCGAGCGCTTCGGCGACGCCAAGGGGCCGGTGATCGCGCTCAATGCCCATGGCGACGTGGTGCCGCCGGGCGAGGGCTGGACCTTCGATCCCTATGGCGCCGAGGAGAAGGGCGGGGCGATCTATGGCCGCGGCGCCGCGGTGTCGAAGTCTGACTTCGCCACCTATGCCTTCGCGCTGCTCGCCCTGAAGCAGAAGCCCGAGGGCCTCGACGGCACCGTCGAGCTGCATTTGACCTATGACGAGGAGGCCGGCGGCTTCGTCGGGCCGAAATGGCTGCTGGAGCACGGCCTGTCCAAGCCCGACTACGCGATCTCGGCCGGCTTCTCCTATTCCGTCGTGGTGGCACATAACGGTGCGCTGCACCTCGAAATCGTGGTGCGCGGCAAGCAGGCGCATGCCGCCATGCCCGAGACCGGCGCCGACGCGCTGGAAGCCGCGACCGCCATCCTGACCGCCATCTATGGCGAGCGCCGTCGCCTTTACGGCATCACCAGCGCCACGCCGGGCATCGGCTCGCCGAAGATCACGGTGGGCCTGATCTCCGGCGGCATCAACACCAATGTGGTGCCGGACCGCATCTCGCTGCGCGTCGACCGGCGCCTGACGCCCGAGGAGAATGGCGAGGAGGTCGAGGCCGCGCTCACCGCGCTGGTGGAGAAGGCGGTCGAGGGCTGGGACGGCATCGACATCGAGTGCCGGCGCATCATCCTCGCCGAGCCGCTGCGCACGCTGCCGGGCACCGAGCCGCTGGTGGAGACCATCCAGAAGCACGCGGCCGAGATACTGGGCGAGGTGCCGCCGGCGACTGCCGTGCCGCTCTACACCGATGCGCGTCACTACACCGCCGCCGGGATCCCCACCGTGCTCTACGGCGCCGGGCCGCGCTCGATCCTCGAGGCCAACGCCCATGCCGCCGACGAGCATGTGCGCATCTCCGACCTCGACAAGGCGACGCGGATCATCGAGGGCGCGCTGCGCGACCTGCTCGCCGCCCGCTAGCCGCTCGCTATAGTCATGGCCGGTCTGCTGACGCCCTTCCTCGACGACCACGGATACTGGATCTCGGTCGTCGTGGTCGGGATGGTGCCGGTGGTGTGGGCTTTCATCGCCTATCGGGTGGCGATGATGGAAAGCGTGGTCGCGTGGGTGAATTCGCGCGACTTCGCCAATTCGGTGCTCAGCGCGCTGACGCTGCCCTTCGCGCTGTTCTTCGCCTTCATGATCAGCGACATCTGGAGCGGCGACGTCCGGCTGTCCAAGACCATGCAGGAAGAGGTGCAGACGCTGGGAAACGGCGTCGATCTCGCCGCCATGTGCGGCACGCCCTGCGACGGGCTGCACGTCGCCATCACCGACTATGCGCGTGCCGTGGTGACGTTCGAATGGCGGGAGGGGTGGACCGGTCTCGATCCGCAGGCGGCGGCCGGGCTCGACACCATCAACCAGCGCCTGCGCGAGGTGGAGGCCGATCCCGCCACCCCTGCGACGCTGCGCGGCCCGCTGGTGCAGGTCTACATGCAGCTGCGCAAGCTGCGCAGCGACCGCTATTTCGCGGTGAATTCCGATCTCGCGCCGCACCGCTGGATCATGGTGCTGCTGCTGGGCGTGCTGTCGCAGACCGGGCTGGCGGCATTGCACACCGGGCGGCGCGGCCCGCTGGTCGTCGGCCTCGTCCTGTTCACCATCGCCTTCGTCGCCACGATGTCCTACACGATGGCGCTGATCTGGCCCTCGGTCGATGCGAGCCTGCTCCCCTCCGAGGAACTGGCGCGCATCCTGCGCTAGAGCGTTTCGAGCGAAGTGGAATGCGGTTCGCGTGAAGAAAACGCGTCCGAACAAGACCCTGGAGCCTTTCCTGTGAACCGGAGTTCACCGGAAGGGCTCTAGAAGGCGGGCGGTTCAGAAGCCCACCGCGGTGCCGTGCAGGTCGTAGGCATCGGCCCGCTCGATCTTCACCGTGGTGATCTCGCCGACCCGGAGCGGCCGGCGCGAGGCGACATGCACCACGCCGTCGATCTCCGGCGCATCCGCCTTGGAGCGCCCCACCGCCACGGTGGGGCCGACCGAATCGATGATTACCTGCTGGCGGGTGCCGACCTTGCGCTTGAGCCGCCGGGCGGAGACGCGCTGCTGCACCTCCATGAAGCGGTTCCAGCGCTCCTGCTTCACCTCATCGGGGATCGCGACGCCGAGGTCGTTGGCCGGCGCGCCGGCGACCGGCTCGTATTTGAAGCAGCCGACGCGGTCGAGCTCGGCTTCCTCCAGGAAGTCGATCAGCTCCTCGAACTCGGCCTCGGTCTCGCCGGGGAAGCCGACGATGAAGGTCGAGCGCAAGGTGAGGTCCGGGCAGGCGGCACGCCAGGCCTGGACGCGCGCCAGCGTCTTCTCCTGCGCCGCCGGGCGCTTCATGCGCTTCAGCACCGTCGGCGAGGCGTGCTGGAAGGGGATGTCGAGATAGGGAAGGATCACGCCGTCCGCCATCAGGCCGATGACCTCGTCGACATGCGGGTAGGGGTAGACATAGTGCATGCGCACCCAGGCGCCGAGCGAGCCCAGCTCGCGCGACAGGTCGAGGAAACGGGTGCGGACCTGGCGGTCCTTCCACTGGCTCTCGGCATATTTCAGGTCGACGCCGTAGGCGGAGGTGTCCTGCGAGATGACCAGCAGTTCCTTCACCCCGGCGGCGACCAGCTTTTCGGCCTCACGCATCACCTCACCGGCCGGGCGGCTGACCAGATCGCCGCGCAGCTTGGGGATGATGCAGAAGGTGCAGCGATTGTTGCAACCCTCAGAAATCTTTAGGTAGGCATAGTGGCGCGGGGTGAGCTTCACCCCCTGCGGCGGCACGAGGTCGAGGAAGGGGTCGTGCCGCGGTGGCACCGCGGCGTGCACCGCGTTGACGACACTCTCATATTGCTGCGGGCCGGTGACGGCCAGCACGCCGGGGTGCACGTTGCGGATCTGCTCGGGCTCAGCGCCCATGCAACCGGTGACGATGACCTTGCCGTTCTCCTTCAGCGCGTCGCCGATGGCGGCGAGGCTCTCCGCCTTGGCGCTGTCGAGAAAGCCGCAGGTGTTGACGATGACGAGGTCGGCACCCTCGTGCTTGCGCGAGAGCTCGTAGCCCTCGGCGCGCAGGCGCGTGACGATGCGCTCGGAATCGACGAGCGCCTTGGGGCAGCCCAGCGAGACGAAGGAGATGCGCGGCGCCTCACCGGAAGGGCTGTGCGGGACGTCGATCGACGCGTGGTCGGCCATGGGATGTCGGGCTCGGGTTCGAAAGCAAGCGCGAGCCGTTAATCGAGGTGAGGTCCGCCGTCAACTCACGAAGACGCCGGGCCGCCGCGCGCACGGCGCAGGACGACCCGGCGTGAAGGTGGTCGACGGTCGGTAGAAGGGCCGTCAGGCGGCCTTCTCGGCGGTGCCGAGATCGACGGCCTCGAACAGCTCGACCTCGGGATGGCCGACATAGAGTGGCTTGTTGCCGCCAGCATTCTTGTGGGCGGCGCGGAAGGCCTCCGACTTGGTCCAGGCCTCGAAATCGGTGCGGCTGCCCCAGATGGTGTGCGAGGCGTAGAGCGTGTGATCGTCACGCTGCGGGCCGCGCAGCAGGTCGAACTTCTTGAAGCCCGGCACGGTGGACAGGTGGCTGTCGCGCGCGCGCCAGACCTGCTCGAAATCGGCTTCCGAGCCGAGTTTCACCTTGAAGCGGTTCATGGCGATGAACATGGAGCGTCCCTCATTGGTCGGATGGGTGATGCCGGACGATAGCGCCCGGCATCGGGAGATGGAAACCGGCGTCGCTCAGAAGTGCGCGCGCAGGCTCATCAGCACGGTGCGGCCCTGGCCGGTGTTGCCGGTGAAGCCGGTGGGCTGGATCGACAGCGCCGGGGTGTAGTCCTCGTCGAGCAGGTTGGTGGCGTCGACGCGGAAGGTCAGGCGGTCGTTGATCTGGTAGCTGCCGAACAGGTCGAACAGGCCATAGCTCGGCGAGGGCGTCGAGCTGATCGCGGCGGCGGTGAAGGTCGAGTTGTAGCCGATCAGCGTCGACTGCGAATAGAAGGAGTAGCGGCCGCCGATGGTCAGCTTCTCGTCGAGGAAGCGCAGGCCGGCGGTCATCGAGAAGATGTCGTCCGGCAGGTACTGGTTGGTGCCGAAGCCCTGGGTCTGCGGCGGCAGGTCGTTGTCGTTGTGAGTGTAGCTCGCCGAGGCGAAGAAGGTGCGGGCGTCGTAGGACGCCTCCAGTTCGATGCCGCTAACCCGCGAGGTGCCGTCGACGTTGCAGAAATAGGTCTGGGTGCCGGCGCCGCCCAGGCAGGTGACGATGTAGTTCGAAATGTCGTTCGAGAAGTAGTCGGCCTTCAGGCGGAAAGCGTCGTTGGCGGTGAACAGACCGTCCTTGCGGAGGTTGACGCCGAACTCCCAGCCCTTCGACACTTCCGGCTGGAGATAGGGATTGGCCGAATAGGAACCGGTGCTGCCCGGGTGCTCGCCGCCGACCATGGTTTCGCTCGCCGTCGGCGCGCGCATGGTCTCGGCATAGGTCACATAGGGCTGCAGCCAGTCATACGGGTTGATGGCCAGGGTGAACTTCGGGTCGAAGCGCCCGTCGCTCTCGTCTACCGTCCAGGGGCCCTGGGGGACCGCGCCGCCGGTACCGTTCTCATAGCCTGAGCCATCGAGCGTGTAGAAGTCGTAGCGCAGGCCGAGGATGAAATCGACGATGCTGTAGCTGAAGGTGGTCTCGGAGAAGAGGCCGCCGATGCTGCTCTCGCCCGACGGATTGACGCCGCCATATTGCGAGGGGGTCACAGTGTTCGAGGCGCTGACGTCATCGTAGAAATACTCGAAGCCGTTGATGGTCGAGACGGCGACCTCACCCCACATGAAGTTCGAGGTGTTGGAGGTGTCGAAGCCCCAGCCATTGTCCTCGATGACGCGGCCGCGTGAAAGCCGGGTGGTGCGCGGCGTGTTCAGGTAGGTCATCGTCAGGTCATTGTAGTAGGCGTTCAGCCGGAAATCGATCAGCTCGCTATCTGGATCGTAGTGATACTTGGCTGAGAATGTGTTGTTGGTGATCTGCTGGTCGGCGGAATTGGCGTAGAAGAAGTTGTTGTAGAACACCGCGCCGAGCTTCAGCGTCGAGTCGTCGGTGAGCTTGATGTCGCTCTTCAGCAGGCCCGAGGTGAGGTTCTGCCACGTATAGGGCACCATCTGGCCAGCGCCGTTCTCGTAATTGGTCGGGCTGGAATTGGCGATGGCGCCGGCGACCGAGACGCGGTCATTGAGCTTGGCGGCCCCGGCAAACATTTCCTTCCAGCCGACGCCGTTGCTGCCCCAGGTGAGGTTGGAGATCGCGCCCCAGTTGTTGCCCGGCTTGATGATGTCGTCGACGCCGAGCGTGCGCATATCGGCCGCACCGGCCAGCGCACCGGCCCCGCCGGCGGTGGAGACCGCACCGCGGGCGATGTCGACGCCGGCCAGCAGCTGCTCGTCGACATAGGCGAAGCCTGACGCCTCATGGCCGACGAAGCGGAAGTTCTGCCGCACGCCGTCGATCATCATGTTGACGCGGCCGAAGCCCTGGAAGCCGCGGATGTTGATCGCGACGCCGGGATTCGAGGTGCTCTGCTCGGTGAAGGTGCCGGGCACGGTGCGCAGCACGGTGTCGAGACGGGCCGACTGGTTGAGGCCGTTCAGAAGATTGACCGTGCTCACCGCGGACGGGGTTGAATAGGGGTCGGAGACCAGCCGTCCATCCGCACCCTGGACGGTCACCGTCGGCAGTGTTTCCGCCTCGCCGGCGGTCGCCGTCGTCGTGCTGGTCGCCGTGGAGGCGGCCTGCTGCGCCAGCGCCGGCGCGGCGACGACGAGCGCGCCGAGCGAGATGCCGAGCAGGGCGGAGTGGCGGGAGAGCGGACGGCGGCTGGCGCCGGCGCGCGGGAAGGTCGCGGCCATGATCATCCTCGATGCGTAAGCGACGAGGCCGGAGAGCTGCCGTGTTTCGGTAGCCGACTCCGCCTCGCATCTGCGTCACATCGGTCATATTTTCAGGTAAATATCGGAGTCAACAAAGTTTAGTTACACTTTATAATAATTATATTTTGAGGTTTACCGACCAAATCAGTTCGATGACTCATACGAAAATGAATTGAATCAAGGCAATCATTGGTTCACATAGGCGGCAACATTGAGAGGTGTTGCCATGCTGAATGTGATTTATAATAGTTTGAAACTTGTGTTTCTGCTCTGCGTGGCGATTTTACCACAGGAATACGCTCGTGCCACCGAGCCGGCTGCGGTCGAAATGGTCGACAGCGCCGGTCGGCATGTGATGGTGAAGGACACCAGCCGGGTGGTCGCCATCGGCGGCTCCATCACCGAGATTCTCTATGCACTGGGGCTGGAGGACCGCATCGTCGCGGTCGACACGACGAGCGTGTTCCCGCCGCAGGCGCTGAAGGACAAGCCGGATGTCGGCTATATGCGCGCGCTCTCCGCCGAGGGGGTGCTGGCGCTCGGTCCCAGCCTGGTGCTGGCGATGGAGGGATCCGGGCCGCCCACCACCATCAACGTGCTGCAGCAGGCCTCGGTGCCATTCATCTCGGTGCCGGAAGGGCACGATGCCGCCGGCGTCGTCGCCAAGATCCGCTTCGTCGCCCACGCCATGGGCGCGGACGAGAAGGGCGAGGCGCTGGCCAAGGCGGTGGCCGAGGATTTCGAGGCGCTGGCGGCGATGCGCGCGCGCATCAAGGAGCCGCGCGGCGCGGTGTTCGTGATGTCGATGGGCGGCGGCTCGCCGATGGTGGGAGGGCAGGGCACCGGTGCCGATGCCGCCTTCAAATTGGCCGGCGTGACCAATGTGATGAGCGCCATCACCGGCTACAAGCCGGCGGTGGGCGAGGCGGTGCTGGCCGTCGAGCCTTATGCCATCGTCAAGATGGGGCGGAGCGGCGGGGCGGATGACGCCATACTCCAGCTGCCGGCCTTCGCGACGACGCCGGCAGCGCGCGACAAGCGACTTTTCCCGGTCGACGGCGCCTATCTGCTTGCCTTCGGCCCCCGCACGCCGCAGGCGGCACGCGACCTCGCCGCGGCGATCTATCCCGAGCTCGATCTGCCGAAGCTGCCGGCGCGGCCGTGGACCCAGGCCACGGGGACGGCGCCGTGAGCGTCGAGGCGGTCGCCGTGAGGCCGGTGTCGGAGCGGAGCGCGCGGGAGCGGCGGGCGCGGCTGGGCGTCGCGGCCTGCGCGGTGCTGGCGCTGGTCGCGGCACTCGCCTCGCTCGCCATCGGCCCGGTGACGATCCCGGTGGAGCATGTGCTGGCCATCCTCTGGCGGGCGATGGGCGGCAGCATCGCCGGCCCGGAGATCGGGCTGCGCGAGAGCGTGGTGGTGCTCGACATCAGGCTGCCGCGCACGTTGCTCGGGCTGATGGTCGGCGCGGCGACGGCAACGGCCGGGGCTATGATGCAGGGCGTCTTTCGTAATCCGCTCGCCGATCCCGGGCTGATCGGCGTGTCGAGCGGCGCGGCGCTGGCGGCGGTGCTGTGGATCGTGCTCGGCGCCTCGCTGGCGGCGGCGCTGCCGGGGGCGGGCCTGCCGGCGTTTCTCGGCGAGTTCGGCCTACCGGCCGCCGCCTTTGCCGGGGCGCTGCTGGTCACGATGGTGCTGCATGTGGTGGCGACCCGCGAGGGGCGGACCTCGGTGGCGACGCTGCTATTCGCCGGCATCGCCTTCGGGGCGATGGCGGGGGCGGGGACCGGCCTTCTGGTGTTCATTGCCTCCGACCAGCAATTGCGCGACCTCACCTTCTGGAGCATGGGCAGCCTGGGTGGCGCCACCTGGGCCAAGCTGGTGGCGGCGGCGCCCTTCGTGCTGGTGCTGTTCGTGCTGGCGCCGCCGCTGGCGCGGGCGCTCGATGCGCTGGCGCTGGGTGAAGCCGCCGCTTTCCATGTCGGCATCGATGTCGAGCGGGCGAAGCGCCTGGCCATCGCCGGCGTCGCCGCCGGAGCGGGCGCGGCAGTGGCGGCGGCCGGGGTGATCGGCTTCGTCGGGCTGGTGGTGCCGCATCTGCTGCGGCTGCTCTTCGGGCCGGGACACCGCCTGCTGCTGCCGGCCTCGGCCTTCGCCGGCGGGGCGCTGCTGCTCGGCGCCGACCTTGTGGCGCGCACCATCGCCGCGCCGGCGGAGTTGCCGCTGGGTATCGTCACCGCGGCCATCGGCGCACCGTTCTTCCTCTGGCTGCTGCTGCGCCGCCGCGCCGATCTGTTCGGGTGATGTCCCATGTATGAAGCGCAGAATATCGACTACGCGGTGCCCGGCCGGCTGCTGCTGGATAGTGCCGACCTCGCCGTGCAGCCCGGCCGGGTGACGGCGCTGATCGGTCCCAATGGCGCCGGCAAGTCGACGCTGTTGAAGGTGCTGTCCGGCGAGCTGCGCCCGAAGCGGGGCAGGGTGCTGGTCGACGGGCAGGACATCGCAGCGCTTGGCGCGGCCCGGCTGGCCCGGCGGCGGGCGGTGCTACCGCAGGATGTGCATGTGGCGTTTCCCTTCACCGTCGCCGAGGTAGTGGCGATCGGCTTGCCGCAGGGCGAGCGGGCGCCGCACCGCATCACCGGGGCGCTGGAGAAGGTCGACCTCGCCGACTTCCGCGACCGGCCCTATGCGGCGCTGTCCGGTGGCGAGCAGCAGCGTGTGCAGATCGCCCGCGCGCTCACTCAGTTCGCGAGCTGCGACGGGCCGGGTTACCTGCTGCTCGACGAGCCGACCTCAAGCCTCGACCTGTCGCACCAGCTGATGGTGGTCGATCTTGCCCGGCAGGTGGCCCGGAGCGGCGGCGGCGTGGCGGCGGTGCTGCACGACCTCAATCTCGCGGCGATGATCGCCGATGAGGTGGTGGCGCTGAAGGGCGGCCGGATCGTCGCGCGCGGAACGCCGGCCGAGGTGCTGACCGACACTCTTGTCGGCGAGCTCTATGCGGTGACGGCGCGGATCGGCACCGCGCCGCAGAGCGGCCCGTTCCTGCTGCCGCAGGCTATGACGCGCGCTTGAAGGGCGGGCGCGCGGAACCGCCGGAGGAGGTTGGGGGGCCTCCTCCGGCGGCTGTTCACCGGCGCGGATAGGCCGCCGGCTTATTTCAGCTTGTCGACGTCGATGCCGAAGGTGACGGCACCGATGTTCTGGCCCTTGTCGGAGATGGCGACGCTGGCCTGGGCGATCTTCTTGCCGCCGTCCTCCTCGACCTTGTCGACGAAGATGGCGCCGGGGCCGACCGGATAGGTCTTCTGCCACTTGGCCTCATCCGCCTGCCACATGTCGGAGGTGCCGTCGGTCTGGCCGACATTCAGGCCGTAGCCGTCCATGACGAAGGCCTCGGTGATGATGCCACCCGACGCGTCCTTCTTCTTGGTCAGGAACTCGGCCAGCTTGTTCTTCATGGTGCTGTCGCGCAGCGCCTGGTCCTTGGCCTTCCACTTGTTGTCCAGCTCGTCGATGTCGCTCTGCATGAGCTTGGCGTGCGCCTTGTTGGACGTCAGGACGGCGGAAATCACGGCCGGGTCGCTGAGCCACGGCTCGATGTTCTTCTTCACATAGGCGGTGACGGCGGCAGCGTGGGACATCTCGTCCTGCGCAAGGGCGGGCACGATGCCGAGCAGGGTCGCCGCCGCGGCCAGCGCGGCGATCTTGGTACGGATGGACATTGGCGTTTCCTCTTTGAGGGACGATCTTGGCGTCGTCCGCTCGCAGCGTAACATGAAGTAAATTACGAAATACAGATCATATTTTAGCAATATGTCATGCAAAATGTGCGCTATAATATAAAATTAAATCTACGATCATAAAAATAACATTTATTGTATTTTTCAGTATATTTATGAATTATTGTCTATTTTCTGCGCAATCTATCGTTTTCGCTTGGAGGCGGGCGAAGGTGGGGTTTGCTTATTGCTCTCATCGGCTGCGGTGCAGCTTGTGTTGGAGGCGCGGTAGATTGATCGTGCGCCTGGCATCCCAGATTCTATGTATTATGTTCTGTATTTTTCATGCCGAGGAGCGCTTTCGCCTGATCGGCGAGGGTGAAAGCAGCCCGATCACCCAATGGTGTCGCGCCAGTGATGTAAATCCGCGCTAGACTCTTGCGGAAGGCCACGGGGCTGCGGCCGCCCGGCAGGCCACCCAAAAAATATGGGCCGCGCTTTGGGAGGATCAGCACCATGACGCTTACCGTAGCCGAGTTCCGGCCTGACCCCATCCATGTCCATGTCGGCCGCGAGACCATCGAGGTCCGCTCGCTCGACTGCGCGGTGCAGCTTCTGCGCTCGCTGCGACATGACCGGTTGGGGCGCTACGCGGAAATGCTGCTCACCCAGCTGGAGCAGGCACGGGAGCCGGCGCAGCAGGCCCACGCCTGGGCCGCGTTTCGTAGCTGGGCGACGGCTTGCGGGCTGCACGGCGACGATGAAGGCCGGCCGCACGCCGCCTGACGGCTGACGGCTCGCTCCCGCTGCCACCTTTCCTCGTTACGGGCAGGCGCACCGCGTGAAAGCGGTGCGCCGCAAAAACGCCGTTCGTCAGGGGTCATCCTGTCGGCTATCAGTCGACGGGCGGGCGGTGCCGTGCCGGAACACACAGGTGGCGAGTTGACGGAAGAAGAGGTGAGGGCCAGCATCGGCGGGCTTGCAGTACGGGCGATCGCCGGGGTGTTATGCGGCATGTTTTGCTGGGCCGCGCCGGCCTTGGCGCAGCAGCCGTCGCTGTTCGTGCCCTGGCAGACGTCGCCGCTCGTGCCCCCATCCGTATCGCCGTCGCCGCTGACGCCGTCCTCGCCTCCGCTGGTTCTGCTGCTGGACGGGCTCGGCGTCTATGTCGAGACCGATTATGTCGGCGTTTCCGCGCTCTCGCGCCCGCTGCGCCAGCAGGGCTTCCGTACCCTCAGCGATACGCATTTCCTCAATCGACAGGCCGGAGCGGTACCCGATGTCGTGATCGGCCATTCTCTCGGCGGCTCGACGGCGCTTAGTTTCGCTCGCGACCTGGTGCGCAGGGGGCATCGTGCCCCGCTGGTCATCACCATCGATGCTGCGCCAGGCTCTCCGGCCTGCCCCGTGGAGCGGTGCATCAACATTCATGGTCCGGGCTTCCCGAACGTGCGTGGCGCCCGCAACATCGACGCCTGGGCAGCGGGCGCCCGTTTCGTCAATCACGCCTCGCTGCCGACGCATCCGGCGGTGGAGGCGTTGATCCTCGATCAGACGGCCTCCTTCATGGCGCAGTGGCGTTCGGCGCAAATGGAACGTCCAGCCGAGGGGGCGCCAGGGCAATCGCGACCGAAGGGGGGATAAGCAACCGGGCGCCCTTGCATTCGTCGCCGGGTATGGGATGAACAATCCGCCGCAACGGAGAGGTGGCCGAGTGGTTTAAGGCAGCGGTCTTGAAAACCGCCGTGGGTGCAAGCCCACCGTGGGTTCGAATCCCACCCTCTCCGCCAACTTTCTTTAGCAAGTTATTGATTTTTCGGTGCTTTCGGTGCCGATTCTAGCCAGAAAGCGCCATTTCGCCCCACATTTTTGATTTGCTGTGCCCGCCTGTGACGGCCGAACAATGCTCCGGCGAAAGCCCGCCACGCGCCAGCAGCGGACATTGGCTTGTGCCCTGGAAACGGAGGCTCGGAGCCGTCCTGTCAACGGCTCAGACTGCCAGGCAAGGGCTGCTTACTTGGTCAGTTAGGTCATGCGAGCTGCTCGCCGTGTAATGCGATAGGCCGCGGCCGGCGGCATGTTCAGCAGCGTTCGGCCGACAAGCGTCGCGCGCAGGCCGAGGCGGTCGAGGATCGGCCGAGGCACCGGACAGCGTGGCCCATAGGTGAACTGGTAGAGCGCGCCGCCTGCACGGAGGTGATGGAACGCTCCGTCCAGAATGGCGATGATCCTGCGCGGCGAGAAGCTTAGGAGCGGCAGGCCACTGATTACGGCGCCGACGGACCGCGGAGCCCCGAAAGCGACAGTCTTGAGCCGTGCGGCATCCATCCACATGATGCGCGCATCAGGAAATCGCCGTTGCAGCAGCCGTGCGAAATCGGAGCCGTACTCGACCAAGGTGAGGTCCGCCTCTTCGACGCCGCGGGCCAGGAGCCTGGCGGTGAAGACTCCGGTTCCTGGCCCGAGCTCGATCACCGGCCCGGTATGGGGCCCGATGTCGCGTGTGATGAGATCCGCGAGCGCGCTGCCGGATGGTGCGACCGCGCCGACCCGCATGGGCTCGGTGGCCCAGGACCGAAGGAACGTCAAAATGTCGCTTGGCATCTCGTCACCTCAATAGATCGCAAAGGATGTGACCGCTCCTCTGCTCACGCAGACAAGGCAGCGGTGCCTGGATCAGCCGCAGCATGCCGAACGCATTGGTATCAAGCTCGGCGCGCACGTCTCTCTGGTCCACCTTGTCGCCGCGGGCCAGCGCCGCCTCGGCCCAGATACGGCCGAAGCCGCGTGATGCGCCGGCGATGAGCGCGATCTTCTTGGCCATGCAGGCCTCCTCAGGATAGTGTCAGCCTGGGGAGATGGCCGTCGACGCCGTACGCGGCAGTGGCACAGGGTGCCGATGCTCTGGGGGAGTGCGCCAAACCCGCGAACGTCAATGTGTCCAGATGGGTGGGCTCTCGTTGGCCGCGCCAGGTAAGCCCTTGCGCTCGCGCCACTCGCCCGGCGTCACCCCCTCCCAGTCGCGAAAAGCGCGGTAGAACGAGCTCGCATCCTGATAGCCGAGCAGGCAGGCCACCTCGTCGATATCGGTCGAAGGATCGGCCAGCAACTGGCGGCCGAGTTCCCGCCGTGCCTCGACGAGCAGTTCTCGGAAGGTCGTCTGCTCCTCGGTGATGCGCCGCTGCAGGGTGCGCTCGCTCATGCCGAGATACTGGGCGATGTCGGCGAGCTCCGGCCTCCCGCTCGCCAGGCTGCGCTTCAGCGCCATCTTCACCTGGGCGCCGACGGAGCTGTGTGTTTGCAACTCCTGCAGCGCTGCAGCGAGCGCGGGCGTCAGGATGGCCAGCAGCTCGGGATTGTGGCCGGGGAATGGGCGGTCGAGATCGGCCGGATCGAGCACCAGCGCATTGCGCGGCGCTCCGAAGCGGACGGCGCAGCGGAAGTAATCCGCATGAACTCCGTCGCCCGGATCGGGCCGGGCGAGATCAACCTTCCGGGGGTTCACCGGCTGGCCGGTGCCGCGTCGGCCGAGTTCGACCAGCGAGGCGAAGGTGACGTCGGTGGCGATGGCCGGCTCCGGCCGGGTCGCATGGAACCAGGCGTTGGTCACCACCCCGCCCTCCTTGGCTTCCGCGATATGGAGCTGCTCGGGCGTACAGAGACGCTTGAAGCGGGCGAGCCGCATCAGGCCGTCGCGATAATCGCGCGCATAGAAGGCGGCGAGGCTCGCCGGCGGGTAGGCGGCTGTGTCGGCGCCGAGCACCAGGCGGATGCCGGGCGCCGGATCGTTCGCCAGCAGCTCAACCGCGTTCCAGAGCGCGAAATATTGCTCGGTGGTGACGACCACCTGCTCGTTGAGATGCAGCGTCGCCGGGAGCCGTGCCTGCCGCAATATGGCGGCCGGCGGATAGCCCATGCGCTCGATCACGCGCCAGAAGGCGGGCGGGATCTTGCACCGATCGGCAGGCATCGTGCTCATCGCCGGCCTCGCATGGTCGCGGTTGCGCGCTGTAACTTCATTTCATCTGGCTCATGATAATGCTGTCGAAGGTCCGGTCGCTCAGCCATTTGCGCATGCCGAGTAACATCTTGGCATATTTGCCGGCGGCATAGCGGGTCTTCGGCCTGCGCGCCTTTACCGCTTTTGACACGACATCGGCGATCACCGTGCCGGAACTACCGGTTCCCTTGCCATAGGTGTTGGCGATGGCATTGGCGACGGCTTGAGCGAGCGTGGCGTAGGGGCCGCCGGCAGACCGCTTCAGCAGATTGCCGGAGGCGGCGTCGCCGAAGCCGGTCTCGATCACGCCGGGCTCGACGATGATGACGCGGATGCCGAATTGCGCGACCTCGAGGCGCAGGCAATCGGACCAGCCTTCCAGTGCGTGCTTTGTGGCGTGATACCACGCGCCGAGCGCGGAATAGATCTTCCCGCCGATCGAGGTGATGTTGACGATGGTGCCGGAACGTTGCGCCCGCATGGCAGGCAGGATCAGCTGGGTGAGCCGCGCGGCACCGAACAGATTCACCTCGAACTGGTAGCGGGCCTCGTCGAGGGTGATCTCCTCGACCGGGCCATAGAGCCCAAAGCCCGCATTGTTCACCAGCACATCGACCGTGCCGCCCTCATTGAGGACGATGTCGACCGCCGCGCGGATATCGTCTTCGCGGGAGATGTCCATATGCAGCAGCGTCGCGCCGAGCGCCCCAAGATCGGCCATCTTCTCGACGTTTCGGGCGGCGGCAAAGACATGGTAGCCGTCCTCGATCAACTGCTTGGCGATATCCTTGCCCATGCCGGACGAGGCTCCGGTCACCACGGCGATTTTCTTGCGGGGATTTTGCATGCCGTCCTCCATTGACGTGCACGAACGTAAGACGCCAGCCTCAAGTTGCCGATGACGGTACGCGCCATGCGAGTTGCAGAAGGCGCCATTCTGCGCGATCGGGAGCGCCGTTATCGGCTGGCCGCAGCCTGGCTTTGAGAGGGATTCCCCGAGGTCGGCTAGGTCCTGCCTGGGAAGAACTCGTAGCTACCTAGCGCCAGTAGCGGACCTTGGCCTCGCTCCATTTTCCAGACGGTGGGAGTCGTCCGGCGTGACGGTCAGGCTCGCCCTGGGTTTCCCTATTTAGGAAGTGTGACGTGAGACCCTGATCTTCCTCCAGATTTGAGTAGAGTCCGTCGATCAAGGAGACGGACGATGCGCCCCTCACGTTTTTCGGAAGAGCAGATCATCGGGATGCTGAAGGAGCAGGAGGCCGGAACGGCGACGGCGGAGGCCTGCCGCAAGCACGGCATCTCGTCGGCGACCTTCTACAAGTTCAAGGCGAAGTATGGCGGGATGGACGTGTCGGATGCGCGCCGGCTGAAGACCCTCGAGGATGAGAACGCCCGCCTCAAGAAGCTGCTGGCCGAACAGATGCTCGACAACGCGATCCTGAAGGATGTCGCCGCAAAAAATGGTGACGCCCGATGCGAAGCGGAAGGCGGTGGCTCATGCCTGCACGGTGCATGCGGTGAGCCAGCGTCGGGCGTGCCTGGCCTTGACGATCGACCGCTCGACGGTGCGCTACATGAGCACCCGGCCGGACGATGCCCTGTTGCGCGAGGCGAT
>NZ_JAJALI010000018.1 GCF_020523795.1 Ancylobacter sp. Lp-2
AGCCCGAGGCGCAGAAGGTGCCGCCCTGGTAGCGCGCCGACACCGCATCCGCCTCCGCCGCCCCCGGCACCACCGCATCGGCATAAAGTTCGGCATCATCAAGCGGCGCGCCGCCCATCGCCTCGCCATGCCGCACCCACCACGCGCGCGCGTTCGCCGACACTCCCCACGCAATCCGACACCCAAGCGAAACATGTGATAGCCCTGCCTTGATGAGACGAACCAAATCACCGTGGCTCGCCCACGTCGATAAATGACGGACATCCGTCGGTCGTTCGACGCAACTGCCGATGCGGATCGACAGGCTCTCCAGCCCATGCTTGTCCCAGTAGAGCCGGGCCAGCAACTCGCCATAGGCCTTGCTCAATCCGTAATAGCCGTCCGGGCGCAGGTCGCAGTCCTCGTCAAGCATTTTGCCCCGGCGATGAAAGCCGATGGCGTGGTTCGAGGAGGCGAAGATCACTCGCGCCCGGCTGGCACGTGCAAGGTCGAAGACATGATGCGTGCCGAGGATGTTAGGTCCGACAATAGCCTCGAAATCGCGCTCGGTGGAGGCAGCGCCGAAATGCAGCACCGCCGAGAAATCCGAGCCGAGCTGGGCAACTGCCGTCCGATCGGCGAGATCGGCGGCGATGAAACGCGTATTCTCCGGTAAGTCATAAGCCGGCTCGATAATGTCGCTCAACACCAGCGGACGGTCGTGGCCCGCCAGCTTCCCGGCGAGCATGCGGCCCAGAGCGCCGGCGGCGCCGGTAAGGAGCAGGGGGCGGGCGTCGATCGGCTGCGTCATCATGCGTCCTCGAACAGGCCGACGGGTACGCCGGCGACGGGAAATTCCAGCGCCAGCACGCCTCCGGAAGCGGGCGCCGCGGCCAGCTTCTCCGCCGGCAGGCCCTTGTGGAGGCTGGTAAGATACAGCGTCGTCAATCCCTCGCCGGCGAAGCAGGGCATGGTGGGCGCCGGCAGCGGCAGGGCGATTTTGCGCACCAGTTGGCCGTCGCCATCGAAGCCGTTCAGGCAACCGGCGGAGACGCCGCAGCTCCAATAGAGCCCGGCGATGTCGCAGGCGCCACCATCCGGCCTGCCTTCTGCTTCCGACAAATCGCGCAGGCGGCGGCGGCCGGACAGCGCGCCGGTCGAAGGATCGAAATCCCAGCGGTCGATCCACGGGCCGCGCGAATCGGTATGGAACAGGGTGCGCCCGTCCGCCGTCCAGGCGAGGCCGTTGGAGACCTTGAGCCGGTCGATCTTGCGCTCGACCCGCCCGTCGGCGCTCACCCGGTAGAGGCACGCCTCCGGCCGTTGCTCGTTCGGTGCCACGTCATGCATCGAGCCGACCCAGAAGGCACCGTCCGGTCCGACCTTGCCGTCGTTCAGCCGGAATTCCGGGAAGCGCGACTCCACCATCGCAAGCCGTTGCCGCGCATCGGTGTCGATGTCCAAGAGGAGCACCTCGCCGCCGACCGCGACCAGCAGCCGCCCCGAGCGGGCGAGGCCGAGGCTGCCGACCGGCGCGTCGAACCGCCAGCTCCGGATGGCGCCGGTAGCGACATCGAGCCGGAACACCGTGCCGGCGGGAATGTCGACCCAGAACAGCGCCCGCCGCGCGGCGTCCCATAGTGGAGATTCGCCGATCTCGCAGCGGCTGTCGACCACCAGCCGGGCCTGCATCTCGTTGTCCTCGGCCATGCTCAGCGCGCCAGCCAGCCGCCGTCCACCGGCACCACCGTTCCCGTCACATAGGAGGAGCCGGGAGCGGCGAGGAACAGTATGGCGGTCTTCAGATCGTCGGGAGCCCCCCAGCGCCCCGCCGGGATACGCTCCAATATTTGCCGGCTACGCACTGGATCGGCGCGTAGCGCCTCGGTGTTGTCGGTCTCTATATAGCCGGGGGCGATGGCGTTGACGGTGATGCGCTTGCTGGCCAGTTCGTTGGCCATCAGCCGGGTGAGGCCGACCACGCCGTGCTTGCTGGCGGTATAGGACGGCACGCGGATGCCGCCCTGGAAGGAGAGCAGCGAGGCGATGTTGACGATGCGCCCCTCGACGCCGCGGGCGATCCAGCCGCGTGCCACCGCCTGCGAGAGGAAGAACAGGCTCTTGAGGTTGATCGTCATCACCGCGTCCCAGTCCGCCTCGGTGAAGTCGACGAAGTCGGCGCGGCGGATGATGCCGGCATTGTTGACGAGGATGTCCGGGGCGCCGAAATCTCCGGCGATCTCGGCGAGCAGCGCGGCGAAGTCGCCGCCCTGCTCGAGGTCGCGGATCACCTCGTGAAAGCGCACGCCCTTGTCTTCCACCGCCCGCCGGGTTTCCGGCATGGCGCGCGAGCCGAGGCCGATAATGTCGGCGCCGGCCTCGGCCAGCGTTTCGGCGAGGGCGCGACCGATGCCGGTGCGCGCGCCGGTAACGAGGGCGATGCGGTCATGCAGGTCGAACAGCGTCGCCGCGCTCACTTCAGCTCTCCCATCGGCACGAAGTCCATGTCGGCGAAGGACTGGTTGTCGCCGGCCATCGCCCAGATGAAGGCATAGGAGCCGGTGCCGGCGCCGGAATGGATCGACCACGGCGGCGAGAGCACCGCCTGCTCGTTGCGCACCACCAGATGGCGGGTTTCCTCCGGTCGGCCCATCAGATGCAGCACGAAGCTGTCCTGCGGCACCTCGAAGTAGAAATAGGATTCCATGCGCCGGTCATGGGTGTGGGCCGGCATGGTGTTCCACACGCTGCCGCCCTCCAGCCGGGTCAGGCCCATGACGATCTGGCAGGTGGGCAGCACGCCGGGGTGCAGATATTTGAAGATGGTGCGCTTGTTGGAGGTCTCCAGCGCCCCGAGCGGCTGCGGCGATGCCTCGTCCTGCCGCACCACGCGGCTGGGATGGCGCTGATGCGCCGGGGCGGAATTGGCATAGAGGCGTCCCGGCCGCGCCGGATCGAGGTTCTCGAAGGTCACTTCCCGGTAGCCCATGCCGAGATAGAGCGCTTCCTGCGGCGCGACGACGAAGCTTTCGCCATCGGCGGCCACCTTCAGCGGCCCGGCGCCGACATTGATGCCGCCGAGTTCGCGTCGCTCGAGGAAATACTCGCTGCCGGCCACCTTGGCGAGCGCCGCATCGAAGGCGAGCGGCGCCGCCGCTGGCGCGATGCCGAGCACCACCATGCGGTCGTAATGCGAGTAGGTGGCGCGGATACCGCCCTCCTCGAACACGGCGTCGATGAGGAAATGCCGGCGCAGGCCGGTGGTGTCGAGGGCTTCGGCCTGATCCGGATGGATGGCGTGGCGAAGGTCCATGGCTCTCTCCCTGGCGTGGTCGGGCCGTTGGCCGGCCCTGTCGGAATGGGTCAGATGAACAGGTCGGTATGGGCGGCGCGTACCTGCGGCAGGGCTTTGAGGATCTCCGACAGATGCGCCTTCAGCTCCGTCTCGGCACGGTCGGGATCGCGGGCGTCGATGGCGGCGAGGATGGCGCGGTGCTGGTCGACCAGCCGCGGCAGCGCCGTCGCCGAGGGCAAGGTGAGGTGGCACACCCGGTCCATATGCGCCTTGATGTCGTCGATCACCGACCAGGCGGTCGGGCAGCCCGCCCCCTCGGCGAGCGCGGCGTGGAAGCGCTCGTCGGCGCGCTGGAACTCGTAGTGCCGGCCGGCCTCGGCGGCGACCTGCTGCGCATCGAGATAGAAGTCGATGCGGGTGCGGATACGGGCGTCGAAGCGCTCGCAGGCGCGGCGCACGATGCCGGCCTCCAGCGTCTCGCGGATGAAGCGGGCCTCCAGCATGCGGTCGAGCGAGATCTTCACCACGAAAGTGCCGCGGCGCGGCAGGATCTCGACCAGTCCGGCGCGGGCCAGCGCGATGAAGGCCTCGCGCACCGGCTGGCGCGAGACCTGATAGCGCTCGGCGATCTCCTGCTCGGACAGCGGCGCGCCGGGCAGGATGTCCAGTGTGATGATCGCCTTGCGAATCTCGCGCTCGATGCGCCGCGCGCTCGATTCCGCGACCTCGCCGGTCTCCACGTTCACCTTGGGCTACTCCTGGCTGCGGGGGTCGATTGCTGCTTGACGTTCTACCATACTAGAGGCAGTATCTACCATACCAAAAACGATGCAAGCGTCTTGGGGAGCGGTAAATGCCCAGCACGGCAGAGGAATTTGTCGCGGCACGGCGCGAGGCGCGCGCCCTGGCGGGGTTTCCGGGCGAGCTGCCCGCCAGCCTCTCCGCGGCCTATGCGGTGCAGGAGGAGGTGCTGCGGCTGACCCCGCGCCGCCTTGCCGGCTGGAAGGTGGCGGGCATTCCGCCGGCGTTTCGCGAGCGCTACGACGCGCCGCGCCTCGTCGGACCGGTGTTCACCGATGCGGTGCAGGACGTGGCCGACGGCGGCAGTGTCGACGTGTTCGTCTATGCCGGCGGCTTTGCCGCCATCGAGGCGGAATTCGTGGTGCGGCTCACCGCCGATGCACCGGAACGGCCGGTCGCGGCGGCGGACATTCCCGGCTTCGCCACGCTGCATGCCGGCTCGGAGATCGCCTCCAGCCCGCTCGCCAGCATCAACGATCTCGGGCCGGGGGCGGTGATCGCCGATCACGGCAACAATGCCGGCGCGCTGATCGGCCCGGCGATCCCGCCGGGGGCGACCGGCGACTGGGAGCGTCTTGTCTCCCGCACGCTGATCGGCGGCGTGCTGGCGGGGGAGGGGAACGCGGCGCGCGTCGCCGGCGGTCCCTATGAATCCGTCGCCTTCCTCATCGCCCAGCTCGCCTCGCGCGGCCGATCCCTCAAGGCCGGTGACATCGTGCTCACCGGCATGACCACCGGGGTGCATGACGTGCGCGTCGGCGAGGAGGCCCGCATCGAGTTTCCCGGCGTCGGCGGCTTCGATCTGCGTGTTGTCGCTCGGGAGCCGCAAACCATCGCGGGGGACCAATCGGTCCTCGTGTGAGGACTAGCCTTGGGGTTCCCGCCTACCCGCAGACCAGTGCGGTGACGTACGATGAGGCTCGTCGCGAACTCGTTGCAGTGGGTCTCCGGCAGGGATGCGCATGCATCCGGGATGCAGAGTTTCGATAGATCAATAGCTCTTCAAGGCCACTGTTTCCGGCAATTGACACCGCTAATGCATTAGCGCTTTAGTTCGATACCAACGACGTCGCCAGCCCCGCAAGAAAGCGGGCGGCGGCGGTGCAGGTCGCCTCGAGCGGCGGGCATCGTCGACCGTACGAGCGATCTCACAAGGAGGAAACCTGATGAATACGCCACGCATTCTGGGGCTGGCTGCAGCTCTGGCCCTGTCCTGCTCCGTCGCCACCGCGAGCGCCCAGACGGTGCTGCGCTCCGCCGACATCCATCCGGACGGCTACCCGACCGTCGAGGCGGTCATCTACATGGGCAAGCTGGTGAAGGAGCGCACCAACGGCCGGCTGGACGTCCAGGTGTTCAACAACGCCTCGCTCGGCAGCGAGAAAGACACCATCGAGCAGACCCGCTTCGGCGTCATCGACATGAACCGCGTCAACACCGCGCCGTTCAACAATCTGGTGCCGCAGACCCAGGTGCTCGGCCTGCCGTTCCTGTTCCGCTCGGTCGATCACATGCACAAGGTGGTGGACGGGCCGATCGGCGACGAGATCCTCGCCGCCTTCGAGCCGCATGGCCTCGTCGGCCTCGCCTTCTACGATTCCGGCGCCCGCAGCTTCTACACCACCAAGAAGCCGGTGAAGTCGGTGGCCGACCTCAAGGGCATGAAGATCCGCGTGCAGCAGTCGGATCTGTGGATCGCGATGATGAAGGCGTTCGGCGCCAATGCGACGCCGATGCCGTTCGGCGAGGTCTATTCCTCGCTGGAGACCGGCGTGGTCGACGGCGCCGAGAACAACTGGCCGTCCTACGAATCCTCGCGGCATTTCGAGGTGGCGAAGAACTACACCCTCACCGAGCACTCGCTGGCCCCCGAGGCGCTGGTGATCTCCAAGGTGAGCTGGGACAAGCTGTCGCCGGAAGACCAGAAGATCGTCCGCCAGGCGGCCAAGGAATCCGTCGTCAAGATGCGCGAGCTGTGGCTGGCGCGCGAGAAGGCGTCGGAAGAGAAGGTCCGCAATGCCGGGGTGAAGGTGTTCACCGTCGACAAGACGCCGTTCATCGAAGCGATGAAGCCGGTCTATGACAGCTTCGTCACCGATCCGAAGATGAAGGATCTGGTGACCCGCATCCAGGCCGTCCAATGAGCGCGCCGCTCTCGCCGGCGAAGGCCGGCTGGCCCGCCCCCGCCAATGGCGCGGAGCGGGCCGGAGCGCCCGCAAGCGAACCGGAGGCCGGAGGCACGATGCAGGCTCTTCGCGTGGTTCGCCGGGTGCTCGGCGTCCTGTCCACGGTGTCGCTGTGGATCTCGGGCACCCTCCTGGTCATCATGACCGCCGTGGTCGGCTGGCAGGTGTTCGGCCGCTACATACTGAACGACACGCCTAATTGGGCGGAGCCGCTGTCGCTGCAGTTCATGAGCTGGTTCATCCTGCTCGGCGCCGCCGTCGGCGTGCGCGACAGCGTGCATCTCGGGCTCGACCTGTTCCATCACATCTCGCCGCCCTGGGCGCAGCGGACGATGGACCTGGTGAACCTCGCTTTGGTGGCGGCCTTCGGCATCGCCATGGCCTGGTACGGCGCCAAGCTCGCCATCGGCACATGGACCGCGACCATCCCGGTGCTCGGCTGGCCGGGCGGGGTGGATTTCTTCCCGCTGGTGCTCGGCGGCATCCTCATCGCGCTGTTCGCCGCTGAACGGCTGGTCGACACGCTGCTCGGCGTCGAGATCGCCGCCGATACCGCGACCCCGGAGGTGGTGTGATGGCGCATTTCGTCCTGTTCGGCTCGTTCATCGCGCTGATGGCGATCGGCACCCCCATCGCTTTCTGCCTCGGCATCTCCTCGCTGGCGACTGTGCTCTATCTCGGCCTGCCACCCATCGTGGTGTTCCAGCAGCTGAATTCCGGCATCAACGTCTTCGCGATGATGGCGATTCCGTTCTTCATTTTCGCCGGCGATCTGATGGTGCGCGGCGGCATCGCGCTGCGGCTGATCCGCTTTGCCGCCGGCCTTGTCGGCCATCTGCGCGGTGGGCTCGGCCAGGTGAACATCGTCGCCTCGACGCTGTTCGGCGGTATTTCCGGCTCGGCGGTGGCGGATGCCTCGGCGGTGGGCGGGCTGATGATCCCGCAAATGGCCAAGCGCGGCTATGACCGCGACTACGCGGTGAACGTCACGGTGAACGCGGCGATCATCGCGCTGCTGATCCCGCCCTCGCACAACATGATCCTCTATTCGATCGCCGCGGGCGGCAACGTCTCGGTGGCGGATCTGTTCACCGCCGGCGTGGTGCCGGGCCTGCTGCTGGCGCTGTCGCTGATGGTCACCGCCTGGTGGGTGGCGAAGCGCCGCGGCTATCCCTCCGAGCCGTTCCCCGGCTTCGGCAAGCTCGGCTTCTACCTCCTGTCCTCGATCCCCGGCCTCCTGCTCATCGCCATCATCTTCGGCGGCGTGCGCTCGGGCGTCTTCACCGCGACGGAGAGCTCCTGCATCGCGGTGCTCTATGCGCTGCTGGTGGCGGTGCTGGTCTATCGCGAACTCGACTGGTCGGGTTTCGTCGAGGCGACGCTGGGCGCGGTGCGCACCACGGCGATGGTGCTGCTGGTGATCGGCGCGGCGGCGTCCTTCGGCTGGCTGATGGCCTATCTGCAGGTGCAGCAATCCACCATCGCGCTGATCCGCTCGGTCTCCGAAGACCCGATCATGGTGCTGCTGCTGATCAATATCGTGCTGTTGTTCCTCGGCACCTTCATGGACATGGCGCCGATGATCATCATCTGCACGCCGGTGCTGCTGCCGGTGGTGAAGGCCTTCGGCATCGACCCCGTGCATTTCGGGGTGGTGATGATCCTCAATGCCGGCATCGGGCTGAACACGCCGCCGGTCGGCACGGTGCTGTTCGTCGGCTGCGCGGTCGGCGGCATCAGCATACGCGAGGCAATGCGCACCATCTGGCCGTTCTTCGGAGCCAGCGTGTTCGTGCTGCTGCTGGTCACCTATGTGCCGGCGCTGTCGCTCTGGCTGCCGGCGATGTTCCGCTGAGGCGGCGCCGGTTCACCGAGCCGATCGAGGGGCCGCCTATTCGGCGGCCTCTCCCGTTTGCACGCAGGCCTTGGCGGTGCCGTGCTCCTCGATCACGTGCCGGCGCAGCGAATCGCGCACCGAGGCGAGGATCTCCTCGGAAAGCGCCGGGTCGGTCGAGGACAGGCCGCGCGCCAGGGTGATGGCGCCGACCATCGAGGCCATCAGCGTGATCGAATCGGCGTGCCGTTCTGCCGGCGTGCCGCCGGGCGGCAGCAACTCGGCGATGCGCCCGAGCTGATGGCGCAGCCCGTCGGCATATTGGGTCTGCACATGCTCCGGCTGCCGGGCGATCTCGGCGCCGAAGGCCGACATCGGGCAGCCCTTGGACGGGGCGTCGCGATGGAGGATCGAGACATAGCGCTCGATGATCGACCACAGGCTGGGCACCGCACTCCATTCGGCGCGGCTCTTCTGGAAGGCGTCGCGGCAGGCCTCCTCGGCCAGATGCGCCTTGGAGCGAAAATGGCCGTAGAAGGCGCCATGGGTCAGGCCGCTCGCCTGCATGATTTCGGCAACCCCGACATCGCCGAAGCCGCGCTCCCGAAACAGCCGCGAGGCGGTATCGAGGATTGCGCGCCGATGCTCGGCGACCTTTTCCCGGGTAACACGCAATTTAACTTCACCTCCGTCGGGTACGCCGACCCCGCCTGGCTCCGCCCGCTCTCTGTAAACACCATTTTTTATTCATGATGCAAATCAGAGATAGCCGGGCCGGATCACCGGGGCGGTGCTATGCCCGCCGAAGCGTTGCCGATAGGCCTCACGCCGCCTGCGCGGCCGTCGCGTCGGCACGCCGGTCGAGCACACCACTCCATATGGTGAGCCCGAGCGCCACCGCCACCAGCCCGGCGCCGACAAACGGCGTCGCCTCCAGGCCGAAGGGCGAGGCGACCACCCGCCCGCCGACCCAGGCGCCGATGGCGATGCCGAGATTGAAGGCGGCGATGTTCAGCGCCGAGGCGACGTCGACGGCGCCGGGCCGGTACAGCCGGGCGAGCTCGACGACATAGATCTGCAGGCCCGGCACATTGGCGAAGGACAGGAAGCCGAGCGCGACGAGGGTCGCCAGCGCCGCCAGCGGCGCCGACATGGTGAAACCGAACACCGCCAGCACCAGCGCCTGGGCCGCGAACAGCCCGGTCAGCGCCTTCACCGGATCGCGGTCGGCGATGCGCCCGCCGATCAGGTTGCCGGCGGCGATGGCGGCGCCGTACAGCACCAGGATCAGGCTGACCGCGCCGGCGTCGAAGCCGGTGACGGTTTCGAGGATCGCCGCCAGATAGGTGAAGGCGACGAAGGTGCCGCCATAGCCGAGCGCGGTCATGGCGAAGACGATGAGCAGGCGTCCGCTCGCCAGCACCTTGAGCTGGTCGGAGAGCTTGGCCGGCTCGGGACGCGACAGCTGCGCGGGCAGCAGCACGGCGATGGCGAGGAAGGCCACCACGCCGAGCACCGCGACGCCGGCGAAGGTGGCGCGCCAGCCGAAATGCTGGCCGATGAAGGTGCCGAGCGGCACGCCGGTGACGATGGCGACCGTCAGCCCCATGAACATCATGGCGATGGCCGAGGCGCGGCGATTGGGCGCCACGAGGTCGGCGGCGATGGTGGCGCCGACCGAGAAGAACACGCCATGGGCGAAGGCGGAGATCACCCGCGCCACCAGCAGGCTGGCATAGTCCGGGCTCAGCGCCGCGCCGGCATTGCCGGCGATGAACAGCGCCATCAGGCCGAGCAGCAGCGCCTTGCGCGGTGCGCGGCCGGTCAGCGCGGTGAGCACCGGCGCGCCGAAGGTAACGCCGAGCGCGTAGACGGACACGATCAGGCCGGCGAGCGGCAGGTCGATGTTGAGGTCGGCGGCGACGGTCGGCAGCAGGCCGACAATGACGAATTCCGTGGTGCCTATGGCATAGGCCGCCACGGTAAGGGCGAAGAGGGCGATGGGCATGGAACAGCTCCGGGCGCGTCCGCCGGGCGGCGCGCGAAAGGATCGATGACGTTGCCGGAACTATGGGGTCTCTATTCCCTCTTGTTTATTCCAAGATCATGATCAGGATCTGTGAAGCTGTTTCATGAATGGAGAGGGGCGCCATGGATAATCGCGCCGGCGAGATGCAGGTGCTGGTCGAGGTCGCCGATCGCGGCAGCTTTTCCGCCGCCGGGCGATCGCTCAGGCTGTCGCCCTCGGCGGTGTCGAAGATCGTCGCCCGCATCGAGGCGCGGCTCGGCGTGCGGCTGCTGGTGCGCTCCACCCGGGCGCTGGTGCTCACCGCCGAGGGCGAAGCCTATGTGGCGCGCGCCCGCGCCATCCTCGCCAGCATCGAGGAGGCGGAACGCCAGGTGGCGGGCGGTGCCGCCGCCGAGCCGCGCGGGCGGCTGCGGGTCTCCGCCTCGGTGGCGTTCGGCGAGCATTATCTGGTGCCGCTGGTGCCGCAGTTCCTGGCGCTTTACCCGCGCGTCTCGCTCGACCTGTCGCTGACCGACAGCGTCATCGACCTGCTCGGCGAGCGCACCGATCTCGCCATCCGCATCGGGCCGCTGCGCGATTCCACCCTGAAGGCGCGGCGGCTGTCGGAGAGCCGGCGGCTGATCATCGCGTCGCCGTCCTATCTCGCGCGCCAGGGCGTGCCGGCGACGCCAGCGGATCTCGACCGCCACAATTGCCTGCGCTTCAATTTCCGCCGCAGCCTGGATGACTGGCCGTTCCGCGACCCGGCTACCGGCGCCTGGTTCACCCGTCCGGTCACCGGCAATTTCGAGGGCAATAGCGGCACCACGGTGCGGCGGCTGGCGCTGGAGGGCCTTGGGCTCGCCCGCATCGGCGAATTCCACATTCGCGCCGATATCGAGGCCGGCCTGCTGGTGCCGGTGCTGGAGGACTACAGTGCCGGCGATGTCGAGCAGATGAGCGCCGTTTATGTCGGCCACGCCCATCTCGACGCCCGCATCCGCGCCTTCGTCGATTTCCTCGCCGAGCGGATCAAGGGCTAGGCGGCGACGCGTGCCGCCGCCTGCCTTCGGTCCGAACGGATCAGGCGAACGCCTTGAGATAGGCGCGCGCGCCGGTCGAGGGACGGCCGGCCAGCAGCGCGACGTCACCGGAGGTGGCGGCGTATTCGCCCGCGCCGAGCGCGGCATAGAAGCTGCCCACCCCGGTCGCCACCCATTCCGGCAGGCCCATGGCGCGGAACTGGTCCTCGAAGGCGGAGACGGGCACGTCGAGCGCCTTGATCTCCTTGCCGGTCAGCTCGGAGAGCAGGGCGGCGAGCTCGACCGCGCTCCAGGCCTCGTCGCCGGCGATCTCATAGACCTTGCCGGCATGGCCGGCGCCGGTCACCGCGCCGACGATCGAATCCGCCACGTCCTCGTGCGAGACATAGGCGACCTTCGCGTCGATGCCGGGGAAGGGCAGCACGCCGCTCGCCTTGGCATTGGCGAAGAGCAGGTCGTTGTTCGAGAAATAGGAATTGTCGCGCAGGATGGTCCAGGCGAGGCCGGAGGCCTTGAGCTCGGCCTCGGTCGCCTCATGCGCCTTCGCCCAGTCGAAGCGGCTGGCGCTCACCGGGTTGGTGGCGCTGGTATAGACGATGCGCGTCACCCCGGCCGCCTTGGCCGCCTCGATGGCGTGGTGATGCTGCACGGTGCGGATGTCGTTGGTGCCCGCGCCGGAGATGAGCACCACGGTCTCGGCACCGGCGAAGGCGGCCTTCAGGCTGGCCGGGTCGTCATAGTCGGCGGCGACCACCTCGAAACCCTCGGCCTTGCGGGCGGCGAGCTTGTCCGGCGAGCGGACGGCGAGCCGCACCTGTCCTGCGAGGCTCTTGGCCTTGAAGGCGTCGGCGAGGGCGGTGCCGAGCTTGCCGCTGGCGGCGGTGATGACGATCATGATGCGCAGTCCCTGCATGGACGCCGGAAGGCGATGGCGCCGACGGGCTGTCCTTGGTTACGGAATGAGACTAACATGCGCTTCTGCATCAAAGGCGCAAGAAGGCATCGTGCCGTGCCTCGGTATGCCGGCAGTAACCAATGGCGCGGGTCTCGCGCGCGGAAGGGAGCAGGTGATGGCTGGAATGATGAAGGCGGAATGGCTGGCACTCGGCGATGCCTGCCCGGTGCGGCTGCTGCTGGACCGCATCGGCGATCGCTGGAGCGTGCTGGTGCTGACCGAGCTCGATCCCGGCGTGCGGCGGTTTTCCGAACTGCGCCGCTCGATCCCGGACATCTCGCAGCGCATGCTGACCCAGACGCTGCGCTCGCTGGAGACCGACGGCTTCATTTCGCGCACGGTGTTCCCCACCGTGCCGCCGCGCGTCGATTACGAGCTGACCGATCTCGGCCGTTCGCTGATGGTGCCGCTCGGTGGCCTCATCGACTGGGTGAAGGCCAACGACACCACGGTGCGGGGCGCGCGGCGTCAGCCGACGACGATGCCGGGCGAGCCCGCCTCCAGCCGGCCGACGATGGTTGCCGCCGGATAGCCGGCGGCGCGGATCTCGGAGAGGAGCGTCTCGGCCGCTTCCGGCGCCACCGCGACCAAGAGGCCGCCGGAGGTCTGCGGGTCGGTGAGCAGGTGCCGGCGCCAGTCGGGGAAGCCCTCCGGCAGGGTGACGCCCTCGCCATAGCTCGCCCAGTTGCGGTGCGAGGCGCCGGTGACGAAGCCCTGCTGCGCCAAAGCTTCGGCTTCCTTCAGCGCCGGCAGCGCGTCGGCGTCGAGGCGCAGTGTGAGGTTGGAGCCCCGCGCGACTTCCAGCCCGTGGCCGAGAATGCCGAAGCCGGTGACGTCGGTGACGGCATGCACCTCACTCCGCTTGCCGAGTTCGGCGCCGATGCGGTTGAGCCTGGTCATCGAGGCGACCATCTCGGCATAGCCGGCCGGTGAGAGCGCCTCCTTCTTGAACGCCGCCGAATAGAGCCCGACGCCGAGCGCCTTGGTGAGGATCAGCACGTCGCCGGCCCGCGCGGTGCTGTTGCGGCGAATCTGTTCCGGCCGGGCAGTGCCGATCACCGCGAGACCGTAGATCGGCTCGGGGCTGTCGATAGAATGGCCGCCGGCAACGGGGATGCCGGCCTCGGCGGCGATGGACTGCCCGCCGCGCAGGATGTCGCGCACCATCGGGGTCGGCAGCTTGCCGAGCGGCATGCCGAGAATGGCCAGCGCCAGCAATGGCTTGCCGCCCATGGCGTAGACGTCGGAAATCGCGTTGGTGGCGGCGATGCGGCCGAACTCGTAGGGGTCGTCCACCATCGGCATGAAGAAGTCGGTGGTGGCGATCAGGCAGGTCTCGTCGTCGAGCTGGTAGACCGCGGCATCATCGCCGGTCTCGGTGCCGACCAGCAGCTTCTCGAACGGCCCGCCCGGCGCCTGCTCGGACAGGAGCTCGCGCAGCACCGAGGGGGCGAGCTTGCAGCCGCAGCCGCCGCCATGGGCGAGGCTGGTGAGGCGGAACGGCGCCGGTTCGGCGGACGGAGTGGCGGGCTTGTCGAGCATGGTCAGATGTCCCTTTCTCAATCTCTCCTCGTCCGAACTCGGCAGTTGCCGAATTCGGTCCGGCAAGGTCGAAGCCGGAAACATCCAGCTTCGACGGAGAGGTCGCCGCGCAG
Source organism: Ancylobacter sp. Lp-2 (assembly GCF_020523795.1). Taxonomy (GTDB): domain Bacteria; phylum Pseudomonadota; class Alphaproteobacteria; order Rhizobiales; family Xanthobacteraceae; genus Ancylobacter. Next base: position 13,757 of record NZ_JAJALI010000018.1, read on the forward strand.
CGGCGGGTGAGGGGGGAGGGCGCCTGATCGCCTCTCTCACCCCAACCTTCTCCCCGACGGGGAGAGGGAGTTTTCGCGTCCGTCCTCGCCAGGCCTCATCCCGGACGGCATAGGCCGATTCCGCATCGCACGGAGCCGGGAGCGATCCCGACCTTCGCCTTCGTCTCCGGCCGGGAGGACGACCAGACGAGGTCGATCAGGCCGAGATCTCGCTGGCCTTGATGGTGTAGGTGAAAGCGTCCGGATCGAGGCAGTCATGGCGCAGGCTGGCCACCTCCGCCTGCGGGTACATCAGGAAGCCGAGCTTGGGGCCGTTCGAGCCGGGCAACGCGATGTCGTGGCCGTCATTATAGGCGAGCCAGTTGCCTTCCCAGGCGCCGAACAGCGCCTTGCGCGCGGCAACCACCTTGGCGTCGTCGAGGGCGTTCTTTCCCGGCGGCTCCTCCAGCACGACCTTGCGGACGTCGGCGGGGTCGACGCCGACCCAGCCGAAGCCCTCCAGCCACACCTCGGCGCGGCAGTGCTGCGCCTTGGAGATCACCGGGGAGTTGGCGCCGAGGCTCTTGTAGCCGAAGGCCGAGGGCGCGACGCGGATGCCGTAGAGGTCGCGGGCCGGAATGCCGGCGGCGCGGGACAGCCCGACGAACAGCGCGTTGAGATCGGCGCATTTGCCGCCGAGATTGCCGCTGGCCAGCAGCGAGGCGATGTCGCCGGTGCCGCAGCCGCGGGTGGCGGCGTTGCGATAGGTGTTGTCCACCACCCATTCATAGATAGCGCGGGCCTTCTCGACGTCGGTGGTCTTGCCGGCGACGATCTTGTCCGAGGTCTGCTTGACGAGGCCATCGGTCGGGATGAGGTCGGTTGCCTTGAGGAACAGCGCCCGGTCCTGCGCGGAGAGCGGCGCGGCGGCGCCGGGCTTGGAGAGGTCGGTGGCGCGGTCGCGGGTGGCGAACTTCGAGGTGATCTCCACCTGCGGCTTGTCCTCGCCCTCGGCCCAGGTGAGGTGCAGCAGCTTCGCCCCGTAATGCGGATCCTGCACCACTTCGGCGGTCTTGGCGTTGGTCTTCCAACTGCTGTCGCCGGGCTTGAACCAGTCCTCGGCGGCGTAGGAGGGCAGCGGCACCCAGGCCTGGGCCGGCCCGGCCTTGCCCTCCACCGGCGCGACGTTCAGCGTCGTCACCACCTCGAAGCTGCGCCAGTTGCCGGGCTTCGGGGCGAAGGTCGCCGCCGCCGGGATAGCACCGGCTTGCGCGAAGGCGGAATGGGGAAGGGCGGCGGCGGCCGCGAAGGCGGCGCCGGCTTTCAACAGGTCGCGACGGTTTGTCATTGTTGCTTGCTCCCGGAGTTTTCAGGCAAGGCGGGCAGAGTGAGGGGGGATACGTCGTGGCCCGCGCGCGGCACCTCGGCGAGAAGGCCGTCGAACACCGCGAGGGCGCGCGCGTCGGTCCAGTCGACCGGGCCGGCGGCCTCGGCACGCAGCGCGTGGCCGGCGTCGAGCACATAGCTGGTGGGCAGGAAGGCGACCTTCCAGGCCTTCATGGCGGCGCGGTCCTCGTCGATCAGGACCGGGAAGGGCGGCGGCCGGTCGGCGAATTCGCGGGCGAGGAAGCGGCGGACACGGGTGGCGGGCTCGCCGACATCGACGGCGAGAATCGCTGGACGCGACGACGGCGGCAGCTCGGCGAGGCGCTCGGCGAGTTCGTCCAGCCCGGTCATCTCCTCCCGGCATGGCTCGCACCATGTCGCAAAGAAGTGAACGACGACCGGGCGTCCCCGCAGCGCGGCAAGGTCCTGCGGACCGTGATCGAGCGAGTTCAGCACCAGCGGCGGTAGCGCGGTGCCCGACGGAAAAGCCGGCTCAGCCCGCAATTGCGCGCTCGCGCTCACGGCAAGTGACGCAAGGGCAATCAGCATGGCTGGCAAAAGCGATGATGCGGAGCCCCGACACGCGGGAGCCGAATGATCGAGCACGCCACAATCCTGCCGATAGTCGGGCTGCCGCGTCAATCGTCCGCCTGCGGCGGGCGAGCGGATTGTGCGCCGCAGCAGTGCATTTGCGAAATCGCACGACGGAAGCATCTGGAAAAACAGTCTTTTTCGCCACGGGTCGACTTTAGGTGATTTGACATTGGACAAGCTAAAAAATAGCGTCACCCAATTGGATTACCCTATCGATGGATAGGGAGAATGACGGCACCCCAAGCCGGGAGAACATTGCGATGAACATGGAGCTCTCGCGTCGCGCATTCTTGCGCACGTCGGGTGCGGGACTGGCGGGCTCGACGCTCGGGGCCTTCGGCTTCGGCGAGGCGGAAGCGGCGGTGGCCGCCTACGTCAAGCCGTTCCACCTGGCCAACACCGTCGAGGCCCGCAACACCTGCACCTATTGTTCGGTGGCCTGCGGCATCATCATCTTTTCCAAGGGCGACCTCCGGAAGGGTGAGAAGGCCGACATCGTCCATATCGAGGGCGATGCCGATCACCCGACCAATCGCGGCACGCTGTGCCCGAAGGGCGCGGCGCTCAAAGACATCGTGAAGTCCGAGACGCGCCTGACCCAGCCGATGGTGCGCAAGCCGGGCTCCGACAAGTTCGAGCCGATCGCCTGGGACGCGGCGCTCGACAAGATCGCCCGCGCCATGAAGGACGACCGCGACGCCAACTTCATCGCCAAGAACAAGGACGGCGTCACCGTCAACCGCTGGCTGACCACCGGCTTCCTGGCGGCGTCGGCGACCACCAACGAAACCGCGTTCGCCACCTACAAGGTGGTGCGCTCGACCGGCATGCTCGGGTTCGACAACCAGGCACGCGTCTGACACGGCCCGACGGTGGCGAGTCTCGCCCCAACATTTGGCCGTGGCGCAATGACGAATTCTTGGACCGACATCCGGAATACCGATCTCGTCATCATCATGGGCGGCAATGCCGCCGAAGCCCATCCGTGCGGATTCAAGTGGGTCACCGAGGCTAAGGCCAACCGTGGCGCCAAGCTGATCGTCGTCGACCCGCGCTTCAACCGCTCGGCGTCGGTCGCGGACTATTACGCGCCGATCCGCCAGGGGTCGGACATCGCCTTCCTCCTGGGCCTGATCAACTGGTGCATCCAGCACGACAAGGTGCAGTGGGCCTACACCAAGGCGTTCACCAACGCGTCCTTCGTCGTGAAGGAGGGCTTTGCCTATCAGGACGGCCTGTTCACCGGCTATGACGAGGAAAAGCGCGACTACAACCGCGACAGCTGGGAGTACGAGATCGGGCCGGACGGCTATGCGGTGGTCGACGAGACGCTGCAGCATCCGCGCTGCGTGTGGAACCTCCTGAAGCAGCACGTCGCCGTCTACACGCCGGAGATGGTGGAGCGCATCTGCGGCACGCCGAAGGAGAAGTTCCTGCACATCGCCGAGATGATCGGCGAGTGCTCGTCGCCGACCAAGACCATGACGTCGATGTACGCGCTCGGCTGGACCCAGCATTCCAAGGGGTCGCAGAACATTCGCGGCATGGCGATGCTGCAGCTCATCCTCGGCAATATCGGGGTGCGCGGCGGTGGCATGAACGCGCTGCGCGGCCACTCCAACATCCAGGGGCTGACCGATATCGGGCTGTTGTCCAACATGCTGCCCGGCTATCTCAACCTGCCGATCGAGAAGGAAGCCGACTTCGCCACCTACATCTCGACGCGCGGCTTCAAGCCGCTGCGGCCGAACCAGATGAGCTACTGGCAGAACTACAAGAAGTTCTTCGTCAGCTTCATGAAGTCGATGTATGGCGACGCCGCGACGGCGCAGAACGACTGGGCCTATGACTATCTGCCCAAGCTCGACGTGCCGAACTACGACATCCTGCGGATGTTCGAGCGGATGAAGAAGGGCGAGGTGAACCTCTATTTCTGCCAGGGGTTCAACCCGCTGCAGGCCTTCCCCAACCGGGCGAAGCTCGCCGAGGGACTGTCCAAGCTCAAGATGCTCGTGATCATGGACCCGCTCCAGACCGAGACCGCGCGCTTCTGGGAGAACCACGGCGTCTTCAACAATGCCAACACCGCCAGCATCAAGACCGAGGTGATCCAGCTCCCCACCACCTGCTTCGCGGAGGATGAGGGCTCGCTGGTGAATTCCGGCCGCTGGCTGCAATGGCACTGGCCGGGCGGCTCGCCTCCAGGCGAGGCGCGCACCGACGCCTGGATCATGGCGCAGATCCATCTGCGGCTGAAGGAGATGTATCGCAAGGAGGGCGGCGCCTTCCCGGATCCGATCGTCAACCTCAACTGGTCCTACAAGAACCCGGAGGACCCGTCGCCGGAGGAACTGGCGAAGGAGATGAACGGTTCGGCGCTGGTGGATGTGTTCGACCCCAACGATCCGACCAAGAAGATCCTGGAGGCGGGCAAGCAGCTGTCCGGCTTCGGCCTGTATCGCGACGACGGCACCACGGCCGGCGGCTGCTGGATCTATGCCGGCAGCTGGACCGAGGCGGGCAACATGATGGCGCGCCGGGACAATTCCGACCCGGATGACACCGGCGCCTATCTGAAGTGGTCCTTCGCGTGGCCGGCCAACCGGCGCATCATCTACAACCGCGCCTCCGCCGACCTCGACGGCAAGCCGTGGGATCCCTCGCGTAAGCTGATCGAGTGGGACGGCACGAAATGGACCGGCTACGACGTGCCGGACATCGCGCCGAACGCCAAGCCGGGCGATGTCGGTCCGTTCATCATGAACCCGGAAGGCACGGGACGCCTCTTCGTACGCAAGATGATGCGCGACGGGCCGTTCCCGGTGCATTACGAGCCGTTCGAGAGCCCGGTCGCCAACGTGATCGCGCCCAAGGTGCGCGGCAATCCGGTGGCGCGCGTCTTCGCCGATGACTGGAAGCAGTTCGCCGATATCGGCGATCCCAACTTCCCCTATGCCGGCACCTCCTACCGGCTCACCGAGCATTTCCACTACTGGACCAAGAACAACCACGTGAACTCGGTGCTGCAGCCGCAGCAATTCGTGGAGATCTCGGAGGAACTCGCCAGGGAGAAGGGCATCGTCAAGGGCGGCTGGGTGCGGGTGTGGTCGAAGCGTGGCGAGATCTTCGCCATCGCGGTGGTCACCAAGCGCATCAAGCCGCTGACGGTTGATGGCAAGACGGTGCATGTGGTCGGCGTGCCCATTCACTGGGGCTTCGTCGGCGCCGCCCGCAAGGGCTTCCCGGCGAACGTGCTCACCCCGTTCGTCGGCGACGCCAATATCGAGACGCCGGAGTTCAAGGCATTCATGGTCAACATCGAGCCCTCGACTGGGCCGGTGGCGTAGGGAGGCGGCGCGATGTTTCCCCCAATTCCCAACCCCTCCGTCGACCCGGCCGCGGCCACGCCGCGCTTCGGCGAGAAGGACATCATGCGTCGCTCGGCTTCCACGGTGGAGCCGCCGGCGCAGCGACTCACCGAGGTCGCCAAGCTGATCGACGTGACCAAGTGCATCGGCTGCAAGGCCTGCCAGGCCGCGTGCCTGGAGTGGAACCAGCTGACCGAGGAGATCGGCATCAACCACGGGGTCTACGACAACCCCATGGATCTGACCGAGAACACCTTCACGCTGATGCGCTTCACCGAGTGGGAGAACCCCGAGACCGAGAATCTCGAATGGCTCATCCGCAAGGACGGCTGCATGCATTGCGAGGATCCGGGCTGCCTCAAGGCCTGCCCGTCTCCCGGCGCCATCGTGCAGTACTCGAACGGCATCGTCGATTTCCAACATGCCAACTGCATCGGCTGCGGCTACTGCATCAAGGGCTGCCCGTTCAACATCCCGCGCATCTCCAAGGTCGACCACACCGCCTACAAGTGCACGCTGTGCTCGGACCGCGTCGCGGTCGGCCAGGGCCCGGCCTGCCAGAAGGCGTGCCCGACCCAGGCCATCGTGTTCGGCACCAAGGAAGAGATGAAGGGCTGGGCGGATTTCCGCATCAAGGACCTGAAGTCGCGCGGCTTCGAGAATGCCGGCCTCTATGACCCGCAGGGCGTGGGCGGCACCCACGTCATGTATGTGCTGCACCACGCCGACAAGCCGTCCATCTATGCCGGCCTGCCGGACAATCCGCGCATCTCGCCGATCGTGGAAACCTGGAAGGGCATCACCAAATATATGGGCATGGCCCTGATGGGCGTGGCGGCGGCCGCCGGCGTGCTGCACTACCTGGTCGCCGGGCCCAACAAGGTCACGGAAGAGGACGAGGAGAACGCCGAGAAGCTGACCAGCGGTGCCGCGGTGCCGCCTCCGGCCAGCCCGGCGGGAAATGAGGGGAGGCCGACATGAGCGTGCACGACCCGAACTCTCCGGTGCCGACGCCGGCCGACGACGTGCAGTCGGGCGACGCGGTGCATCCCGGCCACCCGGTGACGGTGGACCGCTACACCGTCGCCGCGCGCATCAACCACTGGATCACCGCCGTCAGTCTGGTGCTGCTGGCGCTGTCCGGCCTCTCTTTGTTCACGCCGAGGCTGTTCTTCCTCACCGGCCTGTTCGGCGGCGGGCAGATGACGCGGATCCTGCATCCGTGGATCGGCGTGGTGCTGTTCTGCTCCTTCGCGCTGCTGTTCATCCGCTTCTGGCGGGCGAACCTGCCCAAGCGCGTCGACGCGGAATGGCTGGCCCATTCCGGCGACATGCTGGCCGGGCGCGAGGAGAAGATGCCGGAGGTCGGCAAGTACAATGCCGGCCAGAAATTCGTGTTCTGGTCGATGTCGGCACTGATCTTGGTGCTGATCACCTCGGGCATCGTGATGTGGGACCAGTATTTCTATCCCTACACCACCATCGAGCAGAAGCGTATCGCCATCCTCGTGCACTCGGCGACGGCGATCTTCGCCATCTGCGTGTGGATCGTGCATGTCTACGCAGCGATCTGGGTGAAGGGCACCTTCAGCGCCATGACGCGCGGGCGCGTCACCGGCGGCTGGGCGTGGCGCCATCACCGCAAATGGCTGCGCGAGCTGGTCGGCAAGCCGGCGACGCCGCCGACCCGCCGCGGCACCGGCACCCTGGCGGAATAGCCGTCGCGTCGCTTGCGGGCGCCGGCTACGGCGTCCGCTGCCCGTCTCGACAGCCCCGCTGTGGCGCGCCACCGGCGGGGCGTCTCGCAAGCCACCCCGCAGGGGTGTGCTATCCTTCCTCCGGCTCAAGGCGCTGCCGGCGAGGGTTTTGCCGGACATCTGTTCAGGCCGCTGTCCGAAACGTGTTGCTGAGCCCGTTGCCTGAGCGTGCCGGTTTTGCATAACCACGTGGCCCGTGCGGTTCGTGAGGAATCCTATGTCGACTGATCTCCAGCCCGATCCCACCGTCATCGGCGCCGTCTCGACGCCACCCTTCGCGGTGGTTCCCGATCCCGCGACGCTGTTCCCGATCCGCGCCAAGCGCCTGCGGGCCTATGCGGCGGTGAGCCCGGCCAAGCCCTATCTCGATTTCGTCGCCGGCCTCGTCGACGCGCAGGCCGAGACGGTGGCGCTGGCGCCTGCCCCCGCGCCGATCCCGGCGGAGCAGGTGGCGCGGGCGAGCGAATTCGGCATGCCGCCGCTCGACCGCTCCGTTCTCGCCGCCGATCCCGTCTTCCAGCCGACCCTCGACATCTTGTTCGACGCCATCGCCAAGCGGCCGATGCCGGAGCCGGCCGCCGCCGCGCTGGCGCGGGTGCGACAGGCGGGCGGCGCGGAGCGCGCCGAGATCGCCGCCAATGTGCTGGCGCACGCCATCCCGATGGAGGCGCTGGCCGAGCACGCCTTCGTCGCCGCCGGGCTGGAGGTGCTCGCCACAAGGCTGGCCGCCACGCTCGATGCCAAGGCCTTGCGGCCGGTGAGCGAGACGGCGGTGTGCCCGGGCTGCGGCGGCCCGCCGGTCGCCTCGCTGATCGTCGAATGGCCGAGCGCGCATGGCAACCGCTTCTGCGCCTGCGAGCTGTGCGCCACGCTGTGGAACTATGTGCGCATCAAATGCGTGTCCTGCGGCTCCACCAAGGGCATCGGCTATCAGGAGGTCGAGGGCGGCCCCGGCACGGTGAAGGCGGAGACCTGCGACGAGTGCCGCACCTATGTGAAGGTGCTCTACCAGAACAAGGATGTGTCGATCGAGGCGCTGGCCGACGACATCGGCTCGCTGCCGCTCGACATATTGATGCGCGAGGGCCCCTACCGCCGCGCCGCCTACAACCCGTTCCTGATCGGCTACTGAGGAGGCGCGCCATGGATGCGGAATCCCGTCCGTCGCTGCGCGACCTGCCCTCGGTCGACCAGGTGCTGAAGACCGAAGCCGCGCTGGAGGCTGCCGGTCGCTTCGGCCGCGCGCCGCTCACCGCCGCCATCCGCGCCGCGCTGGAGCAGGTGCGGGCCTGTGTGCTCGCCGGCCAGCTCGCCAGCGTGCCATCGCCGGATCACGTGGCGCTGGCGGCGGCCGAGCAACTGGCGCTCGCCTCCCGTTCCTCGCTGCGGCCGGTGTTCAATCTCACCGGCACGGTGCTGCACACCAATCTCGGCCGCGCCGTGCTCGCCGAGGCGGCGGTGGAGGCGGCGAGCGCCGCCATGCGCTCGGCCGTCGCGCTGGAATACGACCTCGACACCGGCAAGCGCGGCGAGCGCGACGACCATGTCCGCGCCCTGCTGATCGAGCTGACCGGCGCCGAAGACGCCACCGTCGTCAACAACAACGCCGCCGCGGTGCTGCTCTGCCTGAACACGCTCGGCGCCGGCAAGGGCGCCGTCGTGTCGCGCGGCGAGCTGATCGAGATCGGCGGCGCCTTTCGCATGCCAGACATCATGGCCCGCGCTGGCGCCCGCCTCGTCGAGGTGGGCACCACCAACCGCACCCATGCCAAGGACTATCTCGCCGCCCTCGACGCGGAGACTGGGCTGATCCTCAAGGTGCACACCTCGAATTACCGCATCGAGGGCTTCACCAAGGAAGTGTCGGCGCGCGAGCTGGCGCAGATCGCCCGCGCGCACAGCGTGCCGCTCATCCATGATCTCGGCTCCGGCACGCTCGCTGACCTCGCGCGGCTCGGCGTCGGCCGCGAGCCGACGGTGCGCGAGACGGTGGCTGACGGTGCCGATCTCGTCACCTTTTCCGGCGACAAGCTGCTCGGTGGCCCGCAGACCGGCTTCATCGTCGGCCGGGCCGACCTCATCGCCGCCATCAACCGCAACCCGATGAAGCGGGCGCTGCGGGTCGACAAGATCCGCCTCGCGGCGCTGGAGGCCACGCTTCGGCTCTATCGCGACCCGGACACGCTGGCGGCCCGCCTGCCGACGCTGCGCCTGCTGGCGCGCCCGGCCGAGGAGATCCGCGCGCTGGCCGAGGCATTGGTGATGCCTGTCGCCACGCTGCTCGGCGATGGCTGGCTCGTCACGGTGGTGGATTGCGCCAGCCAGATCGGCTCCGGCGCGCTGCCGCAGAAGACGCTGGCGAGCGCCGGCCTCGCGCTGCGTTCCGCCGACGGCTCGGGCGGCGCGCTGGCCGAGCTGGCCTCCGCACTGCGCCGACTGGAGCGGCCGATCATCGGCCGCGTCGCCGATGGCGCGCTGCTCCTCGACCTGCGCTGCCTGGAGGATCCGCAGGGCCTGCTCGACAGCCTCGCCGGGCTCGCGGTGACGCCGTGATCATCGGCACCGCCGGCCATATCGACCACGGCAAGACGGCGCTGATCGGCGCCCTTACCGGCGTCGATACCGACCGGCTGAAGGAGGAGAAGGCGCGCGGCATCTCCATCGATCTCGGTTTCGCCTATCTGCCGACCGAGGCCGGGATTCTCGGCTTCATCGACGTGCCCGGCCATGAGCGCTTCATCCACACCATGCTGGCCGGCGCCAGCGGCATCGATTTCGCGCTGGTCGTGGTGGCCGCCGATGACGGGGTGATGCCGCAGACCGGCGAGCATCTCGCCATTCTCGACCTGCTCGGCGTCTCCCACGGCATCGTCGCCCTCGCCAAGGCGGATCTCGCCGATGCGTCGCGCCGCGCGGCGGTGTCGGCGGAGATCGCCGGGGCGCTGGCCGGCACGGCACTGGAGGGGGCGCCAATCCTCGCCGTCTCCGCCCGCACCGGCGAGGGCATCGACGAGTTGCGCGCTGCCCTCGTCGTGGCGGCGGCGTCCTTCGCGGCGGAGCGGCAAAGCGGACGCTTCCGCCTGTCGGTCGACCGCTCTTTCGCGCTGTCGGGCGCCGGTACCGTCGTCACCGGCACGGTGGTGTCCGGCGCGGTGGCGGTGGGGGACCGGGTGACGGTCAGCCCCTCCGGCCTTGCCGCCCGCGTGCGCTCCATCCATGCGCAGAACCGCCCGGCCGAGCGCGGCGCCGCCGGCGACCGCTGCGCGGTCAATCTCGCCGGCGACGGCGTCAGCGCGCAGGCGATCGCGCGCGGCGACGTGGTGCTCGATCCCTCGCTGCACGCCCCGACCGACCGCATCGACGCCTCGCTGCGGGTGCTGGCCAGCGAGCCGAAGCCGCTCGGCACCTGGTTCCCGGCGCGGCTGCATCATGGCGCGGTCGAGGTCGGCGCCCGCGTGGTGCCGCTGGATGCCGAGGCGCTGCTGCCCGGCGCGGAAGGCCGTGTGCAACTGGTGCTGGAGCGGCCGATCGCGGCGGCGGTGCGCGACCGCTTCGTGCTGCGCGACACCTCGGCGCGGCGCACCATCGGCGGCGGCCGCTTCATCGATCTGCGCGCGCCCGCCCGCAAGCGCCGGACGCCGGAGCGCCTCGCCGTCCTCGACGCGGCGGCCGAGGCCGATCCCGCCGCCGCGCTCGCCCGGCTGGTCGAGTTGCCGCCCTATCATCTCGATCTCGATGCCTTCGCCCGCGACCGCGCGCTCGCCGCCGAGGCGCCGGCGGCGCTGGCTTCGGCGCTCGGCCTCGTCACGCTGGCGGCTGGCGGTATCACCTTCGCCCTCTCCGCCGCCCGCTGGACCGCCCTGCGCGCGGAGATCGCCGACCGGCTCGCCGCCTATCACGCCGCCAATCCCGACCTTGCCGGCCTCGGCGTCGAGAAGCTGCGCATGGAGCTCACGGTAAGGCTGCCCAAGCCGGCCTTCCTGGTGGCGCTCGCCCGGCTGGCGCAGGAGGGCGTGCTGGCGGTGGAGGGCGCCTGGGTGCGGCTCGCCGGCCACGAGGTGCGGCTGGCCGAGCGCGACGAGCGGTTATGGGAGGTCGTCGCGCCGATGCTCGCCGGTCCCGAGCGCTTCCGCCCGCCGCGGGTGCGCGACATCGCCGGCCGCCTCGGCGAGCCGGAGGCCGATATCCGCCGGCTGTTCAAGCTGCTGTCGCGGCTGGGGAAAGTCGACGAGGTGGCGCATGACCACTTCTTTCTCCGCCCGGTGGTATCGGCTATGGTCGGCCATGCCGAGGCTCTGGCGTCGGACGGGGAGTTCAGCGCCGCCGCCTTCCGCGATCGTATCGAGGGGGGAGTGGGGACGGGGGAACATGCGGTCGGCCGCAAGGTGGCGATCCAGATCCTCGAATTCTTCGACCGCCACGGGGTGACGCTCCGGCGCGGCGATCTGCGCCGGATCAACCGGCACCGGCTCGATCTGTTCGGCCCCGCCGAGCCGCCGGCGCCGGAAGACGGCGCGGCACAGGTTCCAGTCCCTCCCGAGGGGCGGGATGCGGAAGAGAGTTATCTCCGGTGAGGTAGCTGGTCTTCAAAACCAGAGGGGGCCGCGCGACGGTCCTTGGTGGGTTCGACTCCCACTCTCTTCCGCCAATCTATTGTATTGTCTGGTTGAGCTTATTGAGTGAATTTGTATTCTGTATGCATTTACCCGGCAGATTTCAGTAGTAATCTGACAGTATATTACAGAATAGTTAAATTGTTGTTACGTTATTGATATGAGAACAATGGTTCTGTTGAGACGGTGAGGCCTTGCATCTTGGATGCAAAGTTAAGGCATTTTTCCGACTAGCAGTCGCGTCCGTGAGGGCGAAATACAACAAGCCCGATCTGGATAGGGGTGTAATCGTTAGGAAGACTGGCGTAGCGGCATTCTCGCGCGCCGGCGATCCAAGCTCGCTCGATCGATGCGGCGGTGGTGATTGTGCTATGGCGAAACGCCGGCCGATCTGAGGTGATCAGGCGCCTGAAGCGGATTTCTGCAGAAGTCGAGCGGGTCCCCAACGGTGGATGCCGCTGAAAGCGGGGTATCCGCCGTCTCCCGGGATCTAGGGATCGAGCTATCGATACGGAGCGAGCTGTTCAGGTCGCGTCTCTGTCCGACGAAGCAAAAGAAGCGGCATGCAGACGGGAGTGGGCGGGAGCCTTTCAGCTCTGCTCGATGCCGCTGCAAAGCCGGCTATCGTCGAACCGGTCGCTGCGATCCGCGCTCGTGGACATGGCGCCGTCGAGGCCGAGGCATAGGCCCCCAGCACGTCGGCAAAACCTCGATCAGATGAGCGGGTTATGCCCGATTGCCCACTCGTCGAGGGTGTGCGGGCAGAAGGATGATTGCGAGCGGTCAGTACCCTTCAGCACCCGATTCGAATTCCTGCAAGACGTTAAGAAAACCCTGCCCAATTCGGCCGATTTCACATGGCTGTGATCCGTGCAGGGATGCAACACCCGACCCAAAAAAGCCCTCTCGGCGCCCAATTTCAGCACTTTGGCTTTGCGCCGCGAGATCGATTCACACAATGTCTTTCACGATGATCTTTTTGCTCATCGGGTGAGTCCTGTCACTTTAATGTGAATATGGGCTCAAGTTTGGATAAGTGAAATGAAATCTTTGATGAAGAACGTTCTGCTCGGCTCGGTGGCTGGGCTTGCGATGGTCGGGACTGCTGCGGCAGCCGATCTGCCTGTGAAGGCGAAGGCTGCGGAATATGTGAAGATCTGCTCGACCTACGGCGCGGGCTTCTACTACATTCCGGGCACCGATACCTGCCTGAAGGTCGGCGGCTTCGTGCAGGCCGACTATTACTACCAGGACTACGACTACCTCAACAACGCGGACTTCCAGTCCTCGTACTTCCGCTCGCGCGCTTCGCTCCGTCTGGATGCCCGCACGCAGACCGAATACGGCACCCTGCGTTCGTTCATCGACCTGCGCGCCACCTATGGCGACGGTCTCGGCAACGTCTACGGCGACGGTGGCGACTCGACCGCTCTGAACCTCGACAAGGGCTACATCCAGTTTGCCGGGTTCACCTTCGGTAAGGTGCAGTCGTTCTTCGACTACTACGCCGACAACAACGTCTGGGGCTTCGACAATGTGGAGCTCACAGCCGACGAAGACGTGACCGCGGCTGCCTACACCGCTGACTTCGGCGGCGGCTTCACGGCCACGATCTCGATCGAAGACGACTCCTCGCGTTCGAACGGCGACAGCCTCGGCCTCACCACTCAACCCGACGTTCCGGCGCTGATCGGTAACATCAACTATGAAGGCGAGTGGGGCGGCTTCCAGGTTTCCGGCGCGATCCGTCAGCTGGACGACTCCTACTATGACCCCTTCGGCATCAGCACCGATGACTCCGTGGGCTGGGCCGCTCTGGCCGGCGTGAAGTTCAACCTGCCGACCCTCGGCGACGGCGATAAGCTGTATGTCGAATTCACCTATGGCAGCGGCGCGGCCGGCTACACCGGCATCAACGGTGGCTATTCGACCATCTCCGATCAGGCGGCTCAGGACCTGTACTACAACGCCGCCACCAACACCCTGCAGTCGGGTGATGCCTGGACGGTCGCCGCCGAGCTCACCCACTACTTCACGCCCCAGGTCTTCGGCGTGCTGTATGGCAACTACGGCGAGAACAGCGTCCCGTCGGGCGCGGATCCGTTCTACTCCGACTTCAGCCTGTGGACCCTGGGCGGCAGCCTGAACTGGGCCCCGGTCAAGAACCTGATCTTCGTTGCGCAGTACACCTACGCCCAGACCAGCTACGACAACCCGGTGCTGAACCCCTACGGTTCCTACATCGACAGCTCGGACAACCAGCAGGTTCTGCTGTCGGTCCGTCGCTCCTTCTGATCCTTGCGGGTCTGAAAGCGCTAAACCCCGGCTCCGCGCCGGGGTTTAGCATACGTGCGTATGTCCAACGTTGCTGCCTTTCAGCGCTCGGCGCACCAGGCTGTCGCTGTGGCTGTCATGCCTCGACAAATGCGGGACGGGAGGGACGACAGGCAGGTCGACTTTCGCCGCAGCCTCACATCGGACCCCCAGCCTCACATCGGAGGCACGGTGCCGTTCTTGCCCACCGTCAAACGGCTCGCGGTCATCGTGCCATCGGCGCCGCGCGTATAGAAGGCCACGATATGCGCGCCGGGCACCAGAAGCGTGCGATCACCTCTGTCCATGGTGACGATCGGCACGTCCGGCGGCACCACGATGGTCTGCGTGCCGTTCTCCCCATACTTCAAGGTCATGGTGCGGCCGTTGGACACTATGAGGTCCCCCACCGTGCCGTTGGTCATCGAAGCGCTGGGATCCGAACCCAGGGGACGGTGGCCCTCGCCAGTACCGCGCATGCTGGGCGGGAATACGTGGACTTCCAGCGCGGTCAGCATGCCATCGGGGCCGGGCCGCGCCGCGCTGCCGACGAAGCTGCCGGGTTTGATCTCCTCCGGCTCGGCCGTCGCCACGGACATGATCCGTACGTCGCCGGGCAGCTTCAAGCTCACCGAGTTGCCGTTGGCATCCGTGGCCTCCAGCCGGTCGCCATCCGCCTTCACGACGGTCGCGGTCAGGCGAGCGGAAGGCGGCGTGCTCTGTGCCATGGCACCGCCGGCAATGAAGGCACTCGCCGCTGCGGCTACAATGAAAATCGAGCGTTTCGGAAACGGGGGCATGGGGCGGCCTTTATCGCGGGAACGGTAAGGAAGCTGTATCAAACGCCGATTGTCGCGTGCGCGCCCATCACATCCCGGCGATGAGCGTACGGATCTTGCCAACGCTACGGGCGGCGGATCTTCCGGACGGTCATAGCCGCTATAGCCGCGCCACTTGCGAGGTGCTCGGGGTGGGCGTCGGTTGGTGGATGGTTGAGCAGGGCCACGTAGTGGCGTTCCACCGCCATAGCGATAGGTGCGTGGCGGAGGAGGTTCGGGCGTCGCCGGCTCGGCGGGGTATCTGGCAAGGCCCGTTTCGGCCTCCATGGGTATGGAGGGCGCAAGCGGGCGAGCACGCACGCGCTCGATGCCCCTGCGTAGCCGGGATACCGTTTCAGGCGTCTTCTCCCAGATGAGGGGAGGACTTCCGGCACATGCTCGGTCGTGATCTTGCCGGCCGGGCAGGCTGACGTCGCCACCGACCGATCCCTCAGCAGCACCCCTCGCCTGGAAATTTTGAAAGCGTAGCCCCCAAAACACGCGCCGGGGGAGGGGGCTTTCATATCCGACAGGCCTCATTTCGAGGAGGCCGCAGGCGAGGCATCCCGCCTCGCTATCCGGATTCGGAAGGCCCGGCCGAGAACATGGGTGGTCCACCCTCCGTCGCTCGCCTATCGTCGAGATCCGAACAGGCCCGCCGGAACCGCCATGTCGCTTACTCGCAATTCGTTCGTCGTTCGCACGCTGGTGCTGCTGCTGCTGGGACTGGTCGCCCTTGCCGGCGTGGTCGTCACCAATGTGTGGCTGGTGCAACGCACCCAGGACTACGTGACGGAGGTCACCCAGTTGCGGCGCCTGCGGGCGGCGGGCGTCGATCTGCGCTCGCGCCTGCAGGACGCGGAGACGGGCCAGCGTGGTTTCCTCATTACCGACGACGCCGATTATCTCCAGCCCTATGACGACGCGCTCGCCAATCTGGCCTCCTACATGGATCGCCTGCGCCAGGCGGCCGAAGTCATGCCCGATCTCGCGCCCCGCATCGAGCAACTGGCGGGTGTCATCGATGCCCGCCTCGGCGAATTGCGGCAGACAGTCGAACTCGCCCGGCAGGGACAGCGGCAGGCGGCATTGGAGATCGTCCGTACCGACCACGGCAAGCAATTGATGGATCAGGCCCGCGCCATCCTTCAGGAGGTCGTCGCGGAGGCGGAGGATAAGCTTGGCCGTCTCGGCGTCGCCCAGGGAGAGAGCGCCAACGCCCTGTGGTGGGTGTCCGTCGTGGGTGGCCTCATCGTGGTGGCGATCACTCTTGCCGGGCTCCTCACCATACTCAGCTATCTGCGCCAGCTGGCGGCGGCCCGGCAGGAGGTCGAGGCGCTGAACGTCAATCTGGAAGAGCGGGTGCGCGAGCGGACCGCGGAACTCGGCCGCGCCAACGAGGAGATCCAGCGCTTCGCCTATATCGTCACCCATGATCTGCGGGCGCCGCTGGTCAACATCATGGGCTTCACCGCCGAACTGGAGCAGGGCGTCGCGACGCTTCAGGACTTCGTGGCGCGCAGCGGCGCGAGCGAGACCGGGGCGGACGGCGACGCGGCCCGGCTCGCGGCGCAGGAGGATCTGCCGGAGGCACTCGGCTTCATCCGCTCCTCCACCCGGAAGATGGATGGCCTCATCAATGCCATCCTCAAGCTGTCGCGGGAGGGGCGGCGCGTGCTGAAGCCCGAGCGCATCGATCTGCAGGCACTGCTCCAGAACGCGGTTGCCGCCGTCGCCCACCAGGTGTCGGATGCCGAGGGCGAGGTCGCGCTCGACGTGCAGGTGCCCGCTCTCGTCGGCGACCGGCTCTCGCTCGAGCAGATCGTCGGCAACCTGCTCGACAATGCGGTGAAGTACCGACGTCGCGATGTGCCGCTGCGCATTAAGGTGCGGGCGCTCGCACGGCCGGGGGGACTGGTGAACATCGCCATCGAGGACAATGGCCGCGGCATCGATGCCCAGGACCACGAACGCGTCTTCGAGCTGTTCCGCCGTTCCGGCCAGCAGGACCAGCCGGGCGAAGGCATCGGGCTCGCGCATGTCCGCGCCATGGCCCGGAACCTTGGTGGGGACATCGCACTTAACTCAACCTTTGGGCAGGGCAGCGTATTCACCCTGATCCTGCCCGCACGGCTGCGGGCCGACACCCGGAGCATGGCGGCATGAGCGAGAACGCGAAGTCGGTAACGATCATCATGATCGAGGACGATGAAGGCCATGCGCGCCTCATCGAGAAGAACATCCGCCGCGCCGGGGTGAACAACGAGATCGTTCCCTTCGCGAGCGGCACCGAGGCGCTGGCCTTTCTCTTCGGCGCCGACGGATCGGGCAATGCGAGCGCCGGGCGTTCGCTGCTGATCCTGCTCGACCTGAACCTGCCGGATATGACCGGCATCGAAATCCTGGAAAAGGTAAAAGCCAACCCGCACACCCGCCGCACCCCGGTAGTGGTGCTGACGACCACCGACGATGCACGGGAAATCCAGCGCTGTTACGATCTCGGTGCCAATGTATACATCACCAAGCCGGTCAATTATGAAGGATTCGCCAATGCGATCCGCCAGCTCGGGTTGTTTTTTTCCGTGATGCAAGTTCCCGAGACTGCCTGATTCATGCCAGCCAGCATTCGCCGCGTCCTTTATATTGATGATGATCCCGGCATGGCGCGTCTGGTGCAGAAGGCGCTGATGCGCCGCGGCTATGACGTCATGCTCGCCGGGAACGCGGCGGACGGGCTGCGCCTCATCGACGAGGACGACGTCCATGTGGTGGCGCTGGATCACTTCCTGCCGACCGGCACCGGCATCGACGTGCTCGCCGCGCTCCGCCAGCGCTCCGGCGCGCCGCCGGTCGTTTACGTG
Organism: Ancylobacter sp. Lp-2; assembly: GCF_020523795.1. Lineage (GTDB taxonomy): Bacteria > Pseudomonadota > Alphaproteobacteria > Rhizobiales > Xanthobacteraceae > Ancylobacter. Next base: position 31,446 of record NZ_JAJALI010000018.1, read on the forward strand.
ACCGCCTCGGCGGAGACCACGGTCGCGGTGCAGGCTCTCAAGGCGGGCGCCATCGACTACGTTCCCAAGACCATCGAGGCCGAGTTCATCGAGCTGCTCACCAGCGCCATCGACCAGGCGATCGAGACGGCCCGGTTGCGGCGGGCCAAGGAACGCGCCGAGCGGGAGGTGCGGGAAGCCCGGGACCGCGCCGAAGCCCTGCTCGCGGAAGTGAACCATCGCGTCGCCAACAGCCTCGCCATGGTGGTTTCGCTGGTGCGCCTGCAGTCCAATACCATCGAGGACAAGGTGTGCCGCGCCGCGCTGGCGGAGACGCAGGCGCGCATCATGGCGATTGCGGGCGTCCATCGCCGGCTTTACACGTCCTCGGACGTGCGCTTCGTCGCCGTGGACGAGTATTTGCAAGGGCTCGTCGAGGATCTGAAATCCTCCCTCCGGCAGGACGGGAACACCGCGCAGCTTCGGCTCGACGCCGAGCCGCTCACCCTGTCGACCGATCGCGCGGTCGCCGTCGGCGTTCTGGTGACGGAGCTCGTCACCAATGCCTTCAAATATGCCTATCAGGATGGACAGGGCGGCGAGGTGCGGGTGCTGCTCCGTGTGCTGGAGGCGGACGACCGGCGCGCCGAACTGGTGGTCGAGGACGACGGCATCGGATGGGACGGCACCGGCAGCCCGAAGGGGACCGGGCTCGGCAGCCGCATCATGCGGACGATGGTGGGCGTGCTGGGCGGTGATTTTCAGCTGCAACCCCGCCCGCGGGGCACATCGATCTCCGTGAGCTTTCCGCCGACCTCGCCGGCATGAAGGCGGCCGTCGGGCGCGGCGATGGCTGGCGCGGGTCGGTGACGCCTAGGCGGTTGGTCCCCGCACGTCATGCGGTGGCGCCGCGAGTTCCAGCCGTCTGTCGATGCGGATGTTGCGGAGGAAGCTTTCGTCATGGCTGACGACGAGCAGCGCCCCGTCATAGGCGCGGAGCCCGCTTTCGATCGCTTCGATGGAATCGATGTCGAGATGGTTGGTCGGCTCGTCCAATATGAGCAGCGACGGCGGTTTGACGCCGCCGAGCCGGCAGGCGAGGCCGGCCCGCAGCGATTGCCCGCCGCTCAGCGTGCCGGCGAGCTGCAGCGCCGACTGGGCACGGAACTGGAAGTTGGCGAGCGCGGCGCGGGCGGCATTGTCGTCGGCGAGGGGATTCAGCCGCCTGAAATTGTCGAGGATCGTCGCCGTCGGATCGAGGAGGTCGACCCGCTGATCGAGCATGGCGCGGTCGGGCAGGACGAAGACGCTGCCGGCCAACGGTTTGAGCTGGCCGGAAACGAGCCTCAGCAGCGTCGTCTTGCCGGCGCCGTTCGGCCCGACGACACCGACGCGCTCTGGCCCGCTCATCGCGAATGACAGGTCGCGGATGACGGGTTCGGCGGCGGGGTAGCCGGCCGTCACGTTTTCCAGCCGCAACACCTGCCGGCCCGGCGGCAACCCGGTGGAAGCAAGCGCGATCGACAGTCTCTGCAGGATTTCCACACGCGCCTGCGCCGCGTTCACGGCTTCCCGCGCCTGTGTCCGCTGGCGGTCGGCGAGCCGCGCGCCGCTCCCCCGGTTGGCCTCGGCGCTGTCCTTGCGGCGCCCCGCCAGAAGTCGTGGCAGGTCGCCGCGGGCCGCTTTCCGGGCCCCCGCGGCATCGCGGCGATCTTTCCGCTCGGCGGCAAGCTGCAGCTTCCGACCGATGTCGGCCCTCTCGCGCTCGGCATGGGCGAGATCGTGCTGTGCCGCCGCCAGTTCGATATCCTTGCGGGTCCGGTACGCGCTCCAATTGCCGCCATAGCGTGTCAGGCCGAGCGAGGTGAGCTCGACGATGGCGTCGACATGTTCGAGCAGGTCGCGATCATGGCTGACGAGAACGGCGCCGGATGGCCAGTCGGCGAGAAGCTCGATCACCGCCTGGCGGCCGGCGCGATCGAGATCGTTGCTCGGTTCGTCCAGCAGCAGGAAGTCCGGCTGGTGGAAGATGGCGGCGGCGAGACTGGCCCGCGCCCTCTGGCCGCCCGACAGCTGCGCCAGCGGGGTGGCGGCATCCATGTGAAGCCCGAGCCGCGCCAGCGTGGCGGCGAGCCGCTCGTCCAGCGACCAGTCGACATCGGTCAGCTCATCGGCCGTCGCCATGCCGGCCGCGGCGCGGCGCAACGCGGCCAGGGCCGTGGTGATGCCGAACAGATCGGCGATGGTCTCCCGCGGATCGACCCGCACCGCTTGTGCGAGGGCGCTGACCGTCCCGGTCACACGGACATGGCCGACGAGCGGGGCGAGGTCGCCGGCCATGAGCTTCAGCAGGGTGGATTTGCCGATGCCATTGCGGCCGACGAGGCCGATTCGCTCGGCTCCGACAACGAGATCGAGGCCGGAGAACAGCGGTCGCCCATCGGGGGTCACATAGGAGAGGTCGGTCAGGCTAAGCGTCGCCACCGCTCTCGGTACTCCTGGATAACGGCACGAGATCGTGCTTTTATCGATGCAGATCTAAAAACGCAACGCTGTCGTGCTGTTTATGTTCGGATGAGAGATCGATGACGCAAAGTGGGAGGAAGCCGGGCGGGCGGCCGAGCCGGCAGGAAGCCGCGGCACTCGGCGAACGCATTCTCGATGGCGCCCGGGCGGTCTTCTGCCGGAAGGGCGTCGCCAACACCTCGCTTGACGAGATCGCCCTTCAGCTCGGCGTCTCCAAGCACACGATCTATCGCCGCTATCCGAACAAGGATGCCCTGCTCGAGGCCGTGGTCGAACGTGACACCTGCCGTTTCCGCGAAGCGCTGCTGTCCGCCGGGGCGGAGGCGGCCGCCTTGGGGGCTCTCCCGGCGCTCAGGCACATGGCGTGGCGTTATGTCGAGATCGGCTCGTCGCGCGACTACGCGGCGTTCTATCTCTCGATCTGCGCGGAAGCGGCGGTCTCGGACAGGCTGCGCCGCCGGCTCGCGGCGTGGTCGCGGGCGTCGCTGGAGCCGCTGGTCGCCGCCGTGGCCACAGCGGCCGATGCGGGGGGCGTGCGGGGGCGGGACCCGCAGATGATCGGGGAAATTCTGCTCGACCTGCTTGAGGGGGTGAATAATCGCGTTCGCCTGGGAGACGACACGGACGACGAGCACCGGGGGCTGGACGCCCTGTTCGACCAGCGCTGGCAGGTGTTCGCCGCCCTGATGGTCGAGGGCTCCCGCTTATCCTGATGCGGGTCGAACCGCGCAGGTTGGGTCGTCTCCTGCCGTTGCCCGGTCATGACGGGGCAGATGGCGGGGCAGCTCCCCGGCCGCGCGGCGATCCGGCCGGGCCACGTATCCGGGCGTGTCTGCCGCCGGCGAGGCGACACGAGGCGACAATTCGGGGCTTTGGCGGACACAGAGCGCCTATTTCCCGCAGGCACAACATCGGCACCCGCAGGACGCCTGCATCCGGCCGATGGAGTTGCCTCATGTCTTTCGATCCACAGTCTTCCAGCCTCGGATCTTCCGACGGCCTGAACCCGACCCGGCGCGGCCTGCTGAAATCGGCGGCGACGCTGGCGATGCTCGGTGCCTTGCCGGCCTCGCTGCACGCGCAGGAAGCGCCGGGCGCTCCGGACGGCATCCGTCCGTTCAGGATCGCCGTAGCCGATGCCGACATCATCGATCTGAAGCGTCGCCTGGCCGCGACGCGCTGGCCCGAAATGGAAACCGTCGGGGATGCCTCACAAGGGGTGCAACTGACCAAGCTGCGGCTGCTGACGGATTATTGGGGCACCTCCTATGACTGGCGCCGGATCGAGGCCCGGCTCAACGCACTGCCGATGTATGTCACGCAGATCGACGGCCTCGACATCCAGTTCATCCACATCCGCTCGCCGCATGCCCAGGCGATGCCGATGATCATGACGCATGGCTGGCCGGGCTCGATCCTCGAATTCATGAAGGTGATGGAACCGCTGACCAATCCGACGCAGCACGGCGGCAAGGCCGAGGATGCTTTTCATCTGGTCGTGCCCTCGATTCCCGGCTTCGGCTTCTCCGGTAAGCCGACCGCGACGGGATGGGGGTCCGACCGCATCGGCCGCGCATGGGGCGTGCTGATGGCTCGGCTGGGCTATCGGCACTTCGTCTCGCAGGGCGGTGACTGCGGCTCGGTCATCTCGCACCGCATGGCGCTGCAGCAGGTGCCGGGGCTGATCGGCATCCATGTCAACATGCCCGGCACCGTTCCCGGCGAGATCGCGGCGATCCTGGCGGCCGGCGGGCCGCCGCCGGCCGGTCTCACGCCGCCGGAACGGGAAGCCTTCGCCGCGCTGGACGTTTTCTATCGCGACAGCTCCGGCTATGCGAGCATGATGGTCACGCGGCCGCAGACGATCGGCTATTCGCTGGTGGATTCGCCCGTCGGCCTTGCGGCCTGGATGTATGAGAAGTTCCAGACGTGGACCTATAGCGGCGGCGAGCCTGAGAAGGTGCTGAGCCGGGACGAGATGCTCGATGACATCTCGCTCTATTGGTTCACCGGCACGGGGGCTTCGGCGGCGCGGATCTATTGGGAAGACCACTCGAACAATTTCAACGCCGTGGACATTCCGGCGCTGCCGGTGGCCGTGACCGTGTTTCCGGGCGAGATCTACAAGGCGCCGCGCAGCTGGGCGGAACGCTGCTATCACAACCTTGTCTACTTCAACGAGGCCGGGAATGGCGGGCATTTCGCCGCCTGGGAACAGCCGGAGCTCTTCGTGGAGGAAGTACGGGCGGCGTTTCGTCCACTGCGGTGAACCATCCATCGAGGGGCGAGCGGCGCCGTCGACAGGCCGTCCCGGCTTTGCACCGGCCTCGGCTCGCCTCCACCGCATCCGGCGCTCCGGCGCCATCCTGCCATGGTCGACGCCCGTTGCCGGTGGTGCCGCCCCGGGGGCGGGTTCTCGCCGCAATGCGAGCGGCGATGACAATTGAAGCGAACGCCGCCACCGGGGAAATAAGGGCGCACACGGTCTGTCGCATGAATGGCGGCGGGCGGGCTGCGAGAAAGAGGTCGCAAAATGCGCGCGTTGTCCGGACGACTGATCTCCTCGGTGGTTGTCGCAATTCTTCTTCTCGATGCCGGCATCAACATATTCGCGCCGTCCGTCATCGTGCCCGAGATGAATGCGGTGCAGTTCCCGGCCTATCTGGCTCCCGCCCTCGGGCTCATCATGATCCTGTGCGCGACGCTTTATGCGGTGCCCGGCACCTCATTCATCGGCGCCATCCTGGTGACCGGATTTCTTGGCGGAGCGATCTGCACCCATTTCCGGGTCGGCGAAGAATTTTCCGCGCCGCAGCTGATCGCCCTGGCCCTTGGGGTGGCGACCTGGGGCGGCCTTTATCTGCGGGATGGCCGGATACGGGATCTTGTCCTGCGTCCGGAGCGCTGGGACCGTGGCGCGCTCGAGGCCGTTCACGAGCGGGAGCGCCGCGCGGCCGACCGCGTTTCATGACGGGCTCCGTCCTGCGGAGCGGCGGCGCGGACATCGCGGAGCCTTCTCGCATGTCGGTCGTGTCACCGGCCGCCGCGCGAGGCGCGGTTCCCGTCGACCGGATGAAGGCAAAGGGCGCGCGACCGGCTGGCCGCGCGCCCTTTCACGTCCTGTACGGCGCCGGCCGGGTCACTCGCGCTTGTAGAGCCGGCGGGCGAATTCGATCTCGGTGACGCCGTTCATGGCATCGGTGTTGCCCTGTGCCGCCAGCGCCCGGAAGATGCGCTCGGCCGACTGGTAGTCGCGGATGTTGAAGTAGCTCCAGCCGCGCAGCATCATCAGGTCCTGCTGCTCCGGCGAGATGCGGGCGCGCTCGTCGAGCGAGATCAGCGCCTCGACGAAGCGCTGGTCCTTGTAGAACTCGTAGGCGCGCTGGGCGAGGATGTCGGCGGTCAGCTGCATGGCGCGGCGTGGCGACTGCGGCGCCTCGACGGCGGCGACCTGCGCCTGGTTGGTCATGCCCTTGCGCATATAGGCCAGCGATTTGCCGTAGGCGGCTTCCTCGGCGACCTTGCCCGAGCCGGTGCGCAGGGCGTCGTCGAAGGCGGCGACCGCCTCCATGGGCCGGTTGAGCTCCATCAGCCGCCAGCCGCGCGACAGCGCCGCGGCACCGCCGCCCCGGGCCGAACCGCCGCCGGAAGCGGCGCGGGGGCGCGGCGCCGCGGCCGCCTCCCGGTAGTTGGCCGGCTGCGTATAGCCGCGCCCGGCCGGTGCGGTCTGTGCCGGCGCGGTCTGGACGAGGATCGGCTGCGCCTGCCGCACCGGGGCCGCCTGCGCCGGCACCGGCTGGAACTGCTGCGCGGTCGCGGGCCGGGCCGGGATCGGCTGGAAGCCGGTCTGCGTGGGCACGGCGGCATAGGCGGGGGCGGCGGCCGACGCTCCGGCATTCGCCGGCGGCGGGGTGACGCGCAGCGCGGCGGCGACCAGCGGATCGGTGCCGCGATTGATCTGGCCTTGCAGGTTGCGGGCCTCCAGCTGCGCGCGCAGCTGCGGGTCGACCAGCGCGACGATGCGCTCGGAACGCCCGCGCCAGCTCTGCACCAGCGCGCTCAGCCGCGCGGCGTCGTTCAGCCGCCAATAGGTGAGGGCGAGGCCGTAGGAGGACGGCTCGTCATTGGGGTCCCAGGACAGCGCGGTCTGGAACCAGGCCTGCGCCACCACCAGCTGCCCGGTATTGTAGGCGTACCAGCCGAGCGCCTGGGCGCCGGGCACGTATTTGTCGCGCATCACCACCGGGCTGAAGCGGCTCAGCACCGTCTCGGTCAGCACCGGCGGCGGCGAGGCGGTGAGCAGGCTGATGACGACGTCGAGATAGGCCTTGCCATTCTCCGGCGCGGCGTCGCGCCATTCGAAGGCGATCGGCTCGGCCTCCAGCGCCCGTCCCAGCGAGTTCAGCGCCAGCACATAGCCTTCCGCCGCCTTGGCGCCGCCCTTGCGGTCCAGCGCCAGCTTGAACCAGTCGAGCGCGCGCGAGGCTTCGTCGTGGCGGAACAGGTACCAGCCCAGCAGCATCGGGTCGCCGGGCGTGTCGCCGGCGCGCGCGATGGCCTCCAGTCGGGCGATGTCGTCATTGGCGACGACATATTCCGGATTCTCGGCGGCCTTGCCGACGCGCCGGCGGATCAGCTCGTCGCGGATCGGGGCGAATTCCGGCTGTCCCTGCGGGTCCTTGCGCTCCAGCGCCAGCAATTGCTTGAGCTGCTCGTCGTCGAGCACGGGCATCGCCTTCTGGATGGTGGCGAGGCGCTCGGCGGCATCGTTGCAGTTGGTCAGCAGGTAGGTATAGGCGTCGAGGGCGCGCTGCGCTTGGTTGGTCTTGCCGAAGGCCTCGGCGACGCGCCAGAGGATGTCGACATTGGTGCAGGTGAGAAGGCCCGGCGTCTCCGTCGCCATGCGCAGCACCGTGCTCCATTGCTGGGCGTCGGAGGCATTGATCAGGCGTCGGCGATTCTCGCTCTCGTCGAGGCGGGCGATCAGCTCGGGTGGCGGCTGCCAGGAGGGGTCGGTGGCCTGGCGGGCGGCGATGGCGCTGCGCACGTCGGACAGCTTGCCCTCGGCATAGAGCTTCCACATGCGTTCGAGATCGGGGTCGGATTGCGGGCCGAACAGGTCGGCGGGCGGCGACCAGTCCGGGTAGAGGGCGCGCAGGCGGGCAATCTCGGCCTCGAGGCGGCGGGTATCGCCCTGGGAGGCGAAGTAGCGCAGCGCGCTTTCGTCGACCTTGGGGCGGACGGCGGCGTCGGCGGGCGGCGTCCTGTCGGCGGCCGGCGCGTTGCCGACCGGGAGCTGGATCTGCTGGGCGATGGCAGGGACGACAGCGCCCCCCAACAGCAGCAGCAGAGCAGCTCGCTTCAGAGACATCGCGGATATTTCTCCACCAGCAGGGCCCAGCTGAGCAGGAACAGCGTCGACGGGTAGTAGAGCGTCGGCTCGAAATGCCTCAGCTCCTGTGGAATTGCGGTTCCCTCCAGCGCGCAGGCGAGCAGGGCCCCGAGGATGCGATAGCCCGGTTCGGTCAGCTGGTTCACCACCCGGCCCGACGGGATGTCGACGATGGCGGGAACCCCGCCATTTTCGACCAGCCAGTTGCGCCGGAAGCTGTCCAGGATCTGGGCGTCCGCGATTCCTGCCCTTAACAGGTAAAGAGATATCCTTAACGAATTGTAACCAAAGACCGGGGGGAAGCCCTCCGCGAGGGTCACCGGCCCGCGGGCCGGAGCGGCGATCCAGTCCGGCGGCAACTGCGCTGGCCCGAGCCGGGCGATGGACAGAAGTTCGAGGCCGCTGACGCCGAGCTTGGTCCAGTCGGTCTCCGGCGCCAACTGGGCAAGAATCGGGAAAGCTTCGAAAATCCAATAGGATAAGTTAAGGATCGGGCCGTCCTTGCGCTCGTCGGCCGAGAAGCCTTGCACGCCGGGCAGCAGCACCAGCCGGTCGCCGGACTTCACCACCAGCTTGGCGCCGAGCGCGCGGGCGATCTTGCGCGCCGCCTCGGTATAGCCGGGGTTGTTCCAGGCGGCGCCGGCGCGGGCGAGGGCGTAGGAAATTAATATGTCGCCATCGCTGGCGGCGTTCACGTCGGTGACGTGCGGGGTGGCGTTGGGGTCCCAGCGCCAGGCCGCCAGCCCGTCGTCGCGGATCATCAGCTCGGTGCGGGTGAAGCTCCAGATGCGCTCGAAATTGCTGCGGTCGCCGGCGAGGAAGGCCAGCAGCATGCCGTAGCCCTGGCCTTCGCTGTGGCTGATGTCGCCATTGGCGGTGTCGACCACCCGCCCGTTCTCGGCGACGAAGCGGCCCATATAGGCGTTCCACGCCTCCATCGGCACCGTGCTGGCCATGGGCTGCGCCTTCAGCGGCGGAGGGGCGCCCGCTCCGAGAAGGAGCGCGGCGGCGAGGATGAGGAGGCCGGCGAGACGCGATGGCCTCATGAGGGCCGTCCCATCCGCCGCAGCAGCAGGAAGGTGGCCACGCCGAGCACCAGCGAGGCGATCATCAGCATCAGCGCATAGGGCACGATGTTGGTCGACAGCCAGTTGGCGCTGATCATGCGGATATTGGCGAAGCTCAGCGGCGTGGTGACGATGAAGCGGTGGCTGTTCACCTCGTGCCGCTCGACCTCGCCGGATCCGGCCTGGAGCGCGACGGCCTGGCCGCCGATGCGGTTCCAGGAGGCGTCGGCGACGAGCTGCGCCATTCCGCTCGCCAGCGTATCGGTGGTGCGCCCGGTCACCAGTGTCCACACCGCCGCCTCGTTCGGGCTGTTGCCCTGCGCCATCAGCACCGAGGTGCGCGGCGGCGGCTCGTAGAGCGTGCGCTGGCCCTGGTTGATGCGCAGTGAGTCGAAGCTGATGGAGAAGGTGCGCTTCAGCCAGCCCTCGAAGCTGTCGGCCAGCGCCCGTAGCGCGCCGGTGTTCTGCACCGCGTTGCGCCAGCGCTGATAGATCTCAGAGGTGTTGTCGTCGGGGTTTTCCGTCGGCGAGGCGGCTGCGGTGCTGCCGCCGGCCTGACGGGCGCGGAAGCGCTGCAGCACGCTGTCATAGCCGTCAGTGCTTTCCGCACCGGCGGCGGCGTCGTCGCCGGCCGAGACCACCCAGTTGGAGCGGGTGGATTCGGAGATGCCGACCTGGTCGAGCACGCTGGCCGGAATATGGTCGATGTCGCCGACGAACAGCGCGTTGCGCTCGGCGAGCGTCGCGGCGGCGGGGGAGACGTCGAGCGGCAGCGGCCGGCCTTGCGCGCGGGCCAGTCGCGTCAGCAGCGTCGCGGCCGCTCCCAGCGTCACCGTGTCCTGGCGCGCCAGCACTACCGCCGTCGGGCCGCCGAGGCCATAGGGGAAGGCGTTGGCGGAGAGCGAGGCGAGGTTGGGCACGGTGCCGATGCGGGCGAAGTTCTCCATCGAGAACTCGGTGGAATCGAACAGCACGAAGCGGCTGTCGGAGGGCAGCGTCGCGCCGGGCAGGCAGCGGGCGTCGGCTTCGGTGTCGAGCACCACTTCCAGCCACAGCTGGTTGATGCCGGGGCGGAAATTGCGCAGCGGGATCTGCATCGGCTGGTGCTGCATCAGCCCGCCGCCGCGGGTGGTGATCGGCAGGTTGGAGGCGATCTGCCCGTTCACATAGACGTCGACATGGCTGCCCGGCCGCACGGCGGCGGTGAAGGCGACGTCGAGCAGTAGCTGGGCATTGCCGTAGAATTCGGCGAAGAAATCCGCCGGCAGGGCGATCTGGAACTCGGCGCGCAGCCGGCGGCCGGAGAATTCCTGCGTGGTCACGCCGAGCTCGGCGAGCCGCAGCGAGCGCGCGCCGGAAAACAGCGGGGCGTTCGGCGCGAAGCTGGTGGCGGTGGGGATGGCGTCGCTCTGGTTCAGCACGAAGTCGTTGAGCCGGTCGATGGCGCGGTCGACATCCGCCGCCGTCGGGCCGGAGAGCACCAGCGTCGGCGCGCCGAGCCGGCTGTCGTCGACGAGGCTGGCGACCGGGCGCTGGCGGGCCTCGGCCGTCGGGTTGGCCATCAGCCGCGACAGTTCGGGCGCCGCGCCGATCACCAGGTTGAGCGTGCCGGGAGTGGCCGGGCCGGGCACGCCGTCGGCGATGCTGACCGACGGGTTGGGGAACAGGCCGCGCAGGGCGAGCCCCTGAATGGCGCGCAGCACGCGCGGGGCGTTGGCCTCCACCGAGCCGGGGGCGATGACGCGGATATTGGTCGTGCCCCTGGCGTCGACGCCGACCGCGGCGAGGTCGTCGAGGCCGCCGGTCATCTTCGGCCGGCCGCCGGCATAGGCGATGCCGGTGCCCTCGTTGTTGATCTCGGTCCACAGCTCGTAGGTGGCGGTGACCGCGCAGTCGGTGCGGTGGCGCTGCGTCACCTCGATCCGCACGAGGTTGGCACCGGCGCGCAGCGTCCCGCGCGGGATCGGCGCGGCGATCCGGGCCGGCTCCTGCGAGGAGGCGATCGGCGATTCGACGATCGCCTGGCCGTTGATGGTCACGCGGATGCGCGAGCTCTCCGGCATCACCACCACCGCGTTGAGGTAGCTCAGCAGGAAGGTGGCCTGGCGCGCCACTTCGTCCGGCGTGGCATAGATGACGAAGGCGCGGGAGGCGACCTCGCCGGCGAACACCATCCGGGCCTGCGGGATGATGTAGCGGTCCGGCCGCTGCGGCCCGGCCGGCTGACGGGCGACCGGCGCGACGACGGCCGGAGCGGGCTGGCCGGGAACCATCTGGAACGGGGCGGCGGCCGGGCCGGTGCTGCCATCGGCGGGCGCCGGTGCGGCCGGGGCCGGGGTGTTGGCGGGCGGTGCGGGTGGGGTCTGCGCCAACGCGGAAGGCGTGCCGGGCGTATAGCCGCCCGGTGCGGTCATCGGCACCGAAGGCGTGGCCGTGCCGGAAGGGCGCGCCGCGCCGCCGAGCGGCGGCGTCATCTGGAACTGGCCGGTGCCCTGGCCGGCGGCGGGCGAGGACTGGGCGGCGGCCGGACCGGCGCCGGGCGACCCGAGCAGCGCGGCGCCGAGAAGGAGGGCGGCGGCCCCGGCCAAAGCGCCGCGGGCGACGGGCGAGGGCATCGTCACGACTCCCGCTTGGCGGTGGCGAGTTGGGGGGCGCGGCGGCGTTCGCGCCACAGCCGCTGCAGGTGCATCAGGTAGGAGAGGCCGCGGCCGGTGTGGTAGAGCGCCTGCCGGATGAAGCGCAGCGTGCCGAACAGCACGCCCGGATTGCGCCGCCGCGATTCCTGGAATTTCCGCCATTCGTCGGCATTGGCGAAGATGAGGTCGGCGACGAGGCGGTAGTGCATCGGCGTCTGCGGTTCGAACTGGCAGCCGAACACGATGCCCTGCTTGTCTTCCTCGATGTTGCGGATCGTCAGCGGCAGCGTCTCCGAGCCGAGATCGGCGTGCGGGATGAAGCGCAGCTGCGCCGCCTGCCCGCGCTCGAATTCCGGGCCCTTGATCCCCTCGGCGAGGCGGATGCGGGCGCCGCCGGTGGAGCCGTCCTCCACGCTCGCCGGATAGGTGACGCCGTCGATGATCATCTCGCAACGGCGCAGCAGGTTGACGCGGTGGGTGCGCCGGCGGTTGCGCCGCTCCGACACCACGCCGAGCGCGCAGCCGGCGATCAGGAGGTTGAGCACGTTCCAGCCGCCGACGACGATGATGACGTCGGCGTTGAACGGCTCGGTGATCGCTCGGTAGATCGAGACCAGCAGCGCCGCGATCAGCACGCCGAAGATGATGAAGAACGGCCGGCCGATCTCCGAGACGCGGCTCTCGGCCATGTTCTCGCCCTTGGAGGTCACGTTGAAGGTCGGCTTTCGCGGGTTGGCGATCACCGAGAGGATGGCCGGCAGGAGATAGATCGCCTGGATGTATTCGTAGATCTCCGAGATCCACGGCCAGCGGTACTTGCCGTACAGATAGTTCTGCATCAGCAGGTTCACGAGCATGTAGGTCGAGGTATAGGCGAGGAACTCGGCGCCCGAGGCGTTGAACACTTCCAGCGAGAAGAACAGGTAGAACAGCGGCGAGATGAGGAACATCAGCCGCGGATAGGGAAACAGCCAGAACAGCATGCTCGACATGTAGCAGAGCCGCTGGGCCATGGTCAGGCCGCGCTTGAAGAAGGGCATGTGGAAGATGAGGATCTGCATCATGCCCTGCGCCCAGCGCGAGCGCTGGCCGATGAAGCTGGCGAAGCTCTCCGGCTGCAGGCCGGCGATCAGCGGCTTCTCGACATAGATCGAGCGCCAGCCGCGCGCATGCAGGCCGAGCGCGGTCTCGCAGTCCTCGGTGATGGTCACGCCGGAGAAGCCGTTGGTCTCCTTCAGCGCCGTGCGGCGCAGCACTGCCGCCGAGCCGCAGAAGAACGAGGCGTCCCATTTGTCGAGGCCGCGCTGGATGATGCCGTAGAACATCTCGTTCTCGGAGGGCATCTCGTCGAACGTGTCGAGGTTGCGCTCCAGCGGGTCGGGATTGATGAAGAAATGCGGCGTCTGCACCAGGAACAGCTTCGGGTCCTGGGCGAAATGGCCGACCGTCTCCTTCAGGAAGGTCCGCGCCGGCGCGTGGTCGGCGTCGAACACCACGACGAGGTCGCCGGTGGAGTGTTCGAGGCCGTTGTTCATGTTGCCGGCCTTGGCGTGCTCGTTGCGCGCGCGGGTCAGGTAGCGGGCGCCGAGCCCGTCGCACAATTCCTGCAGCTCGCGCCGGCGCTGCTGCGCCTCCTGCGCCTTGGCGGCGTTGTCCTGGTTGCACTTCGCCTCGGTGCCGCCGTCGTCGAGCAGCCACACCGTCAGCTTGTCCGCCGGGTAGTCCATGCCGCGTGCCGCCGCCACGGTGTTGGCGAGCAGCGCATAGTCCTCATTATAGGTCGGGATGAAGACGTCGACGCTCGGCGCGTTCGCCGGCACGGGCGGTGTCGGGCGCGGCGGCACCGGCGAGGACACCACGAACAGGCTGAGGAACAGCATGAACACGCTGTACATCTCGGCGAGGTAGAGCATGAAGCCGGGGATGAAGTCTTCGATCTGGTTGATCGGCGGCAGCGTCGAGGTGGTACGCCAGTAGACGTAGCGCAGCACGATGGCGGTGCCGAGCGCCAGCGCGATCACGCGGAAGACGCCGGTCGGCGGACCGAAGGTCTTCAGGAGGATCATGGCGAGCACCACGATCGAGCCGACGATCAAATGCGCTTGCAGGCTGATCGGCAGGGTGATCAGGAACACCACGATCAGAGAGGCGAGCATCCAGAGGATGGCGATCCAGGCCCTACGCATCTTCTCTCGTGCCTCGCTCAGATCCGGTGCCGCTGGATGATGGATACACGTGTCTTAACGTTGAGAGGTTGAAGAAGTCTATCTGCCCGTGGCGGTAAAATACGGCGCCCGATTCCACCTGTTTCTTCCGCAGGTTAAAGTCGGTGCATCAGGTGATTCGGCGGCTTCCAGCGTGGTGTTCCTCGGATGCGCCCGAAGCCGGTTGCGTGGACGGCGTCTCGAGCCCGTGAAGGACCCATGAACGGACGAACCATGAGCCGGGTTGCCCTGAGGGGGATGGCTGTTTCCCTCGCGCTGCTGCTGGGGGCCTGTACCTCCCCTTATCCGTCCTATTTCGAGCGCGGCGTGCGCGTGGCTGGCCAGACCGTCGAGGTCGATACCAGTCAGGCGCTGGTGCTGCCCGAACCCGGCGCGGCACCGCGGGTGCTGTCCGTGCTGCAGACGGCGTATTCCAACGCCATCATGCAGGAAATCATCCTGGAGACGAATTCTTCCGCCCGTGGGCAGAACGCCTTCCACGTCACCTTCTTCGGCCCGGTCGAGCGTGTGCGCGCCGGCAGCTACTCCCGCAGCGACGACTTCCTCAACGAGGAAGCGCTGGAGGAGGAGATGGAGAAGCAGCTGCCCGGCGTGACGATGCACACCTCCAACTATTTCGTGCAGAACCGCTACGGGCCGTTCAACTACGCCATGGGCCGCGGCGGGGCGGGCGAGATCTGCATGTATGCCTGGCAGCGCATCCAGTCGCGGGTGCCGGTCTATCGGCTGGTGCGCGACAGTGGCGTGCTGTCGGTGCGGCTGCGCCTGTGCCAGAAGGGCGCCAGCGAGCAGGACCTGCTGCGCGTGATGTACCGCTATTCGATCAACGGCTATTTCCTGCCGCGCGGCTGGCAGCCTTATGGCCGGCCGATGGGCGAGCCGGAGGGCCTCGGCCGCATTGGCGGGCCGCTCGCCTATCCCACCGGCGTGCAGGGCAACGGCACGGTGCTGGATGGCTGGATGGGGCCGGAGCCGGCCGCCGCGCCCGCCCCGCGTGCCACCGCCCGCCGCTATGGCAGCCGGGTGGAGCAGCCCGAGCCGGTGGAGCAGCCCTCCGCCTATGATCCGGTGACCGACGGCTATACGCCGGCCGCCGGCTATCCGGTGGTGCCGCCGCCGGACACGTCCGGTGCGGCAGCCACCCCGGCTGCGCCGCGCCCGGTGTCGTCCGGCACCACCGGTGCGGCGCGGAGCGCCACCACCGGCGCCTCCTCCGGCTATGCCCCGGCACCGATGCCGTCTGCCGCCGGGGGTGCCGCCGGGACGACTGGCACCGCGGTCCGCGTGGTGCCGGGCACCGCGACCTATCCGGCCACCACCACCGGCCAATAGGCGGCATTCCGCCATTCTGCGCCCTTCCGCCGGAGCGCGGGATGGCTTAGACCCGCGCCAACATTCGGCACATTCGGCAGCGCGCGGGTTTCCATGATTCGTCTCGACAGCATCGGCAAGCAGAACGGACGGCAGATCGTCTTCATCGAGGCCTCCGCCACGCTGCTCAAGGGCGAGAAGATCGGCCTCGTCGGTCCCAACGGCGCCGGCAAGACCACGCTGTTCCGGCTGGTCACCGGCGAGGAGCCGCCCGACGAGGGGCAGGTCAGCGTCGATCGCGGCATCACCATCGGCTATTTCAGCCAGGATGTCGGCGAGGCCGCCGGCCGCTCGGTGCTGGCCGAGGTGATGGACGGCGCCGGCCCGGTGAGCGCGGTCGCGGCCGAACTCGCCGAGCTCGAGACCGCCATGGCCGATCCCGAGCGCATGGACGAGATGGACGCCATCATCGAGCGCTATGGCGAGGTGCAGGCGCGTTTCCTCGATCTCGACGGCTATTCGCTGGAGGGCCGCGCCGCCGAGGTGCTGGCCGGCCTCGGTTTCTCGCAGGAGATGATCGCCGGCGACGTCGGCGCGCTGTCGGGCGGCTGGAAGATGCGCGTCGCGCTCGCCCGCATCCTGCTGATGCGCCCGGACGTGATGCTGCTCGACGAGCCGTCGAACCATCTCGACATCGAGAGCCTGATCTGGCTGGAGAGCTTCCTCAAGGGCTATGACGGCGCCCTGATGATGACCTCGCACGACCGGGCCTTCATGAACCGGATCGTCAACAAGATCGTCGAGATCGACGCCGGCGCGCTCACCTCCTATTCCGGCGACTACGAGTTCTACGCCCAGCAGCGGGCGCTGGCCGACAAGCAGCAGCAGGCGCAGTTTGAGCGCCAGCAGGCGATGCTGGCCAAGGAGATCGCCTTCATCGAGCGCTTCAAGGCCCGCGCCTCGCACGCCGCTCAGGTGCAGAGCCGGGTGAAGAAGCTCGACAAGATCGAGCGGGTCGAGCCGCCGCGCCGCCGCCAGACCGTCGCCTTCGAGTTCCAGCCCGCCCCGCGCTCCGGCGAGGACGTGGCGAGCCTGAAGGGGGTGGCCAAGGGCTATGGCGCCCGCACCATCTATGACGGGCTCGACTTCGCCATCCGCCGGCGCGAGCGCTGGTGCGTGATGGGGGTGAACGGCGCCGGCAAGTCGACGCTGCTCAAGCTGATCACCGGCACCACCGAGCCCGATGCCGGTACGGTGAACGTCGGCGGCAGCGTCAAGCTCGGCTATTTCGCCCAGCACGCGATGGAGCTGCTCGAGCCCGACCGCACGGTGTTCGAGGCGCTGGAGGATGCCTTCCCGCAGGCGGCGCAGGGCTCGCTTCGGTCACTCGCCGGCTGCTTCGGCTTTTCCGGCGACGACGTCGAGAAGAAGTGCCGCGTGCTGTCGGGCGGCGAGAAGGCGCGCCTCGTCATGGCGAAGATGCTCTACGACCCGCCGAACTTCCTGGTGCTGGACGAGCCGACCAACCATCTCGACATCGGCACCAAGGAGATGCTGATCGCCGCGCTGTCGAGCTATGAGGGCACCATGCTGTTCGTCTCGCATGACCGCCACTTCCTGGCGGCGCTGTCGAACCGGGTGCTGGAGCTGACCCCCGAGGGCGTGCACCAATATGGCGGCGGCTACACCGAATACGTCGCCCGCACCGGCCAGGAAGCACCGGGGCTGCGCGACTGAGGTGCGTCGCCCTCACGTCACGCCCACCATGCCCGCCTTCCGCACGAAATCGACGAAGGCGCGCAGCGGTCCCGGCAAATAGCGCCGGCCGGGATAATAGAGGAACGGCCCGGGGAAACTCGGCCACCACTCCTGCAGGATCGGCTCCAGCGCCCCGCTCGCCAGATGCGGCGCCAGCCAGTCCTCGAACAGGCTGACGACGCCGAGCCCGCCGCAGGCGGCGTCGATCATCAGGTCGGCGGTGAGGCTCGGCCGGGTCAGCAGCGGCCCGGTCGGGTCGAGGCGAACGATCTCGCCGTCGCGCTCGAACTCCCATGTCGGCACGGTGCCGCCGGCGAAGCGCCCGCGCAGGCAAGCATGGGCGAGCAGGTCGCGCGGATGCGCCGGCCGGCCATGCGCGTCGAGATAGGCGGGGGCGGCGGCGGTGGCGAAGCGCTGCATGCGCGGGCCGATCGGCAGCGCGATCATGTCCTGCGCCAGCCGCTCGTCATAGCGGATGCCGGCGTCGAAGCCGCCGGCGACGATGTCGATGAAGCCGTCCTCCACCGTCACCTCCAGCTTGATGTCGGGATAGGCCTTGAGGAACGGCACGATGACCGCCGGCAGCACGGTGCGCGCGACATTGGCCGGCACGTTGAGCTTCAGCGTGCCGGAGGGGCGGTCGCGGAAGGCGTTCACCTCGTCGAGCGAGGCGCCGATCTCGGCGAGCGCCGGGGTGAGGCGCTCGAACAGCCGGCGCCCGGCCTCGGTCGGGGTGATGCTGCGCGTGGTGCGGTGGAGCAGGCGGACGCCGAGCCGCGCCTCCAGTCGGCGCACCGCGTCGCTCAGGCTGGAGGCCGAGGCGTTGCCGGCCCGCGCGGCATCGCGGAAGCCGCCGGCGCGCACCACGGCGACGAAGATTGCCAGCTCGTCGAGGTCCATCGTCCGGGTTCTCCGCTATTGTACGAATGACCGCACAGTCTGTCCCGATTGCGCTAGATTATCGGATGCGGACCGCGGGTCCATATCGGCGTCGACCACCGCTTCAACCGCGAAACCGGGAGACACCGTCATGAGCGATACCGCCACCTCCACCTTCCTGCTCGGCGACCGCCGGGTGAACCGCATGGGCTATGGCGCCATGCAGTTGGCCGGGCCCGGCGTGTTCGGCCCGTCCAGGGATCCCGATGCCGCCCGCGCGGTGCTGCGCGCGGCGGTGGCGGGCGGGGTGAACCACATCGACACCAGCGATTTCTACGGTCCGCACGTCACCAACCGGCTGATCCGCGAGGCACTGCATCCCTATCGCGACGATCTCACCATCGTCACCAAGCTCGGGGCGGTGCGCGGCGCCGACGGCTCGTGGATCATGACCCGCACCCCGGACAGCCTGGTCCAGGGCGTGCACGACAATCTCGCCAATCTCGGCCTCGACGTGCTCGACGTGGTGAACCTTCGGGTCGGCGGCCTGCACGAGCCGAAGGAGGAATCCATCGAGGAGCCATTCACCGTGCTGGCCGAGCTTCAGCGCAAGGGGCTGATCCGCCATCTCGGCCTCAGCAACGTCACGTCCGCGCAGGTTGCGCAGGCGCGCGGCATCGCTCCGGTGGTCTGCGTGCAGAATTACTACAACGTCGCCTTTCGCCACGACGACGCGCTGATCGACGAACTGGCGCAGGCCGGCACCGCCTATGTGCCGTTCTTCCCGCTCGGCGGCTTCTCGCCGCTGCAATCCTCGACCCTGTCGGAGGTGGCCGCCGGGCTCGGCGCCACGCCGATGCAGGTGGCGCTGGCCTGGCTGCTGCGGCGCGCGCCCAACATCCTGCTGATCCCCGGCACCTCGTCGCTGGCGCATCTTGAGGAGAATCTGGCGGCGGCCTCCCTCGCGCTGCCGCCGGAGGCGGCCGCGATCCTCGACGGCATCGGCATGGCGGCGGGCGACGTGCCGGGCAGCGGGCACTGATATGTGCGTCCGCGCGCCTATCCACCCGTCCGCCTGCGGCGCCGCACCGCATCGAAAACGGTAAAATAATCCTATCGAGGGCATTGCTGCGCTGCGACATTCGGTCGAAAATATTTTCTTTTCCCACCAGATTCGTCGTTGCGCAGCATGAGCCCCGAAAGTCAGGAGTGGATCCATCGTCTCTGGGACCAGGTGTCGGATGTCGAGGCCGGCCAGTGGACGCAGGCTGTCGCGCATCTGATGGCGGAGCTCGCGGCGGATGTCGGGGCATGGAACGCCACCTGGGCCGGCGCCATCCGCGTCGATGGCGGGGCCGCCGATGATCCGCTGCAGGGCTGGCGGGTGGCGGCGGTGCAGGCGCTGCGGCCGGTCGAGCCGCTGCCGGAGGAAGGGCATTTCAAGGAGATCCTGAAGATCTGGGATCGCCGCGAGATCGATCCCTCCTTCCTGCTGCCGCTCAGGGATGTCGGCAGCTTCCGCACCTATTCGCTGCGGCGGGGTTTGCCGGCTGCCTGGTTCGAGACGCCGTTCTTCCATCGCCATTACGGCTCGGTCGGCACGCAGGATGCGGTCTTCGTCGCCTTCCCGCTCAATCGGGACTGCGAATCGCATTTCGGTTTCTATGCGGCGCAGGCCTTCACCGAGGAGCAGATCGCGCGGCTCGCCTATGCGCTGCGCGGTATCAAATGGTTCCATCGCCAGCTCCTGCTCGGCAATGGCCTGCTGCTGGCCTCCTCGCCGCTGACGCCGACCGAGCGCCGGGTGCTGCAATTGCTGCTCACCAAGGCGTCGGAGAAGGAGATCGCCCGCCAGATCGACACCGCCGTCTCGACCGCGCACCAGCATGTCACCCGCGTCTTCCGCAAGTTCGGCGCGCGCAGCCGCGCCGAGCTCATGAGCCTGTGGTTGCGGCGCGCCGGCTGATCCCCTCGGCGGTGCCGGCCGATGCTCCATAGGTCGCCTATCCTCTATTCAGAGGACATGAATCCCGAATCCGTCGCCGATATCGTTGCAATTTCAAAGCATCGTCGTGTGGGGCGATGCGGGCGCGCGCTCGGTTGCGCGACCCCAATGGCGGAGGGGATGGATGGCTGGGTTCGAAAGTCGGCTGTTTTCAGGCAGCTATAGCGACGGGGTTTTCACCCCCAATGGCGGATCGTCTCCGGCCGGGGCGACCTATGTGGTCGCCGAGGGCACCTATGCGATCGGCAGCACGATCCCGGTCGACCGCTATGACAACGGCGGCTACAACTACACCGACACCTACTACAAGCTGGTCGGCACGGCGGCCAATGGCTGGATCGCCGAGAGGTTCGGCGCCTACTATTACTTTGCCGTTGGCTCCAACCCGACCAGCGCCGTCGCGGTCGATACCGTCTCCGCCTTCGTCGCCTGTTTCCTTGCCGGGACGCTGATCGCTACCCCGTCCGGCGCGGTCCCCATCGAGACGCTGGCGGCGGGCGACCTCGTGCTCACCGACACCGGCGAGGCACGGCCGGTGCGCTGGCTGGCGCGGCGGACGGTGAGCCGGCTGTTCGCCGATCCCGCCCAGGTGCTGCCCGTCCGCATCCTCGCCGGTGCGCTGGATGAGGGGCTGCCGGCGCGTGATCTCTTCCTGTCGCCCGACCATGCGCTGCTCGTCGACGGTCTGCTGGTGCAGGCGGGGGCGCTGGTGAACGGCACCAGCGTCGTCCGGCACGCCGACATGCCGCTCAGCTTCGTCTACTACCATGTCGAGCTCGACGGCCATGCGCTGGTACTGGCAGAGGGCGTGCCGGCGGAGACCTTCGTCGACAATGTCAGCCGCCGCCGCTTCGACAACCATGCCGACTATGCGGCGCTCTATGGCGAGGAGCCTGCGCCGTTGGTCGAGATCGACCGCCCGCGCGTGAAGTCGGTGCGCCAGCTGCCGCCGGCGATCCGTGCCCGGCTCGCGACGCGGGCGGCAGCGATGGGCGGGGGCGGGCAGGAAGCGGCCGACGTGCGGGCGGCCTGATCCGCGTCCTGCCGGACGGAAAGGCGCGGCGGCCTGGCGGCCGCGCGGGCGCAAAAGGCAAGGCCCGCCGCGTTGCCGCGACGGGCCTTGTTTCTTTCACGGACGGCTGAAGAGCCTGCCGGCCTCAGCGCGAGGCCGGGCGACCGGCGGCCGGCTTGCGCGGCGACGGCTTCAGCTCGGCGCTCTTGCGAGCCGCCTCGGAGGCGCCGGACGCGCCGCCGACTTCCACGCCCTTGGCGCGCGGGCGCGGCGCCGGCTGCGGGCTGCCCGGCTTGCGGTCCACCATGCCCTTGTCGATGGTGACGAGGCGCAGCACGTTGGTGGTGCCGGGCTGGGCGAAGGGCACGCCGGCGGTGATGGCGAGGCGGTCGCCCTCGCTGGCGAAGCCGTAGTCGATCGCCATCTGCGTCGCCTTGGTCGCCATCTCGCCGAAGGTGTGGATCTCTTCCGGCGCGTAGATCACATGCACGCCGTAGCTCATCACCAGCTGGCGCGCGGTGGCGAGCTTGGAGGCGATGCCGAGCACCGGCACGCGCGGCCGCTCGCGGGCGGCGTGCAGCGTGGTGGTGCCGGACAGCGTGTAGGTGACGATGGCGGCGGCATCGACCGCGTTGGCGGCGCTGTAGGCGGCCTGGGTGATGGCGTCGGCGACGCTGGTGCCTTCCTCCGGCCGCTGCGAATCGATGATCTTGCGGTAGCCGGGGTCGCGTTCGACGTTCTTGATGATCTGGTCCATCATCGCGACCGCCTCGACCGGGTACTGGCCGGCGGCGCTTTCCGCCGACAGCATCACCGCATCGGCGCCGTCGTAGACGGCGGTGGCGACGTCGGAGACCTCGGCGCGGGTCGGCACCGGGGCGGTGATCATCGATTCCAGCATCTGGGTGGCGACGATCACCGGCCGGCCGAAGCGGCGGGATTCGCGGATGATCTTCTTCTGCAGGGCCGGGATCTCCGGCAGCGACAGCTCGACGCCGAGATCGCCGCGCGCCACCATGATGCTGTCCGACAGCTCGGTGAGGCGGGTGAGGTGCTCGATCGCCGCCGGCTTCTCCAGCTTCAGGTTGATGCGGGCGCGGTCCTGGATCAGTTCGCGCGCCTCGATAACGTCCTCCGGCCGCTGCACGAAGGACAGCGCGATCCACTCGACGCCGAGGTCGAGGGCGAAGAACAGGTCGGCGCGGTCCTTCTCGGTCAGCGGCGAGACGGGCAGGACCACGTCGGGGACGTTGAAGCCCTTGTTGTTCGACAGCTTGTTGCCGGCGATCACCTCGGCCTCGATGAAGCCGGGGCCCTTATGCACCACCTTCACCCGCACCTTGCCGTCGTCGAGCAGCACGGTGGAGCCGACATGCAGCGCCTCGAGGATCTCGGGATGCGGGATCGGCACGCGCTTGGCGTTGCCCGGCGTCAGGTCGGTGTCGAAGCGCAGCGTAGTGCCGGCGGTCACGGTGATGGCGCCGTCCTCGAACTTGCCGAGGCGCAGCTTCGGGCCCTGCAGGTCGGCGAGCACGCCGATCGGCCGCCCCACCTCGCGCTCGAGCTCGCGCACGATGCCGAGCACACGCCCGTGGTCGGCCTGGGTCCCGTGGCTGAAGTTCAGCCGGAACACGTCGACGCCGGCGACGTACAGGGCCTTGATCTTCTCCGCGCTCGACGAGGCCGGGCCGAGGGTCGCCACGATCTTCGTCGCGCGTTCCCGCCTGCTGTACATGGATTCCTCCGTTTAAACACTTGTTCCGGCTCGCTTTGCCGGGGTTCTCTTCTATGGACCAAAAGCCGCAGGCTGTCTTGTCTTGCTTATTTTGCAGTGCAACGTGTCATTTGCGCGACGCGGTAGAACTATGTGCTGGTTACATGACCTTTGGTCAGTCGATTTCCTCGGCGGAAAAACACGAAATCTCCTTGCTGGCATTCGGAATTCTGTATACCAATACAAGGCCGTCTTCCCGTTCTTCGGTCGGGCGAGGGGCGGATTTCCGGCGCGGGCGCTGCGGGATCGGCCCATCGGGTGCGGTGTCGCGCCGCAGTGGGGCGGCAAGAAATTTCGAAGGCCCGGGCTGGATGGTCGACGCCAACGACCGCGCATCGGCCGCCTTCGCGAAATAGCAGAGCCGGCCATGCCGCGGGGCGGGGCCGGAAAGACCAACAAACGACCTTTCGGGAGGAAGGCGCATGCGCATAGCGGTATTTTCCGAGCCGTCCGTTGAGCCACGAGTTTCGGGTTCTGCGGATACGGTCAAGCGTCTGACGGGTCTTGGCGGGGAGGTTGTCGTGG
>NZ_JAJALI010000019.1 GCF_020523795.1 Ancylobacter sp. Lp-2
GTGATCTGGGACGGCCATGACGGCATCGTGCTGCAGAACGCCAAGCTGACCGATCTCACCAGCAGCAATTTCCTCTTTACCTGAGCGGGCTCGCCACGGCGGGCCGCACAGGACGGGCGGCGCCCGCGGCATTGGCGGGCGTGGCCGGCCGATGTGGAGAATGTTGTTGGCGAGCGGCCGGGGACTGCGCGCCGCGCCGGTCTTGCGAGGTTTCCCGCCTGCCCGCGCGGCGGCGAACATGATTTAATGCAGTGCGCGCCCCTTCATCGACCGTACCGCCATCATGCATGATTCTGCCGTCCTCGCCTGGCTGCTCTTCTTCGCGCAGGCCGGAGTCCAGCTCGCCTTCATGGTGCGTGCGCTGCTGCGCCCGCATCGCGAGCCGTCCTCGCGTTTCGCCTGGGTGCTGGTGATCGCCCTCGCGCCGGTGGTCGGCGTGGTCGCCTATGTGCTGTTCGGCGAGGTCAATCTCGGGCGCGAGCGCGTCGGGCGGCTGCGCGCGGCGTTCGATGCCCTGCCGCCCGCCGCCGCGGTGGCCGGCGCCTCGGCGGAAGCGGCGGTGCCCGAGCGCTATGTGCCGCTGTTCCGGGTCGGCCACTCGGTGAGCGGCTATCAGCCGGCCGCCGGCAACCGGGCGACGCTGCTGCCGGATTCCGCCGCCGCCATCGCGGCGATGGTCGCGGATATCGAGGCCGCGCGGCACAGCGTGCATGTGCTGTTCTATATCTGGCTCGCCGATGAGAGCGGGCTCAAGGTGGTGGAGGCGCTGCGGCGCGCCGCAGCGCGCGGCGTCACCTGCCGGGCGATGGCGGATGATCTCGGTTCGCGGGGGCTGATCCGCTCGGCGCATTGGCGCGACATGGCGGCGAGCGGGGTGAGGCTCGCGGCGGCGCTGCCGGTGGGTAATCCGCTGCTACGTCCGCTCAAGGGGCGGATCGACATGCGCAACCACCGCAAGATCGTGGTGATCGACAATGCGATCACCTATTGCGGCAGCCAGAATTGCGCCGATGCCGCCTTCGCCGTGAAGGCCGAGTTCGCGCCCTGGGTGGACGTGATGGCGCGGTTCGAAGGGCCGGTGGTGCGGCAGAACCAGCATCTGTTTGCCAGCAACTGGATGGCCCAGACCGACGAGGACCTGAGCCCGCTTTTCGCCGAGCCGCTGCCGGCGCCGCTTTCGGGCTTCGTCGCGCAGGTGATCGGTTCCGGCGCCGGCGTGCGCTATTCGGCGATGCCGGAAACCTTCGTCGCGTTGATGAGCGCGGCGCGGCGCGAACTGGTGATCACCACGCCCTATTACGTGCCGGACGAGCCGATCCAGGCCGCTCTGTGCGCCAGCGCCCGACGCGGGGTGGCGACCACCATCGTGTTTCCCCGGCGCAACGATTCCTGGATCGTGGCGGCGGCGAGCCGCAGCTATTATCGCGAACTCCTGGAGGCAGGGGTCGAGATCCGTGAATATGTCGGCGGCCTGCTGCACGCCAAGACGCTCACTCTCGACGGCGAGATGACGCTGATCGGCTCCGCCAACATCGATCGTCGCAGCTTCGAACTGAACGCCGAGAACAACATATTGCTGCACGATGCCGCCTTCACCCGCGAGGTGCGGGCACGCCAGCAGGTGTTTCTCGACGCCGCGCCGCCGGTGATGGTGGCCAATGTCGAGGCCTACAGCCGATGGCGCCGGCTATGGAACAACACCATCGCCATGCTCGGGCCGGTGCTCTGAAGCCGACGGGCGCCGCCGGTCGTTCCCCCCGCGTCAGAAGAAGCGTGCCCAGAGGGCGGAGACGGGCATAACCAGCACCAGCGCCGGCAACATGTTGGCGACGGGAAAGCTCTTGATGCCGCAGATGCGGAATCCGGTGACGAAGACGATGATGCCGCCGACGGCGGAGAAGTCGGCGTTCATCAGCTTGTCGGTCATCGGCATGATGAAGACGGCGCCGAAGGCCAGCGCCAGCTGGATGAGCAGCTGAGGCACCGCGATGAGCGCCACCGCATAGCCGAGCGACGTCGCGAAGATGATTGCCGACACCAGGTCCAGCGCCGATTTGGCGAGCAGGATGGACGGGTCGCCGGTCATGCCTTCGTGCATCGCGCCGAAAACGCCGGTGCCGCTGGCGCAGAATAGCACGAGGATGGCGACGAACTGGTCGATGAACGCCTCGTGCGGCGTGCTGGAGGGCTTGCGGGAGAAGCGGCCGATTAGCCGATGCAGTGCGTGGCCGAGACTTCCGAGATGCCGCTCAATATTGATCAATTCGCCGATAATGGCACCGGCGAGCAGCGCGAGAACCACCGCCGGCAGATGCGCCACCCCGGCGAGCAGGACGACGCCCATGGCCATGGCGGCCGCGCCGAGCGTCATGGGCAGGGCGAACCGCACCCGTTCCGGGATGAAGCGGCCGAAGGCGGCGCCCGCCACGCCTCCCAGCAGAATGCAGCAACTATTGACGATCGGGCCTATCATGTCGGTTCCTCGCGAGGCGCAATGGCGCGGCATTCCCGCGGGCCGAAAGCGCCGAGGAGTCAGCGGCCGCGCCGCCTTCATTCGCCGGCCACTCCTAATGCGTTTGCGCCGCGAGGCCGATAGGTCTTTCGTCTGGAGCGATGAACGTGAAGGAAGGAGAAGAATTTCGAAAGTTATCACGTTATGTGGCTGTATATTATCTAGCGTAAATCATTACAGAATATTTAGATAGATATTCATATGTGGTTCATCTCCCCAGCATCATTCTCTGCTGTATGAACGGCGAAGCCGAACATGAAGAGAATGGAGATAAACCTATGAAGCGCGCTATCGTCATCGCCTCTATCCTGTCGATGCTCGGCACTTCTGTGGCACTTGCGCAGAATGCGCCGCCTCCGCCGCGTCCGAACGCGTCGCAGGGGCAGAAGCCCGGTCAGGCGCAACCCAACCGTCCTCAGTCGAGCAAGCCTCAGCCGAGCAAGCCCCAGCCGAACCGTCCGCAGGCCGGCAAGCCGGCCCCGCAACATTCACAGTGGTCGCGGGGCAAGCAGCTGCCTCCGAACTATCGGCACAATGTGGTGCGCGACTACGGGCGCTATCGCCTGGCCCCGCCGCCGCGTGGCTACAACTGGGTGCGGGTGAACAACGAGTATCTGCTGATCAGCATCGCCTCGGGCCTCATCTCGTCGATCGTGCGGCCGTATTGATCGAGCAACCGCTGGACGGAGGGGTCCAAGCCCCCTCCGTCCCTGCCATATTCTTGACATAAGCCGGTCGCCCGCTTCCACGGCCGGTTGGTTGGTCGACCGGCGGCTTGACGACGCCAGCCTCGGCCTCCCGGCGCTGCCGTCGGACCCGGCGGCTCAGGTACCCGCCCGCCGCTCCCGATAGGCCGGCAACACCCGCAGCGCGAACTCCACCAGATTAGTCTCGTCCTGCTCGCCATGACGGAGGGCCTCGATCAGCGCCGAGGCCAGCCGGTTGCGCATGTCGGGGCCGATCGGTCCTGCCTCCATCGCCGCGGCGACCTGTTGCGCCTGGGTCATGCACCTGTCGAGAAGCTGGACGGTGTCGGGGTCGAAACGCAGGAAAGGCGACGGCATAGTTCGGGTACCTCTGGTGGCCATTCGCGGCCCGCGCGGTCATGTAGGCGCGGCCGGCGGTGCGGCAAGGCCGGCTGGTGTCGTGGCCGGTGGATCCCGATCACGATGCCGGCAGGAGAGGGCTCTCCCTCGCATGAGGAAAGGGCGTCATCGCGGCATCGGCCGGATGGAGTGCGGTGCCATTCCGGCCGCCGGCGCGGTCGGTGCTGCATTCGCCGACAAATCAGCCTACCAAACACATCGCGGACGCCGAGCCGATCATGGTGCGGTCGGTGCCGGAGGAGAGAAACCGACGTGAGTGACGACCGGACCTTGCTGCCGAGCTATCGGCTTCCCGCCCTCGACCAGCAATTCCTGCTCGGCGATTCCATGCGTGGCGTGCGGTTCCTGCTCGAATATGCCAAGGCCGAGGAAGAGCTGCGGCGCTGGCGCATCCGCTCCACCGTGGTGGTGTTCGGTTCGGCGCGGGTGCGGCAGGACGGGCCGGGACGCCAGCCCTTTCTCTACGAGCAGGCGCGGGCCTTCGGGCGCATCGCGTCGGAGCGCGGCGGCGCGCTCGGGCTCGGCGATGGCGGCGTGCGCGACAATGTGATCGCCACCGGCGGCGGGCCGGGGCTGATGGAGGCGGCGAACCGCGGTGCGTTCGAAGCGGCGGCACCGAGCATCGGCTTCAACATCAGCCTGCCGCACGAGCAGGGTCCCAATCCCTACACCACCCCGCAGCTGACCTTCCGCTTCCACTATTTCGCGATGCGCAAGATGCATCTCGCCATGCGGGCCAGCGCGCTGGTGGTGTTTCCCGGCGGCTTCGGCACGCTCGACGAGCTGTTCGAGATCCTCAATCTGCGGGCGACGGACAAGACGCAGCCGGTCGGCATCGTGCTGTTCGACGAGGCCTATTGGCGCTCGGTGATCAATTTCCGCGCGCTGGTCGACAACGGCATGATCGACGAGGACGAATGCGGGCTGTTCGAGTTCGCCGACACCGCCGAGGACGTCTGGGCCAAGCTCAGTGCCGGCGGGCTGAAGGTGCCGGCCTGATCCCTCCGGCATGGGCATGGACCCAGGCGGCGATCTCCGGCCATGTCTGCGCATGTGCCCGCCGCCCGGCGAGGATGGCGAGATGCTGCAGGCCGACACCGACCTCCGGCGGGTGCTCGAGGATGCGGACATCGTCGGTCGGCATGAGGGCAAAGAAGGGTTCGATCGCGGCGCGCGGGCCGATCTCGTCCGCCGGGTTGACCAAAGCGAGCACGGGCAGGCGCAGTTCCTGCGGCCCGAGCCGCCGCCCGCCGAGCTCGATGCGGCCGCGGCGGAAGCGGTCTTCCCGATAGAGCCAGCGGACGATCTCGTGCACCAGCCGGCCGGGCAGGGGCACCTCGTCCAGCGCCCAGCGCTCGACATGCAGGTGGATGTCGAGCGCCGCCGGGTCGGCGAGGCTCAGCGCCGCATCCAGCCAGCGCGCCCAGACGAAGGTGGTCGGCGCCAGAAGGGCACAGCCCTGCGACAGCTGCGAGCCGGCCACGGGGCCGTCTTCCGGGGTTTCGGATTTCTGTGCCACCACGACGTCGCGGAACGGGCTGGAGCCTGGATCGAAGCTCAGCGGTGCGCCGAGCAGCACCAGGCCGGCGAAACGTGGCGGCTCGAGCGCACCGGCAAGGGCGGCCAGCGTGCCGCCGAGCGAATGCCCGGCGATCACCGGCACCGCGCCGGCGTGTCCGGCAGCAATGGCGCGCGCGGCAGTGAGCAGTGCCAGCACATAATGGGCGATACCGGCCGGCGCGTCGCCGGTCCTCGGCGGCAGCCATTCGACGAGATATACGGCGAAGCCGCTGTCGAGGCAGAACCGCACCGCACTGACCTGGGGTGTCAGGTCCCAGACATAAGGCCGCTTGATCGGCGCCGGCGCGAACATCAGCGGCGGACCGCCGGTGGTGCCGCCATAGCGGCGAAGCCGCCAATGCGGTCCGGAGGCGATGACGTCGTAGCGGCATTCGTGCGGCTGGTAGCCGAACAGGTCGAGAGCGCGCGCCTGGGCGTTGCGCCACTCGTCCATCGCGGCGAGCTGCGCGGCGTGCAGCTCGACGAGAGCTTCGGGTAGGGGATGCGGGGCGGGCCGTTCCATGACGTTCTGGCTCCTCGAACGCCTGCGCCGCCATCGGGGGCACCCGCCGATGGCCACTCAGTCGCAAGAGCCTAACGCGCGACTATGGCAACTCTGGAGACGCCGACCCGGCGCGCGGCGCCATCCGGGATGGCCGACGCCGGTCGCCGGTTTCCAGCAGGCGGGAGCGTCTCCGGCACCCGCCGACCGTGCCTGCGGCCGATGCCGTCAGCTGCAGCGGCCCAGGCTCGCCGGCGCGCGGGTCCACTCCATCGTTTCGCCCAGCGCCTCGAGGCCGACGAAGCCGATCACCGCCAGCCGCCCGTTCTTCCTGAGCTCGGCCGACAGACGGTAGCGGCTGCCGGTCTCGGGATCGTAGATCCAGCCGCCCTCATAGCGGTTGCCCTTGGCCTGCAGGTCGCCGAGCACGCGCAGGCCGCAGATCGGCCGGTTGCGCGCCGAGGTCTCAGGATTGCGCGCGTCGCGCAGAGGCTGGCCGCCCATGGTCGGCGTCTTCAGCCAGACGATGCGGCCACACACCGCGCCGCCGCACGGAGCGATCTCGACGGCGCCTTGCCCGTCATCGGTCAGCCACACGCCGCCGATGTCCTCCGGCGCGGCCTTGGCGGCGGGGGCGGCGACGAGAAGGGACAGTGCCGCCAGGGCGGACAGCATCAGAGGTCGGCGCATGATTTCACTCCCGTGGACGGTGTCGACGCGGCAGGTTTGGCCTGCTCGGCGGTTTTGGCCTCGCTCTGTTCGGCCTCGGGGCCGATCAGCCAGACTCCGGCGAGAATGAGGGCGATTCCGAGCGCGGGCACAAGCCCCACCCCCTCGCCGAAGATCAGCCAGCTGGCCAGCGGCACCGTGACATAGCTCAGCGTCGTCAGCGGGAACGCCTTGCCGAGCGGGCAGTATTTCAGGATCAGGATCCACGAGGCGTAGGTGGCGAAATAGAGCAGCGCCGCCACCCAGCTCGCCGGCGACTGCGCCACCGCCTGCAGGAAGGCCGGGCTGATCGGCATGTCGCCAATGGCGCGCGAGGTCGCCTCGAAGGCGATCTGCGTGCCGGTGTCGACCAAGAGATAGATCCCGACCAGCACGGGAAAGCGCAGCGAGGCGGCGATCATGACGCCTGCTCCCGCTTGTGGTGCGCCACGAGGTCGGGATCCCAGCGCGGAAAGCCGAGCCACGGCACCGCGAGGCGCACCAGCGCGTGCAAGGCGGGATTGAGGTGCTTCACCATGATGGTCGAGGGGCGCAGCCCGCTGCCATAGCGCAGCTTCGAGGCGAAGGCGGTCTGCCCCGTCTGCAGGAAGCGCTTGCCGAGACGCTGACACAGCTTCACGTTTTCCGCCCAACTCACCGCGTAGAGATCATGGTCGCGGGCCAGCGGATAGGACATGCCGAGGAATTTGTCGATCACCCGGTCCGGTTCGAGCAGCAGCAGATTGAACGCCGCCAGCCGGTCGCCGATCCGGTAGAAGGCGAATAGCGTGCGCTCGGGCTGGGCGGCTGCGACGTGCTCGAAATAGCCGTCCGGCAGATCCTCGAAGTCGCCATAGCGCACATGGCTCTGCGCCCGCGTCGCGTCATAGAGGGTGCGCACCTCTTCCTCCAGCCCGGCGATGGAGTGGCGCCACTCGACGGTGACGCGGTCGGCGCGCTTCAGCTTGCGGCGCAGGTCCTTGCGGGTGGCGGAGGAGAGGCGCGCCAGCCAGTCGTCGATGGTGGAGGTGCCCGCGAGATCCAGTACCGCGTGCGGCAGGCTTTCCAGCGGCACATAGCCGGCGGCGCGCAAGGCGGGGCCGACGCGCTCCATCTCCGGCGGGTCGAGGTCCTTGACGGCGATCAGCCCGGCTTTCTGCCGCCGGGCCTCGGCCTCGACGCCGCGCAGCAGCTCGGTGAGCACGGCATCGCGCTCCCGCGTGCCGAGCGACGGGCGCAGCACCACCGGGCAATTCTCGGTGAAGGGCGAGCCGATGGCGAGCAGCCGCCATTCCTGGCCGCGCAGCAGGGCGCGCGCGCCGGAGCGTGCCAGCCGGCCGAGCCGATCGGCGATCGAGCCGCCCGCCGGTGCCGCGCTTTCCTCCTGGAACGGGGTGTCGAGTGGGTAGCCGACGGTGAACAGCGGCAGGGCACCGAGCAGGCCGCCAGCATCCGAGAGGCTGGCCGCCGCCAGCCGGAAGCTGGGCGGAGTGCCGGTCTCGCAGGCAACGAGATAGTCCCAGCCCTCGGCATCGTCCGGGCGGCACGCCATCCAGTCCTGCCGGGCGATATCGGCCACGCCGGCATGGAGGCGCACCTGCCGGCCGGCAGGCGTGCCGGCTCCGGTCGGTGAAGCTGTCATGCCGGTGTTCCGGGATGCCGCCGTCTGCCTGGATGAACGCCCTTCGCCGGCCGGCAGGCCGAGCGACAGGGGCTCATGAGCCATGGCCCGCCCCGACGGAGGCCAGCGCGGCCGATCCGAGGCCGGGAACGAGGTCGGTGGGTTCGCGCACGCCCGGCGTTGCGCCCGCTTCCGTCGTGGCATTGGCATTG
This sequence comes from Ancylobacter sp. Lp-2, assembly GCF_020523795.1. Taxonomy (GTDB): domain Bacteria; phylum Pseudomonadota; class Alphaproteobacteria; order Rhizobiales; family Xanthobacteraceae; genus Ancylobacter. Next base: position 8,222 of record NZ_JAJALI010000019.1, read on the forward strand.
GCGGCGCTCGGCCGCGCCCAGCCGGTCGGCTCGGCCTGCTCGGCCTCGACATCGCGGGCGATGCGGGTGACGAATTCCACCACCCGGTCGCCGACGAGGTGCCGCTGCCGGTCCACGGTGACGAGATGGTAGCTGTCCTCCAGCACCATGGTGTCGACGACGCCGCCGAGCCGGCGCTGCAACGTGATGGCATTGTCGAGGCTGGCGATGTCGTCGTGCCGAGCGTGCACCACCAGGGTGCGCTGGCGGATCAGCGGCAGCATCGGCTTGATCTTGGCGGTGAGCCGCCACAGCTCGCGCAGCGCCATGGCGGGGGTGGCGAGCAGGCCGGCTTCGGCGCTGCTGCCGTGGCGCATGGAATAGGCGACCATCGCCCGGGTGCGCTCGTCCTTCAGCCCGTAGGGCTCGCGCTCCTCGAAGCGGTAGCGCCGGCCGAATGGCGTGTTGATGAACAGCCGCAGCAGGAAGCTGTATTTCGGGATCGACCAGCCGTCATAGGTCAGTGTCGGCGCCAGCATGACGAGGCCGCGCACCCGCTGCGACTGCCGCGCCGCTACCAGCGCCGCCAGCACCGCGCCCATGGAGAGGCCGCCGACGAGAATGGTCGAGCAGCGCTTCTCCAATTCGTGCAACGCGTCGACGGCGCTGTCGTACCAGTCCTCGAAGCCGGTGGCGGTCAGGTCGTCCTCGGTGCCGCAATGGCCGGCCAGCTGGCAGCACATGGCGGTGTAGCCGGCCGCCGCCAGTCGGCGCGCAATGTCGCGCATCTCGACCGGAGTGCCGCCAAGGCCGTGGATGAGCAGCACGCCGACCGGACCGCGTTCATAGAGAATGGAATGATCGGCCACGGCCTTCATCACGTGCCTTCCTCACAATTCGCTGGCGACGAGAACGATACCCGCCATGATCAGCAGCGCCCCCGCCCAATGGTTCCGGCCCAGCCGCTCGCCGAGCAGCAGATGGCTCGCCGCCAGGACGCCGAGAATGTTCAGGCTGGCGAGCGGGAAGGCGATGGAGAGTGGCACCAGGGCTAGAATGCGGATCCATATAATGAATTCCGCTACATATATACCGATTCCAGCCAGCAGCCAGGGCGTCGCCACCAGCGAGCGGACGAAGGCGCCCCAGCGGCCTTTTTCCGGTGTCGGGATATTGTCCGCGCCCAGCTTGAAGGCGATCTGGCCGAGAATGTCGCAGGTGACGGAAAGCGCGAACAGCGCGACGAGTTCGAGCGTCATTGCAGCAGCGCCTCCATCGCCGAGAGGATGCGTAGGTTGGTTGCCTCGTTGACGGCGATGCCGGCATCGGACGGCACCGGGCGCTGGTCGCGGTCGAGCCGGGCGAGCAGCGAGCGCACCAGCCCGAGCGAGCCTTCCGGCGAATAGTCGCCGCACACATCCATGCCGATCACCGGTCGCCGGGCGGCGATGATGTCGATCGCCTCCAGCACCGCGTCGAGGCTGAGGCGGCCCTGGTCCCAATTGGTCACCGCCTCGGCGGAAGTCAACGCGTCCTTGTCGAGGCTGACCCAGACCGGTGCCTCGGGCAGCCGCTCGGCGATGCCGGCGATGCGCCCGGCCCAGTCGTCCTGCGCGAGGCCATGCCAGCGCAGGCCGTCGCGCGCGAGGCCGCCCTTGCCGCGCGCGCCGGCATTCTCGAAGGAGGGGCCGGCATAGAAGGTCGCGCCGTCGAACCAGGGGTGCAGTTCCAGCCGGCCGGAGCGCAGCGCGCCGACCGCGCCGCCCCGCAGCTGCGGGGCCTCGATGTCGGCGCTCGCCGGGCCGAGCGTGACCACGCGCAGCACCTGCGGCAGTTCGAGCGCCCGCGCCACCCAGGAGCCGCAATTGATGCTGGAGGGAAAGCGGATCCAGTCCGGATGGTTGTCGAAATGGATGATGCTGACCGGCTGCTTCAGCCGCTTCACCAGCAGCAGCGACAGATGGTGGAAGTCGCCGGAACCGATGAAATGGATGTCGCCCGGCGCCGGCGGGCCGAGGCGGGCGTCGAGGGCGTCGAGCGCCTCCTCGGAGGCCAGCAGTCGCAGGCGCGGGGCGAGGTCGCGGGCGGCGACGACATCGCCGCCCGAGCGTGCGCATGACGCGACCAGACCAGGCTGGGCCGCAAGCGAGCCATCCGTGTCCAGCAAGCGTATGCGCATCGGCGTCACCGGGGCGTGACCCGCTCGAACAGCTGGTCGAGCAGGGCGAGGGCGAGATCGATCTCCTCATAGGAAATCGTCAGCGCCGGCGCCACCGTGATCACGTTCTTATGGTAGCCCCCGATGTCGAGCACCAGGCCGTAGCGCTCGCCGCCATGCACGAGGTCGCCCTTCAGAGCCTCGTCGACCATGAGGTCGACCAGCTTCTTCGACGGCGTGTAGCTGTCATGCGGCTCGCAGATCTCGATGCGCAGGGCGAGGCCGAGGCCGTCGACGTCGCCGACGATCTTGTGCTTCTCCTTGAGCGCCTTCAGGCCGTCGAGGAAGTAGGCGCCCTTGGCCGGCACGGTGGTCTCGTAGTCGTCCTCGCGCATCATGCGCATGGCTTCGAGCGCCACGGCGGTGCCGAGCGGGTTGGCGTTGAAGGTCGAGTGCGTCGAGCCGGCCGGGAACACGGTCGGGTTGATCAACTCTTCGCGCGCCCAGATGCCGGACAGCGGGTTCAGCCCGTTGGTCAGCGCCTTGCCGAACACCAGCACGTCCGGCGTGACGCCGAAGTGCTCGATCGACCACAATTTGCCGGTGCGGTAGAAACCCATCTGGATCTCGTCCACGACGAGCAGGATGCCGTGCTTGTCGAGCACGCGCTTCAGTTCGGGGAAGAAGTTCGGCGGCGGGATGACGTAGCCGCCGGTGCCCTGGATCGGCTCGACATAGAAGGCGGCATATTCCGCCTGGCCGACCTTGGGGTCCCACACGCCGTTATATTCGCTCTCGAACAGGCGCTCGAACTTCTTCACGCACAGCTCGCCATACTCCTCCTTCGACATGCCGCGCGGGCCGCGGAAGTGATAGGGGAACTCGACGAACTGCGCCCGCTCGCCGAAATGGCCGTAGCGGCGGCGGTAGCGATAGGACGAGGTGATCGCCGAGGCGCCCAGCGTGCGGCCGTGATAGCCGCCCTCGAAGGCGAACATCAGGCTCTTCCCGTTCGAGGCGTTGCGCACGATCTTCAGCGAGTCTTCCACCGCCTGCGCACCGCCGACGTTGAAGTGCACGCGGCCCTTCTGGCCGAAGCGCTCCTTCGCGCCGATGGCGATCTCGGCGGCAAGCTCGATCTTCTCCTTGTGGAGATACTGGCTGGCGACCTGCGGCAGGCGATCGATCTGGCGCTTCAGCGCCTCGTTCAGCCGCGGATTGGCGTAGCCGAAATTGACGGCCGAGTACCACATCTGCAGATCGAGGAACTGCTGTCCCTCGTCGTCATAGATGAAGGAACCTTCGCAGCGCTCGAAGATCTTCGGCACTTCCGTGTAGTGTACTGTATCTCCGTAGGAGCAGTATTCGGCTTCCAGAGCATAGAGCCGTTCGCGGTCGTTCTCGCTCGCCAGCGGATTGGAGGTCGGGTTACGGTCAAGCATTGAGGTCCTCGAACGAAGTTCCGGTGGCAGCCGGCAGGGTTGGGCTCATCTCCGAGATGAGTACGGGCAGGAAGGCAAGAACGTCGGCGAAGCCGGAGACGGCCAGGTGCGGCAACGACTCTTCGGCACAGTAGGCGGCTAGGCTTCCCTTCGCGAAAACGAAGTCAGCGCGTCGAGCAAGGCAAAAATCGGACCGCCCGTCGCCGATCAACACCAGTTGACGCTTGCCGTCGGTGGCGGCGCATTTGCAGGTGCCGCTGCCGCAGCCTTCATTGCCGTTGCTGAAGCTCGCGGCCCAGCGATTGCCGCCAACGGGTGCCATGCGGTTGCAGGTCACCGGCAGGTCGAGGCCGGCGGCAGCCAGCAGGGGCAGGATGGAAACATCGAAGCCGTCCGACACCACGGAGACGTCGGCGCCGTAGCGGCGTGCCGCGGCCACGAAACGCGGCACGTCGGGATCGAGCGTGATGGTGGAGAGCGCGCGGCGCACCTCTTCCTCGCTGGCGCGGATCAGCGCGACCTGCGCGGCGAGGCATTCGCGCGACGAAATCTCTCCCGCCTGCCAGCGATCTTCGATGCCGCGCCATTCCGGCTCGGCGAAGCTCTCTAGCAGGAAGTCGGTGGTGTCGATGGGGCAGATGGTTCCGTCGAAATCCAGTGCGAAGTGAAGCCGCGAAATCACGTGCATGAGGTTACCGATGGTCATGTATATGTTCTTGCGAGTCTATGCCCGCTTCTCGAACGACTTTCTTTCACATAGCTAGCAAAATTTCTTTTCAATTTCGCCTGCTTCTAAGGTCGGACGCATGAGGTGCCCACCCGCCTGTCACCAATCTGCCACGGTGGGGCCGATCGCCTTGAAATCGTTGCGTCAACCTATGCGGGCATGCGGTCAGCGCATGGCCGATCTGTCCTAATCTGAGGTTGAGCGCAGGCCCCGGACCGCGACTGTATCCGGCGACCCGTCATCTTGTTTATGGCATAAAAATACCGCCGGGCCGTTGGCCGGCCGTGGGAGCGAGGGTTCGACGCCCCTACGTCAGGTCATGTAGGCTGCTTACGGCTATTGGGGGCTCGCGATGCGCCTGTTGCTCGTTGAGGACGACTGCGAACTTGCAAGGTTACTGGGAGCCGCCTTGAACCCGGTGGGCTTCGTGGTCGATCACGTCGCGAGCATCGCCCATGCCGAGGCGGCCCTCGCCGCCGGACGCTATGACATCGTCGTGCTCGATCTGGGACTGCCGGACGGCGATGGCCTCGATCTGCTCAAGCGGCGTCGGGCCAACGGATTCGCCGTTCCCGTCCTCATCCTGAGCGCGCGGAACAGCCCGGCCGATCGCGTCCGTGGGCTGGAGGAGGGGGCTGACGATTATGTGGCGAAGCCGTTTCACCTCGAAGAGTTGGTGGCGCGGCTGCGGGCGCTGCTCCGTCGGCCGAACCATGCCCTCGGCGCTCATCTCACCATCGGCAATGTCGATTTCAACACGGCCGACTTCCGGGTGACGGTGGCCGATACGCCGCTTGCGCTGTCCCGGCGCGAACTCCGACTGCTGGAGCTGTTCATGCGCCGGGCTGGTCGCGTACTCACCAAGGAAGTCATCGAGCAGTCCCTCTACGGTTTCGACGACGATATCGAATCTAATGCCGTGGAGGTGCTGATGCATCGTCTCCGGCGCAAGCTGGCGGGCGCGGGCGCGAGTTCGGGCATTCAGACGCTGCGTGGCATCGGCTATCTGATGGACGAGGTGCACTAGCCGCGCTGTGGCCGCTCCGGCACGGGCGTGTCGGCGGGACGATGGGGCACAGTTCTGGCGCGCGCCGTCGCTTCGACATCGACCGCGGGCCGCTTGCTCGACATCGAGCCGAGACGGGTCACGATATCAGCCGGCATTTCAGCTCGCCGACCGCCGAGGACAATGCCGGTTTTCCTGGCATTCCAAATGCCCGCGGTGGCCGGCTACGGTACATACGAATGGCGATATATTTTCACGCTAAAAAAATTTGAAATTCATACTAATTTGTTCACATTGTAAGCTTGCCGTAAGGTTGCATCCGCAGATTGAGCCTGGGGCGGACGTTGAGAGTGAAACTCGACAAGACCTTGGAGTACCAGTTCCCGTCGGAAAGCGATCCGCGTCAGTCTTTCGAGGCGAGAGGCATGGTCGGGCAATCCTCGGTCCGGAGGGACGGGGCAGCTATCGGCTGATGTCGCCAAGCAACTGATATCGCTCGAATTATTCCGCCATTCGCCATTCACCATCACTGCGAGATCGAAGGTTCTGCACCCATGCAAAGAGCGATGACGCATGCCCGTATGACCCGTGGTGGCGCGCCGCGCCGGAGCCTCCGGGTCCTGGTCACCGGTGGAGCCGGATTTGTCGGTTCCCATTTGTGCGATCGGCTCATCGAGCGAGGGGCCCATGTTGTTTGCCTCGACAACCTCTCGACCGGCAGGCGGCAAAATATCGAACATCTGATCGGCAATCCTCGGTTTTCGCTGCTGCTGCACGATGTCGTGGAGCCCATCCCCGTCCCCCTCGAAGTGGACGAAATCTACAACCTCGCATGCCCGGCTTCGCCGCCGGCCTATTCGGCCGCGCCCATCCACACCACGATGACCAGCGTGCTCGGCGCGCGGAACCTGCTCGAGCTGGCGACGGAGCAGAACGCCAAGATCCTGCAGGCGTCGACCTCCGAGATCTATGGTGATCCCGAGGTCAGTCCGCAGCCGGAAACCTATTGGGGGCACGTGGACCCGATCGGCCCGCGAGCCTGCTACGACGAGGGCAAGCGCTGCGCGGAAAGTCTGTTCTTCGACCATGCGCGCATTCTGGGGACGCGGATCAAGATCGCCCGCATCTTCAACACCTATGGTCCGCGCATGAGCACGGATGACGGGCGGGTCACCTCCAACCTGATCGTGCAGGCGCTGTCCGGCACCGACATGACGGTTTATGGCGACGGCTCGCAGACGCGGTCCTTCTGCTATGTCGACGAGACGGTGGAGGCGCTCATCCGCCTCATGGCGACGCCGGACGCCGTGGCCGGGCCGGTCAATATCGGCAATCCCGACGAGCGCACCATCAACGACTTCGCCGCCATCGTTCGCCGCATGACCGGATCGCGGTCGCAGATCATCTACCGGCCGTTGCCGGTCGACGACCCGCGCCGCCGCTGCCCCGACATCGGCCAGGCGGTGCGCCTGCTCGACTGGCTGCCCAATGTCGGTCTGGAGGAGGGGCTGGCTCGCACCATCGCCTATTTCCGCGACGAGCTGGTCCGGCTGCCGATGGCGAGGGAGGCCGTGGCATGAGAGAGACCGGGGTGCTGGTCACCGGGGGCGCCGGCATGCGTGCCGGCGTGCCCCGCCATCCTTCCGCCGCCGCCAGCGCGGGGAGGGCGGCATGACCCACGATCCGCGCCTTCTCGCGGCGGCCGCTGACGACAGCCCCGACGAGTTCGTGGATCGTCTCGTCTACAACCCTCCCTGTGCCGTGCTCATGCCGCTGCTCGGCCGGCGGCAGCGCATCGAGTTCGTCTTCGCGATCACCGCCTGGGTGAGCGCCTTCCTGTTTTTCTGGGGCTGGTGGCTCGACCCGGCGCATGTGGACGGGCTGGGGCGCTTCGTCTTCGCCAGCCTGCCCTTCGTCTGGCTCACTCTCATGCCGGTCTACTTCTTCAGTATCTTCGCCGGGAGCCGGAAGCCGGCCGGCACCGCGCGACTGCCGGCCGGGAGCCGCGTGGCGATGGTGGTCACCAAGGCGCCGTCCGAGCCGTTCGAGGTGGTGGCGCAGACCCTCGAAGCCATGCTGGCACAGCCGCATCCGCACGACACCTGGCTGGCCGACGAGGATCCTTCCGAAGAGACGCTGGCCTGGTGCGCGCGGCACGGCGTGCGGGTTTCCACCCGCAAGGGCGTCGCCGCGTATCAGCAGCAGGACTGGCCGCGCCGGGTGCGCTGCAAGGAAGGGAACCTCGCCTATTTCTACGACCACTACGGCTATGAGCGGTACGACTTCGTCGTGCAGCTGGACGCCGATCACGTGCCGACCTCGCATTATCTCGAGCGCATGCTGGCGCCGTTCAGCGACCCGCGCATCGGCTATGTGTCCGCGCCGAGCATCTGCGACCGGAACGCCGGGCAGAGCTGGGCGGCGCGGGCCCGCCTCTATGCCGAGGCGTCGATGCACGGGGCGCTTCAGGCCGGCTACACCGGCGGCTGGGCGCCGCTGTGCATCGGCTCGCATTATGCGGTGCGCACCGAGGCGCTGAAGCAGATCGGCGGCCTCGGCCCGGAACTCGCCGAGGATCATTCGACGACGCTGATGATGAACGCCGGTGGCTGGCGCGGCGTGCATGCCATCGATGCCATCGCCCATGGCGACGGTCCGCGCACCTTCGCCGACCTCGCGACGCAGGAGTTCCAGTGGTCGCGCAGCCTCGTCACCATCCTGCTGCGCTATTCCCCGGAGCTGATTCCCCGGCTGCCGGGACGGATGCGCTTCCAGTTCCTGTTCTGCCAGTTCTGGTATCCGCTCTATTCCGGCGTCTGGGCGCTGCTGTTCCTGATGCCGGTGGTGGCGCTGGCCGGCGGCAGGCATTTCGCCAATGTCACCTATCTCGACTTCGCCGTGCACTACGTGCCGATGTCGGTGGTGCTGCTGGTCATGATCTATCGCTGGCGCGCCAGCGGGTGGTTGCGTCCGGTGGATTCCCGGCTGCTGAGCTGGGAAGAGGTCCTGTTCGTGCTGGCGAAATGGCCGTGGTCGCTGCTCGGCACGCTCTACGCGCTGCGCGACTGGGCGACGGGTTCCTTCGTCGATTTCCGCGTCACCCCGAAGGGCAAGGGCGGGGTCGAGCCGGTGCCTCTGCGCGTGCTCGCGCCCTATGCCGTGATCTGCGTCGGCTCGGCGACGGCAGCGCTCTTCTTCGGCAATGCCGGTTCGGCGAGTGGCTTCTACGTCTTCGCCATCGTCAATGCGTTGCTCTACGCGGTGCTGATCCTCGTCATCCTCGTGCGCCATGGCATCGAGAACCCGGCCGGTCGGCGCTTGGGGCGGCGCGGGGTCGCCCGTGGGGGCGTCTATGCGGCGCTCGTCATCGGTCTGTTCGCCCTGCCGCTCGCCGCCGTCCGGCAGCGCGGGCCGGAGGGGTTGGGGGCATTGGCCTGGGGCGCCTTGCCGACCCCCTATACCCGGGTCGTGTTCTCCGCCACCGGAGCCGGTATGGGCCGTGGCGGCTTCAAGCTTGTCTTCATCCCGCCCTGGATCGCGAAGGACGGGGATTCGGTCGCGCCACCGGCCGCGGCGAGTCCCGCGCCCGAGCGGTCGAGGGCCGGGAGATATTCCGGGAGGCTGGAATGACATGCCAGCGTCCCCGGAGGGTTCGTGGCGTTTCCGTCGCCGGTGCGTGCCTCGCCGACACATGTCGTTTCGTCACTCATGTCGGCGTCGATCCGGCCACGGTCGTGCGGTGGAGATCGGGCGAAGGTCCGCTCTCCATTGAAAAGGAGGAGGTAGGAAAATGAGGAGATGGTCCAAGTATATGTGGCTTGCCGCTTTGTCCGGCAGCACGGCGCTCGCCTTGACGCTCGCCCTGGCCGTGCCGGGCGAAACGCAGTCGCCGGTGCAACTTGCTTCGCCGACCGGCAAGGTGAAGTTCGGCATTTACGACCCCGACGGCGTGTTCGCCGGGGACAAGAGCGTGCGCATCGAGCACATCTACATTCCCTGGCGCGATTCAGATCTCACATCGCTGGCCAACGCGGACAGCTATGCCCGCCAGCACCACCGCGATCTGCTGATCTCTATCGAGCCTTGGTCCTGGTCGCCGGGGGCGAATGCCTCACCCGACCAGTTGCTCGACGGGATTCTGGCCGGCGCCTATGACGGGTCGGCCCAGGCGGTCTGCGCGGCATCCGGGGCGCTCGAAAGCCCGGTGACGATCCGCTGGGCGCACGAGATGGATCTGCACAATGGCCGGTTCCCCTGGTCGAGCTGGTCGGGGCAGGACTATGTCGCCGCCTACCGGCATTTCGTCACCGAGTGCCGGAAATATGCGCCGCAGGCCCGGTTCATGTGGTCGCCGCGCGGCGAGGACGGCCTCGCGGCCTATTATCCGGGTGACCTCTATGTCGACGAGATCGGGCTGACCGTGCTCGATCTCCAGCGATACGACATGGATCGCTACGGGCACGCGCGCAGTTTCGAGGAAGCGCTCCGGCCCGCCTATCAGCGTGTCGCCAGCTACGGCAAGCCCATCGTCGTGGCCGAACTCGGCTTCAGCGGCGATGAGGCCTTCGCCGAGCGGTGGCGCGAGGACATGCGCACCATCGGCGACAAGTTCGTCGGACTTACCGCCGTCGTCTACTTCAACGAGGTCGATCCGTTCGCCTGGCCCGCCCCCTATGGCCGGCCCGACTGGCGGCTTCAGCGTGGCCTCGTGAACTGAAACCCGCAGCGGTGCCGGCTGCTGCCGGTGCCTTTCACTGTTGAGGAGGTCTCTGATGATGAAATCCATCGCAGCCATGACCATCGCAGGCATGACCGTCGCCATGGTGATGGTGGGGGGCGCCCCGGCGGCCTACGCTCAGGCCGCCGCCCCTGTCGCCATGAAGCCAAATCCCACCGGCATGCCGAGCGTGACCGGCATCGATGCCCTCTATTCCGGCAAGAGCTGGATCTGGTCGGACGGGGCGGCGTATTTCTCGCCCAACCGCAAATTCGTCGCCTGGGCGGGATCCGGCAAGGACGTGTCCTACGTGCAGGGGACTTGGTGGGTGTCGCCCCTTGGCTGGGTCTGCTTCCAGGGATTGTGGCACGCCAACGGCCCGTCGGGTCGCAACTCGACCTGCTTCTCCCATCGCATGGGACCCGAGCAGGTTATGTACCAGCGCAAGGAGCCGGGCGGGGACTGGTACGTGTTCAAGCACGCTCAGCCGATGGCCGGCGACGAATACGCAAAGTTCAAGGCCGGCGATCTCGCCAGCGCCGGCATGATGAAGGCGAAGGAGGAGCTGAAGGCGCTGAAGGCGGTGAGCGCGCGCAACTGAACGGGCGCGCTCCGGCGCCCGCCTTTTCCGACGCGGCGGGCCGAAGCCCGGCGCGGTCTCTGCGTCTCGTCACGCCGGACATCATTCGGCGCGGCTGGTACGCCCCTCGTCGCGCGTCCGTCCGACGCCGGCGGCGATGGCCGCGTAGTCGAGCGCCGATCCGTCGCGTTCCATCGCGCGGCGCAAAAAACGGATCGGGAAGCGGATCGCCTCCCGGTTGGCCTCGCTCATGCCGGGCGCGCGCGACGAGATGCCGGCTTCGGCGCAGGACAGCGCGGCGACGATCTCGTCGCCGCTCAGGACGCCCTTCTTCTTCAGCGCCTCGCACAGCGCGGCCAAGGCGAGCAGCGTACCTTCCATTTGCAGATTGGCGGTGTTCATGCGGGCTCCCTCCCGATCTTCTGGGGCGCATGACCGCCGGCGATCGCCGCGAAGGTCGCGCCATCAATGCCAAGCTAGGACGATGGCGCGCGGAGAGCCAATGCTTTCCTACCGGAAACAACCGATCTCGCGACCGGCGCGTCGGGGAGGCGCCGGATCACTCCCGCAGCGTGGCGCCGTCGAGCCCGCTCAGGGCGCCCTCGCGGTCCGCCACCGGGGATCGCTTGCCCCGCCGCTTGGCGGGAACTTCGAGCGTCCGGCGGATCGTGTCGATCTCGCTGACGGGTTCGTGCTCGTCGCTCGTCATGGCGACGTTGGGATCGACTTCGGGGCGGAGCGGAGCTGTCGCCTGATCCTGCGCGGCCGGAGGGGCGGGGATTACCTGCGATCGGTCGTCGGGCGGGATGAGCTTTTCGGCCTGCAGCCAATGGTGATCGGCGCGGCCTTGAGGACACCCTTCCGCCTCCCAGAGCTTGTAGGCCTGCTCGCGGATGCGCTGCTCGCGTTCGTCCATCGTCGTCCTCCCATCGCGGTTTACGCAACAACGTGGACGCAGGAGAACTCGTTCCGCTAGGGGATGAGCGGAAACGATGCCGTGATGGCAGGTGATGACGCATCATCTCGGCCGGCATGCGGTCCATCTTGCCGGCCGAGATAGCGCGCTGTCGGGGCCGGCCGTTCAGGCCTTCTCGGTCGCGAGGGCGTCGAAGGCCTCCAGGGCGCGGCCGGCATAGACGGCGGAGGGGCCGCCGCCCATCTCGATCGCCACCGCGAGGATTTCGACCAGTTCCTCGCGACTGGCCCCGTGGCCGCGGGCATTGGCGACATGGAACAGGATGCAGTCGGCGCAACCCTGGTTCACGGCGATGGCGACGGCGACGAGTTCCTTGAACCGTGCCGGCAGCGCGCCCGATTTCGACGCTTCGCCCATCAGCGAGCGAAAGGCGGCCATGGTCGGCGCTGCCGCCTTGGCCAGCGCGCCGAAGCGCAGGTTCATCTCCCTCAACTGCTGCTGCGGGTTGTCCGATGATACCATGACGTCCTCCCTCAGACGAAGACCATGCCGCCGTCCACCATCAGGGACTGGCCGGTCATGAAGTCGGAATCCGACGAAGCGAGGTAGCGTGCCACGCCGACGAGATCGCCCGGCTGCGAGGCCCGCCCCAGCACCGCACCGGCGGCGAAGGTGTCGAACGCCTCGTTCTGCTTCTGCGTGAGCCCGTTGTCGCGGAAGCCCTTGTCGATGGTGTCCCACATCGGGGTGGCCACCACGCCGGGGCAGAAGGTGTTGGCGGTGATGCCCTCCTTGCCGAAGGCGCGGGCGGCGGCCTGGGTCATCGCCACCACGCCGAACTTCGAGGCGCAGTAATGGGCGAGCGGCTCATAGCCCTGCTTGCCGGCGATGGAGGCGGTGTTGACGATCTTGCCGCCGCCGCCCTGGCCGCGGAAGGTCTTGATCGCCTCCTGCATGCCGATCAGCACGCCCAGCGCGTTGACGTCGGTGACGAAGCGCCAGTCCGCCTCGGTGATGTCGAGAAAGGGCTTGGTCTGGGCGACGCCGGCATTGTTGAAGATCACGTCGAGCCGGCCGAAGGCCTCCACGGCCCGGTCGAGCATGCCGCGCACCTGCGCCCGCTCCCTCACATCGACCGCCACGGCGATGGCCTTGCCGCCGGCGGCGTTGATCTTTCCCGCCACCGCCTCGGCGGCCGCCTGCGACAGGTCGGCGACGGTGATGCGGGCACCGTCGGCGGCGAGCGCCTGCGCGATGGCCGCGCCGATGCCGCCGGCGGCGCCGGTGATGACGATGCTCTTGTCCCTGAGATCGGGCATGCTTCCTCCTTCGCCGTCCGTTCGTGCGGCGGCGTTCGTTTCGTTGAGTTCTCGCGGTTCAGGCCTTGAGGTGAGCGAGCAGCAGCTCGTTGACCCGGCTGGCCTTTTCCATCTGCACCATGTGGCCGGCCTCGCCGATCACCTCGGCCCTGGCGCGTTCGCCGAGCGCGCCAGCATGGGCGGCGGGGATCACCCGGTCGCTCTCGCCCCAGACCACCAGCACCGGGGTGTCGGCGCCCTTCAGTGCCTCGGCCAGCACCGTGCTCTGCCGCCCGCCGGCGAACAGTGCCTCGGAGAGGGAACGCAGCGCATCGTCGACGCCGTCCAGCCGCTTGTATTTCAACAGGTCGTCGACCAACTGGCGGGTGACCGTCGCGGGATCGTGGAACAACTGCTCCAGCACCGGCTTCAGGTCGCGGCGGGATGTCGCCGTGACGAAGCCGTCGGTGTAGCCGCTGTTGATCTCTTCCCCGAGCCCGGCCGAGCCGATCAGCGTGATCGAGGCGACGCGCTCGGGGTGGTCGAGCGCGGTCTGCGCGGCGATGGCGCCGCCCATGGAATGGCCGACGAGATGCGCGCGTCCGATGCCGAGTGCGTCCATGAAGCCGGTGACGGCGGTGGAAAGCCCGGCCAGAGAGGCCTGCTTCACCGCCTTGTCCGACTGGCCGTGCCCGGGCAGGTCGAGTGCGTAGACGGTGCCGGCCTCCGCAAGTGCATCGATGTTGAACAGCCAGTTGTCGAGATCGCCGCCGAAGCCATGGATGAGGAGAACGTTGGGCTCTCCGTCTCCGCGTTTCGCGTAGCGCAGGCGCCCGGCCGGGGTGTCGACGAATTCGTAGCGCGGGCCGGCCTCCTCTGCCTCGCCTTCCTCCGCCGCGTGGGTGGCGTATTCGGCGACATAGGCGTCGATGTCGGCGTCCGGCACGTCGTCATCGGCGATGACGCCGATCAGCGCCTTCACCGGATAGACGGTGTCCGGCGCGCCGATGACACGGCGCAGCGTGCCGGCCTCGTTGGCTTCCACCACGCCGGCGATCTTGTCGGTCTCCACCTCGACGATTTCGTCGCCGACGCCGACCTTGGTGCCGGCTGGCTTGAGCCAGCCGGTCACCTTGCCCTCCGACATCGACAGCCCCCATTTGGGCATGACGATCGGCTTGATGCGTTCGTTCATCGGGTACTCCTTCACGCCGCGAGCGCGCGGGCGGTGGTCTTGTTCACGGCGGCGGCGATGGCGTCGGCGGAGGGGATGTAGAGATCCTCCAGCACCGGCGAGAACGGCACCGGCGTATGCGGCGCCGTCACCATCTGCGGCGCCGCCTTCAGCGCCCCGAAGGCGTTCTGCGCGACATAGGCGGCGACGTCGCCGGCGATGGAGCAGCGCGGATTGGCCTCGTCGACGACCACCAGCCGGCCGGTGTTCTCAACGCTCTCGATCACCGTGTCCCAGTCGATGGGCGAGAGCGTGCGCAGGTCGATCACTTCCGCCTGCACGCCGGTCTTGGCGAGCTTCTCGGCGGCGTCGAGCGCGCGGTGCACGGTGAGGCCGTAGCTGACGATGGTGACGTCCTTGCCGTCGCGCACGATGTTCGCCTCGCCGAAGGGGATGGCGTAGCTCTCCTCCGGTACGTCGCATTCCGAGCCGTAGAGCGCCTTGTGCTCGCAGAAGATCACCGGGTCGTCGTCGCGGATCGACTGGATGAGCAGCCCCTTGGCGTCATAGGCGTTGGAGGGGCACACCACCTTCAGTCCCGGCACATGGGTGAACATTGGGGTGAGCATCTGCGAGTGCTGGGCGGCGGCGCGGAAGCCGGCGCCGACCATGGCGCGGATCACCACCGGGGTCTTGGCCTTGCCGCCGAACATGTATTTGAACTTGGCGGCCTGGTTGAGGATCTGGTCGAAGCACACGCCCATGAAGTCGAGGAACATGAGTTCGGCCACCGGGCGCATGCCGCAGGCGGCGGCGCCGATGGCCGCGCCGATATAGGCGCTTTCCGACAGCGGGGTGTCCATCAGCCGGTTGCCGTGCTTGGCGTGCAGCCCCTTGGTGACGCCGAGCACGCCGCCCCAGGCGTCGATCTCGCCCGGCGCGCCGGCGCCGCCGACGATGTCCTCGCCGAGCACGATGACGGTGGGGTCGCGGCGCATCTCGAGATCAAGCGCCTCGTTGATCGCCTGCTTGTAGCTGATCTTGCGGGCCATTCTGGTTTCCTCCGGTTTCGTTTTTCTGGCTCAGTAGGCGACGTAGACGTCGGTCAGCAGATCGCGCGGCGAGGGCAGGGGCGCGCCCTTGGCGCTCTCCACCGCGGCGTCGATGAGCGAGGCGACCTCGCGATCGACGAGGGCGATCTCCGCCTCGCTCACCGCGCCGGCGGAGGTGACGCGGTTGGCGAAGATCCTGAGGCAGTCGCGGTTCTCGCGGTTCCAGTCGTTCTCGCCCTTGGCCTTGTAGGTCTGGGCGTCGCCCTCGAAATGGCCGAAGAAGCGGATGGTCTTGCATTCGAGCAGTGCCGGCCCGCCACCCTCGCGGGCCCGGCGGATCACCTCGCCGGCCGCCTCGTGCACGGCGAAGAAGTCGGTGCCGTCGACGGTGACGCCGGGCAGGCCGAAGCCGGCGGCGCGGTCGACATAGGAATCCACCGCGGTGGCGTATTCGACCGAGGTGGATTCCGCGTAGCCGTTGTTCTCGACCACGAAGATCACCGGCAGGTTCCAGATGGCGGCGAGGTTCATGCTCTCCAGCACCGTGCCCTGGTTGGAGGCGCCGTCGCCGAAGAAGGTGATGCCCACCCCGCCATCGCCGCGGAACTTCGCCGCCAGGCCGGCGCCGCAGATCAGCGGCGCGCCGGCACCGAGGATGCCGTTGGCGCCCATCATGCCCTTGGAGAGGTCGGCGATGTGCATGGAGCCGCCCTTGCCGCGGCAGGCGCCGGTCGCCTTTCCGTAGATCTCCGCCATCATCTCGTGCACGTCGACGCCCTTGGCGATGCAATGGCCGTGGCCGCGATGGGTGGAGGCGATGCGGTCGATGTCGGTGAGGTGCATCATGATGCCGGTGGCGCAGGCCTCCTCGCCGGCATAGAGGTGCACGAAGCCGGGAATGTCGCCCTTGGCGAACTCCACATGCAGCCGCTCCTCGAAGTCGCGGATGGTGCGCATGGTGCGGTAGGCGGCGAGCAGCTCGTCCTTCGAGAGCGGGAAGGGATTGTTGGTCATTGGCGTAGGCTCCTCCTCGGTTTTTATGGATGGCGTTCAGGCGTGGATGCGGACCGGCGGTCGGTCGACCAGCAGCCCGTTGCGCGCGGCGAAGCGCATGACCTGCGCGACGTCGACGGTGCGGAAGGCGCGGTCGACGAGGCGGATCTCCACCCGCTGGTGCGGGTCGAAGAACAGCTCGCGCTCGCCGTCGAGGGCGATGGCGCCGGCGGCCAGCGCCGGGGTGAAGACGGTGCCGGCCGGCATGCGCCGCCAGCCTTCCACCCCGATCTCCTCGACGAGACCCGGCGCGATGGGCGCGCGCACCCGCGTCGCGGCGGCGCCGGCGGAGGCGAGGGTCACGGCGAGGCCGCCGGCCTCCGCCCGGCTCACCGGCTCGATCAGCCCGGCAATGGCGGCCATGCCGATCACCTCGGGGTCGGCGAAGGTGACGTAGAGCTCGCGGAAGGTCTCGGTGCGCCACAGCGCGCGGGCGCCGACGAAGCGGTCGGTGACGATGGCGACGTCCACCAGCGCGATCTCCGGCGTGCCGCCGTCGACGCTGACCTCGATCTTCTTGTTGTCGGCGAAGGCGGTCCGCGCCGGCACCAGCCCCATGGCGGCGAGGCCGGTGGCGAGCCCGGTGATGGTCGGCTCGCGGTGCTCGGGAAAGGCGTTGTTGGTGCCGGTAGAGATGCCGGCGACCGGCACGCTGCCGCACTCGCCGACCACAGCGCGATGGGTACCGTCGCCGCCGAGCACGATGATGGCGGCGACGTCGCCGGCACTCGCCATCAGCCGGGCGGCGCGGCGGGTGTCCTCCACCGTGCCGGTGACGGGCATGGGCAGGAAGGCCAGGTTGGGAAAGCGCTCCTCTCCATGCGCCCTGGCCCGCTCGATGCCACGCAGCACATGACCGGCGATGCCGGCGCGCTCCGGCATCATCACCACCTCCGCGATGCCGCAGGCCTTCAGCGCGGCAAGCGCGCGAAGCACGATGTTGGCGCGGTCGGCGATCTGCACGCTGTTGGCACTGGCGACGACGCGACGTATGTCGCGCGCCGAAATCGGATTGGCGATCAGGCCGACTTTCGGCGTCATCCGGCTTCCTTCCCTGGCGCGTTTTGTTTTGCCAAGGCTTCCGCAAGCGGCGGGCCAACTGGCGATTTCGTCGCAAGCTATTGATATTGCTTGGTATCAGCCAGGAGACGACCGTCGTGCGGACTGCGGCAGCCACGCCACAGCTGTTGCGGCGGCCGCCACAGCTGTGGCGGCGGCGTTCATGCCGGCGCCGGCCGCTCGTTGTGCAGCGCCGCACGGCATTTGCTTGCCGCGCCTGCCTTTAGGGACAACACTCCGGCAAAAATCAAAAACCGGGGAGGATGCCGATGAGACGGGAACAGGCCGCGCACATCGACGAACTCGTGCGCGTGGCGAATGGCGAGGCCGGCCATCGCGCGACGCCGCGGGACGCTGTCATCCAGCAATCCTGGCGGCGCTGCGTCAGTGAGCACAAGCTCGATCCCGAAGTGCTGCGCGACCCCTGCATCCTCACCCAGCCGCGCCTGCGCGAGCACCAGGAGGCGATGGAGGAATTCACCCACACCGCGCGGTTCGGCGTGGAGACGCTGTACCGGCAGGTGGCCGGGCTTGGCTATGTGCTGCTGCTGACCGATGCCAAGGGGATCACGGTCGATTTCATCGGCGACCCGACCTTCGACAACAATCTGATGCGGGCCGGGCTTTATCTCGGCGCCGACTGGCACGAGCAGCACGCCGGCACCTGCGCGGTCGGCACCTGCATCGCCACCGGCGAGGCGCTGATCGTCCACCAGAGCGATCATTTCGATGCCACCCATATCCCGCTCACCTGCACCGCCGCGCCGGTGTTCGATCCGGCCGGCAATCTCGCGGCGGTGCTGGACATCTCGGCGCTGCGCTCGCCGGGGCCGAAGGAAAGCCAGTTCCTGGCGCTGCAGTTCGTCCGGTCGGTGGCCCACAAGATCGAGACCGCCAATCTGGTGAACCGTTTCCGGCGGGAATGGATCATCAAGCTCGCCTCCTCGCCGGAATTCGTCGATGTCGAGCCGAGCTGCGTGCTGGCGGTGGACGGCTCCGAGCGCATCCTCGGCTTCAACAGCAAGGCGCGCGACCTGATGCGGCGCGAAAGCGAGCGGCGGACCGGCCGGCCGGATCCGCGCCCTTTGGTCGGCCGGCGGTTGTCGGAATTCTTCGAACTGGGTGTCGACGACCTGCCGCACTTCTCCCATTCGCGGCCGGCGAGCCAGCGCATGGTGCGGCTCGCGGTTTCCGGCACACCGGTCTTCGCCCAGAGCCTCGCGCCGCCCAGCCGGCCGGGCACGCCGGCGGCGGAAATCCCGCAACCCGCCGTGCCGCTGCCGCTACAGGCGCTGTTCCGCGACGATCCGGCGATGCAGCGGGTGGCGGCGCGGGCGGCCAAGCTGGTCAACACCCAGATGAGCCTGCTGATCTGCGGCGAGACCGGGTCGGGCAAGGAACATCTGGCCAAGGCCATCCACGCGGCCAGTGCCCGGTCGGCAAAGGCCTTCGTGCCGGTGAACTGCGCGGCCCTGCCCGATACGCTGATCGAGGGCGAGCTGTTCGGCTATGAGCCGGGCGCCTTCACCGGCGCCGCCGCGCGCGGCAAGAAGGGGCTGGTCATCGAGGCCGATGGCGGCACCCTGTTCCTCGACGAGATCGGCGACATGCCGCTCGCCCTGCAGACGCGCCTGTTGCGCGTGCTCGCCGAGCGGGAAGTGACGCCGCTCGGCCGCTCCCGGCCGGTGCCGGTGAACATCCGCGTCATCGCCGCCACGCATCGCGACCTCGTGGCCGAGGTGAAGGCCGGCCGGTTCCGTGAGGATCTGTATTTTCGTCTTTCCGGGGCGGTGCTGCAATTGCCGCCGCTGCGCGAGCGCCGCGACCTCGACTGGCTGATCCAGCAATTGCTCGCCGCGCGGGCGCACTCCGGCGGCGAGCCGCCGCGCCTTGAGGACGCGGCGATGCAGATCCTGCTTTCCCATGGCTGGCCGGGCAATATTCGCGAGCTGATCAACGCGCTCGACTATGCCTGCGCGGTGGCCGGCGGCGGCCTCATCCAGCGTGAGGACCTGCCCGACGGGCTGGACATGGAAGGAGCCGGGCGTCAGCCGGGAGCTCCGTTGCGTCCTGTCCTCGCCGGAGGGATGGAGCCGGGGGCGCGGGGCGAGCTGCTCTCGGCGTTGGCGGCCCGGCGCTGGAACGTGTCCGCCGTGGCGCGCGACTTCGGGCTGGACCGCACCACGGTGCACCGTCGCATGCGCCGTTTCGGCATCCAGTCGCCCCGGCACGGCGACGCGGTGTGAGGATGTCCCGTGCCCTGCCGCGTGTCATACCGCGGCGGTGTCGGCGAGTTGGTCCAGCGTCCGGCGCAGCGTGGCGATGGCCGGATTGGCGTTGGCCGGGCGCCAGACCGCGTGCAGTTCCACGGTTGACGGTATGTCGAGCGTCAGCGGGCGCAGCATGACGCCGTCAAATCTGAGGTTGCGGGCGGCGCGCGGCACCAGAGCAAGGCCGATGCCGGCCTTTACCAGCCCGAGGATCGAATGCACTTGGCTGATATGCTGGGCATAATGCGGGGTGATCGCCGCCGAGGCGAACAACGTGGCGACGAGATCGTAGAAATAGCGGGCTTCATAGGGTGAATAGGTCACCATCGCCTGCCGCTCGAGATCGGCCAGCCGCACCTCCGCCGCCACGGCCAGCGGGTGGTCCTCCGGCGCGGCCAGCAGCAGCGGCTCGCGCACCACGCAGAGCGATTGCAGTTCCCGCCGGTTGAAGGTGGGGCGGACCAGCCCGACATCGATGCGCCCGGCGGTCAGTGACTCGAACTGGTCGGTCGAGACCATTTCCTTCAGCACCAGGTCGATATCGGGCGCCTCGGCGCGGAACGTCTTGATCAGGCGCGGCAGGAACTCGTAGCCGGAGGCGGCGGTGAAGCCGAGGGTGAGGGCGCCGGCCTCGCCACTGGCGGTACGCCGCGCCGCCAGTGCCGCGCCCTCGGCGAGGCGCAGCAGCCGGCGCGCCTCGGGCAGGAAGTTGTGCCCCGCCCGCGTCAGCGCCACCGAGCGGCTGGTGCGGTCGAGCAGGCGCACGTCGAGCGCGTGCTCCAAGAGCTGGATCTGTCGGCTGAGCGGCGGCTGGGTGAGGTTGAGACGCGCGGCGGCGCGGCCGAAGTGGAGTTCCTCGGCGACGGCGACGAAGCAGCGTAGATGGCTGAGCTCGAACATCGATCCAAAAATGGCATCAATCGATGCTGAGAACAATTCATTCTGGCATCGAACGTGACCTAGATTGACGCATGGAGATCCATCGAGCTCTCCCAACGATCAAAGAGGCGCCGCGGCGCCCTTCGTCCCACGACGCCTTTCGTCCCACGACGCCCGTCGTCCCATGACGCCCTTCGCCCTTTTTGGAGGAAACGCCAATGAGCCTTCGCCTTTTCAAGGTCGCCGCTACTGCTCTCGCGCTCGCCGCGCTCGCGCCGTCGCTCGCCTCGGCCCAGCAGTTCGACCGTCCGGTCCGCATCGTCGTGCCCTTCGCGCCCGGCGGCACCTCGGACATCCTCGCCCGCCTCATCGCGCCGAAGCTCTCGGAAGCCGTCGGCCAGCCGGTGGTGGTCGAGAACAAGCCCGGCGCCGCCGGCAATATCGGCGCCGATGCGGTGGCCAAGGCCAAGCCCGACGGCCATACGCTGCTTTTGATGGATATCGGCTCGCTCGCCGTGGCCCCGAGCCTGTTCCCCGACCTCACCTACAATGTCGAGAACGACCTCGCCCCGGTCGGCATGGTGATGTTCGGCCCCTATGTGCTGGCGGTGAACCCCTCGGTGCCGGCCAAGAACGTCGCCGAGCTGGTCGCCTATGCCAAGGCCAATCCCGGCAAGCTGGCGGTCGCCAATTCCGGCGTCGGCGCGCTCAACCACATCACCGCCGTGGCGCTGGCCCGCGATCTCGGCATCGAATGGAAGAACGTGCCCTATAAGGGCGGCGCCGCCGCCTCGCGCGCCGTGGTGTCCGACGAGAGCAACGTCATCATTAACGGCGCCACCGCGACGCTGCCCTTCGTCACCAACAAGCAGCTGGTCGGCATCGCTGTGACCGGCGAGGAGCGCCTCGCGGCGCTGCCGGACGTCGAGACCTTCAAGCAGGCCAAGCTGCCGCTCAATGACGCCGGCACCTGGCAGGGGCTGCTCACCACCGGCAAGACGCCGCCGGACGTGGTCGCGAAGCTCAATGCCGAGCTCAACAAGATCCTCGCTCTGCCGGAGATCCAGGCCAAGGTCGCCGAGCAGGGTGGCGCGGTGCGGCCCGGCACGCCGGAGGCGGTGAAGGCCTGGCTCACCACCAACATCAAGAGTTGGGGCGACATCGTGCGCGCCGCCGACATCAAGACCAACTGATCGCCGGTGCGCATCGTGACCCGCCGTCGGTTCGACTGGCCGGACCTCTTGTTCGGCCTCTTCCTCATCGCGGTGGCGGCGGGCACCTTCGCCGCCACCTGGCGGCTCGCGGGCGGCACGGCGGCGGATATGGGGCCGGGCTACATGCCGCGCGCCATCGCGCTGGTGTTGCTCGCCTTCGGCGCCTTCTTCGCCGTGCGGGGCTCCAGGCGCGCCTATGCCGGCATCGAGCGGGTGCAGCTGCGCCCGATCCTCGGCGTCGGCGTCTCGGTCGGCGTGTTCGCGCTTCTGATCGAGAGCGCCGGCCTCGCCGCCGCTTCTTTCGCCTCGATCGTCATCGCGGCGGTCGCCAGCCGCGAGAGCCGCTTCTTCGAAGTCATCCTGTTCGGCCTGTTCATCACCGCCGGCGCGGTCCTTCTGTTCGTGAAGGCGCTCGCTTTGCCGGTGGCGATCTGGCCCTGGTGAACCGCGCAGGCACGCCATGGAACTGTTCGACAACCTGCTGCTCGGCCTCTCCACAGCCCTGCAGCTGAACAACCTGATCTACTGCCTGATCGGTGTCGTCATCGGCACCGCCATCGGCGTGCTGCCGGGCATCGGGCCGATCCCCACCGTGGCGCTGCTCTTGCCCTTCACCTTCGGGCTGGAGCCGGCCTCGGCGCTGATCATGCTCGCCGGCATCTTCTACGGCGCGCAATATGGCGGCTCGACTACGGCGATCCTGGTCAACGTGCCCGGCGAGACCTCCTCGGTCGTCACATGTCTCGACGGCCATGAGATGGCCAAACAGGGCCGCGCCGGCCCGGCGCTCGCCATCGCCGCCATCTCCTCCTTCTTCGCCGGCACGGTAGCGACCGTCGTCATCGCGGTGCTGAGCCTGCCGCTGGCGGCGCTGGCTTTGAGGTTCACCGCCGTCGAATATTTCAGCCTGCTGGTGCTCGGCCTGTTCGCGGCGGTGATCCTCGCGCATGGCTCGGTGGCGAAGTCGCTGGCCATGGTGTTCCTCGGCCTGCTGATCGGCACGGTCGGCATCGACGTCAATTCCGGCATCGCCCGCATGACCTTCGGCGTGCCGGCGCTGGCCGACGGGCTCGACTTCGTGCCGGTGGCGATGGGCATGTTCGGCCTCGCCGAGATCATCGCCAATCTCGAGCGCCCGGAAGTGCGGCAGGTGGTGAGCCAGAAGCTGCGCGACCTCATCCCCTCGCGCGCCGACCTCAAGGCGGCGTTCCCCGCCATGGTGCGCGGCACCTTCATCGGCTCGGCGCTCGGCGTGCTGCCGGGCGGCGGTGCGGCGCTGCCGCCCTTCACCGCCTATGCGCTGGAGAAGAAGCTGGCGAAGGACCCCTCGCGCTTCGGCAAGGGCGCCATCGAGGGCGTCGCCGGCCCGGAGGCGGCCAACAATGCCGGCGCGCAGACCTCGTTCATCCCGCTGCTCACCCTCGGCATCCCCGCCAACGCGCTGATGGCGCTGATGATCGGCGCCCTGATGATGCAGGGCATCCAGCCCGGCCCGCAGGTGATGACCGAGCAGCCGGCGCTGGTCTGGGGCGTCATCGCCTCGATGTGGACCGGCAACCTGATGCTGCTCATCATCAACCTGCCGCTGGTCGGGCTGTGGGTGTCGATGCTGAAGATCCCCTACCGCCTGCTGTTCCCCGCCATCGTGCTGTTCTGCTGCATCGGCACCTACGGCATCTCCAACAGCGCCTTCAATGTCTGGCTGATGCTGGGCTGCGCGGTGGTCGGCTACTTCTTCATCAAGGTCGGCGTCGAGCCGGCGCCGCTACTGCTCGGCCTCGTGCTCGGCCCGCAGCTGGAGGAGAACTTCCGCCGCGCCATGCAGCTCTCCGACGGCGACCCGTCGGTGTTCCTCACCCGGCCGATCAGCGCCGTGCTGCTCGGCGTGGTCGCGGTGATGCTGCTCGCCATGCTCTCCCCCGCGGTGCTGAAGACCCGCAAGGAAGCGCTCGCCGAATAGCGGGTGCGCCGACCTCATCCCCTTCTGCCGACTACCCGAAAGGACGTCCCGTGGACCTGCCCGTCAATACCTTCAAGCGCGCCATCCTGGCCGGCCAGCAGCAGATCGGCTTCTGGAACTCCATGGCGAGCCCCACCGCCACCGAGATCCTCGCCGGCTCCGGCTTCGATTGGCTGCTGCTCGACGCCGAGCACGCACCCAACGACGTGCCGAGCGTCATGGCGCAGCTGCAGGCGATGGCGGGCGACACCACGCACCCGATCGTGCGCATTCCGGTCAACGATCCCATCGTCATCAAGCGCTATCTCGACATCGGCACCCTCAGCTTCCTCGTGCCGATGGTCGAGACGGTGGAGCAGGCGCAGGCGGTGGTGGCGGCGACCCGCTTCGCGCCGGACGGGGTGCGGGGCTTCGCCGGCGCCTCGCGGGCGACGCGCTTCGGCCGGGTGAAGAACTATCACCACCGCGCGCATGAGGAGCTGTGCCTGCTCGTGCAGATCGAGACGCAGCAGGGCCTCGACAATCTGGAGGCCATCGCGGCGGTTCCGGGCATCGACGGGCTGTTCATCGGGCCGGGCGACCTGTCGGCCGATCTCGGCTATCTCGGCGACCAGGGCAACCCGATCATCGTCGAGCTGATCGAGAAGACGATCCGCCGCATCGTCGCCGCCGGCAAGCCCGCCGGCATCCTCACCGGCGACGAGACGCTGGCGCGCCGCTACATGGCAGCCGGCTGCACCTTCACGGCGGTGGGCATCGACACCGGCCTGCTCGCGCGCTCTACCGAGGCAATCGCAAAGAAATTCAAGGCGTAATCGCCATTTTCTTCAGTAGGACGCGAGGAAAAGAACAATGGCTAACGTAGGATTTGTCGGTCTGGGTATCATGGGCGCGCCGATGGCGGGGCA
>NZ_JAJALI010000001.1 GCF_020523795.1 Ancylobacter sp. Lp-2
TTCTCTTTCTTCCGTTTTACCTGTCAAACAGCACGAGGTTCGAAAACCTCAGGACCCGAAAGTCCGTGACCCGAAGGTCTCGCCTCTCACCAGACCGACTTGCTCGTCGGCGGGAGCGGCTCTATATTCGCTGGCCTTTCGGCCGTCAAGTCCGCGTCCAAGTTATCCACTCGAACCCGAACCCCTCAACCTAAGGGCTCACACCCTTAGACCGTCGACAGTTTACCCTCCGGCGACTGCCGGTCCGAAGACCTCGTCTCTGTCGGGATCAACCAGAGGAGCGTCAGCACCGCGTCAGCGGCGCGCCCCGTCGATGAACGGGGTTATAGGGGGAGCCCCTCAGAGTGTCAACACCGATTTGGCAGGCCCTTCGAAAAAACGACATCGGTCTGTCGCCGGACCGACATGGAACCAGGCCGAAGCCTTGCGGTGCAAGGCTTCGGCCTGGGGATAAAAATCAGAGCAGGTAACCACGGGCCGTCAGATAGGCCACGATCTCGTCGGCCAGGGCCTCCGGCGCGCGCTCTCCCGCGGCCAGATGGATCTCCGGTTCCTCCGGCGCCTCATAGGGGCTGTCGATGCCGGTGAAGTTCTTGATCTCGCCGCGCCGTGCCCGGGCATAGAGCCCCTTGGGATCGCGCCGCTCGGCCACCTCCAGCGGCGTGTCGACGAAGATCTCGACGAATTCGCCCGGCTCCAGGATCTCGCGCGCCATCTGCCGCTCGGCACGGAACGGCGAGATGAACGAGGTCAGCACGATCAACCCGGCATCGACGAAGAGTTTCGCGGTCTCGCCGACACGGCGGATGTTCTCCACCCGGTCGGCGGCGGTGAAGCCGAGATCCCTGTTGAGCCCGTGCCGGACATTGTCGCCGTCGAGCAGATAGGTATGCCGGCCGATGGCGTTGAGCTTCTTCTCGACCAGGTTGGCCACCGTCGACTTGCCCGATCCCGACAGCCCGGTGAACCACAGCACCACCGGCTTCTGCAGCTTCATCGCCGCCCGCGACGCCTTGTCGACCTCCAGCGCCTGCCAATGCACATTGGTCGCCCGCCGCAGCCCGAAATCGATCATCCCGGCACCGACGGTGAGATTGCTCATCCGGTCGATGACGATGAAGGCACCGGTCTCAGGCACGTCGGCGAACGCATCGAAGGCGATCGGCTGCTGGGTGGCGAGATTGACCACCCCTACCTCGTTGAGCGCCAACTGTTTGGCCGCCAGCTTCTGGAAGCTGTTCACGTCGACCTTGTGCTTGATCTCGGTGACGCTGGCGCTCACCGTGCGGGTGCCGATCTTGATGAGATAGGGCCGCCCCGGCAGCAGCGCCTCGTCATGCATCCAGATCAGATGCGCAGCGAACTGGTCGGAGACTTCCGGACGGGCGGTGGCAGCGGCGATGATGTCGCCGCGCGAGATATCGACCTCATCCTCCAGCGTCAGCGTCACCGCCTCGCCGGCATCGGCGCGCGGCCGCGTCCCGTCCTTGGTGACGATCGCCTTCACCTTGCTGGTCCGCCCCGAGCTCGCCACCACGATGGCGTCGCCCGGCCGCACCGAGCCGCTCGCCACCGTGCCGGAGAAGCCGCGGAAATCGAGATTGGGCCGGTTCACCCATTGGACGGGCATGCGGAACGGCCGCGCCAGCGCATCGTCGGCCACCGGCACGCTCTCCAGATGCTCGACCAGCGTCGGGCCGTCATACCAGGGCGTGCGCGCGCTCCGCTCCAGCATGTTGTCGCCATAGCGGGCGGAGAGCGGCACCGCGACGAGGCTCTCAAAGCCGAAGCCGGCGGAGAATTCGCGATAGGCGGCGACGATGTCGTCGAACGCCTTCTGCGAGAAGTCGACCAGGTCGATCTTGTTCACCGCCAGCACCACATGGCGGATGCCGAGCAGCGACACGATGAAGGAATGCCGGCGCGTCTGGGTGAGGATGCCCTGCCGGGCATCGACGAGGATCACCGCGAGGTCGGAGTTGGAGGCACCCGTCGCCATGTTGCGCGTGTACTGCTCATGGCCGGGCGTATCCGCGACGATGAACTTGCGCTTGTCGGTGGCGAAGAAGCGATAGGCGACGTCGATGGTGATGCCCTGCTCGCGCTCGGCGGCGAGGCCATCGACCAGAAGGGCGAAATCGAGATCGTCGCCGGTAGTGCCGTGCTTGCGGGAATCGTTCGACAGCGTCGCGAGCTGGTCCTCGAACAGCAGCTTGGTGTCGTAGAGCAACCGACCGATCAGCGTCGACTTGCCGTCGTCGACGCTGCCGCAGGTCAGGAAGCGCAGCAGGCTCTTGTTCTCCTGCGCGGAAAGATAATCAGCGACCGATGTCGCCTCGGCGGCCAGGCTCATCTCAGAAATACCCTTCGCGCTTCTTCTTTTCCATCGAGGCGGCCTCGTCGTGATCGATGAGGCGGCCCGCCCGCTCCGAGGTGCGGGCGATGAGCATCTCCTGCACGATGCCCTCCAGCGTCGTCGCCTCGCTGTCGATGGCGGCGGTGAGCGGGTAGCAGCCGAGCGTGCGGAACCGCACCAGTCGTTCCTCGGGCGTCTCGCCGGGCTTGAGCGGCAGGCGGGTGTCGTCGACCATGATCATCTGCCCGTCGCGCCACACCACCGGGCGGCGGGCGGCGAAATACAGCGGCACGATCGGGATGCGCTCGGCGAGGATGTATTGCCAGATGTCGAGCTCGGTCCAGTTGGACAGCGGGAAGACGCGGATCGATTCCCCCGGCCGCACCCGCGTATTGTAGAGGTTCCACAGCTCGGGACGCTGGCTCTTCGGGTCCCAGGCATGGGTCTCGGTGCGGAAGGAGAAGATGCGCTCCTTGGCGCGGCTCTTCTCCTCGTCGCGCCGGGCGCCGCCGAACGCCGCGTCGAAGCCGTACTGGGTCAGCGCCTCCTTCAGCGCCTCGGTCTTCATCACATTGGTGTAGAGCGAGGAGCCGTGGTCGAAGGGGTTGATGCCCTGCTCGACGCCGGCCTGATTGGTGTGGACGATCAGGTCGAAGCCGAGCTCCTCCGCCATCCGGTCGCGGAAGGCGATCATCTCGCGGAACTTCCACGTGGTGTCGATGTGCATCAGCGGGAAGGGCGGCCGCGAGGGATAGAAGGCCTTCACCGCCAGATGCAGCATCACCGCCGAATCCTTGCCGATGGAATAGAGCATCACCGGCTTTTTGAACTCGGCCGCGACCTCGCGGATGATGTGGATCGACTCGGCCTCGAGGCGCCGCAAATGGGTCATGCGATCTGACGACACGACACTGTCCTTTCAAGATGCGCGCCCGGTGCGCTTCGAGGGAGCCGACCGAGCCGCGCCGAATTCATGACGTCGCCGCGTCCGGCAGCCGGGCGAGCCCCACTGCGAGCGCCGGATCGCCGAAGGCAACGAAATAGGGATTGGCGAAATCGGTATCCTCGGCCTGCGCGCGCTTGCCATAGCGCAGCGGCGCGCCGTCGAATGTCAGCACGGTGCCGCCGGCGGCGCGCAGGATCGCGTCCCCTGCCGCAGTATCCCATTCCATGGTGCGGCCATGGCGCGGATAGACGTCCGCCGCGCCTTCGGCGAGCAGGCAGAACTTCAGCGACGAGCCGGCCGAGACAAAGCCGTGGCCGGGAAAGCGCCGCAGCCATTCCGCCGTCTGCGGCGAGCCGTGCGAGCGGCTGCCGACCACCTGGAGAGGGGGAGCCGCGGCGCGCGCCGAGATCGCGACCGTGTCGGCCAGAGTCTCGCCATCGACCTTCGCCTTGAAGACGTGGCCCGGCTGGCCGGCATAGAGCAGCTCGAGCGCCGGGGCATGAACGACGCCGACGGTCGGCAGCCCGTTCTCTACCAGCGCGATGTTGACGGTGAACTCGCCGTTGCGCGCCAGGAACTCGCGGGTGCCGTCGAGCGGATCGACCAAGAAGAACCAACCGCCGATCTCCGGCACCCGGCCGGCGGCGTATTCCTCTTCGGCGACGACCGGGATCTCCGGCGCCAGGACCTGCAAGCCCTCGAGGATCACCGCTTCGGCGCGCCGGTCGGCCTCGGTTACCGGCGAGCGGTCGCCCTTCTCGGAAACGGCGAACTCCGTCGCATAGACGTCCATCACCACCCGTCCGGCTCGCAGGGCGAGGCGCACGAGAGCAGAAAGAAATTCTTCGTTCCGAGAAAAAACCGCTGCATTCATGTTGAGCTCTATAACTTACACAGAGGTTCAATGGAATATTTTTAATTACATCAAAAACACGTATTTATATCTCCCCGACCGCTCTCCGGAACCTGCGCCCGCACGCCCGGCGCTCGCTGGCCCCCGCGAGATGTGCTAGGCAGCGGGCCGATCGCAAAAGCCCGGCTTCACCGCCGACAAAAGCAAGAAAGGACAAGGCCGTGAGCAGCAACGCCAACCTTTATGCCGCGATTGAGGCGAGCGCCCGGCGTGCCGGCGATGCCATCGCGTTCTCACAGCCGGACGGGTCGACGCTCAGCTATGCCGAACTGCTCGCGCTGGTTGGCCGCTATGCCGATGCCTTGACCCAGCTCGGCGTCGGGCGCGGGGACCGGGTCACCGTGCAGGTGGAGAAATCGCTCGGCAATGTCGCGCTCTATCTCGCCACGCTGAAGATCGGCGCGGTCTACCAGCCGCTCAACACCGCCTACACGGCTGCCGAGCTCGACTATTTCCTCGGCGATGCCGAGCCGGTGCTGCTGGTCGCGGATCCGCGCAAAGCGGAGACACTGCGCCCCATCGCCGCCGCTCGCGGGGTGCGCCATGTCGAAACGCTCGATGCCGACGGGAAAGGTTCGCTCGCCGACCTCGCGGCCACCCTGCCGGGCACAGCGGAAACCGTCCTCTGCGCTCCCGACGATCTCGCGGCGCTGCTCTACACCTCTGGCACCACCGGCCGCTCCAAGGGCGCGATGATCACCCATCGCAACCTGTCCTCCAATGCCAAGGCCCTGCTGGAGATCTGGGCCTTCCAGCCCGGCGACGTGCTGCTGCATGCCCTGCCGATCTTCCACGTCCACGGATTGTTCGTGGCGCTGAATACCGCGCTGCTCAACGGTTCCGCGATCCTCTGGCTTGCGAAGTTCGATGTCGACACCGTCATCGCCCATCTGCCCCGCGCGACGGTGATGATGGGCGTGCCGACCTTCTATACCCGCCTGCTCGCCCATCCCGGTTTCACCTGCGAACTTGTCCGGGGCATGCGGCTGTTCATCGCCGGCTCGGCGCCGCTGCTGGCCGAGACTCATCGCGAGTTCGAGGCCGCGACGGGCCATGCCATCCTCGAGCGCTACGGCATGACCGAATGCGGCATGATCACCTCCAACCCCTATGACGGCGCCCGGCTGCCCGGCTCGGTCGGCTATGCGCTGCCCGACATATCCGTGCGCATCGTCGGCGAGGACGGCGCGGAGCTGTCGCGCGGCGAGGTGGGCATGCTGGAAACCAACGGCCCCAACCGTTTCCTCGGCTATTGGCGCATGCCGGAGAAGACCGCCGCCGAAATCCGGCCGGATGGCTTCTTCATCACCGGCGACCTCGCCAGCATGGCGCCGGATGGGCGGGTGACCATCGTCGGGCGCGGCAAGGACCTCATCATCTCCGGGGGATTGAACATCTATCCCAAGGAGATCGAGATGGAGATCGACCAGTTCCCCGGCGTAGTGGAATCGGCGGTCATCGGCGTGCCGCATGCCGATTTCGGCGAGGCGGTGGTCGCCGTGGTGGTAGCGCGGGCGGCGAATTCGCTCGACGACAAGGCGCTCGGTGCCTGGCTCGGCGACCGGTTGGCGCGCTTCAAGCTGCCCAAGCACATCGCCACCGTCGAGGAGCTGCCGCGCAACACCATGGGCAAGGTGCAGAAGGCAGCGCTGCGCGAGCGTTACAAGGGGCTGTTTCCCGCCGGCTGACGAGCGGGATGACGGTGGCCGGCCACCGGGTGCGACGAAAGTCGAAAAACCTTGGAACGACGGGGGTTCCACGGCGTTTTGCTGTCATCACCAATCCAAGAACGGGCCGCCTTGAACGCCCGAAAGGGAGATGCGCGCCATGGGTCTGCTGTCCAGGGATATCAAGTCGCTCGGCGATCTGCTGGTGCAGGGACTGGGCGAAGCACTCTACGCCGAACGACGCTGCGCCCGCGTCCTGCCGTCGCTGGTCGCCAAAGCCTCCGACCCACAGCTGAAAAGCGAGCTAAATGCGATACTTACGGCGAATCCGGCCTGCGTCGGCCGGCTGGAATCAGTGTTCCGCCTGCTGGCGCGGGCGCCGAAGGCGGCGGAAAGCCCGGCCATAGACGGGCTGTTCATCGGCGCCGAGGAGATCAATGGCGAGATCGACGATCCGCATGTGCTCGACGCGGCCATCGCCGCCGCGATCCAGGACGTCGCCGTCTTCAAGACCGCCCGCTACGCGACGCTGATCAGCTGGCTACAGCAGATCGGCCGCCCGGATGCGGCGCAGGTGCTGCAACCCAACCAGGCCGGCTGCCGGCGGCTCGCCGACGCCCTGTGCCTGCTCGCGGAGCGGCAGCTGACCCCGCGCGCCGGGGGCCACCCATCCGCCCCTCGCCTCGCCGGCTGAGGCCGGTGGGGTGGACGATGTGGCCAATGCCGGCCCGATAGACCGAGACCGGCCGATCGGCCGCCGCACACGGGTGCGCGACGGCCGGAAGGCAAAATGGCGGGCTCAGCCCCAGCCGACGATGCCCTTGATCTCCAGGAAATCGTGGATCGCCCAATCGGCATATTCGCGGCCGTTGCCGGACTGCTTGTAGCCGCCGAACGGCGCCATCGTGTCCCATTCCGGGTAGTTGAGATACACCGAGCCGGCGCGCATGCGGGCCGCCACCGCGCGGGCGTGCTCGATCTCCTGCGACTGGATGTAGGCGGCGAGGCCGTACACCGTGTCGTTGGCGATCTCCACCGCCTGATCCTCGCTGTCATAGGACAGCACGGAGAGCACCGGGCCGAAGATCTCCTCGCGCGCCACCGTCATGTCATTGGTGACATGGCCGAACACCGTCGGGCGGATGTAATAGCCGCGGTTCAGCCCTTCCGGACGGCCGGGACCGCCGGTGACCAGGGTCGCGCCCTCCGAAATGCCGGCCTCGATGAGGCGCTGGATCTTGTCGTACTGGATCTGGCTGACCACCGGGCCGAGATCGGTGCCCTCGGTGTTCGGATCGCCGGTCGCCAGCGCCTCGGCGGCACCCTTGGCGATCGACAGCGCCTCGTCATGGCGGGCGGCCGGCACCAGCATGCGGGTCGGCGCGTCGCAGGACTGGCCGGTATTGCCGAAGCAGGCGCGCACGCCCTGGGCGACGGCCTCGGCGAAATCGGCGTCCGGCAGGATGATGTTGGCCGACTTGCCGCCGAGTTCCTGCGCCACCCGCTTCACGGTATCGGCCGCCGTCTTGGCGACGATGATACCGGCGCGGGTCGAGCCGGTGAAGGACACCATGTCGACGTCCTTGTGGCCGGCCATGATCTGGCCGACATCCGGGCCGGTGCCGTTGACGAGGTTGAACACGCCCTTGGGGGTGCCGGCGGCTTCCATCACCTCGGCGAAGACGATGCCGCTGATCGGCGCGATTTCCGAGGGCTTCAGCACCACGGTACAACCGGCGGCGATGGCGGGCGCCACCTTGCAGGCGATCTGGTTGAGCGGCCAGTTCCACGGGGTGATCAGCGCGCAGACGCCGATCGGCTCCTTCACCACCATGGTGGCGCCGCGGTGCTCGGTGAATTCGTAGGTCTCGAAGGCCTTGATGGTGGCCTCGATATGCGCCCGGCCGGCCCAGGCCTGCGCATCGCGGGCGAAGGAGAGCGGGGCGCCCATTTCCTGGCTGACCGCGCGGGCGATATCCTCGAAGCGCTCGTTGTAGGCGGCGAGAATGCGGTTGAGCAGCGCCAGGCGCTCTTCCTTCGGCACCAGCGAGAAGGTCGCGAAGGCGGCCTTGGCCGCGGCGACCGCCTTGTCGACATCCGCCGCCGAGCCGATGGCGATCTGGGTATAGGCTTCCTCGGTCGAGGGATCGATGACATCGAGCAGGCGCGGCTCGACCGGGTCGACCCAGGCGCCGTCGATGTAGAATTTCTGGTGGTGGCTCATCTGCGCTCTCGTTTGAACGGACCGGCAAGGAAAGGATGGCCGGAGGCCATCCAGGCGGCGACGCGGTCGAACCGCGCCAGCCATGCCGATTTATGCACGCCCGGCGCCGGATGAACATGGTGCCCGAGGAGATGTCGCCCGAACGCGGCCGACGCCCGCGTTAACCAATCCCGTATAGCTAAGGTACGCGCGAGCGCGCGCGAGACGCGCCGGGCGATACGCCTCGAATCGGGAAGGGAGGCCGGCCGTCAGGCGACCCGATCGTCCCGCGTGGCGAGGCCCAGCAACTCGGCCCGCGCGGCAAGGCGTTCATGGATATGCCGGGGAAGCTGGCGGGCCGACTTCACGCGCGGCAGGTCGAGCTCAAGGATCGGCGCCTCCGGCGCTTCCTGCCAATTGTCGAAGCGCCGGCGCGTGACGTTGTCGACGAAGGTTTCCGCCGGCACCCCCTCGGCGAGGATGAGCGCGTGCTCGTCGAGCTCGACATGATAGTAGACGAAAATCTCCGGCATATCGGTCCGGCGCGCGATGCTGGCGGTGTTGACCAGCGCGCCGGCCTGCACCAGCACGCCGTCGATTTCCAGCGCATGGTCGGATGACACCGAGAGATCGCGGAGCGGCACGCCGTCGCCGAGCGCACCGGCGGCTATCCGCACCGGCATCACCTTCAGCGGATCGGCGAAAAGCGTGGAGACCGTCTGGCGGGCCAGCCAGCGTACCGGCTTGGCGGACCCGTCGGCGGTAAGCACCAGGTCGCCGGCCTCCAGGGTCTCGATCGCGACCTCGCCCGTGGGCGTCGCGATCATCGTGCCGGCGAGGAAGCAGACGATGAAGCTGTCGCCGTCCCGCTCCGCATAGGCATCGGCTTCCTGCTCGGTGTCGGTGAACCACCAATAGACGCCACTGCCGAGGCCGGCGACCAACCCGTCGCCGCTGGCATAGTAGAAATAGGCATTGCCCGACCCGCCATCGGGCGCGACATAGGCGAAGACCGGATTATCGGGATCAAGCTCGGGATCGTCGACCGTGCCGATGAGCACATCGACAAAGGGATTGTCGGCCTGTCCCGGATCGCTGCCGCCGATGACGTAGCCGTCGGCCGTCACGGCATAGGCATAGCGAAATATCTTGAGATCCATGCACTGCCCCATCGGCATCGACGGGCGCCACGGGCCCCGTCATGAGGGATCGTCTCCGCCAGACGCACCCTCATACGACGAAAGCAGTATCAAACCACCGGCATTCTGGAAATAGCCCGGAGACGGGCGACCCGCAGCGAGGGCCCCGGAATCGGCCGCTTCGCGGGATCGGCGATGCGCGGATCAGCGAGCGGCGGCCATTCGCGACCGGGAGGCGAGAACGGCACCCCGAGGCAATTCCCGGAGTGCCGCTCCCGAACACGTGCCGGCGGTATGGGGCCCCGCCGGCACGCTTGACGTATCAGGCCGCCTTGCCGGTGGTGACGCCGAGCTGCGTGGCGCGAACCGCCAGCCGAGCGGCGGTAACCGGCGAGAGCTGGCGGGCCGACTTGATGCGCGGCAGGTCGAGCTCGGCGAGCGCGGTCTCCGGGGCCTCTTCCCAATTGTCGAAGCGACGACGGGTGACGTTGTCGACGAAGGTCTCCGCCGCCACGCCCTCGGCCAGCACCAGCGAGTGGTCGTCGAGTTCGACGTGGAAATAGGTGAAGGTCTGCGGCATCTCGGTGTGGCGAACGACGGAGGCACCGTTCACCAGCGCGCCGGCCTGCACCAGCGCACCGTCGACGAGCAGGGCGTGATCCGTCGATACGTAGAGATCGCGCACGGGCAGGTTGTCGCCCAACGCGCCGGCGCGCACCAGCACCGGCATCACGCGCATCGGATCGGCGAAGCGGGTGGACACCGTCTGGCGGGCCAGCCAGCGCACCGGCCTGGCGGAACCGTCGGCGGTGAGCACGAGGTCGCCGGCCTCCAGCGTCTCGATGGCAACCTCGCCCGCGGGCGTCGCGATCATCGTCCCGGCCAGGAAGCAGACGATGAAGCTGTCGCCACTGTTCGGCGGCGTGGTGTTGCCGGTCTGGGTGGTGTCGGTGAGCAGGTAGGTGGCGCCATTATAGGAAATGACGATGCCGTCACCGCTGGCGTAGAGGAAGGTTGCCGTTCCGCTCGAAAAACCGGAAATCGTGATGGTGTCGCCAGATGTGATCGTCGCATCGCCACCGGAATTCACAGTCGTGTCCAGGTAGGGATTGCGCGCATGCCCAGCGGCATTGCCGTTCTGAACGCGTCCCTGATTGCTGAGCAGATAGGTATAGCTGAACGTATCGGTCGCCATCTCGACGAAACCCCCATTTTCGCATCCGAAAACCAGCGCGCTGCTTCACGCACCGGGCAGCAGCGCCCGTTGAAGGATCCACCGCACGGCCGAAGGGTTAACCGTCTCCACGAGATTTGGAAGGGTTTGAGAGTAAAAAAGAATGAAATTCAAACTAAAGATCATTTTTTAACAATGAAATTTGATTCTAAATAATTCTCATTTTTATCTTGAATTTTTGCGGACAACCGATTGGCACGGCAGAACGATTTGGCATCGAGATACCGACGCTATGGCGGCTGTCCGCGTCCCGCTGCCGATATATGCGGCAAATTGTCGCAGTTCGCAGCCGACAGCACCGCAACCACAGCGAGCGGACGAATCGCCGACTTCCTTCGCGCCGCCCCGGCCCGACGCCCAAGGATTGGGCATATGGCGCGCCGTGTCGTCCCGGCATACCCTTGCGTCAGACGAAACACCGCGCGGCTTCAGGCTTGGCGACGGATTTGCATGCCGGTCGAGCTCACGTTCCAGCCGGCCGCCGGCTGGAACAGCGCCCACCCATCGCCCGACCGGAGTGCTCAGCATGTCCTGCCCCGCCTCTCGCACCCTGCCGCCCCGCGCCGCCCGTCCGGCCGCGCCCGGCCCGCTGCGCCACCTCATCGCCGCGATGCGGACCACCGGTCGGCTCACCCGGACGGTCGGCGGAGCGTTGGGCATTGCGGCGGCCGTGACGCTGGGAGCGGCGAGCGCCGTGGCGCAGACGCAAGCTCCCGTTCCCGTGAAGTTCACCCTCGACTGGGTGTTCCAGGGGCCGACCTCGCCGTTCCTCGTGGCGCTCGACAAGGGCTACTACAAGGCCGAGGGGCTCGACGTGACCATGGACCCCGGCCAGGGCTCGGCGGGGGCGGTGCAGCGCGTGGCGTCCGGCGCCTACGACATCGGCTTCGCCGACGTGAACTCGCTGATCGAGTACAATGCCAAGAACCCCGGCAAGGAAGTGCTGTGCGTGTTCATGGCCTATGACTTTCCGCCCTTCGGCGTCTACGCGCTGAAGAAGAGCGGCATCGCCAAGCCGGCCGACCTCGCCGGCAAGAAGCTCGGCGCGCCGGTGTTCGACGCCTCGTTCCGGCTGTTCCCCGCCTTCGCCAAGAAGGTCGGCATCGACCCGAAGAGCGTCGAGCATGTGAACCTGACGCCGCAGCTGCGCGAGCAATCGCTGGTGCAGGGCACGGTCGACTTCATCTCCGGGCACTATTTCTCGTCGATCCTCGACCTCAACGCGCGCGGCGTGAAAACTGAGGACATCGTCGCCTTCACCTATAGCGACGCGGGCATGGACGTGTACGGCAACGGCATCATCGTCTCCCTCGCCTTCGCCGGGAAGCCGGAAGTGGTGAAGGGCTTCCTGCGCGCCACCGCGAAAGCCTGGAAGGAGGTCGCCGCCGATCCGGCCATCGGCATCGCCGCCGCCAAGGCGCGCGACCCACTAATCGATGAGAAGCTGGAGCTGGAGCGGCTCAACATGTCGCTCGCGATGAACGTGCTCACCCCCTATGTGAAGGCGAACGGCATGGGCGACGTCGACCCGGCGCGCTTCGCCCGCTCGGTGACGGCGGTGGCCGATGCCTTCGGCCTGCCGAACGCGCCGGCGCCGGACAAGGTGTTCACCAACGCCTATCTGCCGCCGAAAGAGGAGCGGATGGTGGCGCCGTGAGGCGACCGCCCGGCGCCTCCCCTCTCACCTGAATTGCGTGCCCGCATGACCGCTCCCCAAACCGCTCCCGGCGCCTCCCCGCCCCTCGTCGAACTGAATGCCGTCAGCCTCGCCTATGGCGAGGGGCGCGAGGCGACGCTCGCCCTGGCCGACGCCACCATGAAGATCGGCCAGGGCGAGTTCGTCGCCGTGGTCGGCCCGTCCGGCTGCGGCAAGTCCACGCTGATGAAGCTGGTCACCGGCCTGATCCCGCCGACCTCCGGCGAGGTGAAGGTGCGCGGCGAGCGCGTCACTCGGCCGATCAAGGGCGTCGGCATGGCGTTCCAGAACGCCACGCTGCTGCCCTGGCGCACCACCCGCGACAACATCATGCTGCCGCTAGAGGTGGTGCAGCCGCACAAGAGCCGCCTGCGCGCCGAGCGGGCCGCCTATTTCGACAAGGCGCAAAAGCTGCTCGCCTCGGTGGGGCTGGGCGAGTTCGGCGACAAATATCCCTGGCAGCTCTCCGGCGGCATGCAGCAGCGCTCCAATGTCTGCCGGGCGCTGATCCACGAGCCGCAGATCCTGATGCTCGACGAGCCGTTCGGCGCCCTCGACGCCTTCACCCGCGAGGAGCTGTGGGGGATCATGCAGGCGCTTTGGCTGGAGCGGCGCTTCACCGCCGTCTTGGTGACGCACGATCTGCGCGAGGCGGTCTATCTCGCCGACACCGTCTATGTGATGAGCCGGCGCCCCGGCCGTATCGTCAAGATCCGCAAGGTCGACCTGCCGCGCCCGCGCACGCTGGAGACCACCTTCCAGGCCGAGTTCGTCGACATCGTGCACGAGCTGCGCGAGCGCATCCAGATGGAGCACGGGTGATGGCGATGACCGCGCGCCAGCAACGCTATGCCCGCCTTGCCATGCCCTGGCTGACCCTCGCCGTGCTGCTGATCGCCTGGGAACTCGCCTGCCTCGTCTTCGACGTGCCGGAGATCGTCGCGCCGCGCCCCTCCCAGGTGTTCGCGGTCATGGTGCAGCGCTGGGACCTGCTGGTGCGCTTCTGCCTGGAGACGCTGTGGACGACGATGATCGGCTTCGTGCTGGCCATCGGCTTCGGGTTGCTGCTCGGCCTCGCCATCGGCGCCTCGCCCTTCGTCTATGCCGGGCTCTACCCGCTGCTGATCGCCTTCAACGCCATACCGAAGGTGGCGATCGTGCCGATCCTGATGATCTGGCTCGGCATCGGCGCGCTGCCGGCGATCATCACAGCCTTCGTCATCTCGTTCTTCCCCATCGTGGTGAACGTCGCCACCGGACTCGCCACCATCGAGCCGGAGATGCGCGACCTGATGCGCTCGCTCGGCGCCAGCAATTACGAGATTTTGACCAAGGTCGGCATTCCCCGCGCCATGCCCTATCTGTTCGCCAGCCTGAAGGTGGCGGCGACGCTCGCCTTTGTCGGCTCGGTGCTGTCGGAGACGGTGGGCGGCAATCGCGGCATCGGCTTCCTGATGCTGTCGGCGAGCGCGCGCAACGACAGCGCCACCACCTTCGCCGGGCTGTTCGCCATCGCCATCATGGGCGTGGCTGTCTATGCCGCCTGCGCGCTGGTGGAGCGGCGCATGACCCGCTGGGCGTTCCGCGGCGAGCTGGTGCGCTAGCCGCGCCGGCGAGACCGATGCGGCCCCTCCACGCGACGCCCGGAGGGGCGCGGGCTTCATCCAACTGACACATGCCGCCGCTAACCAGCCCGAAGGTCGCCCGCGACGCGGCGCGTCACCGCGCGGGGTCGTCGCGCTGGAAGCCCGCGCCGTGGCCGCGGGCGAGGCGGCCGCAGACGCCGCAGCCGAAGGAGCGCAGTCATGCCGATCCGCCGTCCGGCGTCCTTTCTGTCGACGCCATCCTTCTCGACATCGCCCCAGCTATCCCGGCGCCGGCTCATGCTCGCCGCCGCCCTCGGCCTGATCGCCGCGCCGGCGCGGGCGGCCGACCGGCTGAGCTTCGAGGAGCTCTATGGCAGCCAGGGCGTGTTCGGGCTCACCTTCTCGGACAAGACCAAGGGCCTTGCCGGCAAGCCGGTGGCGATGCGCGGCTTCATGGCGCCGCCGCTGAAGGCGGAGGCCGACTTCTTCGTGCTCACCGAAATCCCGATGGCGCTGTGCCCGTTCTGCTCCTCCGACGCCGACTGGCCGGACAATATCGTGGTGATCCGGCTCGACCGCGCCCAGACCTTCGAGCAGGCCAATGCGCTGATCGAGGTGACCGGCACGCTGGAGGTCGGCTCCTGGACCGATCCCGAGACCGGCTTCGTCAGCCTTTTGCGCATCGTCGGCGCCCGCTTCGGGCGGGCCTGACATGCCTGCCCTCACCGTCGACGCGCTGGAGGTCCGGTTCCCCGGCCTCGACACCCCCGCTCTCGCCATTCCCCGGCTGGACATCGAGGCCGGCGCCCGCATCGGGCTGACCGGCCCCTCGGGCTCCGGCAAGACCACGCTCATCAACCTGATCACCGGGCTGGAGCGCGCCCGCGCCGGCCGGCTGATCTGGGACGGCACCGACATTGCCCGCCTCTCCGAAGGCCGTCGCGACCGCTGGCGCGCCGCCAATGTCGGACTTGTGATGCAGGATTTCCATCTTTTCGACGGGCTCTCCGCCCGCGACAACGTGCTGCTGCCGCTGCGGCTGTCGCGCCTCGCCCTGCCGGCCGGCGCCGGCGAGGAGGCCGACCGGCTGCTCGCCCGCGTCGGCATCGAGCGGCGCGACCAGAAGGTCGAGACGCTGTCGCGCGGCCAGAAGCAGCGCGTGGCGGTGGCGCGGGCGCTGATCGCCCGGCCAGGCATCCTCGTCGCCGATGAGCCGACCGCCAGCCTCGACGCCGAGGCCGGGGCGGTGGTCGCCGCGCTGCTGCTGGCGCTGGCGGCGGAGGCCGGGGCGACGCTGATCGTCGCCAGCCACGATCCGCGCCTCATCGAGCGGCTCGACCGGGTGATCCGGCTGGAAGCCGGCCGCATCACCGCCAGCGAGGGCTGAGCCATGTTCCGTCTCGTCGCCGCCGACCTGCGGCGCAACGCGCTCGGCGCGCTCGCCATCGTGCTGATCGTCGCCTTCGCCACCGCGCTCGGCGTCGCGGTGACGCTGCAGGAACGGGCGCTACGGCTCGGCAGCGCCCGGGCGGCGGCGGCGTTTCCGGTGATCGTCGGCGCCGCCGGCAGCGAGACCCAGCTGATGCTCTCGGCGGTGTTCCTGCAGCCGGCGCCACTCGGCCTGGTGCCGGGCAAGGTGCTCGCCTCGCTCGCCACCGATCCGCGCGTCGCCTGGGCGGCGCCGGTGGGCTTCGGCGATTTCGTCGAGGACTACCCGATCGTCGGCACCACGCAGGCGCTGATCGACGGGCTCGGCGGCCTGCGCGAGGGCAAAAGCTTCGCCCGGCTCGGCGAGGCGGTGGTCGGCGCCGGCGTGGCGCTGCGCCCCGGCGACCGCTTCCACCCGCTGCACGGCCAGGCCTCCAGCGGCGGCCA
Source organism: Ancylobacter sp. Lp-2 (assembly GCF_020523795.1). GTDB lineage: Bacteria > Pseudomonadota > Alphaproteobacteria > Rhizobiales > Xanthobacteraceae > Ancylobacter. Next base: position 15,616 of record NZ_JAJALI010000001.1, read on the forward strand.
CATGCATGGCGAGACCACCTATGAGGTGGTGGGCCGGCTCGCCCCGACCGGCACGCCCTGGGACCGCGCGGTGCTGGTGCCGATCGAGGCGGTGTGGCGCACCCATGGGATGGAGGCGCATGCGGATGGCGATGAACACAACCACGACGCCGCAGAGGCCGCCGGCGGCGCGCAGGCGGAAGATGGAAAGGCGGAGAACGGGAAAGCGGAGGACGGGAAGGCCGGGGACGCGCATGACCACGCCGGATCGGCGGTGGACCCTGAGGCCGCCCTCGACGCCGCGCGGGCGACCGCCGCCGACGCCCCCGGCGTGCCGGCGATCGTGGTGAAGCCGCGCAGCATCGCCGACGCCTACAAGCTGCGCCAGGACTGGCGCACCGACACCACGCTGGCGCTGTTCCCCGCCGAGGTGCTGACCCGGCTCTATGCGACGCTCGGCGATGCCCGCCGCGTGCTCTCCGCCGTCGCCCTGGGCGCGCAGGCGCTGGTGGCGGCGGCGATCCTGCTGGTGATCCTGCTGCATGTCGGCCAGCGCCGGCGGCAGATCGGCGCGCTGCGCGCCTTCGGGGCGCCGCGCCTCGCGGTGTTCGCCGTGGTGTGGATGGAGGGGTTCGCGCTGCTCGGCCTCGGCCTCGCCACCGGCGTCGGCCTCGGCTATGCCGCCGCGCGGGCGATTGCCGCCCGGCTGGAGGCGCAGAGCGGGGTGGCGCTGCCGGTGCTGTTCGCGCCCGACGACCTGACGCCGCTGATGGTGCTGGCCGGTGCGACGGCGGTGCTGGCCATGGTGCCGGCGCTGCTGGCCTATCGCCAGTCCCCCGCCGCCGCCCTGCGCGGCTGAGCCACTGCTGGAAATGGGCGAAGCGGCAGCCGAGGCGCCGCAATTCACGGCACGGCGCTGGTGTCCCGGAAGGGAATCGAACCCCTGACCCCAGGTTTAGGAAACCTGTGCTCTATCCTGCTGAGCTACCGGGACGCAGCCGTCGCGGGCGCGGGCGCCCGCCGCAAGCGTATGGTCCGAACCGGACGCGCTTGCAAGAGGCCGGCGCCAACTTCGCCGGCACGCCGGACGCGCCTCCCCTCCGACCCGGTGGGCGTTGCGCGCCGCGATTCACGCACGCGTGACGGGAACTTTCAGCATTCATGCGGATTCACCCCAGGAACCGCATTGACCTCGTCCACAGATGTTCTAACTTTGTTCTCATGATGATCACGCTTCCCACCCTTAGCGGCGATTCGCTGCGCGACGACGGTCCGCTCACCGTCGCCGACGGCGTGCTCGCCCGACGCTTTCGGCTCTGGCGCGGCCCGGACGGGCGGCGGCAGGTCTTCTCCGTCTATGCCGTCGAGGACGCGCCGGACTATCCGGACGCCGTCGCCCTCGTGGTGCGCCGCATCGGCGGGCGCTGCGTGGCGCTGTGGAGCGGCCCGGCCGGCGCCAAGGCGCGCGTCGCCGCGCTGGCCAACGGTGGGCAGGAGATCCATCTGCGGATCATTCCCGAGACCGAGAGTGGCCCGCTGGCGCCGGAATGAGCCGGCCGGTGGCCCCCGACGGCTAGAGCCGCGCGGCGATCCATTCGAGTTCGGCGTCGGCGATGCCGAGATCGGCGAGATGCCGGGCGGTGGCGCGGACGTAATCGCCGTTCGGACCGCCGACGCCATGGCCCTGCCGCACCAGATGCAGCCGCTCCTCGCGGCCCATCGCCCCGGCATATTGCGCATGGCCGCGATCCACCAGGAACGCCAGCGCCGGCACGCTGCGCCGGCTGCCGTCGCGCAGCCAGACCCGGCGGGTGCTCTCGCGATAGATCATCGTCACCTGCTCGCGTTCGCGCAGATAGGCGATCGTCGCCTCCGCCCGCGCGGCGGCGACGCGGAAGGCGATGCCGATGCAACTGCCGCCACGGTCCAGCCCCAGCACCAGGCCGGGCCGCTCCGCCGTGCCCCGCCAGTGCACCGACAGCACGCAAAGCGAGCGATGCGCGCCGATCAGCCGGGCCGGCACGGCCTCCTCGTGCTCGAAGCCGGGATTCCACATCAGCGAGCCATAGCCGAACACCCACAGATCGCTCGCCGCCTCGTGAGTGGAAGACAGAAGGAGGTCCATGCGCCGTACGATCCGAGCCGCTCGCGGCGCCGGAGATGCGCGCCGATTCGCGGCATGCTGGCACCGGCGCCGGCGGGGCGGAAGTCCCTGATCGCAGCGGAGGGCCATGTATCTCGCCGGGTATCGATGGCACGGATGTCCGCGCGGATGGCGTCGGGGAGCCGACCGCCGGAAGTTGCGCGCCCGGGGGGCTTGGGGCTCGAATACTTGGGCGCTATGGGGCTTGGGGCTTGGGGCTTGGGGCTTGGGGGAGTATCCCGCCTCGACGCAGGGCAAGCCCGCCGGATCCTCGCGCGGTCACGGCTTCGTCGATCCACGCCCTCGTCGCCGCGGCACGGAACGGACCGAGCCCGACCGGACAGTCGCGGCTGCCCAGGACCAACCGTGCGGTGCCATCGACTGACGGCGCATCCGTCCCGGCAGAACCGCCTCAATGCAGCCAGCTAAGGCGCCACGGCTCGCGGCCCCTCACCGGCCGAGGAAGACCTTCGTGCACGGAAGGCCGGTTGAAAGGGCAAGCGACGCGGCCACCGTTTCGATGGCTTGGGCCGGCGGCAGGCGTCCCGCCGCGAAACATTTCACGGCAACCGGCCCCTCGACACGGCTGCGGCTTCGGCGCCCCTCCCCGGTCCGTCGCCACGGCACGGACCGAGCCTGACTATGCAGCCGGCGGTTACCGAAAGCCGGGCCATGCCACGTGATCGACGGACAGTGCATCTGTCGCGGTCGCGCCGCCCCGAGGTCGCCGGCTACATCGCCATGACCGACCGCCCCTCACCGGCCCACATTCCCCACCGCCTGCGGTGCCAGCGACGGGGTAATCAACGCAACAGCGGAGCCGCAGCGTGAACCTCGATGCAGGCACTCCGGCACGGCACCATTCATCCCAACAGGGTCCCCGATGCGGTCACCGCTTCGGCGCCCCTCCCCGGTCCGTCGCCACGGCACGGACCGAGCCCGACTATGCAGCCGGCGGTTACCGAAGGCTGGGCCATGCGACCTGATCGACAGACAGTGCATCTGTCCCGGTCGCGCCATCCCGAGGTCGCCCGCGACGGCTCCGTAGCTGACGGCCCCTCACCGTCCCACATTCCCCACCACCTGCGGCGCCAGCGACGGGGTAATCAACGCAACAGCGGAGCCGCAGCGTGCACCTCGATACAGGCATTCCGGCACGGCACCATTCGTCCCAGCGGTGTCCTCGACGCAACCACCGCTTCGGCGCCCCTCCCCGGTCCGCCGCCACGGCACGGACCGAACCTGGGTGTGCAGCCGACGGACACCGAAGGCCGAACAATACGACCTGATCGACCGACAATGCATCTGTCGCGGTCGCGCCGCCCCGAGGTCGCCGGCTACATCGCCATGACCGACCGCCCCTCACCGTCCCACATTCCACACCGCCCGCAGCGCCAGCCACAGGGGTAATCGACACAACAGCGGATGCTGCAGCGCGGATCTCCATACAGGCATCATCGACGCGGTCGCCGTTGGGACGGCAGGCCGATATCCGGGAGGACTGGGACGGTCGGTCGGGCACCATTCCGCGCGCCTGGGACAAGGCACGGCAATGAGTTCCGACATCGCATCCGTTGACGACACGACGTCAGACAGTGGCGCGATAAGGATGTGGTGAGCCGTCGGACAGCGCCGCGACGAGGGCATGGCCGGCGCCCTCGGCCAGCGGCACGGGCTTCGCCCCATGTGCGGACCCCAGACCGGCAATCGACATCCGTCCGTGCCGCGTCCGCCCATGCCGCGACGGGCGCGGCGCGCTTCCTCGCGGCGTCATAGCCGCACGGCCTTGAACCCCCCGCGATGAACGGCACGGCACCGTGGGATCGCGCGGAGGCGACCAACGGGACCTGGCCGGGCACCCACGCAGCCGGGCGAACGACCAGTGGGGCCGCGACAAGGGTGCTGTCGGCGGGACGTCGGCACGGCGGCGCCGCAATCACGCCCTTAACGTGGCCGGTGGAACGCGATATCCGGTCCGTGGCATCCGTCGACGACCGGTCGGTCGCCGCACCGGTGACGCAATGGCAGGCCAAAGGACGGTGATGCCGGGCCCGCGCAGGAGACTTTACCGATGACCGATCCCGACCATGCCGCCTCGCCCGCCGAAACACCGGCCGTGACCGGGCGCCGCTCCTCGCTCTGGGTGGTGCTGCCGCTGGCGCTGTTCGTGATTGCCGGCCTCGGCTGGACCGCTGCCTGGTTCTATGCCGCCGGCCGCGCCGAGAAGGAGATCGACAGCTGGATCGCCAACGAGGCGGCGGCCGGGCGGCAATGGAACTGCGCCGACCGGCGGCTGACCGGCTTTCCGTTCCGCTTCGAGCTCGCCTGCGCCCAGCCCAGCGTCACCTTCACCGGCTCGGACCCATGGCAATGGTCGGCCGCGCGCGCCCACGCCGTGGCGCAGGTGTGGGACCCGCAGCACATCATCGCCGAGTTCCAGGGGCCGTCGGTGCTGAAGGAGCCGACCAGCGGCCGCAGCATCGAGGCCAACTGGTCGCTGCTGCAGGTGAGCGCCGTCGGCTCCGGCGGCGTGGTCGACCGCGTCTCCACCTCGGCCAACGACTATGTGCTGAGCGAGGGCGGCCGGCCGCTGTTCTTCGCCCGCCATGCCGAGTTGCACGCCCGCCATCACCCCGGCGCCGACGGCAACACGCTGGACGTCGCCATCGGCCTGAAGGGAGCGGGCAGCGGCGCGCTCAACGGCGGCACCCAGGCGGCGGCCGACGCCGAATTGCAGGCGACCATCTCGCAGGTGCCGCCCTTCCAGGCGATGCCGGTCGCCGAGCGGCTGCGACTGTGGCAGGAGGCCGGCGGCAAGGTGAAGGTCGAGGTCGCCAAGCTTTCCGCCGGCGGCGGGGCGATGAACGCCACCGGCGATATCGGCCTCGACGGCCAGCGCCGGCCGGCCGGCGCGCTCACTCTGGCGGTGGCCAATCCGCAGGGGCTGATGGGCGCGCTGGGCGGCTCCGGCCTGCTGCCGGAGCAGGCCGCCTCGCTGGCGCCGCTGCTGATGGCGGCGGGCATGCCCACCACCCTCGACGGCGCCAAGGCCAGCGCCTTCCCCTTCGTGTTCCGCGACGGGCGGGTGGCGCTGGGCCTCATCCCGCTCGGCAAGATCGGGCCGCTGTACTGAGCGGACAGCCCCCGGAGGACGCTTAGTAGGCGTGAGGTTGCTCCCTCTCCCGTCGGGGAGAGGGATGGGGTGAAGGATATTCGACACGTCCCGATCGCGTCGCCCCTCGCCGACCCGCGGAGCCTGTCCTTGGGCTCGCCGGAGACGAGACCCGGGGGCGTGCCACCTTTCCGCCGAAGCCGGATGCTTCAGGATTCGGCCTTGCCGGAGCCGAACGCGGCAACGGCCGAGTTCGGGGGGAGAGGGAAACCAGGCCGAGATTCGGCGGCTTCGCCGAATCTCTCCTCGGCCCCGGATCAGCGCTGCACGGCGGCAGCGAGTCCGGGGGAGTAGGAGGCAGCGGTCTACGCCACCGCGAAGATAGTGGCGCCGGTGTCAGCGGTGCCCACCGCCGCCCGGAACGAGCCGAACAGCTCGCGGCCGACGCCCCAGTGACTGACCGTGAGATCGGTGGTCGCCGGGCTGCGCGCCGCCCATTCGGCCGGATCGACCTTCACCGTCAGCGTGCCGGCCACCGCATCGACGCGCACGATGTCGCCCTCGCGGATCAGCGCGATAGCACCGCCATCGGCGGCCTCGGGCGTGACGTGGATCGCCGCCGGCACCTTGCCGGAGGCGCCGGACAGCCGGCCATCGGTGACGAGAGCCACCTTCTGGCCGCGGTCCTGCAGCACGCCGAGCGGCGGCATCAGCTTGTGCAGCTCCGGCATGCCATTGGCCTTCGGGCCCTGATAGCGCACCACCGCGACGAAATCGCCGGTGAGCGTGCCGGCCTTGAAGGCCTTCTGCAGCTCCTCCTGCGAGTGGAACACCTTGGCCGGCGCCTCGATGACATGGCGCTCGACAGCGATCGCCGAGGTCTTGATGACGGCGCGGCCGATGTCGCCGGAGAGCAGCTTGAGCCCGCCGGTCGCCTGGAACGGCCGCGAGGCGGGGCGCACCACGTTCTCGTCGCCGCTGTCGCGCGCGCCGTCGCGCCAGTCCAGCGTGCCCTCGGAGGTGAGCTTCGGCTCCAGCGTATAGGCGTCGAGGCTGGAGCCCCACACCGTCTCGACGTCGCGATGCAGCATGCCGATGCCGAGCAATTCGCGGATGACCAGGGCCATGCCGCCGGCGGCGTGGAAATGGTTCACATCCGCCTTGCCGTTGGGATAGACGCGGCACAGGAGCGGGGTGACATCGGCGAGGTCGGAGAAATCGTCCCAGGTCAGCTTGATGCCGGCCGCCGCCGCCATCGCCACCACATGCATGGTGTGGTTGGTGGAGCCGCCGGTGGCGTGCAGCCCGACAATGCCGTTGGCGAAGGCGCGCTCGTCCAGCATCCGCCCGACCGGCCGGTAGTCATTGCCCAGCGCGGTCATCTCCATCGCCCGCTCGGCGGCGGCGGTGGTGAGCGCGTCGCGCAAAGGCGTGTTCGGGTTGACGAAGGAGGCGCCGGGCAAATGCAGGCCCATGATCTCCATCATCATCTGGTTGGTGTTGGCGGTGCCGTAGAAGGTGCAGGTGCCCGGCCCGTGATAGGCTTGGCTCTCGGCCTCGAGCAGCGCGTCGCGGCCGACCTTGCCCTCGGCGAAGAGCTGGCGGATCTTCGCCTTGTCGTCGTTGGACAGGCCGGAGGTCATCGGGCCCGCGGGGATGAACACCGCCGGCAGATGGCCGAAGGACAGCGCGCCGATGACGAGGCCCGGCACGATCTTGTCGCAGATGCCGAGATAGACCGAACTGTCGAAGGTCTGGTGCGACAGCGCAACGGCGGTAGACAGCGCGATGACGTCGCGCGAGAACAGCGACAACTCCATGCCGGCCTCGCCCTGGGTGACGCCGTCGCACATCGCCGGCACGCCGCCGGCGACCTGCGCGACACCGCCCATCGCCCGCGCCGCGGCACGGATGAGGTCGGGATAGTGCTCATAGGGCTGGTGGGCCGAGAGCATGTCGTTATAGGCGGTGACGATGGCGAGATTGGCGCCGGCGCCCTCGCGCAGCATCGCCTTGTCGCCCGGCCCGCAGGCGGCGAAGCCGTGCGCCTGGTTGGCGCAGCCGAGCTTTTGCCGGCTCGGTCCCTTTTCGGCGGCGGTGGCGATGCGCTCGAGATAGCGCGCGCGGGTATCGTGCGAGCGGCGGACGATGCGCTCGGTGATCTCGCCGAGGCGGGCGCTCACGCCGGACGTCTCAGGGGCTTCGGCCATGCGGATCTCCTCGGGCTAGCGAATGCGGACCGGCGCCATCAGGGGCACCAGAAGATATCGGGCGGACGGGAGGCGCGCAGCACGGCACGCACCGGCATCTCCTCGACGGGGCCATCGGCCAGCGCCGCCTGCAGCACCGGGCGCTTGCCCTCGCCCTCGATATGGAGCGCCAGGGCGTCCGCCGCCAGCAGCACCGGCAAGGTGAGGGTGATGCGCGGCTCGCCGGCACCGGGGGCCCGCATCGGCAGCAGGCCGAGGGTGTTCTCCGGGTCCAGCACCTCGGACAGCCTATCACCGCCGGGGAAGAACGAGGCGGTGTGCCCGTCCTCGCCCATGCCGAGCACGGCGCAGGCCAGTGGCCAGTAAAGGTCCTCCAGCGCCTCGTTGATGGCGAACAGGCCATCTTCCGGCGTCGGGGCGTCATTGGCCAGCGCCACGAAGCGCGCTGCCGCCGCCGGCCCCTTCAGTAGGTGCTCGCGCACCAGCCGGGCGTTGGAGCGGTCGGAGGTTTCGCGCACCCAGCGCTCGTCGACGAGGGTGATGCCGATCTTCGACCAGGGAAGGTTACGGCCCGACAGCGCCTCGAAGAAGCGGGTCGGCGTGCGTCCGCCGGAGACGGCGAGGCTGGCGCCGCCGTCGCGGGCGACGCGGGCGGCGAGCTTGCCGGCGACGAAATCGGCCAGCGCCTCGGCCAGCGCGGGACCATCGGCGAAGACGTGCATGGGGAGAGCGGCGCTCACGCGCCGTCCTCCAGCCAGGTGCGGCCGTCGCGCTCGATCAGCGCGATGGCGGCCGACGGACCCCAGGTGCCGGCGGTATAGGGCCGCGGCGGCTCCTTGGCGTTGCGCCAGGCCTCCAGGATGGGGTCCACCCATTCCCACGCCGCCTGCACCTCGTCGCGGCGCATGAACAGCGTCTGGTTGCCGCGCACCACGTCGAGGATCAGGCGCTCATAGGCGTCGGGGTTGCGCACCTTGAACGCCTTGGCGAAGCTCATGTCGAGCGGCACATGGGTGAGTCGGATGCCGCCCGGGCCGGGATCCTTGATCATCAGCCACAGCTTCACGCCCTCGTCCGGCTGCAGGCGGATGACCAGCCGGTTGGATTCGATGGGGCCGACATTGGCGTCGAACACCGAATGCGGCACCGGCTTGAACTGGACCACGATCTCCGAGACGCGCGAGGCGAGGCGCTTGCCGGTGCGCAGATAGAACGGCACCCCGGCCCAGCGCCAGTTGCTGACCTCGGCCTTGAGCGCCACGAAGGTCTCGGTCTGGCTGCGGGTGGAGCCCAGTTCCTCCAGATAGCCCGGCACCGCGCCGCCCGCCGAGGCGCCGGCGCGATACTGGCCGCGCACGGTGAGGGTGCCGGCGTTCTGGTCGTCGACGGGCTTGAGCGCGCGCAGCACCTTGAGCTTCTCGTCGCGCACCGCGTCGGCATCGAGCGAGGAAGGCGGCTCCATGGCGACGAGGCACAGCAGCTGCAGGATGTGGTTCTGCACCATGTCGCGCATGGCGCCGGCGGTGTCGTAATAGCCGGCACGCTCCTCAACGCCGAGCGCCTCGGCCACGGTGATCTGCACATGGTCGATATGGGCGCTGTTCCACAACGGCTCGAACAGCGCGTTGGCGAAGCGCAGCGCCATCAGGTTCTGCACCGTCTCCTTACCGAGATAGTGGTCGATGCGGTAGACGCGGTCTTCCGGGAAGATGCGGCCGATCTCGGCGTTCAACGCCAGTGCCGAGGCGAGGTTCTTGCCGATCGGCTTCTCGATCACCACCCGCCCGTCCTCGGCGAGGCCGAATTTGCCGAGCTTCTCGCAGATCGGCCCGAACAGCTCCGGCGCGGTGGCGAGGTAATAGACCTTGATGCGCTCGCCCGCCGCCTTCATGTGTTCGGCGAGCTTGTCCCAGCCCTCCTCGCGCCCGGCATCGGCGGAGATATAGGTGATACGGGCGAGGAAGCGCTCCACCAGCTCGGGGGCCAGTTCGGCGGCCGGGATATGGTCGTTGAGCGCCTGCAGCGCGAAGGCGCGGAAATCCTCGTCGCTGAGCGGACGGCGCGACACGCCGACGATCGCCGCGTCGTCCGGCAGCTGGCCGTCAATATCGCGGTGGAACAGCGCCGGCAGCAATTTGCGGCGCGACAGGTCGCCGGTGGCGCCAAACACGGCAATGACGAAAGGCGCCACGGGAATCACGCGACTGGTCATGAAATGGACTCTCCCTCAACGTTCATCCGGATGCGGCGCCACGCAGCCGGCTCTGTACACCACTCGTAGCAAAAACGATTCCGCCCGGCGACGCTATCGCCACCGGGCGCCATGCTGCCACGCGGCCAACGCAGGGCAGTGACAAGCGGCGACGCGGCAAAGGTTGGAACGCTTCGGAAAAAAGTTGCTGCGTCGCAATAGGAACGGCGGGATTGTGCCCACAATCGGGCGGAAACAAGGCTTCAGCAAAGGAAGGCGGGCATGTTCGAAAAACAACCTTTCCCGCCGACCCGTGTCGCGCTGTGCCGCCGCTGCGGAAACGTGCCTCAAGGGAGACGGATGAAACACGTGCCTGCGCAACGGGTTACTTAATAAGATATTCCAGAACAAAATATGAATTATTACGTATACCAGAATTGGCATACCAGATGCCTGAATATTGGATATGTAATTCCCTCTTACCTTGCGTCGCACCATGCAACTTTAGAATTATCTCTTGGCATTACAGTCATCTTGGTACAACTTATTCCACAGACAGACCGCCCCAGAGCATAAGGAAAACAGCCGGCTGTCGATGCGCTGCGCACCGCTGGTTTCGACCTCTCGCCAAAGTCGTCGATAGCCCGAAGATGCACGGAGCCAAGTAAAAATCAGCAAGCAAGAATGCCGACAAGAATGGAACGGCAAGAGACCAAACCCCGTGGGAAGGAACGCCAAATGAAGAACTTCCATGCTCTCGGCCTCGGGACGCTGACCGCGCTCGGCCTGGCCGCGATGTCGATACTGCCGGCGGCGGCGGAGTGGAAGCCGACCAAGCCCGTCGAGTTCATCGTCCCGGCCGGCACCGGCGGCGGCGCCGACCAGATGGCCCGCACGCTGCAGGGCATCATCGCCAAGCACGAGCTGATGCCGACCCAGCTGATCGTGATCAACAAGTCCGGCGGCGCCGGCGGCGAAGGCTTCCTGGACGTCAAGAACTCCAAGGCCAATCCGCACAAGATCGTCATCACCCTGTCCAACCTGTTCACCACCCCGCTGGCGACCGGCATTCCCTTCAACTGGAAGGACATGACGCCGGTGGCGATGCTGGCGCTCGACGAATTCGTGCTGTGGGTGAACGCCCAGGATCCCTACAAGACCGCGCAGGAATACGAGGCCGCGATCAAGGCGGCGCCGGACGGCACCTTCAAGATGGGCGGCACCGGCTCCAAGCAGGAAGACCAGATCATCACCGTCGCCATCGAGAAGGCGCTCGGCAAGAAGATGACCTACATTCCCTACAAGGGCGGCGGCGAAGTCGCGGTGCAGCTGGTCGGCGGCCACGTCAACTCGACGGTGAACAACCCGATCGAGGCGGTCTCCCAGTGGCGCGGCGACAAGGTGCGCCCGCTCTGCGTGTTCGATGGCAAGCAGCTGCCCTACACCGACAAGATCCTCGGCGACCTGTCCTGGTCCTCGATCCCGACCTGCAAGTCGGCCGGCCTCGACGTGGAATATGTGATGCTGCGCGGCATCTTCATGCCGCCGGGCGTTTCCGAGGAGCAGGTCGCCTATTTCGTTGACCTGTTCAAGAAGGTCCGCGAGACCCCTGAATGGCAGCAGCTGATGAAGGACGGCGCCTTCAACCAGACCTTCATGGCCGGCCCCGAATTCAAGGACTGGCTGACCAAGGCCGAGGCGACCCATAAGGGCCTGATGCAGGAAGCCGGCTTCATCGCCGCCGCCAACTGATCCCGCGAGCTCCCGCCCCGCGCCCGGCGCCTCGGGCGGGAGCATCGCCGGCTAACAAGGCCGCTTGCCAGCATCCCTGCCCCCGTCGCCGCGACGAACCGGCGACCCCGGGCAGCTTCGCCGGCCCGGCGCACAGAACATCGCGTCAATCGAGAATGCGTCGATCCGGCACCGGCGGGAGTGATCCCGCCGGACGGCTGGATCGTGACAGGAGCGCGGAACCCATCATGAGCGAAACATCCCACGGCACCGGCACGGGCCCCACGCAGCGCAACGCCGAGATCGGCGTCGCCCTGCTGACCCTGCTGTTCGGCCTGATCGTCGTCTATGGCAGCTACCTCGTCGGCTTCGGCTGGGGCGCCGACGGCCCGCAGGCCGGCTTCTTCCCCTTCTATGTCGGCATTGCCATCTGCGTCTGCAGCCTCATCAACCTGGCGCAGGGACTGCGGGAAAACCCCGCCGACCTGTTCGCCGAATGGAGCCAGCTCCGCCAGGTGCTGAAGGTGCTCGTTCCCACCACAATCTACTGCCTGATGGTGGAACCGCTCGGCATCTATCTCCCCTCGATCCTGCTGATCGCGGTCTTCATGAAGTGGCTGGGCAAGTACAGCTGGCCGCTGACCGCCGCCATCGCCATCGGCGTGCCGGCCGCCTTCTACCTCGTCTTCGAAAAGTGGTTCCTCATCCCACTGCCAAAAGGTCCGGTCGAAGCCCTGCTCGGGCTGTGACGCCACCATAAACCGGAACGGGAGCACGCGCGGGCGAGCTCCCAGGGGAAAGCGCTCATGTTCGACAATTTCGTCAATCTCTGGCACGGCTTCGCTGTCGCCGGCGATCCGTTCAACATCCTCCTGATGGTGGTCGGCATCCTGCTCGGCGTCATCATCGGCGTGCTGCCCGGCCTCGGCGGCGCGAACGGCGTCGCCATCCTGCTGCCGCTCACCTTCTCCATGTCGCCCACCTCGGCGATCATCCTTTTGTCGTGCATCTACTGGGGTGCGCTGTTCGGCGGCGCCATCACCTCGGTGCTGTTCAACATACCGGGCGAACCCTGGTCGGTGGCCACCACCTTCGACGGCCATCCGATGGCCCGGCAAGGCAAGGCGGGCGAGGCACTGACCGCGGCCTTCACCTCCTCCTTCGTCGGCGCCTTCGTCGCCATCCTGATGATCACCCTCGTCGCCCCGCTGGTCGCCGCCTTCGCGCTGCGCTTCGGGCCGGCAGAGAAGTTCGCGGTGTACTTCCTCGCCTTCTGCTCCTTCGTCGGCATGAGCAAGGAGCCGCCGGCCAAGACCATCGTGTCGATGATGATCGGCTTCGCGCTCGCCGCCGTCGGCCTCGACATGGTGACCGGCCAGTTGCGCCTCACCTTCGGCTCCGAGGAACTGCTGAACGGCTTCGACTTCCTCATCGCCGTCATCGGCCTGTTCGGCATCGGCGAAATCCTGCTGACCATGGAGGAAGGCCTCGAATTCCGCGGCAAGTCGGCGAAGATCGACGCCAAGGTCGTGCTGCGGACCTGGGCGAGCCTGCCGCGCTACTGGGCGACCTCCATCCGCTCCTGCATCATCGGCTGCTGGATGGGCATCACCCCGGCGGGCGCCACCCCGGCCTCCTTCATGGCCTATGGCATCGCCAAGCGCGTGTCGAAGAACGGCAAGAACTTCGGCAATGGCGAGATCGAGGGCGTTGTCGCCCCCGAGACCGCCGCGCACGCCGCCGGCACCTCGGCCCTGCTGCCGATGCTGGCGCTGGGCGTGCCGGGATCGCCGACCGCCGCGGTGCTGCTCGGCGGCCTGCTGATCTGGGGCCTCCAGCCCGGCCCGATGCTGTTCGTCGAGCAGAAGGACTTCGTCTGGGGCCTGATCGCCTCGATGTATCTCGGCAACGTCGTCGGCCTGATCGTCGTGCTCACCACGGTGCCGCTGTTCGCCGCCATCCTGCGCATCCCCTTCTCGATCATCGCCCCGGTGATCCTGGTGATCTGCGCCATCGGTGCCTACACGGTGAACAACAACGTGTTCGACGTGGTGATGATGCTGGTGTTCGGCGTGCTCGGCTACGTGCTGAAGAAGACCAACTACCCGTTGGCACCGCTGGTTCTGGCCATCGTGCTGGGCGACAGCGCCGAGGAAGCCTTCCGCCAGTCGCTGCTCGCCTCCGGCGGTTCGATCGGGATCTTCTGGTCCAACCCGCTGGTGTCGACCATCATGGGCCTCGGCCTGGTCGCCGCCCTGTACCCGATGATCTCCAACCTGCTCAGCCGGCTGCGCTCGCCGCAGCCCGCCTGAGCCTCGGGCACCACAACACGGCCCGCCGCGCCCACCGCGCGGCGGGCTTTCGATCCGCCGGAACCGGATCGACCGCATCCCGCCGTGACACGCCGACAAGGCGGCCGGCCCGGCCTGCGGACCACACCACGCTTCAGGGGATTGGGAGGGCAACGCCAATGACCACCGCCAACACCACCGCCATGTCGGCATCTCAGTTGCGCAGGCGAGCCGGACGATGAGCATCGAAACCAGCATCCAGCGCGTCGGCACAGGCGCCGCCAAGCTCGCGGTGGCGCCCCTCGAGGACACCTCCACCTTCAAGAACCGCGCCTATGCCGCGCTGAAGGACGTCATCGTCTCGCTCAACATCTACGATCAGCCGCACGAGGTCCGCCTCGACGAGCGCCAGCTGGCCCAGAGCCTGGGGGTGAGCCGTACCCCGGTGCGCGAGGCGATGGCGCAACTGGAGCGCGAGGGCTTCGTCCACTCGGTGCCGCGCCGCGGCATCTATGTGGTGCGCAAGACCAAGCGCGAGGTCATCGAGATGATCCAGGTCTGGGCGGCGCTGGAGAGCCTGGCCGCCCGGCTGATCACCCAGAACGCCAGCGACGAGGAGATCGCCACGCTGCGCGCCATGTTCGCCACCTTCGAGGACGGCACACCACACGCCAAGCTCGATGAATATTCCGAGGTGAACATCCAGTTTCACCAGGCGATCATCGCCATGGGCGGCAATGGCATCCTCGTCAATCTCGCCGAGAACCTGTTCACCCATATGCGGATGATCCGCCGCAAGACCATCGTCGAGGAAGACCGCGCCGATCGCTCCATCCAGGACCATTTGGCCATCATCCAGGCGCTGGAGGCGCGCGAGACCGACACCGCCGAGGTGCTGGTGCGCAACCATGCGCTCGGCCTCGCCGGACATGTGTCGCGCTACGCCACCTATCTCGAATAGGCGACACAGCCACATCCTCGCAGGGCTCAGGCCCGCTCCGGCCACCGGAGATACCGAAGACTGCGCCCGGCGGGTTCCTCGACCTCGTCGGGCTTTTTTCGTTCCGCACGCTCAAGGTGTGGCACGGCTGCACGTTCGCGCGAGGATCGACCGGACGCCGCCCGGGGAAGATTGCACCGCCCCGGCAATTCCGATACGCAAAATGCGAGGTTGGCTACCGGCCTCGCCGCACCCAAATGTCCCTCGATCGAACGGGGTTCCTGGAACCTCGCCGCTGGAGCCTTGCGCCGGCATGCTGCGCAGTTTGACCGATTTCATCGCCGAGATCGCCGGCGGCGTCCGCGAGCCGGAGTTCGCCGAGAACGATTATCGTCTCGCCGCCGCCGCGCTGCTGGTGCATGTGGTGACCATCGACGGGATCATCGGCGATGCGGAGATGGAGAAGCTGCGGCACATCCTCGCCTTCCGCTTCAGCCTGAAGCCGGAGGAGGCCGAGCATCTGCTCGAGGCCGCCATCGCCCGCGACGCCGAGGCGGTGGATCTCTACGCCTTCACCAGCGTGCTCAACCGGGCGATGGACGAGGAAGGCCGCAAGCGGGTGATCGAGATGATGTTCGAGGTCGCCTATGCCGATGGCGGGCTGACCGAATTCGAGGACAACCTCGTCTGGCGCGCCGCCGAGCTGCTGAACATCTCCTCACGCGACCGGGTGGAGATCCGCAAGCGTATCCGCGAGACCTTCGACGAGGCGTGAACGCCGGCCGCACGGCGCCGGCATGGTTCCCATATCGCGCACTCACGGCGCCAAATCACGGACCGGCGCTGGGTTTTCATGCCGCCGCGCCTTGAAACCGCTCGAAAATCATGTCGTGATGGCTGACATATGCCGCAGCGCAGCGTTGCGGATTCGCGCCGACGACGAAAAGCATGGGTCAGCAACTCGCCTCCGACGTCCTGATCGTCCTGCACCAGGAACATTCCTCGCCCGGCCGCGTCGGCCGGCTGCTGGTCGAGCGCGGATACCGGCTGGATGTGCGGCGCCCCTGCCTCGGCGATCCCCTGCCCACCACGCTGGCCCGCCATGCCGGCGCCGTCGTCTTCGGCGGCCCGCAGAGCGCCAATGACTGCCACGACTATGTGCGCGCCGAGATCGACTGGATCGGCGTCGCGCTGAAGGAAGCCAAGCCCTATCTCGGCATCTGCCTGGGCGCGCAGATGCTGGCCCGCCACCTCGGCGCCCGCGTGGCGCCGCATCCCGAGGGGCTGGTGGAGATCGGCTATTATCCGCTGCGCCCAACCCCCGCCGGGCGCGCGCTGCTCGACGACGGCCGCGACGAGGCGGGCGACGCCGCCACGACCGCCCCCGACGAATGGCCCAACCATGTCTATCATTGGCACCGCGAGGGCTTCGAGCTGGCGCGCGGCGCTGAATTGCTGGCCTCCGGCGACGCCTTTCCCAACCAGGCGTTCCGCTACGGGCCGGCGGCCTATGGCCTGCAGTTCCACCCGGAAGTGACGCACCACATGATGTGCCGGTGGACGATACGCGGCAATGAGCGGCTCTCGCTGCCCGGCGCGCGCCCGCGCAGCGCCCATTTCACCGACCGGCTGCAGCATGACGGGCGAGTGCGGCTGTGGCTGGACAGCTTCCTCGACCGCTGGCTCGGCGGCTCGGCCGCCGGAGCGTTCAGCGCACCGCTTCAGACGGCAGCACAGTGATCTCGAGCCCGCGCAGCCGCGTGTAGAGCACGCGGTCGCGGGCATAGGGCCACCAGTCGAACAGCAGGATCTCGATCGGCCGCCACAGCCCGACCCAGCCGGCGATAATCGCGCCCTCGCTCAGCAATTCGCCGACCAGCATGTCGTCCAGCGCCGAGCTGCTGATCAAGGTCGCGACGCCGATGCACAGAGCGAGGAACACCACGCCGACCGCCAGCGTGCGCAGCCCCTCGCGCCGGGTCTCGCGCAATTTGCGCTCGGCATAGTCACGATTGGTGTCGCAATAGCGCGCCAGCGCCTCGGGAAGGCGCGGCGCGAGCTCGGCATTGCCCGGCGTCGGCGCCACATGCAGCCGCAGCCGCACCGGCCGGCGACGCCAGCGACGCTCGGCCGTCACCAGATCGATCAGCCGGTCGATGCCGGATTCGTCAATGCTCTCGCCGGCGAAGGGATCGATATCCGGCGTGGCGAAGAAATTGCGCAGGTCGCGCAGGCGGATGTCGATCTCGATCGGCACGGCGTCCATGGGTGGCGACTCATGCAAGCGGTTTTACCACCGCGGGTCATAGCAGCGGCCGACCGTCCCGTCTCCCGTGCCGCGCTCAGCGCTGGAGCGCCGCGCGCAGGCGGGCGATGTCGGCACGCATCCGTTCCACCGAGGGGCGGTCGAGCCCGGTGGCGGCGGCGATGGCGGCCGGCACCGCCGCGCCCTTCGCCCGCAACGCCTGCCCCTCGTCGGTGAGATGGACGTGAACCTGCCGGGCGTCGGCGACGCTGCGCCGCCGCTTAACCAGGCCCTGTGCCTCCAGCCGCTTGATCAGCGGCGTCAGCGTGCTGGATTCGAGCGCGAGATGGCCCGCAAGGTCGCCCACCGTCTGCCCGTCGGCGCGCCACAGGCTGACCATGACCAGATATTGCGTATAGGTCAGGCCCAGTGCGTCGAGCAGCGGCAAGTAGGCGCGATTGAAGGCGTGATTGGCGGAATAGACCGCGAAGCAGAGGAAGTCGTCGAGACCGGCCTCGCCGGCACACGACCCGGCAGCGTTGAGCTCCGTGGTGGCCAGCGCCGTCCGCGCGGCGGCCTCATCAGCATGTCCCTTCATGGCGGGTGTCCTCTCGGCGCGATGGCGCCCACCCCTAAAATAATCGTATGCGATCTAATCGCAAGTGATCGACCGTCGCAGATCTGCCGTCCTAGGCCTGCCGCCTCGCAACCGCCGACGTCGATCCCGCGTGTGCGGGGCAAGCGGACGCCCCGATGCGGCCCGCCCGAAGGAGGCACCCGGCACGCCGACGCGCGATCAGGCCGCCATGGGCGCAGCGGCGCCGCTGAGCTCGCTTTCCTCGGCGGCCTGGGCGGCGCGCAGGCGGCGCTCGGCGGCCGCGTCGGCCCGACGCTTCCACAGCTCATAGGCGATGGCGCCGACGATCGTCACCCCGACGATGATCACCGCCAGCGCGCTGATCGCCGGGGTGGAGCCCTGCCGCACCCGTCCGGCGAGCACGGTGGTGAGCGTCTTCTCCGATAGGATGGCGAAGGTGGTGGTGTTGTAGTTCTCGAAGGAGGACAGGAAGGCGAGCACCGCCGCCGAGAACAGCGCCGGCTGCAGGAAGGGCAGCAATATGTGGCGGAACACCTGCGGATAGGAGGCGCCGAGATCGAGCGCCGCCTCCTGCTGCGCCTGGTCGAAGCGCTGCAGCCGGGCGAGGATGATCAGCATGCAATAGGCGGAAATGAAGCTCGACTGGCCGATCACCGTGAGGATGATGCCGTCATAGAGGAACTTCGTGCCGGTCAGCGTGGTGAATTCGCGCCAGAACACCACGGTGGAGATGCCGATGATGATGCCCGGCGTCAGCACCGGCGACACCACGACGAGGTAATAGGCCGAGCGCACCCGCGGCTGGATCTGCGTCATCACGATGGCGCCGGCGAGCCCGATCGGCACGGAGATGGCGACCACCAGCACGCCGATCCACAGGCTGGTCCGCAGCCCGTACATCATGTCCTGATCGGCGAAGAGTTGGGAGAACCAGTCGAGGGTCAGCCCCTCGATCGGCCAGACCTGCGGGTATTGCGGGGTGTTGAAGGCCGAGACGCCCATCACCATGAGCGGGCCGAGCAGATAGAGGAAGAACACCGCGATATAGACGGCGAACAGGATGCGCTGGAGCGGCCCGGATGTCATCGCGTGATTTCTCCAAGGCTCAGCCGGAACATCTTCAGCACCAGCAGCACGAAGACGACGCAGGTCACTAGCAGGATGAAGGCATAGGCCGCGCCCTGCGGCCAGTTGAACGCCTGGTAGAAGCGGTCATAGACGATGGGCGTGAACCACAGCGTGCGCGGACCGGCCAGCACCAGCGGCGCGGCGAGCGCGCCGGCGCACAGCATGAACACCAGCGTGCAGCCCGAGGCGATGCCCGGCTTGGCATGCGGCATCACCACGAAGAGGTGGATGTGCCACCACGGCGCGCCGAGGTCCCGCGCCGCCTCGATCTGGTTCTTGTCGAGGCTCTCGATGGCGCTGTAGAGCGGGAACACCATCATCAGCAGATAGGCGTAGGAGAGGCCCATATAGAGGCCGACATCGGCGCCGAGGAAATCGATCGGCTCGCCGATCACGCCCGCCCCCAGCAGCAGCTTGTTGATGATGCCGCCGGAGGACAGCAGCACGCGGAAGGCGAAGGCGCGCAGGATCTCGTTCACCCAATAGGGGATGATCAGCAGCAGCAGCAGGATGCGCAGCCGCGCCGCCCCCGCCGACTGCGCCATGTGGAAGGCGATCGGGTAGCAAAGGGCGAAGTTGAACAGGGTGATGGCGATGCTCACCCCGATGGTGAGCAAGAAGGCCTTGATGTGGATCCAGTTCCAGCTCGACGTCGAGGTGGTCGAGCCGAACAGGAAGTAGCGGTAGTTCTCCAGTGTGAACACGTCCTTCGGCCCGCCCATCTGCGAAGGCGGCAGTTTCGGGCGAAACGACATGTCCACCATCGAGAACTGCGGAAGCACGATGACGAAGAACACCCAGAAGCCGACCGCCAGCACCAGATAGAGCCCGACCGCGAGCCCGTTACGCTGGAAGAAGCCCGGGCCGTTGGCGAGGCCCATGCGCCGCTCATAGGCGGCGAGCCCGAAGAAGAACAGCGCTACCGCCAGCGGTAGCCCGAAGACGAGGGTGAGGCCGCCGGTCGCTCCCATGCCGCCCTCCCCTCAATGGCTCGCCGGGCGGGCGAGCAGCAGGCCGTCCTGCGGCTTGAAGCCGATATGCAGCGTCTCGCCGCTCACCGGCACCACGCCGCCGCCGACCGTGGCGGTGATCTTCTGGCCGGTGCGGACCCGGAGCGTCACGTGGGTGACGCTGCCCTCATAGGCGACGTCGAGCGCCTCGCCGTCGAAGCCGACCGTCGAGCCGTTCGGCGTGCCCGTGGGCACCAGCGACAGCACCTCCGGCCGGACGAACAGCAGCGCCTCCTCGCCGGCCTTCAGCCCGACCGGGTTGCGCCCGGAAAGCGTGCCGAGCGGCGTGTCCAGCGTTGCCATGCCGTCGGCGACGGCGGTGACCCGGCCGCGGATCTGGTTGTTCTCGCCGACGAAGGCGGCGACGAAGGGCGTGCGCGGCTCGGCATAGACGGAGCGGCCATTGCCGACCTGCTCGATCACCCCGGCATTCATCACCGCGATGCGATCCGACATGGTCAGCGCCTCGCCCTGGTCGTGGGTGATGTAGATGAAGGTGATGCCCACCCGCTTCTGGATGGCACGCAGCTCGGCGCGCATGTGCTGGCGCAGCTTGAGGTCGAGCGCCGACAGCGGCTCGTCGAGGAGCAGGACCGAGGGCTCGACGGCAAGCGCCCGGGCGATGGCGACGCGCTGCTTCTGGCCGCCGGACAGCTCCGACACCTTCTTGTGGCCGTGCTCGCTGAGCGCGACCTGGATGAGCAGGTTCTTCACCTTCTCGTCGCGCTCATGCTTGGGCACGCCGCGCACCCGGAGGCCGTAGCCGATATTGTCGGCCACGCTCATCATCGGGAACAGCGCGAGGTTCTGGAAGATCAGCGCGGTGGGCCGCTTGTTGGGACCGATGCCGACCATGTCCCGGCCGCCGATGCGCACCTGCCCGCGCGTCGGCTCGATGAAGCCGGAAATGGTACGCAAAAGCGTGGTCTTGCCGCATCCGGACGGGCCGAGAAAGGAGAAGAACTCCCCGGCCTCGATGGTGAGGTTGGCATCACGGACGGCGACGAAATCTCCGAACGTCACATTGACGCCCTCGAGCTCCACGGCTGCGGCCATAGGGTCTCCGGTTGCTTGTCGACTGGCCGCCAGATCGCGGGACATGGCGGCGGGAACGCGGGCGGACGGTCGCCCCGCGCGCGGACCCGGGCCGGCGAACCGGCCCGGGAGAGCAACGGACCGGAGCCGGCGAGCCGGCTCCGGCGGGATCGTCGCGCGATCAGGCCGCCTTGAACTTCTCGGCGTACTGGGTGCGCAGCTCGGCGTACCACGACGGCTCCGGCGGGCGGCTCCACAGCTTGGAGAGCGCGTCGCCCGGATAGGCCTCGGAGAAGTTCTTCTTGGCGGCCTCGGACAGGAAGGCGTCGGCGCCCTTGACCACCGGGTTGTAGCCCGAGCCATCCGCCACCTGCGCCGAGACTTCCGGCGAGTGGATGTAGTTCAGCCACTCATAGGCCTGGTCGATGTTCTTGGCGCCCTTGGTGATCGCCCAGCCGTCGACCCAGGTGATCGCGCCTTCCTGCGGCGCCATATAGGTGACCGGCTTGCCCTGCTTCTTCAGCGACAGCGGCGGGCCGTCCCAGGTCTGGCCGATGGTGCAGCCATTCTCCATGAAGCCGGACTTGGTGTTGTCCGAGGAATCCCAGAACTGCTTCACCTGCGCCTTGTTCTCGATCGCGTAGGCGAGGATGACGTCGTAGATCTTCTTCATCGTCTCCTCGTCCTTGAACGCATCGAGCATGCGGTTGGACGGGAGCTTGCCGTTGGCGTCCATCCACAAGCCGATGCCGAGCAGCAGCGAGTGGGGGCGGCCCTGCATCTTGCCCTTGAACTCCGGCGCCCACAGCGTGCCGTAGCTGAGCTTGTCATAGGTCAGGCCGGGCGCGAGGTCGGTGCGCCAGGAGATTGCCTCCGAGCCCCAGCAATGCGGCACGTGGTAGAGCTTGCCGTCCCAGGTCCACACGCTGGTGGAAGCTTCCAGCATCGAGGGCAGCAGGTTGTCGAGATGCAGCTTGTTGGTGTCGAACGGCGCGAGGACGTCGAGCTCCTTGAACTGCGGGGCACGGTCGCGGGTGGGCTCGCACAGGTCGAAGCCCTCGCCGGCGGTGGCCTGCAGCTTGTTGATCTGCTCCTCGTTCTGCGAGAACGGGGTGGTCTTCACCTTGATGCCGGTCTTCTTTTCGAAGTTCGGGATCACCGGGTTGGGCAGTTCGTCGTCCCAGTTGAGCAGGCTGAGCTCGCCGGACGAGGAGAAGGCATCGCGCACCAGCCACGGGCCGGAAGCGGCCACCGCGCCGGCGCCGAGCGCGCCCTTGAGCAGGGTGCGGCGCGTGAACCCTCGCGCGGCCAGAAGGGTCAGGTTCGTCGAGTTGCGAAGGTCGGTCTGCTTCGTCACGTCCTTGTCCTCGCTCTGGGCCGCCTTTCTGGCGGACTGATGCGAGGGGATCAGCAGGAAGCATGCCACAGGTCGGAGCGGCCGCGATTCGCCGCGCCGCGCCGGGGCGCGACCGCGCTCCCGACCGGAAGGTCAACCGCCGGTGGCGCTGTTTTCAGCAGATTTTCGCCCGTGCATGCACGCGGATTAAGCGCGGATTGAACAGCGGCGAAATAAATCCGGTTTCATACCCCGCCGAACCGCAAGCGGATTGAACCACGGTTCAACCCGGGCCGACAGCTTCGATGAGCGCGCTCGCCAGCGCGTGCAGGTCGTCGCGATGACCGGAACGGCCGGCGGGCGCGTCGGTGGCCGAGGTCATGGCGAGGGTGAGGCCGCGCTCGGGCACCACATAGAGCATCTGCCCGCCATAGCCCCAGCCATAGGCGACATCCGCGCCGCCGAGCGTGCGGCGGAACCAGCCATAGCCGTAGCCGTCGCCGGTGAAGCGCGACTGGGTGCGCACGCGCCAGCTCTCGTCGATCCAGGCCTGCGGCAGGATGCGGGTGCCGTCCACCGTCACGCCGCCGCGCCGGTAGAGTTCGCCGAAGGCCAGCAACGAGGTGGGGCGCATCGCCATCTGGTTGCCGCCGAAATAGATGCCCTGCGGGTCGCGGTCCCAGGAGGCGATGGCGAAGCCCTCCACCGGGCCGAGCCAGTCGCGCGCCAGCGCCAGTGTCGGGCGGCCGGTGGCGCGGGTGAGGATGGCGGAGAGAAGATGCGTCGAGCCGGTGGAATACAGCATCGGCCCGCCGGGCTCGGCCTCGAACGGCTCTGCGAGCGCCGCGCGCACCCAATTACCGGAGGCGATCCAGCGTCCGTAATTCGGCCCGGAGGTGCGGGCCAGCCCGGCCTGCATGGAGAGGAGGTTGCCGACGGTGACTCGGGCGAGGCGCGGATCGGGATGGGCCGGCAAGTCGCGGACGAGCAACGGCGCGACGGGTTGGTTGACGCCTTCCAGCACGCCCTTGTCAATGGCGACGCCGACGAGGGCCGACATCACCGATTTCGAGGCGGACTTGATGTTCGCGGGGGCATCGAGCCGGGCGCCGTTATAGGCGCGGGCGTCGGCAAGCCAGCTGTCGTGCGCGATGTGGACCGTGCGCAATGGGGTCAGCGCGGCGGCGGCATCGAGGGCGGGGGTGAAGGGGGATGGGGCGGGCGACGTGGGTGCAGGCTGCGCCGGGGCGGAGCGTGGGGTGAGGAGCAGGAACGGGGCGGCGAGCAGGAGAGTGCGGCGGTTCATGCCGGGGAGGATAGGGGGATCGGTTGGGTGGTGGAGTCACAATGGGGAGAGGGGCCACGATCGGATCGCCACGAAATTTTAGAGTTTCGCCGCTATTGATTGAGCAGAACAAAGAGGGTACGTTTTTTTGGGAGGCGATCATGCCTTATGATGTTCGAGAGATTGCAAATTTCATTTTGGATTTTGTTGAAAAACGTGAAAAGAAAATCACGAACATAGATATTAATAAGATTATATATTTTATCCATGGATGGTATTTAGCCAAAAATAATAAACCTTTGGTTTCGGCAAAGATTGAAGCTTGGGATTACGGTCCAGTATTCAGAGAAATATATCACGAATTCAAACAACACGGCAGCGATCCCATAACATCTCGAGCACATCGACGCTCACCCATCACTGCCAGACTTGAAGAATGTACACCGAACATTGATGCAAGTGATGAGGCATTCATATCCCCGCTGATCGAACATTATACCCGCATATCCACATACAGGTTGGTTGAACTATCTCACGCAAGTGGCGGCCCATGGGATCAAGTGTATAATCACGACGGCGACTCAAACCCGGGAATGCGAATTTCCGACGAGCAGATAAGTGCGTACTTTAAGGAGCAGACGCGGCATTAGAGGGTTAATAAATGTCCGTTACGAAGCTTGAAAGACCGCCTTACGTCCACAACTGGGTTCGTTACAATTACGCAGATGAGGTCAAGACAACTAAGGCACTGGTAAGCTTTGTAAGGGCAATACCACAAACGACCTATGTGGCCGCTTCACCCATTGTCCGGGATAGGATAATTTTTGGCCTCGACCGGGAAACCGCAATGATAGCGGCGATGTCGAAAGGACCTCCGAAAAGTCGCTCTCACGTAGCCAAATTGGTTTCCGCATTTTATGATTATGACCAAGGACGAAAATACTCAGGAAGCCCTTCATACGACCAATTTGTTCATCCGTTCCCTGTCAGTCGGACCATCCAAATCCCTGTCAAACCGCTGCTTATAATAGCGGAAGGCGGGCAGCTTAAGCCGCTATTTCTGTTTGGCTGGAGCACAATGCCTTTGGACACATTCCAAAGGCGACTTTTGATGACTATTGTAGAAGACACCGTATTTTCGTTGACTGACTTTCAGAATTCGGACGGTGAATTTATTTGTTTTCCGAAGAATGAACACGGCATCAGGGCGCCGGAAGTTTGGCACCGCGGTGATTATAATTCATTATCTCCGCAGGAGCTGAAGCAGAAAATTGAGATATATCTAACAGCCCTCAAAAGGGCCAAGTTGATTTTGGCAAACTCTGCTAAGATTGACAAAGACGCCCCTACGAAAGAACCGGCACATGCGGATCAATACATTCTAAAATTAGAAAAATAGAGACGCCGCTCACCCTCCACCCAGCACCAGATCATCCCGGTGCACCATCGCGGACCTGCCCTCGAACCCGGTGATCCCGACGATCTCGTCGGATGACCGCCCCTTGATCCGTTCCGCGTGGTCGTGGTCATAGGCCACCAGCCCGCGGCCGATCTCGGCGCCGTCAGGGCCGCGCAGCACCACCGCGTCGCCGCGGGTGAACTCGCCCTCGACCTTCTTCACCCCCGCTGGTAGCAGCGAAGAGCCGCGCCGCAGCGCCGCCACCGCTCCGGCGTCGAGATGCAGCACGCCGCGCGGCTCCAGCGAGCCGGCGATCCAGCGCTTGCGCGACGCCACCGGATTGGCCGGGGCGAGGAACCAGGTGCAGCGCGCACCGTGCTCGATGGCGCGGATCGGGTTCTTCACCTTGCCCGAGCCGATCACCATATGCGCGCCCGCCGTGGTGGCGATCTTGCCGGCCTCGATCTTGGTCTTCATGCCGCCGCGCGACAATTCGGTACCGGCGCCGCCCGCCATCGCCTCCACCTCGGCGGTGATGCGCGGCACCACCGGGATCAGCTGCGCGTTCGGGTCGTCATTGGGCGGGGCGGTGTAGAGGCCGTCAATGTCGGAGAGCAGGATCAAGAGATCGGCGCTCGCCATGCCGGCGACGCGGGCCGCCAACCGGTCATTGTCGCCGTAGCGGATCTCCGAGGTGGCGACGGTGTCGTTCTCATTGATCACCGGAACGGCCTTGAGCTCCAAGAGCTTGTGCAGCGTCGAGCGGGCGTTGAGGTAGCGGCGGCGCTCCTCGGTATCGCCGAGCGTGAGCAGGATCTGCCCGGCGGTGACGCCCTCATGCGCCAGCGCTTCCGACCAGGCGCGGGCCAGCGCGATCTGGCCGATGGCGGCGGCCGCCTGGCTCTCCTCCAGCTTCAGCGGGCGCTTGGGCATCTTGAGCAGGTTGCGGCCCAGCGCGATGGCGCCGGAGGACACCACCAGCACCTCCTTGCCAACCCGGTGCAGCGCACCGACATCCTCGGCCAGCGCGGCGAGCCAGGCATGGCGCAGCTGGCCGCGGGCGCTATCGACCAGCAGCGCGGAGCCGACCTTCACCACGATGCGGCGGAAGGAGGCGATCTGCGGCACGCCCGTCAGGCCGGCGGCGGAAGGGGTTGCGGTGGTCGAGGCGGCGGGGTTCGAATCGGCGGACATTGGCGGTCTCGCAGGCGGGCGATGAAAGGACGGGCTTATAGGCCAAAGCATGCCTGCCGTCTTCCCGCCATCCGGCTCCCACCCTCGCCACCCGAACCGTTCCCCAGTCGGCGGCACACGGGCAGAAACCGGATCAGCACGCTCCCGATGCGAGACCGCGCTCGATGGCAGCTCGCCGCACCTACGCCGAGGATGACGCTCGTGGAATCGGGGGAAGATGGATGCTCAGGCAGTCAGGCGGCGAGACGGCGTCACGGTCGCCACGCTTCCTGAACCTCCTGCGCCTCGTCCTCGCCCCGGCTCTCGTCGATGATGTGGGCGAGCGCACGCAGCGCCTGCGTCACGCCCTCCCCCGTCGAGGCGGAAAGCACCAGCGGCTTCTTGCGGGCGGCGCGCTGCAGGCGGGCGACCTGCTGCTTCAGCTGGTCGGGATCGAGCGCGTCGGCCTTGGACAGGGCGACGATCTCCGGCTTGTCCTCCAGCCCGGCGCCGTAGAGCTCCAGCTCCTTGCGCACGGTCTTGTAGGTCTTGCCGGCATGCTCGCTGGTGCCGTCGACGAGGTGCAGCAGCACGCGGCAGCGCTCGATATGGGCGAGGAAACGGTCGCCGATGCCGACGCCCTCATGCGCGCCCTCGATGAGGCCGGGAATGTCGGCGAGCACGAATTCGCGCCCGTCCACCCGCACCACGCCGAGGCCGGGATGCAGGGTGGTAAAGGGATAGTCGGCGATCTTCGGCTTGGCGGCGGTGGTGGCGGCGAGGAAGGTCGACTTGCCGGCATTGGGCAGGCCGACCAGGCCGGCATCGGCAATGAGCTTCAGCCGCAGCCAGATCCACCGCTCCTCGCCCTCCTGGCCGGGATTGGCCCGGCGCGGCGCCTGGTTGGTGGAGGTCTGGAAATGCGCGTTGCCGAAGCCGCCATTGCCGCCCTTGAGGAAGCGGATCTTCTGGCCGACCTCGGTGAGGTCGGCGATCACGGTCTCGCCCTCCTCGTCCAGCACCTCGGTGCCGGCGGGAACCTTCAGCACCACGTCGTCGCCCTTGCCGCCGGCGCGGTTCTTGCCCATGCCGTAGCCGCCCTTCTTGGCCTTGAAGTGCTGCTGGAAGCGGTAGTCGATCAGCGTGTTGAGGCCATCGACGCATTCGATCCAGACGTCGCCGCCGCGTCCGCCATCGCCGCCGTCCGGGCCGCCGAATTCGATGAACTTCTCCCGCCGGAACGACAGGCAGCCCGCGCCGCCATCGCCGGAGCGGACATAGATCTTGGCCTGGTCGAGGAATTTCATGACGTGTCAGCTCGGCGGATCAGCGCGGTTCGGAACGAGTCTCCCCGCTCCGGCGAACCGGAGCGGGGAGGATGTCATCATAGCAAATCACGACCGCGATTGCGGCGCGCTCAATGCGTTATTTGCACGTGCCGGGTCGCCGAGGCGGTAGCGCCCCAGGACCGCAGCGAGGCCCATAGCCGCTTTTCGAGGCGGAACCGGTCGACGGGAACCGAGGCACCGATCGCGCGCACCCGCGTCAGTCCCACGCCCGTCCACTGGAAGCCGCACTTCTCAAGCACCCGCCGCGAGGACGGATTGACCACGCGCGCCGCCGCGTTGAGCGCCGGCAGGTTGAGGTCCTCGAAGGCGTGGTCGAGCAGCGCCCGCGTCGCCTCCGTGGCATAGCCGAAACCCCAATAGGGCTCGCCCACCCAATAGCCGATCTCCGGCACCGCCTCGTCGCGCGGGGAAAAGCCGCACATGCCGATCGGGATCGGCGGGCCGAGCGGGTTGGAGCCGTCATTCTTCATGAACATCGCGAAGGTCGCGCAATCCGGCCCGACCAGCAGGTTGGCGACGAAGGCCGCGGCATCCGCCATCCCGTAGGGATGCGGAATGTTCGACGTCATCTCGGCGATGCGCCGGTTGTCGGCGAGCTCGGCGATCCAGGCCATGTCCTCGATTCGCGGGGCGCGCAGGAAGAGGCGGCCGGTCTCGAGGACGGCGGTACTGCTCTCGGCAAGGGCGGACCCGAGGGTCGCTTCGACGATGGTCATGGCTGGCTCCTGGTGCGTGGAACGACGAAGGGGAGGCGGTCTTCCTCGCCTCCCCTTCGGGCACCCGGAGCGTTGACAGTGGCTCCAGAAATCCTACCGGTCGGGCGAGACCGGTGGGATTTCAGGAAATCTCACCGGCTTTATTCGGCGGCCTCGGCGGCCGGAATCACGGATACGTAGGTTCGGTCATTGGCTTTATTGCGGAACTCGACGCGGCCTTCGACGAGGGCGAAAAGGGTATGGTCCTTGCCCATGCCGACATTGGTGCCGGGATGCCACTTGGTGCCGCGCTGACGCAGAATAATGTTGCCCGAGATGACGGCTTCGCCACCGAACTTCTTCACGCCGAGACGACGGCCGGCCGAATCACGACCGTTGCGCGAGGAACCGCCTGCTTTTTTATGAGCCATGGTGCTCTCCTAAATCCTGCTTGCGGTCTCAGGCGCCAGTGATGGCGGTGATACGGACCACGGTGAAGTCCTGCCGGTGGCCGATCTTGCGGCGCGAATTCTGCCGGCGGCGCTTCTTGAACGCAATGACCTTGTCGCCACGGGTCTGCTTGACCACTTCGGCGGTGACGGAAGCACCCTCGACCAGCGGAGCGCCGACCTTCGGGGCATCGCCACCGAGCATCAGCACCGGGAAGGTGACGGTCGCGCCGTCCTCGGCTTCGATCTTGCCGAGGGTAATGACTTCATTGGCGACAACGCGATACTGCTTGCCACCCGTCTTGATGACCGCGAACATGTTATGTCCTTTCGTTCGAGCCCGGACTGCGCGCCATCAGGCACGTGACCGGCTTCTTTCGGTCGGCTACGGATCATGGCACGAACCCACTTCGCGCCAAGGCAGCGCCTATAGGGGCTCGGGCGGAGCGAGTCAAGGTTTTCCACCGGCTGCCGCGACCGGAAAAGAGCGAGCGGGCAGCATCGGTCGCCCTGCCGCCTGAACCTTCGACGCGCTGCGGCGTTATCCGGCCGGATGACAGCCCGGTACGGTTTTGGCTGTCGAAACAGCGAGGACGAGATGAACAGGAATCGGATCACCGGTGCGGCCCGCGATCTGGCGGATGAAGTCGGCGGCCGGCTGCGCAGCGTCGCCGGCGGCGCCCGTCGTCAGTCCGCGGCGCAATTCGACGAGCTCTATGACGACGCGGTGGCGGTCGGCCAGCGCGCACGCGGGCAGGCGGTCCATCTCGCCGACGACGCGTTCGAGCTCGGCCGCTCGGCCTATGGGCGCGGCATGCGGGAGTTGACGCACCATGCCGGCCGGCATCCGGTCGCGCTGATCCTTGCCGCCGGTATTGCCGGCGCCGCGCTCGCCTGGCTCTGCAGTTCAGCCTCGCGCCGCTGAACGGCGTGGATTGCCGACGGGCGGTCCACTTCGTGTCGGCACGGGTCTTGTGCCCGACCGACTCCTCGGTTATTGAGCCTGCGCTCCACGACGCGGCGGCCGCCGTCGCGTCCCGTGCGCGGAGAGGTGCCGGAGTGGTCGATCGGGACGGTCTCGAAAACCGTTGTGCGTGCAAGCGTACCGTGGGTTCGAATCCCACCCTCTCCGCCAGCCTATTTTAGCAACCACTTGGTTTTGCATCGCTTTTAGCGTCATCGCTGACGTGATGTCGCCATTTCACCCCACATTTTTGATTTGCTGTCGCTGCCTTTGACATCCGAATGATGCCCTGTCGTGGGTCGACCTTGAACGGCGACGAGTCACTGTCTCGGTGCGCCAGAAGCGGTCGTTGGGCGTCCGTCCGAAAGCCGACATCAGCCCGAAGCGTGTACCCATCAAGCCCTTCACAAAGAAGCCTTTCGCATGAAATGAAGACCGGGCAGCAATGCCGTGAAGCCCCACTTGGCATAGAAGGGTATCATTTCCTCCAGGCAGTACAGCTCGCGGTGCTTGATGTGGACGATGGCGGGATCGTTCATCACGGTCTCCATCAGCAGACCGCCCAGCCCCGTATTGCGCCATGTGCTTTTGACGATGATGTCGAAGATCATCGCCTTGTAAACACCGTCGCTCAGGACGCGGGCGAACGCGACGAGGTCGTCGCAATGCGGATCGATGAAGGCGAAGATGGGCCCGCCGGATTGCAGGATCTTCTCGACATCCGTTTTGGTGCGCCCCTTGGTCCACCACTCTGCTTGAAAGAGGCCTACCAACTGATCGACCTGCGAAGAGGTCAGGGATCGATGAAGAGCCAGTCGGCCCTTGTCATGCGAAACGGCGTTCACAGTGCCCTCCCGAAACGGACTGTCTGAAACGGAATGCGAAGTGCTGGCGTGGTCACGTGCCGTTTGCCGCTAGGGCCTTCAGATGAAAAAGCTTCTCTTCCGAAATCGGAACGCCGAAGCGCTCTGCATTGGCTCGGTTCCTGTACCTGCGCTCGCCGGGCAGACGTTCCTGCCCGGCGTCGAGAAGCCGGCCACACAACAGCGCGACACGCTGCGCGAACTGCGAATTTCCTCCGCGCCGGGGATCGATGACGATCAGCAATTGCCCGGCTTTTGGCGTCTGGGCTCCGACGCAATCGCCGAAATCGTTTTCGAACGAGAGCTGCCCACCGGTCAGGGCCCCCGCCATCAGCTCGACCATGAGTGCGATGGAGGATCCCTTGTAGCCGCCAAAGGCGTTCAACGCCCCGCCGGCCAGAACCGCGTGGGGATCCGTGGAAGGGTTGCCGTCGCTGTCCACTCCCGTGCCGGGAGGAAGGGGAGTGTTCGCCAGGGCATGGAGCCTGACTTCGCCATTGGCCATCACACTTGTCGCCTGATCCACCACGAGCGGTTCGGCACCGGCGACCGGCGTCGCAAACGCCATGGGGTTCGTGCCGTAGACGGGCGATCGACCGCCATGCGGCACGACATTGGCGAGGCCGTTCACGAAGCTGATCGCCACAAGGCCCCGGCGCGCAAACGGTTCGACATCAGGCCACAGCGCGCTGAAATGATGGGAGTTGCGCGTGGCAACGATGGCGACCCCTGTGCTCTCCACGGCGCCGTCGATCGCCCTCGCGGCGGCTGCCAGGGCCGGCTGGGCAAATCCGTTCCGGGCGTCCACGCGAATGAAGGAAGGGCTGACGCCGACGATGTCCGGGACCGCCGTGCCATCGACCCACCCCGTTCTCAGCGATGCCACATAGCCGGGAATGCGGAATATGCCGTGACTGATCGCACCGTCGCGCTCGCAGCCGGCGCAGTTGGCGGCGAGAATATCGGCGGTTGAAGGCGATGTTCCATAGCGGGAGAAAATATCGCTCAGAAGCGATTTCAGAGCGTGGAAATCCACACGGATCTCAGCGTGCTCGGCGGTCATTCCTGTCATCGCTAATTGGACCTGGGGTTGATCACCGCGGAACAGCTGGGTCGGTGTCGACATCGGGCGCTGTTTCGAGAAATTTGCGGAGGCAGTTTTCCAGAAGGCGGGACACGTTGTTCTCGTAGCCGTCATGAGACAGGCTGCCGCAAAACGTGATGGAGCCGACCGAAAACAAACCTCCGCCATTCCCGGCGAGGCCGTAGACGATGTTTGATCGGATGCCGCCGTAAGGTCGCGGACCGCCGTCGAAGACGCCGGGAAGCAGCAATTCTTCAAAGCTCGTTTCGAAGCTCGGCCCATGGCCTTCAGACGCGGCAACCACGGTGACGAAATCCGGCGTCCCAAGATCCGGGCTGGCCTGGTCGATCTCGAAGCCGGCAGCACCGCCGCCTGAAAGGCCGAAATCACCTATTCTCTGATCGGGCGGAATGCCCTCGAACAGAAACGCCAGCTCCGGTCGGAACGACCCTTCGGTGCGGAGGTAGTAGGTGCCCTCGAATGCGCCTTCCGCCGTGAACCCGACGCCGGCGACCTTTTGCGGGGGGATGCCGTTTCGACGCCAGAGCCCGCCATATTCGCCATCGAGCTGATTGTAATATTCGCCCGGCTGGCTGGCCCAGGTCCTGCCGCCTCCCTCCGCCCGGCGGATCTCGATGAGGTGGGGCTGACGCGGATCGCGGCCGATCTTCCAGTAGAAGCCGTTGCCGCCGAGGTACATCAGCCTGCCGCCCCCCTCCCTGTAGGAGATGAGAGCCTCGATCGTCCGGCGCGTATGATATTCAGGGTGGGTGCCCGTCAGAACGACGTCATAAGGGGTAAGAGCCGCCACACCCTCGCGGTCCAGATCTTCGTCGGTCAGGACGTCGAACCCAAAACCTTTGGCTCTCAGCCAGTCCGTGAGATGGGAATCCGCCGGGAAGCCGCGCATGCCGGAACCCTTCTCGTCGTGATAGACCAGATAGCCGGGGCGCATCGTCATGATCGGGCGCAGCCGGGACGACAGCGTTATGCCCGATCCGTCCGGGTGGCGGTTATAGGTCGAATAGCCGTAGGTACCGACGACATCCGGGTTATGGGGATAGGCTCCCCACTCTTTCACCCGCGCCTCCAGCGCACCGGCAAAATTGCCGCGCGCATGGTTGGCATAGGCCATGTAGGTGAAGGTGGGCGCCAGAAAGACGATCCTCTGCCGGGGCAAGGCAGGGTTGGGACCCACATAGAACGGGATCGTGTCCGCGCCGACCTCGTTGTCGATCGCGAGACCGTAGACGCCCGATGGCACTCCCGCCGGCACGTCGACGGCGATGGTGGTTTCCCACTTGCAGTCGCTCAGATCGTCCGAATGAAAGGCGATGGCGGCATATTCATCGGGTGCGGTTTTCCAGTCCATGTTGCGGCCGGTCCAGCCGGATGAGCGAACCGCGCGCATCGGCATATTGATCAAGGTGAGGCGGCGCGAGGGGTCGATCTCGTCCGCCACCCACTCGCCGTCGCCGGGGCCGCTGAACCGCCAGCGTGCAAGTTCGCGAGTATCGGAGCCTGCTCCCTTCCGCGACCGGCATACCAGACGCGGCGCTTCGATCGAGCCGTTGAAGCACGCGTACGGATGACCGTTCCAGCCCGCCGCGAAACAGATGCGATCCACCTCACCGAGGAGATCCCGGAGCCCCTCCGGCGCCGCGAACCATTGCGAATTCTTCTGGACTCCCACGACACAGACACGGGCGAAGACGCCCTCGTCACCGAAGTTGACCTCCAGCCTCGACCATTCATTCAGGTCGAGAGCGAGATCCAGCGCGACACGGGTGGGGTGCGGCCGCCGCGTTTCGAGGAACAGCGCTCCGCCATTGAGGACCAGGGCGACGCCTTTCGCGTCGTCGGAGTCCTGAAGCGAGAACACGGTCTGGTCGGCGGAACAGAGGAATGTCGGCCTGACGACAAGCTCCACCGTCAGGTCCCGCGCTTCCGGGATCGGCGGGATGGGCCCGATCGCGCAGGAGCCCAGATGGGCCTTCTGCTCCTTGGCGGCATAGCGCGGCGTCAAGCCGAATTCCACGTCTTCGCTCTTCATGCCTTGGCCGACCGGATTGGGGTCGCAGCAATCCAGCCTCACGACCTTTGCCGTAACGTCGCGGTCGCCGATCGATGAAATCTTGAACTCGAGCCGCTCTCCCGCTTTCGCACCGAGCGGGGCGACATAACCGATGAGCGCCGGCTGAGGGAATTCCGGAGTAGGCATGTTCCACCACGGTAAGGCGTTGAACGAGGCTTGCCGACGGGAAGGCCGCGCGAAAATCGCCGACGCACCGCCGCCGCGAGTCATTCGTCAAACATCGAATGAAATAGAATATCGTATACGTTTCTGGCACCTGTCAAGTTGCGGATCTCCGGTCGCGCGCCCATCTTAGCGCCACGAACGACGCCCGCGCGGCTCGCTGCCCATGGCGTGACCTTGCGATCCGATATCGAATACGATACTCGATCGCTGCCCTTCCAAGGCAGGCTGGGAGATGTAAGTGCCACTTACCGCAATAGATTTGCCATCTCTCGGTTCGGCGCCGACCGCGTCCGACATTATCGCCAAGCACATTCGCGAAGCGATCGTCAGCGGAGCTTTCGACGAGGGAGAGCCTATCCGACAGGACGACGTCGCGAAGCTGTTCGATGTCAGCAAGATCCCTGTGCGGGAAGCGCTGAAACGGCTGGAGGCGGAGGGGCTTGTCGAGTTTCACCGCAATCGCGGAGCTGTCGTCGCGAGCCTTTCCGAGCCGGAGATCGCGCAGATCTTCGAGGTGCGCGCCATGCTGGAGTCAAGCGCACTGAAGCTTTCCGTGCCGCGCATGACCGAGAAGACCTTCCAGCGGGCCGGAGAATATTGCGAGGCCTTCGCGCGGGAGACAAATGTGGCGCGCTGGGCCGAACTCAACTGGCAGTTCCACTCCTCTCTCTACGAGGATGCGGATCGACCATTTCTCATGAATCTCATTCGATCCGTCAATGATCGGATCGAGCGCTATCTGCGGATACAACTCACGCTTTCGGGCGGAACCGGCGTCGACGACAAGGAGCATCGCCAGATACTCGCGGCCTGCCGGGAGAAGAATGCCGACAAGGCCGCCGCGTTGCTGCATCACCACATATCGAATGCCTGCGACTCCCTTCTGAGCCACCTGAAGAAATAACCTGTGCGCCCAGGCGCTTGCATCGAGCGTAAGGCGCATCTCGGCCATAGGCCGCCCCTTCGCATCCGGCGATGGATGGCGCTAGCGATCCGTCAAGCTCGGGCCGCCGGCCAGTCCAGAACGATGGCGCATCTTGAAATTCTCCGCGCCTGACATTTCTGCGGTTGACGCCTTCGCATGATCGTATACGATATCTGAAATTCTTCAGTCAGGAATGAGGGTGGCCGCTTTTCGGTGCTTCGGAAGCCCGATGGGCCGCGCCGGTATGACTGGGCCCGCTTTGCAGCGTCCTTTTTGAGACAAAGCCCGATAGGGAGTTGGAGATTCCGCATGCAGTACGAGAGATCGTTGAGCACCGTTGAACTGCATACGTGCGGTGAAACATTCCGACTGGTGACTCAGGGGCTTCCGAAAATTCCCGGAAACACCATCGTCGAACGTCGCGCCTGGCTGCAGCAGAACGCAGATCAATATCGTCGCGCCGTCATGCTCGAACCTCGCGGCCACAAGGATCTGTATGGCGGATACCTTACAGAGCCAGTGAGCGAGGACGCGGACTTTGGCGTGATCTTCCTGAACAACATGGGCTACAGCCCTCATTGCGGCCACGGCGTGATCGCCCTCGCGACGGCGGCCGTGGAACTGGGATGGGTCGAGCGCAGCTCACCTGAAACGCGGATCGGCATCGACGCTCCGTGCGGCTTCATCGAAGCCTTTGTCGAATGGGACGGGAAGAAAACCGGATCCGTGCGCTTCGTGAATGTGCCTTCATTCATCTTCAAGCGGGACGTGACGGTCGTCACGCCGAGCTTCGGCAAGGTAACGGGCGATATCGCCTATGGCGGCGCGACATATTTCTATGTCGACGGACATCCTCACGATATCGCCATTCGTGAGACGGATGTTCAGAAGATCATGCAGTTCGGATACGAAATCAAAACGGCGGTGAATGCGGCAATGCCCGTCGTCCACCCGGAAATTCCCGAATTCAACGATGTTTACGGCGTCATGGTCTATGGCGCTCCGCGTCACGAGGGATCGACCCAGGCCAATTGTTGCGTCTATGCCGACCGCGCGATCGACCGATCGCCGACAGGCTCGGGCACGGCGGGCCGGGTCGCCCAGTTGTATCTTCGTGGTGAGCTTTCGGCGTCAGAAACTTTGATAAATGAATCCATTATCGGGACAGTGTTCAAAGGACACGTCCTCAGTGAAACAAAGGTCGGCGAGTTTGATGCGGTGATCCCCGAAATCAGCGGCAACGCCTATATTTCGGGATTTGCAAACTGGATCATCGATGAAGAGGATCCTCTCGCTTACGGGTTTCTTGTCCAGTAATCATTGCCGTTCATCGGGCGGAATACGATAGCGTCGGAAGGCAATTCCAGCCACTTCATTATCGTATACGATATCTCAGATACGCTTTTCCGTAAGCAGGGTCTGATTTCAATCAACGAGAAGGGAACAGAAATGCGCGTCACCACACTTGCCTTCGCCGCGGCTTTGGCCGTATCGGCCGCCGCGACCGCCCACGCCGACAAGCTGGACGACATCATCTCGGCCGGCACGCTTCGCTGCGCGGTCGTGCTCGATTTTCCGCCGATGGGCTCGCGGGACACCAGCAATAACCCGATCGGCTTCGACGTCGACTATTGCCTCGATCTCGCCAAGGCGCTCGGCGTGAAGGCGGAGATCGTCGAGACGCCCTTCCCGGACCGGATTCCGGCCCTCGTCTCGGGTCGCGTGGATATCGGCGTCGCCTCGACCTCGGATACGCTGGAGCGTGCCAAGACCGCCGGCTTCTCCATTCCCTACTTCGCCTTCACCAATGTCATCCTCACCAAGGCGGGCATCGGCATCGACAGCTATGAGACGCTGAAGGGCCGCAAGGTCGGCTCGACCGCCGGCGGCTACGAGGCGCTGGCGCTGGAAGCCGACGTCAAGAAGTGGAACGATCCGAAGGGTTCGTTCCGCGCCTATCAGACCCAGGCGGACGTGTTCCTGGCACTGGCGCAGGGCCAGATCGAGGCGACCGTCGTCACCTCCACCGTGGCCGCCGCCATCGTG
The DNA here is from genome assembly GCF_020523795.1 of Ancylobacter sp. Lp-2. Classification (GTDB taxonomy): domain Bacteria; phylum Pseudomonadota; class Alphaproteobacteria; order Rhizobiales; family Xanthobacteraceae; genus Ancylobacter. The sequence continues at coordinate 52,057 of NZ_JAJALI010000001.1, forward strand.
AAGGAAGGCAAGTACAAGGGTCTCGTCATGGCCGGCGACGCCCCCTATGACATCGACTATGTCGGACTGATTGCACTGCGCCAGGAACAGGGCCTCCTCAATTACCTCAACCTGTTCGTCAACCAGCAGGTGCGTACCGGGCGCTACAAGGCGCTGTACGACAAGTGGATCGGCGGCGGACAGGTGCCCAATCTGACGGTTCCGGGCGTCTATCGCTGATCAAAAACTCCGGCGGCGGGCGCGAGCGATGAACTACACCTTTCATTGGCGCCCGGCCTTCCGGGCCCTGCCGGATATGCTGTGGGGAGCCTTGGTGACGCTTGAGGTCGCCGTGCTCTCCATGGTGCTCGGCGTGTTCTTTGCCGTGCTTCTGGCACTGGCGTCCGGCTCGCGCTTCCGTGCGCTCCGGGCGTTCGCCACGAGCTGGGTGGAACTCGCCCGCAACACGCCGGCGCTGTTCCAGATCTACATGGCCTATTTCGGCCTCGGCTCGCTGGGAATTTATCTCGACAGCTTCCCCGCGCTGCTCGCAGGCATCACCTTCAACAATGCCGGCTATCTCGCGGAAACCTTTCGCGGCGGCCTGCGCGCCGTGCCGCCGACACAGGTGCGCGCCGCCCGCTCGCTCGGCATGGGACCCGTCCAGGCGTTCCGGCTGATCGTTCTGCCGCAGATGTTCCGTGTGGTGTTCCATCCGCTCACCAACCAGATGGTGTGGGCAATCCTGATGACGTCGCTGGGCGTGGTGGTCGGATTGAACAACGATCTGACGGGCGTCACCCAGGATCTCAATGTCAAGTCGTTCCGGTCTTTCGAATTCTTCGCCATTGCCGCGGTCATTTATTACCTGATCGCCAAGTTCGTTACCGGCTCGGCCCGCCTGATGGCGTGGCGGCTGTTCCGCTACTGAGGGAGGCACGGATGTTCGACACCTCCCTTTTCGAGACCTCGTTCACTCTCAGCGACCTCTGGTTCATGCTGAAGGGCGCGGGCGTCACCCTTTCCATCACCTTCTGGGCGGTGCTGGGGGGAACGCTGCTGGGGCTGCTGTTTGGCTTGGCACGGGCCAGCGTGCCGTGGTGGCTGAACGCGCCGATCGGCTTCGTGCTCGACATCTTCCGCTCGGTGCCGCTGATCATCCAGTTCGTGCTGGCGAACTCGTTCAAGTCGATCGTCGGGCTGAACGTGTCGGCCTTCACGGTCGGCTGTGCGGTGCTGGCCGTCTATACCGCCGCCTTCTGTACCGAGATTGTGCGCGCGGGCATTCTCGCCGTGCCGGCGACGACCCGGCGGGCGGCTCGCTCGCTCGGCATGAGCTGGCGGCAGGACCTGACCTCGATCGTGTTTCCGATCGCGCTGCGCGTCGCGCTGCCAAACTGGATCGGCCTGACGCTCGGCGTGATGAAGGACACCGCGCTGGTGCTGTGGATCGGCATCGTGGAGCTACTGCGGTCCTCGCAGATCATCGTCACCCGGATCCAGGAGCCGCTTTTCGTGCTCTCCATCGCCGGGTTGATCTACTTCCTCATGAGCTTCCCCATTGCCCGCCTCGGCGCACGGTTGGAGAAGAGGTGGCGCGAGAATGATTGAGATCGAGAACGTTCATAAATCCTTCGGTGCTCTCGAAGTGGTCAAGGGCGTCACCATGACCGTCGAGAAAGGCGAGGTGGTCTCGGTGATCGGCGGCTCCGGCTCGGGTAAGTCGACACTGCTGATGTGCATCAATGGACTGGAGCCGATCAATTCCGGCCACATACTAGTCGACGGCACCGACGTGCATGCGCGCGGCACCGACATCAACAGGCTGCGCCGCAAGATCGGCATCGTCTTTCAGCAGTGGAACGCTTTCCCTCACCTCACGGTGCTGGAGAACGTGATGCTGGCGCCGCGCAAGGTGCTCGGCAAGCCGAAGGCCGAGGCCGAGGCGATCGCCGTCGAGAAGCTCTCCCATGTCGGACTGGGTGAGAAGCTGAAGGTCTATCCCTCCAAGCTTTCCGGCGGCCAGCAGCAGCGCATGGCGATCGCCCGCGCGCTCGCCATGTCGCCGGACTACATGCTGTTCGACGAAGTCACCTCCGCGCTCGATCCGCAGCTCGTCGGCGAGGTGCTGGATACTATGCGCATGCTTTCCTCGGAGGGCATGACGATGATCGTCGTCACCCACGAAATCGCCTTCGCCCGCGAGGTGTCGGACCGCGTCGCTTTCTTCCACAAGGGCAAGATCCACGAGATCGGTCCTCCGGCCCAGGTGATCGGCAATCCGCAACAGCCGGAAACCGCTACCTTCCTCAAATCCGTCCTCTGAGGTCAGAAAAAATCTTTGGGGCTAATCATGCGGTAAGGGTTTCCGGCCGCCGGTTCGGCAAATGCGATCGGTCGCGATATCAAAGCCGATCAGACCTACTGCTCGATCCCATTCGGCTGCTCTTGGCTAAAGGAAACACGCTGATCGTCTTCGTGGGAATAGTGGCCACTGACGACGCAACCAACTATTGCCGATGCGACGCCATCTCGCGACGGAAATCGGATGTGCGAAAGCGCCAAAAAAGGACCTTGCCGAGTTCGTGTCCGAACGCCTGCTATGGGGCCGAGAGTGGACTGGCAGGTTTTGGCTGCCGCAATGCAGATAGCCGCCGTTACGACCCCGTCGCGGTCGTACAAGTGGTCGGAGAACACTTCTAAGAACGGACGCTATCCAGCTAAGGTGGCAACCACCGGCAAGTGTGGCGGGCAGTCTTCTAGGCTCAGGACTCATAGCTAGTAGAGCACGGTGGCCGCAAGACCGATGGCGGACATGAAGACGGTCGGGCATCGATCGTAGCGGTTGGCGACGCGCCGCCAGTCCTTGAGCCTTCCGAGCATGATCTCGATGCGATTGCGTCGTTTGTAGCGGCGCTTGTCATATCGGATAGGCTGGGAGCGGGATTTTCGCCCTGGGATGCAGGGTTTGATACCCTTGGCCTGCAAGGCGTCGCGGAACCAGTCGGCGTCATAGCCCCGGTCGCCCAGGAGCCATTGAGCCTTGGGAAGGCTGTCCAGTAGAGCGGCGGCGGCGGTGTAGTCGCTGACCTGGCCCGCGGTCATGAACAGGCTGATCGGGCGTCCATTCGCATCCGTCACGGCGTGAAGCTTGGTGTTCATGCCGCCCTTGGTGCGTCCGATCAGTCGCCCGACATCCCCTTTTTACGCGCTGGCTCGAAGCCGTGCGGTGGGCCTTCAGATAGGTCGCGTCGATCATAACCGTTCGCCGTTCGCTCCCTGCGGCGGACAGGCCCTCCATCATACGGATGAAGATGCCTGCATCGCTCAAGCGTTTCCAACAATTATAAAGCGTCTTATGCGGCCCATAGGCCGCCGGGCGTCGCGCCAGCGCAGCCTGTTGCGGTTGACGAAAATGATCCCGCTTAGAACCCGACAATCATCCACGCGGGGCTTCCCGTGGCTCCTAGGGAAATAGGGCTGAAGCCGAGCAATCTGCTCGTCTATCAGCCAATACAGGTCGCTCATGTTCAAACTCCTGCGGAGTCTGAATCAGATCATGCGCCTCGTATCAATGGGTCCTGAGCCTAAGGGACCGACAGCGGACGGGATGAAGTGCAATAAACCGCTGTAGGCGACAGCCAGCACGTGCTTTCGTACTCAAGTCATCTGCCGTTTACAAGGTCGGCCGCACGGAGGGTATTGAGGTCACTGTGTTCAGCTTATAACGCTTTATTGCAGCCGTTGTGCGCGGATAGGAAAGTAAATATTTCTATACAACAAGTAATGTCTTGATAATTCAAGATCCTCGTCAGGATGACCATTGTACGACATCCCAGCTTGAACATTTGAGAAAGCTTCTTTTATCAGCCCAGCGTGAGATCATTTCCGCTGCAGCATCATCCTGCGTCATGCCTTCAGATAATGCGTTGAGGAAGATCGCTGACCTCGAAGTCGCGATCGGTGCCGTCGAGACGATGACGGAGAACAAGCGAGGAGCGTGATGCGCTCCTCGCAAGATGGGCGATTTCAGGCGGTCTCCTGATCCGCAGTGTCTGAACTCGCGGGCGAGCCTTCGGTGGGTTGCGGCTCCACAGCATCGATTGTGGGGGGCGGCTCTCCCAAGGGTCGTCCCAGCCCGCTCTCCGGCGTGAGCTTCGAGCGCTGCTCAGAATAGTTCGGCGCAACCATCGGATACCCTCTCGCTGTCTACCTCAGGGGCGCGCATTCCAAACGCACCGCCCCGGATGGATCAGACCTCCATGAGCACATTACCTGGCGGGCGGCTCCACATATAAGCCAGTGCCAATTCTCAATGGAAAAACAGAGTGAATTCCTTGGCGGGGGCCATTCGCCGACACGCATTCCAATTTGTTCAATTGGCACCTTGATCTATAGGCCAATTGCAAAGCCTAATATCTGTGCCTGCCTATTTTAACATCAACAATGCACAATTGGTGCTCTCTTCGAATGCCAATGTCCATCATCTGACCAGGCACGCAAGTTTTTGAGGCCTAACGGCCCGAGGGGAACACGGATGATCTCAAGACGTTCGCTTATCGCGCTCACATACGGAGCCTTCGCGCTATCCACGGCGACACAGGTCCATGCTGCCGAAGACATCACCATCGGCATGGCCGTGGCCTACTCGGGCTGGGTGGAGGCCTATGATGGTGAGGCCGCGAAGATGGCCCAGCTTTGGGTCGAGCAGGCCAACGCCAAAGGGGGCCTGCTTGGCAAGCCCATTAAGATCATTATTGGCGACACCAAGTCGGATCGGGTCGAAGGCGCGAAGGTTGGGCAAGAACTTGTCAGCAAGGGTGCCAATCTGCTCCTCGTCTCGGCGGATTACGATTTCGGCGCGCCGGCAGCGCTTCAGGCACAAAAAGCCGGCGTCATTTCGGTCTTTGTCGGCGCATCAGACCCCAAGGCGGGCGTGTTGGGCGTAGGCCCGTTGTCCTTCACGGCAAACAATGCTGGCCAGCTCGAAGGCGCAATCATGGCGGACTGGGGCTTCCAGAAAAAGGGGCTACGCAAGGGCTACACTCTGGTCGACGAGGCCATCGAATACACGAAGTCCGTATGCGCTGGTTATGAATGGAAGTTTCCGCAGGTCGGCGGCACGATTGTCGAGCGGGATACGTTCAAGGGAGCCGATCCAACGATCAGCTCTCAGATTACGCGGCTCACCAACAGCATCCGCAGCGACGGTGTCGACCACGTCATGCTCTGCTCGGTGAACCCCGGCGCGGCGAGCGCTGTCCGGCAGTTGCGCGCGGCCGGCATAAACCTGCCGATCTTCGGCTCGACGGGCATGGACGGCACCTATTGGCTGGCATCGGTGCCCGGCCTGAAGGATTTCTATCTTCCGTCCCAGGCGTTGCCCGAAAATGACCGTCGTCCTGCAGTGAATGCCGTTTCTTCGGCGTTCAAGGAGAAGTACGGCGCCGCTCCGTCGACGCAATATGCCTACCCAATCTACGCTTTCCTCGACATGTGGGCGAAGGCCGTGACGGCTGCCAACACCACCGAGGGCGCCGAGGTCGTAGCCGGGCTGAACACGTTCAAGGATGAGTCGACAGTACTGGGGCCGCGAACCTTCACTCCCAAGCTGCACATCCAAATCGACATGCCGATGTTCATCACGTCCTACGCGGACAACAAGCAGTCGGCGATCGAGGAGTGGAGGATCAGCGGCACCATTCCGAACAACGTTCTATACCGCACGAAGGGCAACTGAGCGTGCCGCGTGGCCCCTCTTGCTTTCCTTCATAAGGTAGCAAGAGGGGCATCCACGACAGTTCATGCAGAAGCGCGAAGGCACAATCACCTCGCGGCACAATGTCGAACGGCCACGATCTGTGCCGCTTCTGATGTCTTCGGAGTTCGCGACATGAATTACACTTTCGATATTGAACAGCCATTGCTCATGCGGGGCGATGGCAATAGCTCGGAACTGACGGCACAGCACCTGACAGTGCGCTTTCAGGGGCTAGCAGCTATTTCGGATGTCAGCCTCACCCTGCATCGCCACGAAGTGTTAGGTCTGATCGGTCCGAATGGCGCCGGAAAGACAACTCTGGTCAACTGCCTGACAGGCTTTCAGCGGCCGACGGAAGGCCATGTGCTCGTCGGCCGAGAGCGGACCAGTGACTGGTCGCCCGTCGATTTCCGTGCCCGCGGCGTGGCACGAACGTTTCAGGCAGGTCGTCTGTTCAAGGATATGTCCATCCTCGAGAATGTAGAGGCAGGCGCTCTGGCACTTGGGCTAGGTCGCAGGCAGGCCGTCGAGCACGCCCGCGAACTCCTGGACTGGGTCGGGCTGAAGGCCGACCCCTACCAGAAGGCGGGAATGCTCGCCTATACCGACCAGAGGCGCCTCTCGATCGCGCGTGCCATGGTCCTGTCGCCAGCCTTCGTATTGCTGGATGAGCCGGCGGCAGGCATGTCCGACGCGGAATGCGAAGACCTGATGGAGTTGATTTCCTCCATCCCCTCCCTGTTCACCTGTGGCGTGCTTCTGATCGAGCACAATATGCGGGTCGTGATGGGTATCTCCCACCAGATTCACGTTCTCGACGGCGGATGCATCCTTGCAAAGGGAACGCCCGGGGAAATCCAGAATAACGAGGCTGTAATGGCAGCTTATCTCGGTATGGAGAGCTGATGTCCGCCCTGCTGGATATACAAGAACTTCACGTTCATTATAGCGACCTGGCCGCTATTCGTGGCGTGTCCCTCCATGTTGATGAGGGAGAGGTTGTTTGCCTTGTAGGGCCGAACGGCGCCGGCAAGTCGACCATGCTCGCGGCGGTGGCCGGTGGGGTGAAGCCGACATCCGGCAGCATCCGGTTCGATGGCGGAAGCCTCAGGAGTGTCCGGCCGGAGCAGATCGCGCGTCTCGGCGTGTCGCTCGTGCCGGAAGGTAGGCAAATTTTCGGGACGCTGACCGTCGAGGAAAATCTAAGGATCGGCGGCTACATATCCAGCGACAGGAAAGCCGCGGCATCGGATTTCGACCGGCTGCTCGTCACGTTCCCGCGCCTGAAGGAGCGCCTTGCCTATCCGGCTGGCCGCCTCTCCGGCGGCGAGCAGCAGATGCTCGCCGTCGCCCGCGCCGTGATGACCCAGCCCCGACTGCTGCTCGTTGACGAGCCCTCGTTGGGTCTTGCGCCGCTGATCATCGAGCAGATCTACAAGACGCTGCTCGAACTGCGCGCCGAGCGAGGACTGACTCTGTTCATCAATGAACAGAGTTCTGCCCGCGTCCTCAAATATGCTGATCGGATTTACATTCTCCGGGGCGGCCAGATCCAGCTTGAAGGCCGCGCGAGCGACCTGCGCGACGGCGATGCGATCAGGAAAGCTTATTTTGGCTTCAGCGCCGGATCACAGCGGGCGGCGGAGAATGTCGCATGATTTCATTCTTTCAAAACGTCATCGACGCTGTCGCGCTCGGCAGCATATATGCACTTGTAGCGCTCGGCATCGGCCTGATCTTTGGCATACTTCGCTTGATCAACTTCGCTCACGGCGACATGATCACTGTCGGTTGCTACGCACTGATTGTTCCGTCCACCGATGCGGCCGCGCAACTGCTGATCGGTTCCTGGACGCCACTGGCTGCGATCGCTGCCATCGCCATCATTGTCCTGCTTGTGGCGCTCTCGACGGACGCATTGGTATTCAAGCATCTGCGCCGCGCGTCGCCGACCACACTGATGATCGCCTCCTTTGCGGTTAGCTACGTCACTCAGAACGCCCTGCTGATGGCATACGGCGCCCGCGCGAAGGGCGTCGATTTCTGGAGCGGCGTGAACGTTCAGATCGCCATCGGCGAGTTGCGGGTACCGTTGCTGCAGCTAATCACCGTCGCCGTCACGTTTGCCCTGATGATGTTGCTGAACCTGTTCCTCCGATACACGCGCTATGGAATTCAAATGCGCGCCGCTGCGGAGGATTTCCGCATGGCGCAGTATATCGGCGTGCGCGGCAATATCGTCATCGGATTGGCTTTCGCCATCAGCGGCATGCTGGCCGCCACCGTTTCCCTGCTTTACGTCACCCAGTCCGGGTCCCTGTCCATAACGATGGGGGTGCCACTGGTTCTCTTCGCCTTCGTCGCCGTAGTGATCGGCGGAATGGGCAACCTGCTGGGTTCGGTTGTGGGCGGCTTCCTGATCGGCATCTTGCTAACCATGCTCCAGGCCTACCTGCCACCGGATCTGCGCGCCTTCCGCGACGCATTCGCCTTCGCCTTCGTCATTCTTGTCCTGCTCGTGCGACCTGCAGGACTCATCCCCGCCCGCAACACCATTGAACGCGTTTAGCGATGGGTACCACATGTACAGTTTTCTCGTCCGCTATCAGACGCCCGTTCTACTGATCCTTGCACTCGGCGCGATCGTAGTATTTGGCACCCTCGCGGCGAACAACGCCGCCGTCTCACTGACGGAGATGCTGATCCAAATGACGGTCGTCGTCGGACTTTATGTCTTCATCGGCAATTCCGGCATCGTGTCTTTCGGGCATATCGGTTTCATGTGTATCGGGGCCTATGCTGCTGCGTGGGCGTCGGCCGATCCGGCTTTCAAAGAGATCATGCTCGAAGGCCTGCCCCTTTTTCTGCGGGAGGGCCAGTTCCCCTTTCCCGTGGCCATGGCGGCGGCCATCGTCTTGCCGGCGGCCGCGGCGGCCCTGTTCGGCCTTGCCATCATGCGCCTGACCGGTATCGCCTCGTCGATCGCGACCTTCGCCTTCCTTATCATCGTAAACAGCGTCTACTCCAACTGGAATTCGGTTACCGCGGGGGTGAGTTCGATCATCGGCATTCCCACGGTGGTGGGGCCGTGGACGGCCTTCGCCGTCGCCTCGGTCGCCATTCTCGTGGCCTATGTCTTCCAGACATCGCGCTATGGCCTGCTTCTGCGCGCCTCGCGCGATGACGAGGTGGCGGCGCGCGCCAGCGCGATCAATGTCATCGGCATGCGACTGCTGGCGTTTGTCCTCAGTGCCGCGCTGGTGGGTGCAGGCGGCGGCCTATATGCGCAGTTCCTTGGCATCCTGACTGTGGATTCCTTCTATCTAAGCCTGTCCTTTATCGCCATTGCGATGCTGGTCGTGGGCGGCATGTCGAGCTTGACGGGGGCGGTCCTGGGTGTCGTCGCCGTCACAGCTATCGTCCAGATATTGCGGGCGGCAGAACGTGGTATCCCTGTTGGCTCGATGACATGGGCCTTGCCGTCGGGTAGCCAGGAACTGGGACTGGGTATTCTGCTGGCCGTCATCCTGATCTACCGACCGACAGGATTGAGCGGCGGACAGGAAGTCAGGCTTCCGGTCCGCCCCTCGTCCGCTGCCGCGAAAGAGCAGGCAGCCATCGACAATCGCATCCTTGCGGCTCGCCAGCGATCCTGAAAGCCACTTCTGATCAAGATGACCTGAAGGGGCGGTTGCCGAGCGCGCGCTACCGCCTGCTCTTTCGATGGGCGGCGTAGGATTCCCACGCCTGCGCCAAACGCCTCACGCCGAGCGTAATCGACTCGCTATCCTGTACGAACTGAAGGCGGACATGATCGTCGCAACCGCCGTCACTGGTCAGGGCCGAGCCCGCGACGATGGTCACCCCGTGCAGCAGGGCGACCTGGGCGAATTCGGTCGCGGTACCCGACGGCAGGCGTGCCCAAAAGGACAGTCCGCCCGCAGGTCGGACCCAAGTCCAATCTGGCAGAAGGCGCGTCATCTGCTCGCACAGCAGATCGAGGCTGCGCCGGATTTCCTCATGCCGGAGCCTTCGAACCTCGTCTGCATGCTCCATTAGGCCCGTCGCCATCAGTTGCACGACGGGCGATATTCCCATGTCCACCACTGCCTTCAGACGCGAGAGGTGCTCGATGATCGGCTGAGGCGCACGGATCCAGCCGATGCGCAGGCCCGGCCAGAACAGTTTGCTGAGCGAGCCAATGGTGAGCAACGGTGCTGTCGAGGATATCTCAGCGAGCGACGTCGGACGGGTCTCACCGACGTGAAGGTCCAGCATGGTCTGGTCTTCGATGGTGGCCACCTGATACTGGTCGATCAGCTCTACGAGCGCCCTGCGTTGCTCAAAAGGCATCACGATGCCGGTCGGCGCGTGGCAGGTGGGAGTCACCATCACAAGGCGCGGACGGACGGTCTTAAGCAGGGTTTCGAGCCCATCGAGCACAAAGCCTGTCGGTTCAACGGGTAGCGTGGCCAAATTGGCACCGATCATGCGGAACGCGCTGATGGCGCCAGGATAGGTCGGGTTCTCCAGCACGACGCGCTCGCTATAGGGCGCATAAAGCTGTCCGATCAGCCAAATGGCCTGCTGCGAGCCCGAGGTGATGAGAATTTCGTCAGGTTGCGTGCGCAGCCCGCTTACGCGCTGGATGTAGTCCGACACCGTGCTACGCAACGCCATCAGGCCCAGGGGCTGATAGCCGCTGCTGGCGGGAAGCGCGTGCAGCGCAGCCATCTGTTCAGCGGCAATGTCGCACAGCAAGGGACCGATGCTTGCTTGCCGCGACACGCTGAAATCGACGGTTCCGGGCGGCGGCGGCGCCAATGGGCGCATCATCGGATTGCGTGCCATCGCCTTGACCACGTCCTGATTGACGTAGGGCGAGGGAATGTTGTGCTGCGGGTGGCGGATCATATGGCCGCTGCCCTGGCGGCTTTCCAGCCAACCCTCCTCGCGCAGAATCCCGAACGACCGGATGACGGTCGTGCGGCTCACCTTCAGCGTGTCGGCAAGCGTGCGCTCGGGCGGCAGCACGATGCCGGGCGCAATATCCCCGTTCGTCAGCGCCGCGCGCAGGGCAGCGGCAAGCCTGGCGTAAAGGGGGCCCTCACCCTCCTGCCAGTTTCCAAGCATCTTCTGGAGCGATCGCGGTTTTTGCAGCATGGCAGGACGTCTCGGTCTGGCGGCATATGTCAACGGGTACGGTCGAGGGGCGTCACGCTCCGGGGAACCCGACCCAAGGGATACAAAGCCCTCGGACCTTCGGCGAGGCCAATTATGGCCAAAACAATCACATGACAAGATCGAAGTCCAATTCATGCGATTGGCGCCTTGAGGTTAAGTCCAATTATGCGCTCTAAATTTGACATTGGTTTTCGAGCGAATAGCCGGCGACCCAAAAAAGCGAGGGAATATGAGCACGACCAATATTCGAGTCGCCGTGGACGTGGGAGGCACGTTCACGGACATATGCATCTTCGACGATCGATCCGGAGCCATGCGCGTCGAAAAGCTTCCGTCCAGTGTCGATCCGATCGACGCCGTTCTGAAGGGCGTCAGCAATGCGGGTGTCGACCTGCACGACGTGGCTCTCTTTTCCCATGGCACCACGGTGGCGACGAATGCGCTGATCACCCGCCGCCTCCCGAGGGCCGCCATGGTCACGACCCGCGGCTTCCGCGACATCATCGAGATCCGCCGGGGAACCAAGGAAGATCTCTGGGACGCCTACAAGGACGTTGCCCCGCCCTATATCAAGCGCCGCGACCGCATCGAGGTCACCGAGCGTGTCGACTATGCGGGCGAGATTCTCACGCAGCTGGACGAGGAAGATGCGCGCCGCGTCGCCGGGGTTCTGCGCCGCAAGGGCATTGAAACCATCGCGGTGTGCTTCATCAATGCTCATGCCAATCCGGCGAATGAGCGCCGCATGCGCGACCTCCTCCTGGAGGAGCTGCCTGGAGCACGCGTGACCTGCTCCAGCGAGGTCCTGCCGGAGATCTTCGAGCATGAGCGCTTTTCCACCACCGTCGCGAATGCCGTGCTGGCCCCGCTGGTCAGCGGTTATGTCAACCGCTTGGGCGAGCGCCTGAAGACGGGCGGATATGACGGCGACCTGCTCATTCTCCATTCCGGCGGCGGCGTAATGACGCCGAAGACCGTCGAGAAGATGGGCGTGCGCCTCGCCGCGTCCGGCATCGCCGCGGGTGCGATCGCCAGCAGGCACATCGCGGCGCTGGCGGGCTTTCCTAATGCCATCGGCCTCGACATGGGCGGCACCAGCACCGACATCTCGCTCGTCGCAGGCGGTGAACTGCGCACGACCAAGGAGTGGTTCGTCGAATACGGCTATCCGATCTGCCTGCCGAGCATCGAAGTGCTGACTATCGGCGCCGGTGGCGGCTCGCTGGCATGGCTGGACGATGCGGGCGGCCTTCGTAACGGCCCGCAATCCGCTGGCGCCAATCCGGGACCGGCCGCTTATGGTCGGGGAGGCACCCAGCCGACCAACACGGATGCCAACCTCGTTCTTGGTCGGCTAGGTAGCGAGTTGATCGCCGGCGGGCTGAAACTCGACCAGGAGGCCGCAACCAATGCCGTCCAGAATGGTGTTGCCGAGCCGCTTGGTCTCTCCCTGACGCAGGCCGCGAACTCGGTGCTGCGTGTGGCCAATGCCAACATGGCCGACGCCGTACGGCTGATATCCATTCGCCGCGGCTATGACCCTCGCGAATTCGTCCTTGTGGTATTCGGTGGCGCCGGACCTCTGCACGGCGTCGATCTTGCTCGCGAGCTCTCGATCCCGACGGTGCTGGTTCCTCCGCATCCCGGTGTCACCTCGGCGCTCGGCTGCCTTCTGGTCGACATCCAGCACGATCTGTCGTCGATGTTCCTTGGGCGAGTCGACGAGGTCGATCCCACCGATGTCGAGGCCGAGTTCAAGAACCTCGAACACGAGGCCTACCAGCGGCTGCTGGCGGAAGGCGTTGCGCCGGAAGACATGCAGCTGCTGCGCCATATCGACATGCGCTATGTCGGCCAATGGCGTTCCATGTCGATCTCCACGAGCGGCCCGCTCACCGATCTGGCCCCGATCGTCGAGCAGTTCCATGCTGAACATGCCCGCGAGCACAATTTCAGCCGGGTCGGCGTCAAGGTCGAGGTCTACCGCCTCACTGTCACCGCTATAGGAAAAGTGCCCAAGCCCGACCTTCCCAAGCATGAGCTGACCCAGTCCACGCCGGTGCCGGTCGCGACACGTCAGGTCTGGTTCCAAGATAGCCCGGACTCCGTCGATACGCCCGTGTTCGATCGTTCGAAGCTCACCGCCGGTACGGTGATCAAGGGACCCGCAATCATCGAGCAACTGGATTCGACGACCCCGGTCCCGCCGGGCGCAGTCGCCGAAGTCGACGCTTGGCACAATTTGAGGATATCGGTCTAATGATCAAGCAATCCATCCGCAGCGGTGAAGACCGCACTGAAACGCTCGATCCGGTCACCTTCGAAGTTCTGAAGAATTCCTTCACGACAATCGTCGACCAGATGGCGGAGCAGATCCTGCGCACCTGCCACTCTTTCGTAATGTATGCCCGCGACTTCTCGTCCGCACTTTGCGATCGCGAAGGCAACACGGTGATGCAGGGCAGCGGCGATATCGCCGTCCATGTAGGCACCCTGCATTTCACCGCCAAGGCCGTGATCAATGCCTTCGGTGACGACATCGCGGAGGGCGATGTCTTCGCCATCAACGATCCCTATCTCGGCGGCACGCATTTCTGCGACGTGCGCATCGTGCGTCCGATCTTCGCCGGTGGCGAGTTGATCGGCTTCTCGCAGTCCAACGGTCACTGGGCCGACATCGGCGGCAGCGTGCCTGGCTCGTTCGACGTGAATGCGAAGGAACATTTCGGCGAGGGCCTGCGCATACCGCCGCTGCGCATCGTTCAGGGCGGGCGGGCGCTCACCGACGTGATGAAGATGATCGTCTCCAACACCCGCGCGCCCGAGGCGGCGGAAGGTGACCTTCATGCTCAGATGGAGGCGACCCGCATCGCCGAGATCGAGATGTTGCGGCTGGTCGCCAAATATGGCCAGGGCACGGTCGTCACCGCCATGGAAGAGGTGCAGAACTACGTCGAGCGCCTCACCCGCCAGCGCGTCGCCGAGATGCCGGATGGCACATGGGAGACGACCGACTACCTCGACTTCGACCCGGCCAAGGGAGAAGGTCTGGTGCCGGTCAAGGTCAAGATGACGATCAAGGGAGACACCATCTCCTACGATCTCTCCGGTTCGGCGGAAGTCGTGGCTACCTTCCTTAACGGCACCTTCGGCTCGTCCTTCTCGGGACTGGTGACCGGTACCAAGATGTTCTTCCCCGATCTTCCGCTCAATTCTGGATTTTATCGGGTTCTTGACGTCAATCTCGGTCCGACAGGCACTGTCGTCAACGCGGTATGGCCGACGGCAGTCACCGGTTTCTGTTCCGGTTCTTACGGAAAAGTCGTCAACGCGGTCTTCGAACTGTGGTCCGAGGTGCAGCCCCAGCGCGCGATGGCCTGCTGCGTTGACATCGAATACCTGCTGGTTGGCGGCCGTGATACCCGGACTCCGAGTAACGACGTCTTCATGTGGTACGACTGGATGGTCGGCGGCTGGGGAGGCCGCAACGGCAAGGACGGCTCCGGCGCTACATCGGCCGTGTTTGGCGTCGGCGAGGCTGTTCAGCCGCTGGAAGGCCAAGAGCGCCTGTGCCCGGTAGTGACCACCGAACATCAGATCGCGACCGATTCCGGTGGTCCGGGACGCTTCCGCGGCGGCTGCGGCGTGCGCAAGGGCGGGACGCTAACCGGCGTGCGCAACACGGTTATGTCCTATTGCTGCGATCGCTCGCGCTCCATCACCTGGGGCATGAAGGGCGGCCTGCCGTCCATTCCCCATGGAGTTTGGCTGACCCCCGAAGGTGGCGAGCCCAAGTACATGGGCGCCATTTTCTCCAACGTGTCTGTTGGGCCGGGCGATCACTTCACCCGCCCATCCGCTGGCGGCGGCGGGCTGGGAGATCCTCTGGAGCGTGATCCAGAGGCCGTGCTTGAAGACGTCATCGACGAATATGTCAGCGTGGAGCGGGCCCGGAAGGACTACGGCGTCGTCATTCGGGAAATCGACCGCGAGCTCGATCTGTTCGAGATCGATGCCGAGGCGACGGCCACCGAGCGACGATCCATCCGTGCCAAGCGCGTCGGCTGGCTCAGCGAAGACCCCGAACAGATCGCGCAACGGTTCCGGGAAGGCAAACTGACCGTGCACGATCTGGTTCGGCAATATGCCGTGATCCTGGACTGGGGCACCGGGGAACTCCTGCCCAAAACAACCAAACAATTTCGTGAAATGATACAGCAGCGCACCGTTAAAGAGTGGCTGCCGGTGACAGCAGGTGCAGCATGACCAAATCATTCAACCTGGACACGCAGATCGCCTCGGCGCCGGAAGCGGTGCGTGCGATCCTTGCGACCGAGGTACCGAGACTCGATCCTGATCGTCCGATCATCTTCACCGGCATCGGGACCTCGCTGCATGCCGCGCGTGTCGCGGCCAGTTGGGTGAATGTGCTCAATGGCGGCAAAAACCGAGCGCAGGCGCTGGATGCCCATGACGTGGGCACCTGGTTGCCGATCCGCGCCGATGATCAGGTGGTGGTGATCAGTCACCGGGGCAACAAGATATTCCCGACCGCCTCGCTAAACCGGGCGCGGAGCGCGGGCGCCAGCACCATAGCGATCGTCGGGCAGGCCGCGCCGGTTCAGCCGGCCGACAATACGGTGCGCACCTGTGCGAACGAGACGGCGGGCACCTTCACGGTGTCCTATCTGAGCTCACTCGCGGTTCTCGCTCGGCTGGCGTCGCAGTTCGACACATCGGCCGACCAGGCCTTCGCCACGGCGGTCGACGCCTTGCCGGAAGCGGTGGCGCAGACAATCGCTCTCGGCAATCCCGCCATCGCCGCCGAGAAGGTCAAGGCCGCCGAGACGCTCCTTATCATCGGCTTCGGCATCGATCTGCCGACGGCGCAAGAAGCAGCCTTGAAGATCAAGGAAGGCGCCTGGCAATGGACGGAAGCCATGCCCCCGGAATTCGCCCTCCACGGCACGCCGGCGAGTTTCCATCCTGGAATGGCCGCCGCGGTGATCGAGCCGGGCGAAGACGATAGCGGCCGTACCCAGCTGCTACTGACCGTGCTGGATCGTCTCGGTATCGAGACAGTCACGGTGAGCGAGCGCCGGGATACGGAACTGGCCTTCGTCACGCCGCATCCGCTGCTCCGGCCGGTCACTGGCATTGTGCCGCTGCAACGTCTGACTGCGGAGTTGGCGCGTTTGCGCGATACGGATCCGGACACCATGCATGGCAACAGGGAGCCTTGGCGCTCCGTTATGACAAGTGTGAAGCTCTAGCTCCGCGCACATGCTGGGAAGTCTCGCCGCGAAAGAGATGAAGCGGTCCCGACCGCGGCGAGACTTGGAATATCGCGCCAAAGAACAGGGAATGGGTGATGCCGAAAGTTCTTGCAGCCGTTGTTCAGACGGGAACGGAGGGGATCGACGCGGAGGCGACGCTCGCCAAGGCCGAGCAGTTGATCGCCGAGTGCGGCGCGCGCGGCGTTAAGGTCGCGGTGTTTCCCGAAGCCTTCATCGGCGGCTATCCGAAGGGCGCCAATTTCCATATCGTCATAGGCTCCCGCCTGCCGGTCGGCCGCGATGAATACGCGGCCTATGTTTCGCGCGCAGTCGTCGTGCCGGGCCCGGAAGTGACACGACTTGGCGACGCCGCCCGCAAGGCCGAATTGTTCCTGGTCATCGGCGTAATCGAGCGCGAAGGCGGCACACTCTACTGTACGGCACTGTTCTTCGGGCCGGATGGCAGCCTTCTAGGCAAGCACCGCAAGACGATGCCCACGGCAGCGGAGCGTCTGTGCTGGGGGTTCGGCGACGGCTCGACGCTGACGACGGTCCCCACACCCTGGGGGCCGCTTGGGGCCGTGATCTGCTGGGAAAACTACATGCCTCTCTTGCGGACGGCGATGTACAGCAAGGGAATCGCGCTGTATTGCGCTCCGACTGCGGATGACCGTGACAGTTGGGCCGCGACCATGCGCCATATCGCACTTGAGGGACGCTGCTTCGTTCTCTCCGCATGCCAATACCTGACGCGCGATAACTTTCCGGTGGACATGCAGAACGCGATTCCTGAAGAGAACGGCGACGTTCTAATGCGCGGCGGCAGCCTGATCGTCAGCCCTTCGGGGCAAATCCTGGCGGGGCCTGTGTTCGATAGCGACGCAATCCTGACCGCCGAACTCGACCTGGAAGATGTGATCCGCGGCAAGTTCGATTTCGACGTGACCGGGCACTATGCGCGCCCGGACCTGTTCAACCTGACCGTTGACGAGCGTATGCGCAGGCCGGTGACGCACGTTCAAGATGACCAGGCGTCACTCACGCCGTCCTCATAGAACACCTTCTCGGATATCTGGTTGGTTGTGTTCGGCGGCACAAACGTCGGTTGCAGGTGGACTATTTCGATAGCGCAGGGAAGCAACGAAGCAAGCTGGCGCTAGACAAGTGAGTGCCCGCCGGAACAGAGACTGCCGTATCAGGCCCGCGAAATAACCAATCCCAGTGCGGCACTTTGGCCGAAGCTCAAGATGTTGGCGCGGTCATCTGAAGATACCACCGCAGCTCATCAGGTCCGGCAATAAAAAGGATGAAAGACTATGACGAAGACAACACATATCACGGTTCGGCGGATATCGCCCGAAGACGCAGCGGCTTGGCGGCTGCTTTATCGTGGCTATGTGGCCTTTTACAAACGGGAGATTACCGACGCCATCTTGGATCAGACCTGGAGCTGGCTGCTAGACCAGACCCACCAGCTGGAGGGTCTCGTCGCCGTCGATGCGGACGGGCATCTGTTGGGCCTTGCCCACTATCGGCCTCAACCTAAACCCTTGATGGGGAGCTATGCGGGATTTCTGGACGATCTTTTCGTCGATCCGGGGATGCGCGGCCACGGCGTTGGACGCCAGCTGATCGAGCACCTTGCCATGATCGGCCGCGAGCGTGGGTGGTCCTCGATCCGCTGGATCACCGCCGCCGATAATGCAACTGCGCGGCGACTCTATGACGACGTGGCCGTGGCGACGCAGTGGGTTACCTATGAGTTGACCCCGTAATCAGCACAGCCTTCGCCGAAGCCTTTCCGGACATCCGCCGGAACGCGAAATGACGCGAACACGCGGGTGGTCCTGATCAATGTGCGTCTGGCAGGTTCGGCTTGCGAAACGGAGGACGAGATCATCCTCCGCGAGATGCTATCCATCGACGAAGCTGGCCGGCCCCGACTTCGGGACGGCTCTCACTTTGTGATGAACGACCGCGAGGCGTCATACCACCTTTATGTACAGCCGAGCGCAGCGCATCCGCCAGCTTAATGACGGCCACTTCCATTCCCAGGGGCGTATAGGTGGCAAACCCCATGGGGAGCCCGGCTTCGCCCCGTGCGAAAGCGTGGAGGGCAGACAGGCCGAAGTGGTCAACGCCGACGTGACCGGCTGGCCTCGATTGCGGCGCTCTCGGACAGGTCACAGATCAGCATGCAGGGCAAGGCTGGATCGCAGAGACAGCGCAGATCGACAGCCGCAACGTCAGGGCGCACCGCTGTTCCGGCGGTGCAAAAGGGGCTCGAGCCCAAGCCATTGGTGCCTCGCGCGGTGGTCGGACGACGAAGATCCATGCGCTAGCCGATGTCCTGCGACGACCGCTGCGCCTCGCGCCGACGCCGGGCAGCACGTCTGATATCAAAGGGGCCGATCTGCTGATCGGCGACGCGACCAACATGAACCGGCTGATCGTTGACCGCGACTACGATGCCAATAGGCACGATCCCTGTCATCCCCGGCAGACGCAATCGCAGGCGTCCGATCCAGTATGACGTGAGATACTACCGCGACCGCTGGCGCGTGGAAGCGATGTTCTGCCGCCTTAAGGACTTCCGCCGCATCGCCACACGATACGACAAGCTCGCCCGCAACTACGCCTCAGCGGTGGCCCTTGCCGCCGTCATTGCATTCTGGTGCTAATGAGCTCCGGGGCCTTCACTCCCTACCGCAGAGGTCTTGATGTCGAATTTTCCTGATCGCTGGCCGTTCCCCGAGCGAAGGTCCATTGAAGGGCGGTACTGCCGCCTGGAGCCGCTCGATCCCGCTATCCATGGCGACGGATTGTTCGATGTCGTCTCGGGATCCGAAGCCGATCGCCTGCATCGCTGGCTGCCAGACCCCGTTCCCGGCTCCCGTCCCGAATTTGACGAATGGCTCGTGTCGAAAGCTGCCTCAACCGACCCGATGTTCTACGCAGTGATTGACAAGGCTACGGGCCGCGTCGAGGGCCGGCAGGGCCTCATGGATATCAGCACCGCATACGGCAGTGCGGAGATCGGACACATCTTGTGGGGCCCACGGATTGCCGGCACGCGGGTCGCCACGGAGGCTTTCTTCCTTATGGCGGATTACGTGTTCGGGCTCGGCTACCGTCGCTACCAGTGGCGCTGTAACGCTAACAACGGGCCCTCGCGGCGCGCGGCCGAGCGTTTCGGCTACACATATGAGGGCGTCTTCCGCAACCACATGGTGGTGAAGGGTGAGAGCCGAGATACAGCTTGGTACTCAATCATTGACGAGGAATGGCCCCGCTATCGCGCGGCATACGAGCGTTGGCTTCAAGCTGACAACTTCGATAGCGAAGGCCGCCAAAGGGCCCGGCTCAATGAACTTCGGCAGGACGCTCTGCCCATCACGTCCGTCAATGATTGAGTTTAGGAGGCGTTGACAAATTGGCGGGTCCACAGGCGGATTGAGACGATGTGGATGAAGCCGAGGTAGCTGTCGGCGGTGTTGTCGTAGCGGGTTGCCAGCCTCCGGGCGTTCTTGAGCTTGTTGAAGCAGCGTTCGACCCTGTTGCGCAGGGCATAGATGGCGGCATCGACGGGCAGTTGGATCAGCCGGTTGCGCTTGGTCGGGATCATGGCGGTGCCGCCGCGCCTCTCCATATCTTCGCGAATGAAGTCAGCATCATAGCCCTTGTCGGCAAGCAGGACTTTGGGCGCTGGCCCATCGGCATCCATGACCGGCATATATCCCTTGAAGTCGGAGGCTTCACCCCCGGTCAGCGCCACCGCTATGGGCAGGCCCAGCGCATTGATGCGGAGATGGATCTTGGTCGTAAAGTCACCTTTTGAGCGGCCAAGACCCTGACGCGAAGTCCCTCTTTTGCGCCGGCTGAACAATGATGAGCCCGGATTATTGTGCTGTCGATCATCTGTAGGCTGGGGTTGCCGTCGCCACTTTCGTTGAAGGCTTTCAGCAGCAACTCCCACAAGCCGGATAACGTCCATCGACGAAACTGGCGGTAAACCGATGACCATTTGCCGAAATGCTCATGCAGGTCACGCCAGGCTACGCCCGTTCGCGCGATCCAGAAAATTCCGTCCAAGACAAGGCGATGATCCCGCGGGCGCCGTCCGCTGCGCGCACCGCGCTCAATCACGAACGGCTCAAGGCACGCCCATTCCTCATCGCTCATCAAACCACGGATCACGGTCGCTTCCTCAAAAGCTACCCTGAATCAGAAACTACGCGATGTGGGAATCCCCGTTGTCAACACAACCTAGTCTCAGGTCTGCCAAGGCCTCCTGTTGGGCGAACGTCGAATGTCCGATTTTGGGCCGCGGCCGTTGCCCGACCAATGACCGAGATGGCGGCGCAAAGCGGACGTTCGCCGCCGCGTGACGGAGGTTCCGCTTAGGGTCAGATTCAGAAGGGGCCGAGCGCAGACGGACGCTGCCGTCTGCTACATCTTGGAGCGGAACTCCCGCGGTGCGCGGCCAGTCACCTTTCGAAAGGCGCGGGCGAAATTGGCGGGAGAGGAATATCCCAGCTCTGCCGAAACACGGGTGACCGAGCCATCCGTGTGCCGCAGCAATTCGGTGGCTCGCTGGATCCTTGCCGCGTTCGCCAGGCCGCGAAAATCGGTGCCAGCCCGATTGAGCTCGCGTTGCAGCGTGCGGACACTGGTGTCCATCGATTGCGCGGCGCTTTCAATGGACACGCTGCCGGTGAGGACCTGGGCGCGGATCTGCTCAGCGACGACATCGAGCAGAGCCCGTGGAGCACCGGCTCCCCGGTCTCCCGCCACATCCTCAATGGTGACGCTCGGCCGCGAAGTACGCCTAGATACAGCGGATAAAAGATGGCGTTCCATGACGACGGTCACCGCCGGTGCGTTGAAAATGACCGGGCACTGGAACACATCTTCGAACAGCGCTGGCTGGCTCGGCTTATCGATATCGAGTTCAACGCGCAGCGGATGCCAGTCGACAGGCAAATAAGCCCTGAAGACACTCAGCAGCACCCCAGCCGCGGCGCTAGCGACAATGTCGTAGCCGGCGCGGCCGGCCAGGGCAAAGCCGTAGCTGAATCGCGCCTCGTCGCCGTCGATCGCGACCGACATCCTGTCATCCGTGCAGTGATAACGCAGCGCCGCTATGGCGTGCTTGAGGGATTGGCCAAGGGTGTCGGCTCCGAGGATATAGCGCCCGAAAGTGCCATAATTGGCAACGTCCATCACCGGAGCCATCAGAATCCCGAGGTTGTGCTCGCCCGCCGCTCTCGCCGCGGCATCCACGAAAGCAAGCACCGCCGCGTGCGGAATGAAGCAATTCCCGTCCTCGATCAGTTCGAGGTCGAACCCTGCCGCGCGATTGGCCTGCAGAAGCGCCCTTTCCCCGATCTCTTGCCGCAGGAAAGCCGGCAGGCCGTGAAGTATGCGGTTCGAGATAACCGGTATGTCAGCCATGCGCGGGATGCTCCGAGGATACCGCCATGATGGCGCAAAATGAGTGGTTCTGAAATCCGATTGCTGCTCTCTGCCTCCACATAAGTGTGTCGGGCCGATGGGGAAATCTATCTGCGGCCGTCGGCATGTCTTTGGCTATAGCCAAGGAAATTTGTCGACCGTGAGCGCGAGGAAATTGCCCATGCCAACCAATGGCCCTCTTGTGACTTCCCGGCCGACTAGGAGGCGCGTGAGTGCCATCGCCGCACCGCCGAGGTCGTGGGCTGCACTTGCCCTCGTTGCGACCTTGTTATGGCCGGGGCGCGCAGGCGGAGGATTCGTCGTGCTAAACATATTCAAGCTAACGATCCTGTCTGCAGTGCTAGCTGTCCCAATGCTCTCGAGCACGCCGGCCCAGGCCTATCGGTCTGGCGGGGCGGCCTGTGGACCGCGAGGCTGCGCGGCAGCGGGCTGCGGCCCGCGCGGATGCGCAGCGGGCGCGGTCAGGCCAGGCTATGGAGCCCCAAGGTACCGTCCGCGTGGGGTAGTGGTCGTAAATCCTTATCGCTACTGGCGCCCGGGAGGCGCCATCGCGGCCGGCGCGGCCATGGGATTTGTTGCCGGTGCTGCAGCCGTTTCGATTGCCGGCACTCCGCCCAAGCCTGGATACTGCTGGTATTATACGACCCCCGCTCGAACTCAGGGCTTCTGGGACGTCTGCCCGCGATAGTGATCTATCGCCGGTCAGAATAGGCGGAGAGATGATGAAGAAGGACGCCGACGGCTCGCTGTACTTTCGGGCGAAGGGAGATGGCAGCCGCCGGCTTCAATGTGGCGCAATAGCTAGCCCCGACCATGCTAATGCGTGGTGCCGGATCACCATTCGGTTCTCAGGCTGTCCGGTCTTTGTGCCAGACCTTCGAGCCGCGACTACCAAGGCTAAAGAACCAAAGAGAGGACGACCTATGAGACCGATCCACAGCAGGCTCTGCGGAGTGACGATGGTCCTCGCGGCATCGACTTTCCTCACCGGCACGATTGGAGCAGGCGCCCAAACGGCGATCCCACCTGCATCGATCCTGACTCCGGACAAAGTCGAGACGCGCATCGGCACACTCGACTTCAAGGACGGCATGCCGAGTAAGGAAACCATCGCCAAGGTCTATGACAATCTGGACTTCACGCACGCCTTCGAGGCGTTCGTGAACACTTTCCAGGGTGTCAGCATAGCGGCCCTTCACAAGGGGTTTCAGAACGCCGGGGTGAAGGACAATGAAGTCCTCATCTTTTCCGATCTGATGGATGCTAAGTCGCTGTTCCTGACGGCCAACGCGGACACGATCTATACCCTGGGAATGCTCGACCTCACCAAGGGACCCGTGGTGCTGGAGGTAGGCCCCGATATGTTGGGCGCTATCGACGACCAGTGGTTCCGCTGGGTTATTGATTTGGGCGCGCCCGGGGCTGATCGCGGCGAAGGAGGAAAGTATCTCATCCTGCCGCCCGGCTACGAGGGTAACGTGCCCGAAGGTGGCTACTTTGTGGCCCGTGCCCGCACCAACTTCGTTATCTGGTTCGCTCGCGCGTTCATGGAGAACAACGACCCGAAGCCGGTCGTCGAAAAGATAAAGAAAACACTGAAGGTCTATCCGTACCAAGCCGGTGGCTACGGCACCCCCGTTGCCGAATTTCTTGCCGGTAAAACCAAACTTGGGCCGATCACCCCGCCGCCGCCGACTGTGTTCCACGAAGGCTCGGGTAAGGTGATGAACACGATTCCGCCCAACGACTATTCCTACTACGAGTGGCTCAACGAGGTCGTGCAGCAGGAGCCTGCAACGGCGCTCGACCCCGAGTTGATGGGCCCGATCGCCGCCATCGGCATCGTGAAAGGCAAACCCTTCGCGCCAGATGCGCGGATGAAGAAAATCCTCACCGAAGCCGTGACGCTCGCCAACGCCACGTCGCGCACCCTGTTCATGGCTCCTCGCGCGGCGGACTGGTACTACTACCCCGGTTCGAATTGGGTGAACCAGCTGTTTGTCAGCGGCTACGAGTTCGAGACGCCGATTCCGGAAATTACGCCTGAGGGCATCAAGCCCTTCCCGGCCACCGGCTACCGCTTGCTGGACTCGCGAACCTCCTTCTTCTACGGCGTCACCGGCATCACGCCTGGCATGGCCATGCGTGTGCCCGGCATTGGCTCGCAATATCTGTGGGCGATATTGGATGCGGACAAGCAGCCTTTTGACGGTGCCAAGACCTACAAGGTGACCCTGCCGAAGGACATTCCGTACGCGAACTTCTGGTCCTTCATTCTCTATGACAACCAGACGCGCTCGATGCTCGATACCCCCCAGCGCTACCCGCGCGCAGGCAGCCAGAGCTATCCTTCACCCGCGGCCGAGGCCGCCGCCGACGGCACGACGACGGTTTGGTTCTCACCGACCCAACCCGCGGGCGTGAAGCGGGGCAACTGGATCCAGACCATGCCCGGCAAAGGTTTTATCCCGTGCCTGCGTCTTTACGGCCCGCTCGAACCATTCTTCACGAAGGCGTGGAGGCCAAGCGAGGTCGAACTGGTGAAGTGACGGGACACCTGTCCACGTCAGCCCAATTTCCAGTCGAGAGCTGAAGGACGCCTGCCGCAACGGTGAAGGAGGAGGTCAGGCTGAGTGCTTGACCTCCCGTTCTTTGCCGTTCGCTTTCTCAGCCAGACGCCGCAGAAATATCCGCGTACCGGCAGCCAGAGCTATCCCTCGCCCGCAGCCGACGGCCCGACCATAGTCCATTTCGCCCCCACCAGCTGAGTGGCGTGGCGCGCGGCAGCTGGTTCAGCCCGCCCCCGGGGAAGGGCTGGTTCACGATCCTGCGGCTCTACAGCCCGTTGCCATCGTTCTTCGACGAGAGCTGCCGGCCGAGCGAAATCGCCCTGATGAAGTGGCCTGCGGACTATAGCAGGCTGGCCTTCTAGCTTTTGCCAATCAGACCAAGAAGCAGCATGCCGAAAGCGGACCTTGGGAGGTTCCGCCCAGGGTCAGCACCGGCCGAGTGACCTTCGGTAGTGGCGTTACCGCTTCACGGTGGTGCCTGTCGAAAAACAGGTGTTAATCGATCATCGCCGCCGCAGCTTGTGACCTCAGCCTCGGCAGCCCGAAAGGGTGCGCGAAAAACATCGTCGCATTGGCAGAATGTATGGAAATGCGCGGGCGACGTTTTCTGGTCAATAGGTCACCCGCCTGCGTCAGTTTAATCTACCAGGTATTTGCCGGCGATGCGGCGACATAACTGACTCTAAGGCCGTCGCTCGAAATGTCCGCTCACCGAAACAATTGTTGTACTGTCGACCCCAGCGAACTGCTCACGCAAAGTGTGGGTCTGGTTCGAAATATTCAATCAGCAGTTCGGCGCACCTTCCGCGTGGGATACCGAGTAGGCGGGCGGACAACATGTGCCGCGGCAGACGGAGGCGGATAATCGAACGCCCGGACATGGCGCTACGCCAGACGTTGCGCCCGTCATGACGCCGAGCGACAGCACGAGGCCCGCCCGCGCGGTCTCCAGCACCTGTGCCAGTTGATCCGGTGTCCGCACCAGTTCGAGATGCCGGCGACCGGCAAAGCGAGCACGGTGTCGAGGTTATCGCCCAGCCTGCCAGAATAGGAAGTCAGTATGAGCTTCGGCAGCGCATGAGCGAAGAAGCCATAGGCCTCCCACTGCGCCGCATGTGTCGCTACGTCGAGATCAAGCACCAGGCAGGGCTCGTTCATCTGGGCCCGTTCGGCACCGGAAGCGGAAAGCTGTCGCAACACCTCGACATAGACCGGCAGCAAGCCGCCGAGTTGCACCGGACGAATCTGGCACGCTAGCGGCGTCGGCGGAGACCTTCGTAGACAAAGTGCCCTCCGCCGGTGCGACAATTGTGGGGAGTTCGTGGCACTTTACGGCGACGTGGGCATGGCCATCCCGGAACCGACCTACCGCGCGTGAAGTCGGCCCGGCAGGTCCCGCTCCACCTGCGTGGCGTCCTCGTCGAACGGGCCGCTCGGCTCGGCTTCCTGGATAGCGAAGCGGCTTGAATAGCATTCGGCGGAGCGATGCTGAGAGCGTTGGCCGTCTTTACGTGCATAGGCTACACCGTGATGCCGGTGGTGTGAAACGTCGGCTCCCCACTTTGGTCCTGATTCCGGCCGCTGCCACCCGCCGCTGAGCCTGCCCCCGATGTTGGACCGGCCTGCTGGCCGCTTCCAGGGGGTAATGAGCCTGCCCCCGATGTTGGACCGGCCTGCTGGCCGCTTCCAGGGGGTAACAACGGTCACCGCGGGCTGCATGCCGGTGGCCGGTTGACGAGTGATATCGGGGGCTTGTTCCCAATCGCACTATGAGGTCGTAGCTCGTTGTAGTCTCTACGCCAAGCCTCCACTTTCTCCCGGGCATCGGGCAGGCTCATGAACCAGTGGGCGTTGAGGCATTCCGTGCGGAACTTGCCGTTGAACGACTCGATAAATGCATTGTCCGTTGGCGTGCCGGGGCGCGAGAAGTCGAGGGTGACGCCACGCTGATAGGCCCACAGGTCGAGGTCTCGGCTGACGAACTCGGTGCCTTGGTCGACCCGGATACTGGCCGGGAAGCCATGGGTAGCACCGACCTGCTCCAGCACTTCGACGACGTCGGCGCCGCGGAAGTTGAAGCGGACGTCCAGTGCCGGTGAGAACCGGCTGAAGGTATCGACGATGGTCAGCACCCGCAGCTTGCGACCGGTGGCGAGCTGGTCATGGACAAAATCCATCGCCCAGGTCTCGTTGGTCCGGGTCGCCGGACGGCGATCGTCACGCAGCTTCGCCTTGACGCGACGCTTGGGCGTCTTGTTTCTGAGCTGAAGGCCCAACTCCTTGTAAAGACGATAGATCCGCTTCGGATTGACATTCCAGCCCTCCCGTTTGAGCAGCACATGAATCCGGCGGTAGCCGTAACGCATGCGCGTCTCGGCGATTTCCTTGATCCGCTGGATGAGGCCGGCCTGCCCGGTCCGTCGGGAGCGGTAGTGATAGGTCGAACGCTCGACTGGCAGAGCACGGCAAGCACGACGGATGCTCACCTGCCAGGTTGCGCGCACATGATCGATCATCGACCGCTGGCGGGCAGGCCTCAGAGTTTTCGCCGGATGACGTCCTGCAGCATCTCCTTGTCCAGCGACAGGTCCGCCACGATCCGCTTCAGTCGGGCATTCTCTTCCTCGAGCTGTCGCAGCCGCTTCATCTCCGAAGGCATCAGCCCCGCGTACTTCTTGCGCCAGTTGTAGAACGTTGCATCGCTGATGCCGGCCTTCCGACAGACCTCGGGAACCGGTGTTCCCTCCTCAGCCTGCCGTAGGATGAAGGCGATCTGCGCCTCCGTGAACGTCGACTTCTTCATGCCAAAAAACTCCGTCCGCAGCCCATGCTGCTAAACTGGAATTTTCCAGCAAAGACCGGTCCAGAAAACCGGAGGCAGGTCACCGCCTGATCATCGCATAGGCGTCCGCCTGCATGGGGCGTTAGGTATTGGGTGCCACACGCGATCGTGCGGAACAGCCGCCCTTCGGATCGGTCGTCGGGGAGCAGCCGCCGAAATAGGCGGCAGGTAGGGACCCAGATTGTGACGGTAGGGCATCTCATGCCGCTTGCCGCCCTTCTCATGCAGCGGCATCATACGTGCGGAAGGGGCGGAAGGGGACGCTAGGAAAATCCCAGCCGAAACCCACAATGAAACGAATTTATCAACTCCGATCGCCCACGCTCTTTAAGGGGCTTAGTCATGACCGTAGCTACCCGCCGCCAAACTTGACAGTACAATAAGTTTGCCTCGCGCTCTAAGACGACGAAGTCCGAAAATTACGCCGCTTCGCTCTATATCGACATCATATAAGATTCGATCTTCGGAACATATAACGGCAAAACCTGCCTATACGCAGACAATACGTCTGAATGTGAACTCTCTACTACGGTCGAAAACTCTGTCCGGCCGGACGCAAGTAAGGCAGAAAGGCATTGATGCCTGACACATCCGCCAATTCCTCGTCGGCGGAAAGCAGGATCGACGACCATAAACTCGATATAGGCGGAAGTCATCGTCATTGCCCTGTCGGTCGCGAGGCAAAACGCAACAGGTTTGCCGCCTATTATCGCGACGATCGATGCTCCATCAATAACGGTTTCGTCGAGAAATTCCTGAACAAAAAAGTCGATGGGCACCCTATCAGTAGCGAACCAACATGGTATGTCAGAGGCGCTGTTGCGCACCAATGCGGCGATATCATTCACTAGGGTGTCCTTAACGTCTCTCAGAGCGATCAGCGATACGTCAGGTGCGTCGTAGACTGGTCGAATACGGTCAATTTGCGTATGACTGAGGGGTAGCGTGATATCTAACTCGCTCATTACCGATTTAAATCCACTATCCGCAAGCGTTTCAATAAGTCGTACATTCGAATTTTCGACCTGATAGGCTAGATACTTAGCGCCAATTTTCATGGCCGCAGATATGCTGTCAGCCACAAAACCCGCTAGATCGCTGCTTTCCGTCTCGCTAGGCGTTCCAATATAGCCAAAGGCGAGATCCGGTCTGTAGATCCACGGGTTGACCGCGACAGAAGCGATCGCCCGCGAGTGACTCCGCATGGAGTAGACGATATGGAAAGATGGCGCCCATTCCTGAATTCTCCGTCGATATCGCTCCATATAGGCCGCAGCGGGAGCAGCGAATCCCGTGACTTCAAGAGCCGCTGCCAATGCGCCGTGGACAGGAGTTCCGTGGGGAAACTCCATGATCGCCTCTATCGACCGTGTCATAATCACCTCGTCGTTGATACACACCGTCAAGCGCACAAAGGAAGTCGTTTGGCGATGGAGTTAGCCCGCTTTAGTCAATTTGAAATAAGGCAGGATCCCCACCGGGCCCGTCTGTCTACCGATAAACTCCTATCAGCCGGGATAGGCACGGGCTGGACATCGTTATTCAGAACTGGTCTCGGCCTCCCATCGGAAACATTATAAATAATTCGCGTAGAAGTTATAACAACAAGATTGTAACGCCCTAATATCGTAACTCGTCAAGTGACACCGCCTCGACGAGAGCTTCGTCGTGCAACTTGAACGTTTCAAGGTAGGGACGCATTGGGATTGACAGTAATTGAGGCGCAGAAATGGCGACAGGGACCAACCGCCTGAGGTGAAAAAATCTTAGCTGCCCATTCGCCCGTTGCCTTACCAACTCCGAAAAACGGCGCGGAGTATTGTTATAGGAAGCAAGAACATTGATAAGCACACCGCCGATATTCGAAAACGACGCGAGGTCTGAAATAGCCGAGAACACGTCCACAAATTTCTTTGAATTCTTGATGCTCTTATCTGATCCCTCAAGCGAGTCGACCAAGAGACGCACGTTTCGATGTTGATCCGTCACGAGACAGATATTTAATCTACACGTCAACTCATTGTTATCCCAGATCTCGATTTTATTCAAAGTACGATCTTGCATTGCAAGTGGTGCACTATCCGCGGCATAGTCACCAAATCCAGTGCAGGAGTACATTCTATCAGATCGACCGTAATCACTCCATGGATCACGTCTCCATAGACAAAACCATAGTTTATTTGCCGAACGGCAGCGTCTCATATCAGCATCGTCCCCATTAACTAAGTTCTTTAGCGCGGATATCCGTTGATAAAAGTGTTTATCGCTTGTTTTCTCAAAAAGAATATCGCATATGCTAGATATTCTATCATCCGTAAAAATAAGTGACCTATCGAATAGAGATGGATGGGAACGAACCAGTCTAATGCGCGACGACCTGTCCAACATACCTCCCATAATGGAAGTAAGTTCATCTCGTGCAAACGTTATATCTGTCCTTCTCCCACAAAACGCCCAGGGGCCACACCATCCCGGTCCGAAAGCTCCCCCGAACATCTCAGCATCATACCGAGAGCTAGATGCTGCTTTGCCCTGCATCGCTTCAACTGAAGACTCGAGCTGTGAAATGATCAACATTTGCGAGTGATAGGATAGGTCGCGCCAATTGTGTAGGAGTGCCGCAACATCGGCATTGGAAAATAGCTGCGGAGACGAGCTCAATCGATTTGCATCATAATTCCGCAGCGCGTCTATGACCGCAGGCCTGGTGAAAGAAGCCGCATGATTAATATCTAGATCCGATTTGATACCATTCATGATATAAAAACAGAGGTAGTCTTCGCCGAATGAAGCCACATCCGTTAATTTATTGAAGACATCATCCAGATTCTCTTTCAACACATTGATCGATAGATATTCCAGCAATGTTGTCGTAACGCGCAAACCAAACCGCGTTTGAATTCGCGCAAGCTTCTGGACCTCTTGACCGATATCCAGAGCCGCGACCCGTGCACTGAGTACGGCAGCGGAAATCATTATGTGGGAGCAGGCAGGGCCCAGACTCTCACGATTATTTGCAACGGCACACATCAATGAACGATAATATTCTACACCGCAGATCGAAATATTCTTTTCGATGTCGGGGACCGATGAAGAGGTGTTCCCGATTACATATGCCAGCCCGCGACCCGTGTAATGTCTTATAGAATCAAGAAACTCGACAATGTCGAGAAGCAATCCAAAACGTTTAAGAAATGGAATCTTACTTAGGATGTAAACCAGTGCGAACGGACTTGACCTGGAAATTGATTCAAATTTGTCGATCAATTTAAACCATTCGTCTTGTTCAACAAGTATAAGATTGTCCATGCTCTTGAGTGCTTCGAACGTCAACACGAAGCTTCCATGACAAGAATCATCCAGCATAGAACGAAATCGACCAGAAATATCCGTCGTGCTATTAGACCCAATGACCGCGTAAACGGCCTCAACGCGCCTTTGCAGAGCGGAAATGAGATGTGACCCGCAGCCTAGGTGGTTGGTTGGTGTACTTTCCGGCCGCGACATATCGTGAATCTCCCTGCATGACGTGATTCAACAGTCGTGATCATCAAACGCACGTTTCTATCGCAGGTCTGCCGGGCCCCGCACGATCGTACAAGGTCTATTAACAACAGTACGGAACACATCCGCCCACGTCATCACGAACTTTCAGGTCGCGGCTCAAGGAAACTCTGTTGTGCACCCTTAACAATTAGCGCCAGTCTCGTCGCGAGGATCGCTACAGCCAACAGATTACCTACAACCACGCCGAACCATAATCCCAAAACGCCATAATTTAATTGGACGGAGATATAGTATCCAGAACCAATGCCCAAAACTATATAACAAACAAACCCGATAACGAGCGGTGCACGAGTTTTCCTCAACCCCTTCAGTGCGGCGATGAGGGGAATCTGTATACTGTCGATAACCAGGTAGGCGGCCGCATAAGCGAAGATCCAACGCGCCCACTCTACGGCGTCGGCATTGGTTAACGTGTCGGGGTCGATGAAAATTCGTGTCAGTAAAAGTGGAAAGAACAGCATCATCACGAGAAATGGTGCCACGAATATCAGATTTGATACGGCCCCTATCATCGCGATGGTCCACACAGAATTTGACCCCTGCAAACCTAGGAAGCGTGCCGCGCGTATGGCCACCGCCTCCCGCATTCCCTCTGGAATGATCAATGCCAGAAGTACAACGCCTATTACAATCTGGTGACCAGCCAAGGCACTTCCACCGTAAGTGCCCACTAATAGATTCAGTGTTAACCATAACGACGTTAGAACGAGACTGTTCAGGACTACAGGAATGCCCACACGAAAGTAATCCGCGACAATTTTTACGTCATAGGTAAACGCCGATAATGCGTGCCTCAGAGATGGATTCATAGGGCGGATATACTGTGACGCGATCTCGGCGGCCAACACACCCCATGCGATCAGAGAACTCGCTACACCTGCGCCGAACATACCCAATGGAGGGATACCATAACCTCCGAACACCAATAGAGTGACCAGGGCGAATTTAGTCAAAGCGGCTATCGAAATCAGCCATACTACCCCCCGTAGATCGGACAGGATAGCGCGAAAATCTCTCAACACGGTGAATAGTACTAACGGTAGAACAGCCCACGCGGCACCCCGGCCGTACTCACCAGCCAGGCTAGAGACATTGGGTGACTGCCCCATGGCGAGCAGTGCGTCTCCTATGTTATAGGACAGCAACATGACCGGCGCCGACAGTACTATCGAGAGTAGTATGGAATGTCCGATGACCTGGTGGGTGATTCTGATATTTTCCCTAGCGATCGCATTGCTCGCAAGTATATTGCCAATACCCAAAATGCACAGGCAAAGAGAATACATCATGTCGCCCGTCACCCGAGTCGCAAGCCCGAGAGCAGCGAGGGGCTCGGCCCCCAGCCGGCCGACGACAATCTTATCAACCAAATACATCACTGTTTCGATCGCAAAAACTGCAGCGAGAGGAAGCGATATCGCATGCAGGGAGCGCGCCTCTCTAATAATCAACAACGGCATCATACGGCCGACGCATTCAGAAACTCTGTTCTTCATGATATGATGCGACTCAGTCTTGCTCGTTCTTGCTATTAACGAATATCAAAATTGTCGTGTGTTGATACCCATATAAATTAAAATTTTCGGAGGACTCACACACCACGAATTCTCCCAAAAATATATACAACTTCGATAGTATTTCAACGTACTGGGATATTAGAGGACGCGTCACAACGCCCCCTAATCTTATGTTAACACATTCTACCAACACGTGAGCATCACGTCTCAGATACCGACGCATACCGCTAAATATGTCCATCAGCGTGACGAGATAGCTGGCGCCTACTGCCGAGATCAAGGACTTTTCCTCGAAAGGCGGGCTGGTCAGCATCAGGTCGCAAAGCGGGAGGTCGTAGAGCGTTGCATTCTGTGCAACATCATTGAATACATTCGCATCGGACTGGTGCAGACGACAAACGTCGTATAAGCGTGGATCTGGCTCGAAACCGACTCCAGAAATTCCAAACTCGCTCGCCACCCTAAACGTCGTACCTACGCCAGCGAATGGATCCAAAATGTATTCTGCGTCTGAGCCGAATCGCTCGATCAGAAGGCGAACCAATTGATCCGGCATCCGACTTACCGTTGAACGAGATGACGTATCGTCGTCAGGTATAGCGGTATTAAGGACACACCATGATCGTGTGGACTTATGATCAAACACGTGTTCTGCCTTCGTGCATTACTATAATGGATCTTTAACATGTATTAGGAGCACTCAATACCAACGCGCCGCATAACAACAACTACGACTCTAGAGCGCTGTCAATGAAATGACAGCGGAATCATAACTGAATGCAGCAGTTGTAATTGGCGGAGGGGGGTGAGATTTGAACTCACGATAGGACCATGTCCATAGCTTAGAAAGCTATCGCCTTGAACCACCCGGCGCCCGCCCCCCAATTTTTGACGACACTTGAGCGTTTACTCCGAAGGCGTCGAAACGCCGACAGAAATCTCAGAAACTCTGACAGCTAATCGCCGGAGTCAGCACTATTAACGTCGAGTGATGCATAATTTTCTATCGACCGTATGGAAACCTCTGCCAACGACGCCCAGTCTTTGTTACCATCCCCCTCCTGGATTCCAGACAGATGCCGGTCACGGAGTACGTCGCCAAACGGCATAGTCAGGCCCACCGATTTACCCGCCTCTATCGCGAGGAGCACGTCCTTCAAACCAAGCTTCAGCGTAAACGCCGGAGGCTCGTATCGTCGCGATGCAATCAATGAGCCGTAAGTTATATGAACTGGTGCAGTAAATACTGTTTGCGTAAGCGTGTCAATTGTCTCATGAGCCGAAATCCCGTGCGACCGCGCCAGCGCAACGGCCTCTCCAAACGCCTCAATCGTAGATGCAGTGATAAAATTACCTGCTATTTTTAGTGCATTAGCCTTGTAAGGCTGTGCGCCTAGATTCCAGGTTCTAACCCCTATCGAGGCGAATACTGCGTCCAGTTTGACAATTGTGTTCTGGTCGCCAGCGGCCAAGATATGGAGTCCAGCGGCCTCGGCTATTTCTGTTCGGCCGAAAACAGGCGCCGCGATATAGATCATTTCGCTACTCGCGTGAAGTGCGGTAAGGGAGCGAGCGAGTGCCACGGATATAGTTGCCATGTTCACATGTACACAACCGGGTCGAGCACAATTGAGGACCATGCTATCGACAAATATCTCGGTGACGGCTGCGTCATCTGCAAGCATTGAAATCACGATATCCGATTGGAATACATCAGCCGGTTGATCGACAAGCGAGAGGCCGGGAATGCTCCGGTCCGCGTTAGACAGGGGCGATCTGTTCCAGCCTACAATCGAGTGGCCGGAATTAATCAAGTTCTTCGAGATCGCTATTCCCATACGGCCGAGGCCAATAAAACCGATTTTCATGCGTCACCTGATACACGTTATAGCTATTTTATGCGCCCCTGGTCTCCCTTCGAGACATGTCGATGTTGAGCGTAAACATTTTTGTAGTCCTCTCCTATCACTTTGCCACCTCGCCCCTCGACGACGGCGATGGCAATATCCCGAGGGAGGCCATGTCGGCCGTTTAGACTGATAAGGTCCGTCTCGCTGACTTCCAAGGATTGCCGTCCGAGTAATTCGTCCAAATCGTCCATGCCGCGTCTGAGTGGAGTTTCAAACGAACGAATCTCCCCTGCGACTGTAATAGACGTCTGGTAAAGCGTCGCTTTGAGATGCGGATAACGCCTGCCCAGCTGGTCAGTCGCTAGATGAAGAAGATCGGAAAGATCGTTATCCCACTCTCCATGTGCTGCAAATACAGCGTAGGCGCGCCTTATTAATCGACGTAGTACATGTGAGGGACCGTCCCGCCCTGGCTTGACGCCCTCAGCCGCAATCGCTGATATTGCACGAATATGATCTACGACCTTCCGCCCCTGAGAGAGATCACGCCCTGTGGAGTGCAATCTGCAATCAGCTCTGACCTGCGCCAATAAAATAGACATCTCATCGGTATCATATACGGAGGGCACCTCTTGAACCACAGACGCCAAACGTTCAAGGCCGGCACCCGCCGCCAAGCCAGGGCCCGCTATGGACTGCATGTGCCCATCCGCGGACTTGTGGTATTCCAAGAATACACCTGCGTTCCATATTTCCATGAAACGCTCGTCGGTGTCGTCCTCCGGGAATCTTTCCGGCAAGGGGCCTCCTAAACGATCGTAGTGGATTTCTGTACATGGACCGCACGGACCATCCGCGCCGGCCGGCCCCCAGAAATTATCTTTGCCGAGAAAGAAAATCTGATCCGAGCGCAGTCCGAGCTCTCTCCAGATATCAATTGAAGTGATGTCAGGTGGTATATTTTTTTCCGTATCTCCTTTAAATACCGTCACAACGAGTCGATTCGCTGGGATTCGGAGAGTTTCTGTTAGGAATAACCATGCATTTGTGATGCTTCCGCGGCGATCAACGTTACCAAACGACCAGTTTCCTAGCATCTCAAAGTACGTGAGATGCTTGACATCGCCGACATCGACCAAGTCGACGGTTCTGATGCACGGTTGAGCATTATACATTCGGCTGTGCGGCGCTTTTGCGTCTCCACAGAAATACTTTTTAAACGGCACCATCCCGCTTATGATAAACATAAGATCTGGATCGTCATTTGCAACAACGGGAACGGGTTTAATAAATTTCCGACCGGAACGTTCATAGCATTCAAGGAATTTGTTATGTAGATCAGTAATAAGCATGTTACCGCCCCGGTACTGAGATGGAAGATAGATTCGTATGTATTATATTTTATAGTATGACGGTTCGCCTCCCCCCTCGAAATGATACATCAGTGACTTTGTTGCGCTATCTGCCATTTCCGACCACGAGTCTGGCGTCAAGCAACCTACGTATGGCGTCGTCAGAAAGCGGTTATCGGGAAGCTCAAGAATCTCTCTGGGTAGATTTATGCCTCTGCCATCTTTTAAAATGGGTGCCACATCCCAGTTGAAGTCGTCGATTGATGCCCCCGCAATTTGACCATTGCGCAATGCATCATAAAGCGCTGGCCCGTCGACGAGCGCAGCATGCGCTGTATTAATCAGAATAGCATCTGACTTCATTCGGTTAAGTTTATCACCATCTATCATAGCCATGGTCGATTGATTTAGTTCGCACATTAGTACGATCACATCACAGTTCGATACCAGAACATCGATGTCAACGTACCGAATGTTTAATTCCTGTTCAATTTCCATGTGTCTTCTTCGGCTATTATAAACTACGACGGCCCCGAATCCACTCGATAATGTTCTCGCTAGACGTTTCCCAGCATTTCCCATACCGATAATTCCGACGGTCGAATTCGACAGCTGTGGGGCGAATTCCTGAATAATGCGACCTGATTTTTGGTTGTTATTTAAGTATGTTATTTGTCTGCGTAGGGATAGGATATGAGCAATAGCAAGTTCCGACATCGCGGAACGCATTGCTTGCATTCCGGGGGTATTCGTTACCTTCACACCCATTTCGATGGCAGCACTAACGTCGATCAGATGTTCGGCGCCGATCGCCAAGCATGCGATCAATTTTAGCCGCGTTGATCGTGCAATAATCTCACGTGTGACGAACTCGTCTCCACCCAGTAGATATCCATCGGCGTTGCGAACCGCGCTTTCTAAGCGCTCTGGATCGGGGGATATCTCATCGAATATTGTCAACTCATAGAGATTAGTTGAGAGTCGGTCGATATATCGCCTATTGATACGGCGACCGCCTGTGACCACAATTTTGATTTCCGCCATAAAACGCTCCGTTATGACGAATTCTATATACGAACGGTGCTTAATATATCGCAAGCCGTTCTAAATACTTTGTCTGATTTCAGTAGTGAAAACCGTACATATCGTTTACCTAGTTCTCTATTTCGCCAATAAAAATACCGCCCTGGCAGGCAGCCAACGCGAGACTTCATTAGTAAATCCACAACATCGACGTCGCACACGCTCGGGTCAGCTATTTCGATCCAGTCGACCGGCAGAATGTTATCGACTGAGCTATCCGGAACCGAAAATATCGACTTGTCGAGTGATGACCTTAGCCGGCTTCGCCGTTGCCTTACGAGCCTCCACAGACCATCCGAAAGCCCCGAGTTCAGCGTGCTCTTAACGAACTCTCCAGCTACCATCGTCGTAAATGGGGAAATATGTAGAATGATCTCTGCATAAATATTTTCTAGCTCATTAGATAAATTCTTCGAATACGTCAGCACACTAACCTTCATATCCAGCGTCGGCCATGTTTTTCCTGTGTCTTCGATCGCTATATAACTTACACCCGCGTCTCGAAGTAACTGAAAAACATCACCCACTGGCGGCGCAAAGAATCGGAAACAGAAATCGAATATTAACACTTTACTATTTTTACGCGCCCAAACAGCCAATCGCTCGTAGAATGCGAAGTTTGGATAACGACCCGTTGGATTATTTGGGCAGACAATTAATATTGCATCGACTTCAAGGCGATCAAAATTTGAAGTAAATTCATCATGATAGAGCAAATCCTCATTAATCGGAGTCGTGTGCACACTCCATCTTTGCATTATTTGAGATAGATTGTCGAATGTTGGCTCAATCAGTCCAAGAGTCAGTGAATTACGCGACAGCCATGCGGCTACCATATCGATTGACTGAGATGCGCTTGTGCAAAGCCGAAAGAACGTATTATCAATTTGAGATCGTTGCTCGGCGAGCGTATAAAATGCGTTTACGAAATCTAGTTCGATAGACGAATGTTTGGAATTCTTTGAGGTACTCCATAAACTTGATAGACGGTCAATTACCTTTTGCTGTTCTTCGTCCGGATCATGGTATGCATGACCATCAGCCAAGCTGAAGGTATGATCTAATGCAAAATCTTCAGCCATCGTTAGGCAATATGTTCGTTTGTCGACCATCAATTCGGTGCCTCTTACTGGAGGAGCTAAATCTATTAGCGTTGATGAAGTCGTGAGAGGACATAGATATTATTTATGGAATGATTTATGCCGTCAACTCTGAGTTTCCGATTGTTAGCGGACGAATCTTTAGTTGTAAAGTGGATTCGGATACGTGGAAGCGAAAATGATTTCGATCAAGAAAAAAGCTGAAGTTATATTGGTAATGATTCGATTGTTGATTCAATTCGATTTGATTGTAGCTAAGAGGGGCGGCTCCCTGTGATGGGCTGACATTGCATCTTTCACGGAGTCGACTAATTATTAGTCCGTCCGCCTGGTCACAGCCTTGTCACGAACCTGCAATTTTCGTTTGTCCGTGAGGAAATGGAATGCGAATATTTTCAAGGTGTGTGTTACGGGAAATCACAGCCCCTATGTGGCGTATGCGAGAGGCAATCGCTTCCTCGGCAGTGAGGGCAGTTTATCGAGAAGACGTTGCACCTGAGCGCTTGGATCATGCATGGATCAGTAGCGGCCGCAGAAGGCGCAGCGCCAGCGCTACACAATGACTGCATGGAAGGCAGCGCCCTAAGAACACCGTCGGCCAGCTTGGCCTGCCCCGATTGAGTGCTCCGGTTTCAATCTAATGCATGGTCGGCTTCACGGCCACGCTTGACGGCGGCATGATAGTAACCGGCGCTGGCGGCTTGTAGCCGAGCGAAGAGTGCGGGCGCCTGGTGTTGTAGTGCTGGCGCCAGCTCTCGATGACAGTCTTCGCCTCGGCGAGGCTGTAGAAGATCTCACCGTCCAGAAGCTCGTCACGGAGCTTCGCGTTGAAGCTCTCGCAATAGCCATTTTCCCACGGCAAGCCCGGCTCGATGAAGGCCGTCTTCGCTCCGACGGCTGCGATCCAGTCCCTAACCGCTTTGGCGACGAACTCGGGGCCATTGTCTGAACGCACATGACCCGGCACGCCGCGCAGGATGAAGAGGTCCGAGAGGACGTCGATGACATCGGTCGACCTGAGCCGCCTATCGATGCGGATCACCAGGCATTCCCGGGTGAACTCGTCGATCACGTCGGCGCAAACGCGGAGCGTTTGTCGCGAGCATGCGGAACTTCCGGCCGTTGTGGGTGCGGTCCTCGACAAAGTCATAGGACCAGACGTGGTTGGGATGCTCTGGCCGCAGCCGCACGCAAGATCCGTCGTTCAGCCAGAGACGCCCCTTCTTCGGCTGCCGCTGAGGCACTTTGAGCCCCTCTCGCCGCCAGATCCGCTCGACGCGCTTGACGTTCACTGCCCAGCCGGCGGCATGCAGCAACGCTGTGATCCGCCGATGGCCGTAGTGCCCATATTGGGTGGCGAGCTCGACGATATCAGCCGTCAACGCCGCTTCGTCGGCTCGCCCCATTGGCTGCTTTCGCTGTGTCGAACGCGGCTTCGCAAGGATGCTGCCCCAGAACCCGGCATGCCAATCGCTCCGAAACCCGGAGCTTCGGGGCGCAGGCGCAAGCTGGAGCGAACGAGATCCGACAGGGACGCCACGCCATCCTTGGTGCGCATGGCAACGAGGTTCGGCGCGGCGCATTGCAGTTCACGCGTGTCCTCGATGATGACGACGCGATCGGAGGTCTTCGCCACTTCGGCCAAGAGGGCATTGGTCAGCGTCGTCTTGCCGGTGGACGTCCCGCCTGCCACGAGGATGTTGGCGCGGGACGCGACGCCTGCACGCAGCGTCTCGGCTTGGCGCGCGGACATGATCCTGGCCTGGACGTAATCGTCGAGCGTGAACACGGCGACTGCGGGCTTACGGATGGCGAAGGCCGGCGCCGCCACCACGGGCGGCAGCAGGCCCTCGAACCTCTCTCCTGTCTCCGGCAGTTCGGCCGAGACACGCGGAGCGCCGGCATGAACCTCGGCGCCGACATGGTGCGCGACCAGGCGCACGATCCGCTCCCCATCGGCGGGTGACAGTCGCTCGCCGGTGTCGGACAGTCCTTCGGAAAGTCGGTCGATCCAGATGCGCCCGTCCGGGTTCAGCATCACCTCGACGACGGCGGCGTCTTCGAGGAACCGGGCGATGGCCGGGCCGAGCGCGGTGCGCAGCATCCGCGCGCCCCGCGCCAAGCCTTCCGATTTGTGATGTGCAACGGCCATCTGATCCCCGTGTCCGCCGGGGAGACATCAGACGGTCCCCGGACGGGGATAATTAAAAGAGCCGGAAATTAGGCTGATTCAACAAGTATCTAACACCCGGCGGCCATAGCGAAGAAACGGCGGTAATCGGCGGGATTGAATACTTCCGCCGGTGGCCACTGGACTTCGGCTATTCTGGATCGGCGGCCCCGTCACGGCGTGAGTCGATGTCGCGCGACAGGTCTTTGAGGAACCGATCGCCTGTCGCAAGCCGCCGGCCCAGGGATTGCAGGAAGCCCTCGAACCGTTCTGCACCCTTGGCTCTCGCCGCCGCCTGCGCGCTGTCAGGCAGTGGCGGTGTGACGGTCAGCCAGAAGCGAATGAACAGCGACAGCGTTTCGCCGATAATGGCGACATCCTCGTCCAGCCCGTCGATCTGGCGACTGATCTTGTCCATGCGCCGGGCGAACACCGCCTCCAGCCGCTCCGACGCGTCGGCCGACAGGAACGACGCCACGGCCGCTTCTATCACGGCGGATTTGGAGATGTTGCGGCGAAGCGCCAGCGCCTCGACCTTCTTTAGAAGCTCCGGCTCGAAATAGACGTTCATGCGGGTCTTGGTCTGCATGGCCGTCACCTCAAAGCTCGATGCCGTCGGCAGGGTCCATCGTTGCCTGCCGGGCGACGGACGTGACCTGCTGACGAAGGCTGCGCGCCTTGGCGGCGTCCACGTCGGGTTCGTCGTCCAACACGTCGAACTCGTGCCCGGCGGGACGTTCCTGCTGCGCGATCTCCTCATGTTCGGGCAATTCCGGTTCGCGGCGGATGCCGGCGTTTGCCGGATCAGTGCGCGCGCCCGCGGCGCTGCCCTGCGCCGCGCTTGCCGATGCAAGGGGGATCGTCAACGCTGACCAGTCGTCGGCCGGCGGCGTCGATCGCTTCGGACTCGCTGGCTTTGGCGGCGGGAGAAGCCGCTCCCTGAACCGGGCATCCTCGTAGTAGCGTGCCTTCTTCGCCCGGACCGGCGGCACGCCCGCGACCAGCAGCAATTCGTCGGTTGGCGGAAGCTGCATCACCTCGCCGGTCGTGAGCAGCGGCCGGGCCGTCTCCTGCCGTGAGACCATGAGATGCCCCAGCCAGGGCGACAGCCGATGGCCGGCATAGTTGGTGGAATCGCGCATTTCGGTCGCGGTGCCAAGCGCATCCGACACGCGCTTGGCGGTCCGCTCGTCATTGGTGGCGAAGGCGACGCGCACATGACAGTTGTCGAGCACGCTGTTGTTTGCGCCATAAGCCTTCTCGATCTGATTGAGGCTCTGC
Source organism: Ancylobacter sp. Lp-2 (assembly GCF_020523795.1). Classification (GTDB taxonomy): domain Bacteria; phylum Pseudomonadota; class Alphaproteobacteria; order Rhizobiales; family Xanthobacteraceae; genus Ancylobacter. The sequence goes on from NZ_JAJALI010000001.1 coordinate 93,064, forward strand.
GCGATCAGAAAGCTCTTGATGCCGTAGCCCGCCATGAACGCCAGGGCGCTCTCGAAGAAGTCGAGCCGGCCGAGCGCCGGAAACTCGTCCAGCATCAGCAAGAGCCGATGACGATTGGCGGATGTGTTGAGATCTTCGGTCAGGCGGCGACCGACCTGATTGAGAAGAAGACGGATGAGCGGTTTGGTGCGGTTGATGTCGGACGGCGGCACCACGAGGTAAAGGCTGACGGGCCGCTCTCCCGACACCAGATCGGCAATGCGCCAATCGCAGCGCGCCGTTACTTTCGCCACCACGGGATCGCGATAAAGCCCGAGGAATGACATCGCGGTGGAAAGCACGCCCGAGCGTTCGTTGTCGGACTTGTTCAGCAGCTCGCGCGCCGATGACGCGATAACGGGATGAATGCCGGCCTCGCCGAGATGCGGGGTGTTCATCATGGCGCGCAATGTCGCCTCGACGGGGCGCTTCGGATCGGAGAGGAAGTTGGCGACGCCGGCGAGCGTCTTGTCGGCTTCCGCATAGAGGACGTGAAGGATCGCGCCGACTAGTAGCGAATGGCTGGTCTTTTCCCAGTGATTCCGCTTGTCGAGCGCGCCTTCTGGATCGACCAAAATGTCGGCGATATTCTGCACGTCGCGGACTTCCTTATCGCCGCGCCGTACCTCCAGCAGCGGATTGTAAGCCGATGATGCGGGATTGGTCGGATCGAACAGCAGCGTCCGGCCGTGACGCGAGCGGAAGCCTGCCGTCAGCCCCCAGTTCTCTCCCTTGATGTCGTGAATGATGGTGCTGCCGGGCCAGGTCAGTAGCGTTGGAACGACGAGACCAACGCCCTTGCCGCTCCGCGTCGGCGCGAAGCACAACACATGCTCCGGCCCGTCATGGCGCAGATAGTCGCGATCAAGCCGGCCGAGCACCACGCCGTCCGGGCCGAGCAACCTGGCCGCCCTGATCTCCTCCGGCTCCGCCCATCGCGCCGAACCGTAGGTCGCGACGTTCTTCGCCTGCCGCGCCCGAACAAGAGAAAGTCCGATGGCGACGGCGATGGAGATGAAGCCGCCGGAGGCAGCGATGATCGCCCCCTCGACGAAGATGGAGGGAGCATAGGCGTCGTAGAAATACCACCACCAGAAGAAGGCGGGCGGATAGTGGATCGGCCAGCCCACCACGATGAACCATGGTTCGCCGAGTTGAGCCTGAAAGCCGAGCCGCCAAGCCGTCCATTGCGTCGCCGTCCATGTGGTTAGAAGGACGATGGTGAAAACGACGGCGACCTGGCCCCAAAGGATCTGACCTCCACGCATACAAGCTCCGATCGGCAAGAGAGACGGAGCCGATCAGAGAATAGCCGTTCCGGCGATAGGCAACAGAAAATCCGACAGGTCGGGGTTTCGGATACTATAGCGAAGAAAAAGGATGGTCAGTTCCTAGTTGATCGCGCTTCGGCCGTCGCTTGCTCCAGTATCCTGAGGTAGCCGGTCTTGGTCATCCAGTGCGCGCGCTCAAGATGGCTTTGCCAACAAAGGCGCGCGTGTTCGTCGGATGGGTCACGGTGCAGCACGATTTGCGCCACCTCCTGCCAGTCGGCACCGTCCGCCGCAGCGTCAAGCAGGCGCAGATAGGTGACGAAGTGTCTCTCGTCGTAGATCGTGACCTCCGGCTCGGTGGGGGCCAGATCGTCTACATCGGGATCGAGTTCGGGGCGCACACGCATTCGTCGGTTCTCCTTTCGGCACCGCGACGGCGTTCACGCTTTAACTCAAATCGCTCTGGAATACGAGCGACCGGCCCCGCGCATTTCCTCTAGCGCGGCAAGCAAAGCGTCGGCGGCAGACAATAACTGTCCGGCTTTTATCACGCCATACGGCGAATAGGAACGATCATTCCTGGAATGATCGTTCCGACGCAGGCTCCTGTCAAGCATGGACCTGAAAGAGATCATGGCGATCAATCTGCGTCGGATGCGTCATGACAGAGGCATGACGCAGGAAGAACTGGCTGATCACGCTGGCCTGAGCGCGCGCTATATCGGCGCCATCGAGCGTGCGGACGTATCTGCGAGCGTCACGGTGCTGGGGCAGATTGCCGAAGCGCTTGGCGTGGAACCGGGTGAGCTTTTGAAGTGGTCAGCCGGATCGCGCTGACTTCGCCATGTCAGCCGCGAGATCGAGCAGGTTCCTGAGCGCGGCGTTTCGGTTATGCGGCGACCAGATCGCGCTGAACCTAGCCTGTTCGGTTTCGTCGGCAATCGGGCGGAAAGCGATGCCGGGAAATGGGACGCCGCTAGCGGCTTCCGTCGTCAAGGTGATCCCATCGCCCGAAGCCACTAGATGCATCAGCGTATCACGGCCGACATCGCAACGCTGAACCTTCGGAATCTGGCCGCGCTCGGTGACGCGGCGCACCACATGGTCGAACATCTGCGGTCCTGAAGCTCCTTGCCGGGCGAGGAAAACTTCTGTTGCCAGATCGTCCCATGTGACGCATGTAGCGACCGCGAGAGGATGATCGGCCGCAAGCGCGGCGACGATCGGCTCCCGCCACAAGTCGCGTGAATGACAGTCGGGCGGCGCTGGCGTGTTGACGACGAAGGCCACGTCGAGCTTGCCGTCGCGGACGAGGCTGATCGTCTCGACGGATTTCCTCTCGGTGATGATCTGCTCGATACCGGGATAGGCAGATCTATACCGCTGGCGCAGATCGGTGAGGAAGCCGGAGGCGATCGACGTATGCAGGCCGATGGCGAGTTTCCCTTCGACCCCGACCGCGAGTGCCCCCGCCATCTGGATGGCATGATCGAGATGGTCGATTCCGACCGACACCTCGGCGACGAAGCGGCGTCCGGCTTCGGTCAGCCGGACGCCGCGATGCCGGCGCTCGAACAGGAGGACGCCCAGCGTCTCCTCCAACGCCTTGATCCGTGTGCTAACGCTCGACTGTGTTGTGCCAAGGACATTTGCGGCATGACGAAAGTTCAGAAGTTCGGCAACAGCCAATGTGTGTCGTAAAGACACCAACGGAATTCGAGGTCCAAACCAATCGGGATCTTGGCGCATCAGATGCTTATTCGATGCTTTTCTTCGCCTCATTCCCACCCTCCGCCTAAGGCCAGGAAAAGGTCGATCTGACGATCCACCAGTTCGGCTCGCGCGACTGACAGGCTTGCCTGTGTCTGCGCATAGTCCGTTTGGGCATTCAACACATCCAAAAGTGGTGTTTGGCCCAATCGTCTCGATTTTTCGGCGTAACGACTGGCTTTTTCAGCGGCTTCGGCCGCCGATTGGAGATCATTCAGGCGATCACGGGCACGACCGTAGGCAGAAAGGGCTGTCTCTGTATGTTGGAGGGCGTTGAGTACGGACCCATCAAAATTTGCGAGCGCAGCGTCCGCGTCAGCACCCGCCCGCTCAATGCGAGCGTGTACTGCCTTCCTATTTGGGAAGGACCACGAGATCAACGGGCCTATACTGAACCCAAACGAAGACGGCGCCAACAATCCGCCTAACGGGCCTGCCGTCCCCGCTGTTCCTCCGATGTTGACCTTCGGATAAAGCTCGGCCTCTTCGATTCCGATATTTGCTGTTGCCGCAGCCAGCATTCGCTCGGCCATCCTGATGTCAGGACGGCGTTTGATCAAAGCTGCCCCATCGCCAACCGGGATCGGCCGCATAATCGACGGGGCCTTGTCGCAAGTCTCAATTTCCTTTGGGTATTGGGACGGCGCTCGCCCCATAAGCGCAGCCAGTTCCAACAGAGCCGCCTGCCTTTCGGCGATAATCTGCGGTATCAAAGCACTACTATTGTAGGCGGCCGCACGGGCGCGTTCCACTTCCATTCGGGAGCCGAGTCCGCCTTGGGCCAGTCGCGTCGAAACCGCGAGCGCTTCCTGCCGGGTCTCGGCGACACGACGTGCGGCCATCAATCCTATGTTCGCTGTGCAGACTCGCGCATAGCTGCGCGTCACGGCGGCTGCGACGACGACACGCACCTGATCGCGGGCGGCAAGCGTTGCTTCGGCTTGCGCGCCGGTGGCCTCGATCCCCCGACGGATGCTCCCAGCCAGATCGAGAGAGTAGCTAAGCTCCAATCCGAGCGAATAGCTGAGCGATGCGGGCAAGTCGCTGGTCGGTCCTGCGACACGCGAACCGAGCGCTTGACCGCTCACGCCACTGCTCAAGCTCCTCGCAGCCTCAGCCTCGCGAACGATCGCCGTGGCGCGACGGAGGTTCGCCTCCGCCACCCGTAGATCGGTGTTGGCCTTCAGGGCCTCCTCGACATATGAGTCGAGCCTCGGGTCGCCATAGAGGCGCCACCAGCGAGGCGGCAGTTTTTCCTGGCTTACTGTCGCACCACTTCCGAGAAATGGCGCGGCGGCGTCAGGACGTTCCGCCATGGCGTTGCGCGGCACATGATAGTTCGGCCCCGCGACGCAACTCGCAAGCAAAGGGGCGGACAGGAAGGGGAGCGCGCGCTTCACGGCCGTTCCCCCGTCGCGGGTTCGCCAATCGCGGGGGTGATCTCGACCGTTGCCGTCATACCCGCCGCGAGTTCGACACCGGTCGGTACCCGATCGATGTGGATGCGCACCGGGATGCGCTGGGCAAGACGGACCCAAGAAAATGTGGCTGCGACACTGGGCAGGCCGAGATGACCGGGCGCGTCGTTGCTGTTGTCGATTCCCCGGCCGGTGCTATCGACATGGCCAGATACAGGCTGATCAAAGCCCATCAACATGATCCGTGCAGGGTCACCAACGCGAATCTGTCGTATTTTGGTCTCCTCGAAATAGCCGGTGATCCAGAAGCTGGCGGCGTCTAGGACAGCGACTTTCGTCACACCAGCCGTAGCGTAATCGCCGGGCCGAAGCCTCAGATTGGTGACGTAGCCGTCGACCGGGGCGCGGACAGTCGAGCGGGCAAGATTGAGTTTGGCCAGATCGAGCGCCACCACCGCTGACTGATAGGCGGCGCTGGCAACCGCAGCAGCGCCGCTCGATTGCTGAGCCGCCTCCTGGGAGACGACGTCCTTGAGCTGGCTGTGCCGCCGCGCTGTTGCCTGACGAACGATCAGATCCTGGCGCTTCGCTTCAACCTCAGCCTCAGCCAACGACACTGCCAACCTGAGCCGCTCGGGGTCTATCTCGTAAAGGATATCGCCCCGACGCACATATTGATTATCAACCACGGAAACTGCGCTGACCGTGCCGGAGACTTCCGGCGCGATCTGCACGACATCGACGCCAACTCGCCCGTCGCGGGTCCAAGGCGTTCGCTCGTAATGGCTCCACGCCTTTAGCGCGATAAAGGCGGAGACGGCGACGAGGCAAAGGGTCAGAGCATAGCGCCCAAGCAGGGATAGAACAGGTTTCAAGGGAGGAGTCCGATCGATGGCAGGTACTGCACGAGCAGACCGTAGATGATGACGAACGTGGCGAGCTCGACGAGCGGCCGATAAGCGAACAGGCGATGGAGGCTAGCGGCGGCGAACAACCGGAGCACCGCCATGGTGACGATCAGCGCGATAAACGCGAGCACCACCAGGCCGGGGATGAGGACGCCTCCGAGATTGAGATCAACGATCATAGGTCGTGGTCCTCCCGTCTGCCGGAAAGCCGAGCGCGAACCGCAGGTCGGTGAGCAGGTCGACAATCCGCAGTCGCTTCCTGAGAGCGCTGCCCGCCATCTTCCCGATCAGGGTCTCAATGCGCTGATCGAGATCGAGAAGGTCGGCGGGTGTTAACGGCTTTCTGCCGCCGAAGCGCTTGGCGATCACGGATAGAAGCTCGCTCAGTTCGACGCCGGCGTCGCCCTTGATCTGCGGGATCGTCTTGCGAAGCTGTCCGGCGGCATGCCCGATACGAAGATGGTGCAGCGTATCGTCGAGCACATCCGGATAGGTTTTGCCGGTCAGCCGCAACCTTGGCAGCAACAAAGCTGTCCGATCGATCATCAGACTCGTCCAGCGCGCTTCGTTGGGCGCAACGCCGAGCGCGCGCCGCCCGACATCCCGGCGGCTCAAGCGAAGCACGCGGTTGATCGCCCCGTCGACCGGCACGGTCTGGAACAGAGACATACTCACCGCGCCGAAGCCGACCGCAGCAAACAGCGCGATCACACTGTTGAGTGAGGTGGCGAAATCGCCGGTGTAGTAAGGGCCGAGCGCCGAGAGGATCGGAATGGTTAGCGTGATGCCGAGTGCCATGAAGGTCGTCGGCAGGCGTGCCTGCAGCGAACCGGCAAACAGGAAGGCCGGAGCGAGCACTGCGACAAGAATCCGAAAGTCCGTGACCTGGGGCAGGATGACGAAGCTGTAGACGAGGCTGATCACGACCCCGTAGATCGAGCCGACGATATATTTGACGACAAAGGGCACAGGCGCGTCGAAATTGCCGAACAGGGTACAGCACACGCCGAGAATAGAGACGGCCATTCCCCCCTCAGGCCAAGCTGACCAGATCCAGAAGGCGCACCCGATGAGGATGCCGGCGATGGCGCCAAGCGCTGCGCGACCCGCCATCCAGGGATCGCGGTGATACACATAGCCCTTCGCCCGCTTCGGCCCATGAAGCGACGCCGTGTCGTGCAGGCGCCCGCTCGCCGCGATGATCCGTCCAAGCCTATCGCAGTCCTGCAGCAGACCAATCATCTCGGCCAGATGGCCGGCGAGGTTGGCCGCAAGCCTGTCGCCGGGCGTCGCGGCGTCTGCGCTAAAATGCTTCTGGACGGACCGCGCGTGTCCGATCAGTTCGGCTGCGCCAGCCTCCCGGTCTTCCGGCTCGACGCTCGCAACCCAGGCCCCGACGTCACCTATCAAGGCGACGAGTTCATCAGGCGTATCTGCGTCCCCTATGCCAAGGGCGTGAACCCGGTCTTCGATCTCTGCTGCAAGCGATATCAAGCGGGCGAGCCGATCATGGATGAGTCGCAGTATCTGGCGTGGTGGCGTTGGCACCGGATCATAGGGCAGATGCGTCGCAAGCCCCTCGAGTACGAGCAGGTCCGCTGCGAGTTGGTGACGGTCGAGCTGGCTTTCTCCCGGCGTTCCGCTCAGGGCATCGCCCACCAGCCGACGGGCGTCCCGCAGCGTCGTCGACAGCTTGCCCGTGAACTGGCCCGTCATGGGTTTCGGCAGGACGTAGCGATGGATTAGGACTGCGCACAGAATCCCTATCGAGATTTCCTGGACGCGCAACGATGCCGTCTCGAAAACCGAGCCTGGATCGAGCACGCTCGGGAACCCGATCAGGCTCGCAGTATAGCCGGCAAGAACGAAGGCATAGGCTCGTGGCGTGCGATCGAGCAGCGAGAAAAACAGGCACAGGCCGATCCAGCCCGCGAGCACGATGCTGCACAGCATCGGATCGTTCACGAAATTCGGGACGATCGCGACTGTTGCTATGGCGCCGACGAGCGTTCCGGCAAAGCGATAGACCCCCCGGCTGAATGACGCCCCGGCGGAGGTCTGCGAGACAATGTAGACGGTAATGATCGCCCAGAACGGCTTGGGAAGCCCGATCCGCAGCGAAACATAGTAGGCCAGCATCGCTGCGGCGAAACTTTTCGCCGAAAACAGGATCGCATCCGCATCCGCCTTCATGGTGGGCGTGCGCAGGAAGCTCGTTCTAGCTTTAAACCGGGCTGCAACGGTCTTGCTTGAGGGGGTGATTATGGGCTCCGTAGTGTTCATTCCGCCAGTTGTGATCGATTTGCAAAAGCATTTAAATTCGTTATTGTGACATAAAATATCTAAAAACGGTCATTTATCATGTCTGTGTTGCGATCTGCTGTTTCCGTTTTTGATCCTGACCTCACCCTTCTGCCTGCGGTCGCCCACAAGCTCGACTTCGCGGACCATGAGTCGGAAGTGCCTCTGCACGTCCATCGCAAAGGTCAGTTGATCCTCGCTCTGCATGGAGCCGTCACCTGCACTGCGGGCAACGAAATCTGGATAGTACCCCCCAATTGCGGGGTCTGGATTCCCGGTGGCGTGCCACACAGCGCGCGCGCGACCGCGAACGCCCGGCTCAACTATCTGTTTGTCGAACCGGATGCTGCGAATCTGCCCGAAACCAGTTGCACGCTATCGGTCTCCCCCATGATCCGCGAGATGGTCGATCGGCTTGCCGGCGAGGGCGCGGACTATCTCGCCGACAGCCACGCCGCCCGCATCGCGCGTGTGATCCTCGACGAACTTGCACAGATGCCGCGTGAGCGGTTCAATCTTCCTATCTCCGGCCATCCGAAGATCCGGGCGATAGCGGACGCTCTGGCGATCGAGCCTTCGGACCGCAGTACGTTGAGCGATTGGGCGAACCGGGTTGCGATGAGCGAGCGGTCGCTGGCGCGCCTGTTGATCCATGAGACGGGACTGACGTTCGGGCGCTGGCGGCAGCAACTCCACCTCGTCGTCGCGCTACGCGAATTGGCCAGCGGCGAGACGGTGCAGAATGTCGCTGCCGAACTGGGATACGAATCGGTCAACGCGTTCATCACGATGTTCAAGAAGGCTCTGGGCACCACGCCGGCGCAATATTTTTCGCAACGCAATGCACTGGCTCAGCCATATCAGAAATCAAGCGACGATTGATCTTTCCGCGCTCATCAAGCTACTTCGACTATGGCGGCACGCCTGTCGAATTGCTGGCATGCTCCACCCAAAAGTCCTTCGCCTATTTGCCGCCAGTAACGTCCAGGAATGTGCCGGTGATAAAGGAAGCTTCCTCGCTCGCCAGCCACAGGATTGCGCGCGCGACCTCTTCGGGCTGGCCACCCCTTCCCATCGGGATCGTGTCCCTGACCCGATCCACCCGTCCTGGCTCTCCGCCACTGGCGTGCATCTCGGTATAGATGTGGCCGGGACGAATGCAGCAGACGCGTATGCCCTCCCGCGCCACTTCCTTTGAGAAGCCGATGGTGAATGTTTCGAGGGCACCTTTCGAAGCGGCGTAGTCGACATATTCGTTCGGGCTGCCTAGCCGGGCCGATGCAGACGAGATGTTGATCACGACACCACCCCGCCCGTTGTGGCGGGTGGACATCCGCCTGACCGCCTGCTGGGCGCAGAGCATCGGGCCGATCGCGTTGACCGCGAATATCCGTTGCATGCGCTCGAAGCCGAGATTTTCTAGCCGGGATTGCTGCGCAATGATCCCCGCATTGTTCACCAGCACATCGATTCGGCCAAATTCCCGGTCGATCGTGGAGAAAAGCCGGATGATTTGTTCGGGGTCGGCACTGTCTGCGCGCACGGCCAAAGCCCGGTGCCCGGCTGCTTCCACATCGGCTGTGACCGCATGAGCGGCGGCCTCATTGGAAACAAACGTGATGACGACATCATAGCCTTTGGCCGCGGCAAGCCGCGCAGTCGCAGCACCCACGCCACGGCTTCCTCCGGTTATCAACATCAGGGGGGGCTGCGAAACGGTATTCATTCTCCGGCCTTTCTCAGGGGATTGAATGAGGCCAGCCAGGAGCCGACCGTTTATTGGGTTTCAGATTGGCTATGCGACAGTTGTAACCTCGGCTGTCCGGCTGCGCAGATGGGGGCCAAGTGCCAGGACAAGCGGAATGATCAAAACGGCGGTGGCGGCCGCCGAGAGAACGCCGACCGTTCGGCTGCTGTGATCGGCGATAGCCCCATAAAGGATCGGGGCGAGACCACCGGAGCCGATAACACTCGTATAGAAGATCGCGAAAGCCCGGCCTGTATCGCCGTCCGACAGCTCAGGCACGGTGCCGTAGAGCACGGACGATGTGCCGTTGAGAACAATGCCGAGCAGCGGCAGCAGGATGAGCGTCAAGGGCAGCGGCGTGAACAGCGTCGTGACGATCAGCGAAGCTGTCACGGCCTCGGCCATCATCACGGTCCTGACGACGCCCAGCCGCTCTCCAAGGTCACCGAAAACTGCTTTCCCGAACGCTCCACCGATAAACAGCAGGGCAAGTGCGATGCCGACTGTTGGCAACCCGCCACCCCGTCCCTGAACAAGAAAAGGAAGAAACAGCAGATATCCCATGCGGGTGGCGGTATCGAAGCCGCCGATCGCCGTGAGAACACGAAAGCCGCCGCGTGGGCGGCTGATGGTCGCCTGTCTCACGCATTCTCTGCGGGCGGAAACGGGCGGTACCAGTCGAACCAGAGTAAAGATCAAAGCGGCTCCGAGCATCGCCATCATCCCGAGCACTGGTTGCCACGCCAGGGCTGTCAGCAGCAACGCGACAAGCGCCGGCAATACAGCCTTTCCAAGATCGCCCGCGAAATTATAGATACCCAAAGGACGTCGCGCGGCTTGCCCATAGCTTTCTGTGACTAGCAGGGAGGCGCGCGGGTGCTGAATGCTCGACCCGATGCCGGCCACAACGAGGCCGACGCAGAGCCCCGCCAGCCCAAATGGCAGAGCCATGATCACCAGCCCGGTCGCCGCGATGGTCGTCGAAAGGATCAGAGCGGCGCGGGCCGACCAGACGCGCAGAAGCCGATTGGCAGGGAGCTGAAGACCGCCCATGGTCGCGTAATAGAAGGCACGGATAACGGCAAGCGCCGCATAGGAAAGCCCGAACTGCGCCTGCCATACTGGCATGAAGGCATAGAGGGCATCCGTGTAACCATCATGCAGGGCATGTGTGAGACTGGCGCCGACAAGGCTACGCTTTTGACTATTCCATCGATTGCTGCGGGACATCTCTCACTGGTCTGCTCGGAGGGCTGATTGTCGTGCCGTGTCTGGCCATCTTCTTATTGGACGGTATACGTGTGAGCTTTCATCGACTAGTATGGATTTTCTCACACATAACGTTCGCTTTCCTCACGGGTTTAGCATGCGCCGTCTCCCCCCCTTGAATGCCCTGCGCATATTCGAAGTCGCTGCCCGGATGGGCAGCTATGCCGAGGCAGGAGTTGAACTTGGCCTTACCCATGGCGCGGTGAGCCGACAGATCGCCGCATTGGAAGGCTGGCTCGGTAAGAAGCTGTTCGTGCGGGATGGGCGCCGGATGGTTGCTACGCCAACGGCGAAAATCTTCGCCGCCGAGGTCGGCCTTTCATTCGACCGTCTGGCGGTCGCAGCAGAAGCCTGCGGCCGGCCGAACGCGCGCCGCATCCTGCGCGTGAGCGCCCCGACCAGCCTGGCGATGCGCTGGCTCATCCCTCGACTTGGGAGCTACCACGCCAATCACCCGCACATCGAAGTCGTCGTTACGACGGTGTCCTGTGTTCAGGAAGAATTGCGCGGTGGCGTGGATCTCTCGATCCGGCGTGGTGTGGTTAGGGAAGATATATGGCCCCAGCATCATGTCATTCCGGTTCTAGATGACGTGGATACGCTGATCATGAGCCCTGCCTTGTTTGCCAAGCGCCCGATCCTCAAGCCTGCGGACATTGAGGGGCATACGCTGCTTTCGAGTGAAACCCGTCCCGGCGATTGGTTGAACTGGCTTGAAGCGGCAAACCTCCAGCATCTGGCCGGCCTGCCGCGTCAGACATTCGACCACTTCTTCGTCGCCCGCCAGGCCGTGGAAGATGGGCTTGGCATCGGGATCGGCCCGCTTCCCATGCTGGATATCGACATCGCCAGCGGAAGTCTGATGACGCCTCTGCCTGACATCCGGGTTTCGAGAACGGGATATGTCGCGGTCATCCCCCAACAGGCCGATCCTGTAAGTCTGGTTCGTGGTTTCGTTGAATGGCTGATTGACGAGGCGTCCGGCGAAAACAAGGTCTACGCAGAAGGTCGTCACGCGGCGGAATAGCATTCCCTACAATCCCATTCCCCGCTGCCGTCCCAACTCCCACGACACCGTTCCGCCTTGGACTATCCCCATGACTTCCTTGCAGAGCTGGTGGCCGATGACCGGCCGCCACGGGAGAAACGTGAACTCGGGGGACTTCTCCACGATGGCGAGCTTGCCGCCTGAAAGCTGAAAGGTACCGGTGACGGTCTCGCCATCGGCCGCCATGCGGAACGGCAGCGCCTTACTTGCAGCAAGCTCATCACCGGTTCGGATCGCGGATACACGGACGATCAGACAACGGGTGCAACACGCTCATTCCTCATAAGCGACGCCATAGTTTTCGCCGTCTCGCTTGATGTGCGCAAAGCCGAGTTCGCCCAAGTGCATACCTGCGACTGGCAACCGATCGGAGCTTACGAGGTCCAGCAGCCGCGACCGTGTTTCGGCGGCGATATGTGCGTCCTGGTCGAACGCGATCGACACCTCCGGGCGCGGAACCTGAATTTGCGGGAAATGAACGATGTCGCCCCAAACCAGCAGGCTCTTGTCACCTGAATCGAGCCGATATCCGGTGTGCCCGGCGGTGTGGCCCGGAAGTGGAACCGCCGTCAGGCCGGGAAACACCTCACCAGCGCCAAAGGTGCGCAGCCTGTCGCGGTAACCCTCGAACGCCTGACGCGCCACGAGGAAGTTGCCACGTGCGCGCTCGGGCGCCCGGCTCAGATTGCCGTCGTCTTCCCAGAACGCGACTTCCCGATGGTGGACGACAAGCTCGGCATTCGGAAAGACGGCTTCCCCGGATGCATCCATTAAACCCCCGACATGATCGGGATGGGCATGGGTCAACAGGATTGCGTAGATTTCCGAAGGGTGAATGCCAGCGAGTAGCAGGTTGGTAGTTAATCGACCGCCCCATTGCTTGAAACCACCAGCGCCTGCATCGATCAGGATCGAGCGACCGCCTCCACGGACAAGGTAGCAGTTGATATGGATCGAGGTATGATCCGTTATCCCCGCATTTTCCTGCATACGGGCGGCATCGACCGGGTCGATATTCGCGAGGAAGTCGAAACTGGCGTGGAGATAGCCATCGCTGACTGCGGTGATTGTTAAGTCACCGATCTGTTGGCTGGGTAATGCGAAACTAGACATTGGTTTTCTCCTGGCATCCGCTCAGTTCCACGCGTGAATGCTCGACGCTTCATAGCCAAAGCAGCGGATGCGCGCGGTGAGGCCGGTATTGCGCTTGATGGCGTCGTCCAGCTCTTCCATGAACCGATCCATGACTGGCGGCGTCCGAAAAAGCTCAAGACGGTATTGGATTTCTGCAAAGGCGGGGTGTCCCCGGCCGTGCCGGACAGCGACATAGATGACATGCACATTCACCAGTGCAGCCCGGAGAATACCGGTGCAGAGTTCGGTGCATTGCTCGACGAGCTCTGCGAGGGCTTCGTCCGGCGGCATCCTGTCTGCCGGGATGTAGATCGTGACATTCGGCATTGGGGCCTACTGAGCCTTCCCGACAGCGGCGTCTCCGTCACGCGTCAACTGCGCCGTCATCGGTGCATAGACATGAACCCCTCCCGGCAGATGCTTGATGTCAGGCGTCTTGCCGCGCTCCACCTTGGCGAGCCAGCGCTGTTCCGGGAACTTCTCCATTGCGACCGCCTGCATCGCATAGGGGGTGAGGCCCAACCGGATCATAGGCTCGGGGCCTGTTGCGCTAAACGCCAGGTATTCGCCCTCACCAATGGCCGGCGCGCGCTCGACGCCGCCATAGAGGTTCCGGTGCCAGTCAGTGATGTGCTGCTGCCAGCGTGCAAAATTGCCGCCGCCCTTCTGGCGGTATTCCTCGCCCGTCAGAATATCAAGGCCGTCGATCGAGTGGACGGCGAGATAGACGGGGCAGCCACCGCTCAATGCCTTGAAACGCTGCGAGGTGTGGAAGCCGCTTACCGAAATCAGGGCTGGCAGCTTGTCCAGGCTGTAAAAGTCATTCCATTCCGCTTCGCTGCCGGAGTCGGCAAAGCTGCATTCGACCGTGTAGATCATTATTTCACCTTCGACCGGAAGTTTGTCCTTCCGGTCTTGTCTTTCGTTGATATTTTCTCATGATAAACTGCCAATCCATGCCTATATATCGACAATGGATCATGCTTCAGTGATCTAATATCAAGGTGGCGGCAGATCGAATGCCGAACCGCCCTGTCAGGATCGTCATGCGCCGCAAGATTCCCAGTAATTCCGCACTCATGGCGTTCGAGGCGTCGGCGCGTCATGGGAGCTTCGCCCGCGCGGCCGACGAACTGGCCCTGACCGAAGGCGCGATCAGCCGGCAGATAGGCCGGCTGGAAGCGTTCCTCGGCGTCACGCTGTTCGAGCGAGTCGGCAATCGCGTCCGGCTTTTACCGAATGGAGAGCGTTATGCGGTTCAGGTCCGCGAGACGCTCGACCGGCTGGAGCGTGACAGTCAATATCTGATGGGGCAGCCCAGCGACGGCGCGAGCCTCGACATCGCAATCCTGCCGACGTTCGCGACGCGTTGGCTCATCCCGCGTCTGAAGCCGTTCCAGGAGCGGCATCCGAATATCACCCTGCATCTTGCGGAACGGATGGAGCCATTCGTTCTCACAGGCAGCGGCTTCGACGCCGCCATCCATTTTGAGCATCCTGCTTGGACGGGGATGCGGACACACCGCTTGCTGCATGAGGTGCTAGTTCCGGTCTGCCATCCGGCGCTGATCAGGGGCCGAGACCCTGCGGCAGCCCTCGATGCACTGCCGCGGCTCCATCGCCGCCAGAACCCGGACGCCTGGCAACGCTATGCGGAAGAAACCGGGATCGTGCTGACCAATCCTGCGGTTGGTGCCCGTTACGATCTTCACTCCATGCAAATCGAAGCCGCGCTGGCCGGTCTCGGCGTTGCGCTGGTGCCGCGCCTCTATATCGAAACCGAGTTGGCGGAGGGGCGACTGGTCGCGCCTTGGCCCGACGGCATGTCGATATCCAAGACCTTTTCTCTCGTCCTGCCGGAGCCGATCCGGTTGAGTGAGGGGCCAATACAGGTGTTCGCGAACTGGCTTCTCAAGGAAGCTCGGTCGTCAAACCCAGTGTTATGATGCCGGCCGTTACCTCCGTTACAATCCGAGCCCCCTCTGCCGCCCGAACTGCCACGACACCGATCCGCCCTGCACGATGCCTGCGACCTCTCGCCCGAGCTGACGGTCGATGACAGGCCGCCATGGGACAAGCGTGAACTCCTGGGACTTTTCGACGATGGCGAACTTGCCGCTCGATAGCTGCACCGTCCCGGTGAAGGTGCCCGCGACGGTTTCGCCATCGGCGGCAGCTCGGAAAGGCTTCGCTCTCTCCTCCGCCAGAGCCACGCCGATGCGGGCCACTTCGCGCTCCTGAAGTGTGGCGATCAGATTGCGCCGATATGCGATGCGACCGTCCGTCTGACGGATGGCATCGCCTCGGTCGATCAGAGTCTCGCGTCGCCGCTCCATCGCCTCGCGCACCTGCTCGCCGAAACCGGCAGGCGACAGGTCCAACGCGCCTGCACCGACCAACCGCCGATCGAGCCAGGTCGCGCCGTCCGATCCGATCTGGCGCTCGAGGTCGAAGGTCGAAAGGATACGGATATTGGCACGGGCATTCCGGCCCGCGTCATAGGCGGCGGCGCGCGCCACGAAATCCTCCGGGATGCGCCATTGATCGGCGTCGATCCGCTCCGCGATCCCGGCCCGCCGCAACGCTTCCAGGCGACGGACATGGGCATCGACGAAGCCCTCATAGTTCCCGCCCGGCACACCATCGAACCGGGCCTGCTCCAGATGCCGGCTCGGCCGATAGATGCCGTCCTCGGCCATCCCGGCGATGGCCCGATCGGATGGACGGACGGCGCTGTCGGGTGCCCCGATCTCGATGACGCTGCCGATCCGAGCGTCTTCGACGCGGGCCGGGTCGATGCCGGCGACATGGTGCGTGCGCCCGTCGATCCCATCGACCACCAGCGTCAGGCTCTCCCCCAGCTCGTCGGAGAGGTGCTTGTCGATGACGCGGCCGACGATTGGCCTCGCGGGTGCGGCGTCATGAATCTCGAAGCTCATCGGATCGCGCTCGGCGCCCTCGGCCCGGAGCGCCTTCTGCATGGTGCGGATGATATCGCCGCGTTCGCCCATCTCGCGCAGGGTCGGCTCCAACCGTTCGCTCAACTCCCAGACGCCGGGCGCATGTTCTGTGGCGAGGCCCATGTCGCCGAGCTTGCCGAGACGGCGCAGCCGTATGGTCCGATCGGATTGGCCGCGCAGATCGTCCGGTTCATGGCGCAGGTCAATGAAGCGGTCCTGGCTTTCCGCGATCATCGCCCGGTCGATGCGGGTGAACCGGTCCTGGTCGATCTCCGCCGTGAGCTTGCGGCGCTGCTCGATCTCGGTGATGGGACCAAGTTCCAGCGTCGCCAGTTCGCCCGCCCGTTCGCGGATGCCGCCCGCGAGATAATCGCCGTTGATGACGAGATCCTCGCCCACGGCGTCGCGGCCATTGACGATGACATGGACATGCGGATGGCCAGTGTTGTGGTGGTTGACGGCGACCCAATCGAGCTTGGTGCCGAGGTCGACCTCGACCTGCGCCATCAGTTCGCGGGTGTAGCCAGTGAGGTCCGCAAGATCGGCGGCGTCTTCAGGCGACACGATGAAGCGGAACTGGTGGCGATCGTCCTTGCCGCGATCGACGAAAGCATCGCCATCGGCGCGATCCTCACCCGCTGAATAGAGCCGGCCGCGCTCGCCATTGCGGGCGGTGCCGTCCCGCTGAATATAGCGCAGATGCGCGGCGGCCTTACCGCTGCGACCGGCCGCGCGAACCGACCGCGATTTGACGATGACACGGCGGCTGCCGGGCTGGCGATGGCTCCAGCCGTTCGACAGATTGCGGGCACGCACGAAGGCCGCGCCGCGCCCGCGCTGGACGCCCCTGCCGGAAGCGATGATGCTCTTGCCCTTGGCCGCACGACCGGAGCTGCCGCCTTTGGCCGACCGGCTTCGGCCGGAAGCGGCCTGCTGCTGGCGCGTGATCTTGCGAATCTTGCTGAGGAAGCTCTTGGCCTGGCCCGCCTTCGGCGCGTCGGATCGCACACGGCCGGGCCTTGGCCGGAAACGGTTGTCGTCGTCGCGGCTCATGGCCGCCGATCCACTCGAAATCGCCGCTTTCGGCGCAGGGTGCCGCGAGAAGTCCGGGAAATGCTGTCTTTGCCGCGCCTCGCGGCACCATGAAGGCCCGGCGACGGTGCCGCCCCAAACAGTGTGCAGACAAGGGCTTGGCCCCCGGATCGGACCCATAGGGTGCCGTCCGCTTTAATCTTGCCCTCCCGCCTGCCTTCCCGTTCTGCCCCTCCAGTCCAGGAATGAGACTGCCGCCAGCCGCATTCCCTGCACACAACAATCCGCCGTGCCATGCCGCCGACCATGATGCTCATGGCCGTGGTCCCGTGTTCGCCCGCGCGACGAACAGGCCATCGGACTGCGGCGCGATGTCGGAAATATCGCGCACCGCGACCGCCGCTGGCACGTCATTCGATGGACGATCGGCCGGCACCGGATCGGCAACGGACGCGCGATCCGGCTGCGCGATGAACAAGGGCGCGCGGGTCCATGCCAGCGGATCGGCCGCCGCGACTATGACGGGCGTGACGATCGCGTTGCCGTCGATGATCGGCGCGATAGCGGCGACATAGGCGCGGGTCTCGGCCGGCAATGGCCGACCGGAAAGCGACGCCTCATAGCGTCCGGGACCGGCATTATAAGCAGCGAGCATGGCGGTGACGCTGCCGTAGCGGTCGTGCAGTTCGCGCAGATAGGCGGTGCCGGCAAGGATGTTGTCGCGCGGATCGTAAACGTCGCCGCCGAGCCGATGCCGGACGCGCAACTCCGCCCATGTGGCGGGCATGATCTGCATCAGCCCCATCGCGCCGGCCGAAGAGATGGCGCGTGGATCGCCCGCGCTTTCGGCGCGCATGACCGCTCTGATCCATGCCGCCGGGACGCCGAATCGCTGCGAGGCTTCCACGATATGGGGAGCATAGGGATCAGCGGGTGCGGCCCGCTCCGCCGGTTGGGGCTGCGCCACTGCTGCGACGGGCAAGATGGAAGCGAACAGCACCGCTACCATCAGGACCGCGTATCGGACGTGCGCGCCTTCTCCGCTGCGAGGCCAGCCTGCCAGCGTGCTCGCTGCGGTCAAGGGTGCGCGCGAAGCGCCGGCCAATGGCGGCCCTTGACCTTCGCTGCGCGCGCCGGCCGACCTGCGTTCGAGTGGGACGAAGGGATGAGACGGCTTTCCCGCGAACAAAGGGATGATGGATCGGAACGGGATCGCTTGCGCGAGCAGGCTGACGGGCGGCATGATGTCAATCCCTCCCGTCGCGCTTTTGCGGGCGGCTCCAGTGCAGGGACCAAGCGCTGCCGGCATCGTCGTCGCGGAACAGATTGGCGCGGATCGGTTGCGGTAGAGCAGGATCGTCGATCAGCAATGCGACGTATTCGCCCGCACGCTCGCCAGTGCGTTTCCAGCCCGCGCCGATCTCCGGGCCTTCGTCATTGCCGTGATGAATGCGGTAGTCCGGGGCGTTCTCGGTGTCGGACGGTTCGGCCGGAACGACGGTGACTTCGCGATAGATGGTGAAGGTATGAATGCGGCCGACAAAGCCGGAGTCCTCGCGCGTGAATGTGCCGATCTGCGGCATGGAAACCTCCTTGGGATTGCGATGGCGGGGAAAGAGCGCGGCGGTCAGCGTGTCGCCGCACGCCAGACGAAGCGGCCGTCGCCGTCCTCGTCGGTGTAGATCGGCGTCGCCTTGCCGATGACGGTGCGCGCCGGAATCGGGCCGAAGTAACGGCCGTCCAGGCTGTCGCGAACGTCGGGATTCATCAGGAAGATGTCGCCGTCCGCGATGCGCCGGCAGCCCTGCCAGATGGGCAGTTCGCGGCCGTGCCGGTCTCGGTCGAGTGCGTCGCCGAGCGGCACGGCGTCGACGGTCACGGCGTTGCCGGTACGGCAAACCCGTTGACCGGAAAGCCCCATGACGCGCTTCATCAGCGGCACGTCGCGGCCGATATACCCGCGCTCCACCATGAAATCGGCAAGCGGCTTGTCCGGCATGACGGCGACCAGATCGCCAACAGCCAGGTCGCTTGGGCGTTCGAGGTCGTAGAGACCGATCGGCACGCTGGCCGAGGCGTTCCAGACAAGGCGCAGCGGCGTCGGAATAAACGCGGCGATGGCGACGCCCATCGTCGCAAAATACGTCACCATGACGTACCCGAAGCGGGTCATTGCCCGATCTCCCGCCGCTTGAGCCACGCCTGATGGCGATCCACCGTGTAGGGGCGCGGCGTATGGCCGGCGCCGATCCGGTTGCCGACATGCCGCCAGTGGTCGGGCGCGACCTCGCAAGCGTCGATGCCGACGGCCTCCACAGCGTCGATATGGCGGAGCACCTGTTCGACCTTCGGCCAGCCTTCGATCTTCAGAAGGATGTCACCGCCGGGGCGCACGAAAGGAAGCGTCTGATAGGCTTCACCTGACTCGACGGCGCGCACGATGTCGATGCGCGAGATGATGGTTCCGAAGTCGTTCGCCGCCCAGCGCACGAAGGCAAAGACGCTGCCGGGGCGATAGGAGAAGAGGCGGCGGCGGCGGTCGAGAACCTGTTCGTGCGCCTCTCGGCCGAACCTGATCCAGTTCTCGATCCGCTTCTCGATATGCGTCAGCTCGACATGGGTAAGGCTGTCGGATGGCAACGCGGACGGCATGGGGCCGCCGCGCGCGCGGGGCACCGCTGCGCTCGTCATGATGGGTCTCCTTCGGTGGCTGGGGGAAATTCGCGCGCGAGCAGATCGCGAAGCATGTCGGCGACGGTGACGCCGCGCCGGAACGCGGCGATCTTGATCCGGCCGCGCAGATCCTGCGTCACGTCGATGGTCAGCCGCGCGTTGAAGCCACCGGCATCGCTGTCACGCGGGGGAGCGTCGGACGCCTTGATCCAATGCTCGGGATCGACCGGCCGTGATGCGAACCTGCGGCGGGACGTTCGCTCGCTCATGGCGACGCCCTCCCGATGCCGAGGGCGTCGATCGCTACTGCCAGCGCCGCGATCTCGCGCGCGGCGGGCGTGTCATCATCCAGTTCGGACACCAACCGTCCCGACTGTGCGGCGGCGGCAAAGGCGATGCGCTGACCTATGGTGGCAGCAAGGACCGGCGGATCATGCTCGGCCAGTGTCTCGGCCGTCTCGCGGGCCAGCACGGTGCGCGCGCCGCAGCGATTGAGCACGAAGCGGGCGACCAATTCGGACCGGTAGATGCACGCCTCAGTGATGAGCGCCAGCATTTCGGCCGAAGCCCAGCCATCGAATGGCGACGGCTGCACCGGGATCAACACCAGGTCGGCGGCGAGTAGCGCCGAGCGCATCAGGGCAGCGACACGCGGCGGCCCGTCGATCACGACGTGATCGGCGTCACGGGCCAGCTCCGGCGCTTCCCGGTGCAGGGTGTCGCGAGCCAGGCCGACGACGCCGAATGTGCGGGCCAGACCCTCGCGGGCGCGCTGTTGCGACCAGTCCAGCGCCGAGCCTTGCGGGTCCGCGTCGATCAGCGTGACGCGCTTGCCCTGCCGCGCCCATTCTCCGGCGAGGTTCAGCGCCAGCGTCGTCTTCCCGACGCCGCCCTTCTGATTGAGGAGCGCGACGATCATGGCGCACCTCGCCGGGTGGCACCGGCACTGTGCCTCGCAGGCGCGCGCGTCAAAGAAGAAGAGTTAGATTCTTTGTTAGACTCTAAGTTAGCAGTCGGATTCCGCGTTTCAGGCCAGAGACTTAACTGTGGTTCGTGCGCCCGAAATCCCGATAGTCCTGCGCCCGAAGTCCCGATACCGTTTGCGCCCGAAGTCACGAGTGTTTCCACAGCGCTGTCCACAGGCACTGTGGACAGACCGTAGGGGCGGATTTGCATCATCTCGCGCCGCCCTTCGCGCCAGATGTCGAGGCGATAACCGGGCAGCGGCTGACGGGCGGCGATGCGGCGCAGGTCGAGCGCGAAATCGGAGATGCGCGCGAGGCTGCCCGACTTCTCGTGCAGATGGACGACTTCGAACAGCCAGCCATGCTGCTGGCGGCCAGCGTGCTTGCGGGCGACGCGATAGAGCCAGCGTTCGATGCCGCCGGTCAGCCGGAAATAGAGCGGGTCGATGGTCAGGACCAGCGAGCGGTCGATGACGCCGCGATAGAACCAGTCGGGCAGGACGAACTCCATGCCCTCGACGCGGCCGTCGCGGGTGGTCAGTTCTTCCCATTCGTTGATCCAGGAGAATTGATGCCGCCGCCAATGCTCGCCGTGACGGATGGTGGTGCGGATGACGGTCGATTGTAGGCGGGCGAGCGCGCCCTTCAGCAGGCGGTATTCGCGCGCGCCGGTGGCGCGGCCGATCGCCTGCAAAAGCTGATAGGGCGTGAAGCGCAGGAAGCGCGACGTGCGCAGGCCGTGGTTCTCGGCCTCGACGATCTGGCTGGCGGCCCAGATGAGCACGTCCGCATCCCAGATGGTGGCCATGCCGTGTTCGGGCATCCCGAAGACTTCGACACGCTGGCCGCCGGCCTCGTAGAGGATCGGAGCGACCCGCTTGGCCTTGGCGAGCGAGAAGAACGGCCGCTCCATGAGGTCGCGCTGATCGCGTGGGGATGCGTCGCCGGTGGCGACCACGAACGGATCGAGCCGTTCGCGCTCGCTGCCTCGTGCGAAGCGTCCTCTGCCGGAGGTGACATCACCGGGCATCTCAGCGTGACGCCTTTTCGGCGGGTGTCAGCGGACGGGCCGGGAAAACGCGCGTGGCGGTCTTCTCGGACGCGGACTTGCGGATGCCGTCCTCGGTCCACGCCTGAAGGTCATCGACGGAGTAGACGATCCGCCCGCCGATCTTGCGGTAGGTCGGGCCGGTGCCGTAGGTGCGGTGCTTTTCCAGCGTACGAATGGAAATGCCGAGGAAGCGGGCCGCATCGGGAGCGCGCAGGTATCGGGGCGGCAGCCCCGTCTTCGGATCTATCATGATCGGATCTCCGGTCGGGTTCGAGCGGGCTACCGGTGGCGGCAGCGGGCTGTGGCGAACCGTGGCGGAGAAATGGCGGCTTGCAGCGTGCCGGATTTAAGGGGGCGCGATTCCGGCACCCCGACCGATTGCCACGTCTTCGGCAGCGCGATGGTGATTAGCGCCAGTATGCGGAATGGATGGGATAGCGAAGCAAGTCGCGGTAGCCGCCCCGCATGTAGCGCAAGCCATCGGCAACCAGGCGGCGCGTCTGGTTCTTGCGCGAATCTGCTTCCCAGTCGGCTTTGGTGCCAGCGAAGCCAAGGAGCTTTTCGGCGATCTGGCGATAACTTGCGCCTTCAAGATGGCCGTCGAGCGCGCGCAGGACCAGAATGAACCGATCGCGCGTCTGCTGTGGCAGGACCCGCGGTCCCTCGCCGATGGGCCGATCAGACAGGGCGCGCCAGATGCGCAAAAGCGCCTCGGCGCGAAGTTCCAACAGGGCGTCAAGGGGCAGAACAACGCAGTAGGTCGCTCGATCGTCTGGTGGCGTTTCGGCGAGCCAGAACTGATGGCTCAAGTCAGTCGATTGCCAAAGGCCATGCCATCCTCCGTCCACATCCGGGCGAGCATCGAGGCCGGACAGGCCCGGCAGATCGATCGGCATGGCGGCGGGATCGTCGCCGACTTTGGTGGTACACCGAAGCTCGATGGCCTCAGGCAGCAGCGCGGGCATCCAGAACAACGGGACGTGGCCCGCTGGCTGGTGCGGATCGGCCGGGAAATCGTAACCCCCAGCGCTCGGAGAAACTTCTCCGGGCGGCGGCTTGATGTTGAGGAAGAGCTTTCACGCGATGAAAGTCACGATGATAGTCGTCATCGCGGCGTAGAAACTCCCAGGCAAAGCCGGCGGTGGAGATGCTATGCGCATGTCCGTAAGCGGCCGGCGCGCGCCAATCAGAACTCGGCATGGCGTCACCCCTAATCTTGCGCCGCCTCGCGACACTAGAAAGAAGAAAGGTGAACAACCTCAGATGTATTTTGCAGATATTGTTTAGAGATATGTTGATCGTTTAATGCGATCAATATTGGTTAATGTTTTACTATCAGAATAGACGTTCTCTGGCGAGCCGGGCGTGCCCGGCGAGCCGTTTTTTGCGCAGCAAGCCCGCCGATCCGCGAAAGCGGATCGGCGGGAAATCGGAAATCCGATGTTGGGCAAAGGCGGAAAGCCGTAGAACCGGAGTGGCGGTTCTACGGCTTTGCGATCAGGCGGTTTTCAGGCGCTGCATTCCCTCGGCCAGCGTCCACAGGGCTCGATTGAGGCCGACATTCTGGTCGATGCCGTTGATGGCTCGGGTCTGGCTGCGGCGGATACGACCGTCTGACGTCTGGCGGCGTCCGCTGAGTCCGCCCCGGATGAGGTTTTCCTGAATGACGTTGAAGGTCTGCCACAGGCTTTGCCCGATATCCTCGCGGCGGCGCGGAGCGATAATCTGGTCCGGGCGAAGGGGGCTTTCGTCCTCGCCATAGCGGGCGACGAGGCTCGCTTCCCCCAACACCTGCTGTTCGGCCTGCGACAACCGGGTTTCCTTCATCGTCTCAGTCGCATCGATCAAGCGCGGGAAATCCTCCGCGACAGTGTAAACGCCTTCGATGATCTGATCCTGTATCCCGCCTTTGTGCGGAACGCGGACTTCCTCGAACCGCTCGCCCGCGATCATGCTGTTTGTGCAGACGAAACGCAGCACGCCCGCGAACATCTGATAGGCTGACGTACCGTCATGTGAATTGACGATGATGACTTCCGCCGCCTCCGGCTTGCCGATGCCATCGTCCCGGCGCAGGCGCAGCATGTGCTTGGCGTGGCCCATGCGCTCACCATCGCGCGGAACCGCCTGCACGGCGAAGAACGGGAACCATCCTTCCCGGCGCAGCCCCTCCACAATCTCGATGGTGGGAACATAGACATAGCGCTCCGAGCGGCTGTCATGGGCTTCGCGGGCGAAGATGGACGGGACGTGTCGATAGAGGGTTTCGTTGTCGAGGGCTTCGCGCCCGCTGATCTGGTGGGAGTTGCGGCCGAACCGGGTGGCGAGGCTGTAGGTCATGATCTTGATCCTCATTGGCTTGGGTTGGAGCGCAGCGCTGCGCTGCAACCCTGGCCGTCGCCGAGACCGGGGGGTGCAAGGAGCAAGGGCGGCCGGGCCGGAGGGGGATCACCCGGCCTGCACGGAACGGCGGAACGACGTGGAGGAAGGCTGGGGAGACCGGCCCGGACGAGCGTCAGCGATCCCTTGCGCCGCGCCAGGGGGCAGCGCCCCCAAGCAAGCTTGCCGGCGTGAGCGCCAGCGGGAGCCGGGCACAAAGCTGGATCAGGATGTGCAAAGCCGCCGAGACTGAAAGCCGCATATCCTGATTGCCGTATTCCCCTCAGGACGGCGGATAAGCATGAAGAAGCCCCGCGCGCGGCGGGGCTTCGTCGGCGATATCCGTTTTCAATCGCCGTTGCGGCGGGACCAGATCAGATTGTGGCTTTCGCCGCTCTCGTCCTCGACCAGGCTGGCGTAGATCGGGGCCGGAAAGCTCGGATCGTCCAGCTTGACCGAGAGATATTCGCGGCCGGTCTCGCGAGCGGTTTTCTTCCAGGCTGCACCGAACTCGACGGATGGGCCGGCGATGATGCGATAATCAGGGCCGCGTTCGCTTTCGCCTTCGGTGGGGACGAGCTTGGCCTTGACGTTGAGGGTCAGGGTTTTGACCGTGCCGGTGAAGCCCGCGCCATTGTCGTTCTTGGTAAAGGTGCCGATGGTCGCCATTGTCGTTACTCCGTTCCACGGGCCGCGCCTATCGCGACCTCGATGGTGGTCGTGCGACCGGAGACGATCGGCCCGCACCCTTCAGGGCTGGAACGCAGTGGAAGGCGGCCGGCGGCGGCTTTTTTGGCTCGCGGTGCAAAGCGCGCTCGCGCGCGGCGGAAAAAAGCTCGCGACGGACGTTGCGGGAAATCGATCGAGGCGAAGCCGGTCTTCGGTCAGACCCATGCCATTCGAGGGCGCCGTGGGCGCGGCCCTGCAGAAGGAAACGTGACCTTGGCGATGATGCCCCTTGTCCGACGCGATGCGCGCCATGAACCGGCAGATCGAGATCCGACCTTCAGGCGTTGGATGGCCTTTCCACACTTTGGCGGTAACGTGCAGACCGCCGCGGCATCCTCCGTTCACGCGATACGGGTGCTGAATGCTCGCCGCCGGGCCGGCTTTGCAGTTCAGTCGGTCGGGCTAGGCGACCCGAGCGCCCATCCTGATTTCAGCTTCGTGATCGGAGGACGCGGGAAAGATTCGCGGCAAATCCGCTGCAACTGCGATTGAAAACGGATATCGCCGAAGCGGCCCCCTCCCGTGCGAGGCTTTGTGTAGTCCGCCAATTTTTCGCCTTAGCGATCGAAGCCGAATGGCGGAAACGCGCCATCGCGTGGTTCCGGCGCAGCCGAGAGCGCGGCCCGAAGGGCAACGCCTAAACTTGTTCGGAAGAAACGCCTCTCCGATCGAGTCAGGCCGGAAACGCATCCATGAGGATGAACGTCGCTTTCTGCCGCTGGTGAGCATTGATGAGCGGGACCAGCCGCGTGAAATGCTCGGTCCTGCAATGGGCGTCCAGCGCCGCTCGATCCGGCCATTCCTCGATGAAGATGAAATGTCCGGGGTCTTTCTGGTCGGTGAAGAGGTCGTAGGAGATGCAGAGGTCTTCCTGCCGGGTCTTCTCGACCAGCTCGCGGTAAAGCGGCAGGACGATCTCAACCGCTTCCGATTTGATGAAATCCTCGGCGATGACCTTGAGCATAAGGCGGCTCTCCATTTCGCAATCGGGCGATGCTCCGATGCTCAGCGTCCGGCCGTCCAAGGGTCGATGATCGGGAGACCCGCCGCCTTGAAGGCGCTGGCGTCACGCGTGGCGACCGCAAAGCCGTGGGCGGTCGCGATGGCCGCGATGTAACCGTCCGGTGTCGGAAAGCCCTTGCCAGCGTTGCGCGCCGCAACGGCGAGGTCGGCATAGCGGCGGGCCGCGTCCGTATCGAAGGGGAGGATTCTGCCGTCGAACAGGCCGAGGAGTCCGTCGAGGGTTGCGGCGAGCTTCTGCTTGCGCTGCCCGTCCGGCATCGCGCCGATGCCGAACAGGAGTTCCGCGACGGTGACGCTGGAGAGATAAAGGGTTTCGGCAGCCTGCTCGTCCAGCCAGTCGCGCACGGCGGGAGCCGGTTCCGGCTTCATCGCCTCGGAGACGACATTCGTATCCAAAACGATCATTCAAAGCTCATGGGCACGGCGGGCGTCCGGTCGCGGGCCTGTTCCAGCGCCTCGAAATCGGCATTGGTCAGCCCGGCCTCCCGGCTCAACGCTGCTAGGGCGGAACCGATGCGCAGGCGGTTGGCGGGACGAACCGCCTCTTCCAGAATGTCCCGGATTTCGGCTTCGGTGCTGCGGCCATGATGGGCCGCACGCACCTTGAGGGCGCGGTGCGCCTCGTCGGACAGGTTGCGAATGGTGACGGCGGGCATCTGATGGCGTCTCCGGCTAGGTGATAGCGACGCCATCAACATAGTTAAGTTGATATCATCAATCAAGATGTGACGGCCACAAGAGGCGCGGTTGCGCTATCTGGTGGGCGGGCTGATGTCTGCCGCCAATCGCAACCACGCCGCTAGGCCAACGAAGCCGCCGCCGATGATCGAGAAGACTTGCCGCCAGACTTCGGACGGCACGGCTTGCGTGGCGATGCCATGAACCAGCGCGTAGCCCGCGATGGCAGCGGGCGCGGCGAAGACGAGCGCCACGGCAAGGCGCAGGATCGGCGCGCGCACCGCCATGAACAGGACGATCAGCAGGCCATAGGCGGCTGCACCCGCCACCAGCCCGACCAAGCCCGCGCCGATGAGGCCGGAGCCGGAGGCGTAGGCCCAGCGCGCCGCCTCAACACCGATCATGAAAGGCAGCGCATAGACGGCGAGCGTATAGGCCAGAATGCAAAGGCCGGCGACCACTGCGATGGCCATCAGCATGAGCACGAACATCGCAAGTTCCTCCTGAACCGATGACGGTCACGGTCATCGGCGGGTCGCGGGGGGCGATCCCCGCGCGACCGCGATTTTTTTCCGAGAGTGAAGAAAGGAAGGCCGGGACCGCGTGCACGATCCCGGCCCGGTCCTCACTCGGCGGCTTGGAGGTAGGCGTCCGCGTCCGGCTCGGCGTCGAGCCATGCGGGTCGCGTGGTGCGCAGCACGGTCGGCAGCCAGCCGGTTCCGGCCAGAAGCTGTTCGGCGGCTTGCGCCATCTCCGGCTTCTTCAAGCCCGCGATCCGCTCGGCGGCTTCATCGCTGACGGCTTCCCGCACGGCGGCGAGGATATGCGCCTTGGTCACACGCCCGAGATAGGTCTGCCCGGTCGGGGTCCAGTGCGCCGACATGTCCAGTGTCGTCGCCGTCGCCAGTTTCTCCGCCGTCGCGCGGGCGTTCGGCTTCTGCTCCCATGGCAACTTGACCGCATTGACGGTCATGGCGGCGCAATGGGCGAGCAAGGCCATGAGGCTCGCATGGTCCAGCCCGGCGATGAAAGTCCAAAGGTCCGCCACGTTGCGAGGCATATCCGACGCCCATCCGGCATGACGATCGGCCAGCGCCTTCGCGGCGGGCGTGTCCTCGATCCCGTCCGCGTGGGAGGCGAGATAGGCGCTGGTCAACCGGATTTCGAGGCAGGAAGCTTCCCCGCCACGATAGAAGGTCTGCGCCGCCAGCGCATGAACCACGGCGACAAGCGCCATATCCGGCTGCTCGCCAAGAGCGAGGCGAAGGCCAAGGGTGCGATGGGCCGTCAGGTCGCGGATGAGAAGATCCGATAGCGACTTGCCCGCATCCCCGGCGTCCTCGTCCTCCGTGTGCGGTTCGGCTTCCTCGTCCTCACCGTCTCCCTCGTTCCCGATGATCTCCCCATCCTCGGTGACGATCACGCCGTCCACGATGCCGGGTTCTTCCTCTGGTTCAGGGGCCTCGTCCTCGGCGCGAATGAAGCCGCGTTCGATCCGAGCCGTGCCGTCATGATTGAGGATAACGAACACGCCGCCGCGCGCGATCTCGCCGGCGTCATAGGCATGGCGCTTGGCGTCGATCCGCTCGATCTCCGCTTCCAACTCCCCGAACCGCTGGTCCACCTCGTCCGGCAATTCGTCATAGCCGTCATATTCGGCGGTCAGACGGTCGTATTCCTCCTGTGATGCGTCATAGGCAGTGGCATCTTCCTCCGACAGGTCCACCGGATGCGGATAGGTGCGGCGCATTCCGTGTGCATGGGGGAAGTCGATGTGAACGGCAGTCCACTTCCACCCCTCTGCCGTCTGCACCTCGGCGGCAACGCCTTCCAACTTGTTGATGACAAGCCGGTCGAGTAGCGCGGCATCCTCGAAATAGCCGCTCCGATCCTCGGTGAAGAGGTCGCGGATGATGGTGCCACCAGCCTCAGCGTAACTGTCCGCTCCGACGAAGATCGCGCGCCGGTCGGTCGCCGCGACATTCATTTTGGTCAGGTCACGCCGAATGGTCGCGGGATCGCGGTTCCATGACAGGTTCTCATAAACCTGCTCCTGCCGATCGTGGTCCTCGGTGATGGCAAAGGCCATCAACTGGTCCAGCGACAAGCTGCCGTCTCGATAGACCCGCATCAGCTTGGGGCTGACCGCACCAAGCCGAAGCCGCTGCTTCACGACATGCGCCGAAACCCCGAACCGGGCGGCGATTTCCTCCGCGCCCCATCCCCTGCGCTCGGAAAGCTCCCGGAATCGTTCGAACTGATCGGCGGGCGACATGCTTTCACGGGTAATGTTCTCATCAAGGCTGATTTCCGCCGCATCATTCTCGGTATCCAGCACGCAGCGGATGGCCTCTGTCTTCTTGATCTGCTTGCGCTTCACGCGCAGCAACTGCGCCAGCCTGCGGCCTTCGCCAATGGTCACGAAATAGCTTCCGGTGGGCTCGCCTTCCGCGTTCGTTTCTGGCTCCACCACCAGATTTTGCAGCATTCCCTTGGCCGCGATGCTGGCCGCCAGCGCCTCGATATGGGCTTCGCTGTGCGGGGTCTTGCGGGCGTTCTTAAGCGACTTCTTCAACTTGTTCAGCGGCACGAACAACACCGCGCCGTTTTCGATGGCGGGGGCTTCGGAAACCGTGGCGGTGGTTTCGACAGTGTAGGTCATGGTCTTGATCCTCATTGGCTTGGGTTGGAGCGCAGCGCTGCGCTGCAACCCTGGCCGTCGCCGAGACCGGGGGGTGCAAGGCGCAAGGGCGGCCGGGCGGAGGGGGATCACCCGGCCTGCACAAGCGGATCGAAGTCATGACGAGAGTGCGCAGCACATATCCGCGCGGAAGGCTGGGGATACCGCCCGTCCGCCCTTGTGCCGCGCCAGGGGGCAGCGCCCCCAAGCAACCGGCCCGGCCAGAGCAAAGCGGAGGCCGGGGAGATAGATTGGACCAGGATATGAGCGCGCGGGAGGCTGGAGACCCTAGATCCTGATCGCCGTTCTTTACGGAACGATCTCTCTAGGCAGATGTGTATCCATTGGGTACACTCCTGGCATGACCAAAAAAGATGTCGGGTTGCGCATCAGGTTGGACCGGGATCTTCGGGACGAATTCGTCGCGGCGTGCCAGGTCCATGATCGTCCAGCGGCACAAGTGCTTAGGGAGTTCATGCGCGAGTACGTCCGCGAAAGTGTCGCGTCCTCTGCGATCAGAGCTCCGGAACGAGAATCGAGAGGGAACGAAGAATGACATCGGCGAGCCTGTCCAGATACAAGGCAGACGACGGCCCGACCGACGTGAGCGAGGCGGCATGAGCAATGTCAACGTCAGGCGGCTGGTCGAGAACATCCGATCCGGGACTAACGTCTATACGCCTTTGGTTGAGCTAGTGGTGAACGCCATTCAGGCCATCGACCAAAAGGGCGTCAAGAATGGTCTGATCCAGATCGAAATCCTGCGAAGCGGACAGGCGGACATCATCGACCGTCTTGAGGATATCGATGGTTTTATCGTCAAGGACAACGGGGTCGGCTTCACGAAAAGCAACCGCGATTCCTTTGATACACTCTATACCGAACAGAAGATTGCTGATGGCGGTAAAGGATTCGGCCGTTTCACCTGCCTCAAGTATTTCAATTATGTGAAGGTCGCAAGCACCTTCGCTGTCGACGATGCGTTCCATGATCGATCCTTCAGGATGGGCCTAGATAAAGACATCATCGTTGAAGAGGAAACGTCTGCTTCGGAAAAGCGGGAGACGGGTACGGCAGTCGAGATTTCCGGAATCAAGTCGGTCAAGTTCCCCGACAAGCGCCTCGATACCGTCAGCCGCGTTATCGTCGAACGGTTGCTGCCTTATTTCGTGGACAAAGAGCGGGCTTGTCCGCGCATCTTGATCCGGGAAGCGAGCGAGCCATCCGGCGGCGTCTCTCTCAACGATTATCTGGGGAAGGACAACAGCCAGATTGTGGAGATGCGAGTTGAACAGGGCACGTTCACGCTCCCGGCCAACGAAGAGGCTAAAGACTTTCAAGTCCGCGTCTTTAAGTTCTATGCGCCGAGGTCGGCCAAGAGCAAAGTTAGCCTTGTCGCGCACCGGCGCGAGGTGACGGACAATCCGCTTCAAGCCTACATACCTGAATTTGCCGAGGAGTTTTATGAGGCCGGCCCCGACCAGGACCTGTCCAAGGGGCGCAACTTCGTCGTCAAATCCTATGTATTCGGCGACTACCTTAATGACAACGTGTCGCTCGAACGAGGCGAATTCCGCTTCCAGACCGACAACGACCTGCTGAGCGGCATTTCTCAAAGCGAGATCGAGCAAAAGGCCGCCGAGATCGCGCAGTCGGCGCTGGGCTCGGAAATTACCGAGCGGAAGAGGCGCAAGCAGGCGCGCATCGCCGACTATGTGTCGGCCGATGCGCCCTGGCACCGGACGCTAGCGAACGAGGTCGATTTCGACGCCCTGCCCATGCGTCCGTCCAACCAAGATATCGAGCTTCATCTCCAAAAGAAGAAGTACGAAAAGGAAATCCAGACGCGCTCACAGGTGGCCGCGCTACTGAAATCAGAAAACCCCGATGAGTTGGGCGAGAAGATCATTCAGCTTATGGATAGCATTTCTGACACCAGCAAGAACGATCTCATCCACTACGTTTCCATGAGAAAGTGCGTTCTCGACCTCTTTTCCAAGTCTCTAGAAATCGATGCCGATGGAAAACATAAATCGGAAGGCGACGTGCATGACATCATCATGCGGCGCAAGAAGGATTCAGAAGACCTCGACTATGATGCGCATAATCTCTGGATGCTGGATGAGCGGCTGAATTTTTCGTCCTACGTGTCTTCCGACAAGCCGCTGAACAGAGCCAATGGCGACAGGACCGATATCACTATCTACAACCGGCGTGTCGCCTTTCGTGGTGAGAACGAGGCCAGCAATCCCATCACGATCTTCGAGTTCAAGAAGCCGCAGCGCGACAACTTCGCTGATCCTTCATCGAAGGAAGACCCAATTCAGCAGATCGTTCGCTATGTGAACCAGATTAGAGACGGGAAGTTCAAGACCCCCACCGGACGGGACATTATCGTCAACGGCACGACGCCATTTTACGGATACGTGGTTTGCGACCTAACCGCCAAGGTCAGGAAATGGCTTGAATTCGAGAAAGACTTTACACCTATGCCTGACGGACTTGGATGGTTTCGATGGTTCGGTAATAATAGTCTCTATATGGAGGTTTTAAGCTGGACTAAGCTCCTTCGAGACGCAGAAATGCGAAACAAGATATTCTTCAATAAACTCGGAATAGACTGAAAAGATACGAGTAAAAAACTAGGGGGGTGTATGGGAACGGCGAGCGACAAGGAAATCAAGGGCGCGTGGGTAATCCACCACGGTCGCAAGCTCGTTCTGGATGTGAACGGGCCAGCGGAGTTTCCCGCCATTAACGAGGCGGCGAAGGCCGCGACCCTCCTCACTAAGCTCGGCCAAACAAACCAGGCAACCGTCACCAAGCTTGAAGCGCGCGCTATCGCTGTGGCCTCGGGTCTCGATCCCCGGTTGGAGCTAAATGGGCTTCTCCAGGTGCTTGAGCGCAAGCGCCTGATCGACCAGTCCAAGGACGACATCTCTATTCTGGGCGTCACGACGCGCGGCTCGCTTGGTCATGCCACCGACATCTACAACGAGGCCGAGCCGAGCACCTACGAAGAAGCGTCAATCACGCTGGCGGAAGTTGCTTCGGAGGCACCCATCCGGCGCGCCGATGTTTCGCAACGGATCGGCGATACGCACAAGCTCACCAATGCTCAGGTCGGCGATTTTCTCGATCGTGCCGAAGGCATCGGATTTGTCGACAAAGAGGGTGATGGAAACGACCGGCTGCTGTTTAACGGCAACCTTTTCCGCCGGTCGTCCGTCGTCAAAACCCAGAAGGTACTAACCTCCCTCACCGATGCCGAACAGCGTTTGATCAGCGAGATCTCCGAACAACTGTCCAAGAGCGGATGCTTGAGCGTCCAGCACGTTGAGCACGTTCTGTCGAAGCCGCTCTTCGAGAAGCTGGTTGCGGCAGCCGTCTATGATCTCAACGAGGTCACGAACGAGCAGGGCAGCCATGTCTACGTCACTGCACCCGCCGCCTTTCATAAGTTTGTCGATCCGATGGTTGATGATTGCTTCGACATGGCGAAGTCGCTTGTGGCGGCGCTCACCTACGGCATGGTTTCTCGGTCATCCTCCCAAGGCCGGATCACGCAGCTTCCTGCACTTGTGAGCAAGCTAATCTCGGGCCGTGAGGTTGGGCCGACAACTTCCATTGGACAGGACTATCGGGTTCTTGAGGTCAACGGCGTCGTCAAGCTCCGGCGTGACGCGAATTATGCTAATCGTTACTATCTGCGGCTGCTCAAGAGGGAGGTAGGAGAGCTTGCGTTGCAGGTGCTTACGCAAGGTAATGCCTATGCCCAATCTCTAGCCGATCTGCCCAGCGCGCCCATGGCAGGATACGTTGGCCCCGAAGAGAGCCGAACCTCAATTCGTAAGAACCAATCCCCGTTGAGCAAGCGAGCGACGCGGGACGTGCTTGAGGCCGTTCGTGGCGGGCGGGTGCTGTGATGAACGACAAGGTGCAAACGCCCAAGGGGGCTGTGTTGGAGGAGGTGCTGCGCGCCTACTTTCTGCGTGCCGGTTTCTTTGTCATTCGCGGGGTTCCGTTTCGCTTTGCGGATGAAGACCTTACTGACGTCGACCTTTGGTTGTATGAGCGTCCGACCGGCACTTCTCGGCGGGTGCAGATTTGCGACATCAAATACAAGCAACGCCCAAAGGCAGTTGAGCGCATCTTTTGGACGAGTGGGCTAGCCGATGCGCTAGACGTTGACGGAGCATATGTTGCAACGACCGATAAGCGTAAGAGTCTACGGTCCGTAGCAGAGAAGCTTGATCTGCAACTGATCGATGGCACAGACATTCAACGCATTCAGAACAGCCAGGCCGTGCTCTACTCGGAGCGAATGGGCGATGAGCAACTGATCGCCGAATTGCAGGCAGTGGATAAGGGCTTCCGAAACAAGAACCTGCAGGACGCACGATTTGATATACTATCGGCTCTCTCGGAGGGTTTTGGCGCTCCGTCCGCAGTCAGAGCTTTGGAAGGCTTCTCCCGGTTGGCTACGGCCGCCGTTGCTTACCACCCTGACTCACAGGCCGCTCGTTCGGCTGGCCGCTTGGCCTACCTTGCTGGGGCCATCGCCTGCCAAAGCCTCGATTACGTCAGCGTCGGCGCGGCATTTCGAACAATAGACGAGAGGCGGGACTTAATCCTGCGGGCTGTGCGGCTGGGTGCATTGGGCAATGACGATGGGCAGCAGACGCTTCGCTTGGCTATGGCGCTGGTCGAAAAATACGCGCCCGGTGGCAGGGGAACCGCTATGGCAGTAGAAGCCGGCTTAAAGCGGGATCTGGATCAAATCCCCGCTGAGATCGTCGCGGATCAAGCGGTACGGCTCCTAAAATCGGACCAGCTTTTCGTGACCGGGCGCGAGCTTGAAATGGCAAGCTACCACATCGCGCTGCCGACGTTTGACGGCCTCAGCGTCCAAACCAAATCGATGCTCGGAGCACTTCTCGACTATGCCAATGTCGATCGTCAACGATTCGCGAATGCATGGAAGTCTAACTCCAGCGCCACTATCGCATCCGCCCAGGCGATGACTGAACAGGTTGATAAGGACGCTTCATCGCAAGCCTCTCTTTTCGGAGAGGAATAGCTGTGATCGCGGTGATCAACATGGGTGGCCGGACATCCGATATAGCCGCCGTCAAGGGGGGCTGCGCTTTCGCGAGCAAGCAAGTATCTTATTTCCTATGTTCAGACCCGCGGTTGGAAAAAACGAACTCATATCGCTCATCGAGGAGATGTCTGAACTCGATGTGGCGAGATTTCTCTATTTTCAGGAAATGGCGGCTACCTATCTGTCCGTTGGCAAATTCGAAAGCATGCTGATCTCAGCGATGCATATGTGCGATCGCGTCAAGGTTCAAAAAGCCCTCGGGCTGGACGAAGATGCGTGGGCACTGTCAGTCGCTAAAAAGTCTCAGCTTGAAGGATCGACCCTCGGCTCCCTGATCAAGATACTCGAACGCCATAACGTCGATCCGGCCGACATCGCGTATCTGCGGTGGATCAAGGATAAGCGGGACTACTTTATTCATCGACTTTTTCACGACCACGCTTGGCCTGGTGAGATGGACGCAGAGAGCTGCCAATTCATGAGGCGCCGCCTTCTCGCGATCCAGCTATGGTTGGAACGGGGAGAACGTAAAATCTGGCGCATTTTCGAACGCGCCGGATTTATCGAGCTGGATCACCTCGAAGATGGGGGATTGCTCGTCATGAATAGCGGGATCTACGACCTGATCCAGGCGGATATCACTAAGCTCGGATCTGAAGGAGCTGACGCTTGAATCCGGATCTGAAAGATATACCGGATCGCATTCTCAACCTCGCGATCGGCGCGCTCAGCCAAGCTAACACACACGCTGTCTATTCCGATCCTGGCCGGGAATATTGGGATCATATGTGCATTCTCAATGCGGCTCACGCAGGTGAGCTCTTTTTAAAGGCAATTATTGCGCGAGAGCATCCACTCCTAATATTCAAAGATCTGTTCAGCTTGGACGACAACAAAGGCAAGCTTCTTGATATAGAAACTCTGATCAGACGGGGTCGGACGCACGATTTTGAGCGGTTGCCCCAGGTGCTTTGGGCGACGACAGGCAGACGAATTCCTAACCGAGAATGCTACGAGCGGGTGAGGTTAGCGCGCAATTCCATCCAGCACTTTTGCGCGCCGGAGAAGGACGATCTTCGGGCCTTATCACTCGAGTTCATTTACACCATTATCGATCCGCTCATTATGGAGGTGTTTGGTTTATTCGCGATCGAATACCATGAAGATCCAAGCGTCGGGTACGACTATGTCGTCAGCTCGCTGCTCGGCAGAGAACTCAAGTTTAGCATTCCTGACGATTTTACGATCACCGAAATCAGTATGCCGGAGGTACTCGGAGGCACGAGTGCCAAATATAAAAACTGGATCAAGAAGCAGGTGACGAAGATTGGAAGGCTTGACCTCCTATCGTGACGTTGCGGAATGTGATCCAATCTTGGAAGGGGGAGATTGGGCATGGCGCAAAGGCCGAAACGCAATGCGGCCAACAAACTGGAACGTTGGGAAATCGCGCTCATTAAGCGCATGATCTCAGCAGGTATTTTGAACGATCAGGACATCCTTGCCTATTTCACGCGGCCAACTCGTAGCATCAACCACGCGCGGATTGCCGAAATTCGGAATCAGGCAAAACACCGCAACGTAGCGGCTGCCAGCCAAGCAGAGCTTGGGGCATTTTTGCAAGCGTGGCCACAGATAGATCCGGTCACTGGAGCTCACCTGCGCGGCGACGAGTTGCTTGTTAAAGCGCGCGAAGCGATGCTCCAGGCGGTGCAGGGCTTCAATAATCCTCGCGCATATTTTAAAAGCGAAATGTTCATCGTCATCGCGGTAATTGCTTACACTTACCTTCTTCACTGGCACTACCGTCGAAGCGGCGTCGACATCCGCTACAAGCGAGCGGTGGACGGTGTGGAGACCGTCTTGAAGACGCGGCACGGAGCAGACAAACATTGGGAGCTGGAGGCGTGCATCGACTACGCCGAATGTCCTCTCGATGCTCCAACGATTGCGAACCTCAGGTTTTTGATCGCTATTCGGCATGAGATTGAGCACCAGCTAACCAACAAGATCGATGATACGATCTCAGCGAAGCTGCAGGCCTGCTGCTTGAATTTCAACCGGGCTATAAAGGAGATTGCGGGCGCGCAGCACGGCCTGGACCGAGATCTATCCCTCGCCTTACAGTTCAGCGGTATCAGCAGAGATCATCGTAACATCCTGCTCTCCGAGACGGATATGCCGGCTCACATCCAAGCAGCTCATACTGAATATGAGGATGGGTTGACCGACGAGATGGTGGCGGATCCGCGCTATTCTTATCGCGTCGCCTACATCGAGCAGGCCGTGAACTCGCGAGGGAAGGCGGATCAAGTCGTTGAGTTTCTACGTCCGGGTACTGAGAAGGGTGACCATGTTCGACTGGCGTTGAAAGAAGTCGAAAAACCGAAGCTTAAGCCGGGCCAGATCGTCTTTCTGATGAGAGAGGAGGGCTATCCTCGCTTCAATTTGCATCATCATACCCAGCTTTGGCAGACGGCGGACGCTAAGGCTCCAGGCAAAGCATTTGGGACGACTCTGGCTGATGGCGCTTGGTATTGGTACCCAGCGTGGGTCGACCAAGTGCGAGCGCATGTGCAGGCAAATGGAGATCGATATGGGCCAGGGCCAGCCGGGTGAAGAAATCGAGCGCCTTCGCGATGCGCATGATCAGTGTACTGCGATACCGTGCCAAACCTCCGAAATGGCCGCCGTTAGCCGCCCAAATGCCGCCGATAGCCGCCGATAGCCGCGTAGTGCGGAATATCTGTATAATAATCAGAGGTTTATGATGATGTCGTAGTTCTCATCTTCATCGGGCGCTGCCCGCCAGTTAATTTCATCAAGTAATTGATTCTGCTTCATTTTCAGCGTCGTCGCCGACGCAACATCGCCATTTCGCCCCACATTTTTGATTTGCTGTCGCCGCCTTTTACATTCGCATGATACCCTGTCGTGGGTTGACCTTGAACGGCGACGACCCAATGTCGCGGTAGCGCCAATATGCCTATGCCCTCCGTCAACTCCGATATGATACGGAGGACAAGGCCATGGCGCTCAAACTTCTCGCTGCAATCCCTTGCCGTATTCGGGCGATGTGAGCTTGAAAGCCGCGGCAACGCCGAGCAAACCTGCCGAATGTGAGCTGAAGGCCATCGGCAACAAGCCGCCGATCCTACTCCAGAATCTCAGCAGAGCATCCATCTCACCGCCGTGATCAAAGGCCGGCACTCTAACTCCGGCGATCCAGCCATTGGTCTCGGATTAACGGCGCCTGGCTCCATCCAAATTCGGACGAAAATCAGGGTCGCAGGTCAGAGAGATGTCCACGTGACGCTTGACTTTACTCGATGTCACCCGCCGCCAAGGCTTGCTCAACAGCTTCAAAATAAAGGAATCTGCTGCAGGCTTTTCGAGCGCTTCACTGGCAATGAGTAGAGGCGGGAAATGCCTTCGATAAACTCTGACTGTCCACCGTAGCTGGGATGCCTAACGCACGCCGCCTCGAAACCAAGTTCCGTCAGTGCCGACTGAGCATCGCGGCCAATTGCGACGAGCTGCCGGGGCCGAAGTGTATCAACAAGCCATTCCATGAGAAATCGCGTCGCATACCGCTCAGAACGCTTGTGAGTTCGGTTGGACATCGGCGCACCAGCATCGTGAGGATGCAGGGGGAAAACATTCCACAAGAACACCTTGCGGTTCACGGCCGAAAGCGTGTCCCAGACCACCCTTGCAGTGCGTTCTGATAAAGCAGGTCCACCCGTCGAGCGCGAAAGCTCATCCACACCCATCATGGCTGCATAAGCCTGCAAGTGCATCTCATCGGTTAGCGCCAAGCCAGTTCGGCGCCCTCCGCGATAGCCCAAATCGCGTGCTATCCACATGGAGTCCACGCCGGTCTCCAAGGAGGCGTCAATTACCTTGCGCAGATTGTCCCGCCGGGTCGCGGCAGCCCCCGGAAGATCATGGTCAGCATCTTCGTCACTATAGGGATTAAAGGCGTTCTCGAATTTCAACGACGAGATATGGTCCACAAACGACCATGCGGATTGACCAATCATTCCGGTGCCTGGAACGTAAGGGTGTGTGCGTTTAGGTCGGCCGTCACCGTGCCGCCCCGATGTTCTCTGAGCTCCCGGAATACCCGAAATCCGTCCAGGATCGCCATCTCCCATTGCCACATTGGCAACTTGTCCACTTCGTATCCGCACACAAGCTCCTTGATCGCCTTCAGCAGGTGGTAGTCGACCGCGGTCACGTTCCGGAAAAATTGGTGCCGTTGACCGTGGTTGAACACCCATGTCGAGATGCCCTCCTCAATGAGCGAAGCGCGCGCGCCGTCCTCATTTTCATCAACTGCCGGGTCACTCTTCCGCTTGACCCTCAGCAGTCCCCGCAGAGAGGGTGACCAACCGAGGATCGCAGCGTAGGAGAGGTGGAAGACGTCGTGGAAGCGATAGTCGTCGGGCGGGTGCCGGTTATCGGTGACAGCGTCACCGATCTGGACGCCGTCCATTTCTTGGATCACTTGGACCCGGATGCCAGACGTTTCCTCGCGAAATCGCATGCGAATGACACGGGGTAGCCGTTCTTTGGCCGGGTACTTCTCGTCGAAGTGCTCCGGCCAGACCTTCTCCAGCGGCCAGCGGCTGAGCGACTTGGTGATATTTTTCCGGGCTGCCGTTTCGAGGCTGACGTTCACATCTCCCGCCGCCGAGATCAACAGCCGGAAAATCTCCACCAGATGGGACGATAGCGCATCGCGATTCCGCTCAATCCTACCCTGATAGTGGTCCTCAAGCAGGAGCCCAACCTTGCCTGCAAGCGCCAGAAGGCCGCGTTCGACGACAGCGGCCGGCTGCGGCCACTGAGCGGGCGAAATAAGCTTCTGCAGCTGCTCAAATGTCAGGCTGGCATTGGCGTCGTCCCAGTTTGAGTAGCCGGCGCTGGCTCGGTGAGCGACCTCGCTGAGCAGCAAACCAGCGCGTGAGGCTGCGTTGGCGAAGTACCATAGCGTGTCGCCCAATTCTTCGAGGGTCGATTCATGGTAGGCTTGGTAAGCGTCCTTATCGCGCTGCTTCTTTTTGAGCTCGCTCAGCAAGCTGCCAACCTCGCCGTATAGACCCAGCAGCACGAAGCTCAGGCCGTCCATGCCCGGCTTGGGGTTCTTGTCGGTTTGGCGTGTGAAGCCTTGATATTCGTCCAGGGCGAGCGGCGCATCGAGGCCAGCAAACAACGAATGTTGGTTGCGCAGAAACACCGTGTCCGCTTCTCCGAACATGAAGAATCCCTCCGCTAGTCTTTGTAGGCGATGCCGGTCCCTTTGAGAATCATGAATCGATAATTTATACCGGTACCATGCTCCGCTCGCGTTGAGTTGTGATCGTTCTTAGGGAGGGAAAATGACCAGAGACGCGGTGTTTCTACATGTTACCGACTCGCATCTCGACGGCGGCATTCAGGTCATCAAGCGCGATGATCACAAGGAAAAAATCCAAGGCATCGATCACGCGACCAGAGATCATCTCTTGAAATCGACATTTGAGCGGGTTGCAGAGATCCTAGCCGCAAGGGGCATCTCTCTGGCTGGCGTTATCTTTTCCGGAGATGCAACCGACAAGTCGAAGCTGGAAGGCCACATCCACCTGTACGAGCTGATACTTAGCTCTTTCGGCCGATTTGGGGTCTCTACCAAGAATATCGTAGCCGTCCCAGGCAATCACGACGTCGTGCGTGGCTCCAAACCTAGCTCTCGGGAACGCTATGAACGCTTCAACAAAGCGTGGCGCGAGACCGGATGCATTACGCCCTGGCTCGACGGGCTTGATACGAGTTTTGCGCTCTCCGCCAAACACTCTCTCGCATCGTCGGACGGCGATTGGCTGATTGCTCCGATCAACAGCAGCAACTGGTCTCAAATTCGGCTCGACCTCACCGACAAATCGCTGGCGGCAGTTTGGGACAAACTTCACGAGATTCCTGAGTTGGATGCTCTAGGGCAAGCAGCCGTGAGAGAAGGCCTCGACGGCTTGTTGCACGCCGACATGGCGCGTGTGTCGGAGGAGCAGCTTGAGTACGTCCGCAAACTCATCGCGACTTCGAACGTCCCAACGCATGGGCACCAGCTCAGAATCGTGGTCCTACATCACCATCTGCGCTCTCCCGGCTTACGGGAAGAGGTCAAGCCTTTCGCCGATCTCACTAACCTCACGCTGCTGCGGACTTTCATTCGGCAGCAGCGGATCGACGTCGTTATTCATGGCCACAAACACGAATCCACCGTTGCTTACGATTACATAGACAACGATGCAGGCGATGATCCTCATAGGACGCTGGTGATATCGGGCGGTAGCCTGATTGGAGAAGATGGCGGCTACCCCGTGCGCCTGCTCACATTCAAGGGAATGCCATCCACGCCGGAGGTTACAGTCGAGGAATTTGGTATCCCGCGAGGCGGTACTACGACCGAGATCCGGCAGGAAAAAACGCGGCGCCTTTGGCAAGTTGAGGAGAAATTGCCCGGTGGGCCCGTCGTTCTTCAAGGTGCCGACATCGATGTGCTGTACGATCGCGCTATTAAAGTCGTTGCCGATGGGCATGGAGGCGGCCCGCTCATAGTGCACCTCGATGCTGAAGACGCTCCCCACGGAAATCTTCCACTCCCTCGCCGTTATGAGGTTCCGGGAATTGAGGATGAAGCACGCCGCCAAAAGTGGCTGGAGGACCTAGTTCGCTGGTGGCAGGAACCTCATTCCAAGCTTGCAGTACGTCTTCCTCAGGCACACGGCGCAAGGATGCGGCGCTACGGTGGCAAGCTTGATCAGGTGGACCGCATCAAGCGGCTTCTGCAAACGAAAAACACAACGCGAGCAATAGCTATTTTGCTAGACCCGTTTGTCGATTTTGAGAAAGACACCACAAAAGAGGAATTTGCGTCGTTCTGTCTCGTGCAGTTTACACGGCGCCAATCCGCTTCGATCGGTCCGCAACTCAAGGGTGAGGCGGCGAAGCCCAAACTCGACTGCATCGCCTATTACCGAGCCCAGGAATTCCGGCAGTGGTGGCCGATCAACATGGCAGAGCTTCGCCTCGTGCAACGTCAGATCAGCGAGGGGATAGGCGCCCTGCCTGGCCGGATAACGACTATTGCTGCCGACGCTCGGTTCATTTCTACCGCCCCGATGCAGGCGATCGTGCCCATTATTGACCGATGGTCCGACCACGCTCCGGAAACCCTGCACATCCTAGCCAATGCCCTGTTGAGCGATGGCGCCCTCACCGCCAGGCAGGAGGAGGTCGTCGAGGAATGGCTGCTCTCGCTAGATAATCAGCTCTCGGCGACCACGGCATGGAACCCCGATGGCATGCCCGTAGCCCTAGAGGGGCTGGAGACCTTGCGCAGTTATCTCATGAGCTCCGAGCCAGCGACGGATGACAGCAAGGCCATATGCGATCTGCTCGCAAGGCAGATCACAACCAACCGAACTTGGACACGGTCACCGCGGGAACAGACCGATTTCGCCAATTGGGCACCCGCGACGAAAGCTAATCTCGCCGAGATGCGTCAGCTTTCCACAAGGAGAACATCGAAATGATGGCAAATTACCGCCATCATCTCCAATCAGTGGGCTCCGCAATGTAGCCGCGGCCCGGATCGGCAAAAAGCCACGCCGTGAAATGCTCAAGGCCGACGGCTGAGAAATTATTGCGGTGTCCTGGACCCCGTTTGATGAAGCCTTTGAACTCGTCGGGAATGAGCCGAGCGTGCTTGCCGTAGTACGCGAAACTCCGTCCGAGTAAGACGCGCTGTGTCCTGCTGGTATCCCGATTCAGATTGGCCGGATCCGGGCGACCATCCTCTCTGCTATGAAAAGAGTCGGCTTGAAAAAAGCCCCCGCCCGGCAGCGAGTGGTAGATATTGTCGCCATGCCGTTGAGCCATGCTCCCGTGCATTACCGCTCGCTTCCGATGGAAGCGCTGATCACTCCAGTACGCGTCGAAGTCGATGATCTCATCGACACGCATCCAATAGATCAGATGCTGGCTCATTTTATTATGTGCCGTCCCTGTACCTATCACGTGGTCTCCGACCGCCGCGGTCGCGCGGATCATCGGCTTACACGCCGCCAATGAACACCATCCATGAAACGGGTTCGGCGCAAATCCCACGTCATGCTCGATCACATAGG
Organism: Ancylobacter sp. Lp-2; assembly: GCF_020523795.1. Taxonomy (GTDB): domain Bacteria; phylum Pseudomonadota; class Alphaproteobacteria; order Rhizobiales; family Xanthobacteraceae; genus Ancylobacter. The sequence continues at coordinate 135,414 of NZ_JAJALI010000001.1, forward strand.
AGTGCAGCCTCATCAGCACTTATTCCGCTTCGTCTTAGGGGCAACTCGCGGCTCGCCCGCTGGCGTGTCCCAAGTCGATTCTTCGTCCGACAGGACAGCCGCTAGCTTCTTTGAATCCCAAACGACAGCGCCAGAGCCAATCTTCCCAAGAATGCTCGGGAGCGTCCTTTCTTCAGCCCCCTTCGGCCAAACTCCGACCGCGCGCCCACCACTTCCGACTGCGCTGCCAACCGCACCTTCCAACTGAGGGTCATCGGCACATTCCGGGGTCAAGACCACGATAAGGGTGACATCGTCCTCCTCGTCATTGACCTCGGTGTCGTTGTCGCCTGCGTCTGACCTTTGGTGCTCTTCATCCTCCTGATCGTCGGCACCATCGCCCGGCGCGGGTTTATCCTCATCAACCTGGACGCAGCCCGCTTCAGCCAGCAACTGATCGAGCTCGTTCTCGTCGACGCCGACCTCGCCCTTCTTGAACACGCGAACCTTCATCACGGCAGCCCCTGTTCATTATATGTTCGTCCAATCTTTCGCCGAGTCTTGTTCAGTAGTCAAACCGGGATGCTTCGTAGGACTAGGTGGCTTTGGTGTTTCCCAGGACGAGATTGAACGCGATAATGCGCCCAGTAGCGACTAGATGCCGGACCGAAGGCAGGCCTCACAGCCGCCAATTAGACCAACCAGACCCAGTCAAGCTGCTACCTCACACTAGATGGAACACCTAGAAGCGGGCACTCCGGGCGTCAGCTCCGACTGCCCGATGTTTGGCGCCGCTGCCCAGCCTCGAAGTAAACTGCCGAAAAACAGGATTTTCAGACGCGACACTGAGGATCGCCCGACATCGGCTTCCTGACCTGGCATTAAAACACTGCCGATTTTTAGAGCTGCCGAAGGTGCCTTCAACGGCATATGTACCTTAGAGCAGTTTTTCCCATTGTCGCGTACCATGCACGACACGGACAATCTCGGCCCCCTCGTCGGTTTCGCGGTACAGAATGAGGTAGTTGCCGATGGAGGAGCATCTCAGTTCGGGCCGAACCTCGGGCTTGGCGACGCCGATACCCGGCATCTCCCCAATCCGCTGGCAACGGCGGTGACCCCACGGTAGGCAAATTTACTACCGTGGGTAAGGGTAGATTTCCCATGCCATGTTCGACGAACACAGGCAGCGACAGGTAACCAAAAACATCGCGCCTTCGTTTTCGTATGGCCGATCAAACCGACAAAGTTTTTCGTGCGTCACTCTCAGGGTGGCAGGTTCGCCACGAGTTGCCATGAAGGCCGTCACCGAAAACACCTGTTTTTCGGTATGGTCGCACCGAGGCGCTGGATCGCTGATGAAATTCATCGCTGCGGGGGCTGACCGACCGCTTTCTGGTGTCTGGTTGTCCTAATCGGATCCCGTGTGACGTGCACTTAACGGCGGCTAGGCGGCCGCATCCTTAGGCTTGGGCTTCAGGTTTAAATTGACCTTCGCGCAGCCGCAGCGGGCTGCTTCCTTGGTCTTGCCGGTATGCACGACGTATATCAGGTCGCCGCAGGCATGGCACTCAAACTCGCGCTCCAACTGTTTGAAGGCGGCAATCACCGGCGCAAAATCCTGTCGCTGGAGGTTGGCCCATTCGTTGAAATGGACGGCTGGGTTGATTTCCCATTGCTCGCTTTGCGATTGGGTCACGGCAGCGGTGAAGTCCGTATGACAGCCGTTGATCTCCTCAACGCGGGCTTTGTCGCCCCAGCTTTGCGCGGTCGTTTTTGCCTTCTTGTAGAGTTCGTTCATCGCGCCGATAGCGGCGGGCAACAGGTCGCCCAGCTCGTACTTGCCATCGCTGCGATACTCGACGCGACCGCCTAGGCGCGCGCACCACTCCGCCGCGGCATATTCGAGGTAATGCCGTAGCTGACCGGCGGCGGCGCGTATCTCGTTGTTGGCAACCAATTGATCGACCTCCGCCCATACGTCGATTTGCTTCCATTCCTGTGGACCGTGATCGACATGCCATTTGCGGAAGGTAATTGCACTCTTGCCCGCAACAAGCTTGCTGCTCTTCATGTGATTCAACCACACCGGGTCGTGGGTGGTGAGCACAAACTGGGTTTTCGGAAACTTGGTCCTGAGTAGGGTACAGACTTCGCGCCGGTGCCCGGCATCGACAGACATCAACACGTCGTCCAGCACGGCGAAAGTGAACTGGTCGCCAAGCAGGTGCTTCATCAAGGCGAGGTATAGGCACAGGCCCATGCCGTCCTGATGTCCTTCGCTGTGATAGGCACCAGGCGGAAAAAAGCCCTTGCCGTAGAAATCAACTTCGAAGCCGAGCTTGCCGAGCGAGGGCGTTAATTGCGCCTCAAACTTGCTTTCGTCGTCAGCGTTGATGTCGCGGTAGTAGCCGCGGAACTCCGTCTCCACCTCATTGTAGATTGCCTCGAGCGCTTTATCAGTAGCCGTGCCATACAACGCGTGTACTTTGGCGGCGGCGTCGGTTTTAGCCTTCCCCGACGCATATTTTGTCATCGCATGACGCCACGATTCCAAGCGTTCCTGCCCCACGGTCAGGAAATCGCGTGCTGCGTCGCGGTCGGTCGGCTCGGGCAATGCCTCGACGCTCGCGGAAAGCATGGCGATATGTTCAAGCGCCGGTTGGACGTCCGCCCAGTCGGTGTCGAGCGCCGCGATCGCGTCATCCAGCGGCAGGAAATTGCGCAGCGCTTCGGCACGACGATCAGCTTCGTTTGCCACCACCGCGAACGGCTCAAATGCGAGCGGGGTAGGCAGGTCGCGGGCATAGACAGCTAACTGCCGCAAAATCGGTCGCAACCCTTCCAAAGCGACGGCGACGGGCGCAATCAACTCCTCGACTCGTTTGCGTTCGGCCGCGGCCGCTTTCAATTGCTCGCGTTGGGCCTCGACCACGGCGCGAAACTCGGCGGGTTCCCACTCGGTTTCGCAGACGGGGCAATGTTCTTCATCGAAAAGAGCAAGGGCAGTGGCAAGCATCCCATCGCGGGTCAGGTCGGCAAGTTTGGCCTCGTTCTCTTTTAGCGCAGTGAGCGTATCAACCACGCCCGACCATACCGCTTCGGTTTCTGGCGTTTTAATCGCTTCAAGCGAGGCAAGCCCATTGGCAATGTCGGTCTTGGCCTGGACCTTGGGAACCTTAGACGCGGGTAGGCCACTCTGCGTTTCCAGCCCGTCACGAATAGATGTGGTCGCCGCTGCGAGTAGCTCTTCTCTTCGATCGCCAAGGTCACGAACGCTCTTCGCGATCCGGGCTTCAGAAGTTTTTTCCGAGCGCCTCGCGCAGCGTCGCGACGTCCAGCATCGATTCCGCCAAAAGCTTCTTGAGCTTGCGGTTCTCGTCTTCCAATGCCTTAAGCCGACGCGCGTCGGATACCTCCATGCCGCCATAGCGACTGCGCCAGTTGTAGAAGGTGGCGTCGCTGATCCCGTGCTTGCGGCAGATATCCGCCACCGCAATCCCAGCCTGATGCCCCTTCAGCACCGCGATGATCTGCTCTTCGCTGAACCGGCTCTTTTTCATCTCCGTCTCCTTCCGACGGAGTCCAATTCAAACCGAGGGCGCTTCAGGGGGCAACGTCACTGCCTGCGCAAATGAGGCAGGATGGCCCGGTTCACCCGCCGGGTACCGAGCACGTTGACGTCGTAAAGCTCGGCACGCCCTTTGAGGAGGAGAACAAGCGGCTGATCGCCGTCGGTCGAACCAGACTGCAGACCTACTTAATTGGACTAGGCGCTGCAGACTGGGAGTGAGCCTAGTCAACGGCAACCGCCTTCAACCTTTCAACTCTCCACCAGCCATAGGCAGCTGCCTCCGATTAGACGGCGCTACTGGGAAGCGAAGTTAACCGTGGGCTGGCGCCCATCCCGACCAGACAGCAACTCCGGGAACGTTCAGCTTCGCGTGACCACACCAGTTTGGCCTATACCGCCCATCTCCATCATTCGAGCAAAGAAAATAAGGAAAAAAATGGATATCAATGGAAGATACATCCTCGTTTCATTTATAATTCCAAATATAATAATATTTAAAATAATAACAAGATACAATACAATCGAACAATTTATGTAAAAATTTTTAGTTTTTGACATAATAAAAATCAAATACAATATAGATAATAACACCATTAATGTATGAAATATACTTGGTGATACGAAATTATGAAAAAATAAAATCTTAATATTTGATAATATATGGATATGATTTCCAATTACCAAATTTATATTATCCATTCCACCAAATGGTCGCTCTATGAAAAGAAAATCTCGAGAAAATTTCGTGTAAAAAATTCCTACTATCATCAATATAATTGATGATGGTATTTTTAATAAAATATAGTTTTTGAATTTTTTCCTTTCTTTCTCATTACCAAATAATACCCCCGACAACACCACAATCACGTAAAAAATAGGAATAAGTAGAGCTATCTCTCTATTCAAGATCGCAATTAAATATATTAAAAGAAGCCATTCCTTTTCTTTTGAAAATAAAATAACATAGGACACTAATGTAAATACGATAATATCAACAATATCCCACGTATAAAGCCAATAATCTTGCAATACAATGAAAATGTAAGACCACATGCATGCCGCAAAAAGCGCAGGCGGACGCGGAATTCCCTGAAGTCTAAGCAGCAGATAGAAAACAAAATTCTGCACCAGTAGCCCTGCAGCCGTGAAGGCAAGTAGACTCTGCTTGTAAGTCGGAAGCACCCAATCGATAGTAAGGACGAGATAAGGCCCGAGCAAACGGTTCTGAAATGCACGCCAATGCGGACGCCCCTCGGTAACCCCGTACGCAGCATCCACGAGATCCTTCCAATCACCGTGCATCATATATAGCGCACGAAAGGTCAATCCCGACAGGATGAAAATGGCAAAAATGTAGATAAATTCCACTCTACTGAAAAAAATCGTCCGCATTCCCGCCATCCTTTGACAGTAACTATTCAAATAATTCTATGTCGTCGAGAGATTTCATGCCTTTATTTTCTTAAATATGAACTCCGGCAAGTGGCGAATGACCGACATGATCATGCGCCAGATCGCGCGCACATAGACAACGTCACGCTTCTTGGCGAGCGCGACGCTTACGGCATCGGCGACCTCCTCGGGCTGGGCGGTCAGGATGGGCGGTAGTTTCAGCTTCGCGGTCATGCGGGTGGCCACGAAGCCCGGCTTTACTGTCACGATACGGACCGAGGAGCGCGACAGCCGCGCCCGAAGACCGGAGAGAAACGCAGTAAAACCAGCCTTGGCCGATCCATAGACATAGTTCGAGGCGCGCCCGCGCTCGCCCGCGACCGAGCTGATGCCGACGATCACTCCGCTGCCACGGACCTCGAAGCGGAGGGCGACAAGCCCGACGAGAAGGGACGGCGCGACATAATTGGTCTCCATGACCAGCCGCGCCGCCGCCGGATCGTTGGCCGAGGTCAGGTTGTCGCCGAGCAGGCCAACCACGCACACGGCGATATCCGGCAGCCTCGGCAAGCGGTCGAGAAGGGCCGCATGGGTATCGAGGGCCAGGATGTCGAACGTCACGATAGTGACCTGCACCCGATAGCGCAGACGAATGTCCTGCGCATCCGCCTCGATGCGGGCGGCCTCGCGCGTCGTCAGGATCAGGTCCCCGCCCGCAGCGGCATGGCGGCGGGCTATGGCGCTCCCGATATCAGAGGTGCCACCGACCACCAGCATGAGCGCTCCAGTCCTGCGGGAGCCCGTGAATGCATTCATAGGTCGAGCCTTTGCGACAGGAGAGATGAGAAGCGCCGCAACGGATCGAGGCGGGCACGCACGGCGCGAAAGGCATCAACCTCCTCGTACCCGGCCAAGATACTCGGCCCGCCGCGGGCATCCTTGGCCAGATAAAGCCGGCCTCCATGCGCTGCGACCACCCGATCCAGATCGAGCAGCAGATTAAAGGTGTCGGCGCACACCGGAAAGTCGAGCGCCAGCGTGTAACCCTCGCGCGGGAACGAAAGCGAGGCGGGACGCTGCAAGGCAGCCCCAAACAGCTTCAACACTGCAAGAAACGACCCCACTCCCGCCGCCGCGACACGCGAGAGTATGGCGCGCAGGCCGGTGCGGCTTGACGCCATCGGCAGCACGAACTGGTACTGCACGAAGCCATCACGCCCATAGAGCCGGTTCCAGTTGCCGATGGTGTCGAGCGGATAAAAATAGGAAAACAGCGTCACCAGGCGATCGCCGGGGCGCCCGCGACGGTAATAGGCCGCGTTGAATGCCGAGACGGAGTAGCGGTTCAGCATCAGGGCCGGCGGCGAGAACGGCAGCGACATTTTCTGACGCCAAGTCGTCGCGAAGGCGCGCCCCGCCCTCCCGGCCGGCAGTTCGTCCCTCCCCAGATGCTCTCCCAGCATCACCAGCGAGCGCCCTAGCCTTGCTCCCGTCGACAGGCAATCGATCCACGCCACCGAATAGCTAGCGGCACCGTTTGCCTCGAACAGGTCCATCGCCACGTCGAGATCGGCTGCCTTCTCCACCCGCTGCCACACCAGATCCGTCTCGATCCGCCGCATGAAGAAGGCGACCCGGAAAATAATCCCGGTCAACCCCATGCCGCCGAGCGTGGCGTTGAAGATGTCGGCTTCATCGATCGAAGAGCAACGCAACAGCCGGCCATCCGCAAGCGCTAGATCGATCCAATCCACATGATCACCAAACGAGCCGTCGACATGATGGTTCTTGCCATGAACATTCGCCGCCACCATGCCGCCGACCGTGACGAAACGGGTTCCCGGCGTAACCGGCACGAACCAGCCGCGGGGCAGAAAGAGATCGATGAGTTCCGACAGGAGCAGGCCCGCTTCGCAGACCAGCAACCCGGTTTCCTCGTCAAACGCGACAAGCCGGTTCATCCGCCGCATATCTAGTACGCAGACGGCGTTGAGCGCGGCATCGCCATAGGCGCGGCCATTGCCCCGCCCAATGAGACTGGTCGCGTGGCCGATGCATGCCTGGACCTCCTCAACGGCGGCAGGCCTGGCGGGCACGGCTTCGATGCGCGGATAGCCTCCCCAGCCCGAGAGCATCATATGGCATTCTCCGTCGTGGCCCTGGCCCGGGCCTCGGCTTTGACTCCGAAGACGAAACTCTTGTCCAGCTGGTATTTCAGCAGATACCCCACGGCCAGACCAAGCCCGCCGCCGACATACATCCCGGCACCGCCCGGATCGACCATCGAGCCGACGATCTCGGCCGACCAAAAGATGACGGTAGTGACGCCTCCCGTCGCGGTATAGAGGGAGAACCTCCTGGCGTGATGGGCGGCCCCTCGCGAGGCATCGCGAAAGATGTAGTGCTTGTCCAGGACGTATTTCGCCACCAGGCCGGCGCCGGTGCCCACCACCAACGCCACGCCAAGTTCGACCCAGGCACTCAGCTGCAGCACTGCTAGGATCTGCAGCACGATCCATTGGCAGCAGAGATTGATGCTGGTCGCCAGCAGCGCGAACAGCGCATAGAGAGCGGCGATCGTCGTGGCGCGCGTCATCTAGATGCTGATGGCAATCGCGCCGGAGCAGGCCGCGGCACTCAGAAGGCTTGTACGATCGGTCGCGGCGAACACCACGGGGTCGTCATGCATTTCGCCGCGCTGGGTGAGGAGCAAGATTCGACTGATCCAGAATAGCAGGATGATGCAGATGACCCAGAGGCGATCCGGATACGTATAGAGTGCTCGCACGGCGTCGCTATTGAGATAGAGCGCCAGTACAAGCAAGGATACATAACCAGAAGCAGCCGACATGAACTGCAACGCCGGCAGATCGTTCAACCTGTAGGCACGGCCGACCGGATCCTTCCTGTCCTTGCCCAGGCGGTCGATCAGTTCCGAGCATCGCTTGACCAGCGCCAGACAGAAGAAGATGAAGATCGCGAAAGCGATCAGCCAGGGCGACAGCACGATACCGGTCGCCACCGCTCCCGCCCACAGGCGACTGCCATAGAGACAGGCAAGGACGACAACATCGACGAGCAGCTTCTTCTTCAGATGGAATGAATACGCGCAGGTTACCGCATAATATACGACAAAAACCTGAAGAAATGCGACAGGCAACAGCAGGGACAGGAGAATCGAGCAGGACAGTAACACGGGGCACAGGATCACGCCATGGAGAATGGGGATACGCCCGGACGCGAAGGCGCGGTCCTTCTTCCGGCTGTGAGCGCGGTCGCTCTTCAGGTCAAGCAGGTCGTTCAGGACATAGACGCTGGATGCGCCGAGACTGAAGCTGACGAAGGCAATGAGAACCGTCAGGAACTGGTCGAAGAATTGATGGGCCGCGATGGCGGGCACGAAGATCAGCGTGTTCTTCAACCATTGATGAATGCGAATACAGGACAGGTAATCCTTGAGCCGAAGATGCCTCAGGCAGATCGGCTCCGCATGCGGCGCCCAGGTGCGGATCTCCGCCAGATGGGCCGGACGCGCATCGGCGACATAGACATTGCGAGCCTTGCGCCACACATACTTGTCCACCGGGGCATCGCCGATATAGTCGAACCCGCCTTCGCCGAAGGCATCGCACAGCGAACGCGCTTTGGCGCCACCGGCAAGATTGACCGTGCCTTGCGAACCGAAGACACCATCAAAGAGTCCGAGACAATCGGCGAGCGCCTGTGCGTAGCGTATGTCCGCGGCAGAAGCGAGATAGATCTTCCGGCCCTTTTCACGCTCCGCGCCGATGAAACTCAACACTTCTTCATTGAATGGCAAAGTATCGAACTCTATGACAGCCTCATCCGCAAGGCGTGACTTCAGAGCCGCCTTACCTCCCGGGAGCCCCACCAGAGATTTCAGTGCCTTGTACGGGGAAACAGAAAGCAAAACAAAGAAAGATTCCAGCAAAAGGTCCGTACGAATAAGCGTTCCGTCAAGATCCACGACGAGAGGCGGATCCATAGGGCACCCTCCCTTCATTTTCACGGATACGTTGATTGCACGTGTCGGACGAAGACTCATTGGACAGACGTCGATATACCGTAAGGTAAATCTACCTACGTGTGCGCCCCCAATCGGACCAACAGCCTTCCCGAAATGTAGCCGGATTCGCCATTTTGGCGTAGGCGGAGCACATATTCGCTGCGACGAAACATTTTCGAGAAAACCGCACAGTTCTTGTCGGTTATCTGGCTTGTTGCTGGTTCTGTCGACACCGTGATCGGGCGCTCAAGGAAACAGGAAAGCGAGGCAACCGAACGATTGGAGGTTGCTCCATCCCCCTTTCCACCCAGCTATGTGCGTGCCTTGAAACTCCGCCCTTTCGGTCGCGGCAGGCTGGACGGGCGCGGGCGCGCGGAGGGCTCGGACTGACGCACAGGATTGAGCGGGCTGGTCCGGCGAGTGAGGTATTCGAGCGCCTGACTGGTGGAATCGACCTGGTCGTCATGACGGCCGTTCGGGAAGGCCAACAGCTCGTTGAGCCACTCGGCATACCAGGGCGCGTCGGTAGGTGCGTAGACTTGGCCCGATTTAAAGCGTGCCGACTGGGCGAGGAACCGCGCCTGCTTGTCGACATGCGGCTTCTTGAGCACCACCTGACGCTGGCCGGTGCGGCGCAGGTCCTGTGCGATCGCCCGCCCCATGTCACCATCTTCAATAATGGTCTGATCCACCTGCCAACGGCCGGCGAGGTTGGTGATCTCGCGGCGCAGATCGGGGACTTCGAAACGTCCGCGGACACGGTCCAGCAGGTAGAAGTCCAGCCCCTTAGCTCCCCAGACCGTCCCGACCGACCAGTCGGCGGTCTCCGAGAGCGTCGATGCAGTATCCCAACTTGCAATCACGAGGTCGAAGGAGGTCGGACGGTTGGCGTAGCTGCGCAGCCACTCGCGCTTGACGATGTTGCCTTCGAGCGGCAGCGGTGTCTGCTGATACTGGCTGGAGAAAACAAGACTGCCTTGGGCGCGACGGATGCCCTCCAGGATGTGCAGCGGCTCACGGTCGGGATGCAGCACCTCTCCCGGTCGGCGCAGATGAACATCATGAGCATTGTCACTCAGCTGGTAGGTTTGCTCCTCTATGGCGATGGCCGGAATGGACACGACCGCCCACTCGTCCTTTCCCAAGACATGGCCAACCAGATCATCCTCGTGCAGCCTTTGCATGATGATGACGATCGCGCCGGTGACCTTGTTGTTGAGGCGCGTACGCAGGGTATTGTCGAAGGCTTCGTTGACACGCCGGCGCTCCGCTTCGGACAGCGCATCGGTCGCCTTGATCGGATCGTCGATCAGGATGACGTCGGCACCACGGCCAAGCAGAGAGCCCTCCATGCCGGCGGCATAGCGATAGCCATGCAGGGTCGTTGTCAACTCCAGCGTGCGCGGCGCCCTGCTGGCGAAGACGAGCTGCGGGAATGTGCGCTGATACCAATCGGTCAGCATGACCGTCTTGGTATCAGCGGCGAGCTTCTGGGCGAGATCCCTGGCGTAGGATACCGCCATGACGCGCTGGGTCGGGTCCTTGCCCATCAGCCAGGCGGAGAAGGCGACCGAAACAGTAATCGACTTCATCGAGCGTGGCGGGACGTTGACGATCAGGCGGCGCACCTCACCGCGCGCCACCCGGGTCAGTTGCCAGCACAGATGCTCAATGTGCCAGTTGGGGCGATAGCGGATGCCGGGCTCGAGGGTGGTGAAGCTCTTCTCGACAAAGGCCGTCAGATCCTGACGAAGGAGGGCGCGGAATGTGGGAGCATCAGACATTGCCGCCACCGTCCTTCGCCTTGCGCGTACGGCCCTTGCCGGGCCCCCCTTCCTGTTTCGGCGGCTGAGGCTTCTGACCGCGGCGGGCGATGGCACGCTCGAGCAGCTCTGCGTCGTCGTCCGACAAATCCTCATCCTCGTGGCTCTCAGTACCCTCGTAGCGCTCGGCGCGATCGAGCAGTTTCTCGATCGCGCGGATATCGTCCTTGAGAGCTTCCTGAGCGAAGCGCAGGAGCAGAGCACGCCGAACCGTCACGATCTGCTTTTTCCGGTTCTCGCTAAGCTCCACGCTGCGGCCGAGTACTTCCTCAAACTCGGTCTTAAGATTGGAATAGCCCTTCTTGCGACCGCCGGGATTGCCGCTGGTTCCCGGTGTGAAACGCGTGTGCTCCGGCGGCTTGCGGTAGCCGATCTCATAGTCGGTCTTGCTGTTCTTGCCCTTCGCCATGACCATCACTCCGAGCCGAGCGACGCGGGGATACGGCGACGGATGTGCTTCTCCGGTGCGACTTCCGTGATCGACTCGGGGTGGGGCATCGCCTGACGAGCATGAGCAAGCTCGGCGAAGGTCATATTGGTGGCGAGATGACGCGCCGTTCCACCCGACCACTGCTCCCAGCGAAGGATGGCGACATCGACATAATGCGGGTCAAGTTCGATCACGCGGGCACGGCGCCCGGTCTTCGCCGCGGCGATGATCGTCGTGCCGGAGCCCGAGAAGGCATCAAGGACGATGTCGTTGCGGTTCGACGCGTCGCGGATGGCATCGGCAACCAGCGCCACCGGCTTCGGCGTCGGGTGCAGTTCCAGTTCCTTGCGCAGGCTCGTGGCGCCCGGATAGGCCCAGACATTGGTGCGGTTGCGCCCGAACTTGCCCAGTTGGACATTGTTGATGTGCCCGGCACCCGGCTCCTTGAACACGAACACCAGTTCATGCTGGCTGCGATAGAGCGAGCCCATCGCGCCGGCGCCCTTGTCCCAGATGCAGAGGTTCTTGAGCTCCAGCCCGGCCTCTCCACCCGCCGCCAGCATCTCGCCCATGTGGCGCCAATCCATGCAGGCGAAGTGCAGCCCACCCTCACGGCAGAAGGCTTTGCACATGGCGAGGAAAGAAGTCAGGAAGCGCACGAACGCCGCCGCATCCATCTCGCCGACCGCCATGGGGAATTCACCATGGCGACGGCTGCCAACATGCTGTGTGATGCTGACATTATACGGCGCGTCGCTGATGCTCATGGCCGCGCGCTCACCATCCAGCAAGGCTTCGTAGGTGGCGGCCTCACGGGCGTCGGCGCAGATGATGCGGTGATCGCCGAGCACGAAGACATCGCCAAGACGGGACACCGGATCGGCCGAAGTTTCCGGGATCTCCTCGTCCTGCTCCACGGCGCCACCGGTGTCAGAGATCGTCTCGACCAGGCGATCGATCTCGGCCGAGGCAAAGCCCGTCACCGACAGATCGAACGAGAGATCGAGCGACAGGTCAATCTCAAGCAGGTCTTTGAACTCGAGCGCCAACAGCGTCTCGTCCCATCCCGCCTGCTCGGCGATCTTGTTGTCGGCCAGACGCAAGGCACGCTTCTGCGCCTCGTTCAAATGGCTGATGCGAACCACCGGCACAGTGGTGCGTCCGGCACTCTTGGCCGCCTCAAGGCGGCCATGGCCAGCCAGCAACGTACCATCGTCCTCAATCGTCAGCGGGATGACAAAGCCGAAGCTCTCGATCGAGCGCTTGATCTGCTCGATCTGCGCATTCGAATGCGTGCGGGCATTACGGGTGTACGATTTCACCGAGCCGATCGAAACCGTCTCGATCGTCAGCTGGAGGTCGTTATAAAGATTGTTAGAGGTCGGGAGGCCTTCTACGTCACTGCAGCTCATGGTTGCAAATCCAGGACAAGGATTGACCTCCGCATGAATGAACTCATGCACATCGCCACGCTGGAGCGTGCCGATCGGAGGCAACCCACAAATGCCCTGAAGAACGTGCTGCTGTGAGTAGACGAACAAACGAAGACCATAGCCGCGGGCCACTGTCAACCGTGGCCGGTAGTCCGCGTCGATTCTCAATGAACTCCCGACAGGCTCACTGCAGCCCGCTGCAACTTAATGAGGAGAATTTTTCTCTGCTGATTTCCCTCAGAGCAGGGAAATGTCGGAGACCGGTTCGCAGGCGACCAGTTCCACCGCCAATCAGCTGCGAGCCGGGCCGTCAGGCATTGCTGATATCTTCCTGAAACGTCCGCCAACGCTCGACGCATCCTACCGTCGATTCGATCTGCAAGCGGCGTAGCTCCGTCACCCCTCGCCGGCCTGACTGTCGGGCCCTCAGCAGGGGGCGGCACACGCAAGGGCGGTGACAAGGCGTGCCCCGTCCATGGCGCGGGCGATACGGTCCAGCGCCCGCCAGTCGAGTGAGCCGGTCTCCTCGCCGAAATAGACGGCCCAGGCGCGAGCGGGCACCGGCTCGCCGCTCATGTCAGCCTCGATGCACCGGGCGATCCGCGCCAGTTCGGACGGCGTGACGGCAAGGCCGTCGGGCGGTTCGTCAAGACAATCGGCGCACATGCGGCAATCTCACCCTTCGAAGGCGAGCAAGTCGAGGCCGCGATCGCGGTCGAGCAGGGCGACGATGCCGCGTGGATCGACATCGACATCATTGCTCTGCGGGGCGGCATGACCCGGCGCCGGCGCCGGAATGAAATAGCCGGCCTCGCGCGGGGTCTCGGGATCGGCGAGGTCGATCACCCTGAGCCCACCGGCAAACCAGCTGGCGAAGACGAGGCTGCCGATCTGCCGCTCCTGGAATTGATGCGCGCCGAACCGCCCGCCCGCCCGCGCATAGGGCGAGGCGCTCTCGGCGAGGTGGAAGGTGGAGAGGGGCTTCAATGCCGCCGGATCGGCGGCGTCCATCACCCAGAGAAACGCATGCGGCTGGCCCGGCGTGTGCTCGTGCTCCTCGTCGACGATCAGCGCGATGTCGCGCCCGGCGATCTTCTCGGCGAGGCGGAACAGCGTATGCGTCGGCTCGGGGAAGGGCGGATGGTAGTTGTAGCTGCCGAGCGTGCGTGGGCGCGCAATGTCGGAAATGTCGATCGTGTAGCCGCCGGCGTACCAGCATGCGGCCCACAATATGTCGCCGACCCGCAGGGCATGGTGAAGCCGGTGGCGTTGGCCGGGCCATGTAAGCACCTCGCCGGCCGCGACATGCTGGCCGGGCAGGTGCCAGCGCGCGACCTCGCGCGGAAGGGTCGGGTCGGCAAGGTCGTAGATGACGAGGATATTGCCGACATATCCTTCCATCTCGGTGGAGATGTAGGCGTAGCGCTCGTCCATGTCGAAGCGGTGCACGCCGATGCCGCCGGTCTTCACATAAGCGAGCTGGCGCGGGTTCGCCGGATCGGCGATGTCCCATACCCGGAAACCACCGGCATCGTAGCCGCGGGCGAGGCCGGCGCGCAGATCGGCCACATCCCCACTCGCCACCCCGAGCGTAGCGGCGAGCTCCGCATCGGTGGGCGGACGGTCGAGGCGGGCGGCGAGCTCGGTGGTGACGGCAGCGAGACGTTCGCCCTTGCGGTGGAAATGCCGGCGGTGACGCTCGACATTGGTGATCATCAGGTCGCCGGCCACCTTCACCTTGTGGGTATGCGAGAACGGATCGGGCGGGGCGATGCGTCCCACGATGCGCGGCCGGGCGGGGTCGGCGATGTCGAGGATGGTGGTGCCGTCGGGCGGCGACATGTGGCCGACGAAGGCGAAGCCATCCTTGATCGTCACCTCGCCGCCGCCCGGCAGGTCGAGCCGGGCAAGCGGGCGGATATTGGCGCTGGCCAGCGCCCCGTGTGGCACGTGGACGGTCATGGTCGGGCCCTTCAGGCGGCGGCGATCCGGGCGGCGGCGCGGTTGCGCCGCCACTGCACGATGGAGGGGATGGCCAGCGACACCGCCAGCGCTGCCCAGAGGATGTTGCCGACCGGCGAGGAGAAGAACACCCACGGGTCGTTGCCGCTGATGCGCAGCGCCCGCATCACGTTCGCCTCCAGCATCGGCCCGAGGATCACCCCGATCAGCAGGGCGACGACGTTGAAGCCGGTCTTGCGGCAGACATAGCCGATGGCGCCGAACAGCAGCGTCAGCCACAGGTCGAACATGTAGCCGCGCGGGGCGAAGGCACCGACCAGGGTGAAGGCGATGATGATCGGCGCCAGCACCGGGGTCGGGATCATCACCAGCTTCGACACCCAGCGGGTGAGCGGCAGGGTGGTGAACAGCATCACCGCATAGGCGATCAGCATGGTGATGAACACGCCATAGCCGAGGCCGGGATTCTGGATGAACAGGCGCGGGCCGAGCTGTACGCCGTGATAGGTCATCACGATCAGCATCACCGCCGCGGTGGTGCCGCCGGGCACGCCGATGACCAGCAGCGGGATCAGGTCGCCCGAGGCGCAGCCATTGTTGGCGGATTCCGGCGCGATCACGCCTTCCGGAATGCCCTTGCCGTATTCTTCCGGCGTCTTGGAATAGAGCCGCGACTGCTGATAGGCGACGAACGCAGCGATCGAGGCGCCGGCGCCCGGCACGATACCGATGATCAGCCCGATGATGCCGGTCCAGATCATGTGCCAGGTGCGCTGGAAGGACATGACGACGCCCTCCCAGGTCTCCTTCCAGCCGGCCTGCTTCATCATCTGCATGCCGGTCTCCGAGAGCACCGACGTGCTTTCCATCATGATCAGCGCCTCGGAGATGGCGAAGACGCCGATCAGTACCGCGATCAGCGGCACGCCGTCATAGAGCTCGATGAAACCGAAGGTGCCGCGCGGCGTCGAATAGATGGAATCGGCGCCGATCGCGCCGATCAACAGGCCGAGGAAGCCGGCGATCAGCCCCTTGAGCATGTTGTCGGAGGCGACCGAGGCGATCAGCGTGATGCCGAACAACAGGATCACCACCATCTCGACGCTGTGCATGTAGAAGGCGAGGCGGGCGATATAGGGCAAGAGGAAGATCGACATCAGCGCGGTGACCATGCCGCCGACCGTCGAGGCGACGAAGGACAGCACCAGCGCCTGCTGGCCGAGCCCCTTCTTCGCCATCGGGTAGCCGTCGAGGCAGGTCGCCGCCGATCCGCCATTGCCGGGAATATTGAGCAGGATCGAGGTGATGCCGCCGCCCATATGCGAGGCGACGAACAGCGACACCATGAAGATCATCGCCACCTCGACATCCACCGCGAGGGTGAAGGGCAGCAGCATGATGATGGTGTTGGCCGAGCCGAAGCCCGGCATGGCGCCGATGATGATGCCGATGGTGGTGGCGATGACGATCAGCCACAGATAGCTGAAGTTCAGCAGGAACTGGTCGGAGAGTACGGTCAGGCTGAGATTCATGTCGGACCTCCCGTCCGCTAGGACGCGACCGGGCTCAGAGGCCGGTCAGCGCCGAGACGAGACGCTCGAAAGGGCCCTGCGGGAACGAGGTCCGCAGAATGAGGATGAACAGGATGAAGCCGCCGAGCGCCAGGCAGCCGGCGACGATCGCCGCCATGCGGGCGGACATGCGCTCCAGCCACATGAAGCAGGCGAACAGGAAGCCGAAGGTGCTCAGCGTGAAGCCGGCCCAGGGGATGACCGCCACCGAAAGCACGGTCAGGCCGAACAGCGCACCGCGCAGCACGGCCAGCTTGTGGTCCTCGTAGAGGCTGGTGATCTCGAGATAATGCGTGCCGCGCAGCAGGCCGACGGCGGTGCGGATGGCGAAGATGCCGATCAGGATGAACAGCACCACGGCGCAGAACACGCCGGAGACCTTCGCCTCCCAGTCGAGCTCGCGGATGGAGATGAGGTAGTAGATCGCGAAGGCGGCGCCGAGGGCCGGGATGATCCAGTCGGCGCCGGTCGCGACCTTGCCGTTACGCTCGTCGTTCATGGCGATGTCCTGCGCGGGGGCGGAGGTGGCGTGCGGACCCGGGCCCGCCGGGCGGGGTGCGGCCTGCGCGAGGCGGCCGCGGGTGCCGCCTTCGCGGCGGCACCGAGGAGGCCGTGCCGTCCGGCTCAGCCCTTGGAGGCGCTCAGCAGCGGGCGGAAGCGCTCGGCGAGTTCGACGAACTCCTTCGCCGATTCCTGGCAGGCGACGGCGTCGCCATACTGGATGAACTCCCAGGGCGTACCGGCCTTCTCGGCGACCACCTTGTAATCGGGATCGGCGAATACCTGCTTGAAGGTGTCGGAGAGCTTCTTCACCCGGTCGGGATACGTTTCCACCGCCTTGGCATGGATGGCGATGGCGCGCTGGCCGGACATTTGCGGGATCTTGGTGCCGAGCGCCTGGTTGACCGGCGGCGCGTTGTTGGTGAGTTCCGGTGCGCGGTTGGTGTCGTTGAACACGGTGAGGAAGCGCGCCTGATCGCCGAGGCCCAGCGAGGAGGACAGGAAGGTGGCGCAGCCATCGACCTCGCCGGTGATCGCCGCCGAGCGGGCGGGACCGCCGCCGCCATAGGGGATCATCCGTACCTTCATGCCGGTCGCTTCGGCGAGCGCCAGCGCGCCGATGGTCGAGGGATGCGGCAGGCGGCTGGTGGAAAGGGTGATCTCGCGCTTCTTTCCTTCCTCGACCATGTCGCCGATGGTCTTGAACCGGCTGGTGCCGGGCACCCAGATCACGCTGTCGTCGACATCCATGCTGCCGATATAGGTGAAATCTTCCGGGTACTTGTATTTGACCTTCTGGGTCGCATACATGATCATCTCCGGCCCGATATTTCCGAAGAGGATATTGTAGGCATCCGGCTCGCGCTTCGCGACGAAGACCTCGTAGCCCACCTGGCCCGATGCGCCGGGGAAGTAGGAATACTCGAAATTGGCGCCGAGATATTTCGACCAGATCCGGTTGAAGGCACGGGCCGCCTGATCGACGCCGCCTCCCTCGCCGGTAGGAACCAGCACCTGCATGGTCTTGCTGGGGAACTCGCCGGCGGCGCGCGCCAGCCCCGCGCCGAGCACGGACGGGATGGCGGCGAGCGCACCCGCCCCCGCGAGCAAGGCCTGGCGGCGATCGAGCATGATGGACATTGGCTTCCTCCCGAGGCGCGTCGTCGCGCCCATCATCTGTCGGGCTTGGCGAACCCGCGGCTGGATTGATCCATACCGATTTTCTTTTGGTTATATATTGGTTGCATAAAGAGTCAAGAAATACAGCAATGATATTGTCTGATCATACGCATAGGGGTTTCTGATGCCCGTCAAATAATTAGACCAATCTAATATTGGTCGAATATCGGCAAGCGCGACCGCTCCTTTACGGAACGCCGGTAGCCGGGAATGCCAGGGAGGCGGACCAGTCGCTCCGCTTCGCCGCAAGGGTGCGGGCGGACAGCGACCAGGAGACGGCACGCGTCGGGAGTGCGCCGACATCGCCGATCCGGCGGCCAGCGCCGCACCGATGGAGGATTTCGACTGGGCCCGGATCGAGCTCAATCTGCCCGACAGCGGCGCGGAAAGCTTGTCGCTGTTTCAACCGGGACCGATCGGCCCGGCCGTGCTGCGGGGCGGCGGCCATCATGGCCTTGAATGCCCCCCGTCTCACCATGCGCACGCATCGTCCCCATAGTGCCGGGGCAACGTCAGGCTGCCGGCGCTACTCTGCGGCAACAGCCCGACGAGACGGGCATGAACCTCAGAGGTACTTGATGATGTCCTTGAAATCGTCGAGCGCGCCCCGCCGATCCGGCTCCAACGGCGCCACCACCTCGTCGAGGCAATGGTCGAGATGATCCTGGATCAGGGTCTTCTTGGCCTGGCTGATCGCCTTCTCCACCGCGTGCAACTGCTGGGCGATGTCGAGGCAGGAACGGCCGGCCTCCACCATCTCGATCACCGTGCGCAGATGGCCATGCGAGCGCTTGAGGCGCTTCACGATCTCGGGATGGCTGTGGTGGATGTGCGGGTGCTCACTCATGACATGATCCTATCCGCCCGGATGGAAGAAACCACGGCTTCCTTCGCAGGCCGCCGAACGGGACGTCGACCCAGCCGCGCGCCGTGCCAGACAGACATCGCTTCGCGCGTCCCACGGCAGGCCGCAGTGTCGAATGTCCCGATGTCGACGGGCCGGTGGCATACGCGAAGATGGGCGCCCCTTCGCGGCGATGCCGCCGCTAGGACGCCCCGAGGCCAAGCGCGATCAGCCGGCCCAATCGCTGCGAAAATGCCTTCGCATCCGCCGGCCGCTCGCCGTCCAGCACGCGCGCCGTGTCGAGCAGCAGATAGGCCACGTCGGCCCGCATCGTCTCGTCTCGATTCGCGGCGAGGCCCAGGATCATGGCGTGGCGCGGGTTCACCTCCAGCACGGGCTTGGCCGCGCCGTCGATACGCCCGGCAGCGGCGAGCAGGCGCTCGAACTGACGATCCGGGCCGCTCTCCCCCGCCACGAGGCAGACCGCGCTATCGGTCAGGCGCTCCGACGCCCGCACGTCGGCCACCTCCTCGCCCAGCACTTCCTTCATCGAGGCGAGCAGGGCTTGCACTTCCTCGCTCGCAGCGGCCGATGGCGCCGCCGCGCTGTCGAGTGGCGGGATCAAGCCGAGATCGGCGGCTCCCTGGGTGATCGACTTGAACGGCTTGCCCTCGAAATCGAGCCCGCTCGCCGCCCAGAAGCTGTCGACGGGATCGCTGAGCAGCAGCACCTCGATGCCGCGCGCCCGGAAACCTTCGAGATGCGGCGACGCGGCGATGCGGCCGGCATCGTCGCCGACGATGTAGTAGATCGCCGTCTGGTTCTCCCTGAGGGAGGCGACATACTCCTTCAGGCTGCGCCAGCCGTCGCCCGACGCGGTGGTCCGGAAGCGGGCGAGGCCGAGAAGCTGTTCGCGGCGCTCGAAATCCTCGTACAGGCCTTCCTTGATGACCGCGCCAAAATTGTCCCAGATCCCGGCAAAGGCGTCGCCGTCCTGCTCGGCAAGCTTCGAAAGCTCGGCAAGGATGCGATTGGTCACGCCCTTCCTGATCGCACCGAGCAACGGGCTGTCCTGGATCATCTCGCGCGAGACGTTCAGCGGCAGGTCGGCGCTGTCGACGAGACCGCGCACGAAACGCAGATAGCGCGGCAGCAGCTCGGCTTCGTCGGTGATGAAGACGCGCTTCACATAGAGCTTGATGCGCCCCTTGCGGTCGGCATCGAACAGGTCGAACGGGCGCGCGCCTGGCACGAAGGCCAGCGCGGTGTATTCGTGGCGGCCCTCGGCGCGGAAATGGACGGTCGCGGCCGGCTCGTCATACTGCCCGGCCACGCTGCGATAGAAATCGGTATATTCCTGCGCGGCGATCTCGCTCTTCGCCCGGGTCCAGAGCGCGGCTCCGTCGCCGAGGGTCACCGCCTCCGCCCCCGGCTTCTCGATCAGCGTGATCGGCACCGGCACATGGCCGGACTGCTCCTTGACGATGCGCTCCAGCGTCCGGCGCTCGGCATAGGATGTCGCCTCCTCCATCAAATGAAGGGTGACGCGCGCGCCGCGTGCCGGAGCTTCGTCGAGGGCGACAGGCGACACGGAAAATTCGCCCTTGCCGTCCGACGCCCACATCCAGGCTTCGTCGGTGCCGGCACGGCGACTGACCACCTCGACCTTCGAAGCCACCATGAAGGCGGAGTAGAAGCCGACGCCGAACTGGCCGATCAGTTGCGCCCCTTCCTTGCCTTCGGCCTGCGCCAGGCGATCCATGAAGCTGCGCGTGCCCGAGCGGGCGATGGTGCCGAGCGCCTCGATCATCTCCTCGCGGCTCATGCCGATGCCGTTATCGGCGATGGCGAGCGTGCCCGCCTCCGGATCGGCGGCAAGAATGATGGCAAGCCTCGGCTCGTCGCCCAGCAGCTCCGGCGCGGCGATCGCCTCGTAGCGCAGCTTTTCGCAGGCATCGGCGGCGTTGGAGATCAGCTCGCGCAGGAACACGTCCCGGTCGGAATAGACCGAATGCACCATCATGTGCAGCAGACGGGAGACGTCGGCTTCGAAATGGCGGTGTTCGGGGGTCTGCATCGTCATGGGGGCACGCTGCTCGGCTGGAAGGGCTCGGCGACTGGGATGGCAAAACTGGCCGGATCTTTCAAGATGGCCACCGGCCTCGGGACGGCGCTCTACGGCAACGGACGCGCATCCGGATCGTCACGCGCCACGGCCGAGAAGATGCGCCGCCGATCGCCAGGCATGATGCGCGATCCGGTCGAGCCGCCGGGCCGCGTCGATCCGTGCGAGGGCATCGACCGCGGTCAGCTCACCCGGCGCAACCGAGGCGAGGGTCGCGGCACGATGGTCCCGCTGCAGGGCATCCAGTTCCCGTGCCAGGCCCTCCACCTTGCCGAGCGTAGTGGCCAGCTCGGCCGAGACGGTCCAGCCAATGGGAGCCGCCTGCGCACTGAGGGCGCTTTCCGACGTGATGGAGGCACCGATTGTCTGGACCTCCCGCATGGCCTCTGCACACAGTTCGGCGGCGCGACGATCATGAGGTGCGCCAGCGGAAGGCTCGGACAGCGTGCCTTCCGTCAGGACCTCCATCAGGCGCGAGGCGTGATCGAGCGCGTGCAACGTGCTGGTCATGCGGAACCGCTCGGCCTCCGTCTCCGGCGGCGTCTTCAGTTCGGAGAGGAAATCCCGCACTTCCGTGAGCACGGCGGCGCCCTGGCCCGGCGCAACGGATCCGGCGCCTCCCGACAGCGCTCCGGCGACCGAAGCGGCGGCGGTCGCGAGGACATCCGCCACCACTCGCCGGGCGGTCTCGACGGCGATCACCGGACTGGCGAGCGCACTCGGGTCAAGTGCCCGCTCGAGCGGCGTCTGCCGAGACGGCAACAACCGCTCGACGACGCGGGTGAACCAGTGTGTCGCCGGCAACAGCACCGCGACACCGACCACATTATAGGCGGTATGGTAGGCGGCCAGCAGCGTCATCCCATCGATCGACCCGGCGAAGGCCTGCATGAGCGCCGTGGTGAACGGAAAGGCGACGATGGCGATAAGCGCCGCGATGATCTTGAACAGCACATAGGCGAGGGCGAGGCGCTTGGCCGTGGTGCTGGCACCGATGGCCGCCAGCGCCGAGCTCGTCGCCGTCCCGATGTTCTGGCCGATGATCAGCGCGGCGCCCTGTTCGAGATTCACCGCGCCGGCAAAGAAAGCCGAAATGGTGACGGCGATGGCGGCGGTGGAGGATTGCATGACGGCGGTCATCGCCAGACCGACGACGATCAGCGTCATGAGGCCGACCGATCCGGTCAGCCAGCCCACCCCCGGCGTGCCGAGAACCGCGGGCAGATCGGACGGGTGCAGGCTCTCCGCAAGGCCCCCCATGCCCTGCTGAAGCGTCGTCAGCCCATAGAGCACCAGGGCGAAGCCGGCGAGCGCACTGCCCGCCGCCGCGATCCGCTCGCCCGCCAGCAGCCGCGTCAGCGCCCCGATGAAGATCATCGGCAGCGCATAGGTCGACAGCGAGACGCGCACGCCGATCAGCGCCACCAGCCAGCCTGTGCCCGTCGTCCCGACATTGGCGCCGAACACCAGGCCGAGTCCCTGCGGGAAGGTCAGGAGCCCGGCGCTGACCATGCCGATCGTCGTCATCGTCACCGCGCTGGAGGACTGCACGAGCAGCGTGACGATCGCGCCCCAGAAGGCGCCCGACACGGGAGTGGCCGCCGCCTTGCCGAGCACCGTGCGCAGGGCGGATCCCGCCAGCGCCTTCAGCCCGTCGGTCATGACGGTCATGCCGAGCAGGAACAGCCCGACGCCGCCGAGAATGGCAATTGCTGTCGACATGCACGTCTACCCCGCCTGCGCCGCACTCGGCGCTCGACGCCCTGTGTGGCACCGTCCGGGTGATTACGCCAGCCGGCGGGGCCGCGCCCGGCATCACGCCTCGCCGCAGGGGTCCCGGACAAAGGCCCGTGAAAGCGGCAGCCCGTGCCCGGCAGAGGCGGAATCGTGCCGGCTCGGGGCCGCCGCCCCGACAGGATCGGCTGGCCTGGCCTCAGTGGTAGTCGATGGGGAAGCTGAGCTGCGGATCGTAGTGGAGGTCCCAATAGGCCTCCCAGATCTGCCGTGTAACTGGCCCGACCTGGCCGCCGCCGACCGGCCGGCCATCGAGCGTGGTGACCGGCATGACGCCCGCCGCCGTCGTGCAGAAGAACAGCTCGTCGCAATGATAGGCGAGATCGACCGGCACATGCTCCAGGCGCACCTCGATGCCCCGGGCGGCGGCGATCTCCATCACCGTCTTGCGGGTGACCCCTTCCAGCACGCCACGTTCGGGCGTGTGCAGCACGCCATCCTTCACCAGCACGATGTTGTAGCCGGCGCCCTCTGTGATGTTGCCGTCGCCGTCGGGCAGGATCGGGTAGATGGCGTCGCGGTCCTGCGCCTCCAGAAGGCCTCGGGTGAAGTCACCCCATTGCAGGTTCTTCACCGTCGGGTCGAAGGCGCCGGGCGGGGTGCGCCGCACGGTGCGGGTCACGATGGCCGGCGCGCCGGTGCGCTGCATCTCCGGGGGTACCACCCACACATAGGGCGAGAGGAACATGTAGAGATTGTTGACGAGGTCCGCCGGCCGGTTGCCGCGCACCGCCTTCAGCCCGCGGGTGACGATGAGGCAGACGAAGGCGTCGCGAATGCCGCTCCGCGCCGCCATCTCGCAGAGCGTGGCGCGCACGGCCTCGCGATCCAGGGGGCTGCGCAGGCGCAGCTTGGCGCAGCTCTTCTCCAGCCGGTCGAGATGGTCGTCGAGCCGGAAGAAGCGCCCGTCCCAGATCGCCGGCACGTCATAGGTCAGGTCGGAGCGCAGGAAGCCCTGGTCCATCAGCGGAATGCGCGCCTCGGCGAGCGGCACGAGCTCGCCTTCGACCCAGGCGATGCCGCCCGCAAACGGATTGGTGCTGGACTTCAGCGCCGCGAGGCGCTGCTCATAGCCGGCGAACACGGCTTCCATGCTGCTCAAGATAGGCTCCTGCTGAATGATCGATGCCGGCCGGGCCGTCAGCCGAGCCGGTGGAAGCGCCGGTCGAAATAGACGAGGCTGTCGGCCCCGTCGCCCTCGCGCATCGCCAGCACCTCGCAGAACAGCACGTCATGCGTGCCCATTTCCTGCACGGTCGCGACGCGGCAATCGAAGGCGACGGCGGCGCCGACCAGCACCGGCGCGCCGGTGGCGAGCGTCGTCCATTCGCCCTGCGCGAAACGCTCGGCCATCGCGCCGCTGCCGCCGGCGAAGGCCATGGAAAGCGGCTCGTGCGGGCCGCACAGCGTATTGACGCACAGGATGCGCGTCGCGGCGATGATCGGGTGCGAACGGTTGGTGCGGTTGACGCAGACCAGCAGCGTCGGCGGCGTGTCGGTGACGCTGCACACCGCCGAGGCGGTGAAGCCGTAGGCCTCGCCATGCTGCACGGTGGTGATGACGTTCACCGCCGCCGCCAGCTTCGACATGCCGCCGCGAAAGCTGCGGGCGTCGGGCGGGGGCGGCACGGACGACACCGGCGCGGCGGCGTCGACGGCTTTCGGGTCGAGGCGATTCATCATCGGGAATGTCCTTCGATCTGCCGGCTCAATGTCAGTCCTCGGCGATGGTGACGGCCATCGCCGCGTCCCAGCCGATCTCGACGCTGCTGCCCGGCGCCAGCAGCTCGATGCCCGGGAGCGAGGGCACGCGCACGGTGACGAGACCGTCGCTGCCCGGCAGGCGGACGCGGTAGCGCAGCGTGCCGGTGGTGAACACGGCTTCCTCGACCGTGCCGAGAAAGCGGTTGTCGCGGCCCTGCGCCGCCGCGCCGAGAGCGATGTTCTCCGGCCGCAGGCACAGCGCCCGGCGCTCGCTCACCCGGCTCGGCGCCAGCGCGCGGATGGTGAGCCCACCCGGCGTGCGCACGGTCACCTCGCGGCCCTCGCGCGCGAGGATCTCGGCCACCGGCAGCAGGCTGGCCTCGCCGAGGAAGCTGGCGACGAAATGCGTGCCCGGCATCTCGTAGAGCTGACGCGGCGAGCCGATCTGTTCCAGCATGCCGCCGCGCATCACCGCCAGCCGATCGGCGAGGAAGGCGGCTTCCTGCTGGTCGTGGGTGACATAGATGACGGTGGCGCCGAAGGCGCGCTGGAAGCGCTTGATCTCCTCCTGCATCTCCTCGCGGAGGTTCTTGTCGAGCGCGCCGAGCGGCTCGTCCATCAGGAGCAGGCGCGGGTCGTAGACGGCGGCGCGGGCCAGCGCGACGCGCTGCTGCTGGCCGCCGGAGAGCTGGGCCGGGCGACGCTCGCCCATGGCCTCCAGCCGCACCATGGCGAGCGCCTTCTTCACCCGATCGCCGATCTCGCCACGCGAGCAGCCGCGCATCTTGAGCGGGAAGCCGATATTCTCCGCCACCGTCATGTGCGGGAACAGCGCGTAGTTCTGGAACACCATGCCGATATTGCGCCGATAGGGCGGCATGGCCACGATGTCGGTGCCGTCCACCCGCACTGCGCCATAGCTCGGCGGCACGAAGCCGGCGAGGATGCCGAGCAGCGTCGACTTCCCCGAGCCGGACGGACCGATGAGGGCGAAGAACTCCCCGGCCTCGATGGTCAGCGTGGTCTCGTGCAGCACGGTGAGGTCGCCATAATCCTTGCTGATATGGTCGAACTCGACCCGCGCGCCGCGGGTGGCCGGCAGGTCCGACATCGGCAGGGATCCCCTTTGCAGCGTCGAGGCTGTCATGTCGTTCATGCGCCGGCTCCTTTGGTCTCGCCCGCCAGGCGGCGGCGGGCACGGGCGCCGGTCAGCGCCGCCAGGCACAGCAGGGCGATGGTCGCCCCGAGCATCACCACGGTGGCGGCGGCGATCACCGGCGTCATCTGGAAGTTCAACTGCTCCCACAGCAGGCGCGGCACGGTGCGCGTCGTCGGGCTGGTGAGGAACATGGCGAGGATGAGCTCGTCGAAGGAGAAGGTCAGCGCGAAGATGAAGCCGACGATCACCCCCGGCCGGATCATCGGAAACGTCACATAAAGGAAGGTCCGCCACGGCCCGGCGCCGAGCGTCATCGCCGCCAGCTCGAAGGTCGGCGCGTAGTTGCGCAGCGCCGCCGAGACGGTGATGAACACCAGCGGCATCGTCACCACCGCATGGGCGAGCACGATGCCGGGATAGGTGCCGACCAGCCCGACCTTGGCCATCAGCGGGAACAGGCCGATGGCCAGCACGATCTGCGGCAGGATCAGCGGCGCGATCACCAGCGCCGCCAGCGTGCGGCGGAACGGCATCGCCCCGCGCACCACGGCGAGCGCCGCCATCACCCCGAACACCGTCGCCACCAGCGCCGCCGGCACGCCGATCTTCAGGCTGTTGAGGATGGCGAAATGGTAGTCGGCGCTGGCGGCGAAGCTCTCATACCAGCGGGTGGAGAACCCCGAGGGCGGGAACTTCAGGAAGGTGTCGCTGGAGAAGGACAGCGGCACGATCACCAGCGTCGGCAGCACCAGATAGACCAGCACCAGCACGGCGAACAGGACGAGGCCGGCGCTGGCGATGCGCCAGAACGGCGTGGCGGCGGTACGGTTCATCGCGCCTCTCCCGCGCCGGCGAGGCGGCGGTTCAGCCGCTCATAGAGCATGAACAGCGCGCAGGTGAGCACTAGCAGCACCGCCGCCAGCGCCGAGGCGAGCGGCCAGTCCAGCAGCCGCGAGACCTGCTGCTCGATGGCGACCGCGATCATCGGGCTCGATCCGCCGAGTAGCGCCGGCGTGATGTAGAAGCCCAGCGTCGAGATGAACACCAGCACGCAGCCCGCCCCGACGCCCGGCATCGACAACGGCAGGTAGACATTGACGAATTGCCGCCACGGATTGGCGCCGAGGATGGCGGCGGCGCGCAGCACGCTGAGATCGATGCCGCGCATGGCGCTGAGCAACGGCAGGATCATGAAGGGCAGCATGATCTGCACCATCGCCACATGGGTGCCGACATCGGTATTGGCGAGGCGCAGCGGCCGGTCGATGAGGCCGAGGGCGAGCAGCATCTCGTTCACCACCCCGCGCCGCTGCAGCAGCACCAGCCAGGCGTAGGAGCGGATGACCGCGCTGGTCCAGAACGGCACCAGCACGAACACCATGCCGATCATCAGCCAGCGCCCCTGCGCCCGGCTGATGAGGAAGGCGACGGGATAGCTGAGCACCAGGGCGGCGACGGTGACGATCGCCGCGGTCTGGAAGGTGTAGATGAGCGAGTAGCGCAGCGCGCCGTCGCCGGCGATGCGCATATAGGTGTCGAGCGGCCCGGCCGGGACGGCGAAGCTCTGTCCGAGCACCCAGAGCAGCGGTGCCACGAAGAACAGCGCCAGCAGCGCCAGCGGCGCCGCCAGCAGCAACAGGCCTCCCCTCGACGGCGACCACGCCCGCGCCCTCTGCCGTCGGGCGGCGCGAGGAGCGGAGGTTGCCGCCGTCCCGGTCATGGTCGCGTCGCTCAACCGACCAGCCACTTGTTGAAGCGGGCGAACAGTTCATCGCCATGCTCGGCCCAATAGGCAACGTCCTGCAGCACGGCGGTCTTGCCGTTCTCCGGCGAGTTGGGGAGCAGCGCCTTGGTCTTGGCGTCCAGCAGCTCGAAGGCGGCGGGAACGGTCGGGCCGTAGGGGATGTGCTGGGCAAAGGTCGCCTGGTTCTTGGCCTCGACGAGATTGGCGAGGAACTGCATCGCCCGCTTCTTGTCCTTCACGCCCTTGGGCACGATGAAGGCGTCGCAGGTGAAGATGCTCTGGTCGAAAGTATAGTCGACCGGCGCGCCGTCGTTCTTCGGCTTGAACAGGCGCCCGTTCCACGCTGTGCCGACATCCACCTCACCGGACGTCAGCAACTGAGCGCTCTGTGCGCCCGACGTCCACCAGGTGAGGTTCGACTTGATCTTGTTGAGCGAGGAGAAGGCGGCGTCGAGATTGAGCGGGTAGAGCTTGTCGGCAGGAATGCCGGCACCGAGCGCGGCAACCTCCAGCGTCTGGGGCGCGAGCTTCCACAGACTGCGCTGTCCGGACTTGGCGGCCGCATCGAAGAACTCGACCCAACCCTTGGGCCGGCTTTCGGGCGAGAAGGCCTGGGTGTTCCAGCCCATCACCAGAGCCGCGACGTCGGAGACGATGTAGTGCTCGTTGGCGGCCCAGGGTTCCAGCACCTTGCGGGGCACGATGTCGTAGTCGATCGGCTCCAGGAGGCCGAGCTTGGCCAGCACCGCCGCCTCGGCGAAGTCGATATTGGCGACGTCGACATCGACCGCGTTGGCCTCGACCATCGCCTTGATGCGGGCGGTGTCCATATAGGGCGCGCCGAGGATCTTCACGCCGCTCTTGGCGGTGAAGGTGTCGAAATAAGCCACCTTGTAGGCCTCTTCGAGCGCGCCGCCGGAATTGGGCACCGTCATGGTGTCGCTGGCCGCGCGCACGATGGACGGGGCGCCGAGGCCGACCGCCGCCGTGGTCACGGCGGCGGAGGCGAGGAAGGCACGGCGGGAAAGGCCACGCGAAGCAGAATTGCGGTCGGCACGGTCGGACATGACGGACATCCTGATCTCGAAATGAGGGCCATTGGCACGCGGCCGGTTGCCCGGCGAACTCACGGCACGTCCATCGCCGCCGCGCGCACCGGCGCGGGCGGCGCACGCATTCAGCTGCGCAGGTTCTCGCGGAAGGTGTGCCCGGTGTAATCCTTGCGGTAGATGCCGCGCCGCTGCAGCTCCGGCACCACCGACTTGACGAATTGCTGGTAGCCGCCGGGGGTGAGCGAGGGCACGATGACGAAGCCGTCGCAGGCCTCGGATTCGAACAGGTCCTGCATGTGGTCGGCGATCATCTCCGGCGTGCCGATCAGCTGCGGGGTGAGCTCGCTGATGCCGAAATGCTGGCCGGCCTCGCGCAGGGTGAGGTTCTTCTTCTCGCTGCCCTTCAGGATGTTGTCGAACACGCCGCGCGAGCCCTGGTTGATCTCCATGTCCACCAGCGGCTTGTCGAGCGGATAGCCGGACAGGTCGACGCCCATGGCGTTGGAGATCTCGGCGACGCCGAGCTCGGGGCTGACCAGCGAATTGAGGTAGGCGGCCTTTTCCTTGGCGATCGACTCGGTCTCGCCGACCACGATGTCGATGGCCGGCAGCACCGCGCAATGGTTGGCGGGGCGGCCGTTCTTCGCCAGCCGCGACTTGATGTCGGCGTAGAAGGCCTGCATCTCCGCCTTGTCGTGCTGCAGGGTGAACAGCACCTCGGCCCAGCGTCCAGCGAATTCGCGCCCGCGCTCGGAGGAGCCGGCTTGCATCAGCACCGGGCTGGTCTGCGGCGAGCGCGGCGTCTGCAGCGGGCCGCGGGTCTTCACCCACTTGCCCTCGAAATTGACGTAGTGGACCTTGTCGGGATCGGCATAGACGCCGTTCTTGCGGTCGAGGATGAGGGCGTCCTCGTCCCACGAATTCCACAGCGCCTGGCAGGCCTCGATGACCTCCTCGGCATGGTCGTAGCGCAGGCCGCGCTCCATCAGCTTTTCCATGCCGAAATTCTGCGCCTCGCGGTCATTCGCCGAGGTCACGACGTTCCACGCCGCCCGCCCGCCGCTGATGTGGTCGAGCGAGGCGAAGGCGCGGGCGATGTGGAACGGATGGTAGAACGCCGTCGACATGGTGGCGGCGAGGCCGAGATTCTGGGTCACCGCCGCCATGCGGGCGAGCAGTTGCAGCGGCTCCAGCAGGAAGATCTGGCCGGGCTGGCGCAGATTGGCGGCGAAGCTCTTGCCGAACGTATCGAACAGAGTGAGCACATCGACGAAGAACAGGCCGTCGAACTTACCCTCCTCGAGGATGCGGGCGATGTTCTCGTAGCGCTTCGGATCGAGGGCATCGACCGCGTCGCTCTCGTCGTGCCGCCAGCTGCCATTGTGGTGCCAGTTGGGTCCTGCGATGCAGAAACCGATGAAATGCATTTGCCGTGGCACGCCCGTCACCCCTGCGATAGCGACATGACGTCTCGCTGACGGACGACCCCTCACGGGCCGGTCCGCATCGATGTCCTGTCGGCTCATTCTCGATGACAGGGACGATAATGATGGAAAAATCGAATATCAATACGAAAATGCCGGCAACGTCTCCCGGCATGCGCATTTTCTGGTCGATGCATTCAATATAGGCAAATGCCTAGGCGCGAACTCGAAAATTTGCGCAAAAACCGGATCATGGACCAATCGTTCCACGCCGATCCGGCCCGAGAGGTATCGATATCGACCGAAAGATCCTCCGGCCACCTGCCCATTTCCGATCAAGAAAGCCGATAATTCCCCGTTATGGCGCATCGACCGGCCGCGGCTCGATCCACTCCGGCAGGTAGCAGCGCAGATAGGCCACCACCGCGCGCACCGCCTCTTCGACGGATTCGCCGGAAATGCGCTGATGCTGGCTGTAGGAGAGCGCCCAGATACCGTCGGCGATGGCGAGCGAATTGGCGAGCTTGTAGGTCCAGTCCCGCACCGGCGGCATGAGGAAATGACGGTCGAGGATCTCGGCGCGCGTATGCGCGACCGCCAGCGTGCCGGCCATGTCGCGCTGGCGCACCTCGGTGCTGATGCTCGCGCCGAGGAACAGCCGCATCAGCGGCCGGTGGTCATTGTAGAAGCGCCCGGCCGCACGCACCCGCAGCGCCACCAGATCCTGCCAGCTCGCCGGACGGGGATCGAGGATTTCGATCGAGCGGCTCACCATGCGCTGCAGGTAGTCCTCGGCAAGGGCGACCAGGGCCGCCTCCTTGTTGGGAAAGAAATGATAAATCGACGCGGGGGGCACGCCGGCCCGCTCGGCGATCTGATAGAGCCCGACATCGCCGACATCGTGATCCTCCAGCAGAGCCTCGGTCGCCTCGATCAAGGCCTTGAGACGGATCTGGCCGCGCCGCCGGCGCACCCGGCCGGTTGCCGGCGTCACCTGTTCAGCCTCGCCCACCGCCTCGGCGCTCACTTCTGCTTCGGGACTCTCGCTCATCCGCACTCCATTCCTCAGCCAGGCGACAGGCGGAATACCGCCACCGGCGAGGCCACTCCGACGCCGACACGCACATAGAAATCGATAATCGATGATTTCATCATTATCGATCCGGTCAAGCCGTATCCTTCCCGCCCGGCGCCACGCGCCTTCTCCGCGGCCTGTCACCGGCAGCCCGAAGCGACGGAGGGTAAAGGCACAGGGTCACTCATTGGCGCCTAGCCGGCCAGCCTTCCGTGCCGCTCCGGCAGCAAGACGCCTCGACTGGATATCGCTGACAAGGAAGATATCGATTATGCCGGCGCCGGAGCCAATCTCCCCGGCGGGGATGGAGGCGTCCAGCCCCCGGCGAAGACCATCCGGCCGGTCGATATCGGGCGCCGTCGCAACGGGATCATCACCGATGCGGGCACGTCCCAGGCGTCTTCCGCATGGCGAAGGGCGGCACCCGCCTCAGCGCCGTTCCGCTCAGCGCTGCGCCGAGAAGATCGCCTCGCGGGAGACATAACCGACGAAGGACCCGTCCGTACCGGTCACCGCAAGGCCGGGCAGGTCGTCCGCCAGCAGCCGCGCCAAAGCGTGCTGCAGGCTGGCCTCCGCCGCGATCGAGGGGACCTGTCCCAGCACATGCCCCCGATCCATGATCTCTTCGACCGTGATCAGGTTGAGCCGCTTGATGGCACGGTCGAGGCCGAGGAAGCTGGCGACGAAGTCGTCGGCGGGCCGGGCGAGCAGGGCTGCCGGCGTATCGTATTGCAGCAGCCGGCCGTCGCGCATGATGGCGATCCGGTCGCCCATCTTGATCGCCTCGTCGAGATCGTGGGTGACGATCACCACCGTCTTGCGCACCTTCTTCAGGATCTGCCGGAACTCGTCCTGCACGCGGACGCGGGTGATCGGGTCGATGGCGCCGAACGGCTCGTCCATCAGCATGATCTCCGGGTCCGCCGCCAGGGCGCGGGCGAAGCCGACCCGCTGGCGCTGGCCCCCCGACAATTCATGCGGGAAGCGCCGGCGCATCACCGCCGGGTCGAGGCCGACCAGGTCCAGCAATTCGTCGATGCGGCGGTCGGTCCGCGCCTTCTCCCAGCCGAGCAGGCGGGGCACGGTGGCGATGTTCCGCTCGATGGTCATGTGCGGGAACAGGCCGACCTGCTGGATCACATAGCCGATGTGGCGGCGCAGCTCCTGCGGGTCGGTCTCGGCGACGTCGCGCCCGTTCACCAGTACCCGGCCGCTGGTCGGCGTCTCCAGACGATTGATCATCCGCATCGTCGTGGTCTTGCCGCAGCCGGACGGGCCGATCATCGCCACCGTCGTGCCGGTCTCGATGACGAGGTCGAGATGGTCGACCGCGTGGCGATCGCTGCCGGCGTAGCTCTTGGTCACATGATCGAGCCGTATCATGGCATCCACTTCCCAAGCATCATCGTCTGGTGGTGACGGAGCGTTCGATCCAGCCGAACAGCACTTCCGTCAGGATGGCGAGCAGGGCGATCGGCACCGCGCCCACCAAGAGGCGGGGCATGTTCATGATCGCGATGCCGGCATTGATGAAATCGCCGAGGCCACCGCCGCCGATGAAGGAGGCGAGCGCCGCGCCGCCGATCACCTGGATGGCGCTGGTGCGCACCCCGGCAAGGATCGAGGGCACCGCGAGCGGGATTTCGATCTGCCAGCGAATGTCGCGCCGGGCCATGCCCATGCCGTTCGCCGCGTCGAGGATGGAGGGGTCGATCTCGCGGATGCCGACCACGGTGTTGAGCAGCAGCGGCGGCACCGCCAGCACCACCAGCGCCACCACTGAGGGCAGGAGGCCGATGCCGAGAAACGGCATCGCGGCCGACAGGATGGCGAGGCTCGGGATCGAGCGCAGCGAACCGGCGACGTTGATCGCGACGAAGGCCGCGCGCGGCGCCCGCGCCACCACCAGCCCGAGCGGCATCGCGATGGCCAGCGCGATGCCGAGCGAGATGACGCACATCAGCACGTGGCGGTTGAAGGCCGAGAAGAATATGCCGGGATTGGCGAGGATCCAGTTGAACGCCTCGACGAGGATCATCCGCCGACCCTCCCGCTGCGGCGGCGCAGCACCCGCTCCAGCCCGGCGAACAGATAGTCGGTGAACAGCGCCAGAGCCGAGGTCAGCAAGCCGCCGGCGATGATCTTCTCCGGAAAGCGCTGGTCGATGCCCTCGAAGATGATCACCCCCAACCCGCCGGCATTGATATAGGCCGCGACGGTGGCGATGCCGATCACCGTGACCATCGCGATGCGCACGCCGCTGACGATGAAGGGCAGCGCCAGTGGCAGCTCCACCTCCCAGATGCGGCGCAGGCTGCCATAGCCCATGCCGTGCGCCGCCTCGAGCACGTCGCGCGGGATCGACTGGAAGCCGAGGCCGATATTGCGGATGAGGATCATCAGCGAATAGGCGGCGAGGCCGACGATGGCCGGCGCGGCGCCGATGCCCATCACCGGGATGAACAGCGCGAACAGCGCCAGGCTCGGAATGGCGAACAGCACGCCGGTGACGATGACGATCACGTTGAAGGTCGCTGGCCGGCGCGCCGCCCAGATACCGACCACCAGCGAGATCGCCAAGGCGATGCCGACCGAGCTCATGACGAGATAAAGATGCTGCAGCAGGGCCTCGACCAGCCGGTCGATATTCTTGGGGACCCATTTCATGGCCGAGCCCCCCGCGCCGGCCGCCGGTCCGGTCGCCGCGTTCTCACCACGTCGCTCCCAGTTCCCGGTCGGTGGCGTCGGCCCGTGCCGGCAGCGTCGCATAGGCGGCGATATCCGGCACGGCGAAGGCCTCCAGCCCGAGAGCCCCCAGGATCGACCGGCCGGCCGGATCGTCATGCGCACCGAGCAGCGCCGCACGGAGCGCCGCTACCGCCTCAGCCGGCTGCCCGACAGCCGCCACCAGCAGCGGGCAGGGCGTCGACGCCGTCGTCGCCACGATGCGGAAGGGCCGCACCAGCGCCGGCTCGTGGAGTTCGAGCAATTGCCACGCATAGGCATCGACCGGCCCGGCATCGATCCGCCCCTCATCCAGCGCCGCCAGCACGCCCGAGGGGTTGAGGAACGGGCCATCCGCCGAGATACCCACAGCCGCGGCGCCGAAATGCTCGAGAAGGAATTGCCGCGGGGCATGATAGCCGGACTGCGAGTCCCGCACCGTCCAGCCCCAGCGCACCGTCGCGAGCTCGGCGATCGACTGCGGCCCGTCGCGACGCGTCACGATGTGGCTGGCATAGAGTGGCCATCCCCGTGCCCATGCCGCGCGCGACACCGGTGCGGCGAGCGGGACGGGTCGCCGCGATGGCGCCAGCCGCGCGAAGGGATAGCCGCACATGAACACCGCCCCCATGTCCGGCCGGCTCCACAGCGTGGACAGCGGAGCAGGGGCGGCATGGGCGATCACCTCGAGCCGGACACCCGACCGCCCGGCCAGCCACGCGAACAGTTCGTCCCAGGCCGCGCGGATGGCGGGGCTGAGATTGTACATGCGCGAGCAGGCGACGGGCGGGGTGGTATCCGGCATGGCGATCACGCGAACCGCAGCCGCTGGCCGATGCCCATGGCGTGCGCCTTGTCGACCATCGCCGCGCCGAGGGCGACATCGGTGGTGCTGAGGCCGCGATGCCAGAACAGGATGGTCTCGCCGTCGCTCTCCCGGCCCGGCTTCAGGCCGCAGACGATCTGGCCGATCTCGGCATGCAGCGTCTCGGCGGTCACCTTGCCGGCATCGACATGCCGGCGCAGCGCGCCGAAGGGGCGGCCAGGCGCGCACTGGCCCCAATCGTCCACCACCACCTTGTCCATGATGTCGGTGAGGTCGAATTCCAGCGCGCTCATCGTGCCGTAGGGCACCACGAACGCCCCCTTCTTCACCCATTCGGTCCTGAACAGCGGCGTCGGCTCGGGCAGCCGGCTGGCCTCGACCATGATGTCGGCGCCCTTCAGGCAGTCTTCCCAATTGTCGGTGACGACGATCTTCTTGCCGAGGTCCTGCTCCAGCCGCGCGGCGAAGGCGTCGCGGCTTTCCGGGCGGCGGGAATGGACGCGGATTTCCTCGAAGTCGAACAAATGGTCGAGCAGCCGCACATTCCAGTAGGAGGTGCCGCGCGCGCCGACATGGCCGAGCACCTTGCTGTCCTTGCGGGCGAGATATTTGGCGCCGATCGCCGTCACCGCGCCGGTGCGCATGTCGGTGATGGCGGTGGCGTCGACGACCGCCTTCGGCATGCCGGTATGCGGGTCGAACAGGTTGAGGATCGCCATCTCGGAGGGCAGGCCGATCTTGTAGTTGTCGACGAAGTCGCCGACCACCTTCACCCCGGCCGTGTCGAGCGGCTTCACATAGCCGCGCAGCACGTTGAAATGGCCCTTGTCGGAGCTTTCGGGAACCAGATGGACGCGCGGCTCGATGACGGTCTCGCCGCGGCCCTGGGCCTCCAGCGCCTTCTCGACCGCGCCGACGATCTCGTCATTGGTCAGCGCCAGCGCCTTGGCGTCCAGCGCGTTCAGATAGTCGATCCAGATTTCCTGCATTCCCGTTCTCCAAGGGATCGACGGGCGGTGCCGGTCGATCGAGGGCAGTGGCGCGGCGGCCGGAGGTGAATCCTTCCGGCCGCCGCCGCCGGCATCAGGGAAGAAGGCCTTCCTGCTTCAGGAATTCCTTCGCCACGTCCTTCGCCTCTTCGTGGTCGACCTCGACCTTGGCGTTCAGCACCCGCATCTTCTCATTGTCGAGATGCGGGCCGAGCACTTCGAGCACCTCGACCAGCTTCGGATTGGCGTCGATCACCTGCTGGCGGACCACGGGGGCGACGTAGTAGGGCGGGAACAGCCCCTTGTCGTCCTTCAGCGCGACGAGGTTCTGGGTGTTGATCTGCCAGTCGGTGGCCGCGCCGTTGGCGACGTCGATGTCCTTCTGCGCCAGCGCGTCATAGCGCAGGCCCAGCTTGGCGAACTGCTTGAATTCCTTGAACTCGGCATCATAGACGCGCTTCAGGCCGGGCAGCCCGTCGGCGCGGTCCGGGAACTCGGCGCCGCCGCCGAACACCAGCTTGTTGGAGACCTTGGCGAGGTCGGACAGCGTCTTCAGCTTGTCGGCGTCGGCGGTTTCCTGGCGGACGACGATCACATAGCCGTTGTTGATGCCAGTCGGCTTCAGCCAGGCGAGGCTGAACTTCTCGGCATAGAAGTCCTTCACCTGCTTGTAGACCGCGTCGGCGTCGGTCGACATCGTGCCCTTCACCACCGCCGACAGCGCGGTGCCGGTATATTCGGGGTAGAGGTCGATCGCCCCGGTGGTCAGCGCCTGATGAGCGATCAGCGTGCCGCCGAGATTGATCTTGCGCTCCACCTGGAAGCCGGCGTTCTCCAAAAGCGCGGCGTACATCTCGGCGAGGATGTACTGCTCGGTGAAGTTCTTGCTGCCCACCTTGATCGGCTCGGCGGCGGCGGCAGGCTGGGCGGTGACAGCGACGACGGCGGCGACCACCGCGGCGGCGGCGGACAGGATCGACAGTCTTTTCATGCGCGTTCTCCCTGATGTCGTGGAGAGGAATGGGTATGGCGGCGGCTAGGGTTCGGATGTTTCGACCAAGGCGGCGATGGCGGTGAAATCGGCGGCCTGCGAGCGGTCCTCGTGCAGCGGCGCGACGCGCGCGCGGATCGCGCGATAGACCTCGCCGGTGCCGGCTCCCAATTCGCCGGCCACGCCGCGCAGTTCCACCGCCTGGGCGGAGGCGGCGAGCTCGATGGCGACGAGGTAGCGCATCCGCTCGATCATCGCCTCGATCTTGGCGAGGACGCTGGGGGCCAGCGACGCCTGGTCCTCCACCCCGTCGG
This sequence comes from Ancylobacter sp. Lp-2, assembly GCF_020523795.1. Lineage (GTDB taxonomy): Bacteria > Pseudomonadota > Alphaproteobacteria > Rhizobiales > Xanthobacteraceae > Ancylobacter. The sequence goes on from NZ_JAJALI010000001.1 coordinate 172,050, forward strand.
CGACCGGGATCGGGGTGAGCGAGACCGGCGCGGCGAGGCTGCGGATCTCCACCTCCAGCAACGAGACGGTCTTCTGCACCGTCGCGAAGCCGGTGCGGCTCTGCCCGAGCGGGGTGAGGAAGCGCGGCAGGTCGGAAAAGCCGGCCGAGGTGATCTTCATCGTGCGCCAGGCGATGGCGGCGGCGCAGTGGGCCAGCGCCTGGCCGAGCCGCTCCCAGGCCAGCACGAAGGCGGTCATGTCGAAATTGCCATGCGACAGGATGAGGCCTTCCTCGGCGAGCACCACCGGATTGTCGCCCGAGCTGGCGATCTCGATCCGCGTCGCCTCGCGCGCCTCGGCGAGCGCATGGATCAGCGCGCCCCACACCTGCGGCGCGCAGCGATAGCTCAGGGGATCCTGCAGCCGCCGCGCCGCGCCCTCGGCGAGCAGCGAGCCGCCCGCCAGCAGGCCGCGCAGCCGGGCGGCGGCCTCGCGCTGCCCGAAGGCGGGCCGGGCCGCGAGGGCGCGGTCGTCGAAGGCCGTCACATTGGCGCGGAACGCCTCGAAATTGAGCGCCACCGCCGCCAGCGACCAGGCGAGCAACCGGTCGAGATCCTCCAAAGCGAGGCACGCCCGGCCGACCGACAGGCTGTTGGCGACGACGAGGGCGTGGCCGTCCTTGGGCGCCAGCGGCAGCGGGCTCAAGCCGGCGGCGGCCAGCGCCTCGCCGGCCGGCATGACGGTGCCGCGATATTCCGCCTCGCCGTCGCCCAGCAGCGCCCGCCCCATATGGGCGAGCGGTGCGAGATCGGCGGCGCCGATCGAACCGAGCGAGGGCACCACCGGATGCACGCCGGCATTCAGCGCCGCGACGAGGCCGGCGAAGACCGGCGGCGACACGCCGGAACCGCCGGCGGCCATGCTGGCGACGCGCACCGCCATCATCGCCCGTACCGCCTCGCGCGGCAGGGCCGCGCCGACGCCCACGGCGCGGGCCTGCGGCACCCGCAACTGGAAGGCGACGAGATCGTCCACCGCCAGCTTGGTGTCGACGCCGGCGCCGAGCCCGGTCGTCAGGCCGTAGACCGGCACCTCGGCGGCGACATAGCGGTCCACCACCGCCCGGGCGGCGGCGATCCGCGCCTCGACCTCAGGCGAGACCACGAGGCGGGCATCGCGCCGGGCGATGGCGGCGATGTCCCCGGTCAAGGGGGCGGAGCCCGAAAACGAGACGGCGTTCCCGGTGGCGGTCATGGCATGGACTCCTGCGGCAGGCGGACGGGTTTGGCCGGACATTCACGCGAACGGGCTTCCAGCCGGTACTTGTCGCCGGGATAGGAGAGCAGCGCACAGGTCACCACCGCCTCGCCCGACCACGTGCGGCGGAACACCCGCAGGCATGGCTGGTCCGGCTTGACGCCGAGCAGCCGGCGGATCGTCGCGTCCGGCCGGATCGCCTCGACGAAATGCTCGAAGGCGGTGATCGGCGCGACCTGCGAAAGGTATTCGTTCGGGGTGATCCGGGTGAAGTCATTGGCGAGATAGTCCGGTGCGACGACAGGATTGACGTAGCGCTCCTCCATCTGGATCGGCTGGTCGTCCTCCAGATGGACGATCAGCGTGCGCATCACCTCGATGCCGGCCGCGATGTCCAGCGACTGGGCGACACCAGCATCCGCCGCGATGCGCTCGGCGACCACCACCCGGGCGGTGTGCGCATGGCCGCGGCCGGAGATCTCCTCGGCGATGTTGCGGATCTGCAGGAGATCGACATCCTGCCGCTGCGAGGACACGAAGGTGCCGAGCCCGGCGGAACGCGTCAGCACGCCCTCGAACATCAGCTCGCGCAAGGCGCGGTTGGCGGTCATCCGGCTGACCCCGAAGGCGGAGACCAGCTCGCTTTCGGAATAGACGCGGTCGCCGGGCTTGAGCTTGCCCTCGGCGATCAGCGCGACGATGTTGTCCTTGATGCGCAGATAATGCGGCGCGTCACCCGCCGGCCGGGTCTTCATCGCGCCAGCCTCGCCGTGCCGTGGTCGAGCACGGTGACATCCCGCGCCGGCACCCGCACCCGGAAGTGCAGCTCGTTGCCCGCCTGCCAGACCGCCACTTCCAACGTGTCGCCGGGATACACCACGCCGGTGAAACGGGCGGCGATGGCGCTCACATCGGCGAGGCCGGGCGCTCCCATGAGCCGGCCGATCGCATAGCCGGCAAGGCCGAAGCTGCACAGGCCGTGCAGGATGGGACGCAGGAAGCCGGCCTGAAGCGCATAGGCGGGATCGGAATGCAGCGGGTTGCGATCGCCGTTCAGGCGGTAGAGCAGCGCGGCATCGCCGGCCACCGCCAGCGACAGCAGCGCATCGGGCGCCCGCTCCGGTACCGGCGGCAGCGGCGCCAGCGGCGTGCCGGCCGAGCCGCAGCCGCCATCGCCGCGGCAGGCATTGGTCTGCAGGATGGTGGCGACCAGCGCCGCGTCCGGCCGATCATCCTCGGCCAGCACCGCGATGGTGCGCTCGAAGGTGGCGAACATCCCCTTGCCGGGACCGCGATCGACCACCGACACCATGCGGGAGCGCGAGACCAGCGGCGTGTCGAAGGGCACCGGCCGATGCAGCGTCAGCCGGTGCTCGGAATGCACCAGCCGCTGCCAGTCGACGCCGGCATCCTTCATCCACGGGCCGGGATGCGCCAGGATATTGGCGAGAGTCGGCGTCGGCACCAGGCCGTTTTCCTGCGTCCGCCGCAGGTGCTCGGCATCGAGTGGCTCGCGGCCATAGCCGACCGACAGCGCGTAGAGCATGGCGTCGCGAGCGCTCGCCACGCCCCTGCCCTCGGGAATGGGGAAGTCCATGAGATCGCGGGCGGAGACCGGCATGCTCAGACTCCCTTGCCGGCGGCCGGCTTGCGGACCCCGCCGGCGAGCCGGATGCCGCCATCGACCGACAGCAGTTCGCCGGTGACGAAACGGGCGCCCTCGACCAGCCACACCACCGCCTCGGCGACGTCCTCCGGCGTGGCGACGCGGCCGAGCGGCGCGGTGCCCGAGAAGCGGGTGGCCAGCGCCTGATAGGCGTCCTCGCCCAGCGTCTGGCGCATCCAGCGCGTGTCGATCACGCCGGGGCATACCGCGTTGACCCGGATCTCCGGGCCGCAGGTCCGCGCCAGCGCCAGGGTCAGCGCGTTGAGCGCGCCCTTGGAGGCGGTGTAGGCCAGCGAGGTGCCGCCGCCGGTGAAGGCGACATTGGAGGAGACGTTGACGATGGCACCGCCGCCGGCAGCGCGCATGGCGGGGATCGCCGCCCGGCACATCTGGTAGGTGCCGACCACGTTGACGCCGAACACCTTCTGGAAGTCCTCGCCCGACAGCGTCTCCAGATCGAACGGATCGGACTTCACCGTCACCGCTGCATTGTTGATGAGCGCGTCGAGGCGCCCCCAGCGCGCGACGGCCCGGTCGACCATCATCCGGCACTCGGCATCGTCCGAGACGTCGGCCCGCACCAGTTCCACCTCGGCGCCGAGCGCGGCGCAGGCCGCCGCCGTCTCCTCCGCCTCGGCCTGGCTGCGGGTGTAGTTCACCACCACCCGCGCACCCTTCTCCGCCAGCATCCGCGCGCAGGAGGCGCCGACCCCGGTGGCCGAGCCGGTGACGATGACGACGGCTTCATCGAGCTTCACGGGCGGGCATCCTTCATGGCGGCGGAGGAGAACAGGCGGGCATCCATCGTCGCCAGCCGCTCCGCGACGGCGACGCCGGGTGGCAACCGGTCGATGACATGGGCGCGCGGGTCGATCCCCGGCGCCACCTCGGTCAGCGTCAGCCGGCCCTCGACGACCTCGAACACCGCCCGCTCGGTGATGACGAGCTGGCGCTGCCCCGCCGGTGCGGCGGCCGGATCGGAGCTGACCTGCGCCACCTTCTCGACGATCTTGCAGGCGTCGCCGTCCTTCATGATCGACAGCCCGCCCTCGACGATGCGGATATCGGCGCCGCCGCGCGAGAAGGAACCGAGATAGGCAACGCTGCCGGCGCTCTGCGCGATATTGGTGAAGCCGCCGACGCCGACGATGGTGCGGCCGAAGCGGCTGACATTCACCGCGCCGCGCGCATCGACCTCCGCCATGCCCAGGAAGGCGACGTCGAGCCCGCCGCCGTCGTAGAAATCGAACTGCGAGGCCTGCGGGATCACCGCGCTCGGATTGACCGCCGCCCCGAAGGATAGCTCCTCGGCCGGAATGCCGCCGATCACCCCGGATTCGATGGTGACGGTGTAGTCGTCGAAGCCTTCCTCGCGGGCGATCCGGCCGATGCCGGCGGCGATGCCGATGCCGAGATTGATGGTCGGGTGGCGATGCCCGGGGAGCTCCAGGAAGCCACGGCGCTGGATGACCTTGTCGAGGGTGAGCGGCAGCGGATCGAGCCGGCTGACCGCCGCCCGGAAGCGCCCGGTATAGGCGAGGTTGTCGGTCTCGCCGAAGCTCACGCCATGCTGGGCGGGATCCTCGCAGACCACGACATAGTCGACCAGCGCCCCGGGAATGCGGACATCGGTGGCGGGCAGCGAATGGCGCTCGGCGATGCGCTTGACCTGCACCAGCACGATGCCGCCGGAATTGCGCGCCGCCTGTGCCATCGCCAGCACATCGAGCGAGAACGCCTCGTCCTCCAGCGTGACGTTGCCGTCCTCGTCGGCGGTGGTGCCGCGCAGCAGCGCGCAGTCGATCGGCAAAGCGGGATAGAGCAGCCAGTCGCGGCCGCGCAGCGTCACCCGCTCGACCAGCTCGGCGGTGGTCGCGGCATTCAGCCGTCCGCCGCCATGGCGCGGATCCATGAAGGAGCCGAGCCCGATATGGGTGACGACGCCGGGCTGGCCGGCGGCGATCGCCCGGTAGAGCTGGGCGATGACGCCCTGCGGCCAGCAATAGGCCTCGATCTTGTCGGCGACGGCGAGTTCGCCCAGCCGGGGGGTGCCGCGCCAGCCGCCGGCAATCACCCGCCGCACCAGGCCCTCATGGCCGAAATGCCCCATGCCGCGCGTCTTGCGGTCGCCGGTGCTGGCGGCGAACAAAAGGGTCAGCCCGCGCGGCGCTGCTTCGGACAGATAGCGCGCCTCGACGGCGGCGGAGATCGCCTCGGGATGGCAGCAGCCGCCGAATCCGGCCGCCGCGACGGTCATGCCATCCTTCAGAAGACGCGCCGCGTCCGCGGCGGAGACGATCTGCATGCCCTGCTTCCTGCTGCCCTGCTTGGCGGTCGCGACCTGTATATACAGGCATGACCGATGGGCACCGGCAAGGCAATATTCGCCCGGGTCCAAATGTTGAGCATCGACCGTCCCGACGAGCCACGGACGGGGCATCGCCGAGGCCCGCATGCGCCGGAACAGCCGCCTGTGAAACGATTTCACAGATGCTGTGAGGCCGGACGTGTTCTCACGGCGGCGGGACGGCACTATGTGGGGATCATGCAAGACCGTACCGCCCCCGATTCCGCCGACCGGACAACCCGCGCCCTGGCGTGGAAGATGCTTCCGGCACCGGAAGCGTTCGAGGCGGCCGAGGTCGTCTGATCATCAGGAGACTATCCATGCAGACCGTCACCGTCAGGGGTGCCGCGATTCCCGCGCTCGGCTTCGGCGTCTTCCGCATGTCGGAAGCCGAGGTGGAGCAGGTGGTCCCCGCCGCGCTCGAGGCCGGCTTCACCCATTTCGACACCGCGCAGATCTATGGCAACGAGGCGGCGCTCGGCCGCGCGCTGCAGGCGGCCGGCGCGCGGCGCGACCAGCTGTTCCTGACGACCAAGGTCTGGGTCGACAAGTACAGCCCGGACCGCTTCGCTGCCTCGGTGGCCGAGAGCCTCGACAAGCTGAAGGTCGACCAGGTGGATCTCCTGCTGCTGCACTGGCCGGGCGACAAGGTCGCCATCGCCGAGCAGATCGCCATGCTGAACGAGGTGCACGCCGCCGGCCTCACCCGCTTCATCGGCGTCAGCAACCAGAACGTCGCCCAGCTGCGCGAATCCGTGGCGCTGAGCGCTGCCCCCATCGTCACCAACCAGATCGAGATGCATCCCTATCTCGACCAGCGGGCGATGACGAAAGCTGCCGCCGCGGCGAATGTTAGCCTGACCGCCTATTTCGGCATGGCCGACGGCGAGGTGCCGCGCGATCCGAAGCTGGCCGCCATCGGCGCCCGGCACGGCAAGACCGCCGCGCAGGTCGGGCTGCGCTGGCTGATCCAGCAGGGCTTCGTCGCGCTGTCCAAGACGGCGAAGCCCGAACGGGTCGCCGAGAACATCGCCGTGTTCGACTTCGCCCTCAGCGACGAGGAGATGGCGACGATCGCCTCGCTCGCCCGGCCGGGCGGACGGCTGGTCAGCCCGCCCGGCCTCGCTCCCGCCTGGGACGACTGAGCCGCGAACCGACAAGCAGGAAGCAAGAAATGGACGCGACAACTTCGAAGGCCCGACCCGGAACGCGCGAGGCGAACGGGTTCAACTGGCCGCTGCTCGCCCTCGCCATCGGCGCCTTCGGCATCGGCACCACCGAATTCGCCCCGATGGGATTGCTGCCGGTCATCGCCCAGGGGGTCGACGTCTCGATCCCCACCGCCGGGCTGCTGGTCAGCGCCTACGCCATCGGCGTGATGATCGGCGCCCCGGTGATGACGCTGGCCTTCAGCCGGTTCGGCAAGCGCACCGCGCTGATGCTGCTCATGGGAATCTTCACCCTCGGCAACCTGCTCTCCGCGCTGTCGCCGGACTACTATACGCTGCTGGCCTCCCGCCTCGTCACCAGCCTCAACCATGGTGCCTTCTTCGGCCTCGGCGCCATCGTCGCGGCGAGCGTGGTGCCGAGGGAGAAGCAGGCGAGCGCGGTAGCCACCATGTTCATGGGTCTGACCATCGCCAATATCGGCGGCGTGCCGGCTGCCACCTGGATCGGCCAGCAGATCGGCTGGCGCATGGCCTTCGCCGGCACCGCCGTGCTGGGCCTTGTCGCCATCGCCGCGCTGTGGCTGGCCCTGCCGCGCGGCGAGCCCGGCAAGGTGCCGAACGTGCGGCGCGAGCTCGGCGTGCTCACCCACCCCACCGTGCTGCTCGCCATGTCGACGACGGTGCTGGGCGCCGGCGCCATGTTCACGCTCTACACCTATGTCGCCCCGGTGCTGGCGGAGCTGACCGGCGCGTCCGGCACCTTCGTCACCCTCGCTCTGGTGCTGATCGGCGTCGGCTTCACCCTCGGTAACGGCCTCGGCGGCCGGCTGGCCGACTGGTCGCTCGATGGCGCCACCAAGATCTTCCTCGCCGCGCTGGCGGTGATCATGGCAGCGCTGCCGCTGCTGCTCACCAGCCATATCGGCGCGGCGATCGGCCTGCTGGTCTGGGGCGCCGCCGCGTTCGCCATCGTCCCGCCGGTGCAGATGCGGGTGATGCAGGCCGCCGCCGAGGCGCCCGGCCTCGCCTCCGCCATCAATATCGGCGCCTTCAACCTCGGCAACGCGCTCGGCGCGGCGCTCGGTGGCGGCGTGATCAGCTTCGGCCTCGGCTACGCGGCCGTGCCGGTCGCCGGCGGCCTGCTGGCGGCCGGCGGGCTGGCGCTGGTGTGGCTCGGCCGCACCCGCCCGGTCGCCCGCACCTGCGACGCCTGAAAGCGGGCGAGGATCCCGCCGATATCGGGGTTGATTTCCCCGCCTGCCCGTCGCTTCTAGGGCATGAGCGACCGGCAGGCGCCGGCGCGTCGAGCAGGCAGGGGATATCGATGTCGCTGATGGACCGGACGGCAACCGAGCTGTCGCACCTGATCGCTTCCCGGCAGGTGAAGCCCTCGGAAGTGATGGCGGCCTATCTCGCGCGTCTTCCCGCCGTCAATGCGGCGATCAACGCCATCGTCGCCCCGCGCGACCCGGACGCGCTGATGGCGGAAGCCACCGCGCTGGACGAGGTGCCGCCGGCCGGCTGGCTGCACGGCCTGCCGCTGGCGGTGAAGGATCTGGTGAGCGTGCGCGGTATCCGCACGACTTTCGGTTCGCCGCTGCATCGTGACAACGTGCCGGCGCAGGACGATCTGCTCGCCGCCCGCCTGCGCTCCGCCGGCGCCATCTTCACTGGCAAGACCAATACCCCGGAATGGGGGCATGGCAGCCACAGCTTCAACCCGGTCTACGGGGTGACGCGCAATCCCTACGATACCCAGCGCGCCGCCGGCGGCTCTTCCGGCGGCGCGGCGGCGGCGCTCGCCGCCCGGCTGGTGCCGGTCGCCGATGGCTCGGACATGATGGGCAGCCTGCGCAACCCCGCCGCCTTCTGCAATGTCTATGGCTTCCGGCCGAGCTGGGGCCTCGTCCCCGGCGATGCCGACGGCGACACCTTCATGGCGACGCTGGCCACCGACGGGCCGATGGCGCGCACCGTCGAGGACCTCGCCCACCTTTTGGAAACGCTGGCCGGCGAGAACCCAGAAGTGCCCTTCGGCCGCCCGACGGCGCCCTATGCCGCCCAGCTCGACATCGACCTGTCCGACCTGCGGGTCGGCTGGCTCGGCGACTGGGGCGGTGCCTATCGCTGCGAGCCGGGCATCCTCGACCTGTGCCGGCGGGGGCTCGGCGTGCTGGAGGATCTCGGCGCCCGCATCGATGTCCTCGCCCCGCCCTTCCCGGCCGAGGAGCTCTGGACCGCCTGGACGCATCTGCGCGGCTTCCTCAACAACGGTTCGAAGGGTGCGTTGTGGGCCGATCCCGCCAAGCGCGCCCAGCTGAAGCCGGAAACCGTCTGGGAAATCGAATCCGGGCAGGCGATCACCGCCGCGCAGGTCTATGCCGCCAGCCTCACCCGTTCGCGCTGGTACGCGAAGGCCGCCGCGCTGTTCACGCAGTACGACGTGCTGGTCATGCCCTCGGCGCAGGTATGGCCGTTCCCGGCGGAGTGGCGCTGGCCGCAGGCGATCAACGGCCACGCAATGGACACCTATCACCGCTGGATGGAGATCGTGGTGCCGGTCAGCCTGATCGGCCTGCCCTCGCTCGGCGTCCCCTGCGGTTTCGGTCCGCAGGGACTGCCCATGGGCATGCAGATCATCGGCGCCACCGGTACCGACGCCCGGGTGCTGGCCGTCGGCCACCACTATCACCAGGCGACGCGCTGGCCGGAACACAAGCCGCCGCTGCTGGCCGCCGCCGAGACGGCGGCCTCCTGAAGCCGGCGGCGTCCCTCAGAGGGTCGAGGAGACCCGCCACAGATCGGTGCCGCCGTCCTTTGCATGGCGGTCGATGGCGGCGAGTTCCTCCGGCGCGAAATCGAGGTGCTTCACCGCGTCGAGCGAATTGTCGAGCTGCTCGACGGTGCGCGCGCCGATCAGCGCCGAGGTGACGCGCGGGTCGCGCAGCACCCAGGCGATCGCCATCTGCGCCAGCGTCTGGCCGCGCGCGCCGGCGATGTCGTTCAACGCCCGGATGCGCGATAGGTTCTCCTCGCTCAGCATCGAGGCCCGGAACGAGCCCTGCTTCACCGCGCGCGCATCGTCCGGCACGCCGGCGAGATATTTCGAGCTCAGCAGCCCCTGCGCCAGCGGCGAGAAGGCGATGCAGCCGGTGCCGAGTTCGGCGAGCGTGCCCAAAAGCTCGTCCTCGATCCAGCGGCTCAGCATGGAATAATTGGGCTGGTGGATGAACAGCGGCACCCGCTCCGCCTCGAGGATCGCCGCCGCCTGTCGCGTCAGCGCCGGCGAATAGGAGGAGATACCGACATAGAGCGCCTTGCCCTGGCGATAGAGATGGGCGAGCGCGCCCATGGTCTCCTCCAGCGGTGTCGTCGGATCGACCCGGTGCGAATAGAAGATATCGACATAGTCGAGCCCCATGCGCTTCAGCGACTGGTCGAGGCTGGCGACGAGATATTTGCGGCTGCCGCCGACCCCGCCATAGGGGCCCGGCCACATGTCCCAGCCCGCCTTGGTCGAGATGATCAGCTCGTCGCGATAGGGGCGCAGATCGCTGGCCAGCACGCGGCCGAACATCTCCTCCGCCGAGCCGGGCGGCGGGCCGTAATTGTTGGCGAGATCGAAATGGGCGACGCCGCGATCGAAGGCCCGGCGCAGGATCGCCCGGCCGGTCTCAAACACGTCGGTGCCGCCGAAATTCTGCCAGAGGCCGAGCGAGACGAGCGGCAGGTCGATGCCGCTGGTGCCGCAGCGGCGATAGGACATCGCCCCGGCATAGCGGTCGGCGGCAGGGGTATAGGTCATGGTCCGGCGTCCTTCGCTTCCGTCAGTCTCGTGCGATGATCGAGCACCCGGTTCGGGATGCCGAGCTCGGCATATACCCCGCCAGGCCGCGCGGCGCTCTCACGGCTTTCGGCGCCCTACTCCTCGAAGCGGTCGGCGGCATCGCGATCGCGGTCATAGCGCCGCGCCAGCGGAAACGGCGGCAGCCAGGATTCGCGGCGGATGGTCCAGAGCTCGTAGGTGGGCCTCAGCTGGTCGGGCGCATCCAGAGCACCCAGGTTCACCTCGATTTCGTCCGCGCTGCGCCCGAAGACGGAAGAGCCACAGCGGGGGCAAAAGAACCGCCCGGCATAGTCGCGCGTCTCGCCTTCGATCGTCACCGCCTCCTGCGGAAACACCGCGGAGGCATGAAACAGCGCCCCGTGATGCTTGCGGCAGTCGAGGCAGTGACAAAGGCCGACCCGGTAGGGCCGTCCCGACGCCACGAATCGGACGTCGCCGCACAGGCAACCGCCGGTGAACCGGTCCATGCTGCGTCTCCTCCAAAATCGGCGAGGCTCCCGGGAAGCCGCCAGCCCGCGCCGCTCCCGAGGCGCGGATCGCAGCGGCGGGTCGGCTGACGATCCAACCCACCCGACCGCCGATCTCCATTGCCGCGTCGGCGCAAATTATCGACTCGTCAGCGCCTCAAGCAATATAGGGAGCGGCAACAGTCGACATTCTGTCGGAAAGCGAAATGCCAACCCAACCGAGGGCCTCCATGTCATTCGACGACACGTTGCCGCAGGCTTCCACCGGCCCGACGCGGAATGCCGCCGCTCCCGCTTATCCGCTCGATCCCCTGAATCTCGACGAGATCGCCACCGCGGTCGCCCTCCTCAAGGCCGAGAAGGCGCTCGGCGAAACCGTCCGCTTCCCGATTGTCCGGCTGGAAGAGCCGGCGAAAGCCGAACTCGCCGGCTTCCGCGCCGGCACCGTGCCGCCCCGCCTCGCCTTCGTGCTGACGCTCGACATCGCCTCGGGCGCCAGCTTCGAGGCCATCGTCGACCTGTCGGCGGGGACGGTCGCCTCGTATGACCGGCTGCCGACCGACGAATTCCCCTATGGCCAGCCACCGATCATGATCGAGGAGTTCCTGCGGGCAGAGGAGACCGTCAAGGCCGATCCCGCCTGGCGGGCCGCCGTCGCCAGGCGCGGCATCACCGAAGCGGACCTGCCGCTCGTCCAGATCGACCCGTTCTCCGCCGGCTACTTCGACCGCGACGGCGAACGCGGCAAGCGCATCGTGCGCTGCGTCGCCTATTGGCGGGGCGACATCCGCGACAACGGATATGCCCACCCCATCGAGGGCGTGGTGGCGGTGTTCGACCTCATCGCCAACCGCATCATCCACCTCATCGACGAGGAGAAGATCGTCCCGGTTCCGAAGAAGCCGCACAATTACAGCCGCGAGGCCTTCCCCCAGACGCGCGAGGGCCTGAAGCCGCTGCATGTCGTGCAGCCGGAAGGGCCGAGCTTCACCGTCGACGGCTGGAAGGTCGAGTGGCAGAACTGGAGCTTCCGGATCGGCTTCACCCCGCGCGAGGGACTGGTGCTGCACGAACTCGGCATTCGCGACGGGGAGCGGCTGCGGCCGGTGATCTTCCGCGCCAGCATCACCGAAATGGTGGTGCCCTATGCCGATCCTACCGCCAACCATTACTGGAAAAGCGCCTTCGACGCCGGCGAATACGGCCTCGGCCGCCTCGCCAACTGCCTGGAACTCGGCTGCGACTGTCTCGGCCACATCCATTATTTCGACGTGCCGGCCGCCGACGATCTCGGCCAGCCCATGCTGATGAAGAACGCCATCTGCATGCATGAGGAGGATTACGGCATCCTCTGGAAGCACTACGAATTCCGTAACGGCATCTATGAAGTCAGGCGCTCGCGCCGGCTGGTGATCTCCTTCTTCGCCACCGTGGGTAATTACGACTATGGCTTCTACTGGTATCTCTACCAGGACGGCACCATCCAGCTGGAGGCCAAGCTCACCGGCATCATCCAGACCGCCGCGGTGACGCCGGGCGAGGCCTATCCCTGGGGCGGCATGGTCGACGAGGGTCTGGGCGGGCCGACCCATCAGCACTTCTTCAACGCCCGGCTGCACATGGACGTCGATGGCGGCGGCAATACTGTCACCGAGCACGACTTCGTGCCGCGCCCGTGGGGCGACGACAATCCCTATGGCAACGTCTTCGACACCACGACCAGGGTGCTGAAGCGCGAGCGCGACGCCGCGTCGCTCGCCAATGGCGCGACCGGCCGCTACTGGAAGGTCTCCAACCCGAACGCCGCCAACAGCGTCGGCAAGCCGACGGGCTACAAGCTGGTGGTGACGCCCACCCCGGTGATGCTGGCGCAGGACGACGCCTTCGTCGCCCGGCGCGGCGGCTTCGCCAAGAAGCATGTCTGGGTGACGCCGTTCCACCCGGCAGAGAAATACGCCTCCGGCGACTATCCGAAGGTGAATGCCGGCGGGCAGGGACTGCCGGCCTATGTGCAGCAGAACCGCGCCATCGAGAATGCCGACCTCGTGCTGTGGCATTCCTTCGGCCACACGCATGTGTGCAAGCCGGAGGATTTCCCGATCATGCCGGTGGAATATGCCGGCTTCATGCTGAAGCCAAACGGCTTCTTCGCCGGCAACATCGCCATGGACCTGCCGGCAGAGAAGAACGCCCATTCGCGCGACAACCGGGACGATCCGGCGGCCCCCTCCCCGAGCAAGTCCTGCTGCAGCTGAAACGGACGTGGACGGTTCGCCGGCCTTGTCACCTTGTCAGGGGCGGGCCGGGCGGAAAGTCCAGAGCAGGTTGCCGGCATAGTGCCAGACCACCAGCAGGCCGGTGGCCATCAGCTGCGACGGCAGATAGGGCAGGCCGAGCCCACGGGTGAAGCCGGCCATCATCAGCGCGTTGAGCACCAGGCCGCAGCCCGCCACCAGGAAGAAGCGCGGCGCCGCCTCGCTATGCGGGCGGTCGCTGCGAAAGGCGATGCGGCGGCTGAGCAGGTAGTTCACCACGCCGCCGGTGAGAAAGCCGGCGGTGGAAGCCACGACCGGATCGATCCCCGCCCCGCTCGCCAGCGCCACCAGCACCGCGTATTGCGCCAGCGTGCCGAGCGCGCCGAGCGCCGCGAACAGCAGGAAATGGCGCAGCCGGGCGATCAGCGGGGTGGCGGCGAGGTCCATGTCACGGCACCTTGCGGGCCACGGTCGCCGAGCCGGGACCGTGGAAGGAAACCGCCGGCGTGTCCGGATCGGCATCGTCGTCCCAGGGCAGCGGCTCGACGACCGGCGAATGGCGCGCCCTGAGGTCGACCACCATGGCGAGCGGCACGCCGAGCCGGCTGATGGTGCGGTAGGTCAGGCCCGGCACGAGGTTGTCGCAGCCGACATTGCGGGCGGTGAGCAGGAAGTCGGCGTCGTCCCAGCTTTCGGTCAGCTCGAGATCCGGGCCGAGGAAAGGCTGCACCTGGCCGTCCTCGGCACAGATCGCCACCTTGTAGGGCTTTGCCGGCGGATGGGCTTCGACGCCCTCGCGCAGTTCGGTCGCCGCCTCGCGGATCGTCGCCGACCAGTAGTCACCCTCGAAGCGCCCGTCGGCACCCGCCAGCCCGCCAACGAGTTGGTTGTAGCCGACATACTCATAGGGATGCAGCGCCACGAAGCTCGCGGCGTTGAAGGCGAACAGCGAGCCGGCGACCGCCGCGGTGGCGAAGCCCAGTCCCGGCGAGACCCGCAGCGCCGCCCGCCACAGCGCCGCGATGCCGAGCGCGGCGGCGATCGTCGCCGGCGGGATCACGAACAGGAAGTGGCGGATGCCGTTATAGAGCGGGGGATGCTCGGCCAGCGTGAACGCCACCGGCACCGCCAGCGCTAGCACCAAGGGCAGAAAGACCAGCGCCCGCCGCCGGTCGTCGGCATTGGCGCGCAGCAGTGCCAGCACGCCGAACGGGATAGCGGCGATCAGTCCGAGCAGCGCCACGTCGGGCAGCTTGATGAGCAGGTATTCGCTCATATAGAAGCCCGGCACCTCGCCGATCGGCACGTCCTTGCCATTGATCAGCGTGCTCAGGTCGAAGCTGAAATGGCTGAAGGCGCCCATCGCCTCGAAGAGATTGGTCGGCGGCAGCACCGACCACGGCCAGGCGAGCGCCATCACCGTCAGCGCGACCAGCCCGGCCGGCACGAGACGCAGCACCAGACGGGCCACGAGCCGGACGTCACGATGGATCACCCCGGCCGCAACGACAGTCAGTCCGAGATAGAAGATCGCGAACACGCCGCCCACCCGCAGCCCCAGCGCGCAGCCGACCGCGAAGCCGAGGCCGGCCACCGTCCGCCAGCTCGGCAGGCCGGGCAACGCCGCCGCCACGCAGGTGACGAGATAGACGCTCCACGCCATGGTCGCCGCGAAGGGCACGTCCTTGGTGTGGGTGAACATCGCCCCGCCATACATGCCGGTGACGGCGAGGATCGCCACGGCGAGGATCGCCGCCTTCTCGCCGGCCAGCAGCTTGGTCCAGCGCCACACAGCCACCAGCCCGGCGAGGCCGAAGCCGGCCGAGATCAGGTGGCGCAGGTCATAGACCGGCAGGCTGACATAGGGCTCCAGCCCGGCGGCGATCAGGTCGAACAGCCCGCCATAGAGATAGAGGTTGATGTAGTGGAAGGCACGGTCGTCCTTGAAGCCGCTGCCGTACCACTGCCAGAGTAGCTGGCCGTAGGTGTGCTGCACCGGCTCGTCATTGCTGATGCCGTAGTCGCGGAAGACCACCAGCACCCAGGCGGTGAGCCCGGCGAAAAGCGCGAGACTGACGACGCGCGTCAGCGCCTGCGACTGCCAGGCGCGCGAGCAGAGCACGCCGAGGCGACCGGCGAGGGTGGCCGGCGTCGGCCGGGAAGCGGCGAATGTCACGGCTGCGTCTCAACCAGCGGAGAAAGGGGAGCGGCAAAAGGAGAAGAAATCGAGGTCGCGGGCACATAGCCGACCTCGTCGGCGACGATATACAGCGGGCGCTGTTTCACTTCCGTGAAGATGCGGCCGATATATTCGCCCATCACCCCGAGGCTGATCAGCTGCACGCCGGAGAGAAACAGCGTCGAGACCATGATGGTGGCGAAGCCCGGCGTCTTGACGCCGAAGAACAATGCCTCGCCGATCAGATAGACGCCGTAGAGCGCGGAGAGCGCGGCGAGGCCGACGCCGATCAACGACCACACCCGCAGCGGCACCATGGAGAAGGACGACAGGCCGTCCACGGCGTAGCGCAGCAACCGGATGAAGTTGAAGGAACTCACCCCACTGGTGCGCTCGGCAACCTCGAAATCGACATCGGCCTGCTGGAAGCCGACCCAGCTGGTGATGCCCTTCATGAAGCGGTTGCGCTCCGGCAGGGCGTTGATGGCGTTGACCACCCGGCGGTCGAACAGGCGGAAGTCGCCGGCGCCCTCGGGGATGTCCACTTCGCACATCAGCCGGAAGAAATGGTAGAAGCCCTGGCTGAACAGCCGCCGGGCCAGCGGATCGGTGCGGCGCGAGCGGCGCACGGCGGTCACCATCTGCGCGCCACGACTCCACGCCTCGATGAGCTGCGGCACCACCTCCGGCGGATGCTGCAGATCGGAATCCATCAGCACCACGACATCGCCGGTAGCCGCGCGCAAGCCGGCGGCCATCGCCGCCTCCTTGCCGAAATTGCGGGCGAAGCGCAGCCCGCGCACGCCGGCGTCGTTGACACCGATCGCCGCCACGCGCGCGAAGCTGTCGTCGCGACTGCCATCGTCGACGAAGACGAATTCGCGGGCGAGCCCGGGATAGGCGTCGAGCACCCGGCAGAGCCGCCGGTGCAGCTCCTCGAGATTGCCAGCTTCGTTATAGACGGGGATGACGAACGAAATCAGCCGGGGCACGCGATTCGGCGCCGTGCTTTCGGGCGTACTGTGAATCATTGCGGAACTTTCCGGCTCGGACGTCTAATAGTCGGCAGCGGTCTTATTTGCTGCTTATTCCAAGGTTAAGTATAAATCAATTGCGATATTTTTAGGGCCTCAAGAAGTGACGGCATCCGCGACTTCACCCATAGTAATCTGCGCCGATGACTTCGGTTTAAGCAGTGGCGTTTCCGCAGGCATCATCGAATTGATTACCTTGCGGCGCCTGTCCGCCACCGGCGCGATGACCGGTCTACCGGGCTGGCGGCGACATGGCGACGAACTCGCACGCCTTGTGCGGCATGCGCCCGCCGACGTCGGATTGCACCTTACCCTGACCGGTCAGCGGCCGCTTTCGCGCGCGCAAGGTCTTGCTGCAAATGAACGATTGCCTTCCATCGGCACGCTCACCCGTGCCGCGCTCACCCGCACCCTGCCGCTCGAGGCGGTACGCGCCGAAGTAAAGGCCCAGCTCGATGCCTTCGAGGATGTCTGGGGGGCGCCGCCAGACTTTCTCGACGGACACCAGCATTGCCACATCCTGCCGGGCATACGCCGGGTGGTGATCGAGGAGCTTGCCGGCCGCTATGGCACGTCGCCCTGGCTGCGCTCCTGCGGCGAAAAGCTGCAACGCTCCGCGCGTCGTACCGGCTTCGCCAAGGCGGCGGTGATCGACGCCTTCAACACCGGGCTGCGGGCGCGGGCGGCCCGATCCGGCCTCGCGACCAATGACAGCTTCCGGGGCTTTTACGACTTCTCCGACCGGGTGCCCTACGCGCAGGTGTTCCGTGGCAGCATCGCCGACGCCGCCAACAGCGGCCGGGTGCTGGTGCACTGCCATCCCGGCCGGGTCGATGCCGAGCTGGTCGCACTGGATCCGCTGACCACGCCGCGCGAAGGCGAGCTCGCCTATCTCGCCTCCGCCGCATGCGGCGAGGATCTGGCACGCGCTGGCGTGCGGCCGGCCCGTTTCGCCGAGCTGGCGACCACCTAGCGCGACAACGCTTGCCGTCCGGCACGGACTGGGCGAGGTTGCCGATCTCGCTCGGAGGTATCGCCATGTTACGCGTCGCGGCCGTCGTCCTTCTCACCCTTGCCGCGCTGGCGCCCGCCGTCGCCCAATCGCTGCGCGAGGGCGAGACGCTGAGTTCGATCACCGTCGCGCCTCTGGCGCCGCCGCATCCGGTGCGTGGCGGCGATGACCGCACGCATCTCGCCTATGAGCTGTCCATCGGCAATCCGAGCCGCCTCTTCGTGACCCTGCACAAGGTCGAGGCGGTGACGCCGGACGGCACCGTGCTTGCCACGCTGGAAGGCGAACGGCTCGCGACGATGTTGCAGCGCTTCGGCGGCGAGGGGCCTACCCTGGCGCCGGGCACGGTCGCGACGCTGTTCATGGACGTCGCGCTGGCGGGGGACGCACCGGTCCCCGAACGCCTCGCGACCCGGGTCGGTGCCACCCGCCAGGACGCCGACAAGGACGGCAAGCCGGTGCCGATGCCGGCCGACACGCCATTCCCGTCGGACTATGTTTTCACCACCGCGCCCTTCGCCATCGGCAAGCCGGCGGTGGTGGTCGAGGCGCCGCTAAGAGGCAAGGGCTGGGTCGCGGTGAATGGCTGCTGCGACGCCATCACCTCGCATCGCGGGGCGGTGATGGCGGTGAACGGCCTGTCGCGGGTGCCCGAGCACTTCGCCATCGATTTCGTCAAGCTCGACGATGCCGGCCACCTGTTCAACGGCGCGCAGGGCACGCTCGCCAGCTACGCCTTTTACGGCGCTCCGATCCATGCGGTCGCCGACGGCACCGTGGTCAATCTCTATGACGAGGCGGAGGAGCAGGTGCCCGGCCAGCCTGCCAAGGGCATCACCACCGCCAATGTCGGCGGCAACATGCTGGTCGTCGACATCGGCGACGGCAATTTCGCCTTCTATGCGCATCTCCAGCGCGGCAGCCTGCAGCGCAATGGCGGCAAGCTGAAGCTCGGCGACCGGGTGAAGGCCGGCGATGTCATCGGCCTTTTGGGCAACACCGGCAATTCGTCGGCGCCGCACCTGCATTTCCACGTGATGGACGGCCCCTCGCCGCTCGATGCCAACGGCCTGCCCTATGTGTTTCGCCGCTTCACCGGCATGGGCGTGCTGCCGCCCGAGGAGGACGACGCGCTCGAGAGCGGCCGGGCGCTGAGGATCGACACTGCCCGCCTGACCGGACCGCAGGCCGATGCGCTGCCGCTGAACGATCAGGTGGTCGATTTCGGCGAGTGAGGCCGCGACAGCGCCGTCAGTTCGTCGGTCGTCGCCGGCGACGGCCTTATGCCGGCATAGGCGGCGAGATATTTCACATATTCGA
Source organism: Ancylobacter sp. Lp-2 (assembly GCF_020523795.1). Classification (GTDB taxonomy): domain Bacteria; phylum Pseudomonadota; class Alphaproteobacteria; order Rhizobiales; family Xanthobacteraceae; genus Ancylobacter. The sequence goes on from NZ_JAJALI010000001.1 coordinate 190,583, forward strand.
GCAGCAGCATGCGGCCGGAGGCGAGCACGCCCCAGGGTCCGGGGCGGACGACGCCGGCAACCGGATAAGGCAGCAGCTCGACATCCGGCATGGCGCGCTCCATCTCCACCAGCGCGCGCGGCATGTGCCAGCCCGAGGTGACGACAATCAGCGAGCGGAAGCCGAGCCGATGCGCCCATTGCGCCGCTTCGATGGCGTTGCCGCGTGTATTGAGCGCCGAGCGGCCGAGTTCAGCGCAGCAGTCGAGCACCGTCTGCGCCACCGGCACGGTGCGGCCGATCTCGACCAGCGTGGTCTCCGGATGCACCCCGGTGATCAGCAGGCGTCGCCCGCGCTGGTCGGCGAGCAGGTTGGCCGCCTCCGCCACCCGGTCGGCGCCGCCTGTCAGCACCACGATGCCGTCGGCCGTGCGCCCGGTACGGTCGTCCGGACCGAGGATGCAGAACAGGAAGGCCGCGAAGCCGACGAGGAACAGCACCACCGCCGCCGCCAGCAGGCCGGCGACGCGCGTCAGCAGCCACCGGACCCGACCCGGGCGGGCCGCGGCGTCGCGATGCGGCGAGGCTGATTCGCTTTTCGTCACGGATAGGCCACCTCAGCTGATGCCGCGCAGCGTCCGATAGACGGTGATGCGGGAGGTTACCGCCGTAACCAGCGCCACCAGCACCGACGCGCCGAGAATGCCCCCATAGCCGCGCAGGTCGAGCGTCATCGCTCCCAGCAGCGTATCGGCCGGCGTGCCGGAACCGATCCAGTGCGGGAGGGTCGAGGCCAGGAAGAACACCGCCATGGCGGTACCACCGCCGAGCACGCCGCCCTTCAGGCCGACGGCGAGAAAATGATGCTGGAATTCGGCAGCAATGAAGCCGTCGCGGGCGCCGACGAAATGCAGCACCTCGACGATGGAACGCGCCGCATCCACCGCCGCGCGGGTAGCGAACACCACGCACAGCACGGTAGCGGCGGCGACGAGCGCCAGCACGGCGAGCCCGATCGCCACCACCGCGCGGGCGGTGGAGGACAGGCGCTGCGTCCATTGCCGGTGATCGTCGAAGCTGGCGGACGGCACCTGCTCGGCCAGCGCCGCACGCAACGCCTCGACAGTATCCGGGCCGGCATCCGGCGCCAGCGTCACCACGACGAGGCGCGGCACCGGCAGGCTGGAGACATCGAGCCCCGATCCCAGCCACGGCTCCAGCAGCCGGGCCGTCTCCTTGGTATCGAGCGCGCGGGCCTCGGCGATGCCGGGGGTCGCCTTGGCGACGCCCACCGCCTTGGCGAGGGCCGCCTCGACGTCCAGCCCGCCGCCGGGCTTGATCTGGATGGTGGTTTCGCGGGCGATGTCGGCAGTCCATTCGGAGGCCACCGACCGGACCGCCGCCACCGAGCCGATGGTGATGCCGGCGAGAAATGTCATGATCGCCACCACGGCGACCAGCGCCCCGCCGGTGACGGTGGCCGACGGCACGATGGCGCGCGCCCCGCGCCCATGCCGGGAGCCGCCGGCTTCGGCGGCGCGGCCGCCCGGCAGCAGCGCCCGAAGCCTCGCCCACAGGCCGGGCCGGGCGCCGGAAAGCGGGTCGGAGATGTGATGCGCCTCACTCATAGACGGTCAGCCGCCCCTGATTGATGACCAGCCGGCGAGCGTCGAACTGATCCATCAGCGCAATGTCATGCGTGGCGATCAGCACCGAGGTGCCGGTCTTGTGCAGCTCGACGAACAGCCGCAGCAACCGCCGTGCGAGGCGCGGATCGACATTGCCGGTCGGCTCGTCGGCGAGCAGGATCTCCGGCCGGCTGATCAGCGCGCGGGCGATGGCGGCGCGCTGCTTTTCGCCGCCCGACAGCACCGGCGGCAGCACATGCATGCGCTCGCCGAGCCCGACCCAGCCGAGCAATTCGGTCACCTCGGCGCGATAGCTCGATTCTTCCCGCTCCTGCACCCGCAGCGGCAGCGCGACGTTCTCATAGGTGGTGAGGTGATCGAGCAAGCGGAAATCCTGGAACACGATGCCGATGCGCTGGCGCAGCGCCGCCACCTCATCCGGGCCGAGTGCGGCAACATCGCGACCGAACACATTGATGAGGCCACGCGTCGGGCGCAGCGACAGGAACATCAGCCGCAGCAGCGTGGTCTTGCCGGCGCCCGAGGGACCAGTCAGGAACTGGAAGGAATGCGGAGGAATGCCGAAGGTGACATCCCTCAGCACCTCGGGGCCCATGCCATAGCGCAGGCCGACATTCTCGAAACGAACCAATCTGCAATCCTCAGGACATAAGCACGTGCCGCCGGCGACCATGCCGGCCTTGTCCTAACATAGAGTATGCGCCGTTGTCGGGAATCCGCCTGCCGGACAGGGTGGCTGGACGCGGGGCGGTCGCCCGGTCCATCCTGCTTTCCGTACGCGCATTCGACGACCAGGAGACATTATGAGCGAAGCGGATACCGGAGCCCAGACGGCCTCGCCGAAGATCGAGGTGCTGTTCGACGCCGAGACCATCGCCACCCGCAACCGCGCGCTCGCCGACGAGATCGTCGCCGCCAAGCCGGAGAAGCTGGTGGTGATCGCGGTGCTGAAGGGCAGTTTCGTCTTCGCCGCCGACCTGATCCGCGCCATGCACGACGCCGGGCTGGCGCCGGAGGTGGAGTTCATCACCCTGTCGAGCTACCGCGATTCGCAGGTGTCGGCCGGCTACGTCACCGTGCTGCGCGACATCGACAGCGAGGTGAAGGGGCGCGACGTCCTGCTCATCGACGACATCCTCGAATCCGGCCGCACCCTCGCCTTCGCCAAGGACCTGCTGGCCGCGCGCGGCGCCCGGCGGGTGATGGTGTGCGTGCTGCTGGAGAAGTCGCACAAGCGGGCGGTGCAGATCGATGCCGACTTCGTCGGCTTCAAATGCCCGGACTATTTCGTGGTCGGCTACGGCATGGACGTCGCCCACGCCTATCGGCAGCTGCCCTTCATCGGCCATATCCCCCAGGCCGAGGGCTGACGCGAAGTCTGGGGCTGACGCACGGGAATACCGAGCGCTTAGCCGCCGAGCCGGCCGGCCAGGACCGCCGGCTCGCCGCCCTGGTGATAGGCGCACTCGCCGTGATCGGCGAGGATCTCGATCACCCGGCATGCGCCGACATGGCCGTGCGAACACCCCTCCACCATGCGAATCAGCTCGGCGCGCAGGGCCTGCAGGCTGGCGATGCGGTGCTCCACCTCGGCGAGCCGGTCGCGGGCGATAGCATCGGCGGCGGCGCAGGGCTGCTCGGGCTCGTCCTGCAGCTTCAGCAGCGCACGGATCGCCTCCACCTCGAAGCCGAGCTCGCGGGCGTGACGGATGAAGGCCAACCGCCGCACGTCGCCGGCGTCATAGGTACGACGGTTGCTGCCGGTGCGCGGCGGGCTGGGCAAGAGCTCGATGCTTTCATAGTAGCGGATGGTCGGCACCTTGACCCCGCTGGCCTTCGCCGCCGCGCCGATGCTGAGATTGGCCATATCGAAATCCTCGAAATCGCCTCTTGATCCTCTAGTCGCTAGAGGATGTAGCGTCGCCTTCGCTGATGGACAAGGAGGCGCGCATGTCGGCGCTCAAGCAACGCTACCGCATCGAGGGCATGGACTGCGCGTCCTGCGCCGCCAAGATCGACACCGCGGTGCGCCGCGTCTCGGGCGTCTCCGAAGTGGCGGTGTCGGTGACCGCCGGCACCATGACCGTCGAGCATAGCGGCGCCGATCTCCTGCTCATCGAGAAGCGGGTGAGCGGGCTAGGCTATGGCATCGCGCCTCTGGTTCGCCCGACCGAGGTGCCGGCGACGCAGCCTCATGATGACGGCCATGGGCATGACTGCGGCTGCGGGCACGACCACGGTCATCACGGACACACGCATTCCGCACAGGATCACGCCGGCCATCGGCATGGCACCGACGGAAATCACGACCATGGCCATGGCGACCATGATCATGGAGATCACGACCACGCCGGGCAAGGACGCGGCCAAGGAAGCACGCTGAAACCCGCCTCCGAGGCTGCCGGCGGGCATGTGCATGTGATGGAGGCCGGCTCCTGGTGGCGCAGCGCCAAGGCACGGCTGACGCTGGCCTGCGGCGGCGCGCTCGTGCTCGCCTATGTCGCCGGCCATATCTGGCCTGACTATGACCGCCAGATATTCACCGTCGCCATGCTCGTCGGGCTGCTGCCGGTGGCGCGGCGAGCGGTGATGGCGGCGCTGGCCGGCACGCCTTTCTCCATCGAGATGCTGATGACTATCGCCGCCGTCGGCGCGGTGATCATCGGCGCCGCCGAGGAAGCGGCGATGGTGGTGTTCCTGTTTCTCGTCGGCGAACTGCTGGAAGGCGTCGCCGCCGGCCGCGCCCGTGATTCCATCCGCGCCCTCACCGCGCTGGTACCCAAGGTCGCCCGCCTGGTCGAGAACGGCACCACCCGTGAGATTCCGGCCGAGGCGATCGCTGTCGGCAATGTCATCCTCGTACGTCCCGGCGAGCGCATTCCCGCCGATGGCGCGGTACTGGAGGGCGCGAGCACGGTGAACGAGGCGCCGGTGACCGGCGAAAGCGTGCCGGTCGCCAAGGCGCCGGGCGACCTGCTCTATGCCGGCACGGTGAATGGCGAGGCGGCGCTGACCATGCGCGCCACCGCCACCAGCGCCGACAACACCATCGCCCGCGTCGTCCGCCTCGTCGAGGAAGCGCAGGAGAGCAAGGCACCGACCGAGCGCTTCATCGACCGCTTCTCGCGCTGGTACACCCCCTTCGTCGTGCTGCTGGCGGCGCTGGTCGCGGTGGTGCCGCCGCTGCTGTTCGGCGCGGCCTGGGACGAATGGATCTACAAAGGCCTCGCCATATTGCTGATCGGCTGCCCCTGCGCGCTGGTGATCTCCACCCCGGCGGCGATCGCCGCGGCGCTGGCCTCTGGCGCCCGGCGCGGCCTGCTCATCAAGGGCGGCGCCGTGCTGGAGAAGCTGCGCGAGGTGAACGCCGTCGCCTTCGACAAGACCGGCACCCTCACCGAAGGCAAGCCGCAAGTCACGGACATTCTTGTCTTTTCCGGCGACGAGGCCGAGATGCTGCGCCTCGCCGGCGCGCTGGAGGCCGGCTCGACGCACCCGCTGGCCGCCGCAATCCTCGCCGCCGCCGAGGCGAAGGGCATCACGCCCCCCCCGGCACAGCAGGCCGGCGCCATCGGCGGCGAAGGCGTGACGGGCACGGTGGACGGCCGGGCGCTGTTCCTCGGCTCGCCGGCAGCGGCCGGCAAGCGGGCGCCGCTGGCTGCGGAGCGCCGCGACGCCATCGAGGCACTGAACGCCCAGGGCAAGACCGTCACGGTGCTGGTGGCGGACGGGATCGCGCTCGGTGGCATCGCCATGCGCGACGAGCCGCGCGCCGACGCGGCGGCAGCGCTCAAGGCTTTGGCGGATCAGGGAATTCGTACGGTGATGCTCACCGGCGACAATGCCCGCACCGCCGAGGCGGTCGGCCGCGACCTCGGCATCGAGGTGCGCGCCCAGCTGATGCCGGCGGACAAGCAGCGGATTGTCGGCGAATTGAAGCGCGCCGGGCTGACCGTCGCCAAGGTCGGCGACGGCATCAATGACGCGCCGGCTCTGGCCGCCGCCGATGTCGGCATCGCCATGGGCGGCGGCACCGACGTGGCGCTGGAGACCGCCGATGCCGCCGTGCTGCACGGCCGCGTCGCCGATGTCCGCGCGATGATCGAGCTGTCGCGGCGGACCATGGCCAATATCCGCCAGAATATCGGCATCGCCTTGGGACTGAAGGCGTTTTTCCTGGTGACCACCATCGCCGGCATCACCGGCCTGTGGCCGGCGATCCTCGCCGATACCGGCGCCACCGTGCTGGTGACCGCCAACGCGCTGCGGTTGCTCGGCAAATCGAAGTGACGTCGCTCCCTCTCCCCGGCGGGGAGAGGGACGCGTCTTCAGCCCTTCGCCAGCAGCTTCAGCCAGCGCTTGGCCTGGGCGCGGACGTTCTTCGGCGCGGTGCCGCCATAGGAGACGCGGCTCGCCACCGACTTTGACACCGACAGGACACCGAACACTTCCTGAGCGATGCGCGGTTCGACCGACTGCATCTCCTCGAGGCTAAGCTTATGGAGCGGCACGCCTTTCCCGCTCGCCAGCGCGACGATGCGACCAGTGACGTGATGCGCCTCGCGGAATGGCAGGCCGAGCACCCGCACCAGCCAGTCGGCGAGATCGGTGGCGGTGGAATAGCCCGAACCGGCGGCGGACTTCATCTTCGCCTCGTCCGGCACCATGTCGCGCACCATGCCGGCGGTCGCAGCGACCATAAGCGACAGGGTGCCGAGCGCGTCGAAGGCGCCTTCCTTGTCTTCCTGCATGTCCTTGGCATAGGCGAGCGGCAGGCCCTTCATCACCATCAGCAGGCCCGAGAACGCCCCGGCGATGCGGCCGATCTTGGCGCGCACCAGCTCGGCGGCATCCGGGTTGCGCTTCTGCGGCATGATCGAGGAGCCGGTGGTGAAGCGGTCGGACAGCTTGAGCAGACCCACCAGCGGTGAGGTCCAGATGACGATTTCCTCAGCAAAACGAGTGAGATGCATGGCGCAGATCGATGCCGCCGCCAGCGTCTCCAGCACGAAGTCGCGGTCGGAGACCGAATCGAGCGAGTTGGCGGTCGGCCGGTCGAAGCCAAGACTCGTTGCGGTAGCGAAACGGTCGATGGGGAACGAGGTGCCGGCCAGCGCGGCGGCGCCGAGCGGGCACTCGTTGAGGCGGGCGCGGGCATCCCTGAGCCGGCCCCGGTCGCGGCCGAGCATCTCGACATAGGCGAGCAGATGGTGGCCGAAAGTCACCGGCTGGGCGGTCTGCAAATGGGTGAAGCCGGGCATGACGGTGGCCGCATGCTCCAGCGCCTTCTCGCTAAGTGCCTGCTGCAGATCGGCAATCTGCGTATCCAGCGTGTCGATGGTGTCGCGGACATAGAGCCGGAAATCGGTCGCCACCTGGTCGTTGCGCGAGCGGGCGGTGTGCAGCCGGCCGGCGGGAGCCCCGAGCAGGGTCGCCAGCCGGGATTCCACATTCATATGAATGTCTTCCAGCGAACGCTGGAAAGTAAACTGCCCCGCCTCGATCTCTGACAGGATCGTGTCTAGACCCTCGCCGATCTTTTCGGCATCAGATGCCGTGATGATCCCCTGCGCGGCCAGCATGGCGGCATGCGCCTTGGAGCCGGCGATGTCCTGCGCGTATAGACGCTGGTCGAACCCGATGGAGGCGTTGATCTCCTCCATGATCGCGTCCGGTCCGGTCTCGAACCGGCCACCCCACATCTTGTTGCTCATGCTGACTTTTTCTCCGCGAGGACGGCCATGACCGAACGACCAGAGCCCATCGATCCGACCCCTCCGGGCAAAGGTCGCGGGCACGGCGGACGGCTTGCCCTGTATGCCGCGCTCGCCCTTGTCCTGGGCGGCGCCGCCGGGTTTGCTGGCGTATACGGGATCGGAGGGGGGCTGCGCAACGCCGACGCGCCGGTCGTCGCCACCGGGCCTGCCAATCCATCCGCCGGTGAGGCCAGTGAGGTGACCAGTCAGGCCAATTCGGCCTCGGTCGAGGCCGGTCAGTGCAGCAGGGCCGGCGACGCCGCGCGCAAGCTCGGCGACCTCGCCAAGGGGGAGCTCGCCGCCTTCGCCCCGACGCTGAAGCCGACCCGCATTCCCGACCTCGCGATCCTCGCTCCCGACGGGGCGTCGACCCGGCTCGCCGAGATCGGCGGCGACGGGCTGCGGCTGGTCAACATCTGGGCGACCTGGTGCGTGCCCTGCCGCACCGAGATGCCGGCGCTCGACAAGTTGCAGGCCGAGCGCGGCGGCAACGGCTTCGAGGTGGTCGCCATCAACATCGACACCCGCGACGGTGACAAGCCGAAGCGCTTCTACCAGGAGACGGGGATCCGCAACCTCGCGCTCTATACCGACCCCAAGGCGAAGGCCTTCCAGGACCTGCGCGCCGTCGGGCGCGGCTTCGGCCTGCCGACCACCATGCTCATCGACGCCGAGGGCTGCGAGATCGGCCATATCGCCGGGCCGGCGGAATGGGCGAGCCCGGAGGCGCTGGCGCTGGTCGACGCCGCCCGGGCCGCCTACGCCAATCCCTGACGGCAGGCCCCGGCGGTGAACCGGCGCGAGCTGCTCGCCTTGCTGACGCTGCTCGCCGGCGGCGGGGCTGCGGCGGCGGGGGAGCTTCCAGCGCCGCGCGTGCTGCCGCTCTGGCCGGAGGTGCCGCCCGGCGGCGGCGGACCACAGGGCACCACCGACATCGACCGGCGTGGCGCGCTCAGCAACATCTCGCGACCGACCCTGACGCTGTTCCTGCCCGAGCGCCCCGCCGGGACCGTGGTGCTGGTCGCCTCCGGTGGCGGCTACCGGCGCATCGAGGACGGCAAGGAGGCGCTGCCGGCGGCGCGCTGGCTCGCCGCGCGCGGATTTGCGGCGGCGGTGCTCGACTATCGGCTGCCCGGCGAGGGCTGGGGCGCCGGGCCGGCGGCGCCGTTGCAGGATGCGCGGCGGGCGCTGCATCTGCTCGCCTCCGGCGTCGCGGGGCCGGGGATCCGCCGGGTCGGCGTGCTCGGCTTCTCCTCCGGGGCGCATCTGATGGCGCTCGCCGCCGGCGCGGCGCCAATGGGCGCCTATCCCGCCGTCGACGCCGCCGACACGGCCAGCGCGCGGGTGGATTTCGCGGCGCTGATCTATCCGGTGCTCACCCTTTCCGGGACGCTGCACCCGACCTCGGCGCAGCGCCAGCTGGTCGGCCGGCATCCCCTGCCGGACGACGCGGCGGCATGGTCGGCCGAAACCTATGTCGATGCCCGCTACCCGCCGACCTTCCTCGTACAGGCCGCCGACGACCCGGTGAGCGACCCACGCCAGGCGCCGCTGATGGCGGAAGCCTGCCGGCGCGCCGGCGTACCGGTGGAGCTCGATATGCTGGCGAGCGGCGGCCATGGCTTCGGCCTCGGTCGGCCGGGCACCCCGAGCGCCCAATGGCCGGACCGCTTCGCCGCCTGGCTGGCAAGCCTTCCGCTCTGAGGTTCTTCCGCTCTAAGACATCTCCCGCCCGGAGGCGCTTCCAGGCCCTACGAATCCCCCGGCTGGCAGCTCGGCCATGGCCGGCGTGACGATCGTCACCCGAAACGGGTGGCGCCGCCGGCGGCCGGCTGGTATCTCCCCACGACCGGCGTGGTTGCGATCGCCCGCCCCTGCACGTGACGACCGCGCCGCATCGCCTGCCCGGAGAGTTCCATGCCCCGCCCGACCGTCCGCCCCGGCCCGTCCTCCTCCGGCGTCGTGCCGATGGGACCGGTGGACTGGGGGCTGCTGGTGCTGCTCTCGGTGATCTGGGGCGGCTCGTTCTTCTTCGGCAAGATTGCCATCGCCGAGATTCCGCCGCTGACCATGGTGCTCACCCGCGTCGCCATCGGCGCGGTGGTGGTGGCGCTGATCGCCCGGCTGAACGGCATCCACCTGCCGCTCGACCGGCGGCTGCTCAGCCAGTTCGTCGTCATCGCCCTGTTGTCGACGGTGATCCCGTTCAGCCTGATCGCCTGGTCGCAGCAGCATCTGCCGAGCGGGCTTTCCTCCATCCTCAACGCCGCGACGCCTTTGTTCACCGTGCTGGTGGCGCAGGTGTTCACCCGCGACGAGAAGCTGACCGCCGGCCGGCTGATCGGCGTGGCGGTCGGCTTTGCCGGCGTCGCGGTGATGATGGGGCCGGCGCTGCTCGGCCGGCTCGGCGGCCATGAGCTGCCGGCGCAGCTCGCCGCCATCGGCGCGACGGTGTCCTACGGCTTCGCCGCCGTCTATGGCCGGCGGTTTCGCGGCCTGCCGCCGCTCGGCGTCGCCATGATGCAGCTGATCTGCGCCACCGTGCTGCTGGTGCCGGTGGCGGCGCTGTTCGAGCAGCCCTGGCGCCTGCCGGTGCCCTCGCCGCATGTCATCGGCGCGCTGATCGGCCTCGGCGCGCTGTCGACCGGCATCGCCTTCGTCATCTATTTCCGCATCCTCGGCCGCAACGGCGCCACCAACATCTCGCTGGTGACCTTTCTGGTGCCGGTGAGCGCCATCCTGCTCGGGGCGCTGGTGCTGGGCGAGGCGCTGGAGGCGCGCGAGATCGCCGGCTTCGCGCTGATCGCGCTCGGGCTGGCGGCGATCGACGGCCGGCCGGCGAAGATGCTGTTCGGACGGCGGGCGTAGCGACGCGAGCGGGGCGGAACAGGGCGGCGGGAAAGAGCTTGCCTTCCGGCCGGCGAGGGATCGGCGCTATGCAGGAGGCGGCCGATTCGGCCCAATGCCGCACGCCAGCTCCCCAAGCTCGGGCACCGGACCCGGGCCGGAGGCCTGTGCCCGAAGGAGGATCCCGCCTTGACCCATCCAGCGCCCAATCCGCCCGCAACTCTGCCATCCCGCAACCTGCTCGGTGTCCACGCCCTCGTCTGGGTCGGCGACACCTCGCGCGAAGGCATCGAATTCGCCGTGAAACGCACGGCCGAGACCGGCTACGACCTGCTCGAACTCTCGCTGCACGGGCTCGACGGGCTCGACACCGCTCATGCCCGCGCGACCATCGCGGCGGCCGGGCTGAAAGTCTCCTGCTCGCGCGGCCTCTCCATCGATGCCGACGTATCGCACGAGGACCCCGCCGTGGTGGAGCGCGGTGCGAAGCTGCTCAAATCCTCCATCGAGAAGACCGCCGCCCTCGGCGGCACGGTGCTGACCGGCGGGCTGTTCTCGGCCTTCTGCAAATATGCCCGGCCGGTGAGCCCGCGCGGGCGCGCCAATGCGGTGGCGGTGCTGAAGGACCTGTCCAAGGACGCGGCGGCGCTCGGCGTCACCCTCGGGCTCGAAGTGGTGAACCGCTACGAGACCCACGTGATCAACACCGCCGCGCAGGCGCTGGTGCTCGCCGACGAAATCGGCGCCGACAATGTCATGATCCATCTCGACACCTACCACATGAACATCGAGGAGGACGATTTCGTCCGCCCGCTGCATCTGGTCGGCGACCGGCTCGGCTATGTGCATATCGGCGAGAACCATCGCGGGCCGCTCGGCTCCGGCCACATCGACTTCACCGGCTTCTTCCACGCGCTCGACGACATCTCCTATGCCGGGCCGATCACCTTCGAGAGCTTCTCCTCCACCGTGGTGGCCGAGCAGCTCTCCGGCGACCTCGCCATCTGGCGCAATCTCTGGGCCGATGGCGAGGCGCTGGCCCGGCAGGCGCTCGCCTTCACCCGCGCGCAGATCGAGGCCGCGCAGGCCCGGCCGAGTTCGCCGCGCCGGGGCTGAGGCGCCGTCGCGCACATGAAAAACCCTCTCCGGCGGGGCCGCCGGAGAGGGCAAGTGAGACGGTCGTCTCGGAAGCCGGCCGCCTCCCCAAAGGGATCGCCTCAGAACTGCGCGGTCTCGGTCGAGTCCTGCATCGCCGTGGTGGCGCTCATGCCGTTGGTGAGCGCGGTGGCGATGGCGTCGAAATAGGAGGTACCGACCTCGCGCTGGTGGCGGATGGCGGTGAAGCCCTCGGCCTCGGCAGCGAACTCCGCCTGCTGCAGCTCGGAATAGGCGGCCATGCCGTCCTGCTTGTAGCGACGGGCGAGGTCGAAGGTGGTGAAGCTCACCGAGTGATAGCCGGCCAGCGTGATGAACTGGTACTTGTAGCCCATCGCGCCCAGTTCGGCCTGGAACCGCTTCATCGCCGCGCGGTCCATGTGCTTCGCCCAGTTGAACGAGGGCGAGCAATTATAGGCCAGCATCTTGCCGGGATGGACCTTGTGCACCCCCTCGGCGAAGCGGCGGGCATCGTCGAGGCTCGGCGTCGAGGTCTCGCACCACAACAGGTCGGCATAGGGGGCGTAGGCCACCGCGCGGGCGATGCCGGCCTCGAAGCCGCCCTTCAGCCGGTAGAAGCCTTCCGCCGTGCGCTCGCCGGTGATGAAGGGCGCGTCGGTCTCGTCGATGTCCGAGGTGATGAGCCGCGCGGCCTCGGCGTCGGTGCGCGCCATGATCACCGTGGGCACGCCGAGCACGTCGGCGGCGAGGCGGGCGGCGTTCAGCGTGCGGATGAAGGTGCGGGTGGGGACGAGCACCTTGCCGCCGAGATGGCCGCACTTCTTCTCCGACGCCAGCTGGTCCTCGAAGTGGACCGCCGCCGCGCCGGCCTCGATCAGCGCCTTGGTCAGCTCATAGGCGTTGAGCTGGCCGCCGAAGCCGGCCTCGGCATCGGCAATGATCGGCACGACATAGTCGGTCTTGCCGTCGGCCTTGCCCTCGTGGCGCTCCAGCGTCTGGATCTGGTCGGCGCGCAGCAGCGCCTTGTTGATGCGGCGGACCACCGCCGGGACGCTGTCGACCGGGTAGAGGCTCTGGTCCGGGTACATGTCGCCGGACGAATTGCCGTCGGCGGCGACCTGCCAGCCGGAGAGGTAGATCGCCTCCAGCCCGCCCTTCACCTGCTGCACCGCCTGGTTGCCGGTATAGGCGCCGAAGGTGGGCAGGAAGTCGCGGTCGTGCAGCAGCTCCCACAGCTTGCGGGCGCCGTGCTGGGCAAGGGTGTGCTCGATGCGGAGCGAGCCCGCGAGCTTGGCCACGTCGGCGGGGGTGAAGGTGCGGGAGATGCCGTTCCAGCGGTCGGGCGCCCAGTGCGGCGCGGGGAAGGGCTGGTTGGGATCGGGGCGGGCGGTGTCGAGCATGATATCCTCGGTAAAGCCTTTACAGATGCAATGGCGGAGCGGGGCTTGCGGAGCGGTCGGGCCGGGAAGGCGGAAGGCGCGGATCGGCCGGGCGGCGCGGCGGCACGGACATCGGCCGTACCGCTGGCGTTTAGGGGCGCCGTTTAAGCGGGCCGCCCGGGATTTCGCGCTCTGCCGCGCCGGTGCCTCAGCTGCCGGCCCGGCGCATATAGGTGGCGGCCACCATCGGTTCGGGACCGAGATGCGCGGCGAGCGGCGAGCCTTCCGGCAGGCGGAAGCTGTGGCGGCCCATGCGGTGCAGGATCGAGAAGCCCTTCGCCGCCAGGCCGTCCTTGGCGTAGACGCGGCTCACCTCCTCGGCATTCTGACCGATGATGGTGATGAACTCGTCGCTCTCGGTGCGGTGGCTGCGGGTGCGGTGAGTGTGGGTCGACATGGTCGCGCTCCGTGTTTGGCTGATGTAAAGATTTGACCACACGGCGCCGCAAAGCAATATATATAAGAAAATCATGGTGTTAAGCTGAAAAGCGTTGTAAAGTTCTTCAACGCGGATTGTAAAGCGAGCAAAGCGATGGCGACGGACGATCCCCAGGTCGGCGGGCGCATCCAGCGGCTGAGGCGCCAGCGCGGCGTCTCGCAGGCGGAGCTGGCGAGCGCGCTCGCCATTTCGGCGAGCTATCTCAACCTGATCGAGCACAATCGCCGGCGCATCACCGTGCCGCTGCTCTTGAAGCTCGCCGGCTTCTTCGGCATCGAGCCGGGCGAACTCGTCGAGAATGATGAGACCCGGCTGATCGGCGATTTGATGGAGCTGTTCGGCGACGAGGTGTTCGCCGATTCCAGCCTGACCAACCAGGATGTGCGCGACCTCGCCAATTCCAACCCGGCGATCGGCCGGGCGGTGGTGCGGCTCTACGACCAGTATCGCGCACTGCGCGGCGCGCGGGCCGGCGGCGCGGGAGCGGCCGAGCCAGGCGTACCGGCGGCCGGCGGCCAGATGACCGGCGGGCATCCGGCCACCGACGCGGTCTCCGACTTCATCCAGGCCAACGCCAACCACTTCCCGACGCTGGAGACGGCGGCCGAGCGGGTGCGCGCCGATGTCGACGCCGAGCCGGATTCGCTCGACTACGGGCTGCGCAACTACCTGTTCAACGTGTTCGGGCTGAACTGGCGCACCGCCAACCTGCCGGCCGGCATCGCCCGGCGCTACGACCCGGAGCGGCGCGAGGTGCTGACCGCCGAGGTGCTGGAGCCGGCCTCCGCCGCCTTCGCGGTGGCGCACCAGATCGGCCTGTTCGCCGCCGGGGCGGAGATCGACGCGCTAATCGAGGACAGCGACCTGCCGGCCGACGCGCCGGTGGTGGCGCGCAACGCACTGGCTTCTTATTTTGCCGGCGCACTAATCATGCCCTACGAGCCGTTTCTCAAGGCCTGCCGCGAGACCCGCTACGACATAGAGCGCATCCAGCGGCGGTTTCGCGTCAGCTTCGAGCAGGTGTGCCAGCGCATGACGACGCTGCAGCGTCCGGGCCAGATGGGCGTGCCGCTGCACCTGATCCGTACCGATATAGCCGGCAACATATCCAAGCGCTTCTCGCTCTCCGGCATCCGCATCTCCCGCCATTCCGGCGCCTGCCCGCGCTGGAACGTCTATTCCGCCTTCCTGCATCCCGAGCGGATCAACGTGCAGATCAGCCAGATGCCGGAGGGCCAGCGCTATTTCTGCATCGCCCGCTCCTATGCCCGCGGCGGGCACGGCTACCAGGCGCCGCGCCGGCACCTGTCCATCGGCCTCGGCTGCCACATCGCCCATGCCGGCAGCCTGGTCTATGCCGATGGCATCGACCTCGCCGACCCCAGCCAGACCGTGCCGATCGGCGTCGGCTGCCGCATCTGCCCGCGCCTCGACTGCGAGCAGCGCGCCCACCCGCCGGCCGACCACCACTTCACCCTGAACGAGCGCGACCGGGCGGAGAGCTTCTATGCCCCCGGCCGCTGGGGCAATTGAGGCCGCCGGCTACCGTGCCAGCGGTGCTCCGGGAGGGACTTGCGGGATCGACCGGAGCGGAGGAGCATGGCGGGCCTTTCGCTGGCCGGTGAATACCGGCAGCCGGAGGGTATGAACCGGGAGGCCACCATGGCGACGACGCATGTCGAGCTAAGGAGCATGCCGGGCACCCAGGCCGCGACCGGATGGGTCGGCGGTCATACGGTGACGGTAGACCGGGCGGAGGGGGTAGCCGGAGGTGCGGGCCTCGGCTTCAACGGCAATCAGCTGCTGGCGCTCGCCATCGGCGGCTGTTTCTGCAACGACCTTCACCTCACGGCCCACGCGATGGGGGTGATCCTCACCGAGGTGTCGGTGAGCGTGGAGGTGGACTTCGACGGCGAGCCACCCATGGCGACCGGCGCCCGTCTCACCGCCCAGGTGAGCGCGCTGCCGCGCGACGTGAACGATCAGGAACTGATCACCAAGGCCTTCACGACCTCGGCGGTGGGCAACTCGCTCCGCCGCGGCGTGCATCTGGAGCTGGCCGCCGCCTGACGGCGGACCGGCATCTGCCTTTGCGCCTTCCGACCGGCGGGACCGGCCGGGAGGCGGAGGCGGGCCGGAACGTGTCCGGCCCCGGCCCCGTCGCTGCAACCGTGGGACACGCGGGGCCATGGAGAA
Source organism: Ancylobacter sp. Lp-2 (assembly GCF_020523795.1). GTDB lineage: Bacteria > Pseudomonadota > Alphaproteobacteria > Rhizobiales > Xanthobacteraceae > Ancylobacter. The sequence continues at coordinate 206,003 of NZ_JAJALI010000001.1, forward strand.
GATGCCGGGCGCCGGGCGCGACAAGACGCGCCCCGGCGCCCGATGACGCCTCTCCCCATCATCGCGATATCCACCTGAGCGTCGAAGCCGTGTGACCGCTTGCGCCTGAAGGCGGAGCCGGCACGCCGAACGGACACTCAGGAGACTGGAGCGGGAGGGCGGGCCGACATGGAGGCGATGCGACGGCACGACGGCACAGCATCGCGGATACCCGGGCGGCGAAGGGCTGGGCCGGCACCATGGGAAGACCGGAGGATGTCGGCGGCGGCAGACTGGGCTTCGGAATAATTGCCGGGTCTCGTCATCGGCGAGCGCCTTTGCAACGACCTGCACTACGCCGCCGCCCGACTCGGAGCCGAGGTGGGCAGGGCGGCGGTGAGCGTCGAGATCGATTTCGACGGCGCGCCGCTCCTGGCCACCGCAGCGCGGGGAGCGCGTGGATTGCCGTGCGACCGGACGGCGCCGATGCCGACGCGGTGCTGTGGCGCGCCTGGGAGATGTCGACGGTATCCGATCGCTGCGGCGCGGCGTGCCAGTAGTGGGCAGGTAAAGGGGAAGGCCGGACCGGCATCGACGGACCGGAAACCCGCCATGAGGAGAGCCGGGGCAACCAGCGCAGGCGATGGCAACCTTGCCTGACCATCTAACGCGACCGGCTGGCCGGTTCCACCCGTGCGGGCCGATGGTCCCCGGTTCGGCAGGTCCGCCGGGAAAGATCCTCGGGGTGACGGAAGGCGCAGCCTCAGGCCGGCGTCGCGGCGCCGCCGGCGAGCGGCCGCAGCGCGATCACTGCCGAATCCTCGATATGCGCAGGCAGCTGGGCGAAAAGCTCGACGATATGAGGCGCCACCAGATGCTTGTCCAACAGCTCGCGGCTCGCCCATTCCTCGGTCCAGACGAAGCGGCGCGGCTCGTCCAGATCGCGGTTGAGCTGGTAGGCGATGCAGCCCTCCTCGGCATGGGTGGCGGCGATGACGCCCCGGAACAGGCCTTCGACAAGGCTTTCCGAACCCGGCTTGACGAGGAACATGGCGACGACGGGGACGGTCATGGGCTTCTCCTGTGGCACGGCACGGAAAACATACTGACGAGTAATATTATCGTCGAGTATGATCGGCGGGCAGGCCGTCGCGAAGCCATGCACAGTGCGCATATCCAACCGGGAGCGAAGAGGATGTCGGCGCCGGTTCCGGCCGAGGCCACCAAGGGCGAGCGAACCCGCGAGCGGCTGCGCCGCGCGGCGACCCGCGTCTTCGCGCGCGAGGGCTATGAGGCGACGCGGGTCGCCGACATCGTGCGCGAGGCCGGCGTCACCCAGCCGACCTTCTATCTCTACTTCGCCAGCAAGGAAGCCGCCTATGAGGACCGGGTGGAAGCGTTTCGCCAGCGGCTGCAGCAGACCACGCTCGGCAACCTGCTCGACCCCTCCATCCCGCAGGCCGAGTTCACCGACCGGGTGGCACTGAGCTTCCGGCGCTTCCTCGACCTGATGGCTGAGGATCGCGAGCTGACGGAGATCGGCTTCTTCCAGCCGCCGGGCTGCACCACCACCAAGGCGCGGCTGGTGCACTGGGTGGCGGACAACATCGCCCGCGAACAGGCCGACCGCCTGTTCCGCGACGACCTGCCGGCCGAGTTCATCGCCCGCCTGCTGGTGGGGCTGCTCGAGCAGTTCGGGCGGATGGAGGGAAACGACGACCGGCGCCGGGAGCTCGCCCAGGCCTGCGCGACGCTGTTCTGCCACGGCACAAGGCCGCCTCCCGGCTGAGACCGGGAAGGCGGAAGCGTCGGGACGGCGTCAGGAGAGCGCCGGCCGCCTCAGCGGGTCGGGATCGGCTTCTCGCCGCGATAGTCGTAGAAGCCGCGCTGGGTCTTGCGGCCGAGCCAGCCGGCCTCGACATATTTCACCAGCAGCGGGCAGGGCCGGTACTTCGAATCGGCCAGCCCCTCATGCAGCACCTGCATGATCGACAGGCAGGTATCGAGGCCGATGAAATCGGCGAGCTGCAGCGGCCCCATCGGGTGGTTGGCCCCTAACCGCATCGCGGTGTCGATGGCGTCGACCGAGCCCACGCCCTCATACAGCGTGTAGATCGCCTCGTTGATCATCGGCAGCAGGATGCGGTTGACCATGAAGGCCGGGAAATCCTCCGACACCGCATAGGTCTTGTTCAGCCGGGTGACGAAGCCCTTGGAGAGCTCGAAGGTTTCGTCCTCGGTGGCGATGCCGCGAACCAGCTCGACGAGCTGCATGATCGGCACCGGGTTCATGAAGTGGATGCCGATGAAGCGCTCCGGCCGGTCGGTGGTGGCCGCCAGCCGGGTGATCGAGATCGACGAGGTGTTGGTGGCGAGGATCGCCTCCGGCTTCAGATAGGGGCAGACGGCGGCGAAGATCTTGCGCTTGATCTCCTCCTTCTCGACCGCCGCCTCGATGATGAGGTCGGCATCGCCGAGGTCGCCCATATTGTCCGAGCCACCGATGCGGGCGAGCGCCGCCTGCTTCTCGGCATCGGAATAGAGGCCCTTCGACACCTGCCGGGTCATGTTGCCGTTGATGGTGGCGAGGCCGGACTTGATGCGGTCGGCCACGAGATCGTTGATGATGACGTCGTAGCCGGCGAGCGCGCACACATGCGCGATGCCATTGCCCATCTGTCCGGCACCAATGATGCCGACGCGCTTGATCTCGAAACCCATCACCTTCGCCCGTTGCCGCCACCGTCCATGGGGGGCGGGATACCCACTATATCCCGCTCCCCGCCTTTTGCCTCAGCTGTTTGACTTTACCTTGGCGATTTCCGCCGTCAGTTCCGGCACGATCTGGAAGAGGTCGCCGACCAGGCCGTAATCGGCGACCTGGAAGATCGGCGCTTCCTCGTCCTTGTTGACGGCGACGATCACCTTCGAGTCCTTCATGCCGGCGAGATGCTGGATCGCCCCGGAGATGCCGAGCGCGACATAGAGCTCGGGCGCCACCACCTTGCCGGTCTGGCCGACCTGCCAGTCATTCGGTGCGTAGCCGGCATCGACCGCGGCGCGCGAGGCGCCGACGGCGGCACCCAGCACATCGGCTAGCGGCTCGACGACGGCGTGGAAGTTCTCCGCCGAGCCGAGCGCCCGGCCGCCGGAAACGATGACCCGCGCCGCGGTGAGCTCGGGACGCGCCATCTGCGCGATCTGCTCCGACACGAAGGTCGCGCTCTTCGCCTCGCCGGCGGCACCGGCCTCGCGGATCGGCGCCGAGCCGGCTTCACCCGCCGCGGCGAAGCCGGCGGTGCGGATGGTCAGCACCTTCTTGCCGGCGGCGCGCACGGTCTGGATGGCGTTGCCGGCATAGATCGGCCGCTCGAAAGTGTCGGGCGCCACCACGGCAGTGACGTCGGAGACCTGCATCACGTCGATGAGGGCGGCGATGCGCGGCAGCACGCTCTTCCACACCGCGGTGGAGGGGGCGACGATCGCGTCGTAGTCGGCGGCCAGCGCCACGCCGAGCGCGGCCACCGGCTCGGCCAGGCGATGCGCATAGGCGGGAGCGTCGATCAGCAGCACCTCGGCGACGCCCTCGAGCTTGGCCGCGGCCTCGGCGGCGGGACGGGCGTTCTCGCCCACCACCGCGACGGTGACCGGCGCGCCGAGCGCGAGAGCGGCGGTCAGCGCGCGGGCGGTGACCGGGTTCAGATGCGCGTCGTCATGTTCGGCAAACAGCAGGGTCGCCATCTCAGATCACTCCCGCTTCGTTCTTCAGCTTGTCGACCAGCTCGGCCACCGAGGCGACCTTGACGCCGGCCGAGCGCCCGCCGGGCTCGACGGTCTTCAGCACTTCGAGCTTGGGGGCGACGTCGACGCCGAGATCGACCGGGGTGGTCTCGACGATCGGCTTCTTCTTCGCCTTCATGATGTTGGGCAGCGAGGCGTAGCGCGGCTCGTTGAGGCGCAGATCGGTGGTGAGGATCGCCGGCAGGGCGAGCTCCAGCGTCTGCAGGCCGCCGTCGATCTCGCGGATCACCGTGGCGGTCTCGCCCTCGATGGTCACCTTGGAGGCGAAGGTCGCCTGCGGCCAGGAGAGCAGCGCGGCCAGCATCTGGCCGGTCTGGTTCGAATCGTCGTCGATCGCCTGCTTGCCGAGGATGACGAGGCCGGGACCTTCCTGTGCCACGATGGCCTTGAGCAGCTTGGCCACCGCCAGCGGCTCGACGGCGGCGTCCTCGGTCTTCACCCAGATGCCGCGATCCGCGCCCATGGCGAGCGCCGTGCGGATGGTCTCCTCGGTCTTGGCCGGGCCGACCGACACCGCGATCACCTCGGTCGCCTTGCCGGCTTCCTTGAGGCGCAGCGCCTCTTCCACCGCGATCTCGTCGAAGGGGTTCATCGCCATCTTGATGTTGGCGAGCTCGACGCCGGAGCCATCCGGCTTGACGCGGATCTTCACATTGTAGTCGACCACCCGCTTGACGGGCACGAGGATCTTCATCAGCCGGATCTCCCGCCGCCCGCAACCGGCGGGTCGGCAGTCTCGAACTCCAGGAATGGCGCCGCGCGCGACAGGCGCGACCCCGCGAGGCGCCGGGGAAACTATGGACAGCCCCCCGGCCTGTCAACGTAACGATTCGACGAAAGGGAACCCACGCGAAGCCTTTTGCCGCTTATGGAATTCTGAAATTTCCAAAAGACGGGACACGCCTGTATCCGCCCCCTCCGGTGGGGGCGTCGACCGGGCCGAGCCGCAGCTCAGATCGGCGGATGGCCATCCGGGGTGCCGTCGCGCGTCGTCACCCAGAGCGGCACGCCGGACCGGCGCAGGAACACCACCAGCACCGCGCCGGTGGCGAGGCCGCCGACATGCGCCCACCAGGCGGTATCGGCCTCGCCGGCGCGCAGGGCGTTCCACATCTGGAAGGCGATCCAGGCGCCGAGCGGCCAGATCGCCGGCACCCGGATCGGGATGCGCATGAACATCAGCACCCAGATGCGCACATTGGGATGCAGCATGAGATAGGCGCCGACCAGCCCGGAGATCGCCGCCGACGCCCCCACCAGGGGCGAGGCCGATTCCGGCACCGCGAAGGCATGGGCGAGCCCGCCGGCGACGCCGCAGGCAAGGTAGAAGACGAAATAGCGGGCATGGCCGAGGGCGTCCTCGACATTGTCGCCGAACACCCAGAGGAAGGCCATGTTGCCGGCGAGATGCAGCCAGCCGCCATGCAGGAACATGTAGGAGATCAGCGTCAGCTCGGCCGGCAGCCGCTCATATTCGGCCGGCAGCACCGCCGCGTGGTGCACCACCGCCGGAATGGCGCCGTAGCCGAACACGGTAGCGACGTCGATCTCCGGCCGGTAGCCGTGCTGCACCAGCACGAACACCACGATGTTCACCGCGATCAGCGCCCAGGTGACATAGGCGTGGGTGATGCCTTCCAGCGGGTTGTCGTCATTGATCGGCAGCAGCATGGAGGTTCGAGCGAATCGGCACGCGGGCACCGGCGCTCCGCCCCGACAGAATGCCGCGTCGCGCGGCCGGGCGCCACACACTTGACGGTGCGCGCTCACTCCTCCGCGGCGAGCAGCGCCAGGCTTGGCCGGCCGGCGAGACGCGCCCACCAGTCGGCGAGAGCGGGAAACCCGGCGAACATCGCCGCGCCTTCCGGGGCCTTGAGGAAATAGCCGATCATCGGCGCCAGATGCAGGTCCGCCAGCGACAGCGTGGCGCCGGCGAGCCACGGCCCCTCGCCCATCAGCTCCGCCATCGCCGCGAGGCAGATGCGGGCCGGCGGCAGCGCCGCCGCGATGGCGGCCTCGTTGGCGGGCATGTCGCGCTCCGGCTTCTCCACCCGCTCGACATAGACGCCCCAGACCAGCGCCGGATAGGCATAGGCGTCGGCGATGCCGATCAGTTGGTTCATCCGCGCCCGCGCCCGGGGAGCGGCGGGTTGCAGCGCCGGCCCGGCGAAGGCCTCGTCGACATAGCGGGTGATGGCGCCGGTCTCGTACAGGCGGAAGCCGTCATGCTCGAAGGCCGGGATGCGGCCGAACGGGTGGCGCTGGCGATAGTCGGGCGGTGGGCCATCCGGGGCGAAGACGTCGACCGGAACCTGTTCGCAGGCGACGCCCTTCTCGGCCAGCACCAACCGGGCGATGCGCACATAGACGCTGTAGCTGGCGCCGAACAGGCGCGGCGGCGGGCCCGCGACCGTAGCGGCGCTCACTCCCGCCCCGCCGCCGGCACCCACAGCACGTCGCCGCCGGCGCCGGCATTGGCGACCCGGCTCATGACGAACAAAAGGTCGGACAGGCGGTTGGCATATTTGATCGCCGCCGGCGAGACGATCTCGCCCTCGCGGCCGGCGAGTTCGACCATCATCCGCTCGGCGCGCCGGCACACGGTGCGGGCGACGTGCAGATGCGCCGCCGCCGGCGTGCCGGCCGGCAGCACGAAGGAGCGCAGCGGCTTCAGCCCGGCGTTCAGCACGTCGATGTCGCGCTCCAGCCGGTCGACCTGCGCGGCGACGATGCGCAGCGGTTCCCAGCCCCGGTCGACGCCGTCATCGGGGGTGCAGAGATCAGCGCCGAGGTCGAACAGGTCGTTCTGGATGCGGGCCAGCATCGCGTCCATGTCGGGATGAACAGCGAGATGCAGCCGGGCGACGCCGATCAGCGCATTGGTCTCGTCCACCGTGCCATAGGCGGCGACGCGCAAATCGTGCTTGGGCCGGCGTTCGCCAGAGCCGAGCGCGGTGGTGCCGTCGTCGCCGGTGCGGGTGTAGATGCGGTTGAGCACGACCATGGCGGCGCCTCAGCCCTGGTGCATCAGGATGATGGTGGCGAGCACGAAGCACAGCGCCACCGCCTGCAGCAGCACGCGCCACTGCATCAGCTTCTGCGAGCGCAGCGGCGAGCCGCCGCGCACCATGTTGGCGAGGCCGAGGATCAGCACCACCGCCACCGCCCCGAGGGCGATCGGCAACACCACGAACTTGGCGATGAAGAGAATATCCATAGATGGCCTCGTCTGGCCTCCGCTGCGGCGGGGCGCCGGAGAGGGCGCCCGCTCAGTTCATCGCCACAATGGCAGCGTTCAACGCCGTCGCATAGCCGAGCCACAGGAGATAGGGCGCCAGCAGCCACGCCGCGATGGTGTCGACGCGGGACGAGGCCCAGATGGTGGCGACGACCGCGCCGATCAGCAGGATAATGACGGCCAGCGCCGCCCCTGGCGCCTCCAGCCCGAAGAACACCGGCGACCACAGCGCGTTGAGCGCCAGCTGCAGGAAGAATAGCGCCACCGCCAGCCGCCGCGCCGGCGAGGGCCCGTGCAGCTGCCACAGCCGCCACAGCGCCACCGCCATCAGCACATAGAGCGTGGTCCACGCCACCGGGAACACCGCGTCGGGCGGCGTCCAGGCCGGCTTGACGAGACCGGCGTACCAGGTGGGGATCTTCGGCGTGGTGGCGAGCGAGCCGATGGCGCCCACCGCCAGGCACAGGCCGACGCTGACCACCAGGCGGAAGAAGGAAAGCGTCTTCACATTCGGTCCTCCGGCGGGGGGCGACAGGTGGGTCGGCGACGCCCCCATTACGGCGGAGCGGCGGACTTGGATCAAGTCGCCTTAAGGAAGACCGTCGGAAAGCCGCTTCGCCGGGCACGGAACCCGCGACGCCGAACGCGCGACACCGGCCGGCCGGTGGCGGGCGCCCGGCGGAAGTCGCCGCGGCGGCAATCAGGCGGCGACGTGCTTCTCGATCTCGTAGACCGGCAGCTTCACCATGTCGCGGTCGACCTCGCCGATCAGCGCCTCCTGCACCGCCCGTCCATAGAGCGGGCGCAGCACGCCGAGCGCACGCGGCGAGGCGACCATGAGCAGCGCGGTGCCCTCGCCGGCGGCGAGCAGCGCCTCCAGCCGCTCGGCGATGCGGCGCAGGAAGGCGGCCTCGGCGAGCGCGTGGAAATCGGTGGTCTCCACCGCCGAGCGCGCGGTGCCGGTGGACTGGTGCACCCGGCCGGGCGCGTCGGTGCCCTGGGCGGCGGTCGGCGGGTTGTCCTGCTCATGCACCTCGCGGGTGCGCAGATTGGGGAAGGCCGCGTCGCCCTCATTGCGCAGGACCAGCGCCCTGCGCCCATCGCACACGGCGACGAGGGCTCCGGCCGGAAGGCGAAACTTGTCGGAATGGGTCATGTGCCGGATCTCCTCTCGCTGTGTCCTGATGGCCATCCGACCCCGTTGCCGCGGCCGGCGCCTTGACGAGGGTCAAGGCCGGACGACGGCGAAAGTTCCACCGCGCGCGTCAGCCGGCCCGCGCTGTCACGATCGTCATCGACCCACGCAGGCGGAAGCCGATCGATTCATAGAGGCGGATGGCGGCGTTGCCGGCATAGGCGTGCAGATAGGGGGTGTCGCCGCGCGCAGCGATGCCGGCGGCCACGAACAGCGACAGGCTGCGCGCAAGGCCGCGGCCGCGAAAATCGGGATGCGTGCACACGCCGCTCAGCTCGGTGAAGCCGGGCTGGCGCAGCCGCTCGCCGGCCATCGCCGCCAGTCGCCCATCGAGGCGGACGCCCCAGAAGCCCCCGAGGCTCAGCGCCTTCAGGCCGAACGGACCGGGCCGGGTGAGCGTCGCCAGTTCCAGCATCTCGGCGGCATCGGACGGGCCGAGCGGCGCGATGCGGGCATCGACGGCCGCCGCCGGCAACGGCATCGCCAGCGGCTCGGCGACCATCTGCACGGCCTCGGCGACCGAGGCCGGCGACAACCCGGCCGGCAGCGCCACCTCTCCCGCCTCCGCGAAGACGACGCTTTCGCCCGGCCGGACCAGCGCCGCCAGCGCCCGGCCGGCCTCCGGGCTGTCGTCGCGCAGCGCCGCGAAGGGCAGGATGTCGGCGGGATAGCGTTTCGCCAGCGGGCCGCCTTCGGCAAGCAGGGCATGCCGGCTGGTCAGCGCCGCCCAGACGGGGCGGTCGAGCGGATGCGCGGTCAACGGGCACTCTCCTGGCGGCGGGCGCGGAGATGCAGCGGCTCGGCGACCAGCCGGTCCTCGATCGCCGTGAGCTGGGCGAGCAGCGGCCCGTCGAGGCCGGCGCAGAGCTCGGCGACGGCGGCGTCGATGCGCGGCCAGAGCTCCGCCTTCGCCACCTCGACGAGCTCGCGCCCGGCGGCGCTGAGCGCGACGATCTTCTGCCGCTGGTCGTCCGGGCCGGGCCCGGTCTCCACCAGCCCGCGCTCGACGAGCCGCGCCACCGTGCGGGTGACGCCGGGCTGCGAGACGCCGAGCGCCTGCGCGAGATCGCCGACGGTGAGCGGACCCAGCCGGTCGAGCGCGAGGAGGAAGGGATGCTGGCCGGACAGCAGCAGGGGATCCAGCTCGTCGAGCAGGTACTGGGTGTCGGCCTGCAGCTGCTCGCCGAGCCGTTTCAGCCGGCTGCCGAGCGGCAGATGGCCAAGCGCCCGCAATATGTCGTCCATGCGCGACCTCCCGATCAACATAACAGGTTATATAACTTGTTATGTTATTGCCAGCAAGGCGACCGCCCGGGGGGACGCGAGGCCGGGCTGGAGCATGCTCCAGCTTATTGAATCGAGAGCCCTTAATCGATCAGGTGATTCCACCCGATCGATTAAGGGCTCTAGTAGGCTTCCTCGCGGGAGCGGCGGATGGCGGCGTTGAGCTCGCCGCCATACACGAAGATCGAGGCGGTGGTGTAGAGGAAGACCAGCGCGATCATCACCGAGGCGAGGCCGGCATAGGTGGTGACGTAATTGCCGGCGAAGGCAGCGAGGTAGCGCCCGAAGGCGGCGCCGGCGCCCAGCCACAGGCCGAGCGTGACTAGGATTCCCGGCGCCACGTCGGACAGCCGCCGACGCCCGGCCGGCAGCCACATATGCGCCACCACCAGCGCGACGATCAGGATCACCGAGGTGGCGGCGTAGCGCAGGAAGGTGATGACCCCGCTGAACGGCTCCAGCGCCGGCAGGAAGCTCACCGCGCCCAGCCACAGCACCGGGCCGAGCACCACCAGGAAGGACAGAGCGAGCAGGCCGGCGGCGCCGACCAGCACATAGCCGATGGATTCCAGCCGCAGCCAATACCAGGAGCGCATCTCCTTCACCCCATAGGCGCGGTTGAGGCCGATGCGCAGGCTCTCGATGCCGTTGGAGGAGAAGTAGATGGCGAGCACAACGCCGACGGTGAGCGCGTCCGTGCGCACATGGGTGAGCACCGAGGAGATCTCCCGCCCGATCGGCGCGGCGACCTGCGCCGGCCACGCCTCCAGCATCAGTTGCACCGTCTCCTTGGCGAGATCCTGGAAATCGAAGAAGGCGGCCAGCGCGGTGACGAAGATGAGGAACGGGAACAGCGACATCAGCGCGGAGAGCGCGATGTGGCTGGCGATCGCCCAGCCATCGTCCTCGACGAAGCGCCAGAACGCGTCCCAGGCGATATCGTAGGCACGCAGGATAATGCTCGTGTCTCCCGGGATGGCGGCGCGAGGCGGCGAGGGATGGCTGGTAACGAAATCGGACGTCGGGGCGCAAATGGCAAGCCTCGCGGCGCGGATTCCCGCCACAGGGTTAAGCCGGGGCCGGCGAGGGCCCCTGTCCGCCGCCAGGCGCCGCACGGGTTTTTGGCGCAGCGGCAGTGGAATGTGATAGAAGGGCGCCCCGTTTCGTTCCGCCAACCGTCGATCACGAGTGAGTGCCATGTCCGCCGGCCAGCTGCGCGCCGTCACCGAAGCCGAAACCGATGTCCGCGCGCTGATGCGCGAGTTGGGGACGCGCGCCCGCGCGAGCGCCCGCAAGCTCGCCCTCGCCCCGCCGCCGGTGAAGGAAGCGGCGCTGAAGGCGGCGGCGGCGGCGATCCGCGCCGATGCCGCGCTCATCCTCGCCGCCAATGAGGAGGACGTGGCGCGCGCCCGCGCCGCCGGCCTGTCGGAATCGATGATCGACCGGCTGACCCTGACCCCGGCGCGGCTGGAAGCGACCGCCGCCGGCGTCGCCGAAATCGCCGAGCTGCCCGACCCGGTCGGCAAGGTGACCGAGAGCTGGGAGCGGCCGAACGGGCTGCGTCTCGAGCGGGTGCGCACGCCGCTCGGCGTGGTCGGCGTCATCTATGAGAGCCGGCCCAACGTCACCGCCGATGCCGGCAGCCTGTGCCTGAAGGCCGGCAACGCGGTGATCCTGCGCGGCGGCTCCGACAGCTTCCAGTCCAGCCGCGCCATCCACGCGGCGATGGTGAAGGGCCTCGTCTCGGCGGGGCTTCCCGCCGACGCCATCCAGCTAGTGCCGACGCGCGACCGCGCGGCAGTCGGCGCGATGCTCGCCGGGCTCGACGGCACTATCGACGTCATCGTGCCGCGCGGCGGCAAGAGCCTGGTCGCCCGCGTGCAGGACGAGGCGCGGGTGCCGGTGTTCGCGCATCTCGAAGGCATCGTGCACATCTTCGTCGACAGGGCCGCCGATCTCGACAAGGCGCTGACCATCGTGAAGAACGCCAAGCTGCGGCGCACCAGCGTGTGCGGCGCCGCCGAGACGCTGCTGGTCGACCGCGCCGTCGCCGGCGAGATGCTGGCGCCGCTGGTCTCGATGCTGATCGACGCCGGCTGCGAAGTGCGCGGCGACGAAGCTGCTCAGAAGGCAGATGCCCGGGTGAAGCCGGCCAGCGAGGCGGACTGGGACACCGAATATCTCGACGCGGTGATCTCGGCCAAGGTGGTTGATGGCCTCGACGCCGCCATCGACCATATCGAGACGCACGGCTCGCACCACACCGACGCCATCCTCACCGAGGACGCGGCGGCGGCGGAGCGCTTCCTCGCCGAGGTCGATTCCGCCATCGTGGTGCACAATGCCTCGACCCAGTTCGCCGATGGCGGCGAGTTCGGCTTCGGCGGCGAGATCGGCATCGCCACCGGGCGGATGCACGCGCGCGGGCCTGTGGGCGCCGAGCAGCTAACCTCGTTCAAATACCGGGTGCGCGGCACCGGCCAGATCCGGCCGTGAGCCGGGATGGCCGGACGGCTCCCTCGTCCCGGCGGAGAGAGGGGCGGGGGCCCGATGCAGGATGACCGGCGAGCCATCCCCCTCACCCGACGCGTCCCGCGCCGACTTCTCTACCTCGGGGAGAGGTAAAGCGAATGCCGCCGACACGCGCATCCCGCCCTCGGTGCCGGGCATGCGGATCGGCCTCTATGGCGGCTCGTTCAACCCGCCGCACGCCGCGCACCGCGCCGCCAGCCTGCTGGCGTTGAAGAAGCTGCGGCTCGACCGGGTGTGGTGGCTGGTGACGCCCGGCAACCCGCTGAAGGACAATGGCCACCTGCCGCCGCTCGCCGAGCGGCTGGCGCTGGCGCGGCAGGTCGCCGACCATCCGGCGCTGGTGCCGACCGGGCTGGAGGCCGGGCTCGGCACCCGCTACAGCCGCGACACCGTGGCCGAGCTGATCCGCCGCCGCCCGGGGGTGCGCTTCGTCTGGCTGATGGGGGCCGACAACCTTGCCAGTTTCCACCGCTGGCAGCGCTGGCGCGACATCGCCGACCTCCTGCCGATCGCGGTGATCGACCGCGCCGGGCTCAGCCTCAACGCCACCGCCGCCCCGGCGGCACAGGCGCTGGCGCGCTGGCGGCTCGACGAGCGGCTGGCACCGCGCCTGGCCGACGCGCCGGCGCCGGCCTGGATGTTCCTGCACGGGCTGAAATCGTCGCTTTCCTCCACCGCGCTGCGCTCGCGGGCGGCCCGCGACGAGGTCTGACGCCGTGCCGCCGGCGGCGGTGCCGGAGACCCAGAGTTGCATTGCCTGCGACCCCGCAGGAAACCCGAAGTTGCGCCGCGTGCGGTGCAATATGGCGAAAACGCCGACAAAGCTTGAAAAGCAGGGGCATTCCACGATATCTTAAGCAAGCATTGACGGTGGGGAAAACCTCCACCTCATATGCCTTATGAGAGGATTCGGACCCCTGTCCAGCATGGCGCTTTCCGCAGCCGCCCCCACTAGCCCGGCCGCTGCCCCGGTCTCCGAAGCGCGTTATGACGCCGACGAGATCCTGGCCCTCGTTCTCGCCCGTCTCGACGACGACAAGGCGGAGGACGTCACATCCATCGACCTGCGCGGCAAGACCACCATCGCCGACCACATGGTGGTGGCGTCTGGCCGTTCGCAGCGTCACGTCGGCGCGCTCGCCGATCACCTCGTCGAGGCGCTCAAGGAATTCGGCGTGAAGGGCGTCCGCGTCGAAGGCCAGCCGGCCTGCGACTGGGTCCTGATCGATGCGAGCGACGTGATCGTCCACCTCTTCCAGCCGGAAGTGCGGGCCTTCTACAACATTGAGAAGATGTGGTCGGGCGGACGCCCGGACACAGCCAAGCCGCCGCACGGCTGACACTACGAGGCTTGGGCGGGTGCGCCTTCTGATCGTCGCGGTGGGCCGGCTCAAGGCCGGGCCCGAGCGGGAACTCTGCGCCCGCTACATCGACCGGACCGCCAAGGGCGCCCGTGCGCTCGGGCTTTCCGGCCCCGACATCGTCGAGATCGGCGAGAGTTCGGCGCGCCGGCCGGACGACCGCATGGCGGAGGAAGGCACCGCCATCCTCGCCGCCCTGCCCGAGGGCGCCGGGGTGTTTGCCCTCGACCCGCGCGGCACGCAGATCTCCTCCGAGGAAATCGCCGACGACATGGCGGCGCGGCGCGATCGCGGCACCCGCGCGCTGGCGCTGCTGATCGGCGGGGCGGACGGGCTGAGCCCGCCGGTGCGGGCCCGCGCCGAGAAGCTGATCGCCTTCGGCCGTGCCACCTTTCCGCATCAGCTGGTTCGTGTGATGCTGGCGGAACAGCTCTACCGGGCGACCACCATCCTCGCCGGCCACCCCTACCACAAGGGATGATCGGGGATTACGGGGAAGCCGCCGCCATCGGTTAAGCGCGCGTTAACCAGCTTGCCGCTCTGCTCACCCGATGCCTCAACCCGCCAATGCCCGTCCCTCGCGCCTGCGCGCCCGCCGCTCCGTGGCAGGGCTGCTGGCGCTCGCCCTCGCCGCCGGAACGCTCGCCGAAGCGGTGCATGGCCGCGAAGGCGAGCAAGGGCAGCCGCGGCTCGCCGAACCGCAGGAAACCCTCGACACGCCGGCGACGCCCGACGCGACGGAGGCACCGGGCACGGAAGCGCCGGCCGAGACAGGCCAGGCGCCGGCCCAGGATCCCACCCCGGCTGCAAGCCAGGCCACGGGAAACCAGGCCACGGGAAGCCAGCCCTCCGGGAGCCCGATCGCCGGGAGCCAAGATGGCGGAAGCCCGGCCACCGGAAATCAGGTCTCCGGCCCGACGGCCGGCCAGAACCCGCCCCGCCCGGCGCCGGCCGCCGACCCCGCCGCGCGGACCCAGGCGCAGAAGCAGCGCATGGAGCAGCTCGAGACCAACATGAAGGGCAGCGCCGCCGAGCAGGCCCGACTCGCTGGCGAGATCGAGACGCTGAAAGGCGACCGCGCCAAGCTCAACGCCGCGCTGATCGACACCGCCACTCGGGTGCGCGAGGTTGAGGACAAGCTCGACGCCAGCGAGCAGCGGCTGATCGCGCTCCAGCGCGAGGAGGCGGACATCCGCGAATCGCTCGATTCGCGCCGGGACGAGATGGCCGAGGTGCTGGGCGGCCTCGCCCGACTCGGCAACCATCCGCCGCCGGCGCTGCTGGTGCGCCCGGACGACGCGCTGCAATCGGTGCGCTCGGCGATGCTGCTCGGCGCGGTGCTGCCGGAGCTGAAAGCCGAGACCGAATTGCTGTCCAGCGAGCTCGCCGCACAGGAGCGGGTACGCAAGGACGTGGCCGCCGAGCGCGACGCTCTCGCAGAATTGAAAGCGACGCTGGGAGAGCAGCGTCGCCGCACCGCCGCCCTGATCGCCGAGCGCCAGGGCTCGCTCGACCAGGGCGAGACGGCGCTGGTCGCCGAGCGCGAGCGCGCTGCCGCCTTCGCCGCCGAAGCCAGCAATGTGCGCGATCTCTTGAAGCGCATGGAGACCGAGATCGCCGCCGCCCGCAAGGCGGCCGATGCCGCCAAGGCTCTGACAAACAAGCCGAATCAATCGGCGAGCGAGCGGCTGGCGGCACTCCGGAACCCCGGCCGCATGACGCCGGGCGTCGCCTTCGCCGAGGCGCGCGGCCTGCTGCCGCTGCCGGTAAGCGGCGGCATATTGAAGAATTTCGGCGCCGAAGATGGCTATGGCGGTGCCGAGAAAGGCATGTCCTTCGGCACCCGCAGCCAGGCCCAGGTGGCGGCCCCGAGCGACGGCTGGGTGGTCTATGCCGGGCCGTTCCGCTCCTATGGACAACTATTGATCATCAACGCCGGCGGCGGATACCATATCCTAATGGCCGGGATGGATAAGATAACGGTCGAGTTGGGACAGTTCGTATTGTCCGGAGAACCGGTCGGGGTGATGGGCGACGGCCCTCAACTGGTTTCTTCGGTCGGCCTTGGAACCGCCCAACCCATTCTCTATGTCGAATTCCGCAAGGACGGAATTTCGATTGACCCAACCCCCTGGTGGGTGACGAGCGAGAGCGAGAAGGCACGCGGATGATGCGTAGGACGTCTGTATTTCTGATGGGCGCGGCGATCGGCGCCATCGTCGCTGTTGGCGTTTCGCAGCCGCGCCTGCTGCTCGAGCCGGCCACGGCGATGGCGGCGGCCTCGGACACCTACCGCCAGCTCAACCTGTTCGGTGACGTGTTCGAGCGCGTGCGCGCCGACTATGTCGAGAAGCCGGACGACGCCAAGCTGGTCGAGGCGGCGATCAACGGCATGCTCGCCTCGCTCGACCCGCACTCCACCTACATGGACGCCAAGGACTTCCGCGACATGCAGGTGCAGACCCGCGGCCAGTTCGGCGGGCTCGGCATCGAGGTGACGATGGAGGACGGCCTGGTGAAGGTCGTCGCCCCGATCGACGACACCCCGGCCGCCAAGGCGGGCGTCCAGGCTGGCGACCTGATCGCCAAGCTGGACGACGAGGACGTCAAGGGCATGACGCTCAGCCAGGCGGTCGAGAAGATGCGCGGCGCCGTCGCCACCCCGATCAAGCTGACGGTGATCCGCAAGGGCCAGGACAAGCCGCTCGAGCTGACCCTGGTGCGCGACATCATCAACATCAAGTCGGTGCGCGCCCGCGTCGAGAGCGACGACATCGCCTATATCCGCATCACCTCCTTCAGCGAGAACACCGCCGAGGGGCTGAAGAAGGCGATGGACGACCTCGCCAAGCAGATCGGCGAGGACAAGCTCAAGGGCTACGTCATCGACCTGCGCAACAATCCGGGCGGCCTGCTCGACCAGGCGATCGAGGTGTCCGACACCTTCCTCGACCGCGGCGAGATCGTCTCCACCCGCGGCCGCAACCCCGACGAGATCGAGCGCCGCAACGCGCGGCCGGGCGACCTCGCCAAGGGCAAGCCGGTGATCGTCCTGGTGAACGGCGGCTCGGCCTCGGCCTCGGAAATCGTCGCCGGCGCGCTGCAGGACCACAAGCGCGCCACCATCCTCGGCTCGTTGTCCTTCGGCAAGGGCTCGGTGCAGACGGTGATCCCGGTCTCCGGCAACGCGGCGATCAAGCTGACCACGGCGCGCTACTACACGCCGTCGGGTCGCTCGATCCAGGCCAAGGGCATCTCGCCGGACATCGAGCTGGTGCAGGACGTGCCGCAGGAAGTGAAGGAGAAGGCCGAGGCGGCCGGGGTGGAGACCACCCGCGGCGAGGCCTCGCTGAAGGGCCACCTGAAGAACGGCGAGGACGAGAAGACCGGCTCGCCGGCCTATGTGCCGCCGGATCCGAAGGACGACACCCAGCTGAAGCTGGCGATCGACCTGATAAAGGGCGTGCAGAAGAACGCCGCCTACCCGGCCGATCCCAAGGCTGCCGTGCCGAACTGATCCGGCCCGGCCGGATCCAACGGCCTGTCCCGAGACGACCCGAACCCCGCCGCGAGGCGGGGTTCTTCTTTTGCCGACGTGCCGGCACGGACCGGCCGCAGGGGTTCGGGGACGCGGCCGGCAATGCGTCGCCGGGCAGCGATGCCGGCCGAGGATGCCCGCGCTGGCCGCCGCCACGTTCTCCCGGATACCCGCCCCGCCGCCGACCACGGAGCGCCGGGCGCCGGGCTTCCCCCGCCATCGGCGCGACATCTGCGCAACAACCGGGAAACATCGCCATATTCGACGTATTTTCCGCTTCGGCAGCCCCGACTTGCCCCGATGCTGCCTTGGTCCGGTTCGACAAGCGTCGCATGACATTGCTTCGCCAGCCGCCGGTGGCCTCGCCGGCCTTCCCCCCGAAGATTCTGGCCGAGGCCGAGGAACCGCTCGGCCGCGATGTCGGCCGCGACAGCGACCTCAATCGCGTGGCGGTGGCGATCTTCGGACTGGCGGGGCTGGCCATCATCGCCGTCGCCGCCGCCTGGCTGATGCTGCGGGGCGAGACACCGGTGGCGGTGCGCTCCAACGAGCCGCTGTTCGGCGACAGCTTCGAGCCCGGAAACGCCCCGATGGCCGCCGACGCGCCGATACTTCGCCAGGGCTCGCCGACCGACGATGGCCCTACCCCCGGCGCCTTCACCCTGATGGATGCCGCGACGGGCCTGCGCGAAGTGGTGGAAGTATTGCCGCCGGGCCGGGACGCGACGATAGCCCGCTAAAGACCGCGGCACGCTAAAGACCTCGCACGCCAAGGTCTTGGGTGCGCCAAGGTCTTGGGTGCGCCAAGGTCTTGGGGGCGCCAAGGTCTTGGGGGCGCCAAGGTCTTGGGGGCGCCAAGGTCTTGGACACCCGAGAGCCGTTGGGGCCCCCATCGGGGGTCGGGTCGAAAATCCCTGCGCGCTGCGGCCGGGTCTCCTCAGCCGACGGCAGCCCCGAACAGGTCCAGCGCCAGCGCCGCGACTTCGGCATGGACCGCCGCGCGATCCACGCCGGGCGCGTCGACGCAGATCTCCGGCGCGGCGCGACAGGCGGCCGGCGTGCATTCGCCCAGCAATGCATAGTGTCCGACCTCCGCAGCGAGCGGCAGCAGCCGGCTCGCCGAAAGCCGGTCCCGCAGCCATATCGCCCCCGCCTCGCCCGGCGCCTCGCGATCGGCGCCGCCGACGGTGAGCCCCACCGGGGCGCGGATGGCGGCGAGGCTTTCCGGCGTGAAGGCGCGCACCGTCGGCGCCGGCGCCATCAGCAGCGCCGAGCGCAGGCGCGGATCGCGGCAGGACAGCGCCTGCCGCTCCCACGCGACACGAAAGACCGGGCTCTCCGCCAGCAGCGGCGCGATGCGGCCGGCGAGATCGGGAAATTCGCGCGGGCCGCGCCCGAAGGGCTGGCCAGCCGCCCACTCCAGGAAGCGCGGCACCTCGTTGATCGCGCCGAGCAGCGCCAGCGCCGTGTGACCGCCGAGCGAGAAGCCGGCGGCATGCAGGCGATCGGTGTCGATGCCGCCGGCGAAGCGTGGATCAGCGAGGAGATGGTCGGTGAGCCGCGTGAGGTCGCCGGCGCGTTCCCACCAGCACAGGAAACCTTCCGCCCGATAGGGCTCGCGCGCGGTGTTGCCGTGATGATCGACCCCGGCGACGAGAAAGCCGTGTGCCGCCAGCCGGTGCGCCAGCCAGCCGAGCCCGGCGATCGTGCCGCCGGTGCCGTGCGAGAGCAGCACCAGCGGCAGCTGGCCGGCACGTCCACTCGGGCGGGCGTCGCGGCGCAGCGGCAGCGGCCGGAAGGTCGTTGACGCCGTCCTGTCGGCCGCCGCCGGCTCGTCGCTCGGATACCAGGCCGACCAGCGCAGCGGGCGCGGGCCGTCGCCGGACCAGTTCGGCCGGGACGGATCGGCGAAGACGCCCTCGGTGAAGCCGACCTCGAAACCCGTCATTCCTCCCGCCCCCGCCTGTGCCGCCTGTGCCGCCTGTGCCGCCTGTGCCGCCTGTGCCGCCTGTGCCGCCTGTCAGGGGACGCAGACGGCCGGCCGCTGTCAATGCCGGGCCGGCGCGGCTTCTCCCGTGGCTTTTCGCGCGGCCTGCCGGGCGCCGCGCCCCGGGGAAGCAGGAGCGGGAGCTTCCTGCCCGGTAAGCATAATTCCATCCGGACCTACGTTCGGTCACCGCCTCCGCCTATGATGGATGGGCGGCGAGGTGCCCGCGCCTATTCCGGCCTTTGCGATGACCCCGTTCGAACAGCTTCCCTATCGCCCCTGCGTCGGCGTCGTGCTCGTCAACCGCGACGGGCTGGTCTTTGTCGGCCGCCGGGTCGGCGGCGCCGAGCATGTCGACGCCACCCATTCCTGGCAGATGCCGCAGGGCGGCATCGACGAGGGCGAGAGCCCAGAAGATGCGGCGCTGCGCGAGCTCTACGAGGAGACCAATGTCCGCTCGGTGGAGCCGCTGGCCGAGGTGCCGGACTGGCTGCCTTACGACCTTCCCGAGCCGATCGCCCGCGAGGCCTGGAAAGGACGCTATCGCGGCCAGATGCAGAAATGGATCGCGCTGCGCTTCACCGGCAAGGACAGCGAGATCGACGTGCGGCGCCCCGGCGGCGGCAAGCACAAACCGGAATTCGCCGAGTGGCGCTGGGAGAAACTCGCCAACACGCCGGAACTGATCATTCCCTTCAAGCGCGCCGTCTACGACAAGGTGGTCGCCGCCTTCGCCCCCGTGCTGGCGAAGCAGCCCTAGCGGGCCGGTCGCCCTGCGGACAGCGCCGGATCCGCGACGCTCCGCCGGCCGGAATCGCGGAGCGGTCGCCGAATTTCCGCCACCGTTTGACGCAAGGTTATTTTTGCGAACGAACGTTCGTTCTTGATTGTTCGCCCACGCCGCGATAATGAGAGCGAACGTTCGTTCGCATTTCGGATGGATCCTTTCGCAGGCTTCCTCCCCAACTGGATTACCGCATGGCCGCCGTGTCCGAGACCGCCCGCAATGCCGACCCCGCTCCCGCGCCGCCGGCCGGCGCCGAGGCGGGCGTCGCGACGCCGGCCCGCCGCCGCAAGGCCGATCCGCGCCGGCGGGTGCTCGACGCCGCCGCCGCCTGCTTCACCCGCGCCGGCTTCCACGCCACCTCGATGCAGGAAATCTGCGCCGAGGCGGGTATGAGCCCCGGCGGGCTCTATCGCTATTTCCCGTCCAAGGACGCCATCATCCTCGCCATCGTCGAGGAAGAGCGCAGCGCCCGCATGCAGATGCTCGACATGATGCATGCCGCGCCGAGCTTCGCCGCCGGCCTCACCGCCATGGGCCAGGCGCTGTTCTCCGGCGAGATGCCGATGGTGTGCGCCGATCTCGGCCCGGAAATCGCCGCCGAGGCCGCGCGCAACCCCAAGCTCAAGGCCACGTTCGACGAGGCCGACGAGGAAATGGGCAACGCCATCCGCGAGGCCTTCCTCGCCGGACAGCGGCGCGGCGAGATCGACGCCGCCATCGATCCCGACATCGCCATGACGCTGATCGATGCTATCGGCGACGGGCTGCTGCTGCGCCGACGGCTGCAGCCGGAGCTGCCGCTCGCCGCCATGATGCCCAGCTTCGGCGATCTCATCGCCCGCATGCTCGCCCCCGTCAAACCCGCCATGGTCGACCCGACATGAAGTTCGCTCCCTCCACCCTGCGCGGCCGGGTGACCCTCGCCCTCGCCATGACCGTCCTCGTGGTCGGGGTCGGCGGCTATGCGCTGCGCGATCGCGTGCCCTTCGGCCTCCGGCTCGGCGTGACCGAGCCGGCGCAGGCCACAACCGCCCCCGAACCCAAGGCCGCCCGCGGTGTCACGGTAAGCGTGGTGCCGGCCGCTCCGCGCGAGGTCGTGGAGCGCCTGCCGGTGACCGGCACGCTCGCCGCCCGCGAGGAGATCATGGTCGGGCCGGAGATCGACGGCTACCGCATCACCGAGATCCTGGTGGAGGAGGGCGACCGCGTCGCCAAGGGCGCCGTGCTCGCCCGGCTATCGCGCGACACGCTGGTGGCGCTGCTGGCGCAGAACACCGCCAATGCGGCGAAGGCGCAGGCCGCCATCGCCCAGCAGAAGGCCGCGCTGGAGCAGGCCGATGCCCAGCGCATCGAGGCGGAAGCCGCGGTGGAACGCGCCCGCACCCTGATCAAGACCGGTGCCACCTCGCAGGAAGTGCTCGACCAGCGCGAGCGCGCGGTGCGGGTGGCCACCGCCCAGGTGGCCGCCGCGCGGCAGATGGTGGCCGCCGCCGAGGCGGACGCCGCGCAGATCAAGGCCAATCGCGACGAATTGGAGGTGCGGCTCGGCCGCACCGAGATCAAGGCGCCGGAGGCCGGCATCGTCTCGTCGCGGGCGGCGCGGCTCGGCGCCATCGTGCTGTCGGCCAATAGCGAGCCGCTGTTCCGCATCGTCAAGGACGGCGCCATCGACCTCAATGCCGAGGTGCCGGAATCGGCGCTGCCGCGCATGAAGCCGGGCATGCCGGTGGCGGTGACGCCGGCCGGCTTCACCGCCCCGCTGGACGCCACGGTGCGCCTGGTCGGCGCCAAGGTCGACCCGGCCACCCGGCTCGCCCGCGTCGCCGTGGCGCTGGCCGACGACCCGCGGCTGCGCCCCGGCGCCTATGCGCGCGGCGACATCGAGCTCGCCCGCCATACCGGCCTCGCTCTGCCGCTCTCGGCGGTGCAGTTCGACAAGGACGGCGCCTTCGTGCTGGTGGTCGAGGGCGACACCGTGCACCGGCGCCAGGTGAAGACCGGACTGATGGGTGACGGCTTCGTCGAGATCGCCGAGGGCATGACGGACGGCGAGAACGTAGTCGCCCGCGCCGGCGGCTTCCTGCGCGACGGCGACCGGGTGAGCCCGGTGCCGCTCCAGGACAAGCCCGGCGCCGCGAAGGACGGTGTGTGATGGCGCTCAATATCTCCGCCTGGTCGATCCGCTCGCCGATCCCCTCCATCGTGCTGTTCGTGGTGCTGACCGCGCTCGGCCTCTACACTTTCGACCGGCTGCCGGTGACGCGCATGCCGAACATCGACGTGCCGATCGTCACCGTCACCGTCACCCAGCCCGGCGCCGCGCCCAGCGAGCTGGAAACCCAGGTGACCAAGCGCGTCGAGACCGCCATCGCCGGCACCCAGGGGGTAAAGCACATCACCTCCTCCATCACCGAGGGCGCCTCGGTGACCACGGTGGAATTCCAGCTGGAGACCCAGGTCGACCGCGCGGTGAACGACGTGCGCGACGCGGTCACCGGCATCCGCTCCGAGCTGCCGCAGGACATCGAGGAGCCGCTGATCCAGCGCGTCGATGTCGAGGGCATGGCCATCGTCACCTATGCCGCCTCGGCACCGCAGATGACGCCGGACGAGCTGTCCTGGTTCGTCGACGACACGGTGATCCGGGCGCTGCAGGGCGTGCGCGGCGTCGCGCAGGTGAAGCGCGAGGGCGGCGTCGACCGTGAGATCCGCATCTCGCTCAACCCGGACAAGCTGGCCGCGCTCGGCGTGACCGCCGCCGACGTCAACCGCCAGCTGGTCGCCACCAATGTCGACCTCGCCGGCGGACGCGGCGAGATCGGCACCCAGGAACAATCGGTGCGCACGCTGGGCGGCGCGCTGACCGTCGCCGATCTCGCCGAGACCCGCATTTCGCTGCCGGCGACCGCCACCTCCTCCTCGCGCCAGGTACGGCTCGCCGACCTCGCCACCGTCACCGACGGCGCCGCCGAGCCGCGCATCTTCGCCCAGCTCGACGGCAAGCCGGTGGTCGCCTTCGGCATCTACCGCGCCAAGGGCTATTCGGATGTCGACGTCGCCAACCGGGTGGAGGAGGCGCTGCGCCAGCTGGAGGCGGCGCATCCCGAGGCGCGGATCACCCTGATCGACTCGATGGTGCGCTATACCGAGGCCGACTACACCTCGGCGATGCACACGCTGATCGAGGGCGCGGTGCTCGCCATCATCGTCGTGCTGCTGTTCCTGCGCGACTGGCGGGCGACCATCATCTCGGCCACCGCCATTCCGCTCTCCATCCTGCCCACCTTCTGGGTGATGGACATGCTCGGCTTCTCGCTCAATGGCGTGAGCCTGCTGGCGGTGACGCTGGTGACCGGCATCCTGGTCGACGACGCCATCGTCGAGATCGAGAACATCGTGCGCCACATGCGCATGGGCAAATCCGCCTATCGCGCCGCCATCGACGCCGCCGACGAGATCGGCCTCGCCGTGGTGGCGACCACGCTGACCATCGTCGCGGTATTCGCCCCGGTGAGCTTCATGGGCGGCATCGCCGGGCAGTATTTCCGCCAGTTCGGCATCACCGTCGCCGTGGCGGTGCTGTTCTCGCTGCTGGTGGCCCGCCTGCTCACCCCGATGCTGGCCGCCTATTTCCTGCGCGAGCACGGCCATCGCGAGAAGCCCGACAGCGCGCTGATGCGCGGCTATGTCCGGCTGCTGCGCGCCAGCGTGCGCCACCGCTTCGTCACCGTGGCGGCCGGCATCCTCCTGTTCATCGGCTCGATGTGGCTGTCGACCCTGCTGCCGTCCGGCTTCATTCCCAATGCCGACGTCTCCCGCTCGGTGCTGGCGCTGGAGCTGCCGCCGGGCTCGACGCTGGATTCCACGCGCCGGGTGGTGAACGAGGTCACCGTGCTGCTGGAGAACCAGCCGGAAGTGGCGAGCGTGTTCGCCACCGCCGGCGGCGGCGCGACCGCGGGACCGATCAGCGCCGCCGGCGAGGTCCGCAAGGCGACGATGATCGTCAACCTCAAGCCGCGCGCCGAGCGCCAGGATACCCAGAAGCAGTTCGAGGCGCGGATGCAGCGGGAAATCGCCGCCATCCCCGATTTGCGCTTCAATTTCGGCGCCTCCGGCGGCGCCGGCCCCGGCGGGCGCGAATTCACCGTCATCCTCTCCGGTTCGGACGGGGTGGCGGTGGAGCAGGCGGCGCTCAAGCTGGAGCGCGAGATCCGCGCCGACGTGAAGGGCCTCACCAATGTGGTGACCTCGGCGGCGCTGGAACGGCCGGAACTCCGGGTGATGCCGCGGCTGTCGGAAGCCGCGCAACTCGGCGTCTCCGTCGCCGACATCGCCCAGACCGTGCGCATCGCCACCATCGGCGACATCTCGCAGAACCTCGCCAAATTCTCCGCCGGCGACCGGCAGGTGCCGATCCGGGTGCAGCTCGACCAGAACGCCCGCACCGACCTCGCCACCTTCCGCACCCTGAAGGTGCGCACCGCCGCCGGTGCCGCGGTGCCGCTCGATTCGGTGGCCGACATCTCCTTCGCCACCGGCCCGACCAGTCTCGACCGCTATGACCGCGCCCGGCGCATCGCCATCGAGGCCGACCTCTCCACCGGCACCGAACTCGGCGAGGCGCTGGCCGAGGTCTATGCGCTGCCGGCGGCGAAGAACCTGCCGGTGGGGGTGACGCTGAAGGAGGCCGGCGACGCCGAGATCATGGCCGAGGTGTTCGGCGGCTTCGCTACCGCCATGGGCGCCGGCGTGATGATGGTGCTGGCGGTGCTGGTGCTGCTGTTCGCCAACCTCCTGCAGCCCATCACCATTCTCGTCGCGCTGCCGCTGTCGGTGGGCGGCGCCTTCGTGGCGCTGCTGATCACCAACAACGCCATGACGCTGCCGGTGGTGATCGGCTTCCTGATGCTGATGGGCATCGTGACCAAGAACGCCATCCTGCTGGTCGATTTCGCCATCGACTCGGTGAAGGCGGGGCACGACCGCACCACGGCGCTGATCGAGGCTGGGCGCAAGCGCGCGCAGCCGATCGTCATGACCACCATCGCCATGGCGGCGGGCATGGTGCCCTCGGCCATGGGCCTCGGCGAGGGCTCGGACTTCCGCGCGCCGATGGCGATCGCGGTGATCGGTGGCCTTCTGGCCTCGACGCTGCTGTCGCTGGTGTTCGTGCCGGCGGTGTTCACCCTGATGGACGATTTCGGACGCTGGCTGGCCCGGCTGTTCGGCCGCTTCGTCGGCCCGCGCGACGAACCGGAAGAACCGGTCTCTCCCGCCGCGCCGGCCGCGACGCTGCACACCATGCCGCACCCGCCGATGGCGGCGGAATGACCGGCGGGCGCCACGCTCCCATGGAATGAAAAGGGCCGGATCGACGATCCGGCCCTTTTCATTTCGATGCCATAGACCGCTATTGCAACGGCGCCTCGGTGTCGCCGTCGCCGCCACGCGCCAGCGCCATCTCGGTCACCGCGATCAGCATC
The DNA here is from genome assembly GCF_020523795.1 of Ancylobacter sp. Lp-2. Taxonomy (GTDB): domain Bacteria; phylum Pseudomonadota; class Alphaproteobacteria; order Rhizobiales; family Xanthobacteraceae; genus Ancylobacter. The sequence continues at coordinate 231,188 of NZ_JAJALI010000001.1, forward strand.
TCCGCCCGATCGGACAGGGTGGCGGCTTCGAGCAGCGCCTGCTTCTCACGCGCGCCGAAGGGCGACATCATGGCGAGCGCGTTGACCAGCGCCTCGTTCGGCGCGTCCTTGATGCTTTCCCAATCGGCTTCCAGCCGGTTGGCATCGAGATAGGCGGCGAGCGTCTTCAAGAGACGGCTGCGATCCACCGCCTCGGCACCGACATTCGCCGTGAAATCGTCCTCGAAGCGGGAAAAATCCAGACCCGCCTGCCGGTAGGGCGTAGTCGCCGCGACCTCCTCGGCGAGGTGGAAACGGGCGATGCCGGTGAGGGTGATGAGATAGCGCCCGTCGCCGCTCTCGGCGAATTCGGTGATGCGGCCGAGGCAGCCCACCGCTTGCAGCGCCGGATTGGCGGTGGTGACCAGCGCCGGCACCGGCTGGATGATGCCGATCACCCGCTCGCCCTTCAGCGCGTCGTCGATCATGGCGAGGTAGCGCGGCTCGAAGATGTTGAGCGGCAGCTGGCAGCGCGGCAGCAGCAGCGCGCCGTCCAGCGGGAACACCGGCACGACGGAAGGAAGCTCCGCCGGCCCGCCATAGGGGCGATTGATCGCCATCGGCCCTCCAAAAGCGCCGGCCGGGCGGCCGGCCGTCAGTCATGCGAAAAGACGGGGGCGGCCCTCGGCGGGCCGGCCGTCAGGAAAACAGGACGGAGGAGAGGCGGCGGCGGCCGAGCACCGTCATCTCGTCGGTCGGCCCCCACGCCTCGAAGAACTGCACCAGCTGCTTGCGGGCGCCGTCCTCGGCCCACGTGCGGTCCTTGCGCACGATGACCAGCAACTGGTCGATCGCCTCCTCGCGCTTGCCGCGGGCGTTGAGCGCCAGAGCAAGGTCGAAGCGGGCCTGGTGGTCGGCGGCATTGGCGGCGACCTTCGCCTCCAGCTCCCGCACGTCGCCGAGGGCGGCCGCGGCCTCCTCCAGCTCGATGGCGGCGCGCACCGCGGCCACCGCCGGGTCGGCGGCACCCGCCTCGGGCACCAGGGCAAGGGTCGCCTTGGCCTGTTCGAGGTCGCCGGTGGCGAGATGGGCGCGGGCGATGCCGGCCAGTGCCTTCACATTGTCGGGCTCCTCCGCCAGCACATGGGCGTAGAGCTCGGTGGCGCCGGCGGCGTCGCCCTCGGCCAGGGCGGCATCGGCGCTGGCGAGGATCTCCGCGAGGTCGGGACCGCCGCCGGCATTGCCGACCAGGCGGTCGACCAGCGCCTGCACCTGCGATTCCGGCTGCGCGCCCATGAAGCCGTCGACCGGCTGGCCGTTGACGAAGGCGTAGACGGTGGGCAGCGACTGGATGCCGAGCTGCTGAGCGACGGAGGGATGCTCGTCGGTGTTCATCTTGGCGAGACGCACCTTGCCCTTGGCGGCACGCACCACCTTCTCGATCACCGGGGTGAGCTGCTTGCAGGGGCCGCACCAGGGCGCCCAGAAGTCGACCAGCACCGGCCGGCGCTGCGATTCCTCCACCACGTCCTTCATGAAGCCGCGGGTGGTGGTGTCGATGATGACATCGTCACCGGCCTCAGCGCCGTTGGCGGCCGGTGCGGTGGACTGGTTGAGCAGCATGTGACGTCCTCGGAAGCAATCGATACTCGGTCGGTGACTAAAATGGTCGGTCGGGCGACGATTGCAACCGCTCAGGCAGCTCCCGAAGCCGCTTCGGCCTCGGCGGGCACGTCCACGCGGCGCGGCACGGCAAGGATCAGCGGCTCATGGCCGGTGGCGCGCAGGAAGTGGATCAGATCGTCGCGGGCGATGGCGGTGGTCGCGGTGTTGACCAGCGGATGGCAGTTGATCAGCGCGTGCTCCATCAGCTCCGCGTCGATGATGACGCGGACCCGGCCGGCCACATCGTTCGCCGGCGCGAAGGCGGTCACCGAGCCCGGCTTCACCCCCAGCACCTCCTCCAAGAGCTCGGCGCTGCCGAAGGACAGCCGGCTGGCGGCGCCGAGCGGGCCATGCAGGCTCTTGAGATCGACCGGCACGTCCTGCCCGACCACGACGAGGAACAGGTTGCCCTTCTTGTCCTTGAGGAACAGGTTCTTGGTGTGCCCGCCGGGCAGCGCCTCGATGACCTCCTGCGATTCCGCCACGGTGAACACCGGCGGGTGCTCGACGGTGCTCGTCTCGATGCCGAGCTCGGCGAGGCGGGCGAAGAGATCGGGGGGCGTCAGCATGGACATGGAAGGATCCTTCAGAAGTCCGCCGCTTCTAGGCTCCATTCGCAAAATTGCCTAGCCTGTCGATCGGACCTTACGGAAGACCAGGGAGGCCGACATGCCGGATCGCAAGCCCGCGAGCCGAAGCGCGACGCCGGTGCGGCCGGGCGCGGCCACGGCCCCCCTCCTGTCCGGCGGCAACCCACAGATACCCAAGGGCGACGGCGACGCGCCGGTTCAGGCCTATATCGCCGCCATGCCGGGCTGGACGCAGGCTCTCGGCCGGCGGCTCGACGCGCTAATCGTCGAGGCAGTGCCCGGCGTGCGCAAGGCGGTGCGGTGGAACTCGCCCTTCTACGGCGTCGAGGGACAGGGCTGGTTCCTGTCGTTCCACGTCTTCACCCGCTACGTGAAGGTCAGCTTCTTCGACGGCCTGTCGCTCACGCCGGTGCCGCCGGGCGGCACGCCGCGCGGCGGACAGGTGCGCTGGATCGACATCTGCGAGGATGGTCCGCGCGACGAGGCACAGCTGGCGGACTGGATCCGCCAGGCCGCCGCCTTGCCCGGCTGGACACCCTGAGGCAGCAGCCGGCAGCGGCGCCTTGATCGAAAGAGCCGTTGACAGGATGGGGGCGGCGATCCCACATCTGGGCTACCAACCGCGAAAGTGATCACAATGCGTCCTGTCATCGGCGTCATCTGCGACGTGAAGGCTTCCGGCGGGCACGTCGTGCATGGCGTGACCGAGAAATACATCTACGCCGTGGCGAACGGCGCGCAGGCGCTGCCAGTGCTGCTGCCGGGCACCGTCTCGGCGGTCGATGCATCCATGAAGCCGGAACGGCTGGTGCTGGACGAGATCTTCGACCTCGTCGACGGCATCTTCCTGCCGGGCAGCCCCTCCAATGTCGCGCCGCATCTCTATGGCGACGCGCCCTACAACCCGCCGCTGCCCTCCGACCCGCACCGCGACGACCTGTCGATCCCGCTGATCCGCGGCGCCATCGAGCGCGGCGTGCCGCTGTTCGGCGTGTGCCGCGGCTTCCAGGAGATGAACGTCGCGCTGGGCGGCTCGCTGTTCCAGAAGGTCTATGAGCAGCCCGGCCATTTCGACCATCGCGAGGATTCCAGCCTCGACATCGCCGGCCAATACGCCCCGGTGCACGACGTGGTGCTGGAGCCGGGCGGGCTGCTGGAAAGCCTCGCCGGCGCGTCGCACTGGCGGGTGAACTCGCTGCACGGCCAGGGCGTCAACCAGCTGGCGCCGTCGCTGACGGTGGAGGCGCACGCCGAGGACGGGCTCGTCGAGGCGTTCCGGGTGACCGATGCGCCGGGCTTCACCCTCGCCATCCAGTGGCACCCGGAATGGCGCTTCTGGGACGACAAGCTGTCGAGCGCGGTGTTCACCGCCTTCGGCGCCGCCGCGCGCCAGCGGGCCGAGCGGCGCGGCGGCCGGACGCTGAAGGCGGCGGAGTAGCCCCGCCACCAACCGGCGCTGTCGCGTCAGCCGAGCTGGGCGCGCAGATGGCCGATGCCGTCGCGGATATCGGCCTCGATCGCCCGGCGCAGCGCCTCTTCGTCGCCGGCGGCCAGCGCCGCCAGCGCCTCGCGGTGACGATCGACCCGGTAATGCTCCTCGAGATCGGTCAGCGCGAGGCGCATGAACGGGCCGATCTGCAGCCACACCGATTCGATCAGCGGCATCAGCACCGAATCCGGGCGGGTGCTGTAGAGCGCGGTGTGGAAGGCAAGATTGCTCTCGATCATCGCCTCGATGTCGCCCTGCCGCCACGCTGCGTCCGACACGCTGTCGAGCGCGGCGAGCCGCTCGCAGAACGCCGCGTCGGCGCCGGGCAGGGCACGGGCGGCCGCCTCGCTCTCCAACAGCGTGCGGGCGGCGAACAATTCGTCGAAACGCTCCGCCGTCATCTCCGGTACCCGGACGCGGCGATTGTCCAAGAGCACCAGCGCCCGCTCGGCGACGAGGCGCCGCAATGCCTCGCGCACCGGCATGGCCGAGACCCCCAGCGCCTCGGCGAGGCCGCGTATCGTCACCGCCTGGCCGGGCGGGAAGCGCCCGCTCATCACGGATCGCCGCAACCGGCGGAATACCCATTGCTGCACGGTCTCCCCGGGCAGGCGCGGCTCATCGGCGAGGGCGAGGGAGGCGGTATCCATCGGCGCGGGAAGGGTCCTGAGGCTGGAAAGGCGGATCGAGAGGCGAACCGGCCCGGCGGCGCACGGGGCGGTCACATTCTTCTGGCATGCTGACGCGCGATTGTCAGGATCGCCCCCTATAACGGCGCGCCGCGTCGGCTATAAGCGGGCGCTGGCTTCCACACTGTCACGGAATCGACACATGACCGAGACCGCCACCCACCGCACCGGATATGAGCTCGACGCCAAGCTGCTGGAAATCCTGGTCTGTCCGGTAACCAAGGGGCAGCTGGACTATGACCGGCAGGCACATGAGCTGGTCTCGCGCGCGGCGCGCCTCGCCTACCCGATCCGCGACGGCATCCCGATCATGCTCGCCGACGAGGCCCGCCAGATCACCGAGGAAGAAGCCGCCCGGCGCTGAGGTCTGCGCACCGGCCCGTCAGAGCGCCTCGCCGCGCAGCAGCCGCGGCGGCTGGCCGCCAAGCCCGGCGGCGCCGCGGATGAGATGCCCCTTCAGCCCCGGCAGGCGGTCGACCACGCCCATGCCGATGTCGCGCATCAGCCGCAGCACGTCGGAGCGCTGGCCGAACAGCCGGTTGAGTCCGTCCGTCGCCACCCCCATCGACACGGTGTCGAAGCGCCGCCAGCGCTGGTAGCGCTCCAGCACGTCCGGCCCGCCGATATCGAGCCCGAGCCGGGCAGCGTCGGTGACCGCTTCCGCCAGCGCCGCGACGTCGCGCAGGCCGAGATTGATGCCCTGCCCGGCGATCGGGTGGATGGTGTGGGCGGCATCGCCGACCAGGGCGAGCCGGTCGGCGACGAAGCGCCGCGCGATCTGGAAGCCGAGCGGGAACGCCTTCGGGGTGTCGAGGATCTCCAGCGCCCCGAGCTCGAGGCCGAATCGCTGCTCCAGCTCGTCGAGCAGCAGCACGCGCGGCAAGGCGAGCAGCCGCTCGGCGGCGCCGCTCTCCTCGGTCCAGACGATGGAGGAGCGGTTGCCGGTGAGCGGCAGCCGGGCGAAGGGGCCGGCAGGCAGGAAATGCTCCACCGCCTTGCCCTCATGCGGCCGCTCATGGCCGACCGTCATCACGATGGCCGACTGGCGATAGGACCAGCCGATGGTGGTGATGCCGGCGAGGCTGCGCAGCCGCGACTGGCCGCCGTCACAGGCGGCGAGCAGCGCGGCGGTGGCGGCGCCGCCGTCCTTCAGCGTCACCGAGACGCCGGAGGCCTGCGCGGAATAGGCCACGACCGGGGCCGGCAGCCGCACGATCCCGGCGGCGCGGGCCACCTCGGCCAGCGCGTCCTGCAGCGCCGCGTTCGGCACCATATGGGCGAAGGGCTCGCCCGGCTCCACCTCACCGTCGAAATGCAGGAACACCGGCCGGGCGGCATCGCCGAGCCGGCTGTCAGTGATCTCCATCGCCAGCATGGGCTGCGCCTCGGCGGCAACGCGCTCCCACACGCCGACCGTCTCCAGCAGGCGGCGGGCGCCGGCGGCGAAGGCGGAGGCGCGCAGGTCGGCGCTGCGCGGCGAAGGCGCGGCGAAGGCCGGGTCGGCCACCGCCAGCCGCGCCCCGTCCCCGAGCCCGTGCCGCAGGGCGAGCGCCAGCGACAGGCCGGCGAGACCGCCGCCGGCGATGACGACGTCGAAGCCCGTGCTTCCGGCGCCTTCGGCTTGCTGCGGCATGACGACCCTTCCTTCGTGGCACTGTACCGGCGGCATCTTATGCCTTAGCTACCGATCAAAGAACACCGTGCGGGGACTGCGGACATGACGCCCATCGCCGAGCTCGTCCAGCTGCTCGATCTCGAGGTCCTGGAGGTCAACCTGTTCCGCGGCCACAACCCGCCGGAATCCTGGCCGTTCCGCACCAGGGTGTTCGGCGGGCAGGTGCTGGCGCAGGCGCTGGTGGCGGCGCAGCGCACGGTGGAGACGGCGGTCGCCCACTCGATGCACGCCTATTTCATCCTCGCCGGCGACCCGCAGATTCCCATCGTCTACCAGGTCGAGCGGGTGCGCGACGGCCGCAGCTTCGCCACCCGCCGGGTGGTGGCGGTGCAGCACGGACGGCCGATCTTCATCATGTCGGTGTCCTTCCACATCGCCGAGGAAGGCCTCGACCACCAGATGGCGATGCCCCAGGGCGTGCCGGCGCCGGAGGAGGTGCCCTCCGCGCGCGACCTGCCGGCGGAGCTGCTGGAGTCGCTCGCTCCCGCGGTGCGCAATTACTGGACCCGGCCGCGCCCGGTGGAACTGCGGCCGGTGAACCTGATGCAGCGGCTGCGCGCCGGCAACGCCACGCCGCCGGCCGAGCCGCAGCAGCAGGTGTGGTTCCGTGCCGACGGCGTGCTGCCGGACGACCCCGCCTTGCACCGGGCGGTGCTGGCCTACGCCTCCGACATGACGCTTCTGGAAACCACCACGGTGGTGCACGGCACCAGCGTGCTCGGCGACCGCATCCAGGCCGCCAGCCTCGACCATGCGCTGTGGCTGCATCGCCCGCTGAAGGCGGACGACTGGCTGCTCTACGTGCAGGACAGCCCCAGCGCGCATGGCGCGCGCGGGCTGGCGCGCGGGCTGATCTACGACCGGGCCGGCCGCCTCGTCGCCTCGGTGGCGCAGGAAGGGCTGATTCGGCCGGTTTCGCCTAGGACGGCAGCATAAGATCATTTTTTAGGCAATTTTTGCCCAGGATTCGACGCCGCCCGAACCGCCTCCGCACGGCAGATCAAGAATTAAGCAGCACAACTGCGCCGCGCGATCGGCGTTTGGCACGCGGCCGCCGATCGAAAGCGCCCGAAATCGGCGTTCGACCCCGCGCAACCCCGCACCGTTGCACGGTTGGCACGCGACTTGATTCCTGTTTGTCGGCTTGTCCTTGGGGTTGGGAAACCCGCCTGGCCGAGTCCGACATGAAACGCCCGGGATTCGCCTGTTGCGATCCGGGGCCAAGCGGGGACAGGAACCATGAAGATCGTCATGGCTATCATCAAGCCTTTCAAGCTTGAGGAGGTCCGGGATGCGCTCACCGGTATCGGAGTGCACGGACTGACCGTCACGGAGGTCAAGGGATACGGCCGGCAGAAGGGCCATACCGAGATTTATCGCGGCGCCGAATATGCGGTGAGCTTCCTGCCGAAGCTCAAGATCGAGGTGGCCGTGGCCGCCGACCAGGTCGCCAAGGTGATCGACGCCATCTCCACCTCGGCCAAGACCGGCCAGATCGGCGACGGCAAGATCTTCGTCTACGCGATCGACCAGGCCGTGCGCATCCGCACCGGCGAGACCGACGCCGACGCCCTCTAAAGCCCGCGCCATTGATCCCGACATCGTACGTTTCCGACGGAGCACTCAACCCATGACGATCAAGACTTGGATGCGCGCGGGCCTTCCCGCGCTGGCGACGACGGCGCTGTTCGCCGTTGCCGCCCTGGCGCAGGAGGCCGCGGCCCCGGCGACCGACGCGGTGGCCGACGCCGTGACCGTGGACAAGGGCGACATCACCTGGATGATGGTGTCCTCCATCCTCGTGCTGTTCATGACCGTGCCCGGCCTCGCGCTGTTCTATGGCGGCCTGGTGCGCGCCAAGAACATGCTGTCCGTGCTCATGCAGGTCACGGTGATTGCTGCCGTGATGATGCTGCTGTGGGTGTTCTACGGCTACTCGCTGGCCTTCACCTCGGGCAACGCCTTCATCGGCGGCTTCTCCAAGGCCTTCCTCTCCGGCGTGACCACCGAGAGCCTCGCCGACACCTTCTCCAAGGGCGTGAAGATTCCTGAATACGTCTTCATGGCGTTCCAGATGACCTTCTCGGCCATCACCCCCGCGCTGATCATCGGCGCCTTCGCCGAGCGCATGAAGTTCTCGGCCATCGTGCTGTTCTGCATCCTCTGGGTGACGCTGGTCTATTACCCGATCGCCCACATGGTGTGGTTCTCCGAGGGCTACCTGTTCGGCCTCGGCGCGCTCGACTTCGCCGGCGGCACCGTGGTGCACATCAATGCCGGTATCGCCGGCCTCGTCGGCTGCATCCTGATCGGCAAGCGCACCGGCTTCGGCAAGGAGCTGATGCCTCCCCACTCGCTGCCCTTCGCCATGGTCGGCGCCAGCGTCCTGTGGGTTGGCTGGTTCGGCTTCAACGCCGGTTCCAACCTCGAAGCCAATGCCGGCACCACGCTGGCGCTGGTGAACACCTTCGTCGCCACCGCCGGCGCCATCGTCGGCTGGACGATCATCGAGTGGCTGGCCAAGGGCAAGCCCTCCATGCTCGGCGCCATCTCCGGCATGGTTGCCGGCCTGGTCGCCATCACCCCCGCCGCCGGCCTCTCGGGCCCGATCGGCGCCATCGTGCTCGGCTTCGTTGCGTCCATCATCTGCTTCTTTTTCTGCACCACGGTGAAGAACGCGCTCGGCTATGACGACAGCCTCGACGTGTTCGGCGTCCACGGCATCGGCGGCATCGTCGGCGCCATCGGCACCGGCGTCGTCGTCGCCCCGGCGCTCGGCGGCCCCGGCATCGCCGACTACGCGATGGGCCACCAGGTGTGGGTGCAGGTCCAGGCGGTTGCCGTCACCCTGGTGTGGGGCGGCGTGGTTTCGGCGATCCTCTACAAGGTCGTCGACGTCATCGTCGGCCTGCGTCCGTCGGTGGAGAAGGAGCGCGAGGGTCTCGACATCGTCGAGCACGGCGAGCGCGCCTATCACAGCTGACCGGCACGCCGGTTCCGGCGCGGGTTTATCGCCCGCGCCGTCTTCTCCTGCCTCGCGCAGGCGCAGCCCCGGCTTCGGCCGGGGTTTTTGCGTTTTGGAGCACGCCTTCCGGCCGCATAGGAGGATAGCCGGGCCGCGGACGGAGAATGGCAGGTGGCAAACCGCGAATATCGGTGACTGCCGGGCGCCGCCAGATGCCACGATGCGTCCTCGCCGCGCGACGGCCCCCTACCGATCGGCCGGGAAGACGCGCTGGGAAGCATGGCCCCCTGGGCATATCGCGACCGCTTCCCCGCCGTTTCGCACGCCCTCGCCGACGCGCGGGACAGCTTCGCGGGGGCATCTAGCCCGTTCGCCGGTCGTCGCCCCGCTATGGTCATGGTTAAGGGCGCCTTTACCGCTCGGCGCTATTTTGAATCGCTCACCATGATGGACGAGACGTGATCCCCGTGCCCGCAGCATCGTCGACCGACCCCACCAGCCTCCCGCCGCCGGACGCCCTCCGGCCGGATCCGGGACCGGCGGCGCGCTCGCCTTTCATCCGCCTCGGCGAACTGCTGGCCGACATCAAGCCCGGCAAACCGCCGCTCAGCCTCGCGGTCGGCGAGCCGCGCCACGCCATTCCGCCCTTCGTCGGCGAGGTGCTGGCCGCCCATCTCGACGGCTTCGGCCGCTATCCGGCCGGCAAGGGCCTGCCGGAATTCCGCACCGCCGCCGCTGAATGGTGCGCGCGCCGCTACGCCCTGCCGCGCCCGCTCGACCCCGAGCGCGAGGTGCTGGTGCTGAACGGCTCGCGCGAGGGGCTGTTCCTCGCCGCCATCCTCGCCCGCCGGCTGGTGTCACCGGCCAAGGCGAAGGCGATCGCCGAGACCGGCGGGCCGGCCATCCTGCTGCCCAACCCGTTCTACGCCGCCTATGGTGCCGGTGCCGAGGCCGCCGGCTGCGAGAGCGTGCCGCTGCCGCTTCCCGCTTCCGGTGGCTGGCTGCCGGATCTCGATGCGCTGGATCCGCGCCTGCTGGCCCGCACCGTCGCGCTGTATTTCGCCTCGCCCGCCAACCCGCAGGGCACCATCGCCCCCCGCGCCTATCTGGAGCGGCTGGTGGCACTCGCCCGTGCCCACGAAATCCTGGTCTTCGCCGACGAATGCTATTCGGAGATCTGGCTCGGCGACGCGCCGCCGACCGGCATATTGGAAGTCGGCGGCCCGGACTATGCCGGGGTGGTGACGTTCAACTCGCTGTCGAAGCGCTCCAGCCTGCCCGGCCTGCGCTGCGGCTTCTGCGCCGGCGACGCCGCCTTCATGGCCGCCTTCGCCGACCTGCGTAACGTCGCCGCGCCGCAGGTGCCCGAGCCGTTGCAGCATGTCGGCATCGCCGCCCTCGCCGACGAGGCGCATGTCGAAGCCAGCCGCGCGCTCTACCGTGCCAAGTTCGACATCGCCGATCAGGTGTTCGCCGGCCGCTTCGGCTATGAGCGGCCGGATGGCGGCTTCTTCCTGTGGCTCGACGTCTCCGGCGTCGGCGGCGGCGAGGAGGCGGCGCGCATTCTGTGGCGGCGCGAGGGATTGCGCACGGTTCCCGGCGGCTATCTGTGCCGCTCGGAGAGCGACGGGCGCAATCCGGGGGCGAATTATCTGCGCCTCGCACTGGTGCAGGACCTCGCCACCACGCAAGCGGCGCTGCCGCGCGTGGTGGCCGGACTAAGCTGAGCCGAACCTTTGGGTGGCAAGCGGGAACGGGGCGGGAAGATGGGCGGGCAGACTCAGTCGACGGGCCGGACGCCGCGGACGCGGCAGGCACAGCCTCGCGCCGCCGATGTCCTGCCGCGCCAGACCCAGCGGTCGAAAGCCGGCGCCTCGGTGCGCGGACGCGGCGCCCGCCGCCGGCTGCTGCCGGAAGAAGTGCGCAGCGTGCTGCACCGGCGCGTCGCCGAGCTCGTCGGCCTCGCCCTGGTCGGCCTGTGCGGCCTGATCCTGGCGGCGCTCGCGACCTGGTCCGCCAACGATCCCAGCCTGTCGCGCTCCAGCGCCGCCACGCCGCATAATTTGCTCGGCGTGCCCGGCGCGGTGGTCGCCGACCTGATGATGCAGCTGTTCGGCATTGCCTGCCTTGCGGTGGTGCTGGCGGTCGGCGTCTGGGGCTGGCGCCTGCTGACCCATCGCCCGCCGCACCGGCTCAGGGCACGCATCCTCGCCCTCGCCGCCGGCACCGCCTTCGCGGCGGGTTTCGCCGCCTGCCTGCCACGCTTCGGCACCTGGCCGTTGCCGAGCGGGCTCGGCGGCGTGCTGGGCGAGGCGATGCTGATCCTGCCTTCGCTCATCCGTTCCGGCTGGCTGACCTCCTTCGACTACACCATCGCCGGCGCCCTATGCCTGTTCGGCGCGGTGATGACGCTGCCCCTCGCCTTCGGCCTCGGGCTGAAGCGCCCGGAAGAGCCGGAAGAGGACGTCGCCGGCTTCGAGGACGACGAGCCAGCCCGCTTCGGCCTGCTGTCCCTCGGCGCGCTCGCCCATTGGTGGCTGTCGCTGAAGGCCTGGCTGCAGCCGGGCCGCGCCGCCTATCCGCGTCGCCGTCGCGGCATGATGGCCCGCCTCGGCTCGCTGGTCGGTGTGGAGGACGAGGACGAGCTGCTGCCGCGCGGCGCGCGCCGCGAGCCGAATTTCCGCGGCCAGGACCGCGACGACGACGAGCGGGAATGGGATGCCGACGAGCGCGACGAGGCTGGCTTCCTCGACGCGCCGGACGACGACCTGCCGCCGCACCCGGTGCCGGAGAAGACCCGCACCGGCCGCCGGCCGCCGCTGCGCTCGATCCGCGGCGGCCGCGCCGAGCGCGACGCGGAGCGGCTGCGCTACGCCCATCCCGGCCTCGACCTGCTGGCGCCGCCGCCGGCACGCAACACGCCGGCGCTCGACGACGAGGCGCTGGAGCAGAATTCCCGCGACCTCGAAAGCGTGCTCGACGATTTCGGCGTGCGCGGTGCCATCGTCCACGCCCGCCCCGGCCCGGTGGTGACGCTCTACGAGCTGGAGCCGGCGCCCGGCATCAAGTCGAGCCGCGTCATCGGCCTTGCCGACGACATCGCCCGCTCGATGAGCGCGGTGTCCGCCCGCGTCGCGGTGATCCCCGGCAAGAACGCCATCGGCATCGAGCTGCCCAACCCGAAACGCGAGAAGGTTCTGCTGCGCGAGATCATCGCCGCCAAGGATTTCGGCGAGGCGGCGCACAAGCTGGCACTGGCGCTCGGCAAGACCATCGGCGGCGAGCCGGTGATCGTCGACCTCGCCCGCATGCCGCATCTGCTGGTCGCCGGCACCACCGGCTCCGGCAAGTCGGTCGCCATCAACACCATGATCATGAGCCTGCTGTACCGGCACCGCCCGGACCAGTGCCGGCTGATCCTCATCGACCCGAAGATGCTGGAACTCTCCGTCTATGACGGCATCCCGCATCTGCTCTCCCCCGTCGTCACCGACCCGAAGAAGGCGGTGGTCGCCCTCAAATGGGCGGTGCGCGAGATGGAGGAGCGCTACCGCAAGATGTCGAAGGTCGGCGTGCGCAACATCGACGGCTTCAACGCCCGCATCGCCGAGGCGATGGCCAAGGGCGAGCAGATCGTGCGCACCGTGCAGACCGGCTTCGACCGCGAGACCGGCGAGGCGATCTACGAGCGCGAGGAAATGGACCTCACGCCGCTGCCCTACATCGTCATCGTCGTCGACGAGATGGCCGATCTGATGATGGTTGCCGGCAAGGATATCGAGGGCGCCATCCAGCGCCTCGCCCAGATGGCCCGCGCCGCCGGCATCCACCTGATCATGGCGACGCAGCGCCCCTCGGTCGACGTGATCACCGGCACCATCAAGGCCAACTTCCCGACCCGTATCTCCTTTCAGGTCACGAGCAAGATCGACAGCCGGACCATTCTCGGCGAGATGGGCGCCGAGCAGCTGCTCGGGCAGGGCGACATGCTCTACATGGCCGGCGGCGGGCGCATCTCGCGCGTGCATGGCCCGTTCGTCTCCGACCCGGAGGTCGAGCGCGTCGTCGAGCACCTGAAGACGCAAGGCCAGCCCGACTATCTCGACGCCGTCACCGTCGACGAGGACGAGGGGTCGGCGGGCGAGGACAGCGCGGTCTTCGACAAAGGCGAGTTCGGCGGCGAGGCCGGCGGGCTCTACGAACAGGCGGTGGCGGTGGTGATGCGCGACCGCAAGGCCTCGACCAGCTACATCCAGCGCCGGCTGCAGATCGGCTACAACCGCGCCGCCTCGCTGATGGAGCGGATGGAGAACGAAGGCCTCGTCTCCCCCGCCAACCATGCCGGCAAGCGCGAGATTTTGGTGGAACCGCGCGACGCCGAAGTGGGTTGATCGGGTCGGATGACGCAGCGCCCACGGGCGGGACGGCATAGCCTTATCCTCGCCACAGCGAGCGCCTACCGCCTATAAGCATGACACGACGTCCCGCTTCGCGCCGCCCGCGCCGACGAGAGTGCCCAATGCGCCCGATCCTACCCGCCTCCCTTTGCGTCGCCCTCGCCTTCCTCGCGGCTCCGGCGTTCGCGCAGCAGTCCAACGAGGTGCCGCTGCCGCCTTCGGTGCAGGCCGCCGTCGATGGCCAGCCGGCGGTGCAGGTGGCGGCGGCTTCCGGCCAGAAGGCGGCGCAGCAGACGATCCAGCGCATCAATACCTATTTCAACAGCTTCAAGAGCATGACCGGCAATTTCGTGCAGGTCGACCCGGACGGCACCCGCCGGCAGGGGCAGTTCTACATCCTCAAGCCCGGCCGGGTGCTGTTCGAATACGACCCGCCGAGCCGGGTCGAGCTGGTGGCCGACGGTCGCTCGGTGGCAGTGCGCGACAAGAAGCTGAAGACGCAGGACATCACCCCGCTGTCGGCGACGCCGCTGCGCTTCATCCTCGCCGAGAATTTCGACCTCGCCCGCAATGCCAACGTCACCGGCGTCTATCAGGACGACGTGTTCGCCACCGTGGTGCTGGAGGAGAAGCAGCCGATGATCGGCACCTACCGGCTGATGATCATGTTCGACGCCAAGACCATGCAGCTCAAGCAGTGGACGGTGACCGACCCGCAGGGCTTCGACACCACCGTGGCGGTGTCCAACCTCGACACCTCCGAGCGGCCGGACCCGATGCTGTTCGTCATCAACCGGAAGTGACGGCAGCTCCCTCGCCGGCGGCGGGCGGCATCGCCGCGCGGGGAACCGGACATTCTCCGGGCCGCGGACCCTTCATCCCGGGGCGCTGGATTGCTAGAAGGGGCTGATACCCCTCCCGCCGTGCTCCTCGCCCGGCCGCGATCGCGTAAGGTCCCGCCCCGTGCCGCTCTCCATCGCCACCTGGAACATCAACTCGGTGCGGCTGCGCATCGAGCTCGTCGCCCGCCTTGCCGCCGAACTCCAGCCGGACGTCATCTGCCTGCAGGAGACCAAGACCCCGGACGACCGCTTCCCGCTGAAGGACGCGGCGAAGTTCGGCTACCCGCATGCGGCGATCCACGGCCAGAAGGGCTATCACGGCGTCGCGATCCTCTCGAAGCGCCCCTTCGAGAGCGTCAGCCGGCAGGGCTTCTGCGACATGGGCGACGCCCGCCACATCTCGGTGGTGCTCGGCCGGGAAGCCGGGCTCGACGCGCCGGTGACCGTGCACAATTTCTATATTCCGGCCGGCGGCGACATTCCCGACCCCGAGATCAACCCGAAGTTCAAGCACAAGCTCGCCTTCCTCGACGAGGCCACCGCCTGGGAGACGCTGCACCCGACCGCGCCGGGCGCCCGCTCGGTACTGGTCGGCGACCTCAACATCGCGCCGCTGGAGACCGACGTGTGGAGCCACAAGCAGCTCCTCGACGTGGTCAGCCACACGCCGATCGAGGTGGAGCGGTTCGGGCGGCTGCAGGCCGCCGGCGGCTGGGTCGACGTGATGCGTAATTTCGTGCCGCCACAGGAGAAGCTCTACACGTGGTGGAGCTACCGCGCCGCCGACTGGGAAGCCTCCAATCGCGGCCGGCGGCTCGACCATGTGTGGGCGAGCCCGGCGCTGGCGCCGACCGCGCAGGCCATGACCGTGCTGCGCGAGGCCCGCGGCTGGGAGAGGCCCTCCGACCACATCCCGGTCATGGTGACGTTCGACGCCTGAACCCTTACGGGTGCCGGGAAGACCATGCGGCGTCATGACTTTCGCCGGTCTCGCCTTTCGCCGATTCGCCGCTATAGTGCGCTCGCCCATTTGTTCCGAGGACGTTCCGTGCCCCGCCCGAACCGACTGCCTGCCGCGCTCCGCCTTCTTCCCGCCCTGCTCGCGCTCGGCGGCGCGCTCGCCATGGCCGGCTGCGGCGTGAAGGGCCCGCTGGAGCCGCCGCCCGGCACCGCGCTCGGCACGCCCGGCCCGGACGGCAAGATGCCGAAGGACACCGGCCCGGTGAAACCGAACAAACCCTTCATCCTGGACGGCCTTCTCTGAGTCCCGGTCTTCTCTGAGCTTCCGGCTTCGCCAACCTTCGGGCCCGCCATGCATCACTTTACCTATCGCGACGGCGTCCTCCATGCCGAGGACGTCAGCCTCGCCGACATCGCCCGTGAGGTCGGCACCCCCGTCTATGTCTATTCGACCGCCACGCTGGAACGGCACTACAAGGTGTTCGCGCAGGCTTTCGCCGACACCAGGGCGACGGTGTGCTACGCGCTGAAGGCCAATTCCAACCAGGCAGTGATCCGCACGCTGGCCCGGCTCGGCGCCGGCGCCGACATCGTCTCCGGCGGCGAGCTGAAGCGGGCGCTGGCGGCCGGCATCGACCCGCACAAGATCGTGTTCTCCGGCGTCGGCAAGACGCGCGAAGAGATGGCCGCCGCGCTCGACGCCGGCATCATGTGCTTCAATGTCGAGAGCGAGCCGGAACTGCTGACCCTTTCCGAGGTCGCGGTGAGCCACGGGGTGGCGGCGCCGGTGTCGATCCGCGTCAACCCGGATGTCGACGCCAAGACCCACGCCAAGATCTCCACCGGCAAGTCGGAGAACAAGTTCGGCATCCCGGTGTCGCGCGCCCGCGAGGTCTACCGCCACGCCGCCGGGCTGCCGGGCATCCGGGTCACCGGCGTCGATATGCATATCGGCAGCCAGATCACCGATCTCGAGCCGTTCGACAATGCCGCCGCGGTGTTGGCCGAACTCGCCCGCGACCTGCTGGCGGAAGGCTTCCCGCTGACCCATCTCGACCTCGGCGGTGGGCTCGGCGTGCCCTATGTCGCCGGCGAGCCCGACCCGCCGCTGCCCTCGGCCTATGCGGCGCTGATCAAGCGGCACACCCACAATCTCGGCCTCGGCCTCGTCTTCGAGGTCGGACGGCTGATCGTCGCCAATGCCGGCGTGCTGCTGGCGCGCGTGCTCTATGTGAAGGAAGGCGAGGGCAAGACCTTCGTCATCGTCGACGCGGCGATGAACGACCTGATCCGCCCGACGCTCTACGACGCGCATCACGAAATTTTGCCCGTGCGCGAAGTGGCGGCCGGCGAGACCGGCATGCTCGCCGACGTGGTCGGGCCGGTGTGCGAATCCGGCGACTTCCTGGCGCTGGGACGGCGGCTGCCGGGGCTGAAGGCGGGCGACCTCATCGCGGTGATGACCGCCGGCGCTTATGGTGCGGTGCAGGCCAACACCTACAACACCCGCCCGCTGGTGCCCGAGGTTCTGGTGCGCGACGGCGACTATGCCGTGGTGCGGCCGCGCCTCGATGCCGAGGCCCTGATCGCCATGGACAAGGTACCCGGCTGGCTCGGCTGAGCCGGACACCGGCCCGCCACATTTCCCCTCCTGCGGCGCGCCCGGCGCTCACGCAGCGATGAACGTATGGGCATGCCCGTTTTTGTGGCGGGGGTAGCGCCCCCGCGCATAGCTGCTAAGGTGACGTTGGGGATTGGCCGAGACGACCGAGAGGCGTGGCTGACAGGGGCTGGTGTGTCGGAGGCTTGAGCGCGTGACGGCAGCACCGGAAGACCATACGCAATCCGCTGGCGAGACCCGCCGGGCGGCGATCGTCGAGCGTGCCGAGGCCCGGCTGGCAACGGCATTGCGCCGGGCCGGCGCGGCGCTGATGTGGGAGCGCATCTGGCCGGCGCTCGCCACCGTGCTCGGCGTCCTCGGCATCTTCCTCATCGTCTCCTGGCTCGGCGTCTGGCTGATGGTGCCGAGCTATGTCCGCGTCATCGGGCTCATCCTCTTCGCGCTTTTGTTCGCCGCCACGCTGATCCCGGCGCTGCGCATCCGCCGCCCCTCCGAGGACGAGTCGCTGGCGCGGCTCGACCGCACCAGCGGCATTGCCCACCGCCCGGTGACCGCGCTCGCCGACCATCTCGCCACCCGCCCGGACGACCCGGTGGCGGCGGCGCTATGGCGGGCGCATCTCAGCCGCGTCGCCGGCCAGCTGGGCACGCTGAAGGCCGGCCTGCCGTCGCCGCGCCTCGCCGCCCGCGACCCCCGCGCCTTCCGCGCTCTGGTGCTGCTCGGCGTCATCGCCAGCTTCTTCATCGCCACCGGCGATCATATGAGGCGCGTCGGCGCCGCTTTCGACTGGACGGCGGCGATCGCGCCCAAGCCCTACCGCATCGACGCCTGGGTCAACCCGCCGACCTATACGATGCGCCCGCCGGTGATCCTGCCCGGCCTGCGTTCCGAGGAAAGCCGTGATACCGCTGCTGCCGCCGCCGAGCCGGAGACCCATAGCGCCGCCGCGATGAGCGTGCCGGCCGGCAGCGAGCTGGTGGTACGGGTGACCGGGCTGTCCGGCTCGCCGCTGTCGGTGTCCGGCGGCATCGCCGCGCCCGCGCCGAAGGAGGACGAGCAGGCCGCCGCGCCGGAAGGCGCCGCCAAGCCTGCGGAGCCTACCGCCGCCAAGCCGCCGCATCCGGAAGCCGGCGAGCAGCGCTTCGTCGTCGCTGGCGACGGCACCGCGCGCATCGTCGGGCCGGACGGCCGCAGCCTGACCTGGCAGTTCACCGTCGTGCCGGACAAGCCGCCCACCATCGCCTTCGCCAAGGAGCCCGGCGCCTCCGGCCGCACCGGCCTCGTGCTCGCCTACAAGGTGGAAGACGACTATGGCGTCACCGGCGCCGAGGCGCGCTTCACCGCCGTGCCGCCGGCAGCGGCGCTGTTCGCGCTGAAGAACGCGCCGGCCAAGCCCGCGCCGCACCCGCTGGTGGAGGCGCCGAACTTCCCGCTGCCGCTGCCGGGCGGCCGGCCGAAATCCGGCACCGGCCAGACCACCAAGGACCTCACCGAGAGCCCCTGGGCCGGCACGCGGGTGACGCTGACCCTCGTCGCCAAGGACGATGCCGGCAATCTCGGCTCCACCGCGCCGAAGAGCGTCACGCTGCCCGCCCGCGCCTTCAACAACCCGCTGGCCCGCGCGTTGGTCGAGCAGCGGCGGATCCTCGCCTTCGACGCCAACCAGCGCCAGCAGGTCGCGGTGGCGCTGGAGACGCTGGCGATCGCGCCGGAGCGTTTCACCCCCGACCCGGCGCATTATCTCGGCTTGCGCACCGCCTTCTGGCGGCTCGAGGCCGCGCGCAACGACGACGAGCTGCGCGGCGTGGTCGACTATCTCTGGGAAGTCGCGGTCCGCATCGAGGACGGCGACATGTCCGACGTCGAGAAGAAGCTGCGCGACGCCCAGCAGGCCTTGCAGGACGCGCTGGAGAACGGCGCCAGCGACCAGGAGATCCAGAAGCTGGCGCAGGAGCTGCGCAAGGCGATGGAGGACTTCATGAAGGCGCTCGCCCAGGAGGCGCAGCGCAATGGCGACACGGCGGAGGCGCCGCCGGATCCCAATGTCCGCACGGTCCGTCCGCAGGACCTGCAGAAGATGCTCGACGACATCGAGAACATGGCTCGCAATGGCGCCCGCGATTCCGCGCGCCAGATGCTCAGCGAGTTGCAGAACATGCTGAACGGCCTGCAGGCCGGCCGCCAGCAGCAGCGTCGCCCGGGCCAGAGCCAGATGTCGCAGGCCATGGACCAGCTCGGCGACATGATCCGCCGTCAGCAGCGCCTGCGCGACCAGACGTTCCGCCAGGGCCAGCAGGGACAGGACGGCCAGCAGGGGCAACAAGGTCAGCAGGGACAACAGGGCGAGCAGCAGGGTCAGGATTTCGGCCAGTTGCAGCAGAACCAGCAGCAACTGCGCGACCAGCTCAAGCAGCTGCGCGAGAAGATGCAGCAGGCGATGCGCAATCGCGGCCAGCAGGGTCAGCAAGGGCAACAGGGGCAACAGGGCGAAGGCCAGCAGGGTCAGCAGGGCCAGCAAGGGCAAGGTCAGCAGGGACAGGGCATGCCCGGCGATGGCGGCCTCGCCGAAGCCGAGCAGGCAATGCGCGAGGCCGAGCAGGCGCTCGGCAATGGCGACGGCACCGGCGCGGTGGACGCACAGAACGAGGCGCTGCAATCGCTGCGCCGCGGCGCCCAGCAGATGGCCGAGGCGATGCAGGGGCAGCCGGGGCAGCAAGGTGGGCCGGGCTCGCCCTCCGGCCAGCAGGCCGAACGCACCGACCCGCTCGGCCGGCCGCTGCGCTCGCGCGACTATGGCGACGACACCACGGTGAAGGTGCCGGACCAGATGGACGTGCAGCGCGCCCGCCGGGTGCTGGAGGAACTGCGCCGCCGCTTCGGCGACCCGCAGCGCCCACAGCTGGAGCTGGATTATCTCGAACGACTGCTCAGGGATTTCTGAGCACCGGCCGGCCTGGCGCTCTTGCCGTCATCCCAGCCGGAGGCGGAACTCGCATCCAATCGTCTGTGAGGGTGGAGGCGTAAGGGTGGAGGCTCCCTTTCCGCATCGGAGTGAGGGCGGGGTGAGGGGTCTTTGATGCCTCCCACTGCCTCCTCCCGTCATCGACCCGCTGGGCGGGCTACTTCTCCTTGTTGGGGAGAAGACATGACCGGGCGAGACCCGCGATCCCGACCGGAACGCGGCTTCGAGCCGGAATCGCTCGCGAACTGTCATGCGATCCGGATCATCCTTCGGAGGGCCGCCAACCCGCTGGTCCGGCGCCGCTTTATCCGTCTCCATTGAGAGAGGTCGGTTCGGAGGGTTGGGAGTGGGGAGCCCGACTGTGGAAGCTCTCGGTTCCGGCAAAACCCCTCCCCCCAAGAGGAGAGGAGGAAGGCGCCGTCCGGGATGCCCCGCCGGTTTTCGCGTGTCGGTTGCTCCCGCCGCTACTCCTGCCGCCAGAGCGGCCAGGTGTCGGTGAGGCGGTAGCCGGTCGGCCAGGGGTCCTCGGGGTCGAGCATCAGCTGCGCGGTGTGGGTGACGAAGGCGCGGCCCATGATCGAGGGCCGGATCGCCGGGCGCCCGCCGATGGTCGTCTCCTCCTCGATGCGGCAATCGAAGCGCGAGCCGATGATCGAGCGGCCAATGAACGGGTCGCCCACCTTCAGCACCCCCTTGGCATGCAGCACCGCCAGCCGCGCCGAGCAGCCGGTACCGGTCGGCGAGCGGTCGATCTTGCCGGGGCGGATCGCCACCGCATTGGCGCCGGAGGCGACGCCGTCCTCATAGGTCAGCGGCGCGGCGAACTGGCAGAACGAGATGTGATCCCAGTCGGTATTCTCCGGGTGGCGGAAGCCGAGCTGGGCATTCGCCGCCTTGACGATCCTCATGCCGGTCTCGGCGAGATCCTTCGCCTCGTCGGGCTGGATGGAGAAGCCAAGCGCATGGGCGTCGACGATGACGAAGCTGTCGCCGCCATAGGCCGTGTCCACCGTGAGCGTGCCGAGGCCTTCGACTTCGAGGCGGGCATCGAGCCGGTCGGCGAAGGAGGGATGGTTGACCACCTTGATCCGCTCGGCCTTGCCGCCCCGGCAATAGGCGGTCGCCTCGATGAGGCCGCCCGGCGCCTCCAGCACCATGCGGGTCTCCGGCTCCGTCATCGGCACGATGCCGGTATCGACCAGCACGGTGGCGACGCAGATCGAGTTGGAGCCGGACATCGGCGGCGTGTCCTCCGGCTCCATGATGATGAAGCCGGCGACCGCGCGCGGGTCCTTGGGCGGCACCAGCAGGTTCACATGGCGGAAGACGCCACCGCGCGGCTCCTGCAGCACGAAGTTGCGCAGATTGTTGTCGGCGGCGATGAAGCGCGACTGCGCCCACAGCGTGTCGCCGGGCGGCGGGGCCACGCCGCCGACTATGACGTCGCCGACCTCGCCTTCCGCATGACAGCCGACAACATGGACGATCTTGGTGGAGCGCATGGGTGCCTCGATCATTGGAGCGACGAACTCCCTCTCCCCGACGGGGAGAGGGTTTGGGGGGAGGGTGTTGCCCGCCCCGCCCCCTGATCCGGCGGCTACGCCACCACCTTCTCCCCAATGAGGAGAAGGAAAGATCACACCACCAGCACCGGCGCGCCGAGCGCCTCGAAGATCGGCGTGATGCCGAGGCCCGGCGTGTCCGGGGCGGTCATGAAGCCGTCGACACGCCTGGGCGCGCCCTCGGCGATATCAATCGTGCCGTAGCTGTTGAAGTCGGTGGCGGAGAAGCAGAACTCCTCCGGCGTCGAGCGGGCGAGATGGGCGATGGTCGCGGTGACGATGTCGCCGCCCCAGGTGTCCTCGATGGTCATCGGCGTGCCGGAGGCGACGCAGATGTCGCGCATCAGCCGCGCCTTGGTGAGGCCGCCGACCTTGGAGATCTTCAGGTTGATGATGTCCATGGCGTCGTCGGCCAGCGCCTTCAGCAGCGTGGGAACGCCGTCGATCACCTCGTCCAGCACGAAGGGGCGGACGGTGCGGGCGCGCACCGACAGGCACTCCTCATAGGTCGGGCAGGGCTGCTCGATATACACGTCAAGATCGGCCACCGCGGCGGCGATGCGCGCCGCCTCGGCCCGCGTCCAGCCGGTATTGGCATCGGCGACCAGCACGTCGGCCGGGTCGAGAATGGCGCGGGTGACGCGGATGCGATCAATGTCCTGATCGGCGTCGCCGCCGACCTTGAGCTGGAACTTGGTGTAGCCCTGCGCCTTGTAGCCGGCGATCTTCGCCGCCATCGCGTCGGGCGCCTCCTGCGAGATGGCGCGGTAGAGCGCGACCTTGTCCTGCGCCGCGCCACCGAGCAGCTTGTAGACCGGCAGGCCGGTCACCTTACCGAGGATGTCCCAGCAGGCGATGTCGATCGGCGCCTTCACATAGGGGTGCCCGCGCAGCACCCCGTCCATGTGGCGGTTCAGCACGTTCAGGTGGGTGGGGTCGAGGCCGATGACCTTGGGCGCGATCTCGGCGAGCCCCGCTCGCACGCCGGCGGCATAGGCCGGCAGATAGGCCGAGCCGAGCGGGCAGCATTCGGCATAGCCGGTGATGCCGGCATCGGTCTCCACCGCCACCACGGTAGAATCGAACACCTCGACGAAATTGCCGTTCGACCAGCTGTAGCGGCCTTCCTTCAGCGGCAGGTCGACCTGCCACGCCTTGATGCCGGTGATCTTCATGGACAGGCGCTCCGCGACAGGAAAAGGGATCAGGTCACGATGAAACCGTGCGCGAAGGGATCGCGGTCGTCGATGAAGATGGTGTTGTAGCCGGTCATCCGCGCCCAGCCGCCGATGGAGGGCACGATGCCGTCATAGTTGCCGACCTTCGCCGCCGCCTCGACCCGGCCCTTGAACAGCGAGCCGATGATGCTCTCATGCACGAAGGCGTCACCGACTTTCAGCCGCCCCTTGCCGGTGAGCTGCGCCATGCGCGCCGAGGTGCCGGTGCCGCAGGGCGAGCGGTCGATGGCCTTGTCGCCGTAGAACACCGCGTTGCGGGCTTGCGCCTCAGGATCGCGCGCGGCGCCGGTCCAGAGGATGTGCGACAGGCCGCGGATCTCCGGCTTTTCCGGATGGACGAACTGGTATTTGGCGTTGAGCGCCGCGCGCAGGCCGGGACTCATGCGCACGAGGTCGCCGGCGGTGAAGTCAGCCATGTCGCGATAGGCGGCCTGCGGCTCGACGATGGCGTAGAAATTGCCGCCATAGGCGACGTCGACGGTGATCTCGCCGAGGCCGGGGCACTCCGCCGTCAGCCCGGTCGAATGCAGAAAGCCGGGCACGTTGGTGAGGCGGACCTCCTCGACATATTGCCCTTCCTGCCGGTACTCGGCGACGACGAGGCCGGCCGGGGTGTCGAGCCTCAGCACGCCGGGCGTCTTCGGGGTGACGAGGCCGTGCTCGATGGCCATGGTCACCGTGCCGATGGTGCCGTGGCCGCACATGGCGAGGCAGCCGGAGGTCTCGATGAACAGGATGGCGACGTCGCAATCTGGCCTTGTCGGCGGGTAGAGGATCGAGCCGGACATCATGTCGTGCCCGCGCGGCTCGAACATCAGGCCCTTGCGGATCCAGTCATACTCGGCAAGGAAATGCGCCCGCTTCTCGATCATGCTGGCGCCCTGAAGATTGGGGCCGCCGCCGGCCACCAGCCGCACCGGGTTGCCGCAGGTGTGGCCGTCTATGCAGAAAAAGCTGTGTCGCGCCATGATGATGAGATCCGAGGACTAGAAGCGGTCCGCCCGCAGCGGGGCGATGTCGATGGAGGGCCGGCGCCCCATGAGAAGGTCGGCCACCAGCCGCCCGGTGCCGGCGCTCTGGGTGAGGCCGAGATGGCCGTGGCCGAAGGCATAGACGATGCGCTCGCTCGCCCGCGAGCGGCCGATCACCGGCAGTGAATCCGGGATGGACGGGCGGAACCCCATCCACTGCGCGCCGCCGCCGGTCCTGAGGCCCGGCAGGAAGGCGGCGGCCTTTTTCAGCATCGCCTCGGAGCGCTTGAAATTGGGCGGCAGCTTCAGGCCGCCGAGTTCCACCGCGCCGCCGACGCGGATGCCGGTCGACAGCGGCGTGACGACGAAGCCGTGGCCGCCGAAGGTCAGCTGGCGGCGCAGGTCGAAGGCGCCGGGCGGCAGGGTGGTGTTGTAGCCACGCTCGGTCTCCAGCGGGATCGCGTCGCCGAGCCCGGCAGCGAGCGGACGCGACCAGGCGCCGCCGGCCACCACCGCCTGCGCGGCATCGAGGGCCGTGCCGTCGCGCAGCTTTACCCGCACGCCGCCTTCCGCCGGAGCCACCGAAGTCACCTCGCCATGGGTGACGGTGCCGCCACGCGCCATCACCGCGTCGAACAGAGCGAGGGCGAAGTGATAGGGGTCGTCGACGGTCTTCCAGTGCGGGGTGAAAGTGCCGGCGACGAAGCGCGGCGACAGGCCGGGCTGCAGCTCGGCAAGCCGGGCGCCACGCACATGCTCGAAGGCGATGCCGGCGCGGGCCCGCTGCTCCCAGCCCTCCTGCGCGCCCGCGAGTTCGGCCTCGCTCTCATAGAGCTGGAGATTGCCGTCCGCGCGGACACGATCCGACAGGCCGGCGTCGCGCACCATCGCCTCCATCGCCCCGGAGGCGACCCGCATCAACTCACCCTGCACCACGAGGCTGCGACGGTAGCGATCCGGCCGGCTGGCGCGCCAGAACCGCAGCAGCCACGGCGCGATGGAAGGCAGGTAGGAGGGCGGGATGGCGAGCGGCCCGAGCGGGTCGATCAGCCATCTCGGCGCCTTGCGCATGATGCCGGGCGAGGCGAGCGGCAGGATGTCGGTGAAGGCGAAGGCGCCGGCATTGCCGCGGCTGGCCCCCTCGGCCACGCCGCCGCGCTCGACGAGGCGCACCCGTCGCCCCTCGCCTTGCAGGTGAAAGGCGACGGCGAGGCCGACGATGCCGGCCCCGACGATCACCACCTCGTCACTCATGATGCCTGTCTTCTCATGGTCTCTCGCGTCCGATGCGGCCGCCGTCACATTCGGCAGGACCGAAATTTGGAAGCGCCCGCATTCGGTGGGAGAGGTAGCTCCGTCAGCCATTAACGTTCCTCTCCCCGTTGGGGAGAGGTGGCCCGCACAGCGGGTCGGTGCGGGGAGACGACATCGGGAAGCCGAGAGCCCCCTCACCCCACCCCGCTCCGGTCACCATCGGAGGCTTCCAATGGTGACCCTACACATGCCGAACTTGGGCAACAGCCAAGTTCGGGGCGGGGCGGGGGAGCCCCGGTCGATCAACCCGAAGCGCGGCTTATCAGGGCTCACGCTGCCTTGGCGAGCATCGGCCGGCGGGCCAGCGCCTCGGCGACCAGCCGCTCGACCTCGGCGCGGCGCGCGCCTTCCAGCGGCAGGCGCGGGGCACGCACGCGCTCGCTGGTGCCGGTGACCAGCGCCTCGACGAGCTTGAGGTTCTGCACGAGGTAGGAAGATACATCGAGATCGAGCAGCGGGCGGAACCAGCGATAGATGGCCAGCGCCTCGTCATAGCGCTTGGCCTGCATCAGCCGGTAGATCGCCACCGTTTCCTCCGGGAAGGCGACCACCAGGCCGGCGACCCAGCCGACAGCGCCGGCGGCCAGCGCCTCGAAGGCGAGGTTGTCGACGCCGGTGAACACGTCGAAGCGGTCGCCGAAGCGGTTGATAATCTCGGTGGTGCGACGGATGTCGTCGGAGGATTCCTTGATCGCCACGAAATGCTTGTCGGCGGCAAGCTCGTCCATGATCTCCAGCGTCACGTCGACCCGGTAGGCGATGCGGTTGGAGTAGATCATCACCGGCAGGTCGGCGCTCGCGGCGATGGTGCTCAGCGTCGCCACCGTCTCCTTGGCATTCGTGTGATAGACGAGGCTCGGCACGATCATCAGGCCCGAGGCCCCGGCCTTGGCGGCGCGCTCGGCGAGGCTGGCGCAGTCGCGGGTGGCGGCGTCGGCAATGGTCATCAGCACCGGCCGGCCGCCGGCGACGCTCTTCGCCACATGCAGCACGTCGAGACGCTCGTCATGCGACAGCATCGGGCCTTCGCCGAGCGAGCCGTTGACGATGAGACCGTCCACGCCCGAGGCGATCTGCCAGGCGAAGCAGCGCTCCATCTCCTTGATGTCGAGCGTGTCGGTCTCGGTGAACTTGGCGGTGACGGCGGGCAGAATGCCAGACCACATGGCGGTAAGCTCCTGTCGGATCAGAGAAATTCAATAGCGGATCAGCGAAAGGCCGCGATGTGCGGCGTGTTCGGATGGCCAAGCCCTGGATCCTTGCCAGGGCCGGCGGCCGGCGTCGCGGGTCTTCCCCTGGTGAAAGCACGGCCCGGTCGGGAACCTCGCGGGCGAGGGCGGAGGCACGGGCGATGCGGATCATCGCCATCCCCCAGCCAATGGCAAGAGCTTCGCTTTTTTGGATCCAATATGCAATATCCTTTTCACAGGCAGTGTGCGAGATTGTTGGGCAGTTCGCCGGACACCGCGCGCCGACGCCCGATTGCGGGCCGGCGCCGCAGCGGGTAGAGCGGTTTGGCGGACGGGGTGGGAGGCAGCGGCAGGTGAAAGTGAAGGCAACCGACATCGCGCAGATGCCGTCCCCCGCCGACGTGATCTTCGACGCGCTGCGCGAGGCGATCGCCAAGGGCGACATCTCGGAAGGCCAGGTGCTGCGGCAGGATCACATCGCCCGCATGTTCAACGTCAGCCGGATACCGGTGCGGGAGGCCCTCACCCGCCTCGAGGAGCAGGGCCTCGTCTCCACCCAGCGCTATCGCGGCGCGGTGGTGACCACGCTGTCGATCGCGGAAATCCGCGAGGTGTTCGAGTTCCGCGCCCTGCTGGAACCGGAAATCCTGCGCTATTCCATCGAGCGGATGTCGCCGGAAGCCCTTGAACACGCCAAGGAATTCGCCCGCGCCTTCGCCACCGAGCCGGATTCCTCGCGCTGGGGCGATCTCAACCGGCGCTTCCACTACAGCCTCTACGAGCCCGCCGACCGGCCCTATTACCTGCAGACCGTCTCGACCGCCCTCGACCGCGTCGACCGCTATCTGCGCGCCCAGCTAGTGCTGACCGACGGCATGGCGCGGGCGCGGCGCGAGCACCAGGGCATTCTCGACGCCTGCATCGCCGGCGATTCCGAATTGGCGGCGCAGCTCACCCGCGAGCATATTCTGGGCGCCGCCGATTCACTGGTCGCCTTCCTGACCCGAACCCGTGCGCAGGAGAACTCCCAGCCATGACCACCGCCGGCCAATTGCCCAGCAATGTCAAGAGCATCGGCAGCTTCGAGGGCGAGGAGCTCTTCGAGATCGGCCTCACAGCCGCCTCCGGCGCCCGCGCCCGTGTGCTGAGCTGGGGGGCGACGCTGCGCGATCTGATGGTGCCGGGGCCGGACGGCGCGCTGCATCGCGGGGCGCTCGGCTTCAGCGATCTCGACAGCTATCTCGCCAACCCCTCCTATCTCGGCGCCACCTGCGGGCGCGTCGCCAACCGCATCGGCGGCGGGCGGTTTTCGCTGGACGGCAGGGAATACGCACTGGCCCGCAACGAGCGCGGCGTCACCCATCTGCATGGCGGCGCGCGCGGCTTCTCGCATCGGCCGTGGAAGATCGCGGCGGTGGACGCGGACACCGTCACCTTCACCCGCACCGCGCCGGACGGCGAGGAAGGCTATCCGGGAAACCTCGATCTTTCATGCACTTACCGGCTTCTCTCGCCCGGCGTGCTACGGGTGGAGATGGAGGCGCGCTCGGACGCGACGACGCCGGTGAACCTGGCGCACCACTCCTATTTCACTCTCGATCCCGGCCATTCCTCACATGAGCTCACGGTGGAGATCCCCGCCCGGAGCTACACCGCGCTCGACGCCCTGAAGGTGCCGACCGGCGAGATCGCTCCGGTCGAGGGGACCGGCTACGACCTGCGCACACCCCGCCGTCTCGGCGACAGTGGCATCACCTACGACATTAATTTCGTTCTGGATCAACCACTTGGTGGGATACGATTCGCCGCGCGCGTCGCCTGCCCGCGCAATGGGCGGACCCTGGAGGTGTGGACCACCGAGCCGGGATTGCAGCTCTACGACGCCTCGATGCTGGCGGAGACCGACAAGGGGCTCGACGGCCTAACCCACGGCAAACACGCGGGAATCTGCCTCGAAGCGCAGAATTTCCCCGACGCGGTGAACCATCCCGGCTTTCCCTCGCCCTGGCTCCGGCCCGGCGACGTCTACCGTCAGGTCACCGAATACCGTTTCGCCTAGGAACCATCGGCGACGAAGCTGTGGCGGGCGGCGCGCACTGCCTCGACGATGCAGCTTTCCACCTCGCGGATGCGGCGCAGCTCATGCACGTCGGCATGGGCGACCAGCCAGTAGGAGCGCCGAAAACTGTGCTCCGGCAATAGCTTGACTAGCTCCGGGTGCCGCTGCGCCGCGTAGTCGTGGAGGATGCCGACCCCGGCACCGGCGCGCACCGCCTCCATCTGCCCGACCACGCTGGCGCATTCGATGCGCCGCGCCTCGATGCCGCGGAAGGTCTCGAAATAGTCGAGCGCGGGTGAGTAGAGCAGGTCCTCGACATAGGTCACCAGCACGTGGCCGGTGAGGCCAGTGAGGTGGACGATGGGGCCAGTGCGGGCGAGATAGTCCGATGAGGCGTAGATGCCGAGGCTGTAATCGGTGAGCTTGCGCGCGACCAGCCGTCCCTCATGCGGTCTCTGGAGCGTCACCGCGATGTCGACCTCGCGCTTCGGCAGCGAGAAGCTCCTCGGCAGCGGCGCGAGCTGGATGGTGAGCCCCGGATAGCGCTCGGCGATCTCCCCCAGCCGGGGAGCGAGGAAATACACCCCGAAGCCGTCCGGCGCACCGATGCGCACCGTGCCCGACAGAGCGAGGTTGGCGTTGCCGAGCGCCGACTGCGCCTGCAGGAGCTCGGTCTCGATCTTCTCGGCATGCTCGAGCAGCCGCTCGCCAGCGGGGGTCAGCGCGCTGCCGGTGGTGCGCCGCTCGATCAATTTGGCGCCGAGCCCGGTCTCCAGCGCGCCGATGCGCCGGCCCACCGTGGCGTGGTCGAGCCCCAGCTGGCGGGCGGCGGCCAGCATCTGGCCGGCGCGCGCCACCGCGAGGAAGACGCGCAGATGATCCCAATCCATGGCTCTTCGATCTGATATGGAAATTCCGCACAACGGATGCGGCAGCATGGTCGTTGAGTTGATCCGTTTTCGCAAGCACAACAGCGGCGAACAAAGCTCCGGAGGAGGCATCCATGGCGGTGATCGGGCATTACATCGACGGCAAGCAGGTGAACACGGCGGGACGCACGTCCCCGGTGTTCAACCCCGCGACCGGCGCGCAGTCGGGCGAGGCGCTGCTGGCCTCGGCCGCCACGGTGGGCGAGGCGGTGGCCTCCGCCAAGGCCGCCTTCCCGGCCTGGGCCGACGCCCCGACGCTGACCCGCGCCCGCATCATGTTCAAGTTCAAGAACCTGCTGGACCGCGACATCGACAAGCTCGCCGAGGCGATCACCCTCGAGCACGGCAAGACCTTCGAGGACGCCAAGGGCGAAGTGACCCGCGGCATCGAGGTGGTCGAGTTCGCCTGCGGCATCCCGCATCTGCTGCGCGGCGACTTCACCGAGCAGGTGGCGCGCGGCGTCGACGTGCTCTCGGCCCGCCACCCGCTCGGCGTGGTCGCCGGCATCACCCCGTTCAACTTCCCGGTCATGGTGCCGATGTGGATGTTCCCGGTGGCGCTGGCCTGCGGCAATACCTTCGTGCTGAAGCCTTCCGAGAAGGACCCGACCCCCTCGCTGATGCTGGCCGAGCTGCTGGTCGAGGCCGGCCTGCCCAAGGGCGTGTTCAACGTGGTGCAGGGCGACAAGGAAGCCGTCGACACGCTGCTGACCCATCCGGACGTCGCGGCGGTGAGCTTCGTCGGCTCCACCGCCATCGGCGAATATGTCTACAAGACCGCCTGCGCGCACGGTAAGCGCGCCCAGGCGCTGTGCGGCGCCAAGAACCACCTGGTGGTGATGCCCGACGCCGATCTCGACAAGACCGTCGACGCGCTGATGGGCGCCGGCTACGGCTCGGCCGGCGAGCGCTGCATGGCGGTGTCCGTCGCGGTGGCGGTCGGCGGTGTCGGCGACGCGCTGATGGAGAAGCTGGTGCCGAAGGTGCAGGCGCTGAAGGTCGGCCCCGGTCTCGACAAGGACAGCGAGATGGGCCCGCTGGTCACCCGCGAACACCTCGCCAAGGTGCGCGGCTATGTCGATGACGGCGTCGCCGCCGGCGCCAAGCTGGTGGTGGACGGGCGCGGCCTCAAGCTGCAGGGCTATGAGGACGGCTATTTCCTCGGCGGCTGCCTGTTCGACGACGTCACCACCGACATGAAGATCTACAAGGAAGAGATCTTCGGCCCGGTGCTCTCGGTGGTGCGCGTGCCCGACTATGAGGACGCGCTGAAGCTGGTCAACGACCACGAATACGGCAACGGCGCCGCCATCTTCACCCGCGACGGCGACGCCGCCCGCGCCTTCGACCGCGACGCCAAGGCCGGCATGATCGGCATCAACGTGCCGATCCCGGTGCCGGTGGCGTTCCACTCCTTCGGCGGCTGGAAGCGCTCGGTGTTCGGCGACCGCAACGTCTACGGCATGGAAGGCGTCGGCTTCTACACCAAGATGAAGACCACCACCGCCCGCTGGCCGACCGGCATCCGCGCCGGCGCCCAGTTCGTCATGCCGACCACCGGCAGCTGAGGCACGGCCCCGGATCGCCGGATGCGACTCCGGCTAACCAATGCGAATGCCCGGTGATGAGCCGGGCATTTTCGTTTGGGGATGAGCCCGAAGCAGGATTGCGAAGGGTGGCCTTGCCGGATGCCGCCCCCTACATGCCCGGGAGGAAGCCCTCGCGCCGGCGGTCCCGGCGCGAGGGAGGTTATCCGTTACCGACAATTTTGCCGGCAAACGCCTCCCCGCTCGCCGCAACGGCGGCGAGAGCGACGGCGGTAACGAACATCCACGCACGAAGTTTCGTCATCGTCAGTGCCTCCGGTAAAGCAGCAAGCTTCCCTCGACATCTCGTAGCGTCAGGGAGCTGCACGGCAATTTCAGGGCACAACCACGCGCGATTTGCGACATTTTCTTGCGGGATTATGTATCGACGCACCATCTTGTCGGGTCGCGATGTCGAAGGGAGCACCCGGCACAACGAGACGGCGGGCGGGCTCGGCCATGGCGGCCCGTACACGGCATCGTCGACGGCACGGGATGAGGGTTGCACCGAGTGGGACCGGCGCGTCCGGCCTTACTCGCTTTGCGTGGCGGGAGGCGTTCCTGCGGGGGGAGCCATGCGGCTGAAGGTGACGGCGATGACCATGCTGCCGGCCACCGCGATGACCAGCAGCGCCATCGCCGCGATGAAGAGGCTGTTGCGGAGACGTGACTGCATCGGATGCTCTCCGTTCGGCCGGACCGCGAGGCGCGCCCGTCATCGGGCCTGCGCCACGGCATGCCGGGGACGCGCCCCGGCCCGGTCCATCCTGTCCTAGCGCTTCATGTCCGGGCAGACATAGGGCACCTTCGCCACCGCATAGCGGTGCTCGACCGTGTCCTTGCCCGTCCGGACCTTCAGCGTCAACTGCGTCGGCGACACCGACGCCACCTTCGCGGCGATCGTCGCGCCGTCCTCGTCCCACGCGATCGCGTCCGGCGCCGTGCGGGTCCATCGGCGCAGCGCATAGGTCTCCCAGCAGGAATCCATGATGAGCGTGCCGTCCGGCAGGAACACCAGCATGGTGCCCGGCAGGCCGGAAGCCGGCTTCGCCTCCACCCAGACGCGGCCGACCAGCGGATCGGCGGCGGGGCGGGGGGCGGTGGTGGCGGCTGACGCGACGCCTGCACCGGCGAGCGACAGGCCGAGCGTGAGCAGGAGGCCACGGCGCGTGACACGGCCCTTGGCGGCTCCGACGGGGTTCGGCATGGACGGCTCCTGGTCGACAGGGGAAAGACGGATATCGCCGGGAATCGGCGACGCTGCTGCCAGTATCCGTCAGCAGGGCTGCGGCTATAATGCGGCATGTCCCGTTCCGAACGCCTGTTCGACCTGTTGCAGGTGCTGCGCCGCCACCGCCGCCCGGTGAGCGGGCGCGCGCTTGCCGACGAGATCGGCGTGAGCCTGCGCACGCTCTATCGCGACATCGCCAGCCTGCAGGCTCAGGGCGCCACCATCGAGGGCGAGCCCGGGGTGGGCTATGTGCTGCGCCCCGGCTTCCTGCTACCGCCGCTGATGTTCACGCCGGAGGAGATCGAGGCGCTGGTGCTCGGCTCGCGCTGGGTGGCCGGGCGCGCCGACGGCCGGCTCGCCGAGGCGGCGCTGAGCGCGCTCGCCCGCGTCAGCGCGGTGCTGCCGCCCGATCTGCGCGAGGAGCTGGAAGGCTCCTCGCTGTTCATCGCGCCGGGCGCGCCGATCCCCGCCGACGCCATCGACCCGGCGCTGCTGCGCAAGGCGATCCGCACCGAGCGCAAGCTGCGGCTGAGCTACAGCGACGCCAATGGCGCGGCGAGCGAGCGGGTGGTGTGGCCCTTCGCGCTCGCCTTCTTCGACCAGGTTCGGCTGATGATCGGCTGGTGCGAATTGCGCAGCGACTTCCGCTCGTTCCGCACCGACCGCATCGCCCGCGCCGAGATGCTGGAGGCGCGCTACCCTACCCGCCGGGCCGAACTGGTGCAGCGCTGGAAGCAGTGGAAGCACGCTCAGCCGCCGCGCGAGCCGGGGGAGCTCCCGGCGGCCTATGCCGAGGAACCGACCGACACCGCATGATGCTGCCGGAAATTGGCAGCATGAGCGTGTAGGCTGCCATGATTCATCGCAGCACGAATTTTCGGGGGCCGATCATGATCGATGCCAGCAACCTGTTTCTTTATGTGAACGACCCCCGCGCCAGCGCCCGCTTCTATGGCGAGGTGCTGGAGCGCGCGCCGCTCGAAACCAGCGCCGGCCACGCGCTGTTCGCGCTGGCGCCGGGGCTGCGGCTCGGCCTGTGGCGGCGCGACGGGGTGAAGCCGACGCCGCATCTGCGCTCCGGCGGCAACGAGATCGGCTTCAAGGTGGCGGACGCCGCCGCCGTCGACGCCACCTATGAGCAATGGGCGAAGAAGGGCGTACCGATCGCGCTGCCGCCCACCGATCTCGATTTCGGCCGCAGCTTCGTGGCGCTCGACCCCGACGGCCACCGGCTCAGAGTCTACGCCAAGCTGGAGAGCGAGGCGACGGCACCGGAAGCGACCGAGGCCGAGGCGGCGTGAGGAGCGCCTGCCTGCGGCGGAGCTCCCTCTCCCCGTCCGGTCCCGGCCGTTGCCGCGTTCGGTTCCGGCAAGGCCGAAGCCGGCAACAACCGGCCTCGACGGAGAGATGGCCCGCGGCGCGGGTCGGTGAGGAGAAGCAGCGATTGGGAGGCCGGAAGCCCGCTCAGCCCGGCCCTCTCCCCGCCGGGGAGAGGGGGCCGTGCGGCGGTCGGTCGACCCGAAGCGGATCCGTCGCCGCTACCCGCGCTCGCGGCCGAAGTCCGGCGCCGCGGTCTCCTGGCCGACCTCGATGATCGAGCGGCGGATAGCGCGGGTGCGGGTGAACAGGTTGAACAGCGTCTCCCCTTGCTCCCAGCGGATCGCCCGCTGCAGCGCGATCAAATCTTCGGTGAAGCGGCCGAGCACCTCGATCACCGCCTCGCGGTTGTTGAGGAACACGTCGCGCCACATGGTGGGATCGGAGGCGGCGATGCGGGTGAAGTCGCGGAAGCCGCCGGCCGAGTACTTGATCACCTCGGAGGAGGTGACCTTCTCGAGATCCGCCGCCGTGCCGACGATGTTGTAGGCGATGAGATGCGGCACATGCGAGGTGATCGCCAGCACCAGGTCGTGGTGCTCGGCGGTCATGATCTCGACATTGGCGCCCAGCGCCGTCCACAGCGCCGTCAACGCCGCCACTGCGCCTTCCTCCGCGCCCTCGGGCGGGGTGAGGATGCACCAGCGGTTCTTGA
Source organism: Ancylobacter sp. Lp-2 (assembly GCF_020523795.1). GTDB lineage: Bacteria > Pseudomonadota > Alphaproteobacteria > Rhizobiales > Xanthobacteraceae > Ancylobacter. The sequence goes on from NZ_JAJALI010000001.1 coordinate 265,134, forward strand.
ACAGCGTCGCGAAGCCGGCGTCGGGGCCGGAATATTCGGTGCCGGCCACCGGATGCGCCGGCACGATGTGCACGCCCGCCGGCAGATGCGTCGACAGCGCGGAGAGCACCGCGCCCTTCACCGAGCCGACATCGGAGACGATGGCACCCGGCTTCACATGCGGGGCGATCGCCTCGGCGACCGCCGCCATGGCGCCGACGGGCACGCAGAGAATGATGATGTCGGCATCGCGCACCGCCTCGGCGGGGGAGGAGGCCACCTCGTCGGCGATGCCGAGCTCGGCGACGCGCGCCCGCACCTCCGGCGCCGCGTCATAGGCGACGCTAACCTCGGCGAGCTGGCGGGCATCGGCCGCGCGCAGGATCGACGAACCGATCAGGCCGATGCCGATGACGGCGAGCCGGCCGACCATCGGGCGCGGCAGCGGCGGATCAAGCACCATGACCAGGCTCCCTCTTGCCGAGGAACTCGGCCAGCACGGCGACCAGCAGGCGGTTGGCCTCCTCGGTGCCGATGGTGATCCGCAGCGCGCCCGGCAGGCCATAGGCATCCATCCGCCGCAGGATCAGGCCCCGCGCGGACAGGAAGGCGTCGGCGTCGCGGGCGCGCTGGCCCTCGACATCCGGGAAATGCGCCAGCACGAAATTGCCGACGCTCGGCGTGACGGTGAGGCCGAGCGCGGTCAGCTCGTCAGTGACCCAGGCGAGCCAGACGTCGTTATGGGCGACGGCCGCCTCGACATGGGCGGTGTCGCCGATGGCGGCGGTGGCGGCGGCGATGGCGGCGGAATTGACGTTGAAGGCGCCGCGGATGCGGTTCACCGCGTCCACCACCTCGGCCGGGCCGTACAGCCAGCCGACGCGCAGCGCCGCGAGGCCGTGGATCTTGGAGAAGGTGCGCAGCATCGCGACGTTGCGGGCGGTCGCCACCAGCTCGATGCCGGATTCATAGTCGTTGCGCCGGACATATTCGGCATAGGCGGCGTCCAGCACCAGGAGCACGTGCGGCGGCAGGCCGCGCTGCAGCCGGCGCACCTCGTCGAACGGCAGATAGGTGCCGGTCGGGTTGTTCGGGTTGGCGAGGAAGACGATGCGGGTCTTCTCGGTGACCGCCGCCAGCAGCGCGTCGACATCGGCGGTGAGGTTCTTCTCCGGCACCACCACCGGGGTGGCGCCGGTCGCCAGCGTGGCGATGCGGTACACCAGGAAGCCGTATTGCGAATAGATCACCTCGTCGCCCGGACCGGCATAGGCGGCGGCGATGAGGGTGATCAGTTCGTCCGAGCCGGTGCCGCAGACGAGGCGGCCGGCGTCGAGCCCATAGGCGCCGGCGATGGCCTCGCGCAGCTTGGTCGAGGAACCGTCCGGGTAGAACTCCAGCGCGTCGGCGGCGTGGAAGGCCTCGCGCGCCTTCGGGCTGGGGCCGAGCGGGTTCTCGTTGGCCGACAGCTTGTAGGTCTTCACCGCGCCGCCCGCCTGCGCCTTGCCGGGCACATAGGCCTCGATCGCCAGCACGCCGGGACGCGGGACGGGACGATCGGCAACGGGGGTGGTCGACATGGCGGAACTCCGGCAGCGGACGGAAGGGATACGAACGGATGGAGGCTAGGGCGCGGGGGCGATCGACGACGCCGGCGCACGCGCGGAGCGGCCGGCGTCGTGGCTATATCGGCCCGCATGCGAGCCGATGAGCGCGGCGGAGCGCACCGAGGCGCCGCAGGCCCGGAGCGCGCCGAGCACGGTGTCCAGGCCGACGGCACCGGCCAGCGGCAGCGAGATCAGCAGCGCCGCGCCGTCGAGGCCGCGATCCGGCACCGCCAGCGTCTCGGCGAGCGGGGCGAGCGCCCGCGCCGCGCCGGCGTTCCAGCCGGCAACGCGCACGCTCCACACCTCGACCTCGGTGACGGCGCCCTCGGTCACCGGATGGGCGATGCAGAACACCGGCAGGCCGGCGGGATGGTCGGCCCGCTCGACGAAGGGCAGCCGGGCGATGATCTTCGGCGCGCTGTCGCCTTCGAGCGCGGTCCACCACGGCCCGGCACCCGGCGGGGCGAAGGCTGGCACCAGCCCGAGATCGCCACGCGAGCCGGCGACCGCGCTCACCACCGCGCCCGCGCCCATATGGGCGAGGAAGGGCACGGTGAAGCCGAAATGGAAGCGCGACGTATCGCGCATCGCCGCCTCTCCGGAGGCGAGGTCGGCATGCACGGCATAGGGCGCCTGCACATAGGTGAAGGTGGAGATGATGACGCGCCAGATGCTCTCGACGGTGTCCAGCGGCAGGATGCCGCGATGCCGGTCGACGATCATCCGCATCATCGAGGCCTCGCGCGCCGGGCGGAACGCCGAGCCGCCCTCGGTGGCGCGCGCGCGCTTCACCTCGACCAGCCGATCGATGATCTCGCCGCGCTCGATCAACAGCGCGTGCATGGCGGCATCGATGCGGTCGATCTCCGCGCGCAGAACCGCCAGCGACGCCGCCGGATCGGCAGCGACGGCAGGAACGGCGGCGCTTCGGGCAAGCGAATGGTCGGGCGCGGTCATGCCCCGCTCTCTAGACCCGCGCGGGCGTGCTGCAAAACGAAATCTGCACGGCCCGGCGCCCGGCTGGACGCAAATCCGGCCGCCGGCTATTGACAAGATGGTGCTGTGGGATCATCGGATCGTCCGTTATAACGAACTGTTCGTCCGGTAAGACGGTTGAGATGTCCGAGAGCGAGACGGTGAACGACCCGAACCCGACCGAAGCCGGCGGCCAAGAGCGCCCGGTCGGCCCAGGCCGCGCCTATGAGGCGCTGGCGCGGGCGCAGGCGGACTTCCCCCAATCCGAAGTGGTGCGCTTCGGGCCGGAGCGCTCGCTGACGCTGGACGCCGGCGTCACGCTCGGTCCGTTCCAGATCGCCTACCAGACCTATGGTACGCTGAACGCCGACAAGTCGAACGCCATCCTGATCTGCCACGCGCTGTCCGGCGACCAGCATGCCGCCAACATCCACCCGGTGACCGGCAAGCCGGGCTGGTGGGAGACGCTGATCGGCCCGGGCAAGCCGATCGACACCACGCGCTTCTTCGTCATCTCCTCCAACGTGCTCGGCGGCTGCCTCGGCACCACCGGCCCGTCCTCGATCAATCCCAAGACCGGCGTGCCCTACGGGCTCGACCTGCCGGTGGTGACCATTCGCGACATGGTGCGGGCACAGGCGATGCTGGTCGACCATCTCGGCATCGACCGGCTGCTCGCCGTGGTCGGCGGCTCGATGGGCGGCATGCAGGTGCTGCAATGGGCGGTGAGCTATCCCGAGCGGGTGTTCGCGGCGATGCCGATGGCCGCCGCCGCCCGCCACTCGGCGCAGAACATCGCCTTCCACGAGGTCGGCCGCCAGGCGGTGATGGCCGATCCCGACTGGCGCGGCGGGCGCTATCTGCTCGAAGGCACCAGCCCGCGCCGCGGCCTCGCGGTGGCGCGCATGGCGGCGCACATCACCTATATGTCGGACGGCTCGCTGCACCGGAAATTCGGCCGGCGGCTGCAGGACCGCGACGGGCGCACCTTCTCCTTCGACGCCGACTTCCAGGTGGAGAGCTATCTGCGCCACCAGGGCGAGGCCTTCGTCGACCGTTTCGACGCCAATTCCTATCTCTACGTCACCCGGGCGATGGATTATTTCGACCTCGCCGCCGACTATGGCGGCGTGCTCGCCAACGCCTTCAAGGGAGCGAAGACGCGGTTCTGCCTGGTCTCCTTCACCTCCGACTGGCTGTTCCCGACCTCGGATTCGCGGGCGGTGGTGCATGCGCTCAACGCGGCCGGCGCCTCGGTGTCCTTCGCCGAGATCGAGAGCGACAAGGGCCATGACGCCTTCCTGCTCGACGAGCCGGAGCTGACCGCCATCACCCGCGGCTTCCTCGATTCCGCCGCCCGCACGCTGGGGATCGCCTGATGAGTCCGCGCGAGGCGCTGCTGCACGACCTCACCATGAAGGAAGCCGCCCGCGCCGCCTCCGGCGCCCGCGTCGACCTGCTGCTCATCGCCGAACTGGTCGAGCCCGGCTCGCGGGTGCTCGATGTCGGTGCCGGCGACGGCGAATTGCTGGAGCTGCTCGCCACCACGCGCGGCTGTGACGCGCGCGGCATCGAGATCTCCCGCGCCGGGGTGAATGCCGGGGTGGCGCGGGGTCTTGCGGTGATCCAGGGCGACGCCGACATCGACCTCGCCGACTATCCCGACGACGCCTTCGACTACGTCATCCTGTCGCAGACGCTGCAGGCGACGCGGCGGCCGAAATGGGTGCTGGAGCAGATGCTGCGGGTGGGCCGCCGCGTCATCGTCTCCATCCCGAATTTCGGCTTCTGGCGGGTGCGGCTCGACCTGCTCTTGAACGGGCGCATGCCCTCCACCGAGAACCTGCCCTATAGCTGGTACGACACGCCGAACATCCATTTCTGCACCATCCGCGATTTCGTGGCGCTGGTCGGCGAGGTGGGCGCGCGCATCGAGCACGCCACGGCGCTGAACGGCTACGGCCAGAAGGTACGCCTCAACCTGCCCTGGGCGGTGTGGAACCTGCTCGGCGAGCAGGCGGTGTTCCTGCTGTCGCGGGGCAAATAGCGGCGTCCTCACCCGCCCGCCGGCTGCGGGGCGAGCACCGGCTCCAGCACCGGCGACAGCACCTGGATGCGGGCGCGGCGCTTCACCGCCACCGGCTTGTAGACCTGCTTGGTCGCCTCGACGATGTGCACCCCGGCGAAGGGCGAGGCGAATACCCCGCCCGCCCGCTCCCACGCCACCGCCGAGCGCAGGAACCAGCTGCGCGTCACCGGCGGCATGTACAGCGCCTCGCCCCAGCCCACCGGGGTGAACAGCGCCTCGCGCAGCAGCGCGATGACCTGGCTGCGCGAATAGGGCCGGCCATGGCCGAACGGATTGTTGTCCACCCGCGCCCACACGCCGCGCCGGTTCGGCACCACGCAGAGCAGCCGTCCGCCCGGCGCCAGCACCCGCCACACCTCGCGCAGCACCTCGGCGGCGTCCGGCGTGTGCTCCAGCAGGTGCACCGCGATCACCCGGTCGATCACCGCATTGGGCAGCGGCAGCTCGCTCTCGTCGACCAGCGCCGCCAGCGTCGGCGCGCGCGAGGGCCAGCGGGTGACGCCCTGCGCCGCCGGCATGAAGGCCAGCGCCCGCTCGCATTCCTCGCGGAACACGCCGAGATAGGGCGTCGCATAGCCGATGCCGAGCACGGAGAGCCCGCGCACATTGTCGAAGCGCTGGCGCACCGCCCGGCCGACCAGCCGGCGCGCCACCACGCCGAGCGGCTGGGCGTAGAAGCTGCGCAGATCGACGACGTCGGGATACATGGTGCTCCTGGGGTGGCCGGGCCGAAAAGGCGCCGCTGCGGCAGCGACCTCATCTATATAAGCGGCGATGCCTTGAAATCCTCGCCTTTTTGCGCCACATAGGCGGTGCATGCGAGACGGACGGGCGGAAGAGCCTGTGAAAGCCGTGCTCGTATCGGGGCCGCGTCGCTCGATTTCCGCTTCGGCATACTGCTCGCTCATGCGAGCGCCGCGGCAGTCTTCGGCCCCTGATCAACCGGTTTCACCGACGTCCCAGGCCACGCGGGGTGTCCACCATCCCCGCGACGGGCGGTGCGCATCATCATGGCGCATGGCCGGACGTCGCCCCCATGAAAGAATGTTACTTGACCTCTTTTTCCGAGCTCGGCCTCGCCGAGCCCATTCTGAAGGCGCTGGCCGAAGCTGGCCACGACACCCCCACCCCCATCCAGGCCCAGGCCGTACCCCAAGTGCTCGCCGGCCATGACCTCGTCGGCATCGCCCAGACCGGCACCGGCAAGACCGCGGCCTTCGCGCTGCCGATCCTGCAGCACCTCGTCACCGAACGCCGCCGGCCGGAACGCCGCACCGCCCGCGCGCTGATCCTCTCGCCCACCCGCGAGCTCTCCGGCCAGATCCTCGAAAGCTTCCGCAAATACGGCAAGCATGTGCGGCCCTCCACCGCGCTCGCCATCGGCGGCGTGCCGCTCGGCCGGCAGGCGCGGGCGCTGATGAACGGCGTCGACGTGCTCGTCGCCACTCCCGGCCGCCTCGTCGACCTGATCGAGAACGACGCGGTGCGGCTGAACGAGGTCGAGGTGTTCGTGCTCGACGAAGCCGACCAGATGCTGGACATGGGCTTCATCCACGCCATCCGCGCCATCGTCGCCCGCCTGCCGGCCAAGCGCCGCAACCTGTTCTTCTCGGCCACCATGCCGAAGGAGATCGAGAAGCTGGCCTCCGCCCTGCTCACCGACCCGGTGCGCGTCGCGGTGACGCCGGTCGCCAAGACCGCCGACAAGATCGAGCAGAAGGTGTTCTTCACCGACCGCGCCGGCAAGCCGGACCTGCTGATCGAGGTGCTGCAGGGCGACGGCCTCGACCGCGCGCTCGTCTTCGCCCGCACCAAGCACGGCGCCGACCGGGTGGTGAAGGGCCTTGCCGGCGCCGGCATCGACGCCGAGGCCATCCACGGCAACAAGTCGCAGCCGCAGCGCGAGCGGGCGCTCGCCGCCTTCCGCGAAGGCAAGGTGAAGGTGCTGGTGGCGACCGATATCGCCGCGCGCGGCATCGACGTGCCCGGCGTCAGCCACGTGATCAATTACGACCTGCCCAACGTGCCCGAGAGCTATGTCCACCGTATTGGCCGGACGGCCCGCGCGGGCGCCGACGGCATCGCCGTCTCGCTGTGCGACGGCGAGGAGCGCGCCTATCTGCGCGACATCGAACGGCTGATCAAGCTGACCATCCCCAGCGTCGACCGTCGCGGCGAGAGCCGCCGCGAAGGCCGGCCGGTGCGCGAGGGCTTCCGCGACGAGCGCCCGCCGCGCGAGGAGCGTGGTCCGCGTGGCGGCCGCGGCGAGCGCCCGCGCCACGAGGGTTCGCGCAACGAAGGCGACCGCGGGCCGCGTCCCGCCGGGCGTCCCGGTCGTCCGGGCGGCCGCCCGGAATATCGCGGCGGCGAAGGCCGTCCCGAGGGGCGTTCGGAAGGCCGCGCCGGCGAGATGAGCGGCGTCGGTTTCATGCAGCCGGCGCGCGGCGAGCGCCCGCGTCACGAGGGGCCCCGCCCCGAGGGCGCCCGTCATGAGGGCCATCGTCATGAAGGTCCTCGTCACGAGCGTCCGCGCCATGAGGGTGCCCGCCATGAAGGGCCCCGTCACGAGGGTTCCCGTCACGAGCGCCCGCATCATGAGGGGCCCCGCCCCGAGGGTGGTCGCGGCGAGCGTCCGTCGCGGTCGCGCGGCCCGGCGCGCTGAGAAACGGTTCCGACGGCGTCCATGGCACCCCGCCATAGGACGCCGGCGGCACCAACGCATGGTTGCCGGAAGCACTTTCCTGTCGATCGGACGATTTGAGCCGGCAGGAACGGGCTTTGGGCGAGACAAAGCGCTGGAGTCAGGGTATTTGCCCTGACGACAGCTCGAAAAGGCTTCGGCAAGGAGAGCCAGGAATGGCGAAAGAGGAACTGCTCGAGTTCGACGGCACCGTCACCGAGGTGCTGCCCGACGGGAACTTCCGCGTCGTGCTCGACAACGAACATGAGATTCTCGCCTATGCGGCGGGCAAGATGAAGAAGAACCGCATCCGGACCATCGTGGGCGACCGCGTGGTGGTGGAGATGTCGCCCTACGACCTCGAGCGCGGGCGCATCAATTTCCGCCACAAGACCGGCGGCCCGACCCCTCCGATCGGTTCCGGCCAGCGCCGCCCGCCCCCGGGCCGCCGCCGCTAGGCATCGGCACGCAGGCATCCGCGCGGCGCCCGATTCCGGGTCGCCGCGGTGGCTGATGGCTTCCGTTCCTCTTCGATCGTCGACCGTCCCGCCGGATCCCGGATCCGCGCGGGCGTTTTACGTTACGGCGACGGCCGGTGGGCGACCAGACATCGGGCGGGCGGCCATTGCGCAGGTGGCTGGGACGTGCGCTCGGCGGGGATCGTCAGGCAGGCGCGCCCATGAAATGCGGCTGGGATTGCGGCGGGCAGCCTCCGAGCTCCCGGGAATGAGCCTCTGATGGAACGTGATGATCCGGGCGACGCGAAGTGGCGGCGGATCGACCCGCTGCTGCCGAACAGGCCACCAAGCGGCGAGGTTGCAGCCCGGCTTGCGATCGACCGGATTGGCGGGCGCGCACCGGCTCGCCCTGGCGAGGTCCACCGAGCGGCCCCGGACCACCTCACATCTGACCTTCGTGACAATAGATCGGCAACGGCCGGCGGACGGCCGATGATGTTCGAGGCTCGGGCAACGCCTTCGCCGCCGCATCGGGTCGGGGCCTCCATCATGCCGGCGACCAGCATGCGGCCGGCGAAACCAGGCATCGGGCTCACCCCATCGGCCTGGTCGCGTGGCGGACAAAGCGCCGGGATCAACGCCCTGCCAAGACAGGCCGCCCGCCGCTCGAAGCCGCACCCTCGGCGCCGGGCTGCGGAGGGCGCCGTCGTGGCGCGACCGACGGCGATCACCCCGCCGAGTTCCCGGTCACCGACCGCGACACCGACAGGTGACAACGCCGGGGCCGCCTCGACCTGCCCCGCTCGCGCAACAGGCAGACTCCCCCACGCAAAAGCACGGCGAGGTTCCGCGATCCGTCGATCCGGCCCGTCCGGCCTAGCCGCCCGTGCCGGGCGCCGGGACTCGGCGCGAGCGTCCCGCCGGCTTGCCGGTCCGGCCCGGCAGGCCCCCCGGCTCGAGCCCGAGTGCCTCGGCCAGCCCCAGCCGGCGCTCGGGCGGCTCGGACAGATCCATCTCGTCGGCGACGTGGGCGATATGGGCCCGCATCAGCCGGGCGGCCAGCTCGCTGTCGCCCGCCTCGATGGCGGCGAGGATGTCGCCGTGCTCATGCGGCGGGCAGGCGGCGTGCTCGCCGCGCGCATAGAGCAGGATGGCGAGCGAGGACAGCGCCTGCAATTCGGTCAGCAGCCGCACGAACACCGGATTGCCCGCCGCCGCGGCGAGCGCGATGTGGAACTCGCCGGTGAGCCGCACCAGCGTCGCCCGCTCACCGGCGGCGCGGGCCTCGTTCTCCATCGCCACATGACGCCGTAGCCGCCCCACGGCGGAAGCCGAACAGCTGCAGGCGGCGGAGGCGGCGATCTCCGGCTCCACCACCGCGCGGGCGTCGAGCACATGACGGGCATCGGCGCGGCTCGGCGCGGCGACAAAGGCGCCGCGATTGGGCTGGTGCTCGACGATGCCGTCCTGGGCGAGCCGCGCCAGCGCCTGGCGCACCACGGTGCGGCTGACGCCGAACAGCTCGGCGACGCGCTCCTCGGTCAGCTTCTCGCCGGGATGCAGGCGCCGCTCGAAGATCGCCTGCAGGATGCGGGCGCGAATCGGCGCCTCCGAGCGCCCGCGTTCCGACACGGGGCTTGCGGCGACCGGGCTATCGGCGACGGGCTGGTCCATATTCCTCCGCGGCGCAGGCCGGCTGGTTCCAGAATAACCACCTTCCGGGCGCGCGCGCCATGCCATGCAACACGCAGGCCGGAGCACGCCTCAGATCGGCCAGTCGGCCTCCCGCCAGGCCGAATCCCAGAACATCCATTCGAGCTTGCAGGCATGCGCATAAGCGCGGTGCATGCGCGCCCGCAGCGTCGGCGAGGAAGCATCCGCCGCGCGGTCGGTGCTGGCGATCACCGCCCGCACCGCCTCGTGGAACTCCTCGCCGGCATAGGTGTCGATCCAGGCGTCATAGGGATTCGGGCGGGTGGCGCGGCCCAGAATGTCGCGGCCGATCTCGGCATAGATCCAGAAGCAGGGCAGCAGCGCCGCCAGCACCACCGGATAGGGCTCGGCATGGGCGCTGGCGATCAGGAAGCTGGAATAATGGTGGCAGACCGGCGACATCTCCGTCGCCTCGAAATCCGCCGGCGCGATGTCGAACGAGCGGAAGAAATCGGTGTGCAGCGAGCGCTCGACGATGACGGCTACCTTCGCCGCCTCGGCGAACTGCACCAGCCCGTCGGCATCGTCGGCCTTGGCGGCCGCCACCGCCAGCGCGCGGCCGAAGGCGATGAGATAATGCGCATCCTGCACCATGTAGTGGCGGAAGCGGCTCACCCCGAGCGTGCCGTCCGCCAGCGCCTCGTTGAACGGCATGGTGCGGATCGCCTCGTAGACGGCGAGGTTGCGCTGCCAGGCCTCCCGGCTGAAGGAGGGGGCGAGGTCGAGCGACGCGGCGGCGGTCATCGCATGTCTCCCAGAAAAGCGGGGGTCTCCCGGACATGAAAAAGGCCGTCTTGCGGACGGCCTCGTTTCGTCTTGTCTGTTCTAGCCCGCCGGGCGGGCGGCGATCAATGCGCGGTGCGCCCGTCGGCCTCTATAGCGGCGGCGGTCGCCTTCAGCGCGTCGAGCACGGTCTGGCGCTTCAGCCGGGTGGCGTCGTCCTTGGCGTCCTCGACGTCTTCCTGCGCGTCCTTGATCATCTGGCCGAGCTTGCCGCCACCGAGATCGGACAGCGGCACCGCCGTCTCGGCGAGCACGGTGAGGCCCTGCGGGTTCGCCTCGGCGAAGCCGCCGCGCACGAACAGCTTCTGCACCTTGCCCTCACCCTTGATGATGAGCACGCCCGGCTTCAGCACCGACACGAAGGGCGCGTGGCCGGCGAGCACGCCGAACTCGCCCTCGGCGCCGGGAACGACCACTTCGCTCACCGAGCCCGAATAGACGAGCTTCTCGGGCGAGACGAGTTCGAACGGGAAGTTGGCCATGTATCCTCCAGCGCCAGCAAACTAAAGAGGCACGATTCCGGCGGCCCGACGGCCGGCCCTCACGGGGAGGACCGGGACTCCGTCACGCCGCCCGGTATCACGCCGCCTCGGCGGCCAGCTTCTTGCCCTTCTCGATCGCCTCTTCGATGGTGCCGACCATGTAGAAGGCCTGCTCCGGGAGGTGATCATACTTGCCTTCCACCAGGCCCTTGAAGCCCTTGATGGTGTCGGCGAGGTCGACGAGCTTGCCCGGCGAACCGGTGAACACTTCGGCGACGTGGAAGGGCTGCGACAGGAAGCGCTCGATCTTGCGCGCGCGGGCAACGGTGAGCTTGTCCTCTTCCGACAGCTCGTCCATGCCCAGGATCGCGATGATGTCCTGCAGCGACTTGTAGCGCTGCAGCGTCTGCTGCACCTGGCGCGCCACGGTGTAGTGCTCGTCGCCGATGATCAGCGGCGACAGGATGCGCGAGGTGGAGTCCAGCGGATCCACCGCCGGGTAGATGCCCTTTTCCGCGATCGAGCGCGACAGCACGGTCGTGGCATCGAGATGCGCGAAGGAGGCGGCCGGGGCCGGGTCGGTCAGATCGTCGGCCGGCACGTAAATGGCCTGCACCGAGGTGATCGAACCCTTGGTGGTGGTGGTGATGCGCTCCTGCAGCGCGCCCATGTCGGTGGCCAGCGTCGGCTGATAGCCCACCGCCGACGGGATGCGGCCGAGCAGCGCCGACACTTCCGAACCCGCCTGGGTGAAGCGGAAGATGTTGTCGACGAAGAACAGCACGTCCTGACCCTGGTCGCGGAAGTGCTCGGCGACGGTGAGGCCGGTCAGCGCCACGCGGGCGCGGGCGCCCGGCGGCTCGTTCATCTGGCCGTAGACCAGGGCGCACTTCGAGCCGGCGGAGGAGCCGTTATGCTCGTGCGGGTCGACGTTCACCTTGGACTCGATCATCTCGTGATAGAGATCGTTGCCCTCGCGGGTGCGCTCGCCGACGCCGGCGAACACCGAGTAGCCACCATGCGCCTTGGCGATGTTGTTGATCAGCTCCATGATCAGCACGGTCTTGCCGACGCCGGCGCCGCCGAACAGGCCGATCTTGCCGCCCTTGGAATAGGGCGCCAGCAGGTCCACCACCTTGATGCCGGTGACGAGGATCTCGGCCTCGGTCGACTGGTCGGCATAGGACGGCGCGTCCTGATGGATGGCGCGCTTCATCTCGCCCACCACCGGGCCAAGCTCGTCCACCGGCTCGCCGATGACGTTCATGATGCGGCCGAGGGTCGCCTCGCCCACCGGCACCATGATCGGCGCGCCGGTATCGGACACCGGAGCGCCGCGCACCAGACCTTCGGTGGAGTCCATGGCGATGGCGCGCACGGTGTTCTCACCGAGATGCTGCGCCACTTCCAGCACAAGGCGGTTGCCCTGGTTGGTCGCTTCCAGAGCGTTGAGGATCGCCGGCAGGTGGTCGTCGAACTGCACGTCGACGACGGCGCCGATGACCTGGGTGATGCGTCCGTTCGTGTTCGCCATCTTCATGCGTCCTTGTGTCCTTAACCGCGCTATCGTCAGAGCGCTTCGGCGCCGGAAATGATTTCGATCAGTTCTTTGGTGATCTGGGCCTGACGGGTGCGGTTATAAATCAGCGTCTGCTTCTTGATCATGTCGCCCGCATTGCGGGTAGCGTTGTCCATGGCGCTCATGCGGGCGCCCTGCTCCGACGCGCCGTTTTCCAGCAGCGCCGTGAAAATCTGCACCGCGAGGTTGCGCGGCAGCAGGTCGGCGAGAATCTCGTTCTCGTCCGGCTCATATTCGTAGGTCGCCGCAGCACCGGCAGCCGCCGCGACGGCCGGGAAGGTCGCCGGGATGATCTGCTGCGCGGTGGGGGTCTGCGAGATCACCGACTGGAAGCGGCTGAAGAACAGCGTCGCGACGTCGAACTCGCCGGCCTGGAACATGCCGGTGACCTTCTCGGCGATCGCCTGGGCGTCGGCAAAGGTGACGCCCTTGTTCGCGCGCAGCTCGACGAACTCGACGATCTGCTTCTCGAACTGGCGGCGCAGCGGCTCATAGCCCTTGCGGCCGACACAGAAGATCTTGACCGTCTTGCCCTGCGCCATCAGCGAATTGGCGCGCTCGCGGGCAAGGCGAACGATCGAGGAGTTGAAGGCGCCGCACAGGCCGCGCTCGGCGGTGAGCACGAGCAGCAGGTGCACATTGTCCTTGCCGGTGCCGGTGAGCAGCAGCGGCGCATCCGGCCCGCCGGAAACGGCGGACGCGATGTTGCCGAGCACGCTTTCCATGCGCTTGGCATAGGGACGCGCCGCCTCGGCGGCGGTCTGGGCGCGCCGCAGCTTGGCGGCGGCGACCATCTGCATCGCCTTGGTGATCTTCTGCGTCGCCTTCACCGAAGCGATGCGGTTGCGCAGTTCCTTGAGGCTGGCCATCTACCCTCGGCTCCCGTACCCTCGACGCCGCTTCGCCCGATCAGGCGAAGGTCTTCGCGAAGGCGTCGATCGCCTTGACGAGATTCGCGGTGGTGTCCTTGGACAGTTCCTTGGACGTGCGGATGCTATCGAGAATGTCGGCGTGCTTGGTGCGGAGGAACAGCAGCAGCCCGTCCTCGAAGGCGCGCACCTTCGACACCGGCAGGGTGTCGAGATAGCCGTTGGTGCCGGCATAGATCACCACCACCTGCTCCTCGACCTTCAGCGGCGCGAACTGCGACTGCTTCAGGAGCTCGGTGAGGCGGGCGCCGCGGTTGAGCAGCTTCTGCGTCGAAGCGTCGAGGTCGGAGCCGAACTGGGCGAAGGCGGCCAGCTCGCGATACTGGGCGAGCTCGCCCTTGATCTTGCCCGCGACCTGCTTCATCGCCTTGATCTGCGCCGAGGAGCCGACGCGCGACACCGAGAGGCCAACATTCACCGCCGGGCGGATGCCCTGGAAGAACAGGTCGGACTCAAGGAAGATCTGGCCGTCAGTGATCGAGATCACGTTGGTCGGGATGTAGGCCGACACGTCGTTGGCCTGGGTCTCGATGACCGGCAGGGCGGTCAGCGAGCCGGCGCCGTTCTCGTCGTTGAGCTTCGCGGCGCGCTCGAGCAGACGCGAGTGGAGATAGAACACGTCGCCCGGATAGGCTTCGCGGCCCGGCGGGCGGCGCAGCAGCAGCGACATCTGGCGGTACGCCACGGCCTGCTTGGACAGGTCGTCATGGATGATGAGGGCGTGCATGCCGTTGTCGCGGAAGAACTCGCCCATGGCGGTGCCGGCGAACGGCGCCAGGAACTGCATCGGCGCGGCGTCGGAGGCGGTCGCGGCGACGACGATGGAGTATTCCAGCGCGCCCTGCTCTTCCAGCACCTTCACGAACTGGGCGACGGTGGAGCGCTTCTGCCCGATCGCGACATAGACGCAATAGAGCTTGGCCTTCTCGTCGGTGCCGACGTTGATCGACTTCTGGTTCAGGATGGTGTCGAGCGCGATGGCGGTCTTGCCGGTCTGGCGGTCGCCGATGATCAGCTCGCGCTGGCCGCGGCCCACCGGGATGAGGGCGTCGATCGCCTTCAGGCCGGTCTGCATCGGCTCGTGCACCGACTTGCGGGGGATGATGCCCGGCGCCTTCACATCGACGCGGCGGCGCTCGGAGGACTCGATCGGGCCCTTGCCGTCGATCGGGTTGCCGAGAGCATCGACGACGCGGCCGAGCAGGCCCTTGCCGACCGGCACGTCGACGATGGCGCCGGTGCGCTTGACGGTCTGGCCTTCCTTGATCTCGCGGTCGGAACCGAAGATCACGACGCCGACATTGTCGATTTCGAGGTTCAGCGCCATGCCGCGCGTGCCGTTCTCGAACTCGACCATCTCGCCGGCCTGGACGTTGTCGAGGCCGTAGACGCGGGCGATGCCGTCACCGACGGACAGGACCTGACCCACCTCGGAGACTTCGGCTTCCTGGCCGAAATTCTTGATCTGTTCCTTGAGGATCGCGGAAATTTCTGCGGCGCGGATATCCATATCAGCGAACCTCTTTCATCGCAGTGCGGATCGAATTGAGCTTGGTCTTGAGCGAGGCGTCGACGAGACGCGAGCCGATCTTGACCTTGAGACCACCGAGCAGGGACGGGTCGACGGTGACGGCGAGCTGAGCGTTCTTGCCGGTCATCTGGTCGAGCGCGCCCTTGAGGGTGGCGGCGTGAGCATCGGAAAGCGGCTGGGCGACCGTGACCTCGGCCACGATCTCGCCCTTCTCAGCCGCCGCCAGCGCGTCGAAGGCGCGAATGATCGCCTCGATCGCGAACAGGCGCCGATTGGCCGCCACCGTCTTGAAGAAATTGCCGGCGAGACCGCCGATCCCGACCCTGTCGAGCACCGCGGCCACCGCGTGCTCCTGCTCCTCGGAGGAGAAGACCGGGCTGCGCACCAGACGCTTCAGGTCATCGCTCTCGGCGATGAGGGCGCCGAACCGGTCGAGGTCGACCTTCACAGCGTCGATGGCCCCGGCCTCGCGCGCGAGCTCGAAAAGAGCCGTCGCATAGCGCCCTGCCACACCGGATACGTAGGTCTCCGCCACCGTGCCTCTCTCGGGCTTCTCGGGTTGTCCACCACAGCCGGGACGGCTGGGGGTCGAACCCGGATTTACAAGGGTTTTGAACTGAACTGGGAGAGCCGACCGAGCGGGCCCCCCAATCAGGTCGGGCGGTTCCCTAACACGGCTCTTCCCGTGCTGCAACACGATGAAAGCATGGATTCGGGCAGGCAAATGACGTAGCGCCCCATTGGCGCCCCGCTGGTGCCGCCTTGCCACGCTGCCACGGGGTTCCGGGCGGCGTTTCAACGGCTTGCCGCTACCTGCGGCGCATTGCTGCACCTGGTATGCCAGAGCCCACCGATTCGTCGGAATGGAAATATTTTTCATTCCCGCGCGGCGCGCAGCGCCGCCGCCGCCGCAACCGGCCCCAGCACCAGCGCCCCCAGCGACAACCCGGCGAGGATGCGGAACGGCGCGCCGAACGGCACGGTGCCGCCGATCGCCGCCCCGGTCGCCGCCACCCCGAAGATCAGCACGGGAATGGTCAGCGGCATCACCAGCACCGCCACCAGAAGCCCGCCGCGCCGGAACGCCGCCGCGAAGGCGGCGCCGACCAGGCCGAGAAAGGTCACCGCCGGGGTGCCGACCAGCAAGGTGAGGCAGAGCGCGCCGATCGCCGCCGGCTCCAGATTGAGCAGCAGCGACAGCACCGGCGCCGCCACCACCAGCGGCAGGCCGGTGGCGAGCCAGTGGGCGAGGCCCTTGGCCGCCGCCGCCAGCTCCACCGGCAGCTCGCTCATGAACATCAGATCGAGCGAGCCGTCCTCGGCATCGGCGGCGAACAGCCGGTCGAGCCCGATCAGCGAGGCGAGCAGCGCGCCGATCCACAGGATCGCCGGGCCGATGCGGGCGAGCAGGTTGAGGTCCGGCCCGATGGCGAAGGGGGTGACCACCACCACGGCGAGGAAGAACACCACGCCGAGCCCGGCGCCGCCGCCGGCACCGAGGGCCAGCGCAAGGTCGCGGCGCACCAGCGCGAGAAAGGCACGGATCACGACGCCACCTCTTCGGTCCATGCGGCCCCGGGCGGGGTTCGCGCCGCATGCGCGCCGATGTCGAGCGATTCGCTCGGCCCGAGATCGAGCGGTGCATGGGTGGCCGCGACCAGCAGGCCACCTTTTTCGACGTGCGCGCGCGCGAGTGCCGCGAACAGCGCCTGTGCCCGCGCGTCGAGCGCGGTGGTCGGTTCGTCGAGGATCCACAATGGCCGCTCGGTCACCAGGAGGCGGGCGAGGGCGAGCCGGCGCTTCTGCCCCGCCGACAGCACGGCGACCGGCAGCCCGCCGAGGCCGCCGAGGCCGACCGCCTCCAGCGCGTCCTCGACCTTCAGCGCCGCGCCCTGGTCGACGCCGCCGAGCAGGTCGCGCCAGAAGCCGAGATTGGCGCTCGCGCTCAGCGCCAGCTTGTGGGCGTCGAGATGGCCGAGATAGTGCACTTGCTCACGATAGGCGTCCGGCTCCGGCGCGCCCTCCAGACGGATGGAGCCCGATACCGGCGAGGCCAGCCCCGCCAAAAGTCTTAGGAGCGAGGATTTGCCGGCGCCGTTCGGTCCGGTGACCACGAGCGCGCGCCCCGCCGGGACGGTGAAACCGAGGCCGCGAAACAGTTCGCGCGCGCCCCGCCGGCAGGCGACTTCCCTAACGACCAGCTGCATCGACCGTCTCCGGAGCGGCCGTATCGCCCCCGCCTTGCACTATTTTGCGCTGCACCCCGTCAGACCCCTAGGATCGTCGTTTGAAATCGCTCTATATAGAAAACTGAACGATGCGCCGTGGCCTCAGGCCGGGCCGCGCGAGCTATAGCCCGCGCAACCGCTTCCTGTCCAAGGTCGTAAAGAGCGTGTCGAGTCCACTCTTACCGAGGACCGGCCAACCGTGACGTCGCTCGACAGCTTCAAAAGCCGCAAGACCCTCACCGTCGGAAACAACAGCTACACCTATTACAGTCTGCCGGACGCCGAGAAGAACGGCCTCGACGGGGTGTCGGCGCTGCCTTTCTCGATGAAGGTCCTGCTTGAAAACCTGCTGCGCTTCGAGGACGGGCGCTCGGTGACCAAGGACGACATCGTCGCCATCAAGGACTGGCTGGTGAACCGCGGCAAGGCCGAACGGGAGATCGCCTATCGCCCGGCCCGCGTGCTGATGCAGGACTTCACCGGCGTGCCGGCCGTGGTCGACCTCGCCGCCATGCGCGACGCCATGGTGCATCTCGGCGGCTCGCCGACCAAGATCAACCCGCTGGTCCCCGTCGACCTCGTCATCGACCACTCGGTGATCGTCAACTTCTTCGGCAATGCCGACGCCTTCGGCAAGAACGTCGAGGAAGAGTACAAGCAGAACCAGGAGCGCTACCGCTTCCTGAAATGGGGCCAGTCGGCCTTCGACAATTTCCGCGTCGTGCCGCCCGGCACCGGCATCTGCCACCAGGTGAACCTTGAGTACCTCGCCCAGGCGGTGTGGACCAAGGCCGAGGACGGTACCACCGTCGCCTATCCCGACACCTGCGTCGGCACCGACAGCCACACCACCATGGTGAACGGCCTCGGCGTGCTGGGCTGGGGCGTCGGCGGCATCGAGGCCGAGGCGGCCATGCTCGGCCAGCCGGTCTCCATGCTGATCCCGGAAGTCATCGGCTTCAAGCTGACCGGCAAGCTGAACGAGGGCATCACCGCCACCGACCTCGTGCTGACCGTCACCCAGATGCTGCGCAAGAAGGGCGTGGTCGGCAAGTTCGTCGAGTTCTTCGGCCCCGGCCTCGAGCATCTCTCGCTCGCCGACCGCGCCACCATCGGCAACATGGCCCCGGAATACGGCGCCACCTGCGGCTTCTTCCCGGTCGACGAAGAGACCATCGCCTATCTCGACGAGACCGGCCGCGATCCCGATCGCGTCGCGCTGGTCGCCGCCTATTCCAAGGCGCAGGGCATGTGGCGCTTCGACGGCATCGCCGACCCGGTGTTCACCGACGTCCTCGAGCTCGACATCTCCACCGTGCTGCCCTCGCTGGCCGGCCCGAAGCGCCCACAGGACCGCGTGCTGCTCTCCGGCACCAAGCAGGGCTTTCTCGCCGCGCTGGAAGGCGAGTTCAAGAAGCCCGGCGAGGCCGGCAAGCGCGTGCCGGTGGAAGGCGAGAGCTTCACGCTCGGCCATGGCGACGTGACCATCGCCGCCATCACCTCCTGCACCAACACCTCCAACCCTTCGGTGCTGATCGCCGCCGGCCTTCTGGCCCGCAATGCGGTGGCCAAGGGGCTGAAGTCCAAGCCGTGGGTGAAGACCTCGCTGGCGCCCGGCTCGCAGGTGGTGGAAGGGTATCTCGCCGCCGCCGACCTGCAGAAGGACCTTGATGCCGTCGGCTTCAACCTGGTCGGCTTCGGCTGCACCACCTGCATCGGCAATTCCGGTCCGCTGCCCGAGCCGATCTCGGAAGCCATCAACAAGCACGACCTCGTGGCCGGCGCCGTGATCTCCGGCAACCGCAACTTCGAGGGTCGCGTCAACCCGGACGTGAAGGCGAACTACCTCGCCTCGCCACCGCTGGTGGTCGCCTATGCGCTGGCCGGCTCGCTGCAGATCGACCTGACCACCGAGCCGCTCGGCACCGGCACGGACGGCCAGCCGGTCTATCTCCGCGACATCTGGCCCTCCAACAAGGAGATCGCCCAGTTCATCCGCGAGAACGTCACCAAGACGATGTTCCTCGAGAAGTACTCCGACGTCTTCAAGGGCGACGAGAACTGGCAGAAGATCGCGATCCCGCAGGGCGAGACCTATGCCTGGGACGACCGGTCGACCTATGTGCAGAACCCGCCCTACTTCGTCGGCATGACCCGCGAGCCGGAACCCGTCACCGACATCCTCAAGGCGCGGGTGATGGGCCTGTTCCTCGATTCGATCACCACCGACCACATCTCCCCGGCCGGTTCGATCAAGGAAGCCAGCCCCGCTGGCTACTATCTGCGCGACCATCAGGTCCGCCCTGCCGACTTCAACCAGTACGGCACGCGGCGCGGCAACCATGAAGTGATGATGCGCGGCACCTTCGCCAATATCCGCATCAAGAACCAGATGCTGGGCGGTAAGGAAGGCGGGTTCACCCGGCACTGGCCGGACGGCACGGAAATGCCGATCTACGACGCCGCCATGCTCTATAAGCAGGAAGGCGTGCCGACGGTGATCTTCGCCGGCAAGGAATACGGCACCGGCTCCTCGCGCGACTGGGCGGCCAAGGGCACCAAGCTGCTCGGCATCCGCGCCGTGATCACCCAGAGCTTCGAGCGCATCCACCGCTCGAACCTGGTCGGCATGGGCATCGTGCCGCTGGTGTTCCAGAACGAGGACTCGTGGCAGTCGCTCGGCCTGAAGGGCGACGAGGTCGTCACCATCAAGGGCATCGAGGGCGACCTCAAGCCGCGCCAGACGCTGATCGCCGAGATCGTGTTCGCCGACGGCACGGTGAAGAACGTGCCGCTGACCTGCCGCATCGATACGCTGGACGAGCTGGACTATTTCCGCAACGGCGGCATCCTCCAGTACGTGCTGCGTAATCTCGCCGCCTGAACGGCTGGCTGTTTCACGTGAAATGAGCGGCGCGGGGCATCCCCGCGCCGTCCGTGTTTCCGGGCTCCGCCCCGCTGGCGCGCCGCGGCGGCGGGGGCGGAGAGCGGCCGGTGTGTAAGCTGCCGGTTTGTGACCTTGCGGCAACTTCACCCTTCCGTGCGCGAGCGACACTCCAATGTGACTGGCGGCCGGCGGTGGTGCGTCTTAAAGCCTAGCCGGTACCGTTTCGCTGCCCCACCTGCCGCCCCCGCCCGCCGGGACGAAGATGAGGAATTTCCGCGCCGATGCCGTTCCCGTTCTCCGGCCCCGCCGGCCTTCTCGCCCGAGCCGCCTTCCCCCGCCTTGCGGGGTTGAGGGCGTATCTCGTGGAGCGGGATAGTGCGGGACGGAACATTCTCGAACGGACTATTCCGGGGCTCGACATCGGGAGCGCGGCGATCCGGGGGTTGGCGCTCGTCGGGCTGATCGCCGCGACCACCGCCCCCGCCCGCGCGCAGGACGCGGCGGCAGCGACTGCTACTCCGGCCGCCGCCGCGCCGATCCACGCGGTGACCAAACCCCGCGCGGTCGTCGAACTGTTCACCAGCCAGGGCTGCTCCGCCTGCCCGCCCGCCGACAAGTTGCTCGCTGAGATCGCCGACCGGCCGGACGTGATCGCGCTCACCCTCGCCGTCGACTACTGGGACTATCTCGGCTGGAAGGACACGCTGGCCAAGCACGGCCACACCTCGCGCCAGAAGGCCTATGCCAAATTGCGCGGCGATTCCAAGATGTTCACCCCGCAGGCGGTGGTGAACGGCACCGCCATGGCGGTGGGGAACGACCGCTCGGCGCTGGAACAGACGCTCGCCACCTCCCGCGCGCCGGACGTGCCGGTGACGCTGAGCGTGCGCGACGGTAAGCTGCATGTCGCCGTCGGTCCCGGCAGCGGCGCCGGCGAGGTCTGGCTCTGCCCGGTCGCCAGCAAGGCCAAGGTGGATATCGGCCGCGGCGAGAATGAGGGCACCGAGATCACCTACCACAATGTGGTGCGCGGCTGGGTGAAGCTCGGCGACTGGACCGGCGCGCCCGCCAGTTTCGAGGCGCCGCTGCGCCGGCCCAACGATGTCGACATCGACGCGCTGGCGGTGCTGGTGCAGTCCGGCTCCTCCGCCGCGCCCGGCCCGATCCTCGGCGCCGCTCTCCAGCCGATTCCCTGAACGATCCGCACGGACTGCCCGGCGATGCGCCGAACACCAGGCAAAAGAAAAGGCCGGCGTTGCGGCCAGCCTTGGTCAGTCGATTGGGGATTGAACCTGAGTAGCGCCAGGCACGTTCCACGCGACGCCGCGGGGGGCTGGGGGGCTGGGAAACCGATGCGCTTCGCGGATCGGCCTGACGCTATGGTTAATCTTATCCACCCCCGGCTTGGCGGCCGAAAGGCCGAATTTTGGCAAGCCTGTGGCCGTCGTTGACGAGGCCGTGAGAGGCGGAACCTCCTGCAGACGGGGGCTGGTATCCGGCCCCTCGCAAGGCCCCCTCCGCATCCGGGGGGCTTGTGGCCGCCGGATGCAGAGGCGATCATGACAGATCGATGATGCGTCGCGGCCCGCCGGGGCGGCGGGCATCTCCAGCAAGGCTTCGGCAAGGTTTCGGGAGGTCCGCGTGGCGGATATCGAACCCATAGGATTGGCCGCCGGCGCGCGCGCCGACGACAAAGGCGGCCAGAAGGACAGCGTCGTCACCTTCGACCGGCACGAACTCGACCGCATTCTCGGCCTCTACGGCCGCATGGTGGCGCTGGGCGAATGGCGAGACTATGCCATCGCCTTCACCCGCGACCGGGCGGTGTTCTCCATCTTCCGCCGCGCCGCCGAGGTGCCGATCTACCGGGTGGAGAAGGACCCGCGCCTTGCCCGCAAGCAGGGCGCCTACACGGTGGTGTCGCAGACCGGGCTCATCCTGAAGCGCGGACATGAGCTTGCCCGCGTGCTCGCGGTGTTGGAAAAGCCGCTGCGGGCGGTCAACTGAGCCACAGCCGCCCCGATTCGGCTTCCCGCGCCACCGGAGTTCCCCATGCGCCTCCTGACCCTCGCCGCCACCCAGATGCGCTGCGACTGGGACATTCCCGGCAATATCGCCCGCGCCGAGCGCCTGGTACGCGAGGCGGCCTCTCAGGGGGCGAAGCTGATCCTGCTGCAGGAGCTGTTCGAGACTCCGTATTTCTGCCAGGACCAGCTCCACGAATTCCTCGATCTCGCCGCCCCGGTCGAGGGCAACAAGCTGATCGCGCATTTCGCCGCGCTGGCCGCCGAGCTCGGCGTGGTGCTGCCGCTCTCCTTCTTCGAGCGCGCCGGGCCGGCCGCCTATAACAGCCTCGCCATGATCGACGCCGACGGCACCGTGATGGGCATCTACCGCAAGAGCCACATTCCCGACGGACCGGGCTACACGGAGAAGTTCTACTTCTCGCCCGGCGATACCGGCTTCAAGGTGTGGGACACCGCGGTCGGGCGCGTCGGGGTCGGCATCTGCTGGGACCAGTGGTTCCCTGAATCGGCGCGTGTCATGGCGCTCAAGGGCGCCGAGGTGCTGCTCTACCCGACCGCCATCGGCTCCGAGCCGCAGGACCCCAGCCTCGATTCCGCCGCCCACTGGCAGCGGGTGATGCAGGGCCATGCCGGCGCCAACCTGATGCCGCTGGTCGCCTCCAACCGCATCGGCACCGAGCCTGGTCGTAACGGCACCGAAATTACCTTCTACGGCTCCTCCTTCATCGCCGGGCCGACCGGCGAGAAGGTGGCGGAGGCGAACCGCACCGACGAGAGCGTGCTGGTGGCGAGCTTCGACCTCGACGCCATCGCGCAGCAGCGCCGCTCATGGGGCGTGTTCCGCGACCGCCGGCCGGAGCTCTACGCGCCGATCCTCACCCTCGACGGCCACACCTCTCGCTGAAGACCGCACACCGATGACCGACACGCTCCCCAGCCTGCCCACCGCCGACGGCTTCCGCATGCCGGCCGAGTGGGAGCCGCATGACGGCACCTGGATGATCTGGCCGGAGCGGCCGGACAATTGGCGCGAGGGCGCGGTACCGGCGCAGGCCGCCTTCGCGGCGGTGGCGAGCGCCATCGCCCGCTTCGAGCCGGTGAGCATGCTGGTCACCGCCGCGCAATGGCAGAACGCCCGCGCGCAGCTTCCCCGGCATATCCGCCTCGTCGAGGCTGCGAGCGACGACAGCTGGTGCCGCGACAGCGGGCCGACCTTCGTTAGCGACGCGCAGGGCCGGCTGCGCGGCGTCGATTGGGAGTTCAACGCCTGGGGCGGGCTCTATTCGCCCTATGATAATGACCGGCTGATCGCCGCCAAGGTGCTGGAGACCGAGCGCGCGCCGCGCTACGCCGCGCCGCTGGTGCTGGAGGGCGGCTCGATCCATGTCGATGGCGAGGGCACGCTGCTCACCACCGAGGAATGCCTGCTCAACCCCAACCGCAATCCCGACCTCTCCCGCGAGGAGATCGAGCAGCACCTGAAGGACCATCTCGGCGTCTCGACCATCCTCTGGCTCGGTGCCGGGCTGGTGGACGACGAGACCTCCGGCCATATCGACAACATCGCCTGCTTCGTGCGGCCGGGCGTGGTGGCGCTGACCTGGTGCGACGACCCGGACGACCCGCAATACGCCATCTCGCGCGACGCCTTCGACCGGCTGAACGGCGCGCGCGACGCCAAGGGCCGCGCCATCGAGGTGGTGAAGCTGCCGCTGCCCGGACCGCTGTTCCGCACGCGGGAGGAGGCGATCGACCTCGCCTCCGGCGGCACCATGACCCGGCAAATCGGCGAGCGGCTCGGCGGCTCCTATGTCAATTTCTACGTCGGCAACGGCTTCGTGCTGATGCCCGCGCTCGACCCCGCCCATGACGGCGAGGCGGCGGAGATCCTCGCCCGGCTGTTCCCCGGCCGCGAGGTGGTGGCGCTGCCGACACGCGAGATCCTGCTCGGCGGCGGCAATATCCATTGCATAACCCAGCAGCAGCCGGCGGGAAGGCCGGGCTGATCGGCAAGCGCCGACTTTCCTCCGCTGGCGTGGACAGCTAGCGTGCGCCGGCTGGGGAGACACCGATGACGCTGCCGACCGAACCGCCGGAGGCGAATGACGCCGCTGCGCCGACCGGCGAACCTGCTGGGACGAGCGTGCCGCTGCTCGCGCCGACCTTGAGCCCGGCCGAGCTCGATACGCTGCTGCGGCACGCCCGGACGGCGCGGGGCATCGTCGAATATGGCTGCGGCCATTCCACCGGCGAATTCGTCCGCCTCGGCGCGGCGCGCATTCTCAGCATCGATTCCGATCCGGCCTGGATCGAGCGGCTGCGGCTGGTGCCGGAGCTGGCCGGGGCGGAGGCCGAGGGGCGCCTCGGCTTCATCCATGTCGATCTCGGCCCGGTGAAGAACTGGGGCAAGCCGAAGGACCGCAGCCTGAAGCAGCGCTGGCCGGCCTATCCCCTGGCGCCTTGGGTGCGCGAGCCGGATTTCGCCCCCGATCTCGTCTTCGTCGACGGGCGCTTCCGCGTCGCCTCGATTCTCGCCGCGCTGCTGTTCGGCCCGCCCGGCGTCACCGTGGTGGCGCATGATTTCTGGAGCCGGCCGGAATATCACCCGGTGCTCGCCTTCGCCGAAGTGGTGGAGCGGGCGGAGACGCTGGCGGTGCTGCGCGCCGCGCCGGGCCTCGACCTCGCGGCGCTGGCGACCGCGCTGCGCCCGGCACTCGTCGAGCCGCGCTGAGACGCGGCTCGCGGCCCACTCAGCCGATCACGCCGGCCTGCCTGAGCGAGGCGATCCGCTCCGGCGCGTAGCCCAGCGCCTCGGCCAGCACGAGATCGGTGTGCTCGCCGAGCCCCGGCGGCACCGCGCGTACGGTAGGCGGCGCTTCCGACAGTCGCAGCGGGCTCGCCACCGAGCGGAACGTGCCGATGGCCGGGTGCGGCGTCTCCACCACGCTGCCGCGCAGCTGCGCCGTCTCGCCGGCGAAGGCCTCCGACACCGTGTGCACCTTGCCGGCGGGAATGCCGAAGCGGTGCAGCTGATCGAGAATGTCGCCCAGCGCGAAGCCGGCGATCTTCGCCGAGAGCGGCGGCAGCAGCTCGGCCCGGTTTTCCGCCCGGCCGCGATTGGTGACGAAGCGGGGATCGGCGGCGAGCTCGGGCGCGCCGAGCACGTTGACGCACAGCCGGCGATACTGCTCGTCATTGCCGACCGCCAGCGCCAGGCGCCCGTCGCGGCAGGCGAAGATCTGGTAGGGCACGATGGAGGGATGCGCATTGCCGAAGCGCTTCGCCTCCGCCCCGGTGTTGAGATGCGCCGAGGCGACATTGGCGAGCAGGAACAGCGCCCCGTCCATCAGCGCGATGTCGATCGCCTGCCCCTGCCCGGTGCGCTCGCGCATATAGAGGGCGGCGAGGATCGCCTGCACCGCGTTCATGCCGGAGACGAGGTCGACGAAGGCGACGCCGAGCTTCATCGGCTCGCCCTCGGCCTCGCCGGTGATCGCCATGAAGCCGGATTCCGCCTGGATGACGAAATCATAGCCGGGCCGGTCCTCCTGCGCGTGGCCGCGGCCATAGCCGGAGATCGAGCAATAGATCAGCCGCGGGTTGATCGCCTTGAGGTCGTCATAGGTCAGGCGGAACTTGCGCAGGCTCGCCGGGCGGAAATTCTCGATGACGATGTCGGCCTGGCGCGCGAGGCCGATGACGATCTCCCGCCCCTCCGGCGTGGTGAGATCGACGGCGAGGCTCTTCTTGTTGCGGTTGGCGGCGAGATAATAGGTGGCGATGCCGCCGGCGGCGGGCGGGGCCCAGGTACGGGTGTCGTCGCCGGTGCCGGGATTCTCGACCTTCCACACCTCGGCGCCGAGATCGCCGAGCGTCATCGTCGCCCATGGCCCCGCGAGGACCCGCGACAGGTCGAGTACCTTGATGCCGTCGAGCGCGCCTTGCATGGGAATCCCCTCGGTTTCGCGGGACGGCACATAGCGGTATCCGGCGCCACGGGGCAAGCGCCCGTCCAAAGGCGGAGACGCCACAGGCGCGAACGGACTTGCATCCGGCGGCCTTCCCAGCGTTATATTCATATGGATATAGCGATAGGAAGGTAACGACTATGCGCGGCAGGCAGCGCGCGGACCGGCGGCGATCCGCCGTGGCGATCCGCCATGTGGCCTTCGAGGATCTCGGCAGCCTTGCCCGCACGCTCGACGCGCGCGGCTGGGCGGTGTCCTATTGCGAGGCAAGCACCGACCAGCTGTCGCATTATTCCATCCGCGACGCCGACCTCATCATCGTGCTCGACGGCCCGATCGGCCTCGGCGACCGGCGCGCCTTCCGCTTCCTCGACAGCGAGATGCACCTGATCGAGCGCCGGCTGGCGCGCGGGCTGCCGACGCTCGGCATCGGCCTCGGCGCGCAATTGATGGCGGCGGCGACCGGCGGGCGGGTCGAGGCCGGCGCGCCGACGCCGATCGGCTGGGGCGAGGTGTCGCTGACCCCCGAGGGCCGGCGCTCGGCGCTGGCGCCGCTCGGCCACCCCGGCGCCAAGGTGCTGCACTGGCGCGGCGACGGCATCGAGCTGCCGCCCGGTGCCCGCCGGCTCGCCTTCGACGCTCATCGCGAGAACCAGGCCTTCGCCTGCGGCGAGGCCGGACTGGGGCTGCAATTCCATCTGGAGGCCGACCCGCGCGGGCTGGAGGAATGGTATGTCGGCCATGCGGTGGCGCTCGCCGCCGCCGGCATCGACGTGCGCCAGCTGCGCCGGCAGGGCCGAAACTGCGCAATGGCCGCCGGGGCGATGGCCGAGACGGTGTTCGGTGGCTGGCTCGACGCCCGCTTCCCCGAGGCGGCCGCGCCGGCCGGGCTCGGCCCGCTCGACCGGCTGTCGGCCTGAGCCGCCTTCGAGCGGTATTGTCGGACCGGCGGGACGGGGTCTCGCGCCGCCGCCCGCAGTGTCGGTGCGATGATGGTTCGACAGTGCGATGGACGCTTGGCGAGCCGCGCCATCCGTTATAGATAGCTCCCCGCGCGGGCGTGGCGGAATTGGTAGACGCAGCGGACTCAAAATCCGCCGTCCTCACGGATATGTCGGTTCGAGTCCGACCGCCCGCACCAGCCCTCGGCTACATCGGCCAGCCGCGGCGCCACGCCTCTCCTCTCAGCCTGCCTCCCGCACGACCGGAGCACCGCGCGGATTGTGAGAGCATCCTGACAGGATGCGCCGGATCTGACAGGGAATACCGGAAGCTTCGATTTTATCTGCAATCCCAAGGCGATAGTCTTCCTCCTCCTCCGAGCGACGGCGCGTGACGCCGCGCGCCGGGCAGTACAGGAGAAGTCGCCATGGCCGATCACCGCATCACCGGCAAGACCGTCATCATCGCCGGTGGCGCCAAGAACCTGGGCGGCCTCATCGCCCGCGATCTTGCCGCCCACGGCGCCGGGGCCGTCGCCATCCACTACAACAGCGCCGCCTCGAAGCCGGAGGCCGAGGCCACGGTGGCGGCAGTGAAGGCCGCGGGCGCCGAGGCCGTGGCGTTCCAGGCCGACCTCACCTCCGCCGGCGCGGTGGAGAAGCTGTTCGCCGACACCGTCGCCGCCATCGGCCGGCCCGACATCGCCATCAACACCGTCGGCAAGGTGCTGAAGAAGCCGATGAGCGAGATCTCGGAAGCCGAGTATGACGAGATGACCGCCGTCAACGCCAAGACCGCCTTCTTCTTCCTCAAGGAGGCCGGCCGGCACGTGAACGACAACGGCAAGATCGTCACCCTCGTGACCTCGCTGCTCGGTGCCTACACGCCCTTCTACGCCGCCTATGCCGGCACCAAGGCGCCGGTGGAGCACTTCACCCGCGCCGCTTCCAAGGAATTCGGCGCCCGCGGCATCTCGGTAACCGCGATCGGCCCCGGCCCGATGGACACCCCGTTCTTCTACCCGGCCGAGGGGGCCGAGGCGGTCGCCTATCACAAGACCGCAGCGGCACTGTCGGGCTTCTCCAAGACCGGGCTCACCGACATCGCGGACATCGTGCCGTGGATCCGCCTTCTCGTCTCCGAGGGCTGGTGGATGACCGGCCAGACCATCCTCGTGAATGGCGGCTACACCACCAAGTAATTCTCATTCACCTCGTTCTCGTCGGCATCCTCATCGTCCGGACCGGCTCCGCAATGTCGGTCCGGGCGCCCGCCGGCGGCTTCGTTCCACCGGCGGGAAAGGGGAGCGACGGGTAGCCCGAGGCCGCGAGTGCCCCGAGCTGCCCAGCCTCCTCGCAGGGACGGTTTCTGCGCTACGCCCCCAAGCGTCCGGAAGCCGTCCCTCACATCGCCGCCCCTGCTGATGGAGGTGCCGGCCGGTCCTTCACGCACACTGATTCGACCTGCCGCCCCCCACTGTGTTAGCCTGAAGTATTCGTGCAGCAGCAGAGATCTACGGGAAGAACACTCCCGATTTAGCGTGACATGAACAGGCTGGGGGGCCTCATGAATCCGCTGATTTTGCTTGCCGGCAACCTGCTTCCCAGCCTGCTGGACTTCCTCGTCGGTGACCGCGGCGAGAAGGTCGCGGAGGCAGTGGTGAACGCCGTCGCCCGGACGACGGGCGCGAGCGACGCCACCACGGCGCAGGAAAAGGTCGACCAGGATCCCGCCGCCGCCGCCGAATTGCGGCTGGCGCTCGCCCGCATCGTCGCCGACGAGAAGAAGCTGGCGCTCGAGGCCGAGACGCAGCGCCGGCGCGACGAGATCGCGGAGGAAGCCCAGGTCCGCAAGGACGCGCTCGACCGCGACCTCGCCACCCACAAGGCCAGGCTCGACGAGATGGTCGCCACCGAGAAGGCGGCGCTGGAGCAACGCCAGCAAGACATCGTCGAGACCACTGGCGCGCGGCAATTGCTGAGCACGCTGATCGACAAGGACACCATCGTCGCCCGCACGCCGATGGTGCTGTCCTACATCGTCACTATCGGCTTCTTCCTGGTGCTGGTGTCGTTCCTGCTCTTGAAGAACCGGCTGGAAGTGCCGCAGCCGCCGGAACTGCCCAAGGGGCTCAACGACATCCTCGGCACGCTCGAGCCGCAGCAGATCGCCGCGCTGGTGCAGCCGCGCTCCGACTTCGTCGTGCAGATCATCAATATCTGCGTCGGTGCGCTCGCCGCCGCCTTCGCCACGGTGATGAGCTTCTGGCTCGGCTCCTCGCAGAGTTCGCGCAACAAGGACGTGCTGGCCGCCGGCCTGCAACAGCAGACCAATGAGAGCCAGGAGCGTCAGGCACAGCAGAACCGGCGCACCGTCGAGCAGGTGGCGAAGTCGGTGTCGGAGGCCAAGAGCCCCGCCGTGGTGGTCGCCGAGGACGGCTCCGTCACCGCCGTCGTGCCGGCGCCCTCCACCGGCACGGTGATCGTCGCGCCGCCGGCGGAGGCCGCCGCCCAGGAGCCGGCGCCGGAACCGGCCAAGCCGATGAGCGCCAGCGTGCTCACCGAGTTGATGCCCAAGCTCGTGCACCCGCACCGGCATTTCCCGGACGCGGTGAGCTGGGCGCTGACCACCTCCGGCATCGCCATCGACAGTGCCCGCGCCGAAGGCACGCCCGGCGAGCCCACCACCGTCGGCAAGATCTGGGACATGTTCGGGCCGCTCTGCGCCGCCTCGGCGAAGAAATACGGCGTGCCGGTGGAGCTGATCGTCGCCACCATCGCCACCGAGAGCTCCGGCAACCCCAATGCCCGCCGCCCGGAGCCGCAGATCAACGACGAGAGCGTCGGGCTGATGCAGACGCTGGTGAAGACGGCGCGCGACGCCACCGGCCGGAGCGGGCTGCGCGCCGACGAGCTTCTCGACCCCGGCACCTCGATCGATGCCGGCACCGCTTATATCGCCAAGCAGCGCAGCTCCACCCAGCTCGATCCGCCGCGGGTCGCCGCCGCCTACAATGCCGGCTCGCTCAAGCGCGACGACGCGGCAGCCAATCGCTGGAAGCTGCATTGCTTCCCGCGTGGCACCGGCGAGCACATCGACAGGTTCGTCGCCTGGTTCAACGACGCCATGCGGGTGTCCGACGACGAGGACTGGGGCAAGATTCGCGACTGCCCGAGCTTCGCGCAGGAGCTGACCGGCGTCGCCCCGCCGCCGGCGACGCTGGACGTCTCCTCGCCGGATTTTCCGCCCCGGCCTTCCTTCCGCGCACTGGTGTCGCTGGAAGACCGCCAGAAGCTGTTCGGCGCCTTCCAGTTCGTGTCCGCCCCGGTCGCCGGCAATCCCGAGAACATCCGCATCCTCGGCGACTGGGAGGCCCGCAACATCGTCAAGGTGGAGATCCCGCTGCAGAGCTTCCGCGGCAAGCCGGGCCCGCTCGCCCTGCGCTTCCACGTCAAGGCGAAGGACCAGCTGATCGCGCTGTGGCTGGAATGGGAGAAGGCGGGGCTGCTCGGCCACATCCTCACCTATGACGGGGCGTTCGTCGCCCGCTTCCAGCGCAAGAGCACCACCAAGCTGTCCAACCACGCCTTCGGCACCGCCTTCGACATCAACGCCGCCTGGAACCCGCTCGGCGTCGAGCCGGCGGCCATTGGCGAGAAGGGCTGCCTGCGCGAGCTGGTGCCGATCGCCAACAAGCACGGCTTCTACTGGGGCGGGCATTTCAACACCCGCCCGGACGGCATGCATTTCGAGGTCGCCCAGCTGCTGTGACGGGAGGCCGACAGGCTCGCGGCTTCCCACCGGCCGGGCGCCGGCGGCCATGGCGGGCACTCGCACGCAGCAAGGCGGCGCACGGCCGGCGTTACCGCGCTGAAGAAACGCCGCGCCTCCCTTTTTGATGGGCCGGCGATACGGCGTCGATGAAGTCCTGGCGCTGCGCGGGCCGGGGGTCGGGGGTCGGCGATAGCCGACGACGCTCCATCTTCCCCTCATCCAGCCCGCCGACTCGCATGCTCCTAGGGCGGTCGGGGCGACCGGCGGAACCTCGCGGGGAGCGCACGACACCGGTGGGTCGTGGCCGTCGCCGGCGATAATCTCGCGGCAGGCGGGCCTCGCGGGAGCGCATAAGACCGAGGGTACCGCTCGCTCTCTCCCGACATCTTCCTGCGGAAGGCATGCTTCGGCCGCGTTTTCGCCGACTTGGCGACGCGAAGCGGCAGCAACATGGCACCTGGGTCGGCGAAACCCTCGTCACCGTTCCGGCGTTGTAGCGGTACATGGGACCGCTTCCGCACCGGGCGGCGACGTCCCCATGTGGGAGAGTGACGTGGATAGACGTGGATTCCTTCTCGGCCTCGCCGGTGTCATCGGTGCCGGGGCCACGGCCGGGCTGGCGTTCGCCTCCTCGGCAGAGGCGGTACCTCTCGACCAGCTGAAAGATCTCGCCACCGCCGATCCTTCAACCGCTGAGACCCCCGACGGCACGCTCGTCGAGGACGCGCAATATTGGGGTCCGCCGCGCGGCGGCTGGGGCTGGGGCCCGCCTCCCGGCCCGCCGCCGGGCTATTGGCGCCGCCGCCGGCGTCGCTATCGCCGGCGGGTTTGCGGCTGGCGGCGCGACCGCTGGGGCCAGCCGTTCCGCAGCTGCTGGTATGACTGGCGCTAAGCCCGGAACGCGCGGAAAGCCAGACGGAATCGGGCAGACGCGGTCTTGGCGGCCGCGTCTGCTGTCTAGGTGGCCGCCCGCGGCGCCAGGCCCGCGATAGCCGCGCTTGAGATCTACGGCGCGGCTTCCGGAAGCGGCGGGATTTGCACACCGCCCTTGAACCCCTGAAGGGTCCATTCATACGCCGCCGTACCCGCGCGCAGGTAGCCGAGGCGTGCCGAGCCCAGGTCGAGAATGTTGAGAATGACCGTGGTCCACATGAAGGTGAGCAGCGCCACCAGCAGGCGAAGCGGTCTTTCCCTCAAGCCGAGCTGGTAGCCGAGGCAGGCCATGCTCAGCAGGGCCAGCACTATCAGCAACCAGAACATTTGGGTCGGCAGCCGCAAGGAGAAGGCGAAGCGTTCGGCCGTCGCCGCGTCGAAGGCCTCGTTTAGCGCGACCATGAGGGCGCTCGCGACGGGATCGGGGCGTGCGCGCACGATTGCGGAAAGGTGGCCCCACATCTCCGACTGGAGTGCGCTCGTGCGCAGATTGAGCGCATCGACGGCCGCCTGGTCGCGCTCGACGCCGATGAAGCCGGCCCGCACACGGGTATAGTCTTCCAGCAGGCGGGCGATCGCCTCCGACCGGGGATCGCCGAGCGCCTTCGCTCTCAACCAGGCCGTCCCGATCGCATTGGCCTCGGCGAGGCCGCCCGCCTGCCGCTCGCTGAAACGCGCATTGGCGAAGGACAAGGTGAGGGCGAGCACGAAAGCCAGCAGGCCGAGCATGCCGCCGACGATCACCCCGACGGCTTCCGGCTGAGCCAGATTTCGCGCCCGGTGGCGGCGCCCGATCCAATGACCGGTCTCGTAGGCGGCCAATTGCGACAGAAACAGAATGACGCCAAACAGGGCGATGCTGCGCTCGGCAATCGCAATGGCGAGGGACATCAGGCTTCCTTCCGGATCGGCGGTCGTCCGCCCTGCAATTTATGGCGCCGGATCGTCATCGCCGCGGCCCGCGTCCCGCGAGCTAGTTGATGGACGTGGAAGGCGCCGGCGCGGCGCTGTCCTTGCGGTCGAAATAGAGCTGGTAGGCCACGTAGTACTTATAGATGTTGCCGACATATTGGACGGTCTCTCGCCCGACGATGCGGGCGGCGCCGTGCTCGACATTGCCAAACCACACATTCGGATCGAGGCCCATCTTCGTGGCCTCGCGGCGGAATTTGCGCAGATTGCCCGGCCCGGCATTGTAGGCGGCGATGGCGAACAACATGCGGTTGATCGGCGTCAGCGCCGGATCGTTCACATAGCGGGTGGACAGGTAGTTCAGATATTTGGCGCCGGCCTCGATGTTGCGCTCGGCGCTCTTGTCGATGCCGGTGATGCCGACCGCCTTGTCGGCCGCCGTGGAGGGCAGCAGCTGCATGATGCCGACCGCCCCACGGCGGCTGCGGCGGCTCTGGTCCAGCTGGGATTCCTGATAGCCCTGCGCCGCGAGCAGCAGATCGTCGAACGCGTAGCTCTTGCCATATTGCTCGAACAGGACGACGAGCGCCTCGAACTTCTCGATTTCGCTGCGGTCATAGGCGGCGCGCACCATCCTGTCGTTCTGGTAGTAGCGCGTCTTCAGCATGTTGCCGAAGGCGGTGCCGACCTTGTGAGTGGCGACGAACGCGGTGAGCCGCGCGGCGAGCGCGGGGCTGTCCTTGCGGATCGCCCAGGCGATGGCGCCGTCCTCGGCGATCGCGATGTCGGGATGCAAGGTGACGCGGGTGAAGGTGCCCGCCCAGATCTCCGCCTTATGCCGGTCGACAATGGTCCAGGGCAGCAGCCCGGCATTGACCATTTCCAGGAGATCCTCATCCTCGAGGCTCTCGTCGATTGGCTTGATGACGATCTCCGGCTTGCCCTCCAGCTTCAGCCGCGCATTGAGCGTCGTCAGGTGAGCGAAATAGCTGCTGCTCGCCCGTACCGGCACCGTCTTGCCGGCGAGATCGTCGAGCGAGGCGACCGCGGGGGCCGCGGGGGCCGAAGGACCGCTCACCAGCACCTCGCTGACACCGGTGGCGAACGGATCGGTGAAGTCCACCACGCCCTGCCGCTCGGGGGTAATGGTCAGGTTGGCGGCGATGATGTCGCCGCGCCCGGCGATCAGCGCCGGGATCAGCTGGTCGCGCGCGGTCGGCACGAAGGCGACCCGCATCCGCTCGATCTCCTTCTTGCGACCGCGATTGAGATCAGCCTCCAGCGCCTGACCGAACTCCACGGCGGTGCCGAGCTGGCGTCCACGGTCGATGAAGTAGATCGTCTTGCTGTACGGCACCAGGATGCGGATCAGCCGCCGCTTTTCCATGCCGTCGAGATCGCCGGTCCAGGCCCGGAAGCCGGGTCCCGACACCGCGCCTTGCGCCGACGCCGCCGTCGGCAGGAACCATGGCAGCAACGGTGCGACGGACAGGCAGGCGAGAATCGCCACCCGGATGGCAAGACGCGCCGCGCGCGGCGCAGCCGACGGACAGGCACGCGTCCGGCAGATCATGGACACCAGAACACCCCCACACCCGGCAGGGGCACGCTGGCGCCGCTCTACCGACACGCCGCAAGCATAACGTATCGCCATGCCGCGTCCATGCGCATGATGCTAAGCGGGGCACCTCCAGGGGACGCCTCTAGTGGCGTCTCCGGCCCTCTCGACCCGCGCCAGGCGCCGGGTCGCGTGACCACCTCCGCGCCGGCAGCCCCCGGTTGGATCGGCCGGCCAGGCCATCGACGATAATAGCCGGCTTATCATATGCTTGGTGAAGCCGATCGCCCAATCGGACCGGCATACATCCCGGCGCGCGACGGGTGGATGGAGTTCTCGCCGGCCGGGGGTGGAGCCCCTCACCGGGCTCGATAGCCGTGCGAAGGGTCCCGGCAATCGAAAGCGGCACCGGGGCGGCGCCACTTCTTCAGCCCATCGCCGGAGTGTGTTCCCACGGTGACAACTCCGTCGTAATTCCCCATGGGGAAGCCGACTTTCCTCCTATCTCCTTGGCCCGGATGATCTTTGATGATCCCATTGCGCGCCCGACTACGGGTCGCCCGGATGCGCCACCGGTCGGGAAGCGGGGCCGGGACGAAGCATGACAAGTCGATACGCGCGTATGAGGCAGCAGCGCCAGCTTCTCCTGACCGGCGCGAGCTGTCTGGTACTTGGGCTATGCATGCGTATCGGCGAGCCGGCGCGGGCCGATGAGCGCCTCGCCAACGTCCTGCGCGGAACCAGCGGTACGTCCTACACCAATGATGACGGCGCAACCGCCGGAAGCGCCGCCGGACCCGTCACCCTCACCGTCGAGCAGGCCATCAATGACGGGGCGAGCCCGCTCGTCGAGGCCGGATCGATCGGCGGCGACGGCGGCATCGGCACCACGCCCTATACGAAGCTGGACGAGCTGTTCGGCCATGCCCGCGACGTCGCCGGCAAGGATGGCGGCGATGCCGGGGATGTACGCATCACCGTCCGCGACGGCGTCTCGCTACATGTTCCCCGCATCTCCCGCGCCAACAGCGACCGGGCGGTCATCGAGGCCTATTCCATCGGCGGCTCCGGCGGTGTCGGAGCCAGCGGCATCGGTCGCGGCGGCAGCGGCGGGGCGGTCACCGTCGACCTCAACGGCTCGGTGTTCGAAAGCGGCGCCGGGAGCGGATCGGTCATGGGCATCTGGGTGCTCTCGAAGGGCGGACAGTCCGGTCGAAACCGGGCCGGCAATCCGATCGCCTTCGCCTTCGAGCGGGATGAGGAGTGGCAGACCAGCTATTATGCCGGCGGAGCCGGTGGGCCGGTCACGATCAATATCGGCCGTTCGGGGAGCGTCGAGACCTGGAGCGCCCTGCCGGCCGTACTGGCGGAATCCATCGGCGGCGCCGGCCTCGACGCTGGCTATGACGATGAAGGCCGGCTCACGCCGGGCGGCGCCGGCGGCGAGGTGAGGGTCACCAATAGCGGCCGGATCGAGACTCACCAGGAACGCGCGCACGGCATCGTCCTGCGTTCCGTG
Organism: Ancylobacter sp. Lp-2; assembly: GCF_020523795.1. Lineage (GTDB taxonomy): Bacteria > Pseudomonadota > Alphaproteobacteria > Rhizobiales > Xanthobacteraceae > Ancylobacter. Next base: position 300,687 of record NZ_JAJALI010000001.1, read on the forward strand.
GGCGGGCAAGGCGGCCGGGCGGTCGCCTATCTCGAGGACGATGGCAGCGGCATCGGCGGCGTACCCGGTGCCGCCGGCGGCGACGGCGGTCATGTCCGGCTGAACCAGAACGGCAGCATCACCACCACCAAGGACTTTGCCTTCGGCGTTTCCGCCGCCTCGATGGGTGGTCCCGGCGGCAATGGCGGCGATTCCGAGGACATCTTCACCCGTGGCGGCAATGGCGGGGCCGGCGGCAGGGGCGGTAATGTCGACGTGTTCAATACCGGCAGCATCGTCACCTCGGGCCAGGGCTCGATCGGGCTGGCGGCGCAGAGCCTCGGCGGCGGCGCGGCGCTGGCGGCGGTGCGGCTGTCGAAGATCACGCCGGGCTCCTATGTGGGCGGCGGCGCCGGCGGCGACGGGACGTTCTTCTCCAAGGGCGGCACCGGCGGCTATGGCGGCGACGGCGGCCGGGTGGTGGTCACCAATGATGGCAGCATCACCACTTCCGGCAAGGATGCCTATGGCCTGCTGGCCCAGAGCGTCGGCGGCGGCGGCGGGGCCGGCGGCGATGCCGGTGGATTTGCGATCCTGCTGGGCGTCGCCCGCGGCGGGGATGGCGGCGCTGGCGGCAATGGCGGCACGGTCAGGATCCGGCCGACCGCCGACGGCAAGCATGGCACGATCGTCACCTCCGGCAACAATGCGAGCGGCATCATCGCCCAGAGCATCGGCGGCGGCGGTGGCGCCGGCGGCAGCGCCGCAAGCAAGACCGGCGGCCTCGTCGCGGCCATATCGGTCTCGATCGGCGGAGATGGCGGAGATGGCGGCACCGGCGGCCGGGTGAGCATCGACAACACCTCGAACATCACCACGTCCGGTATCGGCGCGCATGGCATCGAGGCGAGCAGCATCGGCGGCGGCGGCGGGCGTGGAGGCGACGCCTCCGCCTATGCGGTGGCCGTGGGCCTGCCGGAGATTCCGACCTTCAGCATGACCTATTCGCTGGGAGGATCGGGCGGCAAGGGCGGCAATGGCGACACCGCCACCGTGGTGAACCGCACCGCTATCACCACCAGCGGCGACAGCGCCGTCGGCATGCTGATCAGCAGCATCGGCGGCGGTGGCGGCAACGGTGCCGCCGCCTCTTCGATCAGCGACATGCTCGGCGTCAGCTATAATTTCGGCGCCTCCCTCGGCATTGGCGGCACCGGCGGCGGCGGTGGCAATGGCGGCGACGCACTGGCCACCAATGGGGGCGCCATCACCACATCCGGCGCCTTCTCCCCGGCGATGCAGGTGGTGAGCATCGGCGGCGGCGGCGGCAATGGCGGCACCGGCTCCTCCTCGGTGAAATCCGGCCTCACCACCGATTCCAGCTTCGGCGGCTACCTCTTGGAGACGGCGGCGGGGGCGATCCCGAACGGCGCCTCGCTCGGGGTCAGCATCAGCGTGGGCGGCAATGGCGCCGGCGCCGGAACGGGAGGCCGGGCCAGCGCGACCAATGCGTCGAGCGTGCTGACGCGCGGCTCGTCCTCCACCGGCCTGCTGGTGCAGAGCGTCGGCGGCGGCGGCGGCAATGCCGGTGGCTACGTGACGGCGAGCTCGACCGACGGCGCCGCCCGGCTCGGGGTCGGCGGCAAGGGGGGCAAGGGCGGCGACGGCGGCACGGCGACCGCCACCAATGCGCGCAACGCCTCCATCACCACCTATGGCGACGGCTCCTTCGGCATGCAGGCCCAGAGCGTGGGCGGCGGCGGCGGCAATGGCGGCGCCTTCGGCGACTCGACCGAGCCGCAGGGCAACGCGGTCACCGACGTCGCCTCCAGCGTCGTCAAGATCGCCAACTACCTGGTAGAGGGCAACGACCTGCTCTCCAAGGTCGCCGGCAACAGCGTCGACTGGCTGAACGAGAACTCGTCCTTCCAGCTGAAGCTGCTCGGCGCCAAATCGATCCTCAGCGGCATCAAGGCCGGCCTGGCGCAGGCCAAGCAGGACATCGAGGACGCCCGGCGCAACGTCGCCCGGCAGGTGGCGGCCGGCCATGACGGCTCCCTGTCGGCCAAGGCGGCGCTGGAGGAGGTCGAGCGGCGGATCGACTACAAGAAGATCTACACCGACGCCCTCGTCGAGGCCGTGAAGACCGCCGCGATCAAGGACCTGATCTCGCGCGTGTCGAGCGTGACGCAGTATCTCGCCAAGGAAGGCTGGGCGAACGGCAAGGTGAAGGAATCCCCCATTCCCGTGCCGATCACGCTGGACGTGCAGGTCGGCGGCAAGGGCGGCGATGGCGGCAAGGGCGGCGACGTCACCGCCACCAATGCCGGCAGCATCACCACCCAAGGCGCGATCGCCCATGGCGTGCTGGCGCAATCGATCGGCGGCGGCGGCGGCACCGCCGGCGGCTCGGTCACGGTCGGCCCCGGCATGTTCAACATCAACATGGCCATCGGCAACCGCTCGGGCGGCGCCTCCGGCGCCGGGGCCAGCGCCACGCTCACCAATAGCGGCGCGATCGCCACCACCGGCAATGCGGCGTTCGGCATGCTCGGCCAGAGCATCGGCGGCGGCGGCGGTCTGGTGGCGGCGACGTCGAGCAAGGCGATGACGGCGGCGATGAACGCCAAGGTGAGCCTCGGCGCCAGCATCAATTCGCTGGCCGATGGCGGCGCGGTCACGCTGGACAATTCCGGCCTCATCACCACCGGCGGCAAGGAGGCGCACGGCATCGTCGCGCAGAGCATCGGCGGCGGCGGCGGCGTCTATGTGATCAACCGGCGCGACCCGGCCGATGCCGAAACCCTCGCGGCGAGCCAGGAGGAAGCCGACGCCCTAAAGGCGCTCGACGCGCTGCTGGCGGACACCGCCCGCGAGGCCGGCGATCACAGCCTGGACCTCAAGGCACTGCGCGAGGCCGAGGCCAGCGGCATCCCGGCGGCGAAGGTCACCGCGCAGTTCGGCGGGGCGGGCTACGCCTCGAACAACCCCTTCGGCGGATCCGGCGGCGAGGTGAAGGTCACGACGAGCGGCACCATCGCGACCGCCGGCCTCGGCGCCATCGGCGTGGTGGCGCAGAGCATCGGCGCCGGCGGCGGCCTCGGCGCCGATGCCGGCAGCCAGAACAAGCCGGTGACCTTCGACCTCACCTTCGGCGGCCTGTCGAGCTCGGACACAGAGCGCAACGCCGGCGGCGACGGTGGCAAGGTCACGCTCACTTTGGGGTCGGGGGCGCGGATCGTCACCACCGGCGACGGCGCCTATGGCGCGCTGCTTCAGTCCATCGGCGGCGGTGGCGGCTATGGCGGCGTGGGCACCGGCCAGATCAAGATGGCCTCCGTCTACGACCTCGCGGAGACCACGCGCCGGGTCAATGGCTGGGTGCCGTCCTACGGCCATGGCGGCGACATCAAGGTCGGCATGGACGATCCGTCCTCGCGCATGTCCATCCTCACCACCGGGAAGCGGGCGCACGGCCTGTTCATCCAGAGCCTGACCGGGGGCGGCGGCGCCGCCTTCGACGTCAACGGCACCGACGTGGCGCCGATCACCAGCGCGGCGAGCCGCCCGATCCGCCGGTTCAAGAGCTTCGTCTGGGGCATCATCGAGGATACCTATGACGAGCACACCGATCCGCCCGGCAAGTCCGTGTATGCCGACCGCTACACGCCGAACTGGCACACCGGCCATGCCGGCAAGGTGACGCTGGACACGCGCGGCGACATCATCGCCACCGGCAAGGACGCCTATGGCGTGTTCATCCAGGCCGGCCGGCAGAAGACCGATGGCTCGATCGACAGCCGCGTCGCCTATTGGAGCGGCAGCGCCGACATCACGCATGACGGCACGATCTGGGGCGGCTCCGGCACCGGGGCGGGCATCCGCATCGATGCGGCGGGGGCGAACACCGTGAAGCTCACCGCCGACTCGCTCTTGGGGGCGGCCTCCGAGTTGGCGCTGATCTCGCGGCTGGGCACCACCAGCCTCACCAACTGGGGGACGATCGAGGGCGACGTGCTGCTCTCCTCCGGCGCCAACCAGTTCCTCACCGAGGCAGGCGGCACCTACCGGAGCCGGTCGGGCACCGGCGCGATCGAGATGGGCGGCAGGGGATCGAGCTTCGAGAGCCGAGGCACGCTCGATATCGGCGGCCGCAGCAGCGTCGCCGTGCTGAACGTCACCGCCGAAAAGGTCGTGCTGAGCGGCGAGATGCTGGCCGACGTCACCAGCACGGCGCCCTCCGCCTCCCGCCAGGACACGCTGCGCGCCAGCGGAACGGTCACGGCCCGCGACCTGATGATCTCGCCTTACGCCGTCGACCAGCTGGTGCCGCAGTCCTTCGCGCTGATCGCCTCGACCGGCCGGCTAACGACGAGCCAGGTCACCACGCTCGCCCGCGACGGCAACCCGATCACCTGGTTGGCCAGCCCATCGGAGCATACCCTGTCGGTGACGCCATCGGCCACCTTCCGCACCCCGGAGAGCAAGACCGCCGCCTGGAACGACAATGAGCGCCGGCTGGCCGACGGCCTGCAGCAGTCCTGGGACCGCGATCCCTGGCCGAGCGCGGCGATCTTCGCCCAGATCGCCAATCTCACCTCGGCGGAAGACTACCGGCAGGCGGTGGACAGCCAGTCGAGCGAGGGCCAGCAGGCACCGGCGGTCACCCAGACCCTGGCGGCGCGCACGTCGCTGAGCGCGGCGATGAGCTGCCCGATCTTCGTCGACGACGGGGTGATGATCACCGAGAGCCAGTGCGCCTGGGGCAAGGTGACGGCGGCGCGGATCACCATGGACGACACCTCGGCGGCGGACGGCTTCTCGCAGAACGGCATCACCATGCGCGCCGGCGCCCAGTGGGAGGTCGCCAAGGACTGGTTCATGGGCGTGTCCGGCGCCTACAGCACCACCGATCTCGATGCCAATGACGGCTATACCAGCGTCGACGGCCAGGCCGGCGACGTCTCGATGGCGATCAAGCACCAGATGGGGCCGCTGCTGCTGTCGGCGGCGATGCAGGGTAGCTACGGCCGGTTCGACACCAGCCGCCTGTTCGATTTCGAATCCGAGGCCTGGCGCGCCTCCAGCGCCAGCGACGTCTGGACCGCCGGCTTCCGGCTGCGGGCGGCCTATGAGTTCGTGCTGCCCAATCCGAACTTCTATCTGCGCCCCTATGTCGATCTCGACGCCCTCTACACCTACATGCCCGGTGCCAGCACGGACACCGGCGAAGGCGTCAGCCTGACCAGCGAGGCCATGCGCGAATGGAGCTTCGCCGTCAGCCCGGCGGTGGAGGTCGGCGCGCGCATCGACCTTGCCGGCGGCGGCTGGCTGCGGCCCTTCGCGACTGCCGGCGTGACCTTCCTGTCGAATGACGGGATGAGCCAGGCGCTCAGCTTCGACACCTCGTCCCGCCAGGGCATCGACTTCGTCTCCGAGGTGCAGCTGCCCGACACGCTGGTCGATCTCGGCGCCGGCTTGCAATTCGTCGCCGGCAATGGCTACGAGCTGCGCGGCGAGTACCGCGCCCAGATCGGCGACGCCTATCTCGCCCAGGAGGCGAGCGTGCGGCTGTCGGTGCCGTTCTGACGGATCCCCGCCGCCGGAGCAGGCGAGGGCAGGCGGCGGATCACGACGTCTTCGCCCCCTCCGTTTCGCTGACATAGGACAGCGCCAGCACTGCGGCGCGTTCGACATGCGCCTGCGAGGCTGAATACGCGGCGGCGCCGTCTTGGGCGCGAATCGCCTCGACGATGCGGCGCATCTCGTTCGGGCCGTCCACCGAACGGCCCTTGCTGCTCACCGTGATCGCCCGCAAATGGTTGATGCGCGCGGTCAGCGCCCGCAGCATGTCCCAGGCGATGCTCTTTCCGGCGGCAAGGAACAGCACCTCGTAGAAGCGCGAGGTGGCTTCCAGCACCTTGTTGATGTTGGCTTCGTCATAGCCGGCGCGGATCGTCTCGAGACACGCGTCGAGCTGGACGATGTCGGCCGGCGTGGCCCGGAGCGCGGCATCGCGCGCCGCCATGGCTTCCAGCAGCGCCCGCAGCTCGTAGATCTGCGCCACCTTGCCCGGCTCGGCACGGGCGACGATCGGTCCGTGATGGGGGACGATCTCGACCAGCCCCTCCGATTCCAGATGGCGGATGACCTCCCGCACCACGGTGCGGCTCACGCCGAGAACCTCGACGAGCGTGCGTTCGACGAGGCGTTCCCCCGGCTTGAAATGAAAGCTGAGAATGCCGTCGCGCATCTTCTCCAGCGAGAGCTGGCGCAAGGTCTTGGTCGTTCGATCGACCTTCAGGTTCAGCGTGTCGGCCATGTTTCCCCCTGCCTCACTCATTCCGCGCTTCGCCGTCGCGAGTCAACGTTGACATCTGATATTATGGTATACCATGATATCATCCTATCAACGCCGAGAGGAAGACGATGGTGGCCGCCCTGCGAAAGCTCGTGACTTATGTCGAGGACACGCGGATCGAGGGAGGCAAGGCTGTCGGCGCGCCGTTCAAGCTGATCGGCGCCGCGGCGGTGCTGAAGAATCCCTGGGCCGGCCGCGGCTTCGTCGAGGATCTGCGCCCGGAGATCCATGCCGTCGCCGGCGAGCTCGGCGCGCTGCTGACCGAGGCCGTCTGCGACCTCGCCGGCGGTGGGGCGGCCGTCGAAGGCTATGGCAAGGCCGCCATCGTCGGCCTCGACGGCGAGGTCGAGCACGCCTCCGCGCTCATCCACACGCTTCGCTTCGGCAACCATTACCGCAAGGCCGTGGGTGCCAAGTCCTATCTCAGCTTCACCAATGTCCGCGCCGGCGCCGGCACCGCGATCATGATCCCGCTGATGCACAAGCTCGACGAGGGCATGCGCTCGCACTACCTGACCGTGAACTTCTCGATCCCCGATGCGCCGGCTGCCGACGAGATCGTCGTGGCGCTGGGCGCCTCGATCGGAGGCCGGCCGCACCACCGGATCGGCGACCGCTATCAGGATCTCAGGGAACTCGGGCTACTGGAGCTCTGACGTGAAGCCGCTCCTGCGCCACCACACGCCCGAGGGCACCGCCTATCTGCGCCAGGGACAGCGCGAGCCGCTCGTCCTCGTCCATGGCGTCGGGCTCAATGCCGAGATCTGGGCGCCGCAATTCGCCGATTTCGCCGCCACCTATGACGTGATCGCCCTCGACATGCTCAATCACGGCGCCTCCGCCCGCACGGCCGGGCCGGCGGACACGCTCGATCTCTACATTCTCCAGATCGAGGCGCTGCTCGATCATCTCGGCATCGAGCGCGCCCATCTGGTGGGGCACTCGATGGGCGCCCTCGTCTCCATGGCCTTTGCCGCCACGCATCCGGCGCGGGTGCGCAGCCTCGTGGCGCTCAACGCGGTCTGGTGCCGCAGCCCGGCACAGTCGGAAGCGGTCATCCGCCGGGCCGACGACATCGCGGCGCTCGGGCTCGGCGACAGTTTCGAGGTCGCCATCGGACGCTGGTTCGGCTCGCCGGTGCCAGAGGAGTTGGCGCCCGCCGAGCAGGCGGTCCGGCGGCACATCGCCACCGTCGATCCCGCCGGATATGGGCGCAGCTACGCGCTGTTCGCCCGCTCCGACCGCGCGCTCGTCGGCAGGATGGCAGGGATCACCATGCCGGCGCTGTTCATGACCGGCGAGCTCGATCCCAATTCGACGCCGGCCATGTCGGAAGCCATGGCGCGCGAGGTGCCGCATGGCGAGGCGCAGATCCTCAGGACCGAACGGCACATGATGGCGTTCGTCTCGCCGCAGCGGATCGACGAGCGGCTGCGGGACTTCTGGCAGCGCGCCGGCGCGGCCGATCCCCGGGCCATGAGCGCGGAGGAGGTACGCCCATGACCGGCGCCTCCCTCACCGAGCGGATCTCCGTCAGCGGCACGGGCCCCGCCATCGTGCTGATCCATGGCGTCGGGCTGTCCCGCTGGGTGTGGGATCAGCCGGCTGCCGCTCTGGCGCCGCATGCCCGGGTGGTCAGCTACGATCTGCCCGGCCATGGCTCCGACGACCGCGCTTTCGAGACGGGATCGCTCGACGCCTATGTCGAGGATCTCGCCGCCGTGCTGGACGCGGCGGGCGTCGATCGGGCGGTGTTCGTCGGCGCCGCGTTCGGCAGCTTCATCGCCCGCCGCTTCGCCCGCCTCCATCCGGAGCGGGTCGAGGGACTGGTGCTCGTCTCGCCGCTGGGGCGCCGGACGCCGGAACAGTCGATCGCCGTCGGCGTGCGGCTGCGCGAGACGCAGGCCGAGGGCGTCGCCGCGACGCTGGAGGCCTCGATCGAGCGCTGGCTGTCGCCCGGTTTCCGCACCGAACGGCCGGATGTCGAGGCACGGCTGCGTGCGGTTCTGCTCGCCACGCCGTTTGCCAGCTTTCTTTCCGCCTACCGGGTCTTCGCCACCGTCGACGGGGCGATCGCCGATGAGGCCGCGTCGATCACCGCTCCGGTCCTCGTGATCACCGGCGGCGACGATGCCAATGCGACGCCGCAAATGGCGCGTCAGGTCGGCGAGGCGCTGAACGACGCCACGCTGACGGTCCTGCCCGGCATCCGACACCTCGTGTCGCTCGAAGCCGGCGCGCGGCTCGGCGAGGCCATTCTTCGCTTCGCCCGTGAGAGGACCACCCACGCCTATCGATAGCCTGGCTCATGCAAACTCAAAAAAGGGGAACGTGTCATGCATGAACTGTCGCAGCGCATCTGGAGTCGATTGAAATACGCCGCCCTCGCCCTCGCCCTCGCCGCCGGTCTCGCCGGCACCGCCGATCGCGCCTCGGCGCAGGCCAGCACCTGGGACAAGATCCAGTCCGACAAGGTGATCAAGGTCGGCGTCGCCCAGGCGGAGCCGTGGTTCTTCAAGGATCCCGCCACCGGCCAATGGACCGGCATCGGCCCGTCCTATGCCGCCGCGCTCGCCGAGGCGATGGGCGTGAAGCTCGAGCTCGTGGAGGTGACCTGGGGCACCGCCATCGCGGCACTGCAGTCGAGCAAGATCGACGTGATGCCGCTCTTGAACATCACGCCGAAGCGGGCGCTCACCGTCGACTACGGCAATGCGCCGCTCGCCTATTCCGGCCTCGCGCTGCTGCAGCGCGACGGGCTGAATATCAAGACCTGGGACCAGGCCAACGATCCCGCCCTGACCATCGCCGTGCCGCACGGCGCCTCGGAAGACCAGTTCGTCACCGCCTATCTGTCGAAGGCGAAGGTGCTGCGCTTCCCGTCCTATGCCGAGCAACTCACCGCCTTCCAGAACGGCAATGCCGATGCCGTGCTGCTCTATCACCCGACGCTGGCGGTGATGCACGGCCGGGTCGGCAAGGGCACCATCACCATTCCCACGCCGTTCCATATCGACTCGTCCGACGTCGCGATCCGGCGCGAGCCGGACAAGACCTTCCGCGACTTCCTCGCCGTGGCCGACGGCTATTTCTACAACACCGGCAAGACCCAGGAATGGTACGAAGCGTTCCTGAAGAGCCGTGGCATGGACCCGACCGGCGTGCCCGGCATCCAGCGCGAGGCCTGGACCGGCGTGAAATAGCGCGCAGGCGGGCGCGACGGTCGATACGCGCCGTCCCGCCCGCCGGCCCGCACCCTTGCCCCCGGGCGGATCGCCCGCCCATCGACCGCGACGCCGGGAGGCGATCAAGGACAGGCAATGCACTATCAATGGGACTTCTCCGTCATCAGCGACAATGCCGGGCTGCTGCTCTGGGGCCTCGGCAATACGCTGCTGCTGACGCTGATCGCCATCCTCATCGGCACGCCGCTGGGCCTCGCGGTCGCGCTGATGCGCTTGTCGTCGCGGCGCTCGCTGGCGTGGCCGGCGACGGTCTATGTGGAGGTGTTCCGCGCCGCGCCGGCGCTGGTGCAGCTCTACTGGCTGTATTTCGCGCTGCCGCGCCTGACCGGCCTCCGGCTCGGCGGCTTCGAGGCGGCCGCCATCGCGCTGTCGATCCTGTCGAGCGCCTTCCTGTCGGAGGTGTTTCGCGGCGGCATCGCCTCAATCGGCAAGGGGCAGTGGGACGCCGCGCGCGGCATCGGGCTCGGCTATCCTCGCATGCTGCGCACCATCATCCTGCCGCAAGCGATCCGGCGCATGCTGCCGGTGTTCCTGGAGCGCTATATCGAGCTCCTGAAGACCTCGACCATCGCCGCGACGGTGTCGTTCGGCGACCTGCTGTTCGTCGCGCAGGACATTTCCTACCGCACCTACCGGACGCTGGAGATCTTCTCGGCGATCGCGGTGATGTTCTTCCTCGTCATCCTGTTGTGCAGCCAGCTCACCCGGCTGGTCGAGCACCGTCTCGCCCGTAGCGGCGAATTCACGGCACGCTGAGGAGGCGACGCGATGGATGCCTTCCTCTCGCCCAGCCTCGCGATCAGCCTGCCGGCGCTGGCGCGCGGACTCGTCCACACGCTGGAGCTCGCCGCCGTCTGCCTGGTGGCGAGCCTGTTGCTCGGCCTCGTCTTCGGCGTGATGCGCTATGCCGGCGGCCGCGTGCTGCACGCCCTCGCCATCGCCTATGTCGAGGTGTTCCGCAACACGCCGGTGCTGGTGCAGATCCTCTGGTTCTTCTTCGCGCTGCCGATCCTCGTGCAGTTCGAGATCAGCGCCTTCACCGCCGCCGCGCTCGGCCTGTCGCTGAACTCCGGCGCCTTCTCGGCGGAGATCTTCCGCGCCGGCATGCAGGCGGTGCCGACAGGCCAGTGGGAGGCCGCCAATGCGCTGGGCATGAGCCGGGCCCGCGTCATGTTCCGCATCGTGCTGCCGCAGGCGGTCCGCCACATGATCCCGGCCTTCACCAATCGCTGGATCGAGCTGTTCAAGCTGACCTCGCTCGCCTCGGTCATCGCCTATCCCGAGCTGGTCTATTCGGCGCAGCAGATCTCCAACAGCTACTTCAACCCGGTCGAGGTGTTCACCCTGGTGGCGGTGATCTTCATCGCCCTGGTGATCCCGGCTTCCTATCTCCTTCGCCGCCTTGAGGCCCGTCTACGCAGGAGCGCCCCGTGACCACCGACAACGTCATCGAAATCTCGGGCCTGCGGAAGAGCTTCGGCGCGCATGAGGTGCTGAAGGGCATCGACCTCGTGGTGCCGAAGGGCAAGACGGTGGTGCTGCTCGGCGCCAGCGGCTCGGGCAAGAGCACGCTGCTGCGCTGCGTGAACTTCCTGGAGACGCCGACCGCCGGCACCGTCGCCTTCAACGGCAAGCCGGTCGGCACGCCCAAGGGGACCGGCGGCGAGCGCAGCTATTCCGACCGCGAGCTCAGGGCGCTGCGCGCCCACATCGGCATCGTCTTCCAGCAGTTCAACCTCTTCCCGCACATGACGGCGCTGGAGAACATTATGGAAGGCCAGCGCGCCGTACTCGGACGCAGCCGCGAGGAGGCGGCGGCACGGGCGGAGGCGCTGCTCGCCCGGGTCGGCCTCGCCGGGCGCGGCGGCGCCTATCCCTCGCACCTGTCCGGCGGCCAGCAGCAGCGCGTCGCCATCTGCCGGGCGCTCGCCATGGACCCGGACGTGATGCTGTTCGACGAGGCCACCTCCGCGCTCGACCCGGAGCTGGTCGGCGAGGTGCTGCGCACCATGAAGGCGCTGCGCGAGGACGGCATGACCATGCTCATCGTCACTCATGAACTCGGCTTCGCCTACCACATCGCCGACGAGGTGGTGTTCCTCAGCGAGGGGCGCATCTACGAGCAGGGCCCACCCGAGCAGGTGATGCTGCACCCCAAGGGCGAGCGCACCCGCCAGTTCATGCTCGGCCACAGCGAATTCCGCCTCCCGCATCTCGACTGACGCGGCGGCCTACCCCTCACAGCTGGAACACGCAGATGAAGATTACCTGGTTCGGCCATTCCGCCTTCCGCGTCGAGATCCCCGGCGCCGTGCTGCTGATCGATCCGTTCCTGAAGTATCATCCCGCCTATGCCGGCAATTTCGACGAGATGATCGCCGGCACCACCCATGTGCTGCTCACCCACGGCCATGAGGATCATGTCGGCGATACCGTCGAGATCTGCGCCGCGACCGGCGCCGAGCTGGTCTCCTCGCCGGAAGTGTGCGGCTGGCTGGCGCTGCAGGGTGTGGCGAGCATCAATCCCGGCAATATCGGCGGCACCATCGATTGTGGGGCGTTCAAGGTGTCGTTCACTGACGCGACGCATTCTTCCTCGATGATCGTCGACGGCAAGATGATCTATCTCGGCCCGGCGATGGGGCTGGTGATCCGCGCCGCCAACGAGCCGACGCTCTACCACATGGGCGATACCGGCCTGTTCGGCGACATGGCGCTGATCGACGAGCTGTACCACCCCGAGATCGGCATCGTGCCGATCGGCGACCGCTTCACCATGGATGCACGGCAGGCCGCCATCGCCTGCAAGCGGTTCTTCCATTTCGACACGGTGATCCCCGCCCACTACGCGACCTTCCCGCTGCTCGCCGCCTCCGCCGACGAGTTGGTGCGCGACCTCGCCGGCACCGACACCAAGGTGCAGGTGCTCGGCTACGGCGCCGGCGCCGAATTCACAGGGGCGCGGTGATGGGCGAGCGGATAGCGGAGATCGCCGGCGGCGGCATTGCCGGCCTCGCCTGCGGCTGGGCGCTCGCCCTGCGCGGCTGGAAGGTGCGGGTGCATGAGCGCAGCCCGGAGATCCGCGAGGTCGGCGCCGGCATCTATCTGATGCGCAACACCGTCTCGCTGTTCGAACATCACGGCATCGCCGGCACGATCCTGCGCAACAGCGTGACCCTGACCGGCACCGAGCGGCGCGACGCGCACGGCCGGCTGATCCAGCACCGCAGCCTCGATCCCGCCGAGCCGTGGTATGTGCTGCCGCGCGCCGATCTCGTGCTCGGCCTCGCCGAGGCCGCCCGGCGCGCCGGGGTCGAGATCGTCACCGATTCGATGATCACCGACATGCAGCCCGACGGCACGGTCGTCACGGCGGCTGGCGAACGCCGGCGCGTCGACCTCGCCGTCGCGGCCAACGGCTTCCGCTCGCGCCTGCGCGACGGCCTCGGCCTCACCGGCTTCATCGAGGAACGCGCCGCCGGCGCCACGCGGCTGCTCATTCCGCGTGGCGCGGCCGAGGAAGACCTGGTGATGCGCGAATACTGGTCTGGCCGGCGCCGGATCGGCATCACGCCGTCCTCGCCGACCCTGACCTATGCCTATCTCAGCTGCCCGAACGACGATGCGCGCGGCGTCGCGCTGCCGCTCGACAAGTCATCGTGGAAGCAGGCCTTCCCGGCGCTGGTCGGCTTCTTCGACCGCATCCCCGACGACACCGCGCTGGTGCGCCATGCCTACCCGCTGGCGAAGGCCAAGGCCTGGTCGAACGGGCGCGCCGCCATCGTCGGCGATGCGGCGACGGCTCTGCCGCCGACGCTGGCGCAGGGGGCGGGCCTCGCCATCACCAACGCCTACTCGCTGGCGAAGACGCTGGAGGGGCACCGCGACGTCGCGGCCGGCCTCAGGGCCTGGGAGGCGGAGTATCGCTGGATTTCCGACCAGACGCAGAACTGGTCGGCACGGCTCGACAGCATGACCACGCACTGGCCGCCGGCGCTGGCGCCGCTACGGCGCGGGGTGATCTGGGCCATCGGCGCGGTGCTGAACGACCGGGTGCGCGTTGCCGATCGGGTGCGCCTGGCACCGTGATTATTTGCCGGCTTCGTATCGGCAAGGCTCGGTATCGGCTCCCCTTGCACAATCCGCCCGGTCTCCGCCGTTTATCGCAGCCGACCACGCGCCGCAGGGCGCTTAGGACAATGGATCGACTCTTCGGCCGCAACTGCTAACGATACGTGACGGCGGACGTCGCCCGAATGTGCCGGGAGCACAAGAATGAGGCTGCAAACCGGGTCGGATCCGATCTTGTGGTCATCATGCCTGGCGATGCTGGCCGTCGGGGCCAACAGCACGGCGATCATGGCCGCCTTGCCGCTCATGAAGGACGAGCTTTCGCTGACGTCGGCCGGCGTGCAATGGGCGGTGAACGCGTATCTGGTCATGTCGGCCGCCTGCGTGGTGGCTGGCGGCCGGGCGGCGGACCGGTTCACGGCGCGACGGAGCTCGACAGCCGGATTGGCCCTGTTCGGTCTCGCCTCCTGCCTGATCGCGTCCGCCGAGACGCAAGCCACGCTGCTGGCCGGACGCGCCTTGCAGGGGCTCGCGGCGGCATTTGCCGTACCCGGCACCCTTGCCGCGATCAATGCGGGCGCGGCGCCGGAACGCAGGCAATCCGCCATCGGCGCCTGGACCGGTTTCCTGATGCTCGGCTTCAGCATCGGCCCCTTGCTCGGCGGGGGCGTGACCCATCTCGCCGGCTGGCGCATGGTCTTCTGGCTCAATGTCCCGTTGACGCTGGTCGCGCTCGCCGGCCTCGTCTTCGCGGGCGGCGCGCGCGGCCCGGCCGGAAAGACATCGACAGGGCCTGTCGACGCAGCGGGCTTCGTCTTGCTCGCCACCTTCATGGTGTCGGTGGTCTTCGGACTTCATGCTCTGCCACAGGCCGGCATCACGCCACTGCCGGCGATCGGCCCGCTCGTCCTCGCCGTCGTCGCGTTGCTTCTGCTGCGCCACGTGGAAGCGCGGGCAAGCGCGCCGATGGTCAATCTCGGCTTCTTCGCCCGGCGGGAGTTCGTCACCGGGGCAGCCATCGCGGCGCTGGCAATGTTCTGCATCATGAGCCTGCTGCTCTACTTCAACCTCTATGCGCAGAGCCGGGACGGTCTCGGCCTGACGTCATCGGAAGCCGGCGCACTGTTGCTGCCGCTGGGAGCGTCGCTGCTCGCGCTCGCTCTTTCGGCCTCCGCCCTTTCAGCCCGGATGAGCCTGCGCAAGGCGATCACGGGCGGCATGGCCGCCATCGTGCCGGCCTGCGCCCTCGCCGGCGCGGCCGTCGCCATGGGCTCCATCCCGCTTCTCGCGGTTGGGTTCTTCATGATGGGCGCGGGACTGGCGGTTCCCTACGCCCTGGCCCCGCGCCTAGCCCTGTCGGCCCTTCCCGCGGAACAGGCGGGACAGGGAGCGGGCATCGTCAACGCCAGCACCTTTCTCGGCGGCAGCATCGGCGTGGCAGCGGGCGCCATGGCGTTCACGACGGCCGGCTTCATCGGCACTCTCGCGATGATCGCGCTCGCGGGCGCCGCCGGCGCCGCACTCGGTCGCCGAATTCCGGAAACGCCATGAGCCACTCCACCGGAGTTCCATCGGACCCCGCCGGTAGATAGGAGGACTCCGATGCCGACCATCGGAGCCCTCCGCTCAGCTGGCTGGCGCCTCAGACCTGTGCCAGGCCGCCATCGACGAACACCTCGCCGCCGGTCATGAAGCTGCTGTCCGAGGAGGCGAGGAACGCCGCCACCGCTCCGGTCTCGGTGGGATCGCCCATACGGCCGAGCGGCGTGGTGGCGCCGAGCGCGTCCAGTGCCTCCTCGCCCACCACCTCGACAGCCAGCTCGGTCTTGGTCGGCCCGGGCGACAGCACATTGACGCGGATGCCGGTGCCGCGCAGGTCCAGCGCCCAGCTGCGGGCGAGGTTGCGGATCGCCGCCTTGGTGGCGCTGTAGACGCTGAACTGCGGCGTCCCCATCACCCCCGTGCTGGAGCCGGTGAGAATGATCGACCCGCCCGCCGTCATCAGCGGCAGGGCCTTCTGAACGGTGAACAACAGCCCCTTCACATTGACGTCGAAGATCTGGTCGTAATGCTCGGGCGTGATCTCCCCGAGCGGCGCGAACGACCCGGTCCCGGCATTGGCGAACAGGATGTCGAGGCTGCCGCGCTCGGCCTTGACCGTCTCATAGAGCCGGTCGAGGTCGGCGAGGTCGGTCACCGATCCCGGCACCGCCCGCGCCTGCGGTCCGAGCTGCGCCAGGGCGGCGTCGAGCGCCTCCTGCCGCCGCCCGAAGATGTAGACGAAGGCGCCTTCCTCGATGAACCGCCTGGCGGCGCCAAGCCCGATGCCGGTGCCGCCGCCGGTCACTACCGCCGTCTTGCCGTGTAGCCTGCTCATGATGTGCTCCTTGATTGAGGTTGCACTGAGTTGGCTGGCCACATACTTATCGACAAGTATGCACCTTTTAGTAAGTACTAAGAAATGTCATCGACGCCCTCGAAGCCGATCTCGACGCCTGTCCAGGCCTGCACCCCGACGCTGCCCGGCTTCACCTGCGGGCTGGACGCCACGCTGCGGGTCATCGCCGGCAAGTGGAAGCCGCTGATCCTGTATTTCCTCGCCCAGGGCGGCCCGACCCGCTATGGCGAGCTGCGCCGCGCAGTGCGCGACGTCAGCGACAAGATGCTGATCCAGCAGCTCAAGGAACTGGAGGCGGACGGTCTGGTGAAGCGCACCGACTACAAGGAGATCCCGCCGCGGGTCGATTACAGCCTGACGCCACTCGGCCTCAGCCTGGCCGAGGCGCTGGTGCCGCTCTGCACCTGGGGCACGGAGAACCTCGACGAGGTCACCCGCGTCTTCGCCCGGCGCGAGGCCGGAAACGGCGGGGGACGGTAGGCAGCCGCCAGGTGTCCTGCCGGGAGTGTCCTGCCGGGAAGCGCGGGAGCTTCCCGTCGCCGGACGGCCGGAAAAACGTCGGCAGGGGAACGGCCTAAGCCGGCTTCCGGCCGCCGACCGGCCGGGCCCGGGGCGCTGAGGGCAGCCCCGTCGAATGCGACCAAAAAATGTCATCGTCATCGCTCTCGACGAAAGATAACGTTCGGTCGACTCGGTATGGGGTCGTGGGGCGTGTCATGAAAATTCGGTCGGTTTCGCTCGCCGTGTCGCGGAGACGCGCGCGCAAACTTGTTGTGCTCGGGCTGGGGATCGGCGGCCTCGCGCCGGCGGCGCAGGCCGATATCCTGCTGCCCAAGACGCCGACCACCTACCAGACGCTGAATTTTGGATCGTACGGCACGTTCCTCACCGGCATTCGCGGCGACAACATCGTCGGCAACTACACCATTCCCGGTGCCGGCGAGACCGGTGGCCTCTATTACAACATCGCGACGCAGACCTGGTCGCCGATGCCGGAATCGACCGCCAATGGCGCGAATTTTCCCGGTGCCATCGGCTCTTCGCCCTACGGCCCGAATTTCGGCAATCCGGGCGGCATCCTGCGCGTGGTCGGCAGCTACCAGACCGCTGCCTCGGCCCCCTATGACCTGAGCTATCTCTATGATGCGGCGCAGGCACCGGGGCAGCAGATCACCACCCTGATCTATCCGGGCGCCGATACGCTCTACACCATCGCGCACAGCACCTTCGGCAACAAGGTGATCGGCAATTACGACACAAGGCTCGCGACCGGCAACGCCTTCATCTACGACATCGATACCGGCACCTACACCACCAACAACATTCCCGGCGCCATCAGCACCACCGCCTATGGCATCTATGGCGACAAGATCGCCGGCGGCTACGGGCAGATAAAGGTCGGCGACGGTATCCATGCCGAGCATGGTTACATCTACGATCTGGCCACCGGCACCTACACCACCTATGACCATCCCGGCGCGGTGGCGACGCATTTCGAGGGCATCACCAGCGGCGGCCGATCGGGGGAATACAACCTCGTCGCCAACTGGGTGACCGCCGACGGCACGGTGCATCCGGCAGTGATGCATGTCGACGCGCTGGGCATCGCCACCTGGTACGAGATCGACATTCCCGGCGCGGTGGTGTCGTCGAACTCCGCCTATGGCGACAATGTCGTCGGCATCTATGTCGACGAGAACGGCATCAACGGCTATCTCGCCACCATTCCCGGCATCTACAACCCGATCCGCAACACCGGCACGCTGACCTCCAGCGCCGGCAACGCCGCCGCGCTCGACGGCCGCAAGGGCGACGACATCATCAATAGCGGCACCGTCGCGGTCACCGGCAATGGCGGCGTCGGCATGCGCGGCGAGACCTATGGCGTGCTGACCAACACCAGCACCGGCACGATCACCGCCAGCGGCGTCGCCGGCGCGGCGGTGGAGTTGCACGGGCTCTACGGCACCTTCGTCAATTACGGCACCCTGCACACCGCCTTCGTCGCCGATGCCCTGCGCACCGGGCTCGATGCCTACGGCACGCAGATCGTCAACATGGGCATCATCGACGGCCGGCTGGCCATGACGGCGGGGGAGGCCAAGCGGTTCGAGAACAGCGGCTGGCTGGGCGTCAGCGGCACCGGGCCGTCGATCACCCATTTGTTCAGCGGCACCTTCGTGCAGACATCGGCCGGCACCTATGCGGCGCGCGTGACCGACACCGGCTCCGACGTGTTCGAGGTGACCGGCACGGCACGGCTCGCCGGCACGCTGGAGGCGTCCTTCCAGACCACCAGCTTCGCGCCGACCACCACGCTGATCGCCGCGACGCAAGGCATCACCGGCACGTTCGACAGCTTCGTCACCGACGGCCTGCCGGCGCTGTTCGACGTCAGCCTGAACTATCAGCCGAACACCGTGACGATGAGCGCCGCCGCCGATCTCGCCGGGCTGGCGAACATCACGCCGAACCAGCAGGCGGTCGGCGCTGCCATCGACGGCGTCATCAACACCACCACCAACGGCCTGCTGACCAGCCTGCCGGACGCGCTGGCCCCGCTCTACGACCTCACCTCCGACCAGTTGCCGGCGGCGCTGAGCGCCTTGTCCGGCGAGGCCTATGCCAGCGAAAGCTCGGTGCTGGTCGGCGACAGCCTCTACAGCCGGCAGGCCGTGCTCGGCCGCCTGCGGCAGGGCGCCTATGCCGGCGAGGCCGGACCGACCACCGCGCTGGGCTATGGCGGGCCGGCTCTCGCCTATGCCGCGCCGACCGCCTCCGGTGTGCCGTTCCCCACCAAGGCGCCGGCGGCGGCCCAGCCGAGCTTCAACGGCACCATCTGGGCGCAGGGCTTCGGCGGCTGGGCCGAATATGACGGCGGCGCCTCGACCTCCACTGTCGACGAGACCATTGGCGGCATCCTGTCCGGCGCCGACGTCAAGGTCGGCGACTGGTTGCTCGGTGCCGCGCTGGGCTACACGCATTCCAGCGCTGACGTCGATGCGCTCGCCAGCTCGTCGGACACCGACAGCCTGGTGCTGGCACTCTATGCCGGCACCCGCTCCGGCCCGTGGAACCTACGCGTCGGGGCCAGCTACGCCTTCAACTGGATCGATACCGAGCGCACCATCGCCTATCCCGGCTATAGCGAGCAGGCGACGGCCGATTATGACGGCGGCACCACGCAGCTGTTCGGCGAGATCGGCTATGGCTTCGCGGTCCAGAAACTGGCGATCGAGCCGTTTGCCGGCCTCGCTTATGTCCATGTCTCGACCGACGACTTCACCGAGACCGGCGCGTCCGCCGGCCTGACGGGTTCCGCCGGCTCGATGGGCGTCGGCTATTCCTCGCTCGGCCTGCGGGTGGCGACGGCGATGGAGCTTTCCGCCGGCAAGGTGCTGGAGCCGCATGCCTCGGTCGCCTGGCAATATGCCTTCGGCGACATCACGCCGGAGGCGCAGATGACCTTCCTCAGCGCGCCCGGCGCCAATTTCACCGTGGCCGGCGTGCCGCTCGCCGAGAACACCGCGCTGGTCGAGGTCGGCGCCGATCTGAGCCTCAGCGCGCAAGCCCGGATCGGCCTGTCCTATGTCGGCCAGTTCGCCGACAGCGTCACGGTGAATGCCGTGCAGGCGAACCTGACCTGGCGCTTCTGAGCGATCGACCGCCAAAACCCGGGAGCCGTCGTCGCGGGTCCGCGATGCTATCGGCTCCCGACATGTCCCGGCCATCGGGTCTTCGAGCGACCCCGTCGCGTCCCGCCGGAAGCGGCGCCTGTCGTCATGGGCTCGCGCTGCTGGCGGCTACACCGAAGCGCTCCATCGTCGCGTCCCTTAGGCAATCGGGACACGGTCAGCCGAACATACGCCTCCAGCCCAGACCGGCTTCGGTTTCGGCGGCGGGGATGTATTCGAGCCCGACGGCGCCCCGGTAGCCGGCCTGCGCCAGCGTCGAGAAGAATGCCGTGAAGTCGAAAGCACCGGTCCCCGGCTCGTGGCGTCCCGGGTGGTCAGCGATGTGGACATGCGCGACCCTGGCCGCATGCTCCGCCATGAAGGCATTGGCGTCGACGCCGGCATTCGTCGCATGGAACGCATCGAACAGCAGCTTGAGATTGGGTGCGCCGATTTCCTCGAGCGCCCGCAGCGCCGTGTACGGGTGATCGATGAAATAATTGGCGATCGTCGCGGCGCCGATGGGTTCGACAAGCAGCGTCATGCCGCGCCGCGCGGCCTCCTCGCAGGCGATGCCGAGATTGGCTGTATAGGTCGACCAGGCGGTGTCGCGCTGGGCGGCATCCGCCACGACCCCCGACATCACATGGACATAGTGGCTTCCGGCCGCCTGGGCGTAGTCGAAGCCGGCCGACACGCTGGCGCGGAACTCCTCCTCGCGGCCGGGCAGCGCCGCCAGTCCCTTTTCGCCCCGGGCGGGATCGCCGGCCGGCAGCGCCATCTGGACGAAGGTGAGGGCGTGCTCGGCGCACAGCTCGCGCACGCGGGCGGCCGGGAGCGCATAGGGGCCGGGATGCTCGACATGAGTGAACCCGGCGCGCGCGGCGGCAGCGAAGCGCTCCTCGAGCGGATATTCGGTGAACATGTAGCCGAGATGCGCGCTGTAGACGGGAGTGGACAAGGGTCTCGATCCTCAAACGGGCAGAAGCGACCGGCAACCGAACTCGTCGGCGAGCACCGCGAGGTCGCGTCGCGTGTCGCCGGGCAGGCTCAGGCCGTTCTGGCGATGACGCAGGTCGTTGCGGGCCTCGAGTTCGCCGGGATAGACGATCTCATCATAGCCTTTTGCCAACGGAACCGATTTCAGCTCGCCGATCAACTGCTCCATCCGCGCGCCGAAGGCGTCGAGCGACTGGAAGGCGGCGATATCGAGCGCGATCATGAAATGGCCGGTGCCGCCGCGCTTCTCCGCCTGATAGGGGCCGGTGACGGCGGTGCCGAAGGCGCTGCCGCTGAGCACGCCCGACAGCATGTCCATCATCACCGCGATCGCGTAGCCCTTGTGCTCGGCCATGGGCAGGGTGACGCCCGCCAGCGCCGCCTCGGGATCGGTGGTCGGCTCGCCCGCCGCGTTGATCGCCCATCCCTCGGGGATCGCCAGCTTCTTCTGTCGCGCCAAGTAGATCTTGCCGCGCGCCACGCCGGTATTGGCGATGTCGAGCACCATCGGGGCATGGCGGCCGGCGGGCGCCGCCCAGGACCAGGGGTTGGTTCCCACCGCCTTGGCGCGTCCTCCCCACGGCGCCATGGCCGGGCTGGCATTGGTCGACAGAAAGCCGACGCATCCCGCCCGTGCCGCCATCAGGGTGAAGTACATGGCGGTGCCGAAATGGTTGGAATGGCGCAGCGCCACCGCGCCGACCCCGTGCAGCCGGGCGCGCCGGATCGCGTCCCGCATGCCGTGCGCGGCCACCACCTGGCCCATGGCGTCGCGGCCGTCGATCACCGCGACGGCGCCGGCATCGACGACCGCCTCCGGCACGGCATCGGTCTTCACCACCCCGGATTTCAGGCGCGCCACATACCAGGGCAGTCGCATGACGCCATGCGACTGGTGCCCCCATAGATCCGCCTGCACCAGCGTGTCGGCACAGAGCTCGGCGTCGGGCCGGCCGAGGCCGGCGGCCCTGTAGACCGCCGTCGAGAAGGCGAGGAGATCGTCGGCCTTAATGGGCGGGGAAAGGGGCAGGGACATTGTGAAGGCCTCAAGCCGGAAGATGCGCCGCCCGGCGCCGGCGCAGCAGCACCGGCACGAGGATAAGCAGAAGCCCGATCAGCAGCAGCGCCAGCGAGATCGGATGAGTGACGAAGACGGAGAGGTCGCCCTGGCTGATCGCCAGCGCCCGGCGGAACTGCTGCTCGGCCATCGGCCCCAGGATCAGGCCGACGATGCAGGGCGCGACCGGCACGTCGAGCACGCGCATGCCGAAGCCGATCAGCCCGATCACCCAGAGGATCACGAGGTCGACCAGGTTGTTGTTGAGCGTATAGGCACCCATGGTCGCGAAGATCAGGATGCCGGCATAGAGCCAGGGGCGCGGGATCGCCAGCAGCTTCACCCACACGCCGGCCATCGGCAGGTTGAGCACCAGCAGCAGCACATTGCCGATATAGAGGCTGGCGATCAGGCCCCAGACCAGGGTCGAATTGTTCTCGAACAGCAGCGGGCCGGGTTGCAGCCCGTATTGCTGGAAGGCGGCCAGCATGATCGCCGCGGTGGCCGAGGTCGGCAGGCCGAGCGACAGCAAGGGAGCGAGCACGCCGGCCGCCGAGGCGTTGTTGGCGGCCTCCGGTCCGGCGACCGCCTCGATGGCGCCATGGCCGAACTCTTCCGGGTGCTTGGAGAGCCGCTTCTCGGTGAGATAGGACAGGAAGGTCGGGATCTCGCTGCCGCCGGCCGGCAGCGCACCGATGGGGAAGCCGATCAGCGTGCCGCGCAGCCAGGGTTTCCAGGAGCGTGACCAGTCCTCCCGGCTCATCCATTTGGAGCCCTTGAGGTCGTACATCTCCTCGGGCTCGAAGCGATGGCGGGCGGCGTTGTAGAGCGTCTCGCCGACCGCGAAGAGGCCGACCGCCACCACCACGACGTCGATGCCGTCGAGCAGTTCGGGGATGCCGAGCGCGAAGCGCGCCTGCCCGGTCTGCAGGTCGATGCCGACCAGTCCCAGCGCCAGCCCGAAGAACAGGCTGGCAAGCCCGCGCGGCAGGGAATCGCCCAGCACCGCCGTGACCGTGGTCAGCGCCAGCACCATCAGTGCGAAGTATTCCGCCGGCCCGAAGGCGAGGGCGACCCGCACCATCAAAGGCGCGACGAAGGTGAGGGCCACCGTCGCGATGGTGCCGGCGACGAAGGAGCCGATGGCGGCGGTGGCCAGCGCCTGCGCCCCGCGCCCCTTGCGCGCCATGGCATGGCCGTCGAGCGCGGTGACGATGGAGGCGCTTTCGCCGGGCGTGTTGAGCAGGATCGAGGTGGTCGAGCCGCCATACATCGCGCCGTAGAAGATGCCGGCGAACATGATGAAGGCGCTGGTCGGGTCGAGATTGTAGGTGACCGGCAGCAGCAGGGCGACGGTGAGCGCCGGGCCGATGCCGGGCAGCACGCCGATGGCGGTGCCGAGCGTCACGCCGATCGCCGACCACATGAGGTTGTAGGGCGTGAGCGCCACGGAGAAGCCGTGGAGGAGGGCGCTGAGCGTTTCCATGGTGATCTACTTTTGCAGGGCGTCGAGCAACGGCTCGAACAGCGAGCCGACGGGCAGTTCGAGGTCCAGCCCAAGGTCGAACACCAGCAGGGTGAGGCCGGTCAGCATGAGGCCGATCAGAATGTTCGTGCCATAGCGGCGGCTGCCGAAGGCCCGCGCCGTCATGACGAACAGCAGCGTGCCGGCGACGATCCAGCCGAGGGTTTCGAGCAGCACGATCTGCAGCAGCAGGCCGCTCGCCACCAGCGAGAAGGCGGGCCAGTCGATCTCGATGCCGTCCGCCTCCACCGGGCCAGTGGTGATCGCCTCGACCTGCAGCCACAGGCCGACCAGGATCAGTCCCGCCGCGACAAGGCCGGGGAACAGGCGGGGGCCGACGGTCGTCGCCGCCCCCACCACCGGCATTGTCCAGGTTTCGAAGGCGATGAAGACGCCGAGCGCCAGCACCGCCAGGCCAAAGGCGACCTCACCGAGGCGCAGGCCCTTATCCATCGTCATCGCCGTCGCTCCCTGTCAGCCACCGGTCACTGGGAGAGGCCGACGTCTTTCAGCGCCGTGGCGACGCGTACCTGCTCCTCCTTGAGGAAGCTGGCGAAGCCGGCCGGCGGCAGATAGGTGTCGAGCCAGCCGCGCTTCTGCAGCGCCGCCTTCCATTCCTCGGTCTTGGCCATGGCGGCGATCATCTCGGCGAGCGCTTTCTTCTCCTCTTCGGAGGTGGAGGCGTGCACGGCGAGGCCGCGCCAGTTCATGATGGCGAGATCGACGCCACCTTCCTTGAGGGTCGGGACATCGACGCCCGGCATGCGCTCGCCGGAGGAGATCGCCAGCGCGCGCAGCTTGCCGGCCTCGATCTGGCTGCGGAATTCCTCGAAGCCGCTGATCCCCACCGTCGCATGGCCGCCCAGCGTGGAGGCCAGCACCTCGCCGCCGCCGGCATGCACGACATAGTTGACCTTGGTCGGGTCGACGCCGACGGTCTTGGCGATCAGACCGACCATCACATGGTCGATGCCGCCGATGGAGCCGCCGGCCCAGGACACCGCCTGCGGATTGGCCTTCAGCTTGGCGACGAGATCGGCCATCGTCTTGATGTCGGAGCTGGCCGGCACGACGATGACGTTCGCCTCGCCCATCAGCCGGGCCAGCGGCACCACCTGATCCAGCGTCACCGCCGATTTGGTGGTGATGATGCCGCCCATCAGCGCGAAGCCGAACACCAGGATGCTGGGCGCGCGCTTGCGGCTGGTGATGAACTGCGACAGGCCGACGGTGCCGCCGCCGCCGGCGACGTTCTGCACCTGCACGCTAGAGGCCAGGCGCTTCTCCTGCAGCACCGCCTGCATGGTGCGGGCGAGCTGGTCATAGCCGCTGCCCGGCGCGCTCGGGGCGAGGAGTTCGAGCCCCTTCACCTCATTGGCGAGGAGTGGCGAGGCGCCAGTGGTCAGCGTCGCGACGGCACCGGCGGCGAGAACGGAGAACTGGCGGCGATTGATCTGGATCATTCTTCCCTCCCTGGGAATATCTGCTTGTCTGGATTGGCGTATTTTTATTGGGAGAGCCGGTGGCCGGCCTCCTTCGGCCGGCGCCTAGCGGGCGCCGTGTTCGGCGTCGATGCTCCGCGTGTCGCCGGTGGCGACGATGGTGCGGGTGGCGTTGACCGACGCGTAGGTCCAGAAGATCTTCATCGGCTCGGTCGCCGAGGCGTTGCGGAAATTGTGCGGCACATTGGCCGCGATCCAGGTGGTTTCCTGCGGACCGAGACGGTGCTCGACACCGTCGAGGGTGGCGATGGCGTGCCCCTCCAGCACCATCACGCTTTCTTCGCAATTATGGATGTGGACCGGGATCTCCGCGCCGCCTTCGAACGACGTGATGCCGTTGATCAGGCTGGTCGAGCCGACGCGGCGGGTGACCAGCGGGATGGTGCGCGCACCGCCGCCGCGCTCGCGCGGCACGATCTCGGACGGGCGCAGCACGGCGCCGGTGGGGGTGTTCTCGGTCATGGTCAGGCTGCCTTCACGGGACCGACCCAGAGGGTCTTGAGGTTCACGAATTCGCGGATGCCGTAGGAGCCGAGCTCGCGGCCATAGCCGGAGCGCTTGATGCCGCCGAAGGGCAGCCGCGGATCGGACGCCACGATGCCGTTGACGAACACCGCGCCGGCATCGATCCGCCGCGCCAGCCGCGTGGCCGCCTCGACATCGGCGGTCCACAAGGCCGCGCCGAGCCCGAACTCGGTATCGTTGGCGAGGGCTACGGCCTCGTCCGCCCCGTCGACGCGGATGATGGCGGCGACGGGACCGAAGGTCTCCTCGCGGAACGCCGCCATGTCCGGCGTCACATGGTCGAGCACGGTGGCGGGGTAGAAGAAGCCCGGTCCCTCGACGATCGCGCCGCCCATCTTCAGCACGGCGCCGGCGGCGAGGCTGCGCTCCACCTGGTCGTGCAGCGTCGCCCGCAGATTGGCGCGCGCCATCGGCCCGATCGACACGCCCTGTTGCAGCGGATCGCCCATCTTCAGCGCGGCGGCGTGCCGGCAGAACGCCTCGACGAAGCGCTCGGCCACCCGATTGTCGACGATGAAGCGCTTGGCGTTCACGCAGCTCTGGCCGACATTGACGTAGCGCGCCTTCACCGCAGCCATCGCCGCCGCCTCGACATCGGCATCGGCGAGCACGATGAACGGATCCGAGCCGCCGAGCTCCAGCACCTGCTTCTTCAGCGCCTTGCCGGCCTGCGCCGCGACGATGGCACCGACCTCGGTCGAGCCGGTCAGCGTCACCGCCGCGATGCGGTCATCGGCGATGATCCCGGCGACCGAGCCGGCATCGATGAGCAGCGTGCGGAACAGCCCAGTCGGGCATCCCGCCGCGCGCATGACGTCCTCGATGGCCAGCGCGCAGCGCGGCACGTTATTGGCGTGCTTGAGGAGGGCGCCGTTGCCGGCGGCGAGGGCCGGGGCGGCGAAGCGGAAGAACTGCCAGAACGGGTAGTTCCACGGCATGATGGCGAGCACCACGCCGAGCGGATCGAACACCACGGCGCTGTGCGAGGCCGAGGAAGCGATGATCTCATCCGCGAGGAAAGCCGGGGCCTGGTCGGCATAGAAGTCGCAATTCCAGGCGCACTTCTCGATCTCGCCCTCGGCTTCCGCGAGCGGCTTGCCCATCTCCTCGGTGATCAGCCGGGCATAGCCCGCCTTGCCGGCGCGCAGCACGGAGGCCATGCGCCGTAGCAGCTCGACACGCTCAGTGATCGGCACCCGCCGCCAAGTGGCCTGCGCCGAGGCGGCGTCGGCAAGCGCGGCATCCACCTCGCGCTCGGTGTGGAGCGGGAAGCGCGCCAGTTCTGCGCCGTCGGCGGGATTGACGGATACGAGCATGATGGAACCGTTCGCTTGGGTGGTGGAAGTCACGCCGCCCGGCCGGCGGCCGGCTGGCGCGCGATCGCCTCGCACACCGCATCGGTGAAGGCCTCGGTGGAAAGCGCGCCACCGAGATCGGCGGTGCGCGTCGCGGGGTTGCCCAGCACCGACCCGACGGCCTGTTCGAGCGCCACCGCCGCCGCGACCAGCGTCCGGTTGCCATCCCGCTGCCCGCGCCAGTCCAGCAGCATGGCGGCGGACAGCATGAGCGAGGACGGATTGGCGATGTTGCGCCCGGCGATGTCGGGGGCCGAGCCGTGCTGGGCCTGGGCGACGCAGATGCCGTCGCCGACGCTGATCGAGCCGCCGAGCCCGAGGCTGCCGCACAGTTCCGACGCCTCGTCCGACAATATGTCGCCGAACATGTTGCTGGTGACGATGACGTCGAAGCGATCCGGCGTGCGGATGAGATGGGCGGCGGTGGCGTCGACGATCAGCTCTTCCAGCGTGACGTCCGGATAATCGGCGGCCACCTTGCGCACCTCGCGCAGGAACAGACCGTCGGAAAGCTTCAGCACATTGGCCTTGTGGACCGCCGTCACCTTCTTCCGGCGGGTGCGGGCCAGCTCGAAGGCCGCCCGCGCGACCTGCTGCGAGGCGCGCGCGGTGATCTTGCGTACCGACAGCGCCATGTCCGGGTCCGGCATGAACTCGCCAGTGCCGGCGAACATGTTGCGGTCGGAATAGAAGCCCTCGGTGTTCTCCCGCACGATGACGAGATCCATCGGCCGGCGCAGGATGCTGAGGTCGCTCAGCGACCGGCAGGGGCGGATATTGGCGAACAGTTCGAGGCGCGTGCGCAGCTCGCCCGACGGGTTGATGCCGCCCTGCTGCCGCGCCGGATATTCGTAGTGCGACACCGGGCCGAGCAGCACGCCATCGGCCGCGCGGGCGGCGTCGAGAACTCCCTCCGGCAAGGTGGTGCCCTGCTCGCGCAGCGCCTTCAGGCCGATGTCGATTTCCGTCCAGCGGATGTCGGCGCCGTGGCGCTCGTTGACGACACCAAGCGCGCGCAACGTCGCGGCGGTGATTTCCAGCCCGATTCCATCTCCCGGCAAAACGATCACCTGCACGGCCGTCTTCCTCCCAGGCTGTTTCCATATTGGTTTTTTGTCGCGTTAAAATGCCTTATAGAGACCATATCGGCATTTTGCAATGCCAAAGTACCAAACGCAGTTTGTGCTGCCGGCCGGCTGTGCCAGAAAGGGGGGCGAGAGGATGTTCCCGGCGATGCAGACCACCCCCCTGACCCAGCAACTGGCGGCGCAGATCGCCGACCACATTCGCGCCGAGCGCCTCGGCGAAGGCGAGCGCCTCGCCGAGCGGCGGCTCGGGGAGCTGTTCCGGGTGTCGCGCTCGCCGGTGCGGGCGGCGCTGAAGCTGCTGGAGCAATCGGGGATTGTCCGTCCGGGCGAGGGCGGCGGCTTCGTCATCGCCCAGCCCGATGCGGAGGCGTTCCGCGGCCTCGACCACGTGCCGAGCTATGAGGACGACCAGATCTATCTCGACATCGCCGATGACCGCGTCTCCGGCCGTCTTCCCGACCGCATCACCGAGAACGAGCTGCTGCGGCGCTACAAGCTCACGCGCGGGCGGCTGACGCACATTCTGCGGCGCATGGCGAACGAGGGATGGATCGAGCGCCTGCCCGGCCACGGCTGGGAATTCCTGCCGGTGCTGACCTCGCTGCAGGCCTATGAGGACAGCTACCGGTTCCGCCTGCTCATCGAGCCGGCCGCCATTCTGGAGCCGGGTTTCGTGCTGAACCGGCCGGCGCTGGAGCATTGCCGCGATCAGCAGCAATGGCTGGTCGATGGCGCGATATTCGAAGTCTCGAATGCGCGTCTCTTCGAGCTCAACAGCGGCTTGCACGAGACGATCATCGAATGCAGCCGCAACAGCTTCTTCATCGACGCGCTGAAGCGCATCGACCGGCTCCGTCGCCTGATCGACTACCGGCAGATGCTCGAACGCGACAGCGCCCGAGTTCGGTGCCAGGAGCATCTCCAACTGATCGACCTGCTGCTGGCCGGCAAACGTGTCGAAGCGGCGGAGTTCATGAAGACGCATCTGGAAGAATTGAGCACGCTCAAGGTCCGCGCGCGGAACCTGCGGCCGGGGCAGTCATCCGGCGAGGCCGCGAAATCCCGCTCGCTTTCGGCCTAGCCGGATCCCGAACCACCAGCACGGCACCGCATGAAGCGGTCCTGTCCTGTATCTGCTGATCCGCCGATCCGGACGTTCTTCAGCGCTGGGTCGCAGGCCGCATGCGCCGTCGCCAGACGCGCGGAGTAGTCCGAATTGCGCGATCAAAGTATTGATAGCGTTTAATATCGTGCCGCAAACCACTCAGTGTTATTCAACAAAAATACCAACAGACGCAAATTTTTGCGTTGGCTCGGTTCACCTTGAAGGTTGCCCACAGCGGTTTCGAGGGCCGTTAATCAGCAGCCTTCGGGTTTGAAAAGTAGCGTCATGCGCGAGCATTGAGCCAGCTATTGACCGACTGCACAGCGTCAAAAGCTGACGCAGACCGCCAGTCAAGAAGCGGATATTCGCTCGTCTCGTACATTGCTGACGCGGCTGGTATCAGCCGTCCGGGCGCTCTGCAACGACGACTGTATTTCTGATGTCAGCAAATTCATGATAATCCCGCCGATGCGTGAAAGCGGCTTCTTCGCATCGATGGCGATGGACACGCTCTGCGGTTCGACGCTCTTGTCACGGACCGGCAGGAATCTGAGCTGGCCAGCCGCCAGCTCGGATGCCGCGTCGAGCTCGGAAGTAAAGGCGACGTAGCGTCCACCTCGCGCGAGTTGCTTGACCAGTTGGAGCGAATTGGTCACCAGCGCCTTCTGCGGATCCGCAAACAGCCAGCCATAGCGCGCGTCGAGATAGCGCCGGATCATCAGCGCCTTGCTCTGTAGCGCGATGGGGTGGGCCACCACTTCCTGAAGGCTCACCGTGTCTGCCTTCGCCAGCGGATGGTTTGGAGCGACCACACAGCCGAAGGGCAGTTCGGCGCTCCAGTGGACATGGACGTCGCGGCGCGGCGTGAGATTGAAGATCGCCGCGATATCGGCACTTCCGCCGAGCAGCGCGGTCACCGCATCGTCGGGGCTGGCGATCTCCACCTCCAGTGAGATGCGAGGTTGCTCGGCAGCGAGGCGCTCGACGAAGCGCGGGAGAAAGCCGTTGGCGTGGCTGTCCATTGCCACCAGCCGGACATGGCCCTGATCGACGCCCTGAAGCTGTTTGATCTCCGCCGCCACGCGGCGTTCGTCGCCGCGCCAGCGCCGGGCGAGCGTCACCAGCGCATCTCCGGCAGCGGTAAGGCGCATGCCGCGCGGCAGCCGTTCGAACAGTTCGACGTCGAGTTCCTGCTCAAGCAGCAGGATCTGCCGGTCGATCGCCGAGGCCGCAATGTTCAGCTCTTTCGCCGCCTTCTGGATCGACCCCGAGCGCGCCACCTGATCGAGGTAGCGCAGAGACGCGGGAACGAGAAAGGCGCGAGCCATCCGAGCATCCTAATTATTCGAACGAATTGTTGCTCAATCTGCGCTGGACGGCAATGGCCGATTGACGGAACCTGACTTGCATGACGGAGCAGCAGTCCGCCGCGTGACATCCACCCGCCCGCAACGGGAAACGCCGATGAGCCGTACCGAGAGCATCGACTTGCCCGAGCGCATCCCCCCACATGTGACGAAGCTGACAGCAAACGCAAAGGCGGGAGCCTTCGCGCGGCACACGGCGAAGGTTTGGGAGCTCGCCACCGGCACCCGTATGGCGGGATATCTCCTGGTGGCGCCGGCCGTGCTCTTTATCGCCGTCTGGTTCGTGGGGCCGGTGCTGACGATGGTCCATCTCAGCCTGACAAGCCGCGTCGTCGAGGGCGTGAGCGTTGAGGGCTTCACGCTGGAAAACTATGTCCGGCTGTTCTCCTCGGACCTCTACTTCCGCATCCTGTTGCGCACGGTCCGGATCGCCCTGCTCACCAGCCTGTTCGCAGCGCTGTTCGCCTATCCGCTGGCCATCGCCATCGCGCGGGGAGGCCCCACGCTCGCCCGACTGGTCACCATCACCATTCTCGCACCGCTGCTGGTGAACGTGGTGGTGCGCTCCTATGGCTGGCAGACCATCCTCAACAAGACCGGCGCCCTTGCCTGGGTCCTCAAGATGGTTGGCATCAGTAACCCGCCGGTGCTGCTCTATACAGAATGGGCGGTGCTGATCGCCTGCGTGCACGTCTACCTGCCATTCATGGTGATGCCGATCGCGGGCGCCATCGGCCGGATCGACCGCTCGGTCGAGGAGGCGGCGCGGGTAGCTGGTGCCACACGGCTGGCGGTGCTGGGGCGCGTCATCCTGCCTCTCAGCCTGCCAGGCCTCGCGGTCGGTGCCTCGCTCGTGTTCTCGCTCAGCGCGGCGGCCTATGTCACCCCGCAGATCCTCGGCGGCAATTTCTCGCCGCTGCTCGGCACCTTGATCGAACAGCAGATGCTTACCTTGAACGACTGGCCCTTCGGGGCGGCGATCTCGACACTGCTGATCGCCCTCGTGCTCGCCTCCAACCTCATTTTCCTCAAGCTCGTCAGCCGGCGCTTCGCGCGCTGGACGGCCGGCGCCAGGTGACGGAGACCGCACGATGAACGAGACCGTCAGCCTGCCCCTCAAGATCACCGTCGGCGTCATCCTCGCTCTGGTCGTGGCACCGCTGCTCGTGCCGGTGCTGATGTCGATTTCCGACACGCCCTACATCGTGTTCCCGCCGCAGGGCTTCACGCTGAAATGGTACGGCGAAGTGCTCGCCAATCCGGAAGCGCGTGGCAGCTTCCTGTTCTCGCTGGAACTCGCGACCATCGTCACCGCCGTGTCGCTGCTGCTGGGGATACCCTGCGCGGCGGGGCTGACGCGCTACAAGGTTCCCGGACAGGACGCGGTGCTCGGCCTCATCCTCTCGCCGCTGATCGTGCCGCTCATCGTTACCGGCGTCGCGCTGCTGCAGGTCTTCGCGCTGATGGGATGGCGCGCCACGCTGATGCAACTCGTCATCGGCCACACCGTGGTGTGCCTGCCCTACGTGATCCGCTCGGTCTCTGCGAGCCTCCTGCTGGTCAACCGCAACCTCGAGGACGCCGCCGCCGTGCTCGGCGCCCCGCCCCATGTGGTGGCGACAAAGGTGATCTGGCCGCAGGTGCGGCCGGGCATCCTCGCCGGGGGCACCTTCTGCTTCATCGTCTCCTTCGACGACTACCCGGTCTCGATGTGGCTTGCCGACGGCAACCACTTCCCGGTGCCGCTTTATCTCTACACGGTCATCGAGCGCTCTTTCGATCCGTCGATCGCGGCCATCGCCTCGCTGATGATCTTCTTCGCGCTCCTCCTCGTGCTCGTCATCGAAAAGGTCTTCGGGCTCAGCCTTGCGCGCCTCGCGAGCTGACGCCGGCTCACATCAAATCAGAATTGGGGAACAGGTCATGACACAGATTTCGCGTCGTACGTTCGGCAAGCTTGTCCTCGGCGCCGGTGCGCTGGCGCCCATGGGGTACGTCCGCAATGGCTGGGCGCAGGGCAAGGAAATCCAGATCGGCATCTGGGGCGGCTCGCAGGGCGAGTTCGTGAAGAAGAACATCATCCCGGCCTTCGAGAAGGATTTCGGCGCCAAGGTCACGGCGGAGGAGGGCTTCACCCTCGCCAATGTCGGCAAGATGCGGGCCACCAAGGCCAACCCGAAATTCTCCGTCATGTTCATCGACGACGTCGCAATCCCGATCTGCAAGGCGGAGGGGCTGATCGAGCAGCTGCCGGCGGGCGATATGCCGGCGCTCGCCAAGCTCTATCCGCGCTTCGGTTTCGATGGCTGGGGCACCGCGCTGGCGATCTCGGTGGCCAGCATGTTCAACAACACCTCGATCACCCCGCCGGATAGCTATGCCGAGCTGTGGAAGCCGGAATTCGCCGGCAAGCTGAAACTCGTCAGCCCGAAGAACACACCTTCCGTCTTCTTCCTCATCGTCGCGGCGGCGGTGAAGTCGGGCAAGCCGTTCGCCGAGGCGCAGTACCTCGTCGATGACAGCTTCGACAAGGTCGCCGAGCTCAAGCCCAACATCATGAACCTCTTCGACAACGGCCCGCAGGCCGCGAATGAGGTGGCGCAGGGCCAGGCCGATATCGGCCTGCTGGAACTGTCGAAGTACATCTATCCCTACACCGCCAAGGGCGCGCCGGTGACAATGAGCTTCCCGAAGGAAGGCTCCTTCGCCGGCAACAACTGCCAGGTGCTGGTGAAGGGCGGGCCGAACCGCGACCTCGCCGTGGCCTTCATGAACCGGATGCTGGAGCCCGCCGTGCAGAAGGCGTTCTCCGAATATGCCTATACCGCCCCGCCGGTCTCCGGCATCGAGTTCTCGCCAGAGACGCTGAAATACATCGCCTATCCGGTCGAGGAGATGGACAAGCGCGGCCTGTTCACGCCGGATTGGGAATACATCAACGCCCGTCGATCGGGCTGGACCGAGAAGCTCAACGGCATCTTCGCCGTCTGAGCGACAGGCCCCTCGTCAGGAGATCGACATGGCAACAACAAGCGCTTCGGGGGGCGGCGAAGTCCGCCTCGCCGGCATCAGCCGGTCCTATGGCGACACCCAGGTCGTGCGGAACGTCAACCTCACCGCCGCGAGCGGCAGCATCCTCGCTTTGCTCGGCCCTTCGGGCTGCGGCAAGACCACGACGCTGCGCATGGTCGCGGGCCTCGTCCAGCCCTCCGCCGGAGACATCCTCATCGACGGTGTCTCCGTGACCGGCCAGCCGGTGCACAAGCGCAACCTCGGCATGCTGTTCCAGAACTACGCGCTGTTCCCGCATCTTAACGTACTGGAAAACGTCGCCTTCGGTCTCGCCATGCGCGGCGTCCCGAAGGGCGACACGGTGCGACGCGCCAAGGAGGCGCTGGCCCTCGTGCGGCTTTCCGGCTTCGAGGACCGCATGCCGGCGGCGCTGTCCGGCGGGCAGCAGCAGCGCGTCGCCATGGCCCGCGCCATTGCCTACCGCCCCCGCGTCCTCCTGCTCGACGAGCCGTTCGGCGCGCTCGACAAGAAGTTGCGCGAAGAAATGCAGATCGAGCTGCGCCAGCTCTGCAACGAACTCGGCCTGACCACCATCCTCGTCACCCATGATCAGGAGGAGGCTCTGATCCTCGCCGATCAGATCGCGGTGATGCGCGGCGGGCGCATCGAGCAGGTCGACAATGCGCGGGCGATCTATGAGCGGCCGATCTCACACTTCGTCGCCGATTTCATCGGCACGTCGAACTTCATCCCGGCCAGCATCGTCGACACGCGCGATGGAAGCATGACGCTGCGCTCGACCGCCGGCCATCTGTTCGAAAGCACCGTTCCCAACGACTTCTCGATACAGGATCGGGTCGCGGTGGCGATCCGCCCGGAAAGCATGCGCCTGACACCCGGCGAGCTGCCTGCCGCAGCCAACATGGTCACCGGCACGATCATACGTAGCCTGTTCAAGGGGCAGGTTCTCTCCGTTTGGATGAAACCCAATGGACAGGCGGAGCTTCAGGTCTCGATCCCGATCGAAGATGCCGCCCGCATGAGCCCGCAGCCCGGCGAAACGTGGAGTGCGCACTGGTCCGCCGCTCGCACACTGGTGGTACGCGAACAGTGAACCAGTCCCAGCGTTTCCCGCGCGCGATCGGGATTATCCTGCCATCGTCAAATCGCGTTGTGGAACGAGTGGCGCGATCGATTCTGGACGAACAGCCCGCCATCGATGTCTGTTTCACTCGTGTGCCGTATGCCGGCCATCCACCGGATGACTACGACATGCCTGCGTTCCACCGCGCGGCGGAAATGCTGGCAGAGGCGCGCCCCGATGTGATCCTGTGGAACGCGACGCGTGGCGCGCTGATCGGTTTCGAGCCCGATCGGCGTCTGGTTGCCTTTGTGGAGAAGGAAACCGGCATTCCCTGCACCACCACGGCGCTCGCGACGGTGGACTATCTTCGCCGGCGCAACTTCCGGCGCATTGGCCTGGTGGCTCAGGGGGCTGACTGGGAAGGCGTGCGGTTGAAGCAGACCTTCGGCGCCGAAGGGATCGACATCGTCGCGGGGCACTGTCTCGGCATCGGCGATAATCTTGAAGCCGCAGGGATAACGCCCGAAGAGATTCACGTGCACGCAATGCGGCTGGCATCGGTCGCGGATCTCGACGCTGTTCTCGTATGGAGCACCAATCTCGCCGGGCACGCGCTTACAAGGCTAGCGCTGAATGAAACCCATATCCCCGTGCTCGATTCTACCACCGTCGGATTCGAAAGCGCGCTTGACTATATGACAGGGTCGTTTCGACCATTGGCGCATGCCTGACGGAATGATTGCGCAATCTTTCTCACCATCTGGCGCGGCGCGCGCTCAGAACGGCCCGAACCGGCGGGCGATGCCGCCGGGGCTGATGAAGGCGCGGGCTACGTTCATCGAGGGCGCCGATACTCCTTGGAAATCCTCACTTCAGCGACAAAGCTAGGCCGCTCAAATCGAGGCTGACGATTACGCCCTTTTGCTCGCCGCTTAGCTCCAAAACGGCGCCGTTCTGGTTAGTCAGGACGACGACTTGCGCGCCCTTTCCGAGGGCGGCGCCAGCACCGCCCTGGGCATAGACCCCAGAAACGTCAGACGCACGTCGGATATTTTTGACCCTTCCATGAAATCGTGTCTCTGAAGCGCCGAAGGTGAAGCCGTAACTCAGCCCCCCGACCGAGAGTGGATATTTGCGGCCCTGAAACGTCAGCACGCCATCTCCGGCTGATCCGCCGACCACGAACCCGGCCTTCACGATACGGATGCTGATTGAGCCGTCAGCGGCGTTCGCCATCGATACGGCGCCGATGAGCGCTGCCAATGCGAGGAGCCCGACCCTTAGTACCGACAAGACTTTCATCGACGATACCTCCCAAACTGGAGCGATGGGCCGTGTTGCCCATCGCTAGACAACGCTCACTCTGGCGGTTGGTTGCTCGACAATCAACTGGGAGACTGAACGCCTTTTCGTTGCGCCAAGGCTAATGCAGCGTGTGCGCTCCTACGCCAGCGCGGCTCGCCAGGGCATCGCTAAACCGGCATGCAACGCACACCAACCCATGAGGCTGTGGCCCGGAACCCGTGGGCCGTTGCTTCATCTTGCGCATACCCAACCGGCGCAAAACAGCATTCAAAGTGTTTTCCGAGATGGGTCACAGCACGCTGCGCACCGAAGGGACAACGAGCTAACCCCTACCTGTAAGGCGGTGCAGGTCGTGAGGCAGGGCCATAGCCTGAGGCGGAAGCGGCACGCGGGGCGCGGCGGCGCATTTTCCCGCGGCTCGCGGGGATGTTCCACTTGGCCTTCGCGAAGTCGAACTCCGACCATTCGGCGCTGCACAGTTCACCAGGGCGAGGAAAGAGCCGCACCATCAGCTTCAAGGCCGTCCGTGTCGTCACCTGGCCGTCGAAGCTATCGATCGCCCGCAGCAAAGCGCCAAGCCTTGTCGGCTCCGTCACAGCTGCCCTCGGCGTGACGATCGGCACGGCCAACGCGCCCTTTAGCGCCGCAGTTGGATCGACCTCGCATCACGGCGTGACGATGCCCTAGCGAAAGACGGCACCGATCGTTGAGCGCAGCCGTTTCGCCAGCTTTTGCTTGCCCTCGAAACGGTAGGCGAGGCACCAGAGTTTCGAGCCGTCGGGCTGAAGCCTCAGCTGCAAGCTTCCTCATCAGAGGGTTTCTTGAGGGTTTTGCCCGGCTTGGTGTTCCGGCAGGCGAGATCGGCAAGCGGCACGGCCGATACTCCGGAAACGGGGCGAGACCACCACCGCGATGTCGCGATACTGTCAGCCGTGCCAACGTTCATGTTGGATAGGGCTGCACATCACCGGCCGGCGCTGGACACCGAGCAGCACTAAAACCGTTGATTTTTCTGTATTTGTTGGACTGTATCGAACCCCGTTGGACGGGGTGATGGTGCGCGGAAGGGATTCGAATTGCGCGATCAACCACTTGATAAGGCTCAATTTTACACCGCGCATCACAAAGCATTATTCAACAAAAATACCAACAAATGCAAATTTTTGCATTGGTTCGGTTCACCTCGAGGGTTATCCACAGCCATTTCAAACCTACAAATAGTAGCCGTTTGGCGTGAAACACAATACCAACCAACGGCATTGAGCCAGCTATCGATCGACCGAGTTGCGCCATAAGCGGAAGTTCGCTGCGGCGACGACGAATGGCCGGTTTCGGGGCCGTGAGGAGACTGTCGGCTTCCAAGCGCCAACTGTGCCTTTCTTACCACTGGGTAAGCTGAGCGTTGATGACGGAAATCCCACCGTTGGTTGGTGGTCGGCCCGCACGGCGAGTAGGCTGGAATCAAGCGGGAGCTAGATTGGCCGTCTGCGAACAGATGATGAGCTTTTTGGCGCCACGCGTCATTGCCACATATAGATGCCGACGGTCCATCTCGGCTGGATCGAGAATGACAGCGGTATCGGCCTCGAGCCCCTTGAGCAGCAAGGTGCTACCGACAGTCCGTTTGGCCAGCGGCCGGCCAATAAGGCGCGACCGTTCGCGTTCCTGGACCGCTGCCTCCGCGGGCGCGACATTAGGGCAATCGCCGCAGCTTTTGAGCATGCGAAGAGCGCCGCGCAGAATCGCCGGCCGGTGGGTACGAACGTCGTGCTCGCGTCCAATCTCGACCAACAGATCGGCAGCCAGGCGGTAGGAGGGCGCTTCGACAAGCTGCACAGCAAGAGCTTCGACAGGCGATGCAGGGCGCCGCTCGCGCTCAGCACGCAATGTTGCAACCCTGTTGAGCAAATTCGATGCACCAGTGTTGGTCATGACCGTGCTAGCGAAGGACACGACATGCTGAAGTAATCCAGCCGACGAAAGATCAAAGCCCTCGCCAAAGGTCACGAGGTCGCGCATATCGACATTCTCGACCGTGACAGCGCCAGGGATCTGGCTGGCGAACTGGCGTTGTCCGCTCGGGCTTTTTGAATCGGCGATGATGAGCACCTTTTCGCCTTCGGCCGCGGCCACCGCGCCTGCCCGGAGGCGTCGCAGATGATCCTCACTGCCGTCGAGATGGACCCAGCTGAGGTTTGGCGGGGCGGCCGAAAGGTCGACGCCCTGACCGGTGATGAGCGAGCGGCGAACATCGAGGAGATAGCGACCAAAGCCTTCCTCGCCGGCATTGATCCAGCGCCACGGTTCGGTGAGTTCGGCAGCGATCGGGAAATGCGCACAGACATGCTGATCCCAGTCAGCGAGTGCGTTGCCTTGAAACCCGAAGATCGCCTGCATCGGATCGCCGAGCACACAGGTGCGCAGGCTCTGAGATGCGAAAGCGACAATCGCGTGCTGGATCTCCGAACAGTCCTGATACTCGTCAACGACGAGACGGTCATAGGTCGCCGCCAGCACGTCGTTGATATGGCCGTCGCGCAGGAGCACCGCAGCCGCGTATCGGATCGCTGGATAATGCGCTTTCGGGTTGGTAACCGAAAGGATGGTTGGGTCGTGGCCCCCGCGTTTTGGGAACAGCGTCAGCAAGCGCATGCACCAGCCGTCGATCGTCGCAAGGCGATAGCTGCCAGATGCAACGCCAGCCTTGTCCAGCCGGGCCCGTAGCGCCGCCACACCGGCATTGGTGTGTGTGAGGACGAGGATCGGCTTCGACCCCGCGTGGCGCGAGAGCGCCTGCGCGATCAGATGGGTCTTCCCACATCCAGCCGGTGCGGTGACCGTTCCGCGATCGATCGCCAGAAGGTCGACGTTAGGCATTATGGCACCACTGGAAGAGTCCGTAGACAACGTTCTGGAACGCCGGATTCGCGGTCAGGTAATCTGGACCGATAATGTCTCGTGCCGCATCTTCCATCCAAGTGACGGTCTTGAACCAGGCGTTCTTCTTCCATTTCGCCGCGGTCGCTAGGATCTGGCGGGTCTGGGGTGTCACCGGGCCGCGGCACAGCGCCAGCGTCAGCGTGTTGTTCGACGCTGCCATGATATGCTCCCCGATCAGTTCCTCGCCATGGAGTTCGACCGCGCGTTCAAGCAGCCGGTGAACGGCGGGATCGCTGACGCCATTAAAGATCGCGTGTTCGAGCGCTTGGCCTGGCGCCCATTTGAAGACTGAGCAGCCATTGACTGAGAACAGGCCTTCCTCGATCGCATTGGGTTGAACATCGTCGTCGCGCAGCGAGGCCGTGCGGAATCCGAGATTTCGCAGCACATTGGCGCGGCCGTAAATTTTGCTGACGCCGCCCGCATCGACCAGCGCGACGCCGGCCGCATTGATAGAGGTACAGCCTTGCGCAGTGAAATGCAGGTCGAGGCCCCGAATAAGGCCGACTTCGCTCGCGCCTTCGCAGACCAGAACCGAGCGGGAGAGAAAGGCCTCTGGATGAGCGCGAATAGTGCCCTGGATCGCGTCGGACAGCCCGACAAGCTCCAGCTTGTGCGAGCCCGCCAGCTTGCGAACCACCCAAAGCTGGTCGCCGCGAAGTTCGCGCAGCGCAACCGGCGAATGGGTCGTCACAAACGCCTGAATGGGCGGCGGCGTCTCCTTGGCCCCGATTGAGCCGAGCAGGCGAATGATGCGATGCGGCTCCAGCCCATGTTCGAGTTCATCGACTAGGAGGACGCTCGATTCCTTGGCTGCCTTGCGCTGCAATCCGGCAACGAGCAGCCGTGTCGATCCGACTCCAAGCGCCCGCAGCGGCACGCCGTTCTCGCCGTGGAGGGCGACAGTCCCCCCGCTGAACGAAGCCGAATGCGCGTCCAGCATCGCTTTGAGCTTATCGCCGGCGGAAATCCCGAGTTCGCTCGCCGTCGCAGAAACCAGTTTGAGCGTTTCGCCAAGTTGC
Organism: Ancylobacter sp. Lp-2; assembly: GCF_020523795.1. Taxonomy (GTDB): domain Bacteria; phylum Pseudomonadota; class Alphaproteobacteria; order Rhizobiales; family Xanthobacteraceae; genus Ancylobacter. Next base: position 340,301 of record NZ_JAJALI010000001.1, read on the forward strand.
GCGTCCGCGAGATCTCCGAACGCCTTCCGCGCATCGCGGGCAGCACTGGCCAGCGCTGCGGAGGTGTCGGCTTTCTCATCGGTTAGGCGATTGAGGACCGATCCGCGTCGCCAAGCGAGGTTGTGCTCGGCGAGAGCGCCGATGCGGGTAGGCGAAAGGCGCGTGCGATCGCCCCAGGTGAGGTTGCGCGAAAGCCCCTGAGCCTTGGCGCGATCGGAAATCAGCGTCCAGACCGGGTCCAAATCGCTCCCGACGGTGAGTTGGACAGTAAGGACTGTTTCCTTGCCGGATTCTGGTTCATCATCTATCGCGCCATTGGCAGCGTCGAAGCTGCGGACGAATGGGCCATAGGTATCCATACTCTTGAGTGCATCGGACAGGTCGCCGATGGTGATCGCGACCGCGATCGGCGTCGTTACCTCAAGCCCGTGAAAATCGGCATCGGTGAATTGAACGGTGCGGCGGGCGCCGAGACAGTAATCGATGGCATCGAGGATCGACGACTTTCCAGTATCACCAGATCCGATCAGGCAATTAATACCGGCGGCGGGAAACCAGTCGAGGTTCTCGATGCATCGAAAGTTGCTGATCCCGATGTGGCGAATCTGCGCCATATGATCCTCCCTTTAGATAACGGACTATCGCACCGGAGTTCGCATGGCCACCGAAGGCAAGCTTTGGCGCTCAATCGCCGCGGCAGCAGTTCGCTTCGTCCCGGTCTCGAGGTAGTTGGGGAACCGTCATGGTTGCATGGACGGAGGCGCTTCTTAAGAGCGTTGGCTGCCCGATTGACCGCTCGGAATGAGGGCACGAAGCAGGTGTGAGTAAGCGGCGGCTTTCAGGAGGGCAAGGGCAACTTCGGAAAGACCTAGATTGTGGGGCTTTGCCGACCGGCGGCTGGCGCCGGATGCCGTACGACTGCGCGGGCGCCGACTGCAGACGGCTCGGTTTAGCTCGCTTATGCGAAAAGCCGCCGTTCCAACTACAACCCTTCGTCGGCAGTCAGGTGTTCGGAATGCGGTATTCCTGCGCCGTCTTCGCTGCGTTATTGCCGGCAGCCCAGGTGCGATAGATCAGGCTCTCGTCCGCGAGGAAAAACTCACCGCCAAGCACCTCGGCCCCATCCATGACGAGTCGCTTCTTCATGGCGTCCTCGCCGGCAATCGCAACGTCTGCGTTGGCATATGGCGCGGTATCGGGCTGAGGGTTTGGCTTTAATACTTCCCAGTTGAAAGCCCCTCTAGGGTAGGCGCTTTGGATCTGATCGCGACGCGCTTGGGGGCTCTTCGAGAAGCCGACTTTGATGATGTGCTTGTCTTCGAGGTCTTCCAACCGACGATCGAGATAGGCAGCGATGTTGCCCGTGAGGCGGAGGATGTAGAGATGCTTCGGCCCGTCCGTTTCACCGACCCAATACGGCCGTGAGGCCGGCCTCACGGCGCGGCTTGTGCTGAGGGCGGATTCTAGGGTCTGGATTGTGGGGTCGACCGGGTTGGTCTGCCCATAGACAGGCACTTCGTAGACGTCCAGTTCGTAAAGCTTTGCCACCTCGTCGATCGAGAGCAGCACTCCGCTAGCGCCGATGAACTCTGGGTGAGCGCTGTTGTAGGCTAACGGAAACAGGTCCTCGACCCTACGCCAATCCTCCGGAATGATCCTCCACGCTCTGGTCGCCTTCACGGCATAAAGCCACTTTCCGCGGGAGTCGGGATCGCGCTCCTTCTCTGCCCAGCGATCCCCGGAGATGAATTCTCGCGCGTGGCCTATCTCGTGGGACATCTCGAGCAACCCGACGACCTTGCCGCGCATGTTTTCGGGGCCTTTCCCCTTGGTCACGTAGATCGCAACCAGCGTTCTCGGCTTCGAGTTCTTCAGGTAGCGCGTCCGTCGGGCCTCGTCGGCAAAGCCGATGCATCCCCAGTTGGCCGGATCGAAGCCCCAGAACGACGTCAGCCAGACCTGTCGTCCGTCCGGCAGCGTGTCGGCTGGTGGTGCGAATTCCGGAAATGACGTCCAATCAAATGCGAACACGTCCTGCTGGCTGGCCTCGATGTCGATGGCTCCGAGCACGCCTCGAATGTACGTCATTGCGTCCTCCGCCGGATACCGTTCCCCTTTCTTCACCAGGATCGTCGTGAGAGGCGGCAGACCGCGCTCCGCCAGTTCGTGCAGAATGACCTCGAGATTACGTCCCAGTCCACGACCCGTCGGATGGCTCCAGCCTATTGCCTCGCCGACCTGATGGTAGGTCGTCCGACGTTTCTGCAGAGCCTTAGCGGCTAGAAAACGGGCGATCGCGAACTGAAGTGCATCCATGCGCTATCTCAATTCCAGTGGCATGAGGACGGTGGCCAATTCATGTTTCTCTCCCAAACGGCTTCAATACAACGATAGCTAAAGCTTCAGCCGTCCATACTTGGTCACTTTATAACTTCGAAGGGCCAGTCGAAGTATGAGTATATCCGTCGTCAGGCTATCTGGCGCAGCTCGCGAGGAAGATTAGCGGAGTGCGGGGCTCTCCAGTTCTGACCGTACAGTGGAACAAACACAGGTGGGTATAGGGCTATCGCTCGTGGCGCTGAAATTAAAGTATTGAAGCCAAGGATCGATCATTTCCTCTCCATGGGATGTTAAGTCATCCAATTTGTCGCCAGCGCTTCCACCTGTCGTAGAACCGTCTTTGACGTGCTCCCGGTTTCTTGGGCCGGCTGGGACTGGAATTTTCCACTAGTGATCCCCTTGTCGGGGACCAGGAGACTTCCATGAAGGCATCGAAGTTGTCAGCGGCCTAGGCTCGAAAACCGTAACGTCGTCGACTTGGAATTTGAACCTTGACGGACCGCAACGAAAGTCGGAGGGACCGTCGCAAGCTCATTAGGTACAGCGGTTTCAGGTTGCGTCCTGTTTTGGGTGATAGCAACTAAAAGTCTAGGGGTGGATCCGGGGCGGTTCAACTACCCCAATTCTTCAATCTGAACGCCACGCTGCGGAGCCTTCCACTCAAGGATGGCACGTGCCCGCTGCTCGAACTGGCGGAATAGGCCGGCGACCCCTTCGGCAAGGTAAAGGGCAAGGCCGTCCTGGTCGATCAGGATAGCTTGGTGACCACTGGTCTCAGCGAGTTGTCTTGCGTGCAAGTGAACAGTCGAAGTGAATACGCCTGTTGTGATGATAAGAATGACCTGAGCCCGGTAAATCACGGCCATTCCGATTTCCTTGGCCAAGGCCGAGACATGTACTTTGGGCATGTTCTTGCACTGGACCATCCAGCGGTGAAAATGCGTGTCTGCCCCTTCAGCGATCAGGTCGACTTCAGCGCCGTCGTTTTGTGTCCCGCGCTCACGAAAAGCTACGGGGGTAAGTCCGAGTTCGTAGAGAATACGCACAGCGAGTGTCTCGAGCGCCAGGCCTTTGACACCCGTGTCCCCGCTCTTGAGCTCATCCATGATCTGGCCGATCGGCCGTTGCAGGTGACGGCGTACTTCCCCAGGGATGCCTCCCAGGTTTGCCAGGTCTAGATAGGTGGGATCCACCGAAGCCAGTTGTTCGGTGGCGCGGACGGTGCCGGACCCGCCACCCCTCCCGCGTCCTTGGCTTCGCCCACCCGCTGTCTCCGAGTGCGTTAGCCAACCATCGCTGACCAGCGGATTGATGACGGCTTTGCGCAAATCGTCGGTGCGCTTGAACACGCTCGGATGGGTGGCCTGACAAATGGCGCGCAAATCCTTGACGAAAACGTCACGTGCTCCATTCACATCCAAGTCCCGGCGCAGCGCGGCGGCAAAAACCTTCTGCCGGCCAGTTAGCTCAATCGCCTTGTTGGCGTCATCGATCGACATACCGACCAGAGACTTGAGAACATCTTCGTTTATGGCGTAGCCAGTCGGCGCGAGCACGCCGGCTTTACGTAGCCACAACAGATAGATCAAATGGTTCTTCGAGCTTGTCGAAATTGGCGTTCCGGCCTTGGTTACAAATCCGTGGCGGTTCAGTTCTTCGGCGAGCGAGGTCTTGTTGATGGCTCGTCCGCTCGACGCCATGGCCCGCACGATGCGAAGGATCTCGATGCCATGCAACCCCAACAGGATGTGTTTGGCGAACAGACGGTCGGCTTCCACTTCCAATGGCTCAACAAGGAGCCGCTCCCCCAGCAGCGTGAGCTTTTCAGTCTCTTCGTTGTAGACCTTGAAGCTGTCCATGCCGATCAGGACATTGCTGGCAAGCTGGCGCTGCTGCGTGTGCCGGCCTTTGGCATCGGGTTGCTTCGCAGCCGCATCCAGAAAATAATGCACCCGAATAGCTTCCACTTGGGCTTCGCGACCGGATGCATCATTGACCAGCTTCAGCACCACCGGCAAGGAGATCGGATTCTTAGCGGGGGCACCCGGACTAAAGTCGTTGGCTATCGGCAGAACGAGCGAATGGTCGCTCTCTTCGCCCCCCAATTCTAAGCTACCTTGGCCGCCCATGTATAAGTGCTCCGAAGCTGCGCAGCGATAGCCCGGCCGATCGCTTCCGCCAGGACCGGCGGGACCGCGTTACCAAGCTGGCGCCACTTCTTGTTGACATCACCGAAGAGCACGAAATCATCGGGAAACGACTGGAGCCGCTTCACTTCCTCCATCCTGAGAACGCGATTGCGCCAGTGTAGAGGGCCCATATTATTGGTGCGCTTAGCCTGAATCGTCCAGGATGGAAGATCGGGACTGAGCTTCAACAGATACGTCCAATAGCGCGAACGCCATTTAAATTGGGGATTTGGATAGCCGCGTTCGGCCGTGAAATATAGGTAGTTCTCGCCGGGTGGCAGCTCTTCTAGGAGGTGCTTGAAGCGGCCGCCGGCTGTATGTCCCCGGTTGTCGGCCGCCTCCTCTGTGTCGATATCGCTCAGCACATCTCCCGCCGTCACCCAAGGCGCAAGGCCTGTCTCCGCCGGCTCCTTGGCATGCGACGGCGCCGGGAACTCGAAGGGCTTGTTGCCGAGAAGTCCGACCACAAAGCATCGCTCGCGAATTTGCGGGACACCGTAGTTGGCAGCATTCACGACGGTCCAGTTGACCGAGTAGCCAAGTGACTCCGCTTCCTTGATGACGGAATCCAGCGCGGAGCGGTGGCCACGGTAGGTGAGGCCCTTCACGTTCTCAATAAGGAAAGCAAGCGGCCGGACCATCCGGATCGCAGCCAACACCGCACGAAAGCTTCCCGCTCCTGCAGGATCCGCGAAGCCTCTGGGAAGATCAGTGCGCCAGAAGCGTGACTTTGAGAAGGGAGGACACGGCGGGCCGGCAGCCAACAGCGCAACGGGACGCTTGAACTGCTCGAACCACCGGTGCATGTCGCTCTCGGGCCAACTGACGATGTCCTCGCAGCGAACATCAGCCAAGGGGAAGTTCGCCTTGAAGCTGGCAACGCAATCCTTGTCCATGTCGACCGCAGCCAGGGTCGTGAAACCGGAGCGTTCGAGCCCGTAGTCGAGACCTCCGCACCCGCTGAACATCGAGATCGAGGTTAGCGCTGCCAGGCGGGCGGTCATGTGATAGCCTCAAGCACCTTAATGATGACCGCCGCGGCCATCTTGGGCGGGACCGCATTACCGATCTGTCGGACGCGCTCACGCCGGCTTCCGGCGAAGCGATACCCATCAGGAAAGCTCTGGATGGCAGCCAGTTCGGGAGTCCGCAACCGACGCGTCTCCCAATGAAACGGGCCTGTCCAAGGACCCGGCGATGCTGCGACGGTCCAGGACAGCTTCTCGGGATGCAGCTTCAGAAGGAAGTTCCAGAAGCGGCTTTCCGCTTCGAACGTGGGATTGGGATGACCCGCCCAAGCCGTATGGGCCTTGTAGTTCCAGCCCGGTGGTACATCAGCGAGATGATCAGCCCAGCGACCCGACACAACCTCCTCGCGCTCGAAAAACTCCTCGCCGGCATAGGCACTGATCGCCTCACCGACGCTGACGAAAGGTTTGAGAAAGATTGACGATTCCTCGGCATGGGTAATCTCGGGCATCGCCGGCGTCTGCGACCGGCTTCCAAGGATGAACACGCGCTGGCGCTTCTGCGGAACACCGAACTCTGCGCTGTTCCCTTTGAAGATAGAAATCTTCATTCCTGCGTCCTTCATCGTATCGATGAAGAGCTCGACTGTCGTGCGATTGCGGGGATGGAAAATGCTGGCTACGTTCTCGAGCACGAACCCATCAGCCTTGGCCTCGATGGTGAGACGCGCGAACTCGAGCAGAAGATTTCGACGATCGTCGGGCCGCGGCTCCGTGATCGACGGCGGCCGCTGGTACACCGCGTCGTCACCACGGTAGAAGGCGAGGCGAAGGCGCAAGTCCTCGCCTGAATCGGTCCAATAGGCGTTTTTAGAAAAGGGCTGGCAAGGTGCACCGCCAATCACCACGAGTGGGTCGGACACATTCAGGCCCGCCATTTGACGCAATTGCTCGCCGGTGAGATCTAGGACACTGCCCTCATGTACAAAATGTCCGTCGTCCGCCTCGTTCAACCGCAGTGTTTCGCATGCCCTCGGGTCGATCTCCACTGATAGCCGAAGGTCAGCGCCAGCGATCCGGCTTGCTATGCCAAATCCACCAGCGCCGGCGAAAAGATCAACAACTGGTAGCACTGCATAGCCCTTTGAAAGGTAACCATTGATTTAATCGGCCGCGACGGTGGCATACAGGCATCTATGCGGCTCCTGAGTGATTCTCGTCAACAGCCGGAGCCCTGTCTACCGTACTCATCCACGGGTCGCCGCAGATGTTATGTTCTTGATATGTTCCCGTCAACCTTCTTCTTCCCAGTTCGAGGCCTAAGATAGGCCGATCGAAATTGCCCTCATCTGGACTGATACGATCGCGATGCTACCGACATGTCCGTGTGTGGACGCCCCGTTGGATGCAAGAGGTTTTTGAGGGCATGTTGCGCGGGTTCAGGTGCTTCCGTGTGTCCGGCCTGTTGATGCAGCATCATCACGGCTGCTGGCCTGTATGGAGATCGCGGATCGAGTGCAGATCGCTTTTGCGCGCTCGAGGCGCCCGGACATTTCACTGGTTTTCCCGCCCCCGCCTGCTGACCGTTGCGCCATACCTCTCTGCTGACCTTACCTCGCGTCCCTGACGCCTCAAGCCGTGGCTGTTATGCCGCCGCGGCCGGAGCTCGGTAGGATCCACCGTGCGCCATCAGCGCCCAGACGATCCTTGCCATCTTGTTGGCCAGTGCGACCGTGACCAGCATACGCGGCTTGCGAGCCAACATGCCGGCCAGCCAGCCGCTAGCCTTGTCGGGATCGCGCGCCGCGACCTTGGTCGCCGAGCTCGCGCCTAGGATCAGAAGCCGTCGCAGGCTGCGCTCCCCCATCTTGGTCGTTCGCCCGAGCCGCTCCTTGCCGCCGCTGGAGTGCTGTTGCGGGACGAGACCCAGCCAGGCCGCGAAGTCACGCCCGCGGCGGAAGGTGCTGGCGGCTGGCGCCAGTGCGACCAGCGCCGTCGCGATGACCGGACCAATGCCCGGGACGGTCATCAACCGCTGCGCCACCGGGTCTGCCTTCGCCCGGGCCGCGATCTCGCGGTCGAGAAGAGCGATCTGCGCCTGCAGTGCCTGCAAACCATGTGCGATGACGACCAGTACCGGCCGCGCTTCAACCGGGATGTCTGATGTGGGATCGCCGACGATCTCGACCAGCTTGCCGACATGTCCGACACCCTGCCGCACGACATAGCCGAACTCGGTGAGGTGCCCGCGCAAGGCGTTGATCAGCTGGGTGCGCTGGCGCACGAGGATGTCGCGCGTACGAAACACCACGGCCGATGCCTGCGCCTCTGCACTCTTGCCCTGAACGAACCGCATCGTCGGGCGTTGCGCCGCCTCGCAGATCGCCTCGGCGTCAGCCATGTCGTTCTTCTGCCGCTTCACGAACGGCTTCACGTACGCCGGCGGGATGAGCCGCGTATCGTGGCCCAAAGCAGCGATCTCGCGGGCCCAGTAGTGCGCGCTCGCGCAAGCCTCCATCGCCACGACGCACCGTGGCAACGACGCGAAGAACGCCAGAACCTGGTCACACCGCAGCTTCTTGCGCAGGATCGTGTTACCGCCCCGGTCCGCGCCGTGAACCTGGAAAACCGACTTGGTCAGATCGATGCTGATTCTGCTGATCTCACTCACGGACACCTCCTCCAGTGGTGATGAAACACCTCCACTCTGGCACATAGATGCCGTCAGGGGGCGTCCACCCATCGCTTTCGGGCGACTTGCGAATGTCGCTGAATGACTGACATGAGGGCGCAAAGCGGGCGTCGCTGAAATGGCAGCCGAAGGTCAGCAAAGGGTCAACAGCGCCTGCGTCACCTTCGGCAGTTGTGCTGTGCCTCACAGCGGCACCTGCCGAAAAACAGGTGTTTTTGGCCGCCGGCAAGGTGGACGCTTAGCGTGAGGCGGTCGATCAGAGTTTAATGTACGAAAAATACTGGCGATTTGGTCGACTGTACGAGAATCGACGCGCGAGGTTTTTAGTCACCTGTCGCTGACGCCAGCCGCCGGGTCCCAACTCGATTTTGAACCCCTCATCGGGCTGCCGGCTGATAGCCAGGTCGATACTTACTAGCGGCTACTAAACGGACTGGGCCGAACGCTACGGCGTCGACGATTCGCCCCGCCCTTCGGCGTCGGCTACTATGCGGCCAGCGCGATCGGGCGCGTCAATCCGGACGAGGGCATGAAGCCGATCGTCGGCTACATGATCGCCCTTGTGATCGGGCTTCTGCTGGTCGCGGCCTTCCCCTGGATATCGATCGGGTTTCTCTGAGAGGTCGACAAATCGATGCGGATACCCAGCAAGAACGGTCGCCCGATCCACATCAGGACGCTCGCGGTCCACGGCGGCCAAAAGCCGGATCCGGCGACCGGCGCCATCGCTCCGCCAATCGTGACGACGTCATCCTACTCCTATGGCAACTTCGATACGGGGGTCGATCGATTCACCGGCGAGAAGCCCGGCTATCTCTACAGCCGGTTTGCCAATCCCACAGTTGCCGTGTTCGAAGCCAAGATGGCCGCGCTCGAGGGAGGCGAAGCGGCCGTCGGGTTCGCAAGCGGCATGGCGGCCATCAGTTCCACGCTTCTTGCCATGCTTTCGGCGGGCGATGAGATCATCTCCGTCGGTACCGTCTACGGCGGCACCGAAGGCGTGATCCGATCATTATTGCCGAGATTTGGTGTTCGATGCGTCCAGCTTGCCAGGCTCGACGAGCTCGCCGCGGCGATGACGCCCCAAACCCGCGTCGTTTACGTCGAAACGCCGGCGAACCCGATTCTGGGCATTGTCGATCTGGAAGCAGCATCACGCATTGCGCATGCCGGGGGTGCTGTCGTCGTCGCGGACAATACGTTTGCAACGCCATGCCTGACCCGCCCGCTGTCGCTCGGAACAGATATTGTCGTCCATTCCGCGACAAAATTCATAAGCGGGCACGGCGATGCCACCGGCGGGATAGCCGTCGGCACGGCCGAGGCGATGCAGAAGGTGAGGCAGGCGGGCATGCTGCAGCTGGGAAGCTGTCTCAGCCCTCACGATGCCAGCTTGCTTATCCGCGGCCTGAAGACCATGCCGTTGCGCGTAGAGGCGGCCTCGCTGAGCGGACAGAAGATCGCGGAATATCTGAACGGGCACGCCGCCGTAGGAAGCGTCTTCTACCCCGGTCTTCCCGACCATCCCGGACATGATATCGCGGCACGCCAGATGACGTTGTTCGGGGGCATCGTCTCCTTCGAAATGACGGGTGGCCGCCACGCCGCGCGCGCCTTTCTGGATAAGCTGAAGCTCGTGACGCAGGCGGTCTCAGTCGGAGACACCGATTCCCTTGCGTGCCATCCCGCCACCACCACCCACAGCGCTGTCCCTCCAGAGTTACGCCAGAAGAGCGGTATCACGGACGGACTTGTACGATTGAGCGTGGGTATTGAACACGCGGATGATTTGGTCAGCGACATTGAACAGGCGCTGCAATGAGCCTGGTCAGGCGTTTGACGGGACCGAACGCCGTTATACGGCGTCCTCCTGCGTCAGGCCGTCCTTGATCTGAACTGCTCCGCCATCCATTCGATGACGACGCGTACACGCGGAGAAAGCTGGCGCGTGTGCGAATAGAGAACGTGGACCGGGAGCGGCGTCGGGGGATAGTCGCGCAGAATCTCGACCAGGGCTCCGCTGGCGAGCTCGGGCGCGACGCGATAGCGCGGAACCTGGATGATCCCGAGTCCCTGGCAGGCGCAAGCCACATTGGTTTCGGCGCCTGTCACGGTCACGAGCGAAGACGGCGTGATCTGCCGTTCCCTGCCCCTGTCAAGAAAGACGAACGGGCTGACCGCGGCGGCATCGGGGGCGAAAAGGCCGACGATGCGATGGTTGTCGAGATCGTCCAGCGTCTGCGGAATGCCGAAGCGGTCGAGATAGGACGGGCTGGCGAAGGTACCCCGGCCAAGTTCAGCGAGCTTCCGACGTATCAACGGGCTGTCGCTCAAGATGCCGGCCCGCAGGATGCAATCGAACCCTTCCCGGACCATGTCGAGCGCCTGATGCGCCTCACCGATATGAAGCCGAATTCCCGGATAGGTGTCGAGAAAACGGGGAAGCCCGGGCAGCAGAAAGTGGCGGGCCTGCGTGCCATGCACATCGACCCGCACCAGGCCGCTTGGCTTGGCACCGGCAAAGGCACCTTCGGCATCTTCCAGGTCGGCGATCAGCGCCAGGCAGCGCTGGTAATAGGCCTCGCCGTCGAGGGTCGGGCTGACCTGGCGCGTCGTCCGCTGAAGCAGCCGCACCCCCAGCCGCACCTCCAGCCCCTTCACCGCATCGGTGACGGACGAACGCGGCAGCCCGAGATCCTCGGCAGCTTTGGTGAAGCTGCGGCGCTCCACAATGCGGGTGAACACCCGCATGGCATCGAAACGGTCCATTGTTCGCCTACTCGGATAGTGTTGCCAATTTATGCCTGATTATCTCCTTCATTGGAACGGGCATTGTCTCCTCACACCCGCCGAACACCGGCGGACAGCAAGGAGCAGGGAACAATGACCAACACTTTCACCAAAGCCGCCGGCAAGGTCGCGATCGTCACTGGCGCCTCGGGTGGTATCGGCGCGGCGGTAGCCGAGCGCCTCGCCAGCGACGGCTTCACCGTCGTGGTGAACTACGCCGGCAGCACCGCGCAGGCCGAGGCGCTGGTCGCCAGGATCGAAGCCGCCGGCGGCCGCGCCGTCAGCGCGCAGGCCGATATCTCCAACGTCGAGGCGGTTCGCCGCATGTTCGACAGCACAGAGGCGGCCTTCGGCGGCGTCGACGTGCTGATCAACAATGCCGGCATCATGAACCTGGCGACCATCGCCGACAGCGACGATGCGCTGTTCGACCGCCAGATCGCGGTGAACCTGAAGGGCACCTTCAACACGCTGCGCGAGGCGGCCAGGCGGCTGCGGGACGGCGGGCGGATCGTGAACTTCTCCTCCAGCGTTGTCGGCATGCTGCAGCCGACCTACGGCGTCTATGCCGGCACCAAGGCCGCGGTCGAGGCGATGACCAAGATCCTGGCCAAGGAGCTGCGCGGCCGCAACATCACCGTCAATGCCGTCGCTCCCGGCCCGACCGCGACCAAGCTTTTCCTCGACGGCAAGCCGCAGGAGGTGATCGACCGGCTGGCCAAGCTCGCACCGCTGGAACGTCTCGGCCAACCCGAGGATATCGCCGCAGCCGTGTCTCTGCTCGTGGGTCCGGATGGCGGCTGGGTCAACGGCCAGACCCTGCGGGTGAATGGCGGAATCATCTGATCCCGCGCCCGCCCGCCAATACCCAATACCTTCCAGGGACGAACCTCATGTCAAAGCTTGTCATTCTCGTTACCGGCGCCTCGTCGGGCTTCGGCCTCATGACCGCCAGGGCCCTCGCTGCGGCCGGCCACATCGTCTACGCCTCGATGCGCGAAACGGAGGGGCGCAATGCGGCTCGCGTGGCTGAAATCGCCGCGTGGTCGGAGGCGGAAAGCGTCAACCTGCGCACTGTAGAATTGGACGTCCAGTCCGATGCCTCCGCCGATGCCGGCGTCGCCCATGTCCTCGCCGAGGCGGGGCGCCTCGATGTCATCGTCCACAATGCCGGCCACATGGTTTTCGGCCCCGCTGAGGCGTTCACGCCCGAGCAGTTCATGCAGCAATATGACGTCAACGTGCTGGGCACGCAGCGGGTCAACCGCGCCGCGCTCCCTCACCTGCGCAAGCGGGGCAAGGGGCTTCTGGTCTGGGTCGGCTCCTCCTCCACGCGCGGCGGCACCCCGCCGTTCCTGTCGCCCTATTTCGCGGCCAAGGCTGCGATGGACGCGCTCGCCGTCTCCTATTCGACCGAACTCGCGCTCTGGGGCATCGAGACCACCATCATGGTGCCGGGCGCTTTCACCAAAGGCACCAACCACTTCGCCCATTCGGGCAAGCCATCCGACGCCCCGCGCGCGGCCGAATACGAGGCCGGCCCCTATGCCGGCATCGCAGACAAGGCGCTGAAGGGGCTCGCCGGTCTCGAACCCGCCGATGCCGATCCCGCCGAGGTCGCCCGCGCCATCGTCCGCGTGGTGGATGCACCTTTCGGCCAGCGCCCGTTCCGCGTCCATGTCGACCCGTCGCAGGACGGAGCGGAAGTGGTGAACGCGGTTGCCGACCGCATGCGCCGCGAGATGTACCGCAACATCGGTCTCGAGGAACTGCTCGGGCCGCGCGTCGTCGTCTGACCGGCACCTCGATGGCCGGAACCGTCAGCGTTCCGGCCACGCACTCTTAACCCTCCGGGAGAAATGATCATGACCAGCATGCCTGCAACCGCGTCGCGCTGGAAGGCGCCTCTCGTCTTCCTCGGCTTCGGCGCCATAGCGGCTGCGGTCGCCTCGACCGCGGCCTTCACCAGCCTCCATCTCGGCCTCGCGCCCTGGGCGATGTTTGTCGGCTGGGTTGCCTATTTCACCCGGCCGATCTCCGGCCGGCAGGGCGTCTATACCTGGCTCTGCCTGCTGTGCGGACTGTTGCTCGGCGCGCTCGCCGTTCTCGCTCTGAGGGAGCTGATGCCGATGATGGGCCCCTTTGCCCTCGCGCTCGTCGTTTTCGTGGTGGCAATGGTGGTCGTCTCGATGCGGGCGATCCGCATCCTCGACAATATACCGGCCTGGTTCCTCGGCCTGATCGCCTTCTTCGCGGCGCATGTTGAACCATCGCTGGGTGGGCTCGCGGAACTAGGCGGCACCGGCGCGCTCGGATCGGCTGCCGGCTGGATCTCGCAACGGCTGCAAGCCCTCCTCACGAGACACTGAAACGGCGAGACATCCCTACCGGACATGCTCCATACTTCCCCCACTGAGCCCGCGCTTCGTGCTCCATAGCACCAACCGTCTCAAACTCGGCTCGCAGGACATGTACAATCCTCGTCAATAGATCCTCAGCGGATTTGGCGACGGTGATTGGGGTCGACGAGACGACGCTTCATGTACTTATCTCGTCAGATGGACACTGGCAGATCCTGATTATCGCCGTTAAGGGGGAAACTAGTTGATCTGTCCGGTGATGGGGTGCGTACGCCGTCGAGCACCGAACATGACTCCTCACCCTCGCCGATAGCGCGAACCTCGATACTGCAGGATGTCCCACCGGCATAACCGTCGCCGCAAAGCCCGGCTATGCCGTGAAGATGGAAGGAGCGATAACGCGGAAATCCCCCTCCCGGCGCATGCCGAGAATGCCCTCGACGCCGGCCTGATGTATCCAGCCGGCCGAGCCAGCGTACCAGCTCCAGCCCCGCCCCGCATGCCGCACGCATCCAAAGCTCTGCCAGAGGGTCAGGCGGCCAATGTCGCGTAGGTCCGGTCGCGCAGCACTTCCCGCAGTCGGTAATAGAGAATGCGGCTGCAGAGGTGATGCATATGGTGCATGCCGATATTGGCGATGAACCAGCGCAGCACGCTCGGCAGGTCATAATGCGAACTGCCATGCAGCGCGGCCTCGTGGAATTTCCAGTTCTCGTTGCCAGCCCAGTGCGTGCCCTAGAACTGGTGCTGCATGTAGAACAGCCAGACGCCGGCACCGGCGGCGGCGATCACGATGGGCAGGTGTGGACCAGCAGGAACGGTCCAACGCCGAAGGCCCACATCAGTAGGCCGGCAGCGACGACGATCTCCAGATTGGTGGTCATGATGCAGATCCACGGCTCCCGTCCCTTGCGGACGACGCCGAGCGGCAGGCGGCTCTGTAGCAGGAAGAAATAGATCGAGCCGATGCCGAACATCACCAGGGGGGTGCGGTAGAGCCGGTAGCGCAACCGTCCCCAGCGCGAATGCGCCGGGTATTATTCCACCAGACCTCCAATATGGCGCGGAGGAATGTACGGACATAGGAGCCCCGACAACGTCTCAATATCCCGATCCGCGGGACGGCTGCGAACATGGAGCCTGGTCTTCGTCCGCGGCGTGCCGACAGACAGGCTTGCTCTACTGAAGGACTGCAATGCAGGCGCGGAGGCATGGATCTCCTATCAGGGGCGCGGCGACGAGAGTACGCAGTCACCGGTCCACCCTGTAGCGCGGCTGGGGATTGTGCCGCGATATGGCAGTTCTCTTCGTCGAGGCCGTGCGGACCCTCGGTTTCGGCGCGCGGATTGTCTCTAGCTATCTGCACAATCCCTCCCAGGAGCTTGCGGGAATGATGGGCTTGGGATCAACCCACGTCTGGGCAGAGGCTATGTTCCCGGAGCGGGCTGGATCACTTTCGGTCCGATGAACCGCGGTGTGGGCGGCGCCAACCTCATCCCGGTTGCGGTTGGCTGCGATATTCGGCAGGTGATGCCCGTCACCTGGGAATTCTTCGGGACGAGCGGTGCGTTCGACGCCATGTCGGTAGACGTTTCCGTCCGGGCGTAAACGCAATCGAGCGCCATCCTTCGGTCAGCTGCCGCGCGTATGGCGCCATGGCGTTCTGCGAGACGTCAGCCAGTTCAATGCCAGGAAGCCGGCTGCTGCCGAAATGATGGAGGCGCCGAGAATGCCGAGCTTGACCGAGTCCAGAAGCGTGGGCTCGAAGGCAAGTTCGGCGATGAAAAGCGCCATGGTGAACCCGATCCCGGTCAGCAGGCTTCCAGCCGCCAGCAGGCCCCACGACAGCTCGTTTGGACGGATCCCCAAGCGCAACTTCACGGCAAGAACGCTGAAAAGCACAACCCCGGCAGGCTTGCCGACCACGAAGGCCGCGACAATCGCGGTGGTGAGCGCGGCATCAAAGGTCGCCGCCGCCATCGGCACGCCGGCATTGGCAAGAGCAAAGAGCGGCATGATGGCGAAGGCTACCCAGGGATGAAGAGCGATCTCCAGACGCTCGATTGGCGACAGCACTTCGCGCGTGGCGACGCCCGCTCGATGGAGGTCGCCGCGCGCCGCCGCATCCCCACTCCAGTGATCGCCGGGAGGATAGGCGACCACGCGATCGAGGATCGCGTGCAATCGCGTGTCACTCACCCAGCTTCGCGCCGGCGTCATCAGCCCGAGGATTACGCCGGTCACTGTCGCGTGGACACCGGAGGTGTCAAATGCGAGCCAGATGCCGCCACCCACCGCGAAATAGACGGGAATGTTGCGCACCCCCAGGCGCGAAATTGCAGCCACCACGGCAAGTCCGATCCCGGCGGCACCGAGAGCAGCCCAGTTCAACGTGCCTCCATAGCCAATCGCCACGACTAGGATGGCACCTACATCATCGAAAATCGCCAGCGAGAGCAGGAACAGCCGCAAGCTCTCCGGAATGCGCGAGCCGAGCATTGCCAGGCACCCGATGACAAACGCCGTATCGGTGGACATAACGATGCCCCAGCCGTTTGCCCCCGGACTGCTGCCAATCACGAGCAGGAAAACCCCGGCCGGTACCACCATCCCGCCGAAGGCCGCTGCCACGGGCAGGGCAGCGACGCGCGGGTTACGGAGTTCCCCTAGCACCAGTTCGCGTTTTAGCTCGAGCGCAATGACGAAGAAAAAGAGCGTCATCAGCCCGTCGTTGATCCAGTGCCTCAGCGAACGGGAGACCTCGACCTCGCCGAACCGGATCCCGGCCGGCATATCCCACAAGGCGAGGAACGAGGCTGACCATGCTGTGTTGGCGATAACCAGCGCGAGGACCGTGCTCAGCAGCAGAACCACGCCCGCCATGGCCTCGATGCGCAGGAAGCGCAGGAAGGGCCGGGTGAGCCGGTCTGCCGGTTCTTTAGGAAGCCGTGCGAGGCTCTCGCTCATTCGACAAGCCTCCTCTCACTCCTGATCGCCTCCCGGCCGGGCTCCTTTACATTTATGTCGGTCCCGGTACCTCGTAGGTCCATACCCTGAACGCCTTCAGGACGTGAGGACCGAAGGAGTTGATCAGCGGTATGTCAGCGGCGTCACGGCCGCGAGAGACCACGATCCGGCCGATGCGCGGCACGTTGTTGCGCGGATCAAATGTGTACCAAGCGCCGTCGAGAAAGACTTCGATCCAGGCGCTGAAATCCATCGGGTCTACGACCGGCACGCCGATATCCCCCAGATGCCCGTTCACATAGCGCGCGGGGATGTTGAGACAACGGCAGAAGGCGACGGCGAGATGGGCAAAGTCGCGGCACACGCCGACCCGCTCGTGGAAGGTCTCGAAAGCCGACCGCGTGGAGCGGGCCTGCATGTAATCGAAGCGGATGTGGTTGTGCACGAAGTCGCAGATCGCCTGCACACGGCCCCATCCGGGCGGCAGCGTACCGAACATGTCCCATGCCGTCTGGCTGAGGCGGTCGGTCTCGCAATAGCGGCTGCCCAGGAGATAGACGAGGGTATCGTCCGGTAGTTCCAGCACCGGCACTTCCTGCGCGGCCGGCAGCACCGGATCCAGCCCGCCATCGTCCTCGATGGTGGCGTCGCCCCAGATCATCAGGTCGCCCGCCGGCGCGACCAGCCGCCGGCATCGGTTGCCGAACAGGTCGCGATAGGTCGATGTCGGGACATCGGGGGTGGTGAAGAATGTCTCCGCCGCGCGGATATCGGCGGCGCGATCCTCATGGACGGACAGCAGGCAGACGAGCACGGTCGGTTGCTGGCAGGTCAGCGTTATCTCATAGCCGTAGCGGATCAGCATCAAGGATTCCCGGGAGTCGTGCCCCGTCTAACGGATGTCGGCGGCAGTGAGGATATAAGGGGCGCGGTGTCCGTTCGAATAGGCCCTGGACGCGGCCGCATAGATGGAGCTTCGCCGGGAGTCGAAAGCGGAAAGACATGCCGTTTCCGATGCCTCCGACAGGAACAACGGATTGGCCGGATTCACCAGCGCGCCGATGTCGACGAGGAACGCAACCTCGAACATGCCGTCATAGCCGGTGAACCGGACGGCGTTCCGCGCCTTGTCAAGGCTGCGGCTCGGATTGGGAAAGGCCAGCGTCATGGTGACCGTGCCGTGATTCGAGACATAACGCTCCGGGCGAGCATCCCCCCGAGTTGGTTCAAGGCGACAGCCTCTCTTCTTGCCCAAGAGCGGCGTCGAAAGTGCAGGAATGAAGTGTATGACCATTCTCGTCGACAATCCCGAGAGCATCAGGCCGCTGCGGCATTTCGAGCGACTGAGCCAGCGACCGCGCCAACCCTATCGCAGCGTCGAGGTCGACCGCGTCCACGGTTTCGCGGCCGACGACCGCATGCGCGTAGTCCCGTTCCCGTGTGCGATAGAACTCGATCACGAACTGCATCATATCTCTTTCTCGGCATCGGCGGTCAGCTGAGTGCCTTGACACGCGGTGCTCCGGCAGTGGTTTTCAGCTTCATATGCATCTCGAACGTACCGTCGGACTTGGAAGCAGCTCTTTCTTCGGCGTCCGGATCTCGCGGCCGCTGCGCTACTGTCCCTTAGCCATGGCTGAAGGTCTGTTCGAGAAGCGCGGCGCCCTCACCCAACGGCGCAGAGACGACCGGCTGCAGATTGTCTTCCGTCGTCACCCGCTCGTAGTGCTCGTTCTCATTGTGGATGCGGTACTGTAGCGTGTTTCCGTAAGGCGGCAGCGTGGCTGTGATGCGGTAGATGTCACCGGATTTCGAGGGATACGTGCCGAATCCGCCCTTCAGTCGAACGGACTGCCCGATTGCGAAGAGATGAGTTTCGCTGTCGCGCCGGGCCGGAGGAGTGCTGCGAAGCGGAGTGGTCGCGGTCATGTTGCTTGTGGTCCTTTTCAAGTGTGGTTTGGCAGGCCGCCGGAGTGTCCGGCGTCTGCGTCTGTATTGACGCCGCAGGGCGAACGCCCCGGGCACCCGGACGGGAAGATGGCGTAGGCACAGCGGAACAGGGGGTACGTAAATATCCGTTACGCCCCCCGATATCGCCTGATCCGGTGCTCGATGCTGCCAGTACATCCGTGGTCAGCGCAGGGTTCATCCAAATTCGAACAACGCGACATGCGCCCGGGAGGCGCCACGCATTCGCTGTCGAGAACTTGGTGATGTCTGGCGGGCCTAGGTCTCTGACACCGCGAAAGCCAACTCGGCCAAATCAACGAGTCCTACCGATACGCCTCAATCGCGATCCAAGCAAGCCAAACTCTCGGCGGCGAACAATCCGGGTCATCAAATTCTCGGACATCAAAATAAAACGTATGGGAATTCGCCTTTCAGCTGTCTCTCTCGGGAAATCGATCGTTCGATCGCGAGAGAAATTCGCGCCGAATATTTTCAAATATTTCGTGATCGCTGAATTATAATTTTGGCACTCCTATCCTTCGAGTGCCAAAGGCGCTATACAGATCCTGCGGTCGCCCTGTAGGCAGGCCGCGGAAAGAACCCAATGACATTCCGACCCCTCCACGACCGCGTCGTCATACGGCGTGCGGAAGGCGATCTGCTATCCAAGGGCGGGATCATCATTCCCGACACCGCGAAGGAGAAGCCCTCGCAGGGCGAAGTCGTCGCCGTCGGCCCGGGTGCCCGCGACGAGGCCGGCAAGTTGGTCCCGCTCGATGTGAAGGCCGGCGACACCGTGCTGTTCGGCAAGTGGTCCGGCACCGAGGTGAAGCTCGACGGCGAGGACCTGCTGATCATGAAGGAGGCCGACATCCTGGGCATCGTCGAGAAGACCGAGGCGGCGACCAAGAAAGCCGCCTGACCGGTCGATTTCCGATCCCGCTCCCCGAGACCGAACTGGACGAACATCATGTCTGCCAAGGAAATCAGGTTTTCCACCGACGCCCGCAACCGCATGCTGCGCGGCGTCGAACTGCTCAACAACGCCGTCAAGGTGACGCTGGGGCCCAAGGGCCGCAACGTCATCATCGACAAGTCCTATGGCGCTCCGCGCATCACCAAGGACGGCGTCACCGTCGCCAAGGAGATTGAGCTCGAGGACAAGTTCGAGAACATGGGCGCGCAAATGGTGCGCGAAGTGGCCTCGAAGACCAACGACCTCGCCGGCGACGGCACCACCACCGCCACCGTGCTCGCCGCCTCTATCCTGCGCGAAGGCGCCAAGCTGGTCGCCGCCGGCATGAACCCGATGGACCTCAAGCGTGGCATCGATCTCGGCGTGGCCGAGGTCGTCAAGGAAATCCGGGCCCGCGCCCGGAAAGTCGGATCCTCGGCCGAGATCGCCCAGGTCGGCACCATTGCCGCCAATGGCGATGCCGCCGTCGGTGAGATGATCGCCAGGGCGATGGACAAGGTCGGCAAGGAGGGCGTCATCACCGTCGAGGAGGCCAAGACCGCCGAGACCGAGCTCGACGTCGTCGAGGGCATGCAGTTCGACCGCGGCTACCTCTCCCCTTACTTCATCACCAACACCGAGAAGATGCGCGTGGAACTGGAGGACCCCTACGTCCTCATCCACGAGAAGAAGCTCGGCAATCTGCAGGGGCTGCTGCCGATCCTTGAGGCCGTGGTGCAGACCGGTAGGCCGTTGCTGATCATCTCCGAGGATGTCGAGGGTGAGGCGTTGGCCACGCTGGTGGTCAACAAGCTGCGCGGTGGGCTGAAGGTCGCGGCGGTGAAGGCACCCGGCTTCGGCGATCGCCGCAAGGCTATGCTGGAGGACATCGCGGTTCTCACGGCCGGCCAGGTGGTCTCCGAGGAACTCGGCATCAAGCTCGAGAACGTCACCCTCGACATGCTCGGCCGGGCCAAGCGCGTGCTGATCGAGAAGGAGACGACGACGATCATCGACGGCGCCGGCAAGAAGAAGAACATCGAGGCCCGCATCGCCCAGCTCAAGGCACAGGTCGAGGAGACCATCTCGGACTACGACAAGGAGAAGCTGCAGGAACGGCTGGCCAAGCTTGCCGGCGGCGTCGCGGTGATCCGCGTCGGCGGCGCCACCGAGATCGAGGTGAAGGAAAAGAAGGACCGCATCGACGATGCGCTGAACGCGACCCGCGCTGCCGTTGAGGAAGGCATCGTGCCGGGCGGCGGCGTGGCGCTGCTGCGCGCGAGGTCTGCCCTGAAGGCGCTGACGGGCGCCAATGCCGACGTGACAGCCGGCATCCTGATCGTGCTCAGGGCGATCGAGGCGCCGATCCGGCAGATCGCCGAGAACGCCGGCGTGGAAGGCTCGATCGTGGTGGGCAAGCTCACTGACGGCAAGGATCACAACCAAGGCTTCGACGCGCAGACGGAGACCTATGTCGACATGATCAAGGCCGGCATCGTCGATCCCGCCAAGGTCGTGCGCACCGCCTTGCAGGACGCCGGCTCGATCGCTGCGCTGCTGATTACCGCCGAAGCGATGATCGTCGATATTCCCGCGAAGGAAACCGCATCGCCGGCCGGCAACGGCGGCATGGGATACTGAGCGCAGTGCCTGAATCGCTGGTCGCTGCCACGACGGGTGATGTCGCGCGTGGAGAACTGGCGTCCGCCATCTGCGTCCAGCGGTTCAACGCCGCGTCGGACGCGCCTGCGAAGCTCGCCGAGTTCAAGGCGATCCCCAACAACTACAAGAAGCGTTAGTTCATCGAGGCTGGCGGCTGGGCGACCATGCCCGGCCAGACGTCGCCCGATCGTCGTGGTGTCGAAGGCTGCACGACGGTCCTCGCCACCTGATTGGCTCGGGCCGGGGTATCGTCAGCGAGGCATTCGATCTCGCCCTCAGGGTCGGCCGACCGGGTTTTCACTGGGAAATCCGCCGCTGGCCCTTTGCAGGCTCCAGCGCCTCGTCGGGTTGGTGGAGTGCTTGCAGGCGGATTTCTCCCCGCCTTCAGATCCGAGGCCGCGCTTGGGCCGCACGTGCCGCCTTCATGAGATGCTGCGAACAGATATCGAGCTTCTGGAAGACGGGGGATCCGGTCATCGCGGCGAGTGACAGGCCGGGTCACAGGGAACGTCGTCGACGTTGTCTATGTTTAGGTCAACAACATTCTGGCTGGCCAGCCGAGAATGTCGGCTCCCAGCCGCCTTACTAACGTCCGCTCATGGCGCTACCGGGGCATTGAGAAATCCTGGCACAAGCGCTCAATACTCCTGCGCGAGCATGATAGTGAGGACGCGGCCGGTCGCCCGCGGGTCGGCGGGAGCAGCGCTCCCGGCCGTCAGGGTGTAGTCATAATAGTCGATTTTCCAGAACACGCGGCCGGCTTCGGCGTGATCGATCGCACCGAAATCGTGCTCGCTATAGGGATCGTTGTCGGCAGAGAAGTCGTTGAAGCTGCGAGCCCTGGCGAGAACGTCTAACTGTGTTTGCATCGGCAGGGCCCGGATGCCAAGTGTCAGCATGACGCGACCGCCATTGAGGCTCATGCGCAGCCGGTCATTGAGCGCGGCGATGGTCGAGCGGCGATCGGTCATGACGCGCGCTCCGGCATGGCGACGATCGAGCAGTGTTCGACCCGTCCCATGGCGCCGCTGAGGGTCGAGCGCGCGACGCCAAAGGTCCGGCATACGCTGGCTTTCGAGGCGCCGGCGTCGAGTGCGGCGAGGATCTGTTGCAGCTTTTCTTCGTCGATGGCACGCGGGCGCCCGCCGCGCCGGCCCCGGCGCTTGGCGGCGGCAAGCCCGGCGATCACACGCTCGCGGGTCAAGGCCCGCTCGAACTGCGCCAGGGCGCCGAAGATCGAGAACAGCAACTCGCCATGCGGGGTGGTGGTGTCCATCTGCTCGGTGAGCGAACGAAACGCGATGCCGCGCTGCTTGAGGTCTTCGACGAGGGTGAGCAGGTGGATCAATGAGCGGCCGAGCCGGTCGAGCTTCCACACCACCAGGCAATCGCCGGGGCGCAGGAAGGCGAGACATTGCTGAAGCCCCGGCCGATCATCACGGGCACCGGAGGCCTTGTCATGGTGGAGATGACGCTCGTCGATGCCGGCGGCGGTGAGGGCGTCGCGCTGGAGGTCGACCGATTGCCGGTCATCGGCGGTCGATACGCGCATATATCCGATGAGCATAGTGGCTCCGATGTCAGTGGGGTTTTGGTGGGCGGCGGTTCGGCGACCGACCGGCATCCGAGTCATGTGCGGCCTGGGGCGGGCGCTGACGGCCATGGGCATGATCGGCTAGGGTACCGCCGGCCTGTTGCGCGAGGGCGCCAGCGGCACCCTCGCGGGGTCGATGGTTCAGCCGACAGCGCGGTCGGGCGGCGGCAGCAGGGCAAGCTGGCGCTTGGTACGCAGGAACAGCGGCTCGTCCGGCCAATCACGCCATTTCAGCACGAACAGGTCCGACGCCTTTACCTCGGTAATGGTGGCTTCCCACCAGCCCTCATTGGGCTCGGCGGTCGCCAGCACCAGGCTGCCGAGCTTGATGTCGCCCCAGTCGGTCGGCAGGCGAGAGCCGCTGAAGTCGTAGAGCGTCGGGGCGAGGCTCGCATGCTCAGCCTCCTTCTCCTCACTCACCGGGACGTCGTCGGTCATGCCGAGGGTCTTGACCAGCTCGGCATAGAGCTGGCCCTTCACGAAGGGCACGAAGGCCTTGCCGCTCGAATAGACCTTGCCGGCCGGCAGCTGCGCAGCGGCGGCCCGCAGGGCATCGCTGTCGAGCTCGGCGAGCTTCAGCCCCATGATGGCGGCGGAGCTCCGGGCGCTGTCGGCATCGGCCTCGAAGAAGCTAGCGGCATGCGGCTTGCCGCCGGAATCACGCCCGAACAGCACCACAGCTGCCGGGCGGGCGGCGGACAGCTTTTGCGGTTTGGCGACGACAGCAAGACTGGGCTTGGCCATTCAGGTCTCCTGATATGCAGAAGGGCCCCGAAGGGCCCTTGAGGTTGCGAACGACGATGGCGGCCGCGGCGGCGACCGTTCATGCACAATACACAATCTTGAGTTGTTTTTCAAGTTTAACTGGTTGTGGATACTGAGCTATCCGGCCCGTTCGCCCGCAAGTCGCGGCAGCGCCAGCGGTTTTCGCGCCGGTCGCCGTGCCGCACCGCAACGCTGATGAAAACACGTTGCAGTTCTGTACCTTAGCACCTATCATGGGGGTGCGTGTGGAAACGCAAAAGCAACCGAAGCAGCACCCTTGTCGGGTGGCCTGCTTAATAAAACACCCGGCTTCGGCCTAGGGGTGAACGGGTTTGCTCGTTCATTCGGATGGGGAATAGGCAGGACGTGTTGAGCTTCGGTTGCACGTTTCCACCCACCCGGCGCCAGTGCCGCGGTGGGTGGAGGTATTCAAACCGGAGCAACCCAAATGACCGAGCCTTGCCAGCCTGCCCAAAGTGACGGACCACCGATCCCGGACCTGTCGCTTCACACCCCCGCGCTGTTCACCATCACGCGGTAGCGCCGGGGAGCATCATCATGACCGTTTCAATCTGCAGCCGGCAGAGGATGACGCACGCCTGTGCCACGGCCCTGCTGCTCAGCGTTGGCCTCGTGCCGACAATCTCCAAGGCCCAAAGCCTCGAAACCCTCGCCACTGGCGTGGAGTACTATCATCAGAGCGAAAGTCGCTGCGCCTATGCCGATGGCGTCGGCATGCTCGTCGATGCGATTGAGGGCTTTGTGCGACCCGACAAGCCCTATCAGTGGGATGTCGAGCGCCGGAAGGCAGCAAAGGGCATTCCGATCGTCATCAACATACGGAAGCTGGAGAACAAGTCGGACCATACGGTCATATCCGACGATCAACTCTTCTGCGATGTGATGGCCTACCCGGTCAGCAATGTCGTCGAGCTTTCCGAACTCATTGTCGGACCGGATGCGAAGGGCCTTGAGGATACGAAACGCCTAAGGTCGGGCCATGGCCAGGTGAAAGAGGCGGAGGACTGACATGCGCATCGCTGTTTTGATCATCGCCCTGTCTCTGACGATCATCGTTGCGCTGCAATCCTGCGCCGTCGGCTTCGGCGGCAACCTCGGCGGCCGTGAGGAAGTCTCGGCCGCGGGCGGGGCCGGCTTCCTCGTAGCCCTGCTGTTCGCCCTCGGGGCCGCCTTCGCCATGGGTTACCCGAAGGTATCGATGGCGGTGTTCGCCGTGGCGGCCCTCATCGCCTTCGGCTTCTCCGGTGCGTTCAGCGACCTGAAAGTCTGGGGCATCGTCGCGTTGCTGCTCACGGGCTTGTCCTATATGGGCAGCCGCGAGCTACGGCGAAAACTACCGGTAAAGGCAGGCCCCGGACAGCTATGAGTACGAAGGCGCCCGCCGCGCGCCGAGCGCGAGCGCGGCGGGCGATCAGCCTAAAAAAATGCGGATATGTGTGGTGAGCAGTGAGCAGTTGGGTGGGCATACCGCGCAACTGCTCACCTGTTTTTGTGAAATGCGCGGTGATTTGGTGGTGCAATGGGGTAGGTGCAGTTACCCCTACCTACACCCCAAACCCCTCAATCAGCGTTTTTGCGATATTCCGACGATTGTGCCGGATAGCCGTGAAATACGGCCGGGGCCGTTCTGCCCCGGCTTGATGGTGAGTGTGCGTGACGGCTCATCAGGCCGCTCGCGGCACGTCCGCGAACACGCCACTGGCCTTGAGGCCGTAATAGCGCGAGCGGCTCGAAACCCCTTCCACCTGAGCCTGGATCGTGTTGATGCGCCCCCGCTTGGCGAGCACGAGCAAACCGCGCGCCTTGAGCTCCTCAATGACCAGGTCGAGATCACGTGCGTCAGGCCAAAATGTGTGGAGATAGTCGCGGCGCAGCAGCACACACTCGCCATGGGTAGGGAGCTTACGGCGAATACCGACCGCGCCGGCGGGAATCGCGAGCGATTTTTCGACATGCGGCAGGCAGCCGGCGGCCCGCGCGAGCGCGAGAAGCGCCAGAAGGAAATCGACCTTACCCACCGGGTCGAAGCTCGAAGCGAGAGCGCGCCGGTAAAGGCGAACGACAACCCGTTCGACGTGTGTGACACCGCGCCAAGGCGTTGTCCCGGCGCGCGTGGCGATGACGCTAGCGGCGAAGACAAGCCCGAATGCCGAGGCGAGGGGATGGTCGAAGACTTTCCAGCGCTTGCGGACTGCCTCGACAAACCGCATTTGCAGATCGATGGCGGCCGCCTTCACCTCCGCCTGATTGTCGACCAGATGCCGGATGAAGGCGTCGAACGCGATGCCGTAATTCGCCTCGACGGTCTCTTCGGCCTGGGCGGCGAGGTCACCGGCATCGTCATCCTCTGCCAAGGCGTTGAAGATGCCCCCGGCGCTCATGGGCAGAACCGGTAGGTCGACATGTTGCAGTTCAGTACCGCGCACGCGTCGGCCGAATGGCGCTTCCGACGTCGACAGGCCCATGGTGCGCCAGCCCAGTTCGAGCCGTTTAGACCGGTTGGCGTGCTTCGATGGCGCCGCATCAACGCTATGGACCACGGCATCGATGAGCGCCTTGCGCATTTCGGTGTCGAGGCGAATCTCGTCGAATATTGCCAGCAGGTCCGACCGGCTCGCGCAGCGCTCCGCGACGGTGCCGGGTCGAAGGGTATTGGCGGACACATCGACCTTCCGCGCCCGGCCGAACACGGATTGGGCGGCGCGCGAGCACACCGAAATGTGCGCTTCGGGCTCGCCCCACAAATGGAACAGCACGCCCCGCTCGATGCCGAGCAAGCCCGGAATGAGGCTGGCGAAGGCGAGGCAAATGCTGAAGGTCAAGGCGTCCGACTTCAGGCAAGGTGCGTGCAAACCGGCCTTCCAATCGTCAAGCGAGCCCCTTCGGCAGCGTAGCGCCGGCTCGCGCACCGAGCCGAGCAACTTCGAAGCGCCAGCCCCGTAGCTCGCGCGATGGCCGATATAGGCCTCGCCCCGCCAGCCAGAGCGCAGCGTAGCGCCGATGATATTGTCGGGCTCATTTGCAAGGGCGTCATCGACAAGCGCCCGTACCTCGTGAGGGGGCGCATTCAAGCCGTGGGCAAGCAGCGCACGCACCAGCTTAGCGATTGAGGTTTCCCGTGGCAGGTCGAGGGTTCGGCGTCGCCCGTTCAGATCGGTGAAGCTGAAGCGGTAAAAATAGTGCGGCGGGTCGGTGTCGAGCGACTTCAATATATGGGCGACTCGGAGGACGGGAGCTGAGTTGTGGTGTGCGTGCGACGATGCCTTGGTCATGTTCGGTTCCAATCAATCTGGGGGAGACATCGGCCGCGCGGCAGGGGGCCGCGCGGCCGATGTGTGTGGCTGGATGGGAAAGCGCGGCGACGGGGACTGCAGCGACGATGGCCGGCTCAGTCTTCGATCCGCACGAAGGTCGGCACCTTGTGATTCGTATCGAGGCGGAAGCCGGGGTGGATGATCCGGTTCACAAGGCCGAAGCCGTCGAGCATCAGCGCAGCCTCGACCCGCTGATGATTAAGCAGTGGCGGCGTCCGAGTATTCGCGCGGTCCTTCTCTCGCCCATCCCCCACCGGATCGATCGAGACCCGTCGCGACAGGTTCGGCCGAAACGTGTAGTTGATGAACTTGGGGTTACCGTCCCAGGGCTCGACAAGTAGGGGGCGGTCGACATTTGGCGTCGACGGCAACATCATCCGCAGTCGGCGGTGCCATACTGGCAGCCCGACCTTTGAGACCAGCAGGTGCGCGTGAGCACATTTGAGCTCCGAGCCAAGCTGTCCCCGGCGTTCGTTGAAGGATAGGTCGATCGCCCCCAGGGCAACCCCAGCGCCGGCAAACCTCATTACGAGAGAAATCAGCTTACGAGCTGTTTCGAGGTCGCCGGTCATGGTCTCCTTGCCCGGGACGTCCCACCGCGTCGGAACGATCGTGACGGAAACGAACTCCTCCGATCGCCCTTCCATCGCGGTCCAAGATGTCCGGGTGAACCAACGCTGGTGCGCCCGGATACACTCAGGGCATGCCCCGCTGAGGCATCGACGCCCGGCACGGCACTTGGCCAAGCGGGCAGCAAGTGCCCGCTTGGAGGATCGCTGGCCCGACGAGTTGCGGAGAAGCTCAATGACTTTACGCCGAGCCTCAATCGCTTCTTCCGCTTTCGCGAGCGGGTGCTTGTCGCACCCCTCCCACCGAACGAAGATGTCGTCACCGTAGTATTTTTTGGGCAGTTCGAGCCCTTGAAGGAGGTCAGCCATTGGCCCCCCCATCAAGCTCCACGTTGGTCATGAGCTGGCGGATATAGGCGCGGGGCCAACATGTTACCGAAGGGCCGAGCCTGACACCGGGCCGAACCCGCCCCGCCTTTACCCAGGCGTAAAAGGTCGACCGCGAGATCGGCCAAATGCCATTGGGCTTGACGATGTCACGCAAACGGACCCAGCCTTCATCGAGTTCGGCTGGCGTCAGGTCGACGAAGTTGGAAACCGTTCCCGTTTGCTGGACGGAACATTGCGGCGCGCTGGGCGCCAACCCATGCCTCCCGAAAGTCAGCGGCTCGAGAGAAGAAGGATAAGTAGCCATTCCTGTTCGCTCCATTCCGAAGCGTGATTGCTTCGACGATGGCGAAGACAGGTAACGACCACTTGGCCCTAGAGAGCCAAAGTTGGATTTCAGGAATCCAACTTTGGATTTTCGGCTGGTCTACCGGCGACCAACCTCATGCACGCCAAGGGCAGCTGCCGCTCGGCGCAGTGTGCTGCGGATGGCTTCATCGGAAAGCTTCAGGATTCCAGCGTAAGGCCCATCGATATGACGTGTCATATCGTCAATTATATCGCTGACAGCTCCTGAGTTTCCTGGAATTTTGAAACTGTATCCCCCGACTGCCATCGCCAAAATCAATTTATATAAGCTTTTTGTAGATGGCTTAGATTCATCCGGCTCAAAATTTAGTGCCATCAATGCAGCATTTTCGGTTCTTAGCCGTTGTACTTCATTTTGCAATTCCTGGTAATTATTATTATTTTCAATCTGAACATTCTTATCTGAAGGTATTAAATCGATCAGATTCTGAGGATAAGAAATTCCAAATTTGGCAATCCGTCTCATGAGATCTCTAGGCCTCAGAGGCTCTGTAAGATCTCCGGCTTGAATCGCTCGAGTGAAACGCTCAAAACGCGCTTCGTATTCTTTCTTGAATCGTGACCCAGGCATTGGCTCAGCAAGGGTCTCTCGATTTACAACACGTGGCTCTTTGCCGAAGGACAAGGCTGTCGCCTCATCCACTGACCAACACGCTAAATCAGCCCAATAAGTATAGTCTGCTTCGGCCTTTGGCTCGTTAAAAAAGCGGAAAACATCGCGCGCC
Source organism: Ancylobacter sp. Lp-2 (assembly GCF_020523795.1). Classification (GTDB taxonomy): domain Bacteria; phylum Pseudomonadota; class Alphaproteobacteria; order Rhizobiales; family Xanthobacteraceae; genus Ancylobacter. The sequence continues at coordinate 368,918 of NZ_JAJALI010000001.1, forward strand.
TCCATTTTTTGAAGGCGAGCGAAAGTTTCTGATTTTATAACGCTATTGTAAATGTTTCGTAATTCTAGTGAAGGAGTTTCGTTCAGTAATTTATCATAAAAGTCTAGGCTTATCTTAATATAAAATTTTAGTGAATCGATATCATTCTGGCATACATCTATAAATTTATATCTTATATTTTTTCGATCTGATTCAGAAATATCATCTAATATCGATGGCAACCAAATAGGATTAGAAAAATATGACTCCTCCTCATTTCCAATATCACTCAATATCCGATCAAATACCTCTTCTGATATGTAAGGGAAATTATTATATCTAATTTTTGATATCATTTCCTTTTCTTTTTCTCGTTCTCTTTTAGACAATTTAGTCTCCGCGCTTCATTGTAATCGTTGAATTCGGATAGAGCGACATGTTCAAGCCTATTTGTAATATATTACCTTAAATCTCGCTTCTGACCTTATCAAGGTAGTTCGCCCACCACCCCATCATGCGGACGCGCTCATCCCAGTGCTCTCCGCGTGCATAGGCCCTGCGAACGGCGTTGCCCTCCACATGAGCCAATTGACGTTCAATGGCATCGGGATGCCAGAGCCCGCTTTCATTTAAGAGCGTCGAGGCCGTCGCGCGAAAGCCATGGGCGGTCGCTTCGTCCCGCGCATAGCCCAGTCGACGCAACGCAGCGTTCAGCGTGTTCTCGGAAATCGGCCGTAACACGCTGCGTACCGAGGGAAAGGCCAGCTTGCCCCTGCCGGTGAGACAGTGGAGGTCTTGAAGAACGACTACAGCCTGAGGCGGAAGCGGCACGCGATGTGGGCGACGCATCTTCGCGCGGCTTGCAGGAATGTTCCACTCTGACTTCGCGAAATCGAACTCTGCCCATTCTGAGGCTCGCAATTCTCCAGGCCGAGGAAATAGCAGCACCATCAATTTCAAAGCCGCCCGCGTCGTAACTTGACCATCAAAACTGTCGATGGCCCGGATAAGTGCGCCAAGCTTTTTCGGTTCGGTAACCGCCGCCCTTGGCGTGACGATCGGGGCGGCAAGGGCACCCTTCAGCGCGGCTGTTGGGTCGGCCTCAGCGCGCGCCGTGGCGATGCCATACCGAAACACGGCGCCGATCGTCGAGCGCAAACGTTTCGCCGTCTCGCGCCGTCCGCTGAGCTCGATGCGCTGGAGGACCGGAAAGATGTCCCCCGCTTTGATCGACGCAGCCGGGCGACTACCGAGATCGTCATATGCTAGGCCGAGTAGCCACTCGACCTTTGCGATGGTTCGCTCGGCCTTGCGCTCTCGCTTGAGCTTTTCGACGTACTCCTCCGCGAGCGTACGAAATGTGATGGCGACTTCCGCCTCCGCCTTGGCGGCAAGCTTTTGCGCCGATGGGTCTTCGCCAGCCAGCAAGGCACGCTTCGCCTGATCGCGGGCCTGGCGCGCCTCGACCAGTGAGATCAGCGGGTAAGGCCCGATCGCGAGCAACTTTTGCTTGCCGTCGAACCGATAGGCAAGGCGCCACAGCTTGGAGCCGTTAGGCTGCAGCCAAAGCTGCAGTCCCCCGCCATCTGACAATTTTCGGAGGGTTTTGCCGGCCTTGGTGTTCCGGCAGGCAAGATCGGTAAGTGGCACAGTCGATACCCCCGAAACGGGGCGATACCAACACCCCGATTTGCGATACCAACAATCGTACCAACTTTCACATTGGATAGCACTGCACATCGCCGGTCCGCGCTGGACACTGACCAGCGATCAAACCGTTGATTTTACAATGTTTGCTGGACTATATCGTACCCCGTTGGACGGGGTAATGGTGCCGCGGAAGGGATTCGAACCCCCGACCCACGCATTACGAATGCGTTGCTCTACCAGCTGAGCTACCGCGGCCCACAAAGGCGCATCGACGGCGCCTCTGATAGCCGCGAAGTCGCGGTTTTTCAAGCGTGCCGCCGGCATTGCGTGGAATATGGCACCGCGCACCCCTCGATGCCCCCCGGCCAAGCCCCCGCCCTCCGGCCGAAGCCCGCCCCGAAGCGCGGCTCAGCCCCAGGGGCCGCGCCGCCCGCCCTCCTCGCCGCCGCGCCCCCACGGATCGGACGACGGTCGCGCCGTCGCGGCGCCGCCGCCGTCCGGTCGGCCGCCCCAGCCGGCCCCGGCCGGGGCCGGGGCCGAAGCGCCCATCTCCTGCGCCAGCGCCTGCAACGCGGCGATGCGGTTCTCGGTGGCGGGGTGGGTGGAAAACAGATTGTCCATCCGCTCGCCCGACAGCGGGTTGATGATGAACATATGCGCGGTGGCCGGATTGCGCTCGGCCTCCATGTTCGGCACCTGGTGGGCAAAATTGGCGATCTTGCCCAGCGCCGAGGCGAGCCACAGCGGCTGGCCGCAGATCAGCGCGCCGGTGCGGTCGGCGACATATTCGCGCGAGCGCGACACCGCCATCTGCACCACCATGGCCGCCAACGGCGCGAGCACCATCATCAGGATGGTGCCGATGATGCCGAACGGGTTGTTGTTGTTCTCCCGGCTATGGCCGAAGAACATCGCGAAATTCGCCAGCATCGAGATGGCGCCGGCGAGCGTCGCAGTGATGGTCATGGTCAGCGTGTCGTAATGCTTGATGTGCGCCAGCTCGTGCGCCATCACCCCGGCGACCTCCTCGCGCGACAGCGCGTTGAGGAGGCCGGTGGTCGCCGCCACCGCGGCGTTCTGCGGGTTACGGCCGGTGGCAAAGGCGTTGGGCTGCGGGTTGTCGATGATGTAGACGCGCGGCATCGGCAATTCGGCACGCGCCGCCAGCTGCTCGATCATGCCGACGAATTCCGGCGCGCTGGCGCGATCGACCTCGCGGGCGCCGTACATCGACAGCACCATGCGATCGGAATTCCAGTAGCTGAACAGATTCATGCCGGCGGCGACCACCAGCGCGATCATCATGCCGCTCGATCCGCCGATCAGGTAGCCGACCGCCATGAACAGCGCGGTCATCCCCGCCAGCAGGATCGCCGTGCGAAAATAGTTCATCGCTTTCCTCGTCCGGCGCCGCTCCGGCGGCACCCGTGCTGGAAATAGGATGGGAAGCCCCGCCGGCTACCGCAAGGGAGCCGGGCCGCGCCGGGCCGTTGCCCCAACACCATCGGAGCAACTGCCCGGCCACCCGCCGGCTTGACGCCGCCCCGCGCGCGATGCTTCCAATGAGCCATGGACGAGAACACCAAGGCCCCCGCATCCCCGTCGCCGGCTCCGGCCCGCGAGCTCCCCCCCGCCGCCCGCCGCGCGCTGGAGGAGGCTGCCGCCCGCCGCGCCGCTGAGGGCACGCCGGCGCCGCTGCCGAAGGAGATCGACGGGCGCGGCGGCCCCGAGCCGGTGCGCTATGGCGACTGGGAAGTGAAGGGCATCGCCTCGGATTTCTGAGGCCGCGCCAAGTCTCCCTCACCGACAAGCCTTCCCCGCCGCCTGATCGTTCGCCGCCTAGTCTTCCGCGCCGCCGCCCGGCTTGTCGCGCCGGAGCGCCTTGACGCCGGAACGCTTGGCCTTGCCCTCCAGCCGGCGGATCTTCGAGCCGAGCGTCGGCCGGGTCGGCCGGCGGGTGATCGGCACCACCGCCGCCTCCCGGATCATCTCGACCAGCCGGGCGAGGGCGTCCTCGCGGTTGCGCTCCTGGGTGCGGAAGCGCTGGGCGGAGATCACGATCACCCCGTCATTGGTGAGCCGCTTGCCGGCGATCTTCTCCAGCCGCTCCTTCACCGCCTCCGGCAGGTTCGGCGAGGAGCGCACGTCGAAGCGCAGCTGCACCGCGCTCGACACCTTGTTGACGTTCTGCCCGCCCGGCCCGGAGGCGCGCACGAACACCTCGACGATCTCCTCCTCGGCGAGGCTGATGCGGTTGGTGACGGGGATCATCGCGCCGGTCCGGGCTGGAGCTTGGTCAGGTCGCCCGAAATATCCCGGCACGGCAGGAAAAGCGACAAGGCAACGAAAGGCCGGCGAAGCGCGGCCAGTCCCGGGCGCGGTGCCTCAGCGCCCGCCGGACGGGGCGCCGATCTCGTCGAGCCGCCGGCGCACGCTCTCCAGCTGGCCGAGCGTGACGCTCACCCGCTCGCTCAGCGCCTCGGCGATGCGCACCGCCGATTCCGGGTAGCTCTCCACCGTGCGCATGAAGATCACGCGCGGAATGCGCAGCACCGCCGAAGGCGCCAGCGCCGTGGCGGTGGCCGGGCGCTTGGTGTCGGTGATCAGCGCGATCTCGCCGAGCAGCGTGCCGGGACCGACGTCCTCGCTATGGCCGGGCTTGGCGCTGCGTGCCGGGTTCTCGTGGCACACCCGCAGCCGGCCGGTCACCACCACATAGGCGGCGTCGGCGAACTGGCCCTCGCGGAACAGCACCTCACCTTCGTTGAGGCGGCGCGTATCGGCGCTGATGGCGATCACGCGCAGTCCCTCGCGGCCGAGCAGCTGCAGCAGCGGCACGCCTTCGAGTAGCGCGATGTCGTCCTCGATGGCCATCGGGCGGGCCAACCTCCAGCGCACGGACGCGAATCATCCGCGCGAATCAGATTCACCGGTAAGTGAATCACCTGACGCGCGGTCAGGGTACCAGTTTGTAGCCGCCAGCCTCGGTCGCCAGCAGATTCGGGTGGGACGGATCCTTCTCGATCTTCTGCCGCAGCCGGTAGATATGCGTCTCCAGCGTGTGGGTGGTGACGCCGGAATTGTAGCCCCACACCTCCTGCAGCAGGATCTCGCGCGCCACCGGCTTCTTCCCCGCGCGGTAGAGATAGCGCAGGATCGCCGTCTCCTTCTCGGTGAGGCGGATCTTGGAGTTGCGCTCGGTCACCAGCATCTTGGCGCCGGGGCGGAAAGTGTACGGCCCGATGGTGAACACCGCGTCCTCGCTCGCCTCATGCGAGCGCATCTGCGCCCGCAGCCGGGCGAGCAGCACCGCGAAGCGGAACGGCTTGGCCACATAGTCGTTGGCGCCGGCTTCCAGCCCCATGATGGTGTCGCTGTCGGTATCGTGGCCGGTGAGCATGATCACCGGCGCCTTGAAGCCCTTCTGGCGCATGGCGCGCACGGCCTCGCGGCCGTCGCCGTCCGGCAGGCCGACATCCATCAGCACCAGGTCGATACGGCCAGTGTCGACGGCTTCCTGCGCGGCGCGCACGCTGTCGGCGGATACTACCTCGAACTCGTCATAGAGGGCGAGCTGCTCCACCAGGGCCTCACGCAGTTCCTTGTCGTCATCGACCACCAGAACCCTTTGAGCATTCGCCATCTGTCAATTTCCGATCGCTTGAGTTGCGCTGCCTGTCCCGTCGTCCGAAACCCGGCGTGATATCAGCTTCGTCGTCGATCACGCTCCCGGACTAGGCAGGCTCGGCACCTTCGGCAAGAGTGACCGCATCGCTAAAAGGCGATACGGCCCGGCTCGTGACGTGATCGTGAACGGAAAACGCGTGAAGAAGAAGAGCTTTCGCAAACAAAAGCCGGGGACGATCTCCCGGCTCCAAGTGGTGTCCCGCCCCGGATGCCCCACGCGCGGCCTCGTTCTCGCCCCCGGATTCGCCGCCCCGGTAGCGCTCGGCCGCGGCGGTATCCGCCACGACAAGCGTGAGGGCGACGGCGCCACCCCGGCCGGCACCTGGCACCCGCTCGAGCTGCGCTGGCGCGCCGATCACGGCCGGCGGCCGGCAAGCGGCCTGCCGCTGCGCCGCACCCGGCCGGACGATCTGTGGTGCGACGCGCCGGCGCATGGGCGCTACAACCGGCCGGTGCGCGCGCCCTTCGGCCCCTCGCATGAGGAGATGTGGCGGCCGGACCGCCTCTACGATCTGGTACTGGTGCTCGATCACAACCAGCGCCCGCGCCGCGCCCAGCGCGGATCGGCGGTGTTCGTCCATCTGGCGCGCGAGGGCTTCGAGCCCACCGCCGGCTGCATCGCCTTCCGCCGCGCCGACCTCATGCGGCTATTGCCGCGCATCGGCCCGCGCACCGCCCTCGTCGTCGGCTGAGCCGCGCCGGTCAACGTCCTCAGCGCGTCCCGAAAATGGCGCTGCCGACCCGCACATGGGTGGCGCCCAGCGCCACCGCGGTCTCGTAGTCGCCGCTCATCCCCATGGAGAGCACCGGCAGCCCGTTGCGCCGGGCGATGGTGGCCAGCAGCGCGAAATGCGGCGCCGCCGGCTCACCGGCCGGCGGGATGCACATCAGCCCGTCCACCGCGAGGCCATACTCCTCGCGGCAGGCCTTGAGGAAGCCATCGGCCTCCAGCGGCGCCACGCCGGCCTTTTGCGGCTCCTCGCCGGTATTGATCTGCACCAGCAGCCGCGGCGCCGGCCGGCCGCTCTTCGGGATCTCCTTGGCGAGCTCCTTCGCCAGCGAGGCCCGGTCCAGCGTGTGGATCACATCGAACAACGCCAGCGCCTCGCGCACCTTGTTGCTCTGCAGCGGCCCGATCAGGTGCAGCTCGACATCGGGATAGTCCGCCTTCAGCTCCGGCCATTTCGCCTTGGCCTCCTGCACCCGGTTCTCGCCGAAGCGGCGCTGCCCGGCCTCCAGCGCCGGACGGATGGCGTCGGCGTCGAAGGTCTTGGACACCGCCACCAGTTTCGCGGCGTCCTCCGGCCGTCCGGCGTCGCGGCAGGCGCGGGCGATGGCGGCGCGCACCTCGGCGAGGTGCAGGGGAACGGTCGAGGCGACGGGCGAACCAGCGGGAGAGGCAGCAGTCATGGCGAGCTTCCTTCGGGCGGCGGGCGAACCAGACGCCTCATATGCCAAGCAATGGCGCGATTTGACAGCCACCGCGCGGGATTTCGCGCACCTATCCTTGCCGGGTGGCGGCACTCGGGGTAGCCTCAGACATCACAGGCCCGAGCACGCACGACATTCGGTGACGAAAGATCGGGGTGCCGACGAGGCCCCCTCTCCCGGCCCCTTACGATCCCGCGCTCCTTTCACGGTCCGTCCGCGCGTGCGGACCGTCAGCCTCCGGGTGCGCCTCGCCGCCTTCGTCATCCTGGCGATGGCCCTGCTCGTCGCCGAGCGGACCTCCAGCATTGTCGGCCTGCACCAGGAACGGCTCGCCGCCGCGCGCACGCAGGTGCTCGACGTGGTGGAGCAGGGCGTCGGCAACTACAATCTGGCGCTGGTCGCCGCGCGCTCCATGCTCGCCACCGTGGCATCGCAGGTCGGCGAGCAGTTCTGCCCGGACCTGCCGGCCATATTGGCGGTGTCGGGCTCCGTCGAATCGCTGTTCGTCGCCAATGCCGACGGCCTCATCGTCTGCGGCACCACCGAGAAGGCGGTCGGCCTGAGCGTCGCCAACCGCGACTATTTCAAGATCGCCATGCGCGGCATCGCCAATCTCGACCCCGTGCCGCAGCGTCTGCTCGACCCGATGCCGGCGATCTATCTCGCCCAGCCGCTGTTCGACGATGACGGCATGCCGCGCGGCGCCGTGATGGCACGCCTCGGCATCGACGAATTGTTCCCGAAATCCTTCGCCAACCAGCTGGGCAGCGATGCCGAGGCCATCGTCGTCGATGCCGCCGGCCTCACCCTCACCGCCTTTCCCGATCGCCATCAGCTGGTGGGCCGCACGCTCGCCGGCACCGGTCCGGTGCGCGCGGCCATGGCCCGCAGCCAGGGCACCGTCACCGCTGCCGGACCGGACGGCCGCATGCGGCTGTACGGTTTCGGCCGCCTGCCCGCCAGCAACATGCATCTCATCGTCGGCATCGATCTGACAGCGGTGACGCGCGACGTCGAGCGCGCCACCTGGCGGGCGGGGGCGACGCTGCTCGCCGCCATCGCCATGCTGCTGGCCGGGCTGTGGATCGCCGGCGAGAGGCTGATCGTCGCCCCGGTACAGGCGCTGTCACGCCGGCTCACCCGCTTCGGCCAGGGCAAACGCGACGACGATCCCCGCGAGGGCGGTCGGGTGGTGATCACCGAACTGGCACCGCTGGCCTCGGCCTTCGAGGCGATGGCGGAAGAGCTGACCCATCGCGAGGAGGCGCTGCGCAGCGCCAACAGGCGGCTCAGCTCGCTGGCCAGTCTCGATCCGCTCACCGGCATCGCCAACCGGCGCAGCTTCGACGCCGTCTTTGCCGTCCAGTGGAGCACCGCGCGTCATCTCGGCGTGCTGATGATCGATATCGACGATTTCAAGCTCTACAATGACCATTACGGCCATATGGACGGCGACCGCTGCCTCCACCGCATCGCCCAGGCGCTCGCCGGCGCAGTGGCCGGCACCGATGTGATCGCCCGCATCGGTGGCGAGGAATTCGCCGTACTGCTGCCCGGTGCCACCCTCGCTTCGGCGGCCGAGCTCGCCGAGCGGCTGCGGCTGGCGGTCGAGGAACTCGGCATCGACCACGCCCCCTCGCTGAGGGGGCCGGTCACCGTCAGCATCGGCTGTGCCACCTGCGCGCCGGCGCCGGGCCTGTATGGCGGCGACCTGATGCTGGCGGCCGACCAGGCGCTCTATGCCGCCAAGCAGGCGGGCCGCAACCGGGTCCGGCTCGGCGGCTCGGTCCGACCGGCCGGCCAGGGCCCTGGAACCGCCTCCGCCACCGCCGGCCGGGGCGCCGCCGGAGGTTGACCGAAGCGCCGACTTCGTGCCCTAGTCCGGCGCCGCCAGTCCTTGCGCGCGATTTTCCGCGCGCGGGCGGCCCGCCATCCCCGCCCGCTTCCCACCGACCGTGACGACAAGACCGGCTTCCATGACATCGCCTTCGCCCCAGCCTTCGACCACCACTGAGCGTTACAATGCCCGCGAGGCCGAGCCCCGCTGGCAGAAGATCTGGGACGAGCGCGGCATCTACCGCACGGCCAATGACGATCCGCGGCCGAAATACTATGTGCTGGAGATGTTCCCCTATCCGTCGGGGCGCATCCATATCGGCCATGGCCGCAACTACGTCATGGGCGACGTGGTGGCGCGCTTCAAGCGGATGAAGGGCTTCAACGTCCTGCACCCGATGGGCTGGGACGCCTTCGGCCTGCCGGCCGAGAACGCCGCCATCGAGCGCAACACCCATCCGGGCAAGTGGACCTACGAGAACATCGCCACCATGCGCGAGCAGCTCAAGCTGCTCGGCCTGTCGCTCGACTGGTCGCGCGAGATCGCAACCTGCGATCCGTCCTATTACGGCGAGCAGCAGCGCATCTTCCTGCAGTTCCTCAAGGCCGGCTTCGTCTATCGCCGCGAGAGCGAGGTCAACTGGGACCCGGTCGACAACACCGTGCTCGCCAACGAGCAGGTGATCGATGGCCGCGGCTGGCGCTCCGGCGCTCTCGTCGAGCGCCGCAAGCTCGCCCAGTGGTTCTTCCGCATCTCCGACGCCTCCGAGGAGCTGCTCGCCGGCCTCGACACGCTGGAGCGCTGGCCGGACAAGGTGCGCCTGATGCAGCGCAACTGGATCGGCCGCTCCGAGGGCCTGCATGTCCGCTTCGCGGTGGAGAACGCTCCCGCGGAGCTGCCGCAGGAGATCAAGGTCTACACCACCCGCCCGGACACGCTGTTCGGCGCCTCCTTCCTGGCGCTGTCGCCCGGCCACCCGCTCACCGAGGCGCTGGCGGCCAAGGATCCGGCGCTAAAGGCGTTCGTCGAGGAGTGCCGTCGCGGCGGCACCTCCACCGCCGAGATCGAGACGCAGGAGAAGATGGGCTACGACACCGGCCTGAAGGTCGCCCATCCGCTGGGCGGCCCCTCGGTGCCGGTCTATGTCGCCAATTTCGTGCTGATGGACTACGGCACCGGCGCCATCTTCGGCTGCCCGGCGCATGACCAGCGCGACTTCGACTTCGCCACCAAGTACCGCCTGCCGATCGTGCCGGTGGTGCTGCCGACCGGCGCCGATCCGGCGCAGTTCTCGGTGGCCGACGGCCCCTATGACGGCGACGGCACGCTGTTCAATTCCGGTTTCCTCGACGGCAATAACGTGCCGCAGGCCAAGGAAGCCGTGGCGCTGCGCCTCGAGAACGAGATCGCCGGCAATGCGCCGGTCGGCGAGCGGGCGGTCAACTACCGCCTGCGCGACTGGGGCATCTCGCGCCAGCGCTATTGGGGCTGCCCGATCCCGGTCATCCATTGCGAGAGCTGCGGCCCGGTGGCGGTGCCCGAGGACCAGCTTCCGGTGCGGCTGCCGGAGGACGTCACCTTCGACCAGCCCGGCAACCCGCTCGACCGGCACCCGACGTGGAAGCACGTCGACTGCCCGCACTGCGGCGCCAAGGCGCGGCGCGAGACCGACACCATGGACACCTTCGTGGATTCGTCCTGGTACTTCGCCCGCTTCGCCTCCCAGCCCGACACCGCGCCCCTGCAGAAGGACGCCGCCGACGCCTGGCTCGCCGTCGACCAGTATATCGGCGGCATCGAGCACGCGATCCTGCACCTGCTCTATTCGCGCTTCTTCACCCGCACGCTGGCGAAGATCGGCCGCGTCTCGGTGAAGGAGCCGTTCGCCGGCCTGTTCACGCAGGGCATGATCGTCCACGAGACCTACAAGGACACCGCCGGCAAGTGGCTGTTCCCCGAGGAGGTCGAGAAGCGGCCGGACGGCACCGCCGTGCGCGTCGGCACCGATGAGCCGGTCACCGTCGGCGCGCCGGAGAAGATGTCGAAGTCGAAGCGCAACGTCGTGCCGCCGGAAGTGGTGGCCGACACCTATGGCGTCGACTGCGCCCGTTGGTTCATGCTCTCCGACACCCCGCCGGAGCGCGACAGCGAATGGACCAGCGCCGGCATCGAGGGCGCCTGGCGCTTCGTGCAACGCATCTGGCGGCTGGTCGGCGACACCGTCGCGCTGGCCCCGGCCGGCCTCGCCGCGCCCGGTGATTTCGGCGCCGAATCGACCGCGCTGCGCCGCGCCTCCCATCGCCTCGCCGTCCAGGTGGCCGATGATATCGAGCGCCTGCGCTTCAACGTCGCCGTCGCCCGCGTGCATGGCTTCGCCAACGAGTTCGGCGACGCGCTGACGGTGGCGCGCAAGGCCGGCACGGCGGCCCCCGACCTCGCCTTCGCCCTGCGCGAGGCGGCGTCGATCCTGGTGTCGGTGGTGGCGCCGATGGTGCCGCATCTCGCCGAGGAATGCTGGACGGTGCTCGGCCAGGAAGGTCTCGCCGCCACCGCCCATTGGCCGGCCAGCGATCCCGCTCTGCTGGTCGACGACACCGTGACGCTGCCGATCCAGATCAACGGCAAGCGGCGTGGCGAGATCACCGTGCCGAAGCAGGCGAGCCCCGCCGAGGTCGAGCAGGCGGTACTGGCGCTCGATCTCGTCGCCGAGGCCCTCGACGGGCGCGCGCCGAAGCGTATCATCGTGGTTCCGCAGAGGATCGTGAATGTCGTCGCCTGACCTCCCGCGCAAAGCCGCGCCGTCCCGCCGCCGCCTCATCGCCCTCGCCGGCGTCCTGCTGCTGTCCGGCCTCACCACCGGCTGTTTCCGGCCGATGTACGCCAACAGCACCAACGAGGCCGGCACCGGCCTGCAGGACCAGCTGCGCGACGTCGAGGTGGTGTTCGCCCAGGGGCGTGTCTCCAACGAGGTGCGTAACGACCTGATCTTCGCCCTCACCGGCGGCGCGGGCAACCCGGTCGGCGCGCCCTACCGGCTGGTGCTGAACATCACCGACAACACCAGCTCGGTCATCATCGACCCGGTCTCCGGCCTGCCCGAGGTCGAGATGATCACCGTCGATTCGAAGTGGCAGCTGTTCGAGGCCGGCAACGACAAGAAGCCGGTCACCGCCTCCAACGCCTTTGGCAAGGCCTCGATCGACAGCGGCTACCAGCGCTTCGCCCGGGCCCGCGCCATCCGCGACGCGCAGAACCGCGCCTCCACCGTGGTGGCCGAGACCATCCGCAGCCAGCTGGCGGTGTATTTCACCAACAAGGGCAGCATCGGCGCGGCGGCCGGATCCGCCACCATCACCGATCCCTCCTCGCCCATCATCGGCACGCCCACCTCGGCGCCGCCGAAGAGCTGAGCCCCCATGGTCGCGGTCAGGCCCGGCGACGTCGAGGCCACGCTGTCGCGCATCGATCCGCTGCGGCCGGTGCTGCTGCTGTTCGGGCCGGACACCGGGTTGGTGCGCGAGCGCGCCCGCATCTTCCTCGCCAAGGCCGGGGAAGGCTCCACCGATCCGTTCGGGCTGGTGCGGATCGACGGCGACGACATCGCCGGCGATCCCGGCCGGCTGGTCGACGAAGCCGGCACGGTGGCGCTGTTCGGCGGCCGGCGGGTGATCTCGGTACGTGCCGGCTCCAAGAACATCGTTCCCGCCGTCGAGTCGCTGCTGGCCATGCCGGGTCTCGACGCGGTGGTGGTGATCGAGGCCGGCGACCTCAAGAAGGGCGCGCCGCTGCGGGCCAGCTGCGAATCCTCGCCGCGCGCCAATGCCGTCGCCTGCTACGCCGACAGCGAGCGCGATCTCGCCCGGCTGATCGACACCATGACCGCTAGCGCCGGGATCGCCATCGACCGCGACGCCCGAGAGGAGCTGATGTCGCTGCTCGGCGGCGACCGTCTCGCCTCGCGCGGCGAGGTCGAGAAGCTGCTGCTCTACGTCGCCGGCGAGCCGCGCATCACCGCCCAGCATGTGCGCGACATCGTCGGCGATGCCTCGGCGCTCGCGCTCGACGAGGTGGTCGACAACGCGCTCGCCGGCCTCTCGGCCGAGTCCGCTACCGCCTACCGCAAGGCGCTGGGCGAAGGCATGCGCGGCGACGTTATCCTCGGCTCGGTGGCCCGCGCCGCCCAGGGGCTGCATCTGATGCGGCTCGGCATCGAGGCGGGCGGCAGCGTCGAGCGGGCCATGGAGGGTGCCCGCCCGGCGATCCATTTCCGCCGCAAGCCGCTGGTCGAGAAGGCGCTGCGCTCCTGGACCGCCGCCCGGTTGGAAAAGGCGCTGCTCGCCGTCGACGACGCCCTGCTCGCCGCGCGCCGTAACGCATTGCTCGGGCCGGAGCTGGCCGAGCGCGCGCTGTTTCAGCTCGCCGCCGCCGCCCGGCGCGGCTGAGCGCCGTTCGTTTCGCTATCGAATCGGAAGCGGATCAGCCCGCCGACAGCCGGCGGCACAGCTCGTCGAGTTGCTCCAGCGAGGCGTAGCGGATGCGGAGCTCGCCGGCCTTGCCGTCATGGCGCAGGCTGACCGTGAGGCCGAGTACATCCGACAGCTGCTTCTCCAGCGCCTTGGTGTCGGCATCGACCTCGCGCGGCGTGCGCGACTTGCGCGCCGGCTTGCCCTCGGCCTGCGCCTTCGCCTCGTTGAGCTCCTGCGCGAGCGCCTCGACGGCGCGCACATTCAGCCCCTGCTCGACAATGGCGCGGGCGATGGTCTCCGGGTCGTCCTGCGTCAGCAGCGCCCTCGCATGGCCCGCCGACAGCCGCCCATCGGCGAGATAGGCCTTCACGCTGTCCGGCAGCTTCAGGAGCCGCAGCGTGTTGGCGACATGCGAGCGGCTCTTGCCGATCACCCGCGCCAAATCGTTCTGCGAATAGTCGAACTGGTCGGCGAGTTCCTGGTAGCCCGCCGCCTCTTCCAGCGGGTTGAGGTCGGCGCGCTGGACGTTCTCGATGATGGCGATTTCCAGCGCCTCGCGATCGGAGACGTCGACGACGACGATCGGCACCTCGTGCAGGCCGGCGCGCTGCGAGGCGCGCCAGCGGCGCTCGCCGGCGACGATCTCATAGGCGTCGCGCTGGCCCGCCTGCTGGCGCACCACGATCGGCTGGATGATGCCGCGCTCGCGGATCGAATTGGCGAGATCCTCGAGATCCGCCTCGACGAAGGTCCGGCGCGGATTGCGCGGGTTCGGCCGCAGGAAGGCCACCGGCACCCGCCGCGCCGCGCCCGAAGGCGCCGCCCGTTCCGACGCCGCCGGGCTGTCGTCACCGAAATCGCCGATCAGCGCCGCCAGACCGCGACCCAGCCGCGAACGGCCACCATCTTCCGCCATTGCCATGGAGCGCTCCCAGAACCCTTCAGACCGTCGCCGACGCGCGCAGATTGCGCTCGCGCTGGATTATTTCGGATGCGAGACGAAGATAGGCCTGCGACCCCACGCATTTGAGATCGTAGAGCAGCACCGGCTTGCCATAGGACGGCGCTTCCGACACCCGGACATTGCGCGGGATGATCGTCTCGTAGACCTTCTCGCCCATGAACTGCCGCACATCCTCGACCACCTGGTTAGACAGGTTGTTGCGGGCGTCGAACATGGTGAGCACCACGCCATGGATCGACAGGCCGGGATTCAGCGTCTGCCGCACCTGCTCCACCGTCTTCAGCAGTTGCGACAATCCTTCCAGCGCGAAGAACTCGCATTGCAGCGGCACCAGAATGGCGTTCGCCGCCGCCATGGCGTTGACGGTGATCAGGTTCAGCGACGGCGGGCAGTCGATCAGCACATAGCTGAACTCGAAGGATTCGTTACGCAGATGAGACGAATCCGTGTTCAGCCGCCGCACCGCGTCGCGCAGCCGATAGGCACGGTCGCGCACGGTGGCCAGCTCCAGCTCCAGGCCGGAGAGATCCATGGTGGACGGCGCGATATGCAGCCGCGGCACCGCGGTCGGCAGCGCCGCCTGCCGCAGCGTCGCCTCGCCGCACATCACGTCATAGGTGGAGATGCGCCGGTCGCGCCGCTCGATGCCGAGCCCGGTCGAGGCATTGCCCTGCGGGTCGAGATCGATGATCAGCACCGTCTCGCCGATAGCGGCCAGCGCGGTGCCGAGATTGATCGCGGTGGTGGTCTTGCCGACCCCGCCCTTCTGGTTGGCCAGAGCCAGCACCCGCGGCACCGTCGCCGGCGCGCGCGGCGCCAGCGAGGCCGCCTCGCCGGATATCGTTTCGTCGCCGATTTCGCTCATGGTCCGTTCCCGCTTTCGGTGAACCGCCTCTGGTCCGGCCTTCCCAGGCCAATCTCGCGCCGGCTCTCAGCCGCCGTGCCGTGTCGATCCGCTCGGATCGCGATCCAACGGCACCGCCCGTTCGACCATCAGGATGCGCCCGCCGGGATCGGTGAGGCTCTCGGTAATCCTGGCGTCGATTCTCCAAGATTTAGATGACTCGGTCAATTCGTTATCAACATCTTGTCCCTTCAAAAACAGGCCGCGCGCGCCCTGCGCCAGGAAGGGATAGCTGAGTTCGAGCAGTTTCGGCAGCGGCGCCAGCGCCCGGGCGGAGACGATCTCCACCCCGGCGGCGATCTTCGACGCCACCTGCTCGATGCGCATCGGCAGTACGGTGGCCGGCAGTTCGGCGATCCGCGCCGCCTCGCGCAGGAACGCTGCCTTGCGGCTGTCGCTCTCCACCAGCGTCACGTCGGCGCCGTCGCGCTCCGCCAGCACTGCCGCCACCACCAGCCCGGGGAAGCCGCCGCCAGAGCCGAGATCGACCCAGCGCGTCGCCTCGCCAGCCAGCGGCACCAGCTGCAGCGAATCGGCGATGTGGCGGGTCCACAGTTTCGGCAGCGTGCCCGGCGCCACCAGGTTGATGGTGCGCTGCCACTTCTCCAGGAGCGCGGCAATAGCGACCAGGCGGTCCTCTGTTTCACGTGAAACAGGGGTCAGCGCCAGGGCGCGGCGGCGGTCGTCCGAATCGGCGGTCATCATGGCGCCAGCATAGCGCGGGCGGGCGGGTCGGTAAAAACCCGGCGGGCCTTTCCGCGTGCTTATTCCGGCCGCTGTGTCGCGCCGGCAGCGTCAGCACACTCTACGCGGCGGCTTTCGATGTCAGCGCGCCCGGCGCGCATGCGCCGCCAGCAATGCCAGCGCCGCCGGTGTCATGCCGTCGATGCGCCCGGCCTGGCCAATGGTACGGGGCCGAATCGATTCCAGCTTGGCCTTGATCTCGTTGGAAATCCCGGCCAGCCCGCGATAGTCCAGCTCCGGCAGCTCGGCCGCTTCCTCGCGGCGGAACGACGCGATGTCCGCCTCCTGCCGGTGCAGGTAGACGGCATATTTGGCGTCGATCTCCACCTGCTCGCCGATACCCGCATCTTCGGCCGACGCTTCCGGCCAGATGCGGCAGATATCGGCCCAGCCGACATGCGGGTAGGACAACAGGTCGAAGGCGCTGCGCCGCTGGCCGTCGCGATTGAGCGTCAGCCCGTGGCGGTCGCCCTCGGCCGGGGTCAGCGACACCGAGCGGCTCCAGTCCCGCACCCGCTGCAGCGCCTCGAGCTTGCCGGCGAACAGCCGCTCGCGCACGCCGCCGACCAGCCCGAGCTCGACGCCGCGTGCGGTCAGCCGCTGGTCGGCATTATCAGCCCGAAGCGACAGCCGGTATTCGGCGCGCGAGGTGAACATGCGATAGGGCTCGCTCACCCCGCGGGTGACGAGGTCGTCCAGCATCACGCCGATATAGGCAACGCTGCGGTCGAAGGTGGCGCCGTTCATGCCGGCCGCCCGCCGCGCCGCGTTGAGCCCGGCGACCAGCCCTTGCGCCGCCGCCTCCTCATAGCCGGTGGTGCCGTTGATCTGCCCGGCGAGGAACAGGCCCGGCGCCTTCTTCGCCTCCAGCGTGGCGGCGAGCTCGCGCGGATCGACATGGTCGTACTCGATGGCGTAGCCCGGCCGCAGCATCACCACCTTCTCCAGCCCGGGAATGGTAGCGAGCAGCGTCCGCTGCACCTCTTCCGGCAGCGAGGTGGAGATGCCGTTCGGATAGACCGTGGGGTCGTCGAGCCCCTCCGGCTCGAGGAAGATCTGGTGCCCCTCGCGCTCGCCGAAGCGGACGATCTTGTCCTCGATCGACGGGCAGTAGCGCGGGCCGACGCTCTTGATATTGCCGGAATACATCGCCGAGCGGCCGATATTGGCGCGGATCGCCTCATGCGTCGCCGGGGTGGTGCGGGTGATGCCGCACTCCACCTGCGGATTGGTGATGCGCTCGGTCAGCGCCGAAAACGGCTCTGGCGGCTCGTCGCCCGGCTGCATCTCCAGCGATGCCCAGTCGATGGTACGGCCGTCGAGGCGCGGCGGCGTGCCGGTCTTCAGCCGCCCGAGCGTCAGGCCGAGCCGCGCCAGCGTATCGGAGAGCCCGAGCGCCGGCGCCTCGCCCATCCGCCCGGCCGGGGTCTGCCGGTCGCCGATATGGATGAGGCCGTTGAGGAAGGTACCGGTGGTCAGCACCACCGCGCCGGCGGTCAGCGTACGGCCGTCGCGCAGCAGCGCGCCGGCGATGCGACCGGCCTGGATGACGAGGTCGTGCGCCTCGCCCTCGATGACGGTGAGGTTCGGCTGCGCCGCTATCGCCGCCTGCATGGCGCGGGCATAGAGCTTGCGGTCGGCCTGCGCGCGCGGCCCCCGCACGGCCGGACCCTTGCGGCGGTTGAGCAGGCGAAACTGGATGCCGCCCTGGTCGGCGACCCGGCCCATCAGCCCGTCCAGCGCATCGATCTCGCGCACCAGATGCCCCTTGCCGAGTCCGCCGATCGCCGGATTGCACGACATGGCGCCGATGGTGTCGCGACGATGGGTGATCAGCGCCGTGCGGGCGCCGACGCGCGCAGCAGCCGCCGCCGCTTCGGTTCCGGCATGGCCGCCGCCGATCACCAGCACGTCGAAACGCGTGTCGCTCATTGCATTCGGTCCTTCGGGAGTGTCGGCGGGAGTTGAAGCGCCAATTCCGCCGTGACGTCAAGCCGGACGGCCTCCCGGCGCCGGCGGCATCGGGCCGGGACAGGTCCGCCGGGGGTCGCTGCACGGGGTGGCGTTAAGCAGCTCTTTACCCTGATTCACGTGAAACAATTCGGCGGCGAATCGATGAAGTCGCGCGCGAGCCCAAGGCACGGTTTCACGTGAATCCACCCCCACGTGGCGACGCCGGACCCGGTGACCCGCCCACCCGTCACCGGCACGCCCTCATGTCCCCGACCGTCACTTGCCAATGCAGAACTCGCGGAACACCACGTCGAGCAGGTCCTCGACATCGATGGCGCCGGTCACCCGGCCGAGCGCACGGGCGGCGAGCCGCAGCTCCTCGGCGATCAGCTCGTCGCTCAGCGTCTCCCAACCGGATAGCGCCTGCCCGAGATGGCCGGCCGCCTCGGCGACCGCGCCGCGCTGGCGCTCGCGGATCAGCGCCGGGTGCTCGGCACCGGCCGCCCGCGCCGCGACGAAACCGGCCAGCGCCGTGGTGAGCGCGTCGAGCCCTTCCCCCGTGCGCGCCGAGACCGGGAACGCCCGCGCCGCGCCCGGCAGCCGCGCGGCGACCTCAGCGAGGTCGCTCTTGTTGAGCACCAGCCACACTTCCGCGCCCGGCGGCGGGTCGATCTCCGCCGCGACCTCGCCAGCGCCGCCAATGCTGCCGTCATGCACCCACAGCACCAGGTCGGCCGCCTCGATCCGCGCCCGCGCCCGGCGGATGCCCTCGGCTTCCACCATCCCCGTCGCCTCGCGCAGACCGGCAGTGTCGATGAGGATCGCCTTGTGGCCGTCGAGGTCGAGTGCCGCTTCCAGCACGTCACGAGTGGTGCCCGGCTCGTCGGAGACGATGGCGACGTCGCGCGCCGCCAGCGCGTTCATCAGCGACGATTTGCCGGCATTGGGGCGTCCGGCGATGGCCAGCGCCGCCCCCTCGCGCACCATGGCGCCGCGCCGGTCGGCCAGCGCTTGCTGCAATTCGGCCAGCAGCGACTGAAGTCCCGGACGGGCCAGCGCCCGCGCCTCGGCCGGCACGTCCTCCTCGTCGGCGAAGTCGATGCCGGCCTCGACCAGCGCCATGCCGCGCACCAGCGTCGTGCGCCAGGCCGTGACCCGGTCGGCGAGATGACCGAAGGCGTGCGCCAGGGCCTGCCGGCGCTGCTGCGCCGTCTCGGCGGCGATCAGGTCGGCGAGGCCCTCCGCCTCGGCGAGGCTCATCCGGCCATTGAGGAAGGCGCGACGGGAGAATTCGCCGCGCTCGGCCGCCCGCAGCCCTGGCAGCGCGAACAGAGCCGCCAGCACGGCGGCAACCACCGCCCGCCCGCCATGCACCTGGAACTCGGCCATGTCCTCGCCGGTGGCGCTGCCCGGCCCGGGGAACCACAGCACCAGCGCCGAATCCAGCCCCTCGCCGGTGCTGGGATCGGTGAGGCGGGCAAGGCTCGCACGGCGCGGTGGCGGCAGACGTCCGGCCAGTGCCGTCACCGCCGTCCCGGCCTGCGGACCGGAGACCCGGATCACCGCCACCGCCGCCGCGCCCGTGCCGCTCGACACCGCCGCGATGGTGTCCCGGACGCCGCCCTGCGGGGTGCCCGCTTCAGGGGCGATTCTGCTTTCTTCCTGTCCGCTCACCGGCTACGCCCTAAGTTGAAGATTCGCCATTTGCGCCCGATGCCCTCGTCCGACGGGAGAGACGCCGTGCCGAACCGCCTCGCCGACGCCGCCAGTCCCTATCTGCTGCAGCACGCCGACAACCCCGTCGACTGGTGGGAATGGACGCCGGCCGCCTTTGAGGAGGCGAAGCGCAGCGGCCGCCCGGTACTGCTGTCGGTCGGCTACGCCGCCTGCCACTGGTGCCACGTCATGGCGCATGAGAGCTTCGAGGACGACGCCACTGCGGCGGTGATGAACGAGCTTTTCGTGAACATCAAGGTCGACCGCGAGGAACGCCCCGACATCGACCAGATCTACATGGCGGCGCTACAGCAGCTCGGCGTCTCCGGCGGCTGGCCGATGACCATGTTCCTCGACGCCGAGGGCGCGCCGTTCTGGGGCGGCACCTATTTCCCCAAGGAGGCCCGCTACGGCCAGCCGGCCTTCACCGACGTGCTGAAGACCATGGCCAACGCCTATGCGTCGGGCGACCCGCGCATCGCCACCAATCGCGAGGCGCTGCTGCACCGGCTGCGCGAACGCGCCCGCCCGGAAGGCCGGGTGGTGATCGGCACCAATGAGCTCGACGATGTCGCCGGCCGCATCCTCGGCATCATGGATCCTGAGCATGGCGGGCTGAAGGGCGCGCCGAAATTCCCCAACACGCCGTTCCTCGAGCTGCTCTGGCGCGCCTATGAGCGCACCGGCCGCGAGCGCCTGCGCAACGAGGCGCTGCACGCGCTCGACGCCATGAGCGAGGGCGGCATCTACGACCACATTGGCGGCGGCTATTCGCGCTACGCGGTCGACGACCACTGGCTGGTGCCGCATTTCGAGAAGATGCTCTACGACAACGCTCAGCTGCTCGACCTTTTGTCGCTGGCCTTCGTCGAGACCCATGAGCCGCTGTTCCGCCAGCGCGCCGAGGAGACCATCGGCTGGCTCGAACGCGAAATGCTGGTGCCGGGCGCGGGCGACACCGCCGGCTTCGCCGCCAGCCTCGACGCTGATTCCGAAGGGCATGAGGGCCGCTACTATGTCTGGACGCTCAAACAGCTGCTCGATGCGCTGGGGGTCGAGGATGCCGAGTTCTTCGCCCGGCACTACGACATCACCCCCTTCGGCAATTGGGAAGGCGTTTCGATCCCGAATCGATTGAAGGAGCTGCCGCGTTCCGGTGCCGACGAGATCCGCCTCGCCTTGCTGCGCGACAAGCTGCTTTCCGTGCGCTCCAGGCGGGTGCCGCCCGGTCGCGACGACAAGGTCCTAGCGGACTGGAACGGGCTGATGATCGCCGCCCTCGCCCGTGCGGCCGGCCGGCTCGACCGGCCGGAATGGCTGGAACTGGCGCGCCGAGCCTTCGATTTCGTCGTCGCCCACATGGCGCGCGGCGACCGGCTCGGCCACAGCTACCGGCAGAGCAAGCTAGTGCAGCCCGGCCTGTCGTCGGACTATGCCGCCATGGCCGGCGCGGCGCTGGCACTGCACGCCGCCACCGGCGACGCCGTCTATCTCGACCGTGCCATCGGCTGGATGCGGGCGCTCGATGCCCATCACGCCGGGCCGGACGGCGGCTACTACCTCACCGCCGACGATGCCGAGGGGCTGATCCTGCGTCCCGACGCCACCATGGACGATGCCGTCACCAATCCGAACGCGCTGGCGGTGCGGGTGCTGGCGCAGCTCGCCGCGCTGACCGGCGACGAGAGCTGGCGCGCCCGGCTCGACCTTCTGTTCGACGGGCTGCTGCCACGTGCGGCGCCACAGCTCTATAGCCATGCCGGCCTGCTCAACGCGCTCGACACGCGGCTGCGCGCACCGGAGATCGTGGTGATCGGCGCCGCCGGCGATCCGGCCGCCGACGCGCTGTGGGAGGCCGCGCGCAAATTGCCGCTGATCGACGCGGTGCTCCAGCGCGTCACCGATGCCGGCGAACTCCCTGCCGCTCATCCGGCGACGGCGAAGGCGCAGGCAGCACACGAGCCGTCCGCCTTCTTCTGCCGCGACGCCACCTGCTCGCTGCCAGTCACCCGGCCGGAGCAACTCGCGGCGCTGCTCAACCGCCCGACGCCGGGCTGAACCGGGCGAAGACGCAGGCCGTGCGCATCCTGTGCGCAAGCCTGTGGATAAATCGGGGACAAAACCACCCGATCGCCACAACGCCCCACAAATCGTCCGTGGCGGCGAAACCGGCTTTTACGACCCATCCATCGGATCGCTCCCGAAACGGCCGTCCTGAGTCAAATGTGAGAGGCATCATTCCGGTAGCGAATCGATCCCGTGACTCGCTGCGGTTGCCGAAAACCAACCGATTTCGCACGGGTGATGGGAGCGAACTTCATCCGCCGCGACAAACCGCATCGGCACCATGTGGAAAACCGCCAGACGCGGTCCACCCTCACCCGAGCCGGCGGGTGCGACGCTTGTCGACGTCCTGGCGGTCGAACCGGCTATTGGCGAAGGCCAGCGGCACGATGATCGCCAGCGCGGCGCACAGATCGGCCTGCAGCACGTAGAAGCCGCCGAGTTCCTCGCGGATCGCCGCGCCAATCACCGGGTCGGCGAGCTCGGCGATGATCAGCGACACCGCGAAGGCCACCGGCACCCACAGCATCAGCGGCAGCCACCAGCGCCGGCACGACATGGCAAGGCTCAGTCCGGCGATGGTCAGCAGCGTGATCCACAGCACCGCGGCCGGCGGCTCGCGCTCGGCCATGCCGCCGGTGATCGGAGCGGCGAGGGCAGAGGCGACCGGCAAGATCCAACTCGCCAGCAAGATCGAACTTGCCGGAACGAGAAGGCTCCGCCGCATCGCCATGGCCGTCTCCGCTTCCAGAGGTTCGCCGATCCGCCGCAGATTTCCGGGTCAGCACCGCCGGCCTTCGCCGGCCGGTGCTTCCCGCCAGGTAGTCGCCGTCAGGTATTCATCGAGTCGAAGAAGTCGCCATTGGTCTTGGTCTGGCGCAATTTGTCCAGCAGGAACTCGATGGCGTCGACCGTGCCCATCGGATTGAGGATGCGCCGCAGCACATACATCTTCTTGAGCACGTCGTTCGGTACCAGCAGCTCTTCCTTGCGGGTGCCCGAGCGGGTGATGTCGATGGCCGGGAACACCCGCTTGTCGGAGACCTTGCGGTCGAGGATGACTTCGGAGTTACCCGTGCCCTTGAACTCCTCGAAGATCACCTCGTCCATGCGCGAGCCGGTCTCGATCAGCGCGGTGGCGATAATGGTCAGCGAGCCGCCTTCCTCGATGTTGCGCGCCGCGCCGAAGAAGCGCTTGGGGCGCTGCAACGCGTTGGCGTCGACACCGCCGGTCAGCACCTTGCCGGAGGACGGCACCACGGTGTTGTAGGCACGGCCGAGGCGGGTGATGGAGTCCAAAAGGATCACCACGTCGCGCTTGTGCTCGACCAGGCGCTTGGCCTTCTCGATCACCATCTCGGCGACCTGCACATGGCGCTGGGCCGGCTCGTCGAAGGTAGAGGACACCACCTCGCCCTTCACCGAGCGCTGCATGTCGGTGACTTCCTCCGGCCGCTCGTCGATGAGCAGCACGATGAGGTAGCACTCGGGATGGTTGGTGGTGATCGACTGGGCGATGTTCTGCAGAAGAACGGTTTTACCCGTGCGCGGCGGCGCCACGATCAGGCCGCGCTGGCCCTTGCCGATCGGCGCCACGATGTCGATGATCCGCGGCGAGAAATCCTTGCGGGTCGGATCCTCGATTTCCAGCTTCAGCCGTTCGTCGGGATAGAGCGGGGTGAGGTTGTCGAAGTTGATCTTGTGACGGATCTTCTCCGGGTCCTCGAAATTGATCGTGTTGACCTTGAGCAGCGCGAAATAGCGCTCGCCCTCCTTGGGAGAGCGGATCTGCCCCTCGACGGTGTCGCCGGTGCGCAGGCCGAAGCGGCGGATCTGCGAGGGCGAGACATAGATGTCGTCGGGGCCGGGCAGGTAGTTGGCGTCCGGCGAGCGCAGGAAGCCGAAGCCGTCGGAAAGGATCTCGACGACGCCTTCGCCGATGATGTCGGTCTCGCGGGCGGCCAGTTGTTTCAGAATGGCGAACATCAGCTCCTGCTTGCGCAGCGTGCTGGCGTTCTCGACCTCAAGCTCCTCGGCGGTGACGAGCAGCTCGGCCGGGGTCTTGGACTTGAGGTCCTGGAGCTTCATTTCCCCCATGGGAAAGGGCCTCGGTGTTTGGATGTTTCCGGGGGATCGAGATCCGGCCCGGACAATCGGGGAGTAAGGGAAGCGCTGGTCTGCGGACCGGGCCGGCAAGAAGCCCGCCTCCTGTCCGACCCATCGGCCGGCACCGGGGAAGATGCCGATAAAAGCGATGCGTCAGCCAGCTTCGTGGAAGAGATCGCACCATAGGCAAGCCCGCGATTCCGCGCAAGCCCACCCGGCACGGTTTCCGCGCGCCGTCACGGCGGCGGCGAACACGGAAGCGCGATCAGAACGGTTTCACCACCACCAGGATCACGATGGCGATCATCAGCAGCGTCGGCACCTCGTTGGCGACCCGGTAGAACCGCGCCGAGCGGGTGTTGCGATCCTCAGCGAAATCCCGCACCCGCGCGGTCAGGAAGCCGTGGAAGCCGCTCATCGCCAACACCAGCGCCAATTTGGCGTGGAACCACGGCGCCACCCACCAGCCGCCCTGCCAGGCCAGCCACAGCCCGGCCAGCCAGGTGACACCCATGGCCGGGTTGATGATCGCCTTGAGCAGCCGCCGTTCCATGACCTTGAAGGTCTCGGATTGCGGCGAACCCGCCGGCGCGTCGCAGTGATAGACCATCAGCCGCGGCAGATAGAGCATGCCCGCCATCCAGGAGATGACGGCGAGGATGTGCAGCGCCTTGATCCAGTCGTAGAGCATCCAGGACAATTCCGGCAGAAGGACGGGCGGTTCTGCATCCGGACGGGCGACGAGTCAAAGCCTGAGGCGCTTCCGGGAACCGGAGCCGCCGGGAAAGGCTAAAAACCCCTTACCCGCTTCAGCATCTGCTCGACATGGGCGATCGGCGTCTCCGGTCGGATACCGTGCCCGAGATTGAAGATATGCGCCGCGCCACGCAGATCCGCCATCAGCGCGTCGATGGCGGCGTCGAGGCCCGCGCCGCCGGCGATCAGCGCCAGCGGATCGAGATTGCCCTGCAGCGCCACCTTGCCGCCGAGCGCGAGCCGCACCGCCTTGCGCTCGGCTGTCCAGTCGAGCCCGACCGCGTCGACCCCGGTTTCCTCGACGAGGCGGGTGAGCCCGGCCGGTGTCGCCCCCTTCGGAAAGGCGATGATGCGGGCATCCGGCCGCTTCGTCCTCACCAGCCGCACCAGCCGCGCGATCGGCCGGATCGTCCACCGCACGAAACTCTCCGGGTCGAGGACGCCGGACCATGAATCGAAAATCTGCACCGCGTCGGCGCCGGCTTCCAACTGCCCGACGAGGTAGTCGGCGGAGACCTCGACCAGCCGGTCGATCAGGGTGTCGAAGAAGGCGGGATCCGTCAGCGAGGCGAGGCGGGCCGGCGCCTGGTCGGGGGTGCCGCGCCCGGCGATCATATAGGTCGCCACCGTCCAGGGCGCGCCGCAGAAGCCGAGCAACGCGGTCTCGGCCAGCAGGCTGGCGCGGATCTTCGCCACCGCCTCGAAGACCGGCGAAGTGCGGGAGGGATCCAGCGTCTCGCGCAAACCCTTGAGATCGCTCAGGCTCTTGACCGGATCGAGCCGCGGCCCCTCGCCGGTTTCGAAAGCGAGCTTCATGCCGAGGGCGTGCGGCACCACCAGAATGTCGGAGAACAAAATCGCCGCGTCGAAGCCGAACCGTCGGATGGGTTGTAGCGTTACCTCGGTGGCATAGTCGGGATTGTAGCAGAGGGACAGGAAGTCGCCGGCCTTGGCGCGCAGCTCGCGATATTCCGGCAGATACCGACCGGCCTGGCGCATCATCCAGACCGGCGTGCGATCCGGGACATGGCCGGCGAGAGCCTGAAGGATGATCGATCGAGGAAGCATGTCGTCCACCGCGTCCTTCATACTTCATTAATCTCTTTAAATGAGAGTCTTCAGTGTTTGTGGGTGGGCATTAGCCGGGTTCCTCGGATCGGGCAACCAGCCCCCAGCGCCTGGCCGTTTTCCCCGATTCCCACGCCGCCGATTAGTCGGGATATTCCAAAGGCTTGGTATAGTCGGCGCGGCTTATCCTCACAGTTCGCCTCACGGTGCGCGGATCACCCACAGCCCGCACTAATGTGGATGGATTCCCCCGTCATCCCCAGGCGGGCCCTTGCCAGTGTCTCCGGCACATGGCTTGTTCCCAGCCTATGCACAGCCCTGTGGATGGTTCCGTGACCGACAGCGCCCGACCGGCCGAGAACTACTATCACCTGCATCTCGTGTCGGATTCGACCGGCGAGACGCTGATCAGCGTTGCCCGCGCCGCCGCCGCCCAGTACAGCGGGGTGAAGCCGATTGAGCACATCTATCCGCTGGTGCGCACCCACAAGCAGCTCGACAAGGTGCTGGGTGATATCGACGAATATCCCGGCATCGTGCTGTACACCCTGACCGAGCCGGAGCTGCGCAACCGGCTGAAGGCCTATTGCCTCGACAATGGCATCCCGGTGCTGTCGGTCCTGGCGCCGGTGGTGCGGCTGTTCCAGGCCTATCTCGGCGGCGCGCCGACCCCGCGCGTCGGCGGCCAGCACCAGCTCGACGGTGAGTATTTCCGCCGTATCGATGCGATGAACTTCACCGTGATGCACGATGACGGCCAGCATACCGATGGGCTCGAGGCCGCCGATGTGGTGCTGCTCGGCATTTCCCGCTCCTCGAAGACACCGACCAGCATCTATCTCGCCAATCGGGGCATCAAGACCGCCAACATCCCGCTGGTGCCCAACATCCCGGTACCATCGGGGCTCGCCGAGCTGAGGCGGCCGCTGGTGGTCGGGCTGGTGGCGAGCGCCGAGCGCGTGGTGGAGATCCGCCGCAACCGGTTGATGGGCCTCAATGCCGCCCAGTCCAACGATTCCTATATCGACCGCGATTCCGTCGCCGAGGAGATCGCCTTCTCGCGGCGGCTGTGCGCCCGCCACGACTGGCCGGTGATAGACGTCACCCGCCGCTCGATCGAGGAAACCGCGGCGGCGATCATCGGGCTGCTGCAGGAACATCGTCGCAAGCTGGCGGAGAACAGAGGCTGATGCCCGAGCGCGACGTGAGAGACACCCATTCGCTGTGGCAGGCCAATGATGCGTTGGTGCTAGCTTCCAAGAGCATAGCCCGGCTCTCGCTGCTGGCGGCGGCCGGGTTGCCGGTCGAAACCGTGAGCATCGAGGTCGACGAGCGCGGCATCGAGGACCGGCTGCTGCGCGAAGGCGCCTCGCCGGCCAAGATCGCGGTGGAACTGTCGATCGCCAAGGCGCTTGCCGGTAGCGCGCTGCGTCCCGGTCGCCTGGTCATCGGTGCCGACCAGACGCTGGCGCTCGGCGACGAGCGCTTCCACAAGCCGGTCGATCTCGTGGCTGCCGCCGAGCAACTGCGCCGCCTTGCCGGCCATACCCATGCGCTGCATTCCGGCATCGCCGTGGCGCTCAATGGCGAAGTGGTGTTCCGAACCGTCGAATCCGCGCTGCTCTCCATGCGCGAACTCAGCGAGGCGGCGCTCGCCGCCTATCTCGCCGAGGCGGGACCCTCGGTGTCGTCGAGTGTCGGCGGCTACCAGCTGGAAGGGCTCGGTATTCATCTGTTCGAGAAAGTGACGGGCAATCACATGGTAATCCTCGGCTTGCCGCTCATCCCGCTGCTGGCTTTCCTGCGTGCCCGTGGAGATCTTCTGTGACACGTGCCGTCGCGGTCATCGGCCATCCGGTCGCCCATTCGCGCTCGCCGCTGATCCATGGCTACTGGATCGCCGAGCATGGCATTGACGGCAGCTACGGTCGGCGCGACGTGCCGCCGGAAGAGATCGCCGGCTTCCTCGCCGATTTCGTGGCCAGCGGCCTTGTCGGGGCCAATGTCACCGTGCCGCACAAGGAGGCCGCCTTCGCCGCCGCCGTGGAGCGTGACCCCGTCGCGGAGGCGCTGGGGGCGGTGAACACGCTGTGGCTCGCCGACGGACGGCTGCACGGTGCCAATACCGATGTGCATGGCTTCCTCGCCAATCTCGACGCCGCCGCGCCCGGATGGGACCGGGCGCTGGACGAGGCGGTGGTGCTGGGCGCGGGCGGCGCCGCGCGGGCGATCGTCTATGGCCTGCTCAGCCGTGGCATCGGCCGGGTCACGGTGGCGAACCGCACGCTGTCGCGTGCCGAGGCGCTGCGCACCCAGTTCGGCGACAAGGTGCTGCCGGTGGATTGGCGCGACCTCGCCGGCACCTTGCCGAGCGCCCGGCTGTTGGTGAACACCACCTCGCTCGGCATGAAGGGCCAGCCGCCGCTGGATATCGACCTGTCGCTGCTCTCGCCGGACGCGGTGGTGACCGACGCCGTCTATGTGC
Organism: Ancylobacter sp. Lp-2; assembly: GCF_020523795.1. GTDB lineage: Bacteria > Pseudomonadota > Alphaproteobacteria > Rhizobiales > Xanthobacteraceae > Ancylobacter. Next base: position 396,728 of record NZ_JAJALI010000001.1, read on the forward strand.
CGCTGGAAACGCCGCTACTACGCGCCGCGCGGGCGCGCGGCCTTGCGACGGTGGACGGGCTCGGCATGCTGCTGCATCAGGCGGTGCCCGGCTTCCAGCGCTGGTTCGGCGTCACCCCGCAGGTGACGCCGGCACTGCGAGCGCTGGCGGTGGAGGATCTGCGGGCCAAGGGACAGCTCACGTGACGTCGACCGAGATCGGGAGGCACCGGCCGTTCCGGCTCGGGCTGACCGGTTCGATCGGCATGGGCAAGTCGACCACCGCCGGGCTGTTCCGCGAGCTTGGCGTGCCCGTCCACGATGCCGACGCCGCCGTGCACGACATCTATGCCCATGAGGGCGTCGAGCCGGTGGAAGCCGCGTTTCCCGGCGTCGCGGTCGACGGGCATGTCGACCGGGCGAGGCTCGGCGCGCGCGTGCTGCACGATGCCGAGGCGATGAAGCGGCTCGAGGCCATCGTGCATCCGCTGGTGCGCCGGCGCGAGCAGGCCTTCCTTGAAAAGGCACGCCTCGACGAGGCCGCGCTGGCGGTGCTCGACATTCCCTTGCTCTACGAGACCGGGGCCGAGGCGCGCGTCGACGCAGTGGCAGTGGTTTCGGCGCCGCATTCTGTGCAGCGTGCGCGGGTTCTGGCCCGACCGGGCATGACGGAAGAGAAGTTCCAGGCGATTCTCGCCAAGCAGATTGCCGATTCGGAGAAGCGGCGGCGCGCCGACTACGTCATCGATACCGGCAATGGTATCGAGGCCGCCCGCCGGGACGTGGTGGACCTTGTCCGCCGCCTGACCTCAATACAGGAGTGATGCGATGCGCGAGATCGTGCTCGATACCGAAACCACCGGCCTCGATCCGCTGCGCGGCGACCGGCTGGTGGAAATCGGCTGCGTCGAGATCTTCAACCGCATCCCGACCGGGCAGAATTTCCACGTCTACATCAATCCCGAGCGCGACATGCCGGTCGAGGCGTTCAACGTGCACGGGCTGTCGGCGGAGTTCCTCTCCGACAAGCCGCTCTTCGCGCAGGTCGTCGACGATTTCCTCGCCTTCATCGGCGACGCGCCGCTGGTGATTCACAACGCCTCGTTCGACATCGGCTTCATCAATGCCGAGCTGTCGCGGACCGGTCGGCCGCCGCTAACCTTCGACCGGGTGGTCGACACGCTCGCCATGGCACGCCGGCGCCATCCCGGTTCGTCGAACCGTCTCGACGACCTGATGACGCGCTACGGCATCGACGGCTCGCGCCGTACCAAGCATGGCGCGCTGCTCGATTCCGAGTTGCTGGCGGATGTCTATGCCGAGCTGGCCGGCGGGCGCCAGACGGCGCTGGGCCTCACCGTGGCCGAGACGAACACGGAAACGACGGCGGAAGGGCTGGAACCCGCCGTGCTCTCCCGGCCGGCGCCCCTGGCACCGCGCCTGTCGGAGGCGGAAATCGCCGCCCATGCGGCATTCGTGCGCACGCTTGGCGATGCAGCGATCTGGACCGACTACGTTGCCGCGCCGCAAGCGGACCAGCCGGGCTGATCCGCTGCCGCAAGGCGGCGACGCGACGGGTTCGTCAGGAGGCGAGCACGTTGCTCGGCGGGGTCTTGGCCATGCGCTGACGATAGAGCGTCACGAAGTCGACCGGATCGATCATCAGCGGCGGGAAGCCGCCATTGCGCACGGTGTCGGCGACGATCTGGCGCGCGAACGGGAACAGCATGCGCGGGCATTCGATCATGACGAAGGGATGCACGGTCTCCTGCGCCACGTTCTGGGCGCGGAACACGCCGGCATAGAGCAGCTCCAGCGCGAACAGCGTCTTGTTCTGGATCTCGGCCTTCACCTCGATCTTCAGCTCGACCTCGTACTCGCCCTCGCGGACGGGACGGGCGTTCACGCCGATCTGAATGCCGATCTGCGGCTGGCCCTGCGGCGCCAGCGATTCGGGCGCGCCGGGATTCTCGAAGGAGAGATCCTTGATGTACTGGGTCAGCACATGCAGCGTCGGCATGGCGGGGGTCGCGTCGTTCTCGGCCATTATAATCTCCGTGCGCCACCGTCCGGCGGCGCCTCGCGTCGGCGGGATGCGCTGCGGCGTCGGCATTCTGGCCGGCGGCAGGGCTTGAAAGGCGAGAGTGGCTAACACGGTTGCCCCCCGCTCACAAGGCGGGTCCGCGAAGCGGCCCGGAGCCCGCCGCCGCCGGCGCGGCTTTGCCGCATGGAACGGTCGTGCTCTACTCATTCATCGAATTGTCGGATAAGGACGAACCGGCAAGACGGTGTCGTTGGGTCAACCCGTGATGCGGGGAGACTGGCGAAATCGCCAGAACGACGTAAATAGCATGGAAGGCGTCTTCCCGGATTGGACCGGGCGGCGGCGTGACACACCCCTCGCTTCCGGCCGCCGGAGGCGACGACAACGGCGAAAAGCGAAGTGTTCGATATTTATACGATCATATTCCTGGCGCTGGCCGTGTTCATTTTCATCCGGCTGCGCAGCGTGCTCGGTCAGCGGACCGGCCGCGAGCGCCCTCCTTATGATCCCTATTCGCGGCGCGACGCCGCCAAGGCGCCGGCCGGCAATGAATCTGGCGCCGACAAGATCATCAATTTTCCGGATCGCAATGGCGAGCAGGCCGCCCCTCCCGCTCCGGTAGAGCCTGTCGACGAAACCGAGCCGGCGCCGCAGCGCTGGGCGGGGGTCGCCGAGATCGGCTCGGCGGTGGCCAACGGCCTCGATGCCATCGCCGCCCAGGATCGCGGCTTCGACGCCAAGCACTTCGTCACCGGTGCCCGCACCGCCTATGAGATGATCGTCGTCGCCTTCGCCGAGGGCGACCGCGCCTCGCTGAAGGACCTGCTGGCCCGCGACGTGTTCGAGGGCTTCGCCGCCGCCATCGCCGAGCGCGAGACGCGCGGCGAGAAGATGGAAACCCGCTTCGTCGGCATCGAGAAGGCGGATGTCACCGAAGCGTCGGTGAAGGGACGCACGGCGCAGATCACCGTGCGCTTCCTGTCGCAGCTGATCTCGGTGACGCGCGACCGCAACGGCCAGGTGGTCGACGGCGATCCGGAACTGGTGGCTGACGTCACCGATGTGTGGACCTTCTCCCGCGATCTCGGCGCCCGCGATCCCAACTGGAAGCTCGTCGCGACCGAGGCGGCTTCCTGATACGCTAGCCGGGTGCTAGCGCTCGCCCCCTTCCTGCGGTCCCTGCTCGCGGCCGGACTGGTTCTCGTTTCGCCGGTGGTGCAGGCCAGGACCGCGCCGCCTCCGGCGCCGCCGCTCTTTGCCGATGCGGCGGTCGAGCCGCTGGCATTTGCCGATCTGCCCGGCTGGAAGCAGGACGATCCGCGCGCGGCGCTCGCCGCCTTCCGCCGCAGCTGCGGCAAGATCCGCGCCGGCTCCGACCTCGTCGATCCCCCGCGCCCGGTCTTTACCGCGCTGAAACATACCTGCCGACAGGCGGCGCGCCTGCCGGCGCGGCCGAGCGAGGCGAGGGCACGCGCCTTCTTCGAGCGGGAGTTCCGGCCGCTGCGCGTCACCCCGCTTACCAGCGATCGGGGTTTCCTCACCGGCTATTACGAACCGGAGGTCGCCGGCTCGCGAACCCGCACCGACGACTATGCGACGCCGCTCTACCGCCGTCCGCCCGACCTCATTCTGGAAATTCCCTCGCAGGACGGCGTGCCAGCCAATCGCGGCAAGGCGTTTCGCGAGGAGAACGGCGTTCGCGTGCCCTATTACGACCGCGCGGCCATCGAGGACGGCGCGCTGGCCGGCAAGGGGCTGGAGGTCGCCTTCATCCGCGATCCCGCCGATGCCTTCTTCGCCGCGATCCAGGGCTCGGTACGGGTCCGGCTGCCGGACGGACGGCTGCTGCGGCTGAACTATGACGGCCATAACGGCCAGCCCTACACGCCGGTCGGCCGCATTCTGGTGGAGAAAGGCATCGTCCCGCGGGAAAAGATGTCGATGGACGTTATTCGCGCCTATATCGCCGCGCATCCCGAGGAGGGAAAGGCGCTGATGCGCGAGAACCATTCCTATGTCTTCTTCCGCATCGCCGACCAATTGTCGGACAGCGACGGCGCCGTCGGCGCGCAGGGGCTGCCGCTGGTGGCGGAGCGCTCCATCGCCGTCGACAAGCGCATCCATGTCTACGGGACGCCGATCTTCCTCGATGCCGAGCTGCCGCTGGGCGCGGACGGCGCGTCGCAGCCGTTCCGCCGGCTGACCATCGCGCAGGACACCGGCTCGGCGATCGTCGGGCCGGCGCGCGCCGACATCTTCTTCGGCGCCGGCACGGATGTCGGTTCGATCGCCGGTCGCATCAAGGATCCCGGCAACTTCGCCGTGCTGGTTCCCCGCGCGGTCGATCCGTTCCGACCGCATCCGGCGCCGCGCCCGCCCCGCCGCCCGCCGGGGATCGCCGGGCAATGAGCGGCAAGGACGACCAGCCTCCCCGCCCCTCCCGCCGTCGGCGGGGATTGGCGGCCGAGGACCGGGCACTGTGGGAGCACGTCACCCGCTCGGTGAAGCGGCTGCGCCCGGAGCCGCCGGCGATGCCGCGACCCGAGCCGGGCTTCGCCGAGCTGATCGCCGAAGAGACGGTGCCGAAGGAAAAACCTGTCGCGACGGCGCCGCCTAAGCCCGTATCGCCACCGCGCCCGCCGGCTCCCCCGCCGCTGGCGCCGCTGGAGCCGAAGCTGCGGCGGCGGCTGACGCGCGGCGCCGAGGTGGATGCCCGCCTCGACCTGCACGGCCTGACGCAGGCGGCGGCGCATCACCGGCTCGGCGCCTTTCTGCGCTCGGCGCAGGGACAGGGCCTTGCGGTGGTGCTGGTGATCACCGGCAAGGGAGGTGGCCCGGCCGGCGGCAGGGTGTCGCTGTTCGGCGAAGGCGAGCGCGGCGTGCTGCGCCGGCTGGTGCCGCAATGGCTGGCCGAGCCGGCGTTGCGCCATATCGTCATCGGCTTCGAGACCGCCAGTCGCGGCCATGGCGGCGAGGGCGCGCTCTATGTGCGCCTGCGGCGGGTGCGGGAGGTGCCGCGATGACCCCTTTCGGCCGGCGCATGCGCGAGATGCGGGCGGAGCGCGGCGTGACGCTCAGCCAGATGGCGGAGCAGATCGGCGTTTCCGCCGCCTATCTCTCGGCGCTGGAACACGGCAAGCGCGGCCAGCCGACCTGGCTGATGCTCCAGCGCATCATGGCCTATTTCAACGTCATCTGGGACGAGGCGGAAGCGCTGCGCATGCTGGCCGACATGTCGGATCCGCGGGTGGTGGTCGACACCGCCGGCCTGTCGCCGGAGGCGACCGAGCTCGCCAATGTGCTGGCGCGAGAGATCGCCACCCTGCCGCAGGAGGCGGTCGCCGAGCTGCTCGGCCGGCTCAAGATCCTGAGCCGGCCGGGCTAAGTCTTCACGGATTCACGTGAAACAGCGGCCTACAGGATGAACCGGCTGAGATCGGTGTTGCTGGCGAGGTCGGCGACGCGCTCGCGCACATAGCCGCCATCGACCGTCACGGTTTCGCCCGCCCGGTCCGGCGCGGTGAAGGACAGATCGTCCAGCACCCGCTCGATCACCGTCTGCAGGCGGCGGGCGCCGATATTCTCCACCGTGGCGTTCACCTCCACCGCGAGGTCGGCAATGGCTTCCACCGCGTCTTCGGTGATGTCCAGCGTCACCCCTTCGGTGCCCATCAGCGCCACCGACTGCTTGACGAGGCTGGCCTCGGTCTCGGTGAGGATGCGCTTGAAGTCCTCGCGCGACAGCGGCTCCAGCTCGACGCGGATCGGCAGGCGGCCCTGCAACTCCGGCAAGAGGTCGGAGGGCTTGGAGACGTGGAACGCGCCCGAGGCGATGAACAGGATGTGGTCGGTCTTCAGCGGCCCGTGCTTGGTCGAGACGGTGGTGCCCTCGATCAGCGGCAGCAGGTCGCGCTGCACGCCCTCGCGCGAGACGTCGGCGCCGCCGCGCCGCTCGGAACCGGCGATCTTGTCGATTTCGTCGAGGAAGACGATGCCGTTTTCCTCCACCGAGCGGATCGCTTCCTGCACGATGGCATCCTGGTCGATCAGCTTGTCCGCCTCTTCCGACAGCAGCAGCGGATGCGCGTCCTTCACGGTGACGCGGCGGGGCTTGGAGCGGCCGCCAAATGCCTTGCCCAGCATGTCGCCGATCGAGATGGCGCCCATCTGCGCGCCCGGCATGCCGGGGATCTCGAACATCGGCATGCCCTGCCCGCCGCCGGACGCCACCTCGACCTCGATCTCCTTGTCGTCGAGCAGCCCGTCGCGCAGCTTCTTGCGGAAGCTCTCGCGGGTGCCGGGCGAGGCGGTCGACCCGACCAGCGCGTCGAGCACCCGCTCCTCGGCGGCGAGATGCGCCTTGGCCTCGACTTCCTTGCGCTTGGCGTCGCGCACCAGGCCGATGCCGATCTCCAGGAGGTCGCGGGCGATCTGCTCGACATCCCGGCCGACATAGCCGACCTCGGTGAACTTGGTCGCCTCGACCTTGAGGAACGGCGCCCCGGCCAGCTTGGCGAGGCGGCGGGAGATCTCGGTCTTGCCGACGCCGGTCGGGCCGATCATCAGGATGTTCTTCGGCAGGACCTCCTCGCGCAACTGGCCCTGCAGCTGCTGGCGCCGCCAGCGGTTGCGCAGCGCGATGGCGACCGCCCGCTTGGCCTTGTGCTGGCCGACGATGTAGCGGTCGAGTTCCGAGACGATTTCGCGGGGCGAGAAATTGTTCATCAGTTCAAGGTCCTCTCGGCGGTCCGTCTCGTCGCGAGCGCGTCGCCGAACGGTGTTGGGCGGATGTCGATGGCGCAGGCTCCGGCCGGGCCGGGCTCACGCGACATCCAGCGTCTCGATGGTGAGGTTGCCGTTGGTGTAGATGCAGATGTCGGCGGCGATCTCCAGGCTCTTGCGCACGATCGCTTCCGGGGCCTGGCCGCTGTCGGCCAGCGCGCGGGCGGCCGCCAGGGCATAGTTGCCGCCCGAACCGATGGCGGCGATGCCGTGCTGCGGCTCCAGCACGTCGCCGGTGCCGGTCAGCACCAGGGTGATCTTGGCGTCGGCGACGATCATCATCGCCTCCAGCCGGCGCAGATAGCGGTCGGTGCGCCAGTCCTTGGCGAGCTCGACGGCGGCGCGCTGCAACTGCCCGGGATATTGCTCGAGCTTGGCCTCGAGCCGCTCGAACAGGGTGAAGGCGTCGGCGGTGGCGCCGGCGAAGCCGCCGATCACGTCGCCCTTGCCGAGCCGGCGCACCTTGCGGGCGTTCGACTTCATCACCGTCGCCCCAAGCGTCACCTGCCCGTCACCGCCGATGGCGACGCGCGTGCCGTCGCGCACCGAGACGATGGTGGTGCCGTAGATGGTGTCGGGGGCGTGCTGGGTGGGAAAACCGCTGCTGTGCATGAAGAACTCCGGGACAGAGCCCTTACTTAGTCGCCCGGTGCTGTTCCGCAACATCCGGATTCAGCCGACGGCGCGCATGCGCCAGGCCGGGACAAGGCCGCCAAGCACGATCAGCCCGCCGAGCAGCAGGAAGACATCGCTGGAGAACAGGGTGAGCAGGCTGGTGAGCAGGCCGGCGACGAACACCGACAGCGCCACCCCGGCATTGGCGACGCCGAGCGCCCAGCCGCGCTCGCTCTCGTCCACCGAGGAGGAGATGGCGGCCAGCAGCGTGATGAAGGCGAAGATGTTGCTGAAGGTCGACAGGAAGGCGAGCGCCACCTGCCCGGCGGCCGGGATCGGCAAGGCGCTCGCGGCGACGAACAGGCCGCACAAGGCGAGGCCGATCAGCGTCACCGGCTTGTCGCTGGCAAAGCGGGCGCGCAGCGCCTTGAAGCCCCAGGCGGAGGAAATGGCGCAGCCGATGCCCATCACCATGGAGAACAGGCCCAGCCCGGCGGTCGAGAAGCCGTAGGAGGTCTGCATCTCCACCAGAATGAAGGTGTAGTAGATCAGGAAGCCGAGCTGGAACAGCAGGAAGGACGCACCGGGCAGCAGGATCGCCGGGCGGTCGCGGATGCGGGCCAGCAGAAGGAAGGGCTGCTTCCAGTCCAGTTTCAAGTCGCGCCGTGCGGCGTCGCTGGCGAAATGCGCCCGGCGCAACATCGCCAGCGTGACGAGGCAGAGCACGAGCGCCAGGCCGAGCGGCAGCCGGAAGTCCCAATGGCCGAGCACACCGCCGATCGCCGGACCGGCGACCATGCCGAGCGTGTTGACCAGTACCACCTGCGCCATGGCGGCGCTGCGCTGGTCTTCCGGCGCCGCATCGACCACCGAGGCCTGGGCGATCGGCGCGGTGCCGGCCATCAGGCCGCAGGCCAGCCGGCCGAGGAAGAACAGCCAGAGATGCCCGATCTCCAGCGCCGCCCACATCAGCGCGTAGCCGCCCGCGAGCCCGCCCATGCAGAGCATCAGCGTGCGCCGGCGGCCGAGCGCGTCGGATAGGTCGCCGAGCAGCGAGGCGCCGAAGAACATGCCGATCGGAAACAACGCGAAGGCGAGCGATAGCAGGGCGTCGCGGGTCGCCGGCGCATAGGCTTGCGCCACCCAGCCGCTGCCGAACAGCGCGACGATCAGCGGGTACATCAACCCGAAGGAGAAGATGTCGATGAAGACGGCGAGGAACAGCGGGGCGCGGGCCCGCAGCGCGGCGAGGTCCATGGGAGGGGTCCGTTCGGTCGGTCCGGTGGCGGCTGGGAGATGATGGCGGCAAAGCGCGAGGCTGCCCAGCGTCGCCCGCAGGAAGTCTCATGCCGGAGATCTCTGCCGGAAACCTCCCGTCCCGTCCCTCGACGGTAGCGGGCGGCTTTGTGTGGCGCCCGGCTGGCAATGCTGCTAAGACGCCGGCTCTTTCGGGGAGCCCGATCATGCGTACGGCGTCCATCACCCGCGCCACCAAGGAAACCGATATCCGCCTCGCCGTGAACCTCGACGGGACCGGCAAGGCGACGATTGCGACCGGCGTGGGCTTTTTCGACCACATGCTGGACCTGCTCGCCCGCCATTCGCGGATCGACATGGACATCGCGGCGAAGGGCGATCTGCATATCGACTTCCACCACACGGTCGAGGATGTCGGCATCGCGCTCGGCCAGGCGGTGCGCCAGGCGCTGGGCGACATGCGCGGCATCACCCGCTATGCCAGCCTGCATTTGCCGATGGACGAGACGCTGACCCGCGTCGCGCTCGACATTTCCGGCCGGCCGTTCCTGGTGTTCCGTACCGACTTCGCGGTGGCGAAGATCGGCGAGTTCGACACCGAGCTGGTGCGCGAGTTCTTCCAGGCCTTCGCCATCAATGCCGGCGTTACCCTGCATGTGGAGACGCTGTACGGCACCAATGCGCACCACATCGCCGAGAGCTGCTTCAAGGGGCTGGCGCGGGCGCTGGGGGCGGCGGTGGCCATCGATCCGGCGGCGGCGGGCGAGGTTCCGTCCACCAAGGGCAGCCTCGGCGGCTGAGCCCGGGAGGACCGACAATGGCGGTATGGACGGTGTTCGAGCCCGAAGACGGGCTTCCCGGTGAGGAAGGCTGGAGCGAGCAGGTCGTGCTGGTGCGCGAGGCCTTCGCCTGGCGGGCGTTGTTCTTCGCCCCTTTGGTGCTGCTGGCGAACCGCCTGTGGCTGGCTTTCGCCGTTTATACGGCGGTCGAGGCCGCGTTGGTGGCGGCCTATGTCAATGTCGAGCTCGGCGACAGCTTTCTCCTGGTGCTGCTGGTGCCGAACCTGTTCGTGGCGCTGGAATTGCCGACGCTGCGCCGCCGCAAGCTCGCTTGGCTCGGTTATGAGGAAGCCGGCGTGGTGAGCGCCGATTTTGCCGAGGCTGCCGAGCGGCGCTTCTTCGAGGCGCGGCTCGGCAGCGGCGCCGTGCCGGGCCCGGTGCTCGGCCTGTTTCCGGAGGCGGGGACCCGATGAACGAGACGGTTGTGCTGATCGATTATGGGTCCGGCAATCTGCATTCGGCCGGCAAGGCGCTGGAGCGCGCCGCCCGCGAGGGTGGCTCCGGTGCGCGGGTGGTGGTGACCAGCGATCCCGAGACGGTGCGCCGGGCCGACCGCATCGTGCTGCCCGGCGTCGGTGCCTATGCCGATTGTCGTCGCGGTCTCGATGCCGTGGACGGCATGGTGGACGCGCTGAACGAGGCGGTGATCGAGAAGGGCCGGCCCTTCCTCGGCATCTGCGTCGGCCTGCAGCTGATGGCCGAGCGCGGCCTGGAGCATGGCGAGACGGCCGGCCTCGGCTGGATCGCCGGCGATGTGGTGAAGATCGCCCCGGACGATCCGTCGCTGAAGATCCCGCATATGGGCTGGAATTCGCTGAACATCCGGCGCCCGCATCCGCTGCTCGCCGGCATCCCCACCGGCGCGGATGGGCTCGACGCCTATTTCGTGCATTCCTATCACCTCGCCGCCGCGCGGGACGAGCAATTGGTGGCGACCGCCGATTATGGCGGCAAGGTCACCGCCGTCGTTGCCCGCGACAACCTCGCCGGCACCCAGTTCCATCCCGAGAAGAGCCAGCGCCTTGGCCTCGCCCTTCTCGCCAATTTCCTGACGTGGACGCCGTGATCCTTTTTCCCGCCATCGATCTCAAGGAAGGCAAGTGCGTGCGCCTGCAACAGGGCGACATGGCACGCGCCACCGTGTTCAACCACGATCCGGCCCAGCAGGCGGCCGAGTTCGAGGCGCAGGGCTTCCGCTATCTGCACATCGTCGATCTCGACGGTGCCTTCGCCGGCAAGCCGGTAAATGCCGGCGCGGTGGAGCGCATCCTCGAGGCCGTCACCATGCCGGTGCAACTCGGCGGGGGCATTCGCGACCTCGCCGGCGTCGAGGCGTGGCTGGAGAAGGGCGTTACCCGCGTCATCCTCGGCACTGCGGCGGTGCGCGACCCGGCCTTTGTGAAGGACGCGGCCCGCCGCTTCCCCAGCCGCGTCGCCGTCGGGCTCGACGCCAAGGACGGCCGCGTGGCGGTGGAGGGCTGGGCGGAGACCTCCGATCTCGGCGCGCTGGAACTGGCTGAGCGTTTCGAGGATGCCGGCGTCGCCGCCATCATCTACACCGACATTGCCCGCGACGGCCTGCTGAAGGGCCTCAACCTCGACGCCACCATCGCGCTGGCCGACGCCATCGCCATCCCGGTGATCGCCTCCGGCGGCCTTGCCTCCATCGACGACGTGAAGGCGCTGCTGGAGCCGCGGGCGAAAAAGCTTGAAGGCGCCATCACCGGCCGGGCGCTCTATGACGGAAGGCTGGATCCGCGCGCGGCGCTGGCGCTGGTCGCGGGGGTATCGGCATGAGCGAGGATTCGATGCTCAAGGTTCGCGTCATCCCCTGCCTCGACGTCAAGGACGGGCGCGTGGTCAAGGGCGTGAAGTTCGTCGACCTGCGCGATGCCGGCGATCCGGTGGAGGCGGCCAAGGCCTATGACGCCGCCGGCGCCGACGAGCTGTGTTTCCTCGACATCACCGCCAGCGTCGAGGCGCGCAGCACGCTGATCGACGTGGTCAGCCGCACCGCCGAGCAGTGCTTCATGCCGCTTACCGTCGGCGGCGGGGTGCGCACGGTAGAGGATATCCGCGCGCTGCTGAATGCCGGCGCCGACAAGGTGTCGATCAACACCGCGGCGGTGAACCGGCGGGAATTCGTGCGCGAGGCGGCGGAGAAGTTCGGCGAGCAGTGCATCGTCGTCGCCATCGACGCCAAGAAGGTGTCGCAGCCCGGTGAAGCCGACCGCTGGGAGATCTTCACCCATGGCGGGCGCAACCGCACCGGCATCGATGCGGTGGAGTATGCCCGCGAGGTGGTGGCACTGGGGGCCGGCGAGATCCTGCTCACCTCGATGGACCGCGACGGCACCGGCGAAGGCTTCGACCTCGCCCTCACCCGCGCCATTTCCGATGCCGTTTCGGTGCCGGTGATCGCCTCCGGCGGTGTCGGCACGCTCGATCACCTGGTGGACGGCATCCGCGACGGCCGGGCGAGCGCGGTGCTGGCCGCCTCGATCTTCCATTTCGGCACCTTTACCATCGGTGCCGCCAAGGATCGGCTGGCGCAGGCCGGCCTGCCGGTGCGGCGCGGCTGAGGAGGCCGGTATGAGCGACACACGCGTGACACTCGACGATCTCGCCGGCATTGTCGCCGAGCGGGCGGCCGGCGGCGGCCCGCCGTCCTATACGCGCTCGCTGATCGAGAAGGGCGTCGCCAAATGCGCCCAGAAGCTCGGCGAGGAAGCGGTCGAGACCGCTCTCGCGGCGGTATCGGCTGATACCAAAGCCGTCGTTTCGGAGAGTGCGGACCTTCTCTACCATCTCATGGTGCTGCTCCACGCGCGGGGCATTGCCCTCGAGGACATCTATGCGGAGCTTGGTCGTCGTACCGCCCGTTCGGGCATCGAGGAAAAGGCGTCGCGTCCCGCCGGTTGAGCGCTCCCGCCAGTCGGGAGGTCGCCCATATCGGGTGCGGCGTGAATGTGGTATACGGTCGACCAACGCCCGGCGCAGCCAAGTCCGGGCGATGACGGCGTATGCCGCTCCGAGGAAGCCCAGCCGATGGACATGAAGCTCGACAGCAAGGGGCTTTCGCCCTTCCGCAATTTCTCGCGTGCCGAATGGGCCGCGCTGCGTGCCGACACGCCGCAGCCGCTGACGCCCGAGGAGATCGCCCGGTTGCAGGGCCTCAACGACCGGCTGTCGCTGGCCGAGATCGAGGAGATCTACCTGCCGCTGTCGCGGCTCCTGTCCATCTATGTCGGGGCGACGCAGAAGCTGTTCCGCTCCATGCAGAAGTTCCTCGGCCCCGAAGAGGCGGGGAAGATGCCCTACATCATCGGCGTCGCCGGCTCGGTGGCGGTGGGCAAGTCGACCACCTCGCGCGTGCTGCAGGCGCTGCTCGGCCGCTGGGCAAACACGCCCAAGGTGGCGCTGGTGACCACCGATGGCTTCCTCCTGCCCAATGCGGTGCTGGAGCGGGAAGGGCTGATGCAGAAGAAGGGCTTTCCGGAAAGCTACGACCTGCCGGCGCTGCTGCACTTCCTCACCGATATCAAGGCGGGCCGGCACCCGGTGGTGGCGCCGATCTACAGCCACTTCAATTATGACGTGACGCCGAATGAGCGCGTCGAGGTCGACCAGCCGGACATCCTCATCGTCGAGGGACTGAACGTGCTGCAGACCAGCCGCCCGCCCAAGGACGGCAAGGGCATCCCCTTTGTCTCCGATTTCTTCGACTTCAAGATCTATATCGACGCCGACGAGGCCATTCTCGAGCGCTGGTATGTCGAGCGCTTCATGCGGCTGCGGGAGACCGCCTTCCGCGACCCCGCCGCCTATTTCCACCGCTATGCCGGCATTTCCGGCAGCGAGGCCGACCAGACCGCCCGGGCCATCTGGCGCTCGATCAATCAGGTGAACCTGCAGGAGAACATCCTGCCCACGCGCCAGCGCGCCGACCTCATCCTGCGCAAGGGCGGCGACCACGAGGTGGAGGCGGTGGCGCTGCGCAAGCTGTGAGCGTGCCATGACCCTCGCATCGATCCCCGCCCCGCTCGAACTCGCGCCCGGCTGCCTGTGGTGGCAGGGCTATCTCGACCGGCCCGCGCAGGAGGCACTGGTCGCCGACATCCGCGAGGTGCTGGCCACGGCGCCGCTGTTTACCCCGCGCATGCCGCGCACCGGCAAACCCTTCTCTGTGCGGATGTCGAATTGCGGGCCGCTCGGCTGGGTGTCGGACGAGAACGGCTATCGCTACCAGCCGCAGCATCCGGTAACGGGCGCCCCCTGGCCGCCCTTCCCCGCCGCGCTGCGCCGAGCCTGGGACGAGCTGGGCGGCACCGACCTCGCCCCCGAGGCCTGCCTGATCAACTGGTACGGACCGGAGGCCCGCATGGGCCTGCATCAGGACCGGGACGAGCAGGAATTCGCCGCGCCGGTGCTCTCGCTGTCGCTCGGCGATACCGCGATCTTCCGCGTCGGCGGCACCGAGCGGCGCGGCGGCACCCGCTCCATCCGTCTCGCTTCCGGTGACGCCCTGCTGCTTTCCGGGCCGAGCCGGCTGGCCTTTCACGGCATAGATCGTATTCTGGCCGGCACGTCGACGCTGCTCAGCCAGCCCGGCCGCATCAATCTGACGTTACGCCGCGTGCATCCCGCTCGCAGGGAGCCGGATACGGCGTTATGAGCGGAAACAACCGAATCGCTTTCCCATGGAAGGACATGCCATGCGCCGCCTCGTCCGCGCCGCCGTTCTGATTGCCGCGCTGGCCGGCTCGACCCTCGCGGCAGCGGCGGAGCCGGTGTTCCCGAATGGGGGCTCTGTCGGCCTGGAGCCGCCGGACGGCATGACGCCGATTGCCGGCGTCGCCGGTTTCGAGGACCGCGCCGCCAAGGCGGCCATCGTGGTGGTGGAAGTGCCGCATGGCGACTTCGATTCCATCGTGAAGACCTTCAACCGCGAGACGCTGCAGAAGCAGGGCGTGACCATCGAGACGCAACGCGAGATCGCGCTTCCCGATGGCGGGCGCGGGCTGATGCTTTACGGCTACCAGAGCGTCGGCGCCGTGGCGGTGAAGAAATGGATCATGCTGGCCGGCGGCAAGGACCAGACCGCCCTGGTGACGGCACAGCTGCCCGAGGAATCGGCCAGCCGCTATCCCGACACGGCCATCGAGGCGGCGCTGGCCACCGTGGTATTCCGTGCGCCGCCGACCCAGGAAGAGATGCTGGCGCGCCTGCCCTTCACCTTCCAGTCGCTGGAAGGCTACAGGGTATTGCGGGTGCTCGGCACCTCGGCGGTACTGCTGGTGAAGGGCGAGGCGGCGGCTCCCGAAGAAGGCCGGCCGATCTTCATCGCCGGCATGGTGCCGGGCGAAATCGGGGAAAACGAACGCGAAAGCCTCGCCAAGCGGGCCATTGCGTCGGTGCCGGGCGTGCGCGACCTGCGCGTCGAGCGCGGCGGCCCGCTGCGCATTGGCGGCCAGCAGGGCATCGAGATCGTTGCCAATGCGGTGGACCAGCAGACCGGCAAGCCGATGAAGGTGGTGCAGTGGCTGCGTTTCGGCCGCGCCAACTACATCCGCATGGTCGGCGTGCTGCCGGCCGACGATTTCACCCGTGATTTCGACAACCTGCGGGCGCTGCGCGACGGGCTGGAGCCGCGCTGAGGCGCGGCCCCGCAACCCGGCCTCATGGCCGGGTCATGCTGGATCAGCTCTGGCTGCTCTGGGTTTCGGCCGGCGCCGCCTTGGGGCCGCCCTTGGAGACGCCCACCAGCGCCGGGCGCAGCACGCGACCGCCGATCGTGTAGCCGGGCTGGATCACCTGCACCACGGTGCCCGACGGCACCTCGGCATTCGGGACCTCGAACATCGCCTGATGCAGATTGGGGTCGAACTTCGCCCCCTCTGCCTCGATGCGGGCGACACCATGCTTGGACAGCGTCTGGTTGAGGCTGCGCGCGGTCAGTTCGATACCGTCCAGTACCGTCTTCAGCGTGCCTTCGGCGGTGGCGCGGGCGTCGTCGTCGATGACGCCGAGCGCGCGCTCGAAATCGTCGGACAGCGACAGCACGTCGCGGGCGAAGCCGGTGATCCCATAGACCTTGGCATCGGCGACCTCGCGCTCGGCGCGGCGGCGCACATTGTCCGCCTCGGCGAAGGCGCGCAGGAACTTGTCCTTCAGCGCGGCGATCTCCGCCTCGTAGCGCTCGCGCTCGGCGGCGAAGCCGTCCTCGCCATTTTCAGTCGCGCCGACGGTCTCTTCGCTCGGCGTACCGGCGACCTCGTCGGAAGCGTCCGCCGGCTTGCGGTTATCTTCGGTCATGACTGCCTCGTCGGGGGAAAAGGATAGCGGGCGCTGCACGCCCGATTTGACCCGCCATATCGGGTCGTGGCCTGAAAAAATCAAGCCGCATCGAAGCCGGGCCGCCCCAGGACCCGGCTGACGACCCCGGCGGTGAAGTCCACCATCGGCACGATGCGGGCATAATTCAGCCGCGTCGGCCCGATGACGCCGAGCACCCCCACCACCCGGCCCTGCCCGTCGCGATAGGGCGCGACGATGGTGGAGGAGCCCGACAGCGAGAACAGCTTGTTCTCCGAGCCGATGAAGATGCGCAGCCCCTGCGCGTCCTCGGCCCGCCCCAGAAGGTCGACCACTTCCTGCTTGGCTTCGAGATCGTCGAACAGCAGGCGCACCCGTTCGAGATCCTCGATGGCCTTGAGGTCCTGCAACAGCTTGGTCTGGCCGCGCACGATCAGCCGCCGCTCGGCCTTGTCGCCGCCCGACCAGGAGGCGAGGCCGGCGGCGACGATACGCGCCGTCACCTCGTCGAGTTCGGCGCGGCGGGCGGCCAGCGTGCGCTCGACCTCGGTGCGCAGCTCCAGGAGCGTGCGCCCGCGGGTGCGGGCGTTGAGGAAGTTGGTGGCCTCGACCAAAGCGGAGGCGGGCAGGCCGGCCGGCAGCGGCACCAACCGGTTCTCCACCTCGCCATCTTCCGAGACCAGGATCAGCAGCGCCCGCGCCGGGTCGAGCGGCACGAACTCCATGTGCTTCAGCCGGGCGTCGCTTTTGGTGGTGGTGACGACACCGGCGCCGCGCGACAGGCCGGAGAGCAGGTTGGAGGCTTCCGCCAGCACGCCCTCGACGGTCTGGGCCCGCGCGGCTGCCTTCACCTGTGCCTCGATGGAGTTGCGTTCATCCTCGGAGACGTCGCCGATCTCCAGCATGGAATCGACGAAGAAGCGCAGCCCGCGCTCGGTCGGCAGCCGGCCGGCGCTGGTGTGCGGAGCGAAGATGAGGCCGGCGGCCTCGAGATCGGCCATCACGTTGCGCACCGAGGCCGGCGACAGCGTCATGGGAATGAGCCGGGAAATATTGCGCGACCCGGCCGGCTCGCCGGTGGCGAGATAGGTCTCGACGATCTGGCGGAAAATCTCGCGCGAGCGCTCGTCGAGCTTGGCGAGGGAGGGGGAGGTGGAGGCCAGGATCGGATCGAGAGGCATGGCTGCGCCGGAATCGCCATCGGAACGTTTCATGTGAAACATATAATCGGCATTCGCGGGGGCGCCTTCAAGCATTGCTTGCCGGCATCGTCTTCCCGGCGCCAGTCGCGTCGCGGCGTTATGCGCTTGCGGTCGCACGGGACTGCCCCTTACAAGGAGCGCCCGAAAGCCGTTGCCATTCCGCCTGTCGAGGGATGCGAACGGGATCGGCAATGATCACTCGCTTTTCTTCGCCCGCGCCGGTGTCGCCTCGCCCGGCAACCGCCTCATGGAGACTTCAGCATGCGTCCCTCACGCCGCGCCCCCGACGAGATGCGGGCCGTCAGCTTCGAGCGCGGCGTGCTGCGCCACGCCGAAGGCTCCTGCCTGGTGAAGTTCGGCGAGACCCATGTGCTGGTGGCGGCGACGCTGGAAGAGCGGCTGCCGCCGTGGCTGAAGGGACAGGGCCGCGGCTGGGTCACCGCCGAATACGGCATGCTGCCGCGCGCCACCCATGAGCGCACCCGCCGCGAGGTAACGGCCGGCAAGCCCACGGGCCGCACCATGGAGATCCAGCGGCTGATCGGGCGCTCGCTGCGCACTATTGTGGATCTCGAAAAGCTCGGCGAGCGGCAGATCACTGTCGATTGCGACGTGATCCAGGCCGATGGCGGCACCCGCACCGCCTCGATCACCGGCGCCTGGATCGCGCTGCATGACTGCCTGAGCTGGATGAAGACGCGCGGCATGCTTTCGACCATCCCGCTGCGGGATCACGTTGCTGCGGTGTCCTGCGGTATCATCGACGGCGAGCCGCGCCTCGATCTCGACTATGCCGAGGATTCCGACGCCGGCACCGACTGCAATTTCGTGATGACCGGCTCCGGCGGCTTCGTCGAGATCCAGGGCACGGCGGAGAAGACGCCGTTCACCGAGGACGAGTTCAACGCCATGCTCGGCCTCGCCCGCAAGGGTGTTTCCCGGCTGGTCGACCTGCAGAAGCTGGCGGTGGCCTGAGCCATGGACGAGGATCGCCACGAACATCGCCGCCTCGTCGGCCGGGTGGTGATCGCCACCCACAACCCCGGCAAGCTCATCGAGATGCGCGGGCTGATGGAACCTTACGGCGTCGAGCTGGTCTCGGCCGGCGATCTCGGCCTGCCCGAGCCGGAGGAGACCGGGCTGACCTTCGAGGAGAACGCCCGGATCAAGGCGCGTGCCGCCTGCGAGGCGACCGGCCTGCCGGCATTTGCCGACGATTCCGGCCTGTGCGTCGAGGCGCTGGGCGGAGCGCCGGGCCTCTATACCGCCCGCTGGGCCGGCCCCGGCCGTGACTGGGGGCACGCCATGGCCAGGGTGGAGGAGGAACTGCGCAAGGTCGACGCGATCGACCCGGCCCAGCGCCGTGCCTATTTCATCTCGGCGCTGTGCGTTGCCTGGCCGGATGGCCATGTCGAGGATTTCGAGGGCGTGGTCTCCGGCGAGATGATCTGGCCGCCGCGCGGCGACAGCGGACACGGCTACGATCCGATGTTCCTGCCGGACGGTTCCGCCCGCACCTTCGGCGAGATGAACGGCGAGGAAAAGCACGCCATGCCGCCGCTCGGCCGCGGCGGGTCGCACCGCGCCCGCGCCTTCATCAAGCTGGCGGAAGCCTGCTTCGGAGCCCGGTTTGACTGACCGGGCCGATAGGGCGCCGCCGCCGGTGGATCCCGGATTCGGCGTCTACGTGCATTGGCCGTTCTGCAAGGCCAAATGCCCCTATTGCGACTTCAACTCGCATGTGCGCCATGCGCCGCCGGACGAGGCGCGCTTCCTCGCTGCCTTTCGCGCCGAGATCGCCCATATGCGCGCGCGCACCGGCCAGCGGCGGACGCAGAGCGTGTTTTTCGGCGGCGGCACACCGTCGCTGATGGCGCCGGCGACGGTGGAAGGCATCCTGAACGCCATTGACGACGCCTGGCCGCTCGATGCCCGGGCCGAGGTGACGCTGGAGGCCAACCCGACCAGCGTCGAGGCCGAACGGTTTCGCGGCTACCGCGCCGCCGGCATCAACCGCGTCTCGCTCGGCGTGCAGGCGCTGGACGACGCCTCGCTGCGGGCGCTCGGGCGCATGCACAGCGCCGCCGAGGCGCTGGCGGCGGTGGCCATCGCCCGCTCGGCCTTCGAGCGCTCCTCCTTCGATCTCATCTATGCCCGGCCGGACCAGCGGCCGGAGGACTGGGCACGCGAATTGAAGCGCGCCATCGCCGAGGGCTGCGAGCACCTCTCGCTCTATCAGCTCACCATCGAGGACGGCACGCCGTTCGCGGCGCTTTATCGCGCCGGCAAGCTGAAGACGCCGGATCCGGAGGTCGCGCGCGCGCTGTGGGACGTGACGCAGGAGACCACATCGGCCGCCGGTCTGCCGGCCTATGAGATTTCCAACCACGCCCGTCCCGGCGCCGAGAGCCGGCACAACCTGCTCTATTGGCGCTATGGCGAATATGCCGGCATCGGTCCCGGCGCGCATGGCCGGCTCGACACGCCGGAGGGCCGGCGCGCCACCTCCACCGAGCGCGGGCCGGAGGCGTGGCTGAGCCGGGTCGAGGCGGACGGGCACGGTCTGGTGGTCGATGATGGCCTGAGCCGCCCGGAGCAGGCCGACGAATATCTCATCATGGGGCTGCGCCTTGCCGAGGGTATCGACCGTCACCGCTTCGTCGCGTTGTCCGGCCGCGATTTCGATGCGGGGCGGGTAGCGGCGCTGATCGGCGAGGGCATGCTCGAAGAGCACGCCGATGGTCGGCTGCGGGTGACGCCACAGGGTTTCCCGGTGCTCGACGCCATCGTCGCCGATCTGGCGGCCTAGGCGATCAGATACCCTGTTCGGCAAAGCTGCGCGGCGCCGGGCTGGCGATCTGGGTGCCGCCGCTGGCGATGCGCATGACCGCGAGGCCGCGCTGGTTGGTACCGTCGGCGCGGAATCGGAACACGCCGTCAATGCCGCTGAAGCCCGACGGGTTCTGGATCGCGGTGTCGTTCAGCCCCACCTCGCCGCCGGTATTGACCAGCGCCGCCATCAGCGAGACCGCGTCATGCGCCAACGTGGCGGTGCGCACCGGCTTCTGGCCGAAACGGGCTTCGTATCGCTGTGCGAAGGTGCGGAAGCCGGCCGGATCCGGGGCGGCGAAGATGCCGCCCTGCAACTGTGGCACGTTGAACAGGGCCGAATTGTCCCACAGGCCGGTGCCGATCAGCTGCTTGCCGGCCAGATTGACGCCCGCGCCGGACAGCCCCTGCAGGAGCTGTGGCACGGCGTCGCCGGAATCCGGCAGGAACAGCGCATCCGCCTGCATGGCGGAGGGTGCGAGACGACGGATGGCTTCGGCAGACTGGCCGGGTGCGTAACGTTCGAGCCCCACCACCCGGCCGCCGGCCGCCGGCACCGCCTCGCGGAAGGCGGCCTCGACCACCGAGCCATAGGCGTTGTCCGGCAGCAGCGCCGCATAGGCGCGCCGGCCGCTCGTCGAGGCGTAGCGCACCGCCCGCACCACGTCGGTCTGCGGCAGGAAGGAGAGGAGATAGACGCCGCGCGTCGCCACATTGGTGTCGGTGGAAAAGCCGACCAGCGGGACATTGCGGGTGCGGGTCACCTGCCCGGCGGAAGCGACGGTATGGGCGAAAAGCGGCCCGATGACCGCCCTCGCCCCCTCGTCGAGCGCCTGCTGCGCCGCCGTCTGCGCGCCGGGGCCGGTGCCGCCGTCATCCTTGACGACGAGCTGGATGTTGGCGCCGGTGAACTCGGCGATCGCCATGTCGGCGGCGTTCTTCAAAGATTGGGCGGCGATGCCGGCATTGCCGCTCGCGCCGAGCGGCAGGATGAGGCCGATGCGCACCGAGCCGGCGCCGAGCGTGTTGGCCGGCTGTGCGGGAACGGCGGGAGCCGGCGGCAGGGCAGCCTGCGGCGGCGGCGAGTCCGGCATCGAGCCGCAGGCAGCGAGCGTCGCGCCGCCGGCCATGAGCAGGAAGCCGCGACGGCTGTGGCGGAGGGCGGCGCGGGCGCCGGTCTGCACCTTCGTATCTGGCTCGGTCATTGCCTCGTCGGGTGGCTGAGCGGGCATATGTAACTCTTGTAGGATGCCGGGCGGCCGCCTGTCACGCCGCGTGGGCCGAGAAACGGCGCAAAAAGCCCGACATATCCCCTCTCGTGAAGCCCTGCGGGCATGACGGCACCGCTCTCGCCTTCTAGAATGGCGACACGATGACCCAGCCGCCCGCCGATGCCCCCCGATCCTTCCGCCTGGTCGGCCAGAACGTGCCGGCGCCCCGCCTCGAAGCGGGGCTGCATGTGGTGGCCACCCCGATAGGCAATCTCGGCGACGTCACCGTGCGGGCGCTGGAGACGCTGGCCGGCGCCGATCTCGTTGCCTGCGAGGACACGCGGGTGACGCGACGCCTGCTTGATCGTTACGGCATCGAAACGCCGCTGGTCGCCTATCACGATCACAATGCCGCCAGCATGCGGCCGCGCCTGCTGGCGCGGCTGGAAGCGGGGGCGGCGGTGGCACTGGTGTCGGATGCCGGCACGCCGCTGGTCTCCGATCCCGGCTACAAGCTGGTGGAAGCGGCGATCGAGGCGGGGTTCCGCATCATCCCGCTACCGGGTGCCTCGGCCAGCCTCGCGGCGCTGGTGGCGGCAGGCCTGCCGACCGATCGCTTCCTGTTCGACGGCTTCCTGCCGCAGAAGGGCGGAGCCCGCCGCACGCGCATCGCCGAGCTGTCGGTGATCCCCGCGACGCTGGTGCTGTATGAGAGCGGGCCGCGCCTGCCGGAGAGCCTCGCCGATCTCGCCGCCGGGCTGGGGGAGCGGCGGGCCGCGGTGTGTCGCGAGCTCACCAAGACCTTCGAGGAGGTGCGGCGCGGCTCCCTCCCGGAGCTGGCCGCGCATTATGCCGAGGCCGGTCCGCCGCGTGGCGAGATCGTGCTGGTGATCGGTCCGCCGGGGGCGAGCGAGGCGAGCGACGCCGATATCGATGTCGCGCTGCGCCGGGCGCTGGCCAGCCTCTCGCTGAAGGACGCCGCCGCCACGGTGGCCGCGGCCACCGGTCGCCCACGCCGCGACGTCTATGCGCGGGCACTGGCGCTGCAGGCGGAAGCGGACGAATGACCGCGCCGAAGCCGACGGCGTTCTCGCGCGGCCTTGCTGCCGAGGAGACCGCCGCCCGGCTGCTGGAGAAGCAGGGCTTCGCCATTCTGGCGCGGCGCGCGCGCACGCCGCGTGGCGAGATCGACCTGATCGCCCGCCGCGAGGATCTGCTGCTGTTCGTGGAAGTGAAGGCGCGTTCGGGCCTGCGGGCGGCCGCCGAATCGGTGCTGCTCCGCCAGCGCCGGCGCATCGCCGCGGCGGCGGAAATCTGGCTCGCCGCGCATCCCGAGCTGGCCGGCCTCGACATGCGGCTCGACGTGGTGCTGCTGGCGCCGGGGCGTGCGCCGGTGCATCTGCCGGGCGCCTTCGAGGCGGAGTGAACCTCCTGCGCCAGGCCTGGCGTTACGGATGCGTGGCGCCGGCCGGCGCGAGGCGGTAAACAGGGGGCGAATGCCGCTTGTGCGGCCCCTCCTCCCTTGGGACGTCAGCATCCATGAGCCTCAACGTCGCCGTCCAGATGGACCCGATCGACCGCATCAACATTGCCGGCGATTCGACCTTCGCCCTCATGCTCGAAGCCCAGGCGCGCGGGCACTCCCTGAGCTATTACACGCCCGATACCCTCGCCATGCGCGACGGCGAGGTGTTCGCCACCGTGCAGCCGGTCGAGGTGCGCGACGTCAAGGGCGACCATTTCACCCTCGGCGACAAGCAGCGGCTGCGGGTCGATAGCTTCGACGCCATCCTGATGCGCCAGGATCCGCCCTTCGACATGCACTACGTCACCGCCACCCACCTGCTTGAGCGGGTGCATCCGAAGACGCTGGTGGTGAACGATCCCGCCCATGTGCGCAATGCGCCGGAGAAGATCTTCGTCACCGAGTTCCCCGAGCTGATGCCGCCGACGCTGATCACCCGCGACATCGAGGAGATCAAGGCGTTCCGCGACGAGTTCGGCGACATCGTGGTGAAGCCGCTCTACGGCAATGGCGGCGCGGCGGTGTTCCGCCTCACCCGCGACGACCTGAATTTCGGCTCGCTCTACGATCTGTTCGCCACCACCTTCCGCGAGCCCTGGGTGGTGCAGCGCTTCATTCCCGAGGTCACGCAGGGCGACAAGCGCATCATCCTGGTGGATGGCGTGTTCGCTGGCGCGGTCAACCGTGTGCCAAGCGCCGGCGACCTGCGCTCCAACATGGTGCGCGGCGGCGCGGCGAAGGAAACCGACCTCACGCCGCGCGAAAGGGAGATCTGCGAGGCGCTCGGCCCGTCGCTGAAGGCGAGGGGACTGCTGTTCACCGGCATCGACGTGATCGACGGCAATCTCACCGAGATCAACGTCACCTCGCCGACCGGCATCCGCGCCATCCGCCGGCTGGGCGGCCCGGATATCGCGGCGCTGATCTGGGACGCGATCGAGGCGAAGCGGAGCTGACAAGCAAAAGGCGCCGTCCGGCCCGGACGGCGCCCTGCGCATTCAGTGGCCTCGAAATGGCCTTGCCGGCTCAGTGCACGCTGACCGTGACCAGCTCGTTCTCCATCGCCGAGGCGATAGCCGCCTCGCGGCTGTCGGTGAGCATCATCGGCGTGCCGTCGGCGGCATGCAGCGTGAACAGCTTGAGCCCCGGCTCCAGCCGCGCCTGCGGGAACATGCGGGCAGCGTCCGCCGAATCGATCGGGCGCACATAGGCGATATGGCCGCCACCGAGACTGGCGAAGGCTTCCGGCGTCAGGGCGTCGGGCGCGCCGCCGGTGGCGGCGGTATCGAGGGTGAATTCATTGGTCATGGTCCGCGACTCCTTGTCCTAGCTGTCGAGACCGGCTCTGGGCACTCACTCGTCGGCTGATATAGCGATACGCCTGACCACCCGTTCCGGTTCCGGCCGGATGAGATCAACCGACAAAAGACCGTTCTTCAGTTCGGCGCCGATGACATGCATGCCCTCGGCCAGCACGAAGGTGCGCTGGAACTGGCGGGCAGCGATGCCCCGGTGAAGAAAGGTCCGCTGCGGCTCCTCGGCCTGACGGCCGCGGATGACGAGCTCTTTCTCCTCGAGCGTCACATCCAGCTGGTCGCGGGGGAAGCCGGCGACCGCCAGCGTGATGCGCAGCCGTTCCGGTTGGCCGGGTACGGCGATGCGTTCGACATTGTAGGGCGGGTAGCCGTCCGAGCCCTTTGCGACCCGATCCAGCGCCCGCTCCACCTCATCGAACCCGAGCAGGAAGGGGCTCGACAGCGTGGGAATGCGCGACATGCTCCCAAAGTCCTTGTCCGAAGCGACTTTGCAGTGTGGGACCCCCGAGGGGCATCCCGTTGCATCGAGATATGGGCAGGAGCGTACCGGCGCGCAAGATGCCGCCCGGCCGGGATGTTGGCCGGCATCGCGATGGAGGAGTGAGGGCGCTCGGCAGGCTTAGGCGGCGTGGCGCTCGCCATTCATGCCGAAATGGCAGAGATAGCGCGGATCGATGCGCTCGATCGGCAGCACGATCAGCACGTCGGTGGTGCCGAACTGATGGTCGATCACCGCGTCCTGGCCGATCTGGGCGCCGAGGCGCAGATAGCCCTTGATCAGCGGCGGCAGCTCGTTGAGCGCCCTCTTGGCGTCAAGAGCGTCCTTGGCCACGCCGTCCATGCCGGCGGCGCGGCCGGGCAGGGCGCGGGCGCGCCATTCCGGATCGGACGGGGCGAAATGATGCAGGAAGGCCAGCGGGCGCTCCAGCGCCAGCGGGTCGGTGCCCTCCAGGCTGGCGCAGCCGAACATCACGTCGATGCCGTGCTGGCGCACATAGGCCCAGATGCCGTGCCAGAGCAGCTCGACCGTGCGCTTGGTGCGGTAGGAGCTGAGCACGCAGGAACGACCGAGCTCCAGGAAGCGGTGGTGCGGATGGCGGGCGAGCAGGGGAGCGATGTCGAACTCGCCGGCGGTGTAGAAGCCGCCATGGCGGTTGGCGATCTCCTGCCGCAGCAGGCGGTAGGTGCCGACCACCGCCGGCACCCGGCGGCCGCGCACCAGCCGGCAGGCGTCATGGTCGAGCACCAGCAAATGGTCGCAAATGGCGTCGAAGCCGTCGAAGTCCCGCCGCGCCAGCCGGGCGGCGGCGCTGGGCAGCGCCGACATCTCCTCGTAGAACACCTGGTAGCGCAGCCGTTGCGCCCGGCGGACGTCGGCGGCGGTACGGGCGAGGCGCACCTCCAGCGAGCCGATGCGGCCGAGGCTCTCCGGCCCCGGGGCGGGGCGGGTCTCGCGGTGGCGCAGGCCGGAATAGGAGCGCAGCGCCGGCATCAGCCGTGAGGGCGCCAGCGGGCCGGCCAGGCGGCGCATCGGTTCGGCGATGTGGGGAGCCAGCGAGGAAGGCAAGACCAGACGCAGCGCCGAAGCGAAGGGATTCGGCGTCGTAACGGCCGCATCGTCGGCAAAGTAACGCGTCATGGCGTGCCCCTGAAACTGTCGCGCATCATAGTTTCAAGCGACGACAGAATCACGTTTTTCCAACGGCGATGTGACAGATAAGGCAGTGGCATGCATCGCTGGCTTCGACACATGCGATGAATGCTCCGCCGCCCGGCGGCTACCGTCGTTCCCGCAAGTAACCCTGCCGATGATTAGCCGGCTCATACATGCAGGAACCGATCCTTGAGGCCGGGGTCGGCGCGAAAGGCGGCGGT
This sequence comes from Ancylobacter sp. Lp-2, assembly GCF_020523795.1. Classification (GTDB taxonomy): domain Bacteria; phylum Pseudomonadota; class Alphaproteobacteria; order Rhizobiales; family Xanthobacteraceae; genus Ancylobacter. Next base: position 422,516 of record NZ_JAJALI010000001.1, read on the forward strand.
GTCGCCGCTCCAGGCGACGCGGCCCTTCTCCAGTATGACGTGCCGGTCGGCGATCCGTGCCAGCGCGTCGGCATGCTTGTCGATGACCAGAATGGCGAGGCCGGCCTGCTTGAGCCGTTCGAGGCAGGCCCAGATCTCGGTGCGAATCAGCGGGGCCAGCCCCTCGGTCGCCTCGTCGAGGATCACCAGCCGGGGATTGGTCATCAGCGCCCGGCCGATGGCGAGCATCTGCTGCTCGCCACCGGAGAGCTGGCTGCCGAGGTGGCGCTGGCGTTCGGCGAGGCGGGGCAGCAATTCATAGATCGCAGCCAGCGTCCATTCCGGTGCCTTCGGCCGGCCGTCGCGTCCCGTCGCGGCAGGGCGGGCGGTGGCGATCAGGTTTTCGCGCACGCTCAAGGTCGGAAAGACACGCCGGCCTTCCGGCACCAGGCCGATGCCGGCATTGGCGATCCGGTAGGGTGGCAGGCCGAGGATCGGGCGCCCGGCGAAGGAGATGGCGCCGCCACTGGCCGGCAGCAGGCCCATGACGGTCTTCACCGTCGTGCTCTTGCCCATGCCGTTGCGCCCCATCAGCGCCACCGCCTCGCCGGCGCCGACGCTGAGCGAGACGCCGAACAGCACCTGGTTGCCACCATAGCCGGCCGTGACGTCGGAGAGCTCGAGCATCTACACCTCCTCGCCGAGATAGGCGGCGCGTACGGCGGCGTCGGCGCGGATGGCATCCGGCGGGCCGGAGGCGATGATCCGGCCTTCGACCAGCACGCTGATGCGGTCGGCGAGCGCGAAGACGGCATGCATGTCGTGCTCGACTAGCAGGATCGCCGCCTGCCCGGCGAGCCGGCGCAGCACCGCGATCATCGCCTGCGTCTCCGCCTTGCCAAGCCCGGCCATCGGCTCGTCCAGCACCATCAACTTCGGGCGCGCGACCAGCGCCATGGCGAGCTCCAGCTGGCGCTTCTCGCCATGGCTGAGCCGGCCGGCGGGAATATCGGCCCGCTCCGCCAGGCCGGTTTCCGCGAGTGCGGCGATGGCGGCGGCGTTCAGGCCCGCGTCGCGGCTGGCGGGGGCGAGGAAGCGGAAGCTCGACCCCTCCAGCGCCTGGGCGCATAGCGCGACATTCTCCAGCGCGCTGAAGCCGCCGATCAGCCGGGTGATCTGGAACGAGCGGGCGAGGCCGCGATGCACGCGCCGGTGCGGCCTCTCCACGGTGACGTCGGCGCCGTCGAGGAGGATGCGGCCGGAATCGCTCGGGATCTCGCCGGCGATCTGGCCGATCAGCGTGGTCTTGCCGGCGCCGTTGGGCCCGATCAGCGCGTGGGTTTCGCCCGGCGCGACATCGAGCCAGACATCGTCGCTCACCCTGAGCCGGCCATAGTGCTTCACCAGCCCCTGGAGCTGCAGGATCGGGCGCGGGGCGGTCATCGCGTTCCCCTGCCGAGCAGGCGGGCGAGTCCGTCGCGTCCCGCCAGTGCCGCCAGCACCAGCAGCGGGCCGAAGATCAGCCGCCAGTGCTCGGTGAACTCCGCCAGCCATTCCTCGAGCAGCACCACGCCGGCGGCGCCGAGCACCGCGCCGTGCAGCGAGCCGGTGCCGCCCAGCACCACCATGACGATGAACTCGCCCGAGCGCTGCCACGACAGATAGGCCGGGCTGACGAACTCGGTGAACTCGGCATAGAGCCCGCCGGCGAGCCCGGCTATGCCACCGGCGATGACGAAGGCGACCAGCCGGTAGGCTGTGATCGGGAAGCCGGCGGCGATCACCCGCCGCTCGTCCTCGCCGCCGGCCCGCAGCACCCGGCCGAAGCGCGAGGCGACGATGGCGCGGCCACCGAGATAGACGAGCGCCAGCAGCGCCAGCACCACATAATGGAAGCTCAGCGGCGATCCGAACGGATCGGTGCCGAGGAAGGTGGCGCGCGCCGGCAGGCTCAGCCCGTCGTCGCCGCCATAGGCCGAGAGGCTGGTGGCGGTGAAGAACAGCATCTGTCCGAAGGCCAGCGTGATCATGATGAAATACACGCCGCGGGTGCGCAGCGAGACCGCGCCGATCGGCAGCGCCAGCGCCGCACCGGCGAGGATGGCGGCGCCGATCAGCAGCGGCGCGCTGGTAAAGCCGTGCGTCGACAGGATCCCGACCGCATAGGCGCCGGCGCCGAAGAAGGCGGCATGGCCGAAGCTGACCAGCCGTCCATAGCCGAGGATCAGGTCGAGCCCGATCGCCGCGATGGCGAGGCACATGATGCGGATGGCGAGGTTCACCGTATAGACGTCGCCGCCGGTGACGACCGGCACCAGGGCGAAGCCGGCGCCGAGGAGCAGCGGAAGCAGGGAGCGCCGGGCGGATATGCTCATCCCGCGCTCGCCGGGAACAGGCCGCGCGGGCGCACCGCCAGCACCAGCGCCATCAGCACATAGACCAGCATGGAGGCGAGCGCCGGGCCGGCCTGGGCGGCAGCGGAGGAATCCATCACCAGCCGCATCAGGCTGGTGGAGAAGGAGCGCCCGAGCGTGTCCACCAGCCCGACCAGCAGCGCTGCGACGAAGGCGCCGCGCACCGAGCCGATGCCGCCGATCACCACCACCACGAAGGCGAGGATGAGGATGTTGTCGCCCATGCCTGGCTCCACCGAGAGGATCGGCGCCGCCAGCGCGCCGGCAAAGCCGGCCAGCATGGCGCCGAAGCCGAACACCAGGGTGAACAGCCGGCCGACATTCACCCCGAGCGCCGACACCATCGCCGCGTCGCTCGCCCCGGCGCGCACGCGCATGCCGATGCGGGTGTGGGTGACCAGCACATAGAGCAGCAGCGCCACCCCGAGCCCGGCACCGATCAGCACCAGCCGGTAGAGCGGGTAGAGCAGGCCGGGCATCAGCCGCACCGCGCCGGACAACGCCTCGGGAATGTCGACATGCAGCGGCGCCGAGCCCCACAGGGCGCGCACCGCCTCGTTGAGGAACAGGATGATGCCGAAGGTCGCCAGCACCTGGTCGAGATGGTCGCGCCCATAGAGATGGCGCAGCACCAGCCGCTCCAGCACCACGCCGCACAGCAGAGCGGCGGCGAGCGTCAGCGCCAGCCCGAGCGCGAAGCTGCCGGTGGCGGCGGCGAAGGCGGCGAGGAAATAGGCGCCCAGCATGTACTGCACGCCATGGGCGAGGTTGATGAAGTCCATCACCCCGAACACCAGTGTCAGCCCGGCGGCGATCAGGAACAGCAGCACGCCGAGCTGCAGCCCGTTCAGCGTCTGGATGAGGAGGAGCGTGGTGCTCATGTCCGTGCCCGGCCTTGCCCCTGGCTTCCGCGCGCGCCGCCTATCGGCGCGCCCGATCGGACCCGCATCACTTCATCGGGCACTTGGCGGCGTAGACGTCGCCATATTGCTTGAACACCGTCTCGGCGATCTCGGTCTCGAACTTGCCGTCCGGCCGCTTGGCGACCTTGACGAGATAGAAGTCCTGGATCGGGAACTGGTTGGTGTTGAAGGAAAAGGCGCCGCGCACCGACTTGAAGTCCGCCTTCTTCAGCGCCGCTCGCACCGCGTCCTTGTCGTCGAGCTTGCCGCCGAGGCTCTTCACCGCCGCGTCGATCATCAGCGCCGCGTCATAGGCCTGCGCCGCGTAGAGCGCCGGCACATAGCCATATTCCTTCTCGAAGGCGGCGACGAAGGCCTTGTTCTCCGGCGTGTCGAGATTGGGAGCCCAGGCGGCGCCGGAATACAGGCCGAGCGCGGCGTCCTGCGTCGCCGGCAGCGTCGTCTCGTCGACGGTGAAGGCGGAGAGGAAGGGCACGGTATCGGCGAGGCCGGCCTGCCGGTACTGCTTGACGAGGTTCACGCCCATGCCGCCCGGCATGAAGGTGAACACCGCGTCCGGTTCGGCGGCGGCGATGCGGGCGAGCTCGGCGGAAAAGTCGAGCTGGCCGAGCTGGGTGTAGATCTCCTCGGCGACCTCGCCCTTGTAGTGGCGCTTGAACCCGGCGAGCGAATCCTTGCCCGCCTGATAGTTCGGCGCCATCAGCACCACCTTCTTGTAGCCCTTGTCCTGGGCGTATTTGCCGAGAACCTCGTGGTTCTGGTCGTTCTGGTAGGAGGCGGAGAACACATACGGGCTGCACCCCTCGCCGGCGAGGGTGGACGGGCCGGCATTGGCGCTGATCAGGAAGGTCTTGGATTCCGCCAGCGGCTTGGCGACGGCGTTCATCACATTGGAGAACACCACGCCGACCACGAAGTCGACCTTGTCGCGGTCCACCAGCGCCTTGGCCTTGGTGACGGCGACGTCCGGCTTCAGCTCGTCGTCGACCACGATCACCTCGGCGGTCTCGCCGCCGAGCTTGCCGCCGCGCTGCTTCACCGCCAGCAGGAAGCCGTCGCGCAGATGCTGGCCGAGGGCGGCCGAGGGGCCGGAGAGGGTGGAGATCAGCCCGATCTTCAGCTCATCGGCGGCGGCAAGGCCCGGCAGGGCCAGAATGGTGGCGAGCGCCGCAGCGCCGATCGTCCGCTTCACGTCGAAGTCTCCCCGGTTCACCCAAAGTCATCCCGCCTGCTTTCTGGCATGGGGAAGGCCGGCGCAACAATACCCCGCGAGGCCGCCGAACTCCGTCATGCCCCCATCATGCCGGCCCGGCGTCGAGAAGTGCGCGTGCGGCCTCGTGCAGCGCCATGCCCGGTGTGGCAAGAGCGTCGAGAATGTCGAAATGGTTGGCGTCGGGCACGGTGATCAGGACAGGGTCCAGCGCGCGCCAGCCTTCCGCCATCGCCGCGCTCTGCTGCCGGAACCCCTCGGTTTCCGCCCCACCCACCGCCAGCGCGATCTGGGCCGGGAAACGCGCCGGCGTCCGGTGCAGGCTGAGCCGCGCCGCCTCTTCCGGGGTGAGCTGCAGATCGGCGTTGATGCTGGTGGCGAGCAGCGGGACGAGGTCGAACACGCCGGAAACCGGCAGCACCCCGTGGAAGGGAGCGGCCGGCAGGCCCTGTGCGGTCCAGTCGACACCCAGAAGGTCGGCGGCGAGATAGCCGCCGGCCGAATGGCCGGAGACGACGATGCGCGCCCGCTCGGCAGGTGAAAGCAGCGCACGGTAAAGATGCGTGAAGGCCGCGCGGATGGCGGGGGCGATGGCGGCAAAAGGTGTCTGCGGGCACAGCGGGTAGCTGGGCAGCGCTACCGAATAGCCGGCGTCGAGGAAGGGCTCGGCGATCCAGGAGAACTCGTCCTTCGAGCGCGCCCGCCAGAAACCGCCGTGGATGAAGAGAAAGGTCCCGCGTGGGGCGGTGGCCCGGAACAGATCGAGCCGGGCGCGCGGGTGCGTGCCATAGGCGAGGTCGGCAAGCGGCGGATGCCGCCGCCGGGCCGCCTCCGCCCGCGATGGCCAGGCGCCGGTGGTGATCGGCATGCCCGGCACGGTGAGCGCCAGATTGTACTGGAGCTCCTGGGTCTCATCGAGGGCCGCAGCCGGCGGGTTCATGCATGCGTCCTTCAGGTCGTGGGGCCGCACGTCCCGGGCCGTGGCCGGAACATGCGAAGGCCGGTTATGGACGAAGCCATGGGCCGCCGCGCTTGGTGCAAGTGGATGTGACCTTATAGACGGGTGCTTCGCTGGATAAAGCGCCGGGCGCTGCCAGCCCGAGGGGTTCTCGCGTGTTCATCGGCGGGCTCGCGCGGGCGTGCGAATCCCGACCCCTACCATCGTGCCGATGATGGACGCCGCCACGCGTCCGTGATGGGGCGATCATTCGCTGTCGATCACGCCGCCGCCGTCGTCCGGTCGGCGCCGACCCGGTAGGCCAGTGCTTCAGCGATATGGGCGCGGGAAACCGTTTCGGCACCGGAAAGGTCGGCGAGGGTGCGCGCCACCCGCAGCACCCGGTGATAGCCGCGCGCCGACAGCCGCATGATGCGGGCGGCATCCGCCAACAGCGCCGCGCCGCCGGCATCGGGGGAGGCGATTTCTTCCAGGATCGGGCCGGCCGCCTGCGCGTTGGTGGTGAGGTCCGGCCGGCCGAGGGCGGCGAAGCGCTCGGCCTGCAGGTCGCGGGCCGCCGCCACCCGCCGGGCGACGCTGGCGCTGGATTCCGCCGGTGCCGGCCGCACCAGGTCGACGGCGGAAAGCGCGGGCACGTCGAGATGCAGGTCGATGCGGTCGAGGAACGGGCCGGAAAGCCGCGCCTGGTAGTCGGCGGCGCAGCGCGGCCCACGCCGGCAGCTGAAGCCCGGCTCGCCGGCCCGGCCGCAGCGGCAGGGGTTCATTGCCGCCACCAATTGGAACCGGGCGGGATAGGTGACGCGGTGATTGGCGCGGGCGATGAAGGCGTCGCCGGTCTCCAGTGGCTGGCGCAGCGCGTCGAGCACCGAGGGCTGGAATTCCGGCAACTCGTCGAGGAACAGCACGCCATTATGGGCGAGCGACACCTCGCCGGGCCGGGCGCGGTTGCCGCCGCCCACCATCGCCGCCATGGAGGCGGAATGGTGCGGGGCACGGAACGGCCGGCGGTCGGTCAGCGCCCCCGATTGCAGCGTGCCGGCCACCGAGGCGATCATCGAGACTTCCAGCAGTTCCGCTGGCGCCAGCGGCGGCAGGATCGAGGGCAGCCGCTGCGCCAGCATCGACTTGCCGGCGCCGGGCGGCCCGCAGAACAGCAGATTGTGACTGCCGGCAGCGGCGACCTCCAGAGCCCGGCGGGCGGTTTCCTGCCCGCGCACTTCGCGCAGGTCCGGCAGGGCCGCATGGGCGGTGTCGAGCCGCGGCTCGGGGCGAGCAAGCCGTTGCCGGCCGGTGAGATGGCTGACCAGCTGAATGAGGGAAGCGGGGGCCAGTACCGGCATGTCGGGGCTCGCCCAGGCCGCTTCCTGGCCGCATTCGGCCGGGCAGATCAGCCCGTGGTCGCGGGCATTGGCGCCGATCGCCGCCGGCAGCACCCCGGCCACCGCGGCGATGCGCCCGTCCAGCGCCAGCTCGCCGACCACGGTGAAGCCTTCCAGCGCTTCGGCGGGCACCGCGCCGATCGCCGCCATCAGGCCGAGCGCGATCGGCAGGTCGTAATGGCTGCCTTCCTTCGGCAGGTCGGCGGGGGCGAGGTTGACGGTGATGCGCTTGGGCGGCAGGGCGAGGCCGGAGGCGATCAGCGCCGCGCGCACCCGCTCCTTTGCCTCGGTCACCGCCTTGTCGGCGAGGCCGACGAGGTTGAAGGCCGGCAGGCCTGGGCTCACCTGAACTTGTACGTCGACGGGGCGCGCCTCGATGCCCTCGAACGCCACCGTCGCCACCCGCTGGACCATGCCGCCCCCGATCGCGTCCCCGCGCGGTGCCGGCGTCCGGCCGGCTCCTGATACCTCACTGTAGGGTACGCAGAGACAGCGTCAAGAACATTTAGGGAACGCTCAGGCAGAGCCGGCGGCTTCCTCTGCGGCTCGACGCTCGTTCGATAGAACCTTTCTATCAAGGGACGAAACACTGGAATTGATTTCGGTCAAGTCCGGCACCATGTTCTCCATTGGAAAACTTTAAAAGAAGGTCCGGGAGAAATGCCGCACTACGAGCCCTGGAGCGAGGAGCGGGCGCACGCCATCATCGGCGAGTTCGTTCATCTCGAAGGCCCGCTGATGCCGATGCTCCACGCGGTGCAGGAAACCTTCGGCCATGTGCCGGACGCCGTCGTGCCGATGCTCGCCGAGAAGCTGAACGTGTCGCGCGCGGAAATACATGGCGTCGTGACCTTCTATCACGATTTCCGGCACGAGCCCGCCGGCCAGCACGTTCTGAAGCTGTGCCGCGCCGAGGCCTGCCAGGCCGCCGGCGGCGACGCGCTCGCCGCCCATGCCGAGCACAAGCTCGGCTGCAAGCTCGGCGAGACCACGGCCGACGGCCGGGTGACGGTCGAGCCGATCTATTGCCTCGGCCTGTGCGCCACCGCGCCCTCGGCCATGCTCGACGGCCGCATCGTCGCCCGTCTCAACGAGCGTCGCCTCGACGCGCTGATCTCGGAGGCGCAGTCGTGAGCATCCGCATCTACGTTCCCAAGGACGCCTGCGCCATCGCCTGCGGCGCCGACGAGGTGGTCGGGGCCATCCAGGCCGCGGCGCTGGCCCGCAAGCAGACGGTGGAGATCGTCCGCACCGGCTCGCGCGGCATGCTGTGGCTGGAGCCGCTGGTCGAGGTCGCGACGCCGGAAGGCCGCATCGCCTACGGCCCGGTGGAAGAGACCGACGTCGAGGGCCTGTTCGAGGCCGGCTTCCTCACCGGTGCCGCGCATGCGCTGCGCATCGGCAAGCCGGAAGAACACCCCTTCATGGCCAAGCAGACGCGGCTGACCTTCGCCCGCTGCGGCATCATCGATCCCGCCTCCTACACGGACTATGTCGCGCATGGCGGCTATCGCGGCCTTGAGCGTGCGCTGGCGCTCGGCCCGGCGGAAATCATCGAGGAAGTCAAGAAGTCCGGCCTGCGCGGCCGCGGCGGCGCCGGCTTCCCCACCGCCATCAAGTGGAAGACCGTGGCGGATGCCAAGGCCGACCGCAAATACATCGTCTGCAATGCCGACGAGGGCGATTCGGGCACCTTCGCCGATCGCATGATCATGGAAGGCGACCCCTTCCAGCTGATCGAGGGCATGACCATCGCCGGCCTGGCGGTGGGCGCCACCAAGGGCTTCGTCTACACCCGCTCGGAATATCCGCACGCCATCTGGGCGATGGAGAAGGCGATCGAGGCGGCGCGTGCGCATGGCATGCTCGGCGTCAACATCGCCGGCTCGCAGCACAGCTTCGACATGGAAGTGCGCATGGGCGCCGGCGCCTATGTCTGCGGCGAGGAAACCGCGCTGCTCGACAGCCTCGAGGGCGGTCGCGGCACGGTGCGCGCCAAGCCGCCGCTGCCGGCCCATAAGGGCCTGTTCCAGAAGCCGACGGTGATCAACAACGTTCTGTCGCTGGTGGCGGTGCCGCACATCCTCGCCGACGGCGCGCAGAAATACATGGATTTCGGCATGGGTCGCTCGCGCGGCACCATGCCGATCCAGATCGCCGGCAATGTGAAGTTCGGCGGCCTGTTCGAGACCGCCTTCGGCATCACGCTGGGCGAGCTCATCAACGACATCGGCGGCGGCACCGCCTCCGGGCGCCCGGTCAAGGCGGCGCAGGTCGGCGGCCCGCTCGGCGCCTATGTGCCGACCTGGCAGTTCGACCTGCCCTTCGACTATGAGGCCTTCGCGGCCAAGGACGCGCTGATCGGCCATGGCGGCATCGTCGTGTTCGACGAGGCGGCCGACATGGTGAAGATGGCGCGCTTCGCCATGGAGTTCTGCTCTGTGGAGAGCTGCGGCAAGTGCACGCCCTGCCGCATCGGCTCCACCCGCGGCGTCGAGGTGATCGACCGCATCGTCGCCGGCGAGCGCGTCGAGAAAAATCTCGAGGTGCTGAAGGACCTCTGCCAGACCATGAAGCTCGGCTCGCTCTGCGCGCTCGGTGGCTTCACGCCCTATCCGGTGCTTAGCGCCCTCACCCATTTCCCCGAAGAATTTGGCGACACGCCCCGTCGCCTCGAAGCCGCCGAGTGAGGAGGACACGCATGTCTCTCGTCCATGAGATCGACTACGGTACCCCCGCCCCCAAGACCGACAAGATGGTGACGCTCACCATCGACGGCGTCGAGGTCACGGTCGCGGAAGGCACGTCCATCATGCGCGCGGCGATGGAGATGGGGACGCAGATCCCCAAGCTCTGCGCCACCGACATGCTGGACGCCTTCGGCTCCTGCCGCCTTTGCCTGATCGAGATCGAGGGCCGCAACGGCACCCCGGCCTCCTGCACCACGCCGGTGGCGCCGGGCATCAAGGTGCACACCCAGACGCCCCGCCTCGCGCAGCTGCGCAAGGGCGTGATGGAGCTCTACATCTCCGACCATCCGCTGGACTGCCTCACCTGCGCCGCCAATGGCGATTGCGAGCTGCAGGACATGGCCGGCGCGGTCGGCCTGCGCGAGGTGCGCTACGGCATGGAGGGCGCGAACCACTTCGCCCCCACTTCCGAGCTCGTCATGCCCAAGGACGAGTCGAACCCCTATTTCACCTATGACCCGGCCAAGTGCATCGTCTGCAATCGCTGCGTGCGCGCCTGCGAAGAGGTGCAGGGCACCTTCGCGCTGACGATTTCCGGCCGCGGCTTCGACTCGCGCGTCTCGCCCGGCCAGTCGGAAGCCTTCCTCACCTCGGAATGCGTGTCCTGCGGCGCCTGCGTGCAGGCGTGCCCGACCGCCACACTCTCCGAGAAGCGGCTGATCGAGATCGGCACCCCCGAGCATTCGGTGGTCACCACCTGCGCCTATTGCGGCGTCGGCTGCACCTTCAAGGCCGAGATGCGCGGCCAGGAAGTGGTGCGCATGGTGCCGTGGAAGGAAGGCAAGGCCAATCGCGGCCATAGCTGCGTCAAGGGCCGCTTCGCCTGGGGCTACGCGATGCACAAGGATCGCGTGCTCAACCCGATGATCCGCGCCAAGGTCACCGACCCGTGGCGGGAAGTGTCGTGGGAAGAGGCGATCACCCATACCGCCAATGAGCTGAAGCGCATCCAGGAGACTTATGGTCGCCGTTCGGTGGGTGGGATCACCTCCTCGCGCTGCACCAACGAGGAAGCCTACCTCGTCCAGAAGATCATCCGCGCCGGCTTCGGCACCAACAATGTCGATACCTGCGCCCGCGTCTGCCATTCGCCGACCGGCTACGGCCTCAACCAGGCCTTCGGTACCTCGGCGGGCACGCAGGACTTCGATTCGGTCGAGGACAGCGACGTCATCCTGGTGATCGGCGCCAACCCGACCGACGGCCACCCGGTGTTCGGCTCGCGCATGAAGAAGCGCCTGCGCGATGGCGCCAAGCTGATCGTCGTCGATCCCCGCCGCATCGACCTGGTGCGTTCGCCGCACATCAAGGCGGACTTCCACCTGCCGCTGCAGCCCGGCACCAATGTCGCCATCGTCACCTCGCTGGCGCACGTCATCGTCACCGAGGGCCTGATCGACGAGCCCTTCGTGCGCGAGCGTTGCGACTGGGACGAGTTCCAGGACTGGGCGGAGTTCGTCTCCGACGAGCGCCACTCGCCGGAAGCGGTGTCGAAGCTCACCGGCGTGCCGGCCGAGTTGATCCGCGGCGCCGCCCGCCTCTATGCCACCGGCGGCAATGCGGCGATCTATTACGGCCTCGGCGTCACCGAGCACTCGCAGGGCTCGACCACGGTGATGGCGATCGCCAACCTCGCCATGGCGACCGGCAATATCGGCCGTCGCGGCGTCGGCGTGAACCCGCTGCGCGGCCAGAACAACGTGCAGGGCTCCTGCGACATGGGCTCGTTCCCGCACGAGCTGCCCGGCTACCGCCATATCTCCGACGACGCCACCCGCGCGACGTTCGAAGCCATGTGGGGCCGTCCGCTCGACGCCGAGCCCGGCCTGCGCATCCCCAACATGCTGGACGCCGCCGTCGAGGGCACCTTCAAGGCGATCTACATCCAGGGCGAGGACATCCTGCAGTCCGATCCCGACACCAAGCATGTCGCCGCCGGCCTTGCGGCGATGGAGCTGGTGGTGGTGCAGGACCTGTTCCTGAACGAGACCGCCAACTACGCCCATGTCTTCCTGCCGGGCTGCACCTTCCTCGAGAAGGACGGCACCTTCACCAATGCCGAGCGCCGCATCCAGCTGGTGCGCAAGGTGATGGCGCCGAAGAACGGCTATGGCGACTGGGAAGTGACGCAGATGCTGGCCCGTGCCATTGGCATGGACTGGAACTACACCCACCCCTCGCAGATCATGGACGAGATCGCCGCGCTCACCCCGACCTTCGCCGGCGTGTCGTTCAAGCGCCTCGACGAGCTCGGTTCGGTGCAGTGGCCCTGCAACGACGCCAATCCCGAAGGTGTGCCGATCATGCACATCGAGACCTTCGCGCGCGGCAAGGGCAAGTTCGTCGTCACCGAATACGTGCCGACCGACGAGCGCTCCGGCGCCCGTTTCCCGCTGCTGCTCACCACCGGCCGTATCCTCAGCCACTACAATGTCGGCGCGCAGACCCGCCGCACCGACAATGTCGCCTGGCACCCGGAGGACCTGTTGGAGATCCATCCCCACGACGCCGAGCAGCGCGGCGTGCGCGACGGCGACTGGGTGCGCATCGACAGCCGCGCCGGCTCCACCACGCTGCGCGCGGAGATCACCGACCGCGTGGCGCCGGGCGTCGTCTACACCACCTTCCACCACCCGACGACCCAGGCCAACGTCGTCACCACCGACTTCTCGGACTGGGCGACCAACTGCCCCGAGTTCAAGGTGACGGCGGTGCAGGTCGCGCGCTCCAACGGGCCGTCGCAGTGGCAGGAAGACTATGACGCCTTCGCCCGCCAGAGCCGCCGTATCGCCGTTGAAGCGGCGGAGTGATAGCATCGGGCGATGATCGAGCCGGTTGTCCGCGTTTCCCGTCTGGCCTGCACGCCCCAGGGCGTGCGGGAAGGCGAGCGCGCGATCCCCGAGGAGACGCCGGTCGCCATCGTCCATAACGGCTCCACCTATGCCGTGATGATGGCGACGCCGGCCGATCTCGAGGATTTCGGCATCGGCTTCAGCCTCACCGAGGGCGTGATCGGCGCCCGTTCGGACATCGAGGATCTGGAGCTTCTCGAGTTCGACGAGGGCGTCGAGATCCGCTTGTGGATCAATGCCGAGCGCGCCGGCCAAATGGTGGCGCGCCGGCGGCAGATCGCCGGGCCGACCGGCTGCGGCCTGTGCGGGGTGGAGAGCCTCGAACTGGCGGTGAAGCCGGCACGGTCGGTCGGCGAGGGGCGGGTGTTCTCCCCCGCCGACATCGCCCGCGCCATAGCCTCACTCGCCCCGGCGCAGCATCTCAACCACGCAACCCGCGCGGTGCATGCCGCCGGCTTCTGGGAGCCGGAGGCCGGGCTGGTGGCGGTGCGCGAGGATGTCGGACGCCACAACGCGCTCGACAAGCTGGTCGGTCATCTGGTGCGGCAGGACCGGCAGGCGACCGGTAATTCTGCGGCCGATGGCATCGTGCTGCTGACCAGCCGGGTGTCGATCGAGATGGTCCAGAAGACCGCCATGCTCGGCGCCTCGGTGCTGGTGGCGGTCTCCGCGCCCACGGCCTTGGCGGTTCGTACCGCCGAGGCGGCGGGCATCACCCTCGCGGCGATCGCGCGGGACGATGGATTTGAAGTCTTTACCCATCCGCAGCGCATCGCGACCGGCGGACCCAACACGGAGACCGTTCCCCATGTCGCATGATTCGCACGACAGCCTGCCGCGGCTGATCTACATGGCGAACCAGATCGGTGCCTTCTTCGCCACCCAGAAGCACGACCGGGCGGTGGTCGGCATCGCCAAGCACGTCAAGGATTTCTGGGAGCCGCGCATGCGGGCCAAGATCGAGGACCACATCGCCGAAGGCGGCGAGGGGCTGACGCCGCTGGTCGTCGAATCGCTGAAGACGCTGCCGCCGGTCAAGCGCACCGATATTCCGGTGGCCCGTGCCGCCGATGGCCTGCCCGCCCATCACTGAGGCCGTCGCCGCGTCATTGCCGAGAGCCTGCCCGCGCCCGCATGGTACGCTCATGCGGGCGTTTCCGTGTCGTTTTTCCGGGCGATTCGGCTAGACGTCTTCTGTCCCACCGCGAAAGGTGATCCGATGGCGGCGGCGCCTTTCGGCCGCGTCGCGACCATCGTTCCGCCATGGCCGAAGAGCATCGGAACAGCGGGGGCACGAGACCGGGCGCAGCGGCCGGTGGCGTAGGGGAGAGAGCGGGAATGCACGGGGACGGGTACGGGCTGCTGATCTCGGCGCTGGTCTTCCTGGTGGCGCTGGTGGTGGCGGTCCCCCTTGCCCGACGGCTCGGCCTCTCGCCCATCGTCGGCTATCTGGTCGCCGGCATCGCCATCGGGCCTTCCGGGCTCGGCGCCATCCGCGACCCCGAGCGCATCATTACCGTCGCCGAGATCGGCGTGGTGCTGCTGCTGTTCGTCATCGGGCTGGAGCTCAAGCTGTCGCGGCTGCTGGCGCTGCGGCGGGCGATCTTCGGCATCGGCGCGGCGCAGCTGCTGTTCACCGGCGGCTGCGTCGCCGTGCTGGCGCATTATGCCGGCAAGGATTTCGACTGGCGCGCCAGTGCCATCGCCGGCCTGGCCCTCGCCCTCTCCGCCACCTCCATCGCCCTGCAATTGCTGGAGGAGAAGAACGGCCTCGCCCAGCCCTATGGCCAGCGCGCCTTCGCGGTGCTGTTGTTCCAGGACATGGCGGTCGTGCCGCTGCTCGCCTTCATGCCGCTGATGGTGCCGGGCACGCATGAGGGCCAGTCGATCCTCGATTCACTGCGCGATGTCGGCATCGTGCTGGGGGCGGTGGCGGTGGTGATCGGCACCGGGCGCTATCTGCTGCCGCATCTGTTCGAGGTGCTCGCCCGCAGCAATGCCCGCGAGGTGATGACCGGCGCGGCGCTGCTGGTGGTGCTCGGCGCCGGCGCGCTGATGGCGGCGGTCGGCATGTCGATGGCGATGGGCGCCTTCCTCGCCGGGGTCATGCTGTCGGAATCGAGCTTCCGCCATGAGCTGGAGGCCAATGTCGACGCGTTTCGCGGCCTGCTGATCGCGCTGTTCTTCATGAGCATCGGCATGTCGATGAATCTCGACATGGTGCTGGCCAATGCGCCGCTGCTGATCCTGGGCACGCTGCTGGTCACGCTGGTGAAGGCGGTGTCGGTCTGGGCGGTGTTCCATCTGTCCGAGGGGTCGGAGGCGGATTCGGTGCGTGCCGCCTCGGTGCTCACATCGGCGGGCGAGTTCTCCTTCGTGCTGTTCCCGCTCGGCCTCAGCCTCGGCCTGCTCACCTCGGTGCAGGCGGATCTTCTCTCGGCCTGCGCGGCGATGACCATGATGCTCGGCCCCCCGGTGGCGATGGTCGGCGAGCGCATCGCCCGCCGGCTGGAGAGCCGCGACACCACCGTGCCGAAGCCGGACGATTTCTCCGACGCCCACGGCTCGGTACTGGTGGTCGGCTTCGGCCGCTTCGGGCAGATCGTCTCACAGTGCCTGCTGACCCAGGGGCTGGAGGTGACGATCATCGACAACGATGTCGAGATGATCCAGAGCGCCGGCCGCTTCGGCTTCCGCATCTACTACGGCGACGGCACCCGGCTGGACGTGCTGCGCGCGGCGGGTGCGGAGCGGGTGCGGGTGGTGGCGGTGTGCGTCGATCGGCGCGAGACCGCCGACCGCATCGTCGAGATACTCAAGGCCAATGTGCCGCATGTCCGGCTGCATGTGCGGGCCTATGACCGCACCCACAGCCTCTCGCTGCAGGCGAAGGGGGTCGATTACGAGATCCGCGAGACCTTCGAATCGGCGCTGACCTTCGGCAATGCGACGCTGCGGGCGAACGGCGTGGCCGTCGACGCCGCCCGCAACATCATCTCCGAGGTGCGCGAACTCGACCGCCAGCGTCTCCAGCGCCAGATGGAGGAGGGCGTCGATTACGGGCCCGGCCGCATGGCCGCCGAGCCGGAGCCGCTGGTGCCGCCGGAGCGCGAGGCGCATCCGCTCAACCCCGAGGCGGAAGACGCGCTGCGCCACGAGACGGAGTTCTCCGGCTAGGGCGGGCTGGCAGCGTCCCGGCGGGATCGACCGGCGCACGGCGCGGCATAGGCTGGCGGGATCGCCTCAGCCGGTGGCGACTTCGGCCGCTATTTTCTCCGCGAGATCGTTGGCCACCTTGCGGCTCGCCGCGGCGCCGGCCGCCGGATCGCCGCTGGTCATGGACTGCACCGAAACGGTGTTGTTGGCGAATTCGATGCCCTGCTGCGGCAGGATGCGGATCATCCGCTTCACCGCCTCGCGCTGGATCACCGTCGGGCGGGTCGGCTTCACGGTGAATTTGAACCGCACGATCAGCGCATTGTCGGCGATATCGGCGACGCCCTGCATCTTCAGCGGCATCAGGAAGTCCTCCTTGTATTCGGGGTCTTCCAGCAGCTCGATGCCGATCTTCTTCACCGTCTTGCGCAGCTTCTCGATATCGGTGTCGCGGGTGAAGCGCAGGTTGAACTTCAGCGTCGACCAGTCGCGGCTGAAATTGGTGATCTGGCCGAGCTGGCCGAAGGGGATGGTGTGCACCATGCCGTTCTGGTGGCGCAGCTTCAGTGAGCGCAGGGTGAAGCCCTCGACCGTTCCCTTGGCCTTGCCGCAATCGATGTACTCGCCGACCCGGAAGGCGTCGTCGACGAGGTAGAACACGCCGGAGACGATGTCCTTCACCAGCGTCTGGCTGCCGAAGGAGATGGCGAGGCCGACGATGGAGGCGCCGGCGATCAGCGGCGTGATGTTGATGCCGAGCTGCGACAGCACGGTCAGCGCGGCCATGACGACGATGGCGAGCAGCAGGGTGACCCGCAGGAGCGGCATCAGCGTGCTCATGCGCGAGGCGGTGGTCGGCGCGACGGCGTCCTCGGAATCCTGGTGGCCGGGCATCCCTGAGGCGGCGGGGGCGGCATGGAGCTTGGTGAAGTATTCCACCACCTGCCAGGCACAATAGGCGCCGAGCAGGATGGCGCCGGCCGGCAGGGCGGCGGCCGCCAATGCATTGTAGCCGCTCATGTCCATCATGCCGACGCCGTGCACCGCCCAGATGCGGAACAGCAGCGACAGCGCCGCCAGCAGGATCGCCACCCGCACGCAGCGCATCAGCGCCTCGATCGCCCGTTCCCGCTTCGGGTGGTTGTGCGCCTGGGCCTCCTCGCGCTGCATCAGGCGGCAGACCTTGTCCATGAAGGATTCCAGCACCAAAAGGCCGATCAGCACGTTCATCGTCATCCCGATCGCCTCCTGCACACCGATGGCGGTGGTGAGGGCGCCGTAGACGCGGGCCATGCCGAGCACCAGGAAGAACGGGATGGCGATGATCAGCCAGAAGCGGGCGATGCTGGCGACCAACGGTCCCGGCTTGCCGCCCTGGCTGAGGCCGTGGAACCACTTGCCCATCGGCTCGCGGATCGCGACCGAGCCGGCGATGAGCAGGCTGGTGAGTATGAGGGTATTGATCAGCATGGCGCAGGCGACCACCAGCGTCGGTGCCTGTATGCCCTCGAGGACGCGGCGGAAATCGGCGAGGGCGATCGCCACCAGGATCAGCACCGCGGTCCAGCGATAGATCTTCAGCGCCCCGGCATCGTCGACCTCGGCGAGCCGCGCCTGCGGCAGGTTCGGCCGCAGGGCGATGCGGAACACCACCAGATAGAGCCGCCAGTAGAACAGGCTGGTGAGCACGAGATAGCCGAGCCGGGCCTGCGGTACCCCGTTCTCGAAGAAGCCGACGATCATCGCATGCGTCGCCAGCCATAGGCCGGCGAGGATCAGCACGTCGATGCTGATCAGTGCCGTGAGCGCCCACAGCGAGGCGACGCCGCTCACCCGGTTGGCGAGGCGTTTCCGCAGCGGCCGCAGCGCGAAGCGCAGCAGCTTCTCGATGCCGAGCGCCGCGACGACGCAGGCGGCGAGCAGCAGCAGGAAGCGGCCAGGTTCGCGGCCATTATTCAGCTCGGCGCCGAAAATGTGCGGCAGGCGGCTGCCCTGCTCGATCAGCGCCGGCAGTTCCGCCAGCACGTCGTCGCTGCGGTCGAGCACCTCGATGAGCTTCTCGCTCATCGGTTCCTCGCCCGCCATGCTCATCATGGGCGCCGGGGCCGGCTCGGAGGCCGGCACGGCACCGGCGGCTTCTCCCGGAGGCGTTGCGACGGATGGGCCGGCAGCGGACGGGCTTGCGGCCGGCGGGGTCGCGGCTGGCGTGGCGGCGCCGTTCTTCAGCCGCTCCGCCACCGCCTTGCTGAGCGAATCCACCAATTGGTCGAATTGCTGCTGGCTGAGCGGCGCGGGAGCGGGGGTCTGGGCGGAGACCGGGGCTGCGGACAGCAGCAGGAGAAGGGCGAGAACGACGCGACGCAGACGGTTCATGGAGCCTTGGCCGGACAATCGACCGCCGGTCCAGACGCTGGGGCCGGATGGCGGCCCGGGCGGAGTGCCACGGGCAGTGCCCCGAATTCAGCGGGTCGCTTCGAGGCGGTCATAATCGGCGCGACCCTTGCACTATCGGTCGCGCCGCTCCGGCTGTCCATTGGGAAATCAGTGCCGCCACCGCTCTCTGGCGGTGGGGAAGCCACCCGCCGGGGGCGGGTGGCGTCGTCAGGCTCCGGTCATCAGGCAGCGATCATCAGGCAGCCTTGGCCTCGCGGCGGCGGCGGTGGAGGATGAACTCGGTATAGCCGTTGGGCTGGGTGCGGCCTTCGAGGACCAGCTCGCGCGCGGCCTTGAAGGCGAAGCCGTCATAGGACGGCGCCATCGGCACATAGGCCGGGTCGCCTTCGTTCTGCGCGTCCACCACCTTGGCCATGCGCTTGAGCGTCTCTTCCACCTGCTCGGGGGTGCAGACGCCGTGCAGCAGCCAGTTGGCGACGTGCTGCGAGGAGATGCGCAGGGTGGCGCGGTCTTCCATCAGCCCGACATCGTGGATATCCGGCACCTTGGAGCAGCCCACCCCCTGGTCGACCCAGCGCACGACATAGCCGAGGATGCCCTGGATGTTGTTGTCCAGCTCCTCCTGCACCGCCGCCGGCTCCCAATTGCCGCGATCGACCACCGGGATCGTCAGGATGTCGCGCCGCGCCGCCGGCTTGCGGTGGCGCAGCTCGGCCTGCCGGGCGAAGACGTCGACCTTGTGGTAGTGCAAGGCGTGCAGCGTCGCCGCCGTCGGGGAGGGCACCCAGGCGGTGTTGGCGCCGGCGAGCGGATGGGCGATCTTCTGCACCAGCATGTCGGCCATGCGGTCCGGCATCGCCCACATGCCCTTGCCGATCTGGCCCTTGCCGTCGAGATGCGCCTTCAGGCCCACATCGACATTGTTGTCCTCATAGGCCTTGATCCAGACCTGCGACTTCATCTCGTTCTTGCGGACCATCGGGCCGGCCTCGATCGAGGTGTGGATCTCGTCGCCGGTGCGGTCGAGGAAGCCGGTATTGATGAACACCACCCGCTCGCGCGCCTCGTGGATGGCGGCGGCGAGATTGGCGCTGGTGCGGCGCTCCTCGTCCATGATGCCGATCTTCAGCGTGGTCGGCGTCATGCCGAGCAGCGCCTCGACGCGGGCGAACAGCTCGACGGCGAAGGCGACCTCCTCCGGCCCGTGCATCTTCGGTTTGACGATGTAGACCGAGCCGGTGCGGCTGTTGCGCAGCGCGCCCGAGCCCTTGAGGTCGTGCAGGGCGATTAGCGAGGTGACGGCGGCGTCGAGGATCGTCTCGGGAATTTCCGCGCCATCGGTGCCGCGCACGGCGTCGGTCATCATGTGATGGCCGACATTGCGCACCAGCATCAGGCTGCGGCCGTGCAGCACCTTCTCGTTGCCGTCCGGCGCGGTGTAGATGCGGTCGGTGGCGAGGTGGCGCTCCACCGTCGAGCCGCCCTTGTCGAAATGGGCGCTGAGCGTGCCCTTCATCAGGCCGAGCCAGTTGCGGTAGACGAGGATCTTGTCGGCGGCGTCCACCGCCGCGACGCTGTCCTCGCAGTCGATGATGGTGGTGACGGCGGCCTCGACGATCACGTCGGCGATGCCGGCGGCATCGGTCGCGCCGATGCGGCTCGTACGGTCGATCTTCAGTTCGACATGCAGGCCGTGATTGGCGAGCAGCACCGCGGTCGGCGCGGCGCCGGTGCCGGTGAAGCCGGCGAACTGGGCGGCGTTGGCGAGGCCGGCGACGTCACCGGAGGCCAGCGTCACCTTGAGCGCGCCGGTCTCGACGACATAGCCGGTGGCGTCGCGGTGCGAGCCCTCGGTCAGCGGGAAGGCCTCGTCGAGGAAGTCGCGCACCTTGGCGACCACCAGCGCGGCGCGCACCGGGTTGAAGCCGCCCGAGCGGCCGGCAGTGCCCTCTTCCGGCAGCGCGTCGGTGCCGTAGAGCGCGTCGTACAGGCTGTTCCAGCGCGCATTGGCGGCGTTCAGCGCGTAGCGGGCATTGGTGATCGGCACCACCAGCTGCGGGCCCGGAATGCGCGCGAGCTCGTCGTCGACATTGTCGGTCGTCACCGTCACCGCGTCGGGCTCGGGGAGCAGGTAGCCGATGTCGCTGAGGAAGGTCTCGTATTCCGCCGGGTCGATGGTCCGGCCCTTATGGCTGCGGTGCCAGTCGTCGAGCACCGTCTGCAGCGCGTCGCGCTTGGCGAGCAGCGTGCCGTTGCGCGGCGAGAACTCGCCGACGATCTCGGCGAAGCCCTTCCAGAAGGCGGCGGGGTCGATCCCGGTGCCGGGAATGGCCTCGTCGTTCACGAAGGCATAGAGGGCGGCATCGATGCGCAGGCCGGCGATGTCAACGGTGCTCATGATTTGGCGTACTCCGAGCATTTGGCCGGCGCCCACGCCGGCAGAGGCTGTCCATTTTTTGCTATGCAGCGATAAAGGAGTGCAATGCAATATCGCATATAGTCGGGTATGGACCGGCCGCCAGGTCGCCGGGACGGGCTGCGTTTTCCGCTAAAGTCCTGGAATCGCGGGAAGTTCCATTCTTCCTCTGCGTAAGCGACTCGCCAGGTCAGTCGCGCGCCAGCGCCGCCACCGGATCGAGCCGCGAGGCATTCCGTGCCGGTAGGAAGCCGAAGGCGATGCCGATGAAGCTAGAGCACAGCACCGCCGCGACGATGGAGGCGGTCGAGTAGATGAAACTGAAGCCGGAGCCGAATGCGCCGGCGAGCGCGCCCAGCCCGAGCGCCGCGCCGATGCCGAGCACGCCGCCGATGAGGCACACCAGCACCGCCTCGATGAGGAACTGCTGCAGGATGTCGGCGCGCCGCGCCCCCACCGCCATGCGCACGCCGATCTCGCCGACCCGCTCGGACACCGACACCAGCATGATGTTCATCACCCCGATGCCGCCGACCACCAGCGAGATCACCGCGATGGCGGCGATCAGCAAGGCGAGCGTCTGGGTGGTGGCGGTGATGGTCTTGCGGATGTCGTCGGTGTTGAGGATGAAGAAGTCCTTGGTGCCGTGGCGCTGGGTGAGCAGCCGGGTGACCGCCTGCTCGGCGAGGTCGGTCGGCACGTCGTCGGCCACCCGCACGGTGATCGAGCGCAGCGAGCTGGAGCCGATCACCCGCGCCTGCACGGTGGTGTAGGGCAGGTAGAGCGACAGGTTCTGGCTGGAGCCGAAGCCGCCCTGCTGCGGGGCGGTGACGCCGATCACCCGCGCCGGCACCTTGCCGATGAACACCACCTCGCCGATCGGGCTGCCGGCGAGGTCGCCGAACAGCGTCTTGCGGGTGTTCTCGTCGATGACGACGTCCTGGGCGAGGGTGTGCACGCTGGTGGCGTCGAACAGCCGCCCCTCGGCGAGGCGGGTGCCCTTGGCGGCGAAATATTGCGCGCCGACGCCGTTCACCAGCGCATTGGCTTCCTTGGAGCCGTAGCGCACCGTGGAGGAGGTCGACACGGTGGGCGTCACCGCCGCCACATAGGGCTGGCCGGCCAGAGCGTTGGCATCGGCCACCACCAGCGTCGTCACCCGGCCGGAGCGGGTGTCGCCGAAATCCTTGCCGGCGAAGATCTCCAGCGTGTTGGTGCCGAGGCTGGAGATGTTGGCGAGCACGCGCTGCTGCGAGCCCTGGCCGAGCGCCACCACGCTCACCACCGAGGCGATGCCGATGATGATGCCGAGCATGGTGAGGAAGGTGCGCAGCCCATGCGCCCGCATCGCCAGCAGCGCCATGAAGAAGGCTTCGCGGAAGCGGTCGGCGAAGGCCCCGAGCCTGCCGCGCACCGGCGATGCCGACGTCTCGGCGGCCGGTGCCTCCGGCTGCGGCGTCAGGCGGCGGTCCGAGAGGATCTCGCCGTCGCTGATCTCGATGATGCGGTTGGTGCGGTTCGCCACCTGCATGTCGTGGGTGACGATGACGATGGTGCGGCCCTCGGCGTTGAGCTCGGCGAGGATGCGCAGCACCTCCTCGCCGCTGTGCTTGTCGAGCGCGCCGGTCGGCTCGTCGGCGAGGATCACGTTGGCGTTGTTCATCAGCGCGCGGGCGATGGAGACGCGCTGCTGCTGGCCGCCGGAGAGCTGGCCGGGCCGGTGGCCGGTGCGATCGCCCATGCCGAGACGGCCGAGCAGCGCGGCGGCGCGGGTACGGCGTGCCCCGGGCGTCTGGCCGGCATAGATGGCGGGAATCTCGACATTGCCGAGCGCGGTCAATTCGGCCAGCAGGTGGTAGCGCTGGAAGATGAAGCCGAAATGCTCGCGCCGCAGCGCCGCCAGCTCGTCGGCGTCGAGCGCGGCGACATCGCGGCCGGCGACGCGGTAGGTGCCGGACGTCGCGCGGTCGAGGCAGCCGAGAATGTTCATCAGCGTCGACTTGCCGGAGCCGGAGGCGCCGACGATCGCCACCATCTCGCCCGCCTCGATGGTGAGGTCGACGCCCTTCAGTACCGTGATGCTGCGCTCGCCGGAGGGGAACTCGCGGCGGAGGTCGCGGATCTCGATGAGCGGCTGGCCCATCCTCACAGCCCCATCGGCGGGCCGGGCGGACGCGAGGACGCGGTCGCGGTCTGGCCGGTCGCCTGGTCGATGACCACGCGTTCGCCCTCTTCGAGGCCGGACAGCACCTGGGCGGTGATCTTGTTGTTAAGGCCGATCTCGACCGGGCGCGTCGACACGCTGCCATTGGCGTTGGCGATCCGCACCTGGTAACGGCCCTCGCCGTCGCGCGCGCCCAGCGCCGCGGCGGGAATGGTGAGGGTGCTCTTGGCGCTGCCGAGCACGATGCGCACCTCGGCGGTCATGTAGGTGCGCAGGCGCCCCTCCGGGTTCGGCACGTCGAACACGCCATTGTAGTAGATCGCCTCCGACGAGGAGGACGAGGAGCTGCTGCTCGAACTGGTGGTGGTCGAGGTGGAGAAGCTGGAATCGCTGCGGATCGATTCCGGCGCCGGCTCGATGAAGCCGAGCGTGGCGTCGTAGCGCCGGTCCGGTTCGCCCAGCACGGTGAAGTAGAGCGGCTGGCCCGGCTTCACCCGCACGATGTCGGCCTCGGAGATCTCGGTGCGCACCGTCATGGTGTCGAGATTGCCGAGGATGACGATGGTGGGCGCCGATTGCACGGCGTTCACCGTCTGGCCCTGCTGGCTGACGATGGACAGCACGGTGCCGTCGGTCGGCGCGGTGATGCGGGTATAGCCGAGATTGGCGCGGGCGGTGTCGACCGCCACCTGCGCCTCGATGATCTGTGCCGACAGCGCGTCGATCTGCGCGAGGGTGATG
Source organism: Ancylobacter sp. Lp-2 (assembly GCF_020523795.1). GTDB lineage: Bacteria > Pseudomonadota > Alphaproteobacteria > Rhizobiales > Xanthobacteraceae > Ancylobacter. The sequence goes on from NZ_JAJALI010000001.1 coordinate 445,852, forward strand.
TCGACATTGGCTTCGGCCGTGTCGAAATCGGCGCGCGACACTGCGTTCTGGTCGACCATGCGCTTCTGGCGGGCCAGCGTCGTTTCGTTCAGCCGCAGCGTCGCCTGCTTCTCGGCTCGCTGGGCGGTGACATTGGCGAGCGAGGCCTCGGCGGTGCGCAGGTCATTTTGTTGCGTCACCGAATCGATCTCGGCGAGCAGGTCGCCGGCATGCACGGTGTCGCCCAGCTTGACGTTCACCGCGGTGATGCGGCCGGAGGCCTGGGCGCCGACGGCCACCAGCTTCACCGGCTTCAGCGTACCGGTGGCGAGCACGGTCTCCTCGATGTCGCCGCGCGTCACCGGCGCGGTGATCAGCGTCGGCGTCGCGGCGTCGGTGCGGCGCTGCCAGACATAGCCGCCGCCGGCGGCGAGCACGGCCAGCAGCAGGCCGGCGCCGAGAACGCGGGTGCCCTTGCTCACCGGCCATACTCCAGGGGCTCCGCCGGACGCGGGCGGCCGGGCCGGCTCATGACATGGCAGCTCATGGGGCGTTGGGCGACGGCTGGCGCGGCGAGGGGGCGGTGGCGAAGTGCGGGCCGGTATTGCGGTCCACTACCTCCGGCTTCGAGCTGTTGACCGTGCCGTCCCAGCCGCCGCCCAGCGCCTTGTTGAGGGCGATGTAGTCGGTGGCGATGGCGGCGCGGCTCTCGATCAGCGAATCCTCCGCCGAATACAGCGAGCGTTCGGAATCCAGCACGTCGAGGAAGCTCGATGAGCCCGACTGGTACAGCGCCCGCGACAGCCGCGTCGCCTCGCGATAATGCTGCACCGAGGTCGAGAGCGTGCCCTGGCGGATCCGCTCCTGGCCCAGCGAGACGATGGCGTTCTCCACATCCTCCAGCGCGGTCAGCACCGAGGCGCGGTAGGCGATGAAGGACTGGTCGCGTTGCGCCTCGGTCACGTCGACCGCGGCGCGCAGCTGGCCGCCATTGAAGATAGGCACCGTCAGCGACGGGCCGATCGACCAGCTGATCGACGAGCTCTTGGCGAGGTCGCCGAGCTTGGTGCCGGTGGAGCTGACCGAGCCGGTGAGGCTGATGCTCGGATAGAGCGCCGCTTCCGCCTCGCCGATCAGCGCGGTAGACTGGGCGTATTGCCGTTCGGCGACGCGTACGTCCGGCCGTGCCAGCAGGATGTCGGCGGGGATGCCGGTGGGCATCGGCAGGCGCGGGGTTGGGATCGGCCGGCCCGCCTTCATCCGTGTCGTCAACGCGGAGGGCGGCTGGCCGGTGAGCACGGAAAGCCGGTGCACGGCCTCGGCAAAGGCCGCCTCGTAGGTCGGGATGTTGGCCTCGGTGCTCGCCGCCTGGCCGGAGGCGTTGGCGACGTCGACTCCGGAGGCCGACCCGGCATTGTACTGCGTGCGGGTGAGCGCGGCCGTCTCGCGCTGCGAGGCGGCGGTGCGGCGGGCGAGATCGGCGCGGGCCTGCGCCGAGCGCGCCTGGACGTAATAATTGGCGACGTCGCCGACCAGGGTCAGCAGCGTGGCGCGCAGGTCTTCCTCGGCGGCGTCGAGCCCGTAGCGGGCCGCCTCGACGGCGCGCCGGTTGGCGCCGAACAGGTCGACCTCCCAGCTGGCGTCGAGGCCGGCCTGGTACTGGGTGAACGGGCCGGCGACGGTGACGTCGCCGCCGCTGGACACGTTGGAGCCGTTGTCGCTACGAGTAAGCGAGGCCGAGCCGTCGACCCCCGGCAGCAGCGTGCCGACCGCCTGGCGGTAGGAGGCACGGGCCTCGCGGATCTTCGCCTTGGCGGTGGCGACGTCGAGATTGCCGGCGACCGCCTCGTCGATGAGGCCGTCGAGCACCGGGTCGCGCAGCCGCTTCCACCACTGCGCCAGTTCGGGCGGACGCGGCGTGGCCTTTGGTTTCTTGGAGCCCCAATGCGCGGGCATGTCGAGCTGCGGCGTCTTGTAGTCGGGGCCGACGGCGCAGCCGGCCAGCAGGAGGGAGACGAACAGCAATGTGGCCGGACGGCCGAAAGCGAGCGGCGGCACGATGGATCAGCTCCGCGTTGTCATCGCACCGGCCCGAGGCGCCAGAGCGAATGCGGACAGGCTGATCATGCGGCAGGAAAAGGGAAGCGACACCCAGTCGATCCTTATTTACAAAACTTTAGCGTTTCTATAATTGATCGATTTGCTACATGTCAATTCACGCAACGGCGATTCCGGCCCACCGGTGCTGCGACGCAACAGGTCGATGACGATGTTGGAGACGATATCGAAGAGCGGATCGATGGAAGCGGATGCGAGCCTGCCGAAACGCGGACGCGGGCGGCCCAAGGCGCGTTCCGACGCCGAGCAGGCGGCGGAGATCGTGACGCAGGCGCGCGCCCTGTTCGTGGCCGGCGGCTATGGCCGCACCACCATGGACGAGATCGCCGCCGAGTGCCGGATTTCCAAGCGTACGCTCTACCGGTTGTTCCCCGCCAAGATCGATCTGTTCGCGGCGATCATCGAGCAGCACCGCTTCGCGATGCTGGCGCTGCCCGGCGATTACGACCATCTGTCGCTCGTCGACGCCATCGCCGCCATCTTCCGGGTCGACATCGACGACGCGGAGCATCAGGAGCGCATGGCCATGGTCAGCATGGTGCTGGCGGAGCTGCGGCACTTTCCCGAGCTCGGCAATGTCGTGCGCGTCCACGGTGCCGATCCCTCGCGGGCCGAGCTCACCGCCTGGCTGGCGCGTGAGGCGGCGCGCGGCCGCATCCGCATCGGCAGCCCGGAATATACCGCGCGCATGCTGATGGACCTGATCTTCGGCGCGGTGCCGCTGAAGCTGCCGGAACTGCCGGACTGGCCGGAGGAGGCGGACCGCCGCACCTATCTGCGCGAGGCGATCCGGCTGATGGTCGAGGGCATGGTGCCGCGCTGACGCCATCGTGCCGAGGGCGGCGGGCCGGTCGGCCCGTCAGGCGGCGCTGCCGAAGAAGATGCGGGCGAGGCCGCGCGTCGCCACTTCCATCGCATGCGCCGAGCTCAGGGTGATGTGCTGCTCGATCAGCGCCGCGCCGGCCGCCGCGTCGCGCCGGCGCAGCGCGTCGATGATGGCGGCGTGTTCCTGATAGGTCTTGGCGCGCTGCGGCAGCGCCTCCAGCGCGATGCGGCGGAAGAAGCGCAGCCGCGAGGCCACCGATTCCAGTGCCAGCGCCAGCTGCTCGTTCTGCGACAATCGCGTCAGCGCCATGTGGAAGGCTTCGTCCGCCAGCGCGATCTTCGCCCACGAGCCTTCCTCGGCGAGGCTGTTATGGCGCTCCCAGGCGGCGATGGTCGCTTCCATGTCGCGCTCGGAGGCGCGCTGGCAGGCCAGCACGAAGGCGGCGCGCTCGACGGCGGCGCGCAGCTCGTAGAGGTCGCGCAGGGCGTCCGGCGTGATCTCGCGGGCATGGAAGCCCTTATTGGGCACCGTCAGCACGAAGCCGTCGCGCTCCAGCCGGTTCAGCGCCGCCCGCACCGGGGTGCGGCTGACTGACAGCTGGGCGGCCAGCTCGGCCTCGTTGATCTTCTGCCCCGGGCGAAACCGGTACTCGATCGCCAGTTCCTTGATGATCGCATAGACGCGCTCGACGCTGTCGGCGGCCCGTCCCCGGCGCTCGGCTGCGGCGTCGCCGGGCGCGTGGCCGGCCTGCTCGGTCTTGCTGCGTGCCATGCGGGTCGCGCCCTCCTGTCCTGCTTATAGGGATTTCGGCCCGGATCGGAAACGGGTCGCGGCGCGGCGGATCCGCTGCGCGATGCCCAGCGATTGGGCGCCGCGTGCCCAACATTTGGAATTGTGCATTCATAACTGAATTCTAAAGTGTATTCACTTATGAATTTGACCATCCGCAGGGTGGCCGGGCGTCGTCCCGCGCGCCGTGCCGGCCATCGGGGACGCTATGAGGATCATCGTGCTGGGCGGCGGGGTTGTCGGCGTCACCACGGCCTATCAGCTGCAGCGGGACGGCCACGACGTCGTGCTGATCGAGCGCAACGCCGAGGTCGCCGACGAGACCAGCTGGGGCAATGCCGGCATGGTCGCGCCCGGCCATTCCTTCGTCTGGTCGTCGCCGAAGGCGCCGATGACGCTGCTGAAATCGCTGGTGCTGAAGGACCAGGCGCTGCGTTTCCGGCTGTCCGCCGATCCGCGGCTCTATGCCTGGTCATGGCAGTTCCTCATGGAATGCACCGCCGCCAAGGCGCGGCGCAACACCCTGCTCAAGCACCGGCTGGCCGCCTATTCGCAGCAGGTGCTGCACGAGGTGATCGGCGGCGAGGAACTCGCCTACGACCGCAACGACCGCGGCATCCTGTATTTCCACCGCAGCCAGCAGGCGCTGGAGGCCGGCATCGCCAATATGCGGCTGTTGGAATCCGACGGGCAGCAGATCCGGGTGCTGAACCGCGAGCAGGTGGTCGGTCTCGACCCGGCACTTGGCCATGTCGGCGACAGGATCGCCGGGGCCATCTGGTGCCCGACCGACGAGACCGGCGATCCCGCCAAGTTCACCCGTGCGCTCGCCGCGCTGGTGGCCCGGCGCGGCGGCGAGATCCGCACCGGCACCACCATCACCGGCTTCGAGACGGCCGGCGACCGGCTGGCCGGCGTCGCCACCGACCGCGGCACGGTGACGGGCGACGCCTATGTGCTGGCGACCGGCACCGCCAGCGCCGCCCTCGGCCGCCGTCTCGGCCTGTCGCTGCCCATCTACCCGATCAAGGGCTATTCGCTGACCATTCCAATCGGCAACCGGCCGAAGCCGCCGGCGCTGGCGGCGGTCGACGAGCACAACCTCGTCGCCATCTCCCGTTTTGGCGACCGCCTCCGCGTCACCGCCACCGCCGAGTTCGCCGGATACGACAAGAGCCACAGGCCGTCCGACTTCGCCTTCATGAAGCGGGTGACGCAGGAGCTCTACCCCGAGGGAGCCGATTACGACCGCGCCGAAATGTGGGCCGGACTGCGGCCGATGACCCCGACCAACCTGCCGTTCTTCGGCCGCCGGCACCTGCGCAACCTCTACCTGAACACCGGGCATGGCCATATCGGCTGGACCATGTCGCACGGCTCGGCGCGCATCACCGCCGATCTCATCGCCGGCCGTACCCCGGCCATCCCGCTCGACGGGCTGGTCGCCGGATCAGCCTGACATCGGACCTCTCGCCCCGGATGCCCCCATGGTGAATCCCATGCCGCTGTCCCCCGCCATTTCCCCGACCCCGCCGGCCACCGCCCCGGCGGATCTGGGAATCCTGCCTTCCGACCTCGCGCCGCGTCTCGGCGAGCGGGCGAATATCGGGCTGGTGGTGCTGGCGACCGACCAGACCATCGAATACGAGTTCCGCCACCTGCTTGCTGCTCCGGGGGTGGGGCTCTACCAGGCGCGCGTCGCCAGCGACGTCGACATCACTCCGGAAACCCTGCGCGCCATCGGCCCCCGCATCGCCCCCACCACCGACCTCATCCTGCCGGGGCTGTCGCTCGACGTGGTCGCCTTCGGCTGCACCTCGGCGACCATGGTGATGGGCGAGGAGCAGGTGTTCGGAGAAATTCGCAAGGCACGCCAAGGTGTTGCCTGCACCACCCCGGTCACTGCCGCATTGGCGGCGTTCAGGGCGCTCGGCGCCGCGCGTATCGCCATGCTCACGCCCTACACGCCAGGGATCACCGCCGGAATGGCCGACTACTTCGCCGGGCGCGGCGTCGATGTGGCGGCCTATGCTACCTTCAACCGGCAGGACGACCGCGAGGCGGCGCGCATTTCCGTCGCCTCCATCGAGGCGGCGGCGGAGCGGCTGGCGGAGCGGACGCCGGGCGTCGAGGCGATCTTCGTCTCCTGCACCAGCCTGCGCGTCGCCGAGGCGGTGGCGCGCATCGAGGCGCGCACCGGCCTGCCGGTGACCTCGTCCAACCACGCCATGGCCTGGCATGCGCTGCGGCTCGCCGGCATCGACGATGCCGTGCCGGGCGCCGGCCGCCTGTTCACCTGCGGCCTCGCCTGAAGCAGGTCGTTCACAGTCGAAGGATTGCCGCGAGCCGGGTCCGCGTAGGAGCCCGGCGGCGGTGCGATCCGGCGCGGCACGGGAGCCGATCCCCCGTGCCGCCTCGTTGCGGTCCAGCCGCCGCCTAGCGCGGCGCCAGCTGCTCCAGCTCCTGCAGCCGCTTCATCGCCGCCTGCTGGCGCAGCAGCCCGTAATTGATGCCGCTGGCGTTCAGCGTGCTGCCTTCCTGGTAGGGGAAGTCATTGAAGTCGGCGAAGAACGCCTTGATCTTCCCCTGGATCGGTACCAGCAGCCACATGTTGCGGGCGAGGAACTCGATGGCTCCGCCGCCTTCCTTCATGCCGCGCTCATAGGGGTCCATCCGGAGATTGGCGATCACCGCCCAGCTGGGCGTTTCGCGCAGCGCGGTGGCGATGTTGCCCTCGCTGGCGACGGCGAAGCTCAGCTTCCAGTCGTTCCAGCGTATGGCGTTCAGGTTGCCGCCCTGGTCGAAATAGTACATCGCGTCGCGCGGCGGCGTCTTGGCGGTGCCCTTCAAGAGCTCCGTCAGGTCGTAGCCGTCGAGATGCACCTTGAAGGTCTTGGATCCCGCCTGGAAGCCGGTCTTCATCTTCTCCTTCAGGTCCGGCAGCCCCGCCGCGGCGGCGAAGGTGGGCATCCAGTCCATCAGCGTGACGATGTCGGTGATCTGCGAGCCCGGCTTCACCACGCCCGGCCAGCGCACCATCATCGGGATGCGCATGCCGCCTTCCCAGGTGGTGCCCTTCTCGCCGTGGAACGGGGTCATCGCGCCGTCCGGCCACAGCGCGAGCTCGGCGCCGTTGTCGGTGGTGTAGAGCACGATGGTGTCGTCGGCGATGCCGAGATCGTCGAGCTGCTTCAGCAGCTGGCCGACATGCCCGTCATGCTCGACCATGCCGTCGGCATGGATGCCCTTGCCGGTCTTGCCGTTGCTGTCCGGCTTCAGGTGGGTGAAGATGTGCATGCGGGTCGAGTTGAACCAGACGAAGAACGGCTTGTCCGCCTTGTGCTGGCGGTCGATGAAGTCCTTGGCCGCGCCGAGGAACTCCTCGTCGACCGTCTCCATGCGCTTGGTGTTGAGCGGGCCGGTGTCCTCGATGCGCCCGTCGGCATAGGAGTGGATCACCCCGCGCGGGCCGAACTTCTTCCGGAATTCCGGGTCCTTCGGGTAGAAATAGCCCTCCGGCTCCTCCTCAGCATTGAGGTGGTAGAGGTTGCCGAAGAATTCGTCGAAGCCATGCGCGGTCGGCAGGTGCTGGTCCTGGTCGCCGAGATGGTTCTTGCCGAACTGGCCGGTGGCGTAGCCGCGGGTCTTCATCACGTCGGCGATGGTCGGCATCCAGTCGGTGATGCCGTGCGGGTCGCCGGGCATGCCGATGGTGAGCAGCCCGGTGCGGAACGGCTCCTGCCCGAGAATGAAGGAGGCGCGGCCGGCGGTGCAGCTCTGCTGGCCGTAGGAATCGGTGAAGATCGCGCCTTCCTTGGCGATGCGGTCGATATTGGGCGTGCGGTAGCCCATCAGCCCCATCGTGTAGGCGCTGATCTGGGACTGTCCGATGTCGTCGCCGAAGATGACCAGGATGTTTGGCGGCTTGCCGGAGCCGGCGGCGGGCTGGGTCTGCGCGCCGGCCTGCGAGGCGGAGCCGATCGCCGCAGCGGCCGCGACCAGCGCGGTCGAACCCGCCAGCAGCGAGCGACGGCTCATCGTGCCGTTCGCGGGCGAGCCAGTGCTATCCGTAGACATTGGTTTCTCTCCTTCGTGTTCTACGTGATCTGCGACAATTTCTTGTTCTTGAAGGCACGTGCCTTCCGCCCGGTCCCTAGGGAGCCGGTGCGGCGGGATTGAGCGGCGGCAGCGCCGCCGGCGCGCCGGCCGGCCGATGTCGGCGGCGCAACGCATCGAGACCGGCGAGCAGCCGGCGCGAATCGTCCGGGGTCCATGATTCCGGGCCGGCGGCGAACAGCGCCGCCTGCAGCGTAGCCGCTTCCCGGACTACCACCGCGTGTTGCTGCGGCGGCAGTTGCCTCATCCAGGCGGACAGGCAGCGATACACCTCGCGGGCATCGCTGCCGGCACAGGCGCGCCGCAGCGCGGCGAAGGCGGCGCGCTCGGGATCGGCGTGCCGTGCCCGCAATCGACGTTCCGCCTGCCATGCCAGCAGGGACAGTCCGACCAACACGGCGAGGCCGCCGGCCGGCCAGGCGAGATCGTGTGGCGTCCAGTGTCTCAGGCCGCCGGCCGCCGGCGCGGCGCCGGCTTCCACCGCCACCGCCACCGTCACCGCCGGCGCCGTGGCGTTGTTCAGCCGCCGCGCGCCGAGGTCCCACCAGGGCTGCGTCACAGCCGGCAGGGTGAAGGACCCGCCGCGCTCGAACACATAGGTGACGCGGTCGGTGCGCCGGCCGGTGACGACGCCGCGATTGCTGTGGTCCTGGATGTCCGGCGGATCGGCATAGACCCGCACGCCCTCGGGCGCGGGAAAGGCGAGGTCGCGCATGGCGAGGCCCGGCACGTCCTCGGCGCTGCGGGTGAGGGTGCGCACTACCGCGTCGCCCGCCTTGAAGCGCCCGGTCGGCACCGGGTCCCATTGCTCGCCCAGCGTCAGCCGGTGGGTGGCGACCACCGGCTGCGAGACGTCGACGCCCGGCGGCACCGTCACCTCGAGGCGGACCGCCTGCCCCTGCGCGCTTCCCGTGTCACCGCCCGCGCGGTCGAGCAGGGTCACCGCGGCCGGCGGAACCTCGAACGCGCCGCCGCGCCGCGCATAGAGCGCGAATTCGAAGCGCTGGCCGGCATAGGCCGCGCCGTCGATGGTCTCGCTCATGGTCAAGCCCTGCGTCTCGAAGCGAAAGATCTGCAGGCCGGGCACGTCGGGCACGCTCACGCGTGGCGGATGCGGCATCGCGCCGGGGAACAGCACGTCGACATAGACGGCGACATGCTGGCCGACCACCGCTCCGCTGGCGGGATCGACACTCTGGCGTACCACGATGGCCGGAGTGGCGGGAGACGCGGCCGGCGGGGCGCTCTCCTGCGCGGCGAGCGGCACGCCGAGGCCGACAAGAACGAGCAGCGCCGCGACCCACCTCATGGCTGTGCCCCCTCGGAGGGTGCCGCCCCCGCCGACGCCTGCTGCGCCTGCAGCTGCCAGGCGAAGCGCGCGCGCAAAAAGTCCGCCGGCTCGGTGCGTACCCGCTTCAGCCAGAGGGCGCGCACCGCCTCGTCGTCCATCGGCGCGCCGGCGGTCTGGGTCTCCTGGCCTTCCGGGTTCTTGGCGTCCTTGTCGTAGACGATCTGGTCGGCGCCCTCGCGCTGGTCGCCGGCATCGGCGCCGGGCGCCTTCAGCCTCTCGGCACGCACTCGCGCGATCTCGCGATTGGCCTGCGCCTGCGGCCAGCCCGGCCGCTTTTCCAGCGCGTGGTCGTAGCGCTTCACCGCCTCGTCATATTTGCCGAGCATCACCAGTGCGTTGGCCTGGTTGTAGGCACCCTCGGCGGTGTCGATGCCGGCGAAGGAGACCTCCGCCGCCTTGAAGTCGCCGCCGCGCATCTGCGCCACGCCGCGCCACATCGGGTCGCGGAAGGCGCTCGCGGCATCCGCCCAGCGTTCGTGCTCGAACAGATAGCGCCCGCGCTGGTCGGGGCTCGCCCAGAGCTGCCGCCAGCCGACCACCCAGCTGCCGGCGGCGAGGCCGGCCGCCAGCGCGAGACCGATAAGGGCGAAGCCGCGTCCCGTCCTCATGCCAGCACCCATCCGCGACGGAACCAGAGCAGCGCGAACAAAGCGAGCAGCGGCGTCAGCCAGTATCCCGCCTCCTCCCAGCGCACGCCCTCCCCCGGTGCCGGCGGCGGCGGCCCGGCGGTGGCGAGGATATGCGCGAGATCCCCGACATCCGCGTCATCCAGCGTCAGATCGACGACATGGGCATGCAGCACGGCCGCCGCCGCCGCGATCGACGGGTCGGCCGCGCGCGACGGCGGATTGAGGGCGTACAGCGTCACCGGCGCTCCCACCGTGGCCTCGTCCAGTGCCGGCGCCGCATCGGCGAAGACCAGCACGGAGCCGCCCTGCCCTCCGCGCCGCAGCGCGTCGGCAGCGAGCGTCACCGCGTCGGCGAGCGCATCGCCCTGGCGCGGCATGAGCTCCGGCGCCAGCGCCCCGGCCATGGTGGTCAGCGCTGCGGCGTCCGGCGTCGGCGGCAGCACCAGATGCGCCGAGCCAGCATAGGCGATCAGCCCGGTCGGTGCGCCCTCGCGCAGCTTGAGCAGGTCGGCCATCTTCTGCCGGGCACGGTCGAGGCGGGTCGGGGCGAGGTCGCGCTCCAGCATGGAGGGCGTCACCTTGACGACGAACATCGCCGGCCGCGCCGCCTGCGCGAAGGGCGAGGGCAATTGCCGCCAGGTCGGCCCGGCCACGGCGAGGAGGCCGAGGGCCCACAGCACCAGCAGCAGGTTCTCCGGGCCGAGCCAGCGGCGCCGGTCGCCGCCTATGGTGAGATGGCGCAGCAGCACGGGGTCGATCACCCGGCGCCAGCGCGCCGTGGTGTCGGCCTCGCGCCGCTGCAACCACCACAGGCCGAGCGCCGGCAGCGCCAGCACCAGCCACCACGGGCGCAGGAAATGGAACTGCGCGAGTTCCCCCATCATCGCGCCGCCTCCGAAGGCGACACCGCCCGCCGGCGCGGCCAGCGCAGCAGCCGCAGCGCCTGCGCCAGCATGGAGAGCAGCGTGAGCCCGGCCAGCGGCAGCCAGAACAGCTCGACCTTGGGCTGGAACGAGACGGTGTCGACCTTGCGCGCCTCGATCTGGTCCAGCCGCGTATAGATCTGCGCCAGCTGGTCGCGGTCGAGCGCGCGGTAGAAGCCGCCGCCGGTCGCCTCGGCCACCTGCTTCAACGCGGCTTCGTCGAGCTTCTCCTCGCCCGCCGCCGCCGGGTCGCCCACCGCCACGGTGTGGATGACGATGCCCTTGTCATGCGCCACCCGCGCCGCCTCGGCCGGCGGCACCTGGCTCGCCGTGTCGTTGCCGTCGGTCAGCGCGATGATGGTCTTGGCCGGCACGGTGGAAGCGGCGAACAGGTTGATGCCTAGACCGATGGCGTCGCCGAAGGCGGTGCGCGGCCCGGCCATGCCCACCTGCATCTCGCCCGTCAGCTGCCGGGCGAGGTCGAGATCGGGAGTGAACGGTACCAGAGCGAAGGGCGCGTTGCCGAACACCGCGACGCCGACGCGGTCGCCCTGCCGGCGGGCGAGGAAATCGTCCAGCACCTGCTTCACCGCCACGAGTCGGCTTACCTTGTTGCCGGCCGCGTCGGTGAAGTCCGGCGTGTCCATCGACGCCGACAGGTCGACCAGCAGCAAAAGGTCGCGCGCCGGCTTGTCCTGATGGATCGGCGGCAGCACCCATTGCGGGCGCGCCAGCGCGGCGAGCACCAGCAGCCAGCACAGCACCAGCGCGATGAGCCGCCACAGGCCGCGCCGGCTGATGCTCGCCCCCTCGCGCGGCTCCGCCCCGGTCAGCTGCGCCAGCGCGGCGAAGAACGGCACCCGCACCGCCGGGCGCCGGGTCTCGTGCGCCGGCAGCAGCCAGTAGACCAGCAGCGGCGCCGGCAGCAGCACGGCAATCCAGGGATAGGCGAAGGACAGCATGGCTAGCCCTCCACCCGATGATGCGTCACCCAGCGCCGCGCCGCCGCCAGCAGCGCCGTGCCGTCGCCGGCGGGGGCGCCGGATGTCGCCCCCGCGAGACCCCCGCCGCGGGTGAATGCATCGGTGCCGGAGGTCCGGTCGAGGAAGGAGAGCCACGCCCGGCCGGTCAGCGAGGCCACTTGCTCACGCGGATAGGCGGCGAGCGCGGTGCGCTTCAGCACCGCCGAGACCGCCGCGATGCCCGCCGCGTCGGAGGCCGGGCCGAGCCGGTCGAGCGCCGCCAGTGCCTCCCGCCGATAGGCGTCGCGCCGCCAGCGCCGTACCGTCGCGACGAGCAGGATGGCGAGACCGGCGAGGAGGGCGGCGAGCAGCATCCACCAGCCGGGCGCCGGCGGCCACCACGCCACCGGCGGCGGCACCACGATATCGGCCAGACGCGACAGATCGGCCTGATCGGTCATCTCACTGCACTCATCGGACGCCCCGGCGTCGCCGTGCGGGCCAGCCGTCGGCCGAGCAATTCGCGGAACTGGTCGGCGGTGTCGCGCCCGGTCGAGAGCGGCAGCACCGGAATGGCGCGGCGGCGGGAAAACCCCTCGATCGCCTCCCGCCGCTCGGCGAAGCTGGCGGCGAAGCCCCGTCGCAAACCGCTGGCGGAACTGTCGATTTCGATCTGCCGCCCGGCATCGGCGACGACAGTGCGACCGATATCCGGCAGCTCGGCCTCCAGTGGGTCGAAGACGAAGACGGTCAGCACGTCGTTATGCGCGGTGATCTCCGTCACCAGCCGCACCGTCTCGGCATCGGCGCCGGCGGCGTCGGTGATCAGGGTGAGCAGCCCGTCATGCGGCAGCAGACGCGGCACGCGGGCGAGCGCGGCGTTGAGCAGCGACGGGTCGGAGGGGCGCGGATCCTCGGCCCGAAGCTCGCCATTGCGGCGGATGATGGCCTCGAATAGCGGCCCGATGGCGGCTTGCCGCGCGTGCGGGCGCACCTCGTCCATGCCGTTCTCGGAGAACACCAGCCCGCCGATGCGGTCGCCGAGCGAGGTCACCCGCCACGCCGCCAGCGCCGCCGCCTCGGCCGCGACCACCGATTTCATCGCGCCCCGGCTGCCGAAGAACATCGACAGCCGCTGGTCGACGAGCAGCAGCACCGGCCGGTCGCGTTCCTCGGTGTAGACCCGCAATTGCGGCTCGCCGAGCCGGGCGGTGGCGCGCCAGTCGATGGCGCGCACGTCGTCGCCCTCGTAATAGTGACGCAGTTCCTCGAATTCGAGCCCGCGCCCGCGCAGCCGCGAGGCATGCCGCCCGGCCAGCAGCGAATGCACCGGCTGCTTCGGCAGGAAGCTGAAGCCCTTGGCGCGGTGGTTCAGCCGCAACAGATCATCGAGCGTGACGTAGGCCCGCGCTTCGTTGGCGCGCGCCCCCTGGTCGCGGGCTGCGGGGTCACGGGCCTTTGGCTGGAGGATCCGTGCCATCGCCGCCCCCTCACACCGCGACCGCAACCTGGCGGATCAGCTCGTCAATCACGTCATCGGCGTGCTTGCCGTCGGCGCTCGCCTCATAGGTGAGCGAGACGCGGTGGCGCAGGCAGTCATGCGCCACGCTTTGCACGTCCTCGGGCGTCACATAGTCCCGCCCCTGCAGCCAGGCATGGGCGCGCGAGGCGCGGTCGAGCGCCAGCGTGCCGCGCGGGCTGGCGCCGATGCCGATCCACTCCTTCAGCTGGTCGCCGAACTCGGCCGGGCGGCGGGTGGCGGCGATGAGCGACACGATGTAGCTCTCCACCGCCTCGACCATCTTCACCGCGTCGATCTCCTTGCGGGCGTCGAAGACGGTGCTCTGGGCGATCTTCGGCGGTGGCGCCTCGGCGGTGCCGGCCTGCTCGGCGCGCACCAGCCGCAGCACCTTCGCCTCGTCGGCGTCGCTGGGGTAGCCGATGGTGACGTGCATCAGGAAGCGGTCCATCTGCGCCTCGGGCAGCGGATAGGTGCCCTCCTGTTCGATGGGGTTCTGCGTCGCCAGCACCATGAACAGGTCCGGCATCGCGTAGCGCGTGCCGGAGACCGTCACCTGCCGTTCCTCCATCGCCTCCAAGAGCGCCGACTGCACCTTGGCCGGAGCGCGGTTGATCTCGTCCGCCAGCACGAGATTGCCGAAGATCGGCCCCTTGCGGAACTCGAAGCTGCCCGTCCCCTGCGCGTCGGTGCGGTAGATCTCGCCGCCGGTGACGTCGGAGGGCAAGAGGTCGGGGGTGAACTGGATGCGGCTGAACTCGCTCTCCAGCGCCTCCGACAGGCTCTTGATGGCACGGGTCTTGGCGAGGCCCGGCAGGCCCTCCAGCAGGATATTGCCATTGGCGAGCAGGGCGATGACCAGCCGCTCCACCACCCGTTCCTGTCCGATGACGGCACGGTTCACACGGGACTGGATCTCGAGGACGGATTCGCGCGCGCTCATGTCACTTCTTCTCGAACGGGTAGATGACGTTCCAGTCGTTCTTCATGTCGACGACCAGCCAGCCGCGCGCCGGCGCCTCGTCGAGCGCCTTGTCGAGCCTGCCGACCGGCGAGTTCCGGTCATAGGCCCATTCCCGCACCGCATCCGTGTGGTGCACGATCAGGCCGAAGCGCGCGCCGGTGTTCATCGTGGTCCATTGCAGCATCTGCTCGTCGCCGTCGGAATTGCCGGCGGCGAACAACGGACGGCGGCCGATGAAGCGGTTGATGCCGACCGGCTTGCCGGGGCCGTCGTCGATGAACTCGACCTCCGGCAGCTTGCGCAGCACCGGTGTGTCGCCGTCGAGCGCGAACTCGGTCTTGCCGGAGGAGCCGACCACCTGCTCGGGCGGGATGCCGTACACCGGCTCCGTGAAGGCCCGCATGAACTCGACGCCGCCGCCCGACACGATGAAGGTCTTGAAGTCGTTGGCCCGGAGATAGGCGAGCAGCTCCAGCATCGGCTGGAAGACGAGCTCGGTATAGGGCCGGTCGAAGCGCGGATGCCTTGCGGTCTTCAGCCAGTCGCGCACCAACGCGTTGAACTCCGTGACGGTAATCCCCGAATGGGTGAGCGCCACGATCTGCAACAGCCCCTTCTCGCCGAGCGCGGCGAGCGCCTTCGGGTCGCCCGACAGCGCCGATTTGTAGGGCTCCTGCCCGGCAAGCGCCGGATTGGCCTTCGCCAGCTCCTTCAGCCGGTCGAGGGCGAACATGAACTGGAAATAGACCGGCTTCTCCGACCATAGCGTGCCGTCATTGTCGAACACCGCGACGCGCTCGGCGACCGGCACGAAATCGGGCGCCCCCTCGCGCGTGACCCGTTCCACGAAGGCGCGAATCTGCTGCTTGGCCGCGCCCTCGTTCCAGGACGGCAGCGGGTCGGCCGCCTGGGCGAACAGCGCCGTCGGGGCGGAAAGCGCGACCAGGGCCAGCAGCGCCGCAGCGAGGACGCCGCGCCGCGTGGCGCCCACGCCGGTCTTCATCAAGGACGTCACGATGGGTCTCCTGCCTTGGGCCGCCGCACGCAGCGAAAGCCGATATGGCTCATCGAGCTGTCGACCGGCTCGGCGTGGCGGGCCGCCGGCCGGTAGCGCCGGCAATAGCTCGGCGCGCACAGATGCGAGCCGCCCTTCACCACCCGGCGCGGGATGCGGATCGTCGGCTGGCCGGGATCGTAGCTGGCCTCCTCCGGCCCGCCGCGCGGGTTCTGCGGGACGCAGCAGGCCTTCGCCGCCTCCTCGGGGTGGCGGGTGGTCCAGAAATCGGCGGTCCATTCCCAGACATTGCCGATCATGTCATGGAGGCCGTAGCCGTTCGGCGGGTAGGACTTCACCGGCGAGGTACGCTCGAAGCCGTCGAGGGCGAGATTCTGGAACGGGAACTCGCCCTGCCAGGTATTGGCCATCTGCCGACCGTCCGGGGTGAACTCCTCGCCCCAGGCATATTCAGCGCCGTCGAGCCCGCCGCGCGCGGCGAATTCCCATTCCGCTTCGCTTGGCAATTCCTTGCCGGCCCACTGCGCATAGGCCAGCGCGTCGGCATAGGCGACGTGAACGACGGGATGGTCGTCCAGCCCCTTCAGCGAGGAGCCCGGCCCATAGGGCTTGCGCCAGCTGGCGCGGAAGCGGAACGCCCACCATTGCTGCCAGTTGCGCAGATCGACCGGATGCGGCGGCGGGGTGAACACCAGCGAGCCGGCCTTGAGCATCTCCGGCCGGGCGCCGGGATAGTCCTTCGGGTCGGGGGCGATCTCCGCCACGGTGACATGGCCGGTCGCCTCGACGAAGGCGCGGAACTGCGCGTTGGTCACCGGCGTCGCATCGATGAAGAAGCCGGCGACGCTCACGCGATGGGCCGGCTTTTCTTCCGGGTAGTGGTGGTCCGAGCCCATGCGGAACGTGCCACCCTCGATCCACACCATCTCGTCCGCGAGCGGCATTGTCTGCGGGGAGCGCTGGCGATGATGTCGGTTCATGGCGTCCTCGTCACTCGATGATGGACAAGGGAAAGACCAGGGTAGGGTATCCGGCCCTGCTCTCCAACCGGTCTGACGTCTCGACCGGGAGACGAGGCTGCGGCCGGGGCGATGCCGGCACCGCCCGGCTGGCGGTGCGCCCGCTTCGGCCTCGGGTCGAGCGCCGGCATATCAGAAGGGTACCACATAGTTCACGATCGCCTGCTGCCGCAGCACCACCTGCCGGATGATATGGCTGGCGGCAACGTGGTCGGTGTAGATGGCGGCGGTGCCGGTGCTGCCGGCCGGCAGGCGCTCGCCGAGCCGCGCATCGTCGAGCGTCACCCGCACGACGAACGGCGCCGTTGCGATCGTCTCCGGCGCCACGGCCATGCCCGAAGGCGTTGCCTGTCCGGTGTCGACGGCCTGAAGTACGGCGGCCACCCGGCCGGTGAACACCTCACCGGGCAGAAATTTGAAGGTGAGTTCCACTTTCTGGCCGGGCGCGATGTAGCGGGCATAGATCTGCGCTACCTGGACGACCGTCAGCGTTTCGGAGGTGTCGATAAAGGCCATCACCGGAGCGAGGGACAGGTTGGACACCCGTGCGCCCTTGCGCAGCGCGAGATTGGTGACATAGCCGTCGGCCGGCGCGCGCACGGTGGTCTTGTCGAGATTCCAGCGGGCGCCGTCGACCTGCGCGCGGAGCTGGTCGACCTCCGCCTGGCGCTGCTCGACGTTGAACTCCGGCGAGGCCTGCTTCCGCGCCAGCTCGGTCATCTGGGCGAGCCGGGTTTCGGCCAGGCCGAGCTGGGCCTGGAGTGTGCGCAATTGCGCCTCGTAGGGGGTCGGATCGATCCGAAACAGCACGTCTCCGGCCTTGAGCGGCGTATTCGGCTGGACCGGAACCTCGATCACCTCGCCGGCCACATCCGGCACGATCTGCACCGACTGCCGCCCGATGATGGCGGCGCCGGCCGGCGCTCCCCAACCCATCGGGATGAACAGCCCGACCAGCAGCAGCAATAGCGCCAGCAGGGGCGACAGCTTCCAGAACAGATTGGCGGGAACCACCTTGAGCCAGATCAGCGCCACCAGGATCGCGATATAGGCGTTGAGCAGGAAGACGATCACGCCTCTGTCTCCCGCTTCTCGGCCGGGCGGGCGGGGATGTCGACATAGGCCCAGACGAAAGCGAGGGGCCAGAGCACGAAACCGAAGATCAGCGTCACCCAGCCGGCGACGGCGACGGCTTGCGCCCAGGGGTGACCGCGCTTGCGAGCGACATGGCCGGGAGCCGCCCCGATGATGAGCAGCACGCCGATGGCGGAAGCAACCGCCACCACGAGCACAATGGCTGAGAAAACATCGATGAAAGCCACGGCCTGCTCCTCGGAGCCGGCAATGTAGATGAAGCGGGCAGGAAATAAACAGAAATGAATGTCAGGATTTATGAAGCATAAATCATTCCATTTTTTCAGCTATTTCGCAAAGCTTCGCGTCAATGCCCTAGGGGAATGTGGCGCGGACGCCGCAGGACGAGGATGTAGAAGGCCGGGGCGACCGGTTCTGTTCTCCACCCGATCCGGGCATGTGGGCTGCCCGGCCGCTACGACCATGGAGGACGGCAGCGGCTGCCTTCCGGCATCGACGGCGGTGCGTGCAGGGCGCGCATGGGGCGGGACGCATGGGCCGGGCTGGGCGGAGGTTCCCGGCGGCGATCACCGGCGTCGCGCCGAGGTCGGCTAGTTGCCGTCGCCGCGCGGATACAGGGACACGATCTGCCCGGCGATGAAGCCCTCGGCGTTCCGCCACGCCTCGTCACTGTCACCGCGGAACGTATAGAGGCGTTCAAGCACCTTCTTGTCCGTCTTGAGGTCGATCAGGGCAACCTTGGCCCACTGCACCAGCGTGCTCATCTTCTGGATGCCGCCCACCAGCAGGAGATCGGCGCCCGCCTGCCGTGCCGCTTCGGTCAGTTCCGGCGCGTTGGCATCGGTCAGGGCGCAGGGCTGGCAGGCGAGCGCGACGACGCGGAACTGGTCGCTGGCGGCGACCTCCTGTCGCAAGCCGCTCATGAACCTCTTCAGGCGGGCCTGATGATCGGCCGTCTGGTCGCGAACCTCTCCCGAGGTGTCGAGGTACTGAAAATCCATGATCGCCACGGCGGCGGGCGGGACGGGCTCGGCGGCCCCCATTCCGGTGAGCGACAGCACGAGGCCGGTGGCCAGGAAGGCGAGGGAGAGCAGGCGCATGCCGATCCGCTCCTGTGGGTCGTGTGTGGTGGCGCTACGATCGGCGGCGGTGGACGGATCTCCGGTGGCCAATCCGCGAGCGCGACCAGTGTGCGCCTGATTCTGGGGTCGATTGGTGCGTTCGCGCAAGATGGGGCGTCCTGTCGGACGTGCGGCAGGTTGTTGCTTTTGGGCCGCGAGGCGGGGGGCCGATGACCGCGTCATAGGTCGAGCCGCGCAAAGTCATGCAGGGTTTTGAAGAGCGCACATGCCCTGCGGCATGATGCAGCCGTCGAAAATCTGGGGAATGGTAGGAAGTTCCGATACCGGGAAATTAGCGTCTCGACCGGGAGCGGAAAATTGGTGGAGCCAGGCGGAATCGAACCGCCGACCTCTTGAATGCCATTCAAGCGCTCTCCCAACTGAGCTATGGCCCCACCGGGGGCGTCGGGCGTGCGAGCATCACGAATGCGGCTCGCTTGGGGATCACCCGACTTGTCGCGGCGGCGTCAACCGCTGCGGTGCGCTCGTAAAGCACAGGGCGAAGGAGACTGCAAGTCTCGATTTCTCCGCCCTGTGGATTTCGTCGTCAACCTTCCTCGTCGTCTTCGATGCCGTCGCCGATCAGATCGGTGACGTCGTCGCCGTCGTCCTCGTCTTCCTCGAGGAAGGTGTCGTCATCGTCGTTATCGGCATCGACCTCGTCGTCGATCTCGATATCGTCGTCGGACGTCGCCGCCTTCGCCGGAGCCGCGGCCTCGTCGTCGGCGTCCTCCAGCGAGACGAGTTCGACTTCCTCGGCCTCCTCGGTCTCGGTTTCCGTCTCGGTCTCGGCCGCGCGGCTGGGCTCAGGGCGGCCGCGGGAGATTGGAACGGTGATCGGCACAATCTGCCCGGTATACGGGGAGACCACCGGATCCTTGTTCAGATCATAAAATTTGCGCCCGGTGACAGGGCAGACACGCTTGGTGCCAAGTTCAGGTTTCACCACGGTTCGGACCTCGGAAGGTGGTGGGTGAAAAAGGGTCGCTCCCATTGGACGGTGCTTCTTGCGCTGTCAAGCCGCAATTGCGCGAGGCCGTGACGACGCCCGCGCCGCCGTGTAAGGAGTGTTCGCGCCCTATTTATGCTTCCCTCGAGGTGCCTGCAATGAGTGCCGTTGCCCCTTCGTCCGGCGGACATGCCGCCGCGCCATCCCCCGCCACCGCCTCGGCTTCCGGCCCGCTTTCCGGCGCCGTGCAGGTGCCGGGCGACAAGTCGGTGTCGCACCGGGCGCTGATTTTCGGGGCGCTCGCCATTGGCGAAACACGGATCACCGGCCTTCTGGAAGGCGAGGACGTGCTCAACACCGCCAAGGCGTGCGCCGCGCTCGGTGCCCGGGTTCAGCGCCTTGGCGCCGGCGAATGGCGCGTCGAGGGTGTCGGCATCGGTGGTCTGCGTGCCCCCGCGGAGCCGCTCGATTTCGGCAATTCCGGCACCGGCGCCCGGCTCATGATGGGCATGGTGGCCGGCAGCCCGATCGAGGCCACCTTCGACGGCGATGCCAGCCTGCGGCGCCGGCCGATGCGGCGTATCCTCGATCCGCTTGAAAAGATGGGGGTTGCCGTCGAGGAGGCCGCCGAGGGCGGGCGCCTGCCGATCCGCCTCAAGGGGCCGCGCGACCTCATCCCGCTTACCTATGAGAGCCCTGTGGCGTCGGCGCAGATCAAATCGGCGGTGCTGCTCGCCGGCCTCGGCGCGCCCGGCGAGACGACGCTGATCGAGAAGGAGGCCAGCCGCGACCACACCGAGCGCATGCTGACGCATTTCGGTGCCCAGGTGCGGGTCGAGCCCTATGGCGAGCATGGCCGCAAGGTGACGCTGAAGGGGCGGCCGGAGCTGAAGCCGGCCCCCATCGCCGTGCCGGCGGATCCCTCCTCCGCGGCCTTCCCGCTGGTGGCGGCGCTGATCGTGCCGGGCTCCGACATCACCATAACCGGCGTGATGACCAACCCGCTCCGCACCGGATTGTTCAAGACACTCAAGGAGATGGGCGCCTCGATCGAGCTGGTCGGCGAGCGCGTCGAAGGCGGCGAGAGCGTCGCGGACCTGCGGGTGCGCCATTCGAACCTCACCGGCGTCGACGTGCCGGCCGAGCGGGCGCCCTCGATGATCGACGAATATCCGATCCTCGCGGTGGCGGCGTCGTTCGCGCGCGGCACCACGCGGATGCGCGGGCTTTCCGAGCTGCGGGTGAAGGAATCCGATCGGCTGGCGGCGGTGGCGGCGGGGCTGGCCCAGGCGGGCGTCGTGCTGTCCATCGAGGGCGACGACCTGATCGTCGAGGGCGCCGGCCAGGTTCCCGGCGGCGGCACGGTGGCCACCCATATGGACCACCGCATCGCCATGAGCTTCCTGGTGATGGGGCTCGCCTCCGGCAAGCCTATGAAAATCGACGATATTTCCTTCGTGGCCACCAGCTTCCCGGCATTCGTGCCGCTGATGACGCACCTCGGCGCGACCATCGAGGTCGCGGCATGATCATCGCCATAGACGGCCCGGCGGCTTCCGGTAAGGGCACGGTGGCGCGGGCGCTGGCGGCGCATTTCCGGCTGCCGCATCTCGACACCGGCCTGCTCTATCGTGCTGTCGGCGCTGAGGTCTTGGCCCGCGGGCTGGATTTTTCCGATGTGCCGGCGGTGGCCCGCCTCGCGGCCTCCCTCGAGGTCGCCGGTCTCGATGCCGAGGCGCTGCGCACTGGACCTGTGGGGGAGGCAGCCTCGCGCGTGGCGGCGATTCCCGAGGTTCGACAGGCACTTATCGAGCTCCAGCGCAGCTTCGCCGGCCAGCCCGGTGGGGCGGTGCTGGACGGGCGGGACATCGGTACCGTCATCGCGCCGGAGGCGGAGGTGAAGATTTTCGTCACCGCCACCCCCGAGGCTCGCGCCGCCCGCCGCTACGCCGAATTGTCCGCCCGCGGCGAGGATGTGACGCCGCAATCGGTGCTGGACGATATTATCAAGCGAGATCAACGTGATAGCAGTCGTTCCGCCGCGCCGTTGATCCAGGCGGCGGACGCGGTGCTGATCGACAACACCGCCCTCGACAAAGCGGCGAGCATCGCGCGGGCGCTGGAGATCGTCGCCCGGCGCACCGGCGCCGTTTGAGGGAGGCCGCGGTATGGTGAGGTGTACGATCCGGCCGAAAGGCGCGCGGCAATGACCGATGCGACCGATGGGGATCGCCTGTCGCGCGGACGGGCGCGGCTCGCCGAGATCACCGGCCGTTCCGGGCAGGACGTGATGGCGGCGCTCGCCGACATCGCCCCCGATTTCGCCCGCTATATTTTCGAGTTCGGCTATGGCGACATCTATTCCCGCCCCGGACTCGATCTGCGCACCCGCATGCTGGCCACCGTCGCCGGGCTGGTCGCCCTCGGCCATGCCGAGCGGGAGCTGGAGGTGCATATCGGCTCGGCGCTGAACTGCGGCGCCTCCCGCGACGAGGTGGTGGAGACCATCATGCAGATGGCGCTCTATGCCGGCTTCCCTGCCGCGCTCGACGCGCTGTTCGTGGCCAAGCGGGTGTTCGCGTCGCGGGGGGATATCGCGCCCGCCCCGGCGCCGGAATGAGCCGGCGCGTCCTCGTCATCGGCATCGGCATGGGCGATCCGGCGTCGCTGACGCTGAAGGCCGTCGCGGCGATCAACCGGGCCGATATCTTCTTCCTGCTCGACAAGGGGGAGGCATCGGCCGAGCTGATCCATCTGCGCGAGGCGATCCTCGAGACCCATCGGGCCGCGCCGTGGCGTACCGCGACGGTGCCGAGCCCGCCGCGGGGGCAGGAAGGGCGCGAGACCCCGGGCGGCTACCGCGCCGGCGTCCAGGCCTGGCACGCCGGGCGGGCCGAACGGCTGGCGCGGGCGATCGCGGCGGAACTGCCGGAGGGCGGCACCGGGGCACTGCTCGTCTGGGGCGACCCGATGCTCTACGATTCCACCCTGCGGGTGCTGGAACGTGCCGCCGGCATGGGCGTGCCCTTCGACATCGAGGTGGTGCCCGGCATCTCCGCCATCCAGGCGCTGTGCGCGGCGCACCGCATCCCGCTCAACGGCATCGGCGAGAAGGTGGAGGTGACCACCGGCCGGCTGGTGGCGCAGGCGACGCCCGACGCGCCGGCCTTCGTGGCGCTGCTCGACGACGGCTCCGGCCTCGCGGCGCTGATGGCGCGCGGCTTCGACGGCCAGCTGTGGTGGGGCGCCTATCTCGGCACCCCCGACGAGATGCTGGTGGCGGGGCGGCTCACAGAGGTGGGCGAGGAGATATTGCGCCTTCGTGCCGAGGCGCGGGCGCGAAAAGGCTGGGTCATGGATGTGTGGCTCGCCCGGGGCGCCGGGGCGGCCGGCGGCCGGACGCCCTAGGACGCCGCGCCCGGACGGGCGACGCCGGGCGGTGGCATGTGCCGGGGGATGTGCCGGGTCACGGAGACGGTGCCGCACTTCCGTACCGGCAGATATTGCCGCATGATCGGCCGAGGCGGGCACGCCCCGGCGTGTCGACCGCTTGCCGCCCGGCATCGCTGCTGCCTGCCGGTGGCATCTGTCGTCCGTGCCGCTTTCCGTCCGTGCCGTCGCCTGTCCTCCCCGGAGACCGATCATGGCCGACAACCTTCCCGCCACGCGTTCCGACATCGAGGCCAGCTACGTGCCGGCCCACCCGGAAGAGATCCACGGCGCCTACGACCTCAGGATCGGCAACCTGTTCCGGCTGCAGGGCACCGGACGCGTCACCCCGGCCGGGCTGATCTGCGGCTGCCTCGGCGCCGCCGCCGTGCTGCTGGCCACGGCGGTGGTGGTGCGGGCGGTGCGGAGGTAATTGATAGCTTGATGCGGTTGGCACCGGACAAATAATGATTCAGCGAAGGTTAGTCAGTTTTTATATTGCATGAGATGAGGCAAAATCTAGAGTTTTATCGCTTATTTCATCTATGAGCTCAATTGATTTTTCGTGCCAGGCTAGGCAATCGGAAATATAATCTACAGTTATATTTTCTCCATGGGCGATTTGATCTCGCTTTGTCTTTAATGAGTGGTAAAATAATTTATATTTTACATGATCTAGGTCAATCTGGAGAACCCATTCAGACATGAAACGTAGTCTGCCGTATTTAAAATTTCCTCCATCAATAACCTCCTTATGAGAAAGTTCTTTAATACGAGTCGATTTTGATGCTTCGGAGGCATCTTTGCACAACAGATATCTTTTATCTGAATTGTGTTGAACGGATTCTTTTCCATAAAAAGCAAACCATGCCATCTGATAGTCGTAATTTTGTCGTGGATTTGATGATAAATAAAGTAAATAATTTTTAGATAGTTCTTTAATTAATTGATCGCAATGAGCATATATGATCATCGTCCAGGCACGGCAAAGATATGCCTCTTCAGAGCGGCCAGAATAGTTTTCAGCCAAACTGCGAGCGCTAGACAGTTCTAGCTTTCTCCACGCTCTTGACTGATCGAGCGAGCTCTGAAATTCGAGGAGATCCATCACTTGGGCTCGAATAGTTGCTTTCCGAGTTTGACGAGCTCTGGAATACGACGACTTGCATTCTTGCCACTGCCAGAGGCAGCACGAAAGCGTGCATTCCTACCAATTCCATCTATTATTTTCTTTATTTCCTTGTCTGTCGGCAAGGATTGTATATTTTGTGCTATGCCCAACGCCACAGTTTCAAAAAATGAAACTGAAAATTTACCAGTACCTGGGCTGGTTTTAAATTTCAAAGCATTGTCACCCCAGCATCTAAAAATCGTATCAAATGTTTTTTTGAATAAATCTTCAATAGTACTTGTATTTAAAATTATTGTCATCAAGTATTTCGCGGAGCGCGCCGGTCAAAAATACGTCGACAGATTTGGCATTTTGGAGGGTAGATATTTTGGGGGAAAGAAAAACAATAAACCTCAAAACAAGTTCGACATCCATCCGTACAGATTTGTCGCGATCCGCAAGTCCACATACCTTTGAGAAATTTTCGTATACAGAAATAGATTCAAACCACTTAAGTACTTTTGGATCTTTTCCTGCAATGATTGCGTTGCGCAACTCTTGACCAGAAATTGAGGTGCCACCAGAATTCAGGCGCTGAAACAGCTCAAATTTGGCATCTGGGCCCGTTTCGCGTAATAGTATTGTAAGTTGAATTTTTGTTCGCCGAAAATCAAGTTGAATTCGGCGAGTCAGTTGATTCCAAGCTTTTCCTTGGAATTTTTCAATATAAAATAAATCGTCTGACAGTTCATTGAATGGTTGATAATAAGGATTCGCCTTTGACTCTTCCGAAAGGACTCCCATATAGTCAAATATCGTAGAAACTCGTTGCATTCCATCAACTACCTCCCAGTTTCCGTCCTCGTCTTGTGCGACAAAAACAGATGGAAGAGGTAGGCCAATAAGTATTGATTCAATCAATTTTGTCTTTTGATCGTCAGTCCATCTAAAATATCTTTGATACTCAGGGCGTAATATTATTTCGCCCTTTTCATACATACCGGCAAGCTCTCCAATTGACATTGGGTAAGAGTCGGTTTTGACAATTTTCCGAGCACTGTCTAGGGCTGCTTCAAGGATTTCGTCATCGCGCGACATTGTTGACCTGATATTTTAGCTAAGGAATCCCATTCTTTAGACTCGCACCGGCAGGTGAGGTGCGTCAATGGGGATGGGCAGTTAACATTGCGTTGCATCGCTTTGACGGCTCTCTAGCATCCCCCAACACCCCCCTCGCCTTTCTCCCCCTCTTGCACTATATAGCCCCCGCCGGACGGCTCCGCCCCGGACCTCCCCGCGCCCACGCGCGTGAGTGAGGCCCGTGCGAGGCTACCGGCCATGGCCGTGCGGTTCCGGGTTCTGCCCGCGGGCCGGCGCGGCCTTTAGGCGTATCTACGCCCACTCCGCCACGGCCAGAGCGCCGGGCCCCCGGCTCACCCCGGAGGCCGCATCGGGATCGCCAGACCCGGTGCCCGTGACGGGAAGGGCGCCCAAAACCCCGTCCGGCGCAATCCCCTGGCTAGGAGCTTCTATGTCCGCTACTCAAACCGCACTGGCGTCCCGCGACGATTTCGCCGCGATGCTCGAAGAGAGCTTCTCCGTCGCCGAACCCGCCGAAGGCTCGGTGGTCAAGGGCGTCGTCGTCGCCATCGAGAAGGACCTTGCCATCATCGACATCGGTCTGAAGACCGAAGGCCGCGTGGCGCTGCGTGAATTTGCCGGCCCCGGCCGCGACCAGCAGATCAAGGTCGGCGACGAGGTCGAAGTCTATCTGGAGCGCGTCGAGAACGCGCTCGGCGAAGCCGTCCTGTCGCGCGACAAGGCCCGCCGCGAAGAGAGCTGGGTCCGCCTCGAAAAGGCGTTCAACGACCAGCTGAAGGTCACCGGCGTGATCTTCAACCAGGTGAAGGGCGGCTTCACCGTCGATCTCGACGGCGCCGTGGCCTTCCTGCCGCGCTCGCAGGTCGACATCCGTCCGATCCGCGACGTCGGCCCGCTGATGCACAACCCGCAGCCGTTCCAGATCCTCAAGATGGATCGTCGCCGCGGCAACATCGTGGTCTCGCGCCGCACGGTTCTCGAAGAGACCCGCGCCGAGCAGCGTCACGAGCTGGTGCAGAACCTCGAAGAGGGTCAGGTCATCGACGGCGTGGTCAAGAACATCACCGATTACGGTGCGTTCGTCGACCTCGGCGGCATTGACGGCCTGCTGCACGTCACCGACATCGCCTGGCGCCGCGTGAATCACCCGACCGAGGTGCTGAACATCGGCCAGACGGTCAAGGTGAAGATCATCAAGATCAACCACGAGACCCACCGCATCTCGCTCGGCATGAAGCAGCTGCTCGGCGATCCGTGGGAGGGCATCGAGGCCAAGTACCCGGTCGAGGCCCGCTTCAAGGGTCGCGTCACCAACATCACCGACTACGGCGCGTTCGTCGAGCTGGAGCCGGGGATCGAGGGCCTCATCCACGTCTCCGAGATGAGCTGGACCAAGAAGAACGTCCACCCCGGCAAGATCGTCTCCACTTCGCAGGAAGTGGAAGTGGCGATCCTCGAGGTGGATCCGGTCAAGCGCCGCATCTCGCTCGGCCTCAAGCAGACCCTGCAGAACCCCTGGGACGCCTTCGCCGACAAGTATCCGGCCGGCGCCGTGGTGGAAGGCGAGGTCAAGAACAAGACCGAGTTCGGCCTCTTCCTCGGCCTCGACGGCGACGTCGACGGCATGGTGCATCTGTCGGACCTGGACTGGAACCGTCCGGGCGAGCAGGTCATCGACGAGTTCAAGAAGGGCGACGTGATCAAGGCGGTCGTTCTCGACGTCGACGTCGACAAGGAGCGCATCTCGCTCGGCGTGAAGCAGCTGGCCGGCGACCCCTTCGCCGATGCCGGCGAGCTGAAGAAGGGCGCGATCATCACCTGCGAAGTCACCGACGTGAAGGACGGCGGCGTCGAGGTGAAGATCGTCGGCACGGACATGTCGACCTTCGTGAAGCGCTCGGAACTGGCCCGCGACCGCGGCGACCAGCGTCCGGACCGCTTCGCGGTCGGCGAGAAGTTCGATGCCCGCGTCACCCTGTTCGACCGCAAGGCGCGCAAGGTGCAGGTCTCGATCAAGGCGCTGGAAATCGCCGAGGAGAAGGAAGCCGTGGCCCAGTTCGGCTCGCAGGATTCCGGCGCCTCGCTGGGCGACATCCTCGGCGCCGCGCTGAAGAAGGCCAACGAGAAGGCCGACTGATCGGCCTCGCCTCGTTCGCCTGACCGGCGGAAAAGAATGACGGCCGGCGCCTTCGGGTGCCGGCCGTTTTCTTTTGGGCCGTCCGGTTCAAATGATCGGCGGCTCGGCCGGCGGCGGCAGGCTGTCGGGTGGTAGTTCCGGCGGCACGTTGCCGGGCCTTATGTCCGGTTCGCCGCGTCCCGGCGGGGGAATGTCCGGGCCGGGATCGGGCAGGTCGGGATCCTCCACCGGCGAGGCCGGGCTATCCGGGCTCTCGGCCGGGGCGGGGATGTCCGGCCCGCCGGGCGAAGGCGGACGCGGCGGCTCCGGCAGGTCCGGGGCCGGCGGTGTCGGAAGGTCGGGGATGTGCGGGTCCGCCATGCGCGTGTCCTCCTCGGCTGTCGAGGAGAACGGGGCGGGCGCCGCCGTGGTTCCGCCGCCGCCTCTCACCTTCGCGACGGCAGCGTCATCGCCACCACGCCGGCCAGCACGCCGGCGAGGCCGAGCCAGGCGGTCGGCGCCAGGCTCTCGCCGAGGAAGACCATGCCGATGGCGACGCCGATCGGCACCCGCAGATAGGCCTGCGCGGTGGCGCCGACCGAGCCGAGCGTCTGCATCAATCGGAAGAACAGCACCAGTGCCAGCGCGGTGGAGAACAGGCTGAGCGCCAGCAGCGCCGCCAGCGAGGCGGCCGAGGGCGTGAGCGTCCACGGCCGGTCGACGACGAGGCTTGCCGGCACCAGCAGCGCCGCGCCGCAGATGAGCGAACCGGCAGCCGGCAGCATCGGGTCGAGCCCCTTGAAGCGGGCGCCGAAGATGGCGGCGCCGGCATAGCACAGCGTCGCCGCCAGCACCGCCAGCTGCGGCAGCAGCGCATCGCCGAGGCCGTGCAGCGCGCCGACGCCGACGATGAGGCAGACGCCGACCAGCCCGCTCGCCACCCCGAACAGCTTGCGCGCCGACACCGCCTCGTGGCGCACCAGCAGCGCGGTGAGCAGGAAGGCGAAGATCGGGGTCATCGAATTGAGGATCGCCGCCAGCCCCGCCTCGATGTGGGTTTCCGCCCAGGCGATGAGGGTGAAGGGCAGCGCACTGTTGAGGCAGGCCTGGACGAGGAAGCCGCGCCAGAGCGCCGGATCGCGCGGCAGGGGGATGCCTCGGATCCGCAGCACTGCCAGCAGCACGCTGCCGGCGATGAGGGTGCGCGCGGCGATGAAGGTGACCGGCGGAATGGTGTCGACGCCGATCTTGATGAAGCTGTACGAGGCCCCCCACAGGGTGGCGAGAAGCAGCAGCAGAGCGAGTTCGCCGGCGAGCGGGCGCGCCGCTGGGTGCGGTGTCGGGCGGGTGCCGGCAGCGCCGGAGGAGGTCGTCCCGGTGGGGGCGGTCCCGGTAGGTGAAACCTCGGCGGACATGATCTCGGCAGTCCTCGTCTCGGCAGGCATGGCGGTGGCGTCCCTGAAGCGGCGGGCGAAGGCTGGTCCATCGGCGCGCGAGCCGCGACGCGTCGGCGAGCGCCATGGCCGTTCTAAGGCACGGCGCCGGCCTGACGCTTCGGCCACGGCCGAAAGGTTGGCGACTGACACGGTGCCGGGCCGGCTGGTAGATTTGCCGTCCCGGCCATTGGCGGGCGGGTGCCGCCAGAAGAGTCCACCGAGGGAACCCGTGAGGGGAACCTGCCAAGGAGCCGGCCAAGAGGGTACGGCGCCGGCCTGACGCTTCGGCTACGGCCGAAAGGTCGGCGGCTGACACGGTGGCGAACTGGCTGGTAGATTTGCCGTCCCGGCCATTGGCGGGCGGGTGCCGGCGCGGGCGCCGCCAGAAGAGACCACCGAGGGAACCCGCGAAGGGAACCTGCCAAGGAGCCGGCCAAGAGGGCACGGCGCCGGCCTGACGCTTCGGCTACGGCCGAAAGGTCGGCGGCTGACACGGTGGCGGACTGGCTGGTAGATTTGCCGTCCCGGCTATTGGCGGGCGGGTGCCGCCAGAAGAGTCCACCGAGGGAACCCGTGAGGGGAACCTGCCAAAGGAACCCGCCAAGAGGGCACGGCACCGGCCTGACGCTTCGGCTACGGCCGAAAGGTCGGCGGCTGACACGGTGGCGGGCCGGCTGGTAGATTTGCCGTCCCGGCCATCGGCGGGCGGGTGCCGGGCGGCCGCCGCCAGAAGAGACCACCGAGGGAACCCGCGAAGGGAGCCCGCCAGACGAACCCGCCGGAGGAGCCCGTCATGTCCGATGCCGTCTCGGGAAGCGACCTTGCCCGCCTTGCCGCGCTGATCGGCGACCCGGCGCGGGCCAACATGCTGCTGGCGCTGATGGGCGGCCGGGCGCTGACTGCCGGCGAACTCGCCGCGCAGGCCGGCGTCGCTGCCCCGACCGCCAGTGGCCACCTCGCCCGCCTCGCCGAGGGCAGGCTGGTCGCCGTCGAGCGGCAGGGCCGGCACCGCTATTACCGGCTGGCCGGGCCGGAGGTCGCCGAGCTGGTGCACCAGTTGATGGGCGCCGCCGCGCTGGGGCCGCGCCGCTACCGCCCGCCCGGGCCGCGCGACGCGGCGCTCCGGCTGGCGCGCTCGTGCTACGACCATCTCGCCGGCCGGCTGGCGCTGGCGCTCGTCGATGCGCTGGTGGCGCAGGACCGGCTTGCCATGAGCGCCGGAAACTTCACGCTTACCGGGACCGGACGGGCTTTTTTCGAGACTCTGGGCGTCGCTCTCGACGCGGCGCCGGGCACGAGACGGCCGCTGTGCCGCGCCTGCCTCGACTGGAGCGAGCGTCGGCCGCATCTCGCCGGCCGACTGGGCACGGCGCTGCACCACCGCCTGATCGCGCAGCGATGGCTGGAGCCGGTGCCGGGCAGCCGCGCGCTCAGGATCACCCACGTCGGCGAGACCGGTCTCGTCGCGGCATTCGGCCTGCCGCGTGACTGGCGCTGCGAGGAGGCGCGCCCTGACGCCGCCTGAGGCGGGTACGGGGTCTCGTCACGGGCTTCAGGGGGGACACCCTGGGCGGAGCGTGTGGGCGGTTGTGTCGCCGCTTCGGCAGCGGCGCCGCCCGAACGCTACTCCCGCACCCGCGCCGGGTTGCCGAGTGCCTTGGCGCCGGCCGGCACGTCCTTGGTCACCACGGCGCCGGCGCCGATCAGCGCGTCGTCGCCGATGGTGATGCCGGGCAGGATGATCGCGCCGGCGCCGATCCAGACATGGCGGCCGATGGTTACCGGCCGGCCGAATTCGAGGCCGCCGCGCCGCTCGGCCGCATCGCGCGGATGGTCGGCGGTGAGGATCTGCACCCCTGGGCCGATCTGGGTGCCGTCGCCGATGCGCACCTCGACGACGTCGAGGATGACGCAGTTGAAGTTCAGGAACACCCCGGCGCCGAGCCGGATGTTGAAGCCGTAGTCGCAATGGAAGGGCGGGCGCACCACCGTGCCGGCGCCGACCTTGCCGAGCCGCTGGCGGAGCAATTCGCCGCGCGCCGCCTCGGACAGGCCGAGCGAGGCGTTGTAGCGCGCCATCCACGCGAAGGCGGCGGCGGCGCAGGCCTGGATTTCCGGATCTGCGGCGCTGTAGAGCTCGCCGGCCAGCATCTTCTCGAATTCGCTCGGGGGCATGGTGTCGTCGTAAAGCTTGAACGCGGGTTGCGCCATCGGGGGTCGTCCATCGTGAGGAGGCCCGATTAGCGAAGATCTGACCCGCCCGGAAGCGCCGCCGCCATCACGTTTGGCGGCGCTCTGAATCGTGGGGATGACGGGGATTGCCGGCGGATTTTCTCACCTCCGCCGCGATCGGGGCGGCGGGGTCAGAATTCGACGTCGAGCTCTTCCATCTCGTCGGGCTCCTCGCGCGCCGCCGCGCTCCATTCCTGCATGGCGGGAAAGGCCAGCATGGTGGCGCAGTAGCCGGCGCTGAGCGGATCGAGCGGCACGTCATAGGTGGTGAAGCGCGAGCACACCGGGGCGTACATCGCGTCCGCCATCGTCGGGGCGGCGCCGAACAGATACGGCCCGCCATAGGCCTTCAGGCACTCGTTCCAGATGGCGACGATGCGGGCGATGTCGGCCTGCGCCCCGGTCCACACCTTGAAGCCGGGATGGTGCGCCTTGATGTTCATCGGCAGCGCCGAGCGCAGATTGGCGAAGCCGGAATGCATCTCGCCGCTGATCGAGCGGCAATGCGCGCGGGCGGCCCGATCCTTGGGCAGTAGGCCGGCTTCTGGCGCGATTTCGTGCAGGTATTCGCCGATGCCGAGGGTGTCCCAGATGCGCAGCCCGTCATGGTCGAGCCGGGGCACCAGGAAGGAGGAGGATTGCAGCAGCAGCTCGGCGCGGATCGAGGGGTCGTCGGCGGAAACCCGCGCCTCGGCGAAATCCAGCCCGGCCATGCGGCACAGCAGGAAGCCGCGCAGCGACCATGAGGAATAGTTCTTGCTACTGATGGTGAGCAAGGTCTTCGGGCGGCGGGTGGAGCGTTTGGTGGATTCGAGGCTG
Source organism: Ancylobacter sp. Lp-2 (assembly GCF_020523795.1). Lineage (GTDB taxonomy): Bacteria > Pseudomonadota > Alphaproteobacteria > Rhizobiales > Xanthobacteraceae > Ancylobacter. The sequence goes on from NZ_JAJALI010000001.1 coordinate 477,471, forward strand.
GACGGGGCCGATGTGCCGGCGGGCGACGCGCTTTCCGGGGTCTTTCCGGCGGACGCCTTTTCGGAGGGCGCCTTGCTCGCAGGCTTCCTGCCGGTCGGTGCTTTCGACGGCCGCTCGGCGCCTGCCGGCTCGGAGGCGGTCGGAGGCGCGGCGCGGCGTTTCGGGGCAGGCATGGCGGATGGTCCTGTGATGAAGCCGGAGGGCTTGGGCCAAAGAAGCTTGGGCGATCCGGATGTAATCATAACTCGTGCCATCGCGAATGACGTGCGCGATCTGCCGCACGGTCAACGCCGTTCGTCGTATCGTGCCCGGCGTCGCTTTGCTCTAGCGTGGCCTTTGGACCGGGTTGCGGCATCTCGCCTTGCGACGTCTCCGGCCGCTCCGACGTGCCGTCCGGGAGCCCGCCGCGCATGATCTACGCCGCCTACCAGGCCCAGGCCGATCTGCTCGATCCGCTGCGCACCATGGCGCGGCTGTCGCGCCGGATGATCGAGACCTCCATGGGCGGGGCCGCGCTGCCCGGCCTGTCGCTGTCAGGATTGGCGGCGCCGGGATTCGCGGGATTCGGCGCCGGGGCGATGATGCGCAACATGATCGCGGCGCTGGAGATGTTCGAGCGCTTCAGCCTCAGCCACCAGCGCCCGGCCTTCGGCATCGACACGGTGAGCGTCGGCAATCGTGAGGTCGAGGTGACTGAGGAGGTGGTCGCCCGCCTGCCCTTCGGCTCGCTGCTGCATTTCAAGAAGGACACCGACCAGCCGCAGCCGCGCATCCTGGTGGTGGCGCCGCTCTCCGGCCATTTCGCCACCCTGCTGCACGGCACGGTGAAGACGCTGCTGCCGGAGAACGACGTCTACATCACCGACTGGCACAATGCCCGCGACGTGCCGCTGGAGGCCGGGCGGTTCGGCTTCGACGACTATGTCGAGCACGTCATCCGCTTCCTGGAGATCGTCGGCCCCGGCGCGCACGCGCTCGCCGTGTGCCAGCCCTGCGTGCAGGTGCTGGTGGCCGCCGCGGTGATGGGGCGCGACGCCAACCCGGCGACGCCGCATTCCATCACCCTGATGGCCGGGCCGGTCGACACCCGCATCAGCCCGACCAAGGTGAACGAGCTCGCCATATCGAAGCCGCTCGACTGGTTCGAGAGCAATCTGATCGCCACCGTGCCGCCGGGCTTCGCCGGCTCGGGCCGCAAGGTCTATCCCGGCTTCGTGCAGGTCGGCGCCTTCATGGCGATGAACATGGACCGGCATGTGAAGGCGCATGTCGAGCTGTTCGAGAACCTCGCCATGGGCGAGCACGAAAAGGCGACGACCGCCAAGACCTTCTATGACGAGTATTTCGCCGTGCTCGACCTCGCCGCCGAGTTCTACCTGGAGACCATCCGCATCGTGTTCCAGGAGCACGAGCTGCCGCGCGGCGTGCTGACCTATCGCGGCGAGCCGGTCGATCTGCGCGCCATCCGACGCACCGCGCTGCTCACCGTGGAGGGCGAGCGCGACGACATCTGCGCCGTCGGCCAGACCGTGGCGGCGCAGGATCTGTGCACCAGCCTGCGCCCGCACCAGCGGCGCCACCACATGCAGGCCGGCGTCGGCCATTACGGCGTGTTCTCCGGCCGGCGCTGGCAGAGCCAGGTCTACCCGCTGGTGCGCGGCCACATATTGGCGGCGGACTGACGCGGAGGCTGGCGGCGGCACTCGAAATAGACGCCCGATTTGCGGCGGCGGCGCCGGCGCGGGCTGCTAGACTGATCGCATGCTGTTCGATCTGCCCGATCATCCCACGCTCTACCGCGCGCTTCTCGACCGCGACGACCGCTATGAGGGTCGCGCCTTCGTCTGCGTCGCCACCACCGGCGTGTTCTGCCGGCTGACCTGCCCGGCCCGCAAGCCGCTCAGTGAGAATTGCAGCTTCCACGCCACCATCGGCGAATGCATCGAGGCCGGCTTCCGCCCGTGCAAGCGCTGCCATCCGCTGCAGCCGGCCGCCGAGGCCGATCCGATCATCGCCGCGCTCCTGAAGGCGCTGGACGAACGGCCGGAGCGGCGCTGGAGCGAGGGCGACGTCGCGCGCATGGGCTTCGACCTCTCCACCGTGCGGCGCAGCTTCAAGCGGCATTTCGGCATGACATTCATCGAGATGGCGCGCCAGCGCCGGCTGCGCGAGGGCTTCGAGACGCTGGCGCTGGGTGGCTCGGTGATCGCCGCGCAGCAGGAGGCCGGCTTCTCCTCGCCGAGCGCCTTCCGCGCCGCCTTCGCCCGGCTGATCGGCCGGGCGCCGGGCGAGCTCACCGGGCGCGGCCTCTTGCTCGCCGACTGGATTGCCACCCCGATCGGCGACATGATCGCACTGGCGAGCGCCTCGCAGCTGCATCTTCTCGAATTCGTCGACCGCAAGGCGCTGCCGACCGAACTCAGCAAGCTTTCCGCGCTCGCCAAGGGCGAGATCGGCATCGGCACTTACGCGCCGACCGAGCAGATCCGCGCCGAGCTCGGGCGATTCTTTGCCGGCGAATCAGCGGCGTTTTCCACCCCGCTCGCCCAGCACGGTAGCGCCTTCACCCGCGCGGTGTGGGCCGAGCTGCGGCAGATCCCGCCGGGCGAGACGCGCTCTTATGGCGAGATCGCCCGCCATATCGGCCAGCCGGCGGCGGTGCGCGCGGTGGCGCGGGCGAACGGCGCCAACCAGCTCGCTTTGATCATCCCCTGCCACCGGGTGATCGGCGCCGACGGCTCGCTCACCGGCTATGGCGGCGGGCTGTGGCGCAAGCAGAAGCTCTTGGAGATCGAGCGGCAATATGCCCGCGCCGCGCCGGCGGCGTGAGAGCCGGATAGTCGGCCTTGCTCTCTCTTCCCGCATCGAACTCGACTGTTGCCCAATTCCATGCGGCTGCCGAGTTCGAGGGATGGGGCCGGGGTGAGGGGCGTTCGACGCCTCCCGATGGTGTCTCCCCTCACCGACTTGTCGCGCGGGCCACCTCTCCGTCGAAACCGGATGCATCCGGTTTCGACCTTGCCGGAATCGGACCCGGCAAGGTCGGCTCCGGGCGGGGAGAGGGGGAAGGAAAGCAAGTTGTCCGGCGCGCCGACGATGTCCCTCGAACGACCGGAGGCCTGCTCGTCATTCCGGACGACCGAAGGACGATCCGGGATCGACCGGCGTTGCAAGGACGATCCCGCCCCTTCGCTACGCCCCGGCCGGGCTGATGTCGCTCGGGGAGGTTCGGCCGCCGGAATGCGGCCTCAGCCCAGATCCACCCAGCCGGCGAGCTCGCGGCGGATCACCGTCTCCAGCACGTCGAGGCCGGGCTCCGAGTCGTTCAGGCACGGGATGAAGTGGAACTGCTCGCCGCCATTGTGGTGGAAGATCTCGGCATTCTCGCCAGCGATCTCCTCCAGCGTCTCCAGGCAATCGGCGACGAAGCCGGGGGTGATCACCGCGAGCCGCTTCACGCCGGACTTCGCTAGCGCTTCCACCGTCTTGTCGGTGTAGGGCTGCAGCCATTCCGCCTTGCCGAAGCGCGACTGGAAGGTGAGCTTCAGCTTCGCCTCCGGCCAGCCGAGCCGGGCGCGCAGCGCCCGCACGGTCTTCTCGCATTCGCCGGGATAGGGGTCTCCCTTGTCGGCATAGTCCTTCGGGATGCCGTGGAAGGAGGCGAGCACCAGCTCCGGCTCGAAATCCAGCCCGGCGAGCGAGGTCTCGATCGAAGAGGCGATCGCCTCGATATAGGCCGGCTCCTCCGGCCAGGGCGGGGCGACGCGCAGCACCGGCTGGAAGCGCAGCTTCTTCAGCGCGTCGAAGGCGGCGTCGCAGACGGTGGCGGAGGTCGCCGCGGCATATTGCGGATAGAGCGGCACCAGGAGGATGCGGTCGCAGCCCCGGTCCTTCAGCGCCTCGATGCGGGAGGCGATGGACGGATTGCCGTAGCGCATCGCCCAGTCGAAGACGAGGCGCGCGTCCCGGCCGCCAAGCCGGGCCGCCAGCTTGTCCGACTGGGCGCGGGTGATGGTGCGCAGCGGGCCCTCGTTGCGCTCCTTGTTCCAGACCGTCTCGTAATCCTTGCCCTTGGCCTGCGGGCGCTTGGACAGGATGATCACGTTGAGCAGGAACCACCACCAGACGCGGTTCACCTCGATGACGCGCGGATCGGAGAGGAACTCGCCGAGATAGCGCCGCATCGACCAGTAATCGGTACCGTCCGGCGTGCCGAGATTGACGATGAGCACGCCGATCTTGCCGGATGTCACCGACGAATGGGGCTTGGGCGGCGTCACGGTCTGGTTCATCGAGGGTCCTTGCGGGTCCTTGTCGCTCCCGCCCGCTTATAGGCGAAATGAGCGGGGCTGCCACCACGCCGGGGCCGGCGTGGCGGCGTGTCACATCCGAGCGCGGGGCGTCGGATCGGCGGCGGGATCACGGGCGCGGCGGGATCTCCAGCCCGCGCTGCACCGCCGGGCGGGCGAGCCCGCGCTCCAGCCAGGCCGGCACGTTCTTCAGTTCGTCATAGGCGACCAGCTCGGCGGCGCCGTAGAAGCCGATGAGGTTGCGCACCCAGCCGAGCGAGGCGATGTCGGCGATGGTGTAGTCGTCGCCCATGATCCAGTCGCGGCCCTCGAGCCGGGTCTCCAGCACGCGGATGAGCCGGGCGCTCTCCTTAGCGTAGCGGTCGCGCGGGCGCTTGTCCTCATACTCGCGGCCGGCGAATTTATGGAAGAAGCCGAGCTGGCCGAACATCGGCCCGAGCCCGCCCATCTGCCACATCACCCACTGCACGGTCTCGTAGCGGCCGGCGGCATCGGTGGGCAGGAGCTTGCCGGTCTTCTCGGCGAGATAGAGGAGGATGGCGCCGGATTCGAACAGCGCCAGCGGCTGGCCGCCGGGACCGTTCGGATCGAGGATCGCCGGGATCTTGCCATTGGGGTTCAGCGACAGGAATTCCGGCGTCCAGCTCTCGTCCTTGCCGATATTGATGGTGTGCGCCTCATAGGGCAGGCCGATTTCCTCCAGCATGATCGACACCTTCACCCCGTTGGGGGTGGGCAGCGAATAGAGCTGGAGGCGGTCGGGATGCTCAGCGGGCCAGCGGGCGGTGATCGGGAAGGCCGAGAGATCGGTCACATGAGGCTCCGATTTGGGACGGGATGTCGGAGCCTTACTTATGCACGCGGCGGGCGGATGCCAGCCGGGCGCGGTCGTCGTGCTAAATGAAAATGGCCGGGCCGCGGCCCAGCCATCTCCTCATTCCTCGCCCGTGCGGAAAACCCTCACCGCACCAGGATGTTGCGGAACTGCCAGGGGTCGCTGGTGTCGATGTCCTCGGGGAACAGGCCGGGGCGGCCGTCGAGCGGCGTCCAGTCGGTGTAGTAGCCCTTCAAGGTGCCGAGATAAGGCCGCTGGATCTCCAGGCAGCGCTTGTAGTCCATCTCGTCGGTCTCGACGATGCCGGCCTCCGGGTTCTCCAGCGCCCACACCATGCCGGCGAGCACGGCGGAGGTCACCTGCAGGCCGGTGGCGGTCTGGTAGGGCGCGAGGTCGCGGGCTTCCTCGATGGTGAGCTGCGAGCCGTACCAGTAGGCGTTCTTTGCGTGGCCGAACAGCAGCACGCCGAGCTCGTCGCGGCCGTCGACGATCTCGTGCTCGCTGAGGATGGTCCACTCGTCCTGGAACTTGCCCTCATTGCCGAGCATCTCGTGCCACGACAGCACCGCGTCGTTGCAGGGATGATAGGCGTAGTGGCAGGTCGGGCGGTAGGCGACGCCGGCGCCCTCGCGCACCGTGAGATAGTCGGCGATCGAGATCGACTCGTTATGCGTCACCAGGAAGCCGTGCTGGGCGCCGAGCGAGGGGCACCAGGTGCGCACCTTGGTGGCGGCGCCGGCCTGCATCAGGTAGATCGCCGCGCCGGAGCCCTGATTGTGCGAGCGGGCGGTCTCCGGCTGCCACTTCTCATGCGTGCCCCAGCCGAGCTCGGCCGGCTGCAGGCCCTCGGAGACGAAGCCCTCTACCGACCAGGTGTTGATGAAATGGCCGAACGGGCGCGGCGCGCTCGCGCGCTGGGTGTCGCGCTCGGCGATGTGGATGCCCTTGACGCCGAGCGTCTGGGCGAGCGCCGCCCAGCCCTCGCGCGAAGTGGGCTCCTTGAAGGCGGTGCCGGTGTCGGTGGCGATGTCGACCAGCGCCTGCTTGACGAACCACGACACCATGCCGGGATTGGCGCCGCAGCAGGAGACCGCGGTCGGCCCGCCCGGATTGGCGCGCTTGGCCTTCAGCATGCTCTCGCGCAGCGCGTAGTTGGAGCGGCTGGCCGGGGTGGCGTCCTTGTCGAAGTAGAAGCCGAGCCAAGGCTCCACCACCGTGTCGATGTAGAGCGCGCCGCATTCGCGGGCGAGCGCCATCATGTCGACCGAGCCGGTGTCGACCGACAGGTTGATGACGAAGCCGCGCCCGCCGGTGCTGAGCAGCGGCACGAGGATGTCGCGGTAGTTCTCCCGGGTGATCGCCTGCTGGACGAAGGTGATGCCGCGCTCGTCGAGCAGATGGCGGTTGTCGTCCTTGGGATCGATGACGGTGAGACGGTCCTTGTCGAAGTCGAAGTGCCGCTCCAGCAGCGGCAAGGTACCACGCCCGATCGAGCCGAAGCCGATCATCACGATGGGACCGTCGATTTTTCCATAGACCGGCCAGACCGACATTCTCAGGGGAACTCCTTTGGTTGCCTCAATACTTTAAGGTGCGGGGCACCATGGTGGGGCGGGGAGGCGGCGTCAATAGCGGCGCCGCACGGGACAAGCGAGCCTGCCGCGCCTTTGACGACGCGCGCATGACATCGCGACGAGGGGGAAGGCGGGCGCCGCCCCGGGGGACCGCAGGCGAGCGGCCTCCACATCGGGGCGGCGCCGGAACATGTCCCGCACGGGACCGGCCGCGTGGCAACACCACAGGGCCGACCGGCGGGACATGCTTAACCCGTCGAACCGAAACGCCTCCCTGCCGGCCGGGACCTTAGCCCGAGGGGAAGGCGCTCGTGCCTCAGGCCGAGCGTTTCATGTCGGCGGGCACGGATTCGCGGGCAATCAGCTCGCTGAGGCTGGGGGCGGCGAGGAGATCGCCGGTCGGGCTGACCAGGCCACGCGCGCCCTTCAGCGCGCCGGACTTCAGCTCGAGGCCGAGGAAGCGCGAGCGCTCGAAGGCGCCGGGCAGCCACAGGCCCTCGGTGAGCGCCACCTCGAAACCGAAGCGGGCGTAATAGGGCGCGTCGCCGACCAAGAGGATGGCGCCATGGCCGAGGCGGGTCGCCTCGCAGATCGCGGTGACCATCATCGCCTTGCCGAGGCCGCGATCGCGGAACCACGGATGCACCGCCAGCGGGCCGAGCAGCAGCGCCGGGCGCGACGGGCCGGCCGTGACGTGCCACAGGCGCAGCGTGCCGACCACCCGGCCATCAGCGCCATGGGCGGCGAAGGCGAGGCCGTCCGCCGGCTTGCGGCCCTCGCGCAGGCGCTCCGACGTCTTGCCGAAGCGGGCGGCGCGGCCGAAGGCGAGGTCGAGCAGCGCCTCGCGCTGGGCGATATCGGCCGGGCGCTCCAGCGAGATCGCGGGCGCGGGACCGGTGAAGTCGGCGGGAGCCGGAATCGCGGCGACGGCGGTGAACTCGGTGACGGCACGTTCCATTGACGGCCTCCAACACCCGGTTCTCCCGGGCAAAGAGGTGAAAAGGAATTGTGAAAGTCCGGTGCGGCGGGGTGGTTCCGCTGCGGCGGCTTGATTCCGCCCGACACGAGGCCCGGATGGGTATCCGGGACGCTCCCGTCGCCGCGACCGATTGCGGCCGGCGCGGCAGACGTCGCGACCGGACGAGCCGGCCGCGGGAGCCTTGGTAAGCCGGCTTTTGCCGGCTCAGATCACGTAGGAGCGCAGCGGATCGAAGCCGTTGAACGCCACCGCCGAATAGGTGGTGGTGTAGGCGCCGGTGGCCTCGATCAGCACCTTGTCGCCGATGGCGAGCGAGATCGGCAGCTCGATCGGGGTCTTCTCGTAGAGCACGTCGGCCGAATCGCAGGTCGGGCCGGCCAGCACGCAGGGCTCGGTCGCGTCGCCGTCCCGCTCGGTGCGGATCGGGTAGCGGATCGCCTCGTCCATCGTCTCGGCGAGGCCGCCGAACTTGCCGATGTCGAGATAGACCCAGCGCATGGTGTCGGTCTCGGACTTCTTCGAGATCAGCACCACCTCGGCCTCGATCAGGCCGGCGGCGCCGACCATGCCGCGACCCGGCTCGATGATGGTCTGCGGGATGGCGTTGCCGAAGTGACGCGACAGGGCGCAGAAGATCGCCTCGCCATAGGCCTCGGCGGCCGGGACGTCCTGCAGGTACTTAGTCGGGAAACCACCGCCGAGATTGACCAGCGACAGGGTGAAGCCGCGCTCGGCGCACTCGGCGAAGATCGACGAGGCGGAGGCGAGAGCGGCGTCCCACGCTTCGACGTTCTTCTGCTGCGAGCCGACATGGAAGGAGACGCCGTGCGCCTCCAGCCCGAGGCGATGGGCGTGCTCGAGCACGTCGACGGCCATTTCCGGCTCGCAGCCGAACTTGCGCGACAGCGGCCATTCGGCGCCGGCGCCGTCGCACAGGATGCGGCAGAACACCTTGGAGCCGGCGGCGACGCGGGCGACCTTCTCCACCTCGACCTGGCAGTCGACCGAGAACAGGCGCACGCCCAGCTCGAAGGCGCGGGCGATGTCGCGCTCCTTCTTGATGGTGTTGCCATAGGAGACGCGGTCCGGCGTGGCACCGGCGGCGAGCGCCATCTCGATCTCGGCGACCGAGGCGCAATCGAACGAGGAGCCGAGCTCGGCGAGCAAGCTGAGCACTTCCGGCGCCGGGTTGGCCTTCACCGCGTAGAAGACGCGGGTGTCCGGCAGCGCACGGGCGAAGGCGCCATAGTTGGCGCGCACGACGTCGAGATCGACGACGACGCAGGGACCTTCCTCACGTCGGTTGCGGAGGAACTCGCGAATACGGTCGGTCATGGCGCTCTCCCAGTGACCCGAAGCTTCGACCCATGGAGACGTTCCCTCGCCCGCGCGGCGTCAATGAGCCGCGTCGGTGGCGAGAATGCGCCTCCGTTCGCCGGCCGCACGGTTTTTGCCGCAAGGCCGGATGAAATGGAGCCGTGGCACGGACACGTTCGCGAGCGCATGTGGAGAGCGCTCTCGTTCGGCCGATGCCTTCGCTTGGTACGGGAAACCCGACCGCACGCCCGGCAAGAAGTAGTGCCTCTTCAGTTTCCCGACCTTTGGAGGGCCGACAGAGACCAAAAAAGCCCGCTACGTCGTTGCTTCAAGTCACGTTCCCAGCTGAGAGCTGAGTGCGCCGGTTTCGCCTCCGGCTACCGATCTGACTGGCGACTTTCCGGCCTCTTGTCCGGACTTCCGCCGATCGGCACGCGACCACAGGCACGTGCGAATATTGGGCGAGGCGTGATGTAGGGATATTCACCGTCACATGCAAGCGGGTTTTCTGCGATTTTTGCGCGAGGCGGACGGCGGCGCGAAAGGCGGGCGCGGCATGCCCGCCTGGGACGTCGGCACGGGGTGCTCCGCCCTTGCCAAGCGGGGAGCGATGCCGTTCCGTTCCGCTCGGGCCAAACCGACCTGGAGATCGCAATGCCGCTTCAGCCCGCCCTGCATATCGGCATCGGCATCGCGCGCCGCTATGAGGAGGTGCGCGGCTTCCTTTCCGAGCCGGCGAACTTCGCGCTGTGGGCGGAAGGGCTCGGCGCGGGGATGGTGCCGCTGGGCGGCGCCGACTGGCGGGTGGAGACGCCGCTCGGGCCGATGCGCGTGCGCTTCACGCCGCCGAACGAATACGGCGTGCTCGACCACACGCTGATTCCCGAGCAGGGCGCGCCGATGCGCAACCCGATGCGGGTCGTCGCCAACGGCGACGGCTGCGAGGTGATCTTCACGCTGTTCCGGCGGGAGGAGATGAGCGAGGCGGCCTTTGCCGCCGACGCCGACTGGGTACGGCGCGACCTCGACCGGCTCAAGGCGCTGATGGAGGCCCGGCCGGCGTGAGCGGCACGCGATTCGTCGGCGCCCGGCGGTGTCGACGGGTCTCAGCCCTCGACGAAGGGCTCGACGCTCTTGGCCTTCACGATGAAGCGGTAGATGCCGTAGATGGCGAGCAGGCCGAAGGCGCCCTCGAAGATCAGCTCCGTCACCCAGCCGGCATTGAACAGGGCGGCGACCGCCCAGCCGGCGGCGAGGCCGGCGCCGATCAATTCCGCGCCCAGCAGAATGGCGGCGCTTACCACCGTGCTGACATGGTCCCAGCGGATGCGACGGCCCGTGCTCATCAGTCTTCCCAGTGCTGTCTTCCTGCCTTAATCGGCGGCGCGCAACCTGCTATGCCCGGCCGCGCCGGTCAAGTCGCCCCACGGGAGCGTGATTCGCGGCGTGGATTCGGGAGGGCAGGAGATGGACCGCTTCACCGCACATGAGAGCCGCCACGGCGGGCGCGGGGTGATCGCGGCGCCGCATCGCCTCGCCGCGCTGGCCGGCCGTGCCGTGCTGGAGGAGGGCGGCAACGCGGTGGAGGCGATGCTGGCCGCCGCCGCCACCATCGCCGTGGTCTATCCGCACATGAACCAATTGGGCGGCGACGGCTTTTGGCTGATCCGCGGCCCGTCCGGCCGGGTCGCCTATATCGAGGCGGCCGGCTATGCGGGTGCCGGGGCGACGCGCGCCTTCTACCGCGATGCCGGCTACGATGCCGTGCCCGCGCGGGGCCCCTTGGCGGCGCTCACCGTGCCCGGCCAGATCGGCGGCTGGATGCTGGCCATGGAGATGGCGAAGGGGCTGGGCGGCCGCATGCCGCTGAAGCGGCTGCTGGAGGACGCCATCCATCAGGCCCGCGCCGGCTATCCGGTCTCGGCCTCGCAGGCGCGGCTGACCGCCGAGAAGCTCGCCGAGCTGAAGGACGTGCCGGGATTCGCGAGCGCCTATCTCGCGGATGGAGGCAAGGATGGTGGCAAGCCGCCGGCCGAGGGCACGACGCAGCGTGCGGCGCGGATCGCCGACACGCTGGAGCAGCTCGCCGGCGCCGGGCTCGCCGATTACTATCGCGGCGATGTCGGGCGCGAGCTCGCCGCCGATCTGGAGCGCGCCGGCTCGCCGGTGACGCGGGCCGACCTCGAATCCTACAGGGCGATGGAGCGCAAGCCGCTCGCCGCGACGCTGCGCGGCATGAAGCTGTGGAGCTCGCCGCCGCCGACGCAGGGGCTGGCCAGCCTGATGATCCTCGGCGTGTTCGACCAGCTCGGCGTCGCCGAGCCGGAAGGCTTCGCCCATATTCACGGCCTCGTCGAGGCGACCAAGCGCGCCTTCCTGGTGCGCGACCGCGTGGTGACCGACCATGACCGGCTGACCGCCGACCCGGCGTCCTTCCTCACGCCGGCGGCGTTGGAGCGCGAGGCGGCGGCGATCGAGAAGCGCCGCGCCGCGCCCTGGCCGCAAAAGGCGGCGCGCGGCGACACGGTGTGGCTGGGAGCGACCGACAAGAGTGGCATCTCGGTGTCCTATATCCAGTCGATCTACTGGGAGTTCGGCTCGGGGCTGGTGTCGCCCTCGACCGGCATCCTGATGCAGAATCGCGGCGCTTCCTTCTCGCTCGATCCCAGGGCGACGAACCCGCTGGAGCCGGGTCGGCGGCCGTTCCACACGCTGAACCCCTGCATGGCCGAGCTGGCGGATGGGCGATTCGTCGCCTTCGGCTCGATGGGCGGCGAAGGCCAGCCGCAGACCAACGCGGCGGTGATGAGCCGCTACGGCATGTTCGGCGTGCCGCTCGGCCAGGCGGTGGCGCGGCCACGCTGGCTGCTCGGGCGCACCTGGGGCGACGACACCATCGGGCTGCGGGTCGAGGGCGCCTTCGATTCGCGCGTCGCCGACGACCTGCTGCGCGCCGGCCACGAGCTGAGCGCGCTGCCGGAGGATTACAGCGACGTGATGGGTCATGCCGGGGCGGTGGTGCTGCACCCGAAGGGGCAGGTCGAGGGCACGCATGACCCGCGCTCCGACGGCGACGCCGAGGCGGTGTGAGCCGCGCCGGGCGGGCGAGCGGGAGCGGGCGGCGTAGTGCGGAGTGCGGAGTGCTTGCGCGAAAAGGGTTTCGCGCGGGTTCATCGAATGGTCACGGCAACATGCGAGACGCGCGGCCCATGGAAACGATTCTCACCAATGCCCGACTCGTTCTCGACGATGCCGTCGTCGAGGGCACGCTGGTCGTCGAGGGCGGCGACATCCGCGCCGTCGACGAGGGCCGCTCGCACCTGCCGCAGGCGGTGGATCTCGCCGGCGCCTATCTGGCACCCGGCCTGATCGACCTGCACACCGACGCGCTGGAAGGCCATTTCGTGCCGCGCCCGAAGGTGATCTGGCCGGACGCCCGCGCCGCCGCGCTGGCGCATGACGCGCAGATGGCCGGCTCCGGCGTCACCACCGTGTTCGACGCCATCTGCGCCGGCGGCTTCGACCAGTCCAAGGCCGACCGCCGGGCGCTGTACACAGTGATGCTCGACGCGGTCGACGAGGGGATGGCGCGCGGCATGTTCCGCGTCGAGCACCGGCTGCATCTGCGCTGCGAGCTTACCGACCCGACGCTGGAGGCGCTGGTGGCGCAGGCCGAGGGGCGGCCGAGCCTGTCGCTGGCCTCGCTCATGGACCACACGCCCGGCGCGCGGCAATGGCGCAATGTCGAGCACCTGAAGACCTATCTCTCCGGCATCGGCAAGACCGCCGAGGAGATGGACCGCGAACTGGGCGAGCGCGCCGCGCGCGGCCGGGCGGCGGTGCCGGGCAATTTCGCCCGCATGGTCGACCTGTTCGCCGGCTCCGGCATCGTGCTGGCCAGCCATGACGACACCACGCCGGAGCATGTCGCCGACGCCAAGGCGGCCGGCTGCACCATCTCCGAATTCCCCACCACGCCGGAAGCGGCCAGCGCCGCCCGCGCGGCCGGGCTCGCCACCATCGGCGGCGCGCCGAACGCGGTGCGCGGCGGCTCGCATTCCGGCGGCGTGTCGATGCGGGCGCTGGCGGCCGAGGGGCTGATCGACGCGCTCGCCTCCGACTACGTGCCGGCGAGCCTGCTGCAGGCCGCGCTGGCGCTGACCCGCGACCCCGGCCTGACGCTGCCGGCGGCGCTGGCGCTCGTCTCCTCGCGGCCGGCGGCGCTGGCCGGCCTCGCCGACCGTGGCCGGCTGGCGCCGGGCCTACGGGCCGACCTGATGATCTTCGACGTGATCGACGACACGCCGGTGGTGAGGGAAGTGTTCCTCGCCGGCCGGCGCATCTTCTGAACGACGGGACTTCGCGCAGGCGAAGCTGTTCTCGGGAGGACGCATGACGACGATACTGAACGATGTCCGGCCGACCGATGCCGGCCGCATCGACACACTGGCCATCGAGCCGGCGGAGCCCCGTCGGTCGGAGACCCGGCCGAGCGACCCGCGCTACGCCATCTATTTCGCCCCGCCGGCCAAGAGCCCGCTCTGGCGCTTCGGCTCCTCGGTGATCGGCTACGACGCCGAGACCGGGCGGGAGGCGCCGCTGCCGGCGCTGTCGCGCTTCACGCCGGAGCGCTGGCGCGACCTCACCGCCGAGCCGCGCCGCTATGGTTTCCATGGCACGCTGAAGGCGCCGTTCCGCCTCGCGCCCGGCAAGGACGAGGCGGACTTGCGCGCGGTGTGCGCCCGCTTCGCCGCCGACCGGGCGAGCTTCGCCTGCGCCGGGGTGATGCTGGCCTCGATCGGCCGCTTCTTCGCGCTGAAGACGGTGTCGACCTGCTCGGCGCTGAACCGGCTCGCCGCCGGCGCGGTGGCGGCCTTCGACGATTTCCGCGCCCCGATGACCGAGGCGGAGCGCGAGCGCCGGTTGCGCGCGCCGCTGACCGAGCGGCAGAAGGACTATCTCGGGCGCTGGGGCTATCCCTATGTGCTCGACGATTTCCGCTTCCACATGACGCTGACCGGCCCGCTCGACGACGCCGACCGCGCCGCCGCCGAGGAAGAACTGGCGCAGCTCTTCGCACAGAGCGGCGCCGACGGGCCGCTGATCGTCGGCGGCATCGCGCTGTACCGCCAGGACGGGCGGGCGGATGGCGGCGAGCGCTTCCGGCTGATCGAACGCTATGCCTTCGGGAGCTGAGGCGTGACCAAGCTGGGCCCGGCGCCCCTCGTCGACGCTACCGCCGAGCTGCACGCCTCGCGGCTCGGCCGCTACACGGAGGTCGGCGAGCGCACCCGGCTCGTCGAGGTCGAGCTCGGCGACTATTCCTATGTGGTGAACGACAGCGACATCGCCTACGCCACCATCGGCAAGTTCACCTCCATCGCCGCGATGACCCGCATCAATCCCGGCAACCACCCGATGGAGCGGGCCAGCCAGTCGCATTTCACCTATCGCGCCGGCGACTATTTCGACGGCGAGGCGAATGAGAAAGGCTTCTTCGACCGCCGCCGGGCGCAATGGGTGACCATCGGCCACGATGTGTGGATCGGCCACGGCGCCATCGTGCTGCCCGGCCGAAGCATCGGCGACGGCGCGGTGGTGGCGGCCGGCGCGGTGGTCACAAAGGATGTGCCGCCCTACACCATCGTCGGCGGCAATCCGGCGCGGCCGATCCGCGCCCGTTTTCCCGCCGGGATCGGCGAGCGGCTGCAGGCGCTCGGCTGGTGGCACTGGGACCACACGCGGCTGCATGCCGCGCTTCAGGATTTCCGTGCCCTGCCGGTCGAGGCGTTCCTGGAGAAGCACGGCGGCTGAACGCAGCCTCCTGTCGCGTTTCCGGTTGCTGCCTTGCGTCCGCCGAACTTGCGCCCTACGTCAGAGGCGCATTTTTCAAGACGGAGCGGCCGCAACCGATGCTCGGCACTGCGATGGACGTCGATTCCCTGATCGAGCGCCGGCGGCTGCGTCGCAAGCTCACCTTCTGGCGGGTGGCGGTGCTGCTGGTGCTCGCCGCCGGCGCCGCTCTGGCGGCGCTGTGGTGGAGCGATGGCGGGTTCACCCCGCGCGCGGCGCCGCATGTGGCGCGGGTGAGCATTGGCGGCATCATCCGCAACGACCGCGAGCGGCTGGAGATGTTCGACGACATCGCCCGCTCCGGCGCCCGCGCGGTGATCATCGCCATCGACAGCCCCGGCGGCACGGTGGTCGGCTCGCAGCAGCTCTATGACGGGCTGCGCCGCCTCGCCGGCAAGCTGCCGGTGGTGGCGGTGGTCGACGGCATGGCCGCCTCCGGCGCCTATATCGCCGCCATGGGGGCGGACCATATCGTGGCGCCGCGCAACGCCATGGTCGGCTCGATCGGGGTGATCTTCCAGTACCCGAACTTCACCGACCTGATGAAGACGGTGGGCGTCGCCTACGAGACCATCAAGTCGAGCCCGCTCAAGGCGGTGCCGAACGGCTTCGAGCCGACCAGCCCGGAGGCGCGGGCGGCGGTGATGTCGCTGGTCACCGACAGCTATGACTGGTTCCGCGGCCTGGTCGCCGAGCGGCGGGCGCTCTCCGGCGAGAAGCTGAACCTCGTCGCCGACGGCCGGGTGTTCACCGCGCATCAGGGCCTGCCGCTCAACCTGGTCGACGAGCTCGGCGACGAGCGCACCGCCCGCGCATATCTGGCGCGCGAGCGCAACGTGGCCGAGAATCTGCCGGTGCGGGTCTGGCGCACCGGGCGTTCCGGCGAGGAATTCGGCTGGCTGCGCGCGGCCAGCGCGCGGCTGATGGGGCTGCTTGGGCTCGATGACGTCGCGGACCTGGTGATCGGCCCGGCTTTCGACGCCGCGGCGCAGTCTCGCCTTGACGGTCTCTTGGCCCTCTGGCACCCTCGCGATTAGGCTTTGGGGGGAGCCAACAGTTTCGAGAATAAAGTGTTTTCGGATTTACGACGAGCCGAAGACGAAAAAGGGGCCGGGGCGTCGATGATCAAGTCGGAACTAGTCCAGCGTATCGCGGAAGCCAATCCGCATCTCTATCAGCGCGACGTCGAGAACATCGTGAATGCGATCCTCGACGAGATCGTCGGCGCGCTCGCCCGGGGGGACCGGGTGGAATTGCGCGGCTTCGGTGCCTTCTCGGTAAAGGCGCGCCCGGCGCGCACCGGGCGCAACCCGCGCACCGGCGCGCATGTGGCGGTCGACGGCAAGGCCGTGCCCTATTTCAAGACCGGCAAGGAGATGCGCGAGCGCCTGAACGGCGGCGTGGATCTCGAATAGCTGGCCTGAGCAAGCGGGAGTGAAGGCGTGCTGTTGCGTCGCATCCTAACCATCGTGCTGATCCTGCCGGTCTCCATCGGCCTCATCATGCTGGCGGTGGCAAACCGCCATCCGGTGACGCTGGTGCTGGATCCCTTTGCCGGCGCCTTGTCGGCGGAGCTGCCGCTCTTCGTGGTGGTGCTGGCGAGCCTCGTCATCGGCGTGGTGCTGGGCGGGGTCGCGGTGTGGCTGCGGCAGGGCCGCTATCGCCGGGCGGCGCGCAGCGCCGGCCGCGAGGCGCGCCGGGCCAATGCGCAGGTGGACAGCCTGCGCGCGGCGATGTCGGAGCGCGCCCCCCGTGTTCCGCTGGCGCCGGGCGGTGCCATGGGCCCGATCGGCCCGGCGGCGCTGCCGGACCATCGGCGCAACGCGGCCTAGGCGGCCTTCGGCGGCGCGCGTCGAACTGCGCCGACCCGCCGGGTGCGGCAGGGCGGTCGACCCGACTGTTTGCCCGGAACCGGCGCTGGCCGCGATGTCGCCTGCGGTCGCTTATGCACGTGCTCGCAGCGACCGGCGTGGGTCGACTCCGGCCGACGACGATGCCTGCCGGAAGGCCCGTGGGCGATCATGTCGTGAACGGCCCTGGGTGCTTGCCGGCCGGCGACGGAGACGTGCCTTCGGGCCGCCTTTCCCGTGAAAGCCTTTTGCTCGCGGCGTTGCCGGGGCGTGCGACGGGCGCGCCTGCCGATGGAGCAACGCGTCCTGCCCTGAGCGGTGGATCGTCGCGCGGGGCGTTCGTCTGTCATTCCGCGTCTGCGGTTCGCGTCCCCGGACTCGCGCCTTCCGACCCGGGCTCCCGGGAACGGCGACGCCGATAGGGCGGGGGGATCGGCCGGGACGGGCGGGTGCCGGCCCGGCGTGAAACCGGGCCGAGCCGTCCCGCTACGGCGTCACTCCACCGCCAGCTCGACCGGGATGTTGCCGCGCGTCGCCTTGGAATAGGGGCACATCTGGTGCGCCGCCTCGATCACCTCCTGCGCCTGCTCCCTGGTCAGCGCCGGCGCCTTGAGGGTGAGCTTCACCGCCAGGCTGAAGCCGGTATCGCTCTTCTGCAGCGAGGCGGCCACCGTCACCGAGGCGTCGGACACGTCGAGCTTCTTCTGCCCGCCGACCGCTTCCACCGCCGAGCCGAAGCAGGCGGCGTAGCCGGTGGCGAACAGGTGCTCCGGCGTGGTTTTGCCCGGTTCCAGCACGCCGTTCTTCGGCATGCCCAAATCGACGGACACCGAGCCGTCGCTGGTGGCGGAATGGCCGTGGCGGCCGCCCTTGGCGGTGGCTGTGCCGGTGAACAGCGTGGTCGCGGTCATCAGGTACTCCTTGGCTTGCGGATATCGGGCTTGCGGATGTCGGGCTTGCGGATGTCGCCGATCATCGACGGGCGCGATGAAGATAGGGCGACGGTGCCGGCCGGCAACGCCGTCCAGCGCTGTCGCGCGTGCGAAGCGGCAAGCCGGGCCGTGTTGTGAACAGGGTTGGCCCGGCGCGGCACTGCCAGTGCGGGAGGCAGCCATACCGCCGGCGGCCTTGTGCCGGGGCGGCCGGCATGGCACTTGCTGGCTCAACTTCGTCGCTCTTCCCATTCCGATCCGCCCGCCGAGGTCGCCCTGCCCATGTCGTCTGCGTCGTCTTCGTCTGTGCCGTCTGCGTCCATCTCCGCCGCGATCCCGGTGCTGCCCTTCGCCGAGCTGGCGCCGCGCTACGACGTGATCCTGTGCGACGTCTGGGGCGTGCTGCACAACGGCGCCAACGCCTTCGCCGCCGCTTCGGACGCGTTGATCCGGGCCCGCGCCGCCGGCGGCACGGTGATCCTCGTCTCCAACGCGCCACGGCCGAACGCCGATGTCGGCGTGATCCTCGACCGGTTCGGGGTCCCCCGCACCGCCTATGACGCCATCGTCACCTCTGGCGACGTCACCACCGGACTGCTGCGCGCGCGTGGCGCCGGCAAGGTGTGGCATCTCGGGCCGGAGCGCGACCTCGGTATCTACCAGGGCGCCGGCGTCGGGCTGGTGGAGATGGAGGCCTCCGAGCTGGTGGTCTGCACCGGGCTGTTCGACGACACCACCGAGACCCCCGAGACCTATCGCGACACGCTGGCGGCGATGAAGGCGCGCGACCTCACCATGATCTGCGCCAATCCCGACATCGTGGTGGAGCGCGGCGGCGAGCTGATCTGGTGCGCCGGCGCGCTCGCCGAGGCCTATCAGGCGATCGGTGGCGAGGCGATCTGGTGCGGCAAGCCGCACCGGCCGATCTACGAGGCCGCCTTCGCCAAGGCCGCCGAGCTGCGTGGTGCGCCGGCGGAGCCGGGTCGCTTCCTCGCCATCGGCGACGCGCTGCGCACCGACCTCGCCGGCGCGCTCGGGGTGGGCATCGACTGCCTGTTCATCGCCGGCGGCATCCATGCCGGCGAATTGGGACTGGAGCGCTCCGGCACCATCGACCCGAAGGCGCTCGCCCGGCTGATCGAGGACGGGCCCGGCCGGCCGGTCGCCGCCGCGCCGCAGCTGGTCTGGTAGCCGCGCGCCGGCCGGGCCTTGTCGACCCGATCGAGCGGACCCGTACCCGCCGACCTGATTTGACCGACCCTAGGCGCAGCCTGTCGAGGCGATAGCTTATTCGTATCGGCGCGCCGGTTTCGCGGGGCGCGGAAAGCGGCTAGGGGTGTGCCGTTGACGTGCCGGCCGCGCCTCTCCAGTTTGCGCGCGATCCGTGACGCAGGTTCCGACGGTGTTGCCCCGATGAGCGCTTCCCCCGCCCCCCATCCCTTCATCGTGCTACGCGGCGGCGACGCCGTGCCGGCCACCCTCGCCCATCCGGTGGTGGCGATCGGCAATTTCGACGGCGTGCATCGCGGCCATCGCGCGGTGATCGGCGAGGCGGTGCGCCGCGCGCATGCCGCCGGCAAGCCGGCAGTGGCGCTGACCTTCGAGCCGCATCCGCGCGCCTATTTCCGTCCCAACGAGCCGATGTTCCGCCTGACGCCGGAACCGATGAAGCTCGCCCTGCTCGCCTCGACCGGGCTCGACGGCGCGGCGGTGCTCGCCTTCGACGCGCTGCTGGCGGCCAAGGATGCCGAGAGCTTCGTCACTGAGATCCTCGTCGACTGGCTCGGCGTCGACTGCGTGGTGGCTGGCTTCGACTTCCATTTCGGCCGCGCGCGCGGCGGCTCGCCGGCCTTCCTGCGCGAGGCGGGCGCGCGCCACGGCTTTTCGGTGGAGATCGTGCCGCCGTTGCTCGACGACGGCGCGCAGATCTCCTCCAGCGCCATCCGCGCCGCCCTCGCGCAGGGCCGCGTCGAGCAGGCCGCGCACATGCTGGGCGCGCCCTTCGCCGTCGAGGCGGAGGTGATCCATGGCGACAAGCGCGGCCGCGAGCTCGGCTACCCCACCGCCAATATGCGGCTCGACCCGACCATCGAGCTCGCGCACGGCATCTATGCGGTGACGGTGGAGATCGACGGGGTGGCGCGGCCGGCGGTGGCGAGCTTCGGCCGCCGCCCGACCTTCGACGACGGCGCGCCGCGGCTGGAGACCTTCGTGTTCGATTGGTCCGGCGACCTCTATGGCCGCAAACTGAAGGTAGCGTTCCACGCTTATCTGCGCCCGGAGCTGAAATTCGACGGCATCGAGCCGCTGATCGTCCAGATGGACGAGGACAGCCGCCGGGCGCGTGCCATCCTCGGCGCCGGCTGAGGCGCCACCTCGCAGGGAGGCCTCTAAGGGCGGTTGCAAACCCTTGCACCGCCTCGCCGCTGCGCTTACACCGTGCCCGACAGCGTGAGGAGCCGGTCCATGACGAACCGAAACAGCGAAGGCCGCGAGCCGAAGACGCCCGACACCGAGGGCGGCGAGGCGCACGACTACTCGTCGACGCTGTTCCTGCCGCAGACCGATTTCCCGATGCGCGCCGGGTTGCCGCAGCGCGAGCCGGAATTCCTCGCCCGCTGGGAGGCGATCGATCTCTATCGCCGCCAGCGCGAGGCGGGTGCCGGCAAGCCGCGCTTCGTGCTGCATGACGGCCCGCCCTATGCCAATGGCAACATCCATATCGGCCACGCGCTGAACAAGATCCTCAAGGACGTGGTGGTGCGCTCGCAGGGCGCGCTCGGCCATGATTCCAACTACGTGCCGGGCTGGGACTGTCACGGCCTGCCGATCGAGTGGAAGATCGAGGAGCAGTACCGCGCCAAGGGCCGCAACAAGGACGAGGTGCCGGTCGTCGAGTTCCGCCAGGAATGCCGCGTGTTCGCGCAGGGCTGGATCGACGTGCAGCGCGCCGAGTTCAAGCGGCTCGGCGTCGGCGGCGACTGGGACCATCCCTACGTCACCATGAGCTACGACGCCGAGGCGCAGATCGCCCGCGAGATCATGAAGTTCGCCGCCAACGGCCTGCTCTATCGCGGCTCCAAGCCGGTGATGTGGTCGGTGGTGGAGCGCACCGCGCTCGCCGAGGCGGAGGTCGAGTATCACGACCACACCTCGACGACGATCTATGTGAAGTTCCCGGTCACCGGCTATCGCAAGAGCGCGGCGACCGCCGGCGGCCTGCCCAAGGGGCTCGACCCGGCCGACAAGGCTGCCGACATCCACCTGTTCCCCTCCTATGAGGGCGCCTCGGTGGTGATCTGGACCACCACGCCCTGGACCATCCCCGGCAACCGCGCCATCTCGTTCTCGAAGAACGTCACCTACGCCGTCTATGAGGTGACGGAGGCGGCGGCGGATAACTGGGCCAAGGTCGGCGAGCATTTCATCCTCGCCGACAAGCTGGCGGCCGAGGTGTTCAAGGCCGCGCGCGTCACCGGCTATGAGCGCCACAAGGAGGTCGATCCGACCCATCTCGTCTGTGCGCATCCGCTGCGCGGCGTCGAGGGCACCAACGGCTACTTCGACTTCGGCGTGCCCGTGGTGGCCGGCGACTATGTCACCGACGAAGCCGGTACCGGCTTCGTGCACATCGCTCCGGGCCACGGTGCCGACGACTTCAATCTCTACATCGCCGAAAAGCTCGGCGAGGTGCCGCACACGGTCGGGCCGGACGGCTATTATTACGAGCATGTGCCGCTGTTCGCCGGCCATCGGGTGATGGACGACAAGGGCAAGGACGGCGACGCCAACGATTTCGTCATCAAGACGCTGGTCGCCGCCGACAAGCTGATGGCGCGCGGGCGCATCAAGCACAGCTATCCGCATAGCTGGCGCTCCAAGGCGCCGATCATCTTCCGCAACACGCCGCAATGGTTCATCGCGATGGACAAGGACATCGCGGCGGCGGATGGCTCCTCGACCGTCGGCGACACGCTGCGGGCGCGGGCGCTCGGCGGCATCGCCGGCGTCGACTGGGTGCCGGCCTCCGGCGAGAACCGCATCAACGGCATGATCGAGAACCGCCCGGACTGGGTGGTGTCGCGCCAGCGCGCCTGGGGCGTGCCGATCGCCGTCTTCGTCAAGGACAAGGGCGACGGCACCGTCGAGATCCTGCGCGACGACCAGGTGAATGCGCGCATCGCTGCCGCCTTCGCCGCCGAGGGCGCCGACGCCTGGTACAAGGACGGCGCCACGCAGCGCTTCCTCGGCACCGACTACAGCGCCAATGAATGGCACAAGGTCGACGACATCCTCGACGTCTGGTTCGACAGTGGCTCGACACACGCCTTCACGCTGGAGGTGCGCGACGACCTCAAGGTCGACCGCGCCTTCAATGGCGGGCCGGACCGGGTGATGTATCTCGAGGGCTCGGACCAGCATCGCGGCTGGTTCCATTCCTCGCTGCTGGAGAGCTGTGGCACCCGCGCGCGGCCGCCCTATGACGTGGTGCTGACCCATGGCTTCGTGCTCGACGAGCAGGGCCGCAAGATGTCGAAGTCGATCGGCAACGTGGTCGCCCCGCAGGAGGTGATCAAGGCCTCCGGCGCCGACATCCTCCGCCTGTGGGTGTGCGCCTCCGACTATTCCGACGATCTGCGCATCGGCGCGGAGATCCTCAAGACCACGGTCGAGACCTATCGCAAGCTGCGCAACACGCTGCGCTGGCTGCTCGGCTCGCTACACCATTACCGCGAAAGCGAGCGCGTCGCCTATTCCGACATGCCGGCGCTGGAGCGCATGGTGCTGCACCGTCTGCACGAACTCGACAAGGTGGTGCGCGAATCCTATGCCGGCTTCGATTTCAAGCGGGTGAACGCGGCGCTGACGCAGTTCATGACCGCCGAGCTGTCGGCCTTCTATTTTGACGTGCGCAAGGACGCGCTCTATTGCGACCCGATCTCCTCGGTGACGCGCCGCGCCTGCCTGACCGTGCTCGACGAGGTGTTCCGCCGGCTGGTGATCTGGCTGGCGCCGATCCTGCCCTTCACCGCGGAGGAGACCTGGCTCGCCCGGTTCCCGTCGGTGGACGGCTCGGTGCATCTGGAGACCTTCCCCGACACGCCGGCCAAGTGGCGCGACGAGACGCTGGCCGACGAGTGGCGCAAGATCCGCCTGGTGCGCCGCGTGGTGCTCGGCGCGCTGGAGGTGGAGCGCGCCGCCAAGCGGATCGGCTCCTCGCTGGAGGCGGCGCCGGTGATCCATGTCGCGGATGCCAACCTGTTCGCGGCGGTGAGCGCGGTCGACCTCGCCGAGGTGTGCATCACCTCCGACGCGCATCTGATGCCGGATGAGGGGCCGAAGGACGCCTTCCGCCTTGACGACGTGCCGGGTGTCGCGGTGGTGCCGGCCAAGGCGGAGGGGCACAAATGCGCCCGCTCCTGGAAGATCTCGCCGCTGGTCGGCACCGATCCGGACTATCCGGACGTCACCCCGCGCGACGCGCAGGCGCTGCGCGAGCGCGCCGCCGGCCGGCGGGCCGCCGAATGAGGCTGCGCCTGACCGGCCCGCTCACCCGGACCGGCGCGCTCTACGCGCTGCTGGCGCTGGTCGTCGACCAGGCGTCGAAGCTGGCGGTGCTGCACGGCGTCGATTTCGGCGACGACGGCAAGGTGACGGTGCTGCCGTTCCTCGATTTCGTGCGGGCGTGGAACACCGGCATCAGCTACGGCATGTTCGCCGGCGGCTCCGATGGCTGGTGGCTGCTGGGCGGGCTGAAGATCGCCGCCGCGGTGCTGTTCTGGTTCTGGCTGGCGCGCACCGAGCGGCGCGTCGAGGCGGTGGCGCTCGGGCTTCTGATCGGCGGCGCCCTCGGCAACGCCATCGACCGGGTGGCCTATGGCGCGGTGTTCGACTTCGTGTCGCTGCACGCCTTCGGCTTCTACTGGTACGTGTTCAATCTGTCGGACGTCGCCATTGTTGCCGGCGTGGCGCTGCTTTTGTATGACTCTTTCTTCGGCGGCGCCCAAAAAACGCCGTCCTGAGGTGAAAACTGCGTTCGAGCCCTGCGCGCCGACCTTCTGTGTCGGCCGGGGGTCGGCAGGAGACGACCGGATGACGATAACGACCTTTGCGCCGCGCCAGCTTCTCGCGCGGAGCCTGGCAGGCAGTCTTGCCATCGCCGCCGCCTTCTCGTCGGGGCTGGTGGCGCTGACGCTGTTCGGCGTCGCGCCTGCCGCCGCCCAGGAAGACAATTTCACCGAGCAGATGCTCACCACCCTCGGCCTGGTGGCGCCGCCGGGGCCGGATATCGATTATCGCGAGCGCGGGCCCCTGGTCGTGCCGCCGACGGGCGACACGCTGCCCGCGCCGCGCGATGCCGCCGCGATCACGCAGAATCCGGCCTGGCCGAAGGACTATGACGACGAGCGCAAGAAGAAAGAGCAGGCGGCGTCGAAGAAGGTGAAGAACCACGTCAACGACAACGCGCAGACCCGCGCGCTCACCCCGGCCGAGATGGCCAGCACCCGCACCGGCGTCGCGTCCAACAACAAGGCGAAGGGCGAGAACGCGGCGGCGCGCGAGGACTGGTTGAAGCCGAGCGGCATGGATTTCCTCGGCTGGGGCGCCAAGAAGGAAGAGAAGCCGCTGGTGTTCGCCGGCGAGCCGGATCGCGAATCGCTCACCCAGCCGCCGACGGGTTTCCAGACCCCCGCCCCCGGCGCCGCCTATGGGGTGGTCGCCGACCGCCCCGAGGACAAGGCCTGGAACCCGCTCAGCTGGTTCGACCAGGTCCAGCGCAACAAGGAGCGCAACTGAGCGCCTCCTCCCGCAAGGCCGGCTCCAGAGCCGGCCTTTTGCATTTTTGGTCCGGCGCGCTCGGCGACCGCGACCGATGCTCGTGATGGGCGATCGCGATGGGCGATCACGGGGGATTGACCCTCGCCGGGGCTGAACCCTTGCGGTTCCGTGCCACCCTTACGGCGATTTAACCAGCGCAAGCATGTTCTTGTCGCCCCACTCGTGCGACGCTTGTGGAACATGTTGCGGGCACGCCCGACGCGCATTCGCCGGCTTTCCTCTCCGAACGGGGATGCGCCGGCAGCGCGGCATGCCCATATGACCCAACCGGATGCCGTTATGTCGACTGGAAAGCTGATGTCCGCTCTGTTGCTTGCCGCCGCCGCCGGCGCGGCCACCCTGGCCGCCCCCCGTCCTTCCGAGGCCGCCGAGGTGGCGCAATACACGCTCGACAATGGCATGCAGGTGGTGGTGGTGCCCGATCATCGCGCCCCGGTGGTCACCCATATGGTGTGGTACCGCGTCGGCTCGGCCGACGAGCAGCCCGGCAAGTCCGGCATCGCGCATTTCCTCGAGCACCTGATGTTCAAGGGTACCGCGACGCACCCCGCCGGCGAGTTCTCGCAGGTGGTGTCCAAGCTCGGCGGGCAGGAGAACGCCTTCACCTCCACCGACTACACCGCCTATTTCCAGCGCGTCGCCAAGGAGCACCTCAAGACGGTGATGGGCTTCGAGGCCGACCGCATGACCGGGCTGGTGCTGACCGACGAGGTGGTGCTGCCCGAGCGCGACGTGGTGCTGGAAGAGCGCCGCATGCGCACCGACAACGACCCCGGCGCGCAGCTCTCCGAGGCCGCGCAGGCGGCGATGTACACCAACCATCCCTATGGCCACCCGATCATCGGCTGGGAAGACGAGATCAAGCAGCTCAACCGCGAGGACGCGCTGGCTTTCTACAAGCGCTTCTACACCCCGAACAACGCCATCCTGGTGGTGGCCGGCGACGTCGAGCCGGAGGCGGTGAAGGCGCTCGCCGAGGAGACCTACGGCAAGGTCGCCCGCCGCGCCGAGACCGCCGAGCGGGTGCGCCCGAAGGAGCCGGTGCCGCGCGCCGAGCGCCGCCTCACCCTCGCCGATGCCCGCGTCGGCCAGCCCAGCCTGTCGCGTGCCTATCTGGTGCCGGCCTATCGCAACGAGCCCAAGGACAGCGTGGCGCTCGACGTGCTCGCGCAGATCCTCGGCGGCGGCTCGACCGGCCGGCTCTATCGCGAGCTGGTCGTGGAGCAGGGCCTCGCCGCCGGCGCCGGCGCCTGGTACCAGTCGACGGCGCTCGACGACACCCGCTTCGGCGTCTCCGCCACGCCGCGCCCGGATGTCGACATGGCCAAGCTGGAAGCCGCGATGGATGCGGTGATCGCCAAGCTGGCCGCCGACGGGCCGGAGGCCGCCGAGCTGGAGCGGGCCAAGACCCGCCTCGTCGCCGAATCGATCTACGCCCAGGACAACCAGGCGACGCTGGCGCGCATCTATGGTGCCGCGCTCGCCACCGGCACCACCGTCGACGACGTCAAGAACTGGCCGGACGAGGTGAAGCAGGTGACTGCCGACGAGGTGAAGGAGGTGGCGCGGCGCTATCTCGTTCCCGCGCGGGCGGTGACCAGCCAGCTGCTGCCCGCCCGCGACGCGGCCGCCGCGCCGGCCAGCCCGGAGAAGCGCTCGTGAGCGCCGCCGTCCACGCGCCGCGCGGCTTCGCCGCCCTGCTTTCGACCGGCGGCCTCGCCGCCGCGCTTCCGTCCGCCCGCAACCTCGCCGCAGGCCTCATTGCCATGACCGCCCTCGTTTCCCTCGCCCCGCCCGCCTCCGCCCAGTCCGAGACCACCCGCATCCAGCGCGTGGTGAGTCCCGGCGGCATCGAGGCCTGGCTGGTGCACGACACCACGCTGCCGCTGGTGGCGATGGAGATCGCCTTCGTCGGCGGCGGCGCGCAGGATCCCGCCGATAAGCCCGGCGTCGCCAGCCTTGCCGCCTCGCTGCTCGACGAGGGCGCCGGTGACCTCGACGCCCGCGCCTTCCAGGACAGGATGGCGGAGAAGGCGATCGAGCTGCGCTTCGATGCCTCGCGCGACATGGTGGGTGGTTCGCTGCGCACCCTGTCGGAGAATGTCGGGCCGGCCTTCGAGCTGATGAAGCTCGCAGTGACGACGCCGCGCTTCGATGACGAGGCGGTGGAACGCATCCGCCAGGGCCAGCTCGCCGGCCTGCGCCGCCGCGCCAACGACCCCTCGACGCAGGCGAGCCTCGCCTGGTCGGCGAAGGCGTTCCCCAACCATCCCTATGGTCGGCCGCTGTCCGGCACGCTGGAGAGCGTGCCCGCCATCACCCGCGGTGACCTCGCCGGCTTCGCCAAGCGCACGCTGGCCCGCGACAATCTCAAGATCGCCGTGGTCGGCGACATCTCCCCCGAGCAGCTCGCCCCGGCGCTCGACCAGATGTTCGGCGGGCTGCCGGCCAAGGCCGAGCTGACGCCGGTGCCGGACGTGGTGCCGCAGGGCCTCGGCGCGGTGGAGGTGAAGGCCCTCGACGTGCCGCAGACCTCGATGGTGTTCGGCGGCATCGGGCTGAAGCGCAACGACCCCGACTTCATCCCCGCCTTCGTGCTCAACCACATGCTGGGCGGCTCGGCCTTCTCCTCGCGGCTGTTCAAGGAAGTGCGCGAGAAGCGCGGCCTGGCCTATTCGGTGTATAGCCACCTCGCGCCGCTCGACCATGCCGGCCTGATCCTCGGCGGTACCGCCACCAAGAACGAGCGGGCCGGCGAGACGGTGGAGCTGATCCGCGCCGAATATCTGAAGCTGCTGACCGACGGGCCGAGCGAGGAAGAGCTCGCCGACGCCAAGAGCTACCTCATCGGCTCCTTCGCGCTGCGCTTCGACAGTTCCGCCAAGGTGGCCTCGCAGCTGCTGCAGATCCAGATCGACGACCTCGGCATCGACTATATCGACCGGCGTAACGAGCTGGTGGCGGCGGTGACGCTCGACGACATCAAGCGTGTCGCCGGCCGGTTCCGTGAGAATCCGGCGCTGCTGTTCAGCCTGGTCGGCAAGCCGGAAGGGCTCGCGGCCGCCGGCATCGTGCCGGCCAAGGACGCGCCGAATGGCGGTTCGGGCGGCTGAACGGTCATCCCTGGTTCCCCCGCGCGGCGTTGCTTTGCTATAAGAGCGGCCGCACTGGAGCTTCCATCGGGCGGGCCTCGCGGCCCGATCGGTGGAAAACGCTCTGGATTCAACGAACTGGAGCATGTTCTCGCCGCAAAGGCCGTTCAGCTTTCGCGGTGGATGCTCTTTTGGGATCGGCGGATGACGCGAAAAAAGCGCGGTATGGCGGCCATGGCGGCGGCGCCTCCTGCGTTGCGGGCGGGCGTCACGCCGGGAGGACAGGGGAACGTGCCTATGCGTGAAGGCGTTTTCGGCATCTCGGGGATGACGGGTTCTGCGCGCCGCCTCATCATCGTGCCGGCTCTCGGACTGTTGCTGGCGGGTTGCGCCGGCGGCATCGGGGGCGGCGGCAATGAGGGGCCGATGGGCGGCGGCAATGCCGACGGCCAGGGCGGCTTCGGCTCGACCATGGAAACCACCAGCGTCGCCCCGACGTCCGGCTCGTCCTCCGGGCCGACCGCCGTCGGGCGCGCCGCGCCGGCCGCGCCGGCGCTGCCGGCCCCGGTGACCGCCGCGCGCGGGACCGGCTCGACCCAGACTGTGGTGGCCGGCAATGGCAGTGGCGGCGCCAATTCCGCGGCTGGCATCGATCCCGACGACTATAGCTGCCCCGGCGTGCAGGTGCGCGGCGGCGCCGCCAGCTGGCAGGTCACCGACGGTGCCGAGGGCGGTATCCGCTATCAGGCGAATCTCGGGGCCTTCTCGCGCGAGTGCCATTTCGCCCGCCCCGACATGAACATGCGCGTCGGCATCCAGGGTCGGGTGCTGCTCGGTGCCAAGGGGACCCCCGGCAAGGTGACGGTGCCGCTGCGCCTCGCCGTGGTCGAGGAGGGCCCGACGCCGAAGCCGGTATGGACCAAGCTCTATACGGTGCCGGTGGAGATCGGCCAGGGCGTGGCGCAGGTCGATTTCGGCCTCGTCGCCGACGACGTCACCTTCCCGCTGCCGACGCCGGCGGCGCTGGAGCGCTACGTCGTCTATGTCGGCTTCGATTCGCAGGCCGGCGCGGCCGAGGCGCGGCGCACCACCCGCCCGCGGCCGGCCGCCCAGGCCCGGCCGGCCCAGCAGCCGGCGCAGCCGCGCCCGGCTCAGGCCAGCCCGGCCGCGACGCCGGCAGCCGCCACCGCGGCTCCCGTGCGCTCGACCCCGGCGCCGGCGGCGGCTTCGTCGTCGTCGCCGATGATCGGCACGCCGCAGACCAGCACCGCCCCGGCGGCCGCGTCGTCCTCCTCCGCATCCTCGTCCAATAGCGGGACGCAGTGGATCGGCGCGCCGGCGCCCTCGACCGGCGGCTTCTCGCAATAGGCGAAGCCGTTCCGCCCTGCCGGCCGAAAGCCTTTGTCGCCGAAGCCCGCCCCGTTGGCGGTGGCGGGCTTCGTTGTTTCCAGCCGCTCGGCGCCGGCCGCATCAGCCCTCGTCGAAATGTCCGCGCCGGATACGCCGCACCACCATCCAGATCGCCAGCACCACGAAGGGGACGGCCAGCGCGGTGGCGATGCCGACATCGTAATGCAGGCCGGCATGCTCGGCGGCGGTGTGCAGCCCCTCCAGCACATGGTGCAGCAGGCTGACCACATAATAGGAGATCGCCGCCACCGACAGGCCTTCCACGGTCTGCTGCAGGCGCAGCTGCATGCGGGCGCGCTTGTTCATCGAGGACAGTAGGTCGCGATTCTGCTGCTCGAGCTCGACGTCGACGCGGGTGCGCAGCAGGTTGGCGGCGCTGGTGAGCTTGAGCGACAGGTTGGCCTGCCGCTGCTCGGTGGTCTCGCAGGTGCGCATCGCCGGCTGTAGCCGGCGGGCGAGGAATTGCTGCCAGGTCGGGAAGCCGGCGATCGGCCGCTCGCCGATGGTGCGCAGGCGCAGGCCGACGATCTCGTCATAGGCGCGGCTGGCGCCGAAGCGGAACAGCGAGGCCGCTGCATCCGCTTCCACCTCGGCGGCGAGCGAGGTGAGCTCGTCGAGCAGCTTGTGATTGGCGGCGAGACCCTCGGTGTTCTTCATCTCGGTGGTGACCGCGCGCAGCCGTTCCTCGACGCGGGCGATGGCGGGCGCGAGGCGCATCGCCTCCGGCAGGCCGAGCAAAGCGAGGGTGCGGTAGGTCTCGATCTCCAGCACCCGCTGCACGAGGGCGCCGGCGGCGTCCGGCGTCATGCCGCGGTCGCGCACCAGGATGCGCACGAAGCCGGCGACGTCGGGCTGGAAGTCGGTGGCGATCTCGGCAAAGCCGTCCTCGACGTCCGAGCGCGCGAGGCTGGCGCGGTCGAACAGCCGCTCGAGGCTGAGCGAATCGGCGGTGTCGGTGGTCAGATGCAGGTCGACCGCCACCAGCAGCGGGCCCGGCTGCGGCAATTGCGCCAGCGACGCCATCAGGCTCGCCGAGGACGGGTGGAAGGGCAGGCCACCGGCGACGATGTCCTCCGCCGGCAATTCCCAGGTGTAGGTGGTGAATTCGGCGTGGCGCTCCCAGCGCACATGCACGCCGCCAAAGGCGGCGCGGTGCTGCTTGGCCTGCTTCGAAGGCGCCGGCTGGCCGCGCGCGGCACACAGCGCGGCGAAGGCGTCGCGGTCGGCGCGGGCTTCGTCGCGGTTCACCAGGAAGGCGAGGTGCAGCAGCCGCGCCGGCGTCGCCGCGGGCACGAAGGGGCGCGCATGCAGCTCCGCCAGCACCCCGGCGCGCAGCGGATGATCGCGGAACGGCGACAGTCCGGAGGCCGGCGTCGCGGGTGATGTGCCGGATGGCGGGCTTGCCGGGGCATCGGATGCGCCGGACACGGTGACATCGGCCATGACGAACCTCCCTGAAGCGCCGCGGGCGACGCCGCGCGGAACTTTACCCCGGCCGCAGCGGTTGCACGGAGGCGATGGCAAGGCAAGGCCGCTTCGTCCCGTCAGGGTGCGAAACCGGGTCGCGGGACGGGCTTCTGTGACACGGATGCATTAACGGCCGGGCAATGCCGATCGCGCTAGGAATTTTCGATTGCATTGCCAAATGTGGCGGATGCATGAAAGTTGTGCTGGGTCGGCTTGGGAATCGAAACATGACATTGCTTGCGCGTATGTGGGGTCTGTGCGTCGTCCTCGTTCTCGCCCTCGCAATGTCGTCACCCGCCGGTGCGCAGACCGCTGCCCGGACGGATGCCAAGCCGCGCGTCTATTTGCTGCGCGGGCTCGCCAACATCTTCTCGCTCGGCATGGACGATCTCGCCAAGAAGCTGAACGCGCGCGGCATCAAGGCCACCGTGCATTCCTATGCCGACTGGCAGGCGGTGTCGGCCGCCGCGGTCGCCGAGGCCAAGGCCGGCAAGCGCCGCCCCTCGCCGGTGGTGATCGTCGGCCATTCGCTCGGCGCCGACGCGGCGGTCTATATGGGCAACAAGGTGAGCGGCGAGGGCGTGCCGGTGCCGCTGGTCGTCACCTTTGATCCGGTGACGCCGACCACCGCCTCGGCCTCCATCGGCAAGGTGGTGAACTATTACGTCGCCTCGGGCTCCGGCAAGCCGGTCGCCGGCCCCAAGGTGCAGAACATCAATATGGGCGGCAACGACAAGATCGGCCATTTCAACATCGACAAGTTGGCGGAGCTGCACGCGCAGGTCATCGGCATGATTGACCGCCCGGCCCCGCGCCCGCGCCGGCCCCGCCCGGTGACGCCGGCCGCGCCGGTCGCCACCACGCCGCCGGCATCGGTGCCCGCCGTGGCGACGCCGGCCGCGACGACCAGCAGCGCCGCGCCAGTGGCCGCGCCGGCCACCGAGACCGCCGCGGTCCCGGCCGCCGTCCGCGCGCCTAATTGAGCTCGACCGACACCACCTTGAAGGTGTGCATCTCGCCGTCCTCGTCGCGCAGCGAGACATATTCGCCCGGCGCGAAGGCGTGGTCGCCAAAGCGGTAGCCCGCCTCGTCATCCTCCGCCGCGCCCTGGTCGTAGTCGAACACCCAGGTCGCGCCATTGGCGCCGCCGGCGCGATGGATCAACCGCCCTTCCTCCGGCCGCTCATTGCCCCAGAACCGGCGCACCGTGCATTCCTGGCGGACGAGGCGCCAGGCGGCGAGGTCGATATGGCCGGTCTCGTCGAGCGGGGCGACGAATTCATAGCCGTACCGTGCGCTGCCCTCCGGAAACTCCTTCGAGCGGGCGAGATGGAGGCGGATGCGCTTCAGGGTGGCGGCGTCGGCGGACGAGTGGGCGGTCATCGGACGTTTCTCCTCTCACGCGGCATGCATGGGCATGCTCCTTCTTCTCTCCATGAGGTGATCCTCGCCTTGATCCGGCGCAAGGCGTGCCATGCCATGGCGCGGCGAATTGATCGGGCTCGACCAACAGATGAGGGGCTGTGGTCTAGATTTTTTACCAGAGGCGGTGCATTGGTTCTCTAGAACGGGTCGAATGACCGTACGGGAGGATCGCCATGTCCCAGCCAGAGGGATCGGCCGCGCATGCGGCGGGTGATGTCGAGTATCACGCGCTGGTCATGCCCGAGCCCAAGCGCGACGTGCTGGCGCGGCGGGCGGCGATCATCGCCGATCTGCGCGCTATCGTGCCGGGCGAAGGGGTGATCGACACCGAGATCGAGATGCGCCCCTATGAGAGCGACGGTCTCACCGCCTACAAGCAGCTGCCGCTTGCCGTGGTGCTGCCTTCCAATACCACGCAGGTGTCGAAGGTGCTGGCCTATTGCCACGCCAACGGCGTGCGGGTGGTGCCGCGCGGGGCGGGCACCTCGCTGTCGGGCGGCGCGCTGCCGCTGGAGGACGCGATCCTGCTCGGCATGGGCAAGTTCAACGCCATCCTCGACATCGACTTCGACAACCGCACCGTGACCGCCCAGCCGGGCGTGACCAATCTCGGCATCACCAATGCGGTTGTTCATAACGGCTTCTACTACGCGCCCGACCCCTCCTCGCAGATCGCCTGCACCATTGGCGGCAATGTCGCGGAGAATTCCGGCGGCGTGCACTGCCTGAAATACGGCCTCACCACCAACAACGTCATGGGCGTCGAGATGGTACTGATCACCGGCGAGGTGATCCGGCTGGGCGGCCAGTACCTCGATTCCGGTGGGCTCGACTTGCTCGGGCTGATCGTCGGCTCGGAGGGGTTGCTCGGCGTCGTCACCGAAGTGACGGTGCGCATCCTCAAGAAGCCGGAGACCGCCCGGGCGGTGCTGGTCGGCTTTCCCTCCTCGGAAGCGGCCGGCGAATGCGTCGCCTCCATCATTGCCGCCGGCATCATCCCCGGCGGCATGGAGATGATGGACAAGCTCGCCATCGAGGCGGCCGAGGCCTTCGTGAAGGTCGGCTACCCGCTCGACGTCGAGGCGCTGCTGATCGTCGAGCTGGACGGGCCGGAAGCCGAGGTGAACCACCTGATCGGCCGGGTGTCCGAGATCGCCTCCGGGCTCGGCTGCATGACGCTGCGCGCCTCCACCAGCGAGGAGGAGCGCATGGCGTTCTGGGCCGGCCGCAAGGCGGCCTTCCCCGCGGTGGGGCGCATCTCGCCGGATTATTACTGCATGGACGGCACCATCCCGAGGAAGGCGCTGCCGCGCGTGCTGTCCGGCATGATCGACATGTCGGCGAAATACGGGCTGGCCTGCGCCAACGTGTTCCATGCCGGCGACGGCAATCTGCACCCGCTGATCCTCTACGACGCCAACAAGCCGGGCGAGTTGGAGCGCGCCGAGGCGTTCGGCCGCGACATCCTGCTGCTCTGCGTCGAGGTGGGCGGCGTGCTCACCGGCGAGCACGGCGTCGGCGTCGAGAAGCGCGACCTGATGCCGTCGATGTTCGACGAGACCGACCTCGCGCACCAGCAGCGGCTGAAATGCGCCTTCGACGCCGACGGGCTGCTCAACCCCGGCAAGATGTTCCCGCAGCTGCACCGCTGCGCCGAGTTGGGGCGCATGCATATCAGCCGGGGGCAGGTGCCGTTCCCCGACATCCCGCGGTTCTGAGCGAGGACCGGGAACGTGGCGACGCTGCTCGCGAGGAATGCCGACATCCTCGTCACCATGGACGGGGCGCGCCGGGAGATTCCCGGCGGCGGCGTTTTCGCGCGCGACGGCATGATCGAGGCGGTGGGGCCGTCCGAGACCCTGCCGGCCACCGCCGACCGGGTGATCGACCTTTCCGGCCATGTGGTGCTGCCCGGGCTGGTCAATTGCCACCACCATCTCGACCAGACGCTGACCCGCAACCTGCCGGCGGCGCAGAACACCAATCTGTTCCGCTGGCTGAAGGCGCATTACCGCATCTGGGGCGCCCGCACGCCGGAGGCCTCGCGCACCGCGACGTTGGTCGGTCTCGCCGAGCTCGCTCTGTCCGGCTGCACCACCGCCTTCGACCACGCCTATGTGTTCCGCAATGGCTGCCGGGTCGACGACCAGATCTTTGCGGCCCGCGAGATCGGCCTGCGCTTCATGGTCTCGCGCGGCTCGATGTCGCTCGGCGAGAGCCGTGGCGGCCTGCCGCCCGACAGCTGCGTCGAGCGCGAGGACGACATCCTCGCCGATAGCGAGCGGGTGATCGGCGCCTATCACGACGCCACGCCGGGTTCGATGCTGCAGATCGCGCTGGCCCCCTGCTCGCCCTTCTCGGTGTCGCCGGAGTTGATGCGCGACAGCGCGGCGCTGGCCCGCCGCCACGGCGTGCGCCTGCACACTCACCTCGCCGAGACCATTGACGAGGAGCGCTACACGCTGGAGCGCTTCGGCAAGCGGCCGGTCGCCTATATGGAGGAGCTCGGCTGGCTGGGGCCGGATGTCTGGTTCGCCCATGCGGTGCATGTGAACGACCACGAGATCGGCTGCTTCGCCGGCGCCGGGGTCGGGGTGTGCCACTGCCCCTCCTCCAATATGCGGCTCGCCTCCGGCATCGCGCCGGCGATGGCCTATGGCCGCGCCGGGGTGAAGGTCGGCCTCGGCGTCGACGGCTCGGCCTCCAACGATTCCAACCACATGCTCGGCGAGGCGCGCCAGGCGATGCTGCTGGCGCGGCTGCAGATCAGCCTGCGCCCGCCGGAAGGGCCGGACACCACACTGTCCACCTCCGATCCCTCGCGCGACCAGGAGTGGATGACCGCCCGGCGGGCGCTGGAGCTGGCGACGCTCGGTGGTGCCGCCGTGCTGGGGCGCGACGACATCGGCGCGCTGGCGCCCGGCAAATGCGCCGATTTCACCGCCTTCCGCCTCGACGACCTCGCCTTTGCCGGCGGGCTGTCCGATCCCGTCGCCGCCTGCCTGTTCACCGGCCCGCACCGCGCCAGCTGGACGGTCGTGCAGGGTAGGCCGGTGGTGGAGCGTGGCGCGGTCGTCACCATCGACCTGCCGGCAGTGATCGCCGAGCACAACCGACATGCGGCGCGCCTTGCCGCCCTCCCGTTCTGAAGACCGCCCGCGAGTGAGCCGACCATGACCCCGCCGACCACCGCCGACCGCCTCCGAGCCCGCGATGAAGCCGACGTCGTCGAGACCGTCCGCTGGGCTGTTTCCGAAGGCCGAACCCTCGATGTCGCCGGCTCGGGCTCCAAGCAGGCGCTCGGCCGCCACATTCAGACCGACGCCACGCTCGATCTCTCCGCGCTCACCGGGGTGAGCCTCTACGAGCCGGCCGAGCTGGTTCTGAGCGCCAAGGCCGGCACCCGGGTGGCCGAGATCGAGGCGTTGCTGGTGGCCTCCAACCAGATGATGGCGTTCGAGCCGATGGATTACGGCCCGCTGCTCGGCCGTCCGCGCGGCGAGGGCACGCTGGGCGGGCTGATGGCGACCAATCTCGCCGGCCCCCGCCGCCCCAGCGCCGGCGCCGCCCGCGACCACGCGCTCGGCCTGCGCGCGGTGTCGGGGCGCGGCGAAGCGTTCAAGGCCGGCGGCCGGGTGGTGAAGAACGTCACCGGCTACGATCTGCCGCGCGGCCTGTCTGGCTCCTATGGCACGCTCGCCGCCTTCACCGAGCTGACCATCAAGGTGCTGCCGCGCCCGGAGACGCTGGAGACGCTGCTGATCTACGGCCTCGACGACGCCACGGCGGCGAAGGCGATGAGTGCGGCGGTCGGCTCCTATTACGACGTCTCCGGCGCCGCGCATGTGCCGTTCGGCGTCACCGGGCACATTCCCGCCCTGGCGCTCGCCGGCAGCTCGGTGACGGCGCTGCGGCTGGAGGGCGTGCCGCCCTCGATCCGCCATCGCCGCGAGAAACTCGAAGCGCTGCTCGCCGGCTTCGGCACGCTGGGGCGGCTGGAGGCCGAGAGTTCCGCCAAGCTGTGGCAGGCGCTGCGCGACGTCGAGCCGTTCGCCGGCGACCATGCGCGGGCGGTCTGGCGGGTCTCGACCGCCCCGATGAAGGCCTCCGCCATCGGCGCCGCCGTCGCCGAGGCGGGCGGCGCCTGCTTCTACGACTGGGCCGGCGGGCTGATCTGGATCGAGATGCCCGACGCCGATCCGCGCGCCGAGCTGGTGCGCGGCGTGCTCGCCGCTGTCGGCGGGCCGCAATCGGGCGGGCATGCGACGCTGATCCGCGCCGATGCCGCCACCCGCGCGGCACTGGAGGTGTTCCAGCCGCTCGACCCCGTCACCGGCGCGCTGGTGAAGCGGATGAAGGACGGTTTCGATCCGAGCCGGGTGCTGAGCCCCGGCCGCATGTATGCGGGAGTGTGAGGACCATGCAGACCCATTTCTCGCTCGCCCAGCTCGCCGATCCGCAGGTCGCACGCTCCGAACAGATCCTGCGCGCGTGCGTGCATTGCGGCTTCTGCACCGCCACCTGCCCGACCTACGCGCTGCTCGGCGACGAGCTCGATTCACCGCGCGGGCGCATCTACCTGATCAAGGACATGCTGGAGAACGACCGGCCGGCCACCGCCGA
Source organism: Ancylobacter sp. Lp-2 (assembly GCF_020523795.1). Classification (GTDB taxonomy): domain Bacteria; phylum Pseudomonadota; class Alphaproteobacteria; order Rhizobiales; family Xanthobacteraceae; genus Ancylobacter. Next base: position 513,978 of record NZ_JAJALI010000001.1, read on the forward strand.
GGTCGCCAAGCACGTCGATCGTTGCCTGTCCTGCCTGTCCTGCATGACCACCTGCCCGTCCGGGGTGCACTACATGCACCTCGTCGACCATGCGCGCGACCATATCGAGAAGACCTATAAGCGCCCCTTCCTCGACCGCACGCTGCGCGCGGTGCTGGCCAAGGTGCTGCCGAGCCGCTCGCTGTTCCGCCTGTCGCTCGCCGGCGCCATGCTGGCGCGGCCCTTCGCCGGGATGATCGGCCAGGTGCCCGGCCTCGCCCCGGTGGCCGCCATGCTGAAGCTGGCGCCGGCCCGCCCGTCGACCCGCTCGGCCAGCGAGAATGTGCGCCAGTTCCCGGCGCTGGGCGCCCGCCGCGCCCGCGTCGCGCTGCTCGATGGCTGCGCCCAGCCGGTGCTGCGGCCGGAGATCGACGAGGCGGCGATCCGCCTGCTCACCCGCATGGGGGTGGAAGTGGTGCGGCCGAAGGGCGGTGGCTGCTGCGGCTCGCTCACCCATCACATGGGCAAGGAGGAGCCGGCGCTCGCCAATGCCCGCGCCAATGTCGACGCCTGGTGGCGGGAGATCAGCGGCGAGGGGCTCGACGCCATCATCATCACGACGTCCGGCTGCGGCACGACGATCAAGGATTACGGCCACATGCTGCGCCTCGAGCCGGCCTATGCCGAGAAGGCGGCCAAGGTCTCGGCACTGGCGAAGGATGTCAGCGAGTTCCTCGTCGAGCGCGAGCTGCCGGTGCCGGTTATCGAGGCGGGGATGCGCGTCGCCTACCATTCCGCCTGCTCGCTGCAGCACGGGCAGAAGGTGAAGACGGCGCCGAAGGAATTGCTGGCCCGCGCCGGTTTCACCGTGCTGGAGCCGGCGGAAGGGCATCTGTGCTGCGGCTCGGCCGGCACCTACAACATCCTCCAGCCGGAGATCGCCGGCAAGCTGCGCGACCGCAAGGTGGCGAATATCGAGCGCACCCAGCCGCAGGTGATTGCCGCCGGCAATATTGGCTGCCTGACCCAGATCGGCGGCGGCACCGCCATTCCGACCGTGCACACGGTCGAGCTGCTCGACTGGGCGACCGGCGGGCCCAATCCGTTGCCGGAGCCGTTCGCCGTAGCAGCGGAATGAGCCGGCGGCTCCAGGGAGACCGACATGATCGCCGTTATTTTCGAGGTCTGGCCGGCGGAAGGTGAGCGCGAGCACTATCTCGAACTCGCCGCCGCGCTGAAGGCCGATCTTCAAGGCCGCGACGGCTTCGTCTCGGTGGAGCGCTTCGAGAGCCTCACCGAGCCCGGTAAGCTGCTGTCGCTGTCGATCTGGCGCGACGAGGAGGCGGTGCGCGCCTGGCGCTGCCTGCCCTCGCATCGCGTCGCGCAGGGTAAGGGCCGCGGCAAGGAGGGGCGCGGCGGCGTGTTCCGCGACTACCGGCTGCGGGTGGCCGCCATCCTGCGCGACTATGGCATGGAGGCGCGGGACGAGGCGCCGGACGACAGCCGCGCCGTGCATCCGCCGGCCTTGTAGGCCGGCCCGGTAGTCCCTGTTCCCGCCCGAACTCGGCGACTGCCGCGTTCGGTTCCGTAAGTTCCGGCCGAGGGCGAAGCCGGAAACATCCGGCTTCGCCGGGAGGTGGCCGCGAGGCGAGGCGGGGCAAGGTGATCGCGGAGCGTCGGGGACCCCTCATTCCATCCCCCTTCCCATCGGGGAGCGGAGGCCCGGCCGGCGATCCGGGACGCGGATCAAGCGACAAGGTTGCGGGTAGCGACTATAGAGAAGCGTCCCCTGCCGCCGGATCGACCATGCCCGAGACCTCCCGCCGTCCCCACCTGCTCGCCCTGTCTCTGGGCGGCACCATCACCATGACCGCCTCCGCCGCCGGCGGCATCGCGCCGACGCTGGGCGCCGCCGATCTGGTGGCGGCGGTGCCGGCGCTGGCCGAGATCGCCGAGATCGAGGCGCGCTCGCCGTTCCGGGTCGGCAGTTCCTCGCTGACGCTGGCCAACATTGCCGAGGTCGCCGCCGAGATCCGTGCCGCCTTCGCCGATGGTGTCGACGGCGCGCTGGTGATCCAGGGTACCGACACCATCGAGGAGACCGCCTTCGCGCTCGACCTCATGGTGCGCGACGACCGGCCGGTGGTGGTGATCGGCGCCATGCGCGGGCCGCAGCAGCCCGGCGCCGACGGGCCGGCCAATCTGCTGGCCGGCGCCATCGTCGCCGCGAGCCCGGAGGCGCGCGGCCTCGGCACGCTGGTGGTGCTGAACGACGAGATCCATGCCGCCCGCTATGTCCGCAAGGGGCACAGCGCGCTCACCTCCGCCTTCGTCTCCGACAATGGCGGTCCGCTCGGGCTGGTGGTGGAGGGGCGGGCGCGGCTCTTCTCCCGCGTCGGGCCGCTGGACCTCCCCGATCTACTGCCGGCGAGAGGTGCCACAGCCGATATCGACCTGCCGCCGGTGGCTCTGGTCAAGATCGGTATGGGCGATGACGGGCGGCTGCTGCCGGCCCTGCCCGGCCTCGGCTATCGCGGCGCGGTGATCGAGGGTGCCGGCGCCGGCCATGTCCCCGGCGTGATGGCCGAGGCGGTCGGCGCGCTGGCGGGGGAGATGCCGGTGGTGCTGGCGAGCCGGACGCTCGGTGGTCCGGTGTTCGAGTGCACCTATGGCTATCCCGGCTCGGAGATCGACCTCATCGCGCGGGGCGTTCTTCCAGCGGGGCTGCTCTCGGCGCTGAAGGCGCGGCTCACGCTGGTGCTGGCGCTGAAGGCGGGGTTCCCGCGCGAGGCGGTCGCAGGGGTTTTCGCGGCGTTCCGATAGGTGGCGTCAGGCCGGGTGCTTCCATGGCTTGTAGAAGGGGCCATAGCTGAAGAGCAGGGGGGCCGAGCTTCAGAGCGCGCTGCTCGCCGAGATACAGCATCAATGGGCGCCGGCTCGGTGGGTCGTAGGTCAACCGGCATAGGCTGCCGGTGGGATCGAGCTTGGTGTCCGCCCACATCAGTTCGATGTCGAGCTGGCCGGGTTCGTGTTCGATCTTATAGCCGCCGATGCGCCAGCGCCGGTCGGTACCGATCTCGACGGATTTCTCTTCCTTCTCCTTTATCGAACTCTGGCCGACGCCGGCGGCATAGCCGCTTTGGGTGGTGCTGCCGTTCCAGGCGCTCTTGAACTGGAATGGCGAGGATTTCAGCGTGATCGGCACCCGCGCGATCAGTTCGGCGGCCGTGGCGGTGTCGAAGCTGTCGCCGTCCTCGACGAGGCCGTCGAGAAGGGCATGAATCACCCGCGGGTCGTCGACGTCGATTCTGGCCATCGGCAATCTCCCGCGTGCCAACAGTCTGTCTTCGCGTCAGGGTTGTCAACGGGTGCGGCGGTCCTGCTCAAACGAAACGGGGCGCCCGAAGGCGCCCCGCTCATAAACTCCAAGGCGTGCGGCCGAGATCACTCGGCGGCGCCGGCCTCGCTGTCGTCGGCCTTCTTGGCCTCGAGGTCCTCGCCGGTGGCCTGGTCGACGACCTTCATCGACAGGCGGGTCTTGCCGCGCTCGTCGAAGCCGAGCAGCTTCACCTTCACCTTGTCGCCTTCCTTGACGACGTCGGAGGGCTTCGCCACCCGCTCCTTGGCGAGCTGCGAGACGTGCACCAGGCCGTCCTTGGCGCCGAAGAAGTTCACGAAGGCGCCGAAATCGACCACCTTCACCACGGTGCCTTCGTAGATCTGGCCGATCTCCGGCTCGGAGGCGATCGACTTGATCCAGTTCAGCGCCGCCTTGATCGACTCGCCGGACGCCGAGGCGACCTTCACGGTGCCGTCGTCCTCGATGTTGATCTTGGCGCCGGTCTTCTCGACGATCTCGCGGATCACCTTGCCGCCCGAGCCGATCACTTCACGGATCTTGTCGACCGGGATCTGGATCACCTCGATGCGCGGGGCATGCTCGCCGAGCTCGGCGCGGGCGCCGGTCAGCGCCTTGGCCATCTCGCCGAGAATGTGCGCACGGCCACCCTTCGCCTGCTCGAGGGCGACCTTCATGATCTCCTCGGTGATGCCGGCGATCTTGATGTCCATCTGCAGGGCGGTGACGCCCTTGTCGGTGCCGGCCACCTTGAAGTCCATGTCGCCGAGGTGATCCTCGTCGCCGAGGATGTCGGAGAGCACGGCGAACTTCTCACCCTCGAGGATGAGGCCCATGGCGATGCCCGCCACCGGACGGCGCAGCGGCACGCCGGCGTCCATCAGGGCCAGCGAGGTGCCGCAGACGGTCGCCATCGAGGACGAGCCGTTGGATTCGAGGATCTCGGACACCGCGCGCAGCGTGTAGGGGAACTCGTGCGCGGGCGGCAGGATCGGGCGAATGGCGCGCCAGGCGAGCTTGCCATGGCCGATTTCGCGACGGCCGGGCGAACCCATGCGGCCGGTCTCGCCGACCGAGAAGGGGGGGAAGTTGTAGTGCAGCAGGAAGCGCTCCTTGTAGGTGCCTTCCAGGCTGTCGATGAACTGCTCGTCCTCGCCGGTGCCCAGCGTCGCAACGACCAGCGCCTGCGTCTCGCCGCGGGTGAACAGCGCCGAGCCGTGGGTGCGCGGCAGGACGCCGACTTCGGAGACGATCTGACGGACGGTCTTGGTGTCGCGGCCGTCGATGCGCACGCCTTCGTCGAGGATGGTCCAGCGGACGATCTTCGCCTCGAGCTCCTTCAGCACTTCGCCGAGGGTCTGGGCGTCCGGCACGTCCTTGCCTTCGGCGGCGAGGGCGGCATAGTGCGCCTTGGCCTTGGCCTTGGCAGCGCCGACCGCGTCATAGCGGTCCTGCTTGCGGGCGATCTTGTAGGCGTCGCGCAGATCGGCCTCGATCAGGCCGCGCAGCTCGGCTTCCAGCGCCGAATGGTCGGGAGCGGCGAAGTCGCGCGGCTCCTTGGCGGCCTTCTCGGCGAGGCGGATGATCGCGTCGATCACCGGCTGGAAGTGGCGGTGACCGAACATCACCGAGCCGAGCATGACCTCTTCGGACAGCTCCTTGGCTTCGGATTCGACCATCAGCACGGCGTCGGCGGTGCCGGCGACCACGAGGTCGAGCGCCGAATCCTTCAGCTCGTCGACCGAGGGGTTCAGCACATATTCATTGTCGATGAAGCCGACGCGGGCGGCACCGACCGGGCCCATGAAGGGCACGCCGGAGAGGGTGAGCGCGGCGGAGGCGGCGACCAGCGACACGATGTCGGGATCGTTCTCGAGATCGTGCGACAGCACGGTGATCACGATCTGGGTGTCGTTCTTGTACCCGTCGGGGAACAGCGGGCGGATCGGGCGGTCGATCAGGCGGGAGACCAGAGTCTCCTTCTCGCTCGGACGGCCTTCGCGCTTGAAGTAGCCACCGGGAATACGACCGGCCGCATAGGCCTTTTCCTGGTAGTTGACGGTGAGCGGGAAGAAGTCCTGGCCGGGCTTGGGCGCCTTGGCGGAGACCACGGTGGCGAGCACGGTGGTGTCGCCGTATTTCGCGAGCACGGCGCCGTCGGCCTGACGCGCCATCTTGCCGGTCTCGAGGGAGAGCGTGCGCCCGCCCCAGTCGAGTTCCTCGCGGTGAATGTCGAACATGTCTGTCTCTGGCTTTCCGAAGAGGGGCCATGGGCAAGACGGCGGGAGGCTGCGTGGGTGCCGGGACCCGTTCCTGTCGGGGAAGTCGCAGGACTTCCGCGGAACCGGGCTCCGGCCACCGGGCGGGGCCCGGCCGTATCAGCCTCCGGCGATCCTGCCATGGCCGCCGCTTCTGTCGGACGCGGCGAGCCCCATGCCCGCCGCTTTTGCGTTCTCCGGAACCTGTTCCTCAGGCTCCAGTCTTTGTGAGGCGGCGCTGCGGATCATCCGCAGGCACCACCCTGATAGCGCACGAGGCCCGCACCGCATGGTGCGAGCCTCGGCGAAACATCAGCGGCGGATGCCGAGCCGCTGGATCAGCGACTTGTAGCGGGCTTCCTCGGTCTTCTTCAGATAGTCGAGGAGGCCACGGCGCGCGGACACCATCTTGAGCAGGCCGCGACGGGAATGATTGTCCTTCGCGTGGCCCTTGAAGTGGCCGGTGAGGTTGGTGATGCGCTCGGTGAGGATCGCAACCTGCACTTCCGCCGAACCGGTATCACCCGGCTTGGTGGCATATTCAGCGATGAGCGCCTGCTTGCGCTCCGGCGTGATCGACATCGGGTATCCTTTCCGGTTTTCGGTAATCGATGAGGCGGACCGCTTGCTGCGGGGCCGCCGTCTTCGCGGATCGGCCGGGCCGGGATGTCGTCCAGCGCGGTCGAAAAGCGAAAGGTTCGCGCGGACCGCTAGGTCCGCAACGCGGGCGCACCATACACGAAAACGCCCGTGTGGCTAGTGCCCGGTCCGAGCGGACCAAGCGGCCGGGGACCGGCATCCTCGGAAGGACGCCGGTCGTTCAGTTGCCGCCGCCGGGGTGGAAGATGCGCCGGGGGAAGATCTCCGCGCCCTCGGCGTCGCCGAGCGCCACCAGCCGGCCGCCGGCGGTGATGGCGACCGGGCCTTCGAGGATCGGTGCGTCGCGGCCGCGTAGGATGATCGACTGGCCGCGCGCGAGGCGCGCCGCATCCGCCGGGCTCACCCGCAGCGAGGGCAGGCTGTCGAGGCCGATCTCCACCGGGCGCAGCGCGGCGAAGGGCGGGGTCTCGCCATTATCCGCATGCATGGCGCGCAAGGCGTCGAGCGGGATCAGCTCCTCCTCGGCGAAGGTGCCGACCACGCTGCGGCGCAGGGCGGTGATGTGGCCGTGCGTGCCGAGCCGACGGCCGAAATCGCGGGCGAGCGAGCGCACATAGGTGCCCTTGCCGCATTCCGCCTCGAACACCGCGTGATCGGCATCCGGCATGTCGACGAGGTCGAGCCGGTGGATGATCACGGTGCGGGCGGCGAGCTCGACGGCGATGCCATCGCGCGCCAGGTCATAGGCGCGCTCGCCATTGATCTTCAGCGCCGAGAAGGCGGGCGGCACCTGCTCGATTTCGCCGCGGAACGCCGGCAGGATGGCGAGGATGGCGTCGCGGTCCGGGCGGACCTCCGACTGCGCGACGGCCTGGCCCTCGCTGTCGTCGGTGTCGGTCTCGATGCCCCAGCGCACCGTGAAGCGGTAGATCTTGCGACTGTCCATCACGAAGGGCACGGTCTTGGTCGCCTCGCCGAGCGCGATCGGCAGGCAGCCGGAGGCGAGCGGGTCGAGCGTGCCGGCATGGCCGGCCTTCTTGGCCTGGAACAGCCATTTCACCGCGCCGACCGCCTGGGTGGAGGTCATGCCGACCGGCTTGTCCAGCAGCACCCAGCCGTCGATGTCGCGCTTCGGCCGCCGGGCCGGACGCTCGCGGCGGTCGCCTTTCGGCCCGCGCGGGCGGGCGTCGGCGGGGGCCGCGGCCGGGGCGGCGTTGGTCTCGTCGATGATGGCGTCGTCGATGAGGGCCTCGGCGGTGGCGGCCTCGATCATGGGGGCGGTCATGCCTGATCGTCCTTGTTGTTCTCGTTGTCGTCCTGGTCGTCGTGATGGTCGAGATCGCGCGCCACGTCGGGCGAGCGCAGCAGCGCGTCGATGCGCGAGCCTTCCTCAAAGGAGGTGTCGATGCGGAAGCGCAGCTCCGGCACGTATTTCAGCTCCACCCGGCGGGCGATCTCGCCACGCAACGGCTTGGCATTGGTCGCCAGCGCGTCGATGGCCGCCTTGGTGTCCTTGCCGCCGAGCGGCATGACGAAGCAGGTGGCGATCTTCAGGTCCGGGCTCATCCGCACCTCGGGCACGGTGATCAGCACCTTCGACAAGGCCGGATCGGGCAGGTCACCGCGCGACAGAATGTCGGACAGGGCATGGCGCACCAGTTCGCCGACGCGCAGCTGGCGCTGGCTCGGGCCGGTGCCCGAGCTCGCTTTGGTCTTCATGGCGTTCAACATTCCTCAACGCCCGCACCGGTGACGCCGGAAAGCGGGACGGCTTCGACCGGAGCCGACGGATTCGGACCGTCCGGCTCCCGCGGTAATTCTCAGGCGGCCGGGCGGCGAACCGTCCGGCCGTCGTGCCCTGCGGCAGGGGTCACAGCGTGCGCTGGACCACCTCGACGCGGTAGCATTCGATGACGTCGCCGGCGCGCATGTCCTGGTAGTTCTCGAAGGACATGCCGCATTCCTGGCCGGACTGCACCACGTTGACCGCATCCTTGTAGCGGTTGAGCGTGGCGAGCTTGCCTTCGTGGATGACGACGCTGTCGCGGATGAGGCGGACATGCTGGCCGCGCTCGACGATGCCGTCGGTGACCAGGCAGCCGGCGACCTTGCCCACCTTGGAGACCGCGAAGATCTCCTTGATGAGGGCGTTGCCGAGCATGGTCTCGCGGTTGATCGGGGCGAGCAGGCCGCCCATCGCCGCCTTCACGTCATCCACCAGGTCGTAGATGATGTTGTACTGGCGGATCTCGATGCCAGCACGGTCGGCCGCCTCGCGGGCTTCCTTGTTGGCGCGCACGTTGAAGGCGATGATCACCGCATTGGCGGTCTCGGCCAGCGTCACGTCGCTCTCGTTCACGCCGCCGGCGCCGGAGTGGATGATGCGGGCCTGCACCTCGTCGGTGCCGAGCTTCTCCAGCGAGGTGACGATCGCTTCCACCGAACCCGAGACGTCGCCCTTGATGATCAGCGGGAATTCCTTGCGGCCCGCCGTCTTCGCCTGGCTCATCATCTGTTCCAGCGAGCCGCGGACGGTAGCGGAACGCGCCGCCGCCTTCTCGCGCTTCTGGTTCTTGCGGTAGTCGGTGATCTCGCGGGCGCGGGCTTCGCTCTCGACCACCGCGAGGCGGTCGCCCGCCTCCGGGGTACCGTTGAAGCCGAGCACCTCGACCGGCATGGACGGACCGGCCTCGCCGAGCTGTGCGCCCTTGTCGGAGATCAGCGCGCGCACGCGGCCCATCTCGGCGCCGGCGACGACGATGTCGCCGACATGCAGGGTGCCGCGCTGCACCAGCACGGTGGCGACCGGGCCGCGACCACGGTCGAGCTTCGCCTCGATGACGGTGCCTTCGGCCTCACGGTCGGGGTTCGCCTTGAGGTCGAGCACTTCCGCCTGCAGGCTGATCAGCTCGAGCAGCTTGTCGAGATTGGTGTGGGCCTTGGCCGACACTTCCACTTCGAGCGTCTCGCCGCCCAGGCTTTCCACCTGGATCTCGTATTGCAGCAACTCGCTGCGCACGCGCTCCGGCTTGGCGTCCGGCTTGTCGATCTTGTTGATCGCCACGATCAGCGGCACGCCGGCGGCGCGCGCGTGACTGATGGCTTCCACCGTCTGCGGCATGACGCCGTCATCGGCCGCCACCACCAGCACCACGATGTCCGTCACCTTGGCGCCGCGGGCACGCATGGCGGTGAACGCCGCGTGGCCGGGCGTGTCGATGAAGGTGATCTTGCCGCCGAGCGGCGAGGTCACCTGATAGGCGCCGATGTGCTGGGTGATGCCGCCGGCCTCGCCGGACACGACATTGGCCGAGCGCAGGGCGTCGAGCAGCGAGGTCTTGCCGTGGTCGACATGGCCCATGATGGTGACGACCGGCGGACGCGGCAGCAGGTTCTCCGGCGCGTCCGGCGTGTCGAACAGTCCTTCCTCGACGTCCGACTCCGCGACGCGGCGCACGGTGTGGCCGAGTTCCTCGGCGATCAGCTGGGCGGTGTCGGCGTCGATCACATCGGTGATCTTCACCATCTGGCCCTGCTTCATCAGCAGCCGGATGACGTCGACCGCGCGCTCGGCCATGCGGTTGGCGAGTTCCTGGATGGAAATCGTCTCCGGGACCGTGACCTCGCGGGAGATCTTTTCCTTGGTCTCGACATGCCGGTGGCCGCTCATGCGCTGGGTGCGGCGACGGAAGGCCGCGACCGAACGCTGGCGCTCCTCGTCGCCGGACTGCGCCGTCACCAGGGTGAGGCGGCCGCGGTTCTTCTCGGCACCGGCGGCGGGACGCGCCGGCTTGGCGGGAACGACGGGACGCGCCGGGGCGCCGCCGGGACCACGACGGACGGGACGACGCTCGTCGTCTTCGGAATCCATCGCCGCATTGTTGCGCGGCGTGGCGACGCGCGGGGCGCCGGGAACGGCGGCCGGCGCCGAAGGTGCGGCAGCGGCGGGCGCGGCCGGGCGCGGCGCCGAGGCAGCGGCGGCCGGGGCCGCCTGGCTGGAGGCCTCCTCGCCGAAGCGCTTGCGCGCCTCCTGCTCGGACTTGCGCTTGGCCTCTTCCTCGAAGGCGCGACGCGCCTCTTCCTCGCGCTTGCGGGCCTCGGCGGCCTCGCGCTCGATCTTTTCGCGCGCCTCGCGCTCGGCGCGGCGGCGGGCTTCTTCCTCGGCGCGCTTGCGATCCTCGACCTCGCGCAGGCGCGCGTCCTGGAGGGCGGCGGCGCGGGCGCGGGCCTCCTCCTCGGTCAGCGAACGCAGCACCACGCCACCGGGGCGGCTGCCGGTGGGAGCCGGACGCGGTCCGGAATAGTTGGAGCCGGGCGAGGGCTGGGTACGGCCCTGCATGGGCGGGCGCTGCGGCTGCTGCGACGTGCCGGCGGGACGGGCGCCCTGCTGCGGCGCCGATGCCGGGCGCGCAGCCTGAGGAGCCGGTGCGGGACGCGCGGCCTGGGGCGCCGGTGCGGGGCGCGGTGCCGACGGCGCGGGAGCGGCCGGAGCGGTCGTGACGGCGGGAGCCGCGGCAACGGGAGCGGCGGCGGCGGCCGGAGCGGAAGGCGCGGACGGAGCCTCGGGCTTCTCGCCCGGACCGATCACGCGCCGCTTCACCTTCTCGACCACCACGGACTTGGAGCGCCCATGGCTGAAGCTCTGGCGAACGACGCCCTGCTCGACAGGCCTCTTGAGCGTCAGGGTCTTGCCCTGGCCAACGCCCATCGTCTTCTCGCCGGGGTTCTTCGTATCGGTCATTCGGTATCCGTTCCTGAGCATCACCGCCCCTTGCGGGATGCCTCAAATCTGTGCGCCAGCTTCGCTTATCCAGCGCGCCAGCTCTCGAGCCTTCTTACCCGCGCAAGAAACCCTGCGCTTGTCGGATGGGCGAGCAGCGCAGCATGTACCACATTTGCCCTGCCCAACGCCAAGTCCAATTGCACGCCTGACAAAGAGTTAACGAAGGCTATTTTCTTACCTTCGGCCTCGCCGACGCGCCGGGCGAGAGCATCGAGTTTCGCGACCCCGTCGCGCGCCGCGTCACTGGCGTGGACGAGAATGGCGGCGCCGCCCTGGAGCGCCTCCGCCACCTTGGTCGTGCCCGTCACCAGCCGCCCCGCCTTGTTGGCGAAGCTGAGGGCGCTGAACACATCCTTCTCCAGCAGGGCGTCGACCAGGTCGGCAAGACCCGGATCGACGCGGCCCTTGCCGCGAAAGGCGCGGCCGAAGGCCTTCTTCTTCACCGCCAGCGCCAGCTCGGAGCGGGTGGCCCCGACCCAGGCGCCGCGCCCGGGAAGCTTGGCGGCGAGGTCGGGCACCACCTGCCCGTCCGGCGCCACCACGAAACGCAGCATCTCGTCGACCGGCCGCACGGTGCGGCTGGCCAGGCAGAGGCGCGACAGCTCCCGGCGGGCGGCGGCGGGACCGGCATCGGTCTCCTCCGCTCCGCCGACGGGCAGATCGTCGGTGGGGAGATCGTGCCTCCCGTCCTGGTCGCCCGCCTGCTGCATCGCTACGCGACACTCCACTCGCCGCCGGACCGGTATGAGGCCAGAGCCGTTGCCGTCACCGGGACGCCGACGGCTCCAGGTCTCACGCCGCGTCGCCGGCGTCCTCCTCGGTCACCTCTTCGGCCGCCTCGCTCGCACCGGCGAGCTCCTCGGCCGAAATCCAGCCCGCCTTCACGCGGGCCTGCATGATCAGCGCCTCGGCGTCCTCGCGGGAGATCTGGAAGCCTTCCAGCGCGCCGGCGATGCGAATGGTCTCGCCGTCCTTGCGCTCGGTCCAGCCCACGAGATCGTCGGTGGCGCAGCCGGCAAGATCCTCGACGGACTTGATGTCGTTCTCGCCGAACGCCACCAGCATCGGCGAGGTCACGCCCGGCACCTCGCGCAGATCGTCCTCGACACCGAGCGCACGGCGGCGCTCGTCGAAGGCGGCTTCCACCTCGGCGAGGTGGCCCTGCGCGCGGTTCTGCAGCTCCTGCGCGGTGTCTTCGTCGAAGCCCTCGATGCTCGCGAGCTCGGCGATCGGCACATAGGCAAGCTCTTCCACGGAGGCGAAGCCTTCCGAGGCCAGCAGCTGGCCCATCATCTCGTCGAGGTCGAGCGCCTCGGCGAAGATCTTCGAACGCTCGGCGAATTCCTTCTGGCGCCGCTCGCTCTCTTCCGCCTCGGTCATGATGTCGATGTCCCAGCCGGTCAGCTGGGAGGCAAGGCGGACATTCTGGCCGCGGCGGCCAATGGCCAGGCTTAGTTGGGCATCTGGGACCACGACTTCAATACGTTCGCGGTCTTCGTCGAGCACGACCTTGACCACTTCCGCCGGCGCCAGCGCGTTGACGATGAAGGTGGCAACGTCGTTCGACCACGGGATGATGTCGATCTTCTCGCCCTGCAGCTCGTTGACCACGGCCTGCACGCGCGAGCCGCGCATGCCAACGCAGGCGCCGACGGGGTCGACCGAGGAATCGCGCGAGGTGACGGCGATCTTGGCGCGCGAGCCGGGGTCGCGGGCGACCGCCTTGATCTCGACGATGCTGTCATAGATCTCCGGCACTTCCTGCGCGAACAGCTTCGCCATGAACTGCGGATGGGTGCGGGACAGGAAGATCTGCGGGCCGCGCGGTTCGCGGCGCACGTCGTAGACATAGGCGCGGATGCGGTCGCCGACCTTGAAGATTTCGCGCGGCAGCAGCTCGTCGCGGCGCAGCGAGGCTTCGCCGCGGCCGAGATCGACGACGACATTGCCGTACTCGACGCGCTTGACCGCGCCGTTGACGATCTCGCCGATACGGTCCTTGAACTCTTCATACTGACGGTCGCGCTCGGCCTCGCGCACCTTCTGCACGATCACCTGCTTGGCCGACTGCGCGGCAATCCGGCCGAAATCGAAGGGCGGCAGCGTGTCGGCGATGGAATCGCCCACCTGCGCCGCCGGATTGAGGCGGCGGGCGCCGACGAGGTCGATCTCGACGGCGGAATTCTCAACCTGATCCACCACGAGCAGGTGACGGGCGAGGCGCAGTTCGCCCGTGCGGGGGTTGATTTCCGCGTGGATGTCGGTCTCCGCGCCGTAGCGGGAGCGCGCCGCCTTGGCGATGGCGTCTTCCATGGCGGCGATGACGATGTGCCGGTCGATCGACTTCTCGCGTGCGACCGCATCGGCGATCTGCAGAAGCTCGAGGCGGTTGGCGCTGACGACAGCCATCAGTGCGTCTCCTTCGCGGGGGATTTGCGTTTTGCGTTGGATTTCTTGGCGGGTTTGGCGGCGCCCTTCGGCTTGTAGGCCGGCTTGGCCTTCGGCGTGGCGCGCACCGGCATCTTCTTGGCCGGAAGAATGCGGGCGATGGCCTCGCCGCCTTCCGCCTCGCCGTCTTCCACCTCGTCGGCATCGTCCTCGAACGAAGCGTCGCCGAGATCGGCGGTATCGATATCGTCCTCGTCGATCCCCGCGCCCTCGCGCAGCGCCTTGTCGCGGCGCAAGGCGTCGCGGATCAGCGCGTCGGTCATGACGAGGCGCGCCTCGCCGATATCGGCGATGAGCAGCTCATAGGTGTCGGGCGCGCCGGCCGGGGCGTCGGGCAGGCGGATGACCACCGCCCCGTTCTTCTGGCCCAGCAGCAGGCCGCGGAACCGCTTGCGGCCGTCGAACGGCACGGCGAGCTCCACCTTGGCCTCGTGGCCGGCCCAGCGGTCGAAGTCGCTGGCGCGCACCAACGGCCGGTCGATGCCGGGCGAGGACATTTCGAGATTGTAGGCGCCGGAGATCGGATCCTCGACGTCGAGCACCGGCGAGATCGCGCGGCTCGCCGCCTCGCATTCCTCGATGCCGAACGAGCCGTCCGGCCGCTCGGCCATGATTTGCAGCGTCATCGCGTCGCCGCCGGAGATCTTGACCCGCACCAGCCGGAAGCCGAGGCCTTCCAGCACCGGCGCGACGATCCCTGCCACCCGCGCGGCGGGGCCGGTCTCGGTGACGAGGCGCGGCTCATCCAGCCGGGTTTCGAAAACCGGCGCGGCAACCTTGTCGGACTTGATGTCGTTCTCGCTCATCGTCCTCGCCGGACCCGTGATGGTCCGCAATGCAAAAAGAGCGGGTCCCGGCGGTGGAACCCACTCTCAACCGACCGTCAGGCCATCTGAGATAAGTGAATGGCCGTCATATACAGCTAAAACCACCTGCGGCGCAAGCCGCCGCCTCGGCGGAGCGATTTGCGGCCGATGTCGCGCCGCCGCTTGCCGGCCGTCGCGCCGCCGCTCATAAGCAAGGCTATGCCCGATCCGAATATGCCGACCGCAGCCATCGCGCGGCTTCCTTCCTCGCCGTTCCGCCACCGGCTGAGCGAGCGGGCGCCGGCGAAGATCAACCTGTCGCTCGCGGTGCTCGGCCGCCGGGCCGACGGTTATCACGAATTGTCGAGCCTGGTCGCCTTTGCCGGCGCAGGCGACCGGCTGACCTACGAGCCCGAGGGCGCACCCGGCCTCGATCTCGTCGGTCCGGGTGCGACGACGCTCGCGGTCGAGCCCGATAATCTGGTGCTGAAGGCCGCGCGGGAGCTGGCCACGCGAGTCACGGGACTGAGGATCGGCCGCTTCGCGCTCGACAAGCGGCTGCCGGTCGCCTCCGGCATTGGCGGCGGCTCGGCGGATGCGGCGGCGGCGCTGCGGCTGCTTGCCCGCGCGAACGGGTTGACGCCGGACGATCCTCGCCTCTACGCGGCGGCGCTCGCCACCGGTTCCGACGTGCCGGTCTGCCTCTCCGGCCGCTCCAGCTGGATGGGCGGGCGTGGCGAGACGCTCTCCCCCGTCGCCCTGCCGCGTTTCGGCCTGGTGCTGGTCAATCCGCGCCTTCCGGTGGCGACGGCGGCGGTGTTTCGCGCCCTCGGCCTTGCGCCGGGAGAGATGCGCCAGCCGCCGCAGCAGCCCCAGGACTTTTCGACGCGCGCGGAGGCGCTCGCTTTCCTCGCCGACGCGCCGAACGATCTCGAGCCGCCGGCCCGCGCGCTCGAACCCTCGCTCGGCGAGGTGGCCGAGGTGCTCGCGGGGACGCCGGAGGTGCGCCTCGTGCGCATGTCCGGCTCGGGAGCGACGTTTTTCGGGCTCTATGACGATTGCCGCGCCGCCGCGCGGGCGGCGAAGGCCGTCATCGCCGCGCGGCCGGACTGGTGGGTGAAGTCGACGGTGCTCGGCTGAGGATGTCGAGCTGACGGGGGCGGAATGACGACGGCCTTGATCTACGCGCTGGCAGCGCTCGCCGAAATCGCCGGCTGCTTCGCCTTCTGGGCGGTGGTGCGCTCGGGCGCCCATCCGCTGTGGCTGGCGCCGGGCGTGCTGAGCCTGATCGCCTTCGGGGCGCTGCTGACCAAGGTCGACGCGGAGCACGCCGGGCGTGCCTTCGCCGCCTATGGCGGCGTCTACATCGTCGCGTCGCTGGCCTGGCTATGGGCGGTCGAAGGCTTTCGTCCCGACCGCTGGGACGTGGTCGGCGGCACGGTCTGCCTCGCCGGCGCGGCGATCATCCTTTACGCGCCGCGTGGCTGAAGGCCGGATCGCCTTTCAGTGAGCCCCCGTTAGCGAGCTCTGGCGACGCAGAACTCCACCACGTCGATCAGCGCCTGCTTGGCCGGGCCGTCGCGGAACAGGCCGAGCGCATCCTTGGCGATGGCGCCGTAGTGGCGGGCGCGCTCCACCGTGTCGGCGAGCGCATTGTGGCGGGACAGCAGCTCGATCGCCCGTTCGAGGTCGCCCTCGCCGATCTCGCCATCCTGCAGGCAGCGGGTCCAGAACGCCCGCTCCTCCTCGTTGCCGCGTCGGAAGGCGAGCACGATGGGCAGGGTGATCTTGCCCTCGCGGAAATCGTCGCCGACATTCTTGCCGAGCTTGGCGCGCTGCCCGCCATAGTCGAGCGCGTCGTCGATCAGCTGGAAGGCGATGCCGAGATTCATGCCGTAGCTGCGGCACGCGGCCTGCTCGGCCTTGGAGAGCTTGCCGAGCACCGGGCCGACCTCGCAGGCGGCGGCGAACAGCTCCGCCGTCTTGCCGCGGATGACGCCGAGATACTCGTCCTCGCTGGTGGCGGTGTTCTTGGCGGCGGCGAGCTGCGCCACCTCGCCTTCGGCGATCAGCACTGCGGCGGTGGAGAGAATGTCGAGGCAGCGTAGGTCGCCAACCTCGATCATCATGCGGAAGGCCTGGCCGAGCAGGAAGTCGCCGACCAGCACGCTCGCCTCATTGCCCCACAGCATGCGGGCCGCGAGCTTGCCGCGGCGCATCTCGCTGTCATCGACTACGTCGTCATGCAGCAGCGTCGCGGTGTGCATGAACTCGACCGAGGCGGCGAGCTTCACATGCCCGTCGCCCTGATAGCCGGCAAGCGCGGCGGTGGCCACGGTGAGCATCGGCCGCAGCCGCTTGCCACCGGAGGAGATGAGATGCGTCGCCACTTCCGGGATCATGGTGACGTCGGAACCGGTGCGCGACAGGATCAGCGTATTCACGCGCTCCATATCGTCGCGGACGAGAGAGATGATGGTCTCGAGCGACGGTTCGGCAACGGGATCGAAGGGAACGACGACAGCCACAGTCATTTTCCGACAGGATGAAAAAACCGGCGCCACAATAAGGACAGGCCCCCCGATCGGGCAAGCCGTCCGCGGCAATGGCGGTTTTGCCCCGCTGCCGGCGGCAGTCACCGGATGCTGTGCCCCTCCCCAGCCGGGGGACGTCGTGCCATGATGGTGCCCATGCGGGAAATCATGCGTACCAACGATCCGGTCCTCATCTCCGCCGTCGAGGCGCTGCTGGCGGCGGAAGGCATCGGCCATCTGGTGCTCGACCGGCACATGAGCATTCTCGAAGGCTCGCTCGGGGTCATTCCCCGCCGCCTGCTGGTGGAGGACGACGCGGCGAATCGCGCCCGCCGCCTTTTGGTCGCCGCCGGACTCGGGCGCGAGCTGGTGCCGGAATGAGCGGGGACGCGCCGGCCCCCGAGGTGTTGCCGCTCACCGACGACGCGCTGCTCGGCGGGCGACTGCAACTGCTCCAGCCCGCGCGCGGTCATCGCGCGGGCCATGACGCGCTGCTGCTCGCCGCCAGCGTGCCGGCCACCGCCCATCATGTGGTGGATCTCGGCGCCGGCGTCGGCGCGGCGGGCCTTGCCGTCGCGCTGCGGCTGCCCGGTGCGCGGCTGCATCTCATCGAACTCGACCCGGCGACTGCCGAGCTGGCCCGCCGCAATGCCGAGCGCCAGCAACCCGACGTCTCGGCGCGTGTGTCGGTGGTGGAAGCCGACATCGCGGCGCTCGCCCGACCGGGCGGGCCGGCTACACCAGGTCCTCGTGCCGCCGATGCGGTGCTGATGAACCCGCCCTTCAACGATCCGGCCCGCCACCGGATCTCGCCGAGCGACCGGCGGGCGCTGGCTCATATGGCGCCCGACCGAGCTCTGGACGACTGGGTGAGGGCGGCGGAGCGGCTGCTGGTCCCAGGCGGCCGTCTCGTCCTCATCCACCGGCCGGAAGCGCTCGACACCATCCTCGCGACGCTGTCCGGCCGTTTCGGTGCCGTGACGATCCGCCCGGTGCATGGGCGGCCGGAAGCGCCGGCGATCCGGGTGCTGGTCGGGGCGGTAAAGGGGCGCCGCACCCCGCCGGCGCTGCTGCCCGGGCTGCTGCTCGCCGATGAGGAGGGCCGGCCGACGCCGCAGGCCGAGGCGGTGCTGCGGGACGGAGCGGGTCTCGCCTGAGGTGGCCGGCTCGAACCGGCTCGCCGGAGCGTTATCGCCCGCGCCGGCATAGCCGCTTGAGCCTTTTGGCGCCTGGCCCTATGTCTTGCGCATGGCAAACGCGTCCCTGTTCACTTCGTTGCGCCGGCACATGGCGCCCATCCTGCCGGCTTCGCTGCGCGACGACGCGGCCATCGTGCCGGTGGTTCGCCTGACCGGCACCATCGGCGTCGGCTCGCCGCTGCGCCCCGCCCTCACCCTCGCCGGGGTGGCGAAGAGCCTCGACAAGGCCTTTGCCGTGAAGGGCGCCAAGGCGGTGGCGCTGGTCATCAATTCGCCGGGCGGCGCGCCGGCGCAGTCGCACCTCATCTACAAGCGCATCCGTGACCTCGCCTCGGAAAAGCAGCTGCCGGTCATCGCTTTCGTCGAGGATGTGGCGGCCTCGGGCGGCTATATGCTGGCCTGCGCCGCCGACGAGATCGTCGCCGATCCGTTCTCGATCCTCGGCTCGATCGGGGTGGTGAGCGCCGGATTCGGCTTCGACAAGGCGCTGGAGAAGCTCGGCATCGACCGCCGCGTCTACACGGCCGGCGAGCGCAAGGTGATGCTCGACCCCTTCCAGCCGGAGAAGGAGGAGGATGTCGAGCGGCTCAAGGGCCTGCAGAAGGAAATCCACGCCGTGTTCGCCGGCCTGGTGCGGGCGCGGCGCGGCGATGTGCTGGCGGCCGACGAGGCGACGCTGTTCTCCGGCGAGTTCTGGTCGGCGGAACAGGCACAGGAATTCGGCCTCGTCGATTCGATCGGTGACCTCCGCTCGTTTCTGCGCGCCCGTTACGGCGACAAGGTCGCCACGCCGCTCATCCAGTCCGGCGGCGGGCTGTTCAGCCGGCGCATCCCCGGGGTCGGCGCGACGGCTCCGGCTTCCGCGATCGGTGCCGGCTTCGCCGACGAAATGGTCCATGCCGCTGAGGCAAGGGCGCTGTGGGGCCGCTTCGGCCTGTAACCGAGGGAACCCGTTCATGCCCCCCTTCCTGATCGTCGCCCTGGGCGCCCTCGGCGCCGCTGCCCTGGTGAAGAAGCTGGCGCAGGAGTCGCGCCGGGTGAATGCCGAGCTCGACGAGGCCCGTCGCGACGAGGTGGCGGCGCGCTCGCCGGCCGCTAAGCTGAAGAGGGATCCCGATACCGGCGAGTATCGGCCGCAGGACCGCTGACGGCGCCGGCGCGACCCAAGGGAAGCAAACGGCTTCGACATTACCGCGAATTCATTTTGCGGGTTCCGGCTTCCGGTCTATCCCCTTGGGAAGGCAGGGGAAGAGACGGGACCGACGATGCTTCAGCGCTCCGGTACGGAAGTGGGTGAGACGCGCGCCGTGCCGCGTCGCCGGCGGCGTTGGCCATGGCTGGCGCTGGTGGTCGTGCTCGCCGCCGGTGGTGCGGGCTATGCCTATTTCGTGCGCGAGCGCGCCGTCGAGGCGCCGGCCTATCAGACCAGTCGGGTCGAACTCGGCGACATCGAGACCGTGGTCACCGCTATCGCCAAGCTGCAGCCGAAAAACTATGTCGATGTTGGCACCCAGGTGTCCGGCCAGCTGCGCACCATCCATCCCGATGTCGGCGCGCTGGTGAAGAAGGGCGACCTGCTCGCCGAGATCGATCCCACCGTCTACCAGACCCGCGTCGCCGGCGACCGCGCCAGCCTCGACAATCTGCGCGCCCAGCTCGCCCAGGCCGAGGCGCAGCTCACCCTCGACCGGCTGCGTGACGAGCGGGCGCGGCAATTGCTCGCCAACCAGTCCGGCAGCAAGGATGCCGCCGACGCGGCGCAGGCGACGGCGCGGATCAGCGAGGCCAAGATCGACGCGCTCAAGGCGCAGATCGCCCAGACCCAGGCGACGCTCGAGGGCGACCTTGCCAATCTCGGCTACACCAAGATCTACGCGCCGATGGACGGCACGGTGGTGTCGATCACCGCCCGCGAGGGCTCGACGCTGAACGCCAATCAGAGCGCGCCCATCGTGCTGCGCATCGCCGACCTCCAGACCATGACGGTGACGGCGCAGGTCGCCGAGGGCGACATTCCGCGCATCCAGATCGGCACGGCGGCCTATTTCTCCACCCTCGGCCTGCCGGACCGGCGCTGGGAGGGCACGGTGCGGCAGGTGGAGCCGACCCCGACCATCGTCAACGACGTCGTGCTCTACAACGTTCTGATCGACGTGCCCAATGACGACCTGATGCTGATGACCGACATGACGGCGCAGGTGTTCTTCCGCCTCGGCGAGGCCAAGGGCGTGCCGCTGGTGCCGACGGCGGCTATCCGGGCCGGCCGCGACGGCGAGAAGACCGTGCGCGTGCTCGCACGCGGCGGCGGCGTGGAAGAACGCAAGGTGACGACGGGGCTGTCGAACCGCTCGATGACGCAGATCCTCGACGGCCTGTCGGTCGGCGAGCGGGTGATCACCGGCAACCGCGCGCCGGGCGCTACCCCGGGGCAGGGCCGTCCGCCGGCGATGCCGCCGCGGCTCGGCTGAGGTGGCGGCGATGAGCGCGGACATCACCAGCGACACCGAGATCCGGGCGCTCGAGGCGGCCGCCGGGTCGCCACCGGGCGTGCCGATCGTCGAGCTCGTCGAGGTGAGCCGGCTCTATCCGAATGGCGAGACGGTGGTGCGGGCGCTCGACCGGGTGTCGCTGTCGATCTTGCCCGGCGAGTTCATCGCCATCATGGGGCAGTCCGGTTCGGGCAAGTCGACGCTGATGAACATCGTCGGCTGCCTCGACCGGCCGAGCAATGGCCGCTACCGCGTCGCCGGGGTCGATGTCGCCGGGCTCGATCCCGACGCGCTGGCGCATCTGCGCTGTGCCACCTTCGGTTTCGTGTTCCAGCGCTACAATCTGCTGCCGAGCCTGACGGCGGCGGAGAATGTCGAGATTCCCGCCATCTATGCCGGCTTGCCCAAGGAGCGACGGGTGTCGCGTGCCCATGCCCTGCTCGCCCGGCTCGGCCTCGCCGAGCGCGCCGAGCACCGGCCGAGCCAGCTCTCCGGCGGCCAGCAGCAGCGCGTCTCCATCGCCCGCGCGCTGATGAACGCCGCGCCGGTGATCCTCGCCGACGAGCCGACCGGCGCGCTGGACAGCCGCTCCGGCGAGGAGGTGCTGGCGCTGCTCACCGAGCTGAACGCCGAGGGCCACACCGTCATCCTCATCACCCACGACGCCGAGGTGGCGGCGCATGCAAGGCGCATCGTGCGCTTCCAGGACGGGCATATCGTCTCCGACGAGCCGACGCCCCGCGCGGCGCTGCCTCCGCCCTCCGCCCCGCCGAAGCCGGCCGGCCATCTGGAAGAGCGTGGCGGTCTCGCCCGCTTCGTGCCGGATCTCGCCGAGGCGGTGCGCATGGCCTTCGCCTCCATGTACGCCAACCTGTTCCGCACCGTGCTGACGTTGCTCGGCATTGTCATCGGCGTCGCCTCGGTGATCACCATGCTGGCGGTGGGCGATGGCGGCAAGAAGCAGGTGCTGGAGCGCATCGCCCAGATCGGCACCAACCTTTTGATCGTCCGGCCGGGAGCGGTGGGCATCCGCACCTCCGGCGACAATGCCACGCTGCTGCCGGAGGACGCCGATGCGCTGCGCGTCATCCCCGGCCTCGGCGCGGTGGCGCCGGAGCGCACCGGCCGCTACACCATGCGCTTCGGCTCCGAGGATTATTTCACCCAGATCACCGGCACCACGGCCGACTATCTCGCTGCGCGCGACTGGCCGATGGAGCGCGGGGTGATGTTCTCCGCCGACGACGTGAAAGCCTATGCGCCGGTGCTGGTGTTAGGACAGACCGTCGCCCGCAACCTGTTCGGCGAGGACGACCCGATCGGCCGCTACGTGCTGGTCAAGAACGTGCCGTACCAGGTGATCGGCATTCTCGGCGCGCGCGGTGCCAACGCCTTCGGCCAGGACCAGGACGACGTGGCGCTGGTACCGCTCTCCACCGGCTTCGTGCGGGTGTTCGGCCGCCGCTTCGTCAATTCGGTGACGCTGAAGGTGGACGACGCCGCCAACATCCCCGCCGTCGAGCGCGAGGTGACGCGCATCCTCAGCGAGCGCCACCAGGCCGAGGACTTCCAGGTCCGCAACACCGCGCAGTTCCTCGAAACCGCGGTGGCGACGCAGGAGACGCTGACGCTGGTGCTGGGCTGCGTCGCGGCGATCTCGCTGATCGTCGCCGGCATCGGGGTGATGAACATTATGCTGGTGAGCGTCACCGAGCGCACCCGCGAGATCGGTATCCGCATGGCGACCGGCGCGCGCATGAGCAACATCATGCTGCAGTTCAACACCGAGGCGCTGGTGGTGTGCGGCGTCGGCGGCGCCGTCGGCGTGGTGCTGGGCCTCGGCGCGGCGGTGGTGCTGGGGATGCTGGGCGTCAACATCGTGCTGTCACTGCTGCCGCCGCTGCTCGCCTTCGGCTGCGCCTTCCTCACCGGGCTGATCTTCGGCTATCTGCCGGCGCGCAAGGCGGCGGGGATGGATCCCGTGGTGGCGCTCGCCTACGAATAGGCGGGTTTCCGGTCCGCTGGTCCTCTTATGTCGCCCTCCGTTCGAGGCGCCCTGTTGGAGGCGCCCGATTCGCAGCGCCCTCTTGCCCCGAGGGGCGTGGTCGTCTAGGCGAAGCGCGGATCGGATGACGCGCAGCCGGGTGGCGCAAAGGGAGACGAGGCATGAAGGTTCTGCTGCTGGGTTCGGGCGGCCGCGAGCATGCACTCGCCTGGAAGCTGGCGCAGAGCCCGTCGCTCACCGCGCTGATCGCCATTCCCGGCAATCCGGGCATCGCCGAGCATGCCCGCTGCATTGAGACCATCCCGCTCACCGACCATGACGCCATCGTCTCGGTCTGCGCCGCCGAGAAGATCGACCTGGTGGTGGTCGGCCCCGAGGCGCCGCTGGTCGATGGCATTACCGACCGGCTGACCGCCGAGGGCATCAACGTGTTCGGCCCGCGCCGGGTGGCCGCGCAGCTGGAAGGCTCCAAGCTGTTCACCAAGGAGCTGTGCCGCCAGCACGACATCCCGACCGCCGCCTTCGGTCGCTTCTCGCAGGCGGAGGCCGCGCGCGACTTCGTGCGCCGGCGCGGCGCGCCGATCGTGCTGAAGGCGGACGGGCTGATGGCCGGCAAGGGCGTCGTCGTCGCCATGACGCTGGAGGAGGCGCTCGCCGCCGTCGACGAGGTGTTCGCCATGGGCACCCCCGGCACCGAGATCCTCATCGAGGAATTCCTCGAAGGCGAGGAAGTGAGCTTCTTCTGCCTGGTCGACGGCGAGACGGTGCTGCCCTTCGGCTCGGCGCAGGACCACAAGCGCGCCTTCGACGGCGACCAGGGGCCGAACACCGGCGGCATGGGCGCCTATTCGCCGGCGCCGGTGTTCACCGCCGAGATGGAGCGCCGCACGCTCGCCGAGATCGTCAAGCCGACCGCCCGCGCGCTGGCCGACGGCGACAGCCCCTATCGCGGCGTGCTGTTCGCCGGGCTGATGATCACCATCGATGGGCCCAAGCTCATTGAATACAATGTCCGCTTCGGCGACCCGGAGTGCCAGGTGCTGATGCTGCGGCTGGAGGGCGACCTGCTGGAGCTGCTTTACGCCACCGCCACCGGCGCGCTGGCCGATGAGCGGGTGTCGATGGCGCCGGACGCCGCCATCACCGTGGTCATGGCCGCGCGCGGCTATCCCGGCTCCTATGAGAAGGGCACGCCGATCAACGGCGTCGAGGTCGCCGGCGCGACGCCGGGCGTGCATGTCTTCCACGCCGGCACGCGGCGCGAGGGCACGCAGCTACTGGCCAATGGCGGGCGTGTGCTCAACGTCACCGCCATCGGCGCCAATGTCGCCGAGGCGCGCGAGCGTGCCTATGACGCGGTGGCGCGCATCGACTGGCCGGAAGGCTTCTGCCGCTCCGACATTGCCTGGCGGGCGCTGGCGGAATAGGCGCCGGGCGTATCGGCCGGCGTGTCATGGAAACTACCGCGGCCGTTCAAACAAATGCCGCGGAATCGTGCGAGACAGCCGCCATGGACGATCCTCACGCCGCGCGCGGACGTCACGCGCCGCCTCACGAACCGGTTCTTTCCTCGCATGGCGTTCCCGTCGCCGGGCGCGAGCCTTCGCTCGCCGTGGCGCTGGGCTCGGGCGGCGCGCGCGGGCTATCGCACATTCTGGTGCTGGAGGCGCTGGACGAGCTCGGTATCCGCCCGGTCGCCATTGCCGGTGCCTCGATCGGCGCGCTGATCGGCGCCGCCTATGCCTCCGGCATCCCGGCGCTGGAGCTCCGCCACATGGTGTCGGGCCTGATGAAGGATCGCGGCGAGGTGATGCGGCGTCTGCTCGCCGCGCGGGTCGGGCGCATCGCCGATTTGTTCGGCGGGCTGGGCAATCCGGTGTTGCTCGATGCCGAGAAGTTCCTCGAAGGGTTCTTGCCCGCTTCGGTGCCGGAGCGTTTCGACGAGCTGGCGATCCCCCTGCATGTAGTTGCCACCAATTACTGGGCCCGGCGCGAGCAGGTGATGCACTCCGGCGATATCCGCCCGGCGGTGGCGGCCTCGCTGGCGATCCCCGGGCTGATCCGCCCGGTGGTGCATGGTGGCCATACGCTGGTTGATGGTGGCGCGGTCAACCCGCTGCCCTTCGACCTGTTGCGGCTGCGCGCCGACAAGGTGCTGGCGGTGGACATCACCGGCGGTCCGGGCGGCGAGGTGCGCGGCGTGCCCCGTCCCTTCGACGCCATGTTCGCGGCGCTGCAGATCATGGCCGGCTCGATCGTCGCCGAGAAGCTGAAATCCGGCGCGCCGGACATACTGATCCGGCCCAATGTCGACAATTTCCGCGTGCTGGACTTCTTCCGCGCCGCCGCGATCTTCAAGGCGGCCGAGCCGGTGAAGGACGAGGTGAAGCGCCGCGTCGAGGCGGTGCTGGCGTAGTCGCCTCCCTTTAGGCTAGCGTCGCGCGGAAAAGAACGATTTCAGCAGCGTCGCAGCCTCGGTTGCCCCGATCCCGTCATAGATCTCCGGCACATGGTGGCAGGTGGGCGCCGAGAAGAAGCGCACGCCGGATTCGACTGCCCCGCCCTTGGGGTCGGCGGCGCCGTAATATAGCCGGCGCAGCCGGGCCCAGGCGATGACGCCGGTGCACATGGTGCAGGGCTCCAGCGTCACATAGAGATCGCAGTCGGAGAGCCGGTCGGTGCCTAGACGCGCCGCCGCCTGACGGATCGCCAGCATCTCGGCATGCGCCGAGGGATCGGCGAGTTCACGGGTGCGGTTGCCGTCCGCTGCCACGATGTCGCCTTCGCGTACCACCACCGCGCCGACCGGCACCTCGCCGCGCTCGGCGGCCTTTCTCGCTTCCTGAAGCGCCCGATCCATGAAATCGGGCCGTGCCGGGTGGCTCTTCTCGTCGTCGTTCAACCGTTCGTGTCCCAAATGCTCGCGTCCGCGCCAAGGACGTGATAGCACCGCCGACCAAAGTTTCGGATATTTCCCAAATGGCCAAAATGCCCCCGCGCAATCCGCCGCGTCCGCCCGCCGCGCCCCGCAAGGAACAAAACCGCGTGCCGCGCGCACCGCGCAACCTTGCCCCCGCCGAGCCGAAGGAGGCGGAGCGCGTCGCCAAGGTGATCGCCCGAGCCGGCCTTGGCTCGCGCCGCGAGATCGAGGAGTGGATCGGCGAGGGCCGGGTGGCGGTGAATGGCGAGGTGCTCGACACCCCCGCCCGCACCGTGACGGCGGAGGACGCGATCACCGTCGACGGCCGCCCGCTGCCGGCCAAGGAGCGCACGCGGCTATTCCTCTACCATAAGCCCAAGGGCGTGGTGACCACCAATTTCGATCCCGAGGGGCGCCCGACCCTGTTCGAGATCCTGCCCGAGGGCCTGCCGCGCCTGGTCTCGGTTGGCCGGCTCGACCTCAATACCGAAGGCCTGATCCTGCTCACCAATGATGGCGGCCTGTCGCGGGTGCTGGAGCTGCCGGAGACCGGCTGGCTGCGCCGCTACCGCGTGCGCGCCAAGGGTGAGATCACCCAGGACAAGCTCGACGCGCTGATCGGCGGCATCACCGTCGACGGCGTGCATTACGGTCCGATCGAGGCGGTGCTGGACCGGGTGCAGGGCGCCAATTCCTGGCTGACGCTGGCGCTGCGCGAGGGCAAGAACCGCGAAGTGCGTAATGTCCTCGGTTCGCTCGGCCTCGAGGTGAACCGGCTGATCCGCCTGTCCTACGGCCCGTTCCAGCTCGGCGAGATCGCGCAGGGCGCCGTCGATGAAGTGCGCACCCGTGTGCTCGCCGACCAGCTCGGCCCCGAACTGTCCGCCGCTGCCGCCGCCGATTTCGACGGCCCGCTTTTCGTCTATGACGGCTCGGACGAGGAGGCGCCGCGTCCGCCGGCGCGTGGCAAGGCGGCGCGCTATGCCAAGCCGGAAGGCGCTGAGGACCGGCATCGCCGCAAGCCGATCGACACCGAGGCAAGCGCCGAGCGCCAGGTGACCGCCGGGATCGTCGCCGACCGCAAGGGCCGCAAGGTGCTGGTGCAGCGGGTGAAGAGCAACGCGCCGGAGCCGGAGCCCGAGCGGGCGCCGCCGCGCGGCCGCCGCGCCGAGGGCGAGCGTCCGTTCCGCAAGCGTGAGGATGGCGACCGGCCGTTCCGCAAGCGCGACGGCGAGGAGCCTCCCGCCCGTGGTCCGCGCCGCGAGGAGGGGGGCGAGCGCACCTTCCGCCCGCGTCCGCCGCGCGAGGAGGGCGAGCGCGCCGAGCGCCCGTTCCGTCCGCGCGACGAGCGTCCGGATGGCGAGCGTCCGTCCCGCGCCCGCAGCGAGCGTCCGCGCCGCGAGGATGGCGAGCGTCCGTTCCGCAGCCGCGACGGCGAGGAGCGTCCCGCCCGTGGACCGCGTCGCGAGGAGGGCGGTGAGCGCAGCTTCCGTCCGCGTCCGCCACGTGAGGAGGGCGAGCGCGCCGAGCGTCCGTTCCGTCCGCGCGCCGAACGCCCGGAGGGTGAGCGCTCGTTCCGTGCCCGTAGCGAGCGTCCGCGCCGCGACGAGGAAGGCGGCGAGCGCAGCTTCCGTCCGCGTCGCGAGGATGGCGAGCGTCCGTTCCGCAGCCGCGACGGCGAGGAGCGTCCCGCCCGTGCCCCGCGTCGCGAGGAAGGCGAGCGCACCGAGCGCGCTTTCCGTCCGCGCACGCCGCGCGAGGAAGCCGCGGCCGCCCGGCCCTTCCGCTCGCGTTCCGACGAGGGCGGTTTCCGCTCGCGCGAGCAGGGTGAGCGTCCGTCTCGCTCCCGTCCGCCCCGTGAGGAGGGGGAACGCGGCGAACGTCCCTTCCGTCCGCGTGGCGAGCGTGTGGAGGGTGAACGTCCCTTCCGTCCCCGTGCTGACCGGCCGGAGGGCGACCGTCCCTTCCGCAAGCGGGAAGAGGGCGAGCGTCCGTTCCGTTCCCGCGATGGCGAGGAGCGGCCGGCGCGTGCGCCGCGTCGCGAGCAGGGCGAGCGCCCGTTCCGCGAGCGCTCCTTCCGCGGCGAGGGCAGCGACCGGCCCTATAGCGGCCGGGTGAAGTCGGAGGAGACCGGGCGCGGCCGTCCGTTCCGCTCCGGCGAAGACGGCGAGCGTCGCGAGGGCCGCCCCGGTGCCGGTGGCAAGAGTGCCGGCGGCAAGACCTATGGTGCGAAGAACTTCGCCGGCGACAAGCCGCGCGGTGAGCGCGCCTTTGGCGACAAGCCCGGCGGGCGCCCCGCCGGCAAGTTCGCCGGCAAGCCGGGCGGCGGCAAAGGTTTCGGCGGAAAGGGCTCCGGCGGCAAGCCCGGCGGTGGCAAGCCGCGCGGGGACCGGCCGTCTGGCGGCCCGTCGAAGCCACGCGGCCCGCGTACGCCGCGTAGCTGACCGCGGGAAGGCGGGCGATGCGCATCGTCGGCGGCCGTTTTGGCGGCCGGCCCCTGCGGGGGCCGAGCTCCAGCGCGACCCGTCCCACCACCGACCGGCTGCGCGAGGCGTTGTTCAACGTCCTCGCGCATGCCTATGACGACGCGGCCGACGGCGCGCGAGTGCTGGATCTGTTCGCCGGCACCGGCGCGCTTGGCCTCGAGGCCTTGTCGCGCGGGGCGAAATTTGTGGTGTTCGTCGAGGAGGCGTCCGAACCGCGCGGGCTGATCCGGGCCAATATCGAGGCGCTCGGGCTCGGCGGCATCACCCGCATCTTCCGTCGGGACGCGACCAAGCTTGGCACCGCCTTCGCCAGCGACGCCTTCGACCTCGTCTTCTGCGACCCGCCCTATGGCCACGGCCTCGCCGAGAAGGCGCTGGAGGGCGCGCGTGACGGTGGCTGGCTGGCACCGGGCGCGCTCGTTCTCGTCGAGGAAGCCGTGCAGTCCGGCTTCACGCCGCCGGACGGCTTCACCGAGCTTGAGCGCCGGCGCTACGACACCACCGAGGTGGTCTTCCTGCGCGCCCCGGGCGGCGCGGCCGATTAGCGGCCGGGCGTCCTAGAGCGAGGCCACGGCGGCGAGCAGGCGCTCGATGTCCTCCGGACGCGACAGCCGATGGTCGCCGTCCTTGACCAGCGTCGCCACCACGTCGTCCTCGGCGAGGCAGGTGACCAGCTTCATCGCGTGGCGCCACGGCACCACGTCGTCGGCGACACCCTGAAGGATCCGCACCGGGCAGCCGACCGCGAAGGGTTCGCCGAGCACCATGTGCCGTCGCCCGTCCTCGATCAGCTTCAGGGTGATCGGGCTGCTTCCATGCTCGGATTCGCGGTACCAGACGCCTTTCTCGACCAGTTCGGTGCGAATTTCCGGCGTCATCGCCTTCCACATCAGCTCTTCGGTGAAGTCCGGCGCCGGGGCGATCAGCACAAGGCCGGCGAGCCGTTTGTCGCCCCGCGCGGCAAGCGCCCGCGCCAGCAGCAGTGAGATCCAGCCGCCCATCGAGGAGCCGACGACGATCTGCGGCCCTTGGGTGCAGCGGTCGAACACCGCGACCGCATCCTCGGCCCAGTCGGAGATCGTGCCGTCGATGAAGTCGCCGCCGGATTCGCCATGGCCGGAATAGTCGAACCGCACCACCTGGCGGCCCTGGGCGGCGCCCCATTTCGCCAGTTCCTCGGCCTTGGTGCCGCGCATGTCCGAGAGATAGCCGCCGCACCACAACAGGCCGGGGGCGCCCTCCTCGCTGCGCCCCGGCGTCGTGCGCACCGCGATGCGTCGCGCCGGCTGGCCGACATCGATGAAGCGCGCCTCGGTGAGATCCGGCGTGTCGTCGGCCATTCGCGTCCTCGCTGCCCCGTGTCCATGAGTGTGCCGACCCGGCGGAATCGGCCGGCCAGCGACGCACTCAAGGCGTCGCGGATGCCGAAAAGCAACATCAAAAGGCAGGGTTGCGGAGGAAATTGCTCATTATCGCGGCTTTCCGGCCTTCTTACCTAAGGTAAGACCGTTGACTTCCGCCGGGTTTGTACCGATGTTCTGCGACCGTTTTACACGCGCGTGAGCGAGCCGGCCGGCCTGTCCCGAGACGCGCGGTGAGATGTATCCGGAACGTCAGAGGAGAAGACCCCCATTCGTCGCCCCATGAGAGCCGCCGTGCCTGAGAAGGAAGGCCCGCGCGTCAACGAAGACATCCGTATCCGTGAAGTCCAGCTCATCGACCAGGACGGGCAGAATCGCGGCGTCGTGCCGACGCGCGATGCCATTGCCCTGGCGCAGGAAGCTGGCCTCGATCTCGTCGAGATCGCGCCGAACTCGGTACCGCCTGTCTGCAAGATCCTCGATTACGGCCGCTTCAAGTACCAGAACCAGAAGAAGGCCAGCGAGGCGCGCAAAAAGCAGCACGTCGTCGAGATCAAGGAAATCAAGCTGCGTCCCGGCATCGACACCCATGACTACGAGGTGAAGATGAAGGCGATCCACCGCTTTTTCGAGGAAGGCGACAAGGTGAAGGTCACCCTGCGCTTCCGCGGTCGCGAGATGGCGCACCAGGAGCTCGGCTACAAGCTGCTCAACAAGGTCAAGGAAGAGCTGGCCCCGATCGCCAAGGTCGAGTCCGAGCCGCTGCTGGAAGGCCGGCAGATGATCATGGTGCTGGCGCCGCGCTGAGCGCGGCCGCCCGTCGCCGATCCCTGTTTCACGCGACAGCAACCGGGCCCTGGCGGGCGCCGGTGCTTTCGCACGTCCGCAGGATGGGCTCGTGCGGCGGCTCCATCGGTGTCCCCGCCATCCGGCGTAGGGGAGACCGGTAGAACCTATTCCGGCAGGTTGCCGTTTTCCCCCAGCACCGCGCCGGCGAGATAGAGCGAGCCGGCGATCAGCACCCGTGGCGCCGGCGCCACCGGGAAGGCGGCGAGCCCGTCGAGAGCGGCAACCACGCTCGGCGCCGTCGAGGACGAGATGCCGTGCGCCGCGCCGGCGGCCGCGACCTCCTCCGGCGTGCGGCCCTTGTGGTCGCCCGGCACCGGCACGGCGATGAGCTCGCGCGCCAGCCCGGCGAAGGGGGCGAGGAAGGCACCCGAATCCTTGGTGCCGAGCATGCCGACGATCAGCACCAGCGGGCGTGGCACCCGGTCCTCGATATCGGCCAGCGCCGCGGCGAGCGCCTGTCCACCGGCGGCGTTGTGGCCGCCGTCGAGCCAGACGTCGACGCCTTCCGGCGCATGGGCGGTGAGCGGACCGGGGCCAAGCCGCTGCAGCCGCGCCGGCCATTCAGCCGCGCGCACGCCTTCCTCGAAGGCGAGGGGCGGCAGCGCCAGCGACGGCACGGCAAGCCCGGCGACCCGCAGCGCCTCGACGGCGAGGCCGGCATTCTCGATCTGGTGCGGGCCGACCAGGCGCGGGCGCGGCAGGTCGAACAGCCCGTGCTCGTCCGCGACGATCAGTCGGCCGCCCTCGTCATGCGCCTGGAACTGCTCGCCCATGATGGTGAGCGGCGCGCGCATCCGCGCGGCCTGCCGCTCGATGACCCGCAGCGCCGCCTCGTTCTGCCGGCCGATCACCGCCGGCACGCCGGGCTTC
Organism: Ancylobacter sp. Lp-2; assembly: GCF_020523795.1. GTDB lineage: Bacteria > Pseudomonadota > Alphaproteobacteria > Rhizobiales > Xanthobacteraceae > Ancylobacter. Next base: position 544,923 of record NZ_JAJALI010000001.1, read on the forward strand.
AGGATGCCGGCCTTCTCGCCGGCAATGGCGGCGACCGTCTCGCCGAGGAAGTCGACATGGTCGATGGACACCGGCGTGATGACGCTGACCAGCGCGCTCTCCACCACATTGGTCGCGTCGAGCCGGCCGCCGAGGCCGACTTCCAGCAGCAGTACGTCGGCTTCCACTTCGGCGAACAGCAGGAAGGCCGCCGCGGTGGTGATCTCGAAGAAGGTGATCGGCTCGCCGCCATTGGCCTTCTCCGCCCGGTCGAGCGCGTCGACCAGCCGGGCATCCTCGACGAGGCGGCCGGCGAGGCGGATACGCTCGTTGAAGCGCACCAGATGCGGCGAGGTGTAGACGTGCACCCGCTTGCCGGCGGCTTCCAGTATCGCCCGCATGAAGGCGACGGTGGAGCCCTTGCCATTGGTGCCGGCGACATGGATCAGCGGCGGCAGCCGGCGCTCGGGATGGCCGAGCCGCGCCATCAACCGCTCCATGCGGTCGAGCGACAGGTCGATCAGCTTGGGATGCAGCGCCAGCAGCCGCTCGAAGATGGCGTCGATGGGCGGGCTGGCGCCGTCGCCGGCGGCCGGGAGGGCAGGCACGGCAGTCACCCTCGCGTCAGGAAGCCGCCGGAGCGGCGGGAACGGCGACAGCGTCCGGCGTCGCGGCCGGTTCCTCGGCACGCGCCGGCGCCGCCTCGACGGCGGGCGCGCGCATCAGCAGCCGGCACAGCCGGGCGAGGGTAGCGCGCATGTCGTGCCGGTGCACCACCATGTCGACCATGCCGTGCTGGCGCAGGAATTCCGAGCGCTGGAAGCCGTCGGGCAGCTTCTCGCGGATAGTCTGCTCGATGACGCGCGGGCCGGCAAAGCCGATCAGCGCGCCCGGCTCGGCGAGATGCACGTCGCCCAGCATGGCGTAGGAGGCGGTAACGCCGCCGGTGGTCGGGTTGGTGAGCACGACGATATAGGGCAGCCGCGCCTCGCGCAGTTCCTGCACCGCGCAGGTGGTGCGCGGCATCTGCATCAGCGAGAGGATGCCCTCCTGCATGCGGGCACCGCCGGAGGAGGCGAAGATGATGAAGGGGGTGCCCCGGGCCGCGGCGGTCTCCAGCCCGGTGACGATGGCCTCGCCCGCCGCCATGCCGAGCGAGCCGCCCATGAAGCCGAAATCCTGCACGGCGACGGTCACCGGCAGGCCTTCGAGCTTGCCATAGCCGACCTTCAGCGCGTCCTGCGCCCCGGTCTTGGTGCGGGCGTCCTTCAGCCGGTCGGTGTAGCGCTTCTCGTCGCGGAACTTCAGCGGGTCGGCGACGACCGACGGCAGGGCGATGTCGTACCATTTGCCGCCGTCGAAGGTGGCGCGCAGCCGGGCCGTCGGTTCCATGCGCATGTGATAGCCCGAGCCTGGGATCACGTGCAGATTGGCCTCGAGATCCTTGTGGAACACCATCTGCCCGGTCTCGGGGCACTTCACCCACAGGTTCTCCGGCACTTCCCGGCGATTGAGGAAGCTGTTGAGCTTGGGGCGGACGACGTTCGAGATCCAGTTCAAGGGCTCGGCTCCGAGGTGGTCGAGGCGGCGCGCGGCGGCACCGGCCTGCATCTGGTCACGCTGCAAGTGATTACGCAGCGAGTGGTTACGCAGCAAGTAATCATGCAGCAAGGCGAGGAAAAGGCGGTCCCCGCTATTCGGCGGCCGCCGGCCGCGCCGTGCGCACCGCTTCCGCCAGCGCCGAGACGAGGCGGGTGACGGCCGGGATGGTGGCGGGCGTCGCCTTCTCCTCGGCGTCGAGCGTACCGCGCAGCGCGTCGATCAGCGCCGAGCCCACCACCACGCCGTCGGCATTGGCGGCGATGGCGGCGGCCTGCGCCGGCGTCTTGACGCCGAAGCCGACCGCCACCGGGAGCGGCGTGTGCGCCTTGATCCGCGTCACCGCCTGCGCGACGGCACCGGCATCCGCCGAGCCCGCGCCGGTGATGCCGGCGATCGAGACGTAGTAGACGAAGCCCGCCGTGTTCTTCAGCACCGCCGGCAGGCGCTTATCGTCGGTGGTCGGGGTGGCCAGGCGGATGAAGGCGAGGCCGGCGGCGAGCGCCGGCAGGCACAGCTCGTTGTCCTCTTCCGGCGGCAGGTCGACCACCACCAGCCCGTCGACACCGGCCGCCTTGGCGTCCACCAGGAAGCGCTCGACGCCGTAAATATAGACCGGGTTGTAGTAGCCCATCAGCACCACCGGCGTGGTGGTGTCGGTCTCGCGGAAGGCGCGCACCATGGCGAGCGTCTTGACCAGCGTCTGGCCGTTCTTCAGCGCGCGCAGGCCGGCGGCCTGGATCGCCGGGCCGTCGGCCATCGGATCGGTGAACGGCACGCCGAATTCGATGACGTCGGAGCCGGCGGCCGGCAGCGCCTTCAAGAGCGCCAGCGAGGTGTCGTGGTCCGGGTCGCCGGCGGTGACGAAGGTGACGAGCGCAGCGCGGCCCTCGCGGGCGCAGGCCTCGAAGCGTTGGGTGAGGCGCGAGCTCATATGCGGGTTCCCAGAATGTCCGCCACCTGCGGGATGTCCTTGTCGCCGCGGCCGGAAAGGTTGACCACCATCAGGTGGTCCTTCGGCAGTGTCGGCGCGAGGTCGATGACCTTGGCGAGCGCATGCGCCGGCTCCAGCGCCGGAATGATGCCCTCGAGGCGCGACACCAGCTGGAAGGCGGCCAGCGCCTCCTCGTCGGTCGCCGAGATGTAGTTGGCGCGTCCGGTGTCGTGCAGCCAGGAATGCTCCGGGCCGATGCCGGGATAGTCGAGGCCGGCGGAGATGGAATGCGCCTCGGCGATCTGGCCGTCGTCGTCCATCAGGAGATAGGTGCGGTTGCCGTGCAGCACGCCCGGCCGTCCGCCGGTGAGCGAGGCGGCATGCTGGCCGCTCGGAATGCCGTGGCCGGCGGCCTCGACGCCCCAGATCTTGACGTGCGGATCGTCGAGGAAGGGGTGGAACAGGCCCATGGCGTTGGAGCCACCGCCGATGCAGGCGATCAGGCTGTCCGGCAGCCGGCCCTCCTGTTCGAGCATCTGGGCGCGGGTCTCGTGACCGATGATCGACTGGAAGTCGCGCACCATCGCCGGATAGGGGTGCGGGCCCGCCACCGTGCCGATGCAGTAGAAGGTGTCGTGCACGTTGGTCACCCAGTCGCGCAGCGCCTCGTTCATGGCGTCCTTCAGCGTCTTGGCGCCGGCCTGCACCGGCACCACCTCGGCGCCGAGCATCTTCATGCGGAACACGTTGGGCGCCTGCCGGGAGACGTCGAGCGCGCCCATATAGACGACGCACTTCAAGCCGTAGCGGGCGCACAGCGTCGCGGTGGCCACACCGTGCTGGCCGGCGCCGGTCTCGGCGATGATGCGCGGCTTGCCCATGCGGCGGGCGAGCAGGATCTGGCCGAGCACGTTGTTCACCTTGTGCGAACCCGTGTGGTTCAGTTCCTCGCGCTTGAAATAGATCTTGGCGCCCAGACCCTCGCCGGCACCGGCGCGCAGGTGCTCGGTCAGCCGCTCGGCGAAATAGAGCGGGCTAGGACGGCCGACATAGTGCTTCAGCCCGGCATCCATCTCCGCCTTGTAGGCGGGGTCCGCCTTGGCGTCCTGATAGGCCTTTTCCAGATCGAGGATCAGCGGCATCAGGGTCTCGGCGACGAAACGGCCGCCGAACATGCCGAAATGCCCGCTCTCGTCGGGGCCGGTACGGAAGGAGTTGGGTGCGTTCACGACGTGGAGCTCGTTAGGTTGGCGGGGCTCGTCTGCTCTGCCGGCAGCGGTGTTGCCGGCAGGGGTTCCGCCGGCGAGCCGGCGACGGGTTCGAAGTGGCGCGCGGCTTCCCGCGCGTGACGGATGAAGGCGGCGATCCGCGCCGGATCCTTGATGCCGGGCGCGCTCTCCACGCCGGACGAGACGTCGACCGCCCGCGCCTGGGTAATGGCCAGCGCCTGCCCGACATTTTCAGGCGTCAGCCCCCCTGACAGCATGAAGGGCTTTGCGAGGTCAAGGCCGCGCAGCAGATTCCAGTCGAACGGCACGCCATTGCCGCCGGGCAGCGCCGCGCCCCTGGGCGGTTTGGCATCCAGCAGCAGCCGGTCGGCGACGTCCTCATAGGCGGGCAGGCCGGCGAGATCCTCCGCTCCGGCGATGCCGACGGCCTTCCAGATCTCGAGCCCGAAACGGTTCCTGATCGCGCGGACGCGTTCCGGGGTTTCGTGACCGTGCAGCTGGAGGATGTTGGGGCGCACGGCGGCGACGATTGCGTCGAGCTCGGCGTCGCCGCCGTCGACGGTCAGGGCCGCCACGCGAACGCGGCTGCGGGCCTGCCCGTGCATGGGAGCGGCCGCCCGGCCCCGCGCGCGTTCGGCCAGCGCGGCGGCATCGGCGAGGGCGACATGGCGCGGGCTCTTCGGAAAAAAGACGAGGCCGACCATGTCGGCACCGGCGGCAAGCGCCGCGTCCAGCGCCTCCGGCGTCTTCAGCCCGCAGATCTTGATCTCGATGGCCACGCGCATCACTCCTCGGCGCTGCCACTAGCACGGAACCAGCCGTCGGCGCGAGTTTTTGCAGGTTGTTGCCGGCCCGGCCGGATGGAAGGCCGGATGGAAGGATCGCCGGGGAACGCGGATTCACCCTTCCGTCACGACAATCGCCATGCTAAATCAATTTCGACTGTGGAATTGTTATTTCCACAAATTTTAATCGATAAATCATCGCCGTCTGGAGACTACGCCATGCGCCTGTCGCGCCGCCTCGTCCTCGCCGCCGCCCTGGCGCCCCTCGTGCTCTCGGCGGCCGTGCCGCCCGCGCGGGCCGCCGAGCCGACCTCGATCCTCAACGCCTCCTACGACATCGCCCGCGAGCTGTTCGAGGCGATCAACGCCAAGTTCGAGCCGAGCTACAAGGCGAAGACCGGCAAGGAGATCAAGGTCAACCAGAGCCATGCCGGCACCTCCAAGCAGGCGCGCTCGATCGTCGAGGGCCTGGAGGCGGACGTCGTCACCTTCAACCAGATCACCGACATCCAGTTCCTGGTCGACAAGGGCTTCGTCGCCAAGGACTGGCAGACCCGGCTGCCCAACGCTGCGTCGCCCTGGTATTCCTTCCCCGCCTTCCTGGTGCGCGCCGGCAATCCCAAGAATGTGAAGAACTGGGACGACCTCGTCCGCGACGACGTCAAGCTGGTGTTCCCCAACCCGAAGACCTCGGGCAATGGCCGCTACACCTACATCGCCGCCTATGCCTTCGCGCTGGAGAAGTTCAACGGCGACGAGGCCAAGGCCGACGCGTTCGCCAAGAAACTGCTCTCCAACGTCGTCGTCTTCGACACTGGCGGGCGCGGTGCCACCACCTCCTTCGTCGAGCGCGAGCAGGGCGACGTGCTGATCACCTTCGAGGCGGAGGTCATCAGCGCCAAGGAGGCCTACAAGGAAAAGAACTTCCAGGTCGTGGTGCCGCCGGTGAGCCTGCTCGCCGAGTTCCCGGTCGCGGTGGTCGACAAGGTGGTCGACAAGCGCGGCTCGCGGCAGGTGGCGACCGACTACCTGACCTGGCTCTATTCCACCGAAGGCCAGACCATCGCCGCGCAGGCCAATAACCGCGTCGTCGACAAGGAGGTGGCCGAGCAGTTCAAGGACAAGTTCGCCCCGGTGCGCCTCGTCAAGGTCGAGGACGTGTTCGGCGGCTGGGACAAGCTGCAGAAGGCCCACTTCGTCTCCGACGGCAAGCTCGACCAGCTCTTCGTCGGCAAGTGAGGCGGACTTCCTCTCCCGCCTGGGGCCACGCGGCGCCGGGCGGGGAGCGAAGCGCAGATCGGGAATGGCCGGATCACATCCGGCCATTTTCCGTTCCGTCGTCGTGAAAATCGGTCTCGCACTGGACATTGGCGGATAAGTGCGGCATGGCCGGTCCTGCACCGGCCATCGGCCGAGAAGTGGCCGTCGCCGGGGGAAGGAGCCGAGCCGTTGAACCGCGTCATACCGGGCTTCGGACTGTCGCTCGGCATCACCCTGCTCTATCTCAGCCTCATCGTGCTGCTGCCGCTGGGCGCGCTGGTCTGGCAGGCGCTGGACGTCGGCTGGGAGCGCTATCTCGCCATCCTTTCCGGCCCGCGCACCGCCACCGCCTTCCGCATCACCTTCGCCACCGCCGCGCTCGCCACCGCCTTCAACTGCGTCTACGGCCTTGCGCTGGCCTGGGTGCTGGCGCGCTATGAGTTTCCCGGCAAGCGGCTGCTCGACGCGCTGGTCGACGTGCCCTTCGCCCTGCCGACCGCGGTGGCCGGCCTCGCGCTGTCGGCGCTGTTCGTCAAGAATGGCTGGTTCGGCGGTCCGCTGGCCGCGCTCGGCATCGACGTCGCCTACACGCCGCTCGGCATCGCCATCGCCATGGCCTTCACCTCGATCCCCTTCGTGGTGCGCACCGTGCAGCCGGTGCTGGAGGACCTGCATGCCGATGTCGAGGAGGCCGCCGCCACGCTGGGCGCCTCGGACCGGCGCATCTTCGCCACGGTGATCTTCCCGGCGATCTTCCCCGCCTTTCTCACCGGGGCGTCGCTGTCCTTCGCGCGCTCGCTCGGCGAGTTCGGGGCGATCATCTTCATCGCCGGCAACCTGCCGATGAAGACCGAGGTGGTGTCGCTGCTCACCTTCATCCGCATCGAGGAATATGACTACCCGGCCGCCGCCGCCATCGCCGCGACGCTGCTCGCCACGGCCTTCGTGATGCTGTTCCTCGTCAACATGATCCAGCTGTGGCAGCAGCGGCGGATCGGATCGGCGGACTGAAGATGGCCGCACCTCCCACCATTCCCCGCCCGCGCAAGGACGGTCTCGGCGCCCGCGTGCGCGTCGGCAGCGGCGCGGCGACCCGCCGGGTGCTGATCGGCGCGGTGCTGCTGGTCACCGCGCTCATCCTGGTGGCACCGCTCGCCGCCATCTTCGCCGAGGCGCTGAAGCATGGTTGGGGCGCCTATGCCGCGTCCTTCGCGGCGCCCGACACACAATACGCCATCTGGCTGACACTGATCACCGCGCTGGTGGTGGTGCCGATCAATATCGGCTTCGGCATCGCCGCCGCCTGGTGCATCGCCAAGTTCTCCTTCCCCGGTCGCAACCTCCTGGTGGCGCTGGTGGAGCTGCCGTTCTCGATCTCGCCGATCATCGCCGGCGTCGCCTATCTGTTCGTCTATGGCGCGCAGGGGCTGCTCGGGCCGACGCTGGAGGCCTGGGACATCAAGATCATGTTCGCGGTGCCCGGCATCATGCTGGCGAGCCTGTTCGTCACCGCGCCCTTCGTCGCCCGCGAGCTGATCCCGCTGATGATCGCCCAAGGCTCCGAGGAAGAGGAGGCGGCGGTGACGCTCGGCGCCGGCGGCTGGCGCATATTGCGGCTGGTGACGCTGCCCAATGTCCGCTTCGCCCTGCTCTACGGCGCGGCCCTGTGCAATGCGCGGGTGATGGGCGAGTTCGGCGCGGTGTCCATCGTCTCCGGCAACATTCGCGGCCAGACCAACACCCTGCCGCTGCAAATCGAGCTGCTCTACCAAGATAACAACGCGGTGGCGGCGTTCGCGGTGGCGACGCTGCTCACCGCCGTGGCGCTGGTGACGCTGGTCGCCAAGGCGATCATCGAGCGGCTGGATCGCGCGCGGGAAGCCGCGCACTGAGGCCTTCCCTACCCTCTCCCCATTGGGGAGAGGTGGCCCGCGTAGCGGGTCGGTGAGGGGAGACGACATCGGGAAGCCAGGAAGGCCCCTCACCCCGGCCCTCTCCACTGCACTCGGGTACATCCGAGTGCAGTGGAGAGGGCGCGGGGAGAGGGAGCAACCCCGCTTCAATGCGCCTCGTCCCAATTGGCGGCGGCGCGGGCGTCCACCTTCAGCGGCACGTTGAGCGACACCGCCGGCATCGGCGCCTCCTCCATCACCCGCGTGATCACCGGGATGGTGGCCTCGATCTCGGCATCCGGTACCTCGAAGATCAGTTCGTCATGCACCTGCAGCAGCATGCGGGCTTCCAGCTTGGCCGCCGCCAGCGCCGCGTCCATGCGCGCCATGGCGCGGCGGATGATGTCGGCCGCCGAGCCTTGCAGCCGGGCATTGATCGCCGCGCGCTCGTTGAAGGCGCGGATCGACGGGTTCTTGGCTGAAATGTCCGGGTAGTGGCAGCGCCGGCCGAACAGCGTCTCCACATAGCCGTGCTCGCGGGCGAAGTTGCGCGTCTCATCCATATAGGCGCGGATGCCGGGGAAGCGCTCGAAATAGCGCTTGATGTAGGCGCCGGCCTCCTCGCGCGGGATCGACAGCTGGTTGGCGAGGCCGAACGCCGAGATGCCGTAGATGATGCCGAAATTGATCGCCTTGGCCCGCCGGCGCACCTCGCTCGGCATGCCGGCGATCGGCACGCCGAACATTTCCGAGGCGGTCATGGCGTGGATGTCGAGCCCGTCCTGGAACGCCTGGCGCAGCGAAGGGGTGTCGGCGATCTCGGCGAGCAGCCGCAGTTCGATCTGCGAATAGTCGGCCGAGACCAGCTTGTGGCCGGGCGCGGCGACGAAGGCCTTGCGGATCTTGCGGCCTTCCTCGCTGCGCACCGGGATGTTCTGCAAGTTCGGCTCGGAGGAGGAGAGGCGGCCCGTGGTGGTCGCCGCCAGCGCGAAGGAGGTGTGCACCCGGCCGGAATGCGGGTTCACATAGGTCGGCAGCGCGTCGGCATAGGTGGATTTCAGCTTCTGCAGCTGCCGCCAGTCGAGGATGCGGCGCGGCAGCTCGTGGCCCTGCTCGGCGAGCTCCTCCAGCACGTCGGCGCCGGTCGACCAGGCGCCGGTCGGGGTCTTGCGCCCGCCGGGGATCTGCATCTTGCCGAACAGGATGTCGCCGAGCTGCTTGGGCGAGCCGGGATTGAAACTCTCCCCCGCCATCCCGGAGATTTCCGCCTCCAGCCGCGCCATGCCCTGCGCGAAATCGCCGGACAGCCGCGAGAGCATCTGCCGGTCGATGAGGATGCCCCGCCGCTCCATATTGGCGAGCACGGTGACCAGCGGCCGCTCCAGCGTCTCGTAGACGGTGCTCTTGCGCTCGGCGACGAGGCGGGCCTTCAGCACCTCCCACAGCCGCAGCGTGACGTCGGCATCCTCGGCCGCATACTCCACCGCCTTCTCGATGGCGACCTTGTCGAAGGTGACGGCGCCTTTACCCTTGCCGGCGACTTCCTCGTACTTGATCGGCGTGTGGTTGAGCCAGCGCATGGAGAGCGGGTCCATGCCGTGCGGCGAGGCACCGGCGTCGAGCACGTAGGAGAGCAGCATCGTGTCGTCATAGGGAGCGATCTCGATGCCGTAGCGGGCGAGGATCAGCCAGTCATATTTGAGGTTCTGGCCGATCTTCAGCACGCCCGCGTCCTCAAGCAGCGGCTTGATGGTCGCGATCGCTTCGGCGAGCGGGATCTGGCCGGGGATCATGCCCTCGCTGAACAGCCCGTCACCGGCGCCGACATGCTGGAGCGGCACGTAGCAGGCCTCGTTGGGCGCCAAGGCGAGCGAGAAGCCGATCAGCTCGGCCTGCATGGCATCGAGCGAATTGGTCTCGGTGTCGATGGCGACGAAGCCGGCTTCGAACGCCTTGCCCACCCAGGCCCGCAGCCGGGCGATGTCCATCACCGTCTCGTAGCGGGATCGATCCACCGGCGTCTTGGCGGCGGCCTCGACGCGCGCCACCGCCCGAGCGCTCGGCGACGCCAGGCCATCCGTCGCGGCGCCGGCCGGCGCCGCTGTCCCGGCCTCCGTCGCTTCCGGCTCCACCAGCCCCGCCGCCTCGGCGAAGGCGAGCGAGGCCGGCGCGCCGGCCATCAGCTTCGGATCCGGCTCGATGGCGGCGGCCTCGATCTCATAGGCCTCGGCGACACGGCGGGTCAGGGTGGTGAATTCCATCGCCTTGAGGAAGGCGACCAGCCGCTTGCCCTCCGCTTCCACCACGGCGATCTCGTCGAGCGGTACCTCGACCGGTACGTCGCGCTTCAGCGTCACCAGCTCGCGCGACAGCCGCGCCTGATCGGCGAACTCGATCAGGTTCTCGCGGCGCTTGGTCTGTTTGATCTCGCTCGCGCGGGCGAGGAGCGTATCGAGGTCGCCATAGTCAGCGAGCAGCTGCGCGGCGGTCTTGATGCCGATGCCCGGCACGCCCGGCACGTTGTCCACCGAATCGCCGGCCAGCGACTGCACGTCGATCACCTTGTCCGGGGTGACGCCAAACTTCTCGAACACCTCGTCGACGCCGATCGACTTGTCCTTCATCGGGTCGTACATGCGGACATTGTCGTCGACCAGCTGCATCAGGTCCTTGTCGGAGGAGATGATGGTGACCCGGGCGCCGCGCTTCTTCGCCTGCTCGGCATAGGTGGCCATGATGTCGTCGGCCTCGAAGCCGGCCTGCTCGACGCAGGCGAGGTCGAAGGCGCGGGTGGCCTCACGGATCAGCGGGAATTGCGGGATCAGGTCTTCCGGCAGGTCCGGGCGCTGCGCCTTGTAGAGCGGGTAGATGTCCTTGCGGAAGGTCTGCTCCGACTTGTCGAACACCACCGCGAGATGGGTCGGGGCGGGGGAGAAGCCCTGCGCCCGCACCAGCTTCCACAGCATGTTGCAGAAGCCGGCCACCGCGCCCACGGGGAGCTTGTCGGACGAGCGGGTGAGCGGCGGCAGCGCGTGATAGGCACGGAAGATGTAGGCCGAGCCGTCGATCAGCACGACATGGTCGTTCGGGTCTACGATGTCGGTGCGGTCGGTCATGTCAGGCTCCTGTCGGGCGCGCACGATGCCCCAAGCGCCTTGGCCGGAGCAAGGGCGGGAGGTGAGATAGTGACGGGACGGCGCGGCGGCGCTAGACAGCCCCATGCCCCGCTACAAGCTCACCATCGAATATGACGGCACGCCCTTCGTCGGCTGGCAGCTTCAGGCTGTCGGCGCCACGGTGCAGGGTGCGCTCACCGACGCGGTGGAACGCTTCGCCGGCGAGCGCGTGCATGTGCAGGGTGCCGGGCGCACCGATGCCGGCGTGCACGCCACCGGGCAGGTCGCCCATATCGAGCTGGCGAAGCATTGGCGCCCCGACACGGTGCGCGATGCGATGAACGCGCATCTGCGCCCGCTGCCGGTGGCAGTGCTGGCGGCGGAAGTGGCGGCGGACGATTTCCATGCCCGCTTCTCGGCGATCGGCCGGCGCTATCTCTACCGCATCATCGTGCGCCGTCCCGATCTGGTGCTCGACCGCGACCGGGCGTGGCGGGTGCTGCGCCCGCTCGACGCGCAGGCGATGGCGGAGGGCGCGCGGCAGCTGGTCGGCCGGCACGACTTCACCACCTTCCGGGCCATTGGCTGCCAGGCCAATTCGCCGGTGAAGACGCTGGACCGGCTGGAGGTGGAGACGGCGCCGCTCGACTTCGGCACAGAGATCCGTGTGCACGCGGCGGCGCGGTCCTTCCTGCACCATCAGGTGCGCTCGATGGTCGGCACGCTGGTGAAGGTCGGCGAGGGTGCCTGGACGCCCGGCGACGTCAAGGCGGCGCTGGAGGCGCGGGACCGCACGCGCTGCGGCCCGATGGCGCCGTCGGCGGGGCTGTATCTGGCGGAAGTGACGTATTGAGTGACCTGCTGGCGCCGCCTCACAGCGGCTTCAGCGCGTCCATGAAGCGCACCGGCGCGCCGGAGGACGGCGTGGTCAACTCGCCTTCCCACATCACCTTGGAGCCGCGCAGGAAGGTGCCGACCGGCCAGCCGGTGACCTCGACGCCGTCATAGGGCGTCCAGCCCGGCCGGGAGGCGATCCAGCCATTGGTGATTGTCTCGCGCCGCTTCAGGTCGACCACGGTGAAGTCGGCATCGTAGCCGACCGCGATCCGCCCCTTAGTGGCGATGTTGAACAGCCGCGCCGGCCCGGCGCTCGACAGGTCGACGAAGCGCTCCAGCGTCAGCCGGCCGGCATTCACATGGTCGAGCATCATCGGCACCAGCGTCTGCACGCCGGTCATGCCGGAGGGGCTGTCGGGATAGGGCTTGGCCTTCTCCTCCAGCGTGTGCGGCGCGTGGTCGGAGCCGAGCACGTCGACCACACCGGCGGCCAGCGCCGCCCACAGCGCCTCCCGGTGGCGGGCGTCGCGGACCGGCGGGTTCATCTGCACCAGCGAGCCGAGGCGCTGATACCAGCTCGAATCCATGGTGAGGTGGTGCGGCGTCACCTCGACGCTGGCGACGTCCTTGTTGGCGGCGAGGAACAGCATTTCCTCGGCCGAGGTGACGTGCAGCACATGCACGCGCTTGCCGACCTCGCGGGCGAGGTTGACGAGGCGGGTGGTGGCGGTGAGCGCGGCGATCTCGTCGCGCCACACCGGGTGCGAGGAGGCGTCGCCGGGCACGCGCAATCCCTTGCGCTCGGCGAGGCGCGGCTCGTCCTCGCAGTGGAAGGAGGCGCGGCGGCGGATCACCTTCAGGATCTCGCGCACGCCGGGGTCGTCGGCGACCAGCAGCGAGCCGGTCGAGGAGCCGATGAACACCTTGATGCCGGCGGCGCCGGGCAGCATTTCGAGCTCCGGCAGGTCCTTCACATTGTCATGCGTGCCGCCGACGAAGAAGGCGAAGTCGCAATGCATGCGCCCGGTGGCGCGGGCGATCTTGTCCTCCAGCGCGCTGGCCGAGGTGGTGAGCGGATTGGTGTTCGGCATCTCGAACACCGCCGTCACACCGCCCATCACCGCTGCGCGGGAGCCGGTCTCCAGGTCTTCCTTGTGCTCCATGCCGGGCTCGCGGAAATGCACCTGGGTGTCGATGATGCCCGGCAGCACGTGCAGGCCGGCGCAGTCGACGGTCTCGCCGGCCTGGGCGGTGTCGAAGGAGCCGATGCCGGCGATGCGCCCGCCGGTCACGCCGACGTCCCGCACCGCGACGCCGTCCTGATTCACCACCGTGCCGCCCTTGAGGAGAAGGTCGAAGGTCTGGGTCATGGTGGGGTCCCCGCTGGTGGAAGCCGATGCGTGAAAGCGCTGCGCGCTCTTAGCCCAGTTCCGGCTGCAAGGCCACGGCGGAAGGCCGGTCTGCGGCGTGGCCTTGGCCGGGCGAAGGCAGGGCGCTCAGGCGAGAGCGATCTCGACCCGCACCACTGTCCCGCTACCCTCGGGGGCCGCGGCATATAGGGCCTCGCCGCCGAGCTGGCTGGCGAGGCCCTGGATGATCCGCCAGCCAAGGCCCCTGCTCTGGCTGAGATCGGTGCCCTCCGGCAGGCCGCGGCCGTCATCGGCGATGGCGATCTCGTAGCGCCGCTCGTCGCGTGGCGTCACTGTGAGCCGCAGCGTGCCAGCCGTGCCGGGGGCATAGGCGTGCTTGAGCGAATTGGTGACGATCTCCGCCACCAGCATGGACAGCGTGGTGAGTTGCGCCACGTTCAGCGGCAGGTCCGGCGAGACGACCTCGCAGGCAATGCCCTCGATGCCGGCGGCGGCGGCGATCTCGCCGCACAGCTCGCGCAGATACTGGCCGGTCGGCATGTCGAGCCGCTCAGGCGCGTAGAGATGGCGGTGGATGCGGGCGATGGTGTCGAGCCGCGTGCGCGCCTCGTCGAGCGCGCCGAGCGCCTGCGCCGGGTCGCCGGCGGCCCGCCGCCTGTGCAGGTTCAGCAGCGCCGCCACGAACTGCATGTTGTTGGCGACGCGGTGCTGCAGCTCCTGGAACATGATGCGCTGGCTCTCATAGAGCCGGGCGGTGGTGATCTGCTCCTCGCGCAATTGCTCGGCCGCGCCGAAGGTGAAGTGGATCAGCGCGATGTCGATGGAGGCGATGACGACGAAGAAGGCCAGCGCCAGCAGCGCCTGGCCGTCGGCGATGTTCATCCCGCTTGCCGGGCCGATGAAGAACGCCCATGCGGCGACGGTGGACAGCGCCGCGCAGGTCAGCCCCGGCCTCAGCCCGCAGAAGAAGGTGGTGAGGATGACCGCCGGGAAGAAGGTGAGGAAGGGGAAGCCCGGCGGCAGCACCTCGTCGACGGCGTAGCGCAGCGCCACCGCCGCCGCCAGCATGGCGAGGCCGACCGCGTCGCCCAGCCAGGGGTGACGGCGCAGCGGCCGCGCCGCCGTCACCAGCCTCCAGAACGGCGAGAGCCGTGCGGGCCGGACCGAGGGCTCACTCATGCGGATGGCGCGCCGCTTTCCCGGCGTGGCCGTTTGAGCGATTGCGGCGATCATCGCGCCGTCCCGTCGTCCGTTGAACGGCCATCCGCCCGCCTTCTTCCCGCCTGACGCACGAGGCCTCAGGGCGAACATGCCCCTGCATGCCTAGCTCGCTACCTCCCTTGTAGGGCCTGCGCGCGCCGCGTTCTGCGCACTGGTGAACATTTCTTCCCCTACCGCGTTGCCAGTCTACCCAATGCGAACGGAGGGCGGCGGAGTGGCGAGCGTGGCCAATGTCGGGATCGGTGGTGCGGCGACCGGCAACAATTTGCTGGCGGCGGTGCGCGACGTGGATTTCGCGCTGCTGCGTAGTCATCTGATGCGGCTGGAGCGGCCCGCCGGCACGGTATTGTACGAGCCGGGCGACGATGTGCGCACGGTCTATTTCCCCTGCGGGCCGACCCTCATCTCCTTCATGGTGATGCTGGAGGACGGCCGCCCCGCCGAGGTCGGCATGGTCGGGCGCGAGGGCGCGGTTGGCGGCATCGTCAGCCAGGGCCGGCTACCGGCCTATTGCCGGGCGCAGGTGCAGATCGGCGGGCCGCTGCTGCGGCTCGACAGCGCCGATCTCGAGCGTGCCAAGGACCAGTCGGGGATGCTGCGCCACCTGTTCGCCCGTTATGCCGATTGCCTGCTGGCGCAGATCTTCCAGTCGGTGGCGTGCAACGCCGCCCATTCCATCGAGCAACGCACCGCCAAATGGCTGATCGGTGCCATGGAGCGGTCCGGCGACGCGAATGTCCGCCTCACCCAGGAGCAGCTCGCCGCCATGCTGGCGGTCGGGCGGTCCTATGTCGGCCGGGTGCTGCATGTGCTGCGCGCGGCGGGCGCCGTCGATACGCGGCGCGGCCGGTTGGTGGTGAAGGACGCGGTTCGCCTGCGGCAGGCGAGCTGCGACTGCTCCGAGGCGGTGCGCCGCCATTTCGACGAGGTGCTCAGCGGCGTCTATCCCAGCGTCGACTTCGCCGGCCACGGCGCCGATATCGGCGCCCCCGCCGCGCCGCGCCGGACATAAGGGGCAGCCCCTCTCGCTCTTGCCCGCGCCGCCCGCTCGCCTTACCTGTGCGAAACGGCCGGTCCGCCGGTCGAGTCGGTGTCGATGCCGGCGCCCATCGTGCCGGGAGGCGGCTGTATGCCCATCGCTCTTCTCGAACAGCGTGCTCTCGCCCGGGTCGGCGGCGCCGATGCGGTGCATTTCCTCGACAATCTGCTTACCGCCCGCACGCCGGCGCCGGGTGCGGCGCGCTATGCCGCGCTGCTTACCCCGCAGGGCAAGATCATCGCCGACATGTTCGTGCTCGGCGGCGAGGACGGCTTCCACCTCGACCTGCCGGCCGACCGGCTCGCCGAGCTGCTGAAGCGCCTCACGCTCTACCGCCTGCGCGCCAAGGTGGAGATCGCGGCGCTGGAGGGCTGGCGCGTCGGCATCGCTTGGGGCGGCAGCGAGCCGCCCGCCGGCGCACTCGCCTTCGCCGATCCGCGCCTGCCGGCGCTCGGCACTCGCTTCCTGCTGGCGCCCGGCGCCGCTATCGCGCCGGATGCCGACGAGGCCGCCTGGCAGGCGCACCGCGTGGCGCTCGGCGTGCCGGAGGGCGGGCGCGACTTCGCCTATGCCGACGCGTTCCCGCATGAGGCGGACATGGACCAGCTGGGCGGCATCGACTTCGACAAGGGCTGCTATGTCGGCCAGGAGATCGTCAGCCGCATGCAGCACCGCGGCACCGCGCGCACCCGCATCGTGCCGTTCGCGGTATGCGGTACCCCGCCGGCTCCCGGCACGCCGATCCTCGCCGGCGGCAAGACGCTCGGCACGGTCGGCTCCGGCGTCGAGGGGCGGCTTCTGGCGACGGTGCGCCTCGACCGCCTCGCCGAGGCGCGCGAATCCGGGTTGGCCGTCGAGGCGGATGGCGCGACGCTGGTGCCCGAACGGCTCAACTGGGCCAGCTTCGTCATTCCGGGCACCGGGAGCGCCGCCTGATGCAGGCCCAAATGCATGTCCACGCCGACGGTCGCCACCGCTGCAAATGGTGCGGCACCGATCCGCTCTACGTCACCTATCACGACACCGAATGGGGCGTGCCGGAGCTGGACGACCGCGCGCTGTTCGAAAAGCTGATCCTCGACGGCTTCCAGGCCGGGCTCGCCTGGATCACCATCCTGCGCAAGCGCGACGGCTTCCGCCACGCCTTCGACGGCTTCCGGCCGGAGATCGTCGCCGGCTACGGGCCGGACAAGATCGAGGCGCTGATGCAGGATGTCGGCATCGTGCGCAACCGCGCCAAGATCGAGGCGACCATCCGCTCCGCCCGCGTCTGGCTCGACATCATGGAGAAGGGGCCGGGGTTCTCGGCGCTGCTGTGGGGCATCAACGGCCCGACGCTGGACAATCGCCGCGAGGTGGGCGACGCGCCCATCGTCACCTCGCCGGTGGCGTTGGCGATGTCGAAGGAGCTGAAGGGCCGCGGCTTCAACTTCGTCGGCCCGACCATCGTCTATGCCTTCATGCAGGCGGTCGGCATGGTCGACGACCATGACGTCACCTGCCATCGCCACGGCGCGCGGGAATTCGGGCCTGGAAAGTTAGAGGCCGCCAAGTCCGAGGTTAGCCGTTGAGCGCCGCCCGTGCCGCCCGCGCGTGGCAGCGCATGCTGTCCGGCCGGCGGCTGGACCTGCTCGATCCCTCACCGCTGGACGTCGAGATCGAGGACATCGCCCATGGCCTCGCTCGCGTCGCCCGCTGGAACGGCCAGACCAGCGGCGAGCACATCTTCTCCGTCGCGCAGCATTCGGTGCTGGTGGAACTGATCGCCCGCCGGCAGGCGGAGGCCGCCGGCGTCGATCTCGACCGCCGCTGGCGCCTCGCCACCCTGCTGCACGACGCGCCGGAATATGTGGTCGGTGATATGATCAGCCCGTTCAAGGCGGTGATCGGCGGCGACTATAAGAGTGTCGAGGCGCGCCTGCTGACGGCGATCAGCCTGCGCTTCGGTCTGCCGGCGCAATGGCCGGCGGCGCTGGTCGGCAAGGTGAAGGCGGCCGACCGCGCCAGCGCCTTCCTGGAGGCCACCCGCCTGGCCGGCTTCGAGGTCGGCGAAGCCAAGCGCTTCTTCGGCGCGCCGTTTCCGCTCGATGCCGCCACCGAGCGCGAACATCTCACCCCGTGGAGCGCCGGCGAGGCCAAGGCGCGCTTCCTCGCCCGCTTCACCGAACTCGTCGACCCGGCGCCCGGAGCCTGAAATGATCCACGTCTGCCCGCTCTCGCGCCTCGAGGAGACGGTGACCCGCACCGGCGCCTCGCATGTGCTGACTGTCATCAATGTCGGCACGCCGGTGCTGCGCCCGGCCGCCATCCGCGCCGAGGACCATCTCTTCGTCGGCTTCAACGATATCGTGGCGCCGCAGGACGGGCTGATCCACCCGGCCGGGGAGCATGTGGCGGAGATCCTCGCTTTCGCCCGTCGCTGGCCGCGCCAGGCACCGCTGGTGGTGCACTGCTTCGCCGGCATCAGCCGGTCCACCGCCTCGGCCTTCATCGCCGCCTGCGCGCTTTCACCGGACCGCGACGAGCGGGAGATCGCGGGCGCCCTGCGCACCGCCTCGCCTAGCGCCACCCCCAACGCGCTGCTGGTGTCGCTCGCCGACGCCGCGCTCGGCCGGCAGGGGCGCATGAGCGCGGCCATCGCCGCCATCGGCCGCGGCAGCGAGGCGATGCAGGGCGAGCCGTTCGAGCTCGCCTACTGATCCCGCTACGTGCTAGGTCGGGCTGGCTTGACCTCCGGGGACCATGCTCTGGCCGTATTCTGCGGCTATTGCGCAACAGTCGCGACCGAAATGACACAGCGCGACGGTTTCCCGATGGCCGTTAACCCTTGTTCAAAACATGAGGGGACCATCGGGATCGTCGTGCTATGGTGAGTCGGTCGCGCTTGATGCGCGCGGAGGTGCCAGCTTGTCCGAGATTACCGATCCGACCGCCATCGATCCCGCTGCCGAGCGGGCGCAGGAAGACGAGCGCCATGCCGCGCTTGCCTATCTCGACGAGGCGTGGAACGAGGCGGTCTATGACGGCCTCGACGAGGACTGTCTCGCGCAGGCGGCGCTGTTCACCGCGATCCGTTCGATGGTCGCCACCTATGGCGAGGACGCCGCCGCCGATTTCGCGGCGCGCCTTGCCGAGCGCATCCGCGCCGGCGAATACACCGTGCCGATGAACCGCCAGTGAGGCGCGTCAGCCGGGCGGGTCTGCCCGGCTGAGAATATCCAGCCCATCGACGTCGGTCTCGCAGGTCTCCCAGCCGCGCCGGCGATAGAAACCCGCCTTCTCCGGCCGCGCGGCGAGATAGATCCGCGCATGGCCGAGGCGGAAGGCGAGACGGCTCGCCGCCTCCGTCAGCGCCGCGCCGATGCCGGCCCGCCGATACGCCGGCTCCACCCACAACGCCGCCACCCAGGGCGCCAGCGCCGGCCGCTCCTCCATGTCGCTTGCGATCAGCGAGGCGGTGCCGAGGAATACGGTGCCGCGCAGCGCGACCAGCGTGGTCGGTATCGGTCCCGGACCCAGGCTTTCCTGCAGCCGCGTGCGCACCGCATCTTCCGGCACGCCGGCCTCCAGCCACCAGGCCCGCCAGATACGGTCGGCCACCACCGGGGTGAAAGCGGGAGCGTGGCGCAAATCGTCGATCGCCACCCCATCGGGCGTTGTCGGCGCGCCGGCCGGGAAGGGTGTGTCGGCCTTCATGCTCGGCTCTTCCGCTCCAGTCCGTCAGGCAGGCCGGGGCCCCAAGACGGCGGCAATCGGTGGCAATCGACCGGCCGGCGATCATTGGATCGATAAACGCGAAAAGCGCGGCGACCATGTCGCCGCGCTCATCGAATTCATCAAACGAAAGCCCCGTAGGCGGTTCGCTCAGCGGCCGCCGGCGACGACCTTCGGCTTGGACGGCAGCAGGCCTTCGCGCTGGGCGCGCTTGCGGGCCAGCTTGCGAGCGCGGCGGATGGCCTCGGCCTCCTCGCGAGCGCGCTTCTCGGAAGGCTTCTCGTAGTGACCGCGCAGCTTCATCTCGCGGAAAATGCCTTCGCGCTGCATCTTCTTCTTGAGGGCCTTCAGGGCCTGATCGACATTGTTGTCCCGAACAAGAACCTGCACGTGTCTTCCTCTTCGTGCCTTCGCTATCGCGATACGTTGAATCTCGGAGATCGGGGGAACGGCGTCCCGAAAACCACTCGGGACGGCACTCGGCCAATCAAGGTGTGCGCACATAGCAGAACCGTTTCTGCTTGTCCACAGCCCGCGCCGGAGCGCTCCGGCGAATCCTGCCGGTAGGGCCAATTTCGCGTGAAAACCGCCTATTCCGTGCCGTGGACGATGATCACCTCGGCCTCGGCCGCCGCCTTGCGGAACACCAGCGCCGCCTGGTAGGCGGCCGAGTGATAGGCCGCGCGGGCGGTTTCGTAATCCTTGAAGGCGAGCACCACATTGCGCGAGCGGGCCGAGCCGTGCACCGCCGCATGCCGGCCGCCGCGCACCAGGAACCAGCCCTTGGAGGCTTCGACGGCGGTGGCGTCGGCGGCGATATAGGGCTTGTAGCCCTCGGGGTCGTGCACGTCGATGCGCATCACCCAATAGGCGGTGCCGGGTCCGCTGGCGGGTCCGTCGATCCCGCCCGCCGCCGGCTGGTTGCCCTCATACTGCTCGACGACCAGATGCTCGCCGTCGGAAGAGGCGAGGCGGTGCTGGTAGGCGGCCTGGTATTCCGGAGACTGGAAGCAGGCGAGCGCGGTGTCGTAGTCCTTGAACTCCACCACGACATTGCGCGAGCGCGCCACGCCCTCGGGGGCCTCGAACGCGCCGCCGCGCACCAGGAAGCGGCCGCCGAAAGCGGCGATCGCGGCGTCCGCACCGGCGACATAGGGCTTGTAGGCCTCGGTGTCGCGCACGTCGATGCGGCTGATCCAGTAACCCTTGGTCATGGTGATGAACCTTTCCCTGTTCGGAAGACCCGGTCGCTCAGGCGAGCGCGGCGGCGATCTCGGCCTGCACCGCGCGGGCGGCGGCGGCGGGGTCCGGCGCGCCGACGATCGGCCGGCCGACCACGAGATGGTCGGCGCCGGCGCGAATGGCGTCGCCCGGCGTGGCGATGCGCTTCTGGTCGCCGGCGGCAGCGCCGGTCGGGCGCACACCGGGGGTGACGATGGCGCGCTTCGGTCCCAGCACCTCGCGCACCATCGCGGCGTCGGTCGGGGCGCAGACGATGCCGTCTATACCGGTCTCGCGCGCCTGCTCGACCCGGCGGCGCACCGTGGCGTCGACGCCGGCGGCGTAGCCGGCCTCAGAGAGGTCGGCCTCGTCATAGGAGGTCAGCACGGTCACGGCGAGAATGCGCAGCGGGCTGGCGCCCTTGCCTTCCATCGCCGCGCGCATGGTCTGGGGGTAGGCGTGCACGGTGAGGAAGCTGGCGCCCATATGGGCGACGCTCGCCACGCCCTTCGCCACCGTGTTGCCAATGTCGTGCAGCTTGAAGTCGATGAAGACCTTCTTGCCCTCGCCGATCAGCTCGCGGGCGAAGCCGAGGCCGCCGGCGAAGCCGAGCTCATAGCCGATCTTGTAGAAGCTCACCGTGTCGCCGAGCCGGGAGACCACGTCTTCCGCCGCCCGGAGCGAGGGCAGGTCGAGGGCGACGATCAGCCGATCGCGCGGATCGGGAACGGCAAGGCGCGCGGCGGGGCTCATCGGCAGTCTCCGGTCGGCGGGCTCTCGGAGGATCCGGCCGCATCTCGGCGCGGTGGCCCGCAAGGACGCTAGGCGCGCAGGCCCGCGCGCAGCGCCGACTGGTCGATAAGCGTGCGCAGCGTTCCGCGCAAGCGTTCCAGCTGCCGTTCGTCCTTGAAATCGCCGGCGTCGGTGAACGCCTGGTGCGCGGCGGGCACCATCGCCTGCTCGGCGAGCACTAGCGCGCTGAGGCCGAGCGCCAGCACCTGGCGCAGCATCATCGCCGCGCGATAGCCGCCGAGCGCCCCCGGCGAGGTCGAGCCGATGGCGAAGACCGGTCCCTTGAACGGGTCGTGGCCGCCGCCACCCGGCGCGCCCTTGGCGCGGCTGGCCCAGTCGATGGCGTTTTTCAGGAGCGGCGGCACGGCGGCGTTGTATTCCGGCGTGGCGATGAACACGCCATCGGCCAGCGCCAGCTGGCTGCGCAGCTGCTCGGCCGCTTGCGGCACGCCCTCCTCGGCCTCGAGGTCGGCATCGTAGATCGGCAGCGGATAGTCCTCGAGCGAGATCAGCACCGGCTCGGCGCCGAGCAAGGCGAGCTCCTTGGCGGCGATCGCCGCAAGCGTCGCGGAATAGGAACCGGTGCGGATTGAGCCGGAGAAGGTGAGGATCTTGGTCGGGCGCATGAGAATCTCCGCACGGAAGGAAACGCTGCGAACCGGAACCATTGGGAACCGGAACGCCGGATGCCGGCACGGCGGAGCGGCACCGCCGGCCGCGCCGCCCGTCGAGGGCCGGTGTCAGGCGGTGCGGGAACGATACACCCAGACGCGCGCCGGCGGCAGGTTAGCCCAGACGCGCGGGCTGCGATGGGCGTCGAAGCGCTCGGCCTGCAGCGGCACCGGCGAGACCACGGCATAGGTGAACTGGATGAACGGCGCCTGCGGCCGCGACAGCTCGAAGGACTGGTCGAGCAGGCTGTAGCGCTCCGCCACCGGGCGGGTGAACAGCGGCAGCGAGGACACTACCGCCGCCG
This sequence comes from Ancylobacter sp. Lp-2, assembly GCF_020523795.1. Classification (GTDB taxonomy): domain Bacteria; phylum Pseudomonadota; class Alphaproteobacteria; order Rhizobiales; family Xanthobacteraceae; genus Ancylobacter. The sequence continues at coordinate 566,887 of NZ_JAJALI010000001.1, forward strand.
CCGGCTTGTCCAGCATGCCGTCCAGCGTCTTGCTGATGCCATAGGCGTCGCCGCGGATCACGTTCACGCCGGGAAAGCGCGCCTGCAGCAGCTTGCAGAATTCCGGGTTGTATTCGATCAGCACCAGCCGCTCGGGTGCGACGCCGCGGGCGAGCAGCGCCGCCGTCACCGGGCCGGTGCCGGGGCCTAGCTCGATGATGGGGCCGTCCGAATCGGGGTCGACATAGCCGGCCATGGTGCGCGCCAGCGCCCGGCCGGAGGGCGACACCGCTCCGGTGCGCAGCGGATCCTGAAGCCAGGACTGGAGAAAACGGACTTCGTCGGGACGTGACTTCGGGCTGTCGGAGCAGGAGCGATGCAGCATGCCACTTGGATTCCAGAGCGCCGAAACGACCGGCCGTGAATGAAGGGAACGAAAGGCAATCCGCGAAGACTATGCGCGCTATCGGGCAATGTTAAGTCACGGCGATGACGCAGCCGTTACACCCCAATGACGTTCCGGTTGCTACCGATACGTCAGTCGCAGGCATCATTCCGCATCCCCGGCGAAGAAATCCTTCACCTTGGCGAAAAAGCCGTGCGCCTCGGGGTGATTTTCCTTGGAGGATTCCGTCTCGAACTCGGCGAGCAGCTCGCGCTGGCGGCGGGTGAGGTTCTGCGGCGTTTCCACCACCACCTGCACATACATGTCGCCGCGATTGCGGGTGCGCAGCACCGGCATGCCCTTGCCGGCGAGCCGGAAGCGCTTGTTGGACTGGGTGCCCTCGGGGATCTTCACCTTGGAGGTGTCGCCGTCGATGGTCGGCACCTCGAAGGAGCCGCCCAGCGCCGCCGTCACCATGGAGATCGGCGCACGGCAGAACAGGTCGGCGCCGTCGCGCTGGAAGAAGTCGTGCGGGCCGATGGAGAGGAAGATGTAGAGGTCGCCCGCCGGGCCGCCGCGCGCGCCGGCTTCGCCCTCGCCGCCGAGGCGGATGCGGGTGCCGTCCTCGACGCCGGCGGGGATGCCGACCTGCAGCGTGCGCTCCTTGGTGACGCGTCCGGCGCCGGCGCAGGCCGGGCAGGGGTCCTCGATCACCTGGCCGCGACCCTGGCAGCTCGGGCAGGTGCGCTCCAGCGTGAAGAAACCCTGCGCCTGGCGCACGCGGCCGGCGCCGCCGCAGGTGCGGCAGGAGGTCGGCTGGGTGCCGGGCTTGGCGCCGGTGCCGGTGCAGGCCTCGCAGGTGATGGAGGTCGGCAGGTGGATGGTGGCATCCTTGCCGCCGAACGCTTCCTCCAGCGTGATTTCCATGTTGTAGCGCAGGTCGGCGCCGCGCTCGCGGCCGGTGCCTCGCGCTCCGCCGCCGCCGCCGCGCCGGCCGCCGCCCATGCCGAACAGGTCGTCGAAAATGTCGGAGAAGGTGGAGGCGAAGTCGTTGCCGAAGCCCGGCCCGCCACCGCCGCCATTCTCGAAGGCGGCATGGCCGAAGCGGTCATAGGCGGCGCGCTTCTGCGGGTCCTTCAGCACGTCATAGGCTTCGCTGATCTGCTTGAAGCGGTCCTCCGCCCCGGTATCGCCGGGGTTCTTGTCGGGGTGCCACTTCATGGCGAGCTTGCGATAGCTCGACTTCAGCTCCCCGTCCGAGCAGGTGCGGGTCACTTCGAGCAGTTCGTAATAGTCGATCTTGGCCATTGGTCGCCGTGCCACCGAATTGTTTCGTCCACCGGCCAGCCGCTCCGCGCGGATCCCCGGTCAAATCCCAGGGAAGGCGCGCGGCTGGCGGGACATTCGGGCCCGTTACATGCAGGAAACTTGCCGCCGGCCGCCCGGTCCGCCGGAAAACCGGACGGAAGCTGGACGGCGGTCTGCCCGCATCGTCATTACAAAGCCGCCCCGGAAGCGGACTCCCGGGGCGGGGATTGCGAAAAAGCCGATCAGGCCGACTTCTTCTTGTCGTCGTCGACCTCGGTGAACTCGGCGTCCACCACGTCGTCCTTCGGCGCGCCGGCCTCGGCCTCGCCGCCGCCCTGCTGCGCGGCGTACATCGCCTCGCCCAGCTTGAGGGAGGCCTGGGCGAGAGCGTTGGTCTTGGCGGCGATCGCCTCGGCGTCGTCACCCTCCAGCGCGGTGCGCAGCTCGGCGAGGCCGGCCTCGATCGCACCCTTCTCTACCTCGCCGACCTTGTCGCCATGCTCGGCGAGGGCCTTCTCGGTCGAGTGGATCAGCGCTTCGCCGTGGTTCTTGGCTTCCACCACCGCACGGCGCTTCTTGTCCTCGGCGGCGTGGCTCTCGGCGTCCTTCACCATCTTGTCGATGTCGGCGTCCGACAGGCCGCCCGAGGCCTGGATGCGGATCTGCTGCTCCTTGCCGGTGCCCTTGTCCTTGGCCGACACGTTCACCAGGCCGTTGGCGTCGATGTCGAAGGCGACCTCGATCTGCGGCACGCCGCGAGGCGAGGGAGGAATGCCGACGAGGTCGAACTGGCCGAGGATCTTGTTGTCCGCCGCCATTTCGCGCTCGCCCTGGAACACGCGGATGGTCACCGCGGTCTGGCCATCTTCCGCCGTGGAGAACACCTGGCTCTTCTTGGTCGGGATGGTGGTGTTGCGGTCGATCAGGCGGGTGAACACGCCGCCCAGCGTCTCGATGCCGAGCGAGAGCGGGGTGACGTCGAGCAGCAGCACGTCCTTTACGTCGCCCTGCAGCACGCCGGCCTGGATGGCGGCGCCGATGGCGACCACTTCATCCGGGTTGACGCCCTTGTGGGGCTCCTTGCCGAAGAACTGCTTCACGATCTCCTGCACCTTCGGCATGCGGGTCATGCCGCCGACCAGCACCACTTCGTCGATCTGCCCGGCGGACAGGCCGGCGTCCTTGAGCGCCTTGCGGCAGGGCTCGACGGTGCGCTGGATCAGGTCGTCCACCAGCGCCTCGAACTTGGCGCGGGTGAGCTTCATGGTCAGGTGCTTCGGCCCGGAGGCGTCGGCGGTGATGAAGGGCAGGTTGATCTCGGTCTGCTGCGCGCTCGACAGCTCGATCTTCGCCTTCTCGGCGGCTTCCTTCAGCCGCTGGAGGGCCAGCTTGTCGTTGCGCAGGTCGATGCCCTGCTCCTTCTTGAACTCGTCGGCGAGATAGTTGACGAGCCGCATGTCGAAGTCTTCGCCGCCGAGGAAGGTGTCGCCATTGGTCGACTTCACCTCGAACACGCCGTCGCCGATCTCGAGGATCGACACGTCGAAGGTGCCGCCGCCGAGGTCGTACACGGCGATGGTGCCGGCCGACTTCTTGTCGAGGCCGTAGGCGAGCGCAGCCGCCGTCGGCTCGTTGATGATGCGCAGCACTTCGAGGCCGGCGATGCGGCCGGCGTCCTTGGTGGCCTGGCGCTGGGCGTCGTTGAAATAGGCCGGGACGGTGATGACCGCCTTGTCGACCTTGGCGCCGAGATAGGCCTCCGCGGTCTCCTTCATCTTCTGCAGCGTAAAGGCGGAGATCTGCGAGGGCGAATACTTCTTGCCATCCGACTCGAGCCAGGCGTCGCCATTGTCACCCTTCACGATGGAATAGGGGACCAGCTTCTTGTCCTTCTCGATGATCGGATCGTCGTAGCGGCGGCCGATCAGGCGCTTTACCGCGAAGAAGGTGCGCTCGGGATTGGTGACCGCCTGGCGCTTGGCCGGCTGGCCGACGAGGCGCTCGCCGTCCTCGGTGAAGGCGACGATGGAGGGCGTCGTGCGGGCGCCCTCGGCGTTCTCGATCACCTTGGGCGAGGTGCCTTCCATGACGGCGACGCAGCTATTGGTCGTACCGAGGTCGATGCCGATGACTTTAGACATGTACATTCTCCTTCTGGCAGGCCGGCCGGACCTCATTGAGCACCCGGAGAGGATGGCATCGGCGCGTTGCGCTGCACCGTCCCCCGGACCGGCCCCCGATAGATTGGGTACGGCGCTTTGCATCGCGCCGTTCGCCGCCGATATAGGGGCGGCGTTACGCACCTGCAAGAAGCCTTCTGGGCAAGAAACCGTCCGGGCAGGAAACCGTCCGGGTTGAATCGGAACGGCGGCGGATGTCCGCCCGGCTTCTCCGCGCCGGGGGCGCGCCGCGGGCAAGCCTTGCCGGCAGCCTCAGGCCGCAACCGCGGTGTCGAGGCCGCGGAACCGCGCCGCCAGCGTCCGGAGCGCCGGCACCTGCGGACCGATTTCCCGCCAGTGGCGCGGATTGAGCTCGAGGATCGCCGTCACGCCGGGGTTCAGCGTCACCGTCTCCACCACCGCCTGCCAGTCGATGCCGCCCCAGCCGATCGGCAGGTGCAGGTCGCCATCGCCGAAAGCGGCTGCCTCGGCGGAGGACCGGGTCCACAATTCGCTCGGCCGGCCAAAGCTGTCGTGCAGGTGCAGATGCGCGACATACGGCACCAGCTCGGCGATTTCCGCCAGCGGGTCGAGGCGTGTCTCAGCGCAGCGGATGAACGCGTGGCTGACGTCGAGCGTCGCCTTCACCGCCGCGTGGTCGATGGCGGCGAGCTGGCCGGCGAGCTTCAGCGGGCTGGCGGTCTCGCGGGCGCCGCCGGTGCGGAAGACATTCTCCACGCACAGGGTGATGCCTGCGGCGGCCGCCTTGTCGCCGGCACGGGCGAGTGCATCGCGCTGGCGGGCATAGGCGAGCTCGATGTCGTCGCCGTGCTCGCGCACGATGCCGCTATGGATGACGAGCGTGTCGCTGCCGATGGCGCCGGTGATCTCGATCGAGGCCTCCAGCACCGCCTCGTGGCGGGCCAGCCGCTCGGGCACGTCCATCAGGTTGATGGCCAGCGGCCCGTGCACGGTGTAGCCGAGCTTGCGGCCGGACAGCGCACGGGTGAGATCGGCCAGCCGGTCGGTGAGCACGCGGCCGCCGACGATGAGGTGCCAGCCATGCACCGGCAGCTCCACCACATCGACGCCCAGCGCCTCCGCTTCGTCGAGAGAAAGGCCGAGGTCGTCGAACTCGGGACTGCCTTCACGCAGGGAATAGCCACAGGCACGTATGGGGGAAGCCGGGAGGGGCATCTGCATCGTTCGGATTTTCCTTCACTTCGCAGGAGAATGGGCATCGCTGCGCCGCTCGCACGACGCAACTGCGCCCGCAACATGACACGCGAATGTCGGAATCGCCTAATGCCCCAGGGGCATCCGGAGGGTCATCAGGGCCTTGTGCCGCCTCACATTTTCGGCGAAATCCAGCCCATCACCGCGCCCTCGGCGTCCTTCACCACGGCGATGCGGCCAACGCCCGGCACGTCGAAGGGGCCCTTAAGGACCTCGCCGCCGGCCGCCTTGGCCTCCTTGGTGCTGGCGTCGACATCGTCGACCGCGGCATAGGTCATCCAGTGCGGCGGTATGCGGTCGAATTCCGGGCCACTCATCGGAAACACGCCGCCAATGTCGGCGCCTCCCTTCCGGATGATCCAGTAGGTGTCGTCGCCCATCGGCATCGGCGCGAAGTCCCATCCCATCAGCCGCCCGTAGAAACCCTTGGCGGCTTCGACATCATGGCTGTTGAGTTCGTTCCAGACGACGGTACCGTGTTGTGGGGTGTGGGGCATGGGTGTCCTCCCTTGTTTGTTCTCGGCGCGGGCGAGCCCGGCCGGCCGCGTTAACGGCTCGGATACGATACGTTGAAAAAAGCGCGCCGGGTGGTATCGGCAAGCTCGATCCCTGCTGCCATCTTGATGCCGTCATCGCTTGCGATGTCGCCGGAACCCCTCTAGACCGATCAGCGGACGGCGCTCTTCTCAGGCGGCCGCGCGGCGCTCCCCGGACAATGCAGCTCTATCATCATCCCTTCTGCCAGTTCTCGCGTTTGATCCGTCTCGCCCTCGGCGAGATGGGAATGGGTCCCGAACTCATCGAGGAGCGGGTGTGGGAACGGCGACCGGGCTTTCTCACGCTCGATCCTGCCGGCCAGACGCCGGTGCTGGTGGAGGCGGACGGGCTGGTGGTGCCCGGCGGCACCGTCATCGCCGAATATCTCGACGAGACCTACGGCCATGCGATGGGCGATCGTCGCTTGCTGCCCGGCGGCCGCGAGGAACGCATCGAGGTGCGCCGGCTGATGGCGTGGTTCAATGAGAAGTTCTACTTCGAGGTGTCCGAGCCGCTGGTGCGCGAGAAGGTCTACAAGCGCTTCATGCCGCGCGAGGCGGGCGGCGGTCCGCCGGACATGCCGGCCATCCGTGCCGCGCGCGCCAATATCCGCTATCATCTCCACTATATTGGCTGGCTTCTGAAGACGCGGAACTGGCTTGGTGGTGATCGGCTCTCCTATGCCGACCTTGCCGCTGCCGCGCATATTTCCTGCGTCGATTATCTGGGCGACGTGCCGTGGCACGAGGACGAGACGGCGAAGATCTGGTACGCGCGCATCAAGTCGCGCCCGGCCTTCCGGCCGCTGCTCGCCCTGACCATGGCGGGCATGCCGCCGGCCGCCTGCTACGCGGATCTGGATTTCTGAGCCCCGGCGCGGCCCGATCCCCACAGCCTGCCCGCTCCGCGCAGGAGGCGAGGGCCCTTCTCATCGATCTCGGGCGCGAGGAAGGCTTCGACGCCATCGGCATCTGCGCCGCTGACGCCATTCCGCAGGCGGCGCCGCGCCTCGCGCAATGGCTCGCCTCCGGCGCCCAGGGCGACATGGAGTGGCTGGAGGAGACGGCGGAACGCCGCTCCTCCCCTCGCGCCCTGTGGCCGGAGGTGCGCTCCGTCATCATGCTCGGCCTGAATTACGGCCCGGACGAGGACCCCCGCGCCGCCCTGGCCGACCGTCTGCGCGGTGCCATCTCGGTCTATGCCCGCGGCGACGATTATCACGAGCTGGTCAAGGGCAAGCTGAAGCGGATCTGCTCGCGCTTCGTGCCACGCGTCGGCGGTCCGGACCAGGTTGAAGTGAAGGTGTTCGTCGACACCGCGCCGCTGATGGAGAAGCCGCTCGCCGCGAGCGCGGGGCTCGGCTGGCAGGGCAAGCACACCAATCTGGTCTCGCGCGAAAAGGGTTCCTGGCTGCTGCTCGGCGCCATCGCCACCACGCTGGAGCTGCCGCCGGACGCGCCGGAGCGCGACCATTGCGGCTCGTGCCGCTCTTGCCTCGACGCCTGCCCGACCGGCGCCTTTCCCGCCCCCTACCAGCTCGATGCCCGCCGCTGCGTCTCCTATCTCACCATCGAGCATCGCGGCCCGATACCGCGCGAGCTGCGCCCGCTGATCGGCAACCGCATCTATGGCTGCGACGACTGCCTCGCCGCCTGCCCGTGGAACAAGTTCGCCAGCCTCGGCCGCGAGGCGCGGCTCGCCGCCCGCGACGAGAACCGCAATCCGGAGCTCGCCGAGCTCGCCCGGCTGGATGACGGCGCGTTTCGTGCCCGCTTCGCCAAGAGCCCGATCAAGCGGACCGGGCGGGTGCGCTTCCTGCGCAACGTGCTCACCGCGATCGGCAATTCCGGCGAGGTCGGTCTCGCCGGCGAGGCCGAGCGCCTCATCACCGATCCGGCGCCGCTGATCCGGGGTGCGGCGGTGTGGGCGCTCGCGCGCCTGCTGCCGCCGGCCGACTTCGCCCGGCTGGCCGCCCGCCACGCGCCGGCCGAGGCCGATGCCGCGGTGCGGGCCGAATGGGACCCCTTGCTGGAGAGTGCCGCGTGACGACGCTGATCTGCCTCGGCTATGGCTTCTGTGCCCGTGGGTATGCCGCGCGGTTCGGCGCGCGGTTCGCGCGGCGCCTCGGCACCTCGCGCCAGGGCGAGCGCGAGGAGGGCGGCGTGCGGTTGCTGGCACCGGAGTCGCCGGGCTTTGCCGAGGCGGTGGCCGGCGCGGCGGCCATCCTCGTCAGCGCGGCTCCGGGCGAGGTGGGCGACCCCTTCCTGCCCGTGCTCGCCGACGCGTTGGGGAGCGGCACCGGCCCGATCGTCTATCTCTCCACCATCGGCGTCTATGGCGACAGCGCCGGCGCCTGGATCGACGAGAGCGCGCCGCTCGCCGCCGGCAAGCCCCGCGCCGCCCGGCGGATCGCCGCGGAGGCTGCCTGGCAAGCGCTGGGCGTCCGCGCCGGCCGGCCGGTGGCGGTGCTGCGGCTCGGCGGCATCTACGGTCCAGGCCGCAACGCGCTGATCGACGTTGCCGATGGCAGCGCCCGCTGCATCGAGCGGGACGGCCAGGTGTTCAACCGCATCCATGTCGACGACATCGCCGCCGCCGTCGACGCCGCCTTCCGCCTCGGCTTTGAAGGCGCGGTGAACGTGGTCGACGACGAGCCCTCCCCGGCCTGCGCGCCGGTGCGCCATGCCGCCCGCCTGCTCGGCCGGCCGGGTCCGGTCGCTGAACCTTTCGAAGAGGCTTCCGCCACCATGTCGGCGATGGCGCTGTCCTTCTGGGCCGACAACCGCCGGGTGCGCAACGAGCGGCTCAAGCGAGAGCTGGGCGTCGATCTGGCCTTTCCGAGCTACCGCGAGGGGCTCGACGCGCTGTTCGCCGCCGGCGAGGGAGCCGCGAGCGCCGATTGAGGCTCAGGGCCGGGGCGCGAAGGCGCGCAGGAAGGCGTCGACGGTGAAGCGGATCGCCCGGGCGACCGCTTCGGGCGCCGGCCGCCTCAGGTCGCCGAACAGCACCGGGGTGACGGTCTGAGCATAGCAGCTGCAGATGAACTGCCGCGCCGCCAGTTCCGGCTCCTCGACGGCGAGCTCGCCATCGGCGGATTTGCCGGCCAGCCAGCGGCTCAGCAGCGCCACGGTGGTCTCGATGCCCGCCTCGTGATAGGCGGCGCCGACGGCCGGGAATTTCTCGGCGGCGCTGATCACCACCCGCAGCGTGGCGATGTAGTCGGGTTCCGCCATCGCCGCGATGTAGCGCCGGGCGACGGCGGTGAGTTCGGCGCCCACATCGCCCTGCGGGTCGAGCTGGAAGCAGCGCTCGGCGATATCCGAGCATTTCTCGCGCAGCAGGGCGCGGAACAGCTCCTCCTTCGAGACGAAGTAGGTGTAGAGCGTGCCCTTGGACACGCCGGCCGCCCGCGCGATCTCGCCCATGCTGGCGCCGTCGAAGCCGCTCGCCAGGAAGACGCCGGCGGCGCCGTCGAGGATCTGCCGGCGCTTGCCGCCCGCGGCGGGAAAGGTCCAGTCGTTCGGGATGGTGAGGGCGGTGGCCATTGGGGATCATCGCTGCGCGGGGATTCGCCCCGAAATCTAGTACGTTTTCGAATTGTGGTGATCACGTTGCCGCTATTGCGGTTGAAGATTTCTCGACCCCGCTGACAAAGCCGGCTCACGGGCCTATATAGCCTCTTGTCGGCTGACCGAACGGTTCAGACGATAAATTGGATCCAATGTTCCGGCCGCATGACTCTTCGGAGTTCCGGCCGGGCCGGTTGCCGCCGCCGTGAGTCCGAATGGCTCCCGCAAGCCTGAGGGTCGCTCCGACGGATGGTTGAGGGAGGGGAGCTTCCGCCCCCCACGCTCCTCTCCCTCAAATCTTCCCGGCTTACCGCCTCTGCCTGCCCCCACCGGCATCGATCCGATGTCTCCGGGACCCGGGTTCCCCAGCGCCGGCCGATGCTTGGCGGACTTTTGGGGAAACACCGCTTGGCGTCGGCGGCGCGCCGCGCTATTGCTGCGGTGCGCGACTTCCTCCTCATCGTCGGCGTCGATCATGCCAAGGGCCAGTTTGGTGAAATGCGTCCGCAGCCGTCGGGGCGGCCGGTGCCCACTGTGCCGTCCGTCAGGGGCATAACGAGGCATTATGGCCCGAACCTCTTCTTCGACCAGCGCGAAACGCGTGATTCCCTTTACCGCCGAACTTGCGGCGCTTGGCGTGGTGTTCGGCGATATCGGCACCAGTCCGCTCTACGCCTTCAAGCAGGGATTGCTGGCGGTAGGGGGAGTCTCGGTCACCCATGACGAGGTGCTGGGCCTGCTGTCGCTCGTCACCTGGGCGATCATCCTGTCGGTGACCATCAAATACGTGCTGCTGGTGCTGCGGGCGGATAATGACGGCGAAGGCGGCATCCTGGCGCTGGTGACGTTGCTCGACCTGCATCGTAGCGCCAATGGCGGGCGCCTGTGGCTGCTCGTCGCCGGTCTGGTCGGTGCGGCGATGCTGATCGGCGATGGCGTGCTCACCCCGGCCATGTCGGTACTCTCGGCCATCGAGGGCCTGGAGGTGGTGGCGCCGGCGCTGGACCACTGGATCGTCGCCGTCACCGTGGTGGTGATCGTGGCGGTCTTCGTGTCGCAGCGGGCCGGCACCGATCGCATCGGCGCCTTCTACGGGCCGATCATGCTGCTCTGGTTCGTCACGCTCGGCGCCTTCGGCCTTTACGGCATCCTCCAGCAGCCCGGCGTGCTGGTCGCGGTCGATCCGCGCTACGGCATCGCCCTCATCGCCGATCACATCTGGCTGGCGGGCGCGGTGCTCGGCGCCACCTTCCTCGCCATCACCGGCGGCGAGGCGCTCTATGCCGATCTCGGCCATTTCGGCAGGCCGGTGATCACCCGCGCCTGGCTGTTCGTCGCCATGCCCGCTCTGCTGCTGAACTATTACGGCCAGGGCGCCACCGTGCTGGTCAATCCGGCGGCGGTGCGCAATCCGTTCTACGACCTGTCGCCGGACATTTTCGACGTGCCGCTGCTGTTCCTGGCGGCGGCGGCGACGGTCATCGCTTCGCAGGCGATCATCACCGGCGTGTTCTCGCTGGCCAAGCAGGCGATCGAGCTCGGCTACCTGCCGCCGATGCGCATCCGCTACACCAGCGAGCACAACGACCAGCACATCTATATCGGCCGGCTCAACTGGCTGCTGCTGCTGGCCTGCACCGCGGTGGTGGTCTCGTTCGGCTCGTCGGACCGGCTCGCCTCCGCCTATGGCATCGCGGTGGCGATGGCGATGATCTCCACCACCATCCTGTTCGTCGCCTATGTGAAGCGGCTCGGCCGGTTGCCGGTGCTGGCGCTGGTCGGCCTCGCCGCCGGGCTGCTGGTGGTCGACGTCTCCTTCGCCGCCGCCAACCTGACCAAGCTGCACGATGGCGGCTGGCTGCCGGTCGCCATCGCCTCGCTGGTGCTGGTGGTGATGGTGAGCTGGCGGCGCGGGCTCGAAGGGCTGGGCATCCAGCAGAAGCGTTTCGCCGAGCCGCTGGAGGAGTTCGTTGCCCGCGGCAAGCCGGCGGGCTGCGCGACCTCGCCACGCACCGCCATCTTCCTGTCGCGCGGCGGCGCGCTCACCCCGGTGGCGCTCGGCCGGCTGTCCGACCTGTTCAACGTGCAGTTTTCGAAATCGGTCATCGCCTCGGTGTGGATCGCCTCGCGCCCGCGCGTGCCGGTGGACGAGCGGGTGCGCGTCACGGTGCTGGACGCCGGCCATGTGCGGGTCGATGTGCGCTTCGGCTACATGCAGCAGATCGACGTGCCCTCGGTGCTCGGCCCGGCGCTGTATTCGCTCGGCATCGATCCGGACGAGGCGGTCTACGTCATCGGCCACGAGCGCATCATGCCGCCGGAGGAGATCCTCGGCATCCGCGACGCGCTCGCCCATGTCTTCGCGTTCCTGGCCCGCAACGCCGAGCGCTCGGTGGACCGCTTCGGCCTGCCGCGCCCGCGCACCATCGAAATCGGCTATCCGGTGCGGCTGTGAGCGCCGTTCACACAAACGCGACCGTCATCCGCCCGTCACGGCGTTGCCGCGTTCTGGGCCGACAAGCGCGCCCTTCCATGGCGGGGCGCCGCGGCCTATTCCCCAAGGGAAGTATGCCGTGCGGTGTCGCCGCAGTGACGGGCGGTTCCGCCGGAGGCCAAGCTCTGCTACGGCTGGGCCGGGAACGCGCATGACGACATACAGGACGACGGGGACGCCATGAGCAGCACGCTGAGCGCGATAGCGAAGTTCTTACGCGAGCGTGTCGGCTGGCATGGCGTGGGGCTGGTGGCGAGCCTGGCCATCATCGGCGTCGCCGTGATCGTGCTCTACGAGATGTTGCGCAACATCCACCCCGGCGAGGTGCTGGACGCGCTTACCGATACCCCGCCCTGGCGGGTGGCGCTCGCCGCCCTGTTCGTCGCCTGCGCCTATTTCACCCTGACCTTCTACGACTGGTTCGCCCTGCGCACCATCGGCAAGAGCCATGTGCCCTACCGCACGGCGGCGCTGGCCTCCTTCACCTCCTATGCCATCGGCCACAATATCGGCTTCTCCGCCTTCACCGGCGGCACGGTGCGCTACCGTATCTATTCCGCGCACGGGCTCGGGGCGGTGGACGTCGCCAAGCTGTGCTTCATCACCGGCCTCACCTTCTGGCTGGGCAACATGGCGATCCTCGGCCTCGGCATCAGCATCGAGCCGTGGGCGGCGAGCGCGGTCGACCAGCTGCCGCCCTGGATCAACCGGCTGATCGGCCTCGGCCTTCTGGCGGCGCTGGCCGCCTATGTGGTGTGGGTCGGGCTGAAGCCGCGGCGCATCGGCATCGGCAAGGGCCACTGGCAGGTGACGCTGCCGGGCTGGAAGCTGACGCTGCTGCAGATGGTGATCGGCATGGTCGATCTCTCCTTCTGCGCGGCGGCGATGTATGTGCTGATGCCGCAGACGCCGTTCATCGACCCGATCGCGCTCGGCGTGGTGTTCATCTCCGCGACGCTGCTCGGCTTCGCCAGCCATGCGCCCGGCGGGCTCGGCGTGTTCGACGCCGCCATGCTGGTCGCGCTGTCGCAGTTCGAGAAGGAGCCGCTGCTCGGCGCGCTGCTGCTGCTGCGCCTGCTCTATTATGTGACGCCCTTCGCCATCGCCCTCGTCACCATGGGCATTCGCGAGCTTCTGCTCAGCCGCCGGCGGCGGTCGAGCGGCGCGATGTCGCTGGATACCGCACTGGCCGCCGCGGCGGTGCCGGCATTGCTCGAGGATGTGCAGCCGCTGGCCGCCGGGCCGGCCGCCGCAGCTTCCGAAGCGTCGGTGGAAGCCGACGACGCCGAGGCGCCGCGCCGGGCGGTCGGCTGACCCTGGGTGGTCGGCGGCCCTTGCCCCGTCCCCTCGTCCCGTCCGGCCCGGTCCTCAGCGCGTCAGGCTCGGCACCATGCCCTGGATGGCGCTCGGCAGCCGCTTGACCTTCACTCCCTTGGGCAGCGCCACCGCCTCGGGAGAGAGCGCGGCACGCGAGATGTCCGTCGCCTGGAACATCACCTTCTTGCCGGCATCGGTATAGGTCAGCGAGCGCAGCGGTAGCCCGTCGAGGGTGATGCAGGCCTCCACCGGCGCCGAGGTGGTGCGGTCGGTGCCGCGCCAGATGTCGCAGGGCTCGCCGGCTACCGTATCGGTGCCCCAGTACTGGCTGTCGGCCGGCATGTCGATCGCCGCATATTCCGGCGGCAGTGTCATCTCCACCGCCACCCGGCCGAGCCCGGGCAGGTTGGACAGCACCGCGAGCTTGCGCGCTTTCAAGTCGATGAAGCCGGTCAGCGTCGTCGCCACCGTGGCGACGGCGACATCGACGCGGATGCGGCCCTGGCGATGCACGATGTGCACGTCGCCGCCGTCCGGCAGGGTTCGCCCGCGCAGGGTGAAGTCGACGGCCGGCCGCGGCGGCATCGGCCCCGGCGCCGGCGGCCCGAAGGGGGCGGGTGCGAAGGGCGGCGGGCCGAACACCCCTGCCGGCGGCCCGAAGGGCGGCGCCTCGAAGCCGGGCGGCCCGAAGGCGGGCGGCATGCCGGGCGGCGGCCCGGGCGGCGAAGGTTCGGCAGCGGCAGCCGCGCCTGCGCACAGGCCGCAGAGGCCCGTGGTCAGCAAGCGCCGGATCGGCCGGAGAAAGATCATGTCGCGGTCACGGTCCCGGGTCGGACGAAATGGGATCGGGCGGAAGGATGATGCGGTCGGCGCCCGCCTCGTTCCAGGTAGGAACGGCACGACGCAACACCCCGAGGCATCCGGCATCCGCCGGACGACCTGGCGCCTGTTGCGCACCCGCCCCCCTGTGACCGACGCAGAGTCATGCTCTTATGCCGAGGAGGTCTGGCAGGCAATCTGGGCGCCAGCAGGGCTCAACCATCGGCTCGGTGCAGAAAATTGCGCCCGTCGAGCACGATCTGCGGGTCGGGGACGCCGACCACCCGGTCGTCGCGCTCGGCATAGGGCAGGCGCGCCAGCACCTGGCGGATGACGCCGAGCCGCGCGCGCATCTTGTCGTTGGCGAGCACGGCGGTCCACGGCGCTCCCGGCTGGTCGGTGGCGGCGATCATCGCGTCGCGCGCCGCCGAGATCGCCTCCCAGCGGGACGGCGCGGCGAGGTCGACCGGCGACAGCTTCCAGTGCTTCAGCGGGTCTTTCTTGCGGGCGAACAGCCGCTTCAGCTGCATCTCGCGGCCGATGTCGAGCCAGACCTTGAACAGGCGGATGCCGTCCTCGGCGAGCATCTTCTCGAAGGTCGGCGCCTGTTCAAGGAAATGCGCCGTCTCCTGCGGCGAGCAGAAGCCCATCACCGGCTCGACCACCGCGCGATTGTACCAGGAGCGGTCGAACAGCACGATCTCGCCCTTGCGCGGCAGATGCGCGATGTAGCGTTGGAAATACCACTGGCCGGCCTCGGCCTCGGTGGGCTTGCTCAGCGCCACCACCCGCACGAAGCGCGGGTTGAGATGCTGCACGAAGCGGTGGATGGCGCCGCCCTTGCCGGCCGCGTCGCGGCCCTCGAACACGATGACGATGCGCTCGCCGGTCTCGCTGACCCAGCGCTGCAGTTTGAGAAGCTCGATCTGCAGTCCGAGCAGCTCCTTTTCATAGTGCTTGCGCTTGGGCCGGTCGGCATAGGGATAGTTGCCGCTGCGATAGGCCCGCTCGTCGATGATCGCCGGCAGCGCCGGCAGGTCGAGCGAGAAGCTGCCGAGCGCCGAGGCGAGCTTGCCGGCATCGGCGTCCTTCGACGCACCGTTCTTGCCCGCCGCGCCTTTGCCGGCCGCGCCCTTGGTCGACGAGTTCTTGCCAGCCACGCTCTTGTCCTGCGCCTTCTTGCGGCGGGCGCCGTCGGCAGCCGGCGGCGCCGTGCCATCCTGCGTGTCGGGGAGGGCGTCCTGCGCCGTGACGGCATCGGTGGCGGAGGATTTCGCGGCGGCGGGCTTGACCGCTGCGCGGTTCGCCTTCTTCGTCATATGGAAGCCTCTCGATGAGACCATAAGAAGAAATGGTTGAGTCGCTCCCTCGCCCGCTGGAAGGATTTTCCGGCGAATCCATCCGGCAGGCGAACACAACATAACGTAAAGAATGAAATTTGGGCATCCCGAGGAGGTGAACGCCATGAGCATCGAGGAATCCGGCCCGTTCGCGCGTGAGACGCTCGGCGAGCGTCTCCTCGCGGCGCGCTGGATTCTGCTCGCCGGCGGCCTCGGCCTGCTCGTCGCCGTGGGGCAGGAGGTGCTCGCCGCCGGTCCGGCACTGCTGCTCGGCGGGGTGCTGTTGCTTGCCGCTTGCCTGCCGGCGGGGCGCTGGCGCTTCCGCCAGCCGGTCGCCGCCGCCCTCTCGCGCTTCCGTGAGCCGCCGGCGCCGCCGCCGGACCGGCTCGCCGCGCTGGTGGTGGCGCTGCCCGAGGCGGCGTTGCTGCTCGATCATCGCGGCACGGTGCGCGCCGCCAATACGCGGGCGTCCGGCATGCTGGCGGCGGTGCGCGTCGGCGATCCCGTCTCCTTCGCGGTGCGGGTGCCGGAAGTGCTGGAGGCGATCCGCGCCGCCAGCGCCGACGGCAAGGCCCGCCGCGTCGAGTTCAGCCAGCGGGTGCCGGTCGACCGCTGGCTGCGCGCCGACATCGTGCCGGTCACCGGACCGGGCGCCGGCGGGGGCCGTGCGGAGAAGGCTGAGGCGCTGCTGCTCAGCTTCACCGATCTCACCCCGCAGCGGCGCGTCGAGCAGATGCGGGTCGATTTCATCGCCAATGCCAGTCACGAGCTGCGCACCCCGCTCGCCTCGCTTTCCGGCTTCATCGAGACGCTGCAGGGCCCGGCCCGTAACGACGCCACCGCCCGCGAGCGCTTCCTCAAGATCATGGCCGAGCAGGCCCGGCGCATGTCGCGCCTGATCGACGACCTGCTGTCGCTGTCGCGCATCGAGCTCAACGCCCATATGCGCCCGCAGTCGCGGGTGGACCTGGGCGCGGCGGTCGGTCATGTGCGCGAGGCGCTGGCCCCGCTCGGCGCCGAGCGGGGCGTGGAGATCGTCTTCGAGCAACCGGCGGTGCCGGTGCTGGTTCAGGGCGATCGCGACGAGCTGATCCGCGTCTTCGAGAACCTGGTCGAGAACGCGCTGAAATACGGCGCCTCCGGCGGGCGGGTGGAGATCACCCTTTCGCGCGAGGCGGACGACGCGCTGGTCGCGATCCGCGACTACGGGCCAGGCATCGCCCCCGAGCACGTGCCCCGCCTCACCGAGCGCTTCTACCGCGTCGACACCGCCCATTCGCGCGAGCAGGGCGGCACCGGGCTCGGCCTCGCCATCGTCAAGCACATCGTCGCCCGTCATCGCGGCCGGCTCGGCATAGACAGCATTCCGGGCGAGGGCTCGACATTCTCGGTGCGGCTGGCGGCACTGCCGGCGGAAGCGACGAAAAACGATGTCAAGACAATGGCTTGATCTGTCATTTAAGTGTCATTGCAAAGTCATAGAACGGTGGCGTCCGGTCGTTAAGAGTCCCGTGTGACCCCTCACCGCCTACGGGCAACACCTCCGGCCCGGCTCGTGCGCCGCGCGAGCCGCTGAAGCACTGGGAGAAGACCTTTGAAATTCAACCGCCTCCTCGGCGTCGCCGTGGTCTCGTTCGCCGCCCTGACCGGCAACGCCTTCGCTGCCGACATCAACGGCGCGGGAGCCTCGTTCCCGGCCCCGGTCTACCAGGCCTGGGCTGCGGCTTATAAGGCGAAGTCCGGCACCGGCCTCAACTATCAGTCGATCGGCTCGGGCGGTGGTCAGAACCAGATCGTCAACCGCACCGTCGATTTCGGCGCCTCCGACGCGCCGATGAAGGACGACAAGCTCGAGCAGGCCAGCCTGCTGCAGTTCCCGACCGTGATCGGCTCGGTGGTCGCCATCGTCAACATTGACGGCGTCGCCGACGGCCAGCTCACCCTCGACGGCGCCACCCTCGCCGACATCTACCAGGGCAAGATCACCAAGTGGAACGACCCGAAGATCGCCGCGCTCAACAAGGGCGTGACGCTGCCGGATCTGGCCATCGTCCCGGTCTACCGCTCGGATTCGTCGGGCACCTCCTTCGTGTTCACCTCCTACCTCGCTTCGGTCAGCGCGGACTGGAAGTCCAACATCGGCGCCGCGACCTCGGTGCAGTGGCCGGCCGGCGCCGGCGCCAAGGGCAATGAAGGCATTGCCGGCACCGTGAAGAACACCAAGGGCGCGGTCGGCTATGTCGAGTTCGTCTATGCCGCGGCCAACTCGCTGACCTCGACCAACCTCGTCAACAAGGCCGGCAAGGTCGTGAAGCCGACCACCGACGCCTTCATGGACGCCGCCGCCGCCGCCGACTGGAAGGGCGCGAAGAACTTCGCCGCCTCGATGATCGACACCGCCGGCGAGAAGGCCTGGCCGATCACCAGCGCCACCTACATCCTGCTGCCGAAGAACCCCGCCAACGGCGCGCAGTCGGCCGAGGCGATCAAGTTCTTCGACTGGGCGTATGGCGCCGAGGGCGACGCCATCGCCGAGAAGCTGCACTATATCGCGCTGCCGGACTCGGTGGTCAGCGCCATCCGCGACGCCTGGAAGGCCGAAGTGAAGGCCGACGGCAAGGCGGTCTGGACCAACTGAGCCCTCAGGCTCTGAGATCGGGCGAGGGGGTGTCGCCGTCCTGACGGCCGTCCCCTCGCCTTTCGCTCGCCGATATCCGTGCCGTGCCTTCCGCGTCTTGCCCGCCCCGGGCATGCGAGCGTCCATCGTGGCGCCCGTCATGCCGGAGAGCAGGCAATCCCGTTTCAAGCGCATCAGCGGCGACAGCGCTCAAGGACATTCGACATGGCTGCCTCCATCAGCGGAACCGAGGCCGACACGGCCCTGATCGCCGCGCACAAGCCGACCGGGCGCGTCAGCGATCCCATCTTCGTCGGCCTGCTCTGGGCCAGCGGCATTTTCGTGCTGGTTCTGCTCGGCCTCATCATCGCCATGCTCTTCGAGGGCGGGTTGCCCGCGCTGCGCGAGTTCGGCATTTCCTTCCTCTGGTCCACCACCTGGAACCCGGTCACCGAGCGCTTCGGCGCCGGCGTCATGGTGTTCGGTACGGTGGCGAGCGCGGTGATCGCCGTCATCGTGGCGCTGCCGCTCTCCTTCGGCATCGCCTTCTTCCTCACCGAGATCGCCCCCGGCCCGTTCCGCCGGCCGATCGGCGTCGCCATCCAGCTGCTCGCGGCCGTCCCGTCGATCATCTACGGCATGTGGGGCTTCTTCATCGTGGTGCCGCTGATCGCCGCCTATGTGCAGCCGCCGCTGATCGAGTGGCTCGGGCCGATCCCGCTGCTCGGTGCGCTGTTCCAGGGGCCGCCGCTCGGCGCCGGCATGCTCACCGCCGGACTGATCCTGGCGCTGATGATCCTGCCCTTCATCACCGCGATGTTCGTCGAGGTGCTGGAATCGGTGCCGCCGATGCTGAAGGAATCCGCCTACGGCGTCGGCGCCACCAGCTACGAGGTCTATCGCAACGTCTCGGTGCCCTATGGCCGCACGGCCATGGTCGGCGCGGTGATGCTCGGCCTCGGCCGCGCGCTCGGCGAGACCATGGCGGTCACCTTCGTCATCGGCAACGCGACCCGCATGTCGGCCTCGCTGTTCGCGCCGGGCGCCACCATCGCCTCGACCATCGCCAACGAGTTCCCCGAGGCGTCGATCGGCTCGCTCAAGCTGCAGTCGCTGCTGCAGCTCGGCTTCATCCTGTTCGTCATCTCCTTCATCGTTCTCGCTCTTTCGCGCCTGCTGGTGCGCTCGAAGCTCAAGGGCTGAGGGGAGAGGAAATCATGGCATCGCTCGCCCGCCGTCGCACCACCGACTATGTCGTCAAGGCCATCTCCACCGGCTTCGCCGCGCTTTCGCTGGTGCTGCTCGCCTGGATCCTGTGGACGTTGCTGTCCCGCGGCCTGCCGGCCCTCGGCCCGCACGTCTTCACCAAGATCACCGCGCCCCCCGGCGCCGGTGGCGGCCTGCTCAACGCCATCGTCGGCTCGCTGATCCAGATCGGCGTCGCGCTGATCGTCGGCACGCCCATCGGCCTGATGTGCGGCACCTTCCTCGCCGAGAACGGTCGCGGCACCCAGGTCGCCAACGTCGTGCGCTTCGTCAACGACGTGCTGCTGTCGGCGCCGTCCATCCTGATCGGTCTGTTCGTCTACCAGCTGCTGGTGGTGCCGTTCGGCGGCTTCTCCGGCTGGGCCGGCTCGGCGGCGCTCGCCATCCTGGTCATCCCGGTGGTGGTGCGCACCACCGAGGACATGCTCAACCTGGTGCCGATCGGCCTGCGCGAGGCGGCCTTCGCGCTCGGCGCGCCGCAGTGGAAGGTGGTCACCTTCATCACCTGGCGCGCGGCCCGCGCCGGCATCGTCACCGGCATCCTCTTGGCGCTGGCCCGCGCCGCCGGCGAGACCGCGCCGCTGCTGTTCACCTCGCTCGGCAATAATGGCTGGTCGCTGAACATGTCGGCGCCCATGGCGTCGCTGCCGATCGCGATCTATCAATACGCCGCCAGCCCCTTCGAGGACTGGGTCGCCCTCGCTTGGGCCGGCGCCCTGATCATCACCGTCGGGGTGCTGACCCTGAACGTCCTGTCCCGCCTGGCTCTGGCGAAGATGAAGTGAGACGGCCATGAATTTTGCACCCGATACCTCGATCGACATCGCTTCCGCCGTCAATCGCGCCACCGCGCCGTCCGCCGAGCCCAAGCTCAAGGTGGAGAAGCTGAATTTCTACTACGGCGACAACCACGCGCTGAAGAACATCAACTTCACCATTCCCGAGAAGCGCGTCACCGCGATGATCGGGCCGTCGGGCTGCGGCAAGTCCACGCTGCTGCGCGTGTTCAACCGCATGTACCAGCTCTATCCGGGCCAGCGCGCGGAAGGGAAGATCCATTTCGACGGCGGCGACCTCCTGTCGAAGAACCTGGACTCGACCGTAATCCGCTCGCGCATCGGCATGGTCTTCCAGAAGCCGACGCCGTTCCCGATGTCGATCTACGACAACATCGCCTTCGGCGTGAAGCTGCACGAGAGCCTCTCCAAGTCGCAGATGGACGAGCGGGTGGAATGGTGTCTGCGCAAGGCCGCCATCTGGGAGGAGACCAAGGACCGCCTGCACACCTCGGCGCTCGGTATGTCCGGCGGCCAGCAGCAGCGCCTGTGCATCGCCCGCACCATCGCGGTGCGGCCGGAAGTGATCCTGCTCGACGAGCCGACTTCGGCGCTCGACCCGATCTCGACCTCGAAGATCGAGGACCTGATCGACGAGCTGAAGCAGGAATTCACCATCGTCATCGTGACGCACAACATGCAGCAGGCCGCCCGCTGCGCCGACATCACCTCGTTCTTCTATCTCGGCGAGCTGATCGAGGTCGGACCGTCGAACGAGATCTTCACCAATCCGCGCGAGGCGCGCACCCGCGACTACATCACCGGCCGCTTCGGCTGAGTGGCGACGGGAAAAAGGATCGTCCGATGCCCTCCGAACACATCGTCTCCTCGTTCGACACCGATCTCAAGGAGATCAGCCGCCACGTGGTGGAGATGGGTGGCCAGGCCGAACAGCTGGTCGCCGATTCCGTGCAGGCGCTGATCAAGCGCGACGCCGAGCTCGCCCAGAAGGTGATCGTGCTCGACGGCCCGATCGACCTCCTGCAGCGCGAGATCGAGGAAAAGGCGATCCTCACAATCGCCCGCCGCCAGCCGCTGGCCGGCGACCTGCGCGAGATCGTCGCCGCGATGCGCATCGCCAACGACCTCGAGCGCATCGGCGACCTCGCCAAGAACACCGCCAAGCGCGTGCTCGCCCTCACCGGCGAGTTCCACCCGCAGAAGCTGGTGCGCGGCGTCGAGCACATGTCCAGCATGGTGCTCGAGCAGCTGAAGGAAGTGCTCGACGCCTATGCCGCCCGCGACGACGCCCGCGCCATCGAGGTGTGGAAGCGCGACGGCGAGATCGACGTGCTCTACACCTCGCTGTTCCGCGAGCTCCTCACCTACATGATGGAAGACCCGCGCAACATCTCGCTGTGCACGCACCTGCTGTTCTGCGCCAAGAATATCGAGCGCATCGGCGACCACGCCACCAACGTCGCCGAGACGGTGCACTACCTGGCCACCGGCCAGCTGCTGACCGACGAGCGGCCGAAGCAGGACACCACCAGCCTTACCTCGGTTCCGTTCCCGTCCTGAGGCGGGGAGGGATCTTTCTCACGGGATAAGCGATGCCGACCAACATTCTCATCGTCGAGGACGAGGAGCCGCTCACCCTGCTGCTGCGCTACAATCTCGAGGCCGAGGGTTATTCGGTCGAGAGCGTGGCGCGCGGCGACGAGGCCGAGACGCGGCTGCGCGAGAAGGTGCCGGATCTGGTCCTGCTGGACTGGATGCTGCCGGGCCTGTCCGGCATCGAGCTGTGCCGGCGCCTGCGCGCCCGGCCGGAAACCGAGCGCATGCCGATCCTCATGCTCACCGCCCGCGGTGAGGAGACCGAGCGCGTGCGCGGCCTCGCCACCGGCGCCGACGACTATGTGGTGAAGCCGTTCTCGGTGCCGGAGCTGGTGGCGCGGGTACGGGCGCTGCTGCGCCGGGCCAAGCCCGACCACATCTCGACGCTGCTGCGCGCCGGCGACATCGAACTCGACCGCGAGACCAAGCGGGTGCACCGCTCCGGCCGCGAGCTGCATCTCGGCCCCACCGAGTTCCGGCTGCTGGAGTTCCTCATGCAGTCGCCGGGCCGGGTCTATTCGCGCGAGCAACTGCTCGACGGCGTCTGGGGCCAGGACGTCTATATCGACGAGCGCACCGTCGACGTGCATGTCGGCCGGTTGCGCAAGGCGCTGAACCGCCCGCGCCAGCCCGACCCGATCCGCACCGTGCGCGGCTCGGGCTATTCCTTCAACGAGATGTTCGCCCGCGCCCATTGAGGCGCGGTGCCGATGCGGCGAGCGGTGCCGCCGGCCCACGGGTCGGCGGAAGACTGCCCGGCGGAGCGTCGCCTCACGGCTTGGGGAAGGCCAGCGGCAGCGGGGTCGGCATCGGCTTCAGCGGCGCGACGGCCAGCGCCTTGGCGTCGAGGTCGAAGCTCGTCAGGTCGATAGCGCGCAGCACCTGATCGTCATAGGTCTTCACATAATAGCGCCGGTTCTTCAGGTCGGCGACCGACGACCACTGGGTGTATTCCAGATCGGCGGTGCTGCCGCCGCCGGGCTGGATGAAGCCGACCGGGATGTCGAAATTGTTGAGGATGTGCTCGGCGAGGCGCACGCTCGGCTCGCCGCTGGGCAGCTTCTGCGCCGACATCGCATAGCCGAGCGCACGGACGAAGCGCGAGGGCGGCGTCGGGTCGCCGGGAATGCCGAGCAGGCCGGAGCCCTGGCCGAATGAGGAAATGGTCTGGCCGGCCACCTTGATGTCTGGCGCGTTGACCGGCGAGATCTTCACATAGTTCTTGAGATTGGTCAGGTGCCAGCTGAATTCGGGCGCGTTGGTCATCACCCCCAGCGGGTTGTCGTAGACCTTCAGCTCGCCACCCACCGGCTCGATCACCAGCGAGGCGCCGCCGGCGTCGTGCAGCGCGTAGTGGAAGGGCGGGGTGATGCCCATTTGCGGCTGGGCGACGTCAACGATGGCGATGCCGGCGAGCGCCGCCTTCACCTCGGCCACGGTGGCGAAATTGGTCAGCGCCCAGGTCAGGAAGTCCCACGGCGCCATGGCGCTCTTGGGGTCCGCCTTGGCCGGGTCGGCATAGCCAGCATAGTCGGGGAAATACAGGATTCCGCCGGCGAGGCCCTTCTCGTTCATGCCGTCGGTCAGCACCGGCAGGCCGAAGGCGTTCATGCCGACGGCGGCATAGGTCGAGGTCCAGGCGAGGCCGGGCTTGCCGCCGGGGCCGGTGCCGGCCAGCGCGAAGTGGCGGGGTATCACCATCACGTCGGAGGCGAGCTTGAAGCCGAATTCCATGGTGCGGCCATAGACATAGGCGCCGTCGGAAGTGCCCAGCAGGAAGCTGGTGCAGGCCTGCGCCGGCGCGCCGAGGGCGAGGCTCAGCGCCATGGCGAGGGAGACGCCGAGGCGGGCGCCGCGTCCCGCAAGCGTCCGGCGTTTCGATTTTGCCTCGAACATGGTGCGAATCCCTCTCTATTTCGAAGGGCACAGCGTAAGGCAGATCCGGCTGGCGGCAAGGGTACCCAGGGTGGCAACGGGATACCCAGGGCGGCAAGGCGCCGGGGACCGTCAATCGGGACGCTGCACGCGCCGCTGCGCCCGCTCGTCCGCCTGCTTTTTCACCATGCCGTTTTTCTACTCCTGCGTCGTCGACACGCGCCGGGCGTGTCCGCATAATGCAGACTTCCCGGCGATTTCAGGCTGGCGATTTCAGGCTCTTGGGCGGACCGCATCGGCATGGCAGGGCAGCACGACGACCACGATCATGGCGATCATTCGCATAACGATCACGCGCATGACGGTCATGATCACGATCATTTCCACCGCATCCACTCGCAGGAAGCCGATGCGCTGCTGATGTCGATCGCCGACATCGAGATCAGCGCCCGCGTCAAGGCGCTGGAGGAGCTGCTCACCCAGAAGGGGCTGATCGATCCGTCGGCGCTCGACGCGGTGGTGGATCTCTACGAGAACCAGATCGGCCCGAAGAACGGCGCCAGGGTGATCGCCCGCGCCTGGGCCGATCCCGCCTACAAGGCGTGGTTGCTCGCCGATCCCAACGCCGCCATCGCCGATCTCGGCTTCGCCGGCGCGCAGGGCGAGAACATGGTGGCATTGGAAAACACGGCGGATGTGCACAACGTCGTCGTCTGCACCCTGTGCTCCTGCTACCCGTGGCCGGTGCTCGGCCTGCCGCCGGTCTGGTACAAGAGCATGCCCTACCGCACCCGCATCGTGCGCGACCCGCGCTCAGTGCTGGCGGAATTCGGCACCGTGCTGCCGGCCACCACCGAGATCCGCGTCTGGGACAGCAATTCCGAGGTCCGCTACCTCGTCGTGCCGCGCCGCCCGGAGGGCACCGAGGGTCTCGACGAGGCGGCGCTCGCCGCCCTCGTTTCCCGCGACAGCATGATCGGCGTCACCGAAGCCCTGAGCCCGGAGCCGGCCTGATGAACTCGGTTCATGATTGCGGCGGCTTCGACGGCTTCGGCCGGGTGGTACCGGAGGGCTATGACGGAAGCGAGCCGGTGTTCAAGCACGAGTGGGAGCGGCGCATGTGCGCGCTGTTCATGGTCACCATCGGCGCGCATTACTCCGACGACGAGTTCCGCCAGTCGCGCGAGCGGCTGGAACCGGTGACGTACCTCACCCGCCCCTATTACGAGCAATGGTGGTTCGCGGTGGCGCGGCTGATGATGGAGAAGGGGCTGATGACCCCCGAGGAATTCGGCCGCCATCTCGCCGCCGGGCCTACGCCGTCCGCCGACATTCTCGCCGGAGACGCCTGATGCTCAGCGCCGCCGACATTCTCGACATTCTCGCCACCGGCGCCACCACCCGGATCGAGGATCCCGCCCGCGCCCCGGCCTTCGCGCCCGGCGATGAGGTCGTCACCCGCACCCTCAGCCCGCTCACCCATACGCGGCTGCCGCGCTACTGCCGCGGCAAGCGCGGCGTGGTGGTGAAGGTGCACGGCCTCTACGCGCTGCCGGATGTGCGCGCCATCGGCGATGAGGAAACGCGCGAATATTGCTACGCCGTGCGCTTCGACATGCGCGAGCTCTGGGGCCCGCAGGGCGCGGCGACCGACAGCCTCACCATCGACCTGTGGGACAGCTATCTGCTGCCCGCCCCGGCGGAGGCGACGCCGTGACCGGCCCGCTGCTGCCCGATCTCGACCGGCCGAAGGCCTTCGCCGCGCCGTGGGAGGCGCAGGCCTTCGCGCTGGTGGTGAAGCTGCACGAGCGCGGCCTGTTCGAATGGCCGGAATTCGCCGCCCGGCTCAGCGCCGAGATCCACGCCCATCCGGACCAGCCCTATTATGTCTGCTGGCACGAGGCGGCAGTGGAATTGCTGGTCGACAAGGGGCTGGTGGAAGCCGGCGCCTTTCTCGACCAGGCGCGGGCGGTGGTGCGGTTCCGCGCCTCCGACCATCACCATGTCGCCCGCCTGACTCCCATCGCCGTCGACCCCGCGCGGGCCGGCTGAACGGGCGTGGAGGATCTGCGGGCGCGCGCCGCCAGCGCACGCCGCTCCCGCTCCCCGCACGAACCCGGCTGCTGCCGAGTTCGTCCCCCAGTAAGGTCACCATCGGAGACATCCGATGGTGACGGAGAGGGTTGGGGTGAGGGGGCCGGCGCTTCCCATCGGGTCACGCCGCCGCACCGCGCGAAGACCTGCGCTGCCTGAACTGGCGCCCCCCCGGCTGCTCCTCGCCGTTCCAACGCCGCGACGGCCGAACGTGCCAGCCCCGTCGCCCCCTCAGGTCCGGGTGATCGACAGCCCGCCATCCACCAGATGCGCGGTGCCGGTGACGAAGGACGCGTCGTCCGAGGCGAGATAGAGCGCGGCGCGCGCCAGCTCCTCCGGCTGGCCGGCCCGCTTCAGCGCGTGCAGGCCGTTGATGAAGCCCTGCGCCTCGGCCGTGTTGTTGGCCTCGCGATACATCTCGGTCTCCACTGCGCCGGGCAGCAGCGCGTTCACCCTTATGCCCTGCGGGCCATATTCCGCCGCCAGCGCCTGGGTGAGGCCGATCAGCCCGGATTTCGAGGCGGCATAGGCCGCCATCTGCGGAAACGCCGTCGTGTAGCCGACGAAGGTCGAGGTGAAGATCACCGAGCCGCTGCCGGTCTTCGCCATTTCGCCGATCTGGTGCTTGGCGCCGAGGAAGGCGCCGGTGAGGTTCACCGCCAGCGCCTGGTTCCAGCCGTCGAGGGACACGCCGGTGCTCGGGCCCTTCTCGCCCAGCGTGCCGGCATTGTTGAAGGCGATGTCGAGCCGGCCGAACCGCTCGACCGCCAGCGCCACCAGCGCGCGGGCATAGTCCTCGGCACTCACGTCGCCGGCCAGCGCCACCGCCTCGCCGCCGGCGGCGGTGATCTCCGCCACCAGCGCGTCGAGCTCGGCCTGCCGGCGGGCGCCCACCACCAGTTTCGCGCCCTCGCGGGCGAACAGCGTCGCCGTCGCCCGGCCGATGCCGGAGCTGGCGCCGGTGATCAGCGCCACCTTGTCCTGAAGACGTCCCATCGAAATTCTCCTGAGGTTGCGAGCCGCCGCCGCGCGGCCGGCCCGCCGGTTGTCATCGTGTCGGCAGGGAGTATGGCGATGCCGGTGCGTTCGGATTAGTCTGCGAAAAATGGAATTGATGTCCGGGAAATCCGAACGATGAAGCTCGACGGCATCGCCGCCTTCGTCGCCATCGCCGAGGCGGGCTCGATCAGTGAGGCGGCCCGCCGGCTGAGGCTGTCGAAATCGGTGGTCAGCGACCGGCTGAAGGAGTTGGAGCAGCGGCTCGGCGCCAGCCTGATCCACCGCTCCACCCGCAAGCTGTCGCTCACCGAGGACGGCCTCGCCTTTCTGGAACGTGCCTCGGGGGCGCTGCACGAGCTGGAATCCGCCGCCGCCGCCTTGGCCGAGCGGCGCGGTGCGCTGGCCGGTCCGCTGCGGCTCTCCGCACCGGTCACCTTCAGCCGGCTGCATCTCGGTCCGGCGCTCTACCCCTTCCTCGCCCGGCATCCGCGCATCGAGCTGACCCTCGATCTCGACGATCGCCGTATCGACGCCCATTCGGAAGGCTATGACGGCGTGGTGCGGCACGGGCCGCTGCATGACAGCCGGCTGGTCGCCTGGCGGCTCGCCCGCAGCCGGCGGGTGCTGGTGGCCTCGCCGGATTATCTCGCCCGCCACGGCACGCCGTGCAGCCTCGCCGAGCTGGAGGCACATCGCGGCATCTTCTACACCGGCCGCGGCATCGCCGACTGGCGCTTCCTCACCGAGGACGGAACGGTGCATCTGCGCGCGCCGGCGGCGCTGCGGGTGAACAATGGCGAGTTGATGCGCGACGCCGCGCTTGCCGGGCTCGGCATCGCCTTGCTGCCACTGTTCATCTCCGGGCCGCTGCTGAAAGACGGCACGCTGGTGGCGGTCGAGGTCGGCGCGGTGACCGAGCCGGAATTCATCTATGTCGCCCACCCGGAGGGACGTCACCCCCCGGCCAAGCTGCGGGCGCTGGCCGACTGGCTGCGGCAGGCCTTCGGCGACCCGCCCTATTGGGAGCCGTGAGCCAAGCCTCCACCAAGCCCCCGCTGCGCTTCCGTTACCCCCGGATTGACTTTTCTGCCGTTGCGTCACACCTGTCCGCCCACAACACGGCAAAAACCAAGGCTGTCCGGGGGGAACGCCATGCAACGCCTGTCGACCGAGGACGTGCCGCGGCACGAGCGCCTCGCTTTCATCCATGATGTGGTCGGCCGCCATGCCGCCGGCATGAGCTTCAATCCGGTGGACTCCGAGAGCTTCCGCGCCCGATTCTCCATCCTGCCGCTCGACGGCGTGCTGGTGGGCGACGCCTGCTACGACGCCTTCACCGCGGTGAGGTCGCGCGAGCTGCTCGCCGACGGCCGCGACGACTACCAGCTGCTGGTCAATCCGGTCGGCTACGAGACCGAGATCGACGGCGGCCGCACGCTGGCCCTCGGCGCCGGCGAGTTGCTGGCCTTCGACCAGTCGGCGCGCTTCGTCACGCGGGCGCCGGCGAGCTGCTACGAGGTGCTGGTGCTGCCGCGCCGGGCGCTGGCGGCGCTGGTGCCCGGCCTCGGCGGCCACGCCTTCCGCACGGCGGGACGCGAGACGGCCGGGCTCGGTCTGCTGGTCGGCTATGCCCAGCTGCTGCGCCGCCACCCGCCGGCGACGCCGGAGGCCTCCCGGCTGGCGGCTGATCATCTCGTTCGGCTCGCCGCGCTCACCCTCGCCGCCAGTCCGGCGGAGGGCGCCGAGCAGCACGGCTCGGCGCTGCGCGGCGCCCGGCTGGCGTTGATCCAACGGCACATCCTCGCCCGGCTCGACGATCCCGAGCTCGACATCGCCGCCATTGCCCGCCGCCACGGCATCTCGCCGCGCTATGTGCAGCTGCTGTTCGCGCAGGAGGGCACCAGCTTCTCGGATTTCCTGCGCGAGGCGCGGCTGGAGCGGGCCTTCCACCGGCTCGGCGACCCGTCGAGCCGCGAGAGCATCGCCGGCCTCGCCTTCGACGCCGGCTTCACCGACCTGTCCACCTTCAACCGCGCCTTCCGCCGCCGCTATGGCTGCACGCCGTCCGACGTGCGGGCGCGGGCGGTGCGGGCGAGGAACAATTGAAGACCGAACAACTGAAGACCGGGTAGCCGGCTGCGCGGCATGCCCAGTTGCTGCGCGCCATGCCGAGACCGGACCGTCCGGTCCGTTTAGCAAGACGCTCGCCTTTCACCAGCGAGTGCCAATCATGTCTTACCTGCCCCTACGCCTGCGGACGCGTGCGGCTATCGTCACGCTTGCGCTCGTCCTGCTCGCCGGCCTCGTCGCCCATGCGGTGGCGGGTCCCGCGCCTCTCACCACCGCCGACGCCACCAAGGTGGTCGACCTCGTCGAGAAGCTGTCGCCGGAGCTCGGCCCGCTCGCCTATGACGAGGAGACCGCCGACGAGTGGTTCACCCGCGACGAGGTGCGCGGCGGGTTGATCGCCAAGGCCGGCTTCACCCGCGAGAGCTGGCGCGCCGCCTTCGACGCCACCTTTTGCGGCTATCTCGCCAATCTGCCGGAGGCGCCGCTCGACGCCCGCTTCGCGCAGATGCGCACGCGCCTCGAGCACACGCCGCGCATGACGCCGGAGCAGCGCGCCGCCGCGCTCGCCTTCGTCGACGAGCACGAGCAGCGCCTCGGCCAGCTGCGCGCCGCCGGCCGGCCGGATGCCGCGACGGTGCGCCCGCTGGTATCGCGCCTCGATCGGCTGATGCCGCAGGATGTCGCGAGCGAGTGACGTCGCCCGTGCGTAACGTCGCCGGCGGATAGCCGCTGGCGCGTCACCTCCGCCGGCGCCTCATCGCGGCGGCGGGTCGTCGCCCGCGGCTCGCCGGGGGGCGTACGGCGCCGGCGGAGGACTGGCCCTCGCCGGGCTCTGAGAGGGGGATTTCAGCAGAGGGATGGGTGCGGGCGGCAGGTTCGCGTGGCCGCCGCGCCGGGTTTCGGAAGCATCGGGCTTCCTGGGCATCGGGCTTTTTGGGCGCCGGGCTTGGGGAACGCGGGGCTCACGGGGTTCGGTCCGCCCGTCGGAGCATATTGCCTGGGCGGCGGCTCCCAAATCCCGCCCGGGGACATCGATTGCCACCGACGGCGTGAGCCGGACGGGCGGGGCAGGCCAGGTGGCCAGACCATGGCCGGCCCCGCTATTTTTCAGGCCTCCGGCTCGGCTTTGGCGGGCTCCGCCGGCTGGTTGTGGCCCTTCTTCGGCCAGTTATGGCTCAGCACGAAGTCGGAAATGCGCGGGGCGATCTCGGCGCGGAAGCGCGAGCCGTTGAACACGCCGTAATGGCCGACGGTCGGCTGGAGATAATGCGCCCGCTTGTCCTCCGGCAGATTCACGCACAGCGTGTGCGCCGCCCGGGTCTGGCCGACGCCGGAAATGTCGTCGTTCTCGCCCTCGACGGTGAGCAGCGCCACATTGCGGATGGCGCCGGGATCGACGATCTCGCCGCGATGGGTGAAGCTGCCCTTGGGCAGTGCGTGGTCGATGAACACCGCCTGCAGCGTCTGCAGGTAGTATTCCGCCGGCAGGTCCATCACCGAGAGATATTCGTCGTAGAACTCGCGGTGCCTAGCGGCGCTGTCGCCGTCGCCCTTCACCAGATGGCGGAACATGTCGGCATGCGCCTGCAGGTGCCGCTCCAGATTCATGCTCATGAAGCCGTGCAGCTGCAGGAAGCCGGGATAGACCTGCCGCATCACGCCGGGATGCGGCCACGGCACGGTGGTGACGACGTTGCGGCGGAACCAGTCGAGCCCGCGCGCCTCCGCGAAGTCGTTCACCGCGGTGGGGCTCTCGCGGGTGTCGATCGGCCCGCCCATCAGCACCATGGAGGCGGGCACGTCGGGGTCGCCCTTGGCTTCCATCACCGACACGGCGGCCAGCACCGGCACCGCCGGCTGGCACACGGCGAGCGCGTGCACGCCGCCGCCGAGGAAGTGGAAGATCTCGATCAGGTAGTCGATGTAGTCGTCGAGGTCGAAGCGCCCGGCGCTAAGCGGCACCTCGCGCGCATCGGTCCAGTCGGTGATGTAGATGTCGTGGTTGGGCAGCAGCGTCTCCACCGTGCCGCGCAGCAGCGTCGCATAGTGGCCGGACAGCGGGGCGACGATCAGCATGCGCGGCTGCGGCCGGCGCGGCGGCCGCGTGAACGCCCGCTCGAAATGGATGAGCCGGCAGAACGGCTTTTCCCACACCGTCTCGATGCGCACCGGCACCTTGGTGCCGCCCACCGTGGTGTGGTCGATCCGCCAGTCCGGCTTGCCGTAGCGCCGCGTGGTGCGCTCGAACATCTCGAAGCCGGCGAGCAGCGTGCGGCCGAAATCGGTATGGGCGAGCGGGTTGGCCGGGTTGCGGTAATAGAGCCGCCCGGCATCCGCCAGCATGCGCAGCGGGTCGAGCGCCGCCTGGCCCATCTCGAACATCCAGTAGAGCGGCTTGGAGAAGACCGAGGCCGCCTCCAGCATTTCCGTCGGCGTCCCTGCGACTGCTTCCGCGTCGGGCAACGTCCCGAATACACCGATCGCCATACGCGCCTCCGATGTGTGAATGGGGTTCTGCAACGCACCTGTACCGGTAGAACCGCCCGCATCCGGCCAGCGTAGCCTCGTCGGTAGGTCGGCAATTCCCGAGGTCCCGCCCGGGTTCCCGCGACAGCGAAGAAACCGGCGGAATTGTTGTGCAGCGCAACACATAGTCGCTTTCGGCCGCACGTCAACGAATCAGCGCATTCCCGCCGCGCCTCGCTTGCCTGTATAGAGGGCGCGCAAGGGGGAACAAAATGCCACTTTCGCTGGATCATCCGATCGGCGAGCGCTTTTTCGGCCTCAGGCTGGACACGCTCATCCGCCTGCGCTGGCTGGCGATTTCCGGCCAGACCGCCGCCATCGTCGTGGTGCAGTGGCTGCTCGGCTTCACCGTGCCGATCGGCGCCTGCCTCGCGGTGGTGGCGCTTTCCGCATGGCTGAACCTCGCTCTGCGCCTGCGCTCGCCCGGCGCGCGGCGGCTGTCCAATACCGAGGCGACCTGGCTGCTGGCCTATGACATCCTGCAGGTGGCGGCGCTGCTGTTCCTCACCGGTGGCCTCGCCAATCCCTTCGCGGTGCTGTTCCTCGCCCCGGTGCTGATCTCGGCCACCGCGCTGTCGCCGCGCTCCACCTTGCTGCTCGGGCTGCTCGCCGGGTTCCTCGCGGCGCTGGTCGGGCTGTGGCAGATGCCGCTGCCCTGGCGGCACAGCGACGCGGTCGGCGGCGGGCCGCTGCTGCCGCCGCTCTATCTCGCCGCCATCTGGTGCGCGCTGGCAGTGTCCATCGCCTTCATCGGCACCCATGCCTGGCGGGTGGCCGAGGAGACGCGCGAACTGTCCGAGGCGCTCGCCGCCACCGAGCTGGTGCTGGCGCGCGAGCAGCATCTCTCGGCGCTGGACGGCCTCGCCGCCGCCGCCGCCCATGAGCTCGGCACCCCGCTGGCCACCATCACCGTGGTCGCCAAGGAACTGGCGCGCGGCCTGCCGGCCGACAGCCCGCTCGCCGATGACATCCGCCTGCTCGGCGAGCAGTCCGACCGATGCCGCGCCATATTGCGCCGCCTCACCACGCTCGATGCCGGCGAGGCGCCGTTCGACCGCATGAAGGTCACTCATCTGCTGGAGGACGTCGCCTCGCCGCACCGCGATTTCGGCATCGCCGTCGAGGTCTCCGCCACCACCCGCATCGGCGAGCCGGTGATCGCCCGCAATCCCGGCCTGATCTACGGGCTCGGCAACATCGTGGAGAACGCCGTCGACTTCGCCGCGCGCCGGGTGGAGATCGCCGCCGACTGGAACGACCGCGACCTCGTCGTCACCGTCACCGATGACGGGCCGGGCTTCCCGGCCGAGCTCATCGACAGCATCGGCGCGCCCTATCTCACCAGCCGCGGCCGCCATCGCTGGCGGCGCGAGGAGAATGGCGAGGGCGAGGATGGCGAGCACGGGCTCGGGCTCGGCCTGTTCATCGCCAAGACGCTGCTGGAGCGCTCCGGCGCCGAACTGGCCTATGTGAACCTGCCGGCGCCGCGCCACGGCGCCCGCGTCACCGTGCGCTGGCCACGCCGGCAGGTCGATATTTCCGAGCGCGAGACCGTCGTCGCCGAGGCGAAATGACAAGCGTTGACGCTGCGCTATAATGCCACGGCGCTGTGCATTGCCGCCCCTGCGGTGTAGCCTCGCATAAAACACAGAGGCCGCCGCAATGCATGGCGGCCGCTAGGGAGCCCTCGCCAGGGAAACGCCATGCTCGATACCACCGCCGATAACATCGAACGCTCGCTGCTGATCGTCGATGACGACCGGCCGTTCCTCCAGCGTCTGGCCCGCGCCATGGAAATGCGCGGCTTCGCGGTGACCACGGCGGAAACCGTCGCCGACGGCCTCGCCCGCGTTGAGGGCGGCCCGCCGGCCTATGCCGTGGTCGACATGCGGCTCGGCGACGGCAACGGCCTCGACGTCATCTCGGCGCTGAAGCGCCGCCGCCCGGAAGCGCGCGGCATCATCCTCACCGGCTATGGCAACATCGCCACCGCGGTGAACGCGGTGAAGATGGGCGCGGTCGACTATCTGGCCAAGCCCGCCGACGCCGACGACATCTGCGCCGCGCTCAACGCCCAGGCCGATTACAAGCCGCAGCTGCCGGAAAACCCGATGTCGGCCGACCGGGTGCGCTGGGAGCACATCCAGCGGGTCTACGAGCTGTGCGGGCGTAACGTGTCGGAGACGGCGCGCCGCCTCTCCATGCATCGCCGCACGTTGCAGCGCATCCTCGCCAAGCGGGCGCCGCGATAAGGCGCCGCGCGCGCCGCGCTAGAGTTTCGCTCGCGCGCCACGCTGAAATCCCGGGCGCCGAGCCCCCGGCCCGGCCCGGCCCGGCGCGCTGTGGGCCGTGCGGCAATCCTCGCCGCTAGATGCGGCGCTGGACGATGTCGAGGAACTTGCTCATCGCCCGCGAGGGAAGCTGGTTCAGCAGCGGGCGGAACGCGATGCGTTCATAGGAGGCGAGGGCGAGATAGAGCTCGGGACAGACCATGTCCACCGGGAGCGGGGCGATCGCGTTGCGCTTGAGGTGGTCCTCCACCTGGGCGATCAGGTCCGGCCGGCGCTCGCTGACATAGACCAGCGCGTTCTGCCGGTACCAGAAATGCACGTCGTCGGCGTTCCACACCTGCGGCCGGATCAGGTCGAAATGCCGGAACGACCGGGTTTCGAACCGTTCCACCCAGTAGGACTGCCATTGCTCGTTGATGTGCCGGAACCCGCCCTGGAAGGGGATGGCGGCGCCGAACAGGATCAGGTCGCTGTGGGCCGTCAGGCTGTGGACCAGTTCCTCGCCGCCCTGCCGGCTCACATGCTCGGCCACTTCCAGACAGATGGCGAGGTCGAAGCGCTGGCCGAGATCGAAGGGCTTTTCGAGGTCGACGATGCGCACCGCGTCCGCCGCGATGCGGAGCTTCGCCACGTCCGTCCAGGGACCGTCCACGCCGAGGATGGTCTCGATTCCGAACCCCTGCGCCGCCTGGAGCCAGATGCCGTCGCCGCAGCCGACATCGAGCACGCTGCCGAAGGGGAGAGCGGAGCGCAGGGCCGAGAGGATGCGGTCGGCCGCGGCCGCGGTCTTGGTCTGGTGCCGGCGATGCCAGTCGACGTCGTACATCGGTTCGCCCTCTTCAGGGAAAAGGAACGGATGGAACGCACGCGCGCCGTGAAACGGCGAATGGCGGCCTGATCGTGCCGCGACCGGAATGCGACGATTCATGGAATGCGAAGATTCATGCGCGGAAGCGGGCGGCTGGTGGCTCGCGATCCGGCATCCCGCACGAGGCCGGATGTGGCATGCTACCGGCAGGGGTGCCGGGCATGAAGAGACGACAAGGGATAAGGCGAGCGATCTCTCGCGCCCCGACCCCGGGACCGCTTGTCCGAAAGGATAGGGGGCTCGTCCCGGCGTGCCCCGCGCCGGCCGTCTGCGCGGCCTTCCCCGAACACGGTGTCGCGGCCAGCCTCAGCCCGGCTCCTTTCGGAAGGCCAGCACCGCGCTCACCTCGATGACGTCGTGGAAGCGCCCGTCCGGGGCGAGCCGTTCGAGTTCGTCGCGCAGCTCGCGCTCGAAGGCCGGCTGGGCATCGCCGAGCGCCGCCGGCGAGGTGAGCGAGCGCGAATAGGCGAGGCCGATCACATCCTCGATGCCGCGCTCGCGCGGCAGGATGCGGCCGATCCGTTCGACATGGGCGAAGGGCGAGGCGAGCAGCACCGCCTCATGCGGCACCCAGCCCGGCTGCTGGCGCGCCCGCCGGTCGGCATAGCGCTGCGGCGCGTGCCGCTCGGCCAGCCGGTCGAGCACCGCATGCCAGTCCGGGGTGGCGTGCAGCCGCCGGTCGCCCATCAGCACCACGCCGCCGCCCGGCTCGATCAGCGTGTCGAGCGCGCGCAGCGTCGCCGGCCGGTCCATCCAGTGGAAGGCGCGGCCCATCACCGCCGCGCCGAACCGGCCGAGTGCCGGCGAGAGGTCGTAGGACGAGCCGCGGATCAGTTCGAGCCGCACCCCGGCCGCCGCCGCATCGGCCTTGGCCGCCGCCAGCATGGAAGGCTCGGGATCCATGCCGGTGACGTCGTAGCCGAGCCGCGCGAACAGGATCGCCAGCGGCCCCGGCCCGCAGCCGACGTCGAGCAGCCGGTCGCCGGCCTCCAGCCCGACGCGATCCGCCACGGCGGCGATCAGCTCGGGCGGATAGGGCTGGCGGTAGCGGCCGTAATAGTCCGCCGTCGAGCGGAAGCGGGCGGCGTCGTAGGGGATAGGCGGGGTCTGGAGCTGGACGACGCTCATCTGGCGAACCTCTGCGACGGACCCCGCAACGCGGTACCCGCAAAGCTTCGCCGGCAATCGTGACGAAGTTGCGTCCGATGCTCCCCGCCCATTCCGTTGCGGAATGTCTAGACCCGCAGCCCGTTCTCCTGCGCCAGCTCCTTCAGCCGCCGCTCGGCGCGCGCGCCCATAT
The DNA here is from genome assembly GCF_020523795.1 of Ancylobacter sp. Lp-2. Taxonomy (GTDB): domain Bacteria; phylum Pseudomonadota; class Alphaproteobacteria; order Rhizobiales; family Xanthobacteraceae; genus Ancylobacter. The sequence goes on from NZ_JAJALI010000001.1 coordinate 602,329, forward strand.
GGCCGATCACCTCGGCGGCGCAGAGCGCGCCGAGCCGCAGCGATTCCTCCGGGGCGAAGCCGCGCGCGAAGCCGTGCAGGAAACCGGCGGCGAACAAATCGCCGGCGCCGGTGGTGTCGACCACCTCCTCGACCGGGTGGGCGGGCACCGCGACGCGCTCATTGCCGGACACCCACAGCGCGCCCTGCTCGGAGCGGGTCACCACCGCCCGGCGCACATCGGCGGAGAGCTGGGCGAGGGCGGTGTCGAAATCGGCGGTCTCGTACAGCGCCTTCAGCTCGCCTTCATTGGCGAAGACCAGGTCGACGGTGCCCTCGCGCATCAGCTTGAGGAACTCGGCGCGGTAGCGGTCGACGCAGAAGGCGTCGGACAGCGTCAGCGCCACGTGCCGCCCGGCGTCGTGGGCGATGGCGGCGGCCTTGAGGAAGGCCTGCTTGGCCGGCGGCGGATCCCACAGATAGCCTTCGAGATAGGTCACGGTGGCGCTCGCCACCGTCGCGGCGACGACGTCGTCCGGGGTGAGGTCCTGCGCCGCGCCGAGATAGGTGTTCATGGTGCGCTCGCCGTCCGGCGTCACCAGGATCAGACAGCGGGCGGTGGCGGCACCGGCCTGCGCCGCCGGGGTGCGATAGGCGACGCCGGCCGCCTCGATGTCGTGGGCGAAGATGGCGCCAAGCGCATCGTCCTTCACCTTGCCGACGAAGCCGGCGCGCCCGCCCAGTTCGGCGATGCCGGCCATGGTGTTGGCCGCCGAGCCGCCGGAGATCTCGATGCCCGGCCCCATGGCGGCATAGACCGTCTCGGCACGTTCCTCATCGATCAGCGTCATGCCGCCCTTGCGCATGCCGTGGGCGATCAGGAAGTCGTCCTCGGCGCGGGCGAGCACATCGACGATGGCGTTGCCGAAACCGATCACATCGAGGGTTGCCGCGGTCACGTTCGGGCCTTTCGGATGGGGAAGCGATGTCTGGCGGTAGCAGAGCCGGCGCGTGGCGGCAATGCCGGGCGGCCTCGAGGGGAGGCCGGGAGGTCAATCGTCGATCTCTCCCTCGAATCTCGATGGCTGGCGCGGTCAGGGGCCGTTGATGCCTTGATGTCCCGTCGCGGCCTGTCCCATCCTCATCCCGCCGCCGCGACCCTGTGCGTGCGCGGCTTTGTTCCGGCACGGCGGCGGTCGCCCCGTCCGGCCGTGGGGGCGAGGCCGAGACGTCAATCGTCAGCTCGTCCCCGAGCCTCCATGGCTGGCGCGCTCAGGATCATGGGTGCCTTGATGTCCCGCCGCGGCTTATCCCGCCGTCGTCTCGCCAACGCGGCCCCGCGCGTGCCGGGCTTTGCTCCCGGCGCGGCGGTGGCGGGGGCCCCGTCCGGCGTCAGGATGAGGCCGAGGCCCCAGCCCTCGCCCTTCCACGACCGGCCCTTGGGAAGCGCGCCCTTCGCCCCCACGCCTTCCCCCGCATGGTTGCACTGCGGCGCCCTTCCGCCGCGCGTTCCGAGCGTCTATTGCTGGCGAGGTCCCAACCGCCGGCGCCTTGATGTCCCTGCTGCGGCATGCCTCCACCGTCGTCTCGCTGACGCTGCTCTCGCGCGTGCTCGGTTTCGCCCGCGACGCGGCGGTGGCGGCGCTGTTCGGCACCGGCGCGGTGGCCGACGCCTCGGTCGCCGGCCTCGCCATTCCCCAGCTCGCCCGCCGGCTGCTCGGGGAGGGGGCGCTGAACGCCGCCATCCTGCCGCGCCTGCCCGCCGCTTCTTCCCCGCCCGCCCCTTCCGCCGCGACTCATCCCGCCACGCTCGGTACCGTCGCGCCGGAGCCTGCGCCGGCTTCCGCCTCGCTTCCCGCCGTTGCGACCGCCGCCCCGCCCTCCTCCACGCCGCCCTCCCCGCCCTCGGGCGCCTTCGCCGGGGCGCTGCTCCTCGCCTTCACCGTCGCGGCGGGCCTGCTGGCGGCGGGGCTGGCGCTGTTCATGCCGCAGGTGGCGGCGCTGCTGGCGCCGGGCTTCCTCGACGATCCCGCCCGTGCCGGCGGCGCGGTGCTGGCCGGGCGCATCGCCATGTTCGCTTTGCCGCTGGCCGCCTGCGCCGGCGTGCTCGCCGCGTTGGTCAATGCCGCCGGCCGGGTGACGCGCCCGGCCTTCGCCCCCGCCGTCGGCAATCTCGCCGTGCTGGCGGTGATCGGCCTGTTCGCCCTCCTCCATGTCGGCGGTAGCGAGGGGTTCGGCGCCCGCGCGCTGGTGTTCCTCGCCGTGGCGACGCTGGCCGGCGCGCTCGCCCAGCTCCTGGTGATCGGCGCCGCGCTGCCCTATCGGCCGGCCACCCTTGTGCCGAACCGCGCGGCGCTGAAGGCGGCGCTGCCGGTGCTGCTGGCGGCCGGGCCGACGCTGTTCGCCGCCGCGCTGCCGCAGCTGCGCATCCTCGTCGCCAATGCCAGCGCCTCCGGTCTCGACGGCGGCGTCTCGGCGCTGTTCTACGCCACCCGCCTCGTCGAATTGCCGCTCGGCCTGGTCGGGGCGAGCGCCGGGGCGGTGCTGCTGCCGGCGCTGGCGGTGCGCGGTCGGCCGGAGAATCTGACGGGTCACGCGCTCGTCGCGGCGCTGGCGCTCACCGCCCCGGCGGCGATGGGCCTCGCTCTGCTGGCCGAGCCGATCGTGCGGGTGCTGTTCCAGCGCGGCGCCTTCGACGCGCAGGCGACCGCGCTCACCGTCACTGCGCTGGCGATGCTGGCGGCGAGCCTGCCCTTGCAGGCGATGGAGCGCATCCTGTCGACCGCCGCCTTCGCGCAGGGGCTCGGCCGGCTGGTCACCCGCGTCAGCCTCGCCGCGCTGGTCGCCGGCGGGGGGATCGGCTTCGCCGCCGCCGGCCCGCTCGGCCTTGCCGGGCCGGCGCTCGGCGTCGTTGTCTCCAGCGTGGTGGCGCTCATCGGCCTGTGGGGCGGGCTCGCCCGCGCCGGCCTGCTGCGTCTCGACGGCGGCGAATGGCGGCGGCTGGCCGCCTGCCTCGCGGCGACGCTGGTCATGGCGCTGCCGGTCGGGCTGTCGGCGCATTTCCTCGCCGCCCCGCTCGCCGCCGGCGGCCTTTCCGGCGCGCTGGTGCTCGGCGGCGTGGTGCTGGCCGGTGTCGTCGCCTATGGGCTGGCCGCCGGCGGCCTCGGCCTGCTGCCGCGCCGCTGAGACCGTTCCGGCTTCCGGCTTACAGCCCGGGCTTCAGGCTTACGGGCCCTTGCGCCGTCAGGCCGTGCGTGCCATGACGCGGACCCTGGAAAGCCGCGTCCGCGGCGGACCCGGCGGGAGATCCCGTTTCTTCGAGGTTGCCAGCCTTTTCGAGGGTGTAATGAACGTCCAGCAGCGCGTGTTTTCCGGCGTGCAGCCGACCGGCAACCTGCATCTCGGCAATTATCTCGGCGCCATCAAGCGCTTCGCCGAGCTGCAGGACAGCTTCGACTGCATCTATTGCGTGGTGGACATGCACGCCATCACCCCGGACATGCGGGTCTGGGGCGGCCCGTCCGAGCTGTCGCGCAACATCCGCGAAGTCACCGCCGCCTACCTCGCCGCCGGCATCGACCCGACCAGGCACATCGTCTTCAACCAGAGCCAGGTCTCCGGCCATGCCGAGCTCGCCTGGGTGTTCAACTGCGTGTCCCGCCTCGGCTGGCTGAACCGCATGACCCAGTTCAAGGAGAAGGCCGGCAAGGACCGCGAGAACGCCTCGGTCGGCCTCTACGCCTATCCCAACCTGATGGCCGCCGACATCCTGCTCTACCACGCCACCCATGTGCCGGTGGGCGAGGACCAGAAGCAGCATATCGAGCTCACCCGCGACATCGCGCAGAAGTTCAACAACGACTTCGCCGAATCGATCGCCGCCAACGGCCTCGGCCGGGGCGAGGAGGGCGGCTATTTCCCGCTCACCGAGCCGCTGATCGGCGGCCCGGCGGCGCGGGTGATGAGCCTGCGCGACGGTTCGAAGAAGATGTCGAAGTCGGATCCCTCCGACCTGTCGCGCATCAACCTCACCGACGATGCCGACGCCGTCGCCTCGAAGATCCGCAAGGCCAAGACCGATCCGGAGCCGCTGCCCACCGAGCTCGACGGCCTCAAGGGCCGCCCGGAGGCGGAGAACCTCGTCGGCATCTACGCCGCGCTGTCCGGCAGCGGCAAGGAAGAGGTGCTGGCGAATTATGGCGGCGGCCAGTTCTCCACCTTCAAGGGCGCGCTGGTCGAGCTGGCGGTGGAGAAGCTCGGGCCGATCGGCAACGAGATGAAGCGCCTTGTCGCCGATCCCGGCCATATCGACGCGGTGCTGCGCGACGGCGCCGAGCGCGCCCGCGCCATCGCCGACGTCACCATGCGCCAGGTGAAGGACATCGTCGGCTTCGTGCGCTGAGCGCCGGCCGCCGGGGGGCGCGTTCTCGCGCCGCTTCGCCTGCCGCGACGGGCCCTCGCCTTCGTTTTCGCTCGCCCCTGGTTCCGCCGGGTGCGAGGCGCCGCGTGCCGCTATTGCGGCGCCAATTCCATCGCCATGTGCATGGAGCGGACCGCCAGCCCCATCCGCCGATAGAAGTGTTGCGCCGCCTCATTGGCGGCGGACACGTTGAGGCTGAGCGCCTCCACGCCCTCCTCGTCGAGTAGGGCGCGCATTGCCGCGAACAGCGTGGTGCCATGGCCCCGGCGGCGCTGGGCGGCCTCGATGCCGAACGCCATGAGAAACGCCGCCTTCGCACAGGGCGGATCCGGATGTTTGGCGTCGGGGCGCCCGGAAAAATCCAGCACCCGCACGGCGCTCATGCCGATGACGGCGCCGTCCTGCTCCACCACCAGCGTCCGGCACCCTTCGATCACCTCCAGCAGCCGCACTTCGCCGCAGTCCGGGCCGTAATCGGGTTCGTCGGCTTCAGTGGCGATCTGGCGGAGCAGGCGGAGTATCGCGCCTTCGTCGGCCGGCGTCGCGGGGCGGATCAGCATGGCGGCACTCGCTCGAGGGCGGCGGTGATCCGCCGATTTCCGGAACCCAGGCAGCTTCGGCGCCCCGGTCTGATCCGACAAGAGCGGACCGCTGGCGCCCACGCGCCGGCCGGGCCGTTGCGTCAGCTCCGGCATGACGTTTGCGGCCGCGAAGGGCTCGCTGCACTGCGGCTGAAAAGTCAAACAGTATGACTATTCAAGCGTTCCAAACCGTGCCATAAAACGCCAGCTCACAAGCGCCCGGAAGTGGCGCGCAGCTGAACCTCACGGGAGAAACGCCATGTCCTTCAAGGCTTTGATGCTCGCTACCGCCATGTCGGCGGCTCTGTCCGGCGCCCTGTTCGCCACAGGCGCCCGCGCGGGCGACCTTACCGTCGGCTTCTCGCAGATCGGCTCGGAATCGGGCTGGCGCGCGGCGGAGACCACCGTCTCCAAGGCGGAGGCGAAGAAGCGCAACATCACCTTCAAGATCGCCGACGCCCAGCAGAAGCAGGAGAACCAGATCAAGGCGATCCGCTCCTTCATCGCCCAGGGTGTCGACGCCATCTTCCTCGCCCCCGTCGTCTCCACCGGCTGGGACACGGTGCTGAAGGAGGCCAAGGAGGCCAAGATCCCGGTCGTGCTGCTCGACCGCGACATCGATCCCTCCGGCAAGGAACTCTACCTCACCGCCGTCACCTCGGATTCGGTGCATGAGGGCAAGGTCGCCGGCCAGTGGCTGGTGAAGACCGTCGCCGGCAAGCCCTGCAACGTGGTGGAGCTCCAGGGCACGGTCGGCGCCTCGGTCGCCGCCAACCGCAAGAAGGGCTTCGAGGACGGCATCGCCGGCGCCTCCAACGTCAAGATCGTCCGCTCGCAGACCGGCGACTTCACCCGCGCCAAGGGCAAGGAAGTCATGGAAAGCTTCATCAAGGCCGAGGGCGGCGGCAAGAACATCTGCGCCGTCTACGCGCACAACGACGACATGATGGTCGGCGCCATCCAGGCGATGAAGGAAGCCGGGCTGAAGCCGGGTACCGAAGTGCTCACCGTCTCCATCGACGCGGTGCCGGACATCTTCAAGGCGATGGCGGCCGGCGAGGCCAATGCCACCGTCGAGCTGACCCCCAACATGGCGGGCCCGGCCTTCGACGCCATCGTCGCCTACAAGGACAAGGGCACGGTGCCGCCGAAGTGGATCCAGACCGAATCCAAGCTCTACACCCAGGCCGACAACCCGAAGGCGATCTACGATTCCAAAAAGGACCTCGGCTACTGAGGCCGGGCGAGGTCCGGCGCCGCTTGTCTCCGGGCGGCGCCTCTTCCTCCACCGAAGCCCGGTCGTTGCCGGGTTCGCGGAGAGGGAGGCATGGAACCGAGAGGGGCTCCCTCTCCCTGCGTAGAACCCGGCTGCTGCCGAGTTCTGCCGACAGCAGGGTCAAAGTCGGAAATGTCCGACTTTGACCGGAGAGGGATGGGGTGAGGGGTTCTTCCCGATCTCTCCCTCACCGATACGCCTCGCGGCCACCTCTCCGTCGAAGCCGGATACCTCCGGCTTCGACTCCGCCGGAACCCAACCCGGCGATATCGGGTTCGGGCGGCCGGATGCTTCCGGTCTCGACCTTGCCGGAACCGAACCCGGCAATGGCCGTGTCCAGGCGGAGGAGAGGATGAGCGGCGCATCCCCCGAAGCTCCGCCGCGAGGGGAGACCGAGCCGGCCCACCCGGCGCGCTCCGCGCGGCCCCGTCTTCATCGCCCTCTACCCGCCGGAAGGGCTCACGCCTCGATCCTCCGGCGGCGCCGTCCACTTCTTCTCCCTGTGGAGAATGGCGGCTTGTCCACCGATCTGTCCACAGCCTGTCCACCGAGGCCCGCCGCCGGCGAGAGCGTTCCATGACCCCGAGCGACACCCCGACCGATGATCGCCGCGATCCGGCTCCCCTGCTGGAGCTCGCCGGCTTCTCGAAGTCCTTTGCCGGCTTCAAGGCGCTCGACGGCGTCAGACTTACCCTGCGTCATGGCGAGGTTCATGCGCTGCTCGGCGAGAATGGCGCCGGCAAGTCGACGCTGATCAAGTGCATGACCGGCGTCGTCCATCGCGACGCCGGCACGCTGCGGCTCGACGGCGCCCTGATCGCCCCGCGCTCGGCGGCGGAGGCGACGCAGGCGGGCCTCGCCACCGTCTATCAGGAGGTCAATCTCGCCCCCAACCTGTCGGTGGCGCAGAATCTGTTCCTCGGCCGCCAGCCCACCCGCTTCGGCCTGGTGCGCGAGGGCGAGATGCGCCGGCGCGCGGCGGCGGTGCTGGCCGGCTTCGACCTCAACATCGACGTCGCCGCGCCGCTGGAGAGCTATTCGGTCGCCGTGCAGCACATCGTCGCCATCGCCCGCGCGGTGGACCAGTCGGCCCGCGTGCTGATCCTCGACGAGCCCACCGCCAGCCTCGACGCCCATGAGGTGGAGATCCTGTTTGCGGTGATGCGCAAGCTGAAGGCGCGCGGCATCGGCATCGTCTTCGTCACGCACTTCCTCGATCAGGTCTATGCGATCTGCGACCGCATCACCGTGCTGCGCAACGGCCGGCTCGCCGGCAGTGCCACCACCGCCGAGCTGCCCCGGCTCGATCTCGTCAAGATGATGCTCGGCCGCGAGCTGGCGCATGCCACAGCCGAGCGTGCCCTCGCCGCCGCGTCGGGCGAGGCCGCTGGCGGGCGCGAGGCCGCCTTCGCCGCCTTTGAGGGCTATGGCAAGGCGGGCTATGTCGCGCCGTTCGACCTCGCCTTGCGCCCCGGCCATGTGGTCGGCCTTGCCGGCCTGCTCGGCTCCGGCCGCACCGAGACCACCCGCCTCGTCTTCGGCGCCGCGACAGCCGACACCGGCACCGCCATCGTCGACGGCGCCAAGGTAGCGCTGGCCAGCCCGGCCGAGGCGCTGCATCTCGGCTTCGGCTATTGCCCGGAGGAGCGCAAGACCGAGGGCATCGTCGCCGAGCTCACCGTGCGCGAGAACATCGTGCTCGCTTTGCAGGCCAAGCGCGGCGCGCTGAAGCCGCTGTCGCGCCGCGAGCAGGACGAGATCGCCGCCCGATTCATCCGCCTGCTCGACATCCGCCCGCCGGATCCGGAACGGCCGATCGGCCTCCTGTCCGGCGGCAACCAGCAGAAGGCGCTGCTGGCCCGCTGGCTCGCCACGCAGCCGCGCCTCCTGATCCTCGACGAGCCGACGCGCGGCATCGATGTCGGCGCTCACGCCGAGATCATCGCGCTGATCCGCCGGCTGTGCACTGAAGGCATGGCGCTGCTCGTCGTCTCTTCCGAGCTGGAGGAGATCGTCACCTATGCCGATGAGGTGATCGTGCTGCGCGACCGCCACCATGTCGCCCGCCTCACCGGCGAGGCCATCACCGTGCCCGGCATCCTCGCCGCCATCGCCGCCGATGCGCCGGCGGGCGAGCAGGCCGCGTGAGGGAGGGGATCATGTCGCTTCGCCTGCCCCGTATCGGCACCTCGCAAGTGGTGGCGCTGCTCGTCATCCTCGCCATCAACTGGGTGGTGTCGCCGCAATTCTTCGACATCCGCCTGCAGGATGGCCGCCTGTTCGGCAGCCTGATCGACGTGCTGAACCGCGGCGCGCCGGTGGCGATCCTGTCGCTCGGCATGGTGCTGGTCATCGCCATGCGCGGCATCGATCTGTCGGTCGGCGCGGTGATGGCGATCTGCGGCGCCATCGCCGCCAGCCTCGCCGACAGCTACCCGCTGCCCGTGGTGCTCGCCGCCGCGCTCGGTGCCGGCCTCGCCTGCGGGCTGTGGAACGGCTTCCTGGTGGCGGTGCTCGGCATCCAGCCCATCGTCGCCACGCTGATCCTGATGGTGGCGGGGCGCGGCATCGCCCAATTGATCACCGAGGGCCGCATCGTCACCTTCACCTCGCCGGAGCTTGCCTTTCTCGGCGGTGGCTCGGTGCTGGGCCTGCCCACCCCGATCGTCATCACCCTCGCTCTGCTGGCGCTGACGCTGCTCATCGTGCGCGGCACCGCGCTCGGCCTCTTGATCGAGGCGACCGGCGGCAATGCCCGCGCTGCCGCGCTAGCCGGCGTCGGCACGCGGCTGATCACGCTCGCGGTCTATGCCTGGTGCGGGCTGTGCGCCGCCATCGCCGGCATCGTGGCCGCCGCCGACATCCTCGGCGCCGACGCCAACAATGCCGGCCTGTGGCTGGAGCTCGACGCCATCCTGGCGGTGGTGATCGGCGGCACCTCTTTGTTCGGCGGCCGCTTCTCGCTGGTGCTGGCGGTGGTCGGCGCCCTCATCATCCAGGCGATGAACACCGGCATCCTGCTCTCTGGCTTCCCGCCGGAGACCAACCTGGTGGTCAAGGCGGTGGTGGTGCTCGCCGTGCTGCTCGCCCAGTCGCCGCGCCTCGCCGGCCTCGGCTCCAACCTATTCGGGAGGCGCGCATGAACGCCACTAGCCGTCTCCTGCCGGTCGCTGCCACCACGGCGGTGTTCCTGATCGGCTTCCTGATCTGCTCGCTCACCTTCCCCAACTTCGCCTCGCTGCGGGTGGTGATGAACCTGTTCACCGACAATGCCTTTCTCGGCATCGTCGCGGTGGGCATGACCTTCGTCATCATCTCCGGCGGCATCGATCTGTCGGTCGGCTCGGTGATCGGTTTTTCCACCGTGTTCCTCGCCATCGCCATCGAGCGCTGGGGCGTGCCGCCGCTCGCCGCCTTCGCGCTGATCCTGGTGATCTCGGCGCTGTTCGGCGCGGCGATGGGCGCGGCGATCGAATATTTCGAGCTGCCGCCCTTCATCGTCACGCTGGCCGGCATGTTCCTCGCGCGCGGCGCCAGCTTCCTGATGTCGACGGAATCGATCCCGATCACCGCCGATCTCTATTCCCACCTCGCCGAGCAGGCGCTGCGGCTGCCCGGCGGCGCCCGGCTCACCGTGCCGGCGATGGTCATGATCCTCGTCGTCGCGGGCGGCATGGTGCTGCTGCACCTCACCCGGTTCGGCGCCAATGTCTACGCGCTGGGCGGCTCGCGGGTCTCCACCGCGCTGATGGGGGTGAACGTCACCCGCACCACCGTGCTGATCTACACGCTGTCGAGCGCGCTGGCCGGCCTGTCGGGCATCGTGTTCTCGCTCTACACCTCGTCCGGCTACTCGCTGTCGGCGGTGGGGGTGGAGCTCGACGCCATCGCGGCGGTGGTGATCGGCGGCACGCTCTTGTCCGGCGGCTATGGCTTCGTGTTCGGCACCTTCGTCGGCGTGCTGATCCAGGGGCTGATCCAGACCTACATCTCGTTCGACGGCTCGCTGTCGAGCTGGTGGGCGAAGATCGCCACCGGGCTGTTGCTGTTTGCCTTCATCGGCTTCCAGCAGGTTACGCTGGGGCTGGCGCGGCGTTCGCGCCGTCACGCGACCGGAGGCGCCCACGCATGAATTCCCGGATCATCGTCATCCCCGCCCGCCGCGGCCATTCCAATCATGCCGAGGTGGCGCGCACCATCGGCATCGACATCATCGCCGGCCGCTATGGCGAGGGGGCGAAGCTGCCGGGCGACGCCGAGCTGACGCTGCTGTTCGGCGTCTCCCGCCCGGTGCTGCGCGAGAGCGTCAAGACGCTGGTCGCCAAGGGACTTTTGTCCACCAAGGCGCGCGTCGGCACCGTGGTGCGCGAGCGCTCGGCGTGGAACATGTTCGATCCGGACGTGCTCGCCTGGCATCTCGATGCCGGCATCGACCGCCGCTTCCTGCGCGACCTCGCCGAGATCCGGTTGGCGGTCGAGCCCCGCGCGGCCGCGCTCGCCGCCGAGCGCCGCAGCGAGGAGGACCTCGAGCTGATGCGCGTCGCCGTCGCCCGCATGGGCGAGGAGCCCGGCGCCTCCGAGGGTTTCGCCGAGGGCGACCTCGCCTTGCACATCGCCATCGCCAATGCCTCGGGCAACCCGTTCATGCGCTCCATCGGCGCGGTGATCGAGGCGGCGCTGCGGGCTTCCTTCGTGCTCTCCGCCCCGGCGGATGCGCGCGAGCGCGACGTCGCGGTGGTCGCGCATGAGCGCATCGTCGAGGCCATCGCCGACAAGGACGCCGAGGCGGCCGGCGCGGCGATGACGCATGTGATCTTCAATGGCCTGCGCCGCCACGGCGCGGCGGGCTGAACGGGTGCCGAAATGAGCGACGAGACCGACAAGAAGAAAACCCTGCGCAGTCAGGCGTGGTTCGGCCGCCAGGACAAGATGGGCTTCTACTACCGCTCGTTCCTGAAGAACTCCGGCACGCCGCAGGACCAGTTCGACGGCCGCCCGGTGATCGGCATCTGCAATACCTGGTCCGAGCTCACCCCCTGCAACATCCATTTCCGCGACCTCGCCGAGCATGTGCGGCGCGGCGTGCTGGATGCCGGCGGCTACCCGCTGGAATTCCCGGTCTCCTCGCTCGGCGAGGTGACGATGCGTCCCACCGCCATGCTGTTCCGCAACCTCGCCTCGATGGATGTCGAGGAAGCCATCCGCGCCCATCCGCTCGATGGCGTGGTGCTGCTGATGGGCTGCGACAAGACCACCCCGGCCCTCCTGATGGGCGCCGCCTCCGCCGACCTGCCGGCCATCGGCGTCTCCGGCGGCCCGCAATTGCGCGGCGTCTATCGCGGCCAGATCATCGGATCCGGCACCAACATCATCTCGATGAGCGAGCAGCTGCGCGCCGGCGAGGTGACGCTGGAGGAGTTCCACGCGGCGGAAGCCGGCATGAACCGCTCGGCCGGTTCCTGCATGACCATGGGCACCGCCTCGACCATGGCCTCGATGGTGGAAGCGCTCGGCATCGGCCTGCCGGAGAACGCCGCCATCCCCGCCGCCGACGCCCGCCGCGCCTTGCTGGCCCGCATGGCCGGCCGCCGCATCGTCGAGATGGTGCATGAGGACCTGAAGCCCTCCGACATCCTGACCCGCGCCGCCTTCGAGAACGCCATCCGCACGCTGGCCGCCATTGGCGGCTCCACCAATGCGGTGGTGCACCTGCTGGCCATTGCCGGGCGCATCGGCGTCGACCTCAGCCTCGAGGATTTCGACCGCCTCGGCCGCGACATCCACTGCCTGGTCGACCTGATGCCGTCCGGCCGCTTCCTGATGGAGGATTTCTACTATGCCGGCGGCCTGCCCGCCGTGCTGCGCGCGCTCGGCGAGCGCGGCCTCCTGCACAAGGACGCCCGCACCGCCAATGGCCGCACCTTGTGGGAGAACGTCGCGCAGGCGCCGAACTGGAACGCCGAGGTCATTACCCCGTTCGAGGCGCCGTTCAAGGAGGAGGCCGGCATCGCCATCCTCACCGGCAACCTCGCCCCGGACGGCGCCGTCATCAAGCCGTCGGCGGCCTCGCCCGAACTGATGGTCCACACCGGCCGCGCCGTCGTCTTCGAGAGCGTCGAGGAGATGCACCACGCGGTGAACGACGAGGATCTCGACATCGACGCCTCCTGCATCATGGTGCTGAAGCATTGCGGGCCGAAGGGCTATCCCGGCATGGCCGAGGTCGGCAACGTGCCTTTGCCGGCTAAGCTCCTGCGCCAGGGCGTGCGCGACATGATCCGCATCTCCGATGCCCGCATGTCCGGCACCGCCTATGGCACGGTGGTGCTGCACGTCGCTCCGGAGGCCACCGCCGGCGGCCCGCTCGCCTTGGTGAAGAACGGCGACCTCATCACCCTCGACGTACCCGCCCGCTCGCTGCACCTGCATGTGGAGGAGGCCGAACTCGCCGAGCGCCGCGCCGCCTGGGTGGCGCCGCAGCCGCACGCCGCGCGCGGCTACCAGCGCCTCTATATCGACCACGTGCTGCAGGCCGATCGCGGCGCCGATTTCGACTTCCTGGTCGGGCGCTCCGGTTCGCCGGTGCCGCGCGACAACCACTGATCCGTTTGCACCGACCCGTTCGCATTGATCTGTTTTGAGGTTGCCCGATGACCACGACTTCCGCCGCCCGTCCCTATAAAGGCGTCTTCCCGGTCGCCCCGACCGTGTTCGATGCCGAGGGCCGGCTCGACCTCGAGGGCCAGAAGCGCGCCATCGACTGCATGATCGACGGCGGCTCGCATGGCCTGTGCATCCTCGCCAATTTCTCCGAGCAGTTCGTGCTCACCGACGACGAGCGCGACCTCGTCATGCGCACCGTGCTGGAGCATGTCGCCGGCCGGGTGCCGGTGATCGTCACCACCACGCATTTCTCCACCTTCGTCTGCGCCGAGCGCTCGAAGCGGGCGCAGGAGATGGGCGCGGCGATGGTGATGATCATGCCGCCCTATCACGGCGCCACCTTCCGGGTGCCGGAGCCGGCGATCTACGATTTCTATCGCGCCGTGTCGGATGCCATCGATATCCCGATCATGGTGCAGGACGCCCCGGTGGCCGGCACGCCGCTCTCCGTGCCCTTCCTGGCGAAGATGGCGAAGGAGATCGAGCAGCTCGCCTATTTCAAGATCGAGGTGCCCGGCGCGGCGGGCAAGCTGCGGGCGCTGATCGAGGCCGGCGGCGACGCCATCGAGGGGCCGTGGGACGGCGAGGAGGCCATCACCCTGATGGCCGATCTCGACGCCGGCGCCACCGGCGCCATGACCGGCGGCGGCTATCCGGACGGCATCCGCCAGATCATCGATCCCTATGTCGCGGGGGATCGCGCGGCGGCGGTGGCCGCCTATGCCCGCTGGCTACCGCTGATCAATTACGAGAACCGCCAGACCGGCCTCGCGGCGGCTAAGATCCTGATGAAGGAAGGCGGCGTCATCGCCCATGACACGCTGCGCGCGCCGCTGCCGCCGGTGCATCCCGCCACCCGCGCCGGGTTGATCGAGATCGCGCGCACGCTCGATCCCGTCGTGCTGAGCTGGGGGAAGTGACCATGATCTTGCCAACCGGTATCACCGGTGCCCTGCTGATCGGCTCGCGCGAGGTGACGGAAGGCCCGACCTTCCGCGCCGTCGATCCCGCGCTTGGGGTCGAGATCGAGCCGGCCTTCGTCGAGGCCGGCGCGGCCGATGTCGCCGCCGCCGCCGCCCTCGCCGCGAAGGCCTTCCCCGCCTACCGCGCCACCACGCCGGAGCAGCGCGCGGCCTTCCTCGACGCTGTCGCCGCCGAGATCGAGGCCATTGGCGATGCCCTCATCGAGCGGGCGACGCAGGAGACCGGCCTGCCCGCCGCCCGGCTGCAGGGCGAGCGCGCCCGCACTACTGGCCAGTTGCGGCTGTTCGCCTTGTGGATCCGCGCCGGCGGCGCCGACGAGCCGCGCCTCGACAGTCCGCTGCCGGATCGCAAGCCGCTGCCGCGCGCGGACCTGCGGCTGCGCCATATCGGCGTCGGGCCGGTGGCGGTGTTCGGCGCCTCGAATTTCCCGCTCGCCTTCTCGGTGGCCGGCGGCGACACCGCCTCGGCGCTCGCCGCCGGCTGCCCGGTGATCGTCAAGGGCCATCCCGCCCATCCCGGCACCTCTGAGCTGATCGGCCGCGCCATCCGCGCGGCGGTGGCGAAGGCCGGCCTGCCGGAAGGCGTGTTCTCGCTGCTCACCGGCACGTCGCATGAACTCGGCGGCGCGCTGGTGGCCGATCCGCGCATCGCGGCGGTGGGCTTCACCGGTTCCCGCGCCGGCGGCCTCGCCCTCGTGGCGATCGCCGCGAAGCGTCCGGTGCCGATCCCGGTCTATGCCGAGATGAGCAGCATCAACCCGGTATTCCTGCTGCCCGCCGCGCTGGAATCGCGCGCCGAGGCGCTCGGCACCGCCTTTGTCGGCTCGCTGACCATGGGCGCCGGCCAGTTCTGCACCAATCCCGGCCTCGTCATCGCCATCGAGGGCGAGGGGCTCGACCGCTTCCTCGCCAGCGCCGGGGCGGCGGTGAGCGGCGCGCCGGCCGCCACCATGCTCACCCCCGGCATCGCCGGCGCCTATGCCAAGGGCGTGACCGCGCTCGCCGCAGCCGGCGCCACCGAGATCGCCCGCGGCGGTGCCGAGGCCGGCCCGAATGCCTGCCGCCCGGCGCTGTTCGTTGCCGAAGCGGGGGCCTTCCTATCGGAGGCCGCCCTCTCGCACGAGGTGTTCGGCGCCTCCTCCCTGGTGATCCGCTGTCGCGACGCCGCCGAGATGCTCGCCGTCGCCCGCGCGGTGGAGGGCCAGCTCACCGCCACCCTGCATCTGGACGCCGCCGACCACCCGCTGGCGGCCGAGCTCGTCCCGGTGCTGGAGGAGAAGGCCGGCCGCATCCTTGCCAATGGCTGGCCGACCGGTGTCGAGGTCTGCCACGCCATGGTGCATGGCGGCCCCTTCCCGGCGACGAGCGACCCGCGCTCGACCTCGGTCGGCACCCTCGCCATCCGCCGCTTCCTGCGTCCGGTCTGCTACCAGGACCTGCCCGAGGCGCTGCTGCCGCCGGCGGTGCGCGACGGTAATCCGCTGCGCCTGCCGCGCCTCCTCGACGGCACCATCGTGCCGGCGCCCGCGTCGGAGGGCGGAAAATGATCGCATCGGTCATCGCGGTCGGCCGATCGGCCGCATCGTCCACCTCACTGCCCTCGATTTCGCTCTCATCGGACAGCGCGTCATGATCCGTCTCGCCATTGTCGGCCTCGGCAAGATCGCCCGCGACCAGCACCTCCCCGCCATCGCCAAGACGGAGGGGATCGGGCTGGTCGCCATCGCCAGCCGTAACGCCACGCTGGAGGGCGTGCCGCATTTCGCCGGCCTCGACGAATTGCTGGCGAGCGACGTCGCGGTCGATGCGGTGGCGCTCTGTACCCCGCCTCAGGTGCGGCGCGAGCAGGCGGCGCTGGCGCTAAGCCACGGAAAACACGTGCTTCTCGAGAAGCCGCCGGGCGCCACGGTCAGCGAGCTCGCCCCGCTGGTCGCGGCGGCGCAGGCGTCCGGAAAGACGCTGTTCGCCACCTGGCATTCCCGCTTCGCCCCGGCGGTGGAGCCCGCTCGTGCCTTCCTCGCCGAGCACGCGCCCAGCGCGGTCACGGTGGAGTGGAAGGAAGACGTCCGCGTCTGGCATCCCGGTCAGGACTGGATCTTCGAGCCGGGTGGTCTCGGAGTTTTCGATCCTGGAATCAATGCCTTATCGATCCTGACCCGTATCCTGCCGAACCCCTTCTTCCTGACGCAGGCCACCCTCAGCTTCCCGGCCAACCGCGACGCCCCCATCGAGGCGGCGCTGGATTTCGCCGATAGCACGGGGGTGCCGATCCGTGCCGAGCTCGATTTCCTGCAAACCGGCCCGCAGACCTGGGACATCCATGTCGAGACGGCGGCGGGAAAGCTCACCCTGTCGCTCGGCGGCTCCAAACTGTTCCTCGACGGCAAGCCGCTGATCGAGGAGCCGGAAGCCGAATATCCCGGTATTTACAGACACTTCGCCGATCTAGTCGCCCGCGGCGCGGGGGATATCGACCTGTCGCCGCTGCAGCACGTCGCCGATGCATTCCTGCTCGGTCGGCGTATCGTGGTGGAACCGTTCGAAGGTTGAGGAGAGCATCATGCACGGCAACGCCCCCAAATCCGACCGCAAGCTGCGCTCCCGCGCCTGGTTCGACAACCCGCACAATATCGACATGACCGCGCTCTATCTGGAGCGCTATCTCAATTTCGGCCTGTCGCAGGAAGAGCTGCAGAGCGGTCGCCCGATCATCGGCATCGCCCAGACCGGATCCGACCTATCCCCTTGCAATCGCCACCATATCGAGCTGGCCAAGCGCACCCGCGAGGGCATTCGCGAGGCCGGCGGCATCGCCATCGAGTTCCCCGTCCACCCGATCCAGGAGACCGGCAAGCGCCCCACCGCCGGCCTCGACCGCAACCTCGCCTATCTCGGGCTGGTGGAAGTCCTCTACGGCTACCCGCTCGACGGCGTGGTGCTGACCATCGGCTGCGACAAGACCACCCCGGCGCTGCTGATGGCCGCTGCCACCGTCAACATTCCCGCCATCGCGCTGTCGGTCGGGCCGATGCTGAACGGCTGGTACAAGGGCGAGCGCACCGGCTCCGGCACCATCGTGTGGAAGGCGCGCGAGCTGCTGGCGGCCGGCGAGATCGACTATGCCGGATTCGTCAAGCTGGTGGCTTCCTCAGCGCCGTCAACGGGTTACTGCAACACCATGGGCACGGCGACGACGATGAACTCGCTCGCCGAGGCGCTCGGCATGCAGCTGCCCGGCTCCGCCGCCATCCCGGCGCCCTATCGCGACCGGCAGGAGGTTGCCTACCGCACCGGCCTGCGCATCGTCGAGATGGTGCATGAGGATCTCAAGCCCTCCGATATCCTCACCCGCGACGCCTTCCTCAACGCCATCCGGGTGAATTCGGCGATCGGCGGCTCCACCAACGCGCCGATCCACCTCAATGCGCTCGCCCGCCATGTCGGAGTGGAGCTCTCCATCGACGACTGGCAGACCTATGGCGAGGAGGTGCCGCTGCTGGTCAACCTGCAGCCGGCCGGCGAGTATCTCGGTGAGGACTACTACCATGCCGGCGGCGTGCCGGCGGTGGTCAAGCAGCTGATGAATCAAGGGCTTATCGTCGAGGAGACGATGACGGCCAATGGCCGTACCCTCGGCGACAATTGCCGCGAGGCGCGCATCGAGGACGAGAACGTCATCCGTCCCTATGAGACGCCGCTGAAGCAGAGGGCCGGCTTCCGGGTGCTGCGCGGCAATTTGTTCTCCTCGGCGATCATGAAGACCAGCGTGATCTCGCAGGAGTTCCGCGACCGCTACCTCTCCAACCCCGAGGATCCCGAGGCCTTCGAAGGCCGCGCCGTGGTGTTCGACGGGCCGGAGGATTACCACGCCCGCATCGACGATCCCGCGCTCGCCATCGACGAGCACACGGTGCTGTTCATGCGCGGCGCCGGCCCGGTCGGCTATCCCGGCGCGGCGGAAGTGGTGAACATGCGGGCGCCGGATTACCTCATCAAGGCCGGCGTCCACGCGCTGCCCTGCATCGGCGACGGCCGCCAGTCCGGCACCTCCGGTTCGCCCTCCATCCTCAACGCCTCGCCGGAAGCGGCGGTCGGCGGCGGCCTCGCGCTGCTGCGCACCGGCGACCGGGTGCGC
This sequence comes from Ancylobacter sp. Lp-2, assembly GCF_020523795.1. Taxonomy (GTDB): domain Bacteria; phylum Pseudomonadota; class Alphaproteobacteria; order Rhizobiales; family Xanthobacteraceae; genus Ancylobacter. The sequence continues at coordinate 620,365 of NZ_JAJALI010000001.1, forward strand.
ATCGACCTGAAGCGCAACAGCGCCAACATGCTGATTTCCGAAGAAGAACTGGAACAGCGCCGGCAGGAGCTGGCGGCGAGCGGCGGCTATCACTACCCGGCGCACCAGACGCCCTGGCAGGAGATCCAGCGCAGTTTCGTCGGCCAGCTGGAGACCGGCGCGGTGCTGGAGCCGGCGGTGCGCTACCAGCGCATCGCTCAGACCATGGGGATGCCGCGTGACAACCACTAGCGCCCCCACCCAAGCCCCAATCCTCGCCCCCGCCGGGGCGGCGACACTGCTCTGCGCCGCGCGCTGCCATCTCGGCGAAGGGCCGAGCTACGACGCGGCCAGCGACACCGCGTGGTGGTTCGACATTCTCGAGAAGCATCTCTACGCCCAGAGCCCCTCCGGCGGCGCGCACCGCGTGCACGAGCTGCCGGTAATGGCGAGCGCGCTGGCCGTGGTCGACGAGCGCCGGCAGCTCATCTCCACCGAGCACGGGCTGATGCTGCGCGACATAGCCAGCGGCCGGCTGGACAAGGTGGCGGACATTGAGGCCGACGACCCGGCGACGCGCTCCAATGATGCACGGGTGCATCCCTCCGGCACCTTCTGGGTGTCGACCATGGGCAAGCGCGCCGAGCAGGGCGCCGGCGCCATTTATGCCTTCCGCGCCGGCGCGTTGCTGCGGCTGTTCTCCGGCATCAGCATCCCCAACGCCATCTGCTTCTCGCCGGATGGCACGGTCGGTTATTTCGCCGACACCCGCGAGAACACGCTGTTCCGGGTGGAGCTCGACCCGCTGACCGGCCTGCCGGAGGGCGAGCCGCAGACGCTGCACCGCCACCCGGAAGCCGGCGGCCTCGACGGCGCGGTGACTGACGCCGAGGGGCTGATCTGGTGCGCGATCTGGGGCGGCGGGCGCGTCAACGCCTATTCGCCGGCCGGCGAGTTGGTCCGCAGCCTCGACGTGCCCGCCCGGCAGCCGAGCTGCCCGGTCTTCGTCGGCCGCGATTTCGACCGGCTGCTGGTCACCTCCGCCTTCGAGGGCATGGACGAGGCGGCGCGCGCCGGCGATCCCGGCCATGGCCGGACCTTCCTCTTCGATGTCGGCGCGCGCGGACGCGCCGAGCCGCGCGTGCGGCTGGGAGGCCTGTGATGCAGGCACCCGCTCAGACCCCCGCTCATGTCGTCGTCGACTGGGGCACGTCGAGCTTCCGCCTGTGGGCGCTGGATGCCGAGGGACAGGTGCTGGCCGAGCGCCGCAGCCCCCAGGGGCTCGCCGTCTCCGCCGCCGAAGGCTTCGAGGCGGTGCTGGAATCGCATCTCGCCGCGCTCGGCGTGCCGGCCGGCGTGCCGGTGATGATGTGCGGCATGGTCGGCTCGCGCTCGGGCTGGAAGGAGGCCGCCTATCTCGACGCGCCGGTGCGCCTCGACCGCCTCGCCGAGCTTGCGACCGAGGTGCCCGCCGCCCGCCGTCCCGTGCGCATCCTGCCCGGCATCGCCCAGCGCGATGTCGAGCACCCCGACGTGATGCGCGGTGAGGAAACCCAGCTGCTGGCGCTGGCCAGCGATGGGTATGACGGCCTTGCCTGCCTGCCCGGCACCCATTCCAAATGGGTGCGGATGGAGGCCGGTGCCGTCGCCGGTTTCGCCACCTTCATGACCGGCGAACTGTTCCAGCTGATCCGCACCGCCTCGGTGGTCGCACCGGCGGCAGAAGGGTCGGCGGTGGTCGATCCCGGTTCGCCGGCCTTTGCCGGCGGTGTTGCCGATGCGCTGGAGGCGCCGGCGGCGATCGGCAACCGGCTGTTCGAATTGCGCGCCGGCTGGCTGCTGGCCGATGCGCCGGCCGACGATACGCTGGCGCGGCTGTCGGGCCTGCTGATCGGGCTGGAGATCACCGGTGCCTATGCGCGCATGGGCGCGCTCGAGGGCACGGTTCTCGTCGCCTCGGGGGCTATTGCCGAGCTGTATGGCCGCGCCTTCGCCATTGCAGGCCTTGCCGGCATCGGCCTGTGCGATGCCGAGACCTGCGTGCGCGACGGACTGCACGAGGCAGCCCGCATCGCCTTCGCCTCGGCGTCCACCTCTGCCGGGGGAGGCGCGCGATGAGCGCCGCCCGCCCGCCGCGCTCACGGGGGAGCTTGCGCGCCTCGCGATGAGGCGCGGCTGACGTCACGCGCGGCGACGGACCCTGTGTCCGCTCGCCGCCAAGAACACGGCACGCGAAACGCGGCCATCCAATCCAAACGGGAGACCGAGATGAAACGCCTGACCACGACGCTTTCCGCCTTCGCCCTCGGGGCGCTGATGTTCGCCGGTGCCGCCTCCGCCCAGGAGAAGGCGACCGTCGGCATCGCCATGCCCACCAAGTCCTCCGCCCGCTGGATCGCCGATGGCGACAACATGGTGAAGGTGCTGAAGGAGCGCGGCTACAACACCGATCTGCAATATGCCGAGGACGACATCCCCAACCAGCTCTCGCAGATCGAGAACATGGTGACCAAGGGCGCCAAGGTGCTGGTGATCGCCTCCATCGACGGCACCACCCTGTCGGACGTGCTGAAGCAGGCCGCCGACAAGGGCATCAAGGTCATCGCCTATGACCGACTGATCCGCGAGACGCCGAATGTCGACTACTACGCGACCTTCGACAATTTCCAGGTCGGCGTGCTGCAGGCGCAGTCGCTGCTGAAGGGCCTCGGCTATCCCGAGAACAAGGGGCCGTTCAACATCGAATTGTTCGGCGGCTCGCCGGACGACAACAACGCCTATTTCTTCTACGACGGCGCCATGTCGGTGCTGAAGCCGCTGATCGACAACGGCACGCTGAAGGTGGCCTCCGGCCAGCTGGGCATGGACAAGGTGTCCACCCTGCGCTGGGACGGCGCCACCGCACAGGCGCGCATGGACAACCTCTTGAGCGCCTACTACTCGGACAAGAAGCTCGACGGCGTGCTCTCGCCCTATGACGGGCTGTCGATCGGCATCCTGTCCTCGGTCAAGGGCGTCGGCTACGGCTCGGGCGGCGTGAAGATGCCGGTCGTCACCGGGCAGGACGCCGAGGTGCCGTCGGTGAAGTCGATGCTGGCCGGCGAGCAGTATTCCTCGATCTTCAAGGACACCCGCGAGCTCGCCAAGGTGACCGCCGACATGGTCGACGCCTCGCTGTCGGGCAAGACGGTGACGGTGAACGACACCAAGACGTACAATAACGGCAAGAAGGTCGTGCCGTCCTACCTCTTGAAGCCGGTGGTGGTCGACAAGAGCAACTGGGAACCGGTGCTGGTCGGTTCGGGCTACTACAAGCAGAACCAGATCAACTGAGGCGATCCGGAAGCCTCCCGTCAACCCAGAGGCTCCCGCGCCGGCGGTTCGATCCCGTCCGGCGCGGGGCCTGTTCGAGAGGAAGCGGCTCATGAACGCCCTTCTGGAAATGCGCGGCATCAGCAAGAACTTCACCGGGGTGAAGGCGCTGAGCGGCGTGGATCTCACCGTCGAGCCCGGCGAGATCCATGCGCTGGTCGGCGAGAACGGCGCCGGCAAGTCGACCCTGATGAAGGTGCTGAGCGGGGTGCACCCGCACGGCTCCTATGAGGGCGCCATCCTGTTCGACGGCGAGGAGCGGCGTTTCCGCGACATCAACGATTCCGAGGCGCTCGGCATCATCATCATCCATCAGGAGCTCGCCCTGATCCCGCTGATGTCGATCGCCGAGAACATCTTCCTCACCGATCCGCCGTCGCGTTTCGGCGTCATCGACCGCGGCGCCGTGCATCGCCGGTCGAAGGAACTGCTCGCCAAGGTCGGTCTCGACGAGGCGCCGGACACGCTGATCACCAATATCGGCGTCGGCAAGCAGCAACTGGTGGAGATCGCCAAGGCGCTGTCGAAGAAGGTGCGCCTGCTCATCCTCGACGAGCCGACCGCCAGCCTGTCGGAGAAGGACAGCGCGGCGCTGCTCGACCTCCTCCTGGAGTTCAAGGCGCAGGGCATCGCCTCCATTCTGATCTCGCACAAGCTGAACGAGGTCTCCAAGGTCGCCGACCGCATCACCGTGCTGCGCGACGGGCGCACCGTCGACACCATGGACTGCTCCGAAGGCGCGGTGGAGGAGGACCGCATCATCCGCAAGATGGTCGATCGCGACCTTGAGCACCGCTACCCGAAGCGTGAGCCCAAAGCCTCCGATACGGCTATCGGCGACACCATCTTCCGCGTCAGCGACTGGTCGGTGTTCCATCCGCAGCATGCCGACCGGCAGATGATCCGCAATGTCGATTTCGAGGTGAAGCGCGGCGAGATCGTCGGCATTGCCGGGCTGATGGGTGCCGGGCGCACCGAATTCGCCATGAGCATCTTCGGGCGCAGCTATGGCCAGAAGATCACCGGCCGGGCCGAGATGGAGGGCCGCGCGGCGGACCTCTCCACCGTGCGCCGCGCCGTGGATGCGGGGCTCGCCTATGTCACCGAGGACCGCAAGCAGCTCGGCCTGGTGCTCGCCGACGACATCCGCAAGAACATCACCCTGGCGAACCTTGCCGCCGTCGCTTCGGCCAATGTGGTCGACGACGTGAAGGAGCTGAAGGTTGCCGCCGATTACCGCGCCCGCATGCGCATCCGCAGCCACAGCGTCTATCAGGAGACCGGCAAGCTCTCCGGCGGCAACCAGCAGAAGGTGGTGCTGTCGAAATGGCTGTTCACCGACCCGAAGGTGCTGATCCTCGACGAGCCGACGCGCGGCATCGATGTCGGCGCCAAGTATGAAATCTACTGCATCATCAACGAGCTGGCCGATGCCGGCAAAGGCGTGATCGTCATCTCCTCGGAGATGCCGGAACTGATCGGCATCTGCGACCGCATCTGCGTGATGAACGAGGGCGCCTTCGTCGGCGAGTTCCTGGGGTCCGAGGCCACGCAGGAGAAGATCATGCGTGCCATCATGCGCCAGACCGACAAGAGCCCAGTCTTCTCAAGCCCAGTCTTCTCGAGCCCCGCCCCCTCGAGCCCAGCCCTCTCGCGCGAAGGAGAACGTCCATGAGCGACGCCGCGCTGAAGGAAAAGCCGTCCCATGCCGGCTTCCTGAAGAACAATCTGCGCGAATACGGGATGATGCTCTCGCTGTTCGCCATCATGATCTTCTTCGAGGTGGTGACCAACGGCACGCTGCTGCGGCCGCTGAACCTCACCAACCTCGTGCTGCAGAACAGCTACATCGTCATCATGGCGCTGGGCATGCTCCTGGTCATCGTCACCGGGCATATCGACCTGTCGGTCGGTTCGGTGGCGGGCTTCGTCGGCGCGGTGGCGGCGGTGCTGATCGTCAAGCTGGGCGTGCCCTGGGTGCTGGCCACCCTCATCTGTCTTTTGCTCGGCGCGGCCATCGGCGCGGCGCAGGGCTATTGGGTGGCCTATTTCAAGATCCCGTCCTTCATCGTCACCCTGGCCGGCATGCTGGTGTTCAAGGGGCTGGCGCTCGCCATCCTCGCCGGCCAGTCGGTCGGTCCGTTCCCGGTCGAGTTCCAGAAGCTGTCCTCCGGCTTCATCCCCGAACTGGTCCCCGATGCCGGCACGCTCTACCCGACCTCGCTCGCCATCGGCGCGGTCCTGGCGCTGGCGCTGGTGTGGCAGAACTTCCGCGCCCGCGCCCGGCAGGAGAGCCACGGCATCGAGACCGAGCCCTATGGCTTCTTCCTGTTGAAGAACGCGGTGTTCTTCGCGGTGATCGTCTATTTCGCCTATCTCATCGCCTCGCATCGCGGCCTGCCCAATGTGCTGGTCATCATGACCGCCCTGGTGGCGCTCTACGGCTTCATGACTACCCGCACGGTGATCGGCCGGCAGATCTATGCGGTGGGCGGCAACGAGAAGGCGGCCAAGCTGTCCGGCATCAAGACCGAGCGGCTCACCTTCCTCACCTTCGTCAATATGGGCGTCTTGGCGGCGCTGGCCGGCCTGATCTTCGCCGCGCGGCTGAACACCGCGACGCCCAAGGCCGGCCTCGGTTTCGAGCTCGACGTCATCGCCGCCTGCTTCATCGGCGGCGCCTCGGCTTATGGCGGCGTCGGGCGGGTCGGCGGCGCGGTGATCGGCGCGCTGATCATGGGGGTGATGAACAACGGCATGTCGATCCTCGGCATCGGCATCGACTACCAGCAGGTCATCAAGGGCCTGGTGCTGCTCGGCGCCGTCTGCCTCGACGTCTACAACCAGAAGCGGGCGTGACAGGGGATCGGCACGGCACCGCCTGGCCGGTTTCTACAAAGTGCGCGGTGCCAGTGCCGCAGAAGCTTCCCGTCTAAACAGCGCGCGGCGCCAGTGCCGCGCGCCCGCGTGCCTTCAATTCGTCCACCGAGGTCAGCCCCATCAACGCGAGGGTGAGGCTCACCTCCTCGGCGAGATGGGCGAGGATGCGGGCGACGCCCGCTTCGCCGCCGGCGCCGAGCCCGTAGACATAGGCGCGGCCGAGCAGCACGCCGGAAACGCCGAGCGCCAGCGCCTTAACGATGTCCGCCCCTCGCCGCACGCCGCCGTCGAACAGCACCTCCATGGAGCCGTCGAGCGCGTCGGTGATCGCCGGCAGCGCCGCGATGGTGGAGGAGGTGCCGTCGAGCTGCCGCCCGCCATGGTTGGAGACGACGATGGCATCCGCCCCCGCCGCCCGCGCGGTCAGCGCGTCCTCCGGCGCGAGGATGCCCTTCAGCACCAGCCGACCCTTCCAGCGCCCGCGCAGCCAGTCGACATCCTTCCACGACAGGCCGGTGTCGATGCGCCGCGACAAGTTTCCGGCCTGCTCCAGCACCCCCCGGCCGAATTCCGCCCGGTGCTTCACCGCGCCGACCTCCGGCATGCCGGCGCTGAGCATGTCGAGGCACCAGCGCGGCCGGGTCGCCAGCCGCAGCCCGAGCGCCGGGGTGATCCGCGTCAGTGCCCGGAAGCCGTTGCGCACGTCGCGCTCGCGCACGCCGGTGATGGCGGTGTCGACGGTGAGATAAAGCGTGTCGACGCCGGCCGCCTCGGCCTGCGCCAGCAATTCGTCGCCGATGGCGCGGTCGCTCATCACATAGAGTTGGAAATGCAGCGGCCCGGAGGTGGCGGCGCGCAGCTCGCCCAGCGAGGCGATGGAGAAGGTGGAGAGGCACAGCGGCACGCCGGCCGCATGCGCCGCGCGCGCCGCCGCGATTTCGCCATGGCCGGCATAGAGGCCGAGGAAGCCCACCGGCCCCGGCATGAACGGCAGCTTATGCCGCGCGCCGAGGAAATCGGTCGAAAGGTCGCGCACCGAGATGTCGTTCAACACCCGCTGCACCAGCGTCCAGCGCTGGAAATCGGCGCGGTTGGCCCTGAGCGTGTCCTCGTTGAAGGAGCCGCCATCGACATAGTCGAAGAAGATTTTCGGCAACCGGCGCTTGGCCGCCGCGCGGGCATCCTCGACATTGACGATGGTCATTACTGTACTCCGGCGCTCGTTGCTGTGCGTTCCTATAGGCCGCCGGCGCCCGCTTTGTCGCGATGAACCAAGGGCGAAGCCGGCGGCTCAGCCCCGCACGGGATCGATGGCGTCGAGGAAGCGCGTCACCACATCCTCGCCGGCCACCGGCTCCGAGCCGACCATCACCGCCACCGACAGCCCGATCAGCGAGGAGACCGGTGTGTGCGAGCGGACCCCGGCGCGCAGATTCATCACCAGCGTCGGGCAGAGGAACAGGCCGAGCCGGATCACTTGGCGCCAGTCCGCCGGCAGCAGGCCGCGCGCCGCGAGGTCGGCGAGCAGCGGCCGCCAGACTTCTTGCGCCTTCACCTCCAGCAGCCCCTGCCGCACCGGCGACAGCGCCCAGTCGGTCTCGACGATGAGATGACCGGGCTCCAGCTGCACGGACGCCGAGAACCGCTCGCTGGCCAGCGCGGGGTCGTAGAGCCAGAACGGATGTGCGAACACATTGTGGAACGTCGCCTTCACCTCGGCGAGCAGCGTCGGCACATTGGCGCCGGCAAAGGCGGGGTCGAAGAAGGCGAGATGCGCCGTCTCTCCCGTGCGGGTGAACCAGACATTGGCGTTGTGCGCGTCGCCATGGGCGACCACCCCGCCGGCATCGGCGAGGCGTTCCGGCCGCAGCCGCGCCGCGGCGGCGTCGAACAGTTCGCCGAGCGAGCGGGCATAGGCGGTGCCGTTGATCACGAAGCGCCGCGCCGAGATGTCGGCCCAGTCCAGTTCGAGGCCGGGAAAGGCGAAGGACTCGCCGACATAATAGTCGGCGAAACGCCCGCCGGGATACCGCCGCCCACCCTCCCGCAGGCGGTCGATCAGTCGCTCGTGAAACAGCCGGTGGATCGGTTCGGCCGCCGCTTCGTCAGGGGTGATCGGGTGCAGGCTGGCGCGATAGGTGGCTATGAGCCGCCGCGACAGCCGGCGCTCCGCCTCGATCGCGAGCTTCCGCATTGCCGCGTCATCGGCGAGGTCGAGCGCGCGCACCACGTCGGAGAAGCGCGGCTCGTCGCGGCGGCGATAGACTAGGATCTGTTCGCCCGGCTCGGTCGAGACATGCACGGGCTGGTCGACCGGCAGGCCGGCGCGGGCGAGGATGTCGGCGCGGTAATACTCGCCGGCCATCGCCTCCTCTCCCTCTTCCTGATGGAACTTGAAGAAGAAGGCGCCGTCCTCGGTGTCGAAGAAGCCATTGAGCGAGTTGAGGCTGTACTGGTCGAGATTGATCCGCACATTCGTGGCCCGCAGCCCGAACAGGTCGGCCAGCAGGCGTGCCAGCGGCGCTTCCGCCGTCTTCGGGTCGCGCGCCGCCAGCGCCCGCAATTCCGCGGTACGGCTCATGTCGGCACCCCATCGGGGCGGATGATGGTCTTGAGCCCGGTCGCCTCCCCGCGGATCAGCCGCTGATAGGCGTCCGGCACCGCGTCGAGGTCGATCTGCCGGTCGACCAGCCGCACGAGGTCGGCTTCCAGCCCTGCCAGCTGCGCCACTGCCGCTGGCAGCTCGTCGGTGAAGGCGTGGCAGCCGATCATCGTCAGCTCGCGCTCGACCAGGAGGTTCGGGTCGATGTCGAGCGTGCCGTGGAAGATGCCGACCAGTGCTACCCGTCCGCCGCCCTCCAGCACGCCGACGAGATGCGACAGCGCGGCGGTGGAGCCGGTCGCCTCGATGGAAGCCACCGGCAGCATGCCGCCGAGCGCGGCGCGGATCTCGCCGGCATCGAGCACCACCGCCCGCGCGCCGGTCACCTCCGCCACCCGCGCGGCGCGGGCGGCGTTGCGGTCGGCGACCAGGATCGGCCCGTCATGGCGGCGCGCCAGCACCAGCGCGGCGAGGCCGCCGATCGGCCCGCAGCCGAGCACCAGCACCGGCTCGCCCGGCTGTGGCCTGAGCCGCTTCACCGCGTGGAGCGCCACCGCCAGTGGCTCGGCCATCGCCGCCACCGCCGGGTCGACCTCCGGCGCCACCGCCAGCAGGAGGCGCGCCGGCAGCACGATCTCCTGCGCGAAGCCGCCGTTGCAGGCCTCGCCGATAAATCCGAGCCTCTCGCACAGGTGATGCCGCCCGTCCCGGCAGGCGGCGCAGTCGCCGCACCAGAAGCGCGAATCCGCCACCACCGTGTCGCCGGTGGCAAAGCCGGTCACGCCGGCGCCGATCTCGGTCACTACCCCGGCCAGCTCATGCCCGGCGATGGAGGGCGCGCGGCTGATCCACTGCCCGGTGCGGAAATTATGGATGTCGGAGCCGCAAATGCCGGCCGCCGTCACCTTCAGCCGCACCCAGCCCGGCTCGGGCGCGCCGGGCGCCGGCACCTCCTCGACGCGCAGATCGCCGGCACCATGCAGCCGCACCGCTTTCATCGCCAAACCGCCTTCATCACTCGCCCTTCAGCAGCTGGTCGCGCAGCTCGGAGACGGCGTTCTCATGGCTGGAGAAGCCCTCATAGCGGGCGAGGCGGCGGGCATGGCCGGCGAATTCGGGATAGGCCGAGGCGGTGACGTAGCCGATGGAGGAGCGCTTGAGGAAATCCGTCACCGAGAGCGGCCCATAGGTGCGCGCCCAGCGGCTGGTCGGCAGCACGGCGTTCGGGCCGAGCACGAAATTGGCGATGGTCACCGGGGTGTGCGGCCCCATCAGCACCTCCGCCGCCTCGGTGATGCGGCCGAGATGCGCGAACGGATCGGTGGAGAGGATCTCCAGATGTTCCGGCGCATAGGCGTTGATGAAATCGATGCTCTCCTCGACCGAGGAGGTCAGCACGATGCCGCCGCTCTTGCCGGTCAGCACCGCCTTGGAGAAGGCTACCCGCTGCTCGGTCATCCCGGCCCAGTGCCCGGGCAGCGCCTTCAGCGCGGCTTCCGCCACCTCGCGCGAATGGGTGACGAGATAGGCCGAGGAGTCCGGCCCGTGCTCGGCCTCGATCAGGAGGTCGAGCGCCGCCACCGCGCCGTTCACCGTGCCGTCGGCGAAGATGATCGCCTCCGAGGGGCCGGCGGGAAGCCCGGTATCGATGATGCCGGACAACAGCCGCTTGGCTGCCACCAGCCAGGGCGAGCCCGGCCCGACGATCTTTAGCGCCTTGCCCACCGTCTGCGTGCCATAGGCGACCGCCGCCACCGCCTGGGCGCCGCCGCATTTGTACACCGTCTCCACCCCGGCGAGCTTTGCGGCCACCAGCGTCGCCGCATCGACTCCGCCATCGGCGGTCGGCGGCGTGATGATCGCGATGTTCGGCACCTTGGCGACGCTGGCCGGCACCGCCGTCATCATCGTCACCGAGGGAAAGGCGCCCTTGCCACGCGGCACATAGAGCGCGACGGACTGGATCGGCGTCCAGCGGTCGCCGGCGAAGGCGCCGGGGCGCACCTCCTTCAGCCACATCGGCTCGGGGGCCTGCTCCTCGTGGAAGGTGCGGATATTGGAGATGCCGAAACGGATGGATTCGATCACCTCCGGCTCCACCGCCTTGAAGGCGGCGTCGAACTCGGCCCCGGTCACCTTGATGCGGTCGGCGGTCAGCTCCGCCTTGTCGAGCTCGCGGCCGAAGCGGGCCAGCGCGTCGTCGCCCTCCAGCCGCACCGCCTCGATGATCGGGCGCACCTTGTCGATGAAGCCGGAGAGGTCGGTCTCCGAGCGCTTCAGCAGCGCCGCGCGGGCCTGTGCGTCGAGGGTGGCGAGTTCGTGGAGATTGCAGATGTCCGACATGGCCGTTCCTTCGGGATCACGCCTCATTTGGACGGAATATGTATAGCCATATTCGCGCGGCCGGGAGGCCAAACTTTTCGCGTCGCTGCCTGATTCCTGAGCGGTTCGGCGCCGGGGTCAGATCGAGGCGAGGTAGCCGCCATCCACCGGCAGGCACTGGCCGGTGACATAGGCGGAGGCCGGCGAGGCGAGGAAGATCGCGGCTCCGGCGAGGTCGCCGAGCTCGCCGAACCGCCCCTGTGGGATCTTGCCGAGCATCGCCGTCTGCCAGGCGTCATTGGCATAGAACACGTCGGTCATGTCGGTGCGGAAATAGCCGGGCGCGATGGCGTTGACGCGGATGCCGAGCCCCGCCCATTCCGCCGCCAGCGCCCGCGTCATGCCGAGCAGGCCGGATTTCGACGAGCCATAGGGCACGGCGGTGGGCACGCCCACCTCGGAGGTCAGCGAGCACAGATTGATGATGGCGCCGCCATGGTTGGCGGCCTTCATCGCCCGCGCCGCCGCCTGCGCGCAGAAGAACGCGCCCTTGAGGTTGGTGTCGAGGATGCGGTCCCAGAGTTCCTCCTCGACGTCCAGCGAGGGGCACACCTGTTCGATGCCGGCATTGTTGACGAGGATGTCGAGCCCGCCCAGCGCCTCGGCGGCTTCCGCCACGCCGGCGCGGCAGCACGCGGCATCGGTGACGTCGATCTCCACCGGCACGGCGCGCCGGCCTGTCGCCTCGATCTCGGCGGCGGTATCGGCGAGCCCGGCGTGCGAGCGGGCGGCGATGGCGACATCGGCGCCGGCGGAGGCGAGCGCCACGGCGAGCATCCGGCCGATGCCGCGGCTGGCGCCGGTCACCAGCGCCTTGCGGCCGGTCAGCTCGAACAGCGAAAGCCAGTTGGTCGCGGAGGCTGTCGTCGCGGGATTCGTCGGTGCGGGCGTCATCACAAAGGCTGCTCTTCGGCGACGGGCCTAATGCTCGTCGTCGTCCTTGATCTCGTTCTTCAGCAGTTCGAGGATGTGCCGCTTCACCGCGATGAATTCCGGGTCCATCACCATGTCGAGCGTGCGCGGGCGGGGTATGTCGACCACCACCTCTTCCTTGAGCCGGCCGGGGCGGGCGGTCATCACATAGATGCGGTCGCCGAGCAGGATCGCCTCGTCGATGTCGTGGGTGACGAACAGCACCGTCTTCTTGTGCTGTTCCCACACCCGTAGCAGCAGCTTCTGCATCGAGTGGCGCGTCTGGCTGTCCAGCGCGCCGAAGGGCTCGTCCATGAGCAGGATCTTCGGGTCGTTGGCGAGCGCGCGGGCGATGGCGACGCGCTGCATCATGCCGCCGGAAAGCTGCTTGGGATAGGCGTCGTGGAAGGCGGCGAGGCCGGTCTCGTTGAGGTAGCGGTTGACGATGTCGTCGCGCTCGGCGGCCGGCACCTTGCGGCGCTTCAGCCCGAATTCGACATTCTCGCGCACGGTGAGCCAGGGGAACAGCGTGTAGCTCTGGAACACCATGCCGCGGTCCGGCCCGGGCCCATCGACTTCCTCGTTGCCGAGCAGGATGCGTCCGGAGGTCGGCTCGTTCAGCCCGGCCACGAGATAGAGCAGGCTCGACTTGCCGCAGCCCGACGGGCCGACGATCACCGCGAACTGGTTGTCGGGCACGTCGATGGAGATGTTGTCGATGGCGACGACGGTCTTGCCCTGCCGCGTGGTGTATTCGAGCCGCACATCCTCGATGCGCAAACGCGGGGCAGTTGGCGTGGCCGGTATCGTGGCGGCGGAAACCTCGCGCAGGGCGGTGACGGCGGTCATGGTCGGTTCCTTCAGTTCGCCCACGCCACCAGCCGCATGCGCAGCAGCCGGAACACGAGGTCGGTGAGCAGGCCGAGAATGCCGATCACCGCGATGGCGAGGAAAATGACGTCGACCTGGAAGCCGCGCATCGCCTTCATGGAGATGTAGCCGAGGCCGGAGGAGGCGGCGACCAGTTCGGCGACGACGAGATAGGTCCAGGCCCAGCCCATGGTGACGCGCAGCGTGTCGAGCACGCCGGGCATGGCGGCGGGGGTCAAGACGTGCAGCAGCGCGTCGCGCCGGGTGGCGCCGAGCGTGTAGGAGGCGTTGATGAGGTCCTTCTGCACCCCGCGCGACACGTCGGCGATCATCACCAGCTGCTGGAAGAAGGTGCCGAAGAAGATCACCATGATCCGTTGCTCGATGCCGATGCCGATCCACAGGATGAACAGCGGCACGAAGGAGGTCACCGGCAGATAGCGGATGAAGTTCACCAGCGGCTCGAGGCCGGCCTGCACCACGCGGAAGGTGCCCATCAAGAGGCCGAGCGGCACGGCGATGACCGAGGAGATCACGAAGCCGATCACCACCACCTTCACGCTGGCCCAGATGTGCTGGCCGAGCGTGCCGTCCTCGAACAGCCGGAAGAAGGCGCCGATCACGGCGGAGGGCGAGGGCAGGAAGATGTCCTGCATGAAGCCGCCATAGGTGGCGATCGACCAGGCGCCGAGCACCAGCACCCACATCAGCGTCGAGACCGCGAAGCGCAGGCCGGTGGGAATCTCGGCTTTCGGCGTCAGGCAGAGATCGACGAGGGAGCGCTTGCGGGCCATGCGGTGTCACCGTCCGTAGAGGGACGGGACGCGGCGTCGGCCGCGTCCCGGAAGGTCAGGAAAGGCGCGTCACTGGGTAAAGGACGGGTCGATGATCTCGTCATAGGTGACCGGCTTCTTGATCTTGCCGAGGTCCGACCAGATCTCGTTGCCGAGCTTGACGACATCGGCGGCCGGGCCGGGCTTCGCCGCGGTGCCGAAATATTCGATGGTCATCGCCTTATCGTAGAACTTCACGCCGGAGGCGGCGTCGGCGAAGTCCTTCGGCTCCTTCAGGTAGCCGCCCACGCCCTTGGCCATGATCTCATAGGCCTTGTCGGGGTTGGTCTTGATGTAGTCGACGGCCTTCTGCAGCCCGGCGATGAAGCCCTTCACGTCGGCCGGACGGTCCTTCAGCACCGAGCAGGAGAACTCCAGCACGTCGATGATGACGCCCGGGGTGGCAGCGCTGTCGGTCAGCACCTTGCCGACATTCTTGGTCTTCACCAGGGTGAGGTTCGGCTCCCAGGTCACGGCGGCCGGCACCTGGCCGGCGATGAAGGCGGCGGCGGCGGCGTCGGCGCTCATGTTGAGCACCTCGACGTCCTTCAGCGGGATGCCAGCCTTCTTCATCAGGTAGGAGAACCAGAACTGCGAGGTCGAGCCCTCGTTCATCGCCACCGTCTTGCCCTTGAGGTCGGCGAGCGAGTTGATCTCCTTCAGCGAGACCATGCCGTCGCCGCCATGGCTCTCGTCGAACAGCGCCACCGCCTTGAAGCAGAAATCCGGCGAGCGGTACTTCAGGATCTCGTCCAGCGTGGTGGCGGTGCCGTCCAGCTTGCCGGCGGCCTGGGCGGCCATGGCGAGCGCCGAGTCGTCAACCACCTGGAAGTCGGCATCGACGCCGTTCTCCTTGAAGAAGCCGAGCTCCTTGGCGAGGTAGAGCGGGCCGTAGCCGACCCAGATCGTGTGGCCGATGGAGATCTTGCCGGCGGCGGCGGGCTGCGCCGCGGCGGCCGTCAGGACCGCCCCGGTGAGCGCGCCGGCAAGGCACCGGCGGAAGAGTTTGGTCATCATGCTGCGTCTCCCTGCGGTGCCGTCCGGGTCGGTCCGGCCCATCGTGCTGCGTGTCTTCGCCACGGCGCTTTTCGCGGGTCAAGCGCGGCGATCCGGGGCTGTGCCCCTCTGGAAAGTGTCTATTCTTAGTACCGCGAAACTGATTGTAAGACAGATAGTTAGAGTCGAGTGCCGACGATCTCGACGTCAGCCTCAGGCTTGAAAAACGCTATACAAATTCGAAATGTCAGGCACGCCTGTTTTTTGAGCAGGGCGCGCCTTTTTCTTGGAGCCCACCGGTGGCGGGCGAGAGCCCTGCCGGGCGCTGCCTTGCTTCACTTTTCCGCCCGCGTGCGCACCGCGCCGGTCGCGGGGGCGGACGTCGCATGCACGTATTCCGCGCAGCCCTTCGTGATGTACGCGCGGGGTGCCGTTCAGTAAGTCGCCGGGCCGCTCACGCCGCCGCCAGCGTCGCCAGCAAGACTGACAGGTCGCGGAACAGCACGCCGGCAGGCAGCAGGCGGCGGCGCTCGCCCTCGCCGATCAGCAGGGCCGGCACGCCGTCGGCGCCGAAAGCGCGCATCGACTGGCGCGCCGTGGCGATGCGGGTGCGCGTCGCCTCCAGCAGCGCGGCATCCGGCGCCGCCAGCCGATTGGCGGCCTCCGGGAAGCCGGCGGCGTCGAGAAGGGAGGCGAGCACCATGGGGTCGGTGATGTCGCGCCCTTCGACATAGCGGCCATGCTGAAGCGCCGCGAGCGCTACCCGCTCGCCCTCCGGCGCCGCGAGGTGCACGGCGGTGAGGGCCAGCGTCGCCGGTCCGGAATCGAAGGCGCGCCGGCGATCGGCGAGCACCTGATCGCGATAGGCCCTGCTGAAGCGCTGGCCGGTGAGTGCCTCGATGCGCTGGTCGTTCGCCCAGGCATGGGCGGCCAAGCCGTCATCCAGCGGGCGCGCGCCGGTGCCGGCGAACAATCCGGTCGGGGCCAGTTCGAGCGAGAAGACCGGATTGGCGGCCAGGGTGCCGAGTGCCGGCCCGGCGCCGTAACACCAGCCGCACAGCGGATCGAACAGATAGGTGATGCGCGTCCTGTCGGTCATGCCGGTCTCCTTGCCGCCTCTTGCCACGGAACCGTGCGATGTCGAAAGCCGGCTCGGCGGCCAATGGCGAGGTTCGGGCGACAAAGTTTTGTGAAGCCAGTAACTTAGAGGTAACTAACGGGCGCTCTCGTGCGTGGCGCCGCGTCCGGTGCGGGCCTTGCCGGCGACCGCCGCGGCCCTGTGCTTGCATGGGCGGGCCACATCGCCGGTCGGTCCGTCCGTCCCGGCGCCTTTCCGTCTGGAGTTCCCTCGCATGTCTGCCCTGTTCCACATGATCGCCGGTGGCCCGAAGCCGGTGGCACCGTTCAGCCACGCCGTCGAATGCGATGGCTTCGTCTTCGTCACCGGCCAGATGCCGGATACCCCGGCGGCCCCGGGCGTGCTGCCGGAAGGCATCGCGGCGCAGACCCGCAACGTCATGGAGAATCTGCGCCTCGTGCTCGCCGGGCTTGGCCTCGGCTTCGAGCATGTGGTCTGCGCCCGCGCCTTCCTCACCGAGTTCCACGAGGACTACGCCGTCTTCAACGAGACCTATCGCAGCTATTTCCCGGAAGGCCGGCTGCCGGCCCGCACCTGCGTCGGCGTCACCGGCCTTGCCTATGGCGCGCGGGTGGAGATCGATTTCGTCGCCCATCGCGGCGCCTGACCGTTCGATTTCAGCGAACGAAACGATCCAAACAATGTGTTGGATCGATTAATCCAGCTTTGCGATCAAAGGCCATCGCCGGATTGTCCGGCATCGGGGAGATCCGGTGATGGCCGCTCAGTCGCATGCCGCCCATCCTGCCGCCAACATGGCTGGGCTCGCCCGCGCCGCCGATCGTGCCGCGCCGGCGAGCCGGTCCGGTGCCGCCGTGCCGCTGCTCGCGCTGTGGCCGGGCCTTGCCCTCACCGCCGCCATCGCCGCCGCCGCCTTCGGGCTGCGCCAACTGCCCTATCTCAGCGGCCTCAGCCCGATGATCCTGGCCATCCTCATAGGCATGGTCCTGCACAATGCCCTCGGCACCCCGGCCCGCGCCCGGCCCGGCGTCACCTTCGCCATGCGACGCCTGCTGCGTGCGGCCATCGTGCTGCTCGGCCTCCAGCTCACCGCCGCCCAGGTGGCGGAGGTCGGCGGCACCGGCGTCGCGGTGATCGCCCTCACCTTGGTCGCCACCTTCGTCTTCACCACCTGGCTCGGCCGGCTGATCGGCGTCGAGCGCGGCCTCGCCGAGCTGATCGCCGCCGGCACCTCGATCTGCGGCGCCTCGGCGGTGATCGCCACCAACACCGTCACCCGTGCTCCGGACGAGGACGTCGCCTATGCGGTGGCCTGCGTCACCGTGTTCGGCTCGATCGCCATGCTCGGCTACCCGCTGCTGGTCGGCGTGCTCGATCTGTCGCCGCATGCCTATGGCCTGTGGGCCGGCGCCTCGATCCACGAGATCGCCCAGGTGGTCGCCGCCGCCTATCAGGACGGCGCCGCCGCCGGCGAGTTCGGCACCATCGCCAAGCTGTCGCGGGTGATGCTGCTGGCGCCGGTGGTGATCGCGCTCGGCCTCCTGGCCGCCCGTCGGGCACGTCATTTCGGCGGCGAGGCCGGCGGCGCCCGTCCGCCCGTGCCGTGGTTCGTGCTCGGCTTCCTCGGCATGGTGGTGCTGAACAGCCTGGTGACCCTCCCGGCGGAGCTGAAGTCACATCTCGTCGTCGCCACTTCCTTCCTGTTGTCGATGGCGCTGGCGGCGATGGGGCTGGAGACCAGCTTCGCCAAATTGAGGGCCAAGGGCATCCGGCCCTTCGCGCTCGGCTTTGCCGCCTTTGCCTTCATCGCCGGTTTCAGTCTTATGCTGGTGAAGATCACCGCATGAGCATCGGCGACGGACCGGAATGACCCTCGAACAGCTGCGCATCTTCGTCGCCGTCGCCGCGCGCCAGCATGTCACCAAGGGGGCGGCCGACCTCAACCTCACCCAGTCGGCCACCAGCGCCGCCATCGCGGCGCTGGAAGCGCGCTACGCCACCCGGCTGTTCGACCGTATCGGGCGGCGCATCGAGCTCACCGAGGCCGGCCGGCTGTTCCTCGTCGAGGCCAAGGCGGTGCTGGCGCAGGCGGCGGCGGCCGAGAAGGTGCTGGCCGATCTCTCCGGCCTCGTCCATGGCGCGCTCAGCCTTGCCGCCAGCCAGACCATCGCCGGCTACTGGCTGCCGCGGCAGGTCGAGCGGTTCCGCGTCCGCCATCCCGGCATCTCCGTGGCCATCGCGGTCGGCAACACCGATTTCGTCGCCGGGCAGGTGCGGCTCGGCGACGCCGATCTCGGCTTTGCCGAGGGCGAGCTCGACGATGCCGCGCTGGCGGTGCTGCCGGTGGCCGAGGACGAGATGGTGCTGGTGACGCCGGTCACCCATCCCTGGGCCTGGCGCCCGCCCAGCGCGCCGGAGCAGCTGCTCGCCGGCCCCTGGGTGCTGCGCGAGCCGGGCTCGGGCACCCGCGCGGTGCTGGAAGCCCATCTCGCCAGCCTGGGCCTGGCGGCGGAGCGGCTGAACGTCGCTCTGGAATATCCCTCCAACGAGGCGGTGCGGGCGGCGGTGGAGGCCGGCAGCGGCGTTACCGTACTGTCCCGCCGGGTAGCGGCCGCCGCCATCCGCGCCGGCACGCTCGCCGAGATCGCCTTCCCGCTGCCGCCGCGCCGCTTCCTCGCGCTGCGCCACAAGGAGCGCTACCGCACCCGGGCGGCGCAGGCCTTTCTCGACCTCGTCACGGAAGCCGACGGCGACTAGAGCGTTTTCGAGCGAAGTGGAATCCGGTTCGCGTGAAGAAAACGCGTCCGAACAAAACCCGCCGGCGTGGCCGGCTCACTCGCCGATCGGCAGCCCCTGCGCGTGCTTCACCTGGCCGAGCGCGAAGCTCGATTCGATCGAGGCGACGCCCTCCAGCCGGGTCAGCGTCCGCTTGAGGAAGGCCTCATAGGCCGGCAGATCCTTCACCACGATGCGCAGCAGGTAGTCGCGCTGCCCGGTCATCAGGTAGCACTCGACGATCTCCGGCCAGCGCATGATCGCCTTGGCGAAGCGGTCGAGCTCCTCCTCGCGCTGGCGCTCCAGCTTGATCGAGGCGAAGACGCTGATCGGCAGCCCGACCTTGTCCTGGTCGATCACCGCGACATAGCGCTTGATCACCCCGGCCGCCTCCAGCTGGCGCACCCGCCGGGCGCAGGGCGAGGGCGACAGCCCGACCAGCGCGCTCAGCTGCTCCATGGTGGCGTGCGCGTCCGCCTGCAGCGCGGCGAGGATTTTGCGATCGATGGCGTCGAGGGCGATCTCGGTCATATCCAGCCATATCAGGCAAAATAATTAGCGTATCCAGCCAATATGGCTCGCTTTCGCGCCCGAGAATAGCTGCAACCGTGCCGTGCGCGGGCGTACTGTCTTCCCTCGGCATGCCGGAGAGAGCACCGGAGAAGGAAGATGGCGGCGCAACGGGCGGAAGGCCGGGAGAACCCCCGGCAAGCGGCAGAAGCGGAACTCGCGGAGCTGGAGAAGAAGCTGCTCTGGCTGGCGACGTGGACCATCCACAACGCCAACCATGTCCGGCCGAACGTCGACGGGCTGAAAGTGGGCGGCCATCAGGCCTCCTCCGCCTCGCTCGCCACCATCATGGCGGCGCTCTATCTCAAGGCGCTGCGCCCGGAGGACCGGGTGGCGGTGAAGCCGCATGCCAGCCCGGTGTTCCACGCCATCCAGTATCTGTTCGGCCACCAGAGCTGCGAGAAGCTGGAGAATTTCCGTGGCTACAAGGGCGCGCAGTCCTATCCCTCGCGCACCAAGGACGTCGACGACGTCGATTTCTCCACCGGCTCGGTCGGCCTCGGCGTCGCCCAGACCTTGTTCGCCTCGCTGGTGCAGGACTTTTTGCGTGCCAAGGATCTCGGTCACGGCCCGGAGGGCAAGATGGTCGCCCTGGTCGGCGATGCCGAGATGGACGAAGGCAACATCTTCGAGGCCCTGCTCGAAGGCTGGAAGCACGGCCTGCGCAATTGCTGGTGGGTGGTCGACTATAACCGCCAGAGCCTCGACGCCGTGGTGCGCGAGGGGCTGTGGCAGCGGCTCGAGCAGATCTTCCGCAATTTCGGCTGGGACGTCGTCATCCTGAAATACGGGTCGCTGCAACAGGCCGCCTTCGCCGAGCCGGGCGGAGAGGCGCTGCGCCGCTTCATCGACACCTGCCCGAACCAGCTCTATTCCGCCCTCACCTTCCAGGGCGGCAAGGCCTGGCGCAAGCGCCTCCTCGATGAGATCGGCGACCAGGGGGCCGTCACCGCATTGATCGAGCGCCGCTCCGACGAGGAGCTGGCGCGGCTGATGACCAATCTCGGCGGCCACGACCTTGCTTCGCTCACCGCCGCCTTCGAGGCGGCGCGCCAGCATGACCGGCCAGTCTGCTTCATCGCCTACACCATCAAGGGCTACGGCCTGCCGCTCGCCGGCCACAAGGACAATCACGCGGGGCTGATGACCCCGGCGCAGATGGAGGATTTCCGCGCCCGCCATGCCATCCGGCCCGGCCATGAATGGGAGCCGTTCGAGGGCCTTGCCCTGCCCGCCGAACGGCTGAAGGCCTTCCTCGACGCCGCCCCGTTCAACGCCAAGGGCACGCGCCGCCACGAGGCGCCGACGCTGGCGCTGCCGGCGCGCCTCGACGTCGCCCTGCAGCCGACGATGTCGACGCAGCAGGGCTTCGGCCTGTTGATGCACGAGATCGCCAAGCGCGACGATGATTTCGCCGCCCGAATCGTCACCACCTCGCCGGATGTGACGGTGTCCACCAATCTCGGCGCCTTCGTGAACCGGCGCGGCCTGTTCGCCCGGGAATCCATGGCCGACACCTTCAAGCGGGAGCGCATTCCCTCGACCTTCAACTGGGAATTCTCGCCGAAGGGCCAGCACATGGAGCTCGGCATCGCCGAGATGAACCTGTTCCTCATGCTCTCGGCGCTCGGACTGTCGCATTCGCTGTTCGGCGAGCGGCTGCTGCCGGTGGGCACGCTCTATGATCCGTTCATCGAGCGCGGCCTCGATGCGCTCAACTATGCCTGCTACCAGGACGCCCGCTTCCTCATCGCCGCCACGCCGTCGGGTGTGACGCTGGCGCCGGAGGGCGGCGCGCACCAGTCGATCGCCACGCCGCTGATCGGCATGGCGCAGGACGGGCTCGCCAGCTTCGAGCCGGCCTTCGTCGACGAGCTCGCGGTGATCCTGCGCTTCGCCTTCGACTACATGCAGCGCTCCGGCTCCGCGACCACCGAGGCGAATGGCCTCGCCGACGCGCAGGGCGGCGCCGCCTATCTGCGCCTGTCCACCCGGACCATCGAGCAGCCGCGCCGCGCCATGGACGAGGTGCTGGCCGCCGACATCGTCGCCGGCGGCTACTGGCTGCGCCGGCCGGGGCCGAACGCCCAGGTCGTCGTCGCCTATGCCGGGGCGCTGGCGCCGGAGGCCATCGAGGCGGTCGGCCTGATCGCCGAGGACCGCCGCGACGTCGGGCTCTTGGCCGTCACCTCCGCCGACCGGCTGCATGCCGGCTGGACCGGCGCCCAGCGCCTGCGCGAGCGCGGCGAAGCGGGGGAGGCGCATGTCGAGCGGCTATTGGCCGACGTGCCCGGTCATTGCGCCCTCGTCACCGTCATCGACGGCCATCCGGCGACGCTCGGCTGGCTCGGCGCGGTGCATGGCCACCGGGTGCGGGCGCTCGGGGTGGAGCGCTTCGGCCAGACCGGCACGCTGGCCGATCTCTACCGCCATTACGGCATCGACGCCCAGGGCATCGTGCGCGCCACGCAGGCGATGACCCCCGGCCGGCCGATCCGGCATCTGCGCGCGGTGGGGTGAGGCTGTGGGGGCGGCTCAGCGCCGCCCGCTCAGCACGATGGCGATGCTGGCGAGCACGACGGCGAGGCCGGCGAGCGACACCGGCGCGATCTCCTCGCCCAGCATCAGCCAGCCGAGCAGCACGCCGACGATCGGGTTCACATAGGCGAAGGTGGTGGCGATCACCGGGCTGAAGGCACCGATCACCCTTATGTACGAGGTCAGCCCGATCACAGAGGCGAACACGATCAGGAAGCCGAAGGCCAGCCATTGGTGCAGGCTCGGCATGTCCGGCAGCGGCGCGTGCTCGCCGGCGGCGATCGTCGACAGCACCAGCGACGCGGCGAGGAATTGCGCCGTCGCTGCCCATTCCGGCCGCATCCGCTGCATCAGCGGCCGCTGCACGATGGTGCCGAGCGACCAGCTCAGCCCGGCGCCGACCAGCAGCAGCACGGTGAGGCCGGCATAGCCCGGCTCGATGATCGCCGCGCGCGTGCCGATCAGCGTCGGCGAGACCACCAGGAACAGCCCGCCGAGGCCGAGCGCCAGCCCCAGCAACGTCCGTCGCGCCGGCAGGGTGCGCGCGACGACCAGTTCCAGCAGGCAGCTCCACAGCGGGATGGCGCCCATCGACATGACGATGAAGCTGGAGGCGGCGTGCCGCGAGGCGAGGGTGGCGAGGCCGTTGCCGCCGACCCACATCAGGACGCCGCTGACCGTGCACAGCGCGATGTCGCGCCAGGTCAGACGCGGCACCCTCTTGGTCCGGGCGAGCGCCACCAGGCCGATCAGCAGCGTCGCGCCCCACATGCGCGTCGATTGCAGCTGCGGCACGGTGATCGCCGCCGGGCCGGAAATGCAGATCTTCACCGCCAGATAGGAGCCGCCCCAGACGAGGTAGATGGCGATGAGGTGGCCATAGGCGGAGAGCGGGATGCCGGGGCGGTCGGCGGGGGTGGAAGCCATGATGCGGAAGGAGCCTGTCGGTAGGTGACGCGTGCGGTCCGACGCCTGCGCGGCCTGCTTCTCCTTCGCTGCCTTTCCGCGCGGGTGGCGGAAGGGCCGGCACGGCAGGGCGCGGGAAGGCGCGGTGCGGTCGGCTGGTCGGCGACGGTGGCGCGGGCCGGACCGATGCCGGACGCGGCGGAGCCATCCCACAGCTTGGCGGGCGCGGCAAATGATAGCTGAGGATGACGCAAGGTCATTTTCGCGCCGGCTCCGGCCCGCCATGGCCGGATCGGCGGGGCGTGACGGGACACCTGGCCGGCCTTCGCGCCGGGCAGGGCGCCGTCCGCCGATCCATCTACTTTGCTGATGGCCGACCGGAAAATTATTCGTTTCTGTCGCCCACGACAGGGCTGTATTTCTGGCGTTCCCTCTGGTCGCCGGGATGATCGCATGTCCGCCTCCCCCATCTCCGCTTCAGGCATGGCGCGGCGCGCGCCGCTCATCATCGTGCTGTGTGGCTGCCTCATCGCCATGCTCACCTTCGGGCCGCGGGCGTCTTCCGGAATCTTCCTGCTGCCGATGACGCATGAATATGGCTGGGGGCGCGACACGTTCGGCCTCGCCATCGCCATCCAGAACCTGCTCTGGGGGCTGGGGACGCCCTTTGCCGGTGCCATCGCCGATCGCTACGGGGTCGCCCGCGTGCTGTGCGTCGGGGCACTGCTCTATGCCGCCGGTCTCGCGATGATGGCTTATGCCTCGACGCCGGGCCTGCTGCACCTTTCCGCCGGCGTCATCGTCGGCTTCGGCCTGTCGGGCTGCTCGTTCAACATCGTGCTGGCGGCCTTCGGCAAGATGCTGCCGGATCGCTGGCGGCCGATGGCGTTCGGCGCCGGCACCGCCGCCGGCTCGTTCGGCCAGTTCCTGTTCCCGCCGCTGGCCGCCGGCCTCATCGGCACCGTCGGCTGGCAGGAGACGCTGATCGTGTTCGGCGGCGCCATGCTGATGGTGATGCCGCTCGCCGTCGCGCTGATGAGCCCGCCGCGCGCCGCCGCCGTAACCACCGAGGAGCCGAAGCAGACCATCGGCGCCGCGCTTGGCCAGGCCTTCAGCCATCCGAGCTATGTGTTCCTGGTGCTCGGCTTCTTCACCTGCGGCTTCCAGCTGGCCTTCGTCACCACCCATCTGCCGGCCTATCTCACCGATCGCGGCCTCTCCATCACCATTGGCGGCTGGACGCTGGCGGTGATCGGCCTCGCCAACATGGTGGGCTCGCTCTCCTCGGGCTGGATGTCGGCGCGCTTCTCCCGCCGGCTGCTGCTCGCCTGGATCTATTTCGCCCGTGGCGTCGTCATCATCGCCTTCATCCTGCTGCCGGCCAGCCCGGTGACGTCCATCGGCTTCGGCATCGCCATCGGGCTGTTGTGGCTGTCCACCGTGCCGCCGACCTCCGGCCTGGTGATGCTGATGTTCGGTACCCGCTACCTCGCCATGCTCTACGGCTTCGCCTTCTTCAGCCACCAGGTCGGCGGCTTCCTCGGCGTGTGGCTGGGTGGCCTGCTCTACGAGAAGCTCGGCTCCTACGATCTGGTCTGGTGGCTGTCGGTGGCGCTGTCCTTCGCCTCGGCGGTGATCAACCTGCCGATCGTCGAGCGTCCGGTGGCCGAGCGCCGCCATCCCGCGGCCGCCTGAAACCCCGTCGTGACCGGCCCGGCAGGCCGCGTTGGCGGCCTGTTAACCATCCCGGGCGCATGCTGTGCGGCAAGGCGTCGGCACGGGGGCGGCCGTGGCGCGGCGTAGCATTCCTGCAACAGGTTTGTTGCCGCGTGCCCTGCTGCGGTGCCGGGTTCCGGCCCGGCCCTTGCGGGAGGCGGCCTTCGCGACGCATCGTGACCGGGCGGTTCTCCGGGGCTTGGGGGAGCGCTCCATCTGATGGAAGGGTTTCGGATGCGGATCACCACCGTTCTGCTGTCTGCAGCTGCGTTCACCGCTGGCGCGGCCGGGCTGTCGTCGGCCGCCTCGGCCGAGCAATTGACGCCGCAGGCGGCCGAGCGCTTCGTGATGGGGCGCACCTTCTCCTATAGCTGCTACGAGGGCACGGTCGGTTCCGGCCGCGTGCTGAAGGACGGTTCGGTGGCCGGCACCATCCAGGTGCGCGGCAAGGGCAATGCCCGCTATGTGGCCCTGCCCGCCGGTACGGTGCAGACCTCCTCGGAGAAGGTCTGCGCCAAGCTGAAGGGCGTCGCCTTCCAGCCCTGCTTCGAGCTGGAGAAGACCGCAGGGGATGCCTTCCGGGGCAATCTCGCCGGCTTCGACAAGATGTGGTGCGAGTTCAAGCGCGGCGGCAGCGGCCGCACCCGGCTGGTGGAACGGGGGAGGAAGACCTCCGACACCGGCACCAAGACCGCCCAGATCGACGGCGTTCACTGATCGAAGCCCTTCAACGATCGCAGCCCTGCAATGATCCAAGACGGGCCGATCCAGGACCGGTCTTGGCGCCGCCCCGCCGGAAGCATCCCGCCGCGGTATGCGTAGCCGCTCCGGACAGCCCGCCAGGCGCGGCCGGGCCGTCTTTCAGGCGGCAAGGGCTGTGCCGCTGGCCCCGGCGCGGGATGAGGCCTCCGCCCCGCCGGCGCCAACCCAATCCCTGCCGTCCGAAGGGCTCAAACGGTCATCAGACAGCTTTGAGGGGCAACGCCGCCGTTTCAGGTAGATGGCGCATCGGTCCGATATTGCAAATTAGCAATATCGGTTGAGATTTTCCGGCTATCGCGTGCTTTCATGCGATGGGTTACCTCTGGTGCACGGTTACTTCACCCCATCGCACCAGACACGGAACTCACCACCATGCTCGACACTCGCTCCGCCCCCTATGGCGTCTTCATCCTGCGCGTCGCCCTCGGCCTCATGTGGATCTCGCACGCGCTGATGAAGTATGTCGTCTTCACCGTCGCCGGTTTCGCTGGTTATCTCGACAGCCTCGGCATGCCCGGCGCGCTCGCCGGCCCGGTCATCCTCGCCGAGCTGATCGGCGGCGTGCTCATCGTCGCCGGTCTTTATGCCCGTCACGTCGCCCTGGTCATGATCCCGGTCATGGTCGGCGCCATGAGCGCGCATCTCGGCAATGGCTGGCTGTTCTCGGTCCCCGGCGGCGGCTGGGAATATCCCGCCTTCCTGATCGCCACTTCCTTCGCCCTGTGGCTGCTCGGCGACGGTGCCTTCGCGCTGCGCTCGCGCCCGCTGCTGTTCGCCCGCGCTGCCAACGCCTGAACACCCGACGCCTGAACACCGCTCAAACGCACATCGCCGGCCAGGTGACGCTACCTGGCCGGCGATGCTGTTTCACAGGAGGCCCGGAAGCCTCCGTTCCGTTCCGCCGCGTTCAGCCGCCCTGGCCGGCCGGCTTGTCGGCAGCCGGAGCAACGGCGGGCTTCTCGGCGGTGGCGTTGTTCTGCGCCGCTTCGGTCTTCTGCGCCTCGTCGAGGCCGACAGCGATCTTGCGCTCGATCTTGGCGAGGTCGGCCGGCTCGGGGTTGAGGTCGCGGGCATGGTTCCACTTGAACCGCGCCTCCAGGTGCCGCCCCACCTTCCAGTAGGCGTCGCCGAGATGGTCGTTGATGACCGCCTCGTTCGGCTTCAGCTCGACCGCCCGCTCCAGCTCGCGCACCGCGTCGTCATATTTGCCGATGCGGTAATAGGCCCAGCCGAGGCTGTCGATGAAATAGCCGTCATCCGGCCGGAGCGTCACCGCCTTGCGGATCATCTCCATGCCCTGGTCGAGATTGACGCCCTGGTCGATCCAGGAATAGCCGAGATAGTTCAGCACATGCGGCTGGTCGGGGCGCAGCTCCAGCGCCTTCTTCAGGTCGGCTTCCGACTTCGCCCACTGCTTGGTGCGCTCGTAGCCGATGCCGCGGAAGTAGAACAGCATCCAGTTCTGCGCCGTCGGGGTGCCGATCTGGTCGATCGCCCGCGTGTAGATCTCCACCGAGCGGTCGAACTGCTCGTTGGCGCGCAGCACGTCGCCCAGCGCCATCATGGCGCGCAGGTCCTTGGGGTTGCGGCCGAGCGCCTCTTCCAGAGTCTTCTCGGCCTCGTCCTTCTTGCCGGCAGCGTTGAGATTGATGCCGAGCTGGATATCGGCGTTCAGCTTCAGCGGCGAATCGGCGGGCACGGCGCGGAACAGCGCGATAGCCTCGTCATGCTTGTTCAGGCTCTCGAACAGGTCGGCGAGCGTCACCTCGATCAGCGGATGCGAGGGATCGAGCCAGCGGCCGAGCTGCAGATAGACCATGGCGAGGTCTTCGCCGCCCTGGCGGCCCAGCGCGGCACCGAGGCCGTACATCACCTCGGCGGCGCCTGCCTGCGGCGTGTCGATCAGCGGCGGCAGGGTCTTGCCGGCGTCGAGCTGCACCATGGCGCGCTCCACCAGCGGATCGTCCGGCGCCACCTTGTCATAGGCTTCGTAGGTCTCGACCGCGAGCTTCTTGTTGCCGCTGCGCGAGGCCCAGCGGGCATAGGCGTCGACCACCCGCAGCGAGCGCGGATCGACCTTGAGCGCCTGTTCCAGCCGCTGGCCGGCTTCCTTGCGCATGCCGGCGGCGTCGAGGATCAGCCCGGAATGCAGCGCCTTGAAGCCGGCATACCATTCCGGCCCCTGCAATTCGTCGATGGCGGCCACCGCCTGGCGGGCATTGCCGGAACCGAACTGCGCCCACGCGCCGAGCAGGGTCGAGTTCAGCTCGGCGATGGCGCCGTCGCCGGCGCGGCGCAGATTGGAGCGCGCGGTGACATATTGCTTGCCCTTGATCGCCTTCACGCCGAGCACCAGCCGGGCGAGCGAGTGCTCGGGGTCGATGCGCACGATGCGCTGGGCGAGTTCCACCGCCTCGTCGATCGAGCCGTCGGCGAGCAAGGTAAGGAAGGCGCGCTCCAGGATTTCGCCATTGCGCGGGAATACCCGCACCAGCGCCCGATAATAGGCGGCGGCGGCACCGGTGTCGCGCTCGGCGAGCGCCAGGCGGGCGGCGAGATAGTTGCCGGCGGGCGAGGAGCGGGCGATCAGCGCCGCCGACGGCGCCTCGGCCTTTGCCGTGCTCGCCCCGCCAAGGGCGGTGAGCAGGGCGAGTACGGCCACACCCGGCCGCAGCGACGAGCGTCGAAACGTCAAATCCAAAACCTCCAGCGGCGAAGCGTGGTCAGCCGCGACCGATCGGACAGCCGATAGCCAGATTGCCACTCAAATAGTTACCCAACTGGCTACGAGCCGAAGGGCCACCATCCGGGCGGCTGTTTCCTGGGCGACTGCCGAGACGGCCTCCCAATGCCAGCGGGCAGATTGTTCCTTTTTGCCCGCGCCCGCAAGAACGGGGCGGGCCTTGGAACAGCCTGAGTCGCGCACGAAGCCGAGAGTTTCAGATACGTCGGCCAAGAATAAGGCCGACAATCGCCGCAACCGCGGTAATCCCCACCACCGTCTGGGCAGCGAAGGGCGGCTCGGTGGGGCCTTCCGGCGAGCGAATCGGTGCCGCCCGCAGGCCGGCCAGCGGCAGTGCCTGCCGGCGGGCCGGCGATTTCAGCCGTGCATAGGCGATGATCAGCAGGACGACGCCGAGCACGAAGCACAGCGCCGCGATGAGCAGGGCCGCCACCAGCGGGTCATAGGCCTCCGCCAGCGCGATGAACAAGGCCGCCATCACGGCGATGAGCGCGCCGCCGAACAGCAGCGCGCCGAGCAGCAGCAGCAGCGCGGTCGTCGCGGTGCGGCGCAGCGCCAGATTGACCTCCGCGCCGACGAGACCGAGCAGCAGCTTCAGCATCACCGGCCCCGCGAGATCAGGCCGAAGACGAAGCCGATGCCGAGCGCCGCGACCACGGCGGCGAAGGGATTGCGCTCGATGGCGCCGCTGGCGTCGCGGCACAGCGCGGAAGCGCAGGCCTTGGCGTCCTCGACGGCAGCCGCGCCCTCGTCGAGCAGGCCGGCGGCGGTGGCCTCGGCCTGCGCCTTGCCGCTGCGCACCTTCTCCTTCACCGTCTCGGCGGCGGCGGCACTCTCTTGCTTGGCGAGCGCGGCCAGCGATTCGGCGAGCTTGGCGACGTCCTCGCGCAGGGCGGCGAGATCGGCGGTGAGCTTGGAGAAATCTTCCTGCGGATTCGGATCGGCCATGCTCGTCTCCTCTGCCATACCCCGGTGATGCCGGCGATAACGTTCCCGGCGCGCTGAGGTTCCACCTTATGCGGTAGTCAGATGCGGCGGAACTCGTAATAGCCCGGGGTGCGTCCCTCGCGCAGTGCCTTGGCCTCGTAGCGGGTGCCCGGCCAGCCGGCGAAGGGGCGGCGCCAATCGTCGGCGACGCGGGCGGTCCATTCGAAGCGGGCGTCGGCGATGAGGTGGCGCAGCGTCCAGGCGGCGTAGCCCTCGACATCGGTGGCGAAGCAGAAATGTCCACCCGGCGCCAGCAGGCGGGCGAAGCGGTCGATATTGTCCGGCCGCACGAAGCGGCGCTTCCAGTGCCGGCGCTTCGGCCAGGGGTCGGGATAGAGCAGGTCGATACGTTCCAGCGAGCCGGCGGGCAACGCATCGAGCAGCGGCACCACGTCGTCGCCATAGAGCCGCACATTGGCGAGCCCGGCCTCGACGATGCCGGTCGTCGCCTTGGCGACGCCGTTCACGAAGGCCTCGGCGCCGATATGGCCGATGCCGGGGTGCCGCGCCGCCTCGGCGAGCAGATGCTCGCCGCCGCCGAAGCCGATCTCCAGCCGCACCGCGCTGACCGGCACCGGGAACAGCGCCGCCAGCGGAGCCTCGCCGAGCGTGGCGAGGTCGATCTGCAGGCGCGGCAGATCCTGCTCGAGATGCTGGGCCTGGAGGGCGCGCAGCGGCTTGCCCTTGCGCCGGCCATAGAAGCCAGTGCCGGACGCCGCGGCGTCGTGGCCGTGTTCGTCGGTGCTGGTCTCGTCCGGGCTGGTCATGGTGGTCACCGAAAAACGAAGCGGGGCGGACCCGCAGATCCGCCCCGCATAAGATCAGGAATGAAAAGGCGCAAGCCGGGCCGACGGCCCGTCCGGCCTCGGCAGCTCAGCCCACCGCCGCGCGGATCGCCGCGGCGAGGTCGGTGCGCTCCCAGGAGAAGCCGCCATCCTCTTCCGGCGCCCGGCCGAAATGGCCATAGGCTGAGGTGCGGGCATAGATCGGCTTGTTGAGGTCGAGATGCTCGCGGATGCCGCGCGGGCGCAGGTTCATCACCTCGCGCAGCACCTTCTCCAGCTTGGCTTCCTCGACTTCGCCGGTGCCGTGCAGGTCGACATAGACCGCGAGCGGATCGGAGACGCCGATGGCGTAGGCGAGCTGGATGGTGCAGCGCTGGGCGAGTTCCGCCGCCACCACGTTCTTGGCGAGGTAGCGCGCCGCATAGGCGGCCGAGCGGTCGACCTTGGTCGGGTCCTTGCCGGAGAAGGCGCCACCGCCATGCGGGGCCGCGCCGCCATAGGTGTCGACGATGATCTTGCGGCCGGTGAGGCCGCAATCGCCGTCCGGGCCGCCGATGACGAACTTGCCGGTCGGGTTGACGTGCCAGACGGTGCCGGGAGTGATCCAGCCCTGCGGCAGCGCCTCGCGGATATAGGGCTCGACGATGTTGCGCACGTCATGCGACGACAGGTCGGCGTCGAGATGCTGGGTCGACAGCACGATCTGGGTAACCTCGACCGGCTTGCCGCCTTCGTAGCGCACGCTCACCTGGCTCTTGGCATCCGGGCCGAGCACCGAGCTCTCGCCGGAGTGGCGGGCATTGGCCAGCACCTTCAGGATGCGGTGGGCGTAGTAGATCGGCGCCGGCATCAGCTCCGGCGTCTCGCGGCAGGCATAGCCGAACATGATGCCCTGGTCGCCGGCGCCTTCATCCTTGTTGCCGGCCGAGTCCACGCCCTGGGCGATGTCGACCGACTGCGCGTGCAGCAGCACCTCGATGTCGGCGTCTTCCCAGTGGAAGCCGTCCTGCTCGTAGCCGATGTCCTTGATGGCGAGGCGGGCGATATGAGAAATGAAGTCGCGGGTGAGGGCGGCCGGGCCGCGGGTCTCGCCCGCGATCACCACGCGGTTGGTGGTGGCGAGGGTTTCGCAGGCGACGCGCAGATGGCTCGGGTCCCAGCCGAGCTTCGGGCCTTCGCGGAAAAAGGCATCGACCACTTCGTCGGAAATGCGGTCGCAGACCTTGTCGGGATGGCCCTCGGAAACGGATTCGCTCGTAAAGATATAGTCTTGTCGGGACACGCCTCGGCTCCTCAATCTCACCACCGGCGCGGCGAAGACGTCCGGTCGCCCCTTTTTGGCAACAGCGGTCCGGCAGGTCAAGTTTTCCGGACGGATTTGTTCGGAAGAACGAACGGTGAGGTCAGGCCGTACCTTCTTGGTCGGCGAGCGTCTCGACGAGGTCGACAATCCGCCGGCGCACCTTGGAGTCGGAGATGCGGGTAAAGGCGCGGGTCAGCGCCAGGCCTTCGGACGTGGCGAGGAAATCCGCCACATAGGCCGGCGAACTGTCCTCGGCGAAGCCGGGCGTGGCGGTGCCGGTGCTGGGCGCGCCTTCGAAAAAGAATGCAACCGACACGCCGAGCACGGTCGAAATATGCTGCAATCGACTGGCGCCGATGCGGTTGGTGCCCTTTTCGTATTTCTGAATTTGCTGAAAAGTAATTCCTAAGCTTTCTCCCAGCTTCTCCTGGCTCATGTTGATCATCATCCGGCGCATGCGCACCCGGCTACCAACATGCTTGTCAATTGGATTGGGAGACTTCTTGGTCATCGGCTTCCCCGATTCGGACAAAAAATTACCCTCCCCACCCGCTTCGGATAAGGAAAGCGCATCGATCAGGGCAGGCAGTCTAGGCAAACTACGTGCACACGTCGATCAATCTGTACGTGTATATCCTCGTTGCGATGCAAAGGCGAGTAGCAGGAACAAGACGAGGAGGCCATTGGATACAAGATTGCCAATATTGGCATAAATCGTTTGCGGAAGAGCTTGCGGCAATGCGCCATCAAGCACGCCACGCGCACCCAGCGGTAGCATGCCGGTCACGCGCCCCAGCGGATCGACAATGGCGGAGATGCCGTTATTCGTGGCACGGACCAGCGGCAATCCTTCTTCGATCGCTCGCATCCGGGCCTGTTCGAAATGTTGGAACGGGCCCGGAGTGTCACCGAACCAGGCATCATTACTGACGTTTAGTAACAGGCCCTGGCGAGGCTGATCATAAGATTTGCTTACCGATACAATTTCGGCAGGAAATATTGCTTCGTAACATATTAACGGCAAGGCGGGGGGTAATCCCGAAATTTCCATCGGTTTTCGGTCGCTCGCCGCCGAAAAACCACCACGCACACGTGTGAGTTGCTGGAGACCCAGCGCCTCCAGCGTTTCCTGGAACGGTAGGTATTCGCCGAACGGAACGAGGTGCACCTTGTCGGCGGTGGCGAGGGTGCGTCCCTGCGAATCGAGGGCGAGCAGGCTGTTATAGACGGCCGGGCGCTGGTTCGGCCGCTCCTGCAGCCGGCCGGCGCCGGTGATCAGCGTCGTGCCCGGCGGCAGCATGGCGCGCAGCCGCGCCAGCGCTTCGGGCTCGCGCTCGAGGAAGAACGGGAACGCTGATTCCGGCCAGAACAGATGGGTGATGCC
Organism: Ancylobacter sp. Lp-2; assembly: GCF_020523795.1. GTDB lineage: Bacteria > Pseudomonadota > Alphaproteobacteria > Rhizobiales > Xanthobacteraceae > Ancylobacter. The sequence continues at coordinate 652,759 of NZ_JAJALI010000001.1, forward strand.
CGCCAGGCCGCCGGCGCTCTCGCTGGTGGCGACGTAGAGGTCCATCACCTCGCGACGGGCCTCGTAGCGGAATTTCTGGTCCTGCGGCAGGTCGGGCTGCATCAGCCGCAGCTTGACGCCCGGCACCGTGCCGACCTCGACATGGGCGAGCCGCCAGGCGCCGCCGAGCCACATTCCCGCCAGCGCCAGGGCGGCGGCGAGCGGCGGGCCGAGCCGCGCCCACCGCGAGCGGGAGCCGTCGACCAGCGCCGCCGGCGTCGACAGGCAGGCGAGGGTGACGAGGCACAGCCCGGCAATGCCGAACACCGCGCTCGCCTGCGCGAAATTCAGGTCGTTGCCCAGCGCGTAGCCGAAATTGTTCCACGGAAAGCCGGTGAACAGCGTGCCGCGCAGCCACTCAGTGCCGGTCATCACCGCGGCGAAGCCGAGGAAGCGCGCCGGTCCGCGCGGCCACACCAGCATGCAGGCGCTGGCGCCGAGGCCGGTATAGAGCGCGAGATAGGCCGGCAGGCCGAGCACGGCGAACGGCATCAGCCAGGCGAAGTCGTCGGCCTGCACCAGGAAGGCGGCGCCGATCCACCACAGCCCGGCGACGAAATAGCCCATGCCGAAGCACCAGCCGAGCCCGAAGGCCGGTCCCAGTGCCGCGCGTATCCCGGCGCCGCGCTCCCGCACGGCGTCGAGCAGCAGCACCAGCACCGGCAGGGTCAGCGCCAGCAGCGGCCACAGCGCAAAGGGCGGCATGGCGAGGGCCGAGACGGCGCCGGCGGCAAGCGCGATCAGCACCCGTCGCCGATAGGAGCCGCCCCGCAGCCACGCGGTGAGGCGTGTCATCAGGCCGTCAGGCGGCCGATCGGCGAGCGAGCGGCCGCCTGACGGCCCGGCCGCGCCGGCCGGCAGGGTGTCACGCCGCATCGGGTCCGCGCAGTGCGGCGCGCGAGTCGGCGCTCGGTTGCTGCGCCGGCGGCGGCAGGCTGGCGCCCGGCGCCGGGTCGCCGGAGGCCCGCTCGCCGGTCTCGCGTCCCACATGCCCGTTGCCGCGGGCGGGCGAGATGCGCAGCCGCTTGACCCGCCGCGGATCGGCGTCCAGCACCTCGATCTCGAAGGTCCCCGGTCCGGCGACGATCTCGCCGCGCACCGGAACCCGCCCGGCCAGCGTCACCAGCAGGCCGCCCAGCGTGTCGACCTCCTCGGCTTCCTCGCCGGTGGCGAAGGCCGGGTCGACCATCTCGGCCACCTCGTCGAGCCCGGCGCGGGCATCGGCGATGTAGCTGCCATCCGCCTGGCGGGCGATCATCGGCGCCTCGTCGTCGTCGTGCTCGTCCTCGATGTCGCCGACGATTTCCTCGACCAGGTCCTCCATCGAGACGATGCCGTCGGTGCCGCCATATTCGTCGATGACCAAAGCGAGATGGATGCGGCTCGCCTGCATGCTGGCCAGCAGCTCGATGGAGGGCATGGAGGGCGGCACGAACAGCAGCCGGCGGATCAGCCGCGCCGCGCTCAGCGACGCCGACAGGTCGATCGCCTTGAGGTTGAAGGCCGGCGCCTGCTTGGCCTCGCTGCGGGCCTCGCCCGGGGCGGGCTTCGTGTCGCGCGGCCGGCCGAGGGCCGCTGGCGGACGCGAGGTCATGGCCCGCTGGGTCAGATAGGTGACGAGGTCGCGGATATGGACCATCCCCACCGGGTCGTCGAGCGTGTCGTCATAAACTACGAGGCGGGAATGGCCGGCATCGGCGAACACCGCGAGCAGTTCGCCGAGCGGGATGTCCTTTTGCACCGCGACGATATCGGCGCGGGGCACCATCAGGTCGCCCACCCGCCGCTCGCGCAGTTCGAGGATGCTTTTCAGCATCGCGCGCTCGGTCGCCGACAGGTCGGCGGTGAAATCGGCATTGGAGGCCAGCGCCTCGGCGAGATCGCTGCGCAGCGAACCGGTGGTCCGCCAGCCGCCGATCAGGTGGCGCAGCCGGTCGAGCAGTCCCCCCCGCCCCTCGCCGGCGCGCGGCTCGGTGGGGAGCGGGGTGGGACTTATACTTGGCCCTTCGCTGGGATCGGCGGGGGGCGGCGTCTTGGAGACGGGGTTGGAAACAGGGTCGGACATGGCCTTCTAGCGGGTTTGATGAACAGGTTCGGTCTCGGCATAGGGGTCGGCGATGCCGAGGCCGGACAGGATCCGCCGCTCCATCGCTTCCATTTCCTCGGCTTCGTCCGGCGTCTCGTGGTCGAAGCCGAGCAGGTGCAGCATGCCGTGAACGGCAAGATGCGTCAGGTGGTCGTCGAAGCTCTTCTCCTCGGCGGCCGCCTCGCGGGCGACGGTTTCATAGGCGATGGCGATGTCGCCCAGATGGGGCTCGCCCGCCTCCCGCGCTACCTGCGGCGTCGGGAATGATAGCACGTTTGTCGCCTTGTCCTTGGAACGCCAGTCGCGGTTGAGCGTGCGGATGCCAGCGTCGTCGGTGAGCATCACCGCCACCTCGCCGGCCTCGATGCCGAGATCGTACTCCTCCAGCGCCCCGGCATGGGCGGCGCGGATTGCCCGCGTCACCTGTCCGGCAGCCTCGGGGCGGTCCGGCCAGGGACCGGCCGTGACCAGCACGTCGACCTCGATGGCGGCGCTCTCGCTCACTGCGGCGGTTCCTCGAGGGGAGGCGCCTCGACGGCGGGCTCCTGGGCGAGCGGTTCGGTCGCGGCCACCTGAGCCGGCACCGGCGCTTGCGCCGGGGCGGGGGGCCGGCGGGCGGCGGCGGCCTTGCCGTCATAAGCGGCGACGATGCGGCCCACCAGCTCGTGGCGCACCACGTCGGCAGCGTTGAAGTGGCACACCTCGACGCCCTCGACATTCTCCAGCAGGCCCACCGCCTCGGCGAGACCGGAGGTCTGGCCCGGCGGCAGGTCGATCTGGCTGGGGTCGCCGGTGACGATCATGTGCGAGTTCTCGCCCAGGCGGGTGAGGAACATCTTCATCTGCATCGAGGTGGTGTTCTGCGCCTCGTCGAGGATGACGCAGGCATTGGCCAGCGTGCGCCCGCGCATGAAGGCCAGCGGCGCGATCTCGATCTCGCCGGAGGTCAGCGCCCGCTCGACATAGTTGCGGTCCATCAAATCGTGCAGCGCGTCGTAGATCGGCCGCAGATAGGGGTCGACCTTCTCCTTCATGTCGCCGGGCAGGAAGCCCAGCCGCTCGCCGGCCTCCACCGCAGGGCGCGACAGGATCAGCTTGTCGACGATCCGCCGCTCCAGGAGGTGCACCGCATAGGCCACCGCCAGCCAGGTCTTGCCGGTGCCGGCCGGGCCGACGCCGAACACCAGCGTCTGCCGCTTCAGCGCGCGGATATAGGCGTCCTGCGCCAGGGTGCGGGCGCGCACCGAGCGGCGGCGCAGCTGGATCTCGTCGAAGCTCTGCTTCTTGGTCGCCGGGTCGAAGTCGAACAGGAAACCCTGCGAGGCGGCCTCGCGCAGCACGCCCTCGACATCGCCGGCGGCGATCTCGCCGCCCTTCTTCAGGCGGGCATACAGGGTTTCCAGCACGTGCCGCGCCTGGTCGCAGGCCTCGCGCGGGCCTTCCAGCGTGACATGGTTGCCGCGCTGCTCGGCGACGATGTCGAGCCGTCGCTCGATGGCGGCGAGGTTCTGGCCGTAATGGCCGAACAGCAGGCTGGCCAGCCGGTTGTCGTCGAAGGCGAGCACAATCTGGTTGGAGGTGTCGGTGTCGGGGGTCAGCCAGCGGGCCGTCGAGGCCGCCGGCGCCGCCGTTCCGCTTCCGCTCCCGCGCCCGCTTGTGCGGGTCGCCACCAGCGTCCGATCCGTATCCGATCCCCCACGACGCACCATCACGCCTCCAGTTGTTCGCCCTGCCCCACTAAGCTCGCGCCGGACGGCACGCCTTCGGGCCAGAATTCGCCCGCGACGATGTCGCCGGAAAGACTCTTGGTGCTGACGTCGCGCACCACCACGCTGGCGAGCGTGCCGATCGCCTCGCGCGGGGCCAGCACCACCACGGATTGAAGATAGGGCGAGCGCCCGATCAGCTGGCCGGGCAGCCGGCCGGGCTTCTCGAGCAATATGTCGAAGCGCCGGCCGCGGCAGGCGGCGTCGAAGGCCGCCTTCTGCTTGTCGAGCAGCGCTTGGAGCGCATAGATGCGCTCATTCATCGCCGCCTCGGGCACCTGGGCGCCCAGGGTCGCCGCCGGGGTGCCGGGGCGCGGCGAATATTTGAACGAGAAGGCGCCGGCGAAGCCGACACGTCCCACCAGGTCCATCGTGTCGGCGAAGTCGGCGTCGGTCTCACCGGGGAAACCGACGATGAAGTCGGAGGAGAAGGCGATGTCCGGCCGCGCGGCGCGGACCTTCTCCACCAGCTCGAAATAGGCCTCGCGCCCGTGCTTGCGGTTCATGGCGTCGAGGATGCGGTCGGAGCCGGACTGCACCGGCAGGTGCAGATAGGGCATCAGCGCGGGCATGTCGCGATGGGCGGCGATCAGCTCGTCGTCCATGTCGCGCGGGTGGCTGGTGGTGTAGCGGATGCGGGCGATGCCCGGCACTTCGGCGACGCGCGCCATTAGCTCGGCGAGGTTGGCACTGCGGTCGCGCGCGTCGAGCCCGTGATAGGCGTTGACGTTCTGGCCGATCAGCGTCACCTCGCGCACCCCGCCCTCGGCGAGGCGCGTCACCTCGTCGAGGATCTTGGCGAGCGGGCGCGACACCTCGGCGCCGCGTGTATAGGGCACCACGCAGAAGGTGCAGAACTTGTCACAGCCTTCCTGCACGGTGACGAAGGCGGTGGGGCCGCGCTTGGCGATCGCCTGCTTGGTCGGCGGGGCGAGGAAGTCGAACTTGTCCTCGACCGGGAACTCGGTCTCGACGATACCCTTCTTGTGCTGGCCGTGCTTTTCCTGCGCCAGCGCCACCAACTCCGGCAGCTTGTGGTAGCTCTGCGGCCCGACGACGAGGTCGACCACGCGGGCGCGCTTGATGATCTCGGCGCCCTCGGCCTGGGCGACGCAGCCGGCCACCGCCACCATCGCCTTGCGGCCGGCCTCTTCCTGCGCCACGCGCAGCCGGCCGAGCTCGGAATACACCTTCTCCGCCGCCTTCTCGCGAATATGGCAGGTGTTGAGGATGATCAGGTCGGCGTCATCAGGCTTGTCGGTCTCGACATAGCCTTCCTTGGCCATGGTGTCCGTCATGCGCTGGGCGTCATAGACGTTCATCTGGCAACCGAAGGACCGGACGTAGATCTTGCGCGCAGCACCCGGCTCGCGCACCTCGTGCGGCGTCTGGGTTTCGCGCGCTTCCTGCGTTTCATTCATGGCGTATCGATCGACCCGCCCTGTCCGGCCGTACCGGCCACAGGGTCGCTGAAGGTTGAGGACACGGCGCGTACATCATGCCCCCGTGACAAGGCGCCTCCGCTTACCGCCGCTCGTTCCCTGGTCGAGATCGTCTACGTCTCCTCGGTCGACACCTGCCTTTTGTTTAGCGGGATTCCCGGCAAAAGGAAATGAGCCGCCCGGGGTTTTCAGCCTACTGCGCCGCGCTCACGCCGGCCGGGGATTGAGCGCCTCGGCGAGCATGGCGCGCACCGCCGTCTCAGCGTGGCCGGTCGCCGCCTTGCGGTCGGCCCCAAGGATCGGCTCGCCGAAGCGCAGCTCGACCTCGATGCCGCCGCGCCGCAGCACGTCCATGAGATGCGGGGCAAGGTCCATGTCGCCGTACCAGGCCACCAGCGGCCGGCGGGCGCGACCGAGCGACACGCCACCCTGCGCGACATAGGCGATGGCGAGCGGCTGGATGGCGGCGGGCGCGCCGGCGGTGCTCGGCCGCGCGGCGCCGACCAGGGCGGAGCGGAACGGCAGCACCCGATTGCCGTCGCTCGAGGTGCCCTCGGCGAACAGCACCACCGGGTCGCCGGCGCCGAGGCGGGCGGCGATCGCCTCGCTCACCCGCCCGGTAGCGGCCCGGGCCTGCCGGTCGACGAAGATGGTGCGCTGGAGCTTCGCCAACAGCCCGATGCCCGGCCAGCCGGCCACCTCGCTCTTGGCGACGAAGCACAGAGGGAAGCGCGAGCCGAGCACGCCGATGTCGAGCCAGGAGACGTGGTTGGCGAGGATCAGCAGCGGCCGCTCGGCGGCCGGGGCGCCGCTCACCCGCACCTTGACGCCCACCAGCCTCAGCACGGCCCGGTGGTACAGCACAGGGATCCACCGCCGGGCGTCGAGGTTCAGCTTCACCGCCAGCCACTGTGCGGGAATGCCGACGAGCGTGAGCAGCACGACGGGCACCAGCACGAGGACGGGGCGCATCGCCGGTCTCTTCCCGCCTATTTCTTCGGCTTGGGATCGAGCGGCACGCCGTAGAGCTCCAGCCGGTGTCCGACGAGGCGGAAGCCGAGCTTGCGGGCGATCTCCTCCTGGAGATGCTCGATCTCCTCGGAGCGGAATTCCACCACCGTGCCGTTGCGCAGGTCGATCAGGTGGTCGTGATGCTCGTCCGGCACCGGCTCGTAGCGCGAGCGGCCGTCGCGGAAGTCGTGGCGCTCGATGATACCGGCGTCCTCGAACAGCTTCACCGTGCGGTAGACGGTGGAGATCGAGATGCGGTCGTCCACCGCCACGGCGCGGCGATGCAGCTCTTCGACGTCGGGATGATCCTGCGCATCGGCGATGACGCGCGCGATCACCCGGCGCTGGTCCGTCATGCGCAGGCCCATCGTCACGCAGGCCTCCTCGATGGCGGTCGGCTTGTCGGTCATCCGCGCGTCGTCTCCCGAGCCTGTCCCGCCAAAAGCTGCCGGGCTTTTGCGACGAGAACAGGCCCAACTGGCAAGTTTCCCGCTGCTTATGGCGCAACCCGTCGGTGGAGGGCAACCGATTCCTCCGGCGCTATCCCCACGCGCGGGCCGGACGTCGCCTTACCTAAGGTCGCGCCGCATGGCGATCGCCGCCACCGGCTTGCCGCCGGCGTCGCGATAATAGCCGGGCCGGCGGCCGATCTCGCGGAATCCGGCCCTCTCATAGAGCGCGAGCGCCGGCCGGTTGCCTTCCTCGACCTCGAGGAACAGCGTGGCGAAGCCCTCGGCGGCGAGGCGGGCCATCGTCTTCTCCACCAGCGCCCGGCCGATGCCGCCACCACGATGCGTGCGCGCCACCGCGACCGAGAGGATCTCCATTTCCGGGGCGACGCCATGGGTGAGGATGAAGCCGGTCGGCCGCCCGCCCGGGCCGTCGGTCGCCACCAGCGCCCGGCTCAGCCGGTCGGCGAGCAGCCGCTCGAACTCCGCTGCCTCCCAGCCGATGCGGAAGCTGGCCGCATGCAGGCCCGCCAGCGCTTCGGCGTCGGCGGCGACCGCCGGGCGGAAGGCCGGAGGCGCCCGCCAGGCACGGGTGATGTCGGTGATCTTCCAGCTCATCGCCGCCGGCCCATTGGCGCGCCGCCCTCCCGCGCTCAGCGCCGGGCGATGCGGGCCGCGGTCTGCGGCTTGGCGTCGGCGTCGCGCAGATAGAGCGGACGCGGCTCGGATTTGGCGGGATCGGCTACCGCCGCGAGCCGGGCCAGCCAGACCGGGTCCGGCGTGGTGGTGGTGGCGACCTCGACCGGCGCCGGCGCGGCGTCCGGCCAGGCGGCGGCGATCAGCGGCGCGCCGGAGCCGACCAGCCGCACCGCGCCGCCGGCCACCGCCCGCACCGCTTCCTTTAGCGGCAGCTGGCGCGGCGACACCATCACCCGGCCGCCGGGGCCGATCATCTGCACATAGAGATTGTCGTGCCGCGCATCGATGGCGGCCACCACCGGCACGCCGTCGTCGAGGGCGAGCAGCGGCGCCGCCAGCGTGGCGAGCGTGGTGATGCCGATCACCGGCCGGCCCTGGGCGAGGCCGAAGCCGCGCGCCGCCGACAGCCCGACCCTGAGCCCGGTGAAGCTGCCCGGCCCGACGGTGACGGCGAACATGCCGATATCGGCGAAGACGCGGCCGGCCGCGACCATCACCTGGTCGACCATTGGCACCAGCGCCTCGGCATGGCCGCGGCTCATCTCCTGCGAGGCGCGCGCCAGCGTTTCGTCGCGGGCGACGTCGTGGAGGGCGACGGAGCAGGCCTCCAGCGCGGTATCGAGGGCGAGAATCAGCATGGCGCCTTTGTCCTTCGCCTCACCTTGCACATGGCCCGACGGCGAGGCAAAGCCCCGCCAGGTCCCCTCCACAAGCGGTCGGCTCTCCACAGTCGGCCCGCCAGCGGCGGCGGGCACCGCGGCCTCTCGAAACCCGCCGGAATGGCAGGGATGCGGCGGTTCAGACCGGCCGCACCTCGACGACATCAGGCACGAAATGCCGGAGCAGGTTCTCGATGCCGTTCTTCAGCGTCGCGGTGGAGGAGGGGCAGCCCGAGCAGGAGCCCTTCATGGCGAGGAACACCACGCCGTCCTTGTAGCCGCGGAAGGTGATGTCGCCGCCGTCATTGGCCACCGCCGGGCGCACGCGGGTGTCGATCAGCTCGCGGATGGTGTCGACGAGGCCGGCATCCTTCTCTTCCCAGAAGGCGTCGTCATCGGCGTGCTCATGCTCTTCGGGCAGCACCGGCTGTCCGGAGACGAAATGTTCCATGATGGCGCCGAGGATCGCCGGCTTCAGATGCGCCCACTCGGCGGTGTCCTTGGTCACGGTCACGAAATCGGAGCCGAAGAACACGCCGGTGACGCCGGGAATGTCGAACAGCTTGGCGGCGAGCGGCGAGCGGGCGGCCTCCTCGGCGTCGCGCGCCTCGAAGGTGCCGGCGCCGAGCACGTTGCGGCCGGGCAGGAACTTCAGCGTGGCGGGATTCGGGGTCGGCTCGGTCTGGATAAACATTTCATGCTCCTGGCCTACCGGGGTTCAAGGCCCCGGCGACATGGTTTGGTATCGTTATAGATAGGCGTTCACGACCGCCAAAGGAAGCCTCGCAGCCGTTCCCACCGTCCCGGAGGCGGGGCAGGCGGCGGTGGCGGCATCGGCTCCGCCAGTATCCGCCCGAGCGGCGAGGAGGGCGGCACGGCCGAGAGATCCAGCCGGTGCAGCAGCTCGTGATAGAGATGCAGGCATTGCGAGTTCGGCGTCACCAGGTCCTCGACGGTCAGTTCGGGGTCGAGCAGCCGGTGCACATGGTTGTAGTGCATCGGGTAGAAGCTCTCCGGCGGCAGCGCCTTGCCGTCGACGCTGCAATCCTTGGCCAGCCAGGTGATGGCGCGCGGGCCGAGCACGCCCCAGGGCATGTCCTGCACGCTGGTCGGCCGGCCCTGCCGGGCGTTCTCCCTGAGCTCGGCCTGCAATTCCTCCGGCAGCCAGGGTGGGATCGGCGTTGGGTCGGCGGCCACGTCGTTCAGCCGGCGCAGCAGCGGCGAATCCTTCGGCAGCCGCAGCACCGCGCCGTTGATGTGCACGTCGTCCTCCCAGGCGAACAGATAGTCCGCCCGTTCCACCGGCTTCAGGCAATAGACGTCGCAATCGACATAGAGGCAGTCGACGCGTTGCAGCAGCCGGTAGCGGAATACGTTGGCGAACAGCGCATAGCTGCCGGTCTCGCGGTGGCGGATGATCCGCTCCGGCGGCACCAGCTTGGCGGCGTCGGCGAAGGCGATGCCGGCCGGCAGATCGTGCGGGCGCTGGTAGCCGTGCAGCGTCACCGCATGGCCCATGCGCAGGAAGGAGGCGAGGCAGGCCCGCGCCATCGGCCCGAGCTCGGGGCCGATCCACAGGGCATGCACGGGCATCAGCGAACCGGACGGCATGACGCTCTCCTCGATACTCGAACGGTGGGCACGGCGCTGGGGAAGGGTCAGGCCAGGGCGTCGATCTCGCTGTCGGACAGCTGCCCGGGCACGATGGTGACGGGGATCGGCAGGCCGTTCAGCATCCCGCCGGCGAGCCCGGCGATCAGCGGTCCCGGCCCCTCGCTGCCGGTGCCGGCGGCCAGCACCAATATGGCGATGTCCTCGTCGGCCTCGATGAGCTTGAGGATCTCGCCGGCCACCTCGCCTTCATGCACCGCCTGTTCCGGCTCGACGCCGGACAGGTTGCGGATGCGGGCGGCGAAATGGTCGAGCTGCGAGCGTGCCTTGTCGGTGGCTTCCGCGCGCATCAGCTCGGCGACGCCGAGCCACTGGCTCTGCACGTCGGCGAGTTGCAGCACCGCCAGCATCACCACCCCGCCCTGGGTGCGGGCGGCGCGGCGGGCGGCGTAATAGACCGCGCGGTCGCATTCCGGCGTGTCGTCGATCACCACGAGAAATTTCCGGCGATGCCCCGGCTCGTGGCTCTGTCGCCTGCGCGGCATGGAATGGTCACTCCCCCCATGTCGGGACGCGCGGCGCCCAGACCGCCCTTTTCTACCACAGGTCGCGGCGGCGGGAAGCCGGGCGCCCCGTCGCTCCCGCCCCGTGCCGTTTGCGCCATGCCGCTTTTGCCATGCCGCTTGCGCCACTGAGGCTGCTGGGGAATGATACGGGCTTGAAACCGCCGCCGCACAGGGCCGTGCGCGGCAGAGGCATGGAAGCCTGGTCCCGAGCGTGCCGCTCGGGCCGGGCTTTTTTTGTGCCTGCCGCGCCGCCGCTTTCAGGAGCCAGCACATGGACGCCGACCCGCCGGGCCTCGACACTTTCCTCCTCGCGCAGGAGCCCTTCTACACGCCGGTCGGCAACGAGGTGGCGTTGTTCGAGGCGGCCTTCCAGGAGAAGGTGCCGCTGATGCTGAAGGGGCCGACCGGCTGCGGCAAGACCCGCTTCGTCGAGCATATGGCCTGGCGGCTGGGGCGGCCGCTGATCACCATCGCCTGCCACGAGGACATGACGGCGGCCGATCTCGTCGGGCGCTATCTGCTCGACGCCGAGGGCACGGTTTGGCGCGACGGGCCGCTCACCCAGGCGGTGCGCTTCGGCGCCATCTGCTATCTCGACGAGATCGTCGAGGCGCGGCAGGACACCACCGTGGTCATCCACCCGCTCACCGACGAGCGGCGGGTGCTGCCGCTCGACAAGCGCAACGAGGCGCTCATAGCCCATCCCGACTTCTTCCTGGTGATCTCCTACAACCCCGGCTACCAGAGCGCGGTCAAGGACCTGAAGGAATCCACCAAGCAGCGCTTTGCCGCCCTCGACTTCACCTATGCCGAGGCGGCGCGCGAGGCCGACATCGTCGCCCGCGAGGCCGGAGTGGCGCGCGAGGTCGCCGAGAAGCTGGTGCGCATCGCCGCCGCCTCGCGCAATCTCGGCCACCGCGTGCTGGAGGAGGGCGCCTCCACCCGCACGCTGATCCGTGCCGGCAAGCTGATCGCCCGCGGCATCGGCGCGGCGGAGGCCTGCGACATGGCCATCGTCGCCCCGCTCACCGACGACGCCGACACACGCGGCGCGCTGCGCTCGGTCGTGGCGGCCTGCCTGTGAGGGCGCTCGCCGCGTCCGAGGGTGAGGCAGGCCCCGATGATGCCGGGGCGGCGCTGGAACGGCTGCTGCGCGGCCGGCCGGCGCTGCATGCCGGCTTCCTCGCCGCGCGGGCGCATGTCGGCCGCCATCTCGGCGCCGCCGGGCTGGCCGGCTGGGCGGAGGACGTCGGTGCGCTCTACCACGCCAATGCCGGCCCGGCGGTGATCGAGGCGCTGTGGGACGTGGAGCGCCGGCTGCTGCCCGGCGCCGGGGCCGCCACGCTGGCGGAGCTCTGGCAGGCGGCGCGCGCGCTGTGCCGCCACGCCGGCAGCCGCACCACCCTCGCTCTGCTCGCCCCGCTCGGCGCCCGCCTCGTCTATGGCGATGACGGCCGCGAACTGGCGACGCGGCTCGCCGCGCTGGCCGGCCTCGCCGGGCGGGCGCCGGACGCGCTGGCGCCGCTCGCCGGCGTGCTCGCCCGGGTGATGGAGGCGCTGCCGCCGGAGGCGATGGCGCAGTGGTTCGCCGACGGCCTCGCCCGCCATCCCGCCGACCGGCGCCGGCGCGCCGCCTGGTTCCGGCTGGAGGACAAGCTGGCGCTGCGCCGCCTCGACGATCTCGCCGGCGGCCTGCGCTTCGCCCCGCATGAGGAGCGCCTGAAGCAGCTGGCACAGGCGCTGTTCGGCGCCGAGCCGGAGGTGCGCGTCCTCGCCGAGCCCGGCTTCGTGCGCCCCCGCCTCGCCGGAGGCCTCTTGCTGCTGCCGGCGCGCTTCCCGGATCTGCCGGCCGGCGACGCCGCCGGCTTCTTCGAGGCGGTGGTGACGCACGCCGCCTGCCACCGCGCCTTCACCCGCGAGTGCTTCGCGGTCGGGCGGATGAAGCCGGTGCAGCTCGCCCTCGTCGCGCTGTTCGAGGATGCCCGCGTCGAGCGGCTGGCGGCGCGGCGCTATCCCGGCCTCGGCCGGCTGTGGCGGCGCTTCCACACGGTGGAGGCCTCGCCGGCGCAGACGGTGGGCGCGCTGTTCGCCCGCCTCGCCCGCGCGCTCGCCGACCCGGCCTTCCACGACGGCGACGGTTGGATCGCCAAGGCGCGCGGCCTGTTCGAGCGCGGCTTTGCCGAAGATGCCGAACGGCAGGGCTTCGTGACCGAGATCGCCCGCATCGTCGGCCACGACCTCGGCCAGCTGCGCATCCCCTTCGACGCCAAGGCCTACCGCGTCGCCCCCGCCTATCGCGACGACGGCCTCGGCCTGTTCGACTGGGACGAGACCGATCCCGCCAATGACGACGTGCTGGAGCTGATGATCGAGGCGGCGCGGCTGCGGCAGGAGGAGGTCGACGCCGCCCCGCCCGACCCGTCGCCCCCGGAGCCGGCGGCGGGCGCCCGCCTGCGCGCCGCGCCGCCGCGCGAGGAGGGCACCGTCGCCGGCCTCTACCCGGAATGGGATCATCGCCTGCGCACCGAGCTCGCCGACCATGTGACGGTGCGGCTCTATCCGCCCGCCGCCGCCGGCAGCACGGCGCTGGCCGCGCGGCTCGACGCGGCGGGAGCGGTCGCCGCCCGTCTCGACGCCTTGATGCGCCGGGCGCGGCTCGACCGGCCGAGCCGGCTGCGCCGCCAGCTCGAGGGCGAGGAGATCGACCTCGAGGCGGCGCAGGAGGCGATGCTGGCCCGCCGCCTCGGCGAATTGCCCGATCCGCGCATCCACGCGCTGAAGCGCCGGCAGGGGCGCGACGTCTCGCTTCTGCTGCTGCTCGACGTCTCGCAATCCACCGCCGACCCGGTCGGGCGGTCGGGCGAGAGCGTGCTGTCGACCGCCGCGCTGGCGGTGGGCCTGCTCGGCGCGGCGCTGGACGGCGTCGGCGATCCGTTCGCGGCGCTGGCCTTCGCCTCCAATGGCCGCGAGGATGTGCGCGTCACCACGGTGAAGCGGTTCGCCGAGCGCTGGGATGCCGCGCTGCCGCGCCTCGCCGGGCTCGCGCCGGCCTATTCCACCCGGCTCGGCGCCGCCATCCGCCACGGTGCCGCCGAGCTCGCCCCGCAGCCGACGCATCGCCGGGTGCTGGTGGTCGTCACCGATGGCGAGCCGTCCGACGTGGATGTCGAGGACGGCGCCTATCTCGCCGAGGACGCCCGCCGCGCGGTGGCGGTGGCGCGCGGCCAGGGGCTCGACGTGTTCGGCGTGGCGCTCGGCCCGGCGGCGGACCGCGCCTGCGCCGATATTTTCGGCCGGCGCAACAGCTTCCCGGTGGCGCGGGTGGAGGAGCTGCCGGCCCGGCTGGCGGCGCTGTACTTCCAGCTCACCGTCCGCTGACCGGGCCGTCCGCCGGCCCCGCCCCGGCGTGCGATCCGGCAACAGCGGCGCCGAATGGACAAGCCGGGCCGGATCGGCCAGCCTAGAATAGCTCTATCCTTGGGTCGTTTGCCTGCGCCGGTGCGTCCGGCCGGGCCGCAGCATGGGAAGCGCTTTCATGGCTCAGTCGCCTCCGCCGACCTCCCGCGCGGCGATCGGCTCGCTGGTTCTCATTGCCGGCGTCGTCGCCGCCGCCGCCGGGGCGTTCGCCTATACCGGCGGTTTCCTGTCGCCGGAAAGGCTGACCCCGCCGAAGCTGGTCGGCGCGCTGGCGCCGCCGGGCGGCCCGGCGCTCGGCCACCGGCGCAACCACGCCAAGGGCATCTGCTTCACCGGCTCCTTCCAGTCGAACGGGCAGGGCGCGGCGCTGTCGAAGGCGCAGGTCTTCGCCAAGGGCGATTATCCGGTGGTCGGCCGCTTCAATCTCGGCACGCCGGATCCCAATGCACCGGACGCCACCGTGCGGGTGCGCGGCCTCGGCCTGCAGATCACCGCCGGCGGGCAGGTCTGGCGCGCGGCGATGATCGATCCGCCCTTCTTCCCGGTGGCGACGCCGGACGCCTTCTACGCCCTCCTGGAGGCGAGCCACAGCAAGGATCCCGACGCGATGAAAGGCTTCATCGCCGGTCATCCGGAATTCGCGACCTTCGCCGGCTGGGCCGGCAGCGCGCCGTTCATGGCGAGCTATGCGCAGGACGCGTTCAACAGCCTCAACGCCTTCCTGTTCACCGACGCCGCCGGCGCCACCCATGCGGTGCGCTGGTCGTACCGGCCGCAGGCGCAGCCCGAGCCGCTCAGCCCGGCCGATTTCGCCAAATTGGGGCCGAACCATCTGGAAACCGAGATCGCTGAGCGGGTGGCCGGTGCGCCGCAGCGCTGGACGCTGGTGCTGACCGTCGCCGATCCCGGCGACCCGACCGCCGATCCCAGCAAGGCCTGGCCGGAGGGCCGGCGCAGCGTCGAGGCCGGCACGCTGGTGGTCGACAAGGTCGAGGACGAGCGCGACGGCCCCTGCCGCGACATCAATTTCGACCCGACCCTGCTGCCGGACGGCATCGCCGTCTCCGACGACCCGTTCCCGGCCGCCCGCTCCGCCGCCTATGCGCGCTCCTACAATCTGCGCACCGCGGAATGGAAGGACTACCCCTACCAGGCGCCGGCCAGTCCCGCCGCCGGCTCGACCGTGCAGCCGTGAGGAGGAGACGATGAACGCTCAGTCGACCCGGTTCACCGTCCTCCAGCGCGCGCTGCACTGGCTGATGGCCGTTGGCATCCTCGCCATGCTGTTCATCGGCGTGGGCATGGTGTCGACGGTGATGCCGAAATACCTGCCGCTGCTCGAGGCCCACAAGACGCTCGGCATCGTCATCTTGCTGCTGGCGCTTCTCCGTCTGGCGGTGCGCTTCGTCTATGGCGCGCCGGCGCTGCCGGCCGCGATGCCGGCGCCGATGAAGCTCGCCGCGCATCTCTCGCATTACGGGCTCTACGCGCTGATGATCGGCATGCCGCTGCTCGGCTGGGCGATGCTGTCGGCCGGGGCTTATCCGGTGGTGCTCTATGGCGGCATCCGCCTGCCGTCGCTCCTGCCGCCGAATGCCGGGCTGCACGCGCTTCTCTGGCAGGCGCATGTCTGGCTGGCCTTCGCCTTCTTCGCGCTGATCCTGCTGCATCTGGCGGCCGGGCTGTTCCACGCCCTGATCCGCCGCGACGGCGTGTTCGAGAGCATGGCCCCGATCGCCGGCCCCCGCGAGGGCACGACGCCGGCGGAATGAGCGCGGGCCGGGGCTGGCCGGCATGTCCGGCGGGTCATTGCGCGCGGACTGGGGCGGGCCAGCGATGACTGGCGAGTTATGACGTGCGGCCGTGCCCGGTCGGCCTGTCCAATGGGCCACGGCTTGCGGGCTGAGGCCGGTCGGTTGTGACTGGCGAGTTATGGCTTGCGGCCGTGCCCAGGTCGGCCTGTCCGGCGAGCTAAGCTTGCTGGACCAGTCGAGTGGGGCGTGGCTTGCAGGCTTTTCTTCGGGCCGGCCGTGTCCCTTGAGGCCGGCCACCTGCCGCCCCTGATGGCTCGTGACAGCGGCTGGCACCGTTATTCCGCATCCGTTCCGATAGGAGTTGCCGGCGCGAACGCTTGCCGGATCTGTGGTAAACGGCGCGCCATTACCGACATCCGACTTGCCGTGATCCGCGGTTCGGCCCGTACGCTGGGCGCACGGCCGCCCCGGCCGAGCGACGGTGCGATGTACAAACCTCCCGTCCCGCGTGATGCGGCGGCGATACCGATCGCGACTGCGACGGGGCACGCTTCCCTCCGGCGCCCCGCTGATTGATGGCTCGCTCAGCTCGCGACACGTCCAGCTATCGGCGTCGCCGGCGATTAGCTGCGAGGAGCCGGGAGAGCGGCGCCACGCTTCGGGCATCTCGCCGGGCGGCGATCCGCGGTCTGCACTCGGTTCCCCACGATGCCAGCTCAGCCAACACGCAAGGTGTGCCGCCGCTCGTCCGCGCGATAGGTCATGCCCGCACGCCCCATTCCGCGCGATGCGGCGGCCGCGCTGAAGCTGCATGGACGGTCGCCGGGCGCCTCGCTGACGGATGGCCAGCTCAGCCCGCGCCCCGTTCAGCCTTCGGCATTCCCGGCTATTGGCGGCGCGTACCGGGAGGGCGGCGCCAGGCTTCCGGCATCTCGCCGGGGGCGTGACGCGACCCGCACCCTGTTTCCCCGAGGATTCGGTTGTGCCGGTACGTGGCACGCGCCGCTCCGGCCGAACGACGGGGATGTCGGACCATCCCCGCTGGTGCCGCCGCGACGACATGCGGCGTCAAAGGGGACCGCCGTCCCGGCCGAGCCATAGGCGACACCGGAATTCCCCGCTCCACCCAATGCGGCTGCGGTGCGGTCACGGCATCGAGGCGCCCATTCCCCATTGGGCAACGCCTCGACGGTTGCTTCCCTCGGCTATCGCTTCGCTCAAGCCTCCGGCTTGCCCAGCCATCGGCCGGGCACGCGGGGAGGGACAACGCCACACTCCCGAGCACTAGCGCGGCGCCCGCTCCGAGATACCGGCCTGCCGATACGTGGCGGGCGCCACTCCCCCAGCGACGGCGAAGTCTGGACACCCCTCTCCAGTCCGGTGCGGCAACGGCAGTGGCGCGGCATCACGGGGTGCGCGGTCGCCCCGGCCCAGCGATTGCGCCGCCGGCATGCCCTGTCCGGTCCGATGCGGCTGCAGCGCCATAACGGCATCGAGGAGCATGCGCTCCATCGGCGGATGCCTCGACGGATGCGTCCCTCGGCTATCGCCTCGCCAGCCAGCGACTCGTCCAGTCATCGGACGGGCGGACCGAGAGTGCCCGTGCCACATCCCCGGCACTCCGCCGTGCTCCGCTCCCGACATCATGCCGAGCGGCCGGACACTGCCCTCTCGTTCCCGCGAAACCAGCCGCCCGCTCCGCCCCCATATGGCCGCTACCGGACGGCTTCCCGCACCATGCCGCGCAAAAGAAAAGCCCGGCGCGAGGCCGGGCTTTCCGTGTCGTGTCGTAAAGCAGCGCGCTCAGGCGGCGGCTTCCTCGGTGTCGGTGTCTTCGACGTCCTCGGCCTCGGCTTCCTCGCCCTTGCCGAGCCGGCGCGGGCCCTTCTGCAAATTGGCCTCGATCGACTTGATCGCCTCGGTCTCGGTCAGGTTCTCCACCGCGGCGAGCTCGCGGGCCATGCGGTCGAGCGCGGCCTCGTAGAGCTGGCGCTCGCTATAGGACTGCTCGGGCTGGGCGTCGGAACGGTAGAGGTCGCGCACCACCTCGGAGATGGCGACGATGTCGCCGGAATTGATCTTGGCTTCATATTCCTGGGCGCGGCGGCTCCACATGGTGCGCTTCACCCGGGCGCGGCCCTTCAGGGTCTCCAGCGCCTTCTTCATCACCGCCGGCTCGGAAAGCTTGCGCATGCCCACCGAGGCGATCTTCGGCACCGGGACACGGAGCGTCATCTTGTCCTTCTCGAAGTGGATGACGAACAGTTCGAGCTTGAAGCCCGCCACTTCCTGCTCTTCGATCGACGTGATGCGCCCGACGCCATGCGACGGGTACACGATATGCTCGCCCGTCTTGAACCCCTGACGGACGTTGGTGGACGGCTTCTTCGTCGACATGCTGAGCCTGCTCCTGGGTCTCGGTTCTTCGGCACCCGGCCACCTCGGCCGACTTGCCATCCCGGATCGCTCCGGGCATAAGACACACCCGGCACCGGCGGATTACCGGAGCCGTACCATCAGCCGACGACGGAAAATCGGGGGGTCCCCGGCACGCGCCAAAGGCGTGTCAGACCAAGCCCTTCATCAATTCCGGGGGGATCGCTCCAAATCCGGAGCGTTGCGCCATGGCAAACCCAATCGACTGCTCGAAAAGGGTTATAGCACAATTCGGCACAGAATCAAAACACTGCCGCAACGCAGCGTGCGCGCGGACTCGCCGCCGCTGGCGAATCCTGCGCGTCGTGTGAGGTGACGTAGCGTGCGCGACGCACGCCGCACCGTCAGTCCTGCTTAGCGGGTTCCGGCGACAGATACTGTAGCTTGTCGGCTACACCATCCCATTCCTTGGCCTCGGGCAGCGGGTCGCGGCGCTCGGTGATGTTGGGCCAGACCTTGGCGTAGTCGGCGTTGATCTGCAGCCACTTCTCCAGCCCCGGCTCGGTGTCGGGCTTGATCGCCTCGGCCGGGCATTCCGGCTCGCACACGCCGCAGTCGATGCATTCGTCCGGGTGGATGACCAGGAAGTTCTCGCCCTCGTAGAAACAGTCGACGGGGCACACCGAGACGCAGTCGGTGTACTTGCACTTGATGCAATTGTCCGTCACGACGTAGGGCATTTATCTTATCTCCGTACGGGACGCGTGATTTACCCGCGGCCCTTACCTAGCGCATGTTCCGCAAAAACCGAAACGCCTTTTGCGAGGAGAACATGCTCCCGATCGTCCCACCGAGAGCGCCTTGGCGGGCCGGATCTCTCACCCGGCCGCAAAGCGCTCTAGCGCACCGCCTGCCGCCGCGCAACCGGGCATGGACGGTTCGGGCTACCGCTGCCCCGCCCGGCGCGAGGAGCTGATCCGCCCCGGACGCAGAGCTACTCCGGGCTCTCCTGCACGTCCGGGCCGTCTCGCGGCGGCTCGCTGAGATCCAGATAGGTCTCGCGGGCCGCCTGCGCATCCCCCCGGCGCTCGGAAAATCCGGTCACCTTCATCAGCCGCACCCGGCCGGTGAGGGCGATGGTGAGCACGTCGCCGAGCCGCACCGGCTGCGCCGGCGCGCTTACCCGCGCGCCGTTGAGCCGCACATGGCCGGCACGGACCAGCTCGGCCGCCACGCTGCGGGTGCGCACGCAGCGTGCGTGCCACAGCCAGACGTCGAGGCGATGCCGCTCGCCGCTCAAGGCCGCCCTCCCGGAAGCCCGAGGGGCTTCCTACTTGCCGTCCTACTTGCCGTCCTTCTCGGCTTCCATCTTCGCCTTCAGCGCCAGCAGCTTGGCGAAGGGCGAATCCGGATCCACCGGCTTGTCGCGGCGCGGCGCCTCGTTGCGCGGCGCGTTGCGGTGATCCGGGCGCTGGTCGTGGCGCGGGCCGTCGCGGAACTCGTTGCGGCGCTCGCCGCCGCGACGCTCGCCGCGCTCCTCGCGCCCGCCGCCGGTGCGCTCGCCGCGCTCGGGACGCGGACCGCGATCCGGCCGCTCGCCGCGCTCCGGGCGCGGACGGCGGTCGTCACGGCGATTCTCGTCGCGCCGGCCATCGGCGCGGGCGGCCTCGCCCTCGGGGCGCGGCTGGCCCTCACGGGGCTGGCCGTCACGCGGCTGACCCTCGCGAGCCGGGCCGCGCTCGAAGCGGCGTCCGCCCTCGCTGCCCTCGCCCGAACCCTGGCCCTGGCGCGCACCGCCGCGCGGCGCCCCGCGCTGGCCGCCGCGATGATGCGGCTGGCCGGCCGGACGACCCGGACGCCACACCTCGATCATCGCCGGCTCGGCAGGAACGGCCTCGCTGGCAATGGCTTCGGCAGCAGTGGTCTCGGCAGCACTGGCCTCGACAGTCGTGGCTTCGGCAGGAGCTGCCTCGGCAGTCTCCGTCTCCGTCTCGACCGACGCGTCCGCGGGCGCTTCCACCGGAGCGGCCTCGCCGATCTCGGTCGCCTCTGCCGCCTCGGCGGCTACTTCCAGCGCCGGCTCTTCTGCCGGCTCAGCCACCTCGACGCTGGCCTCGGGGGCGTCGGCCGCCGGCGCTTCTTCAGCCACCGCGTCCTCGGCCACCGCTTCCACGGCCGGCTCGACGACGGGTTCCACCGGCGCCTCGGCCGCGACCTCGACGACGGCTTCCGTCGTCGCGGCGTCCGTCACGTCCTCGGCCGTCACGGTCTCGGAGGCCGGGGCTTCCGCCACCGGCTCCACCGGCGCCGGGCGGTGCTCCATGCGGTAGCCGAGCGAGCGCAGGATGGAGGCGAAGTCCTCGCCCGCGCAGCCCGCCAGCGAGGTCATGGCGACGGTGGCGGTGAAGCCGCCGCCGTCAAAGGCGCCCGCCGGCTTCTCGCCGGTCGCGCCGGGGCGCCAGGCCAGCGCCGGGCGGATCAGGTCGGCGAGGCGCTCGAGAATGTCGACGCGCACCGCCCGCTCGCCGGCGACGCGGAAGCCCACGGCGCGGTAGAGGCCCTTCTGGATTTCCGGGTCGACCGCGATCGAGGTGCGGCCGGAGGCGGCGAGGTGCGGCAGCTCGTCGAGGCCCTTCTGCTGCAGCCCGCCATGCTTGAGCGCCCAGAACTGGGCGGCGAGCGCGCGCGGCGCCGGCTTCAGCAGCGCCGGCAGGTAGATGTGATGGGCGCCGAAGCGCACGCCATGGGCGCGCAGCACCGCGCGCTGCTCCTGCGGCAGCGTCTTCATCTCCTCGGCGACCTTCTGGCGCTCCAGCACGCCGAGCGATTCGACCAGCTGGAAGGCGATGCCGCGGGCGATGCCGGCGACGTCCTCGGCGCGGCCGAGCGCCAGCAGCGGGCCAAGCAGCTTCTCGGTATGCGCCTTCAGCCACAACTCGATCCGCGCCTGCACCGCGTCGCGGGCGGTGCCGGTCAGGTGCTCGTCGGCGATGATCTTGAGGCGCGGGGTCAGCACCTCCTCGCCGGGGATCAATTTGGCGACGGGGTCGCCGATCCAGCGCAGCGTGCCGTCGGCGGAGAGCACGAAGGCATCGTCCCCGGCTTCCGAGAGCCGCGTGGCGCGGGCCTCGATCTCGCCGGCCAGCGCTTTCTGGGCGGTGGCGCGCAGGGCCTTGGCTTCCGGGCCGCCGGCGGATGCGTCCGCCGCGAACTGGAAGCCGAGCAGGTGGCCGATCACATGGCCTTCAACGACGACGTCGCCGGTCTTGGTGATTTCTGTATCGAGCATTGCGTTTTCCCGCAGGCGCCGCATCAGGACGCTCGTCCGTCGGTCGACGAAACGGTTTGCCAGTCTCTCATGAAGCGCGTCGGAGAGTCGGTCCTCCACGCGCCGTGTTATCCCCTGCCAGTGCTCCGGGTCGTCGAGCCAGTCGGGACGATTGGCCGCGAAGGTCCACGTGCGGATCTGCGCGATACGTCCCGACAGCGTGTCTATGTCACCTTCCGTCCGGTCCGCCAAGGCCACTTGTTTGGCGAACCAGTCGGTTTCGAGCCGACCGAGCCGCATCAGGTGGTCGTAGACGGTGCCGACGAGGTCGCGATGCGAGGCCGGGGAGACCTTGCGATAGTCCGGCAGGCCGCAGGCTTCCCACAGCCGTTCCACCCCGGCGCGGCTGCCGGTGAAGCGGCGCACCTCCGGGTCCGGCGCCAGCGTCTCCAGCACTTCCACGTCGGCGGCGGTGGGCGCGCGGGTCAGGCCCTCCTCGCGCGGCGGCTCGGCGAGGCTGCGCTTCAGCGTCTCGATCGTGGCGAAGTCCAGCGCGGTGTTGCGCCATTGCAGCACGCGATGGGCATCGAAGGCGTGGCTCTCCAGCCGCTCGACCAGCTCGGCGTCGAAGGGCGGGCAGCGCCCGGTGGTGCCGAAGGTGCCGTCGCGCTGGGCGCGGCCGGCGCGGCCGGCGATCTGGGCGAGCTCGCCGGGGTTGAGCCGGCGGTACTGCCAGCCGTCGAACTTCACGTCGGCGGCGAAGGCGACATGGTCGACGTCGAGATTGAGGCCCATGCCGATGGCGTCGGTGGCGATGAGGTAATCCACATCGCCATTCTGGTACATCGCGACCTGCGCGTTGCGGGTGCGCGGGGAGAGCGCACCGAGCACCACCGCCGCGCCGCCGCGCTGGCGGCGCACCAGCTCGGCGATGGCGTAGACCTCGTCGGCCGAGAAGGCGACGATGGCGGAGCGGCGCGGCAGCCGGGTGATCTTCTTCTCGCCGGCGAAGGTGAGCTGCGACAGGCGCGGGCGCACCAGGATATTGGCGCCGGGGATCAGCTTCTCGATCAGCGGCCGCATGGTGGCGGCGCCGAGCAGCAGCGTCTCCTCGCGGCCGCGCCGGTTGAGCAGCCGGTCGGTGAAGACGTGGCCGCGGTCGAGGTCGGCGGCGATCTGGATCTCGTCCAGCGCCACGAAGGCGACGTCGAGGTCGCGCGGCATCGCCTCCACCGTCGCCACCCAGTAGCGGGCATGCGGCGGCTTGATGCGCTCCTCGCCGGTGACGAGGGCCACCTGGTCGGCGCCGGCGCGCTCGACGAGGCGCTGATAGACCTCGCGGGCGAGCAGGCGCAGCGGCAGGCCGATCAGCCCGGAGGAATGGCCGAGCATGCGCTCGATGGCGAGATGGGTCTTGCCGGTATTGGTCGGCCCGAGCACGGCGGTGACGCCGCGCGCGCGCAGGCGGGGCGGCAGCGGATTCAGCGAGGCGGCGTTGGCGGCGCGGGCAATGTCCGGCGGGGCGGCAATGTTCATAAGGCGACGTTCACCAGGTAACGCTCATTCGGCGACCGTTCCGTCGAGCCGGAAGGGCCGCCGTTCTAGCATGGGAGGCGCGCCATCGGCGAATCGGCGCGTGGAACGGGCGGCGAAGGCCATCCCGGCGGGACATCATCAGGGATCATCTCATGGATGCATCGTCGAAACAGGGCTTCCGCTCCGCGCTGGCCGCCACCGGTCTCCTGCGCCGTCTCGCGGCCTTCGATCCGCAGGTGGTCGGCACGCCGCCGCTCGGGCTCGACCTTGCCGGCAGCGACATAGACATCGCCTGCCATGCGCCCGAGCCGGACGCCGCCGCCCGTGTCATGTGGGATCATTTTCGCGACGAGCAACATTTTTCGCTGCGCCGATGGCGGACCGGCGAGCGTCCGGTCGTCGCCTCCTTCACCGCCGCCGGCTGGCCGTTCGAGGTGTTTGCCGCGCCGCGCCCCGTCCTCGACCAGGCCGGCTGGCGGCATTTCCGTGTCGAGCAGCGCCTGCTGGCGCTCGGCGGCGAGGGTCTCCGCGCGGCGGTGATGATGCAGCGGCGGGCCGGGCTGAAGACCGAGCCGGCCTTCGCCGCCGTGCTGGGCCTGCCCGGCGATCCCTATGCGGCGATGCTGGGGCTGTTCGGGGTGGACGACGAGGAACTGCGTAGGCTGCTCGGGCGCGCCGGATTCAGCGGGTAGGGGGCTGTCGGGGCCGTTGGGATTGGGCTCCCCTTCCTGTGTGTCGCCTCCCTCTCCCCGTCAGGGGGAAGGTTGGGGTGAGGGGCCTTCTTTGCTTCCCGATGTCGTCCCCCTCACCGCCGCCGCGCGGGCCACCTCTCCGTCGAAACGGGCTGTTACCGGGTTCGACCTTGCCGGAACCGAACCCGGCAACAGCCGGGTTCGGGGAGAGGGAAGTGAAGGGAGCCGGCGTCGACGTCCTGTCGAATGGGAACTCTCGACCCCCTGCCATCCCGGCCGCAGCGCAGAGCCGGGATCGCGTGCCGTTCTGGATGCGCGCCCGGATCGACCCGTGGCCGTCCGGGATGACGTCGCGAGGAGAACCGGCAAGGAGAACCGGCAAGGGAAAACCGATATGAGGGGCGGGATGATCGCGGGTGGAACGAACGGCCGAGGTCGACGGTCGCCACCGCCCCTACGGCGTCGCCGCCTTGGCCGGCGAGGCGCCGGCGCCCTTGGCGACCATCGGCTCGGTCTGGAACGACACTGCCTCGATCTGCGCCACGCCGATGGCGGTCGCCACCGAGGCGCGGAACGGGGCGAGCACGCGCGTGCCGGCGACCGGCGCCAGCCACACATACATCTCCTTGTTCCGCATCATGAACTTGACGCTGGTGCGGTTGGGGCGATGCCCGGCCACCGGCTTGTAGGAAATGCGGCACACCAGCGCCGGGCCGGCATAGCCCTTCTCAGCCTTCACCTGGTCGACCCGCTCGAAGCTGAGGTCGAGGTCGTAGCGCTGGCGGCCGTCGAACACCGGCAGCAGCCGCTCGCAATTCTTCGGCGCCATCAGGTCGCCCGAGCCCGGCGCCAGGAACAGCGCCGCCGTCATCGGGTCGAGCACGCCGCGCTTGTCCTTGTCGGCCATCGGCACGCGGTCGTCGGCGGGCGGCACCGGCGGTTCCACCTTGGCGTCGGTGACGTTGCCGCCGGCGAGCGACAGGCGGATCGCCTCGGCCTTCTTCTCGGTTTCCGCTTCCATGGCGAAGGAGCGTGGCACCAGCGCGCCGGGCTGCACCGTGCCGCGCGCGCCGGCCGAGCCCTTGCCGGAGGAGATCGCCTGCACCACGCCGGTGAGGCGGGCGCTGCCGGAGGCGGTATAGGAATTGTCGTCCACTTCGAGCAGGAAGGCGGCGCGGCCGAGTTCCAGCCCGGCCAGCGACAGCTTGTAGCGCGCTTCCAACTTGCCGTCGGCGAGGGCGGGAGCCGCGCCGGCCAGCAATGTACCGGCGAGGGTCGCGGTACAGGCGCCGGCGAGCGCCAGCAGGCGCGAAGGCGACAAAGGGCGCGGCACGGGACGCGGCATGAAGGGCAGGCTCCGGCGGCCTCGCGAGGCGGGCCGTGAATCACATTGGCGAATCAGTCTATTATGATTCCCGATGGCGGTCGAAGCCGGCGGAACTGTGACGCCTGTCTGCCCCGCGCATCACCTGTGCGCGAGGCGCTCCGCGCGGGCGATCGGCGCCCATGCGCGCGGCGGACCCCGGCCGCCGGCGGGGCCGTCGCTGTGTCACGGCTCTGTCTTGAGCCTTGACGGGCGCTGGCCGCTTGCCTATAGGAGCGCACTCTTTCACGGATGCTGCCTGCAAGATCGCAAGGCTCGATATTCGGGTCCGGCGCGCGGCAGCTGCGAACATTAAGGAAGTCCACGATGTCCCGTCGGTGTGAACTTACCGGGAAGGCGGTTCTGACCGGCAATCTCGTGAGCCACTCGAACCGCAAGACCCGTCGGCGCTATCTGCCGAACCTGGTGAACGTCACGCTCACCAGCGACGTGCTGAAGCGGTCGGTGAAGCTGCGCGTGAGCGCCAATGCCCTGCGTACCGTCGATCACCGCGGTGGTCTCGATGCGTTCCTGCTCAAGGCTCGCGCCGAAGAGCTGTCGCAGAAGGCCGTCGAGCTGAAGCGCGCGGTGCAGAAGGCCTCGACCGAGGCCGCGGCTGCGGCCTGATCCGATGCGGATCGCCGGAACGCGGGTCTCGCTGCGGGCGTTGCTGCTGCCCATCGCCGCCATGATGGCTGTGGTGGCGGCGTCGAACGTCGCCGTCCAGTATCCCGTCCGGTTCTTCGGTCTGGAGGAGGCGCTCACCTGGGGCGCCTTCACCTATCCGCTTGCCTTTCTGGTCAACGACCTGACCAACCGCCGGTTCGGACCGGCGGTGACGCGGCGCGTCGTCTATGCCGGCTTCGCCCTCGCGGTGCTGCTGTCGGTGTGGCTCGCCACCCCGCGCATCGCGCTCGCCTCCGGTAGCGCCTTCCTGGTTGGCCAGCTGCTCGACATCACCGTGTTCAACCGCCTGCGCCGCATGAGCTGGTGGCAGGCGCCGCTCGCCGGCAGCCTGCTCGGCTCGGCGCTCGACACGGTGCTGTTCTTCTCCCTCGCCTTCGCGGGCGACGCCGACATGTCCTTCCCCGTCACCTATGCCTCGACCGGCATCACGGTGCCGCTGTGGATGGGCCTCGCCTATTTCGACTTCCTGGTGAAGCTCGGCTGCGCGCTGGTCGCCCTGGTGCCCTATGGCGCGTTGATGGGCCGGCTGAAGCCCTGGACGTCGCCGAATTCGGCTCCGGCCTCCGGCACCTCGGCCTGATCGCCGCGCCGCGCTGGCCGCATCGGTCGGCTTCGGCCTCGGATCGGCCGCATCGTCCACCTCACCCTACTCACTGGACAAGCGCGAAGCGCAGCAGCACGGTGCGCTGAAGCGGCGAGAAATTGTCGTCCGACAGCACGGTGAGGAGGATCTCCCCTCCCGCATCCCGCGTCACCGCCAGCGCCTCCATGTTGTCGATGGCCGCCGCCCGGTGCGCCTCCATCAGCACCTCGCCGGAAAGCTTAGCGCCGTCAACGAGTTGCGTCAGTTCGAACCGGCGGATGCGCATGGCGACCCCGCGCAGCGGGTCGTAGCGCCGTTCCAGCAGATAGGCCTTGCCGTCCGGCCCGAGCGAGAGGTCGGTGGCGCTGAATTCGTCAATTCTTTCAATGGCAAAGCGCCCGACGAGCCGGGGCTTGTCGAGCGGCGAGAACAGGAAGCCCGGCAGGATGGCCGGGTCCTTCGGGTCCTGTTCGGCGATGGCGATCAGCGCCGCCGGCTTTCCCTCGGGCGGGATGGCCAGCGCCTCGATGCCCTCATTGGAGCCGAGCTCGGCTATCCCTTTGAAGGATATCAGCTGTTTGCCTTTCGCCCCCAGCGGGTCCGGGCCGGGAAAGCTCCAGATTTCGTGGCGACGTTCGATGCCGACCACCGTGCCCTGCCCGGTGAGGGCTAGCGATTCGCTGTCGCCGAGGCCCTGGGATGCCAGTTTGCGTCCATCCGCCGCCACGAGCGGCGCCATCTGCGCATCTGTGAGGCCGGTCGGCCGCCCGTCCTGGCTCAGGAGGGTGGCGGAAAGCCAATATCCCTTGTCCGTCAAGGCGATAAGCTTCTCCCCGGTGGCGTCCAGCGCCATACCCGACAGGCCGCCGAACTGGCTCTCCGGCGAGGTCAGCACTAGCCCGCCGCGGAATTCCACCGCACCGATCCGCGTGCGGCCGGTGGCGTCGAACTGCTCGATCGGCGTCGCCCGCACCGCGACCGGCACTGTCTGAGCGGCTGCGGTAACCGGTAGGGCGAACAGAAAAGCAGATGAAATCAGAGACTTGGCGTCAATCATCGTAGACTCCGAAGCGCGGGCCGCCGGCCCCATATTGCGACGCCGTTCATTTCCATGTCATGTCAGTCTCGGAAATGGGATGGGAGTATCGGTCGTTGGCACGCAGCGCGGTCACGCGAAATCCGGCCGGCAAGGCGAAGGCGCCGGCGCCGCCCAAATCCCCGCCCGGCCAGCGTTCTGCTCACCCGAAGACCCCGCGAAGGCTGAAGCAGATCGAGGCCAAGCGCACCGCCATCCTCGACGCCGCGCTCGGCCTGTTCTCCCGCGCCGGCCTGCACGGTACCACGGTGGAACAGATCGCCGAGGATGCCGGCGTCTCCAAGACCAACCTCTTCTATTACTTTGCATCCAAAGAGGAAATTTACGTCGCGGTGTTGAGCCGCCTGCTCGATGAGTGGCTGGCGCCGCTGCGCGCCATCGAGCCGGAAGCCGATCCCGTCGTCGCCATCGGCGAATATATCCGCCGCAAGATCCTGTTCTCGCGCACCCAGCCGGAAGCCTCGCGGCTGTTCTGCCTGGAGATCGTGCAGGGGGCGCCGCTGCTGAAACACGAGCTGGAAACCTCACTCAAGCAGCTGGTCGACGCCAAGGCGGCGATGATCCGCGACTGGAGCGCCGCCGGCAAGCTGGCGCCGGTCGACCCGCATCACCTCATCTTTGCCATCTGGGCGACGACGCAGCATTATGCCGACTTCGCCGGCCAGATCGACGCGCTGCTCGGCACCGGTCTCGGCGACGAGGCTTTCGCAAACGCGGCGGCCGAGAATGTCAGCCGCATCATTCTCGAGGGAATCCGTTTCCGCTCAGAGATTTAGCTGTGTCAGCCTTGCCTGTCCCGCGTCCGTCGCGCGTTCCTGGAGATGTCCGATGCACCGCCGCACCTTCCTGCGCTCCGCCATGGGCGTCTCGCTCGGCGCGGTAGTGACGGCGCCGCTGACGGGTGAGAGTTCATCGGCCGCGCCGGAGCTGGACGTGCAGGCGCTGCTGTTCGATCCGGAGGTGCCGGTCGGCGGCAACCCGGCCGGCGACGTCACCATCGTCGCCTTCTTCGACTACAATTGCGGATACTGCAAAGGCGCGACGCCGGCGCTGACCAAGCTGATCAAGACCGACGGCAAGATCCGCCTCGTCTACAAGGACTGGCCGATCCTGCATAAATCGTCGGTGACGGCGGCCCGGCTCGCTCTCGCCGCCAAGTACCAGGACCGCTATGAGGCCGCCCATCACGCGCTTATGGGCTTGCAGAGCCGGTCCATGAACGAGGAGGGCATGGGCAAGGCGCTGAAGCGCGCCGGCCTGGATCTCGCCCGGCTGAATGCCGACGTCGACAAGCATGTCGAGCCGATCGCCGGGGTGCTCAAGCGCAACAACGAGCAGGCCAAGGCGCTTCAGCTGCCGGGCACGCCGGTCTATCTGGTCGGCCCCTACAAGGTGGCCGCCGCGCTGGATTATCAAGGCTTTGTCGACGTGGTCGCCGATGCCCGCCGCCGGGCGGCGGAGCGATAGGACGGTCGCCGAGCCAGGAATTGACGACCTGGGAATTGACGACCTGGGAACTGGAAGGAAGTTGCCGTGACGATCTCTCCCGCCTCGCCCACCCGCATGCCGGCCTTCGGCAGTGACAACATGGCCGGCGTGTCGCCGCAGATCCTCGAGGCGCTCGCGGCCTGTAATGGCGGCACGGCGCGCTCCTATGGCGCCGACGAGGTGAGCGCGCGGCTGGAGCGCCGCTTCGCCGAGCTGTTCGAGCGCGAGGTGACGGTGCTGCTGGTGTCCACCGGCACTGCCGCCAACACGCTGTGCCTCGCCGCGGCGACCCCGCCCTGGGGAGCGGTGCTCTGCCATCCGCTCAGCCATATCGAGAACGACGAATGCGGCGCGCCGGAATTCTTCACCGGCGGCGCCAAGCTGGTGCCGGTCGACGGGCCGCTGGCCAAGATCGATCCCGAGGCCCTGCTGGCGAAGGCCCGGGATGGCAAGGGCGACGTGCATGCCGTCCAGCCGGCCTGCGTCAGCATCACCCAGGCGACCGAGCTCGGCACGCTCTACACGCCCGACGAGGTCGCGGCACTCGGCGCGGTGTGCCGGGAGACGGGACTGGCGCTGCACATGGACGGCTCGCGCTTCGCCAATGCGGTGGCGGCGCTCGGCGTCTCGCCGGCGGAGATGAGCTGGAAGGTCGGGGTGGACCTGCTCTCCTTCGGCGCCACCAAGAATGGCGCGATGGGCGTGGAGGCGGTGCTGTCCTTCGACCCGAAGCGCGCGCGGGAACTGGCGCTGCGGCGCAAGCGCGGCGGCCATCTCACCTCCAAGATGCGTTTCCTCGCCGCGCAGATGGAGGCCTATCTCGCCGACGATCTGTGGCTCGCCAATGCCCGCCATGCCAATGCAATGGCGGACCGGCTGGGACGTGGGCTCGCCGAGGTGGCGGGCGTGGAGGTGCAGGAGGGCGCCGAGGCCAACATCCTGTTCTGCAAGCTGCCGGACGGCATGGCGACGGCGCTGCTGACGGCCGGCTTCTATTTCTATGCCGATCGCTGGGCGCCGAACGTGGTGCGGCTGGTCACGTCCTTCGCCACCACGGCGGCGGAGGTGGACCTCTTCATTGCCGCCGCGCGCGGCTTCGCCCTGTCGCCGGCCGGCGTAGGCATCTGAGGTGCCGACATTTCCACAGGCTTCGTGAAACTGTAGCAAAGGGCGTTGCAATCCGTCTCGGCATGGGGCATAGAGGCGCCCGTTCGAGGTCGTTGGCGCTGCCGGCCGATCTCGACAGGAGCGGGCGGGTGTAGCTCAGGGGTAGAGCACAACCTTGCCAAGGTTGGGGTCGTGGGTTCGAATCCCATCGCCCGCTCCAGTTTTCCCAATAAAAATCAGATAGTTAGCAAACGCCCTTCGGGGCGTTTTCTGCTTCGATTCGCCCTCGAACGCGACATTCTGAGCAGAATCTATGCTCCCGGAAGAAAATTCCCGGATGCCATGGCGTGCGTTCGGCAGCTTTCTAAGCGGCGGCGCTGCACCGATGCGCTGCGCGTGGCGGCGCCCGGAACGGCCGCGATGCAAAGCCCGTCTGCAACTCTCGACGTAGCCGCAACTTTGAGTATCAATATCCAGAAGCTACTCAACACGCCGGAGCCCGAATGGCTGCGCCGTTTTCCACCTCGATCGAGTTGCGCCACCTGCGCTATTTCGTGGCGGCCGCCGAGCACGGAAGCTTCCGAAGAGCCGGGGTGGCTCTTGAGGTCAAGGAATCTTCCATCAGCCGGAGCGTGCGTGACCTGGAGGACGAGATCGGCGTCTCGCTGTTCATCCGGCATTCGAGCGGGGTGAACCTCACTCTGGCGGGGCAAAGGTATCTCAGCCGGACACGGCAGGCGCTGGATCAGATTCGCGAAGCCGGCGAGGAGGCCGCGGTGTTCGGCCGGGCGGAAGAAGGGCATCTTAGGGTTGGGCTGTTCTCGAACCTGTCCTCCGGCTTTCTGCGCGACCTGTTCCAGACCTATGACAGTCGCTATGCGGGTGTTCACATCGACTTTGTCGAAGCGCCTGCAGAAAGTCACGCGGCCGCGATACGGCGGTTTGATCTCGACGCTGCATTCGCGCTGGGCCGGCAAAGCTGGCCGGACTGTGATGCGATTTCCTCGTGGAGCGAACCGCTCCTGTTCGCGCTGCCGCGGCTTCATCCTCTGGTCCAGAGGGACGTGCTGTCCTGGCGAGATCTCGTGGATGAGACCTTTCTCGTCCGCACTGAAGGCTCTGGCAATGAGGTGCGCGGTTTTCTTGAGCGGAAGTTCCGGGAACTCGACATCTCGCCGCGCATCAGCACGCAGCAGGTCGCGCGCTATAGCCTTCTTGGTCTTGTCGCCACGGGACGCGGAATCCTTCCGGTGTTTGAGTCGGAAACGGTCATCGGTCTGCCGGAGGTGGTGTTCCGCCCTCTCGCCGGCGAGGTGATCCCGTTCTCCGTGATTTACTCGCCTCGCAACGACAACCCGGCGGTGCGCACCTTGCTCAGCCTCACACGGAAGATGGCCCGAGAGCAGGCTGCGACGCGCTGATGCTCGCAGCGCCGCCAGCCTCGCGCCGCGCCTTGGCGAACTCGCGATCGGTGGCGATGAAGCGCTCCAGCATCGGCACGATGAGTTTTGCTGGATCCGGGACAGGCTGGCCGGTTTCCCGAGCGAGCACCTCCGCATAGGCAACAAGATCGCGGTGCAGCGCGCCGGGTAGCGAGAGCGCCACCTTCACCGGCTTGTCGTTCGTGATCGGTCCGAGTTTCAACTTCGCCATGGTCAATACCTGTAGGGTTCGAGCACCAGGTCGCGCGTGACCATGACTCGCACCGGGAATCCCGGCCGGATGGTCAGGGTCGGCGCGACGTTCAACTGCCGGCGGATGATTTCCTGCCCGGCATCGTTGATGGTGTCCTGCGCCCCGCTTTGGAGCGCCTGGATCAGTTCGTCCTCATCATCCATGGCGAGCTCGGCGCTGACGGAAAGCAAGGTCGAGAGGCCGACCGCCTTGGCGAGATCCCACCAGTGCATGTCGACGCCGTCCTCAAGGCCAGCATAACCCTGCGCATCCGTGCCGGGCTGGCGCTCGAGCACGATGGAGCGGCCATTGGGGAGGATCAGCCGGTTCCAGACCAGCAGGATGCGGCGCTGTCCGAAGCCGACGCCATTGTCGTACTGGCCGAGCAGCTTCGTTCCCTGCGGGATGATCAGAATGCGGCCGGTCGGGCTGTCATAGACGTTCTCGGTCACCTGCGCGCTGATCTGGCCGGGCAGGTCTGAGCGGATACCGGTGATGAGCGCAGCCGGTATGACGGCGCCCGCCTGCAGCACATAGGGCGACGCCGGTGCCATGACGCGATCGGATGCGACCACGCGCCGATCCACAGTGGCATTGAGGAAGGCGAGCTGGCGATCCTGGGGTGAGGACGTGCCGCCCGTTCCCGCCGAGCCAGGGCTGCTGAAGCCGGAAGCACTCGCCCCCGAAGGCGCGCTCGCGCGAGCCTGCGCCGCCTGGAAGAATACGCGGCTGGTCCGCGCGGCTTCCTGTTCCGCCAGACGCCGCTGCTGCTCGGGATCGGCCTGTGGCGCCGTCATTGTCGGCGCCACGACGGGCTGGCCGCGGTTCTGTGCATCAAGGATCGGCCGGCCGAGGTCGCCAGGTAGCGGCGGTCCAAGGATGGGGCCGGTGTAATCCCGCGGCAGGCCGGCAAGGCCATCGGCGGTGGAGCGGTTCTGCGTGGAGTAGAGCTCCTCACCACCGGTGCCTTTGTCGCGCCCCTGCAGTGCATAGATCAGGGCGCCACCAATGCCGATGCTGACGACTAGCCCGGCACCGGCCATCACCTTGCGGGAGAGACGTGTGACGCGCGGCGGCTCGGGACGCAGCCGCATGGCGGCGGCGCGATCGGTGTTCGGAGCGGCGAGATCGACCTCAAAGTCATGATTGTCGGGGTTGCTCATGATGCCGGCCTCCCGTCCGTCCGCTCGATCCGCACCTTCTGCGGACGCTCGCCGCCACCGAGGCGAAGCTCGGCGGCACCGAACAGCCGGTCGCCGATCAGGATGTTCTGGTGGATGCGACTGTTGACGATCTGGGGTTCGCCATCGGCGCCGATGACGAAGAGCGGCGGCATCTCGCCCTGAAGGACCCCGCGCGGGAATTCGACATAGACCTTGCGCCCGTCGTCATAGACGGCCATCGGCCGCCAGGGCGGCGTGTCTCCGGTGAGCGCATAGCGGTAGTTGCGGGCGGCGAAGCTCGGGATGACCGGCGTCGGAGGAACACTGGGGCGCAGAACTCCCGGAGCCTGCGGATAGGCCCAGGCGACGGCCGGCATATAGGGCGTCTCGCCGGCGCGCAGCTCGATCATGTAGCTGCGCCGGTCGGTGGTGATGACGAGGTTGGTGGCGATATCCGCCCGCGTCGGTTTCACCAACACATGCACGCGCCGCCTCGCTCCCTTGCCGCTCTCGGTGTCGCCGATGATCCAGCGGGCGGTATCGCCCGCCGCGATCGGTCCACTGCCAGTCAGGCTCTCACCCGGCTCCAGCGCGATATTGGTGATCTGGCCGGGCGCCGCATAGACTTGATAGAGCGCGCCTTCGCTCCAGGGATAGATCTGAATGGCGTTGTAGTATCCCTCGCGGCGCGGCTCCACGCGGGCCGCCGCATTGGCATTCTCTACGCGGGCGACGGGTGTTTTGGCGTCCGTGCCGCCCTTGGCCGGCGTCCAGGCGGGCGGCGTGTGGAGCGGGCGCGGACGCTCATCCGTGACAACGGCGGGCACTACTGGCAGCGCCGGCACGTCACTGTCGTAGCTGATCTGCGGCGGCTTCGGTGCCGAAGCGCATCCAGCAAGCGCGGTCGCCGATAGCAGGAGCGCCGCAAAGGCAGAGTGGCGGAAAGCCGGAGATGCGGGTTTACGGCACGACGTTTTCACTGGCTCAACTCCCGCGACCAGCTGATGGCGTTGACATAGATGCCGAGCGGGTTGGTGCGCAGGCGCTCGGCATCCTGCGGCGGCTGGATCACCAATGTCAGGATCGCGCTCCAGCGCTCGGTGGCGGCGAGCTGACCGTTCTCGTACCGTCGTTCGACCCAGGCGACGCGGAAGGAATCCGGCGAGGCCCGGATCACGCTGGAGACCTCGACGGCGATCTGCTGCTTGCCGACCCGGGTAAAAGGATCGTTGGCGCGGGCGTAATCGTTGAGCGCGGCAGCACCCCGATCGGTGGTGAACTCATAGGCCCGAAGCCAGTTCTGCCGCACGATGACGGGATCCGCCGGCAGGCTGCGCACCTGCTCGATGAAACGGGCGAGATGCCAGGCGATCTGCGGATCGGTTGGGCGATAATCGCCGGTTGCAGGCCCTACGGCCTGCGTCTGTCCAAGACGATCCACCTCGACCACCCAGGGCACGACGGTGCCCCGCGTCGACTGCCAGATCAGCGCCGAGGCAAAGCCGGCCGAGAGCAACAGACTGCCAAAGGCCATCAGTCGCCAGTTCTTCGCCTGCACACGGGCCGAGCCGATGCGCTCGTCCCAGACCTGGGCCACCTTCTGATAGGGCGTGACGGGCTCGGGCGAGGTGCCGTAATGTGTCGCGGGTCGCTTGAAGAGGCTCATGAGCGGTCGCTCTCGCTGAGGGAGACGGAAGAGCCGCCGGCATGGCTGTCACCGGAGTGCACAGCATGGGCGGCGGCGGAGACGCCATGGCGAAGCGATTGGCCGCGCTTCATGTGCTTCGCCCAGTCGGGCACGTCACCGGCCGCGGAAGCCGATGCCGTGCCGTTGACGGCGTTCGCCAGCGGGGTCACGGCTGCGGAGCCCGCGGCGCGTGCGACGCTCCCTAGTCCCGAGGCGACACTCGCCATGCCGGACTGGCCTCCCGCGCCGATGCTGTAAGCAGTCGCACCGCCCCGCGCCGCGGCCGCTGTCGCGGAGAGCGCCGCCCCACCGCCTCGGACGGCGAGGCTGGCCGCACCGCCGGCCGCCATCAGCGCGCCACCGGCGGCGAGGCCCGTGCCGACCGCGGCCCCCGCGCTCAGCTGCGGGCCGCCGGAGACAAGGCCCGCGGCAATGCCAGGGCCGAAGATGCCGAGACCGAGAAGGGAAAGAGCAGCCAGCACGATGGCCATCGCGTCGTCGATGGTCGGCGTCTGCCCGCCAAAGCCGGCGGTGAACTGGCCGAAAAGGGTGGAGCCGATGCCGATGATGACCGCGAGCACCATGACCTTGATGCCGGAGGAGACGACGTTCCCCAGCACCCGCTCGGCCATGAAGGCGGTCTTGCCGAACAGGCCGAAGGGGATCAGCACGAAGCCGGCGAGCGTGGTCAGCTTGAACTCGATCAAGGTGACGAAGAGCTGGACCGCGAGAATGAAGAAGGAGAGCAGCACCAGCGCCCAGGCAAACAGCAGGCAGGCGATCTGGATGAAGTTCTCGAAGAAGGCGACCCAGCCCATCAGGTCGGAGATGGACTCAAGCAACGGCCGACCGGCGTCGAGCCCGGTCTGCGCCACCTTGCCCGGACGCATCAGGTCGCTGACGGAAAATGCCGTTCCCGAGCCCTTCAGCCCAAGCCCGGCAAAGCTCTCGAAGACGATGCGGGCGAGGTTGTTCCAATTGCCGATGATGTAGGCGAAGACGCCGACAAACAGCGTCTTCTTGATGAGCCGCGCGATGATGTCGTCATCCGCACTCCACGACCAGAACAGCGCCGCCAGCGTCACGTCGATGACGATGAGCGTGGTGGCGATGAAGGCAACCTCGCCGCCGAGCAGGCCGAAGCCGCTGTCGATATAGGAGGTGAAGACCCCGAGGAAAGTGTCGATGACGCCGGTGCCGCCCATCTCAGCGACCTTCAATCGATGCGGGACGCCCGAGGAACCGGTCGCGCGTTTGCGCCCAGACCTTCAGGCACGCGATGTCTTGCGCGGCCAGCTCTCCCAATCGCTGGCAGCGGCGCTGTTCACCGCGCAGAGGATCGTGCTCGGCCTCGACCGTCCGAATGGGTGGCTCCGGCGCCTTTTCCTCCCGGCTCATCTCCACGACCGCCGCCGTACCGGCGATGGCCACGAAGATCACTGCGCCGAGCCGGGCCAGCATGGCTCCGTCCATGTCGGCCTCCCTCAGTTGCTGAACATGCGGGCATTGCCGGCCTGATAGCCGGCGCCCGGAGTGAGGAAGCGCCGGCGCTGCTCACGGCCCTGCTCGGCGGCGGTCGCGCGTTCCGCCTCGGACAGCGCCTCGGCGCGCCCATTGGCGGACATCACCGCGATCAGGTCGGAGAGCTGCTGCGACTGCAAAGCGAGCAACTGGTTGCCGACCTGCGTAGCCTGAAGGGCGCCCGTGGCGCCCTGGCTCTGGCCGACAAGCGTCGCCATCTCGGCGCGGTTGGCGTCGACATTGCCGACAACGCCGGCCTGCACCCGCAACGCATCCTGCAGGCCCCCGACGGTGGTCTGCCAGCGCGAGCGCGCACCGGCGACGAGATCGGCATCGGAGGCCGAGAGCGGGATGTTGCCGTAGCGCTGCTGGAAGGCCTGGTCGATCTGGCCGACATCGAAAGCGATGCTCTGCGCCTGCCCGAGCAACTGCTGGGTGCGCTGGACCGATTGCTGGATCTGCTGCAACGAGGAATGCGGCAGGCTGGCGAGATTGCGCGCCTGGTTGATCAGCATCTGCGCTTCGTTCTGCAGCGAGGTGATCTGGTTGTTGATCTGCTCCAGCGCCCGCGCCGCCGATATCATGTTCTCCGCGTAGTTCCAGGGATCATAGACCGTGAGGGCCTGCGCGGGCGGGGACAGCACGGGTGACAGGCCGAGCGGCGCGGTCAGCAGCGCGACGGCAACGGTGAGCGCGCGCGGACGGAACAGCGTCATGGCTGCGTCTCCAGATTGGTGAGGTTGGGAATGAGGTCGGCGGCCCAGCCGAGGCCGCGATGACGCAGCCAGGCCTCAAGGAAGCCGTCGCGACCGTAAGCGGCGAAGACCTTGTCGATGGCCTGCTGGTCGGTCTTGGAGGATGCCGTGCACAGCGCCAGCGCGACCTCGCTGAGGCCGAGCTCAAACAGCCGGTTGCCGCGCCGCGACTGGCAATAGTAGTCGCGCTTCGGGGTCGCCCGCGCGAGGATTTCGATCTGCCGGTCGTTCAGGCCGAAGCGGCGATAGATGGCGGTGATCTGCGGCTCGATGGCCCGCTCATTGGGGAGCAGAAGACGTGTCGGGCAGCTCTCGATGATCGCCGGCGCAATGGCGCTGCCATCGATGTCAGAGAGGGACTGCGTGGCAAAGATGACGGAGGCGTTCTTCTTGCGCAGCGTCTTCAGCCATTCCCGCAGCTGGCCCGCGAAGCCCTCGTCGTCCAGCGCCAGCCAGCCTTCATCGATGATGATAAGCGTCGGTGATCCGTCGAGCCGGTCCTCGGTCCGGTGGAACAGATAGGCGAGCACCGCCGGCGCGGCCTCCGTGCCGATCAGACCTTCCGTCTCGAAGGCCTGGACGGTGGCCGAGCCCAGATGCTCGGTATCGGCGTCGAGCAGCCGGCCCCATGCGCCGCCAAGGCAATAGGGACGCAGTGCCTGCTTCAGGTCGTTGGACTGTAGGAGGACGCAGAGGCCTGTGAGGGTGCGCTCCTCGGCCGGCGCGGAGGCCAGCGAGGTTAGCGCTGTCCAGATATGCTCCTTCACCTGCGGCGTGATCGACACGCCTTCGCGGGTGAAGATGGCGACGATCCAGTCGGCGGCCCAGGCGCGTTCCGTGGCCTCATCGATGCGCGCAAGCGGCTGGAGCGAAACGCTCTCCGCGCTCCCCTCGCTGAGGCCGCCGCCGAGATCGTGCCAGTCACCGCCCATGGCAAGCGCCGCGGCCCGGATCGAACCGCCGAAATCAAAGGCAAACACCTGGACACCGACGTAGCGTCGAAACTGCAGCGCCATCAGCGCCAGCAGCACCGACTTGCCCGCGCCGGTCGGTCCGACAACGAGGGTATGGCCGACATCGCCGACATGGAGGCAGAATCGAAACGGGGTCGAGCCCTCGGTCTTACCGAACAGCAGCGGCGGCGCGTCGAAATGCGCGTCACGGCTCTCGCCAGCCCACACCGCCGAGAGCGGGATCATGTGCGCGAGGTTCAGCGTCGAGATCGGTGGCTGGCGGACATTGGCGTACACGTGGCCCGGCAAAGATCCGAGCCAAGCGTCGACCGCATTGAGGGTTTCCGACATCGCCGTGAAGTCGCGACTCTGGATGACCTTCTCGACCCGCCGCAGCTTCTCGTCGGCGATGCGCGGATCAGCGTCCCACACCGTCACAGTCGCGGTGACATAGGCGATGCCGGCATGGTCCGCGCCGAGTTCCTGCAGCGCGAGATCGGCATCTTCAGCCTTGTTGGCGGCATCGGAATCCACGAGGACGGAGGCCTCGTTGGTCATCACCTCCTTCAGGATCGCCGCGATGGATTTGCGCTTGGCGAACCACTGGCGGCGGATCTTGGTGAGCAGCCGCACCGCATCTGTCTTGTCGAGCAGGATCGCCCGTGTCGACCAGCGATAGGGAAAGGCGAGCCGGTTCAGTTCATCGAGCAAGCCAGGCGTCGTCACCGTGGGAAAGCCGGTGATGGTCAGCACCCGCAGATGCTGGTCGCCAAGGCGCGGCTCCAGCCCGCCGGTGAGCGGCTGATCGGCCAGCAGGGCGTCGAGGTAGATCGGCGTCTCCGGCACGCGGACACGGTGCCGATGCGTCGAGACGCAGCTGTGCAGATAGGTCAGCGTCTCGCCATCATCGAGCCAGCGACATTCCGGCATGAAGGCGTCAATGAGGTTGAGGAGCCGATCGGTTCGGTCGGCAAAGCCGCGCAAAGTCTCATGGGGATCGAGCCCTGCCTTGTCCCGCCCTTCATAGAGCCAGCCTTCGGCGCGAGCGCCATCCTCAGCGGGCGGCAGATAAGTGAAGGTCAGGAAGTAGCTCGACTCGAAATGGCTGCCGGCCTCTTCGAAATCGGCCCGCCGCTCGGCATCGACCAAAGCGGAGGCGGCATCGGGGAAGGTGCTCGCCGGATAGGTTGACGCGGCATGGCGCTGCGCCTCCACGAAGATCGCCCATCCCGAGCCAAGGCGACGAAAGGCGTTGTTCAGCCGTCCGGCGACCGCGACGAGCTCGGCGGGAACGGCGCTGTCGAGGTCCGGCCCGCGAAAACGCGCCGTACGCTGGAACGAACCATCCTTGTTGAGCACGATGCCCGGCGCGACGAGCGCCGCCCAGGGCAGGAAATCGGCGAGGCGCCGGTTGCGGCTGCGATACTCAGCGAGGTTCATCATCGGCGCGCCTCGCTCAGGCGACCAGATGCGCGGGGATGCGCAGATGCCGACGCACCACCTCGACGAAAAGCGGATCGCGCTTCGCCGCCCACACTGCCGCGACATGGCCGATCACCCCGATGGCGAGGCCGACCAGCCAGAGACGCAGGCCGAGCCCCACGGCCCCGGCAAGCGTGCCATTGACGATGGCGATGGCACGTGGCGCGCCGCCGAGCAGGATCGGCTCGGTCAGCGCCCGGTGGACCGGCACGCTGAAGCCGGGAACCTCAACCGTCTCGGCCATCAGATGAGCGCTCCGCCGCCGAAGGAGAAGAACGACAGGAAGAAGCTCGAGGCGGCGAAGGCGATCGACAGGCCGAACACGATCTGGATCAGCCGACGGAAGCCGCCCGACGTATCGCCGAAGGCCAACGCCAGCCCGGTCGAGATGATGATGATGACGGCGATGATCTTGGCGACGGGGCCCTCGATCGACTGGAGGATGGATTGCAGAGGCGCTTCCCACGGCATGGAGGAGCCGGAGGCATGAGCGCTGGCCGTGGCCATCAGGCTGACGCAGGCGACAGACGCGGCCAAGCGGGTGGCGCTACGGGCGCGATGGAGCGATCGGATCATGTGGGATCTCCGGTGAAAGCAGGGGTGACGCGGTAGTCGCCATCGGGGCCAAGGCCCTCGACACGGGCGAGTTCTATGAGCCGGCGTGCGGAGCCGCGGCCGGAGAGCACGGCCACGAGATTGATGGTCTCGGCGATCAGCGCCCGCGGAACGGTGACGACGGCTTCCTGGATGAGTTGCTCCATACGGCGCAGCGCGCCGAGTGCACTGCCGGCATGGATGGTGCCGATGCCGCCGGGATGGCCGGTGCCCCATGCCTTGAGCAAATCGAGCGCCTCCGCGCCGCGCACCTCGCCGATGGGGATCCGGTCGGGCCGCAGTCGCAGCGCCGAGCGCACAAGGTCGGACAGCGAAGCGACGCCGTCATTGGTGCGCAGGGCGACGAGGTTCGGCGCCGCGCATTGCAGCTCGCGCGTATCCTCAATGAGGACGACGCGATCTTCTGTCTTAGCGATCTCGGCGAGCAGCGCATTGGTGAGCGTGGTCTTGCCCGTCGAGGTGCCGCCGGCCACCAGGATGTTGGTGCGAGAGGTGACACCCTTGCGCAAAGCGTCTGCCTGCCCGGCCGACATGATGCCGGCGCGGACATAGTCCTCGAGCGTGAATACCGCGACGGCGGGCTTACGTATGGCGAAGGTTGGCGCCGTAACGACAGGGGGCAGCAATCCCTCGAAACGTTCTCCCGTCTCGGGCAACTCGGCTGAAACCCGCGGGGCGCCAGCGTGAACCTCTGCACCGACATGATGCGCGACGAGCCGTACGATGCGCTCGCCATCAGCGGGCGAGAGCCGCCCACCCGTGTCGGACAGTCCCTCCGAGAGCCGGTCGATCCACAGCCGCCCGTCAGGGTTCAGCATCACCTCGACGACGGTCGGGTCTTCCAGATGCCGGACGATCGCCGGACCCAGCGCCGTGCGCAGCATCCGCGCTCCGCGCGCAAAACCCTGATGATGATGTGCTGCCATCCAGACCCCGACAGTGCCGGGGTCCTGACGATCTCATCCCGGTCGGGGATGATTAAAAGAGCCCGATATTGGGCCAGTTCAACAGGATTCCACCCGCGTCGCAGCGTGGCGTGCAATGACAGGCGAACGGCGGAACTGCTGTGCGGTGATCGGAAGCGGCAATGGGAGCCTCCGCTTCACGGCTTGAAGCAATGCTCCCTGTGCCAGCGCAGGAAATGGGGATGGGGCCGCTCGATCAGCCTGCGGGGCGCGATGGCGCGGCCGTCTTTGTTGATGAAGGCGCGCACGCCGTCGGGATCGTTGGTTTGCCGGGAAATGAGGATGTCCAGATCATCGGAGAGGGTGATTAGTCCGCGATCGAACATCCAATGCGCCGTGCCCGACAGCGCCAGCCCGTTGCTGACGATGTCGGGGCCATTTGCCTCCACCGGGCGGATATGCGCCGCGGCCACCTCGGCACGCCCGCCGCCAGTGGCGCAGCGCTCGTCATAGGCGCGCAGCACAACGCGCCGGAAGATGCGGTCGCGGACGATGCGAGAGGACAGAGTGTCGACGCGCTCGCGGGGCTGCTCGAACGCGAATGGCGCCTGCTCTTCTTCAAAGCCTGAGAGGGACGCACCCTCGTCGACGCGGGGCAGCAGCGGCTCGCTGTCATTCAGCCCGAGAGTGACGATCCGGTTGAAATCGTCCGGCGAGAGCGGCCGTACGGCGGCTTGCGCACGCCCCGAAATGCGCCCGTCCGCGTTCAGCACACCGCGCTCGATCACGCCATCCGCATCGGTGAAAGGCACCGGGCTGGCAAAATCCAGATAGCTGCCCGGTTCGATCAGAGCGAGATACATGCCCGGAGCGGTGGGATCAGGAACGACGCGCTGGACCCTGGCGATCGCGAAATAGCCGCGGGTCTCCGCCACTTTCCGGGATTCGTAATAAACGATCCAGTCGCCGACGCAGGCCTCGACGCGTCCCAGATATGGGCGCGGGAACTGATACCGCTCAGCCGGGCTGTCGTCATAGATCGAGTCCGAGCGGTGAATGAAAACGCCGAATCCCATGTGTCATTCCTGATCCCCATTCGATCGTATCGCAGATTGGAAAGCGTTCGGCAGCAGGTGGACCATTCACCCCTTGGTCCCGCGCGTCACGTTATCGACCCGGCATCACGCTCTCAGTTCTCCTTCGCACTGCCGTGAGCGATAGGACGGCTATCTATCAATCACATATCCGCTATTATGTGAGCTATAGCGGGAGGCCCTATCGCTCATGGTGTGGAACTGGACGCAGCACGGCTGGCCGCATTTTGCCTATGATCCGGTTGCCCTCGAACCGCTGGAGCGGCGGTTCCTGCTGCTCACCGGCGAGGTGATCGGTGCAGTCCGGCATGTCAGCGAGGGCGAGCGGGACGTGCTGCGGATCGAACTCCTCAGCGACGAGGCCGTCAAGACCAGCGCGATCGAAGGAGAGACACTGGATCGCCTCAGCGTGCAATCCTCCCTGCGCCGTCAGCTCGGCCTCGACACCGACAATCGCAACGTGAAGCCAAAGGAACGAGGCATCGCGGAGATGATGGTCGATCTCTACCGGAGTTGGGCGGATCCCCTCGACGCCGATACGCTGTTCCGCTGGCACCGCATGCTGATGGCGGACAGCCGGCATCTGGAAGCGATCGGCGGCTACCGTCGCCATGAAGACGCGATGCAGATCGTGTCCGGCCGTCAGGATCGGCCGACCGTGCATTTCGAGGCGCCGCCATCCTCTCGGGTTCCGGACGAGATGGCCGCATATCTCGCCTGGTTCAATGGCTCGGCCCCGGACGGTGGAGCGCCCTTGCCAGCACTCACCCGGGCCGGGATCGGACATCTCTATTTCGAGAGCATCCATCCCTTCGAGGACGGCAATGGCCGCATCGGCCGAACCCTCGCTGAAAAATCCCTCGCCCAAAACATCGGGCAACCGACCCTGATCGCGCTCGCCCATACCATCGAGCAGCATCGCAAGGCCTATTACGACGAGCTAGAGATTCATCAGCGGACCCTCGATGTCACGGGCTGGCTGGTCTATTTCGCGGAAGCGATCATCGCGGCCCAACAGACTACGCTCGGCCGCGTCGCCTTCTACATCGCCAAGGCGCATTTTTACGATCGCTTCCGCGACAAGATGAACGAACGGCAGGCGAAGGTGATCGCCCGCCTGTTCCGCGAGGGCCCCGGCGGCTTCACGGGCGGCCTGAGCGCGGAGAACTACCTCGCGATCACCGGCACCTCACGCCCCACCGCCACACGCGACCTACACGATCTGGTGGAACAAGGCGCCCTGACGCGAACCGGGGAACGCCGATACACCCGTTACTACCTGCACCTGCACGGTGTGGCTGGATAGTTACGGGCGGCAACGTCAGTGGCGCAACCGTTCTGTCCTTTCGATCGCCCAGGGGGCATCCACTTCAACCTGCAGGATGCGCCATAAGCGGAAGGCCGCTGCGGCTATCACGAATAGCCGGTTTGGGGCCGGTGGCAGACTGTCCGCTATTGGAGACTTAAAACGAGAAGCGG
This sequence comes from Ancylobacter sp. Lp-2, assembly GCF_020523795.1. Taxonomy (GTDB): domain Bacteria; phylum Pseudomonadota; class Alphaproteobacteria; order Rhizobiales; family Xanthobacteraceae; genus Ancylobacter. The sequence goes on from NZ_JAJALI010000001.1 coordinate 695,782, forward strand.
ACATATCGCCGATGAATGTCCGAGGCCGAAACTGACCCCAAAGCTGCCTCTGAGAATGTCCGCTTTGCAGCGATCAGCTCAGGCTCTGAGCAATCTCGGGCTTTCTCCTGCGCTGCAACAGCAGCACCGGCACGAACAGCGCGAGGCCGAGCAGCGACGAATAGAGCTCCGGCGCCACCAGCAGCATGGCGGCGAGCGCCAGCACGAGCCGCTCCCATGCCTGCAGCCGCGTCAGCAGCCAGCCGGATATGCTGGCGCCGAGGCAGGTGATGCCGATCACGCACCCTGCGAAGGCGAGGACGAAGTCCGGCCAGTTGAACCCCTTGGTGACCAGCAGCAGCGAGGGCGAGAACACGAAGACGAAGGGCACCAGCACCTTGCCGAGCCCGAGGCGGAACGCCGTGTTGCCGGTGCGGAACGGATCCGCATTGGCCATGCCGGCGGCGGCATAGGCGGCGAGCGCCACCGGCGGCGTGATGTCGGCGAGCACGCCGTAATAGAACACGAAGAAATGCGCCACGATCGGCTCGACGCCGAGCAGGCCGAGCGCCGGCGCGGCGATGGTCGCCATGATGATGTAGTTGGCCGTGGTGGGGATGCCGCAGCCCATCAGGATGCAGACCACGCCGGTCATCAGCAGCGTGAACAGCAGCGTCAGCGTCTGCGGCGCCACCAGCACGGCCGGCAGCACCGCGCCGGCCCAGGACGCCATCGAGGCGGCGGTTGAGGTGACGATGAACGACACCTTGAAGCCGACGCCGGTCAGCGTCACCACGCCGACCACGATGCCGACGGTGGCCGCCGCCGCGCCGACGGCGAGCGCATATTTGGCGCCGTCGCGCAATCCGGCGGCGATGTCGGCGATGCTCATCCGGTTGCGCGGATTGAGCAGGCCGACGGCGATGCACAGCGTGATGCCCCAGAAGGCGGCGAGATAGGGCGTGTAGCCGGCGAGCAGGATGCCGATCAGCGCCACCAGCGGGATGATGGTCGGCCAGTCGCGCTTCAGCGCCGCCTTCACGTCCGGCATCTCGTGCGGCTCGAGGCCGCGCAGGCCGTTGCGTTTCGCCTCGAAATGCACCTGGATGAACACGCCGAAGAAATGCATGAAGGCCGGCACGATCGCCGCCAGGATGATCGTGGTGTAGGGCAGGTTCAGGAACTCGATCATCAGGAACGCGGCGGCGCCCATGATCGGCGGGGTGATCTGCCCGCCCGTCGAGGCGGTCGCCTCCACCGCGGCGGCGAAGTGGCGCTTGTAGCCAAGGCGGATCATCGCGGGGATGGTGAGGGAGCCGACCGTCACCGTATTGGCAACCGAGGAGCCGGAGATCATGCCGAACAGCGCCGAGCCGAAGATCGACACTTTGGCCGGGCCGCCGGCATAGCGCCCCGCGACCCAGGCGGCGCAGTCGAGGAACAATTGGCCGAGGCCGATGCGGGTGGCGAACACGCCGAACAGCACGAAGTGAAACACATAGGTCGCCACCACGCCCAGCGCGACGCCGTAAATGCCCTGCGTGGTCAGGTAGAGATGGTCGATGAGCTGGGAGACGCTGGCGCCGGGATGCACCAGGATGCCCGGCATGTGCGGCCCCCACAGCGCATAGGCCATGAAGACGATGGCGATGATCGGCAGCGGCACGCCGAGCGAGCGGCGCGTCGCCTCCAGCAGCGCCAGGATGAGCAGGCCGCCGAGCACGACGTCGAGCGTCGTCGGGTTGCCGACCCGGAAGGCGAGGTCGTCCAGCGGGATCAGCGGGATGTGCATCACCGCCACGACGGCGGCGATGGCCAGCGCCCAGTCCGGCAGCCCGATGCCGAGCGGGCGCAGCAGCCCGGACCGCGCCGGCTGCGTGTAGCCGCGCCGCGTCGCCGGGAACACCAGGAAGACCAGGCCGAGCACGAAGGACAGGTGGATGCCCCGGTGCATCGTCTCCTGCAAGAGCCCGAAGCCCGCCGTGTAGTAGTGGAACAGCGACAGGACGACCAGCAGTCCGCCGACCAGATAGCCGGCTCCCGGCGCCAGCGGCCGGAAGCGGATCTCGGGGTCATAGGCCTCTTCCAGCTCCCGGACCTTCGCCTCGTCGAATTCGAGCGGGATGGTCTCGGCGGGAACGGTTTCGACAGCCGGAGAGGAGGAGTTTTCCCGGACGCTCATGGCGCGGTCGCCGGGGCTATTTCAGCACGCCGGCTTCCTTGTAGAAGCGTTCGGCGCCGGGATGCAGCGGGACGCCGAGGCCGTTGGTGGCATTTTGCAGGGTGATCAGCTTGCCCTTGGCATGGCCGGCGTCGAGCGCGGCGCGCGAGGCATCGTTCCACAGCACCTTGACGATGTCGTAGACGAGTTGGTCCGGCTGCTTGGCACTGGTGAGCCATTGCGCGTTGACCGAGATGGTGTCGGTCGCGCCGACGCCCTTATAGGTATCGGCCGGCACCTTGTCCCTGGCGAAGAACTTGTACTCGCCGAGCAGCTTGTCGACTTCCGGCCCGGTGATCGGTACCAGCTCGATCCCGGAGGAGGAGGCGAGCTCGGAGATGGCGCCGGTCGGGTAGCCGCCGACGAAGAAGAAGGCGTCGAGCGCGCCGTCGCGCAGCCGGTCGCCGGCCGGGCCGGGCTTGAGATATTCCGGCTTGATGTCCTTTTCGGTCAGCCCGTAGGCGCCGAGCACGATGCGCGCATCCACCAGCGTGCCGGAGCCCGGCTCGTCGAGCGCGACGCGCTTGCCCTTGAGGTCCTTCACCGACTTGATGCCGGCGGACTTGGCGGCGACGAGGTGGATGGTCTCCGGGTAGAGCGTGGCGATGATGCGCAGGTCCCCGACCTTCGGCTTGCCGTCATAGAGACCGGTGCCGGTATAGGCCCAATAAGCGACGTCGGACTGCGAGAAGCCGGATTCGGCGGCGCCGGACTGGATGGCGTTCACATTGGCCACCGAACCGTTGGAGGCGATGGCGGTCGCCACGAGGCCGGGAACGCCCTTGTCGCCGGCCGCCGAGATCGCGTTGGCGATCAGGCCGCCGACCGGATAATAGGTGCCCGCCGTGCCGCCGGTGCCGATGCGGAAGAAGGTGGGCTGCTGAGCCAGCGCCAGCCCCGTCATCGCGGTGAGGCCAGCAAGGGCCGCCACGAGATTCAACTTGCCGAAGAACTTCATGAATCGTCTCCGCTACGGGTGCCGGTGATCGCGAAGCAATGATGGTGCCCTCTCGTTGCGGAGCCGACAAGAGACGCATGAAGATTGCGCCGAACGTTCCGAAAACAGCCGATCTGTACGCACATCCGGCCGATCCGGTGCGGCGGTCTTGCTGTCGGGCTGGGAATGTCCGACGAATCACCTTGCGTCGGCGGCCCGGTTTTCGCGGTGGGCGGGAGGTCGAAGCCGTTGCCATCCCCGGTCGCAAACTTGCATACTAGTTTTCTACATATTAGAATCGCATTTTCTCATCGGGTGATGCAATGGGCAGCGGCTCTCGCCTGGGCAAGTTCGACGGCATTCGGCGCGGCGAGGATGGACAACTCGTCGGCGCGCCGCCGTCGACCGCCAGCATTCGCGACGCGATCCGCCGCGACATCATCGCCCTGAAGCTGAAGCCGGGCACGCGTGTCTCGGAGAACGAGCTGGCCGCCCGCTTCGGCACCAGCCGCACTCCTGTGCGGGAGGCGCTGCTCGGTCTCGTCGATCAGGGGCTGATCGCGGTGCTGCCCCAGCGCGGCACCTACATCACCTATATTTCGCTGAAGGGCGTGCGGCGGGCGCGGTTCCTGCGCTTGGCGCTGGAAGTCGCGATCTTCCGCAGCGCCGCCGAGCAGGGCCTGTCGCGTGCCATGCTGGGGGCGGCGGAGGACGTCATCGACGAGCAGGTGGCGGCCGAGGCCGACCCGGAGCGCTTTACCCGCGCCGACGACGCCTTCCACCGGCTGTTCGCCGACGGCATCGGCATGGGCGATCTATGGACCGTGCTGGAGCAGGAGAAGGCGCAGTTCGACCGGATCCGCTTTCTCAGCCTACCCAATGTGACGCCGATCGACACGCTGATCGGCCAGCATCGCGCCATGCTGGAGGCGGTGCGCACCCGCGATCCGATGGCGGCGGAAGAGGCGGTGAAGATCCACCTCTCGGAAGTGCTCAAGGTGACGTTCGAACTCGCCGAACGCCACCCCGACCTGATCATCGACGACCTCGACGCGCCTCAGAGCCCGTGACGGTCGAGGATGCGGCCCCCGCTCTGCGCCACCTCGTCGCCATCGCGGAACAGCGGCCGCCACGCGGCGACGCCGCGTGCCACGTCCGGCCCGCTGACCGCCGAGGAGAACGCCTCGACGCCGATCAGCTTGTCGTAGCCGGCCGCCTTGAGCCGGGCGAGGAACGGCGCGAAGTCGATCTGTCCGCGATCGAGCAGCCCGCGATCGTTCTGGTCGAGCTCGAAATAAGCGAGATGCGGTAGCGCGGCGTCCAGCGCCGCCATCGGATCGGCTTCCTCGATGTGCATGTGGAACGTGTCGAGATGCAGCCAGAGATTGGCCGGGCGGCCGACCAGATCGAGAAAGGCCAGACCCTCCTCCACCGTGGTCAGCATGTTGGTCTCGTAGCGGTTCAGCATTTCCATCGCGAAGCGAAGGCCAAAGCCCTTCGCCTCCTCGGAAATCTCGGCCAGCGCCTCGGCGCTGCGCCGGCGCATATCCGGCGTGGCGACGGCGTCGGCCTTGCCGAACAGCCCGTAGGTGATGCCGCCGACATGGACGGCGCCCATGTCGCGCGCGAGGCGCAGCGCGGCGCGGTGCCGCTCGATCCCCGCCTTGCGGATCGCCGGATCATCGCTGGTGATGTCGGCGCTGGGCAGCTGGTTGGCCGAGCCGACCGCGGTGATGCCATGCGCGCCGAATATCCGCGCGATGGCCGGGGCATCGATCACCGAATGGTCGCGCAGCGGCACCACGACATGGTCGAAGCCGGCGGCCGCCGCGCGCGGCGCGACATAGTCGGCCGCCTCGGCGGACCAGCCGGGAATCCACGAGAAGGAGTGGATCGAGCGATTGGCCATGGTCACGTGCCTTCCAGCTGATCGACCGCGGCCATCACGCCGCGCAGCTCGGCGAGGCCGCGCAGCCGGCCGATGATCGGGTAGCCGGGATGCGTCTTGCGCGTGGCGTCGTCGATCAGCTCATGACCGTGGTCCGGACGCATCGGGATTTCCCAGTCGGCGCGGCCTTCCGCCTTGCGACGGCGCTCCTCAGCCATCAGCGTGCGCACCAGCTTCACCATGTCGGTGTCGCCGCCCAGATGGTCGGCCTCCATGAACGAGCCGTCGGCATCCTTGCGGACGTTGCGCAAATGGGCGAAGTGGATCTTGTCGGCGAAGCGGGCGGCGATGGCCGGGACATCGTTCGCGGGATTGGCGCCGAGCGAGCCCGAGCACAGAGTCAGCCCGTTGGCCGGCGAGGGCACGCAGCCGAGCACGAAGGCGATGTCCTCGGCGTTCGACACGATGCGGTCGAGCCCGAACAGCGCGCGCGGCGGATCGTCCGGGTGCACGCACATCCGCATGCCGCATTCCTCGGCGGTCGGGATGATCTCCTCGAGGAAACGCTTGTAGTTGGCCTTCAGATCCTCGCGCGAGACCTCGTCATAACGCTCCAGCATGGCGCGGAGCTGCGGCACGTCATAGCGGTCATAGGCGCCGGGCAGGCCGGCCATGATGTTGGCGAGCAGCCGGTCGCGGTCGTCCTGCGTCGAGCGCGCGAACCATTCCGCCGCCCGCGCCAGCACCTCCGGCGAGTGGCCAGCCTCGGCGCCGGGGCGCTTAAGGATGTGCAGGTCGAAGGCGACGTATTCGTGGATATTGAAGCGCAGCGCCGTGCCGCCGCCCGGCAGCGGCGCGTAGATCTGGGTGCGCGTCCAATCGAGGATGGGCATGAAGTTGTAGCAGATGACCTTGAGGCCCTCGGCGGCGAGGTTGCGCATCGAGGCGCGGTAGGTGTCGAACAGTGGCGCGAGGTCGCCATCGCCGAGCTTGATGCGCTCGTGGATCGGCAGGCTTTCGACTACCTTCCAGCGCAGGCCGAGCGCGGGATCTTCGACCAGCGCCTTGCGCCGCCCGATCTCCTCGCGCGTCCACACCTCGCCATAGGGGATCTGATGCAGCGCCGTGACGACGCCGGTCGCCCCGGCTTGCACGATGTGCTTCAGCTCGACGGCGTCGTCGGGGCCGAACCAGCGCCAGGTCTGTTCCATGAAAGTCTCCGGTCTATCGGAAGGTGCCGGCCTCGCGGAGGCGGCGAAGCGTGGAGCGCGTCCCGGCGGTTGCCAGCCGGGCATGAGCGGCCGTGACGGCCGCGACGAAGGGGTCGACCGTGCCCAGCGTGCCGAAGATCGGCTCGATGCCGACCGCCCGCCGCACATAGTCGGCCGGGTCGGCGGCCTGTTGCCGCGCCTCGGCCAGCTTCGGGGTCAGGGGATCCGACACGCGAAGCGGCGCGCCGTCGTCGGCCCTGCCGCCGGCGTGGCGCAGAAAGGCGGCCACCACCAGCGCCAGCCGCTCGAAGCTTTGCCCCGCTGCCAGGCGGTCGCGGATCGGCGCGAGGATGCGCTGCGGCAGCTTCTGCGAGCCGTCCATGGCGATCTGCGCCGTGAGATGGCGCACGCCGGGGTTCTCGTAGCGCGCGCGCAATTGCGCGGCATAGGCGGCGAGGTCGGCGCCGGGCGGCGGCGGCACGGTGGGGATGATCTCCTCGCGCCACAGCGCCTCGACGAAGGGGCCGATATCCGGGTCGGCGATGGCAGCGCTGACCGTCTCGACGCCGGCGAGGGTGCCGAGATAGGCCATCGCCGAATGGGTGCCGTTGAGCATGCGCAGCTTCATCAGCTCGAACGGCTCGACGTCGGTCGTCATCTGCGCGCCGGCGAGGTCCCAGCGCGGGCGGCCGGACGGGAAATTGTCCTCGATCACCCATTGGCGGAACGGCTCGTGCAGCACCGGCGCCTCGTCGCGCAGGCCGATCAGCTCCGCCGTCGCGGCGATGCCCTCCGGCGTGACGGCAGGCACGATGCGGTCGACCATGGTGGAGGGGAACGCCACCTCCCGTTCGATCCACGCCGCCAGCGCCTCGTCCTTCAGCGCCGCGTAGTCGGTGACGACGCGGCGGGTGACATGGCCGTTGCCGGGCAGGTTGTCGCAGCACAGAACGGTGAACGGCGCGACGCCGGCCGCCCGGCGCGCCGCCAGCGCCGCGACGATGAGGCCGGGAGCGGTGGCAGGCCGGCTCCCCGCCATAAGGTCGGCGCGGATCTCCGGATGGTCGGCGCGCAGATGCCCGGTCGCCGGGTCGTGGCAATAGCCCTTCTCGGTGATGGTCAGGCTGACGATCCGCGTCGCGGGATCGGCCATGAGCGCGGCCAGCCGCTCACCCTCGCTCGGCGCGTGGATGGCCGCGGCGAGCGAGCCGATGATACGGGCATGGCTGCCGCCCGGCCCGCGCTCGACGGCGGTGTACAGGAAGTCCTGCGGCTCCAGCCGCGCCTTCTGATCGGGGCTACGCAGGCTGACGCCGGCGAGGCCCCAGGACAGGTCGCCGGTCGCCTCCATCGCCTCGTCGTTGAACGCGGCGACATGGGCCCGCACGAAGGCACCGAGCCCGATATGGACAATACCGGTGCCGACATGGGCGGGATCGAAGCCGGGCAGCCGGGCGCGGGCGCACGGAAGGCTGCGCCGGTCGAGGCGCTCGAAGGAAGACGTCGTGTCCGTCATCGGTGTTCCCGGCTCAGTCGAACATCAGGCTAGGCAGCCACAGCGAGATCGCCGGCACGAAGGAGACCAGCATCAGCACGAGGATGTTGCACAGCAGGAAGGGGACAGTCTCGCGCGCCACCGTTCCGAGCGGCACCCGCGCGATGTTGCCGGCAACGAACAGGCAGACACCGACCGGCGGCGTGGTGAGGCCCAGCATCAGGTTGATGACGCAGATCATCGCGAAGTGGACCGGATCGATGCCGACCGCCGTCGCCACCGCCAAGAGCGGCGGGAATAGGATGATCAGTGCGGCGATGGTTTCCATGAAGGTGCCGACGATCAGCAGCAGCACGTTCACCAGGAGGATGATGACGTACTTGTTCTCGGTCATCGCCAGCATCGAGGCGGCGATCTGCTGGGGGATCTGCTCGGAGGTAAGGATCCAGCCGAACAGGTTGGCGAGGCCGACCAGGAGGATTAGCGCGCCGGAGCCGATGGCGCTGTCGAGCAGGATCTTCGGCAGCTCCCGCAGCCGGAACCCCTTGTAGATGAACAGGCCGACCAGGAAGGCGTAGATCGAGGCGACGATGGAGGCCTCCGTCGGGGTGAAGATGCCGCCGACGATGCCGTAGAGGATGATCACCGTCATCAGGATGGCCCAGAAGGCCGCCTTGCCGGAATTGAAGATTTCGCCGAAGCCGGCCCACGTGCCCTTGGGATAGTTTCGGGCGCGCGCGATGAGATAGCAGGTCACCATCATCCCGAGGCCCATCAGCACGCCCGGAATGGCGCCGGCGAGGAACATCCGCCCGACCGACAGGCCGGTGAGCGTGCCGACGATGATCATCGGTACCGAGGGCGGGATGATCGGACCGACGGTCGAGGCCGAGGCGGTGAGCGCGGCGGCGAAGCCGGCGGAATAGCCGGACTTCTTCATCGCCGGGATCATCACCGCGCCGATCGAGGCGGTCTCGGACACGGCGGTACCAGAGATGCCGGCGAAGATCATCGAGCCGCCGACATTGGCGAGGCCGAGGCCGCCGCGAATATGGCCGAGCACCGCGCTGGAGAACCGCACGATCTGGTCGGTGATGCCGCCGCGGTTCATCAGATTGCCGGCGAGCACGAAGCCGGGGATGCAGAGCAGCACGAAGCTGTCCATTCCGGTGTACATGAACTGCGGCACGACGGTGAGGTCGATGCCGGCGCCGAGCAGATAGGCCAGCGAGGCGACGCCGAGCGAGATGGCGACCGGCACGCCGAGCATCAGGCAGGCAGCGAAGGTACCGAACAGGAGCGCGACGAGCATCAGACCAGCTCCTCAAGCGTGGGGGTACGGCCATAGCCGAGAAGCCGGGCCAGGGCGAAGAACACCAGGCAGACCGGGATGATCATCACGTCGACATAGGACCAAAGCATCGGCGCGTCGAAGGAGCGCGCCCGCTCACCGAGGCTCATCTCCAGATAGACCCAGGCGCTGGGAATGATGGCGAGGCCGAACAGCAGGATGACCACGTCAACCAGCTTGGCGGCGAGGCTTCGCGTCGGCTCCGGCAGCATCGAGGTGACGATGTCGACATTGACCATCTCGCCGTCCAGCAGGGCGAGCCCGCAGGAGAACGACACCAGATGGATGAGCGCGAAACGCGAGACCTCTTCCGTCCAGGCCGGCACGTAGACATTCGGCAGCCGCCCCAGCACCTGCATGGTGACGACGGCGATCAGCACGACGAACGCGACGACCGTGCCGATCCGGCAAATCCATTTCATGGCGCAGAGCGCCAGCTCGAACAGCGTACGCATCCAGATGCTCCGCGACAGGCAGGACGGCGCGGCCCCATCGAGGCCGCGCCACGGGAGGGCGTCACTTGGTCGAGAGGATCTGCTCGTAGAGCGGACGCAGCTGGTCGCCGAGCGCCTTCGATACCGCCTCCTGGCCGGCCTTGGCGAAGGCCTCCTTGTCGACGGTGACGAACTCCATGCCGGCCTTCTCGAGGGCGGCGCGGTCTTCCGCGTCGGTCTTGGTGAACAGCTCACGCTCATAGGTCTGCGCGATCTTGGCGGATTCGCGGATGGCCTCCTGCTGTTCCTTGGTCAGCTTGTTGAAGTTGCGCTCGCTGACCACGAGATAGATCCAGCTGCGCACGTGATCGGTGAGGTTCACGTATTTCTGGACCTCGTTGAAGCTCGCCGAGCGGATCAGCGCCAGCGGGTTCTCCTGCGCGTCGATGACGTGGCTCTGGAGGCCGGTGAACACTTCCGAGAACGCCATCGGCGTCGCCTTGGCACCGACCGCGTTCCAGAACACCACATGCAGCGGCACGTTGGAGACGCGCATCTTCAGCCCCTGCAGGTCGGCGGGGCTCTTGATCGGCCGGTTGGAGGTCAGCTCGCGCGGGCCGCGGGCGAAATAGGTCAGCGGGATGACGCGGACGCTCTTCTGGATCTCCTCGGAGATTTTCTGGCCGACCGGGCCGTCCACCACCTTCTGCAGGTGATCGAGGTCGCGGATCGCATAGGGCACCGCCAGCAGCGAGGCATAGGGCGTCCAGTTCTGCATGGACTCGCCGGAAATGGTGAAGTCGACGGTGCCGAACTGCATGCCCTTGATCAGGTCGACTTCCTTGCCGAGCGTGTCGTTCGGGAAGACCTGGATCTCGATCTCGCCATTGGTGCGCTTCTTCACCTCCTCGGCGAATTTCAGCGAGGCGAGGTGCCACGAGTTCTGCTCGTTGGCGAGATGGCCGAGCTTCATCACCGTCTTGGCGTCGGCGGTGCCGGCGAACAGCGCGGCGGTCATCGCGCCGGCCAGAATGGCGCTCTTCAGATGTGCAAACACGTCTTTCCTCCCAGTTTTTTGATGTTCGGCCTGGCAGCAAGACTTGGCAGCAGGCCGGCAGGCAGCGGCGTTACTGCGCGAAATCCAGCTGGATCTTGATGGTCTTGCCCGGCTCCTTCTCGAAGAGCTCGAAGGCGGCGGCGGCATCCTTTGCCGCGAAGGTCTGGGTGATCATCGCCTCGGGCTTCAGCTTGCCGCCCTCCAGCCACTCGACCACCTTCGGGATCAGCCGGCGGTTGAGCCGCGAGCCGTAGAGCGTGAGCTCCTTCTTGACGATCTCCTGCTGCGAGATGTTGCAAGGCGCCGGGGAGAACCCCATGACCCCGACCCGCCCTGCCGGAGAGGCGACGCGGCAGGCCTCCTCCAGCAGCGCGGGAACCCCGGCGCAGTCGATCACCAGCGTCGGGCCGAGACCGTCGGTCTCCGGGGCGACGCGGGCGGGAATGTCGTCGACGCCAGAGACCAGCACCTTGTCGGCACCGAAGCCGAGAGCGCGCTCCAGCCGGGCCCGGTCGGGATCGGCGACGATCACCCGGGCGCCGTTCATCTTGGCGACCTGCATCACTGTCACCCCGACCGTGCCGGCGCCGTAGAGCAGCACGGTGTCGTCCGGCCCGCAGCCGGTGCGCTCCAGAATGTTGGCGGCGATGGAGAACGGCTCGGCCAGCGCGCCGATGCCGATGGGAGTTTCGGCCTTGAGCTTCACCGCATTGCCCGCCGGCACGGCGATGAAGTTGCGGAAGCCGCCGTCGCGGTGCACGCCCATCACTTCGAGATGGGCGCAGACGTTCGAGCGACCGATGCGGCAGGGATAGCAATGCCCGCAGGCGACGACCGGATCGACCACGACGCGATCGCCGGCCTTGAAGCTGGTAACGTTCGGCCCGACCTCGGCGATCTCGCCGGCGAACTCATGGCCGATGATGCGCGGGTAGCGGGCGAAGGGATTGCTGCCGTGGAAAATATGCATGTCCGAGCCGCAAATGCCGGCGCGCAGCACACGGACCAGCACCTCGCCCGACGCGACCGCGGGTATCTCGGCCTCGACGACACGCAGATCGTGAGGGCGAGCGACACTGACGGCGATCATGGCGTTCCTCCTGCCTTATGGCTTGAGGTGACATTGCAACACTAGTATGCAAGTTGTCAATCGATGGGTCGGCGACCTTTCAGGCCCGTGCAGAACCCACCATTCCGGCCGACCGGCCTTTGCCATGTCGCCGCGCACAAACCATTGCCGTGCTTGATTGCCAGGAGATGCCCGATGTGGAAACCGGGCCATCCGTCGACGCGGCGAGGGGTCCTAGCAGCCGCTTTCAGGGGCCGCCCCACAGCAACAGGGTACCGAGAAACCGTCGCATCGCCAAAACTCAGAAGCGCCGGGCGATGATCGCATCCAGCGAAAGGCTCCCCGGCCCGCGCAGCGCGAGCAGCAGAAAGCAGGTTGCCCAGACGCCATGCGTCGGCCAGGCGTCGGGATAGACGAAGATCTCGATCACCATCGTCATGGCGAGAAGCGCGAGGGCCGAGAGCCGCGTAGTAAGGCCGACCACCAGCAGCACCGGGAAGAAGTGCTCCGCAAAAGCGGCGAGATGCGCGGCCAGCCACGGATCGACGAGCGGCAACCGGTACTCCTCCTGGAACAGGGCAACCGCGCTGTCGGTGACCTGCCAGCCTTCGACCTTGGTCTGGCCGGATTGCCAGAACACGGCGGCGGGAAAGACACGCGCGCAAAACAGTACCAACGAAAGCGGGACGGCATCGAGACGGTCGCGCAGACGCAACACCGCGGATGTCCTGTTGGTCGCCCTTGCAGAGGGGTTGATCGCGGTCATGGCAGATCTCCATCGAGAACATGGATGCCGGTCGCCAGCCCACCGCCGATGACGGTGGCGAGCGCGGCCGGCAGATCGAAATCCGGGACCTCGGACGCCGCCGCGTTCGCCGCGGTCCCCAGCGGTTCGCCGGCGTGGAGTGCTTCGACGAACAACGCGGTCCCCAGGGCGAGCGGACGCACGATGGCGTCGAGTTCGGGGCGATCGACCAGCACCGCCTGCGGCTGCCAGTCGTCGATGGCCGCGACAGGCTGCCAGCCGCTCGCCATGGCGAGGATCGTCCAGACCGGATGCGGCGAACGGATCACGGCGACCGCCGGATGCAGTTCAACCCGCAGGGCCGCGATCCCCCGCGACATGAGCACCGAGAACGCATCGGCGCCGAGACGGGCCGGGTCCGGGGCGTGATAGGCGCGGGTGCGGGTAACCTCGATCCCCGCGATATCGGCGAGATAAGGCAGGTCCGCCGCCGGCGCGAAGCTGGTGAGAAAGCCCGGGAGTTCGTCGCCGAAACTCGTGAGCAAGGGCGAGGTCGGTGGACGGGTCCGCATGAATTCCTGCGCCATGGCGCGGAAGAACTCCTGGCCTACCAGCGAGACGAGCGCCGGAAATCGCGTCTCCAGCGCGCGGATCAGCGCGACCGCGACATTGTTGCGATAGACCGCGAAACGACGTTCGGCACGTCCGGCGAACTCAGGCGGCGAGCGCCGGTCCGGCGCCGTGAGCGCGGCGGCGAAGCAGGCGAGCGAGGTCATGGCTCAGGCCGCCACGCTACTTGCCGCCGCACTGCTTGCCGCCGCGCTCGTCGCATGGCGTGCCAGCACCGCGCCGGCCCGCGCCGCCTCGGCACACAATGTCGGCCAGGCCGGCACATCATTGTCCCACTCGATCAGGCTGGGCAGCGGATCGGTGCGGGCGATCACCTCGGTGAAAAGAGCCCAGACCGGATCGGCCACCGGGCTGCCATGGGCATCGATGAGCAGCGGCGCCCCGCTGTCGTCGATGTCCTCGTCATGGCCGCCGAGATGGATTTCGCCCACCGCCTCCAACGGAAAGTCGGCGAGATAGGCCCGCGCATCGGTGCCGTGGTTCACGGCCGAGACGAACACATTGTTGATGTCGAGCAAGAGGCCGCAACCGGTGCGTGCGACCAGCCGACCGAGAAAATCCACCTCGCCAATGGTGCTCTCCTCGAAGCGCACATAGGTCGAGGGGTTCTCCAGCAGCATGCGGCGGCCAAGCGTGTCCTGAACCTCGGCGATGTGATCGCCGACACGGCGCAGCGTCGCCGGCGTGTAGGGCAGCGGCAGCAGGTCGCCGAAGAACGCCCCGCCATGGGAGGACCAGGCGAGATGCTCGGAAAAGCTCTCCGGCCGGTAGCGCTCGATCAGCGCTTTCAGCCGCGCGAGATGCGCCCTGTCGAGCGGCGCTTCGCCTCCGATGGAGAGGCCGACGCCGTGGAGCGAGAGGGCGAAGCGCTCGCGCAAGGCGGCCAGTTGAGCATGCGGCCGGCCGCCGGCTCCCATATAGTTTTCGGCATGGACTTCGAGGAAGGCGATCGGCACGGCGGGATCGGCGAGGATGGCGTCGAAATGCTCGGGCTTGAAGCCGACGCCGGCGCCGGCGGGAAGACGCGTGGTCATGAGAATCTCCTGCCTAGGGCACGGAGGGCGCCGACGGGCGCCCCCCGGTTCGCGAACCCCGACGTCACATCGCCTTCAGATGGCCCATGCCCTTGGGGGTCTTGATGGTCTCGCAGGTGCCCTTGGCGACGTATTTCCAGGCCCTGGCGTCATAGTTCACCTTGGAGGTGCCGGCGCAGGTGGTGCCGGCACCGGCCGCGCAGTCGTTCTGGCCGGCGAGCGAGACGCCGTAGCACTTGTCCATGTTCGGCTGCGGCGCGGCCGGGGTGGCAGCGGCGCTGGCCACCATGCCGAGCGCGGCGGCGATCGACCCGGCAAGGGTGGCGGCGGCGAAGGTGGTCTTGGTGGTCATGGGGTGTGTCCTCTGTGAGCTTGGCTTGAGCGCGAGGCCTCCGTTCACCCCGGCGCTACCTCCTCTTTCGGCGGCCGGTGCCATTGCGTTACAGCGGCGGGCGACGAAATATGCCGCGCGGAAAAATTCTCCGGCCGTGCCGGGCGGGCTGTAACGATCGGCCGGTAGCCGGCGAACTTACCTTCGGGAACCTATCGATGGATGATCGCGAGCGGCGCTGGATGCAGCTCATGCAGGCCGCTTTGGCCGGCGACCAGCCGTCCTATGAGCGGCTGCTGCGCGAGATCGCGCCCGCGATACGTTCCGTGGTGGAGCGGCGCCTCAGGCAGATGGGCGCGCCGACGGGCGAGAGCGAGGACGTGGTGCAGGAGACGCTGCTGGCGGTTCATCTGAAGCGGCATACGTGGCGGCCGAACGATCCGCTCGGACCCTGGCTGCGGACCATCGCGCGCAACAAGCTGGTCGATCATCTGCGCCGTCGCGGGCGGCGCGCCGAAGTGCCGGTGGAAGATTTCGCCGACTTGCTGGCGGCGCCCGAAGAGCGTCCGAGCACCGAGGCGGACGACGTCGAACGGCATCTGGCGCTGTTGCCGGACAAGCAGCGCTCGGTGATACGCTCGATCGCGGTCGACGGCGCCTCGGTCGGTGAGACGGCCGAACGCATGAGAATGACGCCGGGCGCGGTCCGCGTGACGCTGCACCGCGCCTTTGCCAGCCTCTCGGCCCGGTTGAAAGCGGACGAATGAAGGACGATGTGACGTGAAGACCGACGATCTCATACGCGGCCTTGCCGCCGATGCGCAGCGCCAGCGGAGCCTGGAGAGCGGTCTTGCTCTCGCGCTCGCCGCCGGGCTGGCTGGCGCGGTGGCGCTGTTCGCGATGATGCTGGCACCTCGCCAGGGCATGCCCGGGCTGCTCATGGAGCCGCGGGTGCTGATGAAATTCGTCGTGTCGCTTTCGCTCGCGGCGGTGTCGGTCTGGCTGGCGTTGCGCCTCGTTCGTCCGGGCGCGGATGCGCGGCCATCGGCCTGGGCGCTGGCCGTGCCCGGCGGCGTCCTCGCCGTCGGGGTCGCGGCGGAGTTGCTGGTTACGCCGGCGCAAGGCTGGATGCCCGGCCTTGTCGGCCACAACGCGGTTTTTTGCCTCTCGCTGGTGACGCTGATGGGCGCACCGGTACTCGCAGCAACGCTGTTTGCGCTGAAGCGCGGGGCGCCGGAACATCCCGCATGGGCCGGCGCGGCCGGCGGGGCGCTGGCGGGAAGCCTGGGCGCGGCCCTTTACGCGCTGCACTGCGTCGACGATTCCCCGCTCTTCGTGCTGACCTGGTACGGACTGGCCATCGGCTTCATGACTGCGGCCGGCGCGCTGATCGGCCGCCGCACGCTGTCGTGGTAACACGCGGCTGATGCGGCGGCGCGAGACTGAATTTCACTCGCGCCAGTCACGGCTGCGGGCAATCGCGGCAGCGAAACGCTGATGATCGCGGGCCGTCACCGAGCCATCGGGCTCGAAGCGGGATGCGCCGCCGCGGAGATGTTCGACATCGGCTCCGCAAAGCTCCGCAAGGCCGAGCGACGTCATTTCATACATGGCCGGCACCCGCACGATGCGCCCGCTGGCGCTGGCGAGGAACCGCGCGAAATAGTCGCTCTGCGACAGACCGCCATCGATGGAGATTTCCTCGATCCGCCCGACCGAGGCCTCCGCTGCCTCGATCAATCCTGCCGTCAGCAGGGCGATGCCCTCGAGGGCCGCCTGCACCATGTCGCGGCGGTCGGTCGCCGCCTCCATGCCGATGAACAGCGGGGCGGCGTTGCGGTCCCAATAGGGCGCGGCGAGCCCTGACAGCGCCGGCACGAAAACCAGCCCGCGCGACAGGGCAGAGCTCCGCTCGAAACCGTCAAGCTCCGCGGACGTCGCGAACAGGCCGAGACGCTGCAGCCATTCCAGCGCTGAGCCGGCATCATAGACGCCGCCCTCCAGGGCGAAGACCGGCGGTTCGCCGTTGCGCTGCCAGGCGAGCGTGGGCGGCAGACCGGCGTCCGGCCGAGGCGCTCCACCCGTGACCGACAGTAGGAAGGCGCCGGTACCGAAGGTGATCTTGGTATCCCCTGCCTTGCGGCAGCCATGGCCGAACAGGGCGGCCTGCTGGTCGACGATGGAGGCCTTGACCGGCACGCCATCGACGGCGCCGCATGCGGCGTCGACCGAACCGATCGGCGGCAGGCAGGCGAGCGGCACGCCGTGCAGCGCGCACAGCTCCTCGCTCCATTGACCGGTGGCAAGGTCCATGAGCCCGGTGCGGGAGGCGGTGGCCATGTCGGTGCGGAAATACCCGCACAGCCGATCGAGGAAGAAGGCGTCGGTGGTGCCGAGCCGGAGCCGTCCCGCCTCGAGCGCAGCGGCCACGGCGGGCAGGTTTCGGATCATCCAGCTCAGCTTGCTTGCCGAGAAGTATGGATCGAGCGGCAAGCCGCAGATCGCCCTGGAGCGGGCCTGCGCCTCGGGACCAAGCCGCGCCAGGCTTTCTGCCGTGCGGGCGTCCTGCCAGACGATCACCGGCGAGAGCGCCTCGCCGGTCCTGGCGTCCCAGGCGAGGCAGCTCTCGCCCTGATTGGCGATGCCGATGGCATCGACCTTGCCCGCCGCAGCAAGCACGGCCCGGATATTGGCGAGCAGTTCCTCGGGCTCGTGCTCGACACGGCCGGGCGCGGGGTAATGCTGCGCGTGGCGCCGGCTCGCGACGAGTTGGGCCGTCCCGCCATCCTCGACCAGAAGACAGCGCGTCGAGGTCGTGCCCTGATCGATCGCCGCGACGCGCATCAGCCGTTCTCCCGGAAGCGGAAATGGACGTTCTGCGCGCTGATGGCTTGTGGCGGGATCGGCACCAGAATGCGCCGTTCCGGCAGCCAGTGCCCCTGCGAATGCCAGAACTCGCGGCCATCGAGCTCCAGCGACAGCCGGCCGCGCGCGCGGCGCAGGAAGCGGAGCTGAAAATCGCGAAACGCGGGCGTGGGATTGCCGCCCCGCCGCAACAGGGCGGGCACCACCAGCTTGAGCGGAGCATCAAAGGTGACGGGCACGGCCTCCGCCGCATTGTCGGCGCGCGCGAGGTCTTCGGCGATCGCGCGCCCCACGGCGCGACCCTCGCGAAATGCCCAGCCGCCGGTCTCGACGGCGCGGAGCACGTTGCCGGCGGCGAAGAAAAGCGGATCGGCGCAGCGTCCGTCCTGATCGATCACCGGACCGGCGCTGCCCTGCGCGATGCCGAGCGTGGACTGCTGGCACAACGCCGCCTCCGGAACGAAACGGCCCGTGAGCAGCAGGCCGTCGCAGGCGAGCGCCTCGACGGCGCCATCCGGCCGGCGGAAGCTGACCGCCTCGACACGGCCCGCGCCGCGAATATCGACGACCTCCGCGCCGAGATGAAACGGCAAGCCGGCGAGCCTCGGCAGCCAGTGGAACGGCGCGCGGGTCAGCGGATTGGGCGCACTCTCCAGCATCGCGACCGGGCGGGCGCCGTGGGTCAGGCAGGTGAGGACGGCGGAAAAACTCACCAGTTCGGAGCCGAGGATCACCGGCCGGCGGAACGGCATCAGCCCGTGAAAGGCGACATAGGCTTGCAGCGCGCCGGTGGTGAGGATGCCGACCGGCCGGTCGCCGGGCAACAGCCTCGCGGAACGCGGCAGTTCGCGCGCGCCGGTGGCGATCATGATGCGCCGGGCGGTGAGCGTCTCGACGCCGTGCCTGTTGGCGATATCGAGCGCGCCGTCTTCGCCGATCCGAACCACCGAATGACCGGTGCGCACATCGACACCGGCCTCCGCCGCCTCGCGCGCGAGCCGGCGGGCATAGGATGGTCCGAGATAGACACGGCCGAATTCGCGCATGCCGAAAGGCGAATGCACGCAGTGACGGGTCGCGCCACCGAGAAGCGGCTCGCGCTCGAGCAGCATCACCCGCTCGACGCCGCGACGCCGCAGTTCCACCGCCGCGGCAACGCCGGAAGGCCCGCCGCCGACGATGATGACATCCGCCAGCCCGCTCATGCCGGCTCGCCGTCCTCGACCGCCAGCGGCTCGGCGAGGCGGCCGCGCGTCATCTCGGCAAGGCGGGCATTGCAGTAGAAGCCCTGGCAGCGCCCCATGCCGGCGCGGGTGCGTCGCCGCAGCCCGCCGAAATCCCCTGCCGGCACCGCGCTTGCCAGCGCCGCTTCGATCTCGCGACGGGTGACCAGTTCGCAGTGGCAGACGATCTCGCCGTGATCCGGTCGCTGCCAGTCGCGCTCCGCCGTTTCGGTAAGATTGGGAAGGCAAACCGGTGGCGGTGCCGCAGGAGCCATCGCAGGCAGTCCGAATGCCGCATGGAGCTCGACCGCATGGCGGGCGAGGCCGAGCGCGGCAGAAAGCCCGGTCGAGCGGATGCCGCCGAGCGTGATGGCGCGCTGTTCCGGTCGGGCGAACACACGGTAGCCCTTGCTCTCGGTCGCCGGGCGCAACCCGGCATAGACCGCCGTCACCGGAATATCGGCGAGCGCGGGCACGATCTCGGCGCCGCGCGCGAGCAGCGCCTTGAGGGTATCGGTCTCGACGGTGGCGCGCACACGGTCGTCCTGTTCCTCGGCGGTGGGACCGATCAGCACGTTGCCGAAGGCGGTCGGACAAACCACGACGCCCTTGGTGATCTCGGCCGGAACCGGCAGCACGATGCGCTGCACATGCGCGAAGGCCGCCTTGTCGAGCACCACGAACTGGCCTTTCCGCGGCTTGATGGTGAATTCCGGCATGAAGCCGAGCCGCTGGTCGACGACATCGCCATAGAGGCCGGCGGCATTGATCACGGCACGCGCCCGCACCTCGCCGGCCGAGGTCGACAGCCGCCATTCGCCGTCGAAACGGCCTTGCCTCAGTTCCGCGTTGCGCAGCAGCACCGTGCCGAGCGCGACCGCCTGCGTGAGATAGGCCAGAGGGGCGGTCCAGGGATCGATGATGTATTCGCCCGCGACCTCGATCGCCGCGACCAGCCGGTCGGAGAGCGAGGGCATGGAATCGCGCGCTTCGCCGGCGCTCAGCACTCTCAGCTCGGCGATGCCGTTGACGCGGCCCTGCCCGGCAATCGCTTCCAGCCGGTCCGCCTGATCAGCACTCCACGCGCAGACCAGCGCGCCGGTCGGGATCCGCGAGAGGCCGAGGCCAGCATGAATGTTGAGATATTCCTCGCGCCCGGCCTTCACCAGCTCCAGCTCGAGACTGTCCGGCGGCGCGTCGAAGCCGGTGTGCAGGATGGCGCTGTTGGCCTTGGAGGCACCGGAGAGGATGTCGCGGCCCTTTTCGATCACCACGACCTTGGCCCCGGCGAGCGCGAAGCGGCGCGCCACCGCGCAGCCGACCACGCCCGCGCCGATGATGGCGACGTCGAACGGAGCGGACATGTCGGGAGCCGATTTATGGAGCATGACCGCTCCCCCTTCAGTCGTCCCGCCGCAACCAGCCTGGCTGATTGCGGCGCTTTGGAAAGACCCGGCACGAGGCCGGGCCGTCAGGACCCCGCCGCCCGGAAGCAGCGGGGATCGTCGTGTCGACGGCCGGCAGGCGGCTCAACGATAGGGGTAGCCGGCCTTCTGCATGGTCTCGTCATACTTCTTGAACGCGGCGACCACTCGGCCCGCGCGCGGGCTGGAGGCAGCGATCTCGTCCCAGAAGCCCTTGGAATCGGCGACCACCTTGTCCCAGTCGGCCGACGGCAGCGCGGTCAGTTCCATCTTCTGGCCCTCGACACGCAGCTTGGCCTCGCCGCCCCAGTACCAGACGTCGCGATAATAGTGCGACTGGTCGATGCTCATGAAGAACAGTTCCTTCAGGTGCGGCGGCACCTTGTCCCAGCTCGCGGTGTTGGCGAAATAGCTGCCGAACCACGCGCCGGTGACCGAGTTGGAGAGCGCGTAGTTGCACACATCCGCCCAGCCAACTTCGTAAGCCTCGGTGAAGCCGCACCAAGCCACGCCGTCGAGTTCGCCGGTCTGCAGCGCCACCTCGACATTGTCCCACGGGATGGTCACGGGCACGAGGCCGTATTTCGACAGGAACTTGCCGGCGGTCGGCACGCCGAACACGCGCAGGCCGTTCATGTCGGCGAGGCTCTTGATCGGCTTGTTCACGGTGAAGATGTGCAGCGGATCCCAGGCGCCGGTGGAAAGCCACTTGACGTTCGGCACGCCGGCATAGGCCTCTTCCCAGATCTCCTTGAGACCGTAGTAGCGGAACAGCGCGGGCACATCGAGGCTGTAGCGGGTGGCGAAGGGGAAGTAGCCGCCGAACACCGCGATATCGACCGGCGAGGCCATGGTCGCCTCGTCGGACTGCACGGCGTCGAGCGTGCCGGACTGCAGGGCGCGGAACAGGTCGGAGGTCGGCACCAGCTGGTCGGCATAATAGAGCTCGATCACCATCTCGCCATTGGCCGCGGCGTTGAAAGCGTCGATCTGCGGCTTGATGACATGGGCACCGAGCGGCGCGCCGGAATAGGTCTGCAGGCGCCACTTGATCGGTCCGGTCTGGGCGAGGATGGCCGGCGCGGCCAGCGTGGTGCTCGCCAGCGTGGCGCCCGCGCCAAGACCGGCCTTGCCAAGGAAGTTGCGGCGTGTGGCGAGGATCTTGTCGGCGGCAGGATCGTGCTTCTTCACGTCGGTCATCGGTTTCTCCTCTGGATTTTTCTGGAAGACGATTGGCGATGGAAGCAGGTCAGCCCTTCACCCGGATCTGCTCGGGCAGCCACAGCGCGATCTGCGGGAACACCATCAGAATGACGATGGTGAAGGCCATGATCGCGGCGAAGGGCCAGATCGACTTGTAGATGTCGATCAGGCTGATCTCCTTGGGCGCCAGCGAGCGCATCAGGAACAGGTTGTAGCCGAAGGGAGGGGTGATGTAGGCGATCTGGCAGGTAATCGTGTACAGGATCCCGTACCAGATCAGCTGGTTGTCGAAGCCGAGATCGAGCGCCTTGACCAGCGGGATGTAGAGCGGCGCGACGATGACCAGCATCGCGGTGTCATCGAGGAACATCCCCATGACGATGAAGCTGAGCTGCATCATGATGATGATGGTCCAGGGGTTGAGATCCCACTGCTTGACGAACAGGAACTCGATTGCCTTCACCGCGCCGAGCCCGTCGAACACGGTTCCAAAGGCCAGGGCGGCGAGGATCAGCCACATGAACATGCAGGACACGTTCAGCGTCTTGAGCGAGGTCTCGCGGACCAGCGGCCAGTTGAACCGTCCCTTGGCGATGGCGGCGAGTGTGGCCGCGGTCGCGCCGACCGCCGAGCTTTCCACCAGGCTGGTGATGCCGAACACGAACAGGCCGGTCATGAAGAAGAAGATGGCAAAGGGAATGATGCCCGCCCGCGCCAGCGCCAGCTTCTCGCGGAACGGCATGTTCAGCTCTGCGTCCGTCAGCTTCGGCGCGAGCTTCGGGTTCATCTTCACGCGGACATAGATGTAGAGGATGAACAGCGCCGCCATCAGCAGGCCGGGGAACACGCCGGCGAACCACAGCTTCGAGACCGGCTGGCGCGCGATCATGCCGTAGAGCACCAGCACGACCGAGGGTGGGATGAGGATGCCGAGCGAGGAGCCGCCCTGCACCACGCCGGAGATCAGCACCTTGTCATAGCCGCGGCGGATCATCTCCGGCAGGGCGATGGTGGCGCCGATCGCCATGCCGGCAACCGACAGCCCGTTCATCGCCGAGATGATGACCATCAGGAAGATGGTGCCGATGGCGAGGCCGCCGGTGAAGCGGCCGAACCAGACATGCAGGGCCTTGTACAGATCCTCCGCGATGCCGGATTCCGCGAGGATGTAGCCCATGTAGATGAACATGGGCAGGGTAAGCATCGCGTACCAGTTGAACAGCTTGAAGACCTGGTTGAACGGCAGGTCCATGGCGCCGGGGCCATAAAGCAATAGCGCGGCAGCGGAGGCGACGGCGCCGATACCGGCGAAAACCAGTTGTCCCGTGCCGAGCGCCAGCAGCATGGAGGCGAACATCAGCAGGGCGATCATCTCGTAGCTCATCAGAGCGTCTCCCCGCGCAGGGTGGCGATCTTCTTGAACACCAGCGAGAAGCTCTGCAGCAGCATGAGGAACAGACAGGCCACCAGCAGCGCCTTGATCGGGATCACCGAGGGGTTCCAGATCGAGAAGCGCCGCTCATTGGTGGCGATGGCGTATTCGAGGCTCGAGATCGAGCCGATGAACATCACGACGAGATAGAGGATGAGCATCCACAGCGTGGCGAGCTCGACCTTGGCCTGGGCACGCTCGGAGAGCGTCGAGTACCAGAGGTCCATCCGCACATGCTCGTTGTTCTTCAGAGTGAACGGACCGCCCATGAAGTAATAGGCGACGAGCATGAACTGGGTGAGTTCCACCGCCCAGTGCACCGGCATCTTGATCAGGTTGCGGGTGACGGCGTCGAACATAAGTGCGGCGCCCATGAAGAACACCAGCGAGGCGGCGAGATAGCCGACATAGTCGGAAATCCGGTCGGTCCAGCGGACATAGCAGGCAATGAACCGCCACATGCCTGCCCGCTCGCCTGTCACTACATCTGCATCCACGCCGTCACTCCGTTCGTTTTCTGCTCCCGGCGTGCCGGCACCTCACGAGTGGCCGTCGCGGCGCAACGGAACTGCACCCGCTTTACGCTTGCTCGCTTTGGCGGCACGGACGAGCAATGTACCGGGATCCTTCCCATTGGGAAGCCCGAATTTTGGCTGTATTGCCTGATCGATTATCATCGTGACCGATATTAAGGGATAATCGGGCAATTTTTGCCGGATTATGTTGCCCGATCGGTCAGTGCGTGATGCTGTGCCTTGGCGGCTGCTTGTTCGGACAAGCGTTGCAAGCGCCGTGCCGCCGTTACGTCACATTGACCGTGTGAAGGGACTGACTTACGGGCATTGGCCGGCAGGCTAGGATCCATGCCATGCCATCGGCAGGCGTTGGAAATTCCCGATCCTGATTTGGGGTAACGAGCGTGGCCATTTCCTCGCGTCATGATGAGATCATCGCGCTGGTCGCTCGCGCCGGCGAAATGAGCGTTGAGGCGCTTGCCGAGCATCTGCACGTGTCGCGCGAGACGGTACGGCGCGATCTCGCGCGCCTCGACGCGACCGGACGGATCCGGCGACGGCATGGCGGGGCCATGGCCCTCACCGCTCCCGGCCCGACGATCGAGACCGAATGGCCGTTTGCTCACCGCATGGCGCTGAACGCGGCGGGCAAACGGGCGATCGCCACGGCAGCGAGCCGCCTGTTCCAGCCGGACGATTCGCTGTTCATCGATACCGGCAGCACGACCATCGCTTTCGCCGACGCGCTCACAGCGCGGCATTCGCTGGTGATCGTCACCAATTCCCCGCGCATCGCCGCGACGCTGGCGAGCGATCATACCCACAAGGTGTTCCTGATCGGGGGAGCCTATGGCGTGGATGCGGGCGAGAGCCTGGGCCCGCTCGCCTTGGAGCAGATCGGCAAGTTCAGGGTACGCCACGCCGTGCTCACCGTCGGCGCGATCGACCAGACCAGCATCATGGATTTCGATCTTCAGGAAGCGGAGGTCGCCAAGGCGATGATCACGAGGGCGGATCGGGTCACGGTGCTGGCCGACCATTCGAAATTCGACCGGAGGGCGGTCTTCGAGGTCGCTCCGCTTGGCCGCATAAACACGCTTGTCACCGACCTCCCGCCTGCCGAGACGATGAAGAGCGCGATCCGCAACGCAGGGATAGAGCTGATCGTCGCCGAACCGTGAGTGTGGCTTGCTGGATCAGCCCTCATTCCTGAACACCGGCATTCGCAACGGCCAGCGCATGTGGTCTGGGATCATAAGTCTTCGCCTCCAAGCAGATTTCTCGAACCGCTGAGTGTCTGCTCCCGGGCGTCGGTCGAGAGTCCGCAAATGGCGCTACTCAACGGTTTTGGAAACTTCTCTGCGGGGCAGATATCTACTCACACGATCTGGCGCGACACCCGTAGACCAGAACGTTGAAAGCCCAGCGTTTCATAAAAGACATGAGCGCCCTCTCGATTGAGGCCCGTAGTGAGCTCAAGAGTTTCACATCCTGCCTGCTTCGCCAGATCCGCGGCGAAGTGGATCAAGGCGCGACCGATCCCTTGTCGTCTGGCAGCCTCGGCGACGACGATCGTCGTGATCCGCGCCAGTGGCGCCGGATAGAACAAGAGGGGCGCAATATGGACCGCGAGCAACCCGACGGGCCCGTGTTCCCTGTTTTCGGCCAGAAAGGCTGGGTCGGTCGCGCGGCTCGGAGCCAGGTCAAGACGTCGCTCAATTTCTTCAGCTGAGTGGTTGAACCCTAATCCACGCATCAGGACCGATATGGCTGCGGTATCTTGCGGTGTGACAGGTCGAATGCTCACTGATGCGCCCATGCATCTGCCTCGCTTTAGAGAGCGGAACGTCCACCATGCGAATGAATCGTTGGTGAAAGACAACGACCGGCGATAGCGATCTTCGTATCTGGCCAACTCGGAACTCTAAACGTCCAGCGGCCAGATCGGGCGGCGAACATTGACATAGCGGCGCGCGCCGGATTGGGACGAGCCGAGCGAACCACTGTCAACCAACAGCACTTCGCGCGCAATCGGCTCGAACGCCGCTCGGAAATGGTGGTTCGATTTGATCGCCAGGGTGTGCTTGCGGGTAGGGTCAACGCCGAGCGACGTGAATTGGGCAAGATCGGTTGCCTGGCCGTTCTTCGAGATCACCACAATGTCCACGCCGCCAACCCGGAACACCATGCTGAGGCCATAGTCCCGCCGGAGCCCGCCACCCATCGGTCCCGAGGCGATGAAGCGACCGTCACTGAGGCAGAGGACACGGCCGGTCAGTGTCAGCGGCCCGCCCCCGGCCATTGGATCCGTCTTGCCACCGAGGCGGATGGTCCCCTCTTCGCCCACACCGAGATTCGTGCCCTCGCGCACGGCCTCAGGATCACAGATGGCATAAAAGGCGGCATTTTCCAGTTCGCCCTCGATCATGCCCTTCAGGAGATTTGTGCTGTCACCATAGCAGCCACCGCCGGGGTTATCTGTGAAGTCGGCAAGAATGACCGGCTTCTCCCTGTCTTCGCCGGCTTTGGCACGACGCACGGCTTCGTCGACGTCGATCGGATGCGCGCTGCGATACGCTCTGGTCTCCCACGCATAGTCCATAAAGGCTTCGGCAATGCGCCGGGCGTCACCAAGACCGGCCTCGCCATCAACCGTGACGGTGACCGTTGGCCCGGCCTCGCGGATATCGGCGGAGGCGAAGCCCGAGCAGATACCGATCGCCAGCACGGCGCCAGCTTGTTCCAGCGCATCAGCCCGAGCCAGTAACTCGGCCATGGGCCCACCTTGCGTTTTGCCGAAATCCAGCCCGAGCAGCAACGGGCGGCGAGCGACAATAGTCCGCAGCGAGATCTCGCCTGTCATCGCGCGATCCAGAAGGTCGGCTCCCTGCCAGGCGCATTTATCATAGTCGATATGTGGATAGGTCCGGAGCGGGATCAGGGCATTCGCCATCTCGACCATAAGGTCGGTGACATTCGCGTGGAGATCGAGCGTTGCCACGATGGGAATATCAGGCCCAACAACGCTCCGGACACGGCGCAGAAGCTCCCCCTCGCCATCCTCATACCTCTCGGTAACCATGGCACCATGGAGATGCAGGAGCATGCCGTCGATCGGACCGGCGGCAGCGATGCCACGGAGAAGCTGCTCGGCAAGCGCCTCGAAACATTCGGTGGTGACGCGGCCGGAAGGGTTGGCCCAGGCTGCGAGAGGATGACGCAGCGTCCAACCATATTTCTCCGCGGCATCGAAAGTGGCGCCGAGCGACGTACGCGTTCCTCGGCGTGCCCTAGGTATCTCCTCTTCGTCGAGGCGCCGAAAGGCCTCCAGCCCAGTTAAGTTCTTGCTGAAAGTATTCGTCTCATGCATCACCTGCGCCGTCAGCACGATCTTTGCCATGCCAAGTTCTCCGTGAGGCTGATCGCGGACTCTTTCTGTCAACCATATAGGCCAGCACGTCCGATCCAGAAGATCTGAAGCTCGGTATCAAGAGCCGCGTGGGCCTGGGCAAAGAGCGAACGGTCAGCGATCAGGCGCTGATGGAGTGCCTTGATGGAAAACCATCTGCCAACGCCCGTCGATCCATTTCCAGATAGAGCTTCGGCGGGAATGAAGAACCTCGGCTCGATCCACTCTGATGGTCCGATAAGTTAGAAGGACCGCTTCATCGGAAAGCACGGTCAACCTGTAGTCCTGCGCGGTGACCTGGCCCCGGTCCCCTACCGCCTCCGTCGCTAGGTGGCGCACGACCTCGTGCTTCGTGGAAACGCCGCCGGACCTACCAAACTCGAAGAAATCATCAGCCAGCAGCATACCGACCATTTGCGGCGTTCGGCGAACCGCTGGATCAAAAAGGCGCTCCTCCAATTGCCTTATCAGCTCCAGATCGGGAATCGAGGTCATGACAAGCCTCCAACGCCGCTCAATGTTCGTTGATGTCCGGACTGGCCACAACGTGTCGAGGCCGACGGCTGGAGGCTTGGCTGAGAATGTCGGTTTTCCGCCTAGAACCAATGTCGACTCTTGGCGCCTCCCACCATCGCTGTGGGCTGTCCTGCTTCATGGCGGGAGTTGCCGTGGCTTGCGCGGCTACTCCTGGTGCGGCTGGTCAGCCGACCGGCACGCTCATGCAGCCGAGCAGCGCGCCATATCCTGCCGCGTCGAGGCCCAGTCCTCTGCGGCCTACCAGCGGCAGCATCGCCCACAGGGCGCTGCTGAACAGGAAAAAGCCCGCCGCGCGGATGAGCACGAGACGCAGCGCCGGGGAGTGGCGCGCATAACGATAGCCGGCCCTCATCGCGCCGAAGAAGTGCTCCGGCGGTAGGCTGTGGATGTTCGCCGGGCGCTTCCACGCGAGCAGGACCGCGAGCACGGCGACGACCGAGAGGGCGTTGAGGGCGAAGACGGCGGGCGAACCCGCGATCGCGACGATGACCCCGCCTAGCGCCGGCCCGATGGCGCGCGCGATATTGATCCCGAGGCTGTTGAGCGCGACCGCGTCCGGCAGGGCCGGCTGACTGACGAGTTCCGGCACGATCGCCTGAAAGACGGGCGCGCTGAGGGCCGCGGACACGCCGAGTACGAAGGTCGCCGCCAGCAGCACGTAGGGAGTCGTCAGCCCCTGCCAGGTCAGCATGGCGAGAATGGCTGCGGCGACAAGGCCAAGGATCTGGGCCATCAGCAGCAGCCTGCGCCGGTCGACGATATCGGCCAGCGCCCCCGCCGGAAGGGCGAGTAGGAACATCGGCAGGGTGGTCGCCGCCTGCACCAGCGCGACGAGCAGCGGGCTTGGCGACAGCGACGTCATCAGCCAGCCCGCGCCGACATCGTGCATCCATGTACCGATGTTGGAGACGATGGTCGCGATCCAGAGCGCCCGGAAGACCGGGAAACTCAGCGGTCCGGCCGAGCTGTCCGGCGCGGGATGGGAGGACGTCATGTTCGCCCCTTCCGGTGGCTGAGGATTGCGGCCAGCATGAACCCGCCGATCAATCCGACATGTTCGAGGAAGGTGTTGCGCTCGTGGAAGCGCTGCATCGGGTCTGCCACCTGCCAGAAGGGGTGAGCAATGAGTGTCGCCACCGCCGTGAAGGCACCGAGCGCCCCAGCGCCGAGCCAGGAAAGGTGGCCGAGGATCACCAGAGCCGAGCCACCGACCTGGACGAGGACGGTCGCAACGACCACCAGCCAGACCGGGCTCAGCCCGAAATGTGCGGCTTCGGCGAAGGCGCCGTCGAGGTCGAACAGCTTGGCGATGCCGCTCGTCCAGTAGGGCAGTGTCAGCAGGACCGCGGCGAGGCGGGCGAACCAGCGCGCCTCGAGTAGGGACGAGAGGGGCTGGGGCGTCATGGTCACACCGCCCAGCAGCCGCAGCCGAGCGCGCCCCAGAAGGTGCGTGCGTCGGAAGCCGGAACATTGGCGCCCAGCGCGGCGGCATGGTCGTGGCCGTGCACGGCGCAGTTGTTGGCGCAGCCGCAGTGCAGGGTCAGCTTGGCGCGCGCCTCCTTGGTCTTGTAGTAGCCGCCGAAGGTGGCGACCGGCGACCAGTCGGGCATCGGCGCCGGCAGCGCCGGGGCGAGCGGGGCATAGTCGCCGTCACCATGCACCACCTTGCCGCCGAGCACGGTCAGCACCGAGCGCAGATGCACGATATCGGTCTCCGGCACCGAGAAATAATCGTCGGACAGCACGGCGAGATCGGCGAGCTGGCCGGCCTTGATCTGTCCCTTCCTGCCCTGCTCGTTGGAGAACCAGGTGTTGGCCTCGGTCCAAAGCCTGAGTGCCGTCTCGCGGTCGAGACGGTTGAAGGATATCGAGAAGGAGAACGAGCGGCTGCGTAAGGCGGTGTCGGACCTGACACTGGAGAAGCTGATCCTGAAGGAAGCTTCGTCGGGAAACGTCTGAGCTCCGCCCGACGCCGGCGCTGTGTCGAGCATGTCAGAGCCAAGCTCGGCGTATCGGAGCGGTTGGTGTGCCGGGTTCTGGGGCTACATCGTTTCACACAGCGCAAGGTGCCGATGGGGTAAGCGGACGAAGCGGCGCTGACCGCCGCCATCGTCGAACTCGCCCCCCGGTTTGGGCGCTATGGCTACCGGCGGATCACAGCCTTGCTGCACGCGGCGGGCTGGGCGGTGAACGTCAAGCGCGTCGAGCGGATCTGGCGGCGGGAGAGGCTCAAGATGCCGCAAGGGCAGCCAAAGAAGGGCCGTTTGTGGCTGAACGACGGGTCCTGCATTCGGCTGCGGCCAGAATATCCCAACTGGGGATGGACTTTCCGCATACAACTGCGTCTCTCGTGGTGTGTCGAGGGAGAGGTGCAGGAAAATTGTGAATCGACGATATGGAAGCGTAATCGTCGATGCATCGCTAGGGATGATGCGTAAGTTCTGCCAAAATCCCATGAGCTGGCGTACGGTCTCGGGGAGGGCATAGGGTGGTGGAGATGATAGGACGTAAATCTAATGATGTTTTTCGGTAATTTTAGACGAGATATATATCTTATTAAGATTATATTGGCTATTAAATTTATGATCGAATTAATTTTATTGATTTTAATTTAAGAAAATACTTAAAAATCCTATCATCTAGCGGCAGGCTTATATGAAAGGCATTTCTGCTTTACGCCGCAGCGGTGTTTTCGCCCTGTTGTTTTGAATTGGGCTACCCGACGCGAAGCCACGCGCCGCCGCCGTCGCCATCATGAGAGGTCGCGGAAAGGCGGGCTTTGGTTGAGAGCCATAGCCGTTTCCGGGCGACGCTCGCATCCGTAAGTGCCTGACACAAAGCACTGTTATTGCTCATAATCCGCTCGACTTCGCTGCGCTGTGGAGCGATCAGTGGTCGTCAGGACGACGACGCAAATGAGGGGCTTCGGGACAAGGCTGCGTTGGCTGAAGCTCCCTGGCTTCGGTCAGCGGATAGACGGCCAGGCGATCTCCGCCTTGCCGCACGGACGGCAGGATGGCTCCCGTTTCGGGGGCTTGTGGCAGTGGCGGCGCTGATGCCGCCAGATCCCAATGGAGCTGCCTCATGCCGCGTGCGTTCAAACCCACTGACACCCACCTCGTTCTGCTGTCGGCTGCGGCCCAGCGCGACGATCTGCTGCTCGATCTGGCCTCCCGCCTGGAAGGCGCTGATCTGCAGCGTACCGGAGAGAAGCTGCTGGCCGCGGGCCTGGTTGCCGAGACGCTGGTCGGACCAGCCCGCTCAATCCTGTGCGTCAGTCCGAACCCAGCGCGCGTCCGCGCCCGTCCAACCTGCCGCGACCAAAGGGGCGGAGTTTCAAGATAAGCGAACGGATGGGATGAATATTATTTCATTTTATATAATAGCAATGTAATAAATATATATAATATAACCTTCATTGCTTTACCAGAAATAATTTATGCAATTTTCATGAATTATTTCGACTTAAATAAGTATTGTAATCTTAATTTACAAAATCGGGTGGCGTTGAGCTTATGTGTTTAAAATTTATTTTAGTAATATTTGATGGAATAGCAGACTCATGGCTGTGCTTCCCCCCCGCCATAGCCGCCGGCGTGATGCACGGTCTTGCCGCGGAACACCCAGTAGGCATGTGCCTGATAAGCGAGGACGATCGGCAGGATGATGAACAGCCCGTAGGAAATGAAGTGTAGGGTCTGCGGATCGGACGCACCGTCCCAGACGGTGATGGAGCGCGGTACGACGTAGGGCCACAGGCTAACAATGAGTCCCACCAGACCGAGCGCGAACAGCACTAGTGAGAGAAGGAAGGTGCGCGGATCCCAGGTTCCCCACAGGCCGCGCCAGATGGCGAGGATGACGCCGGCGGTGATGATCGGAATGGGCGCGAGGAACAGGAGGTTTGGCAGGGTGAACCAGCGTTCCGCGACCTCGGGAACGCTCCAGGCGCTCCAGGCACTCACCAGCGCCATCATCGCGGTGGTGAGGATGAGGGCGGCATGGGCAATTTCGCGGGCAAAAATCTGAGTGAAATCAGTGGTTTTCCAGATCAGCCAGCCGGCGCCGATGAGGGCGTAGCCGCCGACCAGCCCCACCCCGCAGAGCACGCCGAGTATGGACAGGAAGCTGAACGGGCCACCCGAGAACATGCCGTTCTCGACCGGCACGCCATTGATCAGTCCGCCGAGAATCAACCCCTGGCAGAAGGTCGCCAGCAGCGAGCCTCCGGCGAAGGCGAGATCCCAGACAAGGCGGAAACGCTTCGCCTGCAGGCGAAAGCCGAAGGCCACCCCACGGAAGATCAGCGCGAACAGCATGAACACGATCGGCAGATAAAACGCAGGCAGCAGAACGTAGTAGCCGGCGGGAAAGGCGGCGAGCAGCAGCGTGCCGCCGGCCACCAGCCAGGTCTCGTTGCCGTCCCATACCGGCTCGATGGAGGCCATCATCAGGTCGCGGTCCTCGTCGCGCGGGGCGGCGAGGAACAGGATGCCGACACCTAAGTCAAGTCCGTCCGCCAGTACGTAGACGGTGACGCAGAATACGGCGACAGCGGCGAAGAGCAGCGGAACATGCTCCGCCAGCAGCTGGGCGATCATGGTTCAGGCTCCCGCGTGACCGGCGCCGCCGACCGGCTGCCGGGAGGGTGATGAGGTGTACGATGAGGCCAAATTCCGCACATTGGTGCGGTCGAGGCCGGGATGTTCGGCTGAGGGCGGCGCGCTGTCGGCCGGCCCCTTGATCGCGGCCCGGGCTGCGAACCAGACGAAAGCGGCGAGCAGTAGGTTGTAGACGATAAAGAAGATCAGCAGCGAAGTGGTGACCGCCCCGGCTGTGACCGGCGCCACCGCATCGGCGGTCCGGAGATGGCCATAGACGATCCAAGGTTGGCGGCCGGCTTCCGTTACCGTCCAGCCGGCTATCACCGCGACGAAGCCGAGTGGCGTCGTGCCCATTGCGAGGAAATGGAACCAGCGGGCGCTGAACAGCCGGCCGCGCAGCCGCAGCACCAGACCCGCTACCGCTGTCGCTAGCAACAGCACACCGATGCCGGCCATGATGCGGAAGGCGAAGAACACCACCGGCACATTGGGCTGCTCGGATGGCTGCACCGTCTTCAGGCCCTTCACTTCGCCGTCCCAGCTATGGGTGAGGTAGAGACTGGCGAGATGTGGGATGTCGATCGAATAGAGGTTCTTCTGTTCGCTCATGTCCGGCCAGGCGATGACGGTCATCGCCGGCCCCTTCGTCGTGTCCCACAGGCCTTCCATGGCGGCGAGCTTCACCGGCTGGTTGTCCATGGTATTGCGGCCCTGCATGTCGCCGAGCAGGATCTGCGTCGGGGTAAGGATAAGCGCCATCCACATCGCCATGGAGAAGGCGGTGCGCGAAGCGGCAGGGTGCGTGCCGCGCCACAGATGGAAGGCGGAAACACCGGCGACGACGAAGGAGCCAGTGACGAAGCTGGCGCAGACCATGTGGGCGAGGCGATACGGGAAGGAGACCGTAAAAACTGCCTGCCACCAGTCCACCACGTGGAAGATGCCGTCTGCATCGGCCACCGCGCCGGCCGGGGTCTGCATCCAGCTATTGGCGGCGATAATCCAGGTAGCGCTGAATAGCGCTCCCGTCGCCACCATCAGGCAGGCGAAGAAATGCGCACCCCGCGAGACGCGGCCCTCGCCGAACAGCATGATGCCGATGAAGCCGGCTTCCAGGAAGAAGGCGGTCAGCGTCTCGTAGAGGAACATTGGACCGATGACGTTCGACACCGAACGGGAGAAGCCGGCCCAGTTGGTGCCGATTTCGTAGCTGAGCACGATGCCGGTGATGACGCCCATGCCGAAGCCGAGCGCGAAGATGCGGAGCCAGAAGCGCATCAGATCGCGGTAGACGGTGTTGCCCGTGCGCCACCACAGGGCGCTGAGCCAAGTGACAAACCAGGCGAGGCCGATGGTCAGCGTCGGCCAGAGAATGTGGAAGCCGATGGTGAAGGCAAACTGCAGGCGGGCGAGCTGAACCGCGTCCATGTCACCGCGCTCCCGGACGGGTGGCGTTGGTGCCATTCGCGACGCCGGTTACCTTCGATAGACGAACCGGCACACCTTTGTAGGAGGGCGTGAAACTCATCGGGTCGTGCGCATAGAGCGGCACCAGCGGATTCATTTCCGGGTAATAGGCTGCACAGCCGCCGTCCGGCACAGCGTAGGGAACCACCTTGAAACCACGCAGCGCACGCTCAACGCCGTCGGTCGACAGGGTGATGATGTCGACACGATCGTCGGCCTTCAGCCCGTGTCGCGCCATCTCCCGCTCGTTGAGCATCAGAATGTCGCGCTGGTTATAGACGCCGCGATAGCGGTCGGAGTTCGAATAGAGCGTGGTGTTGTACTGGTCGTGGCTGCGCAGCGAGGTGAGCCAAAGTGCCCCGGTGTCCTTGATGCTGGTATCCTCGCACAGTCCGTCGACGACGAGAAAATTCGCCTTGCCGGAAGCTGTCGCCCAGATGCGCTCGCGCGCCAGCGAGGTTAGGTGGAAGCCACCGGGCTGCTCGATACGGGCGTTATAGCCATCGAAGATCGGGAATACCGCCTCGATATCCTCGCGGATCAACGCATAATCGCCGATGAGCTTTTCCCAGTTTACCTTCGAGCCGGGGCCAAGTGTTGCGCGGGCCATACCAGCGATGATGGCGGACTCGCTCTTGAGATGCTCGGAGGCCGGCTGGTTGTGGCCGCGCGAGGCGTGCACCATCGACATGGAGTCCTCTACCGTGATCGCCTGCGGGCCGCCGGCCTGCAAGTCGATCTCGGTGCGACCAAGGCAGGGCAGGATTAGCGCGTCCTTGCCATGCACGAGATGGCTGCGGTTCAGCTTGGTGGCGATGTGGACGGTGAGGTCAAGTCGACGCATCGCCGACTGGGTGACGTCCCAGTCAGGAATGGCGGCAGCAAAATTTCCGCCGAGACCGATGAATACCTTGGCTTCGCCGCGCGCCATCGCCTCCAGCGCCATGACCACATTATGCCCGAAGGCACGCGGCGGTTCGAAGCCGAAGCGAGCCTGGAGCCGATCAAGGAACACCTTTCCGGGGATCTCAGTGATGCCGACCGTGCGATCGCCCTGTACATTGGAGTGGCCGCGCACCGGGCAAATACCGGCACCCTCGCGACCGATGTTGCCCTTGAGCAGCGCGAGATTGGTGAGCTGCTGGACATTCTGCGCGCCGTGACGGTGCTGGGTAATGCCCATGCCGTAGACGAAGATGGTCCGTTCCGCCTTCATGTAGGCTTCGGCGGCCTGGACGATATCTGCGTGCGATAGTCCGGACTTGCGCTCGATGTCATCCCATTGCGTCGCCTTGAGATCGGCGACCAGCGCCTCGATGCCGACCGTGTGACCGCGGATGAAATCCCAGTCGAGCACCGCGCCGCGTTCCTCGCGCCGGGCAGCCTCATCGGCGTCGACGAGGTGCTTCATTATGCCCTTGATCACAGCGACATCGCCGCCGATCCTCACCTGAAACAGCGGCGAGGAAATTGGCGTCGAGGTTAGGGTCGCCATTTCGATCGGGTTCTGCGGCGCCTGGAACCGCTGAAGCGCCCGCTCCGGCAGCGGGTTGAACGACATGATGGTGGCGCCGCGCCGCGAGGCATTGCGCAGGTCGGTCATCATGCGCGGCGAATTGGTGCCGGGGTTCTGGCCGAAGATGAAGATGCAGTCGGCCTTCTCGAAATCGTCCAGGAGCACCGTGCCCTTGCCGACGCCAATGGACTGTGGAAGCCCGACGCTGGTGGCCTCGTGGCACATGTTCGAGCAATCGGGGAAATTGTTGGTGCCGAACTCGCGGGCGAACAGCTGGTAGAGGAAGGCGGCCTCGTTGGAGGCGCGGCCGGAGGTGTAGAACTCCGCCATGTTCGGGTCGGGCAGCGCGTTGAGATGACGGGCGACCAGCGCGAAGGCTTCCTCCCAGCTCACCGGCTGGTAGCTGTCCGTAAAGCTGTCGTACCGCATCGGATGGGTCAGGCGGCCCTGCATTTCCAGTTCGAAATCAGTAAAGGCTTCCAGCTCGCTCACGGTGAAGGAGGCGAAGAACTCCGGCGTGCAGCGCTTGGCGGTGATCTCCCACGCGACCGCCTTTCCGCCATTCTCGCAATATTCGAAGGGCGAGGTGTGCTTTGGGTCGGCCCAGCCGCAGCCCGGGCAATCGAAGCCACCAGGCTGGTTCATCCGGGCCAGCGTTACCATCCCGGCAACGGTGACATCCTGCTCGACTAGGGCAGTGCCCATGGCTTTAAGCGCGCCCCAGCCTCCTGCTGGGTGATGATAAGGGCGAATGGATTTTACAATACCCATATCCGTCTCCTGTCGAGAAGAGGCTTAAGTCGCTACGAATAGATTTATGGAAGTATCACCAGCTGTGTTTCCAGATTATGGGTAAATAAAAGTTGTTCCATTCTACGGTGGGTTTGTCAGGTCAACCGAATGGGCTCATGGCGACATACCTTGGTATGGATCGGTGCCGGCGCTCGACGCGAGAGCATGCGACTTGGAGCGTATGGAGCGCATCATGTCTGGCCCCGAACAAGAGGACGACGCCTGGAGGCAACTATCATCGCAGTGTTCAGACGGGATACGGGTGCGCGTGACGCGCCTGATGCCTTACAGCCATCGAGCGAGGGCAGCGATAAGCAAGACAAGGATCAGGAATGCTGCGGCAACTAGGCACCCAACGAGCCCTAGGCTGGCGAGGCAGAGCGTTCCGGCCGCGGCTCCGCCGACGAAGGCGCACCAACTCAGCATGTTCGAAGCACTGCGGGCCGCCGCGCCTTCGTCGCGGAACAGCCGTGCGACCGATTGACCAAGGCCAAACAGAGCTCCGGTTATGAACCCCTTCCCAACGTCGGCGCCAGCTATGACCTGATGCAGAACGTTTTGCGCGCCCATTGCGATAGCGATGAGCACAAGTGCGGTGTGGGCGCCACCGCAAAGAGCCAATACGACCGCGATCAGAACCAGCAGGGCTTCGGCACCCAGCACCGCAGTCGGCATATGACGACCCGCACGGTCGGCGATGAAGGTGCCAACACTGGCGCCAACCACAAAGGCGAGAATAATGGTGATGACCGCCAGAATGTCCGGCAGCGCCCCTGCGGCCAAAACCATGCCGAGATGGGTACTGTTGCCGCTCATGAACGAGACGTAGAGGTGGTTGAGTTCGATATACGCAGCGGCATCGAGAGTGCCCGCCAAAACGGTCAGAAGCGTCGCGAACAGCGCCGGACGGGTAGATTGAAACACGATGCGGCTATTGCCGACGCCACTGGTTGGTGTTTTGGCACTGGCAGGGCGCGCCTTCGCGCCTGCCAGTGGGGGGTGCCGATCGGCTCCTGAGACGTCGTCCGCATAGCTCACCGCTTACATCCCTGGCTGGTGGCACGGCATGGCTTTGATACGCCTGGGATCCACTCTCTGCCGTGCAGAGTGCCGATCGTTTGGCGAGACGATGATCGCACCGTGCCCACGAATGCGTGGACTTGACTGGTGAGGTGTGCGAGGCGATTCAATTTATATTGTCGGTATTGAAGTATAATGTAGCTTAATTTGATAAATATGGAGATAAGTCAACATATAGTTCTTAGACCCGCAGATGGTGGGTCTTCCGACTTAGTTGTCATGCAAGCAGGCAGGATGCGTGCCGCGACTGGCGACCACCAGTGCAACCATCGGGCGGCGAAGGTGGGATGGCGTGGGGTGTCCACGGCCCCGTGCCGCGATGAGCTTGGCCGGGTTGTGCTCAGCCGAGCGATTGTCCGAGCCGCTGTCCGTAAGCGACGACCGCACGGTCCACCGGCATGCGCTTCGCCTCGTAGGTAGCGAGTGCCGTTTTGAGGTCGGACGTGGCAAGCAACGCATCGCGCAAGGCGAAGGCGTCGCCCGCGGCCTTGGCCACGCCCATCGCGGTGTGAGGCCGTGCGACGAAGGCAGCGTCCCCCATCAGCGCCACACGGCCGGCGACCATGCGAGGGGGTACATAGTCGAAGATGGCATGGACGAACGGGTATGGCTCGGCGGCGACGGCGGCCGCGAAGGAGGGAGGCAGCAGCTTCTCGGCATCGGCCCGCATGCCGGCGATGGTGGCGGGCAGGACATGTCTTGGCGCCAGCGAGAAGGGCTGGCGCGTACCGGTGATGTCAGTCAACAGGCTCTCAAGCGCTGCCGGCGGGTAGCGACGATACCATACCCAGTTATAGCGGCGATGACCGGCATCTGTGCGGCCGTCCGGCCCGGCCACGAGATAGCCGAGTATGTGCGAACCGGGCATCTCGAAGAAGGCGAAGCGCTCGAATAACTGGTTCGCGGCGAGCTGTGGCATCGCCGTCTCCGGGACAAGGCCGCGCCACGTCGCGTAGCCGACATATTCCGGCAACGAGTGGCGGCCGGCTACGGCGGGGCGAACCACCGAGCCGATGCCGTCGGCGCCGATCACGAGGTCGGCCCTCTCCTTGTGGCCATCGGCGTAGCGCACGACAACGCCACCGGGTTCTTGCACGATCTCAACGGCGCGACGCCCGATTTGGTAGCGGCTGTCCGGTAGCAGGTCGCGGAAGCTGCGAAACAGTACGTCCCACGATAATTGCGTCTGCGGAGTGTGCTGTCGGCTGATGATGTCTCCGCTGCGATCGAGATAGATCCGCTCATGGGCGACGACGCCGATGTGCGCGACATGCTCAAAGCCGACCTCGCGCAGAATGTCGAAAACCTCGCGTTGGGCAACGAGGCCGGCGCCGCGTCCCTCCAGTCCGTGAATCGAGCGCTCGGTGACGGTGACGTTGAGGCCTGCGCGATGCAGTAGCACGGCGGCGAAGAGACCACCGATGGAGCCGCCAATAATGAGGATGCGGGGGCTCATAATCGTTCCCTCCAAGGGGGATTGCGAAGGGGCCGGCCGATTGATGCGCAAGCCCGGGACGAGTGGTTTTCGTGGGAGGCGTTTCGTTCAGGGAGAGCCTGTCGCACCTGCAGGAAGATGAGAGGGCGCCGAAGCAGCCGAAGACTGACCCACAGGCGCCGGTGCGACGGGCACCGCCTCGGCGGGAAGGGGAGGGACGGCCAGGGCCTCGCCCGCCGTGTTGCCGATGAGGGCACCGTTACGGTCGATGGATATGGAGGCAGTGAGGCCGGCAGCGAGCCGGACAGACGGCGGCACATTGTCCAGCGCGACGCGCACCGGCACGCGCTGGGCAAGGCGGACCCAGGTGAAGATCGGATTCACCGTAGCGAGACCCGAGGCGTCCGGCTCCGCGTTTGAGACGGCGATGCCGCGTCCGATACCGATGACATGGCCTGCAAGCGGTTCAGAATAAGCCATCAGAGAGACGCTGGCTGGGGCACCGAGACGGATGCCTTCGAGAACGGTCTCTTCGAAATAGCCGTCCACCCAGAAGCTGTCGCTGTCGATTACCGACAGTGCGCGCTCGCCGGAGGTCGCATAGTCGCCGGGTTGGGTGAGCAGGTTGGTGATATAGCCGTTCACCGGGGAGACGATCCGCGTCCTGCTAAGATCGAGCTTGGCCTTGTCGCGATTGGCCAGCGCCTGCTGATAGGCCGCTTCGGCCATGGCGGCGGCCGCGGCATAGGTCTGCTGTTCCTCTTTGGAAACGGCGATCGCGTTCAGTTCCGCGCGCCGCTGCGATTCCGCCTGCTTGTTGTCCAGGTTGGCCTTGGCCTGCGCGACCGCTGCTTCCGCATTGGCGAGTGCGATCTGGTAGTCATCCTGCTCGACCATCATGAGCAGATCGCCTTTGCGGACGAACTGGTCGGCCTTCACCGAAAGCTGGACGATACGCCCGGAAACTTGTGGCGTGACGGTCACGACATAGGCGCGCACGGTGCCGTCGCGCGTCCAGGGGGTCTCCATGTAGGACTGCCACATGCGCCAGCCGAGAAACGCTGCCGCCCCCAGTGCGCAGAGTGTGAAAAGGATTGGCAGCATCTTGCCGAGGGAGACGGACCGGTCACTTGCCGGCTCGGTGACGGTCATTGGTGAGCTCCCACGACGAGAACGATGACGGAAAGGATGATGACGTAGATGCAGAGGTTGAAGAGGCCGGGGTGCCAAACCCTGCGAGCGATGCCGCAACGGTTGGCCAGCATGCTCAGCGGGAGGGTCACGATCCAAGCGGCGAGCATCATCACCGCGAACGGCGCGACATAGACTCCGAGGATGCTGATTTCCGTGTACATGGTTCGAGTTCCCTCACGTGAAGGAAAGCAGGAGCAGGTCGAGCGGCTCGACCGGTTCGGAGAGCAGTGCGGGATGCGAATCGATGGCATCCGTGATTACCGCCAATGCCGCTCGCAGACGTGCCGGCCGCACCGTCTCGTCATTGGTCGTCGGAGGTGGCGGGTGATCAGCGAGACGGCTCGTCGCGATGAGTGTTTCCCGCGCCGTTGCAAGCCGGCTTTCGGCGAGTTCCACCAGTGCCTGCGACAGCGAGGTGCCGGCCGGGCCGCGAGGTATAGCCTGGCGCAGATAAATCACAGCCTGGCCGAGGGCTAGCAGGGCTGTGATGTTGCCGGCTACTTCCAGTGTGGCCTGCGGCGGCAAGGCCTCAATGCGGCGGGTCAGCAGGGCGGTCCAGGTCGCAAGCGCATGCGGCCAACGACCCTGCGCCAGCCTCCGGAAGTCCCGCAGAGCAAGCGCCTCAAGACGGCGCGCGCGAATCTCCGGCCGAGGCACCGGCATGACGACGAAGAACATAGTCCCCACCACGGTGCCGAAGACGATCGC
Source organism: Ancylobacter sp. Lp-2 (assembly GCF_020523795.1). GTDB lineage: Bacteria > Pseudomonadota > Alphaproteobacteria > Rhizobiales > Xanthobacteraceae > Ancylobacter. The sequence continues at coordinate 735,568 of NZ_JAJALI010000001.1, forward strand.
CACCACCAGATTGAAATAGTCCGCCGCGCTGTAGAGGATTGGATTGCCGACCCCAAGCAAGGGCAGCGACACGACGGACATGGCGAGAAAGACGACGCTGTGCCACTTGCCCGCCTGTAGGACGCCAAGCGGCACGAAGAGCATGACGAGCACGGTCATCAACGCTGGAAAGGTCGACAGCGACGGTAGGATGGCGAAATAGAGCCCGCCGCCCAGAACCGCCATAAGTGCTGATCCGATCGCGTAGTCTTTCGCAAGGGCACGTGCCTGATCGCCGAATGAACCAAACACCAGCGTACCGATGGCGGCGAATACCACGGCGAACGAGCCGTTGGGCCAAGCGGTGAACACCCAGAATACGCAGGTCACAAGTACCGCTGAAAAGACGCGGACGCCGTTCAGGATGGCCGGCAGCGGATCCGCGACCACGAGAGGTGCGGCCGGGCCCATCAGGCGGTCGCCTTCCCGGTCGCTCAGCAGAACAATGCAGTCGACGAGATCCGCGAGACTGATCGCCACGTCCCGCGACGCATCGACCAGCAGGCAACTGGTTGAATCAGTACTGGCAATGGTACGGAACTCGCCGACGACCTCGCGGCAGATCCGTTGCAGCCGTCTGGGGTCACTGCGTATCAGGGAGACGTCGACGCGTTGCAGAAGAGGCACGACGATCGATGTGACACTCAACTCACCATCATGTCTCGCGAGGCGATTGCCGACATTGCGCCACGCGACCAGCGCGCTGACAAGGGTTGCCATCATCCGCTGAAGATTGCCAGTACGCGAGCGGAAGAACGAGGATTCACCAATGGTGGCGTCGACTTGGGTATCGAGGGAGCCCAGCGCCCGCGTGAGATTGCGGCGCGCGGCCTGCAGTTCGGGCGTGTCATCTGCTCGCATCAAGGTTTCGAGGAACCCACCGACAAGCTGCTCGGTTGTCTGTTGCAACGTATTGGCAAGCTGGCGGCTGGCGGTGCCGAAATCGGTGAGAAGCATCACGAGGCCGGCAGCTCCAATGCCGATGCCGATCTCTCCCACCCGGATCACCGAGAGAAAGAACGCATTGCTTGGGTTAGTCAGAGAGTCGGCAAAGATGATGGTCGCGGTTATGCCCGCCAGCGCAGCGGCGTAGGACGCAAAGTTGCGCAGCATCACCACCGCGAAGCCGCATACCCCGCACCACAGTGCAAGCGACAACATCAGTATGTCGCGCTGCTGCGGAAATACCGCGTAGAGCTGCACCATGACCAGCGCTCCGACGATGGTGCCGATCACGCGAAAGCGCGCTTTCCGTAGCGAGGCGCCGAGGTTCGGTTGGCATACGATGGCTGCTGTGGTCGCCGCCCAGAACGAGTTCTGCAGCTCGAGAAAATAGGTGATGTACAGGGCCGTGCACACAGATGCTGCAAGACGGGCGCCGAACAGCAGTCTTGGATTTAAGCGGACCACCCAAGATCCCAGCGCTGCAAACGGGGTGAGCGGGCCATGCAAATCTCGGGCGCGGGATTCGTAGGTGTCGCTCATCGCGTTACCATGCCGTTGGACAGATCGATGTTTCTGAGCATAGGCAGGGGGCGATTGCGGAAAATCATACTCCCGTGTTCGCCACCCCCACTATGGTTTGCTTGTCCCAGCCTTTTCGCAGGTGAGCGGGGGTCCATCCTAATGTGCAAATTAGGAGAGGCAGCTCCACCTCGCGGCGTTGAGGGCGTAGACTCAAACAGTTGAGCTGGCTTTTGGACGGCCGCTCCCCCGACATGCTGTCGCGACGCGAATGGCTGGCCTGTTCGGCATTTATCCAGGCGGTTTAGGCTCAGGACCTATTGGTTCGGTTCGGTCAGCCTTTTGCTGGTTCCGCGGACACCGAGATGAGGCGTTCAACGGGGCTGGAGAGCGGGAATGCAACGACGGAGGTTCAGCTGTTAATTCATGCTTTGGGTCGTGATCTTGATGAGGGCAAGCGAGCAATCTCGTGCACGTTCACCCGGGCATCTCCGCCTCAGAAGATTGGGTTTAACAAGCCACCCCTTTGGCATATGCCCGGATGAACAATCTACATAGTTTCGACAACTAGCCTTAGACGACGGACTGGTAGGCCGTCCGCAGAGAGGACAGCAACGGCTCGCCGACGTCCAGATGGCCCTGGACCAGGTGCTTTGGTGTCAGAGCAAGCCAATTATTAAGGGAAACGTCCTTGAACTCGCCGGTATGGAACACGTTGAGAACGCGCACTGGTTCATCGCCTGTGTTCTCGATATAGTGAGCGAGCGTTTTGGGCACATAGCCCACATCGCCGGCAACGAAATCGAAGGTACGTGCGTTGTTCACCGCGTCGAAGACGGTCATACGCGCCTTTCCACTGATGTAATATTGAATTTCGTCCGCGTCCGGATGCCAGTGGATCTCGCGCATCCCACCAGGTTCGAGGTCGATGATCAGTGCGGCAAGGTTGGTGACCTCGAAGTTCCTTGAATCGATGATCTGGGTAGCGCCGCCGGGATAGGTGGTCGGGGTAACCTGCGAGGCGCGGAACACATACTTGTCGGTGAAGTTCACTGCGCCAAGGGCTTTGCGGACCTCCTCGATGGGCGGCGGCACCGGCTGGCGGAAGATGTACTTCTCCTCGGCTGGGATCCCGTCGAAGGCCTCAACTGGCACGCCGAAATTCTTGGCCAGCACCTCTCGCGGGGTGTGGGCGAACAACTCGGTAACCAGAAGTGTCTGGTTCTCCGAGAAGTTGCCATCATTGAAGACAAGAACGAATTCCGTTCCCTCTTCAAGACCTTGGATGGCATGCGGGAACCCAGCCGGGGCAAGCCACAGATCGCCAGGCCCCAAATCTTCGATAAGCGTCTGGCGCTGATCGTCGACCAGATAAAAGCGCACGCGCCCGTTTAGCACATAAGCCCATTCGGCCTCCTTGTGCCAGTGCAGTTCACGCACCACGCCCGCCGGCAGCCGCATGTTAACGATGGCGAGTTCCTTCAGGGAACCGAGTTCGCGCTGAGTAACTTCGCGGGCCCAGCCACCGTCCTCTAGGCGATTATGCGCCATCGCAAAGGGGTATTTCAGATTCGGGATGCCGCCATGATCGGTCAAGGGCGGGATCAAGATATCAGGGTTCTGTGCCTCTACGCCCGGATTGCGCGGGCCGACGATGTCGGCACCCTTCGTGCCTACGATTGGCTGTTTCAAAGAGTTCATTTAAGTTTCCTCTAAATTATATATTTTAGTGTAGAAGTTGGTTTAAATCATAAACAACAAATATCCATAATCTGTATGGACAATGCTGTTTGACTCTCAAGGTGATTTTGACATGGAATTGTTTGGCTTCGTTCGAAAACGCACGCAGTTTTGTTAAATGAAATGAAAATAGGTACTTTGGTAGGAGTATATATTTGTCGTATGCGATAATTTATCGAAGTAGATGGGCCGGGATAGGTCGCCATATGAGGGGCCATCTACACTGAAGGAAGCCCGTCGCTTGGGCGCAGGACTCATGGCTAGAAAGGCGCGGATGCGGCGAGGAGTATGGTGAACGAGACGGTGGTCGGATATCGGTCGTAACGGGTGGACAACCGGTGCCAGTTCTTCAGTCTGCCGAAGATGATCTCGATACGTTTTCGGCGATTGTATCCGCGCTTGTCGCAGCGGAATGGGCTGGGTCCGGATTTTCGCTCTGGGATGCAGGGCTTGATGCCCTTGGCCTGCAAGGTTGTCTCTAAACGTGCGCGTCGTAACCCCGGTCGCCCAGCCGCCACTGTGCCCTAGGCAGACTATCTAGCCGGGCCGCAGCGCCGGTGTAGTCGCATGCCCGCCTAATCTGAATCAGATTGGCAAACCAAATAGCTGGGTCCTTAGTCAGGGTCTATGTGGGTCGAACTCCAGGTGGCGAGCGCCATTTCGGGCATGTTTTATGGTGCGAGCGCTCTATTTTCGAACTTAGTAAAATATGGACAAATTTAATAGAAAAATTATATTACATATAATGTAATTATCTATATGAATCATACGGCTTGTTCAATAAATGAACTGATTATGGAATTGAATTTTGATGGATTTTCGAGAAACATGAAGTGCGATCCGCCTTCGTCATTCTCAAATATGACCGTGTGCGAATACTCGATTGCCCTGCCAAGTGATACCATGGCCTGCCACGGAACGATGCTCCGGCGGGCACCCACGCACAGACATGGACGGGTGATGCGAGCGATGACGTCCCTCCAGTCCTTGAACGCGTGATCGTAGAACAGCTGTGCGGCCTGCCGGCGCGGAAACAGGGCGTTCTGATCAAGCACCCAGGCCAACTCCCTCGATGAATAGCCGGCACTGAACATGCTGGTGACAAAGGAGGTGCTGAGAGAGCCATCGTCCCGAGCGAGCCGGATGACAAGATCGACCGCTTCCTCTGCCGAGAGGATCGACCCCGCGCTGAGCCGCTCCTGCTCGGACCAGTTCGGCATGCTGACGATCGCCGAGGCCTGATCGACGAAGACCATGCGCTCGACCTTGGCCTCGCCATACTGTTCCAGGTAGCTCCATATCACCGACGAGCCCATGGAGTGCCCGACCAGAGTTACGTCGCTCAAATCGAGGGCGCGGATAAGATCGTCGAGGTCGGCGGCTAGCCGGGCGATCCGATAGCCATGGTCCGTCTTCTCGCTGTGTCCATGCCCGCGCATATCGACTGCAATGACATGATGAGTCGCCGCCAGATGCTCGATCTGGAACTTCCATTGCGCAGCCGTCTGCGACCAGCCGGGAATCAGGACGACCGGCTTGCCGGCGCCGGCGAACAGATAGTGCAGCTGAACGCCGTCGTTCGTACGGAAGGAGCCTTCGGCCCAAGATTTTCCGGCACTGCCGCCCAGCTCTCGCATCTTGCCTTTCCCAATCGAGGGCACCGCCACGTCGAGGCCGGCGCGCGGCGGTAAGCTCGGCTGAAAAAGCACAGAAGTTCAAGACAGGCCGCCGGAATTGTCGTGCTTATTCGATCATATGGAAGGCTGAGGGCTGAACGGTGTCCGACTGTCATCGGACGCGGGGGGATGTGGATTTCGTGGCGCGCGTGTCAACGACAACGGCCAATTCAGTAAATGGAGACAGGTGGGGCTATCCGGCCGCCGCTCTTGTTCTCGCCATGCTGTTTTGCGCTGATCTCTGGCTTCCGGTTCATGGTCCGATCGCGGCACTTTATATCATCGTGGTGCTGATCATCGCGTTGTGCGGTCGGCAGGCGCTTGTCGTTCCAGCGGGTGTCATCTGTCTCGTTCTTACGACCATCGCCTTTCTCGTCTCTCCGGTCACGGCGACGAACCCCAATGCGGTGCCCGATTTCGTCATAAGCGGGTTTGTCATTGTCGGCGTGACGGCGCTTGCGTTTCAACTTGGCATTCAGCGCGGCCCACTTCTCGAACAGGCGCGCATTCTCGAACTCACGCACGACACGGTCATCGTCCGCGACGCCCAGAACCGCATCACTTATTGGAACGATGGTGCAGAGCGGCTCTATGGTTGGGCACGCCAGGAAGCGATCGACGTTGATTGTCATGATTTGCTCCGGGCCCGCTATCCGGAGGTCGATGTCGAGATGGCGCTGGCCTCACACGGCAAATGGGTCGGAGAAGTTACGCGACAGCGAAAAGATGGAAGCGAGATTGTGCTGGCCAGCCGATGGCTGGTGCGTCTCGATCGGCTTGGGCGCCGAATAGGCATCATTGAGGCGAGTTCCGATCTGACCGCCGAACGTCGTGCACATGAGGACCGCAGGATCTCCGAAGAGAGCTACGAGGCGATCTTCCACGCATCGCCCGTATCAATATGGGAATCCGATTGGACCCGTGTCCTAGCTCACTTTCGAGCCCATGGCGTGACGCCGCAGACGCTGCGGGCCAGCCGTGATCAGCTGAGTATCGTCCGCAATCTTGGTTCGACGCGCATTGCCAACCTGGCGACCGCTATACTGTTCGGCGTAGAGACCCCGCGTTCCATGACCGGCAAGACTTTCGTCGCTCACTATATGCCATCGACCGAATTCGCGCTCGCTGAAATCTTTGCTACCTTCCTCGAAGGTGGGCAGATGCGAGAGGTCGAAACCCAGTTCCGAACCACCTCAGGCAATATTATCGACGTGCTTTGGCGCGCCACTCTTCTGGCGAGCGAGGCCGAGTGGTCTCGGGTGCTCATAACCGCCGTCGACGTGACAGATCGCAACAAGGCGCGAACGCAACTGGAACAGGCGGCAGCCGATCTCGCCCATGCCGCGCGAATATCGACTTTGGGCCAGTTGTCGGCCTCCATCGCCCACGAGGTTAGCCAACCACTGGCCGCTATAAAAACATTTGGCGAATCCGCCAAGAGATGGCTCGCCGCACCAACGCCAGCTCTGGACGAAGTTGTCAGTTGCCTGAATGGCATTGTCTCCAATAGTACGCGCGCGTCCGATATCCTAGCGCGCGTGCGCTCAATGGCGAAAAAGGAGGCCTCGGTGCCCGAGGTCTTCGATATGGCGGAGCTCGTCATGGAATCTGTGCGCATGCTTCAGCGCGAGGCGAGCGCACATGGAGTCCATATTCGCGAGTTTATCGAGCCCGACTTGCCTAAAGCGTTGGCCAATCGCGTGCAGATCCAGCAGGTCACCGTCAATTTGATGCTCAATGCCGTTCAGGCCATGGACAAGGTCGAGGGGCGCTCGCGGGAGGTGCTCATTTCAGTCACGCTTACGCAGGATCAGATGATGCTCGTGCGGGTTCGCGACAATGGCACCGGCATCGCGCTGAACAATCCCAATGATATCTTCCAACCGTTCCATACTACCAAGGCGGAGGGGATGGGCATGGGGCTGACCATCTGCCGCTCCATCGTCGAAGCGCATGGTGGAGCCATAAGGGCCGAGAATAATATCGACAATGGCGCGACGGTCGCCTTCACCGTACCGATGCTTATAGGTGAGGTCGATACGGAGCACCTGCAGAGGGATGATGGTCACGACCAGACCGGCGGTATAGTCGTTATGGCGAGGCGCAACTTTGGAAGCGGCTATCCAACGGGGTTGACTGATGTCAACGGGGACCGCTGAGTACTCGCAGTCGGCTACTCGGCATGTTGTTGTCCAAGCGAAACGCGAAGTGTCCTATTCTGCACGTCGCGCCGCCAAGCACCCGGACTGGCGCCGACCTGACGACTAAAAACGCGCGTGAAGTGGCTTTGCTCCGCGAAGCCGCACATCAGGGCGATGTCTGTCAATGGAAGCGACGTTCCAATCATAAGTTGCTTGGCCTCGGCAATGCGGAGCTCTGAGAGATAGCGATGCGGCGAGATTCCCATGCTGTTCCGGAAGGCGCGGGCAAAATGGCTTGGCGTTAGCTGGCACTCGCGCGCGATCTCTTCGATCGTCACCTGACTACCGATCCGCGCCGTTAAAAGCTCTTTCGCCCGACGTTCCTGCCATGGTGCCAACCCGCCTTCAATATGGGAACGCCGTACGCGTAATCCGCCGTAGGTCTGGGCAAAATGCGCGAGAAGGCTGAGGCCCAGCTGGTCGATGAAAAGGCTGCTGACCGGCATTTGCCGTGCGGTGATTGTCGTGAGCGCGCGGGAGAGGGCGGCCAGAGTCTCGTCGTTCTGGTCACGGGGCCATCTAAGCGTGTCGATACCTCCTCCACCATGCTCATGGAAAAAGTCCTCGAGCAATTGACGCGGAACATAGAATTGCAGCGCTTCAAACGGGCCAATGAATTCGCATTGGGGATTATTGTGAAGGTCGATGACGCTCACGGTTCCGGCTGCAAAGCCGCTCGAGTACCGCTGCTTGCCCGCCAGCCAACAGGAATGACGTTCGAGATCCTTCAATTGGTGAAGAATACTGAAGGCATCTTCCGTAGGGATCGCCGTGCTTCGTTCGCGCGTCAGCTTGTCACACGAAATATGTGTGACAGCAAACGGGAATTCGATGCGTTGATTGGTGCCGGCGATGAGCCCCCCCGACATGCCTAGGTGGTTGCAGATGCGTTCGCCAAAAAAACCGCGGGGCATAACGGTCTCTGTCTTGAGAGGCGACATGCCAGTACTTTTTCCTCTTTGGTACGATATGCTTAATATAATACTCGACGCGCTCTCCATCATCGGGATAGAAAGCGGGACAGCACGGACTACAATTCCGCATGGATAAGCTTGACGGCATCTCCATCTTCGTTCAGGTGAACGATTCCGGCAATTATGTTGCGGCTGCCCGCGTGCTCGGCATTTCCGCCTCGGCGGTGGGCAAGGCCATCGTCCGACTGGAGGAGCGGATCGGGGTCCGTCTGCTCCATCGAAACAATCGAAGCATCGGGCTGACGCCAGAGGGCGGCGTGTTTCTTGCCCATTGCCGCAACATAATGGCCGAGATGGCGGCGGCGGAGGCGAGCCTCTCGCGCGCTCATGCGCGACCGAGCGGAAAGCTGCGGGTCAGTGCACCGGTCGGCAGCGAGGGATGGAACCGGGTCGTGTTGCGGTTCATGGCGAATTTCCCGGACGTCGATCTGGAGGTCAGTTACACCAATCGCCTGGTCGACCTGATAGAAGAAGGGTTCGATGTCGTCTTGCGCATTGGCCCGCTCGAGGACTCGCGCCTGATCACGCGGCGGGTGGGTACCTTCAGCCTGATGCTGGTGGCGTCTCCCGCCTATCTGGCTCGGCGGGGAACGCCCGAGACGGTCGAGGACCTGCTGGGCCATGATTGCCTGCGCAATCGCAACGTTTCGCGCAATCGTCTCGACAATTGGCCACTCGGTGCGGCGTATGCACATGTGAATGCTGAGTTGTCCAACAGATTCGTCGCCGACAATTACGCTGTGCTTTTGTCGGCGGTCTTGGACGGGCTTGGTCTAGCCTGCATGCCAAGCTTCTGGGTCAAAGAGTACGTTGCCCAAGGGGCCCTGTGCCACCTGCTTGCCGATCAAATGGCGAATGAGCGAGCGGTATCCGCCGTTTGGCCCGCAGGGCGCGGGTTTCCGATCAAGCTGGCAGCTTTCGTCGACTTCATGGCGCAGAATCTACCGGCGATCCTTCGTTGACCCGCACTGGTCCGCTGCCCGCGAAGTGCAAGCTCATGCACGAAATTGCATAATGACCGGCATTTCCGCCAATCCTCGCTGCCCGTATTTCCTTAGTGTGCCGGCGCAAGCTGTCTGAGGTCAGCTGCTACGGGAGGGTGAGGTGATTGAGCGGCACGAGCGACCCGCTGCATTTAAGGAGCAACTGTACCGTCAGTTCGGAGTGGCTTCAGAGATGGTCGTGAGCACCAGTTCGGATTGCAGGGTCAGTCTTGAAATGGCCCGTCTCCGTTACGATCAGCCAAATTTTGGCGAGGTATCTGTCCCGGCCAATGCTTCTGGATTCATAATCAATATCCAGCTCGGAGATCTGCATAAACGGAAAGTGCGCTGCGGGAAGACGGATAGTATTATCACATATAATCGCGATGCAATAAGCATTCACGATTTGAGAGAAGATTATAGTGCCGAACTATTGACACCTTTCGATTTCGCTGTGTGTCATGTGCCGTATGAAACATTCGAGGCCATCGCACAGGAAGTTGGGATCAAGAATTTCAGCACCTTTGATTGCTCTATCACGACGTGTGATCCCGTAGCTGCGAGTCTCTGCCGCGCCCTCTTGCCTGGCCTGCACCGACAGCGCACAAGTGAGGCCATCTTCGTGGATTCAACCGCGGTGGCGCTCGTTTCTCATCTTGCGAGCACCTATGGTGGGCGAGCGCCCGCGCCAGCGACGGGACACGGTGGGCTGGCCGAATGGCAGAAGCGCCGCGCGATCGAACTTCTCTCCCTGACCGGTGACGCGGCGCGAAACATGTCTGTCGCGATTATTGCGGCAGAGTGTCGACTGTCACGCAGTCATTTCGTCCGGTTGTTCAAGAAAACGACGGGCCTGCCGCCGCATCGCTGGCTGACCGAGTACCGCCTTGACAAGGCGAGGCGCCTTCTTATGGAAGGTAGCCATTCGATCGCCGAGATTGCCGATAGATGCGGATTTTCCGATCAGGCGCACCTGACACGCTCTTTTGCCTCGGCCGTGGGGATCACGCCGGCCGCGTGGCGCAAGCGCCTCAAATCCTGAACATTCGCGTCATGCGACCCGTATCAACCGGGCATCGCCTCCAGCGCCCCGCCCTCTGCCAAGTAGCACGGATAGCGACATTTCTGGCGTCGCGCCACGCGGGCGTCGATATCGACTACAACAACAGCTTGGCTGGACGAGGTTGTCGCCATGAGCTCACCGTCGGGTGCGAAGGCGAAACCCGATCCGCCGAATTCCGGATTGTTTCCGGCTCGACCCATACGATTGGAGCTGACCACGTAACTCCCTGACACAATGGCAGCCATCGCACCGGCCGTCACGCACGGAGACGCTGCGTCCGTGGCGCGCGGCACGACGATCAACTCAGCTCCGTCGCCGCCCAGATTGCGGGCGAGCTCATTGAACATTAGCTCCGTACACAACAGCATTCCAACCCGAACACCGAGGACATCAGCGAGCAGGGGGGCTCCACGACCGGGCCGAAACCAGGTTCTTTCCCGCCAGCCTTCCTGATCGGGTAGCACGAGCTTGCGGTGCAGGTAGCGAATGCGTCCGCCTTCGAGTACCACGCCTTCATTGGCCAGACGACCGTCCGACCAGACCGGGCGAGACGTGATGACGGCAGGGAGGTCGAGGTCGGACAGCGCGATGATGCCCTGCTCGTGAATAGCAATGCTTTCCGCGGCCACCTTCTCATCATAGCGGGGCGATTCCGCGATCCATCGTCCGAACGGCAATTGGTTCGTCACCAGAATGTCCGGGCCGGCGGCTTCGATGTCGCTAGCGAGAGCTTGCCATTCCGGGCTGGAGGGAACGAGCCCGTCGGGCCATTGGACAAACGCTACGCGCAAGGAGACCTCCAGTCCGACTCGTCAAGGTGCCAGTGGCTGATGCTTCGCCTTACTCACGACAATTCTACCCTATCGGCCCTGCTAAAATCACAGCCTTCAAAAGCCGTGCTCCCGCGCTATTTTGACACCGCGCCGAATAGTGCAACACTATATCGTCCGGGCGAGTGACGCTAGTTTGATCTTTTTGAAGCACGGGTTGGGCCGTGAATTGATCTCCGGGGACCGATCCGTGAATGGGAGGAACTATGGTGCCAACATTGCTCGGCATATACATTTGAGCGACGCTCCACATCTTGTCATCGGTACGGCGGCGCAGATGCAGCTGGCGGTCACGCGCCTTCGCTCGGATGCTGCACCGCCCGCCGCGACACTGCCGATCCCGTGCGAGCCGGCGTTCATGGTGAGCCTGCAACTTCGGCACAATGCCGATCACGAGCTCTGGCTCAACGGAAAGCGGGAATTCAGGGGAGCCTATCGGCAAAATACCGTGAGTGTCGTCGATCTCCGGCACAATCCCATCGCTCGTCCACGCAACGCATTCGATTTTATCAGCTTTTATGTCACGCAATCGTCCCTCGACAACGTTTCCCGTGAACATGACGGTCACGCCATAACCTCCCTGAACTGGCCCCGAGGAACGGAAGACCCGATATTGGCGGCCTTGGGAAGATCTTTGATTCCCGCCTTGGAAGAGCGATCCGATCCCGGTTCGCCAACTGTTCAACACATCGGGCTCGCAATTCGCATCCATATAGCGTGGGCCTATGGGGGTCTCGATGCAGCGCGGCTGGTGACCGCCGGTGGCCTCGCCGGTTGGCAGGAGCGCCGCGCAAAAGAATATATCCGCGAGAACTTCGCCACTTCGCTCAGTATTTCCGACATCGCGCGCGAGTGCGGACTGTCACCAAGCCATTTTACTCGGGCATTTCGGAAAAGCACGGGGATGCAACCGCATCGCTGGCTCACCCATCATCGGGTAGAAACCGCGAAGGCGCAGTTGTTAGAAAGTAAAATGACGGTCGCTGAGATTGGGATCTGCTGCGGATTTGGCGACCCAAGCAATTTTGCGCGCGTCTTCTCATCCGTAGTCGGATTAAGTCCGAGTCTCTGGCAGCGAATGCATCGCTGAGGCCGGCGTCGAACGAACTCGCCAACGTGATCGTACCGAGGGATTCTGTTTCAGAGTTTGGTCACGCCGCCGTGGCCTCGGATCCACGGAACGGCGGCAGAGCAGCCTGGAGTGATCTCGATCTTCAGGAGGCAGCTCATGTCGCGGTGCGTGCAAGATAAGTGTGAATCTGGGAAACGACTGCGGCTCCTTCGCCAACGGCGGCGGCAACTCGCTTCGTCGATCCGGCCCGGACGTCGCCGATGGCAAACACACCTGGCCTGCTGGTCTCGAGCGGCAGTACCACGGGCCGGTCAGGACCACCTTGTTGCCCGGTGACTACGAAGCCATGAGCATCGCTATCCACGCACCCGTCCAGCCATTCGGTATTCGGATCAGCGCCGATGAACAGGAATAGATGGTGCACGGGTAGGGTGACTGACCTTCCCTCGTCAAGTCGACGACACACTACCCCGCGAAGGCCATGGCCCGTATCACCTTCCAACGCCACGACCTCTGTTCTTGTATGCATCTCCACATTCGGAAGCGAGCCGATGCGGTCGATGAGGTAACGCGACATCGACGCCTCCAATCCACTCGCCCGAACAATGAGGTGAAGTCGCTTCACCTTTGGTGCGAGGAAAGCGATAGCCTGCCCGGCGGAGTTGCCTCCCCCGACCAGCGCCACGTCCTGGCCTGTGCAAAGGCGGGCCTCGATGGGTGATGCCCAGTAAGCTACGTCCGACCCCTCAAATGTCGCGAGATTGGCGACGTGCGGGCGCCGATATCGTGCTCCAGTAGCAATCACGACGGTGCGCGCCTGCACTGTCGTGTCGTTGGATAGTGCGAGACGCCATGGCTCCACGCCGTCCTTCTCGCAGTCGAGCCGCTTCACCTCTAAAGGAATTGCCAGTTCGGCACCAAACTTCTGTGCCTGGTTATAGGCTCGCCCGGCCAAGGCCTGGCCGGAAATGCCGGTGGGAAACCCCAGATAATTCTCAATGCGAGCAGATGCGCCCGCCTGCCCGCCGATGGCTCGTTGGTCCAGCACCAGCACCGAAAGTCCCTCGGACGCCGCATACACAGCCGTTGCCAGCCCGGAGGGCCCGGCCCCTACCACCGCGACGTCGTAGACCCTTTCGGGATCAAGCCGGGGTAGCATGCCGAGGCAGGTCGCGACCTCAGCCGTGGTGGGGCGCTTGAGTATCGTGCCGGTCGGGCAGATCAGCAATGGCAAGTCATCGGACAGGACGCCGAGCCGTTGCACAACAGCGCGGCCTTCCTCGTCCTTCGATGCATCGAGAAAGGTAAAGGGGTAGCCGTTTCTCGTTAGCAGTCCCTCGATTACGACAAGCAGTCCCTCGCCAGGCCGGCCGACGAGAACCGAGCCTGCCGCTCCGCCCTCGATGAGCCCCACGCGCCGCAGTATCAGAGCACGCATCAGCAGCTCCCCGATCTCCGCTGAGCCTATGGCAAGAGCTCGCAAGTGAGAGGCATCCAAGGGGAGTGCCGTGCATCCCTCTGGACCTGCGGTCGCTGCGGCATACGACGGACGTCCCGCCAACTGGCTGACTTCTCCCGTAAATTGACCAGGGCCCTGCACGGTGATCGGCTTTTCCCGGCCAAGTCCATCGCGACGCACGATCGCGATCGAACCTTTCAGGATAAGCCATGTCGGGACCGCGACGTCACCGACGTTGAATACCGGCTCACCTGGATGGAAATGCCGTTCCGGGCCGCTCGCGAAGCGTTGCACCATCTGCATTTGCATCGCGGTGAGGACGGGAAACATCTGATGCTTGCGTTCGTCGATGAGGCTCACGATTACGATTCCCGTCCGGCCGTCATTGTCTGGGCAAGGCTCCAGCCTCCACCGTTTCAGCGTGCCCACTGCCCGATCAAGATGACGCGGCTGCGCGGCGGTCGTCTTCCGGACCCGAACGAGATCGGGGGGCGTGGTTTTGCGATACGCCCATCATGTGCCGGCCCTAGGCCGGCCGGCGAGCAGGTTTTGCGGGCGAATTTTCGCGGCATCGAGGGGCAACGCATGTAGTCGTTGTCCGGTGGCGTCACGCACAGCGTTCGCGATGGCCGCTCCTGTCGGCCCTTGCGCGGCCTCGCCCGCTCCAAGGAAGGGAAGGCCGGGGCGGTCGACGATGTGGACGTCGATCGCGCGCGGCACATGGGCGAAGCGCAGAATGGGATACGCCGCCCAGTCGATCGACGTGATGCGGCGCCGATCAAAGCGCACGCCCTCGAACAGCGTCCAGCTCGTCGCCTGTACGATCCCGCCCTCGATCTGGTTGCGCACGCCATCGGGATTGACGACCTGTCCGGTGTCCACGGCGGCCGTCGCCCGCTCCACGATCGTGCGGCCAGTGTCCTGATCGATAGATATCTCCAGCGCCACGGCGCACCAAGCTTCGAGATTCTTGTAGCGCGCGAAGCCAAAGCCGTATCCGCCTCCCGCCGGCAGCTTGGGCCGTCCATCCCAGCCGAAGCGTTCGGCCGCCGTGATGATCACCGCCTTCGCCCTCTCATCGGCGAGATGACGCAAGCGGAACGCTACGGGATCCTGCTTCGACAGACGCGCAAGATCATCCATGGTGCTTTCGATAGCGAACACATTGAGATAGCCGCCAAGCGAGCGCATGGAAGATCCGCGCAGGAGCATTTCCGGCAGGAAATGATTCACGGCCCGTGCATTCGGCAGCACATAGAGCGGTATTGCGTTGCGGTCTCCTCCACCTTCGGGCATCGGCAGGTCGACGGGAGGCGGCGGTGGGAACGGATCGGCCTTTTCCCGCGCGGCGAGCAAGGTGCCCGGTGGACCCGGCCGCATCATGTGAGATTGGCTCCAGACCTCCTGCCGCCAGGTGGAGATCATACCATCGGCGCCGAGCGCCGTCTGCAAATGGACGACCATGCCGGGGCCGAAAGGCTCCCAGGCGTGCTCCTGCTCGCGCATCCATTGCACGCGCACCGTCCGGCCAGGCAGGGCGCGCGCCAGCATCGCGACGTCGGCGCCGACATCGTCAGCACCGTTTTGGCCATAGCAGCCAGCACCTTCAACCTGGATGCACCGTACGTTCTCGCGAGGCATGGCGAAGAGCTCCGCCAGCGCATTGCGTAGTGGAAACACGCCCTGTGTGTGAGTCCAGACCGTGAGCGTGTCGCTGTCCATCCGCGCCACGGCACAGGAAGGGCCGATTGATCCGTGCGCGAGATAGGGGCGACTGAAGCTTGCATCAACATCATATTGCGCGGCGTCAGGCTTTCCGACGTCGAGAATGACGGTATCTTGCGTAGGCAGGGCCATCAGCGCCTCGGCTAACCGGGACTCGTCGGGAAGTTCGGCCGTCTCGTTCCATTTCGCGAGCGCCGCGAGCTGCCGCATGGCTTGGATGGCCGTCCATTCCTTCTCGGCGATCACACCGAGAAACGAACCGTCTTTCACGACCTTCACTACGCCGGTCATTCCTTCGACGGAGGTGGCATCGATCGAGACAAGACGGGCCCCATAACTGGGCGGGCGGACGACGCGCCCATGAAGCATGCCGGGCACCCGCATGTCCTGCACATAGGAGGCCACCCCGGTGAGCTTGGCGGGGATGTCGACGCGCGGCACCGGCTTGTCCATGACCGTAAAGTCTTTGGGGTCGGTCAGGTTGGAGGTGGGCTGCGCTTCGACATGCAGTAGTTGGGGCGAGACAAGCTCGCCATAGCTGAGGCGAAGGCCACCCGGACCGGTGACGACGCCATCGCGCGCTACCAACTCATCGGCGCCCGCGCCGGTACGACGTGAGGCCTCACCGATGAGAATCTCGCGGACCTGCGCGGCTGCGTTGCGAATGGCGGTACCGGAATCCTGAACGGAATGGCTGGCGGCGGTATACCCCTCGTTCGGTGTGCGTCCGGTGTCCGCCGTCACTAGCGTCAGCCGTGTAAGCGGCAGCTTCAATTCTTCCGCCGCCACTTGAAGCAGGGCGGTCTTGATGCCCTGGCCGAGTTCGGCCTTGCCGGTGAAGATCGTGGCACTGTCATCGGGATCAATGCGAATCCACGCGTCCAGCATCGGCGTGGAATCAAGATCGCCGGGCAGCCTGTGCACCGAAGTGTCGCCTACGCCGGTTTCCGTGAGGGCGAATGCCCGTCGTGTGAGCGCAAAGGACAAGATTAGCGCGCCGGTGCCTTGCAACACTGCGCGTCGGGAGATGTCGTGTCTCATTTGGTTGCCTCCGCTGCCGCGGACAGGCTCCGTGCGGCGTGTTTCACGGCGCGGATGATGCGCATATGTGTGCCGCAACGGCAGAGTTGCGGCTCGAGGGCGCCGCGGATCTCGTCGTCGTCGGGGTTCGGACTGCGTTCCAGCAAGGCTTGCGTCCGCATGATCATCCCAGCGATACAGTAGCCGCACTGTGCTGCCTGCTCCGCAATGAAGGCGGCCTGCACAGGGCCGGGATTCTCCAGCGTGCCCAGGCCCTCCAGGGTGCGTACTTCGCGGCCCTCCAGCAGAAGGAGTGGCGTGAGGCATGAAAAGACCGGCTGACCGTCGATCAGGACGGTACAGGCTCCGCACTGGCCAAGACCACAGCCGAACTTGGCACCGTTCAGCTCGAGTTCGTCGCGCAGCACGTAAAGGAGCGGCGTATCCGGATCGGAGGAAACAGTCCGGAGCTCGCCGTTGACGATAAGATGGGTCATCGTGTGGCTCGCACATGGATCGGAGGGGAGGCGGCTTTCCGGGCCGCTGCGACAGCGGCGGGGAGGTCGGGCCAGGCCGATTTGCCGGCAACCTCCACTCGTAAGAAAGTCAGGAGGGAGGCCAGCGTCGCGTTGGTCATGGATCCGGCGAAACCCGGCATAATGAGCGCCGGGTTGCCATCGCTTGCCGGCACGCCGTTCAACACGATGTCGAGGAGATTTTGCGGTGTGGAGGCCGATAGGCTGGTCGACAGGGCGAGATCGACCCCACCCAGCGGAAGCGGCCGCTCGCTGAGATGACAAGAGGCGCAAGCGGCGGAGAAGATCGCCCGGCCGATCGGGCCACCCGCCGCAGGAGTTGAAATAGCCGCCTGCCAGCCCGCTGACTGCGGGCGTTGGCCTGACGCATCGGGAGAAACGGTCGGTATCTGAACAGAGGGCCCCGCCGTGGCTCCGAGCGAAGCGAGGTAGTGCGCCATGGCCGCCACGTCTTGCGCCGGCGCCTCGGCTAGGTTCTCCACCACCGGCCGCATGGGGCCGAGAGCCACGCCATGGTGGGCCTGCCAGCCCTCTCGTAGATAGTGGTTCAGGGCATCCTCTGTCCATGGAATGGGCGCGGGCGAAAGACGCCCAAGCGGGAAGGCGGACCATCCTTCCACCTCGCCACCGGCGTAGTCCTCGGAGCGAGTCTCGGCGCCCATGAAATTGCGCGGCGTGTGGCACGCCCCGCAATGGGCGAGTCCCTCGACCAGATAGCGCCCACGATTCCAGATATCGTCATGCGTCGGATCGGTCGTGTAGCGCGCGGGATGGAAAAATAGCAGCTTCCATCCGGCGAGGACGAGACGCACATTGATTGGAAAGGGCAGATCGTTGGCTGGCGCTTCGGCCACGATGGGATCGCGGGTCATGAGAAACGCGTAGAGCGCCTTCATGTCCAC
Organism: Ancylobacter sp. Lp-2; assembly: GCF_020523795.1. Taxonomy (GTDB): domain Bacteria; phylum Pseudomonadota; class Alphaproteobacteria; order Rhizobiales; family Xanthobacteraceae; genus Ancylobacter. The sequence goes on from NZ_JAJALI010000001.1 coordinate 753,252, forward strand.
ATCGGTGGTCAGGCTGAAATGGTCATAGGGAAAGGCTGGGTAGAGATGGCGCCCTTCCCGGTCGACGCCCTCGCGCATGGCACGGGTGAACGCCTCAAGCGACCACTGCCCGATTCCCGTCCGTGCGTCGGGCGTGATGTTGGTAGAATAGATCGTTCCGAACGGAGTGGGCATGGCAAGGCCACCCGCGAATGTCCGCCCCCCGGGCGCGGTGTGGCAGGTGCGGCAATCACCGATTAGCGCCAGATCTGCGCCGTACCTCACCTCGGAGGCGTCAAAGCCTGTGGGTGATGGTGGGGCAATTGGAGGCAGGGCCGGTTGCCAGGCATAGATGAGCGCCGCGCTGCCTGCGCCGCATGCGAGGATAAAAGCAGTTGTAACGATCCGTTTGATGGTCATGCTGGAACTCCATCGCCGCAGTGAATAATGGGCGATGGATTAGATTTCTTCTGAGAATGCACACATCGGGATTGGTCATCGTTGTTTGTCGCGGTGTCTCATATCGATGGAATTGGCTGGCGATGCATGACGATGCCTTAGCGAACGTCCCCGTAGGCCTGGCTTAGCCTGGGCGAGCTTCGCGCCATGGGAGAAACGTAAACCCAAGTATTATTTTGGCACGCCAACAAGCAATTTCGCGCGTCGAACCGAACGGCAAATATGACGGCGTGGGTTGAGGAGCGGACAGGCGTTGAGATGCCGGCCTCCGTTCAGCTTGCGGCGTGCCATGTGGCCCGTCGTCCGGGGCTTTGGGGCTTGATAAGCCGCAGGTTACCGGCCCGTTGACGCAACGGAGGTCGCCATATGCTCGCGGCAACACGCAGGACGATTGCCCTTTTTGAACTCAGGCGTACCGAGGGTAGTTGCGCCGCGCCAGGCGCGGTCGTGATGTGCCGCGCGCAAGGAATTTCGGTATGACCCGTTCCGTTCCGCCCGTGAGTGTCGGGGATCACTCGATCGGATCCCACAACGCCTTGGTCACGCTGATCGAATACGGGGACTACGAGTGCCCGTACTGCGGTGAGGCCTATCCGGTCCTCAAAGCCGTGCAACAGGCGATGGGTATGCGGCTGCGCTTCGTTTTCCGCAATTTTCCCCTTGTCGATATGCATCCACATGCGCTGCGTGCGGCTGAATTTGCCGAAGCTGCGGCAATCGAAGGGCAGTTCTGGGCGGCTCACGACCTGCTTTATGAGCACCAGAACGCGCTCGATGACGAAAGCCTTATTGTCTATGGCGATCGTCTGGGCCTCAGTCGGGTGGGTTTGCTCGCAGCCTTCGAGGGGAGCGTCGACGCCAAGATCCGCACGGATTTTTCGGGCGGCGTATATGGTGGTGTGAACGGCACACCGTGCCTGTTCATCAACGGTGCCCGTTACGACGGTCCGCGTGATGTCGACAGCCTTGTCGCGGTTCTCGATCAGATGGCGCGGACCAGCGCCTGATTTCCACGTTCGCATGATGTTTCGCATCGGCACCGTCCTGAGGGGGCGGCGTCGTTCGCTTTCCCATTCACGATGGAATGTTTCCATGACGATGCAGCACACCGTTCAGGATAGTGAACCCACCACTTCCGTCCTTGGGGCCGGGGCGACTTTTGCGATGGCTACGGCCGCTGGTCTGGCCGTTGCCAACATTTATTATAATCAGCCTATGCTCGAATTGATCGAGCAGGACCTGCCCGGATCGCTGGCGGGGGCGATCCCCACGGCGACCCAGCTGGGTTATGCAGTTGGTCTCTTCCTCCTGGTCCCGCTTGGAGATCTCGTCGAACGGCGGCGCCTGATTGTCGCCCAGTTCCTTGTACTTGCCGTCGCCCTGCTGGGTGCGGCGATAGCGCCAAGCGCGCTACTTCTTGTATTTGCATCTCTCGCAGTCGGTCTCGTGTCGACGGTCGCACAACAGATTGTACCCTTCGCCGCACATCTTGCGGCTCCCGAGAAGCGCGGCGCAACGGTCGGCACCGTGATGGCGGGGCTGTTGACCGGCATCCTGCTCAGCCGGACGTTGGCAGGGTTTGTCGCTTCGCATGCCGGTTGGCGCGAAATGTTCTGGTTGGCCGTACCGCTCGCTGTCGGGGCAGCCGGCCTGATGATCGCCATCCTGCCACGGAGCACGCCGGACTCCACGCTCAGCTATCCCCGCCTTTTGCATTCGATCTGGCACCTGTGGCGTGAATTTCCAGCGTTGCGCCTCGCCGCTTTGACTCAGTCGGCGCTGTTCGCCGCCTTCACGGTGTTCTGGACCATTCTTGCCTTTCGGCTTGCCGAGCCGCGTTATGGCTTCGGCGCGGAGATCGCGGGGCTTTTCGGTCTTGTGGGTGCCGTCGGCATTCTTGCCGCGCCACTGGCGGGGCGTTTCGCCGACAAGCGCGGGCCGACACAGGCCGTGGTGCTTGGCGCGTTGGTCACGCTCGTCTCATGGATCGTATTCGGCCTTTGGACCTCGCTCGCCGGGTTGGTTGTCGGCGTCATATTGCTCGATTTCGGCATACAGAGCGCGCTTGTCTCGAACCAGCACATCGTGTTCGCGCTTCGGCCTGAAGCCCGCGCCCGGCTGAACACAGTGCTTATGGGCACGATGTTTCTCGGCGGAGCTCTTGGTTCGGCAACCGCGACCCTGGCTTGGGGAAGTGGTGGATGGTTGCTGGTCAGTGTGCTCGGCACCGCCTTCGCAGCGTTCGCTGCAGGACTTCAATTTTTGGCGTGGCGTTCTCGTTAGTATCCAATGGGAGGCATGAAAATGTCGGATCTTCTGTTCAGCTCCATCCAGGTCGGCAGGATGTCGCTCGCGTCACGCATCGTGATGGCACCACTGACCCGGTCGCGTGCCGGCGCCGGCAATGTTCCGACCGGAATCAATGTCGAATACTACCGGCAGCGGGCCGGAGCCGCGCTGATCATCACCGAGGCGACACAGATTTCCCAACAGGGCCAGGGCTATGCGTGGACGCCTGGCATCTATTCCGACGCTCAGGTCGAGGGATGGCGACCCATAGCGAAAGCCGTGCATGAAAAGGGAGGGCACATCTTCATGCAGCTTTGGCACGTGGGTCGTGTGTCGCATCCAAGTTTCCAGCCGGGCGGCGGGTTGCCGGTCGCACCGACGGCCATGCCGGTGGAAGGCAAGACCTTCATTGTGGATGCCGACGGCAACGGTACCTGGGCCGACCTGCTTGTCCCGCAGGAGCTGACGCTCGACGGTATTAAGGCGATTATCGCAGATTACGCGACAGCCGCAGTCAACGCACTCGCCGCGGGCATGGACGGTATCGAGATTCATGCCGCCAATGGCTATCTGATCGACCAGTTCATCAACAGCGCGAGCAACCACCGACGCGATGCTTATGGTGGTCCGGTCGCCCATCGTGCGCGACTTCTGCTCGAAATCGTCGACGCGGTCATTGCGGTGGCCGGCGAGGACCGCGTCGGCGTCCGACTGACGCCGCTGGGACGTTTCATGGGAATGGGCGACGACACGCCGGAGGAAACCTTCGACTATATCGCAACCGCGCTGGATCGGAGAAAGATCGCCTATCTGCACGCCGTCGAACCGACGACGTTCGGCGTCGAGACCGACATGCCGATCACGCCGGAGGGAGAAGCCATGATGCGCCTCATCCGTAAGCGTTTCTCGGGAACTATCATCGTCGCCGGCGGCTATGACCAGCGAAAGGCCGAACAGGCACTCGCTGACGGACGTGCCGATATGGTCGCGTTCGGGAAGCTCTTTATTTCCAATCCCGATCTCCCTGTCCGCTTTTCTGTGGGAGCCGCGCTCAACGAGGCGGATCGTGCGACTTTCTTCGGCGGAGGGGCTCATGGCTACACGGACTATCCATCGCTGCCTTCGTCTGTGACCCTGGAAGCCATTGCAGGATGATGCTCCGGACTGTTGCCGGCTCCGTGGGGACCAACGTTTGGAGGCATTTCACGGAGCCGGAGACAGACTGGGCACGGCAATGCCTGATTTCGACGACGCGCCCTCCATCTGAAACCAACCCTTGATCGTGCTCGCTACTGACCATGCTCCGGTAGATTGACGTGCTGATGTCGTGGGGCAGTCCGGTGCCGGGGCGATCCTGGCGGTTGAGGCGAAAGACGTTCCCCTTTTGTGGCTCGCACAAGGAGCTCGGCAAGCCGAAGAACGATCGGGCGAAGCAGCTTAGTCACCGGAAGCGGTCTGGAAGGCGGCCTCGGCGAGATCCATCTCCCGCAGCAATTTGTGGGCGATATCGCTCGATATGCGGTGGCTGCGCACCATAGCGATGATGGCGGCGCTTTCGGCTCTCAGAGCCAATACGTGCAGTTGCTCCTCGTCGTGCAGAGTGCCTTCCTCCCGAGGCTGCTGAGCTCCGGGCTGTAGCTGAGTCAGGCGGTGCTGGTAGTAGTCGGCAACGGCGGCAATCGCCGCCAAACGACTGCCCGCTTCCGGCCCCTGGTGCTCTCCGGCTCGCCCAAGCGCGGCGATCGCTGCCTTTGCCGCCTCAATGCGGGCCATCAGCTCTTGCTGGTCCTGTCGAGGTTCCTCCGGCATAGGCACCCCCTTCAACAGTCTCGGCAAACCGACATTGGCCAGGATCAGCGAACCGAGGATCACCCCTGCTGCGATGAGGATGGCAAGATCACGGGAGGGAAACGGCGACCCGTCAGGCAGCAGCAATGGGAGGCTGAGAGCGCCTGCAAGCGTGACGGTACCCCGGACGCCCGCCATCGACATCGCCAGGACCAGCCGGCTGTTCGGCATCCGTTGGCCATGGGCGAGCGTTGTGTTGAGCCGCAGCCAGATGAACACCGAGATCCAGACCCAGGCGAAACGCAGCACCGCAAGGGCGGCGATCACGGCCAGCACATAGATGGCGAGCCAGCCGAGCTGCGCATGGCCGCTCTCGGCAGCGCTCGCGCCAACGCGCGCCATGATGCCGGGCAATTGCTCACCGAGCAGCAGGAAAATGGCCCCGTTGAGTGCGAATTGCAGCGTCTCCCATACCGCGTTGCGGCGGATGCGTGTCACGGCAAGCGCCTGACCGCTCACCTCGATCCAACTCATCATCATGCCGGCAGCCACCGCCGCCAGCACCGGCGAGCAGCCGATCGCATCAGCCAGTGCATAGGCTCCGTAGGGGTTGAGGAGGCTGATCAGGATCTGGGAGGACGTGTTCTCCCCCAGCCGCGCCACCACCCACAGCTTGACCGAGGCGATGACCCTGCTGAAGGCGAGGCCAAGCGCCACCCCGCCGATCGTTGCCCAGGCAAGTCCGCCCACCGACGGCCAGAAGGGAAAGGTGCCGGTCATCATCACCGCTACGGCGAGGCGGAGGCAGACGAGACCGGACGCGTCGTTGAAAAGGGCTTCACCTTCCAGAATTCGGAGCAGCCGACGCGGGATCGGCACATCCGTCACCATGGCGGTGGCTGCCACGACGTCGGTGGGTGACAGCACCGCCGCCAGTGCAAAGCAGACCGGGAGCGGCATGGCGGGGAGGATCACGTGCAGCATGAGCCCAACCCCGAGCACGGTGAAGAAAACGAGCCCGAAAGCAAGCGACAGGACGATCGCCGCATTGTCCTGAAGGTCGCGCTTCGGCACGCGCCAGCCGTCGAGGAACAGAAGCGGCGGCAGGAACAGCAGGAAGAACAGTTCAGGTTGTAGCGTCACGCCGAAATCGGTGGTGAGGCCGATGACGGCGCCGGCGGCGATCTGGATGAGTGGTGGGGCGATCCGCCCCCCTGCTGCGCCGGCGATCCAATGGGTGGCAACGACCCCGACCAAGAGCACGAGGATGATCCAGAGCAGGTTCATGTGGTCTCACCGGGAGAGATGCGGAGCGGGTTTCGTTGGGATGTTCTGGCTGGCGACATGATGCAGGCTTGAACGGTCGATCCCTCCGCTCGCATGGCGGATGGTCTGAAGAGGAGGGGGGGACGAAATCCCTCGGGAGAGGGCGACGGCTCAGGCCGCTGCGGGCGAGCATGCCGGGCGGGAGCGTGTCGGTCTTTTCGATCCACATCGCTGATGCGGTTTCGATCGGCGGGACGTCACGCTGGAGGCTGCGGGGCGGGTGAGAGCCATGGCCGTTTCCGGACGACGCTCGCATCCGTAAGCGCCTGACACAAAGCACTGTTATTTCTCACAATCCGCTCGACTTCGCTGCGCTGTGGAGCGATCAGTGGTCGCCAGGACGACGACGCAAACGAGGGGCTCCGGGACAAGGCTGCGTTGGCTGAAGCTCCCTGGCTTCGGTCAGCGGATAGACGGCCGGGCGATCTCCGCTTCGCCGCATTGACGGCAGGATGGCTCCCGTTTCGGGGGCTTGTGGCAGTGGCGGCGCTGATGCCGCCAGATCCCAACGGAGCTGCCTCATGCCGCGTGCGTTCAAACCCACTGACACCCACCTCGTTCTGCTGTCGGCTGCGGCCCAGCGCGACGATCTGCTGCTCGATCTGGCCTCCCGCCTGGAAGGCGCTGACCTGCAGCGTACCGGAGAGAAGCTGCTGGCCGCGGGCCTGGTTGCTGAGACGGTGGCGGGACCGGATCAACCGACCTGGCGCAGCGACGATAACGAGCAGCGCATCGGCCTGATGCTCACGCCGTCCGGCTTGGCCGCGATCGGGGTGGAAGCTGGCGCCTCCACGGAGGTCGATGTTGTGGCGACGGGGGAGGGCGCGGAGACGGCGGTTGTCGCACCTCGCGAACGCAGCGGTACCAAGCGCGCCCTGGTGATCGATCTGCTGAGCCGGGAGGAGGGGGCCTCGGTTGCCGACCTCATGAGCGCGACCGGCTGGCTGGCGCACACCACCCGTGCGGCGCTCACCGGCCTGCGCAAGCAGGGCCATGTGCTGATCAAGGCGTCGGGACCGGATGGCAAGACGATCTACCGGATTGTCGTGGCGTCCACGGCTGTGGCGGGAGCGTGAGGTCATGCCGGCGATGACCCTCACCCCGGAGGCGCTCGAGCGGGAGCTGGCGAACCTCGGGACGCTCGACCTGCCGGAGCTCAGGGACATGTTCCTTGAGCTGATCGGCACGCCGCTGCCGAAATTCCTGCGCACGGGCTTCGTCCGGCGCGTGGTCGCCCATGCACTGCGTGAACGCGCGGACGGCGGTCTCGACCGCGAGACCCGCAGGCAGCTCGACGATCTGGTAGCGCAGATCACCCCGAACGGTCAGGCGCCACTGATGCGACCGAACCGCAAGCTGCGCTCCGGCACCCGGCTGGTGCGCGAATGGCAGGGCAAGGTCCATGAGGTCGCCGTCACCAAGGACGGTTATGTCTGGAACGGCACCACCCACCAATCACTGTCGAAGATCGCCAGCTCCATCACCGGCACGCGCTGGAACGGCTGGGTGTTCTTCGGGGTGAAGAAGCCGGCACCGCCGGAGCGCGATGCCTTGCCGACCCCGGCGAACTCGGGTGCCGGTCGCACGCGTCGGGAGGCCGCCCATGGCTGAGACCCGACGCACCATCCGCTGTGCCATCTACACCCGCAAATCCAGCGAGGAGGGGCTGGAGCAGGACTTCAACTCCCTGCATGCCCAGCGCGAGGCCTGCGAGGCCTTCATCGCCAGCCAGAAGCACGAGGGCTGGCAGCTGCTGCCGGCCCGCTATGACGATGGCGGCTACTCCGGTGGCAACATGGAGCGTCCGGGTCTGACCCGGCTGCTGGCCGACATCGCCTCGGGTAGCATTGATGTGGTGGTGGTCTACAAAGTCGACCGTCTCACCCGCTCGCTGACCGATTTCGCCCGCATCGTCGAGGTGCTCGACCATAGCAATGCCAGCTTTGTGTCGGTGACCCAGTCCTTCAACACCACCACCAGCATGGGGCGGCTGACGCTGAACGTGCTGTTGTCCTTTGCCCAGTTCGAGCGTGAGGTCACCGGCGAACGCATCCGCGACAAGATCGCCGCCTCGAAGAAGACGGGGCTGTGGATGGGCGGCCATGTGCCGCTCGGCTACGACGCCGCGGGGCGCACCCTCGTCCTCAACCCACCTCAGGCCTAGACGATCCGCACCATCTATCGTCTCTATCTCGAGCTACGCTCGGTCGATGCGGTGAAGGAGGAACTGGCCCGCCGGGGACTTCGCGCCACCAACAGCCCCTTCTCCCGCGGCCATCTCTACCGCCTGCTGGAGAACCCGATCTATATCGGCCGCATCCGGCACAAGGCGACCATCTACAAGGGCCAGCACCCGGCGCTCATCGATCGGCCGCTCTGGGATCAGGTGCAGGCGCTGCTGGCGCAGAACCGCGCTGGCCAGCCGCACCGTTCGAGATCGAAGAACCCCAGCCTGTTTGCTGGTTTGCTGTTCGATCACAAGGGCCGGAGACTTCTGTCCACCCATGCGGTGAAGCGCGGGGTGCGCTATCGCTACTATGTCAGCCCGGACCGGCTGAAGCGTCAGGCCGATGCACCATCTCCCGATGCGGCGCCTGGCCTGCGGCTTGCCACCGCCGAAGTGGAGGACGCCATCCTCGCGCTGCTGAAGCGCCTGCTGCGCGATCGCGACTGGCTGCTCGGCGCGGTCATCCCGCCGCAGGCCTCCCTCGACCTGCAGCAGACGATCCTCCGCCGGGCCGACCATCTCGCAGAGCGTCTCGCCAGCGACAATCCGGTCACAAGGCGCGATGCCGTGCTCACTCTGCTGCAGCGTGTCGATCTCCGCGACGACGAGGTGCAGCTGACGCTGCAACCGCAAGCACTGGGCCATGCCACGACCCCGATCGCCGTCGCCCGCCCGCTTGCACTTCGCCGCCGCGGCGTCGAGACCAAGCTGATCATCGAGGGGGAGGGGCCGGCCGATCCGCAGCCCGATCCCGCCATGGTGCGCGCTCTCGCGCAGGCGCATCGCTGGTGGCGCGATCTCCTCGACAAGCGCTACCCGACGATGAAGGAGATCGCCCAGGCCTACCGCACCGACGAGCGCTACGTCGCCCGGATCATCCCGCTCGCCTTTCTTCCTGCCCAACTCACCCGCGACATCCTCAACGGCACCCAGCCGCCCGAGATGACATTGGTCGAGCTGATGGCGGGCGAGGGTGCTTGAGGGACCGAATGTCGGCATGCGGAACGGGAAGTGTTGACCCGAAGTAGGTCGCAAGCCGCCTACCGTTCGTGAACCGTCAGCCGGGCCTGAGCAGCGGCATTTCTCCCCTTCTGACGCTGGACTGCAGCTCGATCTACCGCCGTTGGATTACCGTGAGGGTCGAACGGCTTTTTGAAATCGAACGCGAAGTAGGTGGGGCCATGGTCGTGAATGTGCTCCAGCCGCTCGACACCCTCTTGCCAACTCGGAACAGAGCCCTCGCGGACCCACCAGAGGACGTAAGGTGGCCATTTGTGCCGATCGAACCACTGCCGGGCGTTCTGCATCGCCTCGATGTGAATGCCCGAGTAGGTGAAGGCGAACAACGAGGATAGGTCCCGCCACAGCGACAGCGATGACGGGGCCCAGCCGTCGCCGTTATCGACATAGAAGCGCGGAAACACTTGAGGCCCCCAGCTGGCTGGGGCCTCTTCCTCCCCGTGACCGGACCGGGCGATAAACCCTTCGCTGATCTCCGCAGCGCGAAAATTCAGGTCGTTCCTGTCGTGGAAGCCTTGGTTGATCGGCTCGTCTGACGGGACTCGGAAATTATTGAAATTGTAGATGGCAAGGTGATGCATGCCTTCGCCGTTTACTCCGGTTTGTACGACCACTTTTGATCAGAATATTCGGGCTGCGCTTCGGCTACTAGGGGTCGGGAGCAGAGCGGCAGCTGCGCGGCATACGCAGCCCGATAGCTGACCGTCCGGAGACGGCCCCTAACCGGCCATTCGTCGCCGCCGTAGCGAACTTCTGCTTCTGGCGCAAAGGCGCCCGACTTGCCCGCCTCGCTAATGTCCGCTTTTGGGCCGCGGTCGTCACCAGATGAATGACCGAGAACGCGGCGCAAAGCGTACGTCGCCGAAAGGGCAGTCGAGGGCTGGTATGGGTCACGAATACCACTCTGACGTTTCAGTCGGGTGCGAGCAGAAGCATCATTTTTCGCGTCGGTTTTTATGTGCTGAACGAAGTCAGAGGTTCCCAAATAAACCACCGCGGCACACTGTGCGCATCGGCTGCCACTGTTCGCCGAGACGTAAATGAGCTGCAGGGCAGCTAAACTACGCTGCCTGGTCCGCAAAGGAGGCGGCGTCAGCAATTGCCTGAAATTGCTCTAGGTATTCGGGTCGATGCTGAAGGAGATAGCGCACGACGCGTGGATTGCCGAGCAGCTTCCCGAGGTACCCCCTTACGACGGTAAGTTGGAGATGATCCTTGCCATAGGTCTCGTGGATCTCGGCCATCGATTCCTGAAGCCGGGCAAGCTCCTTCTCCATCCTGGCCATTGCCTCCGGCGTGACGCCGCGCACCTTCTTCGATTTCTTCTCCCCGGCGAGTTCGCTGGACGGGGTACCGGCGAGCAATGCCGTCGCGTAGGCCGCCGTGTAGTTGTTCGCCGCGATCATCAGCTCGGTGGCCTCGATCTGCCGCAGAGGCTTCATCCGCTTGAGGATCTCGAACACAGCCATCGGACACATCGTGTCCTTTAGCATCGAGACGACCTCGTGACTGATACCGTCGAGAAGGTTCGCCTTCCGCCTCACACTGTTGACATGGAGGCTGAGCGCGCGGGCGATTTTTTCGCTGGAGACGCCCCGGGCGATGGCCTTCCGGATCATGGCGTGTTCCTGGACGGCAGACAGGCGGCTGATCCGCTTGTTGAAGGTGAAGGCCTCGTCGTCGGTCGAGACCAAACACTCGACCTCGGTCCTATCGAGGTCCTTCAGGATCTCCACGCGGACATGTCCGTCGAGTAGGAGGAAGTTCTTTGGATTGCCTTCTATCCTGGCAACGACAGGCGGCTCGACTAGCCCGACCTCGATCACCGAGGTGCGGATCTGCTGGTACTTGTGGCTCGCTTTGACCGAGGGCCTCGGGGGACGGACAGGTAGGAGGGCAGCGATCGGCACGGTGATGCATTCGGGCTCGAAAGCGATCCGCGCGAAGGTCTCGATCTCGCTCATGCCGCTTCTCCCAAGATGCGCATCTCCAGGTCCTTCGGCATGGTGTCAAGCTTCTCAGCCCGGAGCAGGGTGACAAAGTTTTCGTCGACCCGCAGATTCTTGAGCGCCTCGACGATGAAAAGGAGACGCGTCTGCGTGACCTCGGCCTTCTTGACGAGCAGACGCTGTTTGTCGGCCTCCTGCTGGAAAATCCGGACAAAGGCCTCGGAGGTCCTTGCCCGTGTCAGCTTTTTGCCGAATGCGTTCATGGAGATGTGTTTGCCTCGCCGGGTCCGCTGTTCGATCAGGCGCCGCATCTTGATGAGCCGCGGTCCCGTAATTTTCCCCTCTGTATAGGCCTCCGCGAGCATGTGTTGGATCACCTCGTCGTCGGCACGGACGATCTCGATCGCCACCGAGATTGGGATCGTCCCGGCGTCGACGGCCTCGATGAGGCGTTGTTCGCCCTTCTCGATCAGCAATGCCATCATGCTTACCCATTCGGGCGTGGTGCCGATCTTGTCAGCGATCTGCCGGTCCGTGTAGCCGCGCTTCCGCAGCGTGGCGACATCCTGGAGCAAATCAATGGATCGGTGCTGCCGCCGGGCGCAATTCTCCACGAGGCTCATGATCAGGCACTCTTCGTCGGACGCTGCCGTCACGATTGCGGGGATCTCGGTTCGCCCGAGCTCTCGGAACGCCTCAATGCGTCCTTGGCCGCAGGCGAGCCCGTAGGATCGCTGGCCGTCCGCTCCCATCATCGTGTTCACCCGAATCGGACGCTTCAGGCCAACCGTCCGGATGCTCTCGACCACGTCCATGAACTTGCGCCGGTTGCGGACGCGCGGGTTCAGCACGACGATCCGGTCGATCGGGATCATCTGCACGCAGGTATTCGTCGCTTGGGTCATGCCGCCTCCTCAAACAGTGCTCGGGCCGCCAGGGAGAAAAAGAAGTCGAGGGTCTCGAAGCGATAGCTATCCAGGGATAGGCCGTTGCTCTCCCCGAGCCGAAGCCTGTGTTCGGCCATGTCGAGACGCGGTAGCAGATAGTAGTCGAGCGGGGAGACGTTGATGCGATCCATGCGCACCGCGACTGTGATGTCGGGCACCAGTCCGGTGTCGAGCCGAATGCGCCAGCGCGGCGAGCCCCCCTGCGTTTCGCCGCAGCGCGCAACGACCACGGAGGCGGTGAACTCGCCGTTGACGTCGAGCAAGCCGGTGTGGGGATCGACTTGAACCTCGCCGCCTGCGTTCCTCAAACCGTCCACCACCAATGCGACTACGTCGGGATGCATCGCCCGTAGGCGCCGGTTGATCTCGACATAGCGATAGTCACGCCGCGGGTTGTACCCGACGAGATGGTAAGCACGCAGCAGGCTGCCAAAGCGGCTTCGGTAGACGCTGCTTGACGGCATATCCTCATGCTCGTCGATGACTAGGCAGGAGAGCGCGCCCTGCTCAAGGAGGAGCGACCGGAGCAGGTCGAGGAGATCAGCGTCAGTCAGCCTCCGGCTGCGATCCTCCACGATCCTGGCGGCGCGCTCGAAAGTGGCGGCATCGACGATAGGTGTGAAAACGGCGCGCGCACGAACCCAATGCTCCGGGGCGTTCACGACGCGGCGCATCTTCAGCTTGAAGGAAACGCGATTGAAAACGTTGTCGCCGATGTATTTGGGGCTCGTCAGGACCTGATGGACGGTCCCGCGCGTCCATGGACGCCCGAGGTTGGTGACGATGCCATCGCGATTCAGGCTGGTTGCGATCTCGGATTCCTGGATACCCTTCTCGACGAAGAGTCGGTAGATGCGCCGGACTGTCTCGACCTCGTCGAGTGGTCCGGGGACCAGGATCACCCGTTCGGTCTGAAGGCTCTTGCGCTCGCCGATCGCGAGTTCGGCCTTCGGCTCGCCATGCTCGTCGATGAGGAGCCGCCGAAGTCCATATCCGGCCATTCCCCCTTGCCGAAACCCCTTCTCGACGAGGCGGCACTGGCCGGCGAAGACTTTGACCGAAAGCTCGCGGCTGTATTCGCCGGCCATGACCCGCTTGACGGTCTTCAGCAGGTTGGAGCCAATGCTGCCGTCGTTTTCGAACTGTTCAGCGCAATAGTGGACAACGATGTCCGCGCGATAACACATGAATTCGAGGTGGGCGCCGTGGTCGGCGTTTTGGAAGCGCCCCCAGCGGCTCACGTCATAGACAAGGATCGTGCCGAAATCCGCGGCGCTCCGCTCGACGTCGGAAAGAAGCCGTTGGAACGCGTCGCGTCCCTCCAAGTTTAGTCCACTCTTGCCGGCATCCTCATAAACGCGGACGATTTCGATGTCCCTTGCTGCGGCGAACCTCCGGATGGTGTCGAGCTGGTTCTCGGTTGAATAGCGCTGATGGTCGGTCGACATCCGCACATAGGCGGCTGCCCGCATCGACCGGTCCTCGCCGGCCCTCGCCGTTCGCGGGAGTCCCTCCACCCTGCTCACACGCTGACGCTCCACTTTCTGGCGTCGACTGCCGGCGCACTCCCTCGGCACTAGAGCGCGGAGCTGATGGAATGTCCTTTCTGGATTCGGGCACTATCTTTCCCAAACGGCGCAGCCGTGAGCCTGCAAGACCGTCATTTGCCAAGCTAGTCTCCACGGCATTGCGAGCTTCGCTGCGTGGCCAGTCCTCCTCTATCAAGACGGTGGCGCTCTGGACCGGCGCGAATGAACGGACCGTAAAGAACTGGTTCGCCGGTGATCGGGCCCCGTCCGGAGATCATTTTCTAGGGTTGGCAGCAAACTCGCCTGCGGTGCTCGCGGCCTTCCTGGCGGCCATCCACCGGAATGACTGCCTCGTCATGGCCGATATCGAGGAGGCGCGCGCCAAGGTCGCTGCGGCGCTTGTAACCTTGGATGCCGTGCGCGCCGTGCAACTGGAAGCTATTGGAAGGACGGGGAACTCCGACCCACGGAGCGGCTGACGAACCTCAGGAGATGGCTTTGTTTTGGGTGAGTCCGGAGCGATGCCTCAACTCCGGCCCCCTAGTCTTTCTCTGGTCCTACAACATCCTCAACGATCTCCTGCCGCAGCTGCGGCCCCTTGGCGAGGCGCCGGCCGAGCGCGCTGGTGTAGGCCGCGTAGCGCTCGGAAACCTTGGCCCGGGCCGCCTGGGCGGCCGGTTCGGGCAGCGCGGGGGTGGTGGCGAGCCAGAAGCGTACGAAGGTGGCGAAGGCTTCGGTCGAGATGCCAAGGTCGCGCTCCAGCCGCGCGAGGCGGCGATCGATCTGGCCGAGGCGCCGGGCAAGAGCGGCCTCCTGACGCTCGGCACTGTCGGGCGACAGGAAGGAGGCGATCGCGGCCTGGGCGATCAGGGACATGGACTGGTCGCGCTGGGCGGCGTAGTGCGCCAGCATGTCCATGATGTCGGGCTCGAGATAGACGGAGATCTGCGCTTTCTTCGTGCGACCTGCCAAGGCGATCACAGCTCCATGCCGTCATTGGGATTGAGGCTGACCTGTCGGGCGACGCCTTGCATCAGTCCGGTCAAGCGCCGGTTCCTCGCCGCGACGTCCTCCATCTCGTCGTCGCGATCTATGTCGAAATCGAACTCGTTCTCGATTGGCTGCATTTTCTCGGCCGCCTTCACGCGGCTGAGCTCGGGCTGGTGCCGCGGTTCTGATCCGGTCTGGTCATCGTCTCGACCTTCAACGGCGGCGCTTCCGCCTGTGCCTTCCTGTGGCTTTGGCAGTGGCAGCGCGGTCCAATCATCGTATTGGGCATTCGAACCACGGGAGGGCGTTGGCGGCGGCAGGAGTCGATCCCGAAAGCGCGGATCCTCGTAGTAGCGCGCCTTCTTCGCCCGGATCGGGGGTGTGCCGGCGACCATGACGATCTCGTCCGTGGGCGGCAGCTGCATGATCTCGCCGGGCGTGAGCAACGGGCGGGCGGTTTCTGAGCGCGATACCATGAGATGACCCAGCCATGGCGAGAGCCGGTGCCCGGCATAGTTCTTCATCGCCTTCATCTCGGTGGCGGTGCCGAGCGCATCGGAGACGCGCTTGGCGGTGCGCTCGTCATTCGTGGCGAAGCTCACCCGGACATGGCAGTTATCGAGGATGGAGTTGTTCGGGCCATAGGCCTTCTCGATCTGGTTCAGCGACTGGGCGATGAGGAAGGCTTTCAGGCCATAGCCGGCCATGAAGGCAAGCGCGCTCTCGAAAAAGTCGAGCCGGCCCAGCGCTGGAAATTCGTCGAGCATGAGCAGCAGGCGATGGCGTCCGCCCTTGGCCTGCAGGTCTTCGGTGAGGCGCCGACCGATCTGGTTGAGCAGGAGGCGGATTAGCGGCTTGGTGCGATTGATGTCGGAGGGCGGCACCACGAGGTAGAGGGTCGAGGGAGCCTTGCCGCCGACGATATCGGCGATGCGCCAGTCGCAGCGTCGCGTCACCTCGGCGATCACCGGATCGCGGTACAGGCCGAGGAAGGACATGGCGGTGGAGAGCACACCGGATCGCTCATTGTCGGATTTGTTGAGCAGTTCGCGGGCGGCGCTGGCGATGACGGGGTGCGGGCCCGCCTCGCCGAGGTGGGCGGTCTTCATCATGGCGTCGAGCGTGGTCTCGATCGGCCGCTTCGGATCAGAAAGGAAGGCGGCAACGCCGGCAAGCGTCTTGTCCGTCTCGGCATAGAGAACGTGGAGGATGGCACCGACGAGGAGCGCGTGGCTGGTCTTCTCCCAGTGGTTCCGCTTTTCCAGTGAGCCTTCGGGATCGACGAGGATGTCGGCGATGTTCTGCACGTCACGGACTTCCCATTCGCCGCGGCGCACCTCGAGCAGCGGATTATAGGCGGCGGACTTGGCATTGGTCGGGTCCCACAGCAGCACACGGCCATGCCGGGCGCGGAAGCCGGCGGTGAGCTGCCAGTTCTCGCCCTTGATGTCATGGACGATGGCCGATCCCGGCCAGGTCAGCAGCGAGGGCACCACGAGGCCGACGCCCTTGCCGGACCGGGTTGGCGCGAAGCACAGCACATGCTCGGGCCCGTCATGGCGCAGATAGGCACGGTCGAAGCGGCCGAGCACGACGCCATCCGTGCCGAGCAGCCCGGCGGCCCGAACTTCCTCCCTCTCGGCCCAGCGCGCCGAACCATAGGTCTCGACCTTTGAGGCCTCACGGCCCCGCCAGACCGACAGGGCGATGGCCACGGCGATGGCGAGGAAGCCGCCGGAGGCGGCGATCAGTGCGCCCCGGAAAAATACGTCCGGCGCATAGGCATCGAAAAAGTACCACCACCAGAAGAAGGCCGGCGGGTAGTAGATTGGCAGGTCGAGAAGCGCGAACCACGGTGCGCCAAGCTGCGCCTGAAAACCGAGGCTCCAGGCCACATATTGTGTTGCACCCCAGATTGCCGTGAGCACGATCAGCAGCACGGAGAGGATCTGACCCCAGAGGATTTTCGTCGCCGACATGGTGATAATCCCTCTCGCGGGTCAGAGGCCAAGGCCGCGCTTGCGACCGAAACTCCAGTCGACGCCTCCATCGTCACGGGCGACGCCGGAGACATGCTTGCCGAGCTGGCGTTCCAGAGAGGGCGACCAGGGCACGAGCTGGAAGCCGAGCCCATCATCGAGCATGGCGAAGCGACCGGAGGCGAGCACAAGGCGCTGGCGATACGTGCCGGCGACATACTCGCCGGTACCGGCCTTGTTGAATGGCAGGCCGGTCTCGTCGGCGAGCTTCTCGCCGACGGCCTCCAGTTCCCGGCGGCGGAGTATCTCGATGAGGTTGCGGGCGAAGACGACGCGCCGTCCCTGCCGCTCGGCCATGCCCTCGCGGATGAGATGCTCGGCGCGTCGGTCAAGTGCCTGGCTCACCTCGGCGCCAAAGCCGCCGTCTGACAGAGCAACGGGATCACGCGCAATGGCCTGCCGGTCAAGCCAGGTGGCGCCGGTGGCAGTCACCTGATGGGCGAGATCGAGATCGGAGCGCACAGCGAGTGCCACACGCCGCTTGCCGTGCGCATCATCGAAAGTCCGGAGCTCGATGATGGAGCCCGGCGCGCCATCGCCAGCGGCATCGAGGTCGGGCAGCCGGATGTGATGGGAGCGCCCGTCCACGCCATCGACGATGGCATAGGCGGAGCCGTGGAGTTCATCATCGAGACCGCGCGCGACCAGCCGGCCGATGACCGGCACATCGAGGCTCTCGGCGGCGAGGACATAGCTGGCCGTGCCGCGCTCGATCCCCCGCTCGGTCAGAGCGCGGTGCATGCGCTTGATGATATCGCCGCGCTCACCGAGCGCGCGCAATGTAGCCTCGGCTTCCGGCTCCACCACCCATTGCGCGTTGCCGATCTCGGTGGCGAGGCCGAGCGTCTCGAGTTTGCGAAGGCGCCCGATCTTGAGCGCATGATGTTCATCAGGCTGTCGGCCCGGAACCGGCGCCATGTCGATGATGCCGCTCTCGCGGACCTCGCGGACAAGCTGCCGGTCGAGCTCGGTCCAGCGCTCGGCCTCGATCTGGCGTTCCAAACCCCGGCGGATATCGAGCTCGGTGCGCGGGCCGAGTTCCTGGGTGATCAGGTCACGGGCGCGATCGCGCATGCCCTCCTTGATGTAGTCACGGGAGATCACGAGATCCTGGCCATCGTCGCGGCGGCCACGGACGATCAGGTGCACATGGGGATGCTCGGTGTTCCAGTGATCGACGGCGACCCAGTCGAGACCGGTGCCGAGGTCCTTTTCCATCTGCCGGGTGAGGTCACGTGTGAAGGTGCGCAGATCCTCCATCTCCAACGCGTCGTCAGGCGAGATGATGAAGCGGAAATGGTGACGGTCCTCGCGGCAGCGCTCAGCGAAGGCGTCGACATCCACGCTCTCGATCTCGGGACCAAACAGCCGCGCCTTCTCACCGTCGCGGGTCACCCCCTCGCGGCGGAGATAGGTGAGGTGTTGACTGAGGGAGCCCGCACGGGCGGTGTGTCGCACGACGCGGGCTTTCACCACGGCGCCACGCGAGTGCGGCGTGATCCGGCGGCTGGCCTGAAGGCTGGCAACCTGCCCGCTGCCGAAACGCGAGCGGTTGCCGGCGGCAATCTTGCCGGAGCGAGAGACCCCGCCGCCGGCCTTCCGGGCCGCGGCGAGCGCCTGGGCGATGAAAGGTCGGGCCTGCTGGGCGCGGGTCGAGCGGATGCGGCCGGGACGGACGTGGAACTCGCGATCATCGCTCATGGCGAAGCCTCGCAATGTGTGATGAAGCGTTGATGCGTCGCCATTTGGGGGACGCGTGAAACGTGTGGTTTGGCTCCGCAACGTGCGGAGGGCGCGGAAAACACCCGAAAAAACAACACCACGACCGCCGCGCACTGTGCGCCCTTTTATCCTGCCCTCGTGCGGTCGTGGTCCCTGTCCTGCGCTTCCTTGCTCGCCATGGAACGCCAGAGCCCGACACCATGCGAAAGCGGAGCAGCCTGCTCATGATGCCCTCCGCGATGGCGAAGGTGCAACGAACAGCGCGTCCGATCCTGGCGCGAGGAACGCGGCTTCGACTGGATAGCTGCGCGCGGGCGGCGTGGCGAACAGCGGAGCCTCGCGCCAGCTTTGCGCCATTGGACGCACCAATCCGGTGGCGCCGGCTGCAGACTCTTTGTCGAGGATGGTCGCGAGAGCCGCGATGTAAGTGTGCGTCTCCGGCGGCAACGGCTTGCCGGCAAGCGAGGCCTCATAGCGCGCAGGCCCGGCATTGTAGGCCGCGAGCATGGCGCGGATGCTACCATAGCGGTCATGGAGCTGGCGCAGATAGGCGGCACCGGCGAGGATGTTGTTGCGCGGGTCGAACGGATCGGCGCCGAGACCGTAGTGGACGCGAAGCTCGTCCCAGGTCGCGGGCATGATCTGCATCAGCCCCATGGCACCGGCGGGTGAGACTGCGCGGGGATCGGCGCCGCTCTCGGCCCGCAGGACCGCGCGGATCCAGTTGGCCGGAAGCTCGAAGCGCTGCGCAGCCTCGTCGATAAAGGCGGCGTAGGACGTGACGGAATACGCCACGGTCGGCAGCGTGGTTTGCGCGGCGGCAGAGCCGGGCGATGCACCGCCGATCAACAGCCCGGATGCGAGGAAGAGCACAGAGCGATGCATGTCAGCGCACCGCAGCGCGCCAGGTGAAGTTGCCGTCGCCGGCCTCATCCGTGAGCAGTGGCATTGCCCGCCCGATGACGGTCGTAGCCGGGATCGGGCCGAAGTAGCGCCCGTCGAGACTGTCGCCGACGTCCGGGTTCATCAGGAACAGATAGCCGGAAGCGATACGCCGACAGCCCTGCCAGACCGGCAGATCGCGGCCCGTGCGGTCGCGCCGAAGGGCTCCTCCCAACGGCACGCGATCGACAGTGATGGCGTTGCCGAGGCGGCAGACCTCCTGTCCCGGAAGCCCCATCACGCGTTTCAACAGCGGCGTGCCTTCGCCGATATAACCGCGCGCGACGAGGAAAACGGCGAGCGGCGGTGGCGGCATCACCGCGACTAGATCGGTGATCTCGAGAGCATCCGCCGGCTCGACAGAATAGAGGCCGACAGGGACGCTCGCCGAGACATTCCAGATCAGCTTGAGTGGCGTCGGCACCGTCGCGGCGAGGGCCACACCGACGCTGGCGGTCGCAGCCATTAGCACATAGGCGGCGCGGTTCATTGTTCGCACTCCCGCCGCTTCAGCCACGCCTGATGGCGCTCCATGCTATAGGCGCGCGGCTCGAATCCGACACTGATGCGGTGCGCGACATGCCCCCAGTGATCAGGGGCGACGGTTGCCCCATCGATGCCGATCGCCTCGATGGCGTCGATGTGCTGAAGGATTTTCTCGACCTTCGGCCAGCCATCCACCCGCAGCAGGATTTCGCCGCCGGGGCGCACGAAGGGCAGCGTCTGGTAGCTCTCGCCCGGCGCCACGCAGCGCACGATGTCGAGGCGGGAGGCCACGGTGCCGAAGTCGTTCGAGGCCCATCGGACAAAGGCGAAGATGCAGCCGGGAGGGAAAGACAGGATGCGCCGGCGGCGATCCAGAAGCTGCTCATGTGCGTGATGGCCGAAGCGAATCCAGTTCTCGATGCGCTTCTCGATATGGGTCAGCTCGACATGGGTCAGGGCATCGGATGGGGGACTGGATGGGGATGCCGTGCTTGCCGCACGGGGCGCAAACGCTTCGCTCATGGCAGATCTCCAGATTGGGGAGGGAATTCGCGCGCGAGGAGGGCGCGCAGCATCTCGGCGACGGTGACGCCGCGCCGGAAGGCGGCGACCTTGATCCGCCCGCGCAGTTCGGGCGTCACATCGATGGTGAGGCGCGCGGTGAACGCGGCGCCGGGGCGGTGCTCTGGCGCGACATCTGCCGCCTTGATCCAGTGCTCGGGATCGGCAGGCCTAGAGGCAAAGTCGCGGCGGATCGGGCGTTCGCTCATGGCGCGCGCCTCCCGAGGTCAAGACCATTGATCTCGGCGCAGAGCGCGGCGATCTCGCGCGTGGCTGGCCCGGCATCGTCTCGCTCGAAGACGAGACGCCCGGACTGCGCCGCCGCCGCAAAGGCGATGCGCTGGCCGATGGTGCTGGTGAGCACCGGCGGATCATGGTCAGCCAGCGTCCGCGCGGTCTCGCGCGCGAGAACCGTGCGCGCGCCGCAGCGGTTGAGGACGAACCGGACCAACAGCGCTGGGCGGTAGATCCGCGCCTCCCGGATCAGCGCCAGCATCTCGGCCGACGCCCAGCCGTCGAATGGCGACGGCTGCACAGGGATCAGCACCAGATCGGCAGCGAGCAGCGCCGATCGCATCAGCCCGGCGACGCGGGGTGGTCCATCGATGACGATGTGATCGGCGTCACGCGCAAGCTCGGGCGCCTCGCGGTGCAGCGTATCGCGGGCAAGCCCGACCACACCGAACAGCCGTGGCAGGCCCTCGTGGCTGCGCTGCTCCGACCAGTCGAGGCTGGAGCCCTGCGGATCGGCATCGATCAGCGTGATCCGCTGTCCCTGCCGGGCCCATTGCCCGGCGAGATGCAGCGCCAGGGTGGTCTTGCCGGCCCCGCCCTTCTGGTTGAGGAGCGCGACGATCATGGCGCGCTCCGCACGTTCACCGGGGTCGCGCTCGTCGTAGTAGAATGGCGTAGTTCCGTTAGAAAGATTCCGAAGGAATCCGGGTTAGAGAAGTTACGGACGCCGGAAGCCTCTGATTCAGAAGACTGAATCGTCGATTTTGGTCCCCGATAGCACGAGGATCCGGTCCCTGATGGCACGAGGGTGCTGGTCCCCGATAGCACGAGATGATTCACAGCTTGTCCCCAGATCGGATGGCCGCGAGACGGCGGCGGGTTGGGAGGGCAAGGCGTGCAGCGTCGATCTCGACGAAAGAGAGGATGTCAGCACCGTCCGTCTGGCGGCGCATGCCGAGCCGGTAGCCGGGCAGCGCCTGGCGGCCGACGATCGCGCGCAGGTCATAGGCGAAGTGCTTGAGGGGCGAGAGGCTGCCGGATTTGGCGTGGAGGTGAGCGACGTCGAAGCTCCAGCCGTGGTCCTGGTGCCCGCCATGCTTGCGCACCAGACGGTAGAGCCAGCGCTCAAGTCCGCCCGTCAGCCCGAAATAGGCCCGGTCGATGGTGAGCACGAGCGCATCGTCGAGCACGGCCCTGTAGAACCAGTCCGGCAGGATGAGGTCGACGCCGTCGGGCCGGCCGTTGCGGTCGGTGCGCTCCTGCCATTCATTGATCCAGGAGAAGCGGTGCCGGCGTCCCTCTGCCGGCTGGCGGATGGTGGTCGACACTGTCGTCGACTGGAGACGGTCGAGTGCGGCCTTGAGGCGCTGATAGTCGCGCAGGGAGGTGCCGCGCCCGACAAAGGTGAGGATCTCATAGGGTGTCGCCGCCATCAGGCGCGAGGTGTGCAGCCCCGCGTCGCGGGCTTCAACGATCTGGCTCGCCGCCCAGATGAGAATGTCGGCGTCCCAGATGGTCGCCATGCCGTGGTCGGGCACGGCCTCGACCCGGATGGCGATGCTGCCGGTCCGGAAATCGATCGGCGCGACGCGCGGCGTCTTGGAGAGGGAGAAGAAGGGATAGGTCATGAGATCCTGCGCATCTCGTGGCGCGAAGTCCCCCGGCAGGGCGCGGAACAGATCGAGCTGTCCGCGCTCCGAGAGGCTGTGATGCCGCGCCGCCATGGAAGCGTTCAGCGCGCGGCGCGGCCAGCGAACGAACCTGCGGCAAGCGCGTGGCGCTTGGCCGGCAGGACGGAGCCGCGCGGATCGGAGGTCGAGGTGACCGCGCCGCGCTCAGTCCAGGCCTGGAGGTCGTCGATGGAATAGACGACGCGTCCGCCGAGCTTGCGATAGGCGGGACCGGTGCCATAGGTGCGGTGCTTTTCCAGCGTGCGGGCCGACAGACTGAGAAACTCGGCGGCTTCCTTGGTGCGCAGATAGCGCGGCGGGAGGGTGGCGAGATCGGGTCGCATGGAGCGGGCCTCCGTGGGCGTGGCGGGAGCCGCCGGAGTGCGGCGGCGGACGGTGACCACGGTGGCGGAGGAGGATTGTCGGGAGGGATGGGGAAGATTAGGGGGCTAAAGTCCCCACCCTAGCGGGGCGACGTGTGGCGGCGTCGCCGATGAAGGAGCTTGCGGTAATCGCCCTCGATCATGCGCCGCGCATCCTCCACGAGCGCGATGACGGTGTCGCGCAGGGAGGATGTCTTCCAGGGCGCTGCCGCGACCCGAGCCTTATCGAACAGGCTGGTGGCGATCTCACGATAGGTCGCGCCCGCACGGCGACCGTCCCCCGCTTGAAACATGTGGCGCAAGCGACGGCGCTGCTGGAGTGTGATCCTCCGGTCTGGCGGCACGGCCGCTCTCTGCATATGGGCCCAGAGCCGTACCAGAGCCTCGATACGATCCGGCAGATGCGCGTCCATCCGGACGAGGGCACAGAGGGATGGATCGAGGCGATGGCCTTCTGGCAGCATAACGGTGATCGCGTCGCGGCCCGCGCCGACTATCACACAGCTGGATGCATGCAGGTGATGGTCCGTGTCTTGAGATGTATTACCAGTGGTCAGGCGGCCACAGGCGGTGTCGCGCTGCGCGACAAGCATGATGAGGCCAGGGTCGGTTTCCAGGTCCCAGACGACAGAAACGGTTCGGGCATCACGTGCGGGATCGATCGGGAAATCGTAGACCCCAGCGGGCTTGCATGAGCGCCGCGAGGGTCTCCTTCTCGGGATCGTCGACCACACGGAACCTGGCGTAGTCCCGTCGATACGCCTCGTTGCGCCGAAGCCATTCCCAGGCGAGCTGTGAGGGTGAGAGAGCATCTACGAAGGCGTAGGCCTCTGATGACTGCCAGGCGGTTTCCAGGACCATCGGGATCCCTTTCGAGCGTGCCGCGATACGCCTGACGATCTCGTCTGAAGGGAGCTTCCGGAAGAAACGCCAGAGACATGGTCTGATGCCAGGCCGGCATCACCCGATCACTTGTCGGGTCGACGCAGGAGTTCCTGATATCCTTGCGCCGACATCCAGCGCGCCCGCGCCAGATGGGCTGCGTGGACACGCCTGGCATGTTCCGGCGCGGTGAGCGGGTCCAGGCCGAACAGCAGCGCTACAACTTCCTCCCAGTCGGCGCCCGCCGCTTCGGCATCGAGCAGCCGCAGATAGAGCACGGCATGCCTGCGATCATAGTCGGTGACGGTCGGCGAATCGGGCGGCGTATCGTGGAAGGCTCGGGTCATGGCGAGCGTCGCTCTTCATCGTGATGAGCGAGAGACTAGGCCGAACAAGTGGTGGGACGGCAGGCCGTGGAGCGGCATCATGTGATGAGGCCACGGCATCGCGGGAGCGTGCCCAGATGCGTACGCCCGCACGTGATCGGCGGCCGGTTAGACGGGTAGCACTCTGTTCTACTCTCAGAACAATCGAAGCCGCCGGCATCGAGTTCATTCCCGAGAATGGTGGCGGAGCTGGCGTTCGCTTCAGGACGCCATCGCGCAAAGCAGATTAGTCGTTACATATTATAGTTGATAAACTTGATCGTCAGAATCCGCGACCGCTTGCGCCATGGACATGCGCAAGCTGGTCGGCCGCAATCTCGCGCGCCTGCGTCAGGCTCAGAAGCTGACTCAGGAGGAGCTTGCCATGCGTTCGGGGTTCAGCCAGCAATATCTGTCCGACGTTGAGCGCGGCCTCAAGAATCCGACGATCATCACACTGTACGAGATCGCGCTGGCCCTGAGCGTGAGCCATGTGGCGCTCGTCGAGCCGGACGGCATGGCGGAGGAGACGGCGCCACAGCCTAAGCGAAGGCGCGCCGCGGGGACCGGCCGGATCAAGTGACACGACAACGGAATGTGCGGAGATCACGTTCGGACAGCGCACCGGTGGCCCGGGTATTTCCTTAGTTCGCGCGCGACGGACAAAAACCGCGTCAGAGCCGGGTTGGGATTCGAGCGTGACCAGACGGCACGAAGCGGCAATCGCTGTCCTGTGAGAGGACGGCAGGTGACCGGTGCATGAGATGACACGGAAACGGTCGTCAGCGTCAGGCCCTGTCCAAGCGCGACCAGCTGCAGGAGGTTTGTCTCCCGGGCGAGCGGCTCAACCGAGAAGCAAACGGTAGACACCTGGGCCAAGAGGTTTCGGAAAACGGGCAGAGCCGGGTCGCCCGCCATGAAAATGAAATGTCTCCCGGCCAGTTCGTCGAGGTCAATCGCGGGCGACCCGGCGAGAACATCCCGCTCTGCCATGACGATGAGTACCGGCTCGTCCCACAGATCGAGTTCGGCCTCGCCCTTCAGCGCTGGTGCCCCGGCTTGAATCACGACATCAAGTTCATGCCGCCGAGCCGCCTGACATTGCGAGGCCGGATCTGTGTCGACGAGTTCGACACGGATGTGCGGACAGACCTGTAGGAAGCGATGAAGCAGCTGCGTGAGGCGGGCGCCCGGTGTGATCGGGGGTAGACCGATGCGAAGCACGCCATCCTGCGCGGTTCCAGCGCGCTCCACCGCCAGTGCGGCCTGCGATGCCTGTGCCAGAATCTCCCGCGCGGGTCCGAGCAGACGACCTCCCGCGAAAGTCGGCCGCACGCCGGCATGGGACCGGGCAAAAAGGGTGGCCCCCATGGCATCCTCAATGTCACGAATACGCCGGCTCAGCGTCGATTGCTGTACCCCCAGCCGGTCCGCTGCTCGTCGGAAGCTGCCCTCTTCCGCCGCGGCTAGAATGAACCGCCAATGTTTCAGCAGGAAGGGATCCAGGCGCTGCGCAATGGCGGCAATATCCCGCTGTGCCTTCATGCGTCGTCCTCGCGAGGCGTCGACAGGTGGAAGGCGGCGTAGATATAGCCGGTCGTGCGCTCCAGCCGATCATCCATGCCTTGCTCGGCCATCAAGGCGAGGATGGAGGCGCGCTCCTGCGCGGTCGAGAACCGCCGCTGGCGTTGTCGAAGGTGTGGGCACTCGGTTGTGACGAGACCGAACCCCGCCAGCATCGAGGCAATGTCCTCATAGCCAAAGGGATGCATCACGAAGCTCGCCACCCAAGGGCGGGACGCGGCGGTCACCTCGTAGACCCGTTTGAATGTTCGGACGGTCGCATAGCCGACGCAGCCCGTGCTGATGATCAGATCGGCGTCACGGAGAGCTTCACGGTCCGTTGGCGTGAGTTCCTCGGTCTCCAGATTGGCTGTCACGGCTGCTCCAATCAGGCCGACGTCATGGGCGTAGCGCAACGCCTGGCGGCTGGGATCCAGCCCCACGATCTCAAGGTCCTCCCGCAGCTTCTGGCACGTGAAGAAGGCCTCGTGATCCTCAAGGCTTTGCGACGCCAGCGGCCCATCCGCCAGGGTATAGGCGGCGTAGAGATCGTCCAACGAGAGCGGAGCGCGCAGCAGGGCCGCGTTGAGCCCGTAGGACGCACCGATATCCACGATCTTGAGAGGTCGATGCGGCCGCTGGTGGCGGAGGCGCGTGATGATGGTCTCGAACACCGACTTGGCCCGGTCGCAGATCATGTAGTCGAGAGCGAGATGGGCCAGGTAATAGGCCTGCGGCCAAGGCTGGTCATAGGTCGGCGAGAAATCGTGCTTGGCCGCCCGCACCCCCGATTCAGATCCGCTCATCGACATTATCCGCCTTCGCATTCCCGCGTGTGATAGCGAGGAATTTTCGCGGCGGGAGCTGTCGATAGCAAACTACTTTCAGGAATGTACCAGACATTTCAAAAACTTACTCCAACTGACGTAAACCAGTATACCGGTTATCGAATCCGGAACTCGGTCGTTGACGGTACATATTTTAAGATGTACCACTTGGACAACAGGAGGCCGCCATGACAGTGACTGTTGAGAGCCGACCCACGCCGAGGGAGCGGTTTTCCGCGATCCACCGCGCTTTGCGCGACCGCATCTGTCTTCTGATTTACCCGCCCGGGACGGCACTCAGCGAAGCCGAGCTCGCGCGCGAATTCGGTGTCAGCCGCACCCCCATGCGGCGGGTGATGCAGGCGCTGGAGAATGAAGGGCTGATCGAGACCACACCCAATGTCGGCTCGATGGTAACGTCGGTGGAACTCAAATCCCTGCGCGATGCCTATGCGCTGCGCATGAAGCTTGCCGAACTGCTCGGCGACCTCAACCCAGCGTCCATGCTCGACGCCATTACCGCGACGCTCCGCGAGCTTCTGGCCGAATGCCAGCCCCTCAGCGGTCAGGTCGATGTGCGGGCTCTAGCCCAGATCAGCCATCGGCTTCAGGACGAAATCCTGCATCTTTCGGGCAATGCCGAATACCGGCAGGTTTCCGAGGTTCTCTACTACAAGACGATCCGCGCCTATCTCGAGATCCTGCCCGAACTGAACTGGGCGGCTGAAGTCGTGGCGCAAGCCGACGAGATCACCGAGATACTGGCCTCGCTCGCTGCCGGAGACGTCCGCGCGGTGGGCTTCATCCGGCGCAACCACATCGCCCGCACCCTTAACCGCATCACCAGCTTCATGCTGGGTGATCACGATTGAGGGGCGCCCATGCTGATGAAGGTTACCAGCGCGCTGGCGCCATCAGGCAACGGGATCCAGGCGGAAGCTCTCGTGTTGCGCCGCGTCGATAAGACCTATGACGGTGTCAGCAAGGTGGTGGACGCGCTTGATCTCGACGTTCACCCGGGCGAGTTCCTGACGATTCTCGGTCCCTCAGGCTCCGGTAAGACCAGCCTCCTGATGATGCTCGCCGGCTTCGAGGCGCCGAGTGCCGGTACAATCGAGATCGGTGGGCGGGACGTGTCCAGGCTGCCGCCCTACAAGCGCAATATCGGCATGGTGTTCCAGCATTATGCGCTGTTCCCGCACCTGACCGTCGGCGAGAACCTCGCTTATCCGCTCCAGGCGCGCGGCTGGCGTAAATCGGACATCGCCGAGCGGGTCGACTGGGCGCTGCAGCTGATCCATCTCGATGGCATGCAGGACCGGCGGCCGGCGCAGCTGTCCGGCGGGCAGCAGCAGCGCATCGCCGTGGCTCGGGCGCTGATCTACAGGCCGCAGCTCGTGCTCATGGACGAGCCGCTGGGCGCGCTCGACAAGCAGCTGCGCGAGCAGATGCAGGACGAGATCGTCAGGATCCATCGCGAACTGCGGCCGACCATAGTCTATGTCACCCATGACCAGAGCGAGGCTTTGTCGCTTTCGGATCGTGTGGCTGTGTTCGAAGCGGGACGGATTGCCCAGATCGGCACCCCCTCGGAACTCTACGAGCAGCCCGGGACTGCCTTCGTGGCCGGATTCATTGGTGAGAACAATCGCATCACCGGCAGCGTGATCGCCGTCACGACCGAGTTCTGCCATGTCCGCTGTGCCGATGGCGCCATCGTTGAGGCGCGAAACATCGCCGACGTGCGGATTGGCGACCGCGTGAACCTTGCGGTCCGGCCCGAGCGTCTTCGACCGACCCAGGCTGGGGACGGGTCATCGGTCGAGGTGGAGGTCGCCGACATCACCTATCTCGGTGAGGTTTCCCGTGTGCGCTGCCGGATGCGCGACGGCACCGAGATCATCTGGAAGCTGCCCAATTGTGGCCAGAGCGAGCGCCCCAATCGCGGCGCCACCATCGCTCTCGGCTTCAGCCGAGAGGACGCCCGGGCCTTCGCCGCCTGAGCGCACCCTTCCCATCTTAAGGAGGTTCACCATGGTCATCGCGTGCCCGAAAGTGTCGTCCGCAGCTCTTCTCTGCCTTATGATTACTTATGGCCCCGCGTGCGCAGCGGACGCTCTGACCATTGCCTCCTTCGGCGGTCAATACACGGCCAGCCAGAAAAAGTCGCAGTATGAACCATTCACCGCCAGCACGGGCGTGACGATCAAGTCGGTCGATTACAATGGGGGACTGGCCGAACTGACCGCCCAGGTGCGTTCCGGAACGGTGAGCTGGGACGTCGTCGATGTCGAGTTGCAGGATCTTGATCGTGGCTGCGCCGACGGTCTGTTCGAGAAGATCGATCCGGCGCAACTACCGGCAGGCTCCGATGGGGTTCCGGCCATCAAGGACTTTGTTACCGGGTCACTTCATGAGTGTGGTGTCGGCACCGTCATCTGGTCCAATGTGCTGGCCTTCAGCGATCCGGCCTTTCCCGATGCCAAGCCGAGTCGGATTGAGGACTTCTTCGATCTGGAGAGGTTTCCAGGCCGGCGCGGGCTGCCCAAGCGTCCTCACGCCATACTGGAATGGGCGTTGATGGCCGATGGCGTCGCCCCCTCTGAGGTCTACGGGGTGCTGGCAACGCCGGAAGGTCTCGACCGTGCCTTCGCCAAGCTGGACACGATCAAGTATCACGCCGTCTTCTGGGAGACCGGGGCGCAAATGATCCAGCTTCTCGCCGATGGCGAGGTCGCGCTGTCCGCTGCCTATAATGGCCGGGTACAATCGGCGATCTCGGACGACGCCAAGCCGCTGAAGATCATCTGGGATCGGCAGATCTGGAACGCGGATTATTATGCCGTTGTCGCCGGCACCCAAGCCAAGAACACCGCATTTGATTTCGTGCGCTTTGCCACTGGAACCGTTCCGCTGGCCGAGCAGACGAAATACATCGCTTATGGGCCAGCGCGCCGATCCTCTCAGCCGCTGATCGCGCCGGCGATCGCCGCCACACTTCCGACGGCACCGGCCAATTTCAACAACGCCCTGGCCTTCGACGCCGCCTGGTGGACCGCTCATGGCGACGCGATCAATGAACGCTATGCGGCGTGGCTGGTCCAATGAACGCGGTTTCGCCCTCCCGCGCCGGCTGGGCGCTCGTGCTTCCCCTGGTCGCCTTCATCGTGATCGCCTTCCTGGCGCCCATCGCGACCATGCTCCTGCGCAGCGTCCATGACCCGGAAATCGCCGATCTGATGCCGCGTACGCGCCAGACCCTCGCTCGATGGGATGGGATCGGCGTTCCCCAAATGGCCACTGAAGCCGTCACCGCGGATCTACGGGAGGCGAGCGCGACCAACCAAATCGGTCGGCTCGCCCAGCGTCTCAACCGCGAGCGGAATGGGCTTCGCGTGCTGATCGACGTTACCGCGCGACATCTGGAGCGGGAGCCTGACACCAAGCTTTCGCGGATCGATCCAGGCTGGAGCGATCCCGCCCTCTGGCAGATTCTGGCGCGCGTCACCTCGCCCTGGACGGGACAACATCTGCTCAATGCACTGGATCTGACCGTAACGCCTGATGGAGCAATGGTTCGGCAGGAGGAGGCGCGGCGACTTTATGTCGATCTCTTCCTGCGCACAGCCTGGGTTGCTGCTCTTGTCACACTCATCTGTGCGCTGCTCGGCTATCCCTATGCCTATGCCTATGCCATGGCGGCGGCGGGCCCCTCACTACGTGCGCTACTGCTCTTCCTGGTGCTGCTGCCGTTCTGGACCTCATTGCTGGTGCGCGCCACGGCCTGGATCGTGCTGCTGCAACGGCGCGGCGTCATCAATGAAGGGCTCCTCGCGGCGGGCCTCATTGGCGAGACCGGCCGTCTGGACCTGATCTACAACATGACGGGGACCATCATCGTCATGGTTCACGTGCTGCTGCCCTTCTTTGTGCTTCCGCTTTATTCGGTGATGGCGGGACTGCCGACGTCCTATGTGCGCGCCTCAGCAAGCCTGGGAGCGCATCCAGTGCGGACCTTCGCACGCGTCTATCTTCCACTGACCTATCCCGGTGTCGCTGCGGGTGGCCTGCTCGTCTTCATCCTGTCGCTAGGCTATTACGTCACCCCGGCCCTGGTGGGAGGACGAACCGGCCAGCTCATCAGCAATCAGATCGCTTTCCACATGCAGAGGAGCCTGAACTGGGGCTTGGCGGCTGCTCTTGGGACGTTGCTCCTGCTTGCGGTTCTGCTCCTCGCTTTGACGCTGCCGCGTCTCGCCGAACGCGGAGGGCTGCGCGCATGAACCGGCTCGCCCGTTTTGGGTTCTATCTTCTATGCGGCCTGATCGCGGCCTTCCTTGTCCTGCCACTCCTCGTGATAGTGCCGCTGTCCTTCAATCCGGAGCCGTATTTTTCCTTCACGCCGGCCATGCTCCAGCTTGATCCTGCTGGATGGTCGCTGCGCTGGTACCGGGAAATTGCGGAAAGCGCGCAGTGGCGGCTGGCGCTGCGCAACAGCCTGGGCATCGCGGCTGTCGTCACCCCGCTGGCAACCCTTCTCGGCACGATGGCGGCGCTTGGATTGCGGCGGCTACCGACGCGGCCGCGTAAGATGTTGGCTGTCATCATCGCGTCTCCGCTGGTGGTGCCGGTCATCCTGTTCGCCACGGGAATCTATTTCTTCTTGGCGCCGCTGGGGCTGACCCAATCCTTTGCCGGTATCATTCTCGCCCATACCGCATTGGCGGCACCCTACGTGGTGGTGACGGTCGGCAGCGCGCTCACCACCTTTGACGAGCGCCTGCTCCGCGCCGCGTCTATTCTGGGTTCGCCGCCTTTATCCACCTTTTTCAAGGTGACCTTGCCGCTGATCGCTCCTGGGATCGCTTCAGGTGCTCTATTCGCCTTTGTCACATCCTTCGATGAAGCCGTCATCGCCCTGTTCCTCGCAGGCTATGACCAGCGCACCATTCCGTTGCAGATGTGGTCGGGTGTGCGGGACCAGTTGAGTCCCGCCGTGCTCGCCGCAGCGACGCTCATGGTGCTTCTCGTCACCATCGTAATGCTCGGCGCGATGCTGATCGCTCGCTCCGCGCGATCGGCAGGAACACGCAGATGACGAGTCAAGACTGGCTCGATGCCGACTTTCTGGCGGACGTCGCTGCGCGGCTTGCCGGGCGTAACTGGCCCGCCGCGAAGTTAGCGCCGCTGGTACAGGGGGCGGGGCATGGCCTCGTCAGTGGCCTGGGCGATCTGCTGGCAGGCTTGCAGAGGCTCGCCGATGGGGATCTCGCCGACATCGGACCGGCAATCCCTCCTTTCCAGGAAACAGGCCAATGAGCGACCTCACGCGTTTGTCCTTGCGCAAGCTCCGGCGGCTGATGGTCTCCGGGGAGGTCCGGCCGGAGGAGGTGACCGTGGCGTTTCTGGCGCGAGCCGAAGCCCGCAATAGTCGAGATCTCAGCTTTGTCTCGATCGGCTTGGAAGAAGCTCTGGCGTGCGCTAGCCGGGTGGAACAGGCTGGCGCATCGGGGCGCATCGCCGGCATCCCCTTCTCCTGCAAGGATGTGTTCGACACAGTAACGTTGCCGACCACGGCCGGCTCGCGCGCCATGGATGATTACCGGCCAATCAGAGACGCGCAGGCGCTTGAACGCCTCAAGGCGTCTGGCGCCATCCTTTTGGGAAAGAACAATCTGCACGAGTTCTGCTACGGCATCACTGGCGCCAACCCGACCTTCGGCACGCCGGCCAACCCGCATGACCGACGCCGCCTGGCGGGCGGATCCTCCAGCGGCTCCGCCGTTGCGGTCGCTAACCGCACGGCGATGTTTGCCCTCGGCACCGATACGGGCGGCTCGGTGCGCGTTCCCGCCAGCCTGTGCGGCCTTGTCGGCTTCAAGCCGACGCGCGGGCAGATCAGCCTGAAGGGTGTGGTGCCTTTCTGCTGGTCGCTGGACCATGCCGGGATTCTTGCTCGAAGCTGTGGGGACGCGGCCAACGTGTTCCTGGCCGTTCGCGAGGCGGATGAGGCCATCTTGGCGCCGAAGGCCGATCATTCCGAGCGTGGTAACTCTCTGCATGGGCTGCGCATTGGCGTTCCCAAGGGAGCCTTTCTCGAGAATGTGGCGTCCGACATAGCGTTGCGCGTGCATCAGCTGATTGCGGAATGCCGCCGGTTCGGAGCCCACATCGTCGACGTGGTGATGCCGGACGCCACCCATGTGCGCACAGCCTCGCTGGCCGTCCAGCTCGTCGAAGCTTTTGCCTGGCACCGGACAAATCTCCAGCGCCGGTTCGATCTCTATGGCGAGGATGTCCGTGAGGGGCTGCTTCAGGGCCAGTTCATCCTGGCCGAGCATTATGTGCAGGCGCTCCGGCTGATCGCCGCGAAGCAGGCCGAGGTCAGCGAGCGGCTCAAGGATATCGATGTGCTGATGACGCCGACGACGCCGATCGTCGCGCCAGCGCTGGATCAGAAGCAGGTGTCACTAGCGGGCGTTGCGGTGCCTGTCGGCAATGCGCTGTCGCACTTCACCTGTCTTTTCAACTTGACTGGTCACCCCGCGCTATCCGTTCCCATCGGTCGGGACGGTGATGGCCTGCCGATCGGAGTGCAACTGATCGGTGCGCATCATCGGGACATGAAGCTCCTGGCGATCGGCGCTGCACTGGAACGGGTCGGTCTGGCCGGCTGGATCGAGCCGAATGACGAGATGGATGATGGCACCGTCATGCCGTCTCCGCTGGCGCAGCAGCGAGAGTTCTATGCGCATTAGGGATACGGGCGCTACGGATACTGTCCAACTCCGAGTGGCACCGCCTGTGGAGAAGGCGTTCCCAATTTGGGAAAATGCCTTGTTCCCGATTCGGGAATTCGCTATAAGCTCCTATGCAGATCATCGCTCGCCGGACTCTCAAGCTCTTCTGGGAGCGCTATCCGCAAGCTGAGACGCCACTCGTGCTCTGGTATGCCCGCGTGGCGAAGGCCGCGTGGGCCGGCCCTCAGGACGTGAAAGCGACCTTCGGGACTAACGTGGATTTCGTAGGGGACAACCGCCTGATCTTCGATGTCGGTGGCAACAAGTTCCGACTCATCGTCCACGTCGCCTATCCATTCCGTCGGGTGTTGATCAAGTTCGTGGGCACTCACGCTGAATATGACGCCATAGATCCGGAGACCGTTTGATGGACATTCGACCGATCAAGACCGACGCGGACTATGAGTGGGCGCTGGCCGAGGTAACACGCTATTTCGAGCAACAGCCTGAACCGGGCTCGACAGAAGGGGACCGCTTCGACGTGCTCTCGGACCTTATCGCGGCGTATGAGGAGCGGCACTTTCCGCTGCCAGATGCCGATCCTGTCGAAGCGCTGCGCGCTTTCCTTGAAGCGACCGGGCGAACGCAGCAGGATCTTGCGGCGTTGCTCGGCTCCGCACCGCGCGCATCGGAAGTCCTGCGCCGCAAGCGAGCCCTGACCGTCGATATGATCGGCAAGTTGAGCAAGGAGTGGGGTATTCCGGCGGATGTCCTGGTGCGGCCTTACAGGCTGGCGGCGTAAAACGTCCCCAAGGAAAGTTTCATCGCGCCGCGGGATGGTGCTGGTACGATCAAGCTCGATTTGCGAAGGGGGACCGATCAGTGGGGAAATTGAGATCCACAGTGTCCGCCTTTCAGGACATTACTCGGTCGAGGTGATGTCCTCCCGATCACACGCGTTAGTCCTGCATCAAGGATGTTGCGAGCGCGCGCATGACCAGATCCGGCAGCGCCGCCTCAAGAACCCGGAAATGATCATTCAGAGCGATCACAGCCGCCCCCATTTTTCCGTCGGTCAGTGCTGAGGTCAGCGCGGCGAGGGAGGCATGCAGCGGCACGGTCAGATCGGATGATCGATAGGCGCAGCGGCGAACATGATGGGTCCGCTCGCACAAATCGGCCACGTTGCGCTCGATCACATCGCTGCCCGTCCATCGGCTCATGCCGATGAAGAGGGCTTCGGTCCGGCGGGCCAGCGCAATGGCCGTCCTTGGGTCGCAGGGTGGGAAGGGGGGAGGTCCCATGTCGGGCAAGGGTCGCAATGATGCCTGACGAGCGACCACTTCGAGGCTGTGTCGGAGGAGTATCTGCAGGAGGTCGTGGATTTCCTGCATTTCGCGCAGACGCAGTTCGCGAGCGAAGAAACCTCGCGCGGGAACAGCGGCAATATGGCCTTCGGCATGCAGTCGGATGAGCGCTTCGCGAACGGGCGTGTTGCTGACCTTCAGCTGGTCCGACAATTCGACGACGGCCAGATGCTGGCCGGGACGGAACCTGTAGAGGAGCGCCCGTGTCTTCAGGGCGCGGTAGACCTGATGCCGCCGGTCCCCGCCGAGACATCCTGATGGCCGCGATCCCGGGTGAAATCGGTCCCCGTCACGTTTCATCCTCGCGTCCACGGCTCCCTGCCTCAAAGAACCTTCAGGTTGCGGGGATAGGGCGTGAGATAGTCGAAACCGTCCTCGGTCACGACGATGGAGTCGCCGATCCGTCCGCCGCCCTTGCCGGGCACGGTGATGCCGCCATCGACGGCAAAGGTCATGCCGGCACGCAGCTCCCGCGTCTCGCCGCGCTTGAGTTCCGGCGCCTCCAGCAGCGACATGCCGACCGAGCGGCCGGTTCGATAGCCCGGAGAGAAGCCGGCCGCCGCATAGGCCTCTTCCGCCGCGGCATTGACCGCCTCGCAGCGTATGCCGGGGCGGATCGTGGCCAGTGCCGCGCGCTGGGCGGCCAGAGCGGCTTCCTGGATGCGCGCCTGCTCATCGGTCACAGCCCCCGCGAAGAACTGGCGGTCGAAGCCGAGCTTGTAGTTGCGGAAACTCACCATGCCGCAGAAGCACAGATAGACCGGATCGCCCAGCTCCAGCGGTCGCACGGCGGCGCGGCGATGTACCATGCAGGTATCCGTGCCCGATTGCAGGATCTGCAGATTGTGGATCAGTGGCGAGACATAGCGGTCCTGCGGATCGCGCAGCAGAGAGGCGGCACGGCGCGTGCCGGCCTGCATGGCGGCGAGTGCGATCTCATACTCGGGCACGCCGGGACCTATCGCGTCCGCGGCCGCATCCATCATGGAAACGGCAACCTCGCCGGCCTGGCGCATGATGGCAATCTCGTCCGGAGACTTGATCATGCGCTGCTCTGCGATCAGCGGAGCAATATCCGTCAGGATGCGAGCTGGAAGTTGCTCCCTGATCTCGGCGGCGATCACATTCGGTAGCCGGGCCGCTTCGATCCCGATCGGCGTGGCCGTTGCGGGGCTGCCCAGCAGGCCAATGAGCAGGTCCCGCCATTCCCGGCCGCCGTCGGTCCATGGCCGGATGTCGCCGACCCAGCTCATGGCGGCACACATTTCCGACTCCATCAGCGGCGTGACGATGACCGGTGATTGGCCAGGTGCGACGATCATCAGCGTCGGGCGTCCGAACTCCATGCCGAGATAATTCCAGTAACCCCCGTAATAGGCGATCGAGTCCGGATCGCTGAGGACGGCGAGGCTGATGCCGGCGTTCTCAAGAGAGTGGGCAAGGAGATGCACGCGGACCTCGAAGGGGCTTGTCATTTTTCGACCTGTATGCAGCTATGATGTGCGCAACGATAATGAGGCAAAAAATGCCTTGTCAATCTGTCTATATGGCAGACATGCAAAATGGATCGCATCTAAGCTGCATACATCATGGAGTGGGAAACGTGCGTGAGATCAAGAGCGATGCCGGACGCCATCACCGGGCAAAGATCGGCTTCGTGCTGCTGGCGATGGAGCAGACCATCGAAGACGACATGTTCACGCTCCGTCCGAAGGGCGTGGGCATTCACTTCACCCGCGCGCCCATGGCGAACCGCGTCAGCGTCGACACGCTGGCGGCCATGGCGTCAGGCATTGCCGATGCCGCTAGCCTCCTACTGCCCGACGAGCCGCTTGATGTCGTCTGCTATGCCTGCACCTCGGGCAGCGTCGTCATCGGCGAGGAACGGGTCTTTGCAGAGCTGAACCGCGGCAAGCCAACGGCCCGGGCGACCTCGCTGATCACCTCGGTGATGCGGGCGCTGGAGGCGTTGAAGGTGCAGCGCATCGCCATCGCCACCCCCTATCTCTCTGAGGTCGATGCTATTGAGCGCAGCTACATGACGGCGCGCGGCTTCGATATCGTTCACATACAGGGATTGGGCATCGAGAAAGACGCCGATATGGTGAGGGTCACGCCGGAAGCCATTCTGGATTTTGCCCTCAGCGTCGATCGTCCCGAAGCAGAGGCGCTGTTCATCAGCTGTGGCGCACTGCGCTCCCTCGACGTGATTGAGGAACTTGAACGCAGGCTCGGCAAACCGGTCGTGACCAGCAATCAGGCGATGATGTGGGACTGCCTGCGTCTTGCCGGGATCGCGGACCAGCGGGATGATTATGGCATTCTGCTTCGGGA
Source organism: Ancylobacter sp. Lp-2 (assembly GCF_020523795.1). GTDB lineage: Bacteria > Pseudomonadota > Alphaproteobacteria > Rhizobiales > Xanthobacteraceae > Ancylobacter. The sequence continues at coordinate 789,870 of NZ_JAJALI010000001.1, forward strand.
GCATTGAGTGAACGAGAGCGCGACGAACGAGACCTCAAGGACGCGGGCACCGCGCGGTCAGGTCACGGACATCTACCGGGCCTTGCGCGACCGGATCTGTCTGCTGCGCTATCCCCCGGGGATGCTGCTCGGCGAACACGAGCTTGCTGAGGAGTTCACAGTCAGTCGCACGCCGGTGCGCCAGGCGCTGCAGCGGCTGGAATATGACGGGCTCACCGAGACCCGCAACGGCGTCGGAACCATGGTCACCGGTGTCGACCCCAACGCCTTCCGCGATATCTACGCGTTCCGGCTGCGCCTGAGCGAAATGATGGGCGAGTTCCCAGCGGAAGACGAGGCGCCGCACGCCCTCTCAACGATCCTGCTGCTTCAGGACCGACTGGCGGCCCTGAAAGGCCAGCGAGACATGGAGGCGTTCTGGCAGCTCAATCACGAGCTTCATCACGCCACCAACCGGCTGATCGCCAATCTCGCTTTGCGTGAGACTCATGAACGCTATTACTTCCAGGCCTCTCGCATCTGGTACAGCGTGATCGAAGCCTTCTTCGAGGAGCAGCTCGCCGATCTGGCCAGCGAACTCAGCGAGATCGCGGGCGCGCTTCGGGCCGGCGACATCAGGGCAGTCGGCTATATCCAGCGCAACCACATCGCCTTTGGCCTGCATCGTGTTGCGAGCGCGCGCACCACCGGTTGATTCCGTCAGTTCTGACCGGACGCGGGACAAGTCGTATACGGCCCTCTGCGCTTACATATTATAGTTGATAAACTTGGCATGCTGGAATTGCGATCGGTCTGCGCATGGATATGCGCAAGCTGGTCGGACGAAATTTCGCCCGCCTCCGTCAGGCCAAGGACCTGACGCAGGAACAGGTTGCCGAGCGCTCGGGGCTGAGCCAGCAGTATCTCAGTGGTCTCGAACGCGGCCGACGCAATCCGACGATCATCACGCTTTATGAGCTGGCACGTGCTCTCGATGTTAGCCATGTCGAGTTGGTTTTCCCACCGGACGAGAAGTGAGGGGTGCCGGTGTGACCCCGGCCATGAGGCCGGGGCCCTGATCCAGGAGAGGTCTTAGTCGCTGCGGCGCCCGTTGGGGCGGGACCAGATGAGGGAGAAGTTCTCGCCGTCCTCGTCGTCGAAGAGGTTGGCGTAGATGGCGGCGGTGAAGCTGGGATCGTCGAGCTTGAGGCCCAGATAGTCGCGGCCCTCGGTGGAGCGCTTGGACCAGGCGGCCCCTATCTCGGCGCGACCGACCAGGACCCGGTGGCTGGGTGCGTTCTCGCCGGTGGCGCGGGTGTCGGGGATGATGCGTACGCCCCGGGCCTGTACGCCGAGGGTGACGATGTCGCCGGTGAACTCGTTGGTGCCGGTCTTCTTGAAGGTGCCGATGGTGGCCATGTTCCGTCTCCGTCCTGTCTCCTGAGCCCGCACCATTGCGGCCTCGATGGCGATCGGGAGGCCGGAGGCGAGCGACGCCACATCGCCTCGGGGTTCCCGTCGCGCTCGCGCGATGGGGTGAGGATTGCGACCGCAGCGCAGCGGAGGACGGCGCGAGCGCGACTTTGTTGCTTCGCGAGGAATGATGGCGATCCGGGGTCCCCGCGCAGTGCGCGGGGTGGGCGTCGGCAGGGGAAGAAAGTTGGGACGCGCCGTTGTGGCATAGGCGCTCGAGGCGCAGCCGTCCTTCGGCCAGATCAGGCCATTGAAGAGGCCGCTTGGAGCGGGCACGGGCGGATGGATGAGGGAGATGGTTTGGCCTCGCGCCGGATATAGAGACCCGACCGGCCAGCATCGGCGGGCGATACCCTGAGCTTGGCCAAGCTGCGCATTCCCCGTCCCGCCAATGTCGCGCATGCTCTGCCCCGTGGGGCCTTTCGACTGCGCCACGGCCGCCGTTCACCGCGCTCGCCAACCCTGCCGTACAGCATGGCGAAACGGACGCTCTAGACTTCCGCTCCCTTCCGGCCCAGCCGGTTGAAGCGGACGCTAAGTCATTCGCCGTCTGGTGCAGCCGAGCGGACGTCGCGGTGTCAGGGAGCAGAGCTGTGCCCGTCAGAAGGGCCGAACGCCTTCCTTCCGGTGATGCGCACGAAGGCAACAATGCCAACGGCGGCGGCTCCGAGGATCGAAAACACCATCTGCCACGTCTGGGAGGGCATGGTGTGCTTCACGATGCAATGGGTGGCGTGGAAGCCTGCCGCCACGGCCGGGACGACGAACACGGAGGCGATGAGCAGACGCGCCCAGATCGGACGGACGGTGGCGAGCAGGAACCGGCCCAGACCGAAGGTCAGGGCTGCGGCAGCAAAGCCGACAAGGATAGCGCCGAGCCATCCGGCGCCGGTGCCATAGGCCCAAGTGCCCGCCGTGATGCCCGCAAACAGCGACAACGCAAACACCGCCAGCGTGAAAAGCGGCCAGCAGAGGAATGCAATCGTCGCCATGCCGAGGAGAATGCCGATGAAGATCATGGTGGCGGCTCCATAAGGTCAATGGATGCGCCTCCACCGCCTCAGTCACACCGGCACGATGGGCAGAGTTGGCAGCAGTCTCGGTGTGGAGGCGACCGGCCACCATTCACAGCCGCCTGTTCGGCTGCTCATGATGGGAAGAGGTCGATTTCGCGGACGATGGCGGCTTCGTCGCCGTCATATTCGGCAGCCGGGGCGACGGAGAGCGTGCCGTCGCCGGCGCGGAAGATGACGACGGTGGCCATCAGGGTGGTGGCGAGGCTGAAGTCGAAGGCGTGAGCGATCTGGGCGGACATCGACCTGGCTCCTGCGCGAGCGGAGGTCCATCCCCCGCTGACAGGCGCCCGAAAGGGCCGGCCGTTGGCCGCAATCATCGCGTGAGGCGCAGCCGGAGCGGCGGCACGCGCAGCGTAGTCCGACCCTTCATGGGTTGATGGCGTCAGGCCATCGCTGGACCCAAGGATCAGCGTCGTGAAGCGGGGGTGGTCGTCCGGTCAGGAGACCGTGATGGCGGGTTGCCGCGCTGGTAGGTCGTCAGCGGTACACGTTCCACGGATTGATGACCGCCACACCGGCGGCGTCGAACGCGCTGGTATCGCGCGTGGCCACAGTGAAGCCCCGGGAGGCGGCGATCGCAGCGATATAGCCGTCGGGCGTCGGAAAGCCCTTCCCAGCCGCGCGCGCCTTCACGGCGAGGTCGGCATAGCGTTGCGCGGCAGCGACATCGAAAGGCGAGACGCGGTCGGCGAACAGCTCCATCACCCCGTCCATGGCATCCGTGAGCCGGTCCTTGCGCTTGCCCGCGGGTAGCGCACCGATGCCGAACAACAGCTCGGCGATGGTGACGCTGGAGAGATAGAGCGTCTCGGCCGCCTGTTCGTCGAGCCACGCCCGGACGGTGTCATCGGGCGCGGGCTTCATCGCCTCCGAGATGACATTGGTGTCGAGAAGGATCATTCGAAGCTCATGGGCTCGGCGGGCGTCCGGTCGCGCGCCGGGCTGAGGGCGTCGATGTCCTCATTGGTCAGGCCGAGGCGGCGGCTGCGCTCCGCGAGCGCCGTGCCAAGCCGAAGGCGCGTGTCAGGGCGAACGGCGGTCTCTAGGATGTCGCGCATCTCGGCTTCGGTGCTGCGGCCGTGCTGTGCCGCGCGCACCTTGAGGGCGCGGTGCGTCGCCTCTGAGAGGTTACGGATTGTCACGGCGGGCATGGTGGCGCCTCCAGTAAGGCTGATAGCGTTGATAGCAAAATAGAGGAATTGCCATCGCATTCAAGATGACCGGTTTGGCGGCGCTTATGCGCCACCAGTTCCGAACCGATAGACCGGGATGCCCATCTTGCGGGCCTTGTCGGCCAGATTGTCCTGAATGCCTGTGCCGGGGAAGATCACGACCCCGATCGGCACCACGTTCAGCATCTGGTCGTTGCGCTTGAAGGGAGCGGCCTTGGCGTGCTTCGTCCAGTCGGGTTTGAAGGCCACCTGCGGCACCTTGCGGCTGGCGGCCCAGAGGGACGCGATCTTTTCGGCGCCCTTGGGCGAGCCGCCATGCAGCAGCACCATGTCCGGGTGCTTGGCGTGGATCTGATCGAGCTTGGCCCAGATCTGCCTGTGATCGGCGGTGTCGCCACCCGAGAAGGCGATCTTTGGCCCGGCGGGCACGAGCACCTCGTTATCGGCGCGCCGCCGGGCGGCGAGGAAATCCCGGCTATCGATCAGCGATGCGGTGAGGTGGCGATGGTTGGTCCGTGATCCGGCCCGTGGCGTCCAGGGCGAGCCGGTGACGATACGGTAGCGGTTGGCGGCGGCCTCGCGGAAGGTTTCCATGCTGTCGCGCCGGCCGACCAGGTTCATGCCGATGTCGGTCAGGCGCTCGAGCTCCAGTGACTTCACTTCCGAGCCGTCCTGTTCGCGCTGAAGCTGCTTCTGGGCCTGCTCATTATCGTCAAGCTTCTGTTCGATCCGGTTCACGCCGCGGTGGAACATGTTGACGGTCGACCAGAGGAGATCGGGGAGGTCGGCATCGAGGCTGGTGTCGGTGACCGTGGCGACGAGGGCGTCGAAGATGTCGGCGATGGCGCCTTCGATGAGGCGGTCTTCCGGTAGCGGGCGCGGATCGCGTTCGTCTTCGGAAGGACGATGGCCGTGGAGCTGCAATGCCTGGATCAGGTGGTCGGTCGGGGATGAGACGTGGTGCGGCTCGTGGTCGTCATGCGCGCTCATGGGATGCTCCATCGGTTTGGACCGCTTGCCGTGGCGGCCTTCATGGCGACGAAGCCGTCGGGCGGGACGGACCTGTACTCGGAGCGCGGGCAGGGTCCCTGAAAGTGGGAACCGGTTTCGGGACAAGACCATGCCGGAAAAGCGCACAGGGCCGAAGCGCAGCGGAGGATGGCGACAAGCCGGCGATTTTGCTTCGCGATGGAAAGCGGCCTGAAGGCCGCGCCGGAAAATCTTCGGCGGCAGCCATTGCCGATCCGGCCCGGCTGACGGCCGATCGCCCTCTCGAAGGCGCAAGGCGCGGTCCTTTCCGTGGGCTGACGCATCCTTGCGGGTATGGCAGCCACGTCTCGCGGTTCAGCCCGTTCCGGCTATCGGGGCAGGCTCATGAAGCGCAAGACGTCTTCCGGGGCGAGTTGCAACCGAACGCACGCCCGGAGCGCATCCATACCCAGCCGCTGGAGATCCTCGTTAAAGTTCCCGAGGGTGGGCGATAGGCAAATAGCCTCGATGCCCTCGGCGTTCGCCCGTTCCATCGGCATGTCCCGCGCGGCGTCACCGGCAGGATCGTTGTCGCGGACGATATAAAGCCGCCTCAAGGCAGGCGGGAACAGGATGGCGGCCAGATGCGCGGCCGAAAGCGCCGGTGCCATCGCCATGTTGGGCAGTACCTGCCGGAGCGACAGCATGGTCTCGATGCCTTCGCCTGCCGCCATCACGCTGTCGGGCACGCCGATGCGGACGGTAGACCCAAGCAGATCACCCATCGCCTTGCGCGGCGCGTCGACCGGAGCCTTGTCGGAACCGTCGGGCGCGAGCCAGGTGCGGTGTATGCCGGTGATCCGGCCGGTGAGATCGGTGACGGCGGCGATCATGGCGGGCCAGGTCTCTGACGGGCCGTCGCCAGGCTTGTAGTAGCAGCGTGGATGAAAACGCAGGTTTCCGGTTCCGTGCAAAAGCGTAATGCCGCGTCGGCGCAAATACGTCTCTGCAAGGGTCCCGGCGAGGGGTTGCGACATGGCGAACAGTCGGCGTGCCGCTTCCACGTGCCCTGCTGGAGCTGGTACGACGCGGCGACGTAGTGTTGAGGGCTCCGGTTCGGGATGCCGCAAGTTGAGAAAGGTCCGCGCTTCATTGGCAACGTCAGCGAAGTCGGTGAGACCGCGCGATCCGCGGATGACGTCGAGAAGATCTCCATGCTCGCCGGTGGCGGCATCGGTCCATTTGCCCGCCGGCCCCTTCGCGGATGCCTGGAGCCGGACAAAGAGCGAGCGGCCGGGCGTGTTCCTGATATCGCCGACGAGCCAGTAGCGGCCCTCCCGGCGCCCATTGGAGAGATAGTGACGGCAAACGGCTTCGGCCCGATCGGCGAGCCGGTGCGACAGATCGTGAGCAATCCCGGACATAGCGAGCTTTCAAAAACAAAGGCCCGCCGACAGAGCCGGCGGGCCGAGGTTCAGGATCGTGTTGAGGGTTACTCCGCCGCCACGGCAGGGGGGATGTCCGTGGTGTCTTCAGTATCCTCAAGACTCTCGTCTTCGCCCATGGCCGTTGTGCCGTCCTGCGCCGCCGTTTCTTCGCCTGCCGCCGGTTCGGCTCCGCGCAGCGGTTCCGGCAGCCAGCCGGTATCAGCCAGCAACGTTTCGGCCTCGCGGGCCATGTCGCCCTTCTTCAGGTGCGCGATGCGCTCTGCCGCACGCGGCCCCTTGGCCTCGCTCACCGTCTGCAGAATGCGGGCCTTGGTCACGCGCCCGAGGAAATTGTCTACGGTCGGCCTCCACCCGACGGCCGCCATGTCGAGTTCGACGGCGCGGGCGAGTTGATCGGCATGGTGGAGTGAGCGGGGGCGCCGGCTCCAGGCCTCATGAACAGCATTCACCGACAGGCTCACCACATGGGCGAATAGGCCAGAGCGGCTGTCGCTGTCCCAGTCGTGCAGAGCCTCCCAGAGATTGGCCGAGTCCTTGGGCAGGACCTTCGCCCAGCCTTCATGCCGGGCGTGGATCGCCGCGGCCGAGGCGCTGTCATTCAGCCCCGGCCCCTGCGCGCTGAAGGCGATGCACTTCAGGTCGAGTTCGAGGCAGCTATCCGAGCCGTAGCGGTAGAAGCTCTTCAGCGTCAGGGCATGCAGGGCCGCGAGGAAGGCGACCTCCGGCCGCTCGCCCAGCGCCTGGCGCAGGCCGAGTGTGCGATGCGAGGTCAGTTCGGTCATGAGCCGGTCCGAGAGCGCCGACAGCCCTTCGTCCTCCTCGGGCTCGGGCGCGTCTGCCATGACGGCCTCGCCGGTACGCATGGCCGCAACCGCGCAAACGTGCGCCCCGGCGTCTTCCGCCGCGGCTTCGGGCTCCACCGGCAGTTCGTCCTCAGGCCGGACATAACCACGTTCAATGCGAGCCACACCATCATGGGCGATGCTGACGAAGGCGCCCGCGCGCGCCACCTCCGCCGGATCGAAGGTGATCGGACGCGCCTCGAAGGCTTCGATCGCCGTCTCGATCTCGCCGAGCCGCGCGTCGACCTCCTCCGGAAGATCATCCGCCTCGGCGTATTCCGCGGACAGGCGATCATATTCCGCCTGCAGGGCGTCGCGGCTGGCTTCCTCCTCGGTGGTGAGCGGGATGGTCTCGCCGCGCAGCTGTCGCAGGCCGTAGGTGTGGCCATAGGCGAAGTCAGGGGCCATTTCGACCCATTTCCAGCCCTCCATGGTGACAGCGTCCGCTTCGGCCTTGAGCTTCTCGGCCACCAGCCGGTCGACCAGCGCGACATCCTGCAGCCAGCCGCCATCATCACCTTGGAAGAGATCCCGCAGGATGATGCCGCCAGCCTCGACATAGGCCTCGAGGCCTATGAACTGGGCCCGCTTGTCGCAGGCGCGGACAGCACCCTCGGTCAGCATGCGACGGATGGCATAGGGCTGCTTGTCATAGGAGGTCTTCAGCCGCTCGAAGACCTGCTCCTGACGCACATGGTCGCCGGAGACGGTGAAGGCCATGAGCTGGTCGAGCGTCATGCCGTCCTCGGCATAGACCTCCAGCAGCACCGGCGAGATCGAGGCGAGCTTGAGGCGCTGCTTCACCACGCCGACGGAGATGAAGAAGGCAGCCGCGATCTCTTCTTCCGACTGGCCCTTCTCCCGCAGCGCCAGAAAGGCGCGGAACTGGTCGAGCGGGTGCAGCGGCGCGCGCTGGACATTCTCGGCGAGCGAATCCTCCTCGGCGATGCCGCCCTCCCGGATGACGCAGGGCACCGGCGCGGTCTTGGCAAGGCGCTTCTGCTTCACCAGCAGTTCCAGCGCCCGGTAGCGCCGCCCGCCCGCCGGGATCTCGAACATGCCGGTCTCGATACCGGCGTCGTCGACGACAGGCCGGACGCTGAGGCCCTGCAGCAGGCCACGGCGGGCGATGTCCTCGGCCAGTTCCTCGATCGAGACGCCGGCCTTGATGCGCCGGACGTTCGACTGGCTGAGCAGGAGCTTGTTGAAGGGGATGTCACGCGAGGGGGAGAGCGTGATCTTCTGAACATTGGTCGCCATGGAAGGCACCTCCGCGACGGGCGGCCAAGAGCCTCTCTCTCGGCCTCCAACCCGTCACGCAGCGCTGCGCCGCCCTCTCACTCTGGAGGGCGACGCCGCAGAACCGCAGATCCGCAAAAGCGCAAAGCAGGAAAGCCGGAGACAGGGATGTCCGCGTCTCCGGCTTTCCGGAAATCAGGCGGCCCGATCGAGCAGCTTCTTGGCCCGGCCCTCAAGATCGAGCCGGGCATCCTGGTGAGGTTTGTCGCGTGCGACGGCAGTGATGCCCTGCACGAAGTCGAAGATGCTCTCGGGCTTGCGCCCTTCCTCGGCCAGAACCGTATCGATGATTTTGGCGGCCTCCACCTTGGAGAAGCCCCGGTTGCGCAGGAAGTCGCTGCGGTCCTCGTCGGTGCGCGCGACGATCTTCTCCCGAGCTGCCTTGATGCCGTTGACGAAGGGCCTCGGCGAGGAATTGGCGAAGCGGGTCAGGGCCGGCGCTGCCTCATGGGCGAAGCGCGAGGCCGCGTACTTGGAGTGGCGGATGGTGGTTTCCTGGAAATCCTCGACGCCCCAGAGATTGCGGTTCTGGCACACGGCACGCAGATAGAAACTCGCGATGCCGAGCGTCTTCGCACCAACCTCCGAGTTCCAGCAATAGAAGCCCCGGAAATAGAGGTCCGGCGAGCCGTCGGGCAGTCGCCCGGCCTCGATCGGGTTCAGATCGTCGACCAGGAAGAGGAAGACGTCGCGGTCGGAGGCGTAGAGCGTCGTCGTGTCCTTGGTGATGTCGACACGCGGATTATAGACGCCCGTCGACCAGTCGCAGGCGTTGGGACCTCCACGAGCCAACCGTCCAACAGCCAATCTGAGAGCGGAACGATAGTCCATCGTAGATGGCGTGATGCACGCATCGGCGTGATCGCCAATGGCACTTCGATCCCGCTTCAGGTTCAGCGAGAAAAAGATCAAGGAACTCCAATCGACGAGGCGATTCCGTTCGGTCTTGCGGTCACGATCGATATGCCCGGAGCGGCGCAGATCTACGAGCAGGTTCGTGCGAACATTCAAGTCCAGCCGCGCACTTTCGTGCGGGTGCAGGGCTGAGTCCTCATATTTGCATTGCCTTCCATAATACGGCTGCAGACGATCACTGCAATCTGGACGCGGGGACCCATGAAGATCCCCCTGGGGCCGTATGAACGCTGGTCGCTTGCCTTCGTATCGGAGCAGATCACCTGCAGCCCTACGGCTACACATCGTTACCGTCGTGGAACGCCACACTTGGGCATGCCTCATTCCGATGGCGGAGATATCGCCGCCGGCCGATGCCCCGACCGGGCTTCTCGGACAGCCCGGTCGGGATCATCCAAGATCGCGTCAATCTCGTCGGCAACCCTGTCGGCGGCGAGCCTGAGCGCTTCGTCTATATGGATATAGCGCTGCGTCACGCCCCGAGCTGCATGGCCCAGTAGCGCGGCAATGGTCAGTTCGGAAAAGCCCAGGTCGGCCGCGACGCTGGCAAATGTGTGCCTCAATGTATGCGGGGTTACGTCGTCCAGCTTCGCGCTGGCACACAGCCGATCGAGCACCCGAACGACGCCGATAAAGTGGCCCTCGCCCCAATCCGCCGGGAAGAAGTACGGTGATGCTGTGTTGGGCTGCCCCAATAAAAGGTCCATAGCTGCGCGGCCTATGACCCGTGTCTGGGCTCCGCTTTTGGTATCTGGAAAACGGACCGAGCCTTCATCCGTGTTGAGCCAAAGCCGCTTCACCCCAAGGCCCTCCATTCGCCGAAAACCCGTGAGGAGCAGGAAGCGGATGGCAGCCAGCCCCGTCGGATGCTCTCCAGCCTCTGCAGCGAAACGTATGGCCCTCCCAAGACGAGCGATTTCGCTGCGGCTGAGGCGGCGTTCCCGCGCCTTTCCGGCAAGCCTACGAACGCCACGCGCGGGATTGGCGTCGATCTTTCCAAGGCGGACGGCGTGTTCAAAGATGGCATGCAGCGTCGACATGGTGCGCGCGGCCACCCCTTCCCCGCCGGTGGTCGCTCCGCCTCGACTGCCCGCGCGAGGTTTGGATGTTCTGCCGACGGCAATATCTGCCTGCGCCCCTTCGATATCCCCGAGCTTCAGCGTGGCAATCAGTCGTCGGCCGAGCAATGGCTTGATGTGAACCTCGATCCGGCTCTTATCCATGGCCAGGGTCGATGCCTTGATGGGGCGACGGCTGCGGCCGAGTATGCGGCCGGCCTCGGCCTCGGCCAGATACCAGTCGCATACCTCGGCAACCGTGATGCCCTTCAGCTTGCTGTCCGGGCTATCCAGCGGATCGAGACCCTTGGAGACGGCCACCAGCTTTTCATGGGCGATCCGGCGCGCCTCCTCGACCGTCATCAGCCCGTACCGTCCAATCACGGCGCGACGAGGCCGTCCTTCGGGCGAGCGATACTGGATCACAAAGCTCTTCAGCCCCGAGGGCATGACCTGAACGCCGAAGCCTCGAAGCTCCCGATCCCAGGCAAAACTCTCCCGAACCTTGACCCCAACCTTCGAAGGTTTCGGAACTTCCAGCGCGTCGATAAAACGCTTCGTCAGCTTTTCCATAGTGAGTTCAAAGCCCTATCGAAAATCTGCTTAGATTTTGCGAGGCTAGCCGGATTCTAATCAAATTCCAAGCTCTCAGAAGCGCAAAATAGCGTATGAAGCGTGGCCTTTAGCGCGCACCACTCAAAAAATAATCATTTATTTATAGAAGATTATCGCACTTTAGCAAACTAGGGGATATTGCAGCGAACGGCTCTCGGGCACCTTGCCAAGGTTGGGGTCGTGGGTTCGAATCCCATCGCCCGCTCCAATTTTACCTTTATATTTCAAGAAATTAATAGGCTGCCGCAAGGTGGCCTTTTCGTTTTCGAGGGTGCGTACAACACCCGTGCAACACGGCGCTTGAGAATTCAGCGGCCGCGGGCCGTCATCCAGTGCCGGATCTCACCGCGAAGGTCGGCTGGCCTCGGCTTGCGAGGGACAATCGGCGCCGCGCGGCATCCATCCTTCCTTCGTTGAGGTGTGTCGACGAACCCGCAGCGGGCCAGGGAAGCCACGTTTCGAGCGTCGCGTGGATCGTGACCATCTCGACGGAGCTACACGACGCCCGACAGGTCCGCGACACGGCGGCTCGTATCCGGATCAGCACGTTGTGGGGTCTCTGCCTAAAAGCGGCCCTTCACGCCGATAGAGCCCGCATGGCTCTGCGCATTGCCGCTGATTTCACCGTCATAGCGAACGAAGCCCGTCACCGCTCCTTCGAGCGCCAATCCCAGCCCAATGACGGCGGCGTCGCGATCCGGCGACGGGCCGTAGACGACGAAGGACGCGCTGGGAAGCTGCACGAAGCTCGATTCCACCGATCGGCTCGGGTCCGACACGTCGTGCGCCCATGCCACGCGCAGGTTAGCCACCACGGCGTTCCGTTGCCGGGCAGCTCCCTGCGGGACATCTCCTTGCCCGAGATCGAACCTGTGCCGGACATCCATCCCGGCAAGGCTGCGTGCCGCGGTCATGTCGCGGCCGGCAATGGCGAGATCGAGTTGCTCCGCCCCCTGCTCGGTGAAGGCATCCTGGTGCAGGCTGACCACCTGCAGCCCGACATTGGGGATGATCGACGTGGTCGCCGATACATCGAAGCGGTAGCCGGCCTCGATGGCGCCGATGAAGGCGTCCCCCGCGGTGTCACCGACCGTCGTGCCCTGCTGGCCGACGAAGGCGATGCTGCGGTTGATATCCGTGTCCGAACGGGCATAGCCGGCTACGGCGTCAATATAGGCGAGTCCGAACTGCAGGGATCCGGAGACGGTCGCGTAATAATTGTCCGCGTTGCCGCCGGTCGCGAGGTCATCAACCGAAAACGACGCGCGGGAGTAACCCAGGGCGGCGCCGACCGTAAAGGCGGGCGTCAGTTTGTAATCGATACCGCCGGCGAAGGTGGTGAAGTTGCTGTCGAGCCCGTGCGTGTCGCCATTACCATTGATGTCGGCGGTGCTGGCGCCGACATCCAGCCAGAGATTGATGTCGGCGGACGATCTGCCCGGCTGCTCGTCGGACGACCAGGACGGTCCCGTTCCCCGGAACTGGTTCCGCAGCACGCCGAGGAAGTTATAAGCGCCCTGGAGGCTTACCGAGGCGATGTCAGCATTGCCTTCGCCACTGAGTTGGGCGAGCGCTCCGCGGAAGCCGTCGGCATCCGTGAAGTTCAGCAGGTCCAGGCTGTTGTAGACGCTGTCCATCGGCGTGAACGGCTGCGGGTAGTCCGCATTGTCGAGCGCACTGGCGACGGCCGCGGGGTTTCCGGTACCGGCATTGGGCTCATACGCAAGGGCCTTGGTGCCGAGGGTGGTCAGTGCGATGTAGCTCGTCTCCGGCAGGTTCTCCGGATCGGCGCAGTTTCCTGCCGAGGTCTGCCCGACGATGTAATATTGCGGCACGCCGGCAGCACCCCACGGCCCTGCCGTGGGCACCGCGGGCGGATCGGCCGGGAAGTTGCCCAAAGCCGGATTGCCCGGCCCTCCCAGAACGCAGGTGCCGGCGGGCACCTGGACGATGGCAACCGCGTTGGGCAGGTCCGGCAGGGCGAGAACGTTCTTGATTTCCTCCGCCGTGAGCCCGCGTACCGAATTGGTGGTGGCGATCCACGGCCCGTCCGCCGGGCCGAGCGTGTCATAGTCGTACTGATTGTAGAAACGGACGAACTGGGTAGGCACCGAGGTGCGCACGACGGTCGCCGGTTCCGTCGGAATGAAGCCGCCTTCAATGGCGCCTACATAGATATTGGCGTCCGCGCCGGTGGTGATGGAGGGAAGGCTCGGCCCATCGGTATTGCCGATCGGTCCTATGACCACCTCTCCGGGGGGCATGGGTACGCTCTGCGCATGCCCCGCGAGGGGTATGAGGGCCAGCAACAGCCCTGCCGGCCATACCGAAGAACGGCCTGCCCGTAGGCCGGGGCGCACCCGGTCCAGCCCCATTCGTTGCCGCATACCGCAGTGCCCCAGACGATTCCGGCCCGGAAATCCAAGGTATCCTAGCATGGCGCACGAATGGCCATCAAAGGCCTCGACAGAGGCGCATATCCGCATCTCGTGCACCATCAAGAAGGTGGCCGACTCGCCCGCATTCGCAATCGGCCAACCGCAGTCGCGTTCAGCTCTTTGAGGGCCGCCAGGCTGTTCGCAGAGATCGGCATTGGCGACCACTACCCCGGCGAACTCGACGAGCGGGATATCGGTGGTCGCCAGTCTCAGCACCTTCGACGAGATGCACAGGCTCGTTATTGTCGCGGATGCAGCGGCTCGAAGCGGTTGCAGGCCGCATACTATATGCCCTCAGCCGCACTCCCGCTCCTCGCCATTCTCCGCGACGAAGATCGCGCCGGCGGCTGCTTGGCTAGCCGCACGCCTGGCTGCCTGTGGTTCAGAAATTCGGCCCCTGCCGTTTCGAGAGCGCTCATGACGGCGCGGATCTCGGCGAGGCCACTGGCAAGTATCCGCTCTCCCTGCTTTTCCATCGAACCGAGAGTGGCCGATTCCGCCCGGCGCGCGGCGCGACTCGCCGAGGGCTTCCAGCCGACGATATCCTTTTTTGTGCTATATATGAACAAATATCAATTAACGCACAAATCTCTTGCTCGATTTTTCGCCGACTTCTATTTCTCACCGACGACAGATGCCCCGTCCGACAAGGGGCCGGTGGGAGGACGCGGATGGACAAGACGGTCGGATCCCTGGCCGAGGCGGTCGCGCCGATCGGCGACGGCGCCAGCGTGATGATCGGCGGCTTCGGCGGCGCCGGTGCGCCGATCGAGCTGATCCACGCACTGATCGACAAGCGGCCGAAGGGCCTCACCGTGGTCAACAACAATGCCGGCAACGGGCGCATCGGCATCGCGGCGATGATCGATGCCGGCATGGTCGCCAAGATGATCTGCTCGTTCCCGCGCTCCTCCGATCCGCGCGCTTTCACCGAGCGCTATCTGCGAGGCGAGATCGAGCTGGAGCTGGTGCCGCAGGGCACGCTCGCCGAGCGCATCCGCGCCGGGGGAGCCGGGATCCCGGCCTTCTACACCCCGACCAGCTACGGAACCGAGCTCGCCGAGGGCAAGGCCATCGCCGAATTCGAGGGCCGGCACTATGTGCGGGAGCGCTGGCTGAAGGCCGACTTCGCGCTGGTGAAGGCGCAGCTGGGCGACCCGCAGGGCAACCTCACCTACAACCAGGCGGCGCGCAATTTCAGCCCGCTGATGTGCATGGCGGCGGCCACTACCATCGTCCAGGTCTCGCGAATCGTGCCGCCCGGCGGCATCGACCCGGAGAACGTCATCACCCCCGGCATCTTCGTCGACCGCGTCGTCGAGGTCGCCGATCCCCAGCAGGAAGAAGACCTCATCCGGGCCGGAGCGGTGTACGCATGACCCTCGCACTCTCTCACAACGCCAAGCTTTCCAACGCCAAGCTCTCCAACGCCCAGATCGCCTGGCGGGCGGCGCAGGACATCGCCGACGGCGCCTATGTCAATCTCGGTATCGGCTTTCCCGAAATGGTGGCGAGCTATCAGCCGCCCGGCCGCGAGGCGATCTTCCACACCGAGAACGGCATCCTCAATTTCGGCGAGCCACCCGCGCCGGGCGAGGAGGACTGGGATCTGATCAATGCCGGAAAGAAGGCGGTGACGCTGAAGCCCGGCGCGGCGTTCTTCCACCATGCCGACAGCTTCGCCATGGTGCGCGGCGGCCATCTCGACGTCGCCATCCTCGGCGCCTACCAGGTGTCGCAGGCCGGCGATCTCGCCAATTGGCGGGTCGGCGCCAAGGGCGTGCCGGCGGTGGGCGGCGCCATGGACCTGGTGCATGGCGCCAAGCAGGTCTTCGTCATCACCGAGCACCTGACCAGGACCGGCGAGCCCAAGCTGGTGGAGCGTTGCAGCTTCCCGCTCACCGGCGTCGCCTGCGTCACCCGCGTCTACACCAGCCATGCGGTGGTCGACATCGCCGGCGGCCGCTTCGTGCTGCGCGAGAAGCTGCCGGACCTGCCCTTCGACGCGCTGCAGGCGATGACCGGCGCGACGCTGCATGTCGACGGGCCGGTCGGCGATCTCGTCGCGCCCGAGCTGTGAGGACCGCACCATGACCGACGCCTTCATCTGCGACTATGTCCGCACGCCGATCGGCCGTTTCGGCGGGGCGCTGTCCTCGGTGCGCGCCGACGATCTCGGCGCGGTTCCGCTCAAGGCCCTGATGGCCCGGCACGCGGCCCTCGACTGGGAGGCGGTGGACGAGGTGATCTTCGGCTGCGCCAACCAGGCCGGCGAGGACAACCGCAACGTCGCCCGCATGTCGCTGCTGCTGGCCGGCCTGCCGGTCGCGACCCCCGGCACCACCATCAACCGGTTGTGCGGCTCGGGCATGGATGCGGTGATCACCGCCGCCCGCGCGATCAAGGCGGGCGAGGCGGAGCTCGTCATCGCCGGCGGCGTGGAGAGCATGAGCCGCGCGCCCTTCGTGCTGCCCAAGGCGGAGAGCGCCTTCTCGCGCAGCGCGGAGATCCACGACACCACCATTGGCTGGCGCTTCGTCAACCCGCTGATGAAGGCGCAGTACGGCGTCGATTCCATGCCGGAGACCGGCGAGAACGTCGCCGCCGACTACCATGTCTCGCGCGAGGACCAGGACGCCTTCGCCCTGCTCAGCCAGCAGAAGGCGGCGGCGGCGCAGGCCAATGGCCGGTTGGCCAGGGAGATCGTCCCGGTCATCATCCCCCAGCGCAAGGGCGCGCCGGTGGTGGTCGACAAGGACGAGCACCCGCGCGCCACCACGCTGGAGACGCTGGCCAAGCTGCCGACGCCGTTCCGCGCCGGCGGCAGCGTGACCGCCGGCAACGCCTCCGGCGTGAATGACGGCGCGGCGGCGCTGATCGTCGCCTCGGAAGCGGCGGCGAGGAAGCATGGCCTCACGCCGCTCGCCCGCATCCTCGGCGGGGCCACTGCCGGCGTGCCGCCTCGGGTGATGGGCATCGGCCCGGCGCCGGCGAGCCAGAAGCTGCTGGCTCGCCTCGGCCTCACGGCTGACCAGCTCGACGTCGTCGAGCTCAACGAGGCCTTCGCCTCGCAGGGGCTCGCCACGCTGCGCCAGCTCGGCATCGCCGACGACGACCCGCGGGTGAACCGCAATGGCGGCGCCATCGCGCTCGGCCATCCGCTCGGCATGTCCGGCGCCCGCATCACCGGCACCGCCGCGCTGGAACTCGGCGAGACCCGGGGCCGCCTCGCCCTCGCCACCATGTGCATCGGCGTCGGGCAGGGAATCGCCATCGCGATCGAGCGGGTCTAGCGCTCGGCCCAGGGAGAGCTTCCCTGGGATGGCGAGGCGCGCCGGTCGGACATGCAGGCCGGGCGGCGCGCGAACGTCGTTCGCCGACCGCTGCCCGCAAGGCGGTGGGATCCCCCTAGAAACCCGGCGCGCCGGCTTCGCGATAGAACGTCCGCAACTGGATCGCGTCCGTTTCGAACCAGTCGGCAAGCCATTGGTGATAGGCTTGGGGGAGCGCGGCGCGGGGCGCCTTCCCGGTCAGGCCGGCGGCGGTCAGGTGGCCGGCCATCATGCCGGACATCAGGCCCTTCAGCACGCCGTGGGACGAGGTCGGGTCGAGCGTGGCAGCGGCATCGCCGACCATGAACCAGCCGGGGCCTGCGGTCCGGCTGGCTATCCGCCACGTCACATCCGCTCCCCTCACAGGGCCGAGAGCGGCGAGATTGCGCAGCTCCTCCGGTGGCCCATCGCCGGCCGTCGCGGCGGAGCCGAGGCGAACGCGGGTCCATTGATACACCCCCGGCCGTACGCGAGCCGTCCACGTCCAGCCCAGGGCGTTGCTGACCAGCAGCGGTGCGTCATCCCGCGCAGGACAGGAACCTTCGACATAGCCATAGCGCGCGATCAGCTGCGGCGAGCGGGGCGTGCTGTCGATGTCGAGAGCGCGGGCCAGCCACCGTGCCGCGCCGGTCGCGTCTACGACGACATGGGAGGCGACGTCGCCGTCTTTCGTCCGTACGCCGCCGACATCGTTCCCGTTGGCCAGTAGCCCCGTTGGCGCGCAGCCCAGGCGGACATCGACACCCAGGGCCCTGGCGCGTTCAAGCAGCAGGGCATCGAAATCGGCCCGCCAGACCTGGAAACCCCTCCAGGGGGCCGCCGCGTCGCCGCCGAAGGCCTCGAAGCGCCGGACGCCGTCGGTTTCGATCCAGGTGCCGCAGTGCCGGGCGCCGGTGACCTGCGCGAGCCGATCGGCCACGCCGAGCTGGCCCAACAGGGGCTCGACGCCCGGATGAAGCGTTTCACCCGGCCGATGCCGCTCCTGCGGTTCGCGCTCGTACAGCCGGACCCGAAGGCCGCGCGCCGCGCAGGAGATCGCCGCCGCGCTGCCTGCCGGCCCGCCTCCGACGACGATTACGTCGGCATCGACTGGTCGGCCACCCATGAGGCTCCCTCGCGCTGGATGAGGGCCGTATTGCCGGAAACATAGGCCGTCGCCTGCTCGATGACCTCCACGTGGACGGTGTGCTGGTCATTCGGATCGACCGCCTGCTTGCCCCAGCGATAGACGTGGAACCGGTAGCGGCGCTGGCCGTCCAGCGTCGCTCCGGTGGCCTGCACGGCGTCCTTCAGGCCGGCATCGTCCGCGGCGGTCGCGCGGAAGGAAATGACTGCCCACTTCGCCTTGTCCCGCAGCACGTGGTTCACCGCCTCCTCGGCGCCGAAGCGCTCGACATATTCTGGATCGTGAATGCCGAGGGCCCAGTACATGGCCGCCATGGCGAGGACGCGCGCCTTGTACTCCACAGCGTCGACGCGGGCGGTCAGTGCGGCGGTCATGGTGCCGACCAGATCGATGTAGTCGACGCGGAAGGAGTTGGGGTAGGCGACAACGGGCTTGCCGTCGATGGAGATCAGGCGCGGGCCGCGTACGCCGTCCCACGGCAGGTACCGGCCATCGGCAAGCGGCGCGCTTCCGATTTCCTCGTCGGTGAGCGGCACGATGGTGGGATAGGGATAGGTCTCGCCGCCGATCAGCTTGTCCGGCGCGAAGGTCCGGGTCGAGTCCGGCGCCACTCCCGGCCAGTATGAGCCGAGCGCGGCGCACAGCTTGGCGTCCTCGATGAACGGCGAGCCCAGACCATAGCCGGCCATGAACTTCTGCAGCGGCCGGTTCGGGTCGGAATAGAAAATGTTCTGGCTGGTGTCCCAGCCGGGGTCGAACAGTCCCGGCGAGCCATCCGGCAGGCCGGTCTTGCGAATCTCCCACGGACCGTTGGGCCTCTGCGCCGAACCCTGTCCCTCGCGCGGCTGGGTGACGATCGCGGTGATCGTCGTGTCGTCCAGGCTGAAGCCGGCCGGCAAGGTGACGTTCGCGGCGATGCGCGTCTGCGAAAGCGCGAGCGGATGCAGGGCCCAGAGCGCCTCGCGGATCGGCGCCGGAACCTCGGTACGCCACCAGACCATCAGATCGCGCTGGGTGACATTGGGAAAGAAATCGGGGAGCGCCACCATCGCGTAGGCCGGCTTCACCGCATCGATGCTCTCGGCGAGCTGCGGGCAGCTAGCCTCGATCCAGCCGTCGCCTACCCCGTCATAATAGTGCAGGGCCTCGTAGCCGCCGGCGGCGATGATGTCGTCCATGTCCGGGCGCAGATTGAGATTGTCGATCTGCCCGTTCGGCAGCACGCGATGGCGGATGTTGATGTATTCCGGCGCCGGGCGCTGGGTGTCGCGCGCCGCGTCGGCCATGTAGCGCGGCTCGGGCGGGTTTTCGCCCAGCGGTAGGATCTGCATCGCCGAGAGCTGGAGATTCAGCGGGTCGGACGTGTATTTCCCGTCGACGGGAAACGTCAGCACCCGGCCCTCATATTGCGCCTGCGTGACCAGCGGATTCGCGCGCGGCTCCAGCAGCCCGCTGCCGAAGCCGGCCCGCGTCGACAGCGAGCCAATCATCTCGTCCTTGATCACGAACGGGAAGTTCTCAAGGTGCTCGCCGCGCCAGTTGTTCTTGAGTCCCTCAAGGTCGAGGAAGCGATGAAACTGGGCGAGACCGTCATTGCGCAAGTTGCGGTGCAGCTCGACGTCGAGATCGAGCCCGGAAATGCATTCGCTGCCGCTGAAAAGCTTGTGGACGGGTACCCAGAAGGCAAGCTTCTCGTCGCCCGGCTGGGGATCCTGCGGGCCGAACTCCGGCGTCGCCCCCTCCATTTCGACGGCAATATAGGGCGCGAAGCGTCGTGGCGTGACGCGAAAATCGAATGGCCGGGCCTCGTCGAGCGGGACGAAGCCACGCGCCTTGGCATCGTAGGAAGGCGCGAGCGTGCCGAGGCGGGCAATGCCGGAGCGCGAAAAGCAGAGCTCGGCATGGCGACCATGCACGGACATGGGCGCATTCTGGTACTGCGGCGTGAACACGACGATGCCGAGAGGGCGCCCGCCGGCGCGGTCGCGCAATTCCCGCAGCGTCGGGGGCCGCACGCCGTAGATGTAGTTCTCGACGGCTTCGATCTCCGTCAGGGTCGGGAAGCCGGCAAGTTCCCGTCCGGCGCGGTTGGCCACCACCGTCGGTGAAGCCAGCGCGTGATACAGCAGGCTTCTATCCGGGCTGCCGGGCTCGATCGCCCGTCCGCCCGCCAGTGAAAAGTCGCCGAAACCCGGATAGTCGCGATTGATGTGCGTCAGCGGCTTGGCGAGTTCTGCCGCGAGGTCCTTCGCCCGGATGTCCAGCTCGCCACCCGTCGCCTCCAGGAGGAGGTCGCGCCATCCGAGCTCGTCGAGCCTTTCGACGGTCGCTTCGACGGCAGCGATCAGCGATGGGACCTCATGGGCGAATGCCGGCAAGGCGCGTGAAACGGTGAACGCTCCAATACCCAGCGCGGTATAGCTCAGGAACTCTCTTCTTGTTGTCACGCCTGCCTCCCTTGTTCGATGTATTGTTTTATGACTGTCGGATGCGAGATCCGGCGGGCCGTACTGCGCGTCGAGAGTGCGGGCGTCGGCGGCGGAACGGCTCGGGATCAAGCGAAAGCGGTTCGGCGGGCGGAGCGTCGGCTTCCATGAGCCGCTCGGCAGTGTCTGTCGCTCTGGGCGCCGACATCCTCGCACCGGAACAAGGTAAGGGTCGGCCTGCTCCGGATTGCGCCTTGGATATTACCGGATCGGCGTTCCAAAAGCCATATGTCGGTACCTCTCCGAGGCTGACGACGGGCTTGCCATGGCGGTTGACGGGAGCTGGCATCCCGGATCGCCCTGTTCCAGCCGCCACTGCGCTGGCTCCCCGTGCTGAAATAGAATGCCGGCTTACGCCGCCGCCACGATCGGCGCCGCAGGAAATGATGGTAGCCACGCGACAAAATGAAGATGAGGAGGCGCCTGTTCCGCCAAAGCGGCAGGTTGCTGGATAGAAAGCACAACGTTGAGGATCCGCAAAAACCGTCCGCCATCACATGTAGCTTGGACGATTCATGCCATCATTTTCCCCTGCTCCCTGTCACTCCCCCTAAATAGAGGATGGCACTCCGGTATGGGGTGCTTATCATCTCTGGCCGGGGTGGGAGCGGCGGTTTGGCACCTTGGGAAGCCGCGCCTCATTGGGCGCGTGGCCAGCGGCGAGGTTGCAGACGCGTGTGTTGAGGCAGATTTTACAGTTGATGTTTGGATATTGAGCAAATATCTAAAATATAGATCGATTATTTCTACGGAATTTGTCGTCTAGTTTGATACGGTGAATTTAGTGTGTCAAATATAGTTCACGTATTGCTTGCAAATTACCCGCTTACGTGCCTGGTTGTCGGGATGATGTTTTCTATTGTCGCGATTTTTCGTCATGCCGGGCCCGTCGATGCGTCTTTGATCGTGGATCGGCTCATCGCCTGGCATGTGTTCTGGGCGATCGGCGTCTTCTACTTCGTCAACTTCGTGATGCACGGCCTGCTGGGCGAGATGGCCGCCGCCAATATCGGCTGGGCGGACAGCCCTTTCCAGTTCGAGGTGGCCACGGCAAGCCTGGGGTTCTCCGTCGTCGGCTTCATCGCGGCGTTCCGCAGTTTCGATCTGCGCCTGGCCGCGATCGTCGGGCCCAGTTTCTTCATGTTGGGAGCGGCGGTCGTCCATCTCTCCGACATGGTGACAACCCGGAACTTCGCACCGGGCAATACCGGGGTCTTCTTCTACATGGACATCGTTATCCCGCTCGTCGGTCTCGGTCTGCTCTGGCTCCAGCATCGATCCGGAAAGACGTGACGTGCACGGGGGGCTGGGCCGCTATTTCCGCCGCGGTGCGGGGGCGATACCGAAGCGGGTCGCGAAGACATGGGTGAAGGCGCTCTCCATTGCCCGCTGATAAGCGGCGCCGTCGGTTGCCAGCAGCCGCAGTCCCGCCCCGCAGCCTTCCGGTAGTAGGCTGGCGCCGGCAAGGCAGCCGGGGGCACCGCTGGCATCCTCCCACGCCGCGGCGTCCGCTGTTCCGGACCGCCGCAGCCACAGCGCGCTGCCCGCCACGCGCCGGCCGTGCAGCGGTCCGTCGGACCGGGCGAGATCGGTGCCGTCGACGCTTTGCCGGTCGCTGGCCACCAGAAGGCCGTCGCGCCGCATGTCGACCCGGTTGCGGTAGAAGAGCGGCGCCCCACCGGCGCCTTTTGGGTCATGCAGCAGCAGGGCGTCGGCGATGAGTGCTTCGGCATCGTCGATAAGATTGACCGCGACGCGGCTATCGACGGCGGCGCCGGGGAACAGGATCTGCGGATCCGGCGTATAGGCGAGAAAGCCGCCGTTCTCGACCTCGATTTCCAGGCGTATGCGTGCCGGCCGACCGCGATCGCCCTGCACGATGGTCGAGGCCTGCGTCGTGAGATGCAGCGCCGCGCCGGCGCCGACCCGCACCCGCATGGTGAGATCCTCGCCGGCATAGAGGCCGCCGGAGGAGGACTGCACATAGAGCGTGGCCACCTCCGGCCGCTCGGCGTCGAGCGCGAACAGCCGCGTCAGGTGGAAGGGATAGGTGACGAAGCGCCCGACGAGGCGGCTGGCCGGCCCGCGCCGCTCGACGGCGATGTCGAGTTCGGGCCGCTTGCGGCGGGTGGTCGCCGGAGGGGCAAAGGGAGCGTTCATCGCCGGATCAACACCGCCTCGACGATAGCGTCGGCGACCGCCTCGACTTGGAGACCCGACCGGCAGGCGGTGGCGATGAGCGGCCGGCCGCCACGCACTGCGCGCGCTTCCTCCAGCATGAGGTCGAGATCGACCCCGACATGCGGCGCGAGGTCCACCTTGTTGATCACCAGCAGGTCGCATTGCAGCACGCCCGGCCCGCGCTTGCGCGGAATGTCCCCGCCGCCGGCGACGTCGATGACGAAGATCCACCAGTCGACGAGGTCGAGCGAGAAGGTCGAGGCGAGGTTGTCGCCGCCGGATTCGATGATGACGAGTTCGAGCCCGGGAAAGCGGGCGTCGAGTTCGTCGGCGGCCAGCATGTTGAGGGTCGGGTCCTCGCGGATCACCGTGTGCGGGCAGGCGCCCGCCTCCACCGCCAGCACCCGCGCCGGGTCGATGACGCCGGAGCGACGCAGCCGCTCCGCGTCCTCGGCGGTGACGAGGTCGTTGGTGACGACGGCGATCGAGATGCCGCGGCGCTCCAGCACCGGCAGCAGCGCCTCGATGAGCGCGGTCTTGCCGGAGCCGACCGGGCCGCCGATGCCGATGCGGGCGGCATTGGCCGGCACGGCGTTGAGGATGGGAGACATCAGGCCCATTTCGTCACCTCAGCATGTAGCGCTGCGTCAGCGGCAGCTTCGTCGCGGGTTCGCAGGTGGCCAGCACGCCATCGACATAGACGTCGAAGGTCGCGGGGTTCACCTCGATGGCCGGCAGGGCGTCGTTGCGCAGCATGTCGGCCTTGGCGAGCGAGCGGGTGCCGCGCGCGGGCAGCAGCCGCTTGGTGAGGCCGAGCGTGCCGGCGAGGTTGTCCTCGATGGCGAAGGGATGGACGAAACAGGCCGACAGCGCCTTAGCCGCGCCGGCGAAGGCGCCCCATTGCGGGCGCAGCGCCAGCGGCTCGCAGGTCATCAGCGACGCCGCGCTGTCGCCCATCACCCCCCAGGCGATGAAGCCGCCCTTGATCACCAGCTCCGGCTTGATGCCGAAATAGGCCGGCCGCCACACCACGATGTCGGCCATCTTGCCGTCCTCCAGCGAGCCGACATGGGCGTCGATGCCGAAGGTGCGGGCGGCATTGATGGTGTATTTGGCGATGTAGCGGCGGATGCGCTCATTGTCGCCGAACGTCGCCTCCTCCGGCAGGCGGCCGCGCTGGTCCTTCATCTTGGAGGCCAACTGCCAGGTCCTGCAGATCACCTCGTGGATGCGCCCCATGCCCTGGCTGTCCGAGCCCAGCATGGAGATGGCGCCGATGTCGTGCAGGATGTCCTCGGCGGCGATGGTCTGCGGGCGGATGCGGCTCTCGGCGAAGGCCACGTCCTCCGGGATCGCCGGGTTGAGGTGGTGGCACACCATCGTCATGTCGAGATGTTCGTCGAAGGTGTTGACCGTGTAGGGATTGGTCGGGTTGGTCGACGACGGCAGGCAGTGGGAGTAGCCGGCGACACGGATGATGTCCGGCGCATGGCCGCCGCCGGCGCCTTCCGTGTGGTACATGTGGATGGTGCGGCCGGCGATGGCGGCCATGGTGTCTTCCAGGAAGCCGCTTTCGTTCAGCGTGTCGGTGTGGATCTGCACCTGGAAGTCGAGATCGTCAGCCACCTTCAGGCAGGTGTCGATCGCCGCCGGCATCGAGCCCCAGTCCTCGTGCAGCTTCAGGCCGAGGGCTCCCGTGCGCATTTGCTCGACGAGGGACGCCGGGCGATGCGAGTTGCCGCGGCCGAGGAAGCCGAAATTGATCGGCCAGGCTTCGGAGGCCTGCAGCATCTTGCCGACATTGAACGGTCCGCCGCAGTCGATGCCGACGGTGATCGGGCCGAGCGAGCCGCCGATCATGGTGGTGATGCCCGAGGAGATGGCGTGCTCGCAGAGTTGCGCGCTGTCGAAATGCACGTGGACGTCGATGGCGCCGGCGGTGGCGATCATCCCTTCGCAGTCGCGCACCGTGGTGGCGGCGGAGACCAGCAGGCGCGGGTCGACGCCGTCCATGATCGCCGGGTTGCCGGCCTTGCCGAGGCCGACGATCCGGCCGTCCTTGATGCCGAGGTCGCCCTTGACGATGCCGAGCACCGCGTCGATCACCACGACGTTGCACAGGAGCATGTCGAGCGCGCCCTCGGCGCTGGTCAGGCCGGCGACGGTGCCCATGCCGTCTCGGAGTGTTTTGCCGCCGCCATGCAGGCACTCCTCGCCATAGACGGCGTGGTCCTTCTCGACCACGGCGATCAGCGAGGTGTCGCCGAGGCGCACCCCGTCACCGGTGGTGGGGCCATACATGGCGGCGTAGTCGGCGCGGCTCATTCGGGCCATGATGTCGTCCTTCTTGTGTTCAGGCGCCGCGGAAGCCAGCGGCGCGGGCGCGGGCGAGCGCCGCCGGCGCGGCATCCGCTCCGGTCGGGCCCTCGGCGAGGCGGTTGAGGCCGCTCACTTCGCCGCGGCCGCCAAAGGCCACCAGCGCCACTTCCTTCGATTGGCCGGGCTCGAAGCGCACCGCCGTGCCGGCGGGGATGTCGAGCCGCATGCCGAAGGCGCCGGCGCGATCGAAGTCGAGCGCCTTGTTGGCCTCGAAGAAATGGAAATGGCTGCCGATCTGCACCGGCCGGTCGCCGGTGTTGACGACGGCGAGGCGGCCGGTGCGGCGCCCGGCGTTCAGCTCGATCTCGCCAGGCGCGGCGATGATCTCGCCCGGTACTCGTGCCTCCTCGGGGAGGATGTGGCCGGTGCGGATCGGCTCGTGCACGGTGACGAGCTTGGTGCCGTCGGGAAAGGTCGCCTCGACCTGCAGCATCGGCAGCAGGGCGGCGACGCCCTCCATCACGTCGTCGGTGGTGAGCAGGCTGGCGCCGAGCTCCATCATCTCGGCGACGCTGCGCCCGTCGCGGGCGCCTTCGAGGATCTCGTCGGCGATCAGCGCCGTCGCCTCGGGGGCGTTGAGCTTGCAGCCGCGGGCGCGGCGCTTCCGCGCCAGCTCGGCGGCGGAGAAGATGGTGAGGCGTTCATATTCGGTGGGGGTCAGCAGCATGGCGCAGCCTCAATTGGAGAACAGGCGCAGCGGCAGGCGGACCTGGCGCGCGGCGGCGATCTCGGCGAAGGGGGAGAAGCCGGTGGGGTCCTGATCGTCGGCGACCGGCTCGGCGGCGCAGCGGGCGACCGTGTCGAGCAGCCGCGGCATCAGCGCCTGGGCGCCGAGCGCGCCGACGAGCCCCAGCCGCGTCGCAGCGGCGAGCCCGCCGGCGACCAACTGGTAGCCGGCGAGCGCGGTGGCCGCCGCCTCGTCCAGTCCCGAGGCGCGCCAGAGCAGCCCCTGCACGGCGGCCAGCGTGCCCGGTGCCTCGCCGGACAGGATGCGCCCGCGATAGGCGCCGGCGCCGGGGGTGCCGAGCCGGGCATGGGTGGCGAGCAGCGCCGCGCCGTTGCGGCGGGTTCCGGCCCGCAGCGATTCGCTGAAGGTGGAAAGGTCGAGGTCGCGGTCGAG
This sequence comes from Ancylobacter sp. Lp-2, assembly GCF_020523795.1. Lineage (GTDB taxonomy): Bacteria > Pseudomonadota > Alphaproteobacteria > Rhizobiales > Xanthobacteraceae > Ancylobacter. Next base: position 815,778 of record NZ_JAJALI010000001.1, read on the forward strand.
CGCGGCGACGGCGTCGAGATCGTCGCCGGCCCGATGGCAGCGCGCCAGCGTCACCCGCTCGGCAGGGGCCCAGCGATGGCGGATCTGTTCGTCGAGGAAATCCGCGACGGCCTGCGCGTCTGGCCGGGCATCCCGCACGGCCGCAAGACCTTCCAGCCCCTGCGAGAAGGCGAAGCCGCCGCCGGGAAAGGTGGTGTCGCCGAAGCGCAGCGCCGCGAGCAGCGTGCCGAATTCCACGGCTCAGTGCCCCGCTTCCGCAGCCGGCACCATGACGCGACCTTCGGCGATCAGGTCGCGGATGCGGTCGAGATAGGCCTGGCGCGGTCCCTCCAGCGCGATCTCGACCTCCTCGCCGGCGAAGCGCACCTTCCAGTGCAGGTTGCCGGCGGCATAGCCGAGCTGCAGCGCGTCGGGCAGCGAGGCCGGGCGCAGGCGCAGCCAGGCCTGTTCCTGGGCGCGCAGCACGATGGCGCGGTGCGGCTCCAGCAGCAGGATCGCGCCGTCGAACAATTGCTCGCTGCGCGGCAGGGCGATCAGGCAGGTGGTGCCTCGGTCGGTGGTGACGCGCAGGCGGCGGCGGGTCATGTCGCGGGTTTCGAGCCGCACGGTTTCGACCTCGCCGTCCTCCTCCATATGGTGCAGCCGGTGGCCGAGATCGTGGTCGAGCCGCGATCCGACGATGGCGGCGACGAGAACCGCGTCTTCGGTGGGAACGGGGGCGGGAGCGCTCATCGGGGAACCTCGGATCGGGCCGGCGGGATGGGGCCGGCTGTCGGGAGGGAGCCGGCGCGCCTGCGGGCGCGCCGGAGCGGGGAAGGGCGGCCGTCGGGCCGGTCGCTCAGCGGTGGCCGGTGGCGATCTTGGTGGGGATGCCCTCGATCGGGCAGTCCTCGACGCCGGGAGCGGAGCGGGTGATCGCCTCCACCATGTCGCGCGTCGCCTCCGGGTCGTCGGCCCACTGCTTGTAGAACTGGAAGGGCAGGGCGCAGGTGCCGCGCGGGTCGTCGCCGGAATTGATCATGCCGGTATAGCCGCGGTGCAGCAGCTTGTAGAGGTGGTTCTGCGCCTGCCCCTTGCTGCGCGCCTCGCGGATCAGCGGCACGGAGAGCTGGGCGAACTGGATGCCCATCTCCTCGGTGCCGCATTCGCCGAGGGTGCGTCCGTCGAAGCCGACGATCGCCGAATGGCCGAAATAGGTGTAGACGCCGTCAAAGCCGGCGGCATTGGCCACCGCGACATAGACGTTGTTGGCCCAGGCCATCGCCTTGGCCATGACGATCTGCTGCTCCTTGGCCGGGTACATGTAGCCCTGGCAGCGCACGATCAACTCGGCGCCCTTCATGGCGCAGTCGCGCCAGATCTCCGGGTAATTGCCGTCGTCGCAGATGATCAGGCTGATCTTCAGCCCCTTGGGGCCTTCCGAAACATAGGTGCAGTCGCCGGGATACCAGCCCTCGATCGGCACCCAGGGCATGATCTTGCGGTATTTCTGAACGATCTCGCCCTTGTCGTTCATCAGGATCAGCGTGTTGTAGGGCGCCTTGTTGGGGTGCTCCTCGTGCTGCTCGCCGGTGAGCGAGAACACGCCCCATACGCCGGCGGTGCGGCAGGCCTCGGCGAAGATCTCGGTCTCCTCGCCGGGGATCTGCGAGGCGGTCGCGTACATCTCCTTGGAGTCGTACATGATGCCGTGGGTGGAGTACTCCGGGAAGATCACCAGATCCATGCCGGGCAGACCCTGCTTCATGCCGATCAGCATGTCGGCGATCTTGCGGGCGTTGGCCAGCACCTCCGCCTTGGTGTGCAGGCGCGACATCTTGTAGTTGACCACCGCGACGCCGACCGAATCCCGGCTCGAGGTAATGTCTCCGTGGTGCATGGCTAGTCTCCCTGGATGATCGTCCGATGGGGACGCTGTGGCGTGGCGGTCAGACGGCGATGTGCCGGTGGATGAGGTCGTCGGTCAGCTGGCCGATCGGCCCGGCGGCGACGGCGCGGCCCTTCTCCAGCATGGCGAAGTGGTGGCCGGCGGCGCGGGCGAAGGCGACGTTCTGCTCGACGAGGATGATGGTCAGCCCCTCCTCGGTATTGAGGCGGACGACGATGTTCTGGATCTCCTCGACGATGTTGGGCTGGATGCCTTCGGTGGGTTCGTCGAGCAGCAGCACCGAGGGTTCGGCGGAGAGCGCTCGGGCGATGGCGAGCTGCTGCTGCTGGCCGCCGGACAGCACCCCGCCCGGGCGGTCGAGGTTCTGCATGAGGTAGGGAAACAGCTTCGGTACCAGCGGCGGGATGCCGCCGCGCGCGCGGCCGCGTCCGGTCGTCGCGAAGCCGCCCATCAGGATGTTCTCGCGGATCGAGAAGTCCGGGATGATCTGGCGTCCCTGCGGCACATAGGCGATGCCGGCGCGCGCCCGGCGGAAGGTCGGCTCGGCCGAGAGGTCGTGCCCGTCGAGGCGGATGTGGCCGGCCATCCGGTCGGTCAGCCCCATGATGGTCTTGAGCAGCGTGGTCTTGCCGGTGCCGTTGCGCCCGACGATGGCGGTGATCTGCCCGGTGGGAACCTGAAGGTTCAGTCCGTGCAGGATGTGGCTGCGGCCGTAGAAGCTGTCCACCTGGTCGAGGCTGAGCATCACTGGATCCCCTTCGAGCCGAGATAGGCGGCCTTCACCTCCGCATTGGCCTCGATCTCGGCGACGCTGCCCTCGGCGAGGATGCGGCCGAGATGCATCACCGTGATGCGGGTAGCGATCTCCTTGACGAAGGCCATGTCGTGCTCGACCACGATCAGCGTGTGGCGCCCGCGCATGGCCTTGATGATCGCCGCGGTCTTCATCGTCTCCGCCTCGGTCATGCCGGCGGTGGGCTCGTCGAGCAGGATGAGCTTCGGGTCCTGCGCCATCAGCATGCCGAGCTCCAGCCACTGGGTCTCGCCGTGGCTGAGGCTGCCGGCCTCGACCTCCTGCTTGGCATTGAGGCCGACGAGGTCGAGGATCTCCTCCACCCGCCGGGTCTGCTCCGGCGAGAAGCCGAGGCGCAGATTGGCGAAGACGCTCGGATTGCGGCAGGCCGCCACCTCGATGTTGCGACGCACGCCGAGGTCGCGGAACACGCTGGGGATCTGGAACTTGCGGCCGAGGCCGGCCTGGGCGATGCGGTGTTCCTCCAGCCCGGTGATCTCGGTGTCGCCGAGATAGACATGGCCGGCGGTCGGCCGGGTCTTGCCGGAGACGAGGTCCATCAGCGTGGTCTTTCCGGCGCCGTTGGCGCCGAGCAGCACCCGTAGCTCGCCGGCCTCGACGATGGTGGAGACGGTATCCACTGCGCGGAAGCCGGCGAAGTCGACGGTGAGCCCGTCAAGGGTGAGCGCCGCGCTGACGGCGGGGGTGCCGATCGGGGTCCGGGCCATACTCAGCTCCTCTTCTCGGCAGGTTCGGCAAGCGAGGCTGCCGCCCCGCCGCGGCGGGCGACGATCCAGTCGCGCAGGCCGGTCGCGACCCCGGCGAGACCGCGCGGGAGGAACAGCACGGCGAGGACGAAGGCGAGGCCGATGACCACGCGCCAGGCTTCCATCAGCGCTGGCGTCTCGGAGACCGTGGCCTCGATCATGTTGATGAGAATGGCGCCGATGCAGGCGCCGAGGATGGAGTTGCGCCCGCCGACCGCCGCCCACACCACCATGGTGATGGAGAAGGAGAGGTCCATGAAGGTGGGCGAGGCGAATTCCGAGGCCATCACATAGAGGATGCCGGCATAGCCGGAGATGGCGGCGGAGACGCAGAAGAAGAACGCCTGGTAGCGCGGCACGTCGAAGCCGAGGAAGCGCGCCCGCCGGTCGTCGTCGCGAATGGCCTGCAGGATGAGGCCGGAGCGGGTCTCGACCAGCAGGCGCGTGCCGAGGAGCACCAGCGCGAGGCTGATGGCGATCAGGTAGTAGGTCTGCGGCATGTAGGGGTCGAACTCGACCCCGAGAACGGTGAGATAGCCGAGGTCGGTCAGGCCGTTGAAGCCGTTGGTCAGCGGCTGCGCCTGCACCAGCAGCAGCCGCATCAGCAGCACCACCGAGAGGGTGATGATCGAGATGAACACGCCGGAGATGCGCTTGCGGAACATGATCATGCCGAGCGCGAAGGCCACCAGCACCGGCAGCACGATGCCGGCGGCGATGCCGAACCAGACGCTCTGGAACGGGATCCAGAGGAACGAGCCCGGAGTGATGCAGCACAGGTCGGTGGCGGCCCCGGGCTGGGCATTCCACAGCATGAAGTCAGGGATCGGCGTGTCCGAGCCCTGCGCCAGGCTGGTGGTGCTGGCCAGCTTCAGCGACATCGCGATGCCATAGGCGCCGAGGCCGAAGAACAGTCCCTGGCCGAGATTGAGGATGCCGGCATAGCCCCAGGACAGTGCGATGGCGACGCCGAGCATGCCGAAGACGAGATATTTCGACAGGCGATTCAGCCAGAAGGCGTCGAACACCAGGGGCGCGAGCAGGATGAGGGCGATGAAGACGACATAGGCCGCCGTGTTGAGCCCGGATTTGGTGAGCCGCATCTCAGCGTCCCCTGTAGGAAAACAGGCCCTTGGGCTTCCAGATGATCACCGCGATCACCACGGCGAAGATCACGGCGCGAGCGATGATGTCGTTGCTGACCGCGGCGGCGAGGCCGTTGATCTGGCCGAGTATGGCGGCGGACAGGATCGAGCCCATCAGGCTGCCGACGCCGCCCATCACCACGACGAGGAAGCCGTCGACCACCATCGGCGTGCCCATGTCGGGGAACACCGTCTTGAAGCCAGCCATCAGCACGCCCGCCACCCCGGCGAGGCCGGAGCCATAGGCGAAGGCGAGGGCGTTGATCCGCCGGGTGTCGATGCCGCAGGCCGCCGCCATCTGCGGGTTGCGCATGATGGCGCGCAGCTGCATGCCGATGGAGGTGCGGTACATCAGGAACCAGGTGAGGGCGGCGAGCAGCACCGACACCAGGATGATGAAGGAGCGGTAGACGCTGATCTCGGTGCCGGCCACGCTGAACACGCCGCCCAGCCAGGGTGGCAGGCTCACATTCTGCAGCCCCGGCCCGAGGCCGGCGATGGTGATGCCGAGGAAGGCGAAGCCGAAGGACAGCCGCACCGCCTGCTGGATCAGGATTGCCACGCCCCAGGTGGCGAGCAACGTGTCGAGCAGCCGTCCGTACAGCCGCCGCACCACCAGGCGCTCGATGGCGAGCCCGATCGCCGCGGTGACCAGGAAGGCGATCGGCATTGCGGCGATGAGGCCGAGGCCGAGATAGAGGCTGGCCATGACGGCGGTGTAGGCGCCGATCATCACCATCTCGCCATGCGCCATGTTGATGACGCCCATGGCGCCATAGGTGATGGCGAGGCCGAGCGCCACGAGCAGCAGCACCGAGGCGAGGCTGAGGCCGATGAAGATCGTGTCGACCATGAAGCGGATGCTCCGTGTGCGGAGGAGGCCGGCCCGCGCGGGCCGGCCCGGAAGGGCGGCGAGAGGCGCGATCAGCCCTTCAGCTTCGCGGTGTCGAGGCCGGCGGGGGTGCAGAACAGGTTCTGCTGCGTCTCGCCATAGGCGACATAGGGCAGCGGGAAGACCGGCTCGGGATAGGCGTCGACGATCTTGCCCTGGCCGTCGGCCTGCCATTGGGCGATGCGCGGGGTGAGGGCGGTGTGGAGATTCTCCTTCTCCACCGTCACCTTGCCGCCCGGCGCGTCGAAGCTCTGTCCGCCGACCGCGGCCAGCACCGCTGCCGCGGAGGTGTCCTTGGCCTGCTCCACCGCCTTCTTCCAGAGATAGACCTGGAAATAGGAGGATTCGAGCGCGTGATGCGTCACCGCCTTGGGGTCGTTGACGAATTTGCGGTAGCGCTCGACGAAGGCCTTGTTGGCCGGGGTGTCGATCGCCTGGAAATAGGGGAAGGAGGTGTAGCTGCCCACCGCATATTCCGCGCCCATCGCCGCGATCTCGATCTCCGAGGTGACGGTGGCGCAGATCGGCAGCTTGTCGTGCGACAGGCCCTGGTTCTTGAACTCGCGGTAGAAGGCGATCACCGAGTCGCCCACCACGTTGGAGAGCACGACGTCGCAGCCGGAGCTCTTGATCTTGTTGACCATCGAGCCCCATTCGGAGTGGCCGAGCTCGAGATATTCGTCGGCTACCCACTCGCCGCCGTTCTTCTCGATCAGGATCTTGGAGACCTTCGCCATCTCGCGGGGGTAGATGTAGTTCGAGCCGACGATGAAGAACTTCTTCTTGCCCAGCGTCTTGATGATCCACGGGATGAAGTTCGACAGCTGCTGGTTCGGCACGGCGCCGGTGTAGACGACGTTCTTCGAGCACTCGAAGCCTTCGTAGTAGGTCGGGTAGAACAGCGCCGCCTTGCGCTTCTCGAACACCGGCAGCACCGCCTTGCGGCTCGCCGAGGTGTAGCAGGCGAACACGGTCGGCAGCCGGTCCTGGATGACGAGCTTGGAGGCCTTCTCGTTGAAGGTCTTCGGGTCGGAGGCGCCGTCCTCGATCACGGCCTCGACCTGCTTGCCGAGCACGCCGCCGGCGGCGTTGATCTCGGCGATGGCCATGCGGGTGGCGTCGGTGAGCGAGCGCTCGACGATCGACAGGCCGCCGGTCTGGGAGAACAGCACGCCGACCTTGATGGTATCGGCGGCGGCGGCGCGGGTCAGCAGCGCCGGGGTGGCGACCGCTCCGGCCGCGAGGGCGGCGGAGGTGGAGAGAAACTGGCGACGGTTCATCGACATGGGATTCCTCTGGGAGACGGGCTCGGGGACCGGAAGATTTGTGGGGGCGCGCGTCGTCGTTCGCGCAGCCCGGTAGGGGCGCGGCGTCTGGCGTGCGGCTCGGGGAGCCTCGAAATCTGCTCAGGAAGGGGGATGACGGCCCTGTCAGACCCCGAAAACAAAAAACCCGGGACGCTCCCCTCGGGGAGCGGCTCGGGCTACCTAGCCAATGCGAACCGACAGCACTGTCTGGCTCGCGATGCTGAAAAAATCAGCAAGTTCAAAACTGAACACGAAATGAACTAACCACTGTTCTTCGGGAAATGCAAGAGCTCGTTCGCGTTGATGATCGAGGTGGCGATCTCGTCCATCGAGGCGCGCTTCGACATCGCCTGCTGGCGGATCGTCTCATAGGCGGCTTCCTCGCCGATGCCGTGGATCGACATCAGGATCGCCTTGGCCTTCTGGATGCGCTGCATGCTGGAGAGGCGGCGCTCCAGCTTGTTCAGGCGCTTCTGCTGCTCCAGCCGGTCCTGCCAGAGCCCGCGCGCCAGCAGCAGGTTGGTCAGCACGCCGAAGGGACGGATCGGGCGGTCCATCGCCGCCAGCACGCCGATCTCGAACAGGATCTCCAGCGTGCTGGGATTCTCGTAGTCGACGATGGCGATGATGGCCGGTGGAATGCCGTCCATGCCGCGCGCCAGGCGGATGATGTCGGCGCGATGCTCATGGTCGATGGAGAGGAACAGCGTCGCCGTGCGCGCCGGGATCTCCTTCGGGATCGGCCACGCGGCCTCCGTGTGGCAGCCGATGCGGCGCAGATGGTCGATCAGCGTGCGTCCGTCGGCGTCGGGCGGGTGCACGACGAAGACCGGAAGTCCCTTCAGCGACTTGAGAGGGGGGATGGCCATGGCGTCAGTCGATCTTCGCCGGTTGCGGCACCAGCGACCAGTCGTCGAGCGCCGACGACACGAAATAGGGATCCGGCTTCATCCGCCGATGCGGATCCCAGACGATCTCGAAGCGCTTTTGCGCATCGACGCGGGCGACGCGTGGCCACAGGAAGGTGTGGTTGTTGGTCGGGTCCACGGCGACGCGCCCTTGCGGAGCCTCGAACTGTACCCGTCCGAGCGCCTCCACCACGGCGGCCGGTACCAGGCTGCGCGCCTGGTCGATGGCGGCGGCCACCAGGTGAACCTGGAAATAGGCGGCTTCCGCCGCCGCGGTGATCGGGATGTCCGCCCCGAACATGGCGCGGTAGGCGGCGAGGAAGCGCCGGTTGGGCTCGGTGTCCAGCGTGGCGAAATAGGGCGCGGCGGTGAAGTGGCCCTCGGCGGCGGCGGCGGACATTTCCGCCACCTCGGCCTCGCTGGTGGTCAGGCTGGCGATCGGCATGCGCGCCGGATCGAAGCCGGCCTGGCGATAGGCCTCGTAGAGCATGGCCGTGCCGGAGCCGACGACGTTGGAGAAGATGACGTCCGGTGAGAAGCGGCGGATCTGGCGGATGGTGCGCTCGAAATCTTCGGGCTTGGGGTCGAGCGGCACATAGATCTCGTCGAGGATCTTGCCGCGCGATTCGGTCACCAGATCCGAGAAGATCCGGTTGGATTCGTAGGGGAATATGTAGTTGGACCCCACCAGCAGCATCCGCGAGCCATAATGTTCAAGGATGTGGCGCACTAGCGGCTGGGTGTTCTGGTTCGGCGTGGCGCCGGTATAGATGCAGTTCGGCGAGTATTCGAAGCCTTCGTAGAAGGTCGGGTAGGCGAGCAGCGCGTTGCGGGATTCCACGACCGGCAGCACCGCCTTGCGGGTGCTGGACATGTAGCAGCCGAACAGGATCTTCACCCCGGCTTCGTCCAGCAGGCGGGTAGCCTCCTGTCGGAACGTCTTGGGATTGGCCTGGCAGTCCTGTCCGACCGCGACGATCTCGCGCCCACCGATGCCGCCGGCGGCGTTGATCTCGCTGATGGCGAGGCGCGTCGCGAAGAGCTGGGTCCGCTCGGCCGCGGCGGTGATGCCGGTCTGAGAAAACAGCAGGCCGACGGGAAGGGGGCTGTCGCTCCAGCCAGTATCATCATCCGACATTGCAGACATATCCATGCAAAAAAGCTCCCGCTGCGTTCCCGCAGGCGAGAGCTTCCACGCTCCTTGGCGCCGGCATCGGCACTGATGCTGGCCCTTGTTCGCGAAAAGGCTAGCGCGCGCTGCCGGCCATAGCAAGCCGTGAACTGCGCCCCCGGCGTCGGAGCGGCGCGGTCGCTTCCGCCGCTGCCGGTGCCGAGGGCGCTGCCGCGCGACGGCGGATGTCAGCCGGCGGAGGGCATTGTCGGGGGCGTCGTCGCGGGAGCCGTCGCCGACGGGACCGGGCGCGGTTGGCGTAGCGCGTCGGTCGCGTGGCGGACCGCCTCGGAGATCTGCAACAGCTGCTTGGCCAGCGGGCTGGTCCGGCGCCAGACCATGCCGATGGTGCGCGACGGTTCGGGCTCGCGGAAGCGGGCGATGGAAACGCCGGCCGAGCGCGTCTCCACCGGCACGGCCATTTCCGGTATCAGCGTGACGCCGATGCCGGCATCGACCATCTGCACCAGCGTGGACAGGGAGCTGGCATCGAGGAAGTCGCGCGGCGGCGCGGCGCGCATGTCCACATTGCAGAAAGACAGCGCCTGGTCGCGGAAGCAGTGCCCCTCCTCCAGCAGCAGGAGCCGCATCTCGCGTACCGCCTCGGGATCGGGTACCGGCTTGCCTTCGTCCGCGCCCGGCCGCACCAGCACGAAGCTTTCGGTGAACAGGGTGATCTCGGTCAGCGCGGGTTCGGAGACCGGCAGCGCGACGATGGCGGTGTCGAGCCGTCCCTCTTCCAGCTCCTGCAGCAGCCTCGGCGTCTGCGTCTCGCGCACGTGGATGTCGAGGCCCTTGTGCAGAAGGCTCAGTTTGCCGAGCAGCGTCGGCAGAAGATAGGGCGCCACCGTGGGGATGACGCCGATGCGCAGGCGTCCCACCAGCCGGTCGCGCGAGACGCGGGCGAGGTCGCCCAGCTCGTCGACCGAGCGCAGAATGTCGCGGACGCGCGGCGCGAACTCCTCGCCAAAGCCGGTGAGGCGGACCTGGCGGGCGCCGCGCTCGAACAGCTCGATGCCGACCTCCTCCTCCAATTCCTTGATCTGCATCGACAAAGCCGGCTGCGAGATGCCGCAGGCTTCCGCCGCGCGGCGGAAGTGCCCGTGCCGCGCCAGGGCCTCGAAATAGCGGAGCTGCTTGAAGGTGAGGTTTTTCATAAGGAAATCTTATCACAATAATCAGTAAATCGGAATTAATCTAATGAAGAGGATTTGCTAGAGCCTTGATGGGGACGATCGGGAGCCGGCCTTGTCACGACCGCCGCGTCGCGCGAGCGTCGTTTTGGCCGGCTCACGCCTGTTCACAGAACTGTCCATGACAGGGGATATCCACTCCCGTGCATGCGTCGGTTGGCCCACCGAGTAGCGCAACGCACACAGCCTTGATCGGAGAGAAACATGAGCGAAACCACTGAAGGAAGCACGGGGAAATGCCCGGTCGCTCATGGCAGCGGCGGCACCCAGAATCGCGACTGGTGGCCGAACCAGCTGCGCGTCGACCTGTTGAACCAGCACTCGTCCAAGTCCGATCCGCTGGACGCGGCCTTCGACTACCGTGAGGCGTTCCAGAAGCTCGATTACGAGGCGCTGAAGAACGACCTCCGCAAGCTGATGACGGATTCGCAGCCCTGGTGGCCGGCCGATTTCGGCCATTATGGCCCGCAGTTCATCCGCATGGCCTGGCACAGCGCCGGCACCTACCGCCTCGCCGACGGCCGTGGCGGCGGCGGTCGCGGCCAGCAGCGCTTCGCCCCGCTCAACTCCTGGCCGGACAACGTCAACATCGACAAGTCGCGCCGCCTCCTGTGGCCGATCAAGCAGAAGTACGGCCAGAAGATTTCCTGGGCCGACCTGTTCATCCTCACCGGCAATGTCGCGCTGGAGACCATGGGCTTCCGCACCTTCGGCTTCGCCGGCGGTCGCGCCGACACCTGGGAGCCGGATCAGGACGTGTTCTGGGGCACCGAGACCGGCTGGCTCACCCACCGTCCGCTCGACAAGTTCGACGCCCCGCTCGGCGCCACCGAGATGGGCCTGATCTACGTCAACCCGGAAGGCCCCGGCGCCAATGGCGACCCGCTGTCGGCGGCGGCGTTCATCCGCGAGACCTTCGCCCGCATGGCGATGAACGACGAGGAAACCGTCGCGCTGATCGGCGGCGGCCATACCTTCGGCAAGACCCATGGCGCCTCGGCCGAGTCGCATAAGGGGCCGGATCCGGAAGCCGCCGGGCTGGAGGCACAGGGCCTCGGCTGGCACAGCAATTTCGGCTCGGGCTTCGGCGCCGACGCCATCGGCTCCGGCCTCGAGGTCACCTGGACCCAGACGCCGGCGCAGTGGAGCAACCACTTCTTCGAGAACCTGTTCAAGTATGAATGGGTGCAGACGCGCAGCCCCGCCGGCGCCATCCAGTGGGAAGCCAAGGACGCGGAGTCGGTCATCCCCGACGCGCATGATCCGTCGAAGAAGCATAAGCCGACCATGCTGACGACCGACCTGTCGCTGCGCATCGACCCGGCCTATGAGAAGATCTCGCGCCGGTTCCTGGAGAACCCGCAGGCCTTCGCCGAGGCGTTCGCCCGCGCCTGGTTCAAGCTGACCCATCGCGATCTCGGCCCGCGCTCGCGCTATCTCGGCCCGGAAGTGCCGAAGGAAGTGCTGATCTGGCAGGATCCGGTGCCGCTGGCCAGCCATCCGCTGGTCGACGCCGCCGACATCGCCGCGCTCAAGGCCAAGGTGCTGGCCTCGGGTCTCACCGTCTCCGAACTGGTCGGCACTGCCTGGGCCTCGGCCTCCACCTTCCGCGGCGGCGATAAGCGCGGCGGCGCCAATGGCGCGCGCATCCGCCTCGCCCCCCAGAAGGACTGGGTGGTCAACCAGCCCGTGCAGCTCGCCAAGGTGCTGACGGTGCTGGAGGGCATCCAGTCCGAGTTCAACCTCGCGGCGACCGGCGGCAAGAAGGTGTCGCTCGCCGATCTGATCGTGCTGGCCGGCAATGCCGGCGTCGAGCAGGCGGCGAAGGCCGGTGGCCATGACGTCGCGGTGCCGTTCGCGCCGGGCCGTACCGATGCCGCGCAGGACGAGACCGACATCCATGCCTTCGAGGTGATGGAGCCGGCGGCCGACGGCTTCCGCAACTACCAGAAGCCGGGGGTGAAGGTGCCGGCCGAGGTGGCGCTGATCGACAAGGCGCAGCTGCTGACGCTGACCGCGCCGGAGATGACGGTGCTGATCGGCGGCCTGCGCGCGATCAACATCAACACCGGCGGTACCGACCACGGCGTTCTCACCAAGCGGCCGGGCGCGTTGACCAACGACGTCTTCGTCAACCTGCTGGATATGGGCACGCAGTGGAAGGCGACGGACGAAACCAAGAACGTCTATGAAGGCTACGACCGCGCCAGCGGCGAGCTCGCCTGGACCGGCAGCCGCGTCGATCTGGTGTTCGGCTCCAACTCGGTGCTGCGCGCCCTCGCCGAGGTCTATGCCAGCACGGATGCGCAGGCGAAGTTCGTGAGCGACTTCGTGGCGGCCTGGACCAAGGTGACGAACCTCGACCGCTTCGACCTCGCCTGATCCTCTCCAATACCCTGCCCGCCGCCGAATTCCCGGTGGCGGGCAGGATCGGCTCGGATCCGTTCGGCCCTCGCGGGTGGCGGCCGAGCGGTCTGGCTGCAACGATGCGGCCGACGACAAGCGCATCCATGCGGCGCGCCCTTCGAAGAGAATGGCGGTTATGCCGCTTCGAGGAGGCGTTTGCCGGCGCCGGCATGCGTGCGGGGCCAAGCCGCCAGATCGGCGGCCCACCGACTTCATGTGACATTTTGCGAGTTTGCGGCGCCGCGCCGTCACCGACGCACCGAGCGGCGACAGGCCGGCCAGCGCCAGCACGGCCGCCAGCATTGGAAGCCGGCCGGCCGTTCCGCGCATCGCTCTCGCGACCGCCCTTACTGCGCCGCTCCTTTGCCGGGGCCCCGGTAGCGCGACAGCCAATAGGCATAGGGCGCCGGCAGGGTCGCCCAGGCCGGGCGGTCCTCACCGAGCGTCAGGGCGAGCTGATAGGGGTAGTGCGGATTGGCCAGATGGGCGCGGCCGATCATCACCACGTCCATCTGCCCATCGGCGACGGCGCGCTCGGCGTCCTCGGCGCCGTCGATGCACCAGGACGAGGCGACCGGCAGCTCGGCCTCGCGGCGCACGCGGCCGGCGACCGGCACCAGGAAGCCCGGCCCCCATGGCGTCCTGCCCTCGATGGTCGAGAAGCCGATACTGACATTCAGCAGGTCGAGCCCGCCGTCGCGCATCTGCCGGGTCAGGCCGATCGCCTCCGCCAGCGTCTCCTCGTCGCGGCCGTCATATTCGATGACGCCGAAGCGCGCGGTCAGCGGCCGATTCTCCGGCCACACCGCCCGCACCGCGGCCAGCGTCTCCAGCAGGAACCGGCCGCGCCCGGCGGCATCGCCGCCATACTGGTCTGTGCGCTGGTTGGCGCCGCGCGAGAAGAAGCTCTGCGCCAGGTAGCCATGGGCGAAATGCAGCTCCAGCCACTCGAAGCCGGCGGCCAGGGCCCGGCGCGCGGCGGCGACGAAGTCGGCCTGCACCCGCGCGATGTCGTCGAGCGTCATCGCCCGCGGTACCTTGGACAGCCCGCCGCCGAAGGCGAGGGCCGAGGGCGCGAGGGTCGGCCATCCCAACGGATCGCTGTCGGGAATGTGGTCGTCGCCTTCCCAGGGGCGGTTGGCGCTGGCCTTGCGGCCGGCATGGGCGATCTGGATGCCCGGCACCGCCCCGGCGGCCTTGATGGCGCGGGCGATGCGCGCCATCCCTTCGATCTGCTCGTCGCGCCACAGGCCGGTGCAGCCCGGGGTGATCCGGCCTTCCGGCGACACGCCGGTGGCCTCGACGATCACCAGCCCGGCACCGCCGCGCGCCATGCCCGCATAATGTGCCTCGTGCCAGTCGGTCACGAAACCGTCCTCGGCGCTGTACTGGCACATGGGGGGTACCGCGATGCGGTTGCGCAGGGTGACGTCCTTCAGACGCAGCGGAGTAAATAAAGCCGACATTCCTGGTTCTTTCACCTGATCGTTCATGTGAGACGAAGGATGGGTTTGCCGCTGAAGCGGCGCTGCCTGAGCGCCTCCAGCATCTGGGGCAGGGCATCGAAATCCCCAGCCACCAGAGTTTCGGGCTGAAGCCGGCCCGCCGCCACGTCGCCCAGTATCGACACACCGGCGGCGGTCAGCCGCCGCCAGGCGTCGTCGTCGCCGAACAGGTGCAAGGCGCCGAGCGCCACCTCGTGCATCGACAATGCCGGCCCGAAGGGCGGGCAGGGCCAGCTCTCCGGCCGGCCCTGGATGCAGACCAGATGGCCATTGGCCTCGAGGGCGGGAGCCAGCCGCGTCGCATGGTCGGCGGATATGCTGTCGATAACTGCGAAGAAGCGGCCGGCCTCCGCCGTCGGCCACGCCCCGTCGTCCGCCAGCGGGCCGGGCCGGCAATCGCCGGCGCCCAGCCGGCGCAGGCGTTCCCAATGGCGCGGGTGGCACAGGGCGGTGACGGTGAAGCCGCGTGCCACCGCCAATTGCACGAGATAGTTGCCCACCGCGCCGCCGGCACCGCTGACCAGCACCCGCGCGCCCGGTCGCGCCGGCAGTTTCTCCAGCGCCAGCCAGGCGGTCAGCGCCGGGCAAGGGATGCCGGCGGCGGTGGCGAAGTCCAGCGTCTCCGGCAGGCGCAGCAGCGCCCGCGCGGGGAGCGCCGTGTAGTCGGCGAAGCTGCCGGGCTTGTGCAGGTTCTGATGATAGGCGACGCGCTGGCCCAGCCAGCCGGACGGCAGGTCGTCGCCGACGGCGATCACCGTGCCGGCGCCGTCGACCCCCGGCACATGGCCGGCGTGCCAGCTCGGCGGCGGCGCGGCGAGCAGCTTCCAGTCGACCGGGTTGAGCCCGATCGCCGCATTGCGCACCAGCGCCTCGCCGGCGCCGAGTTCCGGCATCTCGACCCTGTCGAGCGTGAGCTCGCCCGGAGCGCCGCCGCCGCGCCAGGTCCAGGCGCGATAACTGCAGTGCCCGCAGTCGTCATCCGGTGCCGTCATCGCGTGCCGCGCATCTCTTCTTCGTTCATCTGCCGCTGCCGGCTGCCACAGGCGGGCTCAGGCGCCATGGCGGGCGGCGGCGATCAGCCCGTCGAGCCAGTCCTGATGGCCGTTGATCATCGGGTTGGGCCGGGTGCGCGCCAGGTCCTGCGCCGGCTTGCCCTTCTGGCTCTCCTGCGTGAGCACGCGCAGGCGGCCCCCGGACAGTTCCTCGATCAGCCAGGCATGATGCACGTCGAGGCGGGTGTCTCCCTCGCCCGCCCAGCCATGCCAGGCGACGCGGCCCGGCTGTCCCGCCACCGGCGGCACATATTCCACCACTTCGGCCTCGACCGGGAAGCCGAAGGTCTCGAAATAGAAGCGCGTGCCGGCGGCGAGCTCCGGTCCTCCGCCATCGTGAAAGCGGATATTCGCCGAGTTGGCGTAGTAGCTCGGCCATTGCGCGGCATGGCTCAGCAACGGCCAGACGTCGCGGGCCGTCAGCCCGGCCACGATCACTTCGTTCGAGGCGAAATTGTCGGTGAAACCGGGAGTGTACGCTTCCGGCCAGAGGATGTCGTTCATGTGCCGATGCCGTTCCGAATGCCGGCGAGGCGGGGCCGGGCGCTGTTGGACAGTCCGACTGATGAGCGGTAATGAAACATAAGACAAATAGATATGCCGGATCACACGCATAAGAATGCGCGATATCAGAACGCTGGATCTCAACCTGCTGAAGGCGCTCGATGCGCTGCTCGACGAGCGGAGCGTGACGCGGGCCGCCGAGCGGCTCGGCCTGACGCAGCCGGCGGTGAGCGGCATGCTGACTCGCCTGCGCGAGAGCTTCGACGATCCGCTGTTCGTACGCACCCAGCGGGGCATCGTGCCGACCCTGCGGGCGACCGAACTGGCCGGGCCGGTCAAGCAGGTGCTCGGCGATGTTGAAACCCTGCTGCAGCCGTCGACCTTCGAGCCGTCGACCGCCGCGTTCACCCTGTCGCTGGCGGCGACGGATTATGCGTTACAGGCGGTGGTGGTGCCGTTTCTCGCCAAGTTGCGCCGGCGGGCACCGGGAGTGCGCGTGGCGGTGCGCCCGGTCGAGGACGAGCGCGTGCAGGCGCAGTTCGAGCGCGGCGATCTCGATCTCGCGCTGATGACGCCGGACACCGTGCTGCCGGATCTGCACGCCCGGCGCCTGTTCGACGAAACCTATGTCTGCGCCCTGCGCGCCGATCATCCCGCTGCCGCCGATCCCATCACCGTCGACCGCCTCTGCCAGCTCGACCACGCGCTGGTTTCGCTGACCGGAGAACGGTTCTGGGGCGTGACCGACGACGCACTGGCGAAGCTCGGGCGCCAGCGGCGGGTGGTGTTCACCGTCACCAGCTTCCTGGTGCTCGCCTCGGTGCTGCGGACCACCGATCTCATCGCCGTGGTGCCGCGGCGTCTGGTCGGCGGCGTGGACGGTATCGTCATGCGCGAGCCGCCGGTCGACATTCCCGGCTTCACCAAGGTGGCGGCGTGGCACGACCGCAGCCACCGCGACCCCGGCCATCGCTGGGCGCGAGCCCTGCTGTTCGAGACCTGCGAGTGCCTGGAGGCTGGGGACGACGAGCTTGCGGGCGACTGGCGGCCGCGCCGATAATTGCGATCGACAAAGCGGGCTTGGACATGCGCAACCGAAGAGACGTGGTGAAGCTTGGCCTCGGTACCGGCGCGGCCCTCGCTCTGGCGGGTCCGGCCGGCTCGGCCGTCGCCGTTTCGCCGGCGAGCGGGACGGCGAGCGGCGATCTGTCGTTCGACCCCGCGGCTTTCACCGTGAAAACCGCGACCATCGCCACGGAAACCGGCGACCGGCATGTCGTCTACCGATTCTGGCGTGCGATTCCCTATGTTCGGCGCCCGGTGGATGTCGCCTATCAGAGCCTCAATGTCAGCCAGCCCATCGAGATCGACGGCAAGGCCGTGGAGACGGGCGCTGCGCTGATCCTGTTCAGCAATTCGATAGGCGGCTACATGCCGTCATCGGTTGCCACTGCCCAAGGCATCGGTGGCGGTGGCATGATGGGCGGCCCGCCACCCGGCATGGCTGGCGCGCCGCCCGGACTCGTGGAGGCGCCGAGCGGCAGCAACGCCATGCTCAGCCGCGGCCGCCGGGTGAGCAATGCCGAGCAGGCGCTGGCGGCGGGTTACGTGGTGGTGGAGCCCGGCGCGCGCGGCCGGACGCTGACCGATGCCGAGGGGGTCTTCTACGGCGTCGCGCCGGCCGCCATCGTCGATCTCAAGGCGGCGGTGCGTTATGTGCGCGCCAATCGCGGTCGCCTGCCCGGCGACACCGAGCGCATCGTCTCCTCCGGCACCAGCGCCGGCGGCGCGTTGTCGGCGCTGCTCGGCGCCTCCGGCGACAGCGGGCTCTATGCGGCCGATCTCGCCGCGCTGGGGGCGGCCGAGGCCAGCGATGCCATCTTCGCCGCCGGCGCCTGGTGCCCGATCGCCGATCTCGACCACGCCGACATGGCCTATGAATGGAACTGGGGCGGCAATCCGCTGGCCTCGGGCGCGCGGGTCGACCGCGAGGCTTCGCAGGCGCTGCGCACCGCCTTCGCCGATTACCAGGCCGGCCTCGGCCTGGAAGGACGCGACGGCTTCGGGCCGCTGACGGCGGAGACCTATGGCGCCTACCTGCTCGAGGCCTATCTGCTTCCTGCCGCCGGGCACTACCTCGCCGCGCTGCCGGAGGCGGAACGGGCCGCTTATCTGGCGGCGCATCCCGGCATCGGCTGGCAGGACGGCGAGGCGCGTTTCGGTTGGGACGCTTTCCTCGCCCATGTCGGTCCGCGCAAGAAAGGGCTGCCGGCTTTCGATGCCTTCGATCTGTCCAGCGGGGAGAACAACCTGTTCGGCCTCGGCACCACCAAGGCCCGGCATTTCACCCCGTTCAGCCTGCGCCATGCCACCGGCGATGCGGCGGCCCAACTCGACGCCGACCTGCCGGCGACGCTGCGCCGGATGAACCCGATGCCGTTCATCCTGGAGGCGCATCCCGGGCGTGCCCGGCACTGGTGGATCCGCGTCGGCGCCAAGGACAGCGACACCTCGCTGAGCGTGGTCGGCAACCTCGCCGCCGCGCTGGCCGCGCGTGGCGCCGAGGTCGATGCGCGCATGTATTGGGATGCCGGCCACGGCGCCAACGAGGGTGCCGGCGACTTCATGCGGTGGATCGCGTCGCTCGCCGACCCGGGCCGCTGAGGTTCCGAAACGCCGGGGCATCGAGGTTTGCGTCTGTCCGCGTGCGTTTTCTCCGCCGGGGCCGTTGACCGCCGGCCGAAGGACGGGGAAATGAGGGTCGGTTTGTCCTGCCCGGCGCTGCCGGGCGCCAAGAGTGGAGTGGAACATGATCGTCGAAGTGGCCGAGCTCACCATTAAGCCCGGCGATGAAGCCGCGTTCGAGGCCGGCGTGGCGAAGGCAGCGCCGCTGTTCCTCCGTTCCAAGGGCTGCCACGGCCTGACGCTGCAGAAGGTGGTGGAGACCCCGGCCGTGTACCGGCTGCGCGTCAACTGGGAGACGCTGGAGAATCACATGGTGGATTTCCGCGGTTCCGAGGAGTTCCAGACGTGGCGTTCGCTGGTCGGTGGCTTCTTCGCCGCGCCGCCGGCGGTGACGCATGAGGACGAGGCCGCGCGCTACGGCGCCTGACGTGTTCGCGCCCGGTCGCCTCACGGCGGCCGGGTGATCTTCGCCCTCCCGGTAACCCGGCCGTCTCGCGAGGGCCGGCGTTTGCCGCCTACCAGTGATAGGCCAGCGTCGCCAGCACGCTGCGGCCGGCGCCGACGAAGCACTGATAGGCCGAGGCGCAGGCCGACACGTAATATTTGTCGGCAAGGTTCTGCGCGGTCAGCGAGAAGCGCCAGCCGTCGTCGGCGCCCGGCGTGCCGCCGAAATCGTAATGCAGCGCGGCGTCGAACAGCACCCGGTCGGGCACCACCATGGCGGCGGTGTTGGTCTGGTCGCCATAGGTCTCGCCGATATAGCGCGCGCCGCCACCCAGCGTCAGTCCGGCCAGCGTGCCGGTGCTCCAGGTGTAGTCGACCCAGGCCGAGGCGGCGTTGCGCGGCACGCCCACCGGCGTCTTGCCCTGCACGCCGGTGACGTTGCTCTGCGTCACCTCGGCGTCGGTATAGGCATAGGCCAGCGTCAGGTTGAGGCCGGGCAGCACCTCCGCCTTGCCGGAGAACTCGAAGCCGCGCGATTCCACCTCGCCGGTCTGGGTCTGGCAGGTGGCGCTGCTGCACAGGGTGAGCGCGGTGTTGGTGCTGGTGTGCTGGGTGTCGGTGGTCAGCACGTTCTGCTGGGTCAACTCGTAATAGGAAGCGGTGAACAGCCCGTTGAAGGTGGTCGGCTGGTACTTCACGCCGGCCTCGAACTGCCGCCCCGTGGTCGGCTCGAACGGCACGCCGCCATATCCCGTGCCCATCACCGGGTCGAAGGAGGTCGCGTAGCTCACATAGGGCGCGATGCCGTTGTCGAACTGGTAGAGCAGGCCGCCGCGATAGGTGAAGGCAGTGTCGTCGCTGGAATAGCTGACCTTGCTGCCGCTCGACAGCGTCGTCGTGGTGGTGTCGCCGGTCAGGTAGTCCTCGCGGATGCCGAGCAGCGCGTGCCAGTTGCCATAGCTGATCTGGTCCTGCGCATAGCCGCCGAGCTGGGTGCGGTCGGCCGACTGGTTAGTGGTCAGCTTGGGCGAGGCGATGTTGCTCCACACCGGCGACAGGTAGTTCACATAGACCGTGCTGCCGGTGCCGTAGGTGGCGTCGGCGTCGTAGCGCTGCAGGTCGACGCCGAACAGCATCGTGTGGTCCAGCGGGCCGGTGGCGAATTTCGCCTGCGCCTGGTTGTCGAGGGTCAGGCCCTCCAGCGATTCGATGTAGCGCGACGGCGAGAGGCCCATGCACAGATAGGCCTGCCCGCCGCAATTGGCCGCCGACGCCCAGACGCTGGACGTCGCCACCGCGGAGAGCGCCTTGAAGTCGGTGTCGAGCCACATGTAGCGGAAGTTCTGCCGCAGGGTCCAAACGTTGTCGACGTCGTGCTCGATGCGGTAGCCGAGGCTGGTCTGGGTGCGGTCGAAGCCGGAATAGGGGCTCTCATTGGGCGAGAAATTGCGCGGGATCTGCCCGTTCGGGTTGGCCTGCAAGGTGCCGAGCGCCGGCAGCCAGGTCGAGTAGTAGCTCTCCGGGTCGCGCTCATAGGTCGCCTGCAACTCGACGCGGGTGTTCTCCGTCGGCTTGAACGACACCATGGGGGCCACGAGGATGCGCTCGCCCTCCGAGCCGTTCACTTCGCTGTCGGTCAGCCGACCCAGCGCGATGAGGCGATAGAGCGCCGAGCCGTCCGGCAGCAGCTTGCCGTTGAGGTCGACGCCGAGTTCGGCCTCGCCATAGCTACCGATGCCGGCGATGATCTCGTTCCTCGCATTGGCGTCCGGCCATTTGCTGACGAGGTCGATGCTGCCGCCCGGATTGGTCTGGCCGTAGACGGTCGACATCGGCCCGCGCACGATATCGATGCTTTGCAGCAGGTAGGGATCGATGCTCGGAACGGCGTAATTGAGCCCCTTGAACAGCCGCAGGCTGTCCCAGAACTGCACGTAGTTGGCGTTGCCGCCGAAGCCGCCGAAGCCACGCATGATGATGCTGTCATAGCGGTTGCCGGGACGGGCGTCGGAAATCACCCCGGCCTCGTAGCGCAGCGCCTCCTGCACGGTCTGCGAGCCCTGCACCTCGATCTGCTTGTCGGTGACGACGGAGATGGAGATCGGCGTCGTCTCAATCGGGGCATCGGTCTTGGTGGCGGCGGTGGTGCGGCGCGCCACGTAGCCTTCCGTCTTCTGCTGGTCGCCGGTGACCTCGATGGTGTCCAGCGTCACCGAGGTGTCGCCGCTCGATTGGGCGAGAACCGGAGAGGCTAGCGGCAGCAGGGTCAGCGTCAGGGCAAGCCCCGACGCCCGACGCAGGAGACGTGCCCGCATTCAGAAATGTCCTTCAATTTACGAAACGTAAGATAAAACTTACGTCTAATAAGATTCAAAAGCGCAACGGTTCATGATTTCGTGAAATGACGAGTAATATTTGTTTTCCGTTAGTGTCAATGAATGCTGAAAAACTTGGAATTTTTACAATTTCATGTGCTGTAAGTCAGAACCTTTCGCTATGTGTCGGGCGATTCAAATTTATTCGGCTGCGAAATAGCTTGGGCGGCCGAGGTCGAGAGCCGATCGGTGTCGGTCGCATCCAATCCAGCAGGGGGCGTTTGCACCCGCTGGATGCCGCCGCGTCGATGGTGGCGAATCGGACGAGCGAGCCGGGACGCCCGGCCGCCCCCCAGATGCTGTTGACGACGGGCACGCCGGGGGCGACCGATCGGCTCCGCGACCTGCCGGGTGGTAGCCTTTCTTCGGCAATGGCGTGATCCGCGCCTCGACGCCGTCGCGCCGGCCAATAGATCCACGCCGCGTCGGACCGATGCACGGCCGGCCAGCGCAGACGCCCTGCTCCCAGGCGATGTGGATGAGGATCGGCATCGAGGGCGGCAATCACCTCGTGGCGACCCGTACCGTGCGCCGCCACGGTGGCGACCTCCGCTTCCGGGAGGCGAGCATGCGAGGGGGCCGCCCGGCCGGTGATGATCGCCTGTCCTGCGCGACAAATTGGACAAGGCGCCTGGTGTTTCTCGACGGAGCGCGGGTGATCGCCACGCGCATGCAGACGCCGCCGGGGTCTCTCGCCGGCGTGGCGCTATCGACAGCCCGGTGGCCGGCCGCGGCCGGTCAGCACTCCACGACGTTGACGGCGAGGCCGCCCAGGCTGGTTTCCTTGTATTTCTCGTTCATGTCGAGGCCGGTCTGCCGCATGGTGGCAATGGCGGCGTCGAGCGGCACGAAATGCGAGCCGTCGCCCTTCAGCGCCAGCGAGGCGGCGGTGACCGCCTTCACCGCGCCGAGCGCGTTGCGCTCGATGCAGGGGATTTGCACCAGCCCACCGATGGGATCGCAGGTCATGCCGAGATGGTGCTCGAGGGCGATCTCGGCGGCGTTCTCCACCTGCTCCGGCGTGCCGCCCATCACCGCGCACAGCCCGGCGGCAGCCATGGCGGCGGCGGAGCCGACCTCGCCCTGACAGCCGACCTCGGCGCCGGAAATCGAGGCGTTGGTCTTGATGATCGAGCCGATGGCGGCGGCAGTGAGCAGGAAGTCGCGGACGTGCCCGCGCGTGCTCTCGACATGGAAATGCAGCCAGTAGCGCAGCACGGCGGGGATCACCCCGGCGGCGCCGTTGGTCGGCGCGGTGACGACCCGCCCGCCGCCGGCATTCTCCTCGTTGACCGCCATGGCGTAGACCGAGAGCCAGTCATTGGCCATCAGCGGATTGGCATGGTTGCGCCGCGCCTCCTCCTCCATCCGCTCGCGCAATCCGGCGGCGCGGCGGCGGACCTTGAGGCCGCCGGGCATGATGCCGCCCTGCGACAGTCCGCGGTCGATACAGTCACTCATCGCCGACCAGATGGCGTCGAGCCGTTCGTCGAGCGTGTGGCGGGCCAGCGTGACTTCCTCGTTGCGGCGCTGCATCGCGGCGATGGACAGCCCGTCCGCCTTGGCCATGGCGAGCAGCTGCGCGGCACTGCGGAACGGGTAGGGCACGGCCGGGCCGTCGGTGGCGGGCGCGCCGGCCTTGGTCTCGGCGAGCTCCGAGTCGGACAGCACGAAGCCGCCGCCGATGGAGTAATAGGTGCGGGTCAGCAGCCTGCGCCCGTCTTCGGCAAAGCCATGGAAGCGCATGCCGTTGGCGTGGCCGGGCAGCGGGGTCTTCTTGTCGAGCACCAGATCGGTGGCGGGATCGAAGCGATAGGCGCGCCCGCCCGGCACGACATGCCTGGTCTGTGCCACCCGCGCGACGATGGCGCCGATGTCGTCCGGGGCGACGGAGGCCGGCGCATGGCCGTCGAGGCCGAGGATGATGGCGCGGTCCGAGCCGTGGCCGATGCCGGTATGGGCGAGCGAACCATGCAGGCTCGCCGCGAGGGCGGCCACCCGTCCGCCGGGCGCGGCGATCTCGCGCGCGGCGATGTCGTCGAGGAAGCGGGCGGCGGCCACCATCGGCCCGACCGTGTGCGAGCTCGACGGGCCGATGCCGATCTTGAAGATGTCGCAGACCGAGATCACCGCCGACGCTCCTGATTGCGCACTCCGGGACGGAGAGATTCGCCGCCGTCCCGCTGCCAGATTAGCGGCAAGCGGCGCCGCGGCCATCGGCAAATGCGGCGTGCGGCTTGAAAGCGCGCGACAGGCCACCGGAGGGGTGCCGGCGTCCGCTATGAACGTCGCTCCCGCCGGCCGCGCCGTGCCCTTTGCGGTCGACACTCCGCCATTGCCAAGTCCGGCTCCGACAAAGCCGAAGCCGGAAACATCCGGCTTCGGCGGAGAGGGTGGCGGCCTGCTCTCAGGCCGCCACCTCGGCGGCGGGGGCGGATGCCACCGGAGCCGGTGCCTCGGCCGGCTCCAGCGCGTTGGCGATGGCGTCGTCGACCCGCTCCAGCCAGACGAACTCCAGCCGGTCGCGCACGTCCTGAGGAATATCCTCATAGTCGCGGCGGTTGCGGGCCGGCAGCATCACGCGGGTGAGCCCGGCACGCGCGGCGGCCACCACCTTCTCCTTGATGCCGCCCACCGGCAGGACGAGGCCGCGCAACGAAATCTCGCCGGTCATCGCGGTGTCCTTGCGCACCGTCCGGCCGGACAGCAGCGAGACCAAAGCGGTGAACATGGCGACGCCGGCGCTCGGTCCGTCCTTCGGGGTCGCCCCCGCCGGCACGTGGACATGCACGTCGTTGGAGGCGAGCACCGCCGGATCGATGCCGAACTCGGCAGCGCGGCTCTTGACGAGGCTCATCGCCGCCTGGGCGCTCTCCTTCATCACGTCGCCGAGCTGGCCGGTGAGGATCAGCCCGCCACGGCCGGGGATCCTGGTCGCCTCGATGAACAGGATGTCGCCGCCCACTGGCGTCCAGGCGAGGCCGGTGGCCACGCCGGGCACCGAGACGCGCAGCGCCACCTCATCCTCGAAGATCGCCGGCCCCAGCAGCTCGGTGAGATCAGTCGCACCGATATGCGCCTTGGTCACGTGGCCCTCGGCGATGCCGACGGCGACGCGGCGGACGGCGCGACCGACCTCGCGCTCGAGATTGCGCACCCCGGCCTCCCGCGTATAGGCGCGGATCATGCCGGCGAGCGCGTCGTCGTCGATCTCGACCTGATCAGGGCTCACCCCGTTCGCTTCCAGCTGGCGGCGGACGAGATAGCGCCGGGCGATCTGCAGCTTCTCCTGGTCGGTGTAGCCGGACAGGGTGATGATCTCCATGCGGTCGCGCAGCGGCCCGGGGATAGTGTCGAGCATGTTGGCGGTGGCGATGAACACCACGCGCGACAGGTCGAACGGCAGCCCGAGATAATTGTCGCGGAACGTGCCGTTCTGCTCGGGGTCGAGCACTTCCAGCATGGCGGCCGAGGGGTCGCCCTGGATGCCCGAGCCCATCTTGTCGATCTCGTCCAGCATCATCACGCAGTCGCGGGTGCCCGCCTTGCGGATGCCCTGGATGATGTTGCCGGGCAGCGCGCCGACATAGGTGCGCCGGTGGCCGCGGATCTCCGCCTCGTCATGCACGCCGCCGAGCGAGACGCGGATGAACTTGCGGCCCATGGCGCGGGCGATCGACTGGCCGAGCGAGGTCTTGCCGACGCCGGGCGGGCCGGCGAAGCACAGGATCGGCGCCTTGCCGTTCGGCGCCAGCTTGCGCACGGCGAGATATTCGACGATGCGGCGCTTGATCTTGTCGAGGCCGAAATGGTCCTCGTCGAGGATCTTGCGCGCCTCGGCGATGTCGATCGTCTTCTCCTCCGGCAGCTTCCATGGCAGCGCGATCAGCCAGTCGAGATAGGTGCGCACCATACCGTATTCGGGGCCGGCGTCGGACATGCGGCGCAGCCGGCCCAGCTCCTTGCGGGCCATCTGGTCGACATCCTCCGGCATGCCGGCCTCGGTGATCGCCTTTTCGAGATCGGCGATCTCCTGCTGGTTGCCGTTGTCCTCGCCCAGCTGCTTCTGGATCGCCGCCATCTGCTCGCGCAGCAGCACCTCGCGCTGGCGCTCGTCCAGCGACGCCTTGGTCTGGCGGCCGATCTCCTGCGACAGGCGCAGCACCTCGATGCGCTGGGCGAGCAGCCGCACCACCCGGTCGACGCGGGTGGCGACGTCGCTGGTCTCCAAGAGCTCCTGCTTCTCGTCGGGGCCGATGTCGAGATAGGCGGCGATCATGTCGGCCAGAGGGCCGGGCTCGCTGGCGCCGCGCACGGCCGCGACCAGCTCGGTCGGGGTCTGCGGCAGCAGCTCCAGCGCTTCGATGGCCTGACCCTGCAGGTGGACGAAACGCGCCTCCATCTGCGCGCTGTGATCGGCCGCGTCCTCGATCCGCTGCACATGCGCGGTGATGAACGGCTTCTCGCGCACGAAGCGGTCGATGCGGAAGCGCTGCTCGCCCTGCACGACGACATGGTGCGTGCCGTCCGGCGCGGTGACGAAGCGCAGGATGTTGGCGATGACGCCGGTGCGGTGCAGGTCGTGCGGGCCGGGCTCCTCCAGCGCGGGATCGCGCTGCATGACGATGCCGACCGGCCGGCCCTCGCGCACCGCCTGCTGGGCGGCGGCGACCGAGGCCGGACGGGTCACGGCGAGCGGCAGCACCACGCCGGGAAACAGCACGAAGCCGCGCACCGGCAAGAGGATCATAGGCTGGTCGCCGGCTTCGGTGCCGGCAGCGCCGTTGGAGCCGCCGGCGTCGGCGGCATGGACGGGTCGTGCATTCAGGAAAGCGGGATGGGTCATGAACAAGGTCCCCCCTCAGGCCAGCTTGCGCAGCGCGACGACGAGGCAGCCATTGACCATGCGGGGTCGGGCAACCTCATAGCGGCCGGGCGGCAGCGAGATTTGCCGCTCGAAGCGGCCTTGCGGCAATTCGAGGCGATGGATGATGGCGGTACGCAGCTCCGGCGGCAGCAGGCGGTCGCCGGAAAGCACCAGCGTGCCGTTGCTGATCGTCACCTGGATGCGGTCGGGATCGACGCCCGGCAACGCCGCGAAGACGATGAGCTCGTGATCGGTTTCGATGAGGTCGACGGGCGGCTCCCAGTGAACCGCCCGGTTGCGCTGTGGCGCCGGGGCGGGCTGGAACATCTGGCCCCGCAGGCGCTCGGCCCGCGACACCATCGCAAGTGCCTCGGACCACATCCACAGTCGCGGATCGGAATTTCGCATGAATGCCTCCACGCGGCTCCCTGGGGAACCGTCCCACGCGCATATGGGAAGGCATGCCACATCTGCCAACCGCCGTTTTCCGGCCGGGCGATGGACGCAGGGCAAACATGCAAGCCGCGCATCCCGGCGGGGAGGCGACCACCGGCGCCGGGGCGTCAGTGGCCGGTCAGGCGGTCGGCGAAGGCGGCGAGGCGGGAGGTGCGCGGCAGCCCCGCGGCCTCGCGCTGATCGGCGAGGCGGTACAGCTGGTACATGGAATGAACGCCGAGCCAGCGCAGCGGCTCGGGCTCCCATTGCCGCACCTGCCGGTTCACCCAGGGCAGGCGGGTCAGCTCGGTGTCGCGGCCGAGCAGCAGGTCGCGCAGGGTGCGGCCGGACAGGTTCGAGCTGGAGACGCCGAGGCCGACATAGCCGCCGGCCCAGCCGATGCCGCTCTGTTGGTCGAAGCCGCAACTGGTGCACCAGTCGCGCGGCACGCCGAGCACGCCGCACCAGGCGTGGTCGAGGCGCAGCCCCCTTGTCTGCGGCAGCAGGGTGACGAGGATCTCGTGCAGCTTGTCGATGGTCGCCTGCTGGGTCTGTCCGCGCGTGTCGGTGCGGGAGCCGAAGCGGTAGGGCACGCCGCGCCCGCCCATGGCGATGCGGCCCTCGCGCGTGCGCTGGGCGTAGCAATAGGCATGCGCGCCGTCGCCGAGCACCTCGTAGCCGTCCCAGCCGATCTCCTTCCACAGCGCGTCCGGCAGCGGCTCGGTCACCACAATGGCGCTGTTCAGCGGCAGCCACAGCCGCTCGTGGCCGGGTAGCCCGGCGGTGAAGCCCTCGGTGGCGCGGACGATCTTTTCCGCCCGCACCGTACCCCGGTCGGTGGTGACCTTGCCCTTCTCGATCGAACGCACCGTGGTCTGCTCGTAGATCGGCACGCCGAGCCGCACCACCGCCGCCGCCAGCCCCTGCACCAGCTTGGCTGGCTGGACGCGGGCGACGTCGCGCAGCACGAAGGCGCCTTGCGCATTGTGGATCGCGATGCGCGCCCGGGCCTCGCTGGCGCTCAAGAGGGCCAGCCGCTCGTCCGGCACGTCCCAGCGCCGGGCTTCCTTGTAGTCCGCCTGCGCGCGCTGCCATTGCGCCGGGTTGGTGGCGACGTTCATGTTATCGACGCGGCGGATGTCGGCGTCGATGCCCTCCTTCGCCGCTACAGTGATGACCTCGTCGACGGTGCCGAGCATCGCCCGCTGCATGTCGATCACCGCGCCGCGCGAGGAGTTTCGCGCGTATCTCTCGCGCGACCAGCCGAAGCCGCCCGACAGCCAGCCGCCATTGCGGCCGGAAGCACCGAAGCCGGCGAATTCCTTCTCGACGAGGACGATGCGCAGCGAGGGCTCGGCCTGTTTCAGGTAATAGGCCGTCCACAGCCCGGTATAGCCGGCGCCGACGATGCAGATATCGGCTTCGACATCGCCGGGCAGCGGCGGGCGATATCCCGGCAGGCCGCCAATATCAGCATACCAGAACGAGACATTGCCGTTGACGCTGACATCCATGCGAAGGCTCCTGCGGGCACTGACCCGGCCGCCTGCCATGGTGAGGCGACGGCCGCCGAGAAGTCGAGCCTGCGGAGCGACGTTCGACAGCAGAGTTTTCGGAAAAAGTGCGCGATGCGGGCCGCCGCCGGCCCGGCGCGGGTATGCCCTAAGGTCAGGCTGTCTGCCGCTCCCACCGCTCGCAGTCCAGCTTCGGCAGATGGATGGCGACGGCGTTGGCGTCGGCGTCGAGGTCGGGCAGCGCCTGAAAGACCGAGGGGCGGCAGCCGACGGCGCGGTAGGCCTCGACGGGCGTGCCGGTGAGATCGCGGATCTCGACGATCAGGCTGCGGCGTTCGCTTGCCGTGCCGGGGATGGTGCCGCCGGCCCATTTGCGCGAAATCGGCGTCGCAGGTCAGTCCCCGCTCGAAGGTCAGGGTCCGGCCCCTGGTGGCAACGGGTGAGCGCAGCAGCCGCGAGGCGAGCCGCCGCCAGCGGGAGGCGAGGCCGACGGGCGGGTTGACAACGGCCATGCGACCGGCGCCGGCCACCGGGCCGGCGCCCTCGACCCGCAGGCGGAACCGGAAGCTCCGATAGGGATCGGTGCGTGGCGGCACCGGGGGAGACCCGGCCGCATACGGTTCCTCCACCGGGCCGCAGGCCTGGCGGATGGCGAGGGTGACGAACTCCGCCGGTTTCAGCGGCGCGAAGCCGACCAGCATGTTCACCACCCCGTCATTCATGTCGGCCCGCGTCGTCGTGGTGGCGTCGCAGGCGACGAAATAGGCCTCGTGCGGGCTGGCGCCCTGGAAGGCGCCTTGCTGGAACAGAGAGTGCAGGAAGGTCCCCACCGTCAGCCGCAGCTGCGCCCATAGCGGTTCGAAGTCGGCAGCGGAGAACACCCTGACGGGCTCGTTCACCGGTCCGCGGGGGAACCGGCCGACGATGGCGGCGATGGAGGTCGGCACGCCGAGGATGGCGCACGCGCCGCTCGCGATTTCGTCCACATAGACACCGGGATAGGCGGGTGGCTCCGGCATCTGCCCCTCGTCGAATGCCCACGGCGAGCATCGACGTTCTGCGCCGCCAGCGGCGTGACTCCCGGCACGTTCCTTGTGCCATGCAACGCGCCGTACCGGAATGGTTTTCGGCACCGCGAACCAGCTGCCGAAGCCGGAGGCCGGTGGAGGTTTCTCCGCGAGGCCCTCTTCGTTTCCACGAGAAGAGGATCGCGCCGCACATGTCCGATAGGCATTCGTCGGTCTCGACAGAACCTCCTCCGGCCGGTCTTATGGTGTGGTGGATCACGGTTCGCCTCAGCGCGACCGATCCACATACCTTCGTCTGCGGCGGCGTTTGGCCGGCGATGTGCTGGATTGGAAGACGATGAAAGCGCGAAAAGGCTGGATTCTGGCCATCATTGCCCTCCTGGCGATCGCGGCCGCCTACTATGGCTGGCGGTTCTATGCCGGGAGCGGTCTGCCCGCCGGCATCGCCAGCGGCAATGGCCGGATCGAGGCAACCGAGATCGACGTGTCGACCAAGGCGGCCGGCCGCATCAAGGAAATCCTCGTCGACGAGGGCGATTTCGTCACCGCCGGCCAGGTCCTGGCCCGCATGGACACCGTTCAGCTGCAGGCGCAGCGCCGGCAGGCGGAGGCGCAGCTCAAGCGCGCCCTGATCGGCGTGGACACCGCCAAGAGCCTGGTGGAGCAGCGGGAGGCGGAGCACACCGCCGCCGCCGCCGTCATCACCCAGCGCGAGGCCGAGCTGGACGCGGCGGAGAAGCGTCTGGCGCGTTCCTCGCAATTGGTGCTGACCAATTCGGTGTCGCAGCAGACGCTCGACGACGACCGCGCCAGCGAGCAGAGCGCCAAGGCCGCCGTCGCTGCGGCCAAGGCCCAGCTTGCCGCGGCGGAGGCGGCGATCAGTTCGGCAAAGGCCGCGGTCGTCGACGCCGAGGCGGCGGTCGATGCGGCCCGCGCGGCGATCGAGAGCATCGAGGCCGATATCGACGACGCCACGCTGACCTCGCCGCGCGACGGACGCGTGCAGTATCGCGTCGCCCAGCCGGGGGAGGTGCTGTCGGCCGGCGGACGGGTGCTGAACCTCGTCGATCTCGAGGACGTCTACATGACCTTCTTCCTGCCGACGGCCCAGGCCGGGCGGGTGGCGATCGGCACGGAGGTGCGGCTGGTGCTGGATGCCGCGCCGCAATATGTGATTCCCGCCAAGGTGACCTTCGTGGCCGACGTCGCCCAGTTCACGCCGAAGACCGTCGAGACCGAGGAGGAGCGTCAGAAGCTGATGTTCCGCGTCAAGGCGAAGATCCCGCAGGAACTGCTGCGCAAATACGTCCAGTACGTGAAGACCGGGTTGCCCGGCATGGCCTATGTCCGGCTCGACGCTAACGCCGCCTGGCCGGCCAGCCTGACCGGGAACCTGGTGCAATGAACCCGCCCGCCGTGCCGCCGGAGCAGCATCCGGCGCCGCCGGTGGTAGGCCTCGCGCATGTCGGTCTCTCCTATGGCGCGACGCGTGCCCTCGACGACGTGACGCTCGATATTCCCGCCGGCATGATGATCGGCCTGATCGGGCCGGACGGGGTCGGCAAGTCGAGCCTGCTGTCGCTGATCGCCGGCGCCCATGTGGTGCAGGAAGGCCGTGTCGAGGTGCTGGGAGGCGACATCGCCGACCAGGAGCACCGTCGCCGGACCTGCCCGCGCATCGCCTATATGCCGCAGGGCCTCGGCAAGAACCTCTACCCGACGCTGTCGGTATTCGAGAACGTCGATTTCTTCGGCCGCCTGTTCGGTCAGGACCAGGAGGAGCGGCAGCGGCGGATCGCCGACCTGCTCGAGGCGACAGGGCTCGCGCCGTTCCCGGACCGTCCCGCCGGCAAGCTCTCCGGCGGCATGAAGCAGAAGGTCGGCTTGTGCTGCGCCCTCATCCACGACCCCGACCTGCTGATCCTCGATGAGCCGACCACCGGCGTCGACCCGCTGTCGCGCCGACAATTCTGGCAGCTGATCGACACCATCCGGCGCGACCGGCCG
Organism: Ancylobacter sp. Lp-2; assembly: GCF_020523795.1. GTDB lineage: Bacteria > Pseudomonadota > Alphaproteobacteria > Rhizobiales > Xanthobacteraceae > Ancylobacter. The sequence goes on from NZ_JAJALI010000001.1 coordinate 846,664, forward strand.
GGCATGAGCGTGATGGTGGCCACCGCCTATATGGAGGAGGCCCAGGGCTTCGACTGGCTGGTGGCGATGGATGCCGGACGCGTCCTCGCCACCGGCACCCCGGCCGAGCTGATGGAGCGCACCGGCACGCCCAATCTCGACGCCGCCTTCATCGCCTTGCTGCCGGAAGACAAGCGCCGTGGCCACAAAGAGGTGGTCATCCCGCCCCGTGCGGAAGGCGCGGGCGCGGACATCGCCATCGAGGCCGAGCATCTCACCATGCGCTTCGGCGATTTCGTCGCCGTCGACAATGTCTCGTTCCGCATTCCGCGTGGGGAGATCTTCGGCTTCCTCGGCTCGAATGGCTGCGGCAAGACCACGACGATGAAGATGCTGACCGGCCTGCTGCCGGCCAGCGAGGGTATTGCGCGTTTGTTCGGTCGCGAGGTCGACCCCAACGACATCGAGGTGCGCCGGCGGGTCGGCTATATGAGCCAGGCGTTCTCGCTCTATACCGAGCTGACCGTCCGGCAGAATCTCGACCTGCATGCGCGGCTGTTCCGGCTGGCGCCGGAGAGCATTCCGGCACGGATCGCCGAGATGGCGGAACGGTTCGGTCTCGAAGACATCATGGAGACGCTGCCGGACGCGCTGCCGCTCGGCATCCGGCAGCGTCTGTCGCTCGCCGTGGCGATGATCCATGCACCGGACATACTGATTCTCGACGAGCCTACCTCGGGAGTCGATCCGGTGGCGCGCGATGCCTTCTGGCAGATATTGTCCGACCTGTCGCGCAAGGACAGCGTCACCATCTTCGTCTCGACCCACTTCATGAACGAGGCCGAGCTCTGCGACCGGATCTCGCTGATGCATGCGGGGCGCGTGCTGGTCAGCGACACGCCGGCGGCCATCGTCGAGCAGCGCGCGGCCCATTCGCTCGAAGAGGCGTTCATCGCCTATCTCGAGGAGGCGATCAGCGAACGGGCGGGGGCCACGCCGGCCGCCGCCCCTGTCGCCGCCAGCCCTGCCGCCACCAGCCCTGCGGCTGTCGTCCCCGCTGCGGCCGCAGTTCCGCCCGTCGCGATGCCGGCCGCCACCGAGCCGCCGGCGGCGCCCCGCCGTTTCGATGCGCGCCGCATGTTCGCCTATACGCGGCGCGAGGCGCTGGAACTGCGTCGCGACCCCATTCGGGCGACGCTGGCCCTGCTCGGCACCGTGATCCTGATGTTCGTCGTCGGCTACGGCATCAACATGGATGTCGATAATCTGTCCTTCGCGGTGCTCGATCGCGACGACACCACCCTCAGCCAGGACTATGTGCAGCAGATCGCCGGCTCGCGCTATTTCATCGAGAAGGCGCCGATCGTCGACTATGCCGACATGGACCGGCGGATGCGTGACGGCGAACTCGCCCTGGCCATCGAGATCCCGCCGGGTTTCGGCCGCGACGTCGCGCGGGGCAACAAGACGGTGGAGATCGGCGCCTGGATCGACGGCGCGATGCCGTCCCGGGCGGAGACCGTGCGCGGCTATGTCCAAGGCATGCATTCAGCCTGGCTGACCCAGAAGGCCCGCGAGCTCTACGGCAACGCCGCCACCGTCGGCGATTTCCAGATCGCGCTGCGCTACCGCTACAATCCCAGCGTCCAGAGCCTGGTGGCCATCGTGCCGGCCATGCTGCCGCTGCTCCTGATGATGATTCCCGCCATGCTCGCCGTGCTCAGCGTGGTGCGGGAGAAGGAGCTGGGCTCCATCACCAATTTCTACGTGACCCCCGTCACCCGCTTCGAGTTCCTGGTCGGCAAGCAGCTTCCCTATGTCGCCCTCGCCATGCTGAATTTCGCGATGCTGGTGGCGTTCGCGGTCTTCATCTTCCGGGTGCCCTTTACGGGCAGTCTCCTCGCCTTGAGCCTGGCGGCACTGCTCTACGTCTTTGCCGCCACCGCGCTCGGGCTGCTGCTGTCGAGCTTCATGAACAGCCAGATCGCCGCGATCTTCGGCACGGCGCTGCTGACCCTTATTCCCGCCGTGAACTATTCCGGCATGATCGATCCGGTCACCTCGCTGCAGGGCGCCGGGGCGTTTGTCGGCCAGATCTATCCGGCGACCTATTTCATGACCATCGCCCGCGGCACCTTCTCGAAGGGATTGGGTTTCGCGGAGCTGGCGGGTTCGTTCTTCCCTCTGCTGCTTGCGGGGCCGGTTCTGCTCGGCCTCGGCATTGCGCTTCTCAAGAAGCAGGCGAGCTGACGATGCGCTTAGCCAACATCTTCCAGCTGGGCGTCAAGGAGCTGCGCGGGCTGGCGCGTGATCCCATGTTGCTGGTGTTGATCGTCTATTCCTTCACGGTGTCGATCTACACCGCCTCCAGCGCCACGCCCGAGACGCTGAACCGAGCGGCGATCGCCATCGTCGACGAGGACCAGTCTCCCGTCTCCTCGCGCATCATCTCCGCGTTCTATCCGCCTTATTTCTCGGTTCCGAAACTTATCTCGCCCTCGGAGATGGATCGCCGGATGGATGCCGGGCTCGATACCTTCGCGCTCGACATTCCACCGAACTTCCAGCGCGACCTGCTGGCCGGTCGCTCGCCGACCATCCAGCTCAATGTCGATGCGACGCGCATGTCGCAGGCTTTTTCCGGCGGTGGCTACGTGCAGTCGATCGTCTCCGACGAGGTCAGCGAGTTCCTCAATCGTTACCGTGGCGCCAGCACAGTGCCGGTCGACCTCGCCCTGCGCGCCCGCTTCAACCAGCAGCTCAGCAAGGGCTGGTTCGGCTCGATCACCAACGTGATCTCGTCGATCACCATGCTGTCGATCATCCTCACGGGGGCGGCGCTGATCCGCGAGCGCGAGCACGGCACCATTGAGCACCTGCTCGTCATGCCGGTCAGGCCGACCGAGATCATGCTGAGCAAGATCTGGTCGATGGGGCTGGTGGTGCTGGTGGCGTCGGCCCTCTCGCTGACCTTCATCGTCCAGTGGGCGCTGAACGTGCCGATCAACGGGTCGGTGACGCTGTTCCTCGTCGGGACCGCCCTGCAGCTGTTCGCCACCACCTCGATGGGCATCTTCCTCGCCACCATGGCGGGGACTATGCCGCAATTCGGTCTGCTGCTGATGCTGGTGCTGCTGCCGCTGCAGGTACTGTCCGGCGGTTCGACGCCGCGCGAGAGCATGCCGCAGATCATCCAGGACATCATGCTGGCGGCGCCGAATACGCATTTCGTCATGCTGGCGCAGTCGATCCTGTTCCGCGGAGCGGGGATCGATGTGGTCTGGCCGCAATTCCTGGCGCTCATCGCGATCGGCGGCGTGCTGTTCTTCCTGGCGCTGCGGCGGTTCCGGCGGTTCCTCCGGTAGCGAGAGGCCGGTGGAACCGAAATGCCGGCCACGCGTTCTCGCCCATGTCACTTCGTCGGGCCCCGCGCCGGAGGGCGCCTTGTCGTCTCTCTCCGCGCGGGTTCTGCATGATCCGGGGAGGCGCGCATGGGCGATCTGGGCGGGCAATCGACAATTTCCTCGACATTTCTGGCGAAGGCCGCCAGGGCCGAGCCGCTGCTTGCGCGCGAGGAGGAGTTCGATCTCGCCCGCCGCTGGCGTGAACATCACGAAGAGCGGGCGCTGCATCGCCTCGTGCAGGCGCATATGCGCCTCGCCATTGCCGTCGCTCGCCGCTTCCGCCACTACGGACTGCCGATGGCCGATCTCGTCCAGGAAGGGCATGTCGGCCTGATGGAGGCGGCCGCCCGTTTCGAGGCGGCGCGCGATGTGCGCTTTTCCACCTATGCCACCTGGTGGATCCGCGCCGCCATCCAGGACTATGTGCTGCGCAACTGGTCGATCGTGCGCGGCGGCACCTCCTCCGGGCAGAAGGCCCTGTTCTTCAACCTGCGCCGGGTGCGCGCCCGGCTGGAGCGAACCGAGGGGTTCGAGGACGCCACGCGCGACGAGGTGCAGGCCGCGGTGGCGGCGGCGCTCGGCGTGCCCGCCGCCGAGGTGGCGCGCATGGATGCCCGGCTGGCCGCGCCCGACCTCTCCCTCAACGCGCCGCTGGTCGCCGGCGAGGAGGAAGGGACCGCGCGGCTCGACCAGTTGATGGCGGAGGACCCGTTGCCCGACGAGCAGGTGGCGGAGAGCATCGACGGCGAGCGGCGGCGACGCTGGCTATCCATGGCGCTGCACTCGCTGTCGGACCGCGAGATGCGCATCATCCGCGCCCGGCGCCTGGCGGAGGAGGGCGAGACGCTGGAGGTGCTGGGCGCACGGCTGGGCATTTCCAAGGAACGGGTGCGGCAGATCGAGAATCGCGCCATCGAGAAGCTGCGCGCGACATTGGTCCGGGATTCCGGCCTGCCGGTGGGGGCGTTCGCCTAGGACGGCCGCGCACGGCGGATTGCCGCGCCCGGCGCGGCGTTATTCGGCGACGATCTTGACCAGATCGCCATATTTCAGCTTCGCGCCCTTCTCCAGCCCGTTGAGGATGAGGAAGCGCTCCAGCGGGCGGTCCGGCACGTCCATCTTCGCCGCCAGCGTGTCCGGTGTGTCGGTCAGGCCGACCTTGACGGTGCGGATGCGCAGCGGCCTCACCTTTTCCGCCTCCTCGATGGAGACGCGACGGAAGGTTTCCGCCGCCTCGCGGAATTGGCGGTCGAGATCCGGAGTGAGGTCGCGGGCGGCGAAGATCAGCCGGTAGACGTCGCTGCCGAAGCGGATGGCGAACATGCGAAACGACCATTGCTCGCCGCGCGCCACCGCCGTGGCGGCCGGGAAGCCGTTCAGCACCAAGCTTTCCACCGAGGAGATCTCCACCCCCTCGATCCAGCCGGACGACAGGTATTGCGCCAGTGACTGATCGCCGGTGACCCGCACCGCATCGAGGCGCAGCGCCTCGGCCCCCGACGTGTCGGCGCCCAGCACCGCCTGCGAGGTGTTCTCCAGCGTGAAGCCTTCCGGGGCGGTGAAGGTGAAGCCGAGCTTGGGATGGAAGAAACGGCGCCCGCGGATGAAGCCTTCCTTCGGGTCGTCGCCATAGACGAGGCCGTCAATGGCGGTGAGGTACTGCTTGGAATCGCGTTCGCCCGGCTTGTCCGGCGAGGCATATTCGCGGGCATTGGCCATGACGATGGAGATGCGCTCCGGCGTCGCCGGATGGGTGGCGAGGAAATCGGCGGTGTCGGTCGAGCTCTTGGTCATCGGGCTCGACGCGCGCAGCGTCTGCTGGCGGCCCATGGTGGTGAGGAAGCGCTCGGCACCATAGGGATCGAAGCCGGCGCGGGCGCTGATGCCCACGCCGATGGCGTCGGCCTCCAGTTCCTGCTGCCGCGAGAAGCTCGCCAGCGACATGCGGCTCTTGGCCAGTGCCAGCGCGCCGAGATCGGGGTCGTTCACCACGTCGGAGATGACGCGGCTGACCAGCACCGCCTGCTTCACCTGGTCCTCGCGGATGGCGGCATGGTTGGCGATGACATGCGCCATCTCATGCGCCAGCACCGAGGCGAGCTCGGCGTCGTCGTCGGCCAGCGCCAGCAGGCCGCGGGTGACGTAGATCGAGCCGTTCGGCAGGGCGAAGGCGTTGATGGCCGGCGAATTGAGGATGGTGACGCGGTATTTCTGGTCCGGCCGCTCGGAGGCGGCGACGAGGCGGGTCACCGTGTCCTGGATCATGCCCTGAAGCTTGGGGTCGTTATAGGCGCCGCCATAGGAGGCGACGAGCCGCTCGTGCTCCTTGCGCTGCGTCGGGGTCAGCGTGTCTTCGAAGGAAGGCGCGGCCGGCGTCGCCGCGATCGGCGGTGGCTCCTGCATGTTGGAGCAGGCGGAGACCGCGAGGCCGGCGCCGAGCAGGAGGGCGAACGCCAGCGCACGCCGCCACGCAGTGGCGGCACCGGGCCTCCGATCCTGTCGCTGCCGGCGCACTTGCTGGTTCACTGCCCCCTCATTCCCGTCACGGCCCTGAGGCCTCCCCAACCTCGTCCACCTGCTCGGCCCAGCGCAGATCGATCACCGGTCCGTCGACGAGATCGACGGTACCGCGCAACGTGATCTCCCGGCCGGCAAGTCCCGCCGGAGCAAGGCCGCGCGCCGCTAGCGCTGATCGCACCGAACTGTCCACCTTCACCGTCGTGTCCTGCCGCCAGACTGGGCCGAAATTGAGATAATCAACCTTCCGCGTGCTGCCAACCGTCCGTACGCGGCCGGTAACAACGGAAAAGTGACCGGCAGCCTGCGCCAGCGCTGCCGGCGGCTCGGCCTTCAGCGGCAATTGCGCCCAGACACCGAGGCGGGCAGCGCGGGCGGGACGCTCGGCGGCGAGCAGTCCCGGCATGCAGCCGAGATACCCGGCCTCCGGTCGCGCCACGGCGATACCGCTTGCCAGTGCCGCTTCCTGCACCAGCCTACCGTCGGGCAGGCGGGCGAGGGCGGCAAGGCGGCCATAGCGATCCGGCGTCGCATCGGCGGTCGCCAGCGTGAGCGTGCGCCCGGCAACCAGCGTCTCCAGTGCCGCGCGCCGCGCCGGATCGGGCGCGGTGCCGATGTCGGCGAGCGCGGCGAGCCTTAGCGTGCGCCCGTCGGCGAGCGCGATGTCGCCATGCCCGTCGAGGCCGCGGGCCTCGACCGTGGTGTCGAACGCCGTCGGGCATTCGCCGGCACCGGCGGAAAATCCCGTCGAGGCAAGGCAGGCCAGAACAAGACACGTCACCGCAAGACACGCCGAACCGCCGCCGCGACGACGAAAACGCCTATTCCTCGGCCGTTGGCTGACAGAGCCATCGGTCGGCATGTCCGGTTCGTTCGGCGACATAGGGCGTCCCGGCCACCATGGTTACCCGCCATGAGCATAACCGAAACAGCCGACCCAGCCCAGATGAGTCGTGCGTCAGCTGCCCCGGTAGGTCGAATAGCTCCAGGGGGTCATGACGAGCGGCACATGGTAGTGGCCTTCGGGCTCGCCGATGGAAAAGCGGATCGGCACCCGGTCGAGGAAGGGGCGTTCGGGCAGCGCGAGGTCGCGTGCGGCGTAGTAGGGGCCGACATGGAAGACCAGCTCATAGGTGCCGATGCGCAGCGGCGCGCCGGCGAGCAGCGGCACATCGGTCCGTCCGTCGGTATTGGTGACCCGCTCGGCGAGCCGGGCGCGGGCGGAGGCGCCGATCTCGTAGAGTTCGACCTTCACCCCAGCGGCGGGACCTCCCTTATGGGTGTCGAGCACATGGGTGGACAGGCGGCCGGTGGTCGGCGGCGCGCCAGGGCCCTCGACCCGCTCGACGAGCCGCAGGCGGGTGATATGACCGATCTCGGCGAGTGCCGCCGCGACCTCTTCGTCCGGCGTGTTGCCGAGGCGGCTTTCGAAGGCATCGAGCACCGCGTCCCGCGTCTGCCGGCGGGCGCAGATCACGAAGGGAAAGCCGAAGCGGGCGCGATAGGCGGCGTTGAGCGCCTCGAAGCGGTCGAACTCGGCATCGGAGAGCCGGTCGAGCCCGAGCCCGGCCTGTTCGGACACCGACTCGGCGGTGATGGCGCCGGCCCGCGCCGCCTTGCCGGCGAGATCGGGATGGGCGGCGATGAGGGCGAGGCGCTCGGCCGCCGGGCGGGCCTCGACCGCCGCCATCAGCCCCTCATGCAGCGCGGCGAGGGTGGGAAAGGGGCGATGGTCGGCGGCGGTCTCGGCGACCCAAGGCGAATGCTCGAAGATGCCGTCGAGCGCGGCGACGAAGTCCGGCGCGTCCATGGCGTTGAGGGCGGCGAGCGTGATGGCGGCCATGGCGATCCTCAAGCGTGTGTCGGGTAGCGGAAGCGTTCGCCCGTGCGGTCGCGATCATAGACCGGCGCGCCGGCGACATAGGTGGTGCGTATGGCGCGGTCGTCGCCCAGCGTCATCAGCACGAAGACCAGTTCCTCGATGCTGCGGCAATAGTCGCTGCGGAAGGCGAGCAGCGGCGTCGCCTTCGGGTCGAGCACCACGATGTCGGCCTCGTAGCCGGGGGCGAGGCGGCCGAGCCGGTCGTCTAGGCAGAGCGCGCGGGCGCCGCCGAGCGTCGCGAGATAGAGGCCCTGCGCGGCGTCGAGCTTGTGGCCGGTCAAGGCCGCGACCTTGTAGGCCTCGTTGAGCGATTGCAGCTGCGACAGCGAGGTGCCGCCGCCGACATCGGTGCCGAGCCCGACCTTGACCGGGCGGCGGGGATCGACCGCCTCGAATAGCCGGAACAGGCCGGAGCCGAGGAACAGGTTCGAGGTCGGGCAATGGGCGAGGCCGGCGCCGGCCTGGTGGCAGGTGCAGAAGTCGCCCTCATGCAGGTGCACGGCATGGCCGAACATGGAGCGCGGTCCGACCAGACCGGCATGGGCGTAGACGTCGAGATAGGAGGCGCGCTCGGGGAACAGCTCGCGCACCCACTCGACCTCGCCGGGATTTTCGCAGAGATGTGTTTGCAAAAACAAGCCGTTAGCTTCACGTAGCAGGGCGCCGGCGGCGTCGAGCTGGGCGTCGGTGCTGGTCGGGGCGAAGCGGGGGGTGACGCAGTAGAGCTGCCGGCCGCGCCGGTGCCAGCGGGCGATGAGCGCGGCGCTTTCGTCGAAGCCGCGCTGGGCGGTGTCGAGCAGCGGCGCCGGCGCGTTGCGGTCCATCAGCACCTTGCCGGCGATCATCCGGGTGTTGAAGCGCTCGGATTCGGCGAAGAAGGCGTCTACCGAATGGGGGTGTACGGTGCAGTAGACCATAGCGGTAGTGGTGCCGGCGCGCAGCAGCTCGCGCAGGAACAGGCCGGCGACGCGCTCGGCATGGGCGGCGTCGGCGAAGCTCATCTCGGCGGGGAAGGTGTAGGTGTCGAGCCATTCCAGCAACTGCTCGCCGAAGGCGCCGATCATCTGCAGCTGCGGGTAGTGCACGTGGGCGTCGATGAAGCCGGGGACGATGAGGCCGGTGCGGTGATCGATGAGGCTGATGTCCGGCGAAAGGCCGGGTGCCAGCTCGGCATAGGGGCCGATGGCGGCGATGACGCCGTCCTCGATGACGATCAGCGCGTCCTCGATATGGTCGAGGCAGTCGCGCGACGGCGCGGCGAAGGGATCGGCCTTGAGGCTGAGAGCGGGGCCGCGAAGGGCGAGGCGCGTGCCGGTCATATAGTCTCCGCCGGCTCGGCCGGGATCAGGGCGTAGAGCTCGTCCGCCTTGAACGGGGTGGCGCGCAGCCGCACGCCGGTGGCGTCGAAAATGGCGTTGGCGAGCGCCGGCGCCACCGGATTGTACGGGCTCTCGCTCATCGACTTGGCGCCGAGCGGGCCGAGACTGTCATAGGTATCGGCAAAGAACACCTCGGTACGGGGCACATCGGCGAAAGTGGGGATGTGATAGCCGCGAAAGGTCGGGTTGGCGACGGCCCCCGCCGCGTCCACCAGCAGGTGCTCGTACAGCGCCGCGCCGATCGCCTGGGCGACGCCGCCCTCTATTTGGCCGCGGCACTGCATTGGGTTGACCACCGCGCCGGCATCGGCGGCATGCAGCGAGCGCAGCAGCTGGATCTCGCCGGAGCGGCGGTGCACCGCGACCTCGAAGCCCTGGACGTTGAAGGCGACCGAGCGGGGCGAGCCGTCGGCGCGGCCTTCCGCCTCCAGCGGGGCGAGATCGGCGAGCGGGATGCGGTTGGCACCGGCGACGACATGCCCGCCCTCGACGCGGCAGTGATCGGTGACGGTGCCGGCGCGGGCGGCGGCCCGGGCGAGGAGGAGCCCGAGCAGTTCCTGCGCGGCGCGCCTTGTGGCCTCGCCGGCGACCACCGTGCCGGTCGAGCCATAGGCGCCGGTATCATGAGCCACATGGTCGGTGTCGGACTGGCGGATGACGATGTCGGCGCCGGTGACCCCCAGCACGGTGGCGGCGATCTGCCCGTGCACGGTGGTGGTGCCATTGCCGAATTCGGCGGTGCCGACCCTCAGCTCGAAGCGGCCTTCCGGGGTGAGCGCGATCCGGCTCATGCCGACATGGCCGCGCGGCGGCACGGTGTCGATCATCGACGCCGCCATGCCGCGCCCGACCAGCCAGTCCGGGCCCAAATCCGGCTTCGGCGGCTCCTTCAGCGCCGCCTCGACGCGATCGAGGCACTGGTCGAGGCCGTAGGAGCCGAACTCGACATCGTGCGGGTGGTCGTCATAGGCGAGCAGGCCGTCGCCGGGCACGATGACGTTGCGCCGCCGCAGCGCGAACGGATCGATGCCGAGCCGGTGCGCCACCTCGTCCATCGCCGATTCCACCGCGAAGATGCTCTGGCTGAGGCCGTAGCCGCGAAAGGCGCCGCTCGGCGGGGTGTTGGTGTAGACGGCATAGCCGTCCACCCGCTTGTTGGCGCAGCGATACAGGGTCAGGCATTCATTGGCGCCGTGGAACAGCACCCCGGCGGCGTGATTGCCATAGGCGCCGGTGTTCGACACCACGTTGAGGCCGAGCGCGGTGAGAGTGCCGTCTCGCGTCGCCCCGACCGTCACCTCGATGGTCATCGGGTGGCGACAGGTGGAGGCGGCGAACTGCTCGGCGCGGGTATATTCCAGCTTCACCGGCCGGCCGGTCCGGAACACCGCCAGCGCCACGATGTCCTCGACCAACATCTCCTGCTTGCCGCCGAAGCCGCCGCCGACCCGCTCGGTGACCACGCGCACCTGCTCGCGCGGCAGGCCATACAGGTTGGCCAGCGCGTCGCGGGTGAGGAAGGGCGTCTGCGAGGAGGTGCGAATGACCAGCCGGCCCTCGGCATCGCGCCAGCCGATGGCGCCGTGGGTCTCCAGATGCGCGTGCTGGACCCGCTGGGTGGCGTAGCGCGCGGTGAAGACGAGGTCGGCGCCGGCGAGGCCGTCGGCGAGCGAGCCGATCTCGCCATGCAGCTCGGCGACGATGTTGCGGGCGGGGTTGGCGATGCGGGAGGCGGCCGGCTTGTCATGTAGCACCGGCGCGCCGGGGGTCATCGCCTCCACCGGGTCGAACACGGCGGGCAACAGCTTGTATTCGACGCGGATCAGCGCGCAGGCGGCCTCCGCCGCCGCCTCGCTCTCGGCGACCACGGCGGCGACGCGCTGGCCGACATGGCGGATCACCGGATCGAGCACGCGGGTGTCGTCGACATCGTCGGTGACGTGGTGGTGGCGGGCGGTGGAGAACAGCGCCTGTGGCGCGTCCTCATGGGTGAGCACCGCGACCACACCGGGCAAGGCGCGCGCGGCGGCGGCGTCGATGGCGACGATCCGCGCATGGGCGTGCGGCGCGCGCAGGATCTTCATATGCGCGAGCCCGGCGAGCTCGCCCTCCGGCGCGACATCCATGGTGTAGCGGGCGCGGCCGGTGACGACGGCCGGGCCGGCGGGGGCCGGCAGGCTGCGGCCGAAGCCGGCCCCGGCGACGTCGGCCTCGACATGGGCGATGCCGTCCACCGCATCGGCGATGGCGCGGTAGCCGGTGCAGCGGCACAGATTGCCCTTCAGCGCCTGCGGCAGGTCGCGACGCTGCGCCTGGTCGAGCGCGGCGGCGGTCATCACCATGCCGGCGGTGCAGAAGCCGCACTGATAGCCCTGGGCGTCGAGGAAGGCCTGCTGCATCGGGTGGAACGCGCCGCCCTCCGCCAGCCCCTCGATGGTGGTGACGCGGGCGCCCTCGGCGCGGAAGGCGGGATAGAGGCAGGAATGCACCGGCCGCCCGTCGACATGCACGGTGCAGGCGCCGCAATCGCCGGCGTCGCAGCCCTTCTTGACGCCGAACCAGCCGAGCTCGCGCAGCAGGGTACGCAGGCACTGGCCGGGACGCGGCGCGACGGCGAACTCCCGGCCGTTGACGACGAGGTTCATGGGGAGATTCACGGCGTGCCCTCCAGAAGCTCGGTGCGGATCTCCTCGGCGAACAGGCGGGTCATGTGGCGCCGCCAGTCGGGCCGTCCGTGGACGTCGTCATAATACAGCGCCTGCGGGATCGCGTCGGCGAGCCGGGCGTCGAGCGCGGCGCGGTCCGGCAGCACCGCGAAATCCAGCCGCATCGGCCGCCTTGTCGCCGCCGTCACCGTCAGCTGGAAGCTGCCGTCGCGGCCGAGTGTGCCGATCAGCAGCACGCCGGAGCGTCCGAGCGGGGTCAGCGAGGCCCGGCGGAAGGCGACGCGGCGGGCGAGCGCCGCCGCCGGCACTTCGAGGCCGCGCAGGCACTCGCCGGGCGCGAGCGCGGTGTCGCGCGGGCCGCGCACCAGCTCCGGCACCGACAGAAGCCGCTCGCCGCCCTCGGCGGTCCAGACGAGGCAGCGCGCATCGAGCGCGGTGGCGAGCGAGATCATCGGCCCGGCGGGCAGGCCGAGGCAGATATTGCCGCCCACCGTCGCCATGTTCCACACCTTGAACGAGGCGAGGAAGGCGCGGCAGCACTCACCGATCAGCGGTGCCGCCGTCCAGCCGGCCGGCGCCTCGAAGGCGTAGAGCTCGGCGATGGTGCAGGTGGCGGCGATGTCGAGCCCGCCGGGGCCGGCCGCCAGCGGCGTCCAGGCGAGGGCCGGCAGGTCGATCAGCCGGGTGAGCCCCGGCTGCGGCTCGGAAAACAGGAAGGTGCCGCCGCCGAGGAAGGCGTCGCCGGGCCGGGGCTGGCCGATCTCGCCGCGCCGGCGCGGGCGCAGCACATCGGTGACGGTGTTGATGTCCATGGCGCCGCTGCCTCAGCCGCGGGCGATGGTGCACTCGATCTGGCCGTGCGGCTCATCGGTGGGGATGAACACCTGCCCGTCGAAAGCGCGGTCGAACGGCGACAGATCGATGGGCAGATAGTGCTTGTTCGGGCAGGCGATGCTGATCTCGGCGATCTCCGGCACCGCCGCCAGCACCGCCTCGCCCATGAGGTAGAGCGTGTTCTGCACGCCCGGGCTGTAGGTGGTGGCGAACACCTTCAGCGCCTCGGCGAGCACGGTGGCATTCGCCTGCGCATAGGAGGCCGGTGCCGCCGACCAGCGCCAGCTGGCGTCCATGGCGGTGGCGAACAGGCGGTCGGCGGTCGGCTTCAGCGTGGTCGCCTCGTCGAACCAGTAGTCCTCCCAGCCGGAGGCGGTGGTCTTGAGGAAGGTGAAGCCGGCAATGCCGGAGGCGATCGTCGCGCCGTCGCGGGAGGCGCTGAGCGTCACGAAGGGGCGGCCATTGCCGTCGAGCACGAAGGCGTGGTCGTGTGGGGCGCCGTCGACGGCGATGCGCGCCCATTTTGTCTCGCTGGCGGTGATCTCCACCGTGTCGACATGCTCGTAGCGGTCGAGGAAATACTGGGCGAGCACCCGGCAATAGTCCTCGTTGTCGAGGCCGACATGGTCGCGGGCGACGATGTTGACGATGTTCTTGATCGAATCGGTGGCGATGACGCTGCGGTTGTCGCCTTCGGTATAGGCAGCGTCGAACGCGCCGGTGAGCATGCACTGGACCGTCAGCTCGCGCACCTCGTGGCGGGGCGTGTCGCGCTGGACGCGCATGATGCGCACGCGGCCCTTGCCGTAGCTGTTGCGGATCAGCGGCATGTCGGTCTCCCTTGCTTCGGCCCCGGCACGGACGAAGCAATGCGCATGCCGGTACCGTGCGGTCTCCTGCGTCGCGACGCACTGGGAGGCAGCTTTGGCGATTGCGGGCCTGCCCGCAATGCGCAAACGCAAAATGCCGCGGGAGGCGCGCTTATTTCTTCGGGAGCGGCGGTTGCCTCCGCCGGACGGCTGTCGGCTCGTCCGGCGGATGGCGGGATCAGGGCGCCCTGAGCGGATAGGCGGTGCCGGTGAGCCGGTGGAACACGGCGGCGATCACTACCAGGCTGACCGAGCCGACCAGCACCGGCATCACCAGGAAGCTCCAGTTCGGGTCGGCGGCGAATACCAGCAGCGGGTCGGCGCCGGCGGGCGGGTGGGTGACGCGCAACAGCGCCATCAGCGTGATGGCGAGGCCGACGGCGAGCGCCGCCGCCCACCACGTGCCGGGCAGCAGCATGTGCAGGGCGATGGCGACCGCGCTCGACAGCACATGGCCGCCGACCACGTTCATCGGCTGCGACAGCGGGCTGCCCGGCACCGAGAACAGCAGCACGCAGCTGGCGCCGAATGGCGCCATGAGCAGCGGCACGCCGGCATGCAGGCTGAAGGCGCCGGTGACGCCGATGGCGGCGAGGCCGCCCAGGCCGGCGAGCATGGCGATGCGCGGCCGGTGGGGCGGCTGATGACGGACGAAGAAATGACGCATGATGTTTGCCCCGGTCGGGGCTCCTGACGTACGGGGCGCCCGGCCGCTCGGAGCCGGCGGGCCGCCCGGAATGCTCGGTGCGTGCGATCTCGTGGGGATCGACGATGACGCTGCCCCCCTTCTGCGGAGGAGGCACCGTCTCGTTTGCTTTCCTGGATCGGTACCGTTGCGGGCCGGTTACCGTCAAGTCCGGGGCAAATCACAGGCGCAACCAAGATCGGGTGGCGCGTGCCGGCGGAAAGGCGCAGAGGGGAGGGTGCCCCACATTCCGGGGCCGCCCGGTCCCTTGCTGGAGAGACGCCGCCATGAACGCAGAACACCCGGCTTCCGCCCCCGTCGCGGCCCTCCGCGCGCCGTTCCGGCTCGATGGCCGGGTGGCGCTCGTCACCGGCTCGGCACGCGGGCTCGGCTTCGAGATGGCGAAGGCGCTGGCGCGGGCCGGCGCGCGGGTGGCGATCAACGGGCGCGACGCCGGGCGGCTCGCCGTGGCGGCGCAGGCGCTGGCCGCCACGACCGGCTGCGAGGTGGAGACGCTGGCCTTCGACGTCGCCGACCGCGCGGCGGCATCGGCGGCGGTGGAGGCCCTTCATGCGCGCCACGGCCGGCTGGACATCCTCGTCAACAATGTCGGCGCCCGCGACCGGCGCGCGCTGCAGGACTTCACGGCCGAGGACGCCGAGCGGCTGCTCGCCACCGACCTCCTGGCGCCGATGCTGCTGGCGCGGCAGGCGGCCGGCTACATGGCGGCACAGGGGCACGGGCGGCTGATCACCGTCACCTCCATCGCCGGGCAGGTCGCCAACCGCAACGACCCGGTCTACACCGCCGCCAAGGCCGGGCTGACCGGGCTGATGCGGGCGCTGGCGGTGGACTATGCCCGCGACGGCGTGACCAGCAACGCCATCGCCCCCGGCATGTTCGCCACCGAGACCAATCAGGGGCTGGTCGACGACGCCGCCTTCTCCGCCTTCGTCGACGTCCGGGTACCGGCCGGGCGCTGGGGGCGGCCGCACGAGATCGGCGCGGCGGCGGTGTTCCTCGCCGCCGACGAGGCCTCCTTCGTCAACGGCCACGTGCTGGTGGTCGATGGCGGGCAGACCGTGCGCATGTAGGATTGGCGCGCTCCCTCGACGTCGCGTCGCCGTCGCTCCATACAGCGGCGACGTGGATGACAGGAGGAGCCGACATGCTCGGATTCAGCGACCAGCTTCGCGACGACAACATCGAGAACTGGACGGCGTCGAAACATCACCGTTTCGTGGATGAGATCTTTCGCGGCGCAGTGACCGACGATGTCATGCGCCACTATCTCGTGCAGGACTACCAGTTCATCGACCGTTTCGTCGCGCTGATCGGCGCCGCCATCGCCACCGCCGACCGCTTCACCTCGCGGGTGCGCTTCTCGCAATTCGCCGCGATGATCACCAGCGACGAGAACACCTATTTCCTGCGCGCCTTCGACCGGCTCGGCGTGCCGCAGGAGCAGCGGGACGCGCCGGTGCTGACGGCGCCGACCCGCGCCTTCCGGGAACTGATGGCGGAAGCGGCGCGCGAGCGCAGCTATGCCGGCTGCCTCGCCGTGCTCTGTGTCGCCGAGTGGCTGTATCTCGACTGGGCCGACCGGCCCGCAGCCCCGTTGCCGGACGACTTCCTGTATGCCGAGTGGATCACCTTGCACAACAATGATGGTTTCCGCGGCTTCGTGGCGTGGCTGCGCGGCGAGCTCGACCGCGCCGGTGCTGCCGCGGACGAAGAAAGCCGGCTGCGCGCCGCCGATCTATTCCGTCGCGCCGTTGCTTGCGAACGAGACTTCTTCGATCACGTCTACGATAGCGATAGGTGAGCGGCGACCGGCAATAAAATCATCTGCCGGGCGGCCTCGTTCCACGAAAAGAACGATTTTGTTCCAGAAACGTCGAAACAGTTTCGGAATTCCAGAAAGCGAGGCGGTGCAATAGTTCCGCGCCCTCAATGCATCGCGTGGAACCAGAATTTACCATCGGGTGCTACAATGACCGACAGGCGTGCAGAGGCTGGGGATCAACTGCTGCGGGTGACGTTAGGCGAGTTCCAGGGTGAGTGCTGCGGGCGATATATTCGATCGTCGGGAAGGTTTTTCACGGCTTTGCTTGTTGACCTTTCATCCAGAGGTGTTACATCGAATCAAAGCTTTCGAGGAGAAATACGATGTCTGGCACTGAAGATTCGTCGGTGGATTATCTCGGTCTCACGGCGGATGTGGTTGCCGCTTTCGTCGGCAACAATTCCGTCCCGGCGTCGGAGTTGCCTGACCTGATCGCGAAGGTGCACACCGCACTGCTTCGCCTCAACACCCCGGCCCCCGTCGTCGTGGAAGAAGTGCTGAAGCCGGCCATTCCGGTGAAGAAGTCGGTGACCCCGGAGTTCATCGTTTGCTTGGAGGACGGCTTGAAGTTCAAGTCGCTCAAGCGCCACCTGCGCACCAAGTACAACATGACCCCGGAAGAGTACCGGGCGAAGTGGGGCCTGCCGAACGACTACCCGATGGTCGCCCCGAGCTATGCCGAGGCGCGTTCCAACCTCGCCAAGAAGATGGGCCTCGGCCAGCAGCGCAAGAAGCCGGCTCCGGCGGCGCCCGCCAAGCCGCGCGGCCGCGCCAAGAAGGTGGCGGCCTGAACACGGCGACGGCCTGAGCGCGCCCTCCGGGCGTGCTCTCCGGCGCGGCGCTCGAACGGGCCCACGCTGTGTGGCTGGATGCCGCCCTGGCGGCGTACCGGCCCGGGCGTGAAGGGCCGAGCGAGACGATCCGAATGCAACGGCCGGGCGAGAGCCCGGCCGTTGCTTTTTGGGACGCCTTGGGACCCCCGCTTTCGGTTTCTGTCTTTGATGGTCGCGGTGGGGCTCGATGTCGGGCCACTCGATGCCGGTCGCCGATGCCGGTTCCTCGGGTGCCTGCCCCGCGTTGGTTATGGTGGAGGCGGTTGCCCCAACCGGCTCGACCGGAAATGCGTGCCCCGACTTCTGATCCCGTACTACTGATCCGGACTTCTGGTCCCGAACTACTGGCCCTGGCTGGGGCTGACCGGCCGCACATGCTCCGGCCGGAAGCCGAGCCCGATCAGGCGGCCGGCGAGATGCGCGAGCAGCGGCCAGCGGGCGATCGCCTTGAGGAAGCCGGGCGGCCCGCTGCGGTTGGCGCTCTTCGGCTTGTTCGGGTCGCGCCGCATCATCAGCTGGATCTTCTGCGTCGCCCAGGTGGGAAAGCGCCGGCGCGCCTCCACCGCCGCGAGATCGGCATCGGTTAGCCGCCCGGCCTTCAGCGGCGCTGCGAGGCGGTTGGCCGCCGCGACCGCGTCCTGGATGGCGAGGTTCACCCCGACGCCGCCGATCGGCGACATGGCATGCGCGGCGTCGCCGATGCAGATCAGTCCCGGACGCCACCAGCGCGTGAGCCGGTCGATGCGCACGCTGAGCAGGTGGATGTCGTCCCAGGAGGCGATCTCGCCGACCCGTTCCGCCGGCAGCGGCGAGATGGCGGCGACGGCGGCGCGGAACGCGTCGAGCCCCTGCGCCTTCACATCAGTGAAGCTGCCCTTGCGCACCACATAGCCGCATTGCCAGTAATCGCCGCGGTCGATGAGCACGAAACCTTGCCGCGGGCCGGCATGTGCCATCGCGGGCACCGGATCGTCGGGCCGGCGCGATAGCCGGAACCACAGGACGTCGCTGGGGTTGCCGAACTGCGTCACGTCGAGCCCGGCGAGGCCGCGCACCCGCGAGCCGCGCCCGTCGGCGCCGACGGTGAGCGTGGCACGGATCACCGTCTCGCCCTCGGGCGTGCGGATGACGAGGCCGTCGATCCGGCCGGCCTCCTCGACGAGGCCGGTCACCTCGGCGTTCATGATGAGACGGAATCCGGGATAGCGGCTCGCCTCGCGGGCGAGGAAGGCCAGGAAATCCCATTGCGGCATGAAGGCGATGAAGCGCGAGCGCACCGGCAGCCGCGAGAAATCGGCGAGGGTGAGGTCGGCGCCGGCGATCTCGGCATGCAGGGTCGGCGCCCGCGTGTGCGGCAGCTCCAGCAGCGCCTCGGCGAGGCCGAGCTCGTGCATCACCTCCAGCGTCGAGGGATGGATGGTGTCGCCGCGAAAATCGCGCAGGAAATCGCCGTGCTTCTCCACCAGCGTGACCGCGAGCCCGGCGCGCGCCAGCAGCAGCGCCAGCATCAGGCCGGCGGGGCCGGCCCCGGCGATGACGCAGTCGGTGTCCGGGTCGTTGCGGTGGGGCGCGAGCATGGCGATGGCACTCTGGCGGGCAGCGGGACGACATGAGCGGGGATGCCGCCGCGCCGTATGGCGCGAAGGCCGCTTATGCATTGGCAGGGGCGGCGCTCATGTCTACACATATGCATCAGGCCCGCGCGCGGGCAAGGTGCGGGGACGCGGAGCGTCTGGAGGAGTGGTTCGGGAGTGGCTGCCGGAGTGAGCGTTTCCGCCAAGGCCGTGGCGCCGGCCGAGCCGACCACGCTGCACCAGCGCATCCGCGCCGATCTCGAGGGCAAGATCCTCTCCGGCGAATGGAAGCCGGGGCATCGCATTCCCTTCGAGCACGAATTGATGGCGCATTATGGCTGCGCCCGCATGACGGTGAACAAGGTGATCGCCGGGCTGGTGGCGGCCGGGCTGATCGAGCGGCGCCGGCGGGCCGGCTCCTTCGTCATGGAGCCGCGCATCCAGTCGGCGGTGCTGGAGATTCCCGACCTCGCCAACGAGATCGCCGCGCGCGGCGAGACCTATGGCTACCGCCTGCTGTCGCGGCGGGTGCGTGGCGCCGGCGGCACCGATCCCGCCGAGAGCGGCATGGCCGCCGGCGAGGGCGTGGTGGAACTGCGCTGCCTGCACCTCGCCAATGGCCGGCCGCTGGCGGTGGAGGACCGGCTGATCGCGCTTGCCGTGGTGCCGGAGGCGGCGGAGGTGGATTTCGCGCAGACCGCGCCGGGTTCCTGGCTGCTCGGCCATGTGCCGTGGACGGCGGCCGAGCACCGCATCTCGGCGCTGGGCGCCGGCACGCGCGAGGCCCGCGAGCTCGACGTCGCCAAGGGCACCCCCTGCCTGTGCCTGGAGCGGCGCACCTTCCGCGCCGAGCAGACCATCACCTATGCGCGCCAGCTGTTTCGCGGCGACGCCTACAACCTCGTCGCCAATTTCTCGCCCAAGGGGTGAAGCGCGCGGCAGGTCGGGCGCCGCTCAGGCGCTCGCCGGTTGGAACCGGACCAGGAAGAATTCGGCGGGACCGTCGGGGAGGACAGTCGCTTCCCCGTCGAGAAAGGCGGCGTCGTCGCGGCCGAGCACCGTGTGCGTGTCGCCGGCGGCGAGGACGAGGCCGTCGCTGCGGCTGATCACCAGCGTCGTCGTCGCGCCCTCCGGCGCTATTCGCACCGGCTCGGCGGTGGCGAAGCGGGTGAGAAGATGGGCGAAGACGCCGCGCCGGCTCATCACATTGAGGTCGCGCACCGGGCCGCCGAGCAGCCGCGCGGACACACCGACATCGGCGGCAAAGGCCAAGGGCGGGCCGGCGCGGGTGACGAGGGCCTCGCCGGTTCCCGCGCTCTCACCCGTGCCCTCGATGGCGAGGGCGACCCCTTCGCCGTCGAGGATCGCCAGCGTGCGGTCGATGCCGGGGAAACGGGAGAACGGCCCGTCCTCCGCGACATCGGCCATGCTGACGCGCCAGTCGAACGCGCCGAGCCCGGCGTCCGGCGGGAACACCGCGATCTCGGTGGTCGAGCCGGCGCCGTTCTTCCAGCGCATCACGCGGTGATCGGTGGCGCGCAGCACCCGGATCATCGGGGAACCCATGGCGGCCTCAGCCGAGGATGCCGGGCAGGTCGAGCTGGTGCTCGCGCGCGCAGTCGATGGCGATCTGGTAGCCGGCATCGGCGTGGCGCATCACGCCGGTCGCCGGGTCGTTCCACAGCACGCGGGCGAGGCGGGCATCGGCATCCGCCGTGCCGTCGCAGCAGATCACCATGCCGGCATGCTGCGAGAAGCCCATGCCGACGCCGCCGCCATGGTGCAGCGACACCCAGGTGGCGCCGGAGGCGGTGTTGAGCAGGGCGTTGAGCAGCGGCCAGTCGGAGACGGCATCGGTGCCGTCCTGCATCGCCTCGGTCTCGCGGTTGGGCGAGGCGACCGAGCCACTGTCGAGATGGTCGCGGCCGATGACGATGGGGGCCTTCAATTCGCCGGTGCGCACCATCTCGTTGAAGGCGAGGCCGAGCCGGTGGCGGTCGCCGAGGCCGACCCAGCAGATGCGCGCCGGCAGGCCCTGGAAGTGGATGCGCTCGCGCGCCATGTCCAGCCAGTTGTGCAGGTGGGCATTGTCGGGGATCAGCTCCTTCACCTTGGCGTCGGTCTTGTAGATGTCCTCCGGGTCGCCCGAGAGCGCCGCCCAGCGGAACGGGCCGATGCCGCGGCAGAACAGCGGACGGATATAGGCCGGCACGAAGCCGGGGAAGTCGAAGGCGTTGGCCACGCCCTCCTCCAGCGCCATCTGCCGGATGTTGTTGCCGTAGTCGACGGTCGGGATGCCGGCATGGCAGAAGTCGAGCATCGCCTTCACATGCACCGCCATCGAGGCCTTGGCGGCCTTGGCGACGCCCTTGGGGTCGGCCTGCTTGCCGTTCTCCCACTGCTCCAGCGTCCAGCCGATCGGCAAATAACCGTTGACCGGGTCATGGGCGGAGGTCTGGTCGGTGACGATGTCCGGCCTGATGCCGCGCTTCACCAGCTCGGGGAGGATCTCGGCGGCATTGCCGAGCAGGCCGACCGAGAGCGGCTTGCCCTCGGCGCAGGAGCGCTCGATCATCACCAGCGCCTCGTCGAGGCTGGTGGTCGAGGTGTCGAGATAGCCGGTGCGCAGGCGGAAATCGATGGAGGAGGGGCGGCACTCGATGGCGAGGCAGCTGGCTCCGGCCATGGTGGCGGCGAGCGGCTGGGCGCCGCCCATGCCGCCGAGGCCGCCGGTGAGGATCCACTTGCCCTTCAGCGAGCCGCCGAAATGCTGGCGGCCCATCTCGACGAAGGTCTCGTAGGTGCCCTGCACGATGCCCTGGGCGCCGATATAGATCCAGGAGCCGGCCGTCATCTGGCCGTACATCATGAGCCCCTTCTTATCGAGCTCGTTGAAGTGCTCCCAGGTGGCCCAGCGCGGCACCAAGTTGGAATTGGCGATCAGCACCCGCGGCGCGTCCTTGTGGGTGCGGAACACCCCGACCGGCTTGCCGGACTGCACCAAAAGCGTCTGGTCGGCGTCGAGCTTGCGCAGCGCGGTGACGATGCGGTCGAAGCTCTCCCAGTCGCGCGCCGCCCGGCCGATGCCGCCATAGACCACCAGCTCGCCGGGCTTCTCGGCGACGTCGGGGTCGAGATTGTTCATCAGCATGCGCAGCGGCGCCTCGGTGAGCCAGCTTTTCGCCGTGAGCTCGGTGCCGCGGGCGGCGCGGATGGTGCGGGAATTGTCGATGCGGGTCATGAACGGGCTCCCTGCGAGCGGGCAAAGGCGAGGCACGCCTCGAAGATGGCGACGAGGGCGGAACGGACGGGGGCGGCGTAGGCGGGATCATAAGGCGCCGGCCAATTGTCCGGGCCGACGGGTCCGGCCGGATCCGGCATGTAGGTGCGGCAGGCCAGCTCCATTTGCACCGCATGCACGCCGCGTTCCGGCGCGCCGTAGTGGCGGGTGATGTAGCCGCCCTTGAAGCGGCCATTGCTGACGCGCGAGAAGGCGGTGGCGTCGCAGATCGCCTCGACGGCGGCCTGCAGCGCCGGCGCGCAGCTGGCGCCCGAATTGGTGCCGATGTTGAAATTCGGCAGCGTGCCCTCGAACAGGCGCGGGATCACCGAGCGGATCGAGTGGCAATCATACAGCACCACCGCGCCGTGGATCGCGCGGGCATGCTCGATCTCCGCCGACAGGGCGGCGTGATAGGGATCGAAATAGGCCGCGCGGCGGGCGGCGACGTCCGGGCCCTTGCCGGGCTGGTAGAGCGGCTCGCCGTCGAAGCTGGTGGTCGGGCACAGTTCGGTGGTCGCCTGCCCGGGATAGAGCGAGACGCCGGAGGGGTCGCGATTGACGTCGATGGCGGTGCGGGAGACCGAGGTACGCACCACGCTGGCGCCCATGCCGGCGGCGAAGTCGTAGAGAAGCTCGATCCACCAGTCGCAATCCTTGCGGGCGAGCCAGGGCGAGACGAGCTCGCCGGCGATATCGTCCGGGAGGTCGGTGCCGGTATGCGGCAACGAGACCACCAGCGGCGCCGTACCGCGAATGACAGAGAGGAAGTCGGGGTGGGTCATGCCGCTTACTCCCCGCTGATGGCCGGCAGCAGGCCGGCGGCCAGCGCGGCGACGGCGCCGGAGCGGATGAGCGCGTTCGCCGCCTCCATGTCGGGGGCGAAATAGCGGTCGTCGTCGAGATGCGGCACCTCGGCGCGCAGGGTGGCGCGCACCGTCTCCAGCACCGGCGAGGAGGCGAGTGGCTGATGGAAATCGCAGCCCTGCGCGCCGGCCAGCAATTCGATGCCGATCACCGCCACCGCGTTCTCCACCATGCCCAATAGCCGGCGGGCGCCGTGCGCGGCCATGGAGACGTGGTCTTCCTGGTTCGCCGAGGTGGGGATGGAATCGACGCTGGCCGGATAGGCCTTCTGCTTGTTCTCGGAGACGAGGGCGGCCGCCGTCACCTGCGGGATCATGAAGCCGGAGTTGAGGCCGGGCTTGGGGGTGAGGAAGGCCGGCATGCCCGACAGTGCCGGGTCGACCAGCATGGCGATGCGCCGCTCGGCGAGCGAGCCGATTTCGCACACCGCCAGCGCGATCATGTCGGCGGCGAAAGCCACCGGCTCGGCGTGGAAATTGCCGCCGGACAGCGCGACGCCGTCCTCGGCGAAGATCAGCGGGTTGTCGGAGACGCCGTTGGCCTCGGTCTCCAGCGTGGTGGCCGCCTGTCTGAGCACGTCGAGCGCCGCGCCCATCACCTGCGGCTGGCAGCGCAGGCAATAGGGATCCTGCACCCGCTCGTCGCCGACGAGATGCGAGGCGCGGATCGCCGAGTCCTGCATCAGCCGGCGCAGCGCCTCGGCGGTCTCGATCTGGCCCTTATGTCGGCGCAGCGCGTGGATGCGCGGGTCGAAGGGCGCGTCGGAGCCGCGCGCGGCATCGGTGGACAGCGCGCCGGTGACCAGCGCCGAGCGGTAGAGGTTCTCCGCCTCGAACAGGCCGGCCAGCGCGTTGGCGGTGGAGAACTGCGTGCCGTTGAGCAGAGCGAGGCCTTCCTTCGGCCCGAGCTCGACCGGCGTGAGGCCGGCATCGGCCAGCGCAACGGCGGCCGGCAGGCGGGTGCCGTCGACGAAGATCTCGCCGACGCCGATCAGTGTGGTGGTCATGTGCGACAGCGGGGCGAGGTCGCCGGAGGCGCCGACCGAGCCCTGGCAGGGCACCACCGGGGTGAGACCCTTGGCCAGCATGGCTTCCAGCAGCGCCAGCGTCTTCGGCTGGATGCCGGAGGCGCCCTGTGCGAGGCTGGCGAGCTTCAGCGCCATCATCAGCCGCGCGACGGGGACCGGCATCGGCTCGCCGACACCGGCGGCGTGCGACAGCACGATGTTGCGCTGGAGCGTGGCGAGATCGGCGTCGCCGATGCGCACCGTGGCGAGCTTTCCGAAGCCGGTATTGATGCCGTAGACGGGTTCGCCTTTCGCCAGGATGTCGGCGACCGCCTTGGCGGAACGTTCCACCGCCGGCAGGCAGGCGGCATCGAGCCGGGCGCTGGCGCCGCGATAGATGGCGCGCCACTCCGCGAGGGAGACGGCGCCGGGTTTCAGGATGATCTCGCTCATTTCCCCCTCCACACCCGCGCATGCAGCGGGTTGAAACCCATGCGGTAGACCAGCTCGGCCGGGCGCTCGATGTCCCAGATCGCGAGGTCGCAAGATTTGCCGGCTTCCAGCGTGCCGATGCTGTCGAGCCGCCCGAGCGCGCGGGCGGCCTCGCGGGTGACACCGGCGAGGCACTCGTCCACCGTCAGGCGGAACAAAGTCGCGCCCATGTTCATGGTGAGCAAGAGCGAGGTCAGCGGCGAGGTGCCGGGATTGCAGTCGGTGGCCAGTGCGATCTTGGTGCCGTGCGCGCGGAAGAGATCGACCGGCGGCACCTTGGTCTCGCGGATGAAGTAGAAGGCGCCTGGCAGCAGCACCGCCACCGTGCCAGCCTTCGCCATGGCGGCCGCGCCGTCGGCGTCGGTATGTTCGAGATGGTCGGCGGAGAGCGCGCCGAACTCGGCCGCTAGCTTCGCGCCGTGCAGGTTGGACAGCTGGTCGGCATGCAGCTTCACCGGCAGGCCGAGGTCGCGGGCGGCGGTGAACAGCTTCGCCACCTCGTCGGGCGAGAAGGCGATGCCCTCGCAGAAGGCGTCGACCGCGTCGGCGAGCTTTTCCGCGGCGATGCACGGCAGCAGCGCGATGACCTGATCGATATAGGCGGCCTTGTCGCCCTTGGCCTCCGGCGGCAGCGCGTGGGCGCCGAGATAGGTGGCGGCGACCGAGACCGGGCGGGCCTGCCCGAGCGCTCGGGCGGCCCGAAGGCTCTTCAGTTCGGCCTCGTCCGACAGGCCGTAGCCGGACTTCACCTCGACGGTGGTGACGCCCTCGGCGATCAGCGCGTCGAGCCGGCGCAGCGCGGCGGCGACGAGATCGGCCTCGCTGGCGGCCCGCGTGGCCTTCATGGTGGAGACGATGCCGCCGCCGGCGCGGGCGATCTCCTCATAGGAGGCACCGGCGAGCCGCAGCTCGAATTCATGCGCGCGGTCGCCGCCGAAGACGAGATGAGTGTGGCAGTCGATCAGCCCGGGCGTGATCCAGCGGCCTTCGACGTCGATGGTCTCCGCCGCCTCGAAGGCGGGCGCCTCGGCGGCCGGGCCGGCATAGAGGATGCGACCGTCCGTCGCCGCGATCAGGCCATCCTCGACGATGCCGAGGCCGGGACGGGTCTCGTCGAGGGTGGCGAGGCGGGCACCGCGCCAGATACGCTCGCATCTCATGTCCGGAGGCCTCGCGAAGTCGCTGGTAAAGTCGTTGGCAAGGGCGTCAATATGTATATACATAAATTGGACAGGGGCGGCTTGTCCATATCGAATCTGCGAAAGGCGACGCGATGACGGTGTTGTGGTCCGGCAGTGTGCTGCTTCCCGAGGGCTGGGCAAGCGATGTGCGTCTCACTCTGGCTGGCGGTCGCATTGCCGGGATCGCCGTCGGGGTGGTGCCGGAGCCCGGCGACGAACGGCACGCGGTGGTGGTTCCCGGCCTGCCGAACCTGCACAGCCATGCTTTCCAGCGGGCGATGGCCGGGCTCACCGAGGTGCGCGGCCCGGAGGGCGACAGCTTCTGGACCTGGCGCGACCAGATGTACCGCGCTGTCGACCGGCTCGACCCGGAGGATGTCGAGGCGATCGCCGCGCTCGCCTATGTCGAGATGCTGGAGGCCGGCTTCACCCGCGTCGGCGAGTTCCACTACCTGCACCACGACCGCGATGGCACGCCCTATGCCGATGTCGGCGAACTCTCGCACCGTATCGCCGCCGCGGCGGGCGCGGCCGGCATCGCGCTCACCTTGCTGCCGGTGTTTTACGCTCATGGCGGCTTCGGCGGGCAGGCGCCGGGCCACGGGCAGCGGCGCTTCCTCAACGATGTCGAGCGCTTCGGCCGGCTGATGGAGAGCGCCGCGCGGGCGCTGGCGCCGCTGCCCGGCGCGGTGCTCGGCCTCGCGCCGCACAGCCTGCGCGCCGCGACGGCGCAGGAGATCGCCGCCATCCTGCCGCTGACCGGCGGGCCGATCCACATCCATGTCGCCGAGCAGGTGAAGGAGGTGGAGGACTGCCTGGCCTTCTCCGGCACGCGGCCGGTCGACTATCTCTACGACCACGCGCCGGTCGACGAGCGCTGGTGCCTGATCCACGCCACCCACATGACCGAGGCGGAGACCCTGCGGCTGGCGGCGAGCGGCGCGGTGGCCGGCCTGTGCCCGATCACCGAGGCTAATCTCGGCGACGGCATCTTCCCTGGCCGGCGTTTCGCGGAAGCGGGCGGCCGCTATGGCGTCGGCTCGGATTCCAATGTGCGGATCGACGCAGCGGAAGAGCTGCGGCTGCTGGAATATTCCCAGCGGCTCGGCGAGCGGGCGCGCAATGTGATGGCGCTCGCGGCCGGCGCCTCCACCGGGCGGCGGCTGTTCGATGCGGCGCTTTCCGGCGGCGCGCAGGCGCTGGGGGCCGAGGCGGGCATCGCGCTCGGCCGGCCGGCCGACCTCGTCAGCTTTGATGCCGGCACGCCGTCGCTGCATGGCAAGCGGGGCGACGCGCTCCTCGACGGCTTCATCTTCGCCGGCGGCGCACCGGTCGATGCGGTGTGGCGCAACGGCGCCAAGCTGGTCGAGGGCGGGCGCCATCAGGCGCGGGCGACGGTGGAGGCCGGCTACCGGCGGGTGCTCGACAAGCTGGCGGGCTGAGCCCGCCACTTCCGGGGTCGCCCAAATCTTGTATTTAGTATACATCAAATCGGAGTGGAGGACGCTCCGATGCGTAACGACGACCAGGCGGCAATGTCCGCCACCCCGAATCAGGCTGGCGCCGCGAATTCTGCCGCCGCCGCGCGCGACTACCGGATCAGCGCCCGCCGCAAGGAGAGTGAGATCATCACCTCCTTCGAGCTGACGCCGCTCGATGGCGCCGCCCCGCCGCCGCATGTCGCCGGGCAGTATCTGACGCTGTTCGCCGACATTCCCGGCCTCGGCGAGGCGAAGCGCAACTACACCATCTCCACCGCGCCGAATGGCGACCATCTGCGCATCTCGGTGAAGCGCGAGCCGCAGGGCCAGGTGTCGCGCTGGCTGCACGACACCGCGCAGATCGGCACGCGGCTGACCATCGCCCCGCCGGCCGGCGCCTTTGTGCTGCCGGCGACCCGCGAGCGGCCCATCGTGATGGTGAGCGGCGGCGTCGGCCTGACGCCGATGATCGCCATGCTGGAGGCGCTGGCGGCCGAGAAGGCTAGCGTGCCCGTGCATTTCGTCCACTGCGCCCGCGACGGCGCGGTGCATGCCTTCGGCGCGCATGTGAAGGAGCTGGTGGCGGCGCTGCCCAATGCCCGCGCCACGATCTTCTACAGCCAGCCCCGGCCGCAGGATCGGCAGGGCAAAGATTTCGACGTTGCCGGCCGGGTGACGCTCGACTGGCTGAAGGCCGAGATTCCGCTCGGCACGGCGGACCTTTATGTCTGCGGCCCGCTCGACTTCCTGCGCGCGCTGGTGCCGGCGCTGGCCAAGGCCGGTGTCGAGGCCGGGCGGCTGCATTACGAATTCTTCGGGCCGGTCGAGGACCTGTTCGACGAAGCGGGTGGCGCGACAGCGGCGGTGCCGGCGACCGGAGGGACGGCGATGGATTATCAGGCGACCGCCGAGGGCGGCTTCACCCGCGAGGAGATCGGCGACGGCCTCATCGACAGCGCCGCCGACGCGGTGGTGGCGAGCGACCGCGACGGGCGGATCGTGATGTGGAACGCTGGTGCCGCGCGCATCTTCGGCTTTTCGGAGGCCGAGGCGCTCGGCCAGTCGCTCGATATCATCATCCCCGAGCCGTTCCGCGCCCGCCACTGGGAGGGCTATGTCGAGACCGTCGCCAGCGGCAAGAGCCGCTACGGCGCCGGCGACCTGCTCGCCGTGCCCGGCCTGACCAGGGACGGACGGCGCATCTCGCTCGAATTCACCATCGTGCTGCTCAAGGATGCGGCAGGAGAGGTGCGCGGCATGGCCTCGGTGCTGCGCGACGTCACCCGCCGCTTCGAGGAGACGCGGGCGCTGAAGAAGGAGCTGGCGGCGCTGAAGGGCGGCTGAGCGCCGCACCTGCCGGTTGCGGCCTGAGGCTTGCTTCGCAGGGCGAGATGTCCCAGTGCGTGGTCCCGATGTTCCGTTGCCGTCCGCCGTCGAGTTCGATGATGACACCTTGCCATGCCGGCTGATCCGGGCCTGAAGATCGTCATCGTCGACGAGAGTCCGCTGCGCGCCGCCGTGCTCGACGAGGGGCTGCGCGAGGCGGGCTACGTCAACGTGATCTGCCTGCCCGAGCGGCACAACCTGCTGGCGCGCCTGCACGCCATCGACCCCGACGTGATCATCATCGACCTGGAGACCCCCTCGCGCGACGTGGTGGAGCAGATGTTCCAGGTCAGCCGCGAGGTGAAGCGGCCGGTGGCCATGTTCGTCGACCAGTCGGATTCCTCGACCATCGAGGCGGCGATCGACGCCGGCGTCTCCGCCTATATCGTCGACGGGCTGAAGAAGGAGCGGGTGAAGTCGATCCTCGACATGACCATCAGCCGCTTCCGCGCCTTCGCCAGGCTGCGCGAGGAGCTGGAGCAGACCAAGACCCAGCTCGAGGAACGCAAGACCATCGACCGCGCCAAGGGCATCCTGATGCGGCTCAAGGATCTCGACGAGGCCACCGCCTACGCGCTGATGCGGCGCACCGCGATGAACGAGAAGAAGCGGCTCGTCGACATCGCCCAGTCCATCATCACCGCGGCGGACCTGCTGAAATGAGGCGGCAACCATGAGACGCCTTGCGATAGGCTTCATCCCGCTCACCGACGCCGCGACGCTGATCGCCTGCGCCGAGCGCGGCTTCGCCACCGCCGAGGGGTTGGAGATCGACCTGCACCGCGAGGTGTCCTGGGCCAATATCCGCGACCGGCTGAATGTCGGCCTGCTCGACGGCGCCCACATGCTGGCGCCGCTCGCCATCGCTTCCTCGCTCGGCCTCGGCCATGTGCGGGTGCCCCTGGTCGCCGCCTTCGCGCTGAACCTAAACGGCGGCGCCATCACCGTGGCGCCGGAGCTGCACGCCGCCCTGGCGGCGACCGGCGAGGACCTGTCGACCGGCGCCGGCACCGCGCGCGCGCTCGGCGCGGTGGTGCGCACGCGGGCGGCGGCGGGGCGCGAGCAGCTCACCTTCTCCTCGGTCTACAGCTTCTCCACCCACACCTATGCGCTGCGCCACCTGATGGAGGCCGGCGGCCTCGATCCCGACCGCGACGTGCGCCTCGTGGTGGTGCCGCCCTCCTACACGGTGGAGAATCTGCGCTCGGGGCTGATCCACGGCTTCTGCGTCGGCTCGCCGTGGAACAGCGTGGCGGTGGAGGCCGGGGTCGGGCGCATCGCGCTGCTCGGCACCGAATTGTTCGCCCGCGCGCCGGAAAAGGTGCTCGGCGTGCATGCCCGCTTCGCCAATGCCGAGCCGGACGTGCTGCGCCGGCTGATCCGCGCGCTGGAGGCGGCGGCGCGCTGGTGCGAGGCGAGCGAGAACCGCGCCGACCTCGTACGCCTGCTGGCCGAGCCGCGCTTCCTCGGCGTGCGGGCCGACATCATCGAGCGCACGCTGACCGGCCGGCCGGATGTCGGCCCCGGCGGCGCGGCGCGCAGCGATCCGGATTTCCTGGTGCTGCATCGCGGCGGCGCGACGCGGCCGGATCCGCGCCATGCTTTGTGGATCTATGCGCAGATGGTGCGGGCCGGCCAGGCCGGCTACGCGGTGGACGCCGCGCGCGAGGCACAGGCGGTCTATCGGCCCGATCTCTACGACGCCGCGCTGGGGATCACCGTCCGGCCGCCGGCCGAGGATGGCGACCCGGTCGGCACGCGGTTCGGCGAGCCGTTCGATCCCGAGGATGTCGAGGCCTATCTGGCGCGGCTCGGCAGGCGCTGAGCCGCTGCGGCGCATTCTTAGC
Source organism: Ancylobacter sp. Lp-2 (assembly GCF_020523795.1). Lineage (GTDB taxonomy): Bacteria > Pseudomonadota > Alphaproteobacteria > Rhizobiales > Xanthobacteraceae > Ancylobacter. The sequence continues at coordinate 876,672 of NZ_JAJALI010000001.1, forward strand.
CGGATGCGCGAAATATCCGCATGGAATGACGGGTTTTGCTCACAATTTGAGCGTGTGCAATAAGGTATAAAAATACCTTTCTGTAAATATTCTTGTCTGCCAACTCATTGATTTTGTTCGCTATTATTTGCCTTTAGTCGTGCCTTTGCGGAATTGGCACGATTTATGTATGTTTAGTCTCACCGTTCGATCAACGCCGATCACGGTTTTCCGATTTCCGCCCAGCGATGGGTTGCAGCAAAGCCGCTGCCTGCAAGACGGATCTTCTCCGTCGCTGCCGTGGCTTGCCTGTGTTTCATCGCCGCGCTCGGAAATGGGCGCGGCTCTCAAAAAATCGACTTCCGAGAGGCACGTTCATGACCGACCGCATTGTGGCCGACCGTCCGAAATCCGTCCTCGCATCCGCCGGCACCGACGTTTCCCGCCGCTCCTTCCTCAAATCCGGCGCCGCCGTCCTCGGCACCGCCGCGCTCATGGAGAGCGTGCGGCTGGCCTTCCCCGGCGGCGTGCCCTTCGCCCATGCCGCCGCGCCCGAGACCACCAAGGCGGTGCTCGGCTATATCGCGCTCACCGATGCCGCGCCGCTGATCATCGCCAAGGAAAAGGGGCTGTTCGCCAAATACGGCATGCCCGATGTCGAGGTGGCGAAGCAGGCCTCCTGGGGCGCCACCCGCGACAATCTCGTGCTCGGCAGCGAGGCCAACGGCATTGACGGCGCGCACATCCTCACCCCGATGCCGTATCTCATCTCCACCGGCAAGGTGACGCAGAACAACGTGCCGACGCCGATGTACCTGCTGGCGCGGCTCAATCTCGACAGCCAGGGCATCTCGGTCGCGCAGGAATATGCCGGGCTGAAGGTGACCGCCGACGCCGCGCCGCTGAAGGAGGCCTTCGCCGCCAAGAAGGCGGCCGGCAAGGACGTGAAGGTCGCCATGACCTTCCCGGGCGGTACGCACGATCTGTGGATCCGCTACTGGCTGGCCTCCGCCGGCATCGACCCCGACAAGGACGTCTCCACCATCGTGGTGCCGCCGCCGCAAATGGTGGCGAACATGAAGGTCGGCAACATGGACGCCTTCTGCGTCGGCGAGCCGTGGAACGAGCAACTGGTCAACCAGGGCATCGGCTTTACCGCCTGCACCACCGGCGAGATCTGGAAGCACCACCCGGAAAAGGCGCTCGGCATGCGCGCCGCCTGGGTCGACAAGAACCCCAACGCCGCGCAGGCGATCCTGATGGCGGTGATGGAAGCCCAGCAATGGTGCGACGCCATGGCCAACAAGGACGAGATGGCGCAGGTCCTCGGCCGCCGGCAGTGGTTCAACGTGCCGCCCAAGGACGTGCTCGGCCGGCTGAAGGGCGACATCAATTACGGCAACGGCCGCGTCGTCAACGGCACCGACCTCTACATGAAGTTCTGGCAGGACCACGCCTCCTACCCGTTCAAGAGCCATGACGCCTGGTTCGTCACCGAGGACATTCGCTGGGGCAAGTTCGAGCCGTCGACCGACGTCAAGGCGCTGGTCGACAAGGTGAACCGCGAGGACATCTGGCGCGCGGCGGCCAAGCAGCTCGGTGTCGCGGCGGCGGATATCCCGGCCTCGTCTTCGCGCGGCAAGGAGACGTTCTTCGACGGCAAGGTGTTCGATCCCGACAACCCGTCGGCCTATCTCGCCAGCCTCGGCATCAAGCGCATCGCCTGAGCCCTCGTCGGTTCCGGCGGCGCCGTCGCCTGACCCATCCGATGCCTCGACCTTCTCGATCCGGGAGCCTCGCATGTCCATTACCGCATTGAAGAGCGAGGCCGTGGTCTCGCCGTCCACCGCCAAGGGCGCGAGCGCCCCGGCCAAAGGCGCGGAGATCGTGCGGCTGGCACCGTCCCGCCCGACGCCGCGCGGCAATCGTTTCGCCGGCTATGCGCATCGTGTGTCTGTGGCGGTCGTGCCGCCTTTGGTGGTGCTGCTCGCCCTGCTCGGCATCTGGGAGCTGCTGTGCTCCGGCTCCGGCGCCACGCTGCCGCCGCCCTCCACCATCTGGCAGGAATCCTACGACCTGATCGTCAACCCGTTCTTCGTCAACGGCTCGCAGGATATCGGCCTCGGCTGGCGGGTGCTGGTGTCGCTGCAGCGGGTCGCGGTCGGCTTCGGCCTCGCGGCGGTGGCGGGCATCCTGCTCGGGGTGATCGTCGGCCAGTCGGTCTGGGCGATGCGCGGGCTCGATCCGATCTTCCAGGTGCTGCGCACCGTGCCGCCGCTGGCCTGGCTGCCGATCGCGCTGGCGGCGTTCCGCGACAGTAACCCCTCGGCGATCTTCGTGATCTTCATCACCGCCATCTGGCCGGTGATCATCAACACCGCGGTCGGCGTGCGCAACATTCCGCAGGACTACCGCAACGTCGCGAAAGTCTTGCGGCTCAACCCGCTGGAATTCTTCGTGAAGATCATGCTGCCCTCGGCGGCGCCCTACATCTTCACCGGCCTTCGGATCGGCGTCGGCCTGTCCTGGCTCGCCATCGTGGCGGCGGAGATGCTCACCGGCGGCGTCGGCATCGGCTTCTTCATCTGGGACGCGTGGAACTCCTCGCGCCTGTCCGACATCATCGTGGCGCTGGTCTATATCGGCGTGGTCGGGTTCATCCTCGACCGCCTCGTCGCCGGCATCGGCGCCTTCGTCACCCGCGGCACCGCCGCAGCCTGAAGGAGGGGAAGCCGATGACCGCCTATCTCAAGCTCGACCACATCGACAAGTCCTTCGCCCGCGGCGGCGCCGTCACCGAGGTGCTGAAGGAAGTCTGCCTCGACATCGCCAAGGGCGAGTACATCTCGATCATCGGCCATTCCGGCTGCGGCAAGTCGACCTTGCTCAACATCGTCGCCGGCCTCACCCAGGCCAGCGCCGGCGGGGTGATCCTTGAGGGCCGGCAGGTGGATTCACCCGGCCCCGACCGCGCGGTGGTGTTCCAGAACCATTCGCTGCTGCCCTGGCTGTCGGTCTACGACAATGTGCGGCTCGCGGTCGACAAGGTGTTCTCCGGCACCAAGAGCCGCGCCGAGCGCCATGACTGGACGCTGCACAATCTCGACCTCGTGCAGATGGCGCATGCCAGGGACCGCCGCCCCTCGGAAATCTCCGGCGGCATGAAGCAGCGCGTCGGCATCGCCCGCGCGCTGGCCATGGAGCCCAAGGTGCTGCTGCTCGACGAGCCGTTCGGCGCGCTCGACGCGCTGACCCGCGCGCATCTGCAGGATTCGGTGATGCAGATCCACGCCGCGCTCGGCAACACGGTGATCATGATCACCCACGACGTCGACGAGGCGGTGCTGCTCTCCGACCGCATCGTGATGATGACCAACGGCCCCTCCGCCCGCATCGGCGAGGTGCTCGACGTGCGGCTGCCGCGCCCGCGCCGGCGGCTGGAGCTGGTCACCGACCCGGCCTACCTCGTCTGCCGCGAGGCGGTGCTGAAGTTCCTCTACGAACGCCACCGCTTCGTCGAAGCCGCGTGAGGAGGCGAGCATGACCCCCGATCGCATCGCGCTGCTGCGCGACAGCTTCGCCAAGGTGCGCCCGATCTCGGAAGCGGCCGCCGGGCTGTTCTATGGCCGGCTGTTCGAGATCGCCCCCGAGGTGCGCCCTCTGTTCAACGGCGACATGACCGAGCAGGGCCGCAAGCTGATGGCCACCCTCGGCGTGGTGGTGAACGGCATGCACGACCTGCCGGCGCTGCTGCCGGCGGTGCAGCGGCTCGGCGCCCGCCATGCCGGCATGGGCGTGACCGCCGCCCACTTCGCGCCGGTCGGCGCGGCGCTGATCTGGACGCTGGAGCAGGGGCTCGGCGAGGCCTTCACCCCGCCGGTGCGCGAGGCCTGGACCGAGGCCTATGGGCTGCTGTCCGGGGTGATGATCGAGGCGCTGGAAGCGGCGCCGGCCGAGGAAGGCCCGTTCGGCCGCATCGTCGGGGTGGCCGCGTCATGAGCACGAGCCTGCTTCGCGAAAAGGTGGTGATTGTTGGCAACGGCATGGCGGCGGCGAAGTTCTGCGAGGAACTCACCGCGCTGGCACCCGACCGCTTCGGGCTGACGGTGATCGGCGCCGAGCCGCACCTCGCCTATAACCGGGTGCTGCTCTCCTCGCTGCTGGCCGGCGAGGTGGGCGCCGACGATCTGGTGCTGAAGGACGCCGGCTGGTGGGCCGCGCGCGGCATCGAATTGAAGCTCGGCACCCCGGTTGCGGCGGTCGACACCGACGCGCGACAAGTGCGCCTCGCCGACGGGTCGGCGCTCGGCTACGGCAAGCTGGTGCTGGCGACCGGCTCCAGCGCCATCCGGCTGCCGCTGCCGGGCATGGACCTGCCGGGCGTGCTGACCTTTCGCGACATGGCCGATGTCGGCGCGCTGCTCGCCGCCGCCCGGCCGGGGCTGCGCGCCATCGTCATCGGCGGCGGGCTGCTCGGGCTGGAGGCCGCCACCGGCCTCGCCGGCGCGGGGGCGGAGACCGCCATCATCCATCTCGCCGACCGGCTGATGGAGCGCCAGCTCGATGCCCGCGCCGGCGCGCTGCTGCGCCAGGCGGTGGAGGCGCGCGGCATCGCCGTGCATCTCGACGCCTCGACGCAGGCGATCGAGGGCGACGGGCGGGTCGAGGGGCTGCGCCTCGCCGATGGCCGGCTGCTGCCCGCCGACCTCGTGGTGGTCGCCTGCGGCGTGCGGGCCAATGCCGATCTCGCCCGCGCCGCCGGCATCGGCTGCCATCGCGGCATCCTGGTCGATGACGGGCTCGCCACCGACGCGGCGGATGTGTTCGCCCTCGGCGAATGCGCCGAGCATCGCGGCCAGGTCTACGGCCTCGTCGAGCCGGCCTATGAGCAGGCGAGGGTGCTGGCCCGTCGCCTCGCCGGCGCGGGCGGCGCCTATGCCGGCAGCGTGCTCGCCACCAATCTCAAGGTCTCCGGCGTGCATGTGTTCTCCGCCGGCGACTTCCTCGGCGCTGAGGGCACGCAGGAAATGGTGCTCGCCGATCCCGGCCTCGGCCTCTATCGCCGGCTGGTGCTGCGCAGCGACGGGCGCGCGACCCGCCTCGTCGGCGCGGTGCTGTTCGGCGATACCGCCGACGGGCTGTTCTATCTCGACCTGATGCGGTCCGGCCGCGACATCGGCCCCGAGCGCGCCGCGCTCGCCTTCGGGCGCGCCTATGTGGCGCCGGATCTTTCCACGCAATCCCTGCCGGAGGCCGCGTGATGGGCACCGATTTCGTTCCCGAACAGAAGCGCTATCTCGAAGGTTTCGTCGCCGGCCTCGCCGCGACCCGCGCCGCCGGCAGCATCGCCGCCGCGCCGGCCGCCGCCAAGTCCGCACCGGCCGAGCCGACCGGGCCGGATGCCAGCGCGCATCGCGCCATGGCCCGCGTCGAGGCCGAGGGCCGCAAGCTGGTCAATGAGGAGAAGGCCAAGCGCGAGGAGCTCGGCCTCGACAGCTATGGCCGCATGAAGCAGCACGCGCGCGACGCCGCCTTTCCCAAGGGCGTCGACGTGTTCCGCTGGAAGTTCCACGGCCTGTTCTACGTCGCGCCGACGCAGGACAGCTATATGTGCCGGCTGCGCATCCCGAACGGCATATTGAAGTACTGGCAGTTCGCCGGCGTGGCCGATCTCGCCGATCGGCATGGCGGCGGCTATTCGCACATCACCACCCGCGCCAATCTGCAGATCCGCGAGATTCCCGCCACCGACGGGCCGGCGGTGCTGGAGGGGCTGATCGGCCTCGGGCTGACCGCGCGCGGCTCCGGCGCCGACAACATCCGCAACGTCACCGGCGGCCCGACCGCCGGCATCGACCCGCAGGAGCTGATCGACACCAGCCCCTACGCGCTCGACTGGCACTACCACATCCTCGCCGACCGCTCGCTCTACGGCCTGCCGCGCAAGTTCAACGTCGCGTTCGACGGCGGCGGGCGCATCGGCGCGCTGGAGGACACCAACGACATCGGCTTCCAGGCGGTGGAGGTGGCTGATGGCCACGGCATCGAGCCGGGCGTGTGGTTCCGCGTCGTGCTCGGCGGCATCACCGGCCATATGGACTTCGCCCGCGACACCGGCGTGGTGGTGAAACCCGATCAGGCGAGCGACGTCGCCGACGCCATGGTGCGGGTGTTCATCGACCATGGCGACCGCACCGACCGCAAGAAGGCGCGGCTGAAATACGTGCTCGACGCCTTCGGCTTCGAGAAGTTCCTGGCGCTGACGGAGGAGAAGCTCGGCTGGAAGCTGCCGCGCGTGCCGGCCTCCGCCGTGGCACCGCGTCCCGAGCCGGACCGGCTCGCCCATATCGGCGTCCACCCGCAGAAGCAGCCGGGCCTCAACTGGGTCGGCGTGGTGCTGCCGACGGGCAAGATGACCGCCCCGCAGATGCACGGCCTCGCCCGGCTCGCCCGCGACCTCGGCGATGGCGAGATCCGCCTCACCGTCTGGCAGAACCTGATCCTCTCCGGCGTGCCGGACGACAAGGTGGCGCTGGTCGAGGCCGCCGTCGAGGCGCTCGGCCTGTCCACGACAGCCACCGCCATCCGCGCCGGGCTGGTCGCCTGCACCGGCTCGATGGGCTGCCGCTTCGCCAATGCCGACACCAAGGGCGCCGCCGAGGCGATCGCCCGCCATTGCGAGGAGCGGGTCACTCTCGATCTGCCGGTCAACATCCACGTCACCGGCTGCCCGCATAGCTGCGCCCAGCACTATATCGGCGACATCGGCCTCGTCGGCGCCCGCGTGCCGGTGAACGAGGACGGCGACACCGTCGACGGCTTCCATCTGGTGGTCGGCGGCGGCTTCGGCTCGGATGCCGCCATCGCCCGCGAGCTCTATCGCGACGTGAAGGCGACCGAGGCGCCGGTGGTGGTGGAGAACCTGTTGCGCGCCTGGCTCACCCACCGCGCCGACGCCGCCGAGACGCTCGCCCGCTTCACCCGCCGCCATGAGCCGGACGCCCTCAGGGCGCTGGTCGAGGAGGAGACGCGCTGATGAACGCCGCCACCCCGCTCTCCGCCGTTCCGATGGCCGTGCCCGCCATGCCGGTGCCGCCGGCGATCGCCTTCTTCCCCGAGACCGCGCCGTTCAGCGAGGAGCAGCGCGCCTGGCTCAACGGCTTCTTCGCGGCGGTTCTCTCGCCGCAGGGGCTGGCCAGCGGGGCGCCGGCGTCGCCGGCCGAGGGCGCCGCGCCGGCGCCCGCCACTGAAGCGGATGACGGCGCCCCCTGGCACGACGCCTCCATGCCGCTCGACGAGCGCATGAAGCTCGCCGACGGCCGTCCGCTGCCCCGCCGCATGATGGCGGCGATGGCGCAGCAGGATTGCGGCCAGTGCGGCTATCTCTGCGAGAGCTACGGCGCCGCGCTCGCTGCGGGCAAGGAGACCAAGCTCAATCTCTGCGCCCCCGGCGGCAAGGAGACCATGCGCATGCTGAAGAGCCTCACCGCCGAGATGGGCGAGGCGCCGGCCGCCGCCCCGGCCGAGGCGGCGCCAACGGTTCCGGTGGGCGCGCCGGGCTCCTCGCGCGACAACCCGGCGCGGGTGAGCTTCCTGTCCCGCAAGCGGCTGAACAAGGGCTCTTCGGAGAAGGAGACCTGGCATGTCGAGTTCGATCTCGCGGCGGCCGGGCTCGACTACACGGTTGGCGACAGCTTCGGCATCTTCCCGGTCAATGACGGCGATCTGGTCGACGCTATCCTCGACGCCATCGGTGCCAGCCGCGAGGAGATGATCGGCGACAAGCTCGCTCGCGACGTGCTCAGCGAGGACGTGTCGCTCGGCGCCGCGCCGGACGGGCTGTTCCAGCTGCTCACCTATCATTCCGGCGGCGAGATGCGCCGCAAGGCGCGCGCGCTCGCCGCCGGCGAGGACCCGGACGGCGACGCCGCCTCGCTCGACGTACTGGCGGCGCTGGAGAAGTTCGGCCGCCCGCGCCTCGCCCCCGAGGTGCTGGCGGAGGCGCTGGAGCCGCTGCAGCCGCGCCTTTATTCAATCTCCTCCAGCCCCGCGGCGACGCCGGGCAAGCTGTCGCTCACCGTCGACGCGGTGCGCTACCGCGTCAGTGCGCGCACAAGGCTCGGCGTCGGTTCGACCTTCCTCGCCGCGCGGGTGCCCGAGGGCGGCGAGCTGCGCGCCTATGTGCAGAAGGCGCACGGCTTCGCCCTGCCGGCGGACCCGGCGGTTCCGGTGATCATGGTCGGGCCGGGTACCGGCATCGCGCCGTTCCGCGCCTTCCTGTGGGAGCGCATGGCGGTGAAGGCGCCGGGCCGCAACTGGCTGTTCTTCGGCCATCAGCGCAGCGACTATGACTTCTTCTACGAGGACGAACTCGCCGGCATGAAGGCCAACGGCCACCTGTCCCGCCTGACCCTCGCCTGGTCGCGCGACGGGTCGGAGAAGGTCTATGTGCAGGACCGCATGCGGCAGGTCGGCGAGGAACTCTATCGCTGGCTGGAGGAGGGCGCGCATTTCTACATCTGCGGCGATGCCAAGCGCATGGCGCGGGATGTCGAGCATGCGCTGGTCGACGTGGTCGCCGCGCATGGCGGCAAATCCACCGATGCGGCGCTCGCCTATGTCGCGGCGCTGAAGAAGGCCGGCCGCTACCAGGCGGACGTCTACTGATGAACGCGCCGGTGCCCCTCGCTCTCACCGAAGCGGCCGTGATGCCGGCGGTGCGGACCACCTGCCCGTATTGCGGCGTGGGTTGCGGCGTGCTGGCGAGCCCGGACGGGGCGGGCGGCGCGGCGGTGGCCGGCGATCCCGAACATCCGGCCAATCGCGGCCGGCTGTGCTCCAAGGGCTCGGCGCTCGGCGAGACGCTGGGCCTGTCGACCCGGCTGCTCACCCCGATGCTGCGCGTCGACGGCGCGCTGGAGGTCGCCTCCTGGGATGCCGCGCTCGGCGCCATCGCCGATGCCTTCCGCCGCACCATCGAGGCGCACGGGCCGGACGCGGTGGCGATCTACCTGTCGGGGCAGCTGCTCACCGAGGATTATTACGCGGCTAACAAACTCGCCAAGGGCTTCCTCGGCACCGCCAATGTCGACACCAATTCGCGGCTCTGCATGGCGTCCTCGGTGGCCGGCCACAAGCGCGCCTTCGGTTCCGATACCGTGCCCGGCGTCTATGCCGATCTCGACGAGGCCGACCTCGTGGTGCTCACCGGCTCCAATGCCGCCTGGTGCCATCCGGTGCTGTTCCGCCGGCTGGAGGCGGCGCGGGCACGGCGGGGCACCAAGCTCGTCGTCATCGACCCCCGCCGCACCGCCACCGCCGAGGAGGCCGATCTGTTCCTGCCGGTGGCGCCCGGCATGGACAGCGTGCTGTTCGCCGGGCTGCTGGTGCATCTCGCGGATATAGGGGCGCTCGACGACGCCTATGTCGCCGCCCACACCTCCGGCCTCAACGCGGCGCTCGCCGGCGCGCGGGCGCTGGCGCCCGATCTCGCCACGGTGGCGGCCAGGACCGGCGTGCCGGCGGCCGACGTGGCGCGCTTCTACGCGCTGTTCACTGCCACCGAGCGGACGGTGACCTGCTATTCGCAGGGGGTGAACCAGTCGGCGCAGGGCACCGACAAGGTCGGCGCCATCATCAACTGCCACCTCGCCACCGGGCGCATCGGCCGGCCGGGCATGGGGCCGTTCTCGCTCACCGGCCAGCCCAACGCCATGGGCGGGCGCGAGGTCGGCGGCCTCGCCAACCAACTGGCCGCGCATATGGGCTTCTCGCCCGCCGAGGTCGACCGCGTCCGCCGCTTCTGGGGCGCGCCGAACATGGCGACGCGGGAGGGCCTGAAGGCCGTCGACATGATGGCGGCGGTGGCGGACGGGCGCATCAAGGCGCTGTGGGTGCTCGGCACCAATCCGGCGGTGAGCCTGCCGCGCGCCGACGGGGTGCGCGCCGCGCTGTCCCGGCTCGATTTCCTCGCCATCTCCGACAATGTGCGGGCCAACGACACGCTGGCCTGCCGCCCGCATGTGCTGCTGCCGGCGCTGGCCTGGGGCGAGAAGGACGGCACGGTGACCAATTCCGAGCGCCGCATCTCGCGCCAGCGCGCCTTCCTCGATCCGCCCGGCGAGGCCCAGCCGGACTGGTGGGCGATGGCGCAGCTGGGGCGGCGGCTGGGCCATGACGCCGCCTTCGGCTGGTGCTCCGCCGCCGAGGTGTTCCGCGAGCATGCCGCGCTGTCCGCCTTCGAGAACGCGGGCAGCCGCGATTTCGACATTGGCGGCCTGGCCGGGCTTGACGACGAAGCCTTCGACCGGATGGCGCCGCAGCAATGGCCGGTAGTTGGGCCGGCACTTGGGCCGGCACTTGGGCCGGTACGCGCGCCGGGCGAGGGCGGCGAGAAGCGCTTCTTCGCCGAGGGCGGATTCTTCACCCCGGACCGCCGCGCCCGCTTCATCGTCCCGGCCGATCCGGCGCCGGCGGCGGGCACCGACGCCGCCTACCCGCTGCGGCTCAACACCGGCCGCATCCGCGACCAGTGGCACACCATGACCCGCACCGGCCTGTCGCCGCGCCTCGGCGGGCATCTGCCGGCGCCGTTCGTCGAGATGCACCCCGAGGATGCCCGCGCGCTCGGCATCGCCGCCGGCGATCTGGTGCGGCTCACCTCGCCGCACGGCACGGCGGTGCTGGAGGCGCGGCCCGGCGAGGGGCCGCGGCGCGGCGAAGTCTTCGCGCCGATCCACTGGTCCGGCAGCACCGCCGCCGAGGCGCGGGTCAATGCGCTTATCGCCGGGGCGACCGATCCGTTTTCCGGCCAGCCGGAATCCAAGGCGACGCCGGTGCGGGCGGAAAAGCTGGCGCTGGCCTATCGCGGCTTCCTGCTGGCGCGGGAGGCGCTGGCCCCGCCCCACGCCGCCTGGTGGGCACGGGTGGCGCTGGAGGGCGGCGAGGGCTGGCTGATCGCCGACGAGGCCGGGCCGCTCGCCTGGCGGACGCGGATGGCGGCGCGGTTCGGCGCCCTCGAGCTCTCGGAATTCCTCGATGCCGAGGGCGGCATCTACCGCGCCGCCGCCTATGACGGCGAGGGCCGGCTGGCGGCGCTGTTGTCGATAGGCCCGGCGGATCGCGCCCCGGACTGGGCGGCGGTGAAGGAGCTTTTGACCGTCGGCGGGCTCGATGCCGCCGGGCGCCGGGCGGCGCTGGCCGGTCGTCGGGCGGGAGCCGCCTCCAGCTGCGGGGCGCTGGTGTGCTCCTGCTTCGGGGTGCCGGCGGATCCGATCCGTGCGCTGATCGCGTCCGAGCCGGCGGCCGACGTCGCCCGCATCGGCGCGGTGCTGAAGGCCGGCACCAATTGCGGCTCCTGCGTGCCGGAGTTGAAGCGTCTCATCGCCAGCGCGCCGCTGCCGGTCTGAGCGGCTGGAGCCTGTTCTCTCCGATCAGGTGATCCCGCCCGATCGGAAGGGCTCCAGGGTCTTGTTTGGATGCGTTTTCTTCACGCGAACCGGATTCCACTTCGCTAGAAAACGCTCTAGTCGCCGAAGATCGACCAGCCCATGCGCTTGGTCAGGGTCTCCAGCGCGATGCGGCCGAGATGCGAGTTGCCGACCGAATCCAGCCCCGGCGACCACACGGCGATCGAGGCGATCCCCGGCGCGATGGCGAGGATGCCGCCGCCCACCCCGCTCTTGCCGGGCAGGCCGACGCGATAGGCGAACTCGCCCGAGCCGTCATAATGGCCGCAGGTCAGCATGATGGCGTTGATGCGCCGCGCCCGCTCCGGGCTCACCACCGAATGGCCGGTGGTCGGGTTCTTGCCGCGCCAGGCAAGGAACCGCCCGGCCATGGCGAGCTGGCGGCAGCTCATGGCGATCGAGCAATGGTGGAAATAGACGCCGAGCGTGTAGTCCACCGGGTTCTGCAGCACGCCGAACGACTTCATGTAGTTGGCGAGCGCGGCGTTGCGGAAGCCGGTGCGTCGCTCGGAGGCGGCGACCTTCTCGTCGATGGTGATCGAGGTATCGTCGGCGATGAAATGCATGAAGCGCAGGATCTCGCCCAGCGCCTCGCGCGGCTCGTGGCCGGCGAGGATCTGGTCGGTCACCGCGATGGCGCCGGCATTGATGAACGGGTTGCGCGGGACGCCGCCCTCATATTCCAGCTGCACGATGGAATTGAAGGCGCTGCCGGACGGCTCGCGCCCGACATGGCGCCACAGCCGGTCGCCGATCTTGCCGAGCGCCAGGGTGAGGGTGAACACCTTCGACACGCTCTGGATGGAGAACGGCACGTCGGCGTCGCCGCCCACCGCCACCTCGCCCTCGGCATCGATCACCGCCATGCCGAACTGGTTGGGATCGACGCCGGCGAGTTCGGGAATATAGGTGGCCACCTCGCCGCGGTCGGGACGCGTGCGCATCTCCTCGGCGATATCAGCGACGACGGTCTTCAGGTCGGGCAAAGCAAGCTTCCTCGGCGGGAGAACGGTCAGGCGGCCTTCAGTTCGGCCACGGGCGCCAGGAAGGCTTGCGCGTTTCGTGCCACGTCGTCCGCCGCCATCCCCGGCGCGTAGAGCGCCGAGCCGAGGCCGAAGCCGCGCGCCCCGGCCTGCCAATAGGGCTTCAGTCGTTCCGGCGTCACCCCGCCCACCGGCATCAGCACGGTGGAGGCCGGGATGACGGCGCGCCAGGCCTTCACCACCGGCGGCGGCAGCATCTCGGCCGGGAACATCTTCAGCGCGTCGGCGCCGGCCTTGAGCGCGGCGAAGGCCTCGGTCGGCGTGGTCACGCCGGGCACGCAGCTCATGCCGAGCGCCTTGGCGCGGGCGATCACCGCCGGGTCGCTGTGCGGCATCAGCACCAGCTCGCCGCCGGCCGCCTTCACCCGGTCTGCATCGGCGGGATCGAGCACGGTGCCGGCGCCGATCAGCACGTCGGGGAAGCGGCGGGCGAGGATCTCGATGCTCTTCATCGGCTCGGGCGAATTGAGCGGCACCTCGATGATGCGGAAGCCGGCCTCGACCAGCGCCGTGCCGATGGTGGCGGCTTCCTGCGGCTGCACGCCGCGCAGGATGGCGATGAGCGGGAATTCGGCGAGCCGGGCGAGCACGGTCATGGGAGCGGTACCTCTGGAACGTTCCCCGGCAAGGCATGCCGGCGGCGGCATTCTGTCAAGCCCGAAACGCCGCAAGCGGGAACGCTTCGCCGCCCGCATCGTTGGCTTGGGGACGGGCGGGGGCGAACGGACGCGAAGGAGAGGGCCATGCCCCGTGGCGACAAGTCGGCCTACACCGACAAGCAGAAGCGCAAGGCCGAGCATATCGAGGAAGGCTACGAGGAACGCGGCGTGTCCCCCGAGGAAGCCGAGCGCCGCGCCTGGGCGACGGTGAACAAGGACGATGGCGGCGGCAAGAAGTCCGGTTCCGGCCGCGGCAAGGACACCGGCCATCCGGCCGCGCATCGCGGCGGCGACATCGGCGGCCATGCCTCGGCCGCGCGGCCGAAGGCCGAGCGGTCCGCCGCGGCGCGCAAGGCCGCCGCCACCCGCAAGCGCAACGCGGAACACAACACCCCGCACCACGCCGGCTGAGCCGGCTCCATCTCCGACAGGACAGGAGGATCCGATGAAGGTAAGCGACCTGATGACCCGCGAGGTGCAGGTGATCGCCCCGGACGAGACGCTGGAACAGGCGGCGCGCGCCATGGCGCTGCTCGATGCCGGCATCCTGCCGGTGGGCGATGCCGGCCGCCTCGTCGGCATGATCAGCGACCGCGACATCGCCGTGCGCGGCGTCGCCCTCGGCAAGGGGCCGGCGACGCGGGTGCGCGAGATCATGAGCGGCGAGGTGAAATACTGCTTCGAGGACCAGGAGATCGACGAGATCGGCCGCAACATGGCCGAGCAGCAGGTGCGCCGCCTGCCGGTGGTGAACCGCGACAAGCAGCTGGTCGGCATCCTGTCGCTGGGCGACATCGCAGTGGCCGGCCGCGAGGCCATCGCCGGCGACGCGCTGGGCGGCATTTCCCGTCCCGGCGGCGCGCATACCCAGGCGATGTAGGCGCCGTGCCGGTCCTGAACCGCGCAACCCGCCGGGGCCCGCCGCTCCGGCGGGGGGCTCAGCGGGCGCGGATGCGCTCGGAATAATCCGGCGCGTCGCCGGCCGCCTGCCCGAGCGGGGTGATGACCGCCCGGCGCTCGACCTCGGCGAGCGGCAGGTCGGTCTCGATCAGCTCCTGCTCGTAGAGATAGCCCGGCAGATAGCCGGACAACAGGATGCGCCAGTCGAAGCCGACGCCGGGCTCGATCAGCCGGGCGAGGCGGAAGATCACCGTGGTGCAGTTGGTGGTGATGGTCTGGTAGAAGCGCGGCTGGCGCGCCAGCTCGTTGCCGAGCGTGGTGAAGGACAGGAACAGCGCCCGCCGCAGCTCCGGCGTCAGGTCGATCGGAAACAGCGATACCGTCTCGCGCCGCTCATTGGTGCGCAGGCGGACGATGTCGCGCTCGTCGGCGGCGATCAGCACCAGCTCGAACTGCTTGAAGAAGCCGCCGATCTCGGAGAACGCCTCGCCCTGCTCGCGGCGGATCTCGGCGGAGAACACCACGCGCTGCCCGTCGGCGAAGGAGAAGCCGACCAGCGTGTGGGCGATGGCCGGGTTGCTCCACACCGAGGAGAACAGGTCGACGCCGGTGATCTGGTCGAGCCGGTAGCGCCGGTCCTCCCAATGCTCGATCGCGTCGTTTTCCGTGGTCCAGCGGAAATCGCGCACATTGTGCAGCGTGACCTCGTCGCCCGCGATGGTGGCGGTGACGCCATGCGCGACATCGGGTGCCCAGACGCGGTCGTTCGAGGGCAGGATGCTCGTCCACCACCAGATGAACGCCCCGGCCGCCGTCAGCGCCACCAGCCAGCCGCTCCCCACCTTACCGGTGACGGCGAGGGCGAGCGCCGCCAGCACCGCCGCCGCCAGCGCGGCATAGGCGATGAGGCGCACCGGGCCTTGCGTCTGGTACCACAGGCCGAGCGCGCCGACCGGCGTCGCCAGCAGCAGCGCCAGCACCAGGAGGGCGCGGAAGATCGACGGAAGCAGGGACCAGCTGATGTCGGGCACGGGCAATTCCAATGGAGACGGCGAAGCGTGCATGGCGTCGCGCCGCTTGTCGCGCGACGTCGGCCGCCGTCCACATCTATCGCAGACCGCCGCCATGAGGGCGAGACCGCGACGCGCGCCCCGGACCGCCCTATAGTGGGGGCGAGCTTCGCGCCGTGTATCGCCCAAGCGCGCGTCCAAGCGTGCAATGTTCAAAGGGGGATGTGCCTATGTCGTTCCTGACTGACCTCACCGTCGTCCGACGCCGGTTGCTGATGCCGTTCCTCCTGCTCGTGCTGGCCGTCGGCCTCGCCGGCTGCGGGGTGAACAACATCCCGACCAATGAGGAGAAGGCCAAGGCGGCCTGGAGCGAGGTGCTCAGCCAGTACCAGCGCCGCGCCGAACTGATCCCCAATCTCGTCGAGACGGTGAAGGGCTATGCCCAGCAGGAAAAGGACGTGCTGACGCAGGTGACCGAGGCCCGCGCCAACGCCACCTCGATCAAGGTGGACGCCTCCACCATCACCGATCCCGAGACGTTCAAGAAGTTCCAGGACGCGCAGGCCCAGCTCTCCGGCGCGCTCGGCCGGCTGATCGCGGTGTCGGAGGCCTATCCCGACCTCAAGTCGAACCAGAACTTCCTCGCCTTGCAGGCGCAGATCGAGGGCACCGAGAACCGCATCGCCGTGGCCCGGCGCGACTATATCGAGGCGGTGCGGGTCTACAATACCGAGCTCAGAACCTTCCCCGGCGTGCTCTGGGCCTCCACACTCTATCGTTCGAGCAAGCCGATGGAGACCTTCACCATCCCCGAGGAGCAGATGAAGGTGCCGCAGGTGAAGTTCAACTGACCCTCGTCTCCGGGACCGGTCGCCATGCTGCGCCGCGCCGCCTTCCTCATCGTCCTCGCGCTCACGCTGGCCACCGCCGTGGCGGCGCGGGCGGAGCTCACCTTTCCGCCGCTCTCCGGGCGGGTGGTCGACGCCGCCGGCATCCTGTCGCCGCAGGTGCGCGCGGCGCTGGAGGCCAAGCTCGCCGCGCAGGAGGCGAAGACCACCGACCAGTTCGTGGTGGCGACGGTGCCCTCGCTACAGGGCACCTCGGTGGAGGACTACGCCAACCGGCTGTTCCGCGCCTGGAAGCTCGGCCAGACGGACAAGGACAACGGCGCCCTGCTCATGGTGGCGCCCGCCGAGCGGCGGGTGCGCATCGAGGTCGGCTACGGCCTTGAAGGGGTGCTACCGGACGCGGTGGCCTCCACCATCATCCAGACCGCCATCCTGCCGGAGTTCCGCGCCGGTAATTTCCCGGCCGGCATCGAGAAGGGCACCGACGCGGTGATCGAGATCCTCAATCTCGATCCCGCCGAGGCCGAGGCGCGGGCGCGCAAGGCGGCGGAGCCGGCGATGACGCCGGATGACTGGGTGCCGCTGATCATCTTCGCGGTGATGATCGGCTTCTGGATCTTCGTGGTCTACCGGCAGGTGCGCGGCGGCTATCTCGGCCGGCGCGGGGCCGGCGGCGCGGCGCTGCCGGGCGGGATTTCCGGCTGGGAATGGTCGCGCGGCCGCTCGCGCGGCGGCTGGTCCGGCGGCGGGGGCGGCTGGTCGAGCGGGCGTGGCGGCGGCGGTTTTTCCGGCGGCGGCGGTTCGTCGGGCGGCGGCGGTGCCTCGGGGAGCTGGTGATGGACAAAGGCGCGCCCGACCATGTCCTCACCGCCGACCAGCATGTGGCGCTCGCCGAGGCGGTGCGCCGCGCCGAGGCCGATACCAGTGGCGAGGTACGGCTGATGGTGGTGACGCATCCGCTGGTGCGCCATCCCTTCTACGCCCTGATGTGGGCGGCGCTGCTGGCGCTGGTGCTGCCCTGGCCGCTCGCCTTCCTCACCCGTCTCGACGTGCCGGCGCTGCTCGGCGCGCAGGCCGCCGCCTTCGCGATCGCCGGCGCGCTGTTGCTCGCCACCCCGCTCGGCCGGGCGCTGGTGCCGCGCGCCGCAGTGGAGGAGGCGGCCCGCGCCGCCGCGCTCGACCATTTCCTCGCGCTCGGCATGCACGGCACCCGCGGGCGTACCGGCGTGCTGATCCTGGTGGCGCCGGACGACCGCATCGTCGAGGTGGTGGCCGACGAGGCCATCCATGCCCGCGTCGGCGCGGGAGCGTGGCAGGAAGTGTGCGCCGCCGTGCTGGAAGGTGCGCGCGGCGGGCATCTCGCCGAGGGTCTGGAGGCCGGCGTCGACGTCGTCGGCCGGATTCTCAAGGCGCATCTGCCCGCCTCCGACGGCGGTCCCAACGAATTGCCGGACCGCGTGCTGGTGATTTGAGCCTGCTTCCATTCCGGGCACCTCGCGCCGCAGCATGGCGGAAGCGCGCGTAACGTAAGGCGGAGCCCCCGCCGAACGGTGCCTCCTTATTGCATTGCACCGGTTCGAAACTCGAAATCTTTCGTTTTCGACCGAGTTGCGCGCAATTTCAGTTTCATATAGCGTCCATGTGAACATAAGAACGAAATCGCTCCTCAATGTCAGGGCGGTTCACCGGGAGGCTGTGAGTGACCACGCGCGCACTCGATTCGATCTATGACCTCGCCGTCATCGGCGGCGGCGTGAACGGTTGCGGCATCGCCCGCGACGCGGCCGGGCGCGGGGCCTCGGTCGTGCTGTTCGAGCAGGGCGACTTCGCCGGCGCCACCTCCTCCGCCTCCACCAAGCTGATCCATGGCGGGCTGCGCTATCTCGAGCATTACGAGTTTCGTCTGGTGCGCGAGGCGCTGATGGAGCGCGAGGTGCTGTGGGCGATGGCGCCGCACATCATCCGCCCGCTGCGCTTCGTGCTGCCGCATCATGACGGGCTGCGCCCGGCCTGGCTCCTGCGCCTCGGCCTGTTCCTCTACGACCATCTTGGTGGCCGTAAGAAGCTGCCGGCGACCCGCACGCTCGACCTCACCCGCGATGAGGCCGGCAAGCCGCTGCGTGACGGCTATACGCGCGGCTTCGAATATTCCGACTGCTGGGTCGAGGATTCCCGCCTGGTGGTGCTGAACGCCCTCGACGCCGCCGAGCGCGGCGCCGACATCCGCCCGGGCTGCCGGGTGGTCTCGGCCGAGCGCGGCGCCGATCACTGGCGCATCGAGGTGGAGGAGGGCGGCGTGCGCGAGACGATCCGCGCCCGCGTGCTGGTGAACGCCGCCGGTCCCTGGGTGCACGAGGTGCTGGCCAAGGTGGTGCGGGTCAATTCGCCGGCCAATGTCCGCCTCGTGCAGGGCAGCCACATCGTGGTGCCCAAGCTCTACGAGCACGACCGCGCCTACATCTTCCAGAACGCCGACGGCCGCATCATCTTCGCCATCCCTTATGAGCAGGATTTCACGCTGATCGGCACCACCGACCGCGACTACAAGGGCGCGCCGCATCAGGTGAAGGCGAGCCCGGAGGAGATCGCCTATCTCTGCGCGGCGGCGAGCGAGTACTTCAAGGCGCCGGTGACGCCGGAGCAGGTGGTGTGGACCTATTCCGGCGTGCGCCCGCTCTATGACGACGGCGCCTCCAAGGCGCAGGAAGCCACCCGCGACTATGTGCTGGAGCTGGAGAACGGCGAAGGCAAGCCGCCTCTGCTCTCGGTGTTCGGCGGCAAGATCACCACCTATCGTCGGCTCGCCGAGCACGCCATCGAGAAGCTCGGCCCGCATCTGGCCGCGCTCGCCAAGCCGGCCTGGACCCGCGGCGCGACGCTGCCGGGCGGCGATTTCGCGGTGGGCGACCAGCCGCGCCTCGTCGCCCAGATCCAGCGGGCGCATCCGTGGATCGAGGAGGCGCTGGCCCGCCGGCTGGTGCGGGCCTACGGCACGCGGGCACTGCGCCTGCTCGACGGGCTGCGCAGCCCTGCCGATCTCGGCCGGGTGTTCGGCGCCGATCTCACCGAAGCGGAGGTACGCTATCTGATGCGGGAGGAATGGGCGCGCACGGCCGCCGACGTTCTGTGGCGCCGCTCCAAGCTCGGCCTGCGGCTGAGCCCGGCCGAGGCCGAGGCGCTCGACGCCTTCATGGCCGAGGAGTTGCGGCCGGCGGCCCGGAGGGCGGCGCAATGACCCTCGAATTGCAGAATGTCCGCCGCGAGGTGCAGGGCGCCGTCCATATCGACGACGTCTCGCTCAAGCTGGAGCGCGGCAGCCTCAACGTGCTGCTCGGCGCGACGCTGGCCGGCAAGACCACGCTGATGCGGCTGATGGCCGGGCTGGACGCGCCGACCTCCGGCCGGGTGATCGCCAATGGGCAGGACGTCACCGGCCTGTCGGTGAAGAAGCGCTCGGTGGCGATGGTCTACCAGCAGTTCATCAACTACCCCGCGCTGACCGTCTACGAGAACATCGCCTCGCCGCTGCGGGTGCAGGGCCTGCCCAAGGCGGAGATCGACAGCCGCGTCGCCTCCGCCGCCAGGCTCCTGAAGCTGGAGCCCTATCTCCAGCGCACCCCGCTCGCTTTGTCGGGCGGCCAGCAGCAGCGCACCGCCATCGCCCGCGCGCTGGTCAAGCGCGCCGATCTGGTGCTGCTCGACGAGCCGCTGGCCAATCTCGACTACAAGCTGCGCGAGGAACTGCGCGAGGAACTGCCGCGCATCTTCGCCTCCACCGGCGCGGTGTTCGTCTACGCCACCACCGAGCCGACCGAGGCGCTGCTGCTCGGCGGCAGCACCGCGACGCTGATGCAGGGCGCGGTGACCCAGTTCGGCCCGACCGCCGAGGTCTATCGCCGTCCCGCCGACCTCGCCACCGCGCGGGTGTTCTCCGATCCGCCGCTCAACACGCTGCGCGTCACCAAGGCGGGCGGCACGGTGCGGCTGGCGAACGGCGCCACCGTCGCCGCCATCGGCGCCTTCGCCGGGGTGCCGGACGGCAGCTACACCGTCGGCGTCCGGGCGCACCACCTCGCGGTCGAGGACCGTACTTACGGGGAGCCGCGCGACGGCGGCCTCATCCGCCTTGCCGCCAGCATCGCCGTCACCGAGGTCACCGGCTCGGAGAGCTTCCTGCACATGGATGTCGTCGGCGCCGCCGGCGGCCGCGAGCGCCTCACCGCGCTGGTGCCCGGCGTGCGGCGGCTGGAGCCGGAAGCCGCGGTCGAGGTGGTGATCGATCCCCGCCACATTCTCCTGTTCGACGCGAGCGGCCGCAGCACCGGCACCGCGCTCGACGCGGCCGCCTGAGGGAGGGCGCGATGGCCAGCATCACACTCGATCATCTCGCCCATGCCTACCGGCCCGATCCGCAGGGTCCGCAGGACTATGCGCTGAAGGAGATCAACCACGTCTGGCGGCAGGGCGGCGCCTATGCGCTGCTCGGGCCCTCGGGCTGCGGCAAGACCACGCTGCTCAACATCATCTCCGGCCTCGTCACCCCCACCCAGGGGCGCATCCTGTTCGATGGCCGCGACGTGACGAAGCTGCCCACCGAGGCGCGCAACATCGCCCAGGTGTTCCAGTTCCCGGTGGTCTACGACACCATGACGGTGCGCGAGAACCTCGCCTTCCCGCTGAAGAACCGGCATTTGCCGCGCGAGACCATCGCCAAGCGCGTGGAGGAGATCGCCGCCCGCCTCGACATGAGCGCGGCGCTCGACCGCAAGGCCTCCAACCTCACCGCCGACGCCAAGCAGAAGATCTCGCTCGGCCGCGGCCTGGTGCGCGCCGACGTCGCCGCCATCCTGTTCGACGAGCCGCTCACCGTCATCGACCCGCATCTGAAGTGGCAGCTGCGCTCGACGCTGAAGGAACTGCACCGCGCGCTCGACCTCACCATGATCTACGTCACCCACGACCAGACCGAGGCGCTGACCTTCGCCGACACGGTGGTGGTGATGCATGACGGCGCGGTGGTGCAGACCGGCACGCCGGAAGAGCTGTTCGAACGCCCGGCGCACACCTTCGTCGGCCATTTCATCGGCTCGCCGGGCATGAACGTGCTCCCCGCGCGGGTGGAAGGCGCCACCGCCCATATCGGCGACGTCGCCGTGCCGCTGGCCCGCGCCTATCCGGCGCTGCCGGCCGGGGCGAAGATCGAGCTCGGCGTGCGGCCGGAATTCGCCACGCTAGCCCGCGCCGGCACCGGCCTGCCGGTGAGCGTGAAGCGCATCGACGACATCGGCCGCGCCCGCATCGCCCGCGTCGAGATCGCCGGCCATCCCGCCGCCGCCATGGTGCCGGAGGGGCTCGTCCTCGACGGCGACCGGGCCGGGCTGAGCCTGGAGACGCGGCAGATCCACATCTATGCCGGCGGCGTGCTGGTTCCCGGCGAGGGAGGCGTGGGATGAGCGCGTCGCCATTCGCACCGTTCCCGACCTTCACCCCTCTCCCCATCGGGGAGAGGGAGCCAGCCGCGAGGGCCTGAGCCATGGACAAGCCCGTCAATAACCGCGCCTGGTGGCTGGTCGCCCCCGTCTTCGCCATCGTCGCCTTCTCGGCGATCATCCCGATCATGACGGTGGTCAACTATTCGGTTCAGGACACCTTCGGCAACAACCAGTTCTTCTGGAACGGGCTCGGCTGGTTCCAGGAACTGCTCGATCCGTCGACCGAGCTCGGCGGCCGCTTCTTCGCCGCGCTGTGGCGCAACCTGTTGTTCTCCGCCATCATCCTCGCCATCGAGGTGCCGCTCGGCATCCTCGTGGCGCTGTCCATGCCGCGCGAGGGCTGGCGGGTGGCGGCGACGCTGGTGACGATGGCGCTGCCGCTGCTGATCCCGTGGAACGTGGTCGGCACCATCTGGCAGGTGTTCGCCCGCGCCGATATCGGCCTGCTCGGCTACGGCCTGAACGCGCTCGGCATCGACTACAACTACACCGGCGACGTGTTCTCGGCCTGGGTCACCATCGTGGTGATGGATGTCTGGCACTGGACCAGCCTCGTGGCGCTGCTCTGCTATGCCGGCCTCAAGTCGATCCCCGACGCCTACTACCAGGCGGCGCGCATCGACGGCGCCTCGCGCTGGGCGGTGTTCACCACCATCCAGCTGCCGAAGATGAAGCGGGTGCTGCTGATCGCGGTGCTGCTGCGCTTCATGGACAGTTTCATGATCTACACCGAGCCGTTCGTGCTCACCGGCGGCGGGCCCGGCAACGCCACCACCTTCCTGTCCATCGATCTCGTGAAGCTCGCGCTGGGCCAGTTCGACCTCGGCAAGGCGGCGGCGATGTCGCTGGTCTACAACCTCATCGTGCTCGCGCTGTGCTGGGTCTTCTACACGGTGATGACCCATGCCGGCAGCGAGCGGCCCGACCAGGGGAGCGCGGCATGAACCAGAACACGCGCGGCGGCGCCTTCATCATGGCGCTGTACCTGATCTTCCTGCTGCTGCCGATCTACTGGCTCGTGAACATGAGCCTGAAGACCAATTTCGAGATCAACACCACGGTCTCGCTGTGGCCGCAGGCGATCACCTTCGAGCACTACATCAAGATCTTCACCGATTCGAGCTGGTACTCGGGCTACATCAACTCGCTGACCTATGTGGTGCTCAACACCATCATCTCGATCAGCCTCGCTTTGCCGGCGGCCTACGCCTTCTCGCGCTATTCCTTCGTCGGCGACAAGCATCTGTTCTTCTGGCTGTTGTCGAACCGCATGGCGCCGCCGGCGGTGTTCGCGCTGCCCTTCTTCAATCTCTATTCCGCCATCGGCCTGTTCGACACGCCGTGGGCGGTGGCTTTGGCGCACTGCCTGTTCAACGTGCCCTTGGCGGTGTGGATACTCGAAGGCTTCATGTCCGGCGTGCCGCGCGAGATCGACGAGACGGCGGCGATCGACGGCTATTCCTTCCCGCGTTTCTTCGTGAGGATCTTCATGCCGCTGATCGCCTCGGGCATCGGCGTCGCCGCCTTCTTCTGCTTCATGTTCTCGTGGGTTGAGCTACTGCTCGCCCGCACGCTGACCGCCACCTTCGCCAAGCCGATCGCGGTGACCATGACCCGTACCGTCTCGGCGGCGGGCATGGACTGGGGCCTGCTCGCCGCCGCCGGCGTGCTGACCATCATCCCCGGTGCCTTGGTGATCTGGTTCGTGCGCAACTACATCGCCAAGGGCTTCGCCCTCGGGCGGGTGTGAGGAGGGAGCGATGGAGAATTTCACCGCCAGCCTTGCCGAGAACACCGCCTGGATGGCGTGGACCTGGCAGACCGGGCTGTTCTTCGCCTGCATCGCCAGCCTGCTGACCGTGTTCACCCTGCTCGCTTTGTGGCGGCCGGAGCGGGCGCGGGTCGGCATCTTGCGCATCCCCACCACGCGCGGCGACCGGCTGTTCATCACGCTGCTGGGCAGCGCCTTCATCAATCTCGCCTGGCTCGGCCTGGTGGGACCCGAACTCGGCTGGGCGCTCGCGCTCTGCCTTGTCTACGCACTGGCGGTGTTCCGCCTCGTGTGAATTCGCCCGAAGCGGCGGCAGGCCGCGCGGGCTCTGGGAGTGAAACGGGAGGAGAGACCCATGTCGACGTCTAAGAGCCGCACCCGGCTCCTGCTTGCCGCCAGCGCTGTCGCGCTGGTCGCCTTCGCGGCGCCTGTCCGTGCCGACGAGGCGGCTGCGAAGAAGTGGATCGACGCTGAGTTCCAGCCCTCGACGCTGTCGAAGGAGGACCAGCTGAAGGAATTGCAGTGGTTCATCAAGGCGGCCGAGCCCTTCAAGGGCATGGAGATCAACGTCGTCTCCGAGACCATCACCACGCATGAATACGAGGCGAAGACCCTCGCCAAGGCGTTCTCGGAGATCACCGGCATCAAGCTCACCCACGACCTCATCCAGGAGGGCGACGTGGTGGAGAAGATCCAGACGCAGATGCAGTCGGGCAAGAACATCTACGATGCGTGGGTGAACGATTCCGACCTGATCGGCACGCATTTCCGCTACAAGCAGGCGGTGCCGCTGACCGACTGGATGGCCGGCGAGGGCAAGGACGTCACCTCGCCGACGCTGGACCTGCCGGATTTCATCGGCACCTCCTTCACCACCGCGCCGGACGGCAAGCTCTACCAGCTGCCCGACCAGCAATTCGCCAACCTCTACTGGTTCCGCTACGACTGGTTCACCAACCCGGACCTCAAGGCCAAGTTCAAGGCCAAGTATGGCTACGAGCTCGGCGTGCCGGTGAACTGGTCGGCCTATGAGGACATCGCCGAGTTCTTCACCAACGACGTGAAGGAGATCAACGGCGTCAAGGTCTATGGCAACATGGACTACGGCAAGAAGGATCCCTCGCTGGGCTGGCGCTTCACCGATGCCTGGCTCTCCATGGCCGGCAATGGCGATCGCGGCCTGCCCAACGGCAAGCCGGTCGACGAATGGGGCATCCGCATGGAGGGCTGCCGCCCGACCGGCTCCACCGTGGAGCGCGGCGGTGACACCAACGGCCCGGCGGCGGTCTACTCGATCGTCAAGTATATCGAGTGGCTGAAGAAATACACGCCGCCGCAGGCGCTGGGCATGACCTTCTCCGAGGCCGGACCGGTGCCGGCGCAGGGCAACATCGCCCAGCAGATGTTCTGGTACACCGCCTTCACCGCCGACATGGTGAAGCCCGGCCTGCCGGTGATGAACGCCGACGGCACGCCGAAATGGCGCATGGCCCCCTCGCCGAAGGGCGCCTACTGGAAGGACGGCATGAAGCTCGGCTACCAGGACGTGGGTTCCTGGACGCTGCTGAAGTCGACCCCGGTGGAGCGTCGCAAGGCGGCGTGGCTCTACGCGCAGTTCGTCACCTCCAAGACGGTGTCGCTGAAGAAGAGCCATGTCGGCCTGACCTTCATCCGCGAGAGCGACATCTGGTCGCCGTCGATGACCGAGCGGGCGCCGAAGCTGGGCGGCCTGGTCGAGTTCTACCGCTCGCCGGCGCGGGTGCAGTGGTCGCCGACCGGCAACAACGTGCCGGATTATCCGAAGCTGGCGCAGCTGTGGTGGCAGAACATCGGTGACGCCTCCTCGGGGGCCAAGACGCCGCAGGCGGCGATGGACTCGCTGGCCGAGGCGCAGGAATCGGTGATGGCGCGTCTGGAGAAGTCGGGCGTGCAGGGCGACTGCGGTCCGAAGCTGAACGAGAAGCATCCGATGGAGTACTGGGTGGAGCTCGCCAAGAAGGAAGGCAACCTGGCGCCGCAGCCCAAGCTCGCCAATGAGAAGCCCAAGGGCGAGACCGTCGACTACGACGCGCTGATCAAGTCCTGGCCCGCCACCCCGCCGAAGAAGTGACCGACCGGGCCGCACGAGCCGGGTCAACCGGCCGGCGGCCAGCGGACAAGGACCGCGGATAGGAACCATCGCGACAACCGGGCGGACGCCGATGCCGGCGCCCGCCCGGACTTCCCCTCCGGTGGCCCTCGGGCCTCCGCCTGCGGGGCGCCGATTTCACGCCTCCCTCTTCATGCTTCCGTCTTCAGGCCGTCGACCCCGACGCCGTCGTGGAGATCGGCGCCCGATGCCGGCGCCGGGCCTCGCGGGTTCGGACGTGGCGGGATAGATCCCGGCCCGGACCATTGGAGGTCCGGACGCGACGTCGCGGCGCGGCGGGCGAGACCTTGCAACGTGGATTGCGCATGACCAGCTACCTTCTCGCCATCGACCAGGGCACCACCTCCTCGCGTGCCATCCTGTTCCGGCCGGACACCTCGATCGCGGCGCAGGCGCAGCAGGAATTCCCGCAGCATTTCCCGTCCTCCGGCTGGGTCGAGCACGAGGCGCGCGACCTGTGGGAGACCACCCTCGCCACCTGCCGGGCGGCGATGGAGCAGACCGGGGCCAAGGCGGCGGACATCGCCGCCATCGGCATCACCAACCAGCGCGAGACCACGGTGGTCTGGGACCGCAAGACCGGCGCTGCCATCTACCGCGCCATCGTCTGGCAGGACCGCCGCACCGCCGAGCTCTGCGCCCGCCTGAAGGCGGAAGGCCACGAGCCGCTGGTGAGCGCCCGCACCGGGCTGATCCTCGATCCCTATTTTTCCGGCACCAAGATCGGCTGGATCCTCGATCACGTGCCGGGCGCGCGGGCGCGCGCCGAGCGCGGCGAGCTCGCCTTCGGCACGGTGGATTCATGGCTGCTCTGGCACCTGACCGGCGGCGCGGTGCACGCCACCGACGCCACCAACGCCGCGCGCACCCTGCTGTTCAACATCCACACCGGCGAATGGGACGACGAGCTGCTGGCGCTGCTGCGGGTGCCCCGCTCCATGCTGCCGGTGGTGCGGGATTCCTCCGCCGATTTCGGCACCACCCTGCCGGAGCTGCTCGGCGGCGGCATCCGCATCTGCGGTATCGCCGGCGACCAGCAGGCGGCCACCGTCGGCCAGGCCTGCTTCCAGCCGGGGATGATCAAGTCGACCTACGGCACCGGCTGCTTCGCGCTGCTCAATACCGGCACCACGGCGGTGACCTCGAAGAACAAGCTGCTCACCACCATCGCCTATCAGCTGGACGGCAAGCGCACCTATGCGCTGGAGGGTTCGATCTTCGTCGCCGGCGCGGCGGTGCAGTGGCTGCGCGACGGGCTCGGCATCATCAAGGCCTCGGCCGAGAGCGAGGCGCTGGCCGAGGCGGCCGATCCCGCCCAGCAGGTCTATCTTGTGCCGGCCTTCGTCGGGCTCGGCGCGCCGCACTGGAATCCGGATGTGCGCGGGGCGCTGTTCGGGCTGACGCGCGGCACCGGGCGGGCGGAGATCGCCCTCGCGGCGCTGGAAAGCGTCTGCTACCAGACCGCCGACCTGCTCGACGCCATGCATGCCGATTGGGCGGAGGCCGGCGGCAATGGCGCGCCGACGGTGCTGCGCGTCGATGGCGGCATGGTCGCCTCGAACTTCGCCATGCAGCGTCTGTCGGATCTCTTGGCGGCGCCGGTCGACCGTCCGGTGGTGCGGGAGACCACGGCGCTCGGCGCCGCCTATCTCGCCGGGCTACATGCCGGCGTGCTGCCGAAGCCGCAGCGCTTCGCCGACCGCTGGCGGCTCGACCGCCGCTTCACGCCGATCCTCGAGCCGGTGCTACGCGAGACCAAGCTCGCCGGCTGGCGCGACGCCGTGCGGCGGCTGACCATGCCGTGAGGGGACGGGAGACAGAGCTTTTCGAGGCCCTTTTCCATTCCTCTCCCCGTTGGGGAGAGGTGGCCCGCGCAGCGGGTCGGTGAGGGGCTCTAGCGACTGGGAAGCCAAGAAGACCCCTCACCCCAGCCTTCTCGGTCAAAACCGAATGCTTTCGGTTTTGACCATCCAGATCCTGAATTTGGCAACAGCCGAGTTCGGGGCGGGGAGAGGGAGCGGGTCGTCCTTGCGCGGCCCGCCTCTCGATGGGAAAAACGGCCCCCAAGGGCAGCCGCCCGCCTACTTCCCGCGGACCTGCCCGGCTTCCCAGCCGAGTATGGCGCGCTTGTGGGTCAAGCCCCAGTGATAGCCGGCGAAGTCGCCGCTCTTGCCGGGCGGCTCGGTCTCATGCGCGGGCCCTCGCGCTCCGGCCTAATCTCCGCCGAGATGGAGAGCCCCCGCCGACCATCCTCGCGTCCCGGACCCGTGACACCGCAGGCGGAACGCCGATCCGGGACGGGATCCGCCAGCAGCTCTTTTTCCTTTCCTCTCCCCACCTGCAATCGGCTGCTGCCGAGTGGAGTTCAGGCAAGGCCGAAGTCGGAACATTCAGCTGCCCGAACTCGGCTGCTGCCTTCGGTTCTGGCAAGGGCGAAGCCGGAAACATCTGGCTTCGGCGGAGAGGTGGCCCGCGCAGCGGGGCGGTGAGGGGCGACACCGTTGGGAAGCGTCGAAGACCCCCACTCAAGCCCCCCGTTAAACTCGGCTGTTGCCGGATCTGACTTCCAGAAGATCGAACTCGACGACGGCCGAGTTCGATGTGGAGAGGGAGCGGACCGCTCCTGTGCGGCCCGCGTCCTGATGGGAAAATGGGCGCCCGAAGCGAGCTGCCGTCCCCTATTTCCCGCCGACCTGCCCGGCTTCCCAGCCGAGTATGGCGCGTTTGCGGGTCAGGCCCCAGTGATAGCCGGTGAGGTCGCCGCTCTTGCCGAGCACGCGATGGCAGGGCACCACGAAGGACATCGGGTTCTTGCCCACCGCCGCGCCGATGGCGCGCGCCGCCTTCGGCCGGTCGATATGGCCGGCGATGGCGGAATAGGTGGTGGCGCGGCCCATCGGGATGCGCATCAGCGTCTCCCACACCCGCACCTCGAAATCGGTGCCGATGAATACGATGCGCAGCGGGTCGTCCGGCCGCCAGCATTCCTGGTCGAAGATGCGCGCCGCATAGGGCGCGGTCGCCAGCGGGTCCTCGACATAGATGGCGTTGGGCCAGCGCTTGCGCATGTCGGCGAGCGCCTCGTCCTCGCCGCCCTCGTCGGCGAAGGCGAGGCCGCACAGGCCGCGCGGCGTCGCCATGGCGAGCGCGCGTCCGAACGGCGAGGGGTGGAAGCCCCAGCGGATGATCAGCCCGGCGGCGCCGGTCTTCCATTCGCCGGGCGACAGCGATTCATGCACCACGAACAGGTCGTGCAGCCGGCCCGGGCCGGAGAAGCCGAGCTCATAGGCGGCGTCGAGCACGTTGTTGGATTCGGAAAGCACCTGCCGGGCGGCGTCGAGCGTTACCGCCTGCAGGAAGGCCTTGGGGCTGAGGCCGCACCAGCGGCGGAACAGATCGGTGAGCGCGCGCGGCGAGACGCCGGCGGCGCGGGCGATCTCCTCGACCTCGGGCTGGTCGCGGAAGCGGCGGTTCACGAACTCGACGGCGCGACGGACGGTCTCATAGTCGTTCGCGGCGATTTCGAGCGGACGGGCATTCTCCAGAGTTGGCGCGAGCACGGCGGTGTCCTCCTGTTGCGCCCATTTGGACATGTCTGCCAGCAGGGGGCCACCCGATTTCGACGCAACCTCCATCATTGAGTCTCCATCAGAGGTCGGACCGCGCCACGCCGCGCTTGGCCTGCGCCAGCGCGCGGTCGAGCCCGAGAGCGAGTTCTTCCCGCTGCTGGGTGTGCAGGAAGCCACCCACCACCACCGGCGTGCCGCGCGAGGTGAGGCTGAGGCGCTGCAGGCCGTAATCCTCGTGGAATTCCTTGTCGAGCCGGGTCCAGAGCGGGTTGAGCCGCGCCTCGTCGGCGCCGCCGCGCGGGTCGATCTTGCGCACCTCGATCAGGCTCGGCGTCACCGTGATCTCCTCGCGGGCCCGCGCCGAACGGAAGCTCATGCGGAAGGCGATGTAGATGGCGAGCACGTCGAGGCCGAACACGCCGAACACCGGCCAGGCGCCCATCAGCAGGAAGGCGGTGCCGCAGACGAAGCTCACCCCGGCGACCAGCAGCATCACCAGCCGGAAGCCGCGCTCATCCAGCGAGCGATGCGGCGCGAGGCGGACCCGATAGAGGGTCGGCTCCTCGCCCGGCGCGTCGCCTCCGGCGAGGGCGGTCCGGTCGTCGGCAAGGCCGGTGGCGGCAAAGCTCTTGGCAGCGCTCATGACCCCGCATTATAGCTCGCAAATGGCTCGCGACGACAAGAAATCCCCGCCCGACACCTCCCCGCGCAAACCCGCCCCGAAGCCGGCTCCCAAGCGGGCGACGGCGCCGGCTGAGCCCGGCCGCAAGGCCAAACCGGCTGGCAACAAAGCGGCCGCGGGCAAGACGGCCGCCCGCGAGGCGACCCCGGCGGCGCCCGAGATGGTCAAGCGTCGTCGCGCGGTGGCCAATGCCGCCGCCGCGCTCGCCGGGCGCGACATCGCGCCGTGGACGCCGGCCGAGGTGGCGGAGGCCTTCTCGCGCTTCGAGGCCGCCGACCCCGAGCCCAAGGGCGAACTGGATTACGTCGATCCCTTCACTCTCCTCGTGGCGGTGGTGCTGTCCGCCCAGGCCACCGATGTCGGGGTGAACAAGGCGGCCCGCACCCTGTTCGCCGCCGCGCCGACCCCCGAGGCGATGGTGGCGCTGGGCGAGGAGGGCGTCGCCGGCCATATCCGCACCCTCGGCCTCTATCGCGGCAAGGCGCGGAACGTGGTCGAGCTGTCGCGCCGGCTGGTCGCGGAGTTCGGCGGCGCGGTCCCCGCCGACCGGGCGATCCTCGAGACCCTGCCCGGCGTCGGCCGCAAGACCGCCAATGTCGTGCTCAACATCGCCTTCGGCCTGCCGACCATCGCGGTGGACACGCATCTGTTCCGCGTCGCCAACCGCACCGGGCTCTCCGCCGGCAAGAACCCGCTGGAGGTCGAGCTCGGCCTGGAGCGGATGATCCCGAACCGCTTCAAGCTGCACGCGCATCACTGGCTGATCCTGCACGGGCGCTATGTGTGCAAGGCGCGAGCGCCGGAATGCTGGCGCTGCCTGATCGCCGACCTCTGCCGCTGGCCGTCTAAGACGGCAGCGCCCGCCGCGTGAGCCGCTTGTGCAGCCGCACCATGAACAGGGTGGCGAACACCGGGGTGACGAGGTTGAGGATCGGCACCGACACCAGCACGGCGATGATCAGCCCGGCGAGGAAGATCGACAGCCCGTGCCGGCGCCGCAGCTCGCCCGCCTCCTCCTCGCTGCGGAAGCGCATGGCGGCGAGCTGGAAATATTCCCGGCCGAGCAGGTAGCCATTGGCGATGTAGAACACCACGAGGTTGACGCCGGGCACCAGCAGCAGCGCCAGCGCGATCAGGTTCACCACCAGCATCACGCCGAAGAATTTCAGCGTCATCGCCAGCGAGCGCACGAAAGGCAGCGCCCGCCCAGGCGGGTCGGCGGGGAAATCCTCCGCTTCCGCCCGCTCGGCCACCTCGTCGAGGAACAGGCCGGCGACCAGCGAGGTCACCGGCGGCACCAGGAAGATGGCGCCGATGAAGATGCCGAGCGCGGCGAGTATGTCGAGCGTCAGCTGCGCCCAGCCCCAGTCCAGCATGACGAAATAGGTCAGCGCCCAATGCGCGCCGATGCCGAGCGCCGCCAGCAGGCCGAGGGCGATGAGCACGGAGCGGATGAGCACCCGGCGATAGGCGGGGGAGAAGGTGCGCCCGAAGGCGGTGACGGCGTCGTGGAGCATGGCGTCTCGCGTGGTGAGGTGGCCTGTAGCTAGTCACGCGCGGCACCGGTTCAAAGGGGCGACGCGGTTTCCGCTGCGTCGGCCGCGAGATTTTTCGCTTGCGGAATCACCGGTCCCGAGTCGGTCCTCGATTCGTTCTCGCCGAACAAACCATGATTCTGTCCGGGCCGGCGGGTGAGGCTCGAGGCGTTCCGTCGCGCGGCGGTGGGTGCCGGAGCCCTTTCGATCGGATGGAATCGCCCGATTGGAAGCGGCTCCGGATTCAATAAGCCGGAGCACGTCCTCGCCGCGAAAGCCTTTCAGCTTTCGTGGAACATGCTCTAGCGTGGCGGCCGATGCCGGAGTTTCTTGCCGCATGATCCGATTGCCCCGCCCCACGCGCCGCGCGTTCCTTGCCGGCTTGGCCGGTCTGCCCGCCGCTGCGCTCGCGGCGCCGGCGCTGGCGCAGACCGCCGGCACCGGCGTCGACGTCGCCATTGTCGGGGCCGGCGCGGCGGGCATCGCGGCGGCGCGCAAGCTCGCCGCCTCCGGGCGCTCCTATGTGCTGCTGGAGGCCGCCGCGCGGGTCGGCGGGCGGGCGCGCAGCGACACGACGCTCGGGCCGTCGGTCGATCTCGGGGCGGCAACCTTCGCGCGGATGGATGGCGGCCTTGCCGACGCCGCCGAGGCGGCCGGGCTGCCGCTGGTCGCGGTTCCCGCCTCGGCGCGGCTGTTCGTCGACGGCCGCGAGGCGGCGGAGAGCGGCTATGACGCCTTCGCCCTCGCGCTCGGCCGGGCGCGGCGCGACATGCTGGCCGCCGCCGATGGCGGCAAGGACGGGCCGGCTGCGGCCTTCTTCGCCACGCGCGGCCCGTGGACCGCGACGGTGGAGGCGCTGCTCGGCCCGCTCGGCTGCGGCCAGCCGCTGTCCGCCGTCTCGACGCTCGACCTGTCGCGCCGGCAGGCGCCGCCGGACGACGTCACCTGCACGCTCGGGGTCGGCACCATGCTGGAGCGGCTGGCGGCGTGGACCAATCTGCGCACCAATGTGGTGGTGACGCAGATCACCAATGCCGGCCGCGTCTACGCGCTCGCCTTGCGCGGCGACCGCAACGTGATCCGCGCCCGCACCGTCATCCTCGCGGTGCCGGCGGCGGTGCTGGCCTCCGATGCCATCCGCTTCAACCCGGCCTTTCCGACCCGCATCGCGCTCGCCTTGCGCGGCTGCCCGTCCGGCGCCATGGAGCAGGTGGCCTTCGAACTGCCGGGCAATCCGCTGCACCTCGCCGATAACGAGACGGTGCTGGCGCAGGTGGGGGAGGGCACGCCGGCGCTGCTGCGCGGTCGCCTCGGCGGCAGCGACGTGCATGTGCTGCGCTTCGGCGGCGCGGCGGCGCGGGCATTGTCCGGCAAGGGGGAAGCGGCGGCGCGCGATGCGGCGCAGGCCTATATGCGCGCGGCGTTCGGCATTGGCGAGATCGGCAAGGGGGTGGCGTCGAACTGGACCGCCGACCCGCTCATTCGCGGCGCCATGGCGGTGGCGGCGCCCGGGCAGGGCGCGCAGCGCAGCCAGTTCGCGTCGCCGCTCGGCCGCATCGTCTTCGCCGGCGAGTACGCCAATGTCAGCGGCTGGGGCACGCTTACCGGCGCGTGGAATTCCGGCGAGATCGCCGCCGAGCGCGTCATCCGCCTCACCGGCGGCCCCGCCTAGGCCGGACTGCCGCGAGCCCGGTCGTCGTCTCCCGAGCGAAGGATCATCCTCCCGGACGGTGCTAGGCCGCTCGGGCATGCGCAAACACGAGAGAGCGATCCCGGCTCCACGTCGTCAGGACGCCGGTCGGGATGACGCGGAATCGAGCGGGCCGCTCCGTCTCCCCGCACAGAACTCGGCTATAGCCGAGTCCTACACCTCACAAAGTTAGCGCCGAATACATCCGATGCCGACGGAGAGGGCCGGGGTAAGCGGCCTTCGTCGGGTCCGCAATCGCGCAGCCCCTCGCCGAGCCGCTGCGCGGGCCACCTCTCCATCGAAACCGGATGTTTCCGGTTTCGATCGCGCCGGAACTGCACTCGGCGACAGCCGAGTGCAGGCGGGGAGAGGGTAACGAGGCCATCCACCCTCAGCCTCGCAGGCTGGCGCCGGTCTTCTTGGTCACGTCCGCGACGATCTTGCCCGCCACCGCCTCGATCTCGGCGTCGGTGAGCGTCTTCTCGCGCGGCTGCAGGGTGACGGAGAGCGCCACCGACTTCTTGTCGGCGTCGATGCCGGCGCCCTCATAGACGTCGAACACGTTCACCGCGACGATCAGCTTGCGGTCGACGCCGGCCACCGCCTTGACGATGTCGCCGGCCGCCACCGAGCGCGCCACCACGAAGGCGAAGTCGCGCTCCACCGGCTGGAAGGCCGAGAGGTCGAGCAGCGGCTTCACCCGCGTCGCCTTGGCCTTCGGCTCGGGGATCTTGTCGAGCACGATCTCGAAGCCGACCAGCGGCCCCTCGACGTCGAGCGCCTCCAGGAGCGCCGGGTGCAACTCGCCGAAATGCCCGATCACATTGGCGCCGAGCCGGAAGCTGCCGGAGCGGCCGGGGTGGAACCAGGACGGCGCATCGGTCGAGATCTGCAGATTGGCGACCGGAGCGCCGCAGGCGGCGAGCACGGCGAGCGCATCGGCCTTGGCGTCGAAGGCGTCGACCACCGTCGCCTTGCTCGACCAGTGGCGCCCGGTGCCCGCCGGCTTGGCGAAGGCGCGGCGGATGCCGGTGGCGCAGATGAACTGGTCCTGCGGCCGGTCACCCTTGAACACCTGCCCGACTTCGAACAGCGCGACGTCGCCCAGGCCACGGTCGGCATTGGCCTGACCCGAGCGGATGAGGCCCGGCAGCAGGCTGGGGCGCATGTCGGAGAGGTCGGAGGCAATCGGGTTGGCGAGCGCCAGCTCGGGCTGGCCGCCGCCGAACAGCTCGGCCGAGGCCTTGGGCACGAAGGACCAGGTGACGGCCTCGACGAGGCCGCGCGTGGCCAGCGTGCGCTTGGCCTTGCGGGTGCGGATCTGCAGCGTGGTCAGCACCGGCTGGCGGGCGGTCTCGTCGCGCGGGAACGGCGTGGCAGGCACCCGGTCGAGGCCGATGATGCGCACCACTTCCTCGACGAGGTCGGCCTTGCCCTCGATGTCGCCGCGCCAGGACGGCGGCACGACGTCGACGGTGCCGCTGGTGCCCGCGACCTTGAAGCCGAGCTTGTCCAGCACGCCGATCTGTTCGGCATCGTCAGCGACGAGGCCGGCGAGCTTCTCGGTCAGCGACAGCGGGAAGGCAATCGTCCGCGTGGTGTCGGGGATCGCGCCGGCCAGCACCACCTGCGAGGGCTCGCCGCCGCAGAAGTCGAGGATCAGCTTGGTCGCCAGCTCCAGGCCCGGCACGGTGAAGGCCGGGTCGATGCCGCGCTCGAAGCGGAAGCGGGCGTCGGAGTTCAGCCCCAGCTTGCGGCCGGTCTGGGCGATGTTGATCGGCTCCCACAGCGCCGATTCCACCAGCACGTCGGTGGTCGCCTCGTCGCAGCCGCTCTCCTCGCCGCCCATCACGCCGGCGAGCGATTCCACGGCCTTATCGTCGGCGATCACGCACATCGAGGCGTCGAGCGTGTAGGTCTTGCCGTCGAGCGCCAGCAGCGTCTCACCGGCCGTGGCGCGGCGCACCACCAGGTCGCCATGCACCTTCTTGGCGTCGAACACGTGCAGCGGCCGGTTCTGGTCGAAGGTGATGAGGTTGGTGACGTCGACCAGCGCGTTGATCGGGCGCAGGCCGATGGCGCGCAGCTTGGCCTGCACCCAGTCGGGCGACGGGCCGTTCTTCACCCCGCGAATGAGGCGCAGCGCGAAGGCGGGGCAAGGGGCCCCCTCGGCGATGGTCACCTTCACCGGGCAGGGGAAGGCGCCCGGCACCGGCACGATCTCGTCCTCGACCAGCGTGCCGATGCCGGCGGCGGCGAGGTCGCGGGCGAGGCCGTGAATGCCGAGGCCGTCGGCGCGGTTCGGCGTCACGGCTATCTCGACCACCGGGTCGTCGAGGCCGATCCAGTCGACATAAACAGCGCCCACGGGAGCGTCGGCCGGCAGGTCGATGATGCCGTCATGATCCTCGGAGAGCTGCAGCTCGGCCGCCGAGCACAGCATGCCGCGGCTCTCGACGCCGCGGATCGAGCCGACCCCCAGCGTGATGTCCTTGCCGGGGATATAGGTGCCGGGCGGCGAGAACACGCTCTTCATGCCGGTGCGGGCATTGGGCGCGCCGCACACCACCTGCACCGGCTCGCCGGCGCCGGTATCGACCATGCAGACCCGCAGCTTGTCGGCGTTGGGGTGCTTCTCGGCCGAGATCACATAGGCGATGGAGAAGCCCTTGAGCTTGCCCGCCTTGTCCTCGACGCCCTCGACCTCGAAGCCGATGCGGTTGAGGGCGCCGGTGACGTCGTCCAGCGTGTAGCTGCCGGAAAGGTGCTCGCGCAGCCAGGAGAGGGTGAATTTCATGATCTATTTGAACCCGTAGGTTTCTTTGAAAATGTCAAACAGCTGCTTAGCTGTCTCTTCGCCCAACTGGATCGTTTGGCTGAGTTTTCCGGGAATTTCCCGGTCATCAGAGCCATGCGTGTCAATTTGCACAATGGGCGTTGAGTTGTCGGTCTCAAAGACCTTCACCACAGCTACAACTTGCGTCGGCTGCAGCCTTCCTTTGGACTCAACGCGCGAAACCGACTTGATCCAGGCCACATCAATCCCCATTGACCGGGTTATGCGCTAAGGCCGCCGGCCAGCGTCGGGAAGTCGAGCGGGCGGAAGCCGTAATGCTGCAGCCAGCGCACATCGGCCTCGAAGAAGGCGCGCAGGTCCGGCATGCCGTATTTCAGCATGGCGATGCGGTCGATCCCCATGCCCCAGGCGAAGCCCTGATACTCGTCCGGGTCGAGGCCGCAATTGCGGATGACGTTCGGGTGCACCATGCCGCAGCCGAGGATCTCCAGCCAGTCATTGCCCTCGCCGAAGCGGATCTCTCCGGGGCGCGAGCGGTCGCACTGGATGTCGACTTCCATCGACGGCTCGGTGAAGGGGAAGAAGGACGGGCGGAACCGCATCGTCACGTTCTCCACCTCGAAGAACGCCTTGCAGAACTCCTGCAGGATCCATTTCAGGTGGCCGAGATGCGAGCCCTTGTCGATGACGAGGCCCTCGACCTGGTGGAACATCGGCGTGTGGGTCTGGTCGCTGTCCGAGCGATAGGTGCGGCCCGGGCAGATGACGCGGATCGGCGGCTTGTTCGCCAGCATGGTGCGCACCTGCACCGGCGAGGTGTGGGTGCGCAGCACCAGGCGCGAGCCGTCTTCCTTGGTCGGCAGGTAGAAGGTGTCGTGCATCTCGCGCGCCGGATGCCCCTCGGGGAAGTTCAGCGCGGTGAAATTGTGGAAGTCGTCCTCGATGTCCGGCCCCTCGGCCACCGCGAAGCCCATATCGGCGAAGATGGCGGTGAGCTCGTCGATCACCTGGCTGATCGGGTGGACGCGACCCAGCTCGGCCGGCGCCTCGCGCACCGGCAGGGTGACGTCGAGACGCTCGGTCTCCAGGCGCTTCTCCAGCGCGGCGGCCTTCAGCGCGGTGCGGCGCTCGGCGAGCGCGGCGTTGAGGCGGTCGCGCAGGCCGTTAATGGCGGGGCCGGCGGTCTTGCGCTCCTCCGGGCTCATGCCGCCGAGGCTCTTGAGCAGTTCGGACACCGAGCCTTTCTTGCCGAGCGCGGCGACGCGCAGGGCTTCGAGGGCGGCCTCGTCGGCGGCGGCGGCGACGCCGGCATGGAGCTCGGCTTCGAGCGCGGCGAGATCGGGCAAGGTGGCGACGGACATGAAGTTTCCTCGGCGGTTCCTCGGAGGGAGCGGACGCGGCGCTTATAGCGAGGCGGAAGGCGGGCGCAAAGCGGCAGGCGGGGGAAGGCAGGGCCGCCGGCGGCGCGGACAGGCGCAGGAACGCGAAGAGCCCCGGCGCGGACGCGCGGGGCTCTTCTCATTTTGGTCCCGGCAGATGCGGGGAGGTCAGGCGGCCAGATCAGGCGGCCTTGGGCTCCAGAGCGGCCTTGGCCTGCTCCACCAGCGCCTTGAACGCCTCGGGCTCATGGATGGCGATATCCGAGAGCACCTTGCGGTCGACCTCGATCCCGGCCTTGCCGAGACCGTCGATAAATCGACCATAGGTGAAGCCGAGCTCACGGGTCGCAGCGTTGATGCGCT
The DNA here is from genome assembly GCF_020523795.1 of Ancylobacter sp. Lp-2. Classification (GTDB taxonomy): domain Bacteria; phylum Pseudomonadota; class Alphaproteobacteria; order Rhizobiales; family Xanthobacteraceae; genus Ancylobacter. The sequence continues at coordinate 914,006 of NZ_JAJALI010000001.1, forward strand.
GGATCCACAGGGCGCGGAAATTGCGCTTCTTCGCCTTACGGTCGCGATAGGCGTACTGCTGCGCCTTCTCGACGGCCTGCTTGGCGACGCGGATGGTATTCTTGCGGCGGCCGAAATAACCCTTCGCAGCCTTCAGCACCTTCTTGTGCTTGGCGTGGGAGGTTACGCCGCGCTTGACACGGGCCATGGGGAATTCTCCTGGTACGGGCTAAGGGCTGGCGTCAGCCGTTGGGCAGAAAATACTTACGGACGACCACCGCATCCGGCTCCGCCATGACGGAGGTGCCGCGCTGGTTCCGGATCTGCTTGTTGGTGCGCTTGATCATGCCATGGCGCTTGTTCGCCTGGGCCATGATCACCTTGCCGGTGCCGGAGAGCTTGAAGCGCTTCTTCGCTCCGGACTTGGTCTTCATCTTGGGCATTTGGCTCGGTCTCCGCGGCCTGATGCTCGCCTTACGGCGTGCGTGGCCATATTGTTGGTGTTGAGCAGAAGAACCGCCGCGGCAGCCCTAATTCGCCGGGCGGTTCGATAAGGCCGCACCCCTTACAGGAGCGGGCCCGCTATTTCAAGAGCCGTCAGGCGGCAAACCGGCACGGGCGGGGGAATTCGCCCGTGCCATTGGGTGCCGAACGGCCCGCCAGCGGGCACGCCGTTCGGTGTTTTCGCCGTAACCCTCGGTCCGGTCCGTCAGCACTGGCCCTTCTGCATCTGCACGCGCGGGCAGCCATCGTCGCTGCGCTGCGGGCCGGGGCGCTCGCCCATTTGCTGCGGCGGTCCCGGCGGGCGTCCCTGTTGCTGCGGGGGACCGGAGGGCTGGGCCTGCTGCGGCGGGCGGCCCTGCTGCGGCGGAGGGCCGCCATTGCCGCCATTGCCGCGCGGCGGTTGTCCACCGCCATTCCAGTTGCCCTGCGGAGGCTGGCCGCCGCCGCCGTTCCAGTTGCCGCGCGGGGGCTGTCCGCCACCGTTCCAGCCGCCCCCCTGAGGCGGGCCGCCATTCCAGCCACCACCGCCGCCGCCATAGCCGCCACCGCCATAGCCGCCACGCGGCGGGGGCGGGCCGTTGTTCCAGCCGCCACCGCCACCGCCCCAGCCGCCGCCACCCGGAGGCGGGCCGCCATACCAGCCACCGCCCGGAGGCGGCGGGGGACGCCGGCCGGGGGGCGAGCCCCAGCGGTAGCGGTCGCCATACCAGGGGCGGTCGCGATAGTAGCGGCCCCAGTAATTGTCGACGCTGAAGCCGATGATCGGCACGCCGATCATCGGGGCATAGCTGGGGAATTCCACCCGGCGGCCGCGATAATCGTATTCGAGATAGGCGGCGGCGACCCAGCCGCGATAGCCGCGCCAGTCGACATCGCACCAGCTATAGGTGTCGAGGCAGCCGAAAATGGAGAGCGGGGTCCCGGCGCCGAGCACCACGACCGCCGGATAATCGGTGCCCGGCCCGGCGCGCAAATTCACATTGGTGGTGACGAAGCCGCCGGTTTGCGCGGAGGCCACGCCGGTGAGGGCGATGAGGCCACCCAACGCGGCCAGAAGACGTTTCATGCGTATTCTCCAGAACGTTGCATCATGTCCGCAACGCCGACCCAGGGTAAAATGGATTACCTTCGTGAGGCGGAATCGTGATGACACGGTGTCGGCGCGGCGTCGACGGCGAATTCCCACCGTTACGTCACGTTGATCGCCGGCCGCGAACCGGACAGGATGCGGCTTCCGCTGTTCCTCGTCCGTCCTGCGGCGGTCGTCGGACGTCTTTTCCGCTGCCTCTCACCGGATCGTCTTCATGTCGTTCGGCAATCTGCTCGAAGCCTTCCTGCTCGGCCTTCTCGAAGGCTTCACCGAATTCCTCCCCGTCTCCTCCACCGGCCACATCCTGCTCGCCGGTCATTTCCTCGGCTTCGAGAGCCAGGGCAAGGTCTTCGAGGTGCTGATCCAGCTCGGCGCCATCCTCGCCATCGTAGTCGCTTATTTCCAGCGCTTCTGGCAGGTGCTGGTCACGCTGCCGTCGAGCCCGCGCTCGCGCAATTTCGTCATCGGCATCCTCGTCGCCTTCCTGCCGGCGGCGGTGATCGGCGCCTTCGCGCACGGCTTCATCAAGCAGGTGCTGTTCGAATCGCCGGCACTGATCTGCGTGATGCTGATTCTCGGCGGCATCGTGCTGTTGTGGGTGGACACGCTGAAGATCCGTCCGCGCTACACCGATCCCATGGCGCTGCCGCCGCTGCTGACGCTGAAGATCGGCTTCATCCAGTGCCTCGCCATGATCCCGGGGGTGTCGCGGTCCGGTTCCACCATCGTCGGCGGGCTGCTGCTCGGGGTGAGCAAGCCGGCGGCGGCGGAATTCTCCTTCTTCCTCGCCTTGCCGACCATGGCGGGCGCCTTCGCCTACGACCTCTACAAGAACCGCGACGCCCTCTCGATGGATGACGGCATCCTCATCGTCGTCGGCTTCCTCGCCGCCTTCGTCGCGGCGCTGGCGGTGGTGCGCACGCTGATCGGCTTCGTCTCCCGGCACGGCTTCACGCCGTTCGGCTGGTGGCGCATCGCGGTGGGCGGCGTCGGGCTGATCGCGCTGGCTCTGGTCGGCTGAGCCGCGCCCACAAGGCCGCTCAAGAAAAAGGCCGCCGGGGATCGCTCTCCGGCGGCCTTTTTATGGGATGAGGAGCCGGCTCAGGCGACGAGGCGGGTGAACTGGCCGGCCTTGCGGTAGCGCCAGAGATAGCCCGGCAGCACGGCGCCGAGCGCGGTCGGCTGGATGCCGAGGCCCTCGAGGATGCGGCCCTCGGCGATCGCCTGGGCGGAGACGACGTTGTCATGCGCCAACAGCTTCACCTGGTCGCGGGTGAGCAGCGGGTTGGGCAGCAGCTCCAGCAGCCGCGCCTGCAGCGAGGCGATGGCGAAGGGCAGCGGCACCAGCAGGCGCTTGCGGTCGATCTCCTTCAGCATGATCTCCATGAGCTGCTTGAAGGTGAGGATCTCCGGCCCGCCGAGCTCGTAGACCGTGCCCGGCTTGGCGATCTCGTCCACCGCCTTGGCCACCGCGTTGGCAACGTCGCCGACGAACACCGGCTGGAAGCGGGTGGTGCCGCCGCCGATCAGCGGCAGCGCCGGGGCGAGGCGCGACATGGCGGCGAATCGGTTGAAGAAATTGTCTTCCGGCCCGAACACGATGGAGGGGCGGAAGATCACCGCTTCCGGCACCGCCTCGCGGGCGGCGCTCTCGCCGGCCGCCTTGGTGCGGGCATAGGAGGAGGCGGAGTTCGGATCGGCGCCGATCGCCGACACGTGGATCAGCCGCGCCCCGACCTCGCGGGCGGCCAGCGCCACCTGCTTGGCGCCGAAATTATGCACCGCCTCGAAGCTCTGCCGGCCACCCTCATGCAGCACGCCGACGAGGTTGATCACCACCTCCGCGCCCTCGGCGGCGCGCAGCACCGAGGCCGGGTAGCGCAGATTGGCCTGCACCGGGTTGATCTGCCCGACGGCGCCGAGCGGCTGGAGATGACCGGCGAGGTCCGGGCGGCGCACCGCGACGCGTACCCGCCAGCCCATGCGGGCGAGGGAGCGCACCACATGGCGGCCGATGAAGCCCGAGCCGCCATAGACAGTGACGAGGCGCTCCATGGGGGCGGAACGCGCCTCCAGTTCCGCTTCGTCGGGAAGCGGCATCTCGTCGGAGGTAGCGGCGTCGACCATGGTGCTCTCCCGGCCCGGATAATCCTGTATGCCAGACGATTAGCGCGCCGCCGCGCCAGCGTCCAGCGCCGAGCGGCCCGGCGCGGCGGCCTGTCGGTCTCATCGGCGCCGATCATCCTCATCATACACCTCATCGGCCTGCCGCGGCGAACGGGCGAGGATCCGGCGAGGGGAGGGGGCGGTTGAAAAATTCCCCACAGGAGAAGCGCGATTGATGCAATTGCCTCGTTGACAAGCGGGAGGTCCCCCGACTATGTCTCGCCGCCGTGCCGCAAGGCATGTGCCCAGGTGGCGGAATTGGTAGACGCGCTGGTTTCAGGTACCAGTGGGTAACACCGTGGAGGTTCGAGTCCTCTCCTGGGCACCATATCCCATTGATTTTATTGGGATTTTTGGCGCTTTTAGCCACTCAGTATGCAATTTGCCATAACGGCCTTAGCTGAAGCCCCGCCGCACAGTGCGCGACGGGGCTGAGCGGTTAGCGGGCCGGCGAGATTTCGTCCGAATCCCGCCACTTCCGTCGCAACCTGTCGAAGTTCGGAAACACGACCTCGTAGCGGTCAGGGCGATCAGCGAATTCTGACCGTCCAGTGATCGTACAAATCTGCATCGCCCCGCGATGGATGATCGCGACACGATCGCCGATCTCGAACCGCCACGCCTTTAACGGCGGCGGCCGATCGACCAGACGCCGACGGGCTTCGCGTGCCCAGGTTGGGTCACCAAGGCTGAAGGCGGTCATGCGGACCTCCCGGTTAGACGTTTGACCGGCCCAAGGCACTTGTGGATCGCAGTCACTCGCTCGAGTCGGACGGACACAGTTCGATCAGTGCCGAGGACGTCACAGACGACCGCAGCGTCGACATCGCTCCCTGCAGTCATGCGGTGGTCTGGCAGAGCCTGCCAGTCCTCGGGGAGGATGTCTGTGACGAGCCTGATCAACACCGGATCGCGTCCCTTAATGTAGAGAATCGCCGCGTCGCCACCGTTGGGCTGATCTAGCTGCGTGAACGCCAGCGGGGTGCCTGGCTCCCAGCCCTCCACCGCGCAAGGCGAGTTCAGGAGCATGCAATAGAGAAGCGGGAACGCGTCAGGATTGACAACTTTCACGCCAGGAGTGGCGGATTGCATGTTCATCGCGTGATCTCCACCAGCATCGGCACCCCGTTGACGATGCCGCGCAACCGGGTGAGGCCCTCGCGGGAGGGCGGCCGCTTCGGGTGCATCGTCACCCGGGGCCAGTGTACGGCCCTGAATGACTGGCCAGTCATGTCCGCCAGCTGCTGCAGCGCGGCGTTGCTTGCTTCGTGCCGCTCGACGCGTGTGTCGCTCATCATCTGGGAAAACACGAACTCGTCGCGCAACAGGTGAAGGGCATCCGGATCGGCCGCCATGTCATCTTCGGCGTCGTGCGGTTCGTCATTGATGTCGCCGCCGCCATGGTCGTCTGGCTCTGCCGTCCCGGATGCATCTAGCGTGCACCAGGCAAGGGCATGCTCCTGATTGACGCCCAGCGTCCAGCCGAGTTCTTGCTCGGCGTCAGTGTCGGCCTCTAGGGCGTCCAGGGCCTCTATGGCGCGCTCGATGATCTGGGTTAGGTCGCGGCGCAAGGTTGCGCGGTCGGCAGGCGGGCAATGCCCGTAGTCGGGATCGAGGTGCATGGGGGTTTGGCTCTTCGGTATCGGCTGTTCAAGGCCGTGCCTGGTGACAGACCAGGCAGCCGGGAGTTGAACACCTGCCGAAGAGACAGGCCGTTGCGCTTTTAAGGTATTACCCTCTGGACATAGCGCACCGCTCCCGGCCATACTGATGGCCAGGTTCGGTCGCCCGCCAAGGCGCCGCATGCGTCCAGCCTCCGCCAAGAGGCTTCGCGCTTCAGCTACTCACCGTCGCCAAACGTGAGTGGCCATATCTTCGGTCCGGGTGTTCAAGCCCACGGACACCTTCGCCCCGATTCCGAGAATCTGCAAGTGTCCCCTCGCGGGGGCAACAACGTGCTGGTGCTTACGGGCACACGGAGAGGGCCTAGTTCATATTTGGATCGCCCTCTGACTTGTTCGCCGCCATTCGCTCGTGAAACGCACGCGCGAGCCGCCGCTGATTGGCAGAGCGGGTGTAGCGGTCGACCTCCTTAGCGTTCCTATGTCCCGTGAATGCCATGATCTCACGATCGGTAGCGCCAAGCTCCGCGAGATGCGCTGAAAAGTATTTGCGCAGACCGTGCGCGGAGCGGCCTTCTAAGCCGGCCTTCTTGCACCAGATCCGGAATTGATTGCCGAACGAGTTGGCGCTCGGAAATGGGCGCCCGTGATCATTCACCAGGAACGTCTTGCGTTCGTTTGGGACCCCGGCCAGCGCCGCTAACAGCTCAGCGCCAATCGGGAGAGTTAGCGTTACCGGCTTTCGCTGCCGATTTTTCCATTGGGTGAAGGTAATGCTGTCGTCATGCACCATGTCGGCGCCCAGCCTGTGGACGTCGGAGATCCGCTGGCCAAACTCGAGAAACAACAGCAAGGCGAGGTGAGCCATGGTGCCGGGCGGGTGGGTTCTGCGGAAGCGGGAAACATCCCAGTCAGTCCAAGCCGGTATGCCATCGGGCCGCATGGGGGGCAGATATCGAACGTCTCGCGCTGGGTTTGATTGCAGACTTCCGTGCACTTGAGCGTCGACACCATAGGCAAAGACTTGGCGCAGCGCTTTTAGGCGACTGTTCGCCGCGGAGGGCGTCGGACTGCCATCGGCGCCGGTCGCCTTCCGGTCTCGGAGAGCGCGAACCGCCTTGCCGGTGAATTTGGCAAGCGAAACGGATGAATATGTACCCCTCCGCTCATCGCCACCAGGGACACTCTCTGCCAGGATCGAATCTACAATTTGCCGACGGACTCGCTGCGTCCTCGCGTCAAGGCGCCTGAATTCGGCCGAGCCGTAATACTGCACGACCAGCCAACCGAAGGTGCCCACGGACTCGCATTTGCGGTCGACTGGCTCTAGCGTAGGGGTACCCTGAAGCAGCTGACAATAGTGCGCGTTGAACGCTTCGGAGTGGGGCGGATCAGTCATCCGCACCTTCGCGCGTCCGCGGCGACGGAAGTAGACGTAGACCTTGCCGGTCTTCCTATCCACCTCCTCGCTTACGTATTTCGGCAGGGTGCTGCGCTTGGCCATGGGGAGCTCCATCAACCGCCGCAGCATCATTGTTCACAACGAGTGCGCAGCCAAGCAAGTCCCACCAGAGCGCCACCCCATGCCCTTAAAACCCGCCGTCACGTACACCCCTGAAGAAGTCGAAAAGACCAGGCTCGAGCAGTTGACTGCTGCCGCCGAGGAGCGTGAGACCACACCGGAGGAGCTCGCTGCGGATTTCGCGCCGGGCACATTTGGCTGCCACGAAGCGCTGCAGATGGCGTCGGTGTTCAATGACTCGGTAGAACGGCACCTGGCCGAGCATCCGTCGATCCTGACGAACCCGGAATGGTATGCCCTCGCCCATGAGGCCGGGCTGGCGCTGTGGAATTTGTACCAGGCGATCGGCGGGGAGCACCTGCGGGGAGATGGGGACGGACAGGCGGAGGAGTCTGCGCCGTAGGGAGGTGCTCCAGACGGAGGACAGAGTAATGCATGACGAGGATGAGGTAGGTAGAGGCTTTTTTAGAACCCCAGCCGGGAAGCACATAGCCTACGCTAAGCGGCATCTTGAGGGCGCCCTCACGCTGACCGAGGCAATGCACGACAAGGGGCGAATACTGTACCTGCCCGCCCTACATCTTGCCGGCCACGGGCTGGAGCTTATGCTCAAGGCGGCCATTTTGTTCAATGGCGGCACCATCAATACCGGTCACGGTGGTCACGACATCGAACAGATGTGGAAACGGCAAGAGGCCGAGCCGGTTAGGAGTCATGTCCGAATCAACGCCAACATCGCCCACTCAATTGAGTTGGAGGCTGACCGCTATTGCGGCATCGAGGGCATCGAAGACACGGCGCTGTTAGCCGAAGAGTACGTCCTTGCGCTCGGCAGGCTTCATGCGCTGGCCAAGAAATATCCGCTTCGATATCCAATGGACGAAGCCGTGGAGGCGCCCAGAGCTCCACTGCTCGTTCAGGCGCTCTGGCGAACATCAGATGATTTCGTCAAGCGCTGGGATGACTTTCGGGCGTAGAGGGCGACCGTCAGCGCCAAGCACCGCAAGAAATGGATGGTGCTCATGGGCATCATCGACGAAGACGGTGAGGTCGTTCAATCTGGTCAACTTGACCAGATTGAAAGCAAGCGTAAGGACGGGAGGGGGCACCGCCACGAAGGCGGCCTATCCCTTGCTGTCCGCACGATGCCCATTCCCAGCCGGTTGCAGCCATGGCAGGCTGCTACCGTTGAGGTGGGGGAGTGAATGAAGATCGATCCGGAAATTCGACTTAAGAAGCTAAAGGACTGTCAGCAAGGAGAAATAGTGCGCCTAAGAAACGGCGCCAATATTGCCCTTGTCATTGAGAACGATCCTGTCCAGTCGACAATCGCCGTACTGAGCCCGAGCATGGCGCTCCGACACGTCCAGCTGTCCATAAATTGCATAAGTTTTGGCTCATCGTGGGTTCTAGAGCCAACAATTGATGAGAACACACGACCTCAGAACACGAAATACACGGAAACAGCCGGCTCCATTCAGATAACAGATGAGGGGCCGATTCTGGTTCTACAGAATCCAAATGGGTGGGCACCTGCAGGTGTAAACCTCGACGACTACAAGATCATATCCACCATTGGGCAGAACACCGCCCCCATACTCCAGTGGCGTCTTTGGCTATCTGAGGCTAGTCGCGACCGCGGTGAGCCGCCATTCTTCGAATTCGCACACCAGCCTGCCGATTGATGCTTGCCGCCATTTTGGCGGCAAGCATCCTCCCTCACACCCCAAACACCCTTCCGACCAAGCTGCGCTTCTGCGCCTCCGGCACGACGCCGACGGGCCGCAGCCCGTCGATGCAGCTCTGCCCGTGGGCTATATGCCGCCTCTGCGCGGACGGCTGCTGATAGGCGACGCAACGCCGGATTCCGGCGTTGCTCGCTCTGGGCTAGTCGCACTTGAACTCGCGCACCTTCTCGTCAGCGATGATCCGCCGCCGCAAATCGGATGCCTTATCGCGATCGTGCAGGCAGGTGCCCTGCCGTTTCCAAGGTTTACAAAGAAGGCACCCGGCCCGCGTGGATTTCGGGCGTTTCCGCTTGTGGTGCATGTGACCCTCCGACAATCGCCGGTGCGCCCCTATGGCGCACGGACGTCTTCGGAGGGTGGGTGTGGTGGATTACCATGGCAGGGAGGATAGCTGGTGGCCTAGCGGGTGGCTACGTCACGGGCGATCGGCTGGTCGATGGGGAGGCGGAGGAGGCTGCGCCGATGAAGCGCTGCACGCCGAGACCGAGAACGGCGCGAACCCTCAATCCCCGACCGCTTCACCAAGGCCACGGCCAAGGCTACAGGCAGATCGCTACGCTGATCTGATCATGCCAATTGGCATGATCAGACGCAAGCGCCCCCGGCACCAACTACTGATTGACGGGCTGCCGACCGCCTGTCCGTCGTTCCTTGAATCCATTTGCAACGGTTGCAAATAGTTTTTCGCGTCTGTCTTGCGGTAAATCCAGCCCGGCTAGCGAGGATCGAACCGACTCCCAGAACATATCCTCTCGAGGGGTGTCGGGTGGCGTGCCCTCTCGTGTGGACCCAAGATAAGCAACCACATGGTGCCGCGGCGTGCCCTCCTCGTCGCGGCGGCTTTCAACAAGCTTGCAAATCAGGAGATCCCCCAGGCCGCCAGCCAAACGGGCATTGCGCTTCCTGCGATACCACTTTACAAACATTGTAGTGCTCCACAAAATGCGCACATGTTTCGTTATTGTGGGGCACTACGTCAAGCGGCCTGGTTACGAACTTCCCACGGTGGGAAGTTTGGCCCCCACCGCCCTCCACGCCCTTGCCGCACCCTCCACCCCAGAGCCGGTGCGCGAAGCGGTGCTGGGGCGGGCGGCGGGCTCCCAGCGTCGTGGAGGCGGCCGGCCGGACGCGGTATGGTCAGCGGGTCCGGCCATCGGATTTCTGGACGGCGTGACGCTCCCCCTCACCGCAACCCCGGTGTTACGAGCGCAGGCCTAGGCCGGGCGTTACTAGCCCCTTAGTAGCGCCCGGCCGCACATCCTTCGGCGCGCCAGCACCCTTGACGTTGGTTGCATCCATGGCAGGATGCCACCTAGAGGACTCGGGGCGGGTCATGTCGGATATCAACGAAACCGTGTCGGATCTCGAGCTAGCCCTTGAGGATCTATCTGCTGCCCTTGCCATGGTAAGACGCTCTCCGGATCGAAAAGAGCGTGCTACGATGCTCCGGCTCAGCGAGCACCACTGGCGGCAGGTGCTGGCGGCTCATCGCAAGCTGCTGAGGCTGACGAAGAACACCTCGAGCGTCACACGGCAGGCTGTTCGGCGCTCAGGCCAACAATCTCCTAGCGCGGCGCCATAGGGCGGGGCAGCCAACGTCGTATCCGTGGTCGGGTGCAGCCTGAATGTAAGCGAAGGCCGCCCCACCACCGTTACGGCTTCTTCATTCTACGGCAACCTTACGGCATGCTCGACATATGTAGTTTCCGGCCGCTTGCCGTGAGGCATGCTGCGGACATCCGTGTCTGTGGAGGTGGAGCGCATCGTGGGGAGACGGTGCGCTCCATCTTGCCCGGCGGCCCCACCGACCTATTGACTGCCGCCCCGATCTCCAGCATCGTCCTCGTGCCGGTGAAGCCCTCTGCATGAGGGCGGAGGTGACGTGCCCGCCGCGGACCTGACTGTTCCGCCCCGGCTCGCAGCGCATCGAAGTCATCCCCTCATAAATGGAGAGTGACCATGCGCATTTGCAACTCGGAGTCCGCCATCCGCCACCGCCTCAACAAGGCCGGCTATCATCTGCAGAAGGCGCCCGCGCGCCATTGGACCCGCGCCGTATACGGGCCGGGCTACATGGTGACGGACGATCGTAATGTGGCCGTACTGGGCGCCGTTCAGCGGCCTTATGAGGCGACGCTGGAAGATATAAGGGCATTCGCCGAGCGAGTGTGAGGCAGAGCGCCAGGAGCTACGGTGCGGCTCCTGGCGCTATATGCCGAGCCTTAGCTCACGCATCCGAATGCGCGCCACTTCACTCGATACGTCGAACAGGCGAGACATTCCCGCATAGTCCTTTGTGCCCGCACTAAAGGCCGCTCGAACCAGCGGAGCCGGCATCAAAATTGTGGCAGCGTAGCTGTTAGCCTGCCGCTCAATGTCGTCACTCCTGTCGCTGCGATACATTGCATCGTCAACGATGCCGTCACCGATCAAGCTACGATGAAGCACAAAATGAGCGATCTCATGAGCTAACGTAAATCGCTGACGAGTCGATGAGTGCCGTCCATTGATACTGACGGTATAGCTATCACCATTGAACCACGGCGCCTCAATCTTTCCCGATACATTGTCGGGGAGATCAGATGCCACGCGCACATAAAGACCCAGTGCCTTGGCGATCGCAAAGACGTCGACAGGAGGGGTAAGTTGATGCCTACTGATGACCTCCATCGCCGTCAGATGGCGATCGTCACCCGCCGTCCCTGGCTGCGCCGTGTGCATATTCATCGCCGCCTCCCTGGCCGCCTTCCTGATCCAACGCCGTTCGAACCAATCGACCAGCTATCTCTTCTGCCGTTGCCTTTGCCACTTTTTCTGCGGCCTCCTTTGCCACAGACTTGGCAGTGTCATTGGCGATTTCTCTAATATGAAAATATCCGAGAAAAGCGGCAACTCCGAGAAATATCGTTGTCGCCGCGAGGGTCACACCGAGCGCCGCCAAAGTGGCAGTCACAACGTCAATGCTCTTCCAACCATCCGGGTATGACGCAGTGCGCAGCACAACGTCAATCCCGAGCAGAGCTGCGATCGCGAGGAGCAGAACAAGGAAGGCCCAACGCATCGAGGATCATACCCAGATCGCAAGGCGAATGAACCGACTCGCCTTCAGTCTAGTGAGCGCATGGCGCCCGACAGAAATCAAGCGCCTCCCCTCAGGCCACAACCTCGCCTCGACGTCGACCGTGTAGCCGGCGGCTGCTCAACCGCCCCAGCAGCCCCCGCCGCTGCACGGCCTCGGCGAGATGGAAGTAGCGAGCTGCAACTGAGAATAATTCGCTGACTACGAAGTAATGTAATGAATCAAAGCGCAGAGGTCGACGTCTCGCCCCCTGCGCTCACGATTATTCCAGATATTTTGGCTTCACATTACGGACCAGGGCGGGGTCCACCACCGCCTGGCTTGCCGCCACCGCTCGTTCCACCACCATTACCGCCGGGGAAGGTAGGCGTACCCATTCCACTTCTCCTTAAGTTGCTGCCGGTCATTCGGCGATACACATTCCGCATCGGAAATGTGTCCGAATTTGAACTAAAATTGTTCGTAAATAAGATATTAAATTACCGCTTGCCGGTATCCCTCTGCGCCTTCTCGACGCCGGTCCTCAGCCACGACCAACTCCCGGCATCTGAAGGGGAGACGGCTCGATGAAGTCACTCATCACTCTCGCCGTTCTGATTGCCTTTGCCGGCCCTGCCCTCGCCGACAGTTGCGTCGCCACCGCCGATTCCAGGAAGCTTGCGGGTGCAGCCCGCTCCAGCTTCCTCGGCAAGTGCGTCAAGGACAGCGTCGGGGCGCCTCCCGGCCGAGCAGGCATCATTCCCCCTTGGCGGCCTGAACGGTCTCATCTGCGTTGACGGTCACTATGCCATTCGCATTGACCGCCTTGCGACGTGCGGCAACCTCGATAGCCGAGCGGTGTTTCTCGAACCGCTCAAGGCGCTCCGCGCGGTCCGCTGCCTTGCCGCCCTCCAGCCGATCCAGCGCCTCCCAAGTGACCAAGCAAGGCACCACATCGGTGTCGCCGCGGAAGAAGAACCGGATCTTCTGAACGTCTTCCAGATCTTCGGCGGGTTTGGCAGAATGGTCTAGGATCATGGGAACCTCCTATTGCTAGGGAGGCAACCCATCAGCGCGCCGGAAGTTCAGATCCGCATGTGCAACCTCTACAGCCATAAATCCAACCTCGCTGCCATCACCGACCTCGTCGGGACGCTCCGCAATGGCGTCGGCAATCTGGCGCCCCAGCCGGGCATCTATCCCGACTACCCGGCGCCAGTGGTGCGGAATGGCGAGGATGGCGAGCGCGAGATCGTCATGGCTCGCTGGGGGATGCCGACATCACAGGTCGTGCAGCTTGAAGCCGCCAAGAAGCGCGCGGCGAAGCTCGAGGCGAAGGGGCAGACGGTCGACTTCAAGGATCTGCTGCGGATGGAGCCCGACAAGGGCGTGACAAACATCCGAAACACCAGCAGCCGGCATTGGCAGCGCTGGCTCGGCACCGAGCATCGGTGCCTGGTGCCGTTCACCAGCTTCAGCGAGCCCCCGGCGGGCGCCAAGGGGCCGGACACATGGGAATGGTTTGCTCTGACGCCTAGCGAGCCGCTGGCCTTCTTCGCCGGACTGTGGACCACATGGACGGGCGTGCGGAAGATCAAGGAGGGCGAGGTTACGGCCGACCTCTACGGCTTCCTGACGACGGAGCCGAATGCGGTCGTCGGGTCGGTTCACACCAAGGCGATGCCGGTGATCCTGACAAAGGCCGAGGAGCGCGACGTCTGGCTGCGCGCCCCATGGGACGAAGCGGCGGCGCTTCAGCGCCCCCTGCTGGACGATCAGATCGTGATCGTGGAGCGGCCGGCGACCGATGACATGGCGACGCCGACGCAACCCGCGCTATTCTGATCAGGATTCCATCCCACCGAAGCCCGGCGGGCGTTCATAGGGCGCCGCGTCGATGGCGGCGGCCAGCTGCATATCCATCAGGATCAGCGAGTAGTTGAGGATGTCGCAGCCCAGATACGCGGTCGTGCCAATCGGGAGCCGCGCGGCCCACTGACGTACATGGCGTTGGAACTCCCGCACCTCGCGTTGCATTTCCTTGGCTTCGTGCGCGTGGAGCGCTCGCTGGGTTCGTTTGCTCACGATCCCGCTCCCTCTTTCAGGTGCCGCGATGGCCGGCCCCGGACATAGCCCCACGAGGCCTCCTGTCGCGCCGCTTCCAATGCGGCCTCCATAAACTGCCCGGCTATCAGAAGAGCCCGAACAGCCTCACGTGCATCGCCGCCGCAGGCGGCTATCGCTTCGTCCACATCGGTGTCGGTGACGACAATAGGCTGCTGTTCGGCGGGCGATTGCTCGCTCGGCATCGTCTGCTCCATCGGTTGATGGCCAGATTGATTCCACGAGAACGAAAATAGAACAAGCCCGATCCAGGTAGGGGTGTTAGAACTCCTCTCTGTGCTCAATCGGAGGAGCGACGCAGATGGCGAGCGTGACCTATTACGTGGTGCTGCCGTTCGTGCGGAATGAGGAAGGCGAGCTTGTCGCCGAGGAAGCGATCGAAGTACAAAGCGCCACATCGGCAGCGTCGAAGGCGCTAGTTCTCTCTGCCCGCAAGGCCGGCGCGGTGGCGTTTTCTCGCACCGGGGATCCGAGCCAAGGCGAGTTCGAGCCGGCCGTCGTGATCGCTCGCTACGGCGAGACGCCAGACGATTTGGAGTGACGAGCATGGCCACGTTGGTGAGCATCCGACCGGTCACGTCGGGCGACGCCCCTGCGATATCCGTCTTGATGCGGGGGATGGGATTCGATCATTCGATCGCTGAAATTGAACGGCGTCTCGCCTTGGCACCCAGCAGGATGACCGACCCAGCCTTTATCGCGGACGATGGCGACCAAAAGCCCGTGGGCTTGCTCGCCCTTCATATCGCACCTCTCTTGTTCTATCCGGCGCCGCTGGCGAGGATCACAACAATCGTTGTGGCTGAAACTTCGAGGCGAGAGGGGATAGGCAGCGCCTTAGTCCGGTTCGCAGAAGACCTCGCGATGCGCGCGGGATGCGATACCCTTGAGCTTACCAGCGGCCTGTATCGAGAGGGCGCCCACGCGTTCTATGAAGCGCGAGGCTTTCAGCGGGCGGGTCTTCGGATGTCCCGTCCGCTGGTGTAACCGCCGAACGACTGGAGTGATCAGACACCCTCCAGCGTGTGCTGGAAGCCGGCCGGCCGCCAGTCCGGCGGATCGCTTTCCGCCTGATCACACACGGCAAGGATGGCGCGCGCCAGCCGGCGCAGCTCGGCCGGATCGCCATGGACGGTGTTGTGGCCACGGTCGACGATGACGATGCCGGTCGGTAGATCGAGCACGACCAAGTCGGCACCAGGCACGTCCAGCGCCCGGCCCCCTGGTGGCAGGCGCCGCATGTGAGCCTACCGCGGCAGGGCACGCAGCAGCGGTGCGAGCCAATCCCACGCATAGGTCGCAACAAGACTCAGCGCGCCGCCGGTGAACATTGCTGCCCGCCAACCGCCGGACAGCGCGAGCCATCCGCCTTTTGCCTGCGTCAGAAGCTGTTTGATTTCGGCGACGTCATTCTTCACGGACTTGATTTCGTCACGCACTTCCCGGAATTCATTCCGCACCTCAACGCGAGATTCCTCATGCTGTCGGGTGAGGTGCCGCACTTCAGATTCCACGACAGCCAGTCTTTCGAGCTCGGTAAAGGTCATCGGCGCACCGCCTTAACGGCCAGTGCGCCGGCATCGCCCAGAATGATCGCGGGAATGAGGATCATCGCCATGCCGTTGATGTGCTCCGGCACATCCACCACAACGAGGTGCAGCCCGAACCACGGGTTGATGATTTGCACTAGGTAGATCGCCGACCACCAAAGCCCGTACGGGATGACGATCAGCAGCCTACCCAGCCGAACGGCCGACCATCGATCGCCCGCCTCGGCTAGCGCGATGTCCCGCGCCGCCTCGAGCTTGGCTATGGTCTGTTCGGCTTCCAGCTTGGCGGCATCGTTCGCTGCGGTCAGCTTGGCCTGATAGGCGTCAGTCAGCGCCGACGTGATCTTGGTGAGCGTGCCGCCGGTGAGCCACCGCATTGGCCCAGTCCTGAATCTCAGCGGTGATCACTGGCTTCTTGGTATCGCACCCCACCGCGACGATCAGCGCCAAGCGGGCAGCATTCTCGCCGACGCGGTTGAGAATCGGCCGGTATTGCGGATCCAGGGTCGTCCGCATGGCACGCATCCGGTCGTCGAACGCCTCGAAAAGGTCCTCGACCCCCGGTGCGAATTCGACCGTGATCGTGGGCCAAGGCTTGGCCTCGGGATTGGCAGACAGCGCGTGCCATGGCCCTGCCCCGAGATGACCTGCACTGCCGCCTAAAAGCGCCGAGACCTTCGCCGACAACTCGGATGGGACGTTGTCTAGCGACCCGGCGGGGCGTCGCACCTTCACCGGCTCGCCGTCGCCAGCGTCGATCAGCACCAGGCGACCAAGCAGGCCCTCCGAGATATTGCCGGACGAAAGCGCAGCCCAAAATGTACTTGGCGTCGACACACCGTGGATCGTCAAGCAGGGTTGGATGATCCGCTTAATATTCCCGCTGGCTTTCTCGGCGCCGCCCCAGCTTCCGGAAGGTGCACCAGTCAACTCCATCAACGCAGTGGCAATTTCCTCGCGATGAGGCGCGACATTCTTGCCCGTGTGAAGTGCCAAAAACTTCCCGAATTCGTCGATTACAGCGATGCAAGACGGCGACTTCCGCAGGCGCCCCGCGAGGCCAGGTAGCGAACGTAGTTTGTCGGCGAAGATGTGTTCGCTCACCCGCGTTCCGTCGGGCGTCGAGTCGGCCAGTGCTTCGGCCGCGCGGATCGTGATGTCCTTGCCGAAACCGGATTCGGCGAGCGCGATCAGGTACAGATTGCTGCGCAAGCCGGTCGGCCCCCTGTACCGACGTCCGATCAACCCAGCCGTCAGCGCCAACGCCGAGGCGAGCGAGAGGTGGGGAGACGGGAAGCGAGCACAACTGGCGACCCAGCGGGCGAACTCGCCGACGGCACCAGGCGGATAGCAAAGCTCGAGGGGCAAGCCGGAGGTGCTGGCCGTTGGAATGGGCAGGGCCGCGTCCTCGTCGTCGTCATTGTCTGCGGACGGCGGAGGTGGGGCTGTGCCGAAATGTACCGCCGCTGCCGGACGATGCTGCCAGCCAAGGGCGGCAGGATCGATCCCCATCCGGTCGCACAGCCAGAAGGCCGCATCGCGCGGGGTGGGCGCGCCGCCGTACTCGATCACAAGCTGGGTTGCGGTCGCTGACGTCTCGGTGCCGAAGTCCTGGATACCATCTGGGTGGATCGAAACGTCCTCCTCGAACGCGCGTCCCAGATCTTTCGAGGTCACCCTCCAGGCACCGGTGCCGGATTCGCGGCGCGCCGAGGGAAACAGGGTAGGAACCCACGCCTCGAGGTTGCCGAGCGCGGCGGTGTTAACCTGCTGCCAAAAGGTCCTGCCGACATTCAGGGGCTCGGCCTTCAGCTTCGCCTTCTTCACCGGCTCGCCAACAGCAGCAAGCACTGCCTCAGCCTCGGCGAGGAAGCCGTCTACGGTCGCGCCGTCGATCATAGGTAGGTCATCCAGCGCCACCTCGAGAGGTGACGCCGCCTCCCATTCGTACGGCTTGCCGGTGTCGGGGTGGATGCCGAACGCGACGAATTGCTGGCCCGCTCCGAGTACCTCTACTTGGCAAACGTGCCCGCCGATCCGATACTTCGCGGTGCTGATCTTCTCCCGCGGAGCGTCGGCGCGGAACAGATAAAGCGCCTTGGGTGCCTTGCCGATCCGGCAGAGCGCGTGGTTGCCGCCGGGCAGCTCGCGGACCATCGCTCCGAGCCTCGCCGCAGTGTCGACGTCGGGGACGTCGACGTCGATCGCCACGACCGCGCCTGCCAGAATGCCGGTGTTTGTCGCCTGCGGCGCGTGGCGAATGAGGCCGTCGACCTGGCGATGGTCGGGCTTCAATTTCTGCCAGCGCTTGGTCCCGTGCGGACTCTTTCCTTCGACCGGAACGGCCGTGTAGCCATTGTCGATCAACGCATGGCGCAGGGAGGCGAGCTCGGGATTGGGGGAGATATTACGCGACGCGACGGTCATTGGGTTCACGGCTCCGGAGAAGAGAAACAGCGTCGGCGGCGAGAGCATCGGCAATACGCGTGGGGATGGCCGCACATCTGCGACCAAACGCATTCGGTGCCCAAAGTCGCAGCGCGCCATCGGGGGTGCGCTTTAAGGTCAAGTCGTAGAGTTTGATTCCGTCCGACGTCTCGACATCGAGACGCGCAAGGTCGGACCCGCCCGGCTCCGCCGGGCGGATGCCGATGATCTTCAACGGATCACCATGGTGGCCTTCTGACCCTGCCGTCGGCGGCGCGGTCGGCAATAAGCGCAGCCCGACGCGCTGCGCGCCACGCCTCGACGAACCGCTCCTCGCCATCACCCGCGCCGCGGTCGCCATCGTGGAAGCCGGTCATGCGGTTTCGATACGATAGGCTGTCGTGACAGAAGCCGATGCCTCCGCCAACGTGCGGGACGGCATCACCCCAGCCGTAGTCACCGCCGCACCATTCGGCGATGGCACCGAGCGCGATGCCCCCCGCTCGGATCGAGCCGAGGCCCGTCCCGAGAAGAAGAATGTCTCCCCGGTGCCCCGCGACGCGGGACGAGCCGCTGGCGAGCAGGCGGGCGGCCGGGGTAGGCTTAAGCTCGGGTTCGACACCAACCAAGACGGTGCTGGCGCCGATCAGTGAAAAGGTTGGCGCCCATCCGCGCGGTCCGAATGGGCGGTACTCATAGTGCCACCCGAGGTGGTCGAAGAAGGCAGCCCAGGTTGCGTGTAGGCGAGACTCGAAGTGAAGGCCAAAGTAACGGCAAGGGCCGTTGCTGCCGAGTTCCATGGGGAGCTCCCGTAAAGACAAGACCGATCATCCGCCGCGGCGACGGTGCGGGGCGGTCTGATGCGATTGCTTATGCCCGCGGGGCGGGCGGCTGCTTGAGAAGGTGGGGTTAGGCAGCCCGGACTGCGGGAGCCGGGAAGATCGGCACATGCCGATCGCCAGCCGACGGCAGGAGCATGCCTCTCGTCACGCCGTTGCGGCGGCAGATACTGTAGACGTCACCGGGCTCGATATATGCCCAGATGTTGCCATCCTCCGCTTCTTCCGCGTCGGCCGCGATGTTGAAGAGCTCATCGCCGACATCGCATATGGCCTTCCAGACCGTCGGCTTCGCGACGATGCGTTGCGCCGCCCGCCAGACTAGCCGCTGGAAGGCATAACCGTCTCTTCCGCGCGCGAACAATGTCCGCACGATAGAGTCGATCCCATGGTGATCGCCCTCCGAGGCGATGAGCAGCCGAATAGGCTTCTCACGCTCGATGCAGTGCCGGCGTTCACCTGCCGGCCCGGCGGCCAGAGTAACGCCGAGCTTGAAGTGGAGCGCGCGATAGTCAAAATCGATTGATACTCGATGTGCCCCTTTACGGCTTCGTGGACGAGCCAAGCCCGAATAACAGACACTTTTCTTGCCAGACGCATCCGGCGCGTAGTTCGCACACACGCCGACGCTTTCAAGAAGATTTCCCATCGCATACATGGTCACGGCGTGGGCAGCTTCATGGTGACACACGGTTTCTAAGTAGGATGCGACGGTGAAGACGTTCTCCTCCTCCATCGGGTCGTTCTGAAACATGCCATCGAAATAGCTGCCGGTATCGAGCATCACGCCGCCCCCCGCTGATCCCGCGCGGCGATCCGCTGGTCGATCCAGGAATCAACCTCGGCACGAATGAATGCGATCCTGCGATCCCCTAAGGGAACCGCTGCGGGGAAGGTGCCTGCCGCCCTGCGCTTGAAAAGTTCGGCCCGCGAGAGCCCGATCTCGCGCACAACGTCGTTCACGCTCATGAGGCGAGCGCGGTTATCATTTGCCGGCATATAAACTCCCATCTTGGGAGGTGGCTAGGGATGGTTGCTAGTGCTGGCGACTGGCGCCCGCAACGTCTATAAATGTACCCCTGCTCGGCCGGCCACGCTATGCCCCCAACCGGGAGAAACTCGACGCGACGCACATTGCGAGCAGAAACTAGCGAGGCGACGCGCAGTAGTCCGCCCACGCCGCCATGAGCAGGCGACGCTTCGCCAGGGCGTCACTGCGCCGGTAAGCCCTCTCAACGGAATCGCCGACGGCGTGGGCAAGAGCGGCCTCAGCCACCTCCCGAGGAAACTCGGTGGCATCGCCGCACCAATCTCGGAAGGTGGATCGAAGGCCATTTATTGTAGATTTATCGCCACTGGCCCGCCGCAGTGCGACGACCATTGCGGTATCGCTGACCGGAAGCCCGTCTTTCTCGCCCTCGAAGACGAGCGGCCCTCGGGCGACCTGCTGGCGCTCCCGAAGGATCTCGAGCGCGCGGCCCGTGAGCGGTACGGTGTGCTCGCGCTTCATCTTCATCCGGCTCGCCGGCACGGTCCAAAGTTCGGCGCCAAAATCAATTTCGTCCCACGTCGCGCCGCGCACTTCACCGGCACGTGCGGCGGTGAGCGCTTGAAACTCAACGGCCCGTGTTCCGGTGCCATTCGCCGCTCGGAGGGCCGCCATTATCACCGGGATGCGCGCATGGGGCGCTGCAGTATTGTGACCGCGGGTGAGCTTCTTTCGGGCCGGCAGGAGATGCTGGAGGCGACCAGACCATTGAGCGGGATTGTCGCCTTGGTAGAGATTGCGTGCGCGGGCGTGATCGACGACCGCGGCCACGCGCATGCGCAGCCGGTCGGCGATCTCGGGCGTTTTCTGCCAGATGGGCGAGAGCAGCGTAACGATATCGTCGACGCCCACGTCGGCGATCGGCTTGGCGTGCAGCGGCTCGGCCTGCACTTCGAGCGAATGGCGCCACTGCCAACGAGATTTCTCATTTTTCAGGGCCGCATCTTTGACTGCCAGCGTGTCATCGGCGACGTCCTTGAAGGTCGTAACCTTCCGCTTACCCGGTCGGGGATCTTCGCCGCGCGCTAATTGGTCCCTTATGACTTCGGCCTTCTCGCGAGCCAGCTTGACGGACACCGGCGCCGTGCCTTGACCGTATCCGCCAAGGCCGATCTCGGTTCGAGTCCTTCCCCGTCTATATACGAAGAACCATTGCTTCGAACCGCCATCGCGCACCCGGACAAACAGTCCGTCGCCGTCGGAATACATCCCCGGACGGCTGAGCGCCTTAACCTGAGCATCCGAAAGCTTGTTCCGCGCCATCGTCGATTCCCGATGCCATAACCATAGTATCGTCACTGATGTCTTTTGGTGTGTCTAGTGTCAATAAAAGACCTTACAAATCAATATGTTGGCTCCTCTCCTGGGCACCATCCCTTCCGAATTGCGCCTTTGGCGTCGGAAGTTGAACCCCCTCAGAGTGTTGTGCTTACGGAACTGTGTTACAGGACCGTGTATCAATGCTCTTTCGGCTGGTTCGTCCGATGCGCCGTAGCGATACCCGCAATCACCAATTCGCCCTGCGCATCCCTAAAGATCTGAAGTCCCGCATGGTCGGGATGATGCTTGAGATTCCCTTAGGCGATGGCTTCGTCTCGGTCCCCATCACCGAGAAGACCCACTACATTCGATTTTCGCTGAGAACTGCCGAGCCGTCCGACGTCAAGCGGCGACAGGCGGCGGCCCTTCAGCACGTGGAGAGCATCTTCGCGAGCCTCCGAGCCTCCGCACCGGTTGCCCTTACACACAAGCAGTGCGTAGCGCTGGCGGGAGAGGTCTACCGAGCATGGGCAGGGGAGTTGGAGAGTTTTCGCACCCGAACGGTCTTCGAGCAGACGCCGGGTGACGATGCGGACCTCGCGCTGGATTTCGAGCTGGAGGCGCTGGCAGTCCGGCATGCGACCGAGGAACTACAGAAGCTCGATAGTGCGGCGCTTGAGCGACAGATAGGCCCGTTGGTGGATCGTATGCTGATGCGACATGGCATCGTCGCAGTGGACGTTCGGTCGCGCAGCATGCTGCTCATGGAGGTCCCCAAAGCGCTGACGGAAGGGCTGGAGGCTCATGCTCGCAAGGTCGGAGGTGACTATTCACCCGACCCAAAGTCAGAGCGCTTCCCGGAATGGCAAAAGCCGTCGACCCCAAGGCTCGCCGCAGGCGCCGCAGCGGAGTCCAAGCCAGGACGCCTGACGCTGGACGACTTGCTGGAGGGGTGGTGGAAGGAGGCGAAGGCAGCGGGGCGTAAGCAAAGCACCTATGAGAGCTACCGACGCACCGTGACGGCCTTCGCGGCGTTCCTGAAGCACAAGGACCCGAGGCAGATCACACCCGAGGACGTCATCGCCTACAAGGATCATCGGATTGCGGAAGGGGTGAGCGCGAAGACGGTCAAGGATAGCGACCTTGCCGGCCTCAAGACGGTTCTAGGATGGGCAGCCGCCAATCGGAAGATCGCTACGAATCCGGCAGCAGGAGCGACACTCAGGATCGGCCGCAAGAAACGTCTCCGCTCACCAGCTTTCACTGACGGGGAGGTGCGGGCGATTCTTTCTAAAGCGGCAGCATATCGTCAGGGAAATGCTGAGAGCTGGCAGATGGCGTCTGCCAAGCGGTGGGTGCCTTGGCTTTGCGCCTTCACGGGCGCTCGCCTTGGAGAAATCGTGCAGCTCCGTCGCCAGGACGTGCGGCAGGAGGGTGGGCGATGGGTGATCCACATCACGCCTGAGGCCGGCACCGTGAAGACTAACGAGGCGCGGGACGTGCCGCTCCACGCTCAGCTTGTCGAGATGGGCTTCCCTGAGTTCGTGGCGGCGGCGCCCGAGGCGCGCCTGTTCATGGTGTTGTCTGGGGAGGGAGAGGAGGCTTGGCGGAAGGCGTGGCGGACGGCCAAGAACCGCGTCACCGAATTCGCGAGAGGGGCGCTGGGAGATGTGGAGGTTGCCCCCAATCATGGCTGGCGGCACCGCTTCGAGACGCTTGCGATAGAACAGGGCTTCAACGGACGGGTGGCGGATGCGCTGGTCGGTCATGCGCCCGGCCGCGTGGCAGATACCTACGGGGAAGTGACCCTGTCGGCGCGAGTGACCGCCATCGACAAACTCCCCCGGGTGGCGCTGGAGGTCGCGCCTTTCGACGTGGCGTCCCTGCGATGGGATGTCAGGGATCGCGGAGGACGTGGCGTGAAGAAGCGGGTGCTGGTCCCCAGAAATCGGCCTAAGGTGCGCCGAGGAAAGGGTGCCCATCCCAAAGCCTCTTCCCCCGGCGTCTCCTAGGTGCGGCGAGCCGGAGAGTGTTACGCCGCCGCCCAGTCTCCCAAGCTCAGAGCGAGCATGATGAGCGAAAGGTATTCCTCAAGGGGAACGTCAATGCCGGCCTTGGCGTGGTTGTCGGTCCAGTAGAGTTCCACAGCTGCGAAGAACTCTGGACGTCCCTTTTCTGGCGGGCGAGAGGGCTTCTCATCCACGACGTAGGGGCACGTCGTGAACGCATCCCTGCCGCAGTCATGATAGTCCATGCGGGTCCCATTGGTGGTGCGCTGCTGGACCTCCTCATGGGGCTTGGCGTCGACGATCACCCGCTCGACGTAGATCGACTGCCCACGGGGGTGCTTTATGCGGAACCGGGGGTAAGAATATCCCCTGCCTCTCCCTGCATTGTCGTTGATATTGAGGGGCATTCCGACCCCCACAGCGAGCACGATGGCGGCGGCGTCGGTGGAATTGAACAAACGAGCAGTATTACCCTCGGGCTTCTTCTTAGAGAAGATCGAAAGCCCGACCATCGGCTGTGCGTCAGGATCGTCCCGGTATTTTAGCACTATGTCGCGCACGGAACCGTGAGCAGGGTAGCTGTTGAAGAATTCAAGAGACGGCTTGGGATGCTGCTGCGGATCAGCTCGGTGTTTGGCCTCAGAGAGAATGTAGGCTTTGAGGACCTGATAGGAAGACATGGAGATGTATCGTCGGGTCGTCACTGGGATAGGCCTTTCTTGGTCGAGGGTGGTGGGGGCGGGCGTGCACAAGCGTCCTCTCCGCCATTGCAGGGGCATGGAGAGTTCGGGCCCTGTGTCGGCGACGTCACCCGCAGGCCGGGGATGTGAGATGACGTGGGAACTGGGAGGGGATCGGTGAAAGGGCGCCGAGACCCATGTGATCGACTTGAGGCTACTGGGGGTATCAGCCGGGTGGGGGTCTGGCGTGGTGAACTGTGGTGCGCCCCATCGCACGCAGAGGCCGAGCGGAGGGGCTCTAGGTGATCGGCGTTTGGCTCACTCAGCCACCATCACCGGCCGAACGGAGGGACCGGGAGTGCTGACTGTTGCCTTGAGTGGGAAGCCGGGAATGGGGCCGCAAGTCCGGCATCAAGAGGCCGATCCTGCCGCGCTTTTCGTACAATGATGCTGGTGATTGAGGCCGTCTCTCACTGGAGGCGCTCGATGTGCACCCGAAGCCCTCTTCTCATATAGCTACCTATTATCACTCCAACGCCGCCGGCCGCCCGGTGCCGTCTCGGGGGAGGGGGTCTATAAGCCTAGGCACCATCAGTGCACCTTGGGTCCCTCTCGTAACGAAGGGTATTGATTGGGTCCCTGCCTACCGCATCGATGTGTGGCTATGACTTAAGGTGTTGGCGATGACGATGATCTGCCTAGGTATTATGTGTACACTTTGGGTACCTTCTCTATAGGCTGCCCATTGTCGCTACTTTCTTGCCGCCCACCGAACGTGGTCACTGAGAGGCGCCTTCTCATATGGCTGGGTATTAGTCGGTCCCTGCTTGCCGCACCGATGCGCTGCGACGACCTGAGGTGTTGGCGCAGACGAAGCCTGATGAGCCTAGGCACTATCAGTACACCTTGGGCTCCCCTTCTCTTATGGCAGGGTATTGACGCTACCTCTCTATCGCCACCCAAAGCCGTCACTGGGGAGCGTCTTCTCATATGGCAGGGTATTAAATGGCTTCTGCTGCCGCTCGGATGCCTAGTGACGATCTTGGGTTACTGCGGCGGCGGTCTGAGAAATTAGGTGTTGTCAGTGGGCTTTGGGTAGCTTTCTACTATGGCTACCTATTATTGCAGCCGAATTGCCGTCGCCTCAGGAACTGACAAGGTGCCTTCGAGCGGTGTCACGTTATGGCGGTGATGGGAGGCTGTCGGGCTTAGGTGCTTCCAGTATATCTTTGGTCCTCTTCTTTGTATGAAGGGTATTGACGTTTCTCTTCTCTCGCTACCCGTTCATCTTGGAGGGGCTCGGGCGACTTACAGTGATGTTGGCGATGAGGGCTGTCTACCAGCCAACGGTTCTCGGTGTGCACCCGGGGCTTTTCTTTCAATACACTGCCTATTCCGTCGAGGGGGCTGAACTCGGTGTAGGCCGCCTGGGCCTCTCTCCCTTAAGGGAGGGTATTTCTCTGGTGCCGCAGTAATTGACGTTGCCTGACGTTGCCCCCTATTTGCCCTCGTTCATAACTGGACTCTGTTCTCGATGTGGTCCGTTCTGGACCGGGTTGCAAACTCGTTGGGGGTGAGGCCGCCAAGGCTCGTGTGCGGCCGGTGGGCATTGTAGTCCATCCTCCATTCTTCGATCAGCCTGCGAGCGGTCGGCAGGTTACGGAACATGTGCTCGTTGAGACATTCGTCCCGGAAGCGACCATTCAGGCTCTCGACGAACCCGTTCTGCATCGGCTTGCCTGGCGCAATGTAGTGCCACTCGACCTGGCTATCCTCCTGCCATTGCAGGATTGCCCGCGATGTCAGCTCGGTGCCGTTGTCGCTGACGACCATGAGCGGCCGGCCGCGAAGGGCGATGAGGGCATCGAGTTCGCGGGCGACCCGCTGGCCGGAGAGCGAGGTGTCGACGACAAGCGCCAGGCATTCGCGGGTGAAGTCGTCGACCACGACCAGCACACGAAAGCGCCGTCCATCGACCAACTGGTCGGCGATGAAGTCGAGGCTCCAGCGCTGGTTCGGCCCCTGTGGCAGGGCCATCGGCGCCCGCGTTCCGAGCGCGCGCTTGCGCCCGCCACGCCGTCGCACCGTCAGTCGCTCTTCACGATAGAGCCGGAACAGCTTCTTATGGTTCAGCTCGACGCCGTCCCGCCGCAGCAGGATGTGCAGGCGCCTGTAGCCGAACCGCCGCCGTTGACCCGCCAAGGTCTTCAGGCGCGCCCGGATCATCACGTCGTCGGAGCGGCGCGAGGCATAGCGATAGGTCTTCGGGTCAAGCCCGATCAGGCCGCACGCCCGACGCTGCGAGTAGCTCTTCTCTTCGATGGCCCAGGTCACGAACGCTCTCCGCGATCCGGGCTTCAGAAGTTTTTTCCAAGCGCCTCGCGCAACGTCGCGACGTCGAGCATCGACTCCGCCAGCAACTTCTTGAGCTTCCGGTTCTCGTCATCCAGAGCCTTCAGCCGACGCGCGTCCGATACCTCCATCCCGCCATAGCGATTGCGCCAATTGTAGAGGGTCGCATCGCTGATCCCGTACTTGCGGCAGAGATCCGCAACCGCGACCCCGGCCTGATGCTCCTTCAGGACCGCGATGATCTGCTCTTCGCTAAACCGGCTCTTCTTCATCTCCGTCTCCTTCCGACGGAGTCCAATTCAAACCGAGGGCGCTTCAGGGGGCAACGTCAACCGAACCCCTCGTACCGGTTCTACATGTAGATGTGTCGTAAAGGTCCGTGGCGGCGCGAACGACCAGTTGGGTTGCCAGAATGCGGACGCCCCAATGTCCGCGGTGGGTCAGATTCAGAAGGGGCCGAGCGCAGACGGACGCTGCCGTCTGCTACATCTTGGAGCGGAACTCCCGCGGTGCGCGGCCAGTCACCTTTCGAAAGGCGCGGGCGAAATTGGCGGGAGAGGAATATCCCAGCTCTGCCGAAACACGGGTGACCGAGCCATCCGTGTGCCGCAGCAATTCGGTGGCTCGCTGGATCCTTGCCGCGTTTGCCAGGCCTCGAAAATCGGTGCCAGCCCGATTCAGCTCGCGTTGCAGCGTGCGGACGCTGGTGTCCATCGATTGCGCGGCGCTTTCGATGGACACGCTGCCGGTGAGAACCTGGGCGCGGATCTGCTCTACGACGACATCGAGCAGAGCCCGTGGAGCACCGGCTCCCCGGTCTCGCGCCACATCCTCGATGGTGACGCTCGGCCGCGAAGTACGCCTAGATACAGCGGATAAAAGATGGCGCTCCATGACGACGGTCACCGCCGGCGCATTGAAAATGACCGGGCACTGGAACACATCTTCGAACAGCGCTGGCTGGCTCGGCTCGTCGATATCGAGTTCAACGCGCAGCGGATGCCAGTCGACAGGCAAATAAGCCCTGAAGACACTCAGCAGCACCCCAGCCGCGGCGCTGGCAACGATGTCGTAGCCGGCGCGGCCGGCCAGGGCAAAGCCGTAGCTGAATCGCGCCTCGTCGCCATCGATCGCGACCGACATCCTGTCATCCGTGCAGTGATAACGCAGCGCCGCTATGGCGTGCTTGAGGGATTGGCCGAGGGTGTCGGCTCCGAGGATATAGCGCCCAAAAGTGCCATAATTGGCAACGTCCATCACCGGAGCCATCAGAATCCCGAGGTTGTGCTCGCCCGCCGCTCTCGCCGCGGCATCCACGAAAGCAAGCACCGCCGCGTGCGGAATGAAGCAATTCCCGTCCTCGATCAGTTCGAGGTCGAACCCTGCCGCGCGATTGGCCTGCAGAAGCGCCCTTTCCCCGATCTCTTGCCGCAGGAAAGCCGGCAGGCCGTGAAGTATGCGGTTCGAGATAACCGGTATCTCAGCCATGCGCGGGATGCTCCGAGGATACCGCCATGATGGCGCAAAATGAGTGGTTTTGAAATCCGATTGCTGCTCTCTGCCTCCACATAAGTGTGTCGGGCCGATGGGGAAATCTATCTGCGGCCGTCAGCATGTCTTTGGCTATAGCCAAGGAAATTTGTCGACCGTGAGCGCGAGGAAATTGCCCATGCCAACCAATGGCCCTCTTGCTACGTCCCGGCCGACTAGGAGGCGCGTGAATGCCATCGCCGCACCGCCGAGGTCGTGGGCGGCACTTGCCCTCGTCGCAACCTTGTTGTGGCCGGGGGGCGCAGGCGGAGGATTCGTCGTGCTAAACATATTCAAGCTAACGATCCTGTCTGCAGTGCTAGCTGTCCCAATGCTCTCGAGTACGCCGGCCCAGGCCTATCGGTCTGGCGGGGCGGCCTGTGGACCGCGAGGCTGCGCGGCGGGCGCGGTCAGGCCAGGCTATGGAGCCCCAGGGTACCGTCCGCGCGGGGTAGTGGTCGTAAATCCTCATCGCTACTGGCGCCCGGGAGGCGCCATCGCGGCCGGCGCGGCCATGGGATTTATTGCCGGTGCTGCAGCCGTTTCGATTGCCGGCACTCCGCCCAAGCCTGGGTACTGCTGGTATTATACGACCCCCGCTCGAACTCAGGGCTTCTGGGACGTCTGCCCGCGATAGTTATCTATCGGCCGATGAGAATAGGCGGAGAGATGATGAAGAAGGAGGCCGACGGCTCGCTGTACTTTCGGGCGAAGGGAGATGGCAGCCGCCGGCATCAATGTGGCGCAATAACTATCCCCGGCCATGCTGATGCGCGGTGCCGGATCGCCATTCGGTTCTCAGGCTGACCGGTCTTTGTACCAGACCTTCGAGCCGCGACTACCAAGGCTAAAGAACCAAAGAGAGGACGACCTATGAGACCGATCCACAGCAGGCTCTGCGGAGTGACGATGGTCTTCGCGGCATCGACTTTCCTCGCCGGCACGATTGGAGCAGGCGCCCAAACGGCGACCCCACCTGCATCGATCCTGACACCGGACAAAGTCGAGACGCGCATCGGCACACTCGACTTCAAGGACGGCATGCCGAGCAAGGAAACCATCGCCAAGGTCTATGACAATCTGGACTTCACGCACGCCTTCGAGGCGTTCGTGAACACTTTCCAGGGGGTCAGCATAGCGGCCCTTCACAAGGGATTTCAGAACGCCGGGGTGAAGGACAATGAAGTCCTCATCTTTTCCGATCTGATGGATGCCAAGTCGCTGTTCCTGACGGCCAACGCGGACACGATCTACAGCCTGGGAATGCTCGACCTCACCAGGGGACCCATGGTGCTGGAGGTAGGTCCCGATATGTTGGGCGCTATCGACGACCAATGGTTCCGCTGGGTTATTGATTTGGGCGCGCCCGGGGCTGATCGCGGCGAAGGAGGAAAGTATCTCATCCTGCCGCCCGGCTACGAGGGTAACGTGCCCGAGGGTGGCTACTTTGTGGCCCGTGCCCGCACCAACTTCGTTATCTGGTTCGCTCGCGCGTTCATGGAGAACAACGACCCCAAGCCGGTCGTCGAAAAGATAAAGAAAACACTGAAGGTCTATCCGTACCAAGCCGGCGGCTACGGCACCCCCGTTGCCGAATTCCTTGCCGGTAAAACCAAGCTCGGGCCGATCACCCCGCCGCCGCCGACTGTGTTCCACGAAGGCACCGGTAAGGTGATGAACACGATTCCGCCCAACGACTATTCCTATTACGAGTGGCTCAACGAGGTCGTGCAGCAGGAGCCTGCAACGGCGCTCGACCCCGAGTTGATGGGCCCGATCGCCGCCATCGGCATCGTGAAAGGCAAACCCTTCGCGCCGGATGCGCGGATGAAGAAGATCCTCACCGAAGCCGTGGCACTCGCCAATGCCACGTCACGCACCCTGTTCATGGCGCCTCGCGCGGCGGACTGGTATTACTACCCCGGTTCGAATTGGGTGAACCAGCTGTTTGTCAGCGGCTACGAGTTCGAGACGCCGATTCCGGAAATTACGCCTGAGGGCGTCAAGCCCTTCCCGGCCACCGGCTACCGCTTGCTGGACTCGCGAACCTCCTTCTTCTACGGCGTCACCGGCATCACGCCTGGCATGGCCATGCGCGTGCCCGGCATTGGCTCGCAATATCTGTGGACGATAGTGGATGCGGACAAGCAGCCTTTTGACGGCGCCAAGACCTACAAGGTGAGCCTGCCGAAGGACATTCCGTACGCGAACTTCTGGTCCTTCATTCTCTATGACAATCAGACGCGCTCGATGCTCGATACCCCCCAGCGCTACCCGCGCGCAGGCAGCCAGAGCTATCCTTCACCCGCGGCCGAGGCAGCCGCCGACGGCACGACGACGGTCTGGTTCTCACCGACCCAACCCGCGGGCGTGAAGCGGGGCAACTGGATCCAGACCATGCCCGGCAAAGGTTTTATCCCGTGCCTGCGTCTTTACGGCCCGCTCGAACCATTCTTCACGAAGGCGTGGAGGCCAAGCGAGGTCGAACTGGTGAAGTGACGGGACACCTGTCCACGTCAGCCCGATCTCCAGTCGAGAGCTGAAGGACACCTGCCGCAATGGTGAAGGGGGAGGTCAGGCTGAGTGCTTGACCATCCTGTTCTTTGTCGCCCGCTTTCTCGGCCATCCCTGAGAGCCTCCTGAGCAGAATATGCCCATGGCAGCAGCATCATCGATGCGGCCGTTGGGATGGGGCTGCCTACGATCCTGGTCATGATGTCGGCGAGGTACACCCGGCAGTCGAGCGGCTCGTTGCGCACGCTGGGATCTGGCACCGTGAGAGCAGCCCATGCTTGAGCGTGTCGACACTGACGATATGCACAGGCGCCAGGTTGGCGATGCGCAGCTTGGGCGGGCGCTTCGGCCAGGGCGGCACGCCGGGACTGCCGCGGCCCTTGATAGCCCAGACGCGCTGGTTAAGCCGCTCGGCCGAGAACTTCATCACCATGTCGGTGCGATGCCCGCCGGAATCGATGGCCACGGCGAGCACCGGCAGATCCGGGATGGCCCGCGGATGGCGGAAGCGGCGCAGCAGCAGCCGGTCGAGCGCCTCCCATACACAAAGGCGCGGGGGACAAAGGCGCAGAGGCAGGCTGAAGTCCGGCCAAACGAGGCAAGCATCAGCTGCGAAGGAACGCGAGCAGGTCGGTGTTCAAGCGGTCCTTGTCGACGTGCAGCAATCCATGGGAGCCGCCCTCGTAGACGACGAGCTTGGCATGAGGAATTAGTCCGGCGGTCAATCGCGCGGAGATCTCGAGCGGGACGATCTGATCGTCGCTGCCGTGGACCACCAGCGTGGGCACGGTGATCTTCTTCAGGTCATCGCGGAAATCGGTTTCCGAAAAGGCGCCGAGTGCATGATAGGCGGCAAGAAAACCGGTCGCCTGTCCCTGCCGCCAGTAGCTCTCCCGCAGGCCTTCCGAGACATGCGCCCCCGGCCGGTTAAAGCTGTAATACGGTAGGGTGACGTCGAGATTCCACTGTGACCGGTTGGCTTGCACGGCGGCGCGGAAGGTATCGAACAGCTCCTTCGGCGCACCGGTCGGGTTGGTCGCGGTCTTGAGCAGGAAAGGCGTCACGGAGGAGACGAAGGCGACCTTGGAGACGCGGCTCTGGCCGTAACGCGCGATGTAGCGCGCGACCTCGCCACCGCCCATCGAATGGCCCACGAAGGCAGCCTCGCGCAGATCCAGCGCCTCGACAAGTTGCGCCAGGTCGTCGGCGAAGGTGTCATAGTCGTAGCCGCCGGACGGCTGGCTCGACCGTCCAAAACCCCGACGGTCATGGGCGATGACGCGATAGCCGTTTTGCAGCAGGAAGAACATCTGGTCCTCCCAGGCGTCGGACGAGAGCGGATAGCCATGGCTGAACACCACGGCTGGCCCGCTGCCCCAGTCCTTGAAGTAGAGGCTGGTGCCATCTTTCGTGACGAGGCGATCGCCGCTCGTCTTGCCGGCATGGGCCGACACACCTGACTTTGCACCGACCGCGCCCGTGCCGGCCGCCGCAGCCGCCAGCCCGACGCCGGCGATGGCAGCCCCTTTCAGCAGGTTGCGCCGGGAAGCGCTGTCGGATGTTGAGATCGTAGACATGAGGGAACTCCGCGAGAAATGAGCCGCGTGGGCTGCATGTGAATGGCAAATGCGAGTGAGAGCGGCTGCGTTCGAACCGCTGCTGCGCGATGGATCAGAAGCCCAGGCGGCGCAGATCCTCCGCGACGAACATCTGGCCGCTGCGGTTCTTGACGCTTGGGAGCTCGGAGACCTTTGCTCGCCACGCCTTCAGCGCCGAATAGTCTTCAGGAATGGCTATGCCGGCAGCATCGGCAAACATCAGTCCGGCAAATACGGTGATATCGGCCATCGAGAACGCATCGCCGGCGACAAACGGATCGTCCCGCAGCACCGTGTCGAAGTACTTCGCGCCCGCTAGTGCCTTGTCACGCTGACGGTTGCCCCAGTCCTGGCGACCGGCCCACTCCGGGCTCTTGAACGCCTGCAGCTCAGCACCGAGACCGGGCGTCGCGTAATGGAAGTAGTTGCCGACCGCATCGAGCAGCTCGGATTCAGCCCGCTTCTGCATCATGTGGATGACGGCTTTTTCCTTCGGCGTCTTGCCGGTGAGGCGCGGATCGCCGTCGAGATTATCAAGATATTCGGTGATGGCCGTGGCTTCGCTGATGTAGGTGCCGTCCTCGAGCTGGAGGACCGGCAGCACGCCCGACGGGTTCTTCTGGAGGAAGTCGGGTTGCTTGTGTTCAGCCGCGATGAGGTCGACCGAGACGAACTCGATCTGCGGTTCGAG
This sequence comes from Ancylobacter sp. Lp-2, assembly GCF_020523795.1. GTDB lineage: Bacteria > Pseudomonadota > Alphaproteobacteria > Rhizobiales > Xanthobacteraceae > Ancylobacter. The sequence goes on from NZ_JAJALI010000001.1 coordinate 946,317, forward strand.
TCCCTTCTCGGCAAGCACGATGCGGATGCGGGCGGGATTGGGAAAGCCGGGACGATCGAAGATCTTCATGAGAGTCCTCATTTGTCTATCTATCGATAGATAGAATGCGAAGGCTGTCTATCCCTTCCCTTTGCCGGCGTCAACGACTATCTATCGAGTGATAGGTGAAGATCGATGATGACCAAAACCAAGACGGACGTGCGCGAGGCACTCATGACCGCCGCAAAAGCGACGGTACAGGCGCATGGCTATAATGCACTGAGCTTTCGCGAGCTCGCGAAGGAGGTCGGGATCAAGAGTGCCAGCGTGCACTATCATTTCCCCACCAAGGGCGATCTCGGCGCTGCGTTGGCGCATCGCTATACGGAGGAGGGGGCAGCCAGTCTTGCCGAGCTCCTGGCCACCTCCAACGACGCGACCTGGTGCCTAGACAAGTACATAGCGATCTTTCGCTCGGCCTTGGCCAACGACAATCGCATGTGTCTGTGCGGGATCATGAGCGCGGAACTCGACGATCTGCCCAATGAGGTCAGGATCGAGGTCGATAAGTTCGCCGAGATGAACGTCGGATGGCTCATGAAGGTGCTGTCGCGGGGAACGCCCTCCGCCGACGAGCAGGACCTGCAAGACCGGGCGATGGCGATCTTTGCCGCCATCGAGGGAGCCCAACTGGTCGCGCGCGGATGCCAGGACATCGGCATCTACGATCGAACAATCCGAGCTTATCGTAAAACGGGTCTCGTGCCGTAGGCCCGACCGTTGGCGCTGGGCAGTACCGCGCTACAAGCCGTTGAGCCGCCGCCGCGATGACGGCAATCGCTTGGAAGGGCGGCCGTGATCGCTCCACCGCGTGCCGCTCTCCACCTGCGCGCCTCGCAGCGCGGCAAGCCGAGCATGGTGCCCCAATCCCCAGCCAGTACCAGCAGGGAGGCCTCCGTGATTGTCAGGTCGCGACTGCCGGCTGGTCGCGACTTCTGGCAAGCTGGGAGCCTTGGGTCCCAACGATCGCGAGGTTCATCGTTTAGACAGCGTGCGTTGATGCCCTCGAAGTTGACGGCATGCCAGGTTGGATGGCCAATCCTTGTTGCGTGAAGCCTAATCCGAGACGCTGCCGTGCGGCACCGTGCTGCCATGCGTTGCGCCGCACTCTCCGCTCGCGGATCACGAGCCTCCCCCATCAGCGAGAAGTTGACGTATAATCGTTGCGGGCATATACCCTTTTTTATGTCGACACCTTGCCATTGCGTGCAACTCAGGAAGGCGGCCCGGAAGATCGGCGCGCGCTACGACGCGGTGCTGGCGCCGGTCGGCATCAACATCGCGCAGTTCTCGCTGCTGCGGGCGGTCGAGCGAAGGCAGCCGGTCAGCCTCACGGAGCTCGGCCGGACCCTCGATCTCGACCGTTCGACCATGGGGCGCAATGTCCGCGTGGTGGAAAAGCTCGGCCTGGTCCGTCTGGACCGCGGTGAGGACCAGCGCGAGGCGGTGGTGTCGCTGAGCGAACATGGCGTGGCCGTACTGCGGGTGGCCGAGCCGCTATGGGAGCGATGCCAGCGGCAGGTAGCCGATCAATTGGGCCCGACGCGGCTCCAGCTGCTCGGCGAGCTTGGCCAGCTGCTCTGAAAATTTGTTCAAACGCGGGTATATACCCGATACGGATGGGATCATGCCGACTGAACGCTCGATCGCCAATGGCGGGGCGCTCCCTGCCTTCTTCCACCGTCACCATATCCACTATGGCTGGGTGGTCGCCGCCGTCACCTTCCTCACCATGCTGGTGACGGCGGGCGCGGTCGGGGCGCCCGGCGTGCTGATCGGGCCGCTTCAAAAGGAATTCGGGTGGACGACTGCCGACATCTCGTCGGCCTTTGCCGTCCGGCTGGTGCTGTTCGGCCTGCTCGGGCCGTTCGCCGCGGCCTTCATGAACCGCTTCGGCATCCGGCCCGTCGCGCTCGTCGCGCTGGCATTGATCGGGACGGGCGTGCTCGGCTCTTTCGCGATGAGCGAGGTGTGGCAACTCGTGGCGCTCTGGGGAGTCGTCGTTGGCTTCGGCACCGGTCTGACCGCCATGGTGCTGGGTGCCACGGTCGCGACGCGCTGGTTCTCGGCACGGCGCGGCCTCGTGGTCGGATTGCTCACCGCGAGCACGGCGACCGGCCAGTTGGTCTTCCTGCCGCTGCTCGCCTCGTTGACGGAAACGTTCGGCTGGCGCAGCGCGCTTTCCTTCGTGCTCGCCATGCTGCTGCTGGCGGCCGTCGCCGTGCTGGTGCTGATGCGCAACCGTCCCGCCGATGTCGGGCTGGCGCCCTATGGCGCGACCGCGCCGGTCCCGGCGCCCGCCGCCGTGCCCGCGACCTTCCGGGCAATGCTGGCCTCGCCTCTGATTGCCCTGAGGGATGCGGCGCGCTCGCGTACCTTCTGGGTGTTGTTCGGCACCTTCTTCGTGTGCGGCGCCAGCACCAACGGGCTGGTCCAGACGCATTTCGTCTCGCTCTGCGGTGATTTCGGCATCCTGCCGGTGGCAGCTGCCGGCATGCTGGCCATTATCGGCATCTTCGACTTTGCCGGTACCGTCGGTTCCGGCTGGCTCTCCGATCGCTTCGACAGCCGCACCCTGCTGTTCTGGTATTACGGCCTGCGCGGGCTGTCGCTGGTCTATCTGCCCTTCACCAGCTTCAGCTTCTACGAGCTGTCGATCTTCGCCATCTTCTACGGGCTCGACTGGGTCGCGACCGTGCCGCCGACGGTAAAGCTGGTGGCGGACCGCTTCGGCGAACGCGCCAACCTGGTGTTCGGTTGGGTGTTCGCCGGCCATCAGCTGGGTGCCGCCTTCGCCGCCTGGGGTGCCGGCTTCAGCCGCACTGCCTATGCCAGCTACCTGCCAGCCTTTTTCCTGGCCGGCGTGCTCTGCCTGCTGGCCGCCCTTGCCATCCTAGTCATCCGCGAGCCGCGCCAGCCCGCGCTGGCGCCGGCGGCGAGCTGAACCGCGCCAGCTCCGCCGGTCCCAGGGACTTCCCACGCTCACGGCCCAACGACGAAGACCAACCATGACCGATATCGCCGCCACCTCGCCGGTCCCCGGCACTCCGCTCGGGGCCGGCATCGACCACCGGACCCGGCGTCTGCTCGAGGCGCCCATCCTGCCGCTGCTCATCCGGCTCGCCTGGCCGAATGTGCTGATCATGCTCGCCCAGGCCTCCGCCGGACTGATCGAAACCTGGTGGGTGGCCAAGCTCGGCACGGATGCGCTGGCCGGCATGGCCCTGGTGTTTCCGGCCGTGATGCTCATGACCACGATTTCCGCCGGCGCTATCGGCGGAGGCATTTCCTCCGCCGTGGCGCGCGCGCTCGGCGCCGGGCGGCGCGAGGCGGCGGATGCGCTGGTGCTGCACGCCGTCGCCGTGAACCTCCTCATCGGCCTCGGCTTCTCGGCGCTTTTCCTGCTCTTCGGCCGACGGATCTATGGCTTCCTCGGCGGATCGGGCGGCGAACTCGAGGCGGCGCTGATCTATTCCAACGTGGTGTTCGCCGGCAATGTGCTGACCTGGCTGATGAACGGGCTCGCCAGTGTGGTGCGCGGCACCGGCAACATGCTTTTCCCTGCCGTCGTGACCTGCGTCGGCGTGGTGCTTCTCATTCCGGTGTCGCCGCTGCTGATCTTCGGCGTCGGCCCGCTGCCGGGCTTCGGCATCGCCGGGGGAGGAATGGCCCTCGTGGCCTATTACGCCGCCGGCGCGATTGCCATGGCCTGGTACATCCTCTCCGGCCGTAGCCCCGTCCGGCTGAGTTGGGTTCGGCTGCGCTGGGCACCGCTCGCCAGCATCCTGCGGGTGGGAGCGTTGTCGGCCCTCCAGTCTATCCAGACCAACGTCATCATCGCCGGCACCACGGCCCTGGTTGCCGCGCATGCCGGCGTCAACGCCGTGGCGGGCTTCGGCACCGCCGTGCGGCTGGAATATTTGCTCATTCCGCTCATCTTCGGCATCGGCGCGCCCATGGTCGCCATGGTCGGTACCAATATTGGGGCGGGGCGCGGCGACCGGGCGCTCAAGATCGCGATGGCCGGCGCCGGTCTGGCGTTCGGCGTCACCGAGCTGATCGGGCTCGCCGCGGCGCTATTCCCGCAGGCCTGGCTGGGGCTGTTTAGCGCCGAGCCGGCGATGATCGAGACCGGCAGCGCCTATCTCCGCATCGTGGCGCCATTCTACGGCTTCTTCGGGGTCGGCTTGTCGCTCTATTTCGCGGCCCAGGGAGCCGGCCGCCTGTTCTGGCCTTTGATCGGTGGGTTTGTGCGCGTGGTGATCGCCCTTGGCGGAGGATGGATCGCGCTGCGCTTCTCCGGCTCCCTGTCGGGCCTGTTCGCGGCGCTCGCCGTCGCGGTTGTCGCCTATGGCGTGACGGTCTTCGCCGCGGTCCGGTCCGGGCTCTGGTTGCGCTGAGCCGGGCTCGCTGACAACAAGGCTGCGTCGTTGACAATAGGTGTATATACACGTATGTTCCGAGCATGAATTTCTCGGACACTATATCGCCGGCCCTGATCCAGGAGGTAGGGCAGGCATGCCTCTGCCGGCGCGTGCAGCGCGCCAGCCGCAGCGTCGGCAAGCGTTTCGACGACGCCTTCCGTGCCGTCGGCATCAACAACTGGCAATTCACCATGCTGATGTCGCTGGTCTCGCCGGAGCCGCGCACAGTCAACCAGATCGCCGCCGAGCTGGGTATGGATCGGACGACCACCACCAAGAACCTGCGCCCTCTGGAGCGGCGCGGGCTCATCGAGATCCGGCCCGATGCGAAGGATGGTCGCGTGCGGCGCGTCCTGCTGACGGAGGCGGGGGACCGGCTGCTTGCCGAGGCGCTGGTGCAGTGGCGCGGTGTCCATGAGCGCCTGGCGGCGTCGCTGACCGGCGATCAGCTGCAGGCGCTGCGCAGGGCGCTGGAGATCATCTCCATCGACTGAACGAGAGGCGGAGGCGCTGCCGCGCAGGGCGGACTGCCTCCACCTAATAGGTGCATATACACTTTCTTTCTGGCCGGATCGAGACGGGGCGCGGTCAGTCCCGGTCCCGGGCGGGAGCGGATAGTCGGGAGCGGATAGATGCGTCATCTCAGGAAGGTTGTTCTCGGCTCGGCGGCGCTTGTCGTCGCCAGCGGCGTCGGCTTCATCATGTTCGCGCGCCCGGGACCGGCGACGCCGGCTCTGGAAGATCCGCGCCAGGCGCCCCCGCTGGTGCGCACCGCCGAGGTGCGCCCTGCAACAGCCTCGGAACGCGCCTTTACCGGGGTGATCTCGGCCCGCGTGCAGAGCAATCTTGGCTTCCGCGTCAACGGCAAGATCGTCGAGCGTCTGGTGGATGTCGGCGAACGTGTCGTGGCGGGACAGACGCTGATGCGCATCGATCCCAAGGATCTCGAACTCGCCCGCACCGCCCGCGACAACGCCGTGGCGGCGGCGCAGGCGCAGGTGGTCCAGGCCGAGGCGGACGAGACGCGCTATAGCCGCCTCGTCGCGGATGGTTGGACGCCGAGGCAGCGCTATGAACAGGCAAGAGCGGCGCTCGACACCGCCCGCGCCCAGCTGGAGGCGGCCCGCGCCGAAGCCGAGGTGGCGCGCAACGAAACCGGCTACGCCGAACTGCGTGCCGATGCCGATGGCACGGTGGTGGAGACCCTGGGCGAACCCGGCCAGGTGAGCGCCGCCGGTCAGGTTGTCATCCGCCTCGCCCATGCCGGCGCCCGCGAGGCCACGGTGAACTTACCGGAAACCGCCCGCCCTCTTGTGGGCAGCGGGGCTGAAGCCAGAGTGTATGGTGTCGGGACCGGACGATCGCACGCGCAACTGCGGCAATTGTCGGATTCCGCCGACCCGACGACCCGCACCTATGAGGCGCGCTATGTGCTGGACGGCGAGGCCGCACAGGCCCCGCTCGGCGCGACCGTTACGGTTTGGCTGGCGCGTACCGATGCCGCCGGTAATGCGGAGACCGAAATCCCGCTCGGGGCCATCCTCGACGATGGACGCGCCAGCGGCGTCTGGGTCATTGGCTCGGATACCTCGACCGTCACCCGGCGACCAGTCGCCATCCGCCGCCTCGGGCAGGAAACCGCGGTCGTCACCGGCCTCAATCCCGGCGAAACCATCGTGGCGCTCGGCGCCCATCTCCTTCACGAAGGCGACCGCGTGCGCGCGGCCGAGACCCGGACCGCCGCCCAATGACCGGTTTCAATCTCTCGGCCCTCGCCGTCCGCGAGCGGGCGGTCACGCTGTTCTTCCTCATCGGCATCGCGCTGGCCGGCACCTTCGCCTTCCTCAAGCTGGGCCGGGCGGAAGACCCTTCCTTCACGGTGAAGGTGCTGACCGTCACCGTCGCCTGGCCTGGCGCCACCGCCGAGGAGATGCAGGAGCTCGTCACCGAACCGCTGGAGAAGCGGCTGCAGGAGCTGCGCTGGTACGACCGTGTCGAGGCGCTGATGCGTCCGGGCCTTGCCTTCCTCACCGTGACGCTGCGCGACGACACGCCGCCCACTGAGGTGCCCGAGCAGTTCTACCAGGCCCGCAAGAAGATGGGCGACGAGGCCCGCAACCTGCCGACCGGCGCCGTCGGCCCCTTCGTGAACGACGAGTATTCCGACGTCACCTTCGCGCTCTACGCGCTGCGCGCCCCCGGCCTGGCGCCGCGCCTGCTGGTCCGCCAGGCGGAGGCGATCCGTCAGCGATTGCTGCACGTGCCGGGCGTCAACAAGGTGAACATTCTCGGCGAGCGTCCCGAGCGCATCTTCGTCGCGTTCTCCTATCCACGGCTCGCCACGCTGGGCATCTCGGCACAGGACCTGTTCACCGCTCTGGCGCGGCAGAACGCCATCACTCCTGCCGGGTCGATCGACGCCGACGGCCCGCAGGTGATCGTGCGCCTCGAAGGCGCCTATGACGACCTGCAGAAGATCCGCGACACGCCGGTGGTCGCCGGCGGACGCACGCTGAAGCTCTCCGACATCGCTGAGGTGACCCGCGGCTACGAGGATCCGCCGACCTTCCTCATCCGCAACCAGCAGGAGCCGGCACTGGCGCTCGGTGTCGTCATGCGGACGGGCTGGAACGGGCTCGATCTGGGCAAGGCGCTGGAGGCCGAGACGGCGAAGATCGCCGGCCGGTTGCCGCTCGGCATCACGCTGGCCAAGATCACCGACCAGGCGGTGAACATCACCGAGTCGGTGAACGAGTTCATGCTGAAATTCTTCATGGCGCTCGGGGTGGTGCTGCTGGTGAGCCTGCTCAGTCTCGGCTGGCGGGTCGGCATCGTGGTGGCTGCGGCCGTGCCGCTCACCCTCGCGGCCGTCTTCGTCATCATGCTGGAGACCGGCCGCTTCTTCGACCGCATCACGCTCGGCGCGCTCATCCTCGGGCTCGGCCTGCTCGTCGACGACGCCATCATCGCCATCGAGGTGATGGTGGTGAAGATGGAGGAGGGCATGGACCGCATCAAGGCGGCCGCCTATGCCTGGAGCCACACGGCGGGGCCGATGCTGTCGGGCACGTTGGTGACGATCATCGGCCTGATGCCGGTCGGCTTCGCGCATTCCTCGGCCGGCGAATATGCCGGCAACATCTTCTGGATCGTCGCCTTCGCGCTGATCGTCTCCTGGTTCGTGGCGGTGGCCTTCACGCCCTATCTCGGCGTGAAGCTGCTGCCCGACATCAAGCCCATCGAGGGCGGCCATCACGCCATCTACGGCACGCCGGGCTACCGGCGGCTGCGCGCCATGATCTCCTGGGCCGTGCGGCATAAATTCGTCGTCGCCGGCGCGGTGGTGCTGGTCTTTGCCGTGTCGGTGGTCGGCATGGGCCGGGTGCGCCAGCAGTTCTTCCCGGTCTCCGACCGGCCCGAAGTGCTGGTGGAGGTGCGGCTGCCGGAAGGAACCAGCATCGCCGTCACCGAGGGAGCCGTGAAACAGGTCGAGACCTGGCTGCGTCAGCAGCCGGAAGCCGAGATCGTCACCTCCTATATCGGCCAGGGCGCGCCGCGCTTCTTCCTCGCCATGGCGCCGGAGCTGCCGGATCCGGCCTTCGCCAAGATCGTGGTGCTGACGCCCGATGCCGAGGCCCGCGAGGCGCTGAAGCTGAAGCTGCGCCAGGCGGTGGCCGAGGGCCTGGCACCGGCGGCCTATCTGCGCGTCACCCAGCTGGTGTTCGGCCCGTACACGCCGTTTCCGGTCGAGTTCCGCCTGCGTGGCCCCGATTCCGTCGTGCTGCGCGGCATCGCCGACGAGGCGCTCGCCCTCATGCGCGCCAACCCGAACACCCGACAGGCCAACCAGGACTGGGGACGGCGCGCGCCGACGCTGCGCTTCGTGCTCGATCAGGACCGGCTGCGGCTGATCGGCCTCTCCCCGGCCGAGGCGGCGCAGCAGCTGCAATTCCTGCTCACCGGCGTGACGGTCACGCAGGTGCGCGAGGACATCCGCACCGTCGACATCGTCGCGCGAAGCGCGGGTGACGAGCGGCTCGACCCGGCGCGCCTGTCCGACTTCACCCTCACCTCGCGGGACGGCAAGCTGATCCCGCTCGACCAGATCGGCCATGCGGAAGTCCGGATGGAAGAGCCGATCCTCAAGCGCCGCGACCGCATCCCGACCATCACCCTGCGCTCCGACATCGCCGAGGGACTGCAGCCGCCGGAAGTGTCGAAGGAACTGATGGCCGCCTTCCAGCCGCTCGTCGCCCGCCTGCCTGAAGGCTACAGCCTGGAGATGGCCGGCTCCATCGAGGAGGCGGGCAAGGCGAACGTGGCGCTCGCCGCCGTCTTCCCGCTCATGCTCGCGCTGATGCTGGCGGTGATCATGGTGCAGGTACGTTCGTTTTCGGCGACCGCCATGGTCATGCTGACCGCACCGCTCGGCCTGGTCGGCGCGGTGCCGACGCTGCTGGTCTTCAACCAGCCCTTCGGTTTCAATGCCATCCTCGGCCTGATCGGCCTCGCCGGCATCCTGATGCGCAACACGCTGATCCTCATCGGCCAGATCCATACCAACCAACAGGAAGGACTGGACGCCTATCACGCGGTGGTGGAAGCCACCGTGCAGCGCGCCCGGCCGGTGCTCCTCACGGCGCTGGCGGCGGTGCTGGCCTTCATCCCGCTGACGCATTCGGTGTTCTGGGGCTCGCTCGCCTACACGCTGATCGGCGGCACGGCGGTCGGTACGGTGCTCATCCTGATCTTCCTGCCGTCGCTCTATGCCATCTGGTTCCGCGTGCGGGCGCCCGCGCCGTCGCGCACGCCCCATGATGCCGCATCCCACGATCCGGCGGCGGCCGTTCGCCTGTTGGCTGCCGGTGAGTAGGCGGTTGGTCGGCCGGGGTTCGTCGCTGGAGCGGTGCGGCACTGGATCGCCGCGGTGGAGACAGGCCGGCCTCCCATAAAGGTAAGCGCCGCGATGAATTGCTCGAGGAGCCGTTCCCCGCCATCTCGGCCATCTCGATCAACCGTTGGGGTGGCGTTCCTGCGTATCTGACGCTGCTGTCGGGATCCGCGCGCCAGTACCTTTTTTGCGATAGCCGCGATGTGTTCGCCGCTCTAATTTGACCTATGAGGACAAATATGGGCGAAATTTGCCGGGAGGCTCGACGAATTGAGTGTCGCATTTGCGAAGGAAGAAAGCGCTGAGGCGGCATCCGAGACCGTCTTGCCGGCGCGTCCGATCTCCGACCGGATCAATCTCGTCACCGAGGCCGGTCTTCGGATGCTGCAAGAGGAATTGGCCCGTGCCCAGCACGCTCTTGCGGCGGCTCATGCCTTGGAGGACGTCAATGAGCGGCGACGGCAGTCGGCGATTCCGACCCGGGACCTCCACTACTATACCCAGCGTGTAAAGACGGCCCGGGTCACTCCGCTGCCCACGTCACATGAGGTGGTTGCCTTCGGTCACACCGTGACCTTCGAACGCGATGACGGGCGCACCCAGACCTACCGCATTGTCGGCGAGGACGAGGCGAACCCGTCTCAGGCGACGGTATCGCATGGCTCACCGCTCGCTCTTGCGCTGATGGGTAAAGCCGTTGGTGACGTTGTCCCACTGGGGCCGCGTAGTATCGAGATCTTGCTCATCTCCTGATGGCACGCTCGGCGGCAGCCTGCGGTGTGTCGCCGGGGGCCGCAGCTTGAAATCTTGCTTAGCCGGGGCGAATGTCCTGCAACATTCGCCCCGCCGCCGCGCGATGCCCCTGACGGCCGGCGTCGACGGCAGCCGCCCGGCGGCCTTGCGCCTATCAGGGGGCGTTCACCGCGATGCGTAGCGCGCGCGGCGTTCGTGCCACCAGGGCTGATTGCAGATGAAGCCGAGAAACCCCACGGTGATCAGCGCGCCGAGGTAGGAGGTGGCGCCCGTCGGCACATCGAGCGGCGGATTCACCTCGACGAAATCAAAGCCGATGATTTCATGACGGCTGGCAATGGCTTTCAGCATGGCCATGAGCTGCCGGTAATCAAAGCCATCCGGCTCGCCCGAGACGCAGCCCGGAATGAGCGACATGTCGAGCGCGTCCACATCGATCGAGACATAGACCTTCGAGCGTTCCGGCAGCAGCCCCGCGATCCCCTCGGGTCCGAGCCGGCGGGATTCCGTCATGCCGAGCACCCGGTTGCCGCGTGCGCGCATCTCCTCGACATCGGATCGCGGATTGCGGATGCCGCGAATGCCGACCTGAGTGATCGAGAGGCAGGTTTCCATCCCGGCGATGTGGCGAAAGGCGTGGCTGTTGGTGCGGTTCAGCTCGTCGGTCGCCGGCTCATAGTCCTGATGCGCGTCGAACTGGATCACGTGAGCGGGCTGATCGAGGCCCGCGAACACCGGCCAGGTGATCGAGTGATCGCCGCCCAGCACCACGGGAAAGGCGCCGGCCCTGGTGATCTCGCGCAGGCGCGCGGTGATGGCCTCGAAGCTGCGGGCCGCATTGGCGGGACGGATGTCGACATCGCCGGCATCGAGGATCAACCCGTTCGCAATCTCGTGCCAGAGATAGCTCTCGTCGCAGTCGAGATCATAAAGCGGCTGGGCCACCGAGAAGCGCAGAGTCTGTTCGCGGATCGAACGCGGCCCCATGCGACTGCCCGGCAGGAAGGGCGATCCTTCGTCGAAGGGCACGCCGAGAACGGCGATCGCCGCCTGTTCCAGGTCTTTGACATCCTGCATCGCGCGCTGGCGCAGGAAGCTCGCAATGCCGGTGAAGGGACGGTTGATCGAGGATGTTTTCATCTCATGCATGGGCGTGACTGATCTTGTTGAAGAACTGGCGGATACGTGGATTGTCGTGGCTGGTGATGATCTGGCGCGGATCGCCGTCGGCGACGATCTCGCCGCGATCCATGAAGACCATTCGGTCGGCGACGTTGCGTGCGAAGGCGATCTCGTGTGTGACCACGAGCATGGTCGTGCCCTCGGCCGCGATGTCGCGCAGAAGCTGCAGCACCTCGCCGATCATCTCGGGGTCGAGTGCAGAGGTCGGCTCGTCGAACAGCATCAGCGTCGGGTCCATCGACATCGCGCGGGCGATGGCGACGCGTTGCTTCTGGCCGCCCGAAATCTGTGAGGGGTAGCGGTCGGCGAGCTGGGCGATATGCAGCCGCTGCAGCAGTTCGTGGGCCCGCGCGCGCGCCTCCGCGGCACTGCGGCCGAGCACGATCCGCTGCGCCGTGGTGATGTTCTTTTCCACCGTCATATGCGGCCAGAGATTGAACTGCTGGAAGACGAGGCCGATCTTCGCGCGCATCCGTTCGAATTCGCGCGGCGACTGGCGGGTCGTGCGGCTGCCGGGCCCCGGCGCGTTGCCGAAGGGCTGTCCGTCGATGGTGATCACCCCCTCGTCGGCGGGGTCGAGCATGGTCAGCGCGCGCAGAAAGGTCGACTTGCCGCAGCCCGAGGGGCCGACGAGGCTGACCACCTGCCGCTTCGGGATTTCCAGAGTCACATCGTTCAGCGCGACGAGACCGCCGAAGCGACGGGTAATACCGCGAGCGCTCAGCGCGAAGGGGGCCGGAGACGGGGCGCTGGTCATGATGGGCTCCTTTACGGATCGGCTCAGCGGCGCAGGCTGAGGTAGCGCGCGGCGATGGGAGAGAGCGTGGCTTCTTCGCCGCCGTGCATCAGGAACCGTCGCTCGGAGAAGCCGGCAACGCTGACGAGTGAGAGAGTGACGAGCCAGTAGAGCACCGCCGTGACCAGGAAAACCTCGAAAGGCGCGAAGGTCTGGCCTTGGACGATCAGCCCCTGATAGGTCAGTTCCGAGACCGTCAGCACGGAGAGAACAGAGCTTTCCTTGATCATCGTGATGGTATTGCCCAGAAGCGAAGGCAGGGCCGGGCGCCAGAGCTGCGGGATAATGACGATGCGGGCCGTTTGAAAGCGGCTCATGCCGATGGCGCGGGCCGATTCCCACTGGCCGGCTGGCAAGCCGTTGACGGTGGCGCGGATCACTTCGGCATAATAGGCCGAGCAGAAGGCGGTCAGCGCGATCAGTCCGCTGACGATCGGCGGCGCGCGCCAGCCGAAGGCCGGCATCAAAAAATGGATCGAGTAGACCAGCACGATGAAAGGGGCGCCGCGCATGATGGCCAGCCACAGCGTGGTGAAGGCACGTCCTACCGGCCCGCCGCGCAGCGAAAGCACGGTCAGCAGCGCGGCGGTGATCAGCCCCAGCACGGCCGCCGCCGCCGAGACTGCCAGCGTCACCCGGAGGCCGGCGAGGAACTCGGGCCAGAACTTTAAGGTCGCGAAAAGATCGAAGCTCATCAGATGCGCCCCCGCACGAAGCGGCGCTCGACAACGGCGCCGATGGCCATGAGCCCGAGATTGATCACGATGAAGCAGAGCGCCGCCCCCAGGATCGGCTCGATCGGGCGGAAGCTCGCCGCGCCCATCTGCTGGGCGGTGCGCAGCACTTCGACCACGGTGATCATCGAAAGCAGCGCGGTGGATTTCACGATCACCGTGCCTTCATTGACCATGACCGGCACTGCGCGACGCAGCAACTGCGGCAAGACGATCGCCGTCCAGATCCGGTGCGGCGGCAGGCCGATGGCCACGGCGGCTTCGACGTGACCTTCCTCGATGGTCAGCAACGTGCCGCGCAGGCTTTCTGTGAGAAAGGCCGAGGTGTTGCACGTGATCGCCAGGACGCCGGCGGTGACGGGATCGAGACGCAGCCCGAGGATCGGCAGCCCGTAATAGAAGAGGAAGATCTGGATGAGCAGCGGCGTGCCGCGCAGGAAGCTGATCAACAACTCCAGCACGGCATTGACCAATCGCCATTTCTGCGCCCGGATCACGGTGACCCCGGCGCCGACGACCAGCGTCAGCAGGCAAGTGATCGCCGCGATACGCAGATTGATCAGCGAGGCTTCGACAAGCCGGGGCAGCGCGTCGAGGAATATGGCGAGATCAGGTTTCATCCGTCGTCATGGATCGCGGCTGGGAGGGAGTGACAGGCATCCGTCGGTAGCCCGTCCGGGTGCCATGAGGGCCGGGCGCGCCTTGGCGCGCGCCCGGCCTGTCTGCAGCGAATTACTGCGCGCCGGGGGGCAGATAGCCCTCTTTCGGGATGACGAACGTGGTGCCGAACCATTTCGTCTGCAGCTTTTGCAGCCGGCCGTCGTCCTGCATTTTGTAGATGACCGAGGAGACGAAGTCGCGAAGGTCCTTGTCGGTTGGACGCGCCGCCCAGGCGAAGTAGGTGTACTGCCCTTCCGAGCGGATATCGGTGCCGACCTGGAATGTTTCGGGCCGCTCCTTTGCCAGAACCGCCAGCGCCGGACGGTTCTGCACGACGGCATCCACCTCGCCGCTGGCCAGGGCCATGTAGGCGTCGGGAAAGGCGGTATAGAGCTTCAGCTCACGAAAGCCCTTCCCCTTGGCCGTCAGTTTGGTGTCGAGATCCCGCACGATGGGCTCGAAATTCGAGGCGAGCTGGGTGGCGACCACCTTGCCCGCAAGATCCTCGGGAGACGCGAAGGCTTCGCCCTTCCGGCTCAGGACGGCGGGAACGGCGTCGATGATCGGCGCGGTATAGGCATAGCGCGCGGCACGTTCCGCATTGATGCCGACCGACGTGGCGACGAGGTCGAAGTTACCGGCCAGCAGGCCCGGCAGGATGCCCTGGAAGGGCAGGTCGAGCTGGCGCAATTTTACGCCGAGCTCGCTGACCACCACGTCGAGTATGTCCTTGCCGTAGCCGACGATCTTGCCGTTCTCGACGAACTCGAACGGCGGGAAGGCGGCCTCGGTTCCGACCGTGATGACGCCTTCGCGGCGGATCTTTTCAAGGGTGGTTTCGGCAAGAGCAGGTAGGGCGACAAGGCCGATTCCAAGGCCAAGCGCCAAGCTGCGCAGCAAAGTTTTCATGTTTCAGACTCCATCCGGCAAGGCTGCGCCGGGGGTGCGTTCCCCCGGTCGTCATTTCGTGGTGAGGGAGGATCAGCGGCTGCCGCGCTCGAAATAATTCGCGCGCGTCGCGGCTCCGATGAGATTGGTGATCAGTCGGCAGGCCACCACCGAGGTCAGGTCGTTCAGATCGAGCTCAGGGCAGATCTCGACGATGTCCATGCCGACGACACGGCCCTTGCCCACGAGGCCGTGGATTAGCTCGCGGACCTGGAGATAGGTCAGGCCGCCGGGGCAGGGGGTCTCGACCGCCGGGCAGAACGAGGGGTCGAGCCCATCGGCGTCGATGGTGAGGTAGTAGCGTCCCTTGTCGGGGATGCGGTCGAGGATCGCCTGCACGCCGTGCTGATGCACCTCGAAAGAGGTGATGATGTTGGCGCCATAGGCGGCGGCGGCTTCGACCTCCTCGGGCCGGGCGCTACCTTGGGCACGCATCCCGATCTGGAAGATATCGCCGATGTGATCGAGCTCCGAGGCGCGTCGGATCGGCGAGGACAGGCCGTCATGCACGCCGTTGCGCTCTTGGCGCCAGTCGATGTGCGCATCCACCTGGATCAGGGTGATCTGGCCTTCCTCGGGATTGAGTTCGTCCAGAGCGCGGAAGATCGGGATCGGAATGCCATGATCGCCGCCGATGGTAATCGGCAGCGCGCCAGATTTCAGGATCTTGCGCATGACGATCTCGGCACGACGGAAGTGGTCGCCGCCCGGTACCGCCACATCGTAGCGCACGTCGCCCACATCGACCATTTTCACCGGGCGATTGTCGAAGATCGGTCCCCCGAGATCGTAGTCGTAACGGTCGAGGTTCTGGCATGCGCGATAGGAGGCCTGGCGCACGGCGTTCGGGGCATTGATCTGACCATTGGCGATCGCCTCGGGCCAGTAGGCCGACCCATAAGGCAGACCCAGAATCGCGATATCGGCATCGAGCGTCTCGAGGTCGGTATGAACCTCCGAGAACATGAAGCTGCCATGGGTCGTGCGCGGAGGGACGTTCAGGGACATGGTCGGACCTTGGGGTTGGATCGGCCTGGGAAGCTCCGCCCTGGAAAATGAGGGCTTGATCCGCGGCTGCTGAGAAGGATGATCGCCCGCAAGGAAGGTGGATAAAATGACAAGGTCGCCAACTAAAGTTGCGAAAAACGCAACCAGCCTGCCGCCGAGCCGGCCGAAAGTGTTGCCACGCCTGTCCGAGTCGGATCAGCGGAACATGCGCATTTTCCGCGCGGTGGCCGATTGCGGCGGCATCACCGCGGCCGAAAATCTGCTCGGAATGGAGAAATCCAACATTTCGCGTGCGATCCGGCAGCTCGAGGATCGTTTGGGGGAAGTGCTTTGCACCCGTGGTCCGAAAGGCTTCGAACTGACCGATTTCGGGCGGTCGGTGCACAGCGCGGCGATCATGCTCGGCGATGCGCTGGAGGTTGCCCGCAGCGAGATGATGCGGGCACGCAACGCGGTAACCGGTATCGTCCGCGTCGGGATCCCCGACAACTGCCTGTCGAATGACGAGTGTTTCGTCAATGACGTCTTGCGCGCCTATATGGTGCAAATGCCCGAGGTCGAGCTGCATCTGCACATCCTCTCCAGCGAATTGCTGCGCGAAGCACTGGAGGAGAGGCGGATTCATCTGGCGATCAACAGCTTGCGCCTGGTTCCGCAGCGCTACGAGAACGAGATCCTCTTCAAGGAGCATTTCCGGCTCTATGTTAAGGCGGAGACGCCGGAGGGAGCTCCACATCTGGCGCAGTTGCGCTCGCGTGGTTTCTCGATCGTCTTGAGAGAGGATGAATTTCTCTCCGATGACTGGAGCAAGTCGCTGGACTGGCTGCGAAACCGAAAGGTCTATGCTTCCGGTCTCGAAGCCGTAGCAACATTGATGGACAGCGGGCCCTTCGCCGGCTTCCTGCCGACGCATTATTGCCGCCAGCTCAAGATAAATCAGATCTTTCAGGAAGTTAACGGAGCCGCCGACCTGCGTTACGAGTTTCCATTTTATCTGACCTATGAGCGCGAGCGACCTCGGGCGTTTGCCGTGCAAAGCCTAATTCGGCAATTTCTGCTGCATCCGCGTAGGGTTAAATGAATATTGTGCCGAATTGCCTTGTGTGATTTGGGCAATGCCGGTGATCGTCTGGGTCTCGACGGTTCGATCAGAAGTGATAGGCCAGCCGGGCGCTGGCAGTCTGGCTGAGATAGGAATCGCCGAAATCGGCCGCATAGCCGAACCGCATCTCGAAGCCATTGGCATGGTAGAGCTGCACGCCGAGGTCGATCCGTCCCAGCACTTCGGGTGTGTCGACATAGGTGCTGAAGGTACCGTTGTCGGTGGTGGCGTTGACGAAGCTGCTCTCGAAAGTGTGCGTATTGTCGGGCAGATAGCTTACGCCCACGGTGGCATAGGGCCTGAGCGTCATGCCGGAATCCAGGGTGACGCGTCCGCCGACTTCCATCATCAAGGACAGCGCCACGCTGGTCTTGCTGCTGTCCTCGACATTGAGCGCGTAGATCGAGGTGCCGGTTTCCGTCACGCCGGGCTGGTCGGTGTAGACCAGATCGGCATCGGCATAGGGGCGCACATACCAGTCGTCGAAGGTAAATTCGTAGCCGGCGCGCAACCGGGCGCCGGCGAGGAAGACGCTGGGATCGCTCTTCAGCGTCTCGGAGGCGAAGGGGAGGGTGATCTGGCGGTAGGAATCGTAGGAGCCGTAGGCCAGCGCCAGTGAGCCGGCGAAGAACCACGGCCCCTTCACATGCTTCAGCGCCACCGAGCCATCCAGCGTGTAGCCGTCGCCCCACGAGCCGTTGTCCGTCGACGACGAGGTGTCGCCATAGGCGAAGGAGCCGCCGAGATACCATTCCGGCGCGATCTCGTGCTGGGCGCCGATGCGGTAGCTGGTGGTGTCGACCTCGTAGCCCTGGATGTCGCGAGTGGTGTCCTGATCGGTCCAGCGGCCGGAGATGGCGGCCCAGCTGCAATTGTCTTCGCCGAGCAGCACGCCATTGCTGACGAAGACCGGGCAGCTCATCGAGGCGCCCAGTATCGACCCGGCGGAGTTGGCCAGCGCCAGCGATTGCGCCTGGATGTCCTGGCCGGACAGCTGGTTCAGCATCGCCGTGTAGCCGGTGGCGGTGTCGATCCCCGACATGTCGGCGAACTGGGTGGCGAAGGCGGTGTCGGCATTGTCCCAGGCGCGGGTGAAATAGTTGGCGAGCGAGAACTGGCTGCGGTTGAGCGAAACGCCGGCCGGTGTGAAGTCCGAATGCGGCGTCAGCGTCAGCGTGTTGCCACGCTGCTCGGCATCCCAGTCGAACAGCAGCGAATCCTGCGCCTGCGCCGAGGAGGTCAAGCTGGTGGCGGTCACCACCGGTACCGTCCCGGGCAGCAGGCTGATCGCGGTTGGCACGATGACGCCGGCGATGGAGGCCGAGCCATCGATGTTCAGGCTGTCGGCGGAGCCGGCGAGCGAATGGATGGTGACGCCGAGCTGGCCGTTGGCGGTCTGCACGAAGTCGCCGGTGACACGGGTGGCGCGGATCTCGTCGGACAGGCCGATGTTCAGCACCCCGTCATTGGCAACGTCGCCGTCATTGATACTGCCGGTGTTGTGGGTGCCGCTATTGTTGAACACGCCGCCATTGAGATAAGCGGCGCCGGTGACCGTGCCGGAATTGTTGACGGTGGCGACGCCGTCGCCGGTTTGCAGGATCGCCGTCCCGCTGGTGCCGAGCCCGGTGGCAAGGGCGGCGCCGGAGGCGACGGTGACGGTGTTGCTGGAGTTGCCGCCGTCGATCCAGACGCCGGCGGCGCCAGATTGCGAGGCGGTGGCGGCGGTGCCGCTGCCGCCCGTCACGGTGGCGTCGACGGTGACGGCGACGGTTCCGTTGTAGCCCGGCGTGCCCTGACTCTGCGCGAAGATGCCGATGCCGTTGGTGCCGGTGGCCGAGACCGTGCCATTGGCGATGACGGTGACATCGCCGCCGCCGGTGCAGGAGTCCACGCAGATACCCGAGGTTGCCGCCGCCGAGCCGGCGAAGATCGAGCCGTCGCTCACCAGAATGCCGCCGCCGCCGCCGAGCGACTGCGCGAGGATGCCGACCGTCCCGGCGCCGGTGGCGGTGACGCTGCCGCCGATCTGCGTGATGGTCACGGCGCCGCCGCTTCCGGTTCCCTGGAGGAGGCTGTTCGAATCGGAGGCGTCCCACGTCGTGGTCAGCGAGGCCGCCGCCGCCGCCGTGGTGGTGCCGGTGTCGGCGATGCGGATATAGCCGCCGCCGCCGCCGATCGATTGCGCGACGATGCCGTGCGCGGCGACGCCCTGCGTGCTGAGATTGACGTTGCTGGCGTCGATCGTGACGGCGCCGCCATCGCCGCTCGACATGTCGCCGCCGAGATTGGCGGTCACGGTTTCGGCGGTCGGCTGGACGCTGATCAGGCCGCCGCCGCCGCCGATCGACTGCGCCAGCAGGCCGATCGAATAGGCGCCGGTGGTGGAAACGTTCAGTATGGCGTTGGTTTCGCCCTGCTGCACCAGCACCGTCCTACCATCGCCGCCGGAGCCGGAATTGCCGCCGGCGGTCAGCTCCCACTGGGTGCCTTGCTGCGTGAGGCCGCCGAACAGGCTGCTGCCCGCGCCGCCGATGCCGCCGCCGCCGCCCACCGATTGCAGGATGATGGCATCGGCCGCGACGCCGGTGGTGGCCACGGTCGAGCCGTTGCTGTCGCCATATTCGAACTGCACCGGGCCGCCGGCACCGCCGCTGCCGGCGTTCCCGCCCTCGTCCTGGCCGAGCGTCACGAGACCCGTCGCGCTGTCCGAACCGTCGCCGGCCATGCCGCCACCGCCACCGACGCTTTGCGCGACGATGCCGCTCGCGGCATAGCCGGCGGTCTGGATGATGGCGTCGCCCTGTTGCAGGTCGATGAACACCTCGTGGGCATCATTGCCCGAGCCGCCGCTGCCGCCGAGCGCGACGGTGGCATTGATGGTGATCTCGGGAAGGCCGCCGGTGCCGGTCGCCGCCGCCGTGCCGCCCTTGCCGCCGCCGCCGCCGATGGACTGCGCGACCACGCCGCTCGCCCAGTCGCCGCTGGTGGTGATCGGCGCCGATATCGCGACCTCGACATTCCCGCCCGTGCCGCCCTGCGCGCCCGTGCCCCCGATGGACAGCGTGAAGCTCGTATCGATGGAGGGAATGTTGCTGCCGTCGTTGTCGCCCTGGAAAACGTTCTGCAGGAAGTTGGACACCTCGCTGGAGAATTCGCGCTCGGCATAGCCGTTATTGGTGGCGACGATCGGGTTGTCGGCCGAGCCGTCCGAGCCCGCCGATCCGGCCGTTCCACCGCCGCCGCCAATCGACTGTGCGAGCACGCCGACCGCGTCGCCGCCATGGGTGGAGATCGGCGCCGCGACGTCGATGTTGAGGTTCCCGCCATTGCCGCCGGTGGCGGTGGAGCCGAGGCCCAGATTGACCGTCACGCTCGGCTTCAGCGTCGCGCTGTTCTGACCGGTGCCGATGGTCTGCGCCAGGCTGTACGAGCCGCCTTGCGAGGTGCCGCCGCCACCGCCGATCGACTGCGCCAGCAGGCCGACCGAGCCGGAGCCCCAGGTGGTGATGCCGTCGCCGGGGCCGATATAAGCGTAGATCTGGCCGCCGTCTCCGCCCGCGCCGCCCTGTGAGCCCAGCGTCACCGAGATCGATGTGCTGCTGCCGGTGCCGAAGGACTGGGTATTGCCGGCGCCGAAGCCGGCATCGCCGCCGCCGCCGCCGATCGACTGCGCCGTTATGCCATTGGCATAGTCGCCATAGGTGGTGATGGAGGTCGCCGCACTGCCAGCCGGATCGGCGGTGAAATTGCCGGAGCCGTCGAGCGTGCCGCCAAGCGCCACCAGCACCTCGCCGCCCGCCCCGCCGCTGCCGCCGGTTCCACCCATGGAGACGGTCGTCGTGACGGCAATCGAGGTGGCATCGCCCGGCACGTCATAGCCGAGCACGGCGGCATTGGCGGAGGAATCGCCGCCCGCGCCACCGCCGCCGCCGATCGACTGCGCCAGCACGCCGGCAGAGCCCTGGCCATAGGTGGCGATGGTGCTGCCCTGCGTCTGGAAGAACTGCGCCGTGCTGCCGTCACCGCCATCGCCGCCCGAACCGCCCACTGCGAGGCTCACGGACACCCCGATCTGGTCGCCGCTCGGCGTCGGGATCGCCAGCACCAGCGATTGCGCCGTCGCGGCACCACCTACGCCGCCGCCGCCGCCGATGCTCTGCACGACGATGCCGTAGCTGTCGACCGGCAGCATGTTGCAGGTCGCGTCCGTGCAGTGCGACTGTTCGAGCAGGATGCCCTCGCCCAGCAGCATGATCTGCAGCCCGGTCAGCACCGAGGTGCCCGCAAGGGTGACGGTCGACGTCGAAGCGTCTCCGCCGGTGCCGCCGGCACCACCAATCGCCGAAGCCACGCCGAGGCCTGCCGACACCGCTGTCGAGATTGCCCAGCCGCCATTGCCCCCGCCACCGCCGATCGACTGCGCGAGAATGCCGGGCGCCTTGGTGCCGGCGGTGGTGATGGAGCTGTCATCTGCATTGACGGTGACCGCGCCGCCATCGCCGCCACCGCCGGCCTTGCCGCCGACCGCCGCCGCCGTGAAGAGGCTGTCGGCGCTGGCATTGCCGCCATTGCCGCCGCCGCCGCCAATCGACTGCATGACCACACCGGCCGAGCCATCGTCGAGCGTGAGGATCTCGGTGCCGGAGTTGAGGTGAGCCGTCACCGTCCCGCCGGTGCCCCCCGCGCCGCCATTGCCGCCGATGACAACATTACCGCCGGCGGCGCCGCCGCCATCGCCGCCGCCGCCGCCGATCGACTGGCCGAGCACGCCGATGGCCCCGAAGCCGTCGGTGACGACGCTGCCGCCGTCCGAGGTGAAGAGCACATCGCCGCCATCGGACTCATGGGGCGTGTCGCTGGCGCTGCCGCCGATCGTGTCGAAGGAGCCGCCAGCCTGGCCACCGGCGCCGCCGCCGCCGCCGATGGATTGCAGCAACGCGCCATGCGCGTTCGATCCATAGGTGGTGATGGTGCCGCTATTGGTCACGGAAACGCTGCCGGTGGTGCCCGCCGCCGCGCCGGTGCCGCCCGTGCTCTTGAAGGTACCGTAGGAATAGCCGCCACCGCCGCCCGAGCCGGCGATCGACTGCGCGACGATGCCGCGTGCCGAAGCCCCGTGCGTGGTGATCGCGCCAGCATTGGCGACGGAGACATTGCCGGCGTTCCCGCCACTGCCGCCGGTGCCGGCATGCGCATGCGCGCCGCTCGCGTCGCCGCCATCGCCGCCGCCGCCACTGATGCTGGTCGCCACGATGGCCGAGGAGGACAGCCCATAGGTGGTGATCGCCGAACCGGGATCGAGGGTGACCGTCAGGTTCCCCGCCGAGCCGCCATCGCCGCCGTCGCCGCCATGTTGTTCGATGGAGCCGCCATCGGCCAGGCCGCCGGCTCCCCCGCCGCCGCCTTGCGAGAGCGCGTAGATGCCGACGGACTGATCCTGCAGCGTGGTCACGGAGGCGCCCGTCAGCTGGACATTGACGGCGCCGCCATTTCCGCCGTCTCCGCCGGCACCGGCGGTGATGCTGTCGAGGCTGTCGGCCGCTTCGGCGCCGGCGGTGCCGTTGGCGCCGAGGCTGGACGCGGAGATGCCCGGAGAATTAGTGCCCTGCGTTACCACGGCCACCGGTTGACCTGCCCCGGTGAGGCCGATGTCGAGAGTGGCGAAGACGCTGCCGCCCGCGCCGCCCGCGCCGGCGGTACCGGCGGCCGGTATGACGCCGCCGCTACCGCCCGTGCCGCCCTGCAGCAGCGCCAGAATGCCGGCGGAGTTGTCGCCATTGGTGAAAATGGTGACCGGAGCGGTCAGTGCGGCGATCTGGATGCCGCTATCGGCGTCGGTGTAGACGTCACCGCCCGCGCCGCCGTTGCTTTCGTAGCTGTAGTTGTTGAACTCCCAGAAAGAGCAGTCATTGAAGTTCTGGCAGCCGGAATACCCGCCGCTCCCGGCCTGTACCAGCAGTGCGAGGGCGGGCAGCCCGCTGCCGGTGGTGGTGACGCTCGCATCCACGATGTCGATGCCGGCCCGCGCCCCCTGCGCACCGTCGCCGCCATTTTGTTGGTTGCCGTAGCCCGCCCCGCCATTGCCGCCGAAGGTCGCCGCGAACAGGCCGGCGCCCTGCAATGGGGTGCCGGGCGAGACGGCGTTGAGCATCGAAAGGCCGGGAACCGCGACATCCCGGGGCGTCCCGTTCGCCGTGACCGTCACGTCGCCGCCAGCGTTCAGGACGATTTGCGACTGTCCGGCCCAGATGCCGTCGCCGCCGCTTGCAATCGTGTACGCGGCGACGTTCGCCCCGCCGCTGCCGGTCGAGATCGCCTGGATGCCGAAGACGCCGCTATTGTTGCCGACATTCTGCCAGGTCCAGTCGACGGTCACCGGCGCCGCGTTGATCACGGAGATGATGCCTCCGAACCCCGAATCGGCGCCGGCGGTGCCCTGATAGGCACCGGTGGAGAAGGCGTCGATGCCGGCCGCACCCTGCTGGCCGATCGCCGTCAGGGTGATCGCGCCGTCATTATAGACGGAGGCGCCATAGGAATTGCCGAAGGTCGCCCCACCCTGGTCGCTCACCCAGATGCCGAAGGCTTCCACCACCTGGATGGCCGACGAGGGGGCGATGGTGATGGTGCCATAGTTGAACACCGCGGCGGCAGCGGTGGTGTTGCCGAGCCCGCTCGCCGCCTGCTGCGCCCAGATGCCGAAGATGTCGTAGTCATAGTAGGCCGACGCGCCGTCCCCGAGCGTGATCGCCCCGGTGTTGACGACGGTCAGGCCGGAGGCGTTGCCGTTGTTGACCGTGTTGTCGCCGGTGAGCGACGCGCCCAGCGCATAGGCGCCGACCGAGGATGTCGGGGCCGTGCCGACGCCGATGCCGATGGTGCCGGCATTGTTCACCGTCAGCGCCGTACCGGAAGGGGCATCGCCCGGCTCGGTGACGGTAATGGGCGAGGCGTAGCTTCCCTCGGGAATGGAACAGCTATAGCCGCTGCCCGACGCTTCGCAGGTCGCCTGCGCCACGGCCTGACCGGGGATGACAAACCAGGCGGCGCTAACCAGCAAGCCGGTCAGCAGCCTGCCGCGCCCGACCGCTGGCGGGCACGACGCGGCGAGGTCGGCGGCGAGGTCGCCGGCGTGCCATATCGGAGCGCGGTTCGCGACCACCCCGGATGCAGGGGGCCGGGCACGAACGTTCATCGCATGCAATTCCCGCGTTCCCGGGAGCAATGATACAGTGCTCGAACGGCCTTCGACGGTGAGGCGCGTGGTCTTTTTGTACCGACCACGAATTGTTTCGATTTTCACCATCGCCGCCCCCAGCAAATAACCTGCTCGTCAGGTTCGAACCGGCGGCACAAGACACTTCACGCGTTGCGGCCGCGCCATCGCCCGTGTGCATTCCGGTCGGTAATGATGCAATGCATTCGGCGGAGGAAGCCATTACCCCAAGGAGTAGGACATCAAGGTCGCGTTCACCCGTGAGATCGTCGCGCCCTGCGCGGCGGCTCGCGAACCGCCAGCGACCCATCGTCCGCTTTTGCCGCGCCGGTGAGCGCCCGATTCGGGGCTGACACGAAGGTTCCTGCCGCTGCTTGGCTTCCCAGGCGCCAATCAGGGCACGACGTCGCGCGAGGTCATGGCGCCGACCACGAAGGCGAGGTTGGCGGCGCCGATCAGAGCGGCGGCATGGGCGTCGGCTTGCGCTTGCCGGGCATCCAGCAGCCCGGAATCGGCGGCGGTCGCCGCCGTCACCGTGCCGACGCCGTTGCGGTAGGCCTCCAGCGCGGCGTCATAGGTGATGGAGGCCGCCGAGGCGAGCGCGGTGGCCGCCCGATAGGATTCGAGCGCGGTGCGCAGCGCATTGTTCGCCGCGCCGATCTCGGTGACGGTCAGCGTCTGGGTGCGCTGGAAGGTGCTCTCCGCCGCCGCCGCCCGCGATTGCGCCTGCTTGAGCTGGGCGGCGCGTAGCCCGGCGTCATAGAGCGGCACGGTGGCGCCGATCAGTACGCCCGATCCGGTCGCCTGCTGGCCGATGGTCGGCAGGCCGGTGGCGTTGAAGTTTCCCTGCCCGGTGGCGACCGCACCGGAGATGAACACCTTGGGTAGGTATTCGGCCTCCGCCGCCTTGATGCCGGCCCGGCTGGCCTGCACCGCCGAATAGCTGGCGACGACATCCGGCCGCTGCGACAGAGCCAGCTTGATCATCTGGTCGAGCGGTACGTTGCCGGCATCCGGCAGGCGGCGCTTTCCGTCATCGCCGACATGGATGCGCAGCGTGGCGTTGACGCCCATCGCAGCGATCAGCACCTGATAGGCGTCGCGCTCGTGCCCCTCCGCCTGCACGCGCCGCAGTTCCGACTGGGCGACCTGCTGGCGTGCTTGCGCCACCTCCACCGTGGTGGCGAGGCCGTGGCCGAGCCGCTCCTCCGCGGCGCTGCGAATGGCGAGGCTGTTGCGCAGTGTGTCGCGGGCGATGCGCGCATTCGTCACCGCCGCGCCATAGCTGTAATAGCTGCGGGTGACGTCGAAGATCAGCTTCTGGTGCTCGCCGTTGAACAGCACATTGGCGGCGACGGCTCCCTGTTTCGCCGCGTCGGCGACGGCGGCACGCTGGCCGAAATCGAACACCAGCCATTGCAACGCAACGGCGGAGGACACGCCCTCCGCCGTGGTCTCGAAATAGCGCTGGGTGCCGACCGGGATCGGCAAGGGCTGCTCGACGCTCTGCCGGCCGCCGATGACGCTGGCGGTGATCAGCGGCAGATAGGTCGCCTCGACCATGCCGACCGCCAGCGCCGCCTCGCGCGCGCGCTCCCATGCGGAGCGCGTGGAGGGGTTGTTGCGCTGGGCGATGTCGATGAGTTCCGGCAGCCGGTAGGTGCGTTTCGGATCGAGCTCGGGCGCGGAGGGCAGCACGGCAAGGGCGGGATTGGCGGGCACGCGGAAATCCGGCGCGCCGCTGGCCGTCGCCGGAGGCGGCGGCGCGGGTTCGCCTTGTGCGCTCCACACGCCATCCTCATTGCCGTTCGGCGCCCATGGTGTATCCGCGCTGCGCGACGCCATATGGGCGGCGTTCGGCGCGCAGGCGGCAAGCCCCAGCAAGGCGCCGATGAGCAATAGGCGCCTCATGCCGCCACCGTCGCGTCGAGACGGGCGAGCGACGTCTCCACGGAGGCGGCCGGGACGCGGGCGAGATAGACGTCGCGGACGAGCAGGCCGATCTCCGCCGTCGTCTCGCGCAGCATGGCGTCAACCTCGGGCGCGGCGCGTATGGCCGGCGGCTCGAAGGGGACGAGCGCCACCAGCTCGGCGGCCTTGCCGATCTCGCTGCCGACCCGGGCCGCATCCTGCACGGCGTGCGGGCGCAGCTCCGGGGCGAAAGCGGCGATGCGCTTCACGCCGGCCAGCGCGGCCTTGAGATGCGCCCGCACGGCGCTCTCGATCGGCACCGGCCAGAGGTGGGTGAAGATCAGGTAGATGACGACATTGCCGAGCAGGATGCCGACCACCCGGTCCCAGGCGGTATCGAGCGAGGTGGCCGGCCCGAAGCCCTGGAGCACGGTGAGCAGGAAGGCGAGCGCGACCTGCACCCCGCCATAGGCGATGCGCTCCGGCCCGGTCGAGACCCAGGCGCCGACCAGCACGCCGGCGAACACCAGCGCCATCAGCCCGCCGATGGTCTCCAGCTGCGGCATGACGAACAGGATCGCGGCCATCCCCATAGCGGCACCGATGAGGCAGCCGAGGATGCGCAGGCCGAGCTTGTGCACCGTCTCGCCGGTCGTGCCGAGCGCGGCGACGTAGCAGGTGATCATCGCCGTGTGGATGCCCGACCAGTCGAGGCCGGTATAGATGAGATAGCAGATCACCGCGGCGGCGGTGGTCTTGAGCGCGAAGCGCTGATAGGCGGGATTGGAGAAGGCGTCCGGAAAGAAGAACGGAGCCTTCGGTGCCGCGACGACCTCACCCTCCGGGGCACCGGCAATGATCGCCAACGCGGCGAAGGCCTCGCGCTCCGCGGCGCCGGCGGCCATGTCCGGCGCCGGCGGCATCGGCGGCTGCTCGCCGGCGTCGAGCGCGCCAATGGTCGTGCGCAGCACCGCCAGAAGGTCCGTCCGCCGCGCCGGATCGAGGTCGTCCGGCAGGCCCGAAATGGCCAGCATGAGCCGGTAGGATGCCCGCACGTCGCGGGCGATCTGCGCGGCGTTCTGGCGTCGCACGAGGTTCAGTAGCCCGACGAACCCGGCCTGTTTTTCCAATGCCGCATTGTCGGCGCGCAGAAGCTCGACGAGCGCCTCATCGCGTGCCGGAGCACCGCTTCCGATGGCGTTGGCGCAGGCGTCCAGCCGCTCGCGCAGGGTGGTGCGCAGCAGGCGCACCGGCGACAGGCCGAGCACGAGATTGAACGCGATCATCCACGCCATCGGCATCATCGCCATATAGGCGGCGTAGCGCAGGCCGAAGGTCACGGCGTCGGCGACCGGCGCCATGTTCACCAGCGTGAGCAGGAAGGCGAAGACGAGCCCGATCACCCCGCCGATCTCGCCGAGCTGGCTCGCCGCGCCGATGAACAGGAAGATGAATGACACCAGCGCGATGGCGAGCAAGCGCAGCAGCGGCGTTTCCACCGTCGCATTGATGATGGGGATCAGGGCGAGCACGACCAGCGCCACCAGCACGATGAGGCCGATGGCGGTGCCGATGTTCTGCACCGCGTCCGGTTTCATCAGGAAGATGATCAGGTAGCAGCTGATCGCCGCTTCCGGTGTCTGGAACAGCATCGCCGTGGCGGAGACCAGCGCGCACAGCAGCGCGATGCGCCATGTCAGCGCCGCGCGGCCGGGAAACGGCGCGAGGTCGGCGATGGCCTGCGAGAGCAGCGAGCGCGGCGCCGGCAATGGCCGATCTGGCGCATCCGAGGCGCCTGCCATCGCCATCAGCAGCGCTCGCCATGATGCACGATGGCGACCGCCGAAGCGCCGATGCGCATGAGATTTTCCGGCGGGTCGATCAGTCGGATGCGCACCGGGAAACGCTGCTGGATGCGCACCCAGTTCAGCGATTTCGGCACATAGGGGAGGGCGCGCGGCAGGTTGAGGACATCCTCGGAGATGACGCCCCAGCTGACGCCCTGCACCGTGCCGGCGATGGAGACCGAGCGATCAGCCAGCGCATAGACGCGGGCGCAGTCGCCGACCGCGATGGCCGGCAGCTCCGTCTCGCGGAACGAGGCCGAGGCATACCAGTCGCTGGTGTCGATCAGCGTGAAGACCGACTGGCCGGGGGCGACGATCTGGCCGGTGGCGGTGGTGAGGCCGACCACCCGCCCGTCGTGTGGCGCGCGTACCTCGGTGTTGGCGAGGCTGCGTTCGGCGATGGCCAGCGCGGCCCGCCGTGCCTCCACCAGCGCCTCGGAGGTGTCGAGCGTGCTGACGAGGCTGTCGGCCGCTTCCGCCTGCTTCACCGCCTGCGCGAGGCTGGTGCGGGCATCGTCGCGGGCGGTGCGGGCATCGTCGACCTGTTGCGCCGTAACGTAGCCCTTCGGCAGCAGCGGCGTCAGCCGGGCGAGCGTCTGCTCGGCCAGCGCCAGATTGGTGCGGGCGCGGGTGATCTGCTCGCCGGCGATGGCGGCATTGGACTGCTCGGCGGCGATGGTGCGGCGTTGCCCGTCGCGGGTCGCCTCGGCGATCCGGAGATCGGCGCGTGCCTGAGCGGCGGCGAGGCGGTAGGGCTCGGGATCGACGGTGAAGAGCAGGTCGCCTTTCGCCACCTTCTGGTTTTCGGCGACCGCCAGCGTGACGATCCGCCCCGGCACGGTGGAGGCGATGTTCACGACGTTGGCGGTGAGGACGGCGTCCTCCGACAGCGGTCGATCCTTCGCCATGTCGAGATAGCGCCAGCCGGCGGCGATGGCGCCGACGATGATCAGCGCGGCAATGCTCGACCCGAACAGGCTGCGACGATGGGAATAGGCGGAGGCTGCCATCGCTCAGCGCCCGTACACGGTAAGGGCGAGCAGGAAGCCGATGGCGGCGGCGAGGCTCGCATAGGCGGCGAGCCGCCAGGGCAGCACGTCGTCAAGGCCGATGCGGATGAACAGGCCGCGCAGGATGACGGCCCCGATCACCCCTGCGGCGGTGCAGACCAGCCAGGAGGGGAAATAGGCGCCGAACAGCGGCACCGCCGGCGCCAGCCGGGCATCGCACCCGCCAAGCATCAGGGCGCCAAGCACCAGGGACACCGGCGCGATCACGCCGGCAAGACGATCCCATTCAACGCGTCGCAGCGGCATTCGTCGCGTCGGCCCCCGCCTGTCCCTTTCAATGTGTTAACAGCCGCGAACGGGCAAACCAAGCCGACGGCCACGCCTTCCCACAAGCCGCCCCGCCGCGGCGCGGAAGGTGTCACGCGGCGGCAACGGCCTTGAGCGTTTCGCTGGCATCGGTCGCGCCGCCATTGAGCGCCTTCAGCGGCAACACCTTCGGCACGGTGAGGGAGGCCAGCGCCCCGAGGTCGAAGCTAGTGAAGTTCAGGCTCTGGTAGTCGCGGATGAAGAACAGCTTGCGGTCGAGGTCCGACAGGCTGGTCCAGGAGGTGAACTCGGTCGCGTAGGTGACGCCCTTCTCCGGCTCCAGGCCGGCGACTTCCATATGGCCGCCCCCCGCGTTCGGATAGTCGATGCTGACCCCACGGGCGCGGTCGAAATTGTTCATCACATGCGCCAGCGTGCGCACGGCCACGTCGGGCGTTCCCGCCTTCTCCGTGAAGTGGGCAAAAAAGGCGGCGCGGACGAAGCGCCCCACGGAGGTGTTGGAGGCCGGCAGCGCGGCGGTGGCGATGCCGGAATCCGGCTGCACCGCCTTGTAGCCGCCGAAACTGGCCGTCGGCGCGTCGACATTGGTGAGGTGGGTGTAGTTGTTGAGATTGGTCAGGTGCCAGGGGAACTCCGGCCCGTTGGTCATCACCCCGACGGGATTGTCATAGACCGACATCTCGCCACGATTGAACTCGATGACCACGGCCGCGCCGCTGGCATCGTGCACCACGTAGTGGAACGGCGATTCCACCCCGCCGAGAATGGCGAGCGGCTGCAGCAGGATCGGCTGCCCGGCCAGCGCCGCCTTCACCTCGGCGACGGTGGCGAACTGCCCGAGAATCCAGGAACCGAGATCGGAGGCCGACAGCACGGCCTGTGTGGCGGTGAGCGCGCGTTGCGTCCCGGCGGCAGCCGGATAGGACAGCAGGCTGAAGGTCAGACCCTGTTCGTTCAGCCCTTCCAGCACCTTGAAATCGTCGAGGCCCAGCGGCGCATCGGCCGTGGGCACGCGGCACGGCATGGTGACGGTGAGTGCGCCGTGGCGCGCGCGGAAGTCGACCGGCGGATGTCCCTCGATTTCCGAGCGCGTCGCAAAGCCGGCCGGGAGCCAGACGATCTGGTAGGGAAGATCGACGGTCAGCTCCAGCGTCCGGCCGAAATAAACCTTACCCACTGCGTCGCGGTAGCTCAGGGATGTGCACATGATGTCGCTATCCGCCTGCGGTGAGCCTGGAACTGGAAATTACCATCAGCCTTTACGCGATCATCGACGGCCCTGCCAAGCGCCGGCGTGCCGAGAAGTATCGCCGTCAGGCGACGGACGGCCGCCCAGATGATCGGCCACCGTGCCCCCGGCGACGTCCGCAAGACGGAAGAGGACCAAGCTCTGCTGCGGGCGCGCCGCTCCGGCTCCGGTTACCGTCCGGAGAGCGCCGCCGCCTCGGCAGCGCATGCGGCGACGGAGGGCACCCCCTTCGCCTTCGCGGCCCTCACTTCGGCGGTCGCCGCTTGGAGGTCGGCGAGAAAAGTCGGGTCGGTTTGCAGCCGCGCGACCGTCGCCGCGCCCATGATCCGCCCGGCATCGACATCGCTCTGCCAATGGGCGTTGCAGATCACCCGGCTCTGGCCGAATTCGAGGCCGCGCTTGAGCAGCGCATCCGCGCGTTCGGGATTGATCTGCGCGAAGACGAGGGCCCAGCCCCAGCCGGCGGCCGTGTGCCCGGAAGGGTAGGAGCCGTCCTCACGCAGGATCGCCTCCTGATCCGCCCGGCAGGTCGCTTCGTCGTGAACCACGAAGGGGCGAGTCCGGTTGTACTTGTTCTTCACGCCATAGGTGGAGAGGCCGAAATCCGACAGCATCTTCTGCATCATGGCGTAGAGGCGGGGGGTCTGCTCGCTGTCGATGCGAACCCCCATCGCGCAGGAGAAATTGTCGGCGGCCTGTGGAAAGGCGAGATCGGCGTCGGTACGGGCGAGCTTCCAGCGCTCGGTATCACGCAAGGGGATGGTAGCCTTGCGGGCTTCCTCGTCCCGGGCGAGCGCCGCCGAATTCGCCTCCGGCGGCGGGCCGAGCAGGATGAGGCTGTTCGGCAGGTCGGACCGCTTGAGATAGCCCGGCGCGATCTTGAAATGCGGGTCGGTGACCGCGGGCTGCGCGTCGTCCGCCTGCGCCGGGGCCTGTCCGCAGAGCGCAAGCAGCGCGATCAGGGACACATATGCGGCCCGCTGGACCGTCCCGGTCATCGACATTCCCATTCCTTTCGGCATGTTTGAACTCATAAGGCCCCGGTTAGAACCGGTATGTCGCCGCGATGGCGGGCCCGTGCTGTGTCACGTCGTACAAGAAGTCGCCGTCGCGATAATCGACATGGAGCGCCCGGTAGCCGGCTTTCAGCGTCAGGTTTTCGCTCCAGGCGTAGTTGATGCTCCCCAGCCCCTGCCAGGTCAGGCGCGAGCCGGCGCCGAACCCGCCGATATCGCCCGCCACCGTCAAGCTCCACGGGCCGCCGAGCTTCACGCCGAGCCGCGCGCCGACGAGCGGATCGGCCCACATCTGCGATTCACGGTGATCGATGCGGAGATTGGCGAGCCCGGGCAGGATCTCGAGCTTGTTGTTGAGGTTCCACAACCGGACACCGGCGCCCACATCGAGCGCAAGGACGGCGTCTTCATGGACGCGGTAGAGGACGGAGCCCTGCAGGGTCGTGCTCTGCGAGCGCAGCTTCAGCCCGGAAAAGAACGGGCCGGGCAAGGTGGCACCGGCCGTCACCTGCGAGAACTGCCCGTCGACCAGGACGCTCCAGCGGTCGATGCGCATCTCGGCAGACGCCATGAATGCGCCGTTCAGCTCCTTGAGCACGTCGCGAAAGCGCAGGCTGATATCCGCCGCCGGCAGCGGCGGCAGTGTCGCGCTCCTGCCGTCGATGGCCGTCGCCCAGATATAGCTTGTGACGGAGAAGCTGGGGGTGGAGGTGAGGACGGGAGCCGGCGGCTTGGCAGGCTCCGGCAGATCGGACGCCGAGGCCGACCCGCAAAGAAAAGCCGCCACCAGGCCGATGGCGAGATCGCGCGCCGTTGCTGCTGACATGGCTTCCTGTTCCCCGCCTTCCCCGCCATACCCGCACCTGTGCGAGTGCTCCGGCTCGCCGCAGCACGCGATCGCAGCCCGATCGGCCGGCGAATGTCGTCGTGAGCTTTTCGTCCATGCCCCGCTTGTCGGTCTTGCCATTTCGCGCCAATCAGGACGGGCTATTCTCGCCCGCCGGCCTCGAAACCCCTGGGATTCGGCCTTATGAAACGCGTCAACGCGGTGATCGCGGCGAGGTCCGATGGCTGATATCCCTTTGACGCGCGGCCAGTTCCTGCTGCCTTTCGTCGGCATCCTCGACGATATCGGTGCCCCGACGGAGACGCTGCTGGAGCGGTCCCGGCTGCCATCGTCTCTGGTCGAGAAGAGCGACCTCTATTTGCCGCTGCTGCCGGCGCTGCGCTTCGTCGAGACCGCCCAGAGAACCCAGGGCATCGAGGATTTCGGCTTTCTCGCCGCGCAGCGCCTGCATTTCTCCCACATGCGGGAAAAGACGCGGGCCCTGATCGCGCACTCGCCTACGCTGCTCGTCGCGCTCCGCCATGCCTGCCATTGGGCATCGCGGGAAGACACCATCCTCAGCATGTGGATCGAGCCTGACGCCGATCATGTGCGGGTCTGTAGCCGGCTTGCCGGCACGGGCGGGCTGCTGCATCTGAAATACGCTCAATGGATCCAGAACATTTTCTCGATCCACATCATCCGGCAATTCGCGGGCCCCGACTGGATGCCGACCGCGATCGGCTTTGAATCGTCGTACACGCCGAGCCCGGCGACACGCTCCTGCTGGCCGAATGTGCGGTTTCTGTCGGGCCAGCGTGCCGCCTGGATCAGCCTGCCGATCACGCTGCTCGGCCTTCCCTCTCGCTCTGCCGCCTCGTTTGCGCCGCCGCACGACAATGAGGACGGCCCTTCCGCCTATGACATCGTCGATCTGCTGAAGCTGATGCTGCCGGCCTATCTCGACGAGGGAACCACGGCGCTGGCCGACGTCGCCGAGATCGCGGGCGTCAGCCCGCGGACGCTTCAGCGCAAGCTCGCTAATGTCGGCCTGTCCTATTCGGACATACTCGGCACAGTCCGGTACGAGCATGCGAGCCGGCTGCTTCGCGATACCGATTGCAGGATCATCGACGTCGCCTTTGCTTCCGGCTACACCGATCCGGCGCATTTCAGCCGCGCCTTCCGCCGGATGACGGGTGTCACGCCGCGCCGGTTCCGCGAGCAATCACGCCTCGGCTGAGTGTGTTGCGCCGCGCACCGCCAACCCGCGCCGCCAACCACCTGGCCAACGGCGTGGCACGCCGCCCGGCGTCGTCACGAGACATCCGGATGTCCGCTCTTGGCCCCGTCAATCCTTGACGCCGCGATGCCGGGATCGCCGATTTCCATCGACAGGCCTAGCTCGCGTCGAACACCTCGACGATCTGCATCATCCCCAATTCCTCATGGTTCATCATGTGGCAATGCAGGACAAAGCGACCGGTGAAGTCGAGGAAACGGGAGCGTATGGTCACGCTGCCTTTGCGCGGCACGATCACCGTGTCGCGCCAGTCCGGGGCGACCGGGCCGTCGTTCAGCGCCACGAGCTGGAACGGATTGGTGTGGATGTGGAACACGTGGTCCGACGTGTCCTCGTTGATGATTTTCCACTCTTCCACCGCGCCCAGCTTCACGCGGTGGTCGACCCGCCCGGGATCGAAGCTCTGCCGACAGATCTGGAAGGTGAATTCCTGATAGTTGGCGCCCGGCGGGAATTCCGGCTCGATGGTGGAGAGCGGCAATTCGCGGCGGTTGGTCACTTCCTCCGCCGAGATGGTCGCGAACGGCGCCTTGCCGCCGAGCGTGGCGGGAAGCGTCATCTCGACCGGGTCGCCCTCGACGATCACTTTCGCAAGCGGCCCCGTCGGCGACGGATAGCCCTGATCGTTGGCGATCGCCTGCAGCCAGTAGGTGCCCGGCTTGCCGGCCTGGAGCAGCACGTCGGCGCGCTGTCCTGGCGCCATCAGCACCGCCTTGGCGCGCGCCATATCCGGCCGGCGAAGGCCGTCATAGGCGATAACGTTCAGAACATGGTCCTGCAGGGCGACGTTGAGGTTGTTCTCATGGCCGGCATGGATGATCCGCCAGCGCCGCACCTCGCCGGGCCGCAGGCGGATCACCGGTTCGCGCTGGCCATTGACCGACAGGAAGCGGGGCACGCCCTCGGGCCACAAGGTGTCATAGGTTTCGATGGCGCCGCGATGGTCGAACAGCACCTCGTTGAGCATCAGCACCTGCTCGCGGGCATCGCGGATTTCCGGGATATCCTCGAAGTCGCCTTCGACGATCAGGGCACCGGCCATGCCGCTGGTGAGCTGGACGTCGACGCTGCCGTGCTTGTGCGGATGGTACCAGCAGGTGCCCGCCGTATGGTCGGCGGGAATGGCGATCTCAATATCATAGCTCTCGCCGGGCGCCATCACGCGGAACACGTTGTCGGAGAGCGCGTCCGGCCTGACATGGCCGCCGTGAAAATGGAAGTTCGTGGAGTTGAATTGGTGCGGCAGCGTCATGTCGTCCGGCATCGAATCCGGGTTCGGCGGCAGATCGTTGATCAGCCTTATGCGCAGCGTGTCGCCCGGCTTCACCCGCAGCGTCGGTCCGGGAATGCCACCCTCATAGGTCCGCAGCGACAGCCGATAGCCGCCGAGGTCCTTATAGGCATAGGCAGCCCGTAACTCGGTGGCCAGCGCGCCGTTTTCCGAGCGCCGTATCTGCGGTTCGGCGAGCGCCGCGGCCCGGTCCCATGGAGCGCGCGGCACTCCGCGCGCGCTGCCATGTCCGGCGTGACCGTCCGCGGCGCCGTTGACGGCGCTCGCGCGCAGCGCAAACCCGCCGGCAAGGCCGGTGGCCAGCGTGATGGCTCCGAGACCCGCGCCCTGCAGCAGGTTGCGGCGTGAAGGCCCGGTCCCTTCCTTTTTCACGGCCGCCGATGCGGATGAAAAAGCGGGAGGAAATAGTCGGATTCGTGAGTTCTTCGACATTCCGGAAATTCGCCGCGGCTGACGAAATCAGCACTGTGTCGTGTGAATACTCAACATATGAGCATTTCGCGGATCGCCGGGCAACATTGGAAATATTAACCGCGATTCGCGACAAGCGAACGCTGCGGCAGGCCTTGCGGGGTGTTGGTCCGTGCGGATCGGATGGACGGCCCTTCAATGAAGGGTCCCGCCTCCCCGGCGCGACGCGGGCCTTTCAGGGGGGCGGGCATATCCCCTCTCGCTGGTGCCGAGGCGGACTGCCATCCGCTTTGCGCGGATGGCAGTTTGGCCGGGAATGCCGGGCGATCAGCCGAGCGGCGGGCCCACCAGTTCTATGTGATTGGCGAGGCACAGCTCGGCGAAGGCTGCCGCCTGCTCCGTGCTTGGCCGATGCATCGGCGGAAGGCCGGCTGAAAGAGCCGGCCGGCTTCCCTGCGCGATCAGCGACTCGAAATCATCACCGCGACAGATGGTCAGGAAACGGGCGCCGGACAGGCTTTCGACGCGAAAGGCGTGGCGGACCCTCTTGGGGGCGACGGCGATATCACCCGCCCGCAGCACGTGGTCCACGCCGTCGATCTGGACGCGGATCGTTCCCTCCAACACGTGGAATATCTCGTCCTCATTGTGGTGGATGTGAAGGGGCGGGCCGTCGCCATGGGCCATCCGGTGCTCGACGATGCTGATCCTGTCCGGCCCCTGTGCCGCGGCAAGGCGGATGGAAACGCAGCCGTTGAGAAACCACGCGGAATGGTCGTTGATGGCGGTCATGTCGTTCATGGCAGATGTCCAGATGGGCCGATCGTGGCCGGAGGGCGGCGATCGCGGATCGATCGCGGCATGCCCCGACATCGCCCGCCCCCGTCACCGCCGCGATGCGCCGTCGTGAACCCAGCGTCAGCCGAACGTTAAATCGCGCGCGCCACGCTCGTTGTCTCCGCCTCGACCGGGACACCCAGTGCGGCAAGCGTGCGCGCGACGCGTTCGCGCCCGGCCGCCGGAATGGTGCGCGCGATCATCGGCCAGATATGCAGGGGCTGAAGGCCGGGCATCGCGGCGCCGACGCCACCCAACATGTCCCGGGCCTCGCCGTGACGTCCCGATTCCGCAACCGCGAGAACCAGCACGATGACAGCCCAGGGGTCCCCGCGCTTGACCGCGAGCGCCGCCCGGGCCTCGGCTTCGGCACGATCCAATTGCCCGGTGAAGTAGTGGCTGGCCGCCTTTGTGGTGAGGAACATCGGCAGCAGCGGATCGCGGGGCGACAGCCGCAGCGCCATGTCGGCGGCTTTCAGCGCCAGCTCCGGCTCTCCCGCCCCGTGATGGGTGAGGGAGAGGCAGTAATAGACATGGGCGAAGGACGGATGCCGCTCCCGCGCGTGGTTGAGCAGGTCGAAGCCGCCGGCGAGATCGCCGGACAACGCCCGCAGCCGCCCCAGCATCGTCAGGATGAAGGGCGAGGAGGGATCCAGCTCGAAGGCCCGGCCCGCATGTTCCAAACCCCTCGCGACACCTGCCGCGGTGTCCTTCTCCAGCAGGAAGGCCAGCCGCAGCACCTCGACATAGGCGAGGCCGGCATAGGGCAGCGCGAAGCCGCCGGAGAGGTCGAGGGAACGTTCGAAGCACTCTTGCGCACGTACGATCTCCGCGGGCTCGAAGCGGTAGGCATACCAGAGCCCGCGATGGAACAGCTCCCAGGCTCCGAGGCTGGCCGAGGGTGCTTCTGCCGCCCGCTCGCGCTCGGCCAGCCGGATTTCCGCATCGAGGCCGGTCACCAGCTCATCGATCACCCGGTCGCGCAGGGAAAAGAACGTGTCGAGGGCGCCCTCGTGGCGCACCGCCCACAAATGCCGCCCGGCCTTCTCGTCGATCAGGCGCGCCGCCACGCTGACCTGGCCGCCGGCGACCCGCAGCGTGCCGGTCACGACATAGCGGACATCCAGGGAGCGCGCCGCCTCGCCCGAGGCCGAGAACAGCAGGCTGGAGGGACGAGCGATGACCAGGAAATCACGCTGGCGCGTGAGTGCGGTCGTGAGGTCGTCGGCGATGCCCTCGGCCAGAAAGCGGTGGTCGGGGCCGCTGCCGGCATGTTCGAAGGGAAGGACGGCCACCGACAGGCGGAAATGTCCCGTCTCCATCGATGCGCCTGTCTTCGGCGCTGCGTCCTTGGGCAGCGCTCGAACCGTGTCGCCACCTGTCCCGGGCGTGCCCGCGATGTGCCGTGCCAGCGACACGGTCTGTTCGGAGGGGGCCACGCCAAGTTCGTCGTGCAGCATCTCGCGGCAGGCTCGATACTGGGCGAGAGCCGAAGCCCGGTCCCCCGCCACATCATGCAGGTGCATCAGCAGCCTGTGGCTCTGCTCGCGATAGGGGTCGAGAGCCAGCAGCCGCGAGGCGGCGGCGAGCGCCGCCACCAACTCGCCGCGCTCGCTGGCGGCGTTGCTGGCGAGGGTCAGGGCTTGCTGCGCGAGCGTGCGACACCGCGTGCGTTCGAAGGAGAGCCAGTCGCGAAGCTCGCCCTCGGGCGGATCGAAGCCCTCGAGAAAGGGTTCTGACAATCTGAGGGCGCCTGTCACCTCGGTCGCGGACGAAGCCGCGCGTTCGAGGTGCTCGAAATCGCATTCGTGCTCCCCGAGGCTGACGCTGTCCGCCTCGGTCGCCACGCCGATGCCGAGTGCCCGCAGCCGCGACAAGGCGTTGCGCAGGCTGCCGCGCGCCTGATCGTCCTCGCGGTCGGGCCAGAGCAGTCCGGCCAGCCGGGCGCGCCTATGGCTTCGTCCCGCCGTGCTGGCGAGATATCCCGCCAGCAAGGCCAGCTTCTCGGTGAGAACGAACGCCGGCCCGGTGGGGACGAGGACCTGCGCCCGGCCAAGCAGCACCAATCGGGCCGGCCCATGCTGCCGCACAAGACTGGATTCCGGTCCTTCACGCCCCGGCATTACCGTGGATTCCCCCGCCGCATTCGGATCGCCATCCTATCAACGGGCCGAATGTCCGCATGCCAAATATGAGCGACACGCGCAGAAGCCCGCGTGCTCGCAGGTACATGTGCCCAATTCTTCTCCGACGGCCAAGTCTTGTCTGCTGCCAAGTCTTGTCTGGCCTGAGACCAGCCGGGCCGGGCTGCCGGCTGACAGGTTCAGTTCGGTCTCGTCGATTGTCCCGAACACCCGTCCCGCTCCGGAATGATCCCGAAGGGCTCGCGCCGCCCGGCGACAGCAGCGGCAAATAACCTCCCAGGGGGGATGGAAATATCCCCTACCAGGGGATATGGATATCTCATGAGCCAGCATCCGCACCTCCACCACAGCCATCCCGAGATCGTGAAGCGCCTCAAGCGCTCGCACGGCCATCTGCGCACGGTGATCGACATGGTGGAGACCGGCCGTTCCTGCCTCGACATCGCCCAGCAGCTGCACGCGGTGGAGAAGGCGATCGGCCAGGCCAAGAAGACCCTGATCCAGGATCATCTCGACCATTGCCTCGACGAGGTGGTGGTGCCGCTGGAGCCGGATCGGCGGGGTGCGCTCGACGATTTCAAGGACATCATCAAATATCTCTGAGGCCACCATGTCCCCCTTTGCAGAGCTATTGCAGCAAGGCAGCGCGCACGCCTGGCTGTTCATTCCCAGCGCGATCCTGCTCGGGGCCCTCCATGGGCTGGAGCCCGGCCATTCCAAGACCATGATGGCCGCCTTCATCGTGGCGGTGCGCGGCACGGTCATGCAGGCGGTGCTGCTGGGCCTCGCCGCCACCCTCTCGCACACCATGGTGGTGTGGGGGATCGCGCTCGGCGGCATGTATCTGTGGCAGGGCGTGGCGCCGGAAACCTTCGAGCCCTACCTGCAACTGGCGTCGGCGATCATCATCATCGCCATGGCGGTCTGGATGCTGTGGCGAACCTATGGGGATCAGCAGCGGGCCAGCGCCTACAGCGCGCACGGCCATGGTCATCACGGGCATGGCGACGATCACGGCCATGGTCACCCGCATGACCACACGCATGGACACGGGCACGACCATGGCCATGACGACCATGTGCATCCGACCGCCGAGACGCGGATGATCGATACCGGCCATGGCCTGCACAAGCTGGAGCTGCACGACCATGGCCATGGCGACGCGCATTGGCGCTTCCGTCCCGAGCGGGGCAAGCCGTGGATGGCGGGCGAGGTGAAGCTGATCACCGAACGTCCGGACGGGCGGGCCCAGACGTTCACCTTCGCCGAGCGCGGCGGCTATATCGAGAGCGTCGAGGCGATCCCCCAACCCTTCGATTTCATGGTTCGCCTGGCGCTCGGCCATGGCAACCACTCGCACGACTTCGACGTGTCCTTCCTCAAGACGACCGAGGGCCACGACCACATGCACGAGGAGTTGCGTGGCCTGGAGGTCGGTACCGACGGCTACCAGGATGCGCACGAGCTCGCGCACGCCAACGACATCCGCAAGCGCTTCGCCGATCGCGACGTGACCACCTGGCAGATCATCCTGTTCGGCCTCACCGGCGGCCTGATCCCCTGTCCGGCGGCGATCACCGTGCTGCTGCTCTGCCTGCAATTGAAGGAGTTCACCCTGGGTTTCGGCCTCGTGCTGTGCTTCTCCATCGGCCTTGCCATCACGCTGGTGGCGGTCGGGGCGGCGGCGGCGCTCAGCGTGCAGCACGCGACCCGGCGCTGGAGCTGGTTTTCCACCGCCGCCCGCCGGGCACCCTACGGCTCCGGCCTCCTGCTGATCGCGGTGGGCGTTTATGTCGGCTGGCATGGCTGGACCGGTATCGCCGCCCTGGCCGCGACGCCGGTGGCCGGTTGAGCCGAACCCGAAGGCAGGGGGCGAGGGACGTGCTTGCGCCGCCCCTTGCCCTGCCGGTCGGGGCCTGCGCCGGGTTCTTACCGGGCGGTCGACAAGGGAAACGCCACCGTGACATAGCCCGCCGTGCCCTCGAGCCGGTTTACCGCATCGAATTCGCGGTAGATCTTGAGACGGGCCGAAATCGGCGTGTGGGCCAGTTCGAAATTATAGGCGATGGTGCCGCCCAGCGCGGTCACCTGGCCCTTATAGTCGCCAAGGCGCGCGCCGGGGCCGCTGTCGCCCGTGACCTGGTCGTAATAATAGCCGACGAGACCCACGGATAATGCCTTGGTGAGCATCTTGGTCGCCGCCCATTCGACATGGAATTCGGTGCCGGTGGTGTAGTCGGTGACGTCGTTGGTGCCGTTGAAGGTGAAGCCGGCGGTGGCAGAAAGCTCGATGCCGCTTTTCGGGTCGAGCCAGGTCACGGCGCCGGAAATATCCCCGGCCCAGCGGTTGAAGGACAGGTTCGCGATGGCGCCCTCGCGATAGTCGCCGACCGGAATGTTGAGCAGCCCGGTGAGGTTCCAGTGCCAGTTGCCGTCATGCCAGCCGAGTGCCGCCGTCGCGACCGGATCGCCGAACAGGAAGGCGCTGTCGGTCACGCTGCGTTCGATGGGCGCGAAGCTCGCCGGCGACAGCAGCACGTCGGCCGTCACATCCGGCTGCCCGAATGGCACGATGACGCCGAGCGCAAGGTTGCCGCCGAGCACGTCCTGCGGCAGCACCCAGCTGCCGGTGACGAAATCAGCCCAGATGGTGGCATCGACATCGGCGATGATCTCGCCGCCGGACGGGAAGCGCTTCCCGCCGCCGCCGGTGCCGCTGTAGTAATAAACATCGTTCTGGATGTAGACACCGGGCGGTGGAATATAGCCGGCCATCGGGCCGCGCCCGCCGAGCAGATAGAAACCGACGCCGTTCTCTGCCGCCTGCCCACCGCCAGCTACCAGCACGCTACCGGCGCCGGCCGCCGCCAGCACCCATCCCGTCGCCCTGAACATCGCGGCGCCTCCTGACGCAGCAGGGCTTATGCCCCTGCGTCATTCTGCGCGATTCCCCGGTGCGGCGCACCGAAATTCGCGGCGCCGGCGTGAGCCATGGCCGCGCCGCCGGCCCGGGCCGGAGCATTCCCGTCGTTCATTGCCCGGATCGCTTCCATCCCGGCGGTCTTCTGGTGTCGGAAACGGAGGCGACACCGGCTCTCGTCAGTCGCACACTATTCATGTTAAAATCGCATGCATAAAATGCACACGATTAATTCTCGGACGATTTCGGTTTGAGTCCGGAGCCTGGCCATTGCCCCAAGCCGCCTGATCTATCGAAGGAGGAGACAGACATGTACCGCGAAGACTTCATGCAGCG
>NZ_JAJALI010000020.1 GCF_020523795.1 Ancylobacter sp. Lp-2
AAGCTGCGCTTCGCCATCCGTGAAGGCGGACGTACCGTCGGTGCCGGCGTCGTCGCCGCCATCATCGAGTGAAGTAGTCACGACGGAATGCGGAAAACCGCATTCCTTTCCGGTGCCGGCGTCGTGGCCACCACCATTGAGTGATAGCGGGGCCTTCGGCTCCGCTGCTCGGGACGTCCGAAAGGGAGCGCGGTGCGCTCCCTTTTTCTTTGGGCTGGCCGGGAGCGGAGCCGAATCGCGGGCCTGCCGCGCCTGCCGCGCCTGCCGCGACGGCCCGTGGGGCTTCGATCCTCAAAGGCGGGTATGCGCCGTGATTGGCGCGTTGCTCCCTCCCCCTGACGGGGGGAGGGCTGGAGTGAGGTCTTCGCGGCACCGCAATGGCGTCACCCCCACCGACCCGCTTCGCGGGCCACCTCTCTCCACGGGGAGAGGGAGGTAAGGGTGGGCTCGGGTGAAGCGCTCACATTGGACGTGCTAGCGTTCGATGCCATCTCGTCGAACGGCTCCTGATGCCCCGCCTCCCGACCCGTCTCCTCTGCCTCGCGCTCGGCGGCCTGCTGCTCATGCTTGCGCCAGCGGCCGCGGCCTGTCCGGAGCTGCCATCCTGCCGCGGCTGCGGCTGCAAGGGCGGGCCGGGCTATCGCGGCCCGGATGGGCGCTGCGTCGGCTTCGCCAACCTTGCCAAGGTGTGCGGCGAGCCGCCGTCGACGCATTGCGTGTTCGAGAACGCTCCCGGCACCGGTGCGAATCGGGAATGTGCGGCGGCACCGCGTCAACGCGGCGCGGCCGGACCCGTAGCGCCCGCTTCCGATGCCGGAGATGTGGAGTGATGCGACTCCCGACGCTTGCCGCTCTTTACATCCTCGCAGCGGATCACTAGGAAGAGCGCCGCCTGCTTCGCGGGCCGTAGGAGTGTAGCTCAACTGGTTAGAGCACCGGTCTCCAAAACCGGGGGTTGGGGGTTCGAGTCCCTCCACTCCTGCCATCGTTCACCGCGACTGGCAGTTCGGGGCGCGTTCCGCCAAAATTGAAGTGGCTTGTGCGGAGGCGAGAGCCCCGGTTTCCGGGCCTGGAACGCGCAGCTTCGGCCGGATGGCGCCGCCGGAAGGGTGGCCAGGCCGGCAGGCCTCCTCGTCGTGAAGCGGGTTTGCTTTGACGAGGGGCGGGTTTGCAGGCTATACGCCCGCGTCGCTCTTTACGAAGGGCGATGCGTGGTTTCTCCCGCATTTTCCGAATTCGCGGTCCGGCCTCTCCTCGCGGGGAGGGCGTCCCGCCCAGAGGCGTTCCGAGACGAGCATGGCGAAGACGAACCCGGTCGAGTTCTTTCAGCAGGTCCGCGCCGAGACGCGCAAGGTCACCTGGCCGACCCGCCGCGAGACGCTGATCACCACGGCGATGGTGTTCGTCATGGTGGTGCTGGCGTCGCTGTTCTTTCTGGTCGCCGACCAGATTCTCAGCTTCGCGGTCGCGCAGCTGCTGCACATCGGTCGCTGAGGATTTCGTCATGGCCAAGCGCTGGTACATCGTCCACGCCTATTCGAACTTCGAGAAGAAGGTTGCCGATTCGATCAAGGAGCAGGCCGCGCAGCGCGGTCTCACCGACCTGTTCGAGCAGGTGCTGGTGCCGATCGAGAAGGTCACCGAGGTGCGCCGCGGCCGCAAGGTCGACGCCGAGCGCAAGTTCTTCCCCGGCTATGTGCTGGTGAAGATGGACCTCACCGACGAGGCCTTCCATCTCATCAAGAACACCCCGAAGGTCACCGGCTTCCTCGGCGCCGACAACAAGCCGATGCCGATCGCCGAAAAAGAGGCGATGCGCATCCTCCAGCAGGTGCAGGAAGGCATCGAGCGGCCGAAGCCTTCGATCAGCTTCGAGGTCGGCGAGACGGTGAAGGTCTCGGACGGCCCGTTCGCCTCGTTCAACGGCATCGTCGAGGAAGTCGACGAGGCCCGCTCCCGCCTCAAGGTGGCGGTGTCGATCTTCGGTCGCGCCACCCCGGTGGAGCTGGAGTTCGGCCAGGTCGAGAAGACCTGATCGCGCTCAAAAGCGGATGTTCCAAAAGGCGCGGCACGGTCCGCGCCTTTTTCGTTTGCGGGGGCGCCGGTGGGGCGGCCCATGCCGCGTGTGTCTTGCCGCGCGCGTCTTGCCGCGAGGGTTGCCGTGGCACACGGTCCCGGGCGCTATAACCGGATAACACCCCGTGGCCCGGCCCCCGTCCTATCCTCTCCTGGCACGCCACAAGGCGGCTCTGGGAGGAAAACATGTCCGGCAAGCGCATCCTGATGATCATCGGCGACTTCGTCGAGGACTACGAGACCATGGTGCCGTTCCAGGCGCTGCTGGCGGTGGGCCACACCGTCCACGCCGTCTGCCCCGACAAGAAGGCCGGCGACAGCGTCGCCACCGCCATCCACGACTTCGAGGGCAACCAGACCTATTCCGAGAAGCGCGGCCACAATTTCACGCTCAATGCCAGCTTCGCCGACATCGATCCGGCCCGCTACGACGCGCTGGTGATTCCCGGCGGCCGGGCGCCGGAATATCTGCGCCTCAACAACCGGGTGGTGGAGATCGTCCGGCACTTCTTCGCGGCGGACAAGCCGGTGGCCGCCATCTGCCACGGCGCGCAGCTGCTCGCCGGTGCGAGGGTGCTGGACGGGCGCACCTGCTCGGCCTATCCCGCCTGCCGCGCCGAGGTGGAGCTCGCCGGCGGCACCTATGCCGACATCGCCATCGACGCGGCGGTGACCGACCGCAACCTCGTCAGCGCGCCCGCCTGGCCGGCGCATCCGGCGTGGATCGCCCAGTTCCTCGTGGTGCTCGGCACCGCCATCAGCCATGGCGAGGCCCGCAAGGCGGCCTGATGCCTCTCCTCCTTCCGCCGGAAGGGCGCCCGGTCTATGATCGGTCCTCCGGCGGATCCCTTTCGGGAGAGATGCGATGTGCAAGCTCTTCATCGAGGCCGATGCACGGCTGTGGCAGACGCGGCTGAAGTCGCTGCGGCTCAACGGCTTCTCCACCAGCGTGCGGCTGGAGAACTTCTACTGGCAGGTGCTGGAAGAGATCGCCCGGCGCGACGGCATGAGCCTGCCGCAGCTGCTGGCCAAGCTGCACGAGGAACTGACCTTCGCGCATGGCGAGGTGGAGAACTTCGCCTCCTTCCTGCGGGTATGCTGCGGCCGCTATCTCGCCTTGCAGCTGGAGGGCGAGGTGCCGCGCGACCTCTCCGCGCCGATCGCCGGGCTCGACGCCGATGCCATCCTCGCGC
Source organism: Ancylobacter sp. Lp-2 (assembly GCF_020523795.1). Lineage (GTDB taxonomy): Bacteria > Pseudomonadota > Alphaproteobacteria > Rhizobiales > Xanthobacteraceae > Ancylobacter. Next base: position 3,270 of record NZ_JAJALI010000020.1, read on the forward strand.
GCGAGGCGCGCCGCGCGGCAAGGCGGGTACCGCTGCACCCGGCGGTGTGAGGAGGCAGCCCGGGATCTGTCGATGCGACGGCCCCCGGCAGGCAATGCCTTGCCCCCGTCCTTTGCCGTTGTTCCGGTCTCCGCCCTGGCATCGGCGCGGCAAATACCCATATGAGATGACGTCGCTTCACGAGATTGCCCTGCGCCAAGGCCTTTCCCTGGCGGCGATTCTGGTGTAAGCGACCGGATGCATGCTCCAAGAGGGTGTGCCGATCCCCCCAAGGGTCGATCCATCCGCGGGAGGCACGACCGGTTCGCCAGCCGGAGCACGCGTGCCGCGACCGCGACCCGAAAGCCACGTCGCCCACGGCTCGTAGAGGCCGTGCCGGCGTGATTTGCGTTGGTGGCCTGGCAGCCGCTCGCGCAAGCAGGAGCCTTTCATGGCGAAGAAGATTACCGGCTATGTGAAGCTGCAGGTGCCGGCCGGCTCGGCCAACCCGGCCCCGCCGATCGGTCCCGCGCTCGGCCAGCGCGGCCTGAACATCATGGAGTTCTGCAAGGCGTTCAACGCCCAGACCGCCCAGATGGAAAAGGGCATGCCGATCCCCGTCCTGATCACCGCGTATCAGGATCGCTCCTTCACCTTCGAGCTCAAGACCCCCCCGGTCTCCTACTTCCTGAAGAAGGCGGCGGGCCTCGTCACCAAGAAGAAGCCCGGTTCGGGGTCCAAGACCCCCGGCAAGGGCGGCTTCGTCGGCAAGATCTCCCAGGCCCAGATGCAGGAGATCGCCCAGGTGAAGATGAAGGATCTGAACTGCGACACCGTCGAAGCGGCGGTCCGCATGATCGAAGGCTCCGCCCGTTCCATGGGCCTCGAGGTTGTGGGTTGAGCTGATGGCCAAGATTGCAAAGCGTATTCGCGCCACCCGCGAGGGCATTGACCGCCTGAAGCTCTATGGTCTCGACGAGGCCATCGGGCTGCTCAAGGAGCGTGCCACCGCCAAGTTCGACGAGACCATCGAGGTCGCGATCAATCTCGGCGTCGATCCCCGTCATGCCGACCAGATGGTCCGTGGCGTGTGCAACCTGCCGAACGGCTCCGGTCGTACCGTGCGCGTGGCGGTGTTCGCCCGTGGCGCCAAGGCCGACGAGGCCAAGGCGGCGGGCGCCGACATCGTCGGCGCCGAAGACCTGCTGGAGATCGTGCAGGGCGGTACCATCGAGTTCGATCGCTGCATCGCGACCCCGGACCTGATGCCGCTGGTCGGCCGTCTCGGCAAGGTGCTCGGCCCGCGCGGCCTTATGCCGAATCCGAAGGTCGGCACCGTGACCATGGACGTCAAGGGCGCCGTCGAAGCCGCCAAGGGCGGCGCGATCGAGTTCCGCGTCGAGAAGGCCGGCATCATCCACGCCGGCATCGGCAAGGCCTCCTTCGCCGCCGACAAGCTGGCCGAGAACATCCGCGCCTTCGCTGACGCGGTGGTTCGGGCGAAGCCGACCGGCGCCAAGGGCACCTATGTGCAGCGTATCGCGCTGTCCTCGACGATGGGTCCGGGCGTGAAGGTGGAGCCGGCGACGGTTCTGGCCGCCTCCTGACCTTGCGTCGCACGGTCCCGGTCGCGACGGCGTGATCGGGCGAGGGATGGAATTGGTTGGCCCCCGGTGCTATCTGGGGGCTGACAAATCCCATTTGACCCTCTATATGGGCGGTTTCGCCCCTGGCTGTGAGTCGCCTGACTCGTGTCGGGGGCGGTGCTGATGACATTCCAGGCTTTCGTCCGCTAACCCGGACGAAGGGGCCGGTAGGGTTCGCCCTGCCGGCCTAAGTCCTGTCCGAGACTGCAGGTGTCGGCCCGTTTCGGGGCGACCTAATCCCACTCCGGGGCCTGCATAGACGGGGTACGACCGAGAAGAGGGGGCCGGCTCGCCGGCGCTTGAATTTCGGCTCGAACCAGCGCCTTGGCCGGTTTTCCGGTCCCAGGGGACAGGATTTCAACCGCCGTTCCGTCTCCGGATTCGTCCGTCGGCGGGAAGGCAAGGCGCTAACCGGCGGGGTGGGTCACCATCTCGCCACCGGAGAGTAAGTGAAGTGGATCGCGCTCAGAAAGAAGAGCTCGTCACGTCGCTCTCCGAGGTGTTCAAGAACACCTCGGTGGTCGTCGTGGCCCACTATTCCGGCCTCACCGTCGCCCAGATGTCGAACTTGCGTCGGCAGATGAAGGCGAGCGGCGCGACCGTGAAAGTGGCAAAGAACCGCCTCGCGAAGATCGCTCTCGAAGGTTCGGACGTCGCGCATGTCGGCCACCTGCTGAAGGGGCCGACCATCATCGCTTATTCGAGCGATCCTGTTGCGGCTCCGAAGGTTGCCGTCGACTTCGCCAAGGCCCACGACAAGTTCGTGATCCTGGGCGGGGCGTTCGGCGCCACGGCCCTGAACGTGGATGGTGTGAAGGCTCTGGCCACCATGCCGTCCCTTGATGAACTGCGTGCGAAGCTGGTTGGCCTCATCCAGGCCCCGGCGACCAAGATAGCGCAGCTCACCACCGCTCCGGCTGCCAAGCTGGCTCGCGTGTTCGGTGCCTATGCCAAAGAGAACGAAGCCGCGTGAGGCTTCCCGGTAATACTGGTTCGAACCGAAATTCAAGGACTTAGATAAAATGGCTGACCTGTCGAAGCTCGTTGACGAGCTGTCCTCCCTCACCGTCCTCGAGGCCGCCGAGCTCGCGAAGCTCCTCGAAGAGAAGTGGGGCGTTTCCGCCGCTGCCGCCGTCGCGGTTGCCGCTGCCCCGGCCGGCGCTGCCGCTCCGGCCGCCGAAGAGCAGACCGAGTTCACCGTTGTCCTGGCTGCCGCCGGCGACAAGAAGATCGAGGTCATCAAGGAAGTCCGCGCCATCACCGGCCTGGGCCTCAAGGAAGCCAAGGACCTCGTCGAAGGCGCTCCCAAGGCCGTCAAGGAAGGCGTGACCAAGGAAGAAGCCGAGAAGATCAAGGCGCAGATCGAGAAGGCCGGCGCCAAGGTCGAGCTTAAGTGATCTGACGATCATTTCGGGGGCCGCCGGTTCTGCCGGCGGTCCTTCCGCCTTTTGCCCGCAAGGGTTCGGGGCGGAGGAGGCCGGACGGCTTCCCCGACCATCCCGTTCAATCGGGATCGTCGGGCGAGCCGTCGGGCGCGGAAGATGGCACGGGATGCGGCTTGCCGCACGGATGGCCAACTTTTCCGCGACAATGCGTCCTCAACCCGCCGCGCAGCCACGCGCGGGTCACCGGGGCGCTCAGACGGATACTCGGACGGAGCGAGGAGCGACATGGCGCAGACGTTCACCGGTCGTAAGCGGGTCCGCAAGTTTTTCGGCAAGATCCAGGAAGTGGCGGAGATGCCGAACCTCATCGAGGTTCAGAAGGCGTCTTACGACCAGTTCCTGCAGATCGACGAGCCGAAGGGCGGGCGTGCGGACGACGGCATTCAGGCGGTTTTCAAGTCGGTTTTCCCGATCTCGGACTTCTCGGGCGCCGCGATGCTCGAATTCGTCCGCTACGAGTTCGAGCCGCCGAAGTATGACGTGGACGAGTGCCGCCAGCGCGGCATGACCTTCGCCGCGCCGCTGAAGGTAACGCTGCGCCTCATCGTGTTCGATGTCGATCCGGATACCGGCTCCAAGTCCGTCAAGGACATCAAGGAGCAGGATGTCTATATGGGCGACATCCCGCTGATGACGATGAACGGTACCTTCATCGTCAACGGCACCGAGCGCGTCATCGTCTCGCAGATGCACCGCTCGCCGGGCGTGTTCTTCGATCACGACAAGGGCAAGACCCACTCCTCGGGCAAGCTGCTCTTCGCCGCCCGCATCATTCCGTATCGCGGTTCCTGGCTCGACATCGAGTTCGACGCCAAGGACATCGTGTTCGCGCGCATCGACCGTCGCCGCAAGATTCCGGTGACGTCGCTGCTGTTCGCCCTCGGCCTCGACGGGCCGGAAATCCTCAACACCTTCTACGATAGCATCGCCTTCACCCGCACGCGGGACGGCTGGCGCATGCCGTTCGATCCCAAGCGGATGAAGGGCTACAAGGCGGTCGCCGATCTCGTCGACGCCGACACCGGCGAAGTGGTGGTCGAGGCCGGCAAGAAGGTGACGGTGCGCCAGGCGCGCCAGCTCGCCGAGAAGGGCCTCAAGGCGCTCAAGATCTCCGACGAGGAGATGGTCGGCCGCTATGTGGCCGAGGACCTCGTGAACCTCCAGAGCGGCGAGATCTATGTCGAAGCCGGCGAGGAAGTCTCCGAGAAGATGCTGAAGCAGCTCGGCGAGCTCGGCTATGACGAGCTTCCGATCCTCGACATCGACCACGTCAATATCGGCGCCTATATCCGCAACACGCTGGCGGTGGACAAGAACGTCACCCGCGAGGACGCGCTGTTCGACATCTACCGCGTGATGCGTCCCGGCGAGCCGCCGACGCTCGACAGCGCGCAGGCCATGTTCCACTCGCTGTTCTTCGACAGCGAGCGCTACGACCTGTCCGCCGTCGGCCGCGTGAAGATGAACATGCGCCTCGACCTCGACGCCGCCGACACCGTGCGCGTGCTGCGCCGCGAGGACATCCTCGCGGTCATCAGGACGCTGGTCGAGCTGCGCGACGGCAAGGGTGAGATCGACGACATCGACCATCTCGGCAACCGCCGGGTGCGTTCGGTCGGCGAGCTCATGGAGAACCAGTACCGCGTCGGTCTGCTCCGCATGGAGCGCGCCATCAAGGAGCGCATGTCGTCCGTCGACATCGACACCGTGATGCCGCAGGACCTGATCAACGCGAAGCCGGTGGCTGCCGCCGTGCGCGAGTTCTTCGGTTCGTCGCAGCTCTCGCAGTTCATGGACCAGACCAACCCGCTGTCGGAGATCACCCACAAGCGCCGTCTCTCGGCGCTTGGCCCGGGCGGCCTGACGCGCGAGCGTGCCGGCTTCGAGGTGCGCGACGTGCACCCGACGCATTACGGCCGCATCTGCCCGATCGAGACGCCGGAAGGCCCGAACATCGGCCTGATCAATTCGCTGGCGACCTTTGCCCGCGTGAACAAGTACGGCTTCATCGAGGCGCCCTATCGCCGCGTGAAGGACAGCCAGGTCCAGAGCGAAGTGGTCTACCTCTCCGCCATGGAAGAGGGGAAGTACTACGTCGCGCAGGCGAACATCCCGCTGGACGCCGAGGGCCGGTTCACCGAGGACCTGATCGTCTGCCGTCATGCCGGCGACGTGCTCCTCGTCACGCCGGACCGCGTCGACTTCATGGACGTGTCGCCCAAGCAGCTAGTTTCCGTCGCCGCGGCGCTGATCCCGTTCCTCGAGAACGACGACGCCAACCGCGCGCTGATGGGCTCCAACATGCAGCGCCAGGCGGTGCCGCTGGTCCGCGCCGACGCCCCCTTCGTGGGCACCGGCATGGAATCGGTGGTCGCGCGTGACTCCGGTGCCGCCATCGCGGCGCGCCGCACCGGCGTGATCGATCAGGTGGATGCCACCCGTATCGTCATCCGGGCCACGGAAGAGAACGACGCCTCCAAGTCGGGCGTCGATATCTACCGGCTGCAGAAGTTCCAGCGCTCCAACCAGTCGACCTGCATCAACCAGCGTCCGCTGGTGCGCGTCGGCGACGCGGTGCGCAAGGGCGACATCATCGCCGATGGTCCCTCGACCGATCTCGGCGACCTGGCGCTCGGCCGGAACATCCTCGTCGCGTTCATGCCGTGGAACGGCTACAACTTCGAGGACTCCATCCTGCTGTCCGAGAACATCTCGAAGGGCGACATCTTCTCGTCGATCCATATCGAGGAGTTCGAGGTGATGGCCCGCGACACCAAGCTGGGTCCGGAGGAAATCACCCGCGACATCCCCAACGTCTCGGAAGAGGCACTGAAGAATCTCGACGAAGCCGGTATCGTCTATATCGGCGCCGAGGTGCAGGCGGGCGACATCCTCTGCGGCAAGATCACTCCGAAGGGCGAGAGCCCGATGACGCCGGAAGAGAAGCTTCTGCGCGCCATCTTCGGTGAGAAGGCCGCCGACGTGCGCGACACCTCGCTGCGCGTTCCCCCGGGCGTGACCGGTACGGTCGTCGAGGTGCGGGTGTTCAACCGCCACGGCGTCGACAAGGACGAGCGCGCCCAGGCGATCGAGCGCGAGGAGATCGAGCGTCTCGCCAAGGACCGCGACGACGAGCAGGCCATCCTCGACCGCAACGTCTTCGGCCGCCTGGCCGAGATGCTGGACGGCAAGGTCGGCGTCGCCGGCCCGAAGGGCTTCAAGAAGGACACCGGGATCACCCGCACCGTGCTGGCGGACTATCCGCGCAGCCAGTGGTGGATGTTCGCCGTGGCCGACGACCAGCTCATGGGCGAGCTGGAAGCCATGCGCAACCAGTACGACGAATCGAAGAAGCGGCTCGAGCAGCGCTTCCTCGACAAGGTCGAGAAGCTGCAGCGCGGCGACGAGCTGCCCCCGGGCGTGATGAAGATGGTCAAGGTCTTCATCGCCGTGAAGCGCAAGATCCAGCCGGGCGACAAGATGGCCGGCCGGCACGGCAACAAGGGCGTGGTCTCGCGCATCGTCCCGGTCGAGGACATGCCGTTCCTTGAGGACGGTACCCCGGTCGACATGGTGCTCAACCCGCTCGGCGTGCCCTCGCGCATGAACGTCGGCCAGATCCTGGAGACCCATCTGGGCTGGGCCTGCGCCGGCCTCGGCAAGGTCATCGACAACGCGATCGAGCAGTATCGCCGCGCCAATGACGTCGCTCCGCTGAAGAAGGCGTTCGGCGACATCTACGGCAAGGACGAGACCATCGCCTCGCTCGACGAGGAAGGTCTGGTCGAGCTCGGCACCAACCTGCGGCGCGGCGTTCCCATCGCCACGCCGGTGTTCGACGGCGCCCGCGAGGCGGACATCGAGCGCATGCTGGAGCTGGCGGGCCTCGACAAGTCCGCGCAGTCGACGCTGTTCGACGGGCGTACCGGCGAGCAGTTCGACCGTAAGGTCACGGTGGGCTACATCTACATGCTGAAGCTCCACCATTTGGTCGACGACAAGATCCATGCCCGTTCGATCGGTCCGTACTCGCTCGTTACCCAGCAGCCGCTGGGCGGCAAGGCGCAGTTCGGTGGCCAGCGCTTCGGCGAAATGGAGGTGTGGGCGCTCGAGGCGTATGGCGCTGCCTATACGCTGCAGGAGATGCTCACCGTGAAGTCGGACGACGTGGCGGGCCGCACCAAGGTCTACGAGGCCATCGTGCGCGGCGACGACACCTTCGAGGCCGGCATTCCCGAGAGCTTCAACGTGCTCGTGAAGGAAATGCGGTCTCTGGGTCTCAACGTCGAGCTGATGAACTCCAAGACCCATTCCGTGGTCCCGGGCGCCGGCGAGAGCCTGCCCGCCGCCGAATAAGCGGTCTCAACACTCCCCGCGCGGAGGGCCCTCGGCCTTCCGCGCGTTGCTCGCGCGACACGACGTTTTTTGCGACACCAGGCCCCCAGGACATCCGGCCCCGCGACGGCGGCGGCCATGTCGGAGCCGAAGGAGACAGCGATGAATCAAGAGGTGATGAATCTCTTCAATCCGGCGGCCCCCGCGCCGACGTTCGATCAGATCAAGATCTCGATCGCGAGCCCGGAAAAGATCCAGTCCTGGTCCTTCGGCGAGATCAAGAAGCCGGAGACGATCAACTACCGGACCTTTAAGCCGGAGCGCGACGGCCTGTTCTGCGCCCGCATCTTCGGGCCGATCAAGGACTACGAGTGCTTGTGCGGCAAGTACAAGCGCATGAAGTACAAGGGCATCATCTGCGAGAAGTGCGGCGTCGAGGTCACCCTCTCGCGCGTGCGCCGCGAGCGCATGGGCCACATCGAGCTCGCCGCCCCGGTCGCGCATATCTGGTTCCTGAAGTCGCTTCCGAGCCGCATCGGCCTGCTGCTCGACATGACGCTGAAGGACCTCGAGCGCATCCTGTACTTCGAGTACTACTGCGTCATCGAGCCGGGCCTCACCCCGCTGAAGGAGCGTCAGCTCCTCTCGGAAGAGGACTATCTGCGCGCCCAGGAAGAATATGGCGATGACAGCTTCACCGCGCTGATCGGCGCCGAGGCCATTCGCGAGATCCTGCGCGGCATGGACCTCGAGGCGATCGCCGGCAACCTCCGCAAGGAGATCGCCGAGGCGACCACTGAGCTGAAGCCGAAGAAGCTCGCCAAGCGCCTGAAGATCGTGGAGGCCTTCCAGCTCTCGGGCAACCGCCCGGAATGGATGATCCTGACGCATGTTCCGGTGATCCCGCCGGACCTGCGCCCGCTCGTCCCGCTGGACGGCGGCCGCTTCGCGACCTCCGACCTCAACGACCTCTATCGCCGCGTCATCAACCGGAACAACCGCCTGAAGCGGCTGATCGAGCTGAAGGCGCCGGACATCATCATCCGCAACGAGAAGCGCATGCTTCAGGAAGCGGTCGATGCGCTGTTCGACAACGGCCGCCGCGGCCGCGTCATCACCGGCGCCAACAAGCGTCCGCTGAAGTCGCTCGCCGACATGCTGAAGGGCAAGCAGGGCCGGTTCCGCCAGAACCTGCTCGGCAAGCGCGTCGACTATTCCGGTCGTTCGGTGATCGTGGTGGGTCCCGAGCTGAAGCTGCACCAGTGCGGCCTGCCGAAGAAGATGGCGCTGGAGCTGTTCAAGCCGTTCATCTATTCGCGGCTCGACGCCAAGGGTCTGTCCGCCACCGTGAAGCAGGCGAAGAAGCTCGTCGAGAAGGAGCGTCCCGAGGTGTGGGACATCCTCGACGAGGTGATCCGCGAGCATCCGGTGATGCTGAACCGCGCCCCGACGCTGCACCGCCTCGGCATCCAGGCCTTCGAGCCGGTGCTGATCGAGGGCAAGGCGATCCAGCTGCATCCGCTGGTCTGCTCGGCCTTCAACGCCGACTTCGACGGTGACCAGATGGCCGTGCACGTGCCACTGTCCATCGAGGCGCAGCTCGAAGCCCGCGTGCTGATGATGTCGACCAACAACATCCTGCACCCGGCGAACGGCGCGCCGATCATCGTGCCGTCGCAGGACATCGTGCTCGGCCTCTACTACCTCACCATGATGCGCGAGGGTGAGCCCGGCGAGGGCATGGCCTTCGCCAATATGGGCGAGATCGACCACGCGCTCGCCGCCAAGGCCATCACCCTGCACACCAAGGTGAAGGGCCGCTATATCGGCGTCGACGAGAACGGCAACCAGGCCTCGAAGATCTACGAGACCACGCCGGGTCGCATGAAGCTGGGCGAGCTGCTGCCGAAGACCGCGAAGACTCCTTACGACGTCGTCAACAAGCTGATGACGAAGAAGGAGATCTCGAACATGATCGACACCGTCTACCGCCATTGCGGTCAGAAGGAGACGGTCATCTTCTGCGACCGGATCATGACGCTCGGCTTCTCCAACGCCTTCCGCGCCGGCATCTCGTTCGGCAAGGACGACATGGTGGTGCCCTCCAAGAAGTGGGACATGGTCGAAGAGACCCGTGCGCTCACCAAGGAGTACGAGCAGCAGTACAATGACGGCCTGATCACCCAGGGCGAGAAGTACAACAAGGTCGTCGACGCCTGGGGCAAGTGCTCCGCGCGCCTCGCCGACGAGATGATGGCCGAGATCTCGGCGGTGAAGAAGGACCCGAAGACGGGTCGCGAGAAGCAGATCAACTCGATCTACATGATGGCCCACTCGGGTGCTCGTGGTTCGCGCGAACAGATGCGCCAGCTTGCCGCCATGCGCGGCCTGATGGCCAAGCCGTCGGGCGAGATCATCGAGACGCCGATCATCTCGAACTTCAAGGAAGGCCTGTCCGTGCTCGAGTACTTCAACTCGACCCACGGTGCCCGTAAGGGTCTGGCCGACACCGCGCTGAAGACCGCGAACTCCGGCTACCTGACCCGTCGTCTCGTCGACGTGGCGCAGGACAGCATCATCACCCTGCGGGACTGCGGCACGACCAACGGCATCGGCATGCGTGCCATCGTCGATGCCGGCAACATCGTCGCGACGCTCGGCTCGCGCGTTCTCGGCCGCACCGCGGCGGAGGACGTGATCGAGGCGGCGACCGGCAATGTCATCGTGCCGGCCGGCCACATGATGGACGAGGCGGATGTCGAGCGCATCGCCAAGGCCGGCGTGCAGGAGATCAAGATCCGCTCCGTGCTGACCTGCGAGGCCAAGAGCGGCGTCTGCGGCACCTGCTACGGACGCGATCTTGCCCGCGGCACCCCGGTGAATATGGGCGAAGCGGTCGGCGTCATCGCAGCGCAGTCGATCGGCGAGCCGGGTACCCAGCTCACCATGCGTACCTTCCATATCGGTGGTGCGGCGCAGCTCTCCGAGCAGTCCTTCATCGAGGCCTCCTTCGAGGGCACGGTGAAGATCCGCAACCGTAACGTGGTGCGGAACTCGGACGGTGAACTGATCGCGATGAACCGCAACCTCTCCGTGGTGATCCTCGATCACGATGGCAGCGAGCGCGCGTCGCACCGCATCCAGTTCGGCGCCAAACTGAAGGTGGACGAGGGCGATCCGATCAAGCGCGGCCAGCGCATCGCCGAGTGGGATCCCTATACCCGCCCGATCCTCACCGAAGTCGAGGGCTGGGTCGGCTACGAGGATCTGGTCGAAGGCGCGTCGCTGAGCGAGACGGTCGACGAGTCGACCGGCATCGCCAAGCGCGTGGTTACCGACTGGCGGACCGGCCGTGGCTCGGAACTGCGTCCGGCGATGGTGGTGAAGACCTCCGACGGCAAGGTGCTGAAGCTGCAGCGCGGCGGCGACGCCCGCTACACGCTGCCGGTGGACGCGATCATCTCGGTCGATCCGAACACCACGGTGAAGGCCGGCGACGCGCTCGCCCGTGTGCCGATGGAGAGCGCCAAGACCCGCGACATCACCGGCGGTCTGCCGCGGGTGGCGGAGCTGTTCGAGGCGCGGCGGCCGAAGGATGCGGCGATCATCGCCGAGATCGCCGGCACCATCCGCTTCGGCAAGGACTACAAGAACAAGCGCCGCCTCACCATCGAGCCGCAGGACTCGACGGATGATCCGGTCGAGTACCTGATCCCGAAGGGCAAGCACATCCATCTGCAGGATGGCGACCTCGTCGAGAAGGGCGACTTCATCGTCGACGGCAACCCGGCGCCGCACGACATTCTGGCGATCAAGGGCGTCGAGGAACTCGCCGCCTATCTGGTCAATGAGATCCAGGAGGTCTACCGGCTGCAGGGCGTGCTCATCAACGACAAGCACATCGAGGTGATTGTTCGCCAGATGCTGCAGAAGGTTGAGATCGACGATCAGGGCGACAGCGACCTGCTCACCAACGAGCAGGTGGATGTCTCCGAGCTCGACGAGATCAACGAGAAGCTGATCGCGGAAGGCAAGAAGCCGGCGTCGGGCCATCCCGTGCTGCTCGGCATCACCAAGGCGTCGCTGCAGACGCGCTCCTTCATCTCGGCCGCCTCCTTCCAGGAGACGACCCGGGTGCTCACCGAGGCGGCGGTCAACGGCAAGGCCGACGACCTTGGCGGCCTGAAGGAGAACGTCATCGTCGGCCGGCTGATCCCGGCCGGCACCGGTGCCCAGATGTCGAAGCTGCGGGTGACCGCGACGTCGCGCGACGAGTTGATCCTCGCCCAGAACGAGCAGGATGCCGGCGTGACCGTGGCGCCGGCGCTGGAAGGCCCGGCGGAGTGATCCACCGGCGCCCGCGTCTGGGTCTCTGAGATGAAAAGGCCGCCCCTCGGGGCGGCCTTTTTGCTTTTCGACCCGTGAAGAAGGGGCGGGAGCTGGTCCTAAGGGAAGGGCGCCGGCGGGCGCGTCAATCCCCTGGCCTCGGTGAATATCGCCGCCATGAGCGCTCCTCGCGGCGAGGCGAGGCTACCCTGAGCTCCGTTGACGGTCGTTCCGCGCGGGCGGGTGTATCGATCGAGGGGATGACCTTTGGCGGCAGAGGGCTGGCCGTCTCGGCGCGGCGGGCTCCATCGGCCTCCACATGCAAAAGGGCCGCCCCTCGGGACGGCCCTTCGGTGTCACCGGAGGCTACAGCTCAGGCGATGATCAGCCTGACATCGAGGCCGTTGCGGGTCGCGTGGGAATAGGGGCAGACAATGTGGGCGCGGGCGACGAGGTCCTCGGCAACCGAACGCTCGACGCCGGGCAGCGCGATGGTGAGGGCGACATCAAGGCCGAACCCGGTACCGTCGTCGCGCGGGCCGATGCCGACATCGGCGGTCACCGTGCTGTCGTCGGCAATCTTCACCTTTTGCTGGCTGGCGACGAACTTCAGCGCGCCGAGGAAGCAGGCCGAGTAGCCGGAGGCGAACAACTGCTCGGGATTGTTGCCTTCGCCGCCCGGGCCGCCCAGCTCCTTCGGCGTGACCAGCGTCACCTTGAACGCGCCGTCCGTGGTGGCCGCCGAGCCGGTACGTCCGCCAGTGGCCGTCGCCTGGGTCTTGTAGAGAACCTTCATGATCGTCGCTCCGCCTGATAGTCGGGTTGAAATCCAATCGAGCGATAAAATATCGCGTACGATATAAAATCTGATATCCGCCCTTTGGATCATTGTCCAGCGAAAATTTATCGCGATAACAATTTGGGACGTAACGAGCTGGGCTGTGGTCCGCGAACGGCGGGAGGGGCGAGGTATGGACGAGGACGATCGGTTGCGGCTGGATTCGCAATTCTGCTTCGCGGTCTATTCCGCGGCACATGCGGTGATGCGGGCCTACCGGCCGCTGCTCGAGCCGCTCGGCCTGACCTACCCGCAATATCTCGTCATGCTGGTGCTGTGGGAGGAGGGCGCCCAGACGGTTGGCGGCATCGCCGACCGTCTGATGCTGGAATCGAGCACGCTCACCCCCTTGCTCAAGCGGCTGGAGGCGATGGGCTTCGCCCAGCGCCGGCGCAACCCGGACAATGAGCGTCAACTCATCGTGAGTCTCACGCCGGCGGGAACTGAGCTCAAGACGAAGGCCGCGGCGATTCCCCCGCAGATCCTCGCCTGCTCGGGCAAGGACGCAGCGGAACTGGCGAATCTGCGCGCAGCGATGACCGGCATCCGCGAATCCTTCGCCACGGCCCGCGTCGTACGGCGGTCGGTCGGCGAGGGGGAGGAAGCCTGAGCGGGGCTTCCACGACCGGCTTATGCTTAATAAAAGGTAACTGGCGGGCCGATCCGGCCCCGAAGCCCCGCGATTACACGCTTTCACACTTGACGAAGGGCGAGTCGGCGCGTAGAAGGCGCGGACTTTCACGGCAGGCAGGTCGGAATTGCCGTGTCGGGGCGCCTAGCCCGGACAGAGAATTCCGAGACGCTGCCGGAACGCAAGCATGAACTATCAGGCGCATGATCGCGCAAGTGGCCGAAAGGTCCGCGTGATCCTCTGAACGGCAAGCGCCCTCGGCCAGTATCTGGCCGGCGGCGCTTCTTTCGTTCGCAGGTTGCTCTTGTGAGTCGGCCTAGCCGGCGCATGCGAAATGTTCCGATCTGTCGAGAGAGGCAATTCATGCGGTTGCGGCCGCGGAAATAGGTTAGCGCCGGGCATCCTGCCCCCAGCGCAAGCGAAGGCGAGAAGTCGTGCCGACGATCAACCAACTCATCCGCAAGCCGCGGGAAGCCCAAAAGGCCCGGAACAAGGTTCCGGCCCTGCAGGCTAGCCCGCAGAAGCGCGGCGTTTGCACCCGCGTGTACACCACGACCCCGAAGAAGCCGAACTCGGCGCTTCGTAAGGTCGCCAAGGTTCGTCTGACCAATGGCTATGAAGTCATCGGTTACATCCCTGGCGAAGGTCACAACCTTCAGGAGCACTCCGTGGTGATGATCCGCGGCGGCCGCGTGAAGGACCTTCCGGGCGTGCGCTACCACATCCTGCGCGGCGTGCTCGATACCCAGGGCGTCAAGAATCGTAAGCAGCGCCGTTCGAAGTACGGCGCCAAGCGGCCGAAGTGAGGAACTGAACGATGTCCCGTCGCCACCGCGCAGAGCGTCGCGAAGTCACTCCCGATCCGAAGTTCGGGAGCGAAGTGCTGAGCCGCTTCATGAATGCCATCATGTATGACGGCAAGAAGTCGGTCGCCGAGCAGATCGTCTATGGCGCTTTCGATATCGTCGAAACGCGCGCCAAGTCGGAGCCGCTGGGCGTGTTCACCCAGGCGCTCGACAACGTGTCGCCGGCCATCGAAGTGCGGTCGCGTCGCGTCGGCGGCGCCACCTACCAGGTGCCGGTCGAGGTTCGCCCTGAGCGTCGTCAGGCGCTGGCGATCCGCTGGCTGATCATTGCGGCTCGTGCCCGCAACGAGAAGACCATGGTCGAGCGTCTGTCCGGCGAGCTGCTGGACGCCTCGAACAACCGCGGCACCGCCGTGAAGAAACGTGAAGACACCCACCGCATGGCGGAGGCGAACCGCGCCTTCTCTCACTACCGCTGGTGATGACGAGAGCCGGGACGAGGATCTGATATGTCGCGCACGCACGCTATCGAGGACTACCGCAACTTCGGCATCATGGCCCACATCGATGCCGGCAAGACCACGACCACTGAGCGGATCCTCTACTACACCGGCAAGAGCCACAAGATCGGCGAAGTCCATGACGGCGCCGCCACCATGGACTGGATGACCCAGGAGCAGGAGCGCGGCATCACCATCACGTCCGCCGCGACGACCGCTTTCTGGCACGGCAAGCGCCTGAACATCATCGACACCCCCGGCCACGTCGACTTCACCATCGAAGTCGAGCGTTCGCTGCGCGTGCTCGACGGCGCCGTGTGCGTGCTCGATGGCAACCAGGGCGTCGAGCCGCAGACCGAGACCGTGTGGCGCCAGGCCGACAAGTACAACGTGCCGCGCATCGTGTTCGTCAACAAGATGGACAAGACTGGCGCCGACTTCTTCCGCTGCGTCGAGATGATCATCGACCGCGTGGACGGCAAGCCGGTTTGCTGCCAGCTGCCGATCGGTTCCGAGAACAACTTCAAGGGCATCATCGACCTCGTCCGCATGAAGGCGGTCGTGTGGGACAATGAAGAGCTCGGCGCGAAGTATCACGACGAAGAGATCCCGGCCGAACTGGCCGAGCAGGCGCTCGAATATCGCGGCAAGCTGCTCGAGGCGGCGGTCGAGCTCGACGACGATGTGCTGACGGCTTATCTCGACGGCGTCGAGCCGGACGAGGCGACCCTGAAGGGCCTGATCCGCAAGGCGGTGATCGGTCGCGTGTTCAACCCGGTGTTCTGTGGCTCGGCCTTCAAGAACAAGGGTGTGCAGCCGCTGCTCGACGCCGTGTGCGACTTTCTGCCGTCGCCGATCGATCGCGGTGCGATCAAGGGCATCGACTTCGACACCGAGGAAGAGACCGTCCGCAACCCGAACGATAGCGATCCGCTGTCGGTTCTGGCGTTCAAGATCATGGACGACCCCTTCGTCGGCACCATCACCTTCTGCCGCATCTATTCGGGCAAGCTCGAGACCGGCATGGGTCTCCTGAACTCGACCCGCGACAAGAAGGAGCGCGTCGGTCGCATGCTGCTCATGCATGCGAACAACCGCGAAGACATCAAGGAAGCCTATGCCGGCGACATCGTCGCTCTGGCCGGCCTGAAGGAAGTCCGCACCGGCGATACGCTGTGCGACCCCGCCAAGCCGGTGATCCTCGAGAAGATGGAGTTCCCGGAACCCGTCATCGAGATCGCGATCGAGCCGAAGTCCAAGGCCGACCAGGAGAAGCTGGGTCTCGCCCTCGCCAAGCTGGCAGCGGAAGATCCGTCGTTCCGCGTGTCGACCGATTTCGAGAGCGGCCAGACCATCCTCAAGGGCATGGGCGAACTGCACCTCGACATCAAGGTCGACATCCTGAAGCGCACCTACAAGGTCGATGCCAACATCGGCGCGCCGCAGGTGGCCTATCGCGAGACGATCACCCGCAAGACCGAGGTGGACTACACCCACAAGAAGCAGACCGGTGGTACCGGCCAGTTCGCGCGGGTGAAGTTCATCGTCGAGCCGAATGAAGTCGGCAAGGGCTTCGCCTTCGAGAGCAAGATCATCGGCGGCGCGGTGCCGAAGGAATATATCCCCGGCGTCAACAAGGGCCTGGAGAGCGTGCTCGGAGCGGGTGTTCTCGCCGGCTTCCCGGTGGTGGACGTCAAGGTCGAGCTGATCGACGGCGCCTATCACGAAGTCGACTCGTCGGCTCTCGCCTTCGAAATCGCCTCGCGTGCGGCGTTCCGTGAAGCCCTGCAGAAGGGTGGCGCGGTGCTCCTCGAGCCGATCATGAAGGTCGAGGTTGTGACCCCGGAAGACTACACCGGCTCGGTCATCGGCGACCTCAACTCCCGCCGCGGCCAGATTCAGGGGCAGGACATGCGTGGCAATGCGAACGTCGTGAACGCGATGGTGCCGCTCGCCAACATGTTCGGCTACGTCAATACGCTCCGGTCCTTCTCGCAGGGCCGCGCGACCTTCACCATGCAGTTCGACCACTACGAGCAGGTGCCGTCGAACGTCGCTCAGGAGGTTCAGGCCAAGTACGCGTGACGCTGACTTGATCTGATAAATGGGGCTAGCCAACGGGTTAGCTCCAGCCTTTCGAGTGATTTCGTATCAACATTGAATACCGACCGACGGAGAGCCCCGTGGCCAAAGAGAAGTTCAACCGTTCGAAGCCTCACTGCAACATTGGGACGATCGGCCATGTTGACCATGGCAAGACG
>NZ_JAJALI010000021.1 GCF_020523795.1 Ancylobacter sp. Lp-2
CCCCGCCCGAGCCAAGCTGGCCTCACCCGACAAAACACCCGCGCAATCGGCCCCATCGGTCACCTCACTGCACTGCAAAGTGGTGTGCTGCGGCGCGCAACGTCTTCTCGTTGACAACAGGTGTATTGCATACCAGCATTGAACCTAAGAATAAGTCCAAGATGCTGATGACCGTGCAGGCACTCACAGGGAGAGGACCGCCATGCTCGTCGCCGATCTCATGCAGCTGAAACCCGCGCGCGTCCCCACCGTGCGCATGACGGAAAGCGTTGAAATCGCAGCTACTTTGCTCAATCGCGAGCGCATCGGCGCCGTGGTGGTGAAGGACGCCTGCGGCTCGGAGGGCGACACCGTCGTCGGCATATTCTCCGAGCGTGACGTGGTGCGCGCCATTGCCGAGCGCGGCGTCGCCGCCCTCAAGACGCCGGTCGCCGACCTCATGTCGCGCAACATGATCTCCTGCCAGATGGATGACAGTGTCGACCATGTCCGGGCGCTGATGGACACGCACCATGTCCGCCACCTGCCGGTGCTGGAGGATCACCAGCTGGTCGGGGTGCTCTCCATCCGCGACGTGCTTACCTATGACGTTAGAAAAGCTGCGGAATTTTCCGCGCGCTCGACTTCCGAGCTCCCCACCCCGGAAGCTCCGCGGCTGCAGGCGTGACACTATTCCGGCCTGTCCGGCGACCCGGCAGGGCGCCGGCGGCCATGATGTCAGTGGGCTGAGGCGACCTCGCGGGCGGAGGGCGCTTCCATCTTGTTGACCCGGTCGATGACCGCCTTCTGCACCTTCTCGAAGGCGCGAACCTCGATCTGGCGCACGCGCTCGCGCGACACGCCGAACTCGGTGGCGAGGTCCTCCAGCGTCATCGGATCGTCGGACAGGCGGCGGGCCTCGAAAATCCGCCGCTCACGGTCGTTCAACACCGAGAGCGCACCGCTCAAGGCATTGCGGCGGTTGTCGAATTCCTCGGTCTCCGCGAGAAGGGTCTCCTGGCTGTCGCGGTCGTCGGCGAGCCAATCCTGCCATTCGCCGCCGCCCTCGACATCGCCACGCAGCGGGGCGTTGAGCGATGAATCGCCGCCGAGGCGCCGGTTCATCTCCACCACGTCCTGTTCGGTGACGCCGAGCTTGGTGGCGATCTGCGCGACCTGATCGGGCCGGAGATCGCCTTCCTCCAGCGCGGAAATCTGGCTCTTCGCCTTGCGAAGATTGAAGAAAAGCTTCTTCTGGGCCGCAGTCGTGCCCATCTTCACCAGGCTCCAGGAGCGCAGGATGTATTCCTGGATCGAGGCCTTGATCCACCACATGGCATAGGTGGCCAAGCGGAAGCCCTTGTCGGGCTCGAAACGCTTCACCGCCTGCATCAGGCCGACATTGCCTTCGGAGATCACTTCGGAGATCGGCAGACCGTAGCCACGATAGCCCATGGCGATCTTCGCCACGAGGCGCAGATGGCTGGTCACGAGTTTCTGAGCGGCATTGGGGTCGTTGTGCTCGCGCCAGCGCTTGGCGAGCATATATTCTTCCTGCGGCTCCAGCATCGGGAACTTGCGGATCTCGGCCAGATACTGGCCAAGGCCGCCTTCGGCCGACGGGATCGTCATTGCGGAACGGGCCATGGCAGCGCCCTCCTTTCGTTTTGGTCCCCTGCGGGCGACCAGAATGCTCGGCCGCATGTCGCCGGCCGAGAAGCTAGCATAGCAGTATCACGCTGGTTTTGCGCAATGGCATCATGAAAACCGGTCACGATGACTTGAGCCTGAAGCGCTCAGTCCGCTTGTGCGAGCGCGGCCTCCAGCCGGGCGAGGTCGGGCCGGAGCGGGCTCTCGAAGCGCATCACCTTGCCGCTCACCGGATGGGCGAAGCCGAGCCGGGCGGCGTGAAGAGCTTGTCCGGAAAGCGCTTCCAGCGCCGAGCGGGCGGGCTCCGTCAAGCGGCCGGCCTTGGTGCGGAAGCCCTGTCCATACAAGGCGTCGCCGAGCAGCGGGTGGCCGATATGTCCCAAATGCACGCGGATCTGGTGGGTGCGGCCGGTTTCCAGCCGGCATTCAATGCGGCTCGCCACCGGCCGTCCCTCGGCATCGTCATAGCTTGCCGTGCGTTCCCAATGGGTGATGGCGAAGCGCCCGCCGGCCCGTACGGCGATGCGTTCGCGCGAGACCGGATGCCGGGCGAGGGGAGCGTCGACCGTGCCCCGCGGCTGTTCAGGCACACCCCAGGCAAAAGCGACATAAAGCCGCTCCAGCGGCCCGGTGCGACCGTGATCGGCGAATTGTTCCGCGAGTGCCCGGTGACTGCGGTCGTTCTTGGCCACGACGAGCAGGCCGGACGTCTCCTTGTCGAGCCGGTGCACGATGCCCGGCCGACGCACGCCACCGACGCCGGAAAGGCTGTCACCGCAATGATATAGGAGTGCATTGACCAAAGTGCCATCCGGATTGCCGGGCGCGGGGTGCACGACCATGCCGGCGGGCTTGTCGACGACGATGAGATCGTCGTCCTCATAGACGATGGCGAGCGGGATGGCCTGCGCGATTGGTTCTGCCGGCTCGGGGGGCGGCAGGGTCAGGACGAAATGCGTGCCGGCTGCCACGCGCGTCGAACCGCCGGTCACCGGCTTGCCGTCGCGGGCGAGGTGGCCTTCGGCGAGCAGAGCCTGCAGCCGAGTGCGGCTCATGTCCGGCAGATGGCGCACCAGCATGCGATCGAGTCGCAGGCCTTCATCCCCTGGCGCGGCGGTGATATCGAGGCGCGTGCCGGCGACCGCAGCGTCGTCGGCGTCTTCGAAATCCTCTAGCGGTTCGTCCGACGGTGTGCCCATGACTTCTCCCGATGCAGACGACAAGCTCGATCCCCAGCAGGAGCGCGTGCTGCGCAAGCTGCGCGGCTTTGCGGCCTTTTCCGGCATATTGATGGGCTTCGGCTTCCTCGCCCTGTTCGGGGCCATCGGATACAGGGTCATGGTCGGCTGGAAAAGCGCGCCCAAGGACATCGGCGGCACAATTTTGCTGCCGCAGGGTGCGCAGGTGCTGTCGAGCACGGTTGCCGACGGGGTGCTGGCGGTAACGGTGAGCCGCCAGGGCGTGGTCGAGACGCGGCTGTTCGATCTCGAGACGCGGGCGCCGCGCGGGGTGGTGAGCTACGCGCACGAGCCGTGAGCCGAGGGCTGGCTGGATATATGGAGGCCTGTGGATAGATGGCCTGAATAATTGCGTAACGCGCTTGCCATGCGTTCGCTTTGCCCTTATGAGACGCGCCTACCGCAGGGCTCCCATCGTCTAGCGGTTAGGACGTCGCCCTCTCACGGCGAAAACTGGGGTTCGATTCCCCATGGGAGCGCCACTTTCGCGCAAAGCCGCGAACACCCGGTTGGGTTGCTTGGTCGGCGAGTACAGCCCTTTCCAGTACGTCCTTGATCCGTGAATACGCATGACGTGCTGGTCGACTTGGACCGCATCGATCAGCGCGCGCAGATAGGCTTTGCGGAACGGCACCTCGCCTCCGGCGATCTTTGAACGTATGAGCTGCCCGAAGCGGGCAAGCTTGTCGGAGGAGAGCCTAGTTGCTGCGCTCCGGTTCTCGATCCGCTCCAGAGCCGCGTGTGCCTGGTCCTGGTCAGCTTTGAGCTTGGTAATCTGCTCCTTGAGCATGTCGTCCGGCTCGGCGATGCCGTCGGCGACAAGCTGGTAGAGGCGCCTGAGCTTGTCTTCCGCCGTGGTCTTCTCGCGAGAGTGGGAGGCGGGCGCCGTTGTAGAACCTCTGACGGGCAGAGGCCGGACCTTGCTCAGCTCACGCGAAGGCGGCGGCCCGGGCAAGGCCGGTATGACGGCGATGGACGCGGCGTCCCGAGGCAAGGGGGAGGGGCGGACGATGACCAGCGAACCGGCCGCCTCGCACCCGACCTTCCGGGTCGCCGCGCCAACAGGGACGCGCTTGGCGAGTCCCTGCTCTGGCATCCCGTCGATGGCCACCTCTACTGGCTCGCCCTCGCTCGCCTGCACCGCATGAACCGGCGAGGGGCGGGTCGAGAGCCGCCGGATCGATCGTCTGCCGCCGCTGGGCGCTATCGTCGACGGGGATGTGTCTGGCCGCCTCGTCCTGAGCGCCTCCGATGGCCTGTGGCGGTACGACTGGACGGCTGACAGCATGGAACCTCCC
Organism: Ancylobacter sp. Lp-2; assembly: GCF_020523795.1. Taxonomy (GTDB): domain Bacteria; phylum Pseudomonadota; class Alphaproteobacteria; order Rhizobiales; family Xanthobacteraceae; genus Ancylobacter. Next base: position 4,166 of record NZ_JAJALI010000021.1, read on the forward strand.
TGCCATCCCGAAGCGCGACCCGAGAGGGGCACTCTGGTGCTGAGCACCAGGGTCGCCTCCCGTGCTGGTGGATCACCCGCTTTGCTTCGGATGGCCGGCGGGGGCTGGTGATCCCGCTGCCGGTACCGCGCCTCACCAGCCTGGCCTTCGGAGGGGATGGGCTGGCGGTGCTTTTCGCGACCAGTGCGCAGCTGGACTCTACCGCTCCCCTGTTGGAAGCGGCCCCGCTTTCCGGCTCGCTTTTCGCCTTGCAAACGGGCTTCGTGGGGATCGCCGAGAAGACGTTCGGCGGCTGATGAGAAGCCGGCCCCATTTCTAGGGGCATCAGTCGCTTGGGGAGTGAGCGCCTGTGGTCGGCCATCTAGAATGACGACTCATGAGTGCCGGTGATGATCCCGATGGAGCCGAACGAGCGCTGGCCGCTCGAATTCGTTGCCGACCAGATGACCGGCGCTTCCGGATGCTGGCCATCGTGGACGATTGCGCCCGAAAATGCTTGGCACTGGTGGCGGAAACGTCGCTGTCCGGGAATAGGCGGGGTCCAATGCTAAGCACCGCGAATGGCTCCGCGTCTGTCCCGCCATTCAGGCCGCCCCAGAGGCAAAGTAGAATCGCCGGAACGGACACACCGCTGGATAGAAATTGGGGGTAACGTCAGTCGATTTCGGCCATGAGCGTCAGATACGTGATCGCAACACGCCGCCAGTTAAATTCCTTCGCTCGTTTACGGCCAGCGGAGGAAAATCGTTGACGCAATTCGGGCGACGCGAGCAGCCGGGCGATCGCAGAGATCCAAGCCGTGGTATCGTCCGGATCGGCGAACAGGGCGGCACTGCCACAAACCTCGGGTAGACAGGGGGATGTGGACGCAACGACAGGGCACCCCCACATCATCGCCTCCACTGCCGGAAGACCGAAGCCTTCCGTCCGGGAGGGGAGCAGGAAACAAAGCGCTTGCGAGAGGGCGGCGGCAAAATCGTCGTCGCTGATCCGGCCGAGAACACGCACATTTTGGGCGCCGGACCTCTGCAGGCGCCCGGTCAGTTCGGCGTCGAGCTCGCCCATGATCATCATGTCGACGCCGATCACTTCCAGTGGCCGGGCAAGACGCAGCAGCAGCTCCGGGTTCTTGTGGACCTGGTTGCGGAGCAGGCACAGCACGAAAGGACGTGCCGCTCGAAAATCTCGGCGGGAGCATTCCGGGCGCCAGCCCTTCGCATGATCGGCGCCGTTATAGGTGACGACGATCTTCTCTGCCGGGGCCACGCCATGATGAACCAGTTCATCGCGCGACAGGTTCGAGACGGTCGTGATGGCGCTCGCTCTTCGGCCCAGCAGGGGAAGGATGATGCGGTGCGCCAACCGAAAGCCGCGTGAATAGCTGCGCGGCGATGTCAGCGTCTGCACATCATGGATGCAGGCGACCTGTCGGCGCACCATCACCGGCGCCAGATTGCAGAAGCTGAGAAGGCCACCCTTCACATGTCTCGGCAGCTGCATCTGCACCCAGAATTGCGGCAACCTCGGCCGGGAATATTCGGGAGCTATCCGGGTGGTGATAGCCTGCAACAACAGCGGCGTCGCAGGGGCGCGGGGAGCGACAAGATCGAGATGCAGATTCCGTGTCAGCGGATGTTTCTCGACCATAAGTGCATCGAGCGCCAGCGTCACTTCACGCGCATAGCGGGCCACGCCCATGGGATTGAGCGTGGTGAAATCGCCATTGATGGTCCAATGCCGGGTGGCGGCGGGGCCTCGTGCTCCAAGGGGGCGGTCGAGCTCGTCGCGATAGGGGCGGAACATGAATTGCGCCGTTTCGTTGCCGTGGGTAGACGCCCTCGTCTCCGACACGATCCTCTCAACGCGACCCGTCTGGCCTGCCGGCACATTGAGCCAGGCCGCACGCAAAAATGGTAATTCGCGCCGCCAAACGAAGGCGCGCGACACCTTTGGTCAGTCTCCCAGCATCTTCGTTGCGCGGCGGCGGAGGCGTGGCACCAGCACAATGACGGGCAAGATACAGGCGGCCAGGAGTGTCGCGAGGATGGTCATGAGACGTCAGTGGGCCATCAATGGTCGTTTTCTGACCCAAAAGGTCACAGGAGTGCAGCGCTACGCCAGCGAGATCGTCCAGGCGCTGGACCGCAAGATTGCCGCCGCCGATCCGTTGGCGCAGGACCTTGATGTCGAACTGGTTGTGCCTGCCGGTGCGGGAGCGCTTCCCAGATTGTCGGCCATTCGCCTGCGCCATAGCGGCCCGGCCCGTGGGCCTTTCGCATCTGGCCATCTCTGGGAGCAATTCAGCCTGCCGCGAGGACTGCAGGGCGGTCTGCTCAGCCTTGGCAACAGTGGCCCCGTTGGTCACCGCAGGCAGATCGCGTGCATCCACGACGTGAATACCCGTAGCTTTCCTGCGAGCTATTCACTGCCGTTCCGGCTGCTGCAATTGGCTATGGTTCCGCTTCTTGGCCGATCGGCGGAGATGATCGCGACCGTATCTCAGCATTCGGCTAATGAATTGGTGGGGCGCGCGTTGTGCGCATCATCCAAACTCCTGGTCGCACCGAACGGATACGAGCACGCCTTGCAATGGCAGGGGCGGCACAGCGAGGCCACACATTCCGTCGCGGGGCCGAACACCATCGTCCTTGTCGGCAGCCCGGCTCCTCATAAAAATATGTCTTTGCTGCTCGGCATCGCCGACAAACTGGCAGCCGAAGGCCTGCAACTCGCCATTGTCGGTCAGGTCGACCCGCATGTTCTTCACCACGATGGCGTACCAGTCGCGGCCGGGAATGTGCACTGGCTGGGGCGGTTGCCGGACGAGGCCCTTACGGCGCTCTTGCAGGATTCGCTTTGTCTGGCGTTCCCTTCCTTTACCGAAGGTTTTGGCCTGCCCCCCCTGGAAGCGATGGCGATAGGATGCGCGGTGGTGACGTCGGATCGGGCAAGCATGCCGGAGGTGTGCGGGCATGCTGCGCTCTACGCCTCTCCGGCTGATCCTGAGGCCTGGCTGGACTGCCTCAGGCGATTAAAGCATGAGCCCGGTTTGCGCAGCCGACTGATTGCTGCCGGACGTGTGCGCGCTACCCGATTTTCATGGAACGACTCCGCGCGGGCATATCTGCAGGCGATGGCGGTCGTGGATGGCCTGACGGCTCCAGAGGCACGCATAGTCTCCGCGCCACCTAATCATGTGGAGCACGCGGCACTCGCCTGATAGGTTGCGGTAAACTTATTGGAGGCGCCACGCTCAACGGCGCATGTCGACCGCCCGCTCTACCGCCTGTCTGATCTCCAGCCGGAAGCGCTCCGGCGAGAAGCGAGTGGCGTTGAGCCGACATGCTGCCGGTGAAATCTCACGCTCTCGGCGTTCGAATTGTTCGACCGCTTCCCGCACCGCCTCGACGGTCTGCTGTTTAAAAAGCAGACCAGTGGGCGCCGAAGCGGAGCCGAGTGGTTGCACGATGTCACGGGCACCGCCCCGGTCGAATGCTATCACCGGTGTGCCATAGGCCTGGGCTTCAGCCATGGCGATGCCGAAATCCTCGCAGCCCGCGAAGAGTAGCGCCCTGGCCTGGCCGACGGCGGCGATGTAATCGCGGCGGGGCAGGTATCCCGTGAATTCGATATTGTCGCCCGTGACGAGCGAACGGAGGGAGCGTGCCTGCTGGCCATCGCCAACCACGAGAAGTTTCCGGCTTGGCATGTCGTTGAAGGCACGAATGACAAGATCTGTCCGCTTGTAAGGGGCGAGAAACGAAGCCGTTACATAGTAGTCATCTTTTTTGGAAACGAATTCACTGCCGGAATTGTCCATGGGAACAGGAGGATGCACCACCTGTGCATCTCGCCCGTAGATGTGCCGGATCCGGTCCCTCACATAGCGTGAGTTTGCCAGCATCACGTCCGGTCCATGCGCCGTGCGGGTGTCCCAGATACGCAGATTATGGAGCATGTACCGAAACAGAAGCCCCTTCGGGCCATAGCCCAGACGCCCCTCGCCCAGATAGGAGAACTGCTCGTCCCAAGCATAGCGGACGGGGCTGTGGACGTAGCACACATGCGGCTGATCGGGCCGGGTCAGGACACCTCGCGCAAACGCTGCCGATGACGTGATGACGGCATCATACTCGGTCACATTGAACTGTTCGATCAGGAATGGGCAGAGGAAGAAAAGCGACCTGTAATAGCGGCTTACCCCCGGCAACTGGTTGGCGATCGACGTGTGGAATGAGACGCCGGGGAAGAACTCGCTTTTCACCTCTCGAGGCAGAAAGTCGAACAGCGTGTAAACGTCGCTTCCCCCCGTGATCCTGCAGAGCTCGGCCAATACACGTTCCCCCCCCCGGAACGAGGGGCACCAGTCATGCACGATGGCGACGCGACCCATACCGGCCTGTGTTGATGCGTCGAGCCTGAAAGGAGTGGTCAACTCAGGTATTTCGATCGTGCGTGTTGGGAGGGCAGCGACAGGCAGATCGACCGCGACGTCGCTCATGTATCGTCACTCGCTTGATGGAGGGGTTCAAACCGCGTGGAGCGTTCATCGGGAGCGTACATCCGACGGTTCGCGCCGAATTGGCGAAGTGAGACGCCGTGGGGACGAATTCGTTTCGCCGCCAATCGCTGTTCGTGTGCGCCTTACGTCTTTTGGCAGGCCTCATTCCTTGAGCGAAATGTCCTTAGCCGAATTGATGCCGGTGGCATCACCTGCCTCGCCCTCTCGGCTTCCACGCCTGCCTATTCTTCGCGGTGAACGTCCACCCATTGCCGGCCCTGTGGCAGGTTTGAAACGCGAGTGCACCGCATGAAGCTTGCTGTCGTCATCCCAACGCTGGGACGCAAGGCTGTTGCGAGCCGCCTCCTCTCTCATCTCGAAAGTCAAAGTCGACTGCCTGATCATGTTTTCGTCACGGCACCCGATGAAAGCCATGTCGAGCAGGAGGCCTCGTACTCATACCCGATCTCTATGGTATTTGGTGGTCGAGGATTGTGCGCTCAGCGGAATAGAGCCCTGTCACTGTCCGCCGGGTCCTTCGATATCATCACGTTTTTTGATGATGATTTTGTTCCCTCAGAGAATTATCTCGAAAATGTCGCCAAGGAATTCGAGTGCCACAATGAATATTCGGTACTGATGGGCGACGTTCTGTTCGATGGCGCGCATGATATGGCCTGCTCCTTCGAGGACGCGATCACGATCTTGCAGAAGGCGGCATCCAACCCGCCTCCCTATCACGATCCGGTCGATCATCTCGGCGCGTACGGATGCAACATGTCGATCCGGACGAGCGCCATAGGTGCGGTGCGTTTCGACGAAAAGCTGGCGCTTTATGGATGGCAGGAAGATATCGACTTCACGGCACAGCTGGGCCGGCATGGGCGGGTGGTCAGGCTGACCTCGCTGCTGGGCGTTCATCTGGGAATAAAGAGCGGGCGGGTCAGCGGGGTGCGGTTCGGCTATTCCCAAGTCGTGAATCCGATCTATCTGGCGCGCAAGGGCACCATGCCGGTTGGTTTCGCCGCTGACCTGATCTTGCGCAACCTGGCCGCCAACCTGGCCAAGAGCCTGTTTCCCGAGCCGCACATCGACCGGCGCGGCAGGCTGAAAGGGAATCTGATCGGCGCGAGGCATCTGATCGCCGGAAGGATCGAACCGGAATATGTGTTGGAGTTGAAGTGAGATGACCGCTCAACTTCGTACATGCGGATGCCAGGCCCGATTGGCAAAAGGACGGCCATCTAAACTTTCCATGGGCTGGGACTCTGCTCCGCTCGCAGCGGCGTGGCGGCGGGCCGGTTTGGCCACGGCGCTGCTTTTGTTGTTCACCGGCTCCGCCATGGCAGAGGATCCGCCACTGGCCACAGGGGCGCGGGAATACCGCTTGGGCCCTGAGGACAAGATACGGCTCAAGGTGCTGGAGTGGCGCGCCACGCAGGATGAGATCTTCGAATGGAGCCCGATGGCGGGCGAGTTCTCCGTCAATCCTGAAGGCCGGCTCAACGTGCCCCTGATCGGCTCCGTCGAGGCGGCCGGCCGCACGTCGAATGAGATCGGACGAGAGATCGCCGATGGCCTGCAGCAGTTGATGGGGCTCGCCGAGGCGCCTCGCGTCGCTGTCGAGGTCTCCGAGTTCCGTCCGTTCTACACTACCGGCGACGTGATGCGACCTGGCCCATACCCGTACCGTCCGAAGCTGACTGTCTTGCAGGCGATTGCGATCGCCGGCGGAATCCAGCGGCCCGCCGATGCGGGTCTGCTTCGGCTGGGGCGCGATGTCATTGCCGGTCAGGGGGAGCTCATTCTGCTAGGGCAGGAGCGCGATGCGCTGAACGCCAGGCTCGGTCGGCTGCAATCCGAACTCGACGGGCAGGATAGTGTCAGCTTCCCCGCCGAGGTGACGAAGCGCGGCGACGACAATCGTATTCTCATGCTGCTGCGGCAGGAGCGTCAGATTTTCGCCGGCCGCCGTGACGCGATGACGGCGCAGACCAACGCGCTTGTCCAGCTGAAATCCTTTCTCGATAAGGAAGCCCAGACGCTGCAGGGGCAGATCGCTGCCCAGGACAGGCAGATGACGCTGGTGAACCAGGAGCTTCAGGCGATCACCGGGCTCGTCGAGAAGGGCTATGCGGTTTCCTCGCGGCAGCTCGGGCTTGAGCGCACCATCGCGCAGATCCAGGGCGACAAGCTGCGGCTGGAGACGGAACTCCTGCGCGTGAGGCAGGATGCCAGCCGGGCCGATATTTCCATGATCGACCTGAAGAACACGCGAACGAACGAACTGACGGCGGAATTGCGTACGACCCAGGCGAAGCTTGATGACACGCTTCAAAAGATAAAGACGGCGCAACAATTGCTGTACGAAGCGGGAGTATCGGCGCCCCACCGCTATATCGAGCGTAGTAGGTCGCTCCGCGTCGAGCCGAGCTATGTGATCGTGCGGGCCAACGGCAACGAGATCGCCGAAATGGACGCGACGGAAACCACCCCGATTGAACCTGGCGACACGTTGAAAGTGGGCCTGCCGCTTCCGGAGGAGCCCGGGGATTCCGCCCTGAGCGGCGAGGCGACCGGGATAGAAGCTGCCGCAAACCAGCCCTGAATGCCGGCCGATACCGCATTGGCGGCGGCTGGGCCCTTCGAGCCCGAGATCCGTGTCGGGCTCGTTGGCGCGCCACGCAGGAACGCATCGCTCAGGAACGGATCGATGGCCGCCGCGCGGCAGTCGCGCGTGGTCCTATGCGTTGCAAATCTGGCAGGGCAGTCCACGCGCGATGGCGCTTGCCGTCATGCCGAACAGGTGCTTGCTCGAATGTCCGCATCGTTCGCAACGGAAATACACGCCGGGATCCTTGCCGGGACGGCCGCCATTTGCCGCGTCGGGTAGGCGATAGTGATCGGCGCGCATGATGACGGTCCGCTTTCGCGGTGCGCGAGCCGTCTCCGTCGATGCGGGCACCATGTCGGATGTCCGTTGCTGCGACATCGCCGTCACCCTTCGCAAATGTGAGGCGCTCATCTGTCGAGGAAGTTGGTGAAGCGGCGTCGGCCGCTTCACCTTGCCGGCTCACGCTGCAGCGGGCTCCGCCAGGCGTCCTCGGATTCGCGCGGGCAACTGACGAGCCGACTTCACCCGCGGAAGGTCGAGTTCAGCGATCGGGGTTTCCGGCGCCTCCTGCCAGTTGTCGAAACTGCGGCGCGTGACATTGTCGACGAAGGTCTCGGCTGGCACCCCTTCGGCCAAGACGAGCGAATGGTCGTCCAACTCCACATGATAGTAGGTGAAGCTCTGCGGCATGTCGGCATGTCGGACGATTGTCGTCCCGTTGACCAGGGCGCCTGCCTGAACGAGCAGGCCATCGAGCAATAGCGCGTGGTCGGTCGAGACGAAGAGGTCGCGGTGGGGAAGACCATCGCCGAGGGCTTCCGCTGCAATCCTGATTGGCAGGACCCGCAGCGGATCGGCAAAGACGGTCGAGACGGTCTGCCGAGCCAGCCAGCGCACGGGCTTGGCGGCGCCCTCCGTCGTGAGGACGAGATCACCGGCCGTCAGGGCCTCTATGGCGACTTCGCCGGTTGGCGTCGAAATCATCGTGCCAGCCAGGAAGCAGACGACGAAGGAGTCCGTTACGTTAACGTTGACAATATCTCCCGTATGATAGGCAGCTGTCGGTGTGCTTATGCCGTATACGCCCTGATAAAATGTTAAAATACCGAGATTTGTATAGCCTATATACGTTTCATAATATCCATCTACAAGTATTTTTTCTCCAGGTGAGAATGTGGAGTCGGGCTCTTCGTCGTCATAGGTAGCGGGCCACGGTATAGGTTCGCTTGTAACTGTAAATGTATTTGAATCTTCATGATATGAAACATAGTTCCAATAATTTACTGTGTAGGTCGCCATTTTTCTGTCCTGCTCCAGCCAGAGAAATCAAGCATCGCGACATGATCATCGGTTTGGTGCAGGTGATTTGTTCAAAAATTTTATCTAAAATGTTCGCACGTTTGAGCGGCGTCCCGATCGCGGCCTCACGATTTTTGTGAAATTTACCCAAACGACGTATCCTGAAGGGCGAGCTTGGGGTGGGCGGTCACTATTTTGCGCAACGGCAGCTGCGTTTGACAGGCGCATCAGGCATCCGCCGAGCGGAACGGCCTTCTGTGATCTGAACGACCATCACCGTCTTCTCCGGCGGCGGGGATTTTGGCTGCGCGCGGGCTGACCCGTCTGCATCATTTAAGCGTTAATGGCTTGCTAATCCGATAGTTTGTGGCCCTCGCATCAAGTGGCGCGCCTAAAGTGGGGACGATCTGCCGACGCGACCTTCCTCGCGGAGCAGTCATCGATCCACCACTCGCAAATGGAGCGACAAGATGCCCGTTATCGACACGATTCATGATGCCACTATCCGTGCCCACGCGACCGCCGACACACCTCACCTCGCCACGGAGAAAGCGATCCGCGCCCTGCGCGCTACCGGCTACGACAATCTCCGGCTGGACGTGGACTCCGCGAATGCCATCGGCTGGTGCTTCATGAAGCCCGTCGGCAAGCCGTCCTACACGCATGAGCTGATGGACGACATCAGCCGGATGCAATCGGAGATCACACGGAGCTTCGCCGAACTGCCCCGTTCTGCCGCCGCGCCGTTCTCATGGTTCGTCATGGCGTCCGACGTGCCGGGAATCTATAATCTGGGCGGCGACCTCGGCCATTTCGCGGAACGGATCCGCACCCGCGACCTCGATGCGATGCGCCACTACGGGCATGTCGCCGTCAAGGCGATCCACCGCAATGCTGTCGCGTTCGACACTCCCGTGGTCACCATGGCCCTTGTGCAGGGAGACGCCCTCGGCGGCGGCTTCGAACACGCGCTGTCCTTCGATCTCATCGTTGCGGAGCGCAGCGCGAAGCTCGGCTTGCCGGAGATCCTGTTCAACATGTTCCCCGGCATGGGCGCCTACAGCTTCCTGTCGCGGCGCATGGATCGCGACAAGGCGGAAGCGCTCATTCTCTCCGGCCGCATCCACACGGCCGAAGAGCTGCACGCGATGGGCGTGGTCGACATCCTGGCCGAGGACGGACAGGGGCGGCAGGCGGTGATCGATTATGTCGCGCGTCACAACCGCAAGCACAATGCCCATCACGCGATGTATCGGGCACGCCGGCGCGTCAATCCGATCACGCTCGAGGAACTGATCGACGTCGTCGATATCTGGGCCGAAGCTGCGCTCAACCTGACCGAAGCCGACCTCCGAAAGATGGACCGGCTCTGCACGGCGCAAAACCGGCGGCTCGCGGCGCTCGACGCGCCGATGCACCTGCTCACGGCGGCCGAATAATGCCGCGCAACGCACAACCCGGTGGGCCGTTTGCCTGCCGGGTTGTGCCCTCAGCCGAGACCCAACATGCGCTCCGAACAGGCCCGCATGACGTCCCGCGTCCGGTGGAGTTCCTCGCCAGCCTGCCGCTGGAGCTCGGCGGCCCCGGCGCGGAGCTCCTGTGCCCGCAACTCCCGCCATGGCATGCAGAAGGTACCGAGAGCGAGGGCGCCGACGTTGGCGGAACTGCTCTGCAAGGCATGAGCCTCGTTGCGGAACGCCAGCAAGTCCCCACGCTCCGCCGTCTCAACCAGCCGGCGGAGAATGACTTCGGCGTCGAGCAGATAGTCCTCCATCAGCTCGGTCGCGAACCGGGCGCCGCCGAGCTGGCGGAGACTTTCAATGGCCCTGTCGTCCAACGCCGGCATGGCCACCTCTCTCGCATCCGCGAGCCGCAGCACCGGTGTCCAGGCCGCATCCGTTCTCCTCGCCAGGCGATCGACCGCCGCCAGCAAGGCGGAGGGTTCGATGGGCTTGATGAGGCAGGCGTCCATGCCGGCCTGGCGCCAGCGTTGATCGCCTTGTGCCGTCGCATCCGCCGTCAGCCCGACGATCGGCAGCCGGTCGGCCCCTGTCGCCATCATCCGATAGAGCTTGGAAGCTTCCAGCCCATCGGTGTCGGGCATGTTGAAGTCCATCAGCACGAGGTCGATCTCGTCGGCTCTCTCGACCAGCATGTCGAGCGCCTGTTCCCCACTCTCCACGACCAGGACGGAATGGCCGGCCCCCTCGAGAATGCGGCGAAACACCTTCTGATTTATGCGATTGTCATCCGCCAGCAGGAGATGTCGCGGCTGGCTTGCCAGCGGTTGCGGCGGCTCGGTTACCTGGCCGGTGGAACGAGCCGCGATCCGGCATGCCACGGTCAACGCCCGCCGGAGTTCCGCGCCGTCGGGGCTGTCGCCCAGCAGGCTGACGCATGAACGGCGCGTCTCCATATCGGAAAGGCCGGCACAGGCCCCCGGCCGAATGAGCAGGGGCCGGGAGGAGCCGGGCGAACTGGGCGCCGGGAACGCCAGAAGGCGGGTGTCCGGCTCGAACAGCATGCGGACCGCCCCCATCGCCTCTGGCGGAAACATGCGCGTCGGGCCAAGTCGGGGATCGACGATGATCGGCGTGATCCCCAGCGAGGACAGGGCTGCCAGAAACGAGGTCAATGGCGACACGTCGCGGCAGACCAGCGCCACACCCTGATCACGCCAGGGCTCCTCGCCCACCAGGTCGTCGTCGGAAACCGGCAAGACGGGGACGTGGAGACGGAACGTGCTGCCCATGCCCGGCTCACTCTCCACCGCAATGGTCCCGCCCATGAGATCGACGAGCCGGCGGACGATCGACAGCCCGAGGCCGGACCCGCCGAAGCGATTGAGAATGCTGGGATCTGCCTGAGTGAAATCCTCGAAGATGCGAGCCTGATCGGCGAGAGCGATACCAATGCCGGTATCGGACACCTCGACCGTCAGTCGAAGGCTCCCGCCCTCTTCCGGCTCGGCGTCCACGGCCAGCGTCACCCTTCCCTGATGAGTGAACTTGACGGCGTTGCCGACCAGATTGATCAGCACTTCATGCAGGTGCTGCCGACTACCGGACAGGTACAGCGGCGTTCGCGGCGTCACATGAATATCGAAACTCAACCCTCGCTCGCGGGCCTGACTCTCGACTAACCGCCGGGCGTCGAGCAGCAGGGCCAGCAGATCGAACGGCCCCTCGGGCACGGGCATCCGGCCGGCCTCGATGCGGGAAAGATCGAGCAGCCCGTCGATAAGCGAGCGCAGGGAGTGCGTGGCCACATCCACCGTCTCCACCATTTCTCGCTGCTCGGGAACCAGCGGCGTTCCCCGCAGCAGTCCGGTCATGCCGACGATCGCGGTGAGCGGCGTGCGCAACTCATGGCTCACACTTGCGAGAAACAGGCTCTTCGCCTGGCTTGCCTCCTCGGCAACCTTGGTGGCCTGCGAGAGCTTGCGAATGAGCGTGCCCGAATAGGCCGGCAAGATGACGAGGCCGATGAGCAGACCCGCCGAAAGGTGCCACTGCTCGTGCCAATAGGGTGTCGTCCAGACGACGGCTGCAAAACACAGGGTGGCGACGGGGATGGCAATAGCCAGTTGAGACAGGCCGAAGCGGAAGCCATTGCCGAAGATGACCCAGAGATAGATCGGGAAGAACAGGGAGGCGATCTCGCCCCCCAGGTGCAACTGCCAGGACAGGAAGCCGCAATCCAGCAGCAGCGAGAACAGCCTGCGCCCACGCGAGATGCCCGGGAAGAGAATGATGTGGCCGAGGACGCCAAGGGCCAGCGGCATGTAGAGCGCCATGACCCGAAGCGCGTCGCCGACATCGCTGCTGTTGCGGTTCACCAGCAGGACGACGACGATGATGCACGCGAACACGAGACGATTGAAGCTCATTTCATGTTCGCTGTCGGGCCGGTTGCGCAACCGGCCGACCATCCATCGGAACGGCTTCGCAATCGCCTCCAGGAAACTAGATCCGACCGACATGCGCCCGTCCAGCACCGTCCGTGCACACGCCGCCCCCCTCCGCCTCGCGCGCCAGCAGCCATTCGACGAAGGCATCGGGCGGAATGGGGCGGCTGAAGTAATAACCCTGCACCTCGTCGCAGCCTTCCGCCCGCAGCACGGTGAGATGCGCCTCCTCCTCCACCCCCTCAGCCACCACCTGCAGATTCAGGATGTGCCCGAGATCGATGATGGTCCGGACGATGGCGAGTGCGCGCGGGCCATGGGCGAGATCCCGCACGAAGGAGCTGTCGATCTTGAGACGCTGCAGCGGAAAGTTGCGGATATAGTTCAGCGACGAATAGCCGGTGCCGAAATCGTCGACGGAAAGACTGACGCCGAGCGAGCGCAACAGCTCCATTTGCGTGACGACCTGTTCGTCGTCGCTGATGAGAATTCCCTCGGTCAGCTCCAGCTCCAGCAGGTCGGGGCGCAGCCCGGTATCCGCGAGGACCTCGCGCACCAGCTCTCCCACTTTCTGCCGCCGGAACTGGATCGGCGACAGATTGACGGCGATCCGCAGCGTCCCCACTCCCGCCGCCTGCCAGGCAACGCCCTGGCGGCAGGCTTCCCGCAGCACCCACTCATTGATCGGCACGATCAGGCCGCTCTCCTCGGCAAGGTTGAGAAACGCATCCGGCCGCAGCAATCCGCGTTGCGGATGCCGCCAGCGCAGCAGCGCTTCCACCCCCACGACGCAGTTGCTGCGCAGCTCGATGAGCGGCTGGTAGTGCAGCTCGAACTCCTGGCGCTTGACCGCGCTGCGCAGTTCGGTCTCGATCTGTGCCCTCTGGCTCGCACGCGGCGCCATGTCGGCCGAGAAGAAGCGCCAGGTCCCGCCGCCGAGCGATTTGGCGAGGTACATGGCCTGGTCCGAGTTCCTCAGCAGCTCATCCGGATCCGCCCCATCCGGGGGGCCGATCGTGACACCGACGCTGGCGCCGATCTTCATCGCCTCGAGATCATCGTCCTCGGCGGCCAGCATATCGAGGATGGCCTGCGCCAGTTGGCCTGCGTCCTCCGGCCCGTCAATGTCGGGCTGAAGGACGGCGAACTCGTCGCCTCCCAATCGAGCGACGGTGTAGCCCGGACGAACCAGCCGCTTCAGGCGTTCCGCCACGTTCTGCAGCAACCGGTCCCCACGCTGGTGCCCATCGGCGTCGTTCACCGCCTTGAAGCGGTCGAGGTCGATGAAATGCAGCGCGAAATTCTGATCGCCCCGGCGGCCGCGTGCCAGTTCGCGACGCAGATGATCGCGCAACATCAACCGGTTCGGCAAACCGGTGAGCGAATCGTGATTGGCCAGATATTCGAGGCGCTGCTCCGCCTGCCGTCGCTCGGTAATGTCGATCGACGTGTTCAGGATGCTGGTGATCCGGCCGGTGCCGTCGTGCAGGGGGGCCTTGCTGGTCAGGTAGACACGGTGCTCGCCGGAGGCGGTGACAACCTCTTCCTCGCGTGGGAGCAAGGGGTATCCGGTCTTCACGACCAGCTGATCCAGCCGGCGGCTGATGTGCCCCCTTTCCTCGCCGAAAAGTGCCTCGACGGAATAGCCCACCAGCTCCGTCGGCATCTTGCCGACGAAGGCAGCCTGATGCGCGTTGACGAACACACAGCGGCCATCGAGATCGACGGCACTGATGAGGGCGGGCACGGTGTCGATCACCTGCGCGAGGGCGTCCCGGCTCTCGCGGAGCAGCAGGTCCGTGGCGTTCAGATTTATCTCCAGCTGGTCCGCCCGCTGAGAGATGAGCAGGTGCTGAGCCCGCAGCTTGAGAAGATTGCGGGCCCGCGCGAGAAACTCCACGTGGTCGACGGGGCTCAGCAGGAAGTCCGTCGCCCCGGCTTCCAGCGATGCGACGCGATAGCGGCGGTCGTCATAGGCGGTGACGACGATGATGGGGAGATCCCGGTGCTGGGGCAGCGCTCGAACGGCGCTGATCAGCGTCGCGCCGGTCATCTGCGGCATTCTGTAATCCGTGATGACCAAATCGGCCGGGTTTGCCGCCAGCCAATCCAGCGCCTTCCGACCATTCTCGAAGGTGCGGACACTGACATCCGCCTGAAGCTGTCGCGACAGTTCCGAATAGATGCGTCGATTTGTCGAGCTGTCGTCTATTATTAGTATTTTTGGCATCACTTCTAACGCCTTGGAATGCGAAGCGTATATATCTTCAGTGTTTATAAGATGAATTTATCCAAAATAGGAGATATTTGGAGCGACTTTCCGCTCGATTTGGGCTGGATTCGTCGCCGATCTCAGCCGAATTCGCCGCGTAATCAGCCGGCCGAATCAATCCAATACGCGGGCGTCACTCCATCTGAGACGCATAAACGCTTCTCTCCTACTCCTCACAACGATAGACATAGCATGCTTCGAGGCGCGTCGCGAACGTGACTGGGGGGAGTGTGACGTGAGACCCTGATCTTCCTCCAGATTTGAGTAGAGTCCGTCGATCAAGGAGACGGACGATGCGCCCCTC
>NZ_JAJALI010000022.1 GCF_020523795.1 Ancylobacter sp. Lp-2
CGCTGCATGAAGTCTTCGCGGTACATGTCTGTCTCCTCCTTCGATAGATCAGGCGGCTTGGGGCAATGGCCAGGCTCAGTGTGTCAGGCGGCCTGCGGCAGCAGCCAGGCGTGACGCGGGTCCCAGCTGAGCTTCACCCGCCGCCCCGGCACCAAATCGAGCGCCTCGATCTCGTGCTGCTGCTTCTGCACGCGAAACTCGGTGCCGCTTTCGGTCTCGACGAACACGGTCTGCGTCGAGCCGACGAATTCCAGCCCCAGCACGGTGCCGGCGATGCCGGGCCCCTCGGCGTCGGCCGCCAGCGCGATGCGGTCGGCGGCGATCACGAAGTCGCCACGGCTGCCTTCCGGGCGCCCGGCGTCGGCCGGCACGCGGAAATCGCCGAGCGCGCCGCTCACCTCGATCAGCCCGCCCGAGCCGCCGCGCACCTCGCCGCGGATCAGGTTGTTCATGCCCATGAAGTCGGCCACGAAGGCGTTGGCCGGCGCGCGATAGACATCCTGTGGCCGCCCGACCTGCTGGATGCGCCCCTCGCTCATGATGACGATGCGGTCGGCGAGCGCGAAGGCTTCCGACTGGGCATGCGTCACATAGACGAAGGTGATGCCGAGCTCGCGATGCAGGCGCGACAGTTCGGTCTGCATGCGCACGCGCAGATGTGCGTCGAGCGCCGAGAGCGGCTCGTCGAGCAGCAGCACCGAGGGTTCGGTGACCAGCGCGCGGGCGATGGCGACGCGCTGGCGCTGGCCGCCGGACAATTGGGCGATGTTGCGCTCGGCCATGCCGGCGAGGCCAAGCCGGTCGAGCCAGTCGAGGGCGCGCCTGCGCCGCTCGGTGGCACCGACCTTCTGCATGCGTAGCGGGAAGGCGACGTTCTCAGCGACGGTGAGGAACGGAAACAGCGCCAGGCTCTGCCACACCATCGGCGTGTTGCGCTGGAAGGCGGGCACGCCGTGCATGCTGTCGCCGCCGATGCGCAGCTCGCCGCCGGACGGCTCGTCCAGCCCGGCGATCAGCCGCAGCGTGGTGGACTTGCCGCAGCCGGACGGGCCCATGATGGCGATGAACTCGCCGGCCTCGATGTCGAGGTCGATCGACTTCACCGCGTGATGGTCGGGATAGCGCTTGTCGAGCTTGTCGAGCGTGATGAACGGTGTCGGCATGAGGCTCTCCCTCGTCAGGATGTGGGGGTGCGGCGTCCGGCGCGGACACCGGTGAAACGCTGGGCGATCAACACCAGCGCCACGCTGACGACCAGCACCACCGTGCCGACCGCGTTGATCTTCGGGTTCACCTGTCCCTGCAGCAGGTTGAGGATGCGCACCGGCAGCGTCTCGTGCACGCCGCCGACGAACCAGGCGATGAGGAACTCGTCGAACGACACCGCCGCCGACAGGAAGAACGAGGCGATCAGCGCCGGCTTGCAGAATGGCAGCACGACATGGACCAGCGCCGCCGCCGGCGAGGCGCCGAGGTTCCACGCCGCCGGCTCGAGGTCGCGGCTGAGATCGTTGAGGCGCAGGCGGATGATCGCCATCGAGAAGGAGGTGGCGATGGCGACATGGCAGGCCATGATGGTCTCCAGCCGCCCGAACAGCCCGAGGCGGGACAGGAAGGCGAGCATCGCCATGCCGAGGATGGTGGCCGGCACCGCCGGCGGCACCGCCACCAGCAGCACGAAGGGCAGCTTGAGCCGGAAGCGGTAGCGGAAGTCGATATAGGCGGCGGCGAAACCGAGCACCGTCGAAGCGACCGCCGTCCCCAGCCCGACTAGCACGCTGTTGACGAAGGCGTCGCGGATCATCGGGTCGTCGAGGATGGCGCGGTGCCATTCCAGACTGAAGCCGCCCCACGGGATGGTGGGAAAGCGGTTGGCGTCGAAGGAGAACACCACGATGACCAGCATCGGCGTGGCGATGAACAGGAAGAGCGCGCCGAGAAAGCCATATTGCGCGAGGCGCGACAGCCGGGTTGCGAGGGGGCGGTTCATCGCGCGGCCCCCCGTCGGGCGGTACGGCCGGACGACAGCCACTGGCCAATGCCGAGCACCAGAGCCAGCATCACCAGCATGGCGACGCCGATCACCGAGGCGCGCGGCCATTGCGAGCCAGACTTTACCGTGTCGACGATCAGGATGGACAGTGTCGGCGGCTTCGAGCCGGTCATGAACAGCGGGCTGATATAGTCGCCGAAGGCGAGCAGGAAGCTCGTCGTCGCCGACAGCATGATGGCGGGGCGCACCGACGGCGCGATGACGTGCGCGATCACCCGCGCCCGCCGGCAGCCGAGATTCTCCGCCGCCTCGATGAGGGTGCGGTCGATGCCGGCCATGGCGAAGACGAGGATCAGCACGGCGATCGGCAGCGTCAGGGTGAGCAGCCCGACCTGCAGCGAGAAGGCGCCGCCGAGCAGCGGCAGCGGCTCTATGCCGATCCCGCCCAGCAGCGCGTTCACCATGCCCTCCGGGCTCAGCACGATCTGCCAAGCATAGATGCGCAGCATGTAGCTGGAGAACACCGGCACCACGAGGAAGGCGACCGCGAGGTCGCGCATTCGCGGGCTCAGCCGGAAGGCGATGGTGTAGGCGGCAGGAAAGGCCAGCGCCACCGCCAGCACGGTCGTGGTGCCGGCCACCGCGAAGGTATGGACGAGGGCGCGCTGGAAGGTGGCGGAGAACAGGATCCGCGACCAGTTGTCGAGGACGAAGGCCGGTTCCAGCCGGAACGCCTTCACCTGCCAGAAGGTCATGACGACCAGGAACACCAGCGGCGCGGCGAAGAACACCGCCTGCCACAGCAGGACGGGCAGGCCCAGCACCGCCGGCAGCACGGCGGGAGACCCCGCCATGCGTGGCCGTCCCAGCCAGGACCAGCGCTGCGGGGCGCTGGCACGCGTCGTCACGGAGGCGGCCGTCATGGCTTGGCTCCTTCCTTGGCGATGGGGTCAGAGGCTCTTGAACTCGCTCCAGGCGTCGTTCCAGTCGGAGATTTCCTGCTGCTTGGGCAGCTGGCGGAACTGGATCTTCTTCGCCTTGTACTCGTCCATGACGTTCGGGCCGGTCAGCGTCATGCGCAGGATCTCGGCTTCCTTCGGCATGGTCTGGTTGAGCAGCTTCCAGCCGGGGATGGACGGGATCGACTTCTTGTTGTCGACCTTGGTCGCCATCTTCACCTGGCCCTCGGGCGAGGTGGTGTACTGGATGAACTTGCGGGCGAGGTCGCGCTTGGGCGTGCCCTTCACGATGGACAGCGATTCCGTCCACTGCAGGCCGCCTTCCTCCGGGATGACGGTGTCGACCGGTACGCCGTTCATGCGCAGGCCGAGGGTGATCCACTCGCCGATGCCGGGCACCAGTTGGGCGCGGCCATTGGTGAGCGAGGAGAAGATGTCGGCGATGGTGTAGAAGCCGGAAGCCTGCGGCTTCAGCGTGAACAGCTTCTGCTTCACCGCCTCGAAATGCGCCTCGTCGATATCGAAGGGCGGGCGGTTGCCGTTGGCGAGGCTGATCGAGCCGATGGAAGGCAGGTACCAATCGAAGAAGCCGACCTTGCCCTTGGCCTTGTCGCTCCACAGCGCGGCGTAGGAGGCGACCTCCTTCGGGGTGAATTCCTTGGTGTTGTAGGACAGGCCGAGATAGCCGAAATCGGTCATCACGCCGTAGAGCTTGCCGTCGAACCAGTGCAGTGGGAACTGCTGGAATTCCGGCCAATAGTCTTTCAGCGGGTAGTCGGCCGGGTCGAGCTCCTCGATGAAGTCGGCTGCATGCAGCAAGTGCATGTACTCGGCGTCGGCCAGCACCACGTCGAACGAGCCGGGCGGCGACTGGTTGATGACGGCGAGCATCTGGTCGCCACCGACATATTCCTTGATACGGATCTTGACGCCGTTCTCCTTCTCGAACTGCTCGACCAGATAGGGATCGGCATTACCGGGCCAGGAGAGATAGTTGAGCACCTTGGGGTCGTCGGCCTGGGCCGGTGACCAGCGCGAGGTGGCGGCGAGAGCGCCGGCGGCGACGCTGGCCTTGAGGAAGGAGCGGCGACTGATGTCGCCAGTGAGGAAGGGAGTGCGCATCGGGTCTGTTCCTGCTTCTGGGTTGTATCGCATGCATTAAGTGCATACGATTTATGAAGCAAGGCGCGTGCCAACAGCAAAACTTCATCGCATTCCAGCTTATGCAATGGCTTATGCAATGCTGGCCTTGAGCGACAGAAATCGAGACGTGCATCGAAAATGCACTATATGACTAAATCGCATGCATTTGTTGCGTGCGATTCCAAACCGACAGTGAGAGCAAGCGAGATGCTCGAACGTCGCTCTCGAATAGCGCTCGATGTTCGGCTTGTCGCGCCGCGGGCGGAGAGACGACCTATTGCTGGACCGCGCTCCCGCATTAACCTCTCTAGGGCTGCTCCTCGGAAGGAGGATGCGATGCACACGAATCATGAAAACACGACTGCGGCACGAGCCTGGAATGCGGGCCGGATCGTCGGCGCCAAACCTCCCCTGAAGCCCAAGCACATATGGGCTCTGCGCACACGATTGCAGATTGCCAATCGGGTGCGCGACCTCGCTATGCTCAACCTTGCCATCGACAGCAAATTGCCGAGCCGCAGCCACAGCGGAGGTCACGTCACGAGGCAGTATGGGCGTCTCGTCGACCAATGGGGCGGCCTGATCGGCCTCAATCCGGCGGATTACGGGACATATAGCCTACGGCGAACAAAAGTCGCGATCCTTTATAAGAGGACCGGAAATCTGCGCGCCTGCCAACTTCTACTCGGTCACACGAAGCTCGAAAGTACTGTTCGTTATCTCGGAATCGAAGTCGACGATACCTTGAGTTCGTCAGAGAAAACGGAGATTTGACGCCCGGCACTGGCAATCGAGTGGGCGCCGATACCGCTGAGCCAGAAGGACGCCATCAAATCAGCTTACCGCGGCAGCACGGCGGCAGCTCTTTAAAGCATTTGAGGCGATAGTGCCTTGCTGGCTCGGAGCTGTGATCAGCCGTGGGAGAGCTTTGTCCATATACGTCGAAGGTCCACTCTCAGGCGGAACGCGAATGTCGGCCTTTGGCGTAGATTCGCTTCGGGTGGCTCGACCTTCTTCCCCATTGAGAGATGCATGCAAGCCTGGAGCGCTGCCACCGCAAGCTAGCGAGCTCCCGCAAGACGTATATCGTCGCACCTAGGGTGGGTGATCCATGGCACCTCGGTTTCGAGGCGAACTTACAATAGTTCCGCCGGTACATATTGCCGTGCGCCGCAGAGGATTGGAGACGACCATCGACTGGGCGTCTCGCGGTGCGTATCGGGTGGTGTCGTGGGCACGTTTTCGAGTTCTCGGCGATCCCAGCAGGTCTGGCACAGTGGCAACAGATCGCTATCTCGTCCCTGGCACGCGAGTTGACTATGGAGACGGCAACGTCGCCGCTATGACCTCGAGTGGCCTCAGCCAATTCAAAGAACTTCTCCTCGCGATGCAGGCTCGATAGCGTGAAATTCGCACCGATGTCCCGCGCGCTCGCAGGCAATATGCGCGCTCCTGGACCGGACGCGCGCTGGCCTGGACAACACTCGCGTCTGTCGTTTCAAAAAGCGTGCGCTGGAAGGCTGAAAAGGCGGTTGTCCTGCGGCGCTTGGAGATCGCGCGCCTTCAAAGCAATCTTGCCGCTTCGCGGATATCGATCAGCATTGATATCGAAACCGAGGTGGGTGACCCACATCGGCGGATGATGGAGGCATTTGATGAGTTGTCTGGCTCACAGGGGGCGTGGGCGCTGCCGACGTCTCAGCAGATCGATCGGGGCAGAGCGCGTAGCGTGTCGGACACGGTAGTGTCGCGTCGCTCCATCCGCTTAGCTAGAAACACAGACGTCTTGGTCGATACCAATGACCTGCCCATGGCACTTTCGATTCAGGGCGGCCGATCGACGGCATATTTCTATCCGGATTTCGTGTTGGTGATAAATGCCGCTCGGCCGGACTTCGCACTCGTCGATCTCAAGGAACTCGACGTTGGTGTTGCGCTGACTCAGTTCAGCCAGACTGAACCCGTCCCCAGCGACGCCAGGATGGTGCGGAAAGTTTGGGCCAAATCGAACCCGAGATCGCCGCTTTAAAGACAACAGAGAACTACCCGTTATGCTCCATCGCGACTTGAACCGCCGATCCGCTGGTGGTCTCCATGAGACGTTCCTGTTCAGCCGTCCCGAGGCCTGCCAAGCGTTCGTCCGCGCCATGAACGACCTGAAGCGGATAGTCGCGTCTGGAGGACCGCGAGGGCGGGTGTCCAGTACTCCGACCCCACTTGACGTGAGACCCTTTTCTCCTCCGGTCTGAGGGAGAGTCCTGGGTTTCATTTCTGGCCTCAGGCGGCCTGTTTTTC
>NZ_JAJALI010000023.1 GCF_020523795.1 Ancylobacter sp. Lp-2
CCTAAACGCAAAAACCCCGCCGGCATTTCTGCGCGGCGGGGTTTTCGTGAGATTGTGAAGAAGCGTGCATGTGCTCGGCAGGCCTGGCAGCGACCTACTCTCCCAGGTCTTGAGACATAGTACCATCGGCGCTGAGGAGTTTAACGGCCGAGTTCGGGATGGGATCGGGTTCAGGCTCCTCGCAATGGCCACCAGGCCGGCGAAGCACACGCATTTTGCGAAGCAAGGCTCTTTCGAGCGAACACTCTTTCGAGCATCTGGTCTTTGGATAGCTCACCTTCGATAGATATCGAGGATGAGAACGATCAAGCCAATCGAACGATTAGTACCGGTAAGCTCAATGCATTACTGCACTTACACACCCGGCCTATCAACGTGGTCGTCTTCCACGGTTCTCGAGGGAATACTCGTTTTGAGGTGGGTTTCCCGCTTAGATGCTTTCAGCGGTTATCCCGTCCGTACATAGCCACGCTGCACTGCGGCTGGCGCCACAACAGCTCCACCAGAGGTACGTTCATCCCGGTCCTCTCGTACTAGGGACAAATCCTCTCAATATTCCTACACCCACGGCAGATAGGGACCGAACTGTCTCACGACGTTCTGAACCCAGCTCACGTACCACTTTAATCGGCGAACAGCCGAACCCTTGGGACCTGCTCCAGCCCCAGGATGTGATGAGCCGACATCGAGGTGCCAAACGATGCCGTCGATATGGACTCTTGGGCATCATCAGCCTGTTATCCCCGGCGTACCTTTTATTCGTTGAGCGATGGCCCGTCCACGTGGGACCACCGGATCACTATGGCCGACTTTCGTCTCTGCTCGACTTGTCAGTCTCGCAGTCAGGCGGGCTTATGCCATTGCACTCGACGACCGATTTCCGACCGGTCTGAGCCCACCATCGCGCGCCTCCGTTACTCTTTGGGAGGCGACCGCCCCAGTCAAACTGCCCACCATGCAATGTCCCGGACCCGGATAACGGGCCGCGGTTAGACATCCATATCTATAAGGGTGGTATTTCAAGGGTGACTCCACGAGAGCTGGCGCCCTCGCTTCAAAGTCTACCACCTATCCTACACATACCGACACGAATGCCAGTGCAAAGTTGCAGTAAAGGTGCACGGGGTCTTTCCGTCTGACCGCAGGAACCCCGCATCTTCACGGGGAATTCAATTTCACTGAGTCTATGCTGGAGACAGCGGGGAAGTCATTACGCCATTCGTGCAGGTCGGAACTTACCCGACAAGGAATTTCGCTACCTTAGGACCGTTATAGTTACGGCCGCCGTTTACCGGGGCTTCGATTCAAAGCTTGCACCTCTCCTCTTAACCTTCCGGCACCGGGCAGGCGTCAGACCCTATACGTCATCTTGCGATTTCGCAGAGCCCTGTGTTTTTGCTAAACAGTTGCCACCCCCTGGTCTGTGCCCCTCCCACATGGTTGCCCACATGGAAGGCCTCCTTATCCCGAAGTTACGGAGGTAAATTGCCGAGTTCCTTCAGCATAGTTCTCTCAAGCGCCTTGGTATACTC
This sequence comes from Ancylobacter sp. Lp-2, assembly GCF_020523795.1. GTDB lineage: Bacteria > Pseudomonadota > Alphaproteobacteria > Rhizobiales > Xanthobacteraceae > Ancylobacter. Next base: position 1,533 of record NZ_JAJALI010000023.1, read on the forward strand.
TACCAGTCCACCTGTGTCGGTTTCGGGTACGGGCTATAATGTGGGAGCTATTTCCTGGAACCCCTTCGAAGCCAGAACAGAACCAATTCGTCTGACAACACACGGGATTCGTCACTACCCACAGGCTCAGGAATATTCACCTGATTCCCATCGACTACGCCTTTCGGCCTCGCCTTAGGGGCCGGCTAACCCTGCGCAGATTAGCTTTACGCAGGAACCCTTGGACTTTCGGCGACAGTGTCTCTCACACTGTTTGTCGTTACTCATGTCAGCATTCGCACTTCCGATACCTCCAGAGGCCCTCACGGGTCCTCCTTCGCAGGCTTACGGAACGCTCCGCTACCGCTTGCCCGAAGGCAAACCCTAAGCTTCGGCGCGTGGCTTGAGCCCCGATACATTTTCGGCGCAAGAATCCTAGACCAGTGAGCTGTTACGCTTTCTTTAAAGGATGGCTGCTTCTAAGCCAACCTCCTGGTTGTTTTCGGACTCTCACATCCTTTCACACTTAGCCACGACTTGGGGGCCTTAGCTGTAGGTCAGGGTTGTTTCCCTCTCGACGACGGACGTTAGCACCCGCCGTCTGTCTCCCGCGCAGTACTTCCAGGTATTCGGAGTTTGGTTAGGTTTGGTAAGATGGTAAATCCCCCTAGCCCATCCAGTGCTCTACCCCCTGGAGTATTCACACGAGGCACTACCTAAATAGTTTTCGCGGAGAACCAGCTATTTCCGAGTTTGGTTGGCCTTTCACCCCTAGCCACAAGTCATCCGAGACTTTTTCAACAGGCACCGGTTCGGTCCTCCAGTGCGTGTTACCGCACCTTCAACCTGCTCATGGCTAGATCACCCGGCTTCGGGTCTAATCCGACGAACTGAACGCCCTGTTCAGACTCGCTTTCGCTGCGCCTACACCTATCGGCTTAAGCTCGCTCGCCAGACTAAGTCGCTGACCCATTATACAAAAGGTACGCTGTCACCCAGGACGAACCTTGAGCTCCAACTGTTTGTAGGCATCCGGTTTCAGGAACTGTTTCACTCCCCTTGTCGGGGTGCTTTTCACCTTTCCCTCACGGTACTTGTTCGCTATCGGTCGCTGAGGAGTACTTAGGCTTGGAGGGTGGTCCCCCCATGTTCAGACAGGATTTCACGTGTCCCGCCTTACTCGAGGATGAATGATTGCATTACGTGTACGGGGCTATCACCCACTAAGGCCCGGCTTTCCTGACCGGTTCCACTTGTCTCACATTCACCACTGGCCTGATCCGCGTTCGCTCGCCACTACTAACGGAGTCTCTGTTGATGTCCTTTCCTCCGGGTACTTAGATGTTTCAGTTCCCCGGGTTCGCTTCTAACCCCTATGTATTCAGAGCTAGATACCTTCATCTGACAACTGGAATTCCAAAGCTTCACAGCTCAGATTGCTCTGAAGTGAAACTTCAGAGTCCCAGTCGTCGAAGGTGGGTTTCCCCATTCGGAAATTTACGGATCAAAGCTTGTTCGCAGCTCCCCGTAACTTATCGCAGCGTACCACGTCCTTCATCGCCTCTCAGCGCCAAGGCATCCACCGAATGCCCTTAAGACACTTGATCGTTCTCATCTTCGATACCTACCCGAAGTAGGAACTCGCTCCGAGCTCCCTGTGCGGGGAACTCGGGGGCGAGACGGTTTTGAGAGACCCGTCTCACGGTATCGAAGCTATTCTAAAGACCAGCTTGCTTCGCTTCATTCGACGACGGTGCGGTCACGCTCCGTCGGGCGTGTCTCACGGGTTGCCCCATGATCACGACCCGCTGCCAGGGTAAAAGCCCCGCGGCCGATCGAATGAATGCTTTTTCACGATGTCAGACAACACGCACACACCGGCCAGGCCGATGCGGCGAATTCAGGTTCTCATGGACGAGAAGAAAGAGCCGATCCGGGCTCGACGCCCACCCTTCGCGAGAAGGATGGTGGAGCCAGACGGGATCGAACCGACGACCTCATGCTTGCAAAGCACGCGCTCTCCCAACTGAGCTATGGCCCCGTTTAGGTGAGCGACCCGGCAGCAGAAGCATCGCCGATAAATGGTGGGCCTGGGACGACTCGAACGTCCGACCTCACCCTTATCAGGGGTGCGCTCTAACCACCTGAGCTACAGGCCCCAAGCCAGTCAGGCGCCGGTCCTCCGAAACATCGGAGGACCGCGCCACAGCCTGGGCTCGTCCATGAAGAAAGAGAAACGAAGACGGCGGCGTCCCGCATGTTGCCGGTCTGACTGACCAGCTATGATCTAAGAGTTCCGATAAGCGTCGCGATCCGAAGATCAGGACAATCTTGAAGGAACATCCTTAGAAAGGAGGTGATCCAGCCGCAGGTTCCCCTACGGCTACCTTGTTACGACTTCACCCCAGTCGCTGACCCTACCGTGGTCGCCTGCCTCCCTTGCGGGTTAGCGCAGCGCCTTCGGGTAAAACCAACTCCCATGGTGTGACGGGCGGTGTGTACAAGGCCCGGGAACGTATTCACCGTGGCGTGCTGATCCACGATTACTAGCGATTCCAACTTCATGCACTCGAGTTGCAGAGTGCAATCCGAACTGAGACGGCTTTTGGAGATTTGCTCAACCTCGCGGTCTTGCTTCCCATTGTCACCGCCATTGTAGCACGTGTGTAGCCCAGCCCGTAAGGGCCATGAGGACTTGACGTCATCCCCACCTTCCTCTCGGCTTATCACCGGCAGTCCCCCTAGAGTGCCCAACTGAATGATGGCAACTAAGGGCGAGGGTTGCGCTCGTTGCGGGACTTAACCCAACATCTCACGACACGAGCTGACGACAGCCATGCAGCACCTGTGTCCCTGGCTCCGAAGAGAAGAAACCATCTCTGGTAACTGTCCAGGGCATGTCAAAGGCTGGTAAGGTTCTGCGCGTTGCTTCGAATTAAACCACATGCTCCACCGCTTGTGCGGGCCCCCGTCAATTCCTTTGAGTTTTAATCTTGCGACCGTACTCCCCAGGCGGGAGGCTTAATGCGTTAGCTGCGCCACTGATGAGCATGCTCACCAACGGCTAGCCTCCATCGTTTACGGCGTGGACTACCAGGGTATCTAATCCTGTTTGCTCCCCACGCTTTCGCACCTCAGCGTCAGTACCGGACCAGTAAGCCGCCTTCGCCACTGGTGTTCTTGCGAATATCTACGAATTTCACCTCTACACTCGCAGTTCCACTTACCTCTTCCGGACTCGAGATTGCCAGTATCAAAGGCAGTTCTGGAGTTGAGCTCCAGGCTTTCACCTCTGACTTAACAATCCGCCTACGTGCGCTTTACGCCCAGTGATTCCGAACAACGCTAGCCCCCTTCGTATTACCGCGGCTGCTGGCACGAAGTTAGCCGGGGCTTCTTCTCCGACTACCGTCATTATCTTCGTCGGCGAAAGAGCTTTACAACCCTAAGGCCTTCATCACTCACGCGGCATGGCTGGATCAGGCTTGCGCCCATTGTCCAATATTCCCCACTGCTGCCTCCCGTAGGAGTCTGGGCCGTGTCTCAGTCCCAGTGTGGCTGATCATCCTCTCAGACCAGCTACGGATCGTCGCCTTGGTAGGCCTTTACCCCACCAACTAGCTAATCCGACGCGGGTTCATCCAATGGCGATAAATCTTTCCCCTTGCGGGCTTATACGGTATTAATTCCAGTTTCCCGGAGCTATTCCGTACCATTGGGCAGATCCCCACGTGTTACTCACCCGTCTGCCGCTCCCCTTGCGGGGCGCTCGACTTGCATGTGTTAAGCCTGCCGCCAGCGTTCGTTCTGAGCCAGGATCAAACTCTCAAGTTGAATGAGATATTTAATCTCGGCTAATGTCGCTACGCTCAAAACCTCTTGACGAGGTTGAGACCAGGACATCCCTCGCGGGATCATCCGGTCTCGAGAACGTAAACACGCCGAAGTCTCATTCGATCTCTAAGAACCTTTCGGTTCCGTCGAGATCCGCAAGGACTCCGCCGTCCACGTTTCTCTTTCTTCCGTTTTACCTGTCAAACAGCACGAGGTTCGAAAACCTCAGGACCCGAAAGTCCGTGACCCGAAGG
>NZ_JAJALI010000024.1 GCF_020523795.1 Ancylobacter sp. Lp-2
GTCGAGGACGAGGAGTTCAAGCAGGCGGAGACCGCCGGCGGCTACGCCAAGCAGATGTCGGCGGAGTACCAGGCCAAGCAGGCGGCGCTGGTGGCCTCGCACATCGCCAAGCAGGACATCGTGATCACCACGGCGCTGATCCCCGGCCGTCCGGCGCCGAAGCTGCTGTCGGCCGAGATGGTGGCGTCGATGAAGGCGGGCTCGGTGATCATCGACCTGGCGGTGGAGCGCGGCGGCAATGTCGTCGGCGCGGTGGCCGGCGAGGTCATCACCACGGCGAACGGGGTCAAGATCGTCGGGCATCTCAACGTGCCCGGCCGGCTGGCGGCCACCGCCTCGCAGCTTTACGCCAAGAACCTCTACGCCTTCGTCGAGACGCTCATCGACAAGAGCGCCAAGGCGCTTAGCGTGAAGTGGGACGACGAGCTGGTGAAGGCGACGCTGCTGACCCGTGGCGGGTCGGTGGTGCACCCGAACTTCGGCGGTAAGGTCGAGACGGCGGCAGCCTGAGGCGCGGGGGCTTCGGCGAGGTCAGTCTGAGGCGAAGGTTTGGGGTGAGGTGCGTTTCCGACGTGCTCTCCTCCCGGACCGCCACCGGCCGATCCGGGATCGCTCGGGACGGCTGGCTCGGGAAGACCGGCCTGGGTCCCGGCTCTTCGCCTTCGCGGGCGCCTCCGTTCGAGTGACAGGCTTCTATCTTCGCTCTTCAGGTTTCGGCGGTGTTCCCCCTACCCGGCGCGGCGCGCCGACCTCTCCCTCGACGTCGGTTGTTTCCGACGTCGATCTTCGGGCACCCATGCGGCAACAGCCGCATGGGTGGGGAGAGGTGAAGTGACGGGCTTTCTCTTCCCTCGGGGAGAGGCAAGGGAGCTCCAGACCAGCGTCTCCGGTTCGCTTCTCCCTTTCTTGGAGAGGTGAGGGAGGCACTCCGAAGCGGCACCTCCGGCTCCCTCTTCTGTAGGGGAGAGGTGAAGGGCGGCCTCCGCCCCCGGTACGACCTGCTCCCTCTCATCGAGGGGGAGAGGGGTGGGGTGAGGGGGGAGCACCGCTCGCCGGTTCTCCGGCCGCGTTCCGGCTGACGGCCCGGTCTCGTAGGGCGCGGCCCGAGGACGCCGGGATCGGACGTCCGGACGCCCGACACCGGGCGGCTGGCAACGAGCTTCAGGCGGGAGCGACGCTCCCGTCGCCTAGAGAAACGATCCGGCCGGCGCGAGCCACACGCGGCGCCGGCACCAACGACGACAAGAAACGACACGACGACAGACAACGGACGAAGCGGCGGGCGGCACGGGGGCAGGATCCCGGCCGGTCCTTGAGAGAACGGGGAGAACAGGATGGCCAATCCATCGGGCGTGCCGGCGGATCCGGCGCAGGCGCTGGAAGGCGCCCGGGCGGCGGCGGAAGTCGCCAAGCGGGCGGCGGAAGCCGCGCAGGCCTATGCCGATGCCGCCGCGCAGGCGGCGCATGGCGGTGGCTTTGCCGATGCGGCGGGGGCGGTGGCGCACACGCTGACCGGCGGGGCGATCGACCCGTTCGTGTTCCGGCTCGCCATCTTCGTGCTGGCGGTGTTCGTCGGCTACTACGTGGTGTGGTCGGTGACCCCGGCTTTGCACACGCCCTTGATGAGCGTCACCAACGCCATCTCCTCGGTGATCGTGGTCGGCGCGCTGCTCGCGGTCGGCGTCGACACGGTGGCCGAGGGCACCGGCTGGGCGCGCGGCTTCGGCTTCCTCGGGCTGATCCTGGCATCGGTGAACATCTTCGGCGGCTTCCTGGTGACCAGCCGGATGCTCGCCATGTACTCGAAGAAGAAGTGAGGGCGACGAGATGAACGCCAATATCGTCGCGCTGCTCTACCTCGTCTCCGGGGTACTGTTCATCATGGCGCTGCGCGGGCTGTCGAGCCCCGCCACCTCGCGCCAGGGCAATCTGTTCGGCATGGTCGGCATGGCCATCGCCGTGTTGACCACGCTGTCGGCCTCGCCGCCGGCCGGCATCGGCGGCTGGCTTTTGGTGATCGGCGGCCTCGCCATCGGCGGCGGCGCCGGCGCGGTGATCGCCCGCAAGATCGCCATGACGCAGATGCCGCAGCTGGTCGCGGCCTTCCACTCGCTGGTCGGCCTCGCCGCGGTGGCGGTGGCGGCGGCCGCGCTCTACGCGCCGGAAGCCTTCGGCATCGGCCTGCCCGGCGCCATCCACGGCCAGGCGCTGGTCGAGATGAGCCTCGGCGTCGCCATCGGCGCCATCACCTTCACCGGTTCGGTGATCGCCTTCGCCAAGCTCAACGGCAATATGAGCGGCAAGCCGATCCTGCTGCCGGGCCGCCACGTCATCAATGCCGGCCTCGCGGCGCTGATCGTGCTGCTGGTGGTGGTGCTGACGCTGACCGAGAGCCACACGGTGTTCTGGCTGATCGTCATCGCCTCGCTGGTGTTCGGCGGCCTGTTGATCATCCCGATCGGCGGCGCCGACATGCCGGTGGTGGTGTCGATGCTGAACTCCTACTCCGGCTGGGCGGCGGCGGGCATCGGCTTCACGCTGGGCAACACGGCGCTGATCATCACCGGCGCGCTGGTCGGCTCGTCGGGCGCGATCCTGTCCTACATCATGTGCAAGGGCATGAACCGCTCCTTCGTGTCGGTGATCCTCGGCGGCTTCGGCGGCGATGCGGCGGCCGGTCCCGCCGGCGCGGTGGAGAGCCGCCCGGTGAAGCAGGGCTCGGCGGAGGACGCGGCGTTCATCATGAAGAACGCCGCCAAGGTGATCATCGTGCCCGGCTACGGCATGGCGGTGGCCCAGGCCCAGCACGCGCTGCGCGAGATGGCCGACAAGCTGAAGGAGGAGGGCGTCGAGGTGAAGTACGCCATCCACCCGGTCGCCGGCCGCATGCCCGGGCACATGAACGTGCTGCTCGCCGAGGCCAACGTGCCCTATGACGAGGTGTTCGAGCTCGAGGACATCAACTCGGAGTTCGCGCAGGCCGACGTCGCCTTCGTGATCGGCGCCAACGACGTGACCAACCCGGCGGCGAAGACCGACCCGACCTCGGCGATCTACGGCATGCCGATCCTCGACGTCGAGAAGGCCAAGACGGTGCTGTTCATCAAGCGCGGCATGGCGGCGGGCTATGCCGGCGTCGAGAACGAGCTGTTCTTCCGCGACAACACCATGATGCTGTTCGCCGACGCCAAGAAGATGGTCGAGGACGTGGTGAAGAACCTCTCCCACTAAGCAGACGCGGGGAGGGGGCTCGCGGGAGGA
>NZ_JAJALI010000025.1 GCF_020523795.1 Ancylobacter sp. Lp-2
GCCCCCGCCGGCCGGAACGGTGCCTAGCCCTGCGCCTCGACGACGGCGACGGCGGTCATGTTGACGATGCCGCGTGCGGTGACGGAGGGGGTGAGGATGTGCGCCGGCTTGGCGGTGCCGAGCAGGATCGGCCCCACCGGCAGCGCGTCGCCGAACACCTTCACCATCTGGTAGGCGATGTTGGCGGCGTCGATGTTCGGCATGACGAGGATGTTCGCCACACCCTGCAGCTTGCTGCCCGGCAGCACCCGCTCGCGGATCTCCGGCACGATGGCGCTGTCGCCCTCCATCTCGCCGTCCACCATCAGCTCCGGCGCCTGCTGGTGCAGCAGCTCGGTGGCGAACCGCATCTTCTGCGCGCTGGCATCGTCGCGCGAGCCGAAATCCGAATGCGACACCATGGCGATGCGCGGCTCCAGCCCGAAGCGCTTCACATGCCCCGCCGCCTGGATCGCCATCTCGACGAGATCCTCGGCGCTCGGATCGGCCGACACCTGGGTGTCGCAGATGAAGAACGCCCCCTTCTGCGTCACCAGCATCGACAGCGCCGAGACGTCGCGCACCCCGGGCGCCAGCCCGATGATGGTGCGGATGTGCCGGAGATGGCGCAGGAAGCGTCCCTCGACGCCGCACAGCATGGTGTCGGCGTCGCCGCGCATCATCGCCACCGCCGCGATCACCGTCGGCGTGGTGCGCACCAGCGTGCGGGCGATCTCCGGCGTCACCCCGCGCCGGCCGGCCAGGTCGACATAGGTCTGCACATAGTCGCGGTAGCGCGGATCGTCTTCCGGGTTGATCAGGTCGAAGTCCTGGCCCGGCTTGATGGAGAGGCCGAAGCGCGCGAGGCGGGTGTCGATCACCGCCGGGCGGCCGATCAGGATCGGCCGGGCGATGCCCTCCTCCACCACCACCTGCGCCGCCCGCAGGATGCGCTCGTCCTCGCCCTCCGCGTAGATCACCCGCTTGGGCGCCTGCTTGGCGGTGGCGAACACCGGCTTCATCACCAGGCCGGAGCGGAACACGAAGCGGTCCAGCTGCTCGTCATAGGCCTCGAAATCGGCGATCGGCCGCTTGGCCACGCCGCTCTCCATCGCCGCCTTCGCCACCGCCGGCGCCACGCGCTGGATCAGCCGCGGGTCGAAGGGCGAGGGAATCAGCGAGGTCGCGCCGAACACCGGCGTCTCCCCGCCATAGGCCCGCGCCACCACGTCCGACGGCGTCTCGCGCGCCAGCTCGGCGATGGCGTTCACCGCCGCGATCTTCATCTCCTCGTTGATCGTCGTCGCCGCCACGTCGAGCGCGCCGCGGAAGATGAACGGGAAGCACAGCACGTTGTTGACCTGGTTCGGGAAGTCCGACCGTCCGGTGCAGATCATCGCGTCCGGACGCGCGTCGCGCGCCAGGTCCGGCATGATCTCCGGCGTCGGGTTGGCCAGCGCCATGATCAGCGGCCGCTCGCCCATCGTCTTCAGCATCTCCGGCTTCAAGACCCCGCCGGCGGAGAGGCCGATGAAGATGTCGGCGCCGACGATCACCTCGGCGAGCGTGCGCGCCTCGGTCTTCTGCGCGAAGGCCCCCTTATAGGGGTCCATCAGCTTCTCGCGGCCCTCATAGACCACGCCCTCGATGTCGGTGACGAAGATGTTCTCGCGCCTGGCGCCCATCGAGACCAGCAGGTTCAGCGTCGCGATCGCCGCCGCCCCGGCCCCGGAGGTGACGATCTTCACCTCCTCGATCTTCTTCGCCCCGATGAACAGCGCGTTGACCACCGCCGCCGCCACGATGATCGCCGTGCCGTGCTGGTCGTCGTGGAACACCGGGATGTTCATCTTCTCGCGCAGCCGCGCCTCGATCTCGAAGCACTCCGGCGCCTTGATGTCCTCGAGGTTGATGCCCCCGAAGGTCGGCTCCAGCGCCGCCACCACGCTCACCACGTGGTCGATCTCCAGCGCGTTGATCTCGATGTCGAACACGTCGATGCCGGCGAACTTCTTGAACAGGACCGCCTTGCCTTCCATCACCGGCTTGGAGGCTTCCGGGCCGATATTGCCCAGCCCCAGCACCGCGGTGCCGTTCGACACCACCGCCACCAGGTTCTGCTTCGCCGTCAGCTCCGCCGCCAGCTCCCGGTCCGCCGCGATCGCCTCGCACACCGCCGCCACCCCGGGCGTATAGGCCAGAGCGAGGTCCCGCTGGTTCGCCAGCGGCTTGGTGGGCTGGATCTCGAGCTTACCGGGACGCGGAAGCCGGTGATAGACCAGCGCGCCCGAGCGCAGGTCGTCGGAAATGTAAGACGCCATGGAAACAGTTCCCT
>NZ_JAJALI010000026.1 GCF_020523795.1 Ancylobacter sp. Lp-2
GCAACCGTGTAGTCGCCCGCCGGCCCACCGGGATAGGAGCGCTGGCTCATCACCGTGTATTCGAGCGAATCCTTGTCGGTCGGTACCGCCACATCGGCGACCCCGCCACCCTCGCTGGCGAATTTCAGCCCGAGCGTCTGCGCCACGACCTGGAGGGCCACGAGATAGGTCTCGTTGCCGGCATCGGCACGCTGCCGAAAGATCGGGTCGTAGGCATAGATGTCGGCGTTCCCCCCGTCATCCGGCCCCTGTACCACCACCCGGGCGGAATGCCCCCCTTCTACGAAGTTGATGTGGATATCGGCATCCTTCGCGGGATAGTGGTCTCCCTCATCGTCGTCTTGGTATTCCCATTTTTCATTTATATTGAGCTGCGTGATACCTTTGATCTGGCTGTAAATACCCATCAAGGTCGACGGGAAGCCCGCGGTTGGGTCATCGCCCGAATACCACGAATATGGCAACGTATAGGTTGCGGACGAACCCCACTTGCTACCCTGCAACAGACCATCGATGTAATCATTTCCCGTCGCGTCGATCGCGATGGAACGATCAGTAACAACCTGATCCAATGTGAGCTCCGTATATTCTCCCGTCTCCGGGTCCAGGAACCTAAAATACTCGATACCGGTAACCGTGGCCGTGCTGCTTCCCTTCGTTATGGTCAGAACCTGCCCGCTTTTTCTGAAGTCATAGGTATCGAACTGATCCTCGAACATGGCGGTATCGGTTCCGGCTCCGCCATTATAGGCATTGCTTGAACTGCCAAAACCCAGCCCGTCAAGGAACAGGAAGTCGTCGCCGGCATCACCGTTGAATGTGCTGTTTCTGGCCAAAGCGGTTGTGAGAACATCGTTTCCGTCACCGCCATTGAAGGTGACATTGGAGCCTTCATTGCCGTCAAACAGGTCGTTGCCGTCTCCTCCGTTGAAGACGCCGCCGGTATTCTGCGGATACTCCTCGAACTCGTCACCGACCCGCCCGGCACTCAGATAGTCGTTTCCGGCGCCGGCATTGAACTGGCCGCCGACACCGCCATCGGCGGTGACTGCGTCGTCGCCGTCACTGCCGTTGAGCGTCACGCCGTCATGTTCGTCGGACCGCATCCAGTCGCCGGCAGGCGTGCCGGCGAGTATCTGGCCGTCAGCCGTCGCAGTGATCCGATTGAGGCTCTCGATCCTGGTCGTCGTCCAGGAATTCAGTAGATCCCACGGCTGAGCCATATCGTCGTCCTCGGTGAGGCGGTGTTTGAAGAGGGATGTTCTCGTCAAGCCATTGGCACTGTCAACCGGTCGCCCGTCGTTTCGAGGCTAGCTCCTGCTGCGACGACCGGCACGTCGCAGAACAGGCACCGTCCGCGCCGCGCAGCCCCCTGCGCCTCAGGTGAAGAGGAAGTTGCTGCTGGTGAGATCGGTCAGCTTGGCGTTCTGCAAAACGATGCCGTCATGGCCGTCCCAGATCACCACATCGGTGCCGCTCTGGAACGCCGCCGTCATCGCCGCACCGATCGACGAGAAGATCGCGCTGTCGAACACCACCCGGTCGCGCGTCACGTTCCAGTCGACGAAATAGTCGACCCCGCCGCCCTT
>NZ_JAJALI010000027.1 GCF_020523795.1 Ancylobacter sp. Lp-2
AGCGTGCCGGCGAGGCGGACATACTGGCCGCGGCCGAGGAAGTTCTTCTCCGACACCGCCACTTCGCCGATGAAGCCGTCCGACGTCGAGTAGCCGCCCGAGATCGAGAACTCGCCCGTCGGCTGGTCTTCCACCTGCACCACCAGGATCACCCGGTCCGGCGTCGAGCCGGGCTCGTTGGTGATCTTCACGTCCTTGAAGTAGCCGAGATTGCGCAGACGGCGCTCGGCGCGGTCCACCAGCACCCGGTTATAGGCGTCGCCCTCGGCGACGTCGAACTCGCGGCGGATGACCCAGTCGCGGGTACGGGTGTTGCCGCGGATCTCGATGCGCTCGATATAGACGCGCGGCCCCTCTTCCACCGCGAACACCAGCGAGATGGTGCGCGCCTCGGAGTTGCGGTCGCCGCGCGGCTTCACCTGGGCGAAGGCGTAGCCGCTCTTCGACACCTCGATGGTCGCGTTCTCGACCGACTTCTCCACCAACTCGGCGTTGTACACCTGACCCTTGGCGACGCGCAGCGCCCCACGGATCCGCGCCGGGTCGACGTCCTTGATGTTCGACACCACGTCAACCGAGCCGACGCGGTACTGCTGGCCCTCGTCCAGCACATAGGTCAGCACGAAGCCGTTCTTCTTGCGGTCGAGGTCGGCGGTCACCGACACGATGCGGAAATCGGCATAGCCGTTCTTCAGGTAGAAGCGGCGCAGCAGCTCCTGGTCGGAATTGATGCGGTCGACGTCATAGACGTCGGTGTTCTTCAGCCACGACAGCCAGTTGGTCTCCGTGGTGGTCAGCTCGTCCTTGAGCTTCCAGTCGGAGAACGCCTTGTTGCCGACGAATTTGATCTCGGCGACGCCGAGCTTCTCGCCCTCGGTGATCTCGAACACCAGATCGACGCGGCCCTGGCCGCGGTCGATGGTCTTGGGCTCGACCCGCACGTCGTAGCGGCCGGCGCGGTGATACACCTCGATGATGCGCTGGGTGTCGGCCTGCACCGTGGTCTTGGAGAACGGCGCCCGCGCCTTGGACTGCACCTCGCCGGCGAG
>NZ_JAJALI010000028.1 GCF_020523795.1 Ancylobacter sp. Lp-2
GCCAAGGGGAAAGGTCCGCCCCCGGCCGAGCACGGGGCGATCTCCCGTACCGAAGCGGTTCAGGACGCGCTTCGCCAAGCCATCATCGAGCAGCGGCTCCAGCCGGGAGCCAAGCTCCCGGAGGACGCCATCGGCGACGCCTTCGGCACCAGCCGCACCATTGCGCGCGAGGCGCTCGGCCGCCTCGCCGTCGAAGGACTGGTCGAGTTGAAACCCAATCGCGGCGCCTTCGTCGCCAATCCCAGCCTCGATGAGGGGCGCGACGTGTTCGTCGTCCGCCGGGGTCTCGAGCGCATCGTCACCGAATGCCTTGCCGGCAGACTGAAGCCGGACGAGATCGCCGTGCTGCGCGACCATGTCGCCCGCGAGCACGAGGTTTCCGGCCGCAACGAGGTGGAATCGATCCGCCTCGCCGGCGAATTCCACCTGCTGCTGGCGCGGCTGACCGGCAATCAGGTGCTGATCCGCTACGTGACCGAGGTGGTGTCGCGCTGCTCGCTGATCCTCGCCATGTATGGCCGCCCGCACTCCTCCGACTGCGGCGTCAGCGAGCATGGCGAGATCGTCGACGCGCTGATCGCCGGCAATGCCGCCCGCGCCGCCGAACTGATGGACCATCATCTCGCCGCCGTCGCCAGTCGCGCGCTGCTGCAGGAGAAGGTCGAGCGCGACATCCGCGACGTGCTTGCCCCCTATGCCGCCCGGATCAAGGGGCTCGAGGCATGAGCATGCACACGGACCCGGCCGCCGACACCGTCGGCTTCGACTTCCGCGCACTCGGCGAGCGCGAGCGCTACAAGCTGATGATCGGCACCATCGTGCCGCGCCCGATCGCGCTGGTGACGACGGTGGACCCGCAGGGGCGGGTGAACGCGGCGCCGTTCAGCTTCTTCAACTGCCTCTCCGCCGATCCGCCGAT
>NZ_JAJALI010000029.1 GCF_020523795.1 Ancylobacter sp. Lp-2
TAGGACGCGAGGAAAAGAACAATGGCTAACGTAGGATTTGTCGGTCTGGGTATCATGGGCGCGCCGATGGCGGGGCACCTGATCGACGCCGGTCACACGCTGTATCTCTACGACATCAAGCCGGTGCCGGCGGAGCTCACCGGCAAGGGTGGCGTCGCCTGCGCCAACGCCACCGAGGTGGCGAAGAACTCGGACATCATCATCACCATGGTGCCCGATACCCCGCATGTCGGCGCGGCGCTGTTCGGCGAGGGCGGCGTCGCCGCCGGCCTGACCCCGGGCAAGATCGTCGTCGACATGTCCTCCATCGCCCCGGTGGAGACCAAGGAATACGCGAAGAAGATCAACGATCTCGGCTGCGACTATCTCGACGCCCCGGTGTCGGGCGGCGAGGTCGGCGCCAAGGCGGCCTCGCTCACCATCATGGTCGGCGGCCCCGAGAAGGCCTTCGAGACGGTGAAGCCGCTGTTCGAGAAGATGGGCAAGAACATCACCCTGGTCGGCGGCAATGGCGACGGCCAGACCACCAAGGTGGCGAACCAGATCATCGTGGCGCTGAACATCCTGGCGGTGTCGGAAGCGCTGTTGTTCGCCTCCAAGGCCGGCGCCGATCCGGCGAAGGTGCGGCAGGCGCTGATGGGCGGCTTCGCCAATTCGCGTATCCTGGAAGTGCATGGCGAGCGGATCGTGAAGCGGACCTTCGCGCCCGGCTTCCGCATCGAGCTGCACCAGAAGGACCTGAACCTGGCGCTGACCGGGGCGCGGCAGCTGCAGATGGCGCTGCCGGCGACGGCGGTGGCGCAGCAGCTGTTCAGCGCGGTGGCGGCGCAGGGCGGGGCGGCGCTCGATCACTCGGCGCTGGTCAAGGCGCTCGAGCTGCTCGCCGGCCAT
>NZ_JAJALI010000002.1:0-59589 GCF_020523795.1 Ancylobacter sp. Lp-2
GCGCGGTGGCGGCGCAGGGCGGGGCGGCGCTCGATCACTCGGCGCTGGTCAAGGCGCTCGAGCTGCTCGCCGGCCATGCCGTCGCGCCGGATGCGTGAGGCGCGTCACTGCCGGCGGCGCAGAACCGCCGCCGGCAGTCTCGTCGGTTTCTACAGACCCAGCCGCTTGGCGTGCCAGGCGATGTGGTCGGCCATGAAGGTCGAGATGAAGTAGTAGGAGTGGTCGTAGCCCTCGCGCAGGTTCAGCGCGAGCGGAATGCCGGCCGCCTTGCAGGCATCGGCAAGGATCTCCGGACGCAGGCCGGTCTTGAGGAACGGGTCAGCGGCGCCCTGGTCGACCAGCAGCTCCGGGAAGCGCTTGCCGTCCTCGATCAGCGCCACAGCGTCATAGCTGCGCCAGGCCAGCTCGTCCTTGCCGAGATATTTCTCCAGCGCCGGCCGCGACCAGTCCGCCGTCGAGGGCTGCACGATCGGCGCGAAGGCCGAGCAGCTCTTGAAGCGGTCTGGGTGCTTCAGCGCGATGGTCAGCGCGCCGTGCCCGCCCATGGAATGGCCGAAAATGCCCTGCCGGGCCATGTCGGCGGGAAACTCGGCGGCGATCAGCGCCGTCAGCTCCTCGACGATGTAGGAATACATCTTGTAGTTCGCGGCATAGGGCTCCTGCGTCGCGTCGACATAGAAGCCGGCGCCGGAGCCGAACTGCCAGTTGTCCGGCTCGTCCGGCACGGTCTCGCCGCGCGGGCTGGTGTCGGGCGCGACGATGATGACGCCGTGCCGGGCGGCGGCGGCGCGGTACTCACCCTTTTCCATGACATTGGCATGGGTGCAGGTGAGGCCGGACAGATACCACAGCACCGGCACCGGGCCACTGGCCGCCTGCGGCGGCACGAACACCGCGAAGGTCATCGGCGTGCCCGTGATCTTGGAATCGTGCCGGTAGACCCCCTGCACGCCGCCATGCGACTTCGCCTTGGAGACGGTCTCCATCGCCCCGGCCATCAGTAGATCACCACCGAGCGGATCGACTTGCCCTCATGCATCAGGTCGAAGGCGGTGTTGATCTCGTCGAGCGGCATGGTGTGGGTGATCAGGTCGTCGATGTTGATCTTGCCCTCCATGTACCAGTCGACGATCTTCGGCACGTCGGTGCGCCCGCGCGCGCCGCCGAACGCCGAGCCGCGCCAGTTGCGGCCGGTGACCAGCTGGAACGGGCGGGTGGAGATTTCCGCCCCGGCCGGCGCCACGCCGATGACGATGGAGGTGCCCCAGCCGCGATGGCAGGCTTCCAGCGCCTGGCGCATCACGTTGACGTTGCCGGTGCAGTCGAAGGTGAAGTCGGCGCCGCCATCGGTGAGGTCCTGGATCGCCTGCACCACCTTGTCGTTGCCGACCTCGAGCGGGTTGATGAAGTCGGTCATGCCGAACTTCCTGGCCATCTCGACCTTGGCCGGATTGATGTCGACGCCGATGATCTTGTCGGCGCCGACCATGCGGGCGCCCTGGATCACGTTCAGCCCGATGCCGCCGAGGCCGAACACCACGACATTGGCGCCCGGCCACACCTTGCCGGTGTAGACCACCGCGCCGATGCCGGTGGTGACGCCGCAGCCGATGTAGCAGATCTTGTCGAAGGGCGCGTCCTCGCGCACCTTGGCGAGCGCGATCTCCGGCAGCACGGTGAAGTTCGAGAAGGTCGAGCAGCCCATATAGTGGAAGATCTCGCCGCCTTGGCCGCCTGTCCGCTCGCAGGAGAAGCGCGTGGTGCGGTCGGGCATCAGGCCCTGGCCCTGGGTGGCGCGGATCGAGGTGCACAGGTTCGAGCGCTGCGACAGGCAGGTTTTGCACTGCCGGCATTCCGGCGTGTAGAGCGGGATGACGTGGTCGCCGACCTTCAGCGAGGTGACGCCGGCGCCGACCTCGCGCACGATGCCTGCGCCCTCATGGCCGAGGATCGCCGGGAACTTGCCCTCCGAATCGAGCCCGTCCAGCGTGTAGGCGTCGGTGTGGCACACACCTGTCGCCATGATCTCGACCAGCACCTCGCCGGGCTTGGGGCCGCCGATCTCGATGGTCTCGATGGTGAGCGGCTTCTTGGCTTCCCAGGCGACGGCGGCGCGCGACTTCATGGAGCGGTTTCTTTCTCTTCGCGATGGCAGGGCGACATATGTCGATCAACGCCCCTTGATAGGGGATGTCGGCCCCATCATCCATCCCCGACGCGCGGCCCGCCCACATGCCGAAGGTGCGCCATGTCCGCGCGGTCGGGAGGCGCGGCCGGAAGCCCGGATGCCGGCACTTAAACCGTTCGAGGTCGTCCGCAGACCTCCGATCGTCGGCTGACAGGCCTTCCGCACCGGTGGCCGGACTTCCGAGGAGAAGCTACAGATCAGAATAATTATAAAATAGCGTCCGCAGGCACTTTTTATAGCCGTTACAACGTTTGTCCGGCGATCTTACTTCGGGTTTCCTCCCATGTTAGAGGTCGATCCCATACGTATTCGTGATGCGGATGGCGGGTGCCGATTTCATGCAGCCAGACCTGTCGCTCGTCTTCTCTGCGCATGGGACCGAGCTGAGGCGCTACCTCAATCGCCGGCTGGGCGATCAGCACATGGCGAGTGACCTCGTGCAGGACACATTCGTCCGTGTCATCGAGCGGCCGGAGACCCGCGTCCAGGATTTCCGCGCCTATCTCTATACCGTCGCGCGCAATCTGCTGCTCAACCACCTGAAGCAGGAAGCCCGCCGGCGCACCGACGTCGTCGCGCCGGAGGCGTTCGGCGAGATCGCCGCCGACCAGCCGACCCCCGAGGACGCCGTCGATTCCCGTCTGCAGCTCGAGCGCATCCACCTGCTGGTGCAGGAGATGCCGCGCCGCACGCAGCAGATCTTCGTGCTGAACCGCATCGACGGTCTCACCCATGCCGAGGTCGCCCAGCGCCTCGGCCTCTCGGAAAGCGCGGTGCAGAAGCATCTCGCCATGGCCATCGCCCATATGACGCGGCGCCTGCGGGCCCGCTGAGGCGATTTTTACGGTCGTACCCCCATTCGGTTGTCGTATAGGGCGGGTGCGACATGTCATGGAACGAGCCGTGAGCGAGAGCGGGCAATATGCGGAGGATGTCGAGCAGCGGGCTGCCGAATGGGTGGCACGGCTGGATGGCTCGCCGCTGAGCGATGGGGAGAAGGGAGCCCTGCGCGCCTGGCTCGGCGCAGACCCCGAGCATCGCGCCGCCTTCGAGGAGGCGAGCGCCACCTGGCGCGAGCTCGGCGCCCTGCGGCACGATCCCGGTCCGCTGCGGACGGTGCTGACGCCGCCGCGGCAGGCCTCCGCCGCGCGCAAGGCGGTGCGGATCGGCGCGCTGGTCGGGCTATTGGTGCTCGCCGCCGGCGCGGCCCGCTTCCAGTTCGGCGATCCCTGGCTGATGCTGGCGGCCGACTACCGCACCGCGCCGGGCGAATTGCGCACGATTTCGCTGCCGGACGGCAGCACGGTCGAACTCGGTCCCTCCAGCGCCATCGCGCTCGCCTATGGCGAGGACGAGCGCCGGGTGCGGCTGCTGGTGGGAGAGGCGTTCTTCACCGTCGCGCCGCGTGCCGGCGACGAATCCCGCCCCTTCGTCGCCGAGGCTGCCGGCGGTACCACTACCGCGCTCGGCACCAAATTCGTGATCGAGGAGAGCGGCGACGCTGCCGACGTGCTGGCCGTCGAGCATCAGGTGGAGGTCGCCTCCGGCGCCGCGACGCGCGACGGCGTCGTGCTGTCACCCGGTCAGGAGGTGCGCTACCGCAGCGACGGGCGCATCGGCCGCATCCGTACCCGCGACATCGCGACGGCGACGGCGTGGCGGCGGGGGATGCTGGTGTTCAATGGCGCCCGGCTCGGCCATGTGGTGGAGACGCTCAATCGCTACCGCCGCGGCCGTATCGTCATTCTTGAAACCGAACTGGCGCAGCGCCGGGTCAGCGGCGTGTTCCCGACCAGCGACCTCGACGACGCGATCGACACCATCACCACCGAGCTGGGCATCGGGTCGCGTTCGATTTATCCATTGATCACAGTGCTTTACTGAAAAAGTTCAGAAATCGTGAACTTTTTTTACGGTCACGGGTCCGTGAGTTGTCTTCCTTCCTGCGAGCCCGCGCGAGCGGGCGGCCGTGCCCTGCGCACGATCTGGGATGTGAGGAAGGACGATCCATGAGGCTCGGGGTGACTAGCGACGCGCGGCGTCTGCGGCGGCATTATCTTGGCGGTACGGCGTGTCAGGCCCTGGCCCTCGGCCTCGTGGCGACCGCGCTTGGCGTATCGATGTCGCCGGCCCTCGCTCAGGCCCAGACCCAGCCGGCGGCGAGCGTCGCTCCGGCCCGCATCGCCTTCGACATTCCCGCGCAGGACCTCAACGGCGCCGTTCTTTCCTTCGCGCAGAAGGCCGGCGTGCGGGTGTTCTTCGATACCGCGAAGTTCGGCGGCCGGCGCTCCTCGGCCGTCTCGGGCAGCATGAGCCCGCCGCAGGCGCTGGAGGCGCTGCTGCGCGGCACCGGCCTGACCTATCGCTTCACCGCGCCGAACCGCGTCACCATCGTCGATCCGGCCGCCACGACGGCGACCTCCGGCGAGACGGTCGGCATCGAGCTCGATACCATCGCGGTGCAGGGCTCGGGCGACGGCACGGTCGGCTATGTCGCCACCCGCAGCACCGCCGGCACCAAGACCGACACGCCGCTCCTCGAGACGCCGCAATCGGTTTCGGTCGTCACCCGCCAGGAACTCGACGACCGCAACGTGCAGTCGCTGACCCAGGCGGTGGCCTACACCCCCGGCGTGCGCACCGGCCAGAGCGGCTACGACCCGCGCTTCGACGTGTTCACCATTCGCGGCTTCGACACCACCTATAACGGCATCTATCGCGACGGCCTGCGCTGGCCGGGCGCCAACATGTCGGTGTTCAAGATCGAGCCCTATGGCGTCGAGGACATCACCGTGCTGCGCGGCCCGTCTTCGGCGCTTTACGGTCTCGGTTCGCCCGGTGGCCTCGTCGATGTCACCTCCAAGCGCCCGACCGAGCAGGCCTTCGGCGAGGTCGAGGTGCAGGGCGGCAATTACGACTGGTGGCAGGGCCAGTTCGACATTGGCGGCCCGCTCGACAAGGACGGCACGCTGCTCTACCGCCTCACCGGCCTGTTGCGCGATGCTGGCTCGCCGAACACGCTCGGCGGCGGCGTCAACGACATGACCTATATCGCTCCGGCGCTGACCTGGAAGCCGAACGACCAGACCAAGATCACCTTCCTCGGTGAGTACCAGAAGTCCGAGACCCCGGCCTCGCTGCCCTTCTATGGCTGGGACGGCACCGGCACGGAGACCTTCAGCCGCGCGCCCGGCGACTATAACAGCCAGCCGCAGGAGCAGTGGCGCGTCGGCTATTCGGCCGAGCACGAGTTCAACGACGTCTTCACCTTCCGGCAGAACCTGCGCTACGGCAACGCCGATACCACGGTGCGCTACACCAGCCTGTACGGCATCGACCCGGACACCAATATCGGCACGCGCGGCACCGGCTATGTGCACGATATCCTCGACAGCTTCGCCGTCGACAACCAGGTGCAGGCCGACTTCGTCACCGGCGCGATCGCGCACAAGGTGCTGTTCGGCCTCGACTACACCTATCTGTCGCTGGATGGCGGCATCGGCTTCGGTACGGCGGCCGATTTCGACTTCAACACCGGGCAGCCGCTGGGCCCGACCTACGATCCCGGATTCAATTACTCCCGCTACAAGCAGACGCAGAACCAGACCGGCCTCTATATTCAGGAGCAGGCGAAGTTCGACCGCTGGATCCTGACCCTGACCGGCCGGCAGGACTGGGTCGACAGCAAGGATGACGACCTGCTGAACGACACGTCGGAAGACAATGACGACAGCGAGTTCACCGGCCGCGTCGGTCTGACCTATGTGTTCGACAACGGCATCGCGCCCTACGTCACCTATTCGACCTCCTTCGCGCCCAATCTCGGCGTCGACATCAACGGCGACGCCTTCTCTCCGACCACCTCCAAGCAGATCGAGGCGGGCGTGAAATACGCGCCCACCGGCTTCGACGGCTACTTCACCGCCGCGGTGTTCCAGATCAACCAGGAGAACGGGCTGGTCACCGACGACACCAACCCGCTCTTTCAGGTGCAGACCGCCGAGGTGCGCGCCCGCGGCTTCGAGCTCGAGGCGGTCGCCAATCTCGGCGCCGGCCTCAGGCTGCGCGGCGCTTACACCTATCTCGACCTGACCAATGTCGCCGGCGACCCGACGACGATCGGTCTGGCCCCCTCCGGCCAGCCGCAGAACGCCTTCTCGCTGTGGGCCGACTACCAGTTCCAGTCCGGTTCGAAGCTCGCCGGTCTCGGGATCGGTGCCGGCGTGCGCTACACCGGCGCCACCTGGGGTGACTCGCTCAACACCTTCGAGAACGACGCCTACACCCTCGTCGACGCCAAGCTGAGCTACGACTTCGAGTTCCTCAACCCGAAGCTCAAGGGCTGGAGCGCGCAGATCAACGCCCAGAACCTGCTCGACGAGGAATACGTCACCTGCGACGCCGGCTACTGCTATCTCGGTGCCCCGCGCACCGTGCTCGCCGGTCTGAAGTATCGCTGGTGACCGTGCCTGCGCTTGTCTCCCGCCGGGCCGTGCTGCGCGGCGGGTTCTGTCTCGGTGCGCTCGCCCACCCGCTGCTGCCGGGTGCCGGGCGCGCCGAAACGCCGGCTCGACCGCCGCACAGGATCGTTTCGCTGGATTTTGGCCTCGCCGAGACCCTGATCGAAATGGGCCTGCCGCCCATTGCGCTACCCAACCCCGGTACGTGGGCGGACTGGGTGGTCGAGCCGGCATTGCCGGCCGGCATCGTCAATCTCGGCACCGATCGCGAGCCGAATCTGGAACTGCTCGCCTCCCTGCGGCCGGATCTCATCATCACCACGCCCTATCTCGCCGGCATCCGCCGCCTGCTCGAAGGGGTGGCGCCGACCCGCGAGTTTTCCATCTACGCCCCGCCGGTCGGCCATCCCTATGACCGCAGCGTGACTGCCACCCGCGAGCTCGCCGCCATCCTCGGGCGGGAGCGGGAAGGGGAGGCGCTGATCGCCCGCGCCGAGACGACCATGGCGGCGACACGTGAGCTCCTCGTCGCGCGCGGCGTCGCGGCCCAGCCGATCATGGTGGTGAGCTTCCTCGATACTCGCCATGTCCGCGTCTACACGGCAGGTGGCCTGTTCGGCGACGTGATGGAGCGCTGCGGCCTGACCAATGGCTGGACGCGGCCGGGCAATTACTGGGGCTTCAGCACCGTCGGCATCGAGGCGCTGGCGGAAAGCCCCGCCAGCCGGCTCGTCTATCTCGAGCCGATCTCCGCCGACACGCTGGACACGCTGGCGGCGAGCCCGCTGTGGAACAGTCTGCCCTTCGCGCGGGCCGGGCAGGTCTACCGCCTGCCGGCCGTGCTGATGTTCGGCATGCTGCCCTCCGCCATGCGCTTTGCCGACCAGATGGCCCGTCTGTTCACCGGGGAGGCGGCCAATGGCTGATGTCGCCCTCGTCCAATCGCCCGTCGTCGGCGGCCTGCGTCGTCTCGGTCCAACTGGCCTCATCGTACTTCTCATCGTACTCGCCGGCTGCGCGACGATCGGCAATCTCGCCGACCAGTTGCCGGTGTCGGCGTGGTGGGCTGCGCTGGTGTCGCCGGACGTCGATTCGCCGGCGCAGATGCTGGTCGCCTACAGCTTCGCGCCCCGCCTGACGGTGAGCCTGCTCGCCGGGGCGGCGCTGGGGCTCGCCGGTGCGCTGCTGCAGCAGGTGCTGCGCAACCCCATCGCCTCTCCCACCACGCTCGGCATCGAGGCCGGCGCCAATCTCGCCTTGGCAGCGGGCCTCGTCTGGGCCCCGGCGCTGATCGGCTTCGGCCGCGAATGGGTGGCGCTCGGCGGCGGCCTTCTCGCTATCGGCCTGGTGTTGCTGCTCTCCCGGCGCAGCCATTTCGCGCCGCTGGTGGTGATCCTCGCCGGCATGGTGACCAGCCTCTATAGCGGAGCGCTCGCCGCCCTTATCTCATTGTTCAATAGTCATTATCTCGCCGGCCTGTTCCTGTGGGGAGCCGGCTCGCTGAGCCAGCAGGACTGGTCGGAGCCGGCTTTCCTCGCCCCGCGCCTCGCCGTGGCCGGCCTCGCCGCTGCCCTGTTGGTGCGGCCGCTGACGTTGCTGGGTCTCGACGATGCCAGCGCCCGCAGCCTCGGCCTGTCGCTCGCCGCCGCCCGGTTTGGCGCGCTGGTTGTGGCGGTGGCGCTTACCGCCTGCGTGGTCGCGGCGGTCGGTTGCATCGGCTTCGTCGGGCTCGCCGCGCCGGCGCTGGCCCGCATCAGCGGCGCGCGCCGGGCAGGGGGACAGATGTTCGCCTCCGCTCTCCTCGGCGCCGCGCTACTATGGGCGACCGACCAGGCGGTGCAGCTCGTCGGCGACGTCTCCGACGAGCTGCTGCCGACCGGCGCGGCCACCGCGCTGCTCGGCGCGCCGCTGCTGCTGTGGCTGGTGCCGCGCCTGCGCCTGCCGCCGCATGCGGGCGCCGGACTGCTGCCGGCGAGCGCCGATGCCGGCCGCGCCCATCCGCATAATCGACTGGTTCTACTCGGTTTTTTTGTGATTCTTGCGGTCCTCGTCTCGGGAGGCATCGGGCCCGGCCTCGACGGTTGGTCGGTGACGTGGCCCGGCGATCCGGCATCGGTTGGGGACGCATCGGTCTGGGAGATGCGGCTGGCCCGCGCGTTCGCCGCGCTGGCGGGAGGGTCGCTGCTCGCCGTGGCCGGTTGCGTGCTGCAGCGTATGACCGGCAATCCGATGGCCAGCCCCGAAGTGCTGGGGGTGAGTGCCGGTGCCGCCTGCGGGCTCACCGTGGCGCTATTCCTGCTGGCGGATTTCGGCCGGGTCGAGCAGGCGGTCGCGGCCTCGCTCGGCGCCTTTCTCGCACTGCTCGTGCTGCTGGCGCTCGGCCGCGCCTCGCGAGGGGCGCCGGAACGGGTGATCCTAGTCGGTATCGCCGTCGGCGCGTTGCTCGATGCGCTGGTGAGCGTGCTGATGGCGAGTGGCGATCCGCGCGCGGTGCTGCTGTTCAACTGGATGACCGGCTCGACCTACGGCATGACGGCGGCAACCGCCACGGCAAGCCTCGTAGCGGCCGGGCTGGTGCTGGCCCTGCTGCCCTTGCTGGCCCGCTGGCTCGACATGCTGCCGCTCGGCGAGGCGGCGGTTCGCGCCCTCGGCGTGCCGCCGGCGCTCAGCCGGACGCTGCTGCTCGTGCTCGCGGCGGTGGCGACGGCGATGGCGACGTTGCTGATCGGCCCGCTCTCCTTCGTCGGGCTGATGGCGCCGCATCTGGCGCGCCTCCTCGGCTTGCGCCGGCCCCTCGCGGAGCTTTACGGAGCCGCGCTGATTGGCGCGCTGATCATGGTGCTGGCTGATTTCACCGGCCGCGTGGTCGCCTTTCCCTGGCAGATGCCGGCGGGCCTCGTCGCCTCGATGATCGGCGCGCCGGTCTTCCTCTGGCTCCTGTCCCGCAAGCAGAGTGCGTCATGAACCCCACCTCCATTCCCGATACCGTCACCTTCGACATCGCCCCGGCGGCGGGCGGCGAACCCTGGCGCATCTTCCTCTATCGCCCGCCCGGCGAGGCGCCGGAGGGCGGCTGGCCGGTGATGTACTATCTCGACGCCAATGCGGTCGCCGGCACGGCGGCGGATATCATGCGGGTGCAGGCGGCCTGGCCGCTCGCCACCGGCCTCGACTGGGGCGTGATGGTCGGCATCGGTTATCCCGTCGAGGGGCCTTATGACGGCATCAGGCGCTCCTGGGATTTGGCGCCGCCGCCCGGCCAGGCCTACCCGCCGTTCACGCCGGACGGGCCGGAAGTGCGCACCGGCGGCGCCGATCACTTCCTTGCCTTCATCGAGGACGAGTTGAAGCCGGAGATCGCCCGTCGTGTCCCGGTCGATTCGGCCCGGCAGGCGATCCTCGGCCATTCCTTCGGCGGTCTGTTCGTGCTGCACACCCTGTTCCGCAAGCCGGAGGCGTTCTCCCGCTGGATCGCGGCTAGTCCCGCCGTGTGGTGGGAGGGGGGCGGCGTCGTGAAGGCCGCCGAGACCTTCATCGCCGAAGGCCGTGAGGCGAACGGGCGGGCGCTGCTGATCGTCGGCGAATACGAGCAGGCGCTCGCGCCGTTCCAGGTCGGGGCGGAGGACGAGGCGAAGCGTGTCGCCGCCTTCGAGGACAGCCGCATCGTCGACAATACCCGGCTGATGGCCGAGCGCCTCGCGGAGGTGAAGGGGGTCGGCGCCGACTATGTGCTGCTGCCGGGCGAGACGCACATGTCCGTGCTGCCCGCCAGCCTCAACCTCGGCATCCGCTTCGCCTTCGGCCGGGGATGATGTGCGGGGGGACGGGGCGGCCCGGAACGCGTGCCGCCCCGACGACCGCTCGGCTCAATGGCTGGCGCTGCGGATGCGGCGCTCGATCCGCAGGCTGAGCAGCGACATGGCATAGCAGCAGATGAAGAAGACCAGCGCGGCGAAGGCGTAGCCCTCCCGGCCGAGGCCGAGCCAGTTCGGGTCCTTGATCGACTGGCCGACCACGCCGAGCAGATCGAACAGGCCGATGATCGACACCAGCGTGGTGTCCTTGAACAGGTCGATCACCGTGTTGACGATGCCGGGCACCACCAGCCGGAACGCCTGCGGCAGCACGATTAGCCGGTGCGCGCCCCAGAAGCCGAGGCCGATCGCCGCCGCCGCCTCGTACTGGCCCTTGGGGATGCCCTGCAGGCCGGCGCGGATGATCTCGGCGAAATAGGCGGCGACGAACAGCGACAGGCCGATGATCGCCCGCACCAGCCGGTCGAAGGTGACGCCCTCCGGCAGGAACATCGGCAGCATCACCATCGCCATGAACAGCACGGTGAGCAGCGGCACGCCGCGCAGCACCTCGATGAAGGCGGTGCAACTCCAACGGATCACCGACAGCTGCGAGCGCCGGCCCATGGCGAGCACGACGCCGAGCGGCAAGGCCAGCACCACCGTGGCGAAGGTGAGGATGATGTTGAGCGACAGTCCGCCCCACTGGTCGGTCGGCACGAAGGGCAGGCCGAACACGCCGCCGATCAGCAGCACGGTGGCGATGGCCGGGCACAGCGTGACCAGAAGCAGCACCGA
Source organism: Ancylobacter sp. Lp-2 (assembly GCF_020523795.1). Classification (GTDB taxonomy): domain Bacteria; phylum Pseudomonadota; class Alphaproteobacteria; order Rhizobiales; family Xanthobacteraceae; genus Ancylobacter. Next base: position 11,241 of record NZ_JAJALI010000002.1, read on the forward strand.
CAGCGCCCGGTGCGGATTGCGCGACCACAGCGACAGCGCCGCGAAGCCGGCGAGGAGCGCCAGTGCGATGTCGACCCGCCAGCGCTCGGCCGGCGTGTAGCGGCCATAGGCGAACTGTTCCAGCCGGTCGGCGATGAAGGCCCAGCAGGCCCCAGCGCCGCAGACGCTGCGATTGGAGCCGTCGAAAACGGCGTCGAGAAACGCCCAACGGAACAAAGGCGGCAAAGCGAAGCCGAGCAGCAGCAAGGTGAGCACGCTGAGCGTGCCCATCAGCGGCGATGAGAACAGATTGGTGCGCAGCCAGCGGCGCGTCCTCGCTGTGGCGGTCGCGCGGCGCTTGGCTACTGCGCTCGCCTCTCTGTTCGCGGCCGCATTGGAAGTGATCGCGCCGTTCAGGGGCGCATCGACGAGGGGCGAACTCTCGATCGTGCTGGTGCCGGCGACAGCGATCTTCTCGGTCATGGCTCAGCGCTCCTTCAGCGCGACGCGCTCGTTCAGCTGCGCGAGAGCGGCGGAGGCGGCGAGGTTGATGATCAGGAACACGCCCATCACGATCACCATCACCTCGATGGCGCGGCCGGACTGGTTGAGCACCGTGCCGGCGAAGATCTGCACGATCTCGGGATAGGCGATGGCGGCGCCGAGCGAGGAGCTCTTGATCAGGTTGAGATATTGGTTGGTCAGCTGCGGGATCATCAGCCGCAGTGCCTGTGGCAGCACCACCAGGCGCAGCGTCAGCCAGGAGCTCAGCCCGAGGCTGTTCGCCGCCTCGACCTGTCCCTTGCCGATGGCTTCCACCGAGGCCCGCACGATCTCGGCGACGAAGGCGGCGGTGTAGAGCGACAGGCCCGCCCAAAGCGCCACCAGCTCCGGCGGCAGCACCATGCCGCCGGCAAAGTTGAAGCCCTTCAGAGCCGGCAGGCTCCAGCCCTTCAGGCTGAAGGCAAGGGCGATGAGCAGCACCGGCGGGACCAGCCAGAGCAGGCTGCTCCGGCGCGGGTGCAACGGAAGGTAGCGGCGGGCCAGAGGTGCCAGCGCGAGGCTGAGAAAGAAGGTAATGAGGAGCAGGCTGCTCCACGAACCGCCGATCGGCGCCGGCAGGAACAGGCCGCGAATGTTGAGAAAGGCGACGTCGCCGAAGGACAGGCTCTGGCGGGCTTGCGGCAACACTTGCAGCACGCCGACATACCAGAACACGATCTGCAGCAGCTGCGGCGTGTTGCGCACCAGCTCGACGATGGCGCCGGAAACGGTGGACAGCAGCCAGTTCTGCGAAAGCCGCATCACCCCGAGCCCGAGGCCGACGACGGTGGAGGTGACGACGCCCATGGCCGAGACCAGCAGCGTGTTGGCGAAGGCGGTCACCAGCGCCATGAAATAGGTATCGGTCGGGCCGAAGGACAGGATCTGGAACGGCATGCTGAAGCCGGCCGGGCTTCCGAGGAAGCCGAAGTCGAGCTGCATGCTGCGGCGGGCGAGATTGCTGGCGGCGTTCTGCGCGAACCAGGCGATGACGAGCCCCCCGATAAGGAGAGCCACGCCCTGCATCAGCAGGGCGTGGGAGGCTTTCATCGGCCAGAGCGAAGAGCCGCCCTTACGCGACTTTCCGGCCATGCGCGGATCTCAACGGAACGGCAGCGGGTAGTGCAGGCCGCCCTGGTTCCAGAGATTGTTGATGCCGCGCGGCAGGCCGAGCGCCTTGGGGCCGAAATAGGCGTCGTAGATCTGGCCGTAATTGCCGACCGACTTGATCGCCCGATAGAACGCCTCGTTGTCGAGGCCGAGCTTTTTGCCGAAATCGCCTTCAAGGCCGAGCAGGCGGCGCACGAAGGGATCGCTCGAGCTCTTCTTCTCGTCGACATTCTCCTTGGTGATGCCGAATTCCTCGGCGGTCTTCAGGCCGGCATCGACCCAGAAGACGATGTCCGACCAGCGATAATCGCCGTCGCGGGTGTGGAGGCCGAGCGGTTCCTTGGAGATCACGTCCGGCAGGATCACCCAATCGTCCGGCACCTTCATGGTCGAGCGGGCGGCGGCGAGCGAGCCGGTATCGTCGGAATAGCCGTCGCAGCGTCCGCTCTCGGCGGCGGCGAAGGCTTCCTCGGACTTCTCGAACAGCAGCGAGTTGATGGTGGTGCCCTTGGAGCGGGCGAAGTCGGCGATGTTGAGCTCCAGTGTCGCGCCGGTGAGCATGCACATGGTGGCGCCGTTGAGCTCGGCCGCCGAGTTCACGCCGAGGCTCTTGCGCACCATGAAGCCCTGGCCGGCATAGAAGTTCACCGCCACCTCGGTGAGGCCGAGATCGATGTCGCGGGCGAAGGTGAGGGTAGAATCGCGCACCAGCACGTCGATTTCGCCGGATTGCAGCACGGTGAAGCGTACCTTGGCGGTGGTGCCGACATATTTCACCTTGGCCGGATCACCCAGCACCGCCGCTGCCAGCGCCTTGCAATAGTCGACGTCGAAGCCTTTCCAGACGCCGCTGGCGTCCTGGAAGGCAAAGCCGGGAATGCCGGCATCGACGCCGCAATTCAGCTCGCCGCGCTTCTTGATCGCCTCGACGGTGGGGCCGGGGGCCGGGATGCTCTGGGCCATCGCGGAGGCGCTGACCAGAACGCTGCCGGCGAATAATGCCAGGGTCTTGAGAAGAGTACGGCGGGCTTTCGTCACGGCGACAATCCTCTGGAAGGTTGGAAAGGTCTTGTTTCTTGGGAAGGTTCCTTGAAAGGCGTTCTTGAGGGCGTGGTTCCGGCTCGGTGCCGGGAGATCAGACCGTGGTGTAATCGACCGGCTCGCCGTGCCAGCCGGCCTTGCGCTTCTCCCAATAGGTCTCGCGCAGCTTCTGGGTGAGCGGGCCGGGACGGTCGTTGTTGAGGATGCGCCCGTCGAGCCGGCTGACGCCGATCGGGCCGCCGGCGGTGGAGGACACCAGGATCTCGTCGGCGTCGCGCAGTTCCTCGAGGCTGACGTCGCGCACCTCGCAGGGCAGGCCGAGTTCGGCACAGAGTTCGATCACCGACATCCGAGTGATGCCGCCGAGCACGTTGCGGTCGGGCGTAGCGACCACGCCGTTGGTGATGCAGAAAACGTTGTAGCCCGGCCCCTCGGTGACGTTGCCGGCGGCGTCGAGCAGGATCGGGTTGTCGGCGCCCTGCGCATCCGCCTCGAACAGCGCCGCGGTCATGTCGGCCCAGTGGAAGTTCTTCGCCCGGGCATTGACCGAGGCCTCGGGAATGCGCGGCGTCGAGGCGATGACCATGTGGGCACCGCGCTCGATGATCTCCGGCTTCATCAGCCAGATGAACGGGATGGCATAGGCGATGAGATAGGGGCGGGCGTTCTTCGGGTGATATTGCGTGCCCGGCGCCGGGCGCCCGCGCACGCAGTCCATCGCCACATAGGCTTCGCGCAGGCCGGCGAGGGCCACCAGCTTGTGCAGGATAGCGCGGATCTCGTCGTCGCTCTCGGTCGGGATGAGGTGCGAGAACTCCATCGAGGCGCGGAAGCGCTTCAGATGGTCGTCGAGGCGGAAGAACGTCCCGTCCCAGACGCTCACCACGTCATAGACCACGTCCGAGCGGCGATAGCCCCAGTCGGTGACTGGGATGCGCGCCTCGCTCAGCGGCATGAACGCGCCATCCATATAGGCGGCGCCGGCGGCGAAGGCGGAGGTGTCGGAGACCGTCGGGGACTGGATCGGGAGGTTCATGTCGCGGTCCGTTTCGCACGAGGGTTGACGTCGCCGGCCCGGACGCCACGCGACATCGCGGGCGCCGTTGCCCGGCGGCAGCAGCGGAAAATGCGGGAGCTTTGGCGCAATCCCTATGTGATCACAGGGGCAGCGAGGGAAACTATAGGGCTGCTCAAAACGGTGTCAATTACTGCGTATGACCATAAAATATGCGATTAAGGATGCAAAGCTGAGCATGCATCTCTCTGGTTGTGTGCGGAGTAGGGCGGTGAGGCGTCTTGTGTGATCACATTCGGCCCGCGACATCGGGCCGGCCATTCCGGCAGCAAAATCCGTGATATAGCGGCAATGGCCGATGATGCGGCTGCCGAGATGGTCGGGGAGTGGGCAATGGTGGATCTGGAGGCGAGCAGGGCGGGGCACACTCTCTCCGGGCAGATCGCCGACGCTCTGCGTCACCGGTTGCTGATGGGCGAGTTTCTGCCGGGTGCGAAGCTGTCGCTGCGTTCGCTGGCGGCCAGCTACGGCACCAGCATGCAGCCGGTGCGCGATGCGTTCTCGTCTCTCGTTGCCGAGGATGCGCTGGAGATCACGCCGACGCGGGTGATCCAGGTTCCCGAACTCAGCCGTCAGAACTGCGATGACATCTTCCGCATGCGTGCGCTCATCGAGGGCGACGCTGCGGCGCTGTTCGTGCGGCGCGCGAGCGAACAGGAGTTCGCCGATTTGCAGGCGCTGTCGGAGGCCGTGCGGCCGGCGCAACTCGGCATGGCCTTCACCGACCACATGCGGGCGCACATAAGGGGCTTCAACGACTGGTCGTTCTTCGTTGGCGACCGTTGTGGCTCGCCGTTGATGATGACGCTGATCCATCGTCTGCGGGTACGAATGGCGCCGGCGGTGGCGCTCGCGCTGTGCCGCGATGCCGATGAGGACTACTCCTTCCTCGAATTCTCCACCCACATCATGATGGAAATGGCCTGGGCGGCGCGCTCGCGTGATGGCGAGCGGATGCGCGACCTGCGCCGGTCCGACATCCTCACCTACCAGCGCTATCTCTACCGGCGCCTCGGCTGGTCGCTTGAAGGTGCGTCGCTCTAGTCGGGGTCATTCGTGATCACAGGCGCGCGCCGGGCGCTATGGTGTGGCGCGCGAGTGGCGTCTCGGTGCGTTTCTATTCTTTCGAATACTCGCGACGACATTCCCGCTTGACCACCGTCGCGCTGCGCCCTTAGCCTTGCGCCATCTGTGATCACACAAAGCGAGAGGCGCGACGATGAACGTCCTGGCGCGGGGCACCAATCTCCCCGGCAATTCGGCTCTGCTGCCGTTCTCCAACCTGCAGAAGCTGCGGGAGGAGCGCCCGCTGATGTTCGTGCGGGGTCAGGGCATCTACACCTTCGACGAGCAGGGCAAGGACTACATCGAGGCGGTCTCGACCTTCTATTGCGTCAATCTCGGCTTCAGCGACGAGGAGCTGATCGAGGCGGCGGTCGAGCAGCTGCGCGCCCTGCCGATGTATCCGTCGGGCATTCACCGGACGGTGCCGGTGGTGCTGGAGCTGGCCGAGCGGCTGGCAGCGGTCGCCCCGGTGCGCGGCGGCCATGTGATGTTCGCCACCACCGGCTCGGAAGCGAACGACCAGCTGGTCAAGTTCACCTGGTACGCCAACCGCGTCGCCGGCGAACCGAAGCGCCGCAAGATCATCTCGCGCCGCGCCAGCTATCACGGCGGCACCATCGCCACCACGGCGCTGGGCGGCAGCGCCGGGCTGCAGGAGGCGTTCGGCATCCCGACCGGCGACAGCCTGTTCGTCTCGCATCCGACCTGGCCGATCGGCGCGCTGCCGGGCGAGACCGAGGTCGCCTACGCCGATCGCCTGGTCGAGGAGCTGCGGCAGACCATCGAGGACGCCGGGCCGGAGACCGTCGCTGCCTTCATCGCCGAGCCGGTTTCGGTGTCGTCGGGCATGTTCCCGCCGCCGGTCGGTTACTTCGCCAAGATCAAGGCGCTGCTGGATGGCTACGGCATCCGCCTCTATGCCGACGAGGTGGTGACCGGCTTCGGTCGCACCGGCAAGATGTGGGGCAGTGAGACGCTCGGCATCGAGCCCGATTGCATCAGCTGCGCCAAGGGACTGTCCGGCGCCTATCAGCCGATCTCGGCGGTGGTGATGTCGGACGATTTCTATCGTCATCTCGAGGAGGGCGCCAACGCGGCCGGCATCTTCAACCATGGCGGCACCTATGGCGGCCATCCGGTGTCCGCCGCCGTGGCCCTCAAGGTGCTCGACATCTATGAGCGGCGCAACATTCTCGGCCATGTGCAGTCGGTGATGCCGGCCTGGCAGAAGGCGCTGGCGAGCCTTGAGGACCACCCGCTGGTCACCGCCACCCGCTGCTTCGGCATGGCCGGCGCCGTGCAGATCGCACTACCGGGCGAGGGCGGCCCGGCCGCCGCCTCGCCCTCGCTGGCGCCGGGCGGGCTCAGCCAGCAACTCTATATGGCCGGTCTGGCGGCCGGCGTGGTGGTGCGTCCGCTGCAGGGCTGCGTGGTGCTGTCGCCGCCGCTGATCATCACCGAAGCGGAGATCGGCGAGCTGGCCCGCCGCCTGCGCCTTGCCCTCGACGCGACGCTCGCCGCGCTGCCGCGCTGAACCGCCGTCATCCGCGCCTGCCAAGGGGGCGGCGATGGTCGCCCCCGGGTCCGAGTTCCGACATGTCCCTGACCGACAAGCTTCTGGCCGCGGCGGTGGTCGCCTGCTGGTCCGCCAATCTCGTGCTGGTGAAGCTCGGGGTGGCGGAAATTCCGCCGCTCCTGATGAGCCTGCTTCGCTTCATGCTCGTGGCGGCGCTGCTGGTACCGTTCCGGCCCATCTCGCGCCAGCAGCTGCCATGGATCCTGCTGGTGTCCATCACCTTCGGCGCCATGCATTTCGGCTTTCTCTTCATAGCCCTCGGCCTCACGGAGGCCGGCACCAGCGCGGTGCTGGTGCAACTCGGCGCGCCGATCGCCAGCCTGCTCGCCTGCCTGGTCTTTCGCGAGCCGCTTGGCGTCGTGCGCGCGGCGGGGCTCTTCATGACGGTCGTCGGCGTGGTGGTGCTGGCGCTCGGTCCCACCTTTCCTGGTCCGCTGGTGCTCGGCCTGCTGGTCGCCAGTGCCATCGGCTGGGCGATCACCAATCTGGTGGTGAAGCTGATGCCGCCCATCGACGCGATGGCGCTGACGGGCTGGTCGGCGCTGTTCGCCATTCCGCAAATGGCGCTCGCCACCGCGCTGTTCGAGGATCACGCCTGGGCCAGTCTTTCTGGCGCCGGCTGGCACGGCTGGATCGCTGTTGTCTACAGCGCGCTGATCTCCTCGGTGCTGGCCTATGGCATCTGGTACCGGCTCCTGGCGCGCAACGCTGTGAATGCCGTCGTGCCCTATTCCATGCTGAATCCGGTATTCGCCATCGGCCTCGGCGCCCTCGTCTTCGGCGAGACCGTGCCGGCGTTGAAGCTGGTCGGTACGTTACTCATCCTCTCCGGCGTGGTGCTCGTGCTGTTGCCACGCCGAATCGCCGTCGATGCCGGCTGATGAGGATAACGGAGCGATGGGACCTCTCTTAGTGGCAGTCTGCGAATAGCGGCGAATACGCCGCCGCATCGCGAACCTTCGGCGTGCTGACGGAGCTCGACCGCCAACTCGTTCAGGGCATTACGGTGCCGCAGTTCGGGTCGAGGGTCTGGCCCGTGAAGGCATCTCCATCGGCGGAAGCGAGAAACACCACCGAGCGGCCGACATCGCGCGGATGCCCCCAGCGCTTGAGCGGGATCTTCTCGCGTACCGCGTCCGTGTATTCCGGCCCGGCGCGGAAGCGGCCGGTAGCCGTCGGCCCCGGCGCCACGCAGTTGACGGTGATCTCGGGGGCCAGCGCGAGGGCGAGCGACTTCGACATTGCGATCACCCCCGCCTTGGCCGCCGCGTAGTGCGGCAGATGCGGGTCGCCGATATAGGCCTGCTCGGAGGCGATGTTGACGATGCGCCCGCCGCCGCGCGCCCGCAGATGCGGGATCGCCGCCTGCGCGAGGAAGAACGGACCGCGCAGGTTCAAGTCCAGCATCTCGTCGTAATCCGCCTCGGTGATGTCGAGCAGCGGCTTGTGGCGCGAATAGCCGGCATTGTTTACCAGGAGGTCGAGACCCCCCAGCGCCCGCACGGCCTCTTCCATGAGGCGCCGGCAGTCGGCGACCACCGAAACATCCCCCGCCACCGGAAAGGCGCGCCGGCCCAGCCGCTCGATCTCACCGACGACCTCGAGACTTTCCTCCGGCCGGTTGAAGTCGGCGACGGCGACATCGGCACCTTCCTCCGCGAGGCAGATGGCGATCGCCCGGCCGATGCTTTCGCGGCGTCCGGCGCCGGTCACCAGCGCGAGCTTTCCCTCAAGCCGTCCCATCGATCATCCTCCAAGCTGCGTTACGACGCAGTGCCGCCAATCGCCGCCGGCTTCAGGGCGAAAGGTCCGCCCCAGCGGGTCAGCCCGGCCGGATCCTGTCCTGCCAGCACGAGGCATTTCCACAAAGTGACCGAAATGGAGTCCAGCACGGCGATGCGGAGCTCGCGCTCGAGCGTCGGCGCGATCGCCGAGCCCTTGAGATTGGTACAGACGATGGCGACGACGTCGCAGCCTTCCCGCGCCACCTCGCGCGCCATGCGGGCGATCTCGTCCTCGTCGACCTCGCCGAAGGCAAAATTGTCGCTGAGGTCGAGGTGGCGCTCCGCCGTGACGGCAAAGCCGGCTGCTCCCCAGTTCGCCTGGATCCGCGCCTGCACATCGGCGGTGTAGGGCGTGACCAGCCCGATGCGGCGGAAGCCGCCGAGGCGGAACAGGTCGCGGAAGGCGAGCACCGCCGTGCAAGCCTCGATGCCGGTGCGCTCCCGGATCGCCGCGCACAGCGCCTCGTCGCGCTCGAAACCGAGCCAGGCGGCGGAGGTGCCGTTCCAACCGATGACGTCGACCTTGGCGTCGGCCAGCAGGTCGGCGGCGGCGAGAATGCCCTCGGGGGCGAACTGGCCGAGGGCGGCCGGGGACAGGCCGATCTCGGTGACGCGAAAGCGTGAGAAATGCGCGCTCGCATTGTCGAGGTCGGCGAGCATGGCCGAGGTCAGCGGCTCCAGCACCGTGTTGGACGATGGTGTCAGCATGCCGAGCCGTGCGACGGGGCTCAGGGGAGAAGGTGTTGTCACGACAGTCTCGCTGGGAAGGTCGAAGCATCGATCGGATGGCAGGCGCAGCGCGCCCGGATGCGCCGGAGGGCGGGCTCCATGCGGGCCACTTCGGCCTCGGCACGGTCGTAGAACGGCGCGAGCGAACGGAATTCCTCGCGCGCCTCGGCGAGCAGGGCGGGCTCGTCGAGGCGGGTCAGCCTTCCCCCGCGCATGACGATCGCGCCGTCGACCACGACCGTGTCGATGGATTGGCCGCGCTCGGCGTGAACCAGTTGCTGGAGCAGGTTGTTGGCTGGTGTGAAGCCGACGCCGTCGAGACGGTACAGGACGAGGTCGGCCGTGGCACCGACCTCGACTGTCCCGAGATCCTCGCCGCGGCCGAGCGCGATGGCCCCGCCGCGTGTCGCCGCCCGCCAGGCCTCCTCGGCACCGACCCAGTCTTCGGGTTCCTCGCCGCGCAGGGTGTGCAGTGCGGTGGCCAGTCCGACCGAATTGAGCATGTTGGCGGTATCGGTGGAGGCGCAGCCGTCGGTGGCGAGGCTGACATTGACGCCGGCATCGAGGAGGGCACGCAGGGGGGCGATGCCGGAGCCGAGGCGCAGATTGCTCCACGGATTGTGCTGCACGGTGGCGCCGCTGCGCGCGATCAGCTCGATATCGCGCGGCATCAGCCACACGCAGTGGATCAGCGTCGTCTTCGGCCGCAGCAGGCCGAGGCGGTCGAGATACTCGACATAGGTGCAGCCGTGCTCCAACTGCGCGGTGACCACCTGCAACCGGGTCTCCTGCACGTGGATGATCAGCGGCAGGTCGTGGCGGTTGGCGAGCTCGCGGCAGCGCCGCAGGAACGCTTCCGAGCAGCGCTGCGGCGCCGACGGCGCGACGACGAAGCCGACGCGGGAACGCGCCGGGTGCCGCTCGGCCGCCAGTTGCTCGGCCAGCGCGAGCAGGTCCTCGCCCGAAGCGCGGGGCGCGGCGCGCAGCTCGTCGAGGAGGGCGAGCTCGAATTCCTCCTGCACGAAGGGCAGCGCCTCGAAGAAGGGCTTGTCCATCATGCTCAGCCCGACGAGGGCGCGGATGCCGATATCCTCGTAAGCCTGGTGAACCGCCGCCAGATGCTCGCGGTTCAATGCCGCCCCGAGATTGAGATCGTCGACGAGGGTGGTGGCGCCCGACCGCAACGTCTCGATGGCGCCGATCAGCGTGCGCAGATAGACCTGCCGCGCGGTGAGCGGGACGGGCTGCGGCGGTCGCACGAAATTCATCCACAGTTCCAGCGGCAGGTTGCGGAAGCGCCCCTTCTGGAAATGCTCGTGCGAATGGACGTGGCCGTTGATCATGCCGGGCGCGAGCAGCCCGCCAGCGCCGTCCACGAGATTGCCGCCATAGTGGCCAGGATCCAGGCTGCCGGCCGGGCCGATGGCGGCGATGCGCCCGGCTGCCACGGCGAGGTCGGCAGGCTCACTGACGCTGCTGTCCCCGAGAATCCGGCAGTTCTGGATGAGAAACGGGTTCAATCGTGGCCACCTGCTGTCCCCAAGAGGCTTAGTCCCGAGGCGTCGCAACTGTCAATATTGAATGCAATCTATGTGTGTTGAATTCATATGCATGATATCGAATTTTGTTCAAAAATCATGCACGCAAAATCAATGAGATGGAGGCAAGTGGCGGGAGTGGTAGACGAAACAATGGTAGCATGTATTTTCCTGCCAGAGATTCGAGCAGCCCTTCCCCTTCAGAGGTAACTTCGCCGATGGCCACGCTTCTGAATCGCCGGGATCCGGGACAGGGCAGCGCTTCCGAGCGCTCTCCGCTCCATGATGATGTCGTTGATCAGCTGCGGCAGATGATCATCCGTTGCGAACTCGTGCCGGGCGAGAGGTTTACCGAGCAGAAACTGGTCGAGAAGTTCGGCGTCTCGCGCACGCCGCTGCGCGAAGCCTTGAAGATCCTGGCATCCGAAGGGCTGGTGGAGATGCGCCCGCATCGGGGCAGCTCGGTGTCTCCCATTTCCATCGAGGAGATATCGGAGACTTTCGCCGTGCTCGGGACGCTGGAGGAAATGGCCGGCCCGCTGGTCTGCGATCGGGTCTCGAATGTCGATATTGCAAGGCTCGAGCGCATCAAGGACGAGATGAGCAGCAAGCGCGACGCGACCGATCGCAACAGCTATTTCGAGCTCAACGTCGCCTTCCATCAGTCGATGATCGCGCTCAGCGGCAATGCGGTGCTGTCCGCCACCTATAACCAGCTGTTCGGCAAGCTTCAGCGCGCCCGCTATCTGGTGAATGACGACCAGAACCGCTGGAGCGAGTCCGCGCGCGAGCACTCCTGGATCATGGAAGCGCTGCGCCAGCGCGACGGCGCCGAACTCTCCAAGCGGTTGAGGGAGCACAATTCCCGCACCGCGCAGGCCGTGCTCGACAAGCTGCGCGGCTGACCCGCCGCGCCGGATCGGGCGGCGCTGGCATCCTCCTTGCTGAGAAGGGCAGGGCCCAGAGGCGGCGCGCCGGTCGCGTCCGTCCATGGCTCCCCGCCTGCATCGCCCTGCCTCTCGGGGCATGCCCCCGCATTCGGTGACGCGAGCGCCCCGTTGCCCGCGCGAAGGACGATCCATGTCTCAGCCTATGTCTCAGCCGACGCCTAAGCCCTTGCATCTTCATATTGATAACCGATCCGCGCTCGGCCCTGTCTTCCAGGCGACGCCCGAGCGCGTCGAGGCGGCGCTGGCCAAGCGCCCGGACCTGCGGGCGCAGCTGAACATCACCATCGGGACGGACGGGGCGGAGTTCAAGCGCGCCATGCAGACCGCCGACATCCTGTTCGGCTGGCAGTTCGACCGCGAGCTGATCGCGCGCGGCGAGGCGCCCCGGCTGCGCTGGGTCCACGCCCATGGCGCCGGCATCAACCATTTGCTGCCGCTCGATTGGCTGCCCAAGCGTGCCGTGCTGACCAACAGCCGCGGCATCCACGCCGAAAAGGCCGACGAATACACGGTCATGGCGCTGCTGATGCTCAACAACCGCCTGCCGGAAAGCGCCACCCACCAGCGCGCCGCGCACTGGGAGCAGGTGTTCTCCTCCTCCATCGTCGGCAAGACCGTGTTGATCATCGGTGTCGGCCATATCGGTGCCGGCGCGGCGCGCTGGGCCAAGCGCTTCGGCCTGCATGTGGTGGGTATCCGCCGCAGCGGCCGGCGCCATCCGCACGTCCACGAAATGCACACGCCCGACGCGCTGCACGCCCTGCTGCCGCGGGCGGATTTCGTGCTGGTGACCGCGCCGCACACCGACGAGACCACCCACCTGATCGGCGCTGCCGAGCTCGCGCTGATGAAGGACGGCGCGGGGCTGGTGAACTATAGCCGCGCCAATCTCGTCGACTATGACGCGCTGCGCGCCGAGCTGGAGGCGGGACGGCTGAGCGCCGTGCTCGACGTCTTCGATCCCGAGCCGCTGCCGGCCTCCTCGCCGCTCTGGCAGACGCCCAACCTGATCATGACGCCGCATTGCTCGTCCGACGATACCGAGCTCTACACGCCGAAGACGCTCGATCTCGTGCTGCGCAACGTCGAGCGCTTCATCGCCGGCAAGCCGTTGCTGAACAAGGTCAATCCCGCCCGCCAGTATTGACGGACCGCTCTGGGGGAGGCGTTGAAATTTAATTCAGCGCCTTCCGTTTGGGGACAAGGCACACCTCTTGCATTCATTTCTGGCTGACGCAGGCGGCCCCGTCCAACCCCGCCCGCTGGAGGATATACGGATGACAGGTTTCAAGCTTCTGGCTCGTCGGTGGGTGCTCGCAGCGCTGGCGCTGACGGCCGCCGGAACGGTGGTCGGCACGCCCGCCCGTGCCGCCACGCTGGAGGAGATCAAGGCCCGGGGCTACATGGTCGTGGCCACCGAGGACGACTACAAGCCGTTCGAATTCCTCGAGGACGGCAAGCCGACCGGCTTCGACAACGAGCTGCTGGTCGAGCTGCGCAAGTTCGTTCCCTTCGAGATCCGCCAGGAGATCATTCCGTGGTCGGGCATCCTCGCCGGCGTCGCCAGCGGCAAGTACGACATGGCGCTGACCGCGGTGATCATCACCAAGCCGCGCATGGAAACGCTGGCCTTCACCACGCCGATCGCCGACGCGACGCATTTCTACGTCAAGCGCAAGGACGACGCCTCGATCAAGGAGATCAAGGACCTTGCCGGCAAGAAGGTCGGCGTGCAGACCGGCAGCGCCCAGCTCGACAAGCTGCCCGAGCTTCAGGTCATGCTCGACAAGACCGGCGGCAAGCTCGGCGAAGTGGTCCAGTACGGCTCCTATCCCGAGGCCTATCAGGATCTCGCCCTCGGGCGTCTCGACTATGTGGTGAACACCATCATCAACCTGCGCTCGCTGGTGAAGGACAAGCCGGAGGTGTTCGAGCTCGGTCAGGCGGTCTCTGGCCGCACCGTTCCGGCCTGGGCGATCAAGAAGGGCAACACCGAGCTCGTCGAGCTGATCAACGCCTTCCTCGCCGAGCAGAAGAAGAACGGCAACCTCGCCAAGCTGCAGGAGAAATGGTTCGGCCAGTCCTTCCCGGACCTGCCGGTTCACTTCGAGCCCTGACGTTCCCCGCCGGTCGCCTCGCGCGGCCGGCGGCCTGGTGTTCCTCTTGCCGGCCGCCTTGGGTGGCCGGCGGCCTGATGTTTCCGGTGCCGGCTGCCTCAAACGGCCGGCGGATGGCCGCTCATGACATTAAACGCCTTTCTCTCGCTGCTGCACGGCGCCGGCGTGACGATCTCGGTCTCCATGGCCGGGATCGCGCTGGGCGTCCCGTTCGGCCTGGCGCTGGCGCTGCTGCGCTGGCAGCGCGTGCCGCTGCTGGCGCCGCTCGCCACCGTCTATGTCAGCCTGCTGCGCTCGACGCCGGCGGTGACGCTGTGCCTGCTGATCTTCTTCGCGCTGCCGGTGATCGGCATCGAGATCGACGCGCTGAGCGCGGCGGTGGCGACGCTCGCCCTCAACACGGCGGCGTTCAATTGCGAGATCTGGCGCTCCGGGCTGATGAATTTCTCGCGTGACCAGATCGAGGCGGCGCGCACCTTCGGCATGAGCGGGCCGCTCACCTTCCGGCGCATCATCTTCCCCCAGCTCTGGCGAACCTGCCTGCCGAGCCTCGTCAACGAGATGACGCTGCTCATCAAGTCGAGCACCGCCATCGCGGTGATCGGCGTGGCCGAGATCACCCGCGCCGCCATCCGCATCGGCGCGCAGACCTATGATCCGCTGCCGCCCATGCTGGTGGCGACCGGCATCTACATCGTGCTGGTGCTGGTGTTCGTCGGGCTCCAGCGCTTCACCGAGCGCGTCTACGGGCACGCGGGAGGTGCGGCATGATCCGCGACTTCTCCCTGATCTGGCAGAGCGCCGACCGCCTGCTCGACGGATTGATCAACACCGTCCTGCTCAGCCTCGTCGGCGCCGTGCTGGCGCTGGCGCTCGGGGCGCTGCTGGCGATCCCGCTGATGGCGTCGAACCCGGTGCTGCGGCTGGTCAGCCGCGGCTTCGTCGACCTGATGCGCTGCGTGCCGTTCCTCATGCTGACCTATCTCGTCTATTACGGCCTGCCGCGGCTGGGGCTGCGCTTCGACAACTGGACGGCCGGCCTCGTCGCCATCGTCGTCTACAACACCGCCTACATGGCCGAGATCATTCGCGGCATCTGGAGCCGGCTGGAGCGCGAGACCATCGAGGCGGCGGTCGCCTTCGGCTTCCATGGCTGGCGACTGGTCTCGCGCATCATCCTGCCGCAGATCGTGCTCGCCGCCGGGCCGATGATCGGCAATCAGCTGATCCAGATCATCAAGGATACGGCGTTCCTGACGATCATCGCGGTGCCCGAACTGACCCACGCCGCCAACAGCATCCAGGCGCAGTATTTCATCCCCTTCGCGACCTTCATCACCGCGGTGCTGCTGTACTGGGCGCTGTGCATGCTGGTGGAGGTCGGGGTCTATGCCGTCGAACGTATCGCGGAGAAGCGACGCTGATGACTGACACTGCTTCCGAAACCCGCGACGCCCCGGTGCTCGCTCCGGTGCTGGAGATCGGCGGGCTCACCAAGACCTTCGACGACAAGGTCGTGCTCGACGGCGTCTCGCTGACCGTCGCGCGCGGGCAGACCGTCTGCCTGCTCGGGCCGAGCGGCTCGGGCAAGTCGACGCTGCTGCGCTGCGTGAACTGGCTGGAGAAGCCCGACCAGGGCACCGTGCTGCTCTGCGGCGAGCGCATCGGCATGCGTCCGGGCGGCGTGGTGCCGATGGGCAATGCCGAGCTCGCCAAACTGCGCATGCGCATGGGCACGGTGTTCCAGCATTTCAATCTCTGGCCCCACCTGACGGTGTTGCAGAACATCATCGAGGCGCCGGTTTATGTGCAGAAGCGGCGGCGCGACGAGGTGATCGCCGAGGCGGAGGCGCTGTTGGAGAATGTCGGCCTCGCCGACAAGCGCGACGCCTTTCCCAGCCGGCTGTCGGGCGGGCAGAAGCAGCGCGTCGGCATCGCCCGCGCGCTGGCGATGAAGCCCGAGCTGCTCTTGTTCGACGAGCCGACCTCGGCGCTCGACCCCGAGCTGGTGGGCGAGGTGGTGGCGGTGATGAAGAGCCTGTCGCAGGCCGGCAGCACCATGCTCGTCGTCACCCATGAGATGGGCTTCGCCCGCGAGACCGCCGACAAGGTGGTGCTGATGGATGGCGGCCGCGTCGTCGAGGAAGGTGGGCCGGAGGAGTTCTTCGGCAATCCGCGCACCGAGCGCGCCCGCCAGTTCCTGCAACGCTATGTGAGCGCCTGACGGCTTCAGGAGGATCGAATGAACGAGACTACGACAGCCGCTGCGGCCGGGCTCGACGGCGTGGTCTATGACTTCGTGGTGCCGGCGCGCCAGCCATGGAGCCGTGTGATCAAGGCCGGCGAGATCCTGCGCATCATCGACCTCGAAGGCCAGCAGGCGGTGGACTTCCTCTGCTACAACGCCGCCGATCCGGGCGACCGCTACAGCTCGATGAACACCATCAAGGTGCAGGGCAACTCCTATATCGGCAAGGGAACGGTGCTCTACAGCGACGCCGGCGTGCCGCTGTTCACCGTGACCGAGGACACGCTCGGGCGGCACGACACCGTCTATGGCTGTTGCAGCATCCCCAACAACTTTCTGCGCTACGGGGTGAAGACGACCGAGAGCTGCTACTCGAACTTCCTGAGCGAGCTGGCGACGCACGGCATGGACCGCAGCGCCATCGTCTCCAACGTCAATTTCTTCATGCAGGTGCCGATCCTCGACGACGGCAGCGCCGGCGTCGCGGCCGACGTGTCCCCGCCGGGCGGCTTCGTCGATCTGCGGGCGGAGACCGACGTGCTCGCGGTGATCTCGAACTGCCCGCAAATGCACAATCCCTGCAACGCCTACAACCCGACGCCGATCCGCGTCATCGTCCGCACGGCGGACTGAAGAAGCGCCCTCGTGACGGCGCTCGGAGGAGGTCGAGGTGGTTCGCGGCAGTCCAAGCGGTAGGGCGGTCGACCCGCTCACATGACAGACGGCGGCGGAGCAAAGGGCGTGTGACGGGTCATCGAACGTCCCGAGCCCGATCCTGGCGTCCCAAGATTTGCCTTAGCTGGGTTTCCGCATCAAACGCCGACCCGTGGCCGGCTCGTCCATACAGAAACTCATCGAGGTCGGCGGTTTCCCGTCCGCTCAACGGCAGGCCCAGCTCGCGCCGACGACGCAGATAGGGTTCGGCCGCGCGGCGGAGCGCGAGCGGATCCTCGGTCCGGACGGCTCGCTTCAGGGCGCGGCGCGACGGATCGAAGGGGGATAGCTGTCGCAGATTTCGCAGCATGTCCGCTTTCCGACGCCGAGACATCCCGGCGAAGGCCGCGCCGAGGCCAGCCAGCGTGCCGGCTGCGAAGGTGAAGAACGCGGCGCCTGCCTGCCCGGCGGTCAGGTGTTCGGTGCCGCTGCGGTTGTCGCCGAAGCTCGCATAGCCGAACGGAATGGCGGGGATCTCGGCGACACGCATCTGTCGAGTGACGGTATCGAACCAGGGGAGGGCGACGGCCGGGAGCACGCCGGGTTCTCCGGTCTTGGGACGAAGATGCCAATCCCAGGTGACGGTCGTCACCGGCCCCTCGGGTGTCAGCCGCAACTCGCGCTGTTCCGGCGCCGCAAAACTGATCAGCCACGGTTCACGCATGGCCGGGCGAGGCGGCAGCAAATGCGGAAGTGTTCCATCTGCCGTCACCGTGACCCGTCGGACCAGGGTTTCGCCATCGCGCAGTGCGCCGGGTGCGGTCGACAGCGTATCCTCGACGGCAAGGTGGCGGGCGGAGAGCGGCGTAGCCGGGCCCGGGAAGGGCGCTACCGGCAGCGAGATCGGCGGAGCCGTCACGTCCAGCGGCTCGCGCAGATTGTTCGCGCCGACCACGGTCAGATGATGGGTGACAGGTCCGATGGCGAGGGGGCCGGAGTGCCGGGGGAAGACGGCAAGGCGGCGCTCGAACACACGAACGGTCCGGCCGCCGATCTGTTCGTCTCGCCACTGGTCTCGCGCAAGCTGTACCCAGTCATAGGTGTCCGAGCCGGGAAAGGTCAGCGTCTCCAACGTGATCTGACGCGTGTATTCGCCCCTGAGGGTCACCGGGATCATCTCGCCGACGACCGGCTGCATCTCGGGTACGACGAGACGCAGGCTGTCGGCACGGGCACTGCCGGCCAGCAGGATGAGAAGAATGGCAAGCCGGATCACCATCTGTCGCCCTCGTCCGGTCTGATGGTGCCGAGACCGGCTCGGCGTTCATATTCCTTGTGGAGCCGCAGGCGCAGAAACTCGCCGGGATCGTCGGAAAGCGTATCCAGCCAAGCATCCGAGGCCGTGAACCCGCGCGCCTCGATCGGCTTTTTCCAGGCTGGATCCGGCGTGCTGTCCATCGTCTGGCCACTCGACTCGCCCGATGGTGCAAGGCCGCCATGACCGGGCAGCCGTCCCGGTGCGACGCCGTCGCCGCGCGTCTTCGGAACCATCGTGTCAATGAGATCGCGCAACTGCCGGGCCTCGGCATCCCCCGGATTGGCGAACAGCACGGCGTCGAGATAGGCGACCGATAGCGCGTGCCGCCCGGTTGCCGCCAGCGTCAGTGCCCGGTTGAAGGTCTGGCTCCGGCCGGCGTCGGCAAGGGCTGCATCGGCGGCGTCGTAGGCCCGATCGCGGTAGAGGGCGAGGCCCCGCGCCGCGTCGTCGTCGAGAAGCATGGCCGCTCCGGGCAGGCCGGTCCAAAGCGCCAGACGCCCCCATGCGGCGGGACCGGCGAGGAGCATGCAGGCCAGGCCTATCGTCGCCGTGAGCGCGGTGCGAATCATGCGCGCCTCCGGAACAGGCCGAGCACGGGAATGCCCGCCAGTGCGACGAGGAGGGGCCCGAGGTCGTAAAATTCCAGCGCGGCGAGGGCCGGATCCGTCTGCCAGGCGTCGCTCCACCTCGACAGGCGGCGAAGCACGGCGTCGGGCGAGCGGGCAGGGGCGGAGGGCGCACCGAGCGTGTCGAGGACGGCCTCGGGAGGTTTTCCACCTGCCGTACCCGTCAGGGCCAGGATGGACAGGCGGATGCCGTCGCCATCGAGGCGCTGGGCTTCCGCACGCGTCGTATCGTCGACGCCGCCGCCATCGGAGATCAGCACGAGATCGGCGTCTTCGGCGCCCTGGAGCATCTGCCGCGCCAAGGCCAGCGCCGCGGCAGGGCGGCTGCCCGCGCCCGGCATGGTATCGGCGCGGAGGACCGCTATCTGGCTCTCCAGCGTGGCGGGGTCGGCGCTGGGCGCGGCCACATCATAGGCCTCGCCCGAATAGAGCAGGAGGCCCACGGGGCGCCCGTCGGCAGCCGCCAGGATGGCGGCCGCCGCGGCCTGCGCGTCGGCGAGGGCCGGGCTTTCGGCAACCGAAGGCGACATGTCGATGGCGATCAGGATCGCGCCTTTTCCCGCGAGCAGGGGGGCATCCGCGCGGGGCACGGCCGGGCCGCAGAGACCGAGGCCGATCAGTCCGGCCGCCGCCAGCGCGGCGAGGCCGGGCCGGCGGGCCATGCCGTTCAGATGGCCCAGCGCCCGCATGGCGGCGAGCATGGCGGGGGGCATCACGCGTTCCCAGCCGCCGGCGGCGGGGCCCCGCCACCATTGCCACAATGCGACGGCGGCGAGGAGCGGCAGGATGGCGAGCCACCAGGGGCGCAACAGGACGAGGGTGCTCATGTCCGCCTCCGAACGGCGAGGAGCACGGCCAGCACCATGGCCGCGCCGGCCGGCCACACCCACAAAGGACGCCAGTAGTGCAGCGGCGGGCGCTTCATCGGATTGGGCTCGAGCTGGTCCAGGGTCGCGGCCATGGCCACGAGATCGTCCATGCTCCGGACCCGGAAGCTGACGCCGCCACCGGCGTCGGCCATGGCGCGCAGCGCGGCGGCATCGACGGCGTCGCGCGACTCCGGCTCGCTCTCCATATCCTCCGGTCCGAGCGCGATCGTGTGGACACGCATCCCATGGCTGGCGGCGAGCCGGGCCGCGTCGCTTGCCGGCACCTTGCCGGATGTATCGACGCCATCCGACAGCAGCACGATGACCTTGCTTCGGGCGTCGCTTTGCAGGAGTCGTCGCGTGGCCAGGCCCAGCCCGTCGGAAATCGCCGTGGAGCGGCCGGAGATGCCGATCTGGGCGATATCGATAGCGTGGGCCACCGAGGCCACGTCGAAGGTGGGCGGCTGCGCGACATAGGCTCGATCGCCGAAGATCACCAGGCCGATCCGATCCCCCCGGCGAGCGGCAACGAAGCGGGCGGCGACGCGCTTGACGGCATCGAGCCGCGATAGCGGCTTGCCGTCCAGCACGAAATCCTCCTTGAGCATGCTGCCGGACAGGTCCAGCGCCAGCACGATCTCGCGTCCGGAGGCGGTCACGACGTCCTTCGCGGCGGGGATTTGCGGGCCGGCGAGCGCCAGCACCAGCGCCGCCCAGGCGGCGATGATCAGCGCGCTGCCCAGACGATCGCCCCGACCTCGGCCAGGAACGGCGGCGGCAAAGGCGCCGGGCGCGACGCGCAGCGAGGCGTTCGCCGGAGCGCCGGCGGCCGGAAGAAGCCGGATCAGCAGGGGCAGCGGCAGCAACAGGAGCGCAAGGGGAAAGGCGAAATTCATCGGGAGGCGCGCCTCGCCTTCAGCGCAATGCGCTCGATCGCGGCGTCGCCAAGTGGCGGCGCGGCCCCATAGGTCATGTCGCGCAGCTCATGCGGCAGGTATCCAAGAACGCGCGCGATGGCGAGGGACCGCTCTTCCGGCGTCATTCCGCGTGTGGCGCGGATCAGCGCACGTCGCGAGGGCCGGCGCTCGACGAAAGGGGCCGCACACCCGTACAGCAGGGCGGCCAGCAGCAATCCGGCGCCGAAGAGCAACACGTAATCCATGGCGTGAAGCTGCATGAGGGCAGGCGGCAACCGCCCTTCCGGCAGCACGGCGATCAGCTCAGCCTGCGTCATCGGCGATGATCTCGAGGTTCACATTCAGCGCGCGCAGGCGCTGGGACAGCGAGGCGGGATCGAAGGGGCGCAGCCGCGCGGATCGGCTCAGCGTACCGGCGTGAATGGGGAGGGTCTGCGGCGGCGGACCGGTGTCGAGCGGGTCGAGCGGCAGGACCAGGCGCACCCGTCGCCGGCGTGCGAGCCGGGCGAGGGACAGTTCGTCCGAGGGGCCGATGCCTTCCGCATCGGTCGCGATGAGTATCTCGGCGCCCGGAGGGGCCAACCGTCCGGCGCGGGCGAGCACATCGGCGAGGGAGCGGTCTCCACTTCCCGCCTCCAGGGCGTGCCGGTGTCGATCGGCCAGCATATGGCTGATCCGGCTCATCTGCGGCACGCCGCCGCCGAGCGGAACAATGGCCGCACCGGCGGCATCGACTCCGATGGCCGCCAGCGATGCGCCTCGCGCGATCGCCTGCCAGCCCCGCCGGGCGAGTATTCGCGCCGCACGGACGGAACGCAGCGACGTCCCGGTGCCCCAGAGCATGGGCGGACGGAAATCGGCGATCAGCAGCACCGTGTCGTCGCGATCCTCGTGGAAGCTGCGGATATGCGGGGTGCCGGTGCGAGCGGTGGCGGCGTGGTCGATCCGCCGGATATCGTCGCCCTCCGTGAAGGCACGGATCTCCCGTAGATCCATGCCTGCGCCGGTTGGCGGGGCGGGAAGCGCGCCAGGCCGACGTGAGGCGGGGCGGTGGCGACCGGTCCTGAGGTGGCCTTCTCTTAGCGACAGCAGCTCTGCGGCATGAAGCCGGATGCCTGGCGAGTCGAATGCGGCGCTCACCATGGCTCGACCTTGCGCAAGATATCCGCGACGAGGCTGCGCCCGGTGCGCCCCTCGCCGAGGGCGGTCCAACTGGGGATCAGCCGGTGAGCGAGTGCATCGGCCGCAAGCGCGGTGACATCCTCGGGCAGGACGTAGTCGCGCCCTCTCAGCCAGGCGCGCGCCTGCGCGGCCACGGCAAGTGCCAGGGTGCCGCGCGGGGAAATGGGATGCTCGACCCATTCGGCGACGGCGCCGCCGGCGCGCGAGGCCATGACCAGCCGGACGATGAAGTCCTTGAGCGCGGGAGCGAGATGCACCCTCGCGACCTCTGCCTTCGCCTCATGCAGCTTTTCGACCGAAAGCGGAATCGAGGCCAGGGACGGCGGCGCGATCCGCTCGGCCGTCACCAGATCGAGGATCGCCCGTTCCTGCTCGGCCAGAGGCAGGCTGAGGGAGAGATGCAGCAGGAAGCGGTCCATCTGCGCCTCCGGCAATGGAAACGTGCCCTCGTGTTCGATCGGGTTCTGGGTGGCGACGACCATGAAGGGATCGGGCAGGGGGCGGGTCACGCCCGAGGTGGTGACCTGACCTTCCGCCATGGCCTCCAGCAGCGCCGACTGGACCTTCGGCGGGGCCCGGTTGATCTCGTCCACCAGCACCAGCGCGTGGAAGAGCGGACCGGGCATGAAATCGAAGCCGCCGGTTTCCGGGCGGAAAACCTGCGTGCCGGTGAGGTCCGACGGCAGCAGGTCCGGCGTGCACTGGATGCGCGCGTGGCTGCCGGGGAGATGGGCGGCGAGGCGCTTGACGGCGCGGGTCTTGGCGATGCCCGGCGGCCCCTCGATCAGCACATGCCCGCCGGCGAGCAGCGCGATCAGCAGCCGCTCGACCATTTCCTCATGTCCGATCAGGCCTACGGCCACTTCGGCACCGAGGCGGGTGATCGGATGGCTCATGTCGTTCATGCAGGAAGCCTCCCTGTGTCCGCGGAGGATGCGCGCGGGCACCCACGGCCGCCAGAGAGGCTTTCCCGACCGACCCGGGAAGATCGCCCGGGTCAGCGCGGCAGTCGGGCCAGCGCGCGCATGCCGCCCTCGACCGGGGCCAGAGAGAAACTGCCCCCCAGGGCGTCGACCCGCTCCCGGATGCCGAGCAGGCCATAGCCATCCCCAATCGAGCCGTCATGGCGGGGCGAGCCGTCATCCGTGGCGGTAAGGACGATGTCGGCGGCGACCTCGATCCGAAGCGAGACCATCTTCGGCGCGCCATGACGTATGGCGTTGGTCACGCATTCCTGGGCGATGCGGTAGAGGCTGAGCGCCAGTTCGTCCGGCACGGCGTCGATGTCGCCGGTAAGCTCAAGCCCGAAGCGCACGGCCGGTACGCGGCTGCGCCAGTCCGCCACCAGCCGCTCCAGAGCCGGGCGCAACCCCAGATCGTCGAGGTCCGGCGGTCGCAGCCGGGAGAGTTCCGCCCGCAGGCTGTCCATCATCTGGCCGGTTATTTCGGCGATGCGCGCGCCGTCTTCGGCCGTGGATTCTCCGGATTGGGTGATCGCCGCGGCCAAAGCCCGGGTGGCCGTCAGGCACTGGCCGAACTCGTCGTGAAGTTCGCGCGCCAGCGCCCGCCTTTCGCTTTCCTGCACGGTGAACAGCCGTCGGGTGAGATCGGTTCGTTGCGCCTGCGCGTCCTGCAGCGTCGCGGCGGTGTCATTCAACGCGGAACTCAGCTGGTCGAATTCCGCGACGTGCAGATGGGGCAGGCGGGTGGCGAAGTCGCCGCGCCGCAATCGCTCGATCCCGCGCAATATGGTGCGGAACGGTGCCAGCAGGCGGACCACGAGAAGCCCGGTCAGGACGGCGCCGCCGATCGCCATGCCCACCGCGACGCGCATCAGATCGCCCGTGCGGGCCCAGGCCCGCGTGATGATGACGCCCGGATCGGCGATGGCGGTCACATAGGCGTCGGAGACGTACCGTGTCCGGACGGGCACGGCGATCGGCTCGGGTACCAGGCCGACGTGCCGTGCCAGCCACACGAACCATTCCGGAGGCACGGCGGCCGCCAGATAGGGACCGCAGCGCCGTTGTACCGGTTGATCCCGGGGGCCGAGCTCGACGCATATTCCCGGCGCGATCAGGCTCCAGGCTGGAAATTGCTGCCAATCGCGAAACACCGGCATCGGTGCCACGCCACCGAAGGCGAGGCCCTCGAAGCTCGGCCGGGCGGCGATGGCATCGGAAACCAGCGTGGCGGTGGTCTGTGTATCCCGTCGGGCGGCGTTTGCCGTATCCCAGAGCACCCAGCCGGCGGCAGTCAGCACGGTCAGCAGCCCTGCCGCCAATACCCGCAACACCAGCTGGGGCAGCAGTCCGCGCATCATATCGCCGGGACGAGGCCGGCGCGCTGGGCCTTCAGCATGAGCTCGGCATCGCCGGAAGCGCCGAGTTTGGCGCGGATCTGTGACAGGTTGTTCTGCACCGTCTTGGACGAGAGGCCGAGGCTATGGGCGATGGTCCGTCCGTTCATGCCGCGCACCAGGAGAAGAAGGATGTCGCGCTCGCGCGGCGTCAGCCCGGCGAAATCGTCGTTTTCGATGGAGGTGCGTGCGAACTCCTGGGCCATATCGGCCGAGAGCACGCGCCGCCCCGATATCACCGTGGTGATGGCCCGGACGAGTTCGTCCGGCGGACTGCTCTTGGAAACGAAGCCCCGCGCTCCGGCGGCCATGGCCTTCTGCGCGAAGATGGCCCCCTGGTGCATGGAGACGATGATGATGTGGGCTTGCGGGTCGTGCTGGAGGATCGCCTCGACCGCCGCGAAACCGCCGCCTCCCGGCATGGAAAGGTCCATCAGCACGATGTCGGGTCTGTGCTCGGTGAAGGCCGTCAGCGCCGCATCGCCATCGCCGGCTTCGGCCACGACCGAAAAACCGGGCTGGCGTCCCAGCAGCCGGCGGTAGCCTTCGCGCACGATGGGATGATCGTCGACCAGGAGGATGCGGATCGGATCCATGGCGAGAGGATATCGCGAGCCGGCTTCGGGACAAATGGCGATATGGTCGCGGCTGAGCCGAAGAGGCCGCCGCGTATTGTCCGCCGCGCCAGGGCGCGACGGCCGGGGCATGAGCCTCGGCGCTCGCTGTCCGGGACAAGGGATCCGGCTACGCGTTTAGTCCCGCCGGATGGAAGGCGCGTGGCCCGCGGGCCTCGAACGTTGCAGCTACGTCCGCACCACCTTGCCCGGGTTCATGATGCCCGCTGGATCGAGCGCGGCCTTGATGGCACGCATCATGTGGAGCTTCGCCGGATCGCCGTAGCGGTCCAGCAGGTCGAGCTTCACGACGCCGATGCCGTATTCCGCACCGAAGGAGCCCCCCATCGCCACGGCCAGATCGTAGACGCGCGGAGAGACCTCGCGCTCGAGCCAGGACTTGTAGCTGCCCGGCTCCGCTTCGACCGGCGCAACCACGTTGAAATGGACGTTGCCGTCGCCGACATGGCCGTAGATCGACAGGCGTCCGCCCGCGCCGTGGGTCGCCACGATGGCGGAGGCCTCGGTGATGAAGGCGGGCAGAACGGAGGTCGGCACGGAGACGTCGTGCTTCACCGAGCCACCATTCGCCACCTCGGCCTCGGGAATATGTTCGCGCAGATACCACAGCCGGTCGCGCTGCTGCTCGCCGGCGGCAAGCGTGCCGTCGGTAACCAGGCCCTCGCCCATCAGTTCTTCCAGCAGCTGCGCGACGGCTTCCTCCATGGCGAACACCGGCGAACAGGTTTGCGCTTCCAGCAGCACGTAATGGGCAGAGGGTGCCGACAGGGGATGGCGCAGGCTGTCCTGTGCGGCGAGCAGCAGCGCGAGCGAGTGATGGGAGATGTATTCGAACGAGGTGATGTTCTCACCGGTGAACTGCTGGGCTCGCGCGAGGATGGTGGTGAGCGCGTCGATGTCCTCGATGGCGAGGAAGGCGGTGACCGTCTGCGCGGCTTTCCGCGCCAGCTTCAGCGACACGGCGGTGATGACGCCGAGCGTGCCCTCGGCGCCCAGCAGGATCTGCTTCACGTCATAGCCGGTATTGTTCTTGCGCAGCGGCTGCAGGACGTCGAGCAGCTGCCCGTCCGGCAGCACGGCCTCGAGGCCCAGCACCAGGTCGCGGGCCATGCCGTGCTTCAGGACGGAGATGCCGCCCGCATTGGTGGAGAGGTTGCCGCCGATCTGGCAGGACTGACGCGAGCCGAGGTCCAGCGGCAGCATCAGGCCGGCATCGTTCGCGGCTTCCTGCAGGACGCTCAGCACGCAGCCTGCCTCCGCGGTCAGCGAGAGGTTGGCCGCGTCGATGCCGCGCACGGCGTTCAGGCGTTCGAGGCTCAGCACCAGCTCGTCGCCCTGCGTGGAGGGGGTGGCGGCGGCGCAATAGGAGGTGTTGCCGCCCTGCGGTACCAGCGGCACGCCATGCGCCGCGCAGCTGGCAACGATGCGCTGCACCTCCGCCGTGGTGCGCGGCCGCAGGACGGCGCGCGAGCGGCCCGTTCGGAAGCGGCGGAAATCCGTGAGGTATCTAGAAACCACGTCCGGATCGGTGATGTAGAGATCCGCCGGCAGATCGCCGAGAACACTGTCGATTCTATCCATACCCACCTCCGCTTTTGATGCCTCGATTAGCAGGTCGGCCGGGAAGAGTGCTCGGTCAGAAGGGGCTGCGGCAAAATATTCTGTGCTCTCCGCTGACCGACACCATGCCGGAGGGCCCCCTCGCCGGGGATCCCGGCCCTTGAGGTTCTGCGCGTTTCGCCCCGTTTCCAGCCGCTGAAACCGATCGTTGGTATCCGACCGCGCGAGGTGTTCTCGGCGACGGCGCACGGGAGACGCCCTGTAACCCGCTGCCCGGAATCCAGGCGAGGTTGCGGTCGGCCGATCTGGCGCTCTCCGTGGTCGATAGCTCAGGGTGGGCGGCTCGGGGGTGCTCTCGAATCCGGGGCGGGTGGCGGCAGCTGGCACGGACTGGGGCAGAGCCCCCGGTGGACACTCCCGGACGCCACTCATGAATTCACAACATAGGCTTATGCGACGCCGCCGATCTAATCGAGGCCGCCCGCTCACGTTAGGTTAGCGGTGGTCATGCGCGACGGAGGAAAGGTCAGAGGCGTGTCGCGCGGGCTCGCCATGCGATGGGAGCCTGATGCCGTCCCCAGCAAACAGCAGCCTTTGCAGCGCACCTATTGCAACGACTGACGGAAACGGAATGATTTCGAGATTCATTGCCCTCTCTCCTGCTTTTATCCTGACCGCCGCGCTGATGCCGGGCCCGGCTTTCGCCCAGGACGCCGCCGCCGGCGAGCGCCTGTTCCGCCAGCGCTGCGCCTCCTGCCATACCGTCCAGCCGGGGCAGAACCGCATCGGCCCGACCTTGTCCGGCCTTGTCGGCCGCAAGGCGGGCAGCGTCGAGGGCGCCCGCTATTCGCCCAAGATGCGTGAACTCGACGTCACCTGGGACGCGGCGCGGATCGACAGCTTCATCGCCAATCCGCGCGCCATGGTGCCGGGCACCACGATGACGGTGTCGGTCGCCAATGCCGCCGACCGGGCGAACATCACCGCCTATCTCGCGGGACTGGCGGCCGCGAACTGACCGAACCTTCATCCTCAAGCCGGGAGCGCGAGATGACGAAACTCAACGTCAACGGGAAAGTGGTCGAGGTCGATGTCGAGGACGACACGCCTCTTCTTTGGGTCATACGCGAGCATGTCGGCCTGACCGGCACCAAATACGGCTGCGGCGTCGCCCAGTGCGGCGCCTGCACTGTGCATCTCGACGGGGTGGCGACGCGCTCCTGCGCGCTGCCGGTCAGTGCGGTGACCGAGGAGAACAGGATCGTCACCATCGAGGGGCTCGGGGCCGAGACGCCGCACCCGGTGCAGCAGGCCTGGGCCGAGCTCGACGTCGCCCAATGCGGCTACTGCCAGGTTGGCATGATCATGGCCGCCTCCTCGCTGCTGGCGCAGAACCCCAATCCCAGCGACGACGACATCCGTGCCGAGATCACCAACATCTGTCGCTGCGGAACCTATCCGCGAGTGCTGGCCGGCGTGAAGCTCGCCGCCGAGCGCATGACCAATCGCGGTTGAGGGAGGCGTCGATGACCATGCAGGAACGGATCCATTCGCAGAGCGCCGCCGGCCGGCTCTCCCGTCGCGGCTTCCTCACCGGCGCCGGTGCCGCCGCAGGTGCCTTCAGCTTCGGCTTTTCCTTTCCGCTGCCAGCCCGCGCCGTGGCGCAACAGGCGGCCGGGGAGGCGGTCAAGGAAGTTAATGCCTGGGTAGTGATCCAGCCGGACGAGACCGTGATCGTCCGCATCGCCCGCACTGAGATGGGGCAGGGCTCGCTGACCGGCCTCGCCCAGCTGGTCGCCGAGGAACTCGACTGCGACTGGGACAAGGTGCGCTTCGAACTCGTGAAGCCGGGCGAGAACCGGCGGCGCGAGCGGGTGTGGCGCGACCAGTCCACCGGCGGCTCGCGCGCCATTCGCGGCTCGCAGGAATATGTCCGCATGGGGGGCGCCACCGCGCGGGCCATGCTGGTGCAGGCGGCGGCGCAGCAATGGGGCGTGCCCGCGGCGCAATGCAGCGTCGCCAAGGGCGTCATCACCCATCAGGCGAGCGGGCGTTCGACTACTTATGGCGCGGTCGCGGCCGCCGCCAACGGCATCGCGCCGCCGACCGGCCTCACGCTGAAGGACCCGAAGGACTGGACCATTGCCGGCCAGCCGGTGAAGCGGCTCGACACGCTCGACAAGCTGAACGGTTCGCTGGTCTACGGCATGGACATCTCCATGCCCGGCATGCTGGTCGCCATTCCCAAGGCCTGCCCGGTGCATGGTGGCAAGCTGAAGAGCTTTGATGCCTCCGCCGTGGCGAACATGCGCGGCGTGAAGCACGTGCTGCGCGTCGACGACGAGACGGTGGCGGTGGTGGCCGACACCTTCTGGCGCGCCAAGACCGCGCTCGATTCCCTGCCCATCGAATGGGACAACGGGCCGAACGCCAATGTCTCCAGCGAGACCATCGCCGCGATGCTGCGCGAGGGCCTGACCGCCGAGACCGAGTTCGTCGGCAACCGCGTCGGCGACGCCAAGGCGGTGCTGGCCAGCGCCGGCCGGGTGATCGAGGCGGATTACGGCTTTCCCTACCAGAACCATGCGCCGATGGAGGTGATCAACGCCACGGTGCGCTGGACGCCGGAGCGTTGCGAGATGTGGGGCCCGACGCAAGTGGCCGAGGCGGCGCTCGACGCGCTGGCCGCCGCGGCCGAGTTGCCGGTCGAGGCCTGCGAGGTACATGTCGTGCGCATCGGCGGCAGTTTTGGCCGCCGGCTGACCACGGAATACGTCACCATGGCGGCCCGCATCGCCAAGCAGGTTCCGGGCACGCCGGTGAAGATGATGTGGACCCGCGAGGAGGACATGGTGCAGGGGCGCTACCACCCCGTCACCCAGTGCCGCCTGCGCGGCGCTGTGGATGCGGATGGCAATCTCGACGCGCTGCACATGCGCATTTCCGGCCAGTCGATCATGGCCTATATGCGCCCCTCGATCATGACCGCCAATGGCGACCCCGTCACCTTCCAGGGCCTGATGCCCGGCGGGGCGGAGATGGCGATCGGCTACACCATCCCCAACCTGCTCATCGACCACGCGATGCGCAACCCGCATATCCGGCCCGGCGCCTGGCGCGGCGTCAACCTCAACCAGAACGCCGTCTATCTCGAGTGCTTCATCGACGAACTGGCGCAGGCGGCGAAGGTCGATCCGCTGGCGTTCCGCCGCAAGCTGATGGCGAACCATCCCAAGCACCTCGCCGTGCTGGAAGCCGCCGCGAAGGGCATCGGCTGGGAGACCACCAAGCCGCCGGAGGGCGTGCATCGCGGCCTCGCCCAGGTGATGGGCTTCGGCAGCTATGTGGCGGCGGCGGCCGAGGTCTCGGTCAAGGATGGCCGGCTGAAGATCCACCGCATCGTTGCCGCCACCGACCCCGGCTATGTCGTCAATCCGCAGCAGGTGGAGGCGCAGATCGCCGGCTCCTTCGTCTACGGCCTGTCCGCCATGCTCTATGGCGAGTGCACGGTGAAGGACGGGCGGATCGTCGAGGAGAACTTCGACACCTACAACGTCATGCGGCTCGACGAGATGCCGGTGGTGGAGGTGATCACCGTGCCGTCGGGCGGCTTCTGGGGTGGCGTCGGCGAGCCGACCATCGCGGTCGCCGCGCCGGCGGTGCTCAATGCGCTGTTCGCTGCCACCGGCAAGCGCGTGCGCCAGCTGCCGCTGAAGAACATCGACCTCAATCTGAGCTGAGGTGCCCGCGCCGGGTCTGCCACCGCAGGTCCGGCGCATCCTCATCCGTCGCCGTTCAACGCCGCCGGTGTCCCGGTCGGCGAACCGCCGGGCTGTCGCCGGTCTCGGCCAAGGAGATGCCCCATGAAGAAGATCGCAGCTGGGATCGTGCTCTCGGCGCTCGCCGCCACTGGCGCGGACGCCGAGGAGACCAAGCGCAGCCGCGTCGCGCCGCCGGCGGTGTACGACGTCGCGCCCGGCCTCGGCCATTTCACCGACGACGTGCTGTTCGGCGATGTCTGGCTGCGCACGGAGCTCGCGCCGCGCGACCGTAGCCTGATCACCGTCGCCACGCTGATCTCCACCGGCAAGACGGCGCAGATCGGCGGGCATGTCCGGCGGGCGCTCGACAATGGCGTGAAGCCCGGCGAAATCGGCGAGACGATCACCCAGCTGGCCTTCTATTCCGGCTGGCCGAATGCGATCTCCGCCGTCGCCGAGGTGAAGAAGGTGTTCGACGAGCGCGGCATCGGCCCGGTGACGGACAGTGCCGCCGCGCCCATCGAGCTGGAGCCCGCCGCCGAGGCGGCGCGGACGGCGGCGGTGAACAACGGCGTGGCGCCGACCGCGCCGGCGCTCGCCGCATTGACCAACCGCGTGCTGTTCGGCGATCTCTGGCGCCGGCCGGAGCTGGCGCCGCGCGACCGCAGCCTCGTCACCATGGCGGCGCTGATCGCCATCGGCCAGCCCGAGCAGCTTCCCTTCCACGCCAACCGCGCCATGGATAACGGCCTGACACGCACCGAGGCGGCGGAGGTGCCGACGCATCTCGGCTTCTACGCCGGCTGGCCACGAGCGATGTCGGCGGTGCCGGTGCTCGAACGGGTGTTCGCCAGCCGCGAGGCGAGCGCGCAGCCGGCCGCCGCCCAGCCGGTCTCCGCCTCCGCCAATACCGAGCTGCGGATCGTCCGCGCCGATCCGGAGGCGGGCACTCCCGGCCCGGCCGACCGCTTCAGCGGCGAGGTGCGGGTCTCCGGCCCCTATCGCGGCGACGCGCCCGCCCGCATTGGCGGGGCGACGGTTGCCTTCGCCGCCGGCGCCCGCACCGCATGGCACACCCATCCGCTCGGCCAGACGCTGTTCATCGTCTCCGGTCGCGGCTGGGTGCAGAGGGAGGGGAGCCCGCGCGAGGAGGTGGGCCCCGGCGACGTCGTCTGGATCCCGCCGAATGTGCGCCACTGGCACGGCGCGACCGCCGATCAGCCGATGACGCATTTCGCCATCGCCGAGGCGCTGGACGGCAGCGTGGTGACCTGGATGGAGCTGGTCCCGGACGAGGTCTATCGCACCGGCGCGCGCTGAGCCGCATCCTGACCCCGTCACGCCGATCCGATGGAGTGGCGTGACGGGGGATGGTCAGGGATGTCAGGCGGGCGGCTTTGGCGGGCCGGGAACCCTCTCGGCCACATATTTCACGCCATCGGCGGTCGGACGCATCCGGACGCGGAAGCTGTCTTCCGTGCTCATGCGGCCAAGCGGGATTGCCTGATAGCCGATGATCAGCGTCGCCTCGTCATGCACGAACACCAGCACATGCGCGCCCCTTGGCAGCAACTGCCGTGCCCAGCGCGCGAGGTCGCCGCGATAGGGCTGACGCGACCAGGCCCGCGGGTGGCCGGGGTCGACCTGCACATAGAGGAAGCCGTTGCCCGGGAACCGCGTCACCACCATCTTCGAGCGGGTCGGCTTCCAATGGTCGGGGAAGCGCGGCGCGGCGAGCCACTCGCAGTGGAAGGCGCGGCAATAGTCCGGGCGGCTGGCGTAGATGCCGCAGCCCCGGCCCGGCGTGCAGTGCGGGCACCATTGTCCTTCCGGCTTGTCGAGGACCGGGATCGTGTAGACCTTGCAGCACAGGGTGCAGTCGCCGCAGGCGCGCGGCGGCGACGCGAATGGAGGGTCGGAAGGCGCGGCGATGTCCATCGATGAGGTCAGACTCCGTCAGGCCGGGGCCGGGACCACTCTGCTGGCGACCACGTCCCGGCTCAGAGGCGGAGCAGGGTCTTGATGGCGCGGCGCTCGTCCATCGCGCGGTAACCCTCGGCGACGTCGGCGAGCGGCACTTCCAGATCGAACACCTTGCCGGGATCGATCTGGCGCGACAGCACCAGGTCCATCAGATGCGGCAGGAACCGGCGCACCGGCGCGGGGCCGCCCAGCATGCCGACCTGCGAGAAGAACAGCGACTGGCCGTCGAACTCGACGCCATGCGGCACGCCGACATAGCCGATCATCGAGCCGGGGCGCGCGCATTGCAGCGCCTGCGCCATCGATTCCTTGGTGCCGACGCACTCCAGTACCGAGTCCGCCCCGACACCGCGGGTAAGTTCCTTGATCCGCGCCACGCCGGCCTCGCCGCGTTCGGAGACGATGTCGGTGGCGCCATATTCCAGGGCGAAATCCTGCCGGCGCTTGTGTCGGCTCATCGCGATGATGCGTGCCGCGCCCATCTGCTTGGCGGCCAGCACGCCCATCAGCCCGACCGCGCCGTCACCCACCACCACGACGGTCGAGCCCGGCTGCACGCGCGCCGCGTCGGCGGCGTACCAGCCGGTGCCCAGCACGTCGGAGGTGGCGAGCAGGCTCGGGATCAGGTCGTCCGCCGGCAATTCGGGCGTGGCGACCAGCGTGCCGTCGGCCAAGGGTACGCGCGCCAGCGGCGCCTGCGCCCCGCTCATGAACTCGCGTTGCTCGCAGGAGGACGGAAAGCCGAACCGGCAATGCGGGCAGGTATTGTCGGACAGGCAGAACGAGCCGACGACGAACTGGCCCGGCTTGACGTTGCGCACCGCGCTGCCGACCTCGACGACGACGCCGCAATATTCGTGGCCCATCGCCAGCGGCGCGGTGACCTCGTTCAGGCCGCGGAACGGCCACAGATCGGAGCCGCAGATGCAGCTTGCCGACAGGCGGATGATGGCATCGGTCGGACGCTGGATCTCGGGTTCGGCGACCTCCTCGCAACGCACGTCGCCCGGACCGTGCAGAATGGTTCCCAACATGATCCGCTGTCCTTCGTGATCGGAGCCGGCACGCCAGCGCTGAGCCGGCCTGGCGCCTTCCCCTTCTTGCCAAGTGCCGGGAGTATAGGCGGGCTCACGGGCCGCCCATTAGGTGCCGGAAGGCGCATGAACCTATGATCCCGGTTCATGAGTGGCCCTCGTTCGTGAGGGCCGGGACACTGCGGGGCCTTGCCGAGTGCGGACATCTCGTCGATATGAAAGGGACGCCTCGCGGGAAAGCGGGTGAGGCGCTTTCGTGTGCCTCCGTCTACACTACCGCGTCGAGCAGCTGGAAAACACGGCCCGGTCCCGCGCAGATCGCGTGCGCAGGGCACAGGTACTGAACTGAATAATGATGAACTATCAATCGTTTAGGTTTTCCGTCGCGCCCATGATGGACTGGTCCGATCGCCACTGTCGGGCATTCCACCGTACCCTGTCGGCACGCGCGTTGCTCTACACCGAAATGGTCACCGCCAATGCGGTGATCCATGGCGACCGGGAGCGGCTGATCGGTTTCTCTCCCGTCGAACACCCGGTGGCGTTGCAGCTGGGCGGCTCCGATTCCGAGGCTCTGGCCAAGGCCGCCGCCATCGCCGCCGAGTGGGGCTATGACGAGATCAACCTCAATGTCGGCTGTCCCTCCGACCGCGTGCAGGGCGGCAATTTCGGCGCCTGCCTGATGCGCGATCCCGCGCTCGTCGCCGCCTGCGTCGCGGCGATGAAGGCCGAGGTCGGCATTCCCGTCACCGTCAAGTGCCGCATCGGCGTCGACGAGCAGGACCCGGAAGTGGCGCTCGACGCGCTGGCCGACGCCGTGCTGGCGGCAGGGGCGGATACGCTCACCGTGCATGCGCGCAAGGCGTGGCTGCAAGGGCTGTCGCCGAAGGAGAACCGGGACATCCCGCCGCTCGACTATGACCGGGTGTACCGGCTGAAGCAGCGCCTGCCGCGCGTGCCGGTCATCATCAATGGCGGCATCGGCTCGCTGGAGGAGGCGGAGGCGCATCTCCTCCATGTCGACGGCGTCATGCTGGGACGCGCCGCCTATCAGCAGCCGGAACTGCTGCTCGGCGTCGATTCGCGTCTGTTCGGCGCGGAAGATCCGCATGCCGATGCGTTCTCCGCCGTCGCCGCCTTCGAGCCCTATATCGCCGCGCATCTCGAGGCCGGCGGTAGGCTGCACGACATCACCCGCCACATGCTCGGCCTGTTCACCGGCCGTCCCGGCGCGCGGGCCTATCGCCGCCGGCTCGCCATCGAGGGCGTGAAGTCGGGGGCCGGCCTCGACGTGTTGCAGGCGGCGGTCGACGAGGTGCGCCGCGCCGAGGAACGGCGGGCATTGGTGGCATGATGATCGCGTCGCTTCCCCTCGACCAGATCCTGTGGCTGGTCGGTATTCTACTCGCCGCCGGTTTCGCCACCGGCATCCTCGCCGGCCTGTTCGGCATTGGTGGCGGCGCCATCATCGTGCCGGTGCTCTATGAGGTGTTTGGCGTCGTCGGTGTGCCGGACGCGCTGCGCATGCATCTCGCGGTCGGCTCGGCGCTCGCCATCATCCTGCCGACGGCGCTGCGCTCCTTCTTCGCCCATCGCTCGCGCACCAAGATCAACACCGGCGTGCTGCGGCAATGGGTGGTGCCGATCGTCATCGGCGTGCTGGCCGGCACGGCGCTGGCGGCGGTGTCGCCGGACCGGGTGCTGCAACTGGCTTTCGTCGTGTTCGCGGTGCTGATGTCGATCCGCCTGCTGTTCGCACGCGACAGCTGGGTGCTGGCCGACGACCTGCCGGGTCCGTGGCCGATGCGGCTCTACGGGGCGTTCATCGGCGTGATAGCCTCGCTGGTCGGCATCAGCGGTGGCGGCATCGCGGTCGCTATCCTGTCGCTCTACCGGGTGCCGATTCACCAGGCCATCGCCACGTCCTCCGGCCTCGGGGCGCTGATCGCGGTGCCCGGCGTGATCGGCTACGTGCTCGGCGGCTGGCCGCATCTGGCGGAGCTGCCGCCGCTGTCGCTCGGCTTCATCTCGCTTCCCGGCGCCGTGCTCGTCGGCTCGGTGGCGGTGCTGGCGGCACCGCTCGGCGCGAAGCTGGCGCATCGCTTCAGCAAGCGTCAGCTGGAGGTCGGATTCGGCCTCTATCTCGCCTTGATGGGGCTGCGCTTTCTGGTGGCGCTGGTTTCCGGCTGAGGGCAGTCGCCCTCAGCGATCCCGCGCCTTTCAGCGATCCAGTGCCTTGGCGCGCATCACCAGCTTCTCGCCGCGGATCTCGAAGCTGTCGAGGCGGGACAGGAAGGTCATGCCGAGCAGGCTGTGCTTGAGCGTACCGGGGCTGGCAATCAGAGCCGGCACCTGACGCTCCTCGATGCTGCCGGCGATCGACACCCGGTCGAGCACGACGGCGGCGGCGCGGCCGCGGCCATTGGCGGTGTCGATCGGGATGTCGTAGCGCAGCAACTCCATCGGCAGGCCGGCGGCCACCGCGTCTTCTGGGGTGAGCACGACGCTGGAGGCGCCGGTATCGACCAGCATCGGAATGCGGTTGCCGTTGATCTCGACGCGGATGTTGAAATCGCCGTCGCGGGCGCGGGCGACCTCGATCGCCGGGCCGGTGTCATGGCCGACCGGCACGGCGTAGCCGGGGGCGAGCTCGGCGAGCACGCGGTAGGCGACGCTATGGATTTCAAAGCGATAGGTATAGCCGACGCCCAGCACGGCGAAGATGACCAGCCACAGCGCGGCGGCGCGCAAGGCATCGCCGAGGCGGCCGGCAAAGGTCGCCACCGCGCCGGCGCCGACCACCAGCGCCAGAGCCGACAGGGCGACCAGGCGGGTGAGCTGGTTGGTGGTGAGCCCGGCGACGCCCCCGGCCTCGGCATTCCACAGGATCAGCCCGATGCCGGCGGCAAGGCCGATCACCACCACCCACATGAAGCGGTCGGCATTCATCGCGCGGACTCGCGGTGCCGGGGAGCGCGACTCTGGGACTCGCGACTCGGGGACTCGCGGCGGCTCTGGCGGGCGAGGCGGTTCATGATCGCGCGGCGCGCGGTTTCGTCGAGGCTGGGCCAGGCACCGATCTCCTCGAGCGTGCGCCCGCAGCCGACACAATGGCGACCAGCGGCATCGAGTGCGCACACTCCGACACAGGGGGTAGAAACGCGTTTGGACATGGGAATCGGGCGGTTCATCCGATCGACCGCGCGAAGATAAGCGCCCCCAGAAGGAACGCAATCTCGACAGTCAGCGCCGCCGCACCGGCGACATCCCCCGTTTGCCCGCCAAATTTGGCCGACGCAAGGCGGATGATGCCGCTCCACGCCAATAAGGCGATGAGAAGGCCGCTGAGGAATGCTGTCCAACCCATTGTTGTCACAACGGAAACGATGGAGATGGCGACAGCGGCGATCCCCGCCTTCCACAGTGTGGCGCGCGAGGGGCGGCCGGCGCGGCCGGCGAGTCCATCCGGGCGGGCGGAGGGCAGCGCCGCGATCAGGCCGAGCGCCGCCAGCCGGGACAGGGCGGCGGCGGCGAGCAGGGCGCCGGCGGCCCCGGCCCATGAAAACGTGGCCAATCCTTCGAGGGCGCCGATGCGCAGCAGCGTCGCCAGCAGCAGCGCCACCGCGCCAAAGGTGCCGAGCCGGCTGTCGCGCATGATGGCGAGGCGCCTCTCACGCGTCATGCCGCCGAGCCCGTCGGCGGTGTCGGAGAAACCGTCCTCATGCAGTGCCCCGGTGGCGAGCACCATCACGCCGACCGCCAGCGTCGCGGCGATAAAACCGGGCAGGATGGTGAGTGCGGTGAGGTGGACAATGAGGCCGATCAGGCCGATGAGGGCACCGGCCAGCGGGAAGCAGGGGCCGAGCCGGTCGAGGTCGGGCGGGCCGTCCTCCGGCTCCCATGAGAAGCGCGGCACCGGCAGCCGGGTGAGGAAGCGCAGCGTCGTCGGAAGGTATATGAGTATGGTTGGCGGCAAGGTCATGGGATGCGGCTTCGCTCAGCGCTCCAGGAGGACGTCGCCGGGCGGCAGGCGGTGCTCCCAGCCGGCGCGCTCCAGCTCCGGGATGTCGGAGGGCGCGCGCGGATAGCCTATGCACAGATGGGCGATGAGCCGCCAGTGCCCGGGCACCTCAAGCGCCGTCGCCACCGCCGACGCGTCGAGGATCGACACCCAGCCGAGCCCGATCCTCCGCGCCGCCGCCGCCAGCCACAGCGTGTGCACGGCGAGCACGGCGGAATAGCCGAGGGTCTCCGGCATGGTGGCGCGGCCGAGGCCATGGCCGATCTGCGTCTCGGTATCCACGAAGACGGCGACCTGCTCGGGCGCGTCGTCGAGCCCGGCGAGCTTTAGCCGGGCATAGAGGCCGGCGCGCTCTTCCTTCTGCGCGGCGAGCGCCTCGGCGTTGCAGGTCTCGAAGATGGCGCGGATCCGCGCCCGCCGTGCCGCCGAGGCGACCCGCACGAAGCGCCAGGGCTGGCTGAGCCCGACGCTCGGCGCCTGATGGGCCTGGCGGAGCAGGGTGTCGAGCAGCCCTTCCGGCAGTGGGCGGGTCTCAAAATGCCGGACATCCCGCCGCCAGAGGAACAGCTGGTCGAGTTCGCTGCAGAAGGTGGGAGACAGGGCGATCATGCCGCTTCCCGTAGCAGAAATCGCCGCGGGGCGTCAGCCGGCGTCCCGGTCCGGGTGCGTCGCGCCGCGGATCAGGCCGCGCTGTCGAGCGGCCGGATGTTCGTGACGTCGGCGGCCGCCCGCTCGGCCTGGACGAGGTCGTGGGCGGCCTGAAGGTTCATCCAGAATTCCGGCCCGGTGCCGAACAGGCGGCCGAGCCGCAGGGCGGTGTCGGCGGTGACCGGCGTTTCCTCGCGCGCCAGCCGCTCGATCCGGGTGCGCGGCACATGCACCGCCTTGGCCACCGCATAGGGGCTGAGGTTCAGCGGCCGCAGGAACTCCTCGCGGAGGATCTCGCCGGGATGGATGGGGGGCAGGGGGCCGTGCATGGGGCTGTCCTCAGTGATAGTCGACGATCTCGACATCATGGGCGTGTCCGTCACGCCAGACGAAGCAGATGCGGAATTGATCGTTGATGCGAAGAGAATGCTGACCGGCGCGGTCGCCCTTCAGTTGCTCCAGACGGTTGGCCGGCGGTGCCCGCAGGGCTTCAAGGGTGACGACGGCATTCAGCATGGCCAGCTTGCGCTGGGCGACGCGGATCAGATCAGCAGGAAAACCCTTGCCGCTCGTGCCGTTCCAGACCGCCTGAGCCTGCTTACCCTTGAAGCTCTGGATCATGGGTGGCCCGCATCCTCACGCGATACATGTATCTTATGGTGATACAAATCGCAATAATCTGTATCTCGTGATGATACGTTTTTCCTCGACCTGACGAGGGGGCCATCGTGGAGCGCCTTCGGTCGCTTCCGGGGTGCTTCTGCCCACTCCCGATTTATCGGTTGCCACCCGGCTTGCGAGGGGCTACCCCGCGCCTCGCCGAGCCGCGCCCTTCGCGGCTGCCGGTTTCAAGACCCGAACCTTCGAGAGACCCATGCAGCGCACCGCCACCGGGCTTCCCTTCGACGACATCCGCAACCTGTTCCTCTCCCTGCCGGCGATCAATGCCGAGGCGGAGGCGGCGGCGCGGGCGCGGCAGGGGCAACTGGTCAAGCCGCCGGGTGCGCTCGGGCGGCTCGAGGAGATCGCCATCAAGCTCGCCGGCTGGCAGGGGCGCGAGATCCCGCGCATCGACCGCCCGACGGTCGCGGTGTTCGCCGGTACCCATGGCGTCGCGCGGCGCGGCGTCTCGCCCTATCCGCCGGAGGTGACCAAGCAGATGGTCGCCACCTTCACCGACGGCAAGGCGGCGGTGAACCAGATCTGCGGCGTGTTCGGGGCCGGTCTCCGGGTGTTCGACCTCGCGCTGGACATCCCGACCCGCGACATCGTGGAAGAGGACGCGCTCACCGAGGCCGAATGCGCCGCCACCATGGCCTTCGGCATGGAGGCGCTGGCCGGCGAGCCGGACCTGCTCTGCCTTGGCGAGATGGGCATCGGCAACACCACGGTGGCGGCGGCGATCTTCCACGGACTTTATGGCGGCAGCGCCACCGAATGGGTGGGGCCGGGCACCGGCGCCACCGGCGCGGTGCTGGCGGCCAAGATCGCCGCTGTCGAGGCGGCGGTGGCGCGCTGCCGGGGCCATCTCGACGACCCCCTGGAAGTGCTGCGCCGGCTCGGCGGGCGCGAGCTCGCCGCCATGGCCGGCGCCATCCTCGCCGCCCGCATGCAGCGCGTGCCGGTGGTGCTGGACGGCTATGTGGTGACCGCCGCCGCCGCCGTGCTGCACGCGCTCGACCCCTCGGCGCTCGACCATTGCTTCGCCGGCCATGTCTCGGCCGAGCCCGCCCATGCCCGGGTGCTGGAGCAGCTGGGGATGAAGCCGCTGCTCGACCTCGGTATGCGGCTCGGCGAAGGCTCGGGGGCGGCGCTGTCGATCGGCGTGATCAAGGCGGCGGTCGCCTGCCATGGCGGCATGGCGACCTTCGCAGAAGCCGGCGTCGCGGACGCCTGAGAAGGTGCGAACTCCGGGCGGCCGCTGGCGCGCGCCTCGCCGGTTTCCGGCGGGAGGCCGGGCGCCGCGCCGGGGCTGGCGTGCCTCCACCTGGTGGGCGGTGCTGGTGGCGCTGGCGATGATCATCGCGGCGCTGGTGATCGAGCGATTCGTACCGCCGCTCGACGGCGCCATGCGGGTTGCCGATGGCGACAGTTTCGAGCTCGGCGGCACGCGGGTGCGGCTGGAAGGCATCGACGCGCCGGAACTGCACCAGAGCTGCGGCGCGCCGGACGCGCTGTGGCCCTGCGGGCAGCGGGCCAAGCAGGCGATGCAGCAGGCGGTTGCGGCGGCCGGCAAGGACGGCGTGACGTGCCGGCCGGTCGATGGCGACCGCTACGGGCGCTCGGTGTCGATCTGCCAGGCCGGCGGGCGCGACCTCGGGGCGCTGATGGTCGAACAGGGCTGGGCGGTGGCGACCTCCTTCGCCTATCGCGGCGAGCAGGCGGCGGCGCGGGCCGCCGGGCGCGGCATCTGGGCCGGCCCCTTCGAGATGCCGGCGGATTTTCGCGCCCGGCAGCGGTGACATGAACGGCTCCCGCGACCATCTAGGGGCGATGGACGCCCCGCTTTCCCCGCTCGATACCGTGCTTGCCGAAATCCGCGCCTGTCGCGCCTGCGTGGAGGCGCCGCGCGGCAAGCCGCTGCCGCACGCGCCGCGCCCGGTGCTGCATGTCGGCGCGTCGGCGCGGCTGCTGATCGCCTCGCAGGCGCCGGGCACCAAGGTGCATGCCTCCGGCCGCTCCTTCGACGACGCCTCCGGCGACCGGCTGCGGGACTGGCTCGGGCTCGACCGTGACCGGTTCTATGACGAGACGCGGGTCGCCATCGCCGCCATGGGGTTCTGCTTTCCCGGCCAGGATGCCAAGGGCGGCGACCTGCCTCCGCGCCGGGAATGCGCCGCGCTGTGGCACGACCGGCTGTTCGCGGCGCGCCCGGCATTCGAGCTGGTCGTCGCCGTGGGGGCGAGCGCGCAGGCCTATCACCTGAAGCGGCTGGGGCTGGCGGAATTCACGGCGCTCGGCCTCACCGAGCGGGTGACGCGCTGGCGGGAGATCTTCGAGGCGCGGCAGGCGCCACGGGTCATCCCGCTGCCGCATCCCTCCTGGCGCAATACCGGCTGGCTGAAGCGGCACCCGTGGTTCGAGGCTGAGCTGGTGCCGGTGCTGCGCGCCGAGGTGGCGCGGCTGGCGGGGTGAGGGACCTCACCGCGACACGGCGACGTGGCGGTTGAGGCGGCGCTCCAGCACGTCCCACACTCGGCGCACGATCTCCACCATCAGCAGGTACAAAACGGCGGCCCACAGATAGACCTCCATGTCGTAGGAGCGCGAGAAGGCGAGGCGGGTGACGCCCATCAGGTCGTAGACCGTCACCACCGAGGCGATGGCGCTCGACTTGATCATCAGCACCACCTCGTTGCCGAGCGGGCGCAGCCCGACCGCATAGGCCTGCGGCAGCAGCACGGTGCGGTAGATCTGGTAGCGTGTGAGGCCGAGCGACTTGCCGCCCTCGTTCTGGCCGACCGGCAGGCTCTGCAATCCGCCGCGCAGGATCTCCGCCTGATAGGCGGCGGTGTTGAGCGTGAAGGTGAACACCGCGCAGTTGAAGGCGTCGCGGAAGAACCACCACAGGCCGATATCGGTAAAGAACTCGCGGAACTGGCCGGCGCCGTAATAGACGAGGAATGTCTGGGCCAGCAGCGGCGTGCCGCGGAAGAAATAGGAATAGCCGAAGGCGAGGCGCGAGGTGATCTTGCCGCCCTCGACGCGGGCAATGGCCAGCGGCAAAGCGAGGATGGCACCGAAGATCATCGACAGCCCGACCAGCTCGACGGTGACCCACACGCCCTGCAGGAAGCGCAGGCCGTAGCGGTCCATCAGATCGGCGTTGAGGCCGATAAAGCCGGCCACCGCGAGGAAGCCCTGGCCGATGGGGGTGAGGAGCGCGTCCAGCATCATTTCGCTCCCGCCCGCTTGAGGCCGCGGCTGGCCCTCGCCTCGGCGCGGGTCAGCACCAGGCTGGAGAGGATGGAGAAGGCGAGATAGATGAGGCACGCCACCAGATAGAAGAAGAAGGGCTGCTTGGTGACGCCCACCGCGATGGCGGTCTGCCGCATCAAATCGTTGATGGCGATGACGGAGACCAGCGAGGTGTCCTTCATCAGCACCATCCAGTTGTTGGACAGGCCGGGTAGGGCGACGCGCCACAGCTGCGGGAACACGACGAGGCGGAACGCCTGCCATTTCGGCAGGCCGAGCGCGGCGGCGGCTTCCTTCTGCCCGCGCGGCACCGCTTTCAGCGCGGCGTAGAATACCTCGGAGGAGAAGGCGGCGAGCACCAGGCCGAGGGCGACGACGCCGGCGAGGAACTGGTTCACCTCGACATTGGCGCCGGGCCAGAAATAGCCGGCGAGGCGGGTAAGCAGCATCTGCCCGCCATAATAGACGATGAACAGCGTCAGCAGTTCCGGCAGGCCGCGGAACACGGTGGTGAACACGGTGGCCGCCGACCGGACGACCGGCGAGGGCGCGTCCTTGCCGAGCGCGACCAGAAGCCCCAGCGCGAGGCCGAAGGGCAGGGTGGCGAGGGCCAGCTCGACGGTGAGCAGGGCACCGCGGGCGATCTCGTCGCCCCAGCCGCCCGGACCGAAGGAAAGCAGGGTCAGGAATTCCATCCCGGGAACGGCGCTCCGCTTGCGGCCAGGACGGGCTCGGCGGCCCGGAAGCACTCAGATTCGGTAGATGCGAGCATGGGCCGGCCCCGACGGGGGTTCAAGCGGGACACGGCAGGCTCGGGCGGCAGTTCGGGCGGCGGATCACGACAGGCGAGGGGGGCCAGCAGGGGAAGCGGCCGGCCCCTCGCCCGGCGATCAGTAGACGCTGAACGGGAAGTACTTGGCGTTGATGGTCTTGTAGGTGCCGTCGGCGAGGATCTCGTCGATCGCCTTGTTGAACATCGCCACCAGCTCGGGATCGGTCTTGCGGATGCCGACGCCGACGCCGTCGCCGAAATATTTCGGATCGGTGTATTCGGCGCCGGTGAACTTGCAGCAGGCGCCGTCCTTGGTGGCCAGCCACTCCATCAGCACCACCTTGTCGGCGAGGATGGCGTCGAGGCGGCCATTGGCGAGGTCGAGATTGGCCTCGTCCTGCTTGCCGTACAGCTTCACCTCGGCGCCGGCCTTGCCGTAGACGTCCTCGAGATAGTTGGAGTGGATGGTCGAGGCCTGGGCGCCGAGCACCTTGCCCTTCAGCGCCGCCGGCGAGGTCTCGGTGACGGGAGAATCCTTGCGCACCGCGAAGGTGGCGGGGGTCTTGTAGTACTTCTTCGAGAAGTCGATCTGCTTCTTGCGTTCCTCGGTGATCGACATCGAGGCGACGATGGCGTCGTACTTGCCGGCCTGCAGCGCCGGGATGATGCCGTCCCAGTCCTGGGCGACGAAGGTGCACTCGACCTTCATCTTGGCGCACAGCGCCTTGCCGATGTCGATGTCGAAACCCTTGAGCTCGTTGTTCTCGACATAGTTGAAGGGCGGATAGGCACCCTCCGTGCCGATGCGGACGGTTTTCCATTCCTTGGCGGAGGCGCCGCTCAACGCGGCCGCGACCATCACGGCGGCGGCCGCGAAACGGGTGACGAGGCTCATGCTGTTCCCCTTTGGAAGATTGCCCTGGGCCGGTATTTTTTTGTTCCGGCGGCGGCGATGCTGGCATTTTTCCGGGGGATTGCGCAACCGGGGGTGATGCATTCTTGGTCACTGGCCACAGGTGACCGCGAATTGCGCATTCTCGGGCGATGCGCGCGGGTGTCCGGGCGGCGGCGCGAGACCGGCCGCCCGGAACGGCGGTGGCTCAGGCGGCTTCGATGGCGGTGGCGCCGAGCGTGCCGGCCCGCGCGGCCAGCCGCGCGCGGATCGCCACCGGCAACTGGCGGGCGGACTTGATGCGCGGCAGGTCCAGCTCGGCGATGGCGTCGTCCCCGGCGCCGAAGCGCGCGATGTATTCGGCGTGATTGTCGAAGCGGCGGCGGGTGACGTTGTCGACGAAGGTTTCCGCCGGCACGCCCTCGGCAAGGATGAGCGCGTGGTCGTCGAGCTCGATGTGGAAATAGGTGAAGCGCTCGGCCGGCTGCGTGACGCGGCAGATGCTGGTGCCGTTCACCAGCGCGCTCGCCTGGACGAGGACTCCGTCGATCAGCAGCGCATGATCGGGGGACAGGAAGAGGTCGCGGGCGGGAAGGCTGTCGCCAAGGGCGCCGGCGGCGATGCGGATCGGGTAGGCGTGCAGTGGCTCGGCGAAGGTCCGCATCACCGTCTGACGCCCGATCCACTTCACCGGCCGGGTCTCGCCGGCGGCGGTCCGCACGAGGTCGCCGGCGGCGAGGGTCTCGACCGCGCGCTCGCCTTCCGGCGTGGCGACGTGCGTGCCTTCGAGGAAGCAGACGATCATCGCCTCGCGGGTGGCGGTGAAGGTGCCGGACAGGGTGGTGTCGCTGGTGACGA
The DNA here is from genome assembly GCF_020523795.1 of Ancylobacter sp. Lp-2. GTDB lineage: Bacteria > Pseudomonadota > Alphaproteobacteria > Rhizobiales > Xanthobacteraceae > Ancylobacter. Next base: position 55,003 of record NZ_JAJALI010000002.1, read on the forward strand.
GCAAATAGTCGGGAGATGAGAATAATATCATCCCATTTCCGTAATGCCCGACATAGATATAATAACCGTTCGGGCCGTGGTTAAAGTTCAAGTTGACGGATGAATTTACTTCGAATGTGTCCGGGCTATCATAGGAGAAAACCACCCATCCGTCGTCTCCCGGATTCAATGGGGGCGAAACTATTGAACCTGTAATCGTGTATACATTCGCAGATTCTTGAGTAAGATAATAAAATGAAGTAGCGTGAAACTCCGCCATGTTCCGCCTCTTGCTATTTTATAAGTAATTAGTCGAGGTATGATAATAAGAGTCGGTATGTTTGCAATGCTTATGCCTTCCGTCATTTACCGATAATACAATGAGGCATGCGGCGGGTGCGTCACACGCAAGGTGACGGATCGCCGTTCGGGCATGCCGATGCCGGGCGAGCGCGAAGATCGAGCGCTTTGGAAGCTGTGTCCCCGGCGACCGGCGCCGCCCGCTTCTTCAATGGTCGCCGCATCTTGGGAGCAATGGCGGGATCGCCGGCCGAAGGTGCGCGGTGAACGCAATCCACAATCGGGTCGGTCACAGGCGGGCAGGGGGCGGTAATGGCGGTAATGGGTCCGGCGCCGCCCATAAGCGCTTGCGATCACCTCATGCCGGCAGATGGGTTGACGCTGACGGCGTGCTGGTGTCTCACCCTCTGCAATGGTTCCAAGACGATAGCCGGGAGTGTCTGACATGGCGGTGAGCGCGGACGAGGTTAAGACGCGGCTGGCGCAGGTTTCCGCGCCGGATGGCCGGCCGGTCACCGAAGCGGGCGTGCTGTCGGAGATCCTGGTCTCCGACGGCAAGGTGTATCTGTCGATCACCGTCGATGCGCGCGAGGCGCAGGCCTGGGAGCCGGTGCGCGCCGCGGTGGAACGCACCGTGCGGGCGACGCCGGGCGTGACCTCGGCGCTGGTGGCGCTGACCGCCGAGCGCAAGGCTGGCACGTCCTCCCCTGCGCCTGCGCCGGCCGGTGGCTCCTCGACGACGCCGGTGCGCGTCTCCGGGCAGGGCGGACATTCCCATGCCGGCCACTCGCATGCCGGTCACACCCACGCGCCGCAGCCGCCCGCCGACCCGCAGAAGGAATCGCGCGGCCTGCCGGGGGTGGGCTCGATCATCGCGGTGGCGTCCGGCAAGGGCGGCGTCGGCAAGTCGACGCTGGCCGCCAATCTGGCGCTCGGCCTCTCGGCGCTCGGGCTGAAGGTCGGCCTGCTCGACGCCGACATCTACGGCCCCTCGGTGCCGCGCCTGATGGGGCTGAAGGGCAAGCCGGACGTCGAGGGGCGCATGCTCCAGCCGATGCACTCCTGGGGCCTCAAGGTGATGTCGATCGGCTTCCTCGTCGAGGAGGAGACGCCGATGATCTGGCGCGGCCCGATGGTGATGTCGGCGATCAGCCAGATGCTGAAGGAAGTGGCCTGGGCGCCGCTCGACATTCTCGTCGTCGACATGCCGCCCGGCACCGGCGACGCGCAGCTGACCATGGCGCAGCAGGTGCCGCTGGCCGGCGCGGTGATCGTCTCCACCCCGCAGGACCTCGCTTTGATCGATGCGCGGCGCGGCGTCGCCATGTTCCAGAAGGTCAACGTGCCCGTCCTCGGCGTGGTCGAGAACATGAGCTACTTCCTGTGCCCGCATTGCGGCACCCGCTCCGACGTGTTCGGCCATGGCGGGGCGCGGCACGAGGCGCAGCGGCTCGGCGTGCCCTTCCTCGGCGAGGTGCCGCTGCAGATGGCGATCCGCGAGACCTCCGATGCCGGCCGCCCGATCGTCGCCACCCAGCCGGATAGCCCGGAGGCGCGGATCTATCGCGACATCGCCGCCGCCGTGCGGGCGACGCTGGAAGGGGGCCGTGCCACCGCGCGTCCGGCGCCGCGCATCGTCGTGGAGAGCTGAGGCGTCCGGCGCTCCCAGGCGCTTTCCTCGGATCTCAGTAGAGACAACTCCCGCAATTATCTGAGTTGCGGGAGTTTTTTCTCAAGGCTTCGTCTCGTCGTCTGGCTCGCCGAGCAACGCGCCGAGCTCGCCCGACGGCATCGCCGCGTCGAGAAAGCCGAAGCGGCCGGTATCCCGCATCTCCCGCGCCGCCCGTACCACGCTGCCATAGGCAAGCCGGGCGAGCGACGAGCCGATGCTGATGCGCCGCACACCGGCTTCCGCCAATTCGGCCACGGTGAAGCGCGCGGCGCCGATGCCGATGACCGCATTGACCGGCTTCGACACCGCCGCGCAGACGGTACGCACCGCGGCGAGGTCCGGCAGGCCGGGGGCGTAGAGCACGTCGGCGCCGGCGGCCTCGTAGGCCTGAAGGCGCTCAATGGTGTCGTCGAGGTCCGGCCGGTCCCACAGGAAATTCTCCGCCCGGGCGGTGAGCACGAAGTCGCCGCCCAGCGCGTCGCGGGCCTCGACGGCGGCGGCGATGCGCTCGACCGCGAGTCCGAGGTCGTAGATCGGATCGGAAGGGCGGTTGGTGTGGTCCTCGATCGAGCCGCCGGCGAGGCCGATGGCGGCGGCGCGGCGGATGGTCTCGGCTACCGTCTCCGGCGCATCGCCGAAGCCGTTCTCCAGATCCGCCGACACCGGCAGCGGCGTCGCGCCGACGATGAGGGCGCAATGGGCGAGCACGTCGTCGCGGCTGGTCTGCCCGTCCGCCACCCCGTGCGCCAGCGCCATGCCGGCACTGGTGGTGGCCAATGCGGGAAAGCCCAGCGCGGCGATTAGGCGCGCGGTGCCGGCGTCCCATGGGTTGGGGAGAATGAAGGCACCCGGCCCCTCGTGCAGGGCGCGGAAGGCGGCGGCTCGGCTGGACATGGCACGCTCCGGACGAATCGGATGACGCAGGGGCAGATATACTGGAACGTATCAGGAACATCGTCCCGCGCCCACCCGGTGCCGGCCGGACGGGCCGGAATGTCGAAACCTCTTCGACAAAAGGCGAAAGCGAGGTGCCGTTGCGCTGGGGCAAGCGGTGGCGTACCAGTAGTGAAAACAAGCAATTCGAGTGCGGAACCGCGCGCAAATGCGTCCACCGCACCGTGAGGAAGCCCCCCAGCAGGAGACACTTGATGAAGCGTCGTCAATTCTTGGCCGCCGCCGGTACCGGCGCCGCGGCAACCATGCTTGCCGCCCCCGCCATCGCCCAGTCCGCGCCCGAGGTGAAGTGGCGCCTGGCATCCAGCTTCCCGAAGTCGCTGGACACCATCTATGGCGGCGCGGAAGTCATGTCGAAGATGGTTTCCGAGCTGACCGACGGCAAGTTCCAGATCCAGGTCTTCGCGGCCGGCGAGCTGGTGCCCGGCCTGCAGGTGCTGGACGCGGTGCAGAACAACACCGTCGAGATGTGCCACACCGTCTCGTATTACTTCGTCGGCAAGGATCCGACCTTCGCGGTCGCCGCCTCGGTGCCGTTCGGCCTCAATGCCCGCATGCAGAACGCCTGGCTGTTCCAGCACGGCGGCAACGAGCTCTTCAACGAGTTCTACAAGAAGTACAACGTCTACGGCCTGCCCTGCGGCAACACCGGCGCCCAGATGGGCGGCTGGTTCGCCAAGGAAATCAAGACCGTCGCCGACATGAACGGCCTCAAGATGCGCATCGGCGGCATCGCCGGCCAGGTGATGGCCAAGCTCGGCGTGGTGCCGCAGCAGATCGCCGGCGGCGACATCTACCCGGCGCTGGAAAAGGGCACCATCGACGGTGCCGAGTGGATCGGCCCCTATGACGACGAGAAGCTCGGCTTCTACAAGGTGGCCAAGTTCTACTACTACCCCGGCTGGTGGGAAGGTGGCCCGACCATCCACGCCTTCGCCAACCTCGCCAAGTTCAACGAGCTGCCGAAGACCTACCAGGCGGCGCTGACCGCCGCGTGCACCTACGCCAACACCATCATGAACGCGCGCTACGACGTGCAGAACCCGCCGGCCATCAAGCGGCTGGTGGCGAACGGCACCCAGCTGCGTCCCTATCCGATGGAAGTGATGGAAGCTTCGCTCAAGGCCACCAACGAGCTGTGGGGCGAGATCTCCGCCAAGAACGCCGACTTCAAGAAGGCGATCGATGCCATGCAGACGTTCCGCAATGAGGAATATCTGTGGTGGCAGGTGGCGGAGTACACCTTCGACAGCTTCCAGATCCGCACGCGTCCGCGCAACTGATCGACCATGGCGGACATGCCCGGGCGCCGTCCCGGGCATGTTTCGTCACGCCCCACCGTCGCGGATGTTCTCGCCGGACGACGGGCCGGCTCGTCGAGGGCGATCTGCCCGGGCGACGATGTTCCCGGGGGGACGGGGTTCTCGGATGAAGAGCTTTCCCCGGGACGTTCAACCGAGCGCCCGGTGAAGGGGCACGGCCGGAATACTCTTGCGGCGTCGAGGTTTGAAAGTCGTCTTGCGCTCCTTGGCGAGCCGGTGCCGGAAGGCGTCCGGCGGGAGCGCGCGACATCTGGCGCGCGGAACTCCAGGCTCGACGCTTCGGGCTTAACGCGCCATGCCGAACGCCATAAGCCTAACGCTTGGGGCCTTGCGCCTCTGTCTTGCGCATGATGTCTCGGC
>NZ_JAJALI010000002.1:59689-811691 GCF_020523795.1 Ancylobacter sp. Lp-2
CGCACGGACTTGCCGCACGGACTTGCCGCACGGACTTGCCGCACGGACTTGCCGCACGGACTTGCCGCACGGACTTGCCGCACGGACTTGGATGCGCGGTTCGGCCGGAGCGGCCATGTCGTGGGCGGGGGTGCCCACGCGGTGGCGCGAGGCGCGGGCAAGCGAACTCGGCATGAGCTGGCAGGTGGCCGTAACAGGCCGACGTCACCCGCGCGGCGCGCGCAGGAGGGCGACGCGACCGACCGCCTGTCACGCAGGCCAAGCCGCCGTCACCTGCGGCCGTCACCCGTCGGCGTCATTTGCCGGCGGAGGCGTCGCACTTGATCGCGATCTGGCGTGCACGTCGCCGGAAACCGCCTGGGAGCCGCCGCGTGCCTTCAGTTCGGTGGACATGCATTTCTTAAACGCCGTCTGCGCCGCCGGCGAGCGGGCCTTGTCGCCCATCGGCTGCACCATGTTGGCGTGAGCGGCGGGGACAAGGGCAAGGCTCGTGAGGACGAGGCTCGAGAACAGTATGGCGGTGCATTCCAGCAGGCGTGAAGCGGGCCGTTCGGGCACTGGACGCATGACATCCTCCCTGGCTGGCGGGTGGCACCAAGCTACCATATCCGCGCGGGCGGCGGAATTTCCCCTTGCCGGCCGCCGCGCGTTCCGGCCGCCGCCGGGGGCCAGGCGCACACCGGGGCCGTGCTTCCGCAGTTGCCCTCGCTTCGCCGCTGTTGCAAAGACTGCGCTGTCGCAAACCCATGCGCGCTGAATGTCCCGCGCCGGCCGAGACGGGCCGGGCGGGGTGAAGGAAAGGCCCATTCGATGAAACGCCGCGATCTTCTCACCGCCGCCGGCCTCGGTGCGCTGGCGCCCGCCGCGCTCGCCGCCCCGGCCCTCGCCCAGAGCGCGCCCACCGTGCGCTGGCGCCTGACCGCCAGCGTGCCCAAGGTGCTGGACGCCATCTTCGGCGCCAACGAGCTGGTGGCGAAATATGTGAGCGAGGCCACGGACGGGCGCTTCACCATCCAGCCCTTCGCCGCCGGCGAGATCGTGCCCGGCCTGCAGGCGCTCGACGCGGTGCAGAACGGCACCGTCGAGGTGGCGCAGACGCCGCTCTATTACTACACCGGCAAGGATCCCACCTTCGCCTGCTTCACCACCATGCCGTTCGGGCTCAATGCCCGCCAGCAGAACGCCTGGTTCTACCATGGCGGCGGGCGCGAGCTGCAGAACGAGTTCCTCGCCGGCTACAACCTCGTCGGCTTCCTCGGCGGCAATACCGGCACCCAGATGGGCGGCTGGTTCCGCAAGGAAGTGAAGACGTTGGAGGACTTCAAGGGGCTGAAGTTCCGCATCGGCGGCATCGCCGGGCAGGTGGTGGCCAAGCTCGGCGTGGTGCCGCAGCAGATCGCCCCGTCCGACATCTACCCCTCGCTGGAGAAGGGCACCATCGACGCCTGCGAATGGGTCGGCCCCTATGACGACGAGAAGCTCGGCTTCGTGAAGGTGGCGCCGTACTACTACTATCCCGGCTGGTGGGACGGCGGCCCGACGATGAACGTCGTTGTCAACAAGGCGAAGTGGGACGAACTGCCCAAGGCCTACCAGGCGATCTTCGAGGCCGCCACCGCCTATGCCAATGCCGACATGCTGGCGAAATACGACGCCTTCAACCCGGCGGCGCTGCGCCGGCTGGTGGCGCAGGGCGCGCAGCTGCGTCCGTTCCCGCCGGAATTTCTCGACGCCTCCTACAAGGCGGCGAACGAGCTCTATGCCGAGATCAGCGCCAAGAACGCCATCTTCAAGAAGGTGATGGATGCGCTGATCGCCTTCCGCAACGACGAGTATCTGTGGTGGCAGGTCGGCGAATATCCCTATGACAGCTACATGATCCGCGCCCGCCAGCGCGGCTGATCCGTGCCCGTCCCGCGAGCCACATGTCGCGGGGCGGCCCCCGAACCCAAGGATTGACGACGATGACCCGCTCCCTCGAGCGCCGCACCCTTCTCAAGGGCGCCGGCATCGCCACCGCGACCGCCGCCGCGTCGGTAGCCGCCGCATCTCTTGCTTCCCCGGCGATCGCCCAGACCGCGCCGACCGTGCGCTGGCGCCTGACCACCAGCTACTCCAAGGCGCTGCCGACGCTGTTCGGCGCCAGTGAGCTGCTGGCCAAATATGTGAAGGAGGCCACCGACGGCGCCTTCCAGATCGACGTCTTCGCCCCCGGCGAATTGGTGCCCGGTCTGCAGGCCTTCGACGCGGTGCAGAACGGCACGGTCGAGCTCGCCCAGACGGCGCTCTACTACTACATCGGCAAGGATCCGGCCTTCGCGCCGTTCACCACCATGCCGTTCGGGCTGAACGCCCGCATGCAGACCGCCTGGATGTATCATGGCGGCGGGCAGGAGCTGCAGGACAAGTTCCTCGCCAAATACGGCGTGGTCGGCTTCGTCGGCGGCAATACCGGCGCGCAGATGGGTGGCTGGTTCCGCAAGGAGATCAAGTCGGTCACCGATGTCAGCGGGCTGAAGATGCGCCTGCCGGGCCTCGCCGGGCAGGTGATGGCCAAGCTCGGCCTGGTGCCGCAGAACATCGCCTCCGGCGACATCTATGCCGCGCTGGAGAAGGGCACCATCGACGCCGCCGAGTTCGTCGGCCCGGTGGACGACGAGAAGCTCGGCTTCGTGCGGGTGGCGCCCTATTATTACTATCCCGGCTGGTGGGAAGGCGGACCGACCATCCACTTCATCGCCAACGACAAGGCGTGGGCGAAGCTGCCGGCGAACTACCAGGCGGTGTTCAAGGCGGCGAGCGCCTATGCCAATGCCGACATGCTGGCGAAATACGACGCCGGCAACCCGGCGGCGTTGCGCCGGCTGGTGGCGGCCGGGGCGCAGCTGCGCGCCTTCCCCATTGAGGTGATGGACGCCGCCTACAAGATCAACACCGAGCTGATGGCGGAGATCTCCGGGAAGAACGAGGCGTTCAAGGAGATCTACGGCTCGATGATCGCCTTCCGCAACGAGGGATACCTCTGGTGGCAGGTCGGCGAATATCCCTATGACGGCTACATGATCCGCGCCCGCCAGCGCGGCTAGAGGACGTCCGGTGAACTCCGGTTCACCGGACGTCCTCCAGGGTTTTGTTCGGGCGCGTTTTCTTCACGCGAACCGGACTCCACTTCGCTCGAAAAAGCTCTAGGCACGGCCTCTCGCGGGACACTCCCGAAAGCGGCGCCTCAGGCGGCGCCGCTTTCCACCTCGGCGGCGCCGGCCCGGCGCGGCGGATCGAGGCGCGGGCGGTCATTGTCGCGCACCGTGTAGATGCCGGCGGCGACGATCAGCGCCATGCCGGCCACCGAGACGAGATCCGGCACCATGCCGAACAGGGTGGCGCTGAGGAACACCGCGCACACCACCGCGGCGTAGCGGAACGGCGCGATCACCGCCGGATCGGTGCCGCGGAAGGCGGCGATGGTCAGACCGTTGCCGAGGATCAGCGTGCAGCTGCCGCCGAGAATCAGAAGCAGCGTGTGCAGGTCGAGCGGCTTCCATTCCTCGAAGCCGGCACCGGCAAAGCCGAGCGCCATGCCGCACAGCGCGGTGCCGAAGGTGACGACGAGGCTCGGCACGTGGCGCCCGATGCGCCCGGTGACGAAGTCGCGCAGCGTCATCAGCATCGCGGTGATCACCGGCAGCACCGCGACCGGCGCGAAGCTGGAGGCGCCCGGCTTGATGATCAGCCCGACGCCGACCAGCCCGACCGCCACGGCGATCCAGCGCTGCCAGCCGAACTTGGAGCCGAGCAGCATCACCGCCGCCGCCACGGTGAGCAGCGGCGCGATCTGCACGATGGCGGCGGCATCGGCGATCGACATGACGGCGAGGGCGGTCATGAAGATGTAGGTGCCGGTCGCCTCGGCCCAGGAGCGCACCATGGTGCGCCCGTCCACCACGTGGCGCAGCTGGCGCAGCTCGCCCCGCCACGCCATCAGCGTGATCAGCATCAGCGCCGCGATGAGCCCGCGCAGCGCCATCATCTGCGAGGGTGGCAGGCCCTGGCCGGTCAGCACCAGCTTGGAGAAGGCGTCGTTGCCGGAGAAGAAGGCGGAGCCGCCGATCATCAGGAGGATGCCGCGACGGTTGGTCTTGTGATCGTGCATGGGACGGGCGGGGAGCGAGGGACGCGGACGGAGGGAGGCGGACGGGGATAGACTAGCGGGGAGGTGGCAACAAAGCGTTGCTCAGCGCTCCTCGCAGGCGACTTCGGCGAGGGTAACGTCGGATGTGGCGGCGCCATGGCCGGCGCCGGCCGGCGCTGCGCCCATATGGGCGACCGGCTCGCCGCGCCGCTCCAGATCGCGCGAATAGACGCACAGGCCGAGCGCGCCGAGCGCCAGCGCCGCCCCGACCCAGGGTAGCGACGCATAGTCGACGCCGAAGGTAAGCGCCGCGCCGCCGATCCAGGCGCCGGCGGCGTTGCCGAGGTTGAAGGCGCCCTGGTTCAGCGTCGAGGCGAGGTTGGGCGCGCCGACGGCGGCGTCGACCACCCGCACCTGGATCGGCGCCACCACGGCGAAGACCAGGATGCCCCAGATGAACACGTTGACCACCGCCGGCAGTTCGTGGCCGATGGTGAACACCAGCGCCACCAGCACGAGGGCGAGGCCGACGAAGATGCCCATCAGCGAGGGCATAAGCTTCCAGTCGGCGAGCTTGCCGCCGAGGATGTTGCCGATGGTGATGCCGACGCCGAACAGCAGCAGCACCACGGTGACGGCGTTCGGGGTGAGGCCGGTCACCTCGCGCAGCAGCGGCGCGATATAGGTGAAGACGGTGAACAGGCTGGCCGAGGCCAGCACGCTCATCATCATGGCGAGCAGTACCTGCGGGCGCTTCAGCACCCGGAACTCGCGCAGGATGTTGCCGCTGCTGTGCGGGATCGCCGAGGGCACCCAGACGGCGATGGCGGCGACCGCCGCGAGGCCGATGATCACCACCGCCCAGAAGGTGGAGCGCCAGCCGGCGAACTGGCCGAGCGCGGTGCCGAGCGGCACGCCGAGCACATTGGCCAGCGTCAGGCCGGCGAACATCAGCGCGATGGCACTGGCCCGCTGGTTCTGCGGCACAAGGCTGGCGGCCACCACCGCGCCGATGCCGAAGAAGGCGCCGTGGCAGAAGGCGGTGACGACGCGCGCCGCCATCAGCATCCAGTAGTCCGGCGCGACGGCGCACAGGAAGTTGCCGACGACGAACATGCTGGCGAGGCCGACCAGCGTCGCCTTGCGCGGCAGCGAATTGGTGATGATGGCGACGATCGGCGCGCCGATCACCACGCCCATGGCGTAGCCGGTGACCAGCAGGCCGGCGGCCGGGATGGTCACGCCGAGATCGGCCGCCACCTCGGGCAGTAGCCCCATGATGACGAATTCGGTGGTGCCGATCCCGAAGGAGGCCATGGCCAAGGCCAACAGCGGCAGCTGCATGGGTGACTCGCGCGGTGCTATGAGGTGATTCCGTGCCGCTTCCCTAGCAGTCCGGACCGCTCCCAAAAATGCACAAGCTGTTGCAATGCAGCAAGATCAACTCACGCGCGGCAGCCATGCGGCTTTCGCGCGGGCGGTTAATCGAAGGTGAATCGGGCTGGAATCAGCCGCCGGTCACGCTCATGTGACGGCGCAGCGCCGGCGCCTGGCCGGGGCGGTCGATGACGAAATCGTGCCCCTTCGGCTTGCGGAAGATAGCGTCGTCGAGCGCGGCGTGCAGCTTCTCGTCGCTCTCCGAGGAACGCAGCGGCGCGCGCAGGTCGGCGGCGTCCTCCTGGCCGAGGCACATATAGAGCGTGCCGGTGCAGGTGACGCGCACGCGATTGCAGCCCTCGCAGAAATTATGCGTCAGCGGGGTGATGAAGCCGAGGCGCCCGCCGGTCTCGGCGATCGAGACATAGCGCGCCGGGCCTCCGGTGCGGTAGGCGATGTCGCTCAGCGTCCAGCGCTGCTCCAGCTGTGCCCGCACGGCGGAGAGCGGCAGATACTGGTCGAGCCGCTCGGCGCCGGTATCGCCCAGCGGCATCACCTCGATGAGAGAGACGTCTATGCCGCGGCCATGCGCCCATTCGATGAGCGCGGGGATCTCGTCCTCGTTCTCGCCGCGCAGGGCCACCGCGTTGAGCTTCACCTTGATGCCGGCCTGCTGCGCGGCGTCGATGCCGGCGAGCACCTTGTTGAGGTCGCCCCACCGGGTCAGCGCCCGGAAGCGCTGCGGATCGAGCGTATCCAGCGAGACGTTGATGCGCTTCACCCCGCAATCGGCGAGTTCACCGGCGAAGCGGGCGAGCTGCGAGCCGTTGGTGGTGAGGGTGAGTTCTTCCAGCGCGCCGGATTCGAGGTGGCGGGACAGCGAGCGGAACAGCGTCATCACGTCCCGGCGCACCAGCGGCTCGCCGCCGGTGAGGCGCAGCTTCCTCACGCCCCGGACGACGAAGGCGGAGCACAGACGGTCCAGCTCCTCCAGCGTCAGCAGCTCCGGCTTCGGCAGGAAGGTCATGTGCTCGGCCATGCAGTAGACGCAGCGGAAGTCGCAGCGGTCGGTGACCGAGACGCGCAAATAGGTGACGGCCCGGCCGAACGTATCCACCAGCGGTGCCCGCGGGGTGTCCCATAGGGCACTGTCGATGTGCTTTTCGCTCATCTGGACCAAGGCGTCTGCTCCGCATGCTACCGAACACCGCCCCGTCGGGGCCGGCTCACTACGATATCTAGGGATTCCATGCTGCCATGCCAAGGCGCAGGCTTCTATCGCTTGATCGCTGATATCACTCGATTTTGCTGCATCGCACGTTCAGCATCGCCGCAAGGGGCGGAACCGCGGCGGGGTTGGCGGCGCCCGCGCGCTCGCTTATGTCAGGACCGAGCAACAGAGGAAGCCGACCGTGACCGACGCCTCACCCTGGCCCACCGAACTGAAGGTCCACAAGGACCACCGCACCCTGACCGTCACCTTCGAGGATGGCGCCAGTTTCGCGCTGCCGGCGGAATATCTGCGGGTGGAGAGCCCGTCCGCCGAGGTGCAGGGCCATTCGCCGGCCGACCGCAAGCTGGTCGACGGCAAGCGCGAGGTGCGCATCCAGGAGTTGCTGCCGGTCGGCCACTACGCCGTGCGCATCCTCTTCGACGACGGCCATTCGACCGGCATCTACAGCTGGGAGACGCTGGCGACGCTCGGCCGCGAGCAGGATGAGCGCTGGACGAGCTATCTCCAGCAGCTGGCGGCCAAGAACCTGTCGCGCGACGCGCCGGGCACGCTGCGCCGGCACTGACGGCCGGCGTGGTCTGCGGCGAGGCCGGTTCATCGAACCGGCCCGCGATGTCAGGTCGGCCTTGTCAGTTCAGCACCACCACGCGGGTGCCGACATTGACGCGCTCATAGAGATCGGTCACGTCGTCATTGGTCATGCGGAAGCAGCCCGACGACACCGCCTGGCCGATGGTCTCCGGCTCGTTGGAGCCGTGGATGCGGTACAGCGAGGAGCCGAGATACATGGCGCGGGCGCCGAGCGGGTTGTCGATGCCGCCGGGCATGTAGCTGGGCAGGCCGGGCCGGCGCTTGCGCATCTGCGGCGGCGGCGTCCAGCCGGGCCATTCGGCCTTGCGGGTAATGGTCTTGTTGCCGCCCCAGCGGAATCCGTCGCGGCCGACGCCGATACCGTATTTCAGCGCCGTGCCGTTGGGCTGCACCAGATAGAGCCGGCGCTCGGCGGTGTTGATGATGATCGTGCCCGAGGAATAGGGGCCGGCATAGGAAACCGTCTGCCGGGGAATCGACGAGGCGCCGCGATAGCCGGACTTGGGGCCGACGCCGAAATCGAACGGCTTGGGGAAAATGCCGAGGAGCGGATTGTCCAAGGCCATGGCCGGCGCCGCCGCCAGCATCGCCGAGCCGGCCAGGACGGCCGCGGCGGCAAGTGTCTTCAGTCCCATCATCTGCCCCATGCAACACTCCACCCAAGCGGACGCCTGGCGTCCGCCGTCCCGATCTCGCCGCACGTCTGGCGCGGTGCCACCGGAACATCGGCATGATTATGCCGGCCAATCACAAACGACAGGTTGACGCCCGCATGGTGCGCACGCGAGCGCCGGCTGTGGATGCCCCGGGCGGGGCGCCGGACCGTCAGATGGTGAAGCCGCGCTTCTTCATCTCGGCGCGAACCCGGGTCTCGACTTCCTGGCCGAATTTGGCGCTCCAGGTCTGGATGCCCTTCAGGCCCTCGTCCAGCAGCTCCTGGCGCTGCGCCACCAGCTTGCGGCCGGTGGGCGAGCGGTAGAAGGCCAGCAGCTCGCCGAGTTCGGCCTCGGTGAACTGCGCCGCATAGGTGCGGGCGAGGATGGCGGTGATTTCCGCCTTGCGGGCCTCGTATTCCGGCACCAGCGACTTCGCCACGTCGCGCAGGTCACGGATCAGGTCCGGATTGGCCTGCACGAAGCTGCCGGCGGTCTGCTCGACGATGGTGGGGATGATGGAATCGAAGCTCGACGCCTCGCCATTGGCGACCAGGAGCTCATTGGCGAGCTTCATGCGCTCGGGAGACGGCTGCGCGGCGGCGGCCGGGGCGGCGGACTGGGCGAGCGCCGGAGCGACGGCCAGCGGGCCGAAGGTCAGCATCGCCGCGATGGCCAGCGCGCGCGAGGCGCCGAGGCCGGTCGCTTTGCCACCGGCCGCGCGCCCAGAAAACGGAACGTTCATTCGTAACTCCCTGACGTTCATGCTTCGGCGCGGGTGATGGTGGTTGCGCCGGCGGGATCCGCGAGAATGACGCGGCTCGCCATGTTTATGAAAAGACCGTGCTCGACGACGCCCGGCACGCCCGACAACTGCTCCGCCAGCGCGGCCGGATCCGGGATTGCGCCATAGGCGGCATCGAGGATCAGATTGCCCTGATCGGTGACGAAAACATGACCGTCGGCACGCCGCCGCAGTGTGAGCACACCCTGGCAGCCGGCCGCCTTGGCGGCGCTGGCGATGCCACGGCGGATGGCGGCGAGGCCGAAATCCACCACCTCGATCGGCAGCGGGAAGGCGCCGAGGATCGCCACCTTCTTGGAGGCGTCGGCGATGACGATCATCTCCCGCGAGGCGGCCGCGACGATCTTCTCGCGCAGCAGCGCGCCGCCGCCGCCTTTCACCAGCGCAAGGCCGGGGCCGATCTCGTCGGCGCCGTCGATGGTGATGTCGAGCGCGGGGTGTTCGTCCAGCGTGCCGAGCGGCACGCCGAGCTTTTCGGCGAGGGCGCGGGTCTGCTCGGAGGTGGGGACGCCGACCACTTCGAGCCCCTGCGCCACCCGCTCGGCGAGCAGCTCGACGAAGTGCTTGGCGGTGGAGCCGGTGCCGAGGCCGAGCTTCATGCCGCCACGCACGGATTCCAGCGCCACGGCGGCGGCCTGACGCTTCAGGGTTTCGACATCGGACACGAGAGCGCTCCCGGAGAACTGGACACGCTGCCTAACCCCGAAACGCTGCTCGGACAAGCCCGGGCGCCGGATTTCGCCGACGTCGCGGCGGTCAATGGGCCGGCGCTGTGCACACCACCGAGGCTTCCACGCCTCCGCCTTCCTTCGGCATGTCGCGCACGTAGCAGACGCTCATCGCGCCGGTCTTCACATTGACGCGGAACACGCCGGTCTCGCCGGAATAGCGGGTGGACACCATATCGTAGGTGCCGGGCTCTCCGGGGCCGGCGCTGGCATCGCGCGGGAAGCAGCGGGTAACGCCGACGACGCTGCCTTCCGGCCGCTCGAACTGACAGGCCGATACCTCGCCGGTGTGGGTGTTCACCGAATAGAGCCGGTTGGCCTGCACCGAGGGCGGGGAGCCGAAGACGTAGCCCGCGCCATCGGCCGGCGAGGGCGGTGCCGAGGAGGTGCCGGCCGGGGAGACCGCCGAGGGCGCGGTCGCGCCCTGCGCGAGGGCTACTCCGCCCGTCGCCAACGCCAGCGGCAGGCCGAGCGTGGCGGCCAGCGCGATATGCCGCACGTGGTGAGCCCGGCGCATGAGGGCGGAAAACCGCAAGCACGTCATATGTCTTCTCCCGAATCCGTCGCCCGCCCGGCATTCCGCCATGCGACGCGCACCCGGTGCAAGCTGGACAGGGAAAGCGGCGGGATTGTAGGCAGAATTCATCCGGTTCCGCGTTCTCCGCAACATTCAGGTATCCGCCATGTCCCCTGTTGCCCGCCCGTCCGTCATCGCCTTCGACCTCGACGGCACCCTCGTCGACACCGCGCCGGACCTTCTGAACACGCTCGACGTCATCCTGCGCGAGGCCGGCGTGGAGCCGCTGTCGCATGACGACACGCGCAAGATGATCGGCGCCGGGGCCAAGGCGCTGGTGCAGCGCGGCCTCGACGCCGCCGGCCTCGTGCTGCCGCAGGAGCGGGTGGAGGAGCTCTATCTCAGCTTCCTCGACCATTATGCCGAGCACATCGCCGACGAATCGCGCCCCTTCCCCGGCCTGCTCGACGCGCTCGACCAGCTGGCGGAGCAGGGGCATGTGCTCGCCGTGTGCACCAACAAGCTGGAATGGCTGTCGCGTCGGCTGCTGGAGCGGCTGGAGATGGCCGACCGCTTCGCGGTGATCGCCGGCTCCGACACCTTCGCCGTCCACAAGCCGGATGCCGGGCATCTGATCGGCACCATCGAGGCGGCCGGCGGCGACCGGGCGCTGGCGATCATGGTCGGCGACAGCCTCACCGACGTGACGACGGCCAAGAATGCCCGCGTGCCCTCCATCGTGGTGCCGTTCGGCTATACCGAGACGCCGGCCGCCGAGCTGGGCGGCGACGTGCTGATCGAGCATTTCGACCTGCTGCCGGCGACGGTGGCACGGCTGCTGGCGCGGGGCTGAACTGGGGCGGGGAGCGGGCCGCGCCGGGGTGCGAGACGCCGGCGCGGCGCATCTGAGCCGTGGATGGTGGCGATGCCCGCTTGACACCCATCGGGTGGAGCCAGTAAATCGCGCCACCTTGATGGCGGCGGGCGATTAGCTCAGCGGGAGAGCACTCCCTTCACACGGGAGGGGTCGCAGGTTCAATCCCTGCATCGCCCACCATCAAGCTCTAAGTTCTTCAATCCCTTAAGTTCGATGTTCGCCAGGTGCAGCAAGGCACCGGCGCGCGAACGTTTGCCCGACACAGCGAACGAACTCGTGGAAGATCCGGGGGATCGTTCCACCTGTGTCCTGCCGTAAGCGAAAAAGCGCTGAACGTCTCTCTCCGGAAGAGAGGGGATCAACCCACAGGCATGATGCGGACGCGACGGCGCGGGCGGCGTTCGGTGGTTTGGCGCATGCGATTCTCCTCTGCCGCGGCTGTCAGCTTGACGAGAGATTGGCAGTGCGACGGCCATGTGCAACCTCCACAGCCATAAATCCAACCTCGCCGCGATCATCGATCTGGTCGGGACGCTCCGCTATGGCGCCGGCAACTCGGCGCGGCAGCCGGGCGTCTACCTCGACTATCCGGCGTCCATCGCGTTCCACCGGGCTCGTGGAGATCGAGCCCGGTGGATTTGTCGTCTGCCGCCCCGGGCAAGGCGCGATCGGCGTCTCGTCGGGACGGTTATCGTGGCCGCGTCTGACCCGAAGGCCACGCCGGCGCACCGATGGTCCGCCGGCGCGCAGGCAGGGCAGGGGGAGCCTGCCCTGCTGTCACACCCTGCGGATCGAGGTGGCGCCAGTGATCGGACCGTGCGCGGTCACAGCGCCGAGAACAGCAACCGCCATGCCCCGCCGGAATAGATCATCCCCACGCGGCTGCTCACCGATGTGAGGGTGATGTCGGAGCCGAGCTTTAGGTTGCCGCCCGAGGCGTCGCTATCCAGCGTCACGGGGTAGCTGCCCTGTATCCGCACAGTGAGGATCCTCCCCTCCTGTGCGCCGGTGATCGCGGTGATGGTCTGCGCCGCGCTGGGGTTGGGCTCGGAGATGCGTATCTCGCGCAACGGCACGTCGCCATGCGCCGGGAGGCTGATCACCCCGCTCGCGGCGGTGAGCGTATAGTAGCTGTCGCCGAACTCATTGCCGTAGCGGGAGACGATGAGCCCGCCGCTATCCACCGCCGTGGCCGGTGGCGTGCCGCGCTGACGGTTGTTGACGATCCGCAGCGAGCCGTCGGTCTCCCAGTCCAGGGTGGTGCCGCGCGACAGGCTGACATGGGCGGTCGATATGTCCTCGAAGACGTTGTCGTCGATCTCGATGTCGCTGATTGTCTCCGTCGCCGAGCCTTCGTGCAGGATGCCGTAGGTCCCGTTGGCCAGCCGGTTGCCCCGGATCGTGACATCCGACCCGCTGAGCTTCTGCTGATAGCGGAACCAGATGAGCGGGTTGGTTCCATCGCCTTCGAGGTCGCTGTCCAGCACCGTGACGTGCGACTGGTTCTTGCCGATCAGCTGGATCGGCGTCTTGGCGCGCACCCGGGTATTGACCACTCGAAGGCTCTCGAAGCTTGCGCGGCCCTTGATCGCGTCGCCGAGCTCGCAGTCGACGATGTTGATCCGCCCGGTATAGGGCGTTTCCGGGTACGTGCTGGGATCGGTCGTGATGTAGCCGCCGATGCCGATGCCGCCGCTGCTCATGCGCAGCCCGACGATGTTGTAGTTCTTACCGCGCAGCGTCATCCCTTTGACGTTGCGGGCGATGTGGTTGACGAGCGAGAAGTTCTTGACCTCGTGCCCGCCCGGCGCGTTCTCACACTCGAACGACACGCCGCCGGTGACGACGACATCGCCGCAGATCAGGCCCTCGGCGCTGACCGTCGAGTCCGACAGGTAAGTGACGAGATTGGCGAACCCGCAATCCACCGAGCGCCGGCAATATTTCCCGTCGGGGTCGTTGACGGCTGCCGAGATGCCGCCTTGCAGCACGATCCCGTAGAACCTCTCGCTGACCGGCGTGGTGTTGGTCGGGTCGGTGTAGTCTCGCCCGAACGTCGCGGGCGAATCCACTTTCGCGGACACGTAGATCGCCAGGACGATCGACGATCCCTTGAAGTTCTCGCAGTGCGACTTTTCCACCAGGATTTGCTCGAACCCCGTGATCGACAGCGGGGAAATCGCCGCCGTACGTAGATATTCCTCGTCGCCCTCTTTGATCTCCGATTGGCCATCGCCGGGGCCATAGGCGCGGAAGTTGCGGATCAGGCAAGTGCCGCCGAGCTGCAGCTTGCGCACGTTGACCGGGTCGGCCACCGGGTCGGCGGCCAGGTCATAGTGCTCGAGCAGACCGGAACCCAGCGAAAGCGCGGCGCTGTTCGTGATCTCCCGAATTTGCGCCATCTCTCCAGCATAGGCGATGCCGTAGCCGGCGATGCCGGACACGCCGTTCCAGTACTGGTGCGTGCTGGTCACTGCCAGCCAGTCGCCGATGGAAAAGCCTGTCGTGTCGGCCACGGTGATGTCCGTCGCGCCTTCGGCAACGGCTGCGGTCAGGCGCGTCTTCGTCCCTGCGTAGGTCAGGCCATTGATGCTGAGCCACGGTTCCGCACGCACGATCGAGCCGCCGGAAAGGTCGACGAAACCAGACGTGCCGAAATCGATGGAAATATCCCGGCCCTGAGGAACGAAGAGCTCATGGTAGGCCAACGAGCACTTATAGCGGCCATGGGCTTCGATGACCGGCGCGTAGCCGGCGGCCATGAGGTTGTTGGTGCGCAACACCAGGCGCCGGAAGGCATCGTCGTCGCTGGACGTGGTGCCGGCGCGGAACATCTCCGGCGTCAGTATGCCGGAATTGGGGGTAGCTGCGTCCGCGCGCCAGTCCAGCGGCACCGGCAGATAGGTGTAGCCGAAGAAGCTGGCCTGCCCCTGATCGGTGTATTCGACGAGCCAGAAGTCGTCGATCGTCCGATTGAATGTAGTGCTACCCGAAAGACTCAACCCGTAGTCGCCCTCGCGGATGTAGAAGATAAGCGTGTTGGTTCCCGGATAGCCGACGCTACCCAGCGAGCGGCTCTTTCCCGCATCCAGGTTGAGAACGGTCGCCACCAGGTTCCCCGGATCGCCGGCTGCGCCGATGGTTACCCGCCAGCGCACGGCCTTGCCGGGTGCCGGAAGCGGATTGGTCGCGCCGGCCGCGCGAAAATCATAGGTGATGGTTTCGGACAGGGCCGACCCATTGATCACCCCGCCGCTCCAGGTGCAGTTGACCAGCGTCCATGGGGTGTCCGTGATCGCGGTCGGATCGGTCGTGAAACTCCCATCGACGAGGAGCTGGGAGCCGAGGGTCGGCATCCCGCCCGCCACGATCGGGTTGTTCGACCCGTCGCGGGCCAGCCGGTAGTGCGAGGCGCCGCCGTCGCCGGGGGCGGTGTAGCCGTAGAGGAAGACGTCATCCGGCAACGGGCTCGGCGCGGAAGCTGCCACGGCGTCGGCGAACGTGTCGAAACGTACGGTCGTCATTTTGCTAACCTCGTTGGTTCAGGAAAAACGGCTGGGCACTGCGCCCAACCGCACGGATTTCCGGTACCGGCCTGCGTTCGCGGATGGCACCGGGTAGAAGGGGCTGGCGATAGGGCGGATCGGATCCGCCGACGCGGCAGGCGTCGGGCGGCGCGTTCCTGTCGCCGGAGCGGGAGGGGTTTCGTCCCGGCGAGGCCGCCGGCGTCTCCGACGGGCGCCCGGCGCGAGAGGCGAACCGGTCGATGAAAAGCCGGACAGGGGGCTATCGGGCCGGTTGGAACGCCGGCCGGCGCGCTGCTATGGTCCGCCGCGCTCGGAGGGGGAGTTGATGAGAGAAAACGTGCGGATGGCGGTGATCTGCGGCCTCTGCGTGGTGCTGGGCCTGTGTCTCGGCTTCGCCGTCGCGGCGACGTTCTGGAGCCAGCTGCTGGCGGGCATCAACAGCAACGCGCTGTCGAACTGGCTGGGCTTCACCGGCGCGGTGATCGGGGCGCTGGCCACGGTGACGGCCGGTGCGCTGGCCTATATCGGCGTGGTCTACAGCCATGCGGCGAGCACGCGCGACGCTGCCATTCACCGGATCACCGGCTATCTCGCCACCCTGCGCAACCTCTACGCCAGCTGGATGGAGCTGAAGGACACGCCGGAGACCGATCCGAGCCGCGACCTGAAGGTGCATACGCTGCAGAGCGAATTGCTGCGACCGGAGGTTACCGTCGCGCTGTACGATTCCATCCTGCAGGAGGATCAGGTCGCGATCTTCGTGTTCTGTAACACCCTGCGCGTCGGTCTCACCAACGGGCACCCGCACCAGCACAATGCGGCGGGCCTCGCGCTCTACATCTTCGACGACGTCACCCGCGCCCTGACCATCCGCAAGCGCTTGCTCGAGGAGGGCAATCCGCTGCGCAAGGTGCAGGGCACCAAGTTCCTGGTGCCCGCGCCCTACATCAAGGCGCTGTCGAGCGGCGAGACCGCCGATGTCGCGGCCAAGAAGGCGTGGGTCTACGCCGAGCCGCAGGACCGGCAGCCGGCGGAGCTTCCCGCGCAACTGACCGCCGGCGCCTGATCGGGCCGGTCGCCGGGCGCGACCGCGTCGCCCGCGCTACGGCCGGAACAGATGGGCGCGCAGGCCGGCCCAGATGACGATGAGCGCACCGCCGGTGAGAATGGCGAGGACGGTGTAGCCGATCTTCGCCGCCGCGCCGTCCATTGCCTTGCGCCAGCGCCGCAGGAACCAGAAATCCTTGCGGGCCTCCTCGCGGTCGATCTTGTCATCGAGATAGAGGCCGGCATCCGCCAGCCCCCGCCGCACCGACTTCTCGATCAGTTCGCCGAATTCCTGCCGCGAGACGAAGAGGACGACGGATTCCGCAGGCTCGTTCTCCATGCCCTTCAGCCTCCGAGCGGCTTTCGCGCCCGCCACCGGCCGTAGAGCACGGTGGCCGCCCCGAGGATGGCGGTGAGCTGCGAGGTGAGGGAATCGACGCTCGGCGGCGTGCCGTCGGCGATGTCGAGCGCCAGCGAATAGATGCCGCCGACCAGCGCGACGAGGGCGCCGAGCGTCACCCGCGACTGGTACCAGGGCTCGGCATTGGTGGCGTGGTCGAGCCGCGCGACGGCATCGCGGATCGCCGGCTGGCGGCTGAGCTCCGCCAGCACCTGGCCGGCGATCCGGTCGGCCTCGGCGCCGGAAGCGGCATTCTCGGGTATGCGGATGACGGTTTCCACGGCGCCGTGGACGGCGCGGGTCAAGGCGCGAAGATTGGCGGACATGACGGCCTCCTCAGGCCTCGTTGACGGAGAGCGCTCCGGTGCCCGCGCCTCGCGGCAACGGGCCTGCGGGCGCCGCGAAGGCCGCCGGCCACCGCAGGCCGCCGGGGCGCAACCGGCTCCGGGCGAGGCGGGTGACGGTGACCGCGTCGGACTGGTTGCCGCCGAGCACGTGCCAGGCGCTGCGATCCTGGCCGACGAGAAAGCCGACATGGCCCTGCCAGGATGACGGCGCGCCGTGCCAGAACACCGCGACGCAGCCATAGGCCGGCGTTTTGAGTTCGATGCCGAATTTCAGCCAGTTGATCGAGCCCCAGGGGGCGGGCGGCAGCGTCTCGTGCGGCAGGCCGGCGGCGATGCACCAGCCGGCGAAGGTGCCGCACCAGGCGGCCTCGTCGTCGCGGAAGGGCGCATCGAGCGCCTCCAGCATGCGCAGGATCGCCGGGGCGTGCGTCGGTCCCTTGATCTCGCGAAGGCCGAGATGACGACGGGCTTCCTCGATCCAGGGCAGGGTGGGGGCGGCCCCCGGCGAATTGCCGGGGGCCGAGGGCTGCTTCTGCAGCTTCGATGGGGTCATGGCGAGGCTCCAGAAACGAAAAAGCCGCCCGGAGGGGCGGCGTGGGACGAGCGGGCGGAACGGGTCAGGCGTTGCTGGAGAAGGACAACTGCACCACGTCGGTGTCGTAGCCGACCAGCAGCACGCGGTCGTGCGACGAATCGAGGACGAGATCGCCGCTCAGCCGCAGATTGCCGCCGCTGGCATCGTCCTGGAGCGTCAGCGTGTAGGAACTCGCCTGCTTGCGCAGCAGCAGCATCTGCCCCGCCTGCAGCCCGTTGATGGTGGTGATGGTCGCGGCGGCGGTCGACAGCACATGCGCCACGATGACGTTCGAGCGGGTCTTCGGCAGCGTAAGCACCCCCGAGGCTGGGGTCAGGGCCGTGCTCTGACCGGCGAAGTTGTTGCCGTAGCTGCTCAGCTGCAGCCCACCGATATCGGTCTTCGACGCCGGGAGGGTGCTGCCCATCTCCACATTGTTCGCCAGTTCCAGATCGGCCGGCCCCGACCAGAGCGAGCCGATGCCGCGGGTGAGCGCCAGATGGTTGGTCGAGATGTTCTCCAGCCGGTTGTTGACGATGCGGATGTTCTTCACCTCCTCGATCTTCGCGCCGGCGTGGTAGACGGCGATGGTGCCGTTGGCGAGCCGGTTGTCGCGAATGTTCCAGTTGGAAGCGTCGACCTTGTTGGGCAGGTTGCCCGGCAGCACCTCGGACGGCTGATTGCCGACGATGTAGCCGGCGATGACCGGGTTGGTGCCGGCCACTCCCTCGATGTCGCAATCGGCGATTTCGACATTGCTCTGGTGGCGGCCGTAGAGCTCCACCGGATTGTCGGCGCGGATGGTACAGCCGCGAATGACCAGCTTGTCGAAGGCGTGGCGCACGACGACACCGAACGAGCCGGAATTGGTATTCCGCATCGAGCAGTCGATCAGTTCCAATACGCCGACGGAGGGGTCCACCGTCGGGTACAGCGCCGGATCCTCGAAGTGATCCGCTCCCACGGCGATGCCGGAATTGATGTCGACCCCGATCCAGCGGACGTTCTTGCCGCGGATCTGCCCGGCGACGTTGCGGCCGATATGGCCGATGAGCTCGACATTGTAGGAATAGTGCCCGCCGGGCATGGTTCTGCTTTGGATCGTATGGCCGCCGATCATCGTGATGTTCTGGCTGATCACCGCCTCGCGCGGCTGCTGGTCGCTCGCCAGATGCGTCAGAGTGGCTTCGTGCAGATCGATGGACCGGCGGCAATATTCACCGATCGGGCTCAGGATGCTGGCACGGCTGCATCCATAGATTTCCCGGCCATAGAACCATTCGCTGTCGGTGTTGCAGTGGTCGAAGCGACGGCCGAGGGTGCGCGGCGTGTCCATGCTGATCGAGCCGCACAGCGTGTAGCGCGCCGAGAAGGCGGGAAAGTTCTCCAGTGTGACGTGGTTCTCGGCCACCTGAGCGAAGTGGCGCACATGCAGGAAGCCCTTGCCGACATTGGTGATGCTGGTGGCGTCGGCGGGGCCGACGGCACGCAGTCCCTGCAGCACGAAGCTGCCCGCCATGCCGATGCGGCGGACATTCACCGGATAGGTGGTGGGATCGGTCGCGTGCTGGGCATAGGAATGGGAGAGGCTGCTTCCGAGCGCCATCGGATCGACCGCGGCGTCGCGGATCTGGATCAACTCCCCTTTGTTGATGGGAGCGAAACCCGGAGCGGTCTTGTTGGCCGTGTCGATGATGCCGCTGAAGTACTCCCAGGTCGAGGTGACCGCGACCCAGTCGCCATCGTCGAAGCCGGTATTGCTCGCCACCGGCAGGGTAAGCGCGCCCGCCGCGACGGCGGCGTCGAGCGTGGTCTTGAGGTGCGGTGGAACACTGTAGTCGTAGCCGGGACCGAGGACTTCCAGCCAGAACGGCGTGGTGGCGACCACGCCGGTGATGTCGACCAGACCGGTTCCCTTGCCGTCGATGGTGAGGTCGATGCCCTTCGGCACCGACAGCAGGTAGCCGGTATCGACACAGCTGTACTGGCCGGTCATCTCCAGCCGCACGTTCGGTTCGGTGGCGACCAGGGAGTTGATGCGCAGGAACAGCCGGCGGAATCCGGCATCGTCATTGGCGCCCTCGCCGGTGCCGAACATTTCCGGCCGCAGCACGCCGTCGAGCGGGATCGGCAGATAGGTCGACCCCATGATCGTCTGCTGGCCCTGGTCGGACCGCTCGCGCAGCGAGACGACGCCGATGGTGCCGAGGAAGTAGGTGCTGCCGGTGATCCTGATGCGCGCGTCGCCGGAGTTGGCGGTGAAGGTCACATTGCAATTGCCGCTGCTGCTGGTGGCCAGCAGTACGGCTTTGCCGTCGCCATCGACCACATAGGCGAACCAGTTGCCGCCGCCGCTGTTCACGACATTGAAGGACAGGCGGTAGGCCTTGCCGCGGACAAAGGCGAAGTCCTTTTCGGCGGTCTTGTCGTCGCCGGAGTTCGGGCCGAGGCGGTTGCTCTGGATCGTCCAGACCGCCAGCGTCCAGCCGGTCCAGGTGCCGTCGAGGAGATTGGAGCCCTCCAGCGGCAGGGCCGCGGGCTGTAAATCGTAGAGGGCCGCGCCGCCGTCGCCGAGCTGGGCGCGGCCATCGACGCGCACGCGCTGCGGCGCGGTGTCGGGGGGCGTGGGGGTCGGGGCCGCCAGTGCATCCGCAAGGGTGGGGAAATAGACTTCCATCTTCAGTCTCCAACAAAAAAGCCGCCTTGCGGCGGCGGGGGGATCGTTCATGTGGCGGGTGGCCGGATGGCTACCTTCCGTCGTGGGTGGCCACATCGCTGTGGCATGGCCCCGTCCGCCATCGGTCGGCTCCGGCTGGCATAGATTCTTGGCCGGAGCCCCCGGACGGCGTCCGGCCGCTCGCCGGGTCATGGCGAGGCGCGGAACCGGGAAGCGCCGCCCGGCGGGCGGCGGACGGGGCAGGCAAGGGCGTGGCCGACAAGGGCGTGGCGAGCACGCGCGTGGCGGCGCATCGTCGCGATGCGTCGGCATCGGGCGTTGGTGGGAGCCATTGGCTTCTGGGGGTAATGGCCATCGCTGACGGCGGGCGGCCATGACCGGAAACAGCATCGACGCCGGTAGCCCGAACGCAAAAAGGCCGCCTCGCGGCGGCCTGTAGTTTAGAGCGGGGGCATCAAGCGAATTTCCGTCGTCGATCCGCGAAGGCGAGCCCCGGCGATGGAAGCCTCGAGGACATCGCCCGGCATCGGTGCCGCATCTCGCGGCGGAGCGGCCGGAGGACCGGTCCTTGGCTTCGGACGATAAGCAGAAGGGGCGTCGTTCGCGGGCGAGCCGTATCTCGGCTGCGAAGGACGGCGATCGAAAACAAAAAACCCGGCGAGCTAGCGGCGCGCCGGGACATAAATACTCACAATCTCATTGTGTCCTTAGATTACGCGGCCGATTGTCGGCCGTCAACTGCCGTCATCGTCGAAAAGCAACTCTGCCTCGACCGGAGCCGGTGCGCGCCAGTGACGGATGCGGCCCGGCGAGGTACCGGCGGGCTGGTCGAGGCGCGTCGGAGCGAGCTGCCACAGGGCGGCGAGGGCCGCGAGACCGGCCTTCAAGGCCCTGATGTCGTCGCCGACTGGCGCATCATGCACCGCGACGCGGCCGACCACGGCGGCGATCGTCTGCCCCCGCGGCAGGGCCGCCAGCCTCCCTTTTGCCGCCAGGTACTGGCGTTCGAGCCGAGCGTGGCGCGCGTCCTCGCTGCCGGTGGCGAGGCGAGTGTCGGCGAAGGCGTCGGCGACCAGGCTGCCCAGCGCCGATTGGGCGCCGCGGGGGGCGGAGATCGCCCGGCGATAGGCGCCGACCAGTTGCCGATACGTTTCGCCGGCGGTGAATTCCCGCTCGGAAATGCGGTCTCCCAACCGCAGGCGGCCGAGTTCGCTCTCGGCGAGACGGCTGTGCCGCAAGCCTTTCGGCAAGGCGGCGCGATGCGGCTGGGCGAGCGCTACCGCCAAGGTCTCGGCCTCGGCAGCGCTACGCGCCGCGCGAGAGCGGGAGAGGCGGCCGGAGGTGGTGCGCGGACGATCTTTCAGCTTGCAGCGTGCCATTGATTGTCTCCTGCGTCCTGCCGCGCGGGCGGCCGACGAATGGCATCGAGGTTTGAAGTCCGGAGCGGTGGATGCGTCGAGCGATCAGGTCGTGCGGCCGGTCCGTTGCTCGCCGCGGGCGTAGATGTCCCAATGCGAGGGGCGGATGACCCGGCGGGCGTGCGGCTCGCACCAGGACAGGCCGGCGCGCATCACCGGAGCCCCGCAGCACAGCGCGAAGCCGTCCTCGCCGTCGCCCGCGATCCACGCGCATTGGAAGTCCTCGCGGGCGA
Source organism: Ancylobacter sp. Lp-2 (assembly GCF_020523795.1). GTDB lineage: Bacteria > Pseudomonadota > Alphaproteobacteria > Rhizobiales > Xanthobacteraceae > Ancylobacter. Next base: position 80,824 of record NZ_JAJALI010000002.1, read on the forward strand.
GAATGGAGACGGTCGGCCGATGATCGGCTCCGGCGCCCGAGGGCGACGGCCGGTCCGGCGCTGCTTCCGGCGGGGGCAGGGCGGGCACGAGGGTCTCGGGACCGGCGGGCCTCTCCGGCAGGGGCCGGGATGGGCCGGCGCGGCGGCGGCCGCTCGTGGTTTTCGGTGGCGCCGGGGGCCAGCCGGGATCTTCCAGCTCAGCCGCGCCGAAATAAGCGTCGGAGGCCTGCCGGCGTTCCTGCTCCGCCAGCCAGAGGTCGAGAGGGGGGGTGTAACGTGCCATGGTGCTGGTATCCTCATGCGGTCAATTCAAAACGTATCGTATTGGACGATTCGATTTGTATCAATCTATGTGATACGATTTGCACCGATGGTAGGGAGTGCCGACGATGGAAGTGGCGGAGCGGCTGCGCGGCGCGCGCGAGGAGGCCGGCTACAAGAGCGCGGCGGAAGCGGCGCGGGCCTTCGGCTGGAACGAGGTGACCTATCGCGCGCACGAGAACGGCGTGCGCGGGCTGAAGCGCGAGGCGGTCGACAAATATGCCCGCGCCTTCCGCGTGTCGCCGGTGTGGCTATGGTCGGGGGAAGGCGCGCCGGACAAGCGCAATGTCGTGATGGTGCTGGGCTATGTCGGCGCCGGCGCCGAGGTGTTCTCCATCGACGATCTCAGCCGGGGCGACGGGCTGGAGGAAGTCGAGCTGGATTTCCCGGTGCCCTATGGCAGCATCGCGCTGGTGGTGCGCGGCGACAGCCAGTACCCGATCTTCGAGGATGGCGACCTGATCGGCTATCACGAGCACAGCGAGGATCCGAATCTGCTGGTCGGCCGCATGTGCATCGTGCGCCTGCTCGACGGCCGGACCTTCCTGAAGCGTCTGCGCAAGGGCGTGCAGCCCGGCCTGTTCACCCTGGTGAGCGCCAATGCGCCGGATATCGAGGACGTGCCGGTGGAATGGGCGGCGCGCTACACCTTCCACATCCCGTCCTATGCGTGGCGGAAGCCGCGATGATGCGATTCGTGTCGAATTTTACGAACCTGTGCAAAACGAATTGTCGTTCTGAGCGCAGCCGGAAGTACGGTGCGGTGTACGGTCGGATTGATTGACGCCGCCGCAGGGCTAGTCTGGACCGATGTGCAATCTCTACAGCCTGAAGACCAATGCCCAGGCGATCGCCGACCTGGTCGGCACGCTGGACAATTTCGCCGGCAACCTGCCGCAGCAGCCGGCGATCTTTCCCGACCAGCCGGCGCCGGTGGTGCGCGTGGCGGCGGGCGGCGGCCGCGAACTGGTGCGCGCCCGCTGGGGCATGCCGCCGCCACCGCAGGGCGGGGCGCCGGTGACCAACATCCGCAACCTCGCCTCGCCGCACTGGCGGGGATGGCTCGGGCCGGCGCATCGCTGCCTGGTGCCGTTCACCTCCTTCTCCGAATATGCGCCGACGCCGGACCCGGTCAGCGGGCGCCGCGACATCGTGTGGTTCGCCGGCGACGAGCAGCGGCCGCTCGCCTTCTTCGCCGGCCTGTGGACCGCCTGGCAGGGCACGCGCGGCACGAAGGCCGAGCCGGTGGAGGGGCGGCATGAATTGTTCGGCTTCCTCACCTGCGCCCCCAATGCGGTGGTGGCGCCGATCCACCCCAAGGCGATGCCGGTGATCCTGACCACCGCCGAGGAACGGGAGGTGTGGTTGCGCGCGCCGTGGGAGGAGGCGAGGGCGCTTCAGCGCCCGTTGCCGGATGACGGGCTCATCATCGTCGCGCGTGGGGCGGCCAAGGCGGACCCGCCCGAGGACGAGGAGCGCCCGCCGGCCCGGCCGGCCTCCCCGCAGTTGAGCCTGTTCTGACCTCGCCGGCCGTTATCCGGTGCCAAGCAGATGCTCGACGCGATGCAGCTTGTTGTGGAAGCCTTGGAAGCGGACGACCAGCAGATCCGGTTCCAGCGGATGGTAGAGGTCGAGCGTGGCCGCCGAGGTCGACATGTTGTCGAACACGATGAGGTTTTCGCGCCCGACGATCGCTGCGTGATGCCGGATCCAGCACTCCAGGAACGTGGTCTCATCCTTCACCCTTCAGGATGATCTTGAGCGGCGAGGGCTGGCGGGAGATGGCGCGCAGGATGGTGTCGGCATGCCGCTCCCACGACTTCATAGCCCCTTGAACCGCTCCTCGACTGGCTCTTGGCCGCCACGTGCTCAGAATGAGCTGTTGGAAGGCCGGGTCAAGGCGTCGTGCGGCGGCGGCAGGGCGCACACATGAAAAGGCCCGGCGCGTGGCCGGGCCTTTCATGTCGAGCGGGCCTTTCATGTCGAGACGGAGGTAGGCTCAGTCCTCGTCGCCGCCGACCGGCGCCTTGCGGCCGGTGATGAGGAAGAACAGCAGCGGCCCGAACAGAGCGAGCGCGGCCAGCGCGTAGAGCGTCAGCGCCACCGGGCTCTGGAACAGCACCAGCGGGTCGCCGACGCTGATGGCGAGCGCGCGGCGCAGCTGCTGCTCGGCCAGCGGGCCGAGGATGAGGCCGACCACCACCGGCGCGATCGGGTAGTCGTAGCGGCGCAGCACATAGCCGAGCAGGCCGAAGATCAACAGCATGCCGAGCTCGACCAGCGACGGGTTGGCGCCGAGCGTGCCCAGCGTCGCGAAGACCAGGATGCCGCCATAGAGCCACGGGCGCGGGATCGCCAGCAGCCGCACCCACATGCCGACCAGCGGCAGGTTGAGAATGAGCAGCATGATGTTGGCGATGAACAGCGAGGCGATCAGGCCCCAGACGAGGTCCGGGTTGGTGGCGAACAGCAGCGGGCCGGGATTCATGCCGTATTGCTGGAAGCCGGCCAGCATGATCGCCGCCGTCGCCGAGGTCGGCAGGCCGAGGGTGAGGAGCGGCACCAGCACGCCGGCCGCCGCCGCATTGTTGGCCGCCTCCGGCCCGGCGACGCCCTCGATGGCGCCGTTGCCGAACTCGTCCGGCTTCTTGCAGAGCCGCTTTTCCAGCGCATAGGACAGGAAGGTCGGGATCTCCGCGCCGCCGGCCGGCATGGCGCCGATGGGGAAGCCGAGGAAGGTGCCGCGGATCCACGGCCACCAGGAGCGCTTCCAGTCCTCCTTGTTCATGAACACCGAGCCCTTCACCGGCTCGATCACTTCCTCGGCGCGCGAGCCCGCCGCCGCCACCGACAGCGTCTCGCCGATGGCGAACAGCGCGACCGCGAGCGTCGTCACCTCGACGCCGTCCAGAAGGTCCGGCACGCCGAAGGAGACGCGCGCCTGCCCGCTCTGCAGGTCGATGCCGACGAGGCCGAGGGAGAGGCCGATGAACAGCGAGGTGAGCCCGCGCGTCACCGAGGAGCCGAACGCCGCCGACACCGTGGTGAAGGCGAGGATCATCAGCGCGAAATAATCCTCCGGCCCGAAGGAGATGGCGATATCGACCACGGTGGGGGCGATCAGCGCCAGCCCGATGGTGGCGATGGTGCCGGCGACGAAGGAGCCGATGGCGGCGGTGGCGAGCGCCGGCCCGCCGCGCCCGGCGCGGGCCATCTTGTTGCCCTCCAGCGCCGTGACGATGGACGAGCTTTCACCCGGCGTGTTCAGGAGGATCGAGGCAGTGGAGCCGCCATACATGCCGCCATAATAGATGCCGGCGAACATGATCAGCGAGCCGGCCGGGTCGAGCTTGAAGGTGATCGGCAGCAGGAGCGCCACGGTGAGCGCCGGCCCGATGCCGGGCAGCACGCCGACCGCGGTGCCGAGCATGACGCCGAAGAAGGCGAAGACGAGGTTCATCGGTTGCAGCGCAACCATCAGACCCTGTGCGAGAGCGCCGAACGTATCCATGAATGTGCGCTCCTCAGATCAGCCGCTCGAGGGGGCCGGCGGGCAGCGACAGCTGCAGGCCCTTGGCGAAGATGAGATAGATCACGAAGCAGATCGCCGCGCCGGCGAGGAAATGCGCCCAGATCGGCCCGCGCCCGAAGCCCTTGGCGGTGGCGGCGAACAGCCAGCCGGTGGCGATGGAGAAGCCGAGAAAGGGCAGCAGCACGATCTGCCCGACGAGGCCGGCGAGCACCCAGAAGATCGGACGGATCTCGTCGCGCGGCCGCTCCTCCTCGACGCCCTTCATCGCCTCCACCGCATTGGCGATGGCGAGCAGGCCGAGGCCGATGGCGATCAGGGTCGGGAAGGCCGCCGGTCCGACCGACGAATAGGAGGGGATCTGCGCCAGCCGCCAGGCTTCCCAGCCGATGACGGCGGCGAGCACGGCGAGCGCCAGCGCGATGACGAAGCGGGCCTTGTCCGGCTTCGAGCCGGAAGAGAGCGGGGTCGGGTCGGACATGAGGTGCCTCTGGGGTGTCTCGGATGGGACCGGACGGGTCGGGACGCGGGATGGCGCGGTTCGCCGAGGTGCCATTGACGTAAGGGACGGTGGCGTCGCCCTTTAAGGAAACGCCCGGACACTGGCGCGCCCGGGCGATAATGGATGGGAGGGAAGGGCGCCGTCCCCTACGTTAACGGCGCCCCCGGCCTCACTGCACCAGGCCGATTTCCTTCAGCACCGCGGCGGTGCTGGTGATGTCGGCGGCGAGCTGCTTCTCGAAGGCGTCGCCGGCGAGATAGGTGTCGGCCCATCCCTTCTGCTTCAGCATGTCGGTCCAGGCCTTGGACTTCGCCATCTTCTCCACGAGGTCGGAGAGCTCCTTCTTCTGCTCCGGGGTGATGCCGGGGGCAGCGGCGACCATGCGCCAATTCTGGATCTCGACGTCGACGCCGGACTCCTTGAAGGTCGGGACGTCCGGGGCGTCGGGCAGGCGCTGGGCGCTGGACACGCCGAGGATGCGCAGCTTGCCGGCCTTGGCCTGGGCGTCGAACTCGGACAGGCTGGAAATGCCGGCCGTGACCTTGCCGCCGAGGATGGAGGCGAGCGATTCGCCGCCGCCGGAGAAGGCGATGTAGTTGAGCTTCTTCGGGTCGCCGCCGATCGCCTTCAGGATCAGGCCGGCCGCGATGTGATCGGTGCCGCCCGCCGAGCCGCCGGCCCAGGAGACCTTGGCCGGATCGGCCTTCAGCGCCGCGACGAGGTCGGCCATCGACTTCAGCGGCGAATTCGCCGGCACCGCGATGGCCTCGAACTCGCCGGTGAGGCGGGCGATGGGGGTCACCTGATCGAGCGTGACCGGCGACTTGTTGGTGAGGATGGCGCCGACCATCACATAGCCGCCGACGATCAGCGCATGGGGGTCGCCCTTGGAGGCGTTGACGAACTGCGCGAGGCCGATGGTGCCGCCGGCGCCGGGCACGTTCAGCACCTGCACGTTGGACACCAGCTTGTCGGTCTGCAGCACGTGCTGCATCGAGCGCGCGGTCTGGTCCCAACCGCCGCCGGGCGCGGCCGGCGCCATGATCTTGAGTTCCGTCACCTCGGCCTGCGCGCCGACGAACGGGATGCAACTGGCGAGCGCGGCGGCGACGATGGCCCCGCGGAGCATCTTGGTCATTGGTTTCCTCCAGTGGATGGCGACATTGTTGGACCGGATGGCGCCATTGCGTATCGCGTGCAAGCTAGTGCGCAGCTTGAAACCTGTCGAGTTCCACGAAAGAACGAACAAGACACTGATGTTGCACTGCAAAATCATCGGATGCGCTGCGGAAGCGGCGGGCGGACGCCCCGGAAGGCACGTCGTTCCTCTACGGGCGCCGGCGGGGTGATGCGAGGGCGTGCGAGGTGCCCGCGCGGCCGTCGCCGCCCCGTTTCGCGGGTATGGCAGGGCTGCGCCGGGCGCCCAATGGCTTGACGCGGCGCGGGCGCGGGGCGACATGGCGGGCAGGGCACCGCATCGTGCGGTGTCCGCGCCATCAGCCGGGAGCTCCGCCATGTCCAGCTACGACGTCGATCTGTTCGTGATCGGGGCGGGCTCCGGCGGTACGCGCGCGGCCCGCATCGCCGCCGGCTATGGCGCGAAGGTGATGGTCGCCGAGGAATATCGCGTCGGCGGCACCTGCGTGATCCGCGGCTGCGTGCCGAAGAAGCTGTTCGTCTACGCCTCGCGCTTCGCGCACGAATTCGAGGACGCCGCCGGATTCGGCTGGAGCATCGCCGGCACCAGCTTCGACTGGCCGACGCTGGTCGCCAACAAGGACAAGGAAATCGCGCGGCTGGAAGGCGCCTATCGCGCCAATCTCGGCCGCTCCGGGGTCGAGATCGTCGCCCAGCGCGCCACCGTCGAGGGGCCGCACGCGGTGCGGCTCGCCGACGGCACGCGGCTGACGGCGAAGTACATCCTGATCGCCACAGGCGGCCATCCCAATCTCGGCCCGGCCATACCCGGCCGCGAGCTCGCCATCACCTCCAACGAGGCGTTCCATCTGGAGCGGCTGCCGGACAGCATCGTCATTCAGGGCGCCGGCTATATCGCGCTGGAATTCGCCTGCCTGTTCGCCGGCCTCGGCGTGACGGTGACGGTGGTGCATCGCGGCGCGCGCCTGCTGCGCGAATTCGACGAGGAGGTCGCCCAGCGGCTCGAAGCGGAGATGCGGGCGAACGGCATCGCCATCGAGCTCGGCGTCACTATCGACGCTATCCGCGCCGAGGCCGGGGCCAAGCGGGTGAGCCTGTCGGACGGGCGGGAGATCCTCGCCGGCGAGGTGATGCTCGCCATCGGCCGCCAGCCCAACACCGCCGGCCTCGGGCTGGAGAATGCCGACGTCGCGCTCGCCGCCAACGGCGCCATCAAGGTGGATGCCGGCTCGCGCACCAATGTGCCGTCGATCTACGCGGTGGGCGACGTCACCGACCGGCTGCAACTGACTCCGGTGGCGATCCGCGAGGGCCACGCCTTCGCCGACACCGTGTTCGGCGACAAGCCGTGGACGGTGGACCATTCGCTGGTGGCGACGGCGGTGTTCACCGAGCCGGAGATCGGCGTGGTCGGCCTCACCGAGGCGGAAGCGCGGGCGAAGGGCTACCGACTCGACATCTACAAGACCGATTTCCGCCCGATGAAGGCGACGCTGTCCGGCCGCGCCACCCGCACCTTCATGAAGCTGGTGGTCGACCAGAAGACCGACCGGGTGCTCGGCGTGCACCTGATCGGCGAGGCGTCGGCGGAGATGATCCAGATCGTCGGCATCGTGCTCGCCATGGGCGGCACCAAGGCGGATTTTGACCGCACCATCGCGCTGCACCCGAGCGCGGCGGAGGAACTGGTGACGATGCGCACCAAGCACGCCTCCAGCGACGAACCGGAAAGCCAGCTGCCCGAGCAGTCGGCGGAATCGACTCCGGCGATCTGAGGTAGGTCCCTCTCCCTGCACAGGACCCGGCTGGAGCCGGGTTCTGCACTCGCCGCCATTAACATTGGGATTGCCCCGATATTGATGGCGAAGGGTGGGGCGAGGGCTCCGTGCTTCCCAATGTCGCCGCCCCTCACCGACCCGTTGCGCGGGCCGCCTCTCCGCCTTGGCCGGATGCTTCCGGCTAAGCCTTTGCGGGAACAGAACCCGGCAATAGCCGAGGTCTGACGGAGAGAGGGTGGGAAAGGGGATATACTGGCTCTTCCCGTCGGGTGACGGTGGGGAAGAGTTCGCGGGCGCCGCTGCAATCCTGCTGCGGCGCTGGCGCTCTGGCGCTTTCCGCGGCCTTGGGTGTATAAGGCCGGCCTTTTCCGCGCGGGAAGGAGACAACAAGCCGCGCGACGCTGCCGATGAGGAGGCAATCATGTCTGAACGCTGGACGCCGGATAGCTGGAGGGCCAAGCCCATTCAGCAGGTGCCGGACTATCCGAACGCCGAGGCCCTGGCCGCGGTGGAGCGTCAGCTTGCCTCGTTTCCGCCGCTGGTTTTTGCAGGTGAGGCCCGCCGCCTGAAGCGCGAGCTCGGCAAGGTGGCCAAGGGCGAGGCGTTCCTGCTCCAGGGCGGCGACTGCGCCGAGAGCTTCGCCGAGCATTCGGCCGACAACATCCGCGATTTCTTCCGCGTCTTCCTGCAGATGGCGGTGGTGCTGACCTATGCCGGCGCCTCCCCCGTGGTGAAGGTCGGGCGTATCGCCGGTCAGTTCGCCAAGCCGCGCTCGGCGCCGATGGAGACCATCGGGGGCGTGGAGCTGCCGTCCTATCGCGGCGACATCGTGAACGACATCGAGTTCACGCCGGAAGGGCGCATCCCCGATCCGCGTCGTCAGGTCGAGGCGTACCGCCAGTCGGCGGCGACGCTGAACCTGTTGCGCGCCTTCGCGAATGGCGGCTACGCCAACCTCGCCAATGCGCACACCTGGATGCTGGGCTTCGTGAAGGATTCGCCGCAGTCCGGCCGCTACCAGGCGCTGACCGACCGCATCACCGAGGCGCTCGACTTCATGCGCGCCATCGGCATCGACCCGGAAGTGCATCCGGAGATGCGCTCGACCGATTTCTTCACCAGCCACGAGGCGCTGCTGCTCGGCTACGAGCAGGCCCTCACCCGCGTGGATTCCACCACCGGCGACTGGTACGCCACCTCCGGCCACATGATCTGGATCGGCGACCGCACTCGCCAGCCGGATCATGCGCATCTGGAATATGCCCGTGGCGTGAAGAACCCGGTCGGCCTGAAGTGCGGCCCGTCGCTGAAGCCGGATGACCTCATCCGCCTCATCGACCAGCTGAACCCGGACGACGAGGCCGGACGGCTGACGCTGATCGCCCGCTTCGGCGCCGACAAGGTGGGCGACCACCTGCCGGGGCTGGTGCGCGCGGTGCAGCGCGAGGGCCGCACGGTGGTGTGGTCGTGCGATCCCATGCACGGCAACACCGTCAAGGCGGCGTCCGGCTACAAGACGCGCCCGTTCGACCAGATCCTCTCCGAGGTGAAGGACTTCTTCTCCGTGCACGCGGCCGAAGGCACCTATGCCGGCGGCGTGCATCTGGAGATGACCGGCAAGAACGTCACCGAGTGCACCGGCGGCGCCCGGGCGATCTCCGATGCCGACCTGAAGGATCGCTACCACACCTATTGCGATCCGCGGCTCAACGCCGAGCAGGCCATCGAGATGGCCTTCCTCGTCGCCGAGCTGCTGAAGCAGGAGCGTTCCCGCCGCGTCCGCCCGGTCACCCAGGCGGCCGAATAGGGCGCCGGCGCGCATCATTCCCATGCGAGGCCGACGCTGGCCTTGCAGGCGTGATGCGGCGGTACATTGATCCGCCACGTGAAGAGACGATAATCGGACGGCGGACGGGGACCCCCTCGTCCGCCGTCTTGCGTTTCGTTCGCCTGAGCGTCCAGGAGGATCATCGTGCTTCACATCGACCTGCCGAGCCGGAACGACGTCGAGAAACTCGCCCAGTATCAGGGCGCCCCCGCGGTCTCCCTTTATCTGGCGACCACGCCGCTGACGGAACACGTCAAGGGCGACCGCATCGAGCTCAAGAACCTGCTCAAGGAAGCGGTGGCCCAGCTTCAGGCCGCCGGCACCGAGAAGCGGTCGATCTGGCCGATCGAGGAGCACGTCAACGCGCTCATCGAGAACGACGATTTCTGGGTCTACCAGGCGAACAGCCTCGCCATCTTCGCCACGCCGTCGGCGTTCTACAGCTTCCGCCTGCCCAACAAGCTGTCCAACACCGTGGAAGTGTCGGACCGCTTCCACCTGAAGCCGCTGCTGCGGGCGCTGACCTTCCCGCACCATGCCTATGTGCTCGCCCTCAGCGTCGGCGCGGTGCGGCTGATCGAGGTGACCGCCGACCTGCCGCCGCGCGTCGTCTCGGTGCCCGGCCTGCCGCGCGACGCGGCGAGCGCGCTCGGCCGCTCGACCCATCTCGACAAGGACGGCCCGGGGCGCTCGGGCGAGGAGACCAGCGAGCACGCGCTGCTGCTGCGCTACGCCCGCGCCGTCGACCATGCGCTGCGCCCGCTGCTGAAGGGCGAGAGCGCGCCGCTGATCGTCGCCGCCACCGAGCCGATGGCCTCGATCTACCGCAGCGCGTCGAGCTATCCCTATGTCGCCGAACAGGTGCTGGCCGGCAATGCCGACCACATCACCGACGCCGTGCTGGCCGCCGAGGCCCGCAAGGTGCTCGACCAGATCTATGCGCAGGAGATCGCGGCGCTGAAGGAGCTGTTCGAGGCGCGCGCCGTGCAGGGGCGGGCGACCGCCGACATCGCCCAGGCCGCCCGCGCCGCCACCTTCGGCGCCGTCGACACGCTGATCGTCGACATGGACGTGACGGTGTCCGGCCATGTCGATGCCGACGGCAAGGTCGCGTTCGATGCGACGCCGGACGCCGCCAATTACGGCATTGGCGACGAGATCGTCCGCCGGGTGTTGCAGGCCGGCGGGAGGGTGATCGCGGCGCGGCGCGACGACGTCCCGCTCAGCGCCGACGTCGCGGCGATCCTGCGCTACCCGCTCTGATGCTGCCGCGGCGGGCGGCGGGTGGGAGATCGCCTCGCCGTCCGCCGTCCGGCATCGCCGATCCGCGCGGAGGACACGGCCATGAGTGATGGAGCCATGAGCGACACGGCCACGAATGATGGGGCCATGAACGATGCCGTCATCAATGACATCCTGATCGTCGGCGCCGGGCCGGTGGGGTTGACCCTTGCCGCCGTGCTGGCGCGCCACGGCGTGCGGGCGCGGATGGTCGACAAGCTGCCCGCCCCCTCGCCCTATTGCCGCGCGATCGGCATCACCCCGCGCACGCTGGAGGTGATGGACGATCTCGGCCTTGCCGGCGCGCTGGTCGAGGCCGGCATATGGCTCGACGGGCTGCGCACCTATATCCATGGCTCTCCGGCGCGCGAGACCGAGAACGACTTTTCCGATCTGCCCTATGCCCAGCTCGGCGTCCCGCAATACGCGACCGAGCGCCTGCTCGCCGGGCATCTCGCCGATCTCGGCATCCCTATCGAGCGCGGGGTGGAGCTGACCGGGCTGAAGCCGGACGGCGAGGGCGTCGAGGCAAGTTTCGCCGACGGGTCTTCCGCGCGTTTCGCCTATGTCGTCGGCTGTGACGGCGCCCATAGCGCGGCGCGGCGGGCGCTCGGCATCGCCTTCGAGGGCGAGGCCTGGCCGATGGAATTCATGCTCGGCGATGTCCACATCGACTGGGACTTGCCGCCCGGGCGGGGCCTGCCGCGCGGGCGGGCGCTGTTCGCGCTGCGCCCGATTCCCGAGGCGCCGCCGGACCTGTTCGTCGCCATTCCGCTGCCGGAGCGCGGGCGCTACCGCGTCTCGATGGTCGCGCCGGAGCGGCTCGGCGCGCCGGGGCAGGGCACCGGCCACGGCATCCAGATCGACCGGCCGGGTGCGACGCTCGACGATTTGCAGGAAGTGGCCGACCGGCTGCTGCCGGAGCCGCCGACATTGTCCGACCTGCGCTGGTCGTCGATCTTCCGCATCTCCATGCGGCTCGCCGCGCGCTATGGCAGCGGGCGGGTGTTCATCGCCGGCGACGCCTGCCACATCCATCCGCCGACCGGCGGGCAGGGGATGAACACCGGCATCCAGGACGCCTATAATCTCGGCTGGAAGCTGGCGGCGGTGGCGCGCGGCGAGGCCGGGCCGGCTTTGCTCGCCAGCTATGAGGCCGAGCGGCGGCCGGTGGCCGAGGCGGTGATCGCCCGCACCGTCGAGCAGTCGCTGAATTTCGGCCGGCCGCGACCGCCCGAGGATCGGCTGGCCGATACCCAGCTGCTGGTGAACTATCGCGGCGGTCCGCTCAGCGTCGGCGGCGCGGTCGGCCCGGTGGAGCCCGGCGACCGGCTGCCGGAGGTGCAGGGCCTGCGCCGGCACGGGCTCGGCTTCCCGCTGCGCCTCGCCGATGCGGTACGCGGACCGGACATCGTGCTGCTCGTCGCGGTGCGGGGCGGCGAGGTTTTGGCGCTGGAGGCGCTGGCGGCGCGGCTGCGCGTCACGGTGCGGGCGCCGCTCCGGGTGGTGGCGGTGGCGCCCGGCGACGCGGTGCTGGAAGCGCCGCCGGGAGTGAGCCTGTTCTACGACGCGGCCGGCATGTTCGCCGCCGCCTTCGGCCCGGCACCGGCGGCGCTGATCGTCCGGCCAGACAAATATGTCGGCTGGGCGGGTGCGGCGGGCGATGCCGAGGGCATGCTGGACTACCTCACCGGCGTGCTCGGGCTGGTGGCGGAGTGAGAGAGCCGCTGCTGCCTCCGCCGGAGGCAGACGCGTTTTCCTCTCGCCACTGGGATTAGGCGGCCCGCGACGCGTGGCGGCGAAGGGCGACGCTAACGGTCGAAGACCCTTCCCCCTCTCCCTGTCGAGGAGAGGGGGAATCCTCACCTGCTACCGTCAGGCCCGGTCATGAGGGTGTTCCTGACGTGGACGGGTAAGCGGGCGCGCCCTCACCAGCCTTCCAGCACGATCTTGCCGATGGCGCGACCGCTCTCCAGCGCCGCATGGGCGCGCTTGAGGTTCTCCGCCGTGATCGGCCCGTAATTGGCGCCGAGCGTGGTCTTCACCTGCCCGGCGTCGACCAGCCGCGCCACCTCGTCGAGCAGAGCGTGCTGGGCGATCATGTCCGGCGTGCCGAACAGCGGCCGGGCGAACATGAATTCCCAATGCAGCGAGGCGCTCTTCTGCTTCAGCAGGCGGACGTCGATGAGGTCGGGATCGTCGATCAGCGCCACCTGGCCCTGCGGCTTCAGCGCCTTGACGATCTCCGGCCAGTGCGTGTCGGTGCCGGTGAGGCTGAACACGTGGTCGGCGCCGTCGAAGCCAGCTTTCGCCAGTTCCTCGGACAGCGGCCTGGTGTGATCGATCACCGCGTGGGCGCCGAGCTTTTCCAGCCATTCCCGGCTCTCCGGCCGCGAGGCGGTGCCGACTACGGTGAGCCCGGTCAGCTGGCGGGCGAACTGCACGGCGAGCGAGCCGACGCCGCCGGCGGCACCGATGATCAGCAGCGTGCCGGTGCTGTCGCGCGTGAGGCGCAGCCGGTCGAACAGCGCCTCCCAGGCGGTGATGGCGGTGAGCGGCAGCGCCGCCGCCTCGGCAAAGCCGAGCGAGGCCGGCATGTGGCCGACGATGCGCTCGTCGACCAGATGGAACGGCGCGTTGGTGCCGGGCCGGTTGATGGCACCGGCGTAGAACACCTTGTCGCCCGGCTTGAACAGCGTCACCTCGGCGCCGACCGTCTCGACGATTCCGGCGGCGTCCCAGCCGAGGATCACCGGCTCGGCGGCGGTGCCGGTGCGGCGCATCCGCACCTTGGTGTCGACCGGATTGACGGCGATCGCCTTCACCGCAACCTTGAGGTCGCGCGGGCCGGGCGTCGGTTCCGGCGTGTCGAAGGCGAAGAGCGCGCGCTCCTCGGAGATGGGCAGCGAGTCGATGTAGCCGATGGCCTTCATAACGTGTCTCCCGCGCTTTCGCGCCATGATGCGGATCGGCAGCGAATGTCGGCAAGGCGGCGGGATCCTGCAAGAACGCACGAAATTGTCGGCTGGTATCGAAAATGTAAGCCCCTTACGCCGCTCCAAGCCGCACCCTACATTCCGCCGGTCGGACGGAGCGGACCATGGCAAGGCGGCACAGTAATTACACGCGCGGCACCGGCTGCCCGGTTGAGGCGGCGCTGGAGATCATCGGCGCCAAGTGGAAGGGCGGGGTGATCTATCACCTGCTGGAGGGCGAGCTGCGCTTCATGGAAGTGCAGCGGCGCATGCCGACCGTGTCGCCGCGCATCCTCTCCAAGGCGCTGCGCGAGCTGGAGGCTGACGGCGTGATCGACCGCACGGTCTATCCCACCGTGCCGCCGCAGGTCGGCTACCGGCTCACCCCGGAGGGTGAGGCGCTGCGCGCGGCGGTGCTGAGCCTGCGCGAATGGGGTGCGCGGCGCACGCCGCCGGTATGCGCCCTCGCCGCCGAATAGGGCGGGCGGCACTTCGTCCGTCCGCGCGGGGCGGTTCCGGCCATAGCGGGGCCGCGATCCGGTGCTATGGCATTGCCCGGATGGCTTTGTTAGAACGAATCCACGATGTTTCCCGGCCATCGCCCGTCGCGGCGGAAGCGCCGGCGACATGTCGCGTGTGAGGATGTTCCGGGTGGGTTCATGACGGCAGCGGAGCAACCCGGCGGGGCGTGGCAGCCGGCGCGCCGGTCCTATGCGCAGCTCAAGCAACGCAGCAAGGCGAAGAGCTGGGTGAACCGCCTCGCCCGCCGCGCCGGTGGGCTGGTCCGGCCGCTGCTGTTCGATGCCGATGCGCCGCGCGGCCTGTTGCGGGCACTGCTGTTCGACGCCTATCGCCAGCCGCGCGCGCCGTTCGGCAAGGCGGTGTTCGACCGGCATGGCAATCCGCGCCGGGCCTTCGCCGGCTGGATGGCGGGGGCGGATGACGAGTTGCGGCCCCTCGTCGGGGATCTGGCCTTTCCCGAGCTGCCGGCGAACGAGCGCATCATTCTGGTGCTGCTGCCGCCTCGTGAGGTCGCCGCGCGCGCGGCGTTGCTCACCGAGCTGTCCGCGCGGGCGACGCTCCTCGTTTTGCTGACCGAGGCCGGGGTGGCACCCGAGCTGCCGGATGGCGCGGCGGCGATGTGGTTGCCGGCGCCGGCGGTGTCGCGTCGTGTGTTTCTCAAGGCGCTGGCGCAGCGGCTGGCGGCCTATGCGCCGGCCTATGCCGTGGTCGGCGGCGCGGAAGCCGCCGAACTCGCTGCCGCTCTCGAACAGCGCAACGTGCCGGTGGTGGCGCTCGCTGCGGCGGCCGAGGCCTATCGGCGGCAACCGGCTGAACTCGGCACGCTGGTCGGGCAGGCCAGCGCGGTGGTGCTGCCCTCGCCGGCGGAGCGGGCGGCGGCATTGAGCCTGCTGCCGTCGCTGGAGGGTCGCGTGGGCGTCCAGGCGCCGGCGGCGGGAGAGGCGCTGGCGCCGTTGGTCGACCGGCTCGGTTCGGCGGCGGCGGCGCGAGTCGAGGCCGAGATCGCGCTGGTGCGCTCGGCCGATCGCGGCCGGCTCACCCTCGATGCGGCGGCGCTGCGGGAGAGCATCCGCGCCTGGCGGCGCGAGCGGCTGACGCCGGTGGCGCTCGGCGCCAACAAGCCGCGTCGCCCCTATGCCGGCTTCCACCCGCTGATCTATGCCGAGGCGCATGCCGGTGCCTGCCTCGCCGAGCGCCGCTACCCGCTGGCGCACTGGATCGAGCAGGGCCAGCCGGCTGGGCCGTGGGCGCAGCCGGTCATCGGCCCGCCGACGGGTGCCCTGGCGCCGACGGCGCTGAAGGTGATGCTGCACAGCCATTTCCACTATGTCGATCTGGCGCCGGAATTCTTCGGGCGGCTGGCCCGCAACGCCGCCCGGCCCGACCTGTTCCTGACCACCGGCAGCGCCGAGAAGGCCCGGCTGCTGGAACGCGCGGCGGCCGGCTATGCAGGCCGCGTCGAGATCCTGCAGGTGCCCAATCGCGGGCGCGATGCCGGGCCGTTCTTCACCGGGCTTCGGGAGTCGCTGCTGAGCGGCGGCTACGATGTCGCCGTCCACGTCCACGGCAAGAAGAGCGAGACCAGCCGCACCCGGATCGGCGATGGCTGGCGCGACTTCCTGTGGGAGAACACGCTCGGCGGCCAACATGCCATGCTCGACGCCACGCTGGCCGCCTTCGCCGCCGACCCGCGTCTCGGTCTCGCCTATCCCGACGACCCGCATCTGGTCGGATGGGCGCGTAACCGCCGGGCGGCCGAACTTCTGTGCCGCGACATGGGCATTACCGAGGAGCTGACGACTTTCGTCGAGTTCCCGATCGGCAACATGTTCACGGCGCGGCCGGCGGCGCTCGCCCCGATCCTCGACCTCGACCTGCAATGGACGGACTATCCCCCCGAGCCGCTCGCCGATGACGGCACGGTGATTCACGGGCTGGAGCGGTTGATGCCGGCGATCGCCCGCAAGGCCGGCTATGGCGTGGCCAGCATCCATGTGCCGGGTACCAGCTGGGACTGAGGCGCCTCGCTGCGTCAGCAGCATTTCCCAAATGCGGCGGGGCTGCTAAATCAACGCATCATGTCCAGCGCCCCCGTCGACCAGCTTCTCATCGCCTTCGCCCAGCTCAATCCGATCGTCGGCGACGTCGCCGGCAATCTGGAGAAGGCGCGCGCCGCCCGAGCCCTCGCGGCCGAGCAGGGCGCCGACCTGATCCTGTTCACCGAGCTGTTCATTTCCGGTTATCCGCCGGAAGACCTGGTGCTGAAACCCGCTTTCCAGGCCGCCTGCCGCAAGGCGGTGGAGACGCTGGCCGCCGACACCATCGACGGCGGGCCGGCGGTGCTGGTCGGCTCGCCCTGGGTCGAAGGCGGCAAGCTCTACAACGCGGTGGCGCTGCTGGAAGAAGGGCGGATCGCCACGCTGCGCTACAAGGTCGACTTGCCCAATTACGGGACCTTCGACGAGAAGCGCATCTTCGCCGCCGGGCCGATGCCGGGGCCGATTCCGTTCCGGGGCGTGCGGCTCGGCGTGCCGGTGTGCGAGGACATCTGGACGCCGGATGTCGTCGAATGCCTCTCGGAGACCGGCGCCGAGATCCTGCTGGTGCCGAACGGCTCGCCCTATCGCCGTTCCGTCTATGACGAGCGCACGAACATCGCCGTCGCCCGCGTGGTCGAGAGCGGGCTGCCGCTCGCCTATGTCAACCAGCTGGGCGGACAGGACGAACTGGTGTTCGATGGCGGCTCCTTCGTGCTGAATGCCGACCGCTCGCTCGCCATCCAGTTCCCCAATTTCCAGGAGCGGGTGCGCATCACCCGCTGGGAACGCTGGGCCGATGGCTGGCGCTGCGAGGAGGGCGCGCGCGCCCCGCTCGTCACCGGCGACGAGGCGGATTACGCCGCCTGCGTGATGGGCCTGCGCGACTATGTGGAGAAGAACCGCTTCCCCGGCGTCGTGCTCGGCCTGTCGGGCGGCGTCGATTCGGCGCTGGTGGCGGCGATGGCGGTGGACGCGCTCGGCGCCGACAGGGTGCATTGCGTGATGCTGCCCTATCGCTTCACCTCCAACGAGTCGCTGTCCGATGCGTCCGCCGTGGCTGAGGCGCTGGGCTGCCGCTACGACATCGTGCCGATCGCCGAGGCGGTGGAGGGGCTGGAGGCCTGCCTCAAGCCGCTCTTCGCCGGCACCGAGCGCGGCATCAC
Organism: Ancylobacter sp. Lp-2; assembly: GCF_020523795.1. Classification (GTDB taxonomy): domain Bacteria; phylum Pseudomonadota; class Alphaproteobacteria; order Rhizobiales; family Xanthobacteraceae; genus Ancylobacter. The sequence continues at coordinate 97,920 of NZ_JAJALI010000002.1, forward strand.
CGAGGAGAACCTCCAGTCGCGCGCCCGCGGCACCATCCTGATGTCGGTGTCGAACAAGTTCGGCTCGATGGTGGTGACCACCGGCAACAAGTCGGAGATGTCGGCCGGCTACGCGACGCTCTATGGCGACATGAACGGCGGCTACAATCCGTTGAAGGATTTGTACAAGACGCAGGTGTTCCGCCTCTGCCACCTGCGCAATGTCTGGAAGCCGGCGGGCGCGCTCGGCCCGGATGGGCGGGTGATGCCGGACAACGTCATCATCAAGCCGCCGACCGCCGAGCTGCGCGAGAACCAGAAGGACCAGGACAGCCTGCCGCCCTATGAGGTGCTGGACGCCATCCTCGAAGGGCTGGTGGAGAAGGAACTGCCGGTCGCCGAGATCGCCGCGCAGGGTTTCGATGCGGCGCTGGTGGCGCGGGTGGAGCGCATGCTGAACCTCGCCGAATACAAGCGCCGGCAGGCGGCGCCGGGGGTGAAGATCACCCCGCGCAATTTCGGCCGCGACCGCCGCTACCCGATCACCAACCGGTTCCGCGAGACCGCGTAGCGCCTCGCGCTGGCCCTTGCCGGCGCAGCGTCTTCTGCCGGTCCTTGCCGCAGTCGTGATGCGCCGGCCCGGTCCGTCGGTGGTATCACTGGCGCAGGCTGTGGTTTGCGAGGGCTGCCGTCGACGTGCGGCGGCCCGGAGCCGGGCGGAGGCGCGCTGTGAAGGCGGCGAGGACGATCGGGTTCGCGATGCTGCTGGCCGGAAGCCTCGGCCTCGCGCCGGCCGCGGCGCAGGACATGCTGCGTCATCTCGACCTGACTTCGCCGCAGATGACGACGGCCGAGATGAGCCGCGCCGACGTCGAGGCGCTGGTCGCGGCGGCACAGCCGGGCAAACCTGTCGATCTCGCGGGGCGGCGGCTCAACGGCCTCGATCTGTCCGGCCTCGACCTGACCGGGGCGAATTTCCGCGCCGCGCTGCTCAACGGCGTCAATCTCTCCGGCGCGCGGCTCGACGGCGCGGTGTTCGATCAGGCGTGGATGCTGAAGGCCGACCTCTCCGGCGCCAGCCTGAAGAAGGCCGGCCTGTTCGGCACGCAGGCGCAGGACAGCCGGCTCGCCGGTGCCGATCTCTCCGGCGCCCGCATCGCCGGCGATCTCTCTCGCGCCGACCTTCGCGGGGCCAATCTCTCCGGTGCCGATTTCAGCGCCGACATGCGCAACCAGTCCATGGGGCTGATGCGCGGCGTGCTGAACTCGGCCAATCTCGAGGGCGCTAGTCTCGCAGGCGCCAATTTGTCCCGCGCCCAGCTCCGCTATGCCAATCTGCGGGGTGCCGATCTGGCGGGGGCCTCGTTGGTCGGCATGGATGCCGCCGGTGCCGACCTCACCGGCGCCAATGTGGCCGGCGCCGACTTCAGCAATGCGGATGTCGATTCGGTGCGGCTGATCGGCCTTGTCGGCCTCGCGGCGGCGAAGAATCTGGATGCCGCCCGTAATCTCGGCCTTTCCATCCGCCAGTGACGGAAAGGCCCGGTTGTAAGCCGGCCCGGCCTCGGCGATAAGCCTGCTCCATGACCCGCGCTCCTGTTCTCCGCTTCGCCCCGTCGCCGACCGGCCTGCTGCATGTCGGCAATGCCCGCAGCGCGCTCTACAACGCGCTGTTCGCCCGGCGAGAGGGCGGCACCTTCATCCTGCGCTACGACGACACCGACACCGCGCGCTCGACGCGCGAATTCGCCGAGGCGATCGCGCAGGACATGGCGTGGTTCGGCATCGCGCCGGATCGCGTCGAGCGGCAGTCGGAACGGCTCGCGCTCTACGACGCCGCCGCCGAGCGACTGCGGGCGGAAGGACGCCTCTACCCGGCCTACGAGACCGAGGAGGAACTGGAGACCCGCCGGCTCTCGCGCCGCCGGCGCGGCCTGCCGCCGGTCTATGACCGTGCGGCGCTGAAGCTCACGGCCGAGGACCGCGCCCGCCTGGAGGCGGAAGGGCGGCGCCCGCACTGGCGCTTCCGGCTGGAGGGGCGCCCGGTGGCGTGGGACGACCTGGTGCGCGGGCGCCAGAGCATCGATTCGTCCGGCCTGTCCGACCCGGTGCTGGTGCGGGCCGACGGTTCCTATCTCTACACCTTCACCTCGGTGGTCGACGACATCGACATGGGGATCACCCATGTCATTCGCGGCGAGGACCACGTCACCAACACCGCGGTGCAGATCGAGATCATCGAGGCGCTGGGCGGCGCGGTGCCGGCCTTCGGCCATCACAATTTGCTCACCCTGCCGAGCGGCGAGGGGCTGTCGAAGCGGCTCGGCCATCTCTCGCTGCAGGCGCTGCGCGAGGATGGGCAGGAGGCGCTGGCGGTGGCGGCACTCGCCTTGTTCACCGGCACTTCGTTGGCGGTGGAGCCGGCGGCCGATCTCGCCGCGCTCGCCGCCCGCATCGACCTCGCCGCGATCTCCCGCGCGCCGGCGCGCTTCGACCCGGCCGATCTCGCGGCGCTCACCGCCGGCACGCTGCATGTGCTGCCCTTCGCGGCGGTGGAGGCGCGGCTCGCCGCGCTCGGCATCGGCGGCGGCGAGGCGTTCTGGCTGGCGGTGCGCGGCAATCTGGCGACGCTGAAGGACGCGGCGCTGTGGTGGCGGGTGGTCGAGGGACCGATCGCGCCGGTCATCGCCGGCGAGGATGCCGGCTTCCTCGCGCAGGCGGCCGAGCTGCTGCCGCCGGGGCCGTGGGGCGAGGAAGTCTATGCCGACTGGCTGGCCGCTCTCAAGCCGGCGTCGGGCCGCAAGGGGCGGGCGCTGTTCCATCCGTTGCGCACGGCGCTGACCGGCGCCGAGAGCGGGCCGGAGCTCAAGGCGCTGCTGCCGCTGATCGGCCGGGAGAGGGCGTCCGCCCGCCTCAGGGGCGAGGCCGCCTGACGGCTTGCCTCCCCCTTGTGGGGATTGTCAGTTCTTTCAGGACCCAGACGGAGCGGCCGGAGCCGCTGCGATTTGGGGCAACAGACGGAGGCGGCCGGAGCCGCTCCGTGATCGTCGACGCGTGGCGGTGAGCGATCCGCGCCGCCCTCGTCCGGCTATTGCGCCGGCACCACCGGCTGCTGCTGCTGTTGCGGCTGCGTCCGGGGACGCGGCGTCGCCGGCGCGGCGGCCGGCGTGGCCGGGCGCGGCTGCGCCATCTCGCGCGAGGCGTCCTCGGTCACCACGATATCGCCCTTGCGCAGCGTCGGATCGGTCTCGCTCGACAGCGCCTGCGCCCAGCTCTGGCCGGCCGGACGGCAGGAGCAGGCCTGCGAGTACTGCTTCTTGTACAGCAGCGCATTGGGCAGCGACATGTAGGTCTGGCCGCTGACGCTGACCGCGTTCTCGATGTCCTCGCCCGAGTTGCGATAAACGTAGAGCCGCGCCTCGGTGCCGGGGCACTGGCGCTGGCACTGGGCCTCGTCCGAGGCGAAATTGTTGGCGTTGGTGCTGTAGGAGATCGGGAAGAAGAACCCGTCGCACGTGCGCACGCAGACGGTGCGGTAGTTCGACGATTTCGGCGTCTCCATCTCCAGCGGCTGGGCATCCATCGACGGCGCCTCGTCGGTTTCCGCGTCTTGGCGCGGAATGCCGAACAGCTGCTCGAAGAAATTGCGCGGCCGCGCCGGCGCCGCCGCGCGCGACTCGCCGAGCGCGGCCTGATATTGCGGGCCGCAATTGTTCTGGGCGAGGGCGGTGATCAGCTGCCGGCGCTGCTGGTCGTTGCCGCTGCGCTGGCTGCGTGCGTCGATCATGGTGCGGTCGAGCGCCGAGCGGGCCTGGGCGAGCCGGCGGTTCAATCCGTCGCATTGCGGCGGCAGCTGCGGCTGGAAGATGAGGAAGCCGCGCTTGTCGCAGCCGAGCTGGCGGACCTGCGCGCTGAGATTGGCGACGTCCTGCTGCTGCTGGGCGATGGCCGGGCCGAGATCGCGCTGGCCGCCGCCGCCGCGGTCGAGCTGGGCGAGCTGCCCCTCCAGCCGGACGCAGATGCCGGCATCCTGCGCCATGGCCGAGCCGGCGCTCAAAATCATGAGGGCGAGCGCGGTGAGGGAGGAGCGCATGGCGGGGGCGCGCGAAAGGCCGGCACTGGCGGTCGTCATTGGTCGGTACTGTCCTGCGCGTTCAGTGCCGCGCGAAACGGGCGCGCGACTCCATAAGGTTCCTGTACCAAGCACGGCGAGATTGGCCAAAGTTTGAACCCGTATCCGACCGACAAGGCAACCCCGCGGTCACAAGTTCCACCTGATGGCCCCTCTACCGGAGCGGGGTACCGGCGCGTTGCATGCGCCGCAACACCCCCCATATCACGCTCGCCCCGTTGTTGGAGACACAAGTCGATGACCATCCGCCGTTTGCGTGCCCTGCTTCCCGTCCTCGCGCTCGGCCTCGCGGCCGTGCTGGCGCCGGGCCTCGGCGGCATCGCGCGGGCCGACGGCCCCGATCTGATTTTCAGGAAGTCGACGGTGTGGAAGTTCCTCACCCCGGACGACAAGCTCGCCACCTATGCCATTGACGATCCGATGGTGGAGGGCGTCGCCTGCTACTACACCGTGCCGGAAAAGGGCGGCGTCTCCGGCATGCTCGGTGTCGCCGAGGAAGTGTCGGACATCTCCATCGCCTGCCGGCAGGTGGGGCCGATCGCCTTCAAGGGCAAGTTCGAGCAGGGCGACGTGGTCTATCGCGAGAGCCGGTCGCTGATCTTCAAGAAGATGCAGATCGTGCGCGGCTGCGACGTGAAGCGCAACGTGCTGGTGTATCTGGTCTATTCCGACAAGCTGATCGACGGCAGCCCGAAGAACTCCACCACCAGCGTGCCCGTGATGCCGTGGGGTGCGCAGACGGAGGCGCCGCGCTGCGCCGACTTCGTGCGCTAGTGGCGCAAAAGCAATAGTCGGAGGAAAAATGTAAAAAGGCCGGTCGATGCCGGCCTTTTTCAGCGGAGAGGCAGAGCCTCTTCAGGGAAGGCGAGGGGGCGTCAGCGGCAGGTGATGGCGACGGTGTCGCGGCAGGAGCCGCCGGTGCAGGTGGTCTGCGCCGTCTTGGCGGCGACGGAGACGCGCAGCGCGTCGCTGGTCACCTTGCCGAAGCTCACCGCGCGCTCATAGTCGTGCACCCGGCACCAGGCGTCGGCGATGGCCTGGCCGCAGGTACCGCCATTGGCGACGCAGGTGTCGACGCCATAGCCGTCGGACATGTCGACGACGAAGATCTTGTCGTCTCCCTGAGCCATGGCAAGCGCCGGCAGAAGCGTCGGGACGGCGGCGGAAAGGGCGGCGGCGAACAGGAGGGGACGGAGCATCGATGCGGCGCGCATGGCAGGGTACTTTTGCGGGAGGCTCGCCGACAGCGAGCAGACGCCGCAGCAGACGACAAAAAGCTTAAGCCGACGCTAAAGTTCCACGGTGGACCGCGCGTCGGCACCGGCGGCTGGATAGACGCGGGGCCTCCGGCTCGTCAACCGGCCATCGCCGCGAAGCGGTACGGCCTTGACGTCGCCGTGCAAACGGAACAAGAGGCGCGGCCTCCGTGCAACAGTGGCCGGGGGATCTGAGGGAAGGCGAACATATGTCGGCAGTTTCGGGAGCGGACATTTCGGGCACAGTGCTGCCCGAGCTCAAGCTCTACAACACGCTCACGCGCCAGCGCGAAGCCTTCGCGCCGCTCGATCCCAAGCTCGTGCGCATGTATGTGTGCGGACCGACCGTCTACGACCTCGCCCATATCGGCAATGCGCGCCCGGTGATCGTGTTCGATCTCGTCTACCGGCTGCTGCGCCACCTCTACGGGCCGTCGCACGTCAAATATGTGCGCAACATCACCGACGTCGACGACAAGATCAACGCGCGCGCGGCGCAGGAATATCCCGGGCTCGACCTCAACGAGGCGATCGCCAAGGTGACCTTCTCCACCGAGGCGCAGTTCCACGACGACCTCGAGGCATTGGGCGTCCTGCACCCGGATGTCGAGCCGCGCGCGACCGAGCACATCGCCGAGATGCGCGACCTCATCGAGCGCCTCGTCGCCTCCGGCCACGCCTATGTCGCCGAGGACCACGTGCTGTTCTCGGTGCCCTCCATGCCCGACTATGGCCGGCTGTCGAACCGCCCGCTGGAGGACATGATCGCCGGCGCCCGCGTCGACGTCGCGCCCTACAAGCGCGACGCGATGGACTTCGTGCTGTGGAAGCCGTCCAAGGCCGGCGAGCCGGGCTGGCCCTCGCCCTCCGGCATCGGTGTGCCCGGCCGTCCCGGCTGGCACATCGAGTGCTCGGCGATGAGCTGGAAGCATCTCGGCGAGACCTTCGACATCCATGGCGGCGGCATCGACCTCGTCTTCCCGCACCATGAGAACGAGCTGGCGCAGTCGCGCTGCGCCTTCCACACCGGCGTGATGGCCAAGCTGTGGATGCATAACGGCTTCCTGCAGGTGGAAGGCGAGAAGATGTCGAAGTCGCTCGGCAACTTCGTCACCATCCGCGACCTGCTGGCCGACTGGCCGGGCGACGTGCTGCGCCTCAACATGCTGAAGACCCATTACCGCCAGCCGATCGACTGGACGGTGAAGGGGCTTGAGGAGAGCGCCCGCACGCTGGAGCAGTGGTTCGACATCGCCACGACGGAGGCGCATCCGCGCCCGGCGCCGGCGGTGCTGGAGGCGCTGTGCGACGACCTCAACACGCCCAAGGCCATCGCCGAGATGCACGCGCTGAAGGACCATGCCGGCAAGAAGGCGCTGGCCGGCACGCTGGCCTTCCTGGGCTTCGAGCCCGCGCGTCTCGCGGCGTGGAGCGCGGCGCACGCGCCGGTTCTGGCGATCTCCGAGCCGGAGATCGAGGCGCGCATCGCCGAGCGGATCGCCGCCCGGCGCAACCGCGACTTCGCCGCCTCCGACCGCATCCGCGACGAATTGCTGGCGCAGGGCGTGGCGCTGAAGGATAATAAGGACGGTTCCACTACTTGGGAGGCCAAGCGTTGAGCGACACGCCTGCCGCTGGCCTGCGGCCTTTCCTGCCCAGCGACACGCCGGCTCTTGCCGCGCTCATCGCCGAGTCGATCTTCGAGCTGACCGGCGACGACTATGACGATGAACAGCAGGAAGCCTGGGCGGCCGCGGCGGCCGACGAGGAGATGCTGGCGCCGCGCCTCGCCCGTGCGCTGACGCTGGTGGCCGAGCGCGACGGCGAGCCGGTGGGCTTCATCGCGCTCGCCGACAACAAGGTGATCGACCTGCTTTATGTGCGCCCGGACGTCGCCGGCGAGGGTGTCGGGGCGCAGCTGCTCGACGCGGCCGAGCGGCTGGCGGCGGCGCGTGGCGCCAAGAGCCTCACGGCGGATGCCAGCGACACCGCGCTCGGCTTCTTCCAGAAGCAGGGCTATGTGCCGACGAGCCGTAACACCGTGCCGCGCGGCACGGTCTGGCTCGGCAATACCACGGTGGAGAAGCAGTTGGCGGGCGGGCCCGCCGGCCGCTGAACGGCGCACCGGTCGATGAGATCGGCCGCGGGCCTGCCGGGCGGCAGGTCTGCTCCTGATATGTTCTGATCCCTATGGGGGGCTGATGAGCAAAGATCAGGATCGCATGGTCTATCGCGACGCCGAGGGCGATTGGGTCGACAAGCGCAGCGATGCGGAGCGAGCATCGAGCGTGCATCGGGCGCAGGCCGAAGCGGAAGCCGCCGCGCGCGGGATGTTCTCCCGACAGGGCGGCGTCGAACTCACCCTGAAGGGAACCGACGGCCTCATCCGCAGCAAGGATACGCTTGCTCCCGGCAAGGATCCCGCTTCCGCCGCGCGACAGCGAGCACTGACTCCGCTGGCGGCGTTCGCGACGCCGGCGGGTCGCCACCCTACATGCGGTCGAGCACCTGTTCGGCGGCCTCGCCGTGCAGTTCGGCTTCCGGCACGTTGGACAGCGCGGTGGCGAGCTTCGGCATCACCGCGCGCACATTATGGGCGACCAGCATGCGGATCGGCCGGCCGACATTGACGAAGCCGCTCGACTGCATGTGATCGAACAGTCGCAGCAGCGGATCCCAGAAGCCGGCGATGTTGAGCACCATCACCGGCTTGCGGTGACGGTTGAGCTGCACCCAGGTGAGCTGCTCGACCAGTTCCTCCAGCGTGCCGATGCCGCCCGGCAGCGCGAGGAAGGCGTCGGCCCGCTCGAACATCAGCCGCTTGCGCTCATGCATGTCGCGGGTGACGATCAGCTCGTGGGCGTATTCGAAGGCCTGTTCCTTGCCGATCAGGAAGTCGGGGATGATGCCGGTGACATGGCCGCCAGCCTCGGCGCAGGCGCGCGCGGTCGCTCCCATCAGCCCGACGCCGCCGCCGCCATAGATGAGGCGGATGTTCTCCTGCGCGAGCAGGCGCCCCAGCTCCAGGGCGGCTTCGAGATAGATGGGTTCGTCCCCGCTGGCCGCCCCGCAATAAACGCATAAGCTCTTGATCTTGGTCATGCCGCCATGATGCAGCGCAGCGCGGGGCCGTCAAGCGGCAGCGCGGGGCGCGGGGACAGGGACGGGACGGCGCCGGGGATCAGAACTCGACGCCGAGCTTTAGCAGCAGCTGGTGCTTCTCGTGGCTGATGAGATCGAGATTGCCCTCGCCCTCCGAGGCGGAGCCGACGATCTGGTAGGAATAGGCCGCCTTGAAGTAGGCCGCCTTGCCGAGCTGGGTGTAGAGGCTGGGGCCGAGATAGAGCGCGCCGCCCTCGAAACTGTCGAGCCCGGCGCCCTCGAAGCCGGCGAGATAGCGCAGTTCGCCGCCGAGGAAGAAGCCGGGCGCCGCCTGCCAGCTCAGCGCGCCGGAGATTTCCAGCCCGCTTTCCTTGTCGCTGCCGGCCCATTCCGGCTCATAGGCGAGGTTGATGGCGCCGAACAGCGTCTCCGACATGATCTCCCGGTCGATCAGCAGCCGGATCGGCAGGCCGAATCCGTCGACGCGCGCGCCGGAATCGTCGTCGAAGCGGCTCCATTCCGGCTCGATGGCGAGGGTGAGGCCGACCGGCGAGTGCTCCCAGCTGAGCAGGCGGTACTTGATCTCCGCCGACAGCCCGTTGAAGCCGCCGCCGCTGGTGTCGTCGAGATCCTCGATATTGCTGATGTCGGCGTTGGCGAAGGAGGCGCTCACCCCGATGGTCAGGTTGCGGGTGAAGCCGTACTCGTATTCCAGCTCACCTTCCCAGGCGTGGTAGGTCGAGGAGGCGTCGCTGTCCTCCGCCGCCCGGTTGAAGCGGCCGACCGCCGAGATCGACAGTTCCTGCTCGCCGCGATCATTGGTGTCCGAGCCCTCGGTGAAGCCGAAGATGTTCTCGGTATCGATCTCGTAACCCGCATCGCCCGCCGAGGCGGGCGGCGTACCCGGCAGGTCCGCCGCCCGCGCCGGAAGCGTCGCCAGCCCGAGAAAGCCGGCGCAGAGGCACGCGGAAGCGAGGAGCGGCGCGCGGTGGGATTTGCGCGCGGTCGGGTGGCGGGATGTGGGCACGACTTCCTCCGGTTTTATGAATTTACCGAAGGATATGAATGAGTCTTCTTTTTGTAAACGGATGAATACTGTATTCGATAGTTTATTATCTTCTTAATCTAATAATAGATTTAGTAACGGCTGTGTATTTAACTTACGTAACGTCATCTGCCTCGATGCGGCGGTGGGAGGCGGCGCGGAATCGTGGCATCGATGTCGCCTTACGTTCGTGCAGTGATTCACGTGGTGTCATGACAACTCGCCCTCTCGTAATGTTCCCGGACCGCCGCCTGAGCGCGGTCGCGGCGCCGGTGACGGCCTTCGACGACGCGCTGCGCACGCTGGCGCTCGACCTCGTCGACACGCTGCGGGCGGCGCCGGGCATCGGCATCACCGCCGCCCATGTCGGCGTGCCGCTGCGGGTGGTGGTGCTGGAGCTGCCGGACGACCCGGAACCGAGCCTCTACGTCAATCCGGAGCTGGTCTGGGTGTCCGAGGAGACCGAGCGCCACGCCGAGGGCAGCGTCTCCATGCCCGGCGCCACCGAGGAGATCGAGCGGCCGGCGCGGGTGCGGCTGCGCTATCAGGATATCGACGGCACCATGCATGAGGAGGAGACCGGCGGGCTGCGCGCCGTGTGTCACCAGCATGAGATCGACCAGCTCGACGGCATCTTCTGGCTGCAGCGTCTGTCGCGGCTCAAGCGGGAGCGGGTGATCAAGCGCTACGGGAAGAGCCGGAGGGCGGGCTAGCCGAGCCATCCGTCCGGGCGCCTTCCGGTGTCGGCCACTTTCGCGTGGCCGGCCGGCTGGGTCGGTCCGGGGGGCTTTTGCGAGCGAACCGTGTTCCGCCGCGAGACGGGAGGCGGAGAGTCCACCGATGCCGGCCGGGCCGAGGATGGCGCCACGCTTGGGCCGGCATCCCAACGCCTGCCCATCCCGACACCCTACTCATCCCGCGTCTCCGATTCCGATGTCTTCCCTTTGCCATCTTCATCGTCTATCGACGATAGGCGATGAATGCTGACGCCCCCAATCCCGACGATCTGCTCGCGTTGCGCCTGCGCGCGCTTGGCCACCCGGCACGCCTCGCCATCCTGCGCGCGCTCGCCGAGCGTGATCGCTGCGTCTGCGGCGAGATCGTGCGCGGCCTGCCGCTGGCGCAGTCGACCGTCTCGCAGCATCTCAAGGTGCTGAAGGAGGCCGGGCTGATCGCCGGCACGGTCGAGGGGCCGCGCTCCTGCTACTGCCTCGACCGCGACGCATTGGCCGGGCTGTCCGCCGAACTGTCCGCCCTGTTCGCCTCGGCCGCCGCGCCTGTCCCGGCCTCGACCACGCCGGGAGCCCTCGCTGCGGAGACCTCCGCCGCGCCGTCCCACGCCCCCGCCGGCTGCAACCCTCCCATGCGGCCGGAGACCGTCTCCACGGCCGTCGGAGGCTTGGCATCCGCGGTCGCACCTCCTATTTCCACAGCGCCTGCCGGCGAATTGCCGGCAGGCTCCTGATCACCCGGAAGCCTCCCATGTCCGCACCCGAGGCCGGCACCGCTCTGTCGCGCCGCTCCGCCAAGCCCGACGAACCCCCGCGCGGCAGCCTGCTCGTCGCGCTGAAGGGGCTCATGCCCTATCTGTGGCCGGCCGAGCGGCTCGATCTGCGCGCCCGCGTGCTCTGGGGGCTTTTGCTGCTGGTCGCCGCCAAGATCACCACCATGGCGACGCCCTTCCTGTTCAAATGGGCGACCGATGCGGTGGCGGCAGGCGAGGGCGCCCATATCGGCACCGACGCCATCAGCCTGATCATCGCCGCGCCGGTGGCGTTGACGATCGGCTACGGCCTGTCGCGCATCGCCATGGCCGGGCTGACCCAGTGGCGTGACGGCCTGTTCGCCAAGGTGGCGATGCACGCGGTGCGCCGCCTAGCGCTCGAGACCTTCCAGCACATGCACGCCCTGTCGCTGCGCTTCCATCTGGAGCGCAAGACCGGCGGCCTGACACGGGTGCTGGAGCGCTCGCGCGAGGGCATCGAGACCATCGTGCGCATGCTGGTGCTGCACCTCGCCCCGACCATCCTCGAATTCGCGATGGTGGTGGTCGTTCTGGCGTGGCAGTTCGACTGGCGCTACGCCGCCGCCGCGGTGGCGATGATCGGCGCCTACACGCTGTTCACCTTCATGATGACCGAATGGCGCATGGGCATCCGCCGCTCGATGAACGAGAGCGACACCGATGCCAATGCCAAGGCGGTCGACAGCCTGCTCAACTACGAGACGGTGAAGTATTTCGGCGCCGAGAAGTGGGAGGCCGAGCGTTACGACCGCTCTATGGCCCGCTATGAGCGCGCCTCCGTCCACACTCACACCTCGCTCGCCTGGCTGAATGCCGGGCAGGCGGCGATCTTCACCGCCGGCCTCACGGCGGTGATGGTGCTGTGCGTGCTCGACATCCGCGCCGGCCACCAGTCGGTCGGCTCCTTCGTCATGGTCAACGCCATGATGATCCAGCTGTACCAGCCGCTGAACTTCCTCGGCATGATCTATCGCGAGATCAAGCAGTCGCTGATCGACATCGAGGCGATGTTCGCCATCCTCGCCCGCAACCCGGAGGTCGAGGACGCGCCGGGCGCGAAGCCGCTGGTATTGAAGGGCGCCGCCATCCGCTTCGAGGATGTGCGCTTCTCCTACGACCCGGAGCGCGAGATCCTCAAGGGCCTGTCCTTCGAGGTGCCGGCCGGGCAGACAGTGGCCATCGTCGGCCCGTCGGGGGCGGGCAAGTCGACCATTTCGCGGCTGCTCTATCGCTTCTACGACGTCGCCTCCGGCCGCATCACCATTGACGGGCAGGACATCCGCAATATCCGGCAGGAGAGCCTGCGCGCCGCCATCGGCATGGTGCCGCAGGACACGGTGCTGTTCAACGACACGCTCGCCTACAATATCCGCTACGGTCGCCCGGGCGCCTCGGACGCCGAGGTGGAGCGCGCCGCCGAGCTCGCCCAGATCGACGGATTCGTGAAGCGTACCCCCAAGGGTTACACCACCGAGGTCGGCGAGCGCGGGCTGAAGCTGTCCGGCGGCGAGAAGCAGCGCGTCGCCATCGCCCGCACCATCCTCAAGGATCCGGCGATCCTGCTGCTCGACGAGGCGACCTCGGCGCTCGATAGCCATACCGAGCGCGAGATCCAGGACGCGCTGGAGCGCGTCTCGCGCGGGCGCACCACGCTGGTGGTGGCGCATAGGCTCTCCACCGTGGTCGGCGCCGACGAGATCATCGTGCTGGAGCACGGCGCCATCGCCGAGCGCGGCACCCATGCCGAGCTGATGGCGCGGCGCGGGCTCTACCACTCGATGTGGCAGCGCCAGCGCGAGGTCGACGAGGCCAAGGCGACGCTGTCGCGCGGCGAGGACGACCTCGAGAACACCAAGGACGCCGACGCTGCCGCCGACGCCGCCGCGGACGCCGCTGCGGACGCCGCCGCCTGAGGCAACGAAAGGTTGCAGGCGCGGCATTCCGCGTCATAATCGCCCGGCGGGAAACCGGGCGGAGCGCGGGGGATGGCGAAGCTCAAGGTAGCGATCGCGTGCCAGGGGGGCGGCAGCCATGCCGCCTTCGCCGCCGGTCTGTTGCGCCGGCTGCTGCTCGACGAGATGGAGCACATCGACATTCGCGGCCTTAGCGGCACCTCGGGCGGCGCCATCTGCGCCGCGCTCGCCTGGGCCGGCCTCATCCAGGGGCGTCCGGAGGAGGGCGCTGACCGGCTGATGCGGTTCTGGGAGATCGCCAAGGCCGATACCCCGGTCGACTATGCCGCCAATCTGTGGGGTCAGTGGCTCGGCCGGGCGCAGCTGCTGCCGGAAACCAGCCCCTACCGCCTGCCGGCGCCGGCCGCCGCGATCATGCGAGACTGGCTGGAGGAAACGCTCGACATTCCCGGCCTGCCGACCGGCAAGGCGCGCGAGGCGGTCAAGCTGCTGGTCGGCGCCACCGACGTGCTGTCGGGCGCGCGCTGTATCTTCACCGGCGAGCACCTCGCTTATGACGATCTCATCGCCTCGGCGGCCATTCCCACCCTCTACGAGGCGGTGGAGACCCGAGGCCGCTTCCATTGGGACGGGCTGTTCAGCGTCAACCCGCCGATCCGCAACCTCGTCTTCCTCGACATCGACGAATTGTGGGTGGTGCAGATCAACCCGACCAACTGCGCCCGGGTGCCGATGACGATGGGCGAGATCATCGACCGGCGCAACGAATTGTCCGGCAATGTCGCGCTGGCGCAGGAGCTGCACCTCGTCGAGACGGTGAACGATGTCGTGCGCAGCAATCCGGGCGTCGCCATCCGCAACCGGCACAACCGGGTGATGCGCGAGATCCCCATCCGCCTCGTCGAGGCTGGCCTCGACGCGTTCGACTACGTCTCCAAGCTCGACCGCACCCCGCAATTCATCGACGACCTCCTGGAGCGCGGCTGGCACAAGGCGCCGCTGTTCCGTACGGAGGAGGCCGTCTGGCCGCGCCGGGGCGCGGTCCAGCCACGCGCCATCACCGTCTCCGGCCCGAGTTCGGCGCAGGATCAGGCGAGCCAGCAGCCCGCTGCCGCCAGCGCGGCCCCGGCCGCGGCGCCCGCCGGCGCCTCGCCGGCTCCTTAGCCCGCTTACCCCTTGGCGTGCGCCATTTGACGCGTCCGCCATTTGACGCGCCTCCCCGGCGGCTCTACCTGTGCCTCAGCTTTGTGCGGGAGACGTCATGTCGGTCATCGATTCCATCCGGGGCGGCCTCGTGCCGATCCACCGCGAGGGTTATCCCTTCATCCTGATCGGGGTCGCCGTCTCCCTGCTGCTGCTGTGGCTGCTGCCGCCGCTCGGCTGGATCGCGGTGCTGATCACGGTGTGGATCTGCTACTTCTTCCGCGATCCCGAGCGGGTGACGCCGCTGCGCGAGGGGCTGGTGGTGTCGCCGGCGGACGGGCGGGTCTGCCTCGTCGGGCCGGCGGTGCCGCCGCCGGAGCTCGGCCTCGGCGTGGAACCCATGTCGCGCATCTGCATTTTCATGAACGTGTTCGACGTGCATGTGAACCGGTCGCCGGTGGCCGGGCGCATCGAGCGCATCGCCTACAAGCCGGGCAAGTTCCTCTCGGCCGATCTCGACAAGGCGAGCGAGGACAATGAGCGCAACGGCCTCGTGCTCGACACCGCGCTGGGACGCATCGGCGTGGTGCAGATCGCCGGGCTGGTGGCGCGGCGGATCGTCGGCTTCAAGCAGGAGGGCGACATGCTGGCGCCCGGCCAGCGCTTCGGCCTCATCCGCTTCGGCTCGCGGGTGGACGTGTATCTGCCCGCCGGCATCGCGCCGCTGGTTGCCGAGGGGCAGCGGGCGGTGGCCGGCGAGACCGTGCTGGCTGACGCGGCGGGCGTCGCCGGTCTGACCTTCCGGGTGGATTGAACGCGGCATAGGGTGTCGCCGAGCTTCCGGCGCCCGCGAGACGATGTGAGCGAGACCGAGCAATGTCGAACATCTTCGTGCCCTTCGAGCCCGATCCCGAGGCGCCGGAGCCACGCCGCCGCCGTTTCCAGGCGGTGCCCGCCCGGCTGCTCATTCCGAATCTGGTGACGCTGCTGGCGCTCTGCGCCGGCCTCACCGGCATCCGCATGGCCATCGAGGGCCGCATGGAGCTGGCGCTCGGCGCCATCGTGCTGGCCGCCGTGCTCGACGGCATGGACGGCCGGCTTGCCCGCATGCTGAAGGGTACCTCGCGCTTCGGTGCCGAGCTGGACAGCCTCTCGGACTTCGTCTGCTTCGGCGTGGCGCCGGGGCTGGTGCTGTATATGTGGGGGCTGGAGACGCTGGGCTCGATCGGCTGGATCGCCTCGCTCGCCTTCGCCATCTGCGCCGCGCTGCGCCTCGCGCGCTTCAACGTGATGCTGGAAGACCCCAACCGTCCGGCCTTCGCCGCCGATTTCTTCACCGGCGTGCCGGCGCCGCTCGGGGCGATCTGCGTGCTGCTGCCGGTTTATGTCGAACTGATCGGCCTGCCGCGCCTCATTGCCTCGCCGGCGGTGGCGGCCTTCTATACGCTGGCCATCGCCCTGCTAATGGTGTCGAAGCTGCCGGCCTATTCCGGCAAGAAGCTCGGCAGCCGCATCCCGCGCGACGCGGTGCTGCCGCTGTTCGTCTGCGTGGTGCTGTTCGTGGCGGTGCTGGTCACCTGGCCGTGGACGGTGCTGTCGGTGCTGTCGGTGGGCTATCTGGCGGCGCTGCCCTTCTCGGCGCTGCGCTATGCGCGGCTATCCCGTGAGCACGAGGCGCGCCTCAAGGCCGGCGCTGCCGAGTTCCCGGCGGCGCATGTCGCCGACACGGCGGAAACCCGGCCGGACCATCTGAACTGATCGTCTGGATTGTTGGCCCCGGCACACAATGGGGCAGGCGAGGCGAGGGCGGGCCGTCGGGGTGTCAGCCGGCGCGATGATCGGCCATGGCGGCGACGCGGGCGGCCAGCGGGGCGGCGGGAAACGCCTGGCGCAGGGTCCGCAACGCCTCGGCGTCGCTGCGCGGCCGCACCTGGTCGAGATGGCTGCGCATCAGCGCGGCGACGGAGGCAGGTTCGGGCGGCCGGCGCGGAAAGGCTGTCGCCGCCACGCGCTCCACCATCCTCGCGTCGCCGATGTCACCACCGTCGCGCGCCATAGCTGCCGGCACCGTTGCCTCGTTTCCGAGCATGACCACCGCCTCCGATCGGAATCGCGAATCAATCAGCTTTGCTCATGCACATCATGAGCCAACGCCGCCGCTAACGCACGAACCAAATGCTGGTTCCCAACTTCGTGAGCATAAGACGTGTCAACACGAACACGTCGGTAATGCCCGAAGACTGGCGCGACCGAAAGCAGAATTATTTCGAATACTGTCGTATTAGTTTCATATTCGCCCGAAGGGCTGGGCGGCGCCGCCGTCAGCTGCGGCTGAGGGAGATCTTCGCGCCATCGCCGGTCGCCACGCCGTCATAATGGCCGTCGCCGGCCGGCTGCAGGCGGGCCGTGACCTTGCCGAGGTGATTCTGCAGCACGATCTCGTTGCCCCACACATCCCAGCCCTTGGTCATGAAGATGTCGTTGGGGCAGCCGACATCGGCATTGGCGGCGAAGCCGGACATGCCGCGTTCGGTGGAGAGGTTGAGCTTGCAGCTTTTGGCGCCGTTGTCCCAGCTATAGCTCCAGTTGCCGGCGAGCTGAGTGCGCGTCGCGCCCGGCTCGGCATAGGCGACGCCGCCGGGAGCGGTGGCGCCGGGCTGGGTGAGCGGCACCGAGGTCGCCGCGGCGTCGGCGGTCTTGCGCGGGGTCACCGCGTCGCCGGCGGTGGTGGCGTTGGCGCCGGTCGGAGCGGGCGAGGGGACAGGCGCGCTTTCCACCGAACCGGTGGGGGCGGGAGTGATGGCATTGGCGTCGACGGCCGCCGTCTTGTGCTCGCCGAAGCCGTCCAGCGCGGTGCTGCATCCGGCGAGCAGCAGAGCGGTGGCGGAGACGGCAGCGAGGGCGGTGATCTTCATCGACGTCTAACTCCTCGCACGCTCGCGCCGGCCATGTACCCGAACACATTACCCTTTTTTGAGGGGCGTGTTCTCGCATCCATTTGATTTCTTGTCGCCGAGGATCGTGGCACCAGCGTGGCCCCGCTGCGGCAACCCGCTGTCGCCGACGCTTCCACGACGGCATGGACAACGGAGTCTTAACGTAGCGAAACCCTTGGCCGGCAAGCGCCTCCCAAGGTGGACGCGGCGCCGGCATCGCGGTATGTGCGGTGCAGCAAGAGGAGGCACCCATGTCCGGTTACCAGATGCTCGATCCCTCGACCCTCGTCGTCCTGATCACCGGTGCCACCTCCGGCATCGGCGCCGCCACCGCCCGGCGTTTCGTGCTGGCCGGCGCCAAGGTGATCGCTACCGGCCGGCGCGCCGACCGCCTCATCGCGCTGCGCGACGAGCTCGGCGCCAATCTCCTGCCGCTGGAAGTCGACGTGCGCGACAACGAGGCGTTCATCGCCGCCATTGCCGGCCTGCCGGCGGCCTTCGCGGGCATCAACGTCGTCTTCGCCAATGCCGGTCTCGCCCTCGGCCTCGAGCCGGCCCACAAGGCCAGCCTGAAGGACTGGGAGGACATGGTCGACACCAACATCAAGGGCCTGCTCTACACCGTCCGCGCGGTGCTGCCGGGCATGGTGGAGCGCGGCGCCGGCCATGTGGTGTTCACCGGCTCGGTGGCCGGCGACTACGCCTATCCCGGCGGCAACGCCTATGGCGGCACCAAGGCCTTCGTGAAGCAGTTCGCGCTGAACCTGCAGGCCGACCTGCTCGGCACGCCGGTGCGCGTCACCAATATCGAGCCGGGCATGGTGGAGACCGAGTTCTCGCTGGTCCGCTTCCACGGCGATGCCGGCAAGTCGGAAGCCGTCTATGACGGCGTCGAGGCGCTCACCGGCGAGGACATCGCCGAGCAGATCTTCTTCTGCTGCACCGTGCCGCGCCACGTGAACATCAATAGCCTGCAGGTGTTCCCGGTCGCCCAGAGCTTCGCCGGCTTCAAGGTCGCGCGCTGAGTTCCAGCGCCGATCAGGCCGCGACCACGGCGCTCGGGGCGGCGAGCGCGCCCCGCAGCGTGTCGGCGAGCCGGCGCGCCGCCGTCGAGGCGCTGGGCGACAGCAGCAGCCCGATCTCGAGGTCGGGCAGCGGCGGCAGTCCGTCGGCGGCGCCGAGCCGGCGCCATTCCGATGGCGCGGCGCATTCCGCCATGGCGGTGATGCACAGCCCGGTTTCCACCGCCGAATAGATCCCGCCCTGCGACGACGAGGTGCAGGCGACCCGCCAGCGCAGCCCGGCATCGTCGAGCGCGGCGGCGATATGCGGCCGGGCGCGGCAGCCGGTCGGGAACAGGGCGAGCGGCAGCGGGTCCTGCCGCTCCGGGCGATGGCCGCGCGCGGCGAGCCACAGCAGCTTCTCGCGCTTCAACAGTTCGCCGGTCGGCCGGTTGAGGTCGCGGGTGAACAGCGCCACGTCGATCTGCCCGCGCTCCACCTCCGGCTCCAGCGTCTTGGACAGGTCGCAGCGGATGGAGATCTCCACGCGCGGATAGGCGGCGGCGAAGCGGGAGATGACCGGGGTGAAATAGGCGTCGACATAATCGTCGGGCATGCCGAGCCGCACGCTGCCTTCCGGCGTGCCGCCCTTCATGTCGGCGAGCGCTTCGCTCTCGAAGGCCAGCATGCGGCGCGCATGCGCCACCAGCCGCTCGCCGGTCTCGGTCAGCGAAATGCCGCGGCGCGAGCGCTCCAGCAGCCGCACGCCGAGATTCTCCTCCAGCTGCGCGATGCGCGCCGACACCGCCGACTGCGTGCGTCCGACGCGCTCGGCCGCCGCGGTGAAGCCGCCATTGTCGACGACGGCGATGAGCATGCCGAGCGATTCGGTGTCGAGGTGTCGCATGGTGAGGTCCGGTGTTGAGGTCCGGCTTGCCGATCCGCCAATAGTATCAAATTTGCTCATCCATTCACAAATTAAATTCGTTTTCACGATCCTGAGGCATCGTGTTAGTGCAAAATCAGATCGTCGGATGCCCATATGCCGAGCAAATTGCTCGCTGGGGCGGCACGGACGGTCGGTGTTCACCTGAAATCTCCGAGTTCGGACCATGTCCCCGCCTCCTCCCATTTCCGCCGCCCTGTCGCCGACAGGTGTGGACGATGCTGCGCTGCTGTCTCCGGTCCTCGTCGAGGCCAATGAGGCGCGACTGCGACGGCAGGCGTTCGGCGCGGTGCTGCTGGCGGCGGCGATCATCGGCTTCTCGCCGATCCTGGTCCGGCTGTCCGATGTCGGGCCGGCGGCGATCGGCTTCTGGCGGATGTTCTTCTCGCTGGGGCCGACCGCGCTGTGGGCGCTGGCCGAGCGGCGGGAGGCGAAGCTCCATGCCCGCATCCGCGCCCAGACCGCGCCGCGCCTCACCGGCCGGCAGATGCTGCTGGTGGCGGCGGCCGGCGTCGCTTTCGGCGCCGACCTCATCCTGTTCCATGCCGGGCTGGCGCGCACCAGCACCGCCAACGGCGTGCTGATCGGCAATCTCTACGTCATCTTCGTCTTCGGGCTCGGCTGGATGTGCCTCGGCGAGCGGCCGACGCGCGGCCTCTTGATCGCGCTCGGCTTCGCCATGGCGGGCGCCGCGCTGATCGTCGGCTCCAGTCTCGGCGGCGGTGGCCGGCCGGGAAGCTTCATTGGCGACCTGCTCTGCGTCGGCGGTGCGCTCGCCTATGCCTTCTACATGCTGTTCGTGCGCATCCTGCGGCTCGAGAACCCCGGCCGGCCAGCGCTCGGCGGCGGCATGACGGCGCTTTTGTCCAGCGCAGTCGGCATGGTGATGTGCCTCGCCTGGGCGATCGCCGCCGGCGAGCGCATCATGCCGGCGGGGATGGATGGGCTGCTGGCGGTCGCCGGCCTCGGCGCCATCGTGCATGCCGGCGGGCAGGGGCTCACCACCTTCGCGCTCGGCCGTCTGCCGGCCGGGGTGATCTCCATGGTGATGCTGCTGCAGATCCTGGTCGGCACCGCGCTGGCGGCGCTGCTGTTCCGCGAATTCCCGCCGGCGCTGGTGCTGCTGGGCGGTGGCCTGCTGGTGGCCGGCGTGGTCGCCGCGCGTCCGCGCGGGCGCTGATCCCGCTTTCCGGTGCCGGTGCGGACGGCGCCTGCCGACGAGGCTCGCGCCGCCACTCCTTGCCGGCACCCCTTGCGCCGCCGCTCCCGCGGTATTAGGTCCAAGGCGGGTCCGGCCGGTTCCCGGATCCATCGGTTTTCAGGAGTGCGCGCAATGCAGCCCAACCCGTTCGGTGGCGTGATCGAACATCTGTCGGTCGATCAGGTGAAGGCCGGGCTCGAGGACGGCAGCATCCTCCTCGTCGACGTGCGCGAGCCTAATGAGCTCGCCGCCGAGCGCATTCCCGGCGCGGTTGAGTTCCCGCTCTCGACCTTCGACGCGGCGGCGCTGCCCGATCCCGGCGACAAGCTCCTCGTCTTCTCCTGCCGCTCCGGCCAGCGCTCGCAGAAGGCGGCCGCCGCCGCACAGGCGTCCGGCCACGACCTCTACCGCCACATGGCCGGCGGCATCCTTGCCTGGAAGGAAGCCGGCTTCCCCACCGAGCAGGGCTGAGCCCGGCCCGGCGCGGCCCTCGCGCTTCTCTCGTTTTGCTTTAGGAATATGTGCTAGCGCGTTGATTTAACGTCAACAGCGCGACCGTTTCCACGCGAATGTCACCCGCGTGCCCGGCCGGTGCCTCGTTCGGTCCCGCCGATCCGTCGGGCCGCCGCTTGGACTATCCCGCCAACCGCGCCAGCACCTCGTCCATCGCCCGGCCCATGCGCTCGACCTGTTCCGCCGTCGTCGACGGGCTGGCCAGCATCATGTCGTGGAAGGGCGAGATCAGCGTGCCGCGCACCAGCATGGCGAGGTGGATGGTCGCTTCCAGCGCGCCGAAATGCGCCGCCTTGGCCTCGGCGCCGTTGCGCAGCGGACGGGCCGAGCGCACCACTTCCACCCGCGCCCCGCAGCGCGCCACGTGCCAGGGCAGGCCGGCCTTGGCGATCACCGCGTCGAGCGTCGCCTGCATGGCGTCGGCGGTGGCGTTCATGTGGGCGTAGGCGGCCTCGGTCGCGACCTCCTCCAGCGTGGCACGCAGCGCGGCGAGCTGGAGCGGGCTGCCCGACAGCGTGGTGCCGATGCCGGAATGGCCGGGCGGCAATGCGGCGCGCGCCCGGTTCAGCCGGTCGACCACCTCTTCGCTCATCCCCCACACCGCCGCCGGCACACCGCCGGCGATCGCCTTGCCGACCACGAACAGGTCCGGCTCCAGCCCGAAGGCGCTTGTATAGCCGCCCGGGCCGGTGGAGAGGGTGTGGGTCTCGTCGATCAGCAGCAGCGTGCCGTAGCGGCGCGTGAGTTCGCGCAGCCCGGCGTGGAAGCCCGGCTGCGGCAGCACCATGGCGCAATTGGTCATCACCGGCTCGGTGATGACGCAGGCGACGCTGCCATCGGCCAGCGCGGCTTCCACCGCGTCGAGATCGTTGAACGGCGCCACCCGCGTCAGCTCGCTGAGATCGCGCGGCTCGCCGACCAGGCCGGCCTTGTTGGCGGCCCGGCCCTGGCGGTCGAGCTCGACGAAGGTCTCGTCGACCGCGCCGTGATAGGCGCCGTCGAAGACGAGGATGCGCGGGCGGGCCGTCGCGGCGCGGGCGGCGCGGATGGCGAAGCGGTTGGCATCGCTCGCCGTGGTGGCGATCTGCCATTTGGCGAGGCCGAAGCGGGCAGCGAGCAGATCGCCGACCGCCGCCGCGTCCGGGCTCGGCAGCATGGTGGCGAGGCCGCGGCTCGCCTGCGCGATCAGCGCCCGGCGCACCGGCGCCGGCCCGTGGCCGAACAGCGCCGCGGTGTCGCCGAGGCAGAAATCGTCATAGGCGTTGCCGTCGATGTCGACGAGGCGGGCGCCGGTCGCTTCCGCCACCACCAGCGGCACCGGCGTCGACCAGTCGCTCATCCAGTGCATCGGCACGCCTTCGAAAAGGTGTGCCGCCGCGCCGGCGGCCGCCCGCGTCTTCGGGCGGGTGCCGAGATAGAGCGCCTCGGCCTCGGCGCGCAGCGCAGTGACCCGTGCCGGGTCGACGCCGCCCTGCTCGGAAGCCATGAAAGGCGCGTTCATCGGCAGACCCTCCCTCAGGTCGGACGGCATTGAAGCACGGACGGGTCGATCAGCCCACCCAGCCCCAGCGCTTCAGCTCGGCATAGGTGTCGTCGAGCGTCTTCTTCGCCCGCGCCACCAGCTCGTCGGCCTCGCCATGCGAGAGGGTGAGCGGCGGGGCGATGATCAGCCGGTCGCGCACGGCGCGCATGACGAGGCCGTTCTTGAACGAGAAGTCGCGCGCCAGCGTGCCGACCTTGCCGACGTCCTGGAAGGCGGTGCGGCCCGGCTTGTCCGGGGTCAGCTCCAGCGCGCCGACCATGCCGAGCATCGGCGCCTCGCCGACGAGGGGGTGCTCGGCGAGCTTGGACCAACGCGCCTTGAGATAGGGGCCGATATCGTCGGCGACCCGCTCCACCAGCTTCTCGCGCTGCATGATGGCGAGGTTGGCGAGCGCGGCGGCGCAGGCGGCGGGATGGCCGGAATAGGTGTAGCCGTGGTTGAAGTCGCCGCCCTCCAGCAGCACGTCGACCACCCGGTCGGCCACCATCACGCCGCCGAGCGGCATGTAGCCGGAGGTGATGCCCTTGGCCATCACCAGCAGGTCCGGCTTGGTGCCGAAGGTCTCGCAGCCGAACCACGAGCCGGTGCGTCCGAAGCCGCAGATCACCTCGTCGGAGACGAACAGGATGTCGCGCTCGCGGCAGATGCGGGCGATCTCCGGCCAGTAGGTGGCGGGCGGTACGATGACGCCGCCGGCGCCCTGGATCGGCTCGGCGATGAAGGCGGCGATGCGGTCCTCGCCCAGCGCGTCGATGGTGGCTTCCAGCGCCTGCGCGGTGCGCAGGCCGAACTCGTCCGGGGTCTCGCCCTGGCGCGCCTCGCCCCAGAAATAGGGCTGGGCGATGTGGACGACGCCGGGGATGGCCACGTTTTGCGCGTGCATCGGCGCCATGCCGCCGAGATTCGCCGCGCCGACGGTCGAGCCGTGATAGGCGTTGCGCCGGGAGATGATGACCTTCTTCTCCGGCTTCTCCTTGATGTCCCAGTAGCGGCGGACGAGGCGGATCACCGTGTCGTTGGATTCCGAGCCGGAGCCGGTGAAGAACACCCGGTTGAACTGCGGCGGGGTGAGCTCGGCCAGCTTGGCGGCGAGCTCGATGGCCGGGGTGTGGGTGGTCTTGAAGAAGGTGTTGTAGTAGGGCAGCTCGCGCAGCTGCTTGGATACCGCGTCGGCGATCTCCTCGCGGCCATAGCCGACATTCACGCACCACAGGCCGGACATGCCGTCGAGATAGCGGTTGCCGTCGGAATCGGTCAGCCACACGCCGTCCGCCTTGACGATGACGCGCGAGCCCTCGGCATTGAGCGCCTTGGTGTCGCTGAACGGATGCAGGTGGTGCGCGGCATCGAGGGCGCGCAGCTCGGCGGTGGTCTTCGGCAGGGTCATGATCGGCGTGCTCCAGGGTTACCGCACAATGTGATCACATTTCGCGTGCGTCAAGCGGTTCGGCATGCCACAAAGGCGTCATCGCGGCGCGCGACGACGTCTCGGCTCCCTCGGGGATGCCTTGACCAAACCGCCCGCCGCATGACCAAAATCAGACAGGGCCTCAATCGGAAGTTATCATGCCGTCAACCGAAGCCGCGCCGGTCGCGGTCGCCGATCTTGCAACCAACCCGACGATTACTGACGCCGCCGATGAATTCGGCGCTTATGTCGCCCGCGAGGGTGTGCCCGATATCGTCGAAGTGCTCCTGCCCGACACCCACGGGGTGCTGCGCGGCAAATGGATCCCCGGCGGGGCCGGGGGCAAGATCTGGACGGACGGTGTCGCCATCCCGCTTTCCATCTTCGGGTTGGACGTGTGGGGGCGCGAGGTCATGGAGACCGGCCTGCACATGGAGACCGGCGACCGCGACGGCATCTGCCGGCCGGTGCCGGGCACGCTGAAGCCGGTGCCGTGGTCGCCGCGCCCGGCGGCGCAGGTGATGATCACCATGCATGAGCCCATCCACCTGCCGGACGGCCGCGGCGGCGAGCGCCCGTGGGAACTCGATCCGCGCCACAAGCTGGCCCGTCAGGTCGAGCGGCTCGCGGCGCTGGGCCTGTCGCCCTGCGTCGCCTTCGAGCTCGAATTCTACCTGATGAAGCAGCAGCCCGGCGCCGACGGCGCGCCGGAGCCGGTGTTCCCGGCCAAGGGGCTGGCGCGGCAGAACATGTACGCCATGTCGGATCTCGACGCCTATGCGGCGCTGCTGCACGAGGTCCGCGAGGCCGCGCGCATCCAGGGCCTGCCGGCCGACACGGTGATCTCCGAGGCGGCGCCCGGCCAATACGAGGTGAACCTCTATCACAGCACCGACCCGATGGCGGCGGC
Organism: Ancylobacter sp. Lp-2; assembly: GCF_020523795.1. GTDB lineage: Bacteria > Pseudomonadota > Alphaproteobacteria > Rhizobiales > Xanthobacteraceae > Ancylobacter. The sequence goes on from NZ_JAJALI010000002.1 coordinate 122,473, forward strand.
CGACCACGCCATCCTGCTGCGTCGCCTGATCGACGGCGTCGCCCGCAAGCACGGGCTGAAGGCCAGCTTCATGGCCAAGCCGCTGCTCGACTTCGCCGGCTCGGGCATGCATGTGCATGTCAGCCTGATGGACCGTTCCGGTTCCAACGCCTTCGGCAAGGGCGAGGAGGGCGAGGCGCTGCTGCGTCATGCCGCCGCCGGCCTGCTCGCCACCATGGCGGACACCGCGCTGTTCTACGTGCCGGGCTTCAACGGCTATCGCCGGCTGGTGCCGGGCAGCTACGCGCCGACCGGCATCTCATGGGGCTACGACAACCGCTCGGTGGCGGTGCGGGTGCCGAACGGCCCACCCAAGGCGCGGCGCCTCGAGCACCGCATCGCCGGCGCCGACGCGCATCCCCATCTCGTGCTCGCCGGCATTCTCGGCGGCATGCTGGAGGGCATCGAGCGCCGGCTGGAGCCGCCGGCGCCGCTGGTCGGCGACGCCTACAGCGTGGAGACGCCGCTGCTCAGCCCGGAGATGGGCGAGGCTATCCGCCGCTTCGCCGCGTCGGACTTCGTCGGCCGCGCCTATGGGGCCGAGTACCAGCGGGTGTTCGCGATCATGAAGCAGGCGGAGCTCTCCGCCTTCCAGCGCAGCATCAACCCGCTCGAATACGAGACCTATCTGTGAGCGTCGCGCGATCCCGCTCCATCCACGGTCCGGCGGGGTCACGCGATCGCGAGGGAAATGCGCAAGACTGGGGAAATACGACAGACTCAGGGGTGCCGGCGGAAATGGAGAACAATTTGATCCCCATTGCCCGCACTCTGGGCACGATCACGACTTGAGCAGGCCGGGGCGAGCTACTAGCCTTGGCCTGATCGTCGACGGACCGTTTGAGGTCCGCCGTTCCGAAGTGCCTCGTTCAACGTCTACCTTCCCGAAGGAGAACACTAAAATGGCCCGCCTACTCGCGACACTCGCGGCAGGTTTCCTGGCCGCGCTGGCGATCACCCCCGCCAGCGCGCAGGAAAAGGTCGTCAACGTCTACAACTGGTCCGACTACATCGACGAGTCGGTCCTGGAGGAGTTCACCAAGGAAACGGGCATCAAGGTCCGTTACGACGTGTTCGACTCGAACGAGGTGCTGGAGACCAAGCTGCTCGGTGGCAAGACCGGCTACGACGTCGTGGTGCCCACCGGTTCCTTCCTGCAGCGCCAGATACAGGCCGGCATCTTCCTGCCGCTCGACAAGGCCAAGCTGCCGAACATCAAGGACCAGTGGCCGGTCATCTCTGATCGCCTCGCGGTCTACGACCCCGGCAACCAGTACGCCGTGAACTACATGTGGGGCACCACCGGCATCGGCATCAATGTCGACAAGGTGAAGCAGCGCCTCGGCGACATCCCGCTCGACAGCTGGGACATCGTCTTCAAGCCGGAGATCCTCGCCAAGCTGAAGGATTGCGGCGTCTACATGCTGGACGGCCCGGAGGAGATCATCCCCACCGCGCTGCGCTATCTCGGCAAGGATCCGAACTCCAAGGACCCGGCGGACATCGAGGCGGCCGGCAAGTTGCTGGCGCCGATCCGCAAATACATCAAGAAGTTCGATTCGTCGGGCTACATCAACGCGCTGGCCGGCGGTGACATCTGCATCGCCACCGGCTGGTCCGGCGACGTCTTCCAGGCCAAGACCCGCGCCGAGGAAGCGGCGAAGAAGACCGGCAAGAAGCCGGTGAACATCGAGTACATCATCCCGAAGGAAGGTGCGCTGATGTGGTTCGACAACTTCGCCATCCCGAAGGATGCCCCGCACCCTGAAGAGGCGCTGGCCTTCATCAACTTCATGATGAAGCCGGAAGTGGCGGCGAAGAACTCCGACTACATCTCCTATGCCAGCGGCAATCTCGGCGCGCAGCAGTTCATCGACAAGGCGATCCTCGACAATCCGGCGATCTACCCGACCAAGGAGACGCAGGAGAAGCTGTTCACCGTCACCACCTATCCGCAGAAGGTGCAGCGCGTGGTCACCAAGACCTGGAACGACTTCAAGCGCGGCCGCTGAGCCGGGCTCTCGTCCCAGGACAGGCAAAGCACGATACGGAAAGGCCGGGCACGCGCCCGGCCTTTTTGTTTGCGCGGGCCTCAGAAGTAGCTCGCCGCCATTTCCGGCGAGACTTCCAGCGTGTGCGCCATGAATTCCAGCCCGCGCTCCAGCTGCGCCCGGCTCACCGGCCCGCCGAGGCCGACGCGCACCGCCTCCGGCGGCGGCCCGCCGACGGTGAAGGCGTCGCTCGCCACCACGCCGATGCCGGTGCTGCGCACATGGGCGGCGAAGGCCGGGCAGCTCCAGCCATTGCGCAGCGGCAGCCAGATGTTGAAGCTGAGCGGGTCCGACAGATAGGTGCCCGGCTCGAAGAAGCGGGCGGCGATCTTCTGCCGCGCCGCCGTCTCCGAGCGGATGAAGCGCAATATGGTGTCGGCGGTGCCGTCGTCGATCCAGCGCGTCGCCACCGCCGCCATCAGCGGCGAGGCCATCACCGACACCGCCCGCATGGCGGCGTTGAACGACCAGCCCGAGCGGGTGTCCGGCACCACCACATAGGCGAGGCGCAGCCCGGCGCCGATGCATTTGGCCAGCCCGGCGATGTGCCAGCAGATGTCGGGGGCGATGGCCGCCAGCGGCGGCGGGCCATAGGCGGCGATGAAGCCATAGGCGTCGTCCTCGACGATCGGCAGCCCGTGACGGCGGGCGATGGCGCAGATCGCCGTGCGCCGCCGCTCCGGCGTGGTGATGGTCATCGGGTTCTGCAGCGTCGGGTTGAGGTAGAGCGCCTTGGGCCGGTGGCGCAGGATCGCCGCCTCCAGCGCCTCCGGTACGATGCCGTCCGCGTCCATCTCGACGCCGGCGAGGTTGAGCTCCAGCTGCGCGGTGATCGCCCGGATCCCGGGATAGGTGATCGCCTCGGCGAGCACCGTGTCGCCGGCTTTGGCCAGCAGCGAGAAGATGCCGACCAGCGCCGGATGCGCGCCCGGAGTGATGAAGATACGCTCCTGTGCCGGCACCAGCGCCCGCCGGCCGAGCCAGGCCGAGGCGGCGTCCTTGTCGAGCGGCGAGCCGCCGAAGCCCTGGTAGCGCAGCAGCGGCATGAGATCGCGCGCCACCGCGGCATAGCCGTCCTGCATGCGGGCGATCAGTTCGGGATCGTCCGGCTCCGGCGGCATGTTCATGGTGAAGTCGGCGGCGCGCAACCGCTGCGGGGCAGGGGCCCTGGGCAGCGAGGCGGGCTTGCGCACGAAGCTGCCGCGCCCGACGGTGGAATCGATCAACCCGCGCTTGCCGGCCTCGACATAGCCGCGCGCCACGGTGGTGAAGTCGACGCCGAGCCGCGCGGCCAGCCGGCGCTGCGGCGGCAGCTGGTCGCCGGGCACCAGCAGGCCGGCGGCGATGTCGGCGGCGATCGCCTCGGCGATGGCGAGATAGCGCGGCCCCTCGCGGCCCTCGATCTGCGGCACCCAGTCCTTCATCCTGCTTCTCCTCGGCGGCCGGCCGCTGTTCTCAGGCACTTCCGCGCAACGCCCGCCGCTCGCCCTCGGCCCGGGGATGCCGGCGTCTCGATGCGCCTGCCTTCCCATCCTCTCCCCGCCCGAACTCGGCTGTTGCCAGGTTGCGTTCCGGCGAAGCGGGCCGGCGAGGGGAGACGCGATTGGGATGTGAAGAAGACCCCTCATCCCAGCCTTCTCCGACGGTGAGAGGGAGAAGAAAGCGGCTCCCGCTCGCCCATTCTCCGAAGCCCGTCGCCCCGCATCCCCGGAAAAGATGCGCGGCCCTCCTTAGCCGGCCGACCGGCGCCTGTCACCGGATCAAGCGCTCCTTCCCTGCGATTGACCGCACATTGTTGCAATTCGAAATGCGGGAAAGTTCGGCAGGTGGCGCGCTTGGCATCACAGAGAATGGTCGCTGATTGACGGGATGTCTAGCTACATTGAATGCATCAATAGTACCAAATTACCATATTTGATCGTATTTTTGATTGCTACATTGTTGGCACGGTCGTTGCTCTCTTGTTGCATGCCCCTCCGGGCAAACCCGCAACAAGGAGTGACCCATGCCCGCCGTGACCCATCCGCCCCACAAGACCGGCGACTTCTTCGTGGACTATGAGGAGAAGCTGTTCGAGGACGTCAAAGCCGCCCCCGGCGAAAAGGCGCTCGTCACCTTCCACACCGTCGCCTTCGAGGGCTCGATCGGCTTCGTCAACCTGCTCCAGGCCACCCGGCTGCAGCGCAAGGGCTACGAGACCTCGGTGCTGCTCTATGGTCCGGGCGTCACCCTCGGCGTGCAGCGCGGCTTCCCGAAGATCGGCGACGAGGCGTTCCCCGGCCACCAGAACTTCAACAACCAGATCAAGAAGTTCATCTCCGAGGGCGGCAAGGTCTATGCCTGCCGCTTCGCCCTTCAGGCGCTGTACGGCCATGGCGAGCCCTCGCTGATCGAGGGGATCATCCCGATCAGCCCGCTCGACGTGCTCGACCTGGTGCTGATCCACAAGCGCGACAACGCCTTCATCCTCGACACCTGGACCTTGTGAGCGGGGCGACGCCACGGGCGCGGGCGGTCTCGCCCGCCGACCCTCTCTCGCGAGGAGCGACGATGACAGAGAACCAGACCGTTCGCGCCGCCGCGGTGCAGATCGCCCCCGATCTCACCTCGCGCGCGGGCACCATGGACAAGGTGCTGAACGCCGTCACTGAAGCGGCGGGCAGGGGGGTGAAGCTCGTGGTGTTCCCGGAGACCTTCGTCCCCTGGTACCCGTATTTTTCCTTCGTGCTGCCGCCGGTGCTGTCGGGCCGCGAGCATTTGCGGCTCTATGAGCAGGCGGTCACCGTGCCCGGCCCCGAGACCGAGGCGATGGCCGCCATTGCCCGGCGCCACGCCATGGTGATCGTGCTCGGCATCAACGAGCGCGATCACGGCTCGCTCTACAACACCCAGCTGGTCTTCGACGCCGACGGCTCGCTGAAGCTCAAGCGCCGCAAGCTCACCCCGACCTTCCACGAGCGGATGATCTGGGGGCAGGGCGACGGCGCGGGCTTAAAAGTGGTCGACACCGCCGTCGGCCGGGTCGGCGCGCTGGCCTGCTGGGAGCACTACAACCCGCTCGCCCGCTACGCGCTGATGGCGCAGCACGAAGAGATCCACGTCGCGCAGTTCCCCGGCTCGCTGGTTGGGCCGATCTTCGCCGAGCAGATCGAGGTGACGATCCGCCACCACGCGCTGGAATCGGGCTGCTTCGTGGTCAATTCCACCGGCTGGCTCACCGAGGAGCAGATCGCCTCGGTGACGCCGGAGCCGGGCCTGCAGAACGCCCTGCGCGGCGGCTGCATGACCGCCATCGTCGGGCCGGAGGGGCGGCATGTGGTGCCGCCGCTCACCTCGGGCGAGGGGCTGCTGGTCGCCGATCTCGACCTCGGCCTGATCACCAAGCGCAAGCGGATGATGGATTCGGTCGGCCACTACGCCCGGCCGGAGCTCATGCATCTGGTGCTCGATACTCGCCCCGCCCAGTCGCTGCATGTCGAGACCCCCCTCAGCCATCCAACCGAAGCCGGGAGCCACTTCGATGGAGAACGCGACGAATCCGACGCAGGATCTGCCGACCGAGCTGTTGATCAGCGAGCTGCAATCCTTCGGCGCGCGGCTGTCTGACCCCAGGGTCGGCGCCGAGAGCCGGCGCGGCGGCGCCGGTCCCTCCGACCACAAGGCGCTGACGCTGGACGGCATGACGGTGATGGTGCCCGTGCACACCGCGCCGGCCTTTGACAGTCCCTATGTCGTCGAGAAGCCGGACGCCGCGGGCCGCAGCCAGATCATCCGCGACGGCCGTAAGGTCGGCGAGGTGAGCTTCCCGGCGCGGCCGCGCTTCTACGACCTCACCACGGCGGACGGCATCCCCTACAACAAGATCGCCGTGCTGCATGGGCGCGACGTGCTGGCCACCACGGTGCTGCAGACCTGCATCCGCTATCAGAGCCGCACCAAGACCTGCCAGTTCTGCTCCATCGGCCAGTCGCTGGCGGCCGGGCGCACCATCGCCCACAAGACGCCGGCGCAACTCGCCGAGGTCGCCAAGGCGGCGGTCGAGCTCGACGGCGTCAAGCACATGGTGATGACCACCGGCACGCCGAAAGGCGATGATCGCGGCTGCGCCATCCTCGCCGAGAGCGTGCGGGCGGTTAAGGCGGCGGTCGACCTGCCGGTGCAGGTGCAGAGCGAGCCGCCGGAGGATTTCGGCTGGTTCCAGCGGCTGAAGGACGCCGGCGCCGACGCGCTCGGCATGCATCTGGAAGCCGTCACCGAGGGGGTGCGCCAGCGCATCATGCCCGGCAAGGCGCAGGTGTCGGTCGAGACATACATGGAGGCCTTCGCCGCCTCGGTGCCGGTGTTCGGCCGCGGGCAGGTCTCCACCTATATCCTCGCTGGCCTCGGCGACACGCCGGAAGCCATCCTCGCCATCAGCGAGAAGCTGATAGCGCTCGGCGTCTATCCGTTCGTGGTGCCCTTCGTGCCGATCTCCGGCACGCCTTTGGAGAGCCACCCGACGCCCTCCTCGGCGTTCATGGGCTCCATCCTGGCGCCGTTGTCGAAGATGCTGGTCGAGGGCGGCCTGAAGTCCACCGACATCAAGGCCGGCTGTGGCCGCTGCGGCGCCTGTTCGGCGCTCGCCACCTATGAGCGGAGGCTGGCGCCATGATCATCGACGGCGGCGTTCCGTTCCCGCAGCCCTTCCTCGCCAGCGCCTATCAGGTGAAGTTCGCCCCCTCGCGCTGGGAGCGCGAGGGGGCTTATGCGCTGCGCCGGGCGGTGTTCTGCGAGGAGCAGGCCCTGTTCAAGGGCGACGATCGCGACGCGGTGGACGACTACGCCATTCCCATCGTCGCGCTGGCCATGCTCGGCGTGGCGGCCGACCGGGTGGTCGGCACGGTGCGCATCCATGAGGAAGCGCCCGGCCTGTGGTGGGGTTCGCGCCTGGCGGTGGATGTCGATTACCGCCGCATCGGTGCCTTGGGCGCGACGCTGATCAGGCTCGCCGTCTCCTCCGCCCACGCCATGGGGTGCACCACCTTCCTCGCCCATGTGCAGGAGCAGAACGCGGTGCTGTTCCGCCGTCTGCACTGGCGCATCGTCGAGGAGGTCGAGCTGCATGGCCGCAAGCATTTCCGCATGCAGGCCGACCTCGCGCATTACCCGCCCTGTTTCTCGCCGGAATGGGGCTTCACCGCCCTGCCACGAAAGGCGGCGTGAGATGGATGCGAGCGCCTTCGCCACCCTCGTCGACGAACTCCGCGCCAATGCCGGCCTTGCCGCCAAGGCCGAGATCGGCGACGTCGCCGCCCGTCTCGGGCTTTCCGGGGCACACGTGCCGGTCGGCGACGACTGCGCGGCGATTCCGGACGGCGACGGGCACCTGCTCTTCGCCATAGAGGGCTTCATCAACGGCTTCGTCGCCGCCGATCCCTGGTTCGCCGGCTGGTGCGGGGTGATGGTCAACCTGTCCGACATCGCCGCCATGGGCGGGCGCCCGCTCGCCGTGGTCGACGCGGTGTGGGCGAAGGATACTGACAGCGCAGCCGCGGTGCTCGACGGCATGCGCGCGGCCTCGCGGGCCTATGGCGTGCCGATCGTCGGCGGCCATTCCAATCTGCACACCGCGCAGGAGCAGCTGGCGGTGGCGGTGCTCGGCCGTGCCGGCACGCGGCTGCTGACCAGCTTCGACGCCCGCCCCGGCGAACAGCTGATCGCCGCCATCGACCAGCGCGGCGCCTATCGCGCGCCGTTCGATAATTGGCAGGCGGCGCTGGCCGCCCCGCCCGAGCGGCTGCGCGCCGATCTCGCGCTGCTGCCGGAGATCGCCGAGCGCGGCCTGTCCCGCGCCGCCAAGGACATCAGCCAGGCCGGCCTCGTCGGCACGGCAGTGATGCTGGCGGAATGCTCGGAGGTCGGCATCGCCATAGACCTCGATGCCATCCCGGTGCCGGAAGGCGTCGCGCTGGCGCGCTGGCTGCGCAGCTTCCCGAGCTTCGGCTTCCTCATCACGGCGGCGCCGGCGGATGTGCCGGCGATCCTCTCTCTATTCGCCGCGCGGGATATCTCGGCCGCCGCCATCGGCACCGTCTCGGCCGGCCATGCGGTGAGCGTGGCGAGCGGCCGGCACCGCGCGCTTGTCCGCGACTACGCCGCCGAGCGGCTGATGGGGCTCGGCGCGAAGCAGGAGGAGATGGCGTGATGGCGGCCTCCCTGCGCATCGCCGTGCTCTCCCACTCGACCAATCCGCGCGGCGGCGTCGTGCACGCGATGCAGCTTTGCGAGGCGCTGGCCGATCTCGGCCACCGGCCGGTGCTGCACGCCCCCGATGCCAAGGGCACCGGCTTCTTCCGCACGCCGCGCTGCGAGGCGGTGGCCTTCGAGGTCGGCCCGGCGCCCGCCGGCATGACCGAGATGGTCGAGCAGCGCATCGCCGACTACGTCGCCCATTTCGAGGCGGCGGGAACGGAGGGGTTCGATCTGTTCCACGCCCATGACGGCATTTCCGGCAATGCGCTGGCGACGCTGAAGGCGCGCGGCCGCATCCCCGGCTTCGTCCGCACCGTGCACCACATCGATGCATTCGCCGATCCGCGCCTCGCCGCCTTGCAGGAGCGCGCCATCCGCGCCGCAGATGGCTGGCTCACGGTGAGCCGCCTGTGGCAGGCCCACCTCGCCGAGGTCTACGGTCTCGCCGCCGATCTTTCCGGCAACGGCGTCGACGGCGCCCGCTTCCGCCCGCAGCCGGATGGCGGGGAGGGCGCGTTGCGCGCCCGGCTCGGCCTCGGCGCCGGTCCGATCCTGCTGGCGGTCGGCGGCATCGAGGCGCGCAAGAACACCCTGCGCATCCTCGACGCCTTCCTGCAATTGCGCGCCTTGCATCCGAAGGCCGAGCTGGTCGTCGCCGGCGGCGCCTCGCTGCTCGACCACGGCGCCTATCAGGCCGAGTTCCGCGCCATGCTGGCGCTGCACGGCGCGCACGGCGTCCACGTCACCGGCCCGCTCGCCGATGCCGACATGGCGCGGCTGTACCGGATCGCCGACGCGCTCGTCTTCGCCTCGGTGAAGGAGGGCTTCGGCCTCTGCGTGCTGGAGGCGATGGCCTGTGGCGTGCCGGTGGTGGTCTCCCGCATCGCGCCGTTCACCGAATATCTCGCCGATGACGAGGCGATCTGGTGCGACCCGCAGCGTCCGGCTGCCATCGCCGATGCCATGGCGCTCGCCTTGCGGCCGGGCAGCCGCGCCACCTTCGCCCCGCGCGGGCTGGCGGTGGCCGCCCGCCACGACTGGACGCGCGTCGCCCGCGCGCACCTGCCCCTCTACACACGCCTCGCGGAGACGGCTCATGCCTGAGATGCGCTTCACCATCGCCTGGCCCGACGGCGCGCGCGAAGACTGCTACTCGCCCTCGCTGGTCATCCGCGACCATCTCGCCGAGGGAGCCGTCTATCCGCTCGCCGATTTCATGGCCCGCGCCCGCACCGCGCTCACCATCGCCTCCGACCGCGTGGCCGCCAAATACGGTCATCCCTGCTCGCTGGCACTCGGCCAGCTCGACCGGCTCGAACGCCGGGCCGCCGGCTTCAAAGACCAGCCGCAGGCCGAAGTCGCCTGCCTCCGCTTCCAGCTCCCCCAAGGATTTGCCCGATGAACCCCAGCACCGCGCATTACCGCGCCATCGTCGTCGGCGGCGGCCAGGCCGGCCTCTCCGCCTCCTACCACCTCGCTGAAGCCGGCATCGACCATCTCGTGATCGAGAAGAAGACCGCCATGCACAAATGGCGCGACGAGCGCTGGGACGCCTTCTGCCTGGTCACGCCGAACTGGCAGTGCCAGCTGCCCGGCCATCCCTATGATGGCGACGATCCCAACGGCTTCATGGTGAAGGACCAGATCCTCGGCTATCTCGACCGCTTCCGCGCCAAGGTGAAGCCGCCGATCCTCGAGCACACCGCCGTCTCCGCCGTGGAGCGCCACGGCAGCGGTTTCCGTGTCGAGACCTCGGCCGGGACCTTCACCGCTGACGCGGTCATCCTCGCCACCAGCCTCTACGGCACGCCATCGATCCCCCGCGCCGCCGAGCGGCTGCCGGACGACATCGTGCAGCTGCACACTGTCGATTACCGCAACGCCGATACCCTGCCACCGGGCGGGGTGATGGTGGTCGGCTCCGGCCAATCCGGGGCGCAGATCGCCGAGGACCTGCACCTTTCCGGCCGCAAGGTACACCTCGCCACCGGCAACGCGCCGCGCTGCGCCCGCTTCTATCGCGGCCGCGACGTGGTGGACTGGCTGTGGGACATCGGCCAGTACGCCATCACCGTCGCCGATGACGGCATGGGCAAGAAGCGGCACGACACTAACCACTACCTCACCGGTCGCGACGGCGGGCGCGATATCGACCTGCGCCGCTTCGCCCTCGACGGCATGGCGCTCTATGGCCGGGTGCAGGGCGTCTCCGGCGGCCGCATGCGGTTCGCCGCCGACCTCAAGGCCAATCTCGACGCCGCCGACAAGGTCTATAACGGCATCAACGCCCTGATCGACCGCCACATCGCCGAGAAGGGCATCGAGGCGCCGCCGGCCTCGGTCTATTTCCCGTTGTGGGAGCCGGCGGAGGAGCCGGCCGAGCTCGACCTGAAGGAGGCCGGCATCACCAGCGTCATCTGGGCCACCGGCTTCAGGCCGGACTGGTCCTTTGTCGGCCTGCCGATCTTCGACGGCACCGGCTATCCGGTGCAGCGGCGCGGCGTCACCCATGTGCCCGGTCTCTATGTGCTCGGCCTGCCCTGGCTGTGGACCTGGGGCTCGGGACGCTTCCTCGGCGTCGCCGCCGATGCCGAGCATGTGGTGGAGCATCTCGTCGGCGCGGCCTCGGCGCCGCGCCAGCTGCTCGCGCAGGCGGGGTAGCGCCATGAGCGTCGATCTTCCCGCGCATCGTCTCGTCACCGAGCCGGCCTTGGAGACCGTGGTGCGGCTCGGCATGCCGCATCTGGCGCCGCAGGGCCTGTCGGAAAGCTGGCTGCTCAAGCGGCTCGGCGACCTGCACTGGCAGATGCTCGCCGCCCGTCTCGGCCGCCCGGCCTCGGCGGTGGAGGATCGCGAGGGCAACCGCGTCTATGCCGCCTTCCGCCAACTGCGGCTGGAGGCGGCCCGCCTCGACCGCGCGGGGGAGGATGACGCACTGGTCATCCGCTCGCGCCTGTGGCGGCTGACGCGCACCCAGCTGATCAGCCGGCACACGCTGGAGATAGGTGGCGAGGCGTTGGGACGGGTGACGCTGGTCTCGGCCTTCATCCGCCGCGAGGGCGGCTCCAACCGGCGTGTCTGCCGGGTCGAGGTGCCCGGCCTCGCCGAGCTGCCGCTCTGGGGGCCTCCGCAGCCGGACCCGCCGTCGCTCGATGAGGGGGAGGGGCCGTCGGCGGAATTCGCCTTCACGCCGTGTCCGCCGGAGGATTTCAACGGCGCCGGCTTCCTGTATTTCCCCGCTTACGTCGCCATTGCCGAGCGCGCGCTCTACGCCGCCGGCTGGATGCCGCCGGCTGGCCTGCCGGTGCGCGAGCGCACGGTCCGCTTCCACGCCAATCTCGATCCCGGCGACCGCGTCGAGGTCCGCGCCCATCTGCTGCCCGCAGAGCCGGGCGAACTACATGTTGCCGCCGTGCTCAGCCGGGGCTCGGATGGCGCGCGGATGGCGGAGATCGTCACCCGCCGTCATGGCGCGCTCGCTCCGGCGCCGCTACAAGCGATCTAGAGCGTTTTCGAGCGAAGTAGAATCCGGTTCGCGTGAAGAAAACGCGTCCGAACAAGACCCTAGAGCCTTTCCGGTGAACCGGAGTTCGCCGGAAAGGCTCCAGGCGCGGAGCGGCATCCCGGCCGCGAGCAGGGGGGAGACGGCGATGTTCTCGCATGTGCGTGTCGGCGTGAGCGATTATGAGCGCGCCTTGGCCTTCTACGCGCCGCTGATGGACCTGCTCGGCCACGCGCTCAAATTCGCCGAGCCGGAAAACGACTGGGCCGGCTGGAAGCCCGCCGATGCCGACCGGCCGCTGTTCCTCATCGGCGGCCCGTTTTCCGGCGCGCACGACCCCGGCAACGGTCAGATGACCGCCTTCCTCGCCCCGGACCGGGCGACGGTCGCTCGCTGGCACGCTCTGGCGCTGGAACTCGGCGGCACGGATGAGGGCGCGCCGGGCCTGCGCCCGCACTATCACGCGAATTATTACGGCGCCTATGTCCGCGACCTCGACGGCAACAAGCTGTGCGTCTGCTGCCACGCGGCGGAGGGGTAGGCCGGCTACGGCTCGCGCCAGCGCCGGTAGAACCACGTCCACTGCTCGGGATGCTCGCGCACCCAGCCTTCGACCACCGAGGTGATCGCCTGCATCGAGGCGTCGACGTCGATCTTGCCATTGGTGTCGCGCGGCAGGTCGAGCGGCGGCGTGCAGGTGATGCGGAAGCGCCCGCCGGGCAGGCGGATCACCCGCACCCCGTGCACCGGGCACTCATAGAGTCGCGCCAGCCGGGCGATGGTCGGGTTCGCCGTGCAGGGATGGCCGAAGAAGTCCACCACCGGCCCGCCGCGCCGGTCCTGGTCGACGAGGATGCCGAGATGCTTGCCCTGGTCGAGCACGGTGGCGAGCTCGAACACCGCCACATGCGAGGCGGCGACGAGGTTGCCCATCACCTGTTCGCGCTGCTTCAGCAGCAGGCCGGCGAGGAAGTCATTGTCCGGTGGGCGGAACAGCACCGCGCTGTCGAGGCCCTGGGCGGCGGCGGCAATGGCCGGCAGCTCCCAATTGGCGAGATGCGCGGTGAAGATCAGCGCCGGCTTGCCGTCATAGCGCATCGCGATGAACTGCGTCGCGCCGGACACCTCGATCCGGCTCTTGGCCGGCTCCCACATATTGTACTGCCAGATGTGGTCGAGATGGACGAACTCGCCGCCGACGCGGCCCATATTGTCCCACATGCCGAGCGCGATCGCCTCGCGTTCGGCCTCGGTCTTCTCGGGATAGGCGCGGCGCAGATTGCGCAGCGCCCGCTGGTGCACCGAGGTGCGGGGCCCGATGAGCTTGGCCCAGAAGGCGCCAGCCTCGGCCGCCCGCTCGGCGCTCACCAGCCGCAGCAGGCGCACCACTCCCCACACCGTGCCGGAGATCACGGAGTTGCGCAGGCGCTTGTGCCAGGGTAGGGCGGTGCTCACCCGTGTCGGTCCGTCGGTGGGATCAGAAGGTGATGACGACCTTGCCGAACACCCGGCGGGTCTCCAGCCGCTCCAGCCCCTTGCTGAAATCCTCCAGCGGGAACTGGCTGTCGATCACCGGCTTCACGCCGCGCGCCATGCGGGTCAGTCCGTCGGCGATGGCGCGGATCGGCGCGCCGAACGAACCGATGATGCGGTACTGCCGCTGGAACAGCTGCATGAGGTTCATGTTCACCGACACGCCGGAGGTCGAGCCGCAGGTGACCAGCCGGGCGCCGGGGCGCATGGACAGCAGCGAGCCGTTCCAGGTCTCGGCGCCGACATGCTCGAACACCACGTCGACGCCCTTCTTCCTGGTGATCTTGCGCACCTCGTGCTCGAAGCGGTCGGTCTTGTAGTTGATGACGTGATCGGCGCCGAGCGCCAGTGCCTTGGCGCACTTCTCGTCGTCGCCGGCGGTGGTGATCACCGTGCAGCCGATCTCCTTGGCCATGCGGATCGCTACCGTGCCGATGCCCGAGCCGGCGGCGTGGACGAGGATGGTCTCGCCCGGCTCCAGCTTGGCGTTGTCGAACAGCATGTGCTCGACGGTGGAGAAGGTGACCGGGGCGGTGGCGGCGTCCACCCAGTCGATCCCGTCCGGGATCGACACGCAGAGCCGCTCCTTGATGTTGAGCTGGTCGCGGGCGAAGCCGTCGACATGGAAGCCCATGACGCCGGCGACCTCCTCGCAGAGATTGTCGCGGCCGGACTTGCACATGCGGCACTGGCCGCAGGTCAGCGCACCGTACATGGCGACCTTCGAGCCCGGCTTGAAGCGGGTGACGCCCTCGCCGATGGCGGTCACTTCGCCCACCGCCTCGGCGCCGACGACCAGCGGCATCTTGCGCTTGGCGAAGGCCATGCCGCGCCAGCCCCACACGTCGATGTGGTTGAGCGCCAGCGCCTTGATCGAGACCTGCACCTCGCCGGGGGCCGGCGCCTCGGGGGCGGGCAGGTCGACGAGATCGAGCTGGCGGTCGGAGACGAGTTGAAGCGCGCGCATGGCGTGGCCCATCCTTCAGAAGATCGTAAAATTCAGCGCTGGATGGCTAGAGCAGCCGTGAGGCCGCCGTCAACCGGCAGTGTCGCGCCGGTGACATAGCCCGCGCCGGGCGAGAGCAGGAAGCCCACCACCGACGCGACGTCCTCCGGCCTGGCGAAACGCCCGGCCGGGATCTGCTTCTCGACATTGGCGCGGTAGGCGGCATAGGGCGCCAGCATCTCGGTGTCGACGAAGCCGGGGGCGACGACGTTCACCGTCACGCCGCGCCGGGCGCCCTCGATGGCCAGCGTGCGGCAATAGCCGCCCAACGCCGCCTTGGAGCCGGCATAGATCGCGTTGCCGGCATTGGCGACATCGGCGGCGATCGAGCCGATGGCGACGAGGCGCCCGGCCCGCGCCCGCGACATCGGGCGGATCAGCGCGCCGGCCAGCTTCACGAACGACCAGTAATTGACCTGCATCAGCCGCTCGGCCTTGTCCTGGTCGACCATGGCGGCGAGCGTGTCGTAGCTCATGCCGGCATTGTGGACGAGGCCGAAATACGGCTCCTCCGCCACCTGCGCGGCGAAGGCGTCGACCGCGCTTTTGTCGGCGAGGTCGAGCGGGCGCGCCTCCAGCACGGCCTCGGGGCGCGCGGCCCTGATCTCGGCGATCAGCGCCTCGGCCTCGGCGACGGCGGTGCGGACGGTGAACACCACCTCGAAGCCGGAAAGCGCCAGCGCCTTGACGATGGCGGCGCCGACACCCCGGCCGCCGCCGGTGACGAGAACGCGGGATGCGCTCACGCCGGCTCGCCCGTCATGATCACGCACACATTCTGCCCGCCGAAGCCGAACGAGTTCGACATCACCCGGTTCACCTGCGCGTCGCGGGCGACGTTCGGCACCACGTCGAGCGGGATCGCCGGGTCCGGCGTCTCGTAATTGATGGTCGGCGGGATGCGGCCGTTCTGGATGGTCAGCAGCGACACCACCGCCTCGATGGCGCCGGCAGCGGTCAGCGTGTGGCCGATCATCGACTTGTTGGAGGACAGCGGGATCGAGCCGATCCGCTCGCCGAACACCGCGCTCATGCCGGTGAACTCCATGCGGTCGTTCTCCGGCGTCGAGGTGCCGTGGGCGTTGATGTAGTCGATCTCGTCCGGGCTCACCCCGGCATCGGCCAGCGCGGCGCGCATGCAGCCGATCACCGGCTTGGCGTCCGGCGAGGAGCGGGTCCGGTGGAAGCTGTCGGCCATCTCGCCGACGCCTTCGACCACGCCGAGGATCTTCGCCCCGCGCGCCACGGCGTGCTCCAGGCTCTCCAGCACCAGCGCGCCGGCGCCCTCGGCGATGATGAAGCCGTCGCGGTTCTTGGAGAACGGACGCGACGCCGCTTCCGGCTTCTCATTGTTGGTCGACAGCGCCGAGAGCAGCGAGAAGCGGATGAGGGCTTCCGCGGTCACCGAGCCGTCGGTGGCGATGGACAGCGCCGCGTCGCAGTCGCCACGGCGGATCGCCTCGACGCCGAGCTGGATCGAGGTGTTGCCGGAGGCGCAGGCGGTGGACAGCGAGATCGGCTGGCCACGGGTGCCGAAGCGGTCGGCGAGGTGGTCGGCGATCGAGCCGTAGAGGAAGCGCTCGTGCCAGGCGCCGTGCTGGTGCGTCTCGGCGGCGCGCAACAGGTCGTCATAGGTCACGGCGGCGTTGGCGGCGGCTTCCTGCGCGAGGATGCGGCGCTGCGGCCATTCGATCTCGATCGGCGGCACGGCGCAGAACAGCGGGCCGGGGAAATTGCCCTTCGAGCCGATGCCGGACTGGTCGATGGCCTCGTCGGCGGCGAGCTGCGCCAGCTGCTCGGACAGGTCCGGCGCGGTGCGGCCCGATTCGGATAGGAAGTCGACCGTGCCGGCGATGGTGGTGCGCATCGAATCGAGCGGGAAGCGGGTGATGCGGTGGATGCCGGACTGGCCCGCGGTGAGCTTCGCCCAATTGTCCTCTTTGCCCTGGCCGAGCGACGTCACCAGGCCCATGCCGGTGACGACGACGATCGGCCGACCGGCCTTGTCGGTATAGGACGCCATCATGTGCTCCTCGGGAGCGTAGTGCTCCCCTGTGCGGTTTTAGCTCTTGTCGATCAGGCCCTTATGCCGGATCGCTAAGAAAACGCCTTAGAGGCGGTCGGCTGAAATCCGTTCCGGTCGCAAGGGTTCCTCGGCCCTTGCGGAACGGCCCTCAGTCGACGCTCTCGACCAGCGCCACGCCTTCCCCGCGCCAATGCCCCACTCCGGTGACGATGACACGCTTCAGCGCCTCATCGAAAGGTTTTTCCAGCGTCTCGCCGGCGAGCGGCGGGAACAGCCGGCCCTGCGCGACCGAGAGCGCCGCGATGGCCAGCGCCACCGGCATCTGCGCTTCCAGCCCGTGGCCGACGCGGTCGGTGACCGAGCGTACCGGCAGGCCGGAGCGCTCCAGCACCAGCGCCTCGGCCTTGGTCGGCTCGGGCGCGCCGGAGGCGGCGGAAAGAATGGCGGTGCCCTCGGCGGTGTCGCCGCGCGCGGTGGCGATCATCGTCGCCAGCGTCGCCTCGACGGCGCCTTCGTCGCCGCGCCGCGCCCGCTCGGACCAGATGCCCGACAGCTTGGCGATCGGCCTGGCGCCGCGCGCCGTGGCGTGCTCCGGGCTCTCCAGCACCAGGAAGGCGCCGGCCGAGCCGGTCGGCACGCCATTGGCGCTTTTCAGCACCGGCGACCAGGGAGCGTGCTTGGCGAGATGCTTCAGCGCGTAGAGCAGCAGCATGTCGCGCCGCTCGGCATTGTAGGCGCCGCCCACCAGGGCGATCTCGCTGGTGCCGGCGGCGATGCGCGAGAAGCCGATGCGCACCGCGTCGGTGCCCGAGCTTTCCTCGCCCATGAAGGTGCGCGAGGAGCCGGTGACGCCGTGCACGATGGAGATGTTGCCGGCGAGCAGGTTGGACAGCTGGGCGAGGAACAGAGTCGGGCGCAGGTTGGATTGCAGCTGCTCGTTCAGGAACACGTCGGGCTTGGGCTGCTTCTCGATCTCGGTGAGGATGGCGCCGTCGACCGACTGGTCGCGCTCGCCGCCGCCGGCTGCCACCACCATGTCGGTGGTGCCGAGAATGTCCTTGTTGCCCTTGATCCCGGCGGAATCCAGCGCCAGCCCGGCGGCATAGGTGCCGATGCGCTGCCAGGGCTCCATCTGCCGCTGATCGCCCTTCTTGGCGATCTGGCTGTCGAAATTGATCTTGGCCAGCGGGTGGACGACATAGGGCGCGAAGCCCGTCTCGTCGACCACCGGCTTGCCTTCGTTCAGCGCCGCCCAGTGGGCCTCCAGCCCTTCACCGAGCGACGAGACGAGCCCGATGCCGGTGATCCAGACGTCGCGACGGTCAGACATGCGTAAGGTTTCCTGCGCTCGCCGGGGCGGCGGAGCCGAGTTCGGCCGGGGCGCCCATCGGCATGCCGATGCGCTCGGCGGTTTCGAGGAGGTAGCCGCGCAGCTCCGGGGCCGGGAACGGCATGGTCTTCAGGGTCACCTCGGCATTGCACACGAGCTTGCCCTCGACCCGCCCCTCGGCCTTCAGCCGCGCATAGCCGGAGCCGTCATGCACCATCTCGGCGAACACCTCGATGACCTGGCCGGGCACGACGAAGGTCCGCAGCTTGCCCTTGTCGACCGAGGCGAGGAACGCCATGCGGTCGTAATTGTTCAGCCGGAGCAGCAGCATGCCGCAGCTCTGGGCCATGATCTCGAACAGGAGCACGCCCGGCAGCAGCGGATGGCCGGGAAAGTGCCCTTCGAAGATCGGGCTCTTGTCCGGAACGGTATTGGCCGTCCTGAGGGTACGGGCCTCGAGATCGAGAGCCAGCACCTTGTCGACCATCTGGAAATATTCGAGCCGCATGTCTGCTTGCGCCTGCTCGTATGCCGTGCCAGTCCGCTCAGGCGGACTTGGCGGCGATCAGCTCGTCGATGCGGGCGCACAGGTTCTTGAGCACGAAGTACTGCTCGGTGGTCGCCTTGCCCTCGTTGACTTCCTGCGTCCAGCTTTCCAGCGGCAACTTGATGCCGAACGCCTTGTCGATGGCGAAGGCGATGTCGAGGAAGTCCAGGCTGTCGATACCGAGATCGTCGATGGCGTGGCTCTCGGGCGTGATGTTCTCGCGCGGGATATCGCAGGTTTCGGCGATGATGTTGGCGACGGTCTCGAACGTGGAAGACATGGAATGCCTCTGGTCTCTGTGGCCGCGTCCGGCCACGATGTGAATCGGAGTGCGCCCGTCGGAACTCTCGTCCCGGCAGGCCTCCCGCTTGGGTGACGGCCCGTATACCTAAGCGCGCCCGGCTATTCAATGGCGCTGGCGCAGCAATCTCTTGTGCCCGCTCCTGTGCCCACAGCGCCGTGTCACCGGCATGTCATGCGTGCCCGCGCCCCGAGAGCGCACGGAACGGGGCGGAACGGACATGGCGAGCCGGCCGATTCCGGCCTATCCTCGCGCCACGTCACCCGACCGTCGCTCGCACGGCGGAGAGTGGCGCGCCGCTGCAGCCGGCGAGACGGCAAAAAATATCGGCAGGAAACGCCCCGGGGAGAGTCGAGATGTCCGCAGCCCTTCGTCCCGCGACGCTGGTGCGGGCCTTCGCCGCGCCGCTCGTCCTCGCCCTCCTCGCCGGCGCCGCCATGGCGCAGACCGCCCCGCCCAAGACCGCGCCCGTCCCGCCCGCCAAGCCGGCGGCGAGCGCACCGGCCAAGCCCGTCGCCGTCCAGCCGGCGCCCGAGCCGGCGCTGCCGAAGACTTATAGCCGTCCCGATCTCGTCGAATCTGCCCGCCGCCTGCAGTCGCTGGTCGACCGCGACCGCGTGCCCTTGGAAAAGCCCGCCGCCCAGCTGCGCCGCGACGCCGACGCCGCCTTGCAGGCCGGCGATGCCCGCGCCGCGGCCGGCCTCTATTCCCGGCTGGTGCGCCTTGCCCCGGACGATGCCGGCCTGTGGATGCGGCTGTCGCGCGCGCTCACCCGCATCAAGCCGAACCAGGACGAGAGCGCCGACACCTTTCTCGACCGTGCCAGCGCGGCCGCCTTCCTCGCCTACCGCAAGGCGACGACGCGCAACGGCCAGGCCGACGCGCTGTTCGCTCTCGGCCATCTCTATGCCGAGCGCTCGCTCTGGCGCGCCGCCCTCGACACGCTGGCGCTGGCGCTCACGGTCAGCGACGTGCCGGCCGAGCACGGTTTCTACGACAAGCTGCGCGCCGAGCAGGGCTTCCGCATGCTCGACTACACCGTCGATTCGGACGCGGCGAACCCCCGCGTGTGCGTGCAGTTCTCCGAGGAGCTGGCGAAGGGCCCGGTCGACTTCGCCTCCTTCGTCGCGCTGTCGGGTCCCGGCGGCGCGGTCGACAAGCCGGCGGTGTCGGTGGACGGCCAGCAGCTCTGCATCGAGGGGCTGCGTCATGGCGAGGCCTACGATCTCACCTTGCGTGCCGGCGTGCCGTCGGTCATCCCGGCGGAAAAGCTGCAGAACACCGCCGACCTGACCATCTATGTCCGCGACCGCAAGCCCGGCGTGCGCTTCACCGGGCGCGCCTATGTGCTGCCGCGCACCGGCCCGCGCGCGATTCCGGTGGTGACGGTGAACACCTCGCGCGTGGCCGTGGAGGTGCTGCGGATCGGCGACCGCTCGCTGATTCCCACCGCGCTCGACGGCGATTTCCGCCGCGACCTCGGCTCCTACGACCTGTCGCAGCTGAAGGACGGCCAGGCCGAGCTGGTGTTCTCCGGCGAGCTGGAGACCGCCTCGCCGCTGAACGAGGACACCACCACCGCCTTCCCGGTCGACGAGGCGGTGGGGACGCTGAAGCCCGGCGTCTATGTGCTCGCCGCCCGCCCGGCCGGCGACGCCGCCAATCCGGACGACGACTACTCGACCCGCTCGGCGCAGTGGTTCGTGGTGTCCGATCTCGGCATGACCGCGCTGTCGGGCTCGGACGGCCTGCATGTGCTGGTGCGCGCGCTCGGCTCGGCGAAGCCGGTCGCCAATGCCGAGATTCGCCTGCTCGCCAAGTCCAACGAGGTGCTGGCCACGGCGCGCACCGATGCCACCGGCTCGGCTGTGTTTGACGCCGCCGTCACCCGCGGCGAGCAAGGCTTCGCGCCGGCGGTGGTCGTGGCGCGGGGGGAGGGTGACGACTACGCCTTCCTGTCGCTGGAGGACCAGGCCTTCGACCTGACGGATCGCGGTGTCGGCGGGCGTGCCGCGCCCGGCCGCATGGACGCCTTCCTCACCACCGAGCGCGGCGTCTACCGCTCGGGCGAGACCGTGCATCTCACCGCGCTGCTGCGCAATCCGCAGGTCGCGGCGGTCGCCGGCGTGCCGCTCACGCTGGTGCTCAAGCGCCCGGACGGCGTCGAGGATCGCCGCGCCCTCGTCGACGACCAGGGCGCCGGCGGCCGTGCCACCGCCTTCGAGCTGATGGCCGGCGCCATGACCGGCACCTGGCGCGTCGACGCCTATGTCGATCCGCGCGGTGCCCCGGTCGGCTCCGCCACCTTCCTCCTCGAGGACTATGTCCCCGAGCGGCTCGCCCTCGACCTCTCGACTTCAGCGAAGCAGATCGCCCCCGGCGTCCCTGTTGCCATCGCCGTCGAGGGCCGCTGGCTGTTCGGCCCGCCGGCCGTCGGGCTCGACGTGTCCGGCGAGATCGAGCTGAAGGTGGCCAAGGAGCGTCCCGGCTGGGCGGGCTGGCGCTTCGGCCGCGCCGATGACGGCTTCACCGCCGTGCGCGAGCCGCTGCCGGACATCCGCGTCACCGATTCGGCCGGCAAGGCCAGCCTTTCCGCTGCTTTGCCGGCGGCGCAGACCACCGGCCAGCCGCTGGAGGCCGAGATCTTCGTCGAGCTCGACGAAGGCGGCGGCCGCGCCATTCGCCGCTCGCTGACCCTGCCGGTGGCCGCGTCGGTGTCCGGCATCGGCGTGAAGCCGCTGTGGACCGGCTCCGGCCCGGCCGAGGGCACCAGCGCCGCCGTCGAGGTCGCCTTCGTCGACCCTGCCGGCAAGCAGCAGGCCGCCGCCGGCGTCGCCTGGACGCTGTACCGCATCGAGAATCGCTACCAATGGTACCGGGTCGGCAATAGCTGGGACTTCGAGCCGGTGCAGGCGACCCGCAAGGTCGCCGACGGCACGCTGGACCTCGCCGCCGACAAGCCGGCGCGGCTGGACGTGCCGGTGGAGTGGGGCCGCTACCGGCTGGAAGTGACCTCCGGCGCCGGCGCCACCCGCCTGTCCACCGCGGTCTCCTTCGAGGCCGGCTGGGGCGGCGGCGCCACCGCCGACGCTCCGGACCGGCTGGAACTCACCCTCGACAAGCCGAACTATGCCGAGGGCGACCGGCTCGACGTGCACATGACCAGCCGTACCGCCGGCTCGGCCACCGTGCTGATCGTCGGCGACGGCGTGCTGGCGTCGAAGACGCTGGAGGTGCCGGCCGGCGATTCGACGGTCAGTTTCGACGTCGCGGCGGGCTGGGCGCCGGGCGCCTATGCGCTGGCCTTCCTGCATCGCCCGCTCGATGTCGCCGCCGGCCGCAATCCCGGCCGCGCCATCGGCCTCGCCTGGTTCGGCGTCGACCGGGCGAAGCGGGTGCTGGAGGTGGCGCTCGATGCGCCGGAGCGCATCCGACCGGAGACCACGCTCTCCGTGCCCGTGCAGGTGAAAGGCAACGGGGCGGGGGAGGCTTATGTCACTCTCGCCCTCGTCGATGTCGGCATCCTCAACCTCACCGATTTCAAGACGCCGGATCCGGATGGCTTCTATCTCGGCCAGCGGCAGCTCGGAACTGAGGTGCGCGACTTCTACGGCCAGCTGATCGACGGCATGCTCGGCGCACGCGGGCGGCTGCGCTCGGGTGGCGACGCCATGGATGGCGGCTTGCAGGCCGATCCGCCGACCCAGCCGCCGCTCGCCTTGTTCTCCGGCCCGGTGAAGCTGGACGGGCAGGGCCGCACGAACATCGATTTCGCCGTCCCCGCCTTCGACGGCACGGCCAAGCTGATGGCGGTGGCGTGGTCCGGCGAGGCGGTCGGCCATGCCGGCAAGGATGTCGTCGTCCGCGACCCAGTGGTGGCGACCACGACGCTGCCGCGCTTCCTCGGCGCCGGCGACCGTTCGACGCTGAACCTCGCCCTCGACAATGTCGATGGCCCGGCCGGTGACTATTCCCTGTCGCTGGTGACGGACGGACCGGTGAAGCTGGGCGCCGCCGCCGCCAAGGTGACGCTGGCGCCCGGCGCCCGGCAGAACCTCAAGGTGCCGCTGGAAGGCACCGGCATCGGCCCGGCCCGTGTCTCGGTGCGCCTCGGCGGGCCGGATGGGCTGAGCATCGTGCGCGACTACGCGCTGGAGGTGCGCCCGGCCTATCCCGCCATTTCCCGCCGCAGCGTGACCGCGCTCGCCACCGGCGCCTCGCTGACGCTGAGCGGCGATCTCGTCGCCGATCTGGTGCCCGGCACCGGACGGGTGACGGTCTCGGCCGGCGGCGATCCCGCCTTCGACGTGCCGGCGCCGATGGTGGCGCTCGACCGCTATCCCTTCGCCTGTTCCGAGCAACTGACCAGCCGCGCCATGCCGCTGCTCTATGCCGCCGAACTGGCCAAAAGTTCTGACTTAATGACCGGGCTCGACCTGAAGAACGATCCCGGCAAGACCATCCGCGACGCCATCGCCCGGCTGGTGGCGCGGCAGGGCTCGGACGGCTCCTTCGGGCTGTGGCAGGCGGGCGGCAACGACCTGTTCCTCGATGCCTACGTCACCGACTTCCTCACCCGCGCCCGCGAGCGCGGCTTCGCGGTGCCGGACGTGCCGTTCCGCCTCGCCCTCGACCGGCTGCGCAACGCGCTCGCCTATGCCAATGACGGTGCCACCGACGATGGCGCCGCCTATGCTATCTATGTGCTCGCCCGCAACGGCCGCGCCCCGCTCGGCGACCTGCGCTACGTCGCGGACGCCAAGATGGGCGACGTCTCCTCGCCCTTCGCGCGCGGCAACATCGCGGCCGCGCTCGGCCTGCTCGGCGACAAGGGGAGGGCGGAGAAGGCCTTCGCCGCCGCGCTGGAGCTGTTGCCCGAGCAGCCGGAGGCCGATTTGCTCGGCCGCGCCGATTTCGGCTCGCAGCTGCGCGACGCCGCCGGGGTGGCGACGCTCGCCGCCGAGGGGGGCTTCCCCGGTCCGGCGCGCACCGCCCGCGCCCGCGCCGTGACCATCGGCAACGACGTCACGGCCACCTCGACGCAGGAGGATGCCTGGCTGCTGATGGCCGCCCGCGCCGCCCGCGAGGGCAGGGGTGTCAGCCTCGACATCGACGGCACCGCGCATTCTGGCCTGTTCGAACGGATTTTCGAGCCGGCTGGCCTCACTGCACACCGCACTATCCTGACCAATCGCGGCGCGGCGCCGGTCGACGTCGCCGTCAGCATCGACGGTCCGCCGTCCAGCCCTGAGCCGGCCGCCGCCAACGGGTTCTCGCTGAAACGCTCCTATTTCGACCTCGCCGGCAACCCGGCCGACCCGTCGAACGTTCAGCAAAATCAACGTCTTGTCGTGGTCATCGAGGCCCAGGAAGACGAATACGCCCCCTCCCAGGTGATGATCGTCGACTGGCTCCCCGCCGGTTTCGAGATCGATAACCCGGCGCTGGCGGTCGGCTCGGATGCCGGCGCGCTCGCCTGGCTGGGGGATACCACCGAGACCGCCCATGCCGAGTTCCGCGACACCCATTTCATGGCGGCAGTAGACCGGACCCAAGGCTCTGAAGAAGCTGAACTTTTGCGTGTCGCCTATATCGTGCGCGCCGTCTCGCCGGGCAACTACGCGCATCCCCCGGCGACGGTGGAGGACATGTACCGCCCCGGCCGTTTCGCCCGCACCGAGGCCGGCACCACGGTGGTCAGGGAGCGCGGGCGGTGAGCGATAACCCGCACCCGCTCTGGCAGCGCTGTGCGGTCGCCGCCCTGCTGGCGGGGGTGATTTTCATAGGCGGATCATATGCTTGGCTCGTCGGCGTGCGTGCCGCCGCCCCGCCACCGCCGGCCATCGCCACCTCGGTCGAGGTGCTCGACCGCGACGGCCGGCTGCTGCGCCCCTTCGCGCTGCAGGATGGTCGCTGGCGCCTCGCCGCCGATCCCGAACGCATCGACCGGCGCTATGTCGACATGCTAATCGCTTATGAAGACAAGCGTTTTTACGATCACGCCGGCGTGGATCCACTGGCTCTGCTGCGTGCGGCCTGGCAGTTCGTGACCCATGGCCGCGTCGTCTCCGGTGGATCGACGCTGACCATGCAGGTCGCCCGCCTGCTGGAACCCCGGCCCGCCCGCACGCTGGCGGCCAAGCTCGCCGAAATGCGCCGCGCCATCGAGCTGGAAGCGCGGCTCAGCAAGGCTGAAATCCTGAAGCTTTACATGAGCTTGGCGCCGTTCGGCGGTAATCTCGAAGGCGTGCGCGCCGCCAGTCTCGCCTGGTTCGGCAAGGAGCCGCGCCGCCTGACATTGGCCGAGGCGGCACTGCTGGTCGCCCTGCCGCAGTCCCCCGAGGCGCGCCGGCCGGACCGCCAGCCAACCGCCGCCGGCGCCGGGCGCCATCGTGTCATCGAACGGCTTGAAAAGACAGGGCTATTCGGCGAAGCCGAGGCGCGCTTCGCACTCGCCGCCGATCTCCCCACCGCTCGCCGGGAGCTTCCGAACCTCGCCTTTCACGCCGCCGAGACGGCACGCCGCGAGCGTCCGACCCTTTCCGTCCACCGCCTGACCATCGATGCGGCCCTGCAGGAGCGGCTGGAAGCGTTGGCCGCCGAGCGCATGGCAATGTTGGAGCCCGGCGTTTCCCTCGCCATGGTGGTTGTCGACAACGCATCCGGCGAGGTGCTGGCCCGCATCAGCGGCGCCGACCCGCAGGACCGCTCCCGCGCGGGTGCCGTCGATCTCACGCGGGCGTTCCGCTCGCCGGGATCGACGCTTAAGCCGTTGATTTATGGGATAGCTTTCGAGGATGGCCTCGTCCACCCGGAGACGCTGATCGAGGATCGGCCGATGCGTTTCGGCGCTTATCGGCCACGTAATTTCGACCTCGACTACCAGGGAACGGTGCCGGTGAAGCGGGCGCTGCAAATGTCGCTCAACGTGCCGGCGATCGCGCTTCTGCAGGCGGTGGGGCCGCAGCGCCTCGCCAGCCGACTGAACGCGGCAGGGGTGGAACTCAAGCTGCCACCGGGCGAGGTGCCGGGACTGGCAGTCGGGCTGGGGGGCGCCGGGGTGACGTTGGAGGGGCTCACGGCTCTCTACGCCGCCATCGGCAATGGCGGCGACGTCCATCCGCCGCGCCGAAGGCTCGATGACGCGCTAATGCGGCCGGACGTGGGAAGCAGGAAGATTCTATCGCCGGTCGCCAGCTGGTATCTGGCGCAGACATTGGCGGGCTCACCACCGCCCCGCAATGCGCGCGGCGGGCTGATCGCCTTCAAGACGGGGACGTCTTTCGGCTATCGCGATGCCTGGTCGGTAGGGTTCGACGGGCTGAGGACGGTGGGGGTATGGATTGGTCGGCCGGATGGCCAGCCGGTACCCGGAATGATCGGTCGGGAGAGGGCAGCGCCGCTGCTGTTCGACGCCCTTGCGCGCATCGCGGTTCGTCCGGCTTCACTGTCGGCGCCGCCCCGCGAAGCGTTGACGGTGCGAAACATCGAACTGCCGCCACCTCTGCGACGTTTCCAGCCACATGATACTGGCATCGGGACCGGAAAGGAGCCGCAAATTGCCTTCCCGCCATCCGGTGCGACCCTCGATATCGAGCCGTCGGATCCGGTACCGCTGAAGATACGCGGCGGGGAGGGGCTAACGGTGTTCGTCGACGGCATACCGGCCGGCACGACGGATGCGTCCGGCGTCTTCCTCTGGCAACCGACGACCGAGGGGTTCGTCCGACTGACAGTAATGGACGCTGCCGGTTTGGCCGACAGCGTATCCATTCGGCTGCGAACGAGTCGCTAGCAGCTCAGCAGCCGGAGACGGCGGCGCGAGCGATGTCCTGACGAGCCAGGCCGCGACGGGCGAGGGCGGCGTCGGACAGACGCGACAGGGCTTCATAGCGCTGGGCGATACGGCGGCCTTCGCTGACGGCGTCGAAGAAGGCAACAACGGCCTCGACGGCGCGCGAGAGGAAGTCAGGGGAAGTACGACGGGAAAGCGACACGGTGCTCATGGGAGCCTCCAATCAAAGGCATTCTGTATGCCAGTGAATATAAGCGATCTGGTGCGATGCAAAAGCCGATATGCTGCATGGCAGCACTGAGTGGGTTGCATGCCGCAGCGTGACGTCAATCGACTGAAACGCACTCCGCCCGGCGCATGAACATCACTCAGTTCGCAATAGTGGTATTATATGGCCTTTAATCGATGCTGCCATGCGCCTGTTGCGGAGCTCTCATGACAATTCGTCATGCGTTGGGCGCAGCCGTGGATCGGCATTTGGATGGGCGATGTGCCCCGCATGGTTGCGAGCAAAGCGCACCCGGCCACCTGTCAGACCTCGTCACGGGATCGTCGTGGCAGCAACCGTTCGATGTGACGATAGGTGGGGCGATCGCGGGTCTTCAATCATCAACCGACGCCGACGACGTCCCTCGTTCGGCGTGCCCATAAATCCTTTGCTTGAATCCGTTACGCGCACGCGATGCGCGGCATTCGTCGGGCGGGAACTAGGCTTTGGAAGTTGGCCGACGAGCAGCCGGCAGCGGAGGCCAAGCTCTCCTACATAATATTAACCGCATGGCCGCCGAGCGAGGCGGGCCAGATCCTGTATGTCGATGATCGCTCGTTCGTCGCCGAAAATTTGGCTGGGGGACCAGGATTCGAACCTGGACTAACGGAGTCAGAGTCCGCAGTTCTACCGTTAAACTATCCCCCACCGAAGACTTTGAAAAGGCAAGCGAATAGCGCCTGACTAGTCATAATCGGCAGTCGGCTTTGCAAGCCGTCGGCGAACGGATGGGCATATAGCGCGCTGTTCGTTCGTGGTCTACCCCCTAATGCAGGATATCTGGGGATGGCTCGCAATGAGCCAAGCCGTTGTCATCCGCGTGGTGCCGGCGCTAACTCCACGGAGGGCATGAAAACAAGTGCTGCCAACGTGCCCGCGATCCATGCGGTGGGGGGAACTCAGGGAACAAACCGCCCGAGCATTCTATGGGGAACGGCTCATTCCCGCGCTTGCCGCAATGGCGTCGGCAGGGTTCCCCATGCCCGGATCAGCTGGCCGACGGTCGCGACCTGCATCTTCCGCATGGCGTTGCTCCTGTGAAGTTTCACCGTCACCACGCTGATGCTGAAGTCGTGGGCGATCTGCTTGTTGAGGCGTCCACGCACCACCTCGACAAGAACGGCACGCTCCCTAGGCGTCAGCAATCCAAGGCGTTCAGCGTTGCGTTTCGCGACCTCCCAGGTCGCCCGCTGCGAGCGGTCGCGCTCGAGCGCGACCGTGATGGCGTCCAGAAGCACCTGGTCACGGACCGGCTTGGTCAGAAAATCGACGGCGCCGGCCTTCATGGCCTGCACGGTCATCGGGATATCGCCGTGCCCGGTGAGGAAGATGATTGGCTTGGTGTTGCCGCTGGCCGCAAGGCGGCGCTGAAGATCGAGCCCGCTGGCACCGGGCATGCGCACGTCGAGGATGAGGCAGCCGGGCTCGTCCGGGTCCCACGAGTCCAAGAATTCCTGGGTCGATGCAAAGCAGACCGGGGTCAGCCCGATCGACGAAATCAGCTCGCTCAAGCCCTCGCGGACCGCCGCATCGTCATCCACCACCAGAACGACGGGGGAGCTCACTCCGGCTGAAACGGACGATGATTGGGCTGGGCGTGACACTTGCTGCAACATGATCCCTCTCCCAGCTTCAATCGATGAAGGTCTTTTCCACGGCCGCCAGTAACAGCTGGCCATCGATCGGCTTGCGGAACAGAACGGTCGCCAGGGCCGATTTGCCCGGATGATCCGCAATCTCGTGGCGGCCGGTCACCAGGAAGATCGGCAGGTTCGGGCGCGTTCGGCCGATGGTTTCGCGAAGCTGGAAACCGTCCATTTCGGGCATGCCGATATCCGTGATCAGGCAATCGAGATCAGACAGTCCCGCCGCGAGAAGAGCCCTCGGCGAAGAGAACGTCCGAACGGCATAGCCGGCCGATTCCAGAAGATTCTCCAAGGACTCGAGCAGGCGGATGTCGTCGTCGACGATCGCGATGATACGCTTGGAACTGCTCACGCTTCTCTCTCTCCGCGACGCGAATGTGTAACCGGGATACTCAGTCGCTCGGCGATCCTCACCAGATCGGCGAGCGAGGCGGCGTCCATCTTTCGGAGCACGTTTCGTCTGTGCAGCTGGAACGTGACCTCGCTGAGATCCAGTGCGGCGGCGGCCTGCTTGTTCAGCAAGCCGCTGACAATGAGCGGCAGGACCTCGCGCTCGCGCGGCGTCAGCGTTGCATACCGCGCCTTGAGGCGATCGAGATCGGCGCGCTCGGCGCGCAGGCGCCTGTCCTGGGTGAACGCGGCTTCGAGGGCGGCCATGAGGGCCTCCTCGGTGAACGGCTTGGTGAGAAAATCCACCGCGCCGTGCTTGATCGCCCGCACCGACGAAGGGATGTCGCCATGGCCGGTGATGAACACGATCGGCGGATGGTTGGTGCCGGCCAGTTGCCTCTGCAAATCGAGCCCGTTGATGTCGGGAAGCTCGATGTCGAGGAGCAGGCACGCAGGCGCGTCGGGCCGGCCGGCACGCGCATAGTCGCCGGCCGACGCGTAGGCGGCTACGCGAACGCCGTGCGATTCCAGCAATTCGCTTAGGGCTTCGCGCACGCTGGGGTCGTCGTCCACGATCAGCACGATGGGCATCTCCGGCGTCATGAGGGCTCGAACGCCTGGATCGGCAGCGTGAAGGCGAATGTCGCGCCCCCGGCGTCGTTGCGCTCCACCCACAGCCGGCCGCCATGGGACTCGATGATCGACCGGCAGATCGCCAGCCCCATGCCCATGCCGGTCTGCTTGGTGGTGAAGAAGGCGTCGAAGACCTTCTCCGGCTGCAGGACGCCGGGTCCGTTGTCGCTCACCTCGACTCGTACGACGTCGCCGTCGCGAACGGCGCGTACGCCGAGACGGGGCTTCGGCGTGTGGCCATCCATCGCCTCGATCGCATTGCGCATGAGGTTGACGAGCACCTGTTGAACCTGGACGACGTCGAACGCGATGTCCGGCAGTTCGGCATCGACATCTGCCGCGACGCCGACCCGCGTTTGCGACGTCCGGTCCGCGAGCAGCCGCCCGACATCGGCGATGACATCCCCGATCGACGCGCGATACCGCGGCACGACCTCCTGCTTGAACAGGGCGCGGATCCGGCTCACGAAATCCGCTGCGGCGTTCGCGTCGCGAATGATCCGTTCAACGGTGATCTGGGCCCGCTCCAGATTCGGTGGATTGGCGGTCAGCCAGCGCTGGCAGGCCTGAGAATTCCAGACCACGGCTGCCAGGGGCTGGTTCACCTCATGGGCGATCGACGCGGACAGCTCGGCGAGGCTCGCCGCCTGGCTCGCGCGGGCGAGGCGCTCCCGCGCCAATCGCAGATCTTCCTGCGCCCGGACCTCGGCATCGATATCGAGGCAAATCACGTTCCACTGGACGATGGCGCCATCGGCGCCGCGCATCGGCGCCGCGCGCGTCTCGATCCAACGGTATTCGCCGTCATGGCGCCGCAGGCGGTGGCGGCGCGCATAAGGCTCGCCCGTCAACAGGGAGTGGGCGTAGTCCGTCTTCACGGCCGCGAGGTCGTCGGGGTGGACGCCGGCCTCCAGGGTCTGCGCCAGGCGCGACCCATCCGCCTCGCTCAGCTCTTCCAGCTGGTATCCGAGGAACTCGCGGAGCTGTTGGCTACGGTACACCGGTTCGCCGTCCGGCGCTGCGCAGTCGATCATCGCCGGCAACGTTTCCACGAGCTGCCAGAGGAACCGCTCTCTCTCGCGCAAGGCGGCCTGCGCCTGCATCTCCTCTTCGATATCGATCGAAGCGATGTACCATTGGATGATCTCGCCATTCGCATCGCGCAACGCCTGCGCCCGGGCCTCGATCCAGCGATACACGCCATCGCTGCAGCGCCGGCGGAAGCGATTGACGAACGGCTCGCCCGTCGTGAACCCGTGCAATGCCCTGCGCAGCATGATGGGAAAGTCTTCCGGGTGGGCGACATCCCGGGCCAGGTCCTCGAAATCCTCGATGTGACCCGGCGCCCCTACGGTGCCGAGATATCGCTTGCTGGCATAGGTCAGCTTGCGCGCGCGATCGAAGCTCAAGATGTTGACCGGCACCGCGTCGATCATCTGCTCCAGTTGCTGCTTGCTGCGCCGGAGCGCCGCTTCGGCCACGACCTGATCGTCGATATCGTGGCAGAGGCCATACAATTGAGCGATGCGACCATTCTCATCCCTCGTCGCTTCCGCGCTGGCCTGCATCCAGCGATACACGCCATCGGCCCGACGCATGCGCCACCTCATGAAAAGATGCTCGCCTGTCGCAAAGTGGCGTTCGAACGCGGCGTAAACATCGGCGCGATCGTCCGGATGGATAATCGCATCCGTTATCGCAGCGAACCTGCTTTTGCCCGGCAGATCCAGGTCCGAGACGTCAAATCCCAGGTAGTCGACGAACCGCTTGTTGAAGAACACTGGCAATCTGTCCGCGTTTATCCGCCAGAGATAGCCAGGCACGATGTTCACGAGTTGCGAGAATTCTCGTTCCCGCTCGCGTACTGCCGCCTCCGCGCGCTTGCGTTCGGTCAAGTCAAGAATGTAGGCGACCCCTTGCCGGGACTGCCCGTCGAAGCAGGCCGCGCCGATCAGTACCGGGACCCGGCTGCCATCCTTCCGGAAGTACTCCTTCTCACGGGGTTGCATCTTGCCTGTGATGGCCAGTTCCTCGGCCTCTTCCTCGGCGTGCACCGCCTGCCATTCGGGCGGCGTCATGTCGAGCCACCGGATGCCGGCTTCGACGTCGGCCCTGTCGTACTGGACCATGCGGAGAAACGCGTCGTTGGCGTCGATGAGGGTTCCGTCCAGATCCCAGATGACGATCCCGATAATGTCGGCATCGACGAGTTGACGGAGCCGTCCCTCGCGCTCCTGCAACGCCTCCTGCGCGACGACGCGATCATGGACATCGACGCACAC
Source organism: Ancylobacter sp. Lp-2 (assembly GCF_020523795.1). GTDB lineage: Bacteria > Pseudomonadota > Alphaproteobacteria > Rhizobiales > Xanthobacteraceae > Ancylobacter. Next base: position 154,053 of record NZ_JAJALI010000002.1, read on the forward strand.
GCCGTACCATCGGATGATCGCCCCAGTTTCGCTGCGCAGGGGTTCGGCGCGCCCCTCGGTCCAACGGAACCCGCCATTGGCGCGCCGCTGCCGGTAGGTCATGCAGAACGGCTCGCCGGTCTCGAAGGCGTGGCCGAGCGCCTTGCCGACCGCCGGCATGTCCTCGGGATGGATATCGGCAAGCGACCGCGACCCGTCAGCCTCGATAAGGTCGCCCAGCTCGACCCCGACGGTGTCCGCCAGCCGCTTGTTGATGTAGGAGGGCTCGCCGTCCGGCATGACGCACCAGATCATCGCGGGCACGGCGTCGACCAGTCGCTTGAGTTCCTGCTCGCGCAGCCGGAGTGCCTCGGCCGCCCGGGCCTGATCGTCGATGTCGTGGCACACGCCGTACCATTGCAGGATGTCACCCGCCTGGTTGCGCAGCGGCTCGGCCCGGCTCGACATCCAGCGATAGGCACCATCCACGCGACGCAGCCGGTAGCGCAGCGCGAAGGGCGCGCCGGTCGCCAGGCTGAGGCCGAGCGTATCGCGGAACGCCGGTGCATCGGCGGGATGGACGGCGGCGATCAACGCCTCCAACCCGTCAGATGAGCTGCCGGCAACCTCCGGGCCCAGATAGTCCGCCATGCGCCTGTTAAAGAAAGTCGGCTCGCCGTTCGGCGTGAGGCGCCACACGTGACAGGGAACCATGTCGACAAGCTGCGAAAGCTCTCGCTCACGATCGTGCAGAGGTTCGTCGTGCGTTGTCTCGATTGCGATGGACGACACGTCACGTCCTCCTATGGGCCCACGTTCCCGGGGCCTGCGACCATGGCGGCAGACTATCACTCCTTCCGAGCGGGTGATCCCGACTGGCAGGAGGGTAGGGGGGCCAGGGGCAGCAGGCATCCTATGGAAATCCATAGGTTGCCGGGGAATGGCGACCCGGTCGGTGCGGTCGCACCAGCTCACGCGATCGCCCGGAGAGCGCGACCGTGCGACATGCGATCCGCGGCGCATCCCGTGGGAGGCGGCGCGGCGATGAGCCGCGTGAAGAATGCGCACTCCCGAAAACAAGAGAAGACAAGGCGTGCGGAAGCCTCTTGCTTGTCACTCTAGGTGACGCGCCGATCCACTCACACAAGACCACCTATGCCACGGCATAGGTCGTGCTCTGCCTCGATCCAATCGACGGATGCCGGCCCTCTCCGTAGCGTCATCCCTGCTGAAAATAAGACCCGATCAGCAGGAGATGAACATGAGCCTCGACATTACACCGCCCCCCGTCAGATCGGGGGCCGACGAATTGGTGCCGTCGCGCTATGCCGTGAAGGTTGGCGAGATCGATGTACTGGTCATCAGCGACGGGGTGCTGCCGCTCCCGACCAAAATGCTGGGACACAACGCGGATTCTTCCGCTCGGGCCGCCTGGCTGAAGGACATGTTCCTACCGCCGGACGCGTTCGACTGGTCGCTGAACGTGGTGCTGGTGCGCAGCGGCGACCAGATCATCCTCATCGACGCCGGGCTTGGGCTGGACCCGGATCTGAACCTGCCGCGGGCAGGGCAGTTGGTGAAGCGGCTGGCCTCCGCCGGCATCGATCTCGCCTCGGTGACCGACATCGTGCTGACACACATGCACATGGATCACATCGGCGGGCTCCTCGTCGACGGGGTGAAGGGCAAGCTGCGCCAGGACCTGCGGATCCACGTGGCGGCCGCCGAGGTCTCGTTCTGGGAAGCGCCCGACTTCACCCACGTCAACATGCCGCCGGGGTTCCCCGACGCGCTCCGTTCCGCTGCCACGCGTTTCGCGAACGAGTATCGCAGCCAGCTTCGGCTGTTCGACGACCAGTATGAGGTGGCTCCGGGTGTCGTCGTCCACCGCACCGGCGGCCATACGCCCGGCCACAGTGTGGTCCGCCTCGCCTCCGGCAGCGACCGGCTGACCTTTGCCGGCGATGCCGTCTTCACGGTCGGGTTCGACCACCCCGACTGGTACAACGGCTTCGAGCACGATCCCGAGGAGGCCGCCCGCGTGCGGGTGCGCCTTCTAACGGAGTTGGCCGCGACCGGCGAACAGCTGGTGGCTACCCATCTGCCGTTCCCCTCCGTCGGCCGGGTGGCGATCGATGGCGACGCCTTCCGCTGGGTGCCGGCCTACTGGGACTACTGACCTTTCGCCCGATCAGGGCCGGAACAAAGCGTGGGCTCGTGAATCCCGCGCGCCCACGCCCGACCACTCGCCTCATCGCAAACGAAACAGAGCCCGCAATGTCCCAGCGCCTCAACTATCCTCAGCAGTCCCCCGAATTGTTCAAGAAGTTCATGGATTTCAGCGTCGCCCTGAAGGACAGCGCCATCGAGGAGAAGATCCGCGACCTCGTCCAGATCCGTGCCTCGCAGCTGAATGGCTGCGCCTTCTGCCTCGACATGCATGTCAAACAGGCAAAGATTGCCGGCGAGACTGAACTCCGCCTCTATCACGTCGCCATCTGGCGGGAGTCCAACCTCTTCGTGCCGCGTGAACGCGCCGCGCTCGCCTGGACCGAGGCGCTGACGAAGCTGCCCGAGGGCGGTATCTCCGACGACCTCTACGAGCGCGTACGAGGCCAGTTTTCCGAGAAGGAACTGTCCGATCTCACCTTCGAGGTGATGGCGATCAATGCCTGGAACCGCGCCGCAATCGCCTTCAAGACCGTGCCGGGTTCCGCCGACAAGGCGTTCGGCCTCGACAAGGCCGGTCTCAGCTAAGCCGCCACCCCCTCGTTCCATCCCCGTCGAACGCATCACGCACCGCCTCGCGCGGCTGCGAAAGGAGACTTGTGTCATGAAGATCGTCATCATCGGCGGAACCGGCCTGATCGGTTCCAAGACCGTCGACCGCCTGCGCAAGCGCGGCCACGACGTACTGCCTGCGTCGCCGAATTCCGGCGTCAATACCATCACCGGTGAAGGCCTCGCCCACGCCCTCGCCGGCGCCGAAGTGGTGTTGGACCTCGCCAACTCGCCGTCCTTCGAGGACCAGGCGGTGCTCGACTTCTTCGGCGCTTCCGGCCGTAATTTGCTGGCCGCCGGTAAGGCAGCGGGCATCCGCCACCATATTGCTCTATCGGTGGTGGGCACCGAGCGGCTGCAGGAAAGCGGCTATTTCCGCGGCAAGCTGCTGCAGGAAAAGCTGATCCGCGAATCCGGTCTGCCCTACACCATCGTGCACTCGACGCAGTTCCTCGAGTTCCTGCCCGGGATCGTCAAGTCGGCGACGAGCGACGAGACGGTCCGGCTGTCGCCGGCCTATGTGCAGCCGATCGCGTCCGACGACGTGGCCGATGCGATGACCGATGTGGCGCTCTCAGTGCCGGTCAATGGCATCGTCGAGATCGCCGGCCCCGAACGCGTCGCTCTGAGCGAACTCGTACGGCGCTATCTGCGTGCTATCGGCGATGCCCGCTCCGTCGAGGCTGATCCCGAGGCCCGCTATTTCGGCGCCCAGCTCGACGAGAAGAGCCTCGTCTCCGACGCCAATCCCCGGCTCGGCGCCATCACCTTCGAACAATGGATGAGCACGCAGCGCTCGGCCGCCTGATCGGCGCCGACCGCTCCGTCCGCTGACACTCTTGGGAGGATCCCATGTTTCGTACGCTTGGCGCCGTCTTCATTCTCGCGCTGTCCCTTGGAGCCGCCCATGCTCACGGCGCCGACAAGGAGTCTAAGGTTACGCTGGTCTATGAGCACGAACTGCCCAATGTGCCGGGCAAGAGCATGAGGGGAGTGCTGGTCGAATATGGTCCGGGTGGCTTCTCCGCCGCCCATACCCATCCGACCTCGGCCTTCATCTATGCGACCGTGCTGGAAGGCGCGATCCGCAGCCAGGTCAATGACGGGCCGGTCGTCACCTATCGCGCCGGCGAGAGCTTTTCGGAACTGCCGGGCGACCGTCATGGCGTCAGTGAGAACGCCAGCGAGACCGAACCCGCCAAACTCCTCGCGGTGTTCGTCGTCGACACCGACCAGAAAGAGTTGACCTACCCGCTGACGAAGTAGCGCTCCACCGCCCACCCGACGGCTCGCGCCATGGGTGGGCGCCGGCCTTGGGGGAACGTCCGATGACAATAATCTACGCATGGTCTCCGCTGGCGCTGCTCAATCTGTTCGGCGTCGCGGGGATCATCGTCTGGCATGTGGTGCCTCGCCGGCGCACGATGACGCGCCTCGTCGTACAACTCGGCTTCTTCGCCGTCATGACGGGCGTGCTGCTGTATTACGGCGTCGTGCCCTACCGGCTGGAGGGATATGGCGACTATCAGTTCACCGACGTCACGCTGATCCTCGCCAAGCTACTGTGGTGGATCCACCTCGCATGGGCCGTCATCGGCTTTGTCCGGCTGTATCTGGTGATCGAAGGGCATCCCCAGCAAGCGCGGCTGCTGCAGGACATTTTCGTCGCCGTGATCTATCTCGGCGTCGCGCTGGCGATCCTGTCCTTCGTGTTCGGCATGAACGTCTCCGCCCTCGTGGCGACATCGGGCGTCGTGGCGATCACGCTTGGCCTCGCGCTGCAAAACACCCTGGGGGACGTGTTCTCCGGCATCGCGCTGACTTTGGGGAGGCCTTACCGCCTCGGCGATCTGGTGGTTCTCGCTGACGGTACCGAAGGGCGTGTCGCTGAAACCGATTGGCGCTCGACCCATGTCCGGACCGTCGCCAATAACGTCATCGTGCTCCCCAACAGCGTGCTCGCCAAGATGACGATCACCAACCTCGGACGGCCCGACGGCTCGCATATGCAGAGCGTCGTCATACGCGTCGCTCCGACACAAACGCCGTCGATGGTGACGGGCGTGATGCGCGAGGCGCTTGCCAGTTGCGGCGTTCTCATGCGCAGTCCCGAACCTCTGGTCGCGCTCAAAAGCGTCGATGCCGCCGCGATCGTGCTCGAACTGAGCTATTGGGTCGTGACACCGGCCGACCGCATCCCGGCGCGCAATGAGGTGCTCGATGTCGTCTATCGCCATAGCAAGACGGCAGGCCTCGAGTTCGCCTGACCACCTTCCAGCTTCCTTTGCAGGGAGGCCGCGGCACGACTGGTCTCTCGTGAAAAGCGTCGCGATGTGGTTCGTCGGTCGTCTCACCGGAGGTGAACAAGTCGCGGCATCCCTTTCAGAGGGCGATGGAAAACGTCACGGCATTGCGGGCCTGAACGGTGCCGGGCGTAGGGGGGCAGCGCAGCGATAGGGCGCTCGATGAGCGCGTGCGCGGTAGCTGCCGGGCGGGCGAATTCGGCGAGGGCGACATCTCCGTGAATGCCTCGGGCCATTGGCTCGGCGGAACAGCGCCACGCTCCACAGATCGCCCGATAACTACCTCTGTCGCTTGCCTTAAGCTCATCGCGGGGATTTTCGAGCGCCGACCATCGGTGAACCGTGGACCGCGGCGATCATCCGGGCTGGAGCCCGAGCCCGCGATTGGTACATCCAGTCGCCATCGCCAGACGGAAGAACCGCTCGGGCAGCACGCGCCGCCACCGGATTGGCGAGACGTCGATATCAAGCTCATTGCACAAGCTGGCTTGGATGCTACATTTCATGCAACTCATGAAACTGGGCCGAGCTGCCGCTTCGTGCTGGCGGCCGGCTGATCGGCTTCGGCCGGGGATAGAACAATGGTCGACGAGACCCACAAGCCGGCAGATCTCCGGTCTGCCGCGTGGTCGTGCAGGGAGGAGACGTCGCATTCACGTCACCGCTCGCGCCCTTGGCAAGGGCGGCGCGGCGATGGCGCGACGGCGGATCGACAATCCACCGATTCCTGTTATGCGGCGCTCGATCTGGGCACCAATAATTGCCGGCTGCTGGTTGCGCGCCCGACCTCCGGCGGCTTTCGCGTCGTCGACGCCTTCTCGCGAATCGTGCGTCTCGGCGAGGGCCTGATCGGATCGGGACGACTTGGCGAGACGGCGATGAACCGCGCCGTCGAGGCGCTCGGCGTCTGCGCCTCCAAGCTGTCGGTGCGGCGCATCGCGGGCCAGCGGCTCATTGCCACCGAGGCCTGCCGCTCGGCCGCTAATGGCGACGCCTTCATCGCTCGCGTCGAGGCGGAGACCGGCCTCAAGCTTGAAATCGTCGACCGCGAAACCGAGGCGCGACTCGCCGCCGCCGGTTGCACCCCGCTGGTCGACCCGTCCTCGGATGGCGCGCTGTTGTTCGATATCGGCGGCGGCTCGACCGAGGTCGTCTGGCTCGACCGGGTGGAGACATGCGACGGCGGTCCGCCGGCGGCGGTGATCCGCGCCTGGGTGTCGGTGCCGCTCGGCGTCGTCACCGTGGCGGAGCGGCATGGCGGCGTGCTGGTGACGCGCGACGGCTTCGAGGCGATGGTGAACGAGTTCCGCCCGCATCTCGACGGCTTCGTGGCGGCGGTCGGCCCGCATGATTGTGGCCGACTGCACCTTCTGGGCACCTCGGGCACCGTCACCACCATCGCCGGCGTGCATCTCGACCTGCCGCGCTATGACCGCTCGCAGGTCGACGGGACCTGGCTCGACGCGCCGCAGGTGTGCGGCGTGGTGGACCGGCTGCTGGCCATGCCGTTCTCCGAGCGCGTCGCCAATCCCTGCATCGGCGCCGAGCGGGCCGATCTGGTGCTGGCGGGCTGCGCGATTCTCGAAGCCGTGCGCCGCGCCTTTCCTTGTGACCGTCTTCGCGTCGCCGATCGTGGCCTGCGGGAAGGTATTCTGGTCGAGCTCATGCGAGCCGACCGCGTCTGGCGTAGCGGAGCCTATCGATGAGTGAACGCGTACCGGGAAAGGGACCGGGGGCGACCCGCGGCGAGTCGAGGCCGCTGAAGGTGCGGCTGAAGAAGGCGCGTTCGCTGTCTTCGTCGTCGCAGAAATGGCTGCAGCGGCAGCTGAACGATCCCTACGTGGCGCGCGCCAAGCGGGAAGGGTGGCGGTCCCGCGCGGCCTTCAAGCTCATCGAGATCGACGAGAAGGCCAAGCTGCTGCGCCCCGGCCTGCGGGTGGTCGACCTCGGCGCGGCGCCGGGCGGCTGGAGCCAGGTGGCGGCGAAGGCGGTGAAGGCCGAGGAAGGTCGCGGCAAGGTGGTGGCGATCGATCTGCTGGAGATCGATCCCATCGCCGGCGTCGACTTCGCCCAGCTCGACTTCCTCAAGGACGAGGCCCCCGCCCAGTTGAAGCAGATGCTCGGCGGCGAGGCCGACCTCGTGCTGTCCGACATGGCCGCCAACACCACCGGCCACCGGGCGACCGACCATCTGCGCATCGTCGGGCTCGTCGAGCTCGCCATCGACTTCGCACGGCAGGTGCTGGCGCCCGGCGGCGGCTTCGTCGCCAAGGTGTTCCAGGGCGGTACCGAGAACGAGCTGCTCGCCGAACTCAAGCGCAACTTCGCCACGGTGCGTCATGTGAAGCCGCAGGCGAGCCGGGCGGATTCGGCTGAGCTCTATGTGGTGGCGACCGGCTTTCGCGGGCGCCAGGACGAGACCGGCCGGGACGAGGACTGACGCCGCCAGTAATCAGGCGGTGCTGCCCATCTCGCCCGGCGCCTCGGTGGGCGCGGCCGGCTTGCTGCCGGGCTTGCGCGCCAGTTCCGCGCCGGCGTCGTCCGGCAGGCGCAGATAGAAGAACACCGAGCACACCGCGATCAGCGCGATAACAGTGAACGCCACGCTGAAATCCCCCAACTGGATCGTGCCGTCGCCGCGCCATGTCCGCATGCCGTCGAGGATCAGCGCCGCCACCGCGACGCCGGTGGAGATCGACACCTGCTGCGCCACGCTGGCGAAGCTGGTGGCCCGGCTCATCGCCTCGTTAGAGATGTCGGCATAGGACAGCGCGTTGGTGCTGGTGAATTGCAGCGAGCGGAAGAAGCCGCCGAACAGCAGCGCACCGATCAGGATGAGATGCGGCATGTCCGGCCGGAAGAAGGCGGAGATGCCGATGAAGGTCGAAGCGATCACGCAGTTGACGATCAGCACCCGGCGGAAGCCGAAGGCGCGGATGATCGGCGCCGCAGTCAGCTTCATGGTCATCGCGCCGGCGGCAGAGGCGAAGGTGATCATGCCCGAGGCGAAGGGCGTCATGCCGAAGCCCAGCTGCAGCATCAGCGGCAGCAGGAAGGGCAGGGCGCCGATGCCGATGCGGAACAGCGAGGCGCCGACCACGCCGGCGAAGAAGGTCGGGACCTTCAACAGCGTCAGGTCGAGGATCGGCCGGTCGGTGTGCCGCGCGTGGCGCACATAGAAGGTCATGGCGACGGCGCCGACCGCGATCACCGTCAGCGCGATCCACGGCGCCACCGCCTGCTGGCCCAGCAGCGCGAAGCCGAAGACGAGGCCGGCGAGCCCGACGCTCGACATCAGCATGCCGTGCAGATCGAACGGCGCCACGTCCTCCTCGCGGATATCCGGGATGAAGAGGCTGGCGAGCACCACGCCGACCATGCCGATCGGGATGTTCAGGAAGAAGATCAGGCGCCAGTCGAAATAGGTGGTGATGAAGCCGCCGATCGGCGGGCCGAGCACCGGGCCGAGCAGCGCCGGGACGGTGAGCCAGGCCAGCGCCGAGACGAGTTCGCCCTTGGGCACGGTGCGCAGGATCACCAGCCGCCCGACCGGTACCATCATCGCCCCGCCCATGCCCTGGATGATGCGGTAGATCACGAAGTCCGGCAGCGAGGTGGCGAGCCCGCAGAGCAGCGATCCGGTGGTGAACACGACGATGGCGGTGCGGAACACCGTGCGCGAGCCGAAGCGGTCGGCGAACCAGCCGCTGGCCGGGATGAACACCGCCAGGCTGAGCAGGTAGGAGGTGAGGGCGAGCTTCAGCGAGATCGGGTCTTCGTGCAGATCGGCGGCGATCGCCGGCAGCGAGGTGGAGATCACCGTCGAATCGAGCTGTTCCATGAACAGCGCGCAGGCGACGATGAGCGGGACGAGACGTTCGGGGCGCACGTGACTTTATCCGTCTTGACCAGTCGGATCGGGTAGCAGGCACGTCTCTATAGACGCTAGGTTGTCATCCCGCGAGTGTGCCGTTTCGTCATCTCGCGTCTTCGTCATTGCAATGCGCAAGGGCGGCTCGACGCGGGGCGGCAATGCGTTTCGCACAGAGCGAGACCGCTAGGAATGGCGACCATGCCATGGTATGAGCCCTCGCCAACTCGGAGAGAGCGGGCGACCTTGGTGCCCGTGTCGCTTTGACCATCCATCCATCGGGCACATGCGGGTCGTTCCGCCTGCCCCAAATCGGGAGTTGGCGATGCCGGTGATCGACGGCCTCGCGCGGGAAGCGCTTACATTCGACGATGTCCTGCTGAAGCCCGGCCTGTCCGATGTGATGCCTGGTCAGGTTGATATCCGCTCGCGGGTCACGCGTTCGATCCTGCTCAACCTGCCCATCCTGTCCTCGGCGATGGACACCGTGACCGAATCGCGCATGGCCATCGCCATGGCGCAGGCCGGCGGCCTCGGCGTCATCCACCGCAACCTCGATCCCGAGGTGCAGGCCGAGCATGTGCGGCAGGTGAAGAAGTTCGAGAGCGGCATGGTGGTGAACCCCGTCACCATCCACCCCGACCAGACGCTGGCCGACGCGCTGGCGCTGATGAAGCTGCACTCCATCTCCGGCATCCCGGTGGTCGAGCGCGGGCCGAACGGGCGCGGCGGCAAGCTGGTCGGCATCGTCACCAACCGTGACGTGCGCTTCGCCACTCATCCCGACCAGCCAGTCGCCGAGCTGATGACCAAAGACCGGCTCATCACCGTCAATGAGGGCGTCGAGCAGGCGGAAGCCAAGAAGCTGCTGCACCAGTACCGCATCGAGAAGCTGCTGGTGGTGGACGACGACCATCGCTGCGTCGGCCTCATCACGGTGAAGGACATCGAGAAGGCGGTCGCCAATCCCAACTCCACCAAGGACGAGCAGGGCCGCCTGCGCGTCGCTGCCGCCACCACGGTGGGCGAGGACGGTTTCCACCGCACCGAGCTGCTGATCGACGCCGGTGTCGACCTCGTGGTGGTCGATACCGCCCATGGGCATTCCCGCAAGGTTCTCGACCAGGTGAGCCGCATCAAGCAGCTCTCCAACAAGGTGCAGATCCTCGCCGGCAACGTCGCCACCGGGGAGGGCGCCCGCGCGCTGATCGATTCCGGTGCCGACGCGGTGAAGGTCGGCATCGGTCCGGGCTCGATCTGCACCACCCGCATCGTCGCCGGCGTCGGCGTGCCGCAGTTCACCGCCATCCTCGATGCCGTCGAGCAGGCCAGCAAGCTGGACACGCCGGTGATCGCCGATGGCGGCATCAAGTTCTCCGGCGACCTCGCCAAGGCGCTGGCCGCCGGCGCCGAATGCGCCATGATCGGCTCGCTGCTGGCCGGTACCGACGAGAGCCCCGGCGAGGTCTATCTCTATCAGGGCCGCTCCTATAAGTCGTATCGCGGCATGGGTTCGGTCGGGGCCATGGCGCGCGGCTCGGCGGACCGTTACTTCCAGGCGGAAGTGAAGGACACGCTGAAGCTGGTGCCGGAAGGCATCGAGGGCCAGGTTCCCTATAAGGGCCCGGCATCCGGCGTGCTGCATCAGCTCGCCGGCGGCCTGCGCGCCGCCATGGGCTATGTCGGCGGCGGTACGCTCGGCGAGTTCCGCGAGAAGGCGGAGTTCGTGCGCATCTCCGGCGCCAGCCTGCGCGAGAGCCATGTCCACGACGTGACCATTACCCGCGAGAGCCCGAACTACCCCTCGCGGACCTGACGAACGCGCCGCCGGGAACCGGTTTCCCGGCGGCCATCCGCAGCTTCGGGGGCCTCCGACGCCATGACCTATGCCGCGATCCTGATGCCGGTCTTCGCGATGGTGCTGCTCACTTTCGCAGTGCTCATCCGGCTTGGCGTGCTGCGGTGGCGGGCGGTGAAGGCCGGGCTGGTCGCCGACCGCGAAGGCGCGGTCACCGGCGACGAGCGGGTCTGGCCGGTGGCGGTGCGGCAGGCGTCCAGCTGCTTCCGCAACCAGTTCGAAGTGCCGGTGCTGTTCTATGTGCTGAGCGTGCTGGTGCTGGTGACGCGCAAGGCCGATTTTCTCTATATCGTCCTCGCCTGGATCTTCGTCGCCAGCCGCTGGGTGCATGCCGGCATCCATTGCGGTCCGAATCTCGTCGGGCCGCGCTTTTCCCTGTTCTTCGTCGGCGTCCTCGTGCTGATGGCGATGTGGCTGCTTTTCGCCCTCTCCATCCTCGTCGCGCCGATCGTGCCGTGATTGTCGGATCGTAACATGACCCCTGCCGCGCGCCTCGCCGCCGCCATCGACATCGTCAACACCATCGCCGCCGACCGGCGCCCCGCCTCCGAGGTGCTGAAGGAGTGGGGGCGCGGCCACCGTTTCGCCGGTTCCGGTGACCGGGCGGCCATCGCGGCGCTGGTCTATGACGTCGAGCGCCGCAAGGCCTCCGCCGCCTATGTGATGGGCGCCGAGGAGGGGCGGGCGCTGGCGCTCGGCGCGCTGAAGCTCGCGCGGGGGCTCGACGTGGATGCCATCGCCGCGCTGTGCGACGGCTCGCGCTTCGGGCCGACGCCGCTCACCGACGAGGAGCGCGCCAGGCTGGAGGCCGGCAGCCTCGACGGCGCCCCGGCGCCGGTCGCCGGCGACTATCCCGAATGGCTCGACGCCTCGCTCGCCGCGGTGTTCGGCGAGGCACGGGCGGCCGAGGGACAGGCGCTCGCCGAGCGGGCGCCGCTCGATTTGCGCGTCAACACGCTGAAGGCCGCGTCGGAGAAGGCGACCGAGGCGCTGGCGCACCTCAACCCGGCCACCACCGACTGGTCACCGCTGGCGCTGCGCATCGGTTTCGAGGCCGACGGCAAGGCGCACGCGCTGACCGCCGAGCCGGCCTTCATCAAGGGGCAGGTCGAGATCCAGGACGAGGGCTCGCAGATCGCCGCCATCCTCGCCGCCCCGCCGCGCGGCGGGCAGGTGCTGGACCTGTGCGCCGGTGGCGGCGGCAAGACGCTGGAGCTGGCGGCGCTGATGGATAATGCCGGCCAGCTCTACGCCTATGACAGCGACATGCGCCGGCTGGCGCCGATCCACGAACGCCTGCAGCGCGCCGGCGTGCGCAACGTGCAGGTGCGCACGCCGCGCGGCGCCGCCGACGTGCTCGCCGATCTCGAAGGCCGCATGGACCTCGTGCTGGTCGACGCGCCCTGCACCGGCACCGGCACCTGGCGTCGCAACCCGGACGCCAAGTGGCGCATGCGGCCCGGCGCGCTTGCCGAGCGGCAGAAAGACCAGGCCGAGGTGCTCGACGCCGCCGCGCGCTTCGTCAAGCCGGGCGGGCGCATCGCCTATGTGACCTGCTCGCTGCTCGACGAGGAGAATGGTGGGCAGGTGCGGGCCTTCCTCGCCCGCCACCCCGATTTTGCCGTCGTGCCTCCGGACGAGACCGTGCTGGCGCTCGGCGAGCGCGGCATCCGCCTGAAGCAGGCGGCGCTGGCGAGCGCGGAGGGCCTGCTGCTGACGCCGCGGCGCACCGGCACCGACGGCTTCTTCGTTAGCCTGCTCGCCCGCGCGGCGTGACGGTGAAAGTGCCTCTCGCAGAAGTGCCTTTGATTGTGGACGTGACACAGGACAGCGATTAGAAGCCCGCCATGACCCAGACCGCTGACACCCCGACCCACGACACCCTGCTCATCATCGATTTCGGCTCGCAGGTCACGCAGCTCATCGCGCGGCGCGTGCGCGAGACCGGCGTCTATTGCGAGATCCACCCCTTCCAGAACGCCAACGAAGCGTTCGAGCGGCTGAAACCGAAGGGGGTGATCTTCTCCGGCGGCCCGGATTCGGTCATTCGCGAGGGCAGCCCGCGCGCCCCGCAGGCGGTGTTCGACAGCGGCGTGCCGATCCTCGGCATCTGCTATGGCCAGCAGACCCTGGCCACCCAGCTCGGCGGCGTCGTCGAGGGCGGCCATGCCGCCGAGTTCGGCCGCGCCGATGTCGAGATCAAGGCGGCAAGCCCGCTGTTCGACGGCATCTGGGAGGTCGGCAAGCGTTACCCGGTGTGGATGAGCCATGGCGACCGGGTGACCCAGCTGCCCGAGGGCTTCAGCGTCATCGCCACCTCGGAGAACGCGCCCTTCGCCATCGCCGCCGACGAGAGCCGGCAGTATTACACCACCATGTTCCACCCCGAGGTGGTGCACACACCGGATGGCGGTAAGCTGCTTGCCAATTTCGTGCACAACATCGTCGGGCTGAAGTCGGACTGGACGATGAAGGCCTTCCGCGAGGAGGCGATCAAGCGCATCCGCGAGCAGGTCGGCACCGAGAAGGTGATCTGCGGCCTGTCGGGCGGCGTGGACTCGTCGGTGGCGGCGGTGCTGATCCACGAGGCGATCGGCGACCAGCTCACCTGCGTGTTCGTCGACCACGGCCTTCTCCGCCTCGGTGAGGCGCAGAAGGTGGTGACGCTGTTCCGCGACAGCTACAACATCCCGCTGGTGCATGTGGACGCTGAGGAGATGTTCCTCAAGGCGCTGGAAGGTGTCACCGACCCCGAGGTGAAGCGCAAGACCATCGGCAAGCTGTTCATCGACGTGTTCGAGGCCGAGGCGAAGAAGATCGGCGGCGCCGCTTTCCTCGCCCAGGGCACGCTATACCCGGACGTGATCGAGAGCGTGAGCTTCACCGGCGGCCCGTCGGTGACGATCAAGAGCCACCACAATGTCGGCGGCCTGCCCGCGCGCATGAACATGAAGCTCGTCGAGCCGCTGCGCGAGCTGTTCAAGGACGAGGTGCGCGCGCTCGGCCGCGAGCTCGGCCTGCCGGAGGTGTTCGTCGGCCGCCATCCCTTCCCGGGGCCGGGCCTCGCGATCCGCTGCCCGGGCGAGATCACCCGCGAGAAGCTGGATATCCTGCGCCTCGCCGACGAGGTCTATCTCGAGGAGATCCGCCGCGGCGGGCTCTACGACCAGATCTGGCAGGCCTTCGCGGTGATCCTGCCGGTGAAGACGGTCGGCGTGATGGGCGACTACCGCACCTATGACTATGTGGTCGGCCTGCGCGCGGTGACCTCGGTGGACGGCATGACGGCGGATTTCTACCCGTTCGACATGGCCTTCCTCGGCCGGGTGGCGACGCGGATCGTCAACGAGGTGAAGGGCGTGAACCGCGTCGTCTACGACGTGACGTCCAAGCCGCCGGGCACGATCGAGTGGGAGTGACGGATACAAACGGCGGCAATAGCGTAGCTTCGGCGGTGGTTTTCGCCGCCGAATAGCTGTCATTCCTGCCTGTTTTCCGGTCCATTGATACAGCCGGTCTCCTTCTCTCTATTTCGCATCTTGAAACCGCCCTCGTTCTCCGACTGGGGGCCGCTTCAAGAAGCGAGAGCGCTCTCGCGTGGACCCACGTGCACACAGGCTGGTCCACCGGGTGTGTAATCGCGTCGCGAGCAATGTCCGGCCGGCGCAAAGCCGCCTGGCAGGGGCGGGCTGTCGCGTCGGACGGCCTCGTTCCGATCGAGCCGCGCGGATTCTGCCGTTACGGAAAAGCGGTCTCTTGTGCAACCCAAGGAATCTGTTAACCTTTCGGTAGGGTTGCGGGGCAATCGCATGGCTTCGAAAGCGCATCTTGCTCCTGCGTTGTCTGTTGCCTTGTCGGGAACCGGCCTGTTCCGCTACGGCGACGAGCCGCTCGAGCTCGGCCTGAAGGGCACAACCATCGAGTTGCTCTCCTATCTCGCCTGCAATGCCGGGCATCCCGTGCGTCGCGAGTATGTGGCCGAGCGGCTCTGGAACGCCTCCACCGGTGAACGGCAGCGGTCGGCATTGAACTCGGCCGTCTGGCGCATCAGCAAGAAACTGCCGAAACATCCCGGACTGCGCCTGGCGGTGTCCGATACCACATTGTGCCTCACCATCGATGAATCCATCCCGGTCGACATCCGCGAACTGCGTGCCGCTGTGCGCGGGGCGACAGGCCCGCAAGGCATGACGCGCGAGGCGGCCGGCAAGCTCGAAGCGGCGCTTGCCGCCACCGCCGCGCCCTTCATGGATGGCTTCGACGCCGACTGGATACTCACGGAGCGCGAACGCGTTTCCAACACCCGCATTCGCGGTATGATCGCGTTGATGCACTGGCGCGGCATCAATCGTCACTACGAGGATGCGCTCGAGATCGGTCGCAGCCTGCTCAGCGAGGACCCGTTTCGCGAAGCTGTCCAGATCGATGTGATGTGGCTCTACGTGCTGAACGGGCAGCGCGTGCAGGCGCTCAAGCAGTACATGGCCTTCGCCGCGATGCTGCGAAACGAATTGTCGATCGAGCCGATGCGCGAAACCAGGGCGCTCTACGAGCACATACGCCATCAGCTCACCGGCCGTCCCGATCTTCTGCTGGCTGAAGCTCCCGCCGCGCCCGGGCCGGACCACACCCACGAGAACCTGGCGCTCGGACTGGCCGCCGCCGAGCAGTCGCGCCGGGAGTTCTATCAGACCCTGCGCGCTCAACTCGGCTAGCCGCCCCCTCCGCGACGAAATCCTCCCAAGCAAGCCTCATCTGCTTATGGCCAGCGCTCGTCATGAGCGGGGCTCGTCATGACACGGTTGCCAATCGGCACGCCGGTCATGTCCGGTACCCGGCATCGCGGGATGACCGTCCGGTGACGCCGCGGTGATCCCGTCGACATCGCCGGACACGGACTGGTGCATGCGGTCGGCAGCAGGAGCGATTCGAGGACGACTTATAAAGGGCATAGGTGGGTTGGTGTCCCGGTCGATCCGGCAACCGCGCGGAAGTACGCCTTGGCTCGGAGTGCGCACATACCCGACTGGAAATCAGGTCGCGGGCGGCAAGCGGCCCGTGCCGGCGAGGAGGACTACGCCTTCTTCATGCGGATACGCATATCGGTCGCCTCGGACGGCAGCGAACGTCGGCCGCAATTCAGCATCGTGGACCTCGCGGCGGGACGGACAGAGCGTTTCGCGACGTATGAACGCGCTGCCGCATGGCTCGCGCGAAATGTTCAACGGATTGTCTCGGGTCCGCCGGGCGATGTGGCCGACCCCTAGGGAGAATGCCAATGTACAAGCATCCGGGTGTCTACATTGAACATGTCCCGTCGGGCTTGCTGGCGATCGAGGCAGCTTCCACCTCTGTTGCGGCCTTCATCGGACCGGTCAAGCGCGGGCCGGTCGGGGAGCCGGTCTTCATCACCAGCGTGTCGCAGTTCGCGCTGCAGTTCGGCTTGCTCAATGACGGCACCAACGGCATTCGCGACGAAGGCGACAACGCCGATAGCTTCGGCCACGCGGTCAATGCCTTCTTCGGAAACGGCGGCAACAAGGCCTATATCGTGCGTGTGGCCGAGGCGAGTGGCGGCAATGCCCCGACGGCCGCCACCGCCGCGATCCCCAATCCCGAGTCGAACACGACCGGCTTCCTGCTGACCGCGAAATCACCCGGTGCCTGGGCCAACGACATAATCGTGCGGCTCTCGACCACCGACACGAGCACCGTTCCGGACCTCGACCTCGGCTATACGCTCCGGCTCGGGGTGCTGGCCGACGGCAAGTTCCAGGCGCTCGAGGTCTTCTCGGGGCTGCAGTTCGATGCGGCCTCGCCGCGTTCGCTCGAGAAGGTCGTCAGCGAACAGTCGGCGCTCGCCACGCTGAAGCCGGCGACGATCGGCACCAATCCCGGCGAGATCCAAGTCATCGCCAAGGCGCTTCAGGGCGTGGCGACGACCCTGCCGACGGCCCTCGCCCTCGGCGGCAAGAAGCTCGACGTGAAGATCGGCGACAGCCCGAAGTTCACCATCGAGTTCGCCGAGGACAGCGGTGACGCCAACGCCATCGCCGCGCTCATCCAGAGCGCGGCGCGAGCCAACCCCGCCGGCTCTCCCGAGTTCGCGGTCACCGTCAGCGGGGGGAACGCCTTCCGCCTCGCCTCGAAGATCGCCGGCCCGGCCGGCAACGTCTCCTCGCCGTCGGGAACCGCACGGACCCTGCTCGGCCTCGGTGCCGGCGTAACGGCGGTCGATGATTCCGAAAGCACCTTGCCGACCGGCACCTCCACCATCGAGGGCTTCTTCGACGACGGAACCGATGGTACATCGGCTCCGGCCAAGTCGGCCTATGACACGGTGTTCGAGACGCTGCGGGACTATCGCGACGTCTCCATCGTCCTGCTGCCTGGCAAGGCGTGGATAGAGGCGGGCGACAATTCCGTCATCGAGGCGGCGATCACCCATTCCGAGTTCATGCAGAACCGGATGGTTATCGTCGATCCGCCGGTTCCGGTCGGCAACGACACCCTCGTGTCGCCCAAGGACGTGAAGGATCTCGGCGCGCCGACATCTCCCTATACCGCGCTCTATTATCCCTGGCTCAATGTCGGCAACCCGCACTACAATCCGGACACCGCCGCCAACAAGCCGAAGACGTTCCTGATACCGCCATCGGCCTTCGCCGCGGGCATGTGGGCGCGCATCGACACGCGCCGCGGCGTCTGGAAGGCGCCGGCCGGCCTCGAGGCGGACGTGCGCGGCACGCTCGGTCCGAACATCCTCATCGGCAACGACCTGCAGGACAATCTGAACGAACTGGGCATCAACTGCCTGCGCGCCATCATCGGGCCGACCGTCGTCTGGGGCGCGCGCACGCTCGCGACGAAGACCAAGCCGGAATACCGCTACGTATCCGTCCGGCGCACCCAGAACATGATCGGCGAGAGTCTTTACGCCGCCTTGCAGTCGGTCGTCTTCGAACCGAACGACCACCGGCTGTGGGCCAGCCTGCGCGCCTCGGTCACCGCCTTCATGGATGGCCTGTTCCGGGCCGGTGCCTTTCAGGGCGAAAAGGCGTCGGATGCCTATTTCGTCCAGTGCGGCCTCGGCTCGACCATGACGCAGGGCGACATCGACGCCGGCATCGTGCGTGTCGCGGTCGGCTTCGCGGCGCTGAAGCCGGCCGAGTTCGTCGTTGTCCAGATCAAGCAAATCGTTGGTCAGAACGCCTGAGACGGCCAAGCGCGAATGGAGGAGATGGACCCATGCCCGCCCCTATGTTTCCCGCAAATGCCCACCGGTACGATCCTTACCGGACGTTCAAGTTCCAGGTGGTGATCGGCGGCCGCACCGTCGCCGGCCTGTCCAAGATGGGAGCGCTGAAGCGCACGACGGAGGCCGTCAAATGGCGCGGCGCCGGCGATCCGTCGTCGCAGCAGGTCATGCCCGGCGGTTCCAGCTTCGAGGCCGTGTCGCTGGAGCAGGGGCTGAGCCACGATACCGTTTTCGAGGAATGGGCGAACGCGGTGAACAATGTCGCCGATGGCGACGCCGGCATGAGCCTGAAAAACTATCGCCGGGATGTCGTCATCAACGTGCTGAACCTGCAGGGGGTCCCGGCGATCACCTACCAGTTGCGGCGCGCCTGGGTATCGGAGTTCACGGCGCTGCCCGAACTCGACGCCAACAACATGAATACGGTCGGCATCCAGTCGATCACGATCCAGCATCAGGGTTTTGTCCGCGATCCGGGAACGGCCGAACCGGCCGAGACCTGAGGAACGCGACGTTCCGGAGGTGGAGCCGCCGCCATGGCCAGCACCTTTCCATTTGCACGCCTGCGTCCTCTCGACGGCGCGGTGGAGCTTGCCGCCGCTACCGCGACGGCGGCGACGTCGACGCGGCCGGAGGCCGTCACGGCCCTGCTCTGCGTCCTGCTCGACAGCGTCGGGGACCAGCCGGCGACCCGGCAGGCCATTCGTGCGCTACCCTGCGCCACGCGCGAATGGCTGGTGCAGTGGACGGCTGCCCGCCTGAACCCCGGCCTGCGCTGGTTCGAGGCGCGTTGCGCGCACTGCCGCGAGCCGTTCGACTTGTCGCTCGACCTGGCGCGGCCGATCTGGCGCGCCCCGGATGAGGCGCTCACCGAAATCTCGGTGGCCACCAGCCTGGGCCCGCGGCGGTTCGCCGTGCCGACCGGCGAACATGAGGAGCAACTGGCGCTCCGCGAGCCCGGCGCCGACCCCCGGCGCGATGTCGCGAGCCTGTGCGGCCTGTCGCCGGCCGCCGATGAGGAGGCCGACCGTTTCGACGAACACGACTTGCAACTGATCGACGAGGCGCTGGAGCGGGCATCTCCGGACATCGCCGACATGGCTGCCGCCCGGTGCCCAAGCTGCGGTCGGGATACCGAGTGCTGCGTCGATCCGCTGTTGTTCGCCTTTCCACGCGAGGCCGACATCCTTTCCGAGATCCACCTGATCGCCAGTGCCTATGGCTGGGACCATGACGGGATCCTGCGGCTGCCGGCGCGCCACCGGGCCGCCTATGCCGGCATGATCGCGCGCGAGCGCCGCGCGCAGACATCGATGGCGAGGCGGTGATGAGCTTTCTTGCGCGCCTCTCGCTCCGCTCCCGCCCGACGCTGTCGCGCGTCTCGGCGGTGATGCCGAAGGGCCTCGCGGTGCGCCAGCCCGCGCCGGTCTATCGCGCGGCCGAGACGCCCGACGACGAGGAGGAGCAAGCACAGCCCTTACGTCGTGCCGCTACCCGTCCGATCCGTCGCGTGGAGGGGGCCGCGCCGGCCGAGGACGAGATACCGAGAGCCACGGCGCCGGCGCCGGAGCAGCACGAGGACGAGGAGCCGCCGGCAACGGCCCGGCGCGCGCCCATGTCGCTGAACCGCGCCCATGAGCAGAATGAGGAGCCGCAGGAGGAAGGCGAGCCGGACGAGCCGACGCCCGCTTCGCGCCTCATCCGCCGGGCCGAAGAGGTTCCGCTCGAGGACGGCGACAGACCCTTGCGCCAGCCCTTTCAGGAGGACCTGTCGCCGGGAGCCTCGCCGCTGCCGCCCGACATGGCCACCGAAGAGGAGCCGCCGGCGATGCAGGCGCTGCGGAGGGCAATTCCGCGCCCGGCCGGCCCGTCGCCACGTGGCGAGGTGGGGGTGCCGCCGCCCCCCGGCGGTGTCTTCGACGAAGGAGCGCCGGACCGATCCCATCCCTTCGCGCCTGCGTTCGGGGGCGAGGCGGCCAGCCTCGCGCATGCCCTGATGCCTTTCGATACGGGATTTGCCCCTGCGGGCGGTTCCGGGCCCGACCGGTCCGAGCGGCCGCAGGTGATCATCGATCAGGTCGATGTGGTGATCCACGAGCCCGCGCCACCGGCGGTGGCCGCGCGAGCGCCCTTCGACGCCGCGCGTGCCATGCGCGCGCGCTATCTGAGAAGGCTGTGAGCCATGGCTGTCCCGGTCTCGTCGCTGTCGGTGGCCGTGCAGGGCATCGCCGATTTCCTGGACGGACAGTTCGGCGAGGACGTCGTCATCTCGACGGACAATCCGCAACGCGCGGCCGAGCGGGTGAAGGGGGGCGATAAGCACTTCCTCAACCTGTTCACCTACCGTGTCATGCCGTCCGGCTTCCATGCGTCGGCCTCGGCCAGGGAGCCGTTCTTCATCCGGATCAGCACACTCCTGACGCCATTCCTGAGCGACGCCCAATCGAATGTGCCGGACGCGGACCTGCGCATCCTCGGCCATGCGATCCGGGTGCTCGCCTCCAGCCCGGTGGTTCCCGTCTCGGCGTTGCCGGGTAACAGCGCGGATCCCGAGGATTTTCGCTCGCAGCCGCATCTCGACTACCGGCTGCAGGCGGTGTTGCAGGCCCCCACGATGGAGGAGCTGAACCACATCTGGACGACCCAGGGCGGCGAACTCGCCTACCGTCTGTCGGCCGCCTACGAATTCGCGCTGATCCCGGTCGAACCGCTCGAGCGCCAGCCGGCGGCCGGTCCGATCACCACGGCGATCATCGACACGCGCTCGCGGGTGAAGCCGCAGCCCGAGGGATATAACGAGCTCGGCGTCGAGGCGAGGGCGGTTCCACTGGCGGCCACGACGACGACCAAGCAGCCGCCGCCCGTCGACATTCTCCCGGTGGTCCTGTTCGCGCTTTCCGGGGGGCTGGCGAGCGCCGCGACGATCGCGCCCGCCGCGGCATCGACGAAGCTCGCGATTTCCGGCCTGCCGGGGAGCAAGGTGTCGGTGACTGTGACCTGGACCCGCGCGGACACCTCGATCGAGGTCCAATCCAAGCAGTCCTTCACCATCGCCGCGGTGCGTCTCGACGACCCGGCCGCCATCGTCGCGCTGGCGCTGGACGCGCCACAGGCGGGTGACGGGGCGCGGATCACGATGCGGCCGGCCGACGCCGGCGGCGTCGAGGTGGCGAACGCTCCCTTCGCCAACACGCTGACACTTTCGGTGGCCGAGTCATGACCATCGCCGCGGGGAGGATCACGCCGGACCGCAACGCCCTCGACGGCGAATGGGCGCGTGTCGAGTTGCTCGTCATGCTGGCGGAATCGCTGCGTTCCGGCGCCACCCTGCCGGATGCGTTCCCGGCCCGCTTCGACGACGCCGGCGAGCGGGTCGCCGGTGAGCGCGCCAATGGTTCGTGGGCGGCATTGCGCAACGTCACGGCCGAGACGGTCCTACACCAGTTCATCCAGTTAGATCTCGACATCCTGGCACTGGCGCTGGCGCCGGAGGCGCGCCCGGCCCTGGCGCCCCGGTTCCACTCGCTGCAGCCGCATACGGGCGAGGCCAACCCTTGCCTCGCGCTGATCCAGGAACTTCTGATGCTCGACGGCGGCGAGCAGATCGGCATGCTGTTCGACCGGCTTGAGCCGCATTCACCGCTGGTCGCCTCCGGCATCGTGCGCGTGGTCGGCAAGGGCGCCTACCAGTCGGTCAGCGCCTCGCCGGTGGCCGCGAAGGCCTTACTAGGCCGGGCCACCGACCTGTCGCCGCCGCCCGGCGCGCATCTGGTCACCGTGGAGGCCTCCTGGGACGATCTGGTCCTGCCGCCTGCCGCGTTGGCTGACCTGCGCGGTTTTTCCACCTGGATTCGCTGTCGCGACGGGGTGATCGACGACTGGAAGGCGCGGCCGTTGGGCGGGCCGCTGGCCCTGTTCTGCGGCCCGTCGGGATCGGGCAAGAGCTTCGCCGCTGCCGTCATCGCGACTGAGCTCACGGCTCGGACCGGCGAGAACTGGGCTCTCTACGCGCTCGATCTCGGCCGCATCATGTCGAAATATGTCGGCGAGACCGAGCAGAATCTGAATGCCTTGCTCGACGCGCTCGACGGTCGGCGCGCGATCCTGCAGATCGACGAGGCCGACGGGCTTCTCGGCAAGCGGGGAGAGGTGACGGACGCCCGCGACCGCTACGCCAATCTCGAAGTCTCGCACATGCTGTCGCGGTTCGAGCGCCACGCCGGGCCGGTGATCCTCACCACCAATTTGCGGGCCAACATCGATGCGGCGTTCCTGCGCCGTTTCCAGCAGATCGTCGACTTCCCGGCGCCCGACACGAAGGCGCGGCGCCTGCTGTGGGAAAGGCTGCTGCCGGCCCGCGCGCCGCGCGCGGCCGACCTCGACATCGAGGAGCTGGCGAGCGGGGTGCGGCTTTCCGGCGGTGCGATCCACAACGCCGCCTTCTTCGCATCGGTGCTCGCCTTCGAGGACGGCGGGACCATCGCCGGCGAGCATCTGGCGCGCGCCGTCTGGGCGGAACTGTCGAAGGACAACCGCCAGGTGCGCCGCTCCGAACTCGGCCCGCTGGGCAGATATCTGGAGGAAACCTCATGAGGATCCGGCGCATCCGGCTTGTGCTGCCGTCCCGCATGCGAGGGGCTGCCGACGGCGATGCGCGGCAGATTGCCGAGACGGTCGCCCGGGCACTGTTGCGGGAAGGAGCCACGGCCGGAACGCTGCGGATCGAGGTCAACGGCGCCGGTCGGTCGGCGGGTCACATGGCGGCGGATCTGGCCGGCGTTGCCTCGCGCGCCGCGAGGTCGGCGACCATGTGGGAGGGATGACGATGGCGGTAGCGACCAAAGGCATGCTGTTCGAATACGGTCTGTCGCTGCCGCCGCTGGCGCTCGTCTTCGATTTCAATCCTCAGCAGATATCGCGGTCCCGCTCGGTAACCGTCCGCACTGGTAACGCACCGGGCGCCCGCCTCGGTTACGATTTCCTGACGCCGCTGGACGCGCCGCGCGCCGCGCAAGGCGTCGAACTGCAGGGCGAATCCATCTCGATCACCATCCTGCTCGACGCGACCGACAAGATGCTGGAGGGCGACACCATCGCGGCGCAGTTCGGCGTGCAGCCGCAAATCGATACCTTGCGCTCGATGCTCGAGCCGAAGGTCCAGGGACCCGGCGGGCTGCAAGTCCTGTCCAGCCTCACCGGCGGCGGCGCGCGCGCCTTCGAGCGCCAGGAGACGGCCTCGGTGCTGATCTTCGCCTGGGGCTTGCAGTTCTTGCCGGTCTTCCTGATCAGCGTCGGCCAGAACGAGACGCTGCACCTGCCGAGCCTCCACCCCTACCGGGCGGAGATGTCGCTCACGATGCAGGTGATCGAGTCCAACAACCCATTCTTCATGGCGGAAAAGGTGCGCCAGACGGCCATGGCGGCGCTCAACGCCGTCAGCGGCTTCTGAACGCCGTTGCGAGGAGGTGCCGATGGTTTTCTTCAAGGGCTCCTACTACGAGAACGTGCCGCTGTTCGAAAAGGACGAGGAGGGCCGCAGCAGCTTTGCCGGCGTCCAGCCGCGTCCGATGGCGAAGGTCGAGCCGGTGCTCGAACATTCGGTCGCGCTGAAAGAGCGTCTCGACTCCCTGGCGCAGCACTACTACGCCCAGTCGCGCGACTGGCGCCGCATTGCCGAGGCCAACCCGGATGCGCTTTTCGCCGAGGACCTGCTCTACGAGCCACAGCCGATCGCCGACAATGGCAGTGAGCGCATCGGCAGCGTCGTGCTCATCGCGCGCCGCAGGGAGGTGCGCTGATGGTCTCGCTCGGTGCCCTGCTCGATCCTGGCTTCCGCCAGCCGGCAAGCTGCCTGATCGAAGTCGGCACGACCCTTGCCGACATTGGTGGCCTCGCCGAGTTGGTGACCCTGGTCGAGATCACGACCAGCCGCGCCGAGGCGGCGACCGGAACGATCGTCATCGAGGACCGGCGCAAGGAGGACGGCCAGTGGATCGCCGCCGACTGCGGCCTGTTCACGCGCTGGGCGCCGATCAAGGTGTCCGCCGATTTCCGAACCCATGTCGAGGAGATCTTCCGCGGCTACATCGTGCAACCGAAGCCGTCCTATCCCAATTCCGGTGGCGAGACGAAGCTGGAGCTGCTGATCCAGGACGAAAGCGCAGCTCTCGATCGCGAGCATATGCGCAGCATCTGGGGCGACACGGCGCCGATGAGCGACAAGGACATCCTCGCCGCGCTGATCGCACCGCTCAGCCTCTCCGTCGATCCCGAATCCGGTGCCGGCCAGTCGAGCCGCTCGCTGTCGCAGGACGCCACACCCATCGTCTTCCTCCGTGAGCGGGCGAAGGCCAATGGCTACGACCTGCTGTTCTCGGAAGGAAAGGTCTACTTCGGCCCGAAACGTCTCGACGGCGAGCCGCAGGCGCCGATCATGGTCTATGCCGGCCGCTCGACCAACTGCCTCGCTCTCGACATCACCGACGACGGCCAGCGCCCGGATGCCGTCCGCTTCGACCATGCTCCGCAGACCGAGGGCGCGAAACCCGTCGTCGAGACCGTCAAGCCGGACGTGCGTGCGCTGGGTCTGTCGCCGGTCGCCGACGAGGGCGCGTCGCTCGGCACGCCGTCGGTATGGCGCGTCTCCAAGGAGGGCGACGAGACCGAGGAGGAACTGCGCGCCCGCGCGCAGGCGCTCGTCAACGAGCATTCGTTCCGCATCCGCGCCAATGGCGAGATCGACGGTTCGCTCTACGGCCATGTGCTCAAGCCCGGTCGGACCGTTACCGTCGACGGGGTAGGGGCACGCTATGGCGGCACCTATTTCGCCGACAAGGTCGTGCACCGCTTCGCGCCGGAGGGCTATCGCCAGCAATTCGAGCTCATGCGCAACGCCACCGGCGAAGAGGCCGGCCCGCTTGGGCCCCTGTCGGGCGCGGCGTCTGCGATCGCATCGCTCTTCTGAGGTGACGAGATGGATGAGTTCACCGCGATCGAGAAAACCGTAAGGCAGCAGCAGACCCGCTATTACGGGAAGTACCGCGCCTTCGTGTCCGACAATGCCGACCCGGAAAAGCTCGGCCGATGCAGGCTGGTGGTGCCGAGCGTGCTGGGCGAGACCACGACCAATTGGGCGCTGCCCTGCACGCCCTATGGCGGCGCGGCGAATATCGGCTTCCTGGCGGTTCCGCCGGTCGGTGCGCAGGTGATCGCCGAGTTCATGGAGGGAGACGTTTCCTCGCCGCTATGGACGGGCACGTTCTGGCGCAAGGCTGACGAACTGCCCGAGGAGTTCGCTGCCAATTCGGAGCCGAGCGCCAAGGTGCTGCGCACCGAAAGCGGTCATGTCCTGTTGCTCGAGGACAAGTCCGGTGACGAGAAGATCACGCTGAAAAGCTCGGCCGAGGCGGTGGTGGAGATGATTTCCGACGGCTCGGTGTCCATCACCGATTCCGGCGGGGCGACGGTCACACTCGATGCCAATACCAGCGAGATCCGTATCGAGGACGCCAATGGCAACTCCTGCGTCCTGTCGGCTTCCGGCATGACCTTCAAGGATCCGTCTGGCAACGAGATCACCACCGAGGCCGGCGGCATCACCGTCAAGGCTCCGGCGACGGTGACGATCCAGGGGGCCTCGGTCGCGGTGGGCGGTTCCGGTGGCGAGCCGCTGATCAAGGGCACGTCGTTCCTCGCCGCCTTCAACGCCCACACGCATCTGTGCTCCGCGCCCGGCTCGCCGTCGGGACCGCCGGTGCCGCCGCTCACCCCGTCCTCCCTCACGACAAAGTCGACAGCCCTATGACCCGCGCGCTCGAAACACGTCTGCCCCGCGTCCGCTATATGCGCTTCCCCTTCGAGATGACGAAGGCGGGCGCACGGACGTCGGAGCGCGTCGATCACATCCGCGAACAGATCATGCAGGTGATCTTCACCAGTCCGGGGGAGCGGGTCTTCCGGCCGGAATTCGGCTTCGGCGCGCGCCGCTATGTTTTCGAGCCGAACTCGGCGGCGCTGTGGGAGGCCGTACGCGGCGGCCTGCAGGGTTCGCTGGTCGAGGCACTTGCCGGCGAGGTCGATCCGAAAACGATCCGCGTCACCGTCGGGGCGCCGCCCGGCAATCCCGAGCAGCTTCTGGTGACCGTCACCTATGTGCTGGCCGCCATGCAGAAGGAGGAAAGCCATGCGTTCCGCCTCTAGTCGCCGTACCGGGTGGCGCCATGGCTGAGCTGGCTTCACCCGCCCTGACCTTCGGCCTCGGCTGCCCGGACTGCGGCGAACGCCGCGCGGTCCTGCCGCTGCCCATCCCGTCGATTTCCGACGATTTCGACTGGCGCATGCGCGACTACGACAGCTTCCGCCTGTTCATGATGCAGGAGCTGTCTTCCCGCTTTCCCGAGCGCCGGCGCTGGACGTCGGCCGATGTGGAAGTGGTGATCGTCGAATTGCTGGCGGCCGCGCTGGACCGCGCGTCAAATGCGCTGGATGCCGTCCATGCCGAGCGTTATCTTGAGACGGCGCGCCGACCTCAGTCGATCCGGCGGCTGCTCAAGTTGATCGGATATGACGCGGTCGAGCGCGTCGACCCGGCGGTCCTCGCCAGCCTGCCGCCGCCGGCGACCGGGATCACCGAAACGCCTGCTCAACAGCTCGAACGCTATTGGCGCCTCGACCCCCAGGCGATGGAGGCGGCCCGCACCGACGGTCCCCGGTTGACCGGGGAAGTGCGCCGCATGGTGACGCTCGGCGACCATGAGGCCATCCTGACCCGGCATCCCATGGTGGCGCGCGCCCGCGCGCGGCTGGTCTGGAGCGGTGCCTGGAGCACGGTGCTCGTCGCGACGCTGCTTGAGGACAATCGCGGTCTCGACGAGCCCCTGCATTCTGGACCGCTGCCTGCCGACGGCAAGCCGAGCGGCCTGGACGAGGGACTGTGGCGGGAGATCGTCGATTTTCACCGGGTCGAGCGGCTGCCGTTGCCGCCGGTCAACGAGAGCCTGACGGCGCGCGCCCTGCTGCGCGGCATGGTCGAGCTGAACCGCATGATCGGTACCGAGGTTTTCCTGGAGGTGGCGAAGGCGGCGCCAGTGTCCATCGCGCTGTCGGTGCGCGCGAAGAGGGGATATTTCCGCTCCGAGTTGAAGCAGGCCCTTTATCAGGTCTTTACCGACGCAGAGGACGGGTTCTTCGAGCCGGGCCGGCTCGGCTTCGGTGAAGATCTCTTCGCCTCGGACATCATCGATGCGGCCATGCGCGTCGAAGGCGTTGCCGTCGCGTGCCTCAACCGCTTCAAGCGCGTGGGATCCTATCCCGACCAGGCCGGCACCGGTGTCGTCGCCATCGCCGACGACGAGTTCGCCTTCTGCGCCAACCATCCCTCACGACCGCAGGACGGCACGTTCCGCATCTCCGTCAACGCGGGAGATGGCCTATGACACGGCTCCCTCCCATCGGTCGCCGGGATTATCGTTTCGATCTGACGCGGTGGAACCGCGCCGGGCTGACCCGCTTCCAATACGTCGATGGCAATGCCGCCGTGTGGCTCGAAGAACTGCGGCTCGGCATGCTCGCGTTCTATCTGCGCGGCGTCGACCCGGAGGAACGCGAGCCCGAAAAGTGGCGCGAATTGTTCATGAAGCCGTTCTCGGAATCGGAGCTGCCGGGGCCGATGCGCCGCTATGTCGAGGCGGTGGCCTGGGCGGACCTGCTGCCGGCGGTACCCGCGAAACCGGAGAACGCCGGCCATCGCAGCAGGCGGCTTATCGACCAATATGCGCGTGCGCCCGGCGAATATGGCTGGGAGATCATGCGCGCCTTCGCCCGCGCCTCCCATGTGTTGCTCGGCCACGTCGACGCCTATGCCAACGAGGGTTATCTGCGCACCGCGACGCAGTGGGACAATCTGCGCAAGCTGGCGGCGATGGTGAACTACCAGCCCGCGCCGCCGGCATCCGCCACCGCGACCGTGGCGATCGAGGTCGCGCCGGGCATCGGTGCCATCGAGGTGGCACGGGGACTGGCGATGAAATACACCCCGCAGGAGGGTGGCGCGCCGCTGATCTTCGAGACGCTGAAGCCGGTCGAGGCGCACCCGGCGCTCAACCGGGCGCGCGCGGCGCAGTGGAACATCAATCCGCGCAACCTTGTTGCACCGGCCAGCCAGCCTTGGATCGTGCCGCCCAAGACAAAGCTCGCACAGGGCGACGTAGCGGTGCTGGGCGAGCGGGGGGCATCCGGTTCTGCGCGTTTGCTGACGGCCATAGAGCATGATGCGGCCAGCGGCACGGCGGTGATCGCCTTCGAGCCGCCGACGGGGCTCGACACGCCGCTGGCGCAGAGTTTCCTTCATGTCGAGCCGGACGCCGTGCGCCTCGGTCTGCCGGCGACGGTGGAAGGACATCTCGTCGTCAAGGTGTCGGGTGCGACCCAATTCGAGCTCCACGCGGTCGTCGAGGTGAGCGTCGACGATGGTCGGTCGGAATCGATGCTGGCGACGGTGGTGGGGGTCTCGGGCGACGAGCTCGTCCTGGTGGCGCCGAGGTCGGCCGGCGGTGCGGTCAAAGTGGAAGCGCTATCCGCCGTGGCAGCGAATGCCGACGGCCGCTTCGAGACCCCGCTCAGCGTCGACCGGCTGCATTTCGCCGGCAGCGTCCTGGGCAGCGCGGTGGTCAGCCAGTCCAGTTACACGACCCGCAGGGCAGGGGAGAGCGAACTGGGCGTCGCCCGTACGTTCAGCCGGCCCGGCGGAGCCGCCGGGCTTGCCTTTGCCCGGATGGCGGGCAACCCGGTTCACAATGGCCATGTCGTCTCCGATCCGAACTTCAATGCCATCGGCTCGGGTGGAAGCGTGAGGTTCGCCGGCAAGCCGTCCAAGGGCCTGAGGGAAGGCGACTGGTTCGTGGCGCGGCCGATGGGCAGCGACGGGCTGACCGCGCTGAGGGTCGTGGGGGTCCGCAGCGAGGCCGATGTCCACCACATCCTTTTCTCCCCGGCACCGCCATCGGCGCCGGAGCGCACCGAATTTTTCGGGCCGATGAGCCGGCAGTTGCGCGCGCTCGGCTTCGACCGCAATCCCGAGGACGCCATCGTCGGCGGTATCTGCGAACTCGAGGGCTTGCCTGCCGAGGCGCGGAGCCTGGTGAAGCCGGGCCGGACGCTGCTCATCGTCGACGAGCGGCCGGAGCCGAAGCGAGCCGCATCGGCCGTCGTGATCGAGATGGAGGCCCTCGCCAGCGGCAATCTGCGCCTGACGCTCGCCAGCGAAACGGACTTCGCCGGCTGGCAGAAGGGGTGGACGGTGTTCCATCTCAATACAGCGACGATCTCCCATGGCGAGACCAAGGACCCGAAGACGCTCGGTTCTGGCGACGCCGAGAAAGGCCGACAGGACTTCCTGTTCAAGGCGACGACACTCAGCTTCATCCCGTCCAATATCGCGTTCGCCGGCGTCGCTCCCGACATGGATGTCGTGGTCGACGGCGTGCGTTGGGAATATCGCGACCTCAGCGATCCTTTGGCGGAGGAGACGGATTCCTGGTCGGTCAGGCTGAACGACGACGATACGCTGCAGATCCAGTTCCGCCGCCGCCTGCCCACCGGCAGCAACAATGTCGCCGTGCCGCGCCATCGCCTCGGCAGCGGCCTTGCCGGCACCGGCGTGCCACCATGGTCGTTTACCGCGCCGATGAAGAACAACCGCTTCGTCACCGCGATCGTGCAGCCTTTCGCCACCGCTGGCGGCGCCGACCGCGAGCCGGTTTCCGCCATGCGCGAGAATGCCCCCGCCAATCTGGCCGCCAATGGACGCGCGGTCTCGCTCCGCGATTTCGAGCGGCTCTGCGCGCGCCATGCGAGCGTGTGGCAGGCGAAGGCGCGGCAGATCGTCGGTCCCCAGGCCGGCGTGGCGGTCGACGTGGTGATCGTTCCGGCCGGCGGCGGCGCGGTGACCGAGCGGCTCGCCGACGATCTGACGGCATTCGTGCTGGCCCGCTCGGCGCCTGCGTCGACGATGAGCGTCACCGGCTACTCCGCCGTGCCGGTCCGCATTGCCGTCACGGTTCAGGTCGACATCGATCGTTACGAGACGTCCGATGTTATCGACCGCGTGGCCACCGCCCTGCTCGACGCCTTTTCGCTTCGGCGTCGCCGGCTCGGCCAGCCGCTCTACATCGCCGAGATCCTTGCCGCTTGTGAGCGCACCGATGGCGTATCGAATGCCGTCGTCGACACATTCGCGCGCAAGACCGGCGGACCCGAGCCGCTGAGGGAGGCAACGGTCGGCACGATGCTGGCGGCGATTTTTGCCCGCGAGGGACAGGTCGTCCATCTGCTGGCGGGAGCTGACCTCGTCGTACGGGCGGAGGCGTTGGCATGACCGATATCAACGATCTGAAAACCCGCGCCGGTCTGCTGCTCTTTCGCCAGCTGCCCGAGGAATACCGCTTCCTCGACGGTCCCGGCCCCGATGCCCCACCCGGCGAGCCCGGCGACCTCGAAGCCTATCTCCACGGCTTCGGCCACCTGCTCGACCTGATCCGCGGCACGACCGAGCAGTCCTATGCCGATGCCTTCGGCGATCCCATCGATTTCCCCCACCAGGACATCGAAACCAATCTCGAGATCCAGACCTGGCTGCTACCCTATCTTGCCGACCTCGTGGGGGCCGAGCTGCTCGCGCCTGATCCTGCCCAGCGCAACGACGAACTGTCGAACACGGTCGGCTGGTACAAGACGAAGGGCACGCTCGGCAACGCCGATTCCATCGCCGACACGATTAGCGGCACCGAGACCGTGACCATCGAAGGTTGGCGGCGGGTGCTGCTGACGCCGCGCATGAAATTGCCGCCCTTCACCGCGCCGAAGGCTGCACGTGGCGACGGCGATCCGCTTGGGGCTTCGGCGATGCCGCTCGGCACGCCCGACCTGCGCAAGGCCAACCGGGCGATCGTCGATCCTTCCGGTGCCAATCCGCTTTACCGCCTCGCTTTCCCGACACGCGACGCCGATGGTCTGCCGGGAGCCGCCGACGTGCTCTACTGGAAACCGCGCGCCTATGAAGGTGCGCCGTGCTTCCCCAATGCCTATGACGATACCAGCGTCCGCACGCCGGACCTGCGCAACCCGGCCGATCCCGCGGTCGGCCCGCATCCGCGCCGCTTGCTGCTGCATGTGCGCCCGCCCTACGGATTTTTCGAGCCGGGCCTGCGTCGGGTAACGCTTCCGGCGACGCCGAATCCGCTCGGCTTCGATCTTTCCGGGACCGGCCAGTTCCAGGAGTTCGGCCCCGAGGAGGTACTGAAGGCGCTTGGCGATCCGGTCGGATCCGATGGCGACCTGCTGACGCCGGCGCCCGACAAGATCGTCATCGACGGCGATCTGGCCATTCCCGGAGAGGTAATGGCCTCCTTCCGCGATCTGTTGTTCCTCGGCCGTGTCGAGGTGGTCAGCAATCCGGCGCAGCCGACACGTCTGAAGCTGTCGCGTAGCGCGGTGGGGCGCCTTGTCATCGGCCTGCCGGGCGACACGCCGTCGGTCGAAGCCGACGACTGCCTGTTCGACGAAATTCTCAGCCCGTCCGGCTTTGCTCGGCTGGTTCATTGCACGGTGATGGGCGAGACCCATCTCGAACGGGTGTGGGCCTCGGACTGCGTGTTCGCCGGCGATCTCATCGACGTGATCTGCGGTGGCCCCAAGACCTGTGTCCGCTATTCGCGCATTGCCGATGTCGGCGCGTTGCCCGGCTGCGATCTGGGGCGCAATCCGCATATCGTCACCGACGACCCCAATTTCGTGCGTCTCTGGTTCGACGACCCCGCACTCGCCGGCTGCAATCTGCGCTCCGCCCGCTACGGCGAGCCGGGTGCCGGCGTGCTCGATCTCACCACATTGCCGCGCATTGCGGCCGGTGCCGAGAACGGCGGAGAGATGGGCGCCTACAACCATCGCTTCTACAGCGCCGGCATGGCCGCGGTGGCACGCAAACTGGTCGATTTCCTGCCGCTCGGACAGGACGTCTCAATCCGATTCGATCCGCATCTCGCGCGCCGGCCGGCGGCTGTGGCGTGACAGGAGAACGCTGAGATGAAAGCGCAGATATCTCGCGAAAGTCACCGGCCGTCGCGGCGTTACTCCGGCGTCTATCATAACCAGGGCGCCATGGTCACCGACGCCGATCTCGACGAGCGCTCAGAGATCGACCGCATGCGGACCGACAATCTCGGCAACGACGCCGTGCACGACGGTGTCCCGGGAGAGGGCGGGGCCGTTGCGATCGCGCCCGACGGGACGGTCACGCTCGGGCCGGGTGTCATTTATGCGGACGGCGTGCGCGGCCAGCTCGCGGCGCCCGACGGCGCGGCGCTGAACGGACCGCTTGCCATACTGGCGCAGCAGGCCGACTTGCCGCTCCCACCGGCGCTGCCGTCCGGCGACCAGATCGTCTATGCCGACGTCTGGGAGCGCCCGGTCTTCCCGCTCGAGGATCCCTATCTCGCCGATGCCGGCCTGCACGGCGCGGTCACCGGCTTCCGCACCCGCACCATGACGCAACTGAAGACGGCGCCGCTGGCCGCTCGACCCGATATCGAGGCGGGCACCGGGGCCTTCCCGCTGATCGGCACCGCGAAGCTGGCGGTGACGCCGCTCAATGCGGAGATCCTCGCCGACGAGTGCGACCCGTGCGCCGAGGTGGTGAGTGCCGAGCAGAATGTCGCCAACGCGTTGTGGCGGCTGGAGATTGTCGGCGTGACCGGCACGCCCGGCAATCCCCAACGGATCGCGCTGGCTTGGTCGGAGGAGAACGCCTGCGAGATCGCATCGGCCGACATCTCGCCCGAGGCGTTCGAACGGGCCAGCAAGGTCTACGAGTACTTCTCGCCGATCACCGAAGCCTATGCCGGCGTGTTCGCGAACGCCGCCGATTCACGGCGTTCCACCTTCGTCGACGACCTCTCGGCGACACCGAACCCGGCGACCGACCACGGCGGCAATGCCTGGCCCTTCGTGCGGCGCTGGGATGGCTTCGCCGAATTCGAAACCGCCAACCCCGGTGCGCCGACGACGCTTGGCGGCGGGTTCGACATTTCGATGACCGGCGGCAGGATCACGCTGCGGGTGACGGCCTTCGAGGCCGTGCTCGACATTACAGCGGCAGCCGTGGTGCGCGGCGACTACTGGCTGGTCGAACTGCGTACCTTCGCACCCGAGGGCGAACGCCTGCGGCTGGTCAAGGAGACGCCGATCGGCATCCAGCATCACTACTGTACGCTGGTCACCGTCAATGGTGCAGCGATCAAGCCGCTCGCCGACGCCGAGCGCCGCAAGCTGTCCTTTCCCGTGCTTTCCGACCTGCCGGCCAGCCATGTCGGTTACGACAACCATTGCGACAAGCTTTTCGGCGATGCCGAGAACGTTCAGCAGGCGCTCGATAATCTCTGCTCGATCTCTGCCGAGGACATCGGTTTCACGTCCAACTGCCCGGTGCTTTTCGGCGATTCCGACAATGTCCAGGAAGCGCTCGACGCGCTCTGCAACGTCGACTTCTCGGTGCAGGAACCGTTCCGGCACATGTTCGACTGGGGCGTCGTCTGCGGGATCGTGCCCTCGCTGGTGAAGAAGGGGACCGGGCTGATCACGATCACGCCGGGTGCCTATCTCGACCGGGCCGGGCGCTTCCGGAAATTCGAGGGCGTAACCGGATTTGACCTGTCATCGCTGAAGATCGGCGAAGGCATCGCGTTCGAGGACGAGCGCGAACTGAGCAAGGCCCTGGCCGGTGGCGAGGTCTGCCTCGCACTTGCCGGCGCTGACGGCGGCACGACCACGATCCACATCGTGCCGAAAGCGATCGCCTTCGGCCCTGAGGATCCCGGCTTCGCCGAACGCGTGCGGCGCTGCGTCGAGAAGAGGAAGATCATCAAGTTCGACGATCTGGTCGCCCCGCTCTCCGAGCGGCAGAAGATCATCGCCTCCAAGGTGCTGCTGGCGTCGACCGGCGGTGGGGCCTTCAGCGGCACGGCGCGGCTGAGCCGGGCCGAATTCGCCGACAGCCTCACGTTCCGCGCGCAGGTGGTGAAGACGTTCGCCAGCGTCGCCGAACCCGACGACGTGGCGACGCTGAACACGCGCATCGCCAAGGCGGAACAGGACTTTCCGACCGCCAACCTTGCCGGCCCCGCCCTTGAAGTGCGGCAGATGCAGCAGTCGATCGCGGTGTTCGCGGCCTATCAGGAAACCGACCAGCAGCGCCTGCAGCGCTGCATCTGCGAAGCGCTGTTCCCGACCTGTCCGCCCGGCGTGGGGGCGCCGCCCTATTTCGTGCCGATCGCCTGCATCAAGGGCGGCCGCGACCAGCCGCAATTCTACCTCGAAGAAGTGTGTGCCTATTGTTGCCGCAAGCAGGCGATGACCTGGCGCTCGCTGAACTATTTCATCGGCGAGATGCGCGCGAACCTGGCCAAGGCGCTGGATCGCATCTGCTGCGGCGACAAGCGGGGAGGCGTCGGTAGTTTTGTGCGCGATCCCCGCCGTTTCGCGACCTTCAACGTCAAAACGTTCGCCGAGGACTTCAGGCTGGTAAACGCCTTCCTCGACCAGCCGGAGAAATTGCCGAGCGACTTCATCACCAGGGTCGATGTCGCGACCCTCGGCGCCGAGCAGGCGCGCACGGTACTGCGCGGCACTGGGATCGAGGTCGCGGAGACGGTCGACATCAATGATGCCAAGGCTTTGGATGTTGTCCAGTCTAAGATGGCCGGCCTCGACGCCACCGACATCCTCTACAGCGCCGGCGAGGTTCGGCCCGGCGACAAGGTCGCGTTGCTGGTCCAGGAGGGCGTCGCACGCGGCTATGTGCTGCTGGAGCGCGGCGCGGGCAAGCTGCCCTTCGAACGCCCGGCGCTTACCCTGACGGGGGCGGTCACCGAGGCCGACCGCGCGCTTGCCGACCAGCTCACGCGAGATGTCGCCGCCGCGCGCGCCGAGATCAACACCCTGTCCAAGACGCGCGAGGCGCTTGTTTCCGGCCTCGGCGACTTGCGTGAGCAAATCGTCACGCTGGAGCGGGAACGCGATCTCGCCGCAGGTAGCTTGACCGGCGTGCTCGGGCAGCTCGATGAACTCGCGCAGAAGCGTGAGAGCATCGCGACGCAAATCGATGCGATGCACAACGATCTGGCGTCCGCCGATGAAAGCCGCCAGGCGATGCTGGCCTCGCTGCGAGGCGCCCAGCCGGTCAATGTGGTGCTCGGCAACGAGGCCGACGTGATCGCCAAGCTCGCTGGCGAGGGTATCACCACCGTCTCGGATTTCGAGAAGCTCACCCCCGCGCAGATGAAGAGGATGGAGCGAGCCGGCATCCTGACGGAGGCCCGGCTCACGGAGCTGAAGGTCAAGGCATCCGACTTCCTGAAGCGCAGATAAGGAGGCGCAATGGCCCGGCACATGCGTATCCGAAGGAAGGTGCGGCGCGGCCACCCGCCGTTGCGGCGCGCTCCGCAGGGCTCGGCCCTCGCCTTGCGCGCCGGTGTGCGGCAAGGCGGGGAGGGGGGCGGCGGCTTGATGATCGGCGGCATCCAGGACCCGGCCGAGAAGGCCGCCGACAGGATGGCTGACCGCGTCATGCGTATGAACGCGGCGGTGGTCCATCGCAAATGCGCCGAGTGCGAGGCTGAGGAGAAGGAGTCGAAGCGCCCGGTGCGCGCGCCGGAGGAGGACGACAGAACGGTGGAGAGGAAATCGGCTCCCGGCGTCGCGCCGGTGGCGGCCGGCGCAGCGCCAGCGGCGGCTTCGACCGGAGCGACGCGGGCGATCGGCGCGCTCGACGGCGGCCGTCCCATGGCATCGGCCGAGCGTGCCTTTTTCGAACCGCGCATGGGCATGGACCTGTCGGCGGTGCGTCTGCATGAGGGGCGGGCGGCCGACCGTGCCAGCCACGCGATCGATGCGCGCGCCTTCACGCTGGGCAAGGATATCGCCTTTGCCCACGGAGAATATCAGCCGGGTACCGAGGGCGGGCGCCGGCTGCTGGCGCATGAGCTGGCGCACGCGGTGGGCGAAGGCGAGGGCCGCGTCGGGCTGCGGCGCAAGCCGAAGGCCCCCGATCCGCTGTGCACCAGCTACAAGGCCGCGTCCGATCTGAAGATCGCCGAAGGCTGTGTCGACAAGCTGGCCGCCAAGGACGACACGGAGCTGCGCCTCGCTCTCGTCCGTGCCTTGAAGATCATCCATCGCTGCGCCAGCGAGGACGAGAAAAAGCAGATCCGCTCCTACATGAATTCCAAGCTCGGCGAGAAAAGCGCCAGGCAGATCTGGGAGGAGTCACAGACGGTCTTCGGGGGCTACCGGGGTTCCTATCCGGGGTATTATTCCGGCGGCAAGACGCGGCTGCAAAATCTGGGCGTCAAGGAGGCCATCGGCTTCAAGCCCTTCGACTATCCCGAGGAAGCGATCGACGACACGATCTTCCAGCCGCGCGCCGAAAAATCCGCCAAGGCGATGGCCAAGACCATCGAGGCGACCGACATTCTCTATTTTTACGGGCATCAATACGCGCAGTACGGCAACCCGGGGGCTTTCGCCAACGGCGCGCAGGATCAGTTCGTCGATCTTCGCGAGCTCGAAGGCGAGGGCAAGTTCGACCGCGTCAAGTTGATCATTTCTACCTCGTGCGCAACCATCTGCAAGGAAGCGCTGGACGTCTTCACCAAGCTGTTTCCGAAGGCCGTGATCCTCGGCTACCGCAAGTCGGCACCGATCAAGGGCGACAAGGTGCGCGACAGTTTCGACAGCGCGATCAAGAGCTTGAAGAAGCCTCTCCTGCTCGACAAGCCGGTGGATGTCTCGGCGATCATCAGTGTCTGGAAATCCGTCGTCGAGCAGCAGCATCCCAACGAATCCGAACGTCTGCCGGGCTATTACCAAAATGGAACGGTAAATTACCTGAAGGACAGCAAGTGGGGGACGATCTCGGGATCTGATGCGGCAAACAGCTGCAAGAAGAAGGGAACCCAGATCCAGCAGGCGCGGTAGAGCGGGCACATCCCGATGGCGGACAAGGCGATCAAGACGGTGGCCGGACGGCAGCGCGGTGGCCGCGCGCGCGCGCCACCCAGTGTGCGCCGCTTCCCCTCGTCCGTGTCCCAGGGAGGGGCCGTGGCCGGGGGGAGCGCTGCCGTCCGCCTTGTGCAGCCGGCCTTGAAGGTCGGCGCGTTGAACGATCCGATGGAGCGTGAGGCCGAAACCATGGCCGAGCGCGTCGTTGCGATGCCCCGACCGCAAATGGCCTGGCCGGAGGCGGCGGGCGATGCTGCCGGCTCGCCGCGCGACGCCATGCGCACCTCGGCCGACGACCAGCCCAATACCGATACGCTCGAGGCGGATCCCCCGATCCCCGACGACCATCTCGACCCCGAGGTACCCCCGGTCGAGGACGTCGACACGCCGTCGCTCGGCTCCGCCGACATGAACGAGATCGAAACCGGCCAGCCGACGGACACGGCGGGCGATCCCCCCTTGCCGGAGCCGCCGAGCTCGCCGGGGGGCCGTGCGACCGGCGACGACACGGCCATGCCCGCCCGCGGCGAAGGTGCCGTTGTCGGCGCGGAGGGTGGACCCGCCCCGCCGGACGTCGCGCGCCGCGTTGCCGATCCCGGAGCAGGACGGCCACTGCCGCGCGCCGTGCGCGAGTTCATGGAACCGCGTTTCGACCGCGACTTTTCGGGAGTGCGGATCCACGATGCGCCCGATGACCACCGCATCGCGCACCGCATCGGTGCACGCGCCTTCACCCACCGCGACCATGTGTGGATCGGTCCCGGCGAAAGCGTGTCCGACCGGAAGCTGATGGCGCACGAACTGACCCATGTCGTGCAGCAGACCGGGGCCGAGCCGGCCAAGGCGGCCGCGCGCGTGGTCGCGGCGGCCGAACCGGCGTTGCGCCGGGGGTACATCCGCAACAAGGCGGAGAAATACGCGCGCAATATCCCCGGCTACAGGCTCATCTGCCTGATCATCGGCAAGAGCCCGATCACCGGCGACACCGTCGAGCGCAACGCGGTCAACGTGCTCGGCGCGATGATGTCGCTGATCCCCGGCGGCAATCTTCTGTTCGAACGGCTGGAGGAAACGCGCGTCATCGAGGAGGCGTTCGAATGGGTCTGGACACGGCTTCTCCAGCTCAACATCACCTGGACGCGTATCAAGGGGCTGGTCAGCGATCTGATCGACTACCTGCCGGACTGGCCGTCCGACGTGATCGACTACGCGATCAAACTGTTCAAGCCGCTGGTCGACGACATCCTCACCTTCATCAAGGACGTGGTCAAAAAGATCCTTGAGTTCATCGTTCGCGGAGCTCTCAAGCTTGCCGGCCCGTGGGGCGAGAAGGTCTGGGAGATCATCCAGGCGGCGGGCGCGGTGCTGATGACGATCCTGGAGGATCCTCTTGGCTTCGCCAAGAACCTGTTCGCGGCGGTTGTCAGGGGATTCAAGCAGTTCGGCTCGAACATCTGGGAGCACATCAAGAGCGGCCTGCTGGCCTGGCTGTTCGGCACGCTGGAAGGCCTCGACCTCCAGATGCCGGAGCGCCTCGACTTCAAAGGCCTGATCTCCATCGGTCTCCAGATCGTCGGACTGACCTACGCCAATTTCCGCGCCATCATGGTCAAGAAGCTCGGCGCCAATGGCGAGCGCAAGATGGCCTTCATCGAGAAGTCCGTGGAGGCGGTGAGGTTGCTCGTCAAGGAAGGCTTCGCCGGCCTGTGGCAGCGCGTCTTCCAGATGATCGACAATTTCCGCGCGACGGTGATCGGCGGGATTCGCGATTTCGTCATCAAGCAGCTGATCATGGGCGGCATCAGCTGGCTGGCCGGGTTGTCGAACCCGATCGGCGCGGTGGTGAAGGTCGTGCTGTCGATCTACAACATGATCGTCACGTTTCTCGAACGCCTCGACCAGATCCTCGAGGTGGCGCGTTCGATTTTCTCCTCCATCGGCGCGATCGCCGCCGGCCGCATCCAGGAGGCGGCCGATTTCGTCGAGCGCACCATGGCGCGCACCATACCGATCGTGGTCTCGTTTCTGGCCGCGCTGGTGCCGGTCACCGGCATCGTCAATTCGATCCGTGGCATCATCGCCAAGCTGCGCGGCGCCGTGAAAGGGGCCATCGAGAAACTGGTCGGGTTCGTCGCGAAGAAGGCGAAGAAGCTGTTCTCGAAGCTGATCGCCAAACTGAATGCCAAGCGCAAGCTGCCATCGGCGAACTTCAAGATCGGCGACACGCCGCACCGCATGTTCGCCGAGAAGGCCGGGGCGAAAGTCGACATCTTCGTCCAGTCCAACAAGATGACGTCGGACGAGGCGCTCGCGGGGATGCAGCAGCAGGTTGTCGACTTCAAGACCAAGGCGTCACCCGAAACGCTGAAAGAGGTGATTGCGTTCATAAACACCTTCAAGAAGGAGGAGACAGACGCCGAGAAGAAAGCCGACAAGGTGAATCCGAGCAGCCAGAAAGAGCCGGCGCTCAAGACCGTCGAGGACCTGAAGAAGGAACTTGCACAAGGCAGCGAGCGATTGACGCAACTCGGGCTGTCTCTGGCGGATAACGGCGATGTCCTGACGACGGATCCCTCGCTGCTGATCCGCTATCAGCGCTCGTCATATGCCCTGGAAGGCGCAGCCGGCATCTACAGCGAGCTCGAAGACCAGATGAAGGGCCAGAAACACGATGGCATGGAGGCGTCCACGCTCTATGAGCGCGACCACATACCGGGCCAGGCGCCGCTCCAGATATTGAAGCAACTCTCGGAGGGCCTGAATGCCGGTGCCGGTGGAGCGCCGACACCTGTCCGCGATGGTCCTGAGACGCCGCCGGCAAAAGAAGGAGCCGACGCTGCATCACCGGCGCCGCTCGGGGCGTTCCACAAGCGGATGAACGCCAAGGGAACCAATCTGAGGGCCATCGTCATCGACCGGAAGTTCAACCTGCGTGGCGGAGCTACCCAGAAGAACGATGCCTTTCAGGAGGCGCTGAACAAGAAAAAGCCGGACGAACAGATCGCCGCTGCGGAGACGGCGATCGCTCAGCACGTCGAGGCGCGGGCCAACCAGATCGCCGGGGAATACGAGAAGATCGAGGACAAGGACACGCGCACCCGTGTCCAGGCGGGGCTGACCAGGATCCGGGAGTTCGCCAAGACGGATTTCGGGCTCGGTAGTGCCATTAAGGCGGAACAGCCGGACATCAAGGCGCCCGCGCCCGGCAAGGGGAGGTCGGCGAGCATTCCCTTTTCCGACCCCAAGAACCCTGCCGAGCGCAATTTTGCCGATGGCGAGGGCCAGTCGGGCCCCTATCGCCCGACACGCACGAGGTACAAGAACGATCTGCTCGAATTCGATCACGTGCTCGACAGCTCGTTCGCCTTCGCCGTGCAGGATCTGAACGCCAACAAGATCTGGGCCCCCGCGCTCGCCAAGATCAAGGATGCCACCAAGGGCAACGAGGAGGCGGCTCGCCGCAAGGACGAACTGTCGCGTACGAAGTTGTTTCGCAGCAGCGCGCTCAAGGACTACAGCAAGGAAACCTCGCTCGCGGTCGGTATCTTTCTTCGCGTCAATGATCGGGTCTCGGGTGAGGCGAAAACCTACGATCAGGCAAAGGCTGGCGAGCGGATCGCCAGTGCCGTCCGTTCCGATAGCCTTGAAAGCATGGTGTCCTTCGTCGCGGACGGCAAGGTCGGGCCAAGCCAGGCCGTCGAAGCCGCCAGGGCAGATGCCAAGAGCGCCATCGACCAGCGGTTCAGGGAGCACGGGGCGGTGATCGAACGCGCCTACGAGGCCGAAAAAATCGAGGTGGCCAAGGCAAATGCCGAGCCGGCGGCGCGCAAGGCGGCTGCGGAAGCTCAGATGAACTTCATCCTTGCGCGCGTGAAGACGTCGCTGCGCAGCATGAGTGACGAGAAGGACGCCCTGTTCAAGTGAAGCCGCACGGCGGCGGTGCGCGCGCGGGAACGGGATTCCGCCTAGCGGCCTTCCGGAAGGGCGAAGACGGTCAGCTGGCCGCCGAGCGCGGTGTAGCTGCTCAGTGCCGCATAGGCGTCCTTGGCTCCCGATCCCGCATTGGGGTCGGAGAGGCCGGCGGCGAGGCCGATGCCGGCCCAGCCGCCGATGCCGGACAGCACGGCGATGTATTGCCGGCCGCCATAGGCATAGGTGGTGACGTTGCCGACGATGCCGGACGGGGTCTTGAAGCGGTAGAGCTCCCTACCGGTCACCGCGTCCACCGCCTTCAGATAGCCTTCCAGCGTGCCGTAGAACACCACGCCGCCGGCGGTGGCCAGCGCCCCCGACCACACCGAGAACCGCTCCGGTACCGACCAGGCGACGCGTCCCTTCAGATTGTCCCAGGCGATGAAGCGTCCGGTCTGCCCGTCGCCGCCCGGCGGCGGATACATGTTGAGGGTGGCGCCGACATAGGGCTGGCCGGCGGCGTAGTCGACGTGGAACGGCTCGTAATCCATGCACAGGCGGCTGGTCGGGACGTAGAACAGGCCGGTCGACGGCGACCAGGCCGCCGGCTGCTGGTTCTTGGCGCCGATCGCCGCCGGGCAGATGCCGGAATAGGTGACGTCCTCGCCCTCGGCCTCGGTGCCGTATTTCGGGTCGAGGATGGGGCGGCCATAGGTCGGGCTGGCCTTGTCCATGTCGATGCCGCGGGCCCAGTTCACCCCCGGGTCGAATTTCTCGGCGACCAGCAATTCGCCGGTGGCGCGGTCGAGCGTGTAGGCGAAGCCGTTGCGGTCGAAATGGGTCAGCAGTGGGCGCGCGCGACCGTCGACGGACTGGTCCGTCAGGATCATCTCGTTGACCCCGTCATAGTCCCACTGGTCGTGCGGCGTCATCTGGTAGACCCAGCGCGCCATGCCGGTATCGGCGTCGCGGGCGAAGATGGCGTTGGACCATTTGTTGTCGCCCGGCCGCTGCGAGGGGTTCCAGGTACCGGGATTGGCGCTGCCGTAATAGACGAGGTTCAGCGCCGGGTCGTAGGCGAACCAGCCCCACGGGGCGCCGCCGCCCATCCTCCATTGCTCGCCCTCCCAGCTGGCGAGCGAGGAGTCCCTGCCGACCGGCTTGCCGAGTTCGGTGGTCCGGTCCGGGTCGATCCGCATCTCGGCGTCCGGGCCGGTGGAATAGGCGCGCCAGGCCAGCGTGCCGTCCTTGAGGTTGTAGGCGCTGAGATGGCCGCGCGCGCCGAACTCGGCGCCGGCGATACCGACGATCAGCTTGTCCTTCACCGGCATCACGGTGGCGGTGTTGGATTCGCCCTGCCGGGGATCGCCATTCGCCACGCGCCAGCGCACCGCGCCGGTCCGGGCGTCGAGCGCGACGATGGTGGTGTCGGCCTGCTGGAGGAACACCATGCCCTCGGCATAGGCGAGGCCGCGATTGACGAGGTCGCAGCACATGATGGCGGCGACGTCGCGCGATTGCTGCGGCTCGTACTTCCACAGGATGCGCCCGTCATGGGCGAGGTCGAGGGCGTAGACGATGTTGGGGAAGGGGGTGTGCACATACATCACGCCGTCGACGACGAGCGGCGCGCCCTCATGTCCCCGCAATACCCCGGTGGAGAAGGTCCAGGCGACCTGCAGCGCGCCGACATTGGCGGCGGTGATCTGGTCGAGGCGGGAATAGCGCGTATTGGCGTAGTCGAGCGTCTGGATGACCTGCGTGGCGGGATCGGCGAGGCGGCGCAGCACGTCGTCATTGGCGCGAGCCTGCGCCACGCCGAGCAGCAACGCCATGGCGGCCAAGATCCCTGCTGTCCCGCCGATCCTCGCTGTCACGCCCGCCCTCCATGGCTGTGCCGCAGTGGGGGAGTGCTGGATGGTTCCGCCACCCCCTTCACCGAAGCGATACCATGCGACACGCAGGGGAAGGCAACGGGCGGCGCGGCGGTCGCGGCAGGGCGAGACGCCGCAGGGGCCGGCCGTCGTCGGGCAAGCCTTCGTTGGGCAGGTTCTCGTCAGACAGGCCGTCTACCAGCCGGAATCGGCGGCGCGCCACTTGGCGATGGTGTCGAGCGATACCGGCGGCGTGTCGAGATCGGGAACCACGGCCATGGCGCCCGGGAAGGTCTGGTGATTG
The DNA here is from genome assembly GCF_020523795.1 of Ancylobacter sp. Lp-2. Classification (GTDB taxonomy): domain Bacteria; phylum Pseudomonadota; class Alphaproteobacteria; order Rhizobiales; family Xanthobacteraceae; genus Ancylobacter. The sequence continues at coordinate 197,243 of NZ_JAJALI010000002.1, forward strand.
GTGTAGACGCTGGGGGTGACCAGCGTCGGCAGGCCGGCCGCCCGCGCGGAATCCAGCCCGTTGCGCGAATCCTCGATGGCGATGCAGGCGAAGGTCGGCATGCGCAGCTCGTCCAGCACGTAGCGATAGATGTCCGGCGCCGGCTTCTTCGCTGCGACGATGTCGCCGGCGCCGATCACCTCGAAGATGCTGGATGCCGGCGCGCCGAAGGCCGCTTGGAGCAGGGCCTCCACATTGGGCAGGCTGGTCGTGGTGGCGATGGCGAGGCGCACGCCCTTGTCCCGCGCCTCGCCGATGAGCCGCAGCACGCCGGGCCGCAGGCGGGCAGCACCGTCGGCGATGAGCTGGGTGTAGATCTCCGTCTTGGCCGCATGCATCTCGGCGACGCGCTCAAGCGCCCGCGCGCCGTCCGGTGGCTCATGACCGGCGACGAAGGCGCGGATGCGCTCCTTGCCACCGGTGACGTCGAGCAGCTGGCGGTACAGCGGACGGTTCCAGTACCAGTCGAAACCGAGGCGGACGAAGGTTTCGTTGAAGGCGAGACGGTGGATCTCCTCCGTCTCGGCCAGCGTCCCGTCGACATCGAAGATGATCGCCTCGGCGCGCATGACCTCAGGCCGCCTTAGCCTGTGCGCGGGCACCGGCGGCGCGGATAGCGGCGATGTTGGCGCGATAGCCCTCGATGCCGCTCAGATTTCCACTGGGCTTGAAGACGGCCGAGCCGGCCACCAGTACGTCGGCGCCAGCGGCGACGCAGCGGGCGCCGGTCTCCGGATTGACGCCGCCGTCGATCTCCAGATGGATCGGGCGGTCGCCGATCATGGCGCGCAGCCGCTCCACCTTCGGCAGCACGTCGGCGATGAAGGCCTGACCGCCGAAGCCGGGATTGACCGTCATCGGCAGGATGAGGTCGACCTTGTCGAGGATGTACTGCACGACGCTTTCCGGCGTCGCCGGGTTGAGCGCGACGCCGGCCTTCTTGCCCAGCGAACGGATCACCTGCAGGCAGCGATCGAGATGGTCGGTGGCTTCCGCCTGCACGGTGATGATGTCGGCGCCGGCCTTGGCGAAGGCTTCGAGATAGGGCTCGACGGGGGAGATCATCAGGTGCACGTCGAACACCTTGTCGGTGTGGGGGCGGATCGCCTTGATGACGTCCGGCCCGAAGGTGATGTTGGGCACGAAATGCCCGTCCATCACGTCGAGATGGATCCAGTCGGCGCCGGCCGAGACGACGTCGCGCACTTCCTCGCCGAGACGGGAGAAATCGCTGGCGAGCATCGAGGGGGCGATCAGCGGAAAGGTCATGGCGGTGTCCTCGTCACCCGCCCCAAGAGGGCAGGGCACTTTGAAGGAATGCGGATCGCGCCGACGCTTCCGTCGGCGCCGGGTTCAGCTCCGGATCGGCGGATAGCTGTCGATGCCGCCGGAGAACACGCGGCTCACCAGGATGTCCTCGGCCTCGATGGTGATGAGGTCCTCGGCGGTGACTGGCTTGCCGGCGGCGAACAGGCGGTTGGCCTGGCGCAGCCGGGCGCGGTCGAGCGCGTTGCGCACCGAGCGGCCATTGGCGAAATGCGGCTGCAGGATCCGGAGCTCGATGTAACGGGTGAAGGCCTCGCCGGCCTCGGCGCTGAGCTTATAGTTCATGCCGCCGAGGATGCGCCCGCCAATCTCGAACAGCTCGCCCTGCGAATAGTCGGGGAAGTCGATGTGATGCGCCACCCGCGAGCGGAAGCCCGGATTGGCCATGAAGAAGCGCTCCATCCGGTCGGCATAGCCGGCGAGGATGACGACGAGGTCGTCGCGCTGGTTCTCCATCACCTGCAGGAGGATCTCGATGGCTTCCTGACCGTAGTCGCGCTCGTTCTCGGGGCGATAGAGGTAGTAGGCCTCGTCGATGAACAGCACGCCGCCCATGGCGCGCTTGAGGATTTCCTTGGTCTTCGGCGCGGTGTGGCCGATGTACTGGCCGACAAGGTCGTCGCGGGTGACGGTGACGAGGTGGCCTTTGCGGACATAGCCGAGGCGGTGGAGGATCTCCGCCATGCGCAGCGCCACGGTGGTCTTGCCGGTGCCGGGGTTGCCGGTGAAGCTCATATGCAGCGTCGGGCTCACCGCGTTCAGCCCGAAGCGGGCGCGGGCGCGGTCCACCAGCAGCAGCGCGGCGATCTCGCGCAGGCGCTTCTTCACCGGGGCGAGGCCGATGAGGTCGCGGTCGAGCTCGTCGAACACCTCGACGAGGCCGGAATTGTTGAACTCGGCCGCGAGGTCCACGGCCTCGGTGGCGTCGGCGGTCTTAACGTCGTCGATCAAGGCATTCATGGGACATCACTCCGTTCCGCTTCAGTCGGACGGTACCGCTGCGTCGCGGGGGGCTTCCCGGTCGCCGCGGCGGGCCCGCACGGAGAAAAAAGAGACCGGTCCGGGAGCGCGGGATCCCGGACCGGTCGGTTCGCTGCCGTGGGAGGAACGGATCAATCAGCGAACCAGTCAGCCATGAAGACAAACACCTGTCGGGTCGTCCTCAGTCTCAGTAACGGGTGCCCTCGGGGCGCTGGGCGGCGTAGGAGCGGGTGGTGTAGCGAATGGCGCGGCCATCCACTTCCTGGCGCTCCAGGGCGAAGCCGGGCTCGTCCGCCGGCCGGTCCGTGATGAAGGACAGGCGGAGCGATTCCCACGTGTGGGTCGAGTCGAAGGCGCTGACGCGGATGTAGTTGTGGCCGGCGTGCGCCTTGCGGCACTCGTTCAGCTCGAACACGATGCCGGCGGCGTCCTTCACGTCGAACATCGGCATGCCCCACATCTCCCAATAGGTGTTGCGGGGGTGGGGGTCGTCGGTGAACTCGATGTTCACCGCCCAGCCCTTGTCGATGCAGTACTGGATCTGCTTGGCGATCTGCGCGTCGGTCAGATCGGGCAGGAAGGAGAAGGCTCCCTGAGTCAGTCGCATGGTGGTCTCCCTTTAGTCTCGTGTTGTCGTCACTCGGCCGCGGTGACCTGCGGGACGAAGTCGGGGGTGTCGGTCGAGGAGTAGTTGAAGGTGACGTCCTTCCAGGTATCCAGCGCCTGCTTGAGCGGCAGGCAGTGCTTGGAGGCGGCCTTCAGGATCTCCGGACCTTCGTTGACGATGTCGCGGCCCTCGTTGCGGGCGAAGATCATCGCCTCGAGCGCGACGCGATTGGCGATGGCGCCCGCCTGGATGCCCATCGGGTGACCGATGGTGCCGCCGCCGAACTGCAGCACCACGTCCTCGCCGAGCAGGTCGATCAGCTGGTGCATCTGGCCGGCATGAATGCCGCCGGAGGCCACCGGCATCAGCTTGCGGGTCGAGGCCCAGTCCTGGTCGAAGAAGATGCCGTGCGCCAGGTTCTGCGGCACGAAATCCTCGCGGCAGAGGTCGTAGTAGCCCTTGGTGGTGTGGGGGTCGCCCTCGAGCTTGCCCACCACCGTGCCGGCATGGATGTGGTCGACGCCGGCGAGGCGCATCCACTTGGTGATGACACGGAACGACACGCCGTGGCTCTTCTGCCGCGTATAGGTCGAGTGACCGGCGCGGTGCAGATGCAGGATCATGTCGTTCCTGCGCGCCCACTTCGCCATGGACTGGATCGCGGTGTAGCCGATGATCAGGTCGATCATCACGATGGACGAACCGAGCTGCTTGGCGAATTCGGCGCGCTCGTACATCTCCTCCATGGTGCCGGCGGTGACGTTGAGATAGGTGCCCTTGATCTCGCCGGTCGAGGCCTGCGCCTTGTTCACGGCCTCCATGCAGTAGAGGAAGCGGTCGCGCCAGTGCATGAAGGGCTGCGAGTTGATGTTCTCGTCGTCCTTGGTGAAGTCGAGGCCGCCCTTGAGCGCCTCATAGACCACGCGGCCATAGTTGCGGCCGGACAGGCCGAGCTTCGGCTTCACCGTGGCGCCCAGCAGCGGGCGGCCGAACTTGTCGAGACGCTCGCGCTCCACGACGATGCCGGTCGCCGGGCCGTCGAAGGTCTTCACATAGGCGACGGGCAGGCGCATGTCCTCGAGGCGCAGCGCCTTGAGCGGCTTGAAGCCGAACACGTTGCCGATGATCGAGGCCGAGAGGTTGGCGATCGAGCCGTTCTCGAACAGGTCGAGGTCGTAGGCGATGTAGGCGAACCAGGAGCCCGGCGTGTTCGGCACCGGATCGACGCGGTAGCACTTCGCCCGGTACTTGTCGCAGGCGGTGAGGCGGTCGGTCCACACCACCGTCCAGGTGGCGGTGGAGCTTTCGCCGGCGACCGCCGCCGAGGCCTCGATCGGATCGACGCCGTCCTGCGGGGTGACGCGGAACAGGGCGATGACGTCGGTGTCCTTCGGCTCGTAATCGGGCTGCCAATAGCCCATCTTACGGTATTCCATGACGCCGGCGCTGTAGCGGTCGCGCTTCTTCTCGGTGGGCTTGGTGGTCTCGAGCGTGGTCATCGGGCTACTCCCATGGCTCTCCCGTCGACGCGCAGCGATGCTGGCGCCTGGGATCACTTCGTCGTTGGTCGTTGCGGTCCCTCAGCAGAGGGGGTGGTTCACTACGCCGCCACAGTTATTCGGCGGCAACCCTGGCGCCGCCGATCACCGGATCGAGGGCGCCGCTGGCATAGCGCTTGGCCATTGCCGCGAGCGGCAGGACCTTGATTTTCGAGGCATTTCCGGCGGTGCCGAACTGCTCGAAACGCTCCCGGCACAGGTCGCGCATCGCGTCCATAGCCGGCTTAAGGAATTTGCGCGGGTCGAACTCGGCCTTGTTGGCCTGGGCGACCTTGCGGAACTGCGCGGTCATGGCGAGGCGGCAGTCGGTGTCGATGTTCACCTTGCGCACGCCGTGGCGGATGCCGCGTACGATCTCCTCCACCGGCACGCCCCAGGTCTGGGGCATCTCGCCGCCGGAGGCGTTGAACAGGTCCTGCAGCGCCTGCGGCACCGAGGAGGAACCGTGCATCACCAGATGCACGCTCGGCAGGCGGCGGTGGATCTCCTCGATCACGTTCATGGCGAGGATGTCGCCGTCCGGCTTGCGCGAGAACTTGTAGGCGCCGTGCGAGGTGCCCATGGCGATGGCGAGCGCGTCGACCTTGGTGCGGGCGACGAAGTCCACCGCCTGGTCCGGGTCGGTCAGCAGCTGGTCATGCGACAGCGCGCCTTCCGCTCCGTGGCCGTCCTCCTGCTCGCCGGCGCCGTGCTCCAGCGAGCCGAGCACGCCGAGCTCGCCTTCCACCGAGGCGCCGACCCAATGGGCGGCGTCGACGACGCGGCGGGTGATGCCGACATTGTAGTCGTAGTCCGCCGGGGTCTTGGCGTCCTCCTTCAGCGAGCCGTCCATCATCACCGAGGTGAAGCCGTGCTGGATCGCCGAGAGGCAGGTCGCCTCGTTGTTCCCGTGGTCCTGGTGCATGCAGAGCGGGATGTGCGGGTACATTTCCGCCAGCGCCTCGATCATCTTCGAGAGCATGATATCGTTGGCGTAGGAGCGCGCGCCGCGGCTCGCCTGCATGATCACCGGAGCGTCGACCGCATTGGCCGCTTCCATGATGGCGAGGCCCTGCTCCATGTTGTTGATGTTGAAGGCGGGCACGCCGTAGCCATGTTCGGCCGCGTGGTCGAGAAGCTGGCGAAGGGTGATACGGGCCATTTTCCGTCTCCTCAGGCGCAGGTCAGGAGGTCACAGGCGGCGGCGACCACCCCCTCCGGCGTGATGCCGAAATGCTCGTACAGGGTCGGAGCCGGGGCGGAGGCGCCGAAGCCTTCCATGCCGACGAAGCGGCCGCGATCGCCGATCCACCGGTCCCAGCCGAGCCGGGCGGCGGCCTCGATGGCCACGCGCGGCGCGGTGCCGAGCACTTGCCGGCGGTAGTCCTCGCTCTGCTTCTCGAACAGTTCCCAGCAGGGCATCGACACGATGGCGGCGTCGACGCCCTTGGCGGCGAGTAGGTCGGCCGCCTTGAAGGCGATGTCGAGCTCGGAGCCGGTGGCCAGCAGGGTGACGTCGCGCCACTTCTGCGGCTTGCGCACGATATAGGCGCCGCGCGAGCTCAGATTCTCGTCGGTGTGCTCGGTGCGGAAGGTCGGCAGGTTCTGCCGCGACAGCGCCAGCACCGTGGGGGTGCCCTCCGAGGCGAGCGCGATCTGCCAGGCCTCCAGCGTCTCCACCGCGTCGGCCGGTCGGAACACCTGCAGGTTCGGCGTCGCCCGCAGCATGGCGAGATGCTCGATCGGCTGGTGGGTCGGACCGTCCTCGCCGAGGCCGATGCTGTCATGCGTCAGCACATAGATCACGCGCTGACCCATCAGGGCGGAGAGCCTTATGCCGCCGCGAGCATAGTCGGCGAACACCAGGAAGGTGCCGCCATAGGGAATGAACCCCTTGTGCAGCGCGATGCCGTTCATCACCGCGCTCATCGCGTGTTCGCGAATGCCGTAGTGGATGTAGCGGCCGGCATATTTGCAGGGCGCGACCGAGGCGAGGCCCTTGGTGAGGGTGAGGTTGGAGTGGGTGAGGTCGGCCGAGCCGCCCACCGTCAGCTCGGTGGCCTCGTTGATCACCGCCAGCGCCATTTCGGACGCCTTGCGGCTGGCGACGTTCGGCGCGCTCTCGGAAAGCCCGCGCTTGTAGGCGCGCAGCTTGTCGTCGAAATCGGTCGGCAGCTTACCGGCGAGCGCCGTCTCGAAGGCCTGGCGCTTGTCGGAGGCCCGCAGCCGGTCCTCCCACGCCTCGCGCGCCTCGCGGCCGCGGTCGGCGATCTGCTCCCAGGCCGAGCGGATGCCAGCCGGGATCTCGAAGGGAGCGTGCGGCCAGCCGAGCCGGTCGCGGGCACCCTCGATCTCGGCGGCGCCGAGCGGCGCGCCGTGCACCGCCTCGGTGCCCGCCTTGTTGGGGGCGCCATAGCCGATGGTGGTGCGGCAGGCGATCAGCGACGGCTTCTTGCTGTTGCGGGCCTTGGCGATGGCGTCGATTAGCGCGTGGTGCGAATGGCCGTCGACGCGGAACACGTCCCAACCCGCCGCCTCGAAGCGCGCCAGCTGGTCGGTCGAGGTCGACAGCGAGGTCGAGCCGTCGATCGAGATGCCGTTATCGTCCCACAGCAGGATCAGCTTGCCGAGCTTGAGATGTCCCGCGAGGTCGATGGCCTCGTGGGAGATGCCCTCCATCAGGCAGCCGTCGCCGGCGATCACATAGGTGTAGTGATCGACGAGATCGTCGCCGAAGCGGGCATTCATCATGCGCTCGGCCAGCGCCATGCCGACGGCGGTGGTGAGGCCCTGGCCGAGTGGGCCGGTGGTGGTCTCGACGCCGAGCGTGTGGCCGTATTCCGGGTGGCCGGCCGTCTTCGAGCCGAACTGGCGGAAGCTCTTGATCGCCTCGATGTCCATGTCGGCATAGCCGAGCAGATGGTTGATCGAGTAGAGCAGCATCGAGCCGTGCCCGGCGGAGAGCACGAAGCGGTCACGGTCCGGCCAGTGCGGCTGGGTCGGGTCGATCTTCATGAAGCGGGTGAAGAGGACCGTCGCCGCGTCGGCCATGCCCATCGGCATGCCCGGGTGGCCGGACTTCGCCTTCTCGACGGCGTCCATGGTGAGGGCGCGCAGCGCGTTCGCCATGTCGCCATAGGGGATCTCGGTCGCCCCATCCTGCGGGCACAGGACCGGAACAGTGGTCTTGGTCAGCATGGTTTCCTCCGGGGTCACGCGGCACGCCGCTTCTTGTCGACGAGGTTGAGGATCATCGGCGTGAGGATCAGCTGCATCGCGATGTCGAGCTTGCCGCCCGGGATCACGATGGAGTTGGCGCGGCTCATCCAGCTGCCCTGGATCATCGAGAGCAGGTAGGGGAAGTCGATGCCGCGCGGCGTCTTGAAGCGGATCACCACGATGGATTCGTCGGCGGTCGGGATCCAGCGGGCGATGAACGGGTTCGAGGTGTCGACCGTCGGCACGCGCTGGAAGTTGATGTCGGTGTGGGTGAACTGCGGGCAGATGAAGTTCACGTAGTCCGGCATGCGCCGCAGGATGGTGTCGGTCACCGCCTCCGTCGAATAGCCGCGATGCGAGCGGTCGCGGTGGATCTTCTGGATCCACTCGAGGTTGATCACAGGAACCACGCCGATCTTGAGATCGGCATAGCGGGCGACGTCGATGTTGCCGCTCACCACCGCGCCGTGCAGGCCTTCATAGAACAGAAGGTCGGTCGGCCGGGGGATGTCCTCCCAGGCGGTGAAGGTGCCGGGCGGGCCGCCGTATTCCTCCGCCTCCTTGGCGTCGTGGACATAGTGGCGGGTCTTGCCGGTGCCGGTCTGGGAGTAGGCGCGGAAGGTCTCCTCCAGCTCCTCGAACAGGTTCGAATCCGGCCCGAAATGGCTGTAGTGATGGTTGCCGCGCGAGGCTTCCTCGGCCATGACGCGCTTCATCTCGGCGCGGTCGTAGCGGTGGAAGGCGTCGCCCTCGATATAGGCGGCGTCGACTTCCTCGCGCCGGAAGATCTGCTCGAAGATGCGCCGCACCGAGGTGGTGCCCGCACCGGACGAGCCGGTGACGGAGATGATCGGATGATGGATCGACATTACGTCCCCCTCAGGCGCGCAGCAGGCCGCGCCGTCCGAAGAGCGGCGAGCGTTCGGGAAGCTGGCTGGGATCGCAGTGGTAGCGAGCGATGCGCTCGACCTCTCCCCGCGACCCGAACACCAGCGGGATGCGCTGATGCAGCTCGGAGGGAATGATGTCGAGGATGCGCCGCCGACCGTCGGTGGCACTGCCGCGCGCCTGCTCCATGATGAAGGCGATCGGATTGGCCTCGTAGACCAGCCGCAGCCGGCCGTTTGCGTAGCCCTTGCGGGCGTCGCCCGGATAGAGATAGACGCCGCCGCGGGTGAGGATGCGGAACGCCTCGGCGACCATCGAGGCCGTCCAGCGCGTGTTGAAGTCCTTGCCGCGCGGGCCGTCGGTACCGGCCTGGCAATCCTCGACATAGTAGCGGATCGCATTGTCCCAATGCCGGGCATTGGAGCCGTTGATCGCGTATTCCGTCGTCTCCGGCGGCACGATGACGCTGTCGCGCACCTTCAGGAACACCGGGTTCCGCAGCACCGGATCCTGCACCTTCACGAAGCGCAGCGAGGCCGGGTCGAGGATGAAGACATGGGTGCCGGCGCCGAGCGTGAGCACGAGCGCGACCTGCGGCCCGTAGACCAGGAAGCCGGCGGCGAGCTGGCGCGAGCCGGGCTGCAACAGCGCGTTGGGGCCGGTGAAGGGCAGGATCGAGAAGATCGTGCCGACGGAGATGTTGATGTCGATGTTGGACGAGCCGTCCAGCGGATCGACCGCGACCGCCAACGTACCGCGCGGATCAAGAGCGACCGGCTCCGGCAGCTCCTCCGAGCCCAGCACGGCGACCGGCGCCGTACGAAGGGCGTCCATCACCAATTGGTCGGCGAGGACGTCGAGTTCCTTCTGGCTGTCGCCATCCTCGTGATAACCACGAACCGTGGCCATGGCGCCGGCAAGCGGCCCGGCGGCGATGAGCTCGGATATGGCGATGCCCGCGCCTGCCAGGGCAAGCACCGTCGCGGCGACTCCCTGACGCAGGGAATCGGTCTCGGCCCACCTCTCAAGGTGGTCCTGCAATGTCTCGTGTGTCACGGCGTTTCCCCAGTGCTCGATTTGGTCTTCGGACCTTTTTGGCGTGTCGTTTCCGTATGGCCTTCGAGTGGGGGACCCGAAGCGGCGGACGCCTTTTATTGAGGCTACCTTGCCTGACTTTGCGGCGTAAGGAAATTCGAATATTCTTTTCTAGGTTTTTAGTATTTCTGAGTGCTGGAATACATCATGCGGAATGTCACGCTTAAGCAGCTACGCGCCCTGGCGGCAGTGATCGACACCGGCACCGTCACCGCCGCGGCACGCCAGCTCAACGTCACCCCTCCGGCTGTCACCATGCAGATCCAGCTCCTGGAGGAGCAGCTCGGCCTGCCGCTGCTGGATCGCGCCGGCGAGCGCTTCCAGCCCAGCGACGCTGGCCGCGAGGTGCTCGCCGCCGTGGCGCGAATCGAGCGCGCGCTGGCCGATTGCGGCGCCTCGCTCGACGCGATGAAGGGGCTGGACGCCGGCCGCGTCTGCGTCGGTATCGTCTCGACCGCCAAATATTTCGCGCCCAACGCCCTCGGTGTGTTCGCCCGTGCCCATCCCGGCATCGACGTGGCGCTGGTGGTCGGCAATCGCGAGGACATCATCGCCGCGCTCAGGGGCGACGTGATCGACGTCGCGATCATGGGGCGACCGCCGCTCGACATCGAGGTGGACAAGACGCTGATCGGCCCGCACCCCCATGTGATGATCGCGCCGGTCGACCACCCACTGCTCGGCCGCCGAATCACGCCAGACCTGCTGGCCGGCTCGACGTTCCTGGTGCGCGAGCCGGGTTCGGGCACGCGCACGCTGATGGAGCGATTCTTCCAGGATGCCGGCGTCGTGCCGAAGATCGGCATGGAGATCGGCTCGAACGAGACCATCAAGCAGGCGGTGATGGCCGGGCTCGGGCTTTCCTTCATCTCCGCCCACACCATCGCGGCGGAGGTGGCCGATGGCCGGCTCGCCGTGCTCGATGTGGAGGGCATGCCGGTGGTGCGGCAGTGGTTCGTCGTGAAGCGCTCGGCAAAGCGACTGACGCCGCCGGCGGCCGCGCTGAACGAATTCCTCTCCGACCGGGGCTCGGAATTCCTGCCAAAGCCGATCAAGCCGGCCATTGCCGGCAGTGTCAGGCCGGCCGAACCGGTCGACTGACGGGAGCGTGATGGGCGCGGCGCGACGACGCGCCGCACGGCCCGGCGGGGGCGTGCCTCACGCCACCGATACGGGGTGCAGGCAATCGACGAGATGGCGCGCCATGGCCGCCGCGACATCGGTTGCGGTGGTCTTCTGCAAGCCTTTCCAGGCCGGCATCGAATTGACCTCCAGCACGGTGAAGCCGCCGGTAGCCTCCTCGATCAGGTCGACCCCGGCATAGTCGGCGCCGACGGCGGCGGTGGCGGCGATGGCGATGTCGGCCGCCGGTCCGTCTAGCGGGGCGGGCTCGCCGGCGGCGCCCTGGTGGATATTGGTGATCCACCGTTCCGAGCGGCGCACCATCGCGGCGACGGCGCGACCACCGACGACGAAGACGCGCCAGTCCTGGAACAGGCCGTCCTGGCGGCGCCCCTCGACGAACTCCTGCAGATAATAGACGCCGCCGACCTTTTCCGGCTCGGGCAGGGGCTGGCGCGGTGCGATGCGGCGCAGTCCCTTGCCCTGGGCGCCGAACAGCGGTTTCAGCACCGTGTCGCCGGGCGCCGCGTCGATCAGCGCCTGCATCGCCGCCGCCGCCTCGCGCACGAAAGTGCGCGGCGTCGGCAGCCCGGCACGGGCGACGAGGAAGCTGGTCATACTCTTATCGACGCAGCGCTCGATGGCGCGGGCGTCGTTCATCACCATCACGCCGAGCTCGCGCAGCGCGTGCAATACGCCGAGCCGCATGGTGATCTGCTCGGTGGTGCCCTTGGCGATCACCCGCACAAAGGCGGCGGCCGGCAGCCGGCCGTCAAGGCCGGGCAGCAGCAGCCCGTGCGGAGTCTCGCCGATGGCGAAGCCGCAATCGTTGAGCGAGAGCACGAGCACCCGCAGGCCCTCGCGCTCCAGCGCGCGACACAGCGTACGCGTGTGCCAGTCGGCATCCTCGGTGAAGATGACGACCAGATCCCGCGCTACGTCGCTCGCGGCGTCCTGCTCGGCATTCCTCATGCGAAGGAACGCTCCAGGATCTCGTCGTGGAAGGCGCCGAAGGTGAAGCTGCGCCCGGTCTCCAGCGCCGTGACGGTGACGCGGGCCGGGGAGAACAGCATCGGATCCATGGCGTAGAAGTCGCCCTTATAGGCGGTGAAGATCTCCGCGAAGGTGCGGCCATGGTCGCGCGAGGAAGAGGAGGGCAGTCCTTCCGCCAGCTCGCGCGCCTCGCTTTCCGGCCCGGTGACGAAGAGCTGCACGTCGCCGCCATAGAGCGTGGCGTCGTTGGTGCGGCCCATGGCGCTGACGAAATCGGGCGCCGGCGGCGGCAGCGGCGAGGAGCCGACTCCATCTACCACCCGGTCGAGCGGGAAATGCAGCGCATGCGTCTTGTGCAGCGCCACTTCCAGCACGCGCGCCACGATCTGCACCGTACCGGCGAGGCTGGAGGTCGGGGTGAGGATCAGCGTCAGCTTATCGGGCGAAATGCCGCACTCCTCGGCGATGCGGGCAACGAGGCTGTCCGGCGGCGTGCGGTCGACCTCCAGCACCAGCGCCGCATGGTCGGCGTTGTCGCGGTAGCCGAGCTCCTCATAGAGCTTCTCCTTGGCCCACAGCGCGCGGCCGGGGCCGGAGCCGAGGGCGAAGAAGTCGCCTTCCGCCAGGCTCCAGCCGGCATACTGGCTGCCGAGGCAGGCGGTGACCGGATCGGTGGTCGTCACCGTGATCATGGTGCCCCAGCGCGGGAACCGCCCACTGGTGGCGATGCCGACATGGCCGAGGCCGCCGAGGCAAATCTCGGCGATGCGCCGGCCGGCCTCGATGCCGCCGCGCGCGGCGATGCCACCGTCGACGATGCGGGCGCCGCAGGGACTGCGGCTGACTCCAAGCCTCAGCACCCCGGCGTCGGCGACCAGCGCCTCGACCAGGGGCGCGGACAGCGCGGCTACACTCGGGCGATGCTCGCTCATGTTTCCCTCCCTCTTCGACGGCTGACCCGCGTGTCCGCCTCAGGCGGCCAGCGAACGGGCGAGCTCGAAGGCATCTTCAAAGCCGATGGTCAAGGCGGTGTCGGTCGCGCGCATCCGCTTCAGCAGCTCGTGCTGCACCCGGTACTTGAGATGGCCGATGGCGAGCGCGCCGATGCCTAGAGCCCCGCCGCCGATCGGCTTGCCGTCGTCGAGTGCATCGATCCCGGCGATGCCCGAGGGCGGCACGGCGTTGACGTCGGCGGCGACCAAGAGGCCATGCGCCTCGGCGAGGTGATCGGCGGTGAGGATCTGCACGCCCGCCTTGCCGCAGGCCAGCACCACCTCGGCTTCCGGCAGCAGCTTGAATTTCTCGGCGTCGTCGCGCGCGACCGCGCTGAGCAGATCGACGTTGAAGCGGACCTTGAAGTCGGCCGCCTTCAGCCGCACCGTGTCGACGTCGCGATGGCTGACGAGCGTGACCTCGGCGCCGGCCTGCGCCGCGATGACCGCCGCGATGCCGCCGACGACGCCGGTGGCGCCGTAGACCTGCACCTTCGCCCCCTTGAGGCCGCCCGTCCGCCGGCCGCGCAGCTTGCGCTCCACCTCGGCGATCATCGCCGCGGCAGTGGTGAAGGAGCCGGCGGGATCGACGAAGACAGAGATCTGGAACGGCGGGAACAGCGCGGAGCGGGCCTCCTTGGCCATGTCCAGCGCCAGGCTGGCATCCTTGCCGCCGATGAACAGGCCGGTGCGCGAGGCATGGTCCGGCGGGCGCGAGAACATCATGTCCTGTGTCAGGTCGACCATCTCCTCCAGCTTCACGCCCGAATAGGGAAGGATCGTCGTGTAGCCGGCATCCACGGCCATGTTCACGTCGAACGGGCTGACGTGCCGGAGCGGCGAGACGATGTGAAGAATCGGCGCTATGTCCGCCATGGCGTTTCAATCTCCTAGGTGGAATCGGGCCGTTGCGGCCTCTGATCGGGAGAGAAGACTAGCGACGCGGGCTTCCGCCAAACCGCCGCTCCGCGCTGCCCGTGGCAGGCAAGCCGTTCGCTCCGCCTCCGGCATTGCTGCCGCGCCGGCGGTCGAAGGCCAAGGGAGGCGACGCGCGGAAACGCGCGCCCGCCTCGATCGTCAGTCGTCCGGCCCCAGCCGGTCGACGCCGGCGAGAACGGCACGAGACAGCCATCGCATCACCCGACGATCCGATGGCTCGTATAGCGGCCCGCCTGCACGCCTGCAAAGGGCCGGCTGGGAATTCTTCGCATTTCTCCGCACGTCCTGCCGAAATGCCGCAGGTTTTGCGAAGGCCCTTCCGCCGACGTGCGGCATTTTCGACCGTGCGGGCCCTCGATGCTGGAGCCGGTCCGGCGGCGGCGTGCCGCGTGGCATGTCGAAGCAGCCGGCCCCGGCCGGCGGCGGACCCGGCAGGGCTCGGACGTCGATGAAAGCAAGGCGCCAACGAGCCGGGACGGCGGCGTGCGCCGCTGTGTTCCGACCGGTCTCGTGCGCCGCTTCGAAGGTGAGCGTTGTGTTGTTCAAGAGCGTTTCCTCGCCCTCATGGTAAAACCAGCCGGCTTTCGCCGACAAGCAGAACCGTGCGGAAGATGATCAGAGCATTTGCGGCGGCGGCCTCCGACGTGATACCGAATCGGGAAATCGGTTCGCGACAGAACGGGCCGCAAAGACCGGGAGGAGAGGCGCGATGGCGATCGATCCTAAAAAGACATTTTCCGACAACGAGATAGTGGAGCGCTTGAAGGCCGATCTCCCCAAGTGGCGACTGGAGGATGGCTGGATCCGGCGCACCTATCGCACGTCGAGCTGGAAGGGCACGCTGATGGTGATCAACGCCGTCGGCCACCTCGCCGAGACGGCGTGGCACCATCCCGACATTACCGCGTCCTATGCCTGGGTCGAGGTGCGTCTGATGAGCCACGACGCCAAGGGCGTGACGGAGCGCGACTTCCAACTCGCGAAGAAGATTGAGGAATTCATCTCCTGGCGGCCGGGTTCGGTCGAGGGAAGCGCATTGGCGGGGACGCCGGAAGGCGATCTTCGCTTTGCCTACATCAAGCATGATTGAGCGCGGCGATGAGCAGTGAAACGAGCGCGGGTGCTCCGCTAATTGTGAAGGACGTGGTCTGCGGCTTCTGCGGGCTCGGCTGCGACGATCTCGTCGTCGAGGTGGCCGGCCGCGAGGTGCGTCCCAAGGCCTCGGTATGCCCGGAGGCGGCCAGGCTGCTGCGGCGCCTGGAACCCGCCGGCGAGGCCGGCCCGGTGACCGATGAGGTGTACGATCAGGCCAGAAGGCTGCTCGATGTGGCGCGTGCGCCGGTCTTCGCCGGCCTCGGCGCCGATATCGAGGGCGGGCGGGCGATTCTCGACCTCGCGATCCGTCATGGCGGCGTGCTGGATCATGCCGCCTCCGACGGGTTGTTTGCCAACTATGCGGCGGTCCAGCGCACCGGCTGGCTGTCGACGACGCTGGCGGAGGTCCGCAACCATTGCGACGTGCTGCTGGTGATCGGCGAGGACCCGGCCGCGGCCTTTGGCCGCTTCTTCGAGCGGGCGCTGCCGGCGGAGGCCCTGTTCGCCGCGTCCCGCCACGTCATCGTGCTCGGTGGCAGCCTCGGGGCCTCGGCCCGGCGGCAGCTCGGCGGGGCGACGGTGACGGAGCTGGCTGCCGACGATCCGGTGGCGGCGCTGGCGGCGCTCTGCCAGATGGTGTCCGGCCCGGCGCCACGCGGCGCCTCCTTCGGCGGCGCGGCGGCGGAGGCTCTCGCCGAGGCGGCCGCGGCTCTGAAGGGCGCCGCCTATGCGGTGGCGGTGTGGAACGCCGGCTCGCTCGACCGGGCCGACCTGATCGCCGAGCGGGCGACGCGACTTGTCGACGCACTGAACGTTACGACACGGGCCGGGGTGTTCCCGCTCGGCGGGCGCGACAATGTGATTGGCATCAACCAGCTGCTGCTCTGGCGGCTCGGCTACCCGCTGCGCACCGCGATCCGCGGCGAGGCGTCCGAACACGACGCTTCGCTTTACGCCACAGGGGCGGCGCTGAAGGATGCCGACCTGCTGGTCTGGGTCTCGGCGTTCCGGCCGGAGCCGCCGCCGGCCTTCGACGGGCCGGTGATCGTCATCGGCCACCCGGACACCGAGTTCGCCACGCCGCCGGATGTGTTCATTCCGGTCGGCACGCCGGGAGTTGACCACGCCGGCACCGTGTTCAGAATGGATTCAATTGTAAGCCTGCCGCTCGGCGCCTTGCGCGTCGCGACGCTCCCCAGCGTCGCCGAGGCTGTGCGCCGGCTGGAGCCCGTCCGCTAGCAGGGGACAGGACCCGGCCGTTCAACCGAGAGCTCCGCTATCCGTCCGGCGTTCGCGCCGGCAGGGCAGGGGTTCCGAGCGGGAGGGGACGACATGCGTATCAGGCTGCGGGGCGGGCGGGTGCTCGACCCGACGAACCGCGAGAACGCCGTGGCGCGCGACGTCGAGTTCGTCGACGGCCGCGTCGTCGCGCCGACAGGCGAGAGGGCCGACGCGGAATATGAGCTCGGCGGCGCCATCGTGATGGCTGGTGGTATCGACCTGCACAGCCACATTGCCGGCGGCAAGATGAACCTTGCCCGGCTGCTGATGCAGGAAGACCGGCGGGCTTATCCCGAGAAGATCCTGCCGGGAATGTCCGGGTCGTTCTGCGGCTGCGGTGGCGGGCGGGCGGTGCCGACGGCACACGCGACCGGCTGCCGCTATGCCGAGCTCGGCTACACCACGGTGTTCGAACCGGCGATGCTCGGCTCGAATGCCCGCTCCGCGCATCTCGAGATGGCGGATATCCCCAATCTCGACACCGGCGCCTATCTGGTGCTCGGCAATGACGACTTCATCCTGCGGCTGATCGCCAGGGGCGCGCCGCAGGAAGAGATCAACGCCTATGTCGGCTGGATGCTGAAGGCGACGCAGGCCTTCGCGATCAAGATCGTCAATCCCGGCGGCATCAACGCCTTCAAGTTCAACGCCCGCAAGCTCGACCTCGACGAGGCCAACCCGCATTACGAGGTCACCCCGCGCACGGTGCTGACCACGCTGATCCGCGCGGTGACCGAACTCGGCGTGCCGCACCCGATCCATCTGCATGGCTGCAATCTCGGCGTGCCCGGCAATGACGAGACGACGCTCGCCACGATTGCCGCCACCGAGGGGCGGCGACTGCACCTGACGCATCTGCAGTTCCATTCCTACGGCACCGAGGGCGACCGGCGGTTCTCTTCCTCTGCCGCACGCATCGCCGCGATGGTGAACGCCAATCCCAACATCTCCGTCGATGTCGGGCAGGTAATGTTCGGCCAGACGGTGACGGCGTCGGCCGACTACATGTCGCAATACCGCAACCGTGGTCTTGCGAACCCCAAGAAATCGATCGGCATGGACATCGAGCTCGATGCCGGTTGCGGCGTGGTGCCGTTCGAATACCGCGACAAGAACTTCGTCAACGCGCTGCAATGGGCGATCGGGCTGGAACTGTTCCTGCTGGTCGAGGATCCCTGGCGGATCTTCCTCACCACCGACCACCCCAATGGCGGGCCGTTCACCACCTATCCGCACCTGATCCGGCTGCTGATGGACCGCGACTTCCGCAACGCCCAGCTCGCCACGCTGAACAAGACGGCGCAGGCGCACACGCTGCTCGGCGGCATCACCCGCGAATATTCGCTGGAGGAGATCGCCATCCTGACGCGGGCGGCGCCGGCGCGCATTCTCGGGCTCGCCGACAAGGGCCACCTGGCGCCGGGCGCGGTGGCCGACATCGCCGTGCATGACGAGAACGCCGACCGCGAGGCGATGTTCTCCAAGGCGAAGCTGGTGTTCAAGGACGGTCGGCTGATCGTCCGCGACGGCGAGGTGGTCGACCTCGCGCCGGGCACCACCCATGTGGTGCGCACCGAGTTCGACACCGCCATCGAGGGCAAGCTCGACGCCTGGTTCGACCGCACGGTCGGGCTGAAAGCCAAGCATTTCCGCATCGCCGACGGCGAATTGCGCGGCGGGCGCGGCCCGACGGTACTGACCTGCGTGGGAGGTGCGTCGTGATCCTCAACGGCGTCGAGATCCGCGACAGCTTCGCCGAGGCCTTCCCGATGGTGGGCACGCGGCTGATCATCACCGCCGACACGCCGGACTGGGCGATGACGGCCGGGCGCGTCACCACAGGATTTGCCACCTCGGTCATCGGCTGCGGCTGCGAGGCGGGGGTGGAGCGGGTCATCGCCCCCGAGGACACGCCCGACGGGCGGCCGGGGGTGGCGATCCTGATCTTCGCCATGGACTTCAAGAGCCTGAAGACCGTGGTCCCGCTGCGGCTCGGCCAATGCATCCTCACCTGCCCGACCACCGCCTGCTATGCCGGCGTCGAGGGCGGCAAAAGGGTGCCGCTGGCCAAGACCATCCGCTACTTCTCCGATGGCTACCAGATCTCCAAGAAGTTCGGTGACGAGCGCTTCTGGCGCCTGCCGGTGATGGATGGCGAGTTCGTCTGCGACGAGGACACCGGCTCGGTGGAAGGCGTCGGCGGCGGCAACATCCTGATCCTCGCCCGCTCGCGGGGACAGGCGCTGCACGCCGCCGAGCAGGCGGTGAAGGCGATGAGCCGGGTCGAGGGCGTCATCCTGCCGTTCCCCGGCGGGGTGGTGCGCTCCGGCTCCAAGGTCGGCTCGAAATACAAGGCGCTGTTCGCCTCCACCAACGATTCCTACTGCCCGACGCTGCGTGGCGTGGCGGCCACCTCGGCGCTGCCCGACGAAGTCGGCAGCGTGATGGAGATCGTCATCGACGGGGTGAGTTTCGATGCCGTGGCCGCGGCGACGCGGGTCGGTATCGAGGCGGTGTGCGCGGTCGGCAGCACCGGCGGCGTGGTGGCCATCGACGCCGGCAATTACGGCGGCAATCTCGGCCCGTTCCACTTCAAGCTGCGCGACATCATGGGAGGCGTGGCATGAGCGTCGTGCTGCGACTGAAAGCGCCGCTTGCCGCGCGGCTCGACCTCGAGGGCGTGACGCCCGCCGCGCTGGCCGGCAAGGCGCTCGCCGAGGTGGAGGCGCTCGCGCTGCCGCATGGCGGGCGCAGCGTGCCGCTCGGCGAGCTGTTCGCGGTGCGCGCGGGCGGCGAGGGGCGGCTGGTGATCGAGGGCGGCGATGCCCGGCTCGACGGGGTCGGCGCCGGCCTCTCGGCGGGTGAGATCGTCGTTGAGGGTGACGTCGGCGCCCATGCCGGGCGTGGCCTGGCGGGCGGCCTGCTGCGCATCTCCGGCGATGCCGGCGACGAACTGGCGGCCGGCATGACCGGCGGGCGGATCGAAGTGGCCGGCAATGCCGGCGCGCGGGTCGGCGCGGCGCCCTCTGGCGCGCGGCGCGGCATGGCGGGCGGCGTGGTCGCGATCCGCGGCAGCGCGGGCATCCGTGCCGGCGAACGCCAGCGCGGCGGGCTGATTTTCGTCGGCGGCGATGTCGGCGACGAGGCGGCGACCGACATGATCGCCGGCACGCTGGCGGTGGCCGGCCGATTCGGCGCCGGCACCGGGCGCGGCATGAAGCGTGGTACGCTGCTCGCGCGCACGGCGCCGGAGCTCCCCGAGGGGTTCGCCGACACCGGCACGCACGACCTCGTGGCGCTGCGGCTGATGGCGCGCCGGGTACCCGATCTCGCGGCGCTGATCGGCGCCGCCGTCACCGCCCGCCGCCTGGTCGGCGACCGCCTGCAGGGCGGGCTGGGCGAGGTGCTCGTGCTCTAGGATCGCCGGCGGCGTTCCCGCGCGACGCCGTGCCGCACATCGGCGGAACCGGCTTACCGAGGGATATGCGGCGAATTGTCAAGGCCTTGCCGCGGTTGTGAGCGATCCTCAGTCTAGGATCGTTCCAGGCAAGGCGCTAAGCTTCAACCGGGTCAAGCGCCGCAGCGACGGCGCCGTTCAATGACAAGCACTTAGGAAGGAAACCCATGAACCGTCTTCTCGCCGCCGCTACCCTCCTCGCCCTCGGCTCCACCGTCGCGCTCGCCGACGGCGACGCCACCAAGGGCGCCAACGTGTTCAAGAAATGCATGGCCTGCCATGCCGTCGGTGACGGCGCCAAGAATAAGGTCGGCCCGGAGCTGAACGGCATCGTCGGCCGCAAGATGGGCGCGGTGGAAGGGTTCAACTATTCCGACACGCTCAAGGAGCACAACGCCAAGGGCGACGTGTGGACCGCCGAACAGCTGAGCACCTACCTCACCAATCCGCGCCAGGCCATGCCGGGCGTGAAGATGGTGTTCGCCGGCCTCCCGAAGGACGACGACCGCGCCGACCTGCTGGCCTATCTCTCGCAGTACGACGCCACCGGCGCCAAGAAGCCCTGATGGATCGGTCCTGAGCGACCGGTCCTGAACGGATCGGCGTCCTAGGCCGATCGGTTGATCCCGGCCGGTACTTCCGGTCGGGGAGACCGCGCGCCGGCCGCTACGGCGGATGCGCGGCATCGTCCGGCCAAGGGTTCCCGGCCGGGCGGGAACAAGGGAGGCGACCGGCAGCCGGATGACCATGAGGTTTCCGCCGAGGTTTCCCGTTTTGAACCGCCGCGCCGCGCTTGCCTTCGGGGCATTCGCGGCGGGCAGCGTGTTCCTCGACGGTGCGATGCCGTTCTGCGGCTGCGCCTTTGCCGCGCCGGATCGGGAGATCTCGCTCGGCGAGATTGCGCCCGGCGTGTTCGTCCACCGCGCGCCCTATGAATTGCTGGCGCCCGATAATGACGGCGCCATCGCCAATGTCGGCCTCGTGGTCGGCACCGAGGCGGCGGCGGTGATCGACACCGGCAACAGCCACATCGCCGGCCAGCGCCTGCTTGAGGCGGTGCGCCGCGTCACCGACCGGCCGCTGCGCTACGTCATCAACACCCACATGCATCCCGACCACGTGCTGGGCAACTCGGCCCTGCAGGGCGAGGGGGTGCGCTTCGTCGGCCACCGCAAGCTGCCGCGCGCGCTCTCGGTGCGGGCCGACACCTATCTCGACCAGGTGAAGCGCCTGCTCGGCCCGGCGGGGGAGGGCACGCGGATCGTGCTGCCGGATCTCCTGGTGGAGGACCGGCTGGTGCTCGACCTCGGCGGCCGGGCGCTGGAGCTCGAGGCCCATCCCACCGCGCACACCGACAACGACCTGACGATTCGCGATTCGGCGAGCGACAGCTGGTTCCTCGGCGACCTGCTTTTCGTCGGTCACGTGCCGACTCTCGACGGCAGCCTGCAGGGCTGGCTCGGCGTTCTCGACGCGCTGACGGCCCGCACGGCCGCCCGCGCCGTGCCCGGCCACGGTCCGGGGGAGGTGGGGTGGCCCGAGTCTGCGGCGGCCGAGCGCCGGTATCTGGAGACGCTGCGCGCCGACGTGCGGCGCTTCATCGCAGACGGTGTCCCGATGGGGGAAGCGGCCGAGCGGACCGGGCTATCGGAGCGGGCGGACTGGGCGCTTTTCGACGAATTCAACGCCCGCAACGCGATCGCTGCCTATCACGAATTCGAGTGGGAATGACCCATCGGCAGTCCCCGGCAGCTGGCGCGGGCGCTGCGGCAGGCATGGCGACCGGCGGGCCCCAAGGGGGGAATCCAACGAATTCACCAAAAAATTAAAGTATTCTTCTCTGGTATACAGTACATCACTTCGCAGGTGCAGCAACTCATAAGCGCCTGCAGCAATTTCATAATAAGAGAGTTTCGGCGGCGCGGTTCTTATTGCGCGTTGTTCAAAATCGGTCTAGGGTCACCACATCTCCGGCTTCAATGACTTTCGGGGCCCAAAACCTCGAAATTCACTTCGCAGGCCAGCTTGGGGCGAGGCCCCCGTGATTTCCGGCTGTTCTCCCCCCAGCCGGTCGTGACACGCTGTCGGAGATGAACGTGAAAAGAGAATAATAAACCGATCACGGCACGGCTGAATACAGCCCCTGTGGCCGGAGGAACGCGTTGAGGAGGAGATATACGCATGCGCAAGCTTGCCTGTGCGGCGCTGCTTTTGGGTGTTGCCGTCTATGCTTGGCCTGCCGCGGCCAATGACGGACTGACCAAGATCATCAAGGACCCCAAACAATGGGGTATTCAGACCGGTGACTACGCCAACACCCGGTATTCCAAGCTCGATCAGATCAACGCCGGCAATGTCGGCAAGCTGCAGGTAGCCTGGAGCTTCTCCACTGGCGTACTGCGCGGCCACGAAGGTGGACCGCTGGTGATCGGCGACGTGATGTATGTGCACACGCCGTTCCCCAACATCGTCTACGCACTCGACCTGAACAATGACGGCAAGATCCTTTGGAAATATGAGCCCAAGCAGGATCCCAACGTCATTCCGGTGATGTGCTGCGACACCGTCAACCGCGGTCTCGCCTATTCCGACGGCATGATCTACCTGCATCAGGCCGACACCACTCTCGTCGCGCTCGACGCGAAGACCGGCGAGAAGAAGTGGTCGGTGCTCAACGGCGATCCCAAGAAGGGTGAGACCAACACCGCCACCGTGCTGCCGGTGAAGGACAAGGTCATCGTCGGCATCTCCGGCGGCGAGTTCGGCGTGCGCTGCCACGTCACCGCCTACGACACCAAGACCGGCAAGCAGGTGTGGCGCGGTTATTCGATGGGCCCGGACAGCGATCTGCTGGTCGACCCGGAGAAGACCACCGCTCTTGGCAAGCCCGTCGGCAAGGACTCTTCGCTGAAGACCTGGGAAGGCGATCAGTGGAAGATCGGCGGCGGCTGCACCTGGGGCTGGTATTCCTACGATCCCGAGACCAACCTCGTCTATTACGGCTCGGGCAACCCCTCGACCTGGAACCCCAAGCAGCGTCCCGGCGACAACAAGTGGTCGATGACGGTCTGGGCGCGTGACGCCGACACCGGCGTCGCCAAGTGGGTCTACCAGATGACCCCCCACGACGAGTGGGACTATGACGGCATCAACGAGATGATCCTGACGGATCAGCAGTTCAACGGCGCTCCGCGCAAGCTGCTGACCCATTTCGACCGCAACGGCTTCGGCTATACGCTGGACCGCGTGTCGGGCGACCTGCTCGTTGCCGAGAAGTATGACCCGGCGGTGAACTGGGCCACCAAGGTCGATATGGACAGGAACAGCCCGACCTTCGGTCGTCCGCTGGTCGTGGCCAAGTATTCGACCGAGCAGAACGGCGAAGACGTGAACTCGAAGGGCATCTGCCCGGCGGCGCTCGGTACCAAGGACCAGCAGCCGGCGGCGTTCTCGCCCAAGACGAACCTCTTCTACGTGCCGACCAACCACGTCTGCATGGACTACGAGCCGTTCCGCGTCAGCTACACCGCGGGCCAGCCCTATGTCGGTGCGACCCTGTCGATGTACCCGGCCCCCAACAGCCATGGCGGCATGGGTAACTTCATCGCCTGGGACAACACCAAGGGTAAGATCGTCTGGTCGCTGCCCGAGCCGTTCTCGGTGTGGTCGGGCGCTCTCGCCACCGCCGGCGACGTGGTCTTCTACGGCACGCTGGAAGGCTACCTGAAGGCGGTCGACGCCAAGACGGGTAAGGAACTGTACAAGTTCAAGACCCCGTCGGGCATCATCGGCAACGTCACCACCTATGAGCATGGCGGCAAGCAGTACGTCGCCGTCCTCTCGGGTGTCGGCGGCTGGGCCGGCATCGGCCTCGCGGCCGGCCTGACCGACCCGAATGCCGGTCTCGGCGCCGTGGGTGGCTATGCGGCCCTCAGCAGCTACACCAACCTCGGTGGCCAGCTGACGGTGTTCGCCGTTCCTAACTGAAACTGACGGAAGCGCCGTCTCCTCACGGGGACGGCGCCTGTTCCCACCGACGGCAACGGGGCCTGGCCATCGTCGAGGCGATGCGCCAGGCCCCCGCGTCTCGGGCTACCGAACCTTATGAGAATCTTAGAATCATCCCAGGTCGTGTGCCGGCTGCGCGTCGCCATCACGGTGCATTCCGACCCCAAATTCTGGCCTGGTGCCTTCGGGAGTGACCCCATGACGAATTCCGCTTTCGGACGGTCGAACCCCAGCCCGGCGCGCAAGCGCCCCGCAGGGCGCGTACTGTCCGCGTTGCTGGCCATCGCTCCGCTGGTCATGTGCCTTGCCCTGCCGCCCGCCGCCGCACAGGCGCAGGAGCAGCCCGCCGCTTCGGCCAACGCGGTCGGCACCGCGCCTGACGGCTCGAAGACCCATGGCGGCCAAGAGGCGAGCGTGGACGATCTCGGCAAGTACACCCTGCCCGACGGCACGCCGACCTACCGCATCGCTCCCGATGGCACGATGGACTGGTTCACCTATTCCGGCTACCGCCGCTATCACGCCGAGTGCCATGTCTGCCACGGCCCGGACGGCATGGGCTCGACCTATGCGCCGGCGCTCGCCAACTCTCTGAAGACGCTCACCTACGAGCAGTTCATGGAGACGGTGGTGAACGGCAAGAAGACCATCGGCGTCGGCACGGCCGATCAGGTGATGCCGGCCTTCGGCGAGAACCTGAACGTCATGTGCTACATGGACGACCTCTACGTCTACCTCAAGGCCCGCGCCGACGGCGCGCTCGACCGCACGCGCCCCAGCAAGCGCGAGGACAAGACGAAGGCCTATGGTGAAAATGAGAACCAGTGCTTCGGCCGGAAGTGACCGGTTGGGCCGGCTTGGCGGGATGACCCGCTCCGCCGGTCCACGGGCGGCGACCCTCGCCGGGCTGATCGTCGCGGCGCTGCTGCCGGGGACGATCCGGCCGGCGGCGGCGCAGGTCTCCGATCTCGTCGACCGCTCGACGCTGAGGGTGTGCGCCGATCCGGCCAACATGCCCTTCACCGACGAGAAGGGCGAGGGGTTCGAGAACCGGATCGCCGATCTGCTCGCCAAGAAGCTCGACGTTCCGCTCGACTATACCTGGTTTCCGCAGGCGACGGGCTTCTACCGCATGACGCTCGGCCTCAAGCGCTGCGACATCGTCATGGGCTATGTCGCCGGCGGCGATCCGGTGCTGAACACCAATGCCTATTACCGGTCCGCCTGGGTGCTGATCTCCCGCAAGGGGGGACCGCTGGACGGGATCGACAGCCTCTCCGATCCGCGGCTCAAGGGCCTGCATATCGGCATCGTGGCCGGCTCGCCGCCGGGCGACCATCTGCAGCGCAACGGGCTGATGGGCTTCGCCCGGCCCTATGCGCTGATGGTCGATCGCCGCTATGAGAGCCCGGCCGAGCAGATGATCGCCGACATCAATGCCGGTACCATCGACGCGGGCATCCTGTGGGGGCCCATCGGCGGTTATTATGCCCGCCGCTCCGAGGCGCCGCTCTCGGTGGTGCCGCTGACCAAGGAGCGCGGCGACCCGCAGATGACCTACCGCATCACCTTCGGCATCCGGCCCGGGGAGCTGAACTGGAAGCACCAGCTCAACGAGTTCATCGCCAGCGAACAGCCGGAGATCAACCGCATCCTGCTGGAGTTCGGCGTGCCGCTGCTGGACGAGCGCAACCAGCCGATCGAGGCTGGCAAATGACCGCGCGCGCGGTTCGGCGGGAGGAGCCGTCCCGCAGGGCGGCGGCTCTCGCCGACCGCCTGCTGCCCCGCTCGCCCATGGTGCGCATCGCCTGGCTCGGCATGGCCGGGCTAGCGGTGGCGCTCATCGCCTTCACGCCCGCCAAAGCGCAGAACCCGGCTGCCGGCGGAGCGACGCCGGCGGCCGGGCAGTCGGCGGCTGAGCCGCCCGTCGCCGAGCTGGCCGTCGCCGAGCCGGAGGGCTACCGCATGGAGGCCTTCCGCGCGCCGACCCCGGCGACGCTGAGGGGCGCCCGCGTGATCGATACCGGCGAGGCGGAGCGGCTGTGGCGCGCCAAGGCGGCGCTGTTCGTAGATGTGCTGCCGCGCGACGTGAAGCCGGCAAACCTTGCGCCCGGCACTATCTGGCGTGACAAGCCGCGCGACCATCTGCCCGGCAGCACGTGGCTGCCCAATGTCGGCTATGGCACGCTGAGCGAGCCGATGGACGGCTATTTCCGCCACAGCCTCGAGGCGCTGACCAATGGCCGGCGTGCAGCGCCGGTGGTGTTCTACTGTCTCACCGATTGCTGGATGTCGTGGAACGCCGCCAAGCGGGCCATGGCCTATGGCTACACGGACGTCGCCTGGTACCCGCAGGGCAGCGATGGCTGGGCCAAGGCCGGCCTGCCGCTGGAGCCCGCCACCCCGCGCGAGTGAGATCGCCCGGCGCCCGACCCTCCGCCGCACCCCACTGCCCGAATCCGATGCCGCCCAGCGAAGCGCAGCGGCAGGAGGCCGTTTCACGAGGGCGGCGTTGGCGTGGACGCGTGCGGATGACCCTTCCCACATGTGACACGATTTCGGCGCCGCGCGCGCCCATCGTGGCAAATCGTTCTCTTCCGCAGATGCGGATGGAGGGCCTCGGCTGGTCATCCGGCGCTGCCGCGCTACACTCTCGGTGTCGCAAGGGAATTCGCCCCGCCACGGGGCTTGGGACGCCAAGGAAGATTGGTGTCTCAGCACAGCTTTGGGGTCTCGATGATGCTTGAGTTCTCAAGGAAGCCGAGGGACTCAAAGAAGCTTCGGGGCTTAAGGCAGCTTCGGGGCTTAAGGCAGCTTGGGGTCTCAAGGCAGTTCGGTGCGCCACGAGAGCTTGCCCGCCAAGGGGGCTCGAGGGCGCCGAGGGGCGGTGCGCCCACGGGAGTTCGGCGCGGCAAGAGGGAGGGCCACCGCATGGATCGGTATTTCGGCCGCCGCGCCGTCTACTGGCTGGCGGGTCGCTGGGTGGCAGGTGCCGGCTTCATGGCGGCGGCGGTGCTGGCGCTGGTGCCGGGACTGGCGCGGGTGCTCGACCTGCCGACATTGCTGATCCTTCTCCACAGCCCGGTCTACATGGTGCATCAGGTGGAGGAACATGCCGGCGACCGTTTCCGCCGCTTCGTCAACGACCGCCTGCTGCACGGGCAGGACGGGCTGAGCGTGGCGACGGTGCTGGTGGTCAACCTGCCGCTGGTCTGGGGACTGAACCTCGCCGCCTTCTATGCGGCGCTCCTTTGCGGGCCGGCGGCCGGACTGGTCGCGCCCTATGCGGTGCTGGTCAACGCCGCGATCCACGTGGTCGGGGCGGTGAAGCTGCGGGCCTACAATCCCGGCCTCGTCACCAGCCTGCTGCTGTTCCTGCCGCTCGGCCTCGTCACGCTGGCCGTCACCGATGCGACGGCGAGCGCGCACCTGATCGGGCTCGCGCTCGCCGTGCTGCTGCACCTGCTCATCGTGCTGCATGTCGCCCGGCGGCTTGCCGCCCGCCGCGGCCGGATCGTCTCCGGCTGAACGGCGGGGGCGAAGGTAGACGTCGCCAGGCCCGGCTCAGTCCATCTGGGCCCGAATCGCCCGGGCGAGGGCGAAGGCGCGCTGCTCGAGAATCACCGGGCTCTCGCACACCGCGGTGACCGCCTGGGCGCGGGTGTCGTAGATGCGGGTGTCCCAAAGCAGCTGCTTTTCGGCATCGGCCGCCTTGGTCTTGTCGGCATCGGTGGTGGCGGCCTTCTTCAACTTCGCCAGGTCCAGGCTCTCCGCCCGGATGCGGTCGGAGAGGCCGATCTGGTGCTTCGAATAGCGCTCGATGCCGGTGAGGATGCGCGCGCGCAACCCGTTGATCTGGTCGAACACGCCAGCGAACAGCAGAGTGAGCCGCGCGTCCTTGTTGGCGCCGGCCTGCTTGGCGAATTCCTCGATCTTCGTGCCGGCCTCCTCGATAGGCGTACGCCGGGCCGCGAGCACCGGTACCAGATCGGCGACCGCGGCATCGTCGCGCCAGGCGAGCCCGTCGATCGGCGGGCCGTCCCACATTTGCGCCGCGGCAAGGCTGTCGACGCGTGGCTGGATGCAGGGCCACAGCCCCCCGGCGGGGGCGGCGGCCTCGGCGGCCGGCACGATGGCCAGGAGCAAGGCGGCGGCGAGGCCGGCACGCAGGGGCGTTGCAGTCCGCTCCAGCAAGGACAGGGGCCTCGCGAAGCGTGTGCGGGTCGAGGGCATAGGCGTCTCCCGGGCATTCATTCTTGTCATTTGACCGCCTCCGGACCGCCGCGGCGGCCCATCAGTCCGGCGGAAGGATCATAGGCCACAATGGCGGCGCAGAGGAATGCGACCGCACAGCCCGCCACCACCATCGCCGAGAACGGATCGAACTGGCCGTAGAGGGCGAAGCGGATCAGTTCCACCGCATAGGTGAACGGGTTGAACAGACAGATGTAATAGAGCGGCAGGCTGCTCTCCTGCACCTTCCACAGCGGGTAGAGCGCCGAGGAGGTGAAGAACATCGGGAAGATGACGAAATTCATCACGCTGGCGAAGTTCTCCAGCTGCCGGAACAGCGAGGACATCAGCAGCCCCATGGCGCCCAGCATCAGGCCGGAGAGCAGCAGCGCCGGCAGCACCGTGAGATAGCCGATGGGCGGCGCTTCCACCTCCCAGAACCAGGCGATGGCGAGGAAGGCATAGGCCTGCAGCAATGAGACGCAGATGCCGGCCACCAGCTTGGAGAGCAGCAGGTACCAGCGCGGATAGGGGCTGACGAGCAGGATGCGCATCGCCCCGACCTCGCGGTCATAGACCATGGACAGCGAGGATTGCAGCCCGTTGAACAGCTGGATCATCGCCACCAGCCCCGGCGCCACATAGACCTCGTAGAGGATGTAGGTCTCGTAGGGCGGGATGATCGACACGCCGAGCACCGAGCGGAAACCGGCGGCGAAGATGAACAGCCACACCAGCGGCCGCACCAGCGCCGAGAGGAAACGGCCGCGCTGGTTGAGGAAGCGCAGCGCCTCGCGCCAGCAGATGCCGGCCATGCAGATGACATAGCCGGAGAGCGGCAGGCGGGCGGGATGTGCTTCGGGCGCAGGCGAGATGCCGGCCGGCGAAAGGGAGGACGACGGGGCGGATTCCGGCACGATACTCATCCTTGCTCGCCATGTGCGTCGCCGGCTTCCGCCGCGCCGGTGAGCGCGAGGAAGGCCGCCGAAATATCGGCCGCGTTGCCGGCCGCCAGCACTTCCGCGAGCGTGCCCTGCGCCCGGATCCGCCCGCGGTGCAGCACCACGATGCGATCGCCGGCCTCGATTTCCTCGATGATGTGGGTGGCCCAGAGCACGCCGATGCCCTCGCGGGCGATCAGCCGGCGCACCTCGGCGACCAGCGCCGCGCGCGAGCCGATGTCGAGGCCCACCGTCGGTTCGTCGAGCAGCAGCAGCTCCGGCCGGTGCATCAGCGCGCGGGCGATCTCCACCCGCCGCATCTGGCCCCCGGAGAGCTGCCGCACCTTGTCGCGCGCCCGGTCGGCGAGGCCGACATTCTCCAGCACCTCCAGCCCCCGCGCCTTCGCCCGCCGAAAGCCGATTCCGTGCAGCGTCGCGTGATAGACGAGGTTCTGGATCACGGTGAGATCGAGATCGAGCGTGCGGGCCTGGAACACCACGCCCAGCCGGGACAGCGCCGCCGCCGGCTCGCGGCGCACATCGTGGCCGAGCACGCGGATCGCGCCGCTGCGATTGTCGTAGAGACGCGTGATCAGCGAGAACAGCGTGGTCTTGCCGGCGCCGTTCGGCCCCAGCAGCGCGGTGAAGCTGCCGCGCGGCACGTTAAGGCTGACATCGTCCAGCGCCTTGCGGGCGCCGAAGGCGTGGGTCACGCCATCGATGGCGAGGGCAGAGGCCGGGTCGACGGCGGGCGTCTCCGGGCGGTCGATGGCGGCGAGGTCGATCGGCATCATTCCGACATATTCCGCTGCGGAAGGTTGGGTGGTACCAAACGGCCATCCCCGGCATGGGCCAGGGATGGGAGAATAGGGCGGCGAGGCGAGAGGATCACCACAGTGAGATGTCGAAATCCTCGTCTCCGGGATTGATCTCGTCCCTAGGTGGCCGGCCATTGGCCGGGCCCCGTAGGAGGGCGGTGCGGGCGAGCGCGGCGCGCCTCCTTCGAGGTTCGCTTCGCTCGCACCTCAGGATGACGGCCTGCTAGCGGGGGAGCTTGAGCGTTGAGAGGGCACTGCGGCTTTTCCTTCCCAATGATGGGTCAGACACCCGGGGCTCGACCCCTTCTTTCCCTCTCCCCATTGGGCGCGCGCGAAGCGGGTCGGCGAGGGCCTACACGATCGGGAAGCATCGAAGACCCCTCACCCCAACACCCTCCCCGACGGGGAGAGGGAGCCTATCGTTCTTTCGAGCATTCGAGCCATCGCGGCAACGCATCCGCTCCCTCACGGCACCACCACGACGCCCCAGGGCGAGCGGCCGACGGCCACCGACTTCGTCACCTTCTCGCTGGCTACGTCGATGATCGAGACGTCGTTGGAGTTGCCATTGGTCGACAGGAGCAGCTTCTCGTCCGGCGTGAAGGCGAGCTGCCAGACCCGCTGGCCGACCAGCAGATACTTCTCCACCGCCAACGTCTTGGTGTCGACGATGGCGACGCGGTTGGCCGGCCCGAGCGCCACGAAGGCCTTCGACCCGTCCTTGGTGATGCGGATGCCGACCGGCTGGATGGCATCCTTGTTCACCCCGGGGATCTCGAAGGAGATCTTCTTGACGATCTTCCACTTGTCCTTGGGATCGATCACCGCCACCGTGCCGCCGACCTCGGCCGAGACCCAGAGCTGGGTGCCGTCATGGTTGAACTGGGCGACGCGCGGGCGGGAATCCACCAGGATGTTCTCGATTACCTCATTGGTCGTGGTGTCGATGACATGCGCCATATTGGTGGTTTCGGAGGTGTTGACGAGATATTTGCCGTCCGGCGAGACGCCCATTCCCTCCGGTTCGACGCCGACCGGGATCTCCGCGACCAGCTCGTTGTTCTCGACATTCACCGCCGTGACCATGTTGTCGTCTTCATTGGCGATGTAGAGCGGGTTGCCCGAGGGGGCGAGCACGAACAGCTCCGGGTCGGGGCCGGAGCGCAGCGTCTTCAACATCTTGAAGGTCTTGGAATCATAGACCTCGACGCGGTTGTCGTCGGAGGCGGCGACATAGATGAGCTTGCCGTCCGGGCTGGCGGTGACGCCGCGCGGGCGCCGTCCGGTCTTGATGGTCTCGAGCACCTTCAGGGCGTCCATGTCGACGACGCTCATCGTGTGGTCGCGCTCATTGGTGACGAAAGCGCGCATCTGCGCCTGCGCCGGCAGGGTCTCCCCCATCACCATCAGGCCCGCCGCGGCGGCAAGGCTGGCGCTCAGCAAGATACGGCGTGTCATCGTTTCCTCCTTGGGCAGTGGCGCTCTCAGCGGCGCCTCGTCCTGCGGCTTTGGGTCGAGCGAAAGCTCAGTTGAATTTGCAGCGGGTCTCGGGCTGGTCGAAGCCGAGCGTGTCGAGCGGGGTGCGCTGGTGCAGATAGGCCTGCTGCGGCGACAGGGTGACGGTGTTGGTGGCGTGGGTGAGCAGGATCGGCTGGCGCAGCTGGTGGTCCCAGGGCCGGAAGCTCGCCGCCACGCCCTTGAACACCGGCAGGTCGTAGTCGGGCGCGAGGATCTGCGCGCGGATCTTGCCCACCTCGCTGGAGCGGGTCTTCATGCCGGCGGAGGCGATGGCGAACACGCCCTCCCACATCTGGAAGTCGAGCGGCTGCATCATGCGCTGGTGCTGCTTGAAGAAGCGGCTCTGCAGCTGCGCGGCGCCCCAGTTCTCCATGGTCGGGTGCCAGGCGAGCGGCATCAGCCCCTGGGTGCCGGCCGTGGGGCGCGCGAGCCAGGTGTTGTAGGGCAGGATGTCGCCGAACTCGCCCTGCTCATCGGCGATGATCAGGATGTCGTACTCGGCGACCTGGGTAGCACGTGGCACTTCCGACTGCGCGGTGGCGCGGGCGTCGGGGCCGTAGTCCCAGACCTTCTCGGCGACGATCTTGGCGCCGAACTTCCTCGCCGAATTGCGCACCGCCTCGGCATAGAGCTTGTCGCCGTCGGTGCGGCCGGTGAACAGGAACCAGTTGCGCCAGCGCTTGGTCATCAGGAATTGCGCCAGCGCGTCAGTGAGCATGGCGCGATTGGGCGCGACGTGCAGCACGTTGGCGCGGCAGTCCTGCTGGCGCAGGCTGTCGTCCGGCGCCCCCACATTGACCAACAGGACGTCCTTGTCCTTCAGCGCGTCGGCGATGCGGATGAGCTGGGCGGCCGGGACATCCAGCAGGATGTAGTTGTTGCCGGCCTCGACCAGCTTCTGCGCGACGGGCAGCGGATCGCCGTCGGTCGGCACGATCTCGGTGGCGAGCGTATAGTCGAGCTTGAGGAAGCGGCCGGAGGCGAGCGCGTCGCGAATGCCGAGCTCGGCGCCGGCGACGCCGAGATTCTCCGGCGGCGCGGTGAGCGGCGCGATCCAGGGCGGCAGCTCCGGCATCTGGCGAACGAGGCCGATGCGAAAGGTCTGCGCGGCCGCGACGGTAGCGGCCGGCTTCGGCGCGGCGGGCGTGGGAGATTCCTGCTGGGCCGAAGCGGGCAGGGGCACCCCGGCCATTGCCAGCAGGGCCATAGCCAGCACGGCTCTGGCCGCCGCAGCGCGGACCATCCGTTTCATGAGCGTCCGTCCCGTATTTTTCCGGTCGAGCGTTCGTGCGCCTGACCTTTGGTTATCTTTGAAAGAAGACTATCAAACGTCGTGAAGTCTTCAATAGTTTAAGTTCCATAAGAAATTAATAAGCGGGAACAATTTCTCCGCTATATTGGGAAATCAACCGCCAGCCTGACGGAAAAGTGAAGGGGATGTCTTGCCGCCGGTGGGCGCAGGGATATGATCCCCGCGACAACAGGCGCAACTGAGCGGGAGGTCGCCCGATGATCCCTCAACGACCGTCCAATATTCGCCGAAGGCGCCTGGCTCGGGCGGGATGGGCGGCGACCGTGTCGCTGGCCGTGCTGCCGTTCTGGCTGGCGGCCGCGCCGGCACAGGCGGCGACCCGGGTGGCGGTATTCGAGTTCGAGCTGCTCGATACCAGTGGCGAGGCCGGCCCCGGCGGGCCGAAGCCGGAAGAGCGGCGCCGGCTCGACCTCATCACCCAGGATGTGCGCCAGCGCCTCACCGCGGCCGGCTACGAGGTGATCGACCTCGCCCCGGAGGCGGCGCGAATCGAGGACGCCTCGCCGTTCCGCAACTGCAACAGCTGCGAATTGCCGATCGCCCGCGCGCTCGGCGCCGACATCGAGGTGATCGGGCTGGTGCAGAAGGTATCCAACCTCATCCTCAACATCAATTTCCAGCTGCGTGACGTCGCGAGCGGCAAGGTGCTGCGGGCCGGCAGCGCCGATATCCGCAACAACACCGACGAATCCTGGACGCGCGGCATCTCCTATCTGATACGCAACCGCCTGCTGGATCCGCCGCTGACCGGCAAGGCGGCGCCGTGAGGAACCAAGGCATGACGGGTAAGGGCGGTATGATGGGCGGTATCATGGAAGGTATCCGGCCAAGCCGGCGGGCGCTGCTGGCGGCGCCGCTGCTGCTGGCGCTGGCGCCGCGTGGGGGGCGCGCCGCCGAGGAGCCGGCGCTGCGCATCGGCTCGCTGAAATTCGGCACGCTCAACTGGCTCACTGAGACCATCCGCGCCGAGGGCCTCACCACCCGCGAGGGGCTGGCGATGGAGACCATCGACTTCGCCGGCGGGCAGGCGACCACGGTGGCGCTGCAGGCCGGCGATATCGACCTGATCGTCAGCGACTGGCTGTGGGCGATGCGCCGCCGGCAGGAGGGCGAGGATCTGCGCTTCGCGCCGTTCTCCAACGCGCTGGGCGCGCTGATGGTGGCGGCGGGCGGCCCGGTGCGCGCCATCGCCGACCTGAAGGGACGCAAGATCGGCGTCGCCGGCGGGGCGCTCGATAAGAGCTGGCTGTTGCTGCGCGCCTATGCGCAGCGCACAGCCGGCCTCGACCTCGCCAAGGACGCCGAGCCGGTCTATGGCGCGCCGCCGCTGATCAACCAGCAGCTCTCGCTCGGGCGCATCGACGCGGCGCTGACCTTCTGGCCCTTCGCCGCCCGACTGGACGCGCAGGGCTTCTCCCGCCTGATCGACATGAAGGAGGTGGTGGCCGGGCTCGGCATCGCGCCCACGCCGCCGCTGGTCGGCTTCGTCTGGCGCGAGCGCACCGCCGCCACCAAGGGCGCCCAGCTTGCCGCCTTCTTCCGCGCGACCGCGGCGGCCAACCGTGTGCTGGCGTCCTCCGATGCGGCGTGGGAACGCTTGCGCCCGCTGATGCAGGCGGCCGACGAGGCGGAGTTCGTCAAGCTGCGCGACTATTACCGGGCCGGTATACCCGGCCCCTTCGACGCTGCGGGCATCGCGGCCTGCGGCAAGCTCTACGACGTGCTGGCCGGGATCGGCGGGGCCGAGCTGGTCGGGCCGAAGCCCGGTTTTGACGCCGGGCTGTTCGCGCTGTCGAAGGACTGAACCGGTGGCCTTTCTCCGCAGTGGCACGGCGACGGTCGGCGGCACGCGCCGGGAACGGCCGCGTGCCGGCCTCGGTGGCGCGGGCACCACGCTGGTCTCGCTGGTGCTGCTGGCACTGGCCTGGCAGGCGGCGGCGCTCATCGTCGCCTCGCCGCTGCTGCCCGGCCCGCCGGCGGTCGCCGAGGCGATGCTGCGTGCCAGCGCCGACTACGCCCTGCCGCGCAACATCCTGATCACGCTCGGGCGGGTGGCGGCCAGCTTCCTCGTCGCCATGCTGCTGGGCTCGGCGATCGGCATCGCGCTCGGCCGCTCCCGCGCGCTCGACCGGGTGTTCGGCCCGTGGCTGATCGTGCTGTTGAACCTGCCGGCGCTGGTGGTGATCATCCTCTGCTATGTCTGGTTCGGGCTCACCGAGGCGGCGGCGATCACCGCTGTGGCGGTGAACAAGATCCCCAATGTCGCGGTGACGCTGCGCGAGGGGGCGGCGGCGCTGTCGCGCGAGCTCGACGAGATGGCGCTGGTCTACCGTTTCGGGCGCCTGCGCACGCTGCGCCACGTGGTTCTGCCGCAGCTCGCGCCGTTCTTCGCCGCCAGCGCGCGTTCCGGCCTCGCCCTCACCTGGAAGATCGTGCTGGTGGTGGAACTGCTCGGCCGCTCCAACGGCGTCGGCTTCGAATTGCAGACGGCGTTCCAGCTGTTCGACGTCGCCACCGTGCTCGCCTATGCGCTGGCCTTCACCGTGGTGGTGCAGCTCATCGAGCTGACGCTGATCCAGCCCTGGGAGCGCCGCGCCAACCGGTGGCGCCGGTGACCGGGATCATCCTCGATATCGCCGAGAAGCGTTTCCCGGCCGCCGCCGGCGCGCCGGCGCGGCTGATTTACAGCGATTTCCGGCTGGAGGTGGCGCCGTTCGGCTTCCTCGTGCTGCTGGCGCCGTCTGGCCTCGGCAAGACGACGCTGCTCAACATGGTGGCCGGTCTCGACCCGGACTTTGCCGGCGGCATCCGCTTCGAGCCGTCGCCCGGCCGGTCGTTCTCCGCTGAGGGGCCGCGCATCGCCTATGCCTTCCAGAGCCCGCGGCTGCTGCCCTGGCGCCGGGTGCGCGACAATGTGGCGCTGCCGCTCGGCCGCGATCCGGCGGCGGCGGAAAAGGCGATGGCGATGCTGCGCGAGGTCGGGCTGGAGGAGCAGGCGGACGCCTATCCCGAGAGGCTGTCGCTGGGCCAGCAGCGCCGGGTGGCGTTGGCGCGGGCCTTCGTGCTCGATCCCGACGTGCTGCTGATGGACGAGCCCTTCGTCTCGCTCGACGAGGCGGGCGCGGCGCGACTGCGCGACCTGCTGCGCCGGCTGCTGGCGCGGCGGCCGGCGACGGTGATGTTCGTCACCCATGACAGCCGCGAGGCGGTGGAACTCGGCACCCGCATCGTGCGGCTCGACGGCGTGCCGGCGCGGATCGTTGCGGACATTCCGGTGGGGCTGAGCGCGGACGAGCGGCGCAATCCCGCCCTGGTCGAGGAATGTCGCCGGGCGGTGTTCGGCTGAGACGCCGCGCCGGGGCGGATTCGGCCGGAGCCAAATCCTGCCGGGAGCTCCTCGTGCCGGGGCCGATCTAGTGGTCGCCCCTCCTCCCGCCGGACATGAGGAAGCCGGCCTATCCCTCAGACAGTACAAATGAAAAGGGCCCGAGATCGAAACCTCGGGCCCGAAAGTCGGCGGTCATTCAAGCGGCAGGGCCGCTTTGGTACGCACGAGCCGAGAGTGGCGAGCCACCCTCATTTGTCGAGGAAGATCGCCGCCAACCGCTGGAGCAGGCCCTTCGGCAAAGGAGCCGCGGGCGGAGGTATTGTCTGCTCAGGGCTGCTTCCGATCTAAGCCGCGAAGGGGTGCTTCGCGCTGGCGGCGCCGGCGACGACTTCCTTCACCGTCGGCTGGCCATTGATGGCGCGGGCGAGGGCTTCCTTGGTGGCCTGATAGTTGTACTGCTGGATCTTGGCGTCGTCGGCCGCTTCCCAGTGGATGAACACGCCGACCGAGATGAACAGGTCGTCGGCTTCTTCCTCGGGGATGACGCCTTCGGCGACCGAATCCACCACCGCCTTGGCGACGGCGTACTGGGCGGGGCCGAACATCTGGACGGCCTGGCGGGCGTCCTTGATGGTGACCTTGTTGAACAGGATGGTGTTCGGCTTGGCCAGCAGGTTGGGGGTCACCACCGCGAGCAGCGAGGTGAAGCCGTCCTTATTGTTGGTCAGTGCGTTGACGAAGGCACTTTCCGCCGCGCTGCCGCGCGGGCCGATGATGAGGTCGATGTGGGCCACTTCATTGCCGTCGCCGACAAGCGATTCACCGATCAGAACCTTGTTGATCTTGGCCATCTTAATCCTCCCAAACGGGGTTGCTCATCAGAAGGGCGGGGTGCCCCTCTCCGATGTCCCGGCTATCTTTGTTGCAGCGTTTGAAACACCAAACCGGTTGGCCCGATAGCGCGACCAGACGGGCGAAGACTAGTTCCGCTTCGCGACTTCCCGCAAGGGGGACGTCGTTGCAATCGCTGATTTTGAGCCACTTTTGCGCCGCTCGCGACGTGGTTTCGCCGCTGCCGCGCCGATGCGGCGGTCGCGTCGCGACCATAGGCCGCGCATTTCGGCCGTGATCAGCGTTTAGTCAGGGGTGGATCGGGTGCGCCCAATCCTTGGTCGGCTCCGGCCGGACGTCCGCGCGATCGCACCGGAAGTGGGGAACGACTGCGCCGATATGGCGTCGGGGTATGGCGTCCGGGACAAAAGCGCGCAGCTTTGGTCGGGCTTGTTTATCTGGCATGCCATTTGCTAATCGACGAGACGTCTAAGGGGAAACGCTCGGGTAGCTCAGGTCCACACTTTAAAGGGTCCCGCTATGGAGCTCATTTTGTCCATCTGCCTGATCGCCTCGCCCGGCGTGTGCAAGGAAGAAGCCGTGTCCTTGAATGTCGAGCAGGTTTCCCTCCCCACCCAATGCATGATGGGTGCCCAGCCCGTGATCGCCGAATGGTCGGAAAGCCATCCCAAATGGCGCGTGACCAAATGGCGTTGCGGCCGTCCGGGCATTGCCGGCAAGGATATCTGAAGCCAACCTTCGCCCCACCCGGTGCCCCGGCATCGGGCGGGGGGACGCATGGCTGCCGGACCGACGCGGCGCCGAACGCGAAATCATAAAATATTCATAAGAATCAATCTTCTAGACACAGATACAGCTCGCCCATAGGCTCTCTGACGGGAAACATCCCGGCTCGACTCTCCCCGCCATCAGGGCGGCGCGCGGGTCGGCGCCAAGAAACGTCAGGAGGAAGCTATGAAGGACGGGCATGGCCGTCGCGCGGCCATCGGCTTGATCGCCGCGGGATTGCTGGGACTAACCGCCGGTGTGGCGACCGTGAGTGGCGCGATGGCGGGAGATCTCGCCAAGGGTCGGCAGGACCTGCCGGAAATCGTGCTCGGCGACACCAACGGCAACGATTTCACCGTGTCGGTGAAGGACATCACCATGGAAGGCGGCAAGTCCTACCGCCTCAATGTGACGTCGAACGGCGGCAAGGAATACAAGTTCATGGCGCCGGAGTTCTTCCGGAACATCTGGATGAACCAGATCGTCATCAATCACCTCGAAATCCATCCCTATGGCGCGCCGCACCACATCGAGTTCGACGATGCCGGCACCATCGCGCTCGAATTCGTGCCGATCCGCACCGGCACCTATGAATGGTGGATCGAGGGACTGAAGGACAAGGGCATGTACGGCACGCTGACGGTGAAATAGGCGCGCGTGCCTTCCGCTCGCTTCACTCATTGCCATGAAAGCGCCGGCGCAGACCGGCGATAGGGGAAGATACCATGGGACGATTCACGCGCAGCGCCGTCGCTGGCGCCGTATTGACCGCCGCCTTCGGGCTCGGGCTGACGCTGTCCGCATCGGCCGACGAGGCGAAGGACTGCTCGGCCGGGATTGCCCTGCTGAAGGCCGAGGCGGCCAAGAACCCGCCCAAGGCGACGCTGGACAAGATCAACAAGGCGCTCAAGGGCGCCGAGCGCGAGCTCGGCGAGAAGGAATATGACGAGTGCCTCGACTTCGTGAACGACGGCAAGAAGGCGCTGAAGAGCTGAAGCCGCAGGCCCGGATGCGGTAAGGGCGCGCGTGCTGCGCCGCAGCGTGCGTTGCCTCGCCGGACATGAAATCATCGGACCTCTTCGCGCGAGGAGCTCGATCCGGGAAGCTGCCTGAATGCTGCGCCTATCCTTCTCTCCGCTGCGGACACGCCTCGCCGCGCTGCGCGGGCGGATGTCGTCGTTGCGCGTGCGGATGGCGTTGCTGCTCGCGGTCGCGGTGCTGGTGACGGCGGTTTCGGCCGCCTCGCTGGTGACGGTGCTCGGCTTCGTCAATGGCGAGGTCGACCGGCTGGTTTCCGCCCAGCAGCGACTGGAGTTGCTCTCCGGCCTCTCCGGCCGCATCGGCGATTATGCGCTGGTGGCGCTGCAGGCCTCGCAGGTACCGGACGGGCTGGGCAACCTCCCCGCCGCCGGCGACCGTGCGCGCGAGGCCTTCCGCCGCTTCGAGACGGCGCTGGGCGAGGATGTGGCGCGCCAGTCGGACGAGGAGCAGCGCACCCTGATGGCGGCGCGCAGCCGGACCATCGCCCGTCTCAAGGCGCAGTTCGAGATGCTCGACCAGCGGGTCAAGGCGGCGATGATTTCGCCGCAGCGCGCTGTGGGCGTGCGGATCGCGCTCGACGTGTTCGCCGCCGGCTTCGGGGCACCGCTCGGCCAGGCGATCGAGGAGGAGCGCGCCAGTGCCCAGGCGGCGCAGGAGGCGGTGCGCGACCTGCGCGCCCGCACGCTGCGCTGGGGGATCGCCGTCGTGGTTCTCGCCCTTCTGGTCGCGGCACTGATCTATCACCGGCTCGGCCGCTCGCTGATCCGGCGGGTGGCCGACGTTTCCGCCGCCGCCGCCGCCGTCGCGCGGGGGCATACCGACACCCGCCTGATCGTGACCGGCCATGACCAGCTCAGCCTCGCCATGGCGCGCTTCAACCGCATGGCGACGCAACTTGCCCGCCGGGAGGCGCGCCTCGTCGCCGACCAGCAGCGGTTGCAGGAGATCGTCGATGCCCGGACGGCCGAACTGCGTGGCGCCAATGAACGGCTGGAGAATGTCGATCAGGCCCGCCGCCGCTTCTTCACCGATGTGAGTCACGAATTGCGCACTCCGCTCACGGTCATTCTCGGCGAGGCCGAGGTCACGCTGCGCCCGGCCGCCCCCCGCCCCGACGACATGCGCGCCGCGCTCATGGTGATCCAGGCGCGGGCGCGCCGGCTGCATCGACGCGTCGAGGATCTCCTGCGCATCGCCCGTTCCGAGACCGGCCAGATCGAACTGGAGCGCCGGCCGCTGTCGGTCGCGGACCTGTTCGCCGAGGCCGCCGAGACCGTGACCCCGCTCGCCGCCGCCCGCCAGCTGACCCTGGAGCGCGAGGACGCGGCCGGGCTGGCCGTCGAGGCCGACCGCGAATGGCTGCGGCAGGTGATCGAGGGTCTGGTCGCCAATGCCGTGCGGCATTCTTCCCCCGGTGGGACGATTCGGCTGGAGGCGGCGGAAGAGGCCGGCGAGGTCGTGCTGAGGGTGCGCGATGCGGGCGAAGGCATCCCCCGCGACGAGCTGCCGCACGTCTTCGAGCGCTTCTGGCGCGGTAGGGGTAGCGGCCGAGAGGGCAGTGGCTTCGGCATCGGTCTCGCACTTGCGAAATGGATCGTCGAGCGGCATGGCGGGTCCATCGCCGTCGAGAGCCAGGCGGGGGCGCCGGCGGCCTCGGATGCCGGGAACGCCCCTGTCGAGAGTGCACCTGCCGACAGGGAGGGGGCGGGAACCTGCGTCACGATCCGCCTGCCTGCCATCCTGCCGCATGTCATGCTGGAGCCTGCCGAATGACCATCCTGATCGTCGAGGACGATGCCGATATCGGTTCGCTGCTCCGCCGCGGATTCGCCTCGGAGGGCTACCATGTCGAACTGGTGGGCGACGGCGATCTGGCGTTGAAGGCCGTCAACGGCAAGGTGCCGGAGGCGATCATCCTCGACGTGATGCTGCCCGGCCGCTCCGGGATCGAGGTGTGCAAGGCGTTGCGCGCCGCCGGCCAGACCGCGCCCATCATCATGCTCTCCGCCCGCTCCAGCGTGAATGAGCGCACCGAGGGGCTGCTCGCCGGCGCCGACGACTACATCATCAAGCCGTTCGCCTTCGAGGAGTTGCTGGCACGGGTGAAGGTGCAGGCCCTGCGCCGCAGCGCCGGCGACGAGGAACCGCGGGTGTTGACCGCCGGGCCGCTCACGCTCGATTTGGAGGTGCGGCAGGTGCAGGCGGGCGAGGCGCGGGTGCGGTTGACCGAGCGCGAGGTCGAATTGCTCGCCCTGCTCATGCGGCATGAAGGCGAGCCGCTGGCCCGCGCCGACATCTTCGCCGCGCTATGGGCCGGCCATGGCGGCGCCTCGCTGAACGTGGTGGACGTCTATGTCGGTTATCTCCGCCACAAGCTCGGCGAGGCGCTGGCGGATGGCGAGCAACTTATCGTGACGGTGCGCGGCCGTGGTTTCATGTTCGAGCCGGGAGCGGAGCCGAAAGCCAGCTGAGGTCGCGTGGCGACGAAGTGCTGCACTGCGGCGGCGGTGACCGAGACGCGAAGAATTCCAGACTTGTTCTTGACGTTCTGCGTCGGAGTGCTCACACTAATATTGTTGTCGCCACGAAAAGTAAGTGGCGATTGTCTCTTATAAACTTCTTAGAAAAGTATAGAGAGACGTTTTAACCTGGAGGAAGTGGAAATGGCCTGGAACACCCCGCGTATCGTCGAAGTTTGCGTCGGTCTCGAAGTCAACGCGTATATGCCGGCGGACTTCTGAGTTCAAAGGGGCGGGGCGGGCCTCCGAGGCAGCATCATGCCCGAACGCTCGCCCCGCTTGCGGCTGATGGTTCTCGGCTCCGCGGCCGGCGGCGGCTTCCCGCAGTGGAACTGCCGATGCCCGGTTTGCACGCTCGCCTGGGAAGGCGATCCGCGCGTCCGGCGGCGCACCCAGACCTCCATCGCGGTGAGTGCCGACGGTGAAAGCTGGGCGCTGATCAACTGCGCGCCCGAGATCCTGTCGCAGATCCAGTCCCTGCCGGCCTTGCAGCCGCAACGCGGCCGCCGGCACACCCCGGTGGCCTCCGTGCTGCTCACCAATGCCGACATCGACCATGTCGCCGGCCTGCTCAGCCTGCGCGAGGGGCAGCCCTTCGCGCTGCTGGCGACGGCGGCGATCCATGGCGGGCTGCGCGCCAACCCGGCCTTCGACGTTCTCGCCGAGGGTGTGGTGGAGCGCCGGCCCGTCGGGCTCGATGCCGCCTTCGAACTGGTCGAGGGCGTGACGGCGGAGATCTTTTCCGTGCCCGGCAAGATCGCGCTTTATCTGGAAGCCGGCGAGATCGCCGCGCATGGCGCGGTGGACACCACGCTGGAAGGCGAGCAGACGGTGGGCGTCGAACTCAGCGACGGCGTCTCTCGGGTGCTGTTCATCCCCGGCTGCGCGCGGATGACCGAGGCGCTGGCAGCACGGATCGCCGGGGCCGACGCCGTGCTGTTCGACGGCACGGTGTGGCAGGACGACGAGATGATCCGCGCTGGGGTCGGCACCAAGACCGGCGCCCGCATGGGCCACATGGCGATGTCGGGGACGGGCGGCTCGATCGCCGCCTTCGCCGACCTCGACGTCGGCCGCAAGATCTACGTGCACATCAACAACACCAACCCCGTGCTGATCGAAGGCTCGCCCGAACGCCTCGCCGCGCAGGCGGCGGGATGGGAGATCGCCGAGGACGGCATGGAAATCGTGCCCGCGGGGGCAACGATGGAGACCGCATCATGACGACGCTGCTCTCGCCGGAGGAACTGGAGGCGCGGCTGCGCGACGTCGGCCGGCGTCGCTATCACAGCCTGCACCCCTTCCATAAGCTGCTGCATGGCGGCGAGCTGAACTTCGGCCAGGTGCAGGCCTGGGCGCTCAACCGCTATTACTATCAGGCGATGATCCCGGTGAAGGACTCCTCCGTGCTGGCGCGGATCGAGAGCCCGGAACTGCGGCGCGTCTGGCGCCAGCGCATCATCGATCATGACGGCGACCGGGAAGGCGAGGGCGGCATCGCCCGCTGGCTGAAGCTCACCGACGGGCTCGGCCTCGACCGTGACTACGTGACTTCGCTCGCCGGGCTGCTGCCGGCCACCCGCTTCGCCGTCGACGCCTATGTGCATTTCGTGCGCGACAAATCGCTGCTGGAGGCCATCGCCTCCTCGCTCACGGAGATGTTCTCGCCGGGCATCATCGGCGAGCGTGTGGCGGGCATGCTGAAGAACTATGATTTCGTCTCCAGGGAGACGCTGGCCTATTTCGACAAGCGCCTCACCGAGGCGCCGCGCGATGCCGATTTCGCGCTCGACTACGTCAAGCGCCACGCCCGCACGCCGGAAGAGCAGCAGGCGGTGATCCGGGCGCTGGAATTCAAATGCGACGTGCTGTGGGTGCAGCTCGACGCGCTCTATTTCGCCTATGTCGACCCGGCCATGCCTTATCCCGGCGCCTTCGTGCCGCAGGCCGCGCGGGTGGCGCAGGAGGCCTGAATGACCGCAGAAACCACCAGCACCCGGCTTCCCGCCAACGGCGTTCCCAAGCTCGCCCGTGGCGTGCGGCTGCGCCATGACGAAGCGCGCGGCCAATGGGTGCTGCTGGCGCCCGAGCGGGTGCTGCAGCCCGACCCGGTGGCGGTGGAGATCCTCAAGCGGGTCGACGGCGAGCGGACCATCGAGGCCATCATCGACGACCTGATCCTCGCCTTCTCCGTCGAGCGCGGGCGCGTCGCCGCCGATGTCGACGCCTTCCTCGCCGGTCTCGCCGAGAAGGGCATGGTGGAGGTGAGCTCATGAACGAGAGGGTGAACGTCGCTTCCCACGCCGCGCCGGCGCCGCTGCGGGCCCCGCTGCCGATTCCCTATGGCATGCTGGCCGAGCTGACGCATCGCTGCCCGCTCATGTGCCCCTATTGTTCCAATCCGGTCGAGCTCGACCGTCGCAATGCCGAGCTCGACACCGCCACCTGGCTGCGCGTCTTCGAGGAAGCGGCGAAGCTCGGGGTGTTGCAGGTGCACCTGTCCGGCGGCGAGCCGACCGCCCGCCGCGATCTCGAGGAGATGATCCGCCACTGCGTGAAGGTGGGGCTGTACACCAACCTCATCACCGCCGGCGTCGGTGTCACCCCGGAGCGGCTGCAGGCGATCTCCGACGCCGGCATCGACCATGTGCAGCTGTCCTTCCAGGGCGCGACGCCGGAGGTGACCGACCATGTGTCCAACTTCAAGGGTGCGCATGAGCGCAAGCTGGCGGTGGCCCGCGAGGTGCGCCGGCTCGGCCTGCCGCTGACCATCAATTCGGTGGTGCACCGGGCCAATATCCACCAGATCCCCGACTTCCTCGAACTGGCGCTGTCGCTCGGCGCCAGGCGCATCGAGATCGCCCATGCGCAATATTACGGCTGGGCGCTGCGCAACCGTGGCGCGCTGATGCCGACCCGGGAGCAGGTGTTCAAGGCGCTCGACGTGGTCGAGGAGGCGCGGGTACGGCTGAAGGGCGTGCTGACCATCGACGCGGTGGTGCCGGACTATTACGCCAAATACCCCAAGGCCTGCATGAATGGCTGGGGTCGGCAGTCGCTGAACGTCACGCCGTCGGGCAAGGTGCTGCCCTGCCACGCTGCCGAGATGATCCCCAGCCTCGACTTCTGGAACGTGCGCGAGCACTCCCTCGCCGAGATCTGGCAGGCCTCGCCGGCCTTCAACGCCTTCCGCGGTACCGACTGGATGCCGGATCTCTGTCGCTCCTGCGAGCGCAAGGAAATCGACTGGGGCGGCTGCCGCTGCCAGGCGATGGCGATCGCCGGCGACGCTGCGGCCACGGATCCAGCTTGCCACAAATCGCCGCTGCACGCCCATCTGCTGGCGCTGGCCGAGGCCGACGCGGCGGCCGACGTGGCGGAATACGACTATCGCCGCTTCTCGACGCCCGACCGGGCGCAGTGACGCCTTCCCCGGAGATACGCATGCGCCTGATGCCCCGTTCACTTCTGCTCCGCCTCGCCCTCGCCGCGACCCTGCCGATGCTTGCCGGCGCCGCCGTGCTGCCGGTACGGGCGGCGATCGCCCAGCCGGGCCCGATCGAGCTGTTCTTCGAGACCCCCTATCTCGCCAAGCTGCCGAACGGCACCCAGCTTTCCTACGACTACGCCCACACCACGGCGCGCAAGGATCTCGGCGACAGTTTCGACGAGAAG
Organism: Ancylobacter sp. Lp-2; assembly: GCF_020523795.1. Classification (GTDB taxonomy): domain Bacteria; phylum Pseudomonadota; class Alphaproteobacteria; order Rhizobiales; family Xanthobacteraceae; genus Ancylobacter. The sequence goes on from NZ_JAJALI010000002.1 coordinate 241,828, forward strand.
ATGCAACTGACGCTCACACCCGCCGCGGACGACGCCTCCAAGCAGATGGCCAAGGTGGACATACGACGCGGCAACGCCGACCAGGGCGCCGGCCCGTTCCCCGCGCTCAGCAACCCGCTGACGCTGGTGCTGATGGAGCGCGAGGCCAAGGAGATCACCGATCTCAGCAAGGGCAGCCCGTTCTATATCCGCAACCGCCTGCGCACCGCTCTGGGCGAAGCTACCGTGGAACCGGCCAGCTTCGACTATGACGGCAAGTCCGTCGCCGGCTGGAAGATGAGCATGGTTCCCTTCGCCCAGGACCCGCACAAGCAGCAGCTCGCCGAGATCATCAACCGGCGCTACGAGTTCCTGTTTTCCGACGCGGTGCCCGGCGGCCTCTATGCGATCCGCGTGGTGACGCCGCCGGCAGATGGCGGGGCTAATCTGATCGAGACCAAGCTGACCCTCATTGATGGGGCGGCGTCCTCGCCGGCCAAGTGAGCTTTCAATCCGCGCTCCGCATGGCGGAGCCGGAGAACGCGGAACGCCGGCCAACGGCGAAGAAAGGGAGCAACGCCATGCGCATTCTGGTCGCGGCCGCCATCGGCCTTTGCCTGTCCATCACCGCCGGCACCGCCTCTGCCCAGGACGGTACGTCACCATCGCAGGCCGGCGCGACCGCCGCACCCGGCGCGATGGCGGGGAGCGATCCCGCCGGCCTGCTGGTCGGGCAAGCGGGGGTGAGCCGGCCGGCGCCGACCGCCAACGTGCCGCCGGGCTTCGTCAATGATTACCCGACGGTGGCGCGGGCCGACTATGTGTTCGGCTGCATGGCGTCGAACGGCCAGACCCGGCCGGCGCTGGAAAAGTGTTCCTGTTCCATCGACACCATCGCGACGATCCTGCCTTACGAGAAATATGTGGAGGCCGAGACGATCATGAGCGTCGGCCAGGTCGCGGGGCAGCAGGCCGAGGTGTTCCGCTCCACCGGCATGTTCCGCGACATCGTCGCCGATCTCCGCCGCGCCCAGGCCGAGGCCGAGGTCACCTGCTTCTATTGATCGTCCGCTACAAACGACAACGGCGCCCTTCTTTGGAGGGGCGCCGTTCGTGTTTGGCGGTTCGGGAAACGTCGGCGCGCGGGAGTGGCGCGGTGCCTCAGCCGGCGGGCTTGAGTTCGCCCTCGAAGCTGCGCCCGTCGGTGTCGCCGGCATCGACATGGATCTGCTGCCCGGTCGGCTCGTAGGAGAATTGCAGGTTCGGATCCTCACTCAACGAGATGCCGCCCTCCATGGACAGGATGAGCGCGTCGCCCTGCTTCACCTCGATGCGGTCGACATATTTGGCGGGAATGTAGAGCCGGGTGACCTGATCCATCTGCAGGCCGGAATAGTTCGGGTGCCGGATCATCAGCTGGACGCGCGAGAAGCGGTTCGCCTGGGTGGCGTCGCCCTGCTGGCCGGGTTGGACCAGCCGCAGCTTCATCTGGCCGATATTCCTGAGCGCCGCTTCCTCGTCCTTCATCGCCGGGGCGGAGCAGCCGCCCGATGCCTTGACGAAGCGCTGCGCCATTTGCAGCGAGCCGTCGGAGAGCTGCGCCACCGCCCGCACATAGCTGTAGGAATTCACCCGGAGGCGGGTGGCGAGGGTGAGGTCGCGGCGCTCGCCGCCGAAGGTGAAGGTGGCGGCGACGGGCGCGGGGTTCTCGTCGACGATCAGGGTGAGCTTCTGCACCGTGCGCGTATCGCCGGCCGGCAGTGCCACGGCGATCTCGACCGGCACCATGGCGGCGTCTTCCGCCCGGACCGGCGCGGTGAGGGTCATCAGCGGCCCGGCGTCGACCACCGGCCGTTCGCCGAACACGTCGGGCTTCAGGGCCTGCCAGGTGGCGTCGGCGCCCGCTTCCTGTGCCGAGCCGGCAGCAGTGAGGGCGGCCAGCAGCGTGGCTGCCAGGACCACGGTGGCAAGGGTCGCCTTGAAGGTCGCCTTGGCGAGGCGCATGGCTTTGTCTCCCGGTATGCCCGCCGGGTCGTTTGCCGCCCGGCGGTTCAAGCCGCCATCATAGGCCGGCATGCCGTGGATTGCAGGTCAAATCGACTTGCGGCCCGGGCCGGGCCGCCATCGACGGCATGGCCGTGCGTTCCTCGCGCGGCGGTACGCGGACGGCGCGGTGGCCTTCGTCCGACAGCTTAGTCGCCGAAGCGGAACTGTACCTTCATCGCCCGTCGACGGTCGGAGGCGAGGGCGAAGGCGGCCTCGGCCTCCTCGATCGGCAGGCTGCCGGTGAGCAGCGGGCGAAGATCAACCTCGCCGTCGGAGATCAGCTGCGCCGCGCGGGCGAACTCCTCGTCGAAGCGGAAGCTGCCCTTTATGGCGAGTTCCTTGGCGACAATGGTGTTCATCGGCAGCGGCTGGTCGCCGCCGAGGCCGACCAGTACCAGCGTGCCGCGCGGGCGCACCAGCCCGATGGCGCCCGCCAGCGCCCGCGCATTACCGGAACATTCGAGCGCGGCATCGACGCGTCCCTTGTCCTGCCCGAGATCGGTGAGCGCGTCGGTGCCGCCGGACACGTCGACGCAGCGCGTCGCGCCCAGCTTCGCCGCGATGGCCAGCGGCTCGGGCGTGATGTCGGTGGCGACGATCGCGGCGGCGCCGGCCAGCTTCGCCGCGGCGATCACCAGGCAGCCAATGGGACCGCAGCCGGAGACCAGCACCGTGCGGCCGTCGAGCGGGCCGGCCTGCGCCACCGCGTGCAGCGCCACGGCGAAGGGCTCGCACAGCGCGGCAAGGCCGAGATCGACCTCGCCGCCGACCTTGACCGCCTGCGCCGCCGGGATGGTCATCTCCTCCCGGAAGGCGCCCTGCATGTGCGGGAAGCGCATGGCGCTGCCGTAGAAGCGCATGTCGAGGCACTGATTGCGCAGGCCGCGCCGGCAATAGTCGCAGGCGTCGCATGGCCGCGAGGGATTGACCGCGACGCGGTCGCCGACCGCCACCGAGGTGACGTTGGCGCCCAGCGCCGCCACCGTGCCGGCCACCTCGTGGCCGAGCACCATGGGCTGCATCAGCCGCACCGTGCCGAATCCGCCCTGATGGAAATAATGCAGGTCGGAGCCGCAGATGCCGCCCGCCCCCATGCGTACCGTGACCTCGTCCGGTCCCGGCGCCGGCGCCGGCATCGGCTCGATGCGAAGATCGTGCGGGGCATGGAGGACGATGGCACGCATGGTCGTAGGTCCTTGGGCGGGAAGCGAGGGGACGGCAGGCGGATACCCGGTAGTCACCGGGTCATCCAGGCGAGCGGCCACATGACGATCTGCGGGAACAGCACCAGCAGGAACATCACGATTGTCTGGGCGATCAGGAAGGGCAGCACGCCGCGTATCACCCCGCTCATCGGCACCTTGGCGACGCCGCACACCACGTTGAGCACGGTGCCCACCGGCGGCGTCACCAGCCCCAGCGCGTTGTTCATGATGAACAGCACGCCGAAATACACCGGGTCGATGCCCGCCTGCTTGATCACCGGCATCAGCACCGGGGTGAGGATCAGCACCGTCGGGGTGAAGTCGAGCGCGGTGCCGACGACCAGCACCAGCACCATCAGCGCGGCCGTCATCAGCATCGGGCTGCCCATGAGAGGCTCGACCAGTCCGGCCAAGGCCTGGGGAATATCGGCGGTGGTGATCAGCCATGCCGAGACGCCGGCGGCGGCGACCAGGAACATGATGACGGCGGTGGTCTCCGCCGCGCGATAGATGAGGTGGAACAGGTCGCGCGGCTTGATCTCGCGATAGATCACCACGCCGACGAACAGCGAGTAGACCGCCGCGATCACCGCCGCCTCGGTCGGGGTGAAGATGCCGAATTTCAGACCGCCGATGATCACGATGGGCAGCAGCAGCGCCCAGAAGGCGTCGCGCGTCTCGGCGAGCCGCTCGCCCATGCTGCGCTTGGGTTCGGTGCGCGGATTGTCGTGCTTGATGCACCAGCGCCAGGCCAGCATGATCGCCACGCCCATCAGGATGCCCGGCACGATGCCGGCGATGAACAGCTTGGTGATCGACACCCCGCCGGTGACGCCGAAGATGATCATGCCGATCGAGGGCGGGATCACCGGCGCGATGATGCCGCCGCAGGCGATCAGGCCGCAGGAACGGTTGACGTCGTAGCCGGCGTTGCGCATCAGCGGCACCAGCACCGAGGCGAGCGCGGCGGTATCGGCCACCGCCGAGCCGGACAGCGACGCCATGATCACCGCCGCCATCACCGCGACATAGCCGAGGCCGCCGCGTATATGCCCGACCCAGGCCATCGCCATGGTGATGATGCGCCGGGTCATGCCGCCGGCGTTCATGAACTCGCCGGCCAGCATGAAGAAGGGCACGGCGAGCAGCGGGAACGAGTTGGCGCCGTCCCACATGTTCTGGATGATGATCTGCGGGTCGGTGAACCCCATGTAGAACATCATGACGAGGCCGCAGCCGATCAGCGCGAAGGCCACGGGCATGCCGAGCGCCATCAGCGCGAGCAGTGAGCCGACAAAGACGAGGACGATCATCGGGCGGCCCCCTTGTGCGCAGCCTGGTCGGCGAGTTCGTGTTCGATCTCCTGCACCTCCGACATGCCTTCCTCGTTGACGTCGATGAGCTCGTGCTCCTCGACCAGGCCGAGGGACAGCCGGATGAGATTGGCGATGCAGATGATGCCGATGGCGGTGCCGGTGACGTAGCTGACGCCGTAGACCCAGAGCGTCGAGATCTGCGCCACCGGCGAGGCGTTGCCGGCGATGATCTCGTGCTGCAGCCAGGTGCCGTACAGGATGTAGCCGGCACAGACGAGCATGATGGCCTGGCTGAGGCCCCAGCAGATCTTGCGGCCGAGCAGCGGCAGCGCCCGCACCACCATGTCGACGCCGAGATGCGCGCGCCGGTGCAGGCCGACAATGGCGCCGAGGAAGGTCAGCCACACGAAGGCGAAGCGCGGCATTTCCTCGGAAAGATCGATGCCGCTGTTGAAGAACAGCCTCAGCATCACATTGCCGAAGACCATGACCAGCATGACCACCATGCACAGGACCATGACGACTTCGAGCAGGCGGTAGAACGCGGCGACCGCCGCTTTCAGCAGCTGGTTCATCGGAACACCTCGGGAGTGGGGAGGGGCACGGACACGCCGACCCGGCCGTCGATGCCGTGGGCATCGTGCCGTTCCTCAGGCGATCGGAAAGACGAAGGGAACGGGTGGCCCGCGAGCGAACCGCCCGTTCCCCGGATCGGCTCAGTTGCCGGCGCGCGCCTTGGCGATCTCGGCGTAGAAGCCGTCGACGAACTCGCCGCCGATCTGGTCCTTGAACTTGGCGACCACCGGCTTCACCTGGTCCTGGATGCGGGCGAGCTGCTCCGGCGGCACCGCGTCGACCTCGACGCCGGCCTCCTTGAACTTGCCGATGACCTCGCGGTCGCCCTCGTCGAGCAGCTTGCGCTGCAGGAGGCCGGCCTCGATCGCCGCCTTGCGGATGCCGTCCTGGTCGGCCGGGGTCAGCTTGTCCCAGAACTTCTTCGACGCCACCAGCGCCACCGGCGTGTAGACGTGGTTGGTCAGCGAGATGTACTTCTGCACTTCCTGCATCTTGTTGGCGTACATGTGTAGCAGCGGGTTCTCCTGCCCGTCGATGGCCTTCACCTCCAGCGCCGGGAACACCTCGGAGAACGGCATCGGGGTGGCATTGGCGCCGATGGTCTTCCAGGTGTCGAGCGCCACCGGATTGGCCATCACCCGCAGCTTCAGCCCCGACACGTCCTCGAGCTTGGTCACCGCGTGCCGGCTGTTCGACAGGTTGCGGAAGCCCATGCCGCTCCAGGTCAGGCCGACGAGGCCGGTCGGCTCCAGCTTCTCGAAGATCTTCTTGGAGGACGGGCCGTCGAGGACCGCGTAGACCTCCTTGGTGTTCTGGAACATGAAGGGCAGATCCCAGATCTGCACTTCCTTCACCCGGGTCGACAGCGGCGCCAGCGTGCCGATGTAGAATTCCTGGGTGCCGGCCTGCACCGCCTGCAGCTGCTTCTCGTCGCTGCCGAGCAGGGCGCCGGAATAGGTCTGCACCTTCACGTCGCCATTGGTGTAGGTGCCGACCAGCTCGGCGAACTTGTTCATCGCCGCCGCCTGCGGGTGCGAATCCGGCATGGCGTGGCCGATCTTCGCCTTGATCTCCGCCGAAGCCGTGCCGGCACCGAGCAGGGCGGTGGCGGCGATCAGGGCGGCATAGGCGACGCGCATTCCAAGATGAGGCTTCATGCCAAGATGGGACTTCATCGGGGTTCTCTCCTTGGGAATATTGTTGTTGTTCTTTTGGGTCTTCAGTCTTTGGGTCTGGGTCTTTCCGCGGTGGCGCCGCGGTGGTCTAGAGAACGGCCAGCATGCCTCCGTCGACATAGATGATCTGGCCGTTCACATAGTTCGAGGCCGGCGAGGCGAGGAACACCGCCGCACCGACAAGCTCCTCCGGCAGCCCCCAGCGCCGCGTGGGGGTGCGGCCCTTCACGAAGCTGTCGAACTTGGGATCGTTCATCAGCGCCTCGTTCATGTCGGTCGCCATGTAGCCGGGGCCGATGGCATTGGACTGGATGCCATGCTCGGCCCATTCGGCAGCCATGGAGCGGGTGAGCAGTTTGATCCCGCCTTTGGCCGCCGTATAGGGCGCAACCGTCGGACGGGCCACTTCGCTCATCAGCGAGCCGATATTGACGATCTTGCCGCCACGGCCGCGGGCGATCATCCGCCGCGCCGCCTCGCGCCCGATAAGGAAGGCGCTGGTGAGGTTGATGTCGATGACGCGCCGCCAGTCGGCCGGATCGAGATCCAGCATCGGCTTGCGGAACTGGATGCCGGCATTGTTGACGAGGATGTCCACCTCTCGGCCCTCGGCGTCGAGGCGCGCAAAGGCGGCGAGCACCGCCTCGTCATTGGCGACGTCGAAGGCCAGCGCGGTGGCGTTCAGCCCCTCGGCGGCGAGGGCCACGGCGGCGGCGGCGGTCCGCCCGGCATCGGTGCCGTTGAGGATGATGCTGGCGCCGGCCTTGCCGAGGCCACGCGCGATGGCGAGGCCGAGGCCGCGCGCGGAGCCGGTGACCAGGGCGGTCCTGCCTTCGAGCGAGAACAGTTCGAGCGACATGCAGGCCTCCCTCAGAGCGCGCTGCGACGGACGGTGAGGTCGTCGCGCTTGAAGATTTCCGGCCGCAGCTCGACGCCGAGGCCGGGGCCTTCCATCGGATAGGCGTAGCCGTTCTCGATGCGTGGCATTGTGGTGACGAGCTCGTTGTACCAGCCGTGATAGAAGGCGCGCACCGATTCCTGGATCAGCGTGTTGGGCTGGCTGAACGAGCAATGGATCGCCGCGATGAAGGCGACCGGCCCGGTGCAGTCATGCGGCGCGAAGGGGCGGTGATAGGTGTCGGCCTGCGCGGCGATCTTGCGGCCCTCGGTGAGGCCGCCGGTCCAGCACAGATCGACCATCACCACGCCGGCGGCGTCGACATTGAGATAGTCCTGATAGGCGAAGCGCGAGCCGAGCGTCTCGCTGGCGCATACGGGCACAGTGGTCGAGCGGGCATATTCCGCCAGCGCCTGCGGCGAGTTCATGCGGATCGGATCCTCGTACCAGGTCGGCGCGTAGGGCTCGAGCGCGCGGGCGATCTTCTTGGCGGTCGGCAGGTTCCACAGCGAGTGGAACTCGACCATGATCTCCATCTTGTCGCCCACCGCCTTGCGGATCTTCTCGAACGGGACGATCGCCGCCTTCATCTGCTCGGCGGTGATGTAGTTGCCGCCGGTCTCGATACCGGCCGGGTCGAAGGGCCAGATCTTCATGGCGGTGATGCCCTCGTCGAGCAGGCTTTCCGCCAGCTCGTCGGCGCGCTTCATGAAGGCGTCGAGGTCCTCATAGGGACCTTCGCTTTCGCCGATGCCCCAGGTGGAGACCGGCTTGATGCTCATGGAGCGGACATATTTGTAGCCGGCGCAGGTGTTGTAGAGCCTCAGCTTGTCATGGGCGAGGCCGCCGAGCATCTGGTGGACCGGCTGGTTGCAGACCTTACCGAAAATGTCCCACAGCGCGAAGTCGATGGCGGAGGCGGCGCGGTATTCGACACCGGTCGAGGCCTGCGCCAGCGGCAGGTTCAACATCTCGCGGTTCAGCGCCTCGATGCGCAGCGGGTCACGGCCGAGCAGGCGGCCGGCCAGCGTGTCGTGGATATGCGCTTCCACGGCGGCGGCGCCGTAGAAGGTCTCGCCCAGGCCAACAACGCCCTCGTCGGTGTGGACGTGGACCCAGAGCAGATTGGCGAATTCGGCGAGGCGTATGGTCTCGATGGCGGTGATTTTCATGTTCGCAACGAATGTGAAGCCGGCACAGGACACAGGTTCGCGACCGCGCGGCAGACGAGGCCGACGAAGGCAACCGGAGCGCGCGACACCGCAGGCGGTCGCGCGGCGGCGATCACCGGCGAGAGATTTCCGTGGAGGGGGCGGCCCGTCGGGCGGGTGGCGCGGGCCTAGCTCGGAACGGCATCGTCATGGGTTTCCTTCCTGGATTTGTTCTTGTCGTTGTTCGTGCCCGCTTGGCGGCGGGAGGACGGGGCGGCGCGCTTGCGCGCGGCGGCCGGCGGTTCGGCGCTCATCGAGCCCTCGGCGTCGAGGATCTGCCGCAGGTCGTTCTCCGCGAGGTCGAGCAGGGCGAGGATGGCCGCCTCGGCCTCGAGGCCCCGGCGCTGCTCGATCGCCTCGCAGACGGTACGGTGCAGCGGCAGCGAGCGCTCCGGGCCGCCGGGCGTCGCGGCCACCCGCTCGAAGCCGATGCGCAGCACAGTCGACATCACGCTCTGCAACTGGCTGACGAAGGGATTGGCGCAGGCCCGGATGATGACGTCGTGAAAGGCGAGATCGGCTGCCACATAGTCGGGCTGGCTGGCGACCGCGCCGGCCATGGCGTCGAAGGCCGCGCGCAGCGCCGCCAGTTCCACCGCGCTGGCCCGCTCGGCGGCGAGCCGGGCCGCGGCGGGCTCGACGATGCGGCGCAGTTCCATGATGTCGTTGGCCAGCGCCCGGTCGATGCCGGTGGCCTCGGCGCGCCAGATCATCACCTCCGGGTCGAGCAGGCTCCAGCGACTCTGATCGAGCACCACCGTGCCGGTGCGGCGGCGCGCCTCGACCATGCCTTTAGAGGCGAGGCCCTTGATCGCTTCGCGCACCACGATGCGGCTGACCCCCAGCCGGGCGCACAGGACGGGCTCTGCCGGGATCACCTGGCCGGGAGGGTAGATCCCGGCACAGATATCCTTGCCGAGCCGGGCGAGGGTGCTGCGATAAAGCGTCATGCGAAACATCATACGTATGATGATTGGGGAGTCAAAGCCCTCTTTTTCCCACGGGCTGCTTTCGGCCACTTTTGGCTGTTCTGCTTCGCCCGCAGAAGGCACGGGAAAGGCCGAGCCGACTTATCGGTGTCCGGGAAGGGTGCGCGGCATGTTGTGATCCGCGAGCCATGCATTTTCGATAGGAGGCGAGGAGCAATCTGCTAAGCTGCCTCGCAAGATTACAATGTTGGCAGTCGGTTGATCCGTGTTTTTCATTGAGGTCAATAGATGCACGAACAAGACGCATCCCGTATTTCTCGGTCCAGCCCGCGTGTGCTGCTGGTCTTTCCTCGCTTTAATCCCAATTCCTTCTGGAATTTCCGGCCGGCCTACGAGCTCTACGGCGCCCGCAGCGTGGCGCCGCCGCTCGGCCTGATGACGCTCGCCGCCCTGCTGCCGGACAGCTGGGAGCTTCGGCTGGTCGACCGCAACGTCAGCGAATTGCGCGACGACGATATTCTATGGGCCGACCTCGTGCTCACCGGCGGGATGCTGCCGCAGCAGAACGACACGCTGGCGGTCATCGATCGCTGCCAGGGCCTCGGCAAGCCGGTCTGCATCGGCGGGCCGGACCCGACCTCCAACCCGGATGTCTATGCCGGCGCCGACTTTCTCGTCCTCGGCGAGGCCGAGGGCATCATCGACCGTTTCGTCGAGGCGTGGGAAAGCGGGGCGCAGACCGGGCGCTTCGATGCCGAGAAGTTCAAGGCCAATGTCGAGGCGAGCCCGATACCGCGCTTCGACCTGATCAATTTCCACGATTATCTCTATGTCGGCGTGCAGTTCTCGCGCGGCTGTCCGTTCACCTGCGAGTTCTGCGACATCATCGAGCTCTATGGTCGGGTTCCCCGCACCAAGACCAACGGCCAGATGCTCGCCGAACTCGACCGGCTCAGGCAGCTTGGCTACGAGGGACATGTCGATTTCGTCGACGACAATCTGATCGGCAACAAGAAGGCGATCAAGAAATTCCTGCCGGAGCTCATTCGCTGGCAGGAGGCCAACGGCTATCCATTCATGTTCTCGACGGAGGCGTCGCTCAACCTCGCGGATGATGCCGAGCTGCTCGGCCTGATGAGCGCAGCGAATTTCTTCGTGGTCTTCACCGGCATCGAGAGCCCCGACCAGGAAACGCTGGTCGCCATGCAGAAAAAGCAGAACACCCGGCGCAGCATCGCCGACAGTGTCGAGCGCATCTATGCCGCCGGCATCTATGTGACGGCGGGCTTCATCGTCGGCTTCGACACCGAGCGCGGCGACATGGCGACGCCGATGATCGACTGCGTGCAGTCCAGCAATATTCCTGTCGCCATGGTCGGGCTGCTGCACGCGCTGCCCAACACCCAGCTGATGCGGCGGCTGCGGCGCGAGGGGCGGCTGTTCGAGGGCTACAATGTCGCGCTCCCCGAGGCCGGCGACCAGTGCACCGGTGGGCTCAATTTCACCACGCTGCGCCCGCGCGTCGAGATATTGAAGGACTATCGGCGGGTGATCGAGGAGATCTATGCGCCACAGGCCTTCTTCGAGCGGGTACGGGAGATGACACACAAGCTGAAGCGGCGCCCGCTCGGCCCCAAGCTACGCCTGCGCGAGGCCATGAAGGAGCTTCCTCTGCTGATGCGCGCCTGCGGGCGGTTGACGTTCCAGGGGCGCGACATCGCCCGGCACTTCTGGGCCACCTTCATCGACTGCGCCCGCCGCAATCCCGATGCGCTGGAGGCGGCGATGATGAACATGGTGCTGTACCTGCACCTCTATCCGTTCTCCCGCCATGTCATCGCCGAACTCGACGCCCGCATAGCCGAGCTGGAGGGAGGCCGCTGGCACGAGCCGGCGATCATGCCGGCGGAGGTGCTGGAAGAACCGGTCCTCGCCATCCCCGGCCTGCGCGCGGCACACGCCTGAACGCGCGGCCGATCCTCCTCAGGCAGAGGCGCGCCCTATCGGAGAAGCTGGGCGACGAGCGGGGCCGCCAGCACGTTGAGCAGCCCGACCAGCACCATAACCAGCCCGGCGACGGCGCCTTCCGTCTCGCCGATCTGTGCGGCGCGGGCGGTGCCGGCGCCATGCGCACCGACGCCGAACAGCGCCCCACGGGCGAGCGCCGAGGCGATCGGCACCCGTGCCAGGATGATGTCGCCCATCGCCGCGCCGGCAATGCCGGTGATCACGACGAACACCGCCGTCAGATCGGGAATGCCGCCGATATCGCCGGACACTTCCATGGCGAAGGGCGTGCTGATCGAGCGCGGCAGCAGGCTGAGCCGCAGCGCACCGTCGAGGCCGGCGAGCGTCGCCAGCGCCCAGCTGGTCAGCACCGAGGTGCCGCTGCCGACCAGCATGCCGATCAGCAGCACCGGCCAGTGCCGGCGGATGAGCCCGCGCTGCTCGTAGATCGGGATCGCGAAGGCCACCGTGGCCGGGCCGAGCAGCAGCACCAGCCAGTGCGTGCCGCCGATATAGTCGCGGTAGCTCGCATGCAGCGCGAGCACCACGGCGGCGATCAGCACCGGCGTGACCAGCAGCGGCGACAGCCACCAGCGCGGCCAGCGGCGGTAAATCTGCTTGGCGCCCCAGTAGAAGCCGACCGTGACGGCCGACCACAGCAGGATGCGCAGGGCGGAATCAATGAGGAGCGGATCCGGCATGATCGGCCCTCCAGCGATAGCAGCGGTCGACGGTGAAGGCGGTGGTGATCATCACGCTGACCGTGCTGACGAGGATGACCGCGAGGATCTTCAGCCCGGTGAGGCCGAGCAACTCCTGGTGATCGAGCACGGCGAGCACTGCCGGCACGAAGAACAGCAGCATGTCGGCCAGCAGCCACTGGGCACCCCGGCGCATGCTGCGCGTCCTGACGCGCCGGCTGGCGAGCAGCGCCAGCACGATCACCAGCCCGACGATGCCGCCGGGCAGGGGCAGGCCGAACAACCGCACGATTCCCTCGCCGGCCAGCCAGAAGCCGATGACGACGCCGACCTGCAGTGGCGCGCTGTGGCGCAGGACATGGGTGGCGCGGGCGGTGACGGTGCGGGACGACATGACATACCTCTCGCCGCCCTATGTATGCCGCGATGCACCATGATCAAAATGAATTGACTGACTACAGTTTATTCCATTATGGAATTTTATGGATTTCCGAACCCTTCGCGCCTTTGTCGAGGTCGTGCGGCAGGGCGGCTTCTCGCAGGCCGCCAAGACGGTGTTCGCCACCCAGTCCACCGTCAGCAAGGCGGTGAAGCAGCTGGAGGACGAGATCGGCACGCCGCTGCTCGACCGCATCGGCCATCGCAGCGTGCTGACGCCGGTGGGCGAGGTGGTCTATCGCCGGGGCGTGAAGCTGCTCGCCGACCGCGACGATCTCCTCGCCGAACTCGACGAGATTCGCGGCTTGAAGCGCGGCGTGCTGAAGCTCGGCCTTCCGCCGGTCGGCAGCGCGACGCTGTTCGCCCCGCTCTTCGCCATCTATCGCCGCCGCTACCCCGGCATCGAGGTGAGGCTGACCGAGCATGGCAGCGACGAGCTGGAGGCGAGCCTGCGGGCCGGCGAGATCGACTTCGCCGGCATGCTGCTGCCGACGGCGGAGGAGTTCGAGTGGCAGGAGGTCGGGGGCGAGCCGCTGGTGGCGTTGCTGCCGGCGGCGCATCCGCTCGGCACGCGCGACAGCCTTGCCATGAGCGACCTCAGGGAGACGCCGCTGATCCTGTTCGACAGCGGCTTCACCCTGCACCGCATCATCCTCGACGCCGCCCGGCGGGCGGGCTTCGAGCCGGATGTGGTGGCGCAGAGCAGCCAGATCGATTTCATGGTGCAATTGGTGGCGGCCGGGCTCGGCGTCGCCTTCCTGCCGCGACTGATCGCCGAGCAGCGCCGCACGCCGGCGGTCGCGCAGGTGCTGCTCGACGAGCCCGGCACCGAATGGGTGATGGCGATGGTCTGGCGACGCGGCGCCTTCCTCTCGGAGGCGGCGAAGGCGTGGCTGGCGCTGGTGCGCGAGGTACACGGCCGCCCGGCCTGAGCATGGCCGCTTCGAGCATACCCGGCACGCATCCCTGCCGTGCACCGTTGCTCGCGCGATCCGCATAGGCGTCACCCGGCGGCCGGCCTAAACTTACCGGGAATCTTCCCCTTTCCCAGTCGCGGGATCATCGTGAAAAAGATCGGTTTTCTGTCATTCGGGCATTGGACGCCCTCCGTGCATTCGCAGACACGTTCGGCGGCGGATACGCTGCTGCAATCCATCGAGCTGGCGGTCGCCGCCGAGGAGCTTGGCGCCGACGGCGCCTATTTCCGCGTGCACCATTTCGCCCGCCAGCTGGCCTCGCCGTTTCCGCTGCTGGCGGCGGTCGGGGCGCGGACCAGCCGCATCGAGATCGGCACCGCCGTCATCGACATGCGCTACGAGAACCCGCTCTACATGGCCGAGGATGCCGGCGCCGCCGACCTGATCGCCGGCGGGCGGCTGCAACTTGGCATCAGCCGCGGCTCACCGGAGCAGGTGATCGATGGCTGGCGCTATTTCGGCTACGCACCGCCTGAGGGGCAGAGCGACGCCGATATGGGCCGGCATCACGCCGAGGCGCTGCTGGAAGTGCTGAAGGGCGAGGGCTTCGCCCAGCCCAATCCGCGCCCGATGTTCCCCAACCCGCCGGGCCTGTTGCGGCTGGAGCCGCATTCGGAAGGCCTGCGCGAGCGGATCTGGTGGGGCGCCAGCTCCAATGCGACGGCGATCTGGGCCGCCGAGCGCGGCATGAACCTGCAAAGCTCGACGCTGAAGGACGACGAGACAGGCGAGCCGTTCCATGTGCAGCAGGCGGCGCAGATCCGCGCCTATCGCGCGGCGTGGAAGGAGGCGGGACATCAGCGCGAGCCGCGCGTCTCGGTCAGCCGCAGCATCTTCGCGCTGGTGAGCGATCAGGACCGCGTCTATTTCGGCCGCTCCGGGCAGGAGGCGGATTCGATCGGCTTCATCGACGAGAAGACCCGCGCCATCTTCGGCCGTTCCTACGCCGCCGAGCCCGACGCGCTTGTCGAGCAGCTGAAGGCCGACGAGGCGATCGCCGAGGCCGACACGCTGCTGCTCACCGTCCCGAACCAGCTCGGCGTCGCCTACAACGCCCATGTCATCGAAGCGATCCTCAAGCATGTGGCGCCGGCCATGGGCTGGCGCTGAGCGACCTGCGAAGAAGGCGCGGCGAGGGGGGCGCCTCTCGCCGCCCGCCGCTATTCTCCGCGCCAGTTCGGCGGGCGCTTGCCGAGAAAGGCCTCGACGCCCTCGCGGAAATCGGCCGAGCCATAGGTCTCGCGCACCAGATCCGCGTCGGCGGCGTCGGGATCATGGGCGAGCCGGCGCAGCATCTCCTTGGTGACGCGCAGGGTGATCGGCGCGTGCGCGGCGAGGCGGGCGCACAGTTCCTCGACATGGGCGTCGAGCTGCTCGGGCGGCACCACCGTCACATAGCCGGCCGGCAGTTCCTCGGCCTTCGGCGTTTCGGCGAGCAGCAGCATGCGCTTGACCAGGCTGACTCCGAGCGTCGCCACCAGACGCTGCACATTGGACGCCGACAGGCAGTTGCCAAGCGTGCGGGCGATCGGCACGCCGAAGCGCGAGCCCGGCGTCGCCACGCGGAAATCGCAGGCATTGGCGAGCGCCATGCCGCCGCCGACCGCCCAGCCCTCCACCACGGCGATGGTGGGCACGGCGAGCGCTTCCAGCGCGCCGACATAGTGCTCGACCTTCTCCTCATAGGCGATGCCGTCGGCGCCGGAGGTGAAGGAGCGGAACTGCTCGATATCGGTGCCGGCGATGAACGCCTTGCCGCCGGCGCCGCGCAGCACGGCCACCCGCACCGCGGGCGTGGCGGCGATGGTGCGGCAGGCCTCGGCGAGCTGCTCATACATCCGCCAGGTCATGGCGTTGCGGGCCGCCGGCCGGTCGAAGGTGAGGCGGGCCACCGCTCCCTCGATTGCGAGACGGAGGGCACCCTGGGCGTCCTCGGCAGTGGGGTCCACCGGCTGGCCGGCTTCTGGTTTGGCGACGGCGTTCATGACGCAAAGGCTCCGCGAGCGGTGAGGGCGTCGATGGCGGCGCTATCGAGGCCGATCTCCTTCAGCACCTCGTCGGTGTGCTGGCCGAGCAGCGGCGGATGGCGGCGAACCTCCTGCGGCGTGCCGGTGAGCTTCACCGCGAAGCCGATATTCGACACCTTGCCCTCGTTCGGGTGGTCGATCTCCATGCGCATCTGCCGATGGCGCCCGTGCTCGCTTTCGAACGCCTCGGGATAGGTATACATGGTGCCGGCCGGGATGCCGACGGCGAGCAGCGCCTCCACCCATTCGTCCGAGGTGCGGGTGACGAAGGTCTTCTCCAATTCCTCGATCAGCACCTCGCGATGGGCGAGGCGGTCGGGATTGGTCTTGAAGCGCGCATCCTCGACGAGCTCGGGGCGAGCGAGCGTGTCGCAGAGCAGCAGCCAGAGCTTCTGGTTAGTAGCGCCCATGACGAAATAGCCGTCCTTGGACTTCACCGCCTGATAGGGCGCGCTCATGCGGTTGGCGGTGCCGAGCGGGATCGGCTCGGTGCCGCGGCCCCAATATTCTGAGATGTCCCACACCGAGAAGGCCAGCGCCGCCTCGAACAGCGAGGCGTCGATATACTGGCCCTCGCCGGTGTTCTTGGCGCCGATATAGGCTCCGAGCACCGCATAGGTGGCGAACAGGCCGCAGCCGATATCGGCCACGGGCACGCCGGCCTTCACCGGCAGCCCGCCGGGATGGCCGGTGACGCTCATCACGCCGGACATGGCCTGCGCCATCAGGTCGAAGCCGGGCCGGCCGGCCCAGGGACCGGACTGGCCGAAGCCGGAGATCGACGCATAGACGAGGCGCGGATTGTACTGGCGCACCGTCTCGTAGTCGCATTTCAGCTTCTTCATCACGCCGGGCCGATAGTTCTCGACCAGGATGTCGGCGCTCTTGACCAGCTCGTAGAACAGCTCGCGGCCGGCCTCGCTCTTCAGGTTCACCGCCACCGAGCGCTTGTTGCGGTTCATGTTGAGGAAGCCCATGCTGTCGGGCCCCTTCATCTTGAATCCCATGGCGCCGCGCGTTTGGTCGCCGGTGCCCGGCGGCTCGATCTTGATGACGTCGGCGCCGAGATCGCCGAGCAGCATGCAGCTATAGGGCCCGGCCATCACCTGGCTGACGTCGAGCACGCGCACCCCGGTCAGGGGGAGGGGGCGCGGTGCCGGCGCTTCGTCGGCCCGGCGCTGGGTGGCCGGCTTCTCCCGCGAATGGTCCAGAAGATCGGTCATCGGTTTCGAGCCTTTCTGCGGGCGAGTCCCGCATGCACAATCAATAATTACGAATGCGGAAGCCGTTCCCCGGGGGGAACGGTGACGCGGAGCGGTGATGCGATCAGTCGGTGAGGACACCCGAGAGGCGGCGGCCACGGGCACGGGGCTTGGCCGGTGCTGCTTCCGTCGGCGCCGCGTCCGCGTCGATGCGGCGGATGAAGGCGCGGGCGATGCCGACCGTGGTGCCGGTGACGTGAGTCTCCAGCAGGGCAGCGAGGCGCATTGCATCGCGCGCTTCCAGCGCTTCGATCATCTGCGTGTGCTCGTCCACCGCCGCCTGCCAGTGTTCGCGGTTCTTGCGTACCACGAAGCGGCAGGCATGGATGCGGGTGAGGATCTGCTGGTAGAACGCCGAGAGGGTGGCGTTGCCGGCGAGGGTGAAGAACGCCTCGTGGATCAGCCGGTTGTGGCGCAGATACTCGATCTCGTCGCCGGATGCGTAGCATTCCAGCATCCGCTCATGCAGCGCCCGCACCCGCGCAATGTCAGCATCGGTGGCGTTCTGGCAGGCCAGCAGGCCGGCGAGCCGCTCCAGCGAGGCCATGATCGGGAACAGTTCCTCGATCTGCTCCTCGGTGATGCGGGCGACGATGGCGCCGCGATGCGGCAGGATCTGCAGCACGCCTTCCGCCGCCAGCACCTTCAGCGCCTCGCGGATCGGCGTGCGCGAGACGCCGAATCGCTCGCTCAGCTGCTCCTCCGGCACCTTCTCGCCCGGGCGCAGCTCGCCCTGCAGGATCATCTCGCGCAGCGGCGCGACAAGGGATTCGTGGAGCGAATGGCGGACGATAGGGGCGGAGGACATGCGGTCTTTTCCTGGCGGCTTCTGCGAGCCTGTGCGTTTCCCGGTTGAAGAATAGGCGGGAACCGCCGGTATCGGAAAGTCGATCATGCCGACCTCCCTTCCGGCGCGCCTGCGGCGCCATCCTTCTGGCCCCGGCCGCCCTTGAGGAGCGCCGAGATCACCGGCAGGCACAGCAGCAGCAGGCCGAGGCCCATCATGGTGGCGACGAGGCCGTTGGAGAAGAAGATCGCCGGCGAGCCGTCCGAGGTCAGCATGGCCTGGCGGAAGGAATCCTCCGCCTTGTCGCCCAGCACCATGGCGAGCACGAAGGGCGCCAGCGGGTAGTCGAGCTTCTTGAACACATAGCCGACGATGCCGAAGCCGAGCGCCAGCCAGACGTCGAACATGTGGTTGGCCACCGTATAGGCGCCGATGACGCAGACCACGGTGATCAGCGGTCCGACCACGGTGAAGGGCGCGCGCAGGATGAAGGCGAACAGCGGCACGGTGGCGAGCACCAGCACGACGGCGATGATGTTGCCCATATACATGGAGGCGATGAGGCCCCACACGAAGTCCGGCTGCGAGGTGAACAGCATCGGGCCGGGCGACAGGCCCCAGATCATCAGGCCGCCCATCATCACCGCCGCGGTGGCGGAGCCGGGAATGCCGAGCGCCAGCATGGGCAGCAGGGCGCAGGAGCCGGCGGAATGGTCGGCGGTCTCCGGCGCGACGATGCCTTCCGGCTCGCCCTTGCCGAAGAAACGGCCGCGCCGGGAGAAGCGGCGCCCCAGCGCGTAGCTCATGAACGAGGCGGCGGTCGGCCCGCCCGGCGTGATGCCCATCCAGCAGCCGATCAGCGCGCTGCGGATCAGCGTCGCCCAGTAGCGCGGCACCTCGGCGACGGTGCGCGCGATGACGCGGATGTCGAGCTTGGCCTTCACGCCCTCGAATTTCAGTCCCTCTTCCATGGTGAGCAAGAGCTCGCCGAGGCCGAACAGGCCGATGACGGCGATGAGGAAGGAGATGCCACCGATCAGCTCGTCGAATTCGAAGGTGAGGCGCGCCTCGCCGGAGATGGTGTCGATGCCGACTGTGGCGGCGGCGAAGCCGAGCATCATCGACACCAGCGTCTTGAACGGCGAACCGCCGGACATGCCGATGAAGCTGGCGAAGGCCATGAAATAGACGGCGAAATACTCGGCGGCGCCGAAGCGCAGCGCGAAATTCGCCACCCAGCCGGACAGCAGCGTGATCACCAGCACGCCGGTGAGCGCGCCGATGCCGGCGGAGGTGAAGGCAAGGGTGAGCGCCCGCGCCGCTTGTCCCTGCTTCGCCAGCGGATAGCCATCGAAGGTGGTGGCGACCGAGGAGGGTTCGCCGGGAATGTTGAACAGGATGGAAGTCGTCGATCCGCCGAACAGCGCGCCCCAATACATCGAGGTCAGCAGGATGATGGCGGAGATCGGGTCCATGGTGAAGGTCAGCGGCAGCAGCAGCGACACGCCGTTCGGCGCGCCGAGCCCCGGCAGCACGCCGACCACCAGCCCGAGAAGCACGCCCATCACCATGATCATCAGGTGATGGGCGGTGAGCGCGACGGCGAAGCCGTCCATCAATTGCCCGAAATTGCCCATGGCGCGTCCCTCGTTGTTTTCTTGTTCGTCAGTAGATGCCGAAGGCTTCGAGGATCGGCCCCTTAAGCAGGGGGACCATGAACAGCTTCTCGAAGATGACGAAGTTCACCGCCACCACCGCCAGCGCCGCGAGCAGCGAGGGGAGGGTGCGGAAGCCGGCGGCGACGCGCAGGGCGTAGAAGATGTAGAGGCCCATGCCGATATAGAGGCCGAGCCAGGCCGAGACGGCGACCATGGCGACGATCGGCAGGAAGAAGGCGACGATGGTGCGCAGCCGTTCGCCATCGAGGAAGGAATCCGCCTCGGCATGTCCGGCCACGTGCCCCGCCGCGTTACGGCGCAGCAGCGTCTGCACGATGGTCCCGGCGCTGCCGAGGATGATCAGGCAGCCGACATAGAAGGGGAAATAGCCGGGCTCCGGCCCGGAAGGCCCCCAGGCGAAGCCGTTCAGCGTGGCGCCGTAGCAGACCACCGCGCCGACGGCGGCGGTGACGCAGGCGGCGGCGATGTCCATGGTGCTGCGCGAAATATCCATATGCCTCGCTCCGACGCGGCGGGAGGGAAGGACGGACGGCGACTGGGCGCCGTCCGCAAGGGGATCGTCCGCGGGGGGAACACGCGCCGGACGACCTCGAAGAGCGTCACTGCTCGGCGCGCAGCCAGCCGTTGCGCTTGTAGATCTCGGCGTAACTCGCCTCGTGCTTCTTGATGAAGTCCTTGAAGGCGTCGCCGGTCAGCAGGCGCGGGATCTGCGCGCCGCGCTCCTGGTAGGCCTTGAACTCGGGAGCCGCCGCCGCCTTGATGAACAGGTCGGTGTAGTAGGCGAGGGCTCCCGGCGGCAGGTCCGCCGCCGCCCAGATGGTGCGCGGCTGGGCGAAGCTGTCTACGGCGATGCCGGCCTCCTTGCAGGTCGGGATGTCGTGCCAGGACAGGTCCTCGGCGATCACGGTGGTGTCGGCGAGGCGTTCGTTCTCGAACACGCAGAGCGGCTTCTGCACGCCGGCCTTCCACTGCTCGACGCTCTCGCTGGGATTGTTGACGTTAGCGGTGATGTGCCCGCCGGCAACCTGGATCGCCGCCTCACTGCCGCTCTTGTAGGGAATGTAGGTGAGGTCGACGCCAGTCGAATATTCGATGAGCGTCATCAGCGTCTCGTCGGCTTCCTTCGCCTTGGCGCCGCCAAGCTTGAGCTGGCCGGGCGCTTCCTTCGCCTTGGCGATGAAGCCCTTCACGTCCTCGATGCCGGAGGTCTTGGGGTTCACCCACAGGATGAAGGGATCGAACACCATCGCGGCGATCGGGGTGAGGTCCTTCAGGCTGTAGGACAGCTTGTTGGCGAGCGGCAGCACATAGGCGTCCTGCGTGCCGAAATAGAGCTTGTAGGGGTCGCCCTTGTTGGTCTTGGCGTAGATGAAGGTCTCGGCGCCGGAGCCGCCGGCCTTGTTGCTGACGATGATCGGCGTGGTCAGCAATTCGTTCTTGCTGAGCGCCGACTGCACCACGCGGGCGAAGGTGTCGGTGCCGCCGCCGGGGCCGGCCGCCGCCACGAATTCCACCGGACGATTGGGCTTCCACTCGGCGAGGGCCACGCTCGGCGCGGCAAGGCCGAGGTAGAGCGCAAGCGCAGTAAGGGCGTGTTTCGGCATCAGTCTCTCCCATTGGATTTGTTGGGCGGATCGTGGCTGTCCGCGCTTATTGAGGCGACGCTATCGCATCGCTCATTTCAAATCAATAATTACAGATTACGTTTTCTGCGCACCTTCCAAACAGCACCGCGCGGCGCACACGGGAGTACGCGCCGCGCCGGGAGCGCTGCGATTGCGGAGGGGGAAGGCGTGGGAAGGGCCGCTATTCGGCGGCTTCGGAATCCAGCTGATTCAAGGCTTCCAGCACCATCGCCGCCTTGTGGCGCAGGTGCTCCTTGAGGATGGCGCCGAGCCGGGCGCCGTCGCGGGCCTTCAGCGCGGCCATCATCTCTTCATGGTCCTCGACCGCCTCGCGCCAGCGCTCCATCGACTTCTGCGCGGTGAAGCGGACGGCATGGATGCGCACCATCAGCGTCCGGTAGAGCTGGGTGAGCGAGGTGTTGCCGGCGATGTCGAAGAAGCTCTCGTGGATCTGGCGGTTGAGCCGCAGATAACCGGCCGGGTCGCCGGCGCGGTAGAAGGCCAGCATCTCGTCGTGCAGCGCCTGCACGACGGCAATGTCGGCATCGGTAGCGCGGGCGCAGGCGGTCTCGCCGGCCAGTGCCTCCATCGCGCCCATGATCGGGAACAGCTCGTCGACCTCGCCGGGGCTGATGCGAGCGACGCTGGCGCCGCGATTGGGAGCGAGAATCACCAAGCCGTCGCTGGCGAGCACCTTCAGCGCCTCGCGCAGCGGGGTGCGGGAGACGCCGAAGCGCTGGCACAGCGCCTGCTCGTTGATCTTGTCGCCGGCCTTGAGATCACCGCGCACCATCATGTCGCGCAGCTGGGAGGCCAGTTCGTGATGCAGGCTGCGGCGCGGAATGAGGGCGGTTTCGGACGGCACCATGCGACGATCTACTCTCGATGCCCGTCACGCGAGTGAACGGAGGAGCGACGATTCGCTCATAAATTGCCCCGGCCGGCAAATTTCGCAAGCTGGCCGGGGCGATGCGGCTTACGCGGCCGCTTGCAGCGGCTTCACCGCGCAGTCGGTGAGATAGTCCATGGCGGCTTGCACGCCGCCCTTCTTGTGCGGCACGCCGGCCACCGACAGACCCATCTCCACCCCGGACAGCGCGCCGAGGATCGTCAGGTCGTTGGTGTCGCCGAGATGGCCGATGCGGAACACCCGGCCGGCGAGCTTGGTGAGGCCGGTGCCGAGCGACATGTCGAAATGCTCGAGCGTCTTCTCGCGGAAGGCGTCGGCGTCGTGGCCATCGGGCATCAGCACCGCGGTGAGCGAGGAGGAATAGTACTTCGGGTCGCGGCACAGCACCTCGAGGCCCCAGGCGCGCACGGCGCGGCGCGTCGCCTCGGCATGGCGGTCATGGCGGGCGAAGACGTTGCCGAGCCCTTCCTCGTGCAGCATGTCGATCGCCTCGGCGAGGCCGTAGAGCAGGTTGGTGCCGGGCGTGTAGGGGAAGAAGCCCTTGGCGTTGTGCGGCAGCATCTCCTCCCACGACCAGAACAGCTTGGGCATGGTCGAGGCCTTCGCCGCCGCCAGCGCCTTGTCGGAAATGGCGTTGAACGACAGGCCCGGCGGCAGCATCAGCCCCTTCTGCGAGCCGGAGACGGTGACGTCGACGCCCCACTCGTCGTGGCGGTAGTCGATCGAGGCCAGCGAGGAGATGGTGTCGACCATCAGGAGCGCCGGATGGCCGGCGGCGTCGATCGCCCGGCGCACCTCGTCGATGCGCGAGATGCAGCCGGTCGAGGTCTCGTTATGGACGACGCAGACCGCCTTGAATTCGTGGTTCTTGTCCTCGCGCAACCGCGCCTCGATGGCGTCGGCATCGGCGCCGATGCGCCAGTCGGAGGCGATGAACTCCGGCTTCAGGCCGAGCTTCAGCGCCATGTTCTTCCACAGCGTGGCGAAATGCCCGGTCTCGAACATCAGCACCTTGTCGCCGGGCGACAGCACGTTGGCGAGCGCGCCCTCCCACGCCCCGGTGCCGGAGGCGGGATAGATGATCACCGGATTGGCGGTCTTGAAGATCGACTTCATGCCTTCCAGCACGCGCTTGCCGAGCTTCTGGAACTCCGGCCCGCGGTGATCGATGGTCGGCATGTCCATGGCCCGCAGGATGCGGTCCGGCACTGGCGTCGGGCCGGGGATCTGCAGGAAATGGCGACCCGCGACACGGGCGGCATTGCTGGACATCGGCGTGTTCTCCCTTGGCCGCGCGGCGGTCCCCGCGCCTTCGGCCATCCTTTCCATCCGGTGGGAACCGAGCTTCCCGATCCGTGACCTCTTGCGTAAATGAATTATGAATGCAGAATGCAGTCAAGCCCGCCGATGTCGTTCGCGACATGAAGAGCGCGGTAGCAGGGAGCAATCACCATGGCGGCACGGCTGGCGCCGGGACTGGAACGGCGCCTGAAGGCGGAAATGTCGGGGGATGTGTGGTTCGACCGCTTCAATCGCGGCCGCTACGCCACGGACGCCTCGTTCTACCAGATCATGCCGCTGGGCGTGGTGGTGCCGCGCAGCGTCGAGGAGGCCGAGCGCGCCATCGCGCTGGCCCGCGCCGAGGGCATTCCGGTCACCGCGCGCGGTGGCGGCACCTCGCAATGCGGCCAGACCATCAACGAATCGCTGATCGTCGACGGCTCGAAGCACCTCAACCGCATCCTCGACCTCGACGTGGCCGGGCGGCGCTGCGTCGTCGAGCCGGGCATCGTGCTCGACGACCTCAACCGCGCGCTGAAGCCGCACGGCCTGTGGTTCCCGGTCGATGTGTCGACCGCCTCGCGGGCCACCATCGGCGGCATGGCCGGCAACAATAGCTGCGGCGGCCGCTCGCTGCGCTACGGCACCATGCGCGACAACGTGCTGTCCATCGACGCGGTGCTGGCGGACGGCACGCCGGGGCATTTCGGGCCGGTGGACCACAACCTTGCCGGCCTGCCCCCCGATTCGTCGCTGGCGCCGCTGGCGCGCGACCTGTTCGACATCGGCCGCCGCGAGGGGGGCGAGGTGGCGGCGCGGTTCCCGCAGGTGCAGCGCCGGGTCGGCGGCTACAATCTCGACGCGCTGGTGCCGGACCAGCGCGGCACCAATCTCGCCCATATCCTCGTCGGCTCGGAGGGCACGCTCGCCTATTCGACGCGGGTCGAGCTGAAGCTATGGCCGCTGATCGGCAAGAAGGTCATCGGCGCCTGCCATTTCGGCAGCTTCTACGCGGCGATGGACGCGGCGCAGCATCTGGTGAAGATGAAACCCATCGCGGTGGAACTGGTCGACGCCACCCTGCTGGCGCTGGCCAGCGAAATCCCGATGTTTCAGGCGACGCTGAAGCAGTTCGTGCAGGGCAGCCCGGAAGCGATCCTGCTGGTCGAGTTCGCCGAGGACGAGGCGGAGAATGAGCGGCGGCTGAAGCTGCTCGCCGACACCATGGGCGATCTCGGCTTCGGCTGGGATCGCGACGGCGCCCGCTGGGGCGGCGTCGTGCCGGTGCGCGAGGCCGGGCTGCAGGCCGCCATCGCCGATGTGCGCACCTCCGGCCTCAACATCATGATGTCGATGAAGCAGGCGGGAAAGCCGGTCTCCTTCGTCGAGGACTGCGCGGTGCCGCTGGAACATCTCGCCGACTACACCGCTCGGCTGACCGAAGTGTTCGAGCGCAACGGCACGCGCGGCACCTGGTACGCCCACGCCTCCGAGGGCTGCCTGCATGTCCGCCCGGTGCTGAACCTGCGGCAGGAGAAGGACGTCAAGGCGATGCGCGCCATCGCCGAGGAGGCCTTCGCCATGGTGCGCGAATACAAGGGCTCGCATTCCGGCGAGCACGGCGACGGCATCGTCCGTTCGGAGTTCCACGAGGCGATGTTCGGCTCGCGGCTCACCCGCGCCTTCGAGGAGGTGAAGGACCGCTTCGACCCGGCGGGGTTCTACAATCCCGGCAAGATCGTCCGGGCGCCGAAATTCGACGACCGCTCGCTGTTCCGTTACGCGCCCGACTACAAGGTGGAGCCGATCCGCGCTGCGCTCGACTGGACCGGCTATTCCGGCGAGGGCGGCGGCCTGCAGGGCGCCATCGAGATGTGCAACAACAACGGCGCCTGCCGCAAGGCGGCGGGCGGCGTGATGTGCCCGAGCTACCGCGTCACCCGCGACGAGCGCGACGTCACGCGCGGGCGCGCCAACACGCTGCGCCTCGCCATTTCCGGCAGGCTCGGCCCCGACGCGCTGGCCTCCGACGAGATGATGGAGACGCTGAAGCTGTGCGTCTCCTGCAAGGGCTGCCGGCGCGAATGCCCGACCGGCGTCGACATGGCCAAGATGAAGATCGAGGCGCTGGCGGCACGGGCGAAGTCCAAGGGCATCAACCTCCATCAGCGCCTCGTCGCCTATCTACCGCGCTATGCCGGCCTCGCCTCCCGGGTGCCGTGGCTGATGAACCTGCGCGACCGCCTGCCCGGCGCGGCGCGGCTTTCCGAAAAGCTGGCGCAGTTCAGCGCCCGGCGCAGCCTGCCGCGCTGGCGCTCCGACGGCTTCCGCGAGGGCGCGCTCGCCGTCGGCCCGGCTGATGGACGCGAGGTGGTGCTGTTCGCCGACACCTTCAATCGATGGTTCGAGAGCGAGAACCTCGACGCCGCGCTCGCCGTGCTCACCGCCGCCGGCTATCGCGTGCATCTGCCCCTCCCGGTCGATGGCCGGTCGCAGCCGCTGTGCTGCGGGCGCACCTTCCTGTCTGCCGGCCTCGTCGAGGAGGCGAGGGCGGAGGCGCGGCGGGTGATCGACACCTACGCACCCTTCGTCGCGCGCGGCGTCCCCGTCATCGGGCTGGAGCCGAGCTGCCTGCTCGCCTTCCGCGACGAATTGCCCTCCCTGCTGCCGGGCGAGGCGACGCAGCGGCTCGCCGCCCATGCGCTGCTGATCGAGGAGTTCATCGCCCGCGAGATCGATGCCGGCCGCTTCCAGCTGCCTCTGGCGCCGGTGGCGGACACCGCGCTGCTGCACGGCCACTGCCACCAGAAATCCTTCGGCGCCATGGGGGCGGTGGAGAAGGCGCTACGGCTGGTACCCGGCCTTGCCGTGGAGGTGGTGGAGTCCAGCTGCTGCGGCATGGCCGGGGCCTTTGGCTACCACGCCGAGACCATCGACACCTCGCTCGCCATGGCCGAGCTATCGCTGCTGCCGGCGGTGCGCAAGGCCGGGCCGGGCACGCTGATCGTCGCCGACGGCACCTCCTGTCGCCACCAGATCCATGACGGCGCCGCCCGCGAGGCGGTCCACGTCGTCCAGGTGCTGGCGGCCAGCGTGGCGGCGGCGCGGGCGGGCGAGGGGCGCCGGCTGGAGGCCGCCGAATAGGCGGGCGAGGCGCGACCCCGCTCAAAACGTGCTTGCGTCACTTACTTCCTATTTGCATTATGAATTCATAACTCAAAAAATCCGAGGAAACGCCTGGGCCGACCCGAAGCAACCGGGCGCCCGAACAAGAGAGGAAACATCGCATGCTGAAGAGCTTCGTCGCCAAACGAACCGCCCTTATGGCCGCCTGCGTGACCGCCTGCCTTGGGGCCACCGCCCTGTCCCCGGCGATGGCGGCGTGGCAGCCGACCAAGCCGGTGGAGATCATCGTGCCGGCCGGCGCCGGCGGCGCCTCCGACCAGATGGCGCGCATGATGCAGGCCGCCATCCAGAACAACAAACTCTCGCCCACGCCCATTGTCGTGACGCTGAAGGGCGGCGCCAATGGCGGCGAGGGGCTGATGGACATGCTGGGCAGCGCCGGTGACCCCTACAAGATGGTCATCTCCAACTCGGCCATCTACACACTGCCGCTCGCCAACAAGTTGCCCTTCGACTGGCGCAAACTCACCCCGGTGAGCATCCTCGCCTTCGACAATTTCGTGCTTTGGGTGAATGCCGAGGCCCCCTACAAGACCACGCAGGACTTCGTCGAGGCGGTGAAGAAGGAGCCGGCCGGCGCCTTCAAGCTCGGCGGCACCGGCTCCAAGCGTGAGGACCACATCCTCGCCGCCACCGTCGAGCGCATCGCCGGGGTGAAGTTCAGCTACATCCCCTACAAGTCCGGCGGCGAGGCGGCGACCCAGCTGGTCGGCGACCACATCAAGGTCAACGTCAACAACCCCTCGGAGAACGTCGCCGTGTGGCGCGCCGGGCAGGTGCGGGCGCTGTGCGTGTTCGACACCGAGCCGATGAACTACCCGGCCAAGGTGACCGCCGACCAGTCCTGGAAGGACATCCCCACCTGCAAGTCGCAGGGCATCGACTTCCAGTGGATCATGCTGCGTGGCGTGTTCCTGCCCTCCGGCGTGACGCCGGACCAGGTGGCCTTCTACCAGGACCTGCTCGGCAAGCTCGTCGAGACGCCGGAGTTCAAGGACTACCTCGAGAAGCAGGCGCTGAAGCCTTCCGACCTCAAGGGGCCGGAGATGGTGAAGTTCCTCGAGAAGGACGAGGCGCTCTATCGCGACCTGATGACCCAGGCGGGCTTCGTCGCCACCAACTGACGCGATCTGCCGCGTGCCGGTGCGGCCACGCGCCGGCACGTCCGCTCACGCCTTCTTCTGGAGAATTCCGATGTCGGACGGACCGCACGCGGATGTCGATCCCGCCCTGGTGTCGACGCGCAGCGTCGAGCTGGCGGTGATGGCGCTGCTCTTCTGCCTGTCGATCTTCCTCGGCTGGGACAATTGGCGCATCGGCGCCGGCTGGGCGCCGGACGGGCCGCAGGCCGGCTATTTCCCGTTCTATCTCTCGGTGCTGCTCGGCGGCTCCAGCCTGTGGGGCATCGTCGCCGCTCTGCGTAGCGAGGAATTGCGCGAAGAGATCTTCGTCGGCCGCTCCGCCTTCGGCCGGGTGCTTAGGGTGTTCCTGCCCACCATCGGCTTCGTGTTCCTGGTGCAGCTGATCGGGCTCTATGTCGCCAGCTTCATCTTCGTCGCCGCCTTCATGGTGTTCGTCGGCAAGTTGAAGCTCTGGAAGTCGCTGCTCACGGGTTTCATCTTCTCGGCGCTGATGTTCTACGTCTTCGATGTCCAGTTCAACGTGCTCATGCCCAAAGGTCCGCTCGAAGCGGCCTTCGGTTTCTGACGGGAGGATGTGATGGAAGCTCTTGAATCCCTCCTCCACGGCTTCGGCGTCCTGCTGACCTTCCACAACATGCTGCTGATGCTGGTCGGCATCTGCCTCGGCATCCTGGTCGGCGTGCTGCCCGGCCTCGGCGGCCCGAACGGCGTCGCCATCCTGCTGCCGCTCACCTTCACCATGGACCCGACCTCGGCCATCGTGCTCTTGTCCTGCATCTATTGGGGGGCGCTGTTCGGCGGGGCGATCACCTCGATCCTGTTCAACATCCCGGGCGAGGCGTGGTCGGTCGCCACCACCTTCGACGGCTACCCGATGGCGCAGAAGGGGCAGGCGGCCGAGGCGCTGACCGCCGCCTTCACCGCCTCCTTCTTCGGCTCCATCGCCGCGGTGATGCTGATCACCTTCCTCGCGCCGTGGATCGCCACCTTCGCGCTGCGCTTCGGGCCGCCGGAATTCTTCGCGGTCTATTTGCTGACCTTCTGCACCTTTGTCGGCCTCGGCAAGGAATCCCGCCACAAGATCGTCATCTCGCTGGCGCTCGGCTTCCTCCTGGCGGCGGTCGGCATGGACACGGTGTCGGGCGAGCTGCGCATGACCTTCGGCTCGGTCGAACTGCTGCGCGGCTTCGACTTCCTCGTCGCGGTGATCGGCCTGTTCGGCATCTCCGAGATCCTGCTCGCCATGGAGGAGCACCTCGCCTTCAAGGGGCAGGAGGCGAAGATCCGCCTCTCGGTCGTGTGGCGCACCTGGCTGACGCTGCCGCGCTACTGGCTCACCTTGCTGCGCTCCTCCGCCATCGGCTGCTGGCTGGGCGTGACGCCGGGCGGCGCCATCGCCGCCTCCTTCATGGGCTACAACCTCGCCAAGCGCTTCTCCCGCGACGGCGCCAATTTCGGCAAGGGCAAGATCGAGGGCGTGCTGGCGCCGGAGACCGCCGCCCATGCCGCCGGCACCGCGGCGCTGCTGCCGATGCTGGCGCTGGGCATTCCCGGCTCCGGCACCGCGGCGGTGCTGCTCGGCGGCCTGATGGTGTGGGGCCTCCAGCCCGGCCCGCTGCTGTTCGTCGAGCAGAAGGACTTCGTCTGGGGGCTGATCGCCTCGATGTATCTCGGCAACATCGCCGGGCTGATCATCGTGCTCGCCACCGTGCCGTTGTTCGCCTCGGTGCTGCGCGTGCCGTTCGCCACCATCGCGCCAATGATCATCGTGTCCTGCGCCATCGGTGCCTTCGCGGTGCAGAACGCCATGTTCGACATCTGGCTGATGCTGGGCTTCGGCGTGGTCGGCTACCTGTTCAAGAAGACCGGCATCCCGCTCGCGCCGATGACGCTGGCCCTCGTGCTCGGCGATAAGGCGGAGGACGCCTTCCGCCAGTCGATGATCGGCCTCGATGGCGGGCTCGGCATCTTCTGGTCGAACAAGCTGGTGGGCACCATCACCACCCTGGCGCTGATGATGCTGTTCTGGCCGCTGATCGGCAAGGCGATCGACATGGTGCGCGGCTCCGGGCGCGGCGTGCCTGCCGGCAGCGAGAGCTCGCGCGCCTGAGCCCCGGCCGGCCTTCCAGCGGACGGCAAACAAAAGCCGCCGCCGCGCTCAAGCCTTCCGGGTAGGAGGGGGAGCGCGGCGGCGGTTTCGTTTTGCGGCGTCGTCAGCGACGAGAGGCGAGCGGCGCTCAGCCCTTCATCTTCTGCAGCGCCTGGGCGCAGCCGACCGACATTTCCTTGCTGTGCGCCTTGAGGCACTTCATCAGCCGGCCGCCGCCGGGCTGGATGCCCTGGCAGAGGCGGTCGATGTCGGCCTTGCAGTATTTCGCGAGGTCGCTCTCCTGCGCCTGGACGGCGCCGATGGAGGCGGTGAGGGCGAGGGCGGCAAGCAGGATGCGCATGGACATGTCTCCTCCCGAGAGTGGTCCGTGCGGTCTAGCCAAGTCCGGCCGGGGCGGCGATGGCGATTCTTGAACGCATCTCCCGGGCGCATCTCGTGGGCGCATCGCGAAAGCCCCGCGCGAGCCGTTCATCCCGCCTTGCCGGGCACCGGCGCGGCAGCCGGCGGCAGCAGCCGGCCGTTGACGAGCAGCCACAGCGTGTGCAGCGCGGTGATCGCCACCACCAGCGTCGCGCCGGCCAGCAGTAGCGGCGCCAGCCAGGCGATGGCGCCGGTCTCGCCGCGCCCGACCAGCCGGAGCGCGGCGGTGGCGAAGGCGGTGCAGCCGAAGGTGAAGGCCCAGTAGCCGGGCGACAGCGGCTGGCGGAGGATCCACGGCAGCAGGCGCATCAGCAGCAGCGTCTGCAGCAGCGCGTAGCCGAGCAGGGCGCGGGCGAACACGTCCGGCGGCCCCTGCGTCACGCTGAGATAGGCGAGCGCGCCGACGGCGGGCGGCGCCAGCTGGATACCGAGCGTCGGCCGCAGCGCCGGCGCGAGCGGCGAGGCGTTGTAGAGCCGGCCGAGCAGCACGGATTCGATGGCGAGCCAGGAGAAGACGCCGGCGCCGAAGGCGAGCTGGCCCCACTCGGTCAGCCCCAGTGCCTCGCAGGCGATCGCCGTCACATAGGAGCCGGCGACGGTGGGGAGATAAAGCACCGGCGTGGTGTGCGCCGGGTCGCGCTCGCCGCGCCACAGGAGCCCGGTGCGCCACAGCGCGAAGCCGAGCGTGAACAGTGCGCCGAGCGCCAGCAGCACCCGTGCCGCCGCATCGGAATAGGGCGCGGCGGCGATGGCGACCAGCAGCGCGCCGACGCCGGCGAGGCCGATGAAGCAGCACTGCACCGGATGGGCGGCCTCCTCTAGCGCCTTGTCGCGGGCGAAGATCCATTTGAGCGCGAACAGCACCGCGAGCACCGCCCACACCGTGGAGCCGGCGAGCATCAGCGCCTCGCCGATAAAAGCCGGCAGGCCCCACACCGCATGCGCCGCCCGCCAGCTGCCGCCGAGGCCGTTCAGCCCCAGCACCATGCCGAAGAACGAGGCTGGCACCAGCGGCACGGCGATGGAGCGCGTAGTTCGTGCCGTGTCCGTGCCGCCGTCGACCCGCTGATCCATCGCTTTTCGTCCCCGTCCCGGTTTCCGCCACGATAGAGCGGACCCACCGGGCCCGCTCTATCGCAAACGCATGGCGAGACGCGTTCTCCGGTGCCTTCTCACGCTCCCTTCAGCCGGTCGGGGTCGATCGGCAGCTGTCGCAGCCGCTGCCCGGTGGCGGCGAAAATGGCGTTGACCACGGCAGGGGCGACGCCCGCCGTCGATGGCTCGCCCATGCCGCCCGGCGCCTCGCGGCTGTCGACGATATGCACCTCGATCTCCGGCATCTCCTCGATGCGCAGCGCCTGGTAGTTGTCGAAATTGCTCTGCTCGACGCGCCCGTCCTTCAGGGTGATCTGTCCGTACAGCGCGGCGGAGAGACCGTAGACGATGCCGCCCTGCACCTGCGCCTTCACCGTGTCGGGATTAACAACCACGCCGCAATCCACCGAGCAGACGATGCGCCGCACCTTCACCGCGCCGTCCTTGCCGATCTCGACGTCGGCCACCTGCGCCATATAGGTGCCGAAGCCGAACAGCACGGCGATGCCGCGCCCGGTGCGCGCCGGCAGGGTGGTGCCCCAGCCCGCCTTCTCCGCGGCGAGGTCGAGCACGCCGCGCGCCCGCGCGTCGTTCGCCAGCAGGCCGCGGCGGAACGCCACCGGGTCGGCCTTGGACTCGACGGCCAGCTCGTCGACGAAGCCTTCGACGATGAAGGCGTTGTGGGTGATGCCGACACCGCGCCACCAGCCGGTGACGAAGCCCTCCGGCAGAATGTGCCGGACATAGTCGACATGCAGGTTCGGGAAAGCGTAGGGGCCGGCGGCGCCGTCCACCGCGTCGAAGTCGAGGCCGTTGGCGAAGGCCTGCGGCAGCCAGCGCGCCACGATGGAGGAGCCGACCACGCGGTGGCGGAAGCTTGTCACCTTGCCCTGCGCGTCGAGCCCGGCGGCGAACTGGTCGTAGTAATAGGGGCGGTAGATGTCGTGCTGGATGTCTTCCTCGCGCGTCCACACCACCTTGACCGGCCCGTCGACCTGCTTGGCGATCTTCACCGCCTGGGTGACGCTGTCGACCTCCAGCCGGCGGCCGAAGCCGCCGCCGAGCAGGTGATTGTGCACAGTCACCTTCTCGGCCGGCAGGCCGGTGACCTCGGCGGCCGTCGCCTGCGCCCGTCCCAGCACCTGCGAGCCGACCCACACCTCGCAGCTGTCGGGGCGGACATGCACGGTGCAGTTCAGCGGCTCCATGGTGGCATGGGCGAGGAACGGCATCTGGTAGGTCGCCTTCACCGTGCGGGCGGCGGCGGCCTCGGCTGCCGCGACGTCGCCGACCTTCTTGTCGTCGACGGCCGGTCCCGAGGTGGCCAGCGCCGCCATCTGCTTGACGATCTCCTCGGTGGAGAGCGTGGCGTTCGGCCCCTCGTCCCACTCGATCTTCAGCGCCGCGAGGCCTTTCTTGGCGGCGCCCATATGGTCGGCGACCACGGCGACGGCGTCGTCGATCTTAACGATCTGCCGCACGCCCTTCACCGCCCGCGCCTCGGTGTCGTCGACGCTCTTCAGCTTGCCGCCGAACACCGGGCAGGCGGCGACGGTGGCGACCTTGAGGCCCGGCAGCTTGACGTCGATGCCATAGGTCGCGGTGCCGTCGACCTTGCCGGCGACGTCGAGCCGTTTGGCCGGGGTACCGATCAGCGTGAACTTGTCGACCGGCTTCAGCGCCACCTCCTTCGGCACCGGGATCGCCGCTGCCTTCTCGGCGAGCGAGCCATAGGTCGCCCGCCGGCCGGACGCCGGGTGGAGGACGACGCCCTTCGCGGCATCGCACGAGGCGGGATCGACGCCCCACATCTGCGCCGCCGCCGCCACCAGCATGGTGCGGGCGCTGGCGCCAGCCTTGCGCAACGGCTCGTAGAAGCCGCGGATCGAGGTCGAGCCGCCGGTGACCTGAAAGCCGATCGCCGGGTTGGTATAGAGCTTGCCGTCCGGCGGGGCGTGTTCGAGCCGCACGCCGGCGAGGTCGATCTCCAGCTCTTCGGCGATCAGCATGGGCAGCGCGGTGTAGATGCCCTGGCCCATCTCCACCTGCGGCATCACCAGGGTGACGGTGCCGTCGGTGGCGATGCGGATGAAGGCATCCGGCGCGAAGGGGCCGTCGGCCGCCAGCGCCTCGCCGACGAATCTCGGCAGGCTGACGGCGAGCAGCAGGCCGCCGCCGGCGGCGAGGCTGGCGGTGAGGAAGGAGCGCCGGGAAAGCCCGGGGGCCGGCGTGTCGGAAGCGGGTTGTGCGGGAGCGTAGGTGTTCAGCATGGCGTTGTTCAGCATGGCCGCCTCACTTCGCTTCGCCGGCATACGCCGTGGCGGCGTGCTTGATCGCCTCGCGGATGCGGGCATAGGTGCCGCAGCGGCAGATATTGCCGGACATGGCATTGTCGATGTCGTCGTCGGAAGGCGTCTTGTTGTCGGAAATCAGCGCCGCCGCCGACATGATCTGGCCGGACTGGCAGTAGCCGCACTGCACGACTTCGAGGTCGAGCCAGGCCTGCTGGATGTGCCGGCCGGCCGGCGAGGCGCCGACCGCCTCGATGGTGGTGATCGCGGAATCGCCCACGGTGTCGATGGTGGTGATGCAGGAGCGCGTCGGCGCGCCGTCGATATGCACGGTGCAGGCGCCGCACAACGCCGCGCCGCAGCCGAACTTGGTGCCGGTCATGCCGAGCACGTCGCGCAGCACCCACAGCAGGGGCGTGTCGTCGTCGACATCGACCTCGTGGCTGGTGCCGTTGATCTTGAGGGTGAAGGACATCGTGGACCTCGCAACTTCATTCAAACGTTGCTTCCCGGCGCATCCGTCGCCGCAGGGAACGGCGGCAACCGGCACGCGCGGGGGGTATGTCCGCGTGCCGGCGATGCACCCTAGTTTAGAAACTATAGCATCTATGACCTGCCACGCATGCCGGCTTCAATGCCGCATCGGTCTCGGCCACCCGCAACCAACGGGCGAGCGCGACACACCTTGGTATGGCTTGATCGGCGGGGCGGGCAGGGCTTGCGCGGGAGCCGTCGTGCGGTGCCGGCGGGCGTGCTAGTCAGTGGGTGCGAGCCGAGTCCCGCATCGGGGAGTTCGGCGCGTAGCGACAACACGACAGGGGGCGGGGCGGATGGCCAGCTCGGAGAAGACGGCGGCACCGGCCCTGCTCTGCGTGGGCGAGGCGCTGATCGACATGGTTCCGCGTGAGACGCCGGAAGGGCAGGCCTTCCTGCCGCTGCCCGGCGGCGCGGTGTTCAACACCGCCATCGCCGCCGGCCGGCTCGGCGTGCCCACGCTGTTCTGGTACGGCCTGTCGACCGACCTATTCGGCGACCGGCTGCGGGCCGCGCTCGCCGACGCCAGCGTCGATGCGCGCCTGTGCCGTCCTTCAGACCGGCCGTCGACGCTGGCCTTCGTGACGCTGGTCGAGGGGCAGGCGCGCTATCTGTTCCTCGACGAGAACACCGCCGGCCGCATGCTGACCACGGCGGATATCCCCGAGGTTCCGGCCGAGGTCGGCGCGCTGTTCATCGGCGGCATCAGCCTGGTGGTCGAGCCGGTCGGCGCCACCATCGAGGCCATGGCGGCGCGTTTCGCCGCCGATGGGCGCGGCCGGCTGATCATGCTCGACCCGAATATCCGTCCGGGCTTCATCCGCGACGAGGCGGCCTATCGCGCCCGCATCCGCCGGCTGATCGGCCTCAGCCACGTCGTCAAGCTATCCGACGAGGACCTCGCCTGGCTGGTCGGCCCCGGCGAGATCGCCGCGCAGGCGGCGGCGGTGCTGGCGCTGGGGCCGCGCCTGGTGCTGGTGACGGTGGGCGGGCAGGGCGCCCATGCGTTTACCGCCGGCTTCACGGGCCATGTCGCCGCGCCAGCGGTCAAGGTCGCCGACACGGTCGGCGCCGGCGACACCTTCAATGCCGGCTTCCTCGCCGCGCTGGCGGAACGGGAAGCGCTCGCGCCCGACGCGCTGGCGCATCTCGACCGCGATGCCGTGCTGGCAGCGCTCGACTTCGCGGTGCGGGCGGCGGCGATCTCCGTCACCCGCGTCGGCGCCGATCCGCCCTGGCGGCGCGAGCTGGCCTGAGCGCGAACGGACCTTAGGCCTCCGCTGGCTCCGCCACGGCGGCATCATACTTCACCGGCGTGGCGTGCCAGCCCTCGGCGCGCTTGGCCCAGAACAGGTCCTTCAGCTTCGAGGAGATGACGCCCGGCCGATCATTGCCCATGATGCGGCCGTCGATGCGCGACACCGGCATGATGCCGCCGGCGGTAGTGCAGGTGAAGATTTCGTCGGCCTGCCGCAGCTCGTCCGCCGGTACCGCTCGAGCGACGCAGGGAATGCCGAGCTCCTCGCACATCTCGAACACCGACTGGCGGGTCATGCCGTCGAGGCCGCCGCGGATCGGCGTCGCCACCACGCCGTCGGTGATGGAGAACACGTTGAAGCCCGGTCCCTCGGTAACGTTGCCATCGGTGTCGAGCAGCACGGCGGTGTCGGCGCCCTGGTCAAGCGCCTCGAACAGGCCGGCAGTGAGGTCGCCCCAGTGGAAGTTCTTCACCCGGGGGTCGAAGGATGCCGGCGGGATGCGCAGCGTCTGGGCGATGATCATGTGCACGCCGCGCTCATATTGCTCGTCGGTAACGATGGAGATCCACGGCACCGCATAGGCGACGAGGTAGTTGCGCGCATTGGCGGGGTGGCGCAGCTTGCCGGGCATCGGCAGGCCGCGCAGGCAGTCCATCGCCACATAGGCCGAGCGCAGGCCGGTGAGGCTGACCAGCCTGTGCAGGATCTCCTTGATCGCGTCGTCGCTCTCCGCCGGGTTCAGCCGCAGCGCGTTCATCGAGTTGCGGAAGCGGGCGATGTGATCGTCGAGCCGGAAGAAATTGCCTTCCCACACGCCGACGACGTCATAGGTGACGTCCGAGCGGCGATAGCCGAAATCGTTCACCGGAATGACGGCCTCGGCCATCGGCTTGAAGGCGCCGTCGACATAGGCGGCGCCGGCGGCGAAGCGGTTGCTCTCCATCTCATTCATCTCGTTCTTGTTGGGGACGCGACGGTGGGTACGGCGGGAGCCCTGTCCCGCCGCGATCTCGTTGGGGCGCCCGGCGTCAGGCGCCGGCGCGCAGCGTCGCCGTGGCGGCGGCGTCGATGGCGAGCGTGTCGTCCTCGGCCGCGCCGCTCACCGCGAGGCCGTAGACCTCGCGGGCGCGTTCCGGCGAGATCCAGCCGTCGCGGACGTCGGCGAGCACGCTTTCCGGCTTGCGCTGCCTGGGTTCGCCATAGCCGCCGCCGCCGGCCGAGACCGAGATGACGGTCTCCCCCGGCTTCAGCTCGACGCCGTAGCAACCCGGCAGCCGGGTGAGGCTGCCGTCCAGCTCGCGCTTGAAGGCGTTCGACAACCCACCGGGCCCGCCGCCCAGCGCGCCGACCGCCGGGTTGATCGTGCCGTCGGCGGTGTAGATCACCTTCATGGTGCAGCCCTCGATGGGACCGAACTCGGCCCGCATCGAGGGAGCGCCCCGCTGGGTGCCGGCCCCCTCGGTGTCGGCCAGCAGCCGGCGGTCGGTGACGAAGAGCGGATGGTGCAGCTCGTCCACCTCGACGCTATCCTGCCGGCACAGGCCGGCATTGCCGCAATGGATGATGGTGAGGAAGCCGTCCGTCACCGGCGTGCCCGCTCCGCCGGTGACGCCGAGGAAGATCTGGTTGACGAAGGATTCGCCGCTGCGCGGGTCCTTGCCGGAGATCACCCCCATAGCCGGCGGCATGATCGGCCCGGTCTCCGCCATGCCGAAGCCCGGCGCGATCTCGGCGATCGCCCGCTGCACCGGCGTCGAGACGCGGTCGGCGAGGTTGGTGGTCGCCACCGAGCAGGAATGCGGGTGGCTGGGTATGCCGACGACGCAGTTCTCGCGCAGCCTGATGTCGACGCGGCGGAAGCTGCCGGCATTGGGCGGCACGCTGTGGTCGATCAGCCCGTTATAGATGCCGATCATCGCCGCCGTGCGGGCGCAGCCTTCCGACAGATTGAGGCCGGAGGGCTGGCAGTCGATGTTGTCGGTGAGGTCGACGGTGATGCGCCCCGCCGCCGCGTCCACCTCGACGGTGACGTTGACCGGGATGCCATTGGGCACGCCGGGGAACGGGTCGTGGCCGGAATGCACCGTCACCTTGCCGGAGGGCAGCCGGGAGATGGCCTGCACCATCTTGTCCTCGGAATACTGGAACCACGCCTCGGCATAGTCCTCCAGCGCCGCCCAGCCGATCTCCTTGCCGAGCGCCAGCAATTCGCGCTCGCCGATGCGCACCGCGCCGAGCGTGGCGAGGTAGTCGCCCCACCACTGCTCGGGCACACGGATGCGCGAGCGGCACATGCGGATCAGGTCCTGGTTGTCCTCGTAGCCGGACTGGATCTTGGCGGCGGAGAAGATCAGCGCGCCTTCCTCGAACACGTCGCGGGCGCCGCCCATATAGGTGGTCGGCTGCGAGTTGCCGCAATCGGCCTGGTGCGCCTTGGCGAGCACGAAGAAGCGGGTGATGCCCTGCTCGTCCACCACCGGGACGATCAGGCAGTGGTCGGCGGCGTGCGAGTCGCCCTCATAGGGGCTGTTGTGCAGGTAGCAGTCGCCGGCCTTCAGCACCGGATGGTACTTCTTGACGTATTGGCACATCAGGTCCGGGCCGATCAGCGTGTGGATCGGCAGGCTTTCCGCCGTGGCCAGCAGCTGGCAGTCGGCGGTGAGGATGACGCAGGAGAAGTCATGCGCGGTGTTCAGCACGCCGGAGCGGGCGGTGCGGAACAGCGTGTTCTGCATCTTCCGCGCGATGCCCTCCATGCGGTTGGAGATGATCGCCATGCGCACGCCGGTGGCGGGCGCCTCGAGCGTCTTGGTGATGATCGACATGGAATCCTCTCCCTTCACGCAACGGAGGCCAGCACGGCCCGGCGGGCCCTGGTGGCGGCGACATCGACGGCCAGCGTGTCGTCCTCGGCGCGGCCGGTGGTGACGAGGCCATAGACCGCGTCGGCGCGGGCGGCGGTGATCCAGCCCTCGCGCAAATCGTGCAGCACGCGGGCGGGATCGCGTTCCAGCGGCGAGCCGTAGCCGCCGCCGCCGGAGGAGTAGGAGACGATGGTCTCGCCGGCCGCGAGCTCTGCGCCGTAGCAGGCCGGCAGCTCGGTGAGGTCGCCGTCGCGCCCGCGCTTGCGCGCCTTGGTCTTGCCGCCGGCGCCACCGCCGCGCGTGCCGAGCGCCGGGGTGATGGTGCCGTCGGCGGTGTAGAGCACCTTCATCGCGCAGTCGTCGATCGGGCCGAACTCCGCCAGCATGGACGGCGCGCCGCGGAAGGTGCCGGCGCCCTCGGTGTCGGGCACCAGCCGGCGGCCGGCGATGAACACCGGATGGTGCAGTTCGTCCACCTCGATGCAGTCGAGATGGCACATGCCGGCATTGCCGACATGGATGATCGACAGGAAGCCGTCGGTCACCGGGGTGCCGGCCCCGCCGGTCACGCCGATATGCACCTGGTTGACGAAAGCCTCGTTGTCATGGCGCGGGTCGCGCCCGGAGATGACGCCCATGCCGGGCGGCATGATCGGCCCGGTCTCGGCCATGCCGTAGCCCGGCGCGATCTCGGCGAGCGCCCGCTGCACCGGGTTGGCGACGCGGTCGGCGAGATTGGTGGTCGCCACCGAGCAGGAGGCCGGATGCTGCGGGATGCCGACGCAGCAATTCTCGCGGATCTTGATGTCCAGCCGGCGGAAGCTGCCGGCGTTCACCGGCACGGTGTGGTCGATCAGGCTGTTGAAGATCGCCACCATGGCGGCGCTCATCGAGGTGCCCTCGGTGAGGTTGAGGCCGCAGGGCTGGCAGTCCGGGTTGTCGGTGAGGTCGACGCGGATCATGCCGGCCTCGCTGTCGATCTCCACCGCCGCCTTCACCGGGATGCCGTCGGGAATGCCGGGGAAGGGGTCGTGCGCCGTGGTCACCAGCCGCTTGCCGGAAGGCAGCTTGCAGATGGCGTCGGCCATCTTGCGCTCGGAATAGTCGAACCAGCTCTCGGCATAGTCCTCCAATTCGTCCCAGCCGAAGCTCTTGCCGAGCTCCAATATCTCGCGCTCGCCGATGCGCACCGAGCCGAGCGTGGCGAGATAGTCGCCCCACCATTGCTCGGGCACGCGGATGCGGGCGCGGCACATGCGGATCAGGTCCTCATTGTCCTGGTAGTCGGACTGGATCTTCGCCGCCGAGAAGATCAGTGCGCCTTCCTCGAACACGTCGGCGACGTCGCCGAGATAGGTCGAGGGCCGGGAATTGCCGCAATCGGCCTGGTGCGCCTTGGCGAGCACGAAGAAGCGCAGGATGCCGTCCTCGTCGATCACCGGCACGATCAGGCAATGGTCGGCGGCGTGCGAATTGCCTTCATAGGGGCTGTTGTGCAGGAAGCAGTCGCCCCGGCGCAGCTTCGGGTGATACTTCATCACGTAGCGGCACATGATGTCCGGCCCGGTCAGCGTGTGGCTGGGCAGGCTCTCCGCCGCCGCCAGCAGGCGGCAATCGGCGGTGAGGATCACGCAGGAGAAATCATGCGCGGTGTTCAGGATGCCCGAGCGGGCGGTCCTGAACAGGGTGTTCTGCATCTTGCGGGCGATGCTCTCGAAGCGGCTGGCGAGGATCGCCGTCTTCACGCCGTCGGTGCGGCGGATGCTGACGTTCACGTTCATCCGGTTCCGCCTCCTCAGAAGGTGATCTTCAGGCCGCCGCCATCGGTGCGCAGCGCATGCGTGCCGGGGTCGACGACGACGGTGGTGAAGGAGGATTCGATGATGGCGGGCCCGGTCACCGGCGCGTTGGGTGGCATACTCTCGAAGCGCAGCACCTGGGCGTTGGTCCAGCCGGTCTGGGTGAAGTAGATCGGCCGCTTCTCGGTCTGCGCCGCCACCTCTTGCGCCGGCAGCCGCCCGGTGCCGCCCTCGCGGATCTTGCAGGCCACCTTGGCGCGCCAGGTGACGAACTCGATGTCGGAATCCGGGTCGGTGATCTCGAAGATCATCTTGTGGGTGGCGTGGAACGCCTCCTTCAGCGCCTCGAGGTCGGCCTCGTCCTTGACGCGGCCGAGGCCCATCGGCACCTCGATCTCCCAGATCTGGTGCATGTAGCGCGCCTCGACCGAGAACTCGGTCGTCACTTTCAGCGCCCCGGCGCCGGGTCCTTCGGCGAACGCCTTGCAGCGCGCCTCCAGCTCGGCGAGCACGGCGTTGACCTGGTCATAGGCGAAGCGCCGGCTGGTGGTGTAGTGCATCTGCGCGTAGTCGGAGGAGATGTCCGACATCAGCGCGCCGGCCGCCGACAGCACCGAGCCGGCCTCGGGGATGAGCACGCCGGCGCAGCCGAGCCGCCGGCCCACCGCCACCGCGTTCAGCCCCGCCGCGCCGCCGCCGCCGATCAGCACGGCGTTGGAGGGGTCGATGCCCTGGTTGATGGTGATCTCGTCGATGGCGCCGACCATCTTCTCGGTCGCCAGCGTCAGCACCGAGGCGGCGGCTTCCTCGACGCTGAGGCCGAGCCGGTCGGCGATCTTCTCCTTCAGCACCTTTCGCGCCGCCTCGCGGTCGAGCACCATGGTGCCGCCGAGGAAGAAGTCGGGGTCGATATAGCCGAGGATGATCGAGCAGTCGGTGACGGTCGGCTCGGTGCCGCCCTTGCCATAGGCCACCGGCCCGGGGGTGGAGCCGGCGCTCTGCGGGCCGACGCGCAGCAGCCCGCCATCGTCGACCCAGGCGATCGAGCCGCCGCCGGCGCCGATGCTCTTGACGTCCACCGAGGGGAAGCCGGTCATGTGGCCGCGGAAGCGCTGGCCGATCCAGGTCTCGCGGGTCCACGGAATGCGGCCGTCGCGCACTAGGCTGACGTCGTAGGTGGTGCCGCCGGTATCGGCGACGATGGCCTCGGCGTGGTCGAAGTCGCGGTCGGTGTAGAAGCGCCCGGCGATCGGCGCCATGGCCGGGCCGGAATTGATCGAGTGGATCGGCGCGCGCGCCACCGCCTCGGCGTCCATGATGCCGCCGCCGGAGGTCACCATCAGCGTGCGGCCGGCAAAGCCCGCCTCGCGCAGGCGGCGGGTCAGGCTGTCGAGATAGTCGAACATCAGCGGCTTCAGCGAGGCGTCGATGGCGGTCGCCGACGCCCGGCGATATTCGCGCAGCGTCGGGTTGAGCGCGTGCGACAGCGTGAACGGCACGCCCGGCAGGTGCTCGGCGAGCAGCTCGCCCATGCGCTTCTCATGCTCGGCATTGACGATCGACCACAGGAAGCAGACGGCGACCGCCTCCACCTTCAGCGTCTTCAGCTTCTCGATCACCTTGAGCGCGGCGGCCTCGTCCAGAGGCGTGCGGACGTTGCCGGTGGCCTCGATGCGCTCGGGGATCTCGAAGGTCAGCCGGCGCGGCACATAGGGCTCGGGATAGGGCACGGTGAAGTTGAACGGCTCGATGCGCCCGCCCTCGCGGATCACCAGCACGTCGGGATGGCCCTCGGTGGTGAGGAAGGCGGTGCGCGCGGTGTTGCCGGTCAGGATGGCGTTGATCGCGCGGGTGGTGCCGTGGATGAACATGTCGGCGCGGGCGAGGAAGTCCGTGCGGTCCTCGCCGAAGTGTTCGGCGGCCAGCGTCAGGGCGTTGAGGACGCCGCGCACCGGATCGTCCGGCGTCGTCGACGCCTTGAACAGCCGGATCTCCTCACCGTTCTCCACGACGAGGTCCGTGAAGGTACCTCCTGTATCACACGCCAGACGCATCGCTTTCGACCTCATCTCGTAGTGAATCTTGGGCAAAATCTTCGGCAAAATCGGAATAACTGTGATCACAGTTTGCCCTTGAAATCGAAAGCAACCATCGTGCCATATTGGCCGGTGGCGCGATCTGTGCGTCGCGAAATGCGTGACCGAGATGGGTGCAAGGAGCGGGATGTGAGTGCAGCGACAGTGCGTTTCGATGCCGGGGCGAAGCGGCCGCTGATGCAGGGCATCGACCTTGTGGCCGATCTGGTGGCGACCAATATCGGCCCCGCCGGCCGGGCGGTTCTGTCGTCGCGGCTTCATACGCGCCCGGCACTGCTGCGCGGCGGCTATGCCATTGCCAAGGAGGCCGAATTCGACCAGCCGGGCCTACGCGCCGGCGCGGTCGCCATGCGCCAGCTGGCGGCGGATGTCGACGCGCAGGCCGGCGACGGCACCGCCCGCGCCCTCATCCTCGCCCGCGCGCTGCTGCAGGGCGCCACCCGCCAGCTGCAAACGGGAATTTCAGTTCCCGCCCTGCGCGAGGCTCTGCTCGCCCATGGGGCCGTCGTCTCCGGCGAGATCGAGGCGGCGGCGCGCCCGGTCACCGATCCTGCCTTTCTCGACATCATCGCGGCCCGCGCGGCGGGAGGCGATCGCGACATCGGCCATCTGGTCGCGCGGGCGCATGCGCGGGCAGGCGCGGAGGGTGTCGTCACCATCGAGTCCGGGCACGGTGTCGGCGACGAGCTGAGCGTTGAGGCCGGCATGAGCTTCCCGCAGGGCTGGCTGTCGCCGCACTTCCTCACCGATGCCGAGGCTCAGCGCATCGAGCTCGCCAACCCATTGATCCTGCTGCATCAGGGGCCGATCGACAGCTTCACCTCGGTGGCGCGGATCCTTGAGATGATCGCGCAGTCCGGCAAGCAATTGCTGATCGTCGCCGACAGCTTCGATGGCGAGGCGATGGCGACGCTGATCGCCAACCGGCAGAGCGGCCTCAAGGTCGCGCCGATGAAGGCGCCCGGCGCCGGGACGTGGCGGGCGCTGCAACTGGAGGACATCGCGGTGGCGACCGGCGCGACCGTCATCGGCGCCGCGCTCGGTACCACTCTGAACGACCTGCGACCCGCCATGCTGGGGCGCGCGGAAGCGGTGCGCATGGCCCGCCAGGCCACCCACCTCATCGGCGGCAAGGGCAGCGAAGTCGCCATTTCCGCGCGCTGCGAGGCGATCCGGCAGCAGATCGGCAAGGAGCACTACCTCGCCTTCGACCGCGAGCAGCACCAGGCCCGGCTGGCGCGGTTCGGTGCCGCCATTGCCCGGCTGCGGATCGGCGGCGCCACCGAGACCGAGATCGCCTTCCGCGAGGCGCGCGCCCGCTCCGCCGCGGCGGCGTTGCGGGCGAGCGCGGCGGGCGGCGTCGTGCCGGGAGGTGCGGCGGCGCTCATTCATGCCGGGCGACGCGGCCGGTCGGCGCTGCCGGCAGGCGAGGCGGGGCGGGCCGTCGGCGCCGTCTTCACCGCCGCGCTGTCGCAGCCCTTGGTCGCCATCGCCGGCAATGCCGGGCTTGAGGGTCCGTCCATCGCCCGCCTGCTGGAGAATTCGACGGAAAATCAAGCGTTTGATGTCGAATTGCGCGCGCTGGTCGATGGCGCCGCCGCCCCCGAGCCGGCGCGCATCCTCGCCGGCGCCCTGCGCGCGGCGGTCTCCTTCGCGGCGACTTTCATGGCCGTCGAGGTGTCGATCTCGACATAGGCGGGAGATGTCTCTCGCCCTCACGCCGACCGCCGGAGGGCGCCGCACTGTTCCAGGCGCGGCCTCCGGCGCCGCTACCCGAGGAGCGTCATTCCCTCCGGAAAGCGCCGGTCTCCCATGGAGCGGCTCGATTGAGCGGCTTCCACCTCAGCCTCCTGCGGGCCTCCGCTTTCATGCCGGCGCTCGGTGCGCGCCCTCGCATCGGTCGGCCGCTCTCAATTCTCGCGAGATCCCCTCTCCGCGTCGGCCCTTCGAGCCCGTGCTCGGCCCTCCGCGCCGGCAGTGCGGCGTGAAATTGCCCTCAGCCCATAGGCAATCGATTATTTTTTGATCAGCTCGTCGAAAGCTCACGAAATGACCAATCATGTCCATGGGGCGGCTTTTTCGCCGAGCGGTCGCCATTTCCCGTCTGGCACGATGATTGCGTTGTGATCACAGATTGCGAGGCCCTTTCGTTCGATTGCGCAACCCATCCTGTCTGGAAGTCCCCTGTTCTGGAGGTCCGGTTCCTTGCCCAGCTCGACGACGTCAGCAGATGCCCCTGCCGCCACCCGGTCGGCGCCGCCCATTCTGGAGATCGTCAACGCCGTCCATGCCTATGACGGCGTCGTCGCCCTCGACAATGTCAGCGTCTCGGCGGCGCCCGGCGAGTTTCTCACCATTCTCGGCGAGAGCGGCTCGGGCAAGACGACGCTGCTGCGGCTGATCTCCGGGCTGGAGAAGCCCTATCGCGTCGGCACGCTGAAGCTCGAAGGCGTCGACGTGCGCGAGGTGCCGGCCTTCCAGCGCAACTGCACCACCGTGTTCCAGAACTACGCGCTGTTCCCGCATATGAGCGTCGGCGCCAATGTCGAATACGGCCTCAAGGTGCGCGGAGTGCCGGCGAAGGATCGCGAGGCCCGCGCCCGCGAGGCGCTGCGGCTGGTGCAACTCCAGGAGATGTACGACCGCAAGGTCCACCAGCTGTCCGGCGGCCAGCGCCAGCGCGTGGCGCTCGCCCGTGCCCTGGTGCCGCGCCCGGCGATCCTCCTGCTCGACGAGCCGCTGGGCGCGCTGGACGAGAAGCTGCGCGTCGACATGCAGGTGGAGCTG
Source organism: Ancylobacter sp. Lp-2 (assembly GCF_020523795.1). Taxonomy (GTDB): domain Bacteria; phylum Pseudomonadota; class Alphaproteobacteria; order Rhizobiales; family Xanthobacteraceae; genus Ancylobacter. Next base: position 286,440 of record NZ_JAJALI010000002.1, read on the forward strand.
ATGCAGCTGCACAAGCAGCTCGGCATGACCTTCATCTACATCACCCACAGCCAGGAAGAGGCGCTCACCATGAGCGACCGCATCATCCTGATGCGCAAGGGCAAGATCGAGCAGGCCGGCCCGCCGGCGGAGATCTTCGACAGCCCGATCAGCAGCTTCGCCGCCAGGTTCATGGGCGTCGACAACTGCTTCGAGGGAGAGCTCGTCGCGGTGTCCGATGGCTGGGCCAGCGTCGCGGTGGGCGAGCGCCGCATCGACGGGCGCTGGACCGGCAAGTCCGCCCCGCAGCCGGGCGCCAAGGTGGCGGTCGGCATGCGCGCCGAATGGCTCCAGCTCAGCGACGCGCCGCCCGACGCCTCGGGGGAGCACAACGTGCTCGACTGCGTGGCCGAGGCCTCGATCTACAAGGGCAAGTATCTCGACCGAACGGTCAAGACCGCGCTCGGTCCGCTCAAGGCCCGCATCTGGGATGCGGCCTCGTCGGCCCGGCACCCGTCCTTCGTCCGATGGAAGAAGGGCGACTGCATAGTGATGAACGCCTGAAGAGTACTGAACCCGCGAAAAACAACACCCTTCCAGCACGCCTTACCGGCGAAGGAGACCGTAATGACAGACGGCAAGATCGCTAAATCCGACTTCGACATGTCACGTCGCGACTTCCTCAGTACCGTGCTTTCCATGTCGGCGCTCGGCGCCGCCGCCTCGGTGATGCCGGGCATCTCGCAGGAGGCCTGGGCCGCCAGCCAGACGGTCAAGGGCTATGGCGTCACCACCGCCCAGCTCAAGGACTGGTCGATCATGACCAAGTCCACCGGCCTCTCCATCGACTACACGCCGACCAACGCCGATATCGGCGTGTTCATGCGCGACGTCATGGGCAACAATCTCGGCGCCACCCACGACATCTTCATCTTCGACGGCGGCTCGGAGGACATCCTCGGCCCCGAGGGCTTCTTCGCCGAGATCGACGAGAAGAATCCCGAGCTGACGTTGTGGGAACGCACCCCGGATGCGTGGAAACGCGCCGCCTATCTGCGCGCCAACGACAAGCAGTATGGCGTGCCGGTGATCGGCAATGGCGACTGCTTCGGCTACTTCGCCGCGGCGATCGACGCCAATCCGAACGGCATGGACGAGATCCCCTGGACCACCTTCTTCGAGGGCGAGAAGGTCAAGGGCCGCGTCGCGATCGACCGCAGCTGGCTGCAATCGATGTCGGAGACGGCAAACTTCCTCAAACATCACGGTCGGCTCGACGTCGAGGACCCGGCCGACCTGCCGGCGGACAAGGCGCGCGTCGTTGCCGACTATCTGGTCGAGCGCAAGAAGGCCGGCCATTTCCGCACCATCTTCTCGGCCTTCGAGGAGCAGGTGCAGCTGCTCTCCAACAAGGAGGTCGACATGATCAACTGTTGGGAGCCGGCCACCAAGGAAGCCAACAACGCGCTGGGGCCGAACGCCACCATCTACGCCTTCACCGTCGAGGGCTACTATCTCTGGGGCCACGGCGCCAATGTCGCCACCGCCGCCATGCAGCGCGACAACGTCGCCAACATCTACAAGCTGCTCAACTACTTCCTCGGCGGTGAGTACCGCGCCTACCAGGCCAAGGAGCGCGGTTATGCCGGCCCCAACATGGATCTCGGTGTGCAGTACGCCATCGACCATGGCTGGTCGCAGGCCGACATCGACAACCTGAAATGGACCGATGAGAAGGTGAAGCGCAAGTTCCAGAAGCCTTTCTACTGCAAGGTCGTGCCGGAAAACGCTGCGGTGATGGAAGAGGAGTGGCAGCGCTTCCTCAACGCCTGACGCGACGCCCGCTCCGGCCGCGCCGGAGCGGGCTCGCTTGCAGGAGACCGCTTGCCCGTGCCGCGGCGAGGCCGCGCGGCACCCGCCATGGGCAAGCGGGCTTTCCGTCTCCGTCCCGGCCTTGCGACGTTCAGGGAACCCTGCCGATGACCGCGATCCTCGATCATCAAGACGCCGGCCCACGGGATACCGGCCCGCGCCGGTCGCTCATGAAACGTATGCTCGACGGGCTGTCGCCGTCGCGGCTGATGGTGCCGGGCTTCCTGCTGTTCTGGTCGCTTCTGGTGATCGTGCCGCTGGTGGTGATCGTGCTGTTCAGCTTCCTGCAGGTGCGCCAGTTCCGCGTCGTCTACGAGCCGACGCTGGCGACCTGGATCTCGCTGATCGATTCCGGCCGCTGGATGGCGGTGGTGCGCACGCTGCGCGTCGCGCTCACCATGACGGTGATCGAGTTCCTGCTCGCCTTTCCCTTCGCGCTGTGGCTCGCCAAGGGCTGCCGGTCGAAGACGGTGAAGGCGGCGGTCATCACCCTCTTGACCATCCCGTTCTTCCTCGATGCCGCCTCGCGCATCATCGTCTGGCGCTCGATCCTCGGCACCACCGGCGCCATCAACACCGCGCTGATGTCGCTCGGGCTGGTCGACCAGCCGGTGGAATGGCTGCTCTATTCCGAGTTCGCCGTGCATTTCGGCCTGCTCGGCACCTATTTCCCGCCGATGGTGTTCCCGATCTTCATGTCGATCGCGCTGATCGACGACGAGTTCATCCAGGCCAGCGGCGATCTCGGCGCCAGCCCGGCGCAGACCCTGTTCAACGTCATCCTGCCGCTGGCGCTGCCCGGCATCGTCGCCGGAATCGTCTTCACCCTGGTGCCGCTGATGGCCGCCTTCGTCGAGCCGCAGCTGCTTGGCGGCGGCTTCGTCGACCTGCTCGGCAATTCGGTCAATTCGGCGCTGCAGCAGCTGAAATACCCGACGGCAGCAGCGCTCTCGACGCTGGTCGTGCTGCTGCTCGGCCTGTGTCTGGTGGCACTGATCCGCGTCGTCCATCGGCGGATCGATCTTGCCGCCATGTTCGTCGCCATGCGTCGCTGAGGGAGGCCGATATGTCCGCCACCGCCATGGAAACCTATTCCCGCCGCGCCGTCGCCGCGCCTTCCGCTCGTCGTCGCTTCGGCACTTCGCCGCGCTGGACGACGCTCGCCAAGGGCGCCGGCGTCTTCGCCATCGTCATGATCTACATCCCGCTGGTGTGGCTGGCGGTGATGTCCTTCACCGCCAATCCGCTGGCCGGCATTCCCTATCCGCTGACCTTCCAGAACTACGCCACCCTGTTCGCCGATGTGCGCTGGCGGCCGCCGCTCTACACCAGCCTTTTGATGAGCGCCGGCGTCGCGCTGGTCTGCATGGCGCTGTCGACGCTGGTCGGCCGGGCGCTGACCCGCATGGCGCGGCCGGGCGCCTCGCTGCTGCTGGTGCTGATGCCGCTCTTCGTGCCCGGCCTCACCATGGGCGCGGCGCTGTTCATCTTCCTGCGCACCATGCTCAACCTGACGCTGGGCATGTGGTCGATCTTCCTCGCCCAGTTGGTCTGGGCGCTGCCCTTCTGCATCCTGCTGGTGCTGGTGGTGGCCAGCCGCTTCGATTTGCGCCTGCTCGACGCGGCGGAGGATCTCGGCGCCTCGCCCTGGCGGCGCTTCTGGGACATCGAGATGCCGATCCTGCGTCCAGGCATCCTCGGCGCCGGCATTTTCGGCTTCCTGCTGTCGTTCAACGAATTGCCGCGCTCGCTGTTCGTGCGCGGCATCGAGACCACCATGCCGATCTACAACTGGGCCATGGCGGCGTCGCAGCAATCGCAGGTGCCGATCATCTTCTCGCTCACTACCATCCTGCTGGCGGTGACGCTGCCGGTGATGGGCGCGTTCTTCTGGGTGCTGTTCGTGAAGCTCGACAAGAACTGAAGCTCGACAAGAACGGAAGCCCGCAAGAACTCGCCCGGCTTCCCCCTCGACCCCCTCCTGTGCCGGCGGCCGCCGCCGGTTCCCTCCCGCCGCCTCGGAAAGTCCCTGACATGCTCGATCTCGATACGTCCGACAGCAATTATTCGCTCGAGGAGATGGACCGCAACAGCCTGTTCCATCCCCTGACCTCGATCTCCCAGCACATGGCGAACGGCCCGCAGATCATGGGCACTGCCAAGGGCGTGCGCCTCATCGACCACAAGGGCAAGCCGATCCTCGACTGTTCCGGCGGCCTGTGGTGCGTGAATATCGGCTATGGTCGGCCGGAGATCGCCGAGGCGGCGAAGAAGGCGATCCTCGACCTCAATTACTGGCACCTGTTCGGCTCGGCCTCCAACGAGGCGACCATCCGCCTGTCGGACCGCATCCTCGGCCTGTTCCACGACCATGCCGGCGCCGACCATCTGGCGCGGGTGTTCTACGGGACGTCCGGTTCGGACGCCAACGACACCAATTTCAAGCTGGTCCGCTACTACGCCAATCTGCGCGGCACCCCGGAGAAGAAGAAGGTCATCTCCCGCATGGGCGCCTATCACGGGCTGACCATGGCGGCGGCCAAGCTCACCGGCATCCCGTCCTACCACAAGGCGTGGAGCCTGCCGGACGGCGAGGTGGTCTACACCGAGTGCCCGCACTACTACCGCTTCGCCGCGCCCGGCGAGAGCGAGGCCGCCTTCTGCGACCGGCTGATCGCCGATCTCGAGGCGCTGATCGCCCGCGAGGGCGCGGACACCATCGGCGCCTTCATCGCCGAGCCGATCATGGGCACCGGCGGCGTGCTCATCCCGCCGGCCGGCTATTTCGAGCGGGTGCAGGCGGTGCTCGACCGCCACGATATCCTCCTGATCGCCGACGAGGTCATCACCGGCTTCGGCCGCACCGGCGAGTGGTTCGCCACCGGGCTCTACAAGCTGAAGCCGGACATCGTGACGCTCGCCAAGGGGCTGACCAGCGCCTATTTCCCGATGTCGGCCTCGGTGATCTCCGAGCGCATGTGGAAGGTGTTCGAGGCCGGCTCGGCGGAATACGGCCCGGTGATGCACGGCTTCACCTATTCCGGCCACCCGGTCGGCGCCGCCATCGCCATGGCCAATCTCGACATCATGGAAGGCGAGGGGCTGATCGGCAACGCCGCCGATACCGGCGCCTATCTGCTCGCCGGCCTGCGCGAGCGGCTGGCGGAGCATCCTTTCGTCGGCGAGGTGCGCGGCGAGGGGCTGATGATCGGCGTCGAGTTCAGTGCCGACCGCGCCACCCGCCGTCCGTTCCAGGCCGCCGATGCCGTGCACCGTCTGGTTGCGGGCAAGGCGCAGGAGAGCGGGCTGATGATCCGCGCGCTGCCCTTCATCGAGGTGGTGTCGTTCTCGCCGGCGCTCTGCATCACCAGGGCAGAGTGCGACGAGGCCATCGACCTGTTCGGCAAGACCATGGACGGCCTCACCGCCCAACTCGCCGAGAAGGCCGGCGCCTAGCTACGTGGCCTGGGAGTTCCGTGATATTGCCGGCGGTAAAGACAATATCGCCGGCAATATCTGGGGGGAGTGGCATGGTCGAAGACAGCGTCGTGGACCGGCCGGGACTGTCAAGTTCCACGCTTGCGCATCACATCTATCGGGAGCTGGAAAGCCGTATCGTCGACGGCGCCTGGCTTCCCGATACGCGGATCAGCCTGCGCAAGCTCGCCACGCTCCTCAACACCTCCATGCAACCGGTCCGCGAGGCGGTCAGCAAGCTGGTCGCGGATTCGGCGCTGGAGGTGATCCCCGGCCGGGCGGTGCGCGTGCCGCAATTGTCGCGCGAGCAGGCGGACGAGATCTGGACCATCCGCATGCTGCTGGAAGGCGAGGCGGCGGCGCAGTTCGCCGCCCGCAAATGCCCGGAGGAGGCGCGCCCGCTCTACGGGCACACCGACACGATGCGGGTGCACTATCCCGAGCAGGACCACCTCGCGACGATGAAGGCGATCCGCGGCTGGAACATCGCGCTGGTGCATGGTTCGAAATCGCCGGTGCTGATCGACATGGTGATGCGGCTGCGGCTGCGCTACGCGCCGTTCATCGCCTCCTGCCTCGCTGTCGACCAGCCGCACGACCCGGATTTCGTGAGCTTCACCCTGCACATACAGGACGAACTTGTGATGGCGATCGAAGCCGGCGACGCGGCGGCGGCGCGGCATCTGCGCTGCTCCGACCTGCGCTCGTTCCAGCGCTACCTCTACAGCCGCCGGGGATGGCGGTGAACCGACCGGGGCGCCCGGCAGGACGCGCTCCCTCTCCAACCACAGATGACGGGTCATGACGAAAGAACGTATCGGCTTTATCGGCGTCGGCCTCATGGGCCATGGCATGGCGAAGAACCTCGTCACCAAGGGCTGGCCGCTCACGGTGATGGGCCACCGCAACCGCGCGCCGGTCGAGAACCTGATCTCCCTCGGCGCCACCGAGGCGAAGACCCCGCGCGAACTGGCCGAGAAGGTCGATGTGGTGGTGCTGTGCGTCACCGGCTCGCCGCAGGTGCAGGCGCTGTTCGAGGGGCCGGACAGCCTGCGCGCCGCCGGCCGGCCGCTTTTGGTGATCGACTGCTCGACCTCCGATCCCTCGGTCACGCTCAAGCTGGCGGCGGCGCTGGCGGCCGACGGCATCACCCTGATGGACGCCCCGCTCGGTCGCACCCCGGTGGAGGCGGAGGCCGGCACGCTCGACGTGATGGCCGGCGGCAGCGACGAGACCTTCGCCCGCGCCAAGCCGATCCTCGACGCCTTCGCCGGCAAGGTGGTGCATACCGGCCCGCTCGGCTCCGGCCACACCATGAAGCTCATCAACAACTTCCTGTCGATGGGCTATGCCGCGCTCTATGCCGAGGCGCTGATGATCGCCGACAAGACCGGCATCGCCGACAAGACCTTTGACAGCGTCATCCGCGGCGGGCGGATGGATTGCGGCTTCTACCAGACCTTCTCGAAATGGTTCCTCGACAAGGACCCGGAGGCGCACAAGTTCACCCTGAGCAACGCCTTCAAGGACACCACCTATCTGGCGAGCCTCGCCAACGCGCTCGGCACCGGCAACCCGATGGGCGCGGCGGTGCGCAATTCCTTCGGGCTGGCGGTGGGCCTCGGCCATGGCGACGACTACGTGCCGAAGCTGGTCGACATCGTCCGCAAGGCCAATCAGGGCTAGAGCCCTTTCCGATCAGGCGGAAACACCTGATCGACAGGAAAGCGCTTTAGCGGCAGTCCCGCTACTCGGCCGCGCCCTGGAGCCCTCCCGGCGAACTCTGGTTCACCGGGAGGGCTCCAGGGTCCTGCGCGGACGCGTTTTCTTCACGCGAACCGGATTCCACTTCGCTTGAAAACGCTTTAGCTCGCTTCTCCCGCGCGGCTGCCGGCCCGCATGGCGCCCGGCGCGTGGCCGATCACCCGCTTGAAGGCCCGGCTGAACGCCGCCTGCGAGCCGTAGCCGAGCCGGTGCGCCGCGTCCTCGATTGAGACGCGGTCGCGGGTGATCCACTGCGCCGCCAGCCGCATGCGCAGCTCGGTGAGGTAGCGCAGCGGCGTCATGCCGGTCACGTCGAGGAAGCGCTCGGCGAACACCGAGCGCGAGGAGCCCATCTCGGCGGCGAGGTCGGCCACCGTCCAGTCGCGGCCGGGGTCGCGATGCACGGCGGCGATCACCCGGCCGAGGCGCGGGTCGCGCAGCGCCGCCGGCCAGCCGGTGGCCGTGCCGCAGCCGCTTTCCACCCATGCCCGCACGATGAAGGCCGACACCACCTCGGCGAGCCGCGCGAGGATGCCGGCGAAGCCCGCCCGCTCGCCGCGCGCCTCGCGCTCCATCGCCTCCAGCATCGGCAGCATCTCGGGATAGCGGCACAGCAGTGTCGAGACCGACATCACCGCCGGCATCACCGCCACCAGCGGCGTGAGGCTGCCGAGCTCGAAGCCCATGCAGCCGCTGAAGATCACCACGTCCTTGCTGCGGCAGACGCTGTCGTCGCACTCCTTGATGTCGCCCACCGTCCGGCACAGCGGCGCGGCGCAGAAGGCGGCGATCTCCCGGCTCGGCACTTCCGGCTCGGAGACGAGGTCGTGCCCGCTACCATGCGGCAGCAGCACCGCCGAGCCGGCCTCCAGCTTCTGGTCGGGCTCGCCCGGCCGGCGCAGGAACACCGTGCCCTGCGCGACGAAATGGAACTGCGCCCGCTCCTCCGCCCCGCCGAAGCCGAGCCCGAAGGGCGGCGAGATCTGGATCCGCCGGTAGTTCAGCCCCACCAGGCGCATGCCGACCAGCAGCTCGCTCACCACGTCGAAGGGGAGCGGGGCAGGGAACGGCATCGCAGCATTTTCGGACGAACGATCAAGCATGGCGGACAGGCTGGCATATCTCGTCCGGGGAATCCAGCCTAGCCTGCTGCCATGCAACATTCCTCTTCGAAAGGATTCGAGATGAGCGACGCGCTCACGCTTGAAGAAGCCGCCGCGACTCAGGAACAGCCGGCCTGGGCCGCCGTCGGCGCGATGACGCTCGGCGTGTTCGGGCTGGTGACGGCGGAGTTCCTGCCGGCCAGCCTGCTCACGCCGATGGCGGCGGAGCTCGGCATCACCGAGGGCGCCGCCGGGCAGGCGGTCACCGCCACCGCGCTCGTGGCGCTGGTCGCCAGCCTGCTGGTCGCCGCCGTGACCCAGAAAATCGACCGCCGGCATCTGCTGATCGGCTTCTCCGTATTGCTGGTGGTCTCCAACCTCCTGGTGGCCTTCGCGCCCAACCTGACCCTGCTGCTGGCCGGGCGGGTGCTGCTCGGCGTCGCCATTGGCGGCTTCTGGGCGATGTCGGCGGCGCTCGCCATGCGGCTGGTGCCGGAGGCGCTGGTGCCGCGCGCGCTGTCGATGATCTTCTCCGGCGTCTCGGCGGCGACCATCTTCGCCGCGCCGGTCGGCAGCTATCTCGGTCATCTCATCGGCTGGCGCGCGGTGTTCCTGCTGGTGGCGGGGCTCGGCGTGCTCACCATCGTCGCGCAGATCGTCACCCTGCCGCGCATGGCGCCGAGCGGTTCGGCCAGCCTGCGCACCCTCGCCGAAGTGCTGCGCCGGCCGGGCATCGCCCTCGGCATGCTGGCGGCGATGCTCGCCTTTGCCGGCCATTTCGCGGTGTTCACCTATATCCGCCCGTTCCTGGAGACGGTGACCGGCGTCGGCATCAACGCCATGTCGGGCATATTGCTCGGCTTCGGCCTCGCCAATTTCGTCGGCACGCTGCTCGCCGGCCCGCTGATCGAGCGCAGCCTCAAGCTGGCGCTGCTCTCCATGCCGCTGCTGATGGGCGCGCTCGGCATCGCCCTCGTCACCCTGCAGGGCAGCCCGATGGGCCATGCCGGGCTGATCGCGCTGTGGGGCCTCGCCTTCGGCGCGGTGCCGGTCGCCTGGTCCACCTGGCTCACCCGCACCGTGCCGGATCAGGCCGAGACCGCCGGCGGCCTGCTGGTCGCCGCCGTACAACTGGCGATCTCGCTGGGTGCCGCCGGTGGCGGACTGGTGTTCGAGATGGACGGCGCGGCCGGGGTGTTCGCCGGCGCCAGCGTGGTGCTGCTCGGCGCCGCCCTCATCGTGCTGCTCGGCGTGCGCACCCGCCGCGCCGCCATCGCGACCTGAAGCAAGATCCGAGGCAGAAACCCCATCTCCCGGCGGCCGGATCCCGGCCGCCGGTCGTCTTCAGGCCGGCACGGCGAGCGGCGTGCCGTCGCCGCGTGCCAGCACTTCCATCGGCACGCCGTAGATCGTCTCCAGCCGCGCCGGCGTGACGATCTCGGCCGGCGTGCCGCGAGCGATCAGCTGGCCCTCGCGCAGCGCCAGCAGCTCGTCGCAGAACCGCGCGGCCATGTTGATGTCGTGCAGCACGGCGATGACGCTCAGTTCCTTCACCGCCGACAGCCGCCGCACCAGTGCCAGCACTTCGAGCTGATGGGCGATGTCGAGCGCCGAGGTCGGCTCGTCGAGCAGCAGGCAGTCGGCGTCCTGCGCCACCAGCATCGCCAGCCAGGCCCGCTGCCGCTCGCCGCCGGACAATGTGTCGACCTGCCGGTCGGCGAAGCCTTCCATGCCGGTCAGCTCGATCGCCTCCTCGACCTTGCGCCGGTCGAGGTCGGAGAAGCGGCCGAGCGCGCCATGCCAAGGATAGCGGCCGAGCGCCACCAGCTCGCGCACCAGCATCCCGGCCGCCGCCGGCGTCGCCTGCGGCAGGTAGGCGAGCTTGCGGGCGAAGCCGCGATCGTTCCACTCGCCGAGCGCCCGCCCGGAAAACCGCAGCGACCCGGCCGAGGCGGGCTGCTGGCGGGCGAGGATCTTCAGCAGCGTCGACTTGCCGGAGCCGTTATGGCCGATCAGCCCGATGACGCGGCCGGCCGGCAGCGACAGCGTCAGCGGCGCCAGCAGCACCCGTCCGGGCACGGAGAAGGACACGCCGTCGAGGTCGAACAGCGGCGCGGCGTCGGAAGTCAGCGGCGTGGCGGAGGCCAGAGGCGAGATGAGCGGCGAATTCAAGCGGTGTCCTTCCTGAAGACGGGGCGCCGTCGGCGGGTCATCGCCTTCCGCTTACGCCATCGCCTCGGTCAGCGTCAAACCATCCTGAGTATAGATCATCCGTCGCCAAGGTCATCGCGCTGTCGCCGTGGTTTTTGTGGCTTTCAGTTTGTAACGATTACAGAGAAAAGCCTTTTCGCGCCGCCTCCACATCGCGCGCCCTTCCAGCTTCACGATGCCGCGCGCGGGGGGAACGTCCGGCATGTCGCGCCGTTGCCCGTCTCGTAACCGACGACGAGGTTCCCATGCAGACGAAGAAGCTTGCCGAGGCGAATGGCCTGCGCACATTCGCGATCATCCTGGAGACCGGCGACGAGGCGATGGCCTCGCTTCAGGCCTTCGCCGCGCGGGAAGGCCTGTCGGCCGCGCATATCTCCGCCATCGGCGCCTTCCGCGAGGCGGTGATCAGCTATTTCGATTGGGAGCGGAAGGCCTATGACAAGATCCCGGTGCGCGAGCAGGTCGAGGTGGCGTCGCTATCCGGAGACGTCGCGCTGGACCCGCAGGACAAGCCGGCCATCCATGTGCATGTGGTGCTCGGGCGACGGGACGGCAGCGCCCTGGCCGGCCACCTCACCGAGGGCCATGTCCGCCCGACGCTGGAGATCATCCTGACCGAGACGCCGGCGCATCTGCACAAGCGTGTCGATGCGGAGAGCGGCCTCGCTCTCATCCGCATCGACGGGCCCGGCTGAGCGCCGGCGCAGGCGAGCGCCCGCTACGCCATCTCCACCACGATCTTGCCGAAGGCGCCGCGGTCGAGATGGTCGAGCGCGTCCTGCAGCGCGGCGAGCGGGTAGCGGGCGTCGATCACCGGTTGGAGCCCGGTGCGTTCGACGGCGGCGACGAAATCCTCCAGCGCCCGGCGATGGCCGACGCTGATGCCCTGAAGCGTCACGTGCTTCAGCATCAGCGGGCCGCCGGGCAGGGTGATCTCGAAGCCTTCCAGCACGCCGATCTGCGAGATGCGTCCGCCCACGGCGGCGACCTGCACCGACTTGCCGGTATGCGCGCCGCCGACGGTCTCGATGATGTGGTCGACGCCGCGATCGCCGGTCAGCGCCAGCACCGCCTCCACCCAGTCGGTGCGCGAGCGGTCGATGCCGTGGCGGGCGCCGAGCGCCTTCGCCCGCTCCAGCTTGTCGGCGCTGCCGGAGATCACGATCACCTCGGCGCCATGGGCGTGGGCGATCTGCACGCCGAACAGCGCCACCCCGCCGGTGCCGGCGATCAGCACCGTCTCGCCGGCATGCAGCCGCCCGGTCTCCACCAGCGCGAACCAGGCGGTGAGCCCGGCGCAGGGCAGGGTGCTCGCCGCCGCGTCGTCGAGGCCGGCCGGCGCCCGCACGAACCAGTCCTCGGGAAAGGCGACATACTCAGCCAGCACGCCGGGAAGCGTGCCGCCCAGCGTGCGGTAGGGCGGGCGGCGGGCATCGCCGTTCGGCCGCCCCTCGATCCAGCCCGGCGAGAAGGTGGAGATCACCCGCTCGCCCTCCCGGAAGCGGGTCGCGCCCGCGCCGGTCGCCACCACCGTGCCGGCGAGGTCGGAGGCCGGGGTGAACGGGTAGGCGAGGGCGAGGCCCATGCCGGTCTCGATCATCAGTTTGTCGCGATAGTTCAGCGACGCGGCGCCGACCTGCACCAGTACCTCGCCGGCGCGCGGGGTCGGGCGTGCCACCTCCCGCAGTTCCAGGCTGTGGCGGCCGAGGCCGTCCATCTCCCAGCGTTTCATCGTCTCGCTCATGGCCAACTCCTGCTTGCGCGATAGGGTGGCTTCCGATGTATCGTTGATCGCTGGGACGCAGTGGCGATAAGAATTCACCGAATTGTCGCTAAAGAGGAGCCAATCCGATGCGCGAGGTGCTGAGCGGACTCGATGTCTTCGTCGCGGCGGTGGAGGCGGGCAGCTTCGCCGCCGCCGCCGAGCGGGCCAACCTCACCCGCTCGGCGGTCGCCAAGACGGTGGCGCGGCTGGAAGCGCGGCTCGGCACAAGGCTGTTCCAGCGCACCACGCGCAGCCAGGCGCTTACCGAGGATGGCCAGCTCTATTACGAGCGCTGCCTGCGCGCGCTGGAGGAGCTGCGCGCCGGGCAGGCGGTGCTGGAATCGGGCCGGCGCGAGGCGACCGGACGCCTGCGGGTGTCGATGCCCGTGCTGTTCGGCCGGCGCTGCGTCGCGCCGGTGCTCGCCCAGTTGGCGGCGCGGCACCCGAATCTGGAGCTCGACCTCTCCTTCAGCGACCGGCCGGTCGATCTCGTCGAGGACGGCTTCGATCTCGCCATCCGCAACGGCGCCCTCGGGGACGGCGCCGGGCTGATGGCGCGCACGGTCGGCATGCAGCGTATGGTGGTGTGCGCCGCCCCGGCCTATCTCGCCGCGCACGGCGCCCCGCGCGATCTCGCCGCTCTCGCCGCCCATCACGCCGTCACCTATGGGCGCGCCGGCCGCATCCGCGTCTGGCAGTTTCCGCTGGCGGACGGTGTGCGGGAAGTGACGCCGCCGAGCCGGCTGCGCCTCGACGACCTCGAAGCCATCGCCGACGCGGTGGAGGCCGGCCACGGCCTCGGCTGGCTGCCCTGCTGGCTGGTCCGCGACCGGGTGCGGGCAGGCACCCTCATCCCGGTGCTGAAGGACCTACCGCAACTGGTGTTCACCACCCATGCGCTGTGGCCGCAGGCGCCGCACATGCCCTTGCGGCTGCGCCTCGCGCTCGACATCCTCGCCGCCGAGCTGCCCGGCAGCGCCGAATTGTGACGGCCGATTGTGAAGGCGCCTCGGATTCTCTAAACCGGGCGGGGAGCGGTCGCCGCTGAGGCAGGACCGCTGCGGTTCCAACTGGCGGACGCACGACCTTGGCCGAGCCTCAATCCGACGAGTTCCTGCCCGCCTATGTCCGGCCCGTCCTGGCCGGCTTCCGCAAGTTCCGCGGCTTCCTGCACGAGACCGGCTTCCCCGAGATCGCCGCCCACCCGATCTTCGCGGTGCGCGACGACACCGCGAATCTCGTCGCCTCCTATCTCGGCAGCGCCAGCGAGCGCGGGCTGGCCAGCTGGATCGGCGATCAGGTGGCGGCGGTGCACACAAGCCGTGCCTTCGAGCGCCATGCCGAGGATCTGCGCGGCCGCCTGCCGGAGCAGCGCATCCCGCGCATGCGCGACGTGCTGCCGCCGCTGCCGGAACCGGTCGAGATGCGGGAGGACCTCCAGCGCGAGCTGGCCGCGGCGCTGGAACGGGTGCCACACGCGCAGGTCGACGCCCTCTTGCGGCAGGTGCTGCGCACCGGGCTGTTCGCCGAAGCCTTCGGCCAGCAGAGCGTGGCGACCTGGCTGGAGGATTTCTTCCACGCCCAGCGGGCGACGGCGCTGCGCATGCTCGAATGGCTGGACACGCCGGAAATCGTCGGGCCGGAGCGGCAGATGCTGCTCGACATCGCCGTCCGCCATTATCTCCAGGTCCGCTATTTCGAGCGCGCCCACGATCTGCTCAGTCGCGCGGCGGCGCGGCGGACGCCGGGGCAGGATCTCGATCCGCGCTTCCTGGACGGCCTGTGGTACACCGCCTTCCGCCTCGGCCGCCACGAGGAGGCGCGGGCCTGGCTGGACGAATGGGCGAATATCCGCCCGCTGCTGAAGCAGCCTCTGGTCAATCGTGCGGTGCTCGCCGCCTATGACGACAAGGACGAGGCCTGCCGCCTGCTGGAGCGGAGCGGCGTGCTCAGCTGTCGCTCCACCGTGTCCGGCCAGGTGCTCTATTGCGAGTACCATCTGGAGCGCGGCCGGTCGCACGAGGCGGAGGTGTCGATCCGCCAGGCGATCGACGCCCAGCCGCCCGAGACGCTGCCGCCGGTGCAGTACCTGATCGCGCTGCATAACGTGCTGAGCCAGCGCGGCGAGAAGACCAAGATCCTGCGCGACGTGTTCCGCCGCGACGAGATGGAGCTCGCCTGGGACGAGTTCGGCCTCGATACGGTCGTCGATCTCAGCCGCGACGTGGCGGCTCCCGCGGCGCGGGTGGCGGTGGTGATGACGGCCTTCAATGCGCAGGAGCACCTTGCCCGCGCCATCGAAGGCGTGCTCGGCCAGAGCGTGCCGGATGTCCGGCTGATCGTCGTCGACGATTGCTCGAGCGACGACACCGAGGCGACCTGCGCGCCGCTGGCGGCGGCGGGGCGGCTTACCTATCTGCGCACCCCGCGCAATGTCGGCACCTACGCGGCCAAGAATATCGGCATCGCCGAGGCTCTGCGGGCAGGGTGCGACTATGTCGCTCTGTGCGATTCCGACGATTTCTGGCTACGTACCCACGTCGCGCATCATCTGCGTGCGATGCAGGCGCAGCCGGAGCTGAAATGCACGACGTCGCAATGGCTGCGGGTGCGTTCGGACGCCACCATCGAATGCGGCATGCGCGGGCGCTATGTCGAGGAGTGCCCGCATTCGACCTTCTTCACCGCCGACGTCTTCACCGAGGTCGGGCTGTTCGATGCCGTCCGCTTCGGCGCGGATCGGGAATTCCTGCAGCGTGTGCGGCTACATTTCGGCTCGACGGCGCTGTCCGTGATGCGGATCGTGCTGACGCTCGGCCGCCGGCACGGGCTGTCGCTCACCCAGCACGGCGCCGGCGCGATTTCCGAGTTCAGCGAGTCGCCGATGCGGATCGCCTACTGGAAAGCGTGGAACGAGTGGCACGACACCGAGGTCGCCGCCGGCCGCCGGCCGCGCTTCGACGGCACGCTGGACAGCCGGCCGTTTCCGGTGCCCGAGGAAATGCTGCCCTGAGGTGGCTTCCAGCCCCGCTCCTCATCACAGGGCGGTGATGTGGAAAGCTGCACCCTGTGGCCAAATTGCAACGGCCGCTTCCGGGGCTTCGGCGAGCCCTTGTTGCCGTCGCGGCATAGGCGCTCGGCACATCCGCTCACAACCCAGAATACAGCAGTTCAACGCCCGGTGTGGTGGGGGAGGAGCGCCCTGCAATCGGCGATTCCCGGAACAATGCAACCGCGGCGGTGAATTGCTCCAAATTGTGATGGTGTAAATCCAATGAATTATTCGCCGATCCCTGATGTTCCGGCTATGGCGCAGGCGAGTGTCCGGATGAAAACTATGCCTGTCGGAAAAAGATAGGGAATATTAACCCACGCGATGAAGGTTTATCTGTAAGGCAATCCCGCTCCCGACGCGTGGGAGTGCGGGTGACAGGTCGCCCTAGACTAGCGGCGGCATCGGTCCGGGGCCGCCTCGGCCGGGTTCGCGGGGTGGCGGCGCGATGAATGACTTGGGCGTGTGACATATTTATCATTTTATCTGCCGCTGCGTTGCTGCATGATCAGGTCATCAAGTTTCCAGTGGTTGTTGGCGTGTGGGCTGGGTAGCTGACGTCGACTTCAGATTTCGAAGGGTTCTGGCCATGAAGAAGTTTCTCCTTGCTGCTGTAAGCGTCATCGCTCTGGCCAGCCCGGCTCTCGCTGCCGATCTGGCTGCCAAGTATCCGGTGAAGGCTCCGATCGCCCCGGTGCCGGTGTTCACCTGGACCGGCTTCTACATCGGCGCCAACGTCGGCTATCTGTGGTCGGACGGTTCGGGCGGCTCGACGATCGACACGTTCGGCTCCGGCATGTGGGCCGGCACCAATGACGGCTTCGTCTATGGCGGCCAGATCGGCTACAACTACCAGCTCGACAACAACTGGGTGATCGGTATCGAAGCCGATATCCAGGGCGTCGCCACCAGCGGCAGCAACTTCGGCGGCGTCGTCGGCAGCACCTGGTACGGCAATGGCGCCGACTATGACTATTTCGGCACCGTCCGCGGCCGCCTCGGCTACGCCGTCGACCGCCTGCTGGTCTACGGCACCGCCGGTGTCGCGTATGGTTCGACCTCGGTCAGCGGCTCGATCAACGGCGTCGGCTACGACGTGTCGTCCGACTTCGTGACCTGGACCGTGGGTGCCGGCGCCGAATACGCCTTCGCCGACAACTGGACCGTGAAGGCCGAGTACCTCTACCTCGGCAACAGCGACGACATGGTGCCGGAGCTTCCCGGCAACGTCGACAGCTGGGGTCACGTCAACACCAACATCGTTCGCATCGGCGTGAACTACAAGTTCTGATCGGCGGGCCGGTCGTAAGGCCGGCTTACCCGACCGGACGGGGTCGCGAGATCCCTTCGGCAGAATTCGAAGGGCGGGGTTGGACCGGATGGTCTGGCCCCGCTCTTTTCGTTTCAGGTGGGTCGTTCCGAAGCCGGCCTGTCCGGAACGAAGCGAAAGCGGTCCGATCGGGCTCATTCGATCCAGCCCCCGATCGACATCCCCTGGTTGGACGCCGCTCCCGGTCGATGCGCTCTAAGTCGAGGCGTTCCCAGTCAACGACTCTCCGAGCCGGCATCACGACGGCTGCCGCCTGCCGCCTCGCCGTTGCCTGACCCGCCCGATGCGTGAGTTTTCGGATCGTATCGCATTCCAATGGATCGGCACTCGCGATGACGCGCACGTCCGGCGCGACGCGCACTTGACGACGTGTGGCTGTCGCTCCTGCTATCGGACGCCATAACCGCCGACGATGCCGAGGCCCTCCCACCGTCGCAGCGCGTTGGAGCAGGGAGCCGGCCCCCGAAACGTAGCGCCGATCTTGCTGCCAGGGGCGGTCTGCCATCCTCGCAGCAAGCTGAAGCCCGTTATGTCGTGTCACGCGGAGCGCGATGGCATGCGCGCTCGGCGCAACGGTCACTCCATGACGTGCGGCCGGCACTCCCGCCCCCGGAGACCCTGACTGCCGACGATGCCGACGCCCCCTCTGTCGTGACGCACTGAAGCAGAGCCGGACATCCGGCGCTGCCATGCCGGAGCGCGGCGTGGCGGGGCGCGGCGCCATCGGAGCCCGGCTCCAGCCCGCCGGGCCTCACATCCCGCCTGTCGCAAAGATCGCCGCCGAGAAGGTGATCCCGCTATCCGGCCCGCCCCGCCAGCATGTGCAGCGTGTGCCGGCCGATCATGCGCTCCTCGTCGGTGGGTACCACCAGCAGCGGCACGGCGCTGCCGGCCGCCTCGATGTGCGGCGCGCCGGCGGCGTTCGCTTGCGCGTCGAGCCGCACGCCAAGCCAGGCCAGTCGCTCGGCGATGCCGGCGCGCACCTCCGGCGAGTTCTCGCCGATACCGGCGGTGAAGACGAGGGCATCGAGCCCGCCGAGCGTCGTGGCCAGCGACGCCACCGCCTGCGCCACCTTGAGGCAGAAGAACTCCACCGCCAGCGCCGCCTCCGGTGCTGGGCTGGCGATCAGCTCGCGCATGTCGTTGCTGATGCCGGACAGGCCGAGCAGCCCGCTCTGGTTGTACAGCATGCGGCCGACCTCGGCGGCAGACAGTCCCTTCTGCTCGATCAGGTGCAGCACCACGCCGGGGTCGAGAGCGCCGGAGCGCGTGCCCATCGGCAGCCCGTCCAGCGCGGTGAAGCCCATGGTGGATTCGATGCTGCGTCCGTCGCGCAGCGCGCAGGCGGAGGCACCGGAGCCGAGATGCGCCACCACCACCCGGCCGCGCGCGATCTCCGGCTCGGTGAGCCGCAGCGCCGAGGCGACATACTCATAGGACAGGCCATGGAAGCCATAGCGCCGCACGCCTTCATCATAGAGCGCGCGGGGCAGAGCGAAGCGTTCGGACAATTCGGGGTGGCCACGATGGAAGGCGGTGTCGAAGCAGGCGACCTGCGGCAGCTCCGGCCGCCGCTCGCGCAGCACCCGAATCGGATCGAGATTGCTCAATTGGTGCAGCGGCGCCAGCGGGATGAAGCTGGCCAGGGTCTCCATGACCTGGTCGTCGACGATCACCGGGCCGGAGAAGGTGGGGCCGCCATGCACCACGCGATGACCGATGCCGATCATATGGTAGCCGTCGAGGCGCGGCAGCAGCCAGTCGCCGATGACATGCTGGGCGACGGTGGCGGTCGCGACCTCGTCGGCGGCGAAGGAGCGGTCGACCAGCGTCGTGCCGTCGGCGTCCTTCACCTTGAGGCGCGGCAGCCGGCCGATGCCATCCAGCGCGCCGCCGAGTTCGAGCGCGATGTCGTCGCCCTCCACTCGGTAGAGCTTGAACTTGATGCTGGAGGAGCCGGCATTGACGACGAAGAGGGCAGGGATGGTGGCGGCGGAATCGGTCACGGCGGAGCCCCCGGGGTTGCGGTGCGGCATCACAGCCTAGCAGCCGCCGCGCCTCTCGGCACTGCTCCTTCGGTCATGTCGTCCTGATCGGCCATTCCGGGCGGCGGATCGTTCCGACCGTACACCTCATCGGTCCCATCGGCGGCCTGTTCAATGGGGCCGCCGGACCGACCGGATCGATCCGGCCCGGCACCGACAGGACCGGCGCGTCGTCGAACCGGTCGCCCTCGATGACCCGAACCATACCCTGTTGAGTGCGACCGGTATTAGACCAATTATAATATTGGCGGTGTATTGGTCGGAAATCAGTCCTCTTCGGCGGCGCGCAGTTGCTTATCCAGCAGCTTGCGCTCGACCGTGCGCAGATGGTTGCGCATGGCATTGGCGGCACCCGCCATGTCGCGATGCTCGATGGCGTCGACGATGGCTTCATGCTCCCGGAAGCTGTGGTGATCCGGCGCCGGCTTGACCGGCAGGGCACGCAGGCGGCCCCAGGTTACCGCGCGGCGCACCGCGTTCAGCGTGTCGAACAGGCCGAGCAGCAGCCCGTTCTGCGTCGCTTCGGCGATGGTACGATGCAGGCGGGTGTCCCAGCCCTCATATTGCCGCCAGCTGTCGGCCTGCCGCGAGCGGGCGAGGCACAGCCGCATTTCGGAAATGTCCGCCGGCGTGGCGGTGAAGGCGGCGGCGCGGGTGATCTCCGGCTCGATCACGATGCGGGCGCGCATCACTTCCGCCGGGTTGGAGCGGCGGGCCAGCGCGGCGATGTCGGCGAAGGTGTCGAGCGGCCGACTGCCCATGAAGGTGCCCTTGCCGACATGCCGCCAGATCTGGCCCTCGGCCTCGAGCACATCCAGCGCCTTGCGCAGCTCGGTACGGGAGATGCCAAGCGCGGTCGAAAGCTCGCGCTCCGGTGGCAGTCGGCCGTCATCCGGCAGGTTGCTCTGGGCGAGGAACGCCCGCACCTGCGTCACGGTGCTCTTCTGTGTATGCGGGTCGGCGTCGGTCAGGCTGTCCATGTGCTTCAACCAAATATAGCATTGGTTCAATCTATGTCGCGGCAGCGACGCTCGGTCAAGCCGCATTTGAACTTGACCGTTGGTTAGCTCCAATGTAAACCAAAATCAAATTGGTGTCTGACCTCGCGGCTCGATCCGCAGGTCGATCAGGGGTGGAACCAACCGCCCGACCTTCATGGGAGACTGGAAATGCTCAAGAATTCGTCGAAAGGGACGTGGAGTTTGTCCGGCGCGGCGCTCGCCATTGGTTTCGGTGCGGTGCTGCTGGCGGCGCCGCAGGCCGAGGCGAAGGTGCGCGTCGCCTACGGCGACATCGCCAGCGTCGAGAATCTGCACCTGCTTGCCGCCTTCGAGCTCGCCAAGACCAAGGGTGTCGAGGTCGAGATGACCTATCTGAAGTCCGAGGACATCGCCGCCCAGGCGGTGGTCAGCGGGCAGGCGGATATCGGCGTCGGCGGGCCCTACGCCCTGATCCAGAAGGTGAAGGTGCCGGTGCGCATCTTCCTGCAGCTCTCCACGCTGCGCTTCTATCCGGCTGTGAATGCCGAATTCTACAAGACGTGGAAGGATCTCAACGGGCAGGAAGTCGCGGTGCATTCGCGCGGCTCCGGCACCGAGGCGATCATGAAGCTGATGGAGCAGAAGCAGGGGATCAAGTTCTCCAAGATCAGCTACATTCCCGGCTCTGAAGTGCGCACCGGCGCGCTGCTGCAGGGCAATGTGAAGGCCACGATCGTCGATTCCAATGGCCGCCGGCTGCTGGAGCAGAAGGCGCCCGGCAAGTTCGTCATCCTGCCGATGGACGGCGTCAACGCCACCGACGAGGCGCTGTTCGCCCGCCAGGACTATCTCGACAAGAACCAGAAGGACGTCGACATCATCGTCGAGTCGATCCTCACCACCTGGCGCGAGGTCACCAAGAACCCGGCTGTCGTCGCCGATTGGCGCGCCAAGTACAAGCTGCTGCCGGATCTGCCGGCCGACCAGGTGGCGGAGATCACGCCCTATTTCACCGAGCTGGCGGAAGGAAAAGCCTTCCCGCTCAATGGCGGCGGTGCGGCGGCGGCCAAGGACGACTTCGCCTTCTACACCCTCTCGGGTCAGCTGACCGGCGAGCCGGCCAGCCTGAAGGTCGAGGAGTTCTGGGCGCTCGAGCCGCTGAATCGCGCGCTCGGCAAAGTCGGCACGAACTGAGGCGGGTGGCATGTCGGCACCCGCTCACGCGAACGGCACGCCACGTGCCGTTCCCAGCGCCGAGGCTTCCTCCTTGCGGGGGAAGCTTCTGGAGCATCGCACGGCCCTTTGGCGAGCCGCCTCGATCGGCCTGTTCTTTCTCGTCTGGGAGATCGCTGGGCGCATTCCGATCAGCTTCGCCTTCCCGACCTTTCTGGAGACGCTGCGCGCCTTCCTGGTCATGCTGTTCGACGGCTCCTTCGTCGCGGCCTATGCCGAGACCCTGCAGCCGCTGGTGATCGGCATCACCATCTCCGCCATCCTCGGGGTGGGGCTCGGCATCGTGATGGGGCTGTCGCGCTTCGCCGAATGGCTGGTCGCGCCGATCTTCATCGTACTGCAGGCGGCGCCGATGGCGGCGCTGATCCCGCTCATCACCTTCGTCTACGGCATCGGCCTCGTCTCCAAGACGCTGGCGGTGGTGATGCTGGCCCTACCGGTGATCGCCCTCAATGGCTACAAGGCGGTGCGGAATACCAATCCGTCATTGGTTGACATGTGTCGCTCCTTCCAGGGAAACTGGTGGCAGCGGATCGTGAAGATCATCCTCCCCGATGCCTCCCCCATTATCTTTGCCGGCTTACGTTTAGGTCTCGCCGCGGGCTTCATCGGCGTCATTCTCGCCGAGCTGCTGATCACGCCGACCGGCATCGGCGACCTCATCACCTATCACCGCTCGGTAGCCGACTACCCCGAAATGTACGCCGCCGTCGTCTCCATCATCCTCGTCTCGACGCTAACCCTTTCAGTCCTCGAAGCTTTCGAGGTCCGGGTGCTGCGTCCGGAAAAGAAGAAGGGCTGAGCCATGCGCAACATCACCGCTGCGGCCAGCGCGGCCGCCACCGCCCCGTCGCCGGACGCGGCCGTCGAAGTGCGCGGCATCTGCAAGATGTACGCGGAGATGGAGGCCCTGCGCTCCATCGACCTCGACTTCCCGGCCGGCAAGCTCACCACGCTGCTCGGCCCCTCCGGCTGCGGCAAGACCACGCTGCTCAAGATCATCGCCGGCCTCATCCCAGCCACCTCGGGCGAGGTGCGGGTCAACGGCAAGCCGGTGACCGGTCCCGGTCCGGAGCGCGCTTTCGTGTTCCAGGACTTCGCGCTGATGCCGTGGGCCACGGTCATGCGCAACGTCGCCTTCGGCCTGGAGTTGAAAGGCGTCGGCAAGGACGAGCGCCAGGCGGTCGCACAGAAATACATCGCCGAGGTCGGGCTTTCCGGCTTCGAGAACAAGTACCCGCACGAGCTTTCCGGCGGTATGCGCCAGCGCGTCGGCCTCGCCCGTGCCTTTGCGGTGAATGCTGACGTGCTGCTGCTCGACGAGCCGTTCTCGGCGGTGGACGAGCAGAACCGGCGCAAGTTCCAGGAGGACCTGCTGCGCCTCGTCGAGCTGGAGAAGAAGACCTTCATCTTCGTCACCCATTCGATCGAGGAGGCGGTCTACTGCTCCGACCGCATCGTCATCCTGTCGCGCCGGCCGGGCCGGGTGGCGCAGATTATCGAGCCGGAAATCGACCGCACCGCCAGCCCCGACGCCATTCGCCGCGACCGTGGCTATCTCGATACGGTTGAGGAGATCTGGCAGGGCCTCAAGCGCTATGTGGATTGAGAACATGGCGAAAGGTGCAAGTCGGTCATCGAGGGCTCCCATGTCCCGAACCCGTGAATGGAGGCCGGCATGACGATGTTCGGTTACCGCGTGCCGATGATGGCCTCGCTGCTGGCGTGGTGCATCGTCTGGGAAATCGTCGGGCAGATGGGCGTCTCCTTCCTGGTTCCGCCGCTCTCCGACGTGTTGGTCGCCGCCTTCTCGCTGGTGCAGACCGGCTCTTGGCAGGCGGCGGCATTGACCACGCTGAACAGCTTCCTGGTCGGCATGGCCTTGGCCATCGTCGTCGGCGTGGTGCTCGGCGTGGCGATGGGACGCTCCAGCCTGGCGGACAACCTGCTCGGCATCTGGGTCAACATCTTCGTGTCGGCGCCGCTGTCGGCACTGGTGCCGGTATTGATGATCCTGTTCGGCATGGGCGAGACCACGGTGGTGGTCACCGTGTTCCTGTTTGCCGTGTGGATCATCGTGCTCGACACCCGCGCGGGCATCCAGGCGGTGCCGCGCTCGCTGGAGGAGATGGGCCGCAGCTACGGGGCAGGGGGGCTCCGCCTTTATTCCAAGATCATCCTTCTCGCCGCGCTGCCGGAAATCCTCGCCGGCATCCGTCTCGGCATGGTACGCGGCGTGAAGGGCGTGGTGATCGGGCAATTGCTCGTCTCCATCATCGGCTATGGCGAATTGTTCGAGCTCTATTCGCGCAATTTCGACATGGAGAATTTCTGGGCGCTGACCATCATCCTGTTCGCCGCGGCGATGGGACTGTCGGCCCTGATCGAGAACATCGAAAAACGCGTCGAATATTATGCAGGAGTCCGCTGATGAACGCGCCGCTTGACACCACCGCCTATGTCATCGCCCCGCCGGGCATTCCCACCTTGCCGGTGGTCGGCAGCGACAAGCTGTTCCCGATCCATCGCATCTACTGTGTCGGCCGCAATTACGCCGAACACGCCATCGAGATGGGCCACGATCCCGACAAGGAGCCGCCCTTCTTCTTCCAGAAGAATCCGGACAACGTCATCACCACCGGTTCCTTCCCCTATCCCGACAAGTCGAAGGACGTGCACTACGAGCTCGAAATGCTCGTCGCCATCGGCAAGGGCGGGGTGAACATCCCGGTCGAAAGCGCCATGGAGCATGTGTGGGGCTATGGCATCGGCCTCGACATGACCCGTCGCGACCTCCAGGGCGAGGCCAAGAAGCTCGGCCGTCCGTGGGAAGTCGGCAAGGCCTTCGAGGCGTCGGCCCCGTGCTCGGCGCTGGTGCCGGCCTCGCAGATCGGCCATCCGACCGACGGCAAGGTGTGGCTGAAGGTGAATGGCGCGCTGCGCCAGAGCGGCGACCTCAACCAGATGATCTGGAAGGTGCCGGAGATGATCTCCTACCTCTCCGGCCTGTTCGAGCTGCGGCCCGGCGACATCATCATGTCCGGCACGCCGGCCGGTGTCGGCGCCATCGTGCGCGGCGACAAGATGGAAGGCGGTGTCGACGGTGTCGGCACGCTCGACGTGACCGTCGTCTGATCGTCACAGCGATCCAAATAGCTTGCCTTCAAGCCCGCCGGCCCTTTGTGGCCGGCGGTTTTTTATTGTCCGCCAATAATTTGCACGCCCGCCGCCTGTGATTGAACCTAAATACCATAGACTCTATAGAAAATATGTTGACCCCGCTGCGATCCTGCGTTCTTCTGGAAGGGCAACAGGTGGCGAGGCCGCCGCAGCTGAGGACAGGAAATGAGCTGGATGTGGTGCCGATGTCGGTCCTGAACTGGGCGTTCTGACGCTCGATCCGCACATAGGCCGACCCCATTTCCTAAGGGTATTACGATGACTCTTGCGACATTGCCTCAGACCTCTTCCGGCGGTCTGGACGTTTTGTGGTTCCTGCCGACGCATGGCGACGGTCGCTATCTGGGTACGGCGACGGGCGGTCGGGCGGTGACGCTCGACTATCTGCGCCAGGTCGCCCAGGCAGCGGATTCGCTCGGCTTCTACGGCGTGCTGATCCCGACGGGTAAGAGCTGCGAGGATTCCTGGCTGGTCGCCTCGGCGCTGGCGCCGGCCACCAAGCGGCTGCGCTATCTGGTGGCGGTGCGCCCGGGGCTGGCCTCGCCGACCCTCTATGCCCGCATGACCGCCACCCTCGACCGCATCTCCGAGGGGCGGCTGCTGATCAACATCGTCACCGGCGGCGACCCGGTCGAGAATGCCGGCGACGGCATCTTCCTCGATCACGACGCCCGCTATGAGGTGACGCAGGAATTCCTCGACATCTACCGGCCGCTGCTGGCCGGCGAGACGGTGAGCTACCAGGGCAAGCACCTGAAGGTGGAAGGCGGCAACGTGCTGTTCCCGCCCGTGCAGCCAGGCGGGCCGCCGCTGTATTTCGGCGGCTCCTCGCCGGCCGCCAGCGCGGTCGCGGCCGAGCATGTCGATGTCTACCTCACCTGGGGCGAGCCGCCGGCGGCGGTGAAGGCGAAGATCGCCGAGGTGCGCCGGCAGGCAGAGGAGCGCGGGCGCAAGGTGCGGTTCGGCATCCGTCTGCACGTCATCGTGCGCGAGACCAATGCGAAGGCCTGGGAGGCGGCGGAGGAGCTGATCAGCCACGTCGACGACGCGACCATCGCGGCGGCGCAGAGCGTGTTCTCCCGGCTGGATTCGGTCGGGCAGGCGCGGATGAGCGCGCTGCATGGCGGGCGCCGCGACAAGCTGGAAGTGAGCCCGAACCTGTGGGCCGGCGTCGGCTTGGTGCGCGGCGGGGCCGGCACCGCGCTCGTCGGCGACGGCGCGACGGTAGCGGCGCGGATCGAGGAATATGCCGAACTGGGCATAGAGAGCTTCATCTTCTCCGGCTACCCGCATCTGGAGGAGGCCTATCGCGTCGGCGAACTGGTGCTGCCGCGGCTGAAGCTCAACCACGACATCGCCCGGGCCGAGACGACGGTGAACACCGGGCCGTTCGGCGAGACCATCGCCAATGACTATCGGCCGGCAAAGCAGGCAGCGCAGTCATGAGCGGAAAACTCAACATCGTCGGTATCAGCGGCAGCCTCTCAGCACCGTCCCGGACTCTTTCGCTCGTGCAGTTCGCAACCGAGCGGCTCGGGCGCGAACTCGGCACCCGCGCCCAGGTGGTGGATATCGCGCGCCTGCCGCAACTTGGGCTCATGCGCTCGCGCGAAGCCGCCGGGCGCGAGGAGGCGGCCGCCTTCGCCGCCGTGGAAGCGGCGGATCTGTTGGTGATCGGTTCGCCGGTCTACAAGGGCTCCTATTCCGGCCTGTTCAAGCACTTCATCGACTTCGTCGACTATGGCGGGCTGGTGGGCAAGCCGGTGGCGCTGCTGGCGACCGGCGGCAGCGAACGCCATGCGCTGGTGATCGAGCATCAGCTGCGGCCGCTCTTCGCCTTCTTCCAGGCGCAGCCGCTGGGCACCGGCCTGTTTCTTACCGAACGCGAATGGTCCGGCACGGCGCTGATCGGCGAGCCGGCAGAGCAGCGTTTCGAGCGGCTGGTGCACGAGGCGGTCTCCGCGGTGCGTCATGACGCTCACTCCTTGGCCCATCCCTTGGCCATCGCGGCGGAATGAAAATGGGCCTCGTCGTCGTCCGATCGAGGGAACGATGTAGGGCCGTGCGCTGAACGCCCGCCGCGTCCAACTTTGCCTCGCCATTTCTGAAGCCGCCGCCACGGGATGACCTTTCGTGCGCTGGCTGGCGCTCGAGCTCAAGGATTCCGTCAATGAAACGCTTTATCCACGCCGCCGCGCTTTCCCTCGCCATGCTCGGCGCCGCCGCCGGCTCGGCCTCCGCCGAGGGGCTCATCCGCATTTCCGAGCAGTTCGGCACGCTCTACATTCCCTTCCATATCCTGCGCGACCAGAACCTGATCGAGAAGCACGGCAAGGAGCTGGGCATCGACGTCAAGGTCGAGTGGGCAAAGCTGTCCGGCGGCAATGCGGTGAACGATGCGCTGCTGTCCGGCTCGGTGGATATCGCGTCCGCCGGCATCGGCCCGTTCTTCACCGTGTGGGATCGCACCAAGGGCGCGGTGAAGATCGTCGGCGCCTTCGGGGCGACGCCGAACTACTTGCTCACCAACAAGCCGGACATCAAGAGCCTGAAGGATTTCGGGCCGAACGACCGCATCGCCACCCCGGCGGCCGGCGTGTCGGTGCAGGCGCGCACGCTGCAGATCGCCGCGGAGAAGGAGTTCGGCCCCGGCAATCAGGGCAAGCTCGACGGGATCCAGGTGACCTTGCCGCATCCCGACGCCACCGCGGCGCTGATCTCCGGCTCCACCGAGGTCACCGGCCATCTCTCCAACTCTCCGTTCCAGGAGCAGGCGCTGAAGGACCCGAAGGTTCACAAGATCTGGTCGTCCTATGACGTGCTGGGCGGCCCCTTCACGCCCACCGTCGCCTACACCACGCTGAAGTGGCGCGACGCCAATCCCAAGACCTATGAGGCGTTCTTCCGTGCCTTCAAGGAAGCGACGGAGATCGCCGCGAAGGACCATCAATTGGCTGCCGACACCTATGTGAAGGTGGAGAAATCCAAGCTCGCTCCGGCCTTCGTGAAGCAGATCATCGACAATCCGGAGGTGCAGTTCACCCTAGTTCCGCTGAAGAGCGAGGTGTTCGGCGACTTCCTGTTCCGCACCGGGGCGATCAAGACCCAGCCGGGAAGCTGGAAGAACTACACCTTCCCCGAATTGCATGATCAGGCCGGGAGCTGAGCGATGCTCGCACCGACCATCGAAGCGGCGCCTCAGGTGAAACCGGACAAGCCGCTCTTCGAGGCGCGGGGCCTTACTCTCGATTATACGACGGAGCGGGGGACGGTGCGGGCGGTCGATGCCGTCGATTTCACCCTTGCCGAGGGCGAGCGGCTGGTGCTGCTCGGTCCCTCTGGATGCGGAAAATCCTCGATCCTCAAGGCTGCCGCCGGTTTTCTTGCCCCAAGTGCCGGGACACTCACCCTGAGTGGCCGGCCGATTACCGGCCCGGGCCCGGACCGCATCGTGGTTTTCCAGGAATTCGATCAGCTGCTGCCCTGGAAGACGGTGCTGGACAACGTTGCCTTCCCGCTCACGGCCTCGCGTCGCAAGAAGAAGGACGAGGCGCGTGAGATCGCGACCGCTGCGCTGCGGCGGGTCGGGCTGGAGCGGGTGCTGCACAGCTACCCGCACACTCTGTCCGGTGGCATGAAGCAGCGCGCCGCCATTGCGCGGGCGCTGGCGGCCAGCCCGGACGTGCTGCTGATGGACGAGCCCTTTGCCGCGCTCGACGCGCTCACCCGGCTCCAGATGCAGCGCGACCTGCTCGACATCGCCCGCGAGACCGGCCTGACGCTGCTGTTCGTTACCCATGACATCGATGAAGCCGTGCTCATCGGCACAAGGCTGCATCTGCTCAGTGCGCATCCGGGGCGGACCATTACCACGCTCGATGTCTCCGCCTTCGACATGCGCGACCTCGGCACAGCGGCTTTCGAGACCGTGAGCCGACGGGTCCACGCGGCCCTGTTCGGTGGAACGGGAGGCGAGCCGTGAGCGACATTCCGGTGTTCGACGCCACCCATCCGGCTCCATCCCCTGCCATCCCGACGACACGCCGCCGCGACGGGCTGCGACGCATTACCCGCGCGCTCTGGTTCCGCCGTCTCACCGTGCTGGTCATCCTGGCGCTCGCCTGGGAACTGGCGGCCCGCTGGCAGGACAATCCCATCCTGCTGCCGAGCTTCCTCGAAGCCTTCGCGGCCTTTCGCGAGGCGAGCCTGAACGAGGGCCTGCTGTTGGCGGCCGCCGCCTCTCTCGCCGTGCTGGTAAAGGGCTATGTGGCGGCGATCGTCATCGCGACCGTCATTGTCGCCTTTGCCGTCGCCAACGGCTTCGTGCGCGATGCCCTACAGACGGTGGCGGCGATGCTGAGCCCGCTGCCCGCCATCGCGCTGCTGCCGCTGGCACTCTTGTGGTTCGGCCTCGGCGAGGTGAGCCTGCTGTTCGTGCTGATCAATGCGGTGGTGTGGCCCTTTGCGCTTGCGGCACTCCAGGGCTTCGAAGGGGTGCCGGAGACGCATCGTCTGGTCGGCCGCAACTACGGACTGAAGGGACCGGCCTATGTCCGGCAGATCCTCATCCCGTCGGCGCTGCCGGCGCTCATCTCCGGCATGCGGGTCGGCTGGGCCTTCGCCTGGCGCACGCTGATTGCGGCCGAGCTAGTGTTCGGGGTGAGCTCCAGCTCCGGGGGCCTCGGCTGGTTCATCTTCCGCGCCCGGAACGAGCTTTATACTGATCGCGTCTTCGCCGGCCTCGCCACCGTGATCCTGATCGGCCTGCTGGTCGAGGCGGTGGCGTTCCGTGGCCTGGAGAGCGCCACCGTCCGTCGGTGGGGCATGCTGCGTTGACGTGAAGAGACGGCTATCTCGCCACCGGTACCGGGCGAGCATTGCCCGGCACGCGACCGGAAACGGGTTTGCCGGATGTCTTCTGGCGGTCGCTTTCCGACAGGGGGCGAGGATGCGAAACCTCGTCCAATGCCGGTTTCAGCGGATGTCCGGGCGGAGTGGGGCGGTCGTCGAGCACGGCATCGACGTCGGCAGGGTCGATGACGATTGGATTCTGATCGAGCTGTCGCGGATCGCGTACCATGGCGGCTCCCTTTGCTTCTGGCGGTCCGACTATTCGAGACGGGCGATCCGGTGCGGCCACCCGTCTCGTCACATGGATACGAGCGCCTAGCTGACGGCACGCATGTTGAGCTTGGACATCGCCACCTTGGAGAGAAGGGCGTCGGCCTTCTTCTCCTCCTCCAGCGTGCGCTGGAGCACGCGGGCACAGTCGGCGCGGCCAAGCTGGTTGGCCCAGGCGATCAGAGTGCCGTAGCGGGTGATCTCGTAATGCTCGACGGCTTGGGCTGCGGCGGCAAGGGCGGCGTCGAGCACCTCCTTGTCGACGACTTCGCCGCTCACCTCGTCAGCTTCCTTGATGATGCCGTCGATCGCCGGGCAGGTGACCGGCTTGGCCTCGGCGCCATGCAGCTGGAAAACCTCCAGCAGTCGCTTCACATGCCCCTCGGTTTCCTTCAGGTGGTTCTCGAAGCCCGCCTTCAGCTGAGGGTCGCTGGCTTTCTCGATCATCGACGGCAGCGCTTTGAGAATCCGATTTTCCGCATAATAGACGTCACGGAGCGTATGGACGAAGAGATCGTCCATGGTCTTGATATCTTTCGAGAAAAATCCCATGATCTTTCCTCCGGTATGCCGGTAATAGAAGGTATTTTCTGACCTGCAACGTCGCGCTGGAGCGTGACGTCTGGGAGGTCAACCGGTTGTCCGGAGCGATGTTCCGTTCTTTTTTGTTCAACGCGACGCTTTACCTTCGATCCGGGGACGGGCTGTGCGGCGAAGAAAGCACAGGCCATAAGCCCCTCGAACCGGCAACTAAGTCTTCACCTTGATGCGCCACAATGCCGCCCGGTTGGAGGGCAACAAGATGGGCGTCGAGGCTTCCTCTGTTTCCGGCACATTTTCCGCTGATCTTGGCCGCGGATCTTCCATCGGACCGTCACTGGTGTCGCCACTCACTCCCGTTTCCGCGCCCATGCCAAGCCTCCGCGCTCCGACCATCCTGCTGTTCGATTCCGGTCTCGGCGGTCTCTCGGTGCTGCGGGAGCTGGCACGGCAGCGCCCGGACGCACGCTATGTCTATGCTGCGGACGATGCCGGCTTTCCCTACGGCGCCCTCGACGAGGCGACGCTGATCGCCCGGGTCGTGTCGGTGATGGACGCGCTGGTCGCCCGGCTGGCACCGGATGCGGTGGTGATCTCCTGCAATACGGCGTCCACAGCGGTGCTGCCGGCGTTGCGCGCGCGCTTCTCGATTCCCTTCATCGGTACCGTGCCGGCGATCAAGCCGGCCTGCGAGGGCTCGCAGACCCATCTCATCAGCGTGCTGGCGACCCCCGGCACGGTGAAGCGGGATTACACCAAGGCGCTCATCCGCGATTTCGCCGGGTCGTGCCGGGTCACGCTGGTCGGGAGTGCGCGGCTGGCGCCGCTGGTCGAGGCGACCTTTGCCGGCGAGGCGGTGGCCGATGCCGATTTCGCCGAGGAGATCGCGCCAGCTTTCGTGCGCGAGGCCGGCAGCCGTACCGATACGGTGGTGCTAGCCTGCACCCATTATCCGCTGGTGCGCGAGAGGCTCGAACGCGTGGCGCCTTGGCCGGTGCGCTGGGTCGATCCAGCACCGGCCATCGCGCGTCGCACGGTCTCGCTGGTGGGCTCCGCCAAGGGCGAGCGCAGCCCCGCCCCGTTGCGGCTGTTTTCGACTGGCACTCCCCTCGATGCCGGCTTGGTTGGCCGCATTGCCGGCATCCCCGCCCGCAACGGCGAATTGGTGCCTATGAGCGCTGAACTCGCCTGACCGCCTGGTCATCCGCGCGCGGACGCATGTCTCGTGCCCGTGTCTCAGGTCCGTGTCTTGCCTCGATCGCCTTCGCCGGTCACCATGACCCAAAGTCAGAGACCGCCCGATTCCGGCCTGTCGCTGGGGAAAGCGAGCGAGGGCAATGCAGCTTCGTCACGGCTCCGTCCTGTCGCGCCGTTCGGTGCTCGTCCTTGCGGGCGCGCTGGTGGCGGTTGGCACCGGCGCCCATGCGCAATCCGTCAGCCAGTCCTTCGACGCCTGGCTACGCGATTTCCGCGCCAAGGCGCGGGCGCGCGGCATTTCCGACGAGGTCTATGACCGGGTGACGCGCGGCCTCGAGCCCGATACCAGCGTCTATGCCAAGGACCGGGCGCAGCCGGAGTTTCGCGAGGAGCTGTGGCAGTATCTCAATCGCCGCATCTCGGAATGGCGGCTGATCACCGGCCGGGCGGCGGCGAAGAAGAATGCCGCGCTGCTGAAGCGCCTCAACAAGGATTTCGGCGTCGAGCCGGACGTGCTGCTGGGCTTGTGGGGGATGGAGAGCGCCTTCGGCGAACTCGTCACCGACGAGGACCATATGAAGCCGGTGTTTCCCTCGCTCGCGGCGTTGGCCTGGGGCGAACCCCGCCGCCGCCGCTACTGGGAGACCGAGTTCCTCAATGCCCTCGCCATCGTCCAGCGTGGCTGGGGCGCGCCGGACATGATGCTCGGTTCCTGGGCCGGCGCGATGGGGCATACGCAATGGATGCCGGAGGTATGGCTCAATCTCGGTATCGACTATGACGGTGATGGCCGCGTCTCGCCCTATGAGGTTGGCGATGCCTTGGCCGGCAGTTCCCGCTACCTCATCAAACGGGGCAAGTATCAGGCCGGGCTCCCCTGGGGGTTCGAGGTAAAGGTGCCAGACGGTGCTGCCCGCTATGCCGACGCGCAGTCGATGCGCACCGTGGCGGACTGGAGCAAGCTCGGCGTCGCGCCGGCCGGAGGAGGGCGCTTCAGCCATCCGGCGGCCCGCACGCGGCTGTGGGCTCCCATCGGCACCGAGGGGCCGAGCTTCCTGCTGACGCAGAATTTCTACGCGGTGAAATCCTATAATCCGTCGATGAACTATGCGCTCGCGGTCTGCCACCTCGGCGACCGCGTATTGGGCGGCTCGGATTTCGTCACCCCGTTCCCGGGCGGCGAGCCGGCTCTGTCGCTGGCGGAAATCCAGGAGGTGCAGAAGCGCCTCACCGCCGCCGGCTTCGATACTGGTGGCGTCGACGGGCGGGTCGGCAACCTCACCATGCGTGCCGTCGCCAATTTCCAGCGCCAGGCCGGACTGACGCCGGATGGCTATGCGGGAAAGGACGTCCTGGCGGCCCTGCGCAAGGGTCGGTAGAGCGGATTCGCCGGAATCGCTTGACCTTGTGTCGCTTTCCGCTTATTCACGCGCCCACTCGCGGGGCTGGCAACGGCCCCGTGAGTTGTTTCACGCACCCGTGGTTCCGTCCGGCGCGTTCGGCTGGAGCCTGTCGGTCCCGAGAGATACGTCTCATGGGACAAAGGAGGGGGCGCGATCCAAACCGCAACCTTGCGAAGAGGACCAGCGCATGAGCAAGCGCGTTTCGGCCAAGCACAAGCTTGACCGCCGTATGGGCGAGAATATCTGGGGTCGCCCGAAGAGCCCCGTCAATAAGCGTGAATACGGCCCCGGCCAGCACGGCCAGCGCCGCAAAGGCAAGCTTTCCGACTTCGGTGTGCAGCTGCGCGCCAAGCAGAAGCTGAAGGGCTACTACGCCTCGATCGGCGAGAAGCAGTTCTATGCGGTCTATGTGGAAGCCGCGCGCCTCAAGGGCGACACCGGCGCCAACCTGATCGGCCTGCTCGAGCGCCGCCTCGACGCCGTCGTCTACCGCGCCAAGTTCGTCCCCACCGTGTTCGCCGCCCGCCAGTTCGTGAGTCACGGCCACGTGAAGGTGAACGGCCGCCGCGTCAACATCCCGTCCTACCAGGTGAAGGTCGGCGATGTGATCGAGGTGAAGGACGCCTCCAAGCAGATGGCGCTGGTCATGGAAGCCGCCGCTTCCGGTGAGCGCGACGTGCCGGACTACCTCGAGGTCGACAGCCACAAGCTGACCGCGAAGTTCGCCCGCGTGCCGGAGCTCAACGAGGTGCCCTATCCGGTGGTGATGGAGCCGAACCTCGTCGTCGAATATTATTCGCGCTGATTTGGGGTTCACCCCAGACGAGAAAGCCGCCCTTCGGGGCGGCTTTTTTTGTTGGCGATTCGCCGGCGGGGCGACCGGAGCCGCTCCGGTTCAACGGCCGCGCCGGACGATCAGGAAGAGATGCAGCAGATGCGCGCCGATGAAGGCCAATGTCGTCGCGGCGAGCGCGGGAAGGCCCTCGGGGTGCTCCTTCAGGGCGATTGTCAGCGCGCATAGCACGATAGCCGCGAGGGTCGGCGTGAAGGCGAGGGCGAGCGGGCGGGGCGCCGACCAGTTGACGCGCCCTGACAGCGACCACTGCATGGGCAGCCGCCATTGGTCATGAAGCCGTGCATTAGCCGCGAGCGACAGGCCGGCCAGAACCAGGACGTACGTGGCGGATAGCAGAAGCCCGGTGATCACCGTCCGTCCCCGAAGATGCAACGCCCTGCCATGTTAAGGGCTACGCGAAGGGAGAGGCAATGCCGGCAGGCGACGAAGCGCCATGCCAAATGAAAAGGCCGCCCCGAAGGGCGGCCCGCATCATCGGAGCCGAAGCGCGGGGCGCCTCAAGCCGAGGCGCGCCCCATTACCGGCACGCCCTTCTCCTCGAGAAGGGTCTGCAACTCGCCGGCCTGGAACATCTCGCGCACGATGTCGCAGCCGCCGATGAACTCACCCTTGACGAAGACCTGCGGAACGGTCGGCCAGTTGGTGTAGTCCTTGATGCCCTGGCGGATCTCGTCGGAGTCGAGGACGTTGATGCCCTTATAGTCCACGCCGAGATGGTTGAAGATCTGCGCCACCTGGCCGGAGAAGCCGCACATCGGGAACTGCGGCGTACCCTTCATGAAGACGACGACGTCGTTGCTCTTCACCTGGTTGTCGATGAAATCCTGGATGCTCATGTAGCGCTCACCCGTCTTGGACCTCTTGGGTCCTGTGTGTCTCTATGCGGTCATAGGTGATGGCGCGCCGGCGCCATTCAACCCTTCGCCTCTACATATAGATGAAGCCCGGCACGCTGTCGCG
This sequence comes from Ancylobacter sp. Lp-2, assembly GCF_020523795.1. GTDB lineage: Bacteria > Pseudomonadota > Alphaproteobacteria > Rhizobiales > Xanthobacteraceae > Ancylobacter. The sequence goes on from NZ_JAJALI010000002.1 coordinate 320,508, forward strand.
GCCGGGCTTCATGATGTCGTCCGTGCGCGGCGGCCGGTCAGGCCTTCGGCACTTCGGTCTGCAGGGCGAGTGCGTGCAGCACCCCGCCCATCGGCGCGCCAATGGCGGCGTAGACCATCTGGTGCTGCTGCACCCGCGACTTGCCGCGGAAGCTCTCGCTGACCACCGTGGCGTGCCAGTGATTATTGTCGCCGGCCAGATCGCGCATGACGACCTGGGCGTCCGGCAGGCCCTGCCGGATCAGCTTCTCGATCTCGGATGCTTCCATCGCCATGGTCGGCCCTCACATCATGCCCGCGCCCATATAGATGGGCAGCCAGGATTCGGAACGCTCGCGCAGCGCATCGATGACGATGGGGCGCTCGCCAGGAATGGTCAACTTGTCGCCGCCGGTGCTGCCGAGCTTGGCGATCGGTACGCCGGCCGACTCGGCGCGCTTGAACACCGTCGCCTTCTCGCCGCCCGAGACGGTGACGATGTAGCGGGCCTGGTCCTCGCCGAACCAGAAGGCATGCGGGTTGACCTCGGCCGGTTCGGCAAGCAGCGACGCGCCGATGCCGGAGGCCATCGCCATTTCGGCGAGCGCCACCAGCAGACCGCCATCGGACACGTCGTGAACGGCCGAGACGAGGCCCTCGGCGATCAGCTCGCGCACGAAGTCGCCATGCTTGCGCTCGAGCGCGAGGTCGACCGGCGGCGGCGCGCCTTCCTCGCGATCGAGGATCTCCGACAGGAAAGCGGACTGGCCGAGCCACCCGGTGGTTTCACCAATCACCAGAATGATTTCGCTGGTTTCCTTAAAGGCGATTGTCGCCATCTTCTCGACATCGGCGAGCACGCCGACACCGCCAATGGTGGGGGTCGGCAGGATGCCGCGGCCATGGGTCTCGTTGTAGAGGCTGACATTGCCGGAGACGACCGGGAAGTCGAGCGCCAAAGCGGCCGCGCCGATGCCGCGCAGGCAGCCGACCAGCTGGCCCATGATCTCCGGCTTCTCGGGATTGCCGAAATTCAGGTTGTCGGTCAGCGCCAGCGGCGTGCCGCCCACGGCGGTGATGTTGCGCCACACTTCGGCGACCGCCTGCTTGCCGCCCTCGAACGGATCGGCCTCGCAATAGCGCGGGGTGACGTCGCAGGCCATGGCCAGCCCCTTGGGGCCGTCCTCGATCCGCACCACCGCGGCATCGCCGCCGGGGCGCTGCACGGTGTTGTTGAGGATCAGGTGATCGTACTGTTCCCAGATCCAGCGCTTGGATGCGAAGTCCGGCGAGCCGATCAGCCGCTCCAGTGCGCCCGGAATGGTGGCGCTGATCTCCAGCGAAGCCGGGTCGATGCGCTGCTGCTTGGGTGTCTCCACCCACGGACGATCATAGAGCGGCGCCTCGTCGCCAAGTTCCTTGATCGGCAGGTCGGCCTTCACCTCGCCCTTGTGCTTCACCACGAAACGCAGCGTGTCGGTGGTGCGGCCGACGATGGCGAAGTCGAGGCCCCATTTGCGGAAGATCGCCTCGGCCTCGTCTTCCTTGCCGGGCGCGATCACCATGAGCATGCGCTCCTGGCTCTCGGAGAGCATCATTTCATAGGCGCTCATGCCTTCTTCGCGGCAGGGCAGCTTGTCGAGGTCGAGCTCGATGCCGAGATCGCCCTTGGCGCCCATCTCCACCGCCGAGCAGGTGAGTCCGGCGGCACCCATGTCCTGGATCGCGACGACGCAGCCGGCCGCCATGATCTCGAGACAGGCCTCGAGCAGCAGCTTTTCGGCAAAGGGATCGCCGACCTGCACGGTGGGGCGCTTCTCCTCCGCACCCTCGCCGAACTCGGCCGAGGCCATGGTGGCGCCGTGGATGCCGTCGCGGCCGGTCTTCGAGCCGAGATAGACCACCGGAAGGCCGACGCCGGTCGCCTTGGCGTAGAAGATCTTGTCGGCTTCCGCGAGGCCGACCGCCATGGCGTTGACGAGGCAGTTGCCGTCATAGCGGGTGTGGAAGCCGACGAGGCCGCCGACCGTCGGTACGCCGAAGGAATTGCCGTAGCCGCCGATGCCGGCGACGACGCCGGCCACCAGATGCTTGGTGCGCGGATGGGCGGGATCGCCGAAGCGCAGCGCGTTCAGCGCCGCGATCGGGCGGGCACCCATGGTGAACACGTCGCGCAGGATGCCGCCCACGCCCGTCGCCGCGCCCTGATAAGGCTCGATATAGGACGGGTGGTTGTGGCTCTCCATCTTGAACACCGCGGCGAGGCCGTCGCCGATGTCGATGACGCCGGCATTCTCGCCCGGTCCCTGGATGACCCACGGCGCCTTGGTCGGCAGGCCGCGCAGATGCAGCCGCGACGACTTGTAGGAGCAGTGCTCGTTCCACATCGCCGAGAAGATGCCGAGCTCGGTAAAGCTGGGCTCGCGGCCGATGAGCTTCAGGATGCGCTCATACTCGTCCGGCTTGAGGCCGTGATCGGCGACGAGCTGGGGCGTGATCTGCGGTTCTTTGGCAGGCGTATCGAGGACAGTCATGCTCGGGCCGTCACATTCCGTTTCGCTGGCAGGCGGGCACGTCGGGGCGGGCGCAAAGGGCAGGCGAGGGAGGCCGGAAGGCGATCACGCCTTCTCCAGCATCCCGGCGATGCTCTCGAACAGGGCGCGCCCGTCGGTGGGGCCGACCAGCGGGTCGACATGATTTTCAGGATGCGGCATCAGACCGAGCACGTTCAGCTTCTCGGACAGGATGCCGGCGATGGAGTTGGCGGCCCCGTTCAGCACCTGGGTGTCGTCGCGCTTGCCATCCGCCATCACATAGCGGAACGCCACGCGGCCCTCACCCTCGAGGCGGGCCAGCGTCTCGGCGTCGGCGGTGTAGTTGCCCTCGCCATGCGCCACCGGGAAGCGCACCACGGCGCCCTTGGCATAGCGGCGGGTAAACGGCGTATCGATGCGCTCCACCTTGAGCAGCGCCTCGCGGCAGATGAAGCGCAGCCGGGCGTTACGCACCAGCACGCCGGGCAGCAGGCCGCTTTCGCACAGGATCTGGAAGCCGTTGCAGATGCCGAGCACCAGGCCGCCACGCGCGGCATGGGCGCGCACGGCCTCCATGATGGCGGCACGGGCGGCGATGGCGCCGCAGCGCAGATAGTCGCCATAGGAGAAGCCGCCGGGCAGCACCACGAGGTCGGTGCCGGCGGGGAGGGCGGTCTCGGCGTGCCAGACGATCGCCGGCTCGACGCCGGTGACGTGCTTGAGGGCGCGCGCGACATCGCCCTCACGGTTCGAGCCGGGGAAGAGGAGAACGGCGGCTTTCATCGGTGCAGCCTCACCCGACGAATTCGATGCGGTAGGTTTCGATCACCGTATTGGCGAGCAGCTTCTCGCAAGCCTCTTTCAGCGTCGCCTCTGCCTTGGCGCTGTCGCCACCGTCGAGCTCGACGTCGAACACCTTGCCCTGGCGGACGCTGGCGACGCCGGGCACGCCCAGCGAGCGCAAGGCGCCCTCGATGGCCTTGCCCTGCGGGTCGAGGACCGCGGATTTGAGGGTGACGAGGACGCGCGCCTTCATGGAACCACTCTTCAGATCGATCGTCGCCGGGGACGATACTGGGAAACCGGCGGAAAACGGAAACGGGGGCATTTCAGCCCCCGCCTATCATCGGATGGCGCGGGGCTCAATGCCCCAGCGCGACATAGCAGGCCTGCGAAGAGGTCGGCCGGCGCGACGTGCTGCCGCGCCGGCCGGATCTCACTTCTCGGGCTCGGATTTCACCAGCACCGGGCCGGCCGGCTGGGCACGCTCGCCCTCCGACATGATGCCGAGGCGGCGGGCGACTTCCGAATAGGCCTCGACGAGGCCGCCCATGTCGCGGCGGAAACGATCCTTGTCGAGCTTGTCGTTCGACTTGATGTCCCACAGGCGGCAGGAATCCGGGCTGATCTCGTCGGCGACGACGATCCGCATCATGTCGTTTTCCCACAGGCGACCGCATTCCATCTTGAAGTCGACGAGGCGGATGCCGACGCCGAGGAACAGGCCGGAGAGGAAGTCGTTCACGCGGATCGCGAGAGCGATGATGTCGTCGATCTCCTGGGTGGTGGCCCAGCCGAACGCCGTGATGTGCTCTTCCGACACCATCGGGTCGTTGAGCTGGTCGTTCTTGTAGTAGAACTCGATGATCGAGCGCGGCAGCTGGGTACCTTCCTCGATGCCGAGGCGGGTCGACAGCGAGCCGGCGGCGACATTGCGCACCACCACTTCGAGCGGGATGATCTCGACCTCGCGGATGAGCTGCTCGCGCATGTTCAGCCGCTTGATGAAATGGGTCGGGACGCCGATCTCGTTCAGCTTCAGGAATACGTATTCCGAGATGCGGTTGTTGAGGACGCCCTTGCCATCGATGACGTCGTGCTTCTTGTTATTGAAAGCAGTGGCGTCATCCTTGAAGTGCTGAATCAGGGTGCCGGGCTCGGGGCCTTCGTAAAGGACCTTCGCCTTACCTTCGTAAATGCGGCGGCGGCGGCTCATGGGGGGGTACCGTCGATTGAGGAAATCCATCGGTGCCGGGGCTCCGGTTATAGCTGGTCCACGGCTGGGGGTTGGCTGTGCTCGCTCTGCGACGGGCAAGGCCGATTCGTATCGCGCTGCACAAGCTCCCGCGTCCGGACACTAGCCGATCAGCGACCGCGATACAACGCAATGCACGGGCAGGGCGGCCAAAACGTACCATTCACGCCGTTCCCGCACCTGGCAGCGGCAGATTGACGTAAGGACCGCGCCCATGTCCGGGTGCCGTTGATTTGGGGGCAGGCTCGCTATAATCAAGCCCGCAAGCCGCACCCCGCAGGCGGATGACAGACAGGGCGAGGGACACATGAGCACGTTCGACAACCGCGAAGATGGGTTCGAGGCCAAGTTCGCCCATGACGAGACGCTGAAGTTCAAGGCGCATGCCCGTCGCAACCGCGCGCTCGGCCTGTGGGCCGCCGACAAGCTCGGGCTGACCGGCGACGAGGCCGTCGCCTATGCCCAGTCGCTGGTAGAGGCGGATTTGCAGGCCGCCGGCGACGAGGACATCTACCTCAAGCTGAAGGGTGACTTCGACGCCAAGAGCCTCGACATCTCCGAGCACCGCATCCGGCGGACGATGGAAGAGCTGCTGAGCGAAGCCGTCACCTCGATTAAGGCCGGCCACTGAAGGCATAGCCGCGTCGCCCCGCCCTCTGGCGCGACGCGGTTCCCACGGCTTTTCGATGCCTCTCGTTGCGAAAGTTCGAATTTCATAGTAATTTCGAACGATGGTCGCCGTGAGGGGCGAGGCGGGAGGCTGAGATGCGCATTGTCGGGACATGGTTGCTGGGCGCCGGGCTGGCGGTCGTCGGCGTCACCCCCGCCGCTGCCGCGCCCGCTGCCATCCGCGCCGTCGCCGAGTTGCGCGCGGGACCGGGGGGAACCTATGCCGTGATCGGCCGGCTGCCGGCCGGCACCCCGGTGGAGGCCACCGCCTGCGCCGGGGGCTGGTGCCGCACCCAATATGGCTATGTGGCCGCGACGCTGCTCGGCGCGGCAGGCCAGCCGGCTCTGACGGCCCCGGCACCCGTTGCGGCCGCTCCCGCCCTCCCGGCGACCAATCCCGGTATGGGCGTGTCGATGAGCGGTACCCGCACCACTATCGGCACCGCCAATGTGCGGAGCGGGCCGGGCACCGAACACGATATCGTCAAGACGCTGCCGGACGCCACCTCGGTGACGGTGCAGGGCTGCGCCAGCGGCTGGTGCCGCGTCGAGGGCGGCTATGTCAGCATCTACGTGCTGTCGCGCGGACCGGCGCGGTTGGTGCTGCCGCCCGATGCGCAGCCGCGGATTCCCGATCCGGCGACGCAGGAGGCCATGGATGCGACTCAGGGGCTCGCCACCTCCGGCCTCGCGTCTCCCGCCGCCGCTCCCCTCTCGGTTTCGCCGGCAATGGATTCCGGCTCGATGAGTGACAGTACGTTAGGCTTCGCGACGGCTCCCGCCGTGCCCGTCGGGCGCGCTTATGCGCCGGGCGCGGCCGCCGATAGTCGTGTCACCACGTCGGCCACCGCCGATGTCCGCGGCGGTCCCGGTACGAACTACCAGCTCCTCGGCACGCTGCCGGCCGACTTCCCGGTGACCGTCGAATCCTGCACCGGCAACTGGTGCCGCACGCAATATGGCTATGTGGATGCCCGGCTGGTCGGCCGCGCGCCGGCCGTCACGCCCGTGCGGAACGCCGTCCGCCGCCGGACTTCCGCGCCGGTGGCGACGATCGGCTATTGGGGTGCGCGTCCCGGCTACTGGGGCGGGCGTCCGAGCTATGTGAGCCCGCAGCCAGGCTATCCGCTGCCGGCGCGTTCCTGAGCGGCCGCGCTCTGCGGCGCCGGTCGCGTATTCGTGACGCTGGTGGCATGAAACCTGTGATCCCATGGGGCGTTATCGCCGGCACAGTAACGTCGCCGGCTTTCGCCGGTAGCGGGGCGGAGCTTTAGGATCCGCCCGCGAGGGAGGTATCCATGCGTATGCGGATGACCGTATTGGCCGCCATCGGCCTGCTGGTGGCGGGCATCGCCACCGCCGAGGCGCGGCCGGCAACCGTCGTCAACGCTCTCAATGTGCGCAGCGGCCCCGGTACCGGCTATCCGGTGGTCGCCACCCTGCCGGCCGGCGCGCAGGTAAATGTCGGCGGCTGCACCGGCAACAACTGGTGCCAGATCGGCGGTGGCTATGTCAGCGCCAGCTATCTTGCCTTCGGCGGTGCGCGCGTCGCCGTCAGCCCCGGCTATTATGACGGCTATTACGGAGATCCCGCGCTGGGCGTTGGCGCTTTCGCACTCGGCGTCGGCGTCGGCTCGGCCTGGGGTGGACCGGGTTACTGGGGCGGTCCCGGCTATTGGGGCGGCCCGCGCTACCGCTACTGGGGCCCCGGCCGCTATTACGGGCCGCGTGCCGGCTACTGGCGCGGCGGCCCCGGCTGGCGTGGAGGCCCGGCCTATTACCGGGGCGGCGCCGGTTGGCGCGGCGGTCCCGCTTATTATCGCGGTGGCTCCGCCTATTATCGCGGTGCTCCCGGCTGGCGCGGCGGCTATGCCGGACCCCGGCCGGTGATGTACCGGCCGCAGATCGGCGGCATGCGCCGTCCGTGAGAAAAGAAAAAGAGCCGGCCCGAATATCGAGCCAGCCCAATCTCTTGGCGGAAGATGCTGAGATAGCTTCTCAGCGTCAGGCGCGGCCGAACACCCGCTTGAAGATGGTGTCGACATGCTTGAGGTGGTAGCCGAGGTCGAACTTCTCGGCGATCTCCTCCTCCGACAGGTACTTGCGCACTTCGGCATCGTTGGTCAGCAGGGTCTGGAACTCGCCCTCGCCGCGCCACACCGGCATGGCGTTACGCTGCACCAGCCGATAGGCGTCCTCGCGCGAGGCGCCCTTCTGGGTGAGCGCCAGCAGCACGCGCTGCGAATGAACGAGGCCGCCGAGGCGATCGAGGTTCTTCTGCATGTTCTGCGGATAGACCAGCAGCTTCTCGACCACACCGGCGAGCCGGTTCAGCGCGAAGTCGAGCGTCACCGTGGCGTCCGGGCCGATGCCGCGCTCCACCGAGGAGTGCGAAATGTCGCGCTCGTGCCAGAGCGCGACGTTCTCCAGCGCCGGCGTGACCATGCCGCGCACCAGACGTGCGAGGCCGGTGACGTTCTCGGTGAGCACCGGGTTGCGCTTGTGCGGCATCGCCGACGAGCCCTTCTGGCCCTCGGAGAAGAACTCCTCGGCTTCCAGCACCTCGGTGCGCTGCAGGTGGCGAATCTCGATGGCGACGCGCTCCATCGAGGAGGCGACGACGCCGAGCGCGGCGAAATAGGCGGCATGGCGGTCGCGGGGGATCACCTGCGTCGACACCGGCTCGACCTTCAGGCCGAGCTTGGCGGCGACATATTCCTCAACCCGCGGGTCGATCTGCGCGAAGGTGCCGACCGCGCCGGAAATGGCGCAGGTCGCGACTTCCTCGCGCGCGGCCACGAGGCGGGCGCGGTTGCGCTGGAACTCGGCATGCGCCTGGGCGAGCTTGAGGCCGAAGGTGGTCGGCTCGGCATGGATGCCGTGCGAGCGGCCGATGGTCGGGGTGAGCTTGTGCTCGAAGGCGCGGGCCTCCAGCGCCGCCAGCAGACGGTCGACGTCCTTGATCAGGATGTCGGCGGCGCGCACCAGCTGCACGTTGAGGCAGGTATCGAGCACGTCGGACGAGGTCATGCCCTGATGGACGAAGCGCGCCTCCGGCCCGACGATCTCGGCGAGATGCGTGAGGAAGGCGATCACGTCATGCTTGGTGACGGCCTCGATCTCGTCGATGCGGGCGACGTCGAAGGTAGCGTCCTTCGCCTTCTCCCAGATCTTCGCCGCGGCCTCCTTCGGCACCACGCCGAGCTCGGCCAGCGCGTCGGTGGCGTGGGCCTCGATCTCGAACCAGATGCGGAAGCGCGTCTGCGGCTCCCAGATGTCGGCCATTTCGGGACGGGTATAGCGCGGGATCACGGGCGGCTCTTTCGGCAATCTATGGATTGCCGCGCATTAGCAGATCGGCGGGTGCGCGACAAATGCCATCCCGCTTGCCATGCGGACCCGCTACCTCCGCTCAGCCCGTAAAAGGGAAGCCCTGGCGCTCAAACCTCACGCCATCGGTCTCCTGATAGCAGACGCAATGGAACTGGCGGGCGATGTCCTCCACCAGCAGGGCGCGGCTCACGCGGGTGCCGGTGATATTGCGGTCGAGCCACCGGTCCGGCACGGTCAGCACCATGCCCATCTCGAGACGGCAGAGGATTTTGCGGAGTTCGTCTCCGTTCACGACGGTGTCCATTTCCAACCTCGTCCCGATCTAGACCAGCTCGCCGCGCTCGCGCGCCGCGGCGTTGCGGATGCCGGCGATGTTGCCGGCATAGGCCTCGGCGCCGCCCTTGAACGCCGCCGAGCCGGCCACCAGCACGGTGGCGCCAGCCGCCGCGCAGAGGGGAGCGGTCTCGGCCGTCACGCCGCCGTCGATCTCGATCTCGATCGGGCGGTCGCCGATCATCGCCTTCAGCTCGCGCACCTTGTCCATCATCCCCGGCAGGAAGGCCTGGCCGCCGAAGCCGGGATTGACCGTCATCACCAGCACGAGGTCGACGAGGTCGAGCACATGCGCCGCCGCGCTCGCCGGGGTTGCCGGATTGAGCGCCACGCCGGCCTTCTTGCCGAGGGAGCGGATGTGCTGGAGCGAGCGATGCAGATGCGGGCCGGCCTCGGCATGCACCGAGATCAGGTCGGCGCCGGCCTTGGCGAAGGCCTCGAGATAGGGATCGGCCGGCGCGATCATCAGATGCACGTCGAAGAACTTGGCGGTCAGCGGGCGGATCGCCTTCACCACGTCCGGGCCGAAGGAGATGTTCGGCACGAAATGCCCGTCCATGATGTCGATATGCACCCAGTCGGCACCGGCGGCGTCGATGGCGCGCACCTCCTCGCCGAAGCGGGCGAAGTCGCTCGCCAGGATGGAGGGGGCGACGAGGATCGGATGGGCGGCCATGGCGGTCTCCTCAGCAGAACGCGGCAGGTCGCCTCGCTTGGCCAATCCCGCCGATGGCGGCGCCGTAGCATCCGCGTCCGGGCAATGCAATGACGCCGCCCCGAGGCGGCGAGGAAAAGACCGGCAAGGAAAAGGCCGGGACAAGCCCGGCCTTTCAGGTAGGAGGAGCGCGGGGAACGGGCGGTCGCCCGTCCTGATGCCGGGCGGACTATTTCGACCAGGCCTCGACCTTGGCCTTGTTGGCGGCGACCCAGGCCTTGGCGGTGGCGGCCGGATCGGCGCCGGGCTTGTTGTTCTCCACCATCACCGCCTGCTCGTCGGCGAGCGAGAGGTTGAAATTATCGAGGATCTTGAAGGCCTCGGGGGCCTCCTCCTTCAGCTTGGTGGAGACGACGGTGTTCACCGTCTCCTCGCCGCCGAACACGCCCTTGGGATCGGCGAGGTACTTCAGATCCCAGGTCGCGAACATCCAGTGCGGCGTCCAGGTGGTGATGACGATCGGCTCCTTCTTGGCATAGGCGTCCTTCAGCGCCGCGACCATGGTGGCGTCCGAACCTTCGACCAGCTTTACCGGCAGCGCGTAGTCCTTGATCGCCTTTTCCGACGCCTTCATCAGCCCGGCGCCGGGATCGATGCCGATCACCTTGCCGCCGAACTTGGCCGGGTCCTTCTTGATGTCCTCGATGGTGGCGATATCGACATAGGTCGGCACCGCCCAGCCGATCTTGGCGCCGGTGACGTTCGGCCCGAGATCGGCCACCTTGTCCTTCAGCTTGGCGTAATAGGCGGCATGCGTCGCCGGCAGCCAGGCGGCGACCATCGCGTCGGCCTCGCCGGTGGCGACCGCCTGCCACATGGCGGCGCCGGACAGCGGCACAATCTTGACCTTGTAGCCCTTCTCCTCCAGCGCCGCCTTGACGATGTTGGTCGCGACCACCGCGTCCGACCATTCGACATAGGCGATGGTGAGGTCCTTCTTCTCCGCCTGCGCGGGGCCGAAGGCGAGGCCGAGGGCGGTGGCGGCAAGGGCGGCCGTCATGGTCGCCGTCTTCGCTAGTCTACCGAGGATGGACATAGGCGGTCTCCAGTCTGGAAGGGGGAAGGTTGCTGCCGGAAGTCGTTGCGCCGCTTCCGTTGGTCGTGGTCACGCCTTGTCGCGCCGCATGTGGCGGGCGACGTGCTGGGTGATGCGGTCGAGGATGACGGCCAGCACCACGATGGCGATGCCGGCCTGGAAGCCCTGGCCGGCCTCCAGCCGCTGGATGGCCTTCCACACCTCGCCGCCGAGGCCGCCTGCGCCGATCATCGCCGCGATCACCACCATGGAGAGGGCGAGCATGATGGTCTGGTTGATGCCGGCCATGATGGTGGGGATGGCGAGCGGCAGCTGCACCTTGAACAGCTTCTGCCAGCGGGAGGAGCCGAAGGCGTCCGCCGCCTCCACCAGTTCCGGCGGCGTCTGCATGATGCCGAGCGCGGTGAGCCGGATGGTTGGCGGCATGGCGAAGACGATGGTGGCGAAGCAGGCCGACACCGCGCCGAGGCCGAAGAACGGGATCGCCGGGATGAGATAGACGAAGCTCGGCATGGTCTGCATCATGTCGAGTGCCGGCGCGACGATGCGCCAGAACCGCTTGCTCACCGCCGCGCCGATGCCGATGGGTATGCCGATGGCGAGCGCGAACAGCGTCGACACCAGCACCAGCACCAGCGACTGCATGGTGGCGCGCCACAGATCGAGATTCCACAGGAAGGTGAAGCCGAGCACGCTGAACAGCGCGATGCGCGCCGTGGTCAGCCGCCACACGCCGAGCCCGAAGGCGACGATCACCAGCCAGGGCGGCAGGTCGACGAGGAAGTCGGTGGTCGCCTCGATGCCGGTGCCGACCACAGCGCTGAGCGCGCGGGTGACGCCGGAGAAATGCGCAGTCGCCCAGTCCAGCGCGACGTCGCACCACTCGGCGAGCGGGATGCGGGGAATCTCGAAAGCCATGGCCCGTCTCCCTCACTGAACCGGATGCGTGCGGCGACGGGCGAGCGTCGCCACCAGATCGGCATTGGCGATCACCCCGCGCAAGGATCGGTCGGCGTCGATGACGGCGATCTCGCCGCGCCCGCCGGCGAGCTTGGCCACCGTCTCGTTCAGCGTGGCCGAGGCCGGCACGCAGGCATCGGCATCGCTGAGCAGCAGGCGCAGCTGCGTCTCGCCGGCGCCCTTCAGCGCCTCGGCATCCACCGTGCCCTGGAAGCGGCCCTCATGGCACACCACGGTGACTACCGGCTCGCCGGTCTGGGTGAGGCTGGCGAGCGCTTCCGCCGCCGTCGCGTGCCACGGCTTGACGGCGGAGGGCGTGCGCATGGCGTCGCCGGCGGTGACGACGCCGAGCACGTCGATATGCTCGACGAAGCGTCGCACATAGTCGTCGGCCGGGTTAGCGAGGAAGTCGGCGGCGGAGCCCTGCTGCACCACGCGCCCGTCCTTCATCAGCACGATGCGGCCGCCGAGCGCGATGGCCTCGTCGAGGTCATGGCTGACGAAGACGATGGTCTTCTTCAGCCGCTTCTGCAGCGCCACCAACTCGGCCTGCATGTCGCGGCGGATCAGCGGATCGAGCGCGCTGAACGCCTCGTCCATCAGGAGCACGTCGGGATCGAGCGCCAGCGCCCGGGCGAGGCCGGCGCGCTGCTGCATGCCGCCGGACAGTTGCGAAGGGTAGTGCTGGTCCCAGCCCTTCAGCCCCACCGTCTCGATGGCGGCCATGGCCCGCTCGCGGCGCTGGGCCGTCGGTACGCCCTGGATTTCCAGCCCGTATTCGACGTTCTTCACGATGGTCCGGTGCGGGAACAGCGCGAATTGCTGGAACACCATGCCGAAGCGGGTGCGGCGGAACTCCATCAGTTCGCGTTCGCCGAGTTTGGTGACGTCGACATCGTCGACGAGGACCGAGCCGGCGGTGGGCTCGATCAGCCGGTTGATGCAGCGCAGGCAGGTCGACTTGCCCGATCCCGACAGCCCCATCACCACCAGGATCTCGCCCTCGGCGATGTCGAAGCTGACATCCTGCAGCCCGACCACGGCGCCGGTCGCCTTCAGGATCTCGGCGCGGCTCTGACCGGACTTCAGCAGCGACAGCGCCGCGTCTGGCCGGTCGGCGAAGATCTTGGTCAGTCCGTTGACCCTGATGCGAGGCCGGCTCTGCGTCATGCGCCCCTCTTTTTTCTAAAGAGAGTGTCCGGCGCATCGCGGCCCCGTCGATTGGACGGATGCGACAGGTGCGGTAACGAAACACGACAAAACCGTGTCATCGGCACGGGCTTATTGCGCCGGCCGCAATAAGCCCGAGGACCGCCCCGGCGATGATACCTCCTCAGCGCCCCCAGCGGTCGCGCCAGGCGGGCAGCGCGCCGGGCTGCGGCAGGGCGGTCGCCTCGTAGACGCCGCGAGCGCAGGCACGCGCCAGCGCCTCCACGGCGGCAACGCCGAGCCAGGCGAGATCGCGCACCGGCTCAGCGAGCGGCTTCAGCCCGGTGGCGGCAGTGAACACCGTATCGCCGTCGAGCGGCGTGTGCACCGGCCAGATGGCGCGGGCGAGACCGTCCTGCGCCATCACCGCGAGGCGCTTGCACTGCGCCTTGGTGAGGAGGGCATCAGTGGCGACGATGGCGATGGTGGTGTTGGCGAGCGTCGCCGCCTCCGGCTCCTCGACTGCCGGCATGCCCTTCATCGCCGGGGCGAGGCGCGGGGCGGGCAGGGGGCTCGGCAGGCCGAGGCCGCCGAACTCGCCGTCGCGCTCGAAAGGCGCGGCCCAGAAATGCGGCCCGTCGCCCACATTGACCGAGCCGACCGCGTTCACCGCCACGAGCGCGCCGACCATATGGCCGCTCGCCGCCCGCACCGAGGCCGAGCCGAGCCCGCCCTTGAGGATCGCCGTGGTAGCCCCGGTGCCGGCGCCCACCGTGCCGAGCGGGAAATCGAGACCCGCATCGGCGGCGGCGCGGTAGCCGAGGTCGCGATAGGGCGCGAAGCGTCCCCATTTCTTGTCGCCGCCGTTCAACAGGTCGAACAGCACGCAGCCGGGCACGATGGGAATGCGGGCATCGCCGATGGCGAAGCCGATGCCCTGCTCGGCGAGGCAGGCCATCACCCCGGCGCTGGCGTCGATGCCGAAGGCGGAGCCGCCGCTGAGCGTCAGGCCGTGTATGGCGTCGACGGTGGTGTCGGCGGCGAGCAGGTCGGTCTCGCGGGTGCCTGGCCCGCCGCCGCGCACATCCACCGAAGCGGTGGTCGGCCGGTCGAACACCACAGCGGTGACGCCGGAGGCGAGGACGAGGTCGGTGGCATTGCCGACCTTGAGCCCGGCGACGTCGGTGATCAGATTGCGCATCGACCCTTCTTCCCATTCCTGTTCCGCGTGGCCCGCGCGGCCATCACATCCCGGCGATGGCGGAAATCGCCGCATTGCATTCGCCGCCCCGGCCGTGCATTGGACGCAGGTCGGCACCTGAGGCGCGGCCGGCACGGGAGGCGGTCCGGGCCGTGGCCGGGGTCGCCAGTCAATTCGCTCACGGGTGCCAAGGTCAATGGCCGACGTCACGCTTCCGGCCGCTTTCGTCGCCGGCATCGCCAGCTTCGCCTCTCCCTGCGTGCTGCCGCTGGTGCCGCCCTATCTGTGCTACCTCGCCGGCACCAGCCTTGAGGAGATCACCCACAAGGCGCCGACCGACGCGGCGGCGCGGCGCACGCTGGCGGCCGCGTTGCTGTTCGTCGCCGGCTTCTCCACGGTGTTCGTGGCGCTCGGGGCCGGCGCCTCGGTCGTCGGCGGCTATCTGCGGCTGTATTCGCAGGAGCTCTCCATCGTCGCCGGCATCGCCATCCTGCTGATGGGGCTGAATTTCCTCGGCGTGCTCCGGCTCGGTTGGCTGACGCAGACCAAGCGGGTGCATGTCGATGCCCCCACGACGCTCGCCGGCGCCTATGTGATGGGCCTCGCCTTCGCCTTCGGCTGGACGCCGTGCATCGGGCCGGTGCTGGCGGCGATCCTGGCGGTGGCCGCCTCCGAGCAGACGCTGACGCGCGGCGCCGGCCTGCTCGGCATCTATTCCGCCGGGCTCGGCGTGCCCTTCCTCCTGGTGGCGGCGATGGCGCGACCGGCGCTCGGCGTGCTCGGCCGGGCGCGGCGCTATCTGCCGATGGTGGAGAAGGGGATGGGCGCGCTGCTGGTGCTGACCGGCATCGGCTTCCTCTCCGGCTGGATGGCCAATATCAGCTACTGGATGTTGGAGACCTTCCCCGGCCTCGCCAGCTTCGGCTGAGCCTCTCGCGCTAGCGCGTCAGTCGCTTGCGCATGCGCAGGCAGGCCATGCGGCGTCCGCCGCGCAGCAGATGCTCGCCCTTGCGCTCCACCGTATAGCCGTGGCGCACATAGAACGCCTCGGCATTGAGCGAGGCGTCGAGGACGAATTCGGTGAGGCCATATTTGCGCGCCCGCAACTCGAGTGCCTGCAGGAGAGCGCCGCCGATGCCGAGCCGGCCATGCTCGGGCGCGACATAGACCGCCCGCAATTCGCGCCCACCCGGCACGAAGGAGCCGAAGGCGATGATCGTGCCGTTGCGCGCGCGGGCGACGACCGCCTCCTCCTCGCCGGTATCGAGACGGTGGGCGAGGGCGTCGATATGGTCGGGCCGCAGCGGCAGCGGTGCCCAGGCTTCGATGATGTCGGGCTCGTAGAAGGCGGCGGCGCTGGCGCGAATGGCCGCGCGATGCACCACCAGCATCGCTTCCGCGTCTTCCGGACGTGCTTTCTCCAGGCGCGGTTTTGATTCCATCGGCACGTCGACCCTCACGCTGGAACGATTTTATCCCGGCCTCGCCGGCTGGCAATGTCCCGAAGCGGAAGGGGCGATACTTGGGGGCGAACCAAAGAAAAACCCGCCGGCTCGCACCGGCGGGTTCGTTCTTTAGGCAGTAGGCTTTGCGGCAGGAGGCGACGCCGGAACGGCGCCGCGCCTCACAGCCACATCGCGGCTCGATCAGAGCTCGGTGTAGCCGCCGTCCTTCCAGACATAGACGACGTAGTCGAGGTTGGTGCGGTCGCCCTTCTTGTCGAAGGTCAGCTTGCCCAGCACGGTGTCGAAGGGCTTGCCGGAGTGGATGTACTCGGCGACCTTCTTGGGGTCGAGCGACTTGGTGGCGTCGGCGGCCTGCTGGATCACCTGGCCGGCGGCGTAGGAATACAGCACGTAGCCTTCCGGATCGATGCCCTTGGCCTTGAAGGCCGCGACGACCTTGGCGGCGGCCGGGTTCTTGCGCGGATCCGGGCCGAAGGTCATCAGCGTGCCCTCGGCGCCCGGACCGGCGATGGTCCAGAACTCCTTGTCGGTGATGCCGTCACCCGAGAACAGCACGGTCTTCAGGCCCTGGTCGCGCATCTGGCGAACGAGCAGACCGGCTTCGGTGTGCAGGCCACCGTAGTAGAGCACGTCGACATTGGCGGCCTTCAGCTTCGAGACGAGAGCCGAATAGTCCTTCTCGCCCGGGTTGATGCCTTCGTAGACGACTTCCTTGATGCCGGCCTTGTTCATCGCCTTCTGCGTCTCGTCGGCCAGACCCTTGCCGTACGGGGTCTTGTCGTGGACGATGGCGATCTTCTTGCCCTTCAGGTTCTTCTCGATGTACTGGGCCGCCACGGCGCCCTGCTGGTCGTCACGACCGCAGGTGCGGAACACGTTGGTGAGGCCGCGCTCGGTCAGCTTCGGGTTGGTCGAGGCCGGAGAGATGGCGACCACGCCGCCTTCGGCATACTGCTCGGAGGCCGGGATCGACACGCCCGAGTTGAAGTGGCCGATCACGAACTTCACGCCGTCGGCGATGAACTTGTTGGCCACCGAGACGCCCTGCTCGGGCTTGGAGGCGTCGTCGCCGACCAGGATTTCCACCTTCTGGCCCTGCAGGCCGCCGGCGGCGTTGACGTCGGCCGCCCACTGCTCGGCGCCGTTCTTCAGCTGAGCGCCGAAGGTGGCGTTGGCACCGGTGATCGGGCCGCCGACGCCGACTTTTACCTGCGCCGAGGCCGGTACCGCCAGCGCCAGGCTGGCGCTCAGCGCAAGGCCGGCAAACAGAAACTTCTTCATGGAAGGTCTCTCCTGCTTCTGAAAGGGTTGGTTATTCGCTGGTCCGTCGGCCAGGCCAGTCGCCCCAAGGGCATTTGTCGCCCGGGGGCAAATGTTGCTCTTTTTCAGGCGCCTGTCGACGGCATAAACGAAAGGTTTCCGGCCGGCTTACGCCGCGTCCTCCCGCGACGTCTCCGAGGCTCCCCGCTGCCAGCCGAACGGGCCAGCCTGGCGGTAGAGCCAACCATAGCGTGTCGCCATCTGCGTCGCCCGCTCGGCGCGGAAACCGAGCGTCGCGAGCGCCAGCACATAGGCGGTGTCGGTGACGAAATGCGGCAGGCTGAACAGCGTGCCCTCGAACAGCGCGAAGTGGAAGAACCTCACGGCGCAGCCGAGCAGCAGCGCGTAGATTACCGCCTGCCGATAGTCGCGCCAGGTTGAGGCCACCGCCCGGCCGGACAGCCAGGCCGCGCCGCCGCCGAGGAACACGGTGACGAGGTAGAAATCCGCCCGCGAGGCTTCGACCACGAGCGAGGGGGCGAAGACGCTGGCGACGAGGATCGCCACCGCCACCGCCGCCGGCAGCATGACGGCGAGGCTGGTGGGCGATCCCTGGGCGATGAGGGAGGGGCGTGTCTGCGCGGCCATTTCAGTGCCTCCCGCCTTCGAGATAGGCGGCGCGCACTTCCGGCCGCTCCAGCAGTTCGCGGCCCTCGCCGGACATGGTGACGGTGCCGTTGACCAGCACATAGCCGCGATGCGCGAGCTTCAGCGCGTGGAAGGCGTTCTGCTCGACCAGGAACACGGTGAGCCCCTCGGTGCGGTTGAGCTCGCGGATGGCGTCGAAGATCTGCTTGACGATCAGCGGCGCGAGGCCGAGCGAGGGCTCGTCCAGCATCAGGAGGCGCGGGCGGCTCATCAACGCCCGGCCGATGGCGAGCATCTGCTGCTCGCCGCCGGACAGCGTGCCGCCGCGCTGGTTGATGCGCTCCTTGAGGCGGGGGAACAGCGTGAACACCCGTTCCAGATCGCTGTCGAAATGCTCGAAATTGTCGATGGAGGCACCCATCTGCAAATTCTCGAACACCGTCATGCGCGGGAAGATGCGCCGGCCCTCGGGCGACTGCGCGATCTTGAGATGTGCGATCTCGTGGGTCGGCATCCGCGTGATGTCGCGCCCCTCATAGAGGATCTGCCCTTCGCGGGCGCGCGGCTGGCCGAAGATGGTCATCATCAGCGTGGACTTGCCGGCGCCGTTGGAGCCGATCAGCGTGACGATCTCGCCGCGATGGACGTCCACGTCGACGCCCTTGAGCGCCATGATGTTGCCGTAGAAGGTCTTGACGCCGCGCACGGCGAGCATGGGCTCGGAAGAGGTCACGGCAGCGCTCACGATTGCGTCCCCGTGGCTTCGTCGAGCACCGCCTCGACGTCCTCGACCGCGTCCTCGTCGACGCCGAGATAGGCGGCGATGACGCGCGGATCGTGTTTCACCGCCTCGGGCGTGCCGTCGGAGATCTTGGTGCCGTAGTCGAGGACGACCACGTGGTCGGAGATTTCCATCACCACGCTCATGTCGTGTTCGATGAGAAGGATCGAGGTGCCGTGCTCGGCGCGGACGGCGCGCAAGAGCTCGTTGAGCTCCAGGCTCTCGCGCGGGTTGAGGCCGGCGGCCGGTTCGTCGAGGCAGAGCAGGATCGGACCCGAGCACATGGCCCGGGCGATCTCCAGCCGCCGCTGCGCACCGTAGGGCAGGTCGCCGGCCGGGTCGTCGGCGCGCTCGGTGAGGCCGACCTTGTCGAGCCAGTACTTCGCCCGCTCGGTGGCCTGCTTCTGCGCGCTGTTCCAGCTCGGCAGGCCGAACAGGCCCTTCAGCGAATAGCCGGAGGCCGACATCAGCACGTTGTGCTGGGCCACCATGAGGTTTTCCAGCACCGTCATGCCGGTGAACAGCCGGATGTTCTGAAAGGTGCGGGCCACCTTGGCTTCGCCGGACACCTTGTAATCGGGCATCCGCTCCAGGAGGTACACGCCGGAATTACTGCCGACGAGCGCGCGCTCGCCGTTCAGCGTCACCGTCGCGAGTTCTTCCTCGGTCGGCGCCCGGCCATGGCCGAGCACGAGGCGCCCCTCGCTCGGCTTGTAGAAGCCGGTGATGCAGTTGAACACCGTGGTCTTGCCGGCGCCGTTCGGGCCGATCAGCGCGGTGATGTCGCCGCGCCCGACCTTGAAGGACAGGTCGTTGACGGCGATCAGGCCGCCGAAGCGCATGAACAGGTGTTGGACCTCGAGGATCGGATCCTTGTCCCAATTATGGACGGGAGCAGCTATCTCAGCCATCAGCCGTGCCCTTCCTTTACGAGACTGCCGGAAACCGCCTTCTTCTCCTTGAGATAGATTGTCGGGTCGCGCGAGGAGACCAGGCCGCGCGGCTTCCAGATCATGATCGCCACCATGGCGAAGCCGAACAGCAGCATGCGGTACAGGCTGGGGTCGAAGCTGTCGCCGAACACCTGCTTGAGGAAGCCGAGATTACGCAGCATCTCCATGCCGCCCATCATCACCGCCGCCGCGACCGCGACGCCGATCTGCGAGCCCATGCCGCCGAGCACCACGATGGCGAGGATCATCGCCGAGATGTCGAAGGTGAAGCTCTCCGGCGAGACGAAGCCGGCGCGCACCGCGAAGAAGCAGCCGGCGAAGCCGCCGAACATCGCGCCGGTGGCGAAGGCGGACAGCTTCACATTGGTGGTGTTGAGGCCGAGCGAGCGGCAGGCGATCTCGTCCTCGCGCAGCGCTTCCCATGCCCGCCCGACCGGCAGCCGACGCAGTCGCACCGTGGTGAAGGCGGTGATCAGTGCCAAGGCGAGGATGACGAAGTACAGGAAGACGATGCGGTGCATCGGGTTGAATTCGAGCCCGAACAGCGCCGCGAAGCCGTCCTCGCCGGCGGTGAAGGGAATGCCGAAGAAGGTGGCGCGGGGAATGGAGGCGATACCGGCGCCGCCGCCGGTGAAATCCACCCAGTTGATCAGCACCAGGCGGATGATCTCGCCGAAGGCCAGCGTCACGATGGCGAGGTAGTCGCCGCGCAGGCGCAGCACCGGGAAACCGAGGATCATGCCCCACAGGCCGGCGAACATGCCGGCCGCCGGCAGGCAGAACCAGAACGCCCAGTTGGCCCAGAAGGTCTCGCCGAGGAAGGAGGCGAAGAAGGCGTTCACCGGCTCGGAGGTGGCGAGCAGCGCATACGTGTAGGCGCCGACCGCGTAGAAGGCGACATAGCCGAGGTCGAGCAGGCCGGCGAGGCCGACCACGATGTTGAGGCCCCAGCCCAGCATCACATAGGTGAGGATGAGGATGCCGAGGTCGATCAGGTAGCGGCTTTCGCTCAGCCCGCCGGTCATCGCCGCGGCGAGGAGGGGAAAGCCGATCGCGAAGGCAAACAGCGCCGGCTTGAACGCCGGCGAGATGGCGACCACGCCGCGGGCGATGGGCCCGGGCCCGGCCTGCGCCTTGGGCGGCCGGTTGGGCGACCAGACGGTGAGGTTGAGGATCAGCCGGCCGGCGAAGATGATGCCGACCATGATGGCGACGACCAGCGGGCGATAGGCGAGGCCGAGCGCCCCGTCGATCACCACCGTCTCGAAGCCGACCAGCGGGCCGAGCAGGCCGAGCGCGATCAGCCCGGTGAGGAAGGCGTCCTTGAGGGCGCCGGGAAGGATGGACGAGCCGGAGCCTGCGACGGCGCCGGCCGAATGTGCGGTGTCGACGGCCATGGACGTCGCCTCACACCTTCTCGACTTCCGGCCGGCCGAGCAGGCCCTGCGGCAGGAAGATCAGCGTGATGGCAAGAATGGAGAATGCCGCCACGTCCTTGTACTCGATCGAGAAATAGGCCGACCAGAACACCTCGATGAGGCCGATCAGCAGCCCGCCGAGCACCGCGCCCGGCAGCGAGCCGATACCGCCCAGCACCGCGGCGGTGAACGCCTTCACCCCCGGCACGAAGCCGTCGGCGAAGTTCGCGACGCCATAATACATCAGGTACATGGTGCCGGCGACGGCGGCGAGCGCGGCGCCGATGACAAAGGTCAGCGAGATGGTGTGGTCGACATTGATGCCGAGCAGCGCCGCCATCTTGCGGTCCTGCTCCACCGCGCGCTGGGCGCGGCCGAGCGAGGTCTTCTGCACCAGGTACCAGAAGCCGGCGAGCAGCACCGTGGTCAGCACCATGATGATGATCTGCTTCCAGGCCAGCGTGACCTGATAGCCGTCGCGCTCCATGATCACGATGACGTCGGTGATCATCGGCGGCACCGGCTTGTTGCGCGGGCCCTGAGCGACCTGGACGAAATTGGCGAGGAAGATCGACATGCCGATCGCCGAGATCATCGGCGCCAGCCGGAAGGATCCCCGCAGCGGCCGGTAGGCCACCCGCTCGATCGCCCAGTTCATCAGCGATGTGAAGAACATCGCCACCACCAGCACGATGGCGAGCGCGAGGAAGATCGAGGTGATCCCCAGCACGGTCGTCACCAGCAGGAAGCAGATGAGCGCGATGAAGCTCGACACCATGAACACGTCGCCATGCGCGAAGTTCACCATGCCGATGATGCCGAAGACCATGGTGTAGCCGATGGCGATCAACCCGTAGATCGATCCCAGCGTCAGCCCGTTGATGAGCTGCTGAACAAAAACGTCCATAATGTATGCCGGCTCCCCTCAGCCGATGTCGCCACCCCAGCTCCCGTATGGTTTGCCCATATTGTGATCGTGCCCGGGAGATGGGCTTCGCAGAGTCTTAGCCTGCGCCGCGATCCGATACAATTCGATCGAAAGACGAAATGCAAATCATCGAAAGAAATGATGTATCGGTTCTCTGATACCGTAAATGCCGAAAATCTAATCAATTTCAGATCGTTGCGGCAGGCGATTTCACGCGGGTCCGGCGGTATTCAGTGTCCGAAAAATGTCGCACGGGCGACACAATCCCCATTTTTGAACGACTGAGCAATAAGTAGGGGGTGGCCGGGACAGCCGGGCACGGCGCCGGAATACCGGCGTGGCGAGTCGCGCTTGATCGGCCCGGCGACGCGGAGCGGGGGGATGCGGCGGATGGGGGCGGGAAGGGCTTCGGAGGCTCAGGCCGCCTGGCCGGCGGCCCAGCCGGACGACCAGGCCCACTGGAAATTATAGCCACCGAGCCAACCGGTTACGTCCACGACCTCGCCGATGAAGAACAGGCCGGGTACCGTCTTGGCCTGCAGGGTCTTCTGGTCGAGGCCGGCGGTATCGACGCCGCCGAGCGTCACCTCGGCGGTACGGTAGCCTTCCGAGCCGGTCGGCTTGAACCGCCATTCATTCACCGCGAGCGCCAGCTGGCGCAGCGCCTTGTCCGACAGGTCGGCGAGGTTGCGGCCGGCGGCATGAGTGTCGGCGACCAGCTGCGCCAGCCGGCGCGGCAGCAGAGCGGCGAGCGCGCTGGCCGGCGCCTGCCGTCCATTCTCCGCCCGCGCCGCCTTGAGCGCGGCGAACACGTCGATGCCGGGCGCGAGGTCGAGCGCGATCTCGTCGCCCTCGCGCCAATAGGAGGAGATCTGCAGCACCGCCGGGCCGGACAGGCCGCGATGGGTGAACAGGATCGCCTCGTCGAAGCGGGTCTTGCCATGGCCGGCGCGGGCGGGCAGGCCGATGCCGGCCAGCGGCGCCAGCCGCTCCAGCAGCGCCGGATCGAGGGTGAGCGGCACCAGCGCCGGCCGCGTCGGCGTCACCGCGAGGCCGAAGCGCTCGGCGATGTCGTAACCGAAGCCGGTGGCGCCCATCTTCGGGATCGACTTGCCGCCGGTGGCGACCACGAGGCTGTCGCAGGCCAGCGCGCCGGAGGAGGTGGCGAGCCGGAAGCCGCCCTCGGTGCGCTCGGGCAGCGACGCCGTGGTGGCGAGGC
Source organism: Ancylobacter sp. Lp-2 (assembly GCF_020523795.1). Classification (GTDB taxonomy): domain Bacteria; phylum Pseudomonadota; class Alphaproteobacteria; order Rhizobiales; family Xanthobacteraceae; genus Ancylobacter. The sequence continues at coordinate 343,124 of NZ_JAJALI010000002.1, forward strand.
GCAATTCGCCGCCGGCGTCATGCAACTCGCGCAGCAGCAGGTCGACGATCTGCCGCGCCGAGCCGTCGCAGAACAATTGCCCGAGCGTCTTCTCGTGGAAGGCGATGCCGTGCCGGCGCACCAGCGCGATGAAATCCTGCTGCGAATAGCGCTTCAGCGCCGAGATGCAGAAGCCGGGATTGGCGGAGAGGAAGTTCTTCGGCGAGGTGCCGATATTGGTGAAATTGCAGCGTCCGCCGCCGGATATGCGGATCTTCTCACCTGGTGCGCGAGCGTGGTCGATCACCAGGGTGCGCCGCCCGCGCCGCGCCACCTCGATGGCGCACATCAGCCCGGCGGCACCGGCGCCGATGACGACGACGTCCCAGGCCTCGGGGCGTGCGCTCACGGTATGTCTGCCGGCTCGGTCGCCGCCGTGTGGTCGGCGAGCGGATCATAGGCGTGCACGCCGCCGCAATAATCGGTGACGCGCCACCCCTCCGTCGCCGGCTCGATATAGCCGGGCCCGATCGGCACCTTGCCGTGGCCGCCGGGAATGTCGAGCACATAGGTCGGCAGCGCGAGGCCGGAGACGCGGCCGCGCAGCGCCCGCATCAGCTCCTGCCCGCGCTCTACCGGCAGGCGGAAATGCGTAGTCCCCGGCGCGAGGTCGGGATGGTGCAGGTAATACGGCTTCACCCGCGCCTCGACGAGGGCGCGGAACAGCGCCGCCAGCGTCCCGGCGTCGTCGTTCACCCCGCGCAGCAGCACGCTCTGGCCGACCAGCGCGACGCCGGCATCGGCGAGGCGGGCCAGCGCCGCGCGCACCTCGCCGTCGAGTTCGCGCGCATGGTTGGCGTGCACGGCGACATAGGTGGTGAGGCCGGGCACCCGCAGCGCCGCGACGAGGGCGGCGGTGACGCGCTCGGGCGCCGCCACCGGCACGCGGGTGTGGAAGCGCACGATCTTCACATGGCCGATGGCGGCGAGGCGCGCCATCAGCTCCTTCAGCCGCCGCGCCGAGGCCATAAAGGGGTCGCCGCCGGTGACCACCACCTCCCAGATCTCCGGGTGGGCGGCGACATAGGCGAGCGCGCGGTCGAGCGCCTCGTCCGACAGGCTGGCCTCGGCGCCGGGGCCGACCATCTCGCGGCGGAAGCAGAAGCGGCAGTAGACGGCGCAGACGCCGACCAGCTTCAGCAGCACCCGGTCCGGGTAGCGGTGCACGATGCCCGGCACCGGGCTGTGGGCGTCGTCGCCGATGGGATCGGCGAGCTCCTGCGGCTGCTCGTCGAGCTCACGCGCATCGGGCAGGAACTGGCGGGCGATCGGATCCTCAGTATCCCCGACCGGCATTTTCGCGACCAGCGAGGCGGTGACCGCCACCGCATAGCGCGCGCCGATCGCCTCCAGCGCCGGATCGGCCGGCAGCAGGCCGGCCTCGGCGAGCGCGGCGGCGCTGCGCAGCGTGCGCGGCAGGCGGGCGACGGGTGTCGCGGTGGTTGGGGTCGACGTCATGCGCGACCTTGTGACCTTTTCCGCCTTTATCGGCAAGGCGGGTTGTGCTGCATTGGGTTATGGTCCGTCACATATAAGGGAGGCCGTCATGGCGAGCGGATTGGCCGGCATGTCCACGGCGCGCGAGGACGACGTGCTGGAGGCGGCGGCGCGCTGGCGCCACGAAGGGCGCGGCGTCGCGCTGGCGACGGTGGTGGAGACCTGGGGCTCGGCCCCCCGTCCGGTCGGCAGCCATCTCGTCATCGACGAGGCCGGCAGCTTCCTCGGCTCGGTGTCCGGCGGCTGCGTCGAGGGTGCGGTGGTGGCCGAGGCGGCCGAGGTGATCGCCGACGGCGCGCCGCGCCTGCTCGAATTCGGCGTCGCCGACGCCACCGCCTGGCAGGTCGGCCTGTCCTGCGGCGGGCGCATCGCCGTCTATGTCGAGAAGCTGAACTGATGGATCTCGCTGTTCTCGAGGAGCTGAACGCCGAGCGCGCCGCCCGCCGCGCGGTCGTCGTCGTCACCGAACTGGGAAGCGGCCGGCAGCGGCTGGTCAAGGCCGCCGACATCGCCGCCGATCCCCTGGCGGAGCAGCTGGCCGAGGCGCTGCGCACTGCCAAAAGCGGACTGCTCACGCTCGGCAATGAGCGGCTGTTCCTCGCCGTCGAGGTGCCGCCGCCGCGCCTCGTCATCACCGGCGCGGTGCACATCGCCCAGGCTCTGGCGCCGATGGCGCGCCTCGCCGGGCTGGACGTCGCCATCGTCGACCCCCGCACCGCCTTCGCCACGCCGGAGCGCTTCCCGGATGTCGAAGTGCATGCCGAATGGCCGGACGTGGTGCTGCCGCGTCTCAGCATCGACGCCTACACCGCCCTGGCGGCGCTGACCCACGACCCCAAGATCGACGACCCCGCGCTCATCGAGGCGCTGGCGCGCGGCTGCTTCTACATCGGCGCACTCGGCTCGCGTCGCACCCACGCCACTCGGCTCGACCGCCTGGCGGAAAAGGGCGTGCCGCGCGAGGCGCTGGCCCGCATCCACGCGCCGATCGGCCTCGACATCGGCGCAGCGAGCCCGGCGGAGATCGCCGTCTCCATCATTGCCGAGATCGTCGGCGAGCTGCGCCGACGGCCGGCGGCCGACAAGCGGGCGAGCGGACAGGCGGCATGAAATTCGACCGCGTGCCGCTCGACGAGGCCGAAGGCGCGGTGAACGTGCATTCGCTCCGGCTCCCCGGCCTCGACCTGCGCAAGGGCACCCGGCTCGACGCCGGCATGCTGGAGGCGCTCGCCGGGCACGGCGTCGCCGACATCGTGGTGGCGCAGGCCGAACCGGACGACATTTCCGAGGACGCGGCGGCGGCGCGGGTGGCGGAGGCGCTGGTCGGCGCCGGGGCGCTTCCGGACGACGCCTTTACCGGACGTGCCAATATCCGCGCTGGCCATGCCGGGCTGGTGCGCGTCGACCGAGCCGGCATCGACGCGCTGAACGCCGTCGACGAGGCGGTGACGCTGGCCACCCTGCCGGCGTTCCGCGCCGTGCAGCCAGGCGAGATGATCGCCACCGTCAAGATCATCCCCTTCGCCGTGCCCGGCGCGGTGATGGCGGCGGTGGACCAGGCGCTGGCCGCCCGCCCGCCGCTGGTCGAGGTGGTGCCGTTCCGGCTCGCCCGCGTCGCGGTGATCTCGACATTGTTGCCGGGGCTGGCCGAGAAGGTGATCGCCAAGACGCTGCGGGTGACAGTGACGCGGCTCGCCGCCACCGGTGCCGTTTTGTGCCATGAGGAGCGGGTGCCGCACACCATCGAGGGCGTGTGCCACGGGCTGGAGCGGGCGCACGCGGCCGGCGCCGAGCTCGCCATCGTGTTCGGCGCCTCGGCGATCGCCGACCGTCGCGACATCATCCCGGCTGGGCTGGAAGCCGCCGGCGGCATCATCGAGCACCTTGGAATGCCCGTGGATCCGGGTAATCTCCTGCTCACCGGCCGGCTCGGGGCCATGCCGGTGCTCGGCGCGCCGGGATGCGCCCGCAGCCCGAAGGAAAACGGCTTCGACTGGGTGCTGAACCGGCTGCTCGCCGGGGTGCCGGTCACGCGGGCCGATATCGTCTCGATGGGAGTAGGAGGCCTTCTGATGGAAATCCCGTCCCGTCCGCAGCCGCGCGAGAGCGCGGCCCCGCATGCCGGCGGCCCGACCGCCGCCATCGTGCTCGCCGCCGGCCGCGGCACCCGCATGCCGGAGGCCTACAAGCTCACCGCCTCGCTAGACGGCGAGCCGCTGGTGCGCCGCGTGGTGCTCTCTGCGCTCGCCTCGCAGGCGCGGCCGGTGATCGTCGTCACCGGGCACGACGCGGCGAAGGTGCGCGCCGCCCTCGACGGGCTGCCGGTGCAGCTCATCCACAATCCCGATTATGCCGAGGGGCTGTCGAGCTCGATCCGCGTCGGGCTCGGCGCGGTGCCGCCGGAGGCGCCGGCCGCCGCCGTGCTGCTTGGCGACATGCCGAAGGTGCATGCCGGGCTGATCGACCGGCTGGTCGCGGCGCTGGCCGACAAGCCGGGCGCGGTCGCCGCCGCGCCGTCGAGCGAGGGACGCCGTGGCAATCCTGTGGTCTGGACGCGGCGCATGTTCCCGGCGCTGGCGGCGCTCACCGGCGACGTCGGCGCCCGACATTTGCTCGCCGAGAACGCCGAGGCGGTGGTGGATGTCGAGGTGGACGACGACGCTGCCTTCGTCGATGTCGACACGCTGGCGCAGCTTCAGGCGCTGGAACTACACCACATCGCCGAAGCCGCCCGCGTCGATTCCGGCCCGGCGCTGGACGGCATGGAGGCCGAGGACGCCTGAGGCAGGCAGCTCAGGCGCCGGAGCCGCACCACATCGCCGAGGAGGCCCGTGTCGATTCCGGCTCGGCGTTCGATGGCCTCGATGGCAGGAGGTTGAGGACGCGTAGGGCCTGACAGTCAATGTCTGGCGCGTCAGGGTCAGAAGAGCGACGAAACTCCCTCTCCCCGCACCGAACCCGGCTGAGGCCCATCCCGACCGATCCAAGCAACGTAGCTCCCTCTCCCCGAGGGGGAAGAGGGGTGGGGTGAGGGGGATCGACGTTCAAGGCTCCGCAACCGCGCGGCCCCTCACCGACCCGCTTCGCGGGCCACCTCTCCGCTGAAGCCGGAATCGAACTGGACAACAGCCGAGTTCAGGCGTGGAGAGGAAAGGGCCAGACCCTCAGGGCGAGAGGTGATCTACCTTAACATTCGTCATGCCGAGGTGCCGGCAGCAGGCCGACCTCGAAGCACGTAAAGCCCCACAGCCATACCCGCGTCACCGCCCGCCTCTTCAGAACGGCGCGTAGAAGGACAGCGTGCCATAGGCGCCGTCCGGGCTGTCGCTGCTCCAGCGCTGAGTCTCATTTCCAAGAGAACCGCCTCATCCTGAGGTGCGAGCGGTAGCGAGCCTCGAAGGATGCTCGGTGAAGCGCGCCCGAGCATCCTTCGAGGCCCGCCTGTCGGCGGGTACCTCGGGATGAGGTGGCTCTTGGTGAGAGGAGAGGTGGGCTCCTACCCGCCCGCGCCTCCTCAGAACGGCACATAGAAGGACAGCGTGCCATAGGCGCCGTCCGGGCTGTCGCTGCTCCAGCGCCAGCCGCCGGCCAGCCGCCATTGCCGGCCGGGCAGGGGATTGGCGATGTAGATGCCGGCGCCGGCGGTGTTGGAGAACCAGTCGGTGTAGGCCGTCGCCTCGGTGCCGAGTTCCACCTTGTCGGAAAGCGCGCGCCCGAGGCTCGCCCGCGCCGAGGCCGTATCATCAGCCGTCGAGGCGCTGGCGGCGGCGCTCGCCACCCAGCCGGGTGCCGGGCGGTGGAACCATTCGACCACCCCCTTGATGCCGATATGGCTGCCCTGGTCGCGGTTCGAGGGATCGGGCTGGTCGAGCGTGTCCTGGCGCAGGTTCACCCCGCCATAAACGGCCAGCGCATGGCCACCGGCAAGGAACTGCCAGCCGGCCAGTAACTCGCCCTCCGCCTTGGACGCGTTGTTCCAGCCGCCCGGCACGGCGTCGGTGCGATAGGAATAACGACCGCCGCCGCCTTGCGCGCGCAGCCGGAACCCCTCCGCGTCCATGGCGCCGAAGGGCGACCAGGCGGCGCCGGCCCAGCCATAGGAGGTGTCGCGGGCGACATCGACGCCGGAATAGAAATAGGAACGGTCGGCAAAGGGATTTTGCCGCGCCGGTTCCTCGGCGCTCGCGGCGCCCGGACCGAGGCCGGCCAGCGCGACGACGAAAGCCAGCTGCCACGCCAGACGGACGACACCCGCCATGCGCTCCCCGCCTCAAGAATTGCGATCCATGGGTTGTGGAATGTGAACCCGCAGCCGATACGAGCATCGATCGCCGCGCTCGCCAACGAATCAGCGCGGGTATTCCAGTGCCATACACGCAATAGTTGAGATCGAATCGCGGCGACAACGCCGGGAGTGCGGTGGCGCTACAGCGGCGACGCCATCAGATGCGTCACCGGCACCTCGACCTGCTCGCACACCAGATTGGCGACGATCAGCCGGTGGCAATGTTCGGGATGGCGCTCGAAGCAGAGCAGGCACACCCGCCGGCCGGCCTTCACCAGCTCGACCAACTCGCCCAGCTGCTCCTGCGCGGTCGGGGTCCGCATGTGCTCGGCGAAGATGCGCTGCATGGTGGCGTGCTGGCCGCTACGCGCCGCCTGCCGGCCTTCCGCCGGGGTGCCGAGGCCGCGCAGATGCAGGTAGGAGATGCCGCGCTCTGCCACCCCGGCCGCCAGCAGGCTCTTGGAGAAGCCGGCGCGGCGCGAGGCGGCCACCGCCCGCACGTCCACCAGCAGCTCGACGCCGGCGCGCGACAACTCGTCGAGCACCGCCGGGGAACTCGCCTGCTCGTAGCCGATGGTGAACAGCGCCGGATCGGACATGCCGTCACTGTGGCCGAGCCGCGAGCGCTTGTCGACGCCCGCTTGTCGACCGCAAGCGTGTCGGCAGCCTGCCGGTCTCCCCGTACCGTAATCGTCGGCCGCCCCTTGCCGGAAGGGTGCGAATCTGTGGACTTCTATGTCCGCGCCGTCATTCGCGCGCGCGGGGGTGCTAGAGCGTGCCGGCATAGCAGGAGCGCTAAGCGATTATCGGGACGCGACGCAGACCATGACCATCGCCATCGAGCTCGGGGCCAGTCCGGCCGGCCAGCCGGTGCGGCTCGATCTGGAGGAGCTGCTCTCGACCCGCCTGCTGGTGCAGGGCAATTCCGGGTCCGGAAAGTCGCATCTGCTGCGCCGCCTGCTCGAACAGAGCGCCGGCCATGTACAGCAGGCGATCATCGATCCGGAAGGCGACTTCGTCGGCCTCGCCGAGCGCTTCGGCCATGTGGTGATCGACGCCGAACGCACCCAGAGCGAGATCGGCCGCATCGCCGCCCGCATCCGCCGCCACCGCGCCTCGGTGGTGTTCAATCTCGAGGGCCTCGACGCCGAGGCGCAGATGCGCTCGGCCGCCGCCTTCCTCAACGGCCTGTTCGACATTGAGCGCGACTACTGGTTCCCCATGCTCGTGGTGGTCGACGAGGCGCAGCTCTTCGCCCCCGCCGGCGCGGCGGAGATCTCCGAGGAGGCGCGCCGCGCCTCGCTGATGGCGATGACCAATCTGATGTGCCGTGGCCGCAAGCGCGGCCTTGCCGGCGTCATCGCCACCCAGCGCCTCGCCAAGCTGGCCAAGAACGTGGCGGCCGAGGCCTCCAACTTCCTGATGGGCCGCACCTTCCTCGACATCGATATGGCCCGCGCGGCCGATCTGCTCGGCATGGAGAAGCGGCAGGCGGAAAGCTTCCGCGACCTCAACACCGGCTCCTTCGTCGCGCTCGGCCCGGCGCTGTCGCGCCGCCCGCTGCCGGTGAGGATCGGCTTCGTCGAGACCGGCACCCGCAATGGCCGCCCGGCGCTGATGCCGCTGCCGGACATGGCGCTGGGGGACATGCAGGACCTCATCTTCGAGGATGACGGCCTCGCCGCGCCGGCGTCGGCGCAGCGGCCCGCCGGCCCCTCGGCGGAAGAGGTGCTCGACCAGATCGAGCACGCCACCGCTCCGGTCGCGCTCGAGCCCGACGCCGAGGCCGCCGCTGCCATGGAGGCCGAGCGCGAGGCGCTGATCGAGGAGATCGTCCACCAGTTCGTGGCGGATCCCGATGCGCCGTTCCGCTCGGCGGCGACGCTCTACCCGGATTTCACCGTGCATTGCCGGGTGCGGCGCGTCGGCTCGCGCATGCCCGACCTCGCCGAGTTCACCCGTCGCCTCGCCATAGCCCGCGCCGGCGTCGCCGGGGCCGGCGGGGAGGGGCGCGATGTCGAATGGCGCCGGGCGGTGGAGCAGGCCGCCAGCCTGCCGGAGGAGATGCAGGGCGTGTTCCTGCTCATCGCCCGCGCCGGCATGGAGGGCGCGCCCTCGCCGGCGGACGAGGAGCTGGCCCGCGCCTATGGCAGCCGCTCGCCCTCGCGCGGGCGTTGGCTGCTCACCTATATGGAAGAGCGCGGCCACCTCGTCTGCGAGAACGACTTCCGCGGCCGCCGGGTGGTGCGCTTCCCGGCACTCGGCTGGAAGACCGCGCCGGGCGATCCGAAGGGCGCTTCCGCCACGGCCTGACGGGAGGGCGCGGCTGCGTCCCGAGGTGGCCGCTCCGCATTTACCTGCGCCTCGACCTTTCTTTCCTCTCCCCGTCGGTGAGAGGCTACGACATTGGGAAGCGTGGAAGACCCTTCACCCTAACCCTCTCCCCAATGGGGAGAGGGAACTCCGCAACCCGCTCACCCCCCGTACAGATAGCTCGGCAGCCACAGGGCGATGCCGGGGAAGATGTAGAGCAGCGCCATCGCCACCACCACGATGACGATGAACGGCATCACGCCGGAGAATATCTCGTCGATCGACACGTGCTTGGGCGCCACGCCCTTGAGATAGAACGGCGCCATGGCGACCGGCGGCGACAGGAACGAGGTCTGCAGGTTCAGCGCCACCAGCACCCCGAAGAAGATTGGGTCGATGCCGAAATGGTCGAGCAGCGGCAGGAAGATCGGCAGGAAGATCACGATGATCTCCGTCCATTCCAGCGGCCAGCCCAGCACGAAGATAATGACCTGGGTGAGCAGCAGGAAGCCGATCGGTCCAAGGTCGAGCGACATGATGAACTCTTCCACCACCCGCTGGCCGCCCAGCAGCGCGAACACCGCCGAGAACACCGCCGAGCCGACGAACAGCCAGCACACCATCGCCGAGGCGCGGGCGGTGAGAAATACCGAGTCCTTCAGCTTCGCCAGGCTGAAGGTTCGGTAGATCAGCGCCAGCAGCACCGCGCCGGCCGCGCCGATCGCCGCGGCCTCCGACGGCGTGGCGAGGCCGAGGATGATGCAGCCGAGCACGGCGGTGATCAGCATCACCAGCGGCAGAAACGAGGTCAGCAACGCCCAGATGACGGTCAGCGCCGGCACGTTGCGCTCCGCCGCCGGCAGCTTCGGCGCCAGCGCCGGATTGATCATGGCGCGGACGACGACATAGATCATGTACATCAGCGCCAGGCCGAGGCCCGGTATGAAGGCGGCGGCATAGAGCTTCACCACCGAGACGCCGGCGGTGGCGCCGTAGAGGATCAGCATCACGCTGGGCGGGATGAGGATGCCGAGGCAGCCGCCGGCGCACACCACGCCGGCCGCGATGCGGGTATCGTAGCCGGCGCGCAGCATGGCCGGGAAGGCGAGCAGGCCCATCAGCGTCACCACCGCGCCGACGATGCCGGTGGCGGTGGCGAACAGCGCGCAGGTGATCAGCGTCGCCACCGCCAGCGAGCCCGGCAGCCAGCCGGCGGCGAGCTGGATCGAGCGGAACAGCCGGTCGAGGATGTTGGCGCGCTCGATCACATATCCCATGAACAGGAATAGCGGGATCGAGATCAGCACGTCGTTCGCCATCACCGAATAGGTGCGCTGCACGAACAGGCTGAAGATGCTGGGCCCCTGGGTGAAGTAGCCGAAGCCGACACCCAGCGCCATCAGCGTGAAGGCGATGGGAAAGCCGAGCATCAGGAAGATCAGGAACAGCACCAGCATCAAGATGCCGAGGGCGGGCTCCGAGAGAAACATCACAGCGCCCCCCGCGTGGTGCCTTCGCGCTCGGCGCGGTTGGCGGCTTCCTCGAGGATGACCTTCTCCATCTCCTCGACATCGTGCAGCCGCTGCGGCCAGTCGCCGGTGCGGATGCAGATGATGCAGCGCGCCACCTCGACCACCCCTTGCAGCAGCATCAGCACCCCGGTGATCGGGATCAGCGCCTTGAACGGCCAGATCACCGGCCCGTCCGGGCTGAAGGAGGAGTGCTCGTTGAGCAGATAGGAGAGGTGGAAATAGCCCCAGCCGGAATAGATCAGCGCCAGTATGCCGGGAAAGTAGAACAGGAAATACAGGACGAGGTCGCTCTTCGCCTGCGTCACCGGCCGCCAGTTGCGGTAGAGGAAGTCGCCCCGCACATGGCCGTTGCGCGACAGCGTGTAGGCGCCGGCCATCATGAACAGCGCACCATACAGCATCAGGCTGACGTCATAGGCCCAGGTGGTGGGATCGCGCAGCACGTAGCGGCGGAAGACCTCGTAGCTGATGGCGAGCGTCAGCAGGACGATGCACCAGGCGAAGGCCTTGCCGATGAAGGCGTTCAACCGGTCGACGGCGAGAAGGACGGATTGCATGGAAAGCCTCGGGGAGGGCTGGCTTGCTGGGACGCGGTCGCTACTGGGACTGGCAGGTTTCCCGTGACGACGCTGTCCGGCGATGGGGGCGGCACGGCGAGGCGGACTGGCACTGCGTGACGGGGCGCGCGGGCTGGGCGGGCAGACATGACAAGACGGCGTGTCGATGCGTGACGGACTGGCGTGGCGATCTCGGCGTGATGGCCGCCAAAGCCCTCTCCCCGTGGGGAAGACGGTTGGATGAGGGAGGAAGACAGCCCCAGCCGCGATGAGCACCGGCGCATCCGGCCGACCGGGTGCGCTCAACCGTTTCCCTGCCGGATCTCCGCACCGACCCGCTTGGCGGGCGCCCTCTCCCCGACGGAGAGAGGTGGGTGCGGCCCCAACCTGTCCAACGTCATGCCCGGGCTTGTCCCGGGCATCCACATCTTGGGCCGGGTGCGCCGGGCGGAACGGCGTGGATGGCCGGGACACGTCCGGCAATGACGGCGTACCGGATGATGGAAGCGCGGCAACGCACGTCACCCGCCACCCATCCGACCCGCCGTCACTCCACCAGCCCGACGTCCGCCCAAGGCGGACCGCCGCGACGCCCCCGCTCGCCCTACGCGGTGGGGAAGAAGTGGTCGTAGGCCGTTCTGGAATCCGGCTCATATTCCAGCCGGAAGCCGACGATGCGCTTCGCCCACGCCTTCTGGCTGTCGACCACCTTCTTGAACACCGGGTCGGCGGAGAGGTTGGCGATCACCACGTCCCAGGCCTTCAGCTGCGCTTCCAGCACCGGCTTCGGCGTCGGCATCACTTTGACGCCGCGCGCGCGGATGGCGGCGAGGTCCTTCGAGTAGCGGTCCTGCGCCTTCCACATCATGGTGGAGGAGGTGGCGTCGGCCGCCGCGCGCAGGATCTCCTGAACGTCCTTCGGCATGGCGTCGAACTTGGTCTTGTTGAACAGCACCTCGAAGCATTCCAGCGCCTGGTGGTAGCTCTGGATCATGTAGACCTTGGCGACGTCGGGGAAGCCGAGCACCAGGTCGGAGGAGGGGTTGTTGAACTCCGCCCCCTCCAGCAGGCCGCGGTCGATGGCCGGCACGATCTCGCCGCCGGGCACGATGGTCACCGCCGCGCCGAGCTCCTTGAACAGGTCGGCGCCGAGGCCGACCGTCCGGTACTTCATGCCCTTCATCTGGTCGATGCTGGAGATTTCCTGCTTGAACCAGCCGAGCGGCTGGCTCGGCATCGGCCCGGTGAGCATGCCGACCACGTTGAGCTTCAGCGTGTTCTGCACCAGGTCGTCATAGAGCTCCTGCCCGCCGCCATAGCGGATCCAGCCGAGCAGTTCGTCGGCGTCCCAGCCGAAGGCGGGGGCGGTGCCGAACAGCGAGAACGCCTTGTTCTTGCCGTACCAGTAGGCGGCGACGCCGTGGCCGCCGTCGAGAATGCCGGCGGAGACCGCGTCCAGCATCTGGAAGGCCGGCACCACCGCGCCGGCGGGCAAGAGGTCGAGCTCGACCCGGCCGCCGGTCATCCCGTTGACCCGCTTGACGAAGTCACCAGCGAATTCGTGGAAGATGTCCTTGTTGGGCCAGGTCGACTGGAATTTCAGCTTGATCGGCGCCTGCGCGTGCACCGCCGGGCTGGCGACCGCCGCGGCGCCGGCGACGGCGGCAGTGGCGATGAAGCGACGGCGGGACGGAGTGGCGGTGGCCTGCGTGTCAGCAGTGGTAGGCGCGGCGGCGTGGGCACGCACGTCGGCGCTCTTCCCAGACGTATCGGTCATGGGGCGGTTCCTCCTGTGGCGTTTCCTCCGCGAGCCCTGCGGCCCGCCGGGCGGCGCTTGGCGCGCTCTGTCCCGATGTGACCAGCAGACGATGACCCAAGGTCAAGTGCAAGTACTAATTGCGCGGTTTGCATCAATCCCAATGATACGAAAGTCGCATTTCCTGGGCCTCATGCCGGCTTTTCCTCGGTGGTCGTCATCGGCGTGTCATCGGCCGCCGCTTTGAAGGCCGCAAGCGGGCTGACCCCGCGTCAGGATGAGGATTCCCCCATGCGCTCGATTTTGATGGCCGGCGTCTGCCTCGCCGTGCTCGCCTCGGCCGGCGCGGCTTCCGCGCAGAACGCGCCGCAGAGCTTCAACCGCGTCGCCACGTTCCACGTCGTCGACAACCTGCCGGCCGGCGCCGACGCCAAGAAGTCGACCGCCGCCGAGATCATCACCGTGACCGAGGACGGCAACACGCTGATCTACAGCGACAGCCCCGGCAAGCGCATCGGCTTCATCGACATCACCGATCCGGCGGCGCCCAAGCCCGCCGGCACCGTGGCGCTCGACGGCGAGCCGACCACGACGGTGGTGATCGGCGGCAAGGCCTATGTCGGCGTCAACACCTCCGAATCGAAGAGCAACCCGTCGGGTCACCTCGCGGTGGTCGACATCGCCTCCGGCAAGGTCGAGGACAAGGTCGACCTCGGCGGCCAGCCGGATTCGGTCACCAAGAGCCCGGATGGCAGCTTCCTCGCCATCGCGATCGAGAATGAGCGCGACGAGGACGTCAATGACGGCGTGATCCCGCAGATGCCGGCCGGCAATCTCACCTATTTCCAGGTGAAGGACGGCCGCGTCGTCGACGCCTCCAAGAAGGTCGTCGACCTCACCGGCCTCGCCGCCGTCGCGCCGGAAGATCCCGAGCCGGAATATGTCGACATCAATTCCCGCAACGAGGTGGTCGTCACCCTGCAGGAGAACAACCACATCGTCGTGGTCGATCTGCCCACGGGCAAGGTCACCGCGCATTTCTCCGCCGGCACCGTCGATCTCGACAAGATCGACACCAAGAAGGACGGCGTGATCGACCTGTCCGGCAAGATGACCGCGGTTCCCCGCGAGCCCGACACCGTGCAGTGGATCGACGACAACCGTTTCGTCATCGCCAATGAAGGCGACTGGAAGGGCGGCACGCGCGGCTTCTCGATCTTCGACAAGACCGGCAAGCTCTTGTTCGAATCCGGCACCGCGCCGGAGCACATGGCGGTGCGCATGGGCCACTATCCCGAGAAGCGCAACAAGAAGGGCATCGAGATGGAGGGCGCGGAGGTCGCGACCTTCGGCGGCGAGAAGCTCATCTTCGCCGGCTCGGAGCGCGCGTCGATCGTCTTCGTGTATCGCGACAAGGGTGGCGCCGAAGCGCCTGAACTGCTTCAGGTTCTGCCCGGCGGCATCGGTCCGGAAGGCCTGCTCGCCATTCCCGCGCGCAACCTGTTCGTGACCGCCAGCGAAACCGACGTCCGCGAGGATGGCGGCATCGGCTCGGTGGTCACCGTCTATCAGCGCGCGCCCGGCGCCGCCAACTACCCGACCATCGTCTCCGGCGACGACAAGAACGGCCTGCCGATCGCCTGGGGTGCGCTGTCCGGCTTCGCCGCCGATCCGAAGGATGCCGACAAGCTCTATGCGGTGACCGACAGCTTCTATGCGCAGGGCCGCATCCTCACCATCGACGCCAGCCAGAAGCCGGCCAAGATCACCGCCGCCACCGTGGTGACCAAGGACGGCCAGCCGGCCAAGGGCCTCGATCTCGAAGGCATCGCCATCCGTCCCGAGGGCGGCTTCTGGCTCGCCTCCGAGGGCAACCCGGAGAAGAAGGAAAACCCGACGCAGAACCTGCTGATCCGGGTCAATGCCGACGGCTCCATCGCCGAGGAGATCGCCCTGCCGGAAGCGCTCGCCGGGCAGGCGACCCGCTACGGCTTCGAGGGCGTCGCGGTGACCGGCACCGGCGCTGACGAGACCGTGTGGGTCGGCGTGCAGCGCGAGTGGAAGGACGATCCCAAGGGCGTCGTGAAGCTGATCGCCTACAAGCCGGCGGCCAAGAGCTTCGGCTATGTCCATTATCCGCTGGAGAAGGCGGACAAGGGCTGGGTCGGCATCTCCGAGCTCACCGCCCACAAGGACGGCCTGGTGGTGATCGAGCGCGACAATCTGGTCGGCCCGGCCGCCAAGCTGAAGAAGCTGTATTTCGTCTCGCTGAAGGGCGTCGCCCCCGTCGCGGTCGGCGGCGAGGCCAAGCCCCCGGTGCTCGCCAAGAGCGAGGTGAAGGACCTGCTGCCGCTGCTCGCCGCACCCAAGGGCTATGTGCTCGACAAGGTGGAGAGCTTCGCCATCGACGCCGCCGGCAATGGCTATATCGTCACCGACAATGACGGCGTCGACGGCTCCTCCGGCGAGACCCAGTTCATCCCGCTCGGCGCCGTCAACTGACGCCGCGCCGGCGCCCGTGCCGATCAGGCGGAACTGCCCGATCGATGGGAACAGGCTCCAGCGTCGCGAGACTCTCGGCAGGACAGGCGAGGGCGCCCCGCAAGGGCGCCCTTTGTTTTTGCGTGGGTGGACGAAAGGAGCCGGAGCCCGCATGCCGAGAGTACGGTCCAGCTCCCTCTCCCCGCGCCGAACTCGGCTGTTGCCGAGTTCGGCCTTCGGCAAGGTCAACATCGGATACCTCCGATGTTGACGGAGAGGGGTGGGGTGAGGGGTCTTCTTCGCTTCCCAATGTCGTCGCTCCTCACCGCCCCGCTTCGCGGACCACCTCTCCCCATCCGAACTCGGCAACAGCCGAGTTCGGATGGGGAGAGGGACGAGGCCGTCACCCGCCCGGAACGCCACGCAGAGCCGTGATCGCCTCCCGATCCGTGCCGCCCTGTCGAACCGGCGTCCGGCCGCGATGACCGCCGATGCCACGCGCGGCGCCTTGCCCTCTCCGCCAACGGACAGGGCAGGCGGCTTCCCGTCATCCCCTGATCATGTTATGACTGACTGGTCAGTCATAATGTGGATCGCGCCATGTCCGACGATGTGGAAGCTGATGGCAAGCCCTCATCCTCGCCCGTGCCCCCCGGCCGGGCGAAGAAGCGGCCGGATGCCGAGGCGCGCCGACGCGCCATTCTCGATGCCGCGCTGGAAGTCTTCGCCGAGCACGGCTTCAACGGCGCGCGGATGGAGGATGTCGCCCGCTGCGCCGGCATCGCCAAGGGCACGCTCTACCTCTACTTCAGGGACAAGACCGCGCTGTTCGAAGGGCTGGTGCACGACGCCGCCGACCCGATCCTCGGCAAGCTGGAGCGCGAATTCGCCGGCTTCGAGGGCTCGACCCGCGACTTCCTGCTGCTGCTGTTCCAGCACATCCAGACCGAGGCGGTCGGCTCGCCGCGCCGGCACATCATCCGTCTGATGCTGGCCGAGGGCGAGCGCTTCCCCGCCATCGCCGATTTCTACTACCGCGAGGTGGTCGCGCGCGGCCTGAACCTCCTGCGGGCGCTCAACGAGCGGGCGCTGGCGCGCGGCGAGATCACCTCCGACGCCGCGCTGCGCTTCCCGCAGCTGATCATCGCCCCGGTGCTGATCGCCGCCGTCTGGGAGGGAACATTCGGCCGCCACGAACCCCTGGACCTTGCCGGCATGTTCGCCGCCCATGCCGAGCTGATGCTGCGCGGGCTCGGCTGGAAGGAGATATGATGCGCCTTGCCGTCCTGTTGCCGCTGGCGCTGCTGCTCGCCGGCTGCGCCGATTCCGGCCCGCCCCGCTACCAGGGCTATGCCGAGGCCGACCTTCTGTTCGTCGGCCCCGACGAGGCCGGCCGCGTCATCACGCTGAAGGTCGACGAGGGCGATCGGGTGACGGCGGGCCAGCCGCTGTTCACCATCGATCCGTCGCTGCAGCAGGCCGATGTCGACGCCGCCAGGGCGAGCCTCGAACAGGCGCGCGCCGAGCTCGCCAATCTCCAGGCGGCGGCGCAGCGCCCGGAGGAGATCGCCGTGCTGGAGGCGACCCAGCGCCGCGCCAAGGCGGCGCTCGACCTGTCGCGCATCGAGCTCGACCGCCAGAAGGATCTCTATGCCAAGGCGGTCGGCTCCAAGGCGGCGCTCGATACCGCGCAGGCCACCTTCGACCAGAACACTGCCGCGCTCGACGAGGTGAACAAGCAGATCGAGGTCGGGCGTCTGGGCTCGCGCGAGATGCAGATCGCGTCCGCCCAGAAGGCGATCGACACCGCGCAGGCCAATCTCGCCTCGGCGCAGACCCGGCTCGACCGCCGCAGCCTCGCGGCCCCGGCCGCCGGATCGGTGGAGACGGTGTATTTCCGCCCCGGCGAATTGGTGCCGGTCGGCCGGCCGGTGCTGTCCGTGCTGCCGCCGGACCTGATCAAGATGCGCTTCTTCGTGCCCGAGCCCGACCTCGCCCGCTTCCGGCTCGGCTCGAAGGTGCTGGTCCATTGCGATGGCTGCGCCGGCAGCGTGCCGGCGACCGTGAGCTTCATCGCCAGCTCGTCCGAATACACCCCGCCGGTGATCTACAGCCTCGACGAGCGCTCCAAGCTGGTCTTCATGCTGGAGGCTAGGCCGGACGACCCACTGAAGCTGCGCCCCGGCCAGCCGATCACCGTCGAGCTCGTGCCGTGAGCGAGGCGGCCGACACGCTCCCGCAAGGATCGCTCCCGGACGTGCCCTATGCCATCGAGGTCGAGGGGCTGTCGAAGTCGTTCGGCGACCGGGTGGTGGTGCGCGACCTCACGATGCGGGTGAGGAAGGGGCAGATCTACGGCTTCCTCGGCCCCAACGGCTCGGGCAAGACTACCACGATCCGCATGCTCTGCGGCCTACTGACCCCGGATTCCGGGCGCGGCACCTGCCTCGGGCTGAATATACTGACGCAGGCGCGCGAGATCCGCCGGCATGTCGGCTACATGACGCAGCGCTTCAGCCTCTATGCCGATCTGTCGGTGCGCGAGAACCTCGAATTCGTCGCCCGCGTCTATGGCGTGCCGGAGCCGGTGAAGGCCGCCAAGGCGGCGGTAGAGCGGCTCGGCCTGTCCGGGCGCGACAAGCAGCTGGCCGGCTCGCTATCGGGCGGCTGGAAGCAGCGGCTGGCGCTCGGCGCCTGCATCCTGCCCTCGCCGCAGCTCCTGCTGCTCGACGAGCCGACCGCCGGCGTCGACCCCAAGGCACGGCGCGAATTCTGGGCGCAGATCCACGAGCTCGCCGCCGACGGCCTCACCGTGCTGGTCTCCACCCACTACATGGACGAGGCCGAGCGCTGCCACGAGATCGCTTATATCGCCTATGGCGAATTGCTGGCGCAGGGCACGGTGGATGAGGTGGTGGCCGGCGCCGGCCTGTTCACCTGGAGCGTGTCGGGCGGCGATCCCGCCCCGCTGGCGCGCGAATTGTCGGCGCTGCCGGGCATCGACATGGTGGCGCCGTTCGGCTCCAGCGTGCATGTCGGCGGCCATGACGCTGCCGCGCTGGAGGCCGCCATCGCGCCGTTCCGCGAGCGGCCCGGCCTCGTCTGGCGGCGCGACGAGCCGACGCTGGAGGATGTGTTCATCGACCTGATGAGCCGGTCGAAGGACAATTTCCGATGAGCGGCGGCATGGGCAGCTCGGTCGGAGGCCTCTTCCGCCGCGTCGGCGCGATGATGCGCAAGGAGTTCCTCCAGCTGCTGCGCGACCGGGTCTCCTTCGCCACCATGATCTCGATCCCGCTGCTGCAACTGGTGCTGTTCGGCTACGCCATCAACACCACGCCGCGCCATCTGCCGACGGCGGTGCTGGCCTATGAGAACACCGCGCTCACCCGCTCCATCCTCGCCGCCATCGAGAACACCAAATACTTCAAGGTGGTGAGCCACCCGACCAGCGCCGCCGAGGCCGATCACCAGATGCTGGCCGGCGAGGTGTCGTTCATCGTCGAGATCCCCGCCGGCTTCGAGCGGGCGGTGCGGCGCGGCGAGAGCCCGTCCATGCTGGTCGCCGCCGACGCCACCGATCCCGTCGCCTCCGGCAGCGCCATCGCCGCCCTGAATGCGCTCGTCGATACTGCGGTGAAGCGCGAGCGCTTCGCGGTGGAGGGCGGGCCGGAGGGCTCGGGGCTGGAGAGCGCGCCGCCGGCGTTCCAGATCATCACCCATGCCCGCTACAACCCGGCGGCGGTGACGCAGCTCAACATCGTGCCCGGCCTGCTCGGCACCATCCTCACCATGACCATGCTGATCTTCACCGCGCTGTCGGTGACCCGCGAGATCGAGCGCGGCACCATGGAGACGTTGCTCGCCATGCCGATCCGCCCGGTGGAGGTGATGCTCGGCAAGATCGCGCCCTATGTGCTGGTGGGGGCGGGGCAGGCGCTGCTGATCGTCGGCGCCGGACGGCTGTTGTTCAACGTGCCGATGATCGGCTCGCCCGGCCTGCTCACCCTGCTCACCGTGCTGTTCATCGTCGCCAATCTGTCGATCGGCTACACCTTCTCGACGCTGGCGCAGAACCAGCTTCAGGCGGTGCAGATGACCTTCATGTACTTCCTGCCGAATATCCTCCTGTCCGGCTTCATGTTCCCCTTCGCCGGCATGCCGGTCTGGGCGCAATGGCTGGCGGAGACCATGCCGCTGACCCACTATCTGCGCATGGTGCGCGGCATCATGCTGAAGGGCGCCGATGGCACCGACCTCGCGCAGGACATCGTGGCGCTGGGCGCCATCATGCTGGTGGCGATGTTCATCGCCGTGCGCCGCTTCCGCCAGACGCTGGACTGAGATGCGGGCCGTTGCGCGCAAGGCCCGGATCGTATCCCATGTCGTTGGCCACGCGCCGGATTTCGCCGATCCGGCCGTCACAGCGCGTTCATGCTGTCGGCCCTAGTTGGTCGGGACACATGGACAGTGGGGACGAGGATGGATCGCGTGGTGCCCGGCCCGCAGGCAGCCGGTTCCGGCAAGCGGGTGCAGGACTACATCGACGAGATGCCCGTCTGGGCCGACGGCACACCGGTCGGCCACGCCCCGATGACCCGGATGCAATGGCGGATCTGGTGGCTGGCGGCCTTCGGCAAGTTCTTCGAGGGGCTGGTCGTGTTCATGACCGCGGTGGCGATCCCGCTGATCGCCGTCGAGTTCGACATGAGCGCCACCCAGCACGGCCTTGTCGGCGCGGCCTCGCTAGCCGGAATCCTGGTCGGCGCGCTGGCGCTCGGCGGGCTGTCGGACACGTTCGGCCGCAAATTCATGTTCGTGGTCGAGATGATCATCTTCATGGTCTTCCTCGTCCTGCTGGCGCTGAGCCCCAGCTATTTCTGGCTGGTGGTGTTCCTGTTCGGGGTCGGGGTGGCGCTGGGCTGCGACTATCCCACCGCCCATCTGATCATTTCCGAGAGCATTCCGAGCGCCGCGCGCGGCCGGCTGGTGCTGGGCGCCTTCGGCTTCCAGGCGCTCGGGGCGCTGGCCGGCAGCGCGGTCGGCTATCTCGTGCTGGTCAATCTGCCGGACGTCTCCGCCTGGCGGTGGATGTACGCCACCGCCATTATTCCCGCCGCGCTGGTCACGATCGGCCGTTTCTACATCACCGAGAGCGCGCCATGGCTGTTCGCGCATGGCCGCTTCGAGGAGGCCGAGCGGGAGGCCACCAAGCTGCTCCGGCGTGATCCGGTCTATCCGCACCAGGTAAAGCTGGCGCACACGCCGGGCCATCGCCGTGGCCATCTCCCCGACGCCGGGTGGACGGCATTGTTCAATGCCCGCAACCGCCGCGCCACCATCCTCGCTTCAGTGCCGTGGTTCCTGCAGGATCTCGGCACCTATGGCATCGGCCTGTTCACGCCGACCATCCTTGCGGCGTCGCTCGGCCATGCGAGCACGCAGGCGCACGACCTCACCGATGTCATCGCCAACCAGATCCTGGCCGCCGAGGGGGCGGCGCTGATCGACCTGCTGCTCATCCTCGGCATCGTCGGGGCGGTGGTGCTGGCCGACCGGGTCGGGCGCATCCCGTTGCAGGCGGCTGGCTTCATCGGCTGCGCGGCCGGGCTGCTGATCGCCTCCTTTGCGAGCGGCTACCCGGATCCCGTCCGCACGGTGCTGATCTTCGCCGGCTTCATGCTGTTCAACTTCATGACCAATATCGGCCCGAACGCCCAGACCTACCTGCTGGCGGGCGAGGTGTTCCCGACCCATCTGCGCGGCAAGGGCGCGGGGCTGGCGGCGGCATTCGGCAAGGTCGGCGCCGTGCTGACCGCGTTCCTGTTCCCGCTCCTGCTGGCCGACATCGGCACCACCTGGCTGCTGTATGGCCTTGCGACGACCTCGGTGCTCGGGGCCGCGGTCACCTTGCTGTTCCGCATCGAGACGGCGGGCGTCAATCTCGACCGGGTCCACGACCCCGCGCTCGATGCCGGGCTGGACGCGGCGGCCGGCGCCGGCCGGGAGGCGGCGTAGGGGCGGGCCGGCATGCTGCAATCGGGCCGCATGGGCGCCCCTTCAATGGTATGGAAGGATGGTGACGCTCGATGATCGGAACCGGTGAGGAACGCGCGTGGCCTTCCCTCAGCTTGGACGTCTTGAAATCCTGAAGGCCACCGATGTGTGGCGCTTCGAGGCGCAGACCTTCACGCCGTGGCTGGCGGAAAATCTCGAGCTGCTGTCCGAGGAGTTGCAGATCGGCGATCTGGAGCTCCGGGGGACCGAGGTCGCGGCGGGCGATTTCCGCATCGACCTGCTGGCCGAGGACGGGGAGGGCAATCCCGTCATTGTCGAGAACCAGTTCGGCAGCACCGATCACCGGCATCTCGGCCAGCTGATCACCTATGTCGCCAGCCAGCCGGGCCCGGCGACCGTGGTGTGGATTGCCGAGCGCGTGCGCGAGGAGCACCGCGCCGCCATCGACTGGCTGAACGCCAGCACCATCGAGCGCCTCAACTTCTTCGCGCTGGAGCTGGAGGCGCTGAAGATCGGCGACAGCCTGCCGGCGCCCTATCTCAATATCGTCGCCAAGCCGAACAACTGGACGCGCGCCGTAAGCGCGGCGGCGCGGCAGGCAGCGAGCGGCATGCTCGCCGAGCGCCACCACAGCCGCGCGGCCTATTGGCGGGGGTTCGATGCCTATCTGCGGGCCGCCGGCGCGCGGTTTCGCGTGCGCCCGGACAATATCGCCCACTGGAGCTCCTTCGCCATCGGCCGCGCCGGTCTGGTGCTCAGCGCGACGATCACGCCGAAGCGGCAGCGGATCGGCGTCGAGCTTTATGTGCGGAACGATCCCCAGAAGCTGGTCTTCGAACAGCTGGAGCGGCGGCGGGCCGAGGTTGAGGCGGCCATCGGCTTCCCGCTGGAGTGGGAACGGCTTCCGAACCGGGCCGCCAGCCGGGTCGCGCTGTATCTGACGGGTGTCGATGCCTTCGACGAAGCCCAGCAACCGCGCCTGCATGCCTGGATGCTGGACATGCTCGGCCGGTTCCGGGCGACGTTCGCGCCGATCGTGCGGGAGCTGGTCCTGCCGGACGATACGGCCGGGCCGGACGATATGCCGGCCGCCGATCCAGCCTAGGGGCCGCTCTCGATAACTCCGGCGTCGATGCCGATTGCTGATCCAAGGCTCTTGGAAGGAGCCGCGGGATGGCGACGCGGGTTCAATGGCTTCGCGATGAAAAGTGGGTTCACATTGAGCCTCCGCTGCCGCGCGGTCGCAAGGGGGGCTCATCGTGTGAACGACCGTCGGGTGATCTCCGGGATCGTTCATAGGCTGAAGAACGGTGCGCGCTGGCGGCACTGTCCGCCGAAGTTCGGGTTCGACACGACGGTCTACAAGCGCCGCAACCTCTGGAGCCGGCAAGGGCTATGGCTGAAAATGTTGGAGGCCCGGACCGGCCATGGCGGCATCTTCGACGGGACGGCGATCGACGCCGTCCACGCCAAGGCGCGCCGCTTGGCGACGGGCGCGAAAGGGAGCCTTCGCCCAAGCCATAGGCCGCTCCGCAGCGGTCGCACGACCAGGGCCCATGGCGTGGTCGACGAGCGTGGCAGGCCGCGCGTGCCGCGGCTCCGCGCCGGCAACATCAACGATGTCGGCATGGCCGAGGCCCTGATCCAGGCCGCCTGTCCGTTCCGTCGCCTGCTGGCCGACAAAGGCTAGGATGCCGACCACCTGCGCAGGCGCGTCGCCGAACGGGGTCCAAAGGCCGTCATCCCCTCCACAACGTGAAGGAAGGCCCCGATCGCCTGTGACGCCAGCGCCGACAGGGAGCGCAACCGTGTCGAGCGCATGTGCCGCAGGCTCGAGCACTTCCGCCGCATCGCCACGCGATACGACAAGCTCGCCACCACCTGCTCCTATTCGCTCAATTGGGTCCGGCCCCCCAAGCGGATCTGGAGCAGGAGCTGACGGCCATAGCGAAAAGGGCGCGGCTTTCGCCGCGCCCTTCCGCATTTCCGAGCTGTCCGCGCCCTGCTCGCCGCCCCGCCGGACTTGCCCGGCTGGGCGCGCGAATCGCGGGCGCGGTATGGACGTCGATCAGAAGTCCATGCCGCCCATGCCGCCCATGCCGCCGCCCGGCATGGCCGGGGCCGCACCGGCCTTCTTGGGCGCCTCGGCGATCATCGCCTCGGTGGTGATCAGCAGCGAGGCCACCGACGCGGCGTTCTGGATCGCCGAGCGCAGCACCTTCGCCGGGTCGATGACGCCGGCCTTGTACATGTCGACATACTCGCCGGTCTGGGCGTTGAAGCCGTAGGAGTAGCTATCCTTCTCCAGGATGCGGCCGACGATCAGCGAGCCATCCTCGCCAGCGTTGGACGCGATCTGGCGAGCCGGATACTGCACCGCCTTGCGGACGATCTCGACGCCGGTCTTCTGGTCGGCATTGGCGGTCTTCACGCCTTCCAGCGCCTTGATGGCGCGGAGGAGGGCGACGCCGCCACCCGGCAGGACGCCTTCTTCGACGGCCGCGCGGGTCGCGTGCAGCGCGTCGTCAACGCGGTCCTTCTTCTCCTTGACTTCGATCTCGGTGGCGCCGCCGACGCGGATCACCGCGACGCCGCCCGCGAGCTTGGCCAGACGCTCCTGCAGCTTCTCACGGTCGTAGTCCGAGGTGGTCTCCTCGATCTGCGCCTTGATCTGCGCCACGCGGGCCTCGATGTCCTTCTTGCCGCCGTTACCGTCGACGATCGTGGTGTTCTCCTTCTCGATCACCACCTTCTTGGCGCGGCCGAGCATGTTGAGCGTCACGGTGTCGAGCTTGATGCCGAGATCGTCGGAGATCGCGGTGCCGCCGGTCAGGATGGCGATATCCTGCAGCATGGCCTTGCGACGGTCGCCGAAGCCCGGCGCCTTCACGGCCGCGACCTTCAGGCCGCCACGCAGCTTGTTGACGACGAGGGTCGCAAGGGCTTCACCCTCGATGTCCTCGGCGATGATCAGCAGCGGCTTGGAGGTCTGCACGACGGCTTCGAGAACCGGCAGCAGCTCCTGGAGGCCCGAGAGCTTCTTCTCGTGGATGAGGATGTAGGGATCCTCGAACTCCACGCGCATCTTCTCGGCGTTGGTGATGAAGTAGGGGGAGAGGTAGCCGCGGTCGAACTGCATGCCCTCGACGACGTCGAGCTCGGTGTCGGCGGTCTTGGCTTCCTCGACGGTGATGACACCCTCGTTGCCGACCTTCTGCATCGCCTCGGCGAGGAACTTGCCGACCTCGGCGTCGCCATTGGCGGAGATGGTGCCGACCTGGGCGATCTCGGCGTTCGAGGTGACCTTCTTGGCGTTCTTCTTGAGGTCCGCCACGATGGCCTCGACCGCGAGGTCGATGCCGCGCTTCAGGTCCATCGGGTTCATGCCGGCGGCCACCGACTTGGCGCCCTCGCGGACGATCGCCTGGGCCAGCACGGTGGCGGTGGTGGTGCCGTCGCCGGCGAGGTCGTTGGACTTCGAGGCCACTTCGCGCACCATCTGGGCGCCCATGTTCTCGAACTTGTCCTCGAGCTCAATCTCCTTGGCGACGGTGACGCCGTCCTTGGTGATGCGGGGAGCGCCGAAGCTCTTCTCGATGACGACGTTACGACCCTTGGGGCCGAGCGTGACCTTCACCGCATTGGCGAGGATGTCGACGCCGCGCAGCATCTTGTCGCGCGCATCGCCGGAGAACTTAACTTCTTTGGCAGACATGTCTTGAAACTCCGAGTGTCGTGTCTGGTTCGCGGTTCGGGAGCCTGGGCCGCGGCGCTCGGAGGAGCGCCGGGCACTCGGGCTCCCGGCGGATCACGCGGCCTTCTTGGCCGAGCCGGCGCCCTCGACGATGCCGAGGATGTCGGATTCCTTCATGATGAGGTAGTCGACGCCGTCGAGCTTCACCTCGGTGCCGGACCACTTGCCGAACAGCACGCGGTCGCCGGCCTTGACGTCGAGCGGGACGAGCTTGCCGGCTTCGTCGCGGGCGCCGGGGCCGACGGCGACGACTTCGCCCTGCGAGGGCTTTTCCTTGGCGCTGTCGGGGATGATGATCCCGCCGGCGGTCTTCTCTTCCGCATCGACACGCTTGACCACCACGCGGTCATGCAGGGGACGGAACTTCATCGGTTCTCTCCAGAAAGTCTTGAACGAGCGGTGAATCTGCCGAACGACACCGGGCGGAACGGCCGGATGGCCCTCTACCCCGCGTGTCGTCGGCGACCATCTAGGAGCCTGCTGCTATGCGCGCAAGAGGCCGCAGGCAAAAAACTGGCAGTCCCGGGGCGAGAGTGCCAGCGACGGTTAAGGCCATCCTGTTAGCACTCTGTCGCATATGCTGCCAATGCATTGATATCGAACGTGAAATACAAATTTTGCGCTTGCCGACCCCGGCGGGGCGCGCGCATCATCTCCTTTGCATATTCGCGAAAGGAGGTTCCGCATGGCATCCGATGCTGCGCCGGTCTCGGCGGATTTCGTCCGGCAGATGGGCGGTTACGGGTTGACCACCGCCCACATACTCTACCGCATGCCCGACCACCCCGTTCTCCTCCAGACCTATCTCTGGCAGCATTACGATCTCTTCCCGCATTTCCCGGAGCTGCAACGCTTTCTCGACTTCTGGGAGCGGGAGCTCGAAGGGCCGCTGCACTCCGTGACGGTGGCGCATTCGCGGCTGATCCGGCCGACGGAACTGCGCGCGGTGGAGGGGGTTTTCCGCCTGAACTGAGCACCCGGCCGCGCCTCCCGGGCGGGCCTATGCACAAAATGCCCTCTCATTGCCGCTTTCCGCGTGTTAAGAGGGCGCCGACGGGGTGCGCGTTTGCACCCCAAGGGTGTCGAAGGCATTTGGTCGGGATCGTGGATCATCGTTCTCCGCGCACGTCGGAGCTGCTCAGCGCATTGGCGACTGCCCATTCGGCAGAGCGGATCGGCGTTGGTGAAGTGGTGCACGCGCTGCGCAACCGCGCCTTCGGCCTGTCGATCCTGCTGCTCGGCCTGCCCAACGCCTTGCCGATGCCGCCCGGCATCCCGGTGATCTGCGGCCTGCTGCTCTGCCTCGTCGGCGTGCAGATGATGATGGGGCGCGACGAACTCTGGCTGCCCGGCTGGATCGCCCGGCGCACCTTCTCCCGCGCGCTGCTGGAGAAGATCGTCAACGGCGCATTGCCGTGGGTGCGGCGCTTCGAGAGCTATTCCCGACCGCGCCTGCACTATTTCTCCAACGGCTCGGCCCGCCTCGTGCTGGGCGGGCTGGTGCTGCTGCTCGGCCTGCTGCTGCTGCTGCCGATTCCGATCTTCGGCAATCTGCCGCCGGGAATCGCCGTGTGCATTCTCGGCCTCGGCCTCGTCGAGCGTGACGGCGCCTTCATCTGCGCCGGCATCGTCGCCACCGCGATCAGCGCCGGCGTCATGGGCATGCTGACCTGGATGCTCTACCAGGGCGCACTGGCGGTGATCTGAACCGCCTCGGCGCTGCCGGGCCGGATTCGGCCCGGCCGCCCGGCGGCCGGATCACCGGCGCGCCGCAGCCCTGCTGTTCCGCCTCAGCCCGGCGGATCGACCTTCACGCCCTTCGGTCCCACCTCGATCTGCAGCGTGTTCTGGTCGCGCTGATAGGCCTGGTAGGCGAACACGCCGGCGACCACCACCAGCACCGCGATGACGGCATAGAGTACGGAACGGCTCATCTCATCCCCTTGTCGGATGACGGGGTAGCTCGACTCGGGGGCCGGGCTCGCCCGTCGCGCCCGCCATCTGGCGGGCGGAGGTCGAACGCCGTTCGGTGGCCTCGGGTTCCATTCCGGCGGCGCACTCCTGCCGCAACGTCGGCTGCGACGCCTCTGCGGCAGGTACCGGTTTTCCCTAACGGTCGGCTCGCCGTGCAGGCGAATTTGTCGCACGTCCCGACCTCGTCTTAATGACGAAACGCTACGTCACGTCTTCCGGGATATTCGCCAACCGTCATCGCACCGGAAGAGCTCAGCCATGTAATACTTGTATATGCCTGGGCATACCCTAAGGTATCGACTAACGTATTATAAGATATACATCAAACAACACGTTAGAACACTTATATTTTTGGCTATCAAAAAGTTTAGTTTTGCTAGTATTCCCTCCGTGGTATTTTGTGTACGGTCATAGAAAGACGCAATCGGATTAGCTCCTCACCTAACCAATCGTAATTCATTACCTTGGGTTATGGGGTGCACGGCTTCAGGGGAGCTGTTCAAATCCGGTGCGACAGATCGTCCGGGCGGCGCCGAGAGGTGTTGGGCCCGCAAGCGGCCGGGAAAAGAGCCGTGGATTTCAGCATTCAGGTCGAGGAAAGAAATCATGCAGGCCACAGTTAAGGCGACGCGCCCGTGGGAGCCCTGGGTCCAGCTCGCTTGCGGCGTTCTGTGCATGGCGATGATCGCCAATCTTCAATATGGCTGGACCCTGTTCGTCGATCCGATCGACGCCAAGCACCAGTGGGGCCGCGCGGCCATCCAGACCGCGTTCACCATCTTCGTGCTCACCGAGACCTGGCTGGTGCCGGTCGAGGCGTGGTTCGTCGACAAGTACGGCCCGCGCATCGTGATCACCTTCGGCGGCGTCATGATCGCCTTGTCGTGGATCACCAACGCCTATGCCTCGTCGCTCACCATGCTCTATGCCGGCGCGATCTTCGGCGGCATCGGCGCCGGTTCGATCTACGGCACCTGCGTGGGTAACGCGCTGAAGTGGTTCCCCTATCGTCGCGGCCTCGCGGCGGGCGCCACTGCCGCCGGCTTCGGCGCCGGCGCGGCCATCACCGTGGTGCCGATCGCCAACATGATCGCCGCCTCGGGCTATGAGAGCGCGTTCCTGTATTTCGGCATCGGCCAGGGCATCGTCGTCCTCGTGCTGGCGCAGTTCCTCTATCCGCCGCGCAACAAGATCGCGGCGCCGAAGAAGCTGTCGTCGCTGCCGCAGAGCAAGGTCGACTACCAGCCCTCGCAGACGCTCTCCAAGCCGGTGTTCTGGGTGCTGTACCTCATGTTCGTCATGGTCGCTTCGGGCGGCCTGATGGCGGCGGCGCAGATCGGCCCGATCGCCCACGACCTCGGCGTTGCCAACACGCCAGTCTCGATCATGGGCATCTCGGCGGCAGCTCTGACGCTGGCGATCTCGCTCGACCGTATCTTCGACGGCTTCGGCCGGCCGTTGTTCGGTTATGTGTCGGACCGCATCGGTCGTGAGAACACCATGTTCATCGCCTTCGGCACCGCCGCGGTGATGCTGCTGATCCTGGTCTTCCACGGCTCGAACCCGCTGGTGTTCGTGCTGGCGACCGCCTGCTTCTTCGGCGTGTTCGGCGAGATCTACTCGCTGTTCCCGGCGACCGCCGGCGACACCTTCGGCTCGAAGTTCGCCGCCACCAACGCCGGCATGCTCTACACCGCCAAGGGCACCGCCGCCCTGCTGGTGCCGGTCGCCAGCATCGTGGCGTCGTTCTACGGCTGGTACGCGGTGTTCGCCATCGCGGTCGGCCTCAACGCCACCGCGGCACTTCTCGCCCTGTTCGTGCTGAAGCCGCTGCGTGCGCGCTTCATCGCCCAGAGCGCCAATGAAGTGTCGGTGGAAGCGCCGTCGGCGGCGAGCGGCCAGCCCGCTCACTGAGCCTTCGCGACAAAAAATGAAGCGCGTCGTCCCCCCGGACGGCGCGCTTTTTCTTTTGGTCGCCAGTGATTGGGAGTGACGGCGCGAGCGCGCGGGAGGAGATGGCGCCGTCCGGCCGTCTCGGCGGCTTGGTCGATACCATCGAGGCTCACCTCGGCCGGCTCGCAGAGATTGGCCGAGGCGACCATCATGACGAACGATCGCCCCCCGATGCATCGGCAAGGATCAGGCGCCGGAGACATCCAGGAAGGGCTTGCCGGGCCCGGGGGGCGCGATGATCCGCCATCACTGCACGTTCGTAGAGACGGCGGGGGAGGCGACCATGAAGACGAAGGTCCAATCCCCCTACGTTATAGACAGGAACCGCGCGGCTCCGCTCAGCCGGGGGCGAGGCTTCCGTAAAGCTCCGGCCGCCGGTCGGCGAGATGGCCGTTGGTGACCCGCGCCGCCGCCAGCGCCGCCGGGTCGAGGTCGGCATAGATGATCCCGTCCTCCTCGCCGGCGAGCACCAGATGCCCGCCGCTCGGCTCGCCGACGCAGCTCATGCCGAGATAGGTGAGGTCGCCCTCCTGGCCGACGCGGTTGGCATAGGCGACGTAGAGCAGGTTCTCGAAGGCCCGCGCCGGCACCACCACATTGGAGACCCCGACGAAGGGCTTCATGTTGGCGGTCGGCACAAGGATCAGGTCGGCGCCGTTGAGCGCCAGCGCCCGCGCCGCCTCCGGGAACTCGATGTCGTAGCAGATCAGCAGGCCCATCTTCAGCCCGGCGATCTCGACCACCTCGCCGATCCCGTCGCCGGGGGCGAACAGGTCGCGGTCGAGCGAGCCGTAGAGATGCGTCTTGCGATAGGTGAGCCGCACCGCGCCGGTACGGTCGACGAGGCGTGCCGCATTGTAGATCGCCCCGTCCGGCCCACGCTCGGGATAGCCGTAGCATAGCGCGATGCCGTGCCGGCGGGCGAGGATGGCGGCATGCCGGGCGGCGGGGCCGTCCGGTGCCTCGGCCCGCGCCTGCAGCGCGGCGCGGCCGATATTGTAGCCGGAGAGGAACATCTCCGGCGCCAGCAGCAGGTCGGCACCGGAGGCGGCCGCCTGCGCTGCCGCGGCGCCGAGGCGGTCGAGATTGGCGGCGGGGTTGCCGTGCCGATCCCCCGCCGTCTGCAGCATGGCGAGACGCATCAGCCTGCCTTCCGCGCCTTGTGCGCCGTTACCGCCATGCAGAAGATCTCGAACAGCACCTGCGCGGCGGCGTGCGGGGTGTTGGAGGTCGGGTCGTATTGCGGCGCCACCTCGACCACGTCGCCGCCGACCACGTTCAGCCCGTTGAGGCCGCGGAAGATCTCCAGCGCCTCGCGCGAGGTGAGGCCGCCGATCTCCGGCGTGCCGGTGCCGGGCGCGAAGGCCGGGTCGAGGCTGTCGACGTCGAAGGAGACATAGACCGGCCCGTCGCCCAGCACCTGCTTCGCCTTCTCGATGATGGCGGGTACGCCGAGCCCGGTGACCTCCTCGGCGTGGATGACGGTCATGCCGCTCTCATAGGAGAACTCCCACAGGAACTCCGCCCCGCCGCGAATGCCGATCTGGATGGTGCGCTCGGGGTCGAGCACGCCGTCGAGCACCGCGTTGCGGAATGGCCCGCCATGGTGGAACTTGGCGCCCTCATAGGTGCCCGAGGTGTCGCAATGGGCGTCGATGTGGAGCATGCCCACCGGCTTCTTCTCGCCGACCGCCTTGAGGATCGAGCCGGTGATCGAGTGGTCACCGCCGACCGAGAGCGGGATCACCCCCGCCGCGACGATCTTCTTGTAGAACGCCTCGATGTCGGCGTGGCAGGCGTCGAGGCTGAAGCGCGAGCGGAACGGCACGTCGCCGATGTCGGCGACCTTCACCTCGGCGGCCGGCACCATGCCGAGCACGTGCTCATAGGGGCCGATGCGCTCGATGGCGCGCACGGCGCGCGGCCCGAGCCGGGCGCCGGCGCGGTTGGTGACGCCGAGATCCATCGGCACGCCGATCAGCGCCATGTCGAGGCCGCCGAAATCGGCGAGCTCCTGCACCTCCGGCCGATAGGGGGCGTCGAGCAGGGTGGCGGCGCCCGCCCATGGCCAGACCCGCTTCTCGCCGTCCTTGAACTGCAGTTCGGCGACGCGCTTGAAGGTGGCGTCATAGACGACGCCACCGGCGACGTCGGCATATTTCGCCCGCAGCTTGGCGAGCTTGTCCTGGTCCGACATAGGGCCCTCATCAACAAAGGATGCGGGCAATCTATCCGGGTAGGGCCAAGCCGGGGAGGGGGCCTAAGGTCGCCCCCGCCATTTATCTGTGCATCTCACCCGATGCTCATCAGGCTGGCATTGCCGCCGGCCGCCGCGGTGTTGGTGCTCACCGAGCGCTCCAGCACCAGGAGGTCGAGCGGATAGCCGGCCCCGCGCGCCAGTTCGTCCGGGTTCAGCCCGTGCACCAGCGCGATCGGTCCGTCACGGTCGGCCACGGACTGGTTGAGCTGGCGCAGCGCGTCGCCATCGCCTTCGAACAGCACCGCGTCGAAGCGGGCGGTACCGATGTCGCCGGTCGTCTGGATCCGCCCCTTCAACGCCTCCGGCAGAGCCGGCGGCGTCGCCGAGGCGATCAGCGCGCGGTTGCCGGTGGCGAGCGCCGAGCAGACCTGCACGGCGAGGCCCGCCTCCGTCTGGGCGAGGCACAGCACGGTGCCGCGCGGCACCAGTTCATAGGCGTTGCGCTCGCCCACCGGGCCGGGCAACACGGTGGAGGCCAGCAGCGCCGGCGCGCCCAGTACCGCGCCGCACAGGTCGCGCGCCGCCGGGTCGGAGACGAAGTCCGTCCAGGTCCGCGCCGCCTCGGTGGCTTCGGCGGAGACCGCCGGCCGGCTGGCCGCCGGGCGGGTGGCGAGCAGCCGGCCGAGATAGAGCGGCCCGCCCGCCTTCGGCCCGGTGCCGGAAAGCCCGTGTCCGCCGAAGGGCTGCACACCCACCACCGCGCCGATGATGTTGCGGTTCACATAGATATTGCCGGCCTCGATGCGCGAGGTCACCTCGCCGATGGTCTCGTCGATGCGGGTGTGCAGGCCGAAGGTGAGGCCGTAGCCGGTGGCGTTCACCGCCTCGATCAGCTCGCCGATCTGCTCGCGCTTGTAGCGCAGCACGTGCAGCACCGGGCCGAACACCTCGCGGGTCAGCTCGGCGGTCGAGCTGATCTCGATCAGCGTCGGCGGCACGAAGGTGCCGTGCGCGCAGTCCTCCGTCAGTTCCAGTTGCTCCACCGTGTGGCCGGAGCGGCGCATGCGCTCGATATGCGCCTCGATGGTGGCCTGCGCCTCCGAGGTGATCACCGGGCCGACATCGGTGGCGAGATGCACGGGGTTGCCGATGGCGAGCTCGTGCAGCGCGCCCTTCAGCATGGTCAGGGTGCGCTCGGCGATGTCGTCCTGCAGGCACAGGATGCGCAGGGCCGAGCAGCGCTGGCCGGCGGAATCGAAGGCGGAGGCGAGCACGTCGCCCACCACCTGCTCGGCGAGCGCCGAGGAATCGACGATCATCGCGTTCTGCCCGCCGGTCTCGGCGATCAGCGGGATCGGCTGGCCGTCCGGCGTGAGTCGCCCGGCGAGTTGGCGCTGGATCAGCCGCGCCACCTCGGTCGAGCCGGTGAACATCACGCCGCGCGTGCGGGCATCGCCCACCAGCGCCGCGCCGACATCGCCGGCGCCGGGCAGCAGCTGCAAGGCCCCGGCGGGTACCCCGGCCTCGCGCAGGATGTTCACCGCGGCGAAGGCGATCAGCGGCGTCTCTTCCGCCGGCTTGGCCAGCACCGGATTGCCGGCGGCGAGCGCGGCGGCAACCTGCCCGGTGAAGATGGCGAGCGGGAAGTTCCACGGGCTGATGCAGACCACCGGCCCCAGCGGGCGGTGGGTGTCGTTGGAGAAGCCGTCGCGCGCCTGCGCCCCGTAATAACGCAGGAAGTCGACCGCCTCGCGCACCTCGCCCACCGCATTGGGGTAGGACTTGCCGGCCTCGCGCACCACGATGCCGATCAACTCGGGCATCCGCGCCTCGAAGGCGTCGGCGGCGCGGGCGAGGCAGGCGGCGCGCTCGGCCGGTGTGGTGGACTGCCAGATCGGCGCCGCCGCCACCGCCAGTTCCATGGCGCGGGCGCACAGTTCCGGCGTGGCGTCCTCCACCGCGCCGACGAAATCGCGCCGGTCGGCCGGATTGCGAATGTCGCGGGCAACGCCTGCCGTCGCGCCATCGCCGAGCAGCGGCACCGCCTTCAGCGGCTGCGTCGAGCCGGTCAGCAGCGCCGCCGCCAGCGAGGCGAGGCGCTGCTCGTTGGAGAGGTCCAGCCCCTGCGAGTTGCGCCGCTCCGCGCCGAACAGCTCGGCCGGCGCAGCGATCTTCGGGTGCGGCGCGCCGACCGGCTCCAGCCGTCCGGCCACCTCGGCCGGCGCCTCGATCAGCTCGTCGATCGGCACGTTGACGTCGGCGATGCGGTTGACGAAGGAGGAATTGGCGCCGTTCTCCAGAAGGCGCCGCACCAGATAGGCGAGCAGCGTCTCATGCGTGCCGACCGGCGCGTAGATGCGGCACGGCCGGTTCAGCTTGTCCTTGCCGACCACTTCCTCATAGAGCGGCTCGCCCATGCCGTGCAGGCACTGAAACTCGTACTGGCCGCCATAATAGTTCGGCCCGGCGATCTCGAAGATGCTCGCCACTGTCTGCGCATTGTGGGTGGCGAATTGCGGGAACACCGCGTCGGCCGCGCCGAGCAGCTTGCGGGCGCAGGCGATGTAGGAGACGTCGGTGTGCACCTTGCGGGTGTAGACCGGAAAACCCTCCAGCCCGTCGACCTGCGCGCGCTTGATCTCGCTGTCCCAATAGGCGCCCTTGACGAGGCGCACCATCAGCCGGTGGCCGGAGCGGCGGGCGAGGTCGATCAGGTAGTCGATCACGAAGGGGCAGCGCTTCTGATAGGCCTGCACCACGAAGCCGATGCCGTTCCAGCCGGAAAGGCTCTCCTCGAAGCACAGCGCCTCCATCAAATCGAGCGACAGCTCCAGCCGGTCGGCTTCCTCAGCGTCGATGTTGAGGCCGATGTCGTAGTGGCGGGCGAGGCGGGCCAGCGAGACCACGCGCGGCAGCAATTCGCCCATCACCCGCTCATATTTGGCGCGGGAATAGCGTGGATGCAGCGCCGACAGCTTGATGGAGATGCCTGGCCCCTCATGGATTCCGCGCCCGGCGGAGGCCTTGCCGATGGCGTGGATCGCCTGTTCGTAGTCGGCTAAATAGCGCTGGGCATCCTCCGCCGTGGTCGCCGCCTCGCCGAGCATGTCGAAGGAGTAGCGAAAGCCCTTCGCCTCCATGGCGCGCGAATTGGCCAGCGCCTCGGAGATGGTCTGGCCGGTGACGAACTGCTCGCCCATCATCCGCATGGCGACATCGACGCCCTTGCGGATCAGCGGCTCGCCGCCACGGCCGATCAGCCGGGAGAGCGCGCCGGTCAGGCCGGCCTCGCTATTGGTGGTGGTGAGCTTGCCGGTCAGCACCAGCCCCCAGGTGGCGGCGTTGACGAACAGCGATGGCGAGTGCCCGACATGCGCCTGCCAGTCGCCATGGCCGATTTTGTCGCGGATCAGCGCGTCGCGGGTGGCGCGGTCGGGAATGCGTAGCAGCGCCTCTGCGAGGCACATCAAGGCGACGCCTTCCTGGCTGGACAGCGCATATTCGTGGATCAGCCCCTCGACCGGCCCCTTCTGCCCCTTCTCGCGCAGCGCCGAGACCAGGGCGCGGGCGCGTGCCGATGCCGCCTCGGCCTTGGCCGCGGGCAGGGTGGCGGCCGGCAGCAGCATGGAGACGCATTCGGTCTCCGGCTGGCGATAGGCGCCGGTGATGCGGGCGCGCAGCACGCTCTGCGGCTTCACTCCCCGGGCGAAGGGCAGGAACGGGCTGTCGGTTTCAACATGGTGCGCCGCCGCGTCGGGCTCCGCCGGCTCGGGATCGATCGGCAGGCCCTGCTCGATGCGCTCGACGATGCCGATCACCGCCTGCTTCAGCAGCGAATGCGGCGTGCGCCCCTCGCTCTCCGCCGCCGCCTTGAGGCGGGCCCGCAGCTCGTCGTCGATCTTCAGGCCGATGGTGGTCGTCGCCATGGTTGCCCCCGCCAGATGGAAATATGATCACCGCTCGAATATACGGGTTGCACCTTTTTCGCAAGAAGGTGCAACCCCGTCCTCATCGGTCATTCAGGCGCCGGATCTGTTCGCATCGGCCACCGCATCGGCGATGATATTGCTCTTGCGTGGCGGCCAAACCGGCTTACCTCACCATGCTGACCGCCATCAGCCAACGGCTCCTCTCATGAACGCTCCCGCGATCCGCGTGCCGCTCTCGGTGCTCGACCTCTCCTTCGTCACCTCCGGAGGCACCGGACCGCAGGCGCTGGCCGGCACCATCGCGCTGGCCCGGCAGGTCGATGCGCTGGGCTTCACCCGCTTTTGGGTCGCCGAGCACCACAATCTGCCGTCGGTCGCCTCCGGCGCGCCGGACATCATGGCCGGCCAAATCCTTGCGGCGACACGGAATTTACGTGTCGGATCCGGCGGCGTGATGCTGCCGAACCACTCGCCGCTGATGGTCGCCGAACGCTTCAAGGTGCTGGAGGGGCTGTATCCCGGCCGGGTCGATCTCGGCCTCGGCCGCGCGCCCGGCACCGACCAGCTCACCGCCCGCGCCCTGCGCCGCCGCCGCGACATGGATCCGGCCGACGATTTCCTCGACCGGCTGAAGGAGCTGATCGCCTGGGAGACCAATGGCTGGCCGGACGACCACCCGTATCGCCACATCGCGGTGATGCCGGTCGACGTACCGCTGCCGCCGATCTGGCTGCTGGGCTCCTCCGGCTACAGCGCCCGGCTGGCGGCCCAGCTCGGCCTCGGCTTCGCCTTCGCGCATCACTTTGCGAATCATGATGTTTTGGACGCCATGCTCAGCTATCGCGACGGCTTCCGCCCCTCGCCGAACCTGGCGAAGCCGCACGCGATCCTGGCGCTGGCGGTGGTGTGCGCCGACACCGACGAGGAGGCGGAGTATCTCGCCGGCAGCATCGATCTCTCGCATCTGCGGCGCCAGCACGGCGAGTACCGGCCGATCCCGACGCCTGAGGAAGCCGCCGCGCATCCCTATAGCGAATCCGACCGCCGCTTCATCGCCCGCAACCGCGAGCGCGTGCTGGTCGGCGGCCCGGAAAAGGTGGCGCAAGGCCTCGCCCGCTTCATCGAGACCACGCAGGCGGACGAATTGATGATCACCACCGCCATCCACGGCCTCGCGGCGAAGCAACGCTCCTACGAATTGCTCGCCGAGATGGCCGGCCTGTCCGTCCCCGCCTGACGCGACGAGCGGGTCACCAGCCAGATGCCGAGCGCGATCGGCAAAATGCCAATGATATCAAGGGCAGGCACGCGCTCGCCGAGCAGCAGCCAACCGAAGAACAGGCCAAGCGGCGGCATGGCGAAATGCAGGCTGGAGGCGGCGGTCGCGCTCGACCGCGTCAGCAGGAAGAACCACAGCCCGTAGCCGCCGATCGACACCGCGAAGACGAGGAAGCCCAGCCCGACAAGGAACCCGCCGGTGACATGCACATCGGCGAGGCTTTCGGTGAGCGCAGCGAAGGGCAGCAGCACCACCGCGCCGGTGAGGCACTGGATGGCATTGCCGGTCCACACGCCGCCGCGCGGCTTGAAATATTTGAAGGCCAGCGTGCCGGCGGCGAGGCCGAGCATGCCGATGCCGATCAGCAGCGTGCCGAACGCATCCTCGTGCCCGCCGACGAGCCGCGAGCGCAGCACGATGACCACGCCGAGGAGGCCGAGCCCGAGCCCGAGCCACTTGGTGAGGTTCAGCCGCTCTCCCAGCAGTGGCCCGGCGAGCAGCGCCACCACCAGCGGGTTGCAGCTGATCAGTACCGCATTGTAGCCGGACGAGGTGATGGTCAGCCCGATCCAGTTCACCCCGAGATAGACGGCATTGTTGAGGATGCCGCACAGGATCAGCGCGTAGACGTCGCGCCGGCGCATGCTGGCGAGCCTGGCCCTGCCGTCCACTTTCGCCGCCAGCGCCAGCATGATGCCGCCGGCCAGCGTCAGGCGCACCACCAGCAGGATGAGCGGCGGGCAGTCCATCAGCGCCATCTTGGCGAAGGCGAAGGCCGAGGACCACAACAGGCAGAAGGCCAGCACCAGCGCGAACAACTGGCGGCTCGACACCGCGCCGGCACCCTCGGCGGGGAGGGTGGCATTGCCACCTGACAGGGAATTCTGGCTCATCTCGGCGCCTCGGAACGCTTGGTCCGTGAAAGTCGCGCGACCATAGGCGCCCCTGCCGGCATCGGGAAACGAGATGTTCCGATAGGGGGCATTCGGAACGTCGATGACCACCGGGTGACCGCCGCGACACCCACGCCCCCCGGCACGTCGCCGTGTCTTTACGCTTTCCTTATGCGCGGCCCGTGCATCCGCAATCGAAACCTGACCCGTACCGGGCGCAATCTCCCGCGATCCTGAAACCTTGGGAGCTCTGCCATGGCAGACGTCGTTTTTCTCCTGGTCGGCATCGCCGCGCTCGCTGCGCTCGGCGTCTATGCCCGCCTCCTCGCCCGGCTGTCGTGAGGCCGCAATCATGATCGAACCGCTTCTGGGGCTCGCCGTGGCCCTCGCGCTCGGCGCCTATCTCGTGGTGACGCTGCTGCGTCCCGAGCGCTTCTGAACGACGGGAGACAACAACAATGACACTCGTCGGATGGGCGCAGATCGCCGTCCTGTTCCTCCTCGTACTCGTCACCGTCAAGCCGCTCGGCCTCTACATGGCCCGCGTCTTCTCCGGCGAGCGGACCTTCCTCTCACCCGTGCTTTCCCCGGTCGAGCGCGGCTTCTACCGCCTGTCGGGCATTGACGAGAACCGCGAGCAGGGCTGGCTCGCCTACACGCTGGCCATGCTGGCCTTCTCGGTGATCGGCTTCGTGTCGCTCTATGCGATCATGCGTTTCCAGGACGTGCTGCCGCTGAATCCGCAGGGCTTCCCGGCGGTGCCGCCGGACCTTGCTTTCAACACCGCGGTCAGCTTCCTCACCAACACCAACTGGCAGAACTATGCCGGCGAGACCACGATGAGCCATCTCACCCAGATGGCCGGGCTCACCGTGCACAACTTCACCTCGGCGGCGACCGGCATCGCGCTGGCCATGGCCGTCACCCGCGCCTTCGCCCGCTCCAAGGCGACCACGCTCGGCAATTTCTGGGTCGATCTCGTCCGCGCCAATCTCTACGTGCTGCTGCCCTTCGCGGTGGTGACGGCGCTGGTGTTCGTCGCCATGGGGCTGCCGCAGACGCTCGACGCCTCGGTCACCGCCACCACGCTGGAAGGCGCGCAGCAGACCATTGCGCTCGGCCCGGTGGCCAGCCAGGAGGCGATCAAGCAGATCGGCACCAATGGCGGCGGCTTCTTCAACGTCAATGCCGCGCATCCGTTCGAGAACCCGACGGCGCTGTCGAACCTCCTCAACATCTACGTCATGCTGGCGATCTCCGCGGCGCTGGTCATCACCTTCGGCCAGATGGTCGGCGACCGCCGGCAGGGCTGGGCGTTCCTCGCCACCATCGCGGTGCTGCTCATCGCCGGCGTCGGCTTCGTCTACTGGGCGGAGACCTATGGCAACCCGATCCTGACCAGCCTCGGCCTCGACCCGTCCATGGGCAACATGGAGGGCAAGGAGGTGCGGTTCGGCCAGTCGGCGAGCGCGCTCTATGCCGCGGTCACTACCGGCCTGTCGGATGGCGGCGTCAACGCCATGCACGGCTCGTTCACCGGTCTCGGCGGCATGGTGCCGATGTTCCTCATCCAGCTCGGCGAAGTGCTGCCAGGCGGCACTGGCTCGGGCCTCTACGGCCTGATCGTCTTCGCGCTGCTCTCGGTGTTCGTCGCCGGCCTGATGGTCGGGCGCACGCCGGAATTCCTCGGCAAGAAGATCGAGGGCCGCGAGATGAAGTACGCCGTGCTGGCGATCCTCATCCTGCCGCTCGCCATTCTCGGCTTCGCGGCGATCTCGGCCATGCTGCCCTTCGCGGTGGCGAGCGTCGGCACACCGGGTCCGCACGGCCTGTCGGAGATCCTCTACGGCTTCACCTCGGCGGCTGGCAATAACGGCTCGGCCTTTGGCGGCCTCACCGGCAACACGCCCTGGTACAACACCACCCTCGGCATCGCCATGCTGCTCGGCCGCTTCGCCTATGTCATCCCGGTCATGGCGCTCGCCGGCTCCATCGCGGCCAAGGTGAAGGCGCCGGTCTCGGCGGGCACCTTTCCCACCCATACGCCGCTCTTCGTCGGCCTGTTGATCGGCATCATCCTGATCCTGGGCGGCCTGCAATTCTTCCCCGCACTCGCCCTCGGGCCGATCGTCGAGCAGTTCGCCATGCTCGCCGGCCAGACCTTCTGAGGTTCCGACCCATGTCGAATCGTACAACCTCCGCCCACCAATCGTCCCACGCGCCGGCGGCGCCCGGCCTGTTCGCCCCGGCCATTCTCGGCCCGGCGGTGGTCGCGGCCTTCCGCAAGCTCGATCCGCGCCAGCTGATGCGCAATCCGGTGATCTTCGTCACCGAGGCGGTCGCGGCGCTGGTCACCCTGCTGTTCGCCCGCGACCTCGTCATGGGCGGCGACGCCGGCTTCTCCGGCCAGATCGCCGCCTGGCTGTGGTTCACCGTGCTGTTCGCCACCTTCGCCGAGGCGGTCGCCGAAGGGCGCGGCAAGGCGCAGGCCGACAGCCTGAAGCGCGCCCGCTCGGAACTCACCGCGCGGCTGAAGCATGAGGGCAGCCGCATCGAGAAGGTGCCCGCCACCACGCTGAAGATCGGTGACGTCGTCATCGTCGAGGCCGGCGAGCTGATCCCGGCCGATGGCGAGGTCATCGAAGGCGTCGCCTCGGTCAACGAGAGCGCCATCACCGGCGAATCCGCCCCGGTGATCCGCGAGGCCGGCGGCGACCGTTCCGCCGTCACCGGGGGCACCCAGCTGCTGTCCGACCGGCTGGTCATCCGCGTCGCGGTGGCGCCGGGTGGCGGCTTCGTCGACCGCATGATCGCGCTGATCGAGGGCGCCAAGCGGCAGAAGACCCCGAACGAGATCGCCCTGTCGATCCTGCTCTCGGGCCTGACGCTGATCTTCCTCATCGCCGTCGTCACGCTGTGGGGCCTCGCCGGCTATTCCGGCACCGTGCTGTCGGTGACGGTGCTCGCCGCCCTGCTGGTGACGCTGATCCCGACCACCATCGGCGGCCTGCTCTCGGCGATCGGCATCGCCGGCATGGACCGGCTGGTGCGCTTCAACGTCATCGCCACCTCTGGCCGCGCGGTGGAGGCGGCCGGCGACGTCGACACGCTGCTGCTCGACAAGACCGGGACCATCACCTTCGGCAACCGCATGGCGACCGACTTCCTCCCCGTGCCTGGCGTTTCCGAGAAGGTGCTGGCGGAAGCCGCATTGCTCGCCAGCCTCGCCGACGAGACTCCGGAGGGCCGTTCCATCGTCGCCTTGGCGACAGGCGAGTACCGCGTGCCGGGTCCCACCGCGCAGCCGGACGCGGTGATTCCCTTCGCCGCCGAAACCCGGCTGTCGGGCGTCGACCTCGGCACCCGCAAGTTGCGCAAGGGCGCGGTGGACGCCGTGCTGCGCTTCGCTGGCGTCGAGGAAGCCCGCGCGCCGGAAGCCTTCCGCGCCGCGGTGGACCGCATCGCCCGTTCCGGCGGCACCCCGCTCGCGGTGGCCGAGGGCGACCGGTTGCTCGGCGTCGTGCACCTGAAGGACGTGGTGAAGCCCGGCATCAAGGAGCGCTTCGCGCAGATGCGCGCCATGGGCATCCGCACGGTGATGGTCACCGGCGACAACCCGGTCACCGCCGCCGCCATCGCCTCGGAGGCCGGCGTCGACGACTTCCTCGCCCAGGCGACGCCGGAGGACAAGCTCGCCTATATCCGCAAGGAGCAGGAGGGCGGCCGGCTGATCGCCATGTGCGGCGACGGCACCAATGATGCGCCCGCGCTTGCCCAGGCGGATGTCGGTGTCGCCATGCAGACCGGTACCCAGGCCGCGCGCGAAGCCGCCAACATGGTCGACCTCGATTCCTCGCCGACCAAGCTCATCGAGATCGTCGAGATCGGCAAGCAACTGTTGATGACGCGCGGCTCGCTGACCACCTTCTCCATCGCCAACGACGTGGCGAAGTACTTCGCCATCATCCCGGCGCTGTTCGTCGCCACCTATCCCGGCCTGAACGCGCTCAACATCATGGCGCTGACCTCGCCGCAATCGGCGATCCTGTCGGCGGTGATCTTCAACGCGCTGATCATCATCGCGCTGATCCCGCTCGCGCTGAGGGGCGTCTCCTACCGTCCGTCCGGCGCGGCGGCGCTGCTGCGCCGCAACCTCCTCGTCTACGGCGTCGGCGGGCTGGTCCTGCCCTTCATCGGCATCAAGCTGGTCGACCTCGCCGTCGCCGCCCTGCATCTGGTGTGATCATGTTGAAGCATCTTCGTCCTGCTATCGTTCTCACCGTACTTCTCACTGCACTGCTCGGTCTGGCCTATCCGCTCGCCATCACCGGCATTGCGGGGGCGGCCCTGCCGGCACAGGCGAGCGGCAGCCTCGTCACCCGCAACGGTACTCTGGTGGGCTCAGTCCTGATCGGCCAGAGCTTCGCCTCCGAGCGGTATTTCTGGTCGCGCCCCTCGGCCACCGGCCCGGATCCCTACAATGCCGGGGCGTCCTCCGGCTCCAATCTCGGCCCGACGGCCGCCAAGCTGAAGGACCGGGTCGCCGCCGACGTCGAGAAGCTGCGCGGTGCCGGCATCGAGGGCGATATCCCCGCGGATGCCGTCACCACCTCCGGTTCGGGTCTCGACCCGGACATCTCGCCGGACTTCGCCCGCGCCCAGGTCGCCCGCGTCGCCAAGGCGCGCGGCCTCGACGCTGCCGCGGTCGATGCCCTCGTCGACCGCAACGTGCAAGGGCGCGAACTCGGCTTCCTCGGCGAGCCGCGGGTCAATGTGCTAAGGCTCAACCTCGCGCTCGACGGACTGAAGAGCTGACGGGATTTCAACGAGATGGCGGCAACCGAGCCCCGTGACGAGGGCAGGCCGGATCCGGACGCGCTGCTGGCGGTGATGCGCCAGGAAACGCGGCCGGACGGCACGCGCGCCGACGGGCGCGGCCGCCTCACCATCTTCCTCGGCGCCGCTCCGGGCGTGGGCAAGACCTATGCGATGCTTGCCCGCGCCCGCAAGCTCAAGGCCGACATCGTGGTCGGCCTCGCCGAGACCCATGGCCGTTCCGAGACTGCCGAGCTGCTCGACGGCCTCGAGGTCCTGCCGCGCCGGCGCGTGCCCTATAAGGGCCGCGTCATCGAGACCTTCGACCTCGACGCCGCGCTGGCCCGCAAGCCGCGCATCCTGATTCTCGACGAGCTCGCCTCCTCGAATCCCGAGGGCTCGCGCCATCCCAAGCGCTTCCAGGACATCGAGGAACTGCTGGCCGCCGGCATCGACGTCTGGACGGCGCTGAACATCCAGCACCTCGAAAGCCTCGCCGATGTGGTGGCCAACATCACCGGCATCCATGTCCGCGAGCAGGTGCCGGACACCGTGCTGCAGAAGGCCGACGAGATCGTGCTCGTCGACCTGCCGCCGGCGGAACTGATCGAGCGGCTCAAGGACGGCAAGGTCTATCTGCCGGAGAGCGCGCGGCGCGCCTCCGAGCGGTTCTTCCGCCTCGGCAACCTCACCGCGCTGCGCGAGCTGGCGCTGCGCCGCACCGCCGACCGCGTCGACGACGACATGGTCGACTATCTCAAGGGCCACGCCATCGAGGGGGCCTGGGCCTCCTCCGAGCGGCTGCTGGTCTGTGTCGGCGCCGATGTGCTGTCGGAAAAGGTGGTGCGCGAGGCGAGCCGGCTGGCCTCCGGCCTCAACGCCTCCTGGACCGTGGTGTCGCTGGAGCGTGCCGACCGCGAGACCGGGGAGGGCGCTCCGGCGCGCATCGATGAATTGCTGCGCCTCGCCGAACGGCTGGGGGCGGAGACGCGGCGGATCACCGCCAACGACTTCGTCACCGAGCTCATCCGCCTCGCGCGCCGCGAGCACGTCACCCAGATCGTCATTGGCGCCCCGAACCGCCGTCGCTGGCCCTTGCTGCGTCGGCCGTCGCTCGCCGACGAGATCGTCGCCCAGGTGCCCGGCATCGCCGTGCACATCGTCACCAGCGACCAGGCCGAGGACACCTTGGCGCCGCGCCGCCGCACTCGCCGGCCGCGCGAGCTGGCCCGCAGCGCCGTGTATGCGGTCGCCAGCGTCGTTGCCGCCGCGCTGATCGGCACCGCCATCGAGCGGACGATGCACCTGCCCAATGTCTCGCTGCTGTTCATGATGGCGGTGGTGGTGGCGGCGATCCGCGCCGGCTACGGCGCCGCCCTCCTGGCCGCCATATTGTCAGGCCTCGCCTACAATTACTTCTTCATCCCGCCGCTCTACACCTTCACCATCGCCTCGCCGCACGAGGTGTTCGCCTTCGTGGTGTTCCTGCTCGCCGCGCTGCTGGCCGGCGGCCTGGCCTCGCGGGTGAGCGAGCAGGCGCGCACCGCCCGGGCGCGGGCGAGTTCGCTGCAATCGCTGTATGATTTCTCGCGCAAGCTCTCCGGCAATGCCGAGGCCGAGGACGTGCTCTGGGCGGCGGTGTCGCAACTGCACGAGACCTTCGGCCGTCCGGCAGCGATCCTCACCTCGCAGAACGGCGCGGTGGCGCTGGCCGCCGCCTGGCCGCCCGACGCCGATCTCGAGGTTGGCGACATGAGCGCCGCGCGCTGGGCCTTCGAGCACCGCGAGGCCGCCGGGCGCGACACCGGCACACTGCCATCTAGCCGCTGGCAGTTCCGGCCGATGACCAGCCCGCACGGGGTGGTCGGCATTCTCGGCCTGCGCTGGGATGGCGAGCCCTTCGACGGCGCCGCCGAGCCGATGCTGGCGGCGATCATGGACCAGACCGCCATCGCGCTCGACCGGGCGCGGCTGGCCGAGCAGAGCATCGCCCAGGCGGCGCGGCTGCAGAGCGACAGCCTGCGCACCGCGCTGCTGTCCTCGATCTCGCACGATCTGCGCACGCCGCTCGCCACCATCACCGGCGCGGTGACCAGCCTGCGCCAGCTCGGCACGCGCATGGACGCGGCGAGCCGCGACGACCTGCTCGCCACCATCGAGGAGGAGGGCGGGCGGCTGTCGCGCTTCGTCTCCAACCTGCTCGACATGACCCGCATCGAGTCCGGCACGCTGGAGGCGCGGCGCGATTGGCTCGACGTCGGCGACGTCATCCGCGCCGCGGTGGAGCGGTGCGCCCGCTATTACCCCCAGCTGGTCATCGACGTATCGATCGCGCCCACGCTGCCGCTGATGCAGGGGGACAGCGTGCTGCTCGGCCAGGTGCTGTTCAACCTGCTCGACAACGCCGCCAAATACGCCGCCGGCGAGCCGGTGCGGATCTTCGCCCGCACCGAGGGAGGCGAGATCGTCATTT
The DNA here is from genome assembly GCF_020523795.1 of Ancylobacter sp. Lp-2. Classification (GTDB taxonomy): domain Bacteria; phylum Pseudomonadota; class Alphaproteobacteria; order Rhizobiales; family Xanthobacteraceae; genus Ancylobacter. The sequence goes on from NZ_JAJALI010000002.1 coordinate 386,872, forward strand.
CGGTGACGGATGCCGGCAAGGGAATCGCGCCCGGGGATATCGACAAGGTGTTCGAAAAGTTCTTTCGTCCCGGCTCGCCGGACGGGCGCCCGCCCGGCACCGGATTGGGATTGTCGATCGCGCGAGGTTTCGTCGACGCCATGGGCGGCAGTATCAAGGCCGAGAGCCCGGCCACCCGGCGACGCGGCACCCGCATGGTGCTGCGGTTCCCGATTCCGCCCGGCGAGGTATCCGCCGCGTCGCCGGAGGCGCCCCTGCCGGAGACGCCTGCATCATGAGCGCCGACCGTATTCTCGTCGTCGACGACGAGCCGCAGATCCATCGTTTCCTGCGCCCCGCGCTCAGCGCCGCCGGCTACGACGTCGTGGAAGCGTCGACCGGCGCGGCGGCGCTGAAGGCGGCGGCGACGGCGGCGCCCGATGTCGTCATCCTCGATCTCGGCCTGCCCGATATGGACGGCAAGGACGTCGTCGCCCAGTTGCGCGGCTGGTCGCAGGTGCCGATCATCATCCTCTCCGCCCGCGACCGCGAGAGCGAGAAGATCGCCGCCCTCGACCTCGGCGCCGACGATTATGTCGAGAAGCCCTTCGGCATCGGCGAGCTCACAGCCCGCATCCGCGCCGCGCTGCGCCATCGCCTCGCCGCCGATGCGGAGGCCGATCACGTCGAGGTGGACGGCCTCGTCATCGACACGCTGCGTCGCCTCGTCAGCCGCGACGGCGCGCCGGTGAAGCTCACGCCGAAGGAATACGACCTGCTGGCGCTGCTGGCCCGGCATACGGGGCGGGTGGTCACTCACCGCACCCTGCTCACCTCGATCTGGGGTCCCGCCCATGGCGAGGACCTGCATTATCTCCGAGTGTTCATCGGCCAGCTACGCGCCAAGATCGAGCGCGATCCCACCCGGCCGGCGATCATCCGCACCGAACCGGGCGTCGGCTACCGCTTCATGGCGGAATGAACGTCAGGCGATGCCGTCGAGCAGGTCGGCGACCTCGTCGGGCATGCTGAGGAAGGGCGAGTGGCCGGCATCGAGCTGGTGCACGGTCGCACCCGGCACGGCGGCCTGCATCTCGCGCTGCACCGGCAGCGGCAGGGCGCAGTCCTGCAGGCATTCGACATAGTGCCGCTCCAGCTGGCCGTAGCGGCTCGGCGTGACGGTCGAGACCGCCGCGAACGGCACATGCGGCGTGACCGGGATGAGGTTGGGCAGCGCCACCTCGATCTGGTGCGGCGTGCAGTCGGAATAGAGCGAGCGCACGATGAGGTGGCGCTTGGTGAAGTCGAGGCCCAGCCCTTCGCGCGTCACGCGCAGCATGCCCTGCGTCTCGAGGATCGCCGGATGCCGGAGATGGGTCTGCGTCATCACGAAGTCGCGGGCGCTCTTGCCGTTCGGCGCCATGAAGCCGGTGAGATAGACCAGCGCCTGCACGCGCTCCGGCATCAGCTCGCCGAGCCAGCTGGCGGTGGCGCCCCCGACGCTGTGGCCGACGAGGATCGCCCGGCCCTCGATGTCCTCCAGCGCGGCGCGGGCGCTAGCAGCATAGGTCGGAAGGTCTGGAATATGGGCGATGGGCGTCGGGTCGAAGCCGTGCCCGGCCATATCGGGGGTGATCACCGCATGGCCCATGGCCGCGAGCCGATTCGCCACCTGCACGAAGCAGCCGCCCCAGTGCCAGGCACCGTGAATGAGGATGAAGGTCGCCATCGATTCCTCGCCATTCGATCTGGTATTTTGTGCGCCGTCCTAGACCCCGGCCCGCCCGCCGTCCAGAGCCCGAACATGCGCGGTGCCGGCTTCCGTCGCCCGCCCGGTCGGAGTATGTTTTTGCGCCATGGCGCCGGATTGGGCAGCGGGCGCCGGGCGGGAGCAAACATGCCGTATCGTCACCTCATCGGGCCGCGCAGCTACGTTTTCGCCGATCTCAAGGAGTTGATGGCCAAGGCTACGCCGCTGCGTTCCGGCGACATGCTGGCCGGCATCGCCGCCACCTCGGCGGAGGAGAACGTCGCCGCCCGCATGTGCCTCGCCGAGGTGCCGCTCGCCACCTTCCTCACCGAGGCGCTGGTGCCCTACGAGGCCGACGAGGTCACCCGGCTGATCATCGACACGCACGATGCGAGCGCCTTCCGCCCGGTCTCCCACATGACGGTCGGCGACTTCCGCGACTTCCTGCTGTCCGATGCCGCCTCGCCGCAGGCGCTGGCTGCGCTCGCCCCCGCCGTCACCCCGGAGATGGCGGCGGCGGTGTCGAAGATCATGCGCAACCAGGACCTCATCGCGGTGGCGCGCAAGTGCCGGGTGGTGACGAAGTTCCGCGACACCATCGGCCTGCCCGGCACCATGGCGGTGCGGCTGCAGCCGAACCATCCCACCGACGACCCGGCCGGCATCACCGCCTCCATCCTCGACGGCCTGCTCTATGGCTGCGGCGACGCGGTGATCGGCATCAATCCCGCCTCGGACAGCATTCCGGTGCTCAGCGAGCTGCTGAAGCTCACCGACGACATCATCGCCCGCTTCGACATTCCGACCCAGGCCTGCCTGCTCACCCACGTGACCACCTCCACCGAGGTGATCAATCGCGGCGTGCCGGTCGATCTCGTCTTCCAGTCGATCGCCGGGACGCAGGCCGCCAACGCGTCCTTCGGCATCAACCTCGCCACCTTGAGGGAGGGGCACGAGGCGGCCCTCTCGCTGAAGCGCGGCACACTTGGCGACAATGTGATGTATTTCGAGACAGGGCAGGGCTCGGCGCTGTCAGCCAATGCCCATCACGGCGTCGACCAGCAGACGCTGGAAGCGCGCGCCTATGCGGTCGCCCGTCCGTTCCGCCCGCTGCTGGTCAACACGGTGGTCGGCTTCATCGGCCCGGAATATCTCTATGACGGCAAGCAGATCATCCGCGCCGGCCTCGAGGACCATTTCTGCGGCAAGCTGATGGGCGTGCCGCTCGGCTGCGACGTCTGCTACACCAACCACGCCGAAGCCGACCAGGACGACATGGACACGCTGATGACGCTGCTCGGCGCGGCCGGCGTCACCTACATCATGGGCATTCCCGGCTCGGACGACGTGATGCTGAACTACCAGTCCACCTCGTTCCACGACCAGCTCTATCTGCGCGACGTGCTCGGCCTGAAGCGGGCGCCGGAATTCGAGGCGTGGCTGCAATCCATGGGCATCACCGGCCCGGACGGGCGGCTCAAGCCGCAGGGCGGCGCCAACCCGCTGCTCGCCTACGCCCCCGGCCTCGCGGCGTGAGGGCATGGCGATGAGCAACGAAACCCGCCCCACCAACGGCTACATCATCGAGGACGCCTGGGCGAAGCTCGCCCGCGCGACGCCGGCGCGCATCGCGCTCGGCCGTGCCGGCACCGGCCTGCCGACGCGCGAGGTGCTGCGCTTCGCCCTCGCCCATGCGCAGGCGCGCGACGCCGTGCACACCCCGTTCGAGGCGGAGGCGACCGCCGCCGCCATCGCCGCGCTGGGCTTCGAGACGCTGCATGTCGCCTCCGCAGCCCCCTCGCGCGAGGCCTATCTGCGCCGGCCCGATCTCGGCCGCAAGCTCTCGGAGGAGGGGCGCGCCACGCTCGCCCCCTATGCCGGCAGCGCGCCGGATCTCGCTTTGGTGGTGGCCGACGGCCTGTCCTCGACCGCCATCCACGCGCAGGCGGCGCCGTTCCTCGCCGCGCTCAAGCCGCGCCTCGCGGAGGAGGGCTGGAGCACCGGCCCGGTCGTCATCGCCTCGCAGGCCCGGGTGGCGCTCGGCGACGAGGTCGGCGAGATCCTGGCGTGCCGGGCGGTGGCGGTGCTGATCGGCGAGCGGCCGGGCCTGTCCTCGCCGGACAGTCTTGGCCTCTATCTCACCTTCGCGCCGAGGGTCGGCCGCTCGGATGCCGAGCGCAACTGCATTTCCAATGTGCGCGGGGATGGGCTGTCCCACGACCATGCTGCCTTCAAGCTGGCCTGGCTGCTTAAGGAAGCCCTCGCCCGCCGGCTGACCGGCGTCAGCCTGAAGGACGAGAGCGACCTGCTGCTGGTCGCCGGCAAGCCGCCCGCCTCACGCCTCGCCGGCTGACGGGGTGGCCGACGGAACGAGGGCCGGCCCGAGTTCCCCCAGCACCCAGTCGCGCAGCGTCGCCACCTCCGGCCGGTTCTCCGCGCCCTCGGGAAACACGAAGTCGAAGCCCAGCCCTTCGATCACCGGGCCGAAGGGCTGGATCAGCACGCCGGAGCGCAGTTCAGGCGCCAGCAGCGGCAGGCTGAGCAGGGCGACGCCCTGTCCGGCCACCGCCGCCTCGATGGCGCTGTTCTCATCCGTGAAGGTCAGGCCCGCCGTCGTGTCGAAGCCGGTGAGCCCCGCCTTCTCCGCCCAGTCGCTCCAGCTCGGCGTCTTGTTGTGAGACTTGGCGAGCAGCCAGTCGAAATGGATCAGATTGGCCTGCCGGAGGTCCTCCAGGCGCCTCGGCGCGATGCGCGGGCTGCACACCGGCGCGAAGCATTCGCTCATCAGCGGCACCGAGACGAGGCCGGGATAGCTGCCGCGCCCATAGCGGATCGCGGCATCCGCCTCGCCGGCGATGAGGTCGACCGCCTCGTCGGAGGCATGCAGGCGCAAATCCCAGCCCGGATGCAGCGTGCGGAAGCGGCCGGCACGCGGCACCAGCAATCGTGCCGAGAAGGCGAGCGTGGCCGACAGCGTCGCCAACCGGCGCCCGGGACGCGGGCGCGCCTGCGCCACCGCATCCGCCATCACCTCGAAGGCGCTGCCGAGCCGCGCCGCCAGGTCGAGCCCGCCGGCGGTCGGCACCACCTTGCGGGTGCGGCGGATGAACAGCGGCGTGCCGAGTTCCTCCTCCAGCAGGCGCACCTGATGGCTGATGGCGGTCGGCGTCACCCCGAGTTCCGCCGCGGCGTCCTTGAAGCTCTCCAGCCGCGCGGCGGCTTCGAAGGCGCGGAGCGACCCCAGCGGCGGCAGGCGGCGCATGACAACCTCATGGATGAATTCATCTCATCCATTGACTGAGAACTTCGCGTTTGTCGAGCTGGTTCAAGGAGCTTATCTCCATGCCGGCAAGAGACACGTGAATGTGTCTCATCTTTTCGACAGGAGTGATCCATGACCGCGTGGCTGTTTCTCGTGCTGGCGGCAGGGTTTGAAATCGTCTTCGCCCTCGCCATGAAGGCCTCCGAGGGCTTTACCCGACTGCTTCCCAGCCTGCTCACTCTGGTGGCCGGCGGCATCAGCCTCGCGCTGCTCACGTTCGCGATGAAGACCATGCCGGTGAGCCTCGCCTATCCCGCCTGGACCGCGATGGGCACGCTCGGCGCCGTCATTCTCGGCGCGGCCTTTTTCGGCGAGCCGCTCGGCCTCGGCAAGCTGCTCGCCACCGCCGCGCTGATCGGCGGCGTCGCCGGCCTTCAGATCAGCGGCTGAGGAGCCACGCCTGCAAGGCGCCGCGCTGGGCCGAGACATGCCAGCGCGGCAGCAGGGCATTCGCCGTACGCTCGCGCGCCGCGGCGGAGGCCGGCAGCGCGGTATCGCCATGTCCCTCGCCATAACGACTGTCGGTGGCCGCGACCACCAGCACCGGCGCCGCGCCGAACTGGTCCGCCGTGACATCGACGATCAGGCCGCCCTGCTGGACCCAGGCGTGTGATTGCCATTGCCGCCCATCGAAGAAGCCGTATGGCCCGATCTCCGGCTCCTGTTCCCCCAGCCGCGGCGTGCCGCTGACCCAGCGGGCGGACAAACCATGCTCCTCGATCACATGGACCAGAAACAGGCTGGAGCGTCCGCAGGTCCAGCGCGACGTCACCGTGGGAGCTTCGCCCCAGGCCGAATGCCACTCGGGCCAGATCGCCTCTAGAAAGTCCCGCGCCGCGACGGCGATGTCCCACAGGAGTTCCCGATGGCCGCCGCTCACGGCTGCCATTCGTAGATCCAGCGATAGCGCTCCAGCACGCCGGCGCCGCCCTTGGCGCGGATCACCAGATTGCGTGCGAACGCCATCGGGCCGGAGAGGTGGTACACCCGGTCCATGCCGCGCGCGGCGGCCTGCACCCGCGCTGTACGCGGCCGGCGCAGCGCCTCGTAGCGGCGCAGGGCGGAGGGGATGTCGCCTCCCTCCCGCAGGCAGGCAGCCAGCACATCTGCATCCTCGATCGCCTGCGCCGCCCCTTGGGCGAGGAACGGCACCATGGCGTGCGCGGCATCGCCGAGCAGCGTCACCCGCCCGCTGCTCCACGCGTGCAGCGGGTCGAGATCGAACAGCGCCCAGCGCAGCCAGGCGCCCGGCGCCGCCAGCAGCGCCTGCACATCGGCGCACCAGCCTTGGAAATGCCCGGCGAGCTCGCCCTTCTCGCCCTCATGGCTCCAGCCATGCGCCTGCCGTTCGTCCGGGGTGATGGCGACGAGGTTGACCGCCTTGCCGCCGCGCACCGGATAGGTGACGAGATGCGCGCCAGGGCCCAACCAGAGCCGCGTCGCCGCGTCGGCGAGATGCGCCGGCAGCCGCGCCACCGGCGCCGTCGCCCGCCAGGCGGCGCGATGCCGGAAGGAGGGCAGGGTGTGGGGAACCAGCTGTCCGCGCACCGCCGAGCGCAGACCGTCGGCGCCGATCAGCGCCGCGCCGTCGAAGATCGCCGGTGTCTCGCCGCGCCGGATGACCACGCGGACGCGGCCATCCTCCTCGCTGAAACCCTCGATGGTGGAACGCAGAAGCAGCCGGATGCGCGGCTCGGCCAGCACCGCCTCGGCGAGCGCGGCCTGAAGATCGGCGCGGTGGATGACGAGAAAGGGCGCGCCGAACCGTATCTCGGCAGCCTCGCCCATCTCCGCCTCGGCCAGCAGCCGGCCATGGCGCGCGTCCATCACCCGCATGAAGGCGGGCTGCACGGCGCGTTCCTTCACCCGCTCGAGCACGCCGAGCCGGGAGAGGCAGCTCGTGGCGTTGGCGGCGAGCTGCACGCCGGCGCCTGCTTCCTGCAGCGCTTCCGCGCGCTCCAGTATGGTAACCTCGAATCCGGCCCGCGCCAGTGCGAGCGCGGCGCTCAGCCCCCCGACACCGGCACCGGCGACGAGGATGTCACGCTCGGACAAGGAGCCTCCTCAGGCCGCGGCGGCCTCGTAGAGGCAGCCCGCCGGCACCGATTCGTCGCCGTGCAGCTTGGCGTCGAACTTGTAGAGGGTGGAGCAGTAGGGGCAGATGATCTCGTCGTCCGAGCCCATGTCGAGGAAGACATGCGGGTGGTCGTAGGGCGGCTTGGCGCCGACGCACATGAATTCCTTGGCGCCGATGGAGATAGCCGGCACGCCCGCCGAATTGTGGAAATGAGGAACGACGTGGCCCGCCATGTGTCTGCCCTGTCCGGATGGATCGAAGGGCGGCAGGATAGCCGCTGGCGTCTCCCGGCGAAAGGGGCGGCGCGGCGGCACGCGCCTCGATCCCAAGATGAGAACGCCGAAACCCGGCTTCCCGCTCAGCCGTTCATGGCCTCGTACCGCGCCCCCCTCGGCGTACTCTTGGCTTCGCCACAATGCGCGCGCATGACGCAGCGTGCTCCGCTGGTCTTGCATGATGCGCCGTCCGAACCTCGCCCGCCTCTTCGCTGCCGCCTCGCTCCTGCTCGCCCTTGCCGGCTCGGCCCACTGGCTGCTGCCGCTGGGACGGGAGGCGTTTGCGCTGCTGATGGCGCGGGACGATGCCGCCCGCCTCGCCGATCTACGCCTCGACAAGGCGCTCACCGCCGAGCGCGCCAATCGCGAGATCGACGAGGCGCTGGCCAATGACGACGCCGAGTTGGCGGCGAGCTTCCTGGAACTCGCCGACGCCCGCGCGCTGCCGATCCCGGCGGAGCGGCGGGCACGGGTGCTGGCGGCCTCCACCCATGCCGCCACGACCCTGCGCGAGGCGGGCGCGTTCGGCCGGGGATTCGTCACCGGGGAGGCGGAGGACCTGCCCAGCCTCGCCGGCGCCACGGCGGGTGACCTCACCGTCTGGGGTGACATTCGCGATCTCGGCCGGCAGGCCGGCAATTATCTGCGCGGCGACGCCGTCGATCCGCTGATGACCGGCCTCGCCGGGGTCGGCATCGCAGCAACCGCCGCCACCTACGCCGCCTTCGGTGCCCCGGTGACATTGCGGGCCGGCCTCAGCCTCGCCAAGGGTGCTCGCCGCACCGGCGCGCTCGGCCTGCGCCTCGGCGACGATCTCATCGGGCTGCTGCGCTCCGGCCGCCGCGCCCGTGCGATTGACGCCGTCGCCGATATCGGGCGTGTCGGCGAAAAAGCGGGCATGCGCGCGACGCTCGCCGGCCTGCGCCATGCCGACGACGTCACCGACGTCGCCCGACTGCGCCGGCTCTCCGAGGCCAAGGGCGGCCAGACGCTGGCGGTGCTGAAGACCCTCGGCCGCGGCGCCCTGGTGCTCGGCGAGATCGCGGCCAAGCTCGCCTTCTGGGTCGTCGCGGCGGCGTTGAATCTCCTGGGGCTGGTGGCATCGCTCAACAGCACCGTGGTGGCGCTGCTGCGGCCGCTGTGGCGCGGCGGTCGCGCCGGCCTCCTGCCGGCCTGAGCTTTCCGAACGACCGCATCACGAGCCGCCCGTCCCCATGGTTCCGAGCGGCGGCGCATGTCCGGCATGCGGAGGATCGTCTTGGCACGCCTCGCCCTGCTCAGTAGCTTGCCGGCTTCCCACTATCCCGCCTTGCCGGAGTCCCAGCCGCCATGCCGACCTTCTCCCGTGACGGTCTCGAATTCGCCTATCTCGACGAGGGCGAAGGCGAGCCGATCGTCCTCGTCCACGGCTTCGCCTCCACCAAGGAGATCAACTGGGTCGGTCCGGGCTGGGTGTCGACGCTGACCCGCGCCGGACGCCGCGTCATCGCCATGGACAATCGCGGCCACGGTGCCTCGGTGAAGCTCTACGACCGCGACGCCTACGATCCATGGATCATGGCCGGCGACGTGCTGGCGCTGATGGCCCATCTCGGCCTGCCGCGCTTCGACGTCATGGGCTATTCGATGGGCGGGCGCATCGGCGCCTGCGTCGCGTTGCTGGCGCCGGAGCGGGTGCGCACCCTCATTCTCGGCGGCATCGGCATCCATCTGGTCGAAGGCGCCGGCCTGCCGGTCACCGTCGCCGAGGCGCTGCTGGCCGACAGCCTCGACGACGTTACCGATCCGATGGGCCGCACCTTCCGCGCTTTCGCCGAGCAGACCAAAAGCGACCGCCAGGCGCTCGCCGCCTGCATCTATGGTTCGCGCCGCACGCTGACGCGCGAGGAGGTCGGCCAGATCCGGGCGCCGACCCTGATCGCCATCGGCACCCGCGACGCGGTGTCCGGCGCCGCGCGCCCGCTCGCCGAGTTGATCCCCGGCTCCGAAGTGCTGGATATCCCCGATCGCGAGCACATGCTGGCCGTCGGCGACAAGGTGTTCAAGCAGGCGGCTTTGTCCTTTCTCGACCGGCACGGATGAACTTCTTGCATCGGCCGGCCGCGCGGGGCGGGACCGCATAGGCCGCGGCCCTCAGCTGTGCTAGAACGACGCCAATTCGTGGCCGCCGCCGGCTGAATGCGGCCCACGCCCCAGGGCGGAAGACAGGACACAAGGCGATGGTGCAGGCTGTTAACACCCGCGCGGACCATGCGACGCGCTCCCTCATCGAAAAGGTCGACCCGGTGTGGTCGCGCATCCGCCAGGAGGCGGAGGAGGTCGCCGCCAACGACCCGGCGCTGGCCAGCTTCGTCTATACGACGGTGCTGCATCACCAGTCGCTGGAGAAGGCGGTGGCGCACCGCATCGCCCAGCGGCTCCATCATGCCGACGTCCCAGCCGAACTGATCCGCCAGGCCTATGACGACGCCTTCGCCGCCGATCCCGCGATTGGCGTCGCCATCCGCGCCGACATCATGGCGGTGTGCGACCGCGACCCGGCGACCGACCGGGCGCTGCAGCCGCTGCTCTATTTCAAGGGTTTCCACGCCATCGAGACCCATCGGCTGGCGCATTGGCTGTGGCACAATGGCCGGCGCGACTTCGCGCTCTATCTGCAGAGCCGCGCCTCGGTCTGCTACCAGGTCGACATCAATCCGGCGGCACCGTTCGGCCGCGGCATCTTCTTCGACCATGCCACCGGCATCGTGGTCGGCGAGACGGCGGTGATCGAGGACGATGTCTCGATCCTGCAGGGCGTCACCCTCGGCGGCACCGGCAAGGAACATGGCGACCGCCACCCGAAGATCCGCTACGGCGTGCTGATCGGCGCCGGTGCCAAGGTGCTCGGCAATATCGAGATCGGCCATTGCGCCCGTATCGCGGCCGGCTCGGTGGTGCTGAAGCCGGTGCCGGCCAAGACCACGGTGGCCGGCGTGCCGGCACGCATCGTCGGCGAGACCGGCTCGTGCTGCGATCCCTCGCGCAGCATGGACCAGCTGTTCGATCTGCCCTTCCTCGGCGAGTCGATCTGAGAGGGGTCATCTGAACCGGGGAAGCAGACCCGGGCGCGGTTGCGCCGCGCGCCGGGCCGTGGCAAGGCTCCCGGACGTGGCTGCGGCCTGACACACATCGTGGGAGCACGGTTTTGGAAAAGAAAGATCTCGAGCGCGTTCAGACCTATATGCGCCGACTGTTCAACAACACGCAGATCAAGGTCGTCGCGCGCCCGAAGAAGAAGGATTCGGCCGAGGTCTATATCGGCGACGAGTTCATCGGCGTGATGTTCGAGGACAAGGAAGACGGCGACCTGTCCTATAATTTCCAGATGGCGATCCTCGACACCGACCTCGAGGATTGATCGATGCCGGTCTACGCGCTTGACGGCGTCCAGCCGGACCTGCCCGCCCTCGGGCGGTTCTGGATCGCCCCCGACGCCGCCGTCATCGGCAATGTCGCGCTCGACGACGAGGCGAGCGTCTGGTTCGGCTCCGTCATTCGCGGCGACAATGAACGGGTCTCCATCGGCGCCCGGGTGAACATCCAGGAGCTGTGCGTCCTGCACACCGACCCCGGCTTCCCGATGACCATCGGCGAGGACTGCACCATCGGCCACAAGGCGATGCTGCATGGCTGCACCATCGGCGCCAACAGCCTCGTCGGCATGGGCGCCACCATCCTCAACGGCGCCCGCATCGGCCGCAACTGCCTCGTCGGGGCGGGGGCGCTGATCACCGAGGGCAAGGAATTCCCCGATAATTCGCTCATCGTCGGCGCCCCGGCCAAGGCGATCCGCGAGCTCGGGCCGGAATGGGTGGAGCGCATCAGTCGCACCTCTGCGCATTATGTGCGCAATTGGCGCCGTTTCGCCGAAGGTCTGAAGCGCATCGATTGATGCGCGGCCTTTCGCAGACAAGATATCGTAATCGTCGATTAAGCAAAAACGCTCCCGCCAATCGGTCGGGAGCGTTTTTATTAGGTAAATGCCCGGCGTTTGTTCAGAAGGCGTCAACCATCCGCGCAGGCGTGCCGGAAGCGGGGAAGGGCGCCGGGAGGAGGCAGGCGACAGGGATAGCCCGCTTCTCTCCCACGTCGCTCACCTGGCGCGGCCGACGGTCGCTGGCGCCAGCACGTCGCCCAGCGAGACCCAGCGATCCGGGTTGCCCTGCGCCTGCCGCTTCACGAAGCGATAGCCGGTTTCGTGCCACAGCAAGATCGGCGCTTCCTGGTTGTCGAGGATCAGGTCGCCACGGTCGCTCACCACGGTGAGCACGGCGTGGCCGGCATTCTTCTTGTCGCGCACCACGGTGATCAGCAGCGTCTCCGGCGGCCAGCCGAGGCGGATCAGCTCGCGGCGTTTCACCAGAACGTATTCCTCGCAGTCGCCATAGCCGTCCTCGGCATAGGTCCAGCGCTCGACCTCGCCATAATGGTCGATGTCGGTCATCGGCTGGATGCGGCGATTGACCTCGTCATTCACCTGCTTGAGCTGATGGAATTCCGCTTCGTTGACGACGACCCGGCCGGCGCGCCCGTTGCCGTTGCCGCAGTCGGCCGGCATGGCCTCGCAGAACTGCGCATAGCCGATCGGCGTCGAGGTCGAGCCGCTCACCGCCATGTTGGCGGCGAAGGGCGAGAGCATCGCCACCGCCTCGCTGGCCCGCGCCGTCTCGGCGGGAACCGCCAGCACCGCCATCGCCACCGCGACCAGGGCCCCTGTGAGGCTCTTCAACATCGCGAACTCCATTTCCCTGTCCATGATCACATCATGGCAGAGAGATTTTGATCTTGATCTAAGCGCCACGTGGAATTCGTAACGACTGCGGCGAGGGAATGTTAACGGGTTTTCTATTGCTCGTTAACCATTGCAGCTCGCATTTTATTTACGTCTGCCCGGCACGCGGGGGGCGCGTTCCGCTTGCCGAGTCGGTGTGGGACGCCTATGTCATCGGCGTGCTTGACCCGACCCGACATGCCGATCCTCGGCACCAGCCCATCTTCAACGTGCCGGCGGTGATCGTCGGGCTGGCGGTGGTGCTTATCGCCATCCAGGCGCTGCGCAGCGTGGTGGGCGAGGCGACCGACATCGACATCCTCGCTCTGTTCGCCTTCATCCCGGCCCGCTTCGATCCGACGGTGTTCGCCGACGGCGTGCTGCCCGGCGGCACCGGGGCGGATGTCTGGACCTTCGTCACCTATGCCTTCCTGCATGCCGATTTCATGCATGTAGGCGTCAACACGCTGTGGCTGCTGGCCTTCGGCTCGCCGGTAGCCCGTCGCTTCGGGATGGCGCGCTTCCTCGCTTTCTTCCTGTTCACCGCGGCGGCGGGGGCGGGGCTGCATCTGCTCACCCATGCCGGCGAGCCGGTGCCGATGATCGGCGCCTCCGCCGCCGTCTCAGGCTGCATGGCGGCGGCGCTGCGCTTCATGTTCGCGACCGAGGGCTATGCCGCCTGGCGCCCGGATGCCATGCAGCACGCCGTGCTGCTGCCGGCGCCGCCGCTGCTGCGGGTGCTGCGCGATCGGCGGGTGATCAGCTTCGTGGCGGTGTGGTTCGCCATCAACCTCGCCTTCGGGCTCGGCGCGCCGAGCGGCATCGCGTCCGGCGCGGTCGCCTGGGAAGCGCATATTGGCGGCTTCCTCGCCGGTCTGCTGGCCTTCCCGCTGTTCGATCCCGTGCGGCGCACCCCGGCCGACCGCCGCTACGCCGACTGACGGCGACGGCATCGCCGGCCCTCTCCGGTCGAGGCGTTTTCCGCGAGTTTCAGCAACCCTATTGCCGTCCGGCCCAATCGGGTCGATCATCTGTCGCAAGGGAATGTGCCGACGCCACGGGACGTTCCGCAACCGGCGGACGATCAAACGATCCGCCCGACAAGCGGAGCACCACCATGGCGGATGGTGCCCACCGGGAAGGAGGCAAGCCATGACCGTGCGGTCTATCTTGGACGAGAAGGGTTACGACGTTGAGACCATCGGCCCGAGCGCCTCGTTGCGCGAGGCCGCGGAGGTGATGTCGCAGAAGCGTATCGGCGCCCTGGTGGTGACGGATCGCGAGCGGCGGGTGATCGGCATCCTGTCGGAACGCGACGTGGTACGGGTGATCGGCCTTGAGGGGCCGGAGCGGCTGGACGACGAGTTGTCCACGGTGATGACCGTCAAGGTGGTCACGTGCGACACCAACGAGACGGTGCCGCAGCTCATGGAGCAGATGACCGCCGGCCGCTTCCGCCACATGCCGGTTGTGCAGGGCGGCAAGCTGATCGGCCTCGTCTCCATCGGCGACGTGGTGAAACACCGCCTCGCGGAATTCGAGCGCGAGAGTTCGGCGATGCGGGAATACATCCTGTCGACCTGAACGGCGGAGAGCCTCTGGGGGCCATCATCCCGAGGCGTGAACGGCGCGAGCCTCGCTGAGGCGGGTTCCGTGCACGCCGAGGCATCGTGCGCGTTGCCGCGAGCGGCCGACCACCTTGGAAGATGACGCCGCTCCGGCCTGATCGGGCGGAGGCGACGGGGGGCGCCGCAGGGCAGGGCGAACTTGTCCCGGGCAAGAGGCGTTCAGAGCGAACGCTTGGAGGCCACGCAGTCCCGGCCCTGGCGGGGATCCTGAACGCCGTGCGCCCTCAGAAGCGCGGCGTGTCGGTCTTGCCCGGCGTGCCATAGACTTGCTGCGGGTCGAACAGCTTGCCGCCGTCATTCACCGTGAGCGTCAGTTCCGGCGAGGGCGCCGCGCCGAGCGGCACCGAGCGGAAGAAACACGAGCGATGCCCAGTGTGGCAGGCGGCACCGCTGCCGGCCATCTCGACGCGCATCAGCACGGCGTCCTGGTCGCAGTCGATCCGGAGCTCCACCACCTTCTGCAGGTGGCCGCTTTCCTCGCCCTTCTTCCACAGCTTGCGGCGCGAGCGGCTGTAATAATGCGCGAAGCCGGTCTCGATGGTCAGCGCCAGCGCCTGCGCGTTCATATGCGCGAGCATCAGCACCTCGCCGTCGCCGGCGTCGACCGCGACGGCGGTGACGAGGCCGTCGGCATCGAATTTCGGGCTGAGGCGGTCGCCTTCCTCCACCGCCAGCTTGTCGCCGGCGGGAGCGAACCAGCCAGCGGCGTCGCTCACGACCGCGCGCCGCGGATCAAGTTCATGAAGCGCACCTGCTCCTGCGGGTCGTCGCGGAACACGCCGGTGAACTGCATGGTGACGGTGGAGGCGCCCGGCTTCTGGATGCCGCGCATCGCCATGCACATGTGCTCGGCCTCGATGAGGATGGCGACGCCGCGCGGCTTCAGCGTCTCGTCGAGCGCGGTGATGATCTGCGAGGTCATGTGCTCCTGCGTCTGCAGGCGGCGGGCATACATGTCCACGACGCGGGCGATCTTGGACAGCCCGACCACGCGCTCCACCGGGAAATAGGCGACATGCGCCTTGCCCATGAACGGCACCATGTGATGCTCGCAATGCGAATAGAACACGATGTCGCGCACGACGACCATGTCGTCGAAATTGCCGATCTCGCCGAAGGTGCGGTCGAGCACGTTCTCCAGCGGCGTGCCGTAGCCCTTGTAGAGCTCCTCATAGGCCCGCACCACGCGCTTGGGCGTGTCGATCAGCCCCTCGCGTTCCGGGTTATCGCCGGCCCAGGCGATCAGGGTGCGCACCGCCGCTTCGGCTTCCTCGCGGCTGGGCTTCTGCGGGGCGGTCGTCTGGGCGTCCTCGACAGGGCTCCCGCTTTCGTTCTTGGCACTACGCATCAGAGCATTCAGCACGGCATCCATGACGAACTCCGTTCGACGGCGCATTGGTAACCGGGCGCCGGGGTGTCACCGGTTTTGTCGCCATGCGGGTGAAGGACCGGCCGGAAGACCGGCTGCTCCGCCTGCCACGCAGAGGCTCGAACGGGACCGGGGCTTCTTCCGCCACGATCCCGCATTCCTATATAAGGGACACATGCCGCGTCGCAACCAACCATTACGCAATGCTGCTCCCGCCGGATGGGCGTTCTCATGATCAACGACGTCTATAATCGCCGCATTCTCGAGCTTGCCGCTGATATACCACGGCTCGGCCGGCTCGACTCTCCCGATGCCACTGCAACCGCGCATTCGAAACTTTGCGGTTCCACCGTCACCATCGACCTCTCCATGAAAGAGGGCGTCGTCACCGATTTCGCCCATGAGGTGCGTGCCTGCGCTCTCGGACAGGCCTCCTCCTCGATCATGGCCGATCACGTGGTGGGCGCTACCGCCGACGAACTGCGTGAGGTGCGTGACGTCATGCGACGCATGCTGAAGGAAAACGGCCCGCCGCCGGAGGGGCGGTGGGCCGAACTCGCCGTGCTGGAGCCGGTGCGCGACTACAAGGCGCGCCACGCCTCCACCCTGCTGACCTTCGACGCCGTGGTCGACGCTATCGGCCAGATCAAGGCGCGGCAGGCCACCGAGGCGGCGGAATAGGGCCTCACCGCACGGTGAAGAAGGTGAACAGCACCTCGCCCTTGGCACCGGTAAGGCAGAGGAAGCGGTTCGGTTCGTCCTTGCGGTCGCGCTGAATATAGGCCTCGCCCATGATCACCCCATTCACCGGCGTCTCGCCGATTTTGCTGTTGGCGGTGGCAATGGTGAGACCGTCGACGTCGATATAGATGTCGTCGACCGAAGGGGAGACGGCCTTCAGCCGCTCCAGCGCCCGTTGCTTGCAAGCGGCGACGCGCTGCATGTCGGGGTCCACCTCCGGCGAGGTGGCGGCCGAGGGCGCCGGCTGGGTGCCGCCGGCCGGACCGGGCGGCGCCGGAGTCGCTGCGCCGGGCGTCGTGGACGGCGATGCCGGCGCGGTCTGGGCGGTGGCCGGCAGAGGTCCGAAGCTCGCGAGCAGCAATGACAGGCCCACGAAGCGGGCAGGGAAGGCGGCAATCCGGGCGGCAAAGATCATGGCGGGTTCCTCGGGGAGGCGCCTTTCGGCGCCGTGCCCCTTCTCAATGCGCCGCCCGGTACGTGGTTCCCGTTCGCGATGTCTTGCGACGGGACGAGACACCATTCAGCCGCCATAGCCGAGCACGCGGCGCACTTCCGCGCGCGCCGCCGCAAAGTCCTCCTGGAACTTGGCGTTCCGCAGCTCCTGCGTGGCGATCAGCGTGCCGGCGATGCGGCCGGCGTCGATGTCGCTCGCATAGTGAATGCCGCCGATCACGCGGTTATGCGCGTAGTCGGCCGCGCGGGCGAAGATCTCGGCCTGCTTCTCCGGCACCATGTTGGCGAGCACCACGGCGGTGAGATAGGCGAAGCTGGCATGGCCGCTCGGATAGGCGCCGCTCTTGGACAGCGGCACCATCGGCTTGACGCGCGAATCGAAAAGATGCGGGCGAGGGCGCTTCCAGACGTCCTTGGCCGGATCGACGATGTAGCCCTCATCCTCGGCGACGCGGGCGAAGAAGGCCTTGGCGACCGGCAGCTTGTCCCCCGTGAAGTCCGCCCCCATAACATTGGCGAAGCGGAATACGTCCTCGGTGGCATCGGCCTGGGCGGCGGCGGCCTGATCCGGCGTGCGCGCCTGCTGGATGAGGAGCAACTGGCCGATTTCCGCCGTGGTGGTCGGCGAATCCTGCGCCGGCGGCGGCGCCAGTACCTTGGTCAGGTCGAGCTGTTCATGGGTGATGTAGTTGCCACCATCGGCGAAGGCTGGGACGGCGACGAAAAGCACGAGGAGCAGGGGAGCAAAGGCGAGCCGGCGCATGGTGGATCTCCGCGAGGGTCAGAACACGGGCGCCAGATAAACCGCCAGTTCATGACGCCGGCATGTCGGTGGAAATCATAGTGAGATGACCTATAGTCATCGCGAACGTATGGGAAGTCTTACGAAGGGTCATGATTCGCCATTTGCTTTCGATCCCGTCCTATCTGTTGAGGGCACCGATCCTCGTCTACCGCTATTCGCTGTCCGCCTTCATGGGGCGGCAATGCCGCTACCTGCCGACCTGCTCGGAATTCGCCGATCAGGCGATCACGCGTCATGGCGCCTGGGCGGGTGGCTGGATGGCGGCGGGGCGGATTTGCCGCTGTCATCCCTGGGGTGGCTCCGGGTTCGAGGCGGTGCCGGTCGAATTGCCGCCGAAAGCCGTGTGGTATAAGCCGTGGCGCTACGCGCGGGCGCCTTCTTCCTGGACGAAGAGCTAGATCGTCTCCCGTTCGCGCGGGCGGGCGACGGCCCGCCGGTCACATCACTGAGAACAGCCTACCTGCGTGGTTCGCAGGAGTGGGCAGGAGAAAAGACCATGATCCATCTCACCTTCCCCGATGGCGCCGTGCGTGAATATGCCCCCGGCACCACCGGCGCCGAGGTCGCCGCCTCCATCGCCAAGTCGCTGGCCAAGAAGTCGCTGGCGATGAAGCTCGACGGCGTGCTGACCGACCTCTCCGATCCCATCGCCACCGATGCCAAATTCGAGCTCGTCACCCGCGAGAGCCCGGAGGCGCTTGAGCTCATCCGCCACGACGCCGCCCATGTGCTGGCCGAGGCGGTGCAGGCGCTGTGGCCGGGCACGCAGGTCACCATCGGCCCGGTGATCGAGAACGGCTTCTATTACGACTTCTTCCGCAACGAGCCGTTCTCGCCGGAGGATTTCGCCGCCATCGAGAAGAAGATGCGCGAGATCATCGCCCGCGACGCACCCTTCACCAAGGAGGTGTGGGACCGCGACGAGGCGAAGCGCGTCTTCGGCGAGAAGGGCGAGGCGTTCAAGGTCGAGCTGGTCGACGCCATCCCGGCGGACCAGAAGATCAAGATCTACAAGCAGGGCGAGTGGTTCGACCTCTGCCGTGGCCCGCACATGCCGAGCGTTGGCAAGATCGGCAACTCCTTCAAGCTGATGAAGGTGGCCGGCGCCTATTGGCGCGGCGACGCCAAGAACCCGATGCTGACCCGCATCTACGCCACCGCCTGGCGCACCGACGAGGAGATGGCCGCCTATCTTCACCAGCTGGAGGAGGCGGAGAAGCGCGACCATCGCCGCCTCGGCCGGGAGATGGACCTCTTCCACTTCCAGGAGGAGGGGCCGGGCGTCGTGTTCTGGCACCCCAAGGGCTGGAGCCTGTTCCAGAACCTCGTCGCCTATATGCGGCGGCGCCTGAAGGAGGACTATGACGAGGTCAACGCCCCGCAGGTGCTCGATAAGTCGCTGTGGGAGACCTCCGGCCACTGGGGCTGGTACAAGGACAACATGTTCAAGGTGCAGCCGGCCGGCGACACCGAGGACAATGACCGCGTCTATGCCCTGAAGCCGATGAACTGCCCCGGCCATGTGCAGATCTTCAAGCACGGCCTGAAGTCCTACCGCGATCTGCCGATGCGGCTTGCCGAATTCGGCGCGGTGCATCGCTATGAGCCGTCCGGCGCCCTGCACGGGCTGATGCGGGTGCGCGGCTTCACCCAGGACGACGCCCACATCTTCTGCACCGAGGAGCAGATGGCGGCGGAGTGCCTGAAGATCAACGATCTCATCCTCTCGACCTATGCCGATTTCGGCTTCGAGGAGATCGTGGTGAAGCTCTCCACCCGGCCCGAGAAGCGCGTCGGTTCCGACGCGGTGTGGGACCACGCCGAGGATGTGATGGGCCGCGTGCTCACCCAGATCGAGGCGGAATCCGGCGGCAAGATCAAGACCGGCATCCTGCCGGGCGAGGGCGCCTTCTACGGCCCGAAGTTCGAATACACCCTGCGTGACGCCATCGGCCGCGAATGGCAGTGCGGCACCACGCAGGTGGACTTCAACCTGCCGGAGCGCTTCGGCGCCTTCTATGTCGACGCCGACGGCGGCAAGAAGACGCCGGTGATGATCCATCGCGCTATTTGCGGCTCGATGGAGCGCTTCACCGGCATCCTGATCGAGCATTTCGCCGGGCATTTCCCGCTCTGGCTGGCGCCGGTGCAGGCGGTGGTGGCGACCATCACCTCCGAGGGTGACGACTACGCGCAGGAGATTCTCGCGCTGGCCAAGAAGCGTGGCCTGCGCGTCGAGAGCGACCTGCGCAACGAGAAGATCAACTACAAGGTCCGCGAGCACTCGCTGGCCAAGGTGCCGGCGCTGATCGTCGTCGGGCGCAAGGAGGCGGCGGAGCGCACCGTCTCCATTCGCCGCCTCGGCTCGCCCAACCAGACGACGCTGTCGCTGGATGAGGCGCTGGATGCGCTGGTGGCGGAGGCGACCGCGCCGGACGTCACCCGCGCCGCCGAGTAGGCGGCCGGGCGGCACGCCGGCAAGAGTGGCGATAACGAAAGGCCCGGGGCTCGCTCCGGGCCTTTTTCATGCGCCCCGGGCGATCCCCGAGGGGCCGGGCGGTGCCTCGCCCGCTGCCGCACCGTCGAGCGAAGGGCAGCCCCCCGGCACGTCACCGTGACGGGTGGCTGTCGTGGCCGGCAGCACGTTCCGCCGCTAGGTTGGCCTGGCTTCCTCGGAGACCCCCGCCATGCTGCTTCGCCTCGACCGTGCCCGGCTGCGATCGGAACGCCGCAAGCGCGGCTGGTCGCAGGACCAGCTGGCGGCGATCAGCCGCCTCAGCGTGCGGACCATCCAGCGACTCGAAAGGGGCGACGCGGCCACCCCCACCTCGCTCGCCGCGCTGGCACTCGCCTTGTCGCTGTCGGAAGCGGCGCTGGTGGTGCCGGACGGCCCGGTCCGCCGCGTCACGCCGCTCACCATCTGCCGCGATCTCAACGCCTCCCGCCGGCTCTACACCGGCCTCGGCTTCCGCGTGATCGAAACCGACGCCCCCGGCTGCATCGGGCTGAAGGGCGGCAGCGGCCACCTCATCCTCTGCACCCTCGCCTTCATGCGTGGCGACTATGCGCATCCCGGCCTCGACGAGTTCGTCGACCGCACCATCCCCTATATCTGGGTGCGTTCGCTCGACGCCGCGCTGGCCGGCTATGCGAACCCGCTGGAGGTGGTGGAGACGCGCGCGGGCACCCGCGAAGCGCTGGTCGAGCAGCACGGACAATGGGCCATCCTGGCTGAAACCCCGCCGTGAAGCGCTCGGCTCGGCTTGCGATCCCCTTGGAGGCATGTCAGCGCGGTCGGCAAAATGACGCCTTCGGAACGCAGCGCGGCTCCGGCTCCTTCCCCCACCACCAGCCAGCCTTCGCTCCTCGCGAGCCTTCGCTCATCATTAGGCTTCGCTTACCACAGGCCGAAGCGCGGCCGGCCCGGCCTCACCGAGGCGCCCTCGCGGACGTCGCAAAAGCAGAACGCCGGCCCCGCGAGGGACCGGCGTTCGGTCGTCATCTCGATTGAGAGCGGCCGGGCCCTCAGGCCCGGTCGCCCGGTCTCACATCTGCGGGCCGGCCGGCGGCAGTTCGCCCGCCGAACGGTTGACCGTCACGCCCACCGGCAGCGGCTGAGCGGCGCGGCCCGGCAGCAAGGCGGCGGCGCGAGAGCGCAGCGCCGTCCAGGTGGCGAACTCGTTGTACTTCGAGCCTTCCAGCCAGCCGATGAAGGCGGCGGCGAGGAAGGGCAGCGCCTGGATCGCCAGGGCAAGGGCGAACAGGTCGACCTCCACCACCGCGTGCCAGTTGGTCATGCGCAGGGCGATGGCGCTGAGCAGCAGCCCGCCGCCGATCACCGCCTCGGGCAGCGCCGGGAAGGCGCGGGCGGCGCCGGACAGCCAGGAGCCCTTGGCGGTGCGGGCGAAGGCAAGGTCCTTGTAGCGGAACCCGTCATAAACCGCCTTGGCCACGGTGAACTGCACCGCCATCGCCGCGAAGGCCGCGCCGATCATGCGCAGCGGCGTGGTGGCCACCCGCAGCCGGTAGAGGGCGCAGAAATGCAGCACATAGATGCCGAAGCAGAACACGATCGGGATGGTCAGGATCCGCTGCGGCACGGCGATGCCGAGGCCGAGCACCACCGGCGCCCACAGCAGCGACAGCACCGCGACCAGCGCGCCGATGCTCTCGGCGCCGAGCCAGCTCACCCAGCCGATCGAGAACTCGCGACGCTGCGCCGTGGTCAGGCGGGTCCCGCCATTGGGCAGCATGCGGCGCCAGTGCTTCTTGATGATCTGCATGCCGCCATAGGCCCAGCGGTGGCGCTGCTTCTTGAACGAGGCGAAGTCGTCCGGCAGCAGGCCCCAGCCATAGCGCACGCTGGTGTAGTGGCTCTTCCAGCCGCGCTCGACGATGGACAGGCCGAGATCGGTGTCCTCGCAGATCGTGTCGCTCGACCAGTCGCCGGCTTCCACCATGGCGGCGCGACGGATCAGGCACATGGTGCCGTGCACCACGATGGCGTCGTGCTCGTTGCGCTGGACCATGCCGATGTCGAAGAAGCCGGCATATTCGGTGTTCATCGCCTCGTTCAGCAGGCTGCGACGGGCGTCGCGATGGTCCTGCGGCGCCTGAACGATGCCTACCGTCGGGTCCTCGAAGGTCGGCACGAGGTCGCGCAGCCAGTTGGGCGAGACCACGTAGTCGGCGTCGATCACGCCGATGATCTCGGCGTCCGGCGCGGTCTGCTCCATGGCCACGCGCAGCGCGCCGGCCTTGAAGCCCGCGACCTTGGGCAGGTTGATGAACTTGAAGCGGTCGCCGAGCTGCTGGCAATAGGCCTCGATCGGCTCCCAGAAGGCCGGGTCGGGCGTATTGTTGATGATGACGAGGCATTCGTAGTTCGGCCAGTCGAGCCGCGCGATGCCGTCGAGCGTCTGCTTCAGCATCTCCGGCGGCTCTTTATAGGCCGGGATGTGGATCGACACCTTGGGCGTGCGGGCCGGCATCGGGCCGTTGGCGTTCTCGATCAGCCGGCGCGGGCGGCGGCCAAAGGCGATGGTCGCCAGTTCCTCGACCCGGTAGAGCATGACGATGACCAGCGGCACCAGCAGCACGATCGAGACCACGAAGGTGATCTTGTTGCCGCCGATCACATAATGCGTCAGCCAGTGGTCGGTGACGGTCGCGATCCAGGCGCCGACCAGATTGGCGGCACCGGCCATCACCGCCGCCTGGGTGAAGGTCAGGCGGGCGAAGCGGAACAGCGGCAGCGAGAAGGCGATGCCGAACAGCAGCGCGATGGCGGCAGTGGCGCTGTAGGTCGAGGGGGTGATCGGGCCGGAGAGCGGGAACTTCAGATGCCGGTCGGCATCGAGCATGCCCCAGTACTGGCCGACCGAGCCCTCGAAGCTCTTCCACGGCGCGTCGAAGGCCTCGATGAGGTTGTAGTCGATGCCGAGCGCGTCGGCGCGGGCGGCGAAGTCGCGGATCACCCGCGCCTGGATCAGCTCGCCGGGCACGGCGGCATCGCGGTTGTAGCCGGCGCTCGGCCAGCCGAACTCGGCGATGACGATACGCTTGCCGGGATAGGCGGCGCGCAGGCGGTTGTAGATGTTGATGGTACGGTCGACGACCTGATCGGCCGGCACGCCTTCCCAATAGGGCAGGATGTGCGCGGCGATGTAGTCGACGGCAGAGACGAGCTCGGGATGATCGAGCCAGACGTCCCAGGTTTCACCGGTGGTGACGGGTACGTTCACCTCGCGCTTCACGCGGCGGATGGTGTCGATCAGCTGCTCGGGGGTGCGCTCGGCGCGCAGGATCGACTCGTTGCCGACCACGATGCCGACGACGTTCGAGTTCTTCTTCGCCGCCTCGACGGCGTTGGCGATCTCGCGGGCGTTGCGGTCCTCGTTATTGTCGAGCCACGCGCCGACGGTCGTCTTCAGCCCCTTCTCGTTGGCGAGGCGGGCGACGTTCTCCAGGCCACCGGTGGAGGCGTAGGTACGCACCGCCTTGGTGTAGGGCGCCACCGCTTCCACGTCGGAGCGGATCTGGGCCTCTGTGGTGGGTTGCCCCTTGTCCGGGTTCGCATCGCGACCATACGGCGCGAAGGACATGCTGGCCAAACGGTCGGGGATCGCCGGGGCGGTCGCCTCCGAACGCATCGCGAGCCACATGAAGGCATGCACGGACGTGACTACCGCAATCGCAGCGGCAGCGACACGAACAGCGGGACGCATGGACTAACCACCAGCTTTGGAGAGGTATTGGGGCGATATATAATTCAATTCTAACGCTTTTGCAGCATCCGCATGCCTGCATCGCAAAAAATGCGATTCGCGCCTGCGGCTTGCTCCAAACACGCCAACGGAAAGATGGTTCCCGTCTGTGGCGGCGGCGTGTCGCGGCTGGGGCCGCGTGATGAATTCATTTGGGTAAAATCAGCTGTCCCAAATCACTGCGCGGCCGGTGCCGCCGCAGGCGCCGACGGCGCCGCCGGGGTCGAGTCCGGGTTCACCCAGCAGGCGTGGACGCGCTCGGAGAGACGCTCCTGCGCCTTGGGGTCGATGTTGCCCTGCCGCACGAGGCAGCGGAAGGCGATCTTCAGGTGCTCGGTAGGGCAGCCGAAGCGCTCATAGAGCTCCATGTGACGCTTGGCGGTGTCGACATCGTCGCGCCACAACAGCAGGGCGATGCGCCGGCCGCTCCACACGCATTCCGGCAGGCCGGCATTGCCGGGCAGCTTGGCCGCCTCGTTGTATTCCTCAATCGACCGGCGCTGGGCCTCCTTGGCCTGCTCTTCCGGGGATTGCTGTTCGGCCGGCTTCTGCTCGGACGCGCTGTTCTGCGCGAACGCCGGAGCGGTGACGGCAGCCGTGAGAAGAAGGCCGCCGAACAGGGCGGCGGTGAGGAGGCGTACGGAGCACAACATGGAGAAGTTCGTCACACGCGAGAGGAAACCGGACAGGCTCGAAGACACTAGGTGAAGCTGCCGAATTTGTCAGCATCGCGGCGTCGTTGCTGCCTTGTTGTGCGTAAATGTACTCACCGGACAATTAAACCCCGCGCGGCGCCTCCCCATACCGCCGCGATGTCGCACTGCCGCATGGGCCGATGTCGCGCCGTTGCGCGGGGCCCGGCCATATCGACGCCGCGATTTGCCGTCCTGCTGCCTCCCGCCTTATGCCGCCCTGTGCCCCCTTGCGCTCACCATGTTGCGCGGCTACCCCAGCCGGTGCCGCATCCTAGATCCCGCTGGAGACGTCCCGCATGCGCTTCGCCCTTCCGCTCGCCGCCGTCGTCTGCGCGGTGATCGTTGCCGTCTGGGCCTGGCTCGGCCAGCCGGTGCCCATGCCGGCCACGCCGCTGGCGGCGGGGGAGAAGATGCCCTGCGTGTCCTACGCGCCGTTCCGGCCCGGCCAGTCGCCCTTCGTCGAGGGGCTGGTCATCCCGCCCGAGCAGATCGACGACGATTTCGCCCGGCTGGCGAAGATCACCCATTGCGTGCGCACCTATTCCACCGAGATGGGGCTGGACGTGGTGCCGGCGATGGCGCGCAAGCACGGGCTGAAGGTGCTGCAGGGCATCTGGATCGGCCGCAACGAGGAGAAGAACCGCGTCGAGATCGACGCGGCGGTCAAGGCGGCGCAGGAGAATCCCGACGTCATCGACGCCATCATCGTCGGCAACGAGGTGCTGCTGCGTGGGGAGCAGTCGCCCACCGGCATGGCGGCGCTGATCCGCGAGGTGAAGTCGAAGGTGCCGGTGCCCGTCACCTATGCCGATGTCTGGGAGTTCTGGGAGCGCAACCGCGACCTCGCGCAATATGTCGACTTCGTCACCGTGCACATCCTGCCGTTCTGGGAGGATGTGCCGGTCGCCGCCGACAAGTCGGCCGCGCATATCGGCGAGATCCGCGAGCATGTCGGCAAGGTGTTCGCCGGCAAGGACATCCTGATCGGCGAGACCGGCTGGCCGAGCGAGGGGCGCATGCGCGAGGGCGCGCTGCCGTCGCCCTCCAACCAGGCGATGGTGATCCAGGAGTTGCTGGCGCTCGCCAAGGACAAGGGCTACCGCATCAACGTCATCGAGGCCTTCGACCAGCCGTGGAAGCGCGCTTCCGAGGGCACGGTCGGCGGCCATTGGGGCTTCCTCGACGCCTATACGCGCGACTTCAAGTTCGGCTGGGGCGAGGCGGTGTCCGATCATCCCTACTGGCTGCGCCAGGCGCTCATCGGCGTGTTGCTGGCGCTGGGCGTGTTCGCCGCCGGCGCCTTCGGTGGCCGCGCCGGGAACATGGACACCCGCCGCTGGCTGGCGGTGTCCGGCATCGGGCTGTTCGCCGGGCTGACCATCGGCCGCGCCTTCGTCTCGGTGCCGGTCGAGAGCCTCGGCGCCGGCGGCTGGATCCGCGGCGGCTCCATCCTCGCTCTGGCGGTCCTCGTCCCGCTCGCCGCCGCCTTCGCGGTCGGCCGGCAGGCGAGGGCGGCGGCGCTGACCCAGGCGCTGGACGGCGTGTCCCGCCGCGCCGCCGCGCCGGTGGAGCGGGTGATGGCGATCCTGCTCGCCGCCTCGGTGGTGGTGATCGCCCATGTGGCGCTCGGGCTGGTGTTCGACCCGCGCTACAAGGACTTCCAGTTCGCCGGCCTCACGCCGGTCATCATGGCCTTCGCCTTCTACGCGCTGACGGCGGCGCCGCGCGTCACCGCCGAGGCCTCGGCGGCAGAGAAGATCACCGCGGCGATCTTCCTCGGCAGCGGCCTCTACATCGTCTTCAACGAGACGCTGGCCAACTGGCAGGGCCTATGGACCGGCGTGCTCCTGGTGGTGATGGCGCTCAGCCTCTGGCGCCTTGCCACGGCCGCGCAAACGAGATGAGCAGCAGGCCGGCCGCCACGCTGGCCAGGTTGTTGTTGTACATCACCAGCCCGACGCCGGTGGCCATGGCGGCGATGGTGAACATCGGCACGGACGGCCGGATCAGTTGCACCAGCGACGTCGCCAGCGCGGCGATGCCGAAGGTGGAATAGCCGAACAGCTCGATCACCGTCCGCCGCACCGTGCAGGTGCCGGTTTCGACGCCGAGGCAGGCCAGCCCGACCGCCGACTGCTCGACCAGCGCGTAGCGCATGTAGATCGCCCAGCCGAGCGCGAAGCCGCCGAGCACCAGGATGACGTTCCAGGCGCGGGCACCCGGCAGGAAGTTGCGCTGGCTCATGGTCGGCTCCTCACATCGGCGTGTCGCAGAGACCCCTTGGATGCCACGGCCGGCGCCGCCATTCAACGGCCGGAATTTCCCAGTCTTTCCGGCGGCGTCTTTCCGGCAGCCTCCGCGCTGCGGTAAACACGGGCGCCCGCCCTCTCGGAGAAATGCGCATGCGCCGCCTGCTCGTCATCGTCCTCGCCGCCGGAGAAGGCACGCGCATGAAGTCGGCGCTGCCGAAGGTCATGCACAAGGTCGCCGGGCGCAGCATGGTCGGCCATGTTCTGGAGACCGCCAGGGCGGCCGGCGCCGCCGAGATCGCCGTGGTCATCGGCCCCGATCACGATCAGGTGGCGGCCGAGGCGCGCCGTCTGGCGCCGGAGGCGAGCGTCTTCGTGCAGAGCGAGCGGCTCGGCACCGCCCATGCCGTGCTCGCCGCCCGCGAGGCGCTGGAGCGCGGCTATGACGATATCCTCGTCATGTATGGCGACACGCCGCTGGTTCGGCCGCAGACGCTCGAGGCGCTGCGCGCGCCGCTGGCCGAGGGCGCCGGCCTCGCGGTACTCGGCTTCCGCCCCGCCGACCCCGCCGGCTATGGCCGCCTGATCACCCAAGGCGACGACCTCGTCGCCATCCGCGAGGAGAAGGACGCCAGCGCGGCGGAGAAGACCATCGGCCTGTGCAATGCCGGGCTGATGGCGCTCGACGGCGCGCTGGCGCTGGATGTGCTGTCGGGCATCGGCAATGCCAACGCCAAGGGCGAGTACTACCTCACCGACGCGGTGGAATCGGTGATCGCCCGTGGCCGTCCGGCGGCGGTGTGGGTGGCGGAAGCCGGCGAGGTCGCCGGCGTCAACACCCGCGCCCAGCTCGCCGAGGCCGAGGCGGTGATCCAGCAGCGGCTGCGCCGCGCGGCGATGGAGGGCGGCGCCACCCTCATCGCCCCGGAAACCGTGTTCTTCAGCGCCGACACCACGCTCGGCCGCGATGTCGTCGTGGAGCCCAACGTGGTGTTCGGCCCCGGCGTCGCGGTGGCCGACGGCGTCGTCATCCGCGCCTTCAGCCATCTCGAGGGCGCGACGCTGGCCACCGGCGTCTCCGCCGGTCCTTTCGCGCGCCTGCGCCCCGGCGCCGCGCTGGGGGAGGGGGTGCATATCGGCAATTTCGTCGAGATCAAGAACGCCGACCTCGCACCGGGGGTGAAGGTCAACCACCTGTCCTATGTCGGCGATTCCACCGTCGGCGAGGGCACTAATATCGGCGCCGGCTCCATCACCTGCAATTATGACGGCTTCAACAAGCACCGCACGGTGATCGGCGCCAACGCCTTCATAGGCACCAACAGCCTGATGGTGGCTCCCGTGACCATCGGCGACGGCGCCTATGTCGGCACCGGCTCGGTCATCACCGACGACGTGCCGGCCGATGCGCTCGCCATCGGCCGGGCCCGGCAGGTCAACAAGCCCGGCCTCGCCACGCGTCTGCGTGAGCGTCTTCAGGCGATCCGGAAAGCCACCCCGCAGAGCTGAGATAAGAATCGTTATCCGAATTGATTTTTGCAGTGCGGTGACACCCGGTTAAACCCGTGCCGGTAAGTTCCTGTGCTGGTTCGCGCGAAAGGTCTGCGCCATGTGTGGCATCATTGGCATCCTCGGTACCGCTCCGGTGGCCGACCGGCTCGTCGATTCGCTGAAGCGTCTCGAATATCGCGGCTATGATTCCGCCGGCATCGCGACGCTGGAGCAGGGGCGCCTCACCCGCCGCCGCGCCCAGGGCAAGCTGCGCAACCTCGAAACCGAACTCGGCCAGGCGCCGCTCGCCGGCCAGATCGGCATCGGTCACACGCGCTGGGCCACCCATGGCCGCCCGAGCGTCGCCAACGCCCATCCGCACGCCACGACGCAGGTGGCGGTGGTGCATAACGGCATCATCGAGAACTACCGCGAGTTGCGCGAGGAGCTGCTGCGCGACGGCGCCAATTTCGAGAGCGAGACCGACACCGAGGTCGTCGCCCATCTCGTCACCCGCGAGCTGCGCAGCGGCGCCGGGCCGGAAGCGGCGGTCGCCGCCTCGCTGCCGCGCCTCAAGGGCGCCTTCGCGCTCGCCTTCATGTTCGACGGCGAGGACGACCTCCTGATCGGCGCCCGCAAGGGCTCGCCGCTCGCCGTCGGCTACGGCAAGGGCGAGATGTATCTCGGCTCCGACGCCATCGCGCTCGCCCCGTTCACCGACACCATCTGCTATCTCGACGATGGCGACTGGGCGGTGCTGCATCGCGGCCGCGCCGAAATCCGCAACGCTGCCAATGACGTGGTGGTGCGCCCGATCCAGCGCTCCACCGCCTCCGCCTTCCTGGTCGAGAAGGGCAATCACCGCCACTTCATGGCCAAGGAGATGCACGAGCAGCCCGAGGTCGTCTCCCACACGCTGGCGCATTATCTCGACCTCGCCGCCGAGACGGTGCAGCTGGAAGCCGACCTGCCTTTCGACTTCACCAATCTTGAGCGCATCTCCATCGCCGCCTGCGGCACCGCCTATTATGCCGGGCTGATCGCCAAGTACTGGTTTGAGCATTTCGCCCGGCTGCCGGTGGAGATCGACGTCGCCTCCGAGTTCCGCTACCGCGAGGCGCCGCTGCCGAAGAACGGCCTCGCTATCGTCATCTCCCAGTCCGGAGAGACCGCCGACACCCTGGCCTCGCTGCGCTACGCCAAGCAGGAGGGGCAGAAGGTGATGGCGGTGGTCAACGTGCCGACCTCCACCATCGCCCGCGAGAGCGACGCGGTGATGCCGACCCTCGCCGGCCCGGAGATCGGCGTCGCCTCCACCAAGGCCTTCACCTGCCAGCTGGCGACGCTGGCCGCCATCGCGGTGGCGGCGGGCCGGGCGCGCGGCGTGCTGTCGCCCGAGCGCGAGCGCGAGCTGGTGCGGGCGCTGGTCGAGGTGCCCAGGCTGATGAACGAGGCGCTGCGGCTCGGCCCGCAGATCGAGTTGCTGGCCCGCTCCTTCGCCAAGTCGCAGGACGTGCTCTATCTCGGCCGCTCGACCGCCTATCCGCTGGCGCTCGAAGGTGCGCTGAAGCTGAAGGAGATCAGCTACATCCATGCCGAGGGCTATGCCGCTGGCGAGCTGAAGCACGGCCCGATCGCGCTGATCGACGAGAAGATGCCGGTGGTGGTGATCGCCCCGCACGACCAGGTGTTCGACAAGACCATGTCGAACATGCAGGAAGTCGCGGCGCGCGGCGGGCGCATCGTGCTGCTCACCGACGCGCGCGGAGCCGCCGAGGCCGGCATCGAGACCGAGGCGACGCTGGTGCTGCCGGAGATGAACCCGCTGATCGCGCCGCTGGTCTATGCCATCCCGATCCAGCTCATCGCCTATCACACGGCGGTGCACATGGGCACCGACGTCGACCAGCCGCGCAACCTCGCCAAGTCCGTCACTGTGGAATGACCGTCGTGGCGGGCTCGCCCTGCCGCCGCCGATCGTCTCAGAAGTTCGGCTTCTGCAGCATGACGCGCAGTATGTCGCGCAGGTAGCGGCGCGGCTGGCGCCAGGGCGAGCGCCGCCCGATGGAGATGAAGGAGACCGAAGCCGGAAGCCGAACCGGTTCGGCCTCCGGCTCGGGCTCAGGCGGGAGAGCCGGCGAGGTCTCGGTCTCCACCGGCTTTGCGATCTGCTCCAGCAACCGGGCTGCCTCGCTGCGCGGCGCCGGCAGGTGATCCAGCGGATGCACGCCGGCGGGATCGCGCGCCAGTTGCTCCATCACGTCGCGATAGCGGGCGAGCTCGCGCTCCGGCGGCGACGGCTTGGTGGCGAATTCGAGCGGCAGCATCGCCGCGCAATCCGGCCCGAGGCCGATCGCGGCGGCGCAGTAATTCACCGTGCAGCGTTTAGCGAGGGATTCGCGATAATCGGACACGTCGGTGCGGTTGGCGTACCAGCCGTTCTGGCCGTGCACCCGATAACGGACACTGTTCGTCGGCAAATAATATTTGCGGGCGCCATAGACGCTCGACGCCATCACCAGGCAGCCATCGGCGCACATGCGCCACATGCGGATGAACGGCTCGGGGAACTCGGTGCAGCGCCGCGCCCAATAGAGCCGCATCGACAGTGCCGATGTCGACGCCCCATACCAGGCGCCGGTGAGATAGGTCATCACCACCGTATGGCCGAGATCTTCCTCATCGGAGGCGAAGGCCTCGACCTCGTTCGACAGCCCGAACCGCTGCAGGTCGGAAAACACGAAATCGACGTCGGGGCGGGCATCATAAAGTGCGCCCAGCCGGGCGAGGTAGCCGGGCTCCCACAGGTCGTCGGCGTCGAGGAAGCACACCACGTCGGCCTCCGCCCGCGCCGCGCCGTTGGCGAAGCCGGCAAGCTGGCCGCGATTGGGCGAGAAGACCAGCTCGACGCGCGGATCGTCGCCATGCGCCTGCCTCAGCCGCGCCGCCGAATCGTCGGTGGAGCCGTCGTCGATGACGATCACCCGCTCCGGCAGGCGAGTCTGCGCCAGCGCGCTGGCGACCGCCTCCAGGACGAAGCGGCCATAATTGTAATTGGTGATCACCACCGCGAAGGTTGTCGGCACGGAGCGCTCCCTTCATTCCGGCCGGCGGCCGCTCCGTGAGGACGCCGAACCATCCGGACCGCCGCCCATGCTGTCAAGCCGGGGCGGGCGAGGGGGGCATGGCAGGCGGGGTGGGGAGCTAGCCGCGCCCGCGATAGGGCGGCACGCCCTGGTCGGGCAGCCAGATGTCCTTGGGCGGCGCGCCGCTCTGCCAGAACACGTCGATGGGGATGCCGCCGCGCGGATACCAGTAGCCGCCGATGCGCAGCCAGTGCGGCTTGAGCAGGTCGTGCAGCCGCCGCCCCACCGCCACCGTGCAGTCCTCGTGGAAGGCGCCATGGTTGCGGAAGCTCGCGAGATAAAGCTTCAGCGACTTCGATTCGACCAGCCAGCCATCCGGCACGTAGTCGATGACCAGATGCGCGAAATCCGGCTGCCCGGTCACCGGGCAGAGCGAGGTGAACTCCGGGCAGGTGAAGCGGGCGACATAGAGCGTGTCGGCCTGCGGGTTGGGAACCCGGTCGAGCACCGCCTCGTCGGGCGAGGCCGGCCACACGGTGGCGCGGCCGAGCTGCAGTGTCTCGTCGGTCATGTCGTTCTCCTCGCCCCCGCCCGGACGGTTGTTTAGCGCGGGCTGTTTCGCATGTCCTCTTTCGCATGTCATGGCGAGGCGGTAGAAGCGCCGAAGGCACCGCCTGCGATACTGCTCACCATGACGAATTGGGGAAGCGAATGACTGCCATTGTCGACATTATCGGCCGCGAAATTCTGGACAGCCGCGGGAACCCGACCGTCGAGGTCGATGTGATCCTGGAAGATGGTTCCAAGGGCCGCGCGGCGGTACCCTCGGGCGCCTCGACTGGCGCCCATGAGGCGGTCGAGCTGCGCGACGGCGACAAGGGTCGCTATCTCGGCAAGGGTGTGGAGAAGGCGGTCGACGCCGTCAATGGCGAGATCTTCGACGCCATCGGCGGCATGGACGCCGAGGACCAGGCGGCGATCGACCAGATCCTGATCGAGCTCGACGGCACCCCGAACAAGGCCCGCCTCGGCGCCAACGCCATTCTCGGCGTGTCGCTCGCCCTCGCCAAGGCCGCCGCCGATGCGCGCGACCTGCCGCTCTACCGCTATGTCGGCGGCGTCAACGCCCGCACCCTGCCGGTGCCGATGATGAACATCATCAATGGCGGCGCCCACGCCGACAACCCGATCGACTTCCAGGAATTCATGATCCTGCCGGTCGGCGCCCCCACCTTCGCGGAAGGCCTGCGCACCGGCGCCGAGATCTTCCACACGCTGAAGAAGGCGCTGAAGGATGCCGGCCATAACACCAATGTCGGCGACGAGGGCGGCTTCGCCCCCAACCTGCCGTCGGCCGACGCCGCGCTCGCCTTCGTGGTGAAGGCCATCGAGACCGCCGGCTACAAGCCGGGCGAGGACGTCTATATCGGCCTCGACTGCGCCTCGACCGAGTTCTTCAAGAACGGCAAGTACGACTATGAAGGCGAAGGTGTCGTGCGCGACATCGAGACCCAGGTGAAGTACCTCGCCGATCTCGTCGCCCGCTATCCGATCGTCACCATCGAGGACGGCATGGCCGAGGACGACTGGGAGGGCTGGAAGCTGCTCACCGACACCATCGGCTCCAAGTGCCAGCTGGTCGGCGACGACCTGTTCGTCACCAATGTGAAGCGCCTCTCGGCCGGCATCAAGCAGGGCGTCGGCAACTCGATCCTGGTGAAGGTCAACCAGATCGGCTCGCTCACCGAGACGCTGAACGCGGTCGAGATGGCCCACAAGGCCGGCTACACTGCGGTGATGTCGCACCGCTCGGGCGAGACCGAGGATTCGACCATCGCCGACCTCGCGGTCGCCACCAATTGCGGGCAGATCAAGACCGGCTCACTGGCGCGCTCCGACCGTACCGCCAAGTACAACCAGCTGCTGCGCATCGAGCAGGAGCTGGGCCCGCAGGCGATCTATGCCGGCCGATCGGCGCTGAAGGCGCTCGGCTGAGCCCTTTTCGCCGTTTCTTGACGACACAGTTAACGGAGCCTCAACCGGATACGGTTAGGCTCCGTTTTCATGATAGCACGCACCCGCTGGCGCTCGATTCTCCAAACCGTCACGCTGCATCTCGGCGCGGCATCGCTCATCGGCTACTTCGCCTTCCAGGGCTATAACGGCCAATACGGACTGGTGGCGCGGCGGCATTTCGAAGAGCAGATGCAGACGCTGACGCAGGAACGCGATGCCTTGCGCACCCAGCGCGAGGCCATCGAGTCCAAGGTCCGGCTCCTGTCGCCGGATCTCGTCGATGCCGACATGCTCGACGAGCAGGCGAGGTCGCTCCTGAACCTCGTCCACCCCAAGGACCTCGTGCTGCTCCGCCCGCACGTCGCGACGACAGCCACGCAATAGCGACATTATTCCGTTCGACTATCGGCGAGGCGCCTTTTGGCGCCCGCTGGCGTGTGCGCCTGGTATATCAGCGGGAAACCGATAGATCGCAAGAACTTAACTTTATTTAAGTTAAATCACACATTTAACCGAATAACAGTTCAGGCACAGAAACCCTTGCGCTGGCAACATGTTGTGCGCCGCAGCATTGCGTTGTGCGCGTAGCATTGGTGCGCAACTTGCGCTAAGACACTGGCAAAATCCGCTAACGAGCTAGGGATGCGCCTATGGCTGTAGCTGCGAAGAAGTCCCCCGCCCCCAAGGCCGCCGCGCCCCGCGCCGCCGCCAAACGGTCCGACAAACCCGTCGACAAACTGGACTTCTCCAAGGAACAGGAACTGGCCGCCTATCGCCAGATGCTGGAGATCCGGCGCTTCGAGGAGAAGGCCGGCCAGATGTACGGCATGGGCCTCATCGGCGGCTTCTGCCACCTCTATATCGGCCAGGAAGCCGTCGTCGTCGGCATGCAGCTGGCGCTCAAGCAGGGCGACCAGGTCATCACCGGCTACCGCGACCACGGCCACATGCTGGCCACCGGCATGGACCCCAAGGGCGTCATGGCCGAGCTCACCGGCCGTCGCGGCGGCTATTCCAAGGGCAAGGGCGGCTCGATGCACATGTTCAGCATCGAGAAGGGCTTCTACGGCGGCCACGGCATCGTCGGCGCCCAGGTCTCGCTCGGCACCGGTCTCGCCTTCTCCAACCACTACCGCGAGAACGGCAACGTCACCCTGGCCTATTTCGGCGACGGCGCCGCCAATCAGGGCCAGGTCTATGAGAGCTTCAACATGGCCGAGCTCTGGAAGCTGCCGGTCGTGTACATCATCGAGAACAACAAATACGCCATGGGCACCGCGGTGAACCGCGCCTCCGCCCAGACCGACTTCTCCCGTCGCGGCACCTCGTTCAACATTCCCGGCGAGCAGGTCGACGGCATGGATGTGCGGGCGGTCAAGGCGGCCGGCGAGCGCGCGGTGGAATTCGCCCGCTCCGGCAAGGGTCCCTACATCCTCGAAATGCTCACCTATCGCTATCGCGGCCACTCCATGTCCGACCCGGCCAAGTACCGGTCGAAGGAGGAGGTGCAGAAGATGCGTACCGAGCACGACCCGATCGAGCAGGTGCGCGCGCGCCTTCTGGACAAGGGCTGGGCCAGCGAGGACGACCTCAAGGCCATCGATGCCGAAATCCGCGAGGTGATGAACGCCGCCGCCGATTTCGCCAGCCACGACCCGGAGCCGGATCCGTCCGAGCTCTACACCGACATCCTCCGCTGACCGGCGGGGGCTAGGGGCATGCTCGCCTGGCTGTTCTGGGGTTTGTGGGTCGCCGGAGCATCGGCGATCGTCGTGCTGTGGGTCTTCGCCGCCGGCACGGCCTACCGCATTCTCACCGGCGTCCGCGCCGGCGGTGGCAGCAACGCAGCTGCCGACTGGATCAAGATGGTCGTGTGGCCGTTCGCCATGCGCCACCTCGCCGGGGCGCCGGCGGACCGGGCGGCCAGTCTCTCCAAGATGCTGGTCGCCCTCTTTGCCGCCTTTCTCGTGGCCACCGCTTCGCTGGCCGTCTACAGCAACCTGACGTTTGCGCCCTCCGCTCAGACGCATCAGTGACGCGCGATCTCGACGCTCGTTCTTTGGGGAACGCCGCCATGCCGACCGAAATTCTCATGCCCGCCCTGTCTCCCACCATGGAAAAGGGCAACCTTTCCAAGTGGATCAAGAAAGAGGGCGATACGGTGAAGTCCGGCGATGTCATCGCCGAGATCGAGACCGACAAGGCCACGATGGAAGTCGAGGCGGTCGATGAGGGGACCCTCGGCAAGATCCTGGTGCCGGAAGGCACGCAGGACGTCGCGGTCAACACCCCGATCGCGGTGATCCTCGCCGATGGCGAGGACGCCAGCGCCGCCGTGGCACCCGCGCCCAAGGCCGCCGAGCCCGCCCCGGTCGTGGCCGCCCCGGCCGAGCCGGCGCCGGTCGCTGCTGCTCCCGCTCCGGCGGCTCCCGCCGTCGTCTCCGCGCCGGCTCCCGAGCCGGAGGTGCCGGAAGGCACGGAGATGGTCAATCAGACCATGCGCGAGGCGCTGCGCGACGCCATGGCCGAGGAGATGCGCAAGGACGGCGACGTCTTCGTGATGGGTGAGGAGGTCGCCGAATATCAGGGCGCCTACAAGATCACCCAGGGCCTGCTGCAGGAATTCGGCCCCAAGCGGGTCATCGACACCCCGATCACCGAGCACGGCTTCGCCGGCGTCGGCGTCGGCGCCGCGATGGCCGGGCTGAAGCCGATCGTCGAGTTCATGACCTTCAACTTCGCCATGCAGGCGATCGACCAGATCATCAACTCCGCCGCCAAGACGCTCTACATGTCCGGCGGCCAGATCCAGTGCTCGATCGTGTTCCGTGGCCCGAACGGCGCCGCCGCCCGCGTCGCCGCGCAGCACAGCCAGGACTACACCTCCTGGTACTCGCACATCCCCGGCCTCAAGGTGGTGGCGCCCTATACCGCCGCCGACGCCAAGGGCCTGCTCAAGGCGGCGATCCGCGATCCCAATCCGGTGATCTTCCTCGAGAACGAGATCCTCTACGGCCACTCCTCGCCGGTGCCGAAGCTCGACGACTTCATCGTCCCGCTCGGCAAGGCGCGCATCGCGCGTCCCGGCAAGGACGTCACGCTGGTGGCCTGGTCCATCGGCATGTCCTACGCGCTGAAGGCCGCCGACGAGCTCGCCAAGCTCGGCATCGACGCCGAGGTGATCGACCTGCGCACCATCCGCCCGATGGACACCGAGACCATCCTCGCCTCGGTCCGCAAGACCGGCCGCCTGGTCACGGTGGAAGAGGGCTGGGGCCAGTCCGGCGTCGGCGCGGAAATCTCCGCCCGCGTCATGGAAGGCGCCTTCGACTATCTCGACGCGCCGGTGCTGCGCGTCTACGGCAAGGACGTCCCGATGCCCTACGCCGCCAATCTCGAGAAACTCGCGCTGCCCAACGTCCAGGAAGTGGTCGAGGCGGTGCGCGCGGTCACCTATCGCTGAGGACGGAGAGCGCCCATGCCGATCGAGATCCTCATGCCGGCCCTGTCTCCCACCATGGAGAAGGGCAACCTCGCCAAGTGGCTCAAGAAGGAAGGCGACAAGGTCGCGCCCGGTGACGTGATCGCCGAGATCGAGACCGACAAGGCCACGATGGAAGTCGAGGCCATCGACGAGGGCACGCTGGCGAAGATCCTGGTGCCGGAAGGCACGGCGGATGTGCCGGTGAACCAGCTCATCGCCGTGCTCGCCACCGATGGCGAGGACGCCAAGGCGGTCGCCGCCGGCGGCGCCTCGGCCCCCAAGGCCGCCCCGGCGCCTGCCGCCGAGGCTCCCAAGGCGGCCGAGCCGGCCCCGGCCACCGCGCCCGCTCCGGTCGCGGCACCCGCGCCGGTCGCCGCCGCGGCTCCGGCCGCCGCCGGCGCGCGCGTCTTCGCCTCGCCGCTGGCTCGCCGCCTCGCCAAGGAAAAGGGCGTCGACCTCGCTTCCGTGCAGGGCTCCGGCCCGCGCGGCCGCGTCGTCGCCGCCGACGTCGCCAGCGCGACGCCCGGCGCCGCCAAGCCGGTCGCGGCTCCGGCGGTCGCGGCTGCCGCGCCGGCCCCCGCCGCTGCGGCTCCCGCTGCGCCCAAGCCCGCTCCGGCCCCCGGCGCGCTGCTCGATCAGGTCAAGGCCTATTACGAGGCCGGGACCTATGAGGAGATCCCGCTCGACGGCATGCGCCGCGTCATCGCCCAGCGCATGACCGAGGCGCGGCAGACAGTGCCGACCTTCTACCTCACCGTCGACTGCGACATGGACGAACTGCTGAAGCTCCGCGAGACCCTGAACAAGGCCGCGCCGGAGAAGGACGGCAAGCCGTCCTACAAGCTGTCGGTCAACGACTTCGTCATCAAGGCCTACGCGCTTGCCTTCCAGCAGGTGCCGGATGCCAACATGGTGTGGGGCGGCGACCGCTACCTCAAGCTGAAGCACTCCGACATCGGCGTCGCGGTGGCGATCGACGGCGGCAAGGGCCTGCTCACCCCGATCATCCGCAAGGCGGAGACCAAGTCGCTCTCGACCATCTCCAACGAGACCCGCGACTTCGCCATCCGCGCCCGCAACAAGAAGCTGGCCCCGAACGAATATCAGGGCGGCTCCTCGGCGATCTCCAATCTCGGCATGTTCGGGATCAAGGACTTCACCGCCATCATCAACCCGCCGCACGCCACCATCCTCGCGGTGGGCACCAGCGAGCAGCGGGCGGTGGTGCGCAAGGGCGAGCTGACCGTCGCCACCCAGATGACGGTCACCATCTCCTGCGATCACCGCGTCATGGACGGCGCCATGGGCGCGCAGCTCATCACCGCCTTCAAGGCGCTGATCGAGAAGCCGATGTCGATGCTGGTGTGATCGACACCGCGTGAGGGCCGGGGCGTTCGTCCCGGTCCTTGCCTTCCTGCCTTCCACGTCTTTTCAGCGGCGCACCGGGCGGATGCCCGGCAAAAGCCGGGGCGAATGCCTCGGTGTCTTCGCGCAAGACGGCGGCCGAAAGGTCGCCTTGGCCCCGGGTATGACGGAACCACGCACATGGCCGCTTCCTACGACCTCCTCATCATCGGCTCCGGCCCCGGCGGCTATGTCGCCGCCATCCGCGCCGCCCAGCTCGGGCTCAAGGTCGGCGTGGTCGAGCGCCAGTACATGGGCGGCATCTGCCCGAACTGGGGCTGCATCCCGGCCAAGGCGCTGCTGCGCTCGGCGGAGATCTTCCACTATATCGAGCACGCCAAGGATTACGGCCTCGTCGCCGAGAAGTTCGGTGTCGACATCGCCGGCGTGGTGAAGCGCTCGCGCGGCATCGCCAGCCAGATGAGCAACGGCGTCGGCTTCCTGCTGAAGAAGAACAAGGTCGAGGTGATCTGGGGCCAGGCCACCATCACCGCGCCCGGCAAGGTGTCGGTCGCCGCCACCGATGGCGCGCCGAAGGGCGCGCTCGGCGCTGGCGAGTACACCGCCAAGAACATCATCGTCGCCACCGGCGCCCGTCCGCGCGCGCTGCCGGGCATCGAGCCGGACAGCAAGCTGATCTGGACCTATTTCGACGCGCTCGCTCCGGCCAGCGTGCCGAAGTCGCTGCTGATCATGGGCTCGGGCGCCATCGGTGTCGAGTTCGCCTCCTTCTACAAGGCGATGGGCTCGGACGTGACCATCGTCGAGCTGCTGCCGCAGATCCTCCCCGTCGAGGACGAGGAGATCGCCGAGCACGCCAAGAAGCGCTTCGAGAAGCAGGGCATCAAGATCCTCACCGGCGCCAAGGTGTCGAAGGTCGTCAAGGGCGCCGACAACGTCACCGCGACGGTCGAGACCGCCGACGGCAAGGTGCAGACCCTGGTCGCGGACCGCCTGATCTCGGCGGTCGGCGTGGTCGGCAACATCGAGAATCTCGGCCTCGAGAAGCTGGGCGTGAAGACCGATCGCGGCTGCGTCGTCATCGACGGCCTGTGCCGCACCAACGTGCCCGGCATCTACGCCATCGGCGACGTCGCTGGCCCGCCCATGCTGGCCCACAAGGCCGAGCATGAGGGCGTGATCTGCGTCGAGGGCATCGCCGGCAAGCACGCCCATCCGATGGACAAGCTGATGATCCCCGGCTGCACCTATTGCATGCCGCAGATCGCCTCGGTCGGCCTCACCGAGAAGAAGGCCAAGGAAGCCGGCTACGAGGTCAAGGTCGGCCGCTTCCCCTTCATCGGCAACGGCAAGGCGGTGGCGCTGGGCGAGGCGGATGGCCTGGTGAAGACCATCTTCGACGCCAAGACCGGCCAGCTGCTCGGCGCCCATCTCGTCGGCGCGGAAGTCACCGAGATGATCCAGGGCTTCGTGCTGGCGATGAATCTCGAGACCACCGAGGAAGAGCTGATCAACGCCGTCTTCCCGCATCCGACGGTTTCTGAGACGATGCATGAGAGCGTGCTCGCCGCCTATGGGCGCGCCATCCACATCTGAGCAGGCCGCAAGGCCGCTCCGCAGCAGGGCAGGGGTCAGCCATGGATAGCTTTGCCGCCGTCGCGGACCAGCCGGGAGTCGGCTGGTTCACCATGATCATCATCGGCCTGCTCGCCGGCTGGATCGCCGAGCGGGTGACCGCGAGCGATCACGGGCTGTTCGCCAACCTGCTATTCGGCCTGATCGGCGCCTTCGTCGGCAAGTATCTCGCCGAGCTAGCGGCGGTCCCGGTATTCGGCTTCTTCCGCACCCTGATCGCCGCCACGGTCGGCGCGATCATCGTGCTGTTCATCTGGCGCAAGCTGCGCTCGCGCTGACGCGTTGCCGCGCCGAGGCGTGCGCGGCGCTCGGGGCTCCCCTTCGCAAGGCGGGGTTTCCCGGGCGGCACGCAACGACTAAGTGTGAAGGCGAAACGCGAACGGGTATCGGGCACTTCATGGTCACCGTCCTCAACACTCTGAACCGCGCTCTCGAAAAGCCGCGTCACCCGGAAAAGGTGAACCGGCCCGAGACCCCGGTTCTGAAGAAGCCGGACTGGATCCGCGTGCGCGCGCCCGGCACGCCGGGCTGGCAGGAAACCGCCAACATCGTGCGCGCCAACGGCCTCGTCACCGTGTGCGAGGAGGCCAGTTGCCCGAACATCGGCGAGTGCTGGCAGAAGAAGCACGCCACCTTCATGATCATGGGCGACACCTGCACGCGCGCCTGTGCCTTCTGCAATGTGCGCACCGGCATGCCCGGTCCGCTGGACATGGACGAGCCGCAGAAGGTCGCCGACGCCGTTGCCAAGCTCGGCCTCGAGCACGTCGTCGTCACCTCGGTGGATCGCGACGACCTCGCTGATGGCGGCGCCGAGCATTTCGCCCGCACCATCCGCGCCATCCGCGCCACCAGCCCCGGCACCACCATCGAGATTCTCACGCCGGACTTCCTGCGCAAGGACGGTGCGCTGGAAGTGGTGGTCGAGGCGAAGCCGGACGTGTTCAACCACAATCTCGAATGCGTGCCCTCGCTGTATCTGAAGGTGCGACCGGGCGCCCGCTACTTCCATTCGCTGCGGCTGCTGCAGCGGGTGAAGGAGCTCGATCCGTCGATCTTCACCAAGTCCGGCATCATGGTCGGCCTCGGCGAGGTCAGGAATGAGGTGCTGCAGTTGATGGACGATTTCCGCTCGGCGGACATCGACTTCATGACCATTGGCCAGTACCTGCAGCCGACCCGCAAGCATCACCCGGTGATGTCCTTCGTGACGCCCGACGAGTTCAAGTCCTACGAGACCATCGCCTATGCCAAGGGCTTCCTGATGGTGTCGTCGAGCCCTCTGACCCGCTCCTCGCACCATGCCGGCGAGGACTTCGCCCGGCTGCGCGCGGCGCGGTCGACGAAGCTCGGCACCGCGGCCCCCGCCAACCTGACTTCGTCTCTCGCGCCCGCCTGAGCCATGCCGTCGTTCCGTAGCAAGCGGCAGGTCCGGCATTCGGCGGCCCACATGTTCGAGCTCGTCGCCGATGTCGAGCGCTACCCGGAATTCGTGCCGCTTTGCGAGAGCCTGCACATCCGCCGGCGGGTGGCGAGCGGCGAGGGGATCGACATCCTCGTCGCCGATATGACGGTCGCCTACAAGGTGTTCCGCGAGAGCTTCACCAGCCGGGTGACGCTGGATCGGCCACGCCTCACCATCGTCGTCGAATATCTCGACGGCCCGTTCAGCCGGCTGGAGAACCGCTGGACCTTCAAGGCGACCGGCGAGCGCACCAGCGAGGTCGAGTTCTTCATCGACTACGAGTTCCGCTCGCGCACGCTCGGCCTGCTGATGGGCGCGATGTTCGACGCCGCCTTCCGCCGCTTCGCCGACGCCTTCGAGAAGCGCGCCGACGAGGTTTACGGCACATTGGCCTGAGGCCGTTCCCTCGGCCGCGCGCGGCGGCCCGGCGTTGGCCGTGGCGCGGAGCGCGTCAGCCTTCCGCCAGTTCCGCCAGCATGGCGAGCGCCGTCATCACCGCATGCGCCCGCACGCCGGAGCGGTCCTCGCCGGCGAACACCTCGCGCCGCACGATCACCCGTCCATCGGCCCGCGCGGCGGCGAAATGCACCAGCCCGACCGGCTTCGCCTCCGAGCCGCCGCCCGGCCCGGCAATGCCGGTCACGGAGACGCCGAGCGAGGTGCCGGCGGCCTTCAACAGGCCCGCCACCATCTCCCGCGCCGTCTCCTCGCTCACCGCGCCATGCGCCGCGAGTGTCGCCTGGGAAACCCCGAGCAGGTCCATCTTGGCCTGGTTGGAATAGGTGACGAAGGCGCGGTCCACCACGTCGGAGGAGCCGGCGATCTCGGTCAGCGCGCCGCAGACGAGGCCGCCGGTGCAGGATTCCGCCGTCGCCGCCGTGAAGCCACGCGCCCGGCACAGCTCCAGCACCCGCGTGGCCAGCGCGTCGCGCTCGTTCATATCTCGTCCTCCGCGAAGGGCAGCCGCACCGTGGCGGTGGCGAGCGCGGCGATGCCCTCGCGCCGGCCCGTGAACCCCAGCCGCTCGCTGGTGGTCGCCTTCACGCTCACCCGCGCCACCGGCAGGCCGGCGATCTCAGCGATCCGCTCGCGCATCGCCTCGCGGTGCGGGCCGATCTTCGGCTCCTCGCACACGATGGTGGTGTCGAGATGGGCGACGCGCCCGCCCTTGGCCGCGACGAGGTCCACGGCATGGCGCAGGAACTGGTCGGAGGCCGCCCCCTTCCATTCCGGCTTGGAGGGCGGGAAGTGGAAGCCGATATCCTGCGCGCCGATGGTGCCGAGCAGCGCGTCGGTCAGCGCGTGCAGCACCACGTCGGCGTCGGAATGGCCGGCGAGCCCGCGCCCGAAGGGGATGGCGATGCCGCCCAGCATCACATGGTCGCCCTCGCCGAAGGCGTGCACGTCATAGCCGGTGGCGGTGCGCACATCGGCGAGGTCGCGAAGTTCCCGCGCAACAATCCGTTCGGCGTTCACGAAATCCTCCGGCGTCGTCAGTTTGAGATTTCCGGCCTCGCCGGCGAAGCTCGCCACCCGGTGCCCGGCGGCATCGGCCACCGCCGCGTCGTCGGTGAGGTCGTCGCGCCCGGCCTGCGCGAGGTGCGCGGCGCGAATCAGCGCGTAGCGGAAGCTCTGCGGCGTCTGCACGCTGCGCATCTGGTCGCGGTCGGGGCCGGAGACCACGAAGCCGTCCGCCTCCCAGCGCTTCACCGTGTCGACGAGCCGCAGCACCGGCACCGCCGCCCCATGCCGCGCCGCCGTCTCCAGCGCGTCGGCGACCAGCCGCGCGGTGATGAAGGGGCGGGCGGCGTCGTGGATCAGCACCAGTTCCGGCGGATCCTCCGCCAGCGCCTCCAGCCCGGCGCGCACCGAGGCTTGCCGGGTCGCCCCGCCGGCCACCGGCGCGGCGAGGCGGGCGCCGCCAGCCCCCGCAAGGCCTTGCGTCGCCGCCGCATAGAGCTCGGCATGGGCGGGGTCGATCACCACCACCACCCGGCGGATGCCGGGCTGGGCGAGAAAGCGTTCCAGCGTATGGCGCAGCAGCGGACGCCCGCCCAGGGGGCGATACTGCTTCGGGAGCCCGTCTCCGGCGCGGGTCCCGCGCCCGGCCGCCACCACGATGACGTCGGCCCGCAGCCCAGCCTGTCCATCCGCCTGCATGTCGACCACCCGCAACTCCGCTTCCAGCCGCCCGGCGGCACCGCCGGGCCTTGCCCCGGCCCTCCGTTTAGCGCAAAAGCGGCGCGGCAGTGCAAAAGTTTCCCGCCATCCGGCGGTAGAGACTTGATGACGGGCCTCGTCTGTCTATTATGTAGGCACCGCCCGCTGGGCTCATTTCGTGTGCACCGAGTGATCACCGCTTGATCGTTGATGCCTTTCAGAACGCCAATCTGACCGTCGGGCCGCTGACGCTGCCGAATCGCGTCGTGCTGGCGCCGATGGCGGGCATCACCGATGCCCCGTTCCGGCGCATGGCGCACCGCTACGGCGCCGGCCTCGTCGTCTCCGAAATGGTGGCCTCGGAAGCGCTGGAGACCGGCCATGCCGAAACCGCGCTGCGCGCCGAGGCGGCCGGCCTGCCGGTCCATGCCGTGCAGCTCGCCGGCAACGAGCCGGCGTCGATGGCCCGCGCCGCCGCCATGGCCGAGGCCTCCGGCGCGGCGCTGATCGACATCAATATGGGCTGCCCGGCCAAGCGGGTCACCACCGGCCTCGCCGGCGCGGCGCTGCTGCGCGACCTCGACCTCGCCACCCGCATCATCGCGGCGGTGGTCGGCGCGGTGCGGGTGCCGGTCACGCTGAAGACCCGCCTCGGCTGGGACGATAGCGGCCTCATCGCGCCGGAGCTGGCGCGCCGCGCCGCCGATATCGGCGTCCGGCTGGTCACCATACACGGCCGCACCCGCTGCCAGTTCTACACCGGCTCGGCCGATTGGGCGGCGATCGCCGCCATCAGCGGCGCCATCGATCTGCCGGTGCTCGCCAATGGCGATCTGGTGGCGGCGGAACAGGCGCCTGCCATGCTAGCCGCCTCGGGCGGGGCAGGGGTGATGATCGGCCGTGGCGCCCAGGGGCGGCCGTGGTTCCCCGCCCAGGTCGCCGCTTATCTCGCCACCGGCCAGGTACCGGCCGATCCGAGCCTCGCCGAGCAGCGCGACGTGCTGCTGGAGCTCTACGAGGACTGGCTGTCGCATTACGGGGTCGAGCTCGGCCGCCGGCAGGCGCGCAAGCACATCGGCTGGGCGCTGGAGGCGGCGGCGGTCACCGCCGGCCGCCCGCCCGACGCGCTGGCGCATTGGCGCAAGCGGATCCTCACGCAGGACGAACCGCGTGAGGTTCGTACCGGCCTCCGCGCTGCCTTCGACGAATTGTCATGGAGTGCCGCAGCATGAAAACGCTCAAGCCGGATTCAGCGGCGAAGGCTCCCGCGTCGAAAAAGCCCGCGGCCCGCGGCGGCGTCGATTCCGTCCCGCCGATCGAGGCCGGCACCCCGGCCATGTCGGATGCGGTGGTCAACGCGCTGCCGCATCCGGTGTTCACCGTCGCCGACGACGACCGGCTGGTCGACGCCAACGTCGCCGCCGAGGCCTTCTTCGAGGCTGGCCATGCGGTGCTCGCCCGCCATCGCCTGCAGGAATTCATTCCCTTCGGCAGCCCGCTGCTGGCGCTGGTCGAGCAGGTGCGGGACAGCGGCGCGGCGGTGAACGAGTATCGCGTCGATCTCGGCACGCCGCGCAATGGCGGCGAGCGCATCGTCGACATCCATGTCGCGCCGCTGCCGGAAGCGGCAGGCTATGTGGTGGTGATGCTTCAGGAGCGCACCATCGCCGACAAGATGGACCGCCAGCTTACCCATCGCGGCGCCGCCCGCTCGGTCACCGCGCTCGCCTCCATGCTGGCGCACGAGATCAAGAACCCGCTGTCGGGCATTCGCGGCGCGGCGCAGTTGCTGGAGCTCAACGCCAGCGACGACGACCGCTCGCTGAC
The DNA here is from genome assembly GCF_020523795.1 of Ancylobacter sp. Lp-2. Lineage (GTDB taxonomy): Bacteria > Pseudomonadota > Alphaproteobacteria > Rhizobiales > Xanthobacteraceae > Ancylobacter. The sequence continues at coordinate 431,823 of NZ_JAJALI010000002.1, forward strand.
CCGGCTGATCACCGACGAGGCCGACCGCATCGTCAAGCTGGTCGACCGCATGGAGGTGTTCTCCGACGAGCGGCCGATCGAGCGCGAGCCGGTGAACATTCACGCGGTGCTGGAGCATGTGCGCACGCTGGCTTCCACCGGCTTCGCGCGCAACATCCGCTTCGTCGAGGAGTACGATCCTTCGCTGCCGCCGGTGCTGGCCAATCGCGACCAGCTCATCCAGATCTTCCTCAATCTGGTGAAGAACGCCGCCGAAGCCATTGGCGACAGCCCGGATGGCGAGATCATGCTCACCACCGCCTTCCGTCCCGGCGTGCGGCTTACCGTGCCCGGCTCGGCGACGCGCGTCAGCCTGCCGCTGGAATTCTGCGTGCGCGACAACGGTCCCGGCGTGCCGGAGGACCTGATGCAGCATTTGTTCGACCCCTTCGTCACCACCAAGCCAACCGGCACCGGCCTCGGCCTCGCTTTGGTCGCCAAGATCGTCGGCGACCATGGCGGCATCATCGAATGCGACAGCCAGCCCCGCCGCACCATCTTCCGAGTCCTCATGCCCATGTATCGCGGCGCTGCCCGCGGCACTGAGAAGAATTGAGAGCGCCATGCCCACGGGAAGTATTCTGGTCGCCGATGACGACGCCGCCATCCGCACCGTGCTCAATCAGGCGCTGTCGCGAGCGGGCTACGAGGTGCGTTCCTGCGGCAATGCCGCCACGCTGTGGCGCTGGGTGAGCCAGGGCGACGGCGATCTCGTCATCACCGATGTGGTGATGCCGGACGAGAACGCCTTCGACCTGCTGCCGCGCATCAAGAAGGTGCGTCCCGATCTGCCCGTGATCGTCATGAGCGCGCAGAACACCTTCATGACCGCGATCCGCGCCTCCGAGCGCGGCGCCTATGAATATCTGCCCAAGCCCTTCGACCTGAAGGAGCTGATCGCCATCGTCGGCCGGGCGCTGTCGGAGCCGAAGAAGCACGATCTGGCGCCCAAGGGCGGCGACGAGACCGACGCCATCCCGCTGGTCGGCCGCTCGCCGGCGATGCAGGACATCTACCGCGTGCTGGCGCGGCTGATGCAGACCGACCTCACGGTAATGATCGCCGGCGAGAGCGGCACCGGCAAGGAGCTGGTGGCCCGCGCGCTGCACGACTACGGCAAGCGCCGCAACGGCCCGTTCGTCGCCATCAACATGGCGGCGATCCCGCGTGACCTCATCGAGAGCGAGCTGTTCGGCCATGAGAAGGGGGCGTTCACCGGCGCCAATGCCCGCTCGGCCGGCCGCTTCGAGCAGGCCGAGAGCGGCACGCTGTTCCTCGACGAGATCGGCGACATGCCGATGGAGGCGCAGACCCGGCTTTTGCGCGTGCTCCAGCAAGGCGAATACACGACGGTGGGTGGGCGCACCCCGATCAAGACCGATGTGCGCATCGTCGCCGCCACCAACAAGGACCTGCGCATCCTCATCCAGCAGGGCCTGTTCCGCGAGGATCTGTTCTTCCGCCTCAACGTGGTGCCGCTGCGGCTGCCGCCGCTGCGCGAGCGCACCGAGGACATCCCGGATCTGGTGCGCCACTTCTTCCTCCAGGCCGAGCGCGAGGGCCTGCCGCGCAAACAGATCGACATCGCCGCCGTCGACCGGCTGAAGCGCTATCGCTGGCCGGGCAATGTCCGCGAGCTGGAGAACCTGATCCGCCGCCTCGCCGCGCTCTACCCGCAGGAGATCATCACCGCCTCGATCATCGAGGCGGAGCTGGCCACCCCGGTGTCGACGGCGACCCCGGAGGAGGGCGGGCAGGACGAGACGCTGTCCTCCTCGGTGGAGCGTCACCTCAACACCTATTTCGGCGGTTTCGGCGAGAACCTGCCGCCGCCGGGTCTGTATCACCGCATCCTGAAGGACGTGGAATACCCGCTGCTGTCGGCCGCTCTGGCGGCGACGCGCGGCAACCAGATCAAGGCCGCCGAGTTGCTCGGGCTCAACCGCAATACGCTGCGCAAGAAGATCCGCGACCTCGATATCCAGATCATTCGTACCAGCCGCTAGGGGGCGTCGCCCACATTCAAGTGATGTGGATGCCAGCCGATTAAATGCGGCTGGGTCTGGCGCGTGTCACATTTTTGCACCAGTGTCGTTTCACTGCATCAGTTGCGCCGGTTCGAATCGAACCGGCCGGTGCCGTGGTGAGACATGAGCGATAGTGGCCGAACACGAGAGACCGAAAGCCGCGACACTCCCGACCTCGGGGGCATGGGCTTTCGTTTCTCGTTCTGGGGGCTGGCCCCACTGGCCGTTCTGGCCGCACTGGTCACCTCACTGGTCAGCTTCGTCGTCCTGATCGGCATCACCCCGCTGGTGCCGTCGCACGAAATCGTCATCGTCGTGCTCTGCATCAACGGCGTGATGTCGCTGACCCTGCTCGGCATCATCGGCCGCGAGGTCTGGCGCATCGTCAAGGCCCGTCGCAGGGGCCGCGCCGCCGCCCGGCTGCATGTCCGCATCGTCGGGCTGTTCGGCGTCGTCGCCGTCGTCCCGGCACTACTGGTAGCGCTTCTGGCGAGCATCACACTAGATCGTGGGCTGGATCGCTGGTTCTCGGTGCGCACCCGCGCCATCGTCGACAATGCCGTGTCGGTGGCGCAGACCTATGTGCGGGAGCACGCCTATTCGATCCGCGGCGACATCCTCGGCATGGCGCGCGACCTGCAGCGTATCCGGCCGCTCTGGGACAGCGACCGCAGTCGCTTCCGTCAGGCGATGACCGCCCAGGCCGTGGTGCGCGGGCTACCGGGGGCGATGGTGATCCAGCGCGACCTGTCGGTGGTCGACCGCACGACCATCCGCACCGGCCGGGAATTCGTGGTGCCCTCCAATCTCGCGGTGAAGGACGCCACCGAAGAGCAGCCACTGATCTACTTGCCGACCGATGCCGATTTCGTCGGAGCGGTCATCCCCTTGAAAGATTTCGGAGATTTGTTTCTGTACGTGGCGCGTCCCATCGATGCGCGCGTGATCAACTATCTCAAGGAAACCCAAGCGGCGGTCGCTGATTACCGCAACCTCGAGCAGCAACGCATCGGCGTGCAGGTCGCTTTCGCTCTGCTCTACGCGGTGATCTCGCTGACCGTCCTGCTCTGCGCGGTATGGCTCGGCATCCATTTCGCCAACCACCTCGTCGCCCCGATCCGCCGGCTGATCGGAGCGGCCGACTTGGTCGCCGCCGGCAATCTTTATGTCGAGGTGCCGGTACGGCGAGCCGAGGGCGACCTGTCGAGCCTCGCCGAGACCTTCAACAAGATGACGCAGGAACTGCGCACCCAGCAGAACGACCTCGTGCAGGCGCGTGACCAGATCGACACCCGCCGTCGCTTCACCGAGGCGGTGCTGTCCGGCGTGGGAGCCGGCGTCATCGGTGTCGGTTCCTCCGGTTCCGTCACCATCATCAACCGCCCGGCGGAGAAGATGCTGGGCGTGAGCGAGGACGACGCGCTCGGAAAACCGCTCGGCGATATCGTGCCGGAGATCGCCCCGATGCTGGCCGAGGCGGTGGGCGCGGGCCCGCGCTCGGTGCAGGGCAACACCACGCTGTCGCGCAACGGCCGCGACCGGGTGATCGCCGTCCGCTTCACCACCGAGCAGTCGCGCGAGGCCGATCACGGCTGGGTCGTCACGCTGGACGACATCACCGAGCTCGTTGTCGCCCAGCGCTCGTCCGCCTGGGCCGACATCGCCCGGCGCATCGCCCATGAAATCAAGAATCCGCTGACCCCGATCCAGCTTTCCGCCGAACGTCTCCGCCGGCGCTATGGCAAGGTGATCGGCGAGGATCGCGAGGTGTTCGACCAATGCACCGACACCATTATCCGGCAGGTCGGCGACATCGGCCGCATGGTGGACGAGTTCTCTTCCTTCGCCCGCATGCCCAAGCCGGTGGTGGAGGAGCAGGATGTCGCCGAGACGGTGCGCCAGGTGGTCTTCCTGATGCGGGTCGGCAATCCGGAGATCGACATCCAGTTCGCGTCTCCGGAAGGTCCCGTGACGGCACGCTTCGATCGACGGCTTATCTCCCAGGCGCTCACAAATATCGTGAAGAACGCCACCGAAGCGCTTGCCGCCGTTGAGCCGGGGGAGCAGATCGAGCCTCCGCGTATCGCGGTGGAACTCTCGGCCGACGAGCGGACCATCACCATCGACATCATCGACAACGGCAAGGGCCTGCCGACAGAGAACCGGGCTCGGTTGCTCGAGCCCTATGTGACGACGCGTGAGAAGGGCACCGGCCTTGGCCTCGCCATCGTCGGAAAGATCATGGAGGAGCACGGCGGCGGGATCGAACTCGCCGACGCGCCGGAAGGGCGGGGCGCCTGGATCCGCCTGCGCTTCCAGCGTGCGGGCGCCGGGCTTCCTCATCTCGTAACCAGCGAAAAGGCCGCGCCTGTACCGCAGGCCGGATAAGGGAGTGCCGACATGGCGACCGACATTCTGATTGTCGACGACGAGGCCGATATTCGCGGGCTGGTCGCCGGCATTCTCGAAGACGAGGGGTATGGCGCCCGTACCGCCAAGGACAGCGACGAGGCGCTCGCCGCCATCGAAGCGCGCCGCCCGCACCTCATCTTCCTCGACATCTGGATCGAGCGCTCCAAGCTCGACGGCCTCCAACTGCTGGAAGTGATCAAGCGTCACCATCCGGAAGTGCCGGTGGTGATGATCTCCGGCCATGGCACCGTCGAAACCGCCGTGGCGGCGATCAAGCAGGGGGCCTACGACTTCATCGAGAAGCCGTTCAATTCCGACCGGCTGATCCTCGTCGCCAATCGGGCGCTGGAGACGCTGCGACTGAAGCGGGAAGTGCGCGACCTCAAGCAGCGCGCCCCGCTCGCCCAGCACCTGATCGGCAAATCCTCGGTCATGAACCAGCTGCGCCAGACCATCGAGCGGGTGGCGCCGACCAACAGCCGCATCATGATCGTCGGCCCCTCCGGTTCCGGCAAGGAGCTGACCGCCCGCATGCTCCACGCGGCCTCGGCGCGCGCCAACGGGCCGTTCGTGGTGATCAACGCCGCGGCCATCACCCCCGAGCGCATGGAAGTGGAGCTGTTCGGCGTCGAGGCGACGACGGGGCAGGGGCGGCAGGTCGGTGCGCTCGAGGAGGCGCATGGCGGCACGCTGTTCATCGACGAAATCGCCGACATGCCGCGCGAAACCCAGAACCGCATCCTCCGGGTGCTGGTCGACCAGAATTTCATGCGGGTCGGTGGCGCCACGCGCGTGTCGGTGGATGTGCGGATCATCTCCTCCACCGCCCGAAACCTGGAGAAGGAGATCGCCGAAGGGCGTTTTCGCGAGGACCTCTATCACCGCCTGGGCGTGGTACCGATCCGTGTACCGCCGCTCGCCGAGCGCCGCGACGATGTGCCCGAGCTGGTCGAATTCTTCCTCGAGCAGATCTCGCAGGGCACCGGCCTGCCGCGCCGACGCATCGCCGACGACGCGCTGGCTGTGCTGCAGTCGCACGATTGGCCGGGCAATGTCCGCCAGTTGCGCAACAACATCGAACGGCTGCTGATCCTTGCGAGCGGCGAGCCCGATGCGCCGGTGACGGCCGACATGCTGCCGCCGGACGTAGGCTCCCTGGTACCCAACCTGCCCAACGGCAATGGCGGCGAGCATCTCATGGGGCTGCCGCTGCGCGATGCCCGCGAGGTGTTCGAGCGCGAATATCTGGTGGCGCAGATCAGCCGCTTCGGCGGCAACATCTCGCGCACAGCCGAATTTGTCGGCATGGAGCGCTCGGCACTGCACCGCAAGCTCAAGGCGCTCGGCATCGGCTGAGCCGGGATCCCCGGCCCACAGTCGCGCGACACCTCCGCCCTCGATCGGACGACTATCGCCCGATCGTCAGGAAAGTGCTCTAATATCAATAGGCTGGCGCATGTTGCCTTTCGCGAAAGTCTTTCAGCTTTTGCGGAACATGCTCTAGTCTCCCGCGTAAGGGTTTGGGGGTAGCGATGAAGGTCGTGATCTGCGGCGCGGGCCAGGTGGGTTTCGGCATCGCCGAGCGATTGGCGGCCGAACAGAACGACGTGTCGATCATCGACACCTCGCCCCGGCTCATCCAGGCCGTGACCGACACGCTGGACGTGCGCGGCTTCGTCGGCCACGGCTCGCATCCCGACGTGCTGGAGCGCGCCGGCCTTGAGGCGGCCGACATGCTCATCGCCGTCACCCTGCACGACGAGGTCAACATGGTGGCCTGCCAGGTCGGCCATGCGCTGTTCGACGTGCCGACCAAGATCGCCCGCGTCCGTGCCCAGAGCTACCTGCAGGGCCATTGGCGCGACCTGTTCTCGCGCGACCACCTGCCCATCGATGTGGTGATCTCGCCGGAGATCGAGGTCGGCGAGATGGTACTTCGCCGCCTGTCGCTGCCCGGCGCGGTCGATACGGTGAGCTTCGCCGACGGCGCCGCGGTGGTGGTCGGCGTGCGCTGCGCCGATGATTGCCCGGTGCTCGATACGCCGCTGCGCCAGCTTACCGATCTGTTCCCCGACCTCCGCGCCGTGGTGGTGGCGGTCAACCGAAAGGGGCGGGTGTTCGTGCCGCGCAGCGCGGACGCACTGATCGCCGGCGATCTCGTCTATTTCGTCGCCGGCGCCGATCAGGTGACGCGCACCTTGTCGATTTTCGGTCATGACGAGCCGCCGGCGCAGCGCGTGGTCATCGGCGGCGGCGGCAATATCGGCCTTTATGTCGCCCGCGAGCTGGAACGGCGTAATCCGCGTGCCCGCGTCAAGATCATCGAGGACAATGCCGAGCGCGCGGAGGCCATCGCGCAGGAATTGTCCAAGACGGTGGTGTTGCGGGGCAGCGCCCTCGACCGACTGATCCTGGAAGAGGCGGCGGTTGGCGATGCCGACACCATGATCGCGGTGACCAACGACGATCGCGTCAACATCCTGTCGTGCCTGCTGTCGCGCGAGCTCGGCGCGTCGGGCATGCTGTCGCTGCTGAACGATCCCAACTATCCGGCCTTCGCGCGCGGGCTCGGCATCGACGCTTATGTCAATCCGCGGCAGATCACCGTCTCGAAGATCCTGCAATATGTCCGCAAGGGCCGTATCCGCGGCGTGCATTCGCTGTTGAACGGCGCCGGCGAGGTGATCGAGGCTGAAGCACTGGAAACCTCGCCGCTGGTCGGCAAGCCGCTGCGTAGCCTCGACCTGTTCGACGGCATGCGCATCGGTGCCATTCTGCGGGGCGGACAGTTGATCCTGCCGCGCGGCGATGTGGTCATCCATGCCCGCGACCGGGTGATCATCTTCGCGCTGGCCGACCGGGTGAAGCGGGTGGAGCAGATGTTCCGGGTCAGCCTGGAATTCTTTTGAGAGACGAGTTCGTCTGAAAGGCGCTTGCCTATGATCGCGCTCGCCCGCTACGGAGCCGCCGCCGCCTGCGTGCTGGCAGCTTTCCTTTTCGCCGCCGCAATGGACGCATTGCTGCGCGGCGAAGACGGAGCCGCAGCGTTCCTGGCGACCGCCCTGCTTACCGTGTTCGGTGCCGGTGCCGTCTATCTCGGGCTACGCAATGTGAAGGCGAAGCTCGAACGCCTGTCGTCCTTTGCGCTGCTGCTGGTACTCTGGCTGGGCATCCCCACGCTCGCTGCTCTTCCTATCGCGGCGACGACGCCACTCACCTTTGCTCAATCCTGGTTCGAGGCGACCTCGGCCTTCACCACCAGCGGCGGCGGACTGATCCACAGCGTCGATGGCTTGCCGCGAGCGACGCTCGGCTGGCTGCTGACCCTGCAATGGACGGGCGGCCTGCTCACCCTGGTCGGCTTCGTCGCCGTGCTCGGCCCTGCAGGAGTGGGCGGCCTGCCCGACCACGCCGAACGCAGCCATCTGCTCCGGCGCAGCGGAGCAACCTCGATCTCCGACGCCTTGCGACAGGTGCTGCCGGTCTATCTCGGCGCCACCGTGCTGTGCACGGTCATGCTCTACATTGTCGGCGTGCGGATGTTCGACGCGCTCGGCCTCGCCGGCGCCGCCTTGTCGACCGGCAGCCTGCTACCGGATGCCGACGGCATGACCGCCTATGGCCCCTTCGCCGTGAAACTGGTGATGATGCTGTTCATGCTGGTCGGCGGAACCAGCATTCTGTGGCATCGCATGATCCTTACCCGTCGCTTTCGCCTCGCCCTTGGGCAGCAGGAGAATCTCGGCGTCGTGGTGGTGAGCCTGCTTATCGGCGTGCTCGCCGCCGCCGGCTGGTACGCGACCCCGATCGGCGGCCAATCGTTGGTACTGGCGTTGGAGGACGGGTTGTTCACCGGCATCGCGCTGGTGACGACCACGGCCATCGAGCCGCATGCCGGTGCCTTCGGGGCCTTGCCCCTGGCTCTGGTGCTGGTGGTCATCTTCGTCGGAGGGGCGAGCTTTTCCTCGGCCGGCGGCATCAAGATGTACCGGGCCGCGGCCATGGCCGTGCAGGCCTCGCTGGAGCTGGAGAGGCTCGTGCATCCCAACGCCGTGCATCCGCGCCGCCTCGGGCAGCAGAGCATCTCGATGCAGATGATGAAGGCGATCTGGCTGTGTTTCGGCGTCGCCTGCTGCGGCATCGCGCTCCTGACCATCGCCATTGCACCGGCCATGCCGAGTTTCGACGCCGCGCTCGTCGCCATCGTTGCCGCCATCAGCAATGCCGCGCCGGTCTATTACGCTGGCTGGGGGGAAGCCGTCGTCTGGCCGGATTGGATCGCGCTACCAATCTACGCCCAGCTTATACTGGCCCTCGCCATGATTCTTGGACGGCTCGAAATCCTCGTCGCCCTCGGTCTGGTGCATTTCGCCTTCTGGCGGCGGTAACGAAAGACGGCTCGAGGAAACCATGTCGCGCGTGGCTTATGTGAACGGTCTCTATGTCCCGCATGCCGACGCGGCCGTGCATGTCGAGGACCGTGGCTACCAGTTCGCCGACGGGGTCTACGAGGTCTGCGAGGTGCGCGGCGGACGGATGGTCGACGAACGCCGCCACATGGAGCGGCTACAGCGCTCGCTACGCGAACTGCGTATCGCCATGCCGATGCCGCCGGCCGCGCTCGGCGTGGTGCTGCGCGAGACGATCCGGCGCAACCGGGTGCGCGAGGGCATCGTCTATCTCCAGGTGACGCGCGGCGTCGCTCGGCGCGACCATTATTTCCCGTCGCCCGACACGCTGCCGTCCATCGTCGTCACTGCACGCGCCACCGACCAGGCGAAGGCCGCCGCCTCGGTGGCGAGTGGGGCCGCCATCATCACCGTGCCGGACAATCGGTGGGATCGCGTCGACATCAAGACGGTCGGCCTGCTGCCCAACGTGCTCGCCAAGCAGGCGGCCAAGGAGGCCGGGGCGCGGGAGGCGTGGTTCGTACGGGATGGCGTGGTCACCGAGGGCGGCTCCACCAATGCGTGGATCGTCACGCAAGCGGGCGCCATCGTCACCCGGCCCGCCGAATCGGGCATATTGCGCGGCATAACCCGCACCGTGCTGTTCGAGGTGGCGAATCGCCTCGGCCTGACGGTGGAGGAGCGCGGATTCACGCTCGACGAGGCGCTAGCCGCCCGCGAGGCCTTCATTTCCTCGGCCAGCAACGTGGTGGTGCCGATCGTGAGCATAGACGGAAAGACGATTGGCGACGGCAAACCGGGACCTGTCGCCCGCTCGCTGCGCGATTCTTTCTACGATGTTGCGGAATTTGCCCGCAAATAGCGCAAAACCCCTTCACAGACGAAGGCATCTTGCGCGATAGGCTTGGTGTGCGATGCTAAATGAGCACGTCACCGTTGCCGATCCCCGGACGGGAAAGGCAGAGGTGGCGGCCGCGCCGGCGCACCACACAAACAACGGATCAAAAAACATGGCCGCGGAACGTACCCAAAACCTTCAGGACACCTTTCTCAATCACGTCCGCAAGAACAAGACGCCACTTACGATTTTCCTCGTTAATGGCGTGAAGCTGCAAGGGGTTGTCACCTGGTTCGACAATTTCTGCGTCCTGCTGCGGCGGGACGGGCATTCGCAGCTGGTCTACAAGCACGCGATCTCCACCATCATGCCCGGTCATCCCGTCCAACTGTTCGAGCCTGACGAGACCGGCGAGAAGGGTTGAGCTTGGAAAGCAGGAATTCCCGGCGCTCGCCCGCCGGTTCCGGCGAGAGCCTCGCACCGACCGACGAACCGACCGGCGACGCCACGCGTGTCGTCGTATTGGTTCCGCATGTCACCCGCAGGCCGGGGGAGGAGGGCGAGCGTCGTCGCTCGCCGGAAGCCCGGCTGGACGAGGCGGTCGGACTCGCCCGCGCCATCGATCTCGATGTGGTGTCGGCCCATGTGATCGGCCTCTCGGCCGTGCGGCCGGCTACCTATCTCGGCAGCGGCAAGGTCGAGGAGATCGGCGAGGACGTGAAGGCTCATGAAGCCGGCCTCGTCTTTGTCGACGCGCCTCTCAGCCCCGTCCAGCAGCGCAACCTCGAAAAGGCGTGGTCGGCCAAGGTGATCGACCGGACGGCTCTCATCCTGGAGATCTTCGGCCAGCGCGCCCGCACCAAGGAAGGCGTGCTGCAGGTCGAGCTCGCGCATTTGAACTACCAGAAGAGCCGGCTGGTTCGCTCCTGGACCCATCTGGAACGCCAGCGCGGCGGCTTCGGCTTCCTCGGCGGTCCCGGCGAAACCCAGATCGAGGCGGACCGCCGCGTCATCGGCGAGCGCATCTACAAGATCGAGCGCGAGCTTGAGCAGGTGAAGCGCACACGCGCGTTGCATCGAGCCAGCCGCAAGAAGGTGCCTTACCCGGTCGTCGCGCTGGTCGGGTACACCAACGCCGGCAAGTCGACGCTGTTCAATCGGCTGACCGCCGCCAGCGTGATGGCGCAGGACCTGCTGTTCGCCACGCTCGATCCGACGCTGCGCTCGGTGAAGCTCGACACCGGCGACCAGATCATCCTCTCCGACACGGTGGGCTTCATCTCCGACCTGCCGACGCAGCTCGTCGCCGCCTTCCGCGCGACTCTGGAAGAGGTGATCGAGGCCGACATCATCCTGCATGTGCGCGACGTCTCGCACGAGGACACGGCGGCACAGGCGGCCGACGTCGCCGACGTGCTGCGCGGCCTCGGAGTCGATCCCGATGACGACCATCGGCTGATCGAGGTGTGGAACAAGATCGACAGCCTCGATGAGGAAGGTCGCACCCGCATCTTCAATGCCGCCGCGCGGCTCGCCGGCGATGCCCGGCCCATTCCGGTCTCGGCGCTGACCGGCGAGGGGCTCGACGAGCTCAAGCTCGCTATCGGCCGCCGGTTGTCGCGTGACCGGGTGACACTGGCGCTCGATCTCAGTCCGGCGGACGGGGAGGGGCTCAGCTGGCTCTATCGCCACAGCGAGGTGCTGGACCGCAGGAACGGCGACAGCGGCACCCTGCACCTGGTGGTGCGGGTGGCGCCAGACCGGGCCGAGAACATCGAGAAGCGCTTCGGCGCCCGCCGCACCGCCGGACGGCGCGGCGCCGCCTGAGCAACGACCCGCCTCATCGACACCCCGGCCCGGATCCCAGACATGACCACGCCCACTTTTGCCGAGCTCGACACGCTGTTTCGCACGCGCCGGGCGAAGATCGGCATCATCGGCCTCGGCTATGTCGGCCTGCCGCTGGCGCTGGTGGCGACAGAGGCGGGCTTTCCGGTGATCGGCTTCGACATCAATCCGCGCCGCGTGGAAGCGATCAACGCCGGCGAGCAGGTGATCCGCTATATCCCCGCCGCCCGCATGGAGGCGGCACTGACCGGCGGCCGCTTCCGGGCCACGGTTGATTTCTCCGGCCTCGGCTCGTGCGACGCCATCGTCATCTGCGTGCCCACGCCGCTGACGCGCCAGCGCGAGCCGGACCTCTCCTTCGTCGCCGACACGACGAGGACTATCGCCGGAACGCTGCGGCCGGGACAGCTCATCGTGCTGGAATCGACCACCTGGCCCGGCACCACCGTCGAGCTGGTGAGGCCGATCCTGGAGGCCACCGGCCTCGCCTCCGGCCGGGACTTCTTCCTCGCCTTCTCGCCGGAGCGCGAAGATCCGGGCAACGCCCACTACTCCACCGCCACCATTCCCAAGGTGGTCGGCGGCGACGGGCCGGAGGCGGGTGCGCTGGCGCAACTGCTGTACGGACAGTTGATCAGTTCCGTGGTGCCGGTCTCGTCCACCCAGGCGGCCGAGGCGGTGAAGCTCACGGAGAACATCTTCCGCTCGGTCAATATCGCCCTGGTGAACGAGCTGAAGACCGTCTACGCCGCCATGGGCGTCGACATCTGGGAGGTGATCGAGGCGGCCAGCAGCAAGCCTTTCGGCTTCATGCCCTTCTATCCCGGCCCCGGCCTCGGCGGGCACTGCATTCCGATCGATCCGTTCTACCTGACGTGGAAGGCGCGGGAATTCGACATCGAGACGCGGTTCATCGAGCTCGCCGGCCAGATCAACACCCGCATGCCCTATCTGGTGGTCGACCAGCTGGCAGAGGCGCTGGACCGGCATTTCGGTCGCGGCCTTGCCGGCGCGCGCGTGCTGGTGCTCGGCGCCGCCTACAAGAAGAACGTCGACGACGTGCGCGAGAGTCCGGCGCTGAAGCTGATGGAACTGATCGACGAGCGCGGCGGGCTCTGCGAATTCCACGACCCGCAGGTCACAGCGCTGCCGCCGACCCGGCGTCATCCACGCCTCAGCGGCAAGCCGTCGATCCCGCTGGATGCGGCGACGCTCGCCGGCTTCGACGCCGTACTGGTCGCTACCGACCATGACGATGTCGACTATGCCCTGGTGGCCGAGGAGGCCCGCCTCGTGGTCGACACGCGCAACGTCTTCGCCCGGCTCGGCCTGACGCCGGCGCGGCTGGTCAAGGCCTGAGGCTCCCCGGTTCAGTCGGCGATTTTCGCGCAGATGGCGGCGTCGGCGACATCGGTGCAGGCCGGTCCACGCCGAAAATCGTCGTAGTAGATGCGCCAGACATTGCCATCGCCGCCGCGATACGGACCGAACTTAAAATACATGTGCTCGCCGAGCTGTGGCCCCTCATGGCCGATCTTGCCTTCGACGGTGACGATCCACTTGCCATTGGCGACGACGTCGATTCGCCCATCGCCAGTGGGGCCCGGCTTCACGCTGAAGACATAGTCGACCCAGCCTGATCCGGCAGCTGGCAGCGCTCCGCGCGGCGTCACCCGGATATCCGGGGTGCAGCCGGTGAATCCGGCCTCCTCCGGCCCCATGACGCCCGGCTCGATGGCCACCAGCGTGCGGAACTGGTTGTATTCGTCCGGGGGGCTCGCCATGGCCTCGCCCGGCTTGCAGCCAGTAGGGCGCTCCGACGTGCCGATGGGAGCGAAGGTGCCGGTGTCGGTATCCACGGTAACGGCGATGCGCCCCTCCATCAGGCGCAACGCGAGCAGGGGACTGTAGTCGCCCATCGCACCGGGATCGATCTCGCGCTTCCACTGCATCATCACATAGCGATGACGCTCGGTGGAAACCGGCTGTGCCAGCTGCATCGAAAGCGCATACCAGGTCTGCCGCCCGTACGGCACCAGCACGTCGGGCTTCTCCCAGATCTCCGCCCGCTCACTGCACAGCTCACTCTCCGGCGGACACAGCGGCCGGACCGACAGATCGAGCGACTGTCGACCGCTGCGGACCACCTGGGACTGAAACACAACGGTTCCAGCGCTCTGCTCGTGATTATGCTTGTAGAAAAGCCCCCCTCCGGGAGCGAAGTCGTCCCCCTCGAACCCGTCGGCCAGCGGAGTAGCGGACGTGTCCGCCCGCCCCGGAGAGGGCAGCATCGCGGCGGTCAGGAAGGCGACGAGCAGGGCAGCGGTCGGGGCAGCGCGCATATCACCGGGACTCGATTGTCATGCTAGGATCATAAAAAGGTGAGGCACCCGGCGAATGGGCGCCTCGCATACTATCTGATGCCGTTAGAGTAGCTTTGAGCGAGAAAAGGCGCCACGCGCGTTGTCGGTCAATTTTTTTCGTTACGTCTGGATGTACAGCCGGCGTGAGCAGCTCATCGTGCTGTTCTACGTGGTGGCCTCGTTGCCCTTCTATTGGTGGTCGCTCGACGTTCCCAAGCGGATCGTCAACGAGGGCATCCAGGGCAGCGTCTTCGAACATGGCGTCACCCAGGCTCGCCTGTTCGCCTTCACGGTGTCACTGCCCGACTTCCTCGGCGGAGGCAGCTATGTGATCTCCGATGGGCTGCTGCTGGCGCAGCTGCCCTACCTGTTCGCGCTCAGCCTGGTCTTTCTCGCCCTCACGCTGGTCAACGGCTGGTTCAAGTACGTCATCAATATCCGCAAGGGTGTGCTCGGCGAGCGCATGCTGCGGCGCCTCCGCTTCGACCTATTCGGTCTGGTCATGCGCTTCCGGCCGGAAGACATGCGCACGACCAAGTCGGCGGAAGTGACCAGCATGATCAAGGACGAAGTCGAACCGATCGGCGGTTTCTTCGGCGAGGCGTTCATCACCCCGGCCTTTCTCGGCACCCAGGCGCTCACCGCTATGGCGTTCATCCTGGCCCAGAACATGTGGCTCGGCACGCTCGCCATCGGCCTGATCCTGGTGCAGGGCGTGGTCATTCCGCATCTGCGCCGCGAGCAGATCCGCCTCGGACGGGAACGGCAGATCGAATCGCGCATTCTCGCCGGTCGCATCGGCGAGATGATCGAAGCGGCACCGGCGCTGCACAATTACGGCGTCACCGGCCATTCCTCGTCCGAGATCGGTCATCGTCTCGGGACGTTGTTCGACATCCGGCTGCGGCTCTATCGCCGCAAATTCGCGGTCAAGTATCTCAACAACCTGTTGGCCCAGCTCACGCCGTTCGTCTTCTACACGGTGGGCGGCTATCTCGCTCTCAAGGGCCAGCTCGACATAGGCCAGTTGGTCGCCGTCATCGCCGCCTATCGCGATCTGCCGACGCCGATCAAGGAGCTGATCGACTGGGACCAGCAGCGGGCCGACGTGACGGTCAAGTACGAGCAGGTCGTCAGCCAGTTCTCCAAGGACACGCTACTGCCCAAGGAAACCAACGAGCCGCCGCCGGCGTTCGCCGCCGACGCGCCGATCACGGTGGTGGGCCTGCGCGTGATCAATGGGCGCGGCCTCGTCCAGCTCGATCGCATGTCGGTCGCCATCGATCGGCCCGCACGCATTGCTTTTGCCGGCCCCACCGGGGGCGGACGCGACATTCTAGCGAAGGTAATCGGCCGCCAGATCACCGATTATCAGGGCAGCGTGACGATCGGCGGTCACGAGATCGCCACCATGTCCGACCGCGAGGCGAGCAGCATCATGCTCTACGCCTCGAGCGAGCCCTACATCATGTCGGGTTCGATCCGCGAAAACCTGACCCTCGCGCTGCGCCGGGCGACGCCGCGCCTCGACGAGCGGGCGCCCCTCACGCCCCAGCAGCGCTACTGGCTCGATGAAGCGCGCATGACCGACAATCCGCTGGTGTCGCCCGATGCCGACTGGATCGACTACGACGCCATCGGAGCTTCGAGCCCCGCCGAAGTCGACGTAGCCATCAGCAACGCGCTGCGCATCGTGCGCGGCTATGACGAGATCTTTCGCGTCGGCATGTCGAGCCGCCTCGGCGACAATCTTCCTCCCGACACCGCCGAGCGGCTACTCGCTGCGCGGCCGGCGATGATCGAGCGTTTCAGGGACCGGGGGCTCGAGCAATATGTCGAGGCATTCCAGCCCGACACCTTCAATACCAGCGCAAGCATCGGCGAAAACCTGCTCTACGGCGTCGCCGTCGGCGAGCGCTTCGCTGCGGAACACATGGCGGCGGACCCGTTCATGCGTTCGATCATCGCCGCCGAAGCTCTCACCGCTCCGCTTACCGCGATTGGTATCAAGATGGTGGAGACGGTGGCCGACGTCTTCCAGGATCTCGCTCCCGACAACCCATTGCGGGAACGCTATTCCTTCATCGACAATGCCGAAATCGAGGCGGTATGGCCCGAGGTCCGCTCGGCCTGGAACCGCGGCCAACGCCGGCACCTCAGCGCCCAGGTACGCGACAAGCTGATCGGCTACGCGCTGATGTATGTCGAGCCGCGCCACCGCCTGAACCTGATCGACGATCGCCTGGTGGCCCGCATCCTGCGGGCCCGGGTCAGCTTCCGGCAATTTCTTCCGGCGTCGGAAGCCAAGGACGTGGAGTTCTATGACGAAGGCCGGCTGATGCCGGCGGCGTCGATCCGCGACAATCTGATCTTCGGCCGCATCCGCTACGGCAAGACGCATATGCGCGACAAGCTGCTCGCCGTGGTCGGCGAGGTGCTGAACGAGCATGGGCTGGAGAGCTTCGTGGTTTCCAAGGGGCTCGACCAGGAGGTGGGTCCGGGCGGGCGGCTGATCTCGATCCAGCAGCGCGTGACGGTGCAGCTGGCGCGCGCGATGCTGCGGCGGCCGGATATTCTCGTGCTAGACGATGCGCTATCTAGCTTCGCACCGTCGGAAGGCCATATGATCCTTCAGGATATAATGGAAGCCATGCAGGGGCGTACCGTCATCGTCACCCAGGCGGGAGACGATGACTTCTCGCCCTTCGACATGGTGCTGAAATTCGAGGGTGGTAAGTTCACTGGCTTGGAGCGCAAAGACAGTGCAAAGCCCCCCTCCGAAGCGCCGGCGTCGGTGCCCGCAGCGGCGTCTGCATAAAGGGGATCGTGCTCCTCAGGAGGGTGGCAAATGACCATCGAGGACGAAGTCAGGTCGATGCAGAAATTCCGCATGTTCCATCATGTGGAAGTGTCCAAGCTGAAACTGCTTGCCATGGTCAGCGACCGGATCACCTTCCAGCCGGGCGAGGTGATCTACGAGCAGGGCGCTGCATCGGATGCGGTATATATCGTGCTGGAAGGCGAGTTTACCGTGTCGCTGCGCACGCCTGCGGGGGTGATCAACTTCGCCGAACATGTGCGTGGCGCCATTCTTGGCGAGGCGGGGGTCTTGTGCGATCAGGTCCGCATGGTAACGATCACCGCCGAAAGCCCGGTGGTGGCGCTGCGCATCGACCGTGACGTCTTCCTGCAGTTGCTGAAAGAATCGCCGCCGTTCAATTTTGCCGTCATGCGTGAGCTGGGACGACAGATCATGGATCTCAACAACATCTGCGCCCAACTTGTACAGCAGCTGCCGAAGGGGGCGCCGGCGGTGGATGCCGGCCACCGTCTCGGCGAGCCGCAGCACACGCACTGATCCACTCCGATGTCCTCCGTCGGCACGACGACTGGATCGCCGGCTTCGGGGAAGCTCCAGCAGGATTTTCGCGACCATCCCTGGTCGTGCCACGCGCGGCTATGGTCGGGCGTCGTCCTGTTCACTTTCGTGCTGACGCATCTGATCAACCACGCGCTCGGCATTTTCGGAATCGAGGCGATGGAGGTGGCGCAGCAATGGCGCTGGCTGCTGTGGAAATCCCTTCCCGGCAGCGTGTTGCTCTATGGCTGCTTCCTGACCCATATGATCCTCGCCAGCCTGCGCATCCTGCGCCGCCATACCTGGCGGATGCCGCGGGACGAAGCCTGGCAGATCGTCTCGGGGCTCGCGATTCCGTTGCTCGCGGCCGGCCATGTGCTGGAAACGCGGGTAGGTGGCACCTGGTTCGGCGCCGACGAGAGCTATCACGCGGTGCTCGCGAGGATGTGGCCGGCGGTGGCCACCTGGCAGACGGTGCTGCTTCTCGTGGCGTGGACGCATGGCGTGGTCGGCATCCACCATTCGTTGCGCTACCAGAACTGGTACCCTCACTGGCGCACCACATTGCGGATGGTGGCGATCATCGTGCCGCTATTGGCGCTGGCCGGCTTCGTCGCCTCGGGGCGGGAGGCGGGGACCAGATTTGCCAATCCCAAGCCGATGACCGAGGAGCAGCGTGCCGGTCTCGACAAGGCACGAATGATGCTCGACAGCGGGCTCGGCGCCTTCGGGATCGGACTCGCCGGCCTGATCGGCTTCGCCTATGTGCGACGGCGTTCGCGCGCCACGGTGACCATCACCTATCGCGGCTACGGCCCGGTGCAGGTGCCGCGGGGCATCTCGGTGCTGGAAGCCAGCCGCATGCACGGCATTCCGCATCCCTCCACCTGTCGGGGGCGAGGGCGCTGCTCGACGTGCCGCGTGCACATCCTCTCCGGCGCGAAGGGCCTGCCCGACGCATCGGGTCCGGAGCGTATGCTGCTGTCCCATATCGGCGCGCCGGAAAACGTACGGCTCGGCTGCCAGCTGCGCCCCACTCACGATATCGGCGTGCGGGTGCTGATGCCGGTGCTCGGTCGCCCCACGGCCGATGCCGACAGCGAGGCGAATGAATGGGCGCTGGAGCGGAACGCCACCGTGCTGTGCCTCGACCTCCGGGCATTCAGCACCCTGACCCAGAACCGGCTGCCTTATGAAATCGCGGTTCTGATCAATCGCTTCGCCGCCGAGATGACGCAGGCGGTGGAAAGTCATGGCGGGCATATCGACCTGATGTACGGGGACGGCCTGCTGGCGGTCTTCGATGCCGACGAACACCATGTCGGTGCCGGCGCACGAGCCGCACTGAGTGCGGCGCGGGACATGAGCCGGGTGCTCGACCTGCTCAACTCAGAAATGCGTGGAGCTCTTCCGATTCCGATCCGCGCCGGTATCGGCATCCACACCGGGCCAGTGGTGCTCGCCCGCATCGGCGACGGATTGCAGAACTCGGTCATGCGCGCCATCGGCACCACCGTGGCGTTCTCGGTCGGCCTTGAGGCCGCCTCCAAGGAATTCCTCGCGGACTACGTGGTCGCCGTTTCGACCGCCGAAGCTTCAGGGTATGACTTTACCGATCACAGCGTCCGTGACGTCGTGGTCGATGCTCACAACACGACGGTGCCGGCCTTCGCCATTTCCGATCGTGCAGCGCTGGACAAGATCATGGCGCGCCCTGCTATGCTGAGAGTATTGAACAAGGCCGGAGTATAGACGCGTGGCGCCCGCGACGCCTTCAGATGTCCTGCGCATCGAGGATTTGCGCATCTCCTTCGAGATGCACGGTCATCTCAACGAGGTGGTGAAAGGAGTTTCGCTACGTGTCCCGGCTGGCCGGACGGTCGCGCTCGTCGGCGAATCCGGCTCCGGCAAGACCGTCATCTCTCAGGCGATCATGGGGCTGCTGCCGCGCAACGGCATCATCTCGCAGGGCAGCATCCAGTTCAGCGATCCGCTCAAGGATGGCAAGGTCCTCGACATCGCCCAGCTTCCCGCTGACGGCAGCAAGATGCGCAAGCTGCGCGGCGGTCGCATCGGCATGATCTTTCAGGAGCCTATGTCCTCGCTCTCGCCGGTACACACCATCGGCAGTCAGATCGAGGAGGCGCTCCAGCTCCACCGCCCGCATCCGCGCAAGGAGGCGAGGGCGGTTACCGAGAAGATGCTCGGCCTGGTCGGCTTCCGCGACCCGCCGCGCTCCTACGAGCGTTATTCGTTCGAGCTCTCCGGCGGGCTGCGCCAGCGCGCCATGCTCGCCATGGCACTTATCTGCCATCCGGCCCTATTGATCGCCGACGAACCGACCACCGCGCTCGACGTCACCATCCAGGCGCAGGTGCTGAAGCTGATGAAGGAGCTTCAGCGCGACATCGGCATGGCGATCCTGTTGATCACCCATGATCTCGGCGTCGTCGCCAACATGGCCGACGAGGTCGTGGTGGTCTATCGCGGCGAGGTGATGGAGGCCGGCACGGTGGAGGACATCTTCCGCCGGCCGTCGCATCCCTATCTCAAGGCGCTGCTGAAGGCCTCGCCCGATTTCGACATGCAGGAGGGCGAGCGCCTGGTGGCGCTGCGCAACGTCGCGCCCGTCGCCCCGACGCGGGCCAAGCGGGTCTATGAGGGCAACAGCGCCCCGTTGCTGAGCGTCCGCCACCTGCGCAAGACCTATGGCAGCAAGGGCGGCGGATCGGTGCTGGCCGTCGACGATGTCGGCTTCGACATAGGCCGCGGCGAATGCCTCGGTCTCGTCGGCGAGAGCGGATCGGGCAAGACCACCGTCGGCAACATGATCATGCGGGCGCGCAAGGCCGATTCCGGCGAGGTCGTGTTCCACGGCGAGAAAGGCGCCGTGGACGTGCTGGGTCTCGATTCCCACGCGCTGAAGGCGTTCCGCCCGCATATGCAGATGATCTTCCAGGATCCGGTGAGCTCGCTCTCGCCACGCATGACCGTGCTCGACATCATCCGCGAGCCGATGATCATCCAGGGCAGGGGCGACGCCAACGCCCAGAAGCAGCGCGCCGTCGAGCTGATGCACGCCGTCGGCCTCGACCCGCGTTTCCTCAACCGCTATCCGCACAGTTTCTCGGGCGGCCAGCGCCAGCGCATCGGCATTGCCCGCGCCCTGGCGCTCGACCCGGATCTCATCATCTGCGACGAGCCGGTCTCGGCGCTCGACGTCTCGGTGCAGGCGCAGATCCTCAACCTCCTCAAGGATCTGCAGGCCTCCCTCGGGCTGACCTATCTGTTCGTCTCGCATAATCTCGCGGTCGTCCACTACATGGCCGAGCGCATCGCGGTAATGGCGCGCGGCCGCATCGTCGAAATCGGCCCCCGGCAGGAACTCTTTCGCAATCCCGCGCATCCTTATACGCGCTCCCTGCTGAAGGCGGTGCCGTTGCCGGATCTCGACCGCAAGCTCGATTTCGATGTCGCCATGTCCGGCGGCACCGCGTCCGATCCGGCGAGTTGGCCGACCGAGTTCCGTGATACCAAAGACGGGCCGTTGCGGATGATCGACCTCGGCAACGAGCACAGCGTGCTGGCGGCCGAGCGCTGCACCGCCCATGATATTCGCTGCGCATAGAGGGACATCATGCGGCGAAGGACATTCCTGGCTCTGATGATGGCGCTGGCAGGGGAGCGGGTCGCAAGCGCGGCGCCGGGACGCTACCCACCCGAGCCGCCACTGCTGCGCACCGAGGTCGATATCAATCAGATGCCGGCTTTGCCGGATCGTCTGCCGGATCATCCGCGCGTGATCGACGTCGCCGGTATGGGCCGGGAGCCCGGCCGCTATGGCGGCACCATGCGCATGCTCATGGGCGACCAGCGCGATATCCGGTCCATCAGCATTTATGGCTACACACGGCTGGTGGTGTTCGACACCTCCGGCAGGATCGTGCCCGACATCCTGGAGAGCGTCGACGTCGAAGGCGGCCGCATCTTCACCCTGCACCTGCGCAAGGGGCATAAATGGTCGGATGGCTGGCCCTTCACCAGCGAGGACTTCCGCTACTGGTGGGAGGACATGGCCAATAATGACCGGCTGAGTCCGGGAGGACCGCCGTTCCAGCTGTTCGTCGACGGCGAGGTCGCCAAATTCGAGATGATCGACGAGACGACCGTACGCTTCAGCTGGAGCAAGCCCAATCCTGCCTTCCTGCCGGCGCTGGCCGGTGCGCAGCCGCTGGAGATCTTCGTACCCGCGCATTATCTGCGGCAGTTTCACCAGCGCTACGCCGATCCGATCCGGCTGGGTGCGCGGATCCGGCAGGAACGCGTGAAGGACTGGGGCGCGTTGCACGACCGGATGGCCCGCTCCTACCGGCCGGAAAACCCCGAACTGCCGATGCTCGGCCCGTGGATCCCGCGCACCAAGCCGCCGGCCGAATTCTTCGTGTTCGACCGCAATCCCTATTTCCACCGCGTCGACGAGCGCGGCTGGCAGTTGCCCTATGTCGATCGCATCACCATCGCCATCGGCACCGCCTCGCTCATTCCGGCCAAGGTGGGTGCCGGAGGCGCCGATCTGCAGGCGCGTTATCTGCGCTTCGACAACTACACCTTCCTGAAAGAGGGCGAACAGCGCGGCAACTACACGGTACGTCTGTGGGAGCGGGGGGAGGGCGCCTATGTCGCCATTTTCCCCAATCTCAATGTGAAGGATCCTGTCTGGCGCACCGTGCTGCGCGACGCGAATGTCCGGCGCGCCCTGTCGGTCGGCATCAACCGGCGCGACATCAACCAGGTCATCTTCTTCGGGCTTGCCCATGAGGGCGCAAACACCATCCTCCCCGGCAGCGCGCTCTACGATTCCAAATATGACAACGCCTGGTCCCAGTACGATCCGGCGCTGGCGAACAAATTGCTGGATGCCGCAGGCCTGTCGAAGCGCGACGACGATGGCATCCGCCTGCTGCCCGACGGACGGCGCGCCGAGATCACCATCGAGACAGCGGGCAACAGCACCGAGGAAACCGACGTCCTCGAACTCGTGGCCTATGACTGGGAAAAGATCGGCATCAAGCTGTACGTACGGGCGACGCAGACAGACCTGCTCCGGCGCAGCGTCAGCTCCGGCAATGCGATGATGTCGGTGTGGCCGGGCTTGGACAATGCCATCCCGAGCCCCGACATGGCCCCGGACGGCCTCGCCCCGACCAACTCCATGCAGTTCCAATGGCCGCAATGGGGGCAGTTCGTCGAGACCGGCGGCATGGCCGGAGAAAAACCCGACATGCCCGCGGCGCAGGAACTCATCGACCTGCAGAACCGGTGGCGCCAGTCGGTGACCACCGAGGAACGGCAGGAAATCTGGCGACGCATATTGCAGATCAACGCCGACGAGGTCTTCACCATCGGCATCGTCAACCGGGCCTCGCAGCCGGTCGTGGTCTCGAACCACCTGAAGAATGTGCCGGAGACCGGCATCTTCAGCTTTGAACCCGGCGCCTATTTCGGCGTCTACATGCCCGACACATTCTGGTTCGACGACGGGAAGGAATAAGCGATGCTTCGCTATATCGCCCGCCGCATCCTCATCATGATCCCGACGCTGCTGATCACCAGCGCGCTGATCTTCACGGTGATGCAGCTGCCGCCAAGCGACTATTTCGAAACCTATGTCGCGGAGATGGCGGCGCAGGGCGAAAAGGCGGATATGAGCCGCGTCGAATTCCTCAAGAAGGAATACGGCTTCGACAAACCGCTGATCGAACGCTACTTCCTGTGGGTTACCGGCTTCGTCCGCGGCGATTTCGGCTATTCGTTCGAGTACGAGATGCCGGTGAGCGACGTGGTGGGCGAGCGCCTTGCGCTCACCGTGCTGGTATCGTTCTGTACGATCCTGATGACCTGGATCGTCGCTTTCCCGATCGGCATCTATTCCGCGACCCACCAGTATAGCTGGGCGGATTACGGCCTGACCTTCATCGGCCTGCTCGGCATCGCCGTGCCGCACTTCCTGCTGGCGCTGATCTTCATGTATTTCGCCAATGTGTGGTTCGGCCTGTCCATCGGCGGCTTGATGGATCCGATCTATTTCAACCAGCCGTGGAACTGGGCCAAGGTACAGTCGGTGCTCGCCCATCTGTGGATCCCGGTGCTGATCATCGGTGCCGGCGGCACCGGCAGCATGGTGCGCGCCATTCGCGCCAACCTGCTGGACGAGCTGCAAAAGCAGTACTACGTCACCGCCAAGGCCAAGGGCCTGCCGCCGGGCAAGGCGCTGGTGAAATATCCGCTGCGCATGTCGCTGAACTTCTTCGTGTCGCATATCGGCGACGTGCTGCCCTCCATCGTATCGGGTTCGGAACTCACCGCCGTCGTACTGTCGCTGCAGACCACCGGCCCGCTGCTTTTGCGGGCCCTGCAAAGCCAGGACATGTATCTCGCCGGCTCCTTCCTGTTGTTCCTTTCCTGCCTCACCGTGGTCGGCGTGCTGATCTCCGACATCCTGCTCGGCTTCCTCGATCCGCGCATCCGCCTGCAAGGGGGACGCACGAAGTGAACCAGCCGGTCTCCCTGCCGCCGTCCGGCGCGCCGCTGTCGCATTTCATCGCCGAAGGCGTGTTCGACCCCCACCAGGCCGACAAGCTGACCAAGGCGCAGGAACGGGTCTATCTCGCCTCGCAGCTGACACTGATGTGGTGGAAGTTCCGCAAGCACCGGCTGGCGGTCATTTCCGGCGTCTTCCTGATGGTGCTCTACGCCTCCATCCTGATCAGCGAATTCCTCGCGCCTTACAATTACCAGTCGCGGCACACTGACTTCATCCGCACCCCGCCACAGAGCGTCCACCTGTTCCACGACGGGCGGTTCGTCGGCCCCTTCACCTATGGGCTGACCTCCACGCTCGACATGAACAATTTGAAGCGGAACTACAGCGAGAACACGCAACAGATTTTTCCGATACGGTTTTTCTGCCGCGGTGACGGCTACCGCTTCTGGGGAATGTTCGAGGGCGACCTCCATCTCGTCTGCCCGGGCGAGGGAGGCACGATGTTCCTGCTCGGCACCGACCGGCTGGGCCGCGACATGCTCTCGCGCATCATCTACGGCGCCCGCATCTCGCTCACCATCGGCCTGATCGGCATCTCCGTCAGCTTCGCGCTCGGCATCGTGATCGGCGGCCTCGCCGGCTATTATGGCGGCCTGTTCGACCTTCTCGTGCAGCGCACCATCGAGGTGGTCCAATCGCTGCCGACCATCCCGCTCTGGCTGGCGCTGTCAGCGATCATGCCGCCGAGCTGGAGCCCGATTCTGGTCTATTTCGGCATCACCGTGATTCTCGGGCTGATGGACTGGACCGGGCTCGCCCGCGCCGTGCGCTCCAAGCTGCTGTCGCTGCGCGAGGACGACTACGTCGTTGCGGCACAGCTGATGGGGGCGGGCACGCCGCGCGTGGTGTTCCGCCATCTTGTGCCGGGCTTCATGAGCCATCTGATCGCCTCGGCGACCATCGCCATCCCCAGCATGATCCTCGGCGAGACGGCGCTGAGCTTTCTCGGCCTCGGCTTGCGCCCGCCGATCACCAGCTGGGGCGTCATGCTCAACGAGGCGCAGAACATCAACATCGTTGTGCTCTATCCCTGGCTCATCCTGCCGGTGGTACCGGTGATCGCGGTGATCCTCGCCTTCAACTTCCTTGGCGATGGGCTGCGCGACGCCGCCGATCCCTATCGATGAGCCCTGCCACGCCCATGACCAGCCCGTCCCGCCTGGAAAAGACGCTGTTCCGACTGCAATCGCAGCAGGCCTGCCTTGCCTGGGCCTTCAGGGAAATCGTCGATCGTCCCGGCCCGGTGATCGAGCTCGGCCTCGGTCTCGGCCGGACCTTCGATCACCTGCACCGGCATCTGCCCGATCGCGAGATATATGTGTTCGACCGGGTGAACGGCGCCTATGCCGATTGCCAGCCCGATCCCGCTTTCCTGTTTCTGGGAGAGATCGAGCAGACGCTACCGGCCTTGCATGATCGGCTCGAGGGACGGGTCGTACTTGCCAATTCCGACCTCGGCTCCTTCGATCGCGATTCCAACCGTCGCGTCGCGGAAATGTCGAGCCGCCTGCTGCCGCCGATCATGGCGCCGGGCGGGATCGTCATGTCAGACCTGCCGCTGAGCCTCGCCGGCTTCGACGAGGTGCCGCTGCCGCCCGGCGCCCTGGAAGGCCGCTACTATCTCTATCGCCGCGCGGGCTGAAGGTCGGCCACATCACCGGCGCCGAGAACTTCCCGCACCCCGACGAAGTTGGCCACGCCGGAATCGAGCAGACGGTCGACCAGTTCATCGAGGAAACGGTCGATCCAGCCGTCATGCACCAGATGATGGGTGAGCAGGCCGATCGGCTCCAATACGCCGGGCGCGGCCGCCAGCTCCTCCTCGATGAGCCTTGCGAGATTGTCCAGCAGCTCGCCCTCGTCAGCGAGGCCACCGCCTTGACGCCAGGCGATCGGATCGAGATGGGTGTTCAACTGCAGCAGACCGGGGGCGGCGTAGCGCGCCTTGCGCCGCTGGAAGGTCGACACCGCCCGGAAGCCACAGCCGGGCAGGGCGGCCAGGAGAGCCGGGTCCACCCGGTTCCACGGCGGCACGAAGACCGGCACCGCCTGGCCGCCGAACAGCGATGTCACCCGCTCCAGTCCCTCCACCGCCTCCGCCGTCATGGTGGAAAGCGGACGATGCGCCCCGAACTCCGCCTTCTTCGCATCGGCCGGGGCGTGGTTCGCGTGCCCCCAGCCATGCACCAGCATATCGACGCCGCCGAGGGTTGAGAGACGGCGGGCCAGTTCCGGCGTCGCGCGCGCGGGTATCGTCGCCAGCGCGAGAGGAATGCCGCGGCCGACGGTGCGGTCGAGCAGGCGGTCCAGCGCCGCGCTCGGCATCACGGCGTCGTCGTCGCGCCACCAGAAGTGCAGCTGCCGCTGCATCGCCCGCGCGCGGGCCAGCGCGGCGTCGAGCCGGTCGCGTCCTTCGGCGCGGCCGGCGGCGCGCCCGGCGAACTCGCCGACCAGCCGTGCCGCACGGACGGCGCCGTCACGGGTAATGCCGGACCAGTCCGGACGCGGCCGCTCCAGCAGGGCGGTCGCAGCCGTCGCCAACCGATCGCCGTCGATCTCCACGGTGGGGATGACACGCGCCAGCCCCCGACGCTCCAGCTCGGCCGCGCGCAGCGTCTGCTCGCGCTCGCCGCCCTCGGCGAAGGGCACCAGCAACGCCCTCGCCCCCGCCGCGGCAAGGTCCATGACGGTATTATAGCCGGCCTGGCTGATGGACAGCGCCGCTCGCCGCAGCAGCAGCGGAAAGTCCGGCCGCGCCCGCTCGACGATCAGGTTCGACGGTGCTGCCGTTACGAGAGCCGCGAAATCAGCTTCCGGAACCCCCTGGCCGACCAGCAGGCGCCAACGATGTGCTGGCAGCTTCGCGGCGGCGGCGAGGGTGGCGCGCGCTAGTGGCAGGCTAGCGGTCGAACCACCGCCCGATACCACGATCTCATCCCGGCCATCGATTCTTCCATCGTCTGAAACTCGATTTCCATCATGGAGATAGCCGGTATCTTTTACACGGCGAATCAGCGCTGGCGTCGTCGGCCAGGACGCCGACAGCGGCACGATGTCGGCATCGCCATGAAACAGCACGCCATCGTAATAGGCCGCCAGCCGCGCCAGCGCGCTTTCCGCCTTTTCCGGCCGCGACGGCGGGTTGAGCACGTCGCGGATCGAGCACAGCACCGCAGGTCGCGGATGCCGGATATGTGCGCGTTGCAGCAACGCCTCGAATTCGCCCGCCAGGCTGCGGCGGCCGAAGGGGAAGAGCTCCGTGATCAGCACATCCGGTCGCGCATGATCGAAGGCATCGACGAGTTCCTGCGTCCGGCGGGCAAGGTAGGCATCGTCGACCGGTTGTCCATTCGGCATCAGCAGGGTAGCGAAATCCGCTCCGACGCAATGAAGCGGCGGCAACTGCACGAGCTCGCAGCCGTCGAGCCGCACTGTGGGATTAGGCCGGCCACCCGACGCCAACACCACGCGCCAACCTTCGGCGGCCAGGATGCGGCCCAGCGCCGCCATGCGCGCCAGATGACCGACGCCCAGCAGATGCGTGACCGCGATGAAGACCGAGCGGTCACTCATGAAGGAACTCCAGGCGGGGGAACGGGTGCCAAGATGCCGGCTTCGGCGAAAGCCTGCCCGACAATGGCCGAGGCGGCCGCCAGATCCCGCTCCGACGCGACGAAACGGAAGGCGGCGGCAGCCATGGCCGCACGGCCGGCGGCATCCTCGATCAGGCCGTCCAGATTGGCTGCCAACGCCGCGATATCGCCCGGCGGCGACAGTTGGCCGGTCTCGCCATCGCGGATGACATCGGGAATGCCACCATAGCCGGCCGCGACGCAGGGCAGGCCATGTGCCTGCGCCTCCAGATACACCGCGCCAAAGGCCTCGTTCACGCCCGGCCAGACGAACAGGTCCGCATCGGCCAACAGACGACTGAGCACGGCTCGCTCAGAAACCGCACCCATGAAACGCACGCGCTCGCCGAACCGCGAGAAAAGCGCTTCCACCTCGCCGCGCGCCGGTCCGTCGCCGATCACCGTCAGCTGCCAGAGCTGCTCCGCAAGGCAGCCGAGCGTCTCCGCCAGTTGGCGGTAGGAGGCCAGCTTGTCGCCCGCGCGCATCATCGCCACGGTGACCAGCCGAATGTCGCGCCTGGTGGAAACCGTACGCGAGGACCCGGCCGACGGCCATTCGCTGAGGTCTAGAAAGGGGCGCAGATCGACGAGACGCTGATGCGGCGGCCGCAGCGCCTCCAGCATCTCGCGGTCGTGGCGGGTCGGCGTGAGCACCAGATCGGCGCGCGCAATGGCCGCCTCGCTGAGACGGTGCCCCTCGGCATAGGGGCCGCTGGCTCGCTTGGGGGCACGTGACGCCTCGGCGATCACGTAGGGCACGCCCAGCGCCTCGGCGAGGGCAGGGCCGATCAGGTCCGGTGCCTTGTAATAGACGTGATAGGTGAAGACGCAGGCGATCGGGCCGAGGCCGGCCTGCCGAGCCACGATGCACTCGACCTCGCCACGCGCCGCCGCGCGCAGGTCGGCCCACGCAGCTATCGATGGCGCGAGGGTCAAGCTCCGCAAACGGGACGCCAGCTCCACCTCATAGCCAAGCCGCCCGAGCAGCTTCTGAAACAGCAGCGCCATGGTCCTCTCGCCGGAAGGAACCGGATGGTCCGGCGGCTTCAGCGGCGCGAGGTACAGAACCCTCATGGGCGCGGGCGAGGGGCGGCGAGGGGGCGCATCAGCGCATCCAGCCGCGAAACGCCCGCCTCGAAGGAAAAAGCCGAGATCAATCGCCGATAAGCCGCCTCGCCTAGCCGCTGCCGCTCCGCCGGTTCGGCGATCAGCCTCCCGAGCGCCTCGGCAAGCTCCACCGGCGCCTTTGGCGGCACCAGCAGCCCGCTGACGCCGTTCTCGATGAATTCCGGCACGCCGGCGAAATCGGTCGAGACGGCCGGTAGCGCCTGCGTCGCCGCTTCCATCAGCACATTGGGCAGGCCGTCCCGGTCTCCATCGCCGGCAGGACGACTGGGCAGCACGAACAGGTCGGCCTGTCGCATCGCCTCGACCACGGCGCCCTGCGCCTGGCTGCCGCGCCACTCGATGCGGTCGGCAAGACCGAGCGCGGCAGCCTGCGACTTCAGCGCGTCGAGCAGCTCGCCGCCGCCGATATGGACAAGCCGCCAGTGCAGGGCAGGTGGCAGGCGCCCCAGGGCGGCGAGCAGATCGTCGAACCCCTTCTTTTCCACTGCGCGGCCAACCGCCAGCAGCCGCACCGGGCGCAAGGGGTCGCTGCCGTCCGCCGGCTCGCGCCGCTCCGGGGGCAGGGGAAAGCGGGCGAGGTCGAGCCCGTGATAGACGAGCTCCACCCGTTCGCCCTCTCCGGGCTCGGCCACCCGCCGCAGCTCCGACCAACCGTCACGCGTGCAGGTCACCCCCCACCGCGCCGCGCCGATCTTCTCGCGGCGCTCCCATTCAGGCGTGGTCCAGATATCCTTGGCATGGGCGGAGAAGGAGAAGGAGCGGCCGGTCAGCAGCGCCGCGTAGCGGGTCACCGAGGCCGGCGTGTGCAGGAAATGCACATGCAGGTGGCGAATGGCAGGATCGACCTCGCGCGCCAGCACCAGTGCCTGGCCGAAGCGCCGCACACGGCTGGCCGAGAAGTCGCGGCGGAGGTCGCGCAGAAAAACCGACAGCGCCGCCCGCAGATTCAACCGCCGCAGCGCGTGGAATAGTCCACCCGCGACCCGGCGCGGATCGTCGTGCAGATATTCCGGCAGGTAGAACAGCCGGGCCGTGATCTGCTCATGCATCGGATGTCGGTAGCGGTCGGTCGGCCGGCGGAGCGACCAGATGTCGAAGACGTAGCCCGCCCGCTCCAGTGCCAGGATTTCCTGCGCGATGAAGGTCTCCGACAAGCGCGGATACCCCTTGAGCACGATGGCGAGGCGAGGGGAGGTACCCTCCCCGGGCTTGACCGGCGCAAAGGTGCCGCCATCGCGGAGCGGTAGCGTCATGCGTCAGATTCCGATGCCGATGGCCGGCCCACTATCGAGATCCGCCTTGCGGATATGCGGTTCCAGATGCTGGCAAATCCGGCCCAACCCGTCGAGCAATCCCGTCATCGGCACCTTGGAGGGCGAAGGCTGATCGCACAGATTGGTCAACGCCGCCGCCATCTGGAGCGGGTCGCGGGCGTCCGCCCCGTACTCCATCGGGTCTTCGAGCATCCTCATCAATCCGAGTTCGGCGGCACGGGCGGCGCGGATGGTCTGCTCGAGCCGGGGCCGCGCACGCGGCACCAGCAGGGCCGGTTTGTCGAAGGACAGAATCTCGCAGAACGTGTTGTAACCGCCCATGGCGACCACGGCGGCGGCACGGTTCATCAACCGCTCGATCTTCGGATCGAACACGATGGCGTCGACCTTCGCGAGCCGCTCGATACGCTCCAGGAAATGCCCCCGCTGGGTATTGGACAGGAACGGCCCGAAGGCGATCACCGCGGGGAGGGGGATATAGGGGTCCGCCTCATAGGCGGAGATCACCCAGTCGATCAGCCCCGCCCCGTCGGCGCCGCCGCCGGTGGTGACGAGGATGAACGGCCCCTTGGTCGAGCGCGGATAGCGCATGGTGGCGAGGCCGCCCGGCACCGAGCGGCGCAGATAACCGGTATAGACGAGGCGCGAGCGCAACTCCGCCGGCAGCGGGATGCCGTCCAGCGGGCGGTAGAACTCCTCGAGCCCGTAGACGAGCACGTCGTCATAATACTCGGTGAGCGCACGGATCGCTCCCTTGTCGTGCCACTCCACCCGGATGGCTTCCGGTCCGTCGAGCACGTCGCGGATGCCGACCACGCGCCGCGTGCCCATATGGCCCATCAGCTTAAGCGTCGGGAGCAGCTCGCCGCGAAACCCGGCCGGCTCCTTGTCGGCGATGAAGATATCCGGGCGGAACGCCTCGGCAGTCTGGCGGATCAGCGCCTCGCGAATATTGGTGACCTGCGGCAGGCTGAGGCGAAGATTGGCGCTGGCATATTCGCCGTCCTCGCTCTTGGCGACGCTCGGCACATGCACGAAATCAATGCCCGGCGCGAAATTGAAGCTGCCGGCGAGGGCGGAGCCACAGATGATCAGGATGGACAGGTTGTCATGCGCGCCCACCAGCGCATTGGCGATGGCTCGCGTACGGCGGATATGCCCCAGCCCATAGGTGTCGTGGCTGTACATCAGGATGCGTGGCGTGGCCTTGCCCGGCCGGCCGGCCTCCGCGATCGATGGCACCGGCATACGAGGAACTTCCATCAAATCATCCACTTGCGAGCGTCCGCCAAGCCTGTGCGAGGCAAGGCTTTCGCCCTGCGCCATCCCCGGTGGCCTACCGGGGAAATCGTAGGGCTGAGATGCCCGTTCTGTCGAGCGGACTCGATTATGCCTAGCCGAGATTCGATCAAAAGTAGAGGCCCCAAAAACCACGCTCCCGATCTTGTTCGCCGTGCGGCGTCCGGGAGCGTGCCGATCGAAAATTTCCGTCGCCGTTGAACCACTTAGCCGAGTGATTTGGCCTCCTGCCACAAGGCCTCCATCTCGGCGAGACTGGCGTCGGCCGGACGGCGCTCCTCTCGGGCCAGCGCATCCTCGATATGAGCGAAGCGCCGGATAAACTTGTCGTTGGTGCCGCGCAGCGCCGCTTCGGGATCGACGCCGAGGTGACGGGCGAGGTTGGCAACCGCGAATAACAGGTCCCCGACCTCGGCGGCCGCCGCGGCACGGTCGCCGGTCGCGATCTCCGCCTCGACCTCCGCGATCTCCTCGCGGATCTTGTCGATCACCGGGCCGGCATCCGGCCAGTCGAAACCGACGGTCGCGGCCTTCTGCTGGAGCTTGACCGCGCGGGTGAGGGCAGGCGCCCCCACCGGAATGCCCGACAGCACCCGCTCACCCTCGCCGTCCGCCGGCAGGCCTCGCCGTGCCCGCCGTTCGGCCCGCAGGCGTTTCTCTTCCGCCTTGATCTCGGCCCAGGCCTGGTTGACCGCCGCGACATCGCGGCCCTGATCAGCACCGAACACGTGCGGATGGCGCCGGATCATCTTGGCGGTGATCGCCGTCACCACGTCACCGAAATCGAACAGCTGCTGCTCGCGCGCCATCTGCGCGTGAAACACGACCTGCAGCAGCAGGTCGCCAAGCTCGTCGCACAGATCCTCGGGATCCTGGCGCGCAATGGCATCGGCAACCTCGTAGGCCTCCTCGATGGTGTAGGGCGCGATGGAGGCGAAGTCCTGCTCGAGGTCCCATGGGCAGCCGGTGACCGGGGTGCGCAGCGCCGTCATGATCTCGATGAGGCGTTCAATGTCGCGGGAGGGCGTCACGATATCGGGGCTCCGCGTTTATCTCAGGAAGTCGCAGAAGACATATTATGGAAAATATTTTGATAGTGCTTTGGGTGAAGCTTACCGTTCAAGCCTCTACCCAGGCGTCGCTAATGTGATCTGCATGCCGTCATGTGCCGGCACGATGTGGGACGGCAGTTCGGCGGCCAGCCGGCGATAATCCAGATCGGTGTGCAGATTAGTCAGCACGGCGCGACGCGGCTGCATCCGCTCGATCCAGTCCAATGCCTCGCTCACCGATAGATGCGTCGGGTGCGGCGTGTAGCGCAACGCATCGATGATCCAGGCGTCGAGCCCCTCCAGATAAGGAAGGCTCTCGGCCGGAAGGTCGTGCAGATCCGGGCAATAGGCGAGGTCGCCAAAGCGGAAACCGTAGGCAATGATCGCCCCGTGGAACATGCGGAACGCCGTCGCCTCGATCGGGCCGCCGGGACCTTCGACACGGATGGTGTCGCCATGTCCGAAGCGGTGCTCGTCGAGGATGGGCGGGTAGTCGCTGCCGGGCGGCGACTGGAAGCAGTAGCTGAACCGATTGTTGAGGATCACCGAGGTTTCGGCGTCCAGGAACACGTTCATCCGCTTGCGATGCAGGATGGTGAGCGGGCGCAGATCGTCGATGCCATGCGTGTGATCGGCATGCTCATGGGTGAACAGCACTGCGTCGAGCCGGTCCACGCCGGCATCGATCAGCTGCTCGCGCAGGTCAGGGGAGGTATCGATCAGCAGCCGGGTGACCGGCCCGCCCTCCCCGTCGGAGCGCTCCACCAGCAGCGAGCAGCGCCGCCGCCGGTTGCGCGGCTCGGCCGGGTCGCAGGCACCCCAGCCCTGCCCCACCCGCGGCACGCCACCGGAAGAACCGCAGCCGAGGAT
This sequence comes from Ancylobacter sp. Lp-2, assembly GCF_020523795.1. Lineage (GTDB taxonomy): Bacteria > Pseudomonadota > Alphaproteobacteria > Rhizobiales > Xanthobacteraceae > Ancylobacter. The sequence continues at coordinate 464,976 of NZ_JAJALI010000002.1, forward strand.
GGTGAAGGTCAGGACCATGGGCGCGGACGGCTCGCTCTCAATGGGCGCGGGAGAACAGGCGGAAGAAATTCTCGGTGGTCAGCTCGGCAAGGGCCTCCGGGGCGATCCCGCGAGCCTCGGCCAATATACGCGCCGTCTCGACGACATATGAAGGCTCGTTGCGCTTACCCCGCCACGGATTGGGCGCGAGATAGGGCGCGTCGGTCTCCACCAGCAGCCGCTCGGCCGGCAGGGTCGCCGCAATCTCGCGCAGCGGCGCGCCGCTCTTGAAGGTCAGGATGCCCGAGAACGACACATAGCCGCCAATGGCGACCGCCCGGCGCGCCAGTTCGGCGCCGGCGGTGAAGCAGTGCAGCACGAAGGAAAAAGCGCCCTTGGCGTATTCCTTCTCCAGCACCTGCGCGACATCGTCATCCGCCTCGCGCGCATGGATGACGAGGGGCAGGCCGGTCTGCCGCGCAGCGGCGATGTGCAGGCGGAAGCCGGCCATCTGATCGTCGCGCGGCGCGGTATCGTAGTGATAGTCCAGCCCGGCTTCGCCGATGGCCACCACCTTGGGATGGTCGGCGGCGGCGAGAAGCTCGGGGAGGGTGACGTCGCGCTCCTCACCGGCATTGTGCGGGTGCGTGCCGACCGAGCAGAACACGTCGTGGAAGCGCTCGGCGATCGCCCTCACCTCGCCCGAACGGCGCACCCGCGTGCCGATGGTCACCATGCGGCCGACGCCCGCTGCGCGGGCACGCTCCACTACCGCGTCGAGCTCTGAGGCGAAGTCCGGGAAATCGAGATGACAGTGGCTGTCGACGATCATGCGCTCGGCGCTTCCGGCTCGACGTAGCGCGGGAACACCGGCGCCGGGGCGGGCAGGAGGGTACCGGCGACCAGACGCCCGCCCTCCCCCAGTGTGGCGAAATCGCGGGTCTCAGCCGGAACGGCGAGCAGATCCAGCAGCTTGGCCGCGCTGTCGGGAATGAAGGACTGAGCAAGCACCGCCACCTGCCGGATCACCTCCGCGGTGGTCCACAGCACGGTGCCGAAGCGCTCCGGCGCGCTCTTGCGCAGTTCCCACGGCGCCGAGGCGGCGAAATAGCGGTTGGCATCCGCCACCACTGCCCAGATGACGGCCAGCGCCTGGTGGATCTGCTGCTCGTCCATGGCATTGCGCGCGGCCGACAGCATACCGTCGGCGCTGGCCAGCATGGTCGCGTCCTCGGCCGACAGCACGCCGCGCTCGGGCAGCACACCGCCGAGGTTCTTGGCGATCATCGACAGCGAGCGCTGGGCGAGGTTGCCGAGATCGTTGGCGAGATCGGCATTGGTGCGGGCGACGATCGCCTCGTGGCTGTAGGAGCCGTCCTGGCCGAACGGAATCTCGCGCAGCAGGAAATAGCGCAGCTGATCGACGCCGTAGGCGGCAGCGAGATCGAAGGGGTCGATGACGTTGCCGACCGACTTCGACATCTTCTCCCCGCGATTATGGATGAAGCCGTGCGCGAACACGGTCTTCGGCACCGCAAGGCCCGCCGACATCAGGAAGGCCGGCCAGTACACCGCGTGGAAGCGGATGATATCCTTGCCGATGACGTGCAGGTCGGCCGGCCAGAACCGCTTGAACAGTTCGCTGGCGTCGTCGGGAAAGCCGACGCCGGTGATGTAGTTGGTGAGGGCATCGACCCACACATACATCACATGCGCGTCGTCCCCGGGCACCGGCACGCCCCAGGAGAAGGTGGTGCGGCTGATCGAGAGGTCCTGAAGACCGCCCTTCACGAAGCTCAGCACCTCGTTGCGCCGACTCTCCGGCCGGATGAAGTCGGGGTGCGCCTCGTACCAGGCCAGCAGCTTGTCCTGATAGGCGGAGAGGCGGAAGAAATAGCTCTTCTCCTCGGTCCACTCGACCGGCGTACCCTGCGGGCCGAGGCGCACGCCATCGGCGTTCACCGTGGTCTCATCCTCGGCGTAATAGGCCTCGTCGCGCACCGAATACCAGCCGGAATAGGCGCTGAGATAGATGTCGCCACTATCAGCCATGCGCCGCCAGATGTCCTGGCTCGCGGCGATGTGGTCGGCATCGGTGGTGCGAATGAAGCGGTCATAGTCGACGCGCAGCAGCGCATCCATCGCCTTGAAGCGATCGGAGTTCTTCGTCGCCCACTCGAACGGCGTCAGCCCCTGCTTTTCCGCCGTCTGCGCCATCTTCAGCCCGTGCTCGTCCGTGCCGGTGAGGAAGCGCACGTCGTAGCCGTCCAGTTTCTTGAAGCGGGCGATGGCATCGGTGGCGATCTTCTCATAGGCATGGCCGATATGCGGCGCGCCGTTCGGGTAGTCGATGGCCGTGGTGATGTAGAAGGCGGGTTTCACGAGGCGTAATCCTGGCACGATCTGGCGGCGGCCGGACCGACAGGCTGCCTCGTGCAGGCGGTGCCGAAAGCTTATGGCCCTACCGCCTCGTGGAGCGATGCGAAGATCCGGAAGACGAACGTCTTGCGATCGAGATTATAGACATCCGCGTCGATCGCAGCGCGGCGAACCTTCTCCCACACCTCCGGCAGGCGTGCAAGGCGCACGCCCGGGCTTTGCACCCTCCCCGTGGCGCGGTCGGATATCCAGTTGTCCACGGCGGCGATGAAGCTCTCGGCGCCGCCCTCACGGTCCGCCTGCAGCTTGTCGCCGAGGCTGTGAAGCGCCTTTGGATCGATACGCGGCAGCTGCGCCAGCAACTCATTGGTGGCGCGGCGCACGGCCAGGCGGTCGGCGGAGAGCAGGGCCAGCGCCTCGCGCACGCTGCCTTCGCTCGCCTCCGCCGCCTCGGCGAAGCGTTCGCGCACCAGATCGGGCATCCGGCCGGCGAGATGGTCGAGCGCCTCCGTCACCTGTTCCGGCGATAGGGCCCGCAGGGACAAGGCACGGCAACGCGAGCGGATGGTCGGCAACAGCCGCCCCGGCGCGTGGCTGACCAGCAGGAACAGCGCGTTGTCCGGCGGCTCCTCCAGCGTCTTCAAAAGGGCATTGGCGCCCTGCGCGTTCATCTCGTCGAGCGTGTCGACGACGCAGACCCGCCAGCCTCCCAAAGCCGCCGTCGAACCGAAGAAGCTCCGCACCCGCCGCACCGTCTCGGCCGGAATGGCGGTCGGCAGCTTGCCGGCATCGTTCGGCATCCTTCGCAGGACCAGCAAATCGGGATGCGACAGCGCCGTCACCTGCCGCGACACCGGATGATCGGCGCCGATCTCCAGCGTGCCGGCCGGCGCGCGGCCGCCGGAAAGCACAAAGCGCGCAAGGCGATAGGCAAATGTCGCCTTGCCGACGCCCTCCGGCCCGCCGATCAGCAGCGCGTGCGGCAGCCGGCCAGCATCCCAGGCCTCACGCATGGCGGCCTCCGCCTCGGCATGGCCGATCAGCAGATGATTGGCGCGCGGCGTCGGCGCGGTGCCGAAGCGGTCGGCCTCGATGATGGCGTCGCTCATGATGTCTTCCTGGACCGGCTCCGGCCTGCCGGCAAGGGCAGGCGTTCGCCGACGACGCGCCAGATGTCGGCCGCGACGACTTCGATGTCGCGAAGGCCGTCGATCACGGCGCAACGCTCAGGCTCAGCGCGCGCGAGATCGATGAATGCCTCGCGCAAGTGCTGGTGAAAGCTCAGGCTTTCGCTCTCGAAACGGTCGGCGGCCGCGCCGGAACGGGCGGCCGCGCGGCTGAGCCCGGCCTCAGCCGGTACGTCGAGGATCAGGGTGAGATCGGGCCGCGTCTCGCCCACCGTCACCACCTCGAGCTCGCGCAGCAGGCCGGCATCGACCTGGCCAAGCGCCCCCTGGTAGACGCGGGTGGAGTCGGCGAAGCGGTCGCAGATCACCCAGCGTCCGGCGGCGAGTGCGGGGCGGATGGTGGCGTCGAGATGATCGGCGCGGGCGGCGGCGAACAGGGTCGCTTCCGCCAATGGTCCCAAGGGCTTGGCGGCACCCGACAGGATGACGTGGCGCAGGATTTCCGCTCCCGCCGAGCCGCCGGGCTCGCGGGTGGTGACGACATCGAGCCCGGCCTGCCGCAGGCGTTCGGCAAGCAGGCGCACCTGCGTGGACTTGCCGGCGCCCTCGCCGCCCTCGAAGGTGACGAACCGCCCCGAGACCGGCGGCCGCACGGTGCGGCGGCGTGGCGCGCGCGGCTTAAGTGGCTCTGGCATAAGCACTCTTCAGCTTGCTGAATCCCTCGCGGGCAAGGCCGACCACGAGTTCATAGGCGCCGTCCAGCGCCCGGCGCCAGAGCGGGCCCTCCGGCACATCCTCGGCCGCGACCAGCGGAACTTCCAGCGCCAGCTGGTCGCCGCGCATCACCCGCAGCCGGGCGAGCTCGGTCCCGGCCTTGACCGGCGCGTCGATCGGGCCCTCGTAGAGGATGCGGGCATTGATCCGCTCGCCGCCGCTGCGCGGTACCAGAAGGCGGATCGGCGCGGTGCCGACCAGAGGGATGCCGGCACGCGCGCCGCCATAAAGCGTCGCTTCGCCAACCACTTGGCCCTTATCGAACAGCAGCTGCGACTCGAAGGAACGGAAGCCCCATTCGAGCAGCTTGCGCGCGTCCTCGGCCCGTTCCTTGTCGGTCTTGGCGCCGAGCAGCACCAGAATCAGCCGCTGCTCGCCCTGCACCGCCGAGCCGACCAGATTGAAGCCGGATTCCTTCAGATAGCCGGTCTGGAAGCCGTCCGCGCCCAAGCTCATGCTCAGCAACGGGTTGCGGTTGTTCTGACGGATCTTGTTCCACAGGAAGTCGCTCTCGGAGTAGACCTTGTAGTTCTCCGGGAACGTGCGGATGATGTAGGCCGCCAGCCGCATCATGTCGCGCGCGGTAGTGAGTTGCGAGGGGTCCGACAGCCCGCTGGAATTGGCGAATACCGAATTTGTGAGGCCGATTTTCTTGGCCTCTTCATTCATCTTCTGCGCGAAAGCGAGCTCGTTGCCGGAAATGCCTTCGGCCAGAATCATCGTTGCGTCGTTGCCGGAGGGGATGATGGCGCCGCGCAGCAGGTCGGAAACCTTGATCGAGGTGTTGAGGCCGGCAAACATGGTGGCGCCGCCCGCGGGCGCACCGCCACGCCGCCACGCGTATTCACTGACCTTGAACTCGCTGTCGAGCGTCACCCGCCCTTCCGCAAGTTCTTGAAAAACCACGGCTACCGCCATCATCTTGGCGATGCTGCCAGGGGCGACGGGGGTATCGGCCCCTCGCTCGAACAGCACGGTGCCGCTGTCATAGTCGACCAGAATCGCCTGCGGCGTGGCGATAGCCGGCGGCTGGACCTGCGCGCTCGCGGGAACGCAAATCAGCCCGGCAACCAGAGCAGCGCCGAGGCCGATGAGGTGTACGATGAGAGCGAAACGTAGGCCGATCCGGCCGATCAGGCCAGATTCGGTGGCGACAGGTGATGACAGCTTGCCCGACGACATGGCCGACGACCCTCCGCGCAGGCCGGAAGAGTTAGCAGCCGACGCCCCGAGGAGCAATCAGCGCCTCCGGCGACGCGCCGAACCGGTCGTCGAATGTGTCAGTACAGACCCTGGCCGGTGGCTGCGCCCTGCGACGGGGAGTAGCTCATGACCGGCTGCGCACCGACCACCCAGCCGGCAGCGGCAAGCGACTGCTGCTGAGTCGGCTGCGGGGCGGGCTTGGGCGCCATCTGGGCGACCGCCGCCGGCGCATTGGCCGGGACCGGACGGGCGGCGACGGGAGCGGGCCTGGCCGCCGGAGCGACCGCGACGGCGGCCGGCCGGGCAGCGGGAGCCGCGGCGACGGGCGCCGCCACCGGCTTGCTCGCCGGCTTGGGCGGCAGCGGGGCGAAGGCGACCTGCTGCGGCGCGGGAGCGGGCGGAGCCACCACGGCGGCGGCCTGCTGCGCCGGACGGGCGACGCGCACCGGACTGACGGCATAGGCGCTCGCCACCACCGGACCGGCGACCGGCGCTTCGGCGACGTCCTCGGCGCTGGGCTCGCCGAGCTCGAACGGACGGCTCGGCGGCAGCGGCACATTGGCCGCGACGGCGGCAGTGGCAGGCTTACCACCGGCCGAGGCGAACAGGCCGGAGGACAGCGCCGGCAGGCGCGGCAGCTTCGGCGCGGCCGAGGCAAGCATGGTGGTCGGGATGACCTGCTTGCCGTTCTCGCGCAGCGTGGAGGCGAGCTGGATGTCGTCCGACCCCTCAAGCGGGGCGCGGCCGACATATTCCACCCGCACGCGGGCGGTGCCGACACGCTTGAAGCCGAGCAGATCGGCGGCGCGCGAGGAGACGTCGATGACGCGGTTGCCGTGATACGGCCCACGATCATTGACGCGCACCACCATCGAGCGGCCATTGCTGATATTGGTGACCTTGACGTAGCAGGGCATCGGCAGGGTCGGGTGCGCGGCGGCGATCGACTGCATGTCGAACACTTCGCCATTCGCCGTCAGGCGACCGTGGAAATCATCGCCATACCAGGAGGCGAGGCCCTCGGCGCGGTAATTGGTGTTCTCGTAGGGCGTATAGACCTTGCCGGCCACCGTATACGGCTTGCCGACGCGATAGGTACCGCCGCCCTTGGGAACCGGATCGCCCGGCTTCACCACGCGCGGGCTCGCCGCCACGCCGTATTTGGGATCGATCTTGCTGGTGAGCTTGTTGTCACCCGTGCAGTTGGCGACCATCAGGCCGACACCGACAAGAACCGCGACACGGCAGACCCCCGAGAGGTCCATCGAAATCAACCGCGCCGATTTTTTGCCGGCAACCCGACCTCGAGCCGTTTCCTGCCCCATGCACCCGACCGTTCCGTTGGCATCCGTCGCGGCACCTTGAACGCTGGTACCGAAATTCTAGCGGATGCGAACCCACATTCGGGACATCGGGCCACCCACCCGATCCCCCACTCCTTATGTCACAGGAGGCCGCCCAAGTGCGGCAAAAATGCGACGCACATTACAATATGGTAAACAAACGGTAAGCCGACGTTCAGGAAAGCCCAGTCGCGACAGGGCTTTGGGCATGCTGAGCCGGCGCTCCAAGGCAGCCGGCCGGCGCGCCGGTGGCGGGAATACGGCAGCAATCTGGGACAGGCCGAGACCGTTGCCAACGGGATTCCGTCGGCATCCACAGGGACGATATGGCAGGCGGAAGACCCGGCCGGCCGAGCGGCGAGGACCCTGCGTAAGCGCCGCGTCGCGGGCGTCAGGAGCGCCGTGAGCCCCCTGCCCCGCCCGCCAACGGCGCGATCAGCGCTCAGGCCGCCGTGTCAGGCAACACCCGGAGCGCCGGCCGGCAGCACGATCACCTTCGAGCCGGTGGGAACCCGGCGATAGAGATCGATGATGTCCTGGTTGAGCAGCCGGATGCAGCCGGAGGACACCATGGTGCCGATCGACCACGGCTCGGTGGTGCCGTGCAGGCGGTAGAGCGTGTCGCGGCCATCCTTGTAGAGGTAGAGCGCGCGCGGCCCGAGCGGGTTGGTCGGGCCGCCGGGCAGGCCGTCGCGATAGGGGCCGTAGCGCTCCGGCTCGCGGGCGATCATGCTCGGGGTCGGCGTCCAACGCGGCCACTGCGCCTTGCGGGCGATGATCGCCTCGCCCTGGAAATTGAAGCCTTCCTGCTTGCCGACGCCGACGCCGTAGCGGATCGCCCGGCCGTTCTCGCGCACCAGATAGAGAAAGCGCCGGTTGGGATCGACCACCAGCGTGCCGGTCGGTTCGGCGCCGCGATAGGCAACCTCCTGGCGCAGGAACTGCGGGTCGATCTCGGAGATGTCCACCGCCGGCACCGGGAAGGGCTCGCCATCCACCGGGCCATACATCGCCGCCCAGCGCGGATCGACCGTCGGGGTCGCGGCGGTCGGGGCCGGGAGGCGGCCCTGCGTCGCGCAGCCGGCCAGAAAAAGCGGGGCACCGATGAGCGCGGCACGACGGGTAAGCAGCATGATTCTCCAGAGCCTCAAATGAGCGAATGCGCGGCAGCAAGCCTCATGGCCGCAGCCATGTCCATATGGCATAATGTGATTGTGATCATAACTTTGAGATATGACACTTCCCGGGAGAACCATGGACCTGTCGCTGGCGCTGCGCGCCTTCATCCGCACGGTGGAAAAGGGATCGGTGACCGGCGCGGCCCGCGATCTCGACATTTCGCAGCCGGCGGTCACCAAGCATCTGCGCAATCTCGAACGCCATGTGAACGCACGATTGCTTGAGCGTTCGGCGCGGGCGGTGCGCCCGACCGCGCAGGGACAGGCGCTGTTCGAGGCCTCGCGCGCGGCACTCGCTTCCATCGACGCGGCGCTGGAAGGGGTGCGGCGCGACAGCGGCCGGATCGAAGGTACGCTGCGGCTGTTCGCACCCGCCTGCATCGGCACCCAGTGCCTGCACCCGCTGCTGGTCGAGTTCCAGCGCGATCATCCCGGCGTCGTCGCCGACCTGGTGCTGGATGGCCGGACGGTCGACCTCGTCTATGAGAATTTCGACCTTGCCTTGCGCTATGGCCGACCGGAGGGAAGCGACATCGTCAGCCGCCGGATCGGCATGGTGCGCCGGGTGCTGGTCGCCTCCCCCGCCTATCTCGCCGAGGCCGGACCGATCGACACCCCGGAGGATCTCGCCGCGCGGCCGCTGGTGGCGACCACCGGAGCGCTCTCCGAGCGCGACCGGCTGGTGCTTGTGCGCGACGGCGAGACCTCCGAGCTGGCGGCCAACCTGAAGCTGCGCACCAATGTGGCGCAGGTGCTGGTGCGCAGCCTGAGGGAAGGGCACGGGCCGGGGCCGGTGCAGAAGCTGCTGGTGGCCGACGAACTGGCGCGCGGCGAGCTGGTGCGCATCCTGCCGGACTATGAGGCGAAACCGAGCGAGCTGTTCCTCGCCCTCCCCTCGACGCGCTTCCTGCGTCCCGCGGTGCGCGCCTTCGTCGACTTCATCGTGCCGCGGCTGAAGGCGATTGATGGCATCGACTGAGCGCAGGGTGGCGTCCGTTCAGGGCGCCCCCTTCCCTGCCCGCTCCCGCGCCGTCGGGCAGGTGAGGTGCAGCGTGCCGCCGACGGTGACCGTGGTGGCGAGGCCGAGATAATCCGGCACGGTGACGTGCGGGGTTTCCAGCGGATGGGAATGGGTGTGGCCGATCACCAGCACCGCGCCGCCGGACGCCTCCCCGGCGGCGATGCCGGCCGGCGCGTCCTCGAACACCAGGCAATCCTGCGGACGCACGCCCAGCCGCTCGGCGGCGAGCAGATAGCCGTCCGGCGCCGGCTTGCCGCGCACTATGTCCTCGGCGCAGACCATCCGCGCCGGCGGCGTCAGGCCGGCCGCGCGCAGCCGGGCTTGCGCCAGATCGCGGGTCGCCGAGGTGACGATGGTCCAGCGCTCGGCCGGCAGCGCCTCAAGGAAGGCGACGGCGCCGGGAATGGGCGCGATGCCGCCGACATCCTCGATCTCCGCCCGCGTCACCCAGGCGGCTTCCGCCTCGATGTCGAGGCCGGGAATGTTGGGCGCCTGCCGGCGGATGGTGTCGATCGCCTGCACGCCGTGAATGGTCGGCAGGAAGCGCGCGACATCGAGGCCGTGCCGCTGCGCCCAGCGGGTCCATACCCGCTCGGCCGCCGCGATGGAGGTGAGCACGGTGCCGTCCATGTCGAAGAGGAAGGCGGCGAAATCCCGGTCGAACAATCCAGGCACTCCCCGTGCGGGCCGTCTCGCACGATCAAGATGAGACGCGCACCGGACGGCGCCGGTGCGGAAGGGGTGGTGCGGACGACGGGACTCGAACCCGTAAGCCTTTAAGGGCGCAAGATTTTAAGTCTCGTGCGTCTACCAGTTTCGCCACGTCCGCCGAAAGATCGACTTACCACCGGAGCGTGCCGCGCCGGTGCGGGCCGTGCAACCCAGACTATAGGATCTCGCCGGGCGCCCTCAGCTCAGGCCGGCGATGAAGCCGGTCTCGTCGACATAGATGTTCTCCGCCGCCGGATGCGAGGGCAGGCCGGGCATGGTCATGACGTCGCCGCACAGCGCGACGACGAAGCCGGCGCCGGCCGAGAGCCGCACGTCCCGCACCGGCAGCACGAAGCCGGACGGCGTGCCGCGCAGGCCGGGATCGGCGGAGAAGCTGTACTGCGTCTTGGCCATGCAGACCGGCAGGTCGCCATAGCCGAGCCCCTCGAAATCCGCGAGCTTCTTCAGCGCCCCGCTGTCGAAGGCCACCGAGCCGGCACGGTAGATGTGGCGGGCGATCGACTCGATCTTCTGCACCAGCGGCAGATCGTCGTGATAGAGCACCTTGAAGTCGGACGGGCCGTCGGCGAGCCGCACCACCGCCTCGGCGAGGCCGGTGGCGCCGGCCGAGCCCTCGGCCCAGTGGTTGCACAGATGCACCTCGGCGCCGACCGCGGCGCAGGCCTTCTCGATCTCGGCGATCTCGGCCGGCGTGTCGGAGGTGAAGCGGTTGATCGCCACCACCACCGGCAGGCCGTAGGACTTCATGTTCTCGATGTGGCGCACCAGGTTGCCGGAGCCGGCGCGCACCGCCGCCGGGTTTTCCGGGCCGAGATCCTTCTGAGCGATGCCGCCATGCATCTTCAGCGCCCGCACCGTGGCGACGATCACCACCGCCGAGGGGGCGATCTCGCCCTGCCGGCACTTGATGTCGAGGAACTTCTCCGCGCCGAGATCGGCGCCGAAGCCGGCCTCGGTCACCACGTAATCGGCGAGGCCGAGCGCGGTGCGCGTCGCCACCACCGAATTGCAGCCATGGGCGATATTGGCGAACGGCCCGCCATGGACGAGGGCGGGCGTGCCCTCCAGCGTCTGCACGAGGTTGGGCTGGAAGGCGTCGCGCAGCAGCGCCACCATCGAACCGGTAACCTTCAGCTGGGCGGCGGTGACCGGATGGCGGGCGCGGGTATGCGCCACCACCATGCGGCCGAGCCGCTCCTCCAGATCGTCGAAGGAACGGGCGAGGCAGAAGATCGCCATCACCTCGGAGGCGACGGTGATGTCGAAGCCGTCCTCGCGCGGGAAGCCGTTGGGCGGGCCGCCGAGGCCGACGGTGACATGGCGCAGCGCGCGGTCGTTGAGGTCGACGACGCGGCGCCAGTTGATGCGGCGGGCGTCGATGTCGAGCGCGTTGCCCCAGTAGATGTGGTTGTCGATGGCGGCGGCGAGCAGATTGTGCGCGGCGCTGATGGCGTGGAAGTCACCGGTGAAGTGCAGGTTGATGTCCTGCATCGGGATGATCTGCGCCCGTCCGCCGCCGGTGGCGCCGCCCTTGGAGCCGAACACCGGACCGAGGCTCGGCTCGCGCAGCGCGATGGCGACCTTCTTGCCGATGCGCGCCAGCGCGTCGCCCAGCCCGATGGTGGTGGTGGTCTTGCCCTCGCCGGCCGGCGTCGGGTTGATGGCGGTGACGAGGATGAGCTTGCCGTCGGCCTTCGCCTCGGCCGGATGCACCGCCTCGAGCGCGATCTTGGCCTTGATGTGCCCGTAGCGGAACAGCACCTGCGGATCGAGCCCCAGCTGGGCGCCGATCTCCTCGATCGGCCGCGGGGTCACCGTGGCGGCGATCGCCGCATCGCTGTTCGGATCGATCTTGCGCGCGCCGCGATCCATCGCCGTTCCTGACATTCCCATTCCCGTCATTCCGTTCCGCGCCGCCTTAGAGCACGCCGGGGCCGGCCTGCTCAAGGCCCGACGCGAACCGCCTCAGGCGCTGCGGGTGCGCTCGCCGAGGATGGCGACCAGGATCATGCCGCCGATGACCGCCATGTGCTCGACCGCGAAGAAGAATTCGAGCTGGGCGATCTCGCCCTGCATGGTCCAGAAATGATGGGCGATCGGAATGGTCAGCGCGGTGAAGATGGCGCAGGCGCCGGCGCCGAGCCAGGCGGCGCGGTTGAGGAGAATCAGCGCCGAGCCGACTAGCTGGGTGATGATGGTGGCCACCGCGTAGAAGGCCGGCGGGCTGAGGCCGAAATGCGCCATCTCCGCCACCGCGCCGGGGAAATCCACCAGCTTGGAGATGCCGCTGCCGAGGAACGGCACCACCAGCAGCACGCGGGCGAACAGGAAGGTGGCCGGCGACCGGAGGATCGCGGAAATAATGCGAGGCGTCATGGGAGAGGCCTTGTCGCGAGGGTTGTGGAAACACCCTCGCATACCGCAGCCGGCTGTCCTTTGCGAGGCCCCCCGCCGGCTTTATTGACGCCGGGGAAACGCCCGCGCCGCGATGAGCGCGGCGTTCTTCTCCGACGGCTCGTCGGCCGACGGCTCGGCGACGGGCGCGACGGCTTCGTCGGCCGCGGCAGCCTCACCCTCCTCGGCGGCCTCCGCCTCGCGCGCGGCCTTGGCCTCGGCGATGAACTCGCCGGCGCCCTTCTTGGCCTCGCGCACCGATTCGCCCATCTCGCGGGCGTAGCGGTCGAGGTCGAGCCGGAGCCCGCCGACCGACGGCTTTTCGGTTTCCGCCGCATAGGCGACCATGCGCAGCGACAGGCCGAGATCGGAGACGAGATCCGACAGGAAGCCGTCGGCGAGGTCGTGCTCGTCGGCATAGGTCATCAGCATGTCCCACAGCGCGGCGCGATGGGTCTCGTAGGCCTCGTCATACGCCTCGTCGCCATCCTCGGGCGGGTTGCCGTGAAAATCGTTGCCACTCATCGCAAATCTCCTCAGGCGACGCCGTCGCGGATGGGCGGCTGGAAGGACAGGCCCATGTCCCAGGGGAAGTAGATCCAGGTATCCTGACTCACTTCGGTGATGAAGGTGTCGATGACATCACGTCCGGCCGGCTTGGCATAGACGGTGGCGAAATGCGCGTTGGGCAGCATCGCCCGTACCTGCCGCGCCGTGGTGCCGGTATCGACGAGATCGTCGATCACCAAAAGCCCCTGCCCGCCCTCGCCCGCCGCCTCGATGACCGAGGGGGCGATGGGCTTGAGCACCAGGGTTTCGCCCTGGTTCTTGTAGTCATGATAGGAGGCGATGGACACGGTCTCGATGACCCGCAGGCCGAGCTCGCGCGCCACGATCGCCGCTGGCACCAGACCGCCGCGAGTGATGCAGATCAGCCCCTGAAACGGGCCGAAGCCGTGCAGCCGCCAGGCGAGCGCGCGCGCGTCGCGATGGAACTGGTCCCACGAGACGGGAAACGCCTTCTGCTGATGCGGATCGGACATGGTCGGGCCTCCTTCCGGCGGACGTACGCGCCGTCGCTTGCGCGGATCAATAGCGGGTGTGGCCGCGCGGATGAAGGGGGCCGTGATGGAAATCGCGGGAGGTTCGACAGGATAGGCGGACAGGATAGCCGAGGCACCGGCCAGCGGGGGCCGATCCGGGGGCGATCGTCGCGTCGCGGCTCTGTCAGCTGCGGTCGAGGGTGGAGCGGAGGATGACGCCGCTCCGGACCTCGGACGCTGGCACCGCTGGCCGCAGGGACCGTGTCGGAGCGTCGGCCGTGGCGATCCACCCTTGGCCCGGCAAGCGCCGGCCATGGCGACCCATCCTTGGCCCGGCAAGCGCGGGCCATGGCGACGAATGTCCGACGACCCGGCCCTCTTGCCCGCGCCCCGGCCTGCGCCATGATGGAGGGCGGGTCACCCGACCGCCCTCCTCTTCCGGGGCCGCCCATGCAGCACTTTCTCTCCGCGTTTTTCGCCCTCGACCCGTTCATCGCGCTCGGCGTGTTCGTCGCCACGGCGGCGACCGATGCCTGCTATGTCGCCTTCACCTCCGCCGTGGTGGCGCGCAGGCGGCTCTCCGCCGCCAACTGGTCGAGCGTCTGGTACCTGCTCTCCTCCTTCGCCGTGATCAGCTACACGGAGAACTGGGTGTATGTGGTGTTCGCGGCCGTGGGGTCCTGGGTCGGCGCGTTCCTGTCGCTGACCCTGCTGCACCGGCCGGGAAAGACGCCCGCGCCCCTCGGCTCCTCGCCGCCAGAGTAGCGTGGCGAGGAGAGTCGAACGGGACCGAAGCTATTTGCCGGGCGGCTTGTATTTCTTCGCCGCCTTACCGGCGGCGGCGAAGACCTCCTTGGCCTCGGCGGCGGTGAACGCTTCCGTCGTCTCGTTGTCCGTGACACCGCCGGCGGCGGCCGCCGCCAGGATGAAGGCCGACGCCTCCTTGGCGTTGGCCGCCTCGGTGATCACCAGGAAATCGTAGCGACCGAGGGTGACATAGAAGTGCAGCAGCTTCGCACCGCTGGCCTCGACCAGATTGCGGACGGCTGACGAGCGATCCTCGGGGTTGGCGACGAGGTTCTTGATGGACTCGGCCGAGTAGCGGCCGCGCGTGATGTAGATCGGCATCCGACTTCCTCCCAAGTTTGATCGGGTTCTCAAGCGCCGGTAGAGCTTTCGACGGTGATCCCCGACACGGCGTACGTCAGCCGCTGATTGCGCCCAGTGCGCAGGTCGGGAGCCCTAGGTGGCTGGTCTGAACGTAATGGCGGACTGGCCGAAGATGGCCCGGCACGCGTCCGGCCGGCGGCCCGGCGGGTCTCGACCCGGGCCTGTTTGCCGGGCGGCTTGTATTCTTCGCCACCTTGCCTTGCCGGCGGCGAAGACCTCCTTGGCCTACGCGGCGGTGAACGCTGCCGTCGTCTCGTTGTCCGTGACGCCGCCGGCGGCCGCCAGCCGAGGAGGGCAAAGCACACGCTGCCGGCCTCACCTCCCCGGGGATCGACCGCGGCGGGTCGCCCGCAGCAGCAGGCGCGGCCCCGCCCCCTCCTTCGCGAGCGTGTCGTCGGGATTGCGCAGCGGACAGTCGTGCAGGGAGAGGCATCCGCAACCGATGCAGGTCTCAAGCTGGTTGCGCAGTTGCAGCAGGCTTTCTATCCGCTCGTCGAGAAGCGCCTTCCAGGATGTAGTGAGCCGTCTCCAGTCCTCGGCGGTGAGAGGCCCCACGGGGATGGTGTCGAGATAACCTTTCAAAGTAGCCAGCGGGATGCCGGCGCGCTGGGCGATCCGGATGATGGCGATTCGGCGAAGCACGGCGCGCGGGTAGCGCCGCTGGTTTCCCCCCGTGCGCGCCGCCTCGATCAGCCCCTTCGCCTCGTAGAAATGCAGCGTCGAAACCGCGACGCCGCTGCGCTGCGCCACCTCGCCCACCGTCAATCCACCGCTGCTTTCCACGGGCATGCCCGCACCTCTTGACCTCAACCATGCTTGAGGTTTTATGAAGCGGTCGGCTTGCCCCCGCAAGCTCTCGGAGCCGTCACCCGCTCCGAGCCAACGGAGGGAAACGACATGCTCACCTATTGGCGTTCAAGGGCGGCCGAGATCGGCGCCTGGCTATTGGCCGGCTTCTTCATTCTCGGCAGCTTCGGCAACGCCTTCGCCTCCGATGCCATCATCTCCGACTATGTCCGGTGGGGCTATCCCGCTTATTTCCGCTTCGTCACGGCCACACTGGAACTGGCGGCGGCGGTGCTGATCATGCGCCGGGCAACGCGGCTCGCCGGTCTCGCCTTGGGGGCGGCGGTGATGGCGGCGGCCCTCGGCACGGTGCTTCTTCACGGTGAGTACACGCACGCCTTGGCACCGCTGGTGGTGCTGATGCTCCTCACCGCCGTGGCGACGCCGGCGATCCGGCGTGTCCGGTCCGCGCAACCCGTCCGCTAATCCGGGAGCAGCCTTTCCGACGACACGCGCCTCATCGGCCCGGCGGTGGCCAGGCTGCCAAATCCAATGCCGATCAGAGGTTGGAAGTCCCTGCTTCGCAGGCGAAGCAGGCTTCCATCCGCGACGGCCCGCTCTCCCGCCAGGGAGCGGGTCGTCGCGACATGACGTCGTCGCGACTTGAGAGTCCTCAGCCCGCCCGCGCGGCCAGCATCGCCTTGACATCCGCCATGGCGGCGGCGAGCCGCTCGGCATCGCGGGCGCGCACCACCAGATTGGTGTTGGGACGGCCGAGCTCGTCGGCGAAGGGGTAGGAGCCGATCGACACCTCGGGATGGGCCTTGGCGATCTCGCCGAGCGGGCCGCCGACATCGCCCTCCTTGGCGTCCGCCCGCACCGTCTCCGACAGCATCACCCGGCCGGTCTTCAGCTGCGGCGCCACCTCGTCCAGCATCGCCTGCATGATCGAGGGCACGCCGGCCATGACGATGACGTTGCCGATCCAGAAGCCCGGCGCCTTGGAGATCTTGTTGGCGACCAGCGCCGCGCCGTGCGGAATGCGCGCCATGCGCAGCCGCGCCTCGTTGAGGTCGGCCTCGGGAATGCGCTCCAGCAGCATGGCGCGGGCCTCGGCGTTCACCGAGATGTCGACGCCGAACGCCTTGGCCACGCTGTCGGCGGTGATGTCGTCATGGGTCGGCCCGATGCCGCCGGTGGTGAACACATAGGTGTAGCGGGCGCGCAGCGCGTTCAGCGCGGCGACGATCTCGTCCTCGATGTCCGGCACCACCCGCACCTCGGCGACGTCGACGCCGATGGCGGTGAGATATTCGGCGATGTAGCCGATGTTCTTGTCCTTGGTGCGCCCCGAGAGGATCTCGTCGCCGATGACCAGAATACCTGCCGTGACCGCGTCCTGCGTGCTCATCACCCGATTCCCCGTCGCTGGCGCCGCACCGGCCGGCGCTTATGCCGCACATGCGCGCAAAGCTCGCTTGAGGCAAGGGCACGACGCCTGCGTTTTGAGCAAAATGAAACCATTCCACGCAATATCGGCCTAGGTACTCCACCCCCTCTTCCGCTGGCACGGCGTTTGTAGCTAACTTGCCGTAGTTGGGGAGTGAACCTGCCACGATGACCGTCGCGTTCGACGAAATGACCAATGCGGACGGCTCGGTCCGCGCCGCGTACACCGCCCTCGCCCGCTGGCTGAGCAACGTTCCGCCCGACGTGCTTGATCATCGCCGCAAGGAAGCGGAGTTCATCTTCCGCAAGATCGGCATCACCTTCGCCGTCTATGGCGACAGCGATGCCCAGGAGCGGCTGATCCCCTTCGACATCATCCCGCGCGTGCTGACCGGCGGCGAGTGGAGCCGGCTCTCCAAGGGGCTGGAGCAGCGCACCAAGGCGCTGAACCTCTACATCAAGGACGTCTACTCCAAGCGCGAGATCCTGCGCGCCGGCATCGTGCCGGAGGACCTCGTCTACCAGAACCCGGTGTTTCGCCCGGAGATGAACGGCCAGAAGGTGCCGCACGACCTCTACGTGCACATCGCCGGCATCGACGTGGTGCGCATCGATTCCGAGACGTTCTACGTGCTCGAGGACAATGCCCGCACGCCCTCCGGCGTCTCCTACATGCTGGAGAACCGCGAGATCATGATGCGGCTGTTCCCCGAGCTGTTCGCGGAGAACCGCGTCGCGCCGGTGGAGAACTACGCCGACGAATTGCTGGCGACGCTGAAATCGCTCGCCCCGACCACCGCCACCAGCGACCCGGTGGTGGTGGTGCTCACCCCCGGCATCTTCAACTCGGCCTATTACGAGCACTCCTTCCTCGCCGACAAGCTGGGCGTGGAACTGGTGGAGGGGCGCGACCTCTTCATCAAGAACGACATCGTCTATATGCGCACCACCGAGGGGCCCAAGCGCGTCGACGTGATCTATCGCCGGCTCGACGACGACTTCATCGACCCCCTCGCCTTCCGTCCCGACAGCGTGCTCGGCGTGCCCGGGCTGATGAGCGCCTACCACGCCGGCAACGTCACGCTGACCAACGCGGTCGGCACCGGCGTCGCCGACGACAAGGCGGTCTACAGCTACATGCCGGAGATCGTCCGCTTCTATCTCGGCGAGGAGCCGATCCTGAAGAACGTGCCGACCTGGCGCTGCCGCGAGGCCGACCACCTGAAATACGTGCTCGACAATCTGCACGAGCTCGTCGTGAAGGAAGTGCACGGCTCGGGCGGCTACGGCATGCTGATCGGCCCGCGGGCGGACAAGGCGCAGATCGAACTGTTCCGCGCCAAGCTGAAGCAGGATCCCACCAACTTCATCGCCCAGCCGACGCTGGCGCTGTCCACCTGCCCGACCTTCGTCGAGGAAGGCATCGCGCCGCGCCATGTCGATCTGCGTCCCTTCGTGCTGACCGGTTCCGACCGGGTGCGCATCGTGCCGGGCGGGCTGACGCGGGTGGCGCTGCAGGCGGGTTCGCTGGTGGTGAATTCCAGCCAGGGCGGCGGGACCAAGGACACCTGGGTGCTGGAGGAGAACTGAGGCAGGATGGGATAAAGCCCTCTCCCCCAAGGGAGAGGGTCGGCAGGTTCAGGGAGAGTCTGACATGAGCATCGAGACCTGGCTGGCCTTCGTCGCCGCTTCGGCGGTGCTGCTGCTCATCCCCGGGCCGACCATCCTGCTCGTCGTCTCCTATGCGCTCGGACAGGGGCGCAAGGTCGCCCTGCCGGTCGCCGCCGGCGTGGCGCTCGGCGACTTCACGGCGATGACGTTCTCCATGCTCGGGCTCGGGGCGCTACTCGCCACCTCCGCCGCGCTGTTCACCGTGCTGAAATGGATCGGCGCTCTCTACCTGATCTGGCTCGGCATCAAGCTGTGGCGCGCCGGCGCCAGCCCGCTGGTCGCTCCCGCGCAGGGGAACGGGCGGGCGATCAAGATGCTGGCGCATGCGTGGCTGGTGACGGCGCTCAACCCCAAGAGCCTCACCTTCTTCGTGGCGTTCCTGCCGCAGTTCCTCGACACCTCCCGGCCGATGCTCGGCCAGATGGTGGTGTTCGAGACCACCTTCCTGGTGCTGGCGGCGGCGAATGCCTTCACCTACGCGCTGGTGGCCGGCAGGCTGCGCGGCGCCATCAGCAATTCCTCGGTCGTCGTCGCGGTGAACCGCATCGGCGGCTCCCTTCTCATCGGGGCGGGCCTTGCCACGCTCGCCTGGCGCAACGCCAAATAAGGCGCGGGTTCTCATGCTGTCACGTACCGCCGACAATCTTTACTGGCTCGCCCGCTACATGGAGCGGGCCGACTGCCTCGCGCGCCTGCTCGACGTCACCCAGCGCCTCGCCCAGCTGCCGGTCGCCTATGGCGGCTCCACCAATGAATGGCGCTCGGCGCTGCTGACCGCCGGCTGCGCCGACCAGTTCAAGCAGCTCCACGGCGACGACGCCACCGAACAGAACGTCATCAACTTCCTCGCCTTCGCGCCGGAAAACCCCTCCTCGATCCGCAACTGCTTCGAGATCGCCCGCACCAATGCCCGCTCGGTGCGCACCGCGCTCACCATCGAGATGTGGGAGACCATCAACTCCTCCTGGCTGGAGCTGAAGCGCTATTCCACCAAGGACATGACCCGCGAGGAGCTGGCGCGCTTCCTCTCCTTCGTGAAGGAGACCTCGCTGCGCTTCGACGGCGCCGCCTACCGCACCATGCTGCGCAACGACGCCTTCTGGTTCTCCCGCGTCGGCATGTATGTCGAGCGGGCCGACAACACCGCGCGCATCCTCGACGTGAAGTATCACGTGCTGCTGCCCGACTCGGAGCACATCGGCGGGCCGCTCGACTACTTCCAGTGGTCGTCGATCCTGCGCTCGGTGTCGGCGCTGACCTCGTTCCACTGGGTGTACCGCGAGAGCGTGAAGCCGTGGCTGGTGGCCGACCTGCTGATCCTCAACGCGCAGATGCCGCGCTCGCTGACCAGTTGCTACCAGAACATCTCGCGTTATCTCGATGACATCGCCGCCTATTATGGACGGCAGGGAACCGCGCAACGGCTGGCCCGTTCCACCTTCACGCGGCTGTCCAACAGCCGGATGGACGACGTGTTCCAGACCGGGCTGCACGAATATATCGAGACCTTCGTCTCCGAGAACAACCGGCTCGGCGCCACGGTGACCGAGCAGTATCTTCTGTAACGGGCGCGCGCCTCCAGACCGGCCGTGCCCGCCGCCCTCTACCGCCTTCCGCGCCGCCAACGGTGTTCCCATGCGTATCCATGTCAGCCACGCGACCGTCTACCGCTACGACCCGCCGGCCAAGGGCGCCATCCAGATCCTGCGGCTGACCCCGCGCAGCCATGACGGGCAATATGTCGTCGCCTGGCGCATCGACGTCTCCGAGAGCTGCCGGCTGCAGGCGCATGAGGACGCCTTCGGCAACCTCTCCCACACCTTCGCCATTGACGGGCCGCTGTCCGAGCTGCGCGTCACCGTCGAGGGCGAGGTGGAGACGCAGGACACCTCCGGCGTGGTGCGCGGCACGGTGGAGCGCTTCCCGCCCAGCCTGTTCCTGCGCGACAGCGAGTTGACCGCCTCCAGCGCCGAGATGCGGGAATTCGCGCAGGACGCCATCGCCGGCGAGGCCGACGGCCTGGCCCGGCTGCACCGGCTGATGGGCGGGCTGGCGAAGGGCATGACCTACGATCCCGACCCGACCATCGTGTCCACCAAGGCGGCCGAGGCCTTCGCGCTGAAGCGCGGCGTCTGCCAGGACTTCGCGCATGTCTTCATCGGCTGCGCCCGCCATCTCGGCGTTCCCGCCCGCTATGTCAGCGGCTATCTGGTGGGCGACGGCGCCCATGCCGACCAGGGCGCCGGCCACCAGGCCGGGCACGCCTGGGCGGAGGCGTATGTCGAGGGATTCGGCTGGGTCGGCTTCGATGCGGCCAACGACGTCTGTCCGACCGACGCCTATGTCCGCGTCGCTGTCGGCCTCGATTATCTCAGTGCCGCGCCGGTACGCGGAAACCGCTATGGCGGAGGTGACGAGGTGTTGTCGGTAGCGCTCACCGTCGACCAATCGAGCCGCCAGATCCAGGGCTGATATTGCCCGCCCACGAAGCGTCCCGCTATAAGGACGCGCCATGAACATGCGCCATGCGCGCGCCGGGGGAAGTGCCTTCAATGACCTATTGCTGCGGAATCCTGGTGCGCGACGGTCTCGTCATGATCGCCGACACCCGCACCAATGCGGGGCTCGACAATGTCTCGACCTTCCGCAAGCTGCACATCTTCGAGGAGCCGGGCCGGCATGTGATGGCGCTGGCCACCGCCGGCAACCTCTCGATCTCGCAGGCGGTGATCTCGACGCTGCAGGAAGGCCTCGACAACCCGGAGACCGGCGAGAAGGAAACGCTGGTCGGCATGTCCAGCATGTTCCGCGCTACCCAGTTGGTGGGCCGTGCCATCCGCCACGTCCACGGCCTCTATGCCGAGGGGCTGAAGGACGCCGATCTGCGCTTCGACGTCTCCTTCCTGTTCGGCGGCCAGGTGAATGGCGGGCGGCTGCGGCTGTTCATGATCTATGCCGCCGGCAATTTCATCGAATGCACCGCCGACACGCCGTTCCTGCAGATCGGCGAGCACAAATACGGCAAGCCGGTGCTGGACCGCTCGGTCACCTACAATACCGACCTCTATGACGCGCTGAAGCTCGGGCTGATCTCGATGGATTCGACCATGCGCTCGAATCTCGGGGTGGGCATGCCGATCGACATCCTGCTGGCGCGCCGCGATGCCGGGCAGTCCGAGCTCAATTATCGCATTGAGCCGGGCGAGCCCTATTTCCACGATCTGCGCGAGCGCTGGTCGGCGGCGCTCCGGGCGGCGCACAATAATATTCCCCGCCCGCCCTATCGCTGAGCGAAGAAGAGCCCGGAGGCACGCCGTACCATCCGGGCTCTTCGCAAGGCATTCGAAGCGGAGCTGCTCGCGCCCGATCAGGTGAGCAGGTAAAGAAGAATGATGATCGGGATCGGAATGCCGATCAGCCACATAAGAATAGCAGGCATTTCTTGATTCCTCCCTGAGGTTCAGGATCTCCTGCTGCAATAACGATGTCGTAGCCGTCCGGTTCCACGCTGCTCTTTCCACGCAGATCCTGGAGAACATCTCCGGGCGACAGGAACCCGGCTCCCGGCCGAACGAGGAACACCATGAACGCCACACCCGACGCTTCCCGAAAGATCGCCCTCGTCACCGGCGCCGGCACCGGCATCGGCAAGGCCGCCGCCCTGGCGCTCGCCGCCGATGGCTGGACGCTGGCGCTGACCGGCCGCCGGCGCGAGCCGCTCGAGGCGCTGGCCGGCGAGATCGGCGCGGCGGCGCAGGTGCTGCCGGCCGATGTCAGCGACAAGGCGTCGATCGACGCGCTGTTCGCCGAGATCGCGGCGCGCTTCGGCCGGCTCGACCTGTTGTTCAACAATGCCGGCGGCTGGTCGCCCGGCGCGCCGATCGAGGACGTGTCGTTCGACGACTGGCAGCGCGTGGTGAACGTCAACCTGACCGGGGTGTTCCTGTGCTCGCAGGCGGCGATCCGGCTGATGAAGGCGCAGACGCCGAAGGGCGGGCGCATCATCAACAACGGCTCGATCTCGGCGCATGCGCCGCGCCCGCTGACCGCCCCCTACACCGCCACCAAGCACGCGGTGAGCGGGCTGACCAAGCAGGTGGCGCTGGAAGGGCGGGCGCACAACATCGCCTGCGGCCAGATCGACATCGGCAATGCCGACACCGACATGGCGGCGAAGATGAAGACCGGCATCCTGCAGGCCAACGGCCAGATCATGGTCGAGCCGGTGTTCGACCCCGTCCATGCCGGAAGAGCGGTCGCCTACATGGCGAGCCTGCCGCTCGACGCCAATGTGCTGACGATGACGGTGATGGCGAGCGCCGCCCCCTTCGTCGGGCGCGGCTGAAGCCGGCTCAGCCGCCGCGACGCTGGCGCGGCGGCTCCTCGCTTTCCAGCGAGACATCCAGCAGCTCGGCGATCGGATAGCCCTCGAAACGCTTCACCGTCTTGGTCACCACATAGGTGAAATAGACGGAGATGCCGATCTCGCGGGTCAGCAGGTCGTCGACTATCTCCTGGTAATGGGTTATGTTGCGGGCTATGATCTGCAAGATGTAGTCGATACCACCACCGACCGCATGGCAGGCCAGAACCTCGGGAATCGTCTTCACCACCTGCTCGAAGCGGGCGAAATGCGCGCTGGTATGGTGCTGCAGCGTCAGCGTGGTGAAGATCAGCTCAGTCTTGACCAGGCGGGCGAGATCGATCTCGCCGCGATAGCCGCGCACATAGCCGGCCTGCTCCATCTTCTGAAGCCGGTCCCAGCAGGAGCTCAGCGACAGGCCGATGGCGGAGGCCAGCTCGACCTTCTTGATGCGTCCGTTCTTCTGCAGCAGGGCGAGGATCCGCACATCCACCGCGTCCAGCCTGTCGCCTGCCATCGGTCCGTCCTTTCGTTGGCGCCGCGTATAAGCACCGCGCGCCGCAATCAGCCGTAACTACGCTTCAACCAATCCTTCGGCAGGGCCGGTACAAAATTACCGTCACGTCCGGTCATGTCGTCATTGGCGACCATCGCATTGAGGATGGCCTCCTCAACGCTATGCACCAATGCGTCGAAAAACCGATCGATGTCGGCCTCGGGTACGAATTCCGCAGCGAGCCGCCGGCCTCTGGCGCCGGTGGCGGCCTCGGCATTGGCGGTCGAGAAGGCGAGGAAGATGTCGCCGGACGAGTGATAGCCGAGCCCGCCGGTCCAGGCGACGCCGAGCGGCACCCGGCGCGCCAGCCGCTTGAGCTGGTGCGGCAGGAAGGGGGCATCGGTGGCGATCACCGCGATGATCGAGCCCTTCTCCATGCGCGGCGTGCGCTCGATCATCGCCGGCTCGGCGAGTTCGGCGCCGACGCGACGGCCGCGAATCATCAGGTTGCGGCGCTGGCCGAAATTCGCCTGCACGAAGGCGCCGACAGTGAACGTCTCGCCGGCCCATTCGACGCGGCGCGAGGCGGTGCCGGACCCGCCCTTGAAGTTGAACACGATCATACCGGTGCCGCCGCCGACGCTGCCTTCCTCGATCGGCCCTTCCACCGCGCCATCGATGGCGGCGAAGACATGCTCCGGCTTCACATGGAAGCCGTTGATGTCGTTTAGGAAGCCGTCATAGGTCTCGGCGGCGACCGGCAGGCCCCAGGCATCTTCCATCACCGACGGCGCGCGGGCGTTCATCCAGCCGAGGGTGGCGTCGCGGGTGACGCCGCAGCTATGGGTGTTAGTGATGGTGATCGGGAAATTGAAGGCCCCGATCTCCTCGATGATGTGCGCGCCGCTCATCTCGCCATTGCCATTGGCGCTGAACAGGCCGGCGAAGACCGGGGCGGCGAGCTGATCGCGCGGGCGCGGCAGGATGGCGGTAACGCCGGTGCGCACCGGCCCCTGCCCCACCGCCAGCGGTCCCTCGCCCTCGATGAGGGTGGTATAGCCCACGGCGACGCCGGGCACGTCGGTGATGGCGTTGTGCGGCCCCGGCACGCCTTCGAAGGGGATGCCGTAATGCCGCGCGCGCGGCCGGCCAGCCGGGGTGAAATGGTATGAATTCATAGACAACTAGTAGACGAAATCTGCGCAATATGGAATGCAGCGCACCATAAGAAACAACTATCCTAACAATAGGATAAGCCACGATTAATCGAGAATCGTTCCAATATGGAAAGGAATTTTCTCGATGCGCGGCGTCCATCGGCCCTCCGCCTCCAGCGCCCGGACGTGGTCGGCAACCTGCGCGAGCGTCGCGAACCAGACGTCTCCCTTGGCCTGCATGTGCTCGATCAGCGCGCGGATGGCAAGCGCCTGCGCCGGGCGCCCGCTCACCGCCGGGTGCCAGACCGGCACGAACAGGCCGCCGAACTCCCAGAACGCGTCGAACTCCTCGCGGAACACCGCCAGCGCCTGCGAGGGCGGCGAGATCGTCATAAGGTAATCGAAGGCGCGGGCCGACACGTACTGATTGTAGTCGTCCACCGAGGCCGGTATCGGCAGCTCGATCAGGCTACCGCGGCCATTGTCGAGCCGGAGCGGGATATCATCGGCGAAGAGGGACGAATCATAGGTGAACCCCTCCTCGATCAAGAGGTCGAAGGTGGAGCGGGACAGACCGTAATAGGGCGCGCGGTAGCCGCGCGGCTTCGCACCGCAAAAGCGTTCGATCACCTCGCTGCCGCGCCGCAGCGTGGCCAGCTCCTCGTCCCGCGTCTGCTTGCTCGGCCATTCGTGGAAATGGCCGTGATGGCCGATCTCGGCACCGGCCTTCAGCAGCGCCTCGATGGCGGCGGGATAGGTCTCGATCACCCAGCCCGGCACGAAGGCGGTCAGCGGCACGCCGGCGCGGGCGAACATATCGGCAAGGCGCGGCGTGCCGACGAAGGGATCGTAACGCATATGCGCCAGTGCCTGCGGCAGGTCGGCCGCGCCGGCGCGATGGGCGGCGTGTACGACGCTGTCGGCGTCGACATCGAAGCTGAAGGCGACGGCGCAGCGCGCGCCATTCGGCCAGGGCGGCGGATTGGCGATCATGGCGGCTCCCTCAGCTGGTGCGCACGCCGCCGTCGAGGAACAGCGCGTGCAGATCGTGGGTATCGACCGCGCCGACCGGCGCGTCCAGCGCCTCATGGCCGCGCACCAGCACGCAGACACGGCTTGCGAGGGCGAGCGCCTTGGTAACGTTCTGCTCGACCAGGAGGATCGGGATCGACAGGCGCTTGTGGACGTCGGCGATCGCCTCGAAGACGAGGTCGACGGTGGCCGGGGCGAGGTCGCTCGACGGCTCGTCGAGCAGCAGCACCGAGGGGTTGAGCAACAGCGTCGAGCCGATGGCGAGCATGCGCCGCTCGCCGCCGGACAGGTTGCCGGCCAGCGCCCGCCGCCGCTCCTTCAGGCGCGGGAACAGCGCGAACACCTTCTCCACCTCCTGCTCGAAGGTCTTCGGCCGGAGATAGGCGCCCATGCGCAGATTGTCGGCGACGCTCATGTCGCCGAACACGTTGCGAGTCTGCGGCACATAGCCGAGGCCGGCGGCGGCACGGCCATGCGCCGGCAGCTGGGTGACGTCGCGCGCGCCGAGCGCGATCGAGCCGGAACGCACGTGCGTCAGCCCCATGGCGGTCTTCAGCACCGTCGACTTGCCCGAGCCGTTGGCACCGAGCAGGGCGACCACCTCGCCGGCGCGCAGGGTGAGCGAGAGATCGTCCAGCACGGTGATCGGCCCGTAGCCGGCGGTGAGCTTGGAGAGCGTCAGCACATCGGTCATCGCGGTCATGCCGGCATGCCGAGATAGGAGCGCACCACCCGCTCGTCGGCGCGGATCTCCGCCGGGGTGCCGGCGGCGATCAGCTCGCCGGCGTCGAGCACGAACACCCGGTCGCAGACATTGGCGATCATTTCCATATTGTGCTCGATCAGCATGACGATGCGGCCTTCCGCCTTCAGCTCGTGCAGCAGCGCCGCCTGCTGCTCGATCAGCACCGGGTTGACGCCGGCCGCTGGCTCATCGAGCAGCAGCACGGCGGGATCGGACATCAGCAGCATGCCCATGGTGAGCAGCTTCTGCTGGCCGCCGGAGAGCGAGCCGGCATAGTCGTTGGCCTTGTGGGCGAGGCCGAGGCGCTTCAGCATCGCCTCGGCGCGCCCGGCGATCTCCGCCTCGCGCGAGGATACGGCGGCGGGGCGCAGGAACAGGTTGAACACGCCCTCCCCGGCCTGGTCGCGCTCGCCGGCCATCATGTTCTGGAACACGGTGAGCCGGTGCGCGAGGCGCGGCACCTGGAAGGTGCGGCCGATGCCGGCCGCCGCCACCTGCTCGGGCCGGCCATAGGCGAGCGGGCGGCCGTTCAGCGTCACCGCGCCGGAATCCGGCACATAGACGCCGGCGACGACGTTGAGCAGCGTCGACTTGCCCGATCCGTTCGGCCCGATGATGCCGGTGATGCTGGCCGGCATCGCCACCAGCGACACCGCGCGAAGCGCCTGGAAGCCGCCGAAGGACAGCGAGACGTCATCGACGCTGAGCATCGCGGACCTCCTTCTTCTCGGGAACCAGCCCCTGCGGGCGGAACAGGAACATCAGCACCAGCACCAGCCCGAACAAAGCGAGCCGGCCATTGGCCAGCACGTCGGCCGGCAGGTCGATCCAGGAGGCGACGAAGCGCGAGGACACGCTGAGCAGTTGCACCGCCGCCGCGCCGACAACGACGCCGAGATTGTTGCCGGGCCCGCCGAGGATCAGCGCCGTCCAGACGATGAAGGTCTCGGTGACGGTGAAGCTGCTCGGCGAGACATAGCCGACGATATGGGCGTAGAGCACGCCGCCCGCCGCCGCCATCGCCCAGGCGATGATCGACACGGTGCGCTGATAGGCGACCGGGTTGCGGCCGAGCGTGGCGGCCAGCACCTCGTCCTCGCGCAGCACCTTCAAGAGGCGGCCGAACGGCGAGTGGGCAATGCGGTGCGACATCAGCCACGCCACCGCCATCAGCGCCAGCGCCGCGCCCAGCGCCAGATGCGGATCGGCAAAGCGCGGCACGGTGAGGCCGTCGGCGCCGCCGAGGCTCGGCGCGTTGAGCGCGGTGAGGCGGAACAGTTCGCCGGCGCCCAGCGTGATCAGCGCCCAGTAATCCTGCGACAGCCGGCGCGCCGGCAGCAGCACCAGCAGCGAGACGGCCACCGCGACGACGAGGCCGAGCGCGGCGCCGGCCGGCCAGGGCAGGCCCGCCTGCGCGGCGAGCGCGGCGGCGTAGGCGCCGAGGCCGAAGGGCAGCACCTGGCCGAAATTGACGAGGCCGGTCAGCCCGAACTGGATGTTGAGGCTGAGGCCGAGCACCGACCAGACGGCGATGATGGTCAGGCAGTAGATCGCGAAATCAAGCATCGCCTCACCTCCCCGCCAGCGGCGACAGGCGCGGGCGCAGCAGCAGCACCACAACCAGCGCGAGGACGGCGACATAGTCGCGGAACTGGGTGGGGATCTGCCAGCTGTCGCCGCCGACCAGCGCGCCGAAGTCGACATAGATCAACAGGTTCTGCGCGAAGGACAGGATCAGCGCACCGAGGACCGCGCCGAACACGTTGGACAGGCCGCCAATGGTGACGGCGGCGAAGACCGGCAGGAGGATGATGAGGTCCATGTTCGGCTGCAGCCGGGTCTCGAAGGCGAGCAGCGTGCCGCCGATGGCGGCCAGCGCGCCGGAGAGGAACCACATCAGCCGGATCAGCCGCTCGCCGGGAATGCCGCGGGTGACCGCGAGGTCGGCGTTCGAGGCCAGCGCGCGCAGCCCCGAGCCGATGCGGGTGCGGTTGAGGAACAGGTGCAGCAGCAGCATCAGCACCGCCGCCACCGCGACCACCAGCGCGTCGAGGGTGGTGAACACCGCGTCGCCGACGATCACCGCCTCGGAGGAGATGTCGAAGGCGCGCCCGCCGCCGCCATAGATGATCGCCACCACCGAGCGGATGAACAGCGCGACGCCCCAGGAGACGATCATCTTGCCCTCCGGCGTGATGTCCCGCAGGCGGCTGAAGACCAGTATGTCGACGAGGATGGCGATGAGGCCGGTGGCCACCGCGCTCAGCGCCACGGCGGCGGGCAGCGGCAGGCCGGGAATGGCGGCGAAGCTATAGGTGAGATAGCCGCCGACCACCGCGAACTGGATATGCGCGAAATTGGCGAAGCGCAGGATCGAGTAGCACAGCGCCACCCCGACCGCGATCACCGCGATCATGCTGGCATAGACGAGGGAATTGAACAGAACCTGGAGCACGGGCGGGGAAAGCTTCCCAAGGAGCGGACGGGCAAGGAACGGACGGACGAGGAGCGCACGGACCCGCCGGACAGGCGGAACCGCCCGACGCGCAGGGCGCGCCGGGCGGTGTTGGCATCAGGCGTCAGTTGCGGGTGGCGGTGGTGACGAAGTCGCCGCCCTTGTACTCGATGACGTCGATCGGCGGGGAGACGCGCTGGCCGCGGGCGTCCCACACGATCTTGCCGGTGGCGCCGTCATAGCTCGACACCACCTCGGGCAGCGCCTTGGCGATGGCGGCGGGCTCGGCGCTGCCGGCCTTCTTGATGGCGGCGGCGATGACCATCAGCGCGTCATAGCCGTAATAGACATGCGCCATCAGGTCGGCGGTGCCGTTGAACTTGGCGCCGTACTTGTCGGCGACCGCCTTGCCGGCCGGCTGGGCGTAGCCGCCATTGTCGACGCCGAACAGCTTGCCTTCCACGAAGCCCTTGTTCTCGAGCTCGAGGATCGAGGGATAGGCGGCGTACCACTTGGCGGTGAGGCCGAGCTCGCGGGCGGCCTTCAGCATGGCGCGGGAATCATCGCCATAGCCGGCGGTGATGATCACGTCCGGCTTCGCCGGCACGACCGGCTGGATGTCGGCGCGGTAGTCGGGCTGGCCCTCGGTGAAGGCGACCTTCTTGACGATCTTGCCGCCCTTCGCTTCGAAGGCGGCCGCCGCCGCCTCGGCGACGCCGAGGCCGAAGGTGGAGTTCGGCACCACGATGGCGGCGGTCTTGGCGCCGCTGTCGGAGATCAAGAGGCCGAGTTCCTTGCCGACAATGTCGTCGAGCGGCAGGATCGAGAACAGCGTGCCGGGATAATTGCCGAGCTTGGGCGAGGAGGACGAGGTGTTGACCAGCACCCGGCCCTTCTCCTTGGCCAGCTCCGCCACCGGGATCATCAGGCCGGAGCCGCCGAACATGATGGCAGCCGGCACCTTGTCGACATTGTAGAGCTTGTTGGCGGCGTTCAGCGCTTCCTGGGCGCGGTTCTCCGAATCCTCGACGATCAGCTTCACCGGCCGGCCATCGATGCCGCCGGCGGCATTGATGGCATCGGCGGCGAGCTCGACGCCGCGGGTCATCTGCACGCTGGTCTTCACCGCCGAACCGGTAAGGTTGGCGATCACGCCGATCTGGATGGGGTCGGCGGCGCGCGCCGGACCCTGCACCGCTGCGAGAGCGAGTGCACTGCAAAATGCCAGGGACAGAAAATTCTTCATCGTCGTGCCTCTCTCCGGTCAGGTCGCTTACGGATTATTCTTTGGCACAAAGCCGGCCCCGGCGTCGCATTCGACGCGGAAAAGCCGACACTGCACATGACGTCCCCACGTTAATGGGCGCCGAGGGAAAGAAAACCCGACACGCGGCCGACCGTCCGAAGGATTTTCGGCGAAGCGAGCGGGTGTCGCCCGGCTTTTCTCCGGGGCGTCCGGCGTATCGTCTCCCTACCCGAACAGACGGACCTGAGGACCTATGACGCGACGCAAGATCATCATCGACACCGACCCCGGACAGGACGACGCCTTCGCGCTGCTGCTGGCGCTGGGCTCGCCCGACGAGTTGGAGGTGGTCGGTGTCACCTCGGTGCACGGCAATGTGCCGCTCGCCCGTACCACGGTGAATGCGCAGATGGTGATCGAGCTCGCCGGGCGCGCCGACATCCCGGTCTATCCCGGCTGCCCGCGCCCGATGGTGAAGCCCGGCTTCACCGCCGAATATGTGCACGGGCCGAGTGGGCTCGACGGCTGCGACCTGCCCCCGCCCTCGGCGCCGGTCGGCGACAAGCACGGCGTCGACTTCATCATCGACACGGTGATGGCGGCGGCGCCCGGAGACATCACGGTCTGCACGCTCGGGCCGATGACCAATCTCGCCGTGGCGATGATCAAGGAGCCGGCGATCATCCCGCGCCTCGCCGAAGTGGTGTTCATGGGTGGCGGCTTCTTCGAGGGCGGCAACACCACCCCGGCCGCGGAGTTCAACATCTATGTCGATCCACATGCGGCGCATGTGGTGCTGGCCTCCGGCGCGCCGGTGACGATGGTGCCGATCGATGTCACCTACAAGGCGTTGATGACGCCGGACTGGTTGCGGCGGCTGCGCGCGGTCGGCACCCGCGCGGCGGTGGAGGCGGCCGGCATGGCCGAGTTCTACCAGGACTACGGCAACAAGAAATTCGGCACCGACAGCTACCCGCTGCACGATCCCTGCGTGATCGGCTACCTGCTGCGGCCCGACCTCTTCACCGGCCGCAAATGCCATGTCGAGGTGGAGATCCACTCGCCGGTGACCTCGGGCATGACCGTGGTCGACTGGTGGAACGTCACTAAGAAGCCGGCCAACTGCCTGGTGCTGCGCGACCTCGACAACCCGCCGTTCTACGAGCTGATGCTGGAGCGGATCGCGCAGCTGCGCTGAGGGCTAAAGGCTCCCGGCGGCGCGGTCGTTTGCCGCCGGGGAGGCCCCTCTCCCTATTGGGAAGAGGGGCCGGCGCGCAGGCAGGAAATCAGGCGCCCGGCGGGCCGTCAGCGGTGGCGGCGCAGGCCGGCGGCGAAGTCGAGCACCGAGCGGGCCAGCCGCTCGCGGTCGCCCAGCGTCTCCATCAGCGTGCGGGTCGCCACCGAGGGGATGCCGAGGCCGGTGGAATCCGCCGCATCGGCATCGTCGAGGATGAAGCCGTCGATCAGGTCGCGATAATGGTCGGCGATGGCGCGGATCGACACCGGCAGGCCGAGTTCTTCCATGATCTTGGCGGTTGGTCCCTTCACCGCCTTGCCGCCGACGATCGGCGACACCGCGATGACCGGCGCCGCCGAGGCCTTCAGCGCCTCGCGCAGGCCGGGGATCGCCAGCATGGGATCGACCGACAGATACGGGTTGGACGGGCAGATGACGATGGCGGCCAGCGTGCCGTCGGCGAGCAGCGCCAGCACGTCGTCCTGCGGCTTCGCCGTCTCGGCGCCGGCGAAACTGATGCCGGTGACGCGCGGCCGGCAGCGATGCTCGACGAAATAGTTCTGGAAGGCCAGCCGGCCTTCCTCTGTGTCGACCAGGGTGCGCACCGGATCGTCGCTCATCGGCAGCAGCCGGGCGTGCAGGCCAAGCCGCGTGGCGAGCCCGGCCGTCACCTGCGACAGCGTCTCGCCGGCCGCCAGCCGCTGCGTGCGCACCACATGGGTGGCGAGGTCGTGGTCGCCGAGCTGGAACCAGGTGTCGCCGCCGAGCCGGCCGAGCGCCTCCATGAAGTGCCAGGTCTCGCCGGCGAGGCCCCAGCCGCGCTCGGTGTCGTTCAGCCCGGCCAGCGTGTAGGCGACGGTGTCGATGTCGGGCGAGACGTGCAGGCCGAGATGGGTGAAGTCGTCGCCGGTGTTGACCGCCACGGTGAGATGGCCCGGCCCCAGCGTGCGGTAGAGGCCGAGCGCCAGCTTGGCCCCGCCTATGCCGCCGCACAGCGCCAGCACCTGCGCCCGCGAATTCTCCTCCGGTATCGTCATCGCTCCCCCGTCAGGGCTTGATCACCAGTTCACGCGGAAAATCCGTCAACACCTCCGGCGCGCCGGAGGCGGTGATGCGGAAGGTCTCGCTAAGCTCATAGCCCCAATCGTCCATCCACATGCCAAGGATCATGTGGAAGCACATGTTTTCTTCCAGAACCGCATGCTCGCCCTCGCGCAGGCTGAGCGTGCGCTCGCCCCAGTCCGGCGGGTAGTTGAGGCCGATGGAATAGCCGATGCGCGAGGGCTTTTCATAGCCGGCGCGGGCGATGACGCGATTCCACACGCTCGCCACCTCATGGGCGGTGGTGCCGGCGCGGGCGGCGTCGAGCGCCACCTCCATGCCCTCGGCGACCACCTTCACCACGTCGAGCAGCGCGGCCGGCGGCGTGCCCATATAGAGTGTGCGCGCCAGCGCCGCGTGGTAGCGGGCGTGGCAGCCGCCGAGCTCGAGATAGGCGACCTCGCCGTGCTTGTAGCGCTCGCCGGTCCAGGTGAGATGCGGCGCGGCGGTCTTCTCGCCATGGGGGACATTGGCGAGCGCGGCGGGATAGTCGCCCCAGAAGCCGGCGCTGCCGCGGAACTGCGCGGCGGTGATCTCCGCCACCGCGTCGCATTCCCGCACGCCCGGCGCCACTGCCTGCATGCCGACCGTCATCGCGTTCGAGACGATGGCGGCAGCGCCGCGCATCAGCTCGACCTCCGCCTCCGACTTCACCAGCCGGACCCAGGCGACCAGCAATTCCGCGTCGACCAGCCGCGCGGCCGGCAGCGCCTTTCCGAGTTCCAGATAGGCGCGGGCGGTGAAGTAGAAGGCGTCGAGGTCGACGCCGACCACCGCCCGCCCCCAGCCGAGATCGGCGATGACGCCGGCAAGGAACTGCGCGGGATGCAGCACCGGCGAATCGACGTGGCTCTCGGGATAGGCGCGGATCGAATCGGCGTCGAGAAAGGCGGTGAGACGGGCGCCGGGGGCGTCCATCGCCCGGCCGACCCAGAGCGGCTCCTCGCGGTCGAGACCGACCACGACATATTGGTGCACGTAGAACGACCAGCCGTCATAGCCGGTGAGATAGTTCATGCTCGCCGGATCGGCGCAGATGAGCACGTCGAGGCCACGCGCGCGCATCCGCGCCTTCACCCGGGCGAGGCGGGCGAGATATTCCCCGCGCGCGAAAACCGGCATGCCGCCTTCTCCCTTGCCCGGCCGTCAGAACAGATGCGGCAGGGCGGCGCGGAACGCGCGGACCGCCTCGATATGCGCCTTGGGATCGTGAAGGCCGCCGATCGCCGCCTTGTTCCAGCGCTTCTCTTCCTCGACCCAGCGCTCCGGCATGGTGTTGACGGTGATGTGGGTGGCGCCGATGGCGCGCCACGCCTCGACCTCCTCGGCCAGCTCCGCCGGGGTGCGGTCGATGATGGTCATGGTCGCCTCGATGCCGATGGCGTCCGGGTCGCGACCATTGGCACGCGCCTGCGCCTTCATCTCCTCGATGCCGCGCTTGCCGGTGTCGTCGGCCT
The DNA here is from genome assembly GCF_020523795.1 of Ancylobacter sp. Lp-2. Lineage (GTDB taxonomy): Bacteria > Pseudomonadota > Alphaproteobacteria > Rhizobiales > Xanthobacteraceae > Ancylobacter. The sequence goes on from NZ_JAJALI010000002.1 coordinate 498,514, forward strand.
GGAAGTTCGGCAGCCAGCCATCGCCGAGCTTGGCGACCCGGCGGATCGCCGCCTCCGAGACGCCGCCGATCCAGATCGGGATCGGCCGCTGCACCGGCAGCGGGTTGATGCCGCCATCCTCGATGCGGTGATACTTGCCCTCATAAGTGATGAGGTCGGCGCACCAGAGCTTGCGCAGAACATCAATCTGCTCGTCCATCCTCCTGCCGCGATTGCCGAATTCCTCGCCGCACGCCTCGAATTCCTCCGGCTTCACGCCGACGCCGACGCCGAGCCGCAGCCGGCCGCCGGAGAGCAGGTCGACCTCGGCCGCCTGCTTGGCGACCAGCGCGGTGCCGCGCATCGGCAGCACCAGCACGCCGGTGACGAAGTCGATCTTGGAGGTCACCGCCGCGAGGTAGCCGAACAGCACGAACAGCTCGTGGAACATGTCCTCGGCGTCGTGGACATAGGTCCAGCCCGGCCGGCTCGCCTTGTTGAGGCCGATGATCTGGTCGAAGGCGGTGAGATGCGTGTAGCCGAGCTCCTCGGATACGACGGCGAACTCCTTGATGGTCTTCGGATCGGTGCCGATCTCGAATTGCGGGAACAGGGCGCCGATCTTCATGAAGCTTCTCCGGGAACACGTCGGGCGGGCGCGGTGGCCGCCCCGTCAATCTGTTTAGGACGAGAGGCGACCCGGCAAAAGCCGGGACGCCTACTTACCGGCGGATCGATCAAAGGCTGGCCGCGACGGTCTCCACCGCCTGCTTCGTCGCGTCGACGACGATGTCGGCCTCCTCGCGGGTGAGGCAGAGCGGCGGGGCGAAGCCGATGATGTCGCCCTGCGGCATGGCGCGGGCGATGACGCCGCGCTCCAGCATCGCCGCCGCGACTCGGACGCTCACCTTGTTGGAGGGCTCGAAGAACACCCGGTCGTCCTTGTCCTTCACCAGCTCCACGGCGGCCAGCATGCCCTCGCCGCGCACCTCGCCGACCAGCGGATGGTCGGCCAACGCATCAGTGAGCGCGCCGCGCAGATAGGGGCCGACCTCGCGGACATTGGCGAGGAGGTCCAGTTCGTCGATCAGCTTGAGGTTGGCGACGCCGGCGGCGGCGCAGAGCGGGTGCGAGGAATAGGTCCAGCCATGGCCGATCGGGCCGAAACTGTCCGAGCCGTCGACGAGGATCTTCCACACCTTGTCGGAGACGATGACGCCCGACAGCGGCGCATAGGCCGAGGTGAGTCCCTTGGCGATGGTGATGAGGTCCGGCTCCATGCCGTAGAAATCCGAGCCGAACATCGTGCCCAGCCGGCCGAAGCCGGTGATGACCTCGTCGACCACCAGCAGGATGTCGTATTTCTTCAGCACCGCCTGGATCTTCGGCCAGTAGCCGGCCGGCGGCGGCACGATGCCGCCAGTGCCGAGCATCGGCTCGCCGACGAAGGCCGCGACGGTGTCCGGCCCCTCGGCGAGGATCATCTCCTCCAGCTTGGCGGCACAGAAATCGGAGAACTGCTCCTCGGTGAGGCTGCGGTCGACGCGGCGGAAATAATACGGTGCCTCGGTGTGCAGGATGTTGCCCATCGGCAGGTCGAACAGATTGTGGAAGCCGGCCAGCCCGGTGAGGCTGCCGGTCATCAGCCCGGAGCCGTGATAGCCGCGCCAGCGCGAAATGATCTTCTTCTTTTCCGGCCGGCCGAGCACGTTGTTCACGTAGCGGATGAGCTTGATATTGGTCTCGTTGGCATCCGAGCCCGACAGGCCGAAGAACACCCGGCTCATGCCCTTGGGCGCGCGGTCGATCACCATCTTGGCGAGCTCGATGGACGGCTCGGAGCCATGGCCGGCATAGGCGTGGTAATAGGCGAGCTTGTGCGCCTGGTCGGCGATGGCGTCGGCGATGGATTTCCGGCCATAGCCGACATTCACGCAATAAAGTCCGCCGAAGGCATCGAGGCTGCGGCGGCCGTCGCGATCGACGATGTAGACTCCCTCGCCGCCGGTGACGATGCGGTTTGGCGTCTCGCCGCGCGCATGGGTGCCCATGGCGGTGGAGGGATGGAAGAAGTGATCCCGGTCCCAGGCATGCAGTTGGTTGTCGGTGGGGCCGGAATGGTCAAGCATCGTCGTCTCCGTCACTGCGGCGCGCGGGCCGCCCTCATGGCGCCCGCACCACCTTTCGCGCTCATCTTAGGCGGCGGCGAAGCGAGACAGTCGCGGCAAGCCGGAGCATCTTCCGGCGACATTTCGGCCAGAGGAAGAAAACCATCTGGTTTCTCCGGAGCCACGAGCCGGCGCGACCGGGGTCGGCATGGCGTCACGAGGGGGAGTCACGGGGCGGCGGCGAGACTGATCGGATTGGCGTAGATCCAGACGATCTCGCGCGTGCCGCCGAAGAGACGGGGCACGCGGACCCGTACCTCGACGCGATAGGCGCCGGGCTGCGCGCCGGTGAACTCGACTGGCTGCCCGCGCCAAGGCTGCCGCTCCAGTTCGACGCCGTCGCGCAGGATCCTCACCACCGGATGCAGGCGCTGCGCCGAGGACGGCAGGTCGACCCGGAAACGGGCGGCGCCGGTGCCGGCGAGCGTATCCCCCATCCAGCCCTGCGCCGATCCGCGCGTAGCGGCGAACATGAAGCCGGTGGCGTCGCCGAGAAGGTCGACGGACACATAGAGATGGCCGCGCCCGATGCCGTCGAGGATCTGCCCGCGCGCTCCCGGCGCGTCGGCGGCGAGCGGCCGATCGAGGAGGACATGGTCGCGCGCGAACCGCATCAGGTCGCCAGCCGGCGGCCAGTGCAGCTTGAGCGATCCGACAAGGCCGATCGACTGGTGGAAGTCGGGACCATAGGTGCCGACGAAGGGACGCGTCACATTGACCGCGTCCCAGCGCTGCAGGCCGGCCTCCGGCGTGTCGTAGATCATCAGGAAGGCGGAAGCCCGGCGGAAGGGGTAGAGCAGCACCAGCGCCAGCTTGTCGAGCAGCGGCGCCGCATAGAAGCAATCGGCGAGGTCGAGGATCTCCATGCCGGCGATGCGGGAATCTATTTGCCCCGACCATTGCCATTTCGGCCGGCTGGGATGGGCGATCAGCACGACGCCGTCCTGCGCCGCCGCCTCGGCGAGGAAACGGTCGGTCGCGTCCGCCCGAGCGGTCTGGTAGCTCCGGGTGCCCAGCGCCAGCAGATAGCCTTCCGGCCGGGAGTTCTCCACGCCGGAGAGCATCAGCACGCCGTGGTGCCAACCTTCCATGCCCTCCAGCGTCGCCCTCAGATTGTTGTGCTCGGTGAGGGCGAGGAAGCGCAGGCCCTGCGTGGCGGCGGCCCCGGCGAGGTCGTCATAGCTGCCATAGGCGTCGCCGGAAAAGCCGGAATGACCGTGGACGATGCCGGCATAGTCGTAATGGCCGTTCACCTCGCCACCCGGCGCCGTCTCGGCCGCGCGCGGCAGCATCAGGCCGAGCCGGAGCAGCGCGCCGCCAAGGATCAGGCTCGCAATGACGACGACGAGGAACAAGGCTCTGCGCATGCGTCGGCTCCGCATCGATCAGCCGACGGGACGACCGAGCACGAGTGAGGTCCGGCAGCGAAGACCATGCGGATGGCGGGAGTATGAAACCACCGCGGCCCGCATGAGGCAGGGCGGCAGGCGCGCGACGTGCGCGGTCTTGTCAGCCGGGAAGCACCGGATCGATTGGAAGGCGGCAAGGCGACGGATCGCGCGCAGCGTCCCGAACGATCCGAGAAGCACAGTTCGGCCGTCGCCGCTTGCCGTATGGCGACGAAACGGAATGGAATAGTGAGCGTCAACGCGGACGAAGCGCTTCAGGCTGCGATGAAGGGCGGAGGGCCCCTCTTTTCCGCAGCCGCTCGGCTCGGGACTTTCTCGGGACGCTCTGTCACGAAACGCAGAAACTCAGTGAGATTGAGCCCGCTCCGTTCTCATCGCAACACATGCGGAGAATGAAAATAACGTAGAAATCACAATAGGTCAGATGGCGACCCCGCCTGGGCTCGAACCAGGGACCTGCCGCTTAGAAGGCGGCTGCTCTATCCAGCTGAGCTACGGGGCCGCAGGCCGGCCGGAAATCAGCCGGCGGCAGCGCAACGGACCGCGCCACCGGCGCGACCCAGGGCCGACGTCAGTGCGTCCACTGCCCGACGCGGCGGAAGCTGAAATTATCGGAATAGGCGATGCGGCGCCGGGTCGCCTCCTTCGGCTCCTGCACCTGATAGGCGATGCCGTGCCGCTCGGCATAGGCCACCGCCTCTTCCTTGCTGTCGAATCGCAGGCGCAACTGGCTCTTCATGTCGCCGGAGCTGGTGTAGCCCATCAGCGGCTCCACCTGACGGGGCTGCTCGGGCTCGTAGTCCAGCACCCACAGCTTGGTCTTCGCGGTGCCCGACTGCATCGCGTTGCGGCTCGGCTTGTAGATGCGTGCGACCATCGACCTGCGCTCCCAAATCCCGCGCGCCCCACGGCGCGCGACCCGACATTCCAAGGCGGCAAAGGCGACGAACCGCGGCGCGTGTCCGGTCTGGTCGGGGCAGCAGGATTCGAACCTGCGACCTGAAGTACCCAAAACTTCCGCGCTACCGGGCTGCGCTATACCCCGCCGACCGAAACCCGTTGTGTTCCAACGTTTTTAGGCGCCGGTCTTTTCCGGCACCCGCACATGCTTTGGCATAGAGAGCCCCCCAATGGCAAGAGTTGGAGGCAAAAGTCCCAACAGAGTTCCAACGCGGCGTTCTTCGTCCGTTCATGAAGACGGAGCTTGCCGACCCCAGGCCCTTTCGCTGCCCCAACGACAGCGGCGCGCCATCACATTGGAGAGAGCCGCATCGGCCCCGCGCGGCGGAGGATGCACAAAAGCGCGATGGTGCGCTACGGTCGCGCTCAAGCAAGCATGAGGTAATATGATGCTGGATGGAGAAGCGATCCAGGCCGTATTGGAAGCTCTCAAGTCGGCGCGCGACTATATCATGTCCGCAGAGGTCGCGATGGACGGCGTCTGGGGCGGGGCGCGAACGCTCAACGAGATGATTGCGGAGGGCGACATCGCCCCGGTTCTCCAGCAGGTCGAAGCCGCCATCGCCGCGATGCAGACCCTTGCGGGCGACGTGTCGCCGCTGGTGAACCTCACATTCTTCCAATAGCCAGTGCGGCACCGCCGCGGACCCGCTCGCCGCGTGAAGCAGCCGGTCGCGGCGCCAGCGCGTCCGGACGCCCCTGAAGGGATCATCGCCCCGGTGCACCCATCCGACCGGGCGGGTGGGCGCGGGTGCCCCTTCCCGCGTGGAGGGCTTCCCGGCGGGCCTCGCCGGGCGCTATCGGCGCCGCGGTTTCGGCGGCCTCAATTCGCGGTGAAGAAGCGGTGCCGGATGCGGTCGCCCACCGCGATGCCGCGCGCCTTGGCGGTGCCGGCCGGCAACTCCAGCACGGCGCGCACCGGCTCGCCGGATTCGATGGTCTGCGTCGACAGCGGCGTGGTGTCGGCGGCGATGCGGGCAATGCGCCCGTCGGCGCGGATGAACACCATGTCGAGCGGAATGTAGGTGTTCTTCATCCACATATAGACCGGCTGCGACACCGCGAAATCGAACAGCATGCCGGCGGTGGGCGCCAGCTCGGTGCGGTACATCAGCCCCTTGGCGCGCTCGTCGGCGGTGACGGCTATCTCGACGTCGAAGGTCACCGGCCCCGAGCGGGTGTCGATGGTCGCCTTTTCGAAGCTGGCGGCATGGGCCGCCTGCGGCGCCAGCGCGAGAAAGATGAGGCTGAACGCCAGCAGCACGGCCGGCAGGACGGAAAGGCGGATCGATGCGGTCATGATGCGGCGGCGGCGCGGCAGGCGCCTTCCCTTGCTTGGCGGGGAGATCGGGCGAAAGCACCAGCGCAACATGGCGCCGATATGGCCGGAACCGGCGGGCATCCCTTCTCTCGACGGGACGCCGCGGAGAGATCAGTGCGAAGAGGGTATCGAGGAGCCGTCCGGCCGCACCTCGGCCGCCATCAACCCCTTCGGGCCCGGCCCGAAGCGCACCAGCACCACCTGGCCGGGACGCAGCTCGGTGAGCCCGTGGCGACGCAGCGTCTCCATATGCACGAAGATGTCGGGCGTGCCCTCGCCACGGCTGAGGAAGCCGAAGCCCCTGAGGCGATTGAACCACTTCACCCAGGCGCGCTCGAAGCCGCCGGTCGGCTGCACCGCGACATGGGTACGCGCCGGTGGCAGCTGCGAATGGTGCAGCGCCGTGGTCTCGTCCATCGACAGCACGCGCAGCGCCTGGAAGCCGCGTTCGCGCGCCACCACCTCGCAGACCACGCGCGCACCTTCCTGAGCGGTCTGGAAGCCGCCGCGGCGCAGGCAGGTGACGTGCAGGAGGATGTCGCTGCCGCCCTCGTCGGGAATGATGAAGCCGTAGCCCTTGGAAACGTCGAACCACTTGATGGTGCCGGCTACCTGGATCACGTGGGCATCTGCGTCCGCGCCCTCGTCGAGATCGCCGCCCAGCCCGCCACGCGCGTTCAGGCCATAACGTGGCGAAGATCCGTCGGACACCATCGACCCACCCCACTTGTGCCAGCGCGTAGCCGCCCCAGCTTCGGCACCACCTACGATTCAAGCAGTGCCGAGCATAGCACCCGTTTCCGCCACGAAAACACCCCAATCGAGTCAAAAAGCCCAAGTGTGGCTATTCGACTTCATCCAATATGTCGCCGATATCGGCATGGATCACCAAGTCGGCGACCGGGTCTAAATCGGTCGGCTCGCGGTTGATGATCACCAGCGTCGCCCCGTTCCTCTTGGCTTCCAAGGGAAATCCGGCCGCGGGATACACGACCAGCGACGAGCCGATGGCCAGAAACACATCGCAGTCCTGTGTAAACTGCCGCGCCCGCGCCATCGCCTCACCCGGCATCGCCTGGCCGAAGGAAATCGTCGCGGTCTTGACCGGACCGTCGCACTCCCGGCAGTCCGGCGCGCGCCCGCCCAGCGCGTCGAATCGCGTCCGCACCCAGGACAGCTCGTGCCGCAGCCCGCAGGCGAGGCAGGTGGCGTAGGTCGAATTGCCATGCAACTCGACGAGCCGCTCCTCCGGCACGCCGGAGGCCTGGTGGAGGCCGTCGATGTTCTGGGTGACGACGGCGGCGAGGCGCCCGTCCCCGATCAACCGGGCCAGCGCCCGGTGGCCGCGCCCGGGCTGCGCGCCGCCGAACGCCGCCTCCATGGCGAAGCGTCGGCGCCAGGCCTCGTCGCGCATGTCCCGCCTCGACAGGAAGGTCTCGAAATCGATCGGCTGGTTGCGGGTCCACAGCCCGCCCGGCGAGCGGAAATCGGGAATGCCGCATTCGGTGGAGATGCCGGCGCCGGTGAAGGCGACCCCGGCCCGCATGCCGTCCAGTATGTCGGCGAGCGCGGCCCGCGCGGACTTGATGTCGTCGTCGAGAACCATATGTTGCTGCCGCCTGCTCCATCGCCCGGACCGCGGGCGGTTTCATTCGCCGATCAGCCGAGGATGCCATGAAATATCTGCACACCATGGTGCGCGTCACCGACATCGATGCCTCGCTCGACTTCTACGTCAACAAGCTCGGCCTCGAGGAAGTGCGTCGCAAGGAGGTGCCCCAGGGGCGCTACACGCTGGTCTTCCTCGCCGCCCCCGGCCAGGCTGGCGTCGCCGAGGTGGAGCTCACCTATAACTGGGACCCGGAAGCCTATGGCGAAGGCCGCAATTTCGGCCACCTCGCCTATGAGGTCGACGACATCTACGCCACCTGCCAGAAGCTGATGGACGCCGGCGTCATCATCAACCGGCCGCCGCGCGACGGCTACATGGCGTTCATCCGCTCACCCGATAACGTGTCGATCGAGCTGCTGCAGAAGGGCGGCGCCAAGGCCCCGCAGGAGCCGTGGGCCTCGCTGCCCAACACCGGGAAGTGGTGAGGGGGCGGCAGCGCCCTTCCCTGCTCCGGCGAGGCCGGGGGTAACTCCCCCGCCCTCAACGCGGCGCGCCGGCCCGGAAACGGGCGACGCGGGCGCGCAGCCACGCCGCCAGCCGGGTCGCCCGTTGCCAGACCGGGCTGGCGCGCAGCACCTCGAGCGCCGCGCCGCGCACCATCTCCATCAGTCCGACCCCCCAGGCGAACCAGGGGAAGGTCATCAGCTTCGGCTTGCCGGCGCTGTAGATACGCTCCACCACCACGAAGCTGACCAGATAGGCGAAGGCGAGCGCGACGGTGCCGGAGGCATAATGCCCCTTGGCGGCCCAGATCACCGCCAGGAACTTCATCGGCTCCACCACCACCAGCGGCACGGCGAGCAGGATGAGAATGGTCAGGCGCCCATGCCCGGCCACCCAGGCCTCGAAGCGCTGCATCAGGCGCCAGCGCGCCACCGCCGCGATGAGCGGCCGATAGATCGGGCGCGCCAATTCGTCGAGCACGACGACCAGCAGCACCACGGCTTCGAAGAGCAGACGCGGAATCGATTTCAAAAGCTTCAGCATGGCGGGTGCTCAGTCAGCAACGGTATCGCGGCGAGATTAAGCCCGGAAGTGCGCGAATCTTGCTTGCTCGTCGACAGCGAAGCGCTTCCCGCTCCGGTGAGCCGACACGCCTCCATCCGCCGGGCCCGTGTATGCAAGCCATGCACTTGGCCCACTCAGTAATCGCCCGCTCTTGAGGCTCGACGCCGCGCTGGCAAAATGCGAGGCTCATTTCCGATAAATCGAACCGGGAAGCCGGATGGCGAACGCGCAAGGGGAGCTTGACACATGCCGACAGCCAAGCTCCAAGCGTTGAAAGTCTCGACACATTCCATGTTGAGGCTGGACGCGTCCCACGACGAGCGCATTAGGGAAGGACGATTGTCAGGAGCGGACAGCACCGCCGTGCCAATCAAGTAGTCTCGTACCTGTACCACAGACTGAGGAAACCAGGCTTGGAACTTTCCACATCGGTGCCATTCTCTATGTTGGCTTCCTGCCTTGTTTCCGCCCATAATGCATACCGCAACGCCATCATGAGTGAATAAGGTATAATGTCGAAAGCCAGACCGTCGTCACCTCGTGAACCGATGAAATGTATTAGTTACATCGACGAGGATGAGGTCGCCTTCCGCGTTTACAATGCCGAAGATCGGGTGCCGAAGGCGGTCTTCGTGCGCTTCATTGGCGCTGACGGAGAGATGCAGGTCGAGAAGCTCGCAAAGGCGGAGGAGCGCTTCTCCGTTCGTCTGCAGGGCCTCGAGGAGGGACTGGGAGAGAAGCACCGGGCCAAATTCGCTCCCTACCGGCGCATCGACTACAGCATCAAGCTGCCCGACTACCATGTGAAGTCGATCAAGCTGTTCAATGATGGCGAAGGCGGACAGAGCCGCGAAATCGGATGGATGACCACCGATCTGGCGCTGACCGAAATGCTGCCGTCCACCAAGGTCGAGTTCCGGGAGTTTTTCTCCTTCGCCTCCAATCGCCACCGGGACGCGCAGACCAGCCAGTTCGTGGCACGGAGCATCCTCCGCTATTACCAGGCGAAGGAAAACGTCGACCCCGAATTGTTCGGCTACATCGTCAATGCAGTGGTGATCCTGATCTACAAGTCGATCGAGGCCGGCAATACGGTCGACGACCTTGAGGATCTCTGGACCTTCGCCAACACGACGCTCGCCAAGATGCCGGAGGATCGCTCCAGCGTCCGGGAAGAGCCGTTGCAGCTGAAGATTTCCTATCTCACCGCCTTGTGGCACTACCGCATCAGCCAGGGCGATGTCGACAAGGCGCTCGAGACCGCGGAGACGGCGACCGAGATCTATTTCAGCTCGGGCGTGAACTTCCGGCTGACCTATGGCTATAATCTGTGCAAGTGCATGCTGTTCTGCGCCATCGTTTATTACGCGCGCGACAACCGCAAAAGCGCGGCCAAATATGCAAGGCTCACGGTCGATTGCTTCGTGAAGGCCGTGAACTGCCGGACCGTGAACTCGATCTGGTTCAACGAGCTGGAAGTGAGCCATCGCTCCGCTTCGGCAGCCACGCGGATATTGGAAAGCGTCACCAAAGAGAAGCCGATGACCGACGCCGATCTCGCACGCGAGCTGAGCGTCGCCCTGCGGGTTTCGGAGAGCACCTTCGTCGCGAAGGCCCGCACGCTCCTCTTCAAGAACTACAAGAACAAGGAAGAGGTGAGCGCGATCGCCGGCTGAGGGACGGCCGCGCCACCGCCGGCCCGCCCCGCCCGCGTCGATGGCGCACCCTAGCCGCGCCGCTCTCCTGAACCCCGGGAAGCTCGCCACGGGAAGCGCGCTCGCGGCAGCACGCCACAGGAAGCACGCACCCGGCAGCACATGGCCGCACGTCGGCCGCCCGCCGAGCCCCGGAATTCCCCCGAGCGTCGATCTGCGGCATCCGAGGTCCACGGGGTGCCATTCCGCCGGATTGCCGTCCCGCAGGGCTGAAACGTGCTGGGGCTCATGAGCCGGAAGGCGGGTGACGGTCTGGCCCCTCCCCTTCTGCGCCCGAACGCGAACCGTGCTCTTCCGCCGTGCGCGCCGGGGCGATCCGGCGGTGAAGCCGCCCGAGGGCCGGTCGCCGCCGCGCGACCCGCGACACGCGGGGCGCGGCCTCCCGACGCGTGATCCCTTGCGGAGCAAGAGCTTACCCCAACGGCCAGGCGGCGGCCTTACCGCTCTTGAGCCCCACAGCGGTCTGGGCTACAAGTTTTGCGGCCGGATCGAGTCATGTTTGCTTCTACAGCCGGGTGGATCGGATCGCTATCAAGAGCCGCGCCGTTTTTTCAATCGACTCTTCAAATTTACCGAGAGCATCGCGGCTTTTTAATAGAAATTTGCGAAGGGCGATTGTTTATGGATTTTGATCTCACATGAACATTACCTCCGTACTTGAGAGCGTCATCGATCGCGTCACGACGATCCTTCCCGAAATCTATGCCCGCCGCTTCGATGTGGAATGGAAGCCGGATGGCAGCCCGGTCACGAAGGCCGATGTGCTGGTCGAGCAGGAGGTCACCACCCTCCTCCGATCCGCCATTCCCGGAATCACCGTGCTGGGCGAGGAAACCTTCGTCGACGGCATGGCCGGCAGCGCCGATGGCTGGGTCGCGGTGCTCGACCCGATCGACGGCACCGAGAATTTCTGCTCCGGCCTGAAGGAATGGGGCGTTTCGCTCAGCATCTGGAATAATCGCGAGCATGCCGGCAGCCTGATCTTCATGCCGGAACTCGGTGAGTATCTCATCTCCGGCCGCCGGCCGCCCAAGCTGCGCTCGCGCATCCTCGGCATTTCATCGACCGTCAGCCCGGAGACGATGGACGCGCTCAAGGGCGTGCACGAAGCCCGCATCATGGGCTGCGCGGTCTATAATTTGTACAATGTTGCGCGCGGAGCGTTCGCGCGTTTTCTTAATCCCAAAGGCGCCTATTCGTGGGATCTTCTCGCCGGCGTGATGCTGGCGCGCGAGAATGGTTGCGACATTTTAATCGATGGACATCCCTATGACGGAACATTTCTCGAAGCAGGTCGGCGATATCGCGTCGATATACGGCACCGATACGATCTTCATTCTGGGCAAGGGTCCGTCGATTGATGCCATCGATCCGCGAGTCTTCGCCGGCTCGCTGGTCATCGCACTGAACGACGCCGAGCGGATCGCGCCGGCCGACATCACACTGTTCCACGCGGACTGGGTGCCGGCTTCGCTGCGCAGCGGGGGCGAACGCTCGCGGCTCTACGTGACCTCGACCGGGTTCCAGCCGCTGAAGGCCGAGGTGGTGCGGGCCCCCTACATCCCGCTCACCCAGGACACTTCCGACCTGATGATGCAGCGCCTGCTCTCGCCGGACTTCGCGCTGGAAGAGGTGCTGTTCCTGTCCGCCCTGAAGCTGGCGCGCTACGTCGCCGAGCAGCGTGGGCGCATGCAGACCGTCTACATGGTCGGCTTCGACTTCTCCTCGCGTCTCGGCTATTCGCACTCCATCACGTCCGACTACGCGCCCGAGAACGAGCGGACGCTGAAGATCGACATCCAGGAATTCTTCTTCCTCAACACGCTGTACATGCTGCGCGACTCCAATGTCGACATCCAGCATGTCGGCAACCAGCCTTTCTCGAAGCTCTCTCCGGTGGAGCTGAACGAGAAGCTGCTGCAGCGCGACGTTCCCGCCGGCGGCGACCGCCCCGGCACGGTGCGCGTCAAGGTCGTGGCCGAGCTCACCACCAACCATTTCGGCGACCGCAGCCGCCTCGAGCGGATGATCCGCGCCGCCGCCGCGTCGGGCGCCGATATCGTGAAGCTGCAGAAGCGCGACGTCGACACCTTCTACACGCCCGAGCAGCTGGCCGCCCCCTATGTCTCGCCCTTCGGCAAGACCTTCGCGGATTATCGCTACCAGCTCGAACTGGACCGCGACGATTTCAACTTCGTCGACGATCTCTGCCGCCGCCTGGGCATCAACTGGTTCGCCTCGGTGCTGGACAAGCCGTCCTTCGAATGGATGCAGCAGTTCAACCCGCCTTTCATGAAGCTGCCCAGCACCATCTCGGAACACACCGACTATCTCGCGCATGTGGCGCAGGTGTATCGCGGGGCGGTGGTGCTCTCGACCGGCATGACCGACACCGCCTATGAGAACTGGGTGGTGGAGAGCTTCCAGAACTGCGAGCAGCTCTACCTCATGCAGTGCAACTCGGCCTATCCGACCCCGCTCACCGATTGCCATGTCGGCGTGGTCCGGCACTATCACGAGCTGTCGCGCCGGCATCCGCATATCATCCCCGCCTATTCCAGCCATGATTTCGGCTGGCTCGCCTCGGCGCTGGCGGTGGCGGCCGGCGCGCGGATGGTGGAAAAGCACGTCAAGCTCGGCAACACCGAATGGGCGCATTTCGACGCCGTCGCGGTGGACCTGACGACGCCGGCCTTCAAGGAATATGTCGACGGCGTCCGCCAGGCCCAGACCATCGTCGGTTCCGACGAGAAGCAGGTCAACGCCAGCGAGCACCACAAATACCGCGTGACGGCCAACGACTAGCGGCGCATGGCCCTCTCCCCCGGGAGAGGGCCGCAACAGACCGGCGGAACGGCCGGCGGCGAAGACACGGTCCGCGACGATGCCGCCCTGTGCGGTAGGGGAACGTCTCCAGCCTTCGCCCGCGGTTCCGCGCATATTGTGAAGTAGGCCCGGTTCCAGGCGGAATGCGGGGTTTGTTCGGTAGGAATGGGCATGGCGAAATCGGAACGAATTGCAGCGTTGATGATCGGCCGCGGCGGCAGTTCGCTGAAGGGCAAGAACATCCTTCCCGTGCACGGCGTGCCGCTGCTGCAATGGGCGGCGGCGGCGGCGGTGCGGAGCCGGCATGTCGGCCGCTATTTCATCAGCAGCGACGACGACGACATCATCTCCACCGCCGGCAAGGCCGGCTACAAGGAAATCCGCCGCCCGCCGGAACTGTGCACGCCGACGGCGCAGAGCGCGGATGCCGTCATTCACGCGCTCAACATCATCGAGCGGGAAGGCCCGGTCGACATCGTCGTGGTGCAGCATGCCAATGTCGGGACCATCACCGAGGCGATGATCGACGACTGCATCGACCAGCTGATCGCCGACCCGTCGCTCAGCGCCGTCGTGCCGTCGCACGAAAAGGCCGAATATCATCCCTACCGCGGCAAGCGGATCACCGACGGCGTGCTGCAGCCCTTCGTCGAATCCGCCGGCAAGGTCTCCGCCAATCGGCAGGACCTGCCGACCTGCCTCTATTTTGATCACTCGATCTGGGCCTTGCGCGCCGCCACCATCCGCGACCCGAATGGGCAGCCGCCGTGGCCGTGCATGGGTCAGCGCATCAAGCCCTACATCACCGAGGGCTGCCTCGATGTGCACGACCTGGAAGACATCGTGACCACCGAGAAGTGGATCACCGCGCACGGCGTGCCGAAGCCGGGTTTCGCCTGATGCGATCATCCGCCCATGCGGGCCATGGGCGGGCAGCACGACCGGAGGATCGGCACTGCCGCGGCTCCGGCGGCTGATTTTTAGATAACGATAACCAACAGATGGCCCAATTCGCTGTTGCGCGTTCCCGGCAGCCACGTCAATCTAGCGGCAGCGTCGGACTGCTGAAGTTCGGCGCGGTTTTTGCCTGTGTTGCGAATGCTGGGCAGTGAAGATGACACAGGGGGTGTCATTCCGGACCGAGATCGAGACTCTCATCAGATTGGTTTGCAATCCTACGTAAAAACAAAGCTGACTAATTGCAATTTAAAGTTTGGTTGCTTCGATCTGCTTGCAGATGAGATCGACGGTACGGATCTTGCCAAGTCACCACCGACAGAGCTATGCTGCTCGGTGATTGTTTTGAACATTTAGTATGGCGGAGATACAATGAAAATGAATTTTTCTTGTCCCATTTGCGGCGGGGAGACTTTCGTCGATTTCCGCGGGCGCATTATGGAAGAGTGCAAGAAGTGCAAGTCCAAAGCCCGTGAGCGCGCCGAGGTTCTGACCCTGAAGAGCCTGGGGTATTTCGAAAGCAAGAAGAAGAAGGTTCTTCACATCAACCCCGAGCGGGCCACGGCCAAGCTGCTCAGCAAGACGTATGGCAAGGGCTACCAGGCCAAGACCATCGGCGCTTCGGTCGATTTCGTCGATAGCGTTAGCTATCCCGACCTGGAGGCGCTGCTCGAAGCCGCCACCGAGAAATACGACGTCATCCTGCACAACAATCTGCTCGAAGTGGTGTCGCTGCGCCCGTTCGAGGTGATTTCCAAGCTCGACGGCCTGCTGAAGCCCAACGGCATCCACCTGTTTACCGTTACGGTGCGCGGCATGCGGACCGATGAGGGTGGCGACCTGATGCTGGACGAAGCGGAGCGGGCGAAGCGCTTCGGCCGCGCCGACCGTTACCGCCTGTTCGGCGCTGCGGACTTCCCGCGGGCCCTGGCCACGCTGCGCCAGCAGAACAATCCGCGCTTCAACTTCGCCGCCCGCTTCTCCGATGCGGACCTCGATCGTTGGCGTATCCCGCCGAGCGAATTCCGCGACATCAACAGCAACACGGTGTTCAGCTATGTTGCTCCGCCGGCGGTGGCTGTTGCCGTCGCGGAAGCGGACGTGGCAGCGTGAACGACTGATCCCGCTGCAATAAAAGGACGGACATGAAGACGAATATCGCGGACCCCCTCCTCGAGGGAGCACTGGTTTCCGGTTCCCGTGCTTTCATGGGTGGTGGATGGTCGATCGTGCTGCGCCAGGGCGCGACCAAAGCCGCCTATTCCTTCGTGTCCATCCCCCTCACCGGCACGACCGGGGACGTTGTCGCTCCCGGCGTGCGGATTATGGGCGTGCAGAGCAACGGGTTTCTCCGCGTCGAAGCGGAGATCCCGGTGGCGCGCGACGACCGTCGCTTCGCGCTGTCGGTGGCTTTCGTGCTGGGAGCCGCCGAGGGCGAAACCGGCGGCATCATCGACACGATCGAAATCGTGCGCCGCGAGAAGGGTGGCCGGCTGCTCGGAACCGTGCTGCCGGTCGCCAACAATGTCGAGATCCCTCCTCATGCCGTCGGGCACGAGATTCTGCTGCGTCCCGAGGACCAGGAAATCTTCAAGGAGGCCTATGACGAGATCGCCGCGAGCAAGCTCAGCGGCAGCATCGGCGACACGCTGCATCTTGATTTCGTGATCCGCTCGCCCCGGGTTGCGCTGCGCCTCGCCCTGCCGACCATCGTCAAGGAAGGCGACCACGAGAACAGCCTTCGTCACGACAATGTCCGCATCGGCGACATCGCGACCTTGCATGAGCCCGGCATGGGCGCGCCCGAAGGGGCGGTCGCCATACCGCTCGCCATCCCCCTGACCACCGCCACGGTCCTTCCCCTTTTCGCCGCGAACCCGATCGTCGGGATCCCGGCCGCGTCCTCCGCCACAGTGCCGGCTCCCACGGCGGCGCCGGCGCCGGCGCCCGCGCCGCCGTCGGGAGTCATCTCCTCGAAGGACCTCAAGGCGATCGATAGCGAGATTTCACATCTCGAGCGCGCGCTGTGGGGCGGTTATTCGCAGGTCGCCCAGGAGGGCCTGCTCCGTGTCGCCAAGTCGCGGCTTTCCCATCCCGAGGCCCGGGTGCGGGCCTGCTGGGAACTGTCCCGCTGGTTTTCCGTCAAGGGCGACTTCCATCAGGTCGTCGAGCTGCTCAACGATGTGCGCACGCTCTCCAAGCCGTTCGCGCGCCGCAAGACCTTCCGTCTCGTCGAGATCAACGCCCTGCTGCAGATCGGCGATCTCGACGCCGCCGCCAAGCGCGTCGAGGACGCGACGAAGGGGCGCCCGGACGACAATGATTATCGGTTGATGGGCACCAATGTCGCCTATCTGCGGGCCATCAACCATCCCGAGCAGCTCAAGGAGATGAGCGCGCAGCGTCTGGCCGCGTTCAATACCATGTTCGCGCAGGACAATCTGGCGACGCTGGTGGTCGATCTCGACAAGGAAGAGCTGAACATCAACAGCCTCCGCTGCGACGCCACCGACCGCTGGATCACCGACGGCCCCAAGATCAGCGTGCTCATGGCCGCCTATGGCGCCGAGGAGCACCTGCATCTCGCGGTGGAATCCATTCTCGGCCAGACCTGGCGCAACCTCGAACTGGTCATCGTCGAGGACTGCAGCCCGGACGGCACCTGGGAACGCATGCAGCATTTCGCCGCCCTCGACGACCGGGTGCGCATCTTCCGCAACAGCGAGAACCAGGGCGCCTATATCACCCGCAACAACGCGCTGGGCTACGCCACCGGCGAGTTCATCACCGTGCACGACAGTGATGACTGGTCGCATCCGGAAATGCTGGCGGCGCAGATGAAGCCGTTCCTGGAGCGCGACCCCGAGGAGGTGAAGGCGACCTTCTCGATGATGTGCCGCGTGACGCCGGATCTGCGCTTCGGCATTCGCCCGAGCCGGCGCAACCTCGAGACGGTGCATCGCAGCTATCCCTCCCTGCTGCTGCGGCGCAGCGACCTCGAACAGGTCGGCGTGTGGGACGGCGTGCGCGCCAATGCCGACGCCGAAATGGTGGCGCGCCTACGCGCCAAGTTCGGCGCGGAACGAATGGTCGATGCGCTGCCCAGCACGCCGATGTCGTTCTTCCTTGTCCGTCCGGAATCGCTGACCGAACAGGGCGAGACCAGCCTGCTGAGCCTCACCTTCGGCGTGCGCCACGAATATGACCGCCAGGTCGCGCACATGACCCGGAAATGGGAAGCGGAAGGCGTCATTCCCGGCCAGCGGACGAGCAAGAAGGAACCCTTCGCCTCGCCGCAGCTGCTGCTGCCCTATCACATGCGGCCGGAGCCGAAATACGACATGATCCTGGTCTCGGATCTGTCGCTGCTCGGTGGCACGCGCGGCTGCAATCTCGGCTATATCGACGCTGCGGTGGCGGCGGGCCGCCGGGTCGGCCTGTTCCACTGGCCGCGCGGCGACCTTCGGCTGCTGCCGGACATCGACGCTGCCTATCGCGACCGCAACCAGCACCCGCAGGTGGACATCATCACCTGCGAGGAAGAGGCGGAGTGCGAACTGCTCATCCTTCATCACCCGCCGGTGATGAAGCACATGCTCGACCGTTTCCCGAGGATCTCCGCCAAGAACGGGGTGATCCTGGTGAACCAGCTGCCCTATCAGGTGCTGGGCGGACAGAACTCCTTCTACGAGCCGCTGCTCGCCGAGCGCAATTTCCGCCGGCTATTCGGCATCAACCCGCTCTGGGCGCCGATCTCGACGCTGGTGCGGCGGCACCTGGAGGAGCAGGACAGCGGCCTGCGGATGACCGACTTCGACTGGCTGCCGCCGATCAACGTCCCGCTGCGCGATCCGCCGGAGCGAGACAATCCCGGCCGGCCGCCGGTGATCGGTCGCCATGCCCGCGACCACTGGACCAAATGGCCGGAGAACACCGGACTGCTGTCATCCGCCTATATGGTGGACACGGAGGTTTCGGTCCGCCTGCTGGGTGGCGCCAACACGCCGGAGCGCTTGCTGAGCGGTCTGCCGGCGAATTGGGAGGTGCTGGAGTTCGACAGCATTCCGGTGCTCGATTTCATCGATTCACTGGATTTCCTCGTCCACTTCCCGCACACGCAATATATCGAGGAATTCGGCCGCAACGTCGCCGAAGCCATGGCGCGCGGCGTGCCGGCGGTGCTGCCGCCGGTGTTCCGCGAGACCTTCCACGAGGCCGCGATCTATTGCGAGCCGGAAGAGGTGGGCGAGACCATCCGGCGGATCTGGGCCGACCAGTCGCTGTACATGCACTATGCTCGGGCCGGGCGTGATTTCGTGGCGCAGAATTGCCATGTCGCCTCGCTGCAGAACCGCATGGCCGCTTTTCTGGGAACGCCGTCTTGAACGCACGCCCCGAACAGAACGGTGCCCCCATCGCCAGCGTCGCGGTTCTCGGATCCTGCGTGAGCCGGGATCTCATCCGGATCGCCGCCGACGATTCGCTGGTCAAGGTGAAAACCTATATCGCTCGCAGCACCGTGCGATCGGTGCTGGCCGCCCGGCCGGATTCGCTGCCGTTCAGCCCGTCGACGGAAGCCGCCTCGGGTTTCGAGAAGCGCAATTTCGAGATCGACGTCGATAAGTCGGCTTTCAAGCGGCTCGCCACCTCCGGCGCCGACATCTGCATCGTCGACATGATCGACGAACGCCTCAGCACCTGGCAGCGCGACGGTAGCATATTGGTGGCCTCGAAGGGGTTCGAGGCCATGCTCGGCAAGAAGCTCGGCGCACCCTGGAGGCTTCAGTCCTCGTCCACGACCCATCAGGAAACGCTGGCAAGGGCACCGCTCTGGTCCGTGAAGCTGCGGGAAGCGCTCGGCGACATGCCGGTCGTCGTCCATCGGGCCCTGTGGGCGGACGATGGCAGCATCACCACCGAGAAGCTGGCGGAGCAGAACGCGTTCCTCAACGAACTCTACGACATCATCGGCGCCAATCTGCCCGACGCGATCGTGGTGAGCGCCGATGCCTCGGTGCAACGCGCCGCGGAAGAGCATATGTGGGGCACCGCGCCCTTCCATTATGTCGATGAATATTACCACGACGTCTGGAACAAGATCCTCGCTTCGCAGCACGTCGGCGGCACCGGGCAAGCGCCCGTTCCCCATCCCGCCATCTCGTAACGCCTGTCCGCAGCGCCTTCGGGCCGGCAGACGCTTACGGCCCGGCTCGGTCGACGGCCCGGCATGACCTCGAGCTGGGTGGGAGCTGCGGGGCGACGTGTCGATGACATCAGCCGCTTCGCCCCGCGCCTTTCGCTCGCGTCGCGCCCTACTGACAGTCCAGGGCGCGCACGAGCGTCGACATCCGCCCGCCATTGCGTCCGACATTGTCGTCCGGAAGGTTCGCCGGGACGGTCTTGGTCAGCAGCGGCTCCAGCCATGAACTATCGTGCACGATCAGCTGCGCGGCGCCTGCCCTCGGGGCGAGCCACTGAGGATTCGCGAGAATGTGCTGAAGCGCCCCGACGAGCCGCTGAACGGCCGCCGAATCCTCGCGCATCGGATCGTTGAAACAGGAGCGCACGTCGGCGTAGATCAGCAGCGGCCGGGCGGCGAAGAAATGGTAATGCGACGCCTTTTCCCCACGGGCCATCTCCCGCGGCAAGGTGCCGTCGTCGCCGGTACTCATCAGGGACTGATGGATCTTGGTGTTCGCCCATTCCACAAGCTTGGAATCGTGAGTGAGATACCCCGTCGTCCCAACGCCGAGGGCCGCCCAGAGCAGATGGTTGTTAAGCTGTCCGTGCTGGTCGTGGAAAGCCATGACCTCACCGGCGAGCTGGTGCAGCCAGTCGAGCCCCTGCGGCGAAACCGACACTCCCGCACGCGAGAGCTTGAAGGCGGCCAAGGAGAGCCCGGCGAGCGCCCATTGCTGCTCGTAGCCGGACTGCATCGCATCGGACTTCCTCAGGAGGCTTGCCGCACGATCCGCGTGGGCGAAACTCTCCATCAGACAGGTGACCCCATCCTGCTTGACGGACAGCCTGGCCGCCGGGTCCGCTTGTATCGAACCGTCTGTTTCGGCGGTGAAAAAATTGACGAACCGCCGGATCTGGGCCTCGTTCTTGCGCGTCTGGCGCTCGTCTTCGCCGTCTGGTCCACCCGGTCTTTTAATGGCGTCCGGACGATCCGCCCGGATGACGTCCGGCACCGGCGGAGGGAGCGGGCAGGATTGGGCGGCAAGAAGCGGCGTCGACAGCATCGTCGTCAACAATACCGCCGCCATCAGCGCGACATGTCTCATTCGGGCAGTTACCTTCTCCGGACCCAAAGCAACCACCGCTAGAACGGCTCTCCATTTCCAGAAATGAAGGCCGATATAGCTGATCAGGCTTTATGTAAGCCTCCCTGCCGCGAAGATGAGCCTGTCAGAGAGAGGCGCCGGACGTCAAGTGATCCGGGGTTGCGCAGATTGGTATTGACCAAACTTTGATCGCGCGGCGCCCGCGGCGCGCACGCTCGCGGCCAACGCGCCGCCGCCGATCAGCGCGGCTCGCTCTCGAGCCAGCGGCGCTTGGATTCCGCCAGATGCACGCGCATCTGCGCCTCGGCGAGCGGACCGTCGCGCACCTCCAGAGCCGCCAGGATCGCCTCGTGTTCGGCCAGCGCCGATAGCCAGTTCACCGGCGTGTCGAAATGCGCGCGGAACTGCGAGGACATCGGACTGTGCCGTTCGTCGAACAGCTCCGCCACCAGCCGGACGATGACGCTGTTGCCGGTCTGGCCGGCGATGGCAAGATGGAACTGCCGGTCGTGGTCGAGCGGCTTGCGCCCCTCCTCGATGTCGGAGCGCATCGCATCGAGAATGCTGCGCATCGCCTGCAACGCCAGCGGCGTGACCCGCGCCGCCGCCAACGCCGCCACCGCGCTCTCCACCGTGGCGCGCGCCTCCATCAGCTCCACCGGGCTCTCCCCGGTCGCCGCGACGGCGAGCGGCCGGCGCTCGCCTGCCCCGGTCACATAGATGCCCGAGCCCATGCGGATCTCGACCGTGCCGTCGATCTCCAGCGCGATCAGCGCCTCGCGCAGCGAGGGACGCGAGACGCCGAGCTGCTGGGCCAGCTCGCGCTCCGCCGGCAGCCGACTGCCGGCGGAGAAATCCCCGCTCTGGATCAGCCCACGGATCTGGTCGGCCACCTGCTGATAGAGCCGGCGCTCGGCGGTTCGGATGATGTTCATCGTCGCGTCCTAGTTTGGCCTTACCATAAGAGCCACGGCCCTTTCCCACAAGCCGACGGCAAGCCACTGGAATAACGTATATTTCCCAAGAGGCCTGACCAGTTTCGCCCCTACTGGCAAAAATTGGCTTGACCAGTTCCGTGCCGGACACCATAGGTAACGCAAGCGGCCAACGAGCCGAACAAGACCCGGCGCAAGCGGGCACCACGTCGCGGTCGCGACTATGGGAGGACAGGATGGCGTATAGCCAGACCGCCGGCGACACGTTGCAGGCGCCGCACGGTGTTGCGCAGGGCGAGCCGCTGCTCGCGCTGGAGAGCATCACCAAGGAATTTCCCGGCGTGAAGGCGCTGCAGGGCGTCAGCTTCAATCTGCGGCGCCACGAGGTGCATGCGGTCTGCGGCGAGAACGGCGCCGGCAAGTCAACGCTGATGAAGATCATCAGCGGCGTGTTCCAGCCCACCTCCGGCCGCATCGTCTACAAGGGCCAGTCCCGCCAGTTCGCCTCCCCGCTGGAGGCCGAGGCGGTCGGCATCGCCATCATCCACCAGGAACTCAACCTGGTGCCGCACCTCACCGTCGCCGAGAACATCTATCTCGCCCGCGAGCCGCGCCGCGGCTTCCTGGTCGACCGCAAGAAGCTGCGCGCCGACGCCAAGGCCTGCCTCGACCGGCTCGGCGTCGCCATCGACCCGAACCGCCTGGTGCGCGAGCTCTCGGTCGCCCAGTGCCAGATGGTCGAGATCGCCAAGGCGCTGTCGCTCAACGCCGAAGTGCTGATCATGGACGAGCCGACCTCCTCGCTCACCGAGCAGGAGACCCGGCTGCTGTTCAAGGTCATCCACGACCTCAAGGCCGCCGGCGTCGGCATCATCTACATCTCGCACCGCCTCGACGAGATGGCGGAGATCGTCGACCGTGTCACCGTGCTGCGTGACGGCCGCTACGTCGCCACCGACGACTTCGCCGCCACCACGGTGGACGAGATCGTCGCCCGCATGGTCGGCCGCTCGCTGGAGGAGAAATTTCCCGAGCGCACCTCGACGCCGTCGAGCGACGTCATCCTCGCGGTGAAGGGCCTCACCCGCAACGGCGTGTTCGCCGATATCGACTTCGAGCTCAAGCGGGGCGAGATCCTCGGCTTCGCCGGGCTGATGGGCGCGGGACGCACCGAGGTGGCGCGCGCCATCTTCGGCGCCGACGCCATCGACGCCGGCACCGTGACGCTGGAAGGCCGGCAGCTGGTGATCCGCTCGCCGCGCGACGCCATCGCCGCCGGCCTCGCCTATCTCTCCGAGGACCGCAAGGCGCAGGGCCTCGCGGTGAAGATGCCGGTCGACGCCAACATGACGCTGGCGAACATGGGCGAGGTGTCCAACCGCTTCGGGCTGATCGACTTCGCCAAGCAGGCCGAGGCGGCCAAGCGCTATGTCGACCTGCTCAGCATCAAGACACCGACGATCAAGCAGCCGGTGCGCCTGCTCTCCGGCGGCAACCAGCAGAAGATCATCATCGGCAAGTGGCTGTTCCGCAAGTCACGGGTGCTGTTCTTCGACGAGCCGACGCGCGGCATCGATGTCGGCGCCAAGTTCGCCATCTACAAGATCATGGACGAGCTGGCCGCCGAGGGCATCGGCGTCGTGCTCATCTCGTCGGAACTGCCGGAGATCCTCGGCATGACCGATCGCGTCTGCGTGTTCCACCACGGGCGCATCACCGGCGTGCTGGAGACCTCCCGCACGAACCAGGAAGAAATCATGCGCTACGCCTCCGGCTACGGACGGCCGGACAGCCGCCACTGACGGAGCCGAGAATGACCATGACCGTCACCACCCCGCCCGCCAGCAAGACGCCCGCCCCGTCCGGCCGCCGCCTGTCCGACCGCCAGAAGGACATCATCCAGAAATTCGCCGCCCTCGGCAGCCTTCTGGTGCTGATCGTCGTGTTCTCGCTGAGCACCGGCGCCTTCTTCACCGTGAATAACGGCATGACCATCGCCCTGCAGGTGACCTCGATCGCCCTGCTCGGCATCGGCGCCACCTGCGTAATCATCACCGGCGGCATCGACCTGTCGGTCGGCTCGGTGCTGGCGCTGGCCGGCGTGGTGGCGGCGCTGGCGGTGAAGGAGCTCGGCATGCCCGTGCCGGTCGCCATGATGATCGGCATCCTCACCGGCTCGCTGTGCGGCCTCGTCAACGGCGTGCTGGTCACCAAGATGCGGCTGCCGCCCTTCATCGCCACCCTCGGCATGATGCTGATCGCCCGTGGCGTCGCCCTGCAGATCACCGGCGCGCGCGCGGTGTCCGGTCTCGGCGAGAGCTTCGGCGAGCTCGGCAACGGCGCGCTGTTCCGCATCGTCAACATCGGCGACGACGGCTTCCCGAACGTGGTGTTCCCCGGCATCCCCTACCCGGTGGTGCTGATGGTGGTGATCGCGCTGGCGGTATCGCTGATGCTCAACCGCTCGGTGCTCGGCCGCCACATCTACGCGGTCGGCTCCAATGCCGAGGCGGCGCGGCTCTCCGGCGTCAACGTCTCCGGCGTCACCTGCTTCACCTACATCCTGTCCGGCTCGCTCGCCGGCCTCACCGGCTGCGTGCTGATGAGCCGCCTCGTCACCGCCCAGCCGAACGAGGGCGTGATGTACGAGCTCGACGCCATCGCCTCGGCGGTGATCGGCGGCACCTCGCTGATCGGCGGCGTCGGCACCATCTCCGGCACCTTCATCGGCTCCTTCGTGATCGGCATCCTGCGCAACGGGCTGAACATGAACGGCGTCTCCGCCTTCACGCAGCAGATCATCATCGGCCTCGTCATCCTGCTCACCGTGTGGATCGACCAGCTGCGCAACCGCCGCTGACCGCGGCGCCCTCTCCTTTCCAAAGCCGCCCGGCGACCGGAAAACCGGCGCCGTCCCCCGACGAACGCATGAATCTGGAGGAAACCATGAAGAAGCTCGTCTCCGCCCTGCTCGCCTCGGCGGTGCTGCTCAGTGCCGCCGCCGTGACCCAGACCTCGGCCCAGGCCGGCGAGATCGCCGTCATCGTCAAGACGGTGAACTCCACCTTCTGGCAGAACGTGCAGAAGGGCGCCGACGCCGCGCTCAAGGAAGCCGGTGGCGCCAACACCCTCACCTTCCAGGGCCCGGCCTCGGAATCCGCCATCGCCGACCAGGTGAACATGGTGGAGAACGCGGTGAATCGCGGCGTCGCCGGCATCGTGCTCGCCCCCTCCGATCCCGACGCGCTGGTGCCGGCGGTGAAGAAGGCGTGGGAAGCCCGCATCCCGGTGGTGATCGTCGACAGCCAGCTCGCCAAGGGCGCCGAGCAGTACTACCAGTCCTTCCTCGCCACCGATAACCGCAAGGCCGGCGAACTCGCCGCCAAGGCGCTGATCGACAAGGTCGGCACCGAGGGCAAGATCGCCGTCATGTCCTATGTCGCCGGCGCCGGCTCGGAGATCGGCCGCGTGGGCGGCTTCACCGACTACATCAAGGCGAATTCCAAGCTCCAGATCGTCGGTCCGTTCTACTCGCAGTCGCAGATGGCGACGGCGCTGAACCAGACCACCGACGTGCTGGCGGCCAATGCCGACCTGAAGGGCATCTTCGGCGCCAACGAGCCGACCGCCATCGGCATGGCGCGCGCCATCAAGCAGGCCGGCAAGTCCGGCAAGATCGTCGCCGTCGGCTTCGACGGCAACCAGGACCTGCAGGAGTTCGTCAAGGACGGCACCCTCACCGCCATCGTGGTGCAGGGCTCGTTCCAGATGGGCGACCTCGGCGTGAAGACGGTCTCCAAGCTGATCGGCAAGCAGAAGGTCGAGAAGTTCGTCGACACCGGCGCGGTCGTCGTCACCAAGGCGAACATCGACCAGCCGGAAGCCAAGAACGTCCTCTACTGAGCACCTCCCGCCTGCGGGGCGCCGGACAGCCGGCGCCTCGCCTTTCCGAACGGACACGGACATCATGAAGGCCGGCGATAAACGCATCCACGCCCGTACCCAGGTCGCCGTCACCGCGATCGGCCTCGGCTGCGCGCAGATGGGCAACCTCTACCGCGTGACCAGCTACGCCGAATCCGCCGGCGCCTTTCAGGCGTCGTGGGACGCGGGCGTGCGCTATTTCGATACCGCCCCCTTCTACGGCTTCACCCGTTCCGAGCGCCGGCTCGGCACCATGCTGACCGACCTGCCGCGCGACAGCTACACCGTCTCGACCAAGGTCGGGCGGGTGATGACGCCGGACGCGACCGTCGGCGCCATGGAGGACGGCTATGCCGAGCCGCTGCCGTTCCGCCCGGTGTTCGACTATTCCCATAACGGCATCATGCGCTCCTTCGAGGCCAGCCAGCAGCGGCTCGGCCTGCTGGCGCCCGACATCCTGTTCGTGCACGACATCGGCCGCTTCACCCATGGCGAGCGCCACGAGCACTACTGGAACCAGCTGACCGAGGGCGGCGGCTTCCGCGCGCTCACCCGTCTGCGCGAGCAGGGGGCGATCAAGGCGTTCGGCCTCGGCGTCAACGAATTCGAGATCATCGAGGACGCGCTCAAGGTCGCCGATATCAACATCTGCATGCTGGCCGGCCGCTACACGCTGCTGGAGCAGCACAGCCTCGGCTTCATGGACGAGTGCGCCCGGCGCGGCGTCGGCATCGTCGCCGCCGGCGTGTTCAACTCCGGCATTCTCGCCGGCAGCAACAAGTTCAATTATGGCGACGCCCCCGCCGACATCGTCGCCCGCGTCGAAGCGCTGCGTGCCGCCTGTACCGAAGAGGGCGTGACCCTTCAGGCCGCCGCGCTGCAATTCCCGCTCGCCCATGCCGCCACGCTCACCGTGGTGTCCGGCGCCCGCAATGCCGAGCAGATCACTGCCAATGTCGGCTGGTTCGAGGAGACCATCCCCACCTCGTTCTGGAGCCGGCTGAAGGAGCGCGGGCTGATCGCCGACGGCGCCCCGGTCCCGGTGTGAGGCGGTGATGCGGATCGACGCCCACCAGCACTTCTGGCGCATCGCCGACCGGGCCGGCCAGTGGCCGCCGGCCGAGCTCGCGCCGATCTATCGCGACTTCGGGCCGGAAGACCTCGAGCCGCTGCTCACCGCCAACGGCTTCGACGGCACCGTGCTGGTGCAGACCATGGAGCGCGAGGCGGACACCGCCTACATGCTCGGCCTCGCCGCCCGGCACGACTTCATCAAGGCGGTGGTCGGCTGGACCGACCTCAAGGCGCCCGGCGCGCCGCAGGCCGTCGCCCGCCTCGCTGCCGATCCGAAGCTCAGGGGCTTCCGCCCGATGCTGCAGGACATCGCCGAGGATGACTGGATCGACGATGCCGCGCTCGACCCGGCGGTGGAGGCGATGATCGCCCACGATCTCGGCCTCGACGCGCTGGTGCTGCCGCGCCATCTCGGCCCGCTCACCGCCTTCGCGACGCGGCATCCGCAGTTGCGCGTCGTCATCGACCACGGCGCCAAGCCGCCGATCGCCGAAGGCCGCCTCACCGATTGGCGCCGCGCCATGGCGCGGCTCGCGGCGCTGCCCAATGTCTGGTGCAAACTCTCGGGCCTGCTCACCGAGGCCGGCGGCAACGCCCCGACGGCGGTGCGGCCCTATGCCGAGACGCTGCTGGAGCTGTACGGCCCGGAACGGCTGATCTTCGGCAGCGACTGGCCGGTGCTGCGCCTCGCCGGCGACTACGTCGCCTGGGTCGAGCAGTGCCAGGCCATCGTGCCGGGCGAGCACCACGACGCCGTGTTCGGCGGCAACGCCACCACCTTCTACCGGCTCGCCGACGCCCCGGCGCCGGCCGCCTGAACGGAGCCTGTTATGCAACGCATGGGCATGATGATCGGGCTCGAGCCCGGCATGGTCGAGACCTACAAGGAGCTGCACGCCGCCGTGTGGCCGGAGGTGCTCGACCTGATCACCCGCTGCAACATCCGCAACTACACCATCTTCCTGCGCGAGCCGGAGAACATCCTGTTCGGCACCTGGGAGTACCACGGCAGCGATTTCGAGGCCGACATGGCCATGATGGCCGCCGACCCGAAGAACCAGGAGTGGTGGAAGCTGACCATTCCCTGCCAGCGCCCGCTCGCCACCCGCAAGGACGGCGAATGGTGGGCGATGGCGGAAGAAGTCTTCCATCTCGATTGACCGATAGCGAAGAACGGAGAACTGGCCATGGCCAACCTTGAGGGCAAGACCGTCCTTGTCACCGCGAGCGCGCAGGGCATCGGCCGCGCGAGCGCCCTTGCCTATCTGGCGGCCGGCGCCAAGGTGTACGCTACCGACATCAACGAGGCGCTGCTCGCCGAGCTGCCGGCCTCCGACCGGCTCGTGACCGCCAAGCTGAACGTGCTCGACGACAAGGCGGTCGCCGACTACGTCGCCGGCATCGGCGCGGTCGACGTGCTGTTCAACTGCGCCGGCGTGGTGCATCCCGGCAGCATCCTCGACATGAAGGACGGCGACCTCGACTTCGCCGTCGACCTCAACATCAAGTCGATGGTGCGCACCATCCGCGCTGTGCTGCCCGGCATGCTGGAGCGCAAGGAAGGCGCCATCATCAACATGGCCTCGGTCGCCTCCTCGATCAAAGGCGTGCCAAACCGCTTCGCCTACAGCGTCACCAAGGCGGCGGTGATCGGCCTGACCAAATCGGTGGCCGCCGACTATGTCGCGCAGAACATCCGCTGCAACGCCATCTGCCCCGGCACGGTGGAGAGCCCCTCGCTGCAGGACCGCCTGCGCGCCCAGGGCGACTACGAGCAGACCCGCGCCGCCTTCATCGCCCGCCAGCCGATCGGCCGCATCGGCACGCCGGAAGAGATCGCCGACCTCGCCGTCTATCTCGCGGGCGCCACCTACACCACCGGCCAGGCCATCGCCATCGATGGCGGCTGGTCGCTCTGATCGAGTTGGGAAAGGGCAAGCCATGAAATTCGTTCGCTACGGCGAGGCGGGCCAGGAAAAGCCGGGCCTGATCGACGCCGAGGGCCGCATCCGCGACCTCTCCGCCCATGTGCCGGACATCGCCGGCGCGACGCTGGATCCCGCCGCGCTCGCCGCGCTGTCCGGCCTCGATGCCGCCACGCTGCCGCTGGTCGCCGAGGGCACCCGCCTCGGCCCCTGCGTCGCCGGGGTCGGCAAGTTCATCTGTATCGGCCTCAACTTCTCCGACCACGCGGCGGAATCCGGGATGGAGATGCCGCCCGAGCCGGTGGTGTTCATGAAGGCGACCTCGGCCATCGCCGGGCCGAACGACAATGTGCCGATCCCGCGCGGCTCCACCAAGACCGACTGGGAAGTCGAGCTCGCCGTGGTCATCGGCAAGACGGCGAAATACGTCTCGCAGGACGAGGCGATGGACTATGTCGCCGGCTACTGCGTCTGCCACGACGTCTCCGAGCGCGAGTTCCAGCTGGAGCGCGTCGGCCAGTGGACCAAGGGCAAGTCCTGCGACGGCTTCGGCCCCATCGGCCCGTGGCTGGCGACCAAGGAAGCCATTCCCGACCCGCACAAGCTCGGCATGTGGCTGAAGGTGAACGGGCAGACCATGCAGAACGGCTCGACCAAGACCATGGTCTACGGCGTCGCCTATCTGGTCTCCTATCTCAGCCAGTTCATGAGCCTGCAGCCCGGCGACGTCATCTCGACCGGCACGCCGCCCGGCGTCGGCCTCGGCTTCAAGCCGCCGCGTTACCTCAAGGCCGGCGATGTCGTCGAACTCGGCATCGAGGGTCTCGGCTCGCAGAAGCAGACCTTCGTTCCCGATCTCTGATCCTCGCTCACCGATCCTGCCGGAGGCTCCGCCATGGCGACAATCACCGATATGCGCATCATCGACCTGCGCTTTCCCACCTCGCTGTCGCTCGACGGCTCGGATGCGATGAATCCGGACCCGGACTATTCCGCGGCCTATGTCATCCTCGAGACCGACGTTCCCGGCCTTGCGGGCCACGGGTTGACCTTCACCATCGGCCGCGGCAACGACATCTGCTGCATGGCGATCTCCGCCATGCGCCATCTCGTGGTCGGCACCGATCTCGAGACGGTGCGCACGGCGCCGGGCAAGTTCTGGCGCTACCTCACCAGCGACAGCCAGCTACGCTGGATCGGCCCTGAGAAGGGCGCGATGCACCTCGCCACCGGCGCGGTGGTCAACGCCTTCTGGGACCTGCTCGCCAAGCAGGCCGGCAAGCCGGTGTGGCGCCTCGTCGCCGACATGTCGCCGGAGGAGATCGCCGACATCGTCGACTATCGCTACCTCACCGACGTGCTCGACCGCGACGACGCCCTCGCCATCCTGCGCAAGGCCGAGGCCGGCAAGGCGGCGCGCATCGCCACCCTCGAGAAGGAAGGCTACGCCTGCTACACCACCTCGGCCGGCTGGCTCGGCTATGACGACGCCAAGCTGCGCCGCCTGTGCCAGGAGGCCATCGACGCCGGCTTCAACCATGTGAAGATGAAGGTCGGCCGCGATCTCGAGGACGACATCCGCCGCCTCACCATCGCCCGCGAGGTGATCGGCCCGGACCGCTATCTGATGATCGACGCCAACCAGGTGTGGGAAGTCGGCCAGGCCATCGACTGGGTGAAGCAGCTCGCCTTCGCCAAGCCGTTCTTCATCGAGGAGCCGACCAGCCCCGACGACGTCGCCGGTCATCGCAAGATCCGCGAGGCGATCGCCCCGGTGAAGGTGGCCACCGGCGAGATGTGCCAGAACCGCATCATGTTCAAGCAGTTCATCGCCGAGGGCGCCATCGACGTGGTGCAGATCGACAGTTGCCGCATGGGCGGGCTGAACGAGGTGCTCGCGGTGCTGCTGGTGGCGGCGAAGTACGACCTGCCGGTGTGGCCGCATGCCGGCGGCGTCGGCCTGTGCGAATATGTGCAGCACCTGTCGATGATCGACTATGTCGCGGTGTCCGGCACCAAGGACGGCCGGGTGATCGAGTTCGTCGACCATCTGCACGAGCACTTCCTCGATCCCTGCGTGATCGAGAACGCCGCCTACATGCCGCCCAAGAACCCGGGCTTCTCCATCGAGATGAAGCCGGAGACGCTGGAAGCCTTCGCCTATGCGCCGGTGGTGGAAGCCGCGCCGCTGGCACGCTCGGCCTGAGCCGAGCCGGGACGCCCCGCCACACGCGGGGCGTCAATCGCCGGCAGGGCGGAAGCGCGACTGGTCGATGCCGTGGCGCTTCAGCTTGTCGTACAGCGTCTTGCGGGGAATGCCGAGCGCGCGCAGCGTCGCCTGTATGTCGCCCTGGCAGGCGGCGAGGGTGTCGCGGATCTGCATCGCCTCGAAGGCATCGACCCGCTCGGGCAGGGTGGCGCCGCCCTCCCCGGCCACCGGCGCCGGCGCGGAGGCGAGGCCGAGCGCGAAGCGTTCGGCGTAATGTGCGAGCTCGCGCACATTGCCCGGCCAGTCATGGGTATCGAGGTGACGGCGCACCGCCGCGTCGAGCAGCGGCGGCTCGCGGCGGAAGCGCTTGGCGGCGCGGCCGAGGAAATGGCCGAACAGCAGCGGCACGTCCTCACGGCGCTCGCGCAGCGGCGGGATGCGCACGAAGGCGACGTGCAGCCGGTAATACAGGTCCTCGCGAAAGCTGCCCTGCCGCACCAGTTCGGCAAGATCGGCCTTGGAGGCGGCGATCACGCGGATATCGACGCGGCGCACCTCATTGGTACCGAGCGGGGTGATCTCGCGGGCTTCCAGCACCCGTAGCATCTTCACCTGCAGCGCCGGCGACATCGCCTCGATCTCGTCGAGGAACAGCGTGCCGCCGCTGGCGTGCTCGACGCGCCCCACCCGCTTCTTCAGCGCGCCGGTGAAGGCGCCGGCGTCGTGGCCGAACAGCTCGCTCTCGATGACGTTTTCCGGCAGCGCGCCGCAATTCACCGCCACGAAGGGACGGCTCGCGCGCGCGCTCCAGCGGTGCAGCGTCTGCGCCACCACCTCCTTGCCGCTGCCGGTCTCGCCCTCCACCAGCACGTCGATGTCGGCATCGGCGATCTGCCTGAGTGTCTGGCGCAGCCGCTGCATCGCCGGCGTCTCGCCGATCAGCGGCTCGCCGGGCGAAGCCGCCTCGGCCCGGCGGCGCAGGGAGCGGTTCTCCAGGACCAGGCGGCGCTTGTCGAGCGCGTGGCGCACCGCCACCAAGAGGCGGTCGAGCGCATAGGGCTTGGCGATGAAGTCGTAGGCACCTTCGCGCATCGCCTCGACCGCCATGCCGATATCGCCATGGCCGGTGATCAGAATGACCGGCAGTTCCTCGTCGCGGCGCCTCAGGCGGCGGAACAGCTCGAGCCCGTCGATGCGCGGCATGCGCACATCGGTGACGACGACGCCGGGAAACGCCGCGTCGATCTCCTCCAGCGCCTCCACCGCCGAGGGGTAGGCGGTGACCGTGAAGCCGGCGAGCATCAGCGCCTGCACATTGGCGGCGCGCAGCGTTTCGTCGTCGTCGATGAAGGCCACGTCCATCAGTGAAGCCTCGGCAAGGTGAGGGTGAAGACCGCGCCGCCGTCATTGGCGGCATTCAGCCGGCCGCCGAACTCGGCGACGATGTCGTGCGAGATGACCAGCCCGAGCCCGAGCCCGTCCGGCTTGGTGGTGGTGAACGGCACGAACAGCTTGTCGAGCACGTCGGGCGGCAGGCCTGGCCCATTGTCGGCGACGACCAGCTCGACGGACGCCGGCGCCACGCGGACACCGAGGCGGATCTGCGTCCCCTCCCGCCCCGCCAGCGCCTCGACGGCGTTCTGCAGCAGGTTCACCAGCACCTGCTCCAGCCGCCAGCGCTCGGCGCGCACGGTCACCTCGTCCGGCGGCAGATCCAGCACCAGTTCGATGGCGTTCTGGCGCAGGCGATGACCGACCAGGATCAGCGCCCCCTCGATGGCCGGGCGCAGCGCCACCTCGCCGATGGCGGCGGGGCTCTTGCGGGCGAAGGCGCGCATTTCCTGGGTGATGGCGCCGATGCGCTCGGTAAGCGAGGCGATGGTGGCGAAATTGCCCCGCGCCACCTCCAGCTGCCCGCGCTCCAGCAGCAGGCCGCCATTGTCGGCGAAGGTGCGGATGGCGGCGACCGGCTGGTTGACCTCATGGGCGACGCTGGCGGCGATCTGCCCGAGCACGGCGAGCTTGCTCGCCTGCGCGAGCTCGTCCTGCGCCGTGCGGGCGGCGGCCTCGGCGCGGCGGCGTTCCTCCATCTCCGCGCGCAGGCGGTCATTGGCGTCGCTGAGCTCGACGGTGCGCTCCCCGACGCGGGCCTCGAGCTCGCGGCGCATCGCCGCCTGCTGGCGCCGCTCCTCGCCGAGCCGCCGGCGACGGACCAGCACCAGAGCGGCGGCGCCGATCACCGCGAGGCCGAACAGCAGAGCGCTCAACCGTGCTGCCAGCCCGGCAAGGCGTAGCGTCGCGGAAAGCGGCTCCAGCACATGCAGTGTCCAGCGGGTGGTCGGCACCGCGACCGCGGCCTCGATGAAGCTGCGCTCGCCCTGCGCCCGTGGCCACTCCACCCGTCCGCCCTCCTCGGCGCGGAGCGGCAGCAGATCGAGCGGGGCGTCGCCGAATTGCAGGCTGGCGCGGATCGCCTCGCGCTGGTCGGCCGGGATCGGGGTAATGGCGCGGAACCGCCAGTCCGCCACGCTGGTCACCAGCACGATGTCGCGCGGATCGGTCACGAAGGTCGGATCGGCGGCGCGCCGCCAGTCGGCCTCGACCTCGTCGAACTCCGCCTTGGCGACCACCACGCCGATCGGCTGCTGCGCCGCGCCGATGCGGCTGGCGATGTAGAGCCCGGGCTTGTGGCTCACCGTGCCGAGCGCGAAATGCTCGAAGCCGCCCTCCGTCATGCTGCGGGTGAAATAGGGCCGGAACGCATAGTCGTTGCCGACGAAGCTGATCGGCAGCCGGTAATTGCTGGCGGCGATGGCGATGCCGGCGGCATCGATCACATAGATGACGCCGGCGCGGGTGGCGGCGGCGAGCGCCTCCAGCTTGGCGTTGAGCGCGTCGATCCGCGCAGGATCGCGGCTCTCCAGCGCCGCGCGGACGTCGGGATCCTCAGCCAGGATGACCGGCAGGGTCCGCTGCTTCTCGATCTCGCTGCGCAGCATGGCGGCGCGAAACGTGGCCGCCGCCTCGGCCCCGGCCCGCACCTCGCCGAGTGCCCATCGCTCCGCGCCGTAGCGGGCGGCCATGTCGAGCCCGGTCAGCAGTGCGGCGCCGGCCATCCCGGCGAGCAGCCAGCGCGCGGAAGGCCGGAGACGGCGCGTTTCAGACATGA
The DNA here is from genome assembly GCF_020523795.1 of Ancylobacter sp. Lp-2. Classification (GTDB taxonomy): domain Bacteria; phylum Pseudomonadota; class Alphaproteobacteria; order Rhizobiales; family Xanthobacteraceae; genus Ancylobacter. The sequence continues at coordinate 532,052 of NZ_JAJALI010000002.1, forward strand.
AGGGACGTCTCCGGGCAACGCGATACGTGCGGAATATCACACAGGATCGAACATTATTGTGCGGAATTCCACACAACATGTCGAGAGGCCGCACTCACCTCCCGCAAAAACCCGTTCGATAACAAGGTGTTAATTCACAGTGCCGGTTTCGGCATTGTTGGCATGCGCCTTGCGCAAGGGACGGGAAGGCGCGGCTCGCGCCGGTTCACCGCAGTTACGGCTCCCAGCGACGCCCAGGACAACGAGGCGACGACGGTTCCCTAGGAGGAATGCACATGGCGCACGCCATTTCCGCTCCCGTTCCGGCCAAGCCCCGGAAATTCTACCAGCACCTCTATGTGCAGGTTCTCGTCGCCATCGCGGCGGGCATCGCGCTCGGTCACTACTATCCCTCGCTCGGCACCGACATGAAGCCGCTGGGCGACGCCTTCATCAAGCTGGTGAAGATGATCATCGCCCCGGTGATCTTCCTCACCGTGGTCACCGGTATCGCCGGCATGCGCGACCTCGGCAAGGTCGGGCGGGTCGCCGGCAAGGCGATGCTGTACTTCCTCACCTTCTCGACGCTGGCGCTGATCATCGGCCTCATCGTCGCCAATGTGGTACAGCCGGGCGCGGGGCTGAACATCGATCCCGCCACGCTCGATCCGAAGGCCGTCGCCACCTATACCGAGAAGGTCCACGATCAGACGATCGTCGGCTTCCTGATGAACATCATACCGAACACGCCGACCAGCGCCCTCGCCTCCGGCGAGATCCTGCAGGTGCTGTTCTTCGCCGTGCTGTTCGGCATCGCCCTCGGCGCCATCGGCGAGCGCGGCCATCCGGTGATGGAGTTCTTCACCTCGCTGTCGCAGGCGATGTTCAAGCTGGTGTCGATCCTGATGAAGGCCGCGCCGATCGGCGCCTTCGGCGCCATGGCCTTCACCATCGGCAAATACGGCATCGGCTCGGTCGCCAACCTCGCCATGCTGATCGCCACCTTCTACCTCACCAGCCTGCTGTTCGTGCTGGTCGTGCTCGGCGCGGTCGCCCGCTACAATGGCTTCTCGATCCTCGCACTGCTGCGCTACATCAAGGAAGAGCTGCTGCTGGTGCTCGGCACCTCGTCTTCCGAGGCGGCTCTGCCCAGCCTGATGGAGAAGATGGAGCGCGCCGGCTGCAAGAAGTCGGTGGTCGGCCTGGTCATCCCCACCGGCTACTCCTTCAATCTCGACGGCACCAACATCTACATGACGCTGGCGGCGCTGTTCATCGCCCAGGCCACCGGTATCGAGCTGAGCCTGTGGGACCAGGTCCTGCTGCTGCTGGTCGCCATGCTCTCCTCCAAGGGCGCGGCCGGCATCACTGGCGCCGGCTTCATCACCCTGGCCGCCACGCTCTCGGTGGTGCCCGCCGTGCCGGTCGCCGGCATGGCGCTGATCCTCGGCATCGACCGCTTCATGTCGGAATGCCGTGCGCTGACCAACTTCATCGGCAATGCGGTGGCGACCATCGTGGTGGCCCGCTGGGAAGGCGAACTCGACGCCGACAAGCTGCGCCGGGCGCTGGCCGGCGAGGCCACCCTGCCCGATCCGCTGCCGGAAGTGAGCATCGCCCCTTCGCCGGTCCCCGCCGAGTGAGCGACCGGCCGATGGTCTGACGAAAACGCGAACGCGGCCTCCGGGCCGCGTTCGTCATTCCGGGGTTGCTATGCCGCGCGCCGCGACCGCCGAGCCGCCCGTCAATCCTCGCGCTTGCGACGGGCCAGCCGCCCTTCCCGCCCCTCCACCAGCGCGGTGATGACGCCGTGCAGCGTCGCCAGATCCTGCCGGGTCAGGCTAACGCGGTGGAAGATGTTGCGGATGTTGCGGATGGTCGAAGGCTTCTTTTGCGGCGAGTGGAAGAAGCCGGCCGTGTCCAGTTCGCGCTCCACGTGGTCGAAGAAGGCGAACAGATCCCCCTTGTCGGCGAGCGGCGAGCGGTCCGGCGGCTGGAATGGCAGGGCGCCGCTGGAGGCGATCTTGTACCATTCATAGCCGACCACCGCGACGGCGGTGCCGAGATTGAGCGAGGCGAAGGCCGGGTTCACCGGCAAGGTGAGGATGGCGTCGGCCAGCGAGACCTCCTCGGTATAGAGGCCGGTGCGCTCGCGGCCGAACAGCAGGCCGACATCCTCGCCGACCGAGAGACGACCGGCCACCTCGGCCGCCGCGGCATCGGCGCCCATCACCGGCTTCGCCATGCCGCGCTCGCGCGCCGTGGTGGCGACGACGAATTTGAGGTCCGCCACCGCCGCACGCACGTCCGGGAACACCGTCGCATTCTCCAGGATGCGGTCGGCGCCGGAGGCGAAGATGGTCGACTTAGGGTTCGGCCAGCCCTCGCGCGGATTGACCAGGCGCAGCCGCGACAGGCCGAAATTGCCCATGGCGCGTGCCGCCGCGCCGATATTCTCGCCGAGCTGCGGCTCGACGAGGATCACCACCGGCCCGCCCTCGTGCCACGGCTTGGTGCTGTCGGTTCCCGCGCCGGGCATCAGCGTACCCCCTCGTGGAACCGGAGGGAGCGCAGGGCGGGCGGGGTGGTGGAGATGAGCTCGGACATGCGCTCCTCCTAGAGCATGTCCGAGCAAAATTGAACGGGCATCACACGCGCATCGAACAGGTCCGGCGCAGCTCAGGCCCGTCCGGTCGCGAGGAGCCCGCCCGCGCTCACGGGCGCGGCGGCAGGCGGCTGACGGTGACGTCGTTGGGGCCGCCCGCCTTGTTGCGGATCAGCCCCCACACCACGCCGCGCTCGGCGGGATCGAAGGCGAAGCCCTGGCCGCCGATCTCCAGCGGAATCGTCTCCAGCCACTGCATGACCGAACCCATCTCCGGCGCGGCGATGACATAGAGCTCGGCATTGTCGTGGCCGGTGATATAGAGCCGGCCATCCGGCCCGAAGGCGCCGCCGGAATTGCTCATGTCCTGGAAGCGCGCCACCAGCGCATCGGGATAGACGAACGCCTCGGCGACGCTCCAGTCCGGATTGAAGCGCACGATCTGGGTATTGAACTTGTTGCCATAGGCCAGCGGGCTCTTGTCGAACACCCGGTTGTAATTGGCGAAGGCGCCCCACCAGCGGCCCTGCGGGTCGCGGTCGAGCCAGGTGAAGGAGCCACGGTCTATGCCGAAGCTGTGGCTCTCCAGATGCTTCAGCGTCTCGGCATCCCACACCTCGACCGAAGAGACCATCGGCCAGTCCGGATAGTTGGAATGGGCGGTGTAGAGCTTGCCGTCGCGCACCACGCCGCTGTCGAGATGCAGGATCGGCCCGCCCTTCGGCCCTTCCCACTTGGCGACCTGCTTGCCGGTCTCCTTGTCGAACTTGGCGATGGTGCGGTTGTCGATGGCGTAGAAGGAGCGCTCGGTCACCGCGACCGCCTGGCGGGCCTCCGGCACCTGGAAGCGCTTGATCGTCTCGGCGGCGGGGCGCTGCTCCTGCGCGAGGGCGGCCGGCGCGGCGAGCGCCAAAGCGAGCACGGCGCCGGCGGCGGCCGCGAGGAAGGGGCGACGACGGGAGGAAAATGCGGACATGGACGTCTCCTGAGGCGGCCCGGCGCACCCGACCGCCATACCTTGATGACGCCCGCCGCCTAGCAGCGGCATGTGAACCTCCCGCGACAGTCCCGCCCCGAGTTCCCCGCCCCCTGCCCCTCGGCGGTTCCGGCTTGCGGCCCGAAGCCGGTAGTCCGAAACCGGCCCGGAACTTGCCAGAAAGTCGGTGCCCGAGGCGCTTTCGTTTGACCCAAGGTCGCGGTATCACGCACGCACCGGCGCCAGCCGCGCGGACTGGCGCCGAGGCCCCATTACGAAGCCGAATCCGCGCGAGGTAGAACCATGGCGAAGATCAAGGTTGCGAATCCGGTCGTCGAACTCGACGGCGACGAGATGACCCGCATCATCTGGCAGTACATCAAGGACAAGCTGATCCACCCCTATCTCGACATCGACCTCGAGTATTACGACCTCGGCGTCGAGAACCGCGACCGCACCGAGGATCAGGTGACGATCGATGCCGCGGAAGCGATCAAGCGGGTCGGCGTCGGCGTGAAATGCGCCACCATCACCCCCGATGTCGGCCGGGTGAAGGAATACAGCCTGAAGAAGATGTGGCGTTCGCCCAACGGCACGATCCGCAACATCCTCGGCGGCGTGATCTTCCGCGAGCCGATCATCTGCAAGAACGTGCCGCGCCTGGTGCCGGGCTGGACCCAGCCGATCATCGTCGGCCGCCACGCCTTCGGCGACCAGTACCGCGCCACCGACTTCACCGTGCCGGGCAAGGGCACGCTGACCGTGAAGTTCGTCGGCGAAGACGGCACCACCATCGAGCACGAGGTCTACAAGTTCCCCGGCGCCGGTGTGGCGCTGTCGATGTACAACATCGACGAGTCCATCGTCGAATTTGCCCGCGCCTCGCTCAATTACGGCCTGATGCGCAACTACCCGGTGTACCTGTCGACCAAGGACACCATCCTGAAGCAGTATGACGGCCGCTTCCGCAAGATCTTCCAGGACATCTACGAGGCCGAGTTCAAGGCCGAGTTCGAGAAGAAGAAGATCTGGTACGAGCACCGCCTCATCGACGACATGGTCGCCTCGGCGCTCAAGTGGTCCGGCGGCTATGTCTGGGCCTGCAAGAACTATGATGGCGACGTGCAGTCCGACATCGTGGCGCAGGGCTTCGGCTCGCTCGGCCTGATGACCTCGGTGCTGATGACGCCGGACGGCAAGACGGTGGAAGCCGAGGCCGCGCACGGCACGGTGACCCGTCACTATCGCGAGCACCAGAAGGGCAAGGAGACCTCGACCAACTCCATCGCCTCGATCTTCGCCTGGACCCGCGGCCTCTCCCACCGCGCCAAGCTCGACGACAATGCCGAGCTCGCTAAGTTCGCCGCCACGCTGGAGAAGGTGTGCGTCGACACCGTCGAGGCCGGCGACATGACCAAGGACCTCGCCCTGCTGATCGGGCCGGACCAGAAGTGGCTCTCCACCACCGGCTTCCTCGACAAGATCTCCGACAATTTGCGCGCGGCCCTGGCCTGACGCGGTTTACGACAGGCGGGATGGGGGCAGCCCCCATCCCGCATTTTCTGCCGGCGCGGTCCGACGGCCCGGATGGCGAAAGGCCCGGCATGCAGATGCGAGCCCGCGCCCTATTCGACCCCCGGTGATAGCGCGCCGGGAAGCATCCGACCTTTCTTGGACATGCCGTCGACCTGCCGAGCCTATCGCAGCGGCTCCTCGAGCAAGCACTGACGCATGCCGCGCACGGCACAGGTGAGACGGCCGAAGCCCTCCCAGCGTAAGACACGGATGTCCCCGCCGAATCGGCGAAGCGTCGCCAAACGGTGGCTGGCCGTCGATGAGAGGACCTCGGAGGGATCGACAGGTGCTACGCGGCGCCGCGATCAAAATGGGCCACGAAGCGATAGGGCTCCGCCCGGGAGCCGGGCCAGCACACCGCACTGTTCGCCCGTGAGAATGCCTGTCAAACAGGCAACCGTCGTCGCCCGGCAAGCCCGCCGTCCAAGCCCAGCGACCAGCACGCCCGGCCAGCACGCCGCGCGGACGGATCGGCCCGGCCAGCCTATGCGAACCGATGAGCTCGGCTGCCTGCCGACATGCTTCCCTGCTCTGCCACGGGAGAAGGCCGGCGGTAGGCTTCGAACGGCGCAACGCCTGAATATCCCAGCCGGCTCCCGGCATCGTCACCCTGCGCCGGACAGCCGCTCTGCGAACCGCGCCAGCGGGCATGGCCCGCGCCAAGGTGCGCCACGACGTCGAGCTCGAGATTGGGCATCGATCCGGCAAACGCCTACCCGAATGGCATCCCTGCCGCCTGGGACTCACTTGGGACCCACCTTAGGCCTACCTTAGGCTCACCTTGGACCCACCTGGCACGCACTCGGCACGAACATGGCACATTGTTACGGAACGCATCGGCAATGCGGGCCGCCCAATGGGCGCGTCAAGGCCCGGCCCCCGGCCGACCGAGCGGCGCCATTCCGCAAGCGTAAAGCATCACCATCCCAAGGCGCTCCGACATTCGGTTGATATGCCTGGAAACCGCCGCCCCAGCGGCCCCTCGCCCTGTTGGCCCTCGTTGGCTCGGCCCATATTACCGCGAGCCCTTCCCCGTCACGCCCGCTGAAAGGCACCCGGCGCGGCGGCAAGAATGTCGAGCCGCCGGAATGTCGAGCGGCGAAAACGTCGACCCGGCCTTCACGCGCCCCATTCGCCGGCCACCGATCGGCGTGGCGGGGAGCGGAGAACAAGCCGACCGCCCCTTTCCACAAGCGGGGCTGATGGCCGGATGGCGCGGCGCCCGATCTCGGTCCGGCCCGGTCATAATCCATTGGCGCAAAGCGTGCATAGACTGACGGGTATCGTCTCGGAGAGAGTATCAATGGTTCTTTGCAAACTGACGCAGAACAACGGCAGTCCGGTGTGGATCAACCCCGAGCACGTCGTGCGTGTCTATGCGGGCACCACCGGCACCACCATTGCCCTGAATGGCGGCGCCGAAAAGGAGCTGCGGTCTTCGGTCCAGGAAGATCCCGAAACCGTTGTGACCATGCTCACAACGCCCGCCAAGCGACGCAAATAGGGGCACCGAATGGCGTTCCTGGCCGCCGGCACGTCAGTTTCGGCCGCACCTTGCAGGCGCACGCCTCGCCGTTCTCGGGTCCCCGCGGCCCACACCCGATCGAGGACGGCAGGCCCAGCCGCACATTGCCCCGAACTTCAGGCTTCGTCGGAGCTGTTTCGAAGCCGCGCAAGCCCGGCTGATCCGTAGCGCCGTCTCGCACGTGCCGCAGACGCCCCTTCATTGAGGGGCGTCTGCGGCATCGCCCTGAATCCAGGGAGGCACGGCGGCGGATTTCCGGCCCCGCCCGGCGAGAGGAGCAACCGCCGACATGAGCGCGCGACCAGGAATGGCCGCTCATCTCCCGGCGCTGCGGCACAAGCCGCGCGGCATGTCGCCGATGAAATGGCGGGGGCTCAACGGCATTCTGGCGCCCCCGCAACGCCGGAGCCGCGGCTCGCGCTCCCTCCGCGACCACATTCCGAATGGGCGAACCGGCGGGTCTTTCGGCCCTGCGGGAGACGGTCCCGGCACCTCCAACCGCGCCTCATCAGGGCAGGCAGTTCCCGCCCGCCGGGAGCCCCGGTCCAAAGACGCCGGGGAACGCTTCCGATGCATGGCACGCTCCCCGAGCGGCCGACCACCCGGAGCCATGCCGGGTCGATGCCGAGGCTCGTTCGATCCGGTTTCATCCTGACCGTTTGGCAGCCTGCGCTTCCCCGCCGCGGCAAGACCCCTGACGCCCGCTCACCCGGCCGGCTCCCGTTCACCGACAGCGACTGCGAGACCGATGCCATCCGGCCCAGCGCGATATCTTCGCCGGTCCGGCCACATCACCCACTGACGCCCTCTTGCCTTTCAGCCCATCACCCGCCATCAGCGGCGCCCGCCGCGCGTTCAACCGCACGAGGCCGTTCCCCGCCCCTGACAACCGGCATCCGATAAACGTCCACGCGGCCTCACCCCCGCCGCCATCCCAACTGGATCAGGGCGCCCGGCGCCGCAAGCTAGGCGCTCGCGTCCTTATCGGGCACCTCGCCGGCGGCAATGTCGCTGCGTCGCGTGACGGAGCGCGGCCCCTCTTCTTCCTTCGCCATGCTGCGGATGCGCTGGCCGATATCCGGATGGTGGCGGATCACTTCGGCCAGATCATCGGCATCCAGCACGAGCAGCATGCACCGACGGCGGGCGCGGGCGGTGGCGGCGCGGCGGGTGCTGTGGAGCAGCGCCATTTCGCCGAAGAACTGCCCCCTACCCAGCATCGCGGTTTCGTCGCCGAACTCCAGCTCCACCTCGCCGGATGCGATGAAATACATCGAACGCGCCTGCTCGCCGCGCCGAACGATGATCTCCCCGGACTGCGCCGTGTGCGCGGACAGCACCTTGTGGATCTCGCCGATCGCCGCGGCATCGAGATCGGCGAACAGCGGCACCCGTGCCAGCATGCCCCAGGTGATGACGAAATCTCGCCGCTTGATGACGTCGACGAAGGCCGTGGCGATGATGCCGACCGGCAGCGCGATCATGATGATGCCGGTCAGCATGGTCAGACCGGCGATCACCCGGCCGCCGGCGGTGATCGGATAGACGTCCCCATAGCCGACCGTGGTGACCGTCGCTATGGCCCACCACATTGCCAGCGGGATCGACCCCAGACGGTCCGGCTGCACCGAGCCTTCCGCCACATACATCGCCGAAGCGGCGACCAATACCGCCGCCACCAGCAGCCACAGGCAGGCCAGCAGCGATTGGCGCTCCGCCCGCAACACCTCGAAAAGTGATTGCATGCCAGGCGAATACCGCGCGAGCTTCACAAATCGCATCAAGCGCAGGATCGCAAGGGTGCGTAGGTCGACACCCCACAACGCCGATACCGCGAAAGGCAGCCACGCGGCCAGATCCACCAACGCCGGCAGCGTGCGCGCGTAGCGCCAGCGTGCAATGCGATGGGCAAGACCGCGATAGCGCGGATCCTCCGGCGCGATCCACAGCCGCACTGCATATTCCAGCGCGAACGCGATCAGGGAAAACGTCTCGAAGCCCCGCAGCGCCACGGCATCGTGCAGCATCAGTCTCGGCACGGTCTCCAGCACGGCGGCGAGCACATTGCCGAGCACCAGAGCGACCAAGGCGCCATTGACCGCCCGCCCGACACGATCCTCCGAGCTGCTCCCCTCCAGAAGCTCGTAGAGCCGCCGGCGGACCCCGCGGCGGCGAGTGCTGGACCACCAGCGAACATGCTGCCTGCGGGACGCCATGCGCCGGTCACTCTCCGAAAACCGCCTCGAACCGCCGCGGCCCGGGCTTCCCGTCAGTCGGCGAGCGCGGCTTCGATGGCCTCGAGCGCCGCCGACGCCTGGGCGCCGTCCGGTCCGCCGGCCTGCGCCATGTCGGCCCGGCCGCCGCCGCCCTTGCCGCCGAGCGCCTCGGCGCCGCGGCGCACCAGAGCCACCGCGTCGTAGCGATCGGTCAGGTCCGGCGTCACGCCGACCACCAGACCGGCCCGCCCCTCCTCGGTCACCGCGACGATGGCCACGATGCCGGAGCCGAGCCGCTTCTTGCCCTCGTCGGCAAGGCTCTTGAGGTCCTTGAGATCGATGCCGGAGACCTGCCGCGCCAGCAGCTTGACAGAACCGACCGTGCGCGCGGGCTCCTCGCTGGCCTCGCCGCCGCCCATCGCCAGCCGCCGACGCGCCTCCGCGAGCTCGCGCTCCAGCTTGCGGCGCTCCTCGACCAACTGGGCGACACGCGCCTCGACCTCGCCGACCGGCGCCTTCAGCACCGCCGCCGTCGCTTGCAGCGCCTTGTTCTGCGCATCGAGATGATGGCGCGCCGCATCCGCGGTCATCGCTTCGAGGCGCCGCACGCCGGCACCAACCGCACTCTCGCCGAGCACGGTGACGAGGCCGATATCGCCGGTCCGGCTCACATGGGTGCCGCCGCAGAGCTCCACCGAATACGGCGCGCCATTACCGGCATCGGTGCCCATGGAGACGACCCGCACCTCATCGCCGTATTTCTCGCCGAACAGCGCCCGCGCTCCCGAGGCGATGGCGTCGTCGACCGCCATCAGTCGCGTCTCGACCGGCTCGTTGCGCAGGATCACCGCGTTGGCGATGTCGGCAACCTCGGTGATTTCCGCCTCGCTCAGCGGCTTGGGATGACTGAAATCGAAGCGCAGCCGGTCCGGGCCGACCATCGACCCCTTCTGTGCCACATGATCGCCGAGCACGCGCCGCAGCGCTTCGTGCAGCAGATGCGTCGCCGAATGATTGGCGCGGATGGCGCTGCGGCGGGAGTGATCGACATCGAGCGCCAGCGCGGCGCCGAGCGTCAGCGTGCCGCTCTCCACCTCGACCTCGTGCACGAAGACGTCACCGAGCTTCTTCTGGGTGTCGACGACGCGCGCTTTGACCCCGCCCTCGCCGGTCAAGATGCCGACATCGCCGAGCTGGCCGCCGGATTCGCCGTAGAACGGCGTCTGGTTGAGCACCACGAGGCCGCGGCCGCCAGTGCCGATCTCCGGTACCTCGACACCCTCAGCCACCAGGGCAACGACCGAACCCTCGGCCGTCTCGGTGCCGTAGCCGAGAAATTCGGTCGCCCCGACCTTCTCGCGGATGCCAAACCAGACGGCATCGGTCGCCGCCTCGCCCGACCCCGACCACGACGCCCGGGCTTCCGCCCGCTGGCGCTCCATCGCAGTATCGAACGCACCGGTGTCGACACTGATGCCACGGGCGCGCAGCGCGTCCTCGGTCAGGTCGAGCGGGAAGCCATAGGTGTCGTAAAGTTTGAAGGCGGTCTCGCCGGAAAATTTGGCGCCGTCGCCGAGGCCTTCGCTTTCCGTCTCCAAAATCGACAGGCCGCGCTCCAGCGTCTTGCGGAAGCGCGTCTCCTCGAGGCGCAGCGTCTCGGTCACCAGCGCTTCGGCGCGCACGATCTCGGGATAGGCACGCCCCATCTCGCGCACCAGCACCGGCACCAGGCGGTGCATCAGTGGGTCGCGGGCACCGAGCAGCTGGGCATGGCGCATGGCGCGACGCATGATGCGGCGCAGCACATAGCCGCGCCCTTCATTGGACGGCAGGACGCCATCGGCCACGAGGAAGGTCGCGGCGCGCAAATGGTCGGCGATGACGCGATGGCTGGCCTTTTGCGGGCCATCCGCCGCGATGTCGGTGAGATCCTCGACCGCGCCGGTCAAGGCGCGCATCAGGTCGATCTCGTAATTGTCGTGCGTGCCCTGCAGCACCGCTGAAATACGCTCGAGCCCCATGCCGGTGTCGATCGACGGCCGCGGCAGGTTGATGCGCTCGCCGCCCGGCAGTTGCTCGAACTGCATGAAGACGAGGTTCCAGATCTCGATGAAACGGTCGCCATCCGCATCCGCCGAGCCGGGCGGGCCACCGGGAATATGCGCGCCATGATCGTAGAAGATCTCCGAACAGGGACCGCAGGGGCCGGTATCGCCCATCTGCCAGAAATTATCCGAGGTTGGGATGCGGATGATCTTGCTGTCCGACAGGCCGGCGATCTTCTTCCACAGGTCGAACGCCTCGTCGTCCTCATGGTACACAGTCACCAGCAGCTTCTCGACCGGAAGCTCGAACTCGCGGGTGATCAGGTTCCAGGCGAACTCGATGGCATTCTCCTTGAAATAGTCGCCGAAGGAGAAATTACCGAGCATCTCGAAGAAGGTGTGATGCCGGGCGGTGTAGCCGACATTGTCGAGATCGTTGTGCTTGCCACCGGCGCGCACGCATTTCTGCGAGGTAGCCGCCCGTGAATAGGGACGCTTCTCCATGCCGGTGAAGACGTTCTTGAACTGCACCATCCCGGCATTGGTGAACATCAATGTCGGGTCGTTGCGCGGCACGAGCGGCGATGACTCCACCACCTGATGGCCGTTCTTCGCGAAATAATCGAGGAAGGTCGACCTGATTTCGTTGACGCCGCTCATCGAACACTGCCCGTAGAAAATAGACCACCGGCAGGTCCGCCGGCCCGCGCCGGAGCGGCGCGCGCACCGGTTCTAACGACGCCGCAATAGCTTGTCCAGAAAGGCCGCGTGCCCGGCCACCCCCGTCCACGACCGAAGGGCGAACCGGCCGCAAGGACCGGTTGCCTTCGGGCGAGACAGCTCGAACAGGCTCAGGCGTCGGCGTCGTCCTCGCTCTCCGCCTCGCCGGCGAGGATCTGCTCGGCGATCAACCCGGCATTCTGCCGGATGGTCGCCTCGATGCGACCGGAGACGTCGGGATTCTGGCGCAGGAAATTCTTGGCGTTCTCACGCCCCTGCCCCAGCCGCTGGCTGTCATAGGAGAACCAGGCGCCGGACTTCTCGACCACCCCGGCCTTGATGCCGAGATCGATGAGTTCGCCCATCTTCGAGACGCCCTCGCCATACATGATGTCGAACTCGACCTGCTTGAAGGGCGGGGCGAGCTTGTTCTTCACCACCTTCACGCGGGTCTGGTTGCCCACCACTTCCTCGCGCTCCTTGATGGAGCCGATGCGGCGGATGTCCAAGCGTACCGAAGCATAGAATTTCAGCGCATTGCCGCCCGTGGTCGTCTCCGGGCTGCCATACATCACGCCGATCTTCATGCGGATCTGGTTGATGAAGATCACCATCGTATTGGAGCGGCTGATCGAACCGGTCAGCTTGCGCAGCGCCTGGCTCATCAGCCGCGCCTGCATGCCCGGCTGGTTGTCGCCCATCTCGCCGTCGAGTTCGGCGCGCGGGGTCAGCGCCGCCACCGAATCGACCACCAGCACGTCCACCGCGCCGGAACGCACCAGCGTGTCGGCGATCTCCAGCGCCTGCTCGCCGGCATCGGGCTGCGAGATCAGCAGATTGTCGAGATCGACGCCCAGCTTGCGGGCATAGATAGGGTCCAGCGCGTGCTCGGCGTCGATGAAGGCGCAGACGCCGCCCTTCTTCTGCGCTTCGGCGATGGTGTGCAGCGCCAGCGTGGTCTTGCCGGAAGATTCCGGCCCGAAGATCTCGACGACGCGCCCGCGCGGCAGGCCGCCAATGCCGAGCGCGATATCGAGCCCGAGCGACCCGGTGGAGACCGTCTCGATCTCCATGACCTTGTCGCCCTTGCCGAGCCGCATGATCGAGCCCTTGCCGAAATGCCGCTCGATCTGTGAAAGCGCTGCGTCCAGCGCCTTGGCCTTGTCCATGGAAGATCCTTCGACGAGTCGCAACGTAGCTTGAGTCATTGCCGGGCTCCGGGTCGCAAGCAAGTGTTTTGCGGTGATTTCGTCAATGTACCTTGTTTGTTCCATGTTCGCAATATGTTCTATTTTGCCCGACATGTTCCCGCCTTCGCCTCGGGCATCCCGGAAACGCAGCCCACACAACGACAGGCGGACGCCGCGCAGGCCAGCGTTCAGACCACCAAGTCCTTCAGCGGCACCAACGCCGGCGTATCGGGAAACACCTCGCGCGCGAGATAGCCGGCCGGCGCGCCGAACAGGTCGGCGAGGATGCCCTTGGCCACCGCGCGCACGTCGGTGGTCGGGCGCAAATCGCGCCCGTCCAGCAACGCGGCGTCGGACAGGCCGGGCCAATCGGCGATCACCCGGCCGCCGCGAATGGCGCCGCCGGCCAGCAGCACCACCGTGCCGGTGCCGTGATCGGTGCCGCGCGTGCCGTTGATGGCCGCGGTGCGGCCGAATTCCGTCACCACCATCAGCGCCGTGTCCCGCCATTTCGGGCCGAGCGTCTCGGCGAAGACGCCGATGGCGTCGTCGAGCCCGCGCAGGCGGTTGGCGAGCTGCCCCTTCACCCCACCCTCATTGGCATGGGTGTCCCATCCCTCGAAGGCGAGGCCGGCAATGCGCGGGCCCTCCTCCTGCGCCAGCAGGCGAGCGGCGCCGAGCGCGGTCCGGCTCATCCCCTTCGGGTCGGCGGGGCCGCCCTCGCGGCGGATCGCCGGGCCGTTCATCGCGATGAGGTCCTCGGTCTTCAGCCCCTCGACCAGCATGCGGTGCAGCCCGGGATCGCGCTCGGCATAGAGCGCGGCGAGACGGTCGGCCAGGTCGTCGCCGGCCGGCGGCAGCACCGCCGGGCTCCAGCCCAGCACCGGTGCCGGCCCGCGCACCACCAGCGGCGCCACCGGCCCGACGCCGAGCGCGCCCGCCGCCGCGATGCGCCCGCCCGCCGGCAGCCCGGCGAGGAAGCGGTTCAGCCAGCCGGTCTCGGTGCGGCCCGGCGCCGGCTGGCCGCTCTCCAGCACGTCCTGGCCGTCGAAATGCGAGCGCTCGCGATAGCCGGTCGCCGCCGCGTGGACGACGCTCGCCTGCCCGGCCTTGTAGAGCCGGGCGAAGTTCGGCATCGAGGGATGCAGCGCGAAGAAGCCGTCGAGCGGCAGGGCCGGGATCTCGCCGTCGAGCGCCAGCGCGAGGTCGCCATGCAGGCCGGCATAGGCGGGATCGCCCACCGGCGCCACCGTGGCGAGCCCGTCCAGCGCCCCGCGCAGCACGATGCAGACGAAGCGCGCGTCCCGCCCGCCCGCCGCGAAGGCGAGGCGCGGCATGAAGGCCCAGGCGAACAGCGCACCGGAGGTGCCCAGCACCGCGCGGCGGGAGAGCGAGGTCTCGCACAGATCCACGGCTATCTCCTCTGGAATTCCGGCGCCATCAGCAGAAGCGCGATCGCCTGCGGCCGGCTCTCGGCGCGGCGCAGCGTCTGCAGGGTTTCTCCCGATGCCGTCGAGCCGAAGGCGGCTTCGGCGAGCGCCATCGGCTCGGTGGCGCCGGCCGCCCGGCCGATCTGGTCGGCCACATCCAGGCGGGTCTTGATGCCGGTCGGCGACAGCCACGCATCGCTGCGGTCGGCGAACCCCTTGGGGCTGCCGGGGTTCCACATGGGCTGGCCCAAGGCGACGAGCTGGCCGAGCGCACCCTTGACCTGGTCCGGCTTGCCGGTCAGCCGCAGCGCCGCGAACAGGAATTCCTGCGGCGAGCGCATCTTCGTCGCCGGCGCGTCCCAGGCCTCCGGCGAATCGATCAGCACCCGGGCGAGTTCTCGTAGATCGCCGCCGCTGGTGCGGAAGCTCATGGCCAGCCGGTCCACCAGCGCCGCCGGCGGATCGTCGGCGACGAAATGCGCGGCGAATTTGCGGGCGATGTGGCGGGCGGTGGCCGGATGCGCCGCCAGCGACAGCAGCGCCGCCTCACCCTGGTCGAGGCCGTCATCCGCATAGGTGCGGCCGAGCAGCGTCTGCTCGCCGGGTTCGTGGCGGACCGGCGCGAAGGTGAAGCGTCCCCCATACAGGCCGTCCTCGTCCGCCGAGGCCACCGTCCAGCCGGTAAGGATGCGGGCAAGCGCGGTGACGTCGGCCTGCGTGTAGCCGCCGTCGACGCCGAGCGTGTGCAGCTCCAGCATCTCGCGCGCCAGGTTCTCGTTGAGGCCGCGTTTGTTCTTCAACGCCGCGTTGGAGGTCGGGCCGATGGACTGGTTGTTGTCGAGATAGAACAGCATCGCCGGGTGCTGCTCGACCGCCTTCAGCATGTCGGCGAAACGGCCGAGCACATGCGGCCGGATCGCCTCGCGCTCGAAGGCGCCGGCGGCGCTGCGCACCGAGCCGTCCTTCAGCGCGATGGCGAAGTGATTCGCCCAGAACATCACCAGCCGCTCGGTGAACCCCGTTGGCGTGTCGTGCAGGCGGATGAGCCGCGCCGCCACCTCCTGCTCATACATCGGGACATCGGGTGAGGGGCCGGCGCCGTTCCCGGCCATGGCGGGCGCCGCCATTGATCCGTCCATCGCCATGGCCGGCTGCGTCCTTGCCGATCCCGGCGGCGCATCCCGGCGCAGGGCGACCGCCACGGCGCCCGGCCGCTCCTCCTCGGCCGACCGCTGCTGGCGCGCACGGGTCACGGCGCGCTGATAGGCGGCGAAACGGGCAATCCCCTGCTGGCTGGTCGGCAGCCGGGCATCGTCCAGCCGGAGGGCGGCCGGCTGCGCCAGCTCCGCGATGAGCGCGCCGCGCGGGTCGGAGCGGATGCGTGAGAGATCGCCGGGGCGGGGGCCGAGCCCGAAGCGGCAAAGGGCGGTAAGCGCGACGCGGTCGTCGGACATGCGAACGGCCCCTGGATGAGCGCGGGATCCTCCACGCGCCGCCGGCATCGGACGGTGCGGCAAGTCTCCGTACGATACGTCGCGGTGCACCGCACCTTGCCCCGAGCCGGAACGGTGCGTGGCATTTGAGGCGATTTGGCGGCTGTCGCCTACACGACCGCCAGCCGCAGGACGATGCCGGCGAGCGCACAGCCAGCCAGCGTCGCAAACAGGCCCAGCCGGAACCACAGCGTCGCCACCAGCGCCCCGACGGCCAGCAGCGCCGCACGCCAGTCCACCGAGGCGAGCACCGGCAGATCCGGCCGCAGGCCGAGAATGTCGACGCTCTCCACCTGTCGGAAGATGATATGGAGGGCAAACCACAGGGCGAGATTGACGATGACGCCGACCACCGCCGCGGTGATCGCCGACAGCGAGGCCGAGAGCGCGCGGTTGCCGCGCAGCGCTTCCACATAGGGCGCGCCGAGGAAGATCCAGAAGAAGCAGGGCGCGAACGTCACCCACAGGGTCAGCAGCGCCCCCAGCGTGCCGGCCAGCAGCGGATCGAGCGTGCCCGGATTGCGGAACGCCGCCAGGAAGCCGACGAACTGCACCACCAGGATCAGCGGGCCGGGCGTGGTCTCGGCGAGCCCGAGGCCGTCGACCATCTCGCCCGGCACCATCCAGCCGAAACCCTCCACCGCGGCTTGCGCCACATAGGCGAGCACCGCATAGGCGCCGCCGAAGGTGACGACCGCCATGACGCTGAAGAAGGCGCTGATCTGGGTCCAGACGCTGGAAGAGCCGGTAAGCACCCACAGCAGCAGCACCGGTCCCAGCCAGAGCGGCAGCCACAGCGCCGCCACCCGCAGGGCCTTGCCGCGCGAGGGGGAGGCGTGGGCGAGTTCGCCGCGCGCGAACATGGCATCGACCACGCCGCGCACATCCGCCGCGCCCCCCGCCGCCCCGGCCCCGGCCGGCGCGAACAGTGACGGCGCGTAGCGGTTGCCGATCCAGCCGGCGAGCCCCGCCAAGGCGATGATGAGCGGAAACGGCAGATGCAGGACATAAAGGCCAAGAAAGGCCGCGACGGCGATTCCGACCATCAGCCGGTTGCGCAGCGCCCGCCGGCCGATCCGCAGCACCGCCTGCACCACAATGGCGAGCACCGCCGCCTTCACTCCGAAGAACAGCGCATCGACGAGCGGCACGTGGCGATAGAGGGCATAGAGCGCGCTCAGGGCGAGCATGACCACGGTGCCCGGCAGCACGAACAGCAGCCCGGCCATCAGCCCGCCGGCCGTGCGGTGCAGCAGCCAGCCTATATAGGTGGCGAGTTGCTGCGCCTCGGGGCCGGGCAGCAGCATGCAGTAGTTCAGCGCGTGCAGGAATCGCTGCTCGCCGATCCAGCGCCGGTCCTCCACCAGTTCCTTGTGCATGAGCGCGATCTGCCCCGCCGGACCGCCGAAGCCGAGCAGCCCGATCTTCGCCCATACGCGGAAGGCTTCCGCGAAGGTCGGAACGGCCGGGGGCGACATGTCGGCGGGCGCGGTATCGGGGAGCGGCGATGGGGTCATGGCAATGCGGTCACGGCGATAGGAGACTCGGGGAGGGCTCAGCCAGATGGCGAAGCGCCGGCATCAGAACCCCGGCACGATGACAGGGAGACGTCAGGCGTCGCCCTCCCCGTCTTCACCCACGGCCGGCTCCTCATAGAGTTCCAGCGGCAGGCCGTCGGGATCGGCGAAGAAGGTGAACCGCCGCCCGGTATAGGGATCGACCCGCACCGGCTCGACAGCGATGCCGAGGCCGGCAAGCCGCGCGACATCCCGGTCAAGCGCCTCGGTCGCAAAAGCCAGATGACGCAGCCCGCAGGCCTCCGGCCGGCTGGGGCGTGGCGCCGGATCGGGAAAGGAGAACAGCTCCAGCCGGGCATTGCCGGCGTCGAGGTCGCATTTCCACGAGCCGCGCTCGGCGCGGAATGCCTCGTGGAGCACCGGAAATCCCAGCGTCTCGCCATAGAAGCGCCGGGAGCGCTCATAGTCCGAGCAGATGATCGCGATGTGATGAACGCTCCGCATGAGCCGATCCTATCCGGAGTCGGACGGGATGGAACGCCAAGATTACAGCTGCAACGAAGTTGAGCGGCGGAGGGACTTTCCTACCCGTGGTCGCAAGGTAAAGATCGATCATCACGAGGCGGGCGGAGCACTGTGAATCGCCCGCCGCGCAGCGTCGCCCGCCCGTCCGCCCGATCTGCCTGAGATGCGTACAGGGAGATGCCCGCGCCTCCCGTGCGAATTCGCAACGGATCGCTTCGCACAAATCGTCGTCGTGCACTAGAACTATGCAGGCGACGCCAATCTCGCGTGAAAGGAGTGTTCATATGAACTGCTTCCGATCCCTTCTCATCGCCACGCTGATGCTCGGAGCGGCCGCATTGCCGGCCGCCGCCGAGAGCATCTACAACCGCGGCAACTCCGCCGACCCGGAATCGCTCGACCCGCACAAGACCTCGACCATCTACGAGTCGCACATCCTGCGCGATCTCTATGAGGGCCTGGTCATGCCCAACGCCACCGCCGGCCTCATGCCCGGCGCGGCGGAAAGCTGGACCGTCTCGCCGGACGGCAAGGTCTACACCTTCAAGCTGCGCGCCGACGGCAAGTGGTCGAACGGCGATCCGGTGACGGCCGACGACTTCGTCTACTCGTTCCGCCGCCTGGAGGATCCGGCCACCGGCGCCGAATACGCCTCCATGCTCTACGTCATCGACAAAGCCGAGGAGGTGAACACCGGCAAGGCGAAGCCCGAGCAGCTCGGCGTGCGCGCGCTCGACCCCGCGACGCTGGAGGTCACCCTGAAGGCGCCGACGCCGTATTTCCTCGAAATGCTCACCCACCAGTCCACCTATCCGGTGAACAGGAAATCCATGGACGCGCTCGGCGCCGACTGGATCAAGCCCGGCAAGCTGGTGTCCAACGGGCCGTTCACGCTGGCCGAGTTCGTGCCCAACGATCACATCAAGCTGGTGAAGAACCCGACCTTCCACGCCGCCGGCGAGGTGAAGCTCGACGCGGTGAACTACATCCCGACCGAGGACCGCTCCACCGCCATCAAGCGCTTCGAGGCCGGCGAGCTCGATTCCAATGACGACCTGCCCACCGAGCAGCTCGCCGATCTCAAGAAGAAGTTCGGCGACCAGGTGAAGGTCGGCCCCTATCTCGGCACCTATTATTACGCGATCAAGACCGACAAGGCGCCGTGGAACAACCCGAAGCTGCGCCGCGCCGTCTCCCTGCTGATCGACCGCGACTTCCTCGCCGAGAAGGTGTGGCAGAACTCCATGATCCCCGCCTATTCCATGGTGCCGCCGGGCATCGAGGGCTATACGCCCTCCGAGGCGGACTACGCCAAGACCTCCCAGTTCGACCGCGAGGACGAGGCGAAGAAGATCCTGTCCGATCTCGGCTACGGCCCCGGCAAGCCGCTGAAGCTGGAGATCCGCTACAACACCTCGGAGAACCACAAGAACACCGCGGTGGCGATCCAGGAGCAGCTCAAGCCGTTCGGCATCGAGGTGTCGCTGATCAACACCGACACCAAGACCCATTACGGCCTACTGGAGCAGAAGGGCGACTACGACTATGCCCGCGCCGGCTGGATCGCCGACTACAAGGACCCGGAGACCTTCCTCGGCATCTCGCGCAAGGCGAGCGGCAACAACTACTCGAACTTCAGCAATGAATCCTTCGAGAAGCTGATGGGCGAGGCCGCCGCGGCCGGCGGCGACGCCAAGGCCCGCATGGCCAAGCTCGCCGAGGCCGAGAAGGTGCTGATCGATCAGCTCGGCAACATGCCGCTGCTCTACTACAGCTACCACAGCATCGTGTCGCCGAAGCTGAAGGGCTGGCAGGCGAACGTGATGGACATCCATCCCTCGCGCTTCATCAGCAAGTGAGCCCCCGGCCGGCGCCGCGACGACCGGAACTGGTCTTCGCGCTGCCGGCCGCCCCTCCCCGATACGAGGATGACTCTCTTGCTGCGCTATGTGCTGCGGCGGCTCCTCACCGCCATCCCGACGCTGTTCTTCATCGTCACCCTGTCCTTCTTCCTGCTGCGGGTGGCGCCCGGAGGGCCGTTCAGCCAGGAGCGGGGGCTGAGCCCGGAGGTGCGGGCCAATCTCGAGCGGGTCTACCAGCTCGATGCGCCGCTCTGGCGGCAATATCTCAACTATCTGGCCGACCTCCTTCAGGGCAATTTCGGGCCCAGCTACAACCTGCCGGACTTCACCGTGGCCGACCTGTTCCGGGTCGGGCTGCCGGTGTCGATCCAGTTGGGCGCCTCGGCTCTCATCCTCGCGCTCATCCTCGGCTCCGTGCTCGGCGTCGTCGCCGCGCTCCGGCAGAACCGGGGCGCCGATTATGCCGTGGTGGCGCTCGCCACCGCCGGCTCGACTATCCCGACCTTCGTCATCGCCCCGCTCTACCAACTGGTCTTCGCGCTCACCTTGTCATGGGTGCCGGTCGCCGGCTGGGGCGGCGGCGCACTGGTCAACAAGATCGGCCCGGTGCTGACCCTCGCTTTGCCGCAGATCGCCATCGTCGCCCGGCTGATGCGCGGGGCGATGATCGAGTCGCTGCGCGCCAACCACATCCGCACCGCCCGCGCGCTCGGGCTCGGCGGCTGGTCGGTGGTGGTGAAGCACGCGCTGCGCGGCGCCCTGCTGCCGATCATCTCCTATGCCGGGCCGGCGGCGGCGGCGCTGCTCACCGGCTCGGTGGTGGTGGAGACCGTCTTCGCCATTCCCGGCGTCGGCCGCTACTTCGTCGATGCGGCGCTGAACCGCGACTACACGCTGGTGATGGGCACGGTGGTGGTGATCGCCGTGTTCGTCATCATGTTCAACCTGATCGTCGACCTGCTCTATGCGCTGGTCGATCCGCGGGTGCGCTATGACTGACACCGCCCTTCCCGGCCCTGCTGCCACCCCGCCCGCTGCCACCCCGCCGGCCGCGTCCCCGCCCGCGAAAGGGCGTTCCTTGTGGACCGACGCGTGGCGGCGGCTCGCCGGCAACCGCGCAGCGGTGGTCAGCGCGGTCTATCTGCTGCTGATGGCGGTCGCCTGCCTCGGTGGCCCGCTGGTCACCGGCCACGCCTACACCACCATCTACACCGACTATGTCCGCGTGCCGCCGAGCCTCTCCGCCTACCCCAAGCCCGACCAGATCGCCGGCATGCTGGACGAGGTGATCCGGCGCATGCGGGTCGAGCTGGTGTCGTGGAACGAGCAGGACGATCGCCTGTCGATGACCATCCGCTCGTCGCGGCCAATCGATCCGCGCGTGGTGCGCTATTTCGACCGCTCGTCGAGCTTCGCCGACCCGAAGGTAGAAAGCACCTCCCCCGACGGCCTGACCATGACGCTGAGCGCGGCGGTGGCGAAGCACCATTTCCTGTTCGGCACCGACAATACCGGCCGCGATCTGCTCACCCGCACCCTCATCGCCGGCCGGGTATCGCTGGCCATCGGCCTGCTCGCGGGGCTCACCGCCGTGATGATTGGCGTCATTTACGGCGCCACCGCCGGCTATCTCGGCGGGCGGGTCGACGACGTGATGATGCGCATCGTCGACGTGCTCTATTCGCTGCCCTTCATCTTCCTCGTCATCATGCTGGTGGTGTTCTTCGGCCGGAACTTCGTGCTGATGTTCATCGCGGTCGGCGCGGTGCAATGGCTGGACATGGCGCGCATCGTGCGCGGGCAGGCGCTATCCATCCGCCGGCAGGAATATGTGCAGGCCGCCACCGCACTTGGCGTCTCCTCCGCCGGCATATTGTGGCGGCACGTGGTGCCGAACACGCTCGGCCCGGTGGCCGTCTACATGACGCTGCTGGTGCCGCAGGTGATCCTCCTGGAGAGCTTCCTGTCCTATCTCGGCCTCGGCGTGCAGGAGCCGCTCACCAGCTGGGGCGTGCTGATCGCGCAGGGCGCAAAGAACATCCCCGCCGCCAACTGGCTGCTGCTGTTCCCCTCGCTGTTCCTGACCTCGACGCTGTTCGCGCTGAACTTCCTCGGCGACGGCCTGCGCGACGCCCTCGACCCCAAGGACCGCTGAAATGACCGACGGGACGACAGCCCTCCTCGAACTCGCCAGCCTCGACGTGCGCTTCGACACGCCGGACGGCGAGGTGCACGCGGTGCGCGGCATCGACCTCGCCCTGAAGCCCGGCGAGACCCTCGCCGTGGTCGGCGAATCCGGCTCCGGCAAGAGCCAGGCGATGATGGCGGCGATGGGCCTTCTGGCCAAGAACGGCCGCGCCGGCGGCAGCGTGCGCTATCGCGGCCGCGAGATCCTCGGCCTCTCCTCCCGCAAGCTCGACGAGGTGCGGGGCGCGAAGATCGCCATGATCTTCCAGGAGCCGATGACCTCGCTCGATCCGCTCTACACCATCGGCAGTCAGCTCGCCGAGCCGCTGGTCCGCCACAAGCGGCTGAGCGCCCGGACCGCCCGCGCGCGCGCCGTCGAATTGCTGACGCTGGTCGGCATCCCCGAGCCGGAGCGGCGCCTGCGGGCCTATCCGCACGAGCTGTCGGGCGGCCAGCGCCAGCGTGTGATGATCGCCATGGCGCTCGCCGCCGAGCCGGAGGTGCTGATCGCCGACGAGCCGACCACCGCGCTCGACGTCACCGTGCAGGCGCAGATCATCGAGCTCCTGCGCTCGCTGCAGCGACGCTTCGGCATGGGCATCGTGTTCATCACCCACGATCTCGGCCTCGCCCGGCACTTCGCCGACCGGGTGGCGGTGATGCGCTACGGCAAGGTGGTGGAGGAAGGCCCGGCAGGCGAGGTGCTGACCCGGCCGGCGCACGACTACACCCGCATGCTGCTCGCCGCCGAGCCGACCGGCACCAAGGCGCCCCCGCCCGGCGACGCGCCGGTGGTGCTGGAGGCACGCGGCGTCGACGTCACCTTCCAGATCGGCGGCGGACTGTTTGCGGGACCGCCGCTGGAGATCCACGCGGTGGACAAGGTGAGCCTCACCCTCAGGCAGGGCCAGACCATCGGCATCGTCGGCGAGTCCGGATCGGGCAAGTCGACCCTCGGCCGCGCGCTGATCCGACTGGTCAATGCTAAGGGCGAGATCAGCCTCTTCGGTCACCCCACTGCACAGATCGACGCGGCCGGATTGCGCGCCCTGCGCCGGCAGGCGCAGATCGTTTTCCAGGATCCCTATGGCTCGCTGTCGCCGCGCATGACGGTCGGCGAGATCATCGCCGAGGGCCTGCGCGTCCACGAGCCCAGCCTCGACGCCCGCGCCCGCGAGCGGGCGGTGATCGCGGCGCTGGAGGACGTAACCCTCGATCCGGCCCTACGAAACCGCTACCCGCACGAATTCTCCGGCGGCCAGCGCCAGCGCATCGCCATCGCCCGCGCGCTCATCCTGAAGCCCAAGGTGCTGGTGCTGGACGAGCCGACCTCCGCACTGGACCGCTCGGTACAGAAGGGCATCGTCGAACTGCTTCGCCGGCTACAGAAAGAGCACGGCCTGTCCTATCTCTTTATCAGCCATGATCTTTCCGTCGTGAGAGCCCTCTCCGACTGGATCATGGTGATGCGGCACGGGCAGCTGGTCGAGGCCGGGCCGACCGAGGAGGTCTATCGCGCGCCGGCCGCCGCCTATACGCACGCCCTGATCGCCGCCGCTTATGGGCTGGACGGCACGGCAGCGGACGCCCGCACGGCCTGAGCGCGGCGGGCGTCCCGTTTTCCCGTGGTCAGACGATGAAGTCGACCAGCCCGCCATCGACGCGCAGCGCCGCCCCCGTGGTGGCAGAGGCCAGCGGCGAGGCGATGTAGACCGCCATGTTCGCCACCTCCTCCACGCTGGCCGGCCGCCCGATGAGCGAGCCCGGCCGGTGCGCCTTGACGAAATCGGCGCCCGCCTGCTCCAGCGTCTTGCCGGCCGCCACCTCATCCTTGAGCATCGCCGCGACGCCTTCCGACAGCGTCGGCCCGGGCAGGATGGAATTGACCGTCACGCCGGTGCCCGCCATGCGCTTCGCCAGCCCGCGCGCCACCGCGATGTCGGCGGTCTTGCTGACGCCGTAATGGATCATCTCGACGGGGATGTTGAAGCCGGATTCCGAGGAGAGGAACAAGACGCGCCCCCAACCCTTCTGCGCCATCCCCGGCAGATAGGCGCGCGCCACGCGCACCGACGCCATCACGTTCACCTGCCAGTGACGCTCCCACACCTCGTCGTCGGCCTCGAAGAAATCGAGCGGCTGGAAGATGCCGAGATTATTGACCACGATGTCGAAGGCCGGCTCGGCCGCGACCAGTGCCTTCGCGCCTTCCGCCGTCGCGAGGTCGATCGCCTGGCCACGCGCGCTTCCGCCCAGCCGCGCCACGGCGGCGTCGACCTTGGCCTGCGTGCGCCCATTGATCACCACCGTGGCGCCCACGTCGTGCAGGCCCTTGGCGATGGCGAACCCGATGCCTTCCGTGGAGCCGGTGACGAGGGCAGTCTTGCCCGAAAGATCGATCTTCATGATCCATTCCCTGTTTGCGCGGAGGTGAGAAAGTCCGGCCCGTCGGCTCGCCCGCTCACCGGAGGACGTCCTGACCATAGTCCTGCATCCGGCCGGTGGATTGCCACCTCGCAGCCTCGTGACCCGACAAAAAAAGCCCGCCGGGTCCTGGGACCGGGCGGGCCTTAAGTTGCGGTCGAACTCGGCCTACTCCGCGGGATGCGGCAAGGCGACGATGGCGTGCCCGTGCTGGCGCAGCGGCCGGTTGCCGGTGAGCCGCCGCAGCAGCACGTAGAACACCGGCGTCAGGAACAGGCCGAAGAAGGTGACGCCGATCATGCCGGCGAACACCGCCACGCCCATGGCGTGCCGCATCTCGGCGCCGGCGCCGGTGGAGAGCACCAGCGGCAGCACGCCCATGATGAAGGCGAAGGAGGTCATCAGGATCGGCCGCAGACGCAGTCGGGCCGATTCCACCGCCGCCTCCACCGGATTGCTGCCGGTGAATTCCAACTCGCGGGCGAACTCGACGATCAGGATCGCGTTCTTCGCCGACAGGCCGACCAGCACCACCAGGCCGATCTGGGTGAAGATGTTGTTGTCCCCTCCCCCCATCCACACGCCGAACAGTGCCGCCAGCAGCCCCATCGGCACGATCAGGATGATCGCGATCGGCAGGGTCAGGCTTTCATACTGCGCCGCCAGCACCAGGAAGACGAGCAACAGGGCGAGCGGGAACACCAGGAAGGACGAATTGCCGGCCAGGATCTCCTGATAGGTCAGATCCGTCCATTCGTAGTCGAAGCCGGGCGGCAGCACCTCGGCGGCGATCCGCTTGGCCGCGTCCTGCGCCTGGCCGGAAGAATAGCCCGGCGCCGGCGAGGCGTTGAAGTCGGCGGTGAGGAAGCCGTTATAGCGCATGGCGCGTTCCGGCCCCGCCGTCATCTCCACCTTGAGCAGCGCCGAGAGCGGGATCATCTCGCCCGAATCCGAGCGCACTTTCAGCTTGCCGATGTCCTCGGGCTTGGCGCGGTAGGGCGCGTCCGCCTGCACCCGCACCGAGTAGGTGCGGCCGAACTTGTTGAAGTCGTTGACATAGAGCGAGCCGAGATAGACCTGCAGCGTCTCGAACACCGACTGGATGGGCACGCCGAGCTGGCGGGCCTTGGTGCGGTCGACATTGGCGAAGAGCTGCGGCACGTTCACCTGGAAGGTGCTGAACTGGCCGACCAGTTCCGGCGCCTGCATCGCCTTGGCCATGAAGGCGTTGGAGACGCGAGCCAGTTCCTCGAAGCCGCGGCCGGCACGGTCCTCGATCTGCATCTTGAAGCCACCCACCACGCCGAGGCCCTGCACCGGCGGCGGCGGGAACATGGCGATGAACGCATCCTGGATCGCGGCGTATTTCCGGTTCAGCGACATGGCGATGGCGCCGGCGCTGAGCGAGGGATCCTTGCGCTCCTCGAAGGGCTTCAGCACCGAGAACACGATGCCGGCGCTCGACGAGTTGGAGAAGCCGGCGATCGACAGGCCGGGGAAGGCCACCGCATTCGCCACACCTGGCTCAGCCAGGGTGATCTCCGTCATGCGACGAATGACCTCCTCGGTGCGGTCGAGCGTGGCGCCGTCGGGCAGCTGGGCGAAACCGACCAGATACTGCTTGTCCTGCGCCGGCACGAAGCCGCCCGGCACCGCCTGGAACAGCCACCAGGTGGCACCCAGCATGACGGCGTAGAAGATCATCACCACGCTCTTCACGGTGAGCACGCCGCGCACGCCGCGGCCATAGCCGGACGAGCCGCGGGTGAACACGTAGTTGAAGCCGCGGAAGAACCAGCCGAACAGTGCGTTGATGACGCGCTGTAGGCGGTCCGGCTCGGCATGGTGCCCCTTCAGCAGCATGGCGGCCAGCGCCGGCGACAGGGTGAGCGAGTTGATCGCCGAGATCACCGTCGAGATGGCGATGGTGAGCGCGAACTGCCGGTAGAACTGGCCGCTGAGGCCGGTGATGAAGGCGAGCGGCACGAACACCGCCACCAGCACCAGTGCGATGGCGATGATCGGACCGGACACCTCGCTCATCGCCCGGTAGGCGGCGTCGCGTGGGGAAAGCCCGTCCTCGATGTTGCGCTCGACGTTCTCCACCACCACGATGGCGTCGTCGACGACGATGCCGATGGCCAGCACCAGGCCGAACATGCTCAGCGCGTTGATCGAGAAGCCGAAGACATACATCACCGCGAAGGTGCCGACGATGGAGACCGGCACGGCGAGCAGCGGGATGATCGAGGCACGCCAGGTCTGCAGGAACACCACGACGACGATGACCACCAGCAGCACCGCCTCGAACAGCGTGTGCACGACGGCCTCGATGGAGGCGTCGACGAAGCGGGTGGTGTCGTAGACGATCTCGTAGCCGACGCCGTCCGGCATGGTCAGCTTGACCTCGTCCATCGTCTTGCGGACGTTCTCGGCGATCTCCAACGCGTTGGAACCCGGCGCCTGGAACACGCCGATGCCCACCGCCTGCTTGTTGTCGAGCAGGGCACGCAGCGCATAGTCGGAGGCGCCGAGTTCCATACGGGCGACGTCGCGCAGGCGCACCACCTGTCCGTCGGCGCCGGTCTTCACGACGATGTCGCCGAACTCCTCCTCGGTCTCGAGGCGGCCCTGGGCATTGACGGTGAGCTGAAGCTCCACCCCCTGCGACGCTGGCGAGGCGCCCACCGTGCCGGCAGCCGCCTGCACGTTCTGGGCGCGGATCTCGTTGACGACGTCGCCGGCGGAGAGCCCGTGCTCGGCGATCTTCTGCGGATCCAGCCAGACGCGCATCGAATAGTCGCCGGCGCCGAAGATATCGACCTGGCCGACGCCGGAGATGCGCGCCAGCCTGTCCTTCACGTTCAGCACCGCATAGTTGCGCAGATAAGTGGTGTCGTAGCGGTCATTGGGCGAGACGAGATGCACCACCATGATGAAGTTAGGGGAGCTCTTCGCCGTGGTCACGCCGAGGCTACGCACCTCTTCAGGCAGACGCGGCTCGGCCTGGCTGACGCGGTTCTGCACCAGTTGCGTCGCCTTGTCCGGGTCGGTGCCGAGCTTGAAGGTGACGGTGAGCGTCATCGCGCCGTCGGTCGTGGCCTGCGAGGACATGTAGAGCATGTCCTCGACGCCGTTGATCTGCTCCTCGATGGGCGTGGCCACCGTGGCAGCGATGACCTTCGGGCTGGCGCCGGGATAGGTGGCGCGCACGATCACCTGCGGCGGCACGACCTCGGGATATTCCGAGATCGGCATCACCCGCAGCGCCAGAAGGCCGGCCACGAAGATCAAGACGGAGATAACACCGGCGAAGATCGGCCGGTCGATGAAGAATTTGGACAGATTCATAGCGTCCTCCCCCCAAAGGAGGCGAAAAACGGATCAGGTGCGAACGCGGACGACGTTACTGCGCGGCGACCGTGGCAGGGTCCGTCACCTTGGCGGCGGAGGCGGTTTCCATGGGCACGACTTCCGGCGCCAGCAGCGCGCCGGGGCGCACCCGCTGCAGGCCGTTGACGACGACGCGCTCGCCGTCCTTCAGGCCGCTCGCGACCACGCGCAGCCCCCCGGTCGGCGGGCCGAGCTTCACCTCGCGATAGGCGGCCTTG
This sequence comes from Ancylobacter sp. Lp-2, assembly GCF_020523795.1. GTDB lineage: Bacteria > Pseudomonadota > Alphaproteobacteria > Rhizobiales > Xanthobacteraceae > Ancylobacter. The sequence continues at coordinate 559,932 of NZ_JAJALI010000002.1, forward strand.
CTGTCGGAATCGACGACGAAGACGAACTTCTTGTCCTGGTCGGTGCCGACGGCGCGCTCGTTGATCACCAGCGCCGGCTCGGTCTTGGCCCGGCCCATCCGCACGCGGGCGAACTGTCCGGGCACCAGCCGACCCTGCGGATTGTCGAACACCGCGCGCAGACGGAACGTGCCGGTCGCGGCATCCACCTGGTTGTCGACCAGCTGGAGATGGCCACGCATCGGCTCGCCGCCGGTGGTCGCGGTGACGATCTCGACCGGGATACGGTCGATCTCGCCGAGCACGTCGCCATCGCCGATGGTGGCCAGTGCCTGGCTCACCACGCCCTCGTCGGCGTCGAAGCTGACATAGATGGGATCGACCGAGACCAGCGTCGTCAGCACCGGCGAGGTCGGGCCGGCGGCGACGAGATTGCCGACGGTGACGTTGAGCCGGCCGACGCGGCCGTCCACCGGCGCGCGCACCTCGGTGTAGTCGAGATCGAGCTTGGCGGTCTGCACCGCCGCCTCGGCCGCTTTCAGATTGGCCTCAGCCTCGCGGAAGCTGTTGGTGCGCTGGTCGAGGTCGCGCACCGACACCACCTTGTTGTCGACCAGTTGCTTGCCGCGGTCGAGTTCGCTGCGGGTGAACTCGACCTGAGCCGCCGAGGCCTGGCGCAGCGCCTCGGCACGGTCGAGCGCCGCCTGGAACGGATCGGGATCGATGGTGACGAGCAGGTCACCCTGCTTGACCAGCGCGCCCTCGCGGAAATGCACCGTCTTCACCGCGCCGGCAACGCGAGGCCGCACCTCGACACGCTCGACCGCCTGCAGGCGGCCGGAGAACTCGTCCCACTGCATGGTGTCGCGCGTCTTGAGCACGGCCACCGACACCGGCGTCGCCGGCGGCTGCTGCGCCTGCCCGGCCGGCGGATCGGTGGCCAGCGCCTCGGTGATCGGCCAAGCGAGCCAGACCGCGGCGGCGGTCGCCATGCCGGCGAGCCCGAAGGCGAACCCAGCCTCGCGCCAGCGGCGGCGGTGCGGGGTCTCTCCGGCACGCGCCAGTTCGGCGCGGACGATTTCCGGTACGGCGGAATGACTACGAGCGTGTTCGGTGCTCATGCGGCAATCTCCCGGCCCTCAGGCCTGAACGGATTCGGCGGCGGCGATGGAGTGCCCCGCCAGAAAGGAAGCGAACAAGGGCCGCAGCTCCTGCGCCCAACGGGGCAGGCTGTCGGCATCGGCAGAGTCTTGCGGCCAGTCCGAGGTATCGGCGATGACATGGCTCTCGACCGGCACGCCGCAGCCCTGCAGGCGGCGCACATAGTCGAGGCTCTCGTCGCGCATCGGGCAGTCGTCCGAGGTGATGATCAGTGCCGGCGCGACGCCGCCGAGACGGCGCGAACCGAGCGGCGCGGCATAGGGGTGGGCTCCCTTGTCGGCCGAGCCGAGATAGGAATGCCAGCCATCCGCCCATTTGCAGCCGGCGGCGCCGGCCTCGGCGGCATGGATGGAGCCGGAGGCGAGGCTCGGATCCAGCATCGGCGAAATCAGGATCTGGCCGGCGACCGGCGGCTGGTGCTGGTCGCGCGCCATCAGAGTGAGGGCGGTGGCGATGTTGGCGCCCGCCTCCTCGCCGGCGACGAACAGTTTGGCCCCCCGCCCCGCCCAGCGAGCCCGCTGGCGATGCAGCAGGCCGAGCGCGGCGAAACTGACATTCAGCGCGGCGGGAAACGGATGCCGCGGCGCCAGCGGATAGTCGGCCGACACCACGACGGCGCCCGCCTCCGCCATCGCCCGGCAGATCAGCGCACTGCAATCGAGATCGCCGCAGGTGAAGGTGCCGCCATGCAGATGCAGGACGAGCGGCGCCGGCCGCGCCAGCACACCGGAACGGTAGACGCGGATCGGCAACACCGTCCCGTCGAGATCCAACCTGTCCTCGGTCCACAAAGCCGACATGCGATTACCCTGGAAAAATGGAGGCCGCACAGGCCACCCGATTTCATCCCTGTTGCGGTGCAGCGAGATGTAGACCCTCGCTCATGGTGAAAAAATATCGGATTCGGGATTTCATTATTCACACAGAGAAACAATATCGGGTTTCATTCGTCACAGGCGGGGACAAGGGGCATGGATCAGATCGCGGCAATGCGGGCCTTCGTCCGCGTGGTCGAGGCCGGAAACTTCACCCGTGCCTCCGACCTGCTCGACATGCCCAAGCCGACGGTGACCAAGCTGATCCAGCAGTTGGAGGCGCATCTGCGCACCAAGCTGCTGAACCGCACCACGCGGCGGGTCGGCGTCACCCCCGACGGCGCGGCCTATTACGAGCGCGCCGTCACGCTGCTGTCCGATCTGGAGGAACTCGACGGTTCGATGACGCGTTCGCAGGCCAGCCCCGCCGGGCGGCTGCGCGTCGACATCAGCACATCGCTGGCGCTGCATGTGCTGATCCCGGCGCTGCCGGACTTCCACGCCCGCTATCCCGACATCCAGCTCGATCTCGGCGTGTCGGACCGCCCGGCCGATCTGGTGGCGGAGAATATCGATTGCGCCATACGCGGCGGCGATGTGCTCGATCCCGGCCTGATCGCACGCCGGGTCGGCGAGATCGAGCTCGTGATGTGCGCCACCCCCGGCTACATCCAGCGCCACGGCATGCCCCAGCATCCGAGCGATCTGGAGAACGGCCACCAGACCATCGCCTATTTCAGCCCGCGCACCGGCCGTCGCCTGCCTTTCGACGTCACGCGCGGCAAGGAGGCCTACGACCTCGACCCGCCCTATGTGCTGGCGGTGAACGATTCCACCGCCTATCTCGCCGCCTGCCTGACCGGGCTCGGCATCGCGCAGTCAATCTATTCGCTGATCGAACCCTATCTGGAGGATGGCCGGCTGGTGCGCGTGCTGCCGGAATGGCGCTCGGCGCCGATCATCCTGCACGTCGTCTATTCGCCCAACCGCCATCTCAGCAGCCGGCTGCGCGTCTTCGTCGACTGGGTGGCGGAACTGCTCGCCACCTCGAACACGCTGCGGCGGCGGCCGGCGCCCTAGATCCCGCGAGGCTCCCGCGCACGACGCCGGAAGGCGCGCGAGGACTTGTCCCGGCCGGCCAGCCGAGGCTTGATGAACCTGATTCAATAATGATCGGATCAGGATTCACGCATGGCCGCCTTCTCGCGCTCCGATCTCGCCGATCTCAGCACCTTCGCCGCCATCGTCCGCCACCGCAGTTTCACCGGGGCGGCGATCGAGATGGGGCTGACGACCTCGGCGCTCAGTCATGCCATCCGCCGGCTGGAGGCGCGGCTAGACTCACGGCTGCTCAATCGCACCAGCCGCTCGGTGGCGCCGACGGCGCTTGGCCTCACCCTCGCCGAGCGGCTGGGCGAAGGCTTCGACACTATCGCCGCCGCGCTGGACGAGGCCGCGGGCGAACGCGCCGCCGCCCTCGGCGAGATCCGCCTCAACGTGCCCAGCGACGCCGCGAACCTGCTGCTGCACCCGGCCCTGCCGGACTTCGTCACCCGGTTTCCGCAGACACGGCTGACCATCGCCGTGGAGGACCGGCCGGTCGACATCGTCGCCGAAGGCTTCGATGCCGGCATCCGCTACGCCGACACCGTGCCGGAGGACATGGTGGCCATGGCGCTCACGCCGCCGCTGCGCTGGGTGACGGTGGCCTCCCCGGCCTATCTGGCACGCGCCGGCCGCCCGACAGAACCGGCGCAGCTCACCGATCACAGCTGCCTGCGGCTGATGCTCGGCAACAATGCGGTCTATCGCTGGGAGCTCGGCGACGGCGCGCGCCTCGTCCGCCTCGATCTGCCGGGCACCCTCACCTTCAACGACACCGCGACGACCATCGACGCCGCCGTGCGCGGCCTTGGCATCGGCTATGTGCTGGAAGAACGGGTGCGCCCGCATCTCGCCGACGGCCGGCTCGAAATGGTGCTGCCGGACTGGGCCTCCACCGGCGCGGGCTTCGCCATCTACTATCCGAGCCGGCGGCAGAACCATGCGGCGCTGCGCCAGCTCGTCGAGATCATCCGCGCCGCCTGGGAGCGGCGCGCGGTTCACGGATGAACCAGCCGGCTCAACGCCATGGCGATGACGAACACCAGGCTGAGAACGACCGCCATGTGAGTGATGAACTCGTGGCCATGGCGCCAGCGGCCGTCCGGCCGGCGGCAGGAACGTCGCATCCGAAGATCGGTTTTCATCACATGAACTCGCTGTGCAGGCATTCATGCGCCCTCGCCAGCCCGGCCAGGGCGGCGCGAATGGCGGCCGCGCAATCCGCATCCGGCTCGGTCAGCGGCAGGCGGGGCTGGTGGCCGAAAAGCGGGTTCACCAGCGACACCGCATATTTCAGCCCCGCCGGCTCGGGGGCGAGATCAAGCGCCTGCTGCAGCCGGATCAGCGCCGCCGCCAGCCGCGCCTCCTCCTCGACCCGGCCGGACAGCCGCTTCGCCCACAGCGAGGCGCATAGCCGAGGGTCGATATTTGCCAGCGGCGCCAGGCACGCACGCGGCGGCCGAAGGCCCGGCGCGAAGGCCGCCTGCCCGCTCGGCGCGATCCGCCACAGCCGCTCGGCGCAGACCTGCGCCAGGGCCGCGCTGCGGCTCGGGCTGTCGTCCTCGTCGAGCAGCGCGAACAGGCCGGGCAACTCGACCAGCCGGCGCAGCGTCGCCGGCGCGAGGCTTAAATTGGTACGCTGGGGCACATTGTGCAGCGCCAGCGGCAGCGGGCAGGCCTTCGCCACCGCCTCGACATGGCGGAACAGCCCCTCCTGCGAGGGCTTGTTGTAATAGGGTGTCACCAGCAGCGCCGCCGCGGCGCCGGCATCGGCCGCCGCCTGCGTCGCCTGGATCGTCGTCGCGGTGCAGTGGGTGCCGGTCGCGGCGATCACCGGCACCCGGCGATTGGCGACCGCCACCGCGATATGGACCAGCCGCACCAGTTCGGCCGGCGCAAGGGTCGGCCCCTCGCCCACAATGCCGCCGACGACGAGACCTCCGACGCCGCCGGCCAGCATCCGCTCGATATGGTCGGCATAGCTGTCCGCATCGACGGCCGCGCCGAGGAACGGGGTGACCAGCGGGACCAGGGTTCCGCGCAACATCTCTCCCTCCCGGTTCAGAACGGCGGCGACAGCGGACGGCGCGCGAGGCGCACGGCGCTGCGCCGTCCGCCGCATTCGGTCATCGCGTAGTGCAGCGCGGCCTCCTGGCTGCGGAAGAAGCCACCCGCACGCCCCTGCAATTCGAGGGCGACCCAGCGGCCGAAGCTGTCCTTGCCGACGGCAAAGCGCAGCTTGTTGGCGATGGGGGCGATGCGGGCCGTCACGGCATTCCTGAGACGTTTCATGATGCTTCGCGAGTTACCCGGCGCGGGATCGTGCGCCGCAACGGAAAGCTAGGAGCGACGGCATCAGGATGCGATTGCGAACGACGGGGTGTCGCATAAGGTGGACATAAAGAGCCCGCCCGACGTCAGGCCGGTGGCACGTGACGGCGGGCTTGGATAGGCTGCGGTCCTCCACCCATCCGCCGACGAGGGAGGCCGCAATGACGACATGCATCCTGCTGGGGGCTCCGGTGCAGGAGGGCACGGGGCGGCTCGGCTGCGACATGGGCCCCAGCGCCTTCCGGGCGGCCGGCCTCGCCGCCGCGCTCAGCGATCTCGGACATGTCGTCCTCGACCGCGGCAACCTGTTCCCGTCGCTGGAAGCGCGGCCCGATGTGCGCCACGGCAATGCCGCCATCAAGTCGCTGCCGGAAATCGTCGCCTGGACCGAGTTGCTCGCCACCGCGACTTATGAGGCGAGCGCCGAGGGCATGCCTATCACCCTCGGCGGCGATCACAGCCTCGCGGCCGGCACGCTGTCCGGCCTCAGCCGGCGGGCCGCCGAGCTCGGGCGGCCGCTGTTCGTGCTGTGGCTCGACGCCCATCCCGACCTGCACACGCTCGACAGCACGGAGAGCGGCAATCTCCACGGCGTGCCCCTAGCCTATGCCACCGGCCAGCCGGGCTTCGAGGGCATCTTCCCGCCGCTCGCCGCCCCGCTCGATCCCGCACGCATCTGCATGATGGGGATACGCAGTGTCGATCCCGCCGAGCGGGCGCGGCTCGCCGCCGGCAAGGTGACGGTGCACGACATGCGCGCCATCGACGAGCACGGCATCTCGGCGCTGCTGCGCGGCTTCATCGAGAAGGTCGAGGCGGCGCAGGGCCTGCTGCATGTCAGCCTCGACGTCGACTTCCTCGATCCCGACATCGCGCCCGGCGTCGGCACCACCGTACCGGGCGGGGCGACCTTCCGCGAGGCGCATCTCGTCATGGAGATGCTGTGCGACAGCGGCCTCGTCACCAGCCTCGACCTCGTCGAGCTGAACCCGTTCCTCGACGAGCGCGGCCGCACCGCCCGCCTGATGGTCGATCTGGTGGCCAGCCTGATGGGCCGGCGCGTGCTCGACCGGCCGACGCGCAGCCATTAGCGCCGGAGAGGCGCCGATTTCAGGAAGCTGGCGGCCCGCTCAGCGCGCCGCCGCCTCGAAGATCGCCTGCGTGTCGGTCAGCCACACCGGATCGAGCGACTTCGCCACGTCGAGCACCCGCCGCATGGCGGCGGCGCCCGAGGGCGTGCCGACCACGAAGGGATGGATGCCGATCGCCACCACCGTCGCCTCACGCGACGGATCGGCCGCCGCCTCGCGGGCGAGTTCGCCGATATAGTCGGTCCACAGCCGCTCGAGGTCGCCCGGCTCCATGCCGCGCAGCAGATAGTGCCCCATGTCGACCGTGACCGCCGGATAGGGGATCTGCAGCAGCGGGCCGGACGGCGTCTTCAGCTGGGTGAGATTGTCGGAATCCATCGCGTCGAGCGTGTAGCGTATGCCCTCGGCGGTGGTGGCGGCGAAGGTCTCGCCATCGGGATAGACGCTCGGGCTGGACCAGCCGACGGGACGCTCGCCGGTATCGTGCTCGATCATGTCCAGCGTGCGGCGGATATAGGCCCGCTGCGCCGCCGGCCCTTCGGAAAGCGGCAGCATCTGCGTCGAGTTGTTGAGGCCGTGACCGAGGATCGGCGCGTTGGGCTGGACGGCGCGCAACGCCTTCCACACCTCGGGATGCGCGGCGGGGAACAGCGCGTTCAGCGCGAAGCTGAGCGGCACACCCTCATCCTTGAACAGCCGACCGACCCGCGTGAGGCCAAAGTCGATGGCATATTGCCGGAACGCCTCGTTCACCACGTCGGGGCGACGCTCGGTCATGTCCGGGCGCAGCACCGGGCCACGGCCGACGCCCCAGTCCTCGACATAGAGCACGAAGGCCACCGCGACCTTCTTACCATTGGGCCACGCCGTCACCGGCACCGCCTCGCGCGGCAGGCCGGTGATGACGTCCTGCGTGGTCTGCGCCATGCTTGAGGCCGCCGGCCACCCGGCCGCCGCCAGCAGCCCAAGCAGCAGCGTCCGGCCGGCGGCCGCACGCCATCCTCCCCGTCCGCCGCGGCGCGGCCGGATCGAGCCGGTGGTGAGATGAAACCTGTCCATGTTCGCCCTGCTTTGCTTCGCCGTGCTGTCGATCCCGCGCAGCCACGGCGGTCAAGCCGCCGCAGCGATGTGCTCGCCCTGCCCTCGTCCACCCGTCGCGACGCGGCGACGGGCAGAGCGACTGCGACAGCCCGGCTGGGCTGACTTGGCTACGGCAGGTCGGCCAGCGAGGCCGCACCGGGGCCGGGGGTGATCAGCGTCGGCCATTGGTGCGAGCCGAACGGCACCTTGGGCGGCAGGTTGGCCGGCAACCCCATCGCCTTGGTCTGCGCGACGATGGAATCGCGGGCGTCGCCCCCCATCAGCTCGTAGTCCATCAAATAGCGGCTGCCGAAGAAGGTCTCGCCCACCGTGCGGTCGGCGATGATGCGGGTCAGCGAGTCCAGCATGTCGCTCGGCGTGGTGGTGAAGGACACCGTCTCGATCAGGATCAGCCGGGAATTGATGTCTTCCGGCGTGAAGAACTGCGCCAGCACGCTGTAGAGCACGTTGTTCTGCCGGGCGACATAGATGGTGTTGGAGGCGGCATAGACCTTGTCCCAGTCGGGACCGAGGTCCTTCTTCCAGCCGGCCAGCACGCCCATCCAGTGCTTCACCTGCGTGTCGGCCGCCCACTGGATGTTGAGCTTCAGCCGGTTCTTCTGCTTCGCGGCGAAGGCCTGCACATCGGCGAAGCTCACTGTCTCGCCGGCCGCCACCTTGTCGATGAAGGCGATGTTCTCGGAGATCAGCTCACGGTTGTTGGCGCGCCATTCCTCCGGCATCGAGGTCTTGTCGAGGCTGTCGAGCGCCGCCTTGAGCCGCACGCGATAGGCCTGCACCTGGGGTTGCCAGGAGTCGTCGTCCTTCTTGCCGATATGCGGCCCGACGACGACGCCGAGCGCCATCACGCTGTGGCCGACCGATTTCAGCAACTGGTACACTTCCGGCACCGGCGGGCCTTCCAGCGGCGGCTGGCCGGGACGGTAGAGGATGAAGCGGCCGCCGGCGCCGGAGAACAGGCCGAGGATCACCGGATGCTGGGCGAGAATGCTCGCCTGCACCAGCTTGGAGGCGTCGGAATACAGGTCGAACATGCCGGTATTGAGCGCCAGCACGTTGTTCTTGGCGACCGTGGCGGCGTCCGGCACCTTGGCGCCGACGATGACGTCCATATAGGCCGGGAGGTCGGATTGCGCCTGCGCATGGGCCGGCGCGCAGGCGAGGCCGGCCAGCGCGGCGCCCGCCAGCAGCGCCCGGCGAAGAGTGACGAAACGGTTCACGGCATTCTCCCCTCGCGACCTCCGCCGGCCGCTATTTTGTTGATGGATTGCGGCGCCTGGCCGGTCAGGGGCAGTAGGCCCCCGATTCCACCCAGGCCTCGACCAGCGCGCCGGCCTGTTCCTGCGTGCCCGGCAGGGGCGTCCGGCCCGGCCCCGGATGCCACGCCCAGCCGACCAGCGTGTCCTTGCCGATATGCTCGATCAGGTCGGTCAGCTTGCGGTTGCCGTTGCGCTTCGGGTCCTTGATCTGCTCGCAGATCTGCGAAACCGTCTTGCCTTCCCAGGCCATTTCAGCCGGCGCCAGATGCCAGGCCTCGTGGCCCGGCATGCGGGCGGGATCGAAATTGGCTTTGCCGTGGCAGGAATTGCAGCGCATCGTCTCCAGCCCGAAGCCGTCGACGCCGCGGAACACCGGCGGCTGGTGCGGGCGCGCTTCGTCGCCTTGCCGCGGCCGGTCGGTGACCGGATGGCAATTGGTGCAGCGCGGATTGGTGACCACCTTGCCGAGCTCGGTGAAATAGGCCGCCGAGCGGGCCTTGGGATCGGCGATGCTGGCGAAATCGGCCGGAGCCGCCAGCGTCCCCGCGCCGGTGGCCGACTGGCCGGGATCGCTGAAACCCGTCGCCACCGCGCTCGCCAGCACGGCGGCCGTCATCAGGGCGGGAAGGCGCCATTCGCGGATCATGTGCCCCCCGCTCAGGTGAGATAGCGGCCGGCATCGGCCAGGACGACCGCGCGCACCGCCTCGTGATATTTTACATAGCCGGAGCAGCGGCAGAGATGCCCGTCCAGCGCTTCGGTGATGGTGCGCTCCAGATCCGCGCGCGGGATCGGATCGCGCGCCAGCCGCTCCAGCAGCACCTGCCCTTCATTGAGGAAGCCGGGGGTACAGTAGCCGCACTGGAAGGCGAAATGCTCGATGAAGCTCACCTGCAGCGGGGTGAGCCCGCCGCCGGTGGCATGGCCTTCCACCGTGCGGATGCTCAGGCCGTCGAAGTCCACCGCCGGGGCGATGCAGGTCGGGCGGGTGGCGCTGATGCCACCGTCGTCGACGATGACCGCGCAGCTGAGGCATTGCGCGGCGCCGCAGCCGAACTTGGTGCCGGTCATGCCCAGCACTTCGCGCAGGAAGTCGTTCATCGAGAGGTCGTCGCGCACCTCGATGGGGCCGACGGCCCGGCCGTTGATGGTGAGGCTGAGCGCGGTCACGCAAGAACTCCCTTGATCATCTGCGGCGTGACCGGCAGCGACTGGAAACGATGTCCGGTGGCGTCAAAGATGGCGTTGAGGAGCGCCGGCACCACCGGGATCATCACCACCTCGGCCATGCCCTTGGGCGGCTCGCGTGGCGACAAAGGCGGCAGAATCTCCACCTCGAGGTCGTGCAGCGGCAGGTCGGAAGCGCGGGCGACGACGTAGCGCCCGAGATTCCACTGGCCGTTGCCGGGACCATCCTCGTAAAGCGGCAGGTTTTCCAGCAGCGCATAGCCGACGCCCATGGCGAAGCCGCCCTGCGACTGGCCGCGCACGATCTCCGGCACCAGCGCCTCGCCGCATTCGACCACACTATAGGCCTTGGCGATGGTGAGCCTGCCGGTGGCGCGCTCGATCTCGATCCGCAACGTCGTGCCGCACATGGAGGAGAACGAGGTGCCGATGCGGTTGTAATCGGCGGGCGGGAACGCCACCGCCTTGCGGTCGAGCCGCGTGAACTCGCCGGAGCCTTGCCGGAGCGCCAGCGCGTCGATGTCGGCGGTCCACGACTCGCCGGCGACATCGAACGTGGCCTGCGCCCAGGCCCAGCGCGAGAAGGCGTGCGTCATCGCGCCGGTGACGCCGCCCATGGCGTGCGCCTTGGCGGCGATGGCCTTGAGCGGCAGCGGATTGAGGCCGGAGATCACCAGCGTCTCGCCCTGCCAATACGCCTCGCCGTGCTGCTTCGCGCGGGGATCGCCCGGCGCGATGCCCCAGATCGCCAGCGCCGCCGGCCACAGTCCGAAGCGGAACAGGATCCGTGCCGCTTCGGCCGCCGCCTGGGTGCCGACATGGGCGCCGATGGAGGCGCTGGTCGCCGAAGAAATCTCTGGCACCCAGCGCGGATCGGCCGCCGCCTTGTCCTGTTCTTCCTGGGTGATCGAATAGGGATCGCCGGATTTGAACAGTTCGAGCTCGTCGAACACATCGACCTGCGCCACCGTCACCTCGTCGGCAATGCCGCCGATATGGCCGGCGACGCGGTTGGCGAGTGCGGTGCCGATGCCGTTACCCATCTCCACCGAGTCAGAGTGGATGGTGATGCGCCCTTCGGCGTCGATGCTCACCGAGCCCAGCGAACAGTCGGCGCCGGTGCCATAGTCCTTCGCGGCGACGGCGACACCGGTGCCGACGAGCACGCCGGGCTTCGCCCTGGTCTTCTCGGCCGCACGATCGCGCCAGATGGCGTGGGCGTCGAGCTTGTCGAGGATCTCCGGCGCCCGCACCGACACCGAATAAGGGTTGCCGGTCATGGTGCGGCCGCCGACCTTCAGCGCGTTGCGCCGGCGGAACTCGATGGGGTCGAGCGGCAGGGAGGTGGCGGCCTCGTCGACCAGCACCTCCAGCGCCGTCATGGTCTGCAGCGTGCCGTAGCCGCGCATCGAACCGGCGGTGACGCCGCGCGAATGCAGGGCGACCGTCGTCACGTCGACCTTGGGCACGTCGTACATGCCGATGGCGGCGGTGGCGCCGACCACCGCGACGCTGGGCGAGTAGTTGGCGAGACCGCCGCCGTCGAGTTCGTGATCGGCCGCGAAGGCGGTGATCAGGCCGGTGGCACGGTCGACGCCGATCCGCGAGCGCATCTTGAAAGCGTGACGCTTGATGCCGCCCTGGAACTGCTGGAAGCGGTCATGCGCGAGCCGCACCGGCTTGCCGGGGAAATACAGCGCCGCCAGCGTCATATAGAGCGGGAACGGCGTGTGGTCGCGCCCGCCGAAGCCGCCGCCGACATAGCAGAACTGCGCATCGATCTTCGCCGGGCGAAAATCGGGCTGCGCCTCGCCGACCAGATGCGCGAGAGCCTCCGCCGCCTCGAAGGGCGACTGGACGCCGAGCACGATCTCCAGCTTCTTGGCATCCGGCTCGTACCAGGCGAGGCCGGCTTCCGGCTCCAGGAACATCGGGTCGATGGACTGGGTCTCGAACTGGCGGTCGAGCACCAGCGTGCTGGCCGCCGGCTTGGCAAGTTCGTCGCGGATCTGCGTGCCGAAATTGGCGCCCTTCACATACTCGCCACCCTCGGCGACCGGCAGCGGCTCCCAGATCGGACGGCCGGAGCCTTCGAAGAAGCCGGGGCGGATCCACCCCTCCTGAATGGGCGAATAGAGGTCCGGCCCGTTCGGGTCCGGTCCGGCGACGCGGGTGAAGCGGAAGGCGACGTAGTTCGGCCCGACAATCGGGCCGGTCTCGGCGCCGAACTTCAGATGCGGATTGTCGCGCAGGAACACCCGGGCGCGGTCATAGGCATCGAAGCGGTCGAACAGCAGCAGCGCCACCGGCTGGCCGAGATAGAGCGGCGTCTTGCCGAGCGGGCAGAACAGGTCGCCCGTATAGAAGGCCGGCACCCGCAGGCCGATCTTGGCGATATCCTCGGCGGTAACGATGACCGCCGGCCGGGCCGACGCGTCCAGTCCGTCGAGCGCGAGCCCCTCATAGACATGGCTGGCATCGGGCGTGCGCAGCAGCAGCGCGTGATGCGTCTCGGCGGGCCAGCCCGGCAGATCGGCGGCGCGGAAGTCCGAGGCGTAAAGCTTGGCGCCCGTTACCTTGGCGACGCCGTCGACGCGCCCTGCCGCGGGGTGGACAACACCCCTGCCCGGCAATGTCTCGCGGTCAAGGAAACTGGGGGTCTGTGCGCTGGCCATGCGCGAAAGGCTGAGCGAGATGCCGCCGGCCGCGCTCCACTGCAAGAATTCGCGCCGCGAGGGACGCATGCTGTGCTCCTACCCGATCGAAACGCGCAACATCACTTCGGCAGAAGCACTTCCGTGCAATATTTCACGGAGAACACTTGAGGCCGGGGGGATATATTTCTTTTAGGGAGTCACTATTAACTTAGTAAGCTAGCCTGACGCAGGTGTCGACGAGCCTACCCGACGAAAGCGAGCTGTTTGTGCTTGAAGCGACGGTACATAGGCGCGAACCGACTGACAAGGTCAGTTTGGATATGTTTCAATTTTACCTTTTTTTCCGCCGGGAACAATAGGCAAGGCGTCTCAATCAAGGGCTTCGACGCTTGATCGTGCGTCTCCATTGGCGAGAAGCGCACCCGGCAGGAATGCCTACATCCTGGCGGAACGATCCACCGCGGGCATCCCGGTGAAGGAGCGGCTGAATTACTGGCGCCATGCCGTGTTGCACCGCGTCGAGCCGCTCATCCTTGCCAATGGCGCGCGCTTCTCCGGCCGGATGGTGCATATCGCCGGGGTCGGGTGCGACTTCGTGGACCACACCTCCGACGCCATCCACACGCGCCGCAACACCCAGCGCCTGAGGCGGGACGATCACGACGAGCTCATCATCAGCCTCGTCGGCCGGCCGCTCGACGCATCTCAGCCATATGGGCCAGCACAGCCTGCGCGGCGACGATCTGTGCATCGCCGATTTCAGCCGGCCGATTGAGCATGTGCGCTCACGCCATCAAGACATCACGCTGATCTTCAAGCGCGAGCAGCTGGCGGAACTGCTCGAGGGCGACGTCTCCCTGCTCGCCGGCCGGCTGCCGCCGCGCGAGGGCATCGCCAACCTGCTGCGCTCGCATATGCGCCTCGTGGCCTATGAGACCGAACGGCTAAGCCTCGCAGAGCGGGTCGTCGCGCTGGATGCCGCCGCCCACATGGCGCCGCTGGCCTTGCAGGCGACGCTTGGCCGCACCACCGATACCGAAGCTAGAGCGCTGCGCGGGAACCCTAGTCGAGCGGCACGAAATGCCGCACCGTCTCCAGGAACTTCGCCACCGAGATCGGCTTGGAGAGATAGGCCTCGCAGCCGCCCTGGCGGATCCGCTCCTCGTCGCCCTTCATGGCGAAGGCGGTCACCGCCACCACGGGAATCGCTTTCAGTTCCGGATCCGCCTTCAGCCAGGCAGTGACCTGCAGGCCGGATACCTCCGGCAGCTGGATGTCCATCAGGATCAGGTCAGGCTTGTGCCGGCGGGTAAGTTCCATCGCTTCCACGCCATGGCGGGTGGCGAGTGTTGCATAGCCGTGCGCTTCCAGCAGATCGCGAAAGAGCTTCATGTTGAGCTCATTGTCTTCCACGATCAAAACGGTCTTGGGCATGGGACGCTCGATATGCGATTCTCGGTGGCCCGACCTTGGGCAGTTCGACGATGCGCCTGCGAGATGTCGAGAAGCTCTCGGCCGAAAGAAGATTCGACCGTTGCGAACCTAGCCTGCCATTCCTTACGGAACCACAAATGCGAAGCTTCAAATCCAAGCCACTTTCCACCCGGCAGGCCGCTCAGGAAGTCGCCCTCGGCGTCCTCGGCTTCATGGCCGGCGATCCCGAGCGGATCGGCGCTTTCCTCGCCGAGAGCGGCCTCTCCCCGGCCGATCTGCGCGGCGTCGCCGGCTCTCCGGCCTTTCACGTGGCGCTGCTCGATCACCTCATCAACCGGCAGGATCTCCTGCTCGACTATGCGGCGCAGGCGAAGATCGATCCCGGCCATGTGGCGGCCGCGCGCGAAATCCTCGCCCATGTCGGCAGCGAGGACTGACGCGGGGCAAAAGGGTTCAGCACCATGGCCGCCTTCTGCCGCGACTGCCTGAACGATATGGCGGCGGGCGCGCGCTGTGCCCGCTGCGGCAGCCCGCGCGTCATCCGCCACGACGAGCTCGATACGCTGCACATCGGCCATATCGATTGCGACGCCTTCTATGCCGCGGTCGAGAAGCGCGACGATCCGGCGCTGCGCGATGTTCCCGTGATCATCGGCGGCGGCAAGCGCGGCGTGGTCTCCACCGCCTGCTACCTCGCCCGGGTGCAGGGCGTGCGCTCGGCCATGCCGATGTTCAAGGCGCTGGCACTGTGTCCCGAGGCGGTGGTGGTAAAGCCGAACATGGCGAAATACGTGGCGGTGGGACGCGAGGTGCGCGAGCGCATGCGTCGCCTCACCCCGCTGGTCGAGCCGCTGTCGATCGACGAGGCCTTCCTCGACCTCGCCGGCACCGAGCGGCTGCATGGCGAGAGCCCGGCACGCAGCCTTGCCCGGCTGGCGCGCGACGTCGAAGCCGAGATCGGCATCACGCTCTCCATCGGCCTCGCGCCGAACAAGTTCCTCGCCAAGATCGCCTCCGACCTCGACAAGCCGCGCGGCTTCGCGGTGATCGGCAAGGAGGAAGCGGCGGCGTTCCTCGCGCCGCGCCCGGTCGGTACGATCTGGGGAGTCGGGCGGGTGACGCAGGAACGGCTGGCCAAGGAGGGCTTCCGCACCATCGCCGACCTCCAGGCGGCTGGCGAATCCACCCTCGCCCGCCGGCTGGGCAATGAAGGCCTCCGCCTCGCGCGCCTCGCCTTCGGCCGCGACGAGCGCAAGGTGAACCCGGAGCACGAGACCAAGAGCGTCTCCACCGAAACCACCTTCGACACCGACATCGCCGAGTTCCGCGAGCTGGAACAGGCGCTCTACGCGCTGTGCCGCAAGCTCTCCGACCGGCTGAAGGCCGGCGGCCATGCCGGCCGCACCATCACGCTGAAGCTGAAGACCGCCGATTTCCGCCTGATCACCCGCGCCCGCTCGCTGGAAGACCCGACCCGCCTCGCCAACCGGCTGTTCGACCACGGGCGCGACCTGCTGCGCGTCGAGGCGAACGGACGCCGCTTCCGGCTGATCGGCATCGGCGTCTCCGACCTCGCCGATCCCACCACCGCCGACCCCGACGATCTCGTCGATACGCGCGGCACCAAGGCCGGCAAGGTGGAGATCGCCGCCGACCGGCTGCGCGAGCGCTTCGGTCGCGGTATCATCGAGCGCGGCATCCTTATCGATGCCGGGCGGCCGGGGCGGCGCGAGGAAAAGCCGCCCGCCTCGGACGGTACGACTTCCAGCAGCTCTACTTCGAGCAGCTTTCCTGCGGCAGCGCCTCGTAGGAAGTGAGCGTGCCGCGCAGGGCGAAGTCGCCGTAATCCAGCTTCAGCGCCCGGCTGACGCCGTTGTCATAGAGGTCGAAGCTGATCGTGTAGTCCGGCGCCGTCTCCTGCGAGCCGCGCTCGTAATAGCTGATCACCACCGGATAGCGGGGACGGCCGGCGAGATCGCCGCCATTGGCCGATTGTTCCAGCCCGGCGCCGCCGGTGAGCGGTCGGCCGATGACCGACAGCGTGTCGTAGATCTTCCGCGCATCCGGCGACCCGTCATAGACCGGCGCCTCCAGCACCGAATCGCCCTGCTCGGCGGCGGCAAGCACGCGGATCATGTGCTGGGTCGGCAGCAGCACGCCCTTGGCAAGTTCGATGGTGCCGGCCTCCGGCTTGGTGGCCTTGACGATCAGCCGCCCGTCCTTGCGCTCGGCGACGCCGTCCGCTTCCTCCGGCCGGTCGTCGTTCACGGTGTTCTCCACCCGGAAGCGGTAGGAATTGCCGTCGCCGTCCTCCCAGGTCGCGGTGGTGATGGCACTGCTCATCCGGCCGCCCTCGGTCTCCAGATTGGTGCTCTGGCGCAGTTGCACCGAATAGCCGTCGCAGGCGTTGCCGCGCAGCTCGTAGACGATGGTGCCCTCGGCGGCGTTGACGTTCTTCGCCGGCTTGCCGCCGTCGAGCGACAATTCATAGGTCGCACGATGCGGCTCCAGCCGGATCGCCGCCGCGGCCGGCAAAGCCAATGCCAGGAGCGAGGCGCCGGCGAACGCGCAAATCCTGAGTGTCGCGGGCACAGTCATCAGTTCCAGCTCCTTCCGGAAGGCGCGTCTTGCGCGCGTCGGATCGATAGGCCAAACATCGCTACCCACAACGAAGGCGACAAGATGGGCAAAATTTGGAGCGCCCGCCTGGTCCGCCCGCATCCATCGTCAATGGAGACACAGATGTCCGGCACCGTCGAATCCAAGCTCGCCTCCCTCGGTATCACGGTGCCGGCCGCCACCGCGCCGGTGGCCAATTATGTGCCGACGGTGATCAGCGGCAACCAGCTCTGGATTTCCGGTCAGGTGTCCATCGCCGACGGCAAGCCGATCACCGGCAAGCTCGGCGTCGATACCGATGTCGATGCCGGCAAGGCAGCAGCGCGCCAGTGCGCGATCAACATCATCGCCCAGGTCAAGGCCGCGCTCGGCGATCTCGACCGGGTGACGCGGGTGGTGAAGCTCAACGCCTTCGTGAACTCGGCGCCGGATTTCGTCGACCAGCCCAAGGTGGTGAACGGCGCGTCCGACCTGTTCGTCGAGGCGTTCGGCGATGCCGGCAAGCATGCCCGTTCGGCGGTCGGGGTGGCGGCGTTGCCGCTGGGCGTCGCCGTCGAGATCGACGCGGTCGTCGAATTCGCCTGACCGCGTCATGAGCGCCCCCGCCTGGCTGACCGCCCGCCCCGTCGCCCACCGGGCGCTGCACGACATGGCGCGCGGCATCATCGAGAACACCGTCTCGGCGGTGGATGCGGCGCTGGTGCACGGCTTCGCCATCGAGGTGGACATCCAGCTGTCCGCCGATGGCGAGGCGGTGGTGTTCCATGATGACGATCTCGACCGCCTGACGGAAGCGAGCGGGCCGGTGCAGGCACTCACCCTGGCGCAACTGTGCCAGGTGCCGATGCGCGGCACAGCCGACCACATCTTGACGTTCGACGAACTGCTGCAGCGTGTCGGCGGCCGGGTGCCGCTGGTCATCGAGCTCAAGAGCCGCTTCGACGGCGATACCTCGGTGGCGATCCGCGCCGTCGAGAGGCTGGCGGGTTATGACGGGCCGGCGGCGCTGATGTCCTTCGATCCTGATCTGGTGGCGGCGGTGCGCACGCTCGCCCCCGCCATTCCGCGCGGCTTCACCATGGAGCGGCGCTATGACGACCCGGAATGGGATTTCGTCAGCCCGGCGGACAAGTTCGCCTGGGGCAACCTGCTGAACTTCCCACGGATGCAACCGGACTTCCTCGCCCATTACGTGAAGGACCTGCCCTCGCCGGCGGTGTCGCAGGCCAAGCGAACCACCGGGCTGCCGGTGCTGACCTGGACGGTGCGCACGCCGGAAGACCGGGCGATCGCAGCGCGGCACGCCGATCAGATCATCTTCGAAGGCTTCGTGCCCGATATCGAATCGGCGTGAGCTCCCCTTTCCGGGAACGGATCGGAGGCGCACATTGTGCGTTGCGGCGCTCCGCCGCACTTCGGCCCAAGGTTTCGCGACGCCCATGAGTTCCGACACCATCCGCCTGCGCGTCGAGAGCGACATCACCGCCCTCCCCGCCGCACAGTGGAACGCCTGCGCCAATCCAGCCAATGTCTTGGATGGCATTCCTCAGGCAAAAATTGAGAACAAGCCCGGCAATCCCTTCGTTTCGCATGAGTTTCTCTCCGCCTTGGAGGAATCGGGCACCGTCAGCGCCCGCACCGGCTGGCACCCGCAGCATCTGGTCCTCGAAGGGGAAGACGGCCAGCCGCTCGCGGTCTGCCCGGCCTATCTGAAGTCGCATTCGCAGGGCGAATACGTCTTCGACCATGGCTGGGCCGACGCCTATGAGCGGGCTGGCGGGCAGTATTACCCGAAGCTGCAGGTCAGCGTGCCCTTCACCCCGGCCACCGGCCCGCGCCTGCTGACGCGCCCCGGCGCCCACGCGCCGACGGCGCGGCGGGCGTTGGCGCAGGGGCTGGCCACGCTGTGCGACATGCGCGGCGCCTCCTCCGTGCACGCCACCTTCCTCACCGAGACCGACGCCGCGGTGTTCGAGGCCGAGGGCTGGCTGGCGCGCATCGACCAACAGTTCCACTGGACCAACCAGGGCTATGGCAGCTTCGAGGATTTCCTCGGCGAGCTCGCCTCGCGCAAGCGCAAGGTCATCCGTCGCGAGCGGCGCGACGCGCTGGCCAACGACATCGAGATCCGCTGGCTGACCGGCAAGGACATTACCGAGGCGGATTGGGACGCCTTCTTCGCCTTCTACATGGAGACCGGCTCGCGCAAATGGGGCCGGCCCTATCTCAACCGCCGCTTCTATTCGCTGATCGGCGAGCGCATGGCCGACCGCATCCTCTTGGTCATGGCGCGCCGTGCCGGCCGCTGGATCGCCGGGGCGATCAACTTCATCGGTTCCGACACGCTCTATGGCCGGCACTGGGGCTGCATCGAGGACCACCCGTTCCTGCATTTCGAGGTCTGCTACCACCAGGCCATCGACTTCGCCATTTCGCGCGGCCTCTCGACCGTCGAGGCCGGCGCGCAGGGCGAGCACAAGCTGGCGCGCGGCTATCTGCCGGTCACCACCCGCTCGGCGCATTTCATCGCCGATCCCGGCTTCCGCGAGGCGGTGGCCGCCTATCTCGAACGCGAGCGCGCCTATTCGCAGGAGGCACAGGCGGAGCTCGCGACGCATGCCCCCTTCCGGCAGGACACGGACGAGCCTTGACCGGCGCCTGCCGGCTTGCCATCCAAGCCCGGCACATGGGAAGCCTGCACTCGGGAAGCCGGTGCTTGGAGGGTGAGATGACCTACGATCCGAACAACATCTTCGCGAAGATCCTGCGCGGCGAGATTCCGTCGCATCGGGTTTATGAAGACGACAAGGTGCTCGCCTTCCTCGACATCATGCCGCGCGCGACCGGCCACACGCTGGTGATTCCCAAGGCGCCGTCCCGCAATCTCCTGGACGTCGAGGCCGACGATCTCGCCGCGGTGATGGCCGCCGCCCAGCGCATCGCCCGCGCGCAGCTCGGCGTCTTCGAGGCGGAGGGCATCACCCTCACCCAGCACAACGAGCATGCCGGCGGGCAGGAAGTCTTCCACCTGCATGTGCATGTGATTCCGCGCCAGCTCGGCGTCGAGCTGCGCGCGCCGCTCTCCTATAAGGAAACCCCCGAGGTGTTGGCCGATCAGGCGGCGAAGCTCAAGGCAGCGCTGCAGGACTGAGATGGTCGCGCGCGGCGGCGTCAGCCGCCGACGCCAAGCCACCAGGCACCGGCGACCAGTACCGCCTCGGCGGTGAGGACGCCGGCAAGCACCGAGCGCCGTATCAACAGGAAGCCGGCGACGCCGGCTGCCAACGCGCCGGCCCGCAACAGGAAGGGCAGCGCCACCAGCGTCCCGCTCGGGGTGAGGAGGAGGCGCGCCACCACCGCGGCCAGCAGCGCCGTCGCCACCGCGCGCACCCACTGCATCCAGGCGCTGTTCTCGTCGAGCCCGCGCCCCAGCACGACGCCGAGCACGCGCCAGATCTCGTTCGGCAGGAAGCCGACGACGATCACCACCAGAATGGCGGTCAGTTCGCTGGAAAACAGCGTCATGCCCGGTCCGCCTTCCACAGCCGGGCGATGAAGAAGGCGAGCGTGCCGCCGCCAACGCCGCTCCAGAACAGGTCGAGCCCGCCCGGCGTGTTGGCGACCAGCGGCGCCAGCGCGGCGCCGAGCCCGATGGCGAGCCAGTCCACCCGCTCGCGCGCATTGCGCACCAGAAGGATGGTGAAGGAGATCGGGGTCAGCAGCAGCAGCGCCACCGCCAGCGGTCCCGGCAGCGAGCCGGTGAGATAGAAGCCGGCGGCTGTGGCGATCATGCTGGCGGCGGTCAGCCCGGCCCCGAGCCCGATGGCGTAGGAGGGACGCCCCTCCACCGCCACCTTGGGCAGCAGCCGGAAGCCTTCCACCCACATGGTGACGGCGACGAAATGCGCCGCGATCAGTTCCAGCCAGAGGCTGGGGCGCCTGCCGCGCATCAGCGGCATCAGCGCCACCACCATCGGCATCAGCCGCACACCCGAAAGGCACACCGCGACCGCGACCGCCGGCAAGGCGGCGCCGGAGGCGATGCCGCCGATCATGATCACCTGCGCCGGCAATGCCCAGATCAGCAGCGTCGACAGCAAGCCGGCCCCGATCGGAAAGCCGACATCGTGCAGCAGGCCGCCGAAGCCGAGAAAGGTCGCCATCAGCACGCATCCCGGCACCGAGAAGGCGCCGGCGACACCACGCAGGAAATAGCGGACACGAAAGGCGGGGGCCGCCTCGACGGCTGGATCGGATGGCTGCATCGGCACACTCATGTCAGCCGTTGATCGACCGGTGTGCCGCCGCGGTCAAGCGCGACCTTCGGAAGAATCTTCCCTTTCGCAAACCGGCAGCAGCCCCCGCAAAGAAAAACCCGCCCGCCGGAGGACCGGCGGGCGGGCTATTGTTACGACAAGACGGTTCAGGCCTTGACCAGCGGCACCTTCGGCACCCGCGAGCCGCCGGACGGACGACCGCCACGGCTGCCGTCGCTCGGGCCTGGCTTGCGGGCCTTGGTCGCGGCCGGCTTGCGACGCGGGGCGCGCTTGGCCTTCTCCGGCTCGATCTTCTCCGGCTTGGGCGTCACCGGCCCCTCCGGGAACTCGAAGCTGAGCGTGCTCTCGTCCGCCTCGTCGGTGGTGACGACGACGCGGACATGGCCGCCATTCTTCAGCTTGCCGAACAGCACCTCGTCGGCCAGCGGCTTCTTGATGTGCTCCTGGATGACCCGGCCCATCGGGCGGGCACCCATCTGCTGGTCGTAGCCACGCTCCACCAGCCACTGCGTCGCCTCGTCCGACAGCTCGATGGTGACGTTGCGGTCGGCGAGCTGCGCCTCCAGCTGCAGCACGAACTTCTCCACCACCAGCCCGATGACGTCGCTCGTGAGGTGGGCGAAGCCGATGATGGCGTCGAGCCGGTTGCGGAACTCCGGCGCGAACAGCCGGTTGATCGCCTCCACGTCGTCGCCTTCCCGCTTCGAGCGGGTGAAGCCGAAGGCCGACTTAGACAGGTCGGCGGCGCCCGCATTGGTCGTCATGATCAAAATGACGTTGCGGAAACTCACCTGCTTGCCGTTGTGGTCGGTCAGCTGGCCGTGATCCATCACCTGCAGCAGGATGTTGAACAGGTCGGGATGCGCCTTCTCGATCTCGTCAAGCAGCAGCACGCAATGCGGATGCTGGTCGACGCCGTCGGTGAGCAGGCCGCCCTGGTCGAAGCCGACATAGCCGGGAGGCGCGCCGATCAGCCGCGAGACGGTGTGGCGTTCCATATATTCCGACATGTCGAAACGCAGCAGCTCGACGCCGAGCGAGGAGGCCAGTTGCTTGGCGACCTCGGTCTTGCCGACGCCGGTCGGGCCGGAGAACAGGTAGGAGCCGATCGGCTTCTCCGGCTCGCGCAGGCCGGCACGCGCCAACTTGATCGCCGAGGACAGTGCCTCGATGGCCTTGTCCTGGCCGTAGACCACACGCTTGAGCGTGGTCTCCAGCGCGGCGAGCACCTCGGCGTCGTCCTTGGAGACCGTCTTGGGCGGGATGCGGGCGATGGTGGCGACGGTCGCCTCGATCTCCTTCACGCCGATGGTCTTCTTGCGCTTGGCTTCCGGCAGCAGCATCTGCGCCGCGCCGGATTCGTCGATGATGTCGATCGCCTTGTCCGGCAGCTTGCGGTCGTGGATGTAGCGCGCGGAAAGCTCCACCGCCGCCTTGATGGCCTCGTTGGTGTAGCGCAGCCGGTGATAATCCTCGAAATAGGGCTTGAGACCCTTGAGGATCTCGATGGCGTCCGGAACCGTCGGCTCGGCGACGTCGATCTTCTGGAAGCGGCGCACCAGGGCCCGGTCCTTCTCGAAGTACTGACGGTACTCCTTGTAGGTGGTCGAGCCGATGCAGCGCAGCGAGCCGGAGGCGAGCGCCGGCTTGAGCAGGTTCGAGGCGTCCATCGCGCCGCCCGACGTCGCTCCCGCACCGATCACGGTGTGGATCTCGTCGATGAACATGATGGCGTTGGGATAGGCCTCGATTTCCTTGACGACCTGCTTGAGGCGCTCCTCGAAGTCACCACGGTAGCGGGTGCCGGCGAGCAGCGAGCCCATGTCGAGCGAGAAGACGGTGGCGGTACGCAGAACCTCGGGCACTTCGCCATCGACGATGCGACGGGCCAGCCCCTCGGCGATGGCGGTCTTGCCAACGCCGGGGTCACCAACGAAAAGCGGATTGTTCTTGGACCGGCGGCAGAGCACCTGGATGGTCCGCTGAATCTCGCTGTCGCGGCCGATGAGCGGGTCGATCTTGCCGTCGCGCGCCTTCTTGTTGAGGTTCACGCAATAGGCGTCGAGCGCATCGGCCTTCTTCTTGGTCTCGTCCCCGGTCTTCGTCTCGGTCTCCTCTTCGGCACCGCGCACCGGCCGGCTCTCCGACATGCCCGCGCGCTTGGCGATGCCGTGGCTGATGTAGTTCACCGCGTCGTAGCGGGTCATGTCCTGCTCCTGCAGGAAATAGGCCGCGTGGCTCTCGCGCTCGGCGAAAACCGCGACGAGAACGTTGGCGCCGGTCACTTCCTCGCGCCCGGACGACTGGACATGGATCACCGCGCGCTGGATCACGCGCTGGAAGCCGGCGGTGGGCTTGGAATCCTCGCCGCCGTCCTGCACGAGGTTGTCGAGCTCGGTGTCAATATATTCGACGAGATTGCGGCGGAGCTTCTCGAGATCGACGTTGCACGCCCGCATCACGGCCGCGGCATCCTGATCGTCGACAAGGGACAGCAGCAGGTGCTCGAGGGTCGCGTATTCGTGGTGACGTTCGTTGGCGAGCGCCAGGGCCCGGTGAAGCGATTGCTCGAGGCTGCGGGAGAAGGTGGGCATGAGGACCTCTTCGTTTAGCCGCTGCGGAGCGTCACTTCTTCTCCATGACGCACTGCAAAGGATGCTGGTGCTTTCGTGCGAAGTCCATCACCTGAGTGACCTTTGTTTCGGCCACCTCGTAGGTGAAGACGCCGCACTCCCCCACGCCGTGCTGATGCACATGCAGCATGATGTGGGTGGCCTCCTCCCGGTTCTTGTTGAAGAACTGCTCCAGCACGTGAACGACGAACTCCATTGGCGTGTAGTCGTCGTTGAGAAGCAGCACCCGATAGAGACTCGGCCGCTTGACCTGCGGCTTGGTGCGCGTGATCACCGCTGTTCCGGGCATGCCATCCCCGCGGCGGCGACGTTCGTCGTCGGCCATGGAGATCTCGACAGTTCGGGAAGGCGACGTCACTGACATGAAAGGCTCACCTCGCTCGGCTAAGCTCGCCGGGCTGCACGATATAATAGGTACGCTCGGCTCACTCTGCCAGAGTAGCGAGACCACGAGCCGGTCGCAATGAGTTGACCGGCGATCGGCAGCGTCCGGCATCGTGCGAAGCGGGAAAAGCCGCGGCGAGCCGCCCTTCTCCGAATAAAAAAAGCCCGGCTGGAGCCGGGCTTTTCTGGCGCGTGAAGCAAATCTCAGCGGCCGCGACAGGCAGCCGCACCCGGGACAGCTAGAAAGCCGTCGTCACTTGCCGACGGGCAGCTTGCCGAGAATGCCTTCGTACGGCTTGTAGGTTTCCTTGGCGAGGTCGGCATACAGCTCGCCGATCTTGGTCGCCTGGGCGACGAAGCCCTCATAGGCGCTCTTGAAATACTCGGACTGGATCTCGACGGCCTTGTCGAGCGTCTTGGCGCCGAACAGCTTCTCCGCGGTGGCGGTGCCCTCTTCGAACGACTTCTTCGAATAGTCGGCAACTTCCACGGCAATCGCCTGCACGCCCTTCGACACGGTGCCGAAGCTCTTCATGGCCAGGTCGAGGTTGTCTTTGCCCAGCTTCTGGATCTCGTCGATGTTCTGAATCATCAGGTCGCCCTCCACAGACTTCATGCGCCAACACGAATGAACCGCGCGCCGCCAGCATGAACGTCGCTGGCAAGAGGAATAATGCGCCGCAGCATCGCCGTCAATGATTTTTGTGCGGCGCAACAAGACAGCATCACTGACCCAGTTTCACCGATGCTCGGAAATTGCCTCGCTTACGCCGGGATTTACGAGTTCGTAACCGCGCTCTCCGTAACATTGTCGGAGTGATCGTCCGGCAACGGTCGGCCTGGAAGGCACCTCCTGAGGATGCTGCACCCGGCTCGTGTCGGCTTCATGCGAATGACCGGCGCGGGCCGGCAAATTTAGTGACGGGACGGGTTCATGCGGCTTCCGGGGTTTGTCAGCGCGCAGATCATGCGTGCGGGGGTGGCCATTCTGGTACTGTCGGTCGCGGGCACCGGCGTTGCCGATGCCGCGGCGAAGAAAAAGAAGGTCAGCCAGCGAAAGCCGGTGGCGGCGCAGGTCGTCGATACGCGATGGCAGACCGGCTATGCCGACATCGTGATCGATGCCAATACCGGCCGCGTCCTTCACGAGGACAATGCCGACGCCCTGCGGCATCCCGCCTCGCTCACCAAGGTGATGACGCTCTATCTGCTGTTCGAGCAGCTCCAGGCCGGCAAACTCCGCCTCGAATCCCGCCTTCCCGTCTCGGCCCTTGCCTCGCGGCAGTCGCCGACCAAGCTCGGCCTCAAGGCCGGCTCGACCATTTCGGTGGAAGACGCGCTTCAGGGGCTGATCACCCGTTCGGCCAATGACGCCGCCATGGTCATCGCCGAAGCCATCGCCGGCGACTCCGATACCTTCGCCGCGCTGATGACCCGTCGCGCCCGCCAACTCGGCATGTCGCGCACCACCTTCCGGAACCCGAACGGCCTGCCCAACCCGCAGCAGGTCACCACCGCCCGCGATCTCGCGGTGCTGGGCCGGGCGATCCAGGAGCGCTTCCCGCGCTACTACGAATATTTCTCGATCCGCTCATTCAATTATCAGGGCGTGGCGATCCGCAACCACAACCGCATGTTCGGCCGCCTCGACGGCGTCGACGGCATCAAGACCGGCTACACCAACGCCTCCGGCTTCAACCTGCTCACCAGCGTCAAACGCGACGGCCGCTACGTCATCGGCGTGGTGCTCGGCGGTGCCAGCGCCACCTCGCGCGACAACCGCATGGCGCAGCTGATCACCGGTACCTTCGACAAGGCCTATGCCGGCCGCCAGATGGTGGCGCGCATGTCCTCACCGCCGTCGGGCGGCGCCGACCTCGAGCAGGTGGCGGTGGCCCAGGCTGCTCCGGTTCCCACGCCGACCGCGGCGCCGGCACCGGCGGTCATCCCGGTTCCCTTCGGCCGGCCGAATCTCGCCATGGCCTCGGTCGTCGACACCTCCGCGTCGAACGAGATCGACGAGGACACCGCCGAGCAGGCGAACGAGGCCGATCCCGTCACTACCGGCGCCCTGCCGCCGCAGCGCATCGCAATGGTCGCGCCGGCGATGCCGGAGCCCGCCCCTGCCCGTTCGGCGCCGCTGCCGCCGCCCGCTCCGTCCGTCGGCTCGGTCGCTCCAATCGTCCCAACCGCGGTGAAGACCGTGGCGGTCGCCAAGCCGTCCGCGCCCGTTGCCGGCTTCTCGAACCAGCCCGGCATTCTCGGCACCCTGTCCTTCGCTCCGTCGATGCCGACCGCCCAGGCGCTGCCCCCGCAGATCGCCCAGGCTCCCAAGCCGACGCCCACCGCCAAGCCCGTGCGCCTCGCCAGCGCCGATCCGGCGGAAATTCCCCGGCAGATCGCCGAAACGACCTCCCGTGCGACGGCTGCGCCGCGGTCCGGCTGGGCGATCCAGATCGGCGCCTTCGGCAGCGAGGCCGATGCCCGTGCCCAGCTCGCCAAGGCCAAGGCCAAGGCCGGTTCGGCGCTCGCCAAGGTCGATCCCTATACCGAGTCGGCGACCAAGGGTTCGTCCACCATCGTGCGGGCCCGCTTCGCCGGCTTCGACGAACAGGCGGCGGCACAGAAGGCGTGCAAGGCGCTGAAGGGCCAGTTCGGCTGCATGGTCTTCCGCAACTGAGTGAGACGAATCAATGGCTGCGGAGCAGGATGTCCTTGGCTTCGTTCACCCGGGCGGCGAGATAATTCGACCCGCCCTGGTCGGGATGGAGTTTCTTCATAAGGGTGCGATGGGCCTTTCGGATCTCGTCCGCCCCCGCCCCCGGCTGAAGCCCCAGCACTTCGTAGGCCTGCTGTTCCGTCATCGCTCCGCTCTGCGGCGGCGCAGCGCTCCGCCGGCCCGTCTCGCCCTCAGCGTGTTCACGCCAACCGGGCGCCCGGCGGTCCAGATAAGCTTCGAGTAGCTGCCGGCTTTCCGCATCGAGCGTCAAGGCGAGGCGCGCGACGTCGCCTACCGGCACGGTATCGAGATCGCGTCCGGCCAGCGGACCGATGAGAACGCGGCCCGCGAGCCGGCCGCTGTCATGATCCAGTACCATTTCGAGACTGGGCGTCCGCACCGTCGAGGAACGGCCGGCGCTGCGGCGCAGACGTGACCAGGGCGATCCTCTGGTGCTGGTACCGAGATTCCAGCCGAGCAGCGACAGGCCGAAAATGCCCAGCGGCAGCGCGGTTTCGATATGGCCGCGCGCGCCCAGGAAACCGGCCAACAGCACGGCTATCCATCCACCCACGCTGCGCGCGAGGCGGGCAAGACGCTTGGGATCGGTGCGCGCGAAGAATTTCAGCCCGTAATAGAGCAGGGCGACAATGGCCGCACCGGCCAGGAGGTTGATCATCGCGTCTCCGAATGCGGTCCGGACATCGCCGCCAGCAGTTGCCGGGCTGCGGGCGACGATTTCGCCAGCGCCGTGAGGGCCTGCTGCCCGCCAGCGGCGTAGCGCGCGGCGGCACGCAGCAGCGCGGCGAGTTGCTCCGCCGCCCCGGCATCGAAGCGGCACCAGGCGCCGCCGGTAAGCCGGGCAATCTCCCGGAAGCCGCGCTCGGCCACCGGATCGCGACCTTCCTGGAACAGGAACACCGGCACGCCCCGCAGGGCGAGGGGCCCGGCCTTGGCGCAGAGATCGTCCAGCGCCTCCTCCATGGCGTCGCCGACGAAGACGACGGCTCCGACCCGCCCGCGCTCGCACTCATTGCCGGCGTGGGCAAGCACCCGGCCGATCTGGGTCCGTCCGCCGCGGCAGTCGATCCGCGCCATCAGCTCTCCCAGCCGCCGGCCGTCGCCGACCCAGCTGGACGACCGGCACTCCTGGAGGCCGCGGTAATAGACCAGTTGCATGTCCAGCCCGCCAATGGCGGCCGCCTCGTCGAACATGCCGGCCTGCAGCGTGCAGGCGAGGTCCCAGGTCGGCTGGCGGCTCATGGTGGCGTCGAGCGCGAAGATCAGCCGCCCGCGCCCCTGCCCCGGCATCGGGGAGCGCGCCGCCACCTCGGCCAGAAAGGCGTTCACCGCCGCTCCGGCCGGAGCGGTCGACGGGGCGATCTTCGGTCCGGTGACCGGAGGCTTCGAGGTGGGATGTCGGTCGGTGGCCATGGGGTTCAATCGCGATTCGGCGGAGATACTAAACCGGCTCTGGCGTTACGTGGGAGGCGGGTGCCGCGGCAGCAAGGCGCGGTTGACGGGCAGTTGACCGCCCGGGCGCCGCTGCTAGGTTCCCCGCCCGCATTCAGGAGCGCAGGGACGGGCAGCCGTGACCGACATCGAAACCCTTCATACCGTTGCCGAGCTTCGCGCCCGGGTGCGCGCCTGGCGAGCCAATGGCGAACGTGTCGCGCTGGTACCCA
This sequence comes from Ancylobacter sp. Lp-2, assembly GCF_020523795.1. Lineage (GTDB taxonomy): Bacteria > Pseudomonadota > Alphaproteobacteria > Rhizobiales > Xanthobacteraceae > Ancylobacter. The sequence continues at coordinate 588,369 of NZ_JAJALI010000002.1, forward strand.
CCATGGGCGCGCTTCATGCCGGGCATGTCGCGCTCATGGAGGCCGCGCACCGGCATGCCGACCGGATCGTGGTGTCGATCTTCGTCAATCCGACCCAGTTCGCTCCCACCGAGGATCTCGCGCGCTACCCGCGCACGTTGGACGCCGACCGGGACAAGGCGTCCGCCGCCGGTGTGGATGTGGCCTTTGCGCCAGATGCCGTTGAAATGTACCCGAACGGTTTCGCCACAACCGTGTCGCTCGCCGGCCCGGCGCTCGGCCTGGAGACCGACTTCCGCCCCACCCATTTCGCCGGCGTCGCCACCGTGGTGGCCAAGCTGTTCACCCAGACCACGCCCGACGTCGCCCTGTTCGGCGAGAAGGATTATCAGCAGCTTGCCGTCGTCACCCGCATGGCACGCGACCTCGACCTGCCGGTGCAGGTAATCGGCGTGCCCACCGTACGTGAATCCGACGGTCTCGCCCTCTCCTCTCGCAATATCTATCTGAGCGCCGAGGAACGGCGCACGGCACCGCTGCTATACAGGGCCTTGAACGAAGCCGCCGGGGCCATTCGCTCGGGGCTTCCCGTGGCCGGTGCGATCGAAGCCGCCCGCGACGCGGTGCGGCAAGGCGGTTTTGCGCTGGATTATCTGGACGCGCGCCACGCCGAGACGCTGGCGCCGATTGCCGCTCTCGGCGACGGGCCGATCCGCCTCCTCGTCGCCGCGCGACTGGGCGCGACCCGGCTCATCGACAATATCCCGGTGCCCGACTAGACGCTCAGATACGCCACCATCATGCCGGCGATGACGAGAAGCAGGCCGATTCCCAGCACGTAGCGCATGGGACGGACCTCGGTCGCCTGGCGCTCCTTCGTCTTCGCCTCGACGACGACCTGTCCGCTTTCCAGCACCTGGCGTTCTTCGGAAACCGCCTGATTCTGCTTCAGTCCCGCATTGTCCGTGTTCTGAGCCATCTCTGCCTCCTGCGATTGGATTTCCGCAGGGACAACGTCGCAAGCGACCGTTTCGGTTCCATCCGACGTCAGAGCAGACCGAGCGATCGCAGCTCCCGGCGCAGTTCGTCGGGCAGCACGGCCGCCTGCTCGCCCACCAGATCCGACGGCGCATCCTTGGAGGCGAGATAGCGCCATCCCTGGAAGGGCCGGCTCGGCCGCGGCTCCACCCGATGCAGGATCGGCTCCAGCACCAGATGGCAGCGGCGGATGCCGTCGGAATCGACGAAGGGGCGGACGGCGGTCAGCCGCTGGCGGCACGCCACCTCGCCCTTGATCACCCAGTAGAGCGAGCCGCCATCCAGCAGTTCCTCGGTGCGGGTCGGCACCATGCGGGTGGTGTGCGTCTGCTCGACGGCAAGGCCGCGCGCATCCCGCGCGGCCAGCGTCTCGGCGATCCACTCCTCGAGATCCTTGATCGATTCGGCTCCGACACAGAGCTTGAGCAGGTTCAACGGCATGCGGGTCTCGAAAAGCAACGGGATCGAGGAGCCACGCGGCCGGGGCCGGTGGACGGCCTCCTATACGCGCTTCACCACGGGCCAGTCGACCTCGTCCTCCGGCAGCAATTGCTCTTCTTCCAGCGCCGCGGCCTTCCATTCGACGAAGGCCGGATGCGCATGGATCGCCTCCACATAGGCGGCGACCACCGCGTCGACCGGCAGATCGTAGGTACGGATACGGGTGGCGACCGGCGCATACATCGCATCGGCACCGCTGAAGGCACCAAACAGGAAATCGCCGCCGGCGCCGAAGCGCTCGCGCGCCGTCCGCCAGCGGGCGGCGAGGCCCGCGAGATCGGCGGCCGCCTTGTCGGAAAGCGCGAGCGGCTCCACCGGCCGCCACAGATTCATCGGCACGACCGAGCGCAGGGCGCCGAAGCCGCCATGCATCTCCGTGGCGATCGAGCGGGCATGAGCGCGCGCTACCGGCTCGGCGGGCCAGATCGCCTTGTCGGGAAACCGCTCGGCGATATGTTCGATGATGGCCAGCGACTCCCACACCGCCGCCTCGCCGTCGAGCAGCAGCGGCACCCGCTTCGCCGGCGAATGCACGCCGATCCGGGCCTTGAAATCGGGGTCGCCGAGCAGCACCACTTCTTCCGCGAAGGGGATGTCGAACGCCTTGAGCAGCAGCCAGGGCCGCAGCGACCAGGACGAATAATTCTTATTTCCGATCAACAGCTTCAGTGCCATCAGCCCCTCCTCGCGCGCTCCGCGTTTCATGCCAGAGTGGAGTGGCACGACGTCACGGACAAGCGAAGAGCTGTCATGGCGCCCATCAGCGTCGATGATTCATTGCATGAGGATCGGGCGCCAAGTCTCGGCTGGCAGCCCTCAATCGTCCCGGCCGGCGGGCCCAAACAATAGACCCTCGCTCGGCGGCCGCCATCAACGGCCGGTACCGTGCCGGATCAGCTCGGGATCGGCGATCAGCCAACCACCGCGTTCGCGCCACCAAAGCCGCCGAACAGATAGACGAGGGCAATGCCCGCCAGGAAAGCGACGACAGCCCAACGCGCAACTCCCCAACAGGAGCGCTCGGTAAGGGAATTCATTCTTAACTCCGGATATTCCCGTTTCACCGCTCGAAGGCCGGAACAAGACATCAGCCATATGCGGACTGTTTCAATATTTAATGAAACGTTACTGTCCGTGCAATCGCGTTACGGAAGCCGCGCACTGCATAATGCACATATCTGGTGCGCAAATAACGCATGCCCGCTTTTTGCACATCGGCCTTTTGCGGTTGTCTTGAAAGCCCTTTCGGAGCTTATCACGATGGCATCGGCAGGCGGCGGGTTCGCCGAATCGGCTTCAGGGAATCACATCAGAAATGGAAGCCAAGTCCGTGATCGGCTTTTCCTATCTCGACTATGGCGCGCTCGCGGTCTTCGCCCTGGCCTGGTTTGCCTATCATCAGCTGATGGAAGGTCACTGGGCGGAGGGACGCACGCTCAACCAGCGCATGGATGCCTTCCGGCACGAGTGGATGCAGAGGATGCTGGCGCGCGAGAATCGCATCGTCGACACCCAGATCGTCGCCGCGCTGCAAAACGGCACCGCTTTCTTCGCCTCGACGTCGCTGCTCGCCATCGGCGCCTCGCTGGCGATTCTGCGCTCCACCGAAGAGGTGCTGGCCATCTTCTCCCACTTGCCGATGGTGCAGATCGATCGGGCGGGCTGGGAGATCAAGACGCTGGGCATCACCCTGATCTTCGCCCATGTCTTCTTCAAGTTCGCCTGGGCGTATCGGCTGTTCAATTACACCGCGATCCTGCTCGGCTCGACGCCGCCTCCCGCGGAAGCCGCGACGCCGCAGGCGCAGGCGCATGTCGCCAGGCTGGCGCGCATGGCGACCCTCGCCGGGCGGCACTTCAACCGGGGGCAACGCTCCTTCTTCTTCGCCATAGCCTATCTCGGCTGGTACATTAACGGCTGGGTACTCATCATGGGGACGATCGCGATCTTCGTGGTGATGCTGAACCGCCAGTTCGGGCGCGACTCGCACTGGGTGCTCGACGAGACCGCTACCTTGGAAAACTCATGACCGACGCCGCGCCTTCCACCCTGCCCTCCGAAAGCGACATCGAGGCGGCGATCCATGCCGCGCTGGACGGTGCCGCCCGCACCATCGGCCCGGAAACCCTGGCGCGCGCGCTGATGCCGGACGGCAAGTGGCAGGCCGTGCTGCCGATGGTCCGGCGCGTCGCGGTGCGTCTGGCGAAGGAAGGCACGCTCGGCATCTATCGCAAGGGTAAGCCCGTCGACCCCGCGGATTTCCGCGGCGTCTACCGGCTCGGACCGCCGGCGACGGCAGCCACGGAAGCTCCCATAGAGGACTGATGCGCCGCGCAGGCGTTATGTGGTCGGCCCGGGGAACAGCACGCCGATGCGCCCGGTGATCCGGTAGGCGATCAGGCCGATCCACTCGCGCAGCGCCGCATCGGTCATTTCCAGCCCCTCGCTCACCCGCGCGAAGGGCCGGGTCCATTGCGGTGTCCCCGCCGTGCGGTAATCGACGGGATAGGCGACGACCGGGAAACCGGCCGCCTCGAAGCATCCGATGGCGCGCGGCATGTGCAGCGCCGAGGTGACCAGCAGCCAGCGCTCGCCGGGCGCCGGCCGGGCCAGATCACGCGACAGAGCGGCGTTCTCGGCGGTGTTGCGCGAGGCGGCCTCGAATAGGACGCGGGCCGGGTCGACGCCGAGCTGCGGCAGCAGCATGCGCACCACATCAGCTTCCGACAGGGAGGGCTTCTCGAAATCGCCGCTGCCGCCGGAGAACAGGATACGCGCCTGCGGATAGCGCCGCGACAGATCGGCGAGCGCGATCAGACGCTCGCCCGCCTGGGTCAGCGCGGGCTGCCCGCGCGCCGCGGTGATGTCTGGCCGCTCGCTGCCGCCCAGCACCACCACGCCGACGATGGGCCGGCCGTCATCGACGAAGCTGGGGAAGCGGTTTTCCAGCGGCACAGCCAGCACCCGGCCGACGGGACCCAGGCCGCAGATCAGCAGGCCGACGATGCCGAGCGCCATCATCCACCATCCGGTCCGGCGCCGGCGCAGGCTCACCAGCAGGCCGAGCCCGGCAAGGAGGGCAAGCGCGCTGGAGGGCACCGCCAGCATCCACAGCAGCTTGGCGGCGTAGAAGAAGGCGGAGCCCTCCATCAGACCTCCGCATGGCGGATGACGGCATATTCGCGGGCGCGTCGCACCTGGTCGAGATAGCGACCGAGACTGCTCACCGGCATCGGGCTGGCCAGCAGATAGCCCTGGACATGATGGCAGCCGACCGACTGGAGGTAGCGCAGTTGCTCCCGCGTCTCCACGCCCTCGGCGGTGACGGTGATGGCCAGTGCCCGGGCGAGGCGCACCACGCAGTCGATGATGGCGGCGGCGTCGTCGGTCTGGCCGATGTTCTGGATGAAGCTGCGATCGATCTTGATGGTGTCGACGCGGAAACGGCGGAGATAGCCGAGCGAGGAATAGCCGGAGCCGAAATCGTCGAGGGCGACCCGCACCCCCATATTGCGCAGCGCCGTGAGGGAGGCGAAGGCCTCCGGCTGGTTGCCCAGCAGCAGGTTCTCGGTGATCTCGATTTCCAGCCGCTCGGCGGGGAAGTTGGTCTCCTCCAGGATCTTCTGGACCGCCCCGGCGAGGTCGCGCATGCGAAAATCCACCGGCGACAGATTGACCGCCACTCGCGCCGCGCCCCAGTCGCCGGCCTGTTCGCAAGCCCGCCGCAGCGCCCAGAGGTCGAGCTCGCTGATCAGTCCCGACTGTTCGGCGACCGGCACGAACTCGGCGGGCGAGATCATGCCGCGCGAGGGATGGATCCAGCGCAGCAGCGCCTCGAAGCCGATGACGGTGCGGCCATCCGCCGAGAATTGCGGCTGGTAGAACAGCGTCAGCTCGTTGTCCTTCAGCGCCCGCTGCAGATCGGTCTCGATTTCCCGCCGCTGACGAACCTCATGCTCCATGTGCGGCTCGAACAGCCGCATCACGCCACGGCCATCCGCCTTGGCACGATACACGGCAATGTCGGCCAGCCGGATCAGTTCGCTGGCCTCACCGCCATCCGTGGGGGCGACCGTCGCGCCGATCGAGCCTCCGACGGCGAGGGGCTGGCCGCCGATCGACGTCGGCCGCCGCACCGCCTCCAGGATGGTGTTGCCGATCGCCTCCACCTCGCCCGGCGTGTCGCCGACCGGAACGAGGATGACGAACTCGTCGCCACCGAACCGCGATGCCAGCAGGCCTGGTATCGTCAGTTCCTTCAACCGTGCCCCGATCTCGGCCAGCACCACGTCGCCGACATGATGGCCGAGCGTGTCGTTGATATCCTTGAAGCCATCCAGGTCGAGGAAGAAGACCGCCAGCCTGTTCCCCTCGCCTTCCAGCCGCGACAGCCGATCGCCGAGCACCCGCATCAGCATGGCGCGATTGGCGAGGCCGCATAGCGGATCGACATAGGCGAGCCGCGAGGCATAGGCTTCGCTCGCCGCAAGGTTGCGGGTGGCCCGGCGCGCGTACCAAAGCACGCCGGCCGCTGCCACGAGCAGCAGAATCGTCGTGGCGATCAGCGCCGGCAGCAGCGCGTGCAACAGGGCCGTGCCGGGCGTGTCGGGCTTCCACACCAGCCAGGCCGGCGGGGTATCTGCGGCGGCGAACGGTATCGCCACGCCGTGGCGGTCGGCCGCCGGCGGATCGAGGCTGACGGTCGGCTCGGCGATCCGCAACTCGCGGGCGAGGCTGTTCAGGAAATGGTCGTCGATGAACAGCACCGTGACCGCGACCGGCGGTATCTGCTTCGGCGCGATCACCCGGCCGTAATCCGGCGTGATGCTGATGGCGCCGACCAGTGCGGGCCGGCCCTCGACGCGCACATAGCCGGCGCGGAACGCCGAGGGCGTGCCACTGCCCGCCCCGCCGCCGGGCGTCATCCCCTTCTGATCGCTTCGTGCGGCGACCGCCTTCTGAACGTCGAAGACGAAAGGCAGCAGCACCGAGCCGTCGAAGATGGCCTGCTCGCCGGCAACCTTCTCGCCGTCGATCGCGGCATAGGCCACCGTGGTATCGAGCACGATATAGGAACGGTCGTGATGATCCTGGTCGCGCAGCCACCTGCCAAAATTGCGGTGCACCCAGTCGACATCGAGGAAATAGGCGGTCCGCAGCACCGACTCGTCCCAATGGGCGAAGCTCGCGAGATCGCGCTGAAGCAGGCCGACCTTGCTCTGCAACGCATCGGCGACGACGCCGGTCCAGCGCTGGCGCGCCGTCTGATCGACGCGCTCCGCCGCCAGCAGCGCAAAGGCACCCATGGCGACGATCGCCGCGCACACGACCAGCGCCACCGCCAGAATGGTACGGTCGCTCGCCCTTGCCGACGTCGCCCCGGCTCCGCTGTCGATCGGAATACGCATTGCCGCCTGTCCGCTGCGATTTCCGATCAGAGGGTCAAAGCCGGTGGTCCGGACTCCCTCATGCCATCAATCCTCGTTATTTCCTGATCTTAGCAACCGAAACTTAATGTGACTTGAAAGAATGGGAACGGATCGGCCGTCGCCGCCGAGCCTCTATCATGTGACATCATGGAAGCCCTTCGCGCAAACCTGAAACGGAACCGGTTTCAAAACCAGAGCGCGGCAATACCCAAAAATGCGAAGAATCCGATCACATCGGTAATGGTGGTCACGAAGGGCCCGGACGATACCGCCGGATCGACGCCGATCCTGTTGAGCGCTAGCGGTACCAATATGCCGCCCAGCGCGGCGGCGACCAGGTTGATGATCATCGCCAGCGCGATGATGAAGCCGAGATCGGCGACGCCGAAGCGGGCGAACACCACCGCCGCCATGATCACCGCGAAGACCACGCCGTTGAACAGGCCGACCAGCAATTCGCGGGCGATGACGCGCTTGGCGTTGCTGGCGCGCAGTTCGCGCGTGGCGATGGCGCGGACGGCGACCGTCATGGTCTGCGTGGCGGCATTGCCTCCCTGGCTGGCGACGATCGGCATCAGCACCGCCAGCGCAACCAGTCGCTGCAGCTCGTCCTCGAACAGCGAGATGACGAAGGAGGCGAGATTGGCGGCGATGAGGTTGAGCAGCAGCCAGGAAAAGCGGCTCTTGGCGATGTACCAGAAGCTGTCGGACAGCTCCTCGTCGGCGGCGACGCCGCCGAGCGCCTTCACGTCCTCGTCGGCCTCCTCCTGGATGACGTCGACGATGTCGTCGACGGTCAGCACGCCGACCAGCCGGCCGGCGCCGTCGACCACCGGCGCGGAGATCAGGTTGTAGCGCTCGAAGACGCGCGCCACGTCCTCCTGGTCGTCGATCGCCTGCACCACGTGGCGATCGGGCGTCACCACGTCGCCGAGCTTCAGCCCGCGCTTGGTGCGCAGCAGCCGGTCGAGCGGCACCGACCCGGTGAGCCGGTAGGTGGGATCGACGACGAAGACCTCGAAGAAGGTTTCCGGCAGCCCCTCCGCCTCGCCGAGATAGTCCAGCGTCTGCCCGACCGTCCAGAACGGCGGCAGCGCGATGAACTCGGTCTGCATGCGCCGGCCGGCGCTCTCTTCCGGGTAGTCGAGGCTGCGCTGCAGCGCCGCACGCTCAGTGAGCGGCAGATGCCCGAGAATCTCCTGCTTGTCGGCATCGTCGAGATCTTCGAGAATGTAGACCGCGTCGTCGGAATCGAGGTCGCGCACGCCCTCGACCACCGTCTCGGTCTCCAGCTCCTCGAGGATCTGGACGCGAACGGTTTCGTCGAGTTCGGTAAGCGCGGTGAAGTCGAAATCGGCGCCGAGCAGTTCGATCAGTTTCGGCCGTGCCGGTGCCGGCAGCGCTTCCAGCAGGCGGGCGAGATCGGTCTCGTGGAAATCGGCGACCAGCTCGCGCAGTTCGTCGCCACGGCCCGCCTCGATGGCATTGCTTACCCGCTCGATGAAGGCGGGATCGTCGATCAGAGCCTGTTCGTCCTCGGGCTCGCGCTCGTCCGGCCGAACGGCGAGGTCGGTATCGTCGTTCATGCCGGCCTCCAGCGTCGACGGATCGAGGTCCGAGTGGGGGATTCGAGGAACGGAGTTGTTCTTATGAAGCATCGCCGTGGAAGGCAAATAGCGGATCGGGCGGCCGTGGCCAGCCATAAAAGCCTCGTGCCGCTCACAATGCGGTTCCCTTCCGCCTTCGGCCCGTCGACGGCATCATGAGCGCGCCACGCAGCCTGCGCATCGTCGTGCACGGTCGGGTCCAGGGCGTGGGCTATCGCGCCTGGCTGGCGATGGAGGCCGGGCGGCGCGGCCTGCGGGGCTGGGTCCGCAATCGCCGCGACGGCACGGTGGAAGCCTTGCTCCATGCCGACGAGGCGACGCTGGAAGCCCTGGTCGACGCCTGCCGGCACGGGCCGGCGGCGGCGGCGGTGCGCGCCATCGACCTTTTCGAGACGGACGAGATGCCGCCGACGGCCTTCGAGGTTCGTTCCTCCGCGTGAGCGGCGTCAGGCCTCGTCCGCGACCGTCGGGCCGAACAGGGCCTCGAACTCGCGCCGCAGGGCGAGATCGACATCTTCCATCGTCACCGGCAGGCCGAGATCGACGAGGCTGGTGACGCCATGCTCGCGCACGCCGCAGGGCACGATGCCGCCGAAATGGCCGAGATCGGGATCGACGTTCAGCGCCACGCCGTGCATCGTCACCCAGCGCCGCACCCGGATGCCGAGCGCGGCGATCTTGTCCTCGCCCGAGCCGGCCCGCTCCGGCCGCCGCACCCAGACTCCGACGCGGTCCTCGCGCCGCTCGCCGTGGACATGGAAGTTCCACAAGGTGCGAATCAGCCATTCCTCGAGCGTCGCCACATAGCGGCGCACATCCGGCGAACGCCGCTTGAGGTCGAGCATCACATAGGCCACCCGCTGGCCGGGGCCGTGATAGGTGAACTGGCCGCCGCGCCCGGTCTCGTAGATCGGGAAGCGGTCGGGATCGACGAGATCCTCCGCCCGCGCGCTGGTGCCAGCCGTGTAGAGCGGGGGATGCTCCAGCAGCCACACGGTCTCCGGCGCGGTACCGGCGGCGATGGCCAGGGCGAGCGCGTCCATTTCAGCGAGGGCGTCGGGATAGGCGACCGGCGCATTGGCGATGCGCCAGCGCACCGGCGGCGCACCGGGTGCCGGCAGCATGGTGGCGATAAGCTCGTCGCGGACGGGCGGTGCGGTATGTTCCATGGACGACCAGATAGTGATCGGGAAGGCGTCTGTCTCTAGGAGCGGCCCATGCGGCGAACAAGCCTTTCCACAGCTGCGCGCGCGGCCCTTGTGAAGCCGGAACCGATCTGTTAGACGATGCCGCGCCGCGGGGCCAGCCAATGGTTCGGCTTCCGGTGGTTGCGGTCGTGGCGGAATTGGTAGACGCGCTGCCTTGAGGTGGCAGTGGGTAACACCGTGGAGGTTCGAGTCCTCTCGACCGCACCATTCTTCTCTTTTGGTGCATCTTCAGTCCCTTAGTGATTTTCAAGGGTTTTCGGTCGCCTCCTTGGTTCGGTGATGCAGCCCCGGTGCAAGTAGCACCCCTCCTCTAGGCGTGACCCGAAATCTGGCCCATAGCGGTTTCGGAGGGTCGTTCCCGAGAAGCTCGGGAACGGATCGGACGAGGTGAGATAATCCGCCGGCCGGTCGCGAGCGCGACTGAAGCACGCAAGCGCAGTGCTGATCTCCACCTCGAATGGGACTCGAAGTTTACCTCCCTGTCGCAGGGAGTGACCTCCCTCTCCCGCAAGCAAGCCCTCGCAGGCCGCTGGTATCAGTGGTTCGTGAAGCAGTTCGAGGAAGAGCCGGCACCAATCCCGAATGATGGCTCCTCGTTCTGGAGGAGCTAGAGCGGCTTGAGTCGGCCGGTACTTCAATGGATGCGGATGAGGATGCCTGTAGGGGTGGCATCGGTCATGATGCGGCAGGCTCCATGGTTTTGAAGGAAGGTTGCCGGCGCGGCGAAATGGCCCCTGACGAGGGTCAACTCATTGTTGCGCCGGTACGGCAATATGCCTTGTATGACGCGCGGTCGGTTCAGGACGAGCTGGCCTGCACAGCGTGGAGAGTGAAATGGCCGACCTCGTAATCATCGCCTACGACTCCGAAGAGAAGGCTGAGGCCGCGCGGCAGGAGCTTCTGAAGCTTCAGAAGGAATATCTGATCGAGCTGGGTGACGCCGTGATAGCGGTTCGGCGGGAAGACGGCACGATCAAGCTGAACCAGCTCGTCAACACGACTCTTACCGGCGCGGCCTCGGGTGGTCTTTGGGGCGGACTTGTCGGCCTGATTTTCCTCAACCCGCTGCTCGGGATGGCGATTGGAGCTGGCGCGGGAGCGATTGCCGGGAAGTTCACGGACGTGGGCATCAACGATGACTTCCTCAAGGAAGCCAGTTCAGCTCTCGGCCCCAATCAGGCCGCGCTCTGCGTTCTTATCCGCAAGGTGACGGCGGACAAGGTGGTGGCGGACATGGCCAAGTTCGGCGGCACAGTCCTCCAGACCAGCCTCTCCAACGAACAGGAAGAGAAGCTTCAGGCCGCCCTCAAGGCCGGCTAACGTCCCCTGAGGTATACCCTAGCGGTCGATCAACGGACACACCGAAACCCTGACCGCTAGGGTTGGTATCAAGTCAACGTACATATTATTTGCGGACACCTTCCTTGCCGACACCGGAGAGGCTCGATGTCCACCGTGCTCTATGCCCGCGTCTCCACCGCCGATCAGACCCTAGCCCACCAGCGTAAGCAGGCCGAAGCGGCCGGCTACAGCTTCGACACGGTGATTGCCGATGAAGGCGTCTCGGGCGTCTCCATGCCCCTCAGGGAACGCCCTCAGGGCCGCAGGCTGTTCGACGTACTGCGCTCTCAGGCGACACCCTTGTGGTCCGCTGGGTGGACCGCCTCGGCCGCAACTATGCCGATGTCACCGAGACCGTCCGTGAGCTCATGCGCCGGGGCGTGGTGGTGAAGACCATCATCAATGCCATGACCTTCGACCGGGCCACCAAGGACCCCGTGGAGCAAGGCGTCCGAGGCTGGACCGAGGGGGAGCTGATGGTGGTCTTCCCCTTCATCCACGCCTCCCCCTTTGAGCTATCTCCCTAGGTCTCCCCATTCCATGGTCAGCCCAGGTCTCCTCCTCAATCTCCCCGTGAGCGGGCCTCTTCCTTCGTCTCATATCCCACGGGCTCCTCCCTATAATGGGGGTTCGCCGGAGCGGTATCCTGAGGTGGCCTTCTCAGGCTGTCATACTGGGGACGCATTGTCCCGCTAGGTCAGTATCGTCGCACACGCGGCCACGCCCTGCCTCAGGCATCGGGCTCTACTCAAATCGACGCACGAGCGTCAGCCACCGGCTATTTGCCGGAGGCACAGAGGATATATGCATACTCAGATTACACGCCGTCCCCTCCCCGTCCTTCAGCCCGCCCCTGCCCCCGAGGCGCGCCGTTCCAACCCCGATTGGAAGCCGGAGCCGTGCGGACTGACCCGCGAGCAAATCCGCGCCATCGTCATCGAACAGATCGGCTGACCTGCGGACTCAGGGAGCCCCACAGGCTGGCGTTCACGCCCCACCGCAGGGTGATAGCGGCGACGCTCAGCGCCCGCCCGTGGAGTCCTGAGGGCCACTGACGAGCCCCCTATCCATCATCCGAAGACCCACGCGATTACTCAAGACACGCGCGCCTCTACGGCAAGCGGGGGCACGCGCGAGCCCTTGCCGCGCAGGCGAGGCCCCCACGGGGGGAACGCGCGGTTCCTTCTATTCAGATACGCGCTCAGACTTCTCCGGTGGAATATCCCCCCGAAAGGCCCCCCAGGAATTCCCTACGGAGCCCCCGGAGACCTCTCCTCGCCCTGGCTCTCCAGCCGATACCGCGGCTGCCGTTCAGCCAACTCCCGCTCCGGCGGGCTCCTCCGGCACGACATGCAGCGCTTGCGGGGCCACGACGGTGAAGGGAGCCTCCACGGTCGGCGCAGGAGGCCGCGCCAGCGCCCGCGTCACCGCAACAATTCCCAGCAGCGCGGCTGACGCGGCCATGAAGTAAAACACCCCACGCAGATTGAGAGAGCCCATAATCCACGCGCCGGTCAGCGGCCCGATGGTGGAGCCTATGCCGCTCATGAGTATCAGTCGTCCGCTGATCGATACGGCCCCCTCCTGGGCCATGTTGTCCATCGCGTGCGACACGCAGACGGGATAGAGCGTGGACATGAAGCCACCGAGCAGGGCCGCGACCGGGAGGACGACGTTCAACTGACGTGGCAGGAAAATAAGGGTCACGGCGGCCAAGGCGAAGCCGAGTGCCAGAACCCCAAGGAGCATTCGCCGGTCGATGCGGTCGGACAACCATCCGACGGGGACCTGAAAGGCGAGGCCGCCCAGCACCGCGCTGAGCATGACCAGTCCTATCGTCCCCTGAGGGATGTTGTTTGCCAGCATCCAGCTCGGGACGACCGCATAGAATGTGGCGCTGATCATGCCGGCAATGGCCGCTCCGAGAATGGCAACGGGGGCCGCTCGCAGGATTTCACCGTAAGGCAGCGTAACCTCTTTCGTGACGATGGGCTGCTCAGCGCGCGTCATGCTGACGATGACGAGCGCCACCGCGAACAGGGCCACGATGATGTCGAAAGCCGTTGCACCTTCAAGTGGGAGCCGCCCGACAAGCAGCTGTCCCAGAGCAAGGGCGAGGAAGGTTCCGACCATGTAGGTGGAGAAGACCTTGCCCCGCAAAGCCGGCGTGGCCTTCGAATTCAGCCAGCTTTCCGTCGCCACGAACAGGCCGACACAGCCGAAACCAATGGCAGCACGCAAGAGTCCCCAGACGAGCGCGTCCACCACGAGGCTCATGCCCACGGTGCCGGCAATGACGATGCCGCCGAACGCCGCGTAGCCGCGAATATGTCCAATCCGCTGGATGATGCCGCCGCAGGTAACGGAGCCGATCGTGAACCCGACGAAATAGGCGCTCATGACGAGGCCTTCGAGTGCCGGATTGAAATCCTCAACGCCCAAGCGAAGCGATACCAGGGTCGTGAAGAAGCCGTTTGCCAACTGAACGAGACTTGTCGCGAAGATGAGCGCTCCGACCTGTGCGTACAATGGTCACTCCCTTGAACATTCCTGAGGTATATGGCTCCACCTTCCGCCCCACAGCGGGACCGTAACACCTCAAGCCGAATTGTTCATCTTACGGTGCAGAGACACGGATCAGAGACACCCGAGGCTGCATCTGGGCACCACCTCGGCGTCTTGTTCATCACGCCTTCCCGCTACCTGCCGGCGGCCTTCGGCACGAATTCCGGCGCCCCGGCGACATGCCTCCGAACAGGGCACCGGCGGGGGCGTGTTCTGCCAGATCAGCAGGCGGATGATGGCCCGTATCTCCTGCCGCGAGATCTGCCGCCCCTGCGCGAAGGGGGCCGTAGCGTTGCCGGAGCGGGTCGTGATCAGGAGGGGCCAGCGCTGATAGCTTCCCTCATATGCCGGGCGTCGCGGCACCACTTCGCGCTGCAAGACTCGCTTGTTCCCTGATCGAGATTTCCCGCCGCTCGCTATACCGGCTGGTGAAGTAGTCCGTCCTGTCTCGCAGCAGCAGGGTAAACTTCACCAACTCCTCCATGACATCCACCACCCGCTCATAATAGGGCGAGGGCTTCATGCGCCCGGCCTCGTCAAACTCCTGAAACGCCTTCGCGACTGACGACTGGTTGGGGATGGTCACCATGCGCATCCATCGCCCGAGCACCCTCAGCGCGTTCACGGCATTGAAGGACTGAGAGCCGCCGGAAACCTGCATCACGGCCAGGGTGCGACCCTGCGTCGGACGGATGCCGCCATATTCGAGCGGAAGCCAGTCAATCTGGCTCTTGAATATCCCCGTGATGGTGCCGTGCCGCTCCGGGCTGCACCACACCTGCCCCTCCGACCACAGCGACAGTGACCGAAGCTCTTGCACCTTGGGATGATCGGGCGGGACGCTATCGGGCATCGGCAGGCCGCGCGGATCGAATATTTGCGTCTCGGCACCCATGCGGGTCAGCAGGCGAGCCGCCTCCTCGACCAATAGCCGGCTGTAGGAGCGTTCCCGCAGCGACCCGTAGAGCAGCAGAATGCGAGGCGGATGTTGGCTCGGCCCCAGCCCCGCCAGCTTGGCAAGGTCGGGCACGTCGAGATGATCAATATCGAGAGCGGGAAAGTCATCGGCTTCAGGCATGAGGGCTCCCGGCGGTTCGGGCGATGGGATGGCGTGACAGGCCGGCAGCGATCCAGAAGCCGGCCGCGAGCAACAGGGCCCCTGCGATCAGGGCATAGAGAACGGCCTCATAGGAGCCGCTCGCGGTCCACAGGAATGCCGCCCCGAGCGGCGCGACAGCCCGGCTGATCGAAGCCGGCGCTGCCAATGCACCGTTGACCGAGCCATAGGCCTGCTTCGTCAGCATCTCGGGGACCGCAAGGCCGCGCACGATGGTCATGATGCCGTTGGCCCCGCCATAGAGCACGGCCATGATGGCGATGACGATGAAGCTCGGAGGCAGTTCGAGCACCATCAGCGCGAGCGGAAACACCAGCACGACGGCACAGCCGATGATCCGAACCGAAGCTTTCGGCGCAAGTATCCAGATGGCCAGCCGTCCAGCGACCTGCGCAGGGCCGATGACAGCCATCGCCGCGACCACGGCCGAACTGTCGAAGCCCCGCTCCATCAGCAGCGGATACAGATGGAAAGTGAAAGCGGAGAACGTTGCGGCATAGGCCGTGAAGGCGACCGCGAGCGCCCAGAAGACAGGCTGTCGCATCGCCCAACGGACGACGGAGTTCGGCGTCCATGAGGCGCCAGACGGCCCGGCAGCGTCGACCTGATGCCGATCCAATGCCGGCCGGATGGCTCCTCCATAGAGGCAAGCGCAGAGGAGGAGGTTGATTGCGCCCAGCACCATCAGCGTGTCACGCCAGCCGATCCGCTCGAGGAGCAACTGGACCAGCGGAATGAAGACCGTGGAGGCGAAGCCGCCCCAAAGCGTCAAGGCCGTTATCCCCGCGCGGGCATTGGCGGCCCCGGCCCGACGCGCCACCACCGCGAAGGCGGGCTCATAGAGGGTGGCCGCCTGAAGCGCCCCGATGCCGGCGACGCAGACATAGAAGGCCGGCAGGCTCGACATTTGCGACCATGCCAGCAGGAGGAGGCCCGCCAGCATGGAGCCCGCCGTCATCACGAGGCGACCATGGCCACGGTCGATTGCCGCCCCGACCGGATAGGCCGCGAGCCCCGCCAGCGCCAGCCCAAGCGTCACTGCCCCGTACAGTTCCGTCTTCGACCATCCAAGATCATGGCGCATCGCCTCGGCGATCAGCGGGAAGCTGTAATAGAGCGAGCCCCATGAGCAGATCTGCCCAATGCCCAGTCCGGTGATGAATAGGCTGGTGGGGCGCGGCGCGGCAATCTCGTCAGGCGCGGTCATTGCCGGCGAGTGACCCGAGAGACGTGCGGACGCTCGCCCTCATACCAACCCTTGGATCGATTCACGATCCAGACGACGGTGAGCATCACCGGCACCTCGATGAGCACACCGACCACGGTGGCGAGCGCCGCCCCCGACTGGAAACCGAACAGGCTTATGGCAGCGGCGACCGCCAACTCGAAGAAGTTGGAAGCCCCGATGAGCGCCGATGGACCCGCCACGCAATGCTGCTCACCCGAGAGGCGGTTCAGCACATAGGCGAGGCCGGCATTGAAGTAGACCTGTATGAGGATCGGCACCGCCAGCAGGGCGATCACCATCGGCTGGGCGATGATCTGCTCGCCCTGAAAGCCGAACAGCAGCACGAGGGTCGCGAGGAGCGCCACCAGCGAGAGCGGCTGGAGCCGCGCCAGAAGCCGGGTGAGCGCCTGTTCTCCGCCACGCAGAACCCGCCCCCGCACGATCTGGGCGATGAGCACCGGCACCGCGATATAGAGCACCACCGACAGCACCAGCGTGTCCCATGGCACGGTGATGGCGGAGAGCCCCAGCAGGAGGCCGACGATGGGCGCGAAGGCGAACACCATGATGGCGTCGTTGAGTGCCACCTGGCTCAGCGTGAAATGCGGCTCGCCCTTCGTCAGATTGGACCACACGAACACCATGGCGGTGCACGGCGCGGCGGCGAGGATGATCAGCCCGGCGATATAGCTGTCGATCTGGTCGGCCGGCAGGTAGGGCCGAAACAGCCATCCGACGAACAGCCAGCCCAACGCCGCCATGGAGAACGGCTTCACCGCCCAGTTGATGAACAGCGTGACCCCGATGCCCCGCCAGTGCTGGCGAACCTCCGACAGGGCGGCGAAGTCGATCCTGAGCAGCATCGGGATGATCATCAGCCAGATGAGCACCGCCACCGGCAGGTTGACCTTGGCAACCTCCGCCGCGCCTATCGCATGAAAGAGGCCCGGCAGCAGGTGCCCCAGCGCGACACCGACCACGATGCACAGGGCCACCCAGAGGGTGAGATAGCGTTCGAACGTGGACATGGTGCCTCAGAGGGCGATGCGGCGAGTGAGCAGCGGGGCGGAGGCCGGACAAAGGGCCACGGCTTGCGGCGTGGCGGCTATGGCGGCCGGAGCCTTGTCCCGTGCCGTCACCTTGAAGCCGATCTTCTCGAAGAACGGAGAGGCGGAGGTCGTCAGTAGCCAAGCCTGCCGGGCGCCGGCCTCAAAGGCCCGGCTCATCAGCAGCAGGGCTATGTTGCGCCCGATGCCCCGGCCTCGTGCCTCCTCCTTCACGAGGATGGAGCGCAGCAGCACGTCATCGCCATGAACCTCAAAGCCGCCATAACCGACCAACGTGCCCCCGAGCGTGCGGAAGCTGAAGAAACGTCCCGCGCTGTCCCGCAGGTCGTCGGTCGGCAACCCGGCATCGCGCAGCGCCTTGGCGAGGCGTGGGTCCATCGATGCCACCTGCTCATCCCGAAGGAAGGGCGAGCCATCGTCCTTGTCGAGGTCCGTCGTCGGAGCCACGGGCAACAGATCGAGCACCGTCTCGGAGGGGCGGCACAGCTTCACCCCGAGCGGTGACACGACCAACGGCCGATTGATGAGGATGGGATGAGCCGCCACCGCCTCCAGCAGGGCAGTGTCGGACAGTCCGGGATCGCCCAGCCCCAACTCCTGAAACGGCGTTCCGCGCTCGCGCAGGAGATCCCTGAGCGGCCATCCTGCCCGTTGCGCCAACTGCATCAGGAGCGCGCCGGCTGGCGGGGTCTTCAGGTACTCGATGACGTGTGGCTCGATACCAGCATGGCGAATGAGTGCGAGAGTGTTCCGCGACGTGCCGCAATCGGGGTTGTGGTAGACGATGATGTCCATTGGGTCACGCCTTTGCCGGAACGTCGCAACAGGGGGACAACTGGTCCACGAGCGGCTGGCAGACTTCAGCCCGGCCCTGACAGCAGTTCTGGATGAGGAAGCCTGTGAGCGCCGTCACAGCCTCAAGCCGAGCGCGGTAGATGATCGTGCGGCTTTGACGCTCGGCGCCGATCAGTCCCGCCCGCGTCAGCACCGCCAGATGGGTGGACATCGTGTTGTGCGGGACGGCTAACCGCCGGGCGACTTCCCCGGCTGGCAATCCATGAGGCTCATGCTCGATCAGCAGCCGGAACACATCCAGCCGCGTCGATTGCGCAAGCGCCGCGAAGGCGAGGATGGCTTGCTCTGATTCCATATGTCCACGCTAATCGACATATCGAATTGGATCAAGTCACCTCTCCCTCCAGAACCCGCCAGCGTGACGCACAAACGCCTCTGCGCCGCCCTTCTCTCCGAAGCATATCAGCCCCCCCAACACCGTTCCTCGTTGGAGGCAGCCCTGAAGGCATTGGAGCGGCAGAACTGAGAGCCCCTGAGCAGGCCCCTCTCCTACTCCTTAGGGAACACCACGTGGAACGGATGCGTCCGCAGGATGATCGTCGAGGCAATCTCACCCTTCCTGCGCATCTCCCGCCCCTTCGTCTTCCGCGATGGACGGCCCCTCACACAGCCCCAGTTCGCCTCCTGACGGACCTCGTCAAAACCCGCTTCGGTGACAGTGAAGGGTTCCGTGAAGTCGGCCTCAGCACGCACGGACCGGGATGGTCAGGCGCCGTTTACATGATGACGGCCTCCTCGTTCCCGCGATCGAAGCAAGGGAACGAGGAGGGGCAATCCTCACCTGATGGGGAGTGGATGATGTTGCGCCGAGGGCTTGCCATCGCGACCCGGGACGCCGCGCACCGCTTAGGCGGCAGCCACCTCGGCACGGATCGCCTTCGACCGCGTAGCCAGCCGCATACGGATGGCCTCTGGCAACTGACGTGCCGACTTGACACGAGGCAGATCCATCTCGGGGCAAGCCTTATCCCGGTCGCCATAGAGCGCCGCGAACTCCGCATAATTGTCGAACCGGCGGCGGGACACATTGTCCACGAAGGTCTCCGCCGGCGCCCCCTCGGCGAGCACCAGCGCATGATCCTCAAGCTCGATATGGAAGTAGGTGAAGCGCTCCTCGGGGGTATCGACGCGGGTGATGGCGGTACCGTTGACAAGGGCGCCGGCCTGCGCCAGCACGCCGTCGATCATCAGTGCGTGATCCGGCGAGAGAAAGAGATCGCGCAGGGGAACGCTCTCGCCCAGGGCACCGGCAGCCACACGAATGGGATAGGAACGCAGAGGGTCCGCGAACCGGCGCGTCACGGTCTGGCGGCCGATCCAGCGGACGGGGCGCGTCTCGCCGGACATGGTAAGCACGAGGTCGCCGATGGCGAGGTCCTCCACGAGACACTCGCCCCCCGGCGTGGCGATATGGGTGCCGGCGAGGAAGCAAACCGTGAAACTGCCGCCAGTGTTTGCCGAGACCGACCCTATGGTCTGTAAAGTATCGGTGAAAAGATAAGTCTCCATATTCATGGTGAAGACAAATCCGTCACCGCTCGCATAGAGAAAACTGGCCGACATTGTCGCGCCATACCCAATTTTCGTAAAACTCTCACCAAGCGTCAACGTATCGTCGCTGTAGGTTTCCACACCCCACATTCCCGTTTCAAGACTGTATATCTTGTCGTCGACGATACGATACGTATACATGAAAAGCTGCCAAGCCATCGGTATCCCCCAAATTTCGGATGCGTGTTGGCGCCACGAAACGAATAACCATACCTGAATATTTCAAAAAAACATCTAAACCTTGCGGCATTTTCAAATAAAACGCATCTCTCAGCTTGCTTGGCTGCCGTCTCCTCATGACCTTGATGGAAGCCGGAAAGAAGAACGACCGTAGCCTGACGGCGCGTGAACAGCGGGGATGGAACGCCGCATGCGGTGCCGTCCGATGCAGGCCCATGCGGGCCTGCCGGCCTTCCCCGAAACCTCGACGGGCCCGGGCCTCGATGTGAAGCGGATCGCGCTTGAGCATGGGGATCTCGCGCGTCGTTGCCGGGCAGGAACCGACGCGCGGGAATCGATGCGAGGGAATCGGCCCGGCGGCTTCCGCCGCTCCAGCGTCCGCCGGCCCCCTCCGGGGGCGGGCTACGCCGCCCGCCGAACCGCGTGCCGCATTATCGAAAACGCAGCTTTTGTTGGCACTCCAAGCCGATCCCGGCGTGCACGACGCCCGGCCGCTAATTGCCCTTGTCGCCGCCCACCTTTACCCTTTCGGCAGAAGCTGGCGCCGGAAGGACTGGGCCGCGAGAAAAGGACGACCTGATGGCTGTCGAAGCCGCTGCCGAAGCCGCATCCCACGCCGCCGCCCATGGCTTCAACCTGCTACCGGTCGTGGTGCTCCTGGCAGCGGCGGTGATCGCCGTTCCCCTGTTCAAGCGCCTGGGCCTCGGCTCGGTGCTGGGCTATCTGGCGGCCGGCCTCGTCATCGGCCCGTTCGGCCTCGGCCTGTTTTCCGACCCGCAGTCGATCCTGCACGTCGCCGAGCTCGGCGTCGTCATGTTCCTGTTCATCATCGGCCTGGAGATGCAGCCCTCGCGCCTGTGGGCGATGCGCGGCGAGATCTTCGGCCTCGGCCTTGCCCAGGTCGGCGTCTGCGTCGCGCTGCTCACCTGCGTCGGCCTCGCGCTCGGCTATCCGCTGGTGCCGAGCTTCGTCTCCGGCACCGGTTTCGTGCTCACCTCCACCGCCATCGTCATGCAGGTACTGGAGGAACGCCACGCGCTCGGCGCGCCCAAGGGCCGGCGCATCGTCGCCATCCTGCTCTTGGAAGACCTCGCCATTGTGCCGCTGCTGGCGCTGGTCGCCTTCCTCGCCCCGGGCGGCGGCGAGGTGACGGTGGGCGAGCGGCTGACCGGCATCGCCCTCGGCCTCGGCTCCATCCTCGCCCTCGTGCTCGCCGGACGCTACCTGCTCGATCCGATGTTCCGCATCCTCGGCAAGGCCAAGGCGCGCGAGGTGATGACGGCGGCGGCGCTCCTGGTGGTGCTCGGCGCCGCGCTCGCCATGCAGCTCGGCGGGCTGTCCATGGCGATGGGCGCCTTCCTCGCCGGCGTGCTGCTGTCCGAATCCTCATTCCGCCACCAGCTGGAAGCCGATGTCGAGCCGTTCCGTGGCGTGCTGCTCGGCCTGTTCTTCCTCGGGGTGGGCATGGCGCTCGACCTCGCGGTGATCGCCGCCAACTGGCGGCTGATCGTCATCTGCGTCATCGGCTACATGATCCTGAAGACGCTCGCCATCTACGCGGTGGCCCGGCTGTTCCGCGCCAACAACCGCGAAGCGCTTGAACGGGCGGTGCTGATGGCGCAGGGCGGCGAATTCGCCTTCGTCCTCTATGCCGCCGCCACCACGGTCGGCATCCTCACCGGCGAGGAAAACGCCATCCTCACCGCCACCATCATCGTCTCGATGGCGCTGACCCCGCTGATGATCATCGCCCATGACCGGCTGCTGCCCAAGCCGCAGGCCTCGATGGACGGCATCGAGGCGGTTGAGAACCTGTCGGCCAGCGTGCTGATGATCGGCTTCGGCCGCTTCGGCCAGATCGCCAGCCAGCCGCTGCTGGCGCACAGCTGCACCATCTCGCTCATCGAGAGCGACACCGACGCCATCCGCGACGCCCGCGACTTCGGCTTCAAGGTCTATTACGGCGACGGCACCCGCCTCGACATCCTGCATGCCGCCGGGGCGCCTGAGGCGCGGCTGATCATCGTCGCGGTGAACGATCCCGAAGCGAGCGTGAAGATCGTCGAGCTCATCAAGGCCGAGTTCCCGCTGGTGCCGGTGCTGGCCCGCGCCGCCGACCGCGAGCACGCCGCCGAGCTGATCCATGCCGGGGCCGACTTCCAGATCCGCGAGACCTTCGAATCCGCGCTCGCGCTCAGCGAGCAGGCGCTCGCCGTCATGGGCGTCGAGGAGGAAGAGCGCGCCACGGTGATCGCCGATTTCCGCCGCCGCGACGCCGAGCGTTTCACCTTCGAGCTCACCGGCGGTCTCTACGACGCTTCCGCCCGCAGCCTCATCGTCGGCAACCTGCCGCAGAAGGCGGCGGGGCCCGGAACCTCGTCGTGACCCATCCGGCGGTGCAGGACGTCTGCGGCTTCTGGCGGCAAGCCGGCTCGCGCGATCTGTGGTTCGAGAAGGACATCGCCTTCGACGCCACGTTCCGCGACCGCTTCCTCGAGCTGCACATGCAGGCCGCCGCCCGCCGCCATGACGACTGGATGGCGACCGCCGAGGGCGCGCTGGCGCTGCTGATCCTGACGGACCAGTTCCCGCGCAACGCCTTTCGCGGCACCGGCCACATGTACGCCACCGACCCGCTGGCGCGGTTTTATGCGCGGCAGGCGCAGGCCGCCGGGCACATGCAAAACGTGGAGCCGGACATCCGGCTGTTCTTCATGCTGCCCTTCGCGCATTCGGAGGATCTCGCCGACCAGGATCTCTCCGTCGCGCTCACCCGGCCGCTCGGCGCGCCGTGGATCGCCCATGCCGAGGACCACCGCGCCATCATCCGCCGCTTCGGGCGCTTCCCCCACCGCAACCCGATGCTCGGCCGCGAGACGACGCCGGAGGAAGCCGCCTTCCTCGCCGCCGGCGGCTTCGCCGGCTGAACGGCATTACACACATGCTGCCCGCCGCCATCGGTGGCGGGACACCTACCTTCCCTGTTCCCCTCCGTACCCTTGACTCCGTCGCCGGAACGCGGTTTTGTATAGAACAAAAAGGGAACAAACATGAGTATGACACCGGCTGTCTCCGCGCTGCGGGGAATGCTCGCCGGCCTTGAGGCGGAGCGGCTTCCCGGCGGCACCCAGTTCTTCCATCTCGGCGCCCCGCGCGCGGATGCCGCGCTCGGCGGCCCGCTCGCCTGCGGCGCCCTGCATGAGGTATTCGCCGCCGAGGCTGGCGACATGGCCGCCGCGGCCGGCTTCGCGCTGACCCTGGGCCTGCGCGCCGCCGCCGGCCGCCCGGCGGGAGACGGGCGGCCACTGCTGTGGGTGCGGCAGGAGACCGTCGACACCGAGGTCGGCCGTCTCGCGGCGACAGGCCTGCGGGCGCTCGGAATCGACCCGGCGCAACTGCTGCTGGTCCGCGCTCCCGGTGCCGAGGCGGCACTGCGGGCCGCGGATGATGCGGCACGCTGTTCGGCGCTCGGCGCGGTGATCCTGGAGCCCTGGGGCGAACCGAAGGCGCTCGATCTTACCGCCACGCGCCGCCTCGCGTTGCGGGCCGGCGAGTCCGGCGTCCCCCTGCTGCTGCTGCGCCCGAACGGCCGGCCCGGCCCGAGCGCCGGCGCCACGCGCTGGCAGATACGGGCGACCCCCTCGCGCCCCCTGGCGGGCGAGGCGCCGGGTGCGCCCGGCTTTCTCGTCGAGCTCTTGCGCCACCGTGCCGGCCATGCCGGCGGTTCCTGGCACCTGGAGTGGAATCATGAGACCTGTTCCTTCGACGACGTCGTCGCGCTACCTCGCTTTGTGGTTCCCGTTCCTGTCCGCCGAGAGGCTGGACAGGCAGCGACTGGAACGACAGCCCCCCGCGAGTCCGCGCGCCAGCTCCCCTTCCGCCGCGCCGGCTGAAGGCGGGCCGACGGGCGCCGCCAGCCCGCTCGTCTTCGCCGAGCGGACGACCGGCGGCTTGCGGCTCGCCGCGCTGTCGCGGGCGGCACGCGAAGCGGGGCTTGAGCCCGGGCTCACCCTTGCCGATGCACGGGCGCGCCGGCCCGATCTTCAGGTTGTCGCCTTCGATCCCCCCGCCGACGCCGCCTTCCTCAACCGGGTGGCGGATGATTGCGACCGCTGGACGCCGCTGGTGGCGCTCGACGCCCCGGACGGGCTCGTGCTGGACATCAGCGGCTGCGCGCATCTGTTCGGCGGCGAGGCAGCGCTGCGCACACGCCTCCTCGCGCATCTGAAGGCGCATGGCCTCACCGCCTATGCCGTGGTGGCGAGCACGCCGGACGCCGCCCGCGCCCCGGCCCGCTGCGGGCTCGGCGGCCTCATCGCGCCCGGCGAGGAAGCGAGGCGGCTCGCCGGCCTGCCCGTCGCAGCCCTCGGGCTGGCGCCGGCGACGGCAAGCGGGCTCTCCCGCGCCGGGCTGAAGACGCTCGGCGATCTCGCCGGACGGCCTGCCACCCCGCTCGCGGCACGTTTCGGCGAGGAGTTGCTGGTCAAGCTGCGGCGCACCCTCGGCATCGAGGATGCGCGCATCGTGCCGCGCCGGCCGCTGCCGGACTGCATCGCCGAGCGACGCTTCGCCGAACCGATCGCCCGCGCCGCCGACATCGAGGGCGCGCTCGCCCAATTGGTCGAGGATGTCGGGCGGATGCTGGAGGCGCGCGGCGAGGGCGGGCGCGCCTTCGAGGCCTCGTTCTTCCGCACTGATGGCGCGGTGCGTCGGCTGGCAGTGGAGACGGCACGTCCCTCGCGCGAGGGTCTCACCCTCGCCCGGTTGTTCCGCGAGCGGCTGGACAGCCTCGCCGACCCGCTGGACCCCGGCTTCGGCTTCGATCTCGTCCGTCTCGCCGTCTTGCGTGCCGAGCCGCTCGCCGCGGCACAGATCGGCCTCGACGGACGCGTCAACGAGGAGGAGGAAGTCGCCGCCCTCATCGACAGGCTGACCACCCGGCTGGGGCGCGAGCGCGTGCTGCGCTTCGTGCTGCGCGACAGCCACGACCCCGCGCGCGCCGCCACCCTGGTGCCGGCGATCGACGGCCCGGCCCCGCCCGCGCCGATGGCGGAGACAGAAGCGGAAACCTTGCCCCGCCCGATCACGCTATTCGAGCCGCCGCAGCCCATCGAGGCTCTGGCGGAGGTGCCGGACGGTCCGCCGCTGCGCTTCCGCTGGCGGCGTGTCCTGCATGAAGTGGCCCGCGCCGAAGGCCCGGAGCGCGTCGCGCCGGAATGGTGGCGCCGGCTCACGGCACAGACGGCACCGGAGGGCGCCCGCACGCGCGACTATTACCGGGTGGAAAACCGCGAGGGCCGGCGTTTCTGGCTGTTCCGCGCCGGGCTCTATGAGCGCGGTGGCGGCACGCCGCGCTGGTTCCTGCACGGCCTGTTCCCATGAGGAGACAGGCATGAGCGGGCATGACGACGCAACGATCCCCCCGGAGGAAGCGGCGAGTGAGACGCGGCCGGTGCCATTTTATGCGGAACTGGCCGTCACCTCGAACTTCTCCTTCCTGCGCGGCGCCTCGACCGCGGCGGATCTGGTGACGCAGGCGCTCGCCCTCGGCCATGCCGGCATCGGCATTGCCGACCGCAACACCGTCGCCGGGGTGGTGCGCGCCTATGCGGCGGTACAGGAGGCCAACGAAGCCTGGAAGACGAATTGGCAGGCAGAGCGCGCGCGGCCCGCCACCGAAGCGGAGAAGGCCGGCAACGCCAATGATGCGCCCATCCGACGGCAGGACGGGCAAGCGGCCGGCCGGCTCACGCTCGTCGCCGCGCCTGGCGACGCGAACGAGCACGATGCCGAATCCCCCGGCGGCGAGGAAACCGGCTCCCCGGATCCGCGCCCTCGGCCCCTCCATCAGACGCACGGCACGCCCGGACGCGAGGGTGAAGACCGGAAGCCGGAGAAACTCTCCCCCACTTCCTGCATCCCGAGCGACGGAGACGGCACCGAGGCGGGATCTGTCGATATCGGCACCGCCTCGAAGGAGGCCGATGCCATTGATCCGTCCCCCGCCCCGTCCCTCGGGAGCACGGCGGACGATACCGACCGCGAGACGACGCGTTCAGGGTCGCCTGCGGACGCCGACGCGGCTTCGGACGCTCCCCCGCCCCTCCCCTTCAAGCTGGTGGTCGGCGCCCGGCTCGCCTTTGCCGATGGCACGCCGGACATTCTCGCCTATCCGCAGACCCGCACCGGCTGGGGCCGGCTCTGCCGCCTGCTCACCGCCGGTAATCTGCGCGCCGGCATCAAGGGCGAGTGCCATCTCCACCTCGACGACCTGCTCGCCGATGCCGGCGGCCTGTCGCTCATCCTGATGCCCCCCCGCCAGATCGACGGGCTCGATGACCTCCTCGCCCGCCTCCACGATGCGGCGCCCGGTTCGCTGTGGCTCGCCGCCGACATGCCGCGCCGGGGCGACGACCGCCGCCGCCTTGCCGGGCTGAAGGCCTGCGCCGCCCGTGCGGGCGTGCCGTTGCTGGCGGTCAACGACGTCCTCTACCACCACCCCGACCAGCGCGACCTGCAGGACGTGCTCACCTGCATCCGCCAGGGCACCACCATCGCCACGGCCGGCCGCCTGCTCGAGGCTAATGCGGAGCGGCACCTGAAGTCACCGGACGAGATGGCCCGCCTGTTCCGCGAGGCGCCGGAAGCGCTCGCCGAGACCCGCGACTTCCTCGACCGCATCGACTTTTCGCTCGACGAGCTGAAATACGAATATCCGGAAGAGCCGGTGCCCCCCGGCTATACGCCACAGGACTGGCTGGAGGAACTCACCTGGCGCCGGGCCGCCCTCCGCTACCCGGCCGGCGTGCCGGGCAAGGTTGAGGCGCAGTTGAAGACCGAACTCTCGCTCATCGCCGAGCTCGGTTATGCTCCCTACTTCCTCACCATTCGCGACATCGTCGATTTCGCCGAGCGCAACCGCATCCTCTGCCAGGGGCGCGGCTCGGCGGCCAATTCCGCCGTCTGCTACGTGCTGGGCATCACCGCCGTCGATCCGTCGACCAGCAACCTCTTGTTCTCCCGCTTCATCGCCCGCGAGCGCCGCGAGCCGCCCGACATCGACGTCGATTTCGAGCATGAGCGGCGGGAGGAGGTGATGCAGTATGTCTATCGGCGCTACGGCCGCGACCGCGCCGGCATCGTCGCCACCGTCATCTCCTATCGCCCGCGCAGCGCCTTCCGCGATGTCGGCAAGGCGCTCGGCCTCACCGAGGACGTCACCGCGCGGCTCGCCGGCACCGTGTGGGGCAGCTGGGGCGAGGTCGAGACGCGGCGGGCGCGCGAGGCGGGCCTCGACCCGGACAACCCGACCATTGCCCGGGTGATCGGCCTCGCCCGCCGCCTCATCGGCTTCCCCCGCCATCTGTCCCAGCATGTCGGCGGCTTCGTGCTCAGCCAGAAGCGCCTCGACGAGATCGTGCCGATCGGCCCGGCGGTGATGGCGAACCGCACCTTCATCGAATGGGACAAGGACGACATCGACACGCTCAAGCTGATGAAGGTCGACGTGCTGGCGCTCGGCATGCTCACCTGCATCCGCAAGGCGCTCGACCTGATACGCGCGCATGAGGGCCTCGATTACGGCCTCGCCGACGTGCCGCTGGAACAGACCGACATCTACGACATGCTGTGCCGCGGCGATTCCATCGGCGTGTTCCAGGTGGAGAGCCGGGCGCAGATCAACATGCTGCCGCGCCTGAAGCCGCGCAAACTGTACGACCTCGTCATCCAGGTGGCGATCGTCCGCCCGGGGCCGATCCAGGGCAATATGGTGCACCCCTATCTGCGCCGACGGGAGGGCGTGGAGCCCGTCAGCTACCCCTCCCCGGCCCCGCCGCACGATCCCGACGAGCTGAAGGAGGTGCTCTCCCGCACCCTGGGCGTGCCGCTGTTCCAGGAGCAGGCGATGCAGCTCGCCATGGTCGCGGCCAGGTTCACGGATGTCGAGGCCAACCAGCTGCGCCGCGCCATGGCGACTTTCCGCAATCTCGGCACCATCGGCCGGTTCCGGGACAAGCTGATCGGGGGCATGACCGCTCGCGGCTACCAGCGCGCTTTCGCCGAGCGTTGCTTCCAGCAGATCCAGGGCTTCGGCGAATATGGCTTCCCGGAAAGCCATGCGGCCTCCTTCGCCAAGCTGGTCTACATCTCCGCCTATATCAAATGCCGGCATCCGGCCGTCTTCGCCTGCGCGCTACTCAATTCGCAGCCCATGGGCTTCTACGCGCCGGCGCAGATCGTGCGCGATGCCCGCGAGCACGGCGTCGAGATCCGCCCCGTCGACGTCAATCGCAGCGCGCACGACTGCACGCTGGAGGAGCGGGCCGACGGCACGCTCGCGCTGCGGCTCGGCTTCCGCCAGGTCGACGGCATCGGAGAGGCCGCCGGCGCGCAGCTGGTCGAGGCACGCGGCGCGGGCTATCCGGACATCGAGGTGCTCGCCCGTCGGACCCGCCTGCCGACCGCCCTGCTGACCAGGCTCGCCGAGGCCGATGCCTTCGGCTCGATGGGGCTTTCCCGCCGCGAGGCCGCGTGGGCGGTACGCCGGCTGCCGGACGACGCGCCGCTGCCGCTCTTCGCCGCCGCCGACGCCCGCGAGCTCGGCGAGGAGCACGATGCGCCACTGCCGCTCATGCCGCTGCCCGAGGCGATCGCCATCGACTACCAGACCACGCGCCTGTCGTTGAAGGGCCATCCCATGGGCGTGCTGCGGCCGGTCTTCGCCGCCGAGCGGGTACTGTCCAGCGCCGAGGTGGCGGCGAGCCGCGACGGCGCCTTCCTGCGCACCGCCGGCATCGTGCTGGTGCGCCAGCGGCCCGGCAAGGGCAACGCCATCTTCATGACGCTGGAGGACGAGACCGGCATCGTCAACGTGCTCATCTGGGCGCGGCTGTTCGAGCGCTACCGCGCGCAGGTGATGGGCGCCCGCCTCGTCATGGTGGAAGGGCGGGTACAGAAGAGCAAGGAAGGCGTGGTGCATCTGATGGGCGAACGCATACACGACCGCACCGCCGAGCTGTCCCGCCTGTTCGACGGGCCGCCCCGGCTCACCCCGCCGAACGTCGATCCCGGCGTCGACGACCGGGCGAACCATCGCCCCGGTCATATGCTGCAAGGCCGGCGCTCCACCCAGGGGCACCCGCGACAGGTACGGCTGCTGCCGAAATCGCGGGACTTCCACTGAGCCCGCAGTTCCGGCCGCATCGCGCGACGTCAGCCGGCCTGCGCCACCTCGCGCAGCGCGCCCATGTCGATCAGCGCGCCCCGGCTGCAGATCACCCGCGCCGCCACCTTGTGCGCGAGGCGCACCGCCTCCGCCGGCTCCCGCCCGGCGAGGCGCGCCGCAAGATAGCCGGCATTGAAACTGTCGCCGGCACCGGTGGTGTCCAGCGGCTCGGCCACCCGCACAGCGGGGATCGCCTCGATGCGCCCCCCGGCCTGCAAGGTGCAGGGTTCCGCGCCGTCCTTCACCACGATCTCGGGAACTCCATAGCCGGCTACGCGCTCGATCATCGCCTCGGGGGAGGTGTCGCCGAAAATCTCGCTCTCGTCGGGGAAGGTCGGCAGCGCGATGGTTGCGGCGCGGTATCCCTCCTCCAGCCCGACCCGCAGCGCGTCGAGGCTCGGCCACAGGCGCAGCCGGATATTGGCGTCGAAGGCGATCATGGCGCCGCGCGCCCGCGCTTCGGCGAGCACGGCGAACAGATTGCCGCGATGCTCCGGCGGCAGGATCGCCAGGGTGATGCCGGACAGGTAGATGCACGCGGCATCCGCCAGCGCTGCCCGCAGCGCGTCGCGATCAGCGGCGAGCAGCTTCGCCGCCGAGGTGTCGCGCCAATAGGTGAAGCTGCGCTCGAAGCCCTGCAGCGCGATCATGTAGAGCCCGACCGGCCGGCCCGGCACCCGGCCGACATGGCTGGTATCGATCCCCGCCCCGGCGAAGAAGCCCAGCATCTCGTCCGACGGCGCGTCGTCGCCGACCCGGGTGACGTAGCGCACCGACACCTCGGCGGGATCGGTCAGCCCGCGCACGCCCCAGGCGGTGTTCAGCGTGTCGCCAGCGAAGCCGCGGCGGTAGAGCCCGCCGCCGGCATCGGCCAGTTCGATCATGCATTCGCCGATGCTGGCAAAGACCTTGGTCACGTGGAAACTCCGGCAGGAATGGGCTGGGAACGGAACGGGCCGAATTCGATCGAGCGCGCCAGCGTGGCGCGGGCGGTGCGCAGGTGCTTGCGGCAGCGGGCATCAATGGCGCGCTGGTCGCGCGAGCGCAGCGCCTCGATATAGTCGAGGTGCTCCATCAGCGCGACGGTGTTGCGCTGCTGCTCGTCCGAGCGGTTCCAGCGATAGGTGTAGTGGAACAGCGTCGAGATCACGTCGTAGAAATCGATGATGAAGCGATTGTTCGACGTCTCGTGGATGACGCGGTGCAGCCGCTCGTCGAGCTGCGGGAAGCGTCGGTATTCCTCGCCTATATTGGCCAGCAGCGCGCGATGCTCCGCCTCAATGGCGTCGAGCTCGCGCCAGGGCGGCGAATCGTCGGGCAGTTCGATGAAGCTGCGGGTGGCGCGCAGCTCGAACATTTCGCGCACGTCGTAGATCTCGGTAGCGAAGTCCGGGGTCACGCCCTTGTAGAGCCAGGCGCTGTTGGGCCGCCGTTCCAGCAGCCCGACGTGCTGGAACTGCGCCAGATATTCGCGGATGGTGGTGGTCGAGGTGCCGAACTGCCGCGCGAGTTCCGCCGCGTTCAGCAACTGGCCGGCTCGGAAGTCCCCCAGCAGGATCCACTCCATGAAGCGCCGCTCCACCGCGGCACCGGCCGAGAGCGTCTGCATGTCCGGAAAATAGTCCGCCTCCAACGGGTGGCGGACCAGCGCGCGCCCGCTCGTCCCGAGGCTGACGATGCCGGCCTCCGCCAGCGACGCGAGCACCGCCCGCACCGTGGTGCGGCTGACATCCAGCGTGTGCGCGAGATCGCTTTCGGAAGGCAGCGCGGCACCGATGTCATGCGCGGTCAGCCGGCGCAAACACTGGTTATAGCTGCGTTTGAAGACGGTATTGCCCTTCATGCGGCCCCCACGGCTCGTTTTCCCCAAGCGCCACTCTGTCGGTGACGCTGTTTTTTCTACATTAAAAACAGATTGACACGCCGCGTCCAGCGTGGATTTTATACATAAGAAACAAGAACAATAATAAGCTAGGGTGAGGAAATACGCGATGTGGCGCGCAAGCGGCTGCAATAAACTCCTTTGTCTTCAATATATTGAGCCGCGCGACGCCGTCTGCTCCTCTAGGGCGGCGCTTGTCGGCGGCATGCTGGGAGCTCGCCGTTCGTGAGCACGCGTATCGTTCAGTTCGGCACCAGCCGTTTCCTCCAGGCGCATGTCGACCTCTTCGTCCATGAGGCGCGCGAGGCCGGGCAGGACATCGGCCCCATCGCCGTGGTGCAAGCCTCCGGCTCGGCGGCCCGCGCCGGGCGCGTCTCCGCCTTCGGACGCCCGGAAGGCTATCCGGTGATCATCCGCGGCATGGTCGACGGCGCCCCTGTCGAGCGCGAGGTGACGGTACGGGCCGTCGATCGTGGCCTGTCGGCCGCTACCGACTGGACGGCGCTGACCGCCCTTTTCGCCGGCGAGGCCGGGCTGGTCGTCTCGAACATGGGCGACGCCGGCTACGTGATCGCCGACGCGGATCGCGGCCCGGCCCTGCTGGTCGGCGGCGTTCCCGCCTCCTTCCCCGGCAAGCTCACCGCCCTGCTCCACCATCGCTGGACCCAGGGCGGCGCGCCGATCACGGTGCTGCCCTGCGAGCTGATCAATCGCAATGGCGAGGTGCTGAAGGCGGCGGTGAAGGAGCTCGCAACGGCGGGCGGCGCGCCGGCGGCCTTCTCCGACTGGCTCGACGCCAAGGTGATCTTCGGCAACACGCTGGTCGACCGCATCGTCTCCGAGCCCATCGAGCCGGTCGGCGCCGTCGCCGAGCCTTATGCGCTGTGGGCGATCGAGGCGCAGCCGGGTCTCACCCTGCCCTTCTCGCATCCCGATGTCGTGCTCACCGACGATCTCGAACCTTTCGAGCGGCTGAAGCTGCACATTCTCAATCTCGGCCACACCTTCCTCGCCGACATCTGGGCCCGCGAAGGCCGCCCCGCGGCTGAGACGGTGCGCGCCATCCTCGCCGACGACGCCATCCGCACCCGGCTCGATGCGCTCTATGCCGACGAGGTCGTGCCCGGCTTCGCTGCGCGGGACATGGAGAGCGAGGCGCAGGCCTATGTCGCCGTCACGCTCGACCGCTTCCGCAACCCCTTCCTCGACCATCGCATCGCCGACATCGCCCAGAACCACACGGTGAAGGTCGAGCGGCGCGTGAAGGCCTTCCTCGACTGGATCGCCGGCCGTCCGGGCGCTCCCGCGACGCCTGTGCTCGACGCGCTGGTCGCCCGGCAGGCCGACGGAGTGGCGGCATGACCTATCAGTTCGACTTCTCCGCGCTCTGGGCGTTCTGGCCGGAGTTCCTGCAGGGCGCCTGGCTGACGCTACAACTCTCGGCGGTCTCCACCGTGCTCGGCTTCGTGCTCGGCACGCTGTGCGCCATTGGCCGCTCCGACGGTCCGCCCTGGGTGAAGTTCCTGGTGGCGAGCTATGTCGAGGTGATCCGCAACACTCCGCTGCTGGTGCAGGTGTTCATCGTCTATTTCGGCATCGCCACGCTGGGCATCAAGGTGTCCGCCAACGCGGCGGCGGTGATCGCGCTGGTGGTGAATGTCGGCGCCTATACCTGCGAGATCGTGCGCGCCGGCCTCGAATCCGTGCACAAGTCGCAGCTGGAAGCCGCCGACTGCCTCGGCCTGTCCAAGCCGCAGATCTACTGGCACGTGATCATCCGCCCGGCGATCGAGCGCGTCTATCCGGCGCTCACCAGCCAGTACGTGCTGCTGATGCTGGCCTCATCGATCACCTCACAGATCTCGGCGGAAGAGCTGACGGCGGTCGCCAACCGCATCCAGTCCGACACCTTCCGCTCCTTCGAGACCTACATCGTCGTCGGCATCATCTATCTCGCTTTGTCTTTCGTGGTGCGCATCGCGCTGTGGCTGTTCGGCCTCGTCGTCTTCGTGCGCAAGCGCAAGCTCGGCACGGCGCTGTGAGGGTCTGATCATGCCGAGTTTCAGCCTCGTACACCTCGAATTCCTCGGTTGGGCGGCCATGTGGACGCTCGGCCTGTCCGCCATCGCCTTCATCGGCGGCGGTCTCGTCGGCTTCGCCGTCGCCCTGATGCGCATCTCGTCGGTCCACTGGGTGCGCTACGCCGCGATCGCCTACATCCAGGTGGTGCAGGGCACGCCGCTGCTGATCCTGCTGTTCCTGATCTATTTCGGCATCGCCATCGTCGGCTTCCAGGAAGTGCCGGCGATCATCGCCGCCGGCATCGGCCTGACCATCTATTCGTCCGGCTTCCTCGCCGAGATCTGGCGCGGCTGCCTGCAATCGGTGCCGAAGACCCAGTGGGAGGCCGCCGAGTGCCTCGCCCTCACCCCCTGGCAGCGCATGACGCGGGTGATCCTGCCGCAGGCGATGCGCATCGCCACGCCGCCGACGGTCGGTTTCCTCGTCCAGATCGTCAAGAACACCTCGCTGGCCTCGGTGGTCGGCTTCGTCGAGCTCGCCCAGGCCGGCAAGCTCATCAACAACTCGATCTTCGAGCCCTTCACCGTCTTCATGGTCGTGGCGGCGATCTATTTCGCGATCTGCTTCCCGCTCTCGACCTGGAGCCGGCGGCTGGAAAGGAAGCTCAATGTCAGCCGTCGTTAAACTCTCGAACGTTCACAAGAGCTTCGGCACTAACAAGGTGCTGGACGGCGTCTCCTTCGAGGTCGGCCGCGGCGAGGTTGCCGCCGTCATCGGTCAGTCCGGCTCGGGTAAGTCGACGGCGCTGCGCTGCATCAACGCGCTGGAGACCATCGACGGCGGCACCATCGACGTGTGCGGCCATGCGGTACACGACGCCAAGCTCGACCGCCGCTCGCTGCGCCGCGACGTCGGCATCGTGTTCCAGAGCTACAACCTGTTCCCGCACCTCACCGCCGAGCAGAACATCATGCTGGCACCGAGCTGCGTGAAGAAGGTGTCCAAGTCCGAGGCGCGCGACCTCGCCCATGACGTGCTGCGCCGGGTCGGCCTCGCCGAGAAGGCCGGGCACTTTCCCGAACAGTTGTCCGGCGGCCAGCAGCAGCGCGTCGCCATCGCCCGCTCGCTCGCCATGCAGCCCAAGCTGATGCTGTTCGACGAGGTCACCTCGGCGCTCGACCCGCAGCTCACCGGCGAAGTGCTGAAGGTCATGGAAGACCTCGCGCGCGGCGGCATGACGATGATCCTCGTCACCCATGAAATGGCCTTCGCCCGCAAGGTCGCGAGCCAGGTCGTCTACATGCACAAGGGCAAGGTCTGGGAAACCGGCCCCGGCTCCATGCTGGACAGCCCGAAGACCGCCGAGCTCGCCGACTTCGTCGGCAGCGGTCTCTGAGAACCACCACGCCAGAACAGCTTCAATCGCGCAGAACCGCTCAATATCCCAGGGAGGGAAACCATGAACCGCCGTACATTCCTTGCCGCTTCCGCGCTCGCCGGCCTTACCGGCTCCTTCGCCCTGCCGCTCGCGGCGCAGGCCGACACGCTCGACGAGATCAAGAAGCGCGGCAAGCTGCTGGTCGCCATCGACCTCGGCTCGCCGCCCTTCGGCCTCACCGACGCGCAGATGCAGCCGACCGGCTCCGATGTCGAGAGCGCCAGGCTGCTCGCCGCCGATCTCGGCGTGCCGCTGGAGATCGTGCAGGTCACCAGCCCGAACCGCGTGCCCTTCCTGCTCACCGGCAAGGCCGACATCGTGATGGCCTCCTTCTCGGTGAACGAGGAGCGCAAGAAGGTCATCGACTTCTCCGACGCCTATGGCGTGATCGAGATCGCCATCGCCGCGCCGAAGGGCACCGCGATCAAGACCATCGACGGCCTCAAGGGCCTGCGCATCGGCACCACCCGCGGCTCGACCAACGACAAGGAAGTCACCTCGCAGATCAAGAACGCCGAGATCGTCCGCTATGACGACGACGCGACGCTGATCACCGCGCTGGTCTCCGGCCAGGTCGACATCATGGGCTCCTCGCCGCAGGTGATGAAGGCGGTCAACCAGCGTCGCCCGAACGACCCGCTCGAGACCAAGATCATCCTGAAGACCAACCCCTACGCCATCGGCCTGCGCAAGAACGAGGACGCGCTGCGCGCCCGTCTCAACGAGTGGATCGCCAAGGATCTCGCCAACGGCAAGCTCCGCGAGGTGTTCCTCAAGTACAACGGCTCGCCGCTGCCGCAGACCCTGCCCCCGACCATGTGACGAGCCTCCCGACTGCGGCCCGGCGACCCGGGCGACGCGCTCTCCGAGCCGGGCCGCATCTTCTTCTCGAAGCCTCCTGCTGTGGAAAGCATTCTGCGATGAAAGCCCTGATCTGCGATGAACCCGGCCGCCTGTCGATCATCAGCCGCCCCGAGCCGGTGCCGGCTGCGGGCGAGGCGCTGATCCGCATCCGCCGCGTCGGCATCTGCGGCACCGATTTCCACATCTATCAGGGCAAGCACCCCTTCCTCGAATACCCGCGCGTGATGGGCCACGAGCTCTCCGGCACGGTGGAGAGCGCGCCCGAAGGCAGCGGCCTGGCCAAGGGCCAGAACGTCTACATCGTGCCGTATCTGTCCTGCGGCACCTGCCACGCCTGCCGCAAGGGCGTGAACAATGCCTGCATGAACATCAACGTGCTCGGCGTGCATCGCGACGGCGGCATGGCGGAGTTCCTCTGCGTGCCGGTCGGTAATGTCGTGCCGGCGGGTTCCGCCTCCATCGACGAGGCAGCGATGATCGAATTCCTCGCCATCGGCGCCCATGGCGTGAAGCGCGGCGGCATCACCGCTGACGATCGCGTGCTGGTGGTCGGCTCCGGCCCGATCGGCATGTCCGCGATCATCTTCGCCAAGGCGCGCGGCGCGCACGTCACGGTAATGGACCTGCGCGAGGACCGCATCGCCTTCACCATCAACGAGCTCGGCGCCGACCAGATGCTGATCGCCGACGCGCAGGCGGAAGAGACCGCCAAGCGCCTGACCGGCGGCGACTTCTTCGACGTCGTCATCGACGCCACCGGCAATGCGGCGGCGATGCAGCGCGGCTTCGGCTTCCTCGCCCATGCCGGCCGCTATGTGCTGGTGAGTGTGGTGCGCACCGACATTACCTTCTCCGACCCGGAATTCCACAAGCGCGAGGCGACGCTGTTCGCCAGCCGCAACGCCCAGGCCGACGACTTCGCCGAGGTGGTCAGGCAGATGGAAGCCGGCAAGGTGCCGACCAAGGCGCTGAACACCCATCGTGGTCCGCTGAGCGAAGGCCCGAAGCTGTTCGACGCCTGGCTGAAACCGGAAGCCGGCGTGATCAAGGCGATCCTCGAAGTCTGAACCTCTCGCAGCCTGAACGCTTGAAGTCCTTGGAAGTCTGAAGCCATGAGCGCCCCGCGCATCCTGCGTCTCAACGACGCCGACAATGTCATCATCGCGGTCGACAAGATCGCCGCGGGCGCGGAGCTGCCCGACGGCGTCGCTGCCGGCCGGATGATCCCCAAGGGCCACAAGGTCGCCTCGCGCCCGATCCCCCAGGGCGAGGCGATCCGCAAGTTCGGCCAGGTCATCGGCTTCGCCAAGGACGACATCCCGGCGGGGGAATGGGTGCACGAGCACAATGTCGTGCTGCACGATTTCGAGCGCGACTACGCCTTCGCCACCGAGGCGAAGGCCGATACCGGCCTGCGGCCCGGCGAAGAACCCGCCACCTTCCAGGGTTTCCGCCGCGCCGACGGACGGGTGGGTACGCGCAACTATATCGGCATCCTGTCGTCGGTGAACTGCTCGGCGACGGTGGCGGACTTCATCGCCGACGCCGTCACCCGTTCCGGCGTGCTCGCTGACTACCCGAACATCGACGGCGTCGTCGCCTTCACCCACGGCACCGGCTGCGGCATGGCCTCCAAGGGCGAGGAATTCGACATCCTCGCCCGTACCCAATGGGGCTATGCCAGCCATCCGAACTTCGCGTCGATCCTGGTGGTGGGCCTCGGCTGCGAGGTGTTCCAGATCCCGCGGATGATGAAGGAATACGGCATCGTCGAGGGGCCGCGTTTCCAGACCCTGACCATCCAGGAGAGCGGCGGCACCCGCAAGTCGATCGAGACTGGCGTCAGCAAAATCAAGGAGATGCTGGCGCACGCCAACGCCTCCGTGCGCGAGACCGTGCCGGCCTCCGAGCTGGTGCTGGCGCTGCAATGCGGCGGCTCGGACGGCTATTCCGGCCTCACCGCCAACCCGGCACTGGGCGCGGCGGTCGACCTTTTGGTGCGCCATGGCGGCACCGCCATCCTGTCGGAAACGCCGGAGATCTTCGGCGCCGAGCATCTGCTCACCCGCCGCGCCGAGAGCGAGGAAGTCGGTCGCAAGATCGTCGATCTCATTGATTGGTGGACGGAATATGCCGCCCGCACCGGCGGCGAGCTCAACAACAACCCCTCCCCCGGTAACAAGGCGGGCGGGCTCACCACCATCCTGGAGAAGTCGCTCGGCGCGGTGGCCAAGGGCGGCACCTCGACCCTGCGCGGCGTCTACCGCTATGCCGAGAAGATCGACCGGCGGGGTTTCGTCTACATGGATACCCCCGGCTATGACCCGGTCGCCGCGACCGGTCAGGTGGCCGGTGGGGCCAATATGCTGTGCTTCACCACCGGGCGCGGCTCGGCCTATGGCTGCAAGCCGACCCCCTCGGTGAAGCTCGCCACCAACTCCGACCTCTTCGCCCGGATGGAAGAGGACATGGACATCAATTGCGGCGACATCATCGACGGCGTCTCCATCGAGGAGAAGGGCCGGGAGATCTTCCAGCTGGTGCTGGACATCGCCTCCGGCACCCGCTCGAAATCGGAGCTGCTCGGCTATGGCCGCAACGAGTTCGTGCCCTGGCAGCTCGGCGCGGTGATGTAGCGGAGCGACGGGAGCGCGGCGGCGGGAATTGACGCCGCCGCTTTCGCGGGCATGCTGTCCGGCGACCTTCTCGACCAGCACCCGGATTCCATGGCCTCGCTCTCCATCCGCATCGATCTCGATTCCGAAGGCCGCATCGGGCCGGGCAAGATCGCGCTGCTCGAAGCCATCGCCCGCACCGGCTCGATCTCGGCGGCCGGGCGGGCGATGGAGATGTCCTACCGGCGCGCCTGGGACCTCGTCGACGAACTCGGCCGGATCTTCGGCACGCCGGTCGTCCTCTCGCAGACCGGCGGCAAGCATGGCGGCGGCGCCCGGCTGACCCCGTTCGGCACCGAGCTCGTCGAGCGCTACCGGCAGATCGAGGAACTGGCCGCCGCCGCCGCGCGCGCCCATCTCGACGCGCTACAGGCGCATGCCGCGCCGCCCCCGCCGGATGCCGGCTGAGCGCCACCGCGCGCCCGACGACGAATCTTGCGAAAAATTCCTGCCGTGATGTCGGGTTACGCTGCGCCCGTTCGTCCTCGCGTCATCGGTGCCGGCCGGAAGGGCCGAAGCGCCGGCGCAAGAGGA
This sequence comes from Ancylobacter sp. Lp-2, assembly GCF_020523795.1. Classification (GTDB taxonomy): domain Bacteria; phylum Pseudomonadota; class Alphaproteobacteria; order Rhizobiales; family Xanthobacteraceae; genus Ancylobacter. The sequence goes on from NZ_JAJALI010000002.1 coordinate 626,676, forward strand.
TCGACCAGGGAGCGAAATCATGAACGTGCAGGCTTATCTGATGTTCAACGGCCGCACCGAAGAGGCCATCGACTTCTACAAGAAGGCCGTCGGCGCCGAAGTCACCGCGCTGATGCGCTTCAGCGACGCGCCGGAGCCGCCGCCGCCCGACATGGTCCCGGAGGGCTGGGGCGCCAAGATCATGCATTCCAGCTTCAAGGTCGGCGACGCCGAGCTGATGGCCTCCGACGGCTGCCAGTCCGACGGCGCGGCGTTCGCCGGCATCTCGCTGGCGCTGTCGGTCAAGTCCCCCGAGGAGGCGCAGGCGAAATTCGCCGCGCTTTCCGATGGCGGCAAGGTGACCATGCCGCTCGCCAAGACCTTCTTCTCGCCCGCCTTCGGCACGCTGACCGATCGTTTCGGCGTGTCGTGGATGATCGTCACCAACGAGTAGCGGGAGGGTGCCATGGGCAAGCAGGTCTTCCTCCTGGTCGGCACCCGCAAGGGCGCGTTCATCCTCGCGAGCGACGCCTCGCGCCGCTCCTGGGAGGTGCGCGGCCCGTTCTGCGAGACGTGGCCGACCAACCATGTCGTCGCCGATCCGGCGAGCGGCACCGTCTATGCCGGCGGCGGCAATGAGTGGTTCGGCCCGGCGGTGTGGAAGTCCACCGACTTCGGCGCCAGCTGGACGCACTCGAGCCAGGGCCTCGCCTATGAGGCCGGACAGCAGCCGGTGAAGGCGGTGTGGAGCCTCGCCGCCGGCGAGGATGGCAGCCTCTATGCCGGCGTCGAGCCGGCCGGGCTGTTCCGCAGCACCGATGGCGGCGAAAGCTGGACGCATGTCGACGGGTTGCAGAAGCATCCGACGCGGCCGGAATGGAACCCCGGCGGCGCCGGGCTGATCCTGCACTCGCTGGTGCTCGATCCCGCCGACCGCGACAGGATCTGGGTCGGCATCTCCGCCGCCGGCGTGTTCGCCACCGAGAATGGCGGCGCGAGCTGGGAGACCCGCAATCGCGGTACCCGTGCCGACTACATGCCGGAGGGACAGAACTATCCCGAATTCGGCCAGTGCGTGCACTGCCTCGTCAAGGCGCCGGGCGAGGGCGGGCGGCTCTACCAGCAGAACCATTGCGGCATGTACCGCTCCGACGATGGCGGCCGGCGATGGGAGAGCATCGAGACCGGCCTGCCCTCCTCCTTCGGCTTCCCGGCCGCCGCGCATCCGCGCGACCCGGACAGCCTCTATCTCATCCCGCTGAACGGCGACATCAAGGGCCGCTTCATGCCGGAGGGCAATACCGCCGTGTGGCGCACCCGCGACGCCGGGCGGAGCTGGCAGGCCATGCGCACGGGCCTGCCGCAGGGCGGCGCCTATTTCAACGTGTTGCGCCAGGCGATGGCGACCGACACCATGGAGCCGGCCGGGGTGTATTTCGGCACCAATGCCGGCGGGCTCTATGCCAGCATCGACGAGGGCGAAAGCTGGGACTGCGTCGCGCCGCACCTTCCCACCATCACCTCGGTGGAGACGCTGGTGATCGAGCGCTAGAGCATGCCCGGTGAATCACGGTTCACCGGGCATGCTCCAGATTGTTGTTCTGACGCATTTTCTTCACGCGAACCGGTACCCGCTTCGCTCGAAAATGCTCACGGAGGCTCGGATGGGCGAGGACGCGCTGCGGGAACGACCGGACGAAGCGTCGGCACCGCTGCCGGCCCCGGTGTTGGTGCGCCTGCCGGCGCATCTCATCGTGCTGTTTCCCGGCGCCGAGCGGCTGGTGTCGCTCCGCGCCGGCAACGTCGCGGAGCTGATGGACGGGCTCGACGCCCGCTGGCCGGGCATGCGCGAGCGGCTCTGCGACGAGACCCCGGCGATCCGCCGGCACATCAACGTGTTCGTCGACGGGCGCCGCGCCCGGCTGTCGACGCCGCTCGCCCCCGGCGCGGACGTCTTCGTGATCACCGCGATCAGCGGTGGCTGACCCCCGGCAAACCGAAAGGCAGCCCATGTTCTACGCCCTACTTTGCTACCATCAGGAAGACGTCGTCTGCGCCTGGACCAAGGAGGAGGACGAGGCGGTGATGCGCAAGCTCGCCGTCGTGCAGGAGCGCCTCGCCAAGGAGGGCCGGCTCGGCCCGGTGGCGCGGCTGCTGCCGACCACCGCCGCCACCACGCTGCGCAAGGACCAGGACCCACCGCTGGTGCTCGACGGCCCGTTCGCCGAGACCAAGGAGCAGTTGCTCGGCTTCTATCTGCTCGACTGCGCCGACCTCGAGGAAGCGCTCGGCATCGCCCGCGAGCTCGGCGCCGCCAATCCGGGCGGCTCCTACGAGATCCGCCCGGTCGGCCTGTTCGTCGACGGCGGCGCGAGGCCGTGATGGACGAGGCGCGCTGGATCGGCACCACCCTTGCCGCCGCGCGCCCGCAGGCGCTCGCCGCGCTGCTGCGCTATTTCCGCGACCTCGACCTCGCCGAGGAGGCGTACCAGGAGGCGTGCCTGCGGGCGCTGCGGACCTGGCCGCAGAACGGCCCGCCGCGCGATGCCGCCGCCTGGCTGGTGTTCGTCGGCCGTAACGTCGCGCTCGATTCGGTGCGCCGCCGGGCGAAGCAGACCGAGCTGCCGCCGGAGGACCTGCTCTCCGACACCGGTGACGCCGAGGCGGAGATCGCTGAGCGGCTGGACGGCGCGGATTACCGTGACGACGTGCTGCGGCTGCTGTTCATCTGCTGCCACCCGGACCTGCCGGCGACGCAGCAGATCGCGCTGGCGCTGCGCATCGTCTCCGGCCTCAGCGTGAAGCAGATCGCCCGCGCTTTCCTGGTCGGCGAGGCGGCGATGGAGCAGCGCATCACCCGCGCCAAGGCGCGCATCGGCCGTGCCCAGGCAAACGGCACCGGCGTGCCGTTCGAGTCGCCGGGCGCGGTGGAGCGCGCCGCGCGGCTCGGCGCGGTGGCGGCGATGATCTACCTCGTGTTCAACGAGGGTTATTCCGCCGCCGGTGACACCTCCGGCGCCCGCGAGCCGCTATGCGAGGAGGCGATCCGCCTTGCCCGCCTGCTGCTGCGGCTGTTCCCCGCCGAACCGGAGATCATGGGGCTCGCCGCGCTCATGCTGCTGCAGCACGCCCGCGCCGGCACCCGGTTCGACGCCGACGGCGCGCCGGTGCTGCTCGACCGGCAGGATCGCGGCCTGTGGAACCGGCCGATGATCGCCGAGGGGCTCGCTTTGCTCGACAAGGCGATGCGTCACCGCCAGCCCGGCCCCTACCAGGTGCAGGCGGCGATCGCCGCGCTGCATGCGCGGGCGCCGACACCGGAGGAGACCGACTGGGCGCAGATCGACCTGCTCTACGGCACGCTGGAGATCATGCAGCCCTCGCCGGTGGTGACGCTCAACCGCGCTGTGGCGGTCGCCAAGCTGCGCGGGCCGGAGGCGGCGCTCGCCATGGTCGAGCCGCTCGGCGACAAGCTGGCCGGCTATTTCCACTATCACGGCCTGCGCGGCGCGCTGCTGATGCAGCTCGGCCGGACGCGGGAAGCCCGCGACGGCTTCATGACCGCGATCGGCCTCGCCGGCACCGCGGCGGAGGCGGCGCACATACGCAGCCATCTCGACGGGCTGCGCGACGCCCCATAGGCCGGGCGGGGAAAATTGTGCAACGGATGTTCCCGAGAGGAAAACCGCTTGACAAAAAGGCGACTTCACGCGAGCCTAAGAAACGAGCGACGGGCAAGGATGCCTAATGTCGCGGCAATTTGGTGAACATTTCCAACGACGGCGCCCGTCTTGAGGCGCTGCGGGTTGGTGGCAAAGGCGCCCACGGTCAATCGACCGGCGGGCGCTTTTTGTTTTGGTCGGAGCGCAGAGTGTCGAAGCACTACCGCATAGGGGTCATGTTCTCGACCACGGGACCCTACAGCGTCGTTCCGCATTCCATGCTGAACGGGGCGCTGCTGGCGGTTGCCGAGCAGGCGGCGCCCGGCGTCACCATCGAGCCGGTGGTGGTCAATCCGGGCGGCGAGCTCACGCGCTATGCCGAGCTCAGCCGCGACTTGCTGCAATCCGGCATCCGCCACGTGGTCGGCTGCTACACCTCCTCCAGCCGCAAGGAGGTGATCCCCTATTTCGAGAAGCACGACGCGCTGCTGTGGTACCCCTCGCATTACGAGGGCTTCGAGAGCTCCAACAACGTCATCTACACCGGCGCCTCGCCGAACCAGCACGTGCTGCCGCTGGTCGATCACATGCTCGCCCATGTCGGGTCGAGCGCCTTCTGCATCGGCTCCAACTACATCTGGGCGTGGGAGAACACCCGCATCTTCCGCGAGGCGATGATGGCGCGCGGCGCGCGGGTGCTGGCCGAGCGTTACGTGCCGGTCGGCGACACCGAGTTCGACCAGGTGGTCGAGGCGATCCTCGAGGCGCGGCCGAGCTTCGTGTTCAACAACCTCATCGGCACCAGCAACTACGCGTTCTTCCGCGCTTTCCGCGCCGCCTGCCTCGCCCGCGGCATCGACCAGCCGCGCATCATCCCGGTCGCGAGCTGCACGCTGTCGGAGCCGGAGCTGGAAGAGATCGGCGCCGAGGCGGTGGACGGGCACCTGAGCTCCAGCGTGTACTTCTCCTCGCTCTCATCGCCGGCCAGCCTCGCCTTCACCCGCGCCTATCGCGAGCGGTTTCCGGGCGGCCCGTCCTCCTCGGCCGACGCCGAGGCCTCCTATATCGCGATGAAGCTGCTGATCCTGGCGCTGGCGGATGCAGGCACCGACGATGTCGAGGCGGTGAAGGACGCGGCGACGCGCCAGCATCTCCTCGCCCCGCAGGGCGAGGTGCGCATCGACCCGCAGACGCTGCACGCCTATCTCACGCCGCGCATCGGCATCTCCACCGCCGCCGCCCGCTTCGACGTCCTCGTCGAGGCCCCCGGCCCGGTGCGACCGGACCCCTATCTCGTGCAGTCTTCGCCGCGCTATGCAGTCGCTCCCCGCAACACGTCGCTGAAGGTGGTGAAGTGATGGCTCCTCGACTGCTCCAGAACTTCAATGGCGGCCGGGCGCATATCGTCACGTCCAACCCCACCGCCGTCGAGGCGCTGCACGTCACGCTCGGCAAGCTCGGGGTGAGCGCCTGCTTTCCCGCTTTGATCGACGGGCGCGCCGACCTCGACCCCGCGACGCTACAAGCTGAGCGCGACATCCTGTTCGTCGACGGCGACCTCGACAACCCGCTCGCCCTCGACATCGACGCCGGCTCGCGCCAGCCGCCGGTGCCGGTGATCGGCCTTGTCGGCGTCGAGGCGCCGAGCCGGCTGAAGCACCTAGTCAATCTCGGGGCGACGGCGTTCCTGCGCAAGCCGGTGCAGGGCGGCGCGGTCTACACCGCCCTGTTCCTCGGTATCAACCAGTTCCTGTTGCGCGGCGACCTCCGGGCGCGGCTCGACGACATGGATCGCCGCCGGCGCGGACGCCGCGCGGTGGTGAAGGCCATCATCGCCCACATGCAGGATGCGGGCGTCGATGACGACGAAGCCTATGAATGTCTTCGCCGCGAAAGCATGCGCTCGCGGCAGAGCCTCGAAGACTATTGCGAAGCCTTCATGAAGAAGCGGGCCGGCATTCACGGCCAGACGACGCAACCGCGCCTCATCGGACGAAGCGCGGAAAGAAGATAACCTTTCACAGGAGAGTAAGATGACTGGGAAGACCATGCGGGGGCTGCGTGCCGCAGCCCTCTCGGGGACGCTTTTGCTCGGCGTCGCCCACAGCTTCACGCCCGCCCTGGCCGCCGATCCGATCAAGCTCGGTGTGCTCGAGGATCAGTCCGGCGACTTCGCCGCCGCCACCATCGGCAAGGTGCACGCCATCCAGCTCGCCGCCGACGAGATCAACAAGGCCGGCGGCATCGACGGCCGCCCGCTGGAACTGGTGATCTACGACACCCAGTCCGACAACACCCGCTACCAGGAGTTCATGCGCCGTGTGCTCCAGCGCGACAAGGTCGACGCGGTGTTCGCCGGCTTCTCATCGGCCTCGCGCGAGGCCTACCGCCCGATTGTCAACCAGTTCGACGGGCTCGCCTTCTACAACAACCAGTATGAGGGCGGCGTCTGCGACGCCAACATGATCGTCACCGGCGCGGTGCCCGAGCAGCAGTTCTCCACCCTCATCCCGTGGATGATGGAGAAGTACGGCAAGAAGGTCTACACGCTCGCCGCCGACTATAATTTCGGCCAGATCTCCGCCGAATGGGTGCGCAACATCGTCAAGGAGCACGGCGGCGAGATGGTCGGCGAGGACTTCATCCCGCTTGGCGTGTCGCAGTTCTCGCAGAACATCCAGAACATCCAGAAGGCCAAGCCCGACTTCGTGGTGACGCTGCTGGTCGGCACCGCGCAGGCCTCCTATTACGAGCAGGCCGCTGCCGCCAGCGTGAACCTGCCGATGGCCTCCTCGGTGAATGTCGGCCAGGGCTATGAGCACAAGCGGTTCAAGCCGCCGTCGCTCAAGGACATGTACGTCACCACCAACTACATCGAGGAAGTCGATACCCCGGCCTCCAAGGCGTTCTTCGCCAAGTTCAAGGCGAAGTTCCCCGACGAGCCCTATGTCAACCAGGAAGCCGAGAACTCCTACCTCGCCGTCTATCTCTACAAGCAGATGGTGGAGCGGGCGAAGTCGACCAAGCGCGACGACCTGCGCAAGGAGATCGCCAAGGGCGACGTCTGCATGGACGCGCCGGAAGGCAAGGTCTGCCTCGATCCCAAGAGCCAGCACATGTCGCACACCATCTACCTGGCGAAGGTGGGCGAGGATCACTCGATCTCCTTCCCGAAGGTCTGGCAGGACATCAAGCCGTACTGGCTGGGCGAAGCCGGCTGCGACCTGACCAAGAGCGACCCGAGCGCGCAGTACACGCCCTCGAACCCGCCGCCGAAGCCCTGATAGCGGCGGCTCCGACGACAGCACTTCGGGCCTGACCGGTTCCCCGGTCCGGCCCGCCCTCTCGCGCGGCGGCGTCCCCTTGTCCGTCGCGCCCGTTGCCCCGGCCGACCCCCTCAAGCCGGGGCAACCCTTTCCTTCCAGCACAAGGCCGCTTCGCCGATGGATGTCGGAACCCTCGCCTTCTCCGCGCTCTACCAGTTCGGCGACGCCTTCGCCTTCCTGGTGCTGTCCGCCTGCGGGCTCGCCGTCATCTTCGGGATGATGGGCGTGATCAACCTCGCCCATGGCGAATTCATCATGTGCGGTGCCTATGTCACCGTCTCCGCCGCTCATGCCGGCCTGCCGCTGCCGCTGGCCATCGTGCTGGGCGCCCTGGTCGCCGGCATGGTCGGCGCGCTGGTGGAGATCGTCGTGGTCCGGCATCTCTACGACCGGCCACTCGACACCATCGTCGCCACCTGGGGCCTCAGCCTGATCGGCACCCAGGGCACGCTGATCCTGCTCGGCTCCACCATGGCCGGCGTCGGCACGCCGTTCGGCAGCTTCCAGGTCGGCGCCTATTCCTATTCGCTCTACCGCCTCGTGCTGTTCGTCATGGCCGTGGTGGTGCTCGCCGGGCTCTACGCGCTGTTCAACTGGACGCGCTTCGGCGTCATGGCCCGCGCCACCATCCAGGTGCCGCACATGGCGGCGGCGCTCGGCGTCGACACCCGCCGCGTCTACAGCCTCACCTTCGCGCTGGGCGCCGGCCTCGCCGGCCTCGCCGGCGGGCTCTACGCGCCGACCATGACGCTGGTGCCGACCATGGGCACCACCTTCATCATGGAAGCCTTCGTCACCGTGGTGGTCGGCGGCGCCGACGTCTTCCTCGGCACCGCGCCGGCGGCGGCGCTGCTCGCCGTGGTGAAGGCCACCATGACCTCCTGGTACGGCCAGCTCTTCGGCCAGATCGGCCTGCTGGTGGCCGTCATCGTCGTCATCCGGGTGCTGCCGCGCGGCATTTCCGGCTTCCTTCTGCGCGAGCGCGCCTGAGCGGGAACACGAGACACACATGAACGCGCTTACCCGCTTCCTCCGCCGCCTCGAAGGGCCGCAGACGCTGGGACGCGGCCCGCTCTTCTGGGCCGGCTTCCTCGTCACGCTCGCCGCCGCCTGCGCCTATCCGCTGTTCTCGGACGGCTACACGGTCGGCAACACGGTGTATTTCTTCACCTGGATCTTCATGGCGCTCGGCCTCTGCCTGATCTGGGGCTATGGCGGCTCGCTGAGCTTCGGGCAGACCGCCTTCTTCGGCATCGCCGGCTACAGCTACGGCATCCTCACCATCAATTTCGGCGCCGCCTACGGCTTCACCTTCGTGGCGCTGGTGTTCGCGGTGGCGGTCGCGGCGCTGTTCGCGGCGCTGCTCGGCTACTTCCTGTTCTTCGGGCGGATCTCCGGCGTGTTCCTCGGCATCGTCACTTTGTCGGTGACGCTGGTGCTGGAGCGCTTCATGGCGCAGACCGCCGGCCCGGAATGGCGCATCGGCGCCGCCCGGCTCAACGGCTTCAACGGCATGAGCAACATGCCACCGCTCACCTTGCCCTGGCCCGGCGGCGACATCGTGCTGTTCCCCGACGTCGAGCTCTATTACGTCGTGCTCGCCATGCTGGTCGTCGTCTATCTCGGCCTGCGCATCCTGGTGAACTCGCCGTTCGGCAACGTGCTGGTCGCCATCCGCGAGAATCCCGAGCGCGCCGAGATGCTCGGCTACGACATCCGCAAGTACCAGCTCGGTACCTTCGTCATCGGCGCGGCGCTGGCCGGCCTGTCGGGCGTGCTCTACACCAGCTGGGGCCAGTACATCACGCCGTCCAGCATGGGCATGACCGCCGCCGCTTTGCCCATCGTCTGGGTCGCGGTCGGCGGACGCTCCGACCTCACCACGACGCTGATCGGCACCGTCACCGTGCTCGCGGTGTTCCAGGCGCTCACCATCCACGGCAGCCAGTACGCGCTGGTGGTGATGGGCGTGATGCTGGTGCTCACCGTGCTGCTGGCGCCGAGCGGCCTCATCTTTGCGCTCGCCAGGCTCGTTGCTCGTCCCTTCACTAAACGCCTGCCGGGAGACGCGTGATGCCGCTGATCGAGACCCGGGCCCTCAACAAGCGCTTCGGCGGCCTGCACGTCACCAACAATGTCGACCTCGCGCTGGAGACCGGCGAGGTGCACTGCCTCATCGGGCCGAACGGCGCCGGCAAGTCGACGCTGTTCCGGCTGATCCTCGGCGAACACCTGCCGAGCTCGGGGGCCATCCTGTTCGCCGGCGAGGACATCACCGCGCTCAAATCCTTCCAGCGCATCCGCCGCGGCATGAGCGTGAAGTTCCAGGTGCCCGGCATCTTCAAGGCGCTGAGCGTGCGGCAGAACCTCGAAATCGCGATGCAGCACCATTACGAGCCCGCGCATCTCGCCGAGGAGATCGACAAGCTGCTCGCCTTCCTCAACCTCGCCGCCGATGCCGGCCGACTCGCCGGCAATCTCAGCCATGGCCAGAAGCAGTGGCTGGAGATCGGCATGGCGATCAGCCTCAAGCCGCGCCTGCTGCTGCTCGACGAGCCGACCGCCGGCATGTCGCCGGAGGAGACCCACGCCACCGGCGAGATGATCCAGCGCCTCAACGCCGACGGTATGACGGTGCTGGCGGTGGAGCACGACATGGCCTTCGTACGGCAGGTCGCCCACAAGGTCACGGTGCTGCATCTCGGCAAGGTTTTTGCTCAAGGCTCGATCGACGACATCGTCGCCAATGAGGACGTCGCCGCGATCTATCTCGGCCAGACGACGGCTCACGCGACGGCCCATCAGCAGCCGGGAGGGCTCCATGCGTAAGGAAGTCATGCTCTCCACCCTCGGCCTCCGGGCCGGCTATGGCGGCAAGCCGGTGCTGCAGGGCCTCGACCTCGAAGTGCGCGAGGGCGAGATCGTCGCGGTGATCGGCCGCAACGGCGTCGGCAAGTCGACGCTGATGAAGAGCCTGATCGGCCTCGTCCCCACCATGGACGGCTCCATCGTCTATCAGGGCAGCAAGGTCGAAGGGCTCTCCGCCTTCAAGCGGGCGCGGCTCGGCATCGGCTACGTGCCGCAGGGCCGCGACGTGTTCCCGCGCCTCACCGTGGGCGAGAACATCGCGGTCGGCGGCCTGCGGGCCGGCGGCGTCTCCGAGGCCGACCGCAAGCGGGTGCTCGGCTACTTCCCGATCCTGGAGGAGCGCTGGGGCCAGCGCGCCGGCACCATGTCCGGCGGCCAGCAGCAGCAGCTCGCCATCGGCCGGGTGCTGGTCGCCAACCCGTCGTTGATCCTGCTCGACGAGCCCTCCGAGGGCATCCAGCCGAACATCGTGCAGGACATCGCCCGCATCATGGTCCAGCTCAACAAGGACACCGGGGTCACCGTCGTCCTCGTCGAGCAGAACATCGACATGATCCGGGCGATGGCCCAGCGCTGCTACGTCATGGACAAGGGCCGCATCGTCGCCGCGCTCGGGCGCGAGGAGCTCGCCGACGGCGAGGCCATGCGCCGCCATCTCGCCGTCTAACCGAGACAGCCACTTTCAAGGAGAACAGCATGTCCTGGCTCGAAAACTCCATCATGGCGCGCAAGGGCCTTGCCAAGGGCAAGGAAGGCGCGCTCCACACCCTCACCGAGGCGGAGCAGGGTACCTACCACTATGTCTACGGCCCCTATGTCGACCCGGTGCTGAAGGTCCAGCCCGGCGCGGTGGTCGCCGCCGAGACGCACGACGCCTTCGAGGGCAAGATCAAGCACGAGACCGACAACCCGCTCGAGATCCTGAACTTCCCCTATCTCAACCCGCAGAACGGCCCGATCTTCGTCGAGGGCGCGGAAAAGGGCGACACGCTCGCCGTCCACATCCGCAGCATCGTCCCGCGCGGCGAACAGCCGGTCGGCACCACGCTGATCATGCCGGATTTCGGCGGCCTGGTGCCGACCAAGGACACGGCGATGCTCAACGCGCCGCTGCCGATCAAGGTCAAGAAGCTGCATGTCGACGCCGAGACCGGCACCAGGTGGAGCGACAAGCTCACCCTGCCCTATGTGCCGTTCATCGGCACCATCGGCACCTCGCCGGAGATCGAGGCGATCACCTCGCTGCAGCCGGACTATTACGGCGGCAACATGGACCTGCCGGACGTTGGCGTCGACGCGGTGATCTACCTGCCGGTGAACACCAAGGGCGGCCTGCTCTATCTCGGCGACTGCCACGCCACCCAGGGCGACGGCGAATTGTGCGGCGTAGCGCTGGAGCACCCGACCGTCACCACGATCCAGATCGACCTGATCAAGGGCTGGACCATCCACACGCCGCGACTGGAGACCAAGGACTTCATCATGTCCATCGGCTCCACCCGCCCGATGGAGGACGCCACCCGCATGGCCTATCGCGACCTGATCCGCTGGATGGCCGCCGATTTCGGCTTCGACGAGATCGAGGCCTACATGCTGCTGACCCAGTGCGGCCGCGTGCGCCTGGGCAACATGGTGGACCCCAAATACACGATGGGCGCCTCGATCCTGAAGTCGTATCTCGGCTGAGGAGCGACGGCCGAGCGACCTGCTCGCTCTCCCCGCACCGAACTCGGCTGTTGCCGAGTTCGGCCTCCGGCCAGATCAAAACCGGACGCGTCCGATTTTGCTGGAGAGGGGTGGGGTAAGGGGTCTTCTTCGGCTCCCAATGTCGTCGCCACTCACCGACCCGCTTCGCGGGCCGCCTCTCCGCCGAGGCCGGATGTTTCCGGCTTCGGCCTTGCCGGAACCGAACTCGGCAACAGCCGCGTTCGGGTGGGGAGAGGAAAAGCGTCTCAACAGATTGCCCAAAACCACGGCGCGCGCCCCCCCGCGACACGCCGGACGCCCCTTCTTGCCCGGAGAACGCCGATGACCACCCCGCTGAAGGTCGCCACCGTCCAGTTCGAACCGACCATGTTCGAGAAGGAGCGCAACATCGCCCGCCTCCTCGACCTGGTCGGCGAGGCCGCGCAGGCCGGCGCGAAACTGATCGTGACGCCGGAAATGGGCACCACCGGCTATTGCTGGTTCGACCGCGACGAGGTCGCCCCCTTCGTCGAGCCGGTGCCGGGCGCCACCACCGAGCGCTTCGCCGCGCTGGCGCGCCAGCACGGCTGCTACATCGTCGTCGGCATGCCCGAGGTCGATGCGACCACCAACCTCTATTACAACGCCGCCGTGCTGATCGGTCCGCAAGGCGTGGTCGGCACCCACCGCAAGACGCATCCCTACATCTCCGAACCGAAATGGTCGGCGCTGGGCGATCTCGGCCACCAGGTGTTCGACACCCCCATCGGCCGTATCGCCATGCTGGTGTGCATGGACATCCATTTCGTCGAGACCGCCCGGCTCGCCGGGCTCGGCGGCGCCGACATCATCTGCCACATCTCCAACTGGCTGGCCGAGCGCACGCCGGCGCCCTACTGGATCACCCGCGCGGTGGAGAACAGCTGCTACCTGATCGAGGCCAATCGCTGGGGGCTGGAGCGCACGGTGCAGTTCTCCGGTGGCAGCTGCGTCATCGGGCCGGACGGTGCCATCGAGGCGGTGATCGATTCCGGCGACGGCGTCGCCTATGCCGAACTCGACCTCGAACGCGCCCGCGAGCGGCGCATGCTCGGCGAGAAGGTGTTCGAGCAGCGCCGGCCGGAGCTCTACATGGAGCTGCCGACCCACACGCATAGCTGGAACCCGCTCGATTTCTTCAAGCTGTACGGCCACCGGCCGCTGCCGCCGGGCCGGCGCTCGCGCGTCGCCGTCGCGCAGTTCGCGCCGACCGGCGACGTCGGCGCCAACCTCGCCCGCATCGACGACCTGGCGGGACAGGCGGCGCGCGAACAGCGCGCCGAACTGGTGGTGTTTCCCGAGCGCGCCGTCACCGGGCTCGACGCCCCCGCCGCCGAGCGGCTCGACGGGCCGGCGGTCGCCCGGCTGGTCGCCATCGCCGCGCGCCACGGCCTGCACCTCGTCGCCGGCCTCGCCGAGGAGGCGGACGGCGCCTTGTACAACAGTGCCGTGCTGGTCGGGCCGCAGGGGGTGATCGGCAGCTACCGCAAGACCCATCTCGATGCCTCCGACCACAATTGGGCGACGCCGGGCGAGGAATGGGGCGTGTTCGACACCGCCTTCGGGCGCGTCGGCCTGCTGATCGGCCACGACGCCGCCTTCCCCGAGGCCGGGCGCGTGCTGGCGCTGCGCGGCTGCGACCTCGTCGCCTGCCCGGCGGCGCTGCGCGGCAGCCTGACCGCGCCGCATGCCGGCTCCAAGGTGGCGCAGAACTACCCGATCCCCACCGGCGCCGACCCGCATCACTGGCACCTGATGCGCGCCCGCGCCGGCGAGAACAATGTGCATCTCGCCTTCGCCAACGTGCTCGATCCCGCCGCCGGCTATCACGGCAAGAGCGGCGTGTTCGGGCCGGACACCTTCGAGTTCCCGCGCCGCGAGGCGATCCTCGGCGAGGGCGAAGGCATCATCACGACAGCCATCGACACCTCCAACCTCGACACGCCCTACCCGACCAATGTGGTGCGCCGCAAGGATCTGGTGGCGATGCGCCAGCCGCACCATTACGTGCCGCTGATCCGCTGAACGCCGGCGCGCACGGGCGCGCCGCACCATCGATGTCGACGCACGGCCATGCCCGGTGCGGCGCCCCTGAGCGCCCGCATCGGGCGTGGCCGCATCGTTTTCGCTGACCAATTTCGCTCCACCGGCTGACGCTTTTTTGGCCTTGCCTTCGGCATGCGCCTCCAAGAAACATACTGGAGATATATCTCAAGGATCTCAGATGCCCCGCCCCGATCTGCGCACCATGGTGCTGGAAACGCTGCGCAGCGACATTCTCGACCAGCGGATCCCGGTGGGCGAGATCCTGCTGGAGAAGGAGGTCGCCACCCGGCTGTCGGTGAGCAAGACCCCGGTGCGCGAGGCGCTGGCGCTGCTGTGCCAGGAAGGGCTGGTGCAGCTGTTCCCGCGTCGCGGCTACGTCGTGCGCGGGCTGAGCCTCAGGGACGTGCTCGACACGTTCGACCTGCGGGTGATCCTGGAGGGTGCCGCCGCCGAGCGGGCGGCGCTGCACCTCACCGTCGCCGAGCTCGATCTGCTGGCCGACCTCTGCGAGCACGATTGCTGCCGCACCTCGTCGCTCGACGACAGCGGCCAGCGTACGGACATGGCGCACAGCCTCGACTTCCACCTGATCATCGCCCGCGGCAGCCGCAACCAGCTGCTGGCCGACGACGTCGAGCGCCTGCTCCGGGCGTCGCGCCGGATCACCGCCATCGGCTTCACCTATGGCCATCACGCCGGCATCGTCGAGGCGCTGCGCGCGCGCGATCCGGCCGCCAGCCGCAAGGCGATGGAAGACCACATCATCGCCGGCCGCCAGTTGGCGTTGCAGACCCTGGCCCAGCGCCATGACGAGATCGCCGGCTGACCGCCGCCGAGAAAGAGAGTGCCGAACGGCACCAATTCAAAAAGCAACCTTCCGACAGAGGAGCCTTCCATGACGTTTTCCATCGACCGCCGCGGCCTTCTCAAGCTGGGTGCCGGCGCCGGCCTCATCGGCACCGGGCTCGGCAGCCTCATCGCCGCCCCGCGCGCCGAGGCCGCCGCCCTGCCCGCCACCCTCAAGGTCGGCCTGTCCAACCAGCTGCCCTACGCCTTCCTCGACGACAAGGGCGTGCTCACCGGCCAGTCGCCCGACGTGCTGAAGGCGGCGATGGAAGGCAGCGGCGTCACCAAGGTCGAGCCGGTGGTCGCCGAGTTCAGCGCCCTCATTCCCGGCCTGCTGGCCAAGCGCTTCGACGTGATCTGCACCGGGCTCTACATCCGCCCGAAGCGCTGCGAGGTGCTGGCCTATGGCAACCCGGATTCGATGAGCCGCGAGACCATGGTGGTGAAGGCCGGCAACCCGCTCGGCATCAAGAGCCTCGACGACGTCAAGAAGAACCCGGCCATCAAGATGGCGGTGCTGCGCGGCGGCGTCGAGGAGGCCTATGCCAAGGCCGCCGGCGTGCCGGAATCGCAGTGGGTGGTGCTGCCCGACACCGCGCCGCTGCTGGCCGCCGTGCAGGGCGGGCGCGCCGACGTCGCCTTCTGCTCGCTGGTCATCATCTACCCGACGCTGCAGACCATGACGGATTCCGGCCTGGAGATCGTCAAGGACTTCGCCGACCCGATCGTCGACGGCAAGCCGGCGATCGACTACGCCGCCATGGGCTTCCGCAAGGAGGACAATGCGCTGCGCGAGGCCTATGACGCCGGCCTCGCCAAGCTGATCGCCTCGGGCCAGCTTGCCGCGATCAACAAGAAGTACGGCCTGCCGGAGGCGCTGTCCCCGATCGCCTCGACCCCCACCTCGGCCGAGCTCTGCAAGGCCTGAGGCACGGCATCCGTCCTCGGATCGCGACGACCTCCCGTCCGGCCCGCCCCGGCCGGACGGGAGCCAACGACATCGGACCATGGAAACACTGTTCACCACCGTCATCGCCCTCATCCCCCGCCTCCTCGACGGGGCGGTGACCACCGTTGCCATCACGCTGCTGACCGCGCCGGTCGCGGCGCTGCTGGCGCTGATCGCCGGCCTCGCCCGGCTGTCGCACGTCAAGGCGGTAGCGGCGGCGGCGGTCGTCTATGTCGAACTGTTCCGCGGCACCTCGCTGCTGGTGCAGCTGTTCTTTATGTTCTACGTGCTGCCGCTGATCGGCATCGAACTGTCGCCCTGGACCACCGGCATCGCCACGCTGGCGCTGAATTTCGGCTCCTATGGCTCGGAGATCGTGCGCGGCGCACTGCTCGCCGTGCCGCGCGGGCAGATCGAGGCGGCGCTGGTGCTGCACATGCCGCCGAGCCAGGTGCTGCGCCGGGTGCTGCTGCCGCAGGCGCTGCCGGCGATGCTGCCGCCCTTCGGCAACCAGCTGGTCGAGCTGGTCAAGGCGACCTCGCTCCTGTCGCTGATCACCATTTCCGACCTCGCCTTCGTCGGCAACGCGCTGGCGCAGACCACCGGCCGGGTGACCATGGTCTATGTGCTGCTGCTGCTGATCTACTTCGCCATCGCCTACACGCTGACCCTGGCGGTGCGGGCGCTGGAGCGCCGCTATGGCGCGGGCGCAACCGTGGCGGGCGCGCGATGATGTTCCAGCTCGACTATGCCAGCGAGTTGCTGCCGATCCTGCTGAAAGCCTCGCTGGTCACGCTCGCCGCGACGCTGGGCGGCATGGCACTGGCGCTGGTGCTCGGCCTCGCTTTGGCGCTGCTGCGGCGCTCGCCGCATGCCGTCCTGCGCCGGCCGGCCTCGATGTTCGTCGAATTCGTGCGCTCGACACCGCTGCTGATCCAGATCTTCTTCATCTACTACGTGCTGCCGCTCTACGGCGTGCGCATCCCGACCGTCGCCTGCGGCATCGTCGCGCTCGGCCTGCACTACGCCACCTACACGGCGGAAGTGTACCGCGCCGGCATCGAGGCGGTCCCGCGCGGGCAATGGGAGGCGGGACGCGCGCTCAGCCTGCCGGCCTACCGCATCTGGCGCCACATCGTGCTGCCGCAGGCGCTGCCGCCGGTGGTGCCGGCGCTCGGCAACTATCTCATCGCCATGTTCAAGGAGACGCCGCTGCTCGCCGTCATCGGCGTGCACGAACTGCTCGGCACCGCGCTGCAGGAGGCGAGCCAGACCTACCGCTATTACGAGCCGCTGACGCTGGTCGGGCTGATCTTCCTCGCCTTCAGCCTCGTCGCCGCCCTCATCCTGCGCCGCGTGGAGGTGCGTCTTGCCGACCGCTCCTGACGCCCCGCGCTTCACCCCGCCGCTGAACGCCCTCAAGCTCACCGGCATCCGCAAGACCTTCGGCGGCACCACCATCCTGTCCGGCTTCTCGCTCGACGTGCCGGAGGGCCAGCGGCTGGCGCTGATCGGCGGCTCGGGCTCGGGCAAGACCACCGTGCTGCGCCTCATCGCCGGCCTCGAACGGCCAGATGCCGGCGAGATCGAGCTGTTCGGCCGCCAGCTGCCCTATCGCCGCTTCGCCGGCCGGCTGGTCCCCGACGATCCGCCCGAGGCGCGCGAGCTGCGCCGCCCGATCGGCATGGTGTTCCAGCACTTCAACCTGTTCCAGCACCTCACCGCGCTGGAGAACGTGATCGAGGCGCCCATCCATGTGCTCGGCCAGCCGCCGGCGGAGGCGCGACGGGCGGCGCTGGCGCTGCTCGACAGCGTCGGGCTCGCCGATCTCGCCGACCGCTACCCCCGGCAGCTGTCCGGCGGCCAGCAGCAGCGCGTCGCCATCGTGCGGGCGCTGGCGCTGAAGCCGCGCGTGCTGCTGTTCGACGAGGTGACGGCCTCGCTCGACCCGGAAAAGGTCGCCGAGGTGCTGGCGGTGATCCGCCGGCTCGCCGCCGACGACCGCGTCACCATGATCATCGTCACCCACGAAATGGGCTTCGCCCGCGAGGTCGCCGACCGGGTGGTGTTCATGCAGCGCGGCGTCATCGTCGAGGACGCGCCGGCCACCGCCTTCTTCGCCGCCCCGCAAGACCCGCGCAGCCGCGCCTTCCTCAACCTTGCGAGTTGACGACCATGGCCGCTGAAGACACCGATACCGCCTCCCTGCCGGACGCCCCCGCCGCCCCGCTGCTGCCGCGCACGGAGTTCGTCGGCCTGCCCGACGGCGTCAGCCATCTCTATGCCGGCGGCGAGGCGCCGGTGCTGCGCGCGGTGCTCGACGCGCTCGCCGACTACGCCGCCGACAAGAGCGGCGGCGGGCCGGGCCGGCGCCGCATGGAGGAGCGGGTGGAAGCCGCCCGCGCGGCACTCGGCCGTCGCCTCCGCCTGCCGCATCCCGAGCGGCGGCTCGCCTTCACGGCGAGCGTCAGCCACGCCATGGACCTCGCCGCCCGCGCGCTAACGATGACGCCCGGCGACATCGTCATGCTCGACGACGAATTCCCCTCGCTGCCCCTCGCCTTCGCCGGCCGACCCGCCGAAGCCGGTGCGCTGCGCTTCGTGCCTGCCGGCGAGGGAGCCGAACAGCGGCTGATCGCCGCCATCGGACCGCGTACCCGGGCGGTGTGCGTCAGCCATGTCAGCTTCCTCACCGGCCGGCGGCTCGACCTCGCCCCGCTCGCCGCCACCTGCCGGGCGGCCGGCGCCGCGCTGCTGGTCGACGTCTCGCATGCGGCGGGAGTGGTCGAGATTCCCGTCGAGTGTTGCGATATCCTCGTCGCCTGCACCCATAAATTCCTGCTCGGCCTGCACGGCGCCGGCTTCCTCTACTGGAACGAGGAGCGGCTCGGCCCCTGCCCCGTCGTCGCGCCGGGCTGGAACTCGGCGGCGCGCTACCGGGTCGCCGATGGCCGGCTCGACTGGGCGCCGCGCGACGGCATGGCGGCGATCGAGGCCGGCAACCCGAATTTCGGGTCGCTCTACGCGCTCAAGGCGGCGCTGGACCGGGTCGACGCCCTGCCGCTCCGAGCGGTCGAGTCTCACGCGCTCGCCCTCGCCGGCCGGCTGAAGGCGATGCTCGCCGCGCGCGACATCCCGCTCTGGACACCGATGGAGGCCGGCCATGCCGGCTCCAGCGTCGCCATCCCCTGCGCTGAGGCCGGAGCGGTGGCCGCCCGGCTGGCGGAGGAAGGGCTGCTGGTCGCCGCCAGCGACGGGCGGCTGCGGCTGTCCTTCCACCTGCACAATGCGCGCGACGACGTCGACCGCGCCGCTACGGCGCTGGCGGCGGTGTTGCCGTGAGCGACGCCGGTCCCGCGCCGCTCACCAGTGCCTCAGACGCCCGGCGGTATCTGGCGGTGATGCCCGGTCTGCCGCTGATAGGCGGCGGCGAGCGCCAGCAGCGTCGGCTCGCCGAAGGGGCGACCCACCAGTTGCAGCCCGACCGGCAGGCTGCGCCGGGAAAAGCCAGCCGGGAAGGCCAGCGCCGGCACGCCGAGATAATTGGCCGGCCGCATGAAGCGGCTGATCGACTGGATCAGCGCCTCGGCATCGGGGCCACCGCCAATATCGGTCTCCGCCAGCGTCGGCGCATCGAACGGCGCGACCGGCGTCAGCACCGCGTCGAACCCGTCGAGGGCGGCGAGATGGGCGGCGAGCGCCGCCCCACGTCCGCGCAGCGCCTGGAGATAGTCCTGCGCCGAATAGCCGAGGCCGTTCAGCAGGCGGTTGCGAATCTGCGGATCATAGGGCGCGTCGGTGAACAGGCGCTCGCGATGCTGGCTCGCCGCCTCGCTGGCGACCAGCACCAGTTGCGCCGCGCTCAGCCCGTCCTGGTCCGGCAGCTCGACTGGCCGGATCTCGACGCCGAGCCGCTCCAGCACCCGCGCGCAGGCCTCCAGCGCCTCGGCGACGTCGGGCGACAGGCCGTCGGTGTAGAAGGCCGTCGGCAGCCCCACCCGCAGCCCGGCGACCGGCGCGCCGCAGGCGGCGACATAATGGGCGCCCGGCGCCGGCTCGGCGGTCGGGTCGCGCGGATCGGTGCCCACCAGCGGCGCGAGCAGCGCGGCGACGTCCTCGGCGGAGCGCGCCATCGGGCTGATGGTGTCGAGGCTGAAGGACAGCGGCATGGCACCCGCGCGGGAGACCAGCCCGCTGGTCGGCTTCAGCCCGGTCACGCCGCAGAAATGCGCCGGCAGCCGGATCGAGCCGCCGGTATCCGAACCGAGCGCGCCATGCACCAGCCCCGCCGCGACCGCCGCGCCCGGCCCGGAGGACGAGCCGCCGGTGATGTGCGCCGGATTCCACGGATTGCGCGCCGGGCCGAGAAAGGCGTTGTGGCCGGTGCTGTTATGGGCGAACTCCGCCATGTGCAGCGTGCCGAGATCGAGCGCGCCCGCCGCGTCGAGCCGTTGCAGCACGGTGGCGGTTCCCTCCGCCGCGACGCCGGCGAACAGCCGCGAGCCGCAGGTGGTGACGCGACCGTCGCGGTGGAACATGTCCTTGTGCGCCAGCGCCACGCCGCCGAGCGGGCCTTCGGGCGCCCTCTCCGCCGCCGCGCCGGCCTCCTCGCCATCATGGCGCACGAAGGCGTTGAGGTGACGCAGCCGGTGTTCGGCGTCGGTGAACTCCTCGACCAAAGCGGCGGCCCGCACCGACCCTTCCGCGATCCCTCTGGCGACCACGCGTACCGGCAGCCAGCGCGGCGAGACGCTGCCGCTCATCGCTTCTCTCCCTGCCGCAACACGGCGAGGAAATCGGCCGGCTCGCTGCCGAAGGCGGGACGCAGCAATCCGGCGGCCAGCCGCGCCCGCGTCGCGCTCACCACGGCTTCCACCGCCCTCGCCCGGCCATGCGGGATCGGGCCCGCCTGCGGCCCGGGGGGGACCTCCCTGTCGTCATCCATGCTCGACACTCCCATTCAGCCTCTCGATACCCCCTCATTACATGAAACGTCGAGATATCATCAAGTATTTATAAGTATAAATACAAGAAAATTAGACAATAGAAGGAAGTTATAAAAATGGAATCAAGAAATCCATATGGCTGGAAGGAGCGCAGCGCGGTCCTTGAACTTGATTTCGACGAGAGCGAATTCCGCTCCCGCATCCGGTCGGTGCAGACGCGCCTTGAGGCGCTGGATCTCGACGCGCTGCTGGTCTGGGAGGAGGGCGCGAACGGCAGCAATGTCCGCTATCTCAGCGGCTTCTACATGCCGCCCACCTGGATCGGCGGCTCTCTGGTGCTGGTCGGTCGCGAGGGCGACCCGGTGCTCGTCACCAGCGCGGTGGCGCATGGCGAGCCGATGCACTCCAACATCCAGACCACCTGGCTGCGCGACGTGCGCGCCGTCGGGCTGGACTATGCCGAGGTGATCGCCGCCGTCGCCGGTCTCGCGGCGGGGTGGCGGCCGGGACGGCGCATCGGCGTCGCCGGCTTCGACCGCCTGCCCTACGCGCTGCGCGTCGGGCTCGACGCGGCGCTGGAGGGCCATCGCCTTCTTGACGATGGCGGGCTGATGAAGGCGCAGCGGGTCATCAAGTCGCCGGCGGAGATCGCGCTGCTGCGCCGGCTCGGCGCCATCACCGCCGCCGGCATGGACGCCGCCATGGCGGCGGTGGCGCCGGGCGTCACCGAATCGGAGGTGGCGGCGGCGGCGCATCGCGGCTGCATGGCCGCCGGCGCCGAGCAGATGACGTTCGGCTGCTTCGTCGGCTCCGGCAAGCGTGGCGCGCTGAAGAACATGCCGCCGCGGCCGGACCGCAGGATCCTGCCCGACCAGCTCGTCGTCATCGACCTCGGCTGCAAGCTGGGCGGCTACCAGTCCGACATGTCGCGCAACGTCGTCGCCGGCCAGCCGGCGGCCGATGTCGCCGCCATGGTCGAGACCTGCCGGCGCGCGCTCGACGCCGGCAAGGCGATGATCCGCCCCGGCGTCGCCGACCGCGACATCGTCGCCGCCATGCGCGAGCTCATCGCCGGCGCCGGCTTCGCGCCGTGGGACTGGTCGATCTGCCACGGCTACGGTCTCGACCTGGTGGAGACGCCGACCTTCGCCGCCTCCGAGCCGACGATCATCGAGGCCGGCATGTGCTTCTATGTCGAGCCGATGATCATCCCCCCCGAAATCGGGGCGATCTGCATCGAAGACATGATCGTGGTGACGGAAGACGGCTTCGAGAACCTCACCCCGGTGCGCACCGCCGCCTGGTGAGTCCGCGCCGCCTATCGCGGCGACGGCAGCGCCATCCGGCAGCGCGTCTCCGGCCGCCCTGCTCCGCAACAGTCGGAGCGGGGCGGCGGCCTCCCGGTTGCCCGAACGCCGCCGCGGCAATGCAGCCTCGGCGTCCCCGACCGGCAGCGAAGATCCCGCATCGCAAACACTGACGGCCGCTGCGAAGCATATCCCGCGAGAGGCGCATCATTTCTTTAGAAACATTCCAATTGATTTCACATAGTCGTTTTCATCGTGATCCGACTACAGCTGCTCATTGAAAGGCTCTTGCCGGAATTCTATAGCTCCCTCCACCGAAGTGCTTCACTGCATGTTTTCCTGGAGGTTGCATGAAAATGTCCGCTCATCGCCTGGCCGGCCTTGCCGCGCTCGCCATGCTGCTCGGCGCCGCTGCGCCGGCCGTCGGACAGACCTCGGGGGCCTCCGCCGGCATCGTTGTCTACAACGCCCAGCATGAGAGCCTCGGGCGCGAATGGACCGAGGCCTTCACCAAGGCGACCGGCATACCCGTCACCATGCGCCAGGGCAGCGACATGCAGCTCGCCAACCAGCTCATCGCGGAAGGCGACGCCTCCCCTGCCGACGTCTTCCTGACCGAGAATTCGCCGGCCATGACGCTGGCGGACAGCGCCGGCCTGTTCGCTCCGGTCGATCCGGCCACGCTCGCGCAGGTGCCGGCGGCGTTCCGCCCCTCCGACGGGCGATGGATCGGCATCGCCGCCCGCTCCACCGTCTTCGCCTATGACAAGACCAAGCTGAGCGAGGACAAGCTGCCCAAATCGATCATGGATCTGGCGGATCCGGCCTGGAAGGGCCGCTGGGGCGCGGCGCCGGCCGGGGCCGACTTCCAGGCCATCGTCAGCGCCATGCTGGACCTGAAGGGTGAGGAGGCGACGCTCGCCTGGCTGAAGGCGCTCAAGGCGAACGCCCTGCCCTACAAGGGCAACAGCATCGCCATGAAGGCGGTCAATGCCGGCGAGATCGAAGGCGCCATCATCTATCACTACTACTGGTTCGGCGATCAGGCGAAGACCGGCGAGAACAGCAACAACGTCGCCCTGCATTATTTCCGCCACGAGGACCCCGGCGCGTTCGTCAGCATTTCCGGCGGCGGCGTGCTGAAGTCGAGCCTGCACCAGAAGGAAGCGCAGGCGCTGCTCGCCTTCATCACCGGCAAGGCCGGGCAGGACACCCTCAAGGACGGCACCTCCTACGAATACGCCGTCGGCAAGGATGCCGCCTCCAACGCCAAGCTGGTCCCGCTCTCCGATTTGCAGGCGCCGAAGATCGATCCCTCGAAGCTCAACAGCCGAAAGGTGACCGAACTGATGACCGCCGCCGGACTGATCTGAGCCGGCCACCTCCCCTCATCGGGGCGGCGGCCCTCCCTACCTCGGATGGGCACCAGCTTGCGGCACGACGACGGCTCACTCGCCTCCCTTCCTCCCGCCGACGGGATCGTCGCGACGACGATGCTGCGCCGTGCGCCGCGCCTGCCCTATGCCCTCGCCCGCCATCCCCTGGTGCATCTTGCCGCGGCGCTGGTGGCGCTGGCCAGCCTGCTGCCGCTCGGCTTCGTCGTCGCCACGACCTGGGAGGTCGGCTGGGAGACGGTGCGCGAGCTGGTGTTCCGTCCCCGCGTCGGTGAACTCCTGGTCAACACCGTGCTGCTGGAGGCCACCAGCGTGCCGATCGCCATCGTTGTGGCGGTAGCGCTCGCCTGGCTCACCGAGCGCACCGACCTGCCCTTCGCGCGGCTGTGGTCGTGGCTGGCGGTCGCCCCGCTCGCGGTGCCGGCCTTCGTGCATTCCTATGCCTGGATCAGCCTCGCCCCCGGCATGCGCGGCCTATGGAGCGCCACCTTCGTCTCGGTGATCGCCTATTTCCCGTTCCTCTATTTGCCGGTGGCGGCGACGCTGCGCCGGCTCGACCCCGCGATCGAGGACGCCGCCGCCTCGCTCGGGCTCGGGCCGTGGCGGGTGTTCTTCCGCGCCATCCTGCCGCAACTGCGCATCGCCATCTGCGGCGGCTCGCTGCTGATCGGCCTGCATCTGCTGTCGGAATACGGGCTCTATGTGATGATCCGGTTCGACACCTTCGCCACCGCGATCGTCGACCAGTTCCAGTCCGCCTATAACAGCCCGGCCGCCAACATGCTGGGCGGGGTGCTGATCGCCTGCTGCCTGCTTCTCATCGGCCTGGAGGCGCTGCTGCGCGGCGGCGAGCGCTACGCCCGGGTCGGCGCCGGCTCGGCCCGGCCGGCGGCGCGGCGCGCGCTCGGCCAATGGCGGCTGCCGGCACTCATCCTGCCGGTGGTGATGGCCGCGCTCACGCTCGGTGTGCCGCTGTGGACGCTGGCGCGCTGGATCGTCCTCGGCGGCACCGCGATCTGGCCGGCCGAGGTGCTGGTCACCCTCCTGCAGACCATGGCGCTGGCGCTCGCCGGCGGGGCGCTCGCCACGCTCGCCGCCGCGCCGATGGCCTGGCTGTCGGTACGCGTGCCGGGCCGCATCCAGCGGGTGCTGGAAGCCTGCCACTATTATGTCGGCTCGCTGCCGGGCGTGGTGGTGGCGCTGGCGCTGGTCAGCCTCACCGTCCAGTATTTCCTGCCGCTCTACCAGACCTATGCGACGCTGCTCGTCGCCTATGTGCTGCTGTTCCTGCCGCGCGCCATGGTTGGGCTGCACGCCAGCATCGCCCAGGCGCCGGTGGAGTTGGAGCGTGCCGCCCAGGCGCTCGGCCGCACGCCGGCGCAGGCGGTGCGGCAGGTCACGCTGCGGCTCGCCGCACCCGGCGTGGCGGCCAGCCTCGCTCTGGTGGCGCTCGGCATCACTAACGAACTGACCGCGACGCTGATGCTGGCGCCGAACGGCGTCGAGACGCTGTCGACCCGCTTCTGGTCGCTCACCAGCGAGATCGACTATGTCGCCGCCGCGCCCTATGCGGTGATGATGGTGGCGCTGTCGCTGCCGCTCACCCTGTTGCTCCATGCCCAATCGACGCGGGTGGCCGGCCAATGACCCTGCTCACCATAGACGGCCTCGGCAAAAGCTACGGCCAGGTCACCGCGCTCGACGACGTGTCGCTGCGCGTCGAGGCCGGCCGGCGCACGGCGGTGGTCGGCCCATCCGGCTCCGGCAAGACCACGCTGCTGCGCCTCATTGCCGGCTTCGAGGCGCCGGACCGGGGGCGCATCGAGTTCGACGGCGTGCTGATGGCCGATGGCCCGGCGCATGTGCCGGCGCACAGGCGCGGCATCGGCATCGTGGCGCAGGACGGAGCCCTGTTCCCGCATCTGAGCGTCGCCGAGAATATCGGCTTCGGCATTCCGCGTGGCACGCCGGATCGCGAGCGGCAGATCGCCGAGCTGCTCGACATGGTGGAACTCGACCGGCCGATGCTGGAGCGCCGCCCGCACCAGCTGTCGGGCGGCCAGCAGCAACGGGTGGCGCTGGCCCGCGCGCTCGGCCGCAAGCCGCGGCTGATCCTGCTCGACGAGCCGTTCTCCGCGCTCGACACCGGCCTGCGCGAGAACATGCGCAAGGCGGTGGCGCGGGTGCTGCAGGCGGCCGGCATCACTACCATCCTCGTCACCCACGACCAGACCGAGGCGCTGTCCTTCGCCGACCAGGTGGCGGTGTTGCGCGGCGGCCGCCTCGTCCAGGCCGGCACGCCGCGCGCGCTCTATCTCCAGCCGCGCGACCGCGAGACCGCGCTGTTCCTCGGCGACGCGGTGCTGCTGCCGGCGCTCGCCCGCGACGGCCATGCCGACTGCGCGCTGGGATCGGTGCCGATCCGGCCCGACCGGCAGGGACGCGTCGAGCTCATGCTGCGGCCGGAGCAGATCCGCCTCGTCCACGAGGAAACCGATGGCGCCGGCATTGGCCGGGTGATCGATGTCGAGTTCGGCGGCGCGGTCTGCACGGTGACGGTGGCGCTGGAGGGAACCTCCCTCCCCCTGCTGACGATCAAGACCTCCAGCCTGGCGCCGCCGGGTCCCGGCGACCGCGTCCGCCTCGACATCGACGGATCGGCGCACGTGCTCGATGCCGCAGAGGCGGCCTAGGCGGGCGGATGGGCGGGCCGCCAAGCCGCCGCGGCCAACCCGCCCCGACGAGGGCCGATGCCGCCGACGCGCGCTTGTGCTTGCGCGTCGGGCTCGTCCTGCTGATCTAATGCCGGATACTGATCGAACCCTCCTGTGCCGAGATGATTCGTAGCCCGCTCCTTCCCGTGCCCCTTTGCCGCGAGGCCATGCCCCGCATCCCCGCCGGTCGCCGGCCGGGCTGTCGCATGTTCCGGACATGATGGCGGACGCCGGTTCCCCGATCGTCACCGCCTCCTCGAGCGAGGAGCTGATCGACGCCCTCGCCGAGGCGCCGGAGGGAACGGTCGTCGCGCTCGATGCCCCGCATTACCACCTCGCCACCACGCTGGCGCTGACCCGGCGGCTGACGCTGCGCGGTGTGCGGGCGGAACCGCCGATCCTCAGCTTCTCGGATGGGCGCTATGCTTTGTCGGTGCAGGCGGCGGGCTGCCGGCTCGAGGCGCTCGCCATTACCGGTCTCGGCCACCGCAGCACGGTGCTCGTCGAGGTCGCCGCGGATGATTGCACCCTCGACCGGATCCTGCTGCTGCGCGCCCAGGGCGGCGGCATCCGCGTGGAAGGCTGCCGGGGCTTCGCGGCGCTGGCGCTCATCGCCGAGGATCTCGGCCAGGAAGTGCTGTCCGCCTTCGGCTGTCGCGACCTGCGCATCGCGGTGCGCGGACGCGCCATCGCCCGGCGCGTGGCCGGCCCCGCCATCCGTCTCGTCGACTGCCGGGGCTTTTCGCTCGACGCCGATATCGACGACGTGCATGGCAGCGCCGTGACCGTGGAACAGATCGACGCCGCTTGCGCCGGTCTCGACGGCCAGCTGATCATCCGCGCGCATCAGGTCCAGCGCGCCCTGTCCCTGCTGGGGCGGCGGGAGGCGCCGGCCCACGCGCTTCGCGCACAGGTCAGCGTGCGGAACTGGACGGATTGCGCCGTGCTGCTCTCCAACGCCCGCGACGTCGACCTTCAATTGTCCGTCGATACGGTCGAGCAACCGGCCGTGGTTCGGCTCAATGGCGGGTTCGGCCTGCGCGACAGCACGATCCTCGTCACCTCGCCGGAGCCCGGGAACGCGGTGACGGCGGCGGACCTCGTCTCTGGTACCGGGCGCAGCGAGAACAACGACATACGGCACCGCACGAGAGCGCCCGAGATCGAAACCGTCCCGGCACGCTTGCTGCCCCCTGCCCTCGACCAGCGGCTGAGCGAGATCGGGAACGCCGGCTTCCATGTCTACGACGTGCCCGGCCGGTGCAGCCTCTGCGGCTGGGAAGGCCCGTTCCGCCGCACCCACCCGAGCGAGCGCGAAACCTTCGCCTGCGGGGCCTGCCGCGCGGCGCTGCGCTATCGCGGCCAGGCGGAGGTCCTGCTCGATCAGCTCGGGCAGGGACGCTTCGCTACGCAGGGGCGCTTCGCCACGCTTGCCGAGCTGGCGGAAGGCGGAGGCCTGACGGGGCTGGCGGTGTTCGAGCCGGGCGTCTCGGGACCGCTGAGGCCGTGGCTGCGCCGGGCCGGTCTCTACGAACAATCCTTCTACGACCCGGCACTGCCGAGCGGAACGCGGCGGGACGGCCTCGTCTGCCAGGATCTGATGGCGACGTCCTTCGCCGACGCGAGCTTCGATCTCGTCGTCACCTCCGACATCTTCGAGCACATTCGCAAGCCGTTTGCCGCCTTCGCCGAGATCGGCCGCATCCTCAAGCCCGGCGGAATGCACATCTGGACCGTGCCGCTCGGCATGCCGCCGCCGGACGAGACGCGCGCCCGCGTGGACACCAGCGAAGCCCAGGACCGGATGATCCTGCCGCCCGTCTATCATGGCTCGGGCACCGACGGGCTCTCCCTCGTCTATACGGATTTCGGCCGTGACATCGGCCGTCTCCTCGCCGCCATGGGACTTCCGACCCACGCGGTGCGGCACGGGCTTCGCGACCATGTCGCGGGCGTGACCTTCGTCTCGGTAAAGGCGCCTGCCAGCGAGGAAACTCCGGCCGGATAGACCGCGACCGGATCGGCCTGCCGCGCCCCGCACGCCGTGGCGACACGGGCGCGGCCGCCCTAGCGGAAGGCCGGACGCCCTCGTTACGCCGTGGCCTTGCCGAAACACTGCCAAGCTCATGCAATTCCCGGCAAAATAGCGCATGGGAGAAGGCCGCTGACCGTCTTTACAAACCGTGGCCCTCCCGCTTTATTGTCAGCGCTTTCAATCTGATTTGATTGTAGAAATTGCGCGTTTCTACGAATGGCCACGGTGTCGACGCCCCCGGTAGAAAGGCGCGGCATGGGCGGTTCGTGACGGGTGACAGGCAGGACCGCGAGTTGTCGCAGATAGCTTCGGGACAGGACGCTTCGAGCCCTCCCCCCTCTTCCCTCGCCGCCGAGACCGCCGCCATCGAGGCGCTGGTCAAGGAACGGCCGTCGCCACGCGAACTCGGCGAACGCCTCCTTGCCGCGCGCCGACGCTGGCCGGACGATCTGCGCCTGCAGTTGATCGAGGGCGCCTGGCTCGAATCCGAGGCCCGCATCGACGAGGCGCTCGCGGGCTACCGCGCGGCGCAGCGCGCCCATCCCGCCAATCCCTGGCCAGGGGTGCGGCTGGTGGAACTGCTGCTGCGCCAGCGTCGCAACGAGGAGGCGCGCGCCGCCTTCCGCGACACCGTATGGGCCGGCACGGCGCCGGAGAGCACCCGCACCGGCCTGCTCTCCCGCACGGCGGCGACGATCGCCGGGCTGCCGGGCCGCCGCGCCTATCTTGAAGGCCTGCTGCGGCAGACGCCGGACGATCGCTTCCCCCTGCTCAAGCTCGCCGCGCTGAGCTTTCGCGAGCAGGACCGGGCGACCACCGAGCAGTTGTTCGCGCAGGCCCGGGCGCTGGGGCCGCTGACCGACGAAAGCCGGCTCATCGAGCTTGAGCTCCATCTCGCCCAGGCCCGCTTCGAAGAGGCCGATGCGCTCGCCAGCGCACTTCAGGCCCGCAACCCCGACCGCGTGGAATTCGCCCGCCGCGCCATCCAGACCGCCATCTTCACCCGGCAGACCCAGGCGATGGTCGACCGGCTCGACGCGGCGCTCACCCGTTGGCCCGACGATTGGCTGCTGCTGTTCCGCTACAATCGCTGCCCCTTGCCGGGCGAGGTCGACCGCCGCCTGTTCGCGGCGCTGACCGAACGGGCGGAGGCGCTGGCATCCAATGACCGTTGGTCGTTCCAATACGCCATCGCCGGGCTGCGCCACGGCCGGGTGGCAGAGGCCATCGAGACCATTCGGCGCCTCGCCGGGTCCGAGCCGGTCGGCAACATGGCGGGGCCGCTGGCCACGGCCCTCACGGCGCATCCGCCCGCGACCTGGTCGAATGCGCGGGCGATCAGCCATGCCTGCGACGACGACGTGCAGGTCGTGACGAGGCCGGACGCGGCGGCGACGGTGGTGCTGTTCTCCAGTGTCGTCGGCGGCCTAGGCTACCTGCCTTTCGGCCTTGCCGACGGCCTGCTGGCCCAGCGCCCGGTCAATGTCGTCTATCTGCGCGACCTCAACCACCGCAGCTTCACCGCCGGCGTGCGCTCGCTCGGCCCGGATCAGGCGGCGATGATCGCCGGCCTGCGTCGGATCACCGGCGATCTCGGCGTGCCGGTCGTCACCATGGGCTCCTCCATCGCCGGCGTCGCGGCCATACGCTGCGCGGCGATGATGGGGGCCGGCGCCGCCATTTCCTTTGCCGGGCCGGTCAATCTCGGCATGGAGGCGTCGGACGACACGCCGCCACCGCCGACCTCCGCCTCGAACGGCACCCGCGCCGCGCTATTCTCCAGCATCACCGAGGCCGATCTCGGCATCGTCGAGCTCATCCGCGCCGCGCCGGGCACCAACATCCACCAGTGCTTCGGCGCCGGCTTCGCGCCGGACGTCGACGCCGCGCGGCTGCTCGACGGGCTCGCCAATGTCCGGCTGCATCCGGTGGCGGACTGCGCCGATCATTTCGTCATCGAGCACGTGATCGCCGACGGGCGTTTCCTGGCGATCCTCGACGACGCGATGACCGACCTCGGAGCCGCGCGATGAGCGGTTCCGATCTCGTGCTGATCTCCGGCATGTTCGACATGAACAATTACGGCGATCTGCTGTTTCCTCTGGTCGCCGGCCACCGCCTCGCCCAGGCGGGCTATCGCGTCGCGCCGGTGGCGCCGGCAGGGGGACGGGCGAATTTCGTCGACGCCCTGCCCAGCTTCGACATCGCCACGATGCTGTCGGGAGATATCGACCCGGCCGGCATCGTCATAGGCGGCGGGTACATCGTCCATGCCAACTCGCTCGCCTTCCTCGACCATTACATCGGCGAGGAGGCCGGCAACTGGTCGGGTCTCGGCCTGTGGCTCGGCGCCACGCTTGCCGCGGCGCTGCGGGACATTCCCCTGGCGTGGAATGCGCCGGGGGTGCCGCACCCGTTCTCCAGCCGCCAGCGCACGGTAATCGCCGCCGCCCTGCGCGCCGCCTCCTATGTCGCGGTGCGCGACGAGGGCAGCGCGCGGTTGCTGGCGGCACCGGCCGATGTCGAGGTCGCGTTGGTGCCGGACCCCATCGCCGATCTGCCCCGGCTCTGGCCGAAGGCCGGCCTTGCCGCGCCGTATCGGGAGCTGCTCGCGCGCAAGGACCTCGCCCCGGAGACGAGGCTGCTCGCCGTCCATGTGCGCAACCGCTCCATCGCCGGTCTGGACCGCCGCGACTTCGCTGACGCCCTGCGCGCCTTCGCCGACGCGCAGGGGCTGGTGCCGATGCTGGTCGCGGTCGGCCAGAGCCATGACGATCCGGCGGTGGCCCGCGAGCTCGCCGGCCATCTCGGCGACCGATGCCTGCTGCTCGACGACCCGCCGAGCCTGCGTGAGATCACCGCCGCCTTCGCTCACAGCGCCCTCTATGTCGGGGCCTCGCTGCATGGCTACATCGTCGCCTCGACCTATGGCGTGCCGGGCGTGCTGGTCGGCCGTCCCAGCTACAACAAGTTCCCCGGCTTCCTCGCCCATACCGGACGCGGCCAGGACCTCGCGCGCAGCTGGGACGAGGCGTGGCGCCTCGCGGCGGGCCGGCAGGGCGAAACCGGCTCCTTCGTCCCGGCGTCCGTCGCCGTTGCGCTCGACCAGCACTGGGCTCGTCTCGTCGCCGCGCTCGCGGTCCGGTCGGAACGCGGCCCGCAGCGCCGGGCTTTCGCTCTTGAGCTGATGCGCAGCGCCGTCGCCACGGAAGGCCCCGGCTGGGCATTGGCCCCCCTGCTCACCCGCCGCATGCGCGCCGAACCGGCCGGCGGCGGCGACCCGTTCGGCATTTGACATGAAGAGAGGTGATCCATGGACCGACGTCTTCCCTGCGACCGCGAAACGCTGCGCA
This sequence comes from Ancylobacter sp. Lp-2, assembly GCF_020523795.1. Lineage (GTDB taxonomy): Bacteria > Pseudomonadota > Alphaproteobacteria > Rhizobiales > Xanthobacteraceae > Ancylobacter. Next base: position 657,826 of record NZ_JAJALI010000002.1, read on the forward strand.
GCTGGATGGTGAACTATATCGGCGGCGTCTTGACCTTGCCGGACGGCGTTCCCACCGACCAGACCTTCGACACCTACGGCTTCGACAGCGTCGAGGCGGTGGTGATGGCCGGGGTGATGGAGGAGGAGTTCGGCACGCAGGTCGATCCGGTCCAGCTGTTCGAGCAGCCAAGCATCGACGCCTTCTCCGCCGCCTTCTCCAGCGATGGCGGCTCGGTTGCGGCGGCGACGGAGACGCGCGCGTGAGCCGTCCCGCCGTCTCGGTCGTCCTCGTCAGCTATGAGATGCAGCGGGAGCTGCCGCGGACCCTGCGTTCGCTGGCCTCCCCGTATCAGGCGGGACTGTGCCGGGACGAGGTGGAGATCATCGTCGTCGACAACGGCTCGTCGCCCCCGCCCGGCGACGCCGACGTCGCCAGCCTCGACGCCGATATCCGCCTGCTGCGCCAGCCGCAGCCGACGGCCTCGCCGGTGCCGGCGATCAATGCCGGCCTGGCCGCCGCCCGCGCCGATCTCGTCGGCGTGTGGATCGACGGTGCCCGCCTCGCCTCGCCGGGCCTGCTCGCCGCCTGCCTCGCGGCCTCCCGCCTGCATCCGCGCCCGGTGATCGCGACACTGAACTACCAGCTCGGCCCGGCGTTGCAGTTCGACAGCGTCAGCCACGGCTACGACCGCGCCGCCGAGGACAAGCTGCTCGACGGCATCGGCTGGCCGCAGGACGGCTACCGGCTGTTCGACGTCGCGACCAGCGAGCTGCGCGCCGGACCCGAGGGGCCGATGCTGGAGAGCAACGCGCTGTTCCTGCCGCGCACGCTATGGGACGAGCTGGGCGGCTATGACGGCGCCTTCGTCGAGCCCGGCGGCGGGGTGGTCAATCCCGACACCTATCTGCGCGCCTGCGCCCTGCCGGACGTCCAGCAGATCCGCATCCTCGGCGAAGGCACCTTCCACCAGATCCATGGCGGGATTTCCACCAGCACGCCGCAGAGCGCGATGGACGTGCTGCGCGAAGGCAGCCGGCTTTATCTGCAACGCCGCGGCCGCCCGCTCCGGACGACACGCGATCCCGGCTGGCTGTTCGACGCCCGCCGCAAAGCGGTGGTGAACGCCGCACCAGGAGGATGAACATGCCCGAGACGCTCGCTCCGGCCGCCACCGGCGCCCCCTCCCTCGATGCGGCGACGGTCGCCCGCTTCCGGCAACAGGGCTATCTGTCGCCGCTCACGGTGATGAGCGAAGCCGAGATGGCGGACAACCTCCGGCAGCTCGACGAGATAGAGGCCCAGCGGGCCGGCCGGCTGCTGCCCCAGCACAATGTGAAGGTGCACCTGCTGGCGCCGTTCCTGTGGGACATCGTGCATCACCCCGCGATCCTCGACCGGGTGGAGGCGCTGCTCGGTCCGGACCTGCTGTGCTGGGCGGCAAGCTTCTTCGACAAGAAGCCCGGCACGACGCAGCATGTGCCCTGGCACCAGGACGCCACCTATTGGGGCCTGTCGGCACCGGAGGCGCTGACCGCCTGGGTCGCCTTCACGCCGTCGGTGGTGGCCAATGGCTGCATGCGCGTCAGCCCCGGCACCCATCACGTCGCCCTTGCCCATGTCGACACCGGCGACAACGACGTCATGCTGCCGGGCCGCGAGGAGATCGAGGTGGAGGTCGACGAGGCGCATGCCGTCGACATCGTGCTGCACCCCGGCGAGATGTCGCTGCACGACGTGCTGCTGGTACACGGCTCGCAGGCCAACACCTCCGGCCTCAGGCGCTGCGGCTTCGCCATCCGCTACATTCCCGGCCATCTGACCTCGACCGGGACGACGCGCGCCAGCGCCACTCTGGTGCGGGGGCGCGACCACGGGCATTTCGACCTTGAGCAGCGGCCGGAAGCGCCGTTCCATCCCGAGGCGCTGAAGCGCTATAACGGGGTGCTACGCCAGTGGATGCGAACCGTGCTGCCCAATATGGGCAAGGACGCCCAGCCCGGATCGCAGCCGTGACACCCCTCCCCGCTCCCGCCAGCATCACCCTGCCGGAATGGCTCGAGGACCACGCCCGCCGGCGTGGCGACCACGTCGCCATCCGCTTCCTCCAGCGCGGGGAAGCGGTCACGGCGCAGGCGAGCTATGCCGAGCTCGCGGCGGCGGTCGCGGCGATGGCCGGCGGCCTGTTCCGCGCCGGGCTCGCCGGCGCGCCGGTGGTGCTGGCGCTGCCGCCCGGCCTCGATCTCATCATCGCGCTGCTCGCCTGCCTGCGTGCCGGTGCCATCGCCGTGCCGGTGCCCTTCCCGGCGACCGGCGACGAGGCCCGCCAGCGCCTCGCCTCGGTGATCGCCGATCTCGGTTCGGGCGCCATCCTTGCCGCCCCGGACGCGGCGATCGACGCCGGACGCCTGCGGCGGATCGATCCCGCCGCGCTCGATGCCGCCCCGGTGGCTGTTCCGCTGCCGCACCCGGATATGCCGGCGGTGATCCAGTACAGCTCCGGCTCGACGCAGACGCCGCGCGGCATCGTCGTCAGCCATGCCAACCTCGTCGCCAACGAGGCGATGATCGCCGAGGTGTTCGGCAGCGGCCCGGAGATCGTCGCGGTGAACTGGCTGCCGCCGCATCACGACATGGGCCTGTTCGGCGCCATCCTGCACCCGCTCTTCCTCGGCGGCACCGCCGTGCTGATGCCGCCCTTCGCCTTCATCCAGAAACCGCTGCGCTGGCTGGAGGCGATCGCCCGCCATGGCGGCACCATCGCCGGGGCACCGAATTTCGGCTACGAGCTGTGCCTGCGCCGTGTGACGCCGGAACGGGCTGCGGCACTGGATCTCTCCAGCCTCGGCGTCGCCTTCTGCGGTGCCGAGCCGATCCGCGCCGAGAGCCTGCACCGTTTCGCGGCGTATTTCGCCGCCGCCGGCTTCGACGCCGCCGCCCTGGTGCCCTGCTACGGCCTTGCCGAGGCGACGCTGCTCGCCACCTCGACCCGCAAGGGCACCGGCCTGCGCGAGATCGTCCGCGACGGCGAGCCGGACGGTCGCCGCCACGTCGCCTGTGGCACCGCCCCGACGGGCTCGCGCGTCACCATACGCGATCTGGACGACGGGACGCCGCTGGCGCCCGGCGAGGCCGGGGAGGTCTGCATCGAGGGGCCGCATGTGGCGATGGGCCTGTGGCACGGCGCCACCGCGACCGTCGTGCCGCTGCCCGAGCTCGACGGCGACGGCCAGGAGCGCTGGCTGCGCACCGGCGACATCGGCGCGCTCACCGCCGACGGGCTGGTGGTTCTCGACCGGATCAAGGACGTCGTCATCGTCTACGGGCGCAACATCTATGCGGCCGATGCCGAGGCCGCCGCCCTCGATGCCGGAGGGCCGGTACTGGCGGCGGCCGCCGCCGTGGCGCTGTCGGATGCCGGGGGCGAACGCCTGGCGCTGCTGTGCGAGGTGGCGCGGGCCGAGCGCCGCACGCTCGACCTCGCCGCTTTGCGCCGGCAAGTCGCCGAAATGGTCGCCACCCGTTGCGGTGCGCTGCCGACCGTTGAATTTCTCGGCTTCGGGGCGCTGCCGCGCACCACGAGCGGCAAGATCCGCCGCCAGGCGGCACGTCAGGCCCTGGCCGAGGGACTGCTGAACCTGCTGCCGGTGGAGGATGAAAAATGGGCAAGCGCCTGACGGATGCCGAGATCGAGACCTTCCACCGCGACGGCGTGGTGTTCCCGGTGCGCGTCTTCTCCGAGGAGGAGATGGCGGGGAAGCTGGCGGCGCTCGAAGCCATCGAGGCCAGCCGCGCCGGCCGCCTGCCGCCCTCGATGAACGCCAAGCCGCATCTGCTGCTGCCCTGGCTGTGGGACATCGTGCACCACCCCGCCCTCCTCGACGCGGTGGAGGACGTGCTCGGCCCCGACCTCCTGTGCTGGGGCACCAGCTTCATCGCCAAGAACGGCCCGAGCGAGCGCTACGTCACCTGGCACCAGGACCAGACGCATTGGAGCCTCACGGCGCCGCGCGCCGTCACCGCCTGGCTGGCCTTCACCCCGAGCTCGCCCGCCAATGGCGGCGTGCGCATGGTGCCCGGCAGCAACCGCACCATCCTCGAGCACCGCGATAGCGGCGACGGGCTCAACATGCTCGGCCGCCGCGAGGAGGTGATCGCCGAGGTCGACGAGAACGACGCCATCGACGTGGTCCTCGGCCCCGGCGAGATGTCGCTGCACGACCCGTTGATCGTCCATGGCTCGCCGGCCAACCTCTCGACGACGCGCCGCATCGGCTTCGCCATCCGCTACATCCCGGCCGACATCGCCCAGCGCGACGGCATCCGCAACTTCGCCACCTGGGTACGCGGCCGCGACCACGGGCATTTCGAACCCGAGCACGCGCCGGCAGCCCCCTTCCATCCCGACGCGGTGCGCCATCACGCCCAGTCGATCCGGCAGAGCATGGCGGTGATCTTCGACAAGGCCGGGAACGGCGAGAGCCGGCCGGCGGGGGCGGAGCCGGGCGCGTGAGCGTCGCCTTCACCGATCCCGACGCCCTCATTCTGCCGGCCGGCCCACCGAGCCTCGATCCACGCGACCGCATCTGGACCATGAGCCGCCATGTCGACGTGGCGGCGGTGCTGCGCTCGCCGGCCTTCCGGGCGGCGGGCGTGGCGGAGCGGATCGACCGCATCGCCAGCCGCGCGGGCCGCGACTATACCGACCTGCTCGCGCTGCTGCGCGAGACCATGCTGTTCCAGAACGACGGCAAGCACGCCCGCGCCCGTTCGGTGGTGCGTCTGCTCGTCCAGCGCGCCCAGGCCGAATGGACGCCCGCCGCCCTGCGCGAGCGGGCGCGCCGCATCGTCGACGGACTACCCGAACGCGGCGTGAGCGATGTCGTGCCCGCCCTCGCCGAGCCGTTGCCGACGCGGGTGCTCGCCGCGGCGCTCGGCCTGCCGCCGGACCAGTGCGCGTATCTGCGCGAGCAGGCGCTCACGGTGACCGGCGCGTGGTTGCCCGGCGCGGCGATGCGCGAGCTCGACGGTTTCGAGGCCGCCGCCGGCCTGCTGCGCGCGGCGATGCTCCCCTTCAACACCGCCGGAAGCCGCATCGCCGATCTCGGCACCGGCGATTCCGACGACGAAGCCGCCGATCTCGCCGCCTTCCTGCTCATCGCCGGCGCCGACACCATCGCCGGCACGGTGGCGGCAGCGCTCGACCTGCTCGCCCGCCATCGCGACTGGCAGCCCCGGCTCAGGCAGGATCCCTCGCTGATGCCGGGCTTCATCCGCGAGACTCTCCGCCTCGCCGGGCCGTTGCGGCGCCTCAATCGCCGCATCGCCGTCGACGCCATCGACATTGGCGGCGCGGCGATCGCGCCGGGCGACATGATCGTCCTGCAGATCGACCGGGCTCATCGCGACCCCGACGCCTTTCCTGATCCCGAGCACATCGATCCCTCCCGCAAGGGCGCGGCGCTGCTGGCCTTCGGGGGCGGCGCGCATATCTGCCAGGGGCCGCTTATCGGCGCGCTGGAGGTCGAGGCGATGGTGGGCGCCGCCGTGGAGCGCTTCGCGTTCGCCCCGACAACCGAGCGCGGCCACCTGCTCGCCCATGCGGACTGGCGGGTCTTCACCCGACTGCCGCTCGCGCTGGAGCCCGCTCCTCCGGCGTGAGCGAACCGCCCCGCCGGCTACGCCTTCAGCCGCTTGTCGATCAGCCGGACGATGGTGTTCACCCTCTGCTCCCAGGTCAACCGCCGCGGCAGCGGCGCCGGCTTGGGCGACGGCTCGGCCAGCACCCGCTCCACCGCGGCGATGAAGCCGTCGGCATCGGCGGCCAGCGCGATCCGGTCGGCCACCTCGCCGATATTGGCCACCGGCGTCGCCACCACCGGCAGCCCCACCGAGAGATAGACGTAGAGCTTCAGCGGGTTCATCGAGCGGCTGAGCGCATTGTCGAGATGCGGCATGATCGCCACGTCGAACATGCGCATGTAGTCGAGCGCCTCCTCATAGGGGCGCACGCCGAGGAAATGCACATTGGGCAGGCCGCGCAGCCGGATGACCTCCGGCCGGCCATGCGCCGAGCCGATCAGCACCACATGCCAGTCGGGACGCTGCCGGGCGAGGCTTTCCAGGAGGTCGACATCGACCCGCGAGCGCAGATTGCCGACATAGCCGAGCAGCGGCCCCCGGAGCCGCGCCAGTTCGCCCGCCCGCGCCCGGCGTCCCGGCGCCAGCCGCTCCCCGGCATTGGGCACCACATGGATGTCCGGCCGGAATTCCGAGAAATCCTGCCGCTGGCTCTCGCAATTGGTAATCACCAGATCGACGCGCCTGAGCGTCTGCGCATAGCTGTCCTCGAAGATCGCCCGCGCCGCGTCCGAGACCATCTGGCGCTGATCGTCGATGAGATCGGCGATGGCCAACGGAAAGCCGACCTCGTCATGCAGCCGGGGATAGTCCGTCACTACCGGCGCCACGAAGCTGATCGCCCGGCCCCCCACGCCGGCCTCGCGCAGCACGGTGCGCACCCAGGCGGGGTAGTCGTCCGGCGGCGGCAGGTCGACGCCGAGGAAGCGATGGGTGGGGCGTTCGTTGCGATGCACGAAGACGCGGCGGGCCACCTTGCCGTCGTCCTTGGTGCGCAGGAACCGGCCGATGACATTGGCCACCATCAGATTGGTCTGGTCCTCGACCCCGCGCTCGGGATCGCCGCGCGAGCCGATGAAGGGACCGCTGACCGGCGCATCGAACTGGACGATCCGCCCGATGCGCGGATGGCTGGCCAGATGGCGCAGCAGCATGTCGTGCCGCCGGCCATAGATGCCGGTGTCGTTCTGCTTCCAGAAATAGGCGATGTCGATCGGCTGCTCGCGCAGCACCGCCGGAGCGACGATCTCGTCGCGCAGCCAGCCCGGCGCCACCGACGGAAGCTTGACGTCGAAGCGGCTCGACAGCTCGCGCAGCAGCACACTAGCCTCGGACGGCCAGCTGCGACCGGCGGCGCCGGCCTCCGCGATCGCCGTGCCGAGCCTCTCCCGATTGGCGGCATAGCTGTGCTCCGCCATGTAATAGGCTTGGCGCCGCGCCGGGTCGCCGGGGCTGCCCCCCTCGGCGACCTCGGTGAGAAAGGCCTTCAGATCGGCATCCGACCCGATCCGCGAGACCACGTCCGCGGGCAGGTCGGCAAAGGGCGGCACATGGTTCACCGCGAGGCTGATGCCGGCCGCCAGCGCATCCGACAGCTTCGCCGGGATCTGGTAGTTGGACACGGGCGAGGCCGGATCCTGGATCAGGCACACCGCGTCGGCCATCCCCACCAGGGCCGGCAAATCGTGAAACGGCTGCGGCGGGAACACGTCGACGCGCGCCGCCTTCGACTGGCAGAGCGCGACGATCTCCCGGTCCTTGTCGGTCGCGCCGATGATGCACAGCACCAGCCGTGCATCGCCGACCGCTTCCAGCGCCTCGGCGAGCTTCACCACGCCCTTATGCGCCCGCGGCGTGCCGAGAAACAGCAGCACGCGGTCCTCCGGACCGTAGCCGTAGCGCCGCCGCAGCTCGTCGCGCACGGCTTTGTCACCGGTGAACAGCGCCTCGTCGCGCGCATGGCGGACGATGGTGCCGCCAAACCGCTGCTGCAGCGCGATATTGGAAACCAGCGTGCCGTCGAACAACGGCACCAGCGTCTCGGAAACGCGCGTCCAGTTCTCGGCGAAGGGAATGTCGAGATCGGCGGCGGTCTGCGGAAGGTCCGACAAAGCCATCGGCTCACCATTGCCGACGAAGGCGAGCTCATGGTCGTCGATGTCGATCAGCACCGGGCAGCCCCAGCGATGCTTCATCAGCAGACCCAGCACGATGCCGGGCAGGCGAGGCTTCACCACCACCACGACGTCGGGCTTCACCCGCAGCGCCTCCCGGCGGGCCTGCGACAGGAATTCGGCGGTGGAGCCGCTGGGAAAGGCGCGGATGCGCATACGCGCCGTGCGCAACGGCTCCCACACCTCGGTGCCGAAGCGCGGGAACAGCGCGCCGACCATCTCGACGTCATAGTCCCTGGCCAGCAGGTCGGCGACGACATAGGCGCGCCCGGCGCAATTATGCCCGAGATCCCAGCACACCACGATGGCCTTGGGGCGCGCGGGCGGCGGCTCCCGCAGCACCTCGCCGGCCTGGAGCTGCACCGGCTCGCCGCGGGAAACCTTCCGGACCGCATCGAGCCCGAGGCTGGCGATGTGGACCTCGCTGGCTTCCGGGTGCAGCTTGACGACCAGCCGATAGGAACGCGCGCTGTCGAAATGGCGCAGCCCGACCTCGACCTCCAGGGTGTCGCCCTTGAACTCCTTCGCGCCGGCCAGGCGCAGGAAGTCGCCCGTCGCGAGCTTGTCGTCCACCTCCTGGAGGCCGACCCACGCCACGCTGCGCCCGGCGTCGCTGCCCGGCGCGAGTTGCAGGCTGAGCCGCAGGCGATATTCGTCCTCGCGACCGCGCAGTCCCTCGATGTCGATGGGGCAGCCCAGGCGCGCGCGGGTCACTCCCCGGCGCCAGGACAGCGTGAGCCCGCCGCTGTCATCGACGCTCAGCCGGCTCGGCGGCCCCTTTTCCGGCCCCCAGACCTCAACGACCCAGCTATTCGGCAGCCGCATGCTGCGGCCGCGGGACGTCGCCACGAAACCGGCGGGCGGCAGCGATTCGAGCAAGGGCAGACAAATCTCGGAATGCACATTCATGCAGTGGACACCACGAGGTCACGTCGCATCCCGGCATCCCCGCTCGATGTCGAATGATACGATTTTAGAATTAAATTTAAATGGAAATAGAATCAGACACACCCGAGTATTCTTTTCGCATGCTTCGTGAGCCTCTTGAACTTGGGTGTTCGACTTATTGATATAGGTTCGCGAAATTTGGCAGGATCGCATTCCACCACATGTCCACCGAAACGGCTTCGCTCCCCCCCGTGCAGGACCCTCTACAAATCCTGCTCACCGGTACCTTCGACGTCCGCAATTACGGCGACCTGCTGTTTCCGCTGCTCGCGGCGCAGCGGCTCGCCCCGTTCGGCATCGAGGTGACCGCCTGTTCGCCGTCCGGCGTCGCCACCGGATGGGCGGACACCATGCCGCCGCTTCCGGTGAGCGCGCTGATGCAGCCGCCCTTTCCGCTGAAGGGCATCCTGGTCGGCGGCGGCAACATCGTGCATGCGCGCGACAGCCGGCTGACCGACTACAAGCTCGGCGACCTGTCTTCCTGGGCCTATGCCGCGCTCTGGCTCGGGGCGAGCATCGCCGGAGCGGTGCACAACGTGCCGGTGGCATGGAACGCCCCCGGCGTTCCCAATCCGCTGCCGGATCGCCTGCGCGACCACGTGCTGATTCAGCAGCTTGCCGAGGCGGCCGACTATGTCGCCGTCCGCGATGCGGCCAGCCGCGCCAATCTCGGGCGTGCCGCCCCCCTCGCCCGCATCGTGCCGGATACCGCCGCCGCGCTGGCCGCGCTGTGGCCGCGCCGGTCGCTCGAGGCGGATTTCGCCGCGCTGGTCGAGCGCAAGGCGATGCCGCGGGAGGCGCGCTTCATGACCGTCCACGTCAAGGCGCGCTCGGTGACCACGAGCCTGCCGCAGCTCGCCACCGAGATCGAGGCGTTCGCCGCCGCCCGCGGCCTGGTTCCGATCCTGCTCGCCCTCGCCCCCTGCCATGACGACGACGCCACCGCGCGCCATCTCGGGCGTTTCATGACCGGCCCGCGCATCGTCGCCGACGATACGCGGGGCCTGCGCGAGATCGCCGGCGCCATCGCCCATGCCGAGCTGCATCTGGGCAGCTCGATGCACGGCTACGTCACCGCGGCCGCCTATGACGTGCCCTCGGTGCTGGTGGCACGGCCGGCGCTGGCCAAATTCGAGGGCTTTCTCGGGCATATCGGGCGTGACGCGGATCGCGTCGCCGACTGGTCGCACGCCTTCCCCCGAGCCGCCGAACAGCTCGCGGCACCGTCGGACGCGCCGCTCATTCCCGCCGCCGTTCTCGCGGCGCTCGACGACCATTGGGCGCAGGTGGCGCAGGCCCTGCTGCATCCGCCACGCACGATGGTGGAGCGTGCCCGCTTCCTGCGCAGCTTCGTCCGTTGCAGCGTCGAGCGCGACGGCTGGGGCCCCACGCTCCACTCCCAGCTCGACGCCTCCTGAACTCCCGGCGCTGCCGCGCCATCCCTCCAGCTCATAGCGACCCGTCATGCTCGAAAAAGCCCAGGATCCGCGATACGCCACCATCTCGCGGCCGGCCCCCCACGCCATCGACCTCCTTGGGAAGATGATGGAGGAGCGCCCCCAACCCATCGTGGCCGAGGTCGGCGTCGGCGTCGGCGCGACATCGGCCGAGCTCTGCCGCCGGCTGGATGGCGCCGGCCAGATCCATTTCTTCGACTATGGGGAGCGCATCACCGATCTGCTGGCCGATCTCCAGGGCCTCGGCTTCAGCAACATCCATGGGCACGCCAACAGCCGCCGGTTCCTCGACAGCTACGCCTGGACCCTCGGCAAGCTGGTGCTGGAACGCCGCGCGGCAAACGCCGGCAATGCCGCGATGTTCGACTTCATCTTCTTCGACGGTGCCCATGCCTATCACCACGATGCGTCCTCGACCGTGCTGCTGAAGGAGCTGCTGCGTCCCGGCGGCGTGCTGCTCATGGACGATTACGACTGGAGCTTCGCCAAGTCGCCGACCATGCGGCAGAACTCGAATCCGCCGCTGGAGAAGCTTTTCACCGACGAGCAGATCGAGACCTGCCACGTGAAGTTCATCTGCGACCTGTTCCTCGACAACGATCCCGCCTACCAGCGGCTCGACATCGGCTACACGCCGCCGCACGAGCACCGGCGCGCCTATCGCAAGGCCGGGTGACGGCCGGCCCCGCCGCCGGGTCGGCCAGGCCGGCGGGATGCCGGGCGGGCGCGGAGACGCCGCAATTCTGCATGCGCGGGGCGCCTACGGCGGAATCGTGCCGTAGCGGCCGTGGCGTCCCGGCGCCGGCTCGATTAAGAAGGGTGTTCCTGACCCTTTCCGATGGCTTCCGTTCGACGCCTGACGACATTTGCGAGATAGGCGGAACCAGCCGTGCCGTTCATGACCACCAACCCGGCGCTCGCCCGCGCCCTGGCCGAACGCGACTACAACAACCCGACCCCGGTGCAGCTTGCCGTGCTGGCACCCGAGGCGTCGGGCCGCGACCTCTTGGTCTCGGCGCAGACCGGCTCCGGCAAGACCGTCGCCTATGGCCTCGCCATGGCCGAGACGCTGCTCGGCACCGAGGAGCGCTTCGCCGCCGCCTCCGCGCCGCTGGCGCTGGTGGTGGCGCCCACCCGCGAGCTGGCGCTGCAGGTGCAGCGCGAATTCGCGTGGCTTTATGCGGCGACCGGCGCGCGCGTCGTCTCCTGCGTCGGCGGCATGGATCCGCGCGCCGAGCAGCGCCTGCTCAACCAGGGCGCCCATATCGTCGTCGGCACGCCGGGACGTCTGCGAGATCATCTCGAACGCGGCCGGCTCGACCTCTCCGCCCTGCGGGTCGCCGTGCTCGACGAGGCCGACGAGATGCTCGACCTCGGCTTCCGCGAGGACCTCGAATTCATCCTCGACGCCACGCCGCCGGAGCGGCAGAGCCTGCTGTTCTCCGCCACCATGCCGCGCGGCATCACCACGCTGGCGAAGAACTACCAGCGCGACGCGCTGCGCATCGAGGTGGCGACCGCCGAGGGCGGCCACGCCGACATCGAATACCGCACCATCCGCGTCGCCCCGACCGAGATCGACCATGCGGTCGTGAACGTGCTGCGCTTCTACGACACGCCGACCGCCATCGTGTTCTGCAACACCCGCGAGGCGGTGCGGCGCCTGCATGCCATGCTGCAGGAGCGGCAATTCTCCGCCGTGGCGCTGTCCGGCGAGCTGAGCCAGAACGAACGCAATCATGCGCTCCAGGCCCTGCGCGATGGCCGGGCGCGGGTCTGCGTCGCCACCGACGTCGCGGCGCGCGGCATCGACCTGCCCAATCTCGGCCTCGTCATCCATGCCGACCTGCCGAACGACGCTGAGAGCCTGCAGCACCGCAGCGGCCGCACCGGGCGCGCCGGCCGCAAGGGCGTGAGCGTGCTGCTGGTGCCGCCGTTCCGCCGCCGCCGCACCGAGGACCTGATGCGCGGCATCGGCGTCGTCCCGGTCTGGTCGGGCCCGCCGACCGCCGAGGAGATTCGCGGGCTCGACCATGAGCGCATGCTGCTCGACCCAGTGCTCACCGACGATCCCGGCGAGGACGACGTCGCCGCCGCCCAGACGCTGCTCGCCGCGCATTCGCCCGAGCACATCGCCGCCGCCTTGGTGCGGCTGTATCGCGCCGGCCTGCCGGCTCCCGAGGAGGTCGCCGATCCCGGTGAGCCGCGCAATGTGCGCGATCGCGGCACCCAGCGCGACTTCGGCGGCCCGTCCGGCGAGGGCGGCAGCGCCTGGTTCCGCCTCAATATCGGCCGCCGCAACAATGCCGATCCCCGCTGGCTGCTGCCGCTGATCTGCCGGCGCGGAAACGTGACGCGCAAGGATATCGGCGCCATCCGCATCTTCGACGAGGAGACCGCCTTCGAGGTCGGCCTCGCCGCCGCCGACCGCTTCGGCAAGGCCGTGCGCAAGGCGGAAGGCGGCGACGTCACCATCGAGCCGTTGCCCGGCGGCCCGTCGTCGGACCGCTCCGAGCGTCCCGCCCGCGGCAAGCCGATGCGCGGCAAACCGCGCCACGATGCGCCGCGCCATGATGCGCCGCGCAGCGACGCCCCGCGCAGCGACAAGCCGTGGCACGATGCCCCGCCGGCCGAGAAGCCGTTCCGGGACAAGGGCTTCCACGACCGGCCCGCCGCGGGAAAACCCGCGCGCGGCAAGAAGGCGCACGGCAAGGCCGCGTTCGACAAACCGGCGTTCGACAAGCCCGCCTTCGACAAGCCCTCGTTCGACAAGCCGCGCGGCGGCAAGCCGACGGGTGCGGGCGCCGGCGAGCGCCCGCCCAAGCGCAATCGGCCGGATGGCTTCGACGGCAAGCCGAAGGCAAAGCGGCCGCGCCCCTGAGCGTCGGCAGATCGCCCGGACCGAAGGCGAAGTCCGGCGGCCGGGCGGTCACGTATCGGCCCGGCCGAGCCGCGCAAGCACGATGACCGGCAGGATACCGATCGCCACGATCAACAGCGCGGCGATCGACGCCTCCTCATAGGTTCCCCGGGCGGCCTCTCCGTAGAGATGGGTGGCCAGGGTTTCGAAATTCAGCGGGCGCAGCAGCAGCGTCGCCGGCAGTTCCTTCGTGCAATCGACGAAGACCAGGAGACCGGCGGAAGCGAGCGCCGCCTTGGTCAACGGCAGGTGGACACTGCGGAACACCCCGGTCGAGGTCCGGCCGAGCATGCGCGCCGCATGATCCAGCGACGGCGAGATGCGGCTGAAGCCGGCTTCGATTCCGCCAGTGGAGATCGCCATGAAGCGCACGCAATAGGCCAGCACGAGCGCCCCGCCGGAGCCGAGCAGCAGCAGCCCGGTCGAGATCCCCGTCACCCGTTCGAAAGCGTCTCCCACGAAGCGGTCGAACAGGCCGACCGGGGCGAGCAGGCCGATGGCCAGCACGGTTCCCGGCACCGCATAGCCGAGCGTCGAGGCCCTCGCGGCCGCCGAGGTGACGCGCCCGGGAGAGGTGCGCGCCGCGTGGGCGATGAGCAGGCCGCAGAGCAGCACGACGAGGGTGGCGACGGCGGACACGACGAAGGTATTGACGATCTCGTCGGCGATGCGCGGCGAAATGCCGGCAAAGCGGTACCGCTTATAGGCCTCGATGCCGAGATAGGCCGCCGGAGCGACGAAGCCGAGCGCGATCGGCAGGAAGCAGAGGGCGAAGGCGCCCGCCGCCTTCCATCCCGTCAGGGGCGCGGCCGCCATGACCCGCGGCCTCTGCGCCGCGGTCGCGTAGCGCTGGTTGCGGCGGGCATGGCGCTCGAGCACCACCAGCATCACCACCAGCACCAGCATGGACAGCGAGATCTGCGCGGCGCCGGGCATGTCGGAGCGGCTCACCCACGCCGTGTAGACGGAAACGGTCAGCGTCCTCACGCCGAGGAATTCGGAGGCGCCGACGTCGTTCAGCGTCTCCATCAGCGCCAGGCTGACGCCGACGGCGATGGCCGGCCGCGCCAGCGGCAGGGCCACGCGGGGCAGAACCGCGCCGCGACGAATACCGAGCGTCCGCGCCACTTCCACCAGGTTGGCGGCCTGCGTCAGGAACATGGCCCGGGTGGTGAAGTACACATAGGGGTAGAGCACCAGGCTCAGCAGCAGGATGCAGCCCCAGATCGAGCGGATATCGGGAAGCCGGAACTCACGCGCATTGGAATAGCCAAGCAGGCTTCGCAGCCCGCCCTGCACGGCGCCGACTGGATGGAGAATGTCGAGATAGGCATAGGCGATGATGTAGGTGGGGACCGCGAGCGGCAGCAGCAGCGCCCATTCGAGAAGGCGCCGGCCGGCGAAGTCATAGGCCGTGACCAGCCACGCCGTCGTCGTGCCGATCAGCGTGACCAGCACGCCCACCCCCAGCAGCAGCACGAAGCTGTCCGCCAGCGCCGCCGGGAGCACATGGCGGATCATGTGCGGCCAGAGGCCGGCGCTGCCGCGGAAGGCGATGACGACGAGGGCGAGGACGGGAAGGCAGATCAGGCCGGCGATCGCGACGGTGGCGATACGCCATCCCATGCCGGAACGGGTCCGGGACACGAACTTCATCGACACGGCATCCGAAACATTCGTGGGAAAGCGCACGGCGCGAGACGCCTCACGGCGACGGTGGGAGCGTCGCCCGCCGTAATGTCGGGACGGGTAGGCGGCGGCCCGAAGGCCGTCGCCCGCCGCCGGGCGTCAGTTGTCGAATCCGACCTTTTCGGCCAGCTTGCTGGCCTGCTTGCGGAACTTCACGCCCTCGGCGATGTCGATCGTGTCCGGCTTGAGCACGCCATATTCGGCGAGCAGCGGATCGACCTTGGCCTTCGCGTTGACCGGGTACTCGTAATTGCCTTCCGCGTAGAGCTTCTGGGCCTCTTCGGAGACGAGGTATTCCAGCAGCTTCACCGCCTCCGCCTTGTTCGGCGCGTGGCGGGCGACCGCAGCACCGGTGATGTTGACCTGCGTTCCGCCCTTCTCGAAGGTCGGCAGCACCAGCTTGACGGCCTTGGCCCACTCCTGCTGCTCCGGCCCGCCCTTACCGCTGCGCATCAGGCCGATATAGTAGGAGTTGGCGACGCCGATCTCGCAGAGGCCGCCCTTGATGTCGCGCGCCACGTCGCGGTCGCCGCCGCCGGCCTTGCGGGCGAGGTTCGCCTTCAGCCCGGTGAGCCACTTCTCCGCGGCCTCCTCGCCATGATGGGCGATATAGGAGCCGATCAGCGCCACATTGTAGGGATGCTGGCCGGCGCGGATGCAGATCTTGCCCTTCCAGGCCGGATCGGCGAGCTGCTCATAGGTGATGGCGCCGAGAGCGAGGTCCTTCGCCGCGTAGACGCTGCGCGCGCGCATCGAAAGCGCGAACCAGTTGCCGTTCGGATCCCTCAGTGTGGCGGGAATGACGCCGGTCAGCACCTCCGACTGGACGCCCTGCGTCAGCCCCTGGTCGACCAGGTCGACGAGGTTGCCGGCATCGACCGTCATCAGTACGTCGGCGGGCGAGCGATCGCCTTCGGAGGCGACGCGTTCGGCCAGCCCGTCCTTGAGGAAGATGGTGTTGACCTTCACCCCGGTGGAGGTGGTGAAGGAATCGAGCAGCGGCTGGATCAGCCCCGGCTCGCGGGTCGTGTAGAGGTTCAGTTCGGCGGCGACGGCCCCTTGCGAAACCCCGAGCGCGACGAGCGCCGACCCCAGCAACATCCCCTTGAACATCGTTCCCATCGCAAGCGGCTCCTTGGCGGTTGACAGATGGACGGGCGAGCGCCGCCGTCCGGCCAAGATGGGAGCAACCACAGTCAGGGGATGTCGTAAAGCCGATATTACGCAAGGTAACAAGCCATCTTGGGCCGATCCCCTCACATTATCGTAATAATAACAAGAATTATTCTAATTAAAATCCAATAGCTCCACTGACTAGAAGACGAAGACACCTTCCTGCGGCACCAGCAGGCGGGTCTTGTCGCCGACGCTGAGCGAGCGACGCTCGGTCGAGCGGATCCGCAACGGCTCGGGGAGCGCCGATACGTGCAGCTTGATCTGCTCGATCTCGCCCATCAGCGCGCAATCGACCACCGTGCAGTCGATGCCGTCGTCCTCGGGGCTCAGCCGCAGGCTCTGCGGCCGGATATAGACCGTCGCCGGCTGGCCGTCGGCAAATCCCGGAGCCTGGAACCGCCCCAGCGGCGTCTGTGCGAACCCGTCGCGGCACGAGGCCGGCAGCTTGTTGAAGGTGCAGAAGAACTCGGCCACATAGGCGTTGGACGGCCGGTCGTAGAGATCACGGCCGCTTCCGGCCTGGACGATCCGTCCCGCCCGCATGAGCACCACGCGGTCGCCGGTGGAGAGCGCCTCCTCCGGATCATGCGTCACCATGATCACGGTGGTTCCGAGGTCGCGCAGCAGGGCGATCGTCTCCAGGCGGATGCCGTCGCGCAGGCCCCGGTCGAGATTGGAGAACGGCTCGTCCATGAGCAGGATGCGCGGCTGCGGCACCAGCGCCCGCGCGAGCGCCACCCGCTGCTGTTCCCCGCCCGACAGCATGTGGGGAAAGCGCTGCGCCAGATGTTCGAGGCCGAGCCGCCCGACGATCTCGTCGCAGCGCTGGCGCCGGGCATCGCGGTCGAGCCGCCTCAGGCCGAACAGGATGTTGTCGATCACGTTCAGATGCGGGAACAGCGCATAGTCCTGAAACATGAAGCCGATATTGCGCGCCTCCGGCTCGACATGCCCGTCGGGGCCGGCGATTTCGCGGCCGTCGAGCAGCACCCGCCCGGCATCCGGCGGATCGATGCCGGCGATGACGCGCAGGAGCGAGGACTTCCCGCATCCCGATTGGCCCACGAGGCAGACCACCTCGCCCGGAGCCACCGCCAGCGAAATGTCGTCGAGAGCCGTCACCGCGCCGAACCGCCGGCAAATCCCCCGAAGCTCGAGACCGGCATGGGAGAGGGGCAGCTGGATGTTCATGACGTGCCTTTCGCCTTGCGTCGTACCGCGCCTGCGGCACGGCGGGGTCTGTTCCCACCCCGCACCGGAACGGCGCCGGCAGGATTCCGCTCGTTTGTCGCTCATTCCCATAGCAGCATCTGGACGGCCGGCCCGCCAGTCCCCGGACACGACCGGCCGTCGCGCTCACGGCGTGGCGGGATCGCGGGCTCCCCGGCCGATGCCCAGCAGCTGGTAGAGCACCAGCGCCGCCAGCGTCGACGTGCCGATACCTCCGAGGGCAAAGCCGCCGATGTTCAGGGTGAAATCTCCCGCCCCGAAGATCAGCGCGACGCCGACGGTGAAGAGGTTGCGCGGATCGGAGAAATCGACCCGGTTGTCCACCCAGATCCGTGCCATGGCCGAGGCGATCAGGCCGAAGACGGAAACGGCGAGCCCGGCGAGGACCGGCGCCGGAATGGTCTGCAGGAGCGCGCCGAATTTCGGCGACAGGCCGAGCAGGATCGCGATCAGCGCCGCGATGGGAAAGATCAGCGTTGAATAGACCTTGGTCATGGCCATCACGCCGATGTTCTCGGCATAGGTGGTGACGCCGGTGCCGCCGCCGAAGCCCGCCAGGATGGTGGCAAGGCTGTCGCCGAGGAAGCCCCGCCCGATATAGGGATCCATATTGTAGCCGGTGATCGAGCCGAGAGCCTTGATGTGCCCGAGATTCTCCGCCACCAGCACGATGGCCACCGGCGCGATCAGGCTGATCGCCGCCCAGTCGAACACCGGGCTGGTGAAGTTCGGCACCCCGAACCAGGGCGCGGCGACGACCGAGTGGAAATCGATGGCCGGCACCACGCCGAGCAGGTTGCCTCCCACCAGCGCGAGGAGATAGCCGAAGCCCAGCGCGATCAGCACCGCCACGCGGCGCGTGGCGCGCGGCCCGTAGGTCGCCACCACCGCCATGCACAGCACGGTTGCCAGCGCGATGCCCAGATGCGCGTAGCTCCCCTTCAGCTGACTGACCGCCACCGGCGCGAGGTTGAGGCCGATGGAGACGCCGATGGCGCCGGTCACCGCCGGCGGCATTAGCTTCTCGACCCAGGCCGAGCCGACCGCCATCACGATCAGCGCGATGACGGCATAGACCAGCCCGGCCGCGATGATCCCGCCCAGCGCCACCGCGAGATTGGGATTGCTCCCCCCGCCGGCGAAGCCCGTGGCCGCCATGACCACGGCGATGAAGGCGAAGGACGAGCCGAGATAGCTGGGCACCCGCCCGCCGGTGGTCAGGAAGAAGATCAGCGTCCCGACGCCGGAGAAGAACACCGCCACATTGGGATCGAAGCCCATGAGCAGCGGCGCGAGGATGGTCGACCCCGACATGGCGAGCAGATGCTGCAGGCTCATGGGCAGGGCGGCGGACAGGGGGAGTCTCTCGTCGGGCATCACCGTGGTCGCGGTGGCTCGGCGCCAGGCGGGAAAGTAGCTCATCACGCGCATCTCGAATGGAGGGGGAGCACGGGTCGCCTCCGCCTTCTGCCGCATCCGATGGACGCGTCGGGTCGAAGCCGGAATCGCCACAAGGTAGCGTTGTGTTGGTCCGAGTGCCACGCCCCAGGCGACCGCACGCCCGCTTGGACCTGCGTCCCGATGTCGGAGGGCGCGCCTGCGGGAGTGGCCAGCCACGCCTCGCATCCGGCACTGCCACGAGGAGCAGCAGCGCAGAATCCCCTGCGGCGGCAGTGGAAACCGGCGGCGTCTCTCCGCCGGTCTATGCCGCCATGCGGGCCGCGAGCCGGGCCCGGCTGCACGCGGGCAACCGCCGCGCCCACGTCACCCGTAGAAGGTCCAGCTCGGCGATCGGCGCATCGGGAGCGTCCCGCCAATTGTCGAAAGCCCGGCGCGCCTCATCGCCCGCGAAGGTCTCGGCCGGGACGCATTGGAGAGGTGGGCCAGATAGTCGAACGACCAATCAGCCATGTCGAATTTCCAAAACTACAGAATTTTCAACCGGATAGACGGCAGCGTCGGCTTCAGACTCGCCGAAAGCTCCGACCCGTTGCACGTCCTGCGTGGCTATCGTGGCGCGTATATCGCCTGCCAGGGCAGGGCTGCGGCCTGCACCGCCACCCTATCGGACGCGCCCGGGAGCCGGCGTCGAGTGCGGGAGGCGAAGTGTCAGGAGGCGACGGCCCGGCCGGAGCGCACGGCCTCCGGGAAAGGCCGGCAGGCCCCCCACCGGGGAAGCGCCCTTCAGCGCCATCGCGCGATCAAGCCAAAATATTGATCTTAAAGGGAAAATTGGCGGAGACGGAGGGATTCGAACCCTCGAGACCCTTGTAGGGGTCTGCTCATTTAGCAAACGAGTGCCTTCAGCCTCTCGGCCACGTCTCCTGTCAGCCGAGCCTGCCCGCCTGAACGACGAAGCACACCTTGCGACGGCGATCTGTCTAGGTATCGCGGCCGGTCTGGTCAAGGCCCAACCGCGTTATCAAGTGCCGTCTCCCGCGCTTCGCATGAAGAAAGCGCGACAATCCGCCGGCCGCCCCTGTCCCGGCAAGCGGCGGCGTCCCCCGTGGCCCGGCCCCGCAAAAGCGCATTCCCGGTCCGGGACGAAGCGTGCGGCACGTTCGTCGAGCCGAGGACGTCGGCGGCTACGAGGTCCCCGATCTAGTGCAGTCCGACCAGCCGCTTCATCCGCAGCGCCACGCAGATCACCAGCGCGCAGCCGATCGGGAACACCAGCTCGTTCACCGCCACGCCGACCAGCCGGGCGGCGGGAATCGCCGCGCCGGTCTGAGCCGCTCGCCACAGGTTCAGCCCCGTCATCGCGGCGGCGGCCGCCAGCCCTACCACGGCGCCGAGCAGCAGATAGCTGCGGATGCCGGTGACCTCGCGTTGCGACAGATAGCCGAGCAGCGCGCCCAGCGCGGCGTATTCGGCGCCCCGGATGGCGCAGACCAGATAGAAGAAGCCGTCGATTCCCGCCGGGGTGAGGCCCAGCGCCGCCTGCACGGTGCGCTGCGCGCCCTTGGCGAGGCCCCAGGCCACCGGGCCGGACAGCAGCCCGAGCAGGCCCATCACCAGCGAACGGTCGCGCCCGGCCACCGTGCCCACTGCGAGGCCGATGCAGACCAGGATCGCCCAGCTCACCCCCTGCGCGAAATCGGCCAGCACCGCCACGCCCGGCCAGCCGGCACCGAAGCCGAGGGCGAACGCGATAGTCAGGAGCTGCACGACAATGCCGAGCAGCACCGCCATCCAGGCGACCCGCACGGCGCGCTGCACCGCCTCGGCGGCGATGGAGCCGGCGATTCCCTCGGCATAGTCGTCGGAGATCGCGGCTGGCCCGCCGCCGATCGGATCCATATCCGTCATCGCACGCCCGCCATCGCTCGCTCGCAGCGTCCCGCCTTCGGGTCACGTTGCGTCACGGCACTGAGGTTAGCGCATCCCGCCGGGAAACGGAACGAATCTCGCGAGGCGCGGGCGGCCCGTCGCCAGCCCGTCGCCGCGAGAAAAGCCTCAGCGGGCGCGTTGACCGAACAGCACCTTCTGCGCGTCCTTGTCGGTGGCGAGATCCACCTTGTTGCGGTCCTCGGCGTTCACCGACAGCCCGCGCTTCACCGCCGGGCGAGCCAGCATGCGCGCCAGCCAGGCCTTGAGGTTGGGGAACTCCTCGATGTTCTGCCCCTGCCGCTCCCACAGCTTCGACCAGCCGATGCAGGCCATGTCGGCGATGGAATAGTCGCCGGCGAGGAAGTCGCGGTCGGCGAGGCGGCGGTTCATCACCCCGTAGAGACGGTGCGTCTCGTTGGTGTAGCGGTCGATGGCGTAGGGCAGCTTTTCCGGCGCGTAGATGCGGAAATGGTGGGTCTGGCCGGCCATCGGCCCCAGCCCGCCCATCTGCCAGAACAGCCACTGGTCGACCTCGACCCGCCCGCGCTCGTCGGCGGGGTAGAACAGGCCGGTCTTGCGGCCGAGATACTGCAGGATGGCCCCGGACTCGAACACCGAGATCGGCGCGCCGTCCGGCCCCTGCGGGTCGACGATGGCGGGAATCTTGTTGTTGGGCGAGATGGCGAGGAACTCGGGCTTGAACTGATCGCCCTTGGCGATGTTCACCGGGACGACCTCGTAGGGCAACCCGCACTCTTCCAGCATGATGCTGATCTTCCAGCCGTTCGGAGTCGGCCAGTAATAGAGCTGGATCGGGTTCGTCTGAAGTTCGGCCATGGGCGCGCGGCCCTCCACAGTCCCGCCCCCTTTTGGGCGTCTCGCCAACAGAACTAGGGCCGCGCGCGGCGGCTGGCAAGCGGGCGCGCGGCGGTGGGGCCGCCTGGCCGCCGCTGCCCGCCCGACGGGCGTTTGATCGGGCACGGGCCGACGATCGCCCAGCGCCCCTGCCGCTGCGGCATGAATTGGGACAGATTCCGCAAAGTATTCGAAGAGCACATGCGTGTAATGACACAACTTCTTCCTTGAGCGGACGAAGTTGCGACATGGACGGCGCGCTATCCTTTGCCCCGTCCGCCGCTCCTGGCGGACAGCATGGAGGACCAGCACATGACACGCAGCCTCTTTACCGGCCGCCACCTGTTCACTGGAATCGCCACCGCGGCCTTCGTCGTCACCTCCGCCGCGGCGTTCGCCGCCAGCCCCGCCCCGACCGCCCCGGCCGCCGCAGCGCCGGCCGCCACCGCCGCCGATGCCGGCCAGCCGGCCACGTCCGGCACCGCCGCCAAACCGGCCAAGCTGGCACAGCAGACCAAGCTGAAGAATTGCGAGAAGCAGTGGAGCGCCGGCGAGAAGGGCGGCAAGCTCAACGACATGACGCGCAAGGCGTTCCTGTCGAGCTGCGTCAAGGGCGCCTGACGCCCGCCACCGGTATACAGGACGGGAACGGCGCCCTCTCCCGCGCGACGTTCCCGTCGCCGCCACCATCGCCGCCGAGGCGGTCAGCCCGAGCGTGGGCCGGCCTCACAGCTCCTGCTTGAAGCCGTCGAGCCGCTTCTCGAAGCCGGCGCGCTCGTAGAAGCGGTGGGCATCGGTCCGCTTCTTGTGCGAGACCAGCTGCAGCGACACCGCCCCGCTCCGGCGCGCCTCGTCCTTGGCGAACGCCATCATCGCCGAGCCGACGCCGAGCCCGCGCGCCTCGGGGTGCACCTGCACCGCCTCGGCGATGGCGATCAGCGTGCCGTGGCGGGTCAGCGCCCGCATCAGCATCAGCTGGAAGGTGCCGAGCACCCTCCCCTGCGCCCGCGCCACATAGAGCGTGGCGCGCGGATCGGCGGCGATGGCCTCGAAGGCCCGCTCATAGTCGGGAAAATCCGCCGGGTCGGCGCTGTCGCGGGCACCGAACATCGTCTCGCGCGCGAGGATGTCGACGATGGCCCGCAGGTCCTCCCGCCGCGCCTCCTCGATGATCACCGCGCCGTCAACACCCGGATCGCTCGCGGCCGCGCCGCCGACGCCGGTGTCCGCCTGCCCGCTCGTGCTCATCGCCGCCCGCCGTGTTCAGATGCCGAGCTTGCCCTTGAGCAGGTCGTTCACCGCCTGCGGGTTGGCCTTGCCGCCGGTCTGCTTCATCACCTGACCGACGAACCAACCGAGCATGGTCGGCTTGGCGATCACCTGCGCCACCTTGTCGGGGTTGGCGGCGATGATGGCGTCGACCGCCGCCTCGATGGCGCCGGTGTCGGTCACCTGCTTCATGCCGCGCGCCTCGACGATGGCACGGGGGTCGCCGTCCTTCTCCTCGCCGATGATGATCACCAGCACGTCCTTGGCGATCTTGCCGGAGATGGTCTGGTCGGCGATCAGGTCGACGAGGCCGGCGATCTGCGCCGGGGTGATGTGGGTGTCGGACACCGAAAGCCCGGCCGAGTTCGCGAAGGCCGAGACGTCGCCCATGATCCAGTTGGCCACCGCCTTGGCGTCGCGCTTCGCACCATTATGGGCGACGGCGGCCTCGTAATAATCGGCGGTCGCCTTCTCGGCCACCAGCACGTCGGCGTCATAGGACGAGAGGCCGTAGTCGCTGACGAAGCGCGCCTTCTTCTCGTCCGGCAGCTCCGGCAGGTGCGCCGCGAGGTCGTCGACGAAGCCCTGCGAGAATTCCAGCGGCAGCAGGTCCGGATCAGGGAAGTAGCGGTAGTCGTGCGCCTCTTCCTTGGAGCGCATGGAACGGGTCTCGCCCCTGTTGGGGTCGAACAGCCGCGTCTCCTGGTCGATGCTGCCGCCATCCTCGATGATGCCGATCTGGCGGCGTGCCTCGACCTCGACCGCCTGGCCGATGAAGCGGATCGAGTTGACGTTCTTGATCTCGCAGCGCGTGCCGAAATCGTCTCCGGGCTTGCGCACGGAGACGTTGACGTCGGCGCGCAGATTGCCCTTCTCCATGTCGCCGTCGCAGGTGCCGAGATAGCGCAGGATGGTGCGCAGCTTGGTCACATAGGCCTTGGCTTCCTCGGAGGAGCGCAGGTCCGGCTTGGAGACGATCTCCATCAGCGCCACGCCCGAGCGGTTGAGGTCGACCAGCGACTGGGTGGGCGAGAGGTCGTGGATCGACTTGCCGGCATCCTGCTCCAGATGCAGGCGCTCGATGCCGACCTCGATCTGCCCGTCCGCCGTGTCGACCAGCACCACGCCCTCGCCGACGATCGGGCTCTTGTACTGGCTGATCTGGTAGCCCTGCGGCAGGTCCGGGTAGAAGTAGTTCTTGCGGTCAAACACCGACTTGCGGTGGATCTCGGCCTTGAGGCCCAGCCCGGTGCGCACCGCCTGCTTGACGCATTCCTCGTTGATCACCGGCAGCATGCCGGGCATCGCCGCGTCGACCAGCGAGACATGCGAGTTGGGCTCGCCGCCGAATTCGGTCGAGGCGCCGGAGAACAGCTTGGAATTGGAGGTCACCTGCGCATGGATCTCCATGCCGATGACGACTTCCCAGTCGCCGGTCGCGCCCTTGATCAGCTTCTTCGGGTCGGCAGGGCGGCTATGCATGTTCATGGGTGGCCTCGTCGGGACGGCGGACTTGTGTCGAGCCTGACTACTCCCATGATAGTGTGCATGGCAACCGGAACGGCCGCCTTGCCCGCACGGCGCGGAGATGGACATGAACATCCGTACCGATATACCTCTGACGAAAGAGACGTTCCTGCGCTGGGTCGAGACGCAGGAAGGTCGCTACGAATTCGTCGAGGGCAAGATCATGATGATGACGGGTGCCTCTTGGGGCCATGTGGAGATTGCCGGGAACCTCCAGACCTTGCTGCGGTCCGGGCTCGACCGCTTGCGCTTTGCCGTAGGTCAGTCGGATTTCGCCGTGGAAACAGCCCGCGGCCTTCGCTACCCGGATGTCTTCGTGCAGGCCGCTGGCATCGATCGCCGGGCCTATGTCGCGACCGCCCCCATCCTGCTCGCCGAGATCCTCTCGCCCTCCTCGCTGGAGACCGATCTGCGTCAGAAGGTCGAGGAATACACCGCCCTGCCCTCGCTCTCCGCCTATGTCGTCCTGGCGCAGGACGAGCCGCGGCTCTGGCTGTGGCAGCGCGGCGCGGACGGCGCCTTCCCGCACGCCCCCGAGATGATCGAGGGCACGGATGCCGCGCTGCCGCTCCCCGCGCTCGGCGTCACCCTGAAGCTGGCGGCGATCTATGAAGGCGTGGGCTGAGCCCGGTTTTCCGGGCGCGGAGCGAGGGCGAAGCATGGCGTTGAAGGGAAGCTGCCTGTGCGGCGGCGTGCGCTACGAGATCGACCGGCTGGACGGGCCGGTCTCCCATTGCCATTGCCACACCTGCCGCAAGGCGCATGCCAGCGCCTTCGTCACCACGGCGGGGGTGGAGCGCGCGCATTTCCGCTGGACCGCCGGCGAGGAACTCCTGCGCAGCTTCGAATCCTCGTCCGGCAAGCAGCGCCATTTCTGTTCCGGCTGCGGCACCCATCTGGTGGCCGAGCGCGCCGGGCAGGCCGTCCTCATCCTGCGGGTCGCCACGCTCGACGACGACCCGGCGGCGCGCCCGTCCTTCCACATCTGGACCAGGCACGACGTGCCCTGGCTTGCCGAGGAGGACGAGGCGCCGCGCTACCCGGAATGGCAGCCCGGCCGCTGACGCCGCGCGAATAACCTTGGGTCACTTGCTCGCCACCACACCCGCCGGCTATCATCCCCTCCGGCTGGTGCGGCCGGCCGCTCGCGTCCCGTCCGGGGCATGGTGAACGCACCGATTGACGACCTGTCGACATCCTCCGTCACCCGGCGGTGCCGTCAGCAAGGCGAGCCCTGACACCACGCATCGCCGCAGACGCAGGATCGACCATGTCCGCTCCGTCCGTTCTCCACACACGCCTGGAATCCCTCGCCGACGCCAAGTTCCTGGCGAAGGCGCTGCGCACCGCCCTTGCCGCGCGCGGCATCGATATCCCCCATGGCCACGCGCTCGATCTGGTCGCCACCCAGTTCGGCGCGCGCGACTGGAACGTGCTCGCCGCGCAGGTGCCGGAGGAGCGCGCCGCCGGCCCGCTCTCGTTCCGCACCACCGCGCCCATCATGCGCATCTTCGACGAGCCGAAGGCGCTCGACTTCTATGTCGGCTTCCTCGGCTTCACGCTGGATTGGGAGCACCGCTTCGCGCCCGGCCTGCCGCTCTATGCGCAGGTGTCGCGCGCCGGGCTGGTGCTGCACCTGTCCGGCCACCACGGCGATTCCACGCCCGGCTCCACCGTCTTCGTCGCGATGGAGGGCATCTCCGCCTACAACGCCGAGCTGCTGGCCAAGGAGAACCCGAACATGCGACCGGGCGTCGAGACCCTGCCATGGGGCCGGCAGATGGAGGTCATCGACCCGTTCGGCAACCGCATCCGCTTCTGTGAGCAGCGCGGCGGCGGCTGATCCGGCGCGGCGTCCCCGCCCCTCACGGCCTCACTGCACCGAGATCAGCGCATAGGGGCATTGCAGGGTCGGGGAATCCGCGCCTTCGCGCCAGCACACCACATTGTGGCTGAGATCGACGATCAGCTGGGTCGGGTCTTCCTCGCCATTCGCGCCGGGCCGGCGCACGAACAGCATGCGGTCCGGCTCGATGGTGCGGACGAGGTGGTAGTACTCGGCATTGCCGTCCGGCCGCTCCTGGAACTCGCGCCACACCTTGTCGCCGAGATTGATCACGCTGGCGTCGAGCAGGCGCATCGTCTTGGTCTGCTCGTTGTAATAGGGCGTCTTGAACTGGATCAGCCGGGCGTCGGCCAGCGCCAGCGGCCGCTTGGCGCCGGTATAGAGCGCCACCACGGCGAGGCTCATCGTGCCCAGCATGAACAGCGCGAAGGTGAGGAAGCCGATCCAGGGATGGCTGCTCTGGGTGCGGGCGAGATAGATCACCCCGCCGCAGCCGATGATGATGCACACCAGCGCGACGATGCCGAGCCCGGTCTCGCTAGCGGCCCGGATGATCGCCGGGCCGTTCTGGAACAGTGCGTTCAACCACTCCATGCCACGCCTCCCCCTTCGGCACGGCACGGCGCGCCCCCCGCGCGCCATGGGTCTGGGCGGGAGAGTGCGCCGGAATGCGCGGCGGCGCAACGGTTTCAATGTCTTGCGGCAGATCAAGGCCGGCGGGGACGGCCTGCGTCAGGCTGCCCGGCGCAGATGAGGAGGCGACAGATGCGCATCGACACCATCGACGAACGGCTCGCTTTGTTCCGGCACATGGCCGGCCATATGGGCCTGCACGAGCTCGATCCGGCGGCGATTCCGCTCGGCGAGCTGCGGGCCGGCGCCCAGCGTTGCCTCGGCTGCCGCACCGGCGAGGCCTGCCGCGACTTCCTCGCCCGCGAGCCGGAGAACGCGCCGCCGCCGGAGTTCTGCCGCAACGCCGATACGTTCCGCCGCTGGGTCGAGGCCGCGATCGAGGGCGCCCCCTCGCGTTGATCCGCGCTCAGCGCAGGCTGATCAGCGCCGTGCCGAGGATCGCCACCATGGCGCCGATCCAGGCGGCGGGCGACGGCGCGACGCGGGTGCGCAGCCACACCATCGGCAGGATCGCCACCGGCGCCATCGAGGACAGCGTCGAGACCACGCCGACATCGCCGCCGGCCAGCGCCGCCATCAGGAGCGCCATACCGAGCACGGTGCCGAAGAAGGCCGACGTCACCGCCGTGGCGACGTTGCGCGCGGTGGCGGGAGCGGTGTCGCGCCGCGCGAAGGGAAACGCCATCAGCGCCAGGAAGAACGCCGCCGCGAGGCCGGAGCGCACCGCCATCGCCGCGAACGGCTCCACCCCCGCCGCCATGGCCGGGCGGGCGAACAGATTGCCCAGCGCCTGGCCCATCGCCGTCACCACGCCGAGCCCGATGCCGGCCCAGCCCGGCCCGGCTCCCCAGCGGGCCTTCGGACGCGGCGCGCCTTCCGGCGCCGGCACCACGAGGCTTTCGGCCTTCGTCCCCCGTCCGCGCGGCTGCCCGACCGCCAGCGCCACCCCGGCCAGCACCAGCGCGACGCCGAGCCCCTGCCGGGCGGTGATCGTCTCGCCGAAGACGAGATAGCCGAGCGCCAGCGCGAAGGGCGAGGTGAGCGCGAACAGCAGCGCGGTGACGCGCGGCCCGGCGGTGTAGATGGCGGCGAAATAGGTGGTGCTGGCGATGACGATGCCGAACAGGCCGGAAGCCGCCAGCTGCATCAGCTGGGTGCCGCCGAGGCTGCTCCAGCCGCCGAGCGCGGTGGCGACGGCCGCGTTCATCAGGAAGGCGGCGCTCATCTGCCAGCGGGTGAGGCGGAACAGGCCGACGCGCCCGTTCAGCTCGCTGATGAACATGGCGCTCAGCGCGATGCAGCTAGCCGCGCCGACGGCCATGAGTTCGGAGAGGAACACGGATCAAGGTCCTCGGCGGCCCGCCGCCGTTCGGAAGCCCGCCGACCGGAGGGAGCCGGCTGCGGTCACGCACGATGCGGCATGCTCAAAGCATGGCGACGCCGCCAAGACCATTAGACCTTTACCAGTCGACCTTCGCGGCAGATCTCCGCGCGGCAGATCCTCGCGCCCGACCGGCTGAGGGGCATCCGATCCAGCGATGACCGGAGGAGCGACCCGCCCCCTCTCCCCACGCAGAACTCGGCTGTTGCCGGGTTCTGTGGGAGGCAGAATCAAAGCCGGGCATTTCCGACTTTGACGGGAGAGGGTTGGGGTGAGGGGTCTTCGACGCTTCCCGATCGCGCCTCCCCTCGCCCACCCGCCGCGCGGCCACCTCTCCGCCGAAGCCGGATGTTTCCGACCCCGGCCCTGCCGCGACCGAACACAGCAATAGCCGGGTTCGGGTGGCCGGATGTTTCCGACTTCGGCCCTGCCCGAACCGAACGCGGCAACCGCCGGATTCAAACGACCAGACGTTTCCGCCCTCGGCCCCGCCGGAACCGAACGCGGCAACCGCCGCGTTCGGTTCCGGCGGGAAGAGCGCCGCCGAGAGCAACCCCTGCCCCGCCGCCCGCGTTAGCCGAGCCGCTCGTTCTCGTAGTCGACCACCCACTGGATCAGCACCCGCCACAGCTTCTCGGCGAGTTCGGGCGGCACGCCCTTGGTCTCGGCGCTGGCGGTCACCTTCTCCACCACGTCCTCAACCCGCTCGGGCAGCAGCGCCGCGAGCCCCTCGGCCCGCTTCACCGCGATGACGTGCTTGACCACCTCGAAGCGCCTGGCGAGCAGCTCCACCATCTGCGCGTCGAGGGCGTCGATCTCCGCCCGGAAGGGCGCGAGGGCACTCTCGTTCTCGGGGAGCAGGCGCGCCATCACCGCCACCAGTCTTCCGGGCAGGGGAAGCGGCCGGCGGCCTCCTCGATCACCTGGCCGAGCGAGAACAGCGCCTCCTCGCCGAACGGCCGGCCGATCAGCTGCAGCCCGAGCGGCAGCCCCTCGCCCGACAGCCCGGCCGGCACCGCGATGCCCGGCAGGCCGGCCATGTTCAGCGTCACGGTGAACACGTCCTGCAGGTACATCTCCACCGGGTCGGCACCGGACTTCTCGCCGATGCCGAAGGCCGGCGACGGGGTGGCCGGGGCCAGCACCGCGTCGACGCCGGCGGCGAAGGCGTTCTCGAAGTCGCGCTTGATCAGCGTG
Source organism: Ancylobacter sp. Lp-2 (assembly GCF_020523795.1). GTDB lineage: Bacteria > Pseudomonadota > Alphaproteobacteria > Rhizobiales > Xanthobacteraceae > Ancylobacter. The sequence continues at coordinate 687,077 of NZ_JAJALI010000002.1, forward strand.
CGCACCTTCTGCGCCCGCACGTAATAGGCGTCGTAATAGCCGGCGGAGAGCACATAGGTGCCGATCATGATGCGCCGGCGGACCTCGGCGCCGAAGCCGCTGGCGCGGGTCTTCTCGTACATCTCGATGATGTCGCGGCCGGGCACCCGCTCGCCATAGCGCACGCCGTCATAGCGGGCGAGGTTGGAGGAGGCCTCGGCCAGCGCGACGATGTAATAGGCCGGCAGCGCGTATTTGCTGTGCGGCAGGCTGATCTCGACCACCTCGGCGCCGGCGTCGCGCAGCCATTGCGCGCCCTCGTCCCACAGGGCGGCGATCTCGTCCGACATGCCGTCGACGCGATACTCCCTGGGGATGCCGATGCGCATGCCCTTCACCGAGGCGCCGACCGCCTGCTGATAATCCGGCACCGGCAGCTTGGCCGAGGTCGAATCCTTCGGGTCGTGGCCGGCCATGGAGCGCAGCAGCAGCGCCGCGTCGTTCACCGAGCGGGCGATCGGCCCGGCCTGGTCGAGCGAGGAGGCATAGGCGATGATGCCCCAGCGCGAGCAGCGGCCATAGGTCGGCTTGATGCCAACCGTGCCGGTGAACGCCGCCGGCTGGCGGATCGAGCCGCCGGTGTCGGTGCCGGCCGCGCCGGCGCACAGATGCGCCGCCACCGCCGCCGCCGAGCCGCCGGAGGAGCCGCCCGGCACCAGCGGCTGGGACGAGCCCTCGCGCCGCCAGGGGTTCACCGTGGCGCCGAAGGCGCTGGTCTCGGTGGACGAGCCCATGGCGAACTCGTCCTGGTTCAGCTTGCCGAGCATCACCGCGCCGTCGCGCCACAGATTGGCGGTGACGGTGGATTCGTACTGCGGCACGAAGTGCTTGAGGATGTTGGAGCCAGCGGTGGTGCGCACGCCGTCCACCGCGTAATTGTCCTTCACGCCGAGCGGGATACCCTCCAACGGTCCCGCCTCGCCGCTGGCGAGGCGCGCGTCGCTGGCCTTGGCCATGTCGAGCGCCTTTTCCGGCGTGGTCAGCACGAAGGCGTTGAGGTCGCCGGCCGGCTCGATGGCATCGAGATAGGCCTGGGTCAGCTCGGTGGCGGAGAAATGGCCCTGCGCCAGCCCTTCGCGGGCGGCGGTGAGGGTGAGACGGGTCAGTTCGCTCATGGGGCTCACTCCACCACCTTGGGCACGGCGAAGAAGCCGTCCTCGGTCACCGGGGCGTTGGCGAGCACCCGCTCGGGATAGAACCCGTCGGTCACCACGTCCGCGCGCAGCGGCAGCGTCATCGGGGTGACGCTGGTCATCGGCTCGACGCCGGTGACGTCGACCTCGGCCAGCTCGTCCACGAAGGCCAGGATAGCGTTGAGCTCGCCCTGGAGATGGACCACTTCTTCCTCGGTGACGGCGATGCGCGCGAGATGCGCGACCCGCCGGACCGTCGCCTGATCGACCGACATGAGATTACCCGACACGACATGAATTGCTGCCGCGCCGTATAGCAGGCCGGCGGCGCGTCCCGCAACGCGCCACCGGCCCTTCCCCCGCACTCCGGCGCCGCAATCCTGTTCCCGGGCGGGAAAGGAGTGAGGCGCGGCAACGGGCGACAGAAACCCGCCGGACAAATCCCGCCCGTGGGAGACCGCCTGCGGGCGGCTCCCGGGCGGTCTCCCACCGGCTTGCTGCCCACCGGCGGCGACGGCCGCGTCACCCCCGCGCTTCCCTGTCGAGAGAGGAACCGCGGATCGGCCGGTGAACCCCGGCCCGCGGGTTCAACCCGCCGGCCTTGTTCGTCGATCTCAGCTCTTCACCATCGCCAGGCACTGGCCGGCGGCCTCGGCATTGGTGCGCGCGGCGCCGCGATCGATCTTGCCGCCCATGGCGAGCGAGCGGGTCTTGTCGGTCACCACGTCGCGGACATCGCCGCCCGAGCTGATGCCCGGCAGCGAGGCGACATAGATCGCCTTGCCGTCGGCATTGAGCCCAGCGGCGCAGGAATCGGCGGCGGCCTTGTCGGCGAGCGCCGGGGCCGAGGCGGCGATGAGCGCCCCGAGGCACAATGCGGCGGCCGTGCCCCGGCGGAGCCCGGTAGGGGAAATGGACATGCGACTCTCCTGTTACAAAACGGCTCAGCGCAGGCCGGGATGATTGACCGGCCCGCCCATATTCACCCCCGGTCCCGGCCGCGCGACGGCACGGGCATTCGGGTTGGCGACACATCCGACCGGGTAGCCCGGGCGGGTGCAATAAATGGCCGCGCGTACGGCGGGCGCCGGCGCGGGGCGCACCACGCAACCGCGCGGATAGCCTGGCCCGGTGCAGTACACCACCGCGGCGGCGGGGGAGGCGCCGGCGATCAGCGCGCCGGCCGCCAGCAGGGCGCCGGCGGCAAACGCCCCGGCCGCATGGCGGAGTGACGGGATTCCCTTGCAGCGCATGACACGTCCTCGCTCGGGACGGTTGTCCCTCCGGGCGCGGAGTGAACGCCCGGCGCTGCCCTTGCGCAATGCCGAATTTTGATCGCGTCCGATCCCGATACCGCCGGGCAGCATCCGCCACGGGATTTTCCGGTCGCCCGGCCGGTTCCGGCGGGTTGAAGCGGTGGCGCACACAATGTCATAACGCTGCGAAATTCGGATCGATGGAAGCCCATGCTCGATACGGCCACATGGCGCGCGCCCGCGGCGGAACGCCGGCCAGACCTTGAGGCCCTGCGCGCCCATCCCGGCTTTCCGCAGGCGGCGCGACAGGCGGCGGCCGGCATCGTCGAGACCTATCGCGGCAGCGCGATCATGAACCGGCTGCTCAATGATCGCGGGCGCTTCATCCTCTCCATGCTGGCGCTCGCCCTGCATCTCGAATCGCCCGGCAAAGGCAATGCCGGCGCCGGCAGCGGTCTCAGCGCCGGGCGGCTGAAGGCCGAGGCCGCCGCCCTGAAGGTGTGCAGCCCCGGCCGCGTCGTCGCGGTGCTCGGCGCCTTCCGGCTGCTCGGCCTCGTCGAATCCGTCCCCGGCCCGGACCGCCGTCTGAAGCGGCTGGCGCCGACCGACCGCCTCCTCGGCATGCACCGCGCCCGCTGGCGGCATCTGCTGGCCGCCATGGCACCCATCATGCCGGAGGGCGAGGCCGGTCTCGCCCGCCTCGGCGATCCGGCATTCCTGCCGCCCTATGTCGACGCCCTGCTCCAGCCGTTCCGCGACGGCTGGCGGCTGCTCGACGACGTGCCGGAACTCGCCCCCTTCGCCGACCGCGACGCCGGCATCGTCATCGCCCTGTCGCTGATGGAGACCGAGTTCGACCGGCCGGCGCTGCCGATCACCCATCTGGCCGGCCGGTTCGGCGTTTCGCGCTCGCACGTGCTCGACCTGCTGCGCGCCGGCGAGGAAACCGGCCTGCTGCGCCGTCCCGATCCGCGTGGCGGCGCACTCGCCGAGCCGGCGCTGGTGGAAGCGCTCAACGATTTCGTCGCCGTCGCCTTCCTGATGCAGGCGCAGGCCGTGCGCCGGGCCTGCGCGGCGCACGGCTAGAGACGCGTCGCCCCTCCCTCTCCCTCCGGGGAAATGGATCGGGGAGAAGGTCGGCGCGGCCCCGCGCCGCTCCCCTTCACCGCCGCGGCCGAGAAGCGATCTCTGCGCGATGGAAGAAGAGGAGGCGTTTGAGGGCCGGCCGTTCGCGTTGCGCCCGCCTCAGCCCTTGGCGAATTCCTTCGGCGTGCCGCTTTCCAGCACATGCACGCTCGCCTCGTCGCCGACGAAGCTGACGAAGCGGTCGGCCGTGGGCTCCAGCGGGGGGAAGGAACCGTAATGGCAGGGGATGATGGTCAGCCCCGGCAGGAAGCGCTTCACCGCCAGCGCCGCCGTCTCCGGCCCCATGGTGAAGCGGTTGCCGATCGGCACGATGACGATCTCCGGCCGGTGGATCTCCGCGATCAGCTCCATGTCGGAGAAGATGTCGGTATCGCCCATGTGCCAGATGGTCGGCTCGCCGGGAGCATGCACGATCAGCCCGTTGGCGTTGCCGAGATAGGCGGTGGCGCCGTCGACCACCATGCCGGAGGAATGATCGGCCCGCACCATGCTCACCGAGAAGCCGTCAAGGCCGATGGTGCCGCCGGTGTTCATCATCTCCAGCTTCTTCACCCCCTGCAGCCCCAGCCAGGAGGCGAGGTCGGCATTGGCGACCACCGTCGCCCCGGTCGAGTCCGCGATCGCGACGGTGTCGCCGACATGGTCGCCATGGCCATGGGTCAGCAGCACATGGGTGGTGCCGAGCACCGCCACGTCGCGGCCGGTCGCGAAGCTGGGGTTGCCGGACAGGAAGGGGTCGATCAGCACCACCTTCCCGGCGAAGTCGAGGCGGAAGGCTGCGTGTCCGAACCACGTGATCTTCATGGAGTATCTCTCTGGCTGCCGACGATGAGCGCAACATAGGGCGCCCGCCGGCGGGCTCAAGCTGGACTTTTCGGCCTCATCGGCCATCCCGCAGCGGAAATCGGCCGCATCGTCCACCTCACTGCACTGACCGGACGCTCTGGCGCGCCCCCTCCCGGCGTGGTAGCGCAAGGGCATGAGCGCCCCCATTCTCCGCATCGAGGAAGCCGCCGGCCAGCTGCCCCCGCGCGGCGGGCTGCTCGGCCTCGATCTCGGCACCAAGACCATCGGCATCGCCAGCTGCGACCCCGACCGGCGTCTCGCTGCGGCGGTGGAAACCATTGCACGCAAACAGTTTACTCCCGACGCGGCGCGCGTCCTCAAGCTGGCCGGCGAGCGCGGCGCGGTCGGCTTCGTGCTCGGCCTGCCCGTCAACATGGATGGCAGCGAGGGCCCCCGCGCCCAGTCCACCCGCGCCTTCGCCCGCAACTTCGCCAAGCTGACCGAATTACCGATTATGCTGTGGGACGAACGGCTTAGCACCGCCGCCGTCGAGCGGGACCTGATCGGTGCCGATGTCAGCCGGGCGAAACGGGCCGCCGTGGTGGACCAGCACGCCGCCGCCTTCATCCTTCAGGGCGCGCTCGACCGCCTGCGGTTCCTCGCGAGCGCCTGACCATGGCCGGCGTCCTCAGCGCGCTCGTCCCGGTGTTCTTGGTGATCGCCCTCGGGGCCGCGCTGAAGCGGGGCCTCCTCACCGAGGACAGCCACTGGATCGCGTTGGAAAAGCTCACTTATTTCATTCTTTTCCCGGCGCTGATCATCGTCTCCATCGCCCGCGCCGACCTTGGCGGGGTGGCGGTGCTGGAGGTCGGCGCCGCGCTGCTGCTGGCGATTCTGGGCCTCAGCGCCGCGCTGGCGCTGCTGCGCCGCCCGCTCAGCCGGGCGCTCGGACTGACAAGTCCTTCCTACACCTCGCTTTTCCAGGGATCGGTGCGCTGGAACTCCTATGTGGCGCTGGCGGTGTCCGGGGCTCTGGCGGGTCCGAAGGGGCTGGCCGTCGCCGCCGTGGCGCTGGCGGTGATGATTCCCGCGCTCAACGTGCTGTCGGTCGCGGTACTCGCCCGCCACGGCGCCCGCTCCAGCGCCGCGCCGCCGCGCATGCTCGCCCAGATCGCCCGCAACCCCTATGTCTGGTCGTGCGCCATCGGGGCATTGCTCAACGAAATCAACGTCATACTTCCCGCCGTGCTGATGACGTTCGTCGACATTCTCGGCCGTTCCTCGCTGGCGCTCGGCCTGCTGGTGGTCGGTGCCGGGCTACGGATCGACAGCCTGCGCCGCCCGCACGCGGCGACGCTGGTGTCCTGCTTCTTCAAGCTGGCGCTGCTTCCCGCCATCGCCATCGCCCTCGGCGTGGCGCTGGGGCTGCACGGCGTCGACCTCCTGGTGGTCGCCATCGCCTCCTCGGTGCCCTCGGCGCCGAACGGCTATGTGCTGGCGCGGCAGATGGGCGGCGACGCGCCGCTGCTGGCGGAGATGCTGACCGTGCAGATGATCGTCGCCACCGTCACCATGTCGGCGGCAGTCGCCACGGCGACCTATCTGTCCTAACAAGGCCTTAGGCAGAAAAACTCATGCAAAACGCGAACGGCAGGCCAGCGGCCCGCCGTCCGGCGATGGCGTGAGGCGCGAAACTCGGCAACGGCCGGCGCCGTGCACGTCAATTGTCGTAGCGCGGCCCGTAGTAGCGCTCCCGCCCGTAATAGCCATAGCGCGGCCCAGCGTAGTAGCGCGGCCCATAATAGGCGCGCGGGGCGTAATAGCGGTAGCGGGCTCCGTAATAGCGCGGACCATAATAACCATCATAGCCATAGCGCGGCCCGTAATAGTAACCGCGATTGGCATTGGCGATGGCCGCTCCGGCGACCACCCCGGCCGCGACGCCGCCGGCCACCCAGCAGCCGGTGCAGTCCACCCGTTCGACCGGCACGCCGTCAGCCCCGGCGAGTGCCGGATCGAAGCGGAGCGGGGCCGCGGAAGCCGGCACTGCGGCGAGCGAGGCGGCAAGCACGAGTCCGACCACGCCGAGACGGGCCTTCCGGCTCGACATCCCTGTCATGGCATCCTCCTGTCCTTTGAGCCCCCAGATCCTCGACGGAATAACGTCGGCGAACGGCACCGGGTTCCGGCGGTGCCGCGACGCGATTTCCGGGACAGGTGCCGATAAGCGCTTGCGAGGAGCCACATCAGCGTCTATCCAGCCGACTTCGATATGACATCGAACCCGACTGCCTCCTTCACGCTTGCCCGCCGGCACCTTCTCGGCATCGAGGGCCTCGCCCCCGACGAGATCACCGGCCTGCTCGACCTCGCCGAGGAATTCGTGACCCTCAACCGGCAGGTCGAGAAAAAGCGCGCGACCCTGCGCGGCCGCACGCAAATCAACCTGTTCTTCGAGGCTTCCACCCGCACGCAGTCGTCCTTCGAACTGGCCGGCAAGCGCCTCGGGGCGGATGTGATGAACATGGCGGTGGCCAATTCCTCGCTGAAGAAGGGCGAGACGCTGATCGATACCGCCGCCACCCTCAACGCCATGCACCCGGACGTACTGATCGTGCGCCACAGTGCCTCCGGCGCGGTGGAACTGCTCGCCCGTAAGGTCGACTGCTCGGTGGTGAATGCCGGCGACGGCGCGCATGAGCACCCTACCCAGGCGCTGCTCGACGCGCTGACCATCCGCCGCAATAAGGGGCGCATCGAAGGGCTGACCGTCGCCATCTGCGGCGACATCACCCATTCGCGGGTCGCCCGCTCGAATATCCTTCTGCTCCAGGCACTTGGCGCGACGGTGCGCGTGGTGGCGCCGCGCACGCTGCTGCCGCGCGACATCGATCGCTTCGGCGTCGAGGTGCATAACGACATGCGCAGCGGCCTCGCCGACGTCGACATCGTCATGATGCTGCGCCTGCAGCGCGAGCGGATGAACGGCTCCTTCGTGCCGTCGGTGAAGGAGTATTTCCACTTCTGGGGTCTCGACGAGGCGAAGCTGCGCTACGCCAAGCCGGACGCGCTGGTGATGCATCCCGGCCCGATGAATCGCGGCGTCGAGATCGATTCGGCGGTGGCCGACGGTGCGCAGTCGCTTATCCGCGAGCAGGTGGAAATGGGCGTGGCGGTCCGCATGGCCGTCCTCGATGCGCTGTCGCGGAATCTGCCAAATGCCTGATATTCGTCCGGTTCTTCTGGCGGGAGCCCGCATTCTCGACCCCTCGCGCGACCTCGACATCGTCGGCGACATCCTCGTCGCCGACGGCATCGTCAAGGATCTCGCACCCGGCCTCGCCGCCGCCGGCCTGCCGGAAGGCACCGAGCGGGTGGACTGCCGCGGCAGGATCGTGGTTCCCGGCCTCGTCGACATGCGCGCCTTCATCGGCGAGCCGGGTGCCGAGCACCGCGAGACGCTTGCCTCCGCCAGCCAGGCGGCAGCGGCGGGCGGCGTGACCACCATCATCTGCCAGCCCGATACCGATCCGATGATCGACGAGCCGGCCATCGTCGATTTCGTGCAGCGCCGCGCCCGCGATACCGCGATCGTGCGGGTGCACCCGATGGCGGCGCTCACCAAGCGCCTCGAAGGCCGCGAGATGACCGAGATCGGCCTGTTGCAGGCCGCCGGCGCGGTCGCCTTCACCGATGGCGCCCGCTCGGTGCGCTCGGCGCAGGTGCTGCGACGCGCCCTCACCTATTCCCGCATGTTCGACGCGCTGATCGTCCACCACACCGAGGATGCCGACCTCACCGGCGAAGGGGTGATGAACGAGGGCGAGCTCGCCGCCCGGCTCGGCCTCGCCGGCAGCCCCAAGGCAGCGGAAGCCATCGTGCTGGAGCGCGACGTCCGCCTCGCCGCCATGACCGGCGGGCGCTACCACGCCGCCTCGCTCACCTGCGCCGAATCGCTCGAGGTGCTGCGCCGGGCCAAGGACGCCGGGCTGAACGTCAGCGCCTCGGCCTCGATCAACCACCTGACCCTGAACGAGCGCGACGTCGTCGGCTACCGCACCTTCTTCAAGCTGGCGCCGCCGCTGCGCGCCGAGGACGACCGCCTCGCCTTGGTCGCGGCCGTGGACGAGGGACTGATCGACGTCGTCGTCTCCGATCACAACCCGCAGGACGTCGAGGTGAAGCGCCTGCCCTTCTCCGAGGCCGCCTTCGGCGCCATCGGGCTGGAGACCATGCTGGCCGCCGGCCTGCGGCTGGTGAATGACGGCACGCTGGGGCTGATGCCGCTGATCCGTTCGCTCTCCACCCGGCCCGCCGAGCTGCTCGGCCTCGAGTCCGGCACGCTGCGGCCGGGCCGGCCGGCGGATATCGCCGTGATCGCCCCGGACGAGGCGTGGATCCTCGATGCGACGGCGCTGAAGTCGCGCTGCCTCAACACGCCCTTTGACGAGGCGCGCTTCGAGGGACGGGTGGTGCGCACGCTGGTCGGCGGCCGCACCGTGTACGAATACGTGTGAATTGCCGCCACCGCGCGCCGTGGTCGCCATCGCCATGGCGCGCAGCGGCCTCTAAGGTCAACGCATGACGTGGTCGCTGCCTCCCCTCACGGGCCTTCTGGCCCTGGCGCTTGGCTATCTGCTGGGCTCGATCCCGTTCGGGCTGATTCTCACCCGTCTCGCCGGCACGCAGGACATCCGCTCCATCGGCTCCGGCAATATCGGCGCCACCAATGTGCTGCGCACCGGCCGTAAGGGACTCGCCGCCGCCACTCTGCTCGGCGATGCGCTGAAGGGTACGGTGGCGGTGCTGCTCGCCGCACGGCTGTTCGGCTTCGAGGCCTCGCTGGTCGCGGCGCTCGGCGCCTTTCTCGGCCATCTCTTCCCGGTGTGGCTCGGCTTTCGCGGCGGCAAGGGCGTGGCGACCTTCCTCGGCGTGACGCTCGGCCTCTACTGGCCGCTGGCGCTGGTGTTCGCGGTAGTCTGGCTCGGCGTCGCCCGGCTGTTCCGCTACTCCTCGCTGGCCGCACTCTGCGCCACCGCCGCCACCGTGCTCGCCGCCCTTGTGCTGGCGAGTACGGCGCTCGCCTTGCTGCTGGCGCTGCTGGCCGTGCTGCTGTGGTTCATGCACCGCGCCAATATCCGCCGCCTGCTCGCCGGGACCGAAAGTCGCATCGGCGCGAAAGGCTGACCATGGCGGGCCCGGGCGTGCGCCTCGACGACGGGCAGCGCCGCGACTGGCTGCGGCTGATCCGCACCGAGAATGTCGGCCCGCGCGCCTTCCGCAACCTCGTCAACCGCTTCGGCGGCGCCCGCGCCGCGCTGGAGGCGCTGCCGAGCCTTGCCCGGCGCGGCGGTAGCCTGATTCCACCCCGTATCCCCTCGCCGGCCGAGGCGGAGGACGAGATCGCCGCCCTCGCCCGGCTGAACGGGCGTTTCATCGCCATCGGCGAGCCGGATTATCCGCCGCCGCTGCGGGCGATCGACGACCCGCCACCGCTGATCGCCATCCGCGGCCGGGCAGAATTGCTGACGGAACCGACGGTAGCCATCGTCGGCTCGCGCAATGCCTCAGGCGCCGGCCGGACCATGACCGCGCGTCTCGCGCGCGGCCTCGGCGAGGCCGGCTGGGTGGTCGCCTCCGGCCTCGCCCGCGGCATCGACACCACGGCCCATGAGGCGAGCCTCGCCAGCGGCACCATCGCGGTGGTCGCCGGCGGTCACGATCGCCCCTATCCGCGCGAGAACGAGGCGCTGCAGGCGCGAATCGCCGAGCAGGGCGTGGTGCTGTCGGAGATGCCGATGGGCTGGGAGGCGCGCGCCCGCGATTTTCCTCGCCGTAACCGTCTGGTCTCCGGCCTGTCGCTCGGTGTGGTGGTGGTGGAGGCGGCCGAGCGCTCCGGCTCGCTCATCACTGCCCGCATGGCCGGCGAGCAGGGGCGGGAAGTGTTCGCCGTGCCGGGATCGCCGCTCGATCCGCGTGCCGGCGGCACCAATGCGCTGATCAAGCAAGGCGCGGCGCTGGTGACGGAGGTCGCCGACATCGTCGACGTGCTGCGGCCGCTGGTCGGGCGCATGGAGCCGCCCGCCGGCACGCATGAGGACGGCGAGGAGGCTGACTACGGCGAACCGGCCGACGATGCCCGCGGCCGGATACTGGCCCTGCTCAGCCCTGCCCCGGTCGGCATCGACGAACTGGTGGTGCTGTCGGGTCGACCGGCGGGCGAGGTGCAGGTCGTCCTGCTCGAGCTCGAACTCGCCGGCCGGTTGGAACGTCACGCCGGCAACGCGGTGTCGCTTATCTGAGCGAGCGTCCGGCCGCCGGATTGTCGCGGCGCGCGACGTTGGCGGCTTCCTCGCGGGCCATTTGAAGCAGGTAATGCAGCATGTGCAGCCGGTTCGCGGCGGCGATCCGCGCCAGCTCGGCAACGAGCGCTTCGATATAGGCGGCCGTCTCGTTCGGCCCCCCAGGTTGATTGCAATCTTCGTCCGTCACGGTCTTCTCATCGGCTATGAGACGACAGCCTAACATCGAAGGTGGAGGTATTTCTATCCCTGATTATATAATCAATTTGATACCACCTATACGCGTACCTGAGTAATGACGATGGGACACCGCCGACACCCACCTCGCTGTTTTCCTCCATCGTCCATTTGACAGCTTGGACCGCCTACCCCATTTTCCCGGCCGTTTTCTGGGCTGGACACTGAACCGAAGGACGTCACGGGCGCATGCAGGTCGTCATCGTCGAATCCCCTGCCAAGGCGAAGACGATCAACAAATATCTCGGACCGGGATATGAAGTGATCGCCTCCTATGGCCATGTGCGCGATCTGCCCGCCAAGGACGGCTCGGTCGACCCCGAAGCGGATTTCCGCATGCTGTGGGACGTCGACCCCAAGGCGCAGAAGCGCCTGTCCGACATCGCTCGCGCGGTGAAGGGGTCCGATGGCCTCATCCTCGCCACCGACCCGGATCGCGAGGGCGAAGCGATTTCCTGGCATGTCCTTGAAATCCTCAAGGAAAAGAGGGCACTCAAGGACCAGCCGATCTCCCGCGTGGTCTTCAACGCCATCACCAAGCAGGCGGTGCTCGACGCCATGCGCCATCCGCGCATGATCGATGCAGCGCTGGTGGACGCCTATCTCGCCCGCCGCGCCCTCGATTATCTCGTCGGCTTCACCCTGTCGCCGGTGCTGTGGCGCAAGCTGCCGGGCGCCCGCTCGGCGGGCCGGGTGCAGTCGGTGGCGCTGCGCCTCGTCTGCGACCGCGAGCGCGAGATCGAGACCTTCGTCAAGCGCGAGTACTGGTCCATCGCCGCCAAGCTGGCGACGCCGCGCAACGATGTGTTCGAGGCACGCCTCGTCGGCGCCGACGGCAAGAAGATCGGGCGCCTCGACGTCGGCACCGCCGAGGAGGCCGCCGCCTTCCGCGCCGCGCTGGACAAGGCGGATTTCACCGTCCGCTCGGTCGAGGCGAAGCCCGCCCGCCGGCATCCCTATCCGCCCTTCACCACCTCGACCCTGCAGCAGGAGGCGAGCCGCAAGCTCGGCCTTGCCCCGGCGATCACCATGCGCATCGCGCAGAGGTTGTATGAGGGCGTCGATATCGGCGGCGAGACCGTCGGCCTCATCACCTATATGCGTACCGACGGCGTCGACATGGCGCCGGAGGCGGTCTCCGCCGCGCGCTCGGTGATCGGCCGCGACTATGGCGACCGCTACGTACCGTCCGCCCCGCGCAAATACACCGCCAAGGCGAAGAACGCCCAGGAAGCGCACGAAGCCGTGCGCCCCACCGACCTCGACCGCCGGCCAAAGGACGTCCTGCGCTATTTGGAGGGCGACCAGGCGAAGCTCTACGAGCTGATCTGGCTGCGTACCATCGCCAGCCAGATGGAATCGGCCGAGCTGGAGCGCACCACCGTCGACATCGACGCGACGGCCGCCGGCCGCAACATCGAGCTGCGCGCCACCGGCCAGGTGGTCAAGTTCGACGGCTTCCTCACCCTCTATCGCGAGGGGCGTGACGACGACGAGGAGGACGACGAGAACCGTCGCCTTCCCGCCATGTCGGCGCAGGAGAAGCTCGCCAACAAGGGCATCGCCACCGATCAGCACTTCACCGAGCCGCCGCCGCGCTATTCGGAAGCCTCGCTGGTCAAGCGCATGGAAGAGCTCGGCATCGGCCGACCTTCGACCTATGCCTCGGTGCTCGCCGTGCTGCGCGAGCGCGAATATGTGAAGCTCGACAAGCGCCGGCTCGTGCCGGAGGACAAGGGCCGGCTGGTTACCGCCTTCCTGGAGAGCTTCTTCGACCGCTATGTCGAGTACGACTTCACCGCCGATCTCGAGGAGAAGCTCGACCAGATCTCGGCCGGCGACCTCGACTGGAAGCAGGTCCTGCGCGACTTCTGGCGCGATTTCTCCGCCGCCGTGGGCGAGACCAAGGATCTGCGCGTCTCCGAGGTGATCGAGCGGCTCGACGATTTGCTCACCGCCCACATCTTCCCGCCCAAGGAAGATGGCAGCGATCCGCGCCTGTGCCCCACCTGCGGCACCGGGCACCTGTCGCTCAAGGTCGGCAAGTTCGGCGCCTTCATCGGCTGCTCGAACTATCCCGAATGCAAGTACACCCGCCCGCTGGCCGCCCAGAACGGTGAGAATGGCGAGGCCGAGACCAACGGCACCCGCGTGCTCGGCACCGATCCGGTCACCGGGCTGGAAGTCACGCTGCGGGACGGGCGCTTCGGCGTCTATCTCCAGCTCGGCGAGGGCAAGGACGGCGAGAAGCCCAAGCGCTCCAGCCTGCCCAAGGGACTCGCGCCGGCCGATGTCGACCTCGAGACCGCGCTCGCACTGCTGTCGCTGCCGCGCGAGATCGGCCGTCATCCCGATGATGGCACGGCGATTCTCGCCGGCATCGGCAAGTTCGGCCCCTATGTGCAGCATGGTCGAATCTACGCCAATCTCGACGCCGGCGACGACGTGCTGGCCATCGGGCTCAATCGGGCGGTGTCGCTGATCGCCGATAAGCAGAACAAGGGTCCCCGGCGCGGCGGCGCGGCGGCGGGCGGACGCGAGCTCGGCGAGCACCCGACGCTCGGCGGGCCGGTAACGGTGCGCCCCGGCCGCTTCGGGCCCTATGTCAATCATGGCAAGGTCAATGCGACGCTGCCCAAAAGCCTCGATCCGGACAGCGTGACGATGGAGCAGGCCGTCGAATTGCTGACCGCCAAGGCTGGCTCGGCTCCGGCCAAACCGGCGCGTCGAAGCGCGGCCAAGACCACCAAGGCCGCCGCCGCGGATACCGAGGGCGGCGCCAAGAAGACTGCCGCCCGGAAGGCTCCCGCGAAAGCCAAGAGTACGGCGGCCAAGGCTCCCGCCAAGCGCAAGGCGGCCGCTAAGGCCGACTGACGCCGCAGGGCGCGGCGCCGGTCACTCGATCGGCGCCGGCCCGCTATGGCTGCGCAGCGGCCGCTCCTCCATGAAGATCAGCCCGACGAGGCCGATCGCCAGCGCCAGCGACGCCCCGGCGAAGACGAAGCGGAACGCCTGCGTCAGCGCGCCAGCGTCGACCGTGCCCTGCCGGAAACCGTCCAGCAGCTGATGCCCGGTCAGGCCGGAGGCGCCGAGCACGATGGCGCCGAACACCGCGGCCAGCACCACGCCGCCCAGCGAGCGGAAGAAATTCTGCACCCCCGTCGCGGTGCCGATCTGCGGCAGCGGCACCGCGTTCTGCACGCTCACCGTCACCACCGGCAGCACGGTGCCGAGGCCGGCGCCGGTGACGGCCATCAGCACCGCCAGGCCGGCGAAGCTCACGTCGCGGGGAAACAGCGCCAGGATCGCCAGCGCGACCACCGCGCTCGACATGCCCACCAGCGGCACCCGCTTGTAGTGCTGCACGCGCCCCATCATCCGGCCGGTGCTGGTGGCGCCGACCACCACGCCGGCCAGCAGCGGAATGAGCGCCGAGCCGGACTGGCTGGCGGTGAAGCCCAGCACGCCCTCGAAATAGAAGGGCAGTTCGACCGACAGGCCGATCATCGAGCCGATCGCCATCGCCGCCGCCAGCACGCCCGGCCCGACGACGCGATTGAACAGGATGGAAAGCGGGATCAGCGGCTCACGCGCTGTCGCGAGCCGCAGGCCGAGCAGGCACCACAGCAGCAGCGAGCCGGCGAGCAGGCCCAGCACCTGCATCGATACCCACGGATAGACCTGGCCGCCCCAGCTCAGCGCCAGCATCAGCGCCATCGCCGCCGCGCAGAGCAGCAGCGCGCCGATGATGTCGAGCCGGTGCGGATGGTGGTGCGCCGGCAGGCGGTGCAGCACGCTGTCGCTCATATAGGCGGCGGCGAGGCCGAGCGGCACGTTGAGCCAGAAGATCAGCGACCAGTGCAGGTGCTCGGCGAAGAAGCCGCCCAGCACCGGCCCGGCGACGCTGGAGGTGATGAACACCACGGCGAAGAACGCCTGGTAGCGGCCGCGCTCCTTCGGCGCCACGATCAGGCCGATGATAGTCTGGGCGAGCGCGATCAGCCCGCCGCCGCCAAAGCCCTGCGCCGCGCGGCCCAGTATCAGCCAGATCATGCTCGGCGCCAGCGCGCACAGGATCGACCCGCCGATGAACAGGCCGATGCTGCCCAGAAGGATCGGTCGCGGCCCATGGATGTCGGCCAGCTTGCCGACCAGCGGCGTCACCGCCGTGCCAGTCAGCAGGTAGGAGGTGACGATCCACGGCACGTTTTCCATGTCGCCAAAGGCGAGGCCGATGGTCGGCAGCGCCGAGGCGACGATGGTCTGTTCCAGCGCGCTGAGGAACATGGCCAGCATGACGCCGATCAGGATGCTCCTTATTTCGGCGTGCGAGAGCTGTCCCGGCTCCGAAGCGGACGAGCGGGCATCCATTGATGCGGTTCCTTCCCGGCCCCCCGGGTGATGGCGGCGCAAATTGGCTCCCTCGCCACCGATTGGCAAGGGTTGGACCGCCTTCGGCGCCATCACGAAGCGGAAAAAGCGGTCGGGTGATAAATAGCGTCCCGCGCGGAAAGGTCGACGCGGCGGGACGTAACGTTTAGCGTCGGCGGAACTCTTCGAGGAATGCGAGAATCGTGCGCAAGCCCATCAAGCCGAAAGTCCGCAAGCCCGCCGCCCCCCGCCTGCCGAAGGGGCTACCGAGCAAGGACGACCTCACCGCCTTCATCGCCTCCCATGGCGGCGAGGTCGGCAAGCGCGAGATTTCGCGCGCCTTCGGGCTCGACGGCGGCGACCGCATCGCGCTGAAGGCGATGCTGCGCGAGTTGTCCGAGGAAGGCCTCGTCGGCCGCAAGCACAAGAAGCTGCACCTCGCCGGCGCCCTGCCCGCCGTGGTGATGGCCGAAGTGGTGGAGCGCGACGAGGACGGCGAACTGATCGCTGAACCCATCGACTGGGATACGGAAGAGCATGGCAAGGCGCCGCGCATCCTGGTGAAGCTGGCACGTCGCGGCCGTCTCGCCGGCCCGGCCCCTACCATCGGCGACCGGGTGCTGCTCAAGACCGAGGAAATTCCCGAGGCGGATGGCCGCATCCGCCACACCGGCCGGGTGCTGAAGCTCATCGAGAAGGCGCGCGCGCAGGTGCTCGGCATCTACCGCGCCGACAAGAGCAGGCCGGATGCCGGCGGGCGCATCATTCCGGTCGACAAGCGCCATATGGGCCGCGAGCTCGCCGTGCCCCCCGGCGCCGAGGGCGAGGCGGAGGACGGCGATCTGGTGGCGGTGGAGATCACCCGCCACCACGCCTACGGCCTACCGACCGCCAAGGTGAGGGAGCGGCTCGGCTCGATCTCGACCGAGAAGGCGATCAGCCTCATCGCCATCCACGCGCACGGCATTCCCAACGTGTTCCGTCGCGAGGCGCTGGCCGAGGCGGAGAAGGCGCGGCCAGCCACGCTGCGGGGCCGCGAGGACTGGCGCGAGCTGCCGCTGATCACCATCGACCCGCCCGACGCCAAGGACCATGACGACGCCGTCCACGCCGCGCCGGACGAGGATCCGGCCAATGAAGGCGGCTATATCGTCACCGTTGCCATCGCCGACGTGGCGCATTACGTCCATCCCGGCAGCGGGCTCGACAAGGAAGCGCTGGCGCGTGGCAACTCGGTCTACTTCCCCGACCGCGTAGTGCCGATGTTGCCCGAGCGCATCTCCAACGATCTATGCTCGCTACGTCCACTGGAAGACCGGCCGGCCATGGCGGTGCGGCTGGTCATCGGCGCCAATGGCCGCAAGAAGAGCCATACCTTCCACCGGGTGATGATGCGCTCGGCCGCCAAGCTCGCCTATGCGCAGGCGCAGGCCGCCATCGATGGCCGGACGGACGACATCACCGACACCATCGTCGAGCCGATCCTCAAGCCGCTCTACGCCGCCTATGCGCTGGTGAAGAAGGCGCGCGACGCCCGCAACCCGCTGGAGCTCGACCTGCCGGAGCGCAAGATCCTGCTGAAGCCGGACGGCACGGTCGACAGGGTGGTGGTGCCCGAGCGGCTCGCCGCGCACAAGCTGATCGAGGAATTCATGATCCTCGCCAATGTCGCCGCCGCCGAGACGTTGGAGGAGAAGCACATCCCCCTCGTCTACCGCGTGCACGACCAGCCTTCCATGGAGAAGGTGTCGGCGCTGCGCGACTTCCTGAAGACGCTCGACATCGCTCTGCCCAAGACCGAGACGGTGCGCCCGGCGCATTTCAACGACATCCTCGCCCGCGTCGACGGCACCGAGCTGGCGCCGCTGGTCAACCAGGTGATCCTGCGCAGCCAGGCACAAGCGGAATACGCCAACGAGAATTACGGCCATTTCGGCCTGCATCTGCGCCGCTACGCGCATTTTACCTCGCCGATCCGCCGCTATGCCGACCTCATCGTGCATCGCGCGCTGATCCGCGCCCTCGACCTCGGCCCGGACGGGCTGCCGGAGAACACCACGCCGGAGCAGCTCGCCGAGATCGCCGCCCGCATCTCGGCCAGCGAGCGCCGCGCCATGACCGCAGAGCGCGAAACCATCGACCGGCTGATCGCCCATCATATGGCTGAGCAGATCGGCGCCACCTTCAAGGGGCGCATAGCCGGCGTCACCAAGGCGGGGCTTTTCGTCGCGCTCGACGACACCGGTGCCGACGGCTTCATCCCGGCGGCGACGCTCGGGCAGGACTATTACTGGTACGACGAGAGCCGGCACGCGCTGATAGGCGAACGGACCGGCGAGATGCACCGGCTCGGCGACCGGGTGGAGGTGAAGCTGGTCGAGGCGGCGCCGGTGGCGGGCGCCTTGCGGTTTGAGCTTCTGAGCGAGGGCGACTATGTAAAGGCCGGTAGGGGCGCGCCGCCGCGCAAGGGACCGCGCGGCATCCGTCGGGACGCCGGCCCTGCACGGCGCGGCCCGCCCAAGATCGGCAAGCGCCGCTGATCGCGCTGAGAACCGGAAGCCCGGCAAGGAGTGCCGTCCGCATGAGCATTCAGCCGCACCGGCCGGTCGGCCCGGCGATGAAGAACGGCTTCCGCCTGCGCTGCCCGAAATGCGGCGAAGGCCCGCTGTTCAGCTCCTATCTGAAGGTCAATGAGCGCTGCGCCGCCTGCGGCGAGGAGCTGTGGCATCACCGCGCCGACGACGCGCCGCCCTACATGGTGATCACCATTGTCGGCCACATCATCGTGCCGTCGGTGCTGGCGGTCGAGATCGCCTGGCATCCCTCGCAATGGGTGCACATGGCCGTATGGCTGCCACTCACGCTCATCCTCAGCCTGCTGCTATTGCCGCCGGTAAAGGGGGCGTTGATCGGCTACCAGTGGGCGCTGCGCATGCACGGCTTCGACCCCGCCAGCGAAGAGCACGACCCCGTTCCCCCCAGCCGCCGCACGCCAGGACTCGCTCGTCCCACATGACCGCCATCGACGTTTCCGCCCGCTTCGCCGTCGCCCGCCCCGACACCTCCCACCCCTATCGCCGCCCGGTAGATGCCGCGACGCTGATCCTGGTTGATCGCTCGGCGCGCACCCCGCGCGTGCTGCTCGGCCGCCGCAACCCGGCGCAGAAATTCATGCCTGGCAAGCTGGTGTTTCCCGGTGGCCGCGTCGACCCGCAGGATCGCAACGTGCCGGTCTATGGCATGCTCGACAGCGTGTCGGAGCGTCGGCTGCAGGAGCGCGTGGTGCGCCCCAGCCTCGCGCGCGCCCGTGCGCTGGCGCTCGCCGCCATTCGCGAGACCTGCGAGGAGACCGGCCTCGTCATCGGCTCGCGCGAGGCCGGCGCGCCCGACGCGATGCCCGCCGGCTGGGAGGCCTTCGCGCAGGCCGGCGCCTTCCCCAATCTGGAGGCGCTGAGCTTCGTCGCCCGCGCGGTTACCCCGCCGGGACTGTCGCGCCGCTTCGATACCCGCTTCTTCATGGCGGACGCCTCCGAGATCGCCCACCGCCTGCCCGACGTGGTCGGACCGCAGTCGGAGTTCGTCGAGCTCGCCTGGCTGACCCTCGCTGAAGCCAAGAAGGCCGAGGTACCGACCATCACCCACGCCATCCTCGAAGAGGTGGAGACCCGCCTCGCCGGCGGCAACAAGCCCTGGCTGCCGGTGCCGTACTACGTTACCCGGCATGGTCGCATGATGCGCGAGGCGCTGGAGTGACCGCAGGTCGCAACCGGCGAATGTGATCACAATAGTCATTCAGTTTTCGCCGGACATGTTCTAAAGCCGACGGCCTGTCCCTTGGTGAGCCGTCGCGTCCCATGCATGCCGATCTATCCGTCGAACGCACCAACATCGCCTCGCTCGCGGCGGCGATCGCCGCGATCTCGGTCGTGGGGCTCGGCCTTGCCCTCTCGATCCCGCTGCTCGCCTTGGAGCTCGACGCGCGCGGCATCTCCAGCACCTGGATCGGCCTGAACACCGCCATTGGCGGCATCGCCACCATCGTCACGGCGCCGTTCCTGCCGGATCTGGTGCGCCGCTTCGGCGCCGGGCCGATGATGATGGGCGCGGTGGCGCTCGGGGCCGCCAGCCTCATCGCCTTCAAGGTCACCGACGCCTTCGTGCTGTGGTTTCCGCTGCGCTTCCTGTTCGGTGCCTCGCTCTGCGTGCTGTTCGTGGTCAGCGAGTTCTGGATCAACGCCGCCGCCCCGGCCAACCGCCGCGGCCTCGTCATCGGCATCTACGCGACGACGCTGGCCTTCGGGTTTGCCGGTGGGCCGGCCATCCTCTCGCTGGTCGGCACCAGCGGCTGGGCCCCTTATCTCGTCGGTGCCACCTTCTTCGTCCTCGCCTCCATACCGGTGATGATCGGCGCCTCGCAGGCCCCGGTGATCGAGAAGGAAGGCTCGCGCGGCGTGCTGAGCCTGATGCGGCTCGCCCCCGCCGCGACGCTCGCGGCCTTCGTCTTCGGCGCGGTGGAAACCGGCCTCGTCAACTTCCTGCCGCTCTACGGGCTGCGGCGCGGGCTCGGCGAGGGCGAGGCGGCGCTGCTGCTGACCATCGCCGAACTCGGCAATGTCGCTTTCCAGATCCCGCTCGGCCTCATCAGCGATCGCATGGACCGGCGCAAGGTGCTGCTCGCCTGCGCGCTGGTCGGATTCGGCGGCGCGGCGCTGATTCCCTTCCTCGCCATCGGCAGCGTCGCGCTAATGGCGACGATGTTCACCATGACCGGAATCGTCTGCGGCATGTACACGGTCGGCCTGGCGCTGCTGGGGGAGCGGTTCCATGGTGGCGCCCTCGCCACCGCCAATGCGGCCTTCGTGATGCTGTATTCCATCGGCCTCATCGCCGGCCCGGTGACGGTGGGCACCGGCATGGGCCTGATGGGACCGGACGGCTTCGCCTTCACCCTCGCGGCGATGCTGGCCTTCTACGTGCTGGTGGTCGCGATCCAGCTGGTCCGCGACCGTTCCACCGCACGCATTCCTTGACAATTGGGCGCCGATCAAGGATACGGACGCTCAACGAGCGGCATCGCTGCCGCGCGACCCCGATGATTTCGACGCGATCCCGACACTGGGTCGCGTGCCACTTTCAGGAGGCCGGTCATGGCCAAGGCAACGACCATCAAGATCAGGCTCAATTCGAGCGCCGACACCGGCTTCTTCTACGTGACGAAGAAGAACTCCCGCACGATGACCGACAAGCTGGTCGTGAAGAAGTACGACCCGGTCGCGAAGAAGCACGTCGAGTTCCGCGAAGGCAAGATCAAGTGATCCTGCCGCTTCTGCGGAAATGACAAAGGGCGCCTCGCGGCGCCCTTTTCTTTTGTATCTCAGACGGTTGATTCGGCTTCTTCGATTCGCGCCTGAAGCGCGGCCCACCACAAGGGCGGGCCGCCTCGTCGCTCAGTTCAGCCGCTGGCCGGTCGCCTCGTCGAAGATGTGCAGCTTGGCCGCGTTGCCGCGCACATGCACCTTGTCGCCGACATGGATCTCGGCGTCACGCGGGCATTCGATGGTCAGCATGCGGGTGTGGCCGATATCGACATAGGCGTAGGTCTGGCTGCCCAGCCGCTCGGCGACGGCGATCTCGCCGGCGAACCACGCCTCGCCGCCTCCGCAGAGCGAAAGATCCTCCGGCCGCACGCCGAGCACGATCGGTTGGCCGTCACGAATCGACGCCTCCTGCTCGAGCGCGATCGTGCCCCGGAGCACCTCCAGCGCCCTGCCGTCCGCCGACACCGACGCCACGCCCGGCAGCGTGTTCATGGTCGGGCTGCCGATGAAGCGGGCGACGAACAGGGTCTCCGGCTTGTGATAGAGCTGTAGCGGCGCGCCGATCTGCTCCACATGGCCGGCATTCATCACCACGATGCGGTCGGCGAGCGTCATCGCCTCCACCTGGTCGTGGGTGACATAGACGGTGGTCGCCTTCATGCGGCTGTGCAGCTTGGCGATCTCCAGCCGCATCTCCACCCGCAGCGCCGCGTCGAGATTGGACAGCGGCTCGTCGAACAGGAAGGCCGCCGGCTCGCGCACGATGGCGCGGCCCATGGCGACGCGCTGGCGCTGGCCGCCGGAGAGCTGCGACGGGCGGCGCTTCAGATAGTCCCGCAGCTTGAGGATGTCGGCCGCCTGCCCGACGCGCCGCTCCACCTCATTCTCATTGGCGCCGCGCATCTTGAGGCCGAAGGACATGTTGTCCTCCACACTCATATGCGGATAGAGCGCGTAGTCCTGGAACACCATGGCGATGTCCCGCTGGGCCGGTGGCAGCGCATTCACCCGCGTGCCGGCGATGACCAGATCGCCGCCGGTGATCTCCTCGAGACCGGCGATCATGCGCAGCAGGGTCGACTTGCCGCAGCCGGACGGCCCCACCAGCACCAGGAACTCGCCGCTCTCGATCTCGATGTCGATGCTGCGGATCACCTGCACGTCGCCATAGGACTTACGCACACCCTTCAGGGCTATGGCCGACATCGTTTTCCTCCTCGACTTGCCGTTTCGTGCTTGACTGAATTATCGTTATCATTATCGATAATGATAATCTGCCCCTGAGGCAACACGGAACCGGCACGCCCGATGGTGTATTTTTCCACCAAATCCCCGAGCAGAGGCGCCAGCAGGCCGCCCAAGGCCAGCGCGGCGTTCAACGCGCTGAAGCGCGACATCATGCTCGGCACGCTGCCGGCCGGCACAGGCCTCACCGAGCTCGACCTCGCCGCCCACTTCCAGTGCAGCCAGGGCACGGTGCGCGAGGCCCTGCTGCAGTTGCAGGAGGAGGGACTGGTGCGCCGTCAGGGGCATCGCGGCACCCAGGTGTCCGACTGCACCGAGGACGAGGCGGTCGAAATGTTCCGACTGCGCGACCACATCGAATGCGCCGGCCTGCCGCGCGTCATGCGCTCGCCCAGTGCATCGCTGATCGATGATCTCAACGCCATGATGGCGCAGATGCTCCAAGCCGCCGATGCCGATGACGAGTTGCTGCTCGCCTCCATCGACCGCGACTTCCACCGTCGCATCCTCCAGGACGCCCGGCTGCCGGCGCTCGATCCGATCCTGCACCGCTGCTTGGTGCACAATCACCGCTTCAAGATCTCCCGCAGCCGCGGCGTCCGCGACCTGCAGGCAACGGCTCACCGCCATCGCAGCCTGATCGACGCGATCGCCAGCGGCGACATCGCCCGCGCCTCCGCCGCCATGCGCCGCCACATCGCCACCATCGTCGACTTCGGACCCGACGTGTTTCCGGAGACGCAGCAATGACCCTCGATCCCGGCGTCCTCTCCGCCGACATGCGGGCGCTGCTCGACAAGGTCGCCGCCGAAACCGGCCCGCAGCCCGACGCGACGCTGCTGCCGGCGGCGGAGGGCCGCGCCCTCGCCGCTCAGAACAACCGGCGCTGGAACGTCAACCTGCCGGAGATGGCTGGTGATCGCGAGGCGATACTCCCCGCCGATGCGGCGCTCAGTTCCGCCGAGGTCCGCCTGCGCATCCTGACGCCGCACGGAGCCGAGCCCGGCACCCTCCTGTTCGTGCATGGCGGCGGCTTCGCCTTCTGCTCGCCGGCGACGCATGAGCGCTGCGCGCGGGTACTGGCGAACGAGGCCCGCATGCGCGTCGTGCTGCCGGATTACCGTCTTGCGCCGGAGAACCCCTATCCCGCCGGCCTGCTCGACACAGTGGCGACGCTGCGAGCGGTGCTCGCCGGCGCAGTCGAGGGAGCGGAAGGGCCGGTGCTGGTTTCCGGCGATTCCGCCGGCGCCAATCTCGCCCTCGCCGCCATGCTGCACGAGCAGGCCGCCGGGCAGGATCTGCCGGACGGCGCGCTGCTGTTCTACGGCAACTACACGACCGATCTCACCGGCTCGTCCTATCGCCGCTTCGAGAACGGGCCGGGCCTCACCACCGCGCGGATGGGCCGCTACTGGGACTGGTATGTCGCCGGGCGCGATCTGGTCGGCGATCCCCTCGCCTGCCCCCTCGCCGCCTCCGATGCCGCGCTGGCCGCGTTGCCGCCGCTCTATCTGATGGCGGCGGGCGTCGACCCGCTATTTTCCGACACGGTCGCGCTCGATGCCCGGCTGAAGGCGCTGGGCCGCGCCGACCGTTTCGACGTCGTGCCCGGCGTCACCCACGGATTCCTGCAGAACACGAACGAACTCGCCGCGGCGCGTGAGGCGCTGAAGGTGGCGGGCGAGGTCGCAACAACAATCAAGAACCAAGCAAAAATCTGAACCAATGGAGGAAGCGCATCATGGGACTTCTAAAGAAATTTGCGGCCGGCCTCGCCGTCGCCGCCACATTCGCCGCCGCGATGGCAACCGGCTCGGCCAACGCTGAGACGGTCCGCTTCTGGTACCACTTCGACAATCCGGCCAATCCGATGTCGGAGCTGGTGGCGAAGTTCGAGAAGGCCAATCCGGGGATCAAGGTCGAGGCCGAGAACGTTCCCTGGAACAGCTATTACGACAATCTCTACACCGCGCTGATCGGCGGCAACGCGCCGGACGCGGCGATGGTGAAGCTGTTCGCGCAGCCGCGTCTCGTCGAGATGGGCGCGCTCGAGCCGCTGGGCGATCGCATCAATGCCTGGCCCGGCAAGGCCGACCTGCTCGACAACCTGCTGGAGCTGAACAAGGGCCCGGACGGCACGCAGTACTACCTGCCTGTCCAGTATGTCGTCCTGTACCTCTACTACCGCACCGACATGTTCGCCGCCGCCGGCCTCAAGCCACCAGCGACCTGCGAAGATTTCCGCGACGCGGCGATCAAGCTGACCAAGGCGCCGGATGTCTATGGCTTCGGCCTGCGCGGCGGCAAGGGCGGCTGGGACCAGTGGGGCGCCTTCGTGTTCTCGCAGGGCGGCGCGCTCAAGCCGGGCGGGCTGACCAACCCGCAGGCGGTCGCCGCCAACCAGTGGGTGATCGACCTGTTCCGCAAGGACAAGGTGATCCCGCCCTCGGCGCCGAATGACGGCTTCCAGGAGATCATCGGCGCCTTCAAGGCCGGCAAGACCGCGATGACCATCCACCACATCGGCTCGTCCAAGGATCTCGTGGCGGCGCTCGGCGACAAGGTGTCGGCGGTGCCGGTGCCGAAATGCGGCGACGGTCGCTGGACCTCCTATGGCGATGAATCGCTGGCGGTGTTCTCCGCCTCGCCGCACAAGGACGCGGCGTGGAAGTGGATCTCCTTCCTTGCGGAAGGGCAGAACAACGTCGCCTTCAACAGCGCCACCGGTCAGATGACGGTGACCAAGAGCGGCGCCAAGGACTGGAAGCTGCATGAGCGCCGTTTCGTCGACGCCACGGTAGAGTCCCTGCCCTTTGCGCATGTGCTGCCGCAGAACGCCGCCACCTCGGAGTTCGTGAACACCGCCTGGCAGACCGCCATGCAGCGGGCCCTGACCGGGCAGATCTCCTCGCAGCAGATGATGGAAGAGCTGAACGCACTCGTCGCGCAGTGATCCCCCGGGTTCGGCCCCACGCCGACGCCCCGTGATGCATCAGGTTCCGGCCGGTGGCCGGAACCTCTCTCCACGCGCGACAGCCACGGAATTCAGTATGTCGATCGTCACCCCCACACGCGCTGCCGAAAGCCCCGGCCCCTTCTGGCGCCGGGCGCATCTCACCCCCTATTGGCTGCTGGCGCCGGCCGTGGTGGTGACCGCCGTCATCGTCTTCCTGCCGATGGCGCAAGCCGTGATCACCAGCTTCTACGACCTGATCCTGTTCCGGCCGAATGCCAGCCGCTTCGTCGGGTTCGGCAACTACATCAAGCTGTTCAGCGACCCGGTGTTCTGGACCGCGCTGTGGAACACCGTGATCTGGATCGGCCTCACCGTGCCGCTGCAGATGGGGCTCGGCCTCGTCACCGCTATCCTGCTGAACCGCGAATTCCCCTGGCGCAGCGTCGCCCGCGCGCTGATCATCATTCCCTGGGCGCTGCCCAGCGTGGTGATCGCGCTGATGTGGCGCTGGATCTACGATCCCAATACCGGCGTGCTCAACGATCTGCTGATCTATCTCTCGGTCGTGCAGGGCGCCGTGCCGTGGCTGGCCGACCCGCATCTCGCGCTCTATGCGGTGATCGCCACGCTCACCTGGCAGGGTTTCCCCTTCTTCGCGGTGATGATCCTCGCCGGTCTGCAGGGCATCCCCAAGAGCCAGTATGAAGCCGCTTCGCTCGACGGCGCCTCGTCCTGGCGGCAGTTCCTGCACATCACCCTGCCCGGCATCATGCCGGTGCTCGCCACCGCCGGCCTGCTGCGGGTGATCTGGGTAGCGAACTCGATGGACGTCATCTTCGTGATGACCGGCGGCGGGCCCGGCTACTCCACCCACACTCTGCCGCTCTACGCCTTCATCAAGGCGCGGCAGAACCTCGATTTCGGCTACGGCACCGCCATCGCCGTCACCTTCACCATCCTGCTCGGCAGCTTCGTCGCCGTCTATCTGGCCCGCACCATGCGCGAGGTGGAGAAATGAACAAGCCCTCGACGCTGCGCCGCATTCTCACCACCGACCTGCCGGTGGCGCTGATCGTGCTGTTCGCCATGGCGCCCTTCGCCTGGATGATCCTGACCTCGCTGACCCCCTCGGCGCAGATCGTCTCCAGTGGTGTCTCGCTGTCGCCGGCCGGCTGGAGCCTCGACAATTACTGGCGGCTGCTCGGGCAGACCTCCTTCCTCACCAACATGCTGCACAGCCTGATCATCGCCACCGGCACCATGGTGCTCGGCCTGGTGGTGGCGGTCGCCGCCGCCTATGCCTTCTCGCGCTTCCGCTTCCCCGGCCGGCGGTTGCTGATGCTGCAATTCCTGCTCATCAACATGTTCCCGGTGGTGCTGCTGATCCTGCCGCTCTTCGTGCTGATGCGGCGCTTCGGGCTGCTCGACACCCATTTCGCGCTGATCCTCGCCAATTCGACTGTCGCCATTCCGTTCGCGGTGTGGATGCTGACCAGCTATGTCGGCGCCATCCCGAAGAGCCTCGACGAGGCGGCGATGACCGATGGCTGCTCGCGGCTCACCACGCTGCGCCGGATCGTGCTGCCGCTGATGGTGCCGGGCATCATCTCCACCGGCATCTACATCTTCATCACCGCCTGGAACGAATATCTCTACGCGCTGACGCTGGGCGGGCGGAACGTGCGCCCGGTCACCGTCGCGATCCAGACGCTGATCGGTGAGTACCAGATTGAATGGGGCCTGCTCGCCGCCGGCGCGGTGGTCGGCGCCCTCCCCGCCACCTTGCTCTTCCTCTTCGTCCAGCGCCACCTCATCGGCGGCATGACCCAGGGCGCCGTGAAGGGCTGACGCAACACCCCCGCCGCCGCAATCTCGCGACGCGGGCTCGACCGAGGACGTCTGCAATGAACCCGATAGGGTTGATCTCCATGCAATATGCCCGGCCCTTCACGGCCGAGCATTTCCCGCTCTTCGCCCGCATGCGCGACCACGGCTACGATTTCGTCGAGCTGCTGGTGCCCGAGGTCGGCGAGATCGATGCCAAGGTGGCCCGCAAGGCGCTCGACGAGGCCGGGCTCGATGTGGTGCTCGCCGCGCGTGTCAATCTCCAGCGCAACCTCTCCTCCGCCGAGGCGGACGCGCACCGGGCCGGCATCGACTACCTGAAATACACCGTCGACCAGGCGGTGGCGCTCGGCGCGAAGATCGTCGGTGGCCCGCTCACCGGCAACCCGCTGGTGTTCGCCGGCCGGCCGCCGCAGCCGGTGGCGGAGGAGGAACGCCTCGCCCGCAAGCAGCGCTGCGTCGACGGACTGCGCGAGGCCGGCGACTACGCAGCGAAGCACGGCATCCTGCTCGCCGTCGAGCCGCTGAACCGCTTCGAAAGCGACGTGCTGTGCACCACCCAGCAGGCGATCGAGCTACTGGATGCCGTCGATCACCCCGCCATCCAGCTGATGCTCGACACCTTCCACATGCACATGGAAGAGAGCTCGATCCCGGAAGCGATCCGCCTCGCCGCCGGCCGTGTGGTGCATTTCCAGGCCAACGAGAACCATCGCGGCTTCCCCGGCACCGGCGCCACCGACTGGGTGGCGGTGTGCCGCGCGCTGCACGAGATCGGCTATGCCGGCCCGATCTCGCTGGAGCCGTTCCGCCGCCGCGACGACCGCTTCGGCGTGCCCTTCGCGCAGTGGCGCGCCCCGCATGAGGACGAGAGCGACCGCCTCTCGGCCAGCGTCGCCTTCATGAAGTCCCACATCACCCTCACGGAATACCGTCGATGACCCTCAATATCGGTTGGATCGGCTGCGGCATCCACGCCACCCAGATGCTGCTGCCGCAACTCGTCCGCCATGACGTGAAGCTCACCGCGCTGTGCGACATCGACGGCGCCCGCCTCACCGATGCCGGCCGGCAGTTCGGCGTGACGAACCTCACCAGCGATGTCGAGACGCTGCTGGCCACCCCCGGCCTCGACGCTGTGGGCATGGCTGTTGGTCCCGACCAGCACCTCGCCTTCGGCAAGAAGGCGCTGGAGCGCGGGCTCGGCGTCTTCATGGAGAAGCCGCCGTCGGGCACCGCCGCCGGCGCGCGCGAGCTGCTCGCCGCCTCGGAGAAGGCGAAGAAGCCGCTGCTGGTCGGCTTCATGAAGCGCTATTCGGTCGGCAACAAGATGGCCGCGAACATCGTGCGGTCCGGCCGCTTCGGCGACGTGCTGGGCATTACCGGCTACTACATGACCGCGCCGGGATACTTCGTCGGTAACGTCGACTATACCGGCTTCTTCCTGCACCACTGCGTGCATTACATGGATCTCGTCTCCTTCCTGGTCTCGCCGGTGAAGACGATTTCCGCACGGAAGGTCGAGAAGACCCCCGGCCGGGTGCTGTTCCATGTCGGCTTCGAGTTCGAATGCGGGGCGATCGGCAACATTGCCATGGGTACCATCCAGTCGCGCGGCACGCCGGTGGAGCGGATCGAACTGATGGGCGACCATCAGCGCATCGAGGTCGAGGACGTCATCGAGATCCGCTGGCACCGCAACCCGCCCTTCAAGATCGCCGATCCGGCCGCCACCCTCGCCGACGACGTGGATTCCCTCACCTGGAAGCCGAACTTCACCGCCGCGGCGAATGAGGATCCGAAGGGCTATCACTCGCTGCTCGCCGACGTGGTGCCGGCACTGGCGGGGATTGAGACGGCGGCGCCGACCATCGCCGACGGCGTCATCGCCATGGAGCGGCTGGAGACGCTGCGGCGCGAGCTGGCGCTCTGAGAGGAGCGGAGCGCTCCCGTTCGGGGGCGCTCCTTCCGGCCTGCCGGCAGATTACCTAGCGTCAGATCACTTGAGACATGCGACAAAGACGGCGCGCCGGCCGGCACCTGAAGGCGAGACCGCGCCCGGGCAATCGTGCCTGGGCAAAATCGCGGCCGCCACCGTCCCGAGCCGAGAGTGAACGTCGCTCATGCCGGCAGTACGAAACTCGCCGGCGGCATTGGAAGCTCGGGTCCAGTGTTCAGTCCCGGCATCTGGTGGATCGGATCGAGGATGAAACGATCCGGCTCTGAGGTTCGGACTTTGCAGATGTATTCCTAGGGCGTCAGGCCAGCGAAAGAGCCGCAAGATCGCCTTGCGTGGCGAGATGTACCCGTTGCTCCCGCCAGCAAGGGAGTATCTGGAGCCTCCGGCCGGCAAAAAGCGGTCAGGATGCCGGCCATTTGATCGACTTGGCGATTGAAGCCAAATGCAAAAAGCCCAGCGAGGGAGAGACATCGCGTCTTCCTCGCCGGGCTTTTGTCGTTCTGGGTACAAGGAGGACGGCCGCCTGGGCAGCGGCCATCCTCGGAACTGGCGCGGCGGCGCCATTACGCTCCGCCGCCCATGTGCTCCGGTCCGATCAGGCCGCGACGTTCCGGGCCGGGGCCAGACGCTCGGCCGCGTCCTGCACCCGGGCGCGGATCGAGGCCGGCAGCTGGCGGGCGCTCTTCACGCGCGGCAGGTCGAGCTCGGCAATGGAGGCCGGCGACGTGCCGAACAGCGCCTCGAACTCGGCGTAGTTGTCGAAGTGCTTGCGCGCGACGTTGTCCACGAAGGTCTCGGCGTCCACGCCTTCGGCGACCACGAGCTCATGGTTCTCGAGCTCGATGTGGTAGACGACGAAGCGTTCGCCGAGCTCGGCCGCGGTCATGCGGCGGATGGTCGTGCCGTTGACCAGCGCGCCGGCCTGCACCAGCGCGCCGTCGAGCAGCAGCGCATGGTCGGGGGTGACGCGCAGGTCGCACGCGGGCAGGTTCTCACCCAGTGCACCGGCGGCGATGACAACCGGACGGCGGGCTTCCGACATGCCGAACATCGACACGATGGTCTGCCGGCCCATCCACTTCACCGGAACGGTGCGGCCTTCGCTGGTCAGCACGAGATCGCCGATGGCGAGGTCCTCGACCGCCACGAGACCTTCCGGCGTCGCGATCAGCGTGCCGGCGAGGAAGCAGAACGCCTCTTCCGTATAGGCTGGGGCGTTGCTGGCGCCGTTCGTATATTCCGTGCTGGAGCCGAAATAATATTGCCCTGAAACGGTGAAATACGGGTCTCCAGCGTCCGAAATACCCTGATAAACTCCGGTAACGGTGCCCGAGCCCACCGTAAGCGTGATGGATTCACCAACCTCGAGCGTATCGCCATCATCGATGGTGAACGATACAGGACCTTCGTTCGAGGTATTGATGTTCGTCCCGTGCTCGCCGCTCACGCCATAATAGTATTCGTAAGTATACGTAGCCATGATTTCCCCTTATCAATAGCCGAACGACGGTGGGGCCCGCAGGCTCCAACCAACATGTGGAAACGAGAAACGAACGCACTCGCGGCTCGCCGGCCACAACCCTCGCTCGGCAAGCCGTCTCTCTCCACCCATCCGAAACAGATTAAATTCGAAATTACTTCGAATATGCTGCTTTAGATGGTCATTCTCGTTGGTCGTAGACGCTCCCCCATATCGAGCATAGATCCACGATACAACAAAACGGAGACTCGGCAATATAGTAAGGCTCGCGGAGCGTTACACGACCGCGACAAGCCCGCCGAACTGTATCCCAAAAGCTGCATCCTCCACCCGCCACCACTTCTGACGGCATAATGTCACCGCAGAACGGGACCGTCGTAACGGAGGCAGCTTCCGCCCCCCGAGTAATCTGCGGGCCCGGAGGCCGGCGCCGCCGGGCATCCCTCCGCGCGCCACAAGCGCTCCATCTTGCCGGGATATCTCCAAGCGGTCTTTATGGGGGCCGTGAAACAGGAGTCGTCGATGTCACCTCGCGCGCGTTCCCTCCTCGCCGCCGCCCTCGCCACCGGCCTGGCGATCGCGCCGGCAGCGTCCTTCGCCTGCACGCGGCTCGTCTATCTCGGCACCGACGACAACGTCATCACCGCCCGCTCCATGGACTGGTCGCAGGATATACTGACCAATCTCTGGATCTTTCCGCGCGGCATGGAGCGTGACGGCGCGGGGGGGCCGAACTCTCTGCACTGGACCTCGAAATATGGCAGCGTGATCGCTTCCGGCTACGACATCTCCACCACGGACGGCGTCAACGAGGCCGGGCTGATGGCCAATATGCTGTGGCTGACGGAATCCCAGTACCCGCCGGCCGATCCGAACAAGCCGGGCCTCTCCATCGCCGCCTGGGCGCAATATGTGCTCGACAATTTCGCCACCGTGGCGGAAGCGGTCACGGCGCTTGAGGCCGAGCCCTTCGTGCTGGTCAGCGACACCCTGCCCGACGGCAGCCGCATGGCGACGCTGCACCTGTCGATCTCCGACCCCACCGGCGACAGCGCCATCGTCGAATATATCGACGGCAAGCAGGTCATCCACCACGACCGGCAATATCAGGTGATGACCAACTCGCCGACCTACGATCAGCAGCTGGCGCTCAACGCCTATTGGAAGCAGATCGGCGGGCTGAACCAATTGCCCGGCACCAATCGCGCCGCGGACCGCTTCGCCCGCGCCTCCTTCTACGTCAACGCCATCCCGAAATGGCCAGACCCGAACCGCGCGCTCGCCAGCGTGTTCAGCGTGATCCGCAACGCGTCGGTGCCCTATGGGCTGACGACGCCGGACCAGCCCTTCGTCTCCTCCACACGCTGGCGCACCGTGTTCGACCACAAGCGCAAGCTGTATTTCTTCGAATCCGCGCTGACGCCCAACACGTTCTGGGTCGATCTCAAGGCCATCGACTTCTCGCCCACTACCGGCGCGGTGAAGAAGCTCGATCTCGGCCCGGTCCAGGATCACGTATTCTCCGGCAACGCGACGGCCGAATTCAAGCCGGCCAAGCCCTTCGATTTCGAGCCCCCCAAATAGGCCCGCCGCACAGCGGCCTCCCTCTGATCTCAGAACGAACCATGAGCGAACTTCGCACTCTCTACCCGGTCATCGAGCCCTACGAGACCGGCTGGCTCGATGTCGGCGACGGACATTCCATCTATTATGAGCGGGTGGGCACGCCGGGCGGCACGCCGGCCGTGTTCCTGCATGGCGGCCCCGGCGCCGGCATCAGCGAGAACCATCGCCGCCAGTTCGATCCCGCCCGCTACGACCTCACCCTGTTCGACCAGCGCGGCTGCGGCCGCTCGACGCCGCATGCCGGGCTGGAGGCCAACACCACCTGGCACCTCGTCGCCGACATCGAAAGGCTGCGCGAAAAATTCGGCCACGAGCAATGGCTGGTATTCGGCGGCTCCTGGGGCTCGACGCTCGCCCTCGCCTATGCCGAGACCCATCCCAAGCGCGTGTCGGCGCTGATCCTGCGCGGCATCTACACCGTCACCCGCGCGGAGATCGACTGGTATTACCGCTTCGGCGTCTCGGAGATGTTCCCCGACAAATGGGAGCGCTTCCTCGCGCCCCTGAAGACCCCGGCGGAGCGTGCCGATCCGGTTCGCGCCTATCGCGCGCTGCTTACCGGCACCGACGAAACGGCCAGGCTCGAGGCGGCCAAGGCCTGGACGATCTGGGAAGGCGAGACCATCACGCTGCTGCCCAACCCCGAGCTGACCGCCCCCTATCACGACGGCCACTACGCGCTCGCCTTCGCACGAGTAGAGAATCACTATTTCTATCACGACGCCTGGATGGAGGACGGCCAGCTGCTGCGCGACGCCCACAAGCTCGCCGGCATTCCCGGCGTGATCGTGCATGGCCGCTACGACATGCCCTGCCCGGCGAAATATGCCTGGGCCTTGCACAAGGCCTGGCCGGACGCCGACTTCCACCTCATCGAAGGCGCCGGCCACGCCTATACCGAGCCCGGCATCCTCGACCAGTTGATCCGCGCCACCGACCGCTTCGCCGGCTAGCCACGCGCCGCGACTTGAGGTGAGCCACACATCCGGCTCTCGCAGCAGGTCTTGCCGCGAGAGCCGGCTGCGCGCCGCGACCGACCATCAACACCGGCCGCCGACCCGTGCCCTCCCCCGCCCCGCGACAGTTCTATCTCGACGCCGCCGGCAGATCCCAGCCGGGCCGGTGGCGCTCCCTTGCGATCGACCATCCACTCGTCGGAATGGCGGGCTTCGATTCAGGCCGGCATCGGGAGCTTGTCAGAAATATCAATAGTTTCCGGTATTTATAACATTAATCCGTATAAATAACGGACTAATGCCTATTATTTCGTATAAATCGTCATATTGGATGATTTATTACGTCTTACTCTACGGTTCCGCGCTCGATAATCTGCCAAAACAAGTCAAGCGACAGGAACCTCCATGGACAATAAGCTTCTATCCCTCGCGGGCGTGCTCGCGCTTGGCGCGCTGTTCCATGCTGTGCCGGCAGTTGCCGCGGATGAGTTCACCCTTGGAGCGATCATTCCCCTCTCGGGAGCCAGCGCCACCACTGGCGAGGATCAGCGCCGCGGCATCGAGCTCGCCGTCAAGGACGTCAACGCCAAAGGCGGCGTCCTCGGCAAGCCGCTGAAGGTCATCATCGAGGATTCCGGCGGCAAGCCGCAGACCGCGATCGACGCAGCCAAGAAACTGGTCTCGGTCGACAAGGTTCCGCTGGTGATCGGCGAGTACAGCTCGGGTATCACCATTCCGCTCGGCCAGTATCTGGTGCAGGAAGGCATCCCGCACATCAATCCGGCGTCGACCTCGGGCCTCGTGCGGAAGATCGGCGCGACCTCCCATTCCATGGTCGGCCTCGACAATGTCTCGACGGAGTTCGCCGCCCGGGACGTACTCGGCCATGGCTGGAAGAACGTCACCATCCTCGCCATGAACAACGCCTTCGGCCAGGGCGTCGCCGAGGAGTTCAGGAAGCACTTCGAAGCCAAGGGCGGCAAGGTACTGAGCACGGTGATGTATACGCTCGGCCAGCCGAGCTATCGCCGCGAGCTCCAGCAGATCGAGGCGGCCAAGCCCGACGCCTACGTCTTCACCGCCTATGGCACCGAAGGCGCGCTCATCATGCAGGAGGCCTTCGAGCTCGGCCTGCAGCAGGAAAAGCCGTTCTACTCGATCCTGATCACCATGATGAACAAGGACACCCCGGCCGAGTTCAAGAAGGGCCTGATCGGCATGGATGTCGGCTATCTCGGCGCCGGCGGCGAGAGCTACAGGAAGGACTACGAGGCCGCCTACAAGGAAGGCTTCCTCTCGGCCTATGGCGGCTATGCCCATGACGCGGTCGAATTCGCCGCCGCCGCCATCAACAAGGCCGGCTCGACCGATCATGCCGCCGTGCTCAAGGCCATCGACGAGCTCGGCAAGCAGGGCTTCGACGGTGCTACCGGGGAGATCAAGCTCGACGCCGATCGTCAGCGCACCTCCCAGCCCTATCTGAAGTTCAAGGTCGAGGGCGCCAAGCTCGTTCCCTACGAGTGATCGCCCGGGCGCCGGCAGGAACTGCCGGCGCCGCTTGCCACGGATACCCCATGTTTCAGTTCTTCTCCGATGCCCTGCTCAGGGCAGCCGATCTCGCCTTGATCGCCGTAGCGCTCAGCGCGGTCTATTCGCTGATCCGCTTCCCCAATGTCGCCCTCGTCCAATATGCGGTGGTCGGCGCCTTCCTCGCGATCTCGCTGCAATCGGCGGGACTTGGCCTCGTCGCGGCGGCGGCCCTGTCGACGCTGGCCGTCGGCGCGCTGGCCGTGCTGTTCAATCTCGCGATCTTCGAACGCCTGCTGAAGGTCGAATCCTCGATCGCGCTGATCGGCTCACTGGCCCTGTCCATGATCCTCTCGGCTGTGTTCCTGCTGGTTTACGGCCCGACCGCCTACCGCTTGCAACTTCCGGTGCTGGCGCCGATCCGTCTCATGGGCGTGCGGCTGACGACATGGCAGCTCTGGACGCTGGGGTTGTCCGTCGTGGTGCTGGCGCTGTTCGCGCTGCTGCTGCTGCGCACCCGGCTCGGCGCCGAGATGCGCGCGGTCGCCACCAACGCGCCGCTTGCCGCCGCGACCGGGATCGAGACCCGGCGCGTCACCAACATTGTCGTCTTCCTGTCCGGCATGATGGCGGCCATCGGCGGCATCACGCTGGCGCTGCGCGGCTCGGTGAGCATCGACATGGGCACCAATTTGCTGCTGCCGGTCTTTGCCGCCGCCATCCTTGGCGGCCTCGGCAATGCACTCAGCGCCATCGTCGGCGCCATCGTCATCGCCCTTGCCGAAACGGTGATCACCAACACCAATCTCGGCCCGCTCATGGGCGAGGCGGTGTGGTTCCTGCCGGCGAGCTACGCCCCGGTCGCCTCCTTCGCCATCCTCGTGCTGTTCCTGCTGTTCCGACCGCGCGGCCTGTTCGTTTCCGAGGTGACGCGTGTCTGACTTCCTGATCCACGTCGCCTCCATCGCCTGCATCTACGGCATGCTCGCCCTCAGCCTCAATCTGCAGATGGGCTTCACCGGGCTGGTGAATTTCGGCCTGATCGCGCTGTTCGGCTGCGGCATCTACGGCGCGGCCCTGGCCCATGTGATGGGCTGGCCGCTGATCGCCGGGCTCGCCGCGGCGCTGGTCATGGCCGGGCTGCTCGGCCTGTTCTTCGCCCGCCTCGGACGGCGGCTGTCGTCCGACTATTGGGGCATCGCCACGCTGTCGATCGCCGAGGTGATCCGCATCACCGTGATGAACGAAAGCTGGACCGGCGGCGCCCAGGGCATTTCCGGCCTCACCCTGCTGTTCGGCGACCTGCGCCCCTGGGACGGGCTCGCTCGCCTCGGGCTGTTCGCGCTCGCGCTCTTCGCCACCTACCTGCTGTGCGAGAAACTCGTGCGCAGCCGCTTCGGCCTCGCGATGAAGCTGATGCGCGAGGAGCCGCAACTGGCCCGCGCCCTCGGCCATGACATCAACGGCATACGGGCGCGGGTGATGCTGATCTCGGCGGCGATCGCCGCGGTGGCGGGGGTGCTCTACGCCCACTACCTGACCTTCGTCGGCCCCGATCAGCTGGTCTCGGCCGATACCTTCCTCATCTGGTCGATGGTCATCGTCGGCGGCATCGCCAATAATCGCGGCGTGGTGGTCGGCGCGGTGCTGATGCAGTTCGCCATGGCCTTCGTGCCCTTCGCGAAGGATTTGCTGGGATTGCCGACCGATTTCGTCGCGGCGGCGCGGCTGATCCTCGTCGGCGGCGGCATCCTGCTTTTCCTGCTGCTGAAACCCCAGGGCCTGCTGCCCGAGCGCGTGGGAGCCGGCAAATGAGCGGAACCGCCGAAACCCTGCTGGAGGTCCGCAACCTGTCGCGCCATTTCGGCGCGCATCAGGTGCTGGGCGACGTCAGCTTCGATCTCCGCCGGGGCGAGATCCTCGGCCTGCTCGGGCCGAACGGCTCGGGCAAGAGCACGGTTCTCAACATCGTCTCCGGTTTTCTCGCCGCCAATGGCGGCTCCATCGGCCTCAACGGCCGGCCGATCGTCAATGCCGGACCGGAAAACGTCACCGCTGCCGGCCTCGTGCGCACCTTCCAGCTGCCGTCGATGCCCCGCCGTATGACGGTGCGCGAGGTGGTGCAGGCCGGGGACGCGACGACCGCCACCCTTGCGAGTGCCACCCGACCCTTGCGCTTCGACAACGAGGTCGACGAACTGATCGCCGCCTTCAACCTCGGTCCTGTCGCCGGCCTGCCGGCGTCGTCGCTGTCCGGCGGCCAGAAGAAGCTGCTGTCGGTGGCGGTCGCCCTGCGCTGCCGGCCGAGGATCCTGTGCCTCGACGAGCCGACGGCCGGCGTGCACCCCAATCTGCGCGCCGAGATGGTGCGCATCCTACGTCGCTACAATGCCGAGGGCGTCGCGATGCTGGTCGTCGAGCACGACATGCTGTTCATCCGCGACCTGTGCCATCGCTGCGTGGTGCTCGACCGCGGCGAGATCATCGCCGATTGCGCGCCCGCGAGCCTGGAAGACAATCCCCGCGTGGTCGAAGCCTATCTCGGCAAGGCGGTGGAGAAGGGAAAGCTTGCCTCATGATCGAAGCGAAGGAGCTGCGGGCCGGCTATGGCGACGGCGCCGACATCCTGCACGGCGTCAGCCTCAACGCCCATGCCCGCGAGATCGTCACCATCCTCGGGCCGAATGGCTGCGGGAAATCGACACTGCTCAAGACCATTGCCGGCTACGTCATCCCGCGTGCGGGGCAGGTGCTGATCGATGGCATGGACGCCGGTCATATCCCCATCCAGCGGAAGGTGCGGCACAACCGGGTCGGCTATGTGCCGCAGACCGACAATGTGTTCGGCACCCTGACGGTCGCGGAAAATCTCCGCCTCGGCGCGGCGCTGCTGCCGCGCGCGGAACGCACCGCGCGCTTCGAGGAACTGCTCGCGGCCTATCCCGCGCTGGCCGGCAAGCTCAACCGCAAGGCCTCGGCGCTATCGGGCGGCGAGCGGCAGGTACTGTCGCTGGTGCGCGCTCTGATGCCGCGCCCGCAGATCCTGCTGCTCGACGAGCCGTCAGCCGGCCTGTCGCCGCTGATGATGCACGAGGTGTTCGACGCCATCGCCGAGGTGCGCGACAAGCACGACCTCTGCATCCTGATGGTCGAGCAGAATGCCTTCGAGGCGCTCGGCGTCGCCGACCGCGCCTATGTGCTCGCGCTCGGCAAGGTGGCGCTGACCGCGCCGGCCAAGGACCTGCTGAAGGATCCGGCGATGCGGCAGCTCTATCTCGGCGGCGAGATCGAGGCGGCCTGAAGCGACCGGCCTCGGCGGGCACACGGTCAGGGCAGGATCTGCAGCACGTTGTCGGTCTTGATCTCTTCCATCACCACATAGGTGCGGGTTTCCTGCACCCCGGTCCAGGACAGCATGACCTCGCCGAGGAAGCGGCGAAACTCCTCCATGCTGCGCTGGCGGGTCTTGATCAGGTAGTCGAACCCGCCGGCCACCATGTGGCACTCCAGCACCTCGGGGGCGGCCCGCACCTCTCGCGCGAATTTCGCGAACACGTCCGTCGTCGTCTTGTCGAGCAGCACCTCGACGAAGACCAAGAGGTCGAAGCCCAGCAGGCGAGGCTCCAGCCGGGCGGAGAACCCGGTGACGTAGCCGTTCGCGACCAGCCGCCGGATCCGGTCGCTCATCGAGGTGGGAGGCAGCCCCACCCGCTGGGCCAGCTCGTTGTTGGTGATACGGCCCTCGACCTGCAGGATGGACAGGATCTTGCGATCGATCGCGTCAAGGGGATGATGCGTCAGCGACTTTCTGGCCATGGGAACCCCGGGTGGCGATGGGCACATAGATACCACCCATGCGATAGCCACATCGACGCCAGGCACACAACGGTACTGGCAGGGCTTTCGACACAATGGACCGGCGGACCGTACCAAAGGATAGGCTCGGCGACGCTCCGCCGAGTCGGCCGCCTCATCCCTCCGCCGCCGCCTGCTTCATCTTCTCGCTGAGCTTCAGCGACAGCGGCGACGCCTCGTAACGCCCCGTGACGACCTCGACATAGACGCCGGAATTCGCCTCGCCGGCGGCCTGAAGCGCGGCATCGAACGCGGCGCAGGTCGTGACGCGAGCGACCATCCAGCCCTCGCAGCCGAAGGCATGCGGCAACTCGGTGTACCGCCAGGGCGCGATGTCGTTGTAGCTGATCTCCGGATCCTTGCAGAGCAGCCGCTCGATCAGATAACCGTCATTGTTCAGCACGAAGACGACGGGCTTCAGGTCCAGCTGCCCGAACAGCCCCAGTTCCTGCACGGTGAGCTGGTGCGAGCCCTCGCCGGTGATCAGCACGGTGCGGCGCGACGGATCGGCCAGTGCCGTGCCGACCGCCGCCGGCGTCGCCCAGCCGATCGCCCCCCAGAGCGTCTGGTTGTAGAAATTGGCGCCCGACGGCATGCGGGCGAAGCCGAGCCCCATCGAGGCGGTACCGGTCTCCGCCACCACGATGTCACCGGGGCGGATGAACGCCGCCCAGCGCGGATAGAGCGCCTCGGCGGTAATCGGATCGTCGCCGGTGCCCTCCATCGGCCCGAGCGAGCCGGCGGTGAGACGCGGCCAGTCGCGCATCGGCAGCACCCGTGTCAGCGCCTCGATGACGTCGCCCAGCTCGACGCTGGAATAGGTGCGGCCATCGACGCTGACGCTGTGGTGGTCGATCACGATGGTGCGCTTCGGATCGAGATTGGCGGTGAAGGAGCCGGTGTTGAAATCGGTCATCAGCGTGCCGACGGTGACGATGCGGTCGCGACCCTCGACGAAGGCCTGCACCTCGCGGTTCATCAGCGCACCGTCATACATGCCGGCATAGGCCGGCTGCTGTTCGTCGAGCACGGTCTTGTCGTGGAACATGGTGGCGAAGGGCAGGCCCGAGGCATCGACCAGCCGCTGCAACCTGTCGCCCAACCCGCGACGGGCGACCAGCAGCCCCGGCAGCAGGCAGGCGGTCTGCGCCTGCTCCAGCGCGGCCGCCACCGCCTTCGTGGCGGCGGCCAGCTGGGCGGGGTCGCTCTGCGGCGCCGGGATCGGCGCCGCGCGGCTCACCACTGGCTGGTTGGCGAGGTCGGCGGGGAACGCCATGTAGACCGGCCGCAAATGATAGAGCGCCTCGGCGATCAGCCGCTCGGTCTCATAGGCGACATTCTGCGGCGTCATCACCGCATGGGCACACACCACCGGCTCGCTCATCCGGCGAAACAGATCATATTCGCCGGTGCCCAATGTGTGATGGACGATGGCACGGGCCCGCTGCACCGCCATGCGCGGCGTGCCGACCAGATGAAAGATCGGCAGGTGCTCGGCATAGGCCCCCGCCACGCCGGCCAGCGCGCTGAGCTCGCCGACGCCATAGGTGGTGCTGAGCGCCG
Organism: Ancylobacter sp. Lp-2; assembly: GCF_020523795.1. Taxonomy (GTDB): domain Bacteria; phylum Pseudomonadota; class Alphaproteobacteria; order Rhizobiales; family Xanthobacteraceae; genus Ancylobacter. The sequence goes on from NZ_JAJALI010000002.1 coordinate 726,678, forward strand.
CCACGCCCTTGATGCGGGCATAGCCATCGGCGGCATAGGCCGCGTTGAGCTCGTTCGCGCAACCGACCCAGCGCATCCCCGCCTGCCGGCAAATCGCGTCGTTGACCGGAAAGGCGAAGTCGCCGGGCACGCCGAAGACGTCGGAGATGCCTATCTCCTGCAACCGGGTGAGGACGTGCTGAATGACCGTGAGTGTCATGGGGGGAGCTCCGGTGATGAACAGGCCGATCGCTGCCGCGCGAGAGAGACGCGGCCAAGACCGGCGACACGACAAGAGAACAGCAGGAGAATCGTCCTGGTTCCCGTCACCCGACACCGGTCGGTTTCCTCATGCGCGACACCACCTGTCGCGTGTCGTCGACACCGCTTCGGCTGGGCGGCCGTCATCGTCATCGGGGCCGGTTCGACGAGGCCCAGGGAATCGGCATATCGCGGGCGAGCCTCTATCGCCTCTTCGAGCCGATCGGCAGAGTCGCCCGCGCCATACGCGAAGTGAGGTTGCGCGAGGCCCAGCGCGATCTGCAAAGCCGGTCCGCGACGCGGGGCGAGATCGGCTTGGGCCTGTGCTTTTCCAGCGGGTCGCAGTTCAGCCACGCCTTCAAGGCCTATTATGGCTGCTCGCCTCGCTGGCTCGCCTCGCTCCGACGACGACCCCGCGGTCAGCGAGGTCCACCGGCCGGCTCCGCCGCCAAGGCATCCCCGCCATATCCGCCGGCATGCCGTTCCGCCTTGCCGCGGAACACCCAATAGGCATGTGCCTGATAAGCGAGGACGATCGGCAGGATGATGACAAGCCCTACGGCAATGAATCCAAGGGTTTGCGGGTCGGCCGCGCCGTCCCAGACGGTCACGTGGCGCGGCACCACATAGGGCCACAGGCTGACGACGAGACCCACGAGGCCGAGGGCGAACACCACCAACGACAGCAGGAAAGTGCGCGGTTCGGCCCCCTCCCAGATGCCGCGCCAGATGGCGACGAGCACGACGAGCGTCGCCAGCGGCACCGGCGCGAGCAACAGCAGGTTCGGCAGGGCGAACCAGCGGGCCGCCACCTCAGGCACGGTCAGCGCGCTCCACAGGCTGACCAGCGCCATCATCACGGCGGTGAGGATCAATGCGGCGTGGGCGATCTCGCGGGCAAAAACCTGCGTGGTGCCGTCGGTTTTCCAGATCAGCCAGCCGGCGCCGATCAGCGCGTAGCCGCCGAGAAGGCCGACGCCGCACATGAGGCCGAGCAGGGAGAAGAAGCTGAATGGACCGCCGGAGAACATGCCGTCCTGCATCGGCACGCCACCGATCAGCCCGCCGAGAATCAAGCCCTGGCAAAGGGTTGCCAGGATGGAGCCGGCGGCGAAGGCGATGTCCCAGACGAAGCGGAAGCGGGTCGCCTGCAGGCGGAACTCAAAGGCGATGCCGCGGAAGATCAGCGCGAACAGCATGAACATGATCGGCAGATAAAACGCAGGCAGAAGAACGTAGTAGCCGGCCGGGAAGGCGGCGATGAGCAGTGTGCCGCCCATCACCAGCCAGGTCTCGTTGGCGTCCCAGACCGGCTCGATCGAGGCCATCATCAGGTCGCGCTGGTCGTCACGGGGGGCGGCGAGGAAGAGGATGCCTACCCCGAGGTCGAGACCGTCAGCCAGCACGTAGACGCTGACGCAGAACGCTGCGAGGGCGGCGAAGGCCAGCGGCACATGGGGATTCTGCATGAGCTCGATCATCTCAGGCTCCTGCCTGTTCGAGGGTGGCGGGCGACGTCGATGAGGACGACAGCGAGGCCGGTGAGGTGGACGATGCGGCCAACAGGCCGGCATTGGTGCGATCGAGGCCGGGATGCTCGTGGGACGGCGGGGAAGTGTCGGCCGGCCCCTTCAGTGCCAGCCGCCCGGCGAACCAGACGAAGCTCAGCAGCAGCACGTTGTAGACGGCGAAGAAGATGATCAGGCTGGTGGTCACCGCCCCGGCGGTGACGGGGGCGACCGCGTCGGCGGTGCGCAGATGGCCGTAGACGATCCAGGGCTGGCGCCCGGCCTCGGTCACCGTCCAGCCGGCGAGCACGCCGAGGAAACCAAGCGGGGTGGTCGCCATGGCGAGGAGCTGGAACCAGCGGGCATAGAAGAGCCGCCCGCGCAGCCGCAGCACCAGTCCGGTGACGGCGGTGGCCAGCAGCGCGAGGCCGATGCCCACCATGATGCGGAAGGCGAAGAACACCACCGGCACGTTGGGCTGGTCGGAAGGCGGCACCGTCTTCAGGCCCGCCACCTCGCCGTCCCAGCTATGGGTGAGGTAGAGGCTGGCGAGATGCGGGATGTCGAGGGCGTAGAGGTTCTTCTGTTCCGCCATGTCCGGCCAGGCGATGACGGTCATCGCCGAGCCCTTCGTCGTGTCCCACAGCCCTTCCATGGCGGCGAGCTTCACCGGCTGGTGCTCCAGCGTGTTGCGGCCGTGCAGGTCGCCCAGCGCAATCTGGGTGGGGGCGAGCACCAGCGCCAGCCACATCGCCATGGAGAAGGCGGTGCGCGAGGCGACGAGATGCTGGCGCCGCCACAGATGGAAGGCGGAGACGCCCGCCACCACGAAGGCGCCGGTGAGGAAGCTGGCGCAGACCATGTGGGCGAGGCGATAGGGGAAGGAGGCGGTGAAGATCGCCTGCCACCAGTCGGTGACATGGAAGATGCCGTTTGCATCGGCCACCGCGCCGGCCGGGGTCTGCATCCAGCTATTGGCGGCGATGATCCAGGTGGCGCTGAACAGCGCGCCGGTCGACACCATCAGGCAGGCGAACAGGTGCGTGCCCTTCGATACCCTCCCCTCGCCGAACAGCATGATGCCGATGAAGCCGGCCTCCAGGAAGAAGGCGGTCAGCGTCTCGTACATGAACATCGGGCCGAGCACGTTCGACACCGAGCGGGAGAAGCCGGCCCAGTTGGTGCCGATCTCGTAGCTGAGCACGATGCCGGTGATGACCCCCATGCCGAAGCTGAGGGCGAACAGGCGGATCCAGAACCGCATCAGGTCGCGATAGACCGGCCGGCCGGTACGCCACCACAGGAAGCTGAGCAGGGTGCAGAACCAGGCGAGGCCGATGGACAAGGTCGGCCAGAGAATGTGGAAGCCGATGGTGAAGGCGAATTGCGCCCGGGCGAGTTCGACCGCGTCCATCCTCAGTGCGCTCCCTGCCCGGCGACCTTCACCAGCCGCACCGGCACGCCCTTGTAGGACGGGGTGAAGCTCAGCGGATCGTGCGCGTAGAGCGGCACCAGCGGGTTCATCTCCGGGTAGTAGGCGGCGCAGCCGCCATCCGGGAACGCATAGGGCACCACGCGGAAGCCGCGTACGGCACGTTCCACGCCATCGGTCGCCACGGTGACGATGTCGACGCGGTCGTCGGCCTTCAGGCCGCGCTTCTCCATCTCGCCTTGATTGAGGAAGAGGACGTCTCGCTGGTTGTAGACGCCGCGATAGCGGTCGGAGTTCGAATAGAGCGTGGTGTTGTACTGGTCGTGGCTGCGCAGCGAGGTGAGCCACAGCGCCTCGGCGTCCTTGATGCTGGTGTCCTCGCATAGCCCGTCGACGACGAGGAAATTCGCCTTGCCGGAGGCCGTCGCCCAGATGCGCTCACGCGCCAGCGAGGTGAGGTGGAAGCCGCCGGGCTCCTTGATGCGGGCATTGTAGCCGGCGAAGATCGGGAACACCGCCTCGATATCCTCGCGGATCAGCGCGTAATCGCCGGCGAGCTTCTCCCAGCCGACCTTGGAGCCGGCGCCGAGTGTGGCGCGGGCCATACCGGCGATGATCGCCGGCTCGCTGCGCAGATGTTCCGAGGCCGGCGGCCGCACGCCCGCCGAGGCGTGCACCATCGACATGGAATCCTCCACCGTGACCGATTGCGGCCCGGTGGCCTGGAGGTCCACCTCGGTGCGGCCGAGGCAGGGCAGGATCAGCGCGTCCTTGCCGTGCACGAGATGGCTGCGGTTGAGCTTGGTGGCGATGTGGACGGTGAGGTCGAGCCGGCGCATCGCCGCCTGCGTCGCCTCCCAATCCGGGATGGCGGCGGCGAAATTACCGCCTAGCCCGATGAACACCTTCGCTTCCCCGCGCACCATGGATTCCAGCGCGGTGACGACGTTGTGGCCGTGCGCGCGCGGCGGAGCGAAGCCGAAGCGGGCCTCCAGTCGGTCGAGGAATTCCGGCGTCGGGATCTCGGTGATGCCGACGGTGCGGTCGCCCTGCACGTTGGAATGGCCGCGCACCGGGCACATGCCGGCGCCCTCGCGGCCGATATTGCCCTTGAGCAGCGCGAGATTGGTCAGCTGCTGGACGTTGCGCGCGCCGTGGCGGTGCTGAGTGATGCCCATGCCGTAGACGAAGATGGTGCGCTCGGCCTTCATATAGGCGTTGGCGGCCTCGGTGAGGTCGGCCTGGGACAGGCCGGACTTGCGGATGATGGCGTCCCACGGCGTCGCCTCGAGGTCGGCGACCAGCGCCTCGATGCCCACCGTGTGGCCGCGGATGAAATCCCAGTCGAGCACCGGGGCGGCCTCGGCGCGCCGGGCCGCCGCGTCGGCATCGATCAGGCATTTCATGATGCCCTTGATCGCCGCCACGTCGCCGCCGACCTTCACCTGGAACAGGCGGGAGGAGATCGGCGTCGAGGTGAGGGTCGCCATCTCCACCGGGTTCTGCGGCGCCTGGAAGCGCTCCAGCGCCCGTTCGCGCAGCGGGTTGAACGACATGATGGTGGCGCCGCGCCGCGAGGCGTTGCGCAAATCGGTCATCATGCGCGGCGAATTGGTGCCGGGGTTCTGGCCGAAGATGAAGATGCAGTCGGCCTTCTCGAAATCCTCCAAGAGCACCGTGCCCTTGCCGACCCCGATCGATTCCGGCAGCCCGACACTGGTGGCCTCGTGGCACATGTTCGAGCAATCGGGGAAATTGTTGGTGCCGAACTCGCGGGCGAACAGCTGGTAGAGGAAGGCGGCCTCGTTGGAGGCGCGGCCGGAGGTGTAGAACTCCGCCATGTTCGGATCGGGCAGCGCGTTGAGGTGGCGGGCGACCAGGGCGAAGGCCTCTTCCCAGCTCACCGGCTCATATTTGTCGCCGACGGAATCGTAGCGCATCGGATGGGTGAGGCGACCTTCCATCTCCAGCTCGAAATCGGACTTGCGTTCGAGTTCGGCAACCGTGTGGGCGGCGAAGAACTCCGGCGTGCAGCGCTTGGCGGTGGCTTCCCAGGCGACCGCCTTGCCGCCATTCTCGCAATATTCGAACGGCGAGGTGTGCTTGGGGTCGGCCCAGCCGCAGCCCGGGCAATCGAAGCCGCCCGGCTGGTTCATGTGCGACAACAGTTCCATGCCGGAGATCGGGATCTCCTGCTCGACGAGGGCGGCCCCCATCGCCTTGAGGGCGCCCCAGCCGCCGGCGGGGCTGTGATAGGGGCGAATGGTTTTCGCGATGCCCATGGCCGATCTCCTGTCGTGCAAAGAAGGGGTTCGCCGCGGTTGGCGCTCGATCGAAGGGCGTTCGATCCAGGCAACTGCCGGCGACGACACGAGAATAGGGATGGGGCGGAAACGCTCCATTCTACGTGGGTTTCGCCGGTTATATGAAGAGTTTGCCCCTCCCATACCGACGTATGGCTAGCCCCGGCGGCGAGCCGATCGGGGGCCGGCGGACCAGAAAGCATGGCGGCGTTCGCGAAAGAAACCGGCGCGGGGCCGGCGCAGTGAAGAGGCTGGATTCACTGCCGCAAGGAGGGCCGGGCCATGCCGGTCTCCCGTTTCCGCCGGGGATTTCTCTCCTCGTCGCTGCTGCTGGTGGCGCTGGCCGCCGGCTACGCACTCTGGAAAATCGAGGAACGCCCGTCCGGGCCGCCACCCACGCCCGCCCCGGTGCCGGTCGAGGTGAGCACGGCGGCGCGGCGCGACGTGCCGGTGGTGCTGACCGGGATCGGTACGGTCGAGCCGTTCAACACCGTCACCGTGCAATCGCGCGTCGACGGGCAATTGCAGCAGGTGCTGTTCAAGGAGGGGCAGGACATCCGGCAGGGCGATCTGCTCGCGGTGATCGACCCGCGCACCTTCGAGGCGGCGTTGCAGAACGCGCAGGCGAAGCTGCAGCAGGACGAGGCCTCGCTCGCCAATGCGCAGCTGATCCTCAACCGTGACGTCGCGCTCGGCAAGGATGAGTTCGCCAGCACGCAGGTGGTGGACACCCAGCGCAGCACCGTGCAGCAGTTGGAGGCGCAGATCGCGCAGGACAAGGCGGCGATCTCCAACGCGCAGACCGAGCTGTCCTATACCCACATCACCGCGCCGATCGACGGGCGGGCGGGGCTGCGGCTGGTCGACCAGGGCAACATCGTGCATGCCAGCGACGCCGGCGGGCTGGTGGTGCTGAACCAGTTGCACCCGATCTCGGTGATCTCGACGCTGCCGCAGGCCGACGTCGCGGCGATCCGCGCCGCGCTCGCCGATGGCAGCGCGCAGGCGCAGGCGACGTCTCGCGACGACGGCCAGGTGCTGGCGACCGGCACCGTCGAGCTGATCGACAACAAGATCGACCCGCAAAGCGGCACGCTGCAGGTGAAGTCGGTGTTCGCCAACACCGACGACGCGTTGTGGCCCGGCCAGTTCGTCGAAATCGGCGTGCGGGTGAGGACGCTGCCGGGCGTGGTCACCGTGCCCGCCGATGCCGTGCAGCGCGGGCCGTCCGGCGAGTTCGTCTTCGTCGTCGGGGCGGACAAGCGGGTATCGGTGGCGCCGGTGACGGTCGGGCCGATCGACCGCGGCATCGCGGTGATCGAGACCGGGCTCGAGGCCGGGCAGACGGTGGTGGTGCGCGGGCAGTACCGCCTCGCGCCGGGCACCCTGGTGGCGGCGACGCCGGCCGGCAACGGGAGCTGAGACATGTCGCTCTCATCCTGGTTCATCCGCCACCCCATCGGCACCTCGCTGCTGATGGCGGGCCTTCTGATGGTCGGCGTGGTCGCGTTTCCGCGCCTGCCGGTGGCGCCGCTGCCGGAGGTGGACTTCCCCACCCTCTCGGTCTCGACGCAGCTGCCCGGCGCCAGCCCGGAAATCATCGCCTCCTCGGTGACGCAGCCGCTGGAGCGGCAGTTCGGCGAGATACCCGGCCTGGCGCAGATGACCTCGATCTCGACGCTGGGCAATTCGTCGATCACGCTGCAGTTCAATCTCGACGTCGACATCAACGCGGCGGCGCAGGACGTGCAGACGGCGATCAACGCCGCCGGCGGGCAATTGCCGACCGACCTGCCGGCGCCGCCGACCTATCGCAAGGTGAACCCCGCCGATCCGCCGATCCTGGTGCTGGCGCTGACCTCGAAGACACTGCCGATCACGCAGGTGGACGACTTCGCCGAGAACGTGCTGGAGCAGCACATCAGCCAGATCGGCGGCGTCGGGCAGGTGACGATCTACGGCCAGCAGAAGCCCTCGGTGCGCATCCAGGTCGATCCGGCCAAGGTGGCCAATCTCGGCCTGTCGCTGGAGGATCTGCGCCAAGCCATCGTCTCGCTGACCGTCAACGACCCCAAGGGGACGGTGCAGGGCAAGGCGCGCACCTTCACGCTGTTCGACAACGACCAGATCACCTCGGCCGCGCCGTGGCGCGACGCCATCCTCGCCTGGCGCGACGGCGCGCCGGTGCGGGTGCGCGACATCGGCACCGCCGTCGACGCGCCGGAGAACGACCAGCTGGCGGCATGGGCCAATGGCGAGCCGGCGATCCTGCTGCCGGTGTTCAAGCTGCCGGGCGCCAACGTCATCGACACGGTGGAGGAGATCAAGGCGCAACTGCCGTCGCTGATGGCGACCGCGCCGGCGGGGATCACGCTCTCCGTCGTGAGCGACCGCACCGAGACCATCCGCGCCTCGGTGGCCGATGTCGAGAAGACGCTGGTGATCACCATCGTGCTGGTGGTGGCGGTGATCTTCGTGTTCCTGCGCAACCTCTGGGCGACGGTGATCCCCTCCATCGCCGTGCCGCTGGCGATCATCGGCACCTTCGCGGCGATGTACGCGCTCGGCTACAGCCTCGACAATTTGTCGCTGATGGGACTGTCCATCGCGGTGGGCTTCGTGGTCGACGACGCCATCGTCATGCTGGAGAACATCGAGCGGCATCTGGAGATGGGCAAGACGCCCTTGCAGGCGGCGCTCGACGGCTCGGCGGAGATCGGCTTCACCATCCTGTCGATCAGCCTGTCGCTGATCGCGGTGTTCATCCCGCTGCTGCTGATGGGCGGGCTGGTCGGGCGGCTGTTCCGCGAATTCGCGGTGACGGTGACCATCACCATCGCCATCTCGGCCTTCGTGTCGCTGACGCTGACGCCGATGCTGTGCGCGCTGTTCCTGAAGCCCAAGGGCAAGGAGGCGGCGCATGGGCGACTCTATCTGTGGTCCGAGCGCGGCTTCGAGGCGCTGCTGGCAGGCTATCGCGTCACGCTCGATCTGGCGCTTGACCATCGCCGCACCACGCTCGGCGTGTTCTTCGCGGCGCTGGCAGCGACCGGGGTGCTGTTCTACGAGGTGCCCAAGGGCTTCTTCCCGCTGCAGGACACCGGCCTGATCATCGGCGTGTCGGAAGCGGCGCAGGACGTGTCCTTCGCCGATATGGTGACGCACCAATTGGAGCTCGGCCGCATCGTCGCCGCCGACCCGGACGTGCTCAATGTCGGCATGGGCGTCGGTGCCGGCGCCGGGCAGACGGTGAACAATGGCCGGATGTTCATCGTGCTCAAGCCGCGTGACCAGCGCAGCGCCTCCGCCTTCCAGATCATCGACCGGCTCAACGCCAGGCTCGCCAAGGTGCAGGGCGCGGCGCTGTTCCTACAGGCGGCGCAGGACCTCAATGTCGGCGGCCGGGTGTCGCGCACGCAGTTCCAGTACACGCTACAGGATGGCGACATAGCCGAGCTGAACGAGTGGGCGCCGAAGATGCTCGCCAAGCTGCGGACGCTGCCGCAGCTAACCAGCCTCGCTTCCGACCAGCAGACCGGCGGGGCAACGCTGACGCTGGCCGTCGACCGCGACCAGGCCTCACGGCTCGGCATCAGCCCGGCCGACATCGACAACACGCTCTACGACGCGTTCGGCCAGCGGCAGGTGACGCAGTACTTCACCCAGCTGAACTCCTACCACGTCATCCTCGAGCTGGAGCCGCAGTTGCAGAACTCGCCGCACGCGCTGGACGACATCTACCTGACCGCGCCGGCGACCGGGGCGAAGGTGCCGCTCTCGGTGCTGGCCAAATGGACCAGCGAGCCGGTGAGCTTCCTGTCGATCAACCACCAGTCGCAGTTTCCCTCGGTGACGCTGTCCTTCAATCTCGCGCCCGGCGTGGCGCTGGGCGACGCGGTGGCGGCGATCCACAAGGCGGAGACGGAGATCGGCAAGCCGCCGACGCTGACTGGGGTTTTCCAGGGCAATGCCCAGGCCTTCCAGTCCTCGCTGGCGAGCGAGCCGGCGCTGGTGCTGGCGGCGCTGGTGGTGATCTACCTGATCCTCGGCGTGCTCTATGAGAGCTATGTCCACCCGATCACCATCCTCTCCACTCTGCCCTCGGCGGGGCTGGGGGCGCTGATCATGCTCTGGCTGTTCGGCTTCGACTTCACCGTCATCGCGCTGATCGGCATCATCCTGCTGATCGGCATCGTGAAGAAGAACGGCATCATGATCGTCGACTTCGCCATCGAGCGCGAGCGCGGGGAAGGCATGTCGGCGCATGACGCGATCCGCGAGGCCTGCCTGCTGCGCTTCCGGCCGATCCTGATGACCACCTTCGCGGCGCTGCTGGCCGGCGTGCCGCTGATGATCGGCCACGGCACCGGATCGGAACTGCGCCAGCCGCTCGGCTACGCCATCGTCGGCGGCCTCGCGGTCAGCCAGTTGCTGACGCTCTACACCACGCCGGTGATCTATCTCGCCCTCGACGGGCTGGCGGCGCGCTTCGCGCGGCGGCGGACAGCCAAGCCGGCGCCGGACATGCCGGCGGCCTGAAAAGGCGCCACGGGACGGCGACGGGCCGTCCGCGGCCCGCCGATGCTACCGGCAATCGAACACGTCGCGATTGTCGGTGGCGAAGGTGATGAACCGGTGGATCAGCGCGATCTTGGCGAACTCGCTGCGCCAGATCATCCACGCCTTGCGGGCGAAAGGCGTGCCGTCGGCATAGTATAGCGGCGTCGAATACAGCTCGTTCGAGCGGTCGACGAATTTCGGCGACAGGAAGATGCCGTAGCCGAGGCCGTTGGCGATCATCTCCAGGCAGGTGTCGCCGTGATTGGCCCGCATGCCGACCAGCATCGGCGCGGCGAAATGGCTGTGCCACCAATCATGCAGCAGCCGCTTGGCGAACGGGTCGCTGAGATAGGAGATCTGCGGCGTCGCCGGCAGCTCCGCCAGCTCGATCTTCTCGCGATTGACCAGGCAGGCCTGCTCCTGGCCGATCAGCATGCGCTCGAAATGGCCGTCGAAGTCGCCATAGATGAAGCCGACATGCACGCGCCCGTCCTCGACGAGCTTGACGATGTCGGCGCTGACGCCGGTCGAGATGTCGAAGGACACATGCGGGCTGCTCGCCTGGTAGCGCTTCAGGCAGGGCGGCAGCGTGTAACGGGCAATGGAATTGGTGACGCCGAGCCGGATAGTGCCGGCGCGATCGCCGAAGCTCATCAGCTGCGTGCGGATCTCGCCGAAATGCGCCAGCACCTTGCCGGCCTCGCGAGCGAGATATTCACCCTCCGGCGTGAAGGCGACGCCCTTCTGCGTGCGCACCACCAGCTGCACGCCGTAATCGCGCTCGATCGCCTGCAACCGCTTGGAGAGCGCCGGCTGGGTCATGGCGAGCCGGTCCGCCGCCCTTGTGATGTTGGCGGTGCGGTGCAGCTCCAGAATGATCTTGCAGGTGCTCTCGTCCATCGTTCCGACCGCGACGCCGCTGCGTCAGCCATTCCATTTTGGAATGGAGGATCATGAGAGATCGCAATTTTACAGGCCCGTCAAGCTCGCTTACGACTGAACGGAATAACAAGACATCGGCGCCGCGTGCGACCGAGCAGGCGACGGCCTTTCAGGCATTCGCCAACGGGAGATGGCAGTAGCGCCAATATCCGTTTCGAGCGTTGAACTATATGCCGTGCCCCTTGGGCGCGGATGGGCCCTTATTGTTAAAGCAGAGCCGACGTCGCCATGATCTATCATCATCTGTACTCCAAGTTCGCCAAGAAGGACGAGGTGCGCGTCGGCGTGATCGGCGCCGGCAATTACGGCACCGCCATCGTCACCCAGGACCCCTACACGCCGCGCATGACCGTCGTCGCGGTGGCGGACCTGTCGCTGGAAGCCGCGCGCGGCGCCTATGAGAAGGCCGGCTTCGCGCCCGACACCCTCGCCTATTGCGCGACGGCCGCCGAGGCCGAGGCGGCCATCGCCGCCGGCAAGCGGGTCTATACCGACCAGCCGGCGCTGGTGGGCGACATCCCGGCGGTGGACATCGTGTGCGAGAGCACCGGCGTGCCGGAGGCCAGCACCACCTACGCGCTGCAGGCGATCGGCAACGGCAAGCACGTCGCCATGATCACCAAGGACTGCGACGTCACCGTCGGGCCGATGCTGAAGAAGCTCGCCACCGAGGCGGGCGTGGTCTACACGCCGGTCGACGGCGACCAGCACGGCCTCCTCATCCAGTTCTACGAATGGGCGAAGTCGATCGGCCTCACCGTGCTCAGCGGCGGCAAGGCGACCGATGGCGAGTTCGTCTATGACGACGTCGCCGGCACGGTGACGATCAAGACCGACAAGAAGATCCACGCCCCCTATGTCGAGACCATCGAGGTCGCGCCCGAGGACCGCAAATATCTCGGCATGATCCCGGCCGGCAAGGCGGCGGAATATATCGAGAAGCGCGTCGAGATCCTCTCGCGTCTGCCGCAGCCCGGCGCCTACGACCTGTGCGAAACCACCGTGGCGGCGAACTATACCGGCCTCGCCCCGGCGGTGGACACGCTGGTGCACGCACCGCTGCGCATCACGGAGATCCCGGTCGCCTATTGCGAGCGCGAGAATGGCGGCATCTTCGAGGGCGCCGGCGTCATCGACCTAGCCACCTGCCTGCGCGATCCCGTCGAATCCGGCCTCGGCGGCGGCGTGTTCCTGGTCGTGCGCTGCGACAACGCCTATTCCAACCACGTGCTGACCACCAAGGGGCAGATCGCCAACGCCGACAACAGCGCGGCGGTGATCTACCGGCCCTACCATCTGTGCGGCGTCGAGACCTCCAGCACCATCCTGGTCGCCGGCCTGCTCGGCCTCGACACCGGATCGGACGATTACCGGCCGCGCTTCGACCTGATCAAGGTCGCCAATCGCGACATCAAGGCCGGCGAGGTGTTCGGCAACGACCACAGCCCGCAGCTCTCCGCCCGCATCGTGCCCGCTCTGCCGGTCGCGCCCGGCAACGCCGCCGCCGCGCATCTGATCACCGGCAACCGCGCCAGCGTCGACATCGCCAAGGGCACCACCATCACCTACGACATGGTCGAGGAGCCCGCCGGCTCGCTATTGTGGCAGACCCGCCGGCAGCAGGACGCCACCTTCCTCGGCTGACACGCGACCACCTCGTCACTCACTCCACCCGAACAAGAAAAGACTGGGAGGAAAGCATGCTGCTGACCCTGCTTGCCTGGGGAACGGTCATCGTCTTCATGACGCTGATCCTCACCAAGAAGATGCATCCCTTCACCGCCATCGTGCTGATTCCGGTGCTGTTCGCCCTCGTCGGCGCGGTGCTCGGCCTCTACGAGGCGCCCACCGCCAAGACGCTGAAGATCCCGCTCGAAAGCGTCACCATGTGGGACCAGATCTCGGTCCTCGGCGACTGGGTCAAGCAGGGGCTGACCAAGACCTCCGGAACGGCATTCATGCTGTTCTTCGCCATCTTCTTCTTCTCGCTGATGCTCAATGTCGGCCTGTTCGACCCTCTCACCAAGAAGGTCGTGCAGCTCGCCAAGGGCGATCCCTTGAAGGTGCTGGTGGCGACCAGCGTGCTCGCCACCGTGGTCTCGATGAGCGGCGACGGCACCACCACGACGCTGATCTGCTGCACGGCGCTGATCCCGGTCTACCAGAAGCTCAACATCAAGATGATGCATCTGGGCGTGCTGCTGATCCTGCAGAACACCATCCTCAACCTGCTGCCGTGGAGCGGCCCGACCGCCCGCGTCATCGCGGTGATCGAAGGGCTCGACGTGCAGGCGCTGATGCTCGCTCTGCTGCCGGGCATGGTGCTGGGCAGCCTGTTCGTCACCGCCGGCGCCTATTGGCTCGGCCTGAAGGAGCGGCGCCGCCTCGGCGTGCAGCATCTCAGCGACGCCGACATCGAGGCGATCTTCGCCCAGCACACCAGCGACGAGGATGCGCTGAAGCGCCCGCAATTCGCGCTGATCAACGGCATCCTGACCGTCGCGGTGCTGGCCTCGCTGATCTCCGGCGTGTTCGACCCGGTCTTCACCTTCCTCGTCGGCACCGTGGTGGCGCTCGTCATCAACTACGAGACGCTGGCGCAGCAGAAGGACCGCATCTACGCCAATTCCGGCGAGGTGCTGCAGACGGTGATCATGGTGATCGGCGCCGGCGTGTTCATGGGCCTGTTCACCAATTCGGGCATGTCCGACTCGCTGGCCAAGAGCCTGGTGACCATCGTGCCGCCGGCGCTGGGCGATTTCTGGGGCCTGATCGTGGTGCTGATCTCGGCGCCGGGCGGCTTCTTCCTGTCCAATGACGCCTTCTTCTACGGCGTGCTGCCGCCGCTGGTGGAAGCCGGCAAGGTCTACGGCTTCACGCCGTTCCAGATCGGCTTCGCCTCGCTGCTCGGCCAGGCCTTCCACATGCTGAGCCCGCTGACCGCCTTCATCTACCTGCTGCTCAGCATGACCGGCCTCGACATGGGCGAATGGCAGAAGGCCTGCTTCCCCTGGTGTCTGGCGCTGTTCGGCATCTTCATCGCCTGCGCCGTGCTGCTGGGTGTGGTGCCGCTCTATCGATGAGCCCGCGCCACCCCACCTGACCAACGATGCCGGCGGCAGGTTCCGCCGGCATCGCCTTCTCCGGACCACCGCCCGCCTTCCGCAAACCGGTGAGATTCTCATGACGGCACGCCCCCGCATCGTCCTCCTCCATGCCACCCCGGTGGCGATGGAACCCGTGCAGCAGGCCTTCGCCACCGGCTGGCCGGAGGCGGAGACGGTGAACCTGCTCGACGATTCGCTCTCCATCGACCGCGCCGCGACGCCCGATCTTCCCGAGGAGATGACGCAGCGCTTCCTCGCCCTCGGCCGCTACGCCGCCCGCATCGGCGCCGACGGCGTGCTCGTCACCTGCTCGGCCTTCGGCCCGGCCATCGATCGGCTGGCGGCGGAGATGCACGTGCCGGTGCTGAAGCCGAACGAGGCGATGTTCCGCGCCGCCATCGCCAGCGGCCGGCGGATCGGCATGCTCGCCACCTTCGCCCCGGCGGTGCCCACCATGGCCGAGGAATTCACCGACTTCGCGGCCCAGGCCGGCACCGAGGCAGATCTCGACACCCTCGTCGTCGCCGACGCCATCGACCGGCTGCGCGCCGGCGACGCCGCCACCCATAACGCGCTGGTCGCCGCGCGCGCCCCCGACCTCGCCGGCTGCGACGCGATCATGCTGGCGCAATTCTCCACCGCCCGCGCCGCCGAGGCGGTACGTGCCGCAGTCGACGTGCCGGTGTTCACCGCCCCCGAGGCGGCGGTGGCGCGCCTGCGCCAGCTGATCGAGAATGCAGGGAGCTGAACCATGCTGCTCGGAGTGATCGCCGACGATTTCACCGGCGCCGGCGACATCGCCAACACCCTCGCCAAGGGACTTCCCGGCAAGGATACGCCCAACGCTGGCGGCCTAGCGGTGACGCAATATCTCGGCGTGCCCGCGCATCCGGCGGCGCCGGAGGTGGAAGCCGGCGTCATCTCGCTGAAGACCCGTTCCATTCCCGCCGCCGAGGCGGTGGCGCAGTCGCTGGCGGCACTCGACTGGCTGAAGGCGCAGGGCTGCACCCAGATCGTCTTCAAATATTGCTCGACCTTCGATTCGACGCCGGAGGGTAATATCGGCCCGGTCGGCGAGGCGCTGGCCGAGGCGCTGGGCGCCAGGGGTGTCATCGCCTGCCCCGCCTTCCCGACCGTCGGGCGCAGCGTGCATCAGGGGCATCTGTTCGTGCATGACCGGCTGCTCAGCGAGAGCGGCATGCAGAACCATCCGCTCACCCCGATGACCGATCCCGACATTCGCCGCTGGCTGCGTCGTCAGACCCGCGACGCCGTCGGCCTCGTCGCCGCGCCGACGGTGCGCGCCGGCTCTGCCGCCGTGCGGCAGGCGCTGGCGGCCTGCGCCGCGCGCGGCGAGACGCTGGTGATCTGCGACGCCGCCACCGACGCCGATCTCGCCGCGCTCGGCGCCGCCGCCGCCGACGCGCCGCTTGTCACCGGCGGGTCAGGTATCGCCATCGGCCTGCCGGCCAATTTCATCGCCCGCGGGCAGGCCAAGGGCGTGGCCACCGCCTTCGCCGGGGTGGACGGTCCGGAAGCCATCCTCGCCGGCAGTTGCTCGGGCGCCACCCGCGGACAGATCGCCGTGCATGCCGAGGCGCACCCGGTACTGGCCCTCGACGTCGACGCGGTGATGGCCGGTAAGATCGGCGTCGACGATCTCACCGATTTCATCGCCGCGCATCCCGGACAGGCGCCGCTGATCTACTCTTCCGACGATCCGGCGGAAGTGGCGGCGTTGCAGCAGCGCTATGGCCGCGAGAAGCTCTCCGGCGTGCTGGAGGGGCTGTTCGCCGACACCGCCCGCGCGCTGGTGTCCGGCGGCCTTCGCCGCCTCGTCGTCGCCGGCGGCGAGACCTCCGGCGCGGTGGCGCAGGCGCTGGGGCTGGAAGCGCTGGAGATCGGGCCGGAGATCGACCCCGGCGTGCCGATCCTCGCCGCGCCCGACGGCCGGGTCGCGCTGGCGCTCAAATCCGGTAATTTCGGCGCGCCGGACTTCTTCGCCAAGGCGCTGGCGGCGCTCGCCGGCAAATGAACCGCACGCGCAGGGGACACGCATGAGCAGGACAGGCGACGTGAACGAGGACGCCCTGCGCGACGAGATCGTGCGCTTCGGCGCCCTGCTCTATGCGCGCGGCCTCGCCCATGGCGGCGCGGGCAACCTGTCGGTGCGGCTCGGCGACGGCAGCATACTGGTGACGCCGACCAATTCGTCGCTGGGCTTCCTCACGCCGGAGCGTATCTCCAAGGTCGATGCCGGCGGCCGGCATCTCGCCGGCGATCCGCCCTCCAAGGAGGCGTTCTTCCATCTCGCCGTCTATGAGGAGCGGCCGAGCGCGGGAGCCATCGTGCACCTGCATTCCACCAACGCCGTCGCGGTGTCCTGCCTCTGCCACGCCGACACCTCGAACGTGCTGCCGCCGCTGACCGCCTATCACGTCATGCGGGTCGGCAAGCTGCCGCTGGTGCCGTATTTCCGGCCCGGCGACCGCCAGCTCGCCGAGGCGGTGCGCGGCTTTGCCCGCAGCCACAAGGCGATGCTGCTCGCCAATCACGGCCCCATCGTCGCCGGCAAGACACTGGCGGAGGCCGTGCATGCCTATGAGGAGCTGGAGGAGACCGCCAAGCTGTTCTTCCTCATCGGCGAGCGCCGCGCCGCGCCGCTGACCTGCGAGGCGGTCGAGGATCTGGAGCGGCACTTCCCCAGCTGAGGCGCCGCCCAGCCGAGGCGCCCTCCCCGGCGCGGCGGCGTCCGCCTCAGCGAGTGCCGCGCACGATCTCCGGCAGCACCTCGCGGGCACCGATGACGAAGATCCGCACCGCGTCCGAGATGATCTCGTCGAGATCGCGCGGCGCCGGCGCCTGGTACACATAGCGCCGGATCGCGATGTAGAAGATGCGGCCGTGCAGGCCCCAGAACATCTCGGTCTCGCGCTCGCTGAGCGGCGCCTCGCTCACCTCGGGCAGGCCGAACTCGGCGCGCAGTTCGGCGCAGGCGGGCTCGATGACCTCGCGCCGGACCATGTCGAGATAGCGGCTGGTGATGTCGACCGAGCGCAGGCCGGAGAAGACGAAGATCCGTACCCAGTCATGGTCGAACACCTGCTCGACATATTCGCGGTAGAACTGCTCGAGCCGCTGGCCGACGGGCCGTGACCGGTCGGCGATCAGCGGCCCCCAGGACGATTTCCAGCGGCTGAGATAGACGTGCTCGTAGACACGCTCGATCAGCGCCTCCTTGCTGGGAAAATGCCGGTAGATCGCCGAATGGGTGATGCCCATGCGCTTGGCGAGCTCGCGGGTCTGCCCCTCGAATCCCTGTTCGGCGAAGAAGCGGATCGCCTCGTCCAGAATGGCCTGCTCACGCTCCGGCGCCCGCATGTTGCGCCGGCGGGGACGGGTCTCGATCAGGCTGTCTTCGGTGATCGTCATCCATGTTCTCGTTATGCACAACTGAATATAACGTCTTGATTTGCTTCCGCAAACTTGTGACCACCTGGTCATTTTAGCTTGACGCCTTCCGGCTGTCGTGCGTTCATTTTGAGACCAGATGGTTACAAATCTGGACAGGAAACGCAGCCAGAGGAGTTCGGTGCCGTGAAAGCCCGGGCCTTCGACTATGCACGCCCCGCCAGCATCGCGAAGGCGCTGGCCGCCTTCGCCGAGGCGGACGGCGACGCCAGCTACATTGCCGGCGGGCAAAGCCTGGTGCCGGCGCTAGCGCTGCGCCTGCAGGCACCGGCACGGCTGGTCGACATCGGCCATATCGCCGAATTGCGCGGCATTGCGGTCGAGGCGGGCTGGCTGCGGCTCGGCGCGCTGACCCGCCATGTCGACGCCCACGACCATCCGCTGATCGCCGCGCATGCCCCGCTGCTGGCGCTGGCCGCGCCTCATGTCGCGCATCCGGCGATCCGTAACCGCGGCACGCTGGGCGGCAGCGTCGCCCTCGCCGATCCCGCCTCCGAATTCCCGGCGATGATGCTGGCCATGGGCGCGGAAATGGAGATCGCCGGGCCGGATGGCACCCGGCGCGTGCCGGCCGACGCGTTCTTCGTCGACCTCTACCAGACGGCGCTCGAACCCGGCGAACTGCTCGTCGCCCTGCACATCCCCGTCGCGCGGCCGGAGCACCGTTGCGCCTTCGACGAGATCGCCCGCCGGCGCGGCGACTACGCGCTGGTCGGCTGCGGCATCAGGCTCGCCATGTCCGGCGACGTGGTGGAGGAAGCGCGCATCGCCCTCCTGTCGGTCGGCCCGACGCCGGTGCGGGCGCACGCCGCCGAGGCGACGCTGACCGGCGCGACGCTCGACCCCGACGCGATACGCCACGCCCAGGCGGCACTGATGGACGACCTCGACCCGGTCGACACCCCCGAGGTGCCGGCGGCGATGCGGCGCCACCTCGCCCGCGTACTGCTCGGCCGCCTGCTCGCCCAGATCGCGGAGGCCGCATGAGCGCGACGCTGCCCGTTACCCTCACCGTCAATGGCGAGACGCTGACCCGCCTCGTCGAGCCGCGCGAGACGCTGGCGGATTTCCTGCGCCGCGACCTCGGCCTCACCGGCACCCATGCCGGCTGCGAGATGGGGGTCTGTGGCGCCTGCCTCGTCATGCTCGACGGACTGCCGGTGCATGCCTGCCTCACCTTCGCCGTGCAGGCGGCAGGCACTGAGATCGCCACCGTCGAGGGGCTGACGGAAAGCACTGTCATCGCCGACCTCCAGCGCGCCTTCCACGAGCGCAACGCCCTGCAATGCGGCTTCTGCACGCCGGGCATGCTCATCGCCGCGCAGGGGCTGCTCGCCCGCCTCCCCCTGCCGAGCCGAGCGGAGATCCGCGACGCGCTGTCCGGCAATTACTGCCGCTGCACCGGCTATGAGGCGATCGTCGACGCCATCGAGACCGTCGCCAGACGGCGGGCGGCGGGCGAGACGGCGCCGCGCTTCGCGGAGGAGCCGGCATGAACGCCCCGCTCGGCAGCCTCGACCGCCCGAATTCCTATATCGGCCGTGCGGTGACGCGCCCCAACGCCAAGCGCCTTCTGGCCGGGCGCGGGCGCTACGTTACCGATCTCGTGCTGCCGCGCATGCTGCACGCTGCCTTCCTGCGCAGCCCCTACGCCCATGCCCGCATCGTCTCCATCGATGCGGAGGCGGCGCGTGCCATGCCGGGCGTGCGCCTCGTCGCCACTGGTGCCGACCTCGCGCGGCTCTGCACGCCCTGGGTCGGTACGCTCGACCATTTCAAGGGCATGAAGTCGGCGCCGCAGCTGCCGCTGCCGGTCGAGGAAGTGCTGTGGTCCGGGCAGGCGGTGGTCGCGGTGGTCGCCGACAGCCGCGCCCAGGCGGAGGATGCCGCCGAGGCGGTCCTCGTCGAGTTCGAGGAACTGCCGGTGGTCGCCGACATCGACACCGCCCGCGAGCCCGATGCCGACCGTGCGGCGGCGGGGATCGAGGACAATCTGTGCTTCCGCAGCCGCCTCGACACCGGCGGCATCGACGCGCTGTTCGCCGGCGCCGCCCATGTGGTGGAGGAAGAGTTCCACTTCGGCCGCCACACGGCGGTGACGCTGGAGCCGCGCGCCATCCTCGCCGATTGGGACGCCAGCGAGGGCAAGCTCACCGTCCACCACGCCACCCAGACGCCCTACCAGTTCCAGGACCTGTATTCGCGCCATTACGGCATCCCGGAAGCCAGCGTGCGGGTGATCGCGCCCGATATCGGCGGCTCGTTCGGCATGAAGCTGCATGTCTATCACGAGGACATGGCGGTGGTCGGTCTTTCCATGCTGTGCCGCCGGCCGGTGAAATATGTCGCCGATCGCATGGAATCCTTCGTCTCCGACATCCATGCCCGCGATCACCGGGTGCGCGCCCGCATGGCGGTGGATGCCGAGGGCACCATCCTCGCCATGGATGTCGACGACGTCACCGCCATCGGCGCCTTCTCGACCTATCCGCGCACCAGCGCGGTGGAAGGCAATCAGGTGATCCGGCTGATGGGCGCGCCGTACCGCTTCCGCAACTACCGGGCGGAACTGGCGGTGGTGTTCCAGAACAAGGTGCAGACCAGCCAGTACCGCGCCGTCGGCCATCCCGTCGCCTGCGCCGTCACCGAGCGGCTGGTCGATCTGGCCGCCGCCCGCGCCGGGCTCGATCCGGCGACGATGCGCGAGAAGAACCTGATCCCCGACGATGCCTACCCTTGCGAGTCCCCCACCGGCTACAAGTTCGAGGCGCTGTCGCACCAAGCCAGCCTCATCCGGCTCAAGGCGCTGATGGACTATGACGCCCTGCGCGCCGAGCAGGCGGCGCTGCGGACGCGTGGCATCCATCGCGGCATCGGCATCGCCAGCTTCGTCGAGATCTCCAATCCCAGCCCGGCCTTCTACGGCATAGGTGGCGCCCGCATCTCGGCGCAGGACGGCGCGACGCTGAGCGTCACCCCCTCGGGCGAGGTGCGCTGCCTGATCTCGGTGACCGAGCAGGGCCAGGGCACCGAGACCATCATCGGCCAGATCGTCGCCGACCAGTTCGGCGTGGCGCGCGAGAAGGTGCGCGTCATCACCGGCGATACCGAGATCACCCCGCATGGCGGGGCGACATGGGCCTGCCGGGGCGCCGGCATAGGCGGCGAGACGGCGCTGCAGGCGGCGCGCCGGCTGCGCGACAATGTGCTGGCGCTGGCCGCCACCATCCTGCAGGCGCGGCCCGGCGATCTCGACCTGCGCGACGGCCTCGTCGTCGACGCGCTCTCCGGCGCCGAGCGGGTCAGCCTCGCCGAGGTCGCCCGCATCGCCTATTTCCGCTCCGATACCCTGCCGCCGGACGCGCGGGCGCAATTGTCGATCACCCATCACTACGCGCCGCAGGGCTACCCCTTCGCCTTCACCAACGGCATCCAGGGCTGCCATGTCGAACTCGACGTCGACACCGGGCTGGTGAAGGTCCTGAAGCATTGGGTGGTGGAGGATTGCGGCCGCATCATCAACCCGCTGCTGGTCGACGAGCAGGTGCGCGGCGGCGTGGTGCAGGGTCTCGGCGCCGCCTTCTTCGAGGAGTGCCGCTACGACGACAACGGCCAGCTCACCAACGGCTCGCTCGCCGATTACCTCGTGCCGATGGCCTGCGAGATGCCCGACATCGTCGTCGGCCATATCGAGACCCCGACCGCCGATACCGCGCTCGGCGCCAAGGGCTGCGGCGAGGCCGGCACCGCCGCCGCCTCGGCCGCAGCGCTCAATGCCGTCAACGACGCGATGGCGCCCCTCGGGGCGAGCATCGCCCAGATACCGATGACACCGGAGCGGCTCTTGAAGTCACTCGGCAAGATCTGACGCCAAACCACTGATTAAAAACACGCTGATCAAAAACATACTGCCGCCAAACACAACGACAAGAACGAAATTCCTCGGAGGAAACCATGACCAGCAACGGCCCGACATCCGGCCTGCCTGCGCTTCGCATAACCCGCCGCCACGCGCTGGCCGGCCTCGCCGCCGGCACCGCCACGCTCGCCATGCCCGGGCTGCTGCGGGCGCAGGCTGACACCATCCGCATCGGCTTTCCCACCCCGCTGACCGGCCCCTATGCCGCCGAGGCGAAGGACCAGGTGCGCAGCGCCGAGCTGGCGGTGAAGCTCGTCAACGACAAGGGCGGCATCGGCGGACGCAAGGTCGAGCTGCTGGTACGCGACGACAAGATGAACGCCGGCGAGGCCGCCACCCGCACGCTGGAGCTGATCGAGAAGGAAAAGGTCCACGCCGTGGTCGGCTCGCTGTCGAGCGCGGTGCAGCTGGCGATCAACGAGGTGACCCGCGCCCGCGGCGTCATCTTCGTCTCGATCAGCCAGTCCGACACCATCAACGAGGTCAAGGATTTCAGCCGCGTCACCTTCCACGAGGCGCTGAACCCGCACATGACGACGGCCGCCGTCGCCAAGCACAGCTTCAAGCCCGGCATGAAGATCGCCTATCTCGTCGCCGACTACGCCTTCGGCCACGAGATCCTGCGCGGCTTCAAGCGGGCGCAGGCGGCGATCGGCGCCGAGAGCGTCGGCGAGATCCTGCACCCGATCGGCGCTCCCGATTATTCGACCTTCATGCCGCGGCTGCGCGCGATGAAGCCGGACATCCTCTGCATCTGCAATTTCGGCCGCGACCAGGCCAATTCGATCAAGCAGGCGGTGGATTTCGGCCTCAACAAGCAGGCGAAGATCGTGGTGCCGGTGCTGCTCTACACCCAGCGCCTCGGCATCGGCGCGGAGGCCTATGAGGGTGTGATCGGCGGCGCCAATTATTACTGGAAGCTGCAGGACACCCTGCCCTCGGCCAAGGCGTTCAACGACGCCTACAAGGCGGCGTATGCCGGCGCCTACCCCACCGATTACGGCGCCTATGGCTTCACCGGCATGTCCTCGTTGCTGCTCGCCATGGAGAAGGCCGGCGGCACCGACACCGACAAGGTGGTGGCGGCGCTGGAGAACCTCACCTACGACGTCGCCAAGGGGCCACAGCACTACCGCAAATGCGACCACCAGTCGGTGCAGTCGGTGCTGGTGCTGCAATCCAAGGCGAAAGCCGACACGCCGGACCAGGCGGACCCGTTCCGCATCCTCGCGGTCGAGCCGGCCTCCGAGGACATCCTGCGCAGCTGCGCCGAGCTCGGCTTCCCGTCCTGATCCGCCACCTCGTCAGGGAGGCGCCGTGATGGATGCCGAACTCATCGCCATGCAGCTTTTCTCGGGGGTGGCGCTCGGCGCCATCCTCGTCATGGTCGCGCTCGGCCTGTCGATCATCTTCGGCATGCTGGGCGTGGTGAACTTCGCCCATGGCGCGCTGTTCATGGTCGGGGCCTATGCCGGGCTCTACGTCGCCACGCTCACCGGCAGCTTCTGGTGGGGGATGCTGATCGCCCCCCTTGCGGTGGGCGCCTTCGGGATGCTGATCGAGCGGGTGCTGATCCGCCCGCTCTACAAGCGCTCGGTCGACGATCCGCTGCTGCTCACCTTTGGCCTCGGCTACGTGCTGGTGGAGAGCGTGCGCATCGGCTTCGGCAATGAGGGCATGCCCTTCCCCACCCCGCCGGAGCTCGCCGGCGTCGCCGATCTCGGCATCGGCTATTTCCCGATCTACCGGCTGTTCGTCGTCGGCGTCGTCGCGGTGGTTCTCGTGCTGCTGTGGCTGGGGCTGGAGAAGACCAGGTTCGGCCTGATCGTGCGGGCCGGCGCCCGCGATCCGCAGATCATGCGGGTGCTCGGCGTCGACGTCGCCAAGGTCTGGCTGATGGTGTTCGGCCTCGGCGTCGGCCTCACCGCGCTCGGCGGCGTGCTCGCCGCGCCGATGCGCAGCGTCGACCCGGAAATGGGGGCGCTCGTGCTGGCGGAAGCCTTCGTCGTCACCGTCATCGGCGGCATGGGCTCTCTGGTCGGCGCGGTGGTCGCCGGCCTTCTCATCGGCATCGCCGTCAGCATGACGGCGCTGTTCGCCCCGGAAATGGCGACCATCGTGATGTTCGCCCTGATGGCCCTCGTGCTGCTGATCCGCCCGCAAGGGCTGTTCGGCAAGCCCGGACGGGCGTGAGGAGATCCCGACATGACCGCCTCCGTCCATTCCGTCGCTCAGGTGATGGCCGGCCCGACCGGCCAGCGCGGCTGGCGCGCCCGCCTCGCCGCCTGGCGGGTGCCGCTCTCCATCCTCGTCCTGTGCCTGCTGCCCTGGGTGCTGCCCTCGCAGGCGCTGGCCGTCAACGTGCTGATCTACGGGCTGGTCGCCGTCGGCTACAATCTGCTGTTCGGCTACACCGGCATGCTGTCCTTCGGCCACGCCGCCTTCTTCGGCGCCGGCGCCTATGCCGCCGGCCTCGGCATCGGCCAGCTCGGCCTGCCCTGGTACGCGGCGATCCCGTTCGGCATGCTGGTCGGCGGCGCGCTCGCCTTCGTGGTCGGGCTCTTGTCGATCCGCACCCGCGGCATCTACTTCTCGATGGTGACGCTGGCGCTGGCGCAGCTCGTCTACTACACGGCACTGCAGGCCAATTCGCTCACCGGCGGCGAGAACGGCCTGCGCGGCTTCACCGTGGCGCGCATCGAGCTGTTCGGCTGGCCGGTCGACTTCCTCGACCCCATCAAGAAATACTACGTGCTGATGACCTTTGCCGCCGCCGCGCTGTGGTTCGTCTCGCGCGTGCTCGGCTCGCCCTTCGGCGCGGTGATCGAGGCGATCCGCGAGAACGAGACTCGGGCGCGCGCCTGCGGCTACGACGTCGAGCGCTCGAAGGTGATCGCCTTCACCTTGTCCGGCCTCGTCTGCGCGCTGGCCGGCACGCTGTTCGCGCTGCACCTCGCCATCGTGCCGCTGGACACGCTGAGCATCCAGACCTCCGGCATGATCGTGATGATGACACTGCTCGGCGGCGCCGGCAGCTTCTTCGGCCCGTTCATCGGTGCCCTCGCCTTCCTGCTGATGGAGGACGTGGTCGCGCTGTGGACGCCGCACTGGCAGATCGTCGTCGGTACGGTGTTCATCCTGTTCGTGCTGTTCCTGCCCAAGGGCATCTGGGGCACCGCGCTCGCCTGGAGGGCCGGCCGATGAGCACGCCCCTTCTCGCGGTGGAGAATATCGGCCGGCGCTTCGGCGGGTTCGTCGCGCTGGAAGGCGTCACCGCCGCCTTCGAGCCGAACCGGGTGACGGCGATCATCGGCCCCAACGGCGCCGGCAAGAGCACCTTCTTCAACCTGCTCTCCGGCGTGCTCGCCCCCTCGGCCGGGACGATCCGCTTCAAGGGCCGCGACATCACCGGCACGCCGCAGCACCGCTTCGTGCATCTCGGCATCGCCCGCTCCTACCAGATCACCAACATCTTCCCCGAGCTGTCGGTACACGAGAATGTCCGCGTCGCCGCGCAGGCCTTCCGCGCGCGCTACGACGTCTGGCGCCCGCGCGAAGCCATGAGCGAGCTCGACGCGAAGGCCGACGCGGCGCTGGCCGCCGTCGGGCTCATCGGCCGGCGTGCCACCACGGCGAAGTTCCTCGCCCATGGCCAGCAGCGGGCGCTGGAGATCGCCATCGCCCTCGTCGCCGACCCCGAGCTTCTGCTGCTCGACGAGCCGACCGCCGGCATGGGCCCGGAGGAGACCCGCGACATGGTCGCGCTGCTGGAGAAGCTGGCGGCCGACCGCACCGTCCTCCTGGTCGAGCACAAGATGAAGATGATCCTCGGCCTAAGCGACCGCATCCTCGTGCTGCATCACGGCCGGCTGATCGCCGACGGCGACCCGCGCCACATCCAGTCGGACCCCGAGGTCCGCCGCGTCTATCTGGGACAGAACGATGGCTATGCTTGAGATCGAGGGCCTGAACGCCTGGTACGGCGCCAGCCATGTGCTGCACGGCCTGTCGCTGGCGGTGGAGCCGGGCGAGATCGTCGCGCTGGTCGGGCGCAACGGCGCCGGCAAGACCACCACCATCCGCTCGGTGATGGGGTTGATGCCGAAGGCGACCGGCTCGGTGCGCTTCGCCGGCACCGAGTTGCTGTCGCTCCCCGCCCATGCCCGCTTCCGGCTCGGCCTCGCCTATGTGCCGGAAGAGCGGCGCATCGTGCCGGGCCTGTCGGTGCGCGAGAATCTGCAGCTCGGCCTGCTCGCCGCCGGCGGTCGCATCGACGAGCGGGCCGCCATCGACGAGATCGCCCGCACCTTCCCGCGTCTGAAGGAGCGGCTCGACCAGCAGGGCGTCACCCTGTCGGGCGGCGAGCAGCAGATGCTGGCCATCGCCCGCGCCATGATCGCCCGGCCGCGCATGATCCTGCTCGACGAACCCTCGGAGGGCATCATGCCGGTGCTGGTCGAGGAGATGGGCGCGCTGTTCCGCCGCCTGCGCGACGAGGGCGTCACCCTGCTGCTGGTCGAGCAGAACGTCGAATGGGCGCTCAGGCTCGCCGACCGCGCGGTGATCATCGACCAGGGCGAGATCGTCCATTCCAGCTCTGCGGCGGCGCTGCTCGCCGACAAGGCCATCCAGGAACGCTACTGCGCCGTGTGACGGCGCCCGGAGGACACTTCATGGAGATTACCGGCGAACACCGCATCGCCGCGCCGCGCGCGGCGGTCTGGGCGGCGCTTTTCGACGTCGAGACGCTGAAGGCCTGCATTCCCGGCTGCAAGGAGCTGGAACAGACCTCGCCGACCGGCTTCCGCGCCAAGGTGCAGCTCAAGGTCGGGCCGATGTCGGCGAACTTCGCCGGTACGGTGGAATTGCAGGACATCGAGGCGCCCGAGGGCTGCCGCATCGTCGGCCAGGGCAATGGCGGCGTCGCTGGCTTCGCCAAGGGCGCCTCGGCGGTGACGCTCGCCGCTGACGGCGAGGAGACTGTGCTTGGCTACGCCGCCACGGCGGAGATCGGCGGCAAGCTCGCCTCGCTCGGCGGCCGGCTGGTGCAGGCCACCGCGCGCAAGCTGGCCGACCAGTTCTTCACCGCCTTCGCCGAGCGGCTGAAGGCCGGCGCCGCCGTATTGCCGTCCTAGCCGGCCCGGTGCCCCTGCGGAGCGGCGGGGATCACCATCGGCGTGCCGGTCAGCGGGTCCGACAGCACCAGGGCGTTTATGCCGAACACCCGCGCGACGAAGGACGCGCTGACGATATCGGCCGGCGCGCCCTCAGCCGCGATCCGTCCGTCCTTCATCGCGACGAGATGGCTGGCATAGCGGCAGGCGAGGTTGAGGTCGTGCAGCACCGCGACCAGCGTCTTGCCCAGCTGGTTGAGCGCCAGGCACAAATCGAGCACCTCGATCTGGTGGGCGAGGTCGAGATAGGTGGTCGGCTCGTCGAGCAGCAGGATCGGCGTCTCCTGCGCCAGCGCCATGGCGATCGACACGCGCTGGCGCTGGCCGCCGGAGAGCTGCTGCACCGGCCGCCCGGCCAGCGACGCGGTGCCGGTGACCCGCATCGCCTCGGTGACGGCGGCCTCGTCGGCGTCGGACCATTGCCGCAGCAGGCTCTGATGCGGGTGGCGGCCGCGCCCCACCAGTTCCTCGACCCGGATGCCCTCGGGAAACTCCATGTGCTGCGGCAGCAGGCCGAGCCGGCGGGCCAGCATGCGCCGCCCCAGCCCGGCCATGTTCTCGCCGTCCAGCCGCACCTCCCCCGCCATCGGCCGGATCAGGCTGGCGAGGCAGCGCAGCAGCGTCGACTTGCCCGACGCGTTGGGGCCGACGACAATCGAGAAGCCGCCGCGCGGAAAGCCGATGTCGATGCCCTCGAGCACGGCGCGGCCGCCATGCCCGGCCACCAGGCCGCGCGCTTCCAACGCAAGTGGAGCGGTCATCGCATCGCTCCACCGATCCGCCGCGTCCACAGCAGCGCGACGAAATAGACGCCGCCTACTGCCGCAGTCAGCGCCCCGGCGGGGATCGCGCGCGGGGCGAAGAGCAGCCGCCCGGCCACGTCGCTCGCCAGCAGGAACACCGCGCCGGACAGTGCCGAGGCCAGCAGCGGCAGGCCGGCACTGCGCGTCAGGCTCCGCGCGATCTGCGGCGCGATCAGCGCCACGAAGCCGATCGGCCCGGCGAGGAAGGTGGCGGTGGCCGTGAGCGCCAGCCCGACCAGCGCGATGCGCGCCCAGGCCGGCCGGCGCGCCTCACCGAGCGACGCCGCCCGCTCCTCGCCGAGTTCGAGGGCGCGGAGCGTGCGCGCGCAGGCGAGCCCGAGCGGCAGCAGCACGGCGAGCAGCGCCGCCGCCGCGACGAGACGGCCGCGCTCGATGCCGGCGAGCGAGCCGAGCCGCCAGCTCGCCGCCGCCAGCGCGGTATCGAGCCGGGCGGTGAGGATGATCCAGTCGTTCAGCGCGGTGAACAGCGCGCCCATCGCGATGCCGGTGAGGATCAGCGCCAGCCGTCCCCCGGCTCCGGCGAGCAGGAACACCGCGAGCCCGGCGACGAGCCCG
Organism: Ancylobacter sp. Lp-2; assembly: GCF_020523795.1. Taxonomy (GTDB): domain Bacteria; phylum Pseudomonadota; class Alphaproteobacteria; order Rhizobiales; family Xanthobacteraceae; genus Ancylobacter. Next base: position 754,713 of record NZ_JAJALI010000002.1, read on the forward strand.
CCGCCGAAGCCGGCCCCGGCGACCGCCAGCGGCCCCGCCCCGGCCAGCATGGCGAGCAGCGCGCCGCTGAACGCCCCGGCATCGAAGCCGACGATGTCCGGGCTGCCGAGCGGGTTGCGCAGCAGCGTCTGGAACAGCGCGCCGGCCATGCCGAGCGCCGCACCGACCATCAGAGCACCGGCGACGCGCGGCGCCCGCCACTCCGTCACCACCAGCCGCACCGCCTCCGGCCCCTCGCCGATCAGCGCGCGCGCCGCCTGCAGCGGCGTCACCGGCAGGGTACCGATGCACAAGGCCGCGAGCGCGAGCGCGACCGCGCCCAGCGCCAGAGCGAGGCACACGCCCGCCATGCGCCGCTCCAGCTTCATCGCCGCCGGCCCGATGCGCAGCCGCAGCGGCGCCGGCCGCACGGTGTCGCCGATGACGCTCATGCCGGCCTCCGGGCGCGGGCGCGCACCAGCAGGAGCAGCACCGGCGCGCCCATGAGCGTGGTGACGATGCCGACCGGCACCTCGGCCGGCGCCGCCACCACCCGGCCGAGCGCGTCGGCGCCGATGACCAGCGCGGCGCCGATCAGTCCGGCATGGAAAAGCGCCGCCCGCGCATCGGCCCCGACCAGCAGTCGCGCGGCATGCGGCGCGGCGAGGCCGACAAAGCCGATCGGCCCGGCCGCCGCCGTCGCGCCGCCGGCCAGCAGGATGACGGCGACCAGCGCCATCGCCCGCGTGGCGCCGAGCGGCAGGCCGAGCGTGGCGGCCCTCTCCTCGCCAAGCGCGGCGACGTTGAGCGCCGGCGCCAGCAGCGCGCTCACCAGAAAGCCGGCGAGCAGCGCCGGCGCCACCGCCGGCAGCAGCGCCGCCGCGTCGCCGGACAGCGCGCCCACCCGCCAGTTGCGCACCAGGTCGAAGCGCTCGGGATCGGCCAGCGCCGCCGCCTGGGTCAGCCCGTAGCACAGCGCTCCCACCGCGACGCCGGCGAGGGTGAGCCGCACCGGCGCGTCGCTGCCACCAGCCAGCCCGGCCAGCAGCGGCACCGCCAGTGCCGCCAGCGTCGCCCCCAGCGCGGCGAGGCCGAGAATCCAGCCCATGCCAGCCAGCCCGAACAGCCCGATGCCGATCACCACGGCGAGGCCGGCGCCGGCATTGATGCCGAGCAGGCCGGGATCGCCGAGCGGATTGCGCGTCGCCGCCTGGATGATGCCGCCCGCCACCGCCAGCGCCGCGCCGACGAGGCCGCCGAGCAGCACCCGCGGCGCGCGCAGCCCGGCGAGGATCAGCCAGGCCTCGTCGTCGCCGCGCCCACGCACCGCTTCGACCAGCGCGGTGAGCGGCAGATTGCGCGGGCCGGCCAGCAGCCCGAAGCCGGCGGCGAGAGCCAGCAGCGCCATCGAAAGGAGCGCGAGGCGGACCGCGCGCCGGCTCATGCCTCCACCCGCGCATAGAGCGCCTGCCAGGCGGTCGCGAGATAATTCGCCGTGTAACAGGCGCCGAAGGTGCAGTTGCCGGGAACCGTCTCCACCCGCCCGGCCCGCACCGCCGGCAGCCGGCGCCACAGCGGCTCGCGGGCGAGCGCCTGCGCCGCGCCGTCACCGAAATCGAGGAGCAGCAGCGCATCGGCGGCGCCGAGCACCTCGCCGAAGGATTCCAGCGCCACCTCGCCATAGGGGCCGAGCCGGTCGGCGGCGATCTCGCTGCCGCCGAGTTCGGCAAGCACCTGCGCCGGCATCAGGAGGCCGTAGCCGGTGCCGGCGCTGCACACCATGGCGCGGCGCTTCAGCGGGTCGAAATACAGCGCCGCCACGCGCGCTTGGGCGATGGCCGTGCCGTGGCGCGCGCGGATGACGGCGATGCGGGCGGCATGGTCGGCGATGCGCGCCTGCGCCAGATCCATGCGGTCCAGCCAGCCGGCAAGGTCGCGCAGATTGGCCTGCCAGGTGACGCGGTGGCTGCTCGGCAGCACCGGGGCGATGGCGCTGAGCCGCGCCAGCGGCCACCAGTCGGAGGCCGGCGCGGTGTCCGGACACAGGATGAGGTCGGGCGCCAGCATGAGGATCTGCTCGAGATCCGGCGGCGCCGCCAGCATCGGCACCGAGGGCGGCACCGGCACCCAGGGCCGCGCCCGGCTGTGGCTGTAGCCGACCAGCGGCAGCTCCAGCGCCAGAGCGGATTCGAGGCTGATGCGGGAATCGATGGCGACGACGCGGCGCGGCGGCACGGGGATGTCGAGCGTGCCGAGCGGCGTCTCCACCCGCCGGCGCACGCCCTCGCCCCACGCCGGAAACGCCGAGAGGGCGAGCATGAGCCCGCCCCCGATGACGCCGCGCCGGCTGGCGGTTCCCCGCATCGGCCGCCGGCCTCAGAACTTGAACACGGTGGAGATCGCCAGCGTGCGCGCCTCGCCCGAATAGAGCAGGCTGTAGCCGGGATAGGTCGTCCAGTAGGCCTCGTTGAAGGCGTTGGTCAGGTTGGCCTGGATGATCACCGGCTCATGGCCCTCGCGCTCGATCTTATAGCGGGCGCCGAAGTCGAAGGTGGTCCAGCTGCCGATCTTCTGGGTGTTGGCGGCGTCGACATAGGCCGAGCCCGTCGCGTTCATCCGGCCGAACAGAGTGAGGTTCGGCACGAAGCTCGGGTCCCATTCGAGGCCGAGCGTCGCGGTGAACGGCGGCGCGCCGGTGGCGTCGTTGCCGTTGTAGAGGCCCTTGTCGGTCTGCGTCATCTCGGCGTCGAGCAGCACGAAGCCGCCGAGGATGCGCAGCGAGGGCGCGATCTCGCCGGCGACGTCGAACTCGATGCCGCGATACACCGTCTCGCCATCCGCGGTGAAGACGTTGGTGACGGCATTCGAGACGCCGGAGGCCTGGGTGGTGTGGAAGACGCTCAGCGTGGTGAGCAGCGTGCCCCAGTCGACCTTGATGCCGGCCTCGTACTGCTTGGTGGTGAAGGGCGGCAGCACCTCGCCGCCATTGGCGTAGGACACCGGCACCACCTGCCCGGCGGTGAGGCCCTCGATATAGCTCGCATAGAGCGACACCCGCTCCCACGGCTTCACCAGCACCGCCACCATCGGGGTGAGCGCGTCGCTGTCATAGCTGGCGGTCTGCGCGCCGGTGACGACGTTGAAATTGTCGACGTCGACATATTGCTGGCGCAGGCCGAGCGTCACCTGGATGCGCTCGTCGAGCATGGAGAGCGTGTCGGAGATCGCATAGCTGGAGAACGAGGTTTCGCTCTGCGGGCCCATCACCATGGCGGGAATGACGGGGTCCGGCGAGAAGGTCGGGTTGTAGATGTTGGACGAGGTGGTCGAGAGCCGCGTCGTCGGCGCCGACCAGCGGCTGGCGGTATAGGCGCTCGCCGATACCGCCAGCTGATGCGCCACCGGCCCGGTGTCGAAATTCGCCCGCACACCGGTCTCGCCGGACTGGCGCTCGATGTCGATCAAATAGCGATAGCCATTGGCGGTGAAGTTGCCGTTGGACTGCAGGTTGGTGCCGGATTCGACCGCCTGATCCCAGTCGGTGGTGTCGATGCCGGCCTTGGCATAGACCATGATGTTGTCGGTGATGTCGTATTCCGCCGACAGCATGCCGTAATTGTCGCGGAAGTCGCTGTAGTTCCACGGCGACACCCAGCCATCCTCCGGCGAGGGCGGGCGCGGCACCTGCGCGGTGGGCGCCAGCGTGACGGTGTTGTTCATCCGGTCGGTGTTGAGGACCTGGGTGCCGAGGTCGAGCGCAAGCCGCAGCTTGTCGCCCTTGTAGTCGATGCCCAGCGTGGCGTTCATCAGCTCCTGCGACTGCTGGCTCACCGGGGTGTCGCCGTCGCGATAGAGCAGGTTGCCGCGCACGCCCCATTCCTTGTTCTCGCCGAAGCGCCGGCCGACATCGAGATGGGCGCCGAACTGAGAGTCGGTGATGTAGGTGGTGGTCAGCTCGGTGAGCGGGTCGTCGCCGGCGCGCTTGGGCACCAGGTTGATCACGCCGCCGACCCCGCTCGGCGACAGGCCGTTGAGGAAGGCGCCCGGCCCCTTCAGCACCTCCACCCGCTCGATGCCGGCCAGCGTCGACTGGTTGTTCGGCGCCACGCCGAACAGGCCGCCGAACGCCACCGCGCCATTGCCGACCTGGATGCCGCGAATGAGGAAGTAGTTGCCGTTGCCGGTGTTGGTCGGCTCGACATTGCGGATCGCCGGGTCGTTCTTCACCACATCGGCGATCGACTGGGCGTTCTGGTCGTCGATCAGCTTGGAGGTGTAGTTGGCGACGGTGAACGGCGTGTCCATCACGTCGCGCACGCCGAGCACGCCGAGCGTGCCGCCGGTGGCGATCTGCCCGCCGGCATAGGGCGCCGGCAGCGTGCCGGAGCCCTCGACCTGGATGGTGTCGAGCGCGATGGCGCCATCGGGCGCAGCTCCCGTCGCGCCGGCCGCCGCCGGGTCGAAGATCTCCACCGTGGTCGGGTTGCTGAAGCGGTAGGACAGGCCGGTATTGGCGAGCAGCATCGCCACCGCCTGCCCGACGGTGAGCGAGCCACGCACGGGATTGCCGAGCCGGGAGGCGGTCGGCGTCTCGCGGAACACCACGTCGAGGCGGGTGACGCGCACGATGTCGTTCATCGCCGCGCGGATCGGCTTGGCGGGGATGTCGAAGACATAGGCGGCCTGCACCGCCGCCTGCGCGCCGGCCGGCCCGCTCGTCGCGACACTCGCCGCCGCCGCCATCAGGAAGGTGCTCGCCAGCAGTCCCGCGCGCCTGCCCGCCCTGTCCTCAACCCTCATGCCCGTCCCCTTGCATCCGCCCGTCCGCGAAGGCCGCTTCGCCGGCGAACCCGGTGCGGGCGCGGCTGGCCTTCACTGACATGTCGCGTGGGGATGGCCGGCACCCTCAGCCGATCGCGATTTTTTTCGCGGCCGGCGAAAATCACGGGCCGATAATGGTCAGCCGGCCGATCTCGTGCAGCGGGAAGCCGACCGAGGAACGCACCGCGGCCAGCGCGGCGTCGGTGTCGCGCAGGGCGATGTTGCCGCTCACCCGCGTCTCGGCGAGCGCCGAGCCGAGCACCACGATGCGGCCGTCACGGTAGCGGCCGATGCGCTCCAGCACGTCAGCGAGCCGGGCATTGGTGAAGATGTAGCGGCCCTGCCGCCACGCCCCCGCCTCTTCGAGGTCGACCACGTGCGGCGCGCCAAGCCCCTCCTCGCCATAGTCGACGCTCTCGCCCGGCTGCAGCACCACCGCGCCGGCGCGGTCGGTGAGGCCGACCTCGACGCGGCCACTGTCGAGCGTCACCGTCACCTCGCCCTCCTCCCGCCGCGCCACGTCGAACTCGGTGCCGAGCACGCGCGCCTCGCCATTGCTGGCGCCGACCACGAAGGGCACCGCGGAGGGCTTCACCCGGAAGAACACCGTGCCGCGCAGGATGTCGACGCGCCGCCGCTCCGCGCCGAGCTGAACCTCGATGGCGGTGTCGGCGTCGAGCAGCAGCAGCGAGCCATCGGCGAGCGCCACGCTGCGCGTCTCGCCGCGCGGCGCCACATAGTCGGCGCGCAAATCCTGCAGCACATGGGGATGGTCGAGCCAGAGCCAGCCGCCGGCGACCAGCAGCGCGAGGCCGAGCGCGAGGCCCGCAGCGCCCCGGCCGCGCCGACGCGCGCGGCGCATCGCGCGGATGCGCTCCAGAGAACGTTCGAGCGCCGCCTCGTCTTCGGTGCCGAGACCGCCACTCGCCTCGCCGAGGCCAGACCACAGGCCGCGCACGCCCTCATAGGCCTGCTCATGCGCGCTGGAGGCGGCGAGCCATTGCGCGAAGTCGCGCCGATCCTCGGAAGAGGGCCGCCCGTTCATGCGGGTGAACCACGCCACCGCCTGCCGCCGGATCAGTTCCTCGTCCATGTCCGTCCGTTCGGCCCGCCTGTCCGCCGTTCGCCCCGCCGCCGCGCGATGGCGGCGCGTCCCTCACTCGATGCCGACCCGGCAGGCGAGAAGGGCGCGGGCGATCTCCCGCTCGACCGTGCTGTAGGAAATCTCCAGCGCCGCCGCGATCTCGTCATAGGTGCACTGGTGCGCGCGGTTCAAGAGGAAGATCTGCCGGGTGCGCGCCGGCAGCGCCGCCAGCACGGCGTTGAGCCGGTCGAGGTCCTGCCGCGCCGCGACGATCTGGTCGGGCGACGGCACCGGCGCGGCATATTGCTCCTCGGTCATCCGCCGCAGCAGCGCCTCGCGGCGGCGCTCGGCGCGGTAATGGCCGATGGCGGCGTAGCGGGTGGCGCCGGTCAGGTAGCGCGGAGAGAACGGCTGGTCGCCACGCGCGCGGTCCCACAGCGCCATGAACACGTCGTGCACCACGTCGGCCGCGTGCGCCGCCCCGACCCGGCGCGCCGCGACGCGCTCCAGCCGGTGATGCTCGGAGACGTACAGATTCTCGATGTCGTCGAGACTCGTCGACATGCGTCGGACGCCCACCCTGCCCGGAAATGAACGAGCAACACCTAGCAATGTTGCAAAACATCTTCAACAAGCAATATTTAGAACTGTTATAATATAATTCTTCTTCGGAAGACTTTCGCCAATAGCCTGGCTTCACTATCACTATGCCCTGACAAGGGCGGGCGGCCGGGCGCCCGCAGCGACCGGGATCCGCGATGAGCCATCCGACCTTTCACGAAGCCTGCGTGGCGCGCCGCCAGTTACTGACCCCGGGCATGGTGCGCCTCACCTTCGCCGGCGCCGGTCTCGCCGCCTTCCGCTCCACCGGCATCGGCGACGAATATGTGCGGCTGTTCTTCCCCGATCCGGCCAGCGGCGAGCTGGTGCTGCCGGAGATCGACGCCGACGGCCACTGGACCTTCCCGGCCGAGCGTGAACGGGTGCGCTACGCCACCTATACGATCCGCCGCTTCGACGCGCGGGCCGGCGAGCTCGACATCGACTTCGTCATCCATGAGGGCGGGCTGGCGAGCAGCTGGGCGCAGGCGGCCGCTCCGGGCGATCGCATCGTCCTCAACAATCCGCGCGGCCTCTACGAGCCGCCGGCCGATCTCGGCTGGCAGGTGCTGATGGCCGACGCCACCGGCCTGCCGGCGCTGGCGCGTCTGCTGGAGCAGACGCCGGCGCATGTCGAGAGCCGCATCGTCATCGAGGTCGCCGACCGCGCGCATGAGCAGCCGCTGCCGCCGCATCCGCGCGCCATCGTCACCTGGAGCCACGGCACCGGCAACGGCCTGTCGGCCAGTGCCCTCGACCGGCAGCTGGCGCAGATTCCGCGCGGCGATGGTGTCGGCTATCTCTGGGCCGCCGCCGAGCAGAAGGTGGCGCGCCGCATCCGCACCGTGGCGCGTGACCTGCCGGCGTTCGAGGGCGTGCCCTGCAAGGCGGTCGCCTACTGGATCGCCGGCGCGGAAAAGCGCGCCCCCGGCAGCTGAGCCGGAATGGAAAGCGCATCTTCGCTGCCGGCCCGCGCGTCGGAAAGCCTCAGAACTTCAGCACCGTGCCGATGATGGGGCCCTGCTCGACCACATCGAACAGGAAGCCGTCCTGCTCGTAGTCGACGCCGAGCGCCCGATAGCCGACCACCATCGACAGCCGGTCGTTGAATGTGTAGCCGACACCGCCGCCGAGATCCCAATCGAGATCGGCACCGCCGGCGCCGACGAGGCCCCAGCCGGTCAGATAGAGCTTGTCGCTCAGCTCGTAGCGGCCCCTCAGCCCGGCGAGGCCGTCGACCCAACTGGCGCTGTCGCGGCCGCTGCGCCCGTCGAGGGCCTGGCCCTTGAACGAAATATCGGTGCTCACATGCCAGGCCCGCACCCCGCCGACCACGTCGAGATGGCCTTTGGGGCCGTCCCACAGCGCATAGCCGACCCCGGCGAGGCCGGCGAAGGTCGTCGAGGTGATGTCGACGCTGTCGGCGGGGATACGGCGCGGCGCGGTGACGTCCGCGCCCAGCTTCACATAGAGGATGTCGCCGAACACGCTGAAGCGATCCTTGCGTGCCTCGCCCATCACCATGGCGGCGAAGTCGAGATGGTCGAAGATGTCGCTGAAATCGGCGTCGACATGCACGGCCGGCAGCCCGAACTGGCCGACATCGCCCGCCATCCCCGCCGCCCAGAAATACGGGGCGAGGGTGTAGGTCCAGCCATCGGTGGCAACCGGCGCCGGCGCGGCGGGCGCCTTCACGACGGGAGGCGGCACGTCCGCGGCAATGGCGGGTGTCGCCAGGGCGGCGAGCCCGAGCAGCGCGACGAGACGAACCGATCCGATCATGTTTCCCCCAGCCAAAAACGAGTCGGCTGCGGCGATCCTATCAGCAACGTGGACCTCCGGCATCGCCGGCCTGCTCGCCCGGACGGCGAAGGAACGCCCCCGATACGCGCACGTCCCCCACACAAACGTCATCGCCCCGACATCGAACCGTCGTAGCGAACTCCCTTCGCCGTCCACGCCTACGCACGCGCCGGGAGCCCGCTCTTTGCCGCACCTCGCCGCCCGCAACCTCACCAAGAGCTTCGATGGCGTCCGCGCGGTCGATCAGGTGAGCTTCGCCATTCCCGACGGCGCCTTCCTCGCCTTGCTCGGCCCGTCCGGCTGCGGCAAGACCACGCTGCTGCGGATGATCGCCGGGCTGGAGGATCCCGACGCCGGCGAATTGCTGTTCGACGACGTCGCCGTCGCCGGCCCGCGCGGCTCGCTGCCGCCGGAGGCGCGCCGGCTCGGCATGGTCTTCCAGTCCTATGCGCTGTGGCCGCACATGACGGTGCGCGGCAATATCGAGTTCGGCCTCAAGGTGCAGAAGCTGCCAGCCGCCGAGCGTCGCCGCCGCATCGAGGAGGTGCTGGAGGTGGTCGGCCTTTCCGGCCATGCCGCCCGCCGGCCGCACGAATTGTCCGGCGGCCAGCGCCAGCGCGTCGCGCTCGCCCGCTCGCTGGCGCTGCGGCCGCGGCTGATCCTGCTCGACGAGCCGCTGGCCAATCTCGACGCGCATCTGCGCGAGACCATGCTGGCGGAGTTCCGCCGCATCCATTCGATGACCGGCGCCACCTTCGTCTTCGTCACCCACGACCAGGAGGAGGCGATGGCGGTCGCCACCCATGTCGCGGTGATGAATCGCGGCCGGCTGGAGCAGGTCGGCACGCCGGAAGACCTCTATCGCCGCCCGCAGACCGAGAGCGTCGCCCGCTTCATCGGCCGGGGACGCACCCTGCCGGTCGAGGTGATCGGCACGCAGGACGGCCTGTGCACCGTCGCCCTCGCCGGCGGCGTGCTGAAGGTCGACGGCCGCGCCCCGCCCGGCCCCGGCTGGCTGTGCTTCCACGCCTCCGACCTCGCCCCTGCGCCGCCGCACGGCCATTTCGCCGGCGAAGTGGTCAACCAGATCTTCCAGAACGGCGTCTACGCCACCGAACTCGCCCCGCTCGGCATCGAGGCCGAGACGATCGGCCTTGCCTTGCCCGATCGCCTCGCGCCGGGCACCCGGATTGAGGTGCGATTGTCCGGCGGGTGGGTCATTCCACGCGAGGCTGCCGTTTCGCCCGCCTTCGCCGCCGTACCGCCGGTGCGCAGCCCCGCCTGACAGCCGGGCCGCGCGCCTGTCATCGAACCGCAACAAAACCGCAGCCGATCTGTCGTACCGCGCCGATATCAAGCCCGCTTCCGCGCCCCGAAGCCAGCCGAGTGATCGAGATGACCCTTCGCGCCCTGCTCGCCGCCGCCCTGCTCGCCGGCACCGCCCTCGCCGGCTCCGCCAGCGCCGAGACCCTCACCGTCTACACCTCGCAGCCGCAGGACCAGATGGCGGCGGTGATCAAGGCGTTCAACGCCGAGCATCCCGACATCACCGTCGAGCTGTTCCGCTCCGGAACCACCGAGGTTATGGCCAAGCTTCAGGCCGAGCAGACCGCCGGCAAGAGCCCGGCCGACGTGGTGCTGATCGCCGATACCGTCGCGATGACGCAGCTGAAGAATGCCGGCCGGCTCTACGCCTTCACCGACGCTCCGGTCGCCGGCATCAACCCGGCGGTGATCGACAAGGACCGCACCTATTTCGGCACCAAGCTGATCACCACCGGCATCGTCTACAACACCAATCTTGTGAAGACGCCGCCGACCTCTTGGAAGGATCTCGAGGCCGCCGACGCCGCGAAGGCGACGATCATGCCGAGCCCGCTCTATTCCGGCGCGGCGGTGATCCATCTCGGCACCATGCTGCAGCAGAAGCAATTCGGCTGGGACTATTACAAGACCCTCGCCGACAAGGGCGCGGTCGCCGGCCAGGGCAACGGCACCGTCATCGAGGCGGTGGCGCGCGGCGAGAAGGCCTATGGCATCATCATCGAGTACATGGCGCTCAACGCTGAGGCCAAGGGTTCGCCGGTCGCCTTCGTGTTCCCGAAGGAGGGCGTGAGCGTCATCACCCAGCCGGTCGGCATCCTCAAGGACAGCGACGCGCTGGAAGCCGCCAAGACCTTCGTGAAGTGGCAGCTGTCGAAGCCGGCGCAGGAGCAGGCGGCGGCGCAGGGCTATTTCCCGGTGCTGGAGGGCGTCGCCCCGCCCAAGGGCTATCCCGACCCGGCGACGCTGAAGGTGCTGCCCGCCGACGCGGCGCTGATGCTCTCCGACGACAAGAAGAATAAGGCAGGCTTCGCCGACCTCTATGGCGGCTGAGACCGCGCGCCCTCGCCCAGCGCCTCCCCGCCCCACGCCTCCTCGCCCGCGGCGCGCGGGCCGCTCCGGCGGCGGCGAGCGGGCGCTGCTGCTCCTCGTCTTCGCCTATGTCGCGCTCACCACGCTCTGGCCGCTGGCGAAGCTGTTCGCCGCCGCCCTGCAACCGGGCGAGGACGGCAGCCCGCTGGGCCTGATGGCCGAGGTGTTGGCGAGCCGCGCCACCGCCCGCGCGCTGTGGGGAACGCTCGCCACCTCCGGCCTGTCGGTGATGCTGTCGACCGTGCTCGGCGTCGGCCTCGCCTTCGCGGTCGGCCTCATTCGGCTGCGCGGGCGGACCGCGCTGGTCTTCCTCATCCTCACCCCGCTGCTGATCCCCTCGCAGACCATGGCGCTCGCCTGGATCGAGCTCGCCGGCGCCCATTCGCCGATCCTCGGCGCCCTCGGGCTGGCTCCGGCGCCCGGCACCGCCAACCCGCTCTATTCCGTCAGTGGCATCGCGCTGGTGATGGGCGTCGAGCACATGCCGCTAGTGTTCCTCGCCACCCGCGCCGCGCTGCGCGCCGTGCCCGCCGACCTCGTCGAGGCGGCCCGCGTCATCGGCGTGCCCGGCCCGCGCATCGCCGCCGGCATCGTGCTGCCGCTGGTGGCGCCCTCGATCCTCGCCGGCGCCTTGCTCGCCTTCACCGCCGCCATCGGCAATTTCGGCGTGCCGGCGCTGCTCGGCATTCCCGGCCGGGTGTCGGTGCTGACCACGCTGATCTACCAGCGGCTCAACGGCTTCGGCCCGTCCGCCGCCGGGCAGGTGGCGGTGCTGGCACTGGTCATGGCGGCGCTGGCCGGCCTCGCCCTCGCTCTGCGCGGCCTCGCCCTGCGCCGGCTCGCCGCGCCGCTGCCGGCCGGCCGCCCGCTGGAGCCCACCCGCTCCTCGCCCGCCGGCGAAGTCGTGCTCTGGCTGGTGGTGGCGATGATCGCCGTGGTGCCGCTCGCCGCCCTCGTCATGACCGCGCTCATGCCGGCAGTCGGCGTGCGCTTCGGCTGGGAGACGGCGAGCCTCGCCCAGTTCGCCGCGGTCATCGCCAACGCGGCGGTGCGCCGCGCCTTTGCCAATTCGCTGCTGCTCGCGCTCGCCTGCGCGGGGATCGCGGTCGCCGTCAGCGTGCCCTTCGCCTATCTGGTGGCGCGCCGGCCCGGCCGGCTGGTGCGCGCGCTCGATCTCGCGGTGGAAGCGCCGTGGGTGATACCCGGCACGGTGGTGGCGCTCGGCATGATCCTCGCCTTCCTGCCGCCGCTGCCGGGGCTCGGCGTGTCGCTCTACGGCACGCTGGCGATCCTGCTGGTCGCCTATCTCGCCCGCTTCCTGCCGCTGGTGCTGCGGCCGGTGACGGCGGCGGCGCAGACGGCGGATCCCTCGCTGGAGGAGGCGGCCCGCATCGTCGGCGCCGGCCTCGCCCGCCGGCTCGCCTTCGTCTTCCTGCCCGGCGTGCTGCCGGCGGCAGTGGCCGGCGCGCTCTTGGTGGTGATGACGGCGCTGAACGAGCTCACGCTCTCGGCGCTGCTGTGGTCGTCGGGGCACGAGACCATCGGCGTCATGGTGTTCGCCCTGCAATATGAGGGCAATTCCACCGCCGCCGCCGCCGTGGCGGTGCTGTCGACCACGCTGCTGTTCGGCCTGTGCGCGCTGGCCAATGCCGGCGCGCGCTGGCTGCCGGAGCGAATTTTGCCCTGGCGGCAATAGATTGAGATCGCTCGCCTTTTCATCCCGCTACCGGCCGGCCCGGCATTTTCCGGGGAACCGCGCACGCCCCTCGCCGCTTGTCTCGCCGATGCGCCGGGATCCTCCGGCCAGAGCGAGGTATCTGAATGCACCGTCGGGACATCCTGCTGGCAATGGGCTTGGCCACCATGGCGCAGGCCCCGCTCCTGGGGACTTTGATCGCCCGGGCCGAGGCACAGGAAACCGGCGGCAAGGCGACGCCCTTCGATGCGGAGACGGTGCGCCGTCTGGCGCGCGAGCTGGCGGCAAAGCCGTTCGCGGCACCCAATCGCGACCTGCCGAAGGAAATCGACAAGCTCAGCTATGACGACTACCGCAACATCCGCTTCAACACCGACCGGGCGCTGTGGCATGGCCAGGGCACGCCCTTCGAGGCGCAGCTGTTCCATCGCGGCTTCCTGTTCCGCGACCGCGTCGACCTCTCCATCGTCACCGACGGCAAGGCGCAGAAGCTGCCCTACAGCCCGGAGATGTTCCGCTTCGACCACGGGCTGAAACCGCCCGATCCCAAGATCGACCTCGGCTATTCCGGCTTCCGGCTGCACAGCCCGATCAACCGGCCGGACTATTTCGACGAGGTCGCCGTTTTCCAGGGCGCCAGCTATTTCCGCGCCGTCGGCAAGGGCCAGATCTACGGCACCTCGGCGCGCGGCCTGTCGATCAAGACCGGCGCTTCCGGCGGCGAGGAATTCCCCGCCTTCCGCGAGTTCTGGCTGGAGCAGCCGCGCCCGGGCGCCGATTCCCTCGTCGTGCACGCGCTGCTGGACAGCCCGAGCGGCGCGGCGGCGCACCGCTTCACCATCCGCCCCGGCGACCCGACGCTGATGACGGTGGAGATGACCGTCTATCCGCGCGAGGATATCGACCAGGTCGGTATCGGTTCGCTGACGAGCATGTTCATGTTCGGCCCGAGCGACCGTGCCGGCATCGACGATTTCCGGCCGATGGTCTGCGACGCCGACGGCCTGTCCATCGCCACCGGCAAGGGCGAGCAGCTGTGGCGCCCGCTCAGCAACCCGCAGCGGCTGCAGATCTCCTCCTTCGCCGTCTCCGATCTGCGCGGCTTCGGGCTGATGCAGCGCCAGCGTTCCTTCTTCGACTATCAGGACCTCGAAGCCCGCTACGAGCGCCGGCCCAGCGTCTGGGTCGAGCCGATCGGCGATTGGGGCGACGGCTCGGTGGTGCTGGTGGAGATACCGACGCCGGAGGAGGTGCACGACAACATCGTCGCCTTCTGGCGCCCGCGCGAACCTCTGCGCAAGGGCCGAGAATACGCCTCCACCTATCGCCTGCATTGGGGCTGGGACGGGCCGAAGCTGTCCGATCTCGGCCGCTTCGGCGCCACCCGCGTCGGCGGCACCGCCGAGCGCCGGCTGTTCGTGCTCGATCTCGTCGGCGACAAGTTGAAGGACCTGCCGCCGGAAGGGCTGTCGGCCCGCGTCACCGCCGACAAGGGCGAGATCGCCGACATCGTGGTGCAGCAAAACCTGGAGATCCAGGGCTGGCGCCTCTCCTTCGCCCTCGCGCCCGGCGGCAACGAGGCGGTGGAGCTCAGGGCCGAGCTGTTGCGCGGCGACGAGCGGCTCGCCGAAAGCTGGGTCTATCGATGGACGGCGTGACGCTTCCCCGGCCGCAGGCCGGCGCGACGCCGGCCCCCGCCCCCGCCTTGCCGCCGGACGCGCCGCTCGCCATGCCCGTGCAGTCGCTGCGCAGCGCGCCGAAATCCGAAAAGCTGCCGCGCCGCCGGGCCTCCGCGCTGTTCATCCGCCGGCTGTTCGTCATCGGCGGCGCCATGGTCCTCACCGCCTTCGCCGCGCGCGAGATGTACCGCGTGCTGGAGGTCGGCGGGCTGACGCTGCTCGAAGGCGTCGTGCTCGCTCTGTTCGTGGTGCTGTTCGCCTGGATCGGCTTTTCCTTCACCAATGCGCTCAGCGGCGCGCTCACCATGCTCGCCCGCCCGGATGACGGGCTCGGCATCGACACCTCGGCGCCATTGCCGGGGCTGACGGCGCGCACCGCCCTGCTGATGCCGACCTATAATGAGGAGCCGGCCCGCATCTTCGCCGGCCTTCAGGCGACCTATGAATCGCTGAAGGCCACCGGCGCGCTCGACGCCTTCGACGTCTTCATCCTCAGCGACACCACCGACGCCGACATCTGGGTCGCCGAGGAAGCCGCCTTCCTCGCCCTGCGCGAGCGCATCGGCGACGAGCGGCGCCTGTTCTACCGCCGCCGCCCGCGCAACACCGACCGCAAGGCCGGCAACATCGCCGACTGGGTGACACGCTTCGGCGCCGCCTATGACCACATGCTGGTGCTCGACGCCGACAGCGTGATGACCGGCGACTGCGTCGTCCGCCTCGCCGGGGCCATGGAGCAAAGCCCCCGCGCGGGCCTCATCCAGACGCTGCCGGTCATCGTCGGCGGCCGCTCGCTATTCGCCCGGCTGCAGCAATTCGCCGGCCGGCTCTACGGGCCGCTGATCGCCTATGGCCTCGCCGGCTGGCACGGGCCGGACAGCAATTACTGGGGCCACAACGCCATCATCCGCACCCGTGCCTTCGCGCAGTGCGCCGGCCTGCCGCATCTGACCGGCCGCAAGCCGTTCGGCGGCCACATCCTCAGCCATGATTTCGTCGAGGCGGCGCTGATCCGGCGCGGCGGCTGGAGCGTCAACATGGTGCCGTGGCTGGAGGGCTCCTACGAGGAGGGCCCGCCCTCGCTCACCGATCTCGCGGTGCGCGACCGCCGCTGGTGCCAGGGCAATCTCCAGCACGCCGCCGTGCTGACCGCGCGCGGCCTGAACCCACTCAGCCGGCTGCACATGCTGGTCGGCATCGGCTCCTACGCCACCGCGCCGCTGTGGCTGGTCATGCTGCTCGCCGGCCTGTTCACCGCCTTGCAGGCCCGCTTCGTGCCGCCGGACTACTTCCCCTCCGAATTCTCGCTGTTCCCCAGCTGGCCGGCGCAGGACCCGATCCGCGCCGCCTGGGTGTTCGTCGGCACCATGGGAGTGCTGCTGGTGCCCAAGCTGATCGCCTATGCGCTGATGCTGTTCCGGCCGTCGCTGCGGCGCGGCTTCGGCGGCGGCTTCCGCGCTTTGTCCGGCCTGCTGGCCGAGACCTTGATCGCCGGCCTGCTCGCCCCCGTCACCATGCTCGCGCAGTCGGCGGCGGTGGTCAGCATCCTCGCCGGCCGCGACGGCGGCTGGCAGCCGCAGCGCCGCGACGATGGCAGCGTCGGCGCCCGCCAGACGCTCATTCACTTCCTGCCGCACACGCTGTTCGGCCTCGTCCTCGCCGGCGCCGCCATCGCCATCTCGCTGCCGCTGTTCTTCTGGATGAGCCCGGTGGTGCTCGGCCTCGTGCTCGCGGTACCGCTGGTGCTGTGGACCGGCGCCGCCCGCCCGCTGCTCGCCGGGGTGCTGAGGACGCCGGAGGAGAGCGCTCCGCCGGCCGTGCTCACCCGCGCCAAGGCGCTCGCCCGCGAGATCGGCGGCGACGCCCCGCCGGACGAAGCCGCGAGCCGCCTCGCCGCCGATCCCGTCCTGCTCGCCGCCCATCGCGCCATGCTGCCGGACGAGGGCGAGCGGCGGCCCGGCGACTATGCGCCCGAGCGCCTCGTCGCCCGCGCCAAGCTGGACGACGCCCCTGACCTTGCCGCCGCCCTCAGCCGGCTCAGCGCGCGCGAGAAGGCCGCCGCGCTCAGTGACCGCCAGGCGCTCGACCGCCTGCTCGCCCTCGCGGCGGAAGCGCCGCCCGCCACCGGCGCGGCACGGTAAAAATCCTTGTCCGCCAAGGAACGGCGGGGGGTGCCCCGCCGTTGTCCCGCGTCCCTCCCAGCGACGGTGATCCCCCTGATGCGCAAGATCCTTCCCGGCTCGGCCTTCCCCCTCGGTGTGACGGTCGACGGCCAGGGAACCAATTTCGCGCTGTTCTCCGACAACGCCACCGGCGTCACCCTCTGCCTGTTCGACCGTTACGGCGAGACCGAACAGGAGCGCATCGACCTCCACGAATGCACCAATGGAGTCTGGCACGGCTATCTGCCGGGCGTCGGGCGCGGGCAGGTCTATGGCTGGCGCGTCCACGGCCCGTGGGCGCCGGAGGCCGGCCACCGCTTCAACCCGAACAAGCTGCTGCTCGACCCCTATGCCCGCATGCTGGTGGGCTCGATCCAGTGGGACGACGCGCTCTACGGCTACACCATCGGCGCCGGCGACGACGCCGACCTGATCATGGACGAGCGCGACAGCGCCGCCTTCATGCCCAAGGCCCGCGTCGTCGCCGGCACGCCGCTCGCCGACACCCAGCATCCGCGCGTCTCCTGGGCGAAGACGGTGATCTATGAGGGCCATGTGCGCGGCCTCACCATGCGCCACCCGCTGGTGCCGGAGGCGATCCGCGGCACCTTCACCGCGCTCGGCCAGCCGGAATTCGTCGAGCACCTGCACAAGCTCGGCGTCACCGCGCTGGAATTGCTGCCGGTGCACGCCTTCGCTCAGGACCGCCATCTGCTCGACAGCGGCCTGTCCAACTACTGGGGCTACAACACGCTGTCCTTCTTCGCCCCGGAGCCGCGCTATCTCGGCGAGGACGGGCTCGACGCCATCGGCGAGGCGGTGGACCATCTGCACCAGGCCGGCATCGAGGTGATCCTCGACGTGGTCTACAACCACACCTGCGAGGGCAACCATCTCGGCCCGACGCTGTCCTTCAAGGGCATCGACAACGCCTCCTATTACCGGCTGCTGCCCGGCAATGGCCGCTACTATGACGACATGACCGGCTGCGGCAACGCGGTGAACACCGATCATCCGCGCGTGCTGCAAATGGTGCTCGACAGTCTGCGCATGTGGGCGTCGGTCTATGGCATTGACGGCTTCCGCTTCGACCTCGCCACCACGCTGGGGCGCCGCCCCACCGGCTTCGATCCCGGCCACGCCTTCTTCCACGCGATTCTTCAGGACCCGACGCTCGGTGGCCTCAAGCTGATCGCCGAGCCGTGGGACATCGGCCCCGGCGGCTACCAGCTCGGCGCCTTCCCGCCCGGCTTCTCGGAGTGGAACGGCGACTACCGCGACAAGGTGCGCGAGTTCTGGTGCGGCTCGGAAGGCGTGCTGCCGAGCTTCGCCACCCGCTTCGCCGCCTCGCAGGACATCTTCTCGGAAGGCCGCCGCCGACCATGGTCGAGCGTGAATTTCCTCACCGCCCATGACGGCTTCACCCTGCACGATCTCGTCACCTACAACGACAAGCACAACGAGGCGAATGGCGAGGACAATCGCGACGGCCACGACGATAACAAGAGCTGGAACGGCGGCGCCGAGGGCGAGACCGACGATGCCGGCATCAACGCGCTGCGCCGCCGGCAGAAGCGCAACCTCATCGCCACGCTGTTCCTGTCGCAGGGCGTGCCGATGCTGCTGGCCGGCGACGAGCGCTCCAATTCGCAGGGCGGCAACAACAACGCCTATTGCCAGGACAACGAGATCGGCTGGGTCGACTGGTCGGACGAGGACCCGGAGCTGCCGGAGTTCGTCGCCCGCCTCGCCGAACTGAGGAAGCGGCACTCCTCGCTGTCGCGCCCGGAATTCCTCACCGGCGCGCGCAACGAGATGGGCCAGCCGGACGTCGCCTGGTTCAACACCTCCGGCGAGCGCATGAGCGAGGAGAACTGGGACGACCCCAATTCCAAATGCCTCACCGTGCGCCTCGCCCCGGCGCTGCCCGACGAAGCCTCGCTGCTGATCATGCTCAACGCCTCGCATGTCGACGTCGATTTCGTCGCGCCGCCGGTGCAGTCCGGCAGCTGGGAGGCCATCCTCGCCACCGGCGACGATCTCGAAGGCGCCAAGCTCGGCGGCGGCGCCACCTTCGCCCTGCCCGCGCGCACCCTCGTCGTGTGGGAATGGCGGGCATGAGCGACGCCCCCGCCCGCCCCGCCCGCCGCTTCGGCCCGCTCCTCGACGGGCGCGACGCCACCTTCCGCCTCTATGCCCCCGATGCCCGCCGGATCGAGCTGATGGTCGAGGGCATGATCCCGCTGCCGATGACGCGCGACGCGGACGGCTTCTTCGCCGTTGAGGTCGCCGGCCTCGCGCCCGGCCGGCGCTACCGCTTCCGCGCCGACGGCCTCGCGGTCCCCGACCCCGCCGCGCGGATGCAGGATGACGACCCGGACGGCTGGAGCGTGCTCGCCGCACCGCCCGAGCCCCGCCTCGGCAATACGATCCGCCCGTGGCACGAGGCGATCATCGCCGAAATCCATGTCGGCACCGCCACGCCGGACGGCACGTTCCGCGCCCTGATCGACCGGCTCGACCACTACCGCGACGCCGGCTTCACGGCGATCGAGCTGATGCCGGTCGCCGATTTCCCCGGCAAGCGCAACTGGGGCTATGACGGCGTGCTGCTCTACGCCCCCGACCGCGCCTATGGCACCCCGGACGAGCTGCGCGCGCTGGTCGACGCCGCGCATGCACGCGGCCTCGGCGTCATGCTGGACGTCGTCTACAACCATTTCGGCCCGAGCGGGAACTACCTGCCGGCCTATGCCAAATCGTTCTTCCGGCAGGACGTGCCCACTCCGTGGGGCGCCGCCATCGACCTCGAAAACCAGACGGTGCGCGGCTTCTTCACCGAGAACGCCGCCTATTGGCTCAGCGATTTCGGCTTTGACGGCCTGCGCTTCGACGCCGTGCACGCGCTGGCGACCAGGGGCGCCGAGACCTTCCTCCGCGAGATCGCGAGCGCCTGCCGCGCGGTGCGCCCGGACGCCTGGCTGGTGCTGGAGAACCACGACAACATCTCCGGTTGGATGACCCGCGACGACCGCCTGTTCACCGCGCAGTGGAACGACGACTGGCACCACGTCTTCCACGTTCTGGCGAGCGGCGAGACGGGCGGTTACTACGCCCCCTATGCCGCCGACCCCGTCGCCAGCGCCGCCCGCGCGCTGGTGGAGGGCTTCGTCTTCCAGGGCGAAGCCTATCCCGACGCCGGCGGGCACGCGCGGGGCACGCCGAGCCTCGATCTGCCGCCGGATGCCTTCGTCGCCTTCGTGCAGAACCACGACCATATCGGCAACCGCCCACAAGGCGACCGTCTCGCCGGCGCCCTCGCGCCCGACCGCCTCGCCTTCCTGCGCTTCGTGCTGATGCTCTCGCCGCAGGTCCCATTGCTGTTCATGGGCGAGGAGGCGCTGCTGCCGACGCCCTTCCCGTTCTTCTGCGATTTCGAGGGCGATCTCGCCCAGGCGGTGCGCGACGGCCGACGCGCCGAGTTCGCCGCCTTCTTCGCCGACCATGACGAAGGCGCCTTTCCCGATCCGCTCGACGCGGGCACCTTCCGCGCCGCCGTGCTGGCACCCGAGGCTTTCGCCGCCGCCCCGGCCCGCGATGCGCTCGCCGCCTTCCGACTTCTCGCGGAGCTGCGCCGCCGGCACATCTGGCCGCTCGCCGCTAGCGGCTGGCAGAGCGCCGACAGCCAGCGCGCCGGCGACGCCGTCACGGCGTGCTGGAGCTTCGCCGCCGGCACGCTGGTGATGGCGCTCAATCCCGGCCCGGCGCCGGCCCAGACGCCGCGCCCGGTGGAGGCCGATGCCGCCCCGCTCGCCAGCGTCGGCGAGGTGGTGGCGGCGGAAATGGGTCTCGCTTTGGCCCCGTTCTCCGCCGCCGTCTGGCACCTGCCCGCGTGAGGAGGCCCGGATGATGAAGCCGCCCGCCTTGCGCGCCACCTACCGGCTGCAATTCCATCGCGGCTTCACCTTCGCCGATGCCGAGGCGCTGGTGCCCTATTTCGCCCGCCTCGGCATCAGCCATCTCTATGCCTCGCCGATCACCGTGGCGGTGCCCGGCTCGACGCATGGCTACGACGTCGCCGATCCGACACGCATCAATCCCGAGCTGGGCGGCGCCGAGGGCTTCGAGCGCCTCGCCCGCGCGCTCGACGCCCATGGCATGGGGGTGCTGCTCGACATCGTGCCCAACCACATGGCTGCCTCCAGCCACAATCCGTTCTGGATGGAGATGCTGGAGCGGGGACCGCGGGCGCCCGCCGCCCGGCTGTTCGACGTCGACTGGCAATCGGGCCGCCTGCTGCTGCCGGTGCTCGGCGAGCCGCTCGCCGCGACCCTCGCCGCCGGCGCCCTGTCGCTGCGCGCGGACTATGATACCGGCCGGTTCCTCGTCGCCTATGCCGACCATGTTTTTCCGCTGCGGCCGGAGAGCGTCGCCGACCTCCTGGACGCCGCCGCCGGCCTGCGCCCCGGCTGGGCCGAAATGGCGTCGGCCTTTCGCGCGTCATCGGCCGCATCGTCCACCTCACTGCACAAGGCGCACGACGCATTGCGGTCCCTCGATACCGCCAAACGCGCCGCACTCGACACCGTGCTCGCGGAAGCCGACCTGCCGGCGATACTGGAGGCCCAGCATTGGCGCCTCGCCTGGTGGCGCACCGCCGCGCATGACCTTAACTATCGGAGATTCTTCAACATTACCGATCTCGCCGGTGTGCGGATCGAGGATCCCGAGGCGTTCGAGCTGGTCCACCGCCTGCCGCTCGACCTGATAAGGCGCGGCCTCGTCCACGGCCTGCGCATCGACCATGTCGACGGCCTGCTGGACCCGGCCGGCTATTGCGAGAGGCTCCGGCAGGCGGTGGGCGTAGGTATCCCGATCTTCCTGGAGAAGATTCTCGAGCCGGGCGAGGCGCTGCGTCCCTGGCCGGTCGATGGCACGACCGGCTATGAAAGACTGAACGACATCAATGGCTTGTTCGTGAACCCGCAGGGTTACGCCGCGCTGGAGGCCGATCTCCGCGCACGCCATCTGATCGCCGGGACACCCGCTGAGCGGCTCGCGGCCGCCAAGCGCCGGGTGCTGGAAACCAGCCTCGCCGCCGAGGTCGAGCGGCTCGTCGGCCTCGCCCGCGAGGGCCTCGACGCCGATATCAAGGCCGGCGATCTCACCGAAGCGTCGATCCGGCAAGCGGTGATCGCCCTGCTAACCCATTGCCCGGTCTATCGTTCCTACGCTACCCACGACGCGCACGACCCCAGCGACCAGGCGATCTGGGACACCATCCGCGCCCGCATGGATGCGGTGGAGGATCCGCTCACCAGCGCCGCCGGCCGCCTGCTGATTGAGCGGCTCAACGCCCCGCAGCACCCGAGTGACCGCGAATTTCGCGGGCGTTTCCAGCAACTTAGCGGACCCGTGCTGGCCAAGGGTTTCGAGGATACCGAGCTGTACCGCTATCCAGTGCTGCTCGCCGTCAACGAGGTCGGCAGCAGCTTCGAGCATGTTGGGAGGGAATGCAACGAACTACATGAAATATCTCGACAACGCGCCGGAAATGGCACCAGCGATCTCATCCCCCTCGCCACCCACGACACCAAACGCGGCCCCGCAACCCGCGCCCGCCTCGCCGCGCTCAGCTTTGCACCGGAACGCTGGCTGGCGTTCCTCGCGCAGGCACGGCCGGCAACGGACCGCCTGTGCCCGGGAGAAGCCTCTCCCGATGCGCTCGATCGTCACTTCATCCTCCAGACCCTGCTCTCCGCCTGGCCGATATCCGCCGAGCGCATGCGGACCTATCTCACCAAAGCCCTGCGCGAGGCCAAGCGCCACACTTCGTGGGAACAGCCGGACACTGCCTATGAGCAAGCCGCCATCGACCTTGCCACGAGATTGATCGGGGCGCCCCAAGCCGTTGATTTCAGGGACGATCTCGAACGCCTGCTAACCGAGCTGGAGCCAGCGGCGCGGATCGTCGGCCTCGCCCAGATGGTACTCCAGCACACATTGCCCGGCACGCCCGACCTCTATCAGGGCACCGAATTCCCCGATCTCTCGCTGGTCGACCCCGACAATCGCCGCCCCGTGGACTGGCAGGCCCGCCTGTCCGCCCTCGAAGGAGCGGGCGATCTCCCTCCCGGCGATACCGAATATTTTGGCCTGCTCCGCGAGTTGCTCGGCCTTCGCCGTCACCCCGGCCCCCTCATCCATGGTGACTACCGTCCGCTCGATATACCGCCCTCGCCTTGGCGTTGGTTCGGCTTTGAACGCTGCCACGGCGACCACCGGCTCTGCGTCGTGGTGCCCATGCGAGTCCCCTGGCATGCCCCCCTGCCGGCAACCGCGACGCTGGACATGGCGGAGACACTCGACAGCCGCTGGAACCTCATGGGGGGATCTTGCATCCAGACCAGTTCGCACGGCATATCCCTGCCGACGTCCTGGCCTTTGCTGATCGCCGAGAAGTCCTAGGAATCAGTGAGTTACCGGCGACGAGGCCGAAAGGTGATCGGCACATCGCCTGCCGGGTGAGGCCCGCTTCGCCCCCCATTCGGCACCGCTGCGCCGACAATCACCGCGCCAGCTCATTCCGGGCGTTCCAACTGGCAATTGGTGGCAGCGATCGTCGAAAGCTCGAAATACGGCTGCCTGAGCGTGGTGCAAAACCATGCCCGGCGTCATCGCGCCCGGCTCCACTCCGCGCCGTGATCGACCGCCGTGAACCAAGGCAAGCCGTGATCGAAAAGGCCAAGTCATGAAAGTCCTCACCGACCAGATCCTCTCGCAATCCGCCTATTCGGCGGAGATCGATGTCCCGCTGGAGACGGTCGACATCGCCGGCTGGCTGTTCACACTGCCGGAGGCGGAATATCTGCGCTGCTGCCCGCCCGACCACATCGGCTCCGGCATCACCACCACCGATGACGGCCGCCCGATGGTCATCAACGTTGAGATGATCGGCAGCGGACTGGTCATCCAGCACTATGTCGCCGAGGAGGCGACACCGAGCTACTGCCGGATGAACTCGATCTCCGACGTGTTGACCCCGGCCGGGCGCACGCAGGTCAACGTGATCTGGGAGCTGATCGCCGAGGCGGCCGAGGGCGGGCGCACCCGCTACACCAACCGCGTCACCTCGCACCCGACCGACGTGTTCATGGATTTCCTTGCCGCGCACGGTCAGACATTCGAACAGGCGGCCGTGGCCCGGCAGGCGGCGGGGGGCGACCATAATCGTCGCGAAACGCCGCTCTTCGCCGCCAGCATCGCGCGCCGGGCACTAGGCAAGCCCGCCGGGAAATGAAGCCGTCATATTGGATGCATCGAGCGTCCGAAGGCCGATGCTCCGCCGAGCCGGAAGACTCTCCCACCGGGTTGGAAGGCTAGCCACACGGCATAACCGCCGACACGGTGCCACGCCGATGCCTGCCGGCTGATACGCTGCGGACCATCGACCAGGTGAGAGGGGCGCCACGCGCCGCCCCTTTTTTGCTTGCGGCCCCACGCTTTGCCAGCCGCTCCCGGATCGACGACGGCAACTGCCGAGCGACGCAATGAATTGCGGTTCTTGCCTTACCACGGATGGCCCCCGGGTCTTTCGAGCGGACCATCCGCTTTCACTGCGCCGCGAGCGCTCGCTGCGGTTATCGGCGGCGCCGGATGCTTCGGCCGCGGCCGCGCCTTCGCCCCGGAGCGCGATCTGCTCTTGAATGCGCCTCGCCGACACGACGTGGCCCTGGCGCGCGACGCTACCCTCCTTCCCTAGTCGATGGCGCGGCTACCGGATGGGCGCCCGGCATGGCCGCCCATCCGCAAGCTTGCATCGTCGGGACGGATGCGCCGGTAGCGGACGCTGGTGCGATCGACGCACAGCACCTGGCACGCCCGACGCTGGCTCACCCCGTGCGCGGCACGGGCATGAGCCACGGCTTTTCGCCGTGCATCGGGCGTCGCCATTTTGAGCTGACATTCCTCAGGATGCAGAAGGCGGCCGAGGAGATGCCGTGCTCGCGTTACACATCGGCGGTCTTCGACGGCCCCCCCAAATCTGAAGGAAGTTCGGAGAGCTCAGGTCAAAGGACGCGGCACCTATGCCTGATAGGTAATCCAGATCTTGCGCGTGGGCTCGATGACGGTCCACACACCGCGAAATCCGGGGCGCATCACGAAGCTGACGCCCGGCTTCAGCACCACCGTCTCGCCGCCGTCCTCGGTCAGCTCCGAATGACCGGAGACGATGTGCATGAACTCCCAGCAATCCTTGACGACGTTCCAGGAGCCCGGCGCGACCTCCCAGACACCGCTCTCGACCTTGCCATCCGGGGTCTTTTCCAGATCCCAGGTCATGTTGCTGGGGTTGCCGGCGAGGATGCGCTCCGGCAGCGGCGCGCCGAGGACCGGTTCGCCGGGGTTCGCTGCGTCGATAACAAGAAGGGTGCTCATGATGGGTTCTCCGTTCGAATGTCAGTAGCCACGGGCGCGCTCGCCGACCGGCTCGGGCGGCAGGCCGTTCTCGATGCGGACGATGTTGGCGGTGACCGCCTCGCCGCAGATCTCGGCATTGCCGTCGCTGCCGATATGCGGCGTGAGGCGCACCTTCGGGTGCGTCCAGAACGGGCTGTCGGCCGGCACCGGCTCGGGATCGAACACATCGAGCGTCGCCCCGGCGAGATGCCCGGAATCGAGCGCCACCAGCAAATCCGCCGCGACGAGATGGTTGCCGCGCCCGAGATTGATCACCACCGCCCCCTTGGGCAGAGCGGCGAATAGCCCGGCATCGAGGAGGCCGACCGTGTCGGTGGTGGCCGGCAGGATCGAGACAAGGAAATGCGTCTGCGCCAGCATCTCCTTCAGCCCCTCGGCGCCGGAGAAACCGGTCACGCCCTCGATGCGGCGCGCGCTGCGCGACCAGCCCAGCACGGAGAAGCCCAGCCCCGCCAGCGCCCGGGCCGCTGCGCCACCCATCTCGCCGAGGCCGAGTATGCCGACCTTGAGCGCCGCCTTGTCGCGGATCTGCAGGAAGCGCCATTCGCCCCGTGCCTGCTGCGCCGCCGCGACGTCCATCATCCGGTAATAGTGCAGCACCACGTGCAGCACGTAGTCGCGCATCTGCTCGCGGGTCTTGTCGTGCATCAGCCGCACGATCGGAGGGCCGGGCGGCAGTTGGGGATCGGCCAGCACATGGTCGATGCCGGCGCCCATGGAGAAGATCGCTTCGAGATTGGGCAGGTTCGCCATCAGGCCGGGCGTCGGCTTCCACACCAGCGAATAGGCGATGGTAGCGGGATCGTAGCCCTCGCCTTCCGCATGCACGACGAGGTCGGGCATCTGCGCGGTGAGCGCGGCGCGGTAGGGCTCGGGATCTTCGCCGGTGGCAGCGATGAGAAGCGCCCGTGTGTCACGGTTCATGTCGATCTCCGGTCTGGGGTCTGCGTCGCCCGGGCGGCGATCACGCCGTCGAGCCAGCCGAGGCGCAGCTCCGGCACGGCGCGGATCAACGCCTCGGTATAGGGATGGTAGGGCGGGTTCAGCACCTGCCGGGCGGGACCGGCGGCGACGAGAGCGCCGTGGCGCATCACCGCCACATGGTCGGCCAGCGCTTCGACCGCGCCGAAGTCGTGGGTGATGAACAGGTAGCTCACCCCCTGCTCCGCCTGGAGCCGCGCCAGCAGCTTGAGCACGCCGTCGGCGACCAGCGGGTCGAGCGCGCTGGTCACCTCGTCGCAGACGATCAGCCGGGGCCGGGCGGCGAGCGCGCGGGCGATGCACACACGCTGCTTCTGCCCGCCGGAAAGCGCGCCGGGGCGGCGCTCTGCGAATTCGGGCTTCAGCTCCACCTGCTCCAGCAGGGCGGCGACAGCCACGTCCCGCGCCGCACCGCGCAGGCCCTGGAAGCGGGAGAGCGGCGCACCGATGATCTCGCCGACCCGCTGGCGCGGATTGAGCGCGAGGTCGGGGTTCTGATGCACCATCTGGATGTCGCGGAGGTCGTCAAGGGGACGCCGGTGCATGTCCGGCTCCAGCCTCCGCCCGGCGAAGGCCAGACTTCCCGCCCGGTGCGGCAGCAATCCGCAGATCACCTTGCCGAGCGTCGACTTGCCGGAGCCGGATTCGCCCACCACCGCCAGCGTGCGGCCCTGCGGCACCACGAGGTCGAGTTTCTCGATGATGCTGACATTGCCGTAGCCGGCGGCGATACCCTTCAACTCCAGCAATGGCGGGCGCTCTGGCTGGGGCGCATGGCGAAGGTTGCGGGCGGCGATCAGCCGACGGGTATAGTCGGCGGTCGGCGCCTCGATCACCTGCGCCGTCGACCCGCTCTCGACCATCTTGCCATGCCTGAGCACGAGGATGGCATCGGCCATCTGCGCGACGAGGGCGAGGTCGTGCGAGATGTAGAGCCCGGCCATGCCCTCCTCGCGGATCGCTTGGCGCACCGCCAGGATCACCTCGATCTGGGTGGTGACGTCGAGTGCGGTGGTCGGTTCGTCGAACACGATGAGGTCGGGACGGGCGCACATCGCCATCGCCGTCATGGCGCGCTGGAGCTGGCCCCCAGAAGCCTGGTGCGGGAATTTCTCGCCGAAGGTCTCCGGCGAGGGCAGCTCCAACCGGGCGAACAGCTCGATCGCCCGCTGCCGTGCCTGCGCGCGGCTCATCAACCGGCGTTGCACGCTGGTCTCGATCACCTGGTCGATCAGCCGGAAAGCGGGATTGAAGGCGGAAGCCGCCGACTGCGCGACATAGGCGACGCGCCGGCCGCGAATGTCGCGCAGCAGTGCCGGCCCGCCCTTCAACAGGTCGACGCCGTCGAGCTTCACTTCGCCCGAGCGCACATAGGCGCCGCCGCGCACCGCGCCAAGCGCGGTCAGTCCCAGCGTCGACTTGCCGGCGCCGGATTCGCCGATCAGCCCCATCACCTCGCCCCGGCCGAGGGTGAGCGAGATGTCATCGAGGATGGTCGCGATGCCGCCATTCGGCAGCACCGCCTCGACATGGAGGCCTTTGATCTCCAGCAGCGGTGCGGAACCGTTCATCGTGCGCCTCCGCGCCGGGCGACCACGTAGTCGCCGATCAGGTTCACGCTGATGGCGAGCAGCGCAATGAACGCCGCCGGCACCAGCGGGGTGAGCCGGCCGTAGTTCAGCGCCCCGACATTCTCGCGCACCATGCCGCCCCAGTCGGCGGTCGGCGGCTGTACGCCGAGCCCGAGGAAGGACAGCGAGGCGACGAACAGGAAGGCGAAGACGAAGCGCAGCCCGAATTCGGAGATCAACGGGATCGCCGCATTGGGCAGGATCTCCCGCCACATGATGCGCGCCGTGGAATCCCGCCGCAGGCGGGCGACGTCGACGAAGTCGCGCGCGGCGATGTCGACGCCGAGCGCCCGCGTCAGGCGGAACACCCGCAGGCTGGCGATGAAGGCCGCGACCAGCGTCAGCGTCACCAGCGAGGTTCCGGACACGCTGAGCGCCAGAAGTGCCAGCACCAGCGGCGGCAGCGCCATGAACAGGTCGACGACGCGGCTGATGACGGCGTCCGCCCAGCCGCCCAGCGTCACCGCGGCGAGGCCGAACGCCCCGCCCACCATGAAGGCCAGCGTGACGATGGCGAGCGACAGCCCGATCGAGGTGCGGGCGCCGAAGATGATACGCGAGAGCATGTCGCGCCCGAGTTGGTCGGTGCCGAGCGGATGGGCGAGGTCCGGCGCCTGCCAGGGCATGGCGACGAGGTCGGCCTCGCCATAGGGGGCGATCCAGTCGGCGCCGAGCGCGCAGACGAGGCAGGCGAGGCAGAACAGCGCCGCCAGCATCACCGGCACGCCGGAAAGGCGCGAGGGTGCGGCGGGGCGCGAGGTGGCATCGGTGAGGCTCATCGCGCGTATCTCAGTCGGGGATTGAGCGCGATCGCCAGGAGGTCGGCGATCATGTTGAGCAGGATGTAGGTGGCGGCGAAGATCAGCCCGCAGGCCTGCACAACGGTGATGTCCTGCTTCGACACCGAATCGACCATCAGCTGTCCCATGCCGGGATAGGCGAAGATGGTCTCGACGATGATCAGCCCCACCACGAGATCGGCGAGGTTGAGCACCACCACGGCGGCGATCGGGCTCATCACGTTGGGCAGGACATGGCGCACCACCACCTGCCATTCCGGCAGGCCCTTGAGCAGCGCGGTGCCGACATAGTCGGAATCCATCACCGAGACGATGCTGGCTCGCGTCATGCGGATCATGTGGGCGCAGGAGGTGATCACCAGCGTCATCACCGGCAGCACCAGCAGCGGCCACATCCGCTCGAAGCTCATGCCGGCGGTGACGATGGAGATCGACGGCACCCAATGCAGGTTCACCGCGAACACCGCGATCGCCATGTAGGCGAAGAAGAATTCCGGCGTCGCCACCGTCACCATCGACAGGACGAGGATGGCGCGGTCAAACAGCCGGTCGCGGAAGATCGCCGCCAGCGTGCCGAGCCCGACCGCCAGCGGCACCGCGATCAGTGCCGCCGCGCCGGCAAGCATCAGCGTGTTCTTCAGCCGCGTGGCGATCAGCGGGCCGATCTCGCGGCCATTGGTCAGCGAGGTGCCGAGGTCGCCGCGCATCAGCCCGGCGAGCCAGTCGAGATAACGCGTGAGCGCGGGCGCGTCGACGCCGCGCGCCCGGCGCAGCGCCTCCACCGCCTCCGGCGTCGCCGAGGAACCGAGCAGCTTCGTCGCGAAGTCGCCCGGCAGCAATTCGCCGGCGAAGAACAGGAGGGCGGAGGCCAGGAGGACCAGAACGATCCCCATGGCCAGCCGCTTGGCGAGTATCGCGGTCATCAGCCTTCCAGCCAGACGCGTTCGGTGAAGCGGGCGCCCATCAGGTACCAGGACGGGGTGGGCACCAGCCCCTTCACGCGCGGGCTGTAGGCATCGATGAAGTCGGCGAACACCGGTACCACATGGCCGCTGTCGCCGTGGATGAGGCCCTGCAGCTCGCCATACATCTGCTTGCGCTTGCCGGCGTCGAGCTCGCCGCGCGCCTGCACCAGCAGTTCGTCGAACTTGGCGTTGGACCAGAAGGATTCGTTCCACGGCGCGGTCGAGGCATAGACCATCGACATGATCATGTCGGCGGTCGGCCGGCCCATCCACACGCCGGTAGTCAGCGGCTTGTCGACGTTGAGCCACACCTGGTCCCAGTAGCCGTCGGCAGGCTGGCGGACCACGTCGATGGTGATGCCGGCCGGCAGCGCCGCCTGGCGGTAGAGCTGGCCGACATTGGCGGAGTTGGCGAAGGTGGCGTCGGAGGTGTTCAACTCGATCTTGAAGCTGTCCATGCCGGCCTTCTTGAGGAAGAACTTGGCCTTCTCCGGGTCGTAGGGGTTCTGCGCCAGCGAGGCGTCGAACATCGGGTCGGTCTGGGCGAGCGGGTGGTCGTTGCCGATCTTGCCGTTGCCGCGCAGCACGATGTCGAGGATCTTCTGGCGGTCGATGGCGTATTTCATCGCCTGCCGCAGATTGGGGTCGGTGAACGGCCCCTTCTTGCAGTTCATGGCGTAGCTCCAGAACTGCCCGCCCGACGAGTTCACCACCTGCACGCCGGCATTGCCCTTGAGCATCTCCACCGCCGCCGGGTCGACGAGGCCGAGCGCGTCGATCTGGCCGGACTGGAGCGCGGCGATGCGCGCCTGCGTGTCATTGAGGACGAGGAACTCGACCTCTTCGACATGGGCGCGGCCGGGCTTCCAGTAATTGGCGTTGTGGGTCCAGGTGGCGCGCACGCCGGGCTCGAAGGAGGTCTGCTTGTAGCCGCCGGTGCCGACCGGCTTCATCCAGTCCTCGAAACCATCAGGCGTGATCGCCATGTGGTCGCCGGTGAAGTTGTAGGGGAAGTCGGCGTTCGGGCTCTTCAGCGTGACGAGGATCTGGTTGGCGTCGAGCTTCTTGATGTCGGCGATGGCCGCCATCAGGCTCTTGGCGCCGGACTGGGACTTCTCGCCGCGATGGCGGTTGATCGAATAGATCACGTCGTCGGCGGTGAGCGTCTTGCCGTTGTGGAATTCCACGCCCTTGCGGATGTTGAACACCCATTCCGTCGCGCCGGGCTTGGCCTCCCAGCTCTCGGCGAGCTCGGGCTTGATGGTCTTGTCGGGGTTCAGTTCGACGAGGTGGTTGAAGGTCGTGTAGGCGGCCATCACACCGAACTCGTCCTGGCGCAGCGCCGGGTCGTTGGTGTTGGTGGTGGCGCCGAGAATGCCGGCGCGCAGCTGCCCGCCCTTCTTCGGCTCGTCGGCGCGGGCGGCGCCGGGCAGCAGCAGGCCACCGAAGCCGGCAGCGAGGCCGAGCGCAGCGGCCGACTTCATCAGGTCACGACGGCTGAGGCCATAGTGCGCGCCGCTCGCCGCGCCAGGCATGACGCGGATCTTTCCCATATCGTTGCTCATCTGGATCTCTCTGGAAGGGGCGGTCCGTTTCGGACGCTTGTGTGGAAGGCACGCGCCGGCACGACGGCCGGGAGGAAGGCGTGAAAGCGGTCTCCGCGCGCGGCGCGGGACGGCAGGAGGCCGGCAAAGCGGGGGATGCGGGAGGCGCGTCATCGCAGCTTCTCCCGCAGTTGGAAGTACCACATGCCAAGCGCGAGGGCCTGATGGGCAAGCGCTGCACCCATCGGCAGGCGCAGCCGCTTCACCGCGTCGAACACGTCGAATTCGGCCATGGTGCCGGTGATCGCCTGCGCCATGATCTCCGCGACGATGTGCGAAGTGGCGATGCCGTGGCCGGAATAGCCCTCGGCATAGAAGATGTTCGGCGCCACGCGCCCCAGATGCGGGATGCGGTTGGCGATGATCCCTGCCTTGCCGGACCACTGGAAGTCGATGCCGATGCCCTTCAGGCGCGGATAGGTGCGCTCCAGCGCCGGGCGCAGCTCGGTGGCGATGTCGGCGCTGTCGCGGCCGGAATAATTGGTGCCGCCGCCGAAGATCAGCCGCCGGTCGGCGGTCAGTCGGTGATAGTCGAGCACGAAGCGGTTGTCGTAGACCGCGACGTCCAGCGGGTTGATCGCCCGCGCTGTCGCCGCGTCAAGCGGCGCGGTGGCGAGGATGCCGAGCGAGGCAGGGAACAGCACGCCGCGCATCCGGCCGCGGCCGAGGCGGTGATAGGCATTGCCGGCCAGCATCACCGTGTCGGCACTCACCCGTCCCCGCGCGGTCTCGACGACCGGCCGCTTGCCGGGGATGAGGCGCGTCACCTCGCTGTCCTCGAAGAGGCGAACGCCGAGCGAGGCCGCGGCCTGCGCCTCGCCGATGACGAGGTTTAGCGAATGCACATGCATGTTGCGGCGGTTGTGCAGCCCGGCGAGGTAGATCGGCACCTCGAGCAGGGCCCTGAGCGCCTCGCCCTCGACGAAGGAGATGTCGGCGCCCATGCCGCGCGCGACCGCCTCGGCATGCATCGTCCGCAGTTCGGCGACGTGGGCCGGCTTGGTCGCCGCCTGCACATGGCCGTTCTTGAGGTCGCAGGGGATCGCATATTTCGCCACGCGGGCGCGGATGATGGCGTGGCCGCGCCAGCGCAAGTTCCAGATGTAGTCATCGGCCGCCTCGCCGAGCGTGCGGCGGAACTCGCGCGCCATGGCGACATCGCCGGAGAGCGAGCCGGTGATCTGGCCGCCATTGCGACCGGAGGCGCCCCAGCCGATGCGGTTGGCCTCCAGCACCACCACCTTCAGCCCGCGCTCGGCGAGTTCCAGCGCGGTGTTGATGCCGGTGAAGCCGCCGCCGACGATGCAGACATCCGCCTCGATGGACTCGGCAAGCGGCGGAAAAGGTGCGTAGGAATTGGCGGTGGCGGCGTAGTAGGAGCCGGTGTGGGGAAGTGCCATCGCCGGCCTCAGACGCTGTGCAGGTAGCTGCGATATTCGAGCTCGGAGATCTCCGCCTCGAACACCGCCAGTTCCTGCTGCTTGCAGGTGGCGAACATGGTGATGAAGTCGGCCGGGAACAGCCGGGCGACCAGGGCGCTCGCCTCGAAGACCTCGATCGCCTGCCGCCAGTCGGGCGGAATGGCGCGGCCGGCGGCCTTGTAGACATTGCCCTGCATCGGCGCCGGCGGCTCGGCGCCGGCCTCGATGCCGTCGAGCGCGGCGGCGAGGATGGCGGCGATCACCAGATAGGGATTGGCATCCGCCCCGGCGACCCGGTGCTCGATGCGCCGCGCCAGCGGCGGCCCGCCGGGGATGCGCACCGCCGCCGTGCGGTTCTCGTAGCCCCAGGCGGCAATGGTAGGAGCGAGCGTGCCCGGCCGCAGCCGGCGCGCCGAATTGCGATGCGGCGCGAAGATCAGCGTGGTGTCGTGCATCGCCTCCAGGAGACCCGCCACGGCGTGGTGCATCGTCGCCGTGCCGCGCGGCCCGCCATCGTCAAAGACGTTGCGTCCCTCGGCATCGACGAGGCTGAAATGCACATGCAGCCCGTTGCCCGAATGGTTCGGATAGGGCTTGGCCATGAAGCTCGCCGCCAGCCCGTGCCGGCGCGCGACATTCTTGACAATCTGCTTGAAGAACACGGTATCGTCGGCGATGCGCAGCACGTCGGGGCCGTGCACCAGATTGAACTCGTACTGGCCGGGGCCACTCTCTGAGATCGCCGCGTCGACCGCGACGCCGCAGGCTTCCGCCATCGCATAGACGTCGTCGAGAAAGGGCCCGACATTCGCCAGTTCCTGCAGACAGTAGATGGTGTCGCCGGCCCCGTCATGCGCCTCGGGCAGCGGGACGAGCGGGCGGGCGCGCGCCGCCTTGGGGTCGACGAGGTAGAATTCCAGCTCGGTCGCCGCTACCGGCGTCAGCCCGCGCGCGGCGAAGCGGCCGGCGATCTCGGCGAGCACGCGGCGCGGGTCGCCGAAGAACGGCTCGCCCGTTTCCAGCCGCATCCACATGGGCAGCAGCCGCGCCGGCGTGTCGGTCCAGGTCAGGGGCAACGGCCCCCGGCCGGTCGGCTCGACGATACCGTCGAGATCGCCGCGATCGAACAGCGAATTGCCGATGACATCGGTGCCCCAGATGTCGACGCCGATGGACGACATCGGCATGCGGATGCCGGCCTTGGCGAGCTTGCCGGCGGCATCGGCGCGCACCCGCTTGCCACGGAAGATACCGTTGAGGTCGCAATGCGCAGCGAGCACGAAGCTCGGCGGGACGGGACTCACG
This sequence comes from Ancylobacter sp. Lp-2, assembly GCF_020523795.1. GTDB lineage: Bacteria > Pseudomonadota > Alphaproteobacteria > Rhizobiales > Xanthobacteraceae > Ancylobacter. Next base: position 788,140 of record NZ_JAJALI010000002.1, read on the forward strand.
GCGTCGGCGGGCATTTGGCGGGCGTCTCCGGTGGCGTTCGATGACGTGTTATAATACGTAGCCATGTCATATAACAACGATCCGAAGGGATAAGACGGCTCATGAATGACGCCAGCAGCGAGTATCAGCCCGACACTGTGGCCGATGCGCTACACCGCGCCCTGCGCAGCCAGATCTGGGAAGGCGAGTTCATGCCCGGCGACCGGGTGTCGATCCGCGCCCTGGCGCAGGAACATGGTCTCAGCGTCATTCCGGTGCGCGACGCGGTGCGCCGGCTGGTGGCGGAGGGGGCGCTGCACTTTGCCGACAGCCGCACCATCGAGGTGCCGCGCCTCAGCCTCGCCAATCACCGCGACGTGGTCTTCGCCCGCATGCAGATTGAGCCAGAGGCGGCGCGCCGGGCCTTCGATCACCTGACCCAGGCTGATCTGAACGAGCTCGTGCGGCATGACACGCGGGTCAATACGGCCATCGAGACCGACGATCGGCGGCTCTACATGAAGAGCAATTTCGATTTCCACTTCCTGATCTACCGACGCGCCAACGCCCCGACACTGATGCGGATCATCGAGATGCTATGGCTGCAGGCCGGCCCGTCCATGCGCTACATATCGAGCCAGTACGGCTCGGCGGCCTTCGCCATCGATTACCACCGCGCCGCCACCGATGCGCTGTCGGCGCGCGACGGCGAGGGTTTCGTCGCCGCCATCCGCTCGGACATCGGCCAGGGCATGGAATATATCCTGCGCGCGGAACGCGAACTCATCGACCGCCCCCGCTAAGATCGCCCTTCGGCGCCGCGGACATCCAGGAACTGGTCGACTGAGCCGTCTTTGCCATGACGCCAATAGAAGTGAAAGCGCAGGTCTCGTCATGTGGGCCAGCCAGCCCATTTGACATGCGACTGCCCTCAGGGGCCGGAACAGCCGACATCGGATTGCGCTCCCGCGAGTGAAAATTGAGGGCAGCGAACCACGCAGCGATGGGAGCGAAAGCACATTTGGCACGCAGTCGCGCGCAAAAGAGCGCGCAATGCGCAACTCATTGAAACAGCGAATATTTATAAATCACCGCTTCACGATAAGTAAGCATTAATTACGTTATAATTTCAATTATCTTATCACTACCTTCTTATTCTTGACCTCTTGAGGTATGATCTTCGCTTCGTACGACGCTTAAGTTCGACGACTTCTTTGCAAATGAGCGACGGATACTCGTCGCCCAGGGAGCGGAGCTATGGATGCGTCAAGAAAATGTAGCGTTGGGCTACTGGCCGCCGCCGCGGCATTGACTGTGGCAGGAACGATAACGGTCGTAGCCCCGCCCGCCACGGCACAACAGCCGCCGAGCCGGCCGAACATCCTGTTCATCATGGGCGACGATATCGGCTGGATGCAGCCGAGCATCTATCATCGCGGCCTGATGGTCGGCGAGACCCCGAACATCGACCGCATCGGCCGCGAAGGCGCAGTGTTCACCGATTACTACGCCGAGCAAAGCTGCACCGCCGGGCGCAACGCCTTCTTCACCGGCATGCACCCCTTGCGCACCGGCATGATCCCTCCGCAGCTGCCCGGCAGCCCGTCCTATCTGCGGCCCGGCACGCCGGCGCTCGCGAAGTTCTTGCACGATCTCGGCTATTCTACCGGCGAGTTCGGCAAGAACCATCTCGGCGACCACACGGACGCGCTGCCGACGGCACACGGCTTCCAGGAGTTCTGGGGCTATCTCTATCACCTCGACGCCATGCAGGGCGTCAGTTTCCCGGACATCAACGCGACGCCGACGCAGCAGACGGTGGCGCCGCCCTGTCGCAACACGCCGGTGCCCGGCCTTGCCGACCCGGCCGGCGCCGTGGACCCCAAGACCACCATCTGCCTGACGCCGCCGCGCCCGGTGCTCGCCTGCACCTCGTCGGACGGCACCTCGGCCAATCAAACCTGCAAGGATGAAGGGCCGCTGACGCTGGAGCGCTCCAAGACCGTGGACGAGGAAATCTCCGCCAAGGTCATCGACTTCCTCGACCGCAACGACCCGCAAAAGACCAGCAAGCCGTTCTTCGTCTGGTACAACCCGGCGCGCATGCACATCACCACCGTGCTGTCCGACAAGTATATGGGCATGGTGGGCGAACCCGGCGGCAAGGACTGGGGCGTCAACGAAGCCGGCATGAAGCAGATGGACGACAATATCGGCCTCGTCCTGCAGAAGCTTCAGGAGATGGGCGAGCTCGACAATACGATCGTCGTCTTCACCACCGACAACGGCGCCGAGACCATCACCTTCCCGGATGGCGGCACTACGCCCTTCAAGGGCGGCAAGCTCTCGACCTGGGAAGGCGGGATGCGGGCGCCGCTGGTGGTGCGCTGGCCCGGGCACATCGCGCCCGGCACGCTGAAGACACAGATGTTCGCGTCGCTCGACTGGCTGCCGACGCTCGTCGACATCGCCGGCGGCGACAAGGGCAACGAGCTCAAGGCGCGGATCGAGCAGGGCAACTATCCCGGCATCGTCAAGACCACGCTCGACGGCGTCAACCAACGCGCCTATCTCGAAGGCTCCTCCGAAAAATCGGCGCGTGACACGTTCTTCTACTATTCCGGCAAGGACCCATCGGCGGTCCGCTACAAGAACTGGAAGATGTACTTCGCCATGGTGTCGGACTCGCCGGCCGGCTTCATCAGCGGCGTGATGCCTTATCACTGGACGCAGGTGGTCAACATCAAGCGCGATCCGTTCGAGACCTCGATCGGCGACCAGATGAAGACGCTATTCGGCATGGGCGGCGCCCTCGCCGGCCCGGTGACGGCCTATGTCTATGACTGGAACCTGCTGCCGATCGGCCAGGCACTGTGGCTGCGTGAGCTCGAGACCTATATCGACTATCCGCCGCTGCAGGATCCGGCCAGCTACAATCTCGAACAAGTTGTCCAGCAGGTCCGGCAGATGCGCAACAGTCGCGCCGGCGAATAGCGGTAGGGCCGGGACGCACTACGCCGCCGACGCTCACTAAGAAGCCGTCATCGCCGTTGGAACGGCGACGCGTGGTTCCATCTTGTGCATTTGCGCTGTCCACGAACTGTCGAGGAAGCCTTCCTTGCTCCGATGAATTCGCAGGGCAGTTCATCACGACCGAATAGTGTACTTGGCTCGTCAAAACATTCCGTTCGGATTGGCGGACGTTTCGGGCAGAACTTGCAGCACGTCCCAGTGTTCGACGATCTTTCCGCTCTCATCGAGTCGGAAGATATCGATGGCCGCGTAGTCGTGATCGCCCGGCCAGTGCTGGAGACAGTGCAGCACCACCAGATCGCCCTCGGCAATCGCCCGTTTCACCTCGACGCGCTTGCCCGGCCACTCGCGCGCCATGCGCTCGAAATACGCGATGAAGCCGTCCTTACCGGTCGCCACATGCGGATTGTGCTGGATGTACTCCTTGCCCACATAGCGATCGATTGCCTCCCGCGGCCGGCAGTCATTGAACATCAGCTCGTAGAAGGCGATCACATTCGCCTTGTTCTGCGTGGTGTCGCTCACTGTCTCCTCCGGTGCGTGGAAGGCGCGCAAGAACGTGACCTCCGGATGGCGACTCCGGAAGGCCAGATGCCGTGGATGCACTTCGCCCAAGGCATGACGGAGCGTGGATGCGCGCACCTTGCCCTGTACTGAACTCATGTCCCACTGAACGCCCTCGGGCACCGCCCCTCTATCGCGCCCAGAGCCTACCAACGGGCGCCCATCCGCAAGCCCATCGCAAGAACGCTCTCACACCCTATACGGTCCATAACCGTTGGGTATGAGGCTAATCACCCGACAACATATGGACGCGCTTGTGCGGACTGCTTCTGATCGCGGGAATTTGCCCCGCTTGAGATCCAGCGCGGTGGCAGCACCTTGACCCGGGCGCTGTGATCGCCGCACCCAACAGGAGCAGCCATATGGCCCAGCGTGACGCCGTTTTTCCCACCGGTCGACATGACCTCTACACGTCACAGACCTATTCGGCAGCGATCAGATCAGATGACCTCCTGTTCGTGTCCGGTCAGGTAGGCAGTCGCAGCGATGGCGCCCCCGAGCCGGACTTTGAGGCTCAGGTCCGTCTAGCGTTCGTCAATCTCGAAGCGACCCTGCAAGCGGGTGGATGTGGGCTTGACGATGTTGTCGACGTGACGACCTTTCATACCGACCCCGAAAATCAGTTCGGTACGGTCATGAAGGTCAAGAGCGACGTCTTCCCGGAAGCGCCCTATCCGAACTGGACCGCGATCGGCGTCAACTGGCTTGCGGGGTTCGACTTCGAGATCAAGGTCATCGCACGTATTCCGGGCTGAGTATCATCAGGTCAGAGTTTCGAAGAAGCGTGAGCGCGCGGTATGCCGCGTGGATTTTCACACGGCATATGGTTCGCCGCTGTGCGTGATCGGCATCATGGGAACGGAAAGAGCGCTGCGCTCCAGTTCCTGGGGCAGCAAGCGCGGCGCGCGCTCGCAGCGTGCTACAGCGCAGGCCGAGAGACGTCGGATTTCCCGACCTGCTAAGGACGGATGGACGTCCGCTGTATGGCGAGGGCAAGAGGTCCGCAATTGACGCTCAGGGAAAGCAAGGCTGCCTTATCGTACCGTCCCCGTCGTCAAAGGCCCACCGTCTTCCTCAAAGGAGGAGCCAAGATCGATGACGGACCACGCCCGGCGAAGGGGGGCGGGCGCGCAGGTCTCGGGGTCGAGCGTTCGAGATCAGCCCCTGCGCGACACAGGTGGCGGGTCGGCGAAGAGCGTCTTGGCCATGAAGGCGACGAAGGCAGCGATCTTGGGCGAGGTATGACGGCTCGCCGGCCAGAGGATGTGGAAGGCACCGACATCGGCGATGTACGCGTCGAGCACGCTGACCAGCGTTCCCCGCTCCAACTGCCGGCGCACGGCGAACAGGGGTAGGCAGGCGAGGCCGAAGCCTTCCTCAGCCAGGAAGATTTGTGGTTCCAGGGTGCTGGCGACGCTGGTGACCGGCAGATCGATCACGATCTCGCCTCCGTCCCGCCGCAGCGGCCAACGCTCCAGCTTTCCTGTCGAGGGAAAACGGTGATGGTGGCAGGCGTGCTGTGCCAGATCCTCCGGGTTTAGCGGCGTGCCCCTGGCGGCGAGATAGTCCGGAGAGGCGACGATACGGTGCGAAAAGGTGCCGAGCCTGCGCGTCATCAGGCGGGAATCCTGCGCCTCGCCGGTGCGGATCACGGCATCGAACCCCTCGTCGATCACGTCGACCAGCCTGTCGGTGAAGTCGAGATCGAGCTCGATCTCGGGGTACGCACGCATGAAGGCCATCACCGCCGGCATCATCAGCATGCCGATCAAGGGCAGGCTCACCCGGAGCTTGCCGCGCGGCGCCTCGCGCGTCTGCGAAAGTTCGAGCTCGGCTGCCTCGATCTCGCAGACGATCTTGCGACAGCGGTCGCGGAACAGGCTGCCTTCAGGGGTCAGCGTGATCGAGCGGGTCGAGCGGTGAAACAACCTGACGCCGAGCCGTTCCTCCAGCCGCGCCACCGCCTTGCCGATCGCCGAAGCCGACACACCGAGCTGGCGCCCGGCCGCCACGAAGCTGCGCGTCTCGGCCGCCTGCAGGAAGGCGCTGATCCCCGCCATCCGGTCGATCATCTTCATACCTCCGATTGCGGATCATTAAGTCCTTAAAGACCGGATCTCAAGAGCATTTCTCCGCCTCGCAGGTGCGCCTAGCGTTCGTCTCGTTCGAACCGAGGATTGGCGGGAATCATGACGACCGAGACGATTGTTTGCGCCGACACGGCGCCCAGCCCGCACGCAGCCGCAAAGTTGCCGATTTCGGGCCTGCTGGCGCTGGCGACGGCGGCGTTCATCACCATCCTGACCGAGGCACTGCCGGCCGGACTCCTGCCGCAGATGAGTGCCGATCTCGATGTTTCGCCCGCGCTCGTCGGCCAGCTCGTCACCGCCTATGCGGTCGGCTCGCTCCTGGCTGCGATCCCGCTGACGGCCGCGACGCAAGGCTTGCGTCGACGTCCGCTGCTGCTCTGCGCGATCGCGGGCTTCGCTGTAGCGAATACGTCGACAGCGCTGTCGACGGACTACACCCTGACGCTCGTCGCCCGCTTCATCGCCGGCGTCTCGGCCGGGCTGCTCTGGGCCCTGGTCGCGGGCTATGCCGCACGCATGGCGCCGGAGCATCTCAAGGGCCGTGCTATTGCGATCGCCATGGTGGGAACGCCGCTGGCGCTGTCTCTCGGCATCCCGGCAGGAACCTTCATCGGCGCCGTGCTGGGTTGGCGAATGACCTTCCTCGGCATGAGCTTTATGACACTGTTGCTGATCGTATGGGTGCTCTGGCAGGTGCCGGATTTCGCCGGTCAACCAGCGGAACGACGGGCGGGGTTTCGTCAGGTCTTCCGGCTGCCGGGCGTACGACCAATCCTGCTGGTGACGCTGCTCTTCGTGCTGGCGCACAACATTCTCTACACCTACATCGCGCCGTTCCTCGCCTCAGCAGGCCTGACACCGCGCGTCGATCTCGTTCTCTTCGCCTTCGGCGCCGCCGCGCTCGGCGGCATCGCGCTGACCGGCCTGCTGATCGACCGGCATTTGCGCAGCCTCGTTCTCGCGAGCACGGTCCTGTTCCTCGGCGCCAGCCTTTCTCTCGGTCTCTGGAGCGCCGAGCCGGGATCGGTTCTCGTCGCCGTCGCGGTCTGGGGCCTCGCTTTCGGCGGCGCCGCGACCCTGTTCCAGACGGCACTCGCCGAAGCCGCTGGCGATGCCGCCGATCTGGCGCAATCGATGCTGGTCACGGCCTGGAACACGGCCATTGCCGGCGGCGGGTTGATCGGGGGTGTGCTGCTCGACGCATTCGGCGTCACGGCTTTCCCATGGGCGCTGATCGCACTTCTGGTTCCAGTGCTCCTCATCGCCAACGCGGCGCGACGCCATGGCTTTCCATCTGCCTGATCGATCCGCCGCTCCATCGACCGTCATGAAGGATTCACCCATGCACGCGCTTACGCCGACCCCTGTCTACAGCCCTACCTCCGTGCAGGCGATGGGAGTGCGTCTCGACGCGGCCATCGCGCAGGCGATCGCCCAAAAGCGCATCGTCGGTGCCGTGGTGCTGGTCGCTCGCGATGGCGAGGTCATCTATCGCGGTGCCATGGGCATGGCGGATCGCGAGATGAACCGACCGATGCGGGAGGATGCCTTGTTCCGGCTGGCCTCGGTCTCGAAGCTGTTCGTGTCGGTGGCGGCAATGGCGCTCGTGGCGCAAGGACGGCTTTCGCTCGACGAGCCGATCACGACGTGGCTGCCCGCCTTCCGCCCCACGCTGCCCGGCGGCGAGCTCGCGACAATCACGCCCCGGCATCTGCTGTCTCACACCGCCGGTCTGAGTTATGGCTTCCTGGAGCCGGAGGACGGCCCTTATCATCGCGCCGGCGTCTCGGACGGCATGGACAGGCTCGATATCTCGCTCGACGAGAATCTGCGCCGCCTGGCTTCCGTCCCGTTGCTGTTCGCGCCGGGCACGGCCTGGACCTATTCGTTGTCGATCGATGTACTCGGCGCGGTCGTGGCTTCGGTGTTCGGCGCGTCGTTGCCGGACGCTGTTCGTGCGCTGATCACCCGGCCGCTCGGTCTCAACGATACGGGCTTCAGCGTTTGTGACTCTGCGAGGCTCACCGCGGCCTACGTCGATGATCAGCCCGAACCGCGCCGCATGCGCGGGCCCGATCGCATCCCGATGCTGGAAGGCCTTGCCGATATAATCATGGACCCGGCAAGGGCCTTCGACGCCGACGCCTTCCCGTCGGGCGGCGCCGGCATGATCGGTACGGCCGACGAGAGCTTACGCCTGCTGGAGACGTTGCGCCGCGGAGGTGGCTCGCTGTTGCCGCCGGAGCTGGTCGCGGAAATGACACGCGTCCAGACCGGCAGCCATCCCATCGTCGGCTGGCCGGGCTGGGGTTACGGTCTCGGGTTCTCGATCCTGAAGGATGCAGCCGAGGCGGGCACCCCGGAAACTCCTGGCACCTGGCGATGGGGCGGTGCCTATGGCCACTCCTGGTTCGTCGATCCCACAGAGAAGCTCAGTGTCGTCGCTTTCACCAATACGGCACTCGAGGGCATGTCCGGCGGCGGGCGCTTTCCGCAAGAGATCTGCCGGGCAGTCTACGGCCCATAATGTTCTTGCCCGCCGGCCACCAACTACGGGGTGCGGGCAGATCGCTGTCGCAGTCGGCCGCCCCCGGTCCAGAGTGTCGGCTTTCGGACGGACGCCCAGCGTCCGCTGTTGGGGCGAACGGCTACAACACCGCGTCCTCATTTGGCGCCGATGTGCCGGCCGCTGCGAGCAGCACCGCCTCGAGTTCCCGATCGAGATAGAGGCCCACTTGCTGGACGTCATCGTTCCCGAACTGGCCGAACAGCGACGACGGCCGATCATATTCGAACAGCACCTCGCCGCCTTCGGTCTCGTACAGCGCGACGCGCAGCGGCGCGTAGAGTGCCGCGCCGAGGTGATGGCGGGTCATCCTCGAGGCGGTGATCGGATTGCCGATCTCGTACTGGATCGCGTTCTTCTTGCCTCCCGCGATCGCGAGCAGGGCTCCGTGGTCACGTTCGAGGAAGATGAAAAGCTTGGGGCCGTGTGCCTCGTGCTCGTCGATGGCGGCCCGGTCCCCGCGGCTCAGCGAGGCGACGACGTTCGCATCCAGCTCCGGCAGGGCTGCCGCCAGCGCCGCGCGCACGTCGGCGAAAGGGCGCGCACAGGGGATGCGGACATGTTCGACGGCGATCTGCCGCGATGTGGTTTGGGGGAGAGGCATCAGTAGCTCCTTCCTGCAAAGTTGGCCGGGTCGCGCGCCCGTTCGTGGCCCGCGACCCTTGCTCACGCGAAGCGGTAATCGGCGATATCGACGCCGACGATCAGCGGCTCCGGCACCGGCATGTTGTCCGGCTGCCTTGGGAAAACCCTGAAGCCAGAAGGCAGCAGAATGCCCTCGACATCGACGTAAGCCAGGAGATAGCGCGCCGCCGCGTTGTTGCCCTGGATCTCCACCTCGTAGTCGTGGCGGCGGATCAGGCCGTCCGGGCCGACATACAGGGTCTGTTCCCGGCTATGAGTCGCGATGGTCGCGGGGAAAATCACACGCAACCTTCGCCAGACCTCGCCCTTTTCCGACCACGGCGCGATCTCCTCGGCCACCACGCCCGGCTGGGCGAGGATGAACGGCGAGGTCAGATAGGTCCACATCGTGTAGCCTGCGAAATAGGCGAGCTGCGGGTCGCTCCAATGGGTCTCCATCGCGAAGCCGGCGAAGCTCGCGCGCGGCTGCTCCAACCTCTCGACGACGGTGCCGTCGGGCGTCTCGATGCTCACCTCGTCCGGCGTGAAGCGCGAGCGGTTCGCCGTCGGGTGGAACGGCCAGTGCGACACCTCCTCCTTGAGGAGGTTCACCCGGACATTGGCATGGGCGAGCACGTCCGGCTTGCCCTTCAGGTCCCAGAGAATGCCGAACTGATGAAGCCGCGCCGTCAGGACGGAAAACCGACGGAAACGTTCCAGGCCGCCATGGGCCTCGATTACCTGCTGCTGGAGATCGTGCATGTGTCGGTCCCTCACGCGTCCAGGAAGGTGCGGCAATGGGCGACGAACCTCTCCGGGTACTGGAACAGCGCGCCGTGCCCGGAGTCCGGATAGAGGATGAGCTCGGCGTTCGGCATCGCCTTGAACGTGTTGTAGGCGTTGATGCTGGGAAACATGGTGTCGTCGCTGCCATGCACAATCAGAGTGGGCTGCCCGATGGAGCGCAGCGTCGCCTCGCCCTCGTCCTTGCTTGCGCACCAGCCGATGATCGCCTTCGCCTGCGGCTCGCTGACGTCGTCGCCGCTCTCCGGATCACGATCCTGCGTGCGGGCGGTGGCGCGGACGACGAAGGCGCGGCCGGCGTGCTGGCTCGCCTCGGAGGGCGTGAAGAACAGCGGCAGCCGCACATCCGGCGCGCCTTGGGCGAAGGCGTCCTCGACGACGGCCAGCAGATGCTCCTCGCCGCCACGCGGCGCCGCACCGGCGATGATGAGCTTGCCGATCAGGTCGGGATGCTGCACGGCGAGGAGCTGGGCCAGCATGCCGCCGAGCGAGAAGCCGAGAAGATCGACCCGCGCAAGGCCGAGGCCCCGGATGAAAGTCGCGGCATCGGCCGCCATCTGCTCCACTGTATCGGGCGTCCGGCCGGTCGAGGCGCCGACACCGAGATTGTCGAAGACGATGACCGGGCGGGTCTGAGCAAGAGCGTTCACCACGGCCGGATCCCAGGCATCCATCGTGCCGGTGAAATGCTGCAGCAGGACGAGCGGCGTTCCGGTTGCGGGGCCAAGGCGTCTGAAGGCGAAGCGCACATCGTCGATGCCGAGGAATTCGGTTTTTGCGGATTCAAGTGACATGGTCGGTCCTTCGCGAGCCGGGTGGCTCGACGTGATGACGGGTTAGGAGGCGCGCGCGGTCACATGGTGAGGACGATGCGGAAGCGGGCCTGGCCCGACATCATCTTCCGATAGGCCTCAGGGGCCTGTTCCAGCGGCATGGTTTCGATCATGGCGGCAACCCCGGCGAGCGAGCTGAAGCGCAGCGTGGCATCGGCCGTCGCCGGGTCGCCGGTCAGCGCCCCCTCTATGGATCGCCCGCCGAACAGCAGGTCCGCCGTCGACACCTCGACCGGCTCGGGGCTCGCCCCCAGCGCGATGATCCGACCGCGCGGCCGAAGCCCCCTCACCGCCTCCGCGACCACTGTGCCGCCGGACGCCGTCGCGACCACGAACTGGGCGCCGCCCAGCTTCTGCAACGCCTCGGCGATCGCGATGGTCGAGCTGTCGACATAGTGATGCGCGCCGAGCTTTTCCGCGAGCCCTCCCTTGTCGGGCCCACGGCCGATGGCGACGACCTCGAAGCCCATGCGTCGCGCGAACTGCACCGCGAGGTGCCCCAACCCGCCAATGCCGATAATGGCAACGAGATCGCCGGCGCGGGCCGGCGAGTTGCGCAAGGCGCTGAAGGTGGTGAGGCCGGCGCAGAGCAGCGGCGCGGCGTCTTCGGATGAGAGGCTGTCGGGGACCGACACCAGCCCGCTGGCCCGCGCCAGCATGTACTGCGCGTAGCCACCATCATGGTGGACGCCGGTGAATTCCTGGTTCCGGCAATTGACGAGGTCGCCCCTGCGGCACTCCTCGCAATGGCCGCAGCTGCCGCCGAGGAAGCCGACGCCGACGCGCTGCCCGAGCGTCCAGCCCTCGACATTGTCGCCGATCGCATCGATCACGCCCACCGCCTCATGGCCGGGCACGCGCGGCCAGGCGATGGGAAACGCGCCTTCGACCGTCCCAGCATCGGAATGGCAGACGCCGCAGGCCTGAACGCGCAGCCGCACTTGCCCGCTTGCCGGGGCGACGAGCGGCTTGCGCGTCAATTCGAGCCGGCCCGGCGCGACGGCCTGTACGGCGAGGTAGGTGTCCGACTGGCTCGGCATGGGAGCTCCCGCGATTGCGAACAGGGTGATGATCGATGAGGTGCCATCGGAAATCGAAGGCACCTGACACCCCGATTGAACATCACCGCCGCGCTGCGACGAAGGTCAGCAAAGCCATGTTTCCGGCCATCCTGTCGAGGATGCAGGCCGGAGTGAAAAGCGGTCATTCCCGAAACCGACCGTTAAAGTCGCCGGGAATCCCAGACCCTTTCAGAAAATCCTCGGCCCTTCCGCTCGCCAGTTCTGAACCTCTTTGCTTTCTTCACTTGGTCAGCCCGTAAGAAGATCGGGAATGACGCGGCCCAGCTGCCATGTTCCATCCCAGCCGCACCGAACACGGCCTGAAACAAGGCATCTATGTCGTTCAGTGCCGCCCGGGGCGCCGCCTAGGCTTCCTCCGCGGCCGCCCGCCATTTCGCGGGCCCCCAAGGAGAGCAGCATGACCCGACTTAAGGACCTTGCCATCGAGGCGCATGGCGGCCTCCAGCGCTGGCGGCAGTTCGACAACGTTTCCGCGGACCTCGTCCAGGGCGGCGTGCTGTGGGAGCTGAAGGGACAGCCCCACACTCTGGAGCGGACCACTGTGACCGTCGGGCTCAAAGAGGAATGGGCATCACACGCGCCATTTGGAGCGGATGGCCGACGTTCGCGCTTCACCCCCGGCCGGGTCGCTCTCGAGGCGGACGACGGCACAGCGCTCGACGAGTTGCTCCAGCCCCGGGCGAGCTTCGCGGGCCATACGCTGCAGACGCCCTGGAACGAGCTGCAGCTCGCCTACTTCGCCGGCTGCGCCATGTGGACCTATCTCAACGTGCCGTTCGTGCTGGCATGGCCGGGCGTGGAGAGCGAGGAGCTCGAACCCTGGCAGACCGAGGGGGGCGACTGGCGCCGTCTCGCGGTGCGGTTCCCGGCGAACATCGCGACGCACAGCCCCGTGCAGACGCTCTATTTCGACGGCGACGGGCTGCTCAAGCGTCACGACTACGATGTCGAGATCGCCGGCAACACGCCCGGCGCCCACCTCGTCTCGAACTATGAGGAGGTGTCCGGCATCAAGTTCCCGACCAGACGGCGCATCTTCGCCCGCCAGCCCGACGGCAGCTTCAGCCGGGACCCGCTGGTGGTCTCGATCGACCTGTCCAACATCCGCCTCGGCTAGCCGGGCGCCTAGAGCGCGGCGACAGGCCCGGCCTCGCTGCGGATCGCCCTCGGCACCTCGCCGAGCACCCGGAGGAAGGACAGCCGCATGCGCTCCCGGTTCGCGAAGCCCACTTCGCGGGCGATCACCTCGATGGGCAACCGGCTCTGCTCCAGCATCAGCCGCGCGGCCTCCACCCGCAGCGCCTCGACGGCCTTGGCCGGCGTCGTGCCGGTCTCCGTCCGGAACAGGCGGCTGAATTGGCGCGGGCTCAGGCAGGCGACGCCGGCCAGATCCTCGATGGTCAGTTCGTCGGCGAGATTCCGCCGCGCATGGTTGAGCGCCGCCTGGACCCGGTCCTCCTGCGGGCTAAGATCCAAGAGAGTGGAATGCTGGGATTGTCCGCCCGAGCGGCGGTGATACATCACCATGCCCTTAGCGACCGAGCGCGCGACCTCCGCTCCATGGTCGCGCTCGATCATGCCGACGACGAGATCGGTGCCGGCCGTCATGCCGGCCGACGTCCAGATCGGACCATCGGCGATGAAGATCTTGTCCATGTCGACGCGGCAGCTGGGAAAGCGATCCCGCAGGGCCTGCGCATAGCGCCAATGGGTGGTGGCGCGCCGGCCGTTCAGCAGGCCCGCATCGCCCAGCACGAACGAGCCGAGGCAGATGGCGGCGACGCGCCGGGTATCGCGCGCCGCAGCACGCAGGAGCCGGATCAGCCCCGGCGACGAGGTCGGTATCTCCAGCCCCGCCGCGACGAGCAGCGTGTCATAGGCGCTGGTGTCGAAGGCATCCGTCATCACCTGCATGCCGGACGAGGCGGCGATCAGCCCGCCTTGCTCCGACAGGATCCGAACGTCGTACAGCTTCCGGCCCGCCTGCTTGTTGGCGATGTCGAAGGCCGCCACCGCGCCGAAGCAGATGGGTTGGAACTCCGGGCACAGGACCAGACCGACTTTCATGCTTCCTCTCCGGAGTGGCTCACCGCGAATGTAGGGGGCCACAGCCCATCTGCAATCGCGTGGCCGGAATGATGGCATCTACGTCCTGTCGGACCGAGGCATCCCGCTGCTACCGCATGCATCGTGATCGCCCTCATCGGCAGGTGCCGCCCCCCTCGCCGCTCCGCCCGATGCCGGGCGGCCCCTCCTCCAAGGACGTTCAAGGCACCTGAGATGAACTGGATAACCACGCTTTCGGCCGCCACGATGATCCTGACCGCCGGCACCGCGATAGCGGGAGCGACGGCGACTACGACCGACATCGAGATCGCCGCCGAAAGCCACGACATGATCTGGAACGCCGTCGCGGTGGATCATGGTCGGGTCTTCGTGGCGGGCCCGCGCTGGACCGGCTCGAAAGGCCCGTCGCTCGCCCTCATCGACGGGCATGGGAACGCCCGGCCCTATCTGTCGCCGCAATGGAACGGCTGGACACCCGGCGCCGACAACGGCACCGCTTTCGTCAACGTGAACGCCATACATCTCGACGGCAAGGGTGGGCTTTGGGCGGTCGATACCGGCTCGCCGGAATTCGGCGGCGATCCGCTGCCGGGCGCCGCCAAGCTGGTGCGGATCGACCTCGCGACCGATAGCGTCGACCGGGTGATTCCGCTCGGGCCGGCGGCGGCGCTTGCCGGCAGCTATATCGACGACATCCGCTTCAACGGCGACCATGCCTATCTCACCGACGCCGGCAGGCCGGGGCTGATCGTGCTCGACCTGCGTGACGGCTCGACCCGCCGGGTCCTGGAAGGCCACGGGTCGGTGACGGCGCGTCCGGATCGAGACATCTTCCTCGACGGCCGGCCCTTGACGGGTCCCGACGGAAAGCCCCTCTACGTCCATAGCGATCCGCTCGAAGTCTCGCCGGATGGCAGATGGCTCCACTACGGGCCGCTGGAAGGGCCGTGGTCGCGCATCGAGACGCGCTTTCTGGACGATGCCTCGCTGTCGCCGGACGAACTCGCCGCAAAGGTCGAGCCCTGGGCCAACCTGCCGCCGGTCGGCGGGACGGCGATGGATTCGAACGGCGATCTCTATTTCGCCGATCTCGCCGCCAATGCCCTTCGCAAGCGCGCGGCGGATGGCACGGTGACGACGCTTCTCGTCTCGCCGGAACTGCACTGGGTCGACGCCCCCTTCATCGACACCGACCACGTCTTGTGGCTGCCGGTGCCGCAGATCGATCGCGCCGCCCTGTTCAACGGCGGCGCCTCGCAGATTCGCTGGCCCATCAGGCTGTTCCGCCTGCCGCTCGGCACCCGGCCGTGAGCGCAACTCGGCCCTCCGGCCAATCCACGATCCTCAGGAGATGAAGATGAAAGCAATCGGCTATCAGCAGCCCGGCCCCATCGATCGCGAGTCCGCGCTGGTCGACATCGAGCTGGAACGCCCGAAAGCAACGGGACGCGACCTTCTGGTCGAGGTCCGGGCCATCTCGGTCAATCCGGTCGACACCAAGGTGCGGCTCGGCGCCGCGCCGCCAGCCGGCGAGTGGAAGGTGCTCGGCTGGGACGCCGTCGGCCGCGTGGCGGAAGTCGGCGAGGCGGTGAGCGCCTTCAAGCCGGGCGATGAGGTCTACTATGCCGGCTCCATCGCCCGCGCCGGCGCCAACAGCCAGTTCCACCTCGTCGACGAACGCATCGTCGGCCACAAGCCGGCTTCACTGTCCCACGCCGAAGCCGCCGCGCTGCCGCTCACGGCGATCACCGCCTGGGAGATGCTGTTCGACCGTCTCGATATCCGCAAGCCGGTGCCGGGGGCAGCAAACGCGGTGCTCATCATCGGCGGCGCCGGTGGCGTCGGCTCGATCGCCATCCAGCTGGTGCGGGCGCTGACCGACGTGACGGTGATCGCCACCGCGTCGCGGCCGGAGACCCAGAGCTGGGTCAAGGAACTCGGGGCTCACCACGTCGTCGACCACGGCAAGCCTCTCGCCGAGCAGGTGGCGGCACTCGGCATCGGCGCGCCGGCCTTCGTGTTCTCGACGACCGAAACCCACCGGCACTTCAAGGACATCGTCGAGCTGATCGCGCCCCAGGGGCGGTTCGGGCTGATCGACGACCCTGACACGCTCGATATCATGTCCTTCAAGCGCAAGGCGGTGTCGACGCATTGGGAGTTCATGTTCACCCGCTCGCTTTTCCAGACGGGCGACATGGCCGAACAGGGCAAGCTGCTCGACGCGGTGGCTCGGCTGGTCGACGAGGGAAAGATCCGCACGACGGTCACGGAGATCCTCCGCCCGATCAATGCCGGGAACCTCGCGAAGGCCCATGCATGGCTCGAAAGCGGCAAGGCCAAGGGCAAGATCGTCCTCGAGGGCTTCTGACAGCTCCCTGCACGGTGCGACCGCCGTGCAGGGTTCCCTCTCCACAAGGCGCGCCATGCCTCGGCATGTCGTGCCCCCCGTGCTCCACCGTCCCTGGAGGCCGCTCCTCTGCGACGGATTTGCGTTCCACCGCGCTGCATGGAACGAAGGAATGGTACGGACCGAGGATCAGATCGAAGCCATCATGCGTAAGCTTATCAGTATCGGGTTGCTGGTCGCCGAGGGGTTCCAGGTCATGGGGCTCGCGGCACTCTCGGTGTTCGAGATGGCCAACCGCGTGCTGGAATATCCCGGCTACGACGTCCACGTCATCTCCGAGCACGGGGGCCCGGTACGCAACTCCCTCGGATTTTCGATCGAGACCAAGCCGTTCCCCGCAAGCTTCCACGACACCACGGTGACGATCGGCTCGCTGGCGATGGGACCGACATCACCCGGGCATCTCGACTATCTGAACCGGGCCGTTGGGCGCTCCCGCCGGATCGCGGGCGTCTGCACCGGCGCCTTCGCGCTGGCGGAAGCCGGCCTGCTGAACGGACGGCGGGCGACCACGCACTGGGCGCATGCCGCCCGCCTGCAGGCCGAGTTTCCCGCGATTAGGGTCGATGCCGATCGCATCTTCATCAACGATGGCGGGTTCTGGACCTCCGCCGGCATGAGTTCGGCCATGGACATGGCGCTGGCACTCGTGGAGGACGATTTCGGCCAGGAAATCGCGCGCACGACGGCCCGCCGCATGGTGCTTTATCTCCGTCGTCCCGGCGGCCAGTCCCAGTTCTCGACCCTGGTGGAAGTCGAGCCGAAAACGGACCGGATTCGTCGGGTGCTGGCCTACGCGAAGGAGAACCTGGCGAAGGACCTCTCGATCGAGGAACTCGCGCAATGCGCCAATCTCAGCGTCCGCCAGTTCAGCCGGCTGTTCCGCAACGAGACCGGGCAGACCCCTGCGAAGGTGATAGAGACGCTCCGCCTCGAAGCGGCCCGCCTGCTCATGGAGGAAGGGCGCTTTCCGCTCGACGAGATCGCGCAGATCACCGGATTTGCCGACCGCGAACGTATGCGCCGCGCCTTCGTGCGCTCGTTCGGCCAGTCCCCGCAGGTCGTCCGTCGCCGCATCGTCCAGGATCGCCAGAGCAGCTTCGCCTGAAAGCGCGCGATGTGCCCCCATTCGGGGCGAGCGACCGACATTCGTGCGGCATCGAGACCGGCGGGTGGGCCTACTCGCCCAGGCAGCGTATCAGCGCCTCGGCGAGAATCGGCTTGCGCAGCAGGCAGGCCGCACCGCCGGCCATCGCACGGCGGCGCACTGTTTCGTCACCGAGAGCCGTCATCACGATGATATGCATGGTCGGGTGACGCGCGCGAATAATCGCCTGAAGTTCCAGTCCGCTCATCCCTGGCATGTTCACGTCCGTGAGCAGGCACGAGATTTCATCCTGCGGGGCAGACTCCAGAAACGCCTCCGCCGAAGCGTAGGAATGGGTCTTGTAGCCAAGAGATTGGAGGAATGACGTCGTAGCGTCGAGGAATGCTTCGTCATCATCGACGATCGCTACGGATCTCGGTTTGACCGTCACGGCCAACGCTCCCAGGCCTTGAGAATATTTCCTCCCACTAAATGGAGCAGTGGCCGGCACCTCGTAACTATACGATAGTTTACGGCACAATAATACCGTCGCTAAGGCAGCCCCCGAGGCGGGGCACGCATGGGGGCTGCCTAGGCGTCTGACGCCAGCCTGATGAGTTCCGCCTTGCGAACGAGATCGGCCACGGATGTCGCCTTCATCTTTCGCATGACATTGCCCCGGTGAATTTTCACGGTGATTTCGCTCACGCCAAGCTCGTGGGCGATCTGCTTGTTGAGGAGGCCCGCCACCACGAGGCGCATCACCTCCACCTCGCGGGGCGTGAGGGCGGCCGAGAGCTCGACGATCCCCACGGTCGCCGCCTTTTCGGCTCGCCGGGCAGTGTCCCGCTCGATGGCCACCGTCACCGCGTCGAGCATTTCCTGGTCGCGGAACGGCTTGGTGAGAAAGTCCGTGGCGCCGGCCTTCATCGCCCGCACGGACATCGGGATGTCCCCATAGCCGGTCATGAAGATGATCGGCATGCGATTGCCCATCGCGTTCAACTTGGTCTGAAGATCGAGCCCGCTCGCCCCCGGCAGACGCACATCGAGGACGAGGCAGCCCGGACGATCCGGCAGTTGCGCCTCCAGAAGCTCAGTCGTGGAACTGAACGCCATCGCCTCCAGTCCCACCGAGTCGAGGATGTCGGAAAGGCCATGGCGAATGCCCTCGTCATCATCGACGACGAGAACAAGAGGGGTCTGGTTGGGCGCTGGGTTCGTCGGCTTTTTCATAGATGGGACCAGTGTGACCGGCCACCCTTACGCCGAACCCACGAAACACGCCATGCTTCTTTTAGGTTCAGGAAAGGACATTTCCGCAGTAAATATAGGTCAAAACGATCAATTTCGGACATATAGACATCAAATTCAGACATATCTGAAATATAGCAACGGTAGACATCGTGGATCTACGCCGATAGACAACGGAATATCTGCGCGATCTGGAGCCTCCCGCCGTGCTTTTCGACCATTCCACCGGAGACGACGAGCCGGCACCTCGCGAGCACACGAGCATTCCGCTCCGCGCCAGCACTATCGGCACGGCATGAGCAGCGCCGGGTCGGGAAGCTCCCGCCAGAAGTCGGCGCGCGTGCTGTTCGCCAGCCTCGTCGGCACGGCGGTGGAGTTCTACGACTTCTACATCTACGCCACGGCGGCGAGCCTGATCTTCGGACCGCTGTTCTTCCCGGCATCGGTGCCCTCGATGGAACTGATCGGCGCCTATGCGAGCTTCGGCATCGCGTTTATCGCGCGGCCGCTCGGAGGCGCGGTGTTCGGTCATTTCGGTGACCGTATCGGCCGCAAGACGACATTGGTGGCCTCGCTTCTGCTGATGGGCGGCTCGACCGCCGCCATCGGCCTGCTGCCCACCTACGAACTGGTGGGATGGCTGGCGCCGCTGCTGCTATGCCTGCTGCGTTTCGGCCAGGGGCTGGCGCTGGGCGGCGAATGGACGGGCGCGACGCTTCTCGCCCTGGAGAACGCACCGCCCGGCTGGCGCGCCCGCTACGCGATGTTCGCGCCGCTCGGTGCCCCGATCGGCTTCATCATCGCCAACGGCCTGTTCCTCATCCTCACGCTGGTCCTCTCGGTCGAGGAGTTTCGCGACTGGGGCTGGCGGGTGCCCTTCCTGGCCAGCATCCCGCTGATCGGGATCGGCCTGTGGGTGAGGCTCAACCTGGTGGAGACGATGGAGTTCGCCGCGGCGCTCGCCGAAGCGCCGCCCCCGCGCGTCCCGCTGCTCGAACTGCTGCGCACCCACCCGCACCAGGTCGTTGCCGGCACGTTCGGCGTCGTCGCGTGCTTTTCGCTCTACTACACGGCGACCGCCTTCGCTCTCGGCTACGGCACGTCCGTCCTCGGCTATCCGCGCTCGGCCTTCCTGCTCATCGAGCTCGGGGCCATCCTGTTCATGGGCGCCAGCATCGTGCTGGCCAGCTGGCTGTCGGATCGCTTCAGCCCAGAGAACATCCTGATCGTCGGCTGCGCCGGGACCATTCTCTCCGGCATCCTGCTGTCGCCCATGATGGGCAGCGGCTCGCTCACGATCATCTTCCTGTTCCTGTCCTTCTCACTGTTCGTCATGGGGTTCGTCAACGGCCCTCTCGCCGCGTGGCTGCCCGAGCTGTTTCCTCCGCGGATCCGCTATTCCGGCACCTCTGTGGCGTTCAATTTCGGCGGCATCATCGGCGGCGCCTTCTCGCCGTTGATTTCGCAGGCGCTGGCGGAAGGAAGCGGGCTGGCCGCGGTCGGCTTCTATCTTGCCATCACAGGGGGCCTCAGCCTGATCGCGTTCGACTTCAGCGCGCGCAAGCGCACGCTCGGGGCACTGGCCCGGAGCGAGAGCCGATACCGGTCGCTGTTCGAGCAGGCGCATGTTTCGCTCTGCGAGATGGATCTCACCGATCTGAAGGAAGCGCTGGAGGCGCCGAACAGCCGCGCAGGCAGCGGGCGCGATACGCCTCGCGAGAGAACGTCGCTCGATAAGCTCGCCGAGCTCGTGCACCTTGTCGATGTGAACGAGGCGACAGCGCGGCTTCTGGCTAGCCCCACCCGCGCCTCGGTGCTCGGGCCCATCGAACGCTTCCTGATCAACTCCGACACGCTGCTGGAGCCGCTCGTCGCGGCGATCCGCAATCGATCGGGCCATGTGGAAACCCAGATCCGGTTGCGCGCACTCGACGGGCGTGATCTCACGGTCATGCTGGTGATGACCTTGCCCGACGACGATGCGTCGTTCCGCCGGGTGAGCGGCGCCATGCTCGACATCACCGAGCGCGAGGCGGCGCGCGAGACATTGGCCGCCGCCCAGCAGGAACTGGCGCGGGTCGGACGCATCTCCACCGTCGGGGCGATCTCCGCCTCCATCGCGCATGAGCTGAACCAGCCGATCGGCGCCATGGTGATGAGCGTACAGGCCTGTGTCCGCTGGCTTCAGCGCGACCCACCCGATCTGGACGCCGCGACACGCGCCGCCGAACGAGCGGTGAAGGACGGCGTGCGGGCCAGCGACATCATACAGCGCACCCGCGAGCAGCTGCGGCAGGCGCGTCGGCAACCCGAGCCGGTCGATCTGCGGAAAGTGGCCGAGGAGGCGGTCAGCCTGCTCGACCGCGAACTGCTCGCGACCGGCACGCGGGTGCGGCTCGATCTCGGATCGGACGATGCGGCGGTCATCGCCGATCGCGTGGAGCTGCAGCAGGTGATCATCAATCTGATGACCAACGGCATGCACGCGATGGCCGACACGGCGGAAGACGCGCGCCAGCTCGAGATAAGCCTGCGCGCCGAGGGGCCGGAACTGCTGCTTCTGTCGGTGAGCGACCACGGCAGCGGCATCTCCCCGGAGAATCTCTCGAAGCTGTTCAACCCCTTCTTCACGACTAAGCGCGAGGGAATGGGCATCGGCCTCGCCATCTGCCGCACCATCGTCGAGGCCTACGGCGGCTCGCTGCTGGGCCGAAACGGCGAGCATGGAGGCGCGGTGTTCGAAGTCCGACTGCCGACCGCGCAGGCGCACGACGCGGAAGGGCTGGCGGCCGAATAGGTCGCCGTCGCGTCGGAGCCCCCACCCGATCTTCGCCTGTTCCGGTCTTGGCCAAAGGGGCGGATGGCCGCATCGAATTCGGCGTCGACAAAGCGCGAGATCGCCTTCGGCAAGATCATTGTGCCGAGTTCGTGCGTCTGCGCCTTCTGCGCGAGAAGCGTAGCAACCAGGTCCCGGATTTCTGATGGAGGCGAGGTTTCAGCCATTAAGGTCGGGAGTGCATCGGCGGCACATTGCCCTGCGGATGCAGCCGCAGCTACCGCGACCCCGCCGCGGGCCGGAGGGCCGACCCGGCGTAGTTGATCGGGCTTTGCGGCCACTCGAGGAAGGTGACGTTCCCTTTCAGCATCAGCTTCAGGAAGACGACGACCGAGTACTCGACGTGGCCCGAATTTGGCCTCTTCGGGATGACATCGATCAGATTGGAGATGTGGTCACTGCCGCCTCCTCGATCCACAAGGTCGAGTAGCACGAGGATGCAGAACCTCATGTTTGTCCGCTGATACGCGGTGGTTTGGCGAGACCGACAACGTTGTTCTTCAGCACCTGGGGGTCGATCGATTGGACGCCGAAAGCCATCTGCGGCTGCTGATCGATGAAGATGAGTTGGCTTTTCTGCGCGTGAGCACTTCGAGCTTGCTGGACATGGGCGTTTCCTGTTGAGGGATGGCAAGATGAGCCGGGCGCGTCAGGCAGCGTCGGCATCCTTCGTCGCCCCGCCGGAGCGATGAAGCGCGAAGGATTTTTCGTGCAAGCAGGACTGCACGACGTTGGCGTGTCCCCTCAGCCATTGCACGGCGGCCTCTCCCGCCAGCATGCCGAGCAGCCCGAAAAGGGCGATGATCGGCGGCGCCGGCGAGCGCACCGCGAGAAGGCCGTAGACCGCGCCGATCCCGAGACCGGCAGCGAGGGAAATGAGATAGGGTTGAAGCTGACTCATCGCGGAAGCTCCAGATTGCGCGCAGAGGGCGGTGGGAAGGGCGGGCCTTAGCCGGCAAGCGGCGCGTGCTGCCCTTCGATCCGGGCGCGATAAGGCTCTTGGTGGGCTGGCAGCTTCAGCGCCTCTCCGAGAGAGGCGGTGTCCTGGTTGCGACCGTCGATTTCGTTGAGCACGCGTCCGCCTCCTCGCGGCCGCGCCGCGCTCAAGGCCCTCCGCACCTTCCTTCTCGCCGCCGAAAAGCGGAATTTCGCTCAGGCGGCCCGCGAGATCGATACGACCCCCGCCTCGGTCACGCGGACCATCGCCGTGCTCGAGGCCGAGCTCGGCGTGCAGCTCTTCGTCCGCACCACACGGCAGGTCGCACTGACGGGAGACGGTGCCATATTCGCCGCGCGGATCGCTCCGGTCGTGCAGGCGCTGGACGCGGCGCGCACCGAGCTGATCAACGCGTACAAGGCGGACGAAGGCAGGCTATGGATCAATGCGCCCATGTCGTTCGGCCAGCGCCTGCTGCCGCATATCCTGTGCGGGTTCCGTGAGCTCTATCCCAGGATCGACGTCGAGATCACGCTCACTGACAAATTGATCGACGTGGTCGACGAGGGGTTCGATCTGGCGATCCGCATTTCGGGCGTGCCATCCGAAAAGTTCACCATCTGGCGCAAGATCTGCGCCATCAGGCGCATCCTCGTGGCCGCGCCTGGCACGCCCCCCCCACCACCGCCCGCCACCCCAACGAGTTGTCTCCCGATGCGTGCCTCGCCTACGATGCCGGCAGCCATCGCGAGACATGGGAGCTGACGGATGGCGGCTCCACCGCGACGATCTCGGCGGGGCGAGCGGTCAGTTCCAATAATGGAGAGGTATTGGCCAGTCTTGCCGTGAACGGGGCCGGTGTCGCCCTGCTTCCGGTCTTCATCGTCGCCGAGCATTTGCAGGCGGGACGCCTGGTCCCGGTTCTGCCGGAATGGTCGTCGCCGGAGTTCTGGCTCACGCTCTACTATCCGCCCTATCAGAAGCTGCCGCCGCGCATCGCCACCTTTTCCGACTTCTTCGAGCGGGAGATTCCCCCTCTCGTGACCGCGATCGAATAGATCGGCTAGAGCAGCTCGGGACCGAGCGAACCCGGTCCGTCCATCCGTCCTGGAGCGTCACGGGTTACGCGGTCAGATGCCGAATATCTCGCGTATCAGTGACGCGGTTAGGAAGAGGTCCGAGTAGTTGAAATGTCTGCTTCGGGATGGCGTGCCAATTCCTGCTCTTGGCGCTACCGGAAAGGTCTCCCTCTAAACGATGCAACGAGCTACCCGACATTCTCGCTCTACTTTGTCAGCGCCGACCATTCGGCGAGCGTCGGGGTCGGCATGTCGAAGCGGTCGCGGATGGTCGCGCAGGTTGAGCCGCCGAGGCGGGCGATGGCGT
>NZ_JAJALI010000030.1 GCF_020523795.1 Ancylobacter sp. Lp-2
TGGCCAAAGAGAAGTTCAACCGTTCGAAGCCTCACTGCAACATTGGGACGATCGGCCATGTTGACCATGGCAAGACGTCCCTGACGGCAGCGATCACGAAGGTGCTTGCGGAGTCGGGCGGCGCGACGTTCACGGCGTACGACCAGATCGACAAGGCGCCGGAAGAGAAGGCGCGCGGCATCACGATCTCGACGGCTCACGTCGAGTACGAGACGTCGAACCGCCACTACGCGCACGTCGACTGCCCCGGCCACGCCGACTATGTGAAGAACATGATCACCGGCGCGGCGCAGATGGACGGCGCGATCCTGGTGGTGTCGGCGGCCGACGGCCCGATGCCGCAGACCCGCGAGCACATCCTGCTGGCCCGCCAGGTGGGCGTGCCCGCCCTGGTGGTGTTCCTCAACAAGTGCGACATGGTCGACGACGAGGAGCTTCTGGAGCTCGTCGAGCTCGAGGTTCGCGAGCTGCTGTCGAAGTACGACTTCCCGGGCGACGACATTCCGATCATCCGCGGCTCGGCGCTGGTGGCGCTGGAGAACGGCGATCCGAAGCTGGGCAAGGACGCGGTTCTGAAGCTGATGGAGGCGGTCGACGCCTACATCCCGCAGCCGGAGCGTCCGGTCGACCAGCCGTTCCTGATGCCGATCGAAGACGTGTTCTCGATCTCGGGCCGCGGCACGGTGGTGACCGGCCGCGTCGAGCGCGGCATCATCAAGGTGGGCGAGGAAGTCGAAGTGGTGGGCATTCGCCCGACCATCAAGACCACGGTGACCGGCGTCGAGATGTTCCGCAAGCTGCTCGA
>NZ_JAJALI010000031.1 GCF_020523795.1 Ancylobacter sp. Lp-2
TGGCGAAGCGCGTCCTGAACCGCTTCGGTACGGGAGATCGCCCCGTGCTCGGCCGGGGGCGGACCTTTCCCCTTGGCGGTCGGATCGTTGACGGAGCGCGAGGCTCCCTTCTTCATCGTGTTCATGCGAATTCTCTGCGTTTCGTATGCGCTGAATCAGCCTCGCGCCGCGGTGGCAGCCTTGCGCGCTTTCACCCAGCTGTCGAGGATCGCCACCGCCTCGGCATCCATCGCCTGCTCGGACGGCATGACGCGCTCTTCGACCGGGGCGCCGGCGGCCGCGCGCAGCGCCTCGACATCGATGGGATGGCGCTCGGCCCGGGTCAGCGAGGCGAAGGCGGTGCCGGCCTGGCCCATCGAGGCGGCGTAGTAGAGCTTCGAGATGCCCGCCACTTCCATGGTCGCCACGCACATCGCGCAGGGCTCGCAGGAGGTGTAGAGATCGCAGCCCGACAGGTCGACGCATTCGAGCCGGCGGCAGGCGTCGCGGATCGCCTCCACCTCGCCATGCGAGGTCGGATCGAAATGCGCCAGCGAGTGGTTGAGCCCCTCGCCGACGATGGCGCCATCCTTAACGATGACGCAGCCGAACGGTTCGGTACCGGGCTTTTCCAGCGCCTCGCGCGAGATCTCGATGGCGCGCTGCATGAAGTCTTCGCGGTACATGTCTGTCTCCTCCTTCGATAGATCAGGCGGCTTGGGGCAATGGCCAGGCTC
>NZ_JAJALI010000032.1 GCF_020523795.1 Ancylobacter sp. Lp-2
GTCCGTTGAGCCACGAGTTTCGGGTTCTGCGGATACGGTCAAGCGTCTGACGGGTCTTGGCGGGGAGGTTGTCGTGGCCTCGGGTGCCGGGCTGGCGTCGGGGGTGTCGGACGCGGAGTATGAGGCGGCGGGGGCCTCGATCGCGGCGGACAATGTGTCGGCGGGCGCCGGGGCGGAGATCGTGCTGGCGGTGCGCCGGCCGGACGCCGCCGATCTCGGCAAGATCGCGCCGGGGGCGCTGGTGATCGCCATCGCCGATCCCTATGGCAACGAGGCGGCGCTCGCCGAGATCGCCGCGACCGGCGCCTCGCTGTTCGCCATGGAGCTGATGCCGCGCATCACCCGGGCGCAGGTGATGGACGTGCTGTCCTCTCAGGCCAACCTCGCCGGCTACCGGGCGGTGATCGACGCGTCGGGCGAGTTCGGCCGGGCGTTCCCGATGATGATGACGGCGGCGGGCACGGTGCCGGCGGCGCGGGTGTTCGTGATGGGGGCCGGGGTCGCCGGCCTGCAGGCGATCGCCACGGCGCGGCGGCTCGGCGCGGTGGTCTCGGCCACCGATGTGCGGCCGGCGGCGAAGGAACAGGTTGAGTCTCTCGGCGGCAAGTTCATCGC
>NZ_JAJALI010000034.1 GCF_020523795.1 Ancylobacter sp. Lp-2
AAACCTGCGGGATTTCGCGTTGCAGGACCCCGCCGGTGCGCAGAAGAGACGAGCGTAGACCTTGAGGTACCCCCGGTGGGCTAGGCTGGCGTGGTGCCGACGAATATGACGCTGCGCCCTTGCGGTTTAACTGAAATCAAGTAAATTCTCTTTTGACCAACAAACGCGGGGTCGCTACCCGTGGGACGATAACCAGGCTCGTCCTCTGGACTCTGGCGTTATAACTCTTGGGGCACCGGTCAGGCCCAACGGCAGACTCGCTAGGCTGCCATCACCCCTTCCAATCATTGGAACCTATCGCCATGCGCAAGTTCAAGCGCGGGCTGGAGGTTGGGTTGATGGCCGTGCGCTTCCTGCACGCCTGCGCCAAGCTGATAGCCTACATCAAAGACCACCTGCTCTAGGGTGTGCGGGAGAGGCCGATATAGACCTCTCCCGCCGACTGTCCCAACTGTCCGAGCGCTATGCCGCATCGTGGCGCCGCGCCGGAAACAGAGCGTCGAGGATGTC
>NZ_JAJALI010000003.1 GCF_020523795.1 Ancylobacter sp. Lp-2
ATGATGCGCTGGGTGTCGGCCTGCACCGTGGTCTTGGAGAACGGCGCCCGCGCCTTGGACTGCACCTCGCCGGCGAGTTGCTCGTCCTTCACCTTCTTGTTGCCCTCGAAGGCGACGCGGTTGATGACCTCGTTCTCCTCGACGCTCACCACCAGGCGACCGCCGCGGTTGGAGATCCGCACATCCGAGAACAGGCCCGTCGCGTACAGCGCCTTCAGGCCCTCGTCGATCTTCGCCGGCGTCAGCGGCGGCGTCCCGAAATACGAACGCACCGTCTCCGCATCTACGCGGCGGTTGCCCTCGACAATGATCGAATTCGCTGATGAGGTCGCCGCATTGCCGGCGCTCAATTGTGCCGATTGGGCATCCCATACGGCAATGATGGACATGAGGACCAGGGCGACGACAGCTTTATTCAAGATCGAAGGGATCACGCTCATCAACCACAATAAGAGCTCGTAAATGCGATAAATTACTATCGATTACCTATGCTCTACATGATCAAATACACACACATAGCCGCACCAACATGGACGACGACCATATTGGACATGCGACAGAAAAGGGTGGGCCGAGCAGTTCGACGGTTGTGCCACGCAGAACACTCGACCCCGATTTTAGTCGCGCTATGTGACGAATGACTCGGCACACCAAACATCTATGTATTTGAAATGTATATGTCGAGTTTCATAGTATTTCTGATTGTTTCTGAGTGTGTGCATCTTGTAATTATTGACGCATCGCAAGCTCTTTCACTTGGGCGAGATTGTCCTGAGCGCCTCGATATGCATCGATGGCGCCGCCTGATTTGCGCCTGATGGAGAAGCCGATGACGCCGCATCCAAACGCCGCCGCCCCCGCGCCGGCCCACCGTACTTCCCGGCCTGTTGCCTCCCGCCTGATCGCCTCCGCCGTGCTCGCCGCCGCCGCCTTCCTCGCCATGCCGGCCTCGGCCGCCCCGATCGCCGCGACGCTGCCCGCCCCCGACGCCCTCGTCACCAAGGTCGCCCAGGGCTGCGGCCCCGGCGCCTGGCGCGGCCCGTGGGGCGGCTGCCGCGACACGCCCTATACCGGCCCGCTGCCCGGCGGCGGCTATGCGGTGCCCCCCGGCGCCCCGGTCTATTACGGCAATGGCTGCCCTCCCGGCTGGTGGCGCGGACCCTGGGGCCACTGCCGCGACACGCCCTACCATGGCCGCCTGCCCGATGGCGGCTGGCAGTGAACCCGGCCTGAGCGGAGACCCATCATGACACGTATCCTTGCCCGCCTTTCCGGCCTCGCCCCGATGGCCGCCCTCGCCGTCACCGCCCTGCTGGCCGGCCCCGTCCTGGCGCAGACCACCCCGGCCGCCGACGCGCCGCCGCCGGTGGTCGACCTCTATACCGAGGCCGATGCCCAGGCGGTGCTCGACGCCCGGCTGATCGCATTGAAGACGGTGATCGGCCTCACCCCCGACCAGGCCAGGCTCTGGGACCCGGTGGAGGCCGCCATCCGCCAGGCGGCGAAGAACG
This sequence comes from Ancylobacter sp. Lp-2, assembly GCF_020523795.1. GTDB lineage: Bacteria > Pseudomonadota > Alphaproteobacteria > Rhizobiales > Xanthobacteraceae > Ancylobacter. The sequence goes on from NZ_JAJALI010000003.1 coordinate 1,512, forward strand.
GCGCCGCCCGCGCCGCCGCGCGCGCCACCGCCGAGCCGGCGACCGACTTCCTCGTGGTGCTGGAGCGTCTCGCCGACGCCGAAGCGGCGCGGGCGCAGGACCTCAAGACGGTGATCGCCGCCGCCAAGCCCCTGGTGGCCGCGCTGACGCCGGAGCAGAAGCGCCGCGTGCCGGGCTTCCTCGGCATGTCCGACCGCGCCGGCCAGCCGCAGCCGACACTGGAGCTGTGGATCTTCGAGGACGAGCAGGAGTGAAGCCAAGGGTCGAGCCCCGGCCCGACCCGCGCCCTGCCCCCAGAACCTTCCCTAGAGGCCGGCGGCATCCCCTGCCCCCGGCCTTGCATGATCGGACCTGCAAGCGCCTCTTTGGTCAAGTAAGAGGCTATCGGCCAGACAGGTAAATCGGAATAGTCACTCAAGCGGTCCTATTTCGAGGACCAAGCCGCCTCGCCACACAGAACAACATTGATACGCCCCACGGATCGCCGGAGACCGCAGATTATGGGGGAACAGGCAGAACCTGCGTTCCATACAATGCTTACGCATACGGAAGATCCGACAAGCCCGTGCCGCCGATAGCTTCGGACATACAAGGAAACGCGACCCCAATAACTCGTAACACTACTTCCGGCCAGGTCGCGGTAACCTACACCAGCCTGATGAGAGCGCAACCTCATCGGGTTTGGCTGGGACGCCGTACCCAAGACTCCAGCACCGGCGTCCCAGCTACCGCCTTGCCTGTCATCAGGAGCCACACCTACGCCCGGTGAAGGGTTGCCGCGCAGCATCCCAGAGGCTGCACGCGCCGTGGCCGGTGGCGGCAAAGCCGCGCTCGCTCATCCGCCGCCGCCTCCCTATCAGCCGGGATCTTGTGGCCGCGACCGCAACCAGCTCGCCCCTTCACCTCTCTCCGGCAGCAACGGGAGAGAGCGCTTCGATCGCAACTGTTGGTCCGCCCGACCAAGAATGGCTGTGCCGAGGCCTTCTCTTCCGCACACGATCCAGGGCGCATGAACGGAGGCAGAACTGCGGCCCGAGCCAGCATCGTCGAGCCGCAGCACAGAGACACGCACCTGCCGGGCCGGAGCGGAAGCTGCGCACGCCCACTTTAGATATCATCTAAACTATTGAATTTGCACAATTATTCATAGCCGCGCTACATATGGACCGAATGTCGTTGTCCATAGGGGCGAGCGCGCCGGCGAATGAGCACCATCTCCTTGCACAAGCTGCATCTGGCGGAGGAAGGCCGGCTGCGACGGTTTTTCCAACGCCGGCTGCGCAATCGCGAGGATGCCGCCGACGCGACGCAGGAGACCTTCCTGCGGATGCTGGATGTTCCCCCGACCACCATCATCGAGAATCCGCAGGCCTATCTCTTCCAGGTGGCGAAGTCGGTGGCGCGCACCGCGTCGGCCCGCCGGTCGGCGGAAGCCTCGCTCTTCGTGTCAGAGGACGCCGCCGCGACGGCGGCCGACGACACGCCGGGACAGGAGCGCATCCTCCTCGGCCGGCAGCAGCTGCTGCTGATGGCCAAGGCGATCGAGCAGTTGCCGAACCGCTGCCAGCAAGTGTTCATCCTCAGCCGCCTGCACGGTCTCGCCAATGGCGAGATCGCCGAGCTTCTGGGCATCTCACGCAACATGGTGGAGAAACATATCATCCGTGCCCTGCTGCATTGCCGGAAGGTTCGCGCCGAGATTTTCTCGTGAGCGACGTCAGGTCATAAGCTCCGGTCGACTCTAACTGAGTGAGAGCCGCGCGAGACCGTCGATGACAGGGCAGATCGGAGCGAGTGAAGACGATCACCGGGTGGAAGAGGCGGCCGGCTGGGTGGCGCGCCTGCAATCGCGCGATGCCACCGAGGAGGATCAGCGCGGTTTCCAGGACTGGTTGAAGCGCGACCCGGCCAATCAAGCCGCCTTCGAGGAGTTGCGTCTTCTCTGGGGCGAGCTTCAGGCGGTGCCGGTCCCGTCGGACCGGCTGAAGAAACTCCGCCGGCCGCGCGCGGCAATCATCGGCAACATCGTCGCGCTGGCGCTGATCGCCACGCTGGCGACCATCCTCTACCAGATGGGCGTCGTCGACCGGTTGCGGGCCGATCATTACACCTCCGTGGGAGAGGTAGCTCACTTTACCCTCGACGACGGCACACGCATCGATCTCAACACCGATAGCGCGGTGCGCGTGCTCTATTCGGCGACCGAGCGGCGCATCGAATTGCTGCGCGGCGAAGCTTTCTTCGAGGTGACCCACAATCCGGCGCGCCCGTTCGTCGTCGACGACGGCAGCCTTAGCGCCACTGCGCTAGGCACCCGCTATGGCGTCCGGCGGGACGAGAGCTTCGGTGGCGCCGCGCAGGTTGAGGAAGGCCGGGTCGAGGTCGCATCCGCTCATGCGCGGGTCGTGCTCGGGCCCGGCGAGATGGCGCGCCTTACCCGGGACGGCAAGCTGGATGTGGAAACCGGCGACGTGTCCGGCCGCTCCGCCTGGCGTGACGGCAAGCTGGTTTTCTCCGGCCAGCCGCTGCGCGACGTGCTGGAAATCCTCGAGCGCTACCGTCATGGCCGCATCGTCGTTCTCGATGACGCCGCCGCCAGCCTGAAGGTTTCCGGCATCTTCGACCTCCACGACACCGACGAGGCGCTGCATGTCCTCGAAACCAGCCTGCCGGTCGCGATCACCCACCTCACCGGGATGATCGTGATGGTGCGCTCCCGCTGAGCAAGATTTTTTTTCGCGAGGCGACGTCAGGAGGCATCCCCCGTTTCGACTCTAGCTCATCAGGAGGGCGCCGACGGGTGGCGGCGTTCGTTGTGCAACGGGTCTGGCAGGGGTCGACATGCGGGGGGAATTGGTGAGGGGCGTGCAGCGCACGCTCATGGGTGCGGGATTGGCCGGCGTGTCATGGCTGGCTTGCCTGTCGGCCTTGCAGGCGCAGAGCGCCACACCCGCAACGGCTGCCGCCATGGCGACGGTGTCCGTTCCCGCCGGTCCGCTGGAGGCCGGCCTGCTCAGCCTTGGGCGCCAGGCTAATCTCCGTCTGCTTTATCCGAGCACCCTCACGGTCGGCCGGCGGACAGCGGGGGTAAGCGGCCAGTTGACACCGGAGCAGGCGCTGGCGCGCCTGCTGGAAGGCACCGGGCTGAACTACAGCTTCACCGGTGCGACCACGGTGCGGATCTTCGATCCCTCGGCGCCCGAGGGCAGCGATGCGAGCGGGGCCGCAGCAGCCGGCATCGCCCTCGACACCATCACGGTCGACGGCCAGGGCGAACTTCCCCCGCCCTATGCCGGCGGACAGGTCGCCGTGGCCGGCCAGCTGGGCATACTCGGCAATCGCGACGTCATGGACACCCCGTTCAACGTCGTCACCTACACCTCCAAGACCATCGAGGACCAGCAGTCGCGCAGCGTCGCCGATGTGACGAAGAACGACCCCTCGGTGCGCACCACCTGGGCGGATGGCAGCTATTCCAACCAGTTCTTCATCCGCGGCTTTCCGCTCGCCAATGCCGACATTTCCATCAACGGGCTCTACGGCCTCGTGCCCTACCAGATGGCCGGGACGGCCTGGGTGGAACGGCTGGAAATCCTGAAGGGGCCGGGCTCGATGCTGACCGGCATGCCGCCGCAGGGCAGCATAGGCGGCACCATCAACCTCACCACCAAGCGGGCCAGCGACGACCCGCTGACGCAGTTCACCCTGGGCTACATCTCCGACAGCCAGTTCGGCGGCAAGATCGACGTATCCCGCCGCTTCGGCGACGAGAAGCAGCTCGGCGTGCGCATCAACGGCGCCTACACCAATGGCGACGCACCGGTCGACGGCCAGTCGAACGAACTCGGCGAGGCAGCTCTGGGGCTCGATTATCGCGGCGAGCGCGTGCGGCTCTCGGCCGACCTGATCTACCAGAAGAACTATGCCGACAACCCGGCCCGGCCGGTCTATCTACGGGCGGGCGCAGTCCCGGTGCCTGCGGCGCCGGACGCCTCCGCCAATCTCGGCCAGGACTGGTTCTATGCCGATGGCGAAGACCTGCTCGGCATCGTGCGCGGCGAAGTCGACATCACCGACAACGTCACCGCCTATGCCACGGTCGGCGCCCGGCGCAACGACTTCCTCGGCCTCTACAATTTCATCTACCTGACCAATCCGAAAGGCGACTTCGCCGCCAATGTCTATCTGCAGCCGAACTATGTCGACACGCTCACCGGCGAGGCCGGCGTGCGGACGAAATTCGACACCGGTCCGATCCGCCACGAGCTGAACGTCAGCGCCAGCGGCCTGCACAACGAGATGGGCGTGGTGGCTCCGGTGGTCGCGACCTATTCGTCGAACATCTATGCGCCCAGCTCCGTCGCCGAGCCCAATCTCAGCGGCTACGCGACCAGCGCGCCCAAGACCAGCGCCTCGACCCTGACCAGCTTCGCCGTAGCCGACAGCCTGTATGCGTTCGACGACCGCGTGCAGCTCATCCTCGGCGCCCGCTACCAGAATGTGGAGCAGCAGGGCTGGAGCGCGGCGACCGGGCTGCAAACCGCCGACTATGAGGAGAGCGCCGTCACGCCGGCGGTCGGCATCGTGCTGAAGCCGTGGCAGAACACCTCGCTCTACGCCAACTACATCGAGGGGCTGAGCCAGGGACCGGTGGCGCCGGCCGGCTCGGTCAATGTCGGACAGGCCTTCGCGCCCATCAAGTCGAAGCAGATGGAGGCCGGCGTAAAGGTCGATTTCGGCCAGATCACCACCACGGTGAGCGTCTTCCAGATCGAGCAGCCGAGTGGCGTTCTCGACGCGGCGAGCAACGTCTACGGCATTGACGGCGAGACCCGAAACCGCGGCGTCGAGATCAACGTGTTCGGCGAGATCACGCCGGCACTGCGGCTGCTGGGCGGCGTGGCCTTCATGGACGGCGTGCAGACCAAGACCGCCAACGGCACCTATGACGGCAAGGCCGCCGTCGGCGTGCCCGACGTACAGCTCAATCTCGGGGCGGAATGGGACACCCCCTTCATCGACGGGCTGACGCTGACCGGCCGGGTGATCTACACCTCCTCGCAATATGCCAGCGTCGACAACATCCAGAGTATCCCCGACTGGACCCGCGTCGACCTCGGCGGGCGCTACACCTTCGAGGGCGCCAATGGCAAGCCGGTGACGGTCCGCGCCATGCTGGAGAACGCTTTCGACGAGAGTTACTGGGCGGCGGCCTCGTCCTCCTTCGGTCTCGCTCGCGGCGCGCCGCGCACTTTCCTGCTGTCGACCACCTTCAATTTCTGACGCATGGCCCTCCCGCGGATGCACGCGCGCATGCCCTGGCGGATGGATCGTCGGCGCTTCCTCGCCGGCGCCGCCCTGTCCTGCGTACTCCGGTCACCAGCCCAGTCCGCTGGCGCGCCGCGCATCGCGTCGGCGGATTGGGCCGCGGCCGAATGCCTGCTGGCGCTCGACATCATCCCGGTCGCGGTGGCCGAAACCGCCCTCTACCGCCGCTGGCTTCCCCAACTCGCACTGCCGGCGACCGTGACCGATCTCGGCTCGCGGGCCGAACCCAATCTTGAGCTTCTCGCCGCGCTGGCTCCCGAGCGCATCTTCATCTCCAACTGGCAGATCGGCCTGACGCCGCTGCTCGAACGCATCGCGCCGGTGGAGAAAGTGGCGATCATCGACGGTCGCGGCGACGCGCTGGACAATGCCCGCGAGGCGCTGGTGCGGATCGGCGCGACGACCGGCCGGCAATCCCAGGCACGTGTCTATCTCGACGCCTTCGATGTCGCGCTCGCCGGTTCCGCCGGCCGGCTCGCCTCCGGCATCACACGGCCGGTCTATATCGGCGTGCTGCACGAGAACGGGACTCAGCTCTTCCTCTACGGGCAGGGCAGCTGGGTGCATGCGTTGATGCTGCGCCTCGGGCTTCGCAATGCGTTGAAGCGCCCGACATCCGCCTTCGGAAACGCATTGGTCGATCTGGCCCAGCTGGCCGAGAGCCCGGACGCCATCCTGCTCTATCTCGACCAGGGCGCGCGCACGCGGCGTGCCGAACGGGCACTCGCGGGCAGCACCCTCTGGCGGGAGTTGCCGATGGTGAAACAGCGGCGAACCCGTGCCATTCCACCCTTCTATGCCCTAGGCGGCCTGCCTTCCGTCCTGCGGACCCTCCATGTCATCGATGCCGCCCTCGGGGGCGAGCCAGGCCGCAGGCTCGATGGCTGACACCATCGCCGATCCGACACCACGCGGCTTCCCCATGTTGCCCGCCCTCGTGCTTGGGGGCGCACTGGCGGCAGGCGCACTGAGTTTCCATCACCTCTCCGCTATCCTGCCAGTCCATCTGTGGTGGCAGGCCCTCAGCGATCCCGGTGACAATGTGTCGATGCTGGTCTTCGCCGAGACGGCGGTCCCGCGGCTCGTCGTCTGCGGGCTCGTCGGTGCCCTGCTGGCTCTGGCCGGCACCCTGCTCCAAAGCGCGCTGCACAACCCGATGGCCGACACGACAACGCTCGGCACCGCGTCTGGGGCGTACCTCGCGCTGGCGACCGCAGAGATCTACGCGCCGGTACTGCTCGCCCATGGCCAGCAGTGGGTGGCGCTGGGTGGGGCCGCGATCGCCGGGATGCTGGTGCTCGCCATCGCCCGCGGGGCCGGCTTCGCGCCGGTGACCGTCATCCTCGCAGGTCTCACCCTGAACCTGCTGTGCGGCGCGCTGGGTGCGAGCCTCGCCATCCTGAACCATGAAACCCTCACCGCGCTCTTCGTCTGGCAGAGCGGCTCGCTCGCGCAGAATGGCTGGGGCAACGTCACGACCCTGACGCCCTGGCTCGCGCTGGCGGCGGTGCTCGGCGCCGTCATCCGGCGCCCCTTGGCGAGCCTGCAGTTGGGCGACCCGCATGCGCGCGCCGTCGGCATCCTTCCCTGGCGTGTCCGGCTGGTCGCGGGCGGCGTGGCGATCTCGCTCGGCGCCGTCGCGGTAAGTGCGGTGGGCGTGATCGGCTTCATCGGCCTCGCGGCTCCCCATCTCGCCCGCCTGCTCGGCGCGCGCACGCTCGGCAGGCGGATGATCTGGGCGTCCCTCATCGGCGCCGTGCTGCTCTGGTTGGTGGACGAAGCCGTACAGTCGTCGGGAGCGTTTCGCGGGACCATGCCGACCGGAAGCGCGGCGGCGCTGCTCGGCGCACCGCTGCTGCTCTGGATCATCCTGCGCCGGCGCGAGGCGACGGCCCCCCATCGATCCTTCAACGCGCCGGTCGACTGGCGGACGCACCGGCCGCGTCTCGTCATCATCCTGCTGGTTGCCGGCGTTTCGCTTTGCGGCTTACTCGCCCTCGGATTCGGGAAGGGAATGACGGGATGGGGGTTCATCGGCTGGAGCAGCGCCGGTGAGATCCTGCCCTGGCGCGCGCCGCGTGTGCTGGCGGCGCTGGGAGCCGGCGTGCTGCTGGCCATCGCCGGGGCGCTGATGCAGAGGATGACCGGCAATGTGATGGCAAGTCCAGAAGTGCTCGGCGTCTCCTCCGGTGCCGCGCTCGGCGTCATCGCCCTGCTGTTCATCGTTCCGGGCTTCGATCGCGTCACCCTGGTGCCGGCCGCCTTTCTCGGAGCGGTAGGCAGCCTGGCTCTGGTCGTCGCCTTCAACTGGCGTTCCGGCTTCGCGTCCAACCGCCTGCTGCTGACCGGAATGTCGCTCGCGACGCTGTTCAACAGCGTCGCGGCGCTGGTGCTGACGAGCGGCGATCCCCGCGCGGCGGCGCTGCTCGCCTGGATGTCCGGCTCCACCTATCGGGTGACGGTGGTGGACGCTCAGATCGTGCTTCTGCTCGCGGTCGCCTTGTTCGCGGCAGCCAGCCTGACCGTGCGATGGCTCGATCTGCTGCCGCTCGGTGGTGTGGCGCACGCGCTGGGGCTCGGCGTGACGTCGAGCCGGCTGACGCTGCTCGCCATCGCGGCGGCGGCGGCAGGCACGGCGACGCTGATCGTCGGCCCGTTGAGCTTCGTCGGCCTGATGGCACCGCAAATGGCGCGGCTCGCCGGCCTGCAGCGCCCGCTCGTCCATCTCGCCGGATCGGCGGTCATCGGCGGCGGCCTGCTGGTGATGGCCGACTGGCTCGGGCGCACGCTCCTGTTTCCCTGGCAGATTCCGGCCGGCCTCGTCAGTGCCGTGCTTGGAGCGCCGCTTTTCCTCCTCCTGTTGTGGATGCGTCGATGATGGTCTCGGATCGCCGGCTGATCAGCGAGGTCGTCCGGCTGCTGCGACCGTTCTGGCCGATCGCGGTGGGGGCCACGCTCGCCGGCCTTGCCAGCGGTCTTGCCACGGCATGGTTGCTGGCGACCATCAACGATGCCTTGCACGCGCCGGAAGGGGCGACACCGTCGCTGCTGACCGCCTTCGCCGGCCTGTGCCTGGTGGCGGTGCTCGGGGAGGTCGTCTCCGATCTCGGCAACAGCTTCGTCGGCCAGCAGGTGGTCGCCGGGCTGCGCAAGGACCTGACCGACCGCATCCTGACGGCACCGATCGCGCAGATCGAACGCTTCCGCTCCCATCGACTGGTCGCGACGCTCAATCACGACGTCGAAGTGGTCAGCGGCTTCACCTTCGCCTTCTCCAGCCTTGCGATCGCGCTGGCGATCACGGTGGGCGGCCTTTGCTATCTCGTCGTCCTATCGCCGGCCACGGCCCTGATCGCCGGCGGCGCGCTGGCGAGCGGCATCGCGCTGCATGCCCGGGCGCGCGGGCGGGGCCGGGCCGGTTTCGAAGCCGCGCGCGAACTGCAGGACGAACTCCAGCAGCACTATCGGGCGATCTCCGAGGGGGCGAAGGAACTGCGTATTCATCGCGGACGCCGCCTCCATATGCGCGATGTGCGGCTGGCGGGGACGATCGACCGCATCCGCGATCTGCGCGTCCAGGCCATGCGCATCTACATGTCCGCCAATGCCCTCGGCTCGGGACTGTTCTTCCTGGTCATCGGCCTGCTGCTTACCCTGCAGGCTGGCTTCCCCATGCCGGCCGAGACGCTGTCCGGCTTCGTGCTGGTGCTGCTCTATATAAAGGGCCCCTTGCAGCAACTGGTCGGCGCCTTGCCGGCGATCGGGCAGGCCCAGGTGGCGCTGCACAAGCTCGCGGCCCTCCGGGAGGCCTTCACCGATGCGGAAGGCGGGCTGCTCACGGGCGGCATCCCTCCCGTCCCGGCACCGCGCCGGATCGAACTGCACGGCGTCACCTATGCCTTCCGGCCCTTGGCGGATGAAGTCCCGGCCTTTGCGGTCGGCCCGCTGGATCTGACGATCCGTGCCGGCGACGTGGTTTTCATCGTGGGGGACAATGGCTCGGGCAAGACCACGCTGGTCAAGCTGCTGCTCGGCCTCTACGAGCCGCATGCCGGGACCATCCGGGTCAATGGAGTTGCCGTCACATCAGCGACGCGCGATGCCTATCGGCAGTTCTTCACCCCGGTATTCGTCGATTATTTCCTGTTCGAGGACCTCTCGCCGCGAACCGTACCGCCCGGGGAGGTGGATCGCCATCTCCAGCGATTGGAACTGGCCGACAAAGTGGCCGTCCATGACGGCCGCTTCACCACGACGGACCTGTCCACCGGTCAGCGCAAACGGCTGGCGCTGATCCAGGCCTATCTGGAAGAGCGCCCGGTCGTCGTCTTCGACGAATGGGCCGCCGACCAGGATCCGGCCTTTCGCCGGATCTTCTATGCGGAGATCCTTGCCGAACTGAAGGCCCAGGGAAAAACGCTGATCGTTATCAGCCACGACGACAGATATTTTCAGTACGCCGATCACGTGATCCGCATGGAAAATGGCGGGATTGTCGAGATCATCGATCCTCGACATCTCCCGCAAATGCCGCCCATGGATGACACGGCTGTCCGCCAACGGTGCCTGTAACCGTCTCGCGCCCGCATGAAGATCACAACGTCACCGCCATGCGCAGGCCGATCACACTGGCGTTCTTGATGGCGGACACCGGATTATCGGGATCGGCGGCATGGCCGCCCGGATGGAAGATGTACTGGAAGAAGGGCTGCACCGACAGCCAGGGCATGACCGCCGCCTGATAGGTGACCTCCAGCACCGCCTCATAGTCGGGCACGGGGCCGACCACGCCGGAATAGGCGTCGGTCGCCCTCGCGAGATCCGCAACGCTGCCACTCACATGCGCGTAGGCGAAGCCAACGCCGAGAATGTCGCTGTCCCGACCGGGCAACAGCCCGGTATAGGCGAGGCCGAAATCCACGTACCAGTTGATCTGGTTGCGGTCTGCCTGGGGAGTCACGGTTGCCCGCGCGAAGCCCGAGAGCCCCTGACCGTCCGCACCCGGCTCCGACCAGAGAGACTGATCGACCACAACATAGAAGGCGTAGTTGCCCTCCTCGCTCATCGGCGTTCCCGAAGATAGCGGGCTCGCGAGCGACACGCCGTTGCTGGCCATCGCGAGATCGTCGAAGCTTTCCGAATTGTACCAGGCGCCGATCTTGTAGGTTCCTGCAAGCGCATGGCGGTTCTTGCCCGGCGTGTAGGCATAGGTAAGTTCGGCGATGGCGAACACACCGCTGGCGGAAAAGGTCTTCGCGTCGGGATCGCCCTCGAAGATCGCCGCCTGCATCGTCCAGGCGGTGTCCGGCTTGACGATGATCTGGACGCCGGGGATGGCATTGGGATAGGCGGGCCCACCTCCGGGCATGTCCACCGCGAAACTGCCGGGAAAGCCGAAGGTCGAATTCACGAACACGCCGGCGGTCTCGCTGATGACGAAGTTCTGATCCGCAAGGATGCGTCCGACTTTCACGGCCAGTGCGTCGTCCAGCAGGCTCTGCTGGAACCACAGTTCGCCAAGATAGCCGCCGTCCGACGCCTCGACCGAGGTCACGGTGAGCAGATTGCCGATGTCGTATTGCGACAATCCGTGCCCCTGTATGGCATAGGCCGCGACATGGAAGCTGCCGCCCTTCCAGCCCATGAGCTTTTCGAGGTCGACATCGAGCTCCGGCATGAAAACGCCGTCATAGGCGGCGCCCTGCCGGATGCCCCCTGAAGGATTGCCAAGAAAATCGCTGGTCTGGGTCAGAGTGATCGTCACGCCCCTCTCCTCGAGCGTCTTCCTCGCGCCACCCCAATCGCCGGTGAGCGTTGAACGCGTGAGGATGTCATCCCAGTAGCTCCCTCCCGCCGCATCTGCCGCCAGACCTGCAACCGGGCCACCCAGGGCGAAGGCGATCAGCACCACGGCAGCGCCGGACACACCGATCAGTCCGTCGACAATGCGCGCACCCAGCCCTTGCGACCGAAAGCCTCGCCGAGATCGAAGCACCATGACCTGCCTTCCAATACGGGATGCGTACCGTCTCATAGCATCGCAGGGATCGTCCGCACACGCCGCCTCGCCGATGCGAGAATATAAATCTCATGTTAAAATGAGACATCGGCAATAAAATTGACAACAATCAAGTCTAATATTTCGAACAATGTAATTATTACAATTCATATAACGAACAGATCGTAGGTTATTATTTGATTTTATGTCTTGACCATGCTTCTATGCTGTTGCCTGCCGCAAACAACCCTTGCTGCGCGACCCACCCGCTCTGCAATCATACGATGCATCCTTCGATCCCAGGCGGGATCGAATACTGGGTCATGAGGAACGCAATGGTCAGCGACAAGCTGAAGGCCAAGCTCAACGAGCTGCTCAACGGCGAGATGGAGGCTCATCACATCTACACCCAGGCCGCCGCACGGTCTTCGGCAAACGCGTTCGAGGGAGCGACGAAATTCCTTCTCGGTCATGCCAAGGAAGAACTGAGCCACATGCTCAAATTCTTCGGCTTCCTTGACGACCTCGGCGCTGAAATCAGCCTGCACCGACCCGTTGGCCACCGACTAGGGTGACTGGAAGAGAATGCCAACAAGACGAGCGAGCTGATTTGCGGGCGATGCGAACCCTGGCAGAACTCGCACGCGAGGAACCGGCGGGTTGAGGGATATGAAGAGCGCGCAAGGCCGCAGCCTCTGGCGCGGCATCCTGTTCATGCTGATCGCCTCGGCCTGCGCGGCCTTGCTAGCAATTCTCACCGCCTACACCCGGTTCGTGCCTCCGGCGGTGGTCGCAAGCGCCCATATCGTGCTGCCGGTGCTGATTGTTTCCGTCATCGCCGACCGATCGGTCTGGACGGGGGTCCTGGCAGCCCTCGCTGCGCTTGGCCTTCATCCGCGCCTGCTGTGTGGCAGGAGGGCAAATCCTGCACGTGCTCGCCCTTTTCGAAGGCCAGCTCGCCAAGGTGGTCCTGCTGCACCACATCTCGCCGCTGCTCTTTCCGCTGCTGGCGTGGGTGTTGCTCGGCGAGAGGATGGGCCGGCTGACCATCGTCGGCCTCCTCTTCGGCTTCGCCGGCCTGCTCGTCGTCCTGCAGCCATGGGAGGGGGCCTCGCTGTCCCTAAGCTTCGCCACGATCGCCCCCCTGGCTTCCGGCGTGGCCGCGACGATCTCGAAGCTGCTGCTCTACAAGATCGCCCGCACCTACGATCAGAGCGCACGGACGACCTTTATCCAGACGTTCGGTCTCGCAGCGCTCCTGTCGCTCCCGCTCGCGGCCTACGCGATCCTCAATCCGGGAGAGACGCACCCGGCCCATGCCGCGCCGGATATGAGCGGCGAGCGATTGGTTACCGTCGCGCTCGTCGCCTTCGTCGCCATGGCGGTCGTCGCCATCGTCGACCAGCTCCTCACCGACCGCGCCTACCGGCTACTGCCGAATGCGGAACTGATCGGCCCCTTCATGTACATGGCCGTACTGTTCTCGATGCTGTTCGACTGGGTTTTCCTCGGGGCGTCCCGGGCACGCCGCTCCTCATCGGCGCCGCGCTGGTGGTCGTCGGCGCGACGCTCGCCATCACGTCCGCACGGGAGAGCTGGCAGGGTCGGCGCAACGCAGTGGCGCTCGTCGACTGACGCCCCAGCGGGCGGCATCGGCGGGGCAGATGGCCGCGCACAGGCCCGGATCGAGGCAACCCGAGGACCGATGCAACGGCTCCGCCTAGGTGATGCCCCGCAGCCGCTCGCTCCGCCGTCGGAGCAACTCGGCGGTCAGCAGCAGCGCCACCGCGAACACAATCAGCAGCGTCGCGGCGGCAAGGATGGTCGGGCTGATGTTTTCACGGATGCCGTCGAACATCTGGCGCGGCAGGGTGCGCTGCAACGGGCCGGTGAGAAACAGCGCCACCACCACTTCGTCGAAGGAGGTGACGAACGCGAACAGCGCGCCGGAGATGACGCCCGGCGCGATGACCGGCAGCGTCACGCGGCGAAACACGGTGAGCGGCGGGGCCCCGAGGCTCGCCGCCGCCCGCGCCAGATTGGCGTCGAAGCCCGTCAGCGTGGCGCCGACCGTGATCAGCACGAAGGGCGCACCAAGCGCCGCATGGGCGAGCCCAAGGCCGAGCAACGAGCTCGACAGGCCGAGCGGAGCGTAGAAGAAGTAGCTGCCCAGCGCGACGATGACGATCGGCACGATCATCGGCGAGATCAGCACGCCCATCAGCAACGCCTTGCCACGGAACGCGCTGCGGTGCAGCCCGACCGCCGCCAGCGTGCCGAGCACCACCGCGATCGAGGTGGCGATGACGCCGACGATGAGGCTGTTCAGTATCGCCCGTCCCCAGGCGGGGCTGGTCAACAGCGTCTCGTACCATTGCAGCGACACGCCGGGGATCGGCAGGCTGAGAAAGCTCGCCGAGGAGAAGGAGATCGGCACGATCACCAAAAGCGGCAATACGAGAAAGGCGAGCACCGCGATGCTCACGCTCCAGAGGACGATGCCGCGGATGCGCTCTCCCATGGCGTCACCCGAGCTTCATGCCGTCGGTGCCGACGACACGCGTATAGACGAAGTAGAGCGCGACGGTGATCACCAGCAGCACCGCACCGAGCGCCGCCGCCAGCCCCCAGTTCAGCGTCTGCAAGGTGAGGAAGGCGATCAGCGACGAGACCATCTGATCGTTGGCTCCGCCGATCAGCAGCGGCGTGATGTAGTAGCCGATGGCCAGGATGAAGACGAGCAGGCAGCCGGCGGTGACGCCCGGCAGCGACAGCGGGAAATAGACCCGTCGGAAGGCGGTCAGGAAGGGCGCGCCGAGCGAGGTCGCCGCCCGCATATAGTTGGACGGAATGCCCTTCATCACCGAATAGATCGGCAGCACCATGAAGGGCAGCAGCACATGCGTCATGGCGATGATCACCCCCGGCCGGTTGAACACCAGCTCCAGCGGCTGGTCGATCAACCCGAGCCATTGCAGTGTCTGGTTGATCGGCCCTTCGCGCTGCAGGATCACCAGCCAGCTTGCGGTGCGCACCAGGAGCGAGGTCCAGAACGGCAGCAGGACGAGGATCATCATGAGGTTGGCGGTGGATTCGGGCAGCGTCGCCAACCGGTAGGCCAGCGGATAGGCCAGCACCAGGCAGATCAGCGTGACGATGGCGCTGATCTCCAGCGTACGCAGCAGCGAGGCGACATAGACCGCCCGGTTCGGGTCGGTGGCCTGTATATGGTCGTTATCGTCGCGCCGGTGGTCGAGGGCGGCGAGCAGATAGCCGTCGGTCAGCCGTGTCGAGGCGCGCCCCAGCGCCGCCCAGATGGCGAGCTCTCCCCACTGCGGGTTGAGGCCGACCAGCGTATCGCGCCAGCTGCCGGCCGGTGCTTCGGGCAGCCGGCGGGCTGTGGCCATCAGTAGCGAACGATAGCCGGCATTCTCGAAGTTCAGCCGGGTGGCGAGCTCCGGCAAGGTGCGGTTCTGCGAAGCGGCGCGCAGCTCCCCGGCGAGAGCGGCGAACGCCGCCTCGTCGGGAAGATCGCGGGCGTCGCTTGCGCGCCAGGGCTGCAGCAGCGCGGAGGTCTGAGGCAGGATGTCCGGCATCGGGCCGTTCTGCACGCTCTTCACCAGCATGCCGGCGATGGGCAGCAGGAAGAAGACGAGCGTGAAGAGGATGAGCGGCAGGGTAAGCCCCAGCCCGCGCAACGTGCGCCGACGCTCCGTGCGCCGCAAAGCGGCACGCAGATCCCGGGTTTCGTCCGCCGCCATCGTGGTCATCCCGACTTCGACCCCGCCGATCGGCTCACTGCGCCGCCCAGGCGTTGAACCGCTCGTTCAGCGCTTCGATGTTGTCGACCCAGAAGGTGGTGTCGAAGGCAAAGCCCTGCTCGATCACGCCCGGCGCGGTCGGCAGGTAGGGGAGCACATTCGGCGCGATCTGGCTGGTCGAATCCTTCAGCGTCGGGCCATAAGCGAGCACGTTGGCCACGTCCTGCTGGCGCGCCGAGGTCTGGATGAACTTCAGGAAGCCCTCAGCCTGATCCTTGTTCGGCGAATTGGCAAGGATCGCCCAGCTGTCGACCTGGTAGATGAAGCCGGCCGACCAAGCGAGGGCGAAGTTGGTCTTGTCGGCATTGTTCACGGCGAAGATGCGCCCGTTATAGACGCTGGTCATCACCACTTCGCCGGACTGCAGCAGTTGCACCGGCTGCGAGCCGGCCTCCCACCAGACGATGTCCTTCTTGATGGTGTCCAGCTTCTTGAACGCCCGGTCGACGCCTTCCTTGGTCGCCAGCAGCTTGTAGATGTCGCCCGCCGGCACGCCGTCGGCCAACAGCGCGAATTCCAGCGACTGGCGCGGGCCACGGCGCAGCGAGCGCTTGCCGGGGAACTTCTTGGTATCGAAGAAATCCGCCCAGCTCTTCGGGCCGTTCTCGCCAAGCTTCGCCTTGTCATAGGCGAGCGCGGTCGACCAGACGAAAGTGCCGGTACCGCATTCATTGGTCATGCCGGGAAGATACTGCTCCTGGCCACCGAGCTTCGACCAGTCGAGCTTGGCATAGATGCCTTCCTCGCAGCCGAGCACGAGTTCGTCCGCCTCGACCTGCACCACGTCCCAGGTGGAATCGCCCTGCGCCTTGGTACGCAGCACGCCGATGCCGCCGTTCCAGCTGTCCTGCACCAGCTTGTTGCCGGTGTCCTTCACATAGGGCTGGAACATCGCCTTGTCCTGCGCCGCCTGGGCGGTACCGCCCCAGCCCACCACGGTGAGGTCGCGCGCCATTGCCGCGCCGGCCGCCATGGTGAGGCCGACGCTGAGGCCGGCGGCAAGGATCAGTCGTCCCATCGTCTTGGTCATCGTCGTTCCCTCTCTTGTTCTCGGAAGGGCGAACAGCGCTTCCGTTGGTCGTTCAGCGCTTGGGCGCGTCGAGCGCCAGGCAATCGGCGGCGTTGAAGCCGATCCGCAGTTCCTGGCCGGCGGCGAAACTTCGGCCGCCTTCGGCGTTCGGCACCTTGGCGATGAAGTCGCTGGCATTCATGGTCGACAGCCGGAGCCGGAGATGATCGCCATGATAGATCACCTCCTCCACGCGGGCCGGCATCACATTCGGGTAAGCCGCGTCGCCCTCGACGATCCGCACCCGCTCAGGACGGATGGAGACGAGCTTGCGTGCGCCCACCCCCTGCTCGCCGATCGCCTCGCAGCGCAGTGTGCCGCCGGCGGTCTCGATCTCGCAGATGCCGCCCGACAGGCTTTTCAGCGTGCCGCCTATGGCGTTGTTCTCGCCGATGAAGCTGGCGACGAAGGCGTTCTGCGGACGCTCATAGAGCTCCTTGGGCGTCGAGAGCTGCTGGATGCGCCCCTCGTTGAACACCGCCACCCGGTCGGACATGGTCAGCGCCTCGCCCTGGTCATGGGTGACATAGACGATGGTCACGCCAAGGCGCTCGTGCAGGTGCTTGATCTCGTACTGCATGGCTTCGCGCAGCTGCTTGTCGAGGGCGCCGAGCGGCTCATCCATGAGGATGAGCACCGGCTCGAACACCAGCGCGCGGGCGAGCGCCACGCGCTGCTGCTGTCCGCCCGAGAGCTGGCCCGGCTTGCGGTCGGCGAGATGGGCGAGATGCACCATGCCGAGCGCCGCCCGCGCCCGCCGGTCGGCGTCTGCTGCGGAGACCTGCCGCACGCTGAGCGGAAAGGCGACATTCTCCAGCACCGTCATGTGCGGGAACAGCGCGTAGTTCTGGAAAACCACGCCGATGTCGCGCTTGTGCGGGGGCACCCCGTCGATCGGCCGACCGCCGAGAGTGATGCGGCCGGAGGTCGGGTGCTCGAAGCCGGCCAGCATCATCAGGCAGGTGGTCTTGCCCGAGCCGGAGGGGCCGAGCATGGTGAGGAACTCGCCCTTGGCAATGTTGAGGTCGAGGTCCGAGACGACGAGCGTGCGCCCGTCATAGGTCTTGCGGACCTTCTCGAAGGTAACGAAGGCGTCTTGCGTCGCGGTCATGCACTCCCGCCGATCTTGCGATCTCGTTCACCGGCCACGGTAGCGGAAGTGAGCACCGCTGGGCAGTCCTTTTTGGCCGGCTTCCCCGGATGGAATCGGCAGCCCGGGGCGACGGGGCCGAGCGGGGTTTCCGGCGGCCTCGAAAGCGCGACACAACAGGCCCCCCGCATGGAAGCGCCGAATCTGGGCCCAATGGAGCAACATCGACGTTTGGACGCCGATTGCCAGATCCGGCGCAGCCCATGAACGATACCGGTCGTCCCGGGCGCGGGCGCGGAGAGGATCAGCGCGGCTCTATGCCGGCCGCCTGCACGACGTTGCGACCCGTCTCCAGCTCCTGCTTGATAAAGCTGCCGAACTCCTCCGGCGTGGAGGGCGTCACCTCGAAGCCCGCATTGTCGAAGGCCTCCCGCACCTTTGCCTGAGCCAGATGCTTGTTGAGCGCGGTATTGAGGGTCTTCACGACCTCCGGCGGCAGACCGGCCGGTGCAGACACGCCGAACCAGCCTTCGACCACGAAGTTGGGGTAGCCCAGCTCCTTGAACGTGGGCACATCCGGCAGCAATTTGGCCCGTTCCGCGCTGGTCGCGGCGATCGGGCGGATCTTGCCGAGATGCGGCACCGCCGTATAGGCGGCGGTGACGATCAGATCGACCCGGCCGGAGATGACGTCCGGCAAGGCGAGATTGGTGGCGTTGTACGGCACGTGGGTCAGCTTGATGCCGGCTTCCTTCTGGAAAAGCTCGCCCGCGAGCTGGTGGCTGGTCGAGCCGGTGGCATAGGTCAGCCTGCCGCCCTTCTCCTTGGCGAGGGCGATGAGCTCGTCCAGCGTGTGGACCGGCAATCCGGCGCTGACGGCGATGACATAGGGCTGGCGGGCGACGAGACCGATCGGGGTGAAGTCCTTGGCCGGATCATAGGTCGCCGCCTTGTAGAGCAGCGGATTGACCGAGAAGGTGGCGCCGTTCGCCTGCAGCAGCGTGTAGCCATCCGGCGCGGCCTTCGCCCCCTGCACGGTGCCGATGATGCCGTTGGCACCGGGACGGTTCTCGACGACGAAGGGTTGGCCGAGCGCCTCCGTGAAGCCTTCCGTCACCACCCGCGAGGCGAGCTCTGCCGCGCCGCCGGCGCCGAAGGGGACGATGTACTGCACCGGACGGGAGGGATAGTCGGCCGCGTGCACGGCGCCGATGAGAAAGGCGGAGGCTGCCAGGGTCGCCAGCACCAGATGTCGCGGAAACATGGATTTCTCGTTGTTGCGGGTGGAATCGGGGGGAAAGCTCAGGCGGCTGCGGCCTCGGCACGCAGGCGCTTGCGCGGCGTCATCAGCAGGACGATGAGAACCGACAGGACGAGGAAGAGCAGGCTGAGCCAACTGGTGACGAAGACGCTCGGGTCGCCCTGGGAAATCACCATCGCGCGACGGAAATGCTCTTCGAGCATCGGCCCGAGAATGATGCCGATGATGAACGGCACCGGCTCGCAGCGCAGCCGCGCCAGCAGATAGCCGCC
Organism: Ancylobacter sp. Lp-2; assembly: GCF_020523795.1. Taxonomy (GTDB): domain Bacteria; phylum Pseudomonadota; class Alphaproteobacteria; order Rhizobiales; family Xanthobacteraceae; genus Ancylobacter. The sequence goes on from NZ_JAJALI010000003.1 coordinate 20,351, forward strand.
CACGCCGAAGCCGAGCATGAGATACAGGTCGAAGGCCCGCAGGTTGAGGCTGTAGAGTCCGAGCGCCGAGAAGACGAGGATCGCCGGGAACAGCCAGCGATACGGCACGCGGAGGATCTTCACCCACATGCCGATCAATGGCAGGTTGAGGATCAGCAGCATGAGATTGCCGATCCACATGCTGGCGATCAGCCCCCAGAACAGTTCCGGACGCTGGGCGATCATGTTCGGCCCCGGATTGACGCCGTTCATCATCAGCGCCCCGAGCAGCATGGCCATGGTGGCACTGCCGGGAATGCCCATCGTCATGGTGGGGATGAAGCCGGTCTGCGCCGCGGCGTTGTTCGCGGATTCCGCCGCGGCGACGCCTTCGATGGCGCCATGCCCGAAACGAGAGGGATCGCGGGCGATGCGGCGCTCGAAGAAATAGGCGGCGATCGAGCTGATCGTCGGACCGGTGCCCGGCAATACGCCGAACAGCGCGCCGATGCCGGTGCCGCGCAGGATGGGAAGACAGGAGGCCTTGAGGTCGGCGAGGCTTGGCCAGATGCTGCCCGTCGCGGCCACCTCACCCGGGCGGCTCTCCTTCTCGTCGAGCGTCTGCACGATCTCGGCAACGGCGAAGACGCCGATGGCGACCACCACGAAATCGATGCCTTCCATCAAATCGAGCGAGCCGAAGGTGAAGCGGCTCGCCCCTGTCATCGGGTCCATGCCGACAAGGCCGATCAGCACGCCCAGCAGCGCCATGCCGATGCCGTTGAGAACCGATCCCTGCACCAGCGTGGCGGTCGCTATTAGTGCCATGAAGATGAGCGAGGCATAGTCCGCCGGCGAGAAGTTGATCACCCATTGTTGCAGGATCGGCGCGCACAGCACGATGAGCGCCGTGCCGATGCTGCCGGCGACGAAGGAGCCGATGGCCGCGATGGCCAGCGCCACCCCTCCCCGCCCCTGTCGCGCCATCTGGTGGCCGTCGATGCAGGTCACGACCGACGACGGCTCACCGGGAAGATTGACGAGAATGGCGGCGGTCGAGCCGCCATAGGACGCACCATAATAGATGCCGGCTAGCATGATCACGCTGCTTTCCGGCGGCATGCCGAAGGTCAGCGGAATGAGCATGGCGATGGTCAGCAGTGGCCCGACGCCAGGCAATATGCCGATCAGCGTGCCGAGCGAGACGCCGATCAGGCAATAGAACAGGTTGAGCGGCGACGAGGCGACCTGGAAGCCCAGTGCCAGCGAGTGGAGGGCATCCATCACGATACGACCAGCGGGACCTGAAGCCCGAGAAGGAAATGGAAAATCGACAGGCAGATGATCTCCACCACCACGATCAGCAGCAGCGTCTCGCGCAGGGATGGAATACCGGTGGCAAACAGGCTCACCACCACCAGGCCGGCAATGGCCGCAATCAGCCCGGCCGCGGTGACAAGCACCGAGAAGACCAGCACGGCGGCCGCAATCACCAGAAGCGGCCGCCAGGCGATATGACGCAGTCCCTCGCGCTCGCTCGCACGAAAAGCCGACCCGATATTTACGAGGCCGATGAGCACGAGCAGCACGGCGACGAGCGAGGGAAAGTAGCCCGGCCCCATTTGAAGGGCCGATCCCCCCTCATAGCCTTGGGCGGTGACAAGAAAAGCCGTACCGCTCGCCGCGAAGATCGCGCCGACGATCACGGGCCTCGGGTTGCGCAGCGGACCAGCGACGAGCGACATGTGGAACTCAGAACTTCTTGAACTTGCTTATGGAATCGACCAGCGACACGCCATCTCGCACGCTCGCCTGGATCGCGGCCTCGGCTTCCCGCAAGCCCGCCGCGGCCGCCAGGATCGCCTCGGCCCGTTCGGGGGCGACCACGATGACCCCGTCGCGGTCGCCAACGACGAGATCGCCGGGCCGAATACGCACGCCGTTGAGAATGACGGGCACGTCGATGGCGACCGTCGCCAGCCTTCCGATGGAGCGGCGGGGGTTCAGGCCGGTGCCGAAGACGGGAAGGCCGATTTCCTCGGCCTCGTCGATATCGCGCAACGGTCCGTCGGTGACGGCTCCGACAACGCCGAGCAGCGCCGCCCGCAGCCCCATATTGCCGCCCCAGGTGGAGTTGCGATCAGCCCCGCCTGAGGCGAGCACGATCACCGTGCCCGGTCTGGCGGCGTCGATCGCCTTCTGCACACCCAGCGCGAGGCTCGGCTCGATCTCGGCCTGCGTCGCGTTCACCGGCAGGACGATGCGCTGGATCGTATAGGCCCGGCCAATCAACCGGCGGCCGACGATCGGCTTCACGTCGTCGATCAGCGTGTTGGGCAGGCGCAGATTGTCCAGCGCGTCGGAAATGACCGCGACGGAGATGTCGGCAAAGGCTTCGACAAGTGCGTCGGGCCCGGCGGGCGATGCGGGGGCAGCCATGTGGTCGGCCTCTCAATAATAGACGACGCCGGGCTGGCCACCGCCGACGGCGATGGCGTCGCCATTGATGGCCGCACTGCGCGGCGAGGCAAGGAAGGTGATGACATCGGCGACTTCGCTCGCATCGACGATGCGGCCGATGGAGTTCTTGAATTTCGTGCGCTCCAGTTCGGCGACGTCCACGCCTTGCAGGTCGGCCTGCGCCTGCAGGCGCTGGCGCAGGGTCTCGGTGCGCGTGGTCCCGGGATGAACGACCGTGACGTTGACGCCATGCGGCCCCAGTTCATCGGCGAGATTCTTGGTCAGGGCGGACACGCTGACATTGCGGATCGTCCGCACGATGGACTGCGCCTGCCGGGCGCCGAGGCCGCTGATGTTGATGATGCGTCCCCAACCCTGCTTGACGAGATGCGGCGCCACGGCGCGGGCGGTGCGGAGATAGCCGACCACCTTGATGTTCACATCGTCCCAGAACACTTGGTCGGACGTATCCGCCAGCCGCTGATAGCCGCGCCCGACCTGCTGGTTCGATGCGCTGTTGACGAGAATGTCGATCCCGCCCAGCTCCTCCACCGCACGCGCGACCAGCGCCTGTACGGACGCGTCGTCTCCGGTATCGGTCGCGATGGCCACGACCCGGCGTCCGCTGCGCGCCGCGACATCGGCGGCGGCGGCTTTGGCGACGTCCTGGTTGCGGGAGGCTATGACGATATCGACGCCTTCGGCCGCCAGCGCATGTGCGGCGGCGAGCCCCAGCCCCTTGCTGCCACCGGTGATGATGGCGCGCTTGCCGGTCAATTGGAGGTCCATTGGATCATTCCTGCTGTCGATCGGGATTGGGGGGCGCTCACGCGCGGGACGAACGGCCTTCAACCGGGTGGCTGGGGTCGGTGAAACCGTGCGTCGAGGGATGGCCGGCCAGCACCAGCCCATCGATCAGTTGCTCGTCTTCGCGCGAGAACGGGTATTCGAGGGCGCGGGCGTAGCTCTGCCATTGCTCAAGCGTGCGCGGACCGGCGATGGCCGACACGACGACGGGATTGTTGAGCACCCAGGCAAGGGCCAGGTCGGCGGCATTGAACCCCTTGGACTCGGCCTGGAGCTTCACCTGCTGGGCAATGCGCAGGGATTCCGGCCGGAACTCCACCTCGTGGATCCGCTTGTCCTCGCGGCCGGCACGGCTTTCGGCCGGCGGCGGCGCGTCGGCGGCGTATTTGCCCGTGAGGACGCCCCGCGCCAGCGGGCTGTAGGGCACCACGCCTAGCCCGTAATAGCGCGCGGCCGGCAGTTCCTCCTGCTCGGCCGAGCGGTTGACGAGATTGTACAAGGGCTGGCTGGCGATGGGCCGATCGATGCCGTTGGCATCGGCGAGGCGCGCGACTTCCGCAATCCGCCAGCCCCTGAAGTTCGACACGCCATAGTAGCGGATCTTGCCCGCCGAGATCAGGTCGCCCAGCGCGCGTACGGATTCTTCCAGCGGGGAATCAAAGATGGCACGGTGGAAGTAGATGAGGTCGATATAGTCGGTGCCCAACCGCTTGAGACTCGCCTCGACCGCCTGCACAATCCACTTGCGGGAGATTCCTCCCTCATTGGGACCCTCGCCGATCTTGCTGCCGAATTTGGTCGCCACCACCCAGCGGTCGCGATCGCCCGCAATGTGCCGGCCGACGATCTCCTCCGAGCGCCCCTTGCCATAGCTGTTGGCGGTATCGATGAAATTGACGCCGCTGGCGCGGGCGGACGCGATGATCTCGCCCGCCACGGCCTCGTCGGTCGCCGTGCCGAACATCATGGCGCCAAGGCAGAGCGGCGAGACTTTCACGCCACTCCGCCCGAGATAACGATACGTCATAAAGCAAGGCTCCTGGGGATTGCCGCGTGCGTCGCGCCGGCAAGAGGGAAGGTCAGGCCACGGCCTGGTCGGCCGGAACGTCGGCAAAGGTGCGAAGCCCGGCTTGCGCCAGGAGCGGCAGCACGCGGCGGCCGAAATGGTCGAGATCGGGCTCGAAATCGAAGAAGCTCACCTGGATGCCGTCGCACCCCGCCTGTCGCAGCCGCAAGATGCCTTCCGCCACCTGCTCGGGTGAGCCGATGAGCTGGACGTTGCCGCCGACGATGCGTTGCTCCAGCGTGTGCTTAGCCCATGACTTGGTGTCGCCGCGGGCCAGCGAGCGCTGCGCCGCCTCAACGTCGCCATGGGCGAGAATGGCGTCATAGGCGGCGCGCGCCTCACGCTCGGTGTCCTGGCAGATGATGAGCGGGTTGATGATGGGACGCACCCGGCGCCCCTGCGCGGCGGCCTGTGCATGGATCGCCCCGGTCAGCGCCGGCAGGGCCGCCACCGCCGCGTCGATCTCCGCGCCGCCAGGGCTGGTGATGAACATCAGGTCAGCGTGCCGGGCGGCATAGGCGATGCTCGCCGGCGAGGTGCCGGCCGTCACGAGAATGGGACGCCCGTCCACCGGACGCGGCGTGATGTAGGCATCGGCGGCGGACCAGAAGCGGCCGGCGCGGTTCAGATTCTCGTCGCGCAGCCAGAGCGCCTCCAGGAATTCGGTGAACTCGCCCAGCATGTCGTAGCGCAGGTCGTGCTCGATCTCCTGCTTGCCGAAGATGCCCCATTCGGAGGTGCGGTGACCGGTGATGAGATTGGCGCCCCAGCGCCCGCCGGTGATGTGGTCGAGCGTGGCGCCATATTTCGCCAGCTGGACCGGATGCAGGCCATACAGCGTGTGCACGGTCGAGATGAGGGCGATGCGCTGCGTCGCGCTCGCCAGCGCAGCGGTGGTGATGAACGGATCGAGCGAGGTGCCGCGATAGGCGAGGTCGCCGCCGTAACCGTCCTTCTTCAGCCACTGGGCAAGCCCGAACACCAGATCGAAATCCAGCGTTTCCGCTCTCTGCACCAGCTTCCGGATGTAGTCGAAGCGCCACGTCGTGCTCCTCGGAAGGCTCGAAAAGCTCCATCCGCTGCTCTGGACAGGCAGGAACAGGCCGACCAGGAAGCTCCGCCGCGCCAGCCTCTCGCGCGGCGCCAGTTCGTCCGCCGTGCCTGCGGGGCCGGCGGACGCCTGTGATTGCGGATCACGGGACATGAAGCACCTTTGGACGTCATGGGAGGTCGCCGCACACGCGCCGATGCCTCGAATTAATCTATTTTTTCCATAGACTTTTAGAATCTCTGGTGTCAATAGTCCGTCACGCGTCACCAAGCACTTCAATCAGCCTGAGGCACAGATCATGTCAGACGTTCTCGCTCCCGATTCAACTATTGCGCGAAATGCGCGGGTTGTCGGGGAGACTTCGAGTGCCGTCGGGGGAACCAATTCGGGCAAATACGACGCTATTTCCGTACCGGATCTTCACAACCTTCTGACCTCCGAAAATGAAGTCGCTCTTCTGGATGTACGCGAAGAAGGAGTACATTCCACGGAAGGGCACATCTTCCTTTCGGCTTCCGCGCCGCTCAGCCGGCTGGAGGTGCGCATCGGCATTCTGGTGCCGCGCCGCGCGACGCCGGTAGTGGTGTTCGACGCCGGCGACGGCGCTCTCGCGGCCCGCGCGGCGATCCGGCTGCGCGAACTCGGCTACGCCGATGTTCGCCGGCTCGAAGGCGGCCTCGCCGCCTGGGGTCGGGCCGGGCACGAGGTGTTCACCGACATCAGCTCGGTCAGCAAGAGCTTCGGCGAATTCGTCGAACGCGAATACGGCACGCCGCACATCTCCGTCGCCGAGCTGAAGGCGAAGCTCGATGCCGGCGAGGATCTCGTGGTGCTCGACAGCCGGACATTGTCGGAGTTCGAGGAGAAGAGCATTCCCGGCGCCTTCGCCGCGCCGGGCGCCGAGTTGGTGCAGCGCGCCTTCCAGTTCGCCGACCAGCCGGAAAAGCTCATCGTGGTGAACTGCGCCGCGCGCACCCGCAGCATCATCGGCGCGCAGGCGCTGATCAATGCCGGCGTGCCCAATCGCGTCGTCTCGCTCGCCAACGGTACCATGGCCTGGCTGCTGGAGGGCCATCAGCTCGCGCATGGCGAACGGCGCGAACTGCCGACCCCGGGACCGCGCGATCTCGAGCGGGCGCAGCAATCCGTCACCACGCTGACCGAACGCTTCGGCGTGCGGCGCATCGATGGGGAAACCTATCGGCGGTTCGTCGCCGAAGCCGGCGAGCGCAGCCTCTATCGCCTCGATGTCCGGCGGCAGGAGGAATATGAGGCCGGCCATCTTCCCGGCTCGTACTCGACGCCGGGCGGGCAGCTCGTGCAGGGGCTGGACCGCTGGGTCGCGACGCGCAACGCCCGCCTGGTGCTGATCGACGGTCCCGACGCAATCCGCGCCACCATCACCGCCTCCTGGCTGATCCAGATCGGCTGGGGCGAGGTCTATGTCTATGCCGACGGCCTCGACGGCGCGTTGGAGACCGGACCGGAACCCGTATCCGTGCTGGGAACGGTGCCGGACGTCGCGACCATCGACGTCGCCGCGCTGTCGGCGCTGCTGGAGCGCGACGCGGCGACGGTGATCGACCTCGACACCAGCCGAGCCTATCGCTTCGGGCACATCCCCGGCGCCTTTTTCGCCATCCGCGCCCGCTTCGCCGACAGCTTGAAAAAGCTGGGCGGATCCGGACCCGTCGTCATCGCCGGACCGGATCGTGCGCTGGCCGCGCTGGCGGCGGCGGAAGCGGCGGCCATCATCGGCCGCCCCGTCAAGGTGCTGACGGGTGGCACCGCCGCGTGGAAGGCCGCAGGTCTTCCGCTCGAAGCCGGCGCCGCGCGGGCGCTCGACGCCATCAACGAAGACATCCGCCTCAACGCCTATCAGGCCGACACCGAGGATCGGCACGCGCTGTTCCGGGAGCACCTCGCCTGGGAAGTGCAACTCGCCGACCAGGTCGAGCGCGACGACACCACGCCCTTCCGGCGCTTTCCGCTTGCCGGCGCGCGCTTGGCGGCCACGGATGGAGGGGCGCGGTGACGGACGCCCTCGCAACGCTCGCGGAAGGCACCGGCGTCGCCCGGTCGCGGGCCCCTGCCGGCGGCCGCGTTTCGCGTTCGCCGCAGCTTCAGGATCTGAGCCCCGGCGAAGCGAGGAGCACACGCTGGCGGCAGGCCTCGCCCTGGCAACGGCGCGCCACCCGGCTGCTGGTCCCGGTTCTCATTCTCGCGGCCTGGCAGTTCGTGTCGGAAGCCGGCCTCGTCTCGACCTATGTATTGCCGCCGCCGACCGCGATCCTCGCGGCGTTTCATGAGCTGATCGTCACCGGCGAATTGCAGAGCGCCATCGTCACCTCCAGTGCCCGCGCCCTGTCCGGTCTGGTGATCGGCGGCTCGCTCGGGCTCGCCCTCGGCCTGTTCGCCGGCCTGTGGAAGCTTGGCGACGACGTGTTCGACGGGCCGATGCAGATGCTGCGCATGGTGCCGTCCATCGCGCTCATCCCGCTGTTCATCGTGTGGTTCGGCATCAACGAGACGGCGAAGATCGCGCTGATCATCACCGCCACCGCCTTCCCGATCTATCTGAACACCTATGCCGGCGTGCGCGGCATCGACAACAAGCTGATCGAGGCCGGCATCATCTTCGGGCTGGACCACAAGAAGCTGGCCCGGCGCATCATCCTGCCGACCGCGCTGCCTTCGATCCTCGTCGGGCTGCGCTATTCGGCCGGCTCGTCGCTGCTGGCGCTGGTCGCCGCCGAGCAGATCAACGCCCGCTCCGGCATCGGCTACATCCTGACCATCGCCAACCAGAACCAGCGCGTCGACATCATCATCGCCGGCATCATCGTCTACGCCCTGCTCGGGCTGGCGCTGGCCGCGTTCATGACCTTCGTCGAGCGCCTGTTCCTGCCCTGGAGGACCGACATTGTCCTCGGCTAGCCCTGCCCTTCACCCGCTCGACCCGCAGTCGGCGAGCGCCCCCACCGACACGGCCGTCCATCTGCGCGACGTGCGCCGGGTCTTCTCCGGCCGCGAGGTGCTCGGCGGCATCGACCTGTCGATCCCGCCGGGGGAATTCGTCGCGCTGCTCGGCCATTCCGGCACCGGCAAGACCACGATCCTGCGCATCCTCTCGGGCCTCGACCGCGCGGATGCCGGCACGGTGCAGGTGCCCACGGCGCGCTCCGTGGTGTTCCAGGAGCCCCGGCTCGTCCCCGCCAAGCGGGTCTGGCAGAACGTGGTCATCGGCCACGACCAGAACCGCGCGGCACGCGAGACCGCCATCGCCGCCCTGCGCGAGGTCGGACTCGGCCAGCATGTCGATGCCTGGCCCAAGACGCTGTCGGGCGGCGAAGCCCAGCGCGTGGCGCTCGCCCGCGCGCTGGCGGTGGAACCGGACCTGCTCCTTCTGGACGAGCCCTTCGCCTCGCTCGACGCGCTGACCCGCATGCGCATGCATGATCTCGTCGCCCAGCTCTGGGAGCGTCACCACCCGGCGGTGGTGCTGGTCACCCACGACGTGGACGAGGCCATCGCGCTCGCCGACCGCATCATCGTGCTGAATGCCGGACGCATCACGCTCGATGTCCGCGTGAACCTGTCCAAGCCCCGGCTGCGCACCGATGCCCGCTTCGGCACGTTGCGTCAGCGGCTGCTCGACGAATTGGGCGTCATCTCGCAGCCCGCGCGGCACGAGTGACCCGCGGCCCGCAACGGACCGCCCGCCCGGATATTTCCAAGGAACCTTCCCATGACCATCACCCGCCGCAACCTGCTGGCGACAGGCCTCTCCCTTCCTCTCGCCAGCGCGCTCCTCGCCATGCCCGGTGTCGCGGCCGCGCAGGACGCCAAGCCGAAGTCCAAGCTGATCGTCGGCACCCAGGACGCCGGCTTTCCGCACATCGCCGAAGCGTCCGGCGCCTACAGGGACGCTCCTTACGAGGTGGAATGGGCGGTGCTGCCGGGACCGGCAGCGCAGTTCCCCGCGCTCTATTCCAAGTCAGTCGACATCGGCTGGCTCGGCGACACCTCGCTCATCCTCGAGCAGGCCAAGAGCACCACGCCCTGGACACCTGACACCGCCCCGCTGCGCATCGTCGCCGGCTGGCGCAACTTCGATCCGCAATTCCGCCAGCTCGTCACCGTGGTGCGCAACAGCGCCGATGTGAAGTCGCTGGCCGATCTGCGCGGCAAGAAGTGGGCGTTCAACTATGGCGGCATCAACCACCTGCAATATGTGCTGTCGCTGGTGAAGGCCGGCCTTCAGGAGAGCGACATCGAGCCCGTTCAGCTCGGCGACGGCTTCCAGGCGGCGGCCGCCTTCAATGCCGGGCGCACCGACGTCTATTCCGGCGACTTCGTGCGGGTGAAGGACCTGGTCGACAAGGGCGAGGCGCGCATCCTGCTCAATGGCGACGATCTCGGCATCCCCGGCCTGACCGTCTACGCCACCCGCCAGGACGTTCTGCAGGATCCCGAGCGCAAGAAGCAGCTGGCCGATTTCCTCGAGCGCGGCCGCAAGCTCTGGGCCTGGTACGACGCCAATCTTCCCGTCGTAGCCAAGATCTACGTCGACAAGGTCAAGTACACGCCCGAGAAGGCGGAGGCGCAGGCCGGCCGCAACAAGAGCCAGTTCGTGCCGATCGACGCCAAGCTGCTCAAGGAGGAGCAGAACATCGCCGATGTGCTGTTCGAACGCGGCTTCATCAAGAACAAGGTCGACGTGAACGCCGGTTTCTCCGGCGACTACAACGTCTTCACCATCGGCGGCGCGGCGGCGCAGTAGCGCTGCCTTTGCCTGCCCTTTTGCCTCTGGAGTTCCAACATGTCCCTCACGCGTCGTCGCGCGTTTCACCGGCTGGGCCGGTTCGTTCTGGGTGGCGCGCTGGCGCTGGCGGTTGCCGGCACGGCCACCGCGCAGACGCCTCGCCCCCGGCTGGTGGTCGGCACCCAGGATCCCGGCTTTCCCGCGATCGTCGAAGCGTCGGGCACCCTCAAGGATGCGCCCTTCGACCTGGAATGGGCGGTGCTGGTCGGCCCCACCCCCGAACTCGCGGCGCTGCATGCCGGCTCGCTGGATGTCGCCTGGCTGGGTGATACCTCGCTGATCCTCGAACAGGCGCGCAGCCCCAAGGAGTGGACGGCCGAGACCGCGCCGTTCCGCATCGTCGCGGCGTGGCGCAACACCGACCCGGCCTATCGCAAGACGTCCGACGTCACGGCGGTGCGCAACAGCGCCAACATCAACAGCCTTGCCGATCTGCGCGGCAAGAGCTGGGCCTTCAATGTCGGCGGCGTCAACCACCTCGTCTACGCGCTCTCCGTGCTGAAGGCCGGCTTGACCGAAAAGGACGTCGAGCCGGTCATCCTCGGCGACGGCCATCAGGCCGCCGCCGCCTTCAATTCCGGGCAGGTCGACGTCTATTCCGGCGACTATGTCCGGGTGAAGGAATCGCTCGACAAGGGCGAAGCCCATGTCCTGCTCGACAGCGACGAGTTGAACATTCCCGGCCTCACCGTGTTCGCCACCCGTGGCGACGTGCTGGCCAACCCCGCCAAGAGCGCCGCGCTCGGCGATTTCCTCTCGCGCATCCGCGACACCTGGGGCTGGTATCGCCAGAACCTGCCGGTGGTGGAGACTATCTACGCCGAGAAGGTGAAGTTCACGCCCGAGAAGGCCAAGGCGCAGGCCGGCCGCAACCAGGGCGAATTCCAGCCGCTCGACGCCAAACTGCTGGGTCGTCAGCAGGAAATCGCCGACATTCTCTTCGCCAACGGCATCATCAAGAAGAAGATCGACGCCGCCGCGGGCTACACCGACCAGTTCGCCCGGCAGACCGCCCCGCGCGACTGATCCGTCACGCCTCTCGCACAGGGCCCTGCCCGCTTCAGCCAGAAAGTGTCCAAAATGCTCGATAAACCGGTTGCCGCGCAGCGGCGGGGCGAGGCCGCGGAAGAGCCTGCCGTCCACCTTATCCGCAGCGACGACGAGGCGCTGGCGATCGCCGCCGCGCTGGCGACCGATTTCGCGCAGGACGCCGGCAAGCGCGACCGCGAACGCATTCTGCCGTGGGAGGAACTCAAGCGTCTGTCGGCGTCCGGTCTGCTCGGCATCACCGTTCCCAAGGCCCATGGCGGCGCCGGCGCCTCCTATGTCACGCTCGGGCGCGTCGTCGCGCTGATCGCGGCAGCGGATCCCTCGATCGCGCAGATCCCGCAAAGCCACTTCTCGGCCGTCGACAAGCTGCGTGTCCTGGCGGAAGAGGACCTCAGGTCGTTCATTCTTGGCGAGTTCCTGCAGGGTCGCCTGTTCGGCAACGCGACCGCCGAGCCCGGCGGCAAGACAAGCAAGGAGCACAAGACGCGGTTTACCCGCCTCGGCGACCATTTCCGCATCGACGGCACCAAGGTCTATGCCACCGGTGCGCTGTTCGCCCGCTGGGTGTCGCTGACCGGCACCGACGAGGATGGCAACGACTGGAACGCCTATGTGCCGCGCGAGACGCCGGGGCTCGAGGTGGTCGACGATTGGGACGGTTTCGGCCAGCGCATCACCGCCAGCGGCACGGTGAAGCTCGACGGCGTTCTGGTCGATGCCCGTTTCGTCTATCCGCGCAGCGCCCGCGACGAGCGTATCCATACGGCGAGTGCCGTGGCGCAGTTCATTCATGTCGCCATCGATCTCGGCATCGCGAAGGCCGCGCTCGACGACACGATCCGCTTCGTCTCGACGCTCGCTCATCCCGCCCGTGGCAGCGGCATCGCCCGTGCGGCCGACGACCCCATCGCCGTGCGCGACATCGGCGAGGTGACGGTTCAATATCATGCGGCCGAAGCGCTTCAGGACCGTGCCGGCCGCCTGATCGACGAGGCCATCGTCTCCGGCAGCGAAGCGGATGCCGCAAAGTCCCTGGTGGCGGTGGCGGAGGCGAAGATCCTCACCACCGCCGTCGCGCTCACCGCCAGCAGCAAGCTGTTCGAGCTCGCCGGCACCCAGGCGACCCACGCCCGTCACAATCTCGACCGCCACTGGCGCAACGCCCGCACCCACACGCTGCATGACGGCATCCGCTGGAAATACCACGCGGTCGGCAATTTCTACCTGAACGGCCAGCTGGCCGACCCCTGGACGATGGGCCACCCCTATCGCCCCGCGCCGGCGGAGTGAGGCCGCCGTGTCGATCGTCAATCTGCAACCGCGCCGGCCGGACGCGCAGGAGAGCGGCCTTGGTCTCCTGGAAGACCGCATCCGCGAAGAACTGGCCTATATCAACTATCCGCCGAAGAACTGGGTGCCGGAGACCGTCCATCCTGTTCACGGCAAGGTCAGCGACGTCGTCATCGTCGGCGCCGGCATGTGCGGCCTCGCGGCCGCCTTCGCCATGCGCCAGATCGGCCTGCTGAATTTCCGCATGCTCGACGGCAAGGCGCGCGGCACGGAAGGCCCGTGGATCGACTATGCGCGCATGGAGACGCTGCGCTCGGAGAAGACTCTGATCGGCCCCTCGCTGCGCATGGCGAGCCTGACCTTCCGCGCCTGGTACACCGCCCAGCACGGTGTCGCCGGCTGGGAGGCCCTCGGGCGCATCCCGCGCCCTCTATGGATGGACTACCTGACCTGGTACCGCACTGTGCTCGACCTGCCGGTCGAAAACGGCGTGCGGCTGACGCGCATCGAGCCGTTCGAGGGCGTGCTGAAGCTCCATGTGGAAGGCGCGGCGCAGCCCTTCATCCTCACGCGCAAGCTGGTGCTGGCGACCGGCCGCAACGGGCTCGGCGGCGTGCGAACCCCGGATGTGGTGGCGGGGCTGCCGCGGCATCTATGGGCGCATTCGGTGGACCCCGTCGATTTCACCCGGCTGGCCGGAAAGCGCGTCGTCGTGGTCGGCGCCAGCGCCTCGGCCATGGACAATGCCGCCACCGCGCTGGAGAACGGCGCTTCAGAGGCTCGCATCCTAGCCCGCCGCCCGAAGATGCTGGGCATCAACAAGATGCGGGCGGTGGGCGTCGATGGCTTCACCTATGGCTATCCGGCGCTGTCGCCGGAATGGCAGTGGAAGATCAAGCGCTATACCGAATCCTACCGGTCGCCGGCCCCGCGCCCTTCTGTGCTGCGCGTCAGCCGGCATCCGAACGCCTATTTCCACTTCAGCTTCCATATCGAGCGGATCGAGGATCACGGCGACACCGCCGTCGTCGTGGCGAAGGACGGCCGGCGCATCGCCGCCGACCTCGTCATCACGGCGACCGGCTTCGACGTCGACGTCACCCGGCAGGCGGAGATCGCCGACTTTGCCGAGCACATCGCGCTCTGGCGCGACCGGCTGCCGCCGGCGATCGGGGATGAGGACGAGGAGCTCGAGCGCTACCCCTTCCTTGGCCCTTCGTTCGAGTTTCTGGAGAAGACCCCGGGCGCGGCCCCCTTCCTGAAGGACATCCACTGCTTCAATCACGGGGCGACCATGAGCCTGGGCCGCGTGAGCAGCGACATTCCGCAGGTGAGCGACGGCGCGATCTGGCTCGCCCACCAGCTCGCCTCGACGCTCTTCGTCAGCGACGTCGAACGGCACTGGCAGGCCATCCTCGCCTATGAGGACAAGGAACTCTACGGTGACGAATATCGCGACGCCGACGCGGCGGACGACCTCCAAGGATCCATCGGAGCTTCAACGTGAAGTACAATAATGTCGGCTCGAGCGGGCTCAAGGTTTCCGAACTCTGCCTGGGAACCATGACTTTCGGTCGCGAGACGGGAGCCGAGGAGGCGCGCGCCATTCTCGATGCGGCGCTGGCGGCCGGCGTCAATTTCATCGACACCGCCAACACCTACGCCAAGGGCGCCTCCGAAACGCTGATCGGGGACTTGCTGCGCGACCGGCGGCACGAGGTGGTGATCGCGACCAAGTTCGGCAATCCGGTCACCCCGGCCCCGAACAATGGCGGCACGTCCCGCGCGCATATCCTGCGGGCGGTCGAGGACAGCCTGTCGCGCCTGCGCACCGACTATCTCGACATCTACTACGTCCACCACATCGATCCCGATACGCCGCTCGAGGAGACGCTTCGCGCGCTGGACGATCTCGTGAGGCAGGGCAAGGTCCGGTATATCGGCTGCTCGAACTTCGAGGCGTGGCGGCTGCTGGAATCGATCTGGATCAGCGAGACGCGCAACCTCGCGCGCTTCGTCATCTACCAGCCCCAATACAATCTGCTGGTGCGCGACATCGAGGACGAGATCATTCCCGTCGCGGAACGCAAGCAGGTCGGCGTCGTGCCGTGGGGACCGCTGGCCGGCGGGCTGCTCACCGGCAAGTATCGCGGCATCGGCGAAACGCTTGCGGGCACGCGCTCGCAGGATGGGCAGGGCTTCAGCAACCGCATTCCCTTCCTGTCCCCCAACAGCGAGGCGACCCTTGGCACCCTGCTGGACGTGGCGGCGGAGCTCGACCGTTCCCCGGCGAGTGTCGCCATACGCTGGCTGCTGGAGCAGCCCGCCGTGCCGAGCGTGATCCTCGGCGCCCGCACGCTCGAGCAGTTCAGCACCAACCTGGCCGCCAGCGGCTGGCGTCTGCCGGCCGAGGCCCTGGCCCGGCTCGACGAGGTGTCGGCCCCGACTCCCCGCTATCCGAAGGATTCCGAGTTGTCGCGCAAGCACCGGCCCGCATGAGCTACCGCCCAGCATGAGGCCCGCCGCCGGTTCGGCCGGCGGCGACCATCGCATGAGAGCGCGACGATACGCGCGAAAAGCGCTCGCTTTATATCTCTACAAATCTAGTAGATATATATATGAAATCATGCGAAGGATTATGACGCGAACCGGTTGGCCCGCGCCCTGACAGAATGGAGGCCCATGTGAGCAGATTGAAGATCGTCGGCCTGAGCGGAGGGCTCTCCGCGCCGTCGCGCACGCTGTCGCTCGTCGAACTCGTCGTGGAGCGCATCGCGAACGCCGCTTCGGCCGCCGGGCTCTCCAACGAGACCAACGTGATCGACATTGCGGCGCTGGAGGATATCGGCCATCTGCGCGCCCGCCCCGGCAGCCCGGACGTCGAGGCGGCACTGCTCGCGGTGGAAGGGGCGGATTTCCTCATCGCCGGCTCCCCGGTCTACAAGGGATCCTATTCCGGCCTGTTCAAGCACTTCGTCGATTTCCTCGACTATCGCGGCCTCATCGGCCTGCCGGTGGCGCTGCTGGCGACCGGCGGCAGCGACCGGCACGCATTGGCGATCGAGCACCAGTTGCGGCCGCTCTTCGCCTTCTTCCAGGCCCAGCCGCTCGGCACCGGCATCTTCTTCACCGAGCGTGACTTTGCCGATGGCGTCGTCGCGGCGGGGGCGTCGGAACAGCGCCTGGATCAGCTCGTTTCCGAAGCCGTGCACGCTCTCGCGGCACGCGGCCGCCAGCAGATCTCCACGGCAACGGCGGCCTGAGATGGCCCTGGCCGAACCCCATGCCGAGTCCGATGCCGGCGTTGTCGAAACGCGGAAGGCGAGGCCCCTCGCTTTGCCTGTGGCGGCGGTCGAGGCGCGCCTTGCCGGCTGGGTTCTGCCCGTGCTTCTGCTCGCCTTGTGGGAATATCTCTCCCGCATCGGCGTGATCGCGCCGAATGTGCTTCCGGCCCCCTCGGCGATCGCGCAGGCCGGCTGGGTGGCGCTGAAATCCGGTGAGCTTCTGCGGAATATGGGGGTGAGCACGCTGCGCGCCCTCGCCGGCCTTGTCGTGGGCGGCGTCATCGGCCTCGCCTTCGGCATCGCCAACGGCCTGTCCGGCCTGTCGCGCCGCTACACCGACACGACGCTGCAGATGATCCGCAACGTGCCGCACCTGGCGCTGATCCCGCTGGTGATCCTGTGGTTCGGCATCGACGAGGAGGCCAAGCTCTTCCTCGTGGCGCTCGGCGTGTTCTTCCCGATCTACATCAACACGCTGCACGGTGTGCTCACCGTCGATCCGCAACTGGTCGAGATGGGGCGGGCCTACGGGATGTCGCCCCTCACCCTGTTCCGGCGGGTGATCCTGCCCGGCGCGCTGCCGTCGATCTTCGTCGGGCTGCGCTTTGCGCTCGGCATCATGTGGCTGACGCTGATCGTCGCCGAGACCATCGCCGCCGATGCCGGCCTCGGCTACATGGCGATGCAGGCCCGTGAATTCCTGCTGGTCGACGTAGTGGTGCTGGCGATCCTCATCTACGCGCTGCTCGGCAAGCTCGCCGACGTGCTGACGCGCTGGCTCGAACGGCTTTGCCTGCAATGGCATCCCGCTTTCCAGACGCCGCGGGAGTGAGCCCGATGACCATCGCTCCCGCTCCCAGCAGCTTCAAGCTCCCCGATACGCCGCGCGGCCTCGGCCTGCGGCTGGAGCGGGTCGGACGCAGCTTCGGCACCAAGCGGGTCCTGGAGCAGATCGACCTTGCCATCCCCGCCGGGCAGTTCGTTGCCGTCGTCGGCAAGAGCGGATGCGGCAAGTCCACCTTGCTGCGCCTGATCGCCGGACTTGACCGGCCGAGCGCCGGCCGCCTGCTGTTCGACGGACCGCAGGAAGGCGCGGCAACGCGCATCATGTTCCAGGAGCCGCGTCTGCTGCCTTGGGAGCGTGTGCTGGCCAATGTCGAGGTGGGGTTGCCGGCCTCCGTGAAGGGCGAGGAGCGTCACGACCGCGCTCGCGCCATCCTGGCCGAAGTCGGTCTCGCCGACCGCGCCGGGGAATGGCCCGCAGTACTGTCCGGCGGCCAGAAGCAGCGCGTGGCGTTGGCGCGCGCGCTCGCCTCCGGCCCACGACTTCTCGCCTTCGACGAGCCGCTCGGCGCGCTCGACGCCCTCACCCGCATCGAGATGCAAACCCTCCTCGAGCGCCTCTGGCGGGAGCAGGGCTTCACCGCGCTCCTCGTCACCCATGACGTCGCGGAGGCGCTCGCCTTGGCCGACAGGATCGTGCTGATCGACCGGGGCCGGATCGCGCTCGATCTCGATATCGACCTGCCGCGCCCGCGCCGACGCGGCTCGGCCGAGCTCGCCGCCCTCGAAGGGCGTATACTCGACACGCTGTTTTCATCCTGACGTCCGAACGCCAACACCGAGAGACACAGATGACCGCCGCCCTCACCCGCCGCACCGTTCTCGCCGGCACCGCCGGCCTTGCCGCCGTGCTCGCGGCGTCCGGACGACACTCCGCATTCGCCGCCGGGACGGAAGTTCGCGTCGGCTTCCAGAAATACGGCACGTTGGTGCTGCTGAAGGGCCGCGGCATCCTCGAGAAGAAGCTGGAACCGCTCGGCGTCTCGGTGAAATGGGCGGAATTTGCCGCCGGCCCGCAGATGCTCGAGGCGCTGAACGCCGGCGCCATCGACATCGCCCAGACCGGCGAAGCCCCGCCGATCTTCGCGCAGGCCGCCAGCGAGAATCTCGCCTATATCGCCAACGAGCCTCCGGCACCGAAGGGCGAGGCGATCCTCGTGCCGCATGACAGCCCGATCCAGTCGGTGAAGGACCTCAAGGGCAAGACGGTCGGGCTCAACAAGGGCTCGAACGTGCACTTCCTGCTGGTGAAGGCGCTGGAGAAGAACGGCCTCGCCTATTCGGACATCACCGTGAAGTTCCTGCCGCCGGCCGACGCCCGCGCCGCCTTCGAGAAGGGCGCCATCGATGCCTGGGCGATCTGGGACCCGTTCCAGGCGGCGGCCGAGGTCGCGATCAAGGCGCGTACCCTGACCACCGCGGAAGGGATCGTGCCGAATTACCAGTTCTATCTCGGCGCGCGCAAATTTGCCGAGGCCAATCCCAAGGTGATCGGCCAGCTCATCGAAGCGATCCGCGAAACCGATGACTGGATCCAGAAGGATCCCGGAGCGGCCGTCGCCGAGCTCGCACCCTCTACCGGGATACCGGCGCCGGTGCTGGCCGTCGCGGTCGCCCGGCAGAGCTTCGGCGTCGCCCCGCTCACCGACAAGGTGATCGCCGACCAGCAGGCCGTCGCCGACACCTTCTTCGCCCTCGGTCTGCTGCCGAAGAAGATCGTCATCGCCGACGCGGTGCTTCGCAACGGGCTGTAGTACCGGGCGGCCCAGCTCGACATTTCTGCCGCCGCCGAGAGGCCAACGACCAGCGCCGCCTCGGCGGCCACGGTCGACGTGCCGCCGCGCCGCTTCCGAAGCGCCGACATCACCGGCATACGAGACGCGGCAGGCTGGATCCGTGCTGATCCTCGAAGGGCTCCGGTGAGGAGAACCCGCCCCGCTGACCGATGAAGACGGGCGCGCGCTCCGCCGTCGCGGAACGCCGGCCTCGCGATCCGGAAGCAGCCGAGCAGCAGCGAGCGGGCGGGCGGCCTTGCCGCCCCTTCGACCCAGCGGCGCGCGCGACGCATCCTTCCACAGGTCCGACCGGCCGCCGACGCCTCGAAGCGGCGCGCGCGGGAGCGCCGTGTCAGCAGGATGAGAGAGGCGGCACGTCGCCCGCATCGGCTCATCCGCAACAGGAACGCCCGCAACCGGCGCACCGACACCGCGTCATGCACCGGCTGGCGTGCCGGCAGCCTGGCCAAGGCGATTGCGAAGGCCAGCCTGCCGGCACGAAGCCCGTGGTCATGAGGCCGCGACGATCTTCTCCGCGTCCGCCGCCGCCCGCGCCGGAGGTTCGAGGCCGAGGCGCTCCCTCAACGTCGCCTCCTCGTAATGCGAACGGAAGATGCCCTTGCGGCGCAGCAGCGGCACCACATGATCGACGAAGATTTCGAGGCCGTCGGTCACCACGTCCGGCATGAGATTGAAGCCATCGGCCGCACCGGCCAGGAACCAGTGCTCGATATCGTCGGCGAGCTGCTCCGGCGTGCCGACAAAAAGACGATGCCCCGTACTGCCCCCGAGAATGCGCACGAGATCGCGCACGGTCAGCCGGTCCCGGCGCGCAAGCGCGAGCGTGGCCGCCGCAAAGGTCTGCATGCCGTCGGGCGGCGGTGCGAGATCATCCGGCAGCGGCGCGTCGAGCGAGAGCCGGTCCGGATCGACCTGCAACAGCCCGGCGACGCGGGCGACCGCGTAGACCGGATCGATCAGCTCGAGCAGTTCCCGCTGCCGACGCAACGCCTCGGCCTCGGTGGAGGCGAGCGTGGTCCCGAGCCCCGGCAGGAAGACGATGGGATCCCGCCGCCCCAGCGCATGGGCGCGCGCCCGCACGTCGTCGGCGAAGGCGATGGCCTCCTCCGGCGTGTGGGCTACCGAGAAGATGGCGTCGGCATGCAGCGCCGCCAGATGACGGCCGTCCCCTGAGCCGCCGGCCTGCACGATCACCGGCCGTCCCTGCGCCGAGCCCGGCACTGAAAGCGGGCCGCGCACCCGAAAATGCCGGCCGCGATGTTCGATGGGATGCACCCGCGACACGTCGACGAAGCGTCCGCTCGCCTTGTCGCCGATGAAGGCGTCCGGTTCCCAGCTGCCCCACAGGGCCTTCACCACCTCGGTGAATTCGGCGGCGCGTTCGTAGCGGTCGGCATGCGCCGCCGCGCCGTCGAAGCCGAAATTGCGCGAGGCGCCGGAATCCGCCGTCGTCACCACGTTCCAACCCGCGCGCCCGCCGCTCACCAGGTCGAGCGAGGCGAAGCGGCGCGCCAGGTTGTAGGGATCGTTATAGCTGGTCGAGGCGGTGCCGATCAGCCCGATATGCGAGGTCGAGGCCGCGATGGCGGTCAGGATGACCGTCGGCTCCAGCGCGTTGAAGGGCCGGTATTCCGGTCGGTCGGAGAAGCTCGGCGTGTCGGCGAGGAACACCGCGTCGAAGGTGCCGCGCTCGGCGGTGCGGGCGGCGCGGATATAGTGGCCGATGTCGAGGAAGTCCCGCGCATCGGCCGCCGGTGCGCGCCAGGCTCCGCTGTGGAAGCCCGAATTGAGGATGTTGATGTTGAGGTGAAGCGTGCGTGCGCTCATCGCCGTGCTCCCGTTCTCAAAAGAAGCCCAGCGACGGCAGGCGCGTGCCGTTGATCTCATAGCCTCCGACCGCAAGCGCCTTGTAGCTGGCGGGATTGTGCGAGGCGAGCGTGCGCGCGTTGCGCCAGTGGCGGTCCAATCCGCGCTCGCGCAACGCCGCCGAGGCGCCGCCGACATCGAACAGCGCCGTGGTCGAACGCAGTGCCAGTTCGTCCACCACGATCTTGGCCTTGGCGGCGATCAGCGACGCCTCGTGCGCGCGCTCCTCGAGATCGGTGCGTCCCTCCGCGCGCGCGATCGAAACCCGTTCGAGCGCGTCGGCCGCGGCGAGCACCGCGAGTTCGGCCGCGAAGGCGTCGCTGGAGATACGCCCGATGGCCTGCAGCAGGATCGGATCCTCGACGGTCCGCTCGCTCGGTGCGAAATAGAAATTGCGCCCGCGCCCCTTCAGCAGCGTGGCGGCATCGCGCTCGGCCGCCTTCAGGATGCCGACGATGATCGCGGTGACATAGACCTGTGCGAGCGTCGAGGTGAAC
Source organism: Ancylobacter sp. Lp-2 (assembly GCF_020523795.1). Lineage (GTDB taxonomy): Bacteria > Pseudomonadota > Alphaproteobacteria > Rhizobiales > Xanthobacteraceae > Ancylobacter. The sequence continues at coordinate 41,165 of NZ_JAJALI010000003.1, forward strand.
GGCAGCAGATAGGGCGGATTGCCGCCATCCGGCAGCACCTCGCGCGGCTGAACGGCGACGTTGTCGAACACCGTGGTGCCGCTGCCGGTGACGCGCTGGCCGATGCCGTCCCAATCGTCGATCCGCTCGATGCCGTCACGATCGGTCGGCACCACGATGGAGGCCCCGCCCTCCCCCGGAATGGTGGCCCGCACCAGCACGAAATCGGCGTAGAACGTTCCGGTGCTGTAATATTTGCGGCCGGTCAGCCGATACCCGTCGCCATCGGGCGTGAGCAGCGTGCTGAAGTCCGAGGCGCCGCCGGTCTGCTTGCGATCGAGCTCGGTGCTGGCGAGGCCGAAGATCGCGCCGTCCAGCACGGCGCGGCGCCATTCAGCCCCGCGCTCGTCGGGTCCGGCAACGAGGAACCTCTCCACGAACAGGAAATGATTGCGGAAGATATGCGCCACATTGGCGTCGGCCGTGGCGAGCCGGATCGCCTGCTCGATCACCCCGCGCAACCCGGCGCCGCCGCCACCCTCGTCGCGTGGAAGGCTCAGCGCGCCGAAACGCGCATTCTTCAGCTCCCGCAAGGCCTCGACGGGGTGAAGCCGGCTCCGGTCGCGCTCCACCGCACCTTCGGCGATTCGCTGGAGAATGCCCTCGAACGGATCCGCGCCGTCACCGGTTATGGGAGCGGCAGACTTGATGGAAGCAGGGGAAACGGGACTGGTCATGCGATGCGATCCTCGAAGCGGCGATGTGCAGCGGACATTTTTATAGTCTATATAATTTATATTTTTAATTGACAATCAAGACAAACCGGCTCCCCATACACCGGCCTCAGGCATCAGCCAGGCTGGAGTGTTTTTTCCCATGACGGCGACTTTCGATTTTGACCGCCCGCTGCTGCTGGACGGCGGCACGGGCATTGAACTGCTCAAGCGACGCGTCCCGATTCTTACCGATCTCTGGTCGGCGACCGCGCTTCTGCTGGCGCCCACCACCGTCCAGGCCGTGCATGCCGACTTCATCCGCGCCGGCGCCGATGTCGTGACCACCAACACCTATGGCGTGGTCCGCGACCGGCTGACGGAGGGCGGGCTCGGCGAGCGCTATGCCGAACTGAACCGCCTGGCCGGCGAATTGGCCAATCGCGCCCGCGACGAGGCGGGGCGAGAGGTTGCCATCGCCGGCAGCCTGCCGCCGCTTTCGCGCAGCTATCGTCCCGAGCTAGTGCTGTCCTTCGAGGAGTTGCTGCCGCGCTACCGCGAGCAGGCCGAACTGCTGGCGCCCTATGTCGATGTCTACATCTGCGAAACGATGTCGAGCTCGGCGGAAGCGCTGGCGGCCGCCACCGCCGCCGTGGAGATCGGCAAGCCGGTCTGGGTTGCCTTCTCGCTGCACGAGGATCATTCGGGCCGCCTGTGGAGCGGGGAGACGGTGACCGAAGCGGTGGAGGCGCTGGCGCATCTGCCGATCGCCGCCTTCCTCGCCAATTGCTGCCAGCCGGAAAGCATCGATGCCGCGCTCGGCGAATTCGGTGCGCTCGGCAAGCCGTTCGGCGCCTATGCCAACGCGTTCAAGCCGGGCCTCAACAAGCGCACCGGCTACAAGGACCGCACGCTCGATCCCGGCAACTGGGATGATTACGAGAGCCAGTCGGCACCGCTGCGCGACGATCTTCCGCCGCAGATCTTCGCCGACCATGCCCGCCACTGGCACGCCGGCGGCGCACGCATCTTCGGCGGCTGTTGCGGCGCCAGCCCGGACCACATCGCCAAGCTGCGCTGGGTCGTCGACGAGATCGCTTCCTGACCCCCTTTCATCACGGATTTCCTCTATGTCTGCTTTCGATTTCTTCCGGCCGACGCGCCGCACGGTACTTGCGGGTGCCGCGGCGCTCGGCGGCACCCTCGCGCTCGGCACGCCGGCGGTACGCGCGGCCGGCGACACCAAGACGCTGCGCATCGCGGGCGGCGCCGCCGACGGCCCCAACTCGACCCTCGATCCGGCGCTCACCGTCGGCAGCGGCGCCAACCAGGCCCGCCTCACCCTCGTCTATGAGCGGCTGGTCACGCTCGACGAGAGCTTCTCGCCCAAGCCACAGCTCGCCGAATCCTGGTCCACCAACGACGTCGGCGACGTCTGGACCTTCAAGCTGCGCCCGAACGTGACGTTCCACGACGGCAGCCCCTTCACCGCCAAGGACGTTCTGTTCACCTTCAACCGCATTCTCGATCCGGCGCTGGGCTCGCGCGCGGTCACCGTGCTCGCAGCGATCGATCCGGCGAAGATCCGCGCCGTCGACGATCACACGGTCGAATTCACCCTGCGCCAGCCGGTGGTCGAATTCCCGCTGCAGCTCACCCATCGCATCGCCAGCATCGTCCGGCAGGGCCAGACCACCGAGCAGCTCAAGACGGCCGGCATCGGCACCGGCCCCTTCAAGGTGGAGCGCTTCGTGCCGGGCGAGGATCCCAGCATCTTCCTCCGGCATCCCGGCTACTGGCAGCCGGGCAAGCCGGGCGTCGACCGGGTGGAGGTGCGCACCATTCCCGAGGAGGCCGCCCGCATCGCCGCGCTCAGCTATGGGCAGGTCGACATCGTGCTGGAGCTGCCGCTGGTGGGGCTGCAGCGTCTCGAAAGCGATGCCAACGTCAATGTCGACACCACTCGATCCTCGCGCTGGTTCGGCTTCGCGGCGTTTTCCGACACGCCCCCCTTCGACGATGTGCGCGTGCGTCAGGCGCTGAAGCTTGCCGCCAATCGCGAGCAGTTGCTGCGGGCCGTCACCGGCGGGCGCGGCGTGGTGGCGAACGATCTGCCGGTCGGGCCCTGGCAGAAGTTCGCCCTGCAGACCGAGCAGCGCAAATACGACATCGCGGCGGCGAAGAAGCTGCTGGCCGAGGCCGGTCATCCCAACGGCATCGACGTCGACCTTCACACCTTCCAGGGCACCGGCCTTTCGGAGCTCGCCGCCGCTTACAAGGCGCAGGCGGAACCGGCCGGCATCCGCATCAACATCGTCACCTCGCCCGCCGCCGACTTCTGGACCAATGTGTGGCTCAAGAAGCCCTTCGTCACCACCTCGTGGGACGCCACCACGGTCGATGACGCGCTGACCCTCTCCTTCCTGTCGAATTCGAAGTGGAACGAATCCCACTGGTACAACAAGGCCTATGACGCGCTCATCGCGGAAGCGCGCCTGACGGTGAACGAGGAGAAGCGCGCCGAGATTCTGGCGCGGGCGCAGGCCCTGCTGCGCGACGACAGCGGCACGGTCATCCCGTTCTTCGTCGACACGATCAGCGGCAGCCGCAAGGCGGTGAAGGGCTGGAAGCGCCACCCCAAGCTCGAGTCGCAGGACTTCACGGGAATCACCATTGATGGCTGAGGCCGTGCGGCGCCTTGACGAGATGAACCCGCTCCTGTGGCTGGTCCTGCGGCGGGTTCTCCTGTCGTTCGTCTCGTTCCTCGTGGTGTCGGTGATCATCTTCACCGCCGTCGACATCCTTCCCGGCGACACCGCTCAGCGGGCGCTCGGACGGGAGGCGACGGCGGAGTCGGTGGCGATCCTGCGCAGCGAGATGCGCCTTTCCGATCCGGCCATCGTCCGCTACGGGCGGTGGCTGGGCGACTTCGTGAGCGGCGATCTCGGCACGTCGATGGTGTCGAAGCGGCCGGTGGCCGATTATCTCGTCCCACCGCTGCGGCACACGCTGCTGCTCGGCGCCATCGTGCTCGCCGTCCACATCCCGCTCAGCCTGTTCCTCGGCCTGGTCTGCGCGCTCACGCGCGACACTCCCCTCGATCTCGGACTTTCGGCGCTGGTGCTGGTGGCGATGTCGGTGCCCGATTTCGTGGTCGGCATCTTCCTGATCGTCGTCTTCTCCGTCGAGCTCGGCTGGTTTCCGCCCCTGGCGCTGATCGATCAGGCCACGTCCTGGACCGACATGCTGTACATGCTCACTTTGCCGATCCTCGCCCTCAACGCGGCGATGACCGCCTATGTGGTGCGTCAGACCCGCGATTCGATGATCGAGGTGCTGAACTCCGACTTCGTGCGCGTGGCACGGCTGAGAGGCCTGCCTCCCCTGCAGATCGTGCTCGCCCATGCGCTGCCGAGCGCGCTCGGTCCGGCGATCAACGCCATCGCGCTCAATGCAGCCTGGCTCGTGGGCGGCATCGTGGTGATCGAGGCCGTGTTCAACTATCCCGGCCTCGGGCGACTTCTCGTCGAGGGTGTGCGCTTCCACGACGTCCCGATCATCCAGGCCATCGCGCTGATCCTGTCGGGCACGCATATCGCGCTCAATCTGGCGGCCGACATCGGCACGACCCTGCTCAATCCCAAGCTGCGGACCCGGTCGTCATGAGCGACAGCAAGATCTTCGCCGAGTGGATCGCGGCGGCGTCCGTTCCGCCCGCCCGGCCGCGCCGCAGCGGCACGCGCGCTTTCCTCGCGCGTCTGCCGCGCGCCGCGCGCGTCGCGGCGCTGGTCCTGCTCGTCTATGCCCTCGTCAGTGCGCTGGCCCCGTGGCTGGCGCCCTTCTCGCCGGCCGAGATCTTCGTCGGCGCCCCCTTCGAGCCGCCATCGGCCACCCATTTTCTCGGCACCGACGCGCTCGGCCGCGATGTGTTCAGCCGCGTCCTTTACGGAGGCCGCACGGCGCTGCTGATGGCGGGGGGCGCGGCGCTGCTCACCACCGCCGTCGGCGGTGCGCTCGGCCTCGTGCTCAGCTATTGCGGAGGCCTCGCCGACGAGATCGGCATGCGCTTCCTCGAAGTGCTGGCGAGCATCCCCTCGGTCATCCTCGCGTTGCTGGTGGTGGGCGCGCTCGGGCCCAGCATCGCGGTGGTGGTCGTCACCGTCGGACTGCTCGCCGTGCCGAGCTCGACCCGCGTGGTACGGGCGGCGGCACTGGCCTTCGTGGCGGAGGATTTCGTGCTCGCGGCGCGAGCGCGGGGCGAAGGTCGCCTCGCCATCGCGCTGCGCGAGATCCTGCCCAATGTCGCGGGCACGCTGCTCGTGGAATTCTCCATCCGCACCGGCTGGGCCGTCATCCTCATCGGCGCGCTGGCCTTTCTCGGCTTCGGCGCCCCGCCCCCCACCCCGGACTGGGGCGCGATGATCAATGAGGGGCGCGGCGGCCTCGACGCCTCCATCTGGCCGGTGGTCGCACCGGCGGCCGCCATCGCGGCGCTGGTGCTCACCGTCAATCTGCTGACCGACGGCATCGCCCGCGCCCTCGGGCCGGCACGTTAGGGAGCTCGCCATCGTGACCTCATCCATTCCGTCGCGCCGTGCACCACTGGTGCATGTCGAGCGCCTTACCGTCGAATACCGCCAGGGCGGCACGTGGCGTCCGGTCATCCGGGAATTGGACCTCACCATCGGCCGCGGCGAGGCGGTGGGTCTTGCCGGGGAGTCCGGGTGCGGAAAATCGACGCTGGTGTCGCTGCTGCTCGGCGAGACCCGACCGGGCCGGCGCATCGCGGCCGGCGCGCTGCGCGTCGACGGACATGACCTCTCCACCCTCTCGCCGGCACAGCTGCGCGGCCTGCGCGGCAGGCGGATCGGCTTCGTGCCGCAGAACGGCGGCACCAGCCTCACGCCGACCCGCCGGGTCGCCACCCTGTTGGAGGATGTGCTGCGCGCGCATCGCCCGGAGCTTGCCGCGCCGGCACGGCGAGCGCGCGCGCGCGAGCAGCTCGCCGCCGTCGGCTTTCCCGATCCGGATGGCGCGCTGCAAAGGTTTCCGCACCAGTTCAGCGGCGGCCAGCAACAGCGCATCGCCCTCGCCCTCGCCCTTGTGAGCGAACCGGAGCTCCTGCTGCTGGACGAGCCTACCACCGGGCAGGATGCGCAGATCCGCCGCGCGCTGATCGATCTTCTGGTCGAGATCCGCCGGCAGTCGGAGGTGACGATCGTCTTCGTGTCGCACGACCTGCTCACCCTCTCCGACCTCTGCGACCGCATCGACATCATGTCGGAGGGCCGCATCGTCGAGAGCAATGCGACGGCGGCCGTGCTCGCGCGGCCCGTTCATCCCTATGCGCGCCGGCTGGTGGCGGCGGTGCCGCGACTGGACGCGCCGCCGCCATGGCGAAACGGAGCCGAGCGTGGCGACGGTCTCTTGCCCGGGGTGGCCACGCTGTGAGACCTGCCTTCTATTCCCCCAATGCCGGCGCGCCGGCTCCCCTGCCCCTGCTGACGCTCGAGGGCGTGAGCGCGCGCTACGGCCAGACACGGGGCCTGCTGGGAAGACCCGGCGCCTCGGCGGATGTGCTGCGACAGGTCTCGCTGTCACTGCATCCCGGCGAGACCCTGGCTCTCGTCGGCGAGAGCGGCAGCGGCAAGTCGACGCTCGCGCGCATCGTCGCCGGGCTCCAGCCGGCGAGCGGCGGGCGCATCTGCTACCGCGGCGGCGAGCTGCCGGCCGACGCCCACAAGCGTTCCGCCGACTTGCGCCGAGAGATCCAGATCATCTTCCAGAATCCCGATTCGTCGCTCAACCGCCGGCACCGCATCGGCAGAACGATCGGGCGCCCACTCGAACTGTTCTTCGGCCTGTCCGCACGGGAACGCGAAAAGCGGGTGATCGACCTGCTGCACGCCGTCCGCCTGCCGGAAGACTATGCCTGGCGCTATCCGGAGGAGGTCAGCGGCGGCGAGCGCCAGCGCGTGGCACTGGCCCGTGCCCTCGCCGCCCAGCCCCGGCTGCTGCTGTGCGACGAGATCGTCTCGGCGCTCGACGTGTCGGTTCAGGCCTCCGTGCTGGCGCTTCTCGGCACGATCAAGGCGCAGACCGGGCTCTCGCTATTGTTCATCACCCACGATCTCGCCGTGGCCCGCTGGTTCGCCGACCGCATCGCCGTCCTGTATCGCGGCGAACTGTGCGAGGTGGCCCCGGTCGAGGAGCTCTTCGCGGCGCCCCGTCATCCCTATACGCAGGCGCTGCTCGCCGCCCACCGCCCCTCGACGCGCCCATTTTGACGCGGCAAACGCGCCAGTGACCGGCAATCGAGCCCTCAGTTCCGACGTTCCCGGCTGAGGCGCCGCTCCAGCCACAGGCTGTAGCGCGAGCCGCCATAGCCGAAGATGAAATAGATCGCCGCGACGAACAGATAGGCTTCGTCATAGAATCCGAGCCACGCCGGATCGGCCGCCGAGGCTTTGGCGGCGTTGAGCAGGTCGAAGATGCCGATCACCGCCAGCAGCGAGGTGGCGAGCAGAAAGCCGATGGCCTGGTTGACCAGGCCGGGAATGACGACGCGAAGCGCCTGCGGCAGCACGATCAGCTGCATGATCCGCCAATAGCCGAGGCCGAGCGTCGCCGCCGCTTCCCGCTGCCCATCCGGTACCGCCTGCAGCCCGCCGCGCACCACTTCCGCGAGATAGGCGGCCCAGAACAGCGCGATCATGATCATCGCCCGCAGGATCTTGTCCATCGACTGGCCGGCGGGCAGCGCCAGAGGCAGGATCAACATGGCGACGTACAGGACGGCCACCATGGGAATGCCGCGCATCAGCTCGATATAGCCGATGCTGAGCAGGCGCAGCCCGCCCATGTCGGAGCGTCGCGCCAGTGCCAGCAGCACCGCCAGCGGCAGGGCGCTGGCAAAGCACGCCGCCCAGATGATGAGCGTCACCGGCAGGCCGCCCCACTGGTTGGACGCCACCGGCTCCAACAGGCCGGGCAGGCCGGCCATCAGCACCCAGCACAGCGCGATCACCCCCGGCCAGGCGATCGCAAGCTCGCGCCGCCAGAAGCGCGGCATGGCGGTCGCCGCCAGCAGGCCGAGCATGAGAAGGCAGGCAAGTACCGGCCGCCATTGCAGTTCCGCCGGATAGAACGCCAGCAGGATGAAGCGGAGCTTGGCCGCGATGAAGGCCCAGCAGGCGCCGTCATGGGCGCGGCATTGGGCGGCGGTGCCGCTCCAGGTGGCGTCGATCACCAGCCAGCGCAGCAGCGGCGGCACGATCCAGACGAGCCCCGCCACGGTCGCCAGCGTCACGACCCCGTTGCGCCAGGAGCCGAACAGGCCGAGCCGGAACGCCGTCCACGTACCTGCGGCGGGCAGACGCGGCGGATCGAGATCGAGCGCGGTCATGTCGCCGCCTCTCCGCGCAGCGCGACGCGGCGGTTGTAGAGATTCATCAACGCCGACACGCCGAGATTGATCGCGAGATAGACGAGGATCAGGATGAGCAGCGCCTCGAATGCCTGCCCCGTCGTATTGGCGGTGGTGTTCACGATGCTCACCAGATCCGGATAGCCGATGGCGACGGCAAGGCTCGAATCCTTGATGAGATCGAGATAGTTCGAGGTGGTGAGCGGGGTGATGACCCGCAGCGCCTGCGGCAGCACCACCCGCCACATGATCTGCCCGTCGCGCAGGCCGAGCGCCCGCCCCGCCTCCCACTGGCCGGCGCGCACCGACAGGATGCCGGCGCGCACGACCTCGGAGATGGCGGCGGAGAATTTCACGGTCAGGCCGGCGAGCAGCGCCGCGAATTCGGGGGTCAGGCTGGCGCCACCGCGAATATTGAAGCCGGAGAGCGCCGGCGCGTCGATGGCGAATTGCGCGCCCGACGCCAGCACGATCACCGCGAGGCCGATAAGCATGGCCGCGCCGGACAGGAGGATGGTGCGCCGCATGCCGGGCGCCCGCCGGCGGCCGCGCCACAGATGGACGATCCCCACGGCCAGGACGACGAGGGCGGCAAGCCAGCCCCAGACCGGCATCCCCTCCACCACGAGACGGGGCACGAACACCCCGCGATTGGTCAGGAACACCGTGTCGAACAGCACCAGCGCCTGCCGCGGCCCGGGCAAAGCATGGGCGAGCGCGATCCACAGGAACAGCTGCAGCAGCAGCGGCGTGTTGCGCACGATCTCCACATAGCCGCGCACCAGCCCGGCGAGCAGCAGATTACCGGACAGCCGCGCGACGCCGAGCGCGACGCCCAGCACGGTCGCCAGCACGCAGCCGAGGATCGCCACCTTGAAGGTGTTCAGCAGGCCCGCGAAAATGGCGCGGGCATAGGTGTCGCCGGCGCTGAAGGCGATCGGGCTCTCGCCGATCTCGAAATTGGCCGCGCGGTCGAGGAAGCCGAATCCGGGGCTGATGCCGATGCGGGCCATGCTCGCCAGCGTGTTGGAAGCGAACCCGTAGAACAGCAGCACCACGGCAATGAGGACCGCGACCTGCCCGAGCGGTCGCGGCCCCCACCATGTCGCGAAGTCCCTCAGCGCCCCGGCCTTCGCGAAGGCCGGGGCTGTCTTGACGTCGTCGGTCACCGGACGATCAGCGGAACGGCGGCGAATAGAGCAGGCCGCCCTGCGTCCACAGATTGTTGTAGCCGCGCTCCCAGCCGAGCGGCTTCAGGTGGCGGTCGAAGATCTCGCCGTAGTTCCCCACCGTCTTGATGATGGTGTAGGCCCATTTCGGATCGAGGCCGATGGTCTCCGCCAGCGAGGGATCGACACCGAGGAAGCGCTTGATCGCCGGATCGTCCGACTTCAGGAACTCGTCGACGTTCTTGGAGGTGATGCCCCATTCCTCGGCCTGGATGGTCACGTTGACGGTCCAGTTGACCAGTTCCAGCCAGCGGTCGTCGCCGCCGGCGATGGCGGGGGCGAGCGGCTCCTTGGACAGGCGCTCGGGCAGCAGGATGTAGTCGTCCGGCTTCTTCAGCTGGGTGAGCTTGCCCACGAGGTCGGAGGAATCCTGGGTGATGGCGTCGACGCGCCCGGCCTCCAGCGCCGCGATGAACTCGCTGGTGTCCTCGATGGTGACCGGAGTGAACTTGTGGCCGCTCTTGCGGAAGAAATCGGCGATGTTGAGTTCGCCGGTGGTGCCGCTCTGCACGCCGATGGTGGCGCCGTCGAGTTCGGCGGCGGTCTTCACGCCGGTTTCCTTGCGGGCGAGGATCGCCTGGCCGTCATAGAAGATGGTCGGGCCGAAATGGAAGCCGAGCTTCAGCGCGCGGCTGATGGTCACCGTGACGCCCGACAAAAGCACGTCGAACTCGCCGGATTGCAGGGCCGGCAGGCGCTGCTGCGGCGAGGAGGAGGTGAACTGCACCTTGTCCGGATTGCCGAACACGGTGATCGCCAGCGCGCGGCCATAGTCGATGAAGAAGCCCTGCCACTTGCCATTGCTGTCCGGGGCGAAGAAGCCCGGCGTGGTGCCGACACCGACGCGGATGGTGCCGCGCTCCTTGATCTTGTCGAGCGTCGGACCGGCGAAGGCGGCGCCCGAGGCGAGGCTGGTGGCGGCGATGAGCGTGGTGGCGACGAGCGCGCGCCAGCCGCGTGGAGAGGAATGCACTGCCATTGATCGCCCCTTTGGGGTTGGAGGTCGGCCCGCCGGCACTCGTCCGGAATCGGACGGGCCGGCAGCCATGCGGGTTGCAGGAGAAGCGTTGGGATTGCAGTCAGGCGGCCCGCTCGGTGCGCGTCCGATCCGGGAACGGCAGGTCGTAGTGGTCGCGCAGCGTCGTGCCTTCATAGTCGCGGCGGAACAGCCCGCGCCGCTGCAGGATCGGGATGACGCCGTCGACGAAATCCTCCAGCCCGCCCGGCAGATAGGCCGGCATGAAGTTGAAGCCGTCGGCGGCGCCGGCCTTGAACCATTCCTCGATGCGGTCGGCGAGCTGGTCGGTGCTGCCGACGAAGGTCTGGTGGCCGCGCGCGCCGGCCAACCGGTGCAGCAGCTGGCGGATGGTCAGCTTCTCGCGCTTGGCCAGCTCGATCACCAGCGCGGTGCGGCTGCGATGGGTCTCCACCGTGTCGGCATCCGGGAAGGCATCAAGCGGCACCGGCGCGTCGAGCGGATAGGAGGAGAGATCGACGCCGCTGAACTGCTTGAGCTGCCGCAGGCCGTATTCCGGCACGGTGAGCTCGTTCAGCTCCTGCGCCAGCTTCTTCGCCTCCGCCTCGGTGCCACCGATGATCGGGCTGATGCCGACAACGATCTTCACGTCGTCCGGGTTGCGGCGGTTCTCGGCCACCTGCCGCTTCAGCTCGCGATAGAAGGCCTGCCCATCCTCCAGCGTGCGCTGGGCGGTGAACACGACTTCCGCATGGCGGGCGGCGAAGGCGACGCCGGTCTCCGACGAGCCGGCCTGGATCAGCACCGGCCGTCCCTGCGGCGAGGGCGGCACGTTGAGCGGCCCGCGCACCTTGAAGAACTCGCCCTCATGCACGACCGGCCGGATGCGGCTGGTATCGGCATAGATGCCGGCCTCGCGGTCATCCACGATGGCGTCGGCGTCCCAGCTGTCCCACAGCTTCTTCACCACCGTGACGAAGTCCTCGGCGCGGCGATAGCGGTCGCGATGGGCGAGCACACCGTCGAGCCCGAAATTGCGTGCCGCATTCTCGCTACTGGTGGTGACGATGTTCCAGCCGACCCGCCCACCGCTCAAAAGATCGAGCGAGGCGATCTTGCGGGCGACGTTGAACGGCTCGTTGAAGCTGGTGGAGATGGTGGCGGCGAGGCCGATATTCGTGGTCACCGCGCTCAGCGCGCCGTGCAGCGCCACCGGATCGAGCTGCTCGACCGGGCGCAGCTTCACATTGTCCGACAGCGACGGCGAGTCGCCGAAGAACACCGCGTCGAGCTTGCCGCGCTCGGCGATGCCGGCGACCTTGCGCTGGTAGTCGAGCGAGGTGAGCCGCACCGGCTCGGAGCGCGGATGCCGCCAGGCGCCCTCATGGTTGCCGCCCGTCGAGACATGGACGTTGAAATGCAGCTGGCGGGGACGAGAGCTCATGGGTCACCTGTGAAATGGGCCGGATGCGGCGTGGAACGCTCAGGCGTTGGAGGTCGGCACGCGCCAGCGCGACAGCCGGCGCTCGGCGGTCACCAGCAGCTGGTTCACCGCCAGGCCGATCAGGGCGATGGTGAGGATGCCGGCATACATTTTCGGGATCAGGAAATTGAACTGCGCGTAGTTGATGAGGTAGCCGAGCCCGCGCGTCGCCCCGACCATCTCGGCGGCGATCAGCACCAGGATCGAGCTCTGCGCCGCGAGGCGGAAACCGGTGAACACCGAGGGCACCGCCGAAGGCAGGATGATCTTGGTGAAGATGGACGGCGCCGGGAGCGCCAGCGAGCGCGCCGACTTGATCAGCAGCGGATCGACGCTCTTCACCCCGCTGATGGTGTTGAGCAGGATCGGAAAGAAGCAGGCGAAGGTGACGATGCCGATCTTCGAGGCCTCGCCGATGCCTAGGAACAGGATGAACACCGGCAAAAGCGCCAGCGCCGAAGTGTTGCGGAAGAACTCCAGCGCCGAGGTGAGGAAGTCGCGCACCCGGGCGTACCAGCCGATCACCAGCCCCAGCGGCACCGCCAGCGACACCGCGAGGCCGAAGCCGATCACCGAGCGGATCAGGCTGCCGGCGATGTGGTTCTGCAACTCGCCGCTGCGCAGCATCTGGACGATGACGCCCAGCACCTGGGTGAAGGGCGGGAACCACACGCGGTCGACCAGCCCCAGCCGCGGCAGCGCCTCCCATAGCGCGAAGACGGCGACGAGCGACGCCGACTTCCAGGCGAGGCCGCGCAGCGTGCCGAGCCAGCCGGACAGCCGCGCGGCGGAAATACCGGCCGCCAGCCGTCCCCGATCCTCATCCGTTGCGATGATCGACATCGGCCCCTCCCTCCGAGCGCGCCCTGCGGGACGTCACTCGCCGCCCTTCCAGTAGGGGTTGAACGCGTTGGAATAGACCTTGGTCAGGTCGAGCGCCTTGGCATCGACCTCGCCGCGCGCGTTGAGCCAACCGATCCACATGGCGAAGTCCTGCTTCTTGATCCAGCCGCCCTCGGTCTCGATGCCGAGGCTCTGCCAGTACTTCAGGGGGGCCAGCCCCTCGCCGCGTCCCTTGCTCGCCAGATATTTCGAATAGACCTCGATCACCTCGGCGCGCTTGTCCTCCTTCTCCTTCTGCTGGCTCCAGGCGATGGCGCGGGCGATGGCGGAGACGAGGTGCTTGGTGGTGTTGGGGTTCTTGGCGATGAAGTCGTTGCGCAGCACGCCGGTATTATCGTTGTAGCTGCCGAACAGATCGACGTTGCGGGCCAGCGCCTTGATGCCGCCGCGAGCGATCGCCGCGTCGCGGAAGGTGAAGCCGAGGCTGGCGGCGCTGATCTGGCCGTTGCGCAGCGTCTGCTCGACATTGGGGGTGGGCAGCGGCACGAAGGTAACCTGCTTGATCTCCTCCGGGGAGAGGCCGCCCTTGGCGAGATAGATGGCGCTCACCGCCTCCTGGTTGGCGCCCAGCGTGTTCACGCCGATCTTCTTGCCGATCAGGTCGCGGGCATTGTTGATCTTGCCGTCGTCGAGCGTGTAGAGGCCGGGCGAGGTCAGCTCGTTGGTGCCGCGCCAGCTCACCACCGAGGTCAGCGGCGCGCCGGCGGCGACGATGTTGAGCACCGCGCCGTTGAACGCCGAGGCGATGTCGACCTGGCCGGTGGCCGCCGCCTGCAGATTGGCCGGGCCGCCCTGCACGTCGCCGACCCGCTCCAGCGTGATCGGCGCGAGATAGCCGAGCGCGTCGGCCAGCTCCAGCGGGCTGATGTCGGCACCGGTGGACGACTGATAGCGGATCACCTTGGTTTCAAGCTCATCCGCCGCCCGGGCCGGCACGACGGGCATCCCGACGGAAGCCGCGAGCAGCGCGGCGGCGCTGGTCGCGAGGAAAAGGCGGCGGCTCGGCGTCAGGCGCATCGTTTCTGCTTTCAGTTGGCGGTTGCGGTCTGCGAACGCTCACGCGGAGGCGTCGGATCGGACCAGAAGGTGGGCGCCACCGGCGCGCGGGCGCGGGCGATCTCGCCCCGCATGAGATCCCATATCTCGTGCCGGTAACGGGCGAAGTCGGGATGCGAGCGGATGTCGGCATCGAGATCGGCGCGCGGCAGGTCGACATCGACCATCGCCTTGATACGGCCCGGCCGCGAGGTCATCACCGCCACGCGCTGGCCGAGATAGACAGCCTCGTCGATGGAATGGGTGATGAAGACCACGGTGGTGCGGGTGCGCTGCCAGAGCGACAGCAATTCCTGTTGCAGCAGCTCGCGCGTCTGCGCGTCGAGCGCGCCGAAGGGCTCGTCCATCAGCAGGATGTCCGGCTCGTAGACGAGGCTGCGCGCGATGGCCACGCGCTGCTTCATGCCGCCCGACAATTCGTGCGGGAAACGCTCCTCGAACCCCTTGAGCCCGACCAGCTCCAGCGCCGCCTGCGCCTTGTCGCGCCGCTCGCGGCGGGACAGGCCGCCGGCCGCCTCCAGCGAGAACTCGACATTGGCGAGCGCCGTGCGCCAGGGCAGCAAGGCGTATTGCTGGAAGACGATGCCGCGCGACAGGCTCGGGCCGGAAACCTCCTGCCCGTCGATGCGCAGCGACCCGGCGGTCGGCGTGGCAAGACCAGCGAGGATCTCCAGCAGCGTCGTCTTTCCGCAGCCGCTAGGACCGACGATGGTGAGGAACTCGCCGGCCGGCACATCGATCGCCACGCCGCTCATGGCGACGAACTCCCCTCCTGGGACATCGCGCAGGGGGAAGGCGTGGCGGTCGATGCGCAGCGCGATCTTGGGCGGCACGCTGCCGGGAGTGGGAGAGGCGAAAATCGTTGACATAGAACAATACATTAAATCTATAGATTATAGTGTCAATGCATATTCCCTACATTCCCGGAATCAGACGGTGACCCTATGGCGCGCCACGGCCGAATGAAGTTGAACGCCTTCCTGCATCCGACCGGCCATCACATCGCCGCCTGGCGGCATCCGCGGGCGGTGGCGGATGCCGGCGTGAACTTCGATCACTATGTCGAACTGGCACGGACCGCCGAGCGGGCGAAGTTCGACGCGATCTTCCTTGCCGATTCAGCGGCGGTGCGGGACCAGAACATCGAATCCGCCAGCCGGGTGGCCCGTTACGTCGTGCATTTCGAGCCGATCACGCTGTTGTCGGCCATCGCGGCGGCGACGCGACACATCGGCCTCATCGCCACCGCGACCACCACCTATAACGAGCCCTTCCACATCGCCCGGAAGTTCGCCTCGCTCGACCACATCAGCAAGGGCCGCGCGGGCTGGAACCTCGTCACGTCGTCCGGCGAGGTCGAGGCGTTCAATTTCGGCCGCGAGGCTCATCCCGCCCATGCCGACCGCTACGACCGCGCGCGCGAGTTCGCGCAGGTGGTGACCGGCCTGTGGGACAGCTGGGAGGACGACGCCTTCGTCCGCGACAAGGAAAGCGGCCTGTATTTCGAGCCGTCGAAGCAACACGTGCTCAACCACAAGGGCCCGCATTTCGCGGTGCGCGGCCCGCTGAACGTCGCGCGGGCGCCGCAGGGGCGCCCGGTGCTGGTGCAGGCCGGCTCCTCCGAAGCCGGCAAGGAACTGGCGGCTGAAACCGCCGAGGTCATCTTCACCGCCGCGCAGACGCTCGCGGAGGCGCAGGCCTTCTATGCCGACGTGAAGGGACGCCTCCCCCGCTACGGCCGCCATGCCGACCATCTCAAGATCCTCCCCGGCGTCTCGCCGATCGTCGGGCGCACCACCGAGGAGGCGGAGGAGAAGTTCGCGCAATTGCAGGAGCTCATCCACCCCGCCGTCGGCCTGTCGCTGCTGTCGCAGATGCTCGGCGGCGCCGATCTCACCGGATACCCGCTCGACGGCCCGCTGCCCGACCTGCCCGAGACCAACGCGGCGAAAAGCCGGCAGAAGCTGCTGGTCGACCTCGCCCGCCGCGAAGGCTTCAGCATCCGCCAGCTCTACCAGTGGATCGCCGGCGCGCGCGGCCACTGGGCGATCCGCGGCACCGCGAAGGACATCGCCGATCAGCTGGAAGCCTGGTTCGAGGGTCACGCCGCCGACGGCTTCAACGTCATGCCGCCCTATCTGCCCGGCGGGCTCGACGATTTCGTCGATCTCGTCGTGCCCGAACTGCGGCGGCGCGGGCTCTTCCGTGAGGAGTATGAGGGGCGCACGCTGCGGGAGAATCTCGGCCTGCCCTACCCGCATCACCCGGCCGCAGCCCGCGCCGTCCGCGAGAATACCGACCGCCGAAACGTCCCGAACCCAACGAGCACCCCCGTCGCATGAGCCAGCCAACCGAATTCCTCTGGTACATCCCCAATCAGGACAAGCCCGGCCATCGCGGCGATTCGACCGGCGCGGGCCATAACAGCCTGGAGACGCTGACCGGCCACGCCCGCGCGCTGGAAGAGCATGGCTGGACCGGCGCGCTGATCGGCACCGGCTGGGGGCGGCCGGACACCTTCACGCTCGCCACCGCGCTGGCCGCCCGCACGACGACCTTCGAGCCGCTGATCGCCATCCGGCCCGGCTATTGGCGGCCGGCGCATTTCGCCAGCGCCGCCGCAACGCTGGACCAGCTCACCGGCGGCCGCGTGCGGGTGAACATCGTGTCGGGCAAGGACAACCTCGCCGCCTATGGCGACAGCGAGGGCGACCAGGACCATCGCTACGCCCGCACCCGCGAGTTCATGCGCCTCGTCCGCCGCTTGTGGACCGAGGAGAACGTCACCTTCGCCGGCGGGCATTTCCGCGTCACGGAATCGACCATCGTGCCGCGCATCGAGCCGCGTGGCGCGCGCCGCCATCCCCGGCTCTATTTCGGCGGCGCCTCGGCGGCGGCCGAGCGGGTGGCCGCAGCCGAGGCCGATGTCCAGCTGTTCTGGGGCGAGCCGCGCGAGCAGCTCGCCGAGCGCATCGCCCGGCTGAAGGCGCTGAGCCAAGACCTCGACCGCGACCTGCCGCCGCTGGAATTCGGCCTGCGCATCACCACGCTGGTGCGCGACACCACCGCCGAGGCCTGGGCCGATGCCGAGGCCAAGGTCGCCGAGATGGCCCGGACCCAGGGCGTCGGCTGGCACGACCACCGGCGGGCGGTGGCGGTCGGCCAGCAGCGCCTGCTCGATCTCGCCGAGCGCGGCGACGTGCTCGACGACAATCTCTACACCGCGCCGGGCCGGTTCGGCGGCGGCGGCGCCGGCACCACCTGGCTGGTCGGCTCGGCGGCCGATGTCGCCGGCTCGCTGGCGAAATACCGCGATCTCGGCATCACCCAGTTCGTGCTGTCGGACACGCCTTATCTTTCGGAGATCCGGCGGCAGGGCGAGCAGTTGCTCCCCTTGCTGCGCGGATAAGCGCCGGCACCCCCGCCGGTGGCCCCTCGCCGCGAGAGGATCCTTCTTCTCGCGGCGAGGGGTGCGGGGCTCGCGCAGATGGTTCATCCAAATCGGGCGCGATAATAGAATATAATTTCTATAAACTAAATTGACTTACAGATGCGGCCGGCAATGATGGAGGCTCGGAGGACCACGGAATGACCCGACGCCGTCAGCTGCATCTCAACATCAACATCCTGCATGCCGGCTTCTACGCCTCGGCATGGCGGTCGCCGGAGGCGGACCCGCACGCCACCTTCGACATCGGCCATTACGTGCGCAGCGCTGAGATTGCCGAGCGCGGCACGTTCGACGCCGTGTTCCTCGCCGACCGCCCGGCGCTGGAGGACCGGCCGGATCTGCGGCCGTTCCTGTCGCTGGAGCCAACCGTGGTGCTCACCGCCATCGCCGCGGCCACCGAGCATATCGGCCTCATCGCCACCGCCTCGACCAGCTACAACGAGCCCTACAACATCGCCCGGCGCTTCGCGACGCTGGACCTCGTCAGCGGCGGGCGCGCCGGCTGGAACGTCGTCACCACCGCCGATCCGAACGCCTCGGCCAATTTCGGCCAGTCGCTGCCCGAGCACGGCGCGCGCTATGCCCGCGCCAAGGAGTTCACCGAGGTGGTGAGCGAATTGTGGGACAGCTGGGAGGACGACGCCTTCGTCGGCGACAAGGCCAATGCCCGCTTCATCGATCCCGCCAAGGTGCACCGCATCCACCACAAGGGCGCGTTCTTCGAGGTCGCCGGCCCGCTCAACCTGCCGCGCTCGCCGCAGGGGCGGCCGATCCTGGTGCAGGCCGGCGGCTCCGGCGACGGGCGCGACCTCGCCGCCCGGCACGCCGACGTGGTGTTCAGCGTCGGCGAGGATGTCGAGCGCGCCCGCGCCTATGCCGACGACCTGCGCGCCCGCGCCGTCGCCTATGGCCGCGACCCGCGCTCCATCGTGGTGCTGCCCGGCCTCGCCACCGTCATCGGCTCCACCGAGGCGGAGGCGAAGCGCCGGCAGGAGGAACTCGGCGCGCTCATCCCGCTGGAATACGCCATCGCCCGGCTCGGCGTGACCTTCGGCCAGGACCTCAGCCATCTCGAACTCGACGCCCCGGTGCCGGATCTGCCGATCCCGGTCAATGGCAGCACCACCTTCGCCCAGGCGACGCTCAATTTCGCCCGCCAGGGCAACCTCACCTTCCGCCAGCTCCTCTACAAGCTCGGCGGCGGCATCGGCCACCGCGTGCTGGTCGGCACGCCGGAGGCCATCGCTGATGACATCGAGGCGTGGTTCACCGCCGGCGCCGCCGACGGCTTCAATCTGATGCCGGACGTGCTGCCGACCGGGCTGGAGGTCTTCGTCGACCATGTGGTGCCGATCCTGCGCAAGCGCGGCCTGTTCCGCAGCCACTACGCGGAAAAGACCCTGCGCGAGCGCTTCGGCCTTCCCCGCCCGGCGAACCGCTACGCCGCCCCGGCCGACCAGCGGGCGAGCGCGTGAGCCGCGGAGGCCCCATGGAACGCCGCGATCCGGAAGGCGCTCCCCATGGCCTCCTCACCCTGAGAGCAGGCCGCTTTCCTACCCTCTCTCCGTCGGGGAGAGGTGGCCCGCACAGCGGGTCGGCGAGGGGCTCTCGCGATTGGGAAGTGCGGCCCCCTCCCCCCTTTCTTCTCGTTGGGGAGAGGGTGTCTCCCGCTCCTTCGGCCGCAGGACCCGGCGCCTGGTGAAAGCCACGCCTTAGAACGCCCTCATCCCGAGGTGCGAGCGCAGCAAACCTCGAAGGAGGCTCGGCACAGCGCACTCGGACGACCATCCCTCGGAACCCGGGCGCCTCAGCACCCGCCCCGTTCCTCACTTCTCCCCGTCCGAACCCGGCTGTTGCGGGGTTCGGTTCCGGCAAGACCGAAACCGGCAACAGCCGGGTTCGGCGGAGAGGCCCCCCGCGCAGCGGGCCGGTGAGAGGCGGCGATTTCGGGAAGCGCGGAGCCCCTCACCTACCCCTCTCCCCGCCGGGGGGAGGCAGCACCGACCAGCCTTCCGGGGCGCCCAAAACAGGACACCGCATGCACCAGTTCCTGCGCCTTTCCCGCGTGCTCGTCCGGGCGCTGATCCACGCGGTGCCGACGGTGATCGGCATCGTCATCCTCGATTTCTTCCTGCTGCGCCTCGCGCCGGGCGACGCCGCCGACGTCATGGCCGGCGAATCCGGCGCCGCCACCGAGGAGACCATGGCGGCGCTGCGCTCCCGCTTCGGGCTGGATCTGCCGGCGCTCGACCAGCTTCTCGCCTATCTGTCGAACCTCGCGCATTTCAGCCTCGGCTACTCGCCGCGCTACAACATGCCGGTCTCCGATCTCATCCTGCAGCGGCTGCCGAGCAGCCTCGGGCTGATGGGCATTTCGCTGGTGCTGGCGCTGGTGATCGGCATCGCGCTCGGCGTCGTCATGGCGACCCAGGCCGGGCGCTGGCCGGATCGGCTGCTCTCGGTGCTGGCGCTGCTGTTCTATTCGGTGCCGAGCTTCTGGATCGGGCTGATGCTCATCGTGCTGTTCTCGGTCAAGCTCGGCTGGCTGCCGAGCGGCGGCGCCGGCAGCATCGGCACCGATGCCACCGGGCTTGCCGCTCTCCTCGATCAGGCGCGCTACATGCTGCTGCCGGCACTGTCGCTGTCGCTGTTCTATGTGGCGATCTATGCCCGGCTCGCCCGCGCGGCGATGCTGGAGGTGCGCTCGCAGGATTTCATCCGCACCGCCCGCGCCAAGGGCCTGTCCCCCGCCGCCGTCACCCTGCGCCACGCGCTGCGCAACGCGCTACTGCCGGTCACCACCATTGCCGGGGTGCATCTCGGCGGGCTGATGGGCGGCGCCGTGGTGGTGGAGACGGTGTATTCCTGGCCCGGCCTCGGACGCCTCGCCTATGAGGCGGTGATGAGCCGCGACTTCACCGTGCTGCTCGGCGTCTTGCTGCTGTCCTCGGTGCTGGTCATCCTCGCCAATGTCGTGGTGGACCTCCTGCAGGCCTGGCTCGACCCGCGCATCGAGGCCGCGTCATGAGCCGCCCGCACCTCACGCTGGTCAGCGATGGGCTGACTCTGCCGCCCGAGGCCGACGCTCCCGCCTCCCCGGCACCGGCCCCCGCCGCACCGGCGAAGCCCGCCCCGGCGCCGCTCTCGGCGTGGAGCAATGTGCACGCCGCCGACACGATCCGGGCGACCAGCGCGCAGGCGCAGCTCGCTCCACCGGATTCGCGCCGCGCGCTCAAGGCGTTCCTGAAGAATCCCACCGCGGTCACCGGGCTGGTCTTCCTCGCCCTGGTGGTCGCCGCCGCGCTGGCCGCTCCGGTGCTCTATCCCGACGACCCGCTCGCCATGGTGGCGCGGCCGCTGATCTGGCCGGGACAGGACCCGGACTTCCCGCTCGGCACGGATTCGCTCGGCCGCGACGTCGCCGCCGGCCTGTTCCACGGCGCTCGGGTCTCGCTGATGGTCGGGCTGGCCGCCACCGCCATCGGGCTGGCCGCCGGCACGCTGGTCGGCGCGCTGGCCGGCTATTTCGGCGGCCGGCTCGACGCGGCGCTGGTGCGGCTGATCGAGATCTTCCAGTCGATCCCGAGCTTCATCCTGCTCATCGTGCTGGTCGCCATCGCCCAGCCCACCATCGCGACCATCACGGTGGCCATCGGCCTCGTCACCTGGCCGACCATCGCCCGGCTCGCGCGGGCGGAGTTCCGTGCCATCCGCGCCAAGGAGTTCGTCGCCGCCGCCAAGAGCCTCGGCTATGGCCACACCCGCATCATCCTGCGCGAGATCCTGCCCAACGCGCTGCCGCCGCTCATCGTCACCGCCTCGGTGATGGTGGCGAGCGCCATCCTCAACGAGAGCGCGCTCTCCTTCATGGGCATGGGCGATCCCAACGTGGTCAGCTGGGGCTCGATGATCGGCGCCGGGCGCGAGCTGCTGCGCACCGCCTGGTTCCTCACCGCCTTGCCCGGCCTCGTCATCGTGTTCACCGTGCTGGCGCTGAACCTGATCGGCGACGGGCTGAACGACGCGCTCAATCCGCGCATTTCGGCGGAGCGCTGACCCATGGCCGCCGTGCTCGACGTCCGCCACCTCTCCATCGCCTTTCCGCGCGCCACGCCGGTGCCCGACCTCTCCTTCACCATCGAGGAGGGTGAGACGCTGGCGCTGGTCGGCGAATCCGGCTCCGGCAAGTCGCTCACCGCCCTCGCTTTGATGCGCCTGCTGCCGCGCAATGCCCGGCTCGGCGAGGCGAGCCGCATCCTGTTTTCCGGCCGCAACATCGCCCAGCTGCCCGAGCCGGAGATGCGCCGCCTGCGCGGGCGCGACATGGCGATGATCTTCCAGGAGCCGATGACCTCGCTCAATCCGGTGATGACGGTCGGCCGGCAGGTCGCCGAGGTGCTGGAGCTGCATGAGGGCCTCTCCCGCCGCGCGGCGCGCAAGCGGGCGACCGAGCTCCTCGATCTCGTGCGCATCCCCGAGGCGCATCGCCGGCTCGACGCCTATCCGCACCAGTTCTCCGGCGGCCAGCGCCAGCGGGTGATGATCGCGGTGGCCATCGCCGCGCATCCACGCCTCTTGATCGCCGACGAGCCGACCACCGCGCTCGACGTCACCATCCAGGCGCAGATCCTCGAACTGCTCGACCAGCTGCGCCGCGATTTGTCCATGGCGCTGCTGCTGATCACCCACGACCTCGGCGTCGTCGCGCAATGGGCGGACCGGGTGATCGCCCTCTATGCCGGCCACAAGGTGGAGGAGGCGCGCCCGCAGCTGCTGTTCGGCACCCCCGCGCATCCCTACACGCAGGGCCTGCTCGCCGCCTCGCCACGCCTGCGCGCCGACTACCACTACAGCGACGGCCCGCTGATCGAGATTCCCGGCAGCATCGTCTCGGCTGTCGGCGAAAAGGGGTGCCCGTTCGCGCCGCGCTGCCCGGTCGCGCGGGCCACGTGCCGCACCGCAATGCCCCCGCTCCTGCCGCAGGGCGACGGCCATTTCGTCGCCTGCCCCGTCACCACGCTGCGGGAGGCACCGCATGGCCATTCTGTCGGTCTCTGACCTCTCGACCCACTACACGCAAGGCGGCGCCACGCTGCGCGCCGTCGACGGCGTGTCGTTCGACATCGCCAAAGGCGAGACGGTCGGCCTCGTCGGTGAATCCGGCTGCGGGAAGTCGACACTCGGCAAGTCGATCATCCGGCTGGTCGAGCCCACCGCTGGCAGCATCCGCTTCGACGGCACCGAACTTGCCACCCTCGGCAACGGCGCACTGCGCCCGCTGCGCCGGCGGCTGCAAATGGTGTTCCAGGATCCCTTCGGCTCGCTCAACCCACGCCACACGGTGGAGGAGATCCTGTCGGGCCCGCTCGCCGTGCACGGCATCGGCACAAGGCGCGAGCGGCGCGAGAAGGTGCGCGACATCGTCCACCGCGTCGGCCTGCCCCCCGACGCGCTCGGGCGCTACCCGCACGAATTCTCCGGCGGCCAGCGCCAGCGGCTCGGCATCGCCCGCGCTCTGGTGCTCGAGCCGGAGCTGATCATCTGCGACGAGCCGGTCTCGGCGCTCGATCTCTCCATCCAGGCGCAGATCCTCAATCTGCTGGTCGGGATGAAGCGCGAGCTCGGCCTGTCCTATCTGTTCATCTCGCACGACCTCTCGGTGATCAGGTATTTCGCCGACCGCGTGCTGGTGATGTATCTCGGCCGCATCGTCGAGAGCGGCGACCACCGCCGCCTCTATGAGCGCCCGCTGCACCCCTATACCCGCCTGCTGCTCGCCGCCGTGCCGGACGCCGCGCGCGGGCGTGAGACGGCGGGCGTGTCCGGCGAGCTGCCGAGCGCCAGCAACCTGCCGTCCGGCTGCCGCTTCCATCCGCGCTGCCCGCTCGCCACCGACCTGTGCCGCCGCGAGGATCCCGCCTTGCGCGAGCTGGCGCCGGGGCGCAGCGTCGCCTGCCACCATGCCGAGATCTGAGGCGCGGCCCGCCCGGCCGCGCCGTCCCGCCCGCCCCTTCTGAGGAGATCCCCATGCCCGATTACCGCTATCTCGGCCGCTCCGGCCTCAAGGTTCCCCCGCTCAGCCTCGGCACCATGATGTTCGGCGGCCCCACCGACGAACCGACCGCGCAGCGCATCATCCACAAGGCGTTCGACCAGGGCTTCAACTTCCTCGACACCGCCGACGTCTATACAGGCGGCCGTTCGGAGGAGATCGTCGGCGCGGCGGTGAAGGCCAATCGCGACCGCTTCACCATCGCCACCAAGTTCACCAATCCGGTGGGCGGCGCCGACGGGGTGAACCAGAGCGGCTCGTCGCGCAAATGGATCTTCGAGGCGGTCGATAACAGCCTGAAGCGCCTCGGCACCGACTATATCGACCTCCTCTACTTCCATAAGGCCGTGGTCGACGAGCCGCTCGGCGAGGCGGTGCGGGCGGTGGCGGACCTGATCCGCGCCGGCAAGCTGCGCTATTTCGGCGTGTCGAACTTCCGTGGCTGGCGCATCGGCGAGGTGGCGCATCTCGCCGACCAGTTCAACATCGACCGCCCGGTCGCCAGCCAGCCGCTCTACAATCTGGTCAGCCGCACCGCCGAGGTCGAGCAATTGCCGGCGGCGCAGTTCTACGGTCTCGGCGTGGTGCCTTACAGCCCGCTGGCGCGCGGCATCCTCACCGCCAAATACGACCCGAACCAGCCGCCGGCCGCCGACAGCCGCGCCGGCCGCAACGATCCCCGCATCCGCGAGACCGAGTGGCGGCCGGAATCGCTCGCCATCGCGCAGGAGATCAAGCGCCACCTCGCCTCGCGCGGCATCGCCCCGGTGGATTTCGCCATTGGCTGGGTGCTGAACAACAAGCTGGTCACCTCCGCCATCGCCGGCCCGCGCACCGAGGAGCAGTGGGACGGCTATGTGAAGGCGCTCGACTACACCTTCACGCCTGAGGACGAGGCGCTGGTCGAGCGGCTGGTCTCTCCCGGCCACGCCTCGACGCCCGGCTATAACGATCCCGCCTATCCAATCGAGGGCCGCGTGCCGCTTATCGGCGAGGCGACGAAACTCGAGCGGCTCCCCCGCCCGCCAGTGCCGCTCAAGGCCGGCGCGGCGTAAGGGGGCAGGCTCCGCCGGAACCCCCTCCCGAACCTCCTCCCCTCGACGCCGGCGCGCCGGGGGGAGGTTGTGATCGAGGCAGACACATGCCGGCGGCTACAGTCTCGTGACGCCGATGGAGATAACGACCAGATGATGCCGGGAGTTCAAGCGGCCAACAGCTGCACCCGCAAGGCCTTACGCCGTTGTGCGGGCGTACATTTCAACGTTTTCTCCGAATAGAATCTGTGAAAATCCATCAGATGCCGATCGATTTGACCATCCATTCGATCATAAATTTCGGGGCATCTTGAACATTGAAAAGAAGTTTGCCAGCCTCGAATTGTATTATCGATAGCGACAAGAGTTTTTGCATACCCAAGATCGCTACTGTTCAACTGCCTATCGGAAACGGCCTTCATAATCGCGCGCTGGCCGCTCGCGATCAGGGCGCGGACCTGCTTTATCAGCTTGTCACGAGCCGCGTCGGCGGGCGGATAGCTGCCTGGCAGCAACTTATAGCCCAGAAAGACCGGCCCCCCGCCTATGGGGCCGATGAAGGCTTTGTTCGGCGACGTCTCCGGATCGTAAATATCCATTCCCAGACCCGACAGGAGAGTCTTCGCCGAATTCATGGCCCCCTTTACCGCCGCAATCGACTTTCCAATAATGATGAAGTCATCGATGTAACGGATGCAGGTGATGCCCCGGCCGTTCATCTGGCGATCGAACTCTGCGAGGACAATGTTGCCGGCGAGCGCGGATAGCGGGCAGCCCTGCGCGACACCGTCGTCGCCCGTCGGAAACAGCTTCCGGTCTTCCTCACTCAACTTGTCCGCATTCGACAATTCGACGGTCAGGGCATCCTGGACGAGTTGGACGAATTCCGGCTCGACAGAGGCGCGTTCCAGGAATCCGATAACATCGGGCCGTGAGATCTTCGTAAAAAATCCGGAGATATCGGACCCGGCGACGAACCGATCACCCTCCTTAACCCGTTCATCGAACAGCCGTATCGCGTGATCGACCCCTCGACCACGAATGCCGCCGATCGATGTCGGCGTCTGCAGGACACGCTGGACGGCGGAAATCTCCTTGGCGTCCTGAAGGACATCGAGGATCGCCCGTTGAACGATGCGGTCCTCCAAGGGCGCCACGACGATCGGCCGCTTTCCGGGCTTGCCGCCGCCCTTCGGGGGTGTAGCGCCATACGCCTTGTCAAAGCGGTAGCCCCTGTGGAGTCGCTTCTGAAGCCTACGAAGGTTGGCCGGCAAATTCTCCCCGAATCTGCGCGTCTTCAGCTTCGTCGCCTCTTGTTGAGAGGTCTTCGCATTTCGCTCGATTTCACGCCATGCGGCCATCAGAACCTGCGTGGAACGAACCCGTTTGCACAATGTCATTTGTTGGAGCCTAGCTGTGGGGCCTGCCGACAAAGTTATCCCCCGGCTACGGGCGTCCTTCGCGCGAAGCCCCGCCTACGAAAGACGCCGAGGCATCGACCTGCACCGCGAAGCTCATCGCCCCGCGATGGTCCCCGCCTCTCCGACCTGCACCCGTGACGGGCCAAGCGAGAAGCAGGATCAAGTCAGCCCCTGTTTTTACCCGATATCGAATGAGAACAAAAGAGAAACATTTATGTCTCGGCGACGACCTCTTGAGGATGTGGATAGCCGTGACAATCGCCATTCATCGGCAACCGCCACAGCCGGTTTCCTTCGTTCGGTGCCGTGCCCGCCGACCGTCGGCGAACGGGCATCTCTTTTAGTATATTAATTCAGTAGATTTTTCTCATTCCCGCCGCCGCCGCTGCGCTAGGCTGGGGGTCCCTTTCCCGGAACCCTGTCATGCTGTCGTTTGCCACCTTCCTGCGTCCGCTCGCCGCCGCCCTGCTGCTCACCGCCGCCATTGCTCCCGGTCACGCCGAGGAGCCGAAGCGCGGCGGCACGCTCACCATGATCGCGGTGCCCGAGCCCACCACCATCGTCGGCATCGACAACAGCTTCGGCGCCACCCAGCGCATCGGACCGAAGGTCACCGAGGGGCTGCTGACCTATGATTTCGAGCTGAAGCCGCATCCCCAGCTCGCCACCTCCTGGGAGGTGGCCGAGAACGGCCTCGAATACACCTTCCATCTGCGCGACGGCGTGAAGTGGCATGACGGCAAGCCCTTCACCTCGGACGACGTCGCCTTCTCGATCCTGACGCTGAAGCGCACCCATCCACGCGGGCGCGGCACCTTCGCCAATGTCGCCGAGGTGAGGACGCCCGACCCGCTCACCGCGGTGCTGGTGCTCTCCAAGCCGGCGCCCTATCTGCTCACCGCGCTCTCCGCCGGCGAGGCGCCGATCGTGCCCAAGCACATCTATGACGGCACCGACGTCTCCTCGAACCCCAACGGCAGCCGGCCCATCGGCACCGGTCCGTTCGTGTTCAAGGAATGGGTGCGCGGCAGCCATGTGGTGCTGGAGCGCAACCCCGACTACTGGGACAAGCCCAAGCCCTGGCTCGACCGCATCGTGGTGAAGTTCATCCCCGACGCCTCGGCCCGCGCGGCGGCGCTGGAGACCGGCGAGGTGCTGCTCGCCGGCGACAACCCGATCCCGCTCGCCGACCGCGAGCGCTTCCAGGCGCTGCCCAATCTCGGCATCGAGACCAGGGGCTATGAATATGCCGGCAATCAGGGCCAGCTGTTCTTCAACCTCGACACCCCGGTGCTGCAGGACCTCAAGGTCCGCCAGGCCATCGCTCACGCCATCGACCTGAAGGCCAATCTCGCGGTGGCGTGGTACGGCTACGGCGCGGTGTCGCCGACCCCGATCGCCCCGGTGCTGAAGGCGTTCCACGACCCGAGCATCAAGCCGCACGCCTTCGACGTCGCGCTGGCTTCGAAGCTGCTCGACGAAGCCGGCCAGACGCGCGGGCCGGATGGCAAGCGCTTCGCCCTGCGCCTGCTCTACAACCCCTACAACGACGGCAACCGCCGCTCGGCGGAATATATCCGCAGCGCGCTGGCCAAGGTCGGCATCAACGCGGTGATCGAGAACTACGAATTCGCCGCCTACGTCCGTAAAGTCTATACCGACCGCGCCTTCGACATCGAGGTCGAGCAGCTCGGCAACACCTTCGACCCCACCATCGGCGCCCAGCGTGGCTACTGGTCGAAGAACTTCAAGATCGGCCTCGGCTTCTCCAATGCCAGCCACTACGACAACCCCGAGGTCGACCGCCTCCTGGAGGCCGCGGCGGTGGAGATCGATCCCGCCAAGCGCCGCGAGCTGTTCTTCGCCTTCCAGCGTCAGGTGGATGCCGATCTGCCGGCGGTGAACCTCGTCTCCTTCCAGAGCTTCACCGTGTTCAACAAGGCGGTGAAGAACCACACGCTGACCGCCGACGGCCTCGCCGCCAATTTCGCCGATGTCTGGCTCGACCGCTGACGCCCGGGTGACAAGGGAGATCGTACGATGAATGTGGTGCCGTCGGCCTCATCCTACACCCCACTGCACTCATCGCCGGCTGACTTCCCCGACAGCCCGCTGTCGCAGGCGCTGAAGCAGCCGGCCCTGCTCGGCCTGTTCCTGCCGATCCATCACGGCGGGTGGAGCAACTCCACCCTGCCGCGTGGCACCGACTGGTCCTTCGACTACAACGCCAAGCTGACCCTGGCGGCGGAAGCCCTTGGATTCGATCTGGTTTTCGGCGTCGCCCAGTGGATGCCCAAGGGCGGCCAGGGCCCGACGCGCACCGAGGCGGGGCTGGATTCCTTCATCGCCACCGCCGCGCTCGCCTCGATCACCAGCCGGATCCTGCTGATCTCGACGCTGCACGTGCTCTATGGCCCGTGGCACCCGGTCCATCTCGCCCGTTTCGGCGCCACGCTCGACCATATTTCCAAGGGGCGCTGGGGCATCAACGTCGTCACCGGACATCGCGCCCACGAGCATGAGCTGTTCGGCTGGAGCCGTATCGAGCATGACCGGCGCTACGAGCTCGCCGACGAATTCGTTAGCACGCTCAAGCGTTTGTGGACGGATGACGAGCCGTTCTCCTATGAGGGCCAGTCGTCTTGGCGCTTCAAGGACGCCTATATCAGCCCGCGCCCGCTCTATGGCCGTCCGGTGCTGGTGAACGCCACCGGTTCGGCTGCCGGCATCGACTTCGCCGCCCGCCACTCGGACCTCGTCTTCGTCGCCAGTCCCGGCGGTGGCGACATCGACAGCGCGCTCGCCTCGCTGCCCGCCCACACCGCGCGGCTCAAGCAGGCGGCGCGGGCGCAGGGCCGCGAGATCCGCACCATCCTGAACCCGTTGATCGTCGCCCGGGAAACCGAAGCGGAAGCAGAGGCTTACGCGCAGGCAATCGTCGATCACGCCGATCTCGTCTCCATCGCCGGCCGCTCACGGCTCGACAGCGACGCCCATGCCTGGCGCGGGCACTCCAGCGCGAACCTGCGCTATGGCGTCGGCGGCGCCATTGGCGGCAATGTGCAGCTCATCGGCTCGCCCGAGCAGATCGCCGACCAGCTGGTGCGCCTCCACAAGGCCGGCGTCGACGGTTTCCAGCTGGCCTTCTACGATTTCGAGCCGGATCTCGCCTTCTTCGGCGCGCGCATCCTGCCTTTGCTGAAGCAGGCAGGACTCCGGCTGTGACCGCTGCGACCGCCTGAAAACGAGACGTACCAATGTCTTCGCCGGGATTGCCGCTCCCGCATCCCGAAGCGAAGGCCACCGGCGGCGGGAATGGGGCTCCCGCCGCCGGTTCGCTCACTGGTCGATCCAGACGTCGGCGAGATTGTCGTTGAGACCGCCGGCGCCCACCGTGTGGTCCTTGACCTTCCGGTTGTAGATCGTCACCTGCGACAGGCTGAGCAGGGTGATGTCCGGCACCTCTTCCACCACCAGGCGCTGGAAGGCGCGGAAATCGGCGACGCGCTTCTCCTCGTCGGCCTCCACCGCCGCCGCCTCCAGTGCCGCGTCGGCCTCGGGGTTGCTCCAGCCGGAGCCGTTGGAGAACGGCACGCCCTTCTTGAAGTTCTTCGACCAATAGAGCCGCTGCACCCCGATGGTCGGATCGAAGGTGTTGCCCATCGAATTATTGGTGAAGTCGAAGTCGCGATCGGTATAGACGCGCTTGATATAGGTGGCGAAGTCCTGCGAGCGGATCGTCACCTCGATGCCGACCCGGCGCAGCGCCTGGGCGAGATAGTCGGCGGTGCGCTTGTAGCCGTCGCCATAGGGCAGGAAATCATGGACGAGCCGGAAGCGCACGCCGTCCGGGCCGCGCGGGAAACCGGCCTCGTCGAGCAGCTGCTCGGCGCGCTTGGGGTCGTAGGCGTAGATTTTCGCGTCGGGATCGGTGTAGCGGGCCAGCACCGGGCTGATCGGGGTCGGCGAGATGATGCCATAGCCGTACCAGACGGTATTCAGGATCACCTTGCGGTCGATGGCATGCGCGATGGCGCGGCGCACCCTTATGTCCTTCAGATACGGATTGGACAGGTTGAACTCGATGCGCGTCACCGAGGCGCTGTATTCGTAGCCGCGCGTCTCGATGCCGATCTGCGGCACCGCCTTCAGCCGCTCGATCTCGCTGAGCGGCACCGGGCTTTCGCCGCCGACATCCACCGCGCCGGTCTCGAACGCCACCGCCCGCGCCGCGGGATCGGGGATGAACTTGACGACCAGCCGGTCGATATAGGGCTTCGGCGCATCCCAGTAGTTCGGGTTGCGCTCATAGACGACATGGCTGCCGCGCACCCATTCCTTGAAGATGTAGGGGCCGGTGCCAATGGGGGCCCGGCTCGCCGGATTGGCGGCGGGATCGCCGTCGCCATAGATGTGCTTCGGCACGATCGGCGTCTCGGAGGCCGCGAACGCGGTGAGCAGGAACGGCGCCGGCTTCGACAGCACGATGGTCGCGGTGAGCGGATCCGGCGTCTCGATGTCGACGACGCTGGAGAAGGTCGCCCGGCCGCGCGGATGATACTGCTTCAGGAGGCGGATCGAATTGGCGACGTCGGCCGAGGTGAAGTCGACGCCGTCGTGCCACTTCACCCCCGGCCGCAGCTTGAACGTATAGCGCAGCCCGTCCGGCGAGACCTCCCAGGAGGTGGCAAGCTGCGGCTGCGGCTTCAGGTCGAAACCGTAGCTCAGCAGTCCCTCGGTGACCTTGGGCGACACCTTGCCGGTCGGGCCGGCGGTATTGGCGATGCCGACCAGCGTCGGCGGCTCGGGTTCCACGAGCATGTTGAGCGTGCCGCCGCGCTTCGGCGTCCCGTCGGCGAGCGCCGGCGAAACTCCGAGCAGCACGGCGAACGCGCCGCAGAGGATGCGGATCATGGGGGTCCTCGCTCAGGTGACAGGGAAAGGGTCGATCGAGCGGGATGCGTCCGGCATCCGCCCGGCCGCAGGAGAGGCGGCTATTCCGCCGCCGCCTTGGCGCCCCGCCAGACCGCCGAGGCATAGAGGCTCTCGTCGAACTCGGCGGCGATGGTGCCGGTGATGCGCCGCTCATGGGCGTCGAGATCGGCGAGGAACAGGTCGCGGCTGATGCGCGCCACTACGCTCGGTATGTCGCGCCGGAAGCTCGGCACGTCGCCGATCGGCAGGCCGAAGCTCACGAAGCCGCCGGGGTTGTAGACGTGGATGTCCCGGAGATAGGGCGCCGCCCCCGGCTCCTTCTCCAGATATTCATGCCCGGACCCGAGATAGGGATGCGCGCCGAGCCCCTCATGCCGCTCGTCGGCCGGCGGCGTGTAGTGGTCGCGCCAGCGCAGGATATGGCCGGCGACATCGGCCAGTTCCGGCCGCGCCGCCGGGTCGACGAAGTAGCCGGTGCCGGCGATGGCGAAGTCGAAGCTG
Organism: Ancylobacter sp. Lp-2; assembly: GCF_020523795.1. Classification (GTDB taxonomy): domain Bacteria; phylum Pseudomonadota; class Alphaproteobacteria; order Rhizobiales; family Xanthobacteraceae; genus Ancylobacter. Next base: position 72,324 of record NZ_JAJALI010000003.1, read on the forward strand.
AACCGCTCGCCGGCGGCGGTGGCGACAATGCGCCCCTCCTCCTCGCGCGCGCTCGTCCACGGCGCGGCGAGGTGCAGGTGGAAATTGTCGAAGCGGACGACGCGCCGCACCGCATCGGGCGGCGGCGTCGAGCCGGCGCGCAGGAAGCGCAGCGCCTGCAGCCAGCGCACCCGGTCCGGCAAAGCGGGATAGTTGTCATAGGCGCCGGGATAGCCGCGCAGCCGGTTGATCGGCACCGAGGCGACCCCGTCCCGCCGGGCGAACAGGTGCACCTCGGCGGCCCCGGCCTCCAGCGCGGTTGCCGCCGCGTCGAAGGCGGATGCCGCCGCGCCGAGCACCGCCACCGACTTGCCTTTGAGAGTGGCGAAGTCGATGGCGTCGGCGGTGTGGGCATAGAGCGCGCGCGGCAGATTGTCGGCGAGCACCGGCGGCACGAACGGCCCGCCATTTCCCGCCACACCATTGGCGAGCAGCACCTTGCGCGCCGTCTCCACGAAGGAGCGCCCCTCCGCCTCGAGATGCAGGCGGAACACCCCATCCGCCGGCTCGATGCGCGTGAGCCGCACGCCATAGCGCACGGGAATGCCGAGGAAGTCCTTGTACCAGATCAGGTAGTCCGCCCAGTCGCGGCGCGGGATGGAGGCGAGCGCGGCATAGGCTTCGCGCCCATGCCGCGCCTCGTACCAGGACTGGAACGACAGCCCGGCGATGCCGAGCTCGGGGCCCGGCAGGGCCTTCGGCGTGCGCAGCCGCTCCATCCGCGCCCGGGTGAGCCAGACGCCGGTCGAGCGTTCGTCCGGCGCCGCCTCGATCACGCTCACCCCGCCAATGCCCGCGCGCCGCAGCGCGAAGGCGAAGGTGGTGCCGGTCTGCCCACCGCCGACGATCGCCACATTGTGGTCGACGCCGGCGCGCGGCGGCACCCAGTTCTCGGGATCGGGGCCGATGAGGCGCAAGGCTTCGCGGGCGACGGCTTCGACCGAGGCGGCGTCGTAAGAGGCGGGACTGGTCATGGGCAATGCGTTCCTCGTCGGTTTCGCGGGGCTCAGCTCAGCACGTCGACGACGATGCGGTCGGAGAGCTTGGCCGGATCGGTGCGCGGCTTGAGGATGCCCACCGTCTTGAGGTCGTCGGCATAGATGGCGACTTCCTTCTGCAGGTCCGGGCCGCCGCCGAAATGGTGCTGGTGGGTGTGGCTGCGGATGATCTCGGCGAGGATCGGCTTGGCGATCGGCGAATAGGCGGTGAAGATCTGCGCCGCCTCGTCGGGATTGTTGTGCACCCAGTCGGCGGCTTCCAGCAGCGCGCGGGTGAGCGCGGCGGCGGCCGGCTTGTTCTCGGTGAGGAACTCGTTGCGCACCGCGACGCCGCAGCAGCTGAGGTCCTTGTAGATGCCGTGCGCGAGGCCGCCGAGCTCGTTCAGGCTGCCATTGCTGTTCTTCAGCACCAGATAGATGCCGGGATCGGCATCGGCGGCGGCGAAGATCTCGCCCTTGCGCACGGCTTCGCCGAGCAGGTCGACCGGATAGACGCGCCACTCGACATCCTTGTTGGGGTCGAGGCCGGCCTTGTAGAGCTGCACCGAGGTGAAGTTCTTGGCGGCGCTGGCAAGGTCGACCACGCCGATGGTCTTGCCCTTCAGCTGCGTGTAGTCGGTGATCCCCGCTGAGGTGGGGGTGAGCACGCGGATGCAGCCGCCATGCAGCGCGCCGGTGAACTTGATGTTGATGCCCTGCTCCAGCGGCTTCAGGAAGCGCAGGATGAAGTTCACCGTGGCGTCGATCTTGCCGGAGGCCACCGCTTCCAGGCTCTGGTCGAAGGCCGAGCCGAACTTCACCACCTCGACGTCGAGGCCGTGCTTCACGAAGAAGCCCTTCTCCACCGCGGTGGGCACCGAGATGAGGCAGATGCCGGTGCCGCTCCAGCCTAGCTTCACCTTCAGCGGCGCGGCGGCCTGTGCCAGCGCGGGAACATCGAGGAGGCTGGCGGCGAAGGGCGCGCCGGCCGCGAGCGCGCCGGCCGCTCCCAGGAGATGACGGCGCGAGATGAGGGACGAGGTATCGGACATGGAAGGACCTTTCGAAGCGAGCGGGAAATGGCGGCGAGCGGGAAATGGCGTGGGGAAAACGGCTACCAGTCGGCGTCGAGGCCGAGCAGGCCGAGCACCTGGCGGCGCAGTTCGGCGAGCCGCGGGTCGCCGCGATGGCGGGGATAAGGCAGGTCGACCGGGATATCGGCCTTCACACGCGCCGGCCGGTCGCTGAAGACGATGACGCGGTTGGCAAGGAACAGCGCCTCCTCGACGTCGTGAGTGACGAGGATGGCGGTGAAGCCCTCGCGCCGCCATAGCGACACCAGTTCGGCCTGCATGGTGATGCGGGTCAGCGAGTCCAGCTTGCCGAGCGGCTCGTCGAGGATCAGCACGTCGGGGTCGTTCACCAGCGCGCGGGCCAGCGCCACGCGCTGCGCCATGCCGCCGGACAGCTGGTGCGGATAGGCCTTGGCGAACTTCGTCAGGCCGACCAAGGCGAGCGCCTCGTCGATGCGCTGCTGCGATTGCTTCAGCGTGCCCTGCGCTTCCGGTCCGACCGCGACATTGCGCCGGACGGTCCGCCAGGGAAACAGCGTCGGGTCCTGGAACACCACCACCCGCGAGGGGTGCGGACCGGTGATCGGCTGCCCGGCCTCGCTGAGCGTGCCGCGCGTCGGCGGCTCCAGCCCGGCGATGAGGCGCAGGAGCGTCGACTTCCCGCAGCCGGAGGGGCCGAGCAGGGCGACGAACTCGCCGGGCGCGACGTGGAGGCTCACATCGTCGAGCACCTCCAGCACCGTGCCGTCGAGTTCGAAGCCGTGGCTGACATCCTCGATGTCGAGCGACGCGCCGGCGACGCGAGGCGCCTCCGGCGTCTGGATGGTGGCGGTCACCATGTCACGAGATCCTTCTGCCAGGAGAGGAAGCGGTCGCGGGCGGCGAACAGCAGCGACACCGCGCCCGAGCAGAGCAGCGCCAGCACCAGCAGCGCCGCGTAGAGGTTTGCGTAGTCGCCCCAGCCCTGCGCCGCCTGCATGTAGAAGCCGAGCCCGGCCTTCACGCCGAGCAGCTCCGCCACCACCAGCACCGAGAACGAGGTGCCGAGCGCCATGAACAGGCCGACGAACACATGCGGCAGCGCGGCGGGGATCGCGACCTTCAGCACCAGGAAGCGCGAGCGCGCGCCCAGCGTGCGGGCGACGTCGTAATAGGCCGGGTTGACGCTCAATATGCCGGACCAGGTCAGCACGGTGACCGGGAAGCCAGTGGCCAGCGCGATCAGGAAGATGCCGGCGCTCCAGCTCGACGGGAAGGCGAAGAAGGCGATGGGCAGCCAGGCGCCGGCCGGCAGCGGGCCGATGAAGCGCAGCACCGGATGCACCCAATAGGCGGCGCGCTGCGACCAGCCGATGGAGACGCCGGTGAGAAAGCCCGCCACCGCGCCGATGGAATAGCCCCAGAGCTGCAGCTTCACCGAGGCGAGGATGCTCTCCCCCAGCCGCGGGAAGTCGTCGAGATACACTTCGAGCAGCGCCTGCGGCGGTGGGAAGAACGGCAGCGGCAGCCAGCCGAGCTTGGCGGAGGCGAGCTGCCACAGCGTGAAGAACAGGCCGAGCACGATCAGCCAGAGCGCCGCGCGGTCGAGCCAGCGCGAGGCCGCCCCGAGCCAGCGGCTGCCGATCGCGAGCACGATGAAGGTGGCGGCCACCAGCCCGGCGGCGGCGGCGAAGGTCGGGGTGCGCGGCCAGTCGCCGACATCCTCCCAGCCGAGCGCCGCCGCCACCACCGCCAGCCAGGCGATGCCGGCGACGAGCCCGACGACATCCACCAGCGGCCGGGGGACCGCCGGTACCACGTCGGCGAGCGTGAGGTGAGGTGCGCTGGCCTGCCCCTGGGAAGGCGAGGGAATGTCGCTCATGGTCACTCCGCCGCCACTTGCCGCGCGAAGCGGTTCTCCGGCCGCCGGAGGCCGAGATGATCGCGCAGGGTCGTGCCTTCGTACTCGATGCGGAACAGGCCGCGCCGGCGCAGCTCCGGCACCACCAGCTCGATGAAATCGTCGAGGCTGCCGGGCAGTAGCGGCGGCATGACGTTGAAGCCGTCGGCGCCGTAATTGACGAAGCGCTCCTCCAGTTGGTCGGCGATGTCGGCCGGCGTGCCGACCAGCTGCCAGTGGCCGCGCGCCCCGGCGATGCGCAGATAGAGCTCGCGGATCGTCAGCTTTTCCCGCAGCGCCAGATCGACCACCAGCGTCTGCCGGCTCTTGCCGCCATTGGTCGCCGGCAGGTCGGGTATCGGGCCGTCCACCGGATAGCCGGTGAGATCGGCGCCGAGATGGTCGGAGAGCAGGCCGAGCCCCACCTCGGGCGTGATCAGCTCCTGCAACGCGTCGAATTTCGCCCGCGCGTCCGCCCGCGTCCGCCCGATCACCGGCGAGACGCCGGGCAGGATCTTCAAATCGTCGCGCGAGCGGCCGTAGCGGGCGAGCCGCGCCTTCACGTCGGCATAGAATTCGACCGCCTCGGCCAGCGTCTGCTGCGCGGTGAAGATCACCTCGGCGGTACGCGCCGCCAGCTCCTTGCCCGGCTCGGACGAGCCCGCCTGCACCACCACCGGGTGGCCCTGCGGCGTGCGGGGTATGTTGAGCGGCCCGAGCACCTGGAAATGCGGTCCCTTGTGGTCGAGCACGTGCAGCTTGGCGGGATCGAAATAGCGCCCGGCCTCGCGGTCCCGCGGGAAGGCGTCGTCGTCCCAGCTGTCCCACAGCCCCAGCACCACGTCGGCAAACTCGGCCGCCCGGCGGTAGCGGTCGGCATGTTGCAGCTGGGTGCCGTGATTGAAGTTGAACGCCGCGTCCTGGTCGTTGGTGGTGACGAGGTTCCAGCCGGCCCGGCCGCCGGAGATATGGTCGAGCGAGGCGAACTGCCGCGCGAGGTTGTAGGGCTCGTTGAAGCTCGACGAGGCGGTGGCGACGAGGCCGATCCGGTCGGTCGCCAAGGCGAGTGCCGAGAGCAGCGTGATCGGCTCGAAGGCCCGCACCCCGTTATGCGCCTTGGCGCTGGCGGCGGCGAGGTTGCGCAGCCGCACGCTCGGGCCGTCGGCGAAGAACACCGCGTCGAACTTGGCCGCCTCCGCCTTGCGCGCGAAGTCGATCAGTCCCTGCAGCCCGTCCGGCGCCGCCTCGGGGTGCCGCCACGCCGCCACATGGTGCCCGCCCTCATGGTAGAAGGCGCCCAGCCGCAATTGCCCTTCCCGCTTTGCCATTCGCAGAATCTCCCAAATGCCGGACATCGATCGGCTCAGGGCAAAGCGTAGTGATCCCTCCTAGAAAATCCTCACTTTATCGGCGACGCGGGAAGTACGAATATCCTTCGTAGTGCCCCCTTCCAGTATAGATTTTTCATTTATCTGGAACGATTGACACCAGCGGACCTCGACCTCCTAACTTTCGGCCACGACAACCTTCATCGTGGCGCAAGCGTGCCTGTCGATGGCCCGAGCCGACAATAAACCGGCTCACGTCCCGACGCCCACCCGCCCGGAAATATGAGGTGCAGAGGTGACCGACGCCGTCCTCGGCCCGACAGTCCGCGACCATGCCGCCGCCGGCGGGATCGCGCTTGTCCGTGGCTTCCTGTCTTCCCGTCCCGCCTTTCTCGGCCTTGCCGGCGCGGCGGGGCTGTGGCTGGTCGCGGCCGCCGTGACCGGCCTGTGGCCGGATCGGGCGCCCCACCGGCTCACCGCCGACTTCGCGGCGGCGCAGGCGCTGTTCGCCGTGCTGCTTCTCGCCTCGGCGGCGCTGGGACCGCGTCTCGGCCGCCTCGCTGGCTGGCTGCGCCGCAACGTGCCGTGGCTCGCCGTGCTGCCGGTGCTGCTCACCCTCTGGCAGATCGCCTCGGCGAAGACCGGCTGGTGGCCGCAGCCCTATTTCCCGCCGCCGCAGGACCTCGCCGACGTCTACGCCACCGACTATGCGCGGCTGTGGAGCAGCGTGCGCCACTCGTTGGTGCTGCTCACCCTCGGCACCGGCCTCGGCGCGCTGGCCGGGTTCCTCACCGGCGTGGCCACGGGGTGGTCGCGCGGCGTCGGCTACTGGGTGCATCCGGTGCTGCGCTTCATCGGCCCGGTTCCCGCCACGGCGTTGATCCCGCTGGTACTGTTCACCTTTCCCGGCACCTTCAGCGCCGGCATCTTCCTGATCGCGCTGGCGACCTGGTTCCCGGTCACGGTGCTCACCTGGTCCGGTGTCGCCAGCGTCGATTCCGCCTATTACGACGTCGCCCGCACGCTCGGCGCCGACCGCCGCTTCCTGCTGCTGAGGGTGGCGGTGCCGGCCTCGCTGCCGCATGTCTTTGTCGGCCTGTTCATGGGGCTCGGCAACGGCATATCGGTGCTGGTGGTCGCCGAGATGCTCGGGGTGAAGGACGGCCTCGGCTACTACCTGTCCTGGGCGCAGGGCTGGGGCGCCTATGGCCATCTCTATGCCGGGCTGCTGCTGATGGCGCTGCTGTTCTCCGCCGTCACCACGCTGTTGTTCCGCACCCGCGACCGGCTGCTCGCCTGGCAGAAGGGCACCGTCAAATGGTGATCAGCGAACTCGCCCTGACCCGTACCGCGCTGCCGGAAATCCAGCCGCGCCGGCTCCCGCCCCTCCGCCAGCTCGGAGCGCTCGCCACCGTCGCGCTGCTGCTCCTGGGCTCCATCGGCACCGCCGACGCCCATGCCCATCTCAAGAGCGCCTCGCCGCCGGTGGACGGCGTGGTCGCGACCTCGCCCGGCGAGGTCACCGCCACCTTCACCGAGAAGCTGGAGGCGAAGCTCTCCAGCCTGGTGGTGACGGACAACGGCGGCCGCGCGGTGAGCACCGGCGAGGTACGTCTCCCGGCCGGCAGCGACGGCAAGACGCTCGCGGTAACGGTTCCGGCGCTGCCGGCCGGCACCTATACGGTGCAATGGACCGCCGCCTCGGTCGACACTCACAAGACGACCGGCAGCTTCAGCTTCGCGGTCAAGCCGTGAAGGTGGCGCGTGCCTGATCTCGCCAGCGCGGCGCTGCTGCCCTTCGCGCGCGGCCTTGAGCTTGCCGCGGCGCTCAGCCTGTTCGGCACGCTGGCGAGCGCGCTCCTCGTCCTGCCGCCCGGCGCGGCGGGGCCGGCCCTGCGCCGCCGGCTGACACGGCTGCTGCGCGCGAGCCTCGCCATCGGCCTCGCCGGCGCGCTACTGTGGCTGCCGGTGCAGGCGGCAGCGCTGACCGGCGCCACCGGCCTCGCCGATCTCGCGGCGCAGAGCTGGCTGGTGGCGAGCGGCACCCATTTCGCCACCAGCCTCGCGGCGCGCGGCGCGCTTTTGGCCGCCGCCGTGCTGGTGGCGGGCCGGCTCGCCTCGCGCCGCCGGATCGCCGCCGCCACGCTCCTCGCCGGCATCGGCCTCGCGCTGCAGGCGCAACTCGGCCATGCCGCCGCCGCCGAGGGACCGCGGCTGCCCCTCGCCGTCGGCCTGCATGTCGTCGCGGCGGGCGCATGGATCGGCGGGCTGCTGCCGCTGGCACTGGCGCTGTACGCCCTGCCCGCCCCTGTCGCCATCCGCGCCTTGCACCGCTTTTCCCGGGTCGGCAGCGGCGCGGTGCTGGTGCTGATCGCCACCGCCGTGCTGCAATCCGACGAACTGATCGGCGATCTCGGCGGCTGGTTCGGCACGCCCTATGGCGAGCTGGCGCGCATCAAGATCGCCGGCCTCGTGCTGCTGCTGGCGATCGCGGCGATCAACCGCTTCCTGCTGACGCCGCGCCTCGCCTCTCCCGGCGGCCGGCGAGCGCTCGCCATCAGCATCGGCATCGAGACGCTCGTTGGCCTCGCGGTGGTCACCGTGGCGGTCAGCCTCGCCACCTCGCCGCCGGCCGCGCATGAGGTGCCGGTCTGGCCCTTCGCCGAACGGCCGGACCTGTCGCATCTCGACGATCCCTATATCGGCCGGCAGGTGTGGCGGATCGCGGCGATCGCCGCCGTCCTGCTGCTCGGCGCGGCCTCGCTGCTCTGGCGGCGGACCCGTCTCGTCGGCCCCGCGCTGGCGGTCGTGGCGCTGTACCTGCTGCCGCTGCCCAATTGGCGCCTGCTCGCCAAGCCGGCCACCCCGACCAGCTACCAGCGCTCGGAGACCGGCTTCACCGTCTCCTCCGTCGCCCGTGGCCTCGATCTCGTGAAGCTCCATTGCACCGAGGACTGCTTCCGCCCGAAGGACGACCCGTCGGACCTCACGCCCTACGGCCTCTGGCAACGGCCGGATGGCGACCTGTTCTGGTGGCTGACCGACGTCTTCGACCGCATCGGCCACAGCCCGTTCACCCATGGCACCATCGCGCAGCTGGAGCCACGCCAGCGCTGGCAGCTGATCGACTATTTCCGCGCCCGTGCCGCCGGCACGGCTGTCGTCGAGGCCGGCGCCTGGCCCTTCCCGGTCCTCGCCCCGGACATGCCGGTAAGCTGCGGCGCGCACGCCCTCGACCTCGACACGCTGCGCGGTCGGCCGATCCGCCTCGCCTTCCGCGCCGATGGCGCCCTTGGGCAACTGCCGCCGATTCCCGCCGGGCTCGACTACCTCACCATCGTCGTCGGCCGCCGGGCCATCGCGACAGCGGTGGCATCGGAACCCTCCACATCGCAGCCATCGACTTCGGACCTCTGCCGCACCGCCCTGCCCGACGCCTGGGACGCCTATGCGATCAGCGGTGGCCTCGATGCCGACCGGCTCGACGGCGTCGACCTACTCGTCGACGCCAATGGCTGGCTGCGCCTGCGCCGGCTCGCCGACGGCTCCATCGCACCTCCCGCGGGCCCCCGGGCGCCGGGCCTTTCAACCTGGAGCGAAGCCGTCGCCACCGTCGCGCAGCAGCCTTTTGCCGCCTCGGAACTCGGGAGTCACCGGCATTGACGCGTAGAAACCGCACCACCTCGGACATCCGAAATCGGCTGCAAATGCAACTGTACATATTTTCTATAGAGTTTATGTTATTTTGATATCCGCATCGTCCCTTCCCGGCAGAGACGGTCTCGCACATTGACGAGGCGCGACGTCTCCTCCCACCGCTCCGACGCCAGCGCGTGCGTCATGGCAACGACCGAGGCTTCCATGAACCAGACAGTTTCCGCCGTCTCCGGCAATCCGGCTTCCATCCGCCCGGGCTCCCCCGAGCTGGAGCGACTGCTGGACCTGATCGCCGCCGACGCCTCCCGGCGCGACCAGGAGCGGATCCATCCCTATGACGTGGTCGAGCTTCTGGGCCGCGCGCGCCTCGGTGCGCTGCGCCTGCCGGTCGAGGAAGGCGGCGGCGGCGGCTCGCTGCGCGACGTCATCGGACTCGCCCTGCGGCTCGCCGAGGCCGACACCAATGTCGCCCACATCTACCGTAACCACTTCACCTTCGTGGAACGCTTCCTGATCGGCGACGTCAGCGGGCCGCGCAAGGTGTGGCGCGACGCGGTGCTGAACGGCGCGGTGTTCGGCCTCGCCAGCACCGAGCTCGACCGCAAGCAGACCGGCGGCGCCTCCGACTTCAACACCACGCTGACCGAGGACGGCGACGGCTACCGGCTCAACGGCACCAAATATTACAGCACCGGCACGCTCTATGCCGATTGGCTGCTGGTGCGCGCGACCGCCGCCGGCAGCCGCCCGGTCTCCATCGTGATCCCGACCGCCCGCGAGGGCATCGAGCGGGTCGACGATTGGGACGGCATCGGCCAGCGCGTCACCGGCACCGGCACCACCAATTTCGACAATGTCCGCATCGAGGCTGACGAGGTCATCTTCGACAAGGAGAATCCGAGCTTCCTGCTGCCCTACACCTCGACCATCGCGCAGATCTTCGTCACCGCGGTCAATGCCGGCGTCATCCGTGCCGTCCTGCGCGACGCCAAGGCGCTCCTGAAGAGCCGCAACCGCACCTTCTACTTCGCCGCCGCCGACAAGACCGTCGACGACCCGCTGCTGCTGCAGACCATCGGGCGCATCGCCAGCGACGCCTTCGCCGCCGAACTGGTGGTGCTCGCCGCCGCCGACGCGCTCGACAAGGTGGCCGAGGCGCGGCTCGGCGGCCAGGGCCTGGACGAGCTCGCCCACGACGCCGCTATCACCGCCGCCAAGGCCAAGGTGATCGTCGACGAGCTTTCGCTCCGATCGGCCACCGCACTGTTCGATGTCGGCGGCGCCTCGGCGGCGACCCAGCGCAAGAATCTCGACCGCCACTGGCGCAACGCCCGCACCCTCTCCTCGCACAATCCGGCGAGCTACAAGGCGCAGGCGATCGGCAGCTATGAGATCAACGGCACCCGGCTGCCCACCCTCGGCTTCTTCTGACAGCCGGCTCGAGATTTCCCGAACCCTCCCGGCACGGCGCTGCCCCTTGGACAGCGCCGTGCGCGTGTGCGGCACAAGCCCGACCGAAAAACTACAGGAATTTCAACATGCTGGACTATCGCCCGCTCGGGCGAACCGATCTCCGCGTCTCCTCGATCGCGCTCGGCTCCATGACCTGGGGCCAGCAGAACACCGAAGCCGAGGGCCATGCACAGCTCGACCTCGCCGTCGATTTCGGCATCAACTTCATCGACACCGCCGAGAACTACTCCATCCCGCCGCGCGCGGAGACGCAGGGCTCGACCGAGCGCATCATCGGCTCCTGGCTGAAGTCGCGTGGCCAGCGGGACAAGATCGTCCTGGCGACCAAGGTCTCCGGCCCGTCCGACCGCACCTATCTGCGCCGCGATGGTTCGCTGCCGCGCCTCGATGCGCGGAACATCAACGAGGCGATCGACAATTCGCTGGCCCGGCTGCAGACCGATTATGTCGACCTCTACCAGTTGCATTGGCCGAACCGGCCGCTGGCACTGTTCGGCGGCGGCAGCCACTCACCGGCACGCGGCGGCGACGGTGCGGAAGTGTCGATCGAGGAAACGCTCGACGCGCTCGACGCGCTGGTGAAGGCCGGCAAGGTCCGCCATATCGGACTGTCCAACGAGACCGCCTGGGGCCTGTCGCGCTTCCTGCACCTCGCCGAGGCCACCGGCCGGCCGCGCGTCGCCAGCGTGCAGAACGCCTACAACCTGCTGAACCGCACCTACGAGGTCGGCCTCGCCGAGTTCCATGCCCGCGAGCAGGTCGGGCTGCTCGCCTATTCGCCGCTGGCCCAGGGCTTCCTCACCGGCAAATACCAGCATGGCGCCCGCCCGCCGGGCGCCCGCACCACGCTGTTCGAGCGCGGGCAACGCTACCAGAAGCCGGGAACCGAAGCCGCCATCGACGCCTATCTCGCCATCGCCCGCGATTTCGGCCTCGATCCGGCGCAGCTCGCCATCGCCTATGTCACCAGCCGAGATTTCGTGACGTCGAACATCATCGGCGCCACCAGCCTTGAGCAGTTGCGCACCGATCTCGGCTCGCTGTCGATTCCGATCACGACGGAGATCGAAAGCCGCATCGACGCCGTGCATCAATTGCATGGCAGTCCCGCACCATGAGAGCCCCCGTTCCAGGCCCATCATGGGCCTGGAGTGCTCCCGACATCCGCATGACGGGAAGAGTTCAGAAACGCACTCGGCGGCAGGCTGAACTCGAAATCAAGCAAATGCGCTCCCGGCAGCTAGGGACGCGTTAAGCTGAAGCGCGGCTGCCGAGCAACCGCGCTTCGTTAAACGCCGATCCGCCTGGTTCCTGCGGTATGCCCGACGGCTTCTGGCTAGTGGCCACCACCGCCGCTCTTGTGCACCGGGCGGCGCATCAGCGGAGCCGCCAGGATCAGCAGGCAGAAGAGGGCCGTCAGCACCAGGAACACGTCGGAGAACGCCATCACCTCCGCCTGGATGCGTACCTGACCAGCCATCTTCTTCAACGCCGCGACATCGGCATCCGAGCCGAGCGCGCCGAGCGCCTTGGTCATGGAATCCAGCCGCTCGACCGCCGCCGCGTTGGCCCATTGCACATTCTCGTGCAGGCGGGCGAGATGTAGGTCCCAACGGTCGTTCAGCACGGTGTTGATGAGCGCAAGACCGACCGCGCCGCCGAGATTGCGCATCAGGTTGAAAAGGCCGGACGCGTTCTTCAGCTGCGCCGGAGGCAACGTGCCAAGCGAGATGTTGTTGATGGGGATCATCGCCATCATCAGCCCGACGCCGCGCAGGATCTGCGGCACCAGCAGTTCCCAGAAATCCCAATCCTTGGTGAGGCCGGTCACCTGCCAGGTTCCCACGGCGAAGGCGGTGAAGCCGAAGCCGATCATCAGGCGCGGATCGATCTTCGCCACCAGCCGGCCGGCCAGCGGGGCGGTGAGGAACATGGCGAGGCCGGAGACGAACATCGTCTCGCCGATCATCAATGCCGAATAGCCGCGTACCCGCGCCAGATAGAGCGGGTAGAGATAGGTCAGGCCATAGAGGCCGATGCCGAGGACGAAGCTGAAGGCCGAGCCGACCGAGAAATTGCGGTTGGCGAACGCCTTGAGGTCCACCACCGGCTCCCTTGCCATCAGCACGCGGGCGAAGAAGGCGACGGACGACACCGCGCCGACGATGGCGAAAATGAAGATCGCCTCGTCCTGGAACCAGTCATTGGTCGGCCCCTCCTCCAGTACGAATTCGAGGCTGCCGAGGAAGCCTGCCATGAACAGCAGGCCCCACCAGTCGAAACGCTCCAGCAGGGCGAAATCGGGCTCGTCGAAGTCGACCAGCGCCGCCGTGGCGAAGACCACGAACAGGCCGGGCACGATATTGATGAGGAACAGCCAGTGCCAGGAGAACAGGTCGGTGAGATAGCCGCCGATCGTCGGGCCGATGGTCGGCGCAAGGGTCGCGACGAGACCGATCATCGGCGTGACGATGGGCTGCTTCTCGCGCGGGAAGATCGAATAGGCCGCGGCGAAGACGGTCGGGATCATGCCGCCGCCGAGAAAGCCCTGCAGCGCCCGATAGACGATCATCTGCTCGATGCTCGTCGCGGTGGCGCACATGAAGCTCATCACGGTGAAGCCGGCGGCCGAGGCGACGAACAGCCAGCGCGTCGACAACGCGCGTGACAGGAAACCCGACAGCGGGATCATCACCACTTCGGCGATGAGGTAGCTGGTCTGCACCCAGGAGATCTCGTCGGCGCTGGCGGCGAGGCCGGCCTGGATCTCGGACAGCGAGGCGGAGACGATCTGGATGTCCAGGATCGCCATGAACATGCCGAACACCATGCACAGGAAGGCGAACATCCGCCTTCCTTCCGAGGAGGCGGGTCGCTCGCGTGCAGCACCGAGGCTCAGAGTGTCCGCCATCGCGGCCTCCTGAAAGAGATGGCCCGCCGGCTCAGCCGTCGGTGCGGGTGTGGACGGTGGCGATCACCGACATGCCCGGACGCAGCTCCGCCTTGGCGCGCGCGGCGGCGTCGAGCTCGACGCGCACCGGCACGCGCTGGACGATCTTGGTGAAGTTGCCGGTCGCGTTCTCCGGCGGCAGCAGGCTGAACACCGAACCCGAGGCCGGCGCGACGCTCACCACCCGGCCGTGGAACGCCTCATCCGGATAAGCGTCGACGGCGATGTCGACCTGCTGGCCGGGATGCAGGCGGCCGAGCTGCGTCTCCTTGAAGTTGGCGTCGACATAAACCTCGCTGATCGGCACCAGCGCGGCGAGCCGCGTACCGGCCTGCACCAGCTGGCCCACCTGCACGGCACGGTTGCCGACGATGCCGTCGAAAGGCGCGCGCACCACGGTGAAATCGAGATCGCGCTGCGCCTGGTCGCGCGCGGTGCGGTATTCATCGAGCGTACGCGTCGCCTCGGTGCGCTGGGCATCGAGCACGGCGATATTGGCCTGCGCCGAGGTGACCGCCGCCTTGGCGGCATCGACGGCTGCCTGAGCCTTGTCACGATCGGCGCGGGCATTGTCGAGCGTCGCCCGGCTGGAATATTGCGACTTCACCAGTTCAGACTGGCGGTCGAATTCGAGCTGAGTGCGGTTGAGCTCGGCCTCATCGGCGACGAGCTGGGCCTTGGCCTGATCGACACTCGCCTTTGCCGCGTCGATCTGCTGGCCGTAGCGGTCGATGGTGGCCTGCTGGGTGGCGATCTTGTTCTCCGCCGCCTGGACGGCCAGCCGATAGTCGCCATCGTCAATGCGCGCGATCACGTCGCCGGCCTTGACCGGCTGGTTGGTGTCCACATCGACACGGGTGATGTGGCCGCTCACCTTGGCGGCGAGGACCGAGGTGTCGGCGCCGACATAGGCGTCATCGGTCGAGACCAGGAAGCGGCCGACCCGCCACCAGTCGAGCCCGTAATAGCCTCCGCCGGCGACCGCGGCCACCAGCACCGCCCCGAGCACGAATCGCTTGCGCGAACGCTTCGGCCGCGCGGGCGCCGCATCGGCCACGCCGCCCGCGACAGGGGCTTCCGCCGCCGGCTTGCGCGAGGTGAGAGGCACCGGCTCGGCGCCGCCCGGGCGCTCCGCCTCGGCGACCTGCACCGACTTACGTTCGATTTGAGCCATATTCGCCTCCGGGTCGCGACCGCGCAGGCCGCAACTAAACCGTTTAGTTCAGTCGACGCTTTACATATCAAACTAAACCGTTTAGTCAACAGGCTTGACACGGAAGCCTGCGACGTCCTCTGTCAGCAAGGCCGGAGGCAAGCATGAACGAGATCGTCACGGAGAAGCCTGCCGGGCGCACCGCCCCGCGCTCGGATCAGGAATCGTCGAAGCGCCGCGAGATCATCGACGGCGCCCGACAGGTCTTTTTCGAGAAGGGCTATGACGGGGCGACCATGGACGAGGTCGCCAAGGCGGCCGGTGTCTCCAAGGCGACGATCTACGTCTATTTCGGCGGGAAGGAAGACCTGTTCGAGGCGCTGGTCCTCAACGACAGGGCCCGCTCGGCCGAGCACCTGTTCGTGGTCGACCCCTCGGTCGACGACGTCGCCGGGCTGCTGCGCCGCATCGGCATTTCCTTCATGACCATGATGGTGCACCCCGACCATATCCGGTTGATCCGCATGGTAATCGGCGCCGCCGAGAAGCTGCCGCATATCGGCCAGATCTTCTTCCAGGCAGGCCCCTGCCATGGCGGGCGGCGGCTCGCCGACATTCTGCGCCAGCAGGCCGATCTCGGCCGGCTGGAGCTCGACGACGAGGTCGCGGCGGCGCACATGTTCCTCAACATGTGCCAGGGCAAACAGGTGAAGGCGCTGCTGTTCGGCGAACTGACGCCGCCGGTGCCCGCCCAGATCGAGGCCATGGTGGATCTTGCCGTCCGGGTGTTTCTTGCCGCCTACGGGACGAAGCCGGCTTCCCGCTAGGCCGGGGAGCATTGAGCCCCTACCCAGGCCGACCTGCCATTGTTAGACAGCGGAACCGAGCCGACGACGTGCGGCGCGCCTTCGCCTGCTTTCATGTCGCGAAACTGTTGCACCGCTTCGGCGCGAAGCGCATAAGCGCGGCAAAATAGTTTGGAGAAATTCCATGCCCGCCTATCGCTCCCGTACGACCACCCATGGCCGCAACATGGCCGGTGCGCGCGGCCTCTGGCGCGCCACCGGCATGAAGGACGATGATTTCGGCAAGCCGATCATCGCGGTGGTCAACTCGTTCACCCAGTTCGTACCGGGCCATGTGCACCTGAAGGACCTCGGCCAGCTGGTTGCGCGCGAGATCGAGGCGGCGGGCGGCGTCGCCAAGGAATTCAACACCATAGCGGTCGATGACGGCATCGCGATGGGCCATGACGGCATGCTCTATTCGCTGCCCTCGCGCGAACTCATCGCCGACAGCGTGGAGTACATGGTCAACGCGCACTGCGCCGACGCCATGGTCTGCATCTCCAACTGCGACAAGATCACGCCGGGCATGCTGATGGCGTCGCTGCGCCTCAACATCCCCACCGTCTTCGTCTCCGGCGGCCCGATGGAGGCCGGCAAGGTGGTACTCGGCGGCAAGACCAAGGCGCTCGACCTCGTCGACGCCATGGTGGCCGCCGCCGACGACCGCATCGCCGACGAGGACGTGAAGGCCATCGAGCGCTCGGCCTGCCCGACCTGCGGCTCCTGCTCGGGCATGTTCACCGCCAATTCGATGAACTGCCTCACCGAGGCGCTCGGCCTCTCGCTGCCCGGCAACGGTTCGACGCTGGCGACCCATGCCGACCGCAAGCGGCTGTTCGTCGAGGCCGGCCATCTCGTGGTCGACCTCGCGCGCCGCTATTACGAGGAAGAGGATGCCGGCGTGCTGCCGCGTTCCATCGCTTCGTTCGCCGCCTTCGAGAACGCCATGACGCTGGACATCGCCATGGGCGGCTCCACCAACACGGTGCTACACCTGCTCGCCGCCGCCCATGAGGGCGAGGTGCCGTTCACCATGGCCGACATCGACCGCCTCTCGCGCCGGGTGCCGGTGCTGTGCAAGGTCGCCCCGGCGGTCGGCGACGTGCACATGGAAGACGTGCACCATGCCGGCGGCATCATGGGCATTCTCGGCGAGCTCGATCGCGCGGGGCTTCTCGATACCTCGGTCGGCTCGGTCCACGCCCCCAGCCTCAAGGCGGCGCTCGACCATTGGGACGTCAAGCGCAGCTCCAGCGAGGCGGTGCACGACTTCTACCGCGCGGGACCGGGCGGCGTTCCCACCCAGGTCGCCTTCAGCCAGTCCGTGCGCTACGACGACGTCGACACCGACCGCGAGACGGGCGTGATCCGCAATGTCGAGCACGCCTTCTCCAAGGATGGCGGCCTCGCGGTGCTCTACGGCAACCTCGCCGAGGACGGCTGCATCGTGAAGACGGCGGGCGTCGACGAGTCGATCCTGAAGTTCACCGGCACCGCCACCGTGTTCGAGAGCCAGGATGACGCGGTCTCCGCGATCCTTGGCAACCGGGTGAAGCCGGGGCAGATCGTGCTGATCCGCTATGAGGGACCGCGCGGCGGCCCGGGCATGCAGGAGATGCTCTACCCCACCAGCTACCTGAAGTCGAAGGGGCTCGGAAAGCAGTGCGCCCTCGTCACCGACGGGCGGTTCTCGGGCGGCTCCTCGGGCCTGTCCATCGGCCATGTCTCGCCGGAAGCGGCCGAGGGCGGCACGATCGGCCTGGTGCGCGAGGGCGACACCATCGAGATCGACATCCCCAACCGCCGCATCCACCTCGCGGTCGACGATGCCGAGCTCGCCGCCCGCCGCGAGGCGCAGGAGGCGAGCGGCTGGAAGCCGGCCGCGCCGCGCAAGCGCAACGTGACCACCGCGCTCAAGGCCTATGCCGCGCTCGCCACCAGCGCCGCCAAGGGCGCGGTCCGGCAGGTGCCGTAACAACGATCGGGCGGGGGTATCCCCCGCCCGTCTCTTCTCGATTCGATTGAGAAGCGTTCGCGCCGCACCTACGGCAGATACATACCGCCATTCACATGGATGGTCTGGCCGGTGAGGAAGTCGCCGGTCGGCAGCGCGAGCGTCCGCACGATCTCCGCGACATTGCGCGGCACGCCTTCATGGCCGACCGGCAGATAGCCGCCGCCGGGAAAGGCACCGCCGGAACCCGACGTCTTCGAGCGCGCACCGCCGATCCGGCCGGGTACCACGATGTTGGCGGTAATTCCCTGCTCGCCGAACTCGATTGCCAGCGCCTTGGTGAAGCCGACCAGCGCGGCCTTGGCGGTAGCGACATGCACGCGGTGCGACACGCCGGCATGCGCGCTCA
This sequence comes from Ancylobacter sp. Lp-2, assembly GCF_020523795.1. Lineage (GTDB taxonomy): Bacteria > Pseudomonadota > Alphaproteobacteria > Rhizobiales > Xanthobacteraceae > Ancylobacter. The sequence goes on from NZ_JAJALI010000003.1 coordinate 90,064, forward strand.
CCCCGCCGATGGTGACGATGCGGCCGAAGCCGTGGCGCACCATCGCCGGCACGGCGGCACGGGTCACGAGGAAGGCGCCCTCGACGATGACCGAATAGACCGCGCGGAACGTCGTAAGATCCAGCTCGGCGAAGGGCCGCTCGCCGCGCACCGCGGCGTTGTTCACGAGGATGTCGAGCCGCCCGGTCTCCTTGAGAATGGCGTCGACCAGGCCCTGCGCCTCGGCCTCGACGGTGATGTCGGCGAGCAGCGCCGTCGCCTGCCCGCCTTCAGCGCGGATCTCGGCGGCGACCGCCTCGATCTCGTCGCGCGAAGATTTGGCATGCACGACGACATGCGCGCCCTCGCGTGCCAGCAGCAGGGCGCTCTCGCGGCCGATGCGCCGGGCCGAGCCGGTGACGAGGGCGACCCGGCCGGACAGCGGGCGATTATCGGCAGAACTCATGATGTGATTCCTGAAACTGGCCTCAAAGGCGGAACTGGATGGTGCCGTCGCGCCGCACCTGCTCGACGAGATCGAGCTCCCACTGGAGATATTCCCGCATCGCGTCCTCGCGCTTGTCGCGGCGCTCGAAAGCCTTGAGCAGCACGTCCACCGGGGGCGAGGCGAGGCGTTCCGGCTGCGTCTCAAGCGGCAGCCCGGCCGCTTGCCAGGCCTGCGTACCGCCGGCGAGGAGCTTCACCGGCGCTCCGGTCGCCTGCGCGAACTCGGCGGCGGCCAGCCGGGCGATGACGCCATCGGGAGAGGCCAGCACATAGAACGGGGCGGAAGGCAGCCGGGCGGCGTCCTCCGCGAGACGGCTGCGAATGGCGAACCACGCGCCGGGAATATGGCCGGCGCGATAATGCCGCGTCGAGCCGAGGTCGACGACCACGGCCTCGGCCCGTTCCAGCAGGAGGGCGAGTTCCGCGGGCACGATCTCCTCCGCCGCGATCTCGGCCAGACCGATCACCGCCTCCGGCGCGTTGCCGACTTCCGGCACGCCGAAGGGCGCGGCCTCGTCGAGCACGAAGACCTGGTCGAAGCCCATGCGGGCGAGCCATGCCGCCGCCGTGCGGGCGCGCACGCCGTCATCGTCGGCGAGCACGATGCGGGCGCGGCGCACGGCGATGAAGGTGTCGGTCGCCTGCACCAGCTGGCCGCCGGTCGCCGACAGGAAGCCGGGCCGATGGCCGGCGCGGTACTCGGCCGGATCGCGCACGTCGAAGCGGTACAGCGTCGTCTCCGCCTGCTCGGCCTCGAAGGTCGCGAGCGTGGCGGCGTCGATGGTCGGCACCCCGTAGCGCCCGGCGAGGCGTGTCGCGGCTTCCCGCGCCCAGTCATGCGCCGGCACCGAGGGCAGCGGCGCCACGGTCGAGGCGCCGCGCTCGACGTCGAGCCCGGCGAGATGCCAGCCCTGCGTGCCGTTCTTCAGCGACACGACCTTGTTCGGCAATCCGGCATCGATGAGCACCTGCGCGCCGATGATCGAGCGGGTGCGGCCGCCGCAATTGACCACCACCAGCGTGTCGTCGCTCGGCACGCTCTCGCGGACCCGCAGCACGAGTTCGCCGCCCGGGCAGTCGATGGCGCCGGGAATGGTGATCCAGCTATATTCATCGAAGGGCCGGCTATCGAGCAGCACGATGTCCTCGCCGGCCTTGCGGCGGGCCTCGAAGTCGTGCGGATCGATATGCGGCGTGGCGTAGCCGATCTCGACGAACTCGCCGAAGGCCTTGCTCGGCACATAGACGCCGGCGAACAGCTCGAAGCCGGCCGCCGCCCAGCCCGGCACGCCGCCGGCAAGGATGGCGACATCGCCATAGCCGGCACGCGCCAGCACGCGCGCGGCGCGCTCGGCCAGCGTCTCGTCGTCGTCGACCAGCACGATCGGCGTGGCGCGGCGCGGCACCAGCGGCGGCACGATCCGCTCCAGCCGGGAAAGCGGCGCGTTAGACGCCGCGAGGATGTGCCGTTCGCCGAAGATGCCCTCCTCGCGCACGTCGAGCAGGGCGATCTCCTCCGCCCCCTTCAGCCGGGCATGCAGGGTAGTGGCGTCGAGGCGCGGGAAGGCAATTGTCATGTCTGGGTACCCTAAGGAAGACCGGCCCCACGCGGCGGCCGGAACCGTGTCACTGGCGGTTGAACGCCGCGTCGAACTGCTCGAGGAACTTCTGCGAGGCGTCGCCGCCAATGTCCTGATCCGCCACGATGACCTTGATGTCGGCGAGCTTGGGCAGGCCGGCCGGCGTCTTGGAATCCGGATGGGTCGGGATGTAGGAACCGGCCTCGGCGACGATCTCCTGGCCCTCGGCGCTGGTGAGCACCTCGATCAGCAGCTTGGCGGCGGCGGGGTTCGGGCCGCCCTTGAAGATCGCGAGATAGTTCTCGTTGGTGACGACGCCCTCGTCGAGGATATAGGCCTCGATGCTCTGGCCGCGCTCCTTGGCGGTGATGACGTTCTGCGAGGAGATCAGCGGCGACAGGTCGCGCTCGCCGGCCACCAGCAGGCGCACGGATTCGGCATTGCCGCGGGTGAACAGGAAGTCCTGCGCCGCGAAGCCCTTGATGGTGTCCCAGGTGATGATGTTGTGGGCGAGCAGCGTCTGGAACCAGGTGAGCTGCGAGGCGGCCGAGCGCGGATCGGAGAACACGATCTTGCCCTTCCACTTCGGGTCGAGGAAGTCGGAGATTTTCTTCGGCAGCACCGACGGATCGGGGAAGACCTTCGGGTTGTAGGCTGCGGACAGCAGCGTCGAGGCGGTGGCCAGGTAGTTGCCGTCGGCGTCGCGGTAATTGCCGCCGATCTTGTCGAAGTCGCGCACCTTGTAGGGAGTGAGGTAGCCGCGCTTCTTCCAGTCGTCGAGGATGAAGCGCTGCGAGATGAACACCACGTCCGGGTTGGTGCGGCCGGCCGCCTTCTCCGCCTCGATGGTCGGGATGAGGTCGAGCGTCTGCTTCTGGACGATGTTGAGCTTCACATCCGGGAAGGTCTTGCGCCAGAACTCCAGCACCGCCGTGCTCGTCTCCTGCCGGTAGGAAGTGTAGAAGACCACCTGGCCCTCCTTCTTCGCCGCCTCATAGAGGCCTGCGAAGCGCTCCGGCAGCGTGTCGGCGCGGGCGGGCGAGAAGGGCGCGGCAAGGCCGGCGGCGAGGGCGAGGGCGGCGACGCCCTTGATGAGGCTGCGCTTGTCGATGGGCATGTACGTGTCTCCGAAACGGTGATGTCTGTCAGGCGGCGGCCGGCGAGGCGGCGGGATGACCCGCGCCCTCGATCGCCTTGTTGTGCTTGTGGTGGCGCCCGGGGCGCTTCAGGCCGAGATGCTCGCGCAGGGTGCGGCCCTCATAGTCGGTGCGGAACAGGCCACGCCGGCGCAATTCCGGGATGACCAGCTCGATGAAATCGGTCAGCCCGCCGGGGAGGTAGGGCGGCATGACGTTGAAGCCGTCGGCGCCCTCGTTGAGGAAGCGCTCCTCCATGACGTCGGCGATCTGCTCGGGCGTGCCCACCACCTGCCAATGGCCGCGCGCGCCGGCGACCCTGAGGCCCAGCTGAAGGATCGACAGGCCCTCGCGCTCGGCGAGCTCCAGCAGCAGCGTCTGTCGGCTGCGGGCCGCGTTGGTGAGCGGGATGTCCTTGGGCAGCGGCCCGTCGAGCGGCAGATGCCGCAGCGGGATGCCGAGCCGGTGCTCGAGGATCGACAGGGCAACATCCGGATGGATGAGGCTCTGCAACTCGTCGAACTTCGCCTTCGCCTCCACCTCGGTGCGGCCCACCACCGGGAAGATGCCTGGCAGGATCTTCACGTCGTCCGGCGAGCGGCCATGCGCCACGGCCCGCGCCTTCACGTCGCGGTAGAAGGCCTGCGCGTCCTTCAGCGTCTGCTGCGCGGTGAACACCACCTCGGCCGAGGCGCCGGCAAGCTCCTTGCCGGCCTCCGACGAGCCGGCCTGCACCAGTACCGGCCAGCCCTGCGGCGCACGCGGAATGTTGAGTGGACCACGCACGGCGAAGAACTCACCGCGATGGTCGAGGCTGTAGACCTTCTCCGGATCGAAGAACACGCCGCTCTCTTTATCGCGGGTGAAGGCGTCGTCCTCCCACGAGTCCCACAGCCCTTCGGCGACGGCGAGGAATTCCGTCGCGCGGCGGTAGCGCTCGTCATGCGGGGGATGCGTGTCGCGGCCGAAATTATAGGCCTCACCCTCATTGCCGGAGGTGACGAGGTTCCAGCCGGCGCGCCCGCCGCTGATGTGGTCGATGGAGGCGAATTTGCGCGCCAGCACATAGGGTTCGTTGTAGGTGGTGGAGGCGGTGGCGACGAGACCGATGCGCTCGGTCACCGCCGCCAGCGCCCCGAGCAGGGTCAGCGGCTCGAACTGCGCGACATAATGGGTGGAGAAGCGGGCGAGCGCCCCCCAGTCCTCGCCGCGCGCGCCGGCGCTGTCGGCGAGGAACAGGAGGTCGAACTTCGCGGCCTCGGCCTGCTGCGCGATCTGCGCATAGTGTTTGAAGTTGATGCCGGCATCGGCCTGCGCCTGCGGGTGGCGCCAGGCAGCGGCGTGGTGGCCGGTGGGATAGAGGAAGGCGCCGAGCGCCATCTGCTTGCGGGTCGTCATAGGCTTATCCTTGGGAAGCGTCTGGCTAGGCGACGGTCAACTCGGGCGACGAGGCCCAGGGGCGTTCGCTCGCAGCCTCGCGGCCGGCGATCTGGCCGGTGACGAAACACTCGGCGAGGTTGCCGGCGCCGAGATAGAGAAAGCCCCAGATCGAGCCGATCTCACCGGCTTCGTAGAGGCGCGGGATCGGCGCGCCATGGGCGTTCACCACGCGCTGGCGGGCATCGTGTGCCGGGCCGCCCTGCGTGTTGCTGACCACTGGCCAGAGCTCGCCGACATAGAAGGGCGCCGTCTTCACCGGGAAGAGCGAACCGTCGGGGCGGCTGTGGTCGCCATCGTGGCCGGCCTCCACCGAGGCATTCCAGCGATCGAGGCTCGAAGCCACCACGGCGGGATCGGCGCCGATGAGCGCGGCGAGTTCCTCGACGCTGTCGGCGCGCTTGAGGATGCCGTTGCCGACTTCCTTCAGATTGTCGCCGCTCCACTCATAGGGCTCGACCGTGCGGTCGTTCAGCACGGTCTGGCCGAGCGGGTAGAGCTTGCGCCCCTCCTCGTCGACGACGAGGAAAGCCGGGATGCGCGGGAAGCGCTGCGTTTGGGCGTCGTACTGGTCGAGCGGGCGGTGGCCGGTGTCCTGCAGATAGGGCTGGTACTCGTTCATGAAGCGCCGGCCCTCGCGGTCGAGCACGATCCACGACAGGCGTACATCCGGCTCCTGCAGCTGCGGCGTCCAGTCCGGCACCTTCTTCACCCGCAGGCCGTAGGGGTAGGCCGGGTCCGGATGGCGGAAGCCGTAGGACCCGTGGAAGTGCCACATGTGCCAGAGGTCGGCGCCGGCTGCCTGTGCCATGCGCAGTCCGTCGCCGGTATTGCCGCGCGTGGCGACCGGCAGCACCGGGCGGATCTGCCAGTATTTGCGCTGGATGTCGGGCGCGGCCTCGAAGCCGCCGGAGGCGAGGATGACGCCGCGCCGGGCGGCAATGCGCGTCACCTTGCCGTCCGAGCGGATCTCGGCGCCGAGCACGCCGCCATCCGGCCCGAGGATCAGCTTTTCCGCCGCCGTATTCAGCCGCACCTCGATGCCGCGGGCGCGGACATTGTCATGCACCAGCTTGAACACGTTCGGCCCGCGCAGGCGGCCGCGCACATGCGGGTATTCGGTACGCGCATCGAAGCCGGGGATCGACAGCACCTCGACGGTACCGAAGGCGTCGTAGCCGGGGAACGGATAGTTGGCGATGCGCCGGTGTACCTCGATCTGCGCGCCGTTCACCTTGGCAAGGTCGCGAAAATAGGGCTCCAGCTCGGCCATGCCGGCGGCGACGGTGTCGAGCACGTCTGCCGGCACATCCGGACCAGCCGCCTGGCGTAGATAGGTGCGCGCGCCTTCCGGCTCGACGACGGTGCGGATGCCGCCGCCGGCGCAGATCGAGATGCCGCCCGGATCGAGCTGCTTCTCGATCAGCAGCACGCGGGCGCCGGCGTCGTGCGCGGCAATGGCGGAGGCGCCGCCGGCAAAGCCGAAGCCGACGACGAGGACGTCGACCGTTTCGTCGAAACGTTCGGAGAGGGGGGCATGCAGGGTCATGGCGGTGGCTTCGCTTAGCTGACGGCAGCGGTCTTCTTGCGGGTGAACAGGCGGATGAGGCCGAGCATGGACAGGCTGACCGCGACGATGATCACAGCGAGCGCGGCGGCGAGCTCTACGGCGCCGTCCTCGATGAATTGCAGCACCACGGTCGGCATCACCTGGGTGTCCGACTGGGCGAGGATCGCCGACATGGAGAGCTCGCGCAGGCTGAGCGAGAACACCAGCACCCAGGCGATGCCGACAGCGCCGCGTACCAGCGGGAAGGTCACGTCCTTGATCGAACGCAGCCAGCCGGCGCCGGAGATGCGGGCCGCCTCCTCGAGATCGGTGGAGAGCTGCTGGATGCCGTTGCGCACCAGCACGAAGGCGATGGGCAGCAGCTTGCCGGCATAGGCGATGAGGATCAGCGTCAGCGTGCCGTAGAACAGGTCGACATAGCCCATCAGGATTCCCACCGCGTAGGCGATGGACGGGAAGCCATAGGCGATCATCACCAGGAAGCTGATCAGCTCGCGGCCGAAGAAGCGGAAGCGCTCCACCACCCAGCCGAGCACCAGGCCGAGCGTGGCGCAGACGGTGGCGGTGGCGAGCGCCAGCAGCATCGAATGGATGATCGAGGCGCGGGCGACGAAGTCCTCGTCGAAGATCAGCCCGTAATGCTTGGTGACGAGGTTGCCGATGCTGATCGGCGCGCCGAAGGAGGACAGCAGCGACAGCAGCACCAGCGCGCCGACCGGCAGGATGGCGGTGCCGAAGGCGACGACGAGGCAGAAACCGCCGGCCAGCCAGCGCCAACGGCCGAGCCGGGTGATCTGCTCCGGCGTCGCCTTGCCGGTGAGAGTACGGAAATTCTCGGTGCGGATGGCGTATTTCTGGATCAGCAGGCTGATGGCAGTGACGATCAGGATCGGCATCGCCACGGCCGCGGCATAGTTGAACTGCGGCGGAAACTTCAACAGGTCGTAGATCTTGGTGGTGATGACCGAGAAATTCGCCATGGTGCCGATGGCCGCCGGCGCGCCGAAGGAGGACAGCGCGTCGAGCATCACCAGGATCACCGCCGACAGGATGGCCGGGCGCACCAGCGGCAGCGTCACCGTCAGCGTGGTGCGCAGCCGGCCGGCGCCGAGCACGCGCGCGGCCTGCTCATGGCTGGCGTCGATGTTGTTCAAGGCCGCGCTGACGGCGAAGAACACCAGCGGATAGACGCCGACGATCTCGATGAAGACGAGGCCGCCGAAGCTCATGATGTTGAGCGGCGCGGCGCTGAAACCGAGGTATTCGACGGCGAACCTGTTGAGATATCCCGAGTTTGGCGCCGCGAGGAAGATCCAGGAGATCACCGAGATGAAGGTCGGGATCACGAAGGAGATGCCGGCCGAGAGGGTTATCAGCGCCTTGCCGGGCGCATCGGTGCGGGTGACGATCCAGGCGAGCGGCACGCCGAGTGCGCAGGCGCCGACTGTGACGAACAGCACCAACCAGCCGGAATTAAGCGTCGCCTGCCACATGCCACGACGGGCGAAGGCCTTTTGGAAGGTGTCGAAGGTCAGGTTGCCATGGGCATCGATGAAACTGTAGCCGGCGAGCAGCGCCAGCGGATAAGCGATCAACGCCAACAGGATAGCGATGGAGCCGCCGATGATCAGGAAGCGGACCGGCTGAAGCGACGACAGCCGGCGCAGCAGCGGGGTGGTCGCGCGGGTGCCCTCGGCGAGATGATGGGAGGCAGTGATCTCGCTCATGCCACCACCCATGCGCTGCCCGGCCGCGCCCAGAGCCGCGTGCGCCCGTCGACGAAGCTGCCACGGCGGCGCGACTGCACGCGCAGCGGCGTGGTGCCGGCCTGCAGCTTCAGCTCGTAATGGCTGCCGAGGAAGGATTCCGACAGGAAGGAAACGTCGATTCCGGTTTCCTGATCAGGCACTTGCGGCTGTTCGAGCCGGAAATCCTCCGGCCGCAGCAGCACGGTGGCCCGGCTGCCGGGCGCCGCGTCGGCGAGCCAGCGGGCGGGGGCGCGGCTCCACAGCCGGTCGCCGGCGTCGAGGGCGATGCGGACCTTGCCGGCGGCCCGGTCGACGGCGTCGACCTCGCCCTCCAACAGGTTGGCGATGCCGACGAAGCTGCCGACGAAGCGGCTCGCCGGGGTGCGGTAGACCTCTTCCGGCGTGCCCACCTGCTCGATGCGGCCCTTGTTCATCACCACGATGCGATCCGCGAGAACCAGCGCCTCGTCCTGGTCATGGGTGACGTAAAGCGTTGTCAGGCCGATGCTTTTCTGGAGGGCGCGCAGCTCGAAGCGCATCTCCTCGCGCAGCGAGGCGTCGAGATTGGACAGCGGCTCGTCGAGCAGCAGCAGCGACGGCTTGGTCGCCAGCGCGCGGGCGAGCGCGACGCGCTGCTGCTGGCCGCCGGACAGCTCCGCCGGGTAGCGCTTCGCCAGCGCGGACAGCTGCACGAGGTCGAGAACCTCGGCGACGCCGGCCTCGATCTCCGTCTTCTTTTTACCAGCAACTTCAAGGCCATAGCCGACATTCTCGGCGACGGTCCTGTGTGGCCACACGGCATAGGACTGGAAGACCATGCCGAGCTGGCGCTTCTCCGGCGGCAGGGCGAAGGCCGAGGTGGAAGCGACCACGCCGTCGAGATGGATCTCGCCGCCATCCGGCTGCAGGAAACCGGCGACCATGCGCAGGGTCGTGGTCTTGCCGCAACCGCTAGGCCCTAGAAGAACCACGCTTTCTCCCGGCGCGACCGAGAGATCGATGCCGTTGACGGCGGCGGTGTCGCCGAGCCGCTTGCGCAGATTGCGCAGCTCCAGCCGGGGCCGGTCGGCGACCTGCGGCGGCGGGGTGAAGCGGGGGGTGGGGGACGGCAGGCTCACGTCAGGCTCCGGTCGGTCAGTGCAGTGAGGTGTAGGATTGGGACGAAACCCGTCCGATCAGGCCGATCGGGCGTAGCGGCTGGCCGGGCGAACCAGCCCGTAATGGTCGCGCAGCGTCCGGCCGGCATAATCGGTGCGGAACAGGCCGCGCTTGCGCAGGATCGGCACCACCTCGTCGACGAAATCGGCGAGCCCGGCCGGCACGGTGGCGGGCATGATGTTGAAGCCATCGGCTGCGCCCTGCTCGACCCACAGCTGGATGTGGTCGGCGATGGCGGCCGGGGTGCCGGCCAGAACCTTGTGGCCGCGCCCGCCGGCGAGCCGGCGCAGCAGCCCACGCAGGGTCGGGCGCTCGCGGTCGACGATGTCGAGGATCACCTGCGAGCGGCTCTGCGCCCCCTGCACCGTCGCCGGGCGGGGGAAGGCCTCAGCCGGGATCGGCTCGTCGAGCGGGAAGCCGGTGAAGTCGAATCCGTCGAAGCGCTGCGAGAGATGCTTCAGGCCGACCGCCGGAATGGTGAGGTCGTTGAGCTCCTCCTCGCGGGCCCGCGCCTCCGCCTCGGTGGAGCCGAGGATAGGGGAGAGGCCGGGCAGGATCTTGATGCCGCCCGGGTCACGGCCGAAACCGACGGCGCGGCGCTTGACGTCGGCATAGAAGGCCTGGGCGTCGGAGAGATGCTGCTGGGCGGTGAAGATCGCCTCGGCATAGCGGGCGGCGAAGCCGCGCCCCTCGTCGGAGGAACCGGCCTGCACCAGCACCGGATGCCCCTGCGGCGGGCGCGGCAGATCGAGCGGGCCGCGCACCCGGAACTCCTCGCCCTCGTGATCGATGGCGTGGATGCGGCCGACATCGGCATAGAGGCCGGACGAGCGGTCATGCAGCCGGGCGTCGTCCTCCCAGCTGTCCCACAGCTTGCGGACCACCTCGACATATTCGGTGGCGCGGCGGTAGCGGTCGGAATGCGAGTTGCGCTGGGAAAGGCCGAAATTGCCCGCCGCCTCCGCCGACCAGGAGGTGACGATGTTCCAGCCGGCCCGCCCGCCGCTGATGTGGTCCAGCGAGGCGAACTGGCGGGCGAGGTTGTAGGGCTCGGAATAGGTGGTGGAGGCGGTGGCGATGAGCCCGATCCGCTCGGTGGCGCCAGCCAGCGCGGAGAGCAGGGTCAGCGGCTCCAGTTTGCCCTGCGCGACATGCTTCACGCTGCGGCCGAGGGCGAGTTGGTCGGCGAGGAACAGCGAGTCAAACGTGCCACGCTCGGCGATGGCGGCGGTCTCGCGATAATAGCCGATATCGGTCAGGCGCTCGGGCTGGGTGTCCGGATGCAGCCAGGATGCCTCGTGATGCCCGGTGGTGGGCACGAAGACGTTGAGATGGATGCGGGAATTGCTGGTCATCGTGCACGTTCGAGACACCTTCGCAGCGGCCCAGCGCCTTCCCAAACGGATGGCGGCCAAGGCGTCGAAGGGGCTCCCAGGTTTCGGGTGGCAAGGGTGGCGGGGTCGCCCCCGCGTTGTCGGAGCCAACATAAGCCGCAAAGAATTTTTGTCTATGGAAAATATATATTATCCGCGACGGCTTCCGTCAGAATGGCAAAATGACCCTCGGCGACGGAAGATTTGTCTATAGTGACGGCCTCCGCGCGATGGGTTTTCTCGGGCGTATCGACAGCGGCCCACGGCGCCTCCGCCTGGCGCGCCCCTAGGGAGTCGAAGCCCCTTCCCTGTCGCGATCGCGTCATCAGCCCCGCACAGCGGCAGCCGCCCTTCACCGCGCCCGAGGCACTGCATGCCCAGGCCACGGTTGACGGTCGTGCTGCCGAGGGCGGCGGAGCTCTCGCCCGCCCTCGGAGCGGGCATCCGGCCGTCTCGCCCGGCCTTCCCTCCACGCCGCAAGCGATCATGACGGCCGCCCGGCTTCACGTGGGAGGATTTGGGGTTTCGTAAGCGGAGGGCGCGCGGCGTTTCAACGTCTCGGTACCGGAGGACAGGTCGCGGCGGGTGCGACTGGAGCGCTGGGGGAAGGACGACCGTGATCCCGCCACCGGCGGATCGCTGCCGGGCGGACACAGGCGAATGACCGCCGAGTGATGAGTCGGCCGCCCCCTCGCCTTACCCGGCCCATGCTCGCCGCCGAACGGGACGCGGCAAGCCCGTGAGGCGCGAGCCGCGCAGCCTGCGCCCTCGAATCTTGTCCTCGCGGTCGGATATGACGCCGGTGCCATCCGGGCCGGAGCGGCCCACCATGAGGCCGCCACCGTCCCGCCAGACATCGTCCGCACGCGGATCTTCGCCTTCAGCGACCGGCCGTACCGCCGGAGGAACCGATCGAGCGCCGCTTCCGTTCATACGCCGCAGATGCATGGCCTCGCCGCCCGGCGGGACCACCTCCCGGCAACGCGCTCACCGCACGCCGCCTCCATGCCGCGTCAGGGCGCGGCCTGGATCGCCGTCACCGCCAGGAAGCGGTCGATCATGGCGTTCACCTGCACCGGCACTTCCAGCTGGCAGAAATGGCCGGACCCCACCGTGCGGCCGAGCATGAGATGCGGCACCAGCGCGACTAGGCCGGAGATATCAGTCCGCGCCACCGGCTCGTCGGCGGCGATGTAGAGCGCCGGCTTCGTCAGCCGCCGGCCGCCCTCCTCCGGGTCGAAATCCCGCAGCCCGGCATAGGCGGCGCGCATCACATGCGGCGGGGTGGCGCCCATGCGCTCCAGGATCGAGGCGCGCCGCGCCGGATCGTCCGTGGGAATGAGCAGCGCCGTCTCGACGATTCCGCGCATAGCGCCAACCGGGTCGGACCCGTCGAGCGCGGCGAGCACGCCATCGAAGGCGGCCCGGCGTGCCGGCGTCGAGGTGACGGAGGCGTCGATCATGACGCAGGCCGCGACGCGCTGCGGGTAGCGGACGGCAAGGTCGTAGGCGACGATGCCGCCCATGGAATGGCCGATGACGACGCAGGGCGCGACCTGCATGCGGTCGCACAGCTCGGCGAGGTCGTCGGCGAAATCGGCAATGGCGTAGCCGCTCTCCGGCTTGTCGCTGGCGCCGTGACCACGCAGGTCAACGCTCAGGACCCGGTGCCCCAGGCCGGCGAAATGCGCGAGCTGCGGCGCCAGGAAGGTGTGATCGCAGCACCAGCCATGCACCAGCAGGATGGGAGGATCGCCGCCCTCGGCCTCCCGATAGGCCAGCGCGCCTCTGTCCATCTCGATCCGCCACATGCCGCACGCCCCCCCTGCCCGCCGTCCGCCCGGCCGTTCCGCCCCGATGACGGGCCGCGACGGCGTGTCCCGACGACACATCCCCATGGTCCCGCCCGACGCGCTCGCCCGGCGGTCTCGCCGACAGGCACGGAGCATGCCGGACCGGCGCCGCGACGGGCAACCGGCCCGGCCGATCCCCGCGGGCCAAGGGCCGCGCCGCCCCGGCCCACGCGGCTCAGGCCCGCGCCGCCCGGCCTCGCCGACGGCGCGGGCAGTCCAGCTACTGCCCCTTGGCCTTGGCGAGGAAGGAGCCGTCGAAGGTCTTGGAAAGGTCGATGGACGCCGGGTCGATCGAGGGATCGGTGGTGGTGATCAGGCTCAGCGCGCTCTTCATGCTGGCCTCGTCGATGTTGCCGTCGGTCGAATAGGACTGCCGCGACGCCTCCACCGCCTTCATGTAGAGGTTCTTGTCGCCCAGCCAGTATTCTTCCGGCACGTTGGCGGCGATCTGTTCCGGCGTCGCCTTCTCCAGCCACTTCAGCGTCTTGTAGAAGACGTTGGTGAGCGCCTGAACGGTGTTCGGGTTCTCCTTGATGAAGCTCTCCTTGAAGTAGAGCACGGCGGCGGGATTCTGGCCGCCGAACACCTTCTCGGTGCCCTCGGTGGTGCGGGTGTCGACCAGCACGTTGATCAGGCCGAGATCCTCGAGCTTGGAGATCACCGGATCGAGATGCGAGATGGCGTCGATCTCGCCCTTCTGCATCGCCGCCACCGCCGAGGCGCCGCCGCCGACGCCGATGAACGAGGCGTCGTCCTGCTTCAGCCCGGCCTTGGTCAACAGGTACTGCACCATGATGTGGGTGGAGGAGCCCGGCGCGGTGACGCCGATGTTCTTGCCCTTGAGGTCGGCGACGGTCTTGATCTTGTCGGCCTCGGCCTTGCGCACGGCGATGACGATGCCGGGATAGCGGCCGAGATCGATGACGGCACGGATGTCCTGCTTCTTCGTCTGCATGCGGATGGTGTGCTCATAGGCGCCGGTGACGGCGTCCACCGAGCCGCCGATCAGCGCCTGCAGCGACTTGGCGCCGCCGCCGAAATCGTTGATCTCGACATTCAGCCCCGCATCCTTGAAGTAGCCGAGCTTCTCCGCCAGCGTCAGCGGCAGATAATAGAGCAGCGGCTTGCCGCCGACGCCGAGGGTGAGGTTGGGCTTCTCGATCTCGGCCGCCTGCGCCGCGCCGAGCGCGGGAAACAGCAGGCTCGCGGCCACGAGCAGGGTACCAATCCGCAGGGTACGCATCTTCATTGGGGTTTCCTCCTTTTGTCGTTGAATGGCGTTCGGGCGATGACGGTCAGGCGATGATTATCAGGCCTGTTCGCCCGCCGGCTGCGGCCGCCAGACCAGCAGCCGGTTCTCGATCCGGGTGACGCCCCAGTCGATGATCAGCACGAAGGCGGCGAGGATGAACATGCCGGCGAACACGCCGGTGACGTCGAACACGCCCTCGGCCTGATGGATGAGATAGCCGAGGCCGGCGGAGGCGCCGAGATATTCGCCCACCACCGCGCCGACCAGCGCGAAGCCGACCGAGGTGTGCAGCGAGGAGAACATCCAGGACAGCGCCGAGGGCCAGTAGACGTTGCGGAACAGCTGGTGCTCGCTCATCCCCATCATGCGGGCATTGGCCAGCACCACCGGGCTCACCTCCTTCACGCCCTGATAGACGTTGAAGAACACGATGAAGAACACCAGCGAGACGCCGAGCGCCACCTTCGACCAGATGCCGAGGCCGAGCCACAGCATGAAGATCGGCGCCAGCACCACGCGCGGCAGCGCGTTGACCATCTTCACATAGGGATCGAACACCGCCGCCAGGATCGGCTTGCGCGCGAACCAGAAGCCGATGGCGACGCCGCCCGCCGAGCCGATGACGAAGGCCAGCACCGTCTCGGTCAGCGTGATCCACAGATGCTTCCAGATGGTGCCGGAGACGAACAGCTGCACCACCCGCTTCATCACGTCGAGCGGGGTCGAGAAGAAGAACTCCGGCAGCAGATAGGTGCCGCCGACGGGAACCGTGGCACCGAACTGCCAGAAGCCGATGGCCACCACGGCGACCAGTATTTGCAGCAGCAGCAGCTTGCCGGGATGGATCTTCACGGCGTGTCCTCCCCATAGGTCTTCACGACTTCCGCCTTCAGCTGGTTCCAGATCTGGCGGTACAGCTCATGGAAGCGCGGGTCGAGGCGGATGTCGGCGGTGTCGCGCGGGCGGGCGAGGTCGATCGGGAAATCGCCGATGATCCGCGCCTCCGGCCCGGCCGACATGATGACGACGCGGTCGGACAGCGCGATGGCCTCCTCGAGGTCGTGGGTGACGAACAGCACCGCCTTGCGGTCCTGCGCCCACAGGTTCAGGAGCAGCGTGCCCATGATCTGCCGCGTCTGGGCGTCGAGCGGGCCGAACGGCTCGTCCATCAACAGGATCTTCGGGCCGCGCACCAGCACCTGGGCGAGGCCGACGCGCTTCCTCTGCCCGCCCGACAGCTGGTGCGGGTAGCGGTCGCCGAAGCGGGCGAGGCCGACCTTCTTCAGCCAGTCCTGCGCCTGCGCCAGCGCGTCGGCGCGACGGGTGCCGCCGATCTCCAGCGCGATGGCGACATTGTCGAGCGCGGTCTTCCAGGGCATCAGCGCGTCCTGCTGGAAGAGATAGCCGGCCTGGGCGTTGAGGCCGGCGAGCGGCGCGCCGAAGATCGACACCCGGCCGCCGGCCGGGCGCAGCAGCCCGGCGGTGGCGTTGAGCAAGGTGGACTTGCCACAGCCGGTGGGCCCGACGATCGAGACGAACTCGCCCTCGCGCACATGCAGCGAGGTCGGCGCCACCGCCTTGAACAGCGGACGGCCAGGTATGGCGAAACTGATGGCGATGTCGTCCAGCGCCACCGCCGGCGGGGCGTCGACGCCGGGCGCGCCCCCTGCGGGCGGCCGCAGCATGGCGGTCTGCATGTTCTGTCCCTCCATGCTTTCCTGTCCTCCCATGGCTGGGCTGTCTCCTCTCAGACGGCGGCGCGGCGCAGGCCGACCGGCGCGGCATGCAGGTCGCCGCTGCGGCCGGCCTTGGCCACCTGGCCGGGAATGTCGTGGCCGATGAGCGCGGGCAGACCACGTGCCAGATCAAGCAGGCGGGCGAGGTCGACGCCGGTCGGCACGCCCATTTCCTCCAGCATGTGGACGAGGTCCTCGGTCACGACGTTGCCGGTGGCGCCGGGCGCGAAGGGACAGCCGCCGAGGCCGCCCAGCGAGGCGTCGAAGCGCTCCGCCCCCGCCTCCAGCGCGGCGAGCGCATTGGCGAGGCCCATGCCGCGCGTATTGTGGAAATGCAGCGTCAGCGGCACGTCGCCGAACCGGGCGCGGAACGCCGCGACGAGGCGGGCCACCTGGCGCGGATTGGCCATGCCGGTGGTATCGGCCAGCGTCACCGAATGGAGGCCGAGCGCGAGATAGCTCTCGGCCAGCGCCAGCACCTTCTCCTCCGGCTGCGCGCCCTCGAAGGGACAGCCGAAGGCGGTGGCGATGGAGCCGTTCAGCCGCGCCGGGCTGCCGGCGGCAACGCCCACAATGGCGCGGAAGCCGTCCAGCGACTGCTCCGGCGTCATGCGCATATTGGCGAGGTTGTGGGTCTCGCTCGCCGACATGACGAGGTTGAGCTCGTCCATCCCGGCGTCCAGCGCCGCCTCGGCGCCGCGCAGATTGGGCACCAGCGCCACATAGGTCACCGCCGGGTTGCGACGGATGCCGCGCGCGACGTCGACGGCATCGGCGAGGTTGGGCACCGCCTTGGGCGAGACGAAGGACGTCACCTCGATCTTGGCGACGCCGGTGTCGGACAGCGCGTCGATCAGCGCGATCTTGTCCGCGGTGGGCAGGAAGCGCGGCTCGATCTGCAGGCCGTCGCGCGTCACCACTTCCTGGATGTAGACGCGCGCGGGAAACTCCGCCCGGCTCATGAGGCGTCTCCCGCCGCCGCCTCGTCGCGCCGCACCTCGTCGCGCGCCACCACGCCGCCGGCGACCAGCGCCTCGATCTCGTCAGCGGAATAGCCGAGCGACGCCAGCACCGGCGCGGTGTGCTCGCCGAGCTTCGGCCCGAGCCACGCCACGCCCCCTGGCGTTTCCGAAAGCTTCGGCACCACGCCGGGCATCTTCACCTGCGTGCCGTCCGGCAGCGTCGAGGGCAGGATCATGTCGCGCGACAGGAACTGCGGATCGGCTACGATGTCTTCAACCGAATAAATGCGCCCGTTCGGCACCTCGGCGGCATCGAGCGCGGCGGTGACCTCGTCGAGCGAATGGCGGGAGGTCCATTCGGCGATGACGCCGTCGATTTCCTCGACATGCTTCACCCGGCCGTCATTGGAGGCGAGGCGCGGGTCGCTGGCGAGGTCGGCGCGGCCGATCGCCGTCATCAGCCGGTTGAAGATGCCGTCGCCATTGCCGGCGACGATGACATAGCTGCCCTCGGCGGTGGGATAGGAATTGGAGGGCGCGATGCCCGGCAGCGAGCCGCCCGAGCGGGCGCGCACGAAGTCGAACAGGTCGTATTCGGGGACCAGGCTCTCCATCATGTTGAACACGCTCTCATAGAGCGAGACGTCGACCACCTGCCCGGCGCCGCGGCCGGACTTGATGGCGAGCAGCGCCATCAGCGCGCCCATCACCGCATGCAGGGCGGCGAGCGAGTCGCCGATGGAGATGCCGGTGCGCGCCGGCGGCCGGTCCGGCTCGCCGGTGGTGAAGCGCATGCCGCCCATCGCCTCGCCCACAGCGCCGAAGCCGGGGCGCTCGCGATAGGGGCCGTCCTGGCCGAAGCCGGAAATGCGCACCATGACGAGGTTGGGGTTGATCGCCTTGAGCGCCTCCCAGCCGAGACCCCAGCGCTCCAGCGTGCCCGGCCGGAAATTCTCGATCAGCACGTCGGCGTCGCGCACGAGGCGGCGCACCACCTCCTGGCCCTCCGGCAGGCGCATATTGACGGCGACCGACTTCTTGTTGCGCGACTGAAGGTACCACCAGAGCGAGGTGCCCTCGTGCAGCTTGCGCCATTTGCGCAAGGGGTCGCCCTCGCCGGGCGCCTCGACCTTGATCACCTCGGCACCGAACTCCGCCATCAGCCGCGCGGCGAACGGCGCGGCGATGAGATTGCCGAGCTCGACGACGCGGATTCCGGCCAGCGGGCCCTCTGCGGGGCGTTCCATGGGCGACATTCCTTCCCGAACGTTTTGCGTCTCTATGGGTCGAAAGTCGCGTGCCGTCCAATAGTCTTTGGTTGCGGAGGCACCCGGGTGCGCCGTGGCGGCCGATACGCGTCCGGGGCCCCGCGCGACGGCAAGCGCGCGGAGCCCCGGTGGCCGAAGAGGCGAAAGGCCGTGCCGAAGGTTCAGGGCGTGTAGGTGCGCTCCAGCGTCCAGCTACCTGCCGGCTGGGCGTGCAGCTGCCAGAAATGCTCGGCGACATTGGCGACATGCGGCGAGCCGGCGGAGACGAAGCCGGCGATCGTGACGGTGGCGACGTGGATGCCCTTGCCCTTCATCTCCTCGAACAGCCCCTGCGCCAAGGCGCGGATGCCGGCCTTGCCGACGCTGAGCGTCAGATAGTCGGGATGCGGCGCCAGGGCGAAGCCGCCGCCGGTCAGCAGCAGGGTGCCGCGGCCGCGCGCGGCCATCGCCGGTGCCACCGCCTTCGCCGCCGCCAGCGCGCCGCCGATGGTGACCGCGAGGTCGGTATTGAAGGTCTCCGCCGGCTGGTCGGCGAGCGAGGCCTGCCGCATCGCGGCGGCGTTGTAGTGGAGGACGTCGATCGGGCCGAGGTCGCGCTCGACCCCGGCGACCAACGCCGCGACGGCGGCGGGATCCGCCACGTCGACGGGCCGCACCTCGACCTTGTGGCCCTTGGCGGTGAGTTCGGCGGCCAGCGCCGTCACCCTGCCGGTGTCGCGGGCGCTGAGGACGAGGTGGAAGCCCTCGCGGGCGAAGCGTTCGGCGGTGGCGAGGCCGATGCCGGGGCCGCTGCCGATGCTGAGGAAGACTGCCATGATGCATGCTCCTGGACGGTTGAATGCATCCGAGATAATCCTCGCATCGTCTTGTGTAATCTGGCCCAGGATCATTACACTCGTGCACCAGATGCAGGAATTTCTCGATCAGGGCGGCTTCGACGATCTGCTCGCCTTCGTCGCCGTCGCCGACACCGGCAGTTTCGTGCTGGCGGCGCAGCGCCTCGGGCGCGACGCCTCCACCGTCTCCCGCCGGGTCGGCAAGCTGGAGCGGCGCCTCGGCGTCCGCCTGCTGTCGCGCACGACGCGGCGGGTGGCGCTGACCGAGATCGGCGCCGCCTACCACCATCGCCTCCAGGCGGTGCTCGACGAGCTGAACAGCGCCGGCCGCGACGCCAGCGAGCGGGCCGCGACCCCGCAGGGGCTGGTGCGTGTCTCCCTGCCCATGAGCTTCGGCCGCCTGTGGATCGCGCCGCTGATCCCCGGCTTCCTGGCGCGCCATCCGCAGATCCGCGTCGATCTGCGCACCACCGACCGCTATGTCGACCTGATCGAGGAAGGCTTCGACGTGGCGATCCGAGTCGGCACCCTGCCGGACAGCTCGCTGACCGCCCGCCGCATCGCCACCTATCGCAGCCGGCTGGTCGCCGCGCCGGCCTACCTTGCCCGCCGCGCCGCACCGCAGCGGCCGGAGGAGCTGGCGGAGCACGACTGTCTCGGCTTCACCGCGCTCGCCTCCTGGCCGGACTGGCCGCTGGCCCGGGACGGCGAGCGGGTGACGGTGCGCCCGTCCGGCCCGCTAGTCTCCGACAGTTCCGAGATATTGCTGCTCGCCGCTCTCGAGGGCGTTGGCATCGGCCTGTTCCCGGACTGGCTCGCCGGCCCGCCTATCGGCGAGGGGCGGCTGGTGGAGGTCCTGCCGGGCTGGGTGGGCACCATCGAAGCCGGCGTGCACGCGGTGATGCCGCCCGGCCGGCTGGTGCCGGCCAAGGTGCGATTATTCGTCGACGACATCGCCGAGGCGCTGAAGGCCGGCTGGCGCTGGTGAGCGGCTGCCAGCCGGAGAGCGCACACGCGGACGTGCGCCGCGACATCGGCCAGTAAGGTTGACCTAACGGCACGGGCGGGCCAAGCATGGGCGATGCCGGTCGATCCCCTGCCGCCCCCGCCCTCCCCCTCCCGTCCGACAGCTGCCAGCGGTGCGGAACGGCGGATCGGCGTGGAGGTCGAGTTCATCGGCCTCGGCGCGCGCCACGCCGCCGAGGTGCTACAACGCCACCTGGCCGGCCAAATGGTCGAGGAGGACCCGCAGGCCTTCCACCTCGTCGGCAGCCGGCTCGGCGACCTGCGCGTCGAGCTCGACATCCGCCACGTCCACCCCTATCGCGGCGCGGTCAGCCCGCTGGCCGGCCTGCCCGCCTCGCTCGCCATCGCCCTCGGGCACGCGCTGGCGCCGCTGGTGCCGCGCGAGCTGATCATCGCCCCCCTCGACCGGGCCCGCCTACCGGAGGTGGACGCGGCCGTGGCGGCGCTGCGGGAAGCCGGCGCGCGGGGCGACGGTGCCACGCTGGTCGACGGGCTGGGCCTGCATTTCAACGTCGCGCATCCCGATGACGACCCGGCGGGGATCGTCGCCACGCTCAAGGCCTTCCTGATGCTGGAGGCGGAACTGCGCCGGGCTACCGAGGCGGGGCCGCTCGCCCGCTTTTATGCGCCCCCGCCCTTTCCCGCCGATTATGTGCGCCGGGTGCTCGCCGCCGACTACTGGCCGGATCCCGACGGCTTCGCCCGCGACTATCTCGCCGCCAATCCGACGCGCAAGCGCTCGCTCGACCTGCTGCCGCTGCTGCTGCACCGCGCCGGCGACCAGCCACTGCCGCGCTTCGCCGGCAAGGTGCGGCCGCGCCCGGCGTTCCACTACCGGCTGCCGCTCGCCCGCGTCGGCCAGCCCGGCTGGAGCATCCTCGACGACTGGGAGCGCTGGCTCGCCGTCGAGCGGCTGGCCGGCGAGATCGCCCGGCAGCGGCCACCGGCGGCGGATCGTGCGGGATAGCGATCGGGTGTAACCTCGCCGGCGGCGGACTCACGGCCTTCGTCGACAGAAAGCGAGACGGGTATGGACAGGCGGGACATTCTGCGCGGCTCGGCCGCCATCGCCGCGACATGGATCGGCGCGGGGTTGCCGGCGGCGCCCGCCCGCGCCCAGACCTCGTCCGCCCAGACCTCGTCGGCGCAGAGCGCCTCCGCGGAGGAGGCCCGCGCGATCGCCAAGGAGGCCTATGTCTACGGCTTCCCGCTCGTCGACAATTACCGCGTCCAGTATTCCTACTTCGTCGACCAGGGCGGCCCCGAGTTCAAGACCGGCTGGAACCGCATCTTCAACAATGCACGGGTCTACACGCCCGACGACAAGGCGATCCAGTCGCCGAATTCCGACACGCCCTATTCCTATGTCGGCGCCGATCTGCGCGCCGAGCCGCTGGTGCTGAGCGTCCCGGCCGTCGAGGCGAACCGCTACTATTCGCTCCAGTTCATCGACCAGTACACGTTCAACTTCGCCTATGTCGGCAGCCGGGCGACCGGCAACGAGGCGGGTCGCTTCCTGCTGGCCGGGCCGGGCTGGAAGGGCGACAAGCCGGCCGGGATCACCGCCGTGATCCGCTGCGAGACCGAATTCGCCTTCATTCTCTACCGCACCCAGCTGTTCGGCCCGGGCGACATCGAGAACGTCAAGAAGATCCAGGCCGGCTACACGGTCGAGCCGCTATCGGCCTTTCTCGGTACCCCCGCCCCGGCGCCTGCGGCGGCGGTCGCGTTTCCAAAGCCCTTGTCCCCGGCCGAGCAGAAGACGTCGCCGGCGTTTTTCAGCGAGCTCAACTTCATCCTCCAGTTCTGCCCGCCCCCACCCGTCGAGACCGAGCTGAGGGCACGCTTCGCCCGGATCGGCGTCGGGGCGGGGCTGCGTTTCGATCCTTCGCCCGAGATCAGGCAGGCGATCGAGGCCGGCATGGCCGACGCCTGGGCCGACTTCGCCACCTACAAGACCACCCAGATGGAGACCGGAAAGAAGACCAGCGCCGACAGCTTCGGCACCCGCGAGCATGTGAATGGCGATTATCTGGCGCGCATGGTCGGCGCGGTGCTCGGCATCTACGGCAATTCGAAGCAGGAGGCGCTGTATCCGGCCTATTTCGTCGATGCCGGCGGACAGCCGCTCGATGGCAGGCAGACCTACCGGCTGCGCTTCGCCCCGGACGGCCTGCCGCCGGTACACGCCTTCTGGTCGCTGACGCTCTACAAGCTTCCCGAAAGCCTGCTATTCGCCAACCGGCTCCACCGCTACCTGATCAACTCGCCGATGCTGCCCGATCTCAAACGCGACCCGGATGGCGGGATCACGCTCTACGTCCAGAATGCGTCCCCCGGGCCGGACAAGGAGAACAACTGGCTGCCGGCGCCGGAGGGATCGTTCCTCCTCGCTTTGCGCCTCTACTGGCCGATGGCCGCCGCCCTCGACGGCCAATGGAAGGCGCCGCCGCTGGAACGAGCGAGCTGAAGAACAGCGGCGCGCGACAGGCGCCAGCCATGTCCGAAAAGCGGCGCACCGCCTGAGGCCGACGATGTGGAGTGCCTCGCGGGAGGCTGCGGTGGATCGGTCGGCCGTGGCGCCTCAGCGGGGCGCCAGCAGCAGGTGCCCCGCCGGGGTGAGCGACAGATGCCGCCGCTGCGAACGCTCCTGGCGCGGATCGGCGACGACGAGGCCGAAGCGGTCCTCCAGCTCGCTCGCCGCGCGCAGCACCAGCGCATGGGCGATGCCGAACAGCTTGGCGAAGGCGCGGGTGTCACGGGCGACGCCGTGCTCCAGCGCCACCAGCACGCCGGCATCGAGCGGCGAGAGCTCCGGCTGTTCCTCGACCAGCGCGCTCACCTCGTCCATGAACAGGTCGGGCAACGCCTCGTCCGCGGAGGGGGCGCGCTCCTCGGCGCGCTGCGCGCTCATGCCGCCCTCGCGCGGAAGGTCACCACCACCGACTTCGACTGCGGCGTGTCGCTGCCCTCGCCGGCCTTGGTGAACGGCACGACCGGGTTGAGCTCAGGATAGTAGCCGGCGACGCAGCCGCGCGGGATGTCGTAGGCGACGAGGCGGAAATCCTCGGCGATGCGCGAGCGGCCATCCTCGTCGGAGCCGATGACGTCGATGCGCGAATTGGGCTCCACGCCCATCGCGGCGATGTCGTCGGGATGGGCGAACACCACCCGGCGCTCGCCATAGACGCCGCGATAGCGGTCGTCGAGGCCGTAGACCGTGGTGTTGTACTGGTCGTGGCTGCGGAAGGTCTGCAGCACGAAGGTGTCCTTGCGCCCGCGCACCTGCTGGTGCTCCACCTCGCGCGGCAGCGGCGCGGCGGAGAACTGCGCCCGGCCGGACTCGGTGTTCCACTCGCGCTCGGCGGCGGCGTTGCGCAGATGGAAGCCGCGCGGCTTGCGCACGCGGACATTGTAGTCCTCGAAGCCGGGGATCACGCGGGAGATGTGGTCGCGGATCAGGTCGTAATCATCAGCCATCGCCGCCCAGCGGACCTTGTCCGAGCCGATGGTGGCGGCGGCGATGCCGGCGATGATCTGGATCTCCGAGCGCAGGGTCGGCGCCGCCGGGCGGTTGATGCCGCCCGAGCCATGCACCATGCTCATCGAATCCTCGACGGTCACGATCTGCGGCCGCTTCTTGGAGTTGCGGTCGATCTCGGTGCGCCCGAGGCAGGGCAGCAGATAGGCGACCTTGCCCGGCGCCAGATGGCTGTGGTTCGGCTTGGTGGCGATCTGCACGGTGAGCCGGCAGCTCATCAGCGCCTGCCGCACGATGTCGGTATCCGGCGTCGCCCGCACGAAATTGCCGCCGAGGCCGATGAAGGCCTTGGAACGCCCCTCCACCATCGCCTCGATGGCGTGCAGCACGTTGTGGCCGTGCTCGCGCGGCAGGGCGAGGTCGAACTCCTTCTCCAGCGCGGCGATGAACCACTCCGGCGAGTTCTCGTTGATGCCCACCGTGCGGTCGCCCTGCACGTTGGAATGGCCGCGCACCGGGCACAGGCCGGCGCCCTCGCGGCCGATATGGCCGCGCAGCAGCAGCAGATTGGCGATCTCGCGCACCGTCGCCACCGAGTGGCGGTGCTGGGTGACGCCCATCGCCCAGGTGGCGATGACGCGCTCGGCGCCGAGATAGACGTCGGCGAGGGTCTCGATCTCGTCGCGGGCGAGGCCGGACTGGTCCTCGATGACGTCCCAGGACGTCGCCTCGACCTCGGCGCGCCAGTCGTCGATGCCGGTGGTGTGGTGGGCGATGAATTCGAGGTCGAGCAGGCTCTGATGGCCGCCGGCGCGCCGCTCGGCGTCACGGGCGAACACCACCTTGGCGACGCCGCGGATCGCCGCCATGTCGCCGCCGAGCTTGGGCTGGAAATAGTGGCTGGCGATCGAGGTCGCGCCGCCGCGCAACATCTCGATCTTGTCCTGCGGGTCGGCGAAGCGCTCCAGCCCGCGCTCGCGCACCGGGTTGAGCACCGCGACGCGGGCGCCGCGCATAGCGGCCCGGCGCAGGTCGCCGAGCATGCGCGGATGGTTGGTACCGGGGTTCTGGCCGATGACGATGATGGCGTCGGCGTGCTCGAAATCCTCGAGCAGCACCGTGCCCTTGCCGACGCCGACCGACTGCATCAGGCCGACGCCACTGGCCTCGTGGCACATGTTGGAGCAGTCCGGGAAATTGTTGGTCCCGAACATCCGCACGAAGAGCTGGTAGAGGAACGCCGCCTCGTTCGAGGCGCGGCCGGAGGTGTAGAACTCCGCCTCGCTGGGCGCGGCGAGCGCGTTCAATTCGGCGGCGATGCCGGCGAAGGCCTCCTCCCAGGACACCGCGCGGTAGCGATCGGTGGCGTGGTCATAGACCATCGGCTCGGTGAGGCGGCCCTGGTTCTCCAGATTGAACTCGGACCAGTTCTGCAGCTCGCTCACCGTGTGCGCGGCGAAGAAGGCCGGCGTGGCGCGACGCTCGGTCGACTCCCAGGCGACCGCCTTCACCCCGTTCTCGCAGAATTCGAAGGACGAGCCGTGCTCGGGATCGCCCCAGGCGCAGCCCGGGCAATCGAATCCGTCCGGCTGATTGGCCTTGAGCAGGGTCTTGGCGCCGGTCAGCAAGGAGCCGCTGGCCAGCAGGTGCTTGCCGCAGCTGCGAAGGGCGCCCCAACCGCCGGCCGCGTGAGACTTCTTCAGCGATGGTGACGTATGGTCAATAGACATTTTCAATCATTATACAAAATGCCAGAAACGGCGCCACGACTGGATCCCGAGATCCGTTGGCTAAGAGATAGGTGAAAAGACGATATTTTTCAACGGTTGAATCTGAAAGTGCTCCAGATTCGACGTGAAACAATTCCAGACAGGCGTCGCGGGCACTCTGTCGCACCTGCGGCGAGGCGCCGCAGGAAATTGATTGATTTTTTCAATCGACCAATCCGCAAATCGACAGCTGGCATGCCAGAGAACAGCGTCGGCATTGCTGCACCGCACCAACGCTGCGGCATCCCTTCCGTGAAGGCTCGCGGAAGACGGCACGCAGGGCGCAAGCGACGTCGCGGCTGCCACCGCAGGTGGCGGGGCTCTTGCGCCGGGCCGCCGCGTGCTCTAGCAAGCGCCCCCTTTCACGTTCCGCATCTTGCCCCGTCCCGCATCTTGCAAAGGAGGTGTCCATGACCGCCTGCGGCCTCGATTTCGGCACCTCGAACACCACGCTCGGCTTCGTCGGTCCCGCCGGCCCACGGCTGGCGCCGCTGGAGGGCGATGCGGACACGCTGCCCAGCGCGATCTTCTTTCCCCGCACCGGCGCCACTCTGGTCGGCCGCGCCGCCATGGCGGCCTATGTCGAAGGCCAGCAGGGCCGGCTGATGCGCTCGCTGAAATCGGTGCTCGGCACCTCGCTGATCGACGAGACCACGCCGCTCGGCCGCCAGCGGCTCGGCTTCCGGGCGGTGATCGGCGAATTTCTCCGCGAGGTGAAGGCGCGCGGCGAAGCGGCGGCCGGCGCCACGCTCGACAAGGTGGTGCTGGGCCGTCCCGTGCACTTCGTCGACGGCGACCCGTCCGGCGACGCGCGGGCGCAGGACGCGCTCGGCGACATCGCCAGCAGCATCGGCTTTACCGACATCTCCTTCCAGTTCGAGCCGATCGCCGCCGGGCTCGACTATGAACGGCAGGTCGCCGGCGAGGAGCTGGCGCTGATCGCCGACATCGGCGGCGGCACCTCCGACTTCTCCATCGTGCGCATCGCCCGCGGCCATGCCGACCATACCGACCGCTCCTCCGACATCCTCGCCAATGAGGGCGTGCGGATCGGCGGCACCGATTTCGACCGCCAGCTGTCGCTGTCCATGGTGATGCCGCTGCTCGGCCATGGCAGCCCGCTGAAGCGCAAGGGCCTGTCCATGCCGGTGGGGATCTATCAGGACCTCGCCACCTGGTCGGCCATCAACCGGCTGTATGACGGCCGCACCGTCCGCTCGATTCGCGAGCTGGAGCGCGAGGCGGCGCATCCCGGCCTAGTCGCGCGGCTGGCGCGGGCGGTGGAGGACGAGCGCGGCCACGGCCTCGCCCTCGACGTCGAGGCGGCGAAGATCAACGTCGCCGAGGCCGGCGAGACGGTGCTCGACCTCGCCACCATCGAGGCAGGCCTGTCGGTGGGCATCGCCCATGCCGACCTCGTTGAGCATACCGGCCTGCTCGCCGAGCGCATCGCCGCGCGGGTCGGCTCCTGCCTCACCGCCGCCGGCCTCACCGCCGACGCCATCGACGCGCTGTTCCTCACCGGCGGCTCGACCCGGCTGTCGCATGTGCGCGCGGCGATCCGTGCCTGCGTACCGAAGGCGCGGGTGATCGAGGGCGACACCTTCGGCTCGGTCGGCACCGGCCTCGCCATCGAAGCCGGCCGCCGCTACGGCTGACGCTGCGGCGGGCGCCGATTGCCGGCCCCCGCCGCCGCCCGCTATGATGCCGGTTCCCTTCCGCGAACCGGGCATGAGAGATGCAGCTGCCGATCCGCGCCATCTTCGTGTTCCGCACCGTCGCCCGCCTCGGCAGCATCTCCAAGGCGGCGGAGGAACTCGCCGTCACCCCCTCGGCGGTGAGCCAGCAGGTGCAGGCGCTGGAAACCCAGCTCGGCCTGACGCTGATGAGCAAGGTCGGCCGCCGCATCGTGCTCACCGAGGCCGGCGAGCGCTATTTCGCCACCATCAATGACGAGGTGGAGCGCATCGCCGAGGCGACGAACCTGATCCGCGGCTATCGCTCGGTGACGACGCTGACGGTGCGCGCCACGCCGACCCTGTCCAACAAATGGCTGCTGCCGCGGCTCGGGGCGTTTCTCGACCGCCACCCCGACCTCGAGGTGCGCATCGACGGCACCAACGAGCCGACCACCTTCCGGCGCGAGGTGGTCGATGTCGAGATCCGCCATGGCGACGGCCGCTGGCCCGGCCTGTTCGTCGAGGGCATGGCGGAGGAGGACTTCCTGCCCGCCTGCTCGCCGGACTACGCGCCGGCCGCCAGCCTCACCGCCGCCGAGCTGCCGCGCTTTCGGCTGATCCACTCGGTGAAGTCGCAGGCGCAATGGCCGCGCTGGTTCGCGCTTGCCGGCGTGCAGCCGACGGAGCGCTGGGCGCGGGTGCTGTTCGACCGCAGCCACATGGCGATCGACGCCGCCGCCGGGGCGATGGGCATCGCGCTGGAAAGCACGCTGATGATGGAACGCGAGCTGGAGACCGGCCGGCTGATCTGCCCGGTGGCCGAGCCGCCGCCGATCCGGCTGGTGACGCAGTGGATCGTCTGCCCGCACGAGCATCTGCGCCAGCGCAAGGTGCGGCTGTTCCTCGACTGGCTGCGCACCGAGCGCGCCGGCTGGGAGGCCCGCCGCCGCAATGCCCGCGCCGCCAGCGAGGCATTGGCCCGTCGCGCCGCCCGCAAGCCGGCGCCGGCCGGCTGAGGCTCAGCCCGGCACGCGCTCCGCCGCGTGAAGGCCGCGCAACGCCTCGGCGACCATCGCCTCCGGGCTTAGCGTCAGCGACACCGCCACCGCGCCCTCGCCGGGCTCCGGCGCCTCCAGCGTCGCCAGCTGGCTGTCGAGCAGGGTGATGCCGGCGAAATGGCCGGGCCGGGCGCGTAGCCGCTCGGCGATCAATTCGCGCGGGCCGTGGAGATACACGAACCGCACGCCGGCGAGCCGCTCGCGCAGGAAGTCGCGGTAGATGGCCCGCAGCGCCGAGCAGGCGATAACCACCGGCCGGCGCGGCTCCGCCCGCGCCGCCGCGCACACCGCCTCCAGCCATGGCCAGCGCATGGCGTCAGTCAGCCCGATGCCCTGCCGCATGCGGGCGACATTCTCCGGGGGGTGCAGGGCGTCGGCCTCGATGAAGGCCGCGCCGAGCGCGCTGGCGAGCTGCTGGGCGACGGTGCTCTTGCCGGCGCCCGCCACGCCCATCACCACCACGAAATCCGGTACCGTCATCGACCTGCCCTCAGTAGAGCCCGAGCAGGTGCAGCGGCCCGAGCGTCAGCACAGGGAACAGCACCAGCGCGAAGATCGCCAGCGTCAGCACCGTCATCGGCGCCAGCGAGCCCTTCACCACCTCGTCGACGCTCATCCCCGACACCTGCGCCGCGGCGAACAGGCAGACGCCGACCGGCGGGGTGACGAGGCCGAGGGTCAGCGTCATCACCGTGATGATCAGGAAGTGGATCGGGTCGATGCCGAGCGCCGTCACCGTCGGCATCAGCACGGGTATCAGGATGAACATCGCCGGGATCGCCTCCATGAAGATGCCGATCAGCAGCAGGAAGACGAAGATCACCAGGAGGCCGGAGGTCGGCCCGAGGCTCATGCCGCCGAGGATCGCCGTCAGCTTCTCCGGCAGCCCCTCATAGGTGAACACCCAGGCGGCGATCTGCGAGGTGGCGGCGATGAACAAGATGGTGCCGGAGATGCGGGCGGTGGAGACGAGGATCTCCGGCACCTCGGAGAGCGGGATGGTGCGGTAGACCAGCACGCCCAGCACCAGCACATAGGTCACCGCGATCGCCGCCGCCTCGGTGGGGGTGAACACGCCGGAGGCGATGCCGATGATCAGGATCAACGGGGTGAGCATCGGCAGGATGGCGCGCAGCCCGGTCACCACCACCATGCGGAAATTGAACGGCGAAGGCGGATTGTAGCCGTAGCGCACCGAATAGAAGTGGTTGAACACCAGGAAGGCGAAGGCGATGAACAGCCCCGGCACCAGCCCGGCCACCAGCAGCGTGCCGATCGACACATTGGCAATCGAGCCGGCGATGACGATCAGGATCGAGGGCGGGATGATCGAGGACAGCGTGGCGGTGCACAGCGTCATGCCGACCGCATAGCCCTTCGGGAAGCCGTGCCGCTCCATCGCCTTGATCTCGATGGCGCCGACCGAGGCGATGTCGGCCACCGAGGAGCCGGACACGCCGGAGAAGATCACCGAGGACAGCACGTTCACATGGCCGAGCCCGCCCGGCAGCCAGCCGACCATGGATTCGGCGAAGTCGAAGATGCGCTCGGCGACCCGCCCGCGCTCCATCACCGCGCCGACCAGGATGAACAGCGGCACCGCCACCAGCAGGAACGAGTTCATCGAGGAGAACATCGTCTGGGTGAGCAGGTCGAGCGGCATCGGCGTGAACATCAGCAGCGTGGCGACGGCGGCGAGGCCCAGGGCGATGGCCAAGGGCACGCCGAGCGCGCTGAGGCCGCAGAACAGGGCGAAGAGGATGACGCTCATCATTGGTAGTGCGCTCCCGTGACGGTGGGGCCGGCGGCGACGTGCTGGTGGCCGCCGGTCATCGAGATGTCGGCATGGACGATCTCGTCCGGCGGCAGGCCCATTTCCGGCATCGCGATCAGTTCGCGCCGCCGCCGCAGCGAATCGACGATGGCGAGGATGGCGATGACCGAGGAGACCGGCATGACCAAGCCGATCACCCACATCGGGATCGGCAGCGTCGCCGCCTCCTCGTTCATCATGATCTGCTGCTCGACCAGGGTGATGCCGGTCCAGCCGACCAGCAGGAAGAAGCCGATCGAGAACACGACATAGATCGGCACCGCGATGTGCTTCGACAGGCTGGGCATCATGGCGAGGAACACCACGACGCGGGCGCTCTCCACGGTGCGGAAGCCGGCGGCGAGGCCGAGGAACACCATCCAGATGAACAGGAAGCGTACCGCTTCCTCGGTCCAGGGCAGCGGATGACCGATGAGCCGGCCGATCACCTGCATCAGCACCACCACCAGGATGCCGCCGCAGGCGAGGCCCGCCGCGTAGTCGGCGACCACCTCGACCAGCCGGCCGAGCGAGAAGCCGCGAGAAGATCCGGCAACGGAAGACGCGGCGGCGGAAGAGTTTACGGCGGAAGATTTATCGGGCGAGGACATGAGAACACCACCTGTCCACGAGGGGGGAGCGGCGGCCATGGGCCGCCGCCGGGGCTCGGTACGCCTCGCCTCAGCTCTTGCCGGCGAAGGAGGTGGTGCGCTGGAAGAAGGACGGGTCCTTCACCAGTGCCTCGAACACCGGGTAGAGGCTCTTCGACACCGCGACGAAGCCGGCGCGCTGCTCGGGGGTCAGCTCGTTGGTCTTCATGCCGTTCTTCTCCAGCGTGGCGATGGAGGCGGCGATGTCGGCGGCGTCGGCCTTAGCCTTCCAGTCCTCGGTCTCCCTGGCCGCCTCGGCGAGCGCGGTCTTGAACTTGTCCGGCAGCGCCTGGTAGCGGCGCGGATTCATGCCGAGCACCCAGGCATCGGCGATGTGGTTGGAGATGGTCAGGTATTTCTGCACTTCGTAGAGGCGGGCGCTGACCGGCACGTTGACCGGGTTCTCCTGCCCGTCGACCACGCCGAGCTGAAGGGCATTATACACCTCGGCGAAGGCCATCGGGGTGGGCGCCGCGCCCATCGCGCCGAAGAACTTCACCCAGAGCGGGTTGTTCGGCACCCGCAGCTTCAGGCCCTTCAGATCGTCCGGCGCGGTGATCGGCCGCTTGGAATTGGTGATCTGCCGCAGCGGGCGCGACCACAGATCGAGGCCGACGATGCCGATCTTCGACAGGTCGCCGCGCAGTTCCTCGCCGAGCTCGCTGTCGAGATAGGCGCGCAGCTGGTCGGTGCCGTCGAACAGATAGGGCACCGCGATGGCGGTGAATTTCGGGTTGAAGGTGGCGTAGAGCGAGGTGGCGTTGAGCAGCATGTCGAGCGAGCCGCCCGCCAGCTGCTTCACCCCGGCCGAGGGGTCGCCGCCATAGAGGGTGCCGTTTGGGAAGACCTTGATCTCCAGTTCGCCATTGGTCTTCTGCTTCACCACCTCGGCGAAGTGCTTGGCAGCGAGGGTGATCTCCGAGGTGTCGGCATCCGGCGTGGAGAGGGTGAGCGTCTCGGCGCCGGCGGAAACCGCAAGGGAGAGCGAGGCGGCGGCGAGCGAGGCGGCGACCAGAAGGCCGCGGAGCGAGAAGGCGTTCATGTCGTTTCCTCCGTAGCGGGATTCTTTGTCCCGGTTGACTGGCATTATTTGCCATGGTCAGGCGTCGGCGGAAGCCTCCGCCGGCTGGTTGGCGCGCCGCAGCTCGAGGAGCACGGCGCTGTGGTCGAGATCGGCGCCGCCGTGCTCGACCAGATTCTGGAACAGAAGGTCGACCGTGGCGGCGACCGGCAGGGTGAGGCCGTGCGAGCGGGCGAAGCGCAGCGCCGTCGAGGTGTCCTTCACCTGATACTTGGCCGGGCCGCCCGGCGCATAGTCGCCGCGCACCATGCGCTCGCCGTGCTGGCGCAGCACGGTCGAGTCGGCGAAGCCGCCGATCAGCGCCTCCCGCACCTTTTCGGGGTCGGCGCCGCCGCGCTCGGCGAGCAGCAGGGCTTCCGCCACCGCGCAGATGTTCGAGGCGACGATCAGCTGGTTGGCGAGCTTGGCGAGCTCGCCCGAGCCGGCCGGCCCGACATGGGTGACGCGTCCGAGCGGCGCGAACAGCGGCGCGAGATCGGCGATGGCGCGTGCCTCGCCGCCGGCCATGATGGAGAGCGTACCCTCGCGGGCGCCGCGCTCGCCGCCGGAGACGGGGGCATCGACATAGCGCAGGCCGCGACGGGCGCAGGTCTCGGACTGGGCGCGGGCGGTCTCCACCGGGATCGAGCTCATCACCACCAAAGTCGCGCCGGTGCGCATGGCGGCGATCACCCCTTCCGGCCCGCCGAGCACGGCGTCGCAGACCGGGCCGGAAGAGAGTATGCACACCACCGCATCGGCGCCGGTGGCGGCCGCCTTGGCGGAGGCGGCGATTTCGACGCCGTCGGCGACCAGCCCTTCGGCCTTCGCCGCCGTGCGGTTCCATGCCTGTACAGTGAAGCCGGCCTGCGCCAGCCGCCGCGCCATGTGGCCGCCCATGATGCCGGTGCCGACGAGGCCGATCCGGCGCAGCGGTGTGGGCAAAGGGATATCGGCCATCGCGGTGCCTCCTGTTCCGGTCGTCACGGATGCTGGCGGGCGGCGAAGCGCACCGGCCGTTCCTCGACGATCAGCGGCGGAAACGCCTGCCGGAACCGGGCGAGATGCGGCGTCTCCAGATGCGCGTCGAAGGCGGCGCGGCTGTCATAGACCTCGTAGAACACCACGCTGTCGCCGGCTTCCGGCACCACCACGTCGAACTGCCGGCAGCCCGGCTCGTCGGCGAGCGAATGGTGGGCATCATCCTGCGCGGCGGCGAGGAAAGCGTCGAGCGCGCCGGGCTTCACCCGGAACTCGGCGATGACGACGAAGGGCGTCTGCGGGGCGGCGGTCATGTCGTCGTCCTGTGAGAAAGCGGAAAAGGTACGAAGGCCGGGAGGCGAAGGCAGGGAGGCGCGTGCCGCCCTGCCCTCGCCCTTGCCTCAGGCGGCGACGCTGGTGCCGGGGCGGAAGGTGTCTTCCATCTCGCGGCGCAGCCGGACCACGTCGAGATCGGCGGTGAGCTCGACATCGTCGAAGGAGACGATCTGGTCCTTCTTGAGCGGCCGCTTGAGCTTGACGTTGTGGGCGAGGCCGATCGGCAGCGCCCGCAGGTCGAGGCTGCGGGTCGCCGGGATGGCATTGGCCCACACGGCGTAGCCGCCCTCGCCGTCCAGCATCTCGCCGGGCTGCATGTCCTTCTTGGCGGTGGCGACGGCATCGCCGCGGAACTCCTTCGAGCAGCCGGTCGGTTCGCCGCGCAGGCAGGCCGAGAGCACGCTCACCGAGGTCTCCAGCCCGATGATGTGGAACGGGCGCCACATCGAGGCGTACCAGCCGGACGGATCGGTCAGGAGGCCGTACTGCTTGAAGCAGGCGCGCGCATATTCGTTGTGCGCCTTGAAGGTGACGAACACGCCGTAGCGGATGTTGTTGTAGACCTCGCGCCCGTCCGGCTCCTGGCTGGCGGCGATGTCGACGAGGCCGGAGCGCGCCATGCGCCCGCCATCCGCCGCCGGGCGGAACACCTTGGCGAGGTCGTGCAGGCCGGCGGGCGGGAAGGCCAGCCCGTCATCCGGGCAGTCGAGGCCGGTACCGTTGGCCACCGCCGCCATCTCGATCGCCGCCTTGGTGCCGTCGGTGAAGGAGTTGTACATCTTCGGATTGAAGTCGCCGGCCTTCACCTCCTCCTCGGTCCAGCCGAAGAAGCCCCAGACGGTGTCGGGGGTGGAGTAGCGGTAGCGCGGCTCGAAATTCATGCCCTTGCCGGCGGCGGTGATCTCGAAGCCGGTGGCGCGCGCCCAGTCGACCAGCTCGCAGATCAGCGCCGGCTGGTCGCCATAGGCCATGGAATAGATGACGCCCTGCTTGCGGGCGCGCTCGGCGAGGATCGGTCCGACCATCACGTCGGCCTCGACATTGACCATCACCACATGCTTGCGGGCGTCGATGGCGGCCAGCGCGTGGCGGGTGCCGGCGATCGGGTGGCCGGTGGCCTCGATGACGCATTCGATCTCGTCGCAGGCCAGCATCGCCGCCGCGTCGTCGGTGACGAAGGTGCGGCCGGTCTTCACCGCGTCGCCGGCGCTGGTCGCCGCGTAGCGCTCCGCCGGCCAGCCCACCCGCGCCAGCGATTCCCGCGCCTTGCCAACATTGAGGTCGGCGACGGCGACGATCTGCAATCCCTCGATGCGCTGCGCCTGGGCGAGCACCATCGAGCCGAATTTGCCGGCGCCGATCAGGCCGGCCCGGACCGGACGGCCGGCGGCGGCGCGGGCTTGAAGCAAGGTCGAGAGATTCATCGTGCGATCCTCAGATGCGATCCTGGCGCCCCTCGGGTCGAGCCGGGACGGCGCGGGCCATGAGGGAGCGCCGGCGCGGCTCTCCTGTTCAGGAGGCGGCGCGTCAGGCGTCGTTCACGGACGCGCGCGGCCACGGGGCCGGCGTCGGGGACGATGCGGGTTGGGTCGAAAGCGGCGTTTTGTCCTCCACCCCGAAGCCGGGATCACGTCCCGCTTCACGGTGCGGCAGCGATCTGTCGTGCTGCTCGAAGCTGACCATAGGGCGGCAGGTCCGTTAGTTCCATTTAGAAAGACAGCCCGACTTGTTAGCCTGGCTTAACGATCCAGCCTGCCCGCCGGCGCGCTTGCCCAAGTGCACGTTCGCCGCACGTCCAGGGGGTGGAACTTTCCACGCAGGATCAGCCATCATGGCAGGGGTCGCCGGGGGCACGACGACATCAATGAGTGCAGGCCAATGAACAGCAAGATTGAAACACCCTCCCAAACTCACCGACCCCGCGTGGTGATCGCCGGCGCCGGCTTCGGCGGCCTTCAGGCGGCACGCGGCCTCGCCGGCGCACCGGTCGACATCACGCTGATCGACCGGCACAACTACCATTGCTTCCAGCCGCTGCTCTATCAGGTGGCCACCGCCGTGCTCTCGCCGGCCGATATCGCCTGGCCGGTGCGGCACGTGCTGTCGCGGCAGTCCAACGTGACGATGCTGATGGCGCGCGCCGAGGGCGTCGACCGCGCCGCCCGCGAGCTCGTCACCAGCGAGGGGCGCATTCCCTACGACATCCTCGTGCTCGCCACCGGCGCCACGCATTCCTATTTCGGCCATGACGACTGGGCCGCTGACGCGCCCGGCCTCAAGGACATCGAGGACGCCACTCGGCTGCGGCGCAGCATCCTCGTCTCCTTCGAGCGCGCCGAGGCGACCAATGACGACGAGTTGCGCCGGCGCCTGCTCACCTTCGTGATCATCGGCGGCGGACCGACCGGCGTCGAGCTCGCCGGGGCGGTCGCCGAGGTGGCGCGCCACGCGCTGGCGCCGGACTTCAAGCGCGTCGACCCGCGTACCGCCCGCATCCTGCTGATCGAGGCCGGCGAGCGCATCCTGCCGAGCTTCCCCGAGCCGCTCTCCGCCTATGCGCGCCAGAAGCTGGAACAGATGGGCGTGGAGGTGATGACCGGCCGCGCGGTGATCGATTGCGGGCCCGACCATGTCGACCTCGCCGGCGGCGAGCGCATCCATTCCTCGACCAAGATCTGGGCGGCCGGCGTACGCGCCTCGGCGGCGGCACAATGGCTCGGCGCCGAGACCGACCGGGCCGGGCGCTGCATCGTCGGCGCGGATCTCGCGCTACCCGGCGATCCCGACATCTTCGTCATCGGCGACACCTCGGCGCCGCCGCCGGCCAATGGCCGGCCGATCCCCGGCATCGCGCCGGCCGCCAAGCAGATGGGCGACCACGTCGCGGCGGTGATCGCGGCGCGGGTCGCCGGCAAGCCGGCGCCGGGCGCCTTCCGCTACCGCCATGTCGGCGACCTCGCCACCATCGGGCGCAACGCCGCGGTGGTGAAGCTCGGCCGCTGGCAACTGAAGGGGTTCACCGGCTGGGCGTTCTGGGGCGTGGTGCACGTCTACTTCCTGATCGGCACCCGCAACCGCATCGCGGTGGCACTGAGCTGGCTGTGGAACTACATCACCCACCAGCGCTCCGCCCGCCTGATCACCGGCGACCCGACACCCGGGGCCTCCGGCAGCGCTCCACCGCCGACGGCGGCCTCCCCGCACTGAGCGGGGACACTCCACGCGGCGGCTCCGGGCGGGGCTTCCGGGCGGGAGCCCTGACGCCCCCGCCGGACGGCACGGCGTCGGGGCTAGTGCTTCACCGACGCGAACATCCGCTCCATCACCGCGATGCTGTCGTCGTAGAAAGCCTGGTAGCGGCGGCGGCTGGTTTCCGCCAGCGCCGACAGCGGCGTGGGATCGGCGGCCAGCCGCAGGATGCTCGCCACCAGCGCGTCGAGATCGTCATGGCCGTGCAGCGGATCGCCGGTCTCGATGCCCTTGCCGCCCCACTTCGTGGTCAGCAGCGGCATGCCATAGGCCATGGCCTGCACCGTCTTCACATTGATGCCGGTGCCCATGGTGACCGGCGAGACCACGACGTCGGCGTCGCCGTAGAAGGTGCCGATATCCGGCACGAAACCGTGCAGCTTCACCCAGGGACGGCGGAACAGCGCCGCCTCGCCGGGCGCTAGGTCGTCGATCATGTCCCGCACCTGCCCGGCAATGTGCAGGGTGAACGGGCTCTGCTTGCCGCCGAGCTGCCGCTCGATCGCCTGCAGCAGCTGCAGGGCGATAGCGAGATTGATGCGGTTAGCGCTCGCCACCATGCCGACATCGGTCATCTTGGTGAAGGGGCGGTCGAGGAAGCGGGCCTCCTCGACATGCGGGATGACAATAGCGGTCTCGCGGCCGGTGACCGAGTTGAAGTACGCGGCCTCCTCGGCGCGGCGGGCCACCACGAGATCGGCGCGGCGCAGATAGGCGCCCTCCTCCTCCGGCGAGCAGGAGAAGAATTCGAGCGGCTGGCCGTTCTTGCGCAGCATCTCGTAGCGGTCGCCCATCTTGTCGTGGGTGTCGATCACCTTGAGGATATGGGCCGGCACATAGTCGAGCAGGCGCGACTGGAAGACGTAGGAGCAGAACACCACGTCGATGTCGCGGCTGGCGCACAGGCGCTGGATGTGCTCGCCGAGCCCTTCCTCGTACCAGCCATCGAACGGGATCTGCTCGCCATTGGAGCCGAGCCCGCAGGTATTCGGCAGGATGTCGAGGCTGTCCCACTGCGCATGCATCATCGCCACCGTGCTGGCGTCGTACATGTGGCTTTCCAGCAGCGCGAAATGCACCTTGTGGCCCATCTGCTGGAACTTGCGGGCGAAGGCCTGGATGGTGGCCTGGTTGCCGTGATTATCGGGGTGCGAGGGGAACGGGCTGAAATACAGCACGTTCAGCTTGCCGGACTGGCGGCGCTCCAGCGCCGAAAGCGGCGGCTGGCGCTCGGCATGCGCGGCGGCGATGTCCGACGGCGTGCCGGCCGGCAGATGCTCGATCAGGAAGGTATCGCGCCACTTCTCGACCAGCATGGCGCCGTTGCGCAGCGCCAGCGTCTTGGGCTGGGCAGCGCTCTCGGCGGCATAGGAGCCGTGCTCGAAATGGATGACCTCGGACTCGGCCACGCACACCACGCGGTGCCCCTTGTCGCGCGCGGTCATGGCGAGGTCGGAATCCTCGCAATAGGCCGGCACGTAGCGCTCGTCGAAGCCGCCGATCTCGCGCCAGAACGCGCCGCGCACCAGCATGGAGGCACCGGTGGCGTAATCGACCTCGCGGGAGAACGCATAGAGCGGCGCCTGCCGGTCGCGGCCGCGGCCGATATTGGTCGCCGTGCCGTCGGAATAGAGCGCGGCGCCGGTCTCCTGGATGGTGCCGTCCTGGTAGATCAGCTTGGAGCCGGCGATGGCGATGCGCGGATCCTCGTCCATCGCCCGCAGCAGCGGCTCGAGCCAGCCGGGCAGCACCACGGTATCGTTGTTGAGGAACAGCAAATGCCGGCCGCTGGCGCGGGCGGCGGCGTTCTTGCAGTTCAAAAGGAAGCCCTGGTTGCTCTCGCCCTTGGCGACCCGCAGCCCGGGGAACAGCGTCGCCGCGTTCACCGTCTCGTCGGTGGAGCCGTCATCGGCCAGGATCACCTCGTAGCGGATGCCGGTGGCGCGCCCGGCGAGCAACACCGAGCTGAGGCAGGCCTGGGTCAGCTCCCATTTGTTGTAGGCCGGCACGATGATCGACACGTCGATCGGCGTGCTGGCGTCATAGACCGGGTAAGCCGCCGGCGGGGCGGCACGGCAGTTCTCGATGTAGAGATCGAGCGGCAGCACCCGCGCCCGGTCGAGCACGCGCAGCAGCGAGGAACGGTTGGCGAGCTCGCCGAAATTCTCCCGCACCAGCATGCGGCCATTGTCGGAGAGGCGCGACCACAGCGCCTCGTCGCGATAGAGCGCGATCACCGCGTCGGCGAAGGCTTCCGGCTCGTCGCGGATGAGCGCATGCAGGCCATCGACGATGCCCATGCCCTCGGCGGCGACGACGGTGCACACCGACGGCACGCCGGCGCCGAGGCTGGCGCCGAGCTTGCCCTTGATGCCCGCGCCAAAGAGCAGCGGCGCGACGCTCAGCCGGTAGGCGGCGAGCACCGGGTCGAGATCGGCGACATAGCCGACATGGCGCACCCCCGGCTCGTTGGCGAGCGCCAGCACCTCGGGCGGCGCCTCGGCGCCGACGATGTGGAACTCGACACCGGGCAGCGCGGCGCGCACCCGCGGCCACACCTTGTCGACGAACCAGACGACGGCGCCGACATTCGGCGTGTGCTTGAAACCGCCGAGGAAGAACAGGTTGGCGCGCCCGCCATAGCCGGGCGGGTTCTCGCTGACCGGGCTGTAGAGAGCCGGGAAGACCGAGACCTTGTCGAGGTCGAGATATGTCTCGAGGAAGGGGATCTCGGCGGCGCTGACCAGGATGACGTGGTCGACGGCGCGCATCATCGCGACCTCGCGCTCGCGGGTCGCCTCCGCCTTGGCACGATCCGCCGGGTCGCCGCTGAGATCGGCGGCACGCCCCTCGCGCAGGAAATAGAGGTCGGGCGCGTGCAGGATCACCAGCGCGTCGGGCGCCATCTGCCGCGCCGCCGGCAGCAGGGCTTCCGCCACGTCGAAGCGGACGAAGTAAAAGGCGCCGAAATCGCCGCCGCGCTCGCGCACATAGTCGCCGGCGCTGTGATAGCCGCTGGCATGGGTGATCACCGTGACGCCGAGGGCCTCGAGATTCTCCCGGTAAGGCGCGGTGTCGGTGAGATCGGTGGCGCAGAACGTCACCTCGAAGCCGAGGGCGCGCAGATCGGCGATCACGCCGAAGCTGGCGCGCTCGCCGGCCGAGACGTCGGGGCGCGGCAGCCGGTAGTCGGCGACCAGGATGCGCTTGGCGCGCAGCGGATCCTCCACCGGCGCGTGGACCTTGCCCTGATCGGCGCCCTCGGCGGTCAGCTGCATGAGCAGCTCGGCCTCGCGCTGCGCCACGGCGATCTTCTCGGGATCGCGCTTGTCGGCGGAGCGGCGGAAGCGCGCGGCGGTGCGCTGCGAGAACGGCTTCACGCAGGCGGCGAGCACGCGCAGGGCAACCGCGTAGAGCGGTGCGCTGCTCATCTTCCGCGACCGGCCCGTCTCGACCAGATGACCGCAGGCGCTCAGCCAGTCGCGCTGGAACCGGGCGCCCTTGCGGCTGTCCAGCGAGCGACGCAGGCTGTAGGCGCTGCGCTCGGGAAGGATCGCCTCCGGCAGCAGGAGAACGCGCAGCGCCGCCCGTTCCAGACCCTTGCGCAGCGGCCGGAACGGCTTGGAATAGGCCCGGCGCAGCTCGCTCACCAGCCGGTCGCCGGCGGTGGTCATCGCGGCGATGCGCAGCTCGGCCTGCCGCAGCGCGGCTTCGCCGGCGAATTTGCTCTCGGCCAGTTGCCGGCGCAGATCCTCGGCTTCCAGCCGCGCGCTGCGGCCGGACGTGGCCGACCCGCCCTGCAGCGCAGCCTCGCGCGCCTTGATCTCACGCTCGCGGGCTTCGAGAGCCGCGGCGAGGTCGGCGGCGCCGCGCTCGCGTGCCTGAAGCCTCTCGTTCTGCTCCGTCACCGCCTGCAGCCGGGTGGCGAACTCGGCGACCCTGACGCGCTCGTCGGCGGCGGTCGAGGTCAGGTTGTCGATGCGCCCGCGCAGCTCGTCGGAGAGCGCACGCTCCTTCGCCAGCTCGTCGGAACGGCGGATGACGCTGGAGAGTGCCGATACCAGAGCCGCCCGCAGATGAGCCTCGTCGCCTTCCGCCGGAACCCCGATGTCCTCGATTGCCTTCATCAGTCGTTCGACGTCCCGTGCGTTGGATTCGGCCTGCTGGCCGGCGAGTTCCGCCAGCCGTGACAGGAGCTGGTTTCTCTCGGAAAGAAAGCGAAGGCTGGCGGCGCCGAGCTGGTCGACATCGGAGATGGCCGTCTCGGCACTACCCAGATAGGTATCCAGTGCCCCGCGCATCTTGTCACTAGAGCTCAAAGTATCTTCTGGCATCATGATTAGCGGCACGGTACCGGCGCGCAGCGCCGCCAGCGCCAGATGCATGCGGCCGGTGACCACGAGGTCGACCGCCTTGAGCACGAGGACGTTGCCGCCGAAGCCGACGCCGGGATCGACCCGCACGGCCCGGTCGGGGCCGAGATTGGCCTCGATCCAGTCGAGGGCGAGCGCCTCGTAGTCCTCGTCGGAGGGATGGTTCTCCCAACCGCGCGCATCGCTCGACATCAGCACGTAGAAGGCCTGCGGGTGGGCGCGTGACAATTCGCCGAGGATGCGGGCGACGAAGTCGCGGCGCTTCTCCTCCGTCGGCTCGCCGGAGAAGTAGCGGAACGACTGCTCGGAGAAGTTGAGCCCGAGCACGGGATGCCGGTCGCCGGCGCCGGCGATGCGCGCCAGGGTCGCCTCGCTCGCCGCATTGGCCTCGGTGGGGCAGAAGAAGGACAGATCGGGAAAGAAGGTACCCTTGCGCCCGAGCTGGCGTTCGAAATTCGCCAGCGAGCGCTTGTCGCGTAGCCGGAAGGCCACCGAGGGCATCAGCCGCAGCCGCTCCAGTATCTCCGGCGCGACGCGGGAGCGGAACGAGCAGAAGACGAAGACGCCATGGCCCCGTGCCACCGCCTCGCCGACCAGATCGAGGCGCTCGAAGCTCGATTCGAGGCCGCAGGAGCCGTCGACCACATCGGCGCCGAGCACCAGTAGGACGTCGCCGGGCTCCAGCCGCTCGCCATATCCCTGGAACGGGCCGGGCGCCTCGCTGACATGGCCGTAGCCGGCCGGCAGGTCGAGCCAATCGAGCCACCGGCAATCCGCCGACAGGTTGGCGATTACCACCGGCCGATCGCGGAACAGCTCGATCACGCCGCGCAGCATGCCGTCATCGCCCTTGCTGCCCGGCGTGGCGGGAGGAACGAGGATGATGCGGCCCTGGCTCATAAAACGTCCTTGTCTGCGTCTCGGCTCGCCGGGCGGGTCCGTCATGCGGCGGCGACCGACCGGCTCGGTGGCGCCCCGCGCCACCCCTCCGCCGCGGACTAGTGAATGTTGGTCACGGTGGAGCCGCCATTGGTCAGCGCCACCTTAACGACATTTCCGCTGCCGAACCGTTCCGAAAACAACGGATGCAGGTTCGGATCGGCGAGGAACAGCACGAAGCCGCCGCCACCGGCGCCGAGCAGCTTGCCGCCCCAGGCGCCCAGCTCCTTGCCGTGGATATAGAGCTCGTCGATCGCCGAGTTCGACACCGAGGAACCCAGTTGGCGCTTCAGCTGCCAGCCATGGTCGAGCAGCTCGGCGAAGCGCACCACGGTCGACAGGTCGTCGCCCGGCGCCTCCAGCAGCGAGGCCCCGATCCGGGTCATCTCGTACATCTCGCGCAGATAGGCCTCGTTGGCGCCGGACTTGGTGCGCTGGTCCTGGCTCTGCAGCACCGTCGAGGCGCTGCGCTGGCCGCCGGTATAGACCAGCAGCATCGAGGAGTTCAGCAAGGTAAGGCGGCTGGTGGTCAGCCGCAGCGGCTCGATGGAGAAGGAATCGCCGGTGAACTCGTAGCGCGCGAGGCCGCCGAACGCCGCATGGATCTGGTCCTGGACGCCGACATTCTCCTTGAGGATGTCCTGCTCCATGTGGATCGCCTGCCGCGCCAGCTCGTAGCGGGTGAGCTCGATGCCGCGCATGCGGTTGAGCAGGTTCAGGAAGCCGACGGTGAAGGAGGACGACGAGCCGAGCCCGGTCGAGCCCGGCAGGTCCGACATGGTGGCGATGTTGAGCGGTGCGGTCCAGCCGTGCAGCTTCAGCGCCTCGCGGATCACCGGATGCTGGATGTCCTCCACCCGGTCGACGCTTTCCGTCGTGCGGTAGGTGACGCGGAAATGCTGATCGGCGATCGCGGCCAGCGGCAGCGCCTGGATATAGACGAACTTGTCGATCGTGCCGCCGAGAACCGCGCCGGGATGCGAGCGGAAATGCGAGGGGTAGTCGGTTCCGCCGCCGAGAAAGCTCGCCCTAAGGGGGGTCCTGCTGATCCACATATGTGCCTCGAAGATTCAAATCGATTGTCGCAGCAGATCCAGCACGGAACCGCCCCCATAGCGCAGGCCGCGAATGCCCGCGGCGGCGGCGGCCTGCATGTCCGCCTCGGTGTCGCCGATCATCACGCTGCGCGCCGCATCCACCGGCCAGGCGGCGAGCAGATCCTCGATCATACCCGGCCCCGGCTTGCGGTGGCGGCTGTCGCGGCGATAGGCCTCGACGGTGGCCTCGATATGGTACGGGCAATATTCGAGCGCATCGATATGGCCGCCGATCTCGGCCAGCTCGCCCTGCATCGCCCGGTGAAAGGCGAGAATGGCGGGCTCTTCGTAACGGCCGCGCGCGACGCCGGCCTGGTTGGTCACCACGAAGACCAGATAGCCCGCGGCATTGGCGTATTCGACCGCCTCGCGGGCGCCGGGCATCCAGTCGAGATCCTCGACGCGGTGCGTGTAGCCGGCATCGCGGTTCAGCGTGCCGTCGCGGTCGAAGAACACCGCCGGACGCCGACGCACGCGCGGAAGTTCCTCCTGCACGCGGGCGAAGGTCTCGGGCACGCCGATATCGATGAAATAGCTGCCCGCCGGCGCCGGCACCGCCGCCACCCGGCCGGCCGCGACGAGGCGCGGCAACACGTCGGCCTCCAGCGAGCACGCCGTGCCGGCCGGGATGAGGTCGAGGATCTCGCGCGTCAGCAGATAGACGCCGGCATTGATCAGGCCAGGCTTGCCCGCCCGCTCCGGGCTCTTCTCCAGAAAGGCGCGGACATGGTGGCCGTCGAGCGTGACGCTGCCGAAACGGCCGGCGTCCGGCACGTGCTGCAGCAGCATCTGCGCGGCGAGGCCGGGCTCGGCGGCCTTCGCCTCGCGAAAGGCGCGCGCGAAGCGCACGAGGTCGGCGTCGATCCAGCTATCGCCGTTGAGCAGCAGGAATTCGTCGTCGAGCCGCGGACCGGCGAAGGCCAGCGCGCCGCCGGTGCCGAGCGGCGCCGGCTCCACCAGCACCTCGATATCGGCGCCATAGAGACGCTTGCCGTCGAACGCGTCGACGATCTGCTCGCCGAAGCGCCCGGCCAGCAGCACGATCCGGGTAATGCCGTAGCGGGCGACTTCCTGGATCAGGTGATCGAGGAAGGGCCGCCCGGCCACCGGCAGCATCGGCTTCGGGGTCGCGGCGGTCAGATCACCAAGTCGCGTCCCGAGCCCGCCGCAGAGGATCAGCGCTTGGGAGAGCAAAGGGTGGACTCGACGAGCGCGCAGATCAGGTGCCCGACCGCGATGTGCGCTTCCTGGATGTGGTTGGTCTGGCCATGCGGCACGGCGATGAGGATGTCGGACAGCGCCGTCATCTTGCCGCCATTGGCGCCGGTGAGGCCGATGGTGACGATGCCCATCTCGCGCGCCGCCTCGAAGGCCTTCACCACATTGGCGCTGTTGCCGCTGGTCGACATGCCGACCAGCACGTCGCCCTCGCGGCCGATGCCGCGCAGCTGGCGCGAGAAGGTGTTCTCGTAGCCGTAATCATTGCCGATGGCGGTCAGCGCCGAGGTGTCCACCGTGAGCGACAGCGCCGCCATCGGCTCGCGGTCGAACAGGAAGCGGCCCATCAGCTCGGCCGCAAGGTGCTGGGCGTCGGCAGCCGAGCCGCCATTGCCGCAGAAGATCACCTTGCCGCCAGCGGTCAGCGCGGCCATCCACGCATCGGCGGCGCGCTCCACATCGGCGCTCACCTCGGTGAGGCGCTTCATCAGCTTTTCGGTTTCAGCGAAATATGCCGAGATGACCGCCGCCCGGTCGGTCGACTTTGTCAGCATGCGTTCTCTCACGTTGCCGAATGCGCCCCCGCGTGTGCCCGCGTCGGCCTGTCATCATTCCAGGCGCATGATTCCGACATAGCCCTTCCTCCCGCAAAACGCCAGCGTCAGCTTAGTAAAGTTCAAAAATAGAAGCAGTTGGAACGCGATGAACGTCGGACGTCGAGCCCGCCATCCGGCGGTTCGGCGATGGCGCGACCTCGGCAAATTGGCGGCTGGGCAAAGTTGGCGGCTGGGCCGTGGCGCCGGGGCCGGCGCGGCCGCGAGCCCCTCTGTCGCCTCGGCGAGGACGGAGCGGCGGCGAGAGGGGGGGGGAGCGGCCGGCAGCGCGCCGGCCGCTCCCCGGGAGCATCACACCTTGAAGTCTTCCAGCCGGAACGGCAGCGAGCGCAGCCGCTGGCCGGTAGCGTCGAAGATGGCGTTGGACAGCGCCGGGGCGACGCCCGGCACGCCCGGCTCGCCAATGCCGGTCGGCGCGTTGGCGGAGGGCAGGATATGCACCTCCAC
Source organism: Ancylobacter sp. Lp-2 (assembly GCF_020523795.1). Taxonomy (GTDB): domain Bacteria; phylum Pseudomonadota; class Alphaproteobacteria; order Rhizobiales; family Xanthobacteraceae; genus Ancylobacter. The sequence continues at coordinate 134,249 of NZ_JAJALI010000003.1, forward strand.
CTTCGGCATTTCCGACATGCGCAGCGGGATATAGGTGTCGAAATTCGCCTGCTCGACCACGCCCTTGTCGAGGGTGATCTCGTCATGCAGCGCCGCGCCGAGCCCGAAGCCGACGCCGCCCTCGATCTGGGCGGCGATCACGTCCGGGTTGACGGCGATGCCGCAATCGACGGCGCACACCACCTTCTCGACCTTGATCTGCCCGTTCACCACGGCGACGTCGATCACGCTGCCGACCACGGTGTTGAAGCTCTCGTGCAAGGCGAGGCCCCGGCCCTTGCCGGCGCCGGCCTTCGGGCCCCAGCCAGCCTTTTCGGCGAGCAGCTTGAGCACGGCGGCGTGGCGCGGCTTGTCCTTCAGCAGTTCGAGGCGGAACTCGACCGGGTCGCGACCGGCGGCATGGGCGAGCTCGTCGATGGTCACCTCCACCACATGGGCGGTGTGGGTGTGGCCGACCGAGCGCCACCACAGCGTCGGCACCTTCACCTTCGGCGAATGCAGCTGCACGCTGAAATCGCCGATGGCGTAGTTGGTGTCGGCCGCGCCCTCCACCGAGGTGCCGTCGACGCCTTCCTTGATCGCGAAGGCCTCGAAGGGCGTGCCGGCCATGAAGGACTGGCCGACGATGCTCTGCTCCCAGCCGGCGATCTTGCCGTCGGCGGTCAGGCCGGCCCGGACCTTGTGGTAGAACATCGGGCGGTAATGGCCGCCCTTGATGTCGTCCTCGCGGGTCCAGACGAGGTGCACCGGCGCCCGGCCGTCGATCGCCTTGAGGATGGTGGCGGCCTCGGCGATGTAGTCGGCCGGCGGGTTGGCGCGACGACCGAAGGAGCCGCCGGCCCAGACGGTCTCGATCTTCACCTGTTCGGGCTTCAGTCCCATGATGCCGGCGGTGACCGCCTGCTCGATGGTCTGGAACTGCGAGCCAGCATGGATGGTGACGCCGTCGGCGGTCTTCTCGATCACGCAGTTCAGCGGTTCCATCGGCGCGTGGGCGAGATAGGGGAAGGCGAACTCACTCTCGATCGTCTTGGCCGCGCCGGCGATGCCCTTGGCGGCGTCGCCGCGCCGGGCGGCGTTGAGGCCGGGGGTGGCGGCGAGCGTCTTGTACTCGTCGAGCAGCTCGGTGGTGCCACGGCTCTCCGCCTGGCTCTCGTCCCATTCGATGGCGGCGAGCGCCTCGCGACCCTGGATCGCCGCCCAGGTGTTCTGCGCCAGCACCGCGACGCCGGCCGGCACCGCGACCACGTCGACGACGCCCGGCACCTTCTTGGCGGCGGCGGCGTCGAAGGACTTCACCGTGGCGCCGAAGCGGTCCGGCCGCCGGAGGACGGCGGTGAGCATGCCGGGAACACGGACATCGAGCGCATAGACCGCCTTGCCGTCGGTCTTGTCGACGGAATCGAGGCGCGGCAGGCGGGTGCCGATCAGCCGGAAGTCCTTGGGATCCTTCAGCGTCACATCAGTGGGGATCGGCAGGCGCGCCGCGTCGGCGGCGAACTCGCCGAAGCCGGCGCGGTGGCTGCCGCTGGTCAGCGTCCCCTTGTCGATGGTGACGCTGGCGGCCGGCACCTGCCATTTCGCGGCGGCGGCGGCGATCAGCATCTGGCGGGCGGCGGCGCCGGCCTTGCGCAGCTGCTCCCAGCTATTGGCGACCGAGGTCGAGCCGCCGGTACCCTGCACCGGGCCGAACAACAGGTTGTTGTAGAGCTGGGCGTCGGCCGGGGCGAAGGCGGCGCGCATCTGGCTCCAGTCGGCGTCGAGCTCCTCCGCGACGATGGTGGCGAGGCCGGTGGTGACGCCCTGGCCCATGTCGAGATGCTTGATGAGCACGGTGACGGTGCCGTCCGGCGCGATCTTCACGAAGGCGTTCGGCATCGGGCCGTCGGTCGGCGCGGCGGCGAGCGCCTCGGACGGGCCGAGCCGGACGCCGATGACGAGGGCGCCGGAAATCGCGGCAGCGGCCTTCAGGAAGCCGCGGCGGGACGGCGCGGCAAGGGTGGCAGTGTTTGCGGACGCGGGAGCGAGGCGCTCAAGCATCCGGGCATAGTCGGCGGGCTTGATGATGTGCATGGCGCTCACGCGAGGTTGGAGGCGGCTTCGTGGATGGCGGCGCGGATGCGCTGATAGGTGGCGCAGCGGCAGACATTGCCGTCCATCGCGGCGTCGATGTCCTCGTCGGTCGGCTTGCGGTTCTCGCTGAGCAGGCCGACGGCCGACATGATCTGGCCGGACTGGCAGTAGCCGCATTGCACGACGTCGAGCTTGCGCCACGCCGTGACGACGGCGGTGCCGACCTCGCCGCCGACGCCCTCGATGGTGGTGACGTTCTTGCCCTCGACATCGGACAGCGCGGTCTGGCACGAGCGTACCGGCGTGCCGTCGACATGCACGGTGCAGGCGCCGCACAGCGCCGCGCCGCAGCCGAACTTGGTACCGGTCAGCCCGACCACGTCCCGCAGCGCCCATAGCAGCGGCATGCTGCCATCGGCCTCGATGGTGTGTTCGGATCCGTTGAGTGTGAATTTCATCTTCGCCCTCTCCAATGGGGATGAGGACGCGCGGGCGCACGCCGCCGAGTTTCCCGGCCGACGACGAACACCTCTACGCTCCCGCCAAAAGGCTAGGCTTCATGACGACCATCATCTAATCACCAGTCCGTGACTGATCAGGACCGCCCGGGCGGCCCCCTCACCCGCCGCCGGCGACGCCGGGAAGCCAGGCCTCCACCGTCGGCAGGATGCGGGAGACGATGACGTCGATCCCCGCTGCGTTGGGATGCATGCCGTCGCGCAGGTTCAGCGACGGCACCGCCGCCACCCCGGACAGGAAGAAGCGATAGAGCGGAACGCCGTGCTTGCGCGCCAGTCGCGGATAGATCGCCTGGAAGCGCGACATGTAGACGAGACCCTGGCTCGGCGGCGCGATCATGCCGGCGAGCAGCACGGAAATGCCCCGCGCCCTGAGGCGCGACAGGATGGCGTCGAGCGCCGCCTCCGTCTCCGCCGGGTCGGCTCCGCGCAGCGCGTCATTGGCCCCGAGTTCGAGGATCACGCCTCGCGTGCCGGTTGGCACCGAGCGGTCGAGGCGCGCCAGCCCGGCACTCGCCGTATCGCCGGAGACCCCGGCATTGACAATGGTCACGTCGTGCCCGCGAGCCCGCAGCGCCACCTGGAGCTTGGCGGGAAGGGCATCGCCGGCGGCGAGGCGATAGCCACTGGTCAGGCTGTCGCCGAGCGCGACAATGCGCAGCGTCTCGGCCCGCGCGCCCAGGGTGGACAGCAGCAGGACAGCCAGCAACAGGGTGAGGCTTCGAAGCCGGAGCGGCGGTGCGGGAAGGCTCATGCGGCGGATATTCCGCTGTTCCGCCGCCACGATCCAGACCCTCGCCGGGACCTCACCAACCTCTTACCGGCGCCACGAGGTCGCCGCCGGATGGGAGGGGCCGACGGCGCGAACCTTCGGCACCCGGCCGGAACACTCGCCTCCCCCCGGCGTTGGCCAGAAGACCGAAGGGGAGATAGCGCATGAGACTGTCGATCGTGCTGGCGGCAAGCGCCGCCCTGGTGGGCATTTCCGGCCCGGCCCTCGCGCAGGATGGTGGAAATCCGCCCGGAACCGGCCCCGCGCCGACACAGCCGGCACCCGCACCGCCGCCGATGCCGGGAGGCCCGCCCGCCCCGCCGCCGGGAGCACCCGACGGACCGCCGGCACCCGGATCGGCGGTGCGACAGCCGCCTCCGGGACCGCCGCCGGGACGTGCGGAAAACCAGTCCCCGCTGCCGGATTGCTCGCCGCCGAACTGCGGCACCCCGAAGATCATGGACTAGCGTACCGGCACGGCCGGGCTGGCGCCCGGCCCGCTCAAGGCCCGGCACTCACTCCGGCGGCTTGCCCAGCGCGTGATAGCCGCGCAGGAAATACATCAGCCCCTCGCGGGTGCCGGCCTCGTCGAGGCCGACCACCTCGCAGAACAGCACGTCATGCGTGCCGACCTCGACGAAGCGGGTGATGCGGCAATCGAAGCTCGCCAGCGCCCCGACCAGCACCGGCGCGCCAGTGATGCCGGGACGCCACTCGCCGGCGTGGAAGCGCTCGGCCGGCGGCACCTTGCCGCCGAAGCGGTCGGACAGCTCCTGCTGCCCGGCCGCCAGCGTGTTGACGCACAATACCCCATTGGCGTGGATGGTGGCGCTCGCGGACGAGCCGCGATTGAGGCACACCAGCAGCGTCGGGGGGTCGTCGGTGACGCTGCACACGGCGGAGGCGGTGAAGCCGTGCCGCCCGCCGGGCCCGTCGGTGGTCACCACGTTCACCGCCGCGCCGAGGCGGGCCATGGCGTCGCGATACTCCTGTCGGCCGACCGGAGCGAGCTCCGGTTCGGCCGGCACGATGTCCTTGTGCAGGCAGGAACCCATGGGGATCTCCTTATCCCGCGCGATGTCCGCGCTGTCGCTCAGAATTCGCGCAGGTTGTCGCGCAGAAGCTGGTGCTTGTACTCGGTGCGCACAAGCCCGCGCGCCTGCAGCTCAGGCACCAGCCCGTCGCAGATCTCGGTGATGTAGCGGCGCGAGACGCGCAGCACCGGGGTGGTGATCAGGAAGCCGTCGCCGCCGACCTCCTCCATCGCCGCGCCCATCTTCTCCGCCACCTGCGCCGGCGTGCCGATCAGTTCCAGCGAGGAGACGAGGCCGCCGCCGCCCGACGCCGCCAGCTGGCGCAGCGTCTTGCCGGAGCCCCACTGCTGGAACTTGTCGAGCGTGCCGGACTCGCCGTTGGTCACCAGCTTTTCCGGCAGCGGCTTGTCGAGGTCGTACTTCGAGAAGTCGATCTCGGTGATGGCGGAGATCGAGATCAGCACGTCGGTGACGAAATTGTCGGACATGGTGACGTTGTCGTAGCGGGCGCGCGCCTCCGCTTCCGTCTCGCCGAGGCTCGGACAGATGCAGAAGAACACCTTGATGTCGTCCGGGTTGCGGCCGAATTTCTCGGCGCGGGCGCGGATGTCGGCGCGGAACTCCTTCATGCCCTCGATGCCGTTCGCCACCGAGACGATGGCGTCGGAATGCTGGGCGGCGAAGTCGCGGCCGCGCGGCGAGGCGCCCGCCTGAAGGTAGACCGGGCGGCGCTGCGGTGAGGGCACGGTGTTGAGCGGGCCGCGCACCTTGTAGAACCGGCCTTCGTGATCGACGGTGTGCACCTTGGAGCCGTCGGCATAGATGCCGTTCTTGCGGTCGAGCACCACCGCGTCCGGCTCCCATGAGTCGAACAGCTTGCCGACCACTTCCATGTACTCGTCGGCCATGGCGTAGCGGTCCTCGCGGGCCGGCAGCTTGTCCATGCCGAAATTCTTCGCCATCAGGTCCTCGGCCGAGGTGACGACGTTCCAGCCGAAGCGGCCCTTGGTCAGGCTGTCGATGGTGGAGGACAACCGCGCCAGCATGAAGGGCGGATAGGCCATGGTGGACATGGTGGCGACGACGCCGAGATGGCTGGTCGCCATGCCCATGGCCACCGCGAGCGGCGCCGGATCGGCCTTCGGCACCATCATGGCGTGCGCGAGCGAGATGTCGCGCGAGGCGCCGTAGGTCTCCGGCACCATCAGCTTGTCCTCGATCATGATCAGATCGAAGCAGGCGCGCTCCATGGCCTGCGCCATCTCGATATAGAACCGGCCGTCCCACGGATTGCCGCCCTGGCCGAAGGGTTCGCGCCATTCGTCGGGCGTGAAGTTCATGAACCAGGCGAGGTGGAAGCGCTTGTCGGCCATTGTGTCAGTCCTTCACCAGTGCCGCAGCGGAGGTGCCGCCAGCGGATAAGAGAGAGTCGGGAACCAGAGCGAGACGTGCCTGGGCGCGGTCCGCCTCGAAGCGGCGACTGTCGCGGACGATCCGGCACTTGGTCTCGTAGTCGGAGACGATAGTGGCGCCGAAGCGCTCCGGCGCCTGCGGGTCCTTGCGCGGCCGCTCGACGGCGATGACGCGGGTGCCGAGCAGGAACGCCTCGGGCAGATCGTGGGTGACCATGACGATGGTCATGGCGTTCTCTTCCCACAGCTCGCTGACCAGCTCGTGCATCTGCTTGCGGGTGCCGGGGTCGAGCGCGCCGAACGGCTCGTCGAGCAGCAGCACCTTCGGCTTCATGATCAGCGCCTGCGCGAGGGCGAGGCGCTGCTGCATGCCGCCGGATAGCTGGGCGGGATATTTCTCCGCGTGCTCGGCGAGGCCGACGCGGGTGAGCAGCGCCATGGCGCGCTCCTCCACCGCCCGGCGGCGGGCGCCGAACAGCCGGCCGAGCAGCGGCGACGCCGCCCATTGCGGACCCATCATGACGTTGCCCAGCACGGTACGGTGCGGGAACACCGAGTAGCGCTGGAACACCACGCCGCGATCGGCGGTCGGCTCGGGGGCGATCGGCTCGCCATCGATCAGGATGCGCCCGCGCGTCGGGGCCTCCTGCGAGAGCAGCATGCGCAGGAAGGTGGTCTTGCCGGCACCGGAGGGGCCGATCACGGCGAGGAATTCGTGGTCGTCCAGCGTCAGGTTGATGCGCTCGAGCACGATATGCTCGCCATATTCCTTCCAGACGTCGTCGAAGATGATCTGGGTCATTCAGGCCGCCTTGATCCGGTCCCAGGGATAGGCGACGGCGGCGATCTTGCGCAGCGCGTAGTCCATCAGGAAAGCGAGCAGCGTGATCCAGGCGACATAGGGCAGGATCACGTCCATCGCGAGATAGCGACGCACCAGGAAGATGCGGTAGCCGAGCCCGCCCTCGGCGGTGATCGCCTCGGCGGCGATGACGAACAGCCAGGCGGCGCCGAGCGAGAGGCGCACCGAGTCGAGCAGGCGCGGCATCACCTGCGGCAGGATCACCCCGGTGATCATCTGCCAGGTGGAGGCGCCGAGCGTCTGCGCCTTGACGATCTGCTCGGTCGGCAGCGAGGCCACGCGCAGCATCACGTCGCGGGTGATGAAGGGCGCGATGCCGAACACGATCAGCACGATCTTCGACTGTTCGCCGAGCCCGAACAGGATGAACAGGATCGGCAGCACGGCGAGCGGCGGGATCAGCGAGAAGGCGGCGAAGAACGGCTCGAAGGTGGCGCGCAGATAGGGCACGAAGCCGACGAGGATGCCGAGCACCAGCCCGATCAGCGCGGAGATGCCGAGGCCGAGGAACAGCCGCTGCAGGCTCAGCCAGGTATCCCACCAGAGCAGGTACTGCTTGGTGGCGATGTCGATGGTGGTGCCGAGCCGCATCATGCTGGCATAGAAGGACGAGAAGCCGGGCATCAGCTTGTCGGCCGGGTCGATGGCGAGCCGGGCGCTGGAGCCGAGGAAATAGACGCCCACCAGCAGCACGAACGGCAATATGGCGAGGATCACCTTCGCGCCAGGGCTCGGCGCATAATTGATGATGCGGCGCATGGATCAGCCTTCCGTTGCGAGACGGTGAGCGAAGTCGGAATGGGGGAGGAAACCGGGCCGGCGGGCCGGCCCGGTGTCACGCGGCTCAGAGCTTGCCGTCGGCGGCGAGCTTGGTGAAGGTCGGGTTGATCCGCATCTTGATGTTGGCCTTGTCGCCGAGCACCGTGCCGTCGGCGACCTCGATGCCGATCGAGTCGACGCTGGTGGCGCCCTGGCCGAACAGGCCCTGCGAGAAGCAGAACTGGCGGATGCTGTCCCAGATCTTGGCGTTGTCGGCGGAGGTCAGGAAGGCGAGCGCCTCGGCCGGGGTGTAGAAGAAATGGGTGGTGTCGAGCTGGCTCTGCAGGCCGCCGGCGTCGGTGCCCATGGCGCTGGTCATCACCGCGCGCATCTCGTCGCCGTTGGCGCCGCCGGCCTTGAGCACGCCGAGCGCCTCATACCAGGCGCCAAGCACCGCCTTGGCGAAGTCGGGATTGTCCTTCAGCACCTCGGTCTTGCCGACGAACACGTCCATGATCTCGCCGGGGATCTTGGAGCTGTCGAACAGCAGCGTCGAGCCCGGCACCTTCAGCATGTCCTCGGTCAGCGGCTTCCACGACACCGCGTGCTTCAGGTCCGGCTGCGAGACATAGGCGGCGGAGATCTCGCTGTCGGAGATGTTCACCGTCTTGGTGGCGGTCGGGTCTGTGACGCCGGCCTGCTGGAGGCCGCGATTCAGCAGGTAATGCGAGACGCTGTACTGCAGCAGGTAGACGTCCTGGCCGGCCAGTTCCTTGATGTCCTTGGCGGTCTTGGACATCACGATGTCGTTGCCGTTCGAATAGTCGGTGATCAGGAACACCGAGGTATCGACGCCGCCGGCGGCGGGCATGGTCAGGCCGTCCATCGAGGCGACGCCGACCGCGTCGATCTCGCCGGCGATGAACTGGTTGACCGAGCCGACATAGTCGTTGGCCTGGATCAGCTCGACATCGATGCCGTACTTGTCGGCCCACTTCTTCATGATGCCGGACGACTTCATGTAGGCCAGCGGCATGAAGCCGATATAGACCGTGTAGGCGACCTTGAAACTCTTCTTGGGGGCGGCATGCGCCGGGCTGTCGGCGCTGGCGAGGACGACGGCGGCGAGGCCGGCGGCAAGCGCGGCGGCTCTCAGGAAACGCTTCATAGGGCGGGGCTCCGGGTCGCGGGGGACGTCGCTGGGATACCTCGCTATTAAGCGTTGACTTAATACGGCATGCAAGCCTAACAAATGAGCACGCATAGCATGCAGGCAAGGCAGAAAATGCCGTGCTTTTCCGATCGGGATTTCTACGGAGGAAGCCTCATGACCGCAAAAGCGGCACGCCGGCGCCTGCCACCGGCCGAGCGCCGGGTGATGATCCTCGACGAGGCGCTGCGCCTGTTCGCCGAGCGGCATTACTCGATCGTCACGGTCCGCGACATCGCGCAGGTGTGCGACATGAATGTCGGGCTGCTCTACCACTATTTCGACAGCAAGGACGATCTGGTGCGCCGGGCGCTGGAGCACGCCATCCAGCAGCTGACGCTCGGCTACGAGGCGCGCCGCACCGATCAGCCCGATCCGCTGGCCGAGATCCTCGCCTGGCTGGAGACCCATATCGAGATCGCCCCGACGCTGGTCCGCATGGTGAAGCTGATGGCGGATTATGCGAGTTCCGGCATGCAGGACGAGGTGCTGGACGCGCTGATCGCCGGCTTCTACCGCAGCGAGAAGGAACTGCTGGAAGACGCCCTGCAGCGCGGCATCGCGGCCGGGCTGTTCCGGCCGCACGACATCTCCCGCACCGCGCGCCGTATCGGCCTGATGCTCGACGGCATCTTCTTCGCCTCGACCAGCCGCGGCGACAACCGCGTCTCGCAGGACATACGCGACCTCGCCGATGTGGTGCCGGGCTGGATCGGCGCAACCGCCGCCGCCCCACAGGCGTCCTGAAGGGCCGGCCGAACGCCGACAGGTGTCGCCCTGCTCGGCGGCGCGTGCCCGTCTTGCCTCCGGCGAGCCAGGGACAGGCACAGCGAGACGTGAGGAATGCGCAGCAAAGCGCGCCCGGACGCGCCACCTTCGAGGCCCGGCCGACGCCGCGCCTCAGAGCGGGCACCTTGGCGCGGGCAGCCAAGAGAGTGCCCCAGAGTCGGCCTCGCCATTCCGCCTACCGAAAGCGAGGCGATCCGGCTACGACGGAGATGTCGTCGGTGCGCAGCGGCGCGGTGAGACGCGACGCCATCGGCAGGCGTCGAACCCCTCCCACCCCAGCCTCGCCCCGAAGGAGAGACGCGGATTGAGAGGCTTCGACAATAGCGGACCGGACTCTGGACGACGTCCCGGCCGGTCGAGCCGGCCCTCGGGGGCCCGGCTCCGATGCCGCAGCGGCATCGGCAGGTGTTGCCCCCTCCCACCTCAGCCCTCGCCCCGAGGGAGAGAGACGGATTGAGAGGCTTCGACAGTAGCGGACCGGACGCGGGATGACGTCCCGGCCGGTCGAGCCGGCCCTCGGGGGCCCGGCTCCGATGCCACGGCATCTTGGAAGCGGCGGCCGATTGCGGCATGGTCGGACGGCCCCGCCCTGCCCGCCACCGAAGCCCTCCCCCGCCATGTCCCCTCCCGCCACGTCCCACGTCGCCGCCCGCCCCTATGACTGGCCGCATGGCCGCGATCTCGCGCCGGCGACCACGGCGCTGATCATCATCGACATGCAGCGCGATTTCTGCGCCCCCGGCGGCTATGTCGACGCCATGGGCTACGATGTCGGCCCGGCGCAGGCGCTCATTCCCCGCATCGTGGCGCTGCGCGAGGCGGTGCGGGCGTTCGGCGGGCTGGTGATCTACACACGCGAGGGCCACCGGCCGGACCTCTCCGACCTGACGCCGCAGAAACGCTTCCGCTCGCGGCTCGCCGGGGCGGAAATCGGCAGCCCCGGCCCGCTGGGGCGCCTGCTGATCCGTGGCGAGCCCGGCTGGGACATCGTGCCGGAGCTCGCTGCCGCGCCGGGCGAGCCGGTGATCGACAAGCCGGGCTTCTCCGCCTTCTACGCCACCGACCTCGACCGCATCCTGGTGGCGCGCGGCGTCCGGCACCTCGTCATCTGCGGCGTGACGACGGATGTGTGCGTGCATTCGACGATCCGCGAGGCGGTGGATCGCGGCTACGAGCCGCTCCTGGTGGAGGATGGCTGCGCCGCCACCGTCGAGGCCAACCATCGGGCGGCAATCGACACCATCACGACCGAAGGCGGCATCTTCGGCACCGTGGCCGCCAGCGCGACGGTGATCGCCGCCCTGCGCGGCTGACCATTTGAAGACGAAACGGACGGACAGGAATGGAAGCGGTTTTCGACGGGCATAACGACGTGCTGCTGCGGCTGTGGGAGCACGCCCGGGCCGGCATCGACCCGGTGCGCGAATTCGGCGAGGGCACCGGCAAGGGCCATATCGACGCGCCCCGCGCCCGCAAAGGCGGGCTCGCCGGTGGCCTGTGCGCCATCTACATCCCGTCTGGCGAGCTGATCCTGAAGCAGCCCGACGCGAACGGCCATTATTCGACCCCACTGGCCGAACCGCTGGAGCGATCGTCCTCACTGGACACCGCACTGGACATGGCGGCGATCGCCTTCCGGCTCGACCAGGCCGGCCTGTGGAAGCTGTGCCGCTCCACCGCCGAGATCCGCGCGACCATGGCCGCCGGCACCTTCGCCGCCGTGCTGCACATGGAGGGCTGCGAGGCGATCGGGCCGGACCTCGCGGCTCTGGAGACCTTCTACGCCGCCGGCCTGCGCTCGCTCGGCCCGGTGTGGAGCCGCAACAACATCTTCGGCCACGGCGTGCCCTTCGCCTTCCCGATGAGCCCGGACACCGGGCCGGGCTTGACCGAGGCCGGCTTCGAGCTGGTCCGCGCCTGCAACCGCTTGGGAATCCTCATAGATCTCGCCCACATCACCGAAAAGGGCTTCTGGGACGTGGCGAAGACCACCGACCAGCCGTTGATCGCCAGCCATTCCAACGCTCACGCGCTAACCCCGGTGGCGCGCAACCTCACCGACCGCCAGCTCGACGCCATCCGCGAGAGCGAGGGGCTGGTCGGGCTCAACTACGCCACCACCATGCTGCGGCCGGACGGCATGGAGAACGCCGACACGCCGCTCTCGGCGATGGTCGCGCATATCCGCCATCTGGTGGAGCGGGTCGGCATCGACGGCGTGGCGCTGGGCTCGGATTATGACGGCGCCACCATCCCCGCCGCCATCGGCGACGCCGCCGGGCAGCAGGCGCTGGTGGAAGCGCTGGCCGCCGACGGGTTCACCTCCGACGAACTCGCCAAGCTGTGCCGGGAGAACTGGCTGCGGGTGCTCGCCCGCGCCTGGCACGAAGACGTCTGAGATTCGCGGGCTTAATCAGGGCGTTCGCCGGTGATCTCGCTGAGACGCCGGCTCATCTCCTCGCTGTAGCGGCGGATGGCGTGCGTCTCGCTGAGCACGCCGACCAGCTGCCGGCCGCGCGCATCCGCCACCACGGCGAGCACGTCCGCCTCGGCGTGGTCGAAGGCGTCCAGCGCCTCGCGAATGGTCATGCCGGGGAGCAGCGCCGTATCCGGCAGGCGCAGCAGGGCGCGCAGCGACGCCGGCGGCGCGACGCCCTCCTCCGCCGCGGCATAGAGTGCCGCCAGCGGCACCATGCCGGCATAGGCTCCGTCCGCTTCGGTGGCGACGACATAGGCGGTGGAGCCGGGCGGATAGGTGCGGCGCGCCGCCTCGAGCGTGGTGTCGGCAGCCAGCCGCGGCACCTCGATCCGCATCAGCTCGCCGACCTTGAGGTCGCGCAGCCAGCCGATGTCGTGGGCGCCGCGAATGCTTTCCCCACGTAAATGGAAGCGCCAGGTGGCGAAGGAGAAGCCGAACAGCCGGCGCGTCATCAGCGAGGAAACGCCCGACGCCGCCAGCACCGCCAGCGTCAGATGCAGGTCGCCGGTCATCTCCAGCGCCAGCAGCGTCATGGTCATCGGCCCGCCGACCACCGAGACCGCCAGCGCCGCCATGCCAATCAGCGCATAGAGCGCGTGATCGGCGGCGATGTCGGGCAGCACCGCCTCCAGCGCGCCGGCATAGACCCGTCCCGCCAGAACCCCCATCAGCAGCGAGGCGAAGAACAGGCCGCCGCGAAAGCCGGAGCCGATGGAGACCGAGGACGCCGCTACCTTGGCGAGCAGCAGCAGCGCCAGCGGCGCCAGCAATTCATCGCTGGCGATGTGCTGGTAGACCGCGCCATGGCCGGCGGAGAGCACGGCGGGGGTGGCGAGCGCCATCAGCCCGACCGCCAGCCCGCCCAGCGCCGGCCGCGCATAGACAGGCACCGGCGAACGGCGGAACCCCGCCTCGACCAGTGTCGCCCCGCGCATCACCGCGATGCCGACAAGGGCGCAGAGCGCGCCGAGCAGCAGCACCGCCGGCAGATCGGCGAACGCCGGCGCGGCAAGGTCCGGCAACGTCGGCACCGCCTCCGGCATCAGCAGCCGGCGCGTCAGGGCGGCGGTGAAGCTCGCCGTCATCATCGGCGCGAAGGCGGGGATGGCGTAGGTGCCGAGGATCAGCTCGAAGCCATAGAAGGCGCCCATCAGCGGCGCGTCGAAGGCGGCGCCGATCGCCGCCCCGGACGCGCAGCCGACCATCGTCCGGAGATCGACGCGTCGCAGATGCAGCGCCTGCCCCAGGCGGGAAGCGATGCCGCTGGAGGCCTGCGTGTAGCCGGCTTCCAAACCGACCGACGCGCCCACGCCGCTCGACGCCATGGTCTGGACGGCGACAACGAGGCTGTCCGTCAGCGACATGCGCCCGCCATGCAGCGCGTTGGCCTCGATGGGATCGACCGGCGCACCGGAAGAGAACCGCCGCGCCAGCAGGCTGGCGAGGCCGAAGGCGAGCCCGCCGAGCGTCGGCACCAGCACCAGCAGCAGCGGCGCAAGGCCGATGGTCGTGGAGAGATGGGCATCCGGCGCGATGCCGAACAGCACGACATGCAGCCACTGGGTGGCCTGGCCGAGGACGACCACCACGACCCCGGCCAGAACGCCGATCAGGCCGGCCAGCGCGACCACCACCAGCTCGCTGGTCCGCACCATGGAGCGCAGCCGGGCGGCGAGCGAGCGCGGTTGCGGAACAGGGTCGAGCGTCACGGGCCAGCCTTCGCGGATCGGGCGTTGCGCTCCCGTGTTTAGGCAGTGCCGGCGATGCCGGCAACCGCCAATCGGAACGTGGGAGGCAGGCGCGACGCCGCGGCCAAGGGTCAGGATTTGCCGGCTTTGCGATCCTCGATATCGGCCTCCGGCCGGTCGGTGCCCTCGGAGGTCTCCTGGTGCCAGGCGCCGGAGGCGTCCTGATAGAGGATCGGCCGGGTCTCGCCGCTCAGCGACTGGCGCGCCGCCGCGTCGCGGGCGGCCTTCAGCGCCCCCTCATGGGTGGCGTGGGTTTCGGAAAACACGTCGCCGAGCTTGTAGGCCCAGCCGCCGTCATGCTCGACGATCTCGTAGCGAATATGGCTCATCTGACATCCTCCCAGCCTTGGGAAATCGCCGGCGCAGCCGCCGGTTCCGCTCGAAGCGCTGCGCGCAGTCTAGCACCGCCGCGACGGCGGGACTTGCCCATTCCCATGATGGCTCCCGTGACGGCCGCGACACGCTCCACGCGCCGGCCGAACCCTTTCCGATGCGGAAAGCGGGTGGCGAGGGCCGGCGGAATGGGCTATCGAGCCTCGCCCGGGCCCATGCGGCCCCGTGCAGAGTGCGGAGTGCAGGCCATGCGTGCCGACCACGACGAGCCGACCGGCCCCGGCACCACCCCCGGCACTGCCCCCGGACTCCGGGCGACGCGCAAGGAGTGGATCGGCCTCGCCGTCATCGCCATCCCCTGCCTCGTCTATGCGATGGACCTGACGGTGCTGCACCTCGCGGTGCCGCAGCTCGCTTTGCATCTGTCGCCGAGCGCCACGCAGCTTCTGTGGATCATCGACATCTACGGCTTCATGGTCGCCGGAACGCTGATGCTGATGGGCACGCTCGGCGACCGCATCGGCCGCCGGCGCCTGCTGCTCATCGGCGCGGCCTGCTTCGCCGCGACCTCGGTGCTCGCGGCCTTCGCGCGCACCGCGGAGGAGCTGATCGCCGCCCGCGCCCTGCTCGGCATCGCCGGCGCGACGCTGGCGCCGTCCACCCTCTCGCTCATCCGCAACATGTTTCTCGACGAGCGCCAGCGCACGCTCGCCATCGGCGTGTGGATCGCCTGCTTCTCGGCGGGAGCGGCCATCGGGCCGCTGGTCGGCGGCGCGGTGCTGGCGCATTTCTGGTGGGGAGCGGTGTTCCTGCTCGCGGTGCCGGTGATGCTCGGCCTGCTTCTGATCGGACCGCTGCTGCTGCCGGAATATCGCGACGAGAAGGCCGGCCGGCTCGACATCGTCAGCGCCGTACAGTCGGTGGTCGCGGTGCTGGCGCTGATCTACGGCATGAAGCATGTCGCCGAGGCGGGACCGGACGGACAGGCGGCGGTAGCCGTCGCGCTCGGCCTCGTCGTCGGCGTCTTCTTCATCGCCCGCCAGAAGCGCCTCGCCGACCCGATGATCGACCTCGCGCTGCTGCGCCACCCGATGATCGGCCCGGCGCTCGGCGTCAACATCATGGCGATGTTCGGCGCCATGGGCATCTTCCTCGCGCTGTCGCAATATCTCCAGCTGGTGCTCGGCATGGGGCCGTTCGAGGCCGGGCTGTGGACCGCGCCGTCCGGGGTGTGCTTCGCCATCGGCTCGCTGGCGACGCCGCATATCGTGCGCCGGGTGCGGCCGGTCCGCCTGCTGGTCGTGTGCCTTGTCCTCTCCGCCGCCGGCTTCGCGCTGCTGAGCCAGATCGACCGCGCGCCGCTGCCGATCATGACCGCCTCGATCGTGATGTTCTGCCTCGGCCTGTCGCCGGTCGGCACGCTGACCACCGACCTGATGATGCGCTTCGCCCCGGCGGAGCGGGCCGGCGCCGCCTCGGCGATCTCCGAGATCAGCTTCGAGTTCGGCGGCGCGCTCGGCATCGCCGTGCTCGGCAGCGTCGTGGCGGCGACCTACCGGGTGGACATGGCGCGCCTTGCTTTGCCCGAGGTAGGCCCCGAGACGCTCGCGCTGGCCCGGCGGACGCTCGACGGCGCGGTGACGGCGGCGCGGCAACTCGGCGGGCCGGCGGGCGAGGCGCTGATGGACGCGGCACACGCCGCCTTCGCCCACGGCCTCGGCCTGGCGGCGCTGAGCTGCGCGCTCATCACCCTTGCCGCCGCCGTCGTCGCGCAACGGCTGCTGGGCGGCACGCGCTGATCGCCGCGACAAGGATCGCAGTTGCGGGGGAACCGGCGAGGTTTCATAGTCCGCGCAACGGATTCTCCGATCGATGACCGCAGCGCGTGGCCCGGCCGAGGCCGGGGCGGGCGGAGGGAGGCGAGACGTCCGTCCCTGCCGCCGCTCCAGCCCTTCCGGTACCTCCCTCCATGCCGCGCAAACCGTCCAACATCGTCTACGCCGCCGACGACAAGATGCCGCTCGGCACGCTGCTGGTCCTCGGCGTGCAGCATGCGACGCTCGCTTTGCTCTTCGTCGTCTATCCCCTGGTCGCTGCCACCGAGGCCGGCCTGTCGTTCACCGACACGCAGATCCTGATCACCAGCTGCATCATCTTCATGGGGGTGGCGACCATCCTCGAATGCCTGCCGCGCTCGAAATCCGGCGCCGGCATGCTGCTGGTGCAGATTCCCAACACCGCGCACCTGCCGCTGGCGGTGCAGGCGCTCTCGGCCGGCGGCACCGCGCTCTATGCCACGATGAGCCTGATCGCGGCGGTCTCGCAGTTCTCGCTGACCCGGTTCCAGAACGCGATGCGGGCGATGTTCCCGCCGGAGATCTGCGGCGTGGCGGTGACCATGCTCGGCGTCGCGCTCGCCGCGCCGGCGCTGCGCCGCATGTTCGGCCTCAGCGCCCATGAGGCGACGACGCTGCTCGACCTGCGCTACCCGCTGGTAAGCTTCACCGCGCTGTTGATCATCATCGTGCTGGCGATCTTCTCGCGCGGCGCGCTGCGGCTGTTCGCGGTGGCCATCGGCGCCGGCGTCGGCTGGGTGCTCGCCGCCTATGTCGGGGTCGCCCGGGCGCCGGCGGAGCCCGGCCTCGGCGCGCTCGCCTTCGTCGACCTGCCGCAGCTGGGCTGGCCCGGCCTCGCCTTTTCCTGGGCCATGGTGCCCGCCGCCGTACTGACCGGCATCATCTCCGCCGTCGATATGCTCGGCACGGTGGTCTCCATGCAGCGCATGGACGATTCCGACTGGCGCCGCGCCGACATGGGACAGGCGGCGCGCGCCATCCGTGCCAACACGCTGAGCGATGCCGGCGCCGCCGTCACGGGCGGCTTCGCCAGCGCCTCCTCCTCCGCGGCCATCGGCGTCGCCTTCGCCACCGGCGCCACCGCCTGGCGCATCGGCGTGGTCTCCGGAGTGCTGATCCTGCTCGCGGCCTTCTCGCCGAAGCTGATCGGCGCGCTGACGGTGATTCCCGATCCGGTCGTCGGCGCCATCCTAGTCTACAGCGCGGCGTTCCTGATCGTTGCCGGCATGGAGCTCATCCTGTCCCGGCGGCTGAGCGACCGGCGCATCTTCACCGTCGGCCTCGCGGTGATGGCCGGGCTCGCGGTGGCGATCCTGCCCGAGCTGGTCCATGCCGCGCCGACCTGGGCGCAGCCGATCCTGGAATCGCCGCTCTCGGTGTCGACGGCGGTCGCCGTCGCCCTCAACCTGTTCTTCCGCATCGGCATCCGCCAGGAGGCGGCGGTGACGGTGACCACCGAGGACAACCCGTTCACCCTCGCCACCGAGTTCCTGGAGCGGCAAGGCGACGTGTGGGGCGCGCGGCGCGACGTGGTCGCCGCCGCCATTCCGGTGGTCGCCGAGGCGGTGGAGATGCTGCTCGACACCGGCGTCGCCCCCGGCACGCTGGAGATGCGCGCCAAGTTCGACGAGATGAATTTCGACGTCGTGCTCGCGTATCAGGGCGAGGCGATCGAGATCCCCACCCTGCGCCCCTCGCCCGAGGACCTACTCGGCGACAGCGCGGCGGTGGCGCGCTTCGTCGGCTACATGCTGAGCAAGCGCGCCGACAAGCTGGTGATCGGCAAGGTCGGCGACCGCCAGACGCTCACCCTGCGCTTCGAGCATTGAGGCGGAGTACCTCCCACGCGCGCCGCTTGCCGGCGACCGCCGATCTCGGATAGTTCTGGTGCGGCCGGATGCGGTTTTGTCCCGCCGTGCCCGAACCCCTAGCCGGAGCCGTGTCTTCCATGCAGATCGACCGCTTTGTCGAAAAGGACGTCGTGATCACCGCGGTACGGGGGCGGCTCGACAGCTCGACCTCGCCGAAGCTCGACGAGTTCATGGCGGTGATCCCGGATGGCAGCAGCGTGCTGCTGCTCGATTTCGCCGAGCTCACCTATATCTCCTCGGCGGGGCTGCGCGTGGTGCTGAAGGCCGCCAAGCTGGCCAAGGGTTCCGGCGTCACGCTCGCCATTTGCGGGCTGATCCCGCCGGTGCACGAGGTGTTCGACGTCAGCGGCTTCTCGACCCTGATCCCGATTCATCCGAACCGCGACGCCGCACTGGCGACGCTGGGCTGAGCATTCGTTCCGAGGCGGCCGCGGAGAGTACATGATCATCGCGCAGCTCGATCTCCGCCTTGAGAATGACCTTGCGGAACTCGAGCCTCTGGTTCGGGCGCTCGACTTCTTCTGCGAGACGTCTGCGCTGCCGGAGAAGGTAGCACACCGCCTCACCATGGCGGTCGACGAGCTGATCAACAACGCCGTCGATTACGGCTATCCCGACCACCGGGCCGGCGAGATCACGGTCTCGCTCCGCCATCGCGGAACGCAGGTGGAGATCGAGCTCGCCGACGATGGCGACGCCTTCGACCCGTTCACCGCGCCGGCTCCGGATCTGACCAGCCCGATCGAGGATCGGCGCATCGGCGGCCTCGGCGTGCATCTCATCCGCACGCTGGCGGCGAGCTTCGCCTACCGCCGCGACGGCGACCGCAACGTGGTGACGCTCGCCTTCACCCTCGACATCTAGAACACCGCCCACAGCAGCCAGCGAGAGCCCCACCGTCAGGCCCGGTACGCCTGGGTCAGGCTGTTCACCAGCTGGCGCGCCAGCCAGACGATGCGCTCGAACAGGATGGTCATGCGGAACAGCGCGTCCTGCTGCATCGGCGTGAGCGCGTGCTGCTCGGACAGCCGATGGCGCAGCGCCTCCATCACCTGGTCCCGGTGCCCGAGCAGGCTGAGCACCATTTCAGGGTCGTCGGCGCCGAGGCTTTCGCCGTGCTCGGCCACCGCGCCGAGCAGCGCGTGCAGCGCCTCGATGAGCCGCCGCGCGGTCGGCAGCGCCTGCGCCGGCCCGGCCACCTCGGCGAACTCGCCCAGCGCCTCGTGCAGGGCGCTGACATTCATCGCCGCATCGTCGAGCAGTAGGGCCACCGAGACCTGACGCCGGCTCATCTGGCCGTCCAGAAGGGCGGCGAGATAGGCCTTGACGCTGCCGGCAAGAGCGACGCCCGCCACGCGCAACGTCGCCGGTGCTGGCGTTGTCGTGTCCGCCTCCTCGCGCACCTTGTCGAGCATCATCGGCAGCCGGTCGGCGAGGCGTGCCAGTTCGCGGACGGTCAGGTCGAGCGCGGCGGCGGGATCGGACAGCGATTCCCGCAGCAGGAAGGCCGGCTGCGCCAGTGTTTCGGCCGCGCTGGCCGGCAGCATGCGCTCCAGAAGCCGGCAGGTCGCGCCCTGCGCGAGCGCGGCGATGAAGGCGCCGCCGATCTGCGCCAAGAGGAAGATCACCGCGATCTGCGCCCGCGTGTCGCCATCGGCCGGCAACACGCCATCGAAGACGCCGGGAAAGACGGCGACGGCGACGCTCAGCGCCGCCAGCAGCAGCGAGCCGGCCCCCTTCTGCACCACCTGGATGGCGAAGATCGCCCGCCCGGCCATGGTCTCGCCCGGCACCATCAGCGCATTGTTGAGCATGCCGGCGGCATTGGCGCCGGCGACCAGCGGCAACGCCGAGCCGAGGTCGAGCAGCCCGCCGCCGACCGCGGCGACAGCAACCGCCGCCGCGACCGAGGAGGACTGCGCCGCTACGGAGAAGCCGAAGCCGATCAGCGCCAGCAGCAGCGGATGCTCGAGCGCGACGTCCCACCACGGGTTGTGCATCAGCTCGTCGCGGATCGGGCCGACCGCGATTGAGACCAGATGCATGCCGAACAGCAGTAGCCCCGCCCCCAGCGCCGCCTCCACCACATGGCGCATGCGGTCGCCACGGGCGAGCTTGAAATAGGTGATGAAGCCGCCGAGGCCGATCACCACCCCCGCCGCCGTCGAGGTGTCGATGGCGACGATCAGCGGCAGCAACGCGGTGCCGACATTCGCCCAGTTCGGCGCGCCCAGCGCCGGACCGGCCGGCAGCACGCCGCCGCGCACGAAGGACACGATGATCCACGACACCGCCGTCGAGCTCTGGGTGACGATGCCGGCAACGGTGCCGCTGAGCGCCACGCTCAGCGGCCCGCGCAGGGCGCGGGAAAACGCGGCACGGCCACGCCGGCCGACCAGCGGCACCAGATTGGCGGACAAGGAACGCACGCCGATGAAGAACAGGCCAAGGCCACTGAGCAGCAGCGCCAGGGTCGCCATACGCTCAGCGACCCCGCGGATATAAGAAAGGCATTCAGTTTCCCCGATGACGGACGGCAGGGCTAACGAAACGCCCACGCTTGCCGTCCTGTTCCAGCGGCACGTAGTGACAGTTTGATGACAGATGGTCCGTTTCGCGACAGCGGGTCATCCGGCCGGCGCCAGCAGCGCCCGGATCTTCTCCATCAGCCGCGGCAGTTCGACCGGCTTGGTGTCGAAATCGTCGCAGCCGGCCGCCAGCGCCGCCTGCCGGTCCTGCTCCATCGCGTGGGCGGTCAGGGCGATGACGGGAATCGCGGCCGTCTGGGGATCGGCCTTCACCCGCCGCGTCGCCTCCCAGCCGTCGAGCACCGGCAGGCTCATATCCATCAGGATGAGATCGGGCCGGCGCGATGTGGCGAGGTCCACCCCCTGCTGCCCGTCCACCGCCAGCAGCACCTCGAAGCCGTTGCGGGTGAGCCGTCGCGAGAGCATGTCGCGGTTCAACTCATTGTCCTCGACGAGGAGAATCGTCGCCATGCCCGTCAGCCTCCCGCTTCCGACGCGGCCTTGCCGGCGGCCACCTTGCCGGGCCCGGCCTTGCTGCGTCCGGCGATCGCCGCCAGCGCCGCGCCCAGAGTGCCGATCGGCTGAGCGCTCTTGTTAAGGATCAGCAGCGTGTTCTGCGCCAGATAGCTGCGCTCGCTCTCGGTGAGTTCCTTCGCCGTCAGCACCACGATCGGCATGTCCGCATAGGCGGGGTTGGCGCGGACCTCGCTGAGGAAGCCGAAACCGTCCATCACCGGCATCATCAGGTCGAGCAGCACCAGCGACGGCGTCGGATGGGCGCCGAGCCAGATCAGCGCCTCCCGCCCATTGCCCGCCTCGACGGCATGAAGCCCGCCATCCTCGATAGCAGCTCGCACCATCGCCCGCACATCCGGGTCGTCGTCGATCACCAGCACCTGCCCGGCGCCGTCGCCGGGGGTGAATTTGTGGATCAGGCTCAGCAGGCGCTGCCGGTCGACCGGCTTGGTCATGTATTCGGAGGCGCCCAGCGCATAGCCGAGGTTCCGGTCGTCGACGATGGTGAGCATGATCACCGGAATATGCGCCAGCTCCGGCTCGGACTTCATGATGCCGAGCACCGACCAGCCGTCAATCTTCGGCATCATGACGTCGAGCGTGACGATGTCCGGCGGGTCGTGCCGCATGATGTCGAGCGCGTCGGAGCCGTCGCGGGCATGGCGCACCACATAGCCTTCCTTGCCGAGCGTGGCCGCCAGCACCTCGTGCACCACCGGGTCGTCGTCGACCACCAGCACGGTGATGGCGCCGGCATCGGCCGGCACGAGGCCCTCGATCATCGGCAGCACCGGCTCGGGCGATGCGTCGGTTTCGGCCGGCAGTTCGATGACGAAGGCCGAGCCCTCCCCCGGAACGCTGCTGACGGCCATCGTGCCGCCGAGCATGGCGACGAAATGCTTGGTGATGGTCAGCCCCAGCCCGGTGCCGCCGAAATTGCGGGTAGTGGAAGAATCCGCTTGGGTGAAGGCCTGGAACAGCCGGCCGATCTGCTCCTCGGTCATGCCGATGCCGCTGTCGCGCACCTCGAAGCGCACCACGCCGATGCCGCCTGCCTCCTCGCGGCGCGAAACGGTGAGGCTCACCTGCCCGCCCTTGGTGAACTTGGCGGCGTTGGAAAGCAAATTGATCAGGCTCTGCTTGAGCTTGGTGACGTCGGTGCGCAGCGAGCCGAGATCGAGCGGGCAGTCGATGACGAAGCGGTTGCCGTTCTTCTCCATCAGCGGGCCGACGATGGTGCGCACCTCGTCCACCGTGCGGTTCAGGAACACCTGCTCCAGATAGACGTCCATGCGGCCGGCCTCGATCTTCGACAAATCGAGAATGTCGTTGATGAGGCCGAGCAGATGCTTGCCGGCCGCCTGGATCTTGTCGAGGTCGGCCACCATGGCGGTGTCGCCGGCGTCGGCGGCGTCCTCGCTGAGGATCTCGCTATAGCCGATGATGGCGTTGAGCGGCGTGCGCAGCTCGTGGCTCATATTGGCGAGGAAGGCGGACTTCACCTGGCTCGCCGATTCCGCCGCCTCCTTGGCCTCGCGCAGTTCCTGCTCGATCTGCACCCGGCTGGTGATATCGACGAAGGTGGCGATGATGGCCGGCGCGCCGCGGAAATCGAGGTCGCCATGCGCGACCATGGTCCAGACCGGCGTGCCGTCCGGCCGCGGCAGAATGAATTCGCGCCGCTCTGAGTCCGGGCCGCTCAGTATGTCCCACAATGCGCGCCCCTTGTCGGGGTCGGTCAGCACCTCCTCGACCCGCCGGCCGGTGAAGGTCGCGGCGGCGCGGCCGAGCAGCCGCTCCACCCCGCCGTTCACATGCAGCAGCGTGTGGCTGGCGCGGTCGACGATGATGAGGCCGACCGGCGCGGCGGCGTCGATGGCGCGCAGTTGCTCCTCGTCCTCTCGCAGCTTCATCTCGGCGAGCTTGCGATCGGTGATGTCGGTGTAGATGGCGATGAAGCCGCCGCCCGGCACCGGGTCGCGGCGCACCTCGAGGATGGTGCCGTCGGGGCGGGTACGCTCGAAGCGGTGCGAATGGTCGAGCTGGGCCACGCGCTTGGCCAGCACCGTCTCGATGTCGACGTCGTCGCCGAATTCGCCGCGCGCGCCGAGATAGCGGATGTAATCCTGGAAGGTGTGGGCGTTGTCGAAGAACTCGTCGGGCATGTCGAGATATTCGCGGAACAGCTGGTTCCAGGTCACCAGCCGGTAATTGGCGTCGTACATGGCGACGCCTTGCGACATGTTCTCCAGCGTCGCCCGCAGCAGCGTGGCCTCGCGCCCCAGCCCGCCGGCGTCGAAGGGACAGCTGTCGCCGTCCTGCTGATCCGCCTCGCCCATCTGCCCATTCCCCATGCATTTGCGCCACCGACCGCTGGAGCCGAGGGCGATTCCGGCCTAGATCACATCGAAGGTCAAAAGGATGGCCGCCATGTCGTCCGATTGCGGCTCGCCGGCCTCGAAGGCACGCACCGCCTCGACCATCGACCGCAAGCAGGCCTGCCCGCCCGAGCCCGCGGCCAGCAGCTCGCCGATCGGTGCCTCGCCATAGAGCGTCCCGGCCGGGTCCTGCGCCTCGGTGAACCCGTCGGTGACGATGAGCAGGCGGTCGCCCGGCGTCAGCTCGGCGCGGTCCGCCCGGTAGGCGAAGCCCTCGACGATACCCAGCGCCGGCCCGCCGCCGCCGCCGAGCCGTGCGACCGAGCCGTCGGTCCGCGCGAGATAGGGCGGCACATGGCCGGCCCGCACATAAGCGAGCACGCCGGTGGCGAGATCGACGCTGACCAGCGCGAAGGTGACGAACATGCAGCTGGCATTGCCGCGCGCCAGCGCCTCGTTGACCAGCCCGACCGCCCTCGCCGGATCGGCGAACAGCTCCGGCGCGTCCGGCCGCGCGGCGAGCGCGCGGAACAGAGCATGGGTGCGCGCCATCATCAGCGCCGCGCCGGCCCCCTTGTCGGAGACGTCGCCGAGCGCCAGCACGATCTGGTCGTCGCCGATGAAGAAATAATCGACGAGATCGCCGCCGACTTCCTTTGCCGGCTCCAGCAGTGCCGCGACGGCGATCTGCCGCCCCACCGCCTCCCCGGCGAAGGGCGGCGGCACCAGGGCCAGCTGGAGCGTACGCGCCTCGTTCAGCTCGGCCTGCTTGCGCTTGAGTTCGTCGCGGGTGCGATCGCGCAGCACCTTCTTCTCCAGCGTGGCGAGCACGCGGGCCCGCAGCAGCGTCGGGTTGAAGGGCTTGAAGATGAAGTCGTCGGCACCGAGCTCGATGCAGCGCACCACCGGGTCGAGCTCGTTGAGCGCGGAGACCACGATCACCGGCAGATCGTTCAGCCGGCCGTCGGCGCGTAGCGCCTCCAGCACGCCGAAGCCGTCGAGCTCCGGCATCATGATGTCGAGCAGCACGAGATCGTAGGGCGTCTTGGCGATGGCCGCCAGCGCCTCGTGGCCATTGGCGGCCTCGTCGATGCGGCTCAGGCCGAGCCGGCGCAGGCGACGGGCCAGCAGGTCGCGATTCTCAGCCACGTCGTCGACCACCAGAATGGCCGCATTCTGGTCCACCATGCCCGCGACACCACCGTACTGCGCTTGATAGGAAGGCGCCGAACGACGCCGGGCGGGACTATCCGCGCAATCGGCCGGCTTCGCAACGGCCTGAATGCGCCGGAACCCCCTCGCCCCCTCCGGCATTCACAGACGGAGAGCGGAGGGTTTCCATGCTGACGATCATCGTGCTGATCCTGATCCTGGTACTGCTGGGCGGTGGCTATGCCGGCCACCGGGCCTATGGGCTGCGTGGCCTCATCGGCGTGCTGGTGATCGTGCTGCTGGTGCTCGCCGTGCTCGGCTTCGTCAGCGACGAGATCGCCGTCGGGCCCGGCGTCGCGCCGATCATGCGGGAATAGACGGTCAGCGTGCCGTCCAGCCGCCATCGACCCGCAGGCTGTCGCCGGTGACGAAGCGGGCGCCGGGCGAGACGAGAAAGAGGATCGCCTCGGCGATGTCCTCCGGCACCGGCAGATCGTTCAGCGGCACCATGTCGTAGACGAAGCGCTTGAACTCGGGGTCCTCGAACATGCCCTGCGTCATCGGCGTCACCACGAAGGTCGGGGCCACCGCGACGACGCGGATGCCGCGCGGCGCCAACTCCACCGCCATCGCCTTGGTGAGCCCCTCCACCGCATGCTTGGTCATGCAGTAGACGGTGCGCTTGGGCGAACCCACATGGCCCATCTGCGAGGACATGTTGACGATGACGCCGCCGGCTCCCATCGCCCGCGCCGCCGCCCGCGCGACGCGGTAGACCGAGCGGATGTTGAGGTCGATCATCCAGTCGAGCGTCTCGTCGTCGACATCGACCATCATTTTCGGGCGGTTGCCGCCGGCATTGTTCACGAGGATGTCGAGATCGGTCATCGCCTGGAGGCAGGCGAGGAACGCCTCGTCGCGCACATCGGCGGCGAGCGGCTCGATGCGCCCCTCGCCTTCCGCCGCCAGCGTGTCGAGATCCGCCTGCGTGCGGGCGACCGCGATCACCTTCGCGCCCGCCTGCGCCAGGGCCAGCGCCGTCGCCCGGCCGATGCCGCGACCGGCGCCGGTGACCAGTGCCGTCTTTCCGTCCAGCCTCGCGGCGTCCAGCCTCGCCATCGCTCAGCGCTCCTCGATGTCCGGCACGAGGCCGGCCGCCTCGATGCCGGCGATGGCACAGAGCTCGTCGATGTCGGACGTGTCGCCGCTGATACCGACCGCGCCGATGATCGGTCCGCCGGGTCGCTCGCGCACCAGCACGCCGCCGGGCACCGGCACCACCCGGCCATCGGTGGCGGCGGCGAGCGCGGTGAAGAAGCCGCCCATCTTCGCCGCCCGCGCCGCCAGCCCGCGCGAGGAGATGCCCATGCCGAGCGCACCCCACGCCTTGCCATAGGCGATCTCGAAGCGGGCGATGCCGCTGCCGTCCTCGCGGCGCACCAGCTTCACATGGCCGCCGGCGTCGAGCACCACCACGGTGAGCGGCTGGGCGCTGCGCGTGCGGGCGTCCTCCAGCGCCACGCGGCCGATGATGTCGGCCCGGTCGAGGGTGAGCTCGCCCATCTCAGTCCCCCTTGCTGCCGTCTTTGCCGCGTGCGCCGGTCATGCCCTTGAGCACCGCGAACAGCGAGGCGGTGTCCTCCTTACCGCGCCCTTCCGCCAGCGCGGCGAAATAGAAGGGCAGGCTCGCCGCCATCAGCGGTGTCGGGCTGCGCATCTCGCGGGCGAAGTCCATGATGAGCTGCAGGTCCTTGATGTAGATATCCATCTTCATCGTGGCCGGCTCGTAGCGCTCCTCGATCATCATCGGCGCCCGTACGTCGAACATGCGCGAGCCGCCCGCACCCGGCCGGATCGCGTCATAGACGAGGTTGAGGTCGAGCCCGGCGCGCTCGGCGAGCAGCAGCGCCTCGGCGGTCGAGAGGTTGTGGATCGTCACCAGGAGATTGGCGATGTATTTCAGCTTCATGCCGGTGCCGAACGCACCGCAATAGCGGACGTCGCGGGCAAAGCCGGCGAAGGCCGCCTCCACCTTGCGGAACGCCGCCTCCTCGCCGCTGGCATAGATGGAGAGGTCGCGCTTCGCCGCCTGCGCGCCGGTGCCGCTGACCGGGCAGTCGAGCACATCGGCACCCTCTGCCTCCAGCGCGGCGCGGCAGGCCTCCTTGGCGTCGATGGGCAGCGTGCCCATCTCGCACACCACCGCACCGGGGCGCAGCGCCTCGGCGATCTCCTTCGTCACCGCCTCCAGCGCCTTCACCGAGGGCAGCGCCAGCAGCAGGATGTCGGCCGCCTCGGCCACCTCGCGCGCCGAGCCGACCGGCGTGCCGCCCTGCCCTGCCAGCGTCGCCATGGCCTCGTCGGCGACATCGGTGCCGACGACGCCGAACCCGGCGTCCAGCAGGTTCTTCGCATAGGCCGAACCCATGATGCCGAGACCGATGATGCCGACGGTCCCCTTGGTCTCACTCGTCACGCGCGTCACTCCGCCGCTTGCCTGGAAATGTCGAGAAACTCCGCCACCCGCGCATTGAAGCCGGCGACGTCCTCCATATTGGCGATATGCGCCACGCCGGGCAGGCTCACATGGGTCGCGCCGGGTGTCGCCGCGGCCATGGCGCGCATCGCCTCCGCCGGCGCCGCGCCGTCCTCGGCGCCGCCGATGTAGAGCGTCTCGGACGTCAGGCGCGGCAGATGGCGCAGATAGTCGAGCCGCTTCAGCGCCTCGGCGCAGCCGATATAGCCGACCGGCGAGGTCGCCAGCACCATGCGGGCGGCGCGGTCCACCACTTCCGGCCGGTCCTGTCGCGTCGGCGCGGTGAACCAGCGCTCCATGGTGCCGGCGAGGATCGCGCCCATGCCGCCCGCCTCGACCGCCGCGATGCGCTGGTCCCAGCCGGCGACGAAGGGAGGCGGGGCATCGGCCCGCGCATCGGCGCAGATCAGCCGGTTCACCCGCTCGGGGTGGGCGAGACCAACGCCGAGCGCTGTCATGCCACCCATGGAGAGGCCGAGCACATCGGCCTGCCGCACGTCGAAATGGTCCATCACCGCGATGAAATCCGCCACCAGCATGTCGAAGCTGTAGGGCCCGGCCGGCGCGCTGCTGCGCCCATGCCCGCGCGTGTCGTAGCGCAGCACGCGGTAGCTGCGGGTGAGGAAGGGGATCTGGTCGTCCCACATGGTGAGATCGGCGGCCAGCGAGTTCGACAGCACGATCCAGGGCAGGTGCACGGCGCCGTCCACGCGCACGGCGAGTTGCGCCTCGCCCGAGACGACGCGGTCCGTGATGCCGGCGTTCGTGATGGCAGTGTTGGTGCTGCCCGTCCCCTCGACTTGGTTCATGGGGTGTCTCCTCTCCATTGTCTTTGCGGGGCGTTTGCCGCCTCCGGCCCGTCGCGACGCTAAAGGCGCCCCGCGCGGGCGGCGAAACCATATGTTCTGATCCGCGCGATCACGATTGCTGATCGCCGCCCGACGTTGGCGTTCGCCCGGCGGGATATGCGCCTCCCCCACTTTCTTGCCGCTCCGGACGATTGACAAACCCGGCGCGCCGATCTGATATTTATCAGACGATAAACAAATCGGATGCGGTTGCAAGCCCTGTCATCGCTACGCGGACAGCCGCACCCCGACCCGGCGGACGCCAACCGCCCGGCTGCGCAAAAATCGAAAAAAGTGAGGAAACCCATGGATATCGACGTCGGACTCGCCGCCATCGAAGAAGCCTCGCGCAAGCTCTCCAACTGGGGACGCTGGGGCAAGGACGACCACAGCGGCACGCTCAACCATGTCACGCCGCAGGACATCGTCGAGGCCGCCGGACTCATCAAGACCGGTCGGGTGTTCTCGCTCGGCATCCCGCTCGACCGCGAGGGACCGCAGAACGGCCTGTTCGGCGGGCGCTTCAACCCGATCCACCAGATGCTCGCCACCGGCACCGACGCCATCACCGGCCAGCAGGACTGGAACAAGATCCGCTATGCCGACGACACGCTGAACCTCTGCGTGCAGGGCGCCACCCACTGGGACGCGCTCGGCCACATCTTCTACGAGGACAAGGCCTATAACGGCCACGATCCGCGCCACATCAACGCGCGCGGGCTCAACGTGCTCGGCATCGAGCATTCCAAGTCGAAGATGAACGGGCGCGGCGTGCTGCTCGACATCGCCCGCTTTCGCGACGTCGACTGGCTCAAGGACGGCGAGAGCATCTCCAATGACGAGCTCGACGCCTGCGCCAAGAAGCAGGGCGTGGAGATCCGCCGCGCCGATTTCGTCATCGTCCGCACCGGCCAGATGGAACGCTGCCTCGCCGAGGGCGAATGGGGTGGCTATGCCGGCGGCGACGCGCCGGGCGTGAAGTTCGAGAACTGCTACTGGTGCCACGAGAAGGAGGTCGCGGCGATCTGCTCCGACACCTGGGGCGTCGAGGTGCGGCCGAACGAGACCACCGAGGCCAACCAGCCCTGGCACTGGGTGGTGATCCCCGCCATGGGCCTGTGCATGGGCGAGATCTTCTACCTGAAGGAGCTCGCCGAGGACTGCGCGAAGGACGGCGTGTACGAGTTCTTCTTCTGCGGCCCGCCGCTGATCATCACCGGCGGCACCGGCTCGCCGATCAACCCGCAGGCGATCAAGTAGCGCCCGTCACCGGACGACATCGCCGGGCGGCGCGGGAATGCGCCGTCCCTCGCCGCTCTCATCATCGGAGCCGACCATGGCTGCCGCCCGCAAGGTCATCGTCACCTGCGCCTGCACCGGCGCGATCCACACCCCCTCCATGTCGCCGCATCTGCCGGTGACGCCGGACGAGATCATCGCCGACGCGCTCGGCGCCGCCGAGGCCGGCGCGGCGATCCTGCATCTGCACGCCCGCAACCCGGAGACCGGCAAGCCGGACCAGACGCCCGAGGCGTTCGGCCGCTTCCTGCCGCAGCTCAAGCAGCAGACCAACGCCGCCATCAACATCACCACCGGCGGCAGCCCCTATATGAAGGTCGAGGAGCGCGTGCTGCCGGCGGCGCAATTCAAGCCGGAAGTCGCCTCGCTCAATATGGGCTCGATCAATTTCGGCCTCTACCACCTGCTCGACCGCTACAAGGACTTCAAGTTCGAGTGGGAGCGCCAGCATCTGGAAGCCACCCGCGACCTCGTTTTCCGCAACTCCTTCAAGGACATCGAGTACATACTCGCGACCTGCTACGGCAACGGCACCCGCTTCGAGTTCGAGTGCTATGACATCGCGCATCTCTACAATCTCAAGCATTTCCTCGACCGTGGCCTCGTCAAGCCGCCTCTGTTCGTGCAGTCGGTGTTCGGCATTCTCGGCGGCATCGGCACGCATCCCGAGGACATCATCCACATGAAGCGCACTGCCGACCGGCTGTTCGGCGACAAGTATCGCTGGTCGGTGCTCGGCGCCGGCGCCTCGCAGCTGCGCGTCGCCGCCATGGCCGCCTCGATGGGGGCGAATGTCCGCGTCGGGCTGGAGGATTCGCTGTGGCTCGGGCCGGGCGAACTCGCCACGTCCAGCGGCGCGCAGGTTCGCAAGGCGCGGCAGATCCTCGAAGGCATGGGCCTGGAGCTTGCCACACCCGATGAGGCGCGTGCCATGCTGGAGCTGAAGGGCGCCGACCAGGTCGCCTTCTGACACGCCGTCTTCTGATCGAATGGATCCGCGAACATGCTGAACGTCGCCATCATCGGGCTTGGCCGCTGGGGCCAGACCCTCGTCGCCTCCGTGCAGGAGAAGAGCGACCTGCTGCGCTTCACCACCGGCGCCACCGGCAGCCGCGCCAAGGCGGAAGCCTTCGCCGCCGGCGCCGGCATCACCCTCAAGGACAGCTATGAGGAGGTGCTGGCCGATCCCGCCGTGGAGGCGGTGGTGCTGGCGACGCCGCATCTCCAGCACGCCGCGCAGATCGAGGCCGCCGCGCGCGCCGGCAAGCATGTCTTCGTCGAAAAGCCCTTCACCATGAGCAAGGCGAGCGCCGAGGCGGCGGTCGCGGCGAGCGAGGCCGCCGGCATCACGCTGGCGCTCGGCCACAACCGGCGCTTCCATCCCCACATGCAGCGCCTGCGCGCGCTGGTGCGCGGCGGCGAGCTCGGCACCATCCTGCATTGCCACGCCGAGCTGAGCTCGCCCACCGGCCTGTTCCTGCCGAAGGGCGTGTGGCGCACCGATCCCGAGCAGTCGCCGGCCGGCGGCATGACCGGGCTCGGCATCCATCTCGTCGATTCGATGATCGACCTGTTCGGCGCGATCGAGGCCGTCGCCTGCCAGAGCGTCAACCGTGTCGCGCCGTCCGGCGCCGAGGACACCACCTCGGTGATGCTGCGCTTCGCAAGCGGGCAGACCGGCACCCTGCTCGCCTTCACCGCGACGGCACCGGTGTTCCGCTTCTCCGCCTATGGCGCGAAGGGGGTGGCCAGCATCACCACGCCGACGCTCGGCGGCTTCAGCCTCGAGCCCGCCCCGACCGCGCCGGGCCAGCCGGCGCCGGCCGCCACGCACGAGACCCTCGCCGGCTTCGACACGCTGCACGCCGAGCTGGAGGCCTTCGCGCGGGCGGTGCGCGGGCAGGCGCCCTATCCGATCCCGCCGGCCGACATGATCCACGGCGTCGCGGTGCTGGAAGCCATCGTCGCCGCCGTCGGCCGGGACCGCTTCGTCCCCGTCGCCTGAGGAGATCAGCATGTCCGACGCCGCGCCCCGCACCCTCATCGTCACCGGCGGTTCCCGGGGCATTGGCGCCGCCATCGCCCGTGCCGCCGGCCGCGCCGGCTTCCGCGTCGCCCTGAGCTACAAGGGCGATGCGGCCGGAGCCGGGGCGGTCGCCGACGCCATCGCCGCCGCCGGGGGCGAGGCGCTGGCCGTCCGGGCCGACGTGGCGCGCGAAGAAGACGTCGTCGCGCTGTTCGCGGCGGTCGATACCCGCTTCGGGCCGCCGGACGTGCTGGTCAACAATGCCGGCGGCGTCGGCCCGCTCGGCCGTGTCGAGGCGATCACCGCCGCCACCCTCGCCGAGGTGATGGCGGTCAATGTGACCGGCAGCTTCCTGTGCTGCCGCGAGGCGGTGACGCGCATGTCGACCCGTCATGGCGGGCGTGGTGGCGTCATCGTCAACATGTCCTCGCGCGCCGCCGAGCTCGGCGGTGCCGGCGAATGGGTACACTACGCCGCCAGCAAGGGGGCGGTGGACAGCCTCACCATCGGCCTCGCCCGCGAGGTGGCGACGGAGGGCATCCGCGTGAATGCCGTCGCCCCCGGCCTGATCGCCACCGAGCTGCACGCCAGGGCCGGCGCGCCCGACCGGCTGGCGCGGCTCGCCCCCGCCATCCCGATGCAGCGCCCCGGCACCGCCGAGGAAGTTGCCGACATCGTGATGTGGCTCGCCTCCCCCGCCAGCGCCTATGTCACGGGTGCGATCGTGCCGGTGGCCGGCGGGCGCTGAGGCGTTTTCCCTGGTGATGGCTCGATGATGCGGCGGCCTCCGTCGACGCGGCGGAGGCCACGACGCGCACGGGCGCGGATGCCGCGGCGCCGCATGGATTCAGCTTGCGAACGAAGCGCAAATCATCTTGCATCGTTGACATGATCGAAAATCCACGTGATTATCAATCGATAAACAAGCAGACACCGCCGCGTTGAAAACCAGCGGCGGGCAACGCCAAGCTGACGCTACCAAGCCGACGATACCAAGCCGACCGGGACGCTCATCGATGCCCGCGCGGGAGTCGTGGAACAGCCCGGACGACGCTACCGAGAACAACAAGCCACCCGGCGACGATCCGGGGGCATCGGGAGAAGACGACCATGGCAACACGACGCGGCGCGCTGGCGCTCGCGGCCGCTTTGGCGGCCCTCATCATCGCCCCCGGCGCCCTGCCGGCGGCGCAGGCCGACCCGGTGAAGATCCGCATCGGCTGGTCGACCATGCCGGGGCACCTGATCCCCGTGCTCTACAGCAAGCCGGACATCCTCAAATATTACGGCAAGAGCTACACGGTGGAGCCGATCCGCTTCCGGGGCTCCTCGCCGCAGATCACCGCCATGGCGGCGGGCGAGATCGACATGGCCGCCTTCGGGCCGCTGGTGCTGGCGCTCGCCGTCACCAATGCCCGGCTCGACGTGAAGGCGGTCGCCGACATCATCCAGGACGGCGTCGAGGACTATCACAGCGAGACCTTCCTGGTCCGCAGCGATTCCGGCATCTCGAAGGTGACGGACATGAAGGGCAAGCGGGTCGGCACCAACGCCATCGGCTCGGCCTCCGATACCGCGATGCGGGCGATGTTCCGCAAGAGCAACATGCAGGACAAGCGCGACTACACCATGGTGGAGGTCGCCTTCCCGAACATTCCCGCCATGCTCGACGAGCACAAGATCGACCTCGGCACCGTGCTGCAGCCGATGTCCGACCAGTTGCTCGCCACCGGCAAGTACAAGGTGCTGTTCACCTCCGAGGATGCCATGGGCCCCTCGCAGCTGGTGTTCCTCGCCGCCAACGGCAAGTTCCTGAACGACAACCGCGCGGCGCTGATGGACTTCTTCGAGGACCATGTGCGCGCGGTGCGCTGGTTCACCGATCCGAAGAACCATGACGAGGCGGTGAAGATCATCGCCAACTTCATGCAGCAGCCGCCCGAGACGCTGCAATACCTCTTCACCAAGGGGGATTATTTCCGCGATCCCTTCATGGTGCCGAACGTCAAGGCGCTGCAGGAGAGCATCGACATCGCCGTCGATCTCGGCCTCGCCCCGCGCGGCATCAAGGTCGATCCCGACTATGTCGATCTGAGCTTCGTCAAGGAAGCGCAGAAGCGGATCGAGGCCAGCCAATGAGCGTCACCCATCTCGCGCCGCCCCCGCGCAGCCGTGCCCACGCCGCCAGCAGCATCTCGATCAGCGACGTCTCCCACACCTATGGCGCCCGCACCGCCGGCGGCATGCTGGCGCTCGACGGCATCAACCTCGACATCGGCGACGGCGAGTTCCATTGCCTGCTCGGCCCCTCCGGCTGCGGCAAGAGCACGCTGCTGTATCTGATCGGCGGCTTCATCCCGGTGCAGGCGGGAATGATCTCCACATCGGCCGGACCGGTCACCGCACCGGGCCCGGATCGCAGTATCGTTTTCCAGAACTTCGCGCTGTTCCCGTGGAAGACCGTGAAGGACAACGTGCTTTACGGGCTGAAGAAGGCCGGCTTCAACGCCGCCGAGCGCGAGCAGCGCGCCCGGCATTACATCGACATGGTGCACCTCACCGGCTTCGAGAACGCCTATCCCTCGCAATTGTCCGGCGGCATGCAGCAACGCGCCGCCATCGCCCGCACCCTGGCGGTGGATCCCGGCATCCTCCTGATGGACGAACCGTTCGGCGCACTGGACGCCCAGACCCGGCGCGTCATGCAGGAAGAGCTGCGCACCATCTGGCGCGACAGCCGCAAGACAGTGGTGTTCGTCACCCATGACGTGCAGGAGGCGGTGTTCCTCGCCGACCGCATCTCGATCATGAGCGCCCGGCCCGGCCGCATCCAGCACGTCATCGACGTCGACCTGCCCAAGGAGCGCGGCGAGGAAATCCTCGAGAACCGCGAGTTCATCGGCCTCAGCGAGCACATCTGGCGGCTGGTACGCGAGCAGGCGGTGGCGGCGACGCGGGGGGCGCATTGATGAGCGACGTCCTCGCCGGCGGTCGCGGGCGGGGCCGCGTCGGCCCGTCGCTGTCCTATGCCGTCGTCAATACCGTGGTGCGCTTCACGCCGCTGCTGGTGCTCGCGCTCGGCTGGGAGTTCCTCGGCCTCAGCGGGCTGGTGTCGCGGCAGATGCTGCCGGGGCTCGGCGAGATCTTCGCCGCCTTTTCCGACATGCTGTTCGGCGGCGACCTCCTCTACAACACCCTGCGCTCGGTCAGCCGCGCCGCCGCCGGCCTCGGCGCGGCGGTGGTGGTCGGCATCTCCGCCGGCCTCTTAATGGCCTCGTTCCGCCCGGTGCGGCTGCTCATCAACCCCATCGTGCAGATCTTCTACCCGATGCCGAAATCGGCGCTGATCCCAGTGGTGATGATCTGGCTGGGGTTGGGCGATTCCTCGAAGATCCTGCTGATCTTCCTCGGCTGCCTGCTGCCGGTCATCGTCGGCACCTATAATGGCGCGCGCGGGGTGAACCCGTTCCTTTTGTGGTCGGCGGCGAGCCTCGGCGCCTCGCGCTTCGATGTACTGCGCGAGGTGGTGCTGCGCGGCGCCATGCCGGACATCCTCAATGGCTGCCGTACCGCGCTCGCCTTCTCCTTCATCTTGATGGTGAGCTCGGAATTCGTCATCGCCACCGACGGCGTTGGCTTCATGATCTCCTCGCTCGGCGACGGCGGCCAGTACCCGGCCATGTTCGCCGCCATCTTCTTCGTCGCTGGCATCGGGTTTGCCGCCGACCGCCTCTACGCGCTGCTGTCCCGGCGCCTGCTTCGCTGGAGGGAGGCATGATGAACATGGCTGACGCCAAGCCGCTCGCCGGCGCCGGCAAGTCGCCGGTCCAGAAGGCCCCGCGCCCATCGCGTCCGATCTCGCCGCGGATGGTCGACATCGCGGTGCAGGTCGCGGTGGTGGCGGCGCTCGCCGGCATCTGGGAATTCGGCGCCCGCTTCGGCGCGCTCAACCCCTTCCTGCTGCCGCCGCTCAGTGTGGTGCTGGGGCGGATCTGGGAAGACCTCATCGCCGGCACCGTGCCGGTCGATCTCGGCCTCACCCTCTACCGGGCGCTGACCGGCTTCGCCATCGGTGCCGTCATCGGCATTCCCACGGGCATATTGATGGCACGCTCGGCGCTTGTGCGCTGGTTCTTCGATCCACTGGTGTCGATCGGCTTCCCGATGCCGAAGATCGCCTTCCTGCCGATCTTCATCCTGTGGTTCGACATCTACGACACCTCGAAGATCATCATGGTGGCGTTTTCCTGCTTCTTTCCCGTGGTGGCGGCGACCTGCGCCGGCTGCTCCAGCCTCGACAAATGGCCGATCTGGTCGGCCCGTTCCTTCGGGGCGAAGGAGCGGGAGCTCCTGTGGGAAGTCTATCTGCCGATGGCGATGCCGCAGATCCTCACCGGCCTGCAGGTGGCGCTGCCGACCGGCATGATCACCACCATCGTCACGGAGATGCTGATGGGCGGACGCGGGGTGGGCGGCGCGATGATCATGGCCGGGCGCTTCGCCGACTCGGTCGGGGTGTTCGCCGGCATCGTGCAGATCATCATCCTCGGCTTCGTGGTGGTGAAGAGCCTGGAGATCGTCCGCCGCCGCCTGCTTATCTGGCATCCCGAAAGCCGCAAGTAACGGTGCAGATGACGCAGCACCTGACGCCGAAGCTGCCGGCCCTCGTCTTCTACGGCGTGGACAGGGCGCCGGTCGATCCGTCCCGGTTCGACGGCCTCCTCCGGATGCGCCTGCTTCCGGGGGAGGTCCTGCGCCTGAACGACGAGGCCTTCGACCTGCCACCACCGGCGATCGGGCAGGAGAAGGTCGCGACCGACCTCCGGCTGGCGGAGCACCTCAAGCGTCTCGCCGGCGGCTGGAACCGCAACGCCGCGCACTTCATCGACGGCTATGTCGCGCATCTTCACGCCGTCATCGCCGCGCATCGCGAGGAGATCGCCGAGCGGCTCCGCCCGATGGCCGGCCTGTTCGCGCCGGAGGACGTGCTCTATTCCGCCCCGCTGCCACTGCCGCGCGCGCTGCTGCCGCTCGACGACGGTGGCGGGCCGGTGCCGGTCGACATGTTTCTCTGGCTGGGAGGCCGCGCGGAGGCCGTGCTGTTCGCCCCCTCGCCGCTGCTGCCGGCCGCCGAACGGCGACGTCGCGAGCGCCTTGCTGCCGCCGGGATCCGCGTGACGGTGCTGGCCGCCGCCGACCTCGCGAAACCGGATGTCGTCGCCGATCTGCTCGGCGAACGCGGCAACGGCTTCTGGCGCGACGAGGTGTTCCCCGTCGCGCCCGGCGCGCCGCGCCTGCCGGATTTTTAACCCGGCCCCGCCCCGCTCGCGCCGCGATACCAGTCGGCGATCTCCTCGCCGGTCATCATCGCCACCTGCCGGCGCGACAGCACATAATCGAGCAGTTCCTCGAAATAGCCGATGCGGTGCGGCACGCCTGTGAGGTAGGGGTGAGTGCTGATCGCCATCACCTTGGCGTTGTCCGCCCCCTCCTCCCACAGCCGGTCGAACTGGTCCACGCAGCGGCGCAGGAAGGCGTCGGAGGGCTGGTGCTGCACGGCGTGGACGACGATGTCGTTGGTCTCCACCGAATAAGGCACCGACAGCATCGGCCCGTGCGCGGTCGACAGCTCCAGCGGCAGATCGTCGATCACCCAGTTGGCGACATAGCCGACGCCCGCCTCCTTCAGGAGGTCGAGCGTCTGGTCGTTCTCGGTGAGGCCGGGGCTCTCCCAGCCGGGCGGCGGCCGGCCGGTGAAGTCGCGGATGGTCTCCACCGTGTCGAAGATCGCTTTGCGCTGATCCTCCACATGGTGCATCGGCCGCTGCACATAGCCGTGCCCCATGAACTCCCAGCCGGCATCGCGCGCCGCCCGTGCCACTCGCTCATAGGAACGGCACACATGGCCGTTCACCGCGAAGGTAGCGCGCAGGCCACGCGACTCGATGGCTTTCAACAGCCGCCAGAAGCCGACCCGCATGCCGTATTCGTGCCAGGCCCAGTTAGGCAGGTCCGGCATCAGCGGCTGGCCCATGGGCGGCGGCAGCACGGTGCGCGGCATGGCGCGGGCGATGGACCATTCCTCGACATTGACGATGATCCACACCGCGACGCGGGCGTCGCCCGGCAGATGCAGGCGCGGCCGATCCGGGAAGGCAAGATAGGGCGCGCGCTCGCTGAGCAACGCCTTTGGCGGGGCGCTCGATGATGCGTTCATGGCTCACCCCGCCCGCCGCGCCGCCGTCGCATAGTCGACATTGCCGCCGCCATAGCGGCGCACACGGACATTGGCCTGCTCGGCATGGCCGAGAAAGCCTTCCAGCACGCAGAGCCGCGAGCAATATTCGCCGACCTCGGCGCTGGCGGCGTCGCTGGTCACCTTCTGATAGGTGCAGGTCTTGAGGAACTTGCCGACCCACAGCCCGCCGGTGTAACGCGCCGCCTTCTTGGTCGGCAGCGTGTGGTTGGTGCCGATCACCTTGTCGCCATAGGCGACATTGGTGCGCGGGCCGAGGAATAGCGCGCCGTAATTGCGCATGTTGGCGAGGAAATAATCCGGGTCGGCGGTCATCACCTGCACATGCTCGGAGGCGATGCGGTCGGCCTCGACAACCATCTCCTCGACGCTGTCGCAGACGATCACCTCGCCGAAATCGCGCCACGCCGCCGCGGCGATCTCCGCCGTCGGCAGGATGGTCAGCAGCCGCTCGACTTCCGCCATTGTCTCGCGGGCCAGCTTCTCCGAATTGGTGAGCAGCACCGCCGGCGAGGTTGGCCCGTGCTCGGCCTGCCCGAGAAGGTCGGTGGCGCAAATCTCGGCGTCCACCGTGTCGTCGGCGATCACCAGCGTCTCGGTCGGCCCGGCGAACAGGTCGATGCCGACCCGGCCGTAAAGCTGGCGCTTGGCCTCGGCGACGAAGGCATTGCCCGGCCCGACCAGCATGTCGACCGGCGCGATGCTCTCGGTTCCCAGCGCCATCGCCGCCACCGCCTGCACGCCGCCCAGCACCAGGATCTCGTCGGCGCCGGCGAGATGCATCGCCGCGACGATGGCTGGGTGCGGCCCGTTGCGGAACGGCGGCGCCGCCGCCACCACGCTCTTCACCCCCGCGACCTTCGCCGTCACCACGCTCATATGCGCCGAGGCGACCATCGGGTATTTGCCGCCCGGCACATAACAGCCGACCCGCTCCACCGGCACGTTCTTATGGCCGAGGATCACCCCCGGCAGCGTCTCCACCTCGAGGTCGAGCACGCAGGCGCGCTGCTTCTCGGCGAAGTTGCGCACCTGCGCCTGCGCGAAGCGGATGTCGTCGAGATCGGACTTCGACACGCTGGACAGCGCCGCCTCGATCTCCTGGTCGGACAGGCGGAAGCTCGCCGGCGACCATTTGTCGAAGCGCTCGGAATAGGCGCGGACAGAGGCGTCGCCGCCGGTCTCGATTTCCTTGAGGATGGTCTCGACGGTGGCGCGCACCTGCGCGTCGGCATCGGCGCGCTCCTCGACGGAACGCGCGGTCTTGAGATGGCGGGCCATGTTTTCCTCCCGGCGCCGACGTAGCGGCACCCGCTTCGATGCACCTTGCATCCGCTAGCGATCGATTGTTATTTATCGAGTGAAAACTAAATCGAGCGACAGTGTCAAGCCTGCCTTGCCCACCACCTTCCTTGATGTTATTTATCGAACGATAATTAAATAAGGAGGAACGCCATGAAAGCCACCGGCCTCAACCATCTGTCGATCGGCGCCAGGGACGTCGACGCCTCCGTGCGCTTCTATGTCGAGATGTTCGGCATGGAGGTGATCCCAACCTATAATTTCGGCTTCCGCACCCAGTATCTGCGCTGCGGCGACCAGCAGCTGCACGTCTTCGGCCTGCCCGACACCACGCCGCACTACCAGCACTTCGCCATCAATGTGGACGACTTCATGGGCGTGTATGAGCGCGCCCGCGACGCCGGCCTCATCGACCACAAGACCTTCGGCAACGGCGTCAACGAGATGCCGGACGGCACGGTGCAGCTCTATCTGCGCGATCCCGGCGGCAACCTCGTCGAGGTCGACTGGCCGGACGTCGCCAGCCTCGACACCGCCCGCATTCCCGAATTGAAGCGCCTCGCCGACCGCTTCGAGCAGGTGGGCGAGAACCTCGAGGCGACGCTGTTCCTCAACCGCCGGCGCGCCTGAGGGAGGAAGCGATGACCGACACCGCCTCGCCCCTCGTCTCCCCTGCCCTCGCCGCGCCGCGTGCCCTGCGTTCGCCGGACGAGCAGCGCCATGACGACTTGCTCCAGCGCGCCACCGACCTCGCCTCGGTCTTCGCCGAGCGGGCGCCGCGCGCCGAGGAGTTGCGCCGGCTGCCGCCGGAGAACGAGCGCGACCTGCATGATAGCGGCCTCTACCGCATGCTGCAGCCCCGGGCGGTCGGCGGCGCCGAGCTCGGCTATGAAAGCCTGATCACCATCGGCGCGGCGCTCGCCGCCGGCTGCGCCTCCACGGCGTGGAACCTCACCAATCTCGCCAGCCACCACTGGATGCTGGCGATGTTCCCGCCCGCCGCGCAGGACCGCATCTGGAAGGAGGATCCCGACGCGCTGATCGCCTCCTCCTTCGTGTTCCCGGCCGCGAAGGTGACGAAGGCGCCGGGCGGCTATGTCGTCTCCGGCCGCTGGCCATTCTCCTCCGGCGTCGACGTCTGCTCGTGGAACATGCTGGCCGGCATCGTCCGCGCCGAGGGCGAGGCGCCCGATCACCGTGTCTTCCTCGTCCCCCGCGCCGACTACCGCATCCTCGACACCTGGCACGTCACCGGCCTCAAGGGCACCGGCTCGAACGACGTCGTCTGCGAGGAGGTGTTCGTGCCGGAGGAGATGACCGTCTCGGTCGCCGACCTCAAGGGCGGCACGACACCGGGCAGCGAACGCCACCCCGCCCCGCTCTACCGGCTGCCGGTCTTCGCGCTGTTCCCCGCCATCCTGTCCGGCGTCGGGCTCGGCAATGGCGAGGGCGCGCTCACCGATTACGTCGCTTCCACCCGCAAGCGCGCGGCCAACTACACCGGCGCGCGGCTGGCCGAATTGCAGAGCCTGCAGATCCATGTCGGCAACGCCGCCGCCCGGCTCAGCCATGCGAGGCGGATGATGCTCGCCATCTGCGAGGAGGCGATGCGCGATGCCGAGCGCGGCCATGTGCCGGACCTGGTGACGAAATTCGCCTATCGCCGCGACCTCGCCTTTGCGACCCAGCTCACCACGCAGGCGGTCGACGAGATCGACGCCGGCAGCGGCGCGCAGGCACTTTACCTCGGCGGAAGCCAGCAGCGCCGCTTCCGCGACGCCCATGCTATAAGCGCGCATATCGCCTTCAGTACCGATGTCGCCAATGCCGCCTTCGGGCGTCTGGCGCTCGGCCTCGATGCCGATAATCCGGTCGTGTGATCAACGCGACGGCGGACGAAAGGAACGTGACGACACCGATGGCGGGACGCTCATCCTCATTGGCCGCGGCGGAGGGCAAGGCCCTCGCGCCACGGCGCACGCGCAACAAGCCGGAAGAACGGCACAAGGAGTTCGTCCGCAAGGCCATCGAGCTGTTCGCCGAGGTCGGCTTCGAGGCCGGCACCCGCGAACTCGCCCAGCGGCTCGGCGTCACCCAGCCGCTGCTCTACCGCTATTTCCCCAGCAAGGACGACCTGATCGCCGCCGTCTACCAGGAGATCTACGTCAATCGCTGGAAGCCACAATGGCGCGAGGGCCTGCTCGACGAAAGCCGGCCGATCCGCGAGCGCATCGTCGCCTTCTACGAGGATTATGCCGGCACGATCTTCACCCCCGAGTGGATCCGCATCTATCTCTTTGCCGGCCTGCGCGGCGTCGACATCAACCGGCGCTACGCCACCACCGTCGAGGAGCAGATCCTGCGGCCGATCACCCTCGCCACCCGCACCAGCTTCGGCCTCGGGGGCGGCGAGCCGCCGACCCCGGAAGAGGTCGAGCTGTTCTGGACCCTTCAGGGCGGCATCTTCTACTATGGCGTGCGGGAGATCGTGTACCGGTTCCCCATGCCGGTGGACCGGCCGACCATGATCCGCAACGCCGTCGACACTTTCCTGACCGGCGTCGGCCCGGTGCTGAAGCGGCTGGCCGAGCGCGGCGACGCCCCGGCTTAGACCATTCGCCGACAAACGCTCGAACATCGGCGCCTTGATCGAAGATGCCCTCCGCCTATGATCAGGGGACGAGTCTGTCGCGAGCGGAGAGTGCCGTGTCCCTTTCATCTGTCGCGCCCGGTGACGACGATGCCACCACGCTGGGCATCGAGATCTATGCCCGCCTGCGTCGCGACCTCATCGCCGGCCATCTGAAGCCGGGCGAGCGGCTGCGCTTCCGCCAGCTCAGCGCCGCCTATGGCGTCGGCATCGCGCCATTGCGCGAGGCGCTGTCCCGGCTGGTGTCCGACCAATTGGTCCGCTTCGAGGGCCATCGCGGCTACACCGTCGCCCCGCTGTCGCTGTCCGACCTTCACGATCTCTGCGCGCTGCGCACCGAGCTTTCCTGCAACGCGCTGCGCCGTGCCATCGCCCGCGGCGACGAGGACTGGGAAGCCGAGATCCTCGCCGCGCTGCACCGGCTGGAGCGCACGCCGCTGCCGCACTCGGTGGAGGACCGCAAGGCGGTGGACGAATGGGAGCAGCGCCACGACCGCTTCCACTACAGCCTGATCGCCGCCTGCGATTCGCCGTGGCTGCTGCATTTCTGCGGCGCGCTCTCCGATCACTTCCAGCGCTACCGCCGGGCGGTGATCGTCGTCACCTCCTCGTCGGAAGCCCTGCTGAAGCGGGTGCGCGAGCAGCACCGCACCGTGGCGGAAGCTGCGATCGCCCGCGATGCCGAGCGCGCCACCGCCGTGCTCGCCGAGCATTTCCAGGGCAGCGTCGAGGTGGTGATCCGCAATTACGAGGAGGTCTCGCGCAGCCTGTCGGCCGGCAACGGCGACTGAGGTTTTCGCGAACCACCAACCGCCCATTTTATTGACATCGATAATTTGTTCGAACATCCTTGCGATTAACAATCACAAGGACCGCTCGACGGGCGTGCGCTCGCGACGCTCCGCCGGGAGGACGCCTGATGCTCGACCACACCAAGGCCGCCGACGTTAAAATCGACCTCATCTCCGGCATGCGGCTGATCGCGCACGACCCGCTGGCCGGTTTCGGCGGCGTTGGCGAAGGCATGTCGCTGCAACGGGCGCCGGACGGGCGGCGCATATTGTGGGTGGCGCATGAGGGTCCGCCGAAGAACTTCACCGGCATCGACGTCACCGATCCGAGCCGGCCAAAGGTGATCGTGCAGACCGAGCTGCCGCACAACAAGGTGCGCTCCAACTCGCTGGAGACCACCGGCGACCTGATGGCGGTGGCCTACCAGACCGTGCAGCCTGGCCTCCAGCCGGCCGGCATCGACCTGTTCGACATCTCCGTGCCCGAGACGCCGCGGTTGATCAGCCATTTCGACTGCTCCGGCCCGCATTCGCGCGGCGTGCACCAGGTGTGGTTCGTCGATGGCGAGTTCATCCACTGCGCCGCCGGCGCCGCCGACTTCACCCCGCGCAACCCGCTGGACGATCAGGCCTACCGCATCATCGACGTGCGCAACCCGTCAAAGCCGGTCGAGGCCGGCCGCTGGTGGCTGCCCGGCACCGCCGAGGGTGACGCTGCCGCACCCCCGGAGCGGCTGAAGATCGACAGCGGCTTTCGCTGCCACAACACCAATGTCTATCCCGCCCGCCCGGACCGCGCCTATGTCGGCTATATCGACGGCGGCTTCCACGTGATCGACATTTCCGACAAGTCGCGCCCCACCGTCATCTCCCGCTTCAATCCGAACCCGCCCTTCCCCGGCTTCGCGCACACGCTGATGCCGCTGTTCGGCCGCGACCTCGCAGTGGCCAGCCACGAATGCATCCACGATGACGGCTTCGACTGGCCGAAGCTGACCTGGCTCCTCGACATCCGCCGCGAGGACAACCCGGTGCCGCTCTCCACCCTGCCCATGCCCTCCTTCGAGGAATATTCCCGCAAGGGCGGGCGCTTCGGCTGCCACAACCTGCATGAGAACCCGCCGCGCGACACCGCGCTCCACTCCGAGACGCTGCTGTTCTCGACGCTTTTCAATGGCGGCCTGCGCGTGCACGACATCAGCGATCCGCTGGCCCCGCGCGAGGTGGCGGCCTTCGTGCCCTCCGCCCCGCCCGGCGCCCGCGTGCCGGCGACCCAGATCAACGAGGTCTATGTCGACGAGAACGGCATCGTCTATTGCGGCGACCGTCATGCCGGCGGCATCTACATATTGGAGCTCGACATCTGAGCCGCGGGGAAAGGCGATGATCCCGGTCATCCTGATCACCGGCTTCCTCGGCAGCGGCAAGACCACGCTGCTCAACCATCTACTGCGCGATCCCGGCATGGCGGACAGCGCGGTGATCATCAACGAGTTCGGCGATGTGGCGATCGACCATCTGCTGGTCGAGAGCGCCATCGAGAACACCGTCGTGCTGCAGAGCGGCTGCATCTGCTGCACGGTGCGCGGCGATCTCGTCGACACGCTGGACGATCTCTGCACCAAGGTCGCGCGTGGCGAATTGCCCGCCTTCTCGCGCATCGCCATCGAGACCACCGGCCTCGCCGATCCCGCCGCACTGGTGCGGGCTTTCCTCACCGAGCGGACGCTGGCGACGCGCTTCGCGCTGCGCGCCGTGGTCGCCACCGTCGACGCGGTGAACGGCGCCGGCCAGCTCGACGCCTTCGCCGAGGCCCGTCATCAGGCGGCGCTCGCCGACATACTGGTTCTGACCAAGTCCGACCTCGCCGCGCCCGCCGCCGTCACCGACCTCACCCACCGGCTGCAGTCGATCAATCCCGGCGCGGCCCTCGTGCCGGTGGTGCAGGGCGCCATCGCTCCCGACGATCTGTTCGCCCGCGTGCCCGGCACTCCGTCGCGTACCAGCGGCGACGTTCTCGCCTGGCTCAACAGCGACGCTTTTACCACGGAGGAGAGCAAGGCCCGCTCGGCCCACGACGACGGCATCCGCGCCTTCGCCGTCACGCTGGACCGGCCGGTGACGCGGGAGGCGCTGCGCGGCTGGCTGCGCTCCGTGCTGTCGCTGCGCGGTGCCGATCTGCTGCGCATGAAGGGGATCGTGGCGCTACGCGGCGAGGCGGCGCCGATGGTCGTGCATGCCGTGCAGGCGGTGCTGCACCCGCCCGTCCAGCTCTCCGCCTGGCCGAGCGACGATCACACCACCCGCATCGTCTTCATCACCCGCAATGTGGAAGCGGAGGCTCTGCGCAATAGTCTCGAAGTTCTCGCGTCACGCCCGGCGGCGTGAAAGAAGCACCGGCGCCGGCCGGACATCGTCGCGATAACCCTGATCAGAATTATGTATACAATATCCTTCGCCGGATCGAACGAAGCATTCCCAGATGTAATGTCGCACATACGTCAGAATTACTGACATATAGGCATCCTCCTGCTCTTATAATTTCGGGAAGCCTATCACGCACTTCTGGACAATGTCGACAAATCGGATGGTTATCGGATCACGATCGAATAAATACTCGAACAACACACGCCAATAACCGTCAAAACATAGAACTCCGCCGCAATGATGCGCCGACCGGAGCGCCGCATGCCGCTTTTCAGCGATCTTCCCTCACCCGCCGCCCCACCACTTTATTCAAGTAAAAATCCTATTCATGCTATTTTGTACTATAGCCATGCCGAACAGCTATAGCTTATTCGGGTATGAATATTTCATTTTAACTTGACAATGCCGCAACGGCACTCTCTCCTCAGGCCACAAGACGTCACAAGACGCTGTGCCATCGTCCTGCCTGGG
This sequence comes from Ancylobacter sp. Lp-2, assembly GCF_020523795.1. GTDB lineage: Bacteria > Pseudomonadota > Alphaproteobacteria > Rhizobiales > Xanthobacteraceae > Ancylobacter. The sequence goes on from NZ_JAJALI010000003.1 coordinate 179,145, forward strand.
AAGGAACGCCACATGATCCCCTCTCGTGCCGCTCGGCCCTTACATCTGCGTCTGAAACACGCCGCGCTCGCCGCCGCGTTCGGTGCCGCGCTGGTCGCGGCGCCGGCCGCGTCCCATGCGCAGGCCGCCCTCACCGGCCCCATCGAGATCACCACCGGCACCAGCCCCGGCGGCACGCCGGACGTGCTGATGCGCCGGGCCGCCAAGATCCTCAACGAGCAGAAGATCATCACCAACCCGCTGGTGGTGCAGAACCGCACCGGCGGCTCGTGGATGGTCGCGGCCAATTTCGTGATGGGCAAGAAGGGCGACCGCAACATCGTTTTGTGCATCGCCCAGCCGATCCTCACCACCCCGATCACCCAGGGCCTGCCGACGCTCTACGACAAGCTGACCCCGATCAGCATGTTCATCCAGGGCGACCTGGTGCTGGTGGTGCAGCCGGATTCACCGGTGAAGGACCTCAAGCAACTGGTCGCGCTCGCCGCCCAGCGCGAGCGCTCGGTGAAGGTGGCCGGTGCCCAGTCCGGCTCCACCGACCACATGGTGGCCGGCCTCGTCGAGAAGGCCGGCAAGGTGAAGCTGAATTACGTACCCTTCGACGGCGGTGGCGCCGCCCAGGCCGCCTTCCTCGGCGGCAATGTCGATTTGATGACCCTCACCCCCAGCGAGGCACTGCCGCTGGTGAAGGGTGGCAAAGCCCGCATCCTCGCCATCCTGTCGACCGAGCGCAGCGCGGCGCCGGAGCTGAAGGACGTCCCGACCGCCAAGGAGCAGGGCTTCGACATCGTCTGGGGCCAGGCCTGGGGCCTTGCCGGCCCGCCCGGCCTTGACGCCGAGACGGTGAAGTTCTGGGACGACGCCATCGCCAAGCTGGTGGCCAACCCGGAATGGCAGGCGAGCCTCAAGGAGAACTTCCTGCGCAGCCGGATGGTCCCCGCCGCCGAGGTGAAGCCCTACATGCAGAAGCTGCATGACGAGCATCTCGCGCTGCTGCGCGATCTCGGCCTCGCCAAGCAGCCGGCGGTGCAGTGAGCGGCGGGAGGTTCGCCCGGCCGGAGACCGCTCGTCTTCGGCCGGGAAGCCACCTCTCCCGGAGGGGATGAACGCCGCCGCGGCACCGTTCCCCTCTCCGCGGTCCGCCGCGGCCTGTCCGTTCCCCTCGAGGATCGTTCAGGCCGGCCGGCCGAAAGCGTCCCTTCTCCCTATCGGGGGGGAGGGTTGGGACTGAAGGGTCTCCGGATGAAGGGTCTTCGCCGCTCCGCAGCCCCATCCCCTCGCCGCCTCGCGGGGCGGCGCCATGTCTCCTGTCGGGAGAGGGGCGGAAGAAGATCGGCGGACCGCTTCCCGTGAGTGGCGATGCCGCGCCTCTTCCTCCTCTCCTGTCGGGAGCGAGAACGATGAGGTCCTGGCCTCGAAGATCCTGATCCGAAGGTTTTGCCCGCCGAAGTTCTTCACCCCGTGAAGGTCTTCCTACCTCCGCCCGAACCGCCTCGCCCAGACCGCCCCGCCCAGACTGCCCGCCCCTGCCCAGTGCGACGGAGCCTTGCATGAAAGCCACCAACTTCATCATTGCCGCAGTACTGTTCGGCCTGTCCGCCCTGGCGCTGCTCGGCACCTGGGGGCTGCCCTATTGGGCGGACTTTGCGCCCGGCTCAGCCTTCGCGCCGTTCTGGGTGGCCGCAATCGGTCTCGTCCTCGCCATCGCCCTGCTCGTCACCACGCTGGCGGATGATGGCCACGAGCCGCACAGCTTCCCGGACCGGCGCGGCATTGTTCGCGTCGCCGCCCTCACCGCCGGACTGTGGCTGATGGTGCTGCTCATCCCGCTCGTCGGCTTCATGACCGCCGCCATCGCCTTTTCCCTCTTTCTGCTTCTCGGCATCGAACGGCGCCCTCTGGTCCCGAGCCTGCTCACCACCGCGGTGGTGAGCGGCCTCGTCTATGGCGTGTTCATCGCGTGGCTCGGCATCGCCCTGCCCACCGGTCCGTTCGGCCTCTGAAGCGCCGGGAGCTCATCCATGGACGCCCTCGCCTCCCTCGCCCAGGGCTTTTCGGTCGCCATGACGCCGACGAACCTCCTGTTCGTGCTCATCGGCGTCACCCTCGGCCAATTGATCGGCGCCCTGCCCGGCATCGGCCCCTCGGCCGGCATGGCGCTGCTGCTGCCGGTCACCTTCGGCCTCGATCCGGTCACCGCCCTCGTGATGCTCTCCGGCATCATGTATGGCGGCATGTATGGCGGCACCCTCACCTCGGTGCTGGTGAACGTCCCCGGTGAGGCCGCGAGCGTCATGACCGCCGTCGATGGCAACCAGCTGGCGCGGCAGGGCCGCGCCGGGCAGGCGCTCGCGGCCTCCGCCATCGGCTCCTTCCTCGCCGGCATCGGCGCCGTCACCGCCCTCGTCTTCCTCACCCCGGCGCTCAGCGCCTTCGCGCTCGGCTTCTCCGCCCCGGAATATTTCCTGCTCGCCCTACTCGGCATCACCGCCACCGCCAGCATGGGCACCGGATCGGCGGTGAAGGCGATGATCGGCGCAACCCTCGGGCTGATGATCGCCCTCGTCGGCACCGACCCGATCCAGGGCACCTCGCGCCTCACCTTTGGCTCGCTGGAACTCCTGGAGGGGGTGGACTTCCTGCCCGTCGCCATCGGCGTGTTCGGCATCGCCGAGATCCTGGTCTCGATGGAGCAGACGCAGGCCAGCGCGGCGGTGCGCACCCGGCTGCGCGACATGTGGCTGACCCGCAAGGATTGGGTCGAGTGCCGCATGGCGATGCTGCGCGGCGGGGTGATCGGCTTCGTCATCGGCCTGATGCCCGGCGCCGGCCCGACGGTCGCCGCCCTGCTCGCCTATGTCGTCGAGAAGAAGGCGAGCCCGCACCCGGAGAAATTCGGCCATGGCGCGCTGGACGGCGTGGCGGCGGCCGAATCCGCCAACAATTCGGCGGCGCACGGCGCCATGGTGCCCATGCTGGCGCTCGGCATTCCCGGCTCGGCCTCGACGGCGGTGTTGCTGGCGGCGCTCGTGCTGCTCGGCATCCGCCCCGGCCCGATGCTGCTCACCGAGCAGGCAGACCTCGTCTGGGGCCTCATCGCCTCGATGTTCATCGGCAACGTGATTCTCTTGATCATGAACCTGCCGCTGGCCCCGCTCTTCGCCAGCGTGCTGCGCATTCCCTATTCCTATCTGGTGCCGGGCATCCTCATCGTGTCGCTGGTCGGCGCCTATGCGATCAGCCTCAGCCTGTTCAATGTCGGGCTGACGCTGTTCTTCGGCATGGTCGGCTATCTGATGATCCGTGCCGACATTCCCCGCGCGCCGCTGGTGCTCGCCGTGGTGCTGGCGCCGCTGATGGAAAGCTCGCTGCGCCAGAGCCTGATGCTGTCGGAAGGCAGCGCGGCGATCTTCGTCCAGCGCCCGCTCTCCGCCGTGCTGGCGCTCCTGGTGATCGGCTCGCTCGCTTTGCCGCTGTTCAACTTCATGCTCGCCCGCCGGGCGGCGCGCCGCGCCGGCGTCGCCGAGGCGCTGTCCCATTCCTCCGACTAGGACCTACCGATGACCGCACCCGTGATCGACGTCCACGCCCATATCCTCACCGAGGAGATGATGGCCCGCATGCGCCGCGAGGCGCCCGAGATCGGCCCGACGCTGTCGGAGGTCGATGCCGAGGGCGGCGTGCTCAAGGTCGGCGACATCGTGCAGCGCCCGTTCCCGCGCGGCGGCTGGGACCTCGACCGGCGCCTCGCCGATCTCGCCCTCGCCGGCTTTGACCTTCAGGTGCTGTCCAACTGCCCGCAGACCTTCCTCTATGACCGCGAGGCGGCGCTCACCGCCGCCTTGTGCCAGATCCAGAACGAAGCGATCGCCGATCTCGCCCGTCGTCACCCCGACCGCTTCCTCGGCATCGCCACCCTGCCGATGCAGGACCCGGCCCGCGCCGCCGACGAATTGCGCCGCGCCGTCACCAAGCTCGGGCTGAAGGGCGCGCAGATCGGCTCGCACATCGAGGGCAAGAACCTCGACGACCCGGCGCTGGAGCCGATCTGGGCGACCGCCGAGGAGCTCGGCGCCTTCATCCTGATCCACCCGCAGAAGACGGCGGCAGGCAACCGCACTCAGGAGTTCTACCTCAAGAACCTGATCGGCAACCCGCTGGAGACCACCATCGCCGCCGCCTCGCTCGTCTTCGGCGGCGTGCTGGAGCGCTACCCCGATCTCAAGATCTGCCTCGTACATGGCGGCGGCTTCCTGCCCTTCCAGACCGGGCGCATGATCCATGGCTGGAAGGAGCGCCCGGAATGCCGGCGCTTCATTAAGGAGAGCCCGGAAGTCTCGATCCGCCGGCTATATTTCGACACGCTGACGCATTTCGGCCCGGCGCTGCGCTACCTCACCGACACGTTCGGCGCCGATCATGTGCTGCTCGGCAGCGACTATCCGTTCGACATGGGCACGCTGGAGGGCGCCCGGCAGGTCCGCGCCGCCGGCCTCGCGCCGGCCGACGAGGCGGCGATCCTCGGCGATACCGCGGCTGGCTGGTTCGGCCTGAGTGCCGAGCAGCGCAAGGCGGTCAACGCATGAGCACCGCCGCCATCCTCCGCCCGAGCGCGCTCCCCGTCACCGAGCGTGGCGGCGGCGCGCGCACCGTGCGCCTCGTCACCGCCGAGCTCGGCTCGCAAAAGCTGCTCAACGGCATCACCCGCTTCGGGCCGGGCGCGGCGATCCCGCTGCACAGCCATAATTGCGAGGAGAGCGTCATCATCCTCGACGGCGACGCGGTGTTCGAGATCGACGACGTCACCCACGAACTGACGACGCACGACACCACATGGATCCCGCCGGACGTGCCGCATCGCTTCCGCAACGCCTCGGACAGCGCGCCGCTCGCCATCTTCTGGACTTACGCCGACGTCGCCGCCACCCGCACCCTGTCGGCGAGCGGCGAGACCCGGTCCATCGCCTCCGAACATGCCGGGAGCCGGGCATGAACGCCGCCGTGCAGCCTGAAGCGCCCTCCACCGCGCCGGCATCGGCGCTCGAGGGCCTCGTCGCCGACGCCATGCGCGCCTGCGGCCTTCCCGCCGAGGACGCGCAGCGCGTCGGCAAGCTGATGGCCGAGGCCGACCTCACCGGCGCCGACGGCCACGGCATCTTCCGCCTGCCGCAATATGTGCGGCGGCTGAGGGGCGGCGGCGTCAATCCGCGCCCGCGCATCGAGGTGGAGCGCGCCGCCCCCGGCGTCGCCCTCGTCGACGGCGACAACGGCATGGGCCATCTGGTGATGAGCGTGGCGGCGGATACCGCCACCGCCATCGCCCGCGAAATCGGCATCGGCTGGGTCGGCGTGCGCCGCTCCAACCATGCCGGCCCGGCGGCGCTCTATGTCGACATGCTGGCGCAGCGCAGCCTGGTCGGCATCTATTCCGTGGTGGCGAGCTCCAACCACATGGCGCCGTGGGGCGGCACCTCCTCGCTGCTCGGCACCAACCCGCTCGCCATTGCCATCCCCGCCGGCGAGGGAGCGCCGACCGTGCTGCTCGACATCGCCACCACCGTCGTCTCCTACGGCACGGTGAAGAAGCACGTCCTCAACGACATGCCGATGCCCGAGGGCTGGCTGGTCAGCAAGGCGGATGGCAGCGCCATCACCGATCCGAAGCGCAGCGGCGAGGGCCTGCTCCTGCCGATCGGCGGTCACAAGGGCTCCGGCCTCGCGCTGATGCTCGGCCTCTTGGCCGGCACGCTCAACGGCGCCGCCTTCGGCCGCGAGGTGGTCGACTTCAACGCGGATTCGGCGACCGAGACCAATACCGGCCACTTCATCCTGGCACTCGACATCGCCCGCTTCATGCCGCCGGCCGCCTTCGCCGCGGTGCTGCAGCGCCAGCTCGACGAACTGCGCCACGACGCGCCGCTGCCCGGCACGGACGGCGTGCGCATCCCCGGCGACCGCCGCGCCGTGCTGCGCAACGCCCGCGCCCGCGACGGCGTACCGATCCCCCTGCCGCTGCGCCGCCAGCTCGACGAGCTCGCCGCGACGCTCGGCATCCACCCGCTTGCCAGCCGGCTTTGAAGGAGACCGCGACATGTCTGCAACCGCCGAGACCGCAACCGCCGAACGCGCCACCATCAACGAAGGCGCCTTCAAGGCCGGCGACGGCGCCTATCTGTTCCAGCTCGACCAGCTCTCCGCCATCGAGGGCGGGCCGGGCTATTCCACCGCCATCGGCTCCGTGGTGGAGGGCATCCGCACCCAGGTCGGGCTGATGCGCAAGGCGGCCGGTACCGGCGCCCGGCCGCACTCCCACCCGAACGAGCAGTGGAACTACGTGGTGCAGGGTCGCCTGCGGGTGAACATCGAGGGCCAGCCCGAGCGCATCGCCGGGCCGGGCACCCTCATCTACTTCCCGCCGGGCGTCATCCACTGGACCGTGGCGCTGCCGGAGGAGGACGTGGTGTTCTTCGTGGTGAAGGACGCCACCCACGGCATCGCCGGCAAGGCCGCCGACGGCACGATGAGTGGCGGCCATTACGACGCGCCGGCCTCCTCGTAGAGCCCGGCGCTCTCGCCCCAGACGCGGCCGATCCGCGCCGTCTCCTGCGCCAGCACGTCGAGAAAGGCGGCCGCTACGGGTTCCAGCGGCCGCCGCGCCGGCTCGATCAGCACCAGGTCCATGCCGAGCGGCGGGGCGGCGATCGGGTTGATGGCGAAGCGCCGGGGCACGTCCCACCCGGCCGGCCGCGTGGCCGACCATTCGACCTCCTGCGCCATCATCAGGCCCGGCAGAATCGCCACCCAATCGGTCGAGGCGACGAAGTCGAGCGTGCCCATCATGGCGTCGAGCTCCAGCCGCCGCTCGACGATCACGCCGTTGGAGGCGAAATAGGTCTCGATATTGGCGCGCCGCGCGTTCTGCCCGCTCGGCACCACCACCTTGAGCGGCCCGAGATCGGCGAGCGTCACCGGCTTCATATGCGCCCGCCCGGATGCCGCGCCGGAGACCAGCACCTCCGGCGTATAGGCGAAGCGCGTCGTCTTCACCCCCACCGAGCCGGTGGAGGCCGGCACGATGGCGAAGGCGAGCTCGCCGGCCCGCACCTGCTGGGTGAGGGTCGCCGAATAGGCCTCGGTGATGCGCACCACCACATTGGGGTGCGCAGCCACGAAGCGCGCCAGCGCCGGCGCCAGCACCGAACGGGTCATGGTCGGCATCAGGCCCACCACCATCTCGCCGTCGAGCCCGGTGCCGAACCGCTCCACCGAGCGGTTCGCCGTCTCGTTGAGCCGCAGCAGCTCGATGCAGTGATGGTAATAGCTCTCCCCGGCCGGGGTCGGCTGCACCGTGCCGCCGCCGCGCGCGAACAGCTTCACCCCGAAGCGGTCCTCGATCTTGCGGATGTGCTGGGAGACGCCGGACTGCGTGGCGTTCTCCCGCTCGGCCGCCGCCGTGAAGGAGCGCTCCTCATAGGCTGCCACGAACAGCCGGACATCCCGCAGCGTCTCGCTCATCGCCATTACGTTTCCTGATGAAGAGAAGCAGATCATATCATTTCTACAGCGGGAGGCGCCAGCCTAAGCTCGCTACCATGAGCGAACATGTCATCGACTTCCGATCTTCAGACGATCATGGCCATTTCCGGCGTGCGCTCGGACGCTTCGCCACCGGCGTCACCATCGTCACCACCCGTACCGCCGAGGGAAAGCTCGAGGGGCTGACCGCCAACAGCTTCTCCTCGGTCTCGCTCGACCCGCCGCTGGTGCTGTGGAGCCTGCGTCGGCAGGCCCCGTCGCTGGCGAGCTTCACCGCCTCGGGCGTCTTCGCGGTCAACGTGCTCGGCACCCACCAGAAGCACCTGTGCCGCCACTTCGCCACCCCGCATCCCGACAAGTTCGACGATGTGGCGCATTGCATCGGCGATCACGGCGCGCCGCTCATCGAGGACGCCATCGCCCGCTTCGAATGCCGCACCGAGCAGGTCATCGAGGCCGGCGACCATCTCATCTTCCTCGGCCGGGTGTTGCGCGCCGCCCATCGCGACGGCGAGCCGCTGATCTATGCCACCGGCGCGCTGTGCGGCCCGGCGTTGCTGCCCGCCGACCCGCCGTCACATGCCATTTCCGCGAACCACATCTCCGCGAACCGGGAACGCGCCTCATGAAACTCGGCTTCTTCACCATGCCGATCCACCCGCTGCACCGTCCGCTTGCCGAGACGCTGCGGGAGGACCGGGAGTTCTGCCTCATCGCCGAGAAGCTCGGCTTCTGCGAGGGCTATTTCGGCGAGCACGTCACCGACGGCGCCGAGACCATCACCTCCTCGCTGATCTTCATCGCCTGGCTGCTGGAGGAGACGAAGACCATCAAGCTCGGCTCCGGCACCATCAACCTGCCGAACCAGCACCCGGCCCGCGTCGCCGGCGAGGTGGCGATGCTCGATCACATGGCGCAGGGCCGCTACATCATGGGCATCAGCCCGGGCGGCCTTTTGTCGGACGCTGAGGTGTTCGGCAATCTCGACAAGAACCGCACCGAGATGTTCGTCGAGGCCATCGACCACATCCTCGGCATCTGGTCCGGCGAGGCGCCCTACAAGCGCGTCGGCCAGCACTGGACCATCTCGACCGAGCGCACCTATCTGCCGGCGCTCGGCCAGGGGATGATGCACAAGCCCTACCAGACCCCGCACCCGCCGATCGTCGTCACCGCCGTCGCGCCGTTCTCCAAGGGCGTCTCGGAAGCCGCCGCGCGCGGCTGGGAGCCGATCTCGGCGAACTTCCTGCTGCCCTGCTGGGTGAAGACCCACTGGCCGAAATATGTCGAGGGCTGCGAGAAGGGCGGGCGGCCGGCGGATCCGGCGAACTGGCGGGTGGCGAAAAGTATCTTCGTCGCCGACGACCTCGCCACGGCGAAGCGCTACGCCACCGAGCCGGGTAGCCCGTACTATGCCTATTACAACTCGCTGGCGACCAAGCTGGTCGGCAATGGCCGCGCCAACCTGTTCAAGCGCGACCAGAGCGCGCCGGACTCATCGGTGACGGTGGACAGCGTGCTGGCCGACCTCGTCATCTGGGGCACGCCGGACAAGGTGGCCGACGAACTCGCCGCCTTCGAGGAGGAGATCGGCGAATTCGGCACCCTGCTCTATGCCGGCCATGACTGGGCCGACAAGAAGCTCGCCATCCGCTCGCTGGAGCTGATGGCGGAGCAGGTGATGCCGGCGGTGAATGCCGGTCGCCAGTCCGCCGCCGCCGAGTGACGTTCGAAGATCAAGAGCCGCCACCAAAGGCGCGAGACACGAAAAGCAGCCGCCAAAGGCGGCGAAGGGAGGACACATGATCCGCGCCGCAATCGCCGGCCTCGGCTGGTGGGGCAAGCACATGATCCGCCGCATGGCGGATTCCAGTGAGCTGCGCATCGTCGCCGCCATCGACACCTCGGAAGCGCAGGCCGCCTTCGCTGCCGAGCACGGCATCCCGCTGACGACCAATTGGGACGATGTGCTGAACGATCCCTCGATCGACGCGGTGATCCTGTGCACGCCGCACTCGCTGCACACGGCGCAGGTGGCGCAGGTGGCCCGCGCGGGCAAGCACGTGTTCTGCGAGAAGCCGCTCGCCCTGACCCGTGCCGACGCCGAGCGCTCGGTCGCCGCCTGCCGCGCCGCCGGGGTGAAGCTCGGCATCGGGCATGAGCGCCGCTACGAGCTGGCGATGCTGGAGATCAAGCGCCTCGTGCAGTCCGGCGCGCTCGGTACGATCATGCATGTCGAGGCAAATTTCAGCCATGACAAGCTGGCGAGCGTTCCGAAGACCGACTGGCGCGCCTCGCCGATCGACGCCCCCGCCGCCGGCATGACCGCCATGGGCATCCATCTCACCGACGGCTTCCTCGAACTGTTCGGGCCGATCTCCGAGGTCTACGCCGCCACCGCCACCCGCGCTTCCGACCGGCCGAATGGCGACGTCGTGTCGGTGCACACCCGCTTCGCCTCCGGCGCCACCGGCTATCTCAACGCCATCCTGGTGACGCCGCTCTATATCGGCATCACCGTGTTCGGCACCGACGCCTGGATCGAGGCGCGCAACCAGACCCATCCCGACACCCCCGGCCCGACGACGCTGACCATCCAGCACAAGGATGGCCGGCGCGAGGTGCGCGAGTACGAATGGACCGACACCGTGCGCGCCAACCTCGAAGCCTTCGCCCGGTCCATCGAGACCGGCGCGCCCTATGTCTTCACCGACGCGCAGAAGATCGGCAACATCGCGGTTCTCGAAGCCATCTGCCGCTCGGTGGCGACCAACCTGCCGGTGAAGGTCGACGCGGTCGAGGAGACCGACGACCGCCCGGCTTTGGCCGCCAGCGCCTGAGACTTGAGGCTATTGCTCGACGCACGACGCTTGGGACGACGACGCTCCCTCTCCCCGTGCTGAACTCGGCAATTGCCGGGTTCCGCACTCGGAATGATCGACATCGGATGTATCCGATGTCGATGGAGAAGGGTGGGGTGAGGAGCCTTCCGGACTTCCCAATGTAGTCCCCTCTCGCCGACCCGCTACGCAGGCCACCTCTCCGTCGAAGCCGGCAGTTGCCGACTTCGACCTTGCTGAAACCGAACTCAGCAACAGCCGAGATCGGACGGGGAGAGGACAAGAAAGACAAACGACCGAGGAACGCATGGACAGCCTGACCGAGACCGACCCCCGCTACCGCGAGCTCGACCCCGCCGCGCTCGACGCCGAGCAGCGCCGCATCTTCGAAGAGATCGGCCGCCCGCGCGCCGGCGCGGTGCCGGCGCCGTTCCACATCTATGTCGAGAGCCCGGAGTTGGCGGAGACCGCGCAGGCGGTCGGCGCCTTCTGCCGCTACCGCACCGGCCTGTCCCCGCGCCTGTCGGAGCTCGCCATCCTCACCACCGCCGTCTATTGGGGCGCCGAGTACGAGTTCGGCGTGCATTCCCGCGAGGCGCGCAAGGCCGGGGTGCCGGAATTCGAGATCGAGGCGCTGGCCGCCGGCCGCCGCCCGGATTTCACCGACGCCGACGCGGCGCTGGTCCACGACTTCTCCAGCGCGGTCTACCGGCACAAGGACGTGCCGGACGAGCTGTTCGCCGCCGCCGTCGGCCGCTTCGGTCGCCGCACGGTGATCGAGCTGACCGGCCTGCTCGGCTACTATTCGATGCTCGCCATCGCGCTACGCGTGTTTCGCGTCCCGTCGCCCGCGTGAGAGGATCAGCACCACAAGGGGCACACCACAACAGAACAGGCCCCGTTCGGAGGAAAACGCCATGGAACTGCGCAGCATCGAGGCTTTCGTGCGCGTTGCCGAGCTCGGCAGCATCACCCGAGCCTCCCGCGATCTCGGCATCGTCCAGCCCGCGCTCAGCCGGCACATCCAGCGCATCGAGACCGAGCTCGGCACGCCCCTGCTGGTCCGGCTGCCGCGCGGGGTGCAGCTCACCCTCGCCGGCCGCCGCTTTCTCCAGCACAGCCGGCGGATCCTGCACGAGGTCGCCCGCGCCGCCGAGGAGATGAACATCGGCGGCGACGGCGTGTCCGGCCGGGTGGTGGTCGGCATCTCGCCGACGCTGTCCTCGCTGCTCACCCCCGGCCTCATCGAGCGCTGCGCCTCCGCCTATCCGGCGATAAACCTCACCATCGTCGAGGAGTTCACCCGCCGGCTTCAGGTCGACCTCGTCAACAGCCAGGTCGACCTCGCCTTGCTGACCAACCCGCCGCCGAACCGGGCGCTGCGCTTCACTGCCGTGCTCACCGAGCCGATCGTGGTGGTGATGCCGCGCCTGTCGCGCGGCGTCTCGCCGGTGGTGACGCTGGACGAGCTCGCCTCCACCCCGATGCTGGTGACGCGCGGCATCCGCGCGCTGGTCGACGAGCAGCTGGCCTCGCACGGCGTGTGCATCGAGGTCGATTGCGAGATCGACGCGGTGGAGGCGATCCGCCGCATGCTGCTGCGCGGGCGCGGCGCCTCGATCATGCCGATCTCCGCCTTTCGCAAGGAGATCGACGAGGGCCTGCTCACCGGGCTGGCGGTCGGCGGCGTCAATCTCTCACGCACCATCATGCTCTCGCATGTCGGCGACAAGGTCAGCGCCGCTGCCCAGGCGGTGATGGGCCTGCTACGCGCCGAGATCGACGCTCTCGCCCAGCGCGGCATCTTCAGCGCCCTGCCCGACCCGAACGCCGCGCATTGGGCCACGCCGCAGCGGCGCACACTGGCCGGCGTTGCCTGATCCACAGCAAGCCTCCTCAACGCGAAACGGCCGGGCTCCACGCCCGGCCGTCGTCGTTTCAGCCCCACAGGTTCCCCGCCTCAGTCGGTGCTTTCCTCGAAGGCGCGCTGGCGGGTCACCCGGATCATCGGCGCCACCAGCACGATCAGCAGAAGGAAGGTCAGCACCAGGAAGCTCAGGCTGATCGGCCGCGTCACGAACACCGACGGGTCGCCATGCGAGATCAGCAGCGCCCGGCGCAGCGTCTCCTCGATCATCGGCCCGAGGATGAAGCCGAGCAGCAGCGGGGCCGGCTCGCAATGCAGCTTCTTGGCGAGGAAGCCGAAGCCGCCGAAGATCGCCGCCAGCACCACATCGAGCGCGTTATTGTGGATCGAGTACACGCCGATGCAGCAGAACAGCATGATCGCCGGATAGAGCATGCGGTAGGGCACCGAGAGCAGCTTCACCCAGATGCCGACCAGCGGCAGGTTGAGGATGACCAGCATCAAATTGCCCAGCCACATGGAGGCGATCAGCCCCCAGAACAGGTCCGGCCGCTGGTTCATCAGCTGCGGTCCGGGTGACAGGCCCTGCATCATCAAGGCGCCGATCATCAGCGCCATCACCGCGCTGGACGGCAAGCCCAGCGTCAGCATCGGGATGAAGGCGGTCTGCGCGGCGGCGTTGTTGGCGGCCTCCGGCCCGGCGACCCCCTCGATGGCGCCCTTGCCGAACTCGCCCGGCGTCTTGGAGAGCTTCTTCTCCAGCGCATAGGTGGAGAAGGAGGCGAGCACCGGCCCGCCGCCCGGCAGCAGGCCGAGGCAGCCGCCCAGCACGGTGCCGCGCAGCGCCGGCGCGATGAAGCGCTTGATGTCGGCCCAGCGCGGCCAGAGGTTCTTCACCTCCTTGACGAAGGTGCGGCTCTGCTCACTGCCGCCGAGATTGGAGATGGTCTCGCCGATGCCGAACATGCCCATAGCGATCACCGCGAAGTCGATGCCGTCGCCGAAGGAGGGAATGCCGAAGGTGAAACGCTCGACGCTGGTATTGGCGTCGATGCCGATGGTGCCGAGCAGGATGCCGACCAGGATCATGCCGATCGCCTTGACGATCGAGCCATGGGCGAGGATCACCGCCGCGACGAGGCCGAACAGCATCAGCGAGAAATAGTCGGCCGGTCCGAAATCGAGCGCCACCTCGGCGAGCGCCGGCGCCGCCACCGCGATGACGATGGTGGCCAGCGTACCGGCGATGAAGGAACACAAAGCGGCAGTGGCCAGCGCCAGCCCCGCCTGCCCCTTGCGCGCCATCTGGTAGCCGTCGATGGCGGTCACCACCGAGGAGCTCTCGCCCGGCAGGTTGACGAGGATCGCGGTGGTCGAGCCGCCATATTGCGCGCCGTAATAGATGCCGGCGAGCATGATCAGCGCCGCCGGCGCCGGCAGCGCGAAGGTCACCGGCAGCAGGATCGAGATGGTCGCCACCGGGCCAAGGCCGGGCAGCACGCCGATGATGGTGCCGAGCAGCACGCCGAGGAAGCCATAGGCCAGGTTCATCGGCGTCAGGGCGACGGAGAAGCCAAGCAGGAGGTCGTTGAACAGTTCCATGCCCTGCCCTCACCAGAACCGCGTATGGGGAAGATTGAGGCCGAGGCCATAGGAGAACAGCGCGGTGCAGAAGATCACCAGCCCGACGGCCAGCAGCGCGGTTTCCAGCCACGGTTTTAGGTCGCGCCCGGCGATGCGCGAGGCGACCACCACCGCGAGGCCCGCGACGGGAAATCCCCAATCCTCGATCAGGAAGCCGAACGCCAGCACGCCGCCAAGCAGCACGACGAGCGGGCGTATGTCGACCTCGCCGACCTCCTGCGTCTCGCTCACCATCGAGCGCACCAGCAGGATGCCGCCGAGCAGGATGAGGCCGCTGCTCACCACCAGCGGGAAATAGCCGGCGCCCATGCGGGAGGTGGTGCCGACGGGATAGTCCGAGCCGATGATGATGGCGACGGCGCCGAGACTGCAGAACAGCAGCCCGGTGAGGAAGTCGGACGAAAGCCTGATGTTCATGGAGCACCCGTTCGGTGGTCCGCCGGGTGCGGCGCGGACGCCGCATCGAGGCTCGGCGGATGGGGGCCGGAAGCGAAGGCAGAGGGACGGCACACGAGGGCCGGCACCGGGATACGGGCCGGCCCTGCGGCGGTCGCGGGCGTCAGTCCGCCTTGACGCCGATGTCCTTGATGACCCCGCTCCACTTGGCGGCGTCGGCCTCGATATAGGCCTTGAAGTCCGCCGGAGTCGGGCTCGACACCGCGATGACGCCGGATTCGCCCATGCGCTCCTTGATGGTCGGATCCTTCATCGCCTCGACGATGGCGGCGTGCAGCTTGTTGATGATCGGCTGCGGCGTGCCGGCCGGGGCGAGGACGCCCTGCCAGGACGACGACACGCTCTTGGGGAAGCCCTGCTCGGTCATGGTCGGCACGTCCGGTAGCTGCGGCACGCGCTGCTTGGTGGAGACGCCGAGCGCCTTCAGCCGGCCGCCCTTCACATGGTTGATGCCGGAGGAGATGGTGACGAACATCAGGCTGACATGCCCGCCCATCACGTCGGCGGTGGCCGGTCCGGCGCCGCCCTTGTAGGGCACATGGATCATGTCGAGCCCGGCCTCGCGGCGAAATGCCTCCATTTCCAGCCGGTTGACCGAGCCCGAGCCCGGCGAGGCGAAGTTCACCTGTCCCGGCCGCGCCTTCACATATTCCACCAGTTCCTTGACGTTGTTCGGCGGGAAGGCCGGGTTGGCGATCAGGAGGCCGGGCGTGTCGGCGACGATGGAGATCGGCACGAAGTCCTGCAGCGGCTTCACGCGCAGGTTCGAGAAGATGTACGGATTGATCGATACCGTACCGACATTGCCGAGGAACAGCGTGTAGCCGTCCGGCTTGGCGCGGGCGGCGAGGTCCATGCCGACATTGCCGGCGGCGCCGTCGCGGTTCTCCACCACGATCTGCTGGCCGAGGATCTGCGACAGCCGCGGCTGCAGGAGCCGGGCGGCGAAGTCCGAGGCGCCACCCGGGGCGAAGGGCACGATCAGGGTGATCGGCTGGTTCGGATAGTCGGCCTGCGCCGAGGCGGGAAGCGCGGTCGCGAGGCCGGCGGCGAGGACGGCGCCGGCCAGGGCCACGCCGGAGAGCACGGCACGGCGTGTGACGGACAGACAGGCTTTCATCGTTCCCTCCCAGGAATCGCGACGCCGCTTGTTGTTTTGGCTGGCGCCGTTTTCAGCTTGCGGTGGCAGGCACGTCTCGTCAGTCCAAACCTCTGCGGTCCCTGGCGCCCCGGCCCGGCCTGTTCAGGCCGTGCCTCCTCAGGCCCAACCGTTCTCAGGCCCAACCGATCTCAGGCCCAACCGTTCTCAGGCCATCGCGGCCTCGCGCATCATCTCGCGCTCGCCCTCGACTTCCAGCGGCAGCTTCACCGGCCGCTTGAGCTTGGCGGAGAGGTCGAGCGCCTTGGTGAGCATCAGCCGGTTATGCGCCTCGGCGGCGGTGGCGTGCTGGGTCGGCAAATCGAGCGCGATGCGGTTGAGCCAGGATTCCGTCTCGGTGCGCATCGGCCCGCGCAATTCGCCGAGCGCCATGTCGCCGGGCGGATACGAGCCCATGAAGTCGACGAGGCGGCTTTTGTCCGGCAGGTAGCCTTCCTCCTGCGGCGCCGAGACCGCCAGCACGATGTCGCGGTGTGTGTCGTCGATGGTCAGCACCCCGGTGGTGCCGACGATGCCGACGTCGAGGCTGTACACCGCGCCCGGCCAGGTCACCGGCAGCGCCCAGGAGATGCTGAGGTGATAGACCGAGCCGTCGCTCATCATGATCATGCCGGCGGTGCCGTCGATGCCGCGCCAGTCTGAGCCCAGCACCTTGTCGACCGAGCGGGCATAGACCTCCACCGGTGTCTTGGCCTCCAGGTACCACATGACGATGTCGAGCGCGTGGGTGCCGGAGATCACCATCGGCGAGATGGTCTCCGGCGCGTTGGAGCGGCGGTAATTGTCGATGGCGACCAGTCGGTTCATGAAGGCGCGGGAGGTGACCATCGTCACGTCGCCGAGCGCGCCGGTGCGCACCTTCTCCTTCGCCGCCAGCCAGCGGCGACGGAAGCGCTGGGTGTAGCCAACCACCGCGTCGACGCCGGCGGCCTCGATCTCGCGCAGCACGCGGGCGGAGTCGCCGAGATGCGTCGCCAGCGGCTTCTCGATCAGCATCGGCAGGTCGCGCTCCAGCGCCGCCATCACCGGGTCGACATGCAGATGCTCGTCGGTGGCGACGATCACCGCCGTCACCTCCGGGCGCTTCAGCAATTCGCGATGGTCGGTGGTGACGAAGTCGGCGCCGATCTCCGCGCCGACGCGCCGTCCCTTCTCCGCGTCGATCTCGGCGAGGCCGATCCATTCCACCGCCGGATGGCGGGCGGCGACCGCGCCGCGGAACAGGCCGACGCGCCCGCCGCCGATGATGGCGAGACCGATCCCCTTGGGCGAGTTGCGGCGCATCACGGATGATCCTCCAGTTCTTGTGCAGTACAGCGACGGTCCTGCATCATGATTTCGATCCGACAGCATGTATCCGTCCTGGATGCGAGCGGACCATGCGCGGCTAGACCGCGCAAATACTCTTTCGCCATTGGGACATAGTGAAAGAGCATGGATAAAAGCGCGCGACGGGGCGTCTCGCCCGAGCCACGCCAGTTGTCAGGAGGCGGCCAGCGCGGCCGCCTTCAGATCGTTGATCTGCGCCAGCGCGCGGTTCGACAGCGGCAGGTCGACGGGCTCGTTGATCGCCGCCGACAGATCCGCCGCCATGTAGCTCTGCATCACCGTGCGCGCGTGCTCGGGCGCCACCATCACCGGCCGGTCGCGCAGCACGGCTTCGAGGAAATGGATGGTCTCCGGGCCCATCTGGCCGGCGAACACATGGTCGACCTGCTCGCCCGGCATGGTCGACATCGGGAAGCGCGTGCCCTCGCTCACCGTGCTCAGCCAGTTGTCGCGCTGGGTGTCGTCGAGGATCAGCGCGCCCTCGGTGCCGGTGATCTCGATCCAGGTACCGCAATAGTTCGGATAGGCCGGCGGCAGGTTCCAGCCGCCGCCGATCACCACCAGCGTGCCGTTGTCCATCGTCACCGTGGACCACATGCAATCATAGGAACCGTTGATATCCTGCATGTAGCCATAGGCGCCCTGCGAATAGACCCGCAGCGGCTTGGCCGGCTCCAGCAGCCAGAACACGAAGTCGAGATCGTGCGTCGATTCCATCGCCGCCGGCGAGAGCTTGGTGCGCGAGGCGATCTTCTTGCCGAGGCTGCGCGACAAATGCCGCGACACCATCACGTTCACGACCCGCCCCAGCGTGCCGTCGGCGATCTTCTTCTTGGCATAGGCGATCTTGGGGTTGAAGCGCTGCGAATAGCCGATGGTGAACTTCACCCGGTTGCGGTGTGACAGCTCGATGAGCTCGTTCGCCTCCCACAGCTCCATGGCGATCGGCTTTTCCAGGAGCACATGCTTGCCGGCCTTCAGGCAGTCGCGGGCGATCGGGTAATGCGTGTTCTCCGGCGTCGTCGAGATGTAGACCACCTCGATGGCGTCGTTCTCCACGATGTCATGATAGTCGAGCGTGGCGGTGGCCGGCTTGGTGAGGAGGCGCACCTCCTCCAGTCGCTCGGGGCGGATCTCGCAGATGTGCAGACGGTCGACCAGCGCCGAGCGCGAAAGGGTTTCGGCGCGAATACCTCCGCACCAGCCCGTTCCAATGACGGCGACCTCGACCTGCCTCATCACTTTCCACCCCAGGGTCAGACTTTTATTTGACCCGGAGCGGACCATGCGGTGTCAGGCCGCGCAAATACTCTTTCGCCATTGGGACATAGTGAAAGGGCATGGCAGGAGGCGGCTGCAAGTACCCGACGGCGGCCCGGCGGCATCTCGAAGGCGCCGGGCGGAGCCACGGCGCGGGCGGCGATCTGACAAGCGGCGATCTCGAAAGCAACCGGCCCGCCGGTCCGGCATTGTCAGGGTCGACGGCGGCGAGGTCTTGCGTGTCCTCCCGCCCCGTTCCCTCCCGCCTCGCGGGTGGCGGTCTCCCGACCGTCACCCGTTTTTGTCTGAGGAAAGGTGCTGGTTCAGCTCGCCTTCGGGTGGCGCGGATCGTCATGCGCGCGCAGCAGGAAGCGGCGGGCGACGTCGAGATAGCCGGCATAGACCAGCCCGCCATTGCGCTCCACCAGATCTTCGCGCTCGTCACGATAGACCGCCGGCAGCCGGTACCACGGCAGGTGCGGGCGCAGATGATGCAGCACGTGCAGATTGTTGTTGAGGTAGAGCAGGCCGAGCAGGCCGCCCTTCTCGACGATGGCGGTGCGCTCCTCATGCTCCTCGGCGAAGCGGTGCTCGGCGAAGGAGCGCAGCCGGGTCAGCGCCGCGCCGACATAGACGAAGCCGAAGAGATAGGTCGCCAGCGGCATGCCGCACACGCCGACCACCCAGGCGAGCAGGCCGGCGACGCCCAGCGCGTGCCGCGCCCAGATGCGCCGCGCCTTGCCCTCGCCGCGCCACACGGCGCGGGCCTCGGTCCACAGGAAGCCGCCGATCATGATGAACGGCCCGAGGGTCAGGCGACCGACCAGCGTCATGTTGAACCGCAGCAGCAGCCGCGTGACGCCGCCGAGCCGGTCCCAGTCGGTCTGGCGCAGATACACCGATTCCGGGTCCTCGATGGGATCGGTGAGGTGCTCGTCGCGGTGGTGGCGCAGATGCGACGAGCGGTAGATCGGATAGGGCAGCCACACCGACAGCGGCGGCCAGCCGACCGCGTCGTTGATGCGCCGCGAGCGCGTGGGATGCCCGTGCATCACCTCATGCTGCAGCGATCCCTGCCAGGCGACCAGCCAGCCGCCGACCGCGCAGAGCATCCAAAACGGTACCGCCTCCCACCACCAGGTCAGGGCAAGCCAGCCGCCATAAATGAGCACGGCAAGGCCTATGGTCGGCCATTCGAGGCGGGGAGAGTGCGGCATGGAGAGAAGGACCGGAGAGGGAGGGAACATCGCGGCTGGCAAGCGAATTGTATGCCAGTAAGGAAGACTATCAGTACATATTGTCTATAAATTTACTAGTGATATGTCTAGCGGATCCGCGGACCGGTAGGCCGGTGCGCATGAGGGGAGCACTACGATGAGCCTTCGCCGCCTTATCGCCACCGCCGCGCTCGTCGCCGGCCTCGGCCTTGCTGTACCCGTCGCGGCCTCTGCCGCCGACAGCGTCACCGTCGCCTCCAAGATCGACACCGAAGGTGCGGTGCTTGGAAACATCATCGCGCTGCTGCTGGAGCAGAAAGGGCTCGACGTCAAGGAGCGCATCTCGCTCGGCCCGACCAAGATCGTGCGCACCGCGCTGCTGGAGGGCGAGGTCGACATCTACCCGGAATATACCGGCAATGCCGGCTTCTTCTTCAATGTCGACGCCGACCCGGCGTGGAAGAAGGCCGACACCGCCTATGCCAAGGCCAAGGAGTTGGACGCCGCCAACAAGGTCGTCTGGCTCCAGCCGGCCCCGGCCAACAACACCTGGGCCATTGCCGTGCGCGGCGACGTCGCCAAGGCCAATAATCTCGCGACGCTCGACGACTTCGGCAAATGGGTCGCCGGCGGCGGCAAGGTGAAGCTGGCCGGCTCGGCCGAGTTCGTCGAGAGCGCGGCGGCGCTGCCGGCCTTCCAGAGCGCCTATGGCTTCAAGCTCGGGCAGGACCAGTTGCTGGTGTTGTCCGGCGGCGACACCGCCGCCACCATCAAGGCGGCGGCCGAGGGCACCTCCGGCGTCAACGCCGCCATGGTCTACGGCACCGATGGCGGCATCGCCGCGCTCGGCCTCAAGGTGCTGGCCGACACCAAGGGCGTGCAGGCGGTCTACGAGCCGGCGCCGGTGGTGCGCGCGGCGGTGCTGGAGGCGCATCCCGAGATCGCTACCGTGCTCGCCCCGGCCTTCTCGGCGCTGACGCTGGAAACCCTGCAGGGTCTCAACGCCAAGGTGCAGATCGAAGGCCAGGACGCCCGCGCCGTCGCCAAGGAGTGGCTGACCGGCAAGGGACTGCTGAAGTGAGCCTCGCGGGCGAGGCGGTCGTCGCTCCGGCGCCGGAAGCCGCCGCGCCCGCCCGGCCCCGTGCCGGCGCTCCCCGCGCCAACCCGCTGCTGGTGCTCATCGTCACCGGCATGGTGGTGGCGCTGGGCAGCCTCGGCTTCGTGTCGGCGGCACCGAACCGCATCGTCAGCGGCAAGCCGCTCGCCTTGTGGGTGGCGGTGGAGCCGGGCGTCGCCGCGCTGGTCGCCGCCCTGGTGGTGGCGCTCGGGGCGTCGGCGCTCATCCGCTCCGGAGTCTGGCGCGACCGGCTCATCGCCCTGATCGCCGCCGCGCTGCTCGTCGCCAGCCTCCTAGCCGCCGCCCATGCGGCCGGCCTCGTCGCCGCCGCGAGCGGACCGGTGGCGCGCACCTCGCTCGGCGCCGCCTTCTGGATCGTCGCCGCCGGCGCCGCCTTCGCACTCGCCGACGCGGTGGGGCGGCTCGCGCCGCATCCGCTGGCGCAATCGGCCATCGCCGCGGCGGTGGTCGGCGCGCTCCTCGCCCTCGCCGCCTCCGGCGCGCTGTCCGACCTGTCGCTGGCGCGCGAATTCGCCAACCGCCGCGCCGCCTATGGCGCCGAGATGCTGCGCCACCTCGCTCTGGTCGGCGGCGCGCTCGCCGCCGCGCTGCCGATCGGCACGCTGCTCGGCCTCCTCGCGCTGCGGCGGCCGGGCTGGCGCAAGCCGCTCTTCGCGGTGCTGAACCTCATCCAGACCATTCCCTCCATCGCGATTTTCGGCCTGCTGATCGGGCCGCTCTCGGCGCTATCGGGGGCGTTTCCGGGATTGCGCGCGCTCGGCATCGGCGGCATCGGCGCCGCGCCGGCGGTGATCGCGCTCACCCTCTACGGGCTGCTGCCGGTGGCGCGCGGCGCTTTCACCGGCCTCGCCTCGGTGCCGCCCGCCGTCATCGACGCCGCGCGCGGCATGGGGCTCGACGAGCGGCAGATCCTGCGCCGCGTCTCCATCCCGCTCGCCTTGCCAATCCTCGTCGCGGCGCTCAGGGTGGTGGTGGTGCAGCTCACCGGCCTCACCGTGGTGGCGGCGCTGATCGGCGCCGGCGGGCTCGGCGTGTTCATCTTCCAGGGCCTCGGCCAGACCGCCACCGACCTCATCCTGCTCGGCGCGCTGTCGGCCATCGCGCTGGCCCTCGTCTTCGACCTCGCGCTGCGCAGCCTCGGCGAGCTCATCGCCACCGGAGAGCGTCCATGATCGTGCTCGACCGCCTCACCAAGCGCTACGGCCCGACCGTCGCGGTCGACCAGCTCTCGCTCACCGTGCCCACCGGCTCGATCTGCGCGCTGGTCGGCGCCTCCGGCTGCGGCAAGTCGACGACGCTGCGCCTCATCAACCGCCTCATCGAGCCCGATGGCGGGCGCGTGCTCATCGAGGGCACCGACGCCGCCAGCCTGCCGGCCGTCGCGCTGCGCCGGCGCATCGGCTACGTCATCCAGTCGATCGGCCTGTTCCCGCACTGGAGCATCGCCCGCAACATCTCAACCGTGCCGGAGCTGCTCGGCTGGACGCCCGCCCGCATATCGGCCCGCGTCGACGAACTGCTCGATCTCGTCGGCCTCGATCCGGCGCTGTACCGCCACCGCCGGCCGCACCAACTGTCCGGCGGCCAGCAGCAGCGCGTCGGCGTCGCCCGCGCGCTCGCCGCCGATCCCGACCTTTTGCTGATGGACGAACCGTTCGGCGCCCTCGACCCGGTGACGCGCGACGGATTGCAGGGCGCGCTCATCGACATCCAGGCCCGCACCGGCAAGACGGTGGTGATCGTCACCCACGACATCGACGAGGCGATCCGCCTCGCCTCGCGCATCGCCGTGCTCGACGGCGGCAGGCTGATCCAGCAGGGCACGCCGCGCGAACTGCTCGCTCACCCGGTCAACAGCTTCGTCGAGGCCTTCGTCGGCGGCCCGCGCCGGGGCCTGCGGCTCCTGCAGGTGACGCCGGTCGGCGAGCGCACCGATTACTCGGTCGACCACGGAGACGCGTGCGAGCCCATCGCCGCCGACGCCATGTTGGACGCGGCGCTGGCGCTGATGGTCGCTGGCGGCACCGACCGGCTGCCGGTGCGCGACCAGGCCGGACGGCGCGGCACGCTCTCGCTCGCCGACGTGGTGACGTCATGAGCGACATCGCCAGCGGCCACACCCGCCCGCCCGCCGGCGCCCTCGCCCGCCTCGCCGCCCGCCCGGCGGTGTGGGCGAGCCTCGCCTTCGCCGCCGCGCTGATGCTGCTGCCCTATAGCGGCCCGCTGTTCCATGCGTTGTTCCCGGATCTGCCGCGCCCGCTCTACACCCGCGCCAGCTTCCTCGACCTCGCACTCTCCCATGCCGGGCTGGTCGGCCTCGCCAGCCTGGTGGTGGTGAGCCTCGGCATCGCCATCGGCATCTTCGTCACCCGCCCGGCCGGGCGCGACTTCGCCGGCCCGGTCGACACGCTGACCGCGGTCGGCCAGACCTTCCCGCCCACCGCCGTGCTGGCGCTGGCGGTGCCGGCCATCGGCTATGGCGGCGCCCCGACCGTCATCGCGCTGATCGTCTACGGCCTGCTGCCGGTGGTCAGCGCCACCATCGCCGGGCTCGGCGCGGTGCCCGCCGCGCCAGTGCAGGCCGCCGACGGCATCGGCCTGTCGCCGGCCGGGCGGCTGGTCAAGGTCGAGCTGCCGCTCGCCGCGCCGGTGATCCTGTCCGGCATCCGCACCTCGGTGATCCTCAATATCGGCACTGCCACTATCGGCTCCACCGTCGGCGCCCTCACCCTCGGCTCGCCGATCATCGAGGGCCTGTCCGGCTCCAACCCGGCCTATGTGCTGCAGGGCGCCCTGCTGGTCGGGCTGTTCGCGGTCGCCACCGATCTGTGGTTCGACGAGCTGGAGCGGGCGCTGCACTGAGCGGGGCATGCCGATGACCTGCCTAATGTAGCGCCATATTCACCGGAAAAATGCGGTTAATTCGATCTTAAGGCGCCCCGGGCGCCGCGCTACTCTCCGCTCCCGGACAGGGGCTCCCGTGAAAAGGGGCCGCAGCGGGAGAGGATGGACGTGCGCCATTTCGAGAGCGACGCGCTGGCCGCGCTGATCGCCGTCGCCGATTTCGGCAGCTTCACCGCCGCTGCCGAGCATCTCGGCAAGACGCAGGCGGCGGTCAGCATGTCCGTGGCGCGGCTGGAGGAGCGGCTCGGCAAGAAGCTGTTCGAGCGTGGCCATCGCCGCGTCACCGCCACCGTCACCGGCGAGTGCCTGATCGGCTATGCCCGGCAGATCCAGTCGATCGAGGCCGAGGCGCTCGCCGCCGTCGCCGACCGGGTGACCGAGAGCCGGGTACGCCTCGGCATGCCCGACGATTTCATGGGCTCGATCGGCGAGGCGCTGTTGCACCGCTTCAGTCCGCAGAACCGCGCCGTCTATATCGACCTCTCCTGCGATTTCTCGCGCAAGCTGCGGCTGATGATGAACAATGGCGAGCTCGACGTCGCCATTGTCACCCAGGGGCCGGAGGACCCGCCGGACCAGGTGTTCCGCTATGAGCGGCAGGTCTGGTGCACCGGCCCGAACGGCTATCCCGAGCACGAGGACGTGCTGCGCCTCGCCATGTTCTCCGACGATTGCTCGGCCCGGCCGCGCGTCTTCGCCACGCTGGACCGTGCCGGCCGGCCCTGGCGGCTCGCGCACACCTCCTCGCATGTCAGCGGCATCCACCTTGCCGTCGCCTCCGGCAACATGCTCACCGTGCTGCCGGAATCAGCGGTGCCGGTCGGCTGGCGCTGCCTCGGCGAGGAAGACGGCCTGCCCGCTTTGCCGGCGCTGCCGCTGGTGCTGCTGGTCAGCCGCAGCGAGCGCCTCGCCGCCCGCCGGCTCGCCGCCTTCCTGCGCCGCGAATTCGCCCGGCCCTACGAGCCCGGCGTCGGTGCCGTCAGCTGGATCGAGACGCCGGAGCCGGCGCTCGCCGGCGCCACCCTTGTCGCCGCCACGAATAAAGCGGGCTTATGAAACCATAAGAACTTGTTGGCCCGCCCCCGTCCCTCGGCAATTGACGCTACGGGCGCCGCAGGACCACAGTGTCACCAACTCGTCATCGAGAGCCCGCCCAAGCGGTATTCCCTGCCGCCTAGGGATACGTCTCTCGCACAGAACGATATCAGGGCAGGAACTCCGAGGATTCATCTGATTTTGACGGGTGAGACATTTGGAGACGACTATGCGCATTGACCGCAGGACTTTCATTGCCGGCGTCGCCGCCGCCTCCACCTTCGCGATTACCGGGCGCGCCTCGGCCGCCACCACGCTGAAGGTGGCGCATTCCTCGCCCGAGGACAGCCTCATCCAGCAGGCTCTCGTGAAGTTCAAGGCCGATGTCGAGAAGTCGACCGGCGGCAGCGTGAAGGTGACGATCTTCGCCAACGGCCTGCTCGGCGACGAGGGCCCGGTCTGCGAGCAGGTCGGCGACGGCTCGATCGACATGGGACTCGGCGGCGTCATCGACGCCATCGACCCGCGCATGAGCGTGGTGTCCCTGCCCTTCCTGTTCGACAGCTTCGCCAAGGTCCACACCGTCCTCGACGGCCCGGTCGGCAAGGAAATCTACGCCATGGCCCCGCCGAAGGGCTACGAGATCATCGGCGCGCTGGATTCCGGCTTCCGCAGCTTCACCAATTCGAAGCACCCGATCGAGAAGCCGGCGGACATGGCCGGGCTGAAGATGCGCACCCCGCCGATCCCGGTCGCCATCGAGACCATCAAGACGCTGGGCGCGCTGCCGCAGGCCATTCCCTATGGCGAGGTCTACACCTCGCTGCAGAGCGGCGTGGTCGACGGCGCCGAGCCGGAGCTGCGCGATTTCTACGACGCCAAGTGGTACGAGGCGCAGAAGTATCTGTCGCTGTCCAACTACATGTGGATGGCCAACTGGTGGTACGCCAACAAGGCCAAGCTCGACAGCCTCTCCCCCACCGAGCGCAAGGCGGTCACCGACGCCGCCACCGCGACGCAGGGCTGGTACCGCACCGCCATCGCGGACTCCTATGCCGGCGTCATCGCCAAGCTGAAGGAGAAGGGGCTTCAGGTGAACCCCGTCGACACCGCGCCCTTCGCCGCCATGGTCGGCCCGGTCTACGAGACCTTCTCGAAGGAATACGGCGCCGATCTCGTGAAGTCGGTGCGCGACGCGGCGGCCAAGGCGTGAGCGCCCCCGCCGTGCCGGCTCGGACCGGGCTCGCCCGGTTCGGCCGCGCCGTGCATCTCGGCCTGAGCTGGGCCGGGATGCTAGCGCTCCTCGTGCTGCTGGTCTCCACCGGGCTCGGCGTGGTCGGTCGCTATTTCCACATCCAGGGCGTCACCTGGTCGTTCGAGATGCTGTCGATCATGTTCCTCTGGATCATCGCGGTCGGCACCGTGCTGGCCGAGGTGGTCGGCGAGAACGTCTCGGTGGACGGCACCAGCAGCGACCGCGGGCCGTTCTTCCGCACCTATCACGCGCTGGTGCTGCTGCTGGTCTCCGCCGCTCTCATCCGCAGCGGCTACGCGATGCTCGGGCGCACCGGCTACATGCCGACGCCGGTGATGCGCATCCCTTCCTGGACCATGCAGGGCATCGTCATCTTCATGGGCGTCGGCCTCGGCGCCATCGCGCTGCTGCGCCTGTTCCGAATCCTGCGCTAGGGCCTTTTCGAGCGAAGTGGATTCCGGTTCGCGTGAAGAAAATGTGTAAACTCAACGATCTGGATCGTTTCCGCGGTTCCATGAGGAGCGGAAACGATCCAGACGCCGAAAGATCCGCATGACCCTCCTCGTTCTCTTCGGCGTGTTCGCGCTCACGCTGTATTCCGGCGTGCCGGTCGCCTGGTCGATCGCCATGTCGGCGCTGGTCGTCATCACGGTCGGCCTGGTGCCGCTGCCGCCGGCCTGGTTCGCCCAGCAGGTGTTCAACGGCGCCAATTCCATCGCGCTCGCCGCCATCCCGCTGTTCCTCGTCGCCGGCGGCATCATGAACGAGGGCGGGCTGACGCGGCGCATCATCAATCTGTGCGACGACGTGTTCGGCCGCATCCGCGGCGGCCTCGGCCTCGTCAACGTCGCCACCTGCATGGTCTATGGCGGCATCACCGGCTCGGCCACCGCCGACACCGGCGCCGTCGGCTCGGTGATGATCCCCGCCATGACCGAGCGCGGCTACCCGAAGGACTTCTCCGCCGCGGTGACGGCGGCGGCCGGCACGCTCGGCATCATCATCCCGCCCAGCGTGGTGATGATCATGTACGGCGTCATCACCAATACCTCGATCGGCGGGCTGTTCGCCGCCGGCATCATCCCCGGCCTGATGCTCACCGTCACCTTCATGCTGACCGCCTACTGGGTCGGCGTGCGCGAGAACTTCCCCAAGTCGGAGACCACGCCGACCATCGCCTCCTTCTCCAGGCACCTGTTCCGCGCCCTGCCGGCGGTGCTGATGCCGGTCGGCGTGCTCGGCTCCATGCTCACCGGCATCGTCACCCCCACGGAAGCCGCCTTCGTGGCGGTGGTGTGGGCGCTGGTGGTCGGCGGCCTGCTCTATCGCGAGATCAGCTGGGGCAAGTTGTGGAAGGTCGGCGACGAGACGGTGAAGATGACCGGCGCCATCATGATCATCATGGCGGTGTCAGTGCCCTTCTCCTGGATCCTCACCGTGGAGGAGGTGCCGCAATGGACGGCGGGCCTGCTGCATGACCTCGGCGCCGGCTATGTCGTCACCACGCTGTTGATCATCCTGCTGCTCACCTTCGTCGGCACCTGGGCCGATCTCGGCCCGACGCTGATCATCCTCGCTCCCATCGTCCACCCCATCGGCCTCGAAGTCGGCCTGCAACCCTACCAGCTCGGACTGATCTTCGTGATCTCCGGCGGTATCGGGCTCTTCACCCCACCGGTGGGCACCAACATCTTCGTGGTCTGCAACATCGCCAAGATCGGGGTGAACCCGGTCACAAGGCGGCTGATCCCCTTCTTCATCAGCAGCAACATCTGCCTTCTGGTCGTCGCCTTCGTTCCGGCCACCACCGAATGGCTGCCCAAGCTTCTCGGATTCTGACAAGCCTCTGATATCACTGGAGTAAATGACATGGACGCACTGACGGTGCCGTTCGGCGTCTCGAGCAGCGCCCGCAAATTGCCGCTGCTCGACGGCAAGGGCTTCACGGTGTCCCGCAGCCACGGCGCGCGGCTCATCGATACGGAGGGCAACAGCTTCGTCGATTACGGCATGGCAATGGGCGCCAGCCTGATCGGCCACGGCCATCCCGACGTGATGGAGGCCTGCGTCAAGGCGCTGCACAATGGCCCGATGCCGGGATTCTCCAACGATATCGAGGAGTTGGCCGGCAAGGCGCTGGTCCGCATCGGCGGCGAGCGCGTCACCCGCGCCACCTTCGCCACCACCGGCACCGAGGCGGTGCACCTCGCCTGCCGCATCGCCCGCGCCGCCACCGGCAGGCGGCTGATGGCCAAGGCGGTCGGTGGCTATGATGGCTGGTTCGACCCGATCCGCTTCGGCCTGGTGGAATCCGCTGAAGCCGAGCGCACCAACGAACGCCCGGTCAAGGAAGGCACCACGCTGTTCCGGGTCAACGAAGTCGATGATATCGATCAGCTTTTCGACGAGATGGGCGACGATCTCGCCGCCATCCTCGTCGAGCCGATGCTCGGCAACACCGGCTGCCTCGTCCCCGAGCGCGCCTTTTTCGAGCACCTGAGCAAGCGGGCGCAGGAAAACGGCACGCTGATCATCGCCGATGAGGTGATGGTGGGCCTCAGGCGCGGCGTGAAGCTGGTGTCGGAAGAACTCGGCCTGACGCCGGACCTCGTCACCCTCGGCAAGGCCATCGGCAGCGGCGTGCCCGTCGCCGCCGTGCTCGGCACGCCCAAAGCGTTCGAAGTGGTGGAAAACGGCACGGTTCCTTGCTTCGGCACCTATCACGGCAACCCGCTGGTCGCCTCGGCGGTGCTGGCGACGATGAAGCTTTTGGAAGACGAGAGCCATTATACCCGGCTGTTCGACTGGGGCGCGGCGCTGCGGCGCGCGGCGGTCGAGGCCTTCGCCGCCGAGGGCATCACCGCCATCACCACCGGCTTCGACAGCGTGTTCTCGCTGTGGTTCACCGACCGCATGCCGCGCAACTATGACGAGGCCAGGACCAAGGTGCGGCCGGAAGCGACCCGACTGGTGAGCGACACGCTGCGCCGGCACGGCGTGGTCGGCCTGCCCTCGCCCTGGGGGCGCTACTTCATCTCCTTCGCCCATGGCGACAGCGAGATGGAAGTCACCGTGCCGGCCTTCCGCGCCGCCGCGCGCGCACTCGCCGCCTCGGGTTTCAAGGGATGAGCCCCGCCAGCGAGAACGCGCCGGTTCGCCTGCTGGTGACAGGCGCCAGCCGCGGCATCGGCGCGGCCATCGCGCTCAAGCTCGGGCGCCAGCACGGCGGGCGGCTGCGCATCGCCATCGCCGGCCGTTCCATCGGCGACGCCCTCGCCGGGGTGGCGGCCGAGCTCCGCGACCTCGGCGCCGACGTCACCACCCTCGCCGGCGACCTCGCCGACGCCTTGGTGCCGGAGCAGCTGGTCGCCGAGGCCTCGGCCTTCTGCGACGGGCTCGACGGCGTCGTCGCCAATGCCGGCATCACCGGTCCGGCGCCGCTGGCGACGCTCGATCCCGCCGAGTGGGACCGGCTGTTCGCGGTCAATGCCCGCGCGGTCTGGCTCATGGCAAAGGCGGCGCATCCGCACCTCGCCGCCAGCCACGGCGCCCTCGTCGCGGTGGCCTCGGCCTCCGGCATGGCGCCGCATCCCGGCATGGGTGCCTATTCGGCGAGCAAGGCGGCGCTGATCATGCTGTGCCGCCAGCTCGGGCAGGAATGGGCGCCGGCCGGGATCCGGGTGAACAGCGTCTCGCCCGGCATGATCCGCACCACGCTCACCGAGGCGATCTACCGCAACCCGGAGGTGGCGGCGGAGCGCAACCGCATCGTGCCGCTCGGGCGCGTCGGCGAGGCGGAGGACGTCGCCGGTACGGTGGCCTTCCTCCTCGGCCCGGATGCGGGCTTCATTGTCGGCCAGAACATCTGCATGGATGGCGGCTATACCGAATCCGCCCTCGGCCGCATTCCCGGCCTGCCGCGTTCGGCCTGAACCGAATGCCGACCAAGGACCTCGCCGTGCCGCCTTCCCCGACGGGCCGACAGATGCCGGCGTTGCTGCGCATCCTGCCGATCTCCTTCGTCAATTTCTGCACCTATCTCGGCGTCGGCGTGCCGCTGGCGATCCTGCCGGCCTATGTCATGCACCAGCTCGGCTACGGGCCCGTGCTGGCCGGCCTGTCGGTCAGCAGCCAGTTCCTCTCCACCGTGGTGACGCGCTCGCTCGCCGGGCGGATGTCGGACGCCATCGGCGCCCGCCGCACCGTGCTCTACGGCCTCGTCTCGGCACTGCTGGCCGGCCTGCTGCTTACCGGCGTGCCGTTCCTGACGGCGACGCCGCTGCTCGCCTATGCGGCCATTGTGGCCAGCCGGCTGCTGCTCGGCTTCGGCGAGAGCTGCTCCGGCACCGGCACCATCACCTGGAACATCGCCCGCGTCGGCACCGCCCATACCGCGCAAGTGATGTCCTGGGGCGGGGTCGCCGCCTATGGCGCCATCGCCGCCGGGGCGCCGCTCGGCGGGGTGGCCTATGCGGCGGGAGGCCTGTGGGCGGTCGGACTGGTCTCGACGCTGGCGGCGCTGCTCGGCCTCGCGGTGGCGTTGCTGCACGCCGAGACCCCGGTGATCGCCGGGGTGCGCGAGAAGGCCGGCCGCACGCTGGCGCTGGTGCTGCCCTTCGGCGCGGCGCTGACGCTCGGCGCCATCGGCTTCGGCGCGGTGGCAAGCTTTGGCGGGCTGATGTTCATCGCCGCCGGTTGGGATGGCGCCGCGCTGCTGGTCTCGGTGTTCGGCCTGTGCTTCGCCGGCTCGCGGGTGGTGTTCGGCGGCCAGATCGACCGCATCGGCGGCTTCCGCGTCGCCGCCATCGCCCTCGGGCTGGAGACGATCGGCCTGGTGCTGATCTGGCTGGCTCCGGCGCCGCTGCCGGCGCTGATCGGCGGCGCGCTGGCCGGCCTCGGCTTCGGCATGGTGTTCCCCTCGCTCGGCGTCGAGCTGATGAAGCGTGTGCCGGCTGCCAGCCGTGGCGGCGCGCTCGGCATCTACACCGTGTTCCTCGACCTGGCGCTCGCCATTACCGGGCCGCTGGCCGGGCTGGCGCTGGCCTGGTTCGACTATCCCGGCATCTTCGCCCTCTGCGCCGTCTGCGCGGCGGCGGGCATCGGCATGGTCTCACTCTGCCGGGCCCCGCGCGAGGTGTGAGGCCGGCCGCTCAGAAGGTCGGCGGCGTGCAGGCGCTCACCACCTCGCACGGCACCGGCCCGATGCAGCGGAAACGGTGCGGCCGCCGGCTCTCGAAATAATAGGCGTCGCCCGGTCCGAGCACCCGGCGCTCGCCGTCCACCGTCACCTCCAGCCGACCCGAGAGGATGATGCCGCCCTCCTCGCCGTCATGCACCAGCGGGATGACGCCGGTGTCGGCGCCGGGCTGGTAGCACTCCTTCAGGATCTGCAACGCCCGGCCGAAGGCGCTCTCGCCCACCTGGCGATAGGAAACCGCGCCCTTGCCGATCTCGGTCAGTTCGTCCTCGCGGTAGAACGCCTTCTTCGGCAGCGTCGGCGTCAGCCCGAAGAAATCCGCCATGCTGATCGGAATGCCGTCGAGGATGCGCTTCAGCGCCCCCACCGACGGGTTGCTGGTGTTGGATTCGATCAGCGAGATGGTCGAATTGGTCACCCCGGCCCGCCGGGCCAGCTCGCGCTGCGACAGCTTGTGCAGCTGGCGGACATAGCGGAGCCGCCCTCCGAGATCGTCCTCGACCATGCCGGTGTTTCACCCGTTGCGAATAGCGCAAATCCTTCGACACGACCGCCTATATATCAATGGCTTACCTCACGCCAGAAAAGGACTTGTTCCCCGCTGCCCATCGTGGCCAAGGTCGGCCTCCGCAAGAGGAGATCTTCCGTGAACATCCGCGCCAATACCCCATCCCTCGAAGCCTTCTGGATGCCGTTCACGGCGAACCGCCAGTTCAAGGCCGCGCCGCGCCTGCTCGCGGCCGCCGAGGGCATGTACTACACCAGCGACGACGGGCGTCGCGTGCTCGACGGCACCGCCGGGCTGTGGTGCGTCAATGCCGGCCACGGGCGGCGGCAGATCACCGAGGCGGTCCAGCGCCAGCTCTCCACCCTCGACTTCGCGCCCACCTTCCAGATGGGCCACCCCATCGCCTTCGACTTCGCCGAGCGGCTGGCTGCCATCGCCCCCGGCGGGCTCGACCGGGTGTTCTTCACCAATTCCGGTTCGGAATCGGTCGACACCGCGCTGAAGATCGCCATCGCTTATCAGCGCGCCATCGGCCAGGGCACCCGCACCCGGGTCATCGGCCGCGAGCGCGGCTATCATGGCGTCGGCTTCGGCGGCATCACCGTCGGCGGCCTCGTCAATAACCGCCGCGTCTTCCCGCTGCTGCCCGGCGCGGACCATCTGCGTCACACCCATGATCCGGCGCGCAACGCCTTCACCAAGGGCGGCCTGCCGGCGCATGGCGCCGAGCTTGCCGACGATCTTGAGCGCCTCGTCGCCCTGCACGGCGCCGAGACCATCGCCGCGGTGATCGTCGAGCCGATGGCCGGCTCCACCGGCGTGCTGCTGCCGCCCAAGGGCTATCTGGAGCGCCTGCGCGAGATCGCCACCCGCCATGGCATCCTGTTGATCTTCGACGAGGTCATCACCGGCTTCGGTCGCCTCGGCGCGCCGTTCGCCACCGATTATTTCGGCGTGACGCCCGACCTCGTGACCACCGCCAAGGGCATCACCAACGGCACCATCCCGATGGGCGCGGTGTTCGCCAGCCGCAAGGTGCATGACGGCCTGATGACCGGACCCGAGGCGGCCATCGAGCTGTTCCACGGCTACACCTATTCCGGCCACCCGGTGGCCTGCGCCGCCGGCATCGCAACGCTGGACGTCTATGCCGAGGAGGGCCTGCTCACCCGCGCGGCCGAGCTCGCTCCGCACTGGGAAGAGGCGCTGCATTCCCTGCGCGGCCTGCCCAACGTCGTCGACATCCGTACCATCGGCCTTGTCGCCGGTATCGAACTCGCCTCGCGAGAGGGCGCGCCGGGCGCCCGCGCCTATGACGTCTTCACCGACTGCTTCGAGAAGGGCCTGCTGATCCGCGTCACCGGCGACATCATCGCTTTGTCGCCGCCGCTGATCGCCGAGACCCAGCACATCGACGACCTCGCCTCGATGCTCGGCGACGCACTCAAGCGCGCCGCGTAAGCACCCGACACGGCCCGCTCCCGCTCACTCGGCGGGGGCGGGCTTGGCGTGCGCCGCCACCTGCTGCGTCGCCTGCGGCCCTCTGGCGAAGCGGCGCTGCAGCTTCGCCAGATAGATGTAGACCACCGGCGTCGTGTAGAGCGTCAGCACCTGGCTGAGCGCCAGTCCGCCGACCATGGCGTAGCCGAGCGGCTGGCGCAGTTCCGAGCCGGTACCCGTCCCCAGCATCAGCGGCACGCCGGCCAGCAGCGCCGCCATCGTGGTCATCAGGATCGGCCGGAAGCGCAGCCGGCACGCCTCGGCAATCGCGTCCTCCGCCGTCATTCCTCGCTCCCGCTCGCCGGCTATGGCGAAGTCGACCAGCATGATGCCGTTCTTCTTCACGATGCCGATGAGCAGAATGATGCCGATGATGCCGATAACCGACAGGTCGAAGCCGCCGGCCCACAGCGCCAGCAGTGCGCCGATGCCGGCCGAGGGCAACGTCGACAGGATGGTCAGCGGGTGGATGTAGCTCTCATAGAGCACGCCGAGGATGACATAGACCGCGAACAAGGCAGCCGCGATCAGGGCGGGCTCGCTGGCCAGCGCGCTCTGGAACACCTGCGCACTGCCCTGGAAGCTACCGGTGATCGTCGACGGCGCGCCGAGCCCGACCGAGGCGGCATTGATCGCCGCCACCGCCTCGCCGAGCGACACGCCCTGCTTCAGGTTGAACGACAGCGTCACCGCCGGGAACTGCGCCTGGTGCGACACCGACAGCGAGCCCACCGCATTGGAGTCGATCGACACGAAGGTGGAGAGCGGGATCGCCGCGCCGGAGCTCGGCGACTTCACATAGATCTGGTCGAGCGTGCCGATGTGCTTCTGCTGCTCCGGCGTCGCCTCGATGATCACCGAGTAGGAATCCAGCTGGGTGAAGTATTGCGTCGCCTGGCGCTGGCCGAAGGCATCGTTCAGCGTCGCGTCGATCAGCTCCGGCTGGATGCCGAAGCGGGCGGCGCGGTCGCGGTCGATGCTGATCTTCAGCTGCGGCGCGCTGCCCTGCTGGTCGCTGGTGACGTCGGTCAGCTCGGGCAGCTGGCGCAGCCGGGCCAGCAGCTTCGGCGCCCAGTTGTTCAGCTCGTCTAGATCGACGTCGGTCAGTGTGTACTGGTACAGCGCGCGCGAGATGCGCCCGCCGACGCTGATGTCCTGCGAGGGTTGCAGGAAGACATTGGCGCCGGAGACCTGCATCAGCTTCGGCCGCAGCCGGTCGATCACCTGCCGGGCATTGACGTCGCGCTCCTCGCGCGGCTTGAGTGCGATGAAGAACCGCCCGGTATTGGTGGTATTGGCGCCGCCAGCGCCGAGCATGGAGCCGAAGGCCGCCACCGCCGGATCCTTGGCGATCACCGCGCCGAGCGCGGTCTGCAACCGCTTCATCTCCTGCGGCGAGACATCCTGCGCCGCCTCGGAGAGGCCGGTGATGACGCCGATGTCCTGCGTCGGGAAGAAGCCCTTCGGCACCACGACGAACAGCCAGCCGGTGAGCGCGATGGTGGCGAAGAACACCATCAGCGTCAGGAAGCGGAAGCGCAGGGCGATGGCCAGCGTGCGCTCGTAGAAGCCGAGAATGCCGTCGAAGCCCGCCTCGACGAAGCGATAGAGCCGTCCGTGCTCGTGCGAGGGCGCCTTGAGGAAGCGCGAGCACAGCATCGGGGTCAGCGTCAGCGACACCAGCGCGGACACCGCGATGGCGGCGGTGACGGTGAGGGCGAATTCGCGGAACAGCCGCCCGACGATGCCGCCCATCAGGAGCAGCGGGATGAACACCGCCACCAGCGAGATCGAGATCGACAGCACGGTGAAGCCGATTTCCCGCGCGCCCTTCATCGCCGCCTGGAAGGCGGGCTCGCCCTCCTCCATGTGGCGGACGATGTTCTCCACCACCACGATGGCGTCGTCGACCACGAAGCCCACCGCGATGGTCAACGCCATCAGCGATAGGTTGTCGAGGCTGAAATCCAGCACGTACATCACCGCCGCCGAGCCGGCGAGCGAGATCGGCACCACCACCGCCGGGATCAGCGTCGCCCGGATGTTGCGCAGGAACAGAAGGATCACCAGCACCACCAGCGCGATGGTGATCCCGAGGGTGAACTGCACGTCCTCCACCGAGGCGCGGATGGTGGTGGTGCGGTCGACGATGGTGTCGATGGTGATGCCGGCGGGAATGATGCCGTCGAGCTTGGGCAGCGTCGCCTTGATGGCGTCGACGGTCTCGATGACGTTGGCGCCCGGCTGCTTGAAGATCAGCAGCACCACCGCGCGCTTGTCGGTGCTCCAGGCCGCGACATTGACGTTCTCCGGCCCCTCCACCGCCTGGCCGACGTCGCGCACGCGGATCGGCGCGCCGTTGCGATAGGCGAGGATGACGTCGTCATAGTCGGCCGGCTTCACCAGCTGGTCGTTGGCGGCGATGGTGAAGCTGCGCACCGCATTGTTGATCGTGCCCTTCGCCGCCAGCGCGGTGGAATTGGACAGGGTGGTGCGCACATCCTCGAAGGTCAGGCCGCTGGCGGCGAGCCGGGCGGGATCGAGCTGCACCCGCACCGCCGGCTTCTGCTCGCCGCCGATGACCACCTGCGCCACGCCCTGCACCTGCGACAGGCGCTGGGCCAGCACATTGTCGGCGAAGTCGTCCACCGCCGTCATCGGCATGGTGTCCGAGCGGGCGGCGAGGATCATGATCGGGCTATCGGCCGGATTGACCTTGCGGTAGCTCGGCGGCGAGGACAGGTCGTCCGGCAATTGCCGCTGCGCCGCGGTGATCGCGGCCTGCACGTCCTGCGCCGCCGCGTCGATGTTGCGGGTGAGGTCGAACTGCAGCGTGATCGAGGTCGAGCCCAGCGTCGAGGTCGAGGTCATCTGGTCGAGGCCGGCGATCTGGCCGAAGCGCCGCTCCAGCGGTGCGGCGACCGCCGAGGCCATGGTGTCCGGGCTGGCGCCGGGCAGGCTGGCCGAGACCTGCACGGTCGGGAAGTCGACCTGCGGCAGCGGCGCCACCGGCAGCAGCGGATAGGCGACCACACCGAGCACGGCGAGCGCCGCCATCATCAGCGAGGTGGCGATCGGGCGTTCGATGAAGGGGGCCGAGAGGTTCACGCTGCCGTCCTCACTGGGTGACCTTGCCGCTCTCGCTCTCGGCGAGATGGGCGGCAGGCTTGTCCTTGCTCTCGACGATGGCGACCTTGGCGTTCGGGCGCAGCCGGTATTGGCCGTCGACGATGATGCGGTCGCCATCGGCGAGGCCGCTGGTCACCACGGTGACGCCGCCGGCGACCCGCCCGGTCTCGATCGGCTTCACCGTGGCGGTGTCGCCGTCGCCGAGCACCCAGGCGAACAGCCCGTCGGGGCCACGCTGCACCGCCGCCACCGGCATGGTCAGCGCGTCCTTCACCGTGTCCACGGCGAGGTTCACATGCACGAAGGCGCCGGGCCACAGCCGCTCGTCCTCGTTGGGGAACACCGCCTTGAGCTTCAGCGTCGCGGTGGCGGCGTCGATCTGGTTGTCGACCACCGCCAGCGTCCCGGTGCCGAGCACGGTGCCGTCGTCGCGCGCCGCCACCGCCGTCACCGGCCCGCGCGCGGCGGCCTGCTGGACCGCGTCGAGATCCTTTTCCGGCAGGGAGAAGATGACCGAGATCGGCTTCAGCGTCGTCAGCACGGCGATCGCCGTGCTGTCGCTGGAATGCACGATATTGCCGGCGTCGAGCTGGCGCATGCCCATCCGCCCGTCGACCGGGGCGGTCACGATCGTGTAGTCCAGATTGGTCTGCGCGGTCTCGATCGCGGCCTCGTCGGCGACGATGGAGGCCTTCAGCCCATCGACGGTCGCCTGCTGCTGGTCCACCGATTGCCGGCTGGCATAGTCCTTCTGCACCAGCTGCGAATAGCGCGTGAGATCCGCTTCGGCGCCCTTCAGCTGGGCTTCGTCCTTGGCCTTGGCGGCACGCGCCTGGTCGAGGCTCGCCTGCGCCAGCCGTGGGTCGAGCTTGGCCAGCACGTCGCCGGCCTTCACGTTCTGTCCCTCGGTGAAATTCACCGATTGCAGCGTGCCGTCGACCCGCGCATGGATATTCACCGTCTGCGAGGCCTGCACGGTGCCGAGCCCGTTCAGCACCACCGGCACGTCGCGCCGCTCCACCGCCGCGACATGGACATGCACCATCGGCACCCTCGGCGCGGTCGCCGTCTGGGCCGGCTCGGCTGGCTTCACCCGGCTTTCGCGCCAGGCATAGGCCCCTCCGCCAAGCACCGCCGCCACGATCAGCAAGGGGACGGCAAGGCGTCCTCTGCGAGGCGGCCTGGTTGCAGTCTCCATCATTTCACTCCGCTGGCGCTCCGTCGTCAGCGCCATTGTGCCCCGTGGCAAGGCTGAAAGTGTAATTAAATCTTGTTTAGTTTCAGGACGTTACGTAAGCTGTGACCCGTTTGCACCGTCGTGTTCCGCCCCTTCGCCTCTCCGTTTGCGCAGCATGCGGCTAAGCCCTTCGGATCGCTCGGCGATCGCCGTAGCCTGGCTGTCATGGCCGCCCGCGATCATGCAGGCGTGAAAGCGGCGGTGCCGCCGACGGCCTATGATTTTACGGCGCGACCCCGCCCGGCATCCGTCGGCCCCGCGCGGCCTCGCGCGGCCCCGCTCCGCTCCGGGGCCTGCCCTCTCGAAAGGTACATTCCATGCGCTACCACACGCTCGGCCCATCGGGCCTGCTGGTCTCCGAGATCTGTCTCGGCACCATGACCTTCGGCGGCAAGGGCGGCATCTGGACCGCCATCGGCGATCTTGACCAGCAACTGGCCGACGGCATTGTCGCCCGCGCCCTCGAGTCGGGGGTGAACTTCATCGACACCGCCGACGTCTATTCCGAGGGCCTGTCGGAGGAGATCACCGGCCGGGCGATGCGCAATTCCGGCCGCCCGCGCAGCGATGTCGTGCTCGCCACCAAGGTGCTCGGGCAGATGGGGCCGGCGGTGAACGACCGCGGCGCCTCGCGCGGCCACATCATGGACGGCGTCAAGGCCAGCCTGAAGCGGCTCGGCACCGACTATATCGACCTCTACCAGATCCACGGCCTCGACCCCGTCACCCCGATCGAGGAGACCATGCGGGCGCTGGAGGACCTCGTGCGCCACGGCCATGTCCGCTATGTCGGGCTGTCGAACTGGTCGGCCTGGACGATCATGAAGGCGCTCGGCATCGCCGACCGGCATGGCTGGGTGCGGCCGGTGACGCTGCAGGCCTATTACACCATCGCCGGCCGCGACCTCGAGCGCGAGATCGCGCCGCTGCTGGAGGCCGAGCGGCTCGGGCTGATGGTGTGGAGCCCGCTGGCCGGCGGCCTCTTGTCCGGCAAATACGACCGTGCCGGCAACGGCCCGCAGGGTTCGCGGCGGGTGTCCTTCGATTTCCCGCCGGTGAACCGCGACCGCGCCTTCGACTGCATCGATACCATGCGCGTCATCGCCGAGGCGCACGGCGTCTCGGTGGCGCGGGTGGCGCTCGCCTATGTGCTGGCCAAGCGCTTCGTGATGTCGATCATCGTCGGCGCCCGCTCGGTGGAGCAGCTCGACGACAACATCGCCGCCACCGAGCTCAGGCTGACGCCGGAAGAGATCGCGGCGCTCGACGAGGTCAGCGCCCTGCCGGCGGAATATCCCGGCTGGATGATCGAACGGCAGGACCGGCGTCCCACCGATCCCCGCTGAGACGGAAACGACAGGCAGGAGACGCGCCCAACCCAGCCCGGGAGACCCGGATCGGGCGCGCTCCTCGGCGACCCGCCTGCGGCTCACCACGCCGGCAGGATGGCGCCCTTGAAGCGGGTGAGCAGGAAGTCCTTCACCTCCTGCGACTGGTAGGCCTTCACCAGCTTCGCCACCGCCGGCTTGCTCTCGTCGCCGGCGCGCACGGCGATGAAGTTGCCATAGGGGTTGTCGGTGCGGCTTTCCTGGATCAGCGCGTCCTTGCGCGGGTCGAGCTTGGCGCCGAGCGCGTAATTGGTGTTGATCACCGCGCCGTCGAGGTCGGCGATCTGCTTGGGCAGCAGCGCCGCGTCGAGCTCGCGCAGCTTCACCTTCTTCGGGTTGCCGGTGACGTCGAGCACGGTCGGCTGCAGGCCCTTGCCCGGCGCCAGGGTGATCAGGCCGTTGGTGGCCAGCAGGTTCAGCGCCCGCCCGCCATTGGACGGGTCGTTGGGAATGCCGATCTCGGCGCCCTCGCGCAGGTCCTTGAAGTCCTTGATCTTCACCGAATAGAAGCCGATCGGCTCGACGATGGTGAAGCCGGCCGGCACGATCTTGTAGCCGCGCGAGGCGATCTGCGCGTCGAGATAGGGCTTGTGCTGGAAAGCGTTGGCGTCGAGGTCGCCGCGCGACAGCGCCTCGTTGGGCAGGGTGTAGTCGGAGAAGGTGACGACCTCGATGTCGAGCCCGTCCTTCGCCGCCACTTTCTTGGCGACCTCGGCGATCTCCTCCTCGTCGCCGCCGATCACCCCGAGCTTCACCTTGTCGGCGGCATGGGCGGGCAGGATGGCGAAGGCGGCGAGCGTCGCGCCGAGGCCAAGGCCGAGCCAGCGGCGGGAAAGGGCGGTCATGACAGTCACTCCTGGATCACGGGAGGCGCCCGTGGCGCCGGTCACCTCAGCTAGGCGGCACGGGCGGCAATAGTCTATTGAATTTATGGAATACAAGATATGCATAATTGTTATGCGCGCTGCCCAGACGCTATGCAGGCACCCCACACCAAGGGCGGATCCCAGTAATCTATTAGTTTGATTGACTTCTTGGGCCAGCGTGCTACATAAGCCGCCATCCGATGGCGAAGCTGTCGGATCGCGGGATTTGACACCCGGCAGATTGCACCGCGTCACCAATGCTAAAGCGCCACGGAGCGACTTCGTGGTTGGGCAACGAGCTTAAGGAGCTGAGCCATGACCATGTGTTGTCGACGTCCCAAACGGGCCTGAGGCCCCCTTCTCCGCCCTTGCCGAGACTGCAGGATCGTCCGCCGCGCGGTGATCCGACCATTGGGATATCCATCATGAGCTCCGTGACCCTGTCGGGCGCCACCGAGGCGCCGCTGAATCTTTCCGAACCCACCCTCGACGAGATCCTCGCCGATCCGCTCGTCGGCCTGATCCTGCGCCGCGACGGCCTCACCCCCAATGTGGTACGGGTGAAGCTTGACCGCGAGCGCCGGCGGCTCGCCCGCTCGGCGCCGGCGCTCTCCCGCGCTGCCTGAGCCGGCCCCGCACGACCGAGATGATGCTCCAGAACGCCGCCGCCCCGTCCTTCCCGCCTATTCTGTTCCGCGACCTCGCCGCCACCGCCCCCATGGCGGCCGGCGAGGCTTTTCGCGCGGCGGGCGCCCCCGGAAAGGCTCCCGGCAACGGGCAGGGCCGCGATGGGGTGGCCGGCGGCGCGTCCATCGTGCTGCGCAACGTCTCGAAGACCTTCCCTGCCCGTGGCGCCGATGCGGCGGTGACGGCGCTGGAGGACATCTCGCTCGAGATCCCGCGCGGCGAGATCTACGGCGTGATCGGCCGGTCCGGCGCCGGCAAGTCGACGCTGATCCGCACCATCAACGGGCTGGAGCGTCCCACCGGCGGCGAGGTGATCGTCGACGGCGTCGTCGTCAACCGGCTCGACGAC
This sequence comes from Ancylobacter sp. Lp-2, assembly GCF_020523795.1. Lineage (GTDB taxonomy): Bacteria > Pseudomonadota > Alphaproteobacteria > Rhizobiales > Xanthobacteraceae > Ancylobacter. Next base: position 219,646 of record NZ_JAJALI010000003.1, read on the forward strand.
GCGGCCTTGCGCGCCGAGCGGCGGAAGATCGGCATGATCTTCCAGCACTTCAACCTGCTGTCCTCGCGCTCCGCCTTCGACAATGTGGCGCTGCCGCTGGAGCTGTCCGGCCTGTCCCGCGCGGCGATCCGCGAGCGGGTGGAGCGGCTGCTCGACCTCGTCGGCCTCGCCGACAAGCGGGACCGCTACCCGGTCGAACTGTCCGGCGGGCAGAAGCAGCGCGTCGGCATCGCCCGCGCGCTCGCCACCGATCCCAAGGTGCTGCTGTCCGACGAGGCGACCAGCGCCCTCGATCCCGAGACCACCCGCTCCATCCTTGCCTTGCTGGCGCGGGTGAATGCCGAGCTCGGCGTCACCATCGTGCTGATCACCCACGAAATGGCGGTGATCAAGGAGATCTGCCACCGCGTCGGCGTCATCGAGGCCGGGCGCATCATCGAGGAAGGCCCGGTCGCCGAGGTGTTCGCGCATCCGCGCACCGCCACCGCCCGCTCCTTCATCGGCAGCCTGCCCGGCCGCGAGATCCCCGCCGCCCTCGCCGGACGCCTGCGCGACGACCCGGCCGGCGCGACCCAGAGCGTGCTGCGCCTCACCCTCACCGGCGCGGCGGCGAGCCAGCCGCTCGTCACCCGCCTCGCCCGCGAGCTCGGCATCGACATCGCCCTGCTCGGCGGCCAGATCGACAGCATCGGCTCCCTGCCCTTCGCGCTGCTCTATGTCGGCGTGCCGACGCCGGCCTGGGCGAGCGGCGCCGTCGGCGCGGCGCTGGAGGCCGCCGGCGCCCGCACGGAGGTGATCGGCCATGTTCTCTGACCTCATCTCGCCGGCCATCGTGAACCTGATCGTCGGCTCGACGCTCGAGACCCTCTACATGGTCGCCATCGCGGCGCTCATCGGCACGCTGGCCGGCCTGCCGCTCGGCATCTTCCTGGCGACCAGCGGCAAGGGCGAGCTGTTCGAGGCGGTCACCGTCAACCGCGTGCTCGGCCTGGTCGTCAACGCGACTCGCTCGACGCCGTTCATCATCCTCGTCGTCGCCATCATCCCCTTCACCCGGTTGGTCGCCGGCACCTCGATCGGCACCACCGCCGCCATCGTGCCGCTCTCCATCGCCGCCGCGCCCTTCATCGCCCGCATCGTCGAGGCGGCGGTACGCGAGGTCGACCAGGGCCTCGTCGAGGCCTCGCTGGCCATGGGCGCGACGCCTTTGCAGATCGTGCGCAAGGTGCTGATCCCGGAGGCGCTGCCCGGCCTGGTGCTCGGCGTCACCCTCTCGGTGGTCAGCCTGCTGTCCAACTCCGCCATGGTCGGCGCGGTCGGCGGCGGCGGCCTCGGCGACCTCGGCATACGCTACGGCTACCAGCGCTTCATGCCGGAGGTGATGCTGATCGTCGTCGTCGTGCTCATCGTGCTGGTGCAGTCGGTGCAGTCGCTCGGCGAGACGCTGGCGAAGAAGGTGAACCGTCGGCTGCGCCGCCACTGACCTGACGTCCGAATCCGGAGAATGACCATGCTTACCCGCACCGCCCTCGCGGCGCTCGCCGTGCTCCTCGCCGGCGCTGCCGGAACCACTGCCGCCCTTGCCGAGACCATCCGCGTCGCCGCCACCCCCGGCCCGCACGCGCAGATCCTGGAAGCCGCCAAGCCGGTCGCCGCCGCCAAGGGGCTCGATATCAAGATCGTCGAGTTCTCCGACTACGTGATCCCGAACCAGGCGCTCGACGCCGGGGAGATCGAGGCCAACTCCTTCCAGCACCAGCCCTATCTCGACGCCCAGAAGGCCGATCGCGGCTACGCCATCGAATCGGTGGCCACCACGGTGAACTTCCCGATGGGCATCTACTCGTCGAAGTGGAAGAGCTGGGCCGAGGTGCCGGACGGCGGCACCGTCGCCATCCAGAACGACCCGACCAATGGCGGGCGCACCCTGCTGCTGCTGCAGGAAAAGGGCATCATCAAGCTGCGCGACGGCGTCGGTTTCAAGCCGACCATCCTCGACATCGTCGAAAACCCGAAGAAGCTGCGCATCATCGAGCTGGAGGCCGCGCAGACGCCGCGCGCGCTCGCCGATGTCGACGCCGCCGGCATCAACACCAACTACGCCGTCTCCGCCGGCCTCGACCCGGTGAAGGACCCGATCCTGCGCGAGGACGCCTCCGGTCCCTATGTCAACGTCATCGCCGTGCGCAGCGTGGACAAGGACAAGCCGTGGGTGAAGACGCTGGTGGAATCCTATCGCTCGCCGGAGGTGAAGGCCTTCATCGACAAGCAGTTCAAGGGCTCGGTGCTGACCTCCTGGTGAGGCCGGCGCCTCCCCGCGCGCTGCCCGCTTTGCTGCCCGCCTGCCGGCGCCGCCACTGGCGCCGGCGCCCATCGGCGGGCATGTTGACGCCATGCACAGCCGCTCGATTCGCCCCCGGACCGCACCGCAGCCGATAGGCGGCGTGGCGGCCTGCGCCCTCGCGGCACGGCCCGGCCGCCCTAAATCGAGCGCCGCATGACGTTCCGTTTCCTGCATTCCAGCGACCTGCATCTCGGCAAGCGCTTCGGCAGCATCGCCGACGAAGGCCTGCGCGAGCGCCTGCGCGACGCCCGCCACACCGCGCTCGGCCGCCTCGCCGACCGGGCCCGCGCGCAGGGCGCCGGCACCATCCTGCTCGCCGGCGACACCTTCGACACCGAGACCCCCTCGCCGGCCATCCGCCGACAGGCGCTGGCGGAGATGGGCCATCAGGCCCCGCTCACCTGGGTGATCCTGCCCGGCAACCACGATTCGCTTCAGGCGAGCCAGCTGTGGAGCGCTCTGCGCGCCGAGGCGCCGCCCAATGTCGTGCTCGCCACCGAGCCGGCGCCGCTGGAGCTCATGCCCGGCGTCGTGCTGCTGCCGGCGCCCTGCACCACCCGCCGGCCCGGCCGCGACCTCACCGAGTGGATGGACGCCGCGCCGACGCCGGAGGGCACGCTGCGCCTCGGCCTCGCCCATGGCGCCATACGCGACTTCTCCGAGGACGGCGTCGGCCTCGACGTGCTGGCGCCGGACCGGGCGGCGCGCGCCGGCCTCGCCTATCTCGCGCTGGGCGACTGGCACGGCGCGGTGGAGGTCGATGCCCGCACCCGCTACAGCGGCACGCCGGAGCCCGACCGCTTCAAGCATGACCGTCCCGGCTCGGCGCTGCTGGTGAGCCTCGACACCCCCGCCGCGCCGCCGGAGGTGACGCCGGTGGAGACCGCGCACTTCGCCTGGCGCGAGCTGCCGCTGCATCTGCTGTCGGGCGACGACACCGCCGCCGGACTTCCCGGCCTGCTGCCGCCCGGCCCGGCGCGCCGGCAGACGCTGGCGCGCGTCCTCGCCTCCGGCCGCGCCAGCCTTGCCGGGCGCACCGCGCTCGCCGCCGCCATCGACCATGCCGCGCCGGAATTCGCCCTGCTGGAACTCGACGACAGCGGGCTCGCCACCGATGTCGAAGCCGGTGACCTCGACCTCATCGACCGTGCCGGGGCGCTGCGCGAGGCCGCCGAGGCGCTTTCCGCCGAGAGCCTCGACGAGACCCGTCCCGCCACCGAGCGCGCCATTGCCCGCGCCGCGCTCGCCCGCCTGTTCGCGCTCAGCCAGCAGGCCGGCGCATGAAGATCGCGGCGCTGCGGCTTCACAACGTCAAGCGCTTCGCCCGCCAGGGCGTCGCCATCGAGGGCATCGGCGACGGCGTCAACGTGCTGTGCGCCGCCAACGAGTTCGGCAAGTCGACCAGCTTCGAGGCGCTGCACGCGCTGTTCTTCCAGCCGCATACCGGCCTGCCCAAGGATGTGAAGCGCCTCCAGCCCTATAGCGGTGGCAACCCGCTGGTGGAGGCCGACATCGTGGTGCCGGAGGGCCGCTTCCGCCTCACCAAGCAGTTCATCGGCGGCCGGCGCGCCAGCGTCGTCGACCTCGCCACCGGGCGTCTCGTCGCGCAGGCCGACGAGGCCGAGCGCTTCATCGCCGGGCTCATCCGCGGCGGCACCGCCGGCCCGGCCGGGCTGCTCTGGGTGCGGCAGGGCAATACCGGCCTCGACAAGCGCAAGGAGGACGAGGACGAGCGGCAGGTCCGCGAGAGCCTGCTCACCTCGGTGCAGGGCGAGGTCGAGGCGATCACCGGCGGCCGGCGCATGTCGGAGATTCTCGCCGCCTGCGAGGAAGAACTGGCCCGGCTGGTCACCGCCACGCTGCGGCCCCGCGCCGGCGGCCCCTATCACGCCCTGCTGGAGGAGCGCGCCCGCCTCGCCGCCGAGGAGCAGCGCCTCGCCGCCGACGTCGCCACCCTGCGCGACGCGCTCGACCGGCGCGCCGCCACGCTCCGGCGCCTCGCCGAGCTCGGCCATGCCGAAGAGAAGGCCGCCCGCCGCGCCGCGGTCGACCAGGCCACCCTCGCCTTCGAGACCGCCAAGGCGCATGCCGAGAAGCTGAAGGCAGCGGAAGCCGAAGCCGCCCTCGCCGGCAACCGCCGCGACACCGCCGCGCGCGAGCTGGCCGCGTTCCACGAGGCACTGGAGCGCGCCGGCGCGCTCGCCGCCGAACTCGCCGCGGTCGAGGCCCGCCGGGTGGAGGCCATCGCCCGCCGCCGCGCCGCCGCCGCCGCCATCGACGCCGCAATGGCCGAGGTGCATGCCAGCGAAGCGCGGGAGCAGGAAGCGCGGGAGCTGCTCGCCCGCCTTGATGCCGCCCTGAAGGCCCGGCAGGCCACGCAGGAACTGGAGGCGCTGCGCCTGCGTCTGCGCCAGGCGGAAGCCGCCCGCGCGGCGAGTGAGCAGGCCGAGGCGGCGCATGCGCTGCTGGCCGTCCCCGCCGACGCCGTCGAGCAGCTGCAGCGGCTCGAGATCGAGATCGCCCGGCTGCGCGCCGCCGAGGAGGCGAGCCTGCCCTCGCTGCGCCTCGCCTATGAACCGGGTGCTGCCGCGCTCCTGCTCGACGGCGCGCCGCTGCCGCCGGACGAGGACCGCGCCATTCGCGATGTCGCCCATGTCGCTCTCCCCGGCATCGGCGCGCTGACCATCCGCTCCAACCGCCCGGCCGGCGCCGACAATGCCCGCAAGGCCGCCGAGCGCAGCCGCGCCGAGCGGCTCGGGTCGCTCGGCGTCGCCGACCTCGCCGCCGCCCGCCGCCGGCAGGTGGAAGCGCAGGAGAAGGCCGCCGAGCGCGAGCGGCTGCGGCTCGATCTGCGCCATTTCGCGCCGGAGGGCTTGCCGCGTCTGCGCGAGGAGGTCGCCCGCCGCGCCGTGGTGCCGCCGGAAGCGCTGGAGCTGACGGCCGACCCGGAGCAGGCGCGGACGGCGCTCGCCCGTGCCGGCGAGCAGGTCGCCGCCGCCCGCAATGCCGCCCGCGAGGCGCAACCGCTTCAGGCCCGCGCCATCGAGGCGCATGCCGAGACGGAAGCGGCGCTGAAGACGCTGGCCGGCGAGTTGTCCCGCCTCGACGCCCTGCTCGGCCCGGGAGCCGAGCGCCCGGCGCGGAAGCAGGCCCTCGCCGCCGCCCATGCCGAACGCCGCGACGCCTTCGCGACGGCATCCGCACGGGCGGGCGACCTGCGTGACGCCGCTCCCGATCTCGCCTCCGCCGAAGCCGTTCTGCGCCGTGCACGCTCGGTCGAGGACGCCGCCAGCCAGGAAGAAAGCCGGCTCCACATTACCCTTGCCGACCTCAACGGCCAGATCCGCACCCGCGCCGACGACGCGGTGGAAGAGGCGTGGAGCGAGACCCGCGACGCCCTCGACGCCGCCAATGCCCGCGTGAAGGCCTTCGAGACCGAGGTGGCGGTGCTCGATCGGTTGCGCACCGCGCTCCAGGCCTCGCGCTCGGCGGCGCGCGACCTCTATCTCCAGCCGGTGCTCGCCGAGCTGAGGCCGCTGCTCGGCCTCCTCTTCGACGACATCGCCATCACCTTCGACGAGAAGACGCTGCTGCCGCAGGCGGTGCGCCGCAATGGCCAGGACGAGGAGGTCGACCGGCTCTCCGGCGGCATGCGCGAGCAGCTGTCGGTGCTCACCCGCCTCGCCTTCGCCCGGCTGCTCGCCCGCGACGGCCGGCCGGCGCCGGTGATCCTCGACGACGCGCTGGTCTATTCCGACGACGACCGCATCGAGCGCATGTTCGACGCCCTGCACCGGCAGGCGCTGGAGCAGCAGATCATCGTGTTCTCCTGCCGCCAGCGCGCCTTCTCCCGGCTCGGCGGCAACGTGCTGCACATGCAGCCCTGGCAGCCCGACCTCGGCTGAGGCCGGGCGCGCCGGGGCGGGCCGCTCAGAGCACGAACCGCTTGCCCACGGCCGAGGGCACCACTTTCTCTCCATGGGCCGCGGCGAGAGCACTCACCGCGCGCCAGCCGGTGCAATGGCCGGGCACGATCAGTTGCAGGTCGAACCGCGCCAGCGCCTCGACCGTTTCCGGGATGATCGCCTCGGTGCTTCCGGAGAGGTGGAAACCGCCGAACACGCCATAGAGCGGAATGTCGGGAAAGCGGGCGCGGGCGTGGGTCAGCACGTTGATCAGCCCGGCATGCGAGCAGGCGGTGAAGACGACCAGCCCCTTGCCGGCCACGTTGACCGCGACGAAGCGTTCGTCCGGCATCACTTCGTCCGGCTCCCACGCCCCCGTCGCGGTCTGGCGATACTGGCCGGGAAGCCCGCGCTCGAAGCCGCTCACCCGCGGAATCTCGCCGCTCACATGGAAGCTCCCGCCGAACAGCGCCTGTTCGTCGCGGGTGACGATGGCCTTGGCGCCGTTGCCGGAGAGGATGTCCACGCTCGGCACCGGCTCCATCGGCCGGAACGTCCCATCGGCGGAACGCGACGCGCGAAGGGCGAACATGTCGGGGTGAAGATAGGTCGGCACCGGCTTGCCGCCATTGCCCATCGCGATCATCTGGAGCGCGCGCGGCAGCGCCCCGCCATGGTCCCAGTGGCCGTGCGACAGCACCACCGCGCCGACGGCACCGAGATCGACTCCGAGCCGGCTCACATTGCGTTCGAACACCCATTCCTCGGGCCCGGTATCGAACAGCAGCGCATGACGTGCCGCACCCGTCCGGACGGTGATCAGGCAGGACAGCCCGTGCGCCGCGCAGCACAGGCATTTCCCGGAGAGCCAGGGCATGCCGCGACGGCGATGGCCGGCGAACTCGGTCTCGACGAAGCGGGGGTTCGACGAGAGGCTGTCGGTCGTATTGTCGACCAGGAAGAGAATGTCTGCCGTGTCGACGGCCTGCATGGAAGTGACCCCGCCTCGAGATGCGACGGGGCCACTCTAGTGCGTTCCGGCGCCGCGCCTAGTGCGCCGGCGGCCGGCAGGCGGGCGGAGACCGGCCAGCCGGCCGCCACCCGATGTGTCGGCGGCCGGGCCGCCGCCGCATCTCACGCCGACAGCAGCGCCGCGCGCTCCAGCCGGTCGCGCACCACCGGGCGCTCCAGCGGCAGGCTGGCGCGGTCCTGCGCCTTCAGCGCCGCGAAGGCGCCGTCGGTCGCCTCCAGCGTCAGCGCCACGTCCTTCTCGGTCAGCGCGGCATTGATGAACATGTTGTGGTAGGGGTGCAGGTACACGCCGCGCCGCACCGCCGCCGCCGTCCAGAAATAGCCGAGCCGCATCTCCGGGTCGTCGGCGAACAGGATCTGCGGCATCTGCACCGGCCCGCTCTGGCGCAGCGCGAAGCCATAGGCGGCCGCCTGCGCGTCCAGCCCCTCGCGCAGCAGCCGGCCCATGCGCTCGGTGCGCTCCAGATAGTCGCTCTCGCGCACGATCTTCAGCGTGGCGATCGCCGCCGCCATCGGCACCGCCGAGAACCAGTAGGAGCCGGTGACGAACACGCTGGTGGCCGCCTTGCGCATGTGCTCCAGCCCGACCAGCGCCGAGATCGGCTGGCCGTTGCCGATCACCTTGCCGATCGAGGTCAGGTCCGGCTTCACCCCCAGCGCCGCCCAGGCGCCGTCGCGCGACAGGCGGAACGCCGCGCGCACCTCGTCGAGCACCAGCACCGCGCCCTCGGCGTCGGCGAGGCGGCGCGCCTCGCGGGCGAAGGTGGCGTCCGGCTCGGACTGGTCGCGGAAGGTCTCGTGGCGGAACGGAGTGGCGAAGATCGCGGCGATGTCGCCTTCATGCGCCTTCACCGCCTCGGCGAGGCTCTGCGGATCCTGGTCGCGGTAATAGACGATATGGCCGCGATCCTCGGAGAGGATGCCCGCCGGCCCCGGCGTGCACCACGGCGCGGCGCCGTGATAGACGCCCTTGCCGACCAGGATCTTGCGCTTGCCGGTATGGGAGCGGGCGATCACCGTCGCCATCGAGGTGGCGTCGGTGCCGTTCTTGCAGAACATCGCCCAGTCGGCGTGGCTGAGCATGCCGACCATGTCCTCGGCCAGCGTCACCATGATCTCGGACGGGCCGGTCAGCGTATCGCCGAGCTGCATCTGCGCCCGCACCGCCGCGTCGACCTCCGGCTGGCGATAGCCGAGCAGATTGGGACCGTAGGCGCACATATAGTCGATATATTCATTATCATCCGCGTCCCACAGCCGCGTGCCCTCGGCGCGGCGGAAGAACTGCGGGAAGTCAGCCGGCAGCAGGGCGGTCGATTCGTGCCCGTACATGCCGCCGGGGATCACCTTGGCCGCCCGTTCCTTGAGTTCGGCATTGCGCGAATTGGTCCAGCTCATGAAGGAAATCCCGGTTCCGGAAGGAGGCGCCGCCGATGCATCCTGCGCGGCCGGACGGTGCCCCGGAACGCCCTGCCTGCATGTCTGGCGAGTTCGACAACGACAATAATGATAAAAATATCGACTATCAATCGGAAACTGCACAAGCGGCCAACAGGCGATTTGCGGCCCTACCGCCGTCCGTCTAGCCTCCTCCGGGGAAAACGCGCGGCAGGGGCACGATGAGCAGCGATACCGGCGGGACTGAAGCCAGCCGCGAGAGCGACGACGACAGCGAAATCGCCGCCACCGAGCGGGCGCCGGCACGGCGCCGGCGCGGCCAGCTGCGGCTGAAAGTGCTGATCGAGGCCACCGACGCCCTGCTCGCCGAACACGACGTCAGCGAGGTCGGCCTCTACCAGATCGCCGAGCGCGCGGGGGTGCCGACCGCCTCGATCTACCACTTCTTCCCGAACAAGGAAGCGGCGCTGGTGGCGCTGGCGGAATCCTGCCTGGCGGAGATGGGCGAGACCGTCCGCGTCGAGCTGACGCCGCGCCCGGCGACATGGCAGGAGCTGATCACCCGGCGGGTGCGGGCCGGCGCCGCCTATTACAATGAGCACCCGGCACTGATGAAATTGTTCCTCGGCGCCAGCATCAGCGCCGAGGTGCGCAAGCGCGACATGGCCGGCACCCTCGCCATGAGCGAGGCCCGCATCGAGCTGCTCGACCGCTATTTCGTCATGCCGCCGGTGCCGGACTGGACCGACAGGGTCGCGACCTCGCTGGCGCTGTGCGACGGCATCTGGGCGCTCTCCTACAGCCAGCACCGCTGCATCACCCCTGCCTCGATCGAGGAAAGCACCCGCGCCGTCCTCGCCTATATGCGCCTCTATCTGCCGGAATGGATTGCTCCGCGCCCGCCGCAGGCCGGTTGATCGCGGCCGACCCGGGAGCCGTAATGAGAGAAATATCGATTTGCACGGTTGACGATACCCATCAACTGGCAAATCCTCACCGGCACCCACGACCCTAATCGAGTTCATCGACGCTTCGGCGCACGAGGCGGCATGGCAGATAGCCAAGATAGCGGCAACCAAGATACCGGCAACCAAGATACCGGCAGCCCAGACAGCAGCGGAACGCTGCACCGCCCGCCGGTCCGCAAGCGCGGCATCGAGCGCTTCGAGCACCTGCTCGACGCCACCGCGGCATTGATCGGCGAGCGCCCGGACGAAGAGGTCAGCCTCGCCAACATCGCCGCCCGCTCCGGCGTGCCGCTGGCCTCGCTCTACCACTTCTTCCCGAACCGCAACGCCGCGCTGGTGGCCCTGGCACAGCGCTACCACCGGCAGATCCACGAGCTGGCCACCTTCCCGGCCGGCAGCGCGCCGCAGCGCTGGCAGGAGGTCTTCGCCTTCCGCGTGCGCAACACCGCCCGATTCCTCAACGACAATCCGGCGGCGCTGCGCCTGTTCATGGGGGCCGGGGTCAGCGCCGAGGTGCGCAACACCGACGTGGCCGGCAACGACCGGCTAGCCGCCATGCGGGCGGATTATCTGCACCGCCATTTCGTCATGGCGCCGATGCCGGATCTGCCCCGGCGGATCGCCGTCTCGCTGGCGATCCTCGACGGCATCTGGGCCTATTCCTACAGCCACCACCGGCGGATCACCGACGACTATGTCGACGAGGCGATCCGCGCCACGCTGGTCTATCTGCGCTGCTTCCTGCCCGAAGAGCTGCAGCCGCGCACGGATTGAGCGCGCCCTCCGCCCACCCCGTCGAGGCGCCTCCAGGAATTTATCGACTTTTCTCTCATTTTCTCCGCACCCTTTCCGCGACCAAGTGGCGGCAGATCATCCCGCAATCCGCCCCTTCCCCATCCCGAAACAGCGAGAAAGGTCGACGAAAACAGCCGCGGAAGCAGCAGAATCCTGCCTAGACCCCAGCCATACCGCTCAAATTATCGGCAAGCAGGCCCGCCGCCGCCCTTTCAGTCAAAGTCGCGTTGATAATCGACAAAATTATCATTATTTATCTTCGACAACAGCGAGCGCAGCCCTGAGCACGCCGAGCCTGCGGCGCGGAATTTCCCGCGCGGCGGCCCGGCAGCGGCAGAGGGCGACCGCCCTCCCTCGGCGGACGAACCGCCGGAATTATCGAGTTCGTCGCGGCGCCGGGTGCCGAGGCCGCGACGTCCATCCGCAACCTGCGTCCGCGACCCAGATATCGACCCAGGCATGATCGAAGGGGAACCCAATGGCATATGACGTTCTGGCGCGGCCGCTGCGCCTGATGGGAAGCACGGCGCTGGCACTGACGCTCGCCGCGTCGCTCGCCGTGTCCTTCTCCTCCGCCGCGAGCGCGCAGGAGAAGGACACGCTGGTCATCGCCCGCTCGATGGACGTCAACGCCCTCGATCCGGCCCGCGCCTTCTGCGACACCTGCCAGATCGTGCTGACCTCGATCTACGATCCCCTCACCACCCTGGCGCCGGACAACAAGACCATCGTGCCCCGCCTCGCCAAGAGCTGGGAGGTCAACGACAACCAGACCGTCTTCACCTTCCATATCGACCCGGCGGCGGTGTTCGCCGACGGCTCTCCGGTGGAGGGCAAGGACGTGAAGTGGTCGTTCGAGCGACTGAAGAACATGAAGGGCAACCCGTCCTTCTTCATGGACGGCGTCAAATCCATCGAGGTCACCGACCCGAGGACCGTCGTCATCACGCTCGACGCCTCCAACTCCGAGTTTCTCAACAAGCTCTCGGCCGGCTTCACCGGCGTCATCAACAGCGACGTCGCCATCGCCCAGGGCGCCACGGCGGATGCCGACGCCGACAAGACCGACAAGGCGGAAGCCTGGTTCCTGACCCACTCCGCCGGCTCCGGCCCCTTCGCCCTCAGCGCCTACCGGCCGGATGACGAACTGCGCCTGACCCGGAACGAAGCCTATTGGGGCAAGAAGCCGGCCTTCTCGGAAGTGGTGTTCCGCCAGACCAAGGATTCGGTGGCGCAGGCGCAGATGCTGGAATCCGGCGCCGCCGACATCGCCATGCAGATCGACATGGATACCGCCGGCTCGCTTGCCTCGCCGCAGGTGAAGACCGAGATCATCCCCTCCTACAACTTCCTCTACATCGCGCTCGGCGCCGGGGCGAAGTCGAACACGGTTCCGCTCACCCCGGACGTGCGCAAGGCGATCGCGCTGGCCATCGACTATGAGGGAATGATCGACTTCACGGTCGGCGGCAAGGGCAAGAAGCAGTCGACCGCCATCCCCAACGGCTTCTCGGGCACCGAGGGTCTGCCGGAGCGCAAGGAGAACCTCGCCGAGGCGAAGGAGCTCCTGAAGAAGGCCGGCGTGCCGGACGGCTTCGAGATCGAGGCGGTCTATCCGAACGACAACATCTATGGCGTCGACATCAACCTGATGATGCAGAAGGTGCAGCAGGACCTCGCGCGCATCGGCGTCAAGGTCAGCCTGAAGCCCTCGACCTATCCGGTCTGGCGCACCCAGGTGAACGGCGAGGGCATCCCGCTCACCGCCGTCTACTACGCGCCGGATTATTACGGCACCGGCCAGTATGCCGACTATTTCGCGATGATGCCGGGGACCTCCTGGTCGAAGCGCGCCGGCGCGGCCAACAATCCGGCCATCATCAATCCGAAGGAGGCGCCCCTGCTCGCGAAGGCGCTCGCCTCGGCCGGCGCCGATCAGGAGAAGGCCTTCCACGAGCTCGCTTTGGAGATGATGGCCGACAACATCATCATCCCGATGGTCTCGCCCGATCTGGTGCTCGCCCATCGCGCCGACATCGAGGGCGTGCGCTACAGCGCCTGCTGCAACCTGCCGGTCGCCGAGATCAGCCGGAAAAAGTGAGATGCTGCGCTTCGTGCTTCGCCGCGTCATCGCCACCCCCCTGCTGCTGCTGGGGGTGGCGACCGTCGCCTTCTTCCTGTCGCAGATGACCAAGGGCGACCCGCTCTCCGCGATCGTCCCCGAGCGTCAGATGAACAACCCGGAAGTGGTGGCGGCGGCGAAGCAGAAATGGGGGCTCGATAAGAGCCTGCCGGAGCGCTACGCCCTCTATATCGGCAATCTCGTGCAGGGCGATCTCGGTACCTCCTTCTCCACCCGCCGCCCGGTCAGCGCCGATCTCGCCGACCGGCTGCCCGCCACCTTCGAGCTGGTGCTGGCGGCGATGAGCTTCGCCACCCTGTTCGGCATCGCCCTCGGCGTCGTCGCCGCGCGCTACCGCGACCGCGCGGCCGATTATCTCGCGCGCATGTTCGCGCTGATCGGCTCGTCGCTGCCGGTGTTCTGGTCGGGCCTGCTGCTGCTCTTCGTGTTTTCGGTGCAACTTGGCTGGCTGCCCGGCCCGGGCCGGCTCGACGCCCGCAGCGTCGCCCCGCCCGGCATCACCGGCCTCTACACCGTCGACGCGCTGCTCGCCGGCGACCTGCCGCTATTCATCGAGGCGCTGCACCACCTCCTGCTGCCGGCGGTGGTGCTCGGCTGGTCGGTGGTCGGCGTCATCGTGCGGCTGGTGCGCTCCAGCCTGCTGGAAGTACTGGGACAGGACTATATCCGCACCGCCCGCGCCAAGGGGGCCGGCGAGAAGCGGGTGATGCTGCATCACGCGCTGCGCAACGCGCTGATCCCGACGCTGACCATCATCGGCTTTTCCTTCGCCTACCTCATCACCGGCGCGGTGCTGACCGAGACGGTGTTCTCCTGGCCGGGCATCGGCTCCTACGCGGTGTCCTCGGCCCGCTCGCTGGATTTCCCGGCGATCATCGGCGTCACGCTGGTCGGCTCGCTCGCCTTCCTGCTCGCCAATCTGGCGACCGACCTCGCCTATGCGCTCGCCAATCCCCGGGTGAAGCTCCAGTGAGGCGGGCGTGATGACGGACCGAACCCTCGACATGGCCCTCCCCGCCGCCGGCCGCCTACGCGGCGCTGCCGCGCGGGCGCTCGCCACGCTGCGCCGGCTGCCCGCCCCCGCTCTGTTCGGCGGCGCGGTGGTGCTGTTCTGGGTGATCGCCGCGCTGAGCGTGCAGTATTGGGGCCTGCCGGAACCGCTGCAGATCGCCGGCAAGCGGCTGCAGGCGCCGAGCCTGTCGCACTGGCTCGGCACCGACGCGCTCGGCCGCGACGTGCTCTCGCGCACGCTGCACGGCGCGGTGTTCTCGGTTCCGGTGGCCATCGGCGTGGTGGCGGCCGGCGTCGCCATCGGCGCGGCACTCGGCGCCGTCGCCGGCTATGTCGGCGGCGTGGTCGACGGGCTGATCATGCGCCTCGTCGACGTCACCGTCGCCTTCCCGCCGATCCTGCTCGCCATGACGGTGGCGGCGATCCTCGGCCCCGGCCTCGTCAACGCCGCGCTCGCCATGGTCATCGTCTGGTGGCCGATCTATGCCCGGCTGATGCGGGCGCAGGTGCTGGAAGTGCGTGAGCGCGAGCATGTGGAGGCCGCCATCGCCGGCGGCGCCGGCCATACGCGGGTGCTGTGCGTGCATATCCTGCCGCTGTGCTGGACGCCGATCCTCGTCAACGCGACGATGGATTTCGGCCAGGTGGTGCTGCTCGCCGCCTCGCTCAGCTTCATCGGCCTCGGGGCCTCGCCGCCCACCCCGGAATGGGGCTCGATGATCTCCGAGGGCGCCTCGCGCTTCTACAATTGGTGGGTCGCCTTCGGCCCGGGCATGGCGATCCTCACCTTGGTGCTCGGCTTCAGCTTCCTCGGCGACGGCCTGCGCGACCTCCTCGATCCGCGTTCCAACTGAGGGCGATCATGACAGTCCTCGACCCCACGCCCCTCATCGACATCCGCGACCTGCGCGTCACCTTCAACACCGCGCGCGGGCCGGCGGAGGCGATCTGCGGCGTCAACCTCAGCCTGAAGCCGGGCGAGGTGCTGGGCATCGTCGGCGAGAGCGGCTCCGGCAAGAGCGTCGCCATGATGGCGCTGATGCACCTGCTGCCGCCCTCGGCGACCATCACCGGCAGCGTGAAGTTCCGCGGCCGCGAGCTGGTCGGCGCCCCGCGGGCGGAGATGGACCGGCTGCGCGGGGCGAAGATCGGCATGATCTTCCAGGACCCCCTCACCGCCTTCAACCCGGTGCTCACCGTCGGCGCGCAGATCGTCGAGGCGCTGCGCCTGCATGACGCCGCGCTGTCGAAGCGGGCGGCATGGAATCGAGCCATCGAGCTGCTGGCGGAAGTCGCCATCCCGCAGCCGGACCGGCGCGCCGCCCAGTATCCGCACGAATTCTCCGGCGGCATGCGCCAGCGCGCCATGATCGCCATGGCGATCGCCAACCGGCCGGAACTCTTGATCGCCGACGAGCCGACCACCGCGCTCGACGTCACCGTGCAGGCGCAGATCATGGACGTGCTGCACAAATTGCGCGAGGAGCGCGGCATCGGCCTCATCCTCATCACCCACGATCTCGGCGTGGTGGCGGGGGCCGCCGACCGCATCGCGGTGATGTATAGCGGGCGCATCGTCGAGCAGGGCACGGTGGACGACGTGTTCCACGCCTCGCGCCATCCCTATACGCGCGGCCTCATCGCCGCCCTGCCCCGTCTCGACGGCGGCGACGGGCCGCTCACCGCCATCGAGGGCACGCCGCCCTCGCTGTTCAACCGCCCGCGCGGCTGCGCCTTCCGCCCGCGCTGCCCGGTCGCGCTCGCGCCATGCGGCGAGGGCGTGCCGCCTCTGCGCCGGGCCGGCGCGGTGGAAAGCGCCTGCTGGCGCGCCACTGAGTTCGCCGAGGTGCCGGCATGATGGAAACCAACACCGCCTCCGCCCCCATCCTCGAGGTGCATGGCCTCGTCAAGGACTTCCCGGTCGGGCGCGGCCTCCTGCTCAACAAGCCGACCGGCCATGTGCGCGCGGTCACCGGCGTGTCGTTCAAGCTCGGCGCCGGCGAGACGCTCGGCCTGGTCGGCGAGTCCGGCTGCGGCAAGTCGACACTCGGGCGCTGCATCATGCGCCTGATCACCCCTACCGCCGGCGAGGTGCGCATCGACGGCCGCGACATCGCCAGCGCCTCCCCCGCCGAGCTGCGCGCCATCCGTAAGGATCTGCAGATCGTCTTCCAGGATCCGCTCGCCTCGCTGCATCCGCGCATGAAGGTGCGGCGTCTCCTCGCCGAATCCCTGCGCCTCGCGAAACTGCCCGCCGCCGCGCTCGCCGCGCGCATCGAGGAACTGCTCGCCCTGGTGCAGCTCTCCCCCGAAATGGCCGAGCGCTACCCGCACGAACTCTCCGGCGGCCAGCGCCAGCGCGTCGGCATCGCCCGCGCTTTGGCGCTGGAGCCGAAGGTGATCGTGCTCGACGAGCCGGTCTCGGCGCTCGACGTCTCCGTGCAGGCCGGCGTGCTCAACCTGCTGCAGGACCTGCAACGCCGGCTCGGCGTCTCCTATCTGTTCATCGCCCATGATCTCGCGGTGGTCCGGCACATCTCGCGCCGGGTGGCGGTGATGTATCTCGGCGGCATCGTCGAGATCGCCTCCGTGGAGGACCTCTATGCCCGCCCGCGCCATCCCTATACGCGGGCGCTGCTCTCCGCCGTGCCGCTGCCGGACCCGCGCGCCGAGCGCTCGCGCACCCGCATCGTGCTCAAGGGCGACGTGCCGAGCCCGATGAACCCGCCGAGCGGCTGCCGCTTCCGCACCCGCTGCTGGAAGGCTAGCGAGCTGTGCTCCCGTGCCGAGCCGCCGCTGCGCCAGTTCGCCGACGGCCATTTCGCCGCCTGCCACCACCCGGAAGGCTCGGGCTGAGCGCGACGCCCTTCCCACCTATCGCCCCGCCCGCCGCTCGGCTACACCGGCGGCGCCCGCCCGCGTCGCCCGACGCACCGTTTCCTGCCAGCTTCCGTCATCCCGTCATGCGCCGCGCCGATTTCCTGCTGCTTATGTTCGTCTGCTTCATCTGGGCGGTGAACGTGGTCATCGGCAAACTGGTCTTCGTCCACATGGCGGTGCCGCCGATCTACTACGCGGCGATCCGCTTCCTGCTGGTGGCCGGCGTGCTGGCGCCGCTGCTGCGCCCGCTCCCCGAGCAGCTCGGCCGCATCGCCATCGTCGCCCTGCTGGTCGGCGCCGGCCATTTCGGCCTGCTGTTCCTCGGCCTGACCGCCTCCACCCCGTCGAGCGCCGCCATCGTGCTGCAGCTCGGCATCCCCTTCACCGCCATCCTGTCTGTGACGGTGCTGCGCGAGCGCACGACCACCAAGGCGGTGGTCGGCACCGTCGTCGCGCTCGCCGGCGTATTGGTGGTGATCTGGAACCCGGACGAGATGCGCGCCTCGATCGGGCTGCTCGCCATTGTCGGCTCCACCCTGTCGCTGTCGGTCGGCAGCATCCTGCTGAAGCGGCTGCGGCACATCGAGCCGCTGCGGCTGCAAGCCTGGGTCGGCGTCATCTCGTGGCTGCCGCTCGCGCTCGCTTCGCTGACGCTGGAGAGCAACCAGCTCGCCACCTCGCTCGACGGCGGCTGGCTGTTCCTGGCGGCGCTGGTGTTCTCGGTGGTGGTGGTCACGGTGTGGGCACACACCAGCTATTACGGGCTGCTGCGCCGCTACGACGCCAATCTGATCGCCCCGCTCACCCTCGCCATGCCGATCATCACCGTGGCGCTCGGGGTGCTGATCACCGGCGACGCCGTCGGCCCGCGCCAGATCGCCGGCTCGGTGGTCGCTCTCGCCGGCGTCGCGCTGGTGCTCACCGGCCGCCCGGCGCCGCTGCGTCCTCGCTGAGGGCGCACGCCCATTCTCGCGGGTTGCGGAAAAGGCCACCCGCGATGTTAGTCTCTCCCTGCCGCAAGGTCGGGATGTCCACGCATTCGTGAAGGCGTCCGTCTTCCCGCTGTGGCAGCTGCCGTGCCCTTGTGGGCGACATCGATTCCCTGTCCGGAAAAGGAACCATGCTGTTCGAATGGATTGCCGATCCCGCCGCCTGGGCTGGCCTGGCGACGCTGATCGTTCTTGAGATCGTTCTCGGCATCGACAATCTCGTCTTCATCGCCATCCTCGCGGACAAGCTGCCGCCGGCGCAGCGCGACAAGGCCCGCATTCTCGGCCTGTCGCTGGCGCTGTTCATGCGCCTCGCGCTGCTGGCCTCGGTGTCGTGGATCGTCACGCTCACCTATCCCCTGTTCACCGTGCTCGGCAGCGAGATTTCCTGGCGCGACGTCATCCTGATCGTCGGCGGCCTGTTCCTCCTGTTCAAGGGCACCACCGAACTGCACGAGCGTCTGGAG
The DNA here is from genome assembly GCF_020523795.1 of Ancylobacter sp. Lp-2. Lineage (GTDB taxonomy): Bacteria > Pseudomonadota > Alphaproteobacteria > Rhizobiales > Xanthobacteraceae > Ancylobacter. The sequence continues at coordinate 237,578 of NZ_JAJALI010000003.1, forward strand.
GGCGGCGGCGAGGCCGAGGATTCCAGCCCGGTCCACGCCGTGTTCTGGCAGGTGATCGTGCAGATCGTCGTGCTCGACGCGGTGTTCTCGCTCGACAGCGTGATCACCGCGGTCGGCATGGTGCGTGAGCTGTCGATCATGATGATCGCGGTGGTGATCGCCGTCGGCGTGATGATGCTGGCGAGCCGGCCGCTGATGAGCTTCGTCAGCCGGCATCCCACCGTGGTCATCCTCTGCCTCGGCTTCCTGCTGATGATCGGCTTCAGCCTCATCGTCGAGGGCCTCGGCTTCCACATCCCCAAGGGCTATCTCTACGCCGCCATCTGCTTCTCCATCCTCATCGAGGCGGCCAACCAGATCGGCCGGCGCAATGTGCGCAAGCGCGTCACCACCATGGACCTGCGCGACCGCACCTCCCGCGCCGTGCTGCGCCTGCTGCGCGGTGGGAATAGCGCGCCGCAGACCTCGGACGAGATCGCCGTCATCGCCTCCACCATGGGCGAGGCCGGCGCCTTCAGCCCGCAGGAAAGCGCGATGATCGAGCGCGTCCTCACCCTCGCCGAGCGGCCGGTACGCGCCATCATGGTGCCGCGGGTCGACACGGTGTGGCTGGACGTCGCCGATCCGCCGGACGTCCTCCTCGACGAAATCCGCCGCAGCGGGCGCTCGCGCTTCCCGGTGTGCCGGGGGGAGATCGACGAGGTGCTCGGCGTCGTGCACGCCAAGGACCTGCTCGCCCAGCACCGCGCCGGCGGCACGCTCGACATCGAGACGCTGCTGCGCCAGCCGCTCTACATTGCCGAGACGCTGCCGATCCTGCGCCTGCTCGATCAGTTCAAGGGCTCGCCGGTGCACATGGCGGTGGTGGTGGACGAGCATGGCACCTTCGAAGGCATCGTCACGCCCACCGACATCCTCGTCGCCATTGCCGGCGATCTTCCCGAGCTCGCCGGCGAGGAGACCCCCTACGCCCAGCGGCAGGAAGACGGCTCCTGGCTGCTCGACGCCCGCATGCCGGTGGACGAGGTGGAGCGCGCCCTCGGCCTCGACGATTTGCGCGAGGACGGCGACGATTTCGAGACGCTGGCCGGCTTCGTGCTGGAGCGCTTCGGGCACCTTCCGACTGTCGGCGAGGCGGTGGAATGGCGCGGCTGGCGGTTCGAGGTTCTGGCGCTCAAGGGGCACCGCATCGACCGGGTGCGCGCCGGGCCGGTCGCCGGCGCCGAGGCCGCCCTCTAGGCGACCGCGCCGCCTACCAGGAGAACCCCGGCCGCTCGGTGGCGAGAGACAGGCCGGGGAACAGCGGCGGCACCGCGCCGATGCGCGCCTGCGGCAGGAAAGCCGGCAGCATCGCGCCGGGCCGGACCGCTGCCACCAGCGCGCGCAGCCCGCCGGCGGTCGGGTGGACGTTCCAGCGCCGCACTGTCGCGTGCCCGGCCGCCATCAGGCGCTCGGCCGCCGAGCCCTCGGCGACATGGCCGGTGAAGACGATGTCGGCCTCGCCGCTGGCGGCGAAGCGCTGCGTCAGCTCGGCGGACAGCCCGCGCTCCGCCTGCGCCCCGGCGACGATCATCGCGCCCGCCGGCCGACTGTCGGCGGTGAGTTCCTCCGTGGTCGCCAGCAGCTCCGCCGGCCAGTCGCGCAAGGCCGGCACGGCGGCGGCGGGATATTCCGTCATCGCCCGCGCCACCGCCCGGGTGGCGGCGCAGAGCGCCACCGGCACCCCGGCGCGCTGGAAGGCCAGCGCCATCTCCAGCGCCCGCCCGGCCGGCGGCGCCGGCAGCAGCAAAGGTCGCCGGCGCGCCCGCTCCACGAGCTCGACGATCTGCCGGTCCAGCGGCTCCTCGGCGTCGCCATAGCTGGCGTCGCACACCAGCGCCGCGGCGGGCAGCGGCGGCACGCAGGGAAACAGCGCGCTCTCGGCGGAATAGTCGCCGGTGTAGACGAGCCCCTGCGGCCCGCCGATGCGCATCCACACCGCCCCCGGCGCGTGGCCGGCCGGCCCGGTCTCGATCTCCAGCCCGGCGATCCGCGTCGCGCCGCCGAAGGGTAGGTCGCGCGCGCCCTTCAGCCGCGCGTCGCCCAGCGCCCGCACCGGCGCGGTGGCGTAGATCGGCGGGTCGCCGACCTGCGGCGCGAGGTCGAGCGCGCCGACATGGTCGGCATGGCCGTGCGAGATGAGGATGGCGTCCACCGCGCCGACGCCGGCGAGATCCGGCCGCCGCCCGGCATCGGGTCCCTCGCCGAGGTCGAGCAGCAGCCGCCGGCCCTCGACCTCCACGAGGAAGCAGGCCGGCCCCTTCACCCCCCAACCGGACAGTGCGACGAGGCGTCCCATCAGTGCAGCCCGGTGAAGCGCGCGCCGGCGAAGCGCCGTAGCGCGGCGATCAGCAGCATGGGGATCAAGGTCGTCAGCACGATGGCGATGAAGCTCATGGTCATCCCCAGGCCCACGGAGCCCTGCTCGAACTGCCGCCAGATATAGCCGGCAATGGTCATCATCCCCACCGGCGCCACCAGGAGCGAGGCGACCAGTTCCCGCGAGGCCACCGCGAAAACCAGCAGCATGGAGGTGATCAGGCTCGGCAGGATCAGCGGCAGCATGATGCGACGAAACACGGTGAGCGGCCCCGCCCCCGCCACCCGCGCGGCGGCCTCCAGATTGTCGCCGATCTGCTGGAAGGCGGCGGTGGCGTAGCGCACCGGCTGCGGCAGCAAGATGCAGCAATAGGCCAACAACAGGATGAAGGCGGTGTTGTAGGGGGTGAAGGGCAGCCATGGCTGGTTCCAGGCGAGGATCATGCCCACCGCGACGACGACGCCGGGCAACGCGCTCGGCAACATGGCGAGCGCGTCGAGCACCGGCCGGCCGCGCCCCTGCCCCTTCACCACCGCATAGGCGGTGAGCGCGCCCAGCGCCCCGGCGACCAGCGCCGTGCCGATGCCGAGGCTCAGCGAATTGCCGAGCGCCTGCAGCGCCCCGCCGGCATTGCCGAGCACCTCCTCGAAATTCTGCAGGCCCATATTCGAGGGCTTCAGCCCGCCGGAAATCGTCTTCGACAACGCGGTGGCGAGGATGGCGGCCAGCGGCAGTCCGGTCGCCAGCAGGGCCACCAGCGCGAAGGCCAGCGCCACCGGCAGCGCCCATGGGCCGAGCGCCCGCTTGTCCTTGGCCTGCGGCTTGCCGCCGACGGTATCGAAATTGCGCGAGGACAGAATGCGCCGCTGGATCAGGAACGCCACCAGCGACAGCCCGACCAGCAGCAGCGACAGCACCGCCGCGCCCGGCAGGTCGATCGGCCAGTCGGCGATCCGCCCCTCGATGCCGGTCACCAGCACCTGGAAGCCGAAGCGGGTGCCGAGCGCCGCCGGCGTGCCGTATTCCTCGATGGCGAGCGCGAACACCAGCAGCAGGCTCGCCGCCAGTCCCGGCGTCGCCAGTGGCAGGGTGATGCGCCAGAACGCCCGCGCCGGCCGCGCCCCGAACACCCGGCCGACATCGGCATAACGCGTGCCCACCGCCTCGATGGTGCGCGACACCGCGAAATACACCACCGGGAACAGGTTGAGGCTCATGATGAGGACCATGCCCGGCACCGAGAACAGCAGTGGCCCGAGATTGATCCCGGTCAGTTGCTGGAGATAGCCGCGCGGCTGCATCGTCATGATCCAGCCCAGCGTGGCGATGTAGGGCGGGATCATGAACGGCACCAAGAAGGCGACGTCCCAGAGGAGCGCGCCCGGCACCTTGAACAGCGCCCGCGCCACCGCGAGCGGCACGCCGATCAGCGTGCAGCCGGCGACGACGCCCAGACCGATGATCAGCGTGTTGCCGGCGAGGCGGATGAGCGCCGGGTCGGCGAGCAGCTTCGGCACGTGCTGGAACGGCGCGGCGAACGAGCCGCGCCCCAGCTCGGGGAAGATCGCCTGCAGCACGATGAAGACGAAGGGCACCGCCACGATCACCGTGAGGCTCGCCCCCGCGATCCAGCCGATCGGGCCGTGGCCCCCCGCCTTCGCCGCCGCCGCGCGCATCCCGGATGCCTTACTTGCCGAACACCTTGGCGAACTCCGCCAGCGTGGCGTCGCGCTTGCCATAGACGGCGGCGGCGTCGACCGGCAGGATCTTCAGCTCGGAGATCAGCGGCCGGTTGGCCTTCACGTCGGTGCGCGCCGGCATCAGATAGGTCGCCGCCACCGCCTTCTGGCCCTCGTCGGAGAGCACGTAGTCGATGAACTTCTTGGCGTCGTCCTGCTGCTTCGACCAGTTGAGGATCATCATCGGGCGGGGCGCGATCACCGTGCCGGAGGCCGGGAAGATCACGTCGATGGATTCGCCCTTCGCCTTGGCGGCCAGCGAGATGTAATCGACGGCGCCGAACACCGCCGCCTTGGCGCCCTGCATCACCGGGTTCAGCGCCTCGGCATTGGCGCCGGCGACGATGGCGCCGTTGGCGGCGAGGCCCTTAAACAGATCCCAGCCATCCTTGGCCTGCAGCGCGGCGGTGAGCTCGAAGGAGGCGCCGGACTGCGCCGGGTCGGGAATGGTGACGAGGTCCTTGTAGTCCGGCTTGGTCAGGTCGGCCCACTCGGTCGGCTTCGGCGTGCCGGAGGCCGGGTTCCAGGCGATGCCGAGCGCCGAGATGCCCTGCGCCACCGCGGTGTCGTTCTTCAGGAAGGCCGGCACCTTCTCGGCGTTCGGGCTGGTGTAAGCAATCAGCCAGCCGCGCTTGGCGAAGTCAGTGGCGGTATCCCACGAGGCCGAGATCAGCACGTCGACCACCGGGTTGGCGGCCTCGGATTCGATGCGCGCCATGATCTTGCCGGTGGTCGCCTGGAACACGTTGACCTTCACGCCGGTCTTGGCGGTGTAGCCGGCGGCCAGCTTGTCGATCAGCCCGCCGGGGCCGGCGGAATAGACGGTGATGTCGGCGAAAGCGGCGGTGGTCGCGACGAGCGACGCGCCGAGGGCGAGAGCGAGGGAAAGGGCGCGCATGATCGGCTCCTGGAGCTAGGCGGCGGCCGATGAGGCCGCAGGGGATGGGGTGGCGGGATCGGCGAACCAGCGCAGATCCTGCGGCGGGCAGAACAGCCCGACGATCTCGCCGAGGGCGGCGCGGCGCGGGCTGGTGATCTGGATGTCGAGCGCGGTGCCGCAGAGGCGCAGCGTCAGCACATGGCCGTCGCCGCGAAAGCGGCTGCGGATCACCTCGGCGCGCGGGCGCCCTTCCACTGCCGGGCCGACCAGCGTCGCCCGGCCGGGCAGCAGCAGCCGCGCGGTGTCCGCCGCCGGCCCGCCGGGGCCGACGCTCATGCTGGTGCCTTCGATCATCCAGCCCTCGGCGGCGCGGCGCACCGGCAGCACGCAACCGAGATTGAGGAACTCCGCCACTTCCGGGCTGGCCGGCGCGGCGGTCAGCGCCTCCGGCGCGGCGAGCTGGGCGATGCGCCCGCCGCGCATCACCGCGACCTCGTCGGCGAGAGCGAAGGCCTCGGTGCGGTCGTGCGTCACATAGATGGCGGTGAGGCCGAGCTGAGCGACCAGCGCGCCGATCTCGCCCACCATCGCCTCACGCAGCTCGGGATCGAGATTGGACAGCGGCTCGTCGAACAGCACCAGTTGCGGCTCGGCGACGATGGCGCGGGCGAGCGCGACGCGCTGCTGCTGGCCGCCGGACATGTCGGAAGGCCGGCGTTCCGCCATGGCGCCGAGGCCGACGCGCTCCAGCGCCGCCGCCACCCGCGCGCGCCGCTCGCTGGCCGGCACGCCACGCATCTCCAGCGGGAAGGCGACATTGGCCGCCACGCTCATATGCGGCCACAGCGCATAGTCCTGGAACACCATGCCGAGGCCGCGCGCCTCCGGCGGCACGAAGCGGCCGAGCGCGGCATCGGCCACCGGCGCGCCCAGGATCTCGATCCGCCCGGCGCTCGGCACCAGCAGCCCGGCGATCAGTTGCAGCAGGGTGGTCTTGCCGCAGCCGGAAGGCCCGAGCAGCGCCAGCACCTTGCCCGGCGCCACGTCGAAGCCGACCTCGTCGAGGATCCGCGCCGGGCCGTAACTCAGGCCGAGGCCGCGGACCGAGACCGCTGGGCTTGTGTCTGAGGACATGAGGGATCCGGATGCGAACGATCCGGCACTGCTAAGCGAGCCGCATGACAGTTGCGTGACGCCGGAAGCGCCGGGCCGCCCCGTGGGGAACCCCTCGCCGCCCCGGCCGTTAGCTCGGCATCGGCAGCGACAAGCGGGGGTCGGAGATGGGCATGCTCGACAGGCCGACATCGAATGCGCCCGTGCAGGACACCCCAATCCGGGACGCCCTAATCCGGGATGCCAGCGAGCGGAGGAGTTCGGCGCGGGACGCCGGCGCCCACCTCGCGGCCGAGGTCGCGGCGCGGACGCCGGTGGTGTTCGTGCCCGACGGCCCGCGCACCGGCGACCACCGCCAGCAGGCGGTCGAGGCGCTTGCCCGGCGGATCGCGCGCTTGCGCGGCAGTCCGTTTCTCGAATCCCTCCCCGATCCGGCGTCCCGCCCGCATGTCTATGCCGTGCCGGTGGCGACGCTCGTCGGCGGCCCGGCCGGCGCCGCGCTGGGCATCCAGACCGAGGCCGATCTGTATGGCGGGCTGGTGCCCTACGCCGTGCAGGCCGGCAAGACCATCACTCACGGGCTGGTGGACGCGGAAGCGACGCGGCCGGAAGGCTGGTCGCCGCGCTTTGGCGACGCCATCGGCGAGGTGGTGCTGTCCGGTTTCTCCGCCTTCGACAGTGGGAGCGCCCGTCGCGCCGGACGCCGTCTGCTGGAAGCCGGCACGGTGCGGCTCAAGCCCGGCTGGGCCGATGGCGGCCACGGCCAGACGCTCATCGACAGCGTCGAAGCGCTCGACGCCGCCATCGGCGACCTCGATCCCGCCGACATCGCCCGCCACGGACTGGTGCTGGAAGAGGACCTCGCCGACCCCTTCACCTTCAGTGTCGGCCAGGTGCGGCTCGGCGACACTCTCTTGTCCTATGTCGGGCGGCAGGACACCACGACCGACAATGACGGTGCCACCGCCTATGGCGGTTCGACGCTGATGGTCCTGCCCGGCGCGTTCGACCGGCTGCTGGCGCTGAAGCTCGATGCGCCGACCCACCGCGCGGTCGAATGCGCCCTCGTTTATGACCGCGCGGCGATGGAGCATTTCCCCGGCCTGATCGCTTCCCGGCGCAATTACGACGTGATTTCCGGCCGCGACGCGCGCGGCGCGCAGCGCATTGGCGTGCTGGAGCAGTCCTGGCGTATCGGCGGCGCCTCCGGTGCCGAGATCGCCGCCTTCGAGGCCTTCCACGACGATCCCGGCCTCGGCGGCGTGCGTGCCGCCTGCGTCGAGCGCTACGGCGAGGGCCAGCGGCCGCCGCAGGGCAGCTTCATCTATTACCGGGGCGACGACGCCGATCTCGGCCCCCTCGTCAAATACGCCACCATCGAGACTCGCTACCGTGCATCGTGAGAAGCTCTGCATTCCCGTCGACGGCGACCATATCGACGGCACCTTCGCCGTGCCGCGAACCGGCGTGCCCGGCGTGCTGTTCGTGCATGGCTGGACTGGCAGCCAGCAGGGCGACCTCAAGCGCGCCAAGGCCATCGCCGAGCTCGGCTGCGTCTGCCTCACCTTCGATTTGCGCGGCCACGCCGCCACCGAAGCGATGCGCATGAACGTCACGCCCCGGCAGAACCTGCACGACGCCATCGCCGCCTATGACGCCCTCGCCGCCCACCCGTTGGTCGACAGGAGCGCGATGGCGGTGATCGGCTCCAGCTACGGCGCCTATCTCGCCACCGTCCTCACCTCGTTCCGCCCGGTGCGCTGGCTGTCGCTGCGGGTGCCCGCCCTGTATCGCGACGAGCACTGGGCGCTCGCCAAGGGCCGCCTCGACCGCCTCGACCTCACCACCTACCGCAACTCGCGGGTGGAACCGGAGGACAACCGAGCGCTGGCCGCCTGCACCCGCTTCCAGGGCGACGTGCTGGCGATCGAATCCGAGCATGACGACCTCGTTCCGCACGCGACGGTGGCGAATTACCTCGCCGCCTTCCGCCAGTCCCGGTCCCTCACCTACCGGGTCATCGAGGGGGCCGATCATGCCCTCTCCGGCAAGGAATTCCGCGAGGCCTATTCCAGCCTGCTGCTCGGCTGGTTCCGCGAGATGGTGCTCGGCGCGCGCTGATCGTCCGCATCGGACAAAGCCGATACCCGGTCGTTCCCATCGTCCACCTCACCGTACTGCCGTCCGGCCCGCCTGCTGGGCCATCTCGCGCGCGCAAACCAGATCGGCGACGAAGGCGTCATAGGCCTCCTTCCTCCCCGCCTCGTCCGGCATGCGCAGCAGATAGGAGGGGTGCACGGTGAGAACGCCCCGCCGGCGACCGAAGGTCAGCGGCCCACGCTCCCGCGTCACCGTGACCCGCCGGCCCGCCAGCGCCAGCCCGGCGGTGGCGCCGAGCGCGACCACCACCTCCGGCTGGACGAAAGCGAGCTCCCGCTCCAGCCACCAGCGCTCCTGCGTCACCTCGCTGGCATTCGGCTTGCGGTGCAGCCGGCGCTTGCCGCGCTCGACAAAGTTGAACCTTTTCACGGCGTTAGTGACATAAGCCAGCCGCCGCTCAATGCCGGCATCCGCGAGAGCGCGGTCGAGAACGCGGCCCGCTGGCCCGACGAAGGGACGGCCCTGCCGGTCCTCCTCGTCACCCGGCTGCTCACCGACAAGAGCGATGGGCGACGGCACCGCCCCTTCCCCGACCACCACCCGCCCGATCCCTGGCCCCGGCGTCAACGCCGCCTGCAAAGCGTCGTTCAATGCCGCGAGCGAGGTGAACTCCTTCACCACCATGGCCGCGTCCTCCGTGGAACGGCAGCCGCCATTCTCGATTCAACATATTGATATCGCACGATTTACCTACCCGCCCCTCCGCCGCTCGGCGCAGCGACGACACGGAAAGCACAGCTCACGACTCCCGCGCGAAGAGGCTCAAGCGTCGAACGCGCCGCCGGCACGCAAGTTCCGCCCGAGGCAGGCCTCAACCGGGCACACGCCATACCCCGGCGCGGGTAAGCAGCGGGCGGTGCACTCCCGCTGCGGACGGCCGAAGAGCTGCGCCGCCGCCCCAGTCTCCATCACCTCGCCGGCGTAGACCAGCGCTGCCTCTTGTGCCCCGTGGGCGGCAAGGCGCAGGTCGTGGGTGGCGATCAGTACGATGGTTCCCTCGCAAGCGAGTTGCGCCAGCACTTCCACCACGTCCAGCGACAATCTGGGATTGGGCACCGAGGTCGGCTCGTCGCAAAGCAGCACTCGGGACGAGGAGGCGCGGGCACTGGCGACACGCGACTGTTGCCCCGCCGAACGTCACGCCGACCATCGGCTACTCGATTGTATTAATTGGAAATTTTTAGATACGGTCCGCGATCACACCAAGTGCCGCAACGTTTCCGTCGCCGCGGCGAAGGCGAAGCGGATCGGCTGCGGGTGGCCGAGAAAATATCCCTGCCCTTCGGTGCAGCCGACCCGACGGGCCACGTCCAATTGCTCGGCGGTCTCAATGCCTTCGGCCGTCGTGGTCATGTTGAGGCGCACCGCCAGCGCGGCGAGGGCATCGACGATGGCGGCGCTGTCGGAGCGATAGGTCATCTCCTGCACGAAGGAGCGGTCGATCTTGATCTTGTCGAGCGGGAACTGGCGGAGATGGCTGAGGCTGGAATAGCCGGTGCCGAAATCATCGAGCACGACGCGCACGCCGAGCGCCCGCAGGCGGCGCAGGACATCCAGGTTGCGCTGGTCGTCGGCGAACAGCGCGGTCTCGGTAATCTCCAGTTCCAGCCGGGCCGGATCGAGGCCGGTCTCGCGCAGCACCTCGCCCACCGTCGCGACGATGTCGCCGAAGGCAAGCTGCACCGGGGAAATGTTGACCGCCGCCTTGAGGTCGCCCGGCAGCAGCATGATGTCGGCGCAGGCCTGCCGCAGAACCCAAGCGCCGATATCGACGATCAGCCCGGTTTCCTCGGCCAGTGGAATGAAACGAGCCGGGCAGACGGCCCCGCGCCGTGGATGCGTCCAGCGCAGCAGCGCCTCGAAGCCACGCAGCCGCGCATTCGCCAGCTCGTAGATCGGCTGATAGAAGAGCTCGAACTGCTGTGCCGCCAGCGCCTCCCGCAGATCGGCCTCCATCTCCAGCCGGGCGCGCAGATGCTCGTCCATTTCCGGCACGAAGATGCGATAGGTGCCCCGCCCCTTCGCCTTCGCTTCGTAAAGGGCGAGGTCGGCCTGCTTGAGGAGGCCGTCGGCGTCGGCCTCGGCGCCGTCGGCGAGGGCGATACCGACGCTGACGCTGATCGCGATGGTGTGCCCCATGATCGCGTAGGGCTCGCTCAACGCCTCGATGATGCGCCCGCTCAGCGCTTCGGCCTCCTGCGAGGGGGCCGGATCAAGGCTGATGACCGCGAATTCGTCGCCGCCGAGCCGGGCGATCCGTTCGGAATCGCCGACACAGCCGCGCAGCCGCTCGGCCGCCGCCCGCAACAGCGCATCGCCGACCGGATGGCCGAGCGTGTCGTTGACGTCCTTGAAGCGGTCGAGGTCGAGATAGAGCAGCGCCAGGCGCACACCCTGTCCGGCGGTGGCGCGCAGCGCGGCCTCGGCACGCTCGCGGAACAGCACCCGGTTCGGCAGGCGGGTCAGGTCGTCATGATGGGCGAGGAAGCGGATACGGCCCTCGCGCTCGGTGAGCGCCGCATTCTGCCGCTGCGCCTCCTCCGCCGCCTCGGTCGCGCGTGCATTGGCTTCGGCGAGTTCGGCCAGCATGGTCTTCAGCGCGGTGACGTCGGTTCGGATGCCGACGATACCGCCATCGGCGGTGTGGCGCTCCCGCACCAGGATCCAGCGCCCGTCCGGCAGGCGGCGCTCGATGGTCCCGGCGCCACCGCGATGCCACTCGACCATTTCCGTCACGAAGGCATCGACATCGCCGCCGGCATCGGGGAACTGCCCGACCTGCACCCCCTGGCGGATGATGTCCTCATAGCGCGTGCCGGGGAGCAGGAACGGCGCGATCAGCGGATAGACGTCGCGATAGCGCTGGTTGCAGGTGACCAGCCGGTCCTGCTCGTCCCACATCACGAAGCCGTCCGACATCGCGTCGATGGCGTTCAACAGCACCGTGGCCGCCCGCGTGCGCTCGGCGTCGCTCCGCTCGCGCTGACGCAGCGCCACCAGCAGCGCACTCGAAAAGGCGGTGAGCAGCAATCCGCCCAACACGGTCGCGACGACCAGGCGGTCGCGGTCGCGCTGCCAGTCCTCCAGCATCGCCTGCCGGCCAGCGGTGAGCACCACCCGCACATCGTCATAGAGCGAGGCGCGGACCACCGCCAATTGCCGGCCTTCCTCGCCATGTCCAGCCACCACGAAAACCCGGCCGTCCGGCGTATGGGTCCCGAGCGCGCCCGGAGCGATCTGGCCGGTGCGCAGTTCGTCATGCGGTAGGGCGGCGATGAGCTGGCCGTTCGGCCGCTCCAGCTGGATCCGCATGCGCGGATCGATGCCGGTTTCGCCGAGCAGTCCCATCAGCGTCGGCAGCGGCACTTCGGCCACCGGGGTGACGTCCTTCCAGTCGGCGACGATGCGGGAGACGTAGAGCGCCCAGTCGCCGGTGATGCGATTGCGGACCGGGCCGATCAGCGCCGTCGGCCCGGCGCCGAATTCGGCGGCTCCGAAGGGCAGCGTCCGCCCGTTGCTGCGCGCCCGGGCGGACACCAGGATCCGGCCGGCGGGATTGACCAGCAGCAGGTCGTGATAGGCTAGGGTCTGGAAATTCACCCCCCGCAGCAGGTCCCCGGCGACCTCCGGCGTTTCCGGCGAGGCCTTGGCCGCCGCGAACAGGGTCGGCAGGCTGGCCAGCGCGCCGTGAACCTGCAGCAGCTGGCGGTTCAGCGCGTTCTCGACCGCCTGCGCCGTGCGCGTGAGCGAGGTTTCCGCCGCCGCCAGCGCGCCGCGCTCGCCGCGTTCGAGCAGCGCCGCCATTCCGACCGCCATCACCACCAGAATGATGGCGGTGCCGACAATGACGATCAGCTGGAGGCGGTGCCAGATCATCGCTTACCGTTGGCTGCAGCGTTCACCGTTCACTTTGCCTTGGCTTCGATGGCGAGGGTTGGGGCGATGTAAGTGTTCCAGGCCTTCACGCAGCCTTCGCCGCAGCGTTCGATCCAGCGCGGCAGCACCACCTCCCGCAGGAGATGGGCGCGGCGATCCTCGTCGGCGGCCGAGGTCGGCACCAATGTCATCGGTCGTTTCAGCGGCGTGGTGCAGACGATCTTGCCGGTATTGCAGGCGAGGCCGCGCTGCGTGTCCGCCTCCGCCTGCTGCCAGATGCGGCGCTCAAGATCGGCGACGCCGGTGCGGATGATGGCTTGCGCATCGGGCGGCAGGGCCTTCCATGCTGTCAAATTGGCGCCGAAGAAGGAGAGCCCCCAGCTGAGTGCCATGGCGTGCACATGGGTGGTGACCTCCGGGAGCCCGATCTCGAAGCCGCTCAGCGTGCCGGTGATGGCGCAGTCCACCACCCCGTCCTCAAGAGCGTTCGTCATCTCGGCGAAGGGAACCACCACCGGCACCGCGCCGAGCGCGTTCATCAGCTCGAACTGGGCGATCGACGAGGTCCGCACCTTGCGGCCGGAGAGATCGTCGAGCCCGGTGAACGGCTTGTCGCAATAGAGCACCTGCGCCGGATAGGCGTAGACCGCCAGCAGCTCGATGCCGTAGCGCGTGCGCAGCACCGTGCCCAGATGCTCGCGGAACAGGCCCAGCGTCCGGCGCAGCGTCTTCATGTCGGGATTGAGCACCGGCAGATCGACGGCGTTCAGCTCGGGATCGTCGGACGAGGCGATGCTGAGCAGCACGGTACCGAACGGCACCACGCCGAGGCGCATCAGCTGCAGCATTTCCTGGCCGCGCAGCCCGCCGGCGTCGAAGGATTTGATGGTGGCGGTGATGCGCCCACCGGAACGCTCGGCGATCTCCTTCTCCCAGAAGGGCTTCTCGAGCTTGGTGAACTGGGTGACGCCGGCGAGGCCGCCGACGATCTGCAGCTTGATGGTTCCGTCATCGGTCGCAGCCGCCAGCACCACGCCGCCGCACAATACCAGCGCGACCAAGGCAATGAGCACTCGCCGCCACAAACCACCCGGCCGGCCCATCACGCCTCCACGTCTCCCCGGCCTCACGTCCCCGTACGCAGCTTTGTGCCACTCTTGCGCATTTTCAGACAATAGGCGCGTTCGTGTATACGCGAAATAGTCAAACGAATGGCTTGCACATGAGACGATGCGACATCGTCGCGCTTTGTTTTTGCGCGCGTGCGTCCATTATTCTCGCTCGACTTGGGTATCGGCAGCTTCGCGATGGATGTCACGGCGAGCGCGGCGAGCCTCCGCCCGCGCTGGGGCGTCAGAACTCGTCGCGCCGCACCCGAAACTGCTCGGCCGCCAGCTTGTCGAGCAGGCGCGGCAGGTCGGAAGGATCGCGCAGTTCGACATCGAGCGACACCGAGCTCTCCTTGGCACGGCTCGCCGCCGCCAGCCTTTCGTGGCGCAGTTCGTAGATGTTGCCGCCCTCGTCGGCCACCACGGCGGTGAGCCGGGCGAGCGCGCCGGGATGGTCCGGCAATTCGGCGCGGATACGCACCATGCGGCCGGAGCGGGTGAGATGACGCTGGAGCACCGCCACCAGCACGCGGGTGTCGATATTGCCGCCGGAGAGGATCACCCCGACCCGGCGGCCGGCGAACAGCTCCGGCCGCGCCAGCATGGCGGCAATACCGGCGGCACCGGCGCCCTCGCACAGCGTCTTCTCGATGCCGAGCAGCAGCGCGATCGCCTCCTCGATGGCGTCCTCGCTCACCACCGCGATCCCGTCGACCCCGTCGCGCACGATGGCGCGGGTGATCTGGCCGGGATCGACGACGGCGATGCCCTCCGCCACCGACGAGCCCGGCGCCGGCTCGCCGGTATAGCGCCCGACCGCCCGCGCCATGCCGGGAAAGATCTCCGACTGCACGCCGACGATCCGCATGTCCGGCCGCAGCGCCCGCGCGACCACGGTAGCGCCGGCGATCAGCCCGCCGCCGCCGATCGGCACGGCGAGGGTGTCGAGCATCGGCTGCGCGCGCAGCATCTCCAGCGTCGCCGTGCCCTGTCCGGCGATGACGGCGAGATCGTCGAAGGGGTGGACGATGGTGCGTCCCTCCTCGCGGGCGAGGCGCGCCATCTCGGCGGCGGCCTCGGCGAAGCCGGCGCCGTGCAGCACGACCTGGGCGCCATGCTCGCGCACCCGCTCCACCTTGAGGTTGGGCGTAGTGGTCGGCATCACGATGGTGGCGCTCACCCCGGTGCGGCGGGCGTGATAGGCGACGCCCTGCGCATGGTTGCCGGCCGAGGCGGCGATCACCCCGCGCGCCTTCTCGGCCTCCGACAGCGACAGGAGCTTGTTGAGCGCACCGCGTTCCTTGAAGGAGGCGGTGAACTGCAGATTCTCGAACTTCAGCCACACCTCGGCGCCGAGCTTTTGCGACAGCGTCTCGGAATGCACGAAGGGCGTCACCGCCACCGCGCCGGCGATGCGCGCCGCCGCCGCCTCGACATCGCCGAGGCCGATTTCAGGAAAAGTCACGGACTTTCTCGCTCCAGTCGCCGGTGGTGCCCAACCTATCCCGACGGGTACCGCAGCAATAGTGGGGGGCGAGAGCCCCGGATCGTGGCCCGGAATTTCCAATCCGGCAGCGATCATGCTGGAATGGCCTACGTTACCGCCACAACGGAAGGGTGCGATGGAACGGCTGGATTGCGACCGCATGCTGGTGGCGGTGCTCGACCTCGGCAGCTTCGCCGCCGCCGCCCGACGACAGGGCACGTCGAGCGGCCAGGCATCCAAGCTGGTGTCGCGGCTGGAGGCCGAACTCGGCATCCAGTTGATCAAGCGCACCACCCGGGCGCTGGCGCCGACCGAGGTGGGCGCCGCCTATTACCACCGCATCAAGGCGCTGCTGGAGGAGTTCGACGCGCTCGACGCGGCGGTGCGCAACGCGTCGGGCACGCCGACAGGCACGCTGCGCATCACCGCGCCGATGTCGTTCGGCTCGATCCAGCTCACCCCGGCGCTGCTCGATTTCGCCAGCGCCTATCCGGAGATCCGGCTCGATGTCGGCTTCACCGACCGGGTGGTCGACCTCGTCGAGGAAGGCTACGACGCCGCTGTGCGCATCGGCACGCCGGTCGACAGCAGCCTCGTCGCCCGCAAGCTGTGCGACGCCCGCGTGGTGCTGGTGGCCGCGCCGGCCTATCTCGCCGCCCGTGGCGCGCCCCTCCGCCCGCAGGATCTCGCCGGCCACGACTGCATCGTCGACACCAATTTCCGCGATCCGCACAATTGGCGGTTCTCCATCCCGGACGGCGGCACCCTCGACGTGCCGATCGCCGGGCGGCTGCGCTTCTCCAGCGGCGAAGCCTGCCTCGCCGCCGCCACCGCCGGCCTCGGCATCGCCAATGTGCCGAGCTTCATCGCCGGCCCGCATCTGCGCGCCGGGCTGGTGCAGCGGCTGCTGTCGGCGAGCGAGCCGCCGCCGCACGGGCTGTTCGCCCTCTATCCGCCGGGACGGCATCTCGCCCTGAAGGTACGGGTGCTGGTCGACTTCCTCGTCGCCCGCTTTCGCGGCGAGCCGGCCTGGGACCACGGCTGGTAGCGCGCCACTCCTTCCATTTCAGAAGGAAACATTCTCGATCGAGCCGGATAATCACGCGCGCCCGATGGGAGCAGGATCGCGGCGATTTCCGTTTCCCTCGATAAGGATCCTGTCATGATCGATACGCGCACGGCCCCCTATGCCGTCTTCGTGCTGCGCCTTGCGCTCGGCATCCTGTTCCTGGCCCATGCCGGGCTGAAGCTGTTCGTGTTCACCCCGGCCGGCACCGCCGGTTTCTTCGGCTCGCTCGGCCTGCCCGGCTGGCTCGCCTATGTCACCATCGCCTGGGAGATCGTCGGCGCCGTGGCGCTGATCCTCGGCCTGTGGCCGCGCATCGCCGCCCTCGCGCTCATCCCGATCCTGCTCGGCGCCATCGTCACCGTGCACGGCCCGGCCGGCTTCTTCTTCACCAATCCGAATGGCGGCTGGGAATTCCTGGCGCTGTGGATCGTCGGCCTGCTCGCCGTGGCGCTCGGCGGCGACGGTGCGCTGGCGCTGAAGCCCACCACCTCGGCCGCCCGCTGACGCGACCGCATCGTCCGCCACCCGAGGCCGCCGGTATCCGCCGGCGGCTTCCTGCCTTACACAACCGGAACAGACACCGAGGAGCGCAGCCATGCTGGTCGACGGAAAATGGACGGCCGACTGGCATCCGGTCCAGGCCAAGGACGCCAAGGGCGGTTTCGTGCGCCAGGTGTCCGGCTTCCGCAACTGGGTGACGCCGGACGGCGCGCCCGGCCCCACCGGCGAGGGCGGCTTTGCCGCCGCGCCCGGCCGCTATCACCTCTATGTCGCGCTGATCTGCCCCTGGGCCTCGCGTGCGCTGATCGCCCGCAAGCTGAAGAAGCTGGAGGACGTCGTCTCGCTCTCCGTGGTCGAGCCGGCGCTCACCGACGAGGGCTGGCGCTTCGGCACGTCGTCGAGCCTGCCCGGCGCGACGCCGGACACGGTGAACGGGGCCACCTATCTGCATGAGCTCTATACCCGCGCCGACCCGCACTACACCGGCCGCGCCACCGTGCCGGTGCTGTGGGACAAGGAGCGCGGCACCATCGTCAACAACGAATCCGCCGACATCGTGCGCATGTTCAATTCGGGCTTCGGCGCGCTGGCGGATGCGGGGGTCGACCTCTACCCCGCCGATCTGCGCGAGGCCATCGACGCGCTGAACGAGCGGATCTATCCGCGCCTCAACAACGGTGTCTACCGGACCGGCTTCGCCACCACGCAGATCGCCTATGAGGAAGCCTTCGCCGATGTGTTCGGCATGCTGGCGGAGCTGGAGCAGCGCCTCGCCGGCGGCGGGCCGTTCCTGCTCGGCACCCGCTTCACCGAGGCCGACATCCGCCTGTTCGTGACGCTGGTGCGCTTCGACGCCGCCTATCACGGCCTGTTCAAGTGCAACCTGAGGCGCATCACCGACTACCCGTCGCTGCAGGCCTACATGATGCGGGTGCTGGACGTGCCCGGCATCCGCGACACCGTGAACATCGACCACATCAAGCGCGGCTATTACTCGATCAAGTCGCTGAACCCGAACGGTATCGTCCCGGTCGGCCCGGACCTGCCGGGCCTCGCCCCGGTGACGCTCGCCCCGGTGATGCTCGCCCCGTCGAGCTGAGGTCGGCGGCCTGAGCGCCGCCTTGCGACCGATCTGAGGCCCATAGCCCGCCCGCGCGCACCTGCCCTCATGGAGAGGCTGTGCGCGACGTCAACCTAACGTCACATACGGACTTGCGGCCGGGCGGCAATCGTTCCACGCTCCCTACTTGCCGATGATGCTTCTGCCTGCCTTGTCGGGCCGGCAAAGCAGTGCGTATGCGTGAGGGTGAGATGCCGGCGAGGTTTCCTCTTCTACAGGGCTTTGCGGGCTACAAGGCGCAGTGGCTGGGCCGCGACGCCATGGCTGGCCTCGCCATCGCCGCCGTGGCCATCCCGAGCGCCATCGCCTATCCGGCCATCGCCGGCCTGCCGCCGGAAGTCGGCGTCTACGCCTCGATCTTCCCGCTGCTCGGCTATGCGCTGCTCGGCCCATCCCACCGGCTGATCGTCGGGCCGGACGCCGCGACCATGACGGTGCTCGCCGCCGTCCTCGCCGGCCTCGTCGCACAAAGCCCGACGGCGGACCGCGTCGGCGTCGCCGCCTTGCTGGCACTCATCGTCGGCGTCATGTGCGTCGTCGCCAGCGCGCTACGTCTGGGCGCGGTCGCCGCCTTCCTGTCGCGACCGATCCTCATCGGCTTCATCGGCGGCATCGCCATCTCCATCATGGTCGGGCAGATCAGCCGCCTCACCGGGCTGAAGGTCTCGTCGGACGGCCTCCTCGAGCCGCTGGTCGATCTCGCGCACCAGTGGCACGACATCCACTGGCCGACGCTGGCGCTCGGCCTCGGCCTGCTGGCGCTGACCCTGCTGCTGCAACGGCTGAAATCTCCGGTGCCCGGACCGCTGGTGGTGGTGGTGCTCGGCATCGCCGCCTCCGCCCTGTTCGATTTCGAGGGGCACGGCATCAAGGTGGTCGGCGCGCTGCCGCAGGCGCTGCCCTCGCTTTCGCTGCCCTCGCCGTCCGGCCTGCCGCTGCAGAACCTGCTGCTGGGCGCCGGCGCGCTGTGGCTGGTGAGCTTCAGCTCCGGCCTCGTCGCCGCCCGCAGCTTCGGCGCCCGCGAGGGCTTCCCCGTCGATGCCAACCGCGAGCTCATCGGCTTCGGCGGCGCCAATTTCGCCGCCGGCCTGTTCAGCGGATTTCCGGTAACGGTTTCGGATTCGCGCACCGCCATCAACCTGTCGGTCGGCGGGCGCAGCCAGATGGCCGGCCTCGTCGCCGCGGCGGCGCTGGCCAGCGTGATGCTGTATCTCAACGACGCGCTGCGGCTGCTGCCCGCGCCCGCGCTCGGCGCCATCCTCGTCGCCGCCTCGATCGGACTGCTCGATCTCGGCAGCCTCCGGGAATTGTGGCGCATCAGCCGCATGGAGTTTGCCTTCGCGCTGATCGGCATGTGGGGTGCGATCAGCCTCGGCGTGCTCAACGGCGTCATCGTCGCGGTGGCCGCCACCCTGCTCTATGTGCTGATCAAGGAGATGCGCCCGCACGACGCGCTGCTGGGACGCCGGCCCGGCCGGCCCGGCTTCTACAAGCTGCATCGCTTCAAGGACGCCCGGCCGGTTCCCGGCCTCACCATCTTCCTGATCCAGGGCAGCCTGCTGTTCTTCAACGTCGACTACATCCGCGCCCGCCTGCAGGAGGTGATCGACGCCCTGCCGGCCGACACGCGCTGGCTGCTGCTCGACGCCAGCGCCGTGGTGCAGCTCGACAGCACGGCGGCCGGGATGCTCGACGAGGTGCGCGCCACCCTCGCCGCGCGCGGCGTCGCCTTCGGCATCACGGAGCTGCACAACACGCCGATGACGCTTTTGGAACGGGCCGGCGTGATCGACCGGATCGGCGCGAACATGATGTTCGACGACATCGAGGAGGCCGCCGCCCAGTTCAGCCTCAGGAGTTCCGAGGCGCAACCGCCCGTCATTCCGACGCCATCGCCGACATCTGTTCCGACAGCTTCGCCGTCTTCTTCTCCGTTGCGCGGATGATCGGCGGATACCTCGCGCACCGGTTCTCTGCTACCTTGGTCGAGTGTCCGCCGAAAAATTACGCCGCAGGCTGCCCAAGAAACTCCAGGGAGTAACGTGTCATGGACACCGTCATCGAGAAGCCCGCCATAACCGACAAGATGTCGCGCGCCGAATATGAGCGCGAACTCGCCAAGCTGCATGCCGAACTGGTGAAGATGCAGGAATGGGTCAAGGCGACCGGCGCCAAGGTCTGCGTGCTGTTCGAGGGGCGCGACGGCGCCGGCAAGGGCGGCACCATCAAGGCGCTCACCGAGCGCGTCAGCCCGCGCGTGTTCCGCGTGGTCGCGCTGCCCCCGCCCAGCGACCGCGAGAAGTCGCAAATGTACGCCCAGCGCTACCTGCCGCACCTTCCGGCGGCGGGCGAGGTCGTGATCTTCGACCGCAGCTGGTACAACCGCGCCGGCGTCGAGCGGGTGATGGGCTTCTGCACCGACAAGCAGGCGCGCCGTTTCCTGGAGACCATCGGCGGCGTCGAGAAGATGATCACCGATTCCCGCATCATCCTCATCAAATACTGGCTTGAAGTCAGCCAGGAGGAGCAGACCCGCCGCATCGAGCAGCGCATCCGCGACCCGCGCAAGATCTGGAAGCTCTCGCCGATGGATCTCGAATCCTATAGCCGCTGGTACGATTATTCGCGGGCCCGCGACGAGATGTTCGCCGCGTCCGACACCGACTCCTCGCCGTGGCATGTGATCCAGTCCGATGACAAGAAGCGTACCCGGCTCAACATCATCGCCCATTTCCTGTCGCAGGTGCCCTACGAGGCCCTGGAACGGGAACCGGTCAAGCTGCCCAAGCGCCAGAAGCCGAAGGGCTATGTCGAGCCGCCCTATGACCGCCACCGGATACCGGAAGTGTTCTGACGCGGCCCCGTAGGATCGGCAACGCCGTTGCCGATCCGCCCGCCCCGGCGCGCCGGCCGGCGCCATTCGTCGGGAAAAGACGCCGGCGACCGGCGCGATCATGCTGTCTTCGATCCCGGACATCCATCCGCGAGGAGAAGACGATGGAACACCTGTCCCGCCGCAGCCTGCTGGCCGCTGGCGCCGTCGGCAGCGCCGCGCTCGCCGCCGGCAGCGCTCACGCCGCCAGCTTCGGCAATCCCGACGAGCCGCCGCAGGGCGCGGTCAATTCGACGCCCGGCGCCCTGTCCAATCCCGGCCCGCGCAACCCGGCGCTGGAACAACAGCTGCCCAGCTTCCAGAGCCCGCCGCCCACCGATGTCGGCAACATGCCGATGATGTGGTCGTCCTTCAACATCATGCCCAAGCGCGTGCAGGGCGGCGGCTGGGCGCGGCAGGCCACCGCCACCGAATTCCCGGCGGCGAAGGAAGTGTCCGGCGTCAACATGCGGCTCGGTCCGGGGGGCATTCGCGAGATGCACTGGCACCTCGCCGGCGAATGGGCGCTGATGACCAATGGCCGCTGCCGCATCACCGTGCTCGACCCGCAGGGCCGCGCCTATGTGCGCGACGTCGGCGCCGGCGATATCTGGTTCTTCCCGGCCGGCTACCCGCACTCGCTGCAAGGGCTCGGGCCGGAGGGCTGCGAATTCGTCATCGTCTTCGACGATGCCTATCAGTCGGAATATAACACGCTGCTGCTGAGCGACTGGTTCATCCACACCCCGCCCAAGGTGCTCGGCCAGAATTTCGGTGTGCCGCCGGAGACGTTCGGCAAGATCCCGCTGCACGACCTCTGGATCTTCCAGGGCGAGGAGCCGCCGGCGCTTGCCGTCGACCAGGCGGCGGTCGCCTCCGGCGGCACCCCGCCCGAGCCCTTCACCTTCTCGCTGACCGGCACCACGCCGGTGATCGACGGTGCCGGCGGCAGCATCCACCTCGCCGACAGCACCACCTTCAAGGTGTCGAAGACCATCGCCGCGGCGATCGAGACCATCAAGCCCGGCGCGCTCAGGCGCATGCACTGGCACCCCAATGCCGACGAGTGGCAGTACTGGATCAAGGGCAAGGGACGCATGACGGTGTTCAATGCCGGCCCGCGCGCGCAGACCATCGACTTCCAGGCCGGCGACCTCGGCGTGGTGCCGAGGAGCCAGGGCCACTACATCGAGAACACCGGCACCGAGGACATCCAGGTGCTGGCGGTATTCCGCGCCCCGGAATATCAGGAGATCGACCTGTCGAACTGGCTGGCCCACGCGCCGCCGGAGCTGGTCGCCCAGCACCTGAACATCGATCCGGCGGTCATCGCCCGCTTCCCCAAGGGGCAGCCCGGCATCCAGCCGGGCTGATTGCTAGCGGGATCGCCGGCATCCTGCCGGGCTGATCGAGCGCAGGACCGAGGCAATGAGACCGCCTGCCCTCCGTTCCTCGCCGCAGGCAAGCCGGCACGATCCGGTTGCGGCCGGTGCCCCGCCCGTCCGATAAAGACGTGCGGGGCGATCGGGCGTGGAGACAGCGGTGGCAGCATCGTCGACCATCGAACTTCGCCCCGCCGATGAGGGGGATGTGCCGGCGCTCATTCGCCTTCTGCGACGTTCCTGGCTTGTCGCCTGGGCGCCCGAGCTGCCGTTCGAGGCCGTGCAGGCGTTCGCGTCCTTCGATCCCGCCCGCTCGCATGCCGAGACGGCGTGGCGGGATTTTACCGTCGCGATACGGAGCGACGACGGCACGCTCGTCGGCATGGTTCAGACTACCGACGATGTCGTGGACGCGCTGCATGTGGACCCGGCATGCTGGAACGGCGGCGTGGGAACGCGGCTGCTCGATGCCGCCGAGCGCCGGATCGCACGCACCCATCCCGTGGCGCGGCTGGAGGTCCGTCACTTCAACACGCGGGCGCGCACTTTCTATAAGCGGTGCGGCTGGGTCGAGATACGGCGCTACGCCGGGACCGAATGCGGGTCCCCGGTCGAGAACATCGAGATGCGGAAGATCTTGCGAACGTAAAGTCTTGCGGACGTATGGCGGAAATCGCCTGCCTCCACCACCGCCGATGCGCGGACGGCTTTCCTCCGGCGGCCGGACGGCGTTACAAGGTCTGCCTTACTTCGACCTTGTGCGTCCGGCGCGCCGGCCCGACCGGCGGCCGCCATTCGGAGAATTCCCGTGCTGACACTGAAGGATCCCAGCCTGCTGCGCGACGACTGCCTTGTGGGCGGTAGCTGGATCGGCGCCGAGAGCACCATCGAGGTCCGTAATCCCGCGACTGGCGAGCTCGTCGGCACCGTGCCGAATTTCGGCGCCGCGGAGACCCGCGCCGCCATTGCCGCGGCCGACGCCGCCTGGCCGGAATGGCGTGCCCGCACCGCCAAGGAGCGCGCCGCCGTGCTGCGCCGCTGGTTCGAGCTGATCATGGCCAACCAGGACGACCTCGGCGCCATCATGACCGCCGAGCAGGGCAAGCCGCTTGCCGAGGCCAAGGGCGAGATCGCCTATGCCGGCTCCTTCGTCGAGTGGTTCGCCGAGGAAGGCAAGCGCATCTATGGCGACATTATCCCGGCGCCGGCCAAGGGCCAGCGCATCGTCGTCACCAAGGAGCCTATCGGCGTCTGCGCCGCCATCACCCCGTGGAATTTCCCGGCGGCGATGATTACACGCAAGGCCGGCCCGGCGCTCGCCGCCGGCTGCACCATGGTGGTGAAGCCGGCCTCGCAGACCCCGCTCACCGCGCTCGCCCTCGCCGTGCTCGCCGAGCGCGCCGGCGTGCCGGCCGGCGTGCTCTCGGTGATCACCGGCTCGGCTCGCGCCATCGGCGGCGAGATGACCTCCAACCCGACGGTGCGCAAGCTCACCTTCACCGGCTCCACCGAGGTAGGCCGGGTGCTGATGGAGCAGACCGCCGCCACCATCAAGAAGGTGTCGATGGAGCTCGGCGGCAACGCCCCCTTCATCGTCTTCGAGGACGCCGATCTCGACGCGGCGGTGGAAGGCGCCATCCTCTCCAAGTACCGCAATGCCGGCCAGACCTGCGTCTGCGCCAACCGGCTCTATGTCCACGCCAAGGTCTATGACGCCTTCGCCGAGAAGCTGGTGAAGGCGGTTTCGGCGCTGAAGGTCGGCGACGGCACGGCAGAGGGTGTGCGCATCGGGCCGCTGATCGACGAGACGGCGGTGGAGAAGGTCGAGGAGCACATCGCCGACGCGGTGGGCAAGGGCGCGAAGGTGGCGCTCGGCGGCAAGCGCCACGCGCTCGGCCATTCCTTCTTCGAGCCGACCATCCTCGTCGACGTGAAGCCGGAAATGGCGGTGTCGCGTGAGGAAACCTTCGGCCCGCTGGCGCCGCTGTTCCGCTTCGAGACCGAGGACGAGGTGGTCGCGCTCGCCAACAATACCGAGTTCGGCCTCGCCAGCTATTTCTACGCCCGCGACCTCGGCCGGGTGTGGCGGGTGGCAGAAAAGCTGGAATACGGCATCGTCGGCGTGAACACCGGCCTGATCTCCAACGAGGTCGCGCCGTTCGGCGGCGTGAAGCAGTCCGGCCTCGGCCGCGAAGGCTCGCATTACGGCATCGAGGACTATGTCGTGGTGAAGTACATCAACATGGCCGGGATCTGATCCCGGCCCACCGGGCGGCCGGGATCTCCCGGCCGCTCACCCCTTCGGCTTCGAGGGAACGTGCTTCTCGATCGCGTCGAGCGCCTTGCCGACCTCGTCGAACCAGCCCTGCCGCAGCAGATAGCCACGGCCGCATTCGTTGAGCCCGCCGGCGGTCTCGTGATGCACCGGATCGACCGGCTCGCCGCGACGCGCAGCATCGAGGCCGAGCTCGCCCAGGCCGGCGAACAGCGAGCGCACATAGAGCGCCGCCATCGCTTCGGGGAGGCCGCGCGTCTCCAGCCAGCCGATGACGCGGTTCTGCAATTCGTAATGCGACGACATCACCGCGCTGGCATGGCCGATTGAGGTCAGCTCGCTCTCCTTGTCGACGACGATCAGGTCGCCCAGCCTGCCGAACAGTTCCTCGACCCGCGCATTGGCGGGATGGATCACCACCGGCCCCTTGCGGAAGCGGATCGGCGGCAGCGGGATCACCCGCACCACCGTCTCGGCCGGCGCCACCAGCGCCTTCACGCTCTCAATCGGCGCGCCGGCGATGAAACTGACGATCAGCTGCCCGGGGCGGAACGCCAGCTCCGCCGTCACCTCGGCCAGCTGCTTCGGCAGCACCGCGAGCACGACGACGTCGCTGCGCTCGACCACCTCGGCATTGCCTGCGCAGCGCTCCACCGCCTCATGCGCCTGCGCCAGCCGGCGCGAGACCGCCTCCGAGCGCGGCGACAGGAGGATGCGGCAGCGGCCGGCGTGAGTTTGCAAGAGGCCGGTGACCACCGCCTCGGTGAGCGTGCCGGTTCCGACGAATCCGATGGTGAGCATGGGGCGATCCGTATTGCTGCGAGATTTCCTGGACGATTTCCTGGGCGCCGCCGGTATAGGCCCTCGCCGCCGCGCGGCAAACAACCTCCGGGCCCGCCTCGCTCAGCGCCGCTTCGCCGCCATCACGTTGCGGATCGAGAAGCTCGAATGGATACGCAGCACGCCGGGCAAGGTCGAGAGAATCTCGGTATGCACCCGCTCGAACTCGCCGGCATTCTCCACCTCCACCCGCAGCAGGTAATCCGAGCCGCCGGTCATCAGGTAGCATTCGCGGATCTCGGGATGGCGGCGCACCGCCGTCTCGAAGCGGGTGAGGTAGTCCTCGGTCTGCCGCTCCAGCGTGATGTTGACGATCACCGCCATGCCGGGGTCGCGCGCCGAATGGTCGACGATGGCCGTGTAGCCGCGGATCACCCCGCTATGTTCCATCAGCTTGATGCGCCGGAGGCAGCTCGACGGCGACAGCCCGACCTCCTCGGCGATCTTCGCCGTGCTCATGCGGGCGTCGAGGCGCAGCAGGCGGAGAATCTCACGGTCGACGGGGTCGAGGGCGGACATGGCGGAATCGTCCGTTTCTTGATCGGTTCGTGCATGAAATACCAAACACCGGAATTTCCAAGCACGAAATGACCGGCAATTGCGCGATCGGCGCGCTACGCTTCTTTATTCCTGTAGAGAGGTGTCGCATGTTCGCGGATATTGCCGAGCGGCCGATCGTCGATGCCGCCTCCGGGGTTCTCACCATCGATCTCACGGCGCTGGCGGCGAATTACCGCCTGCTCCAGGCCCGGCTCGCGCCGGCCCGCGCCGCCGGCGTGGTCAAGGCCGATGCCTATGGGCTCGGCGCCTCTCGCGTCGCCCCGGCGCTCTATGCCGCCGGCTGCCGCGACTTCTTCGTCGCCCATCTCGGCGAGGCGCTGCGGCTGCGCCCGCTGCTGGCCGGCGACGCCCGCCTCTATGTGCTCAACGGCCTGCAACCGGGCGCCGAGGCCGCCTGCGCCGAGGCCGGCATCGTGCCGGTGCTCAACTCGCTCGACCAGGTCGACAACTGGGTGGCACTCGCCCGTGCGCGCGGCATCACCCTGCCCGCCCTGCTGCAGTTCGACAGCGGCATGTGCCGGCTCGGCCTGGAGCCGCAGGAGGCCGAGGCGCTCGCGGCCGATCCGGCCCGGCACGCCGGCCTCGAGATCCTGCACGTGATGAGCCATCTCGCCTGCGCCGACGAGCCGGACAACGCGCAGAACGCCGAGCAGCTCGCCGCCTTCGAGCGTCTCGCCGCGCTGTTTCCGGCCGCGACGCCCTGCTTCGCCAATTCCGGCGGCAGCTTCCTCGGCGCCGCCTATGCCGGTTCGCTCGCCCGTCCCGGCCTCGCGCTCTATGGCGGCGCGCCGTTCGGCGGCCTGCCCAATCCGATGGCCCCGGTGGTGCACCTCGACGTTCCGGTGATCCAGACCCGCACGGTGCCGGCCGGCTCGCGCATCGGCTATGGCGGGCGCTTCGTCGCCCCGACGCAGATGCGCCTCGCCACCATCGGCGCCGGCTATGCCGATGGCCTGCCCCGCCATTTGTCGGACCGCGGCGCCGCCTGGTTCGGCGACGTCCGGCTGCCCATCGTCGGGCGGGTGTCGATGGACAGCATCATTCTCGACATCAGCGCGCTACCGGCCGGCTCCTTGCATCTCGGCAGCCTGGTCGAGGTCGTCGGGCCGCACCAGACGCTGGAAGACGTCGCCGAGGCGGCCGGTACCATCGCCTATGAGGTCCTGACCCGTCTCGGCGCCCGCTACCACCGCATCTACCGCTGACGGCCGGCAAACGGCCGCAAGAACAACAGGGGCCTTCCATGAAGATCGTCATCCTCGGCGCCGGCGTGATCGGCGTCACCACGGCGTGGTACCTTGCCAAGTCCGGCCACCAGGTCACGGTCCTCGACCGCCAGACCGGCCCGGCGCTGGAGACCAGCTTCGGCAATGCCGGCGAGGTGTCGCCCGGTTATTCCTCGCCCTGGGCCGCGCCCGGCATTCCGCAGAAGGCGGTCAAGTGGCTGTTCATGAAGCACGCGCCGCTGATCATCCGGCCGATGACCGATGCCGCCACCTGGCGCTGGGTGCTGGCAATGCTGCGCAACTGCACCTCCGAGCGCTATGCGGTGAACAAGGGCCGCATGGTCCGCATCGCCGAATATAGCCGCGACTGCCTCGAGGGACTGCGCGCCGAGACCGGCATCCACTATGACGAGCGCATGCAGGGCACGCTTCAGGTCTTCCGCGACCAGAAGCAGCTCGACGGCATCGGCAAGGACATCGAGGTCCTGAAGGCCGACGGCGTGCCCTTCAACGTGCTCGATCCGGCCGGCTGCGTCGCCGCCGAGCCCGGCCTCGCGCCGGTGAAGCACAAGATCGTCGGCGGCCTGCAACTGCCCGGCGACGAGACCGGCGACTGCTTCAAGTTCACCAACGCGCTGCACAAGCTCTGCGAGCAGGCCGGCGTGACCTTCCGCTTCGGCATCGACATCCGCCGGCTCAAATATCAGGGCGAGCGCATCGTCGCGGTGGAGACCAGTCTCGGCGACGTCGAGGCCGATACCTATGTGCTGGCGCTCGGCAGCTACGCCCCGGCGCTAGTGAAGCCGCTCGGGCTCGACCTGCCGGTCTATCCGGTGAAGGGCTATTCCATCACCGTGCCGATCGTGAACGAGGCGCGCGCCCCGGTCTCCACGGT
This sequence comes from Ancylobacter sp. Lp-2, assembly GCF_020523795.1. Lineage (GTDB taxonomy): Bacteria > Pseudomonadota > Alphaproteobacteria > Rhizobiales > Xanthobacteraceae > Ancylobacter. The sequence goes on from NZ_JAJALI010000003.1 coordinate 265,041, forward strand.
GATGGACGAGACCTACAAGGTCGCGATCACCCGCCTCGGCGACCGCATCCGCGTCGGCGGCATGGCGGAGATCGCCGGCTTCAACCTCGACCTGCCCCCGGCCCGCCGCGCCACGCTGGAGCATTCGGTCGAAGACCTGTTCGGCGGCGCCGGCGACCAGAAGCGGGCGACGTTCTGGACCGGCCTGCGGCCGATGACGCCGGACGGCACCCCGGTGATCGGCCCGACCCGCTACGGCAATCTCTACATCAATGGCGGCCACGGCACGCTTGGCTGGACCATGTCCTGCGGCTCCGGCAAGGTGCTGGCGGACCTGATCAACCGGGTGAAGCCGGCGATCGAGACCGCCGACCTCGCACTGTCGCGCTACCGCTAGCGCCCTCTCCGATCAGGTGGAATCACCTGATCGATAGGAATATGCCTAGCGCCGGCTTCGGCGCTCGCCTCCGGGGATCGTGAACACTGCATGGCAGGGTCGGCGATCTCGGGGGTTGCGGGGAGCGCCGAATTCCGCGATGCCGGGTCCAGGGGCCGCTTCCCGTCCGGGGCCCGCGCAAGAGCCTTCCGCCGGCCAAGAGCCTTTCATGCTGAACCCCTCCATGGCATCGCCCTTCACGCGGACACGCATCGCCGCCGCGCGCGTCCTCCTTCCCGGCCGCATCGCGGGATCCGGCCGGTGAGCGTCCCTGCCCTCGCCACCGTCGAGCCTCCCCGCGAGCCGGAAAGGCCGGCCGCTCCCCTCCACGCCGCGCCGCAGGCCGCCCCGGTCGCCCCGCGTCCACGGGTCAATCTCCTGCTGATGGCGATGACCACCGCCGTCGGCACCTTCAGCATGCATGTCTTCGTGCCGGCCCTGCCGGCGGCGGCGGCGGCGCTGTCGGCGACGCCCTCGCAGATCCAGCTCACCGTCACGCTCTATCTGGTCGGCCTCGCCCTCGGCCAGATCGTGCACGGCCCGCTGTCGGACCGCTTCGGCCGCCGGCCGATCATCCTCGGCGGCATCGGCGTCTATCTGGTCGGCACCGTCGGCGCGCTGCTGGCACCGAGCCTGTCGACCCTGCTGGTGGCGCGGGTGCTGCAATCGGTGGGCAGCTGCGCCGGGCTGGTGATCGGCCGCGCCACCATCCGCGAGACCTCCTCGCCGCAGGGAGCGGCGGCGGCGCTCGCCGTGCTCGCCTCGGCGATCACCCTCTCTTCCGCCGTCGCGCCGCTGGTGGGCAGTTATCTTTCGCTGCTGCTCGGCTGGCGCATGCTGTTCGCGGTGCTGCTGGTCGCCGCCAGCGTGATCCTGCTGCTGCTCTACCGGCATTTTCCGGAAACCAATAAGGATCGCGGCGGATCGCTCAGCCTCTCCGGCATGGCGCGCGCCTATGGGCAATTGCTGCGCATGCCGGCCTTCATGGGCTATTCGCTGTGCGGCGCCGCCTGCACGGTGACCGCCTATGCCTTCTACGCCGCCCTGCCCTTCCTCGTCGCCGAGGAGCTGCCGCATGCCAGCCTCGGCATCGGCTTCATCTATCTGGCGGTGGTGGCCGGTTCGATCCTCGGCGCCCTCACCGCCCGGCAGGCCGCCCGCCGGATGAGCCTCGACGCGCTCGCTTTGTACGGAACGGCAGGCGCGACGCTGGCGGCCCTCGCCTTCCTCGCCGGCCGCATGGTCGCGCCGGACACGGTGGTGACGGTGGTCGCGCCGCTGTTCCTGATGACCTTTGCCGGCGGCTTCGCCAATCCGGGCGCGGCGACGCTGGCGATGAACGCCAACCCGCATGCGGTCGGCACCGCCTCCAGCCTCTACGGCTTCATCCAGATGGCGGTCGGCGCCCTGGTGACGCTGTTCGTCGGCCTCATCGGCCACGATTCGCTGTCGGTCGGCGGCATCGTATCGGTGTCGATGCTCCTCGGCTTCGCCGGCCTCATGCTCGCCCGCCGCACCCGCGAGATCGACGACCCGGTCTGATCAGGCGACCGCCGCCGGATCGCCGACCCTGGCCGCGACGACTTCCGGCGCCTCCGCGGGCGGCAAATACATCAGGTTGCTGACATAGGGGCCGCGGCCCTCACCCCAGCCCGGCACCATGTTGTAGCGGTTGACCAGGAAGCGCTCGAAGCGCGGGATGTCGTCCCGCTCGATGGCGGTGAGCGTGACGCGCCGCGGCCCCTTGCGCGCCATGCCCGCCCATTTCTTCCATTCGAAGGTGAAGTTCTTGATGCGGAACTTGTCCGGCGTCTGCTTCAGCTCGGCATTGGCGGTGAAGAACAGCACCGGCGCCTCGCCTTCCTCCTCGACCAGCAACGGACGGGAATCCGCCGTCGACTGGAACGACAGGCAGATCAGCGGCCCCGGCAACTCGACGGCGAGGCCCTCGCCCGGCTTCAGCGCGCTCGCCTTCCGCACGAAACGGGTGTTCTCGAACGCGCGCACCTCGAGGCCGACCGGCATCTCGGTGATGCGATGGAGCTGCGCCCGGTCGAACACGTCGGCATGGCGCGGCGGCGGACAGGTGGACGAGGCCGGCAGCGGCTCCGTCGTCAGGTGATGGGCGACATAGCGGCTGAGAAGCGGGATGCCGTTCTCGAAATCGTAATGGGCATCGTCGCTGTAGTGCTGCTCGATGCGCGCCTGATCGTTCTCCAGCCTCTTGCGCAGATAGCCGTCGAAATCCAGCAACCGCACATCGCGATGGCCTTTGTAGTGATTGACGATCTGCTTCATCCCGTCGCGGATGCGCGCCGTCTGCTCCTGCTTGCGCTCGGCCCGGCGCCCGAGCACGAGATGGAACACCTGCGCATCAGGACAGAGCCGCAGAATATGGCGCAGCAGGCCCTCATAGGCGCATTGCCACGTCTCGAACCCGTCCGGCGTCGCCAGGGAAAAATCGTTGATCGCGAACTCGACGACGACCTTGTCGAACGGCCCTAATCCATCGAGTTCCTTGAGGTTTTCCAGCCCGATCAGGCAATTATTCGCGCCGACGCTGATATTGGTCAGCTTCGGGGCCTGGCGGCTCTTTTCCTTGATCCGTACGCAGGCCTGGCCGACATATCCCGGCGCCATGACGGAATTCGAGCCGCCGATCACCAGCAGTTTCATGAAAATGCCCCGGCCGTCGCGAAGAAACCGGGCGGATCATGCGGATCAACGTTCCCTTCCGCAAGCGGCGGGGCGGAAACGCTGCGGCAACGTCGGGCTTGGTCGAGCGAAAGCCGCCAGCCCGTGCCGCGAAAAGCCGAATCGCGAAATCAGAACCTGTCGTGGTGCCGCCGGCTGCGCACGGGAACGCGGACGGGAACAGGGCGCGGCTGCAGCCGGCCGCCGCGCCCGCTCGTTTCCTCGCCGAGCAGCATCACCGCGAAGCCCATCTGCAGGCTGGCGAAGGTGAGGCCGATGGCGGCGGTCAGCACCGCGACCGCGAGCGGGCCGGAAGGCGAACCGAACACAACGCGACCGAGGCCGGCCACGTCGAAGGCAAGAAGCGCCGCGATGAAGGGCACCGCGATGCCGAAGCCGATGAGGGCATGGCGGAAAAGGAAGCTGACGAGCCGAGGCATGGTACACCGCCCTTCTGAACCGCCGCCGGTCGACGCCGTGCGGGCCGACGGCCGCTACTGGTTTAACGGATCATAAACCTTGTCGGCGCGGCTGCGAAGCCCTGTTTCCCGGCGGCCGAGACGCGTCAGGCGGGGCCGATCGGACGCGGCCGGCGATCGGCGTCGATCGCCACGAAGGTGAACGTCGCCTCGGTCACCTTGATCATCTCCTCGCCCTCGCGCTTGCGGCGCCAGGCTTCGATGCGGATCCTCAGCGAGGTGCGGCCGGTGGTGATCACGGTGCCGTAGAAGCTCACCTCGTCGCCCACCAGCACGGGGCTGAGGAACGTCATGGCCTCCACCGCCACCGTGGCGGCCCGCCCCTTGACCCGGCGGGTGGCGACGTTGCCGGCCGCGAGGTCCATATGCGCCATCAGCCAGCCGCCGAAGATGTCGCCGGCCGGGTTGGTGTCGGCGGGCATGGCGATGGTGCGGATCACCGGGCTGTCGCCCGGCGGTTGCGGCGTGGTGTCTGTGTTCATCCGGCTGTGTCCCGAGGCGACGCATGGAAAGGCGGGAGCACGGAACGGCGAAGTCGGCAGTTCTGGAAATAGTAGAATAGTATCAGACTGCGACCGGGGCGGTGGCCGGGCAGTGGCCGGTGACGCGAGATTCGTGCGGCAGCGTCGCCTTCATCGGGCGCCTCGGCCCGGAATGGCGGATCGATCTGGTGCAGCGGCCATCGGGCGCGGTGCGGATATGATCAAATTTTAATCAGATAGCCCGGTTAGCGGGCACATAACGAAAGAGGGCCGGAACGCTGTGCGCCGGCCCTCTCCGGGGTGTTGACCGTACCGAGTACGGACCATCATCGGGCAATGACAACACGCGCGTCACGACCGCTTGTTGGTGGGCTGATCCTGCTTGATCGCCTCTTCATGGTACCAACTGGCGTCAAACGCCACCGGCACGGGGCGGGGGGCGGCAACATTCGCGTCGAAGCGTTCGGTTTCGCGACGACCAGCAAGGCCGGCACGCCCACCCCGGGGGAACTCGTAGATCTTGGCGCTGCCGCCAATCGGACTGACATTCATCGTTTCTTCTCCTGTTTACACCGCGTCTACCGACACCGGCGGTCAACGATATATAGCACGCATTGCGCGGATATCGATCAGGATGCGTAAAAAAATATCAGTCATTGCATAATATTTGATCATAAGCCGGAATGCTCCGGCCATCGGCACTCCAGCTCCTACCTACGACACCTTTTGACATCAACGCATGGCAGGGCATTCCGTTCATTGCGAGACCCAAAAGCCCCGGCATGGACGGCAAGGCAGCGGCAGATCCCCGCCGCCACAGGCCTCGCCCGCCGCCGGCGCACCCACCTTCCTTGCGCGCCGCCGTGCGGCGAGACACTAGCCCGCCGACGCTCTCGTCGACGCGATCCGGACACGGGACACCGCCAGGAGGCGACACCATCGAACTGGCACGAATAATGCTACGAATTCGTTGGCCGTTGGCGGCCGGACCCTCAACGGTCACTGGCAGCAACTTGGTTGGCGATGCCAGCTCATGAGAGACCCGATATGACGAAATACAAGCTCGAATACATCTGGCTGGACGGCTACACGCCGGTCCCCAACCTGCGTGGCAAGACGCAGATCAAGGAATTCGATCACTTTCCGGCGCTCGAGGAGCTCCCGCTGTGGGGCTTCGATGGTTCCTCCACCTTGCAGGCGGAAGGTCGCAGCTCGGACTGCGTGCTGAAGCCCGTCGCGGTGTATCCCGACCCGGCCCGCAAGAACGGCGTCCTGGTGATGTGCGAAGTCATGATGCCGGACGGCGTCACCCCGCACTCGACCAATGCGCGCGCCACCATTCTTGACGACGAAGGCGCCTGGTTCGGCTTCGAGCAGGAATACTTCTTCTACAAGGACGGCCGTCCGCTCGGCTTCCCCGAGCATGGCTATCCCGCGCCGCAGGGTCCCTACTACACCGGCGTCGGCTTCAAGAATGTCGGCGACGTTGCCCGCCAGATCGTGGAAGAGCATCTCGAGCTCTGCCTCGAGGCCGGCATCAACCACGAAGGCATCAACGCGGAAGTCGCGAAGGGCCAGTGGGAATTCCAGATCTTCGGCAAGGGCTCCAAGAAGGCGGCCGACGAAGTGTGGATGGCCCGCTACCTGCTGCAGCGCCTCACCGAGAAGTACGGCATCGACATCGAGTGGCACTGCAAGCCGCTCGGCGACACCGACTGGAACGGCTCGGGCATGCACTGCAACTTCTCGACGGAATATATGCGCACCGTCGGCGGCAAGGCCTATTTCGAGGCGATGATGGCGGCCTTCGAGAAGAATCTCGACGACCACATCTCCGTCTACGGCCCGGACAACCACCTGCGCCTGACCGGCAAGCACGAAACCGCGCCGTGGAACAAGTTCTCCTATGGCGTGGCCGACCGTGGCGCCTCGATCCGCGTGCCCCACTCGTTCGTCAAGAACGACTACAAGGGTTACCTTGAGGATCGCCGCCCGAACTCCCAGGGCGACCCCTATGCGATCGCTTCCCAGGTGCTGAAGACCATTTCGGAAGTCTCGACCTCCGCCTCCGCGGCGGCGTGAGCCTTTGCGGCGAAGCGGGCCAGGCTCGCTTCGCCGTCACACATCAAAGGCCCGGTACGCCCAACGGCGTGCCGGGCTTTTGCGTTTCAGAGCGAGAGCGGTCACGGCGGGGCGAGAATGGCGGGGCCCCGCAGGATGTGCCCGGCACCGCCCCGCCGGGGTGCCGCCCCACGGCTCTGGCGAACCGGCATGGCAGCCGCGAGGCCCCGCAGGAAGCGGCCGGGCGAGCTTACAATTTCGCCGGCCGACACCTCGCCGATCCTTGGGTCTTGCCCCAGCCCCCCCGCGAGGCCTGCGGCGCCTCGAAACACGGCGTAGCGCATGGCGCCATCGCGGATAGGGCGCCCCGATCGGCAACCGTCCGGGCGGGACGGCGTCATCGCCGCGATCGGCAGGACGACCGGCGACCGGCGGCAAGGGAGCACCGGCAAGACGCAGGCCTCGATACCGTAGCCGACGGCAACGAGCGCGGACGCGACCGGCCTCGAACGCCGGTCGGCGCACGGGTCGGGACATAGCCGACGCCGAGGCTAGATGGACGGCGTCCAGAAGCTCGTCAGCGCCTCCGCGTCCGGCCGAGGGCGTTCGGGCGGCACGCTTGCGGCGGTGCCGAGATGCACGATGCCTGCGATTTTCTCGCCCTCGCGGGCACCGATCAGGGTGGCGGCCGCGGGATTGGTCGCCGCCCAGCCGGTCACCCACATCGCGCCGAAGCCGGAGGCCTGCGCCGCATGCAAGAGGTTCATGCACACCGCGCCGGCGGAAAGCTCCTGCTCGAACACCGGGATGGCGCAGTTGCGGTCGGGGCGGCTGATCACCACCACGGCCATCGGGGAGGCAAGGAACAGCCGCTCCATGATCCCGGCGAATTTCTCGCGCTTTGCCTCGTCCATCTGTGGATTGGCCACGCGATAGAGCGGCGCAAGGCCGCGACCGAGCTCCGCCCGCGCCTCCCCGTCGATGACCACGAAGCGCCACGGCTCGCGCAGGCCATGGTCGGGCACTCGCAGCGCCAGGGCCAGCATGTGCCGCAGTTGCTCATGCGAAGGTGCCGGGGCGCTCAGCGCCGCCGGCGGCACAGAACGCCGGCGGGCCATGGCGGCAAGCAGTTGCGGCGCTGGCGGTACGAGCGCGGATTCGAGCGGAATGTCGGACATGGCAATCCTCCAGACTGGCACCGCGGGAACCCCGGCCGTCCGCGGAGGTTGACGATGGAGCCGGCATAGCCCAGGCCTCCGGCCGGGTCAAAAGTCGCCGCCGGGAGCTGCCGGAAGCCCCGCCTCCACCGCCGTGCAAAGATTTCACGCTGCCGGGGGGCGACGGCGGATCGGTTTTGGTCGACAATATCCCATGCAGCGCCTACCAGATGCGGACAAATCCCGAAAACGGGCATAGCCTCCAAGGAGCATGAGATGAGCATGAACGGCGAAATCCCGGTCCGCGACAACCGCGCCAAGGACCGGTTCGAGATCGAGGTCGACGGGCATCTCGCCATCGCCCAGTACATACTCGCGCCGGATCACATCATCTTCACCCACACCGAGGTGCCTCCGGAGCTCGGCGGTCGTGGTCTCGCGACCCGGCTGGTGGAAGCCGGCCTCGCCAGCGCCCGCGAACGGCATCTGTCGGTGATTCCGCGCTGCTCGGTGTTCGGCCGCTACATGATCAAGCACCCGGAGACCCACACTCTCATGGCGCCGGAAATCCGCGCCACGCTCGGCCTGCCGGTCTGATCGGTCACCCCATCGGCGTGGCGCCGGCGCATCACCCGCTGGGGAAAGTGCCGGCGCCAAACGCTTCATTAACGCTGATCTTCTATGCCTGAAGCCAGTTGAGTAGCGGGCCGCCATCGGCAGTCCGCCAAGGTTCCAGCGGCACAGGTTTGGCGGCTCATGCGTTTCCCGGATCGTCCTTCCGATCGGAATGGTTCCCCATCCACTCAGGCGAGCGACGATGCCGCGCGCGCCGCGCGCTTGGTCTCGCGCGTCAATCATAAGCTGAACGCGCCGCCGCCGCCCCAGGTGAAGAATCCGGCCGGCGGGCCCGGCTCCACCCTGCCGGCGCCCTCGCTCTATGCCGGCGCGCCCCTCGCCGAGCCGGCCAGCCGACTGGCGCCCCGCCCCGTCGCGGCGGGTTATCCCAACACCGGCACTCCCCGTCTGCCGGCGGTGCCCCGCGATCCCGCGCCGCTGCGCGAGCCGGCCTATGCCGGCAATCCGGTCCCGACGGTGGCTCCCGGCCCGCGCGTGGTGATTCCGAGCTGGCTGCAACCCTTCACCATGCCGCCCAATACCCGGTTCACCCGCACGCCGGACTACCTGCTTCGCCAGCCGCCGGCGCCGGAACCCGCCGCGGTTCCCGCCGCGCCGGTGGCGACGCCGGCCGAAGCCTCCGCACCGGCGACGACCGTGCGTCCGCCCGCGCTGCTGGTGCCGCCGCGCCGGCCGCCGGCCTCGCCGGTTCTCCAGCCGGCCACGCCCAACAACGTCATGCCCGCCGCCGTGGTGTCGAGCGAGACGGCACCCGTCGCCCTGACGGCGCCGACGCCGGCTCCCGCAGACGTGCCGCACGCACCGGTTCCGGTCGTCACTGCCAGCTTCGAACCGCAGGACAACGGCCTACCCAACTCCATTCAGCGCATCGCCGGACTAATCCAGCTCGGCTGGGCGGAACCGCCGGTGGTGCCGGCGCATCAGGACATGACGATCGACGCCTCCACCGCGGGTGCCGCCAACACCGGCGAGGCGATCGCCAACCTCGTCGTCGACGCGGATGACGCCGAAGAAAACACCTTCGAGGCGCTCGCCGACGACGGCGACGACCTGGCGTATGACGAGTTGGACGACGAGGATGACGAGGATGACGAGGACGGGTTCGACGACATCGATGACGACGAGGGTGTCGACGAGTCGCCTGTCGCCGCGGTGTCCGCGGAAGCGGTGATCGTCGAAAGCGCGCCGATCGAGGAGATGCTCGCCGCCGTGGCACCGGCACCGGAAGCCGCTGCGCAGGATCTCGCCACGGCGTTCGATGCCCCCTATGCGCTGGGCGGGGCTGCCGTCACCTTCTCCTGGCCGGCCTTCGCCATCGCCGCGGCGCTGCCCAAACCGGCGCCCGAGGCCCCGGCCCCGGAAGCCCCGGCGCCGGTCGCCGCCCGGCCGGCGCCGGCCACCGAGCATCCGGCGACGCCCGCTCCCCGCCCGGCCCCGGTGCCGGCGGTGTCCGCGCGCTTCGGCTACGAGTTGCCGCCGCTCGAGCTGCTGACCGTGCCGCCGGAAGTCGAGCCGGACTACGAGCTGTCGGAAGAGTTCCTCGAGCGCAACTCGGTGAAGCTCCAGCAGGTGCTGCACGATTTCGGCGTGCGCGGCGAGATCATCGACGCCAATCCCGGCCCGGTGGTGACGCTCTACGAGCTGGAGCCGGCGCCCGGCATCAAGTCGAGCCGCGTCATCGGCCTGTCCGCCGACATCTCCCGCTCGATGAGCGCCATCTCCGCCCGCGTCGCGGTGGTGGAAGGCCGCAACGTCATCGGCATCGAGCTGCCCAACCAGCGCCGCGAGACGGTGTGGCTGCGCGAGATGCTGTCCAGCCACGAGTTCGAAGCCGCCAAGGCCAAGCTTGGCATCGCGCTGGGCAAGACCATCGGCGGCGAACCGGTCATCGTCGATCTCGCCCGCATGCCGCATTTGCTGGTCGCCGGCACCACTGGCTCCGGCAAGTCGGTCGCCATCAACACCATGATCCTCAGCCTGCTCTACCGGCACCGCCCGGACCAGTGCCGGCTGATCATGATCGACCCGAAGATGCTGGAGCTCTCGGTCTATGAGGGGATCCCGCACCTCCTCACCCCTGTCGTCACCGACCCGAAGAAGGCGATCGTCGCCCTCAAATGGGCGGTGCGCGAGATGGAGGAGCGCTACAAGAAGATGAGCCGCCTCGGCGTGCGCAATATCGACGGCTTCAACGCCCGTGTTGTGGAGGCGGCGGCCAAGAGCGAGATCATCACCCGCACCATCCAGAAGGGTTTTGATCGCGAGACCGGCGAGATGATGGAAGAGGAGGAGATCATGGATCTCACGCCTCTCCCCTACATCGTCATCGTCGTCGACGAGATGGCCGACCTGATGATGGTTGCCGGCAAGGACATCGAGGGCGCCATCCAGCGCCTCGCCCAGATGGCCCGCGCCGCCGGCATCCACCTGATCATGGCCACCCAGCGCCCCTCGGTCGACGTGATCACCGGCACCATCAAGGCCAACTTCCCGACCCGTATCTCCTTCCAGGTCACCTCGAAGATCGACAGTCGGACCATTCTCGGCGAGATGGGCGCCGAGCAGCTGCTCGGCCAGGGCGACATGCTCTACATGGCCGGCGGCGGGCGCATCTCGCGCGTGCACGGCCCGTTCGTCTCCGACCAGGAGGTCGAGCGCGTCGTCGAGCATCTGAAGGCGCAGGGCCGACCGGACTATCTCGACGAGGTGACGGCGGAAGACGACGAGGACGTGCCGCCGCCGGCGGGCGACGTCGCGGTGTTCGACGCCACCGCCATGGGCACCGAACCGGGCGATCTCTACGATCAGGCGGTGGCAGTGGTGATGCGCGACCGCAAGGCCTCGACGAGCTACATCCAGCGCCGGCTGCAGATCGGCTACAACCGCGCCGCCTCGATCATGGAGCGCATGGAAAACGAGGGGCTGGTCGGCCCGGCCAACCATGCCGGCAAGCGCGAGATCATCGCGGGTGGCCACTCGGGTCACTGATCCCGCGCGTCATCGCCCGCACCCACAACACGAGAAAGGGCTCCGGCTGATCTGGCCGGGGCCCTTTCTGATTCCGGGCCGGGTGCAGGGCCGGGCAAAGCCTATCCGCCGAACAGCGCCGCCTCGCTCCAGACCGTCAGCACCAACCCCATCAGCAGGGCCGCACCGGCGAGCATCAGCGCCGCGCCCCAGCTGCGCTGCCACCAGCGGCGTCGCTCTCCGGCCCGGAGGCTTCTTGCCTGGCGGCTGGCCGATGCCCGATCGTCCGGCGCGTCGTCGCCACTGGTGCGGTTACTCATGAGCCCCCATCGCCCGGTGAAAGTGGAACGCCGGGTCAAGCCCGCTCTCCGCCAACGTCCGTTCCCGCCTCGCGGTTCCCGCATGAATGAACAACCGTGCCGCGCAGATCCCGGATCCAATCGCGCATTCGGCCCTTCCAACCGGGCGGTCGGGCGATTAGGTGTGGGATACCGCGACGCCCCGTAGCCCCGCTTGGGCATTTTTCACGTCGGCGCCTTTTCTTTGCACGAGGTTCCCATGTCGACCGTTTCCTATCCCGATGTCCTTCTGTTCATCGATGGCGTCTGGCGCGAAGGCTCGCGCCACGGCGGCGCGCCCGCCAGCCAGCCCATCGTCGACCCGGCGACGGAAGAGGTCATCGGTACCCTCGCCCATGCCTCGACCGCCGATCTCGACGACGCCCTCACGGCGGCGGAGAAGGGCTTCGCGACCTGGAAGCGCGTGCCGGCGCATGAGCGCTACAAGATCATGCGCAAGGCCGCCGAGATCCTGCGCGAGCGCGCCGAGAACATCTCGCGCATCATGACCCTGGAGCAGGGTAAGCCGCTTCCCGAGGCCCGCGTCGAGACGCTGGCCGCCGCCGACATCATCGACTGGTTCGCCGAGGAAGGCCGCCGGCAGTATGGCCGCGTCATCGCCCCCCGCGCGGAGAACATCCACCAGGAGGTGGTGCGCGAGCCGGTCGGCGTCGTCGCCGCCTTCACGCCGTGGAACTTCCCGATCAACCAGGCGGTCCGCAAGGCCTCCGCCGCGCTCGCCGCCGGCTGCTCGATCATCCTCAAGGGACCGGAAGACACCCCCGCCTCCTGCGCCGAGCTGTTCAAGGCCTATCAGGATGCCGGCGTGCCGGCCGGCGTGGTCAATCTGGTGTTCGGCGTGCCCGCCGAGATTTCCAGCTACCTGATCCCGCATCCGATCGTGAAGAAGATCACCTTCACCGGCTCCACCGTGGTCGGCAAGCAGCTGGCGGCGCTCGCCGGCGCGCATATGAAGCGCGTCACCATGGAACTCGGCGGCCACGCCCCGGCGGTGGTGTTCGAGGATGCTGACCTCGACCATGCGGTGAAGCTGCTGTCCGGCGCCAAGTTCCGCAATGCCGGCCAGGTCTGCGTCTCGCCCACCCGCTTCCTGGTGCACGAGAACCTCTACGACAAGTTCGTCGACGGCTTCACCGAGGCGGTGAAGGGCATGAAGGTCGGCAACGGCCTCGATGACGGCGTGCGCATGGGCCCGCTGGTCAATTCCCGTCGTATCGACGCCATGGAGGCGCTCACCGCCGATGCGGTGCAGAAGGGCGCCACGCTGCGCACCGGCGGTTCGCGCATCGGCAACAAGGGCTATTTCTTCGAGCCGACCGTGCTCACCGACCTCTCCCCGGATGCACGCATCCTCAACGAGGAGCCGTTCGGCCCGCTGGTGCCGATCCAGCCCTTCACCTCGACCGAAGCGGTGATCGCCGAGGCCAACCGCCTGCCTTACGGCCTCGCGGCCTACGCCTACACCACCTCCTCCGCCACCGCCGAGGCGTTCTCGCGCCGGGTGGAGAGCGGCATGATCTCGATCAACCATCACGGCCTCGCCCTCCCCGAGGTGCCGTTCGGCGGCATCAAGGATTCCGGCTACGGCTCGGAAGGCGGCACCGAGGCCATGGAAGCCTATGTGAACACCAAGTTCGTCACCCGTTTCGCCGTGTGACGAAACTGTCATAAAAGCTCGGCGGCGGGCACGGAATCGTCTATCACCGTGCCCGCCGGTCCATCGGGATCGGCCTTCCCCGCAGGCCGCCGCCGAATGGAACCCAGCGTCTTCCTGGCGGTCATCGCCGCCGCCGTGATGCATGCGGGCTGGAACGCCCTCTTAAAGATCCGGCTGGATCCGTTCATCGCCGTCGCGCTGATCACCGGCGCCTGCTCGGTCATCGCCCTGCCGATCGCCTTGTGGATGGGGCCGCCACCAGCCCATATCTGGCCGTGGATCGCCGGCTCCATCTCCGTCCATCTCGTCTATTACCTGACGCTGACCGGAGCCTATCGGCGGGCCGATATGGGCTTCGTCTATCCGGTGGCGCGCGGCGGCTCGCCGCTGATCACCACGCTGTTCTCGCTGGTGCTGCTGGGAGAGCCGATCGACGGGCAAGGGGTCGCGGGCGTCGCCATCCTCGCCGCCGGCGTGCTTGCCATCGCCTGGCCGCGCAAGGGCCATCTCGACGTCCGTGCGCTCCTCCTCGCGAGCGCCTGCGCGCTCTCCATCGCCGTCTACTCGATCATCGACGGCATGGGCGCCCGCACCACCGGCAACCCGCACCTCTACTCCGCCTGGCTGTTCCTCCTGGAAGGTCCCTGCGTGCTCACCGTCGCACTGCTACGCCACCGGCCGGCGGCGCTGCGGCCGATGCTCGGCTTCCTCGGCCCGGGCGCGCTGGGCGGGGCGATGTCGCTCTCGGCCTATTGGATCACCATCTGGGCGATGACCAGGGCACCCATCGGCCTCGTCTCGGCGGTGCGGGAATCCAGCGTGCTGTTCGCCGCGGTTATCGCGATATTCCTGCTGAAGGAGACGCCGCGCCCCAGCCGTCTCGCCGGCGCGGCGCTGATCGTCGCCGGGCTCGCCCTGATCAAGCTGCACTGAGTTCGGCGATCCCGTCCCGGCCTCCGGATTTGGGCAGCGGCGCCAGCTGTGCTCAATTGGACCGATGAACACGACAGCTACCGACAGCACAGCGATTCGACCGGCCGACACGTCGGCAGACCGGGAGGTCGACTTCGCCCGGCCGCTCGCCACGCTACGCGAGCAGGCGCCGGTGACCATGGTGCTGGGCGGCGCCGGCACCGGCAAGACCACCTTCCTGCACATGCTGCGCAAGCATGGCGGCGCGCGGCAGGTCTTCCTTGCTCCTACCGGCGTGGCGGCGCTGCAGCTCGGCGGCCAGACCATCCATTCCTTCTTCGGCTTGCCGCCGCGCCTCGTCGATCCCGATCAGGTGCGGCCCCGCTCGCCCAAGCGCACGCTGATGAAGAAGCTCGAACGCCTCGTCATCGACGAGGTGTCGATGGTGCGCGCCGACGTGCTGGACGCGGTAGACCGCTGCCTGCGCATCGCGCGTGGCCGGCCCGAGCCGTTCGGCGGCGTGCAGGTCGTGCTGGTCGGCGACTTCCTGCAACTGCCGCCGGTGGTGCCGATGGCCGAGCGCGAGATTCTCGGCCATCTCGGCTATGAGGGCCCCTTCGCCTTCGACGCCCGCGTGCTGCGCGAGACCCATGTCGCCCGCCTGCCCTTCACCCGGGTCTGGCGCCAGTCCGACGAGTACTTCGTCGGGCATCTCGCCGCGCTGCGCTCCGGCCGCTTCGTCGCCGATGCGGTGGCGGCGATCAACGAGGCGAGTTACCGCCCGCATCGCGAGGGGCGTATCCCGGTGGTGCTCGCCCCCACCAATGCCCGCGTCGACGCCTATAATCGTCGCGGCCTGGAAGGTCTCGCCGATGACGGCCGCATCTATGAGGGCGCGAGCCAGGGCGAATTCGACCTCGCCAATGACCGCCTGCCAGTGCAGGAATCGCTGCTGCTCAAGGTCGGCGCCCGCGTCATGACGGTGCGCAACGATCCCGAGAAGCAATGGGTCAACGGCTCGGTCGGCACCGTCATCGGCCTCGCGCCGGACCGCGCCTTCGTGCGGCTCGACGCCGGCGGCGTCGCCGAGATCGAGCGGGTGAGCTGGGAGCGCATCCGCTACGACTGGGACGAGGCGACCGGCAAGGTCGAGGCCAAGATCGTCGGCACCTACACCCAGCTGCCACTGGTGCCCGCCTGGGCGATCACCGTGCACAAGGCGCAGGGCCTGACGCTGGAGGACGTGCGCATCGATTTCGATTCCGGCGCCTTCGCCGCGGGGCAGGCCTATGTCGCCCTCTCCCGCGCCCGCTCGCTGGAAGGCCTGTCGCTGGTTCGCCCCCTGCGCAGCAGCGACATCCGCATCGACCGCCGCGTCGCCGCCTTCGCCGCCGCGTTCGAGGCAGAAGCCGAGGCCTTCCCACCTCAATCCCAATAATCACATATAAATTTCGTTGTTAATTTCGCCCATGCGGAAATTTTCGTGATTCAGCCGATTTCCCACTTTACATAGTCCATGGTGTCCATAGACTATGAGATGAGAGGAAATCATGAGCCGCATTGTCCGCCATCGTCACACCCTGATGTTCGCACTCGCCTATGGCGCCATCGCCGCGGCGGTGCTGTTCGTGCATCCCGGCGCCAGCGAGGCGGAGGCTCCGGCGGCGACGATTGCCGCTTCCGCTGCGTCCCGCTGAACGCCCTACCCTCTTGCGCCCTCTTTAAAAAGCCGCTTGATCTATCATCTATGAAGAAATGCCGGAGCGGAGGATTCGCTTCGACCTGTCGGGATTCATAGCGGCGATGTTGACCAATAAGGGCAAGTACGGGCTCAAGGCGATGCTGTTCCTCGCCGGCTTGCCCCAGGGGCAGAGCGCGATGGGCGCCGAAATCGCCAGCGCCAATAACATTCCGAAGAAATTCCTCGACGCCATCCTGCTCGAATTGCGCAATGCCGGCATGCTGCGTTCCAAGAAGGGACCCGGCGGCGGCTACGCGCTGTCGCGCCTGCCGAAGGAAATCCGCGTCGGCCACATCATCCGCACGCTGGACGGGCCGCTGGCGCCGATCAACTGCGCCTCCAAGAGTGCCTATGTGCCGTGTCAGGATTGCCAGGATCTCAAGATCTGCGCGGTCCAGGTCACCATGAGCAAGGTGCGCGACGCCATGAGCGACATTCTCGACCGGATGACGCTGGAAGAGATGATGGCGTTCGCCCGCAATGCCGACGCCGATCTGATGTACCACATATGAGCCTTCGCCCGTGAGCTTGCCGCCCAACCCCGGCCCCGCCGCCGGCCTTCTCGGCCTCGTCGCCCATGACAGCAAGAAGCACGACATGGTCGCCTGGGCGACCGAACATCGTCGCGTGCTCGCGCATTTCGACATCGTCGCCACCGGCACCACCGGCGGGCGCATCCTCGAAGCCTGCCCGGAGCTCCGTCTCACCCGGCTGAAGAGCGGCCCGCTCGGCGGCGACCAGCAGATCGGCGCGCTGATCGCCGAGGGCCGGGTGCGGGCGCTGGTCTTCCTCGTCGACCCGCTCAGCGCCCAGCCGCACGATGTCGATGTGAAGGCGCTGATGCGCGTCGCCCTCGTCTACGACATCCCGCTGGCGCTCAACATCTCCACGGCGGAAATGCTGATCGCCGCGCTGGAGAGCGAGGCGGGCTGACCGCCCGCCCCTTCATTCACCTTCCCAGAAGAGCATCTGGCTCAGAAGAACGCCTGGATCCCGGTGATCGCCCGGCCGAGGATCAGTGCGTGGATGTCGTGCGTGCCCTCATAGGTGTTCACCGTCTCGAGGTTCACCATGTGGCGCATCACCGGATATTCCGACGAGATGCCGTTGCCGCCATGCATGTCGCGGGCGACGCGGGCGATGTCGAGCGCCTTGCCGCAATTGTTGCGCTTCAGCACCGAGATCGCCTCCGGCGACAGGCGCCCCTCGTCGAACAGCCGGCCGGCGCGCAGCGCGAGTTGAAGCCCCAACGCGATCTCGGTCGCCATGTCCGCGAGCTTCTTCTGGATCAGCTGGTTGGCCGCCAGCGGCCGGCCGAACTGCACGCGGTCGAGCGTGTAGGAACGCGCCGCCGCATAGCAGGCCTCCGCCGCGCCCATGGTGCCCCAGCCGATGCCGTAGCGGGCGCGGTTGAGGCAGCCGAACGGCCCCTTCAGCCCGGCGACGTTCGGCAGCAGCGCCTCTTCCGGCACCTCGACGTCGTCCATGACGATCTCGCCGGTGATGGAGGCGCGCAGCGAGAGCTTGCCCTCGATCTTCGGCAGCGACAGCCCCTTGGTGCCGCGCTCCAGCACGAAGCCGCGAATGGCGTTGTCATGCGCCGCCGACTTCGCCCACACCACCGCGATATCGGCGATGGGAGCGTTGGTGATCCACATCTTGGCGCCCTTGAGCCGGTAGCCGCCATCGATCTTCTCGGCGCGTGTACGCATGCCACCGGGATCGGAGCCGGCGTCCGGCTCGGTCAGGCCAAAGCAGCCGATCATCTCGCCGGTGGCGAGCTTGGGCAGGTATTTCTTCCGCTGCTCCTCGCTGCCATAGGCATGGATCGGGTGCATCACCAGCGAGGACTGCACGCTCATCGCCGAGCGATAGCCGGAATCGACGCGCTCGACTTCCCGCGCAACCAGCCCATAGGCGACATAGCCGAGGCCGGCACCGCCATATTCCTCCGGGATGGTGGGGCCGAGCAGGCCGAGTGCACCCATCTCGCTCATGATCTCGCGGTCGAAACGCTCCTCGCGATAGGCGGAAGCTACCCGCGGCATCAGATTTTCCTGGGCATAATCGCGCGCCGTGTCACGCACCATCCGCTCTTCCTCGGTGAGCTGGCCGTCGAGGTCGAACGGATCCTCCCAATCGAAGATGGCCTTCGAGGCAGCATGCGACGCGGCGTTCATTTGTCTCGTCTCCCTGATGCGCGCGCGCCTCTTCGCGGCGGCGCCGCCTTCGTCTTACACCGGCGCGGGGGCGGCGCCCATAGCGACGGCCAAATGTCTATACATACGACTTTGGTAGGGGAGCTGAGCCTTATTGCACAAGTGATCAAGGCGTGTTTGATTTCGCGCTATGGGTGCGACGAATTGGCAATAATCAGCCTGCGCGCAACGGGCTACCGCCGCACATCCTAAAAGGGGAACTCATTATGCCGGTATTCAATGCCAAACTGGCCGCAACCGCGGCCGTACTCGTGGCGCTGTCCGCGCCCGCCTATGCCGCCAAGACGCTCGTCTATTGCTCGGAAGGCAGCCCCGAGAACTTCACGCCGGCGCTCAACACCACCGGCACCAGCTTCGATGCCGCCCGCCCGGTCTACAACCAGCTCGTCGAGTTCGAGCGCGGCACCACCAAGGTGGTGCCCGGCCTCGCCGAGAGCTGGACTGTCTCCGACGACGGCAAGGAGATCACCTTCAAGCTGCGCAAGGGGGTGAAGTTCCACTCCGGCGTCAACGGCTTCACGCCGACCCGCGACTTCAACGCCGACGACGTGCTGTTCTCCTTCGAGCGCCAGTGGAAGCCGGAGAACCCCTATCACAAGGTCACCGGCGGCGCGTATGACTACTTCAACGACATGAGCATGCCCGATCTGCTCAAGTCGATCGACAAGGTGGACGACTACACGGTGAAGTTCACGCTCACCGAGCCGAACTCGCCGATGCTGGCCAACCTCGCCATGGACTTCGGCACCATCATGTCGAAGGAATATGCCGACTTCCTGCTCAAGAAGGGCACCCCCGAGCAGTTCGACCAGATCCCGGTCGGCACCGGCCCGTTCTCCTTCGTGAACTACCAGAAGGACGCGGTGATCCGCTACAAGGCCAACCCGGCCTATTTCGAGGGCAAGCCGGCGCTGGACAACCTCGTCTTCGCCATCACCCCGGATCCGACCGCCCGCTATGCCAAGGTGAAGAAGGGCGAGTGCCACGTGATGATCGCGCCGAACCCGGCCGACATCGCAGCGATGAAGACCGATCCGGCGCTGAACCTGCTGTCGCAGCCGGGCCTCAACATCGCCTATCTGTCCTTCAACACCCAGAAGCCGCCCTTCGACAAGAAGGAGGTCCGCCAGGCCTTCAACATGGCGATCGACAAGGCGGCGATCATCAAGGACGTCTATCAGGGCGCCGGCCAGGCGGCCGTCAATCCGATCCCGCCGACCATCTGGTCCTACAACACCGCGGTGAAGGACTATCCCTTCGACCCGGCCAAGGCCAAGCAGATGCTCGACGCGGCCGGCGTGAAGACGCCGCTCGACATCGACCTGTGGTGGATGCCGGTGCAGCGCCCCTACAACCCGAACGCCAAGCGCATCGCCGAGATGATGCAGTCGGACCTCTCCAAGCTCGGCATCAACGCCAAGCTGGTCTCCTATGAGTGGGGCGAGTACCGCAAGCGCCTGCAGCAGGGCGAGCACATGACCGGCCAGCTCGGCTGGACCGGCGACAATGGCGATCCGGACAACTTCTTCTTCCTGCTCGGCTGCGCCGCGGCCCGTCCGGGCGGCCAGAACCTCGCCAAGTGGTGCAACAAGGACTTCGACGCCCTGATCAACAAGGCGAAGACCATCCCGGACGTCGCCGAGCGCACCAAGCTCTATGAGCAGGCGCAGGTGATCGTGAAGGAAGAGGCGCCCTGGTTCACCATCGCCCACTCGGTGGTGTACGAGCCGACCCGCAAGGAAGTCGTCGACTACAAGGTCAGCCCGTTCGGCCGCCACGAGTTCTATGGCGTCGACCTGAAGTGACGTGATGCCGGTGCCGGCGGAGGGAGCGCTCCGCCGGCACCGTGCCTTTTCGAAACGCTGCGACCCTGCCGATGCGCTAGAGCAGGCTCCGCGGAAGTCGTCCGGCTTCCGCACCCGCCGGCCTTCGAGCCTGACGGGTCTGTACCGCCCCCGCCGGTGACGCGTTGCGCCCCGTGGGACAAGGCGATGAAACCCGCCCGTCCGAACCCGCGGGTTCGTTCGGCGACCGCTCGATGCCGCCACGCAGACCGCATGCGTAGAGCCTTGTCGCACGCGTAGAGCCTTGGTGCCTCGTCCGTGATGTGACGACCTCCGATCCGCCGCCCGCCGCGCCCATCGCTCCCCGACGAGCGAGACGTGCGGGCACAAGCGCATCGCAAGCCCGGGATATCGATGTTCCGCTTTTTCATTCGCCGCGTCGCCCTGACGCTGCCGACCTTCGTGGCGCTGATGTTCGTCACCTTCGTGGCGGTGCGCCTCGTGCCCGGCGACCCGATCGAGGCCCGTACCGGCGAGCGCGGTATCGCCCCGGAGCGCCTCGCCATGCTGCGTCATGAGCTCGGCCTCGACCGGCCGGTGTGGCAGCAGTTCCTCGACTATGCCAACGGCATCGTCCATGGCGATTTCGGCGTCTCCATCGTCACCAAGACGCCGGTGCTGCACGAATTCGCCACCCTGTTCCCGGCGACGCTGGAGCTGACGCTCTGCGGCCTGATCTTCGCCATCGTGCTCGGCATACCCGCCGGCGTCATCGCGGCGGTGAAACGCGGCAGTTTCTTCGACCATTCGGTGATGACCGTGGCGCTCACCGGCTATTCGATGCCGATCTTCTGGTGGGGCCTGCTGCTCATCATGTTCATGTCGGAATATCTGGGCCTCACCCCAGTCTCCGGCCGCATGGACCTGATCAACTACTATTTCGAGCCGGTCACCGGCTTCATGCTGATCGACAGCCTGCTGTCGGACCAGGAAGGCGCCTTCGGCTCGGCGGTGGCGCATCTCATCCTGCCCTCCATCGTGCTCGGCACCATCCCGCTGGCCGTCATCGCCCGCATGACGCGCTCGTCGATGCTGGAGGTGCTGGGCGAGGACTATGTGCGCACCGCCCGCGCCAAGGGCTTGTCACCGCTGCGGGTGGTCGGCCTGCACGCACTGCGCAACGCGCTGATCCCGGTGGTCACGGTGATCGGCTTGCAGACCGGCACGCTGCTCGCCGGCGCGGTGCTCACCGAGACCATCTTCGCCTGGCCCGGCGTCGGCAAATGGCTGATCGAGTCGATCGCCCGCCGCGACTATCCGGCGTTGCAGGGCGGCATCATGCTGATCTCCGGCATCGTCATCCTCGTCAATCTCATCGTCGACCTCACCTATGTCGCGATCAATCCGAGGATCCGTCATGGTTGATCCCACAGCCGCCGAGAGCGGAACCCTGCTGCCCGCGAGCGGCGGCGACGGCCATCTTCTCGTCGAGACCGTGCCGCCCGCCCCCTCGTCGCTGCGCGCCTTCTGGTCGGCCTTCAGCGAGAACCGCGGCGCGGTGCTCGGCCTGATGGTGGTCGCCTTCATCGCCTTCCTCGCGCTGTTCGCGCCGTTCGTCGCGCCGCACTCGCCCATCGAGCAGTTCCGCCAGTTCGTGCAGCAGCCCCCGGTCTGGGCCGGCGGCACGTGGCAGTTCCCCTTCGGCACCGACGCGGTCGGCCGCGACATCCTCTCGCGGCTGATCTACGGCGCGCGCATCTCGCTCGGCATCGGCATGTCGGTGATGATCGTCTCGGTGGCGCTGGGCATCGTGCTCGGCCTCGCCAGCGCTTTCCTGCGCGGTGCCGTCGAGGTGGTGGTGATGCGGGTGATGGACCTCGTGGTCGCCATTCCCTCGTTGGTGCTCGCCATCCTGGTGGTGGCGGTGCTCGGCCCGAGCCTCGTCAACACCATCGTCGCGGTCACCGTCGTCTACCTGCCGCGCTATGTGCGGCTGGTGCGGGCCGCCGCCATCGCCGAGCTGTCGAAGGAATATGTCGTGGCCGCTCGCGTCGCCGGCGTCGGCAAGCTTCGGCTGATGTTCGTTACCGTGCTGCCGAACTGCCTGGCGCCGCTGATCGTGCAGGCGGCGCTCGGCATCTCCGACGCCATCCTGGAGGCCGCCGCGCTCGGCTTCCTCGGCCTCGGCGCCCAGCCGCCGATCCCGGAATGGGGCGCGATGCTGGCCGATTCACGCGAATTCATCCGCGCCGCGCCGTGGATCGTGACGCTGCCCGGCCTCGCCATCCTGGTGACGGTGGTCGCCATCAACCTGATGGGCGACGGCCTGCGCGACGCGCTCGACCCGAAGCTGCGGAGGAGCTGATCCATGGCCGCACAATCCCCCCTCCTCTCCATCCGCAACCTCAGCGTCACCTTCGCCACCGGGCGCGGCCCGTTCCGGGCAGTGGACAAGGTGGATCTCGACGTCGCCGCCGGCGAACTGGTCGCCATCGTCGGCGAGAGCGGCTCCGGCAAATCGGTCGCCATGCTGGCGGTGATGGGCCTGCTGCCCTGGACCGCCACCGTCACCGCCGACCGCCTGACCTTCGACGGCAAGGACATGCTCGCCCTAGCTCCCCGCGAGCGCCGCAGGATCATCGGCAGCGACCTGGCGATGATCTTCCAGGAGCCGATGTCGAGCCTCAACCCGTGCTTCACCGTCGGCTTCCAGCTGCGCGAGGCCATGAAGGCGCATCTCGACCTCGACAAGGCCGCCCGTCAGGCGCGCGCCATCGAACTGCTCGAACTCGTCGGCATCCCCGAGCCGGAGCGGCGGCTGAAGGCGTTCCCGCACCAGCTCTCCGGCGGCATGAGCCAGCGGGTGATGATCGCCATGGCGCTCGCCTGCAATCCGAAGCTGATCATCGCCGACGAGCCGACCACCGCGCTCGACGTCACCATCCAGGCGCAGATCCTCGACCTGTTGCTGCGCCTGCAGAAGGACAGCGGCGTCGGGCTCGTGCTCATCACCCACGACATGGGCGTGGTGGCGGAGACCGCGCAGCGCGTCTGCGTCCACTATGCCGGCCAGCAGGTGGAGATGCAGCCGACGCGCGGCCTGTTCCGTGATCCGCATCACCCCTACACCTCGGCGCTGCTGGCGGCGCTGCCGGAGCGGGCGAGCGGGCGCATCCTGCCCTCGATCCCCGGCGTGGTGCCCGGCCTCGCCGACCGGCCGGCCGGCTGCCTGTTCTCGCCGCGCTGCCGCTTCGCCACCCAGACCTGCCGGACGGTTCCGCCGCCCCGCGCGGGCGCCGATCTCGGCTATGCCCTCTGCCATACGCCGCTCGTCGACGGTCATCCGCGCGCGCTGAAGAAACTGGAGATGCCGGCATGACGAACTCGGTGATGGAGGCGATCGACCTCGCCCAGTCCTACGAGGTCTCACGCGGGCTGCTCGCCAAATCGGCGACGGTAAAGGCGGTGGCCGGCATCAGCTTCGCGCTGGCGCCGCGCAGCACGCTGGCGGTGGTCGGCGAATCGGGTTCCGGCAAGTCGACGCTGGCCCGCATGCTGACCATGATCGAGAAGCCCGGCACCGGCGCGCTGCTCATCGACAATGTCGACGTCGCCGACGCCGATGCCGGCACCCGCCGCCGCTATCGCGGCGAGGTGCAGATGGTGTTCCAGAATCCCTATGGCTCGCTCAATCCGCGCCAGACCATCGGCACCGCCATCGAGGAGCCGCTGCTGGTCAACACCCGACTGTCCGCCGCCGAGCGGCGCGAGCGCGCCATCGACATGATGAAGCGGGTCGGCCTGCGCCCCGAGCATCACGGCCGCTACCCGCACATGTTCTCCGGCGGCCAGCGCCAGCGCATCGCCATCGCCCGCGCTCTGGTGCTGCGCCCGAAGATCCTCGTGCTCGACGAACCGGTCTCGGCGCTCGACGTCTCGGTGCGGGCGCAGGTGCTCAACCTGCTGGTGGAACTGCAGGAAAGCCTCGGCGTCGCCTATGTGTTCGTCTCGCACGACCTCGGCGTGGTCCGGCACATGGCCGACGAGGTGATGGTGATGTATCTCGGCCGGGCGGTGGAGCACGGCCCGCGCGACGCCATCTTCGACAGCCCGAAGCACCCCTATACGCGGGCGCTGATGTCGGCGACCCCGGTCGCCGATCCCGAGGCGAAGAAGGAGCGCATCGTGCTGGAGGGCGAGTTGCCCTCGCCGTTCAATCCGCCGACCGGCTGCGCCTTCAACCCGCGCTGCCCGCTCGCCTTCGAGCGCTGCCGCCATGAGACGCCGCCGCTGGAGATGAAGGCCGGTCGCCTGGTCGCCTGCTGGGCGGTGGAGCCGTCCTAGCGGGAAAGGAGACCGGCGATGCGTGACGCCACGCAATGCGTGCATCACCCCGAGGTGCCGCAGGATGGCTATGCCAGCCTCGCCGTGCCGACGCACCGCGCCTCCACCATCGTCTATCCCGATGGCGAGGCCTTCCTGCAACGGGCGGAGCGCGGGGTGGACGGCTACACCTACGGCCTTGCCGGCACGCCGACCACCCGCACGCTGGCCGAGCAGCTCACGCGGCTGCAAGGCGGCGCGCGCACCGTCCTCGTGCCGTCCGGCCAGGCCGCCATATCCATGGTGATGCTGACATTGCTGGGGCCGGGCGACCGGGTGCTGATTCCCGACAATGTCTACCCGCCGGTGCGGACGCTCGCCTTCGATCATCTCGCGGCGCGCGGCATCGACGTCACCGTCTACGACCCGATGATCGGCGCCGGGATCGCCGGCCTGATCGACGACCGCACCCGGCTGGTCTGGATCGAGACGCCCGGCTCCGGCAGCATGGAGGTGCCGGACGTTCCGGCCATCGTCGCGGCGGCCAGGGCGCGCGGCGTCTTTACCGGCTGCGACAACACCTGGGCGACGCCGCTGCTGTTCAAGCCGCTCGCCCACGGGGTCGATTTCGCCTGCGAGGCGCTGACCAAATATGTCGGCGGCCATTCCGACCTGCTGCTCGGCTCGATCACCGTCACCGACATGGACCTCCACCGGCGCCTGCGCCAGACCCTGTCGGCGCTCGGCATAGGCGTGTCGCCGGACGAATGCGCGCTCGCCCTGCGCGGCATCGAGACCATGGCGGTGCGCCTCGCCCATTGCGGTCGGGTGGCGGAAGACTTCGCACGCCGCCTCGACGGCCGGCCGCAGGTCGAGACGGTGCTGCACCCGGCGCTGCCCGGCTGTCCCGGTCATGCCGTGTTCGCCCGCGACTTCAAGGGCCCCTCCGGCGTGTTCAGCCTGGTGCTGAAAGCGGGCACCGACGCCCGCCTCGCCGCCGCCCTGTCGAGCCTCAAGCTGTTCTCCATCGGCGCCTCCTGGGGCGGCACGCACAGCCTCGTCGCGCCGATGGACATCGCGCCGCTGCGCACCACCGTGCCGTGGCCGCACAAAGGGCCGATTCTGCGGCTCAGCATCGGCCTCGAAGACCCGGAGGAGCTGTGGGACGACCTCGGCGCCCTCCTCGCCCGGCTTGATGGCTAGAAGAGACCCTTTGTGATGCTTATCCGCGATGAGAAGACCCGCGAGGGAGCCGCGATCCACGCGCTGCTACGCGACAGTTTCGACGGGCCCGATGAGGCCGATCTGGTGACGCGCCTGCGCGAAGCCGGCGACGCAACCTTGTCGCTGGTGGCCGAGGACGATGGCGAGATCGTCGGCCATGTGCTGCTCTCGCCGATCGCCGCCGCGTTCCCCGCGCTCGCCCTCGCGCCGCTGGCGGTGGATGCCGACCGACGGGCGCACGGCATCGGCGCGGCGCTGGTGCGCACCGCCATCGCCCGTGCCGAGGCGATGGGCTGGCGGGCGCTCTTCGTGTTGGGCGATCCCGCCTATTACCGTCGCTTCGGTTTTTCGACCGAGCAGGCGGCGGGCTTCTCCTCGCCCTATGCCGGACCGCATTTCATGGCGCTGCCGCTCGGCGGCGACCTGCCGACCACCGCCGGCGCCCTGCGCCACGCACCCGCCTTCGCGGAACTGTGACGGGCGCCGCGCGTCAGCCGCGCGTCGTCACCGCAGGGTGAAGTCCACCGGCACGGTGAAGGCGATGGTGTTGCCCGGCACTTCCGGCGGCGGCGGCGGCACCGGCGAGGCCCGACGCAGCATCGCCACGGCTTCCTCGTCGAAGCGGGAATTGCCCGACGAGCCCACCAGCCGCGCGCTCAGCACCTGCCCGGCGCGGTTGATGGTGAAGGCGACCCGCGCCTTGCCCGCGCCGCTCTCCCCGGTCGGGTAGCGCTTGTGCCGGTTGAGATGCGACATCAGCCGCGAGCGCCAGTTCGCCGGCGTCATCGAGCGCGAGGAGGAGGCGCCCGCCGTCGGCGCGGCGATCTGCTCGGAGTTCTCCGCCTGCATCTGCGGCGCGGCAGAAGTGCGCGGCGCCGGCGGCTTCTCGCTCTTCTCGCGCGGCTTCGGCTTCTTCTTCGGCGGTTCCTTCTTGGGCTCGATCTTCTTCTCGGGCGGCGTCAGTTCGGAGGCCAGCGGCGCCGGCGGCGGCAGCGGCACCTCGATGTCGGGGGCGGGGGATTCCGTCACCTCCGGCAGCGGCTCTTCCTGCTTCACCGGCTCGGGCGGAGGCGGCTCGACCTCCTCCTCGGGCTCCTCGTCCGGCTTGACCTCTTCCTCGACCTCTTCCGGCGCTTCCATCATCTGCGGGCCGGGCGCGACATCGGCCGGCTGGGAGGGCGGCGCCACCGGCACTTCGGCGAGCTCGATCATGATCGCCGCCGGCTCCGGCATGAGCTCGGGCGGCGGAGAGGACAGCAGATAGGCCAGCGCGCCGCCATGCGCGCCGAGGACGATCGCGCCGCAGCCGATCCAGCAGCCGGCGCGGGCGATCCGCTCCAACCTTCCGCCGCGCAGAAGCATCAGGCTCATTGAGCGGCACTCGCCGGCGCCGCGGGCGCGGAAGCCGCAGGAGCGGCGGTCTCACCCGCCGGGGCCGCGGCGGCCGCCGCCGGCACCGCCTCCAGCCCGACCAGCGCGATCTTGAGATAGCCGGCGGCGCGCAGGAGGTTCATCACCTCCATCAGGTCGCCATAGGCGACGCTCTTGTCGGCACGCAGGAAGATGCGGGTATCCTTCTTGCCCTCGGTCGCGTGGTCCAGCGTGCTGCCGAGCACGCCGCGCGGCACGTCGTCATTGCCGAGCGCCAGGCCGAGGTCGCTCTTCACGCTGAGATAGACCGGCTTGTCGGGACGCGGCTGCACCACCGCCGTCGAGGCCGGCAGGTCGACCTTCACGTCGACGGTGGAGAGCGGCGCCGCCACCATGAAGATGATCAGCAGCACCAGGATGACGTCGATGAACGGCGTGACGTTGATCTCGTGGTTTTCGCCGAGATCGTCGACGTCGCTGCTCTGGAGCTTGGCACCCATATCGGCTCACCTCACTCGGCGGCGGCGCGGATGCGGGCCGGGGTCGGGGCCGCCGCGCGCTGCGTCTCGCGAGCGTCGCGCCGGTCGAGGTCGCGCGACAGCAGCCGCAGCACCTCGGCGGAGGCGTCGCCCATCAGGATGCGATAGCCGGCCACCTGGCGAGCGAAGTGATTGTAGATCACCACCGCCGGGATGGCGGCGACGAGGCCGATCGCAGTGGCAAGCAGCGCCTCGGCGATGCCCGGCGCCACCACGGCGAGATTGGTGGTCTGCGCCTTCGAAATGCCGATGAAGGAATTCATGATGCCCCAGACCGTGCCGAACAGGCCGACGAAGGGGGCGGTGGCGCCGATGGTGGCGAGCAGGCCGGTGCCGCGATTGATCGCGCGGCCGGTCGCCACCTCGATGCGGCCGAGCGAAATGGAGACGCGCTCCTTGATGCCTTCGGCCGGCAGGTCGCCGGAGCGCTTCAGCTCGAGATCGGTGGTGCGGAGCATCGCGAGCGCCGGCCCCTTGGCGCCGATCCGGCGGGCCTCGTCCAGCGAGGCGCTGGCGAGCAGGCCGCGCAGCGCCTTGCGCACCCGCGTCTGCGCCGCCATCAGCTCGACGCTCTTGGCCAGCCACACCGTCCAGGTCACCACCGAGGCGAAGGCAAGGCCGAGCATGACCGCCTTCACCACCCAGTCGGCGGCCATGAACATGCCCCAGGGCGACAGGTCGTGCGGCAGCTGCGCGGAAACGCTGCCGTCCTCCACTTCCGGCAGCGGAGCGCCATCGGTGGGAGCAGCAGCGGCATCACCCGCGACCGGCGCCGGAGTGACCGCCGGCGCTTCGCCGGTCGCGGGAATGCCGGTCGCGGCAGGCGCGGTCGTCGTCGCAGGAGCCGTAGCAGCCGGAGCGGGTGCGGTCACCGCGGGAGCCGTCGTATTCGCCGGCACCGACGTTGCCGGAGCCTGCGGCTGCGCCGGAGCAAGCGTCGGGGTGGCTACCGGAGCCTGCGTCGTCGTCCCGGTTCCCTGCGCGAACGCCACCGGCGGCCCGGCGAGCACCGACAGCGCCGCGAGCCCGACCAGCGGACGGCGGAGCGCAGCGGCGAGGCGCGGCATCGAGAGGCGGATCGTCGGAAGACGCAGGGTCGGCATTGGGGCTACCCGTCATTGGCGGCCCGCTCGCGGCTTCGCGCCGCGCTTTCCGCACGACGCCCACGGCCCTGCGAGTGGGCGACTGGTCAATTAACGGTTTCCTTAAACCCCTCTATACGCTCCCGACAACCTTTAAATGCCCATTTCTCAAACAGTAGAACGTTTCAAAAGAAGCTGAATACTTCGATTCTCTACTTTATGATCGTTCTAGACTGAGATTATCGGCCACTACACATCTAGTACCTTGCCGGGGTTCAGCAATCCCTGCGGATCCAGCGCGCGCTTCAACCGGCTCATCAGCTCCAGCGCCAGCGGATCGGCGTAGTGGCCGAGCTCATGCGCCTTCAGCCGGCCGATGCCGTGCTCGGCAGCGATGGAGCCGTCCATGTCGGTCACGATGTCGTGCACGATACGGTTGAAGTGCTCCCACATGTCGATGAAGGCGGCCTTGTCCATCCCCACCGGCTGGCTGAGGTTGAAATGGATGTTACCGTCGCCGACATGGCCGAACGGGCACGGGCGCAGCCCCTCCAGCTCGGCGGTGACCGCCGGCAGCGCGCGGGCGAGGAACTCCGGCACGCGGGAGACCGGCACCGAGACGTCGTGCTTGATCGAACCGCCCTCGTGCTTCTGCGCCTCGCTCATGTCCTCGCGCAGCCGCCACAGATTGTTCGCCTGCGCCTCGCTCGACGCGATCACCGCATCGACCACCTCACCGGCCTCCATCGCGGCCTCCAGCCCGCTCTCCATCAGCGCGGCGATGTCGAAGGCGCGGGTCGGCGAGGAGAACTCGGCGAGCACGTACCAGTCGTAGCGGCCGGCGAAGGGGCGCACCGTGCCGGGCATATGCTTCAGCACCGTCTCGATGCCGAAATCCGCCATCAGCTCGAAAGTGGTCAGGCCGTCGCCGGCGAGGCCGCGCAGCCGGTGCAGCAACTTCAGGGCATGCTCGGGGTCGGGCACGGCGAGGAAGGCGGTGGCGCGCTGCGCCGGCGCCGGGAACAGCTTCAGCACGGCGGCGGTGATGATGCCGAGCGTGCCCTCGGTGCCGAGGAACAGCTGCTTGAGATCATAGCCGGCATTGTTCTTGCGCAGCCGCTTCAGCCCGTTCCACACCCGCCCGTCGGCCAGCACCACTTCGAGGCCGAGCACCAGCTCCTTGGCGTTGCCGTAGCGCAGCACGGCGGTGCCGCCGGCATTGGTGGAGAGGTTTCCGCCGATGCGGCAGGAGCCCTGCGCCGCGATGTGCAGCGGGAACAGGCAGCCGACATCCTCCGCCGCCTTGTGGACGCTGTCGAGGATGCAGCCCGCCTCTACCGTCATGGTCATGTCGATGGGGTCGACATGACGGATTTTGTCGAGCCGGGCGAGCGAGACGACCAGTTCGCCGAACGGCATCTGCCCACCGACGAGGCCGGTATTGCCGCCCTGCGGCACCAGCGGCGCGCCCGCCGCGGCGCAGGCGGCGACGACGAAGGCCACCTCCTCGGTATTGCCCGGCCGCAGCACCGCCGGGGTGCGTCCGTCATAGAGCCCGCGCTCCTCGCGCAGATAGGCCGCGGTGTCCCCGGGGGCGGTCAGCACGTGCTGGGCGCCGATGCGCTGGGCGATCTTGCTGAGGAGCGGGGCGAGGTCTGCGGTGGTCGTCGAGGTCATGGCAAGTCCGATTGGCTGGCGGAGACGTTCCGTCGCTGTTTACACGCCCGCTTCCCCGGCCGCCACATGACTGCCGGCCGGCGGCTCGGTGTCGCGCCCGTCTTCCGCTCGCCGCCTATTCGCGGATAGCGTCGGGAGACCATCCTCACGGGAGACCCGGCATGCCCTCGCTCGTCCTCTATGTCACGCTCGGCGTCTCGGATTTCGAGCGAGCACTGGCCTTCTACGATGCGGTCATGGCCACGGTCGGTCAGGCCCGCACCGACGAGACGCTGCCCGGCTGGGTGGGCTTCGGCCCGGACTATGACCACGGTGTCAGCCTGTGGCTCTGCAAGCCCTTCGACGGCGATGCCCCGACCCCCGGCAACGGCCAGATGACGGCCCTGCGCGCCGCCAGCGCCGAGCAGGTCGACACCTTCCATGCCGCCGCCCTAGCCCATGGCGGCACGAGCGAGGGCGCGCCGGGCCTGCGCCCGTCCTATGGGCCGGGCTTCTACGCCGCCTATGTCCGCGACCCCGATGGCAACAAGCTCGCCTGCGTCTTCCATCGCCACGGATTGGCTGGCTGACGGCGACGCTTCGCGTCTCGCCTTCTGCCGCCCGGAGCCGGTCTCCATCGGCCCCCCTCGCTACGACACAGATAAACGTGGCATTGTCAGCCGCCGCCCCACAGCGACCCATAAACAAATTAAGGGGCGTCGGAGGAAAACATGCTGAAATCGATTCTACGAAAGGCAGGCTATATCGTTCACAGCCCTGACGAATTCGATCAGCTACTACGACAGACAACGCCATCCACGGATTGGAATCGAACCGAAGACAACTACCACCGACTATCTCAAGAATATTTTGGCATTCCGCTGACGCGAAATATTCAGAATGTCAAACTACATTCCATCTATAAGGACGGATCCGATCAATTCCAGAGGTGCTTCGAGGCCCTTCTCAATGTCGAATCGGAATATATTCAGCAGCTGATCGTCGAACTTGCCGGTTCCGGTGTCCGAGGCGACTTCACCGAGTTCGGCATCTTCCAGGGAGCGTGGATCGACAAGCTGTTCTCGATGACCGAGGTGGCGGGCCTCGCCGACCGCCAGATCTGGGGCTTCGACAGCTTTCGAGGCTTGTCGGAGCCACACAAGGTCTTTGACAGCAGCTTCTGGAAGAAGGGCATGTACGCCGCCGGCCGCGAGCTCGTGGAAGCGAATGTTCGTGCCGCCGAACGGCCGCGCATCCGCCTGGTCGAAGGATTTTTCTCGGATTCCCTGCCCACGCCGAAGGCGCAGGCGCTGGGTGAGGTGGCGTTCGCTCGCATCGATTGCGATATCTACGAACCCGCCAAGGAATGCCTGGCGTTCCTTTCCCATCGGTTGTCGCATGGCTCGATCCTGGTTTTCGACGACTGGAGCCATGATTTCGCGATCGGCGAAGCCCGCGCCTTCGCCGAGTGGGTCGATACGGTCCCTCATCTGCGATTCAAGTTCATCTTCCTCGGACCGTGGGATCACCTCCATCTGAGAGTGCTCCATCGGGACAAGCCGGACATCTTCTGAAGGCCGGCGAGCCGCTCCGACACGAAGGGGCCTGTCCGCCGGCCCTTTCGTGTCAAATTCTTCGAGCCCCTTGCCCCGCGCGGGTTCATCGCCTATCCCCCCGCCATGGCACCCCCTCTCCTTCTGCTTCAAGACACGCGCCTCACCTTCGGCGGCACGCCGCTGCTCGAAGGAGCGGAGCTTTCCGTCTCCGCCGGCGAGCGCGTCGGCCTCGTCGGCCGCAACGGCTCGGGCAAGTCGACCTTGCTCAAGATCGCCGCCGGCCTCGTGCAGGCGGATTCCGGCCCGCGCTTCGTGCAGCCCGGCGCCACGGTGCGCTACCTGCCGCAGGAGCCGGACCTCTCCGGCTTCAAGACCACGCTCGACTATGTCGAGGCCGGCATGGGTCCGGGCGATCAGGAATACCGCGCCCTCTATCTGCTGGGCGAACTCGGCCTCACCGGCGAGGAAGACCCGGCGAACCTGTCGGGCGGCGAGGCCCGCCGCGCGGCACTGGCCCGCGTGCTGGCCCCCGAGCCGGACATCCTGCTGCTCGACGAGCCGACCAACCATCTCGACCTGCCCGCCATCGAATGGCTGGAAGCCGAGATCGCCGGCCTGCGCTCCGCCCTCGTGCTGATCAGCCATGACCGCCGCTTCCTGCAGGACCTGACCCGCGCCACCGTCTGGCTGGACCGTGGCCGCACGCGGCGCATGGAGCGCGGCTTCGCCTTCTTCGAGGAATGGCGCGACCAGGTGCTGGAGGAGGAGGAGCGCGACCAGCAGAAGCTCGCCCGCAAGATCGTCGCGGAAGAGCACTGGATGCGCTACGGCGTCACCGCGCGGCGCAAGCGCAACATGCGCCGCGTCGGCCAGCTGGCGGATCTGCGCGCCAAGTTCCGCGACCATCGCGGCGCCGTCGGCACCATCTCCGTCACCGCCACCGAGGCCGATGTCTCCGGCAAGCTGGTGATGGAGGCGGAGAACATCTCCAAGTCCTATGGCGATCGCGTCATCGTGCGCGACCTGTCGATCCGCATCCAGCGCGGCGACCGCATCGGTATCGTCGGCCCCAACGGCGCTGGCAAGACCACGCTGCTGAAGATGCTCACCGGCGAGTTGGCGCCCGACAGCGGCAAGGCCAAGCTCGGCACCAATATCGAGATGGCGACGCTCGACCAGCGCCGCGCCGCGCTCGATCCCGAGCGCTCGGTGCGCGACACGCTCACCGACGGGCGCGGCGACCAGGTGTTCGTCGGCGGCAATCCGCGCCACGTCATCGGCTACATGAAGGACTTCCTGTTCACCCCGGAACAGGCCGGCACCGCCGTCTCCCGGCTGTCGGGCGGCGAACGCGGGCGGCTGCTGCTCGCCTGCGCGCTGGCGCAAGCCAGCAACCTGATGGTGCTGGACGAGCCGACCAACGATCTCGACCTCGAGACCCTCGACCTGCTCGAGGAGATGATCGACGACTATGCCGGCACGGTGCTGCTGGTCAGCCACGACCGCGACTTCCTCGACCGTACCGTCACCGCCACCATCGCCTATGAGGGCGACGGCAACTGGAACGTCTATGCCGGCGGCTATTCCGACATGGTCGCCCAGCGCGGCCATGGCGTGAAGGCGCGCGCCGCCGCTGCGGCCGCCGCCGCACCGGCGAAGGCGTCCGCGCCGGCCTCCCCGGCACCGACGACATCGGGCTCGAAGCGCAAGCTCTCCAACAAGGAGAAATATGCGCTGGAGCATCTGCCCAAGCAGATGGCTCAGCTGGAATCCGACATCACCCGGCTGAATAATCGGCTGGCCACGCCGAATTTCTATACGCGCGATCCTTCCGGCTTCCAGAAGGCCACCGCCGAGCTGACCAAGGCCCAGGCCGACCTCGCCAAGGCGGAAGAGCAGTGGCTGGAGCTGGAGATGCTGCGCGAGGAACTCGGCGGATAAGGCATCGCGCTGTCTTTCCCTCTCCCCACTGGGGAGAGGTGACCCGCGAAGCGGGTCGGTGAGGGGCGACGCGATCGGGAAGTCGAGAAAATCTCTCCCCGCCCGAACAAGGGTGCGGTGCGCTGTGATGCCCCCGGCGACAGTCCGCCCCTAAACGGGTATGAGGCCGCCATGGTCCATCTCATCCCCCTCACCGCTC
Organism: Ancylobacter sp. Lp-2; assembly: GCF_020523795.1. Lineage (GTDB taxonomy): Bacteria > Pseudomonadota > Alphaproteobacteria > Rhizobiales > Xanthobacteraceae > Ancylobacter. The sequence goes on from NZ_JAJALI010000003.1 coordinate 298,495, forward strand.
CGGACGATCCGCGCATCGACGCCTATCGCGTCATCAAGGAGCGCGATCTCGTCGGGCGCGGCGGGCGGTTCATCGTCGAGGGCAAGACGGTGCTCGACGTCGCGCTCTCCCCGCGCAACCGCTTTCGCCTGGAATCGCTGCTGATCGCCGAGAGCCGGGCGGAGGCGCTGGCGCCGTTGCTGGCGCAGGCGCCGGACGACCTGCCGATCTACACCGCCAACCAGACGATCCTCGACGGCATCACCGGTTTCCACATCCATCGCGGGCTGCTCGGCGTCGGCCTGCGCGGCGAACAGCCCGGCGCCGCCGCGCTGCTCGCCTCGCTGCCGGTGCGCGCGCTGGTGGTCGTGGCGCTCGGCATCACCAATCACGACAATGTCGGCGGCATCTTGCGCAACGCCGCCGCCTTCGGGGCGGATGCAGTGCTGCTCGACTTCGCGTCCTGCGATCCGCTCTACCGGAAGGCGATCCGCGTCTCGGTCGGCGGCAGCCTCATCGTGCCCTTCGCCCGCGAAGGTGGTGCCGGCGCCCTCCTCGACCTGCTGGCGGCCGGCGGCTTCGAGCTGCTCGCCTTCAGCCCGGCCGGCACCACCACGCTGAAGCAACTGGTACGCGCACCACGTACCGCGCTGATGGTCGGCGCCGAGGGACCGGGCCTGTCCGCCGACAGCCTGGCGCGGGCCCGCACGGTGCGCATTCCGATGGCCGGTGGCTTCGATTCCCTCAACGTCGCCACCGCCGCCGGCATCGCCCTGCACCATCTCGCGGACCTCTGAGGCGGTGGCCATTTGCCGCCTCCGGGGCAGCCCGCCGTGGCGCAACGACGCGCGTGAGGAGGGTTGATCTGCGAATCCCGAATACGTGATCGGCGCCGAATCACCCTCGACAAGCCCCCGGAACGGGCCCATGTTCAACCTCGGAATACGGAGCGGCTTGCCGCTTTATGACCGTCTAACCTTCAAAAGCCCGGAGCCCCCGCTCCGGGCTTTTTTTTGTTTTCCACCCCTGAGCCAGGGCACAGAGGCTTTCGGAAACCCGAATACCGACACCGTATCCATATTATTGGTACTGTGAAGTTTCTAAATTGGATGCTAGAGTTCCATCGTCATCGCGGCAGAGACGAACCGACCCTTGTCTCGCTGAAGCCGATCGCCTGTATTTTCGCCCCCCGCAGCGGGCGACCGGTATGGCGTAGCCGCGAGACAACCAAGGTGCTGCGTTCCGACGCAGGCGCCCGATGCCGGGCCGCCCCCGCCAGGGCGGTCCGGCTATCGGACGGCGTGCCGTCGTCGTCCCTATCCCCGTCTTCTCCCGTACCGGTGACAATGCCCCCCTGCCCTCGGCCGGAAGGGTCGCCCTGGCCGGCACACGGCAAGGCGCGGGAGGCAAAGGGTTTTCCCGTCCGACCTTTTGTCGCATAAGCACCGCTGCGCATCCGTGCTCAATGGAGCGGAACTGCGAGTTGCGGGACGTGACCTCATGCACCAGACGCCTATGCCGGAAGCGGTCATCGTCAAGCTCGGCGGCAGCCTTGCCGCCGCGCCGCGCCTCGCCGAGCTGCTGTCCGGCCTCGCGGCGGCCGGTGCCCCGCTCATCGTGGTGCCGGGCGGCGGCCCGCTGGCGGATGCGGTGCGGGCGCTGCAACCGCGCCTGTCGCTGAGCGAGGACGCCTGCCATCACATGGCGATCCTCGCCATGGAAAGCCTCGCGCTGGCGCTCGCCGACATCGAGCCGCGCCTCACTCCCGCAGCCGATGCGCCCGCCATGGCCCGCGCCCATGCGGCCGGCCGCGCCGCGCTGTGGCTGCCGGCGGCGATGGCCCGCGCCGCCGATCTCCCGGCGAGCTGGGAGGTCACCTCCGACAGCCTGGCGCTCTGGTTGGCGCTGCAGCTCGGAGCCCACCGGCTGGTGCTGGTGAAATCCGCGCCCGCGAGCACCGGCCAGCCTGCGGAATGGGCCGAAGCCGGCCTCGTCGATCCCTACTTCCCGCCGCTCGCCGCGCGCTACACTGGGCGGATCGACCTCCTCTCGGTCGACGAGGCGCTGGCCGCCTTCTCCCGCGACAGGAGCGCGGCATGAGCGAGACCCGAACCAACCCGCGCAAGGACGCCCGCTGGGCCTGGGCGCTCACCGGCTCCGGGCACTTCTTCGTCGAGTCGCTGGCGCTGATCGCCAGCCTCGACCCGGTCGACCTGTTCGTCTCCAAGGCGGCGGAGGAGGTGCTGCGCATGTACCGGCAGGAGCTGCCGGAGCATCTGCGCATCTATCACGACCTCTCCGCCTCCGCCGTGCCGGTCGGCCGCTTCTATGAGGGGCGCTACCACACGCTCGTCGTCTCGCCGGCCTCGGCCAACACGGTGGCGAAATGCGTGTACGGCATTGCGGACTCGCTGGTCACCAACTGCTTCGCCCAGGCCGGCAAGTGCCGCGTGCCGAGCATCGTCTTCGCCTGCGACACCTCGCCGGAGATGATCACCATGGCGCCGCGCGGGCCGGTGCCGGTCTATCCGCGCGCCATCGACCTCGAGAACACCGACCGCCTGTCCCGCTTCGAGTACTGCACGGTGGTGGAGACCATCGGCGCGCTGGAGCAGGCGGTCGCCGCCCGCAAGGTCGAGCTCGCCGCCGGGACGCCGGCCGATGGCTGAGGACAACGAGAAACCCGCCGGCCACGGCGCGGAGCGGGTCGCCCTCGTCACCGGCTCGCTCGCCGAGCCGCGCCTCGTCAAGGTGGCGGGCGAGATCGCCTCGCCGGCGCTGGATCCGGTGGTGGTCAATGTCGGCGTCAAGGTCGCGGCGCTGATGACCGCCGAGATCGTCGAACGCCGCTTCAAGGTGCCCGAGGGCACCAGCCGCGTGGTGATGCCCGGTCGTTTCCGTGGCGACCTCTCGCGGCTGGAGCGGCATTTCGGCCTGCCCTTCGAGCGCGGCCCGGACGAGCTCGCCGACCTGCCGGAGCATTTCGGCAAGGCGCGCGCCCGCGCCGACCTGTCGCGTCACGACGTCACCATCTTCGCCGAGATCGTCGACGCCTCGGCGCTGTCGCTCGACGATCTCCTCGCCAAGGCGAAGCGCCTCGCCGGCGACGGGGCGGAGGTGATCGATCTCGGCTGCCTGCCCGACACACCCTTCCCGCATCTGGAGGCGGCCATCGCCGCGCTCAAGGCGGAGGGGCTGAAGGTCAGCGTCGACAGCTTCAATCCCGAGGAGCTGTCCCGCGCCACCCGCGCCGGCGCCGACTATCTGCTCAGCCTCACCGAGCACAACCTCGCCATCGCCGAGGAGGGCCCGGCCATCCCGGTGCTGGTGCCCTCGCCGCCGAGCGACCTCGGCTCGCTCATCCGCGCCATCGAGGCGTGCCGGGCGAAGAACATCCGCTTCCTCGCCGACCCGATCCTTGAGCCGATCCATTACGGCTTCACCGCCTCGCTGGAACGCTACGCCACGCTGCGCCGGCAGTATCCGGACATCGACATCCTGATGGGCATCGGCAACGTCACCGAGCTCACCGACGCCGACACCACCGGCATCAACGCCCTGCTGATGGGCGTCATCTCCGAGCTGCGGCTCAACGCGGTGCTCGCGGTACAAGTCAGCCCGCATTGCCGCACGGCGGTGAAGGAGTTCGACCGCGCCCGCCGCGAGTTCTTCGCCGCCCGCGAGGCCGGTGCGCTGCCGCAGGGCTTCGGCGGCGGGCTGATGGCACTGCGCGACCGCCGCCCCTATGCCGCCTCGCCCGACGAGATCGACGACCTCGCGAAGGAAGTGCGCGACCGCAATTACCGCATCATGGTGGCCGAGGACGGCGTGCACGTCTTCAACCGCGACGGCCACCACATCGGCGACGACCCGTTCGCCTTCTTCCCCTCGCTGGGAGTGGAGGACGACGCCGCGCACGCCTTCTATCTCGGCGTGGAGACCGCCCGCGCCGAGATCGCCTTCCGGCTCGGCAAGCGCTACGCGCAGGACGAGGCGCTCAAATGGGGCGTCGCCGGGCGGGGCGACGGGCGCGACGATGACGGCAAGGCCGATCCGCACCGTTTGACATTCGACAAGGCGGGTTCAACCTTGGCAAGCAAGACCTCGACCGGCTCGACGCTGCCGACGAAGCCCGATAAGAGCGAGCCATGATCCGCGAGACCATCGTCACCACCCGTTCGCGCGCCGGCGAGCGCCACATCGCTCCCATGGGCGCCACGGTGATCGAGGGCGGCTACCTGCTCCAGCCTTTCAAGCCGTCGCGCACGCTCGACAATCTGGCCGACACCCAGATCGGCGTCATCAACTTCACCGACGACGTCCGGCTCATCGCCGCCTGCGTGCTCGGCAAGCGCATTCCGGTCGAGACGCAGAAGGCCAGCTATATCGACTGCCCGCGCCTCGTCGGCGCGCTGTCGCATGACGAGATCACCGTCGACCGGATCGAGGACCACCCGCAGCGGCCGCGCATCTTCTGCAAGACCTATCACAGCGAGGGCCATCACCGCTTTCTCGGCATGAACCGCGCCAAGGCGGCGGTGCTGGAAGCTGCCGTGCTGATCAGCCGCCTGCACATTCTCCCCGACGACAAGGTGGATGCCGAGATGGCCTATCTCGCCATCGCCGTGGAGAAGACCGCCGGCCCCGAGGAGCAGGAGGCGTGGGAGTGGATGCTGGAGGCGGTGTCCTCGCATCGCCGCACGCGCGACGGCCTGCCGCCGGCCGCGACACCATGAGCGTGATGCGATGGAACCGGGTCTCATGAGCCGCCACGTCTCGCATCTCCGTCCGGTCGTGCCCGGCGCGGCACCCGGCCTGCTCGCCAGCGTCGCCGATCTCGCCGAGATGCGCGCCGCCATCGCCGGCGGCGCTGATATCGTCGACCTCAAGCAGCCGGCCTTCGGCGCGCTCGGCGCCTGGAGCTCGGAGGCGCTCGATGCCGCGATGATGCTGTGGAACGCCTGCGGGCCCGACCGCCCGGCGCTCAGCGCCACTGCCGGCGACCAGCCCATGGTGCCGGCCATCCTGGCCAGCGCCTGCGCCCGCGTCGCCGCCACCGGCGTGCCCATCGTCAAGGCTGGCCTGTTCGCCAGCCCGCATGCCGCCGCCTGCATCGCGGCGCTGGCGCCGCTGGCGGCCCGGACCCGTCTCGTCGGCGTGCTGTTCGCCGACCAAGACCCCGACTTCTCGCTGATCGCCGACGCCGGCGGCGCCGGCTTCTACGGCATCATGCTCGATACCGCCGACAAGAAGGCCGGCCCGCTCACCGCCCATCTCGACGCCCTCACCCTCGGCCAGTTCGTCGAGGAGGCGCACCGGCATGGCCTGATGACCGGCCTCGCCGGCTCGCTCACCCTCGACGACATCCCGGCGCTCGGCGGCGTCGGTGCCGACTATCTCGGCTTTCGCGGCGCGCTCTGCGCCGATGGCCGCACCGGCCGCTTCGATCCGGTGAGGCTCGCCCAGGCGCGGGCTCTGGTACGCGCGCTCCGCTGATCGTGACCCGCGGCCCGACCCGCGCCGGCAAAACTCCCCCGCCTCGATCTGGACTCCGCAGCCGGAGTGAATTACCGTTCCGTTAATATAAAAAATTGAAACAATTTATGGAGGATTTCGATGCAGACGGAACGGGACGAAATCAGCGGCAGTCGATCCTTCGGGGGCTTTGTCTCCCTCGCGGTCGTGCTGCTCCTGCTGGTCTGGCTCTTGGTCTGATCCCGACTGGCCGGCAGCCATACGCTCGCTGCCGGCATGAGATGTCGACGGCGACATCTTTCGCCGTCGCCTGCCCGCTTGCGGCCGCGCCGAAGCGTCGCCCCGGTCTTTCCCAACATCCCTGAACCGCTGCAAAGATGCGCCGGATGCCGCAGCGTCGGCCGGCCGCTGGGATGAGGCTTGACAGAAATGCGGGCCGGGTTCACTGAAACCGTCATGATGCAGTGCATCATCGATGCAATGCTCTCCACAAAGATCAAGATTCAACACATGCCCAGCGACAGTGACAGTCGATCGTCCGGCCCGTGGCGGCCGGCGTGCGTGAGCCGACCGCAGGCATGACCTAGCACTCGGCTCGCTGCGCCGCCCTCCCGGGACGGACGGTGGAAAGTGAGCCGAAATGGACGATATCCGCAACACGGCCGAAGACCGCCGCGACGATCCCCGTCGCGACGACGAATTCGTGGACGCCGCCGCCCTCGCGGCGGAGCTTGCCGAAGAACACCCCGCCGACATTGCCGAGGCCCTCGACGACGAGGAGCCGGAAGTCGCCTCGGCGGTGCTCGCCAGCCTGCCGCGCGAGAAGCAGATCGAGATCCTCGACCTGCCCGACTTCGATCTCTCCAGCGATCTCATCGAGGCGCTGCCGGTCGAGGAGGCGGTGCGCCTCATCTCCGAGCTCTCCGCAGACCGCGCCGCCGACCTGTTCCGCTGGATGGAGGAGCCGGCGCGCTCGCACCTGTTCGCCCGCCTGCCGGCCGCGACGCAGGCCGAGCTGAACCGGCTGCTCTCCTGGCCCGAGCACACCGCCGGCAGCCTGATGACCACCGAGTTCGTCTCCGTCCCCTCCAGCTGGACGATCGGCGACACGCTGCGCCATATCCGCGCCATCGAGCGCACGCGCGAGACCATCTACGCCATCTACGTGCTCGATCCCGAGACCCACAGGCTGCTGCAGGCGGTGACGCTGCGCCGGCTGATCATCGGCGAGCCGCAGCAGCCCATCCTGTCCGCCGCCCCGGATCATGACCCGATCACCGTCGATCCGCTGATGGACCGCGAGGAGGTGGCGCGGCTCATCTCCAAATACGATCTGCTCGCCGTGCCGGTGGTCGACGCCAACGAGCAGGTGCTCGGCATCGTCACCGTCGACGACATGATCGACGCCATCATCGAGGAAGGCACCGAGGACGCGCAGAAGTTCGGCGGCATGGAAGCGCTGGACGAGCCCTATATGGAGATCGGCTTCCTCGACATGCTGAAGAAGCGTGCCGGCTGGCTCTCCATCCTGTTCCTCGGCGAGATGCTCACGGCGAGCGCCATGCAGCATTTCGAGGACGAGCTGGAGCGCGCCATCGTGCTCACGCTGTTCATTCCGCTGATCATGAGCTCGGGCGGCAATTCCGGCTCGCAGGCGACCTCGCTGATCATCCGTGCGCTCGCTCTGCACGAGATCAAGCTCGGCGACTGGTGGCGGGTGGCGCTGCGCGAGCTTCCCTCTGGCCTCGTGCTCGGCGCCATTCTCGGCACGCTCGGCATGACGCGCATCACCATCTGGCAGCTCGCCGGCTTCCACGACTATGGCGAGCACTGGGTGCTGGTGGCGGCGACCGTCGGCTCGGCGCTGGTGGCCATCGTCACCTTCGGCTCGCTGATCGGCTCGATGCTGCCCTTCGTGCTCCGGCGGGCCGGCTTCGACCCAGCGAGCGCGTCGGCACCCTTCGTCGCCACCTTCATCGACGTCACCGGCCTCGTCATCTATTTCAGCGTGGCGCTGGCCATCCTGCACGGCACGCTGCTGTAGCGTCCAAGGCACGGCACCCGTCCCCGCGGCATCCCGTCCCTACCGCAAGAGGGACGGGATGCCGGGATGTCAGGCCGCTCGCGGCGCGGCGGCCGGCGGCGTGCCGCGGTGGATGACCTTCTTCATCTCACCGCGCAGTTCCGGCGTGTCCTTGTGGCCGTGCATGGCGACGGCATGCTGCACGGCGGCCTCCATCAGCTCGCCTTCGCTGTCGGCGGCCATTGCGAGCGTGCATTTCTTGTCGCTGGGCATTTCCCGGCAATCGATGAAATAGCGTCCCATATGCGCCTCCCTTGTCAGGGCACCGCGCGGGTCAATCCCATCCTGCGATCGGCATCCACCGCAGGGCGGCACCGTCCAGTGAGGCTACGCCCGTCGGAGGAGCCCGGCAAATCACGAAGCGCCGCCTTCGCGGGCGCCGGCCCTCCCGCCGCCCACCGGCAAATGGTCGCGCCCGGTTGCCCGTGGCGGCGACGGGGCTCTACCATGGTGGGGAGGAAATGCCCGTGAACGAAAATACGACGACCATCGCCCACCCCGACCGGCCGACCCATGCGAACGGGGTGCGCGTCATCGCGCCGGCCCGGCTGCATCTCGGCTTTCTCGATCTGTCCGGCAGTCTCGGCCGCCGCTTCGGCAGCCTCGGCCTCACGCTCGACCAGCCGACGCTGTCGCTAAGGATGCAGCCGGCCGACGCGCTGGTCGCGACCGGGCCCGACGCCCCCCGCGCCCGCGCCGCCGTCGAGCGGGTGGCGGCGGCCTTCGATCTCGATCCACGCGTCGCTGTCACGGTGGAGCGGGCGCTGCCGCCGCATGCCGGGCTCGGCTCGGGCACCCAGCTGGCGCTGGCCGCCGGCTCGGCGCTCGCCGCGCTGCGCGGCCGGCCGCTCGATGCCCGCACCCTTACCGACGCGCTCGACCGCGGCGCCCGCTCCGGCATCGGCATGGGCGCCTTCGCGCAGGGCGGCGTGCTGCTCGACGGCGGCAAGGCGGCCGGCCATCACGCCCCGCCGCCCATCCTCGCCCGCCATCCCTTCCCCGCCGACTGGCGTATCCTGCTCGCCTTCGACGACACCGCGCACGGCCTCAGCGGCAGCGAGGAAGTGTCGGCGATGAACGCCCTGCCGCCCTTCGAGGAGGCTCTCGCCGGCCATCTGTGCCGCCTAACGCTCATGGTCGCCCTGCCGGCGCTGGTCGAGGAGGACTGCACCGGCTTCGGTGCCGCCGTCGGCGAGATCCAGGCCCGGCTCGGCGATCACTATGCCCGCGCGCAGGGCGGACGCTACACCAGCCGGGATGTCGAGGCCGCCATGGAGTTCGCCGCCGCCGAGGGCGCCACCGGCGTCGGCCAGAGCTCCTGGGGCCCAACCGGCTTCGCGCTTGTCGCCTCGCCCGACGCCGCCGAGCGGCTGGCGGCGCTGCTGCGCCAGCGCTTCGCCGACCGGCCGAACCTGTCCTTCACGGTGGCGCGCGGCCGCAACACCGGCGCGCGCACCGACTGGCTCGCCCCCGACTGACACGCCGCCGACTGGCACTTCCCCGGAGAACCACGGAATGGACGAGCACGCGCCGATCCTGCACATCGTCTCGCCGCTGCGCCACATCAGCCCCTTCGACGTCAACATGGCGGTCGATGCCGGCTACGCGACCATCCTGCCCTATAGCCAGGTCGCGCTGGAGGAGATCGGCGAACTGGTGCAGGACATGATGTTCTCGCGCCCGCCGGCGGGCGCGCCACGCACCGGGCTGTTCATCGGCGGCAAGGACGCCGCGCTGGCGCTCGACATGGCGGCACGAGCGCAGGAAGTGCTGTTCCCGCCGTTCCAGATCTCGGTCTTCGTCGATCCGGCGGGCGCCTTCACCACCGCCGCCGCGATGGTGGCGGAAGTCGAGCGCCATCTGCGCGTCGTCCGCCCGCAAGGGCTGGAGCACGCGAGGGTGCAGGTCTACGGCGCCACCGGCGTGGTCGGCGGCATTGCCGGCGTGCTCGCCGCCCGCGCCGGCGCGCAGGTGACGCTGGTCAGCCATCGCGACATCGAGACCGTCGAGGCCAAGGCCCGCGACTTCGCGCACCGCTTCAGCGTCTCGCTCGCCAGCGCCGCCGCCCGCAGCGAGGAGGACAAGCGCGACCTGCTGCCGGAGGCCGATGTCGTACTCGCCTGCGGCAAGGCCGGCGTCGAGATCCTGTCGCCAGACGCGCTGGCGGCCGCTTCCTCTCTCAAGGTCGCCGCCGACATCAATGCGGTGCCGCCGGCCGGCATTGCCGGCATCGACGCCATGGCCAACGGCGTCGCCCTGCCGGGCGGGGCGCGCGGCATCGGCGCGCTGACCGTCGGCCAGCTCAAATATCAGGTGCAGCATGAATTGCTGAAGCGCATGCGGGTCGCGGAAGGCCCGCTCGAGATCGGCGTCGAGGTCGCCTTCGACCTCGCCCGCTCGCTCGCCGCCTGAGGCCTGCCATGCCCGACATCGTGCTCGCCGCCCTGTCCGCCCGCGCGCTCGCGGCGGCGGCGCGGCGCGCCGGCCTCGAACCGCTGGTGCTCGACCTGTTCGGCGACGAGGACACGCGCGAACTCGCGGCACAGATGGTGGCACTGCGCCGTCACGACGGCCTCGCCATCGACGCCGACGACCTGCTCGCGCAGCTGGACCTGCACGCCGCCGCGTCCGCCCCCCTCGTGCTCGGCTCCGGCTTCGAGGCGATGCCGGAGCTCGTCGACCGGCTGGCCGCGCGCGGCAATCTCGCCGGCAATGACGGTGCGGTGCTGCGGCAGCTCAAGGATCCGTTCGCGCTGAGCGGGTTGCTGGCCAGCCTCGGCATCCCGCATCCACGCGTCTTCGCCGAGGTGGCGCCGATCGGCGTGGACACGCTGGAAAAGGCCATCGGCGCCTCCGGCGGCGGCCACATCCACCCGGCGCAGCGGGTGCACGGCGCCGGTCATTACCTGCAGGAGCGGATCGAGGGGCGCTCGGTCTCGGCGCTGTTCCTCGCCGATGGCCGCGACGCCCGCCTGCTCGCCTTCTCCGAGCAATGGTGCGCGCCGGATGCGAGTTCGCCCTATCGCTATGGCGGCGCCGCCGGCCCCATCGCGGTGCCGCCCCATGTCGAGCGGGAGGTGGCGCAGGCACTCGCCCGTCTCGCTGGCGCCACCGGGCTTGTCGGCCTCGCCAGCGCCGACCTCATCCTGTCGCACGAAAGCTGGAACCTCATCGAGCTCAACCCGCGACCGGGGGCGACGCTGGATATTTTCGACCGCCCGCCCCTGCCGCCGCTGCTGCGCCTGCATCTCGACGCCTGCGCCGGCCGCCTGCCGGACCTGCTCCCCCTGCATCCCGACCCGCAGGCTGGCGCCCGGGCGGCCGGCATCCTCTATGCGCCGGCCGGCTTCGAGATGCGGCTCGCGCCGCTACCGACCCACACCGCCGACCGGCCGGCACTCGGCACCCGGCTGCACCCTGGCGAGCCGGTCTGCACGGTGTTCGGCGAGGGCCGCGATGCCGAGGAGGCGCGCGGCGTGATGCTGCTGCGCATGGACGCGCTGTGGGACGCCATGCGGCGCGCCGGAAGCGGAGCGCGGCCATGACCATGGTCGACATCGAAGCCGCCTTCCTCGCCGCCTGCTTCGCCGAGCTCGACGCGCTGAAGCCCGGCAATGTACATCGCTTCGCCGCCGGCCACGGCATGGAGGTCGCGCATTTCGAGGCCGCCGCCTTTGCGGCCGCACCCTGCATCGCCCGGCGGGGAGAACGGGTGGGAGCCCGGATCGAGGCGGCAGTAGCCGCCTCGCTGGCGGTCGCCGGGCTCAACACCAATCTCGGCATCCTGCTGCTCTGCGCGCCGCTGGCGGCGGCGGCCGAACGACCGGCGCCGCTGCGGCAGGCGCTCGGCGAGGTACTGGCGACGCTCGACCTTGCGGACGCCTCCGCCGTGTTCCGCGCCATCGCCGCCGCCAGTCCCGGTGGGCTCGGCCGGCGCGCCGATCACGATGTCGGCGCCCCCGCCACCATCGGTCTCGTCGAGGCGATGCGGCTCGCCGCCGGCGAGGACCGTATCGCCGCGCAATATGTCGGCGGCTTCGCGGATGTGTTCGATATCGGCGTCGCCCGCCTGCGTGCCCTTCCCGATGCCGAGCCGGAGGCGCGTACCGAGGCTGCCTATCTCGCCTTCCTCGCCGCCTTCCCCGACAGCCATATCGGCCGCAAGTTCGGCCGCGCCGTCGCCGGAGAGGTGCAGGCGGAAGCGCAGGCGGTGGCCGCCGGCATCGACTGGCTGGCCCCGGCGGCGCGGCGCCATCCGCCGCTCGCCGCCTTCGACGCCCGCCTGAAGGCGCGCGGGCTCAACCCCGGCACCAGCGCCGACCTGACGGTGGCCAGTCTGTTCGCCGCCGCGCTCAGCTCATGAAGCCGGAAATGTCGGCGGCACTGAGCCGGCCGTCATGCAGCGCGCTCGCCACCAGCACCCCGGCGACGCCGATATCGCGCAGCCGGCGGAGATCCTCGACGTCGCGCACGCCGCCGGCGGCGTAGACGCGGCGCGCCCCCGCCCGCCCCAGCACGTCTCGCAGCCGATCGTAATCGGGGCCGGCATCGCCGCCGACGCGGGCGAGCGTCATCACGATCACCTCATCCGGCCACAGCTCGGCGCGCTCATGCAGTTCCGCCGGCCCGCGCCGGCCCTCGGTGTCATGGTCGAGCGAGAGCACGGTCGGCCCCTCGCGCAGCGCTGCCAGCCCACCTGCCGCATCCGCCATCGATTCGGTGCCGAGCACCCGGTGCAGCCGCTCTCCCTCCAGCCGCGCCTCGCCGGCATCCACCCACAGCCGCTCGAACTGTTCCGCCAGTTGCGCCAGCTCGGCCCGGTGCGGCTCCCGCCCGGCAATGGCGTCGAGATCGGCGACATAGAGCGTGCGGAACGGCGCCAGCGAGCGCAGCGCCCGGGCGATGTCCGCCGGCGCCGAACCGGCGCAGAGGCCGGAGACGATGGGACGATAATTCGCACGGTCGCCGCGCCGCGCATGCACGACGGCGCCTCCCATCAGGTCGATCACCGGTATAAGTTCCACGCCGATACGCTCCGCCGCGAAGGGTTCCATGCAGGTTCTGGTGTGCGAGTTTGTAACCGGAGGCGGGCTCCGGGGCGAAGCGCTTTCGCCCTCGCTCGCCGCCGAGGGCGCGCTGATGCGCGACGCGCTGGTCGGCGATCTCGAGGATCTGCCCGGCATCCGCGTCATTACCACGCACGATGATCGCCTGCCGCCGCCCCCGCGCGGCGACAGCCGACCGCTTGCCGCCGGTGACGACGCGGTGGCGGTCTGGGCCGATCTCGCCGTCGGCGCGGACGTCGTCTGGCCGATCGCCCCGGAGACCGGCGGCGCGATGGAGGCGGTCACTGCCAAGCTGCGCCGCCACAGCCGTTGCGTCCTCGCGCCCGATGCCGAGACGCTCCGCCTCTGCGCCGGCAAATACGCCACCGCCGTCCGCCTCGCCGCCGCCAGCATCGCGGTGGTGCCGAGCTGGCGCCCCGTCGAGGTGCCGCCGGAGGCCTCCGGCCTTCTGGTGGTGAAGCCCGACGACGGGGCCGGCAGCCTCGACATCCGCCTGTGCCCGCGCGAGGACGCCGTTGCCGCCGGCATCGACATGGTGGTTCAGCCCTATGTCGCCGGCGCGGCCGAAAGCCTCACCTTGCTCTGCCAGTCCGGCCGCGCCCATGTGCTGAGCGTCAATCGCCAGCATGTGGAATGCGCGGACGGACGGCTCGGCTTCCACGGCGTCACCGTCGGCATCCGCCCGCCCGGCGCGGTCGAGGCCGGGCTGGCGCAGGCGATCCTCGATGCGCTTCCGGGCTTGCATGGCCTCGTCGGCGTGGATTATCTGGCGACGCTCGCCGGGCCGGTGGTGGTCGAGGTCAATCCGCGGCTGACCACCTCCTATGCCGGCCTGCGGCGGGCACTCGGCGTCAACGTCCTCGCCTTCGTCGCCGATCTCATGCGCGACGGGGCGGTGCCGGAGCTGCCGCGTCTTCCCCCGCCTGTTCCGGTCGAGGTGCTTGTGTGACGACGATTACGCGTTTGGGCTGGGATGTCGGCGGCGCTCATGTGAAGCTGGCCGCCTTCGGCGAGGATGGCCGGCTCGCCGCCGTGCGTATCGCCCCCTGCCCGGTCTGGAAGGGCGCGCAGCACCTCGCCGAGGCGCTGCGCAAGCTGCGCGCCGAATTCCCCGCCGGCATTCCCTCCGCCGTCACCATGACCGCCGAGGGCGCCGATCTCTGGCCGGACCGCCATGCCGGCGTGGTCGGCACCGCCGCCGTGCTGATCGAGGAACTCGCCGGCGCGCCGCTGGCGCTGTTCGCCGGGCCGGAGGGCTTCGTGCCGGCCGATCAGGCCGCCGCCCATTCCGCCACCATCGGCTCGGCGAACTGGTACGCCACCGCCGCCGTGCTGGCGCATCTGCTGCCGGCCGGCGTGCTGGTCGATATCGGCTCCACCACCGCCGACCTCATCGCCTTCGGCGAGGGCCGGGTCGAGGCGCGCGGCTTCTCGGATGCCGAACGGCTCGCCAATGGCGAACTGCTCTACACCGGCATCGTGCGCACCCCGGTGATGGCGCTCGCCGGACACGTGCCCTTCGCCGGCCGCCTGGTGCCGCTGATGGCCGAGCTCTACGCCACCACCGCCGACATCTACCGCGTGCTCGACGTGCTGCCCGACGATGCCGACCTGCACCCGGCCGCGGATGGCGGCGCGAAGAGCGCGGAGGCCAGCGCCCGCCGGCTGCTGCGCATGGTCGGCGAGGACCTCACCGCGGCGAACCAGACGCGCGCGCGGCGCCTCGCCTATCATCTGAGCCAGCAGCAGCTGCATCGCCTCGCCGGCGCGCTCGATGTCGTCGCCTCGGCGCGGGAGGACGATGTCGGGCTGGTGGTCGGTGCCGGCATCGGCCGCTTCCTGTCGCGCCAGCTCGCCGAGCGGCGCGGCGCTGCCTATCTCGATCTTGCCGACGTCCTCACCGACGACCCGGCGCTTGCCGGCCCGGCCGCCGACTGCGCGCCGGCGGTGGCAGTCGGCCTCCTGTCCGCCGCGCTGGCGCCGGGCTGAACCATAATAACGACCGGGAGCGCCCCCATGTCCGACCGTATCTTCCTGCGCGGCATCGAGCTGCACGCCTATCACGGCCTCTATGAGGAGGAGGCGCGGCTCGGCCAGCGCTTCATCATCGATGTCGACTGGTGGCTCGACGCCCATTCCGCCGCCGCCCATGACGATTACGCCGAGACCGTCGGCTACGAGAAGGTGTTCGAGACGGTGCACGCCGTCTCCTCCGGGCACCGCTTCCACATCATCGAGGCGCTCGCCGAGGCGATCGCCGCCGAGATCCTGCGCCGCTTTGGCCGCGTCGAGCGGGTGCGGGTCGAGGTGCACAAGCCGAACGCGCCGATCCCCGGCGTACTGCGCGACGTCGGGGTCGAGATCGTCCGCCAGCGCGGCTGAACGGGTCAGCGACGCCTGACGCGTACCGGCACCGGCTCGCCGCAGCGCGCCGTGGCCCGCGCGGCGGGCAGCAGGCTCCTCGGCTTTTCCTGCACGCGCGCCAGCCGGGCGAAGCGGTCGCGCCAGGGCACCTCGACAAGCCGGAACGTCAGCGCTGCCAACGCCACCGCCAGCGCCACCACCAGCGCCAGCAGCGTGGTCGCGCCAGCCGGGCCGACGGCGTAGAGCTGCTTGGCGACCCCGTCGACCGCCACCTCCTGCCGGAGCGCGACGCCGGCGAGCTCGCCATAGGCCCACAGGCCGTAGCTCACCACCAGCACCAGCACCGGCATGTGGATGAGGTAGATCGAGAACGACCAGCGACCGAGCGCCTGCAGCGGGGACAGCCGCATCAGCCGCGAGGCCAGCCCGCCCTCGCGCGCGAACACCAGGATCGGTACCGCGAAGGCGAGCGGCGCCAGCACGCTCAGCGCATGCGCCTTGTCCGGTCCCCGGCCGGCGGCGAGGATGAACGCCACCGCCAGCGCCAGCGACGCCATCTCGCAGAAAGTGGCGAAGGGCAGCCGCCGGCCGCGCAACGCGGCGTGCACATGGTAGGCGCCGACGCCGGTGAAGAAGCCGGCGATGCAACGTATGAGCCCGAAATCGGCGGTGGAATTCATATAGGCCGGCGCGAACGTCACAATGACCAGCCCCGCCCCCACGGCGAGCGCCGACGCCACCAGCAGCAGCTTGCGCCGTGCGACCAGCACCACCAGCGCGAACAGGATGTAGGTGTAGAATTCCGCGCCGATGCTCCAGGCCGGGCCGTTCCAGGCGGAGCCGTACAGCCCCATGGAATTGAGCAGGAAGGCGTTGAGCAGCAGTGCCTGCAGCGAATAATTGCCGCTGCCGGCATCGATCAGCAGCCGGTCGGGATGATGGCCGACGACGTTGATCGCCATCACCGCCAGCATCATCGCGAACAGCACCGCCAGATGCAGCGGCCACAGCCGGCCGATGCGGCGCAGCAGGAACCCGACGAATTGCCGCCGGTCGCCGATCCGGTCGCGATAGGCGTGGCAGACGACGAACCCCGACAGCACAAAGAAGAAGTCCACGAAAAGATATGAATTCAAAACAAATTCATTCTGCAAGAACGGGGTATTGACGATAAATATGAAGTGATAAATGACCACCATGACGGCACATATGCCACGCCAGGAGTCGAGAACCTCGAATCTTTCGCTCATCGCGACAGAATTCATGCCTCATACCTCTCAGGTACCATCCTGCCGCCCGAATCATTAGACATAAAACTGGCGGCACTCACCCCAAGCGCTAACGAAACAATGTGGCGAGAGTTCCGTTTTCAATTCGCCGTCCGCGACGCCGGGGGGACTTCCGGTCGCCGCGCCGACGTTCTACAGCTTGATCCTCGTGCATGCGGGAGTAAGCGATGATGCGTGATGCCGATCCGAAGCCCGTCCGTCTCGCGGATTACCGGCCGCCGGACTGGCTGGTCGATACCGTCGATCTCGACATCGGCCTCCACCCCACCGCGACGACGATCCGCGCCCGGCTCGCCATGCGGCCGAACCCGCTCGGCCGCGAGGGCTCGCCCATCGTGCTCGACGGCGACGAGCTGGTGCTGAAGTCGCTGGCGCTCGACGGCGCGGCGCTGGCGGGCAACGCCTACAGCGTCACCCCGTCCTCGCTCACCCTGCTGGCGCCGCCGCAGCGCCCGCTGGTGCTGGAGATCGAGACGCAGCTCGATCCCTCCGCCAACACCAAGCTGATGGGCCTCTACCGCTCCAGCGGCAGCTACTGCACCCAGTGCGAGGCCGAGGGCTTCCGCCGCATCACCTATTTCCCGGACCGTCCGGATGTGCTCGCCGTCTACACCACCCGCATCGAGGCCGACCGGGCCGAGGCGCCGGTGCTGCTCGGCAACGGCAACAAGGTCGAAGAGGGCGAGATCCCCGGCACCTCGCGGCACTTCGCGGTGTGGCACGATCCGTGGCCGAAGCCCTGCTACCTGTTCGCGCTGGTCGGCGGCCGGCTCGACCGCGTCGGTGACCGTTTCGTCACCGCCACCGGCCGCGAGGTCGAGCTCGGCATCTATGTCGAGGCCGGCAAGTCCGCCCGCGCCGGCTACGCCATGGACGCGCTCAAGCGCTCCATGCGCTGGGACGAGGAAGTCTTCGGCTGCGAATATGATCTCGACGTGTTCAACATCGTCGCCGTCGCCGATTTCAACATGGGCGCGATGGAGAATAAGGGCCTCAATATCTTCAACGACAAATACGTGCTGGCGAGCCCGGAGACCGCGACGGATTCCGACTATTCCAGCATCGAGGGCATCATCGCCCATGAATATTTCCACAACTGGACCGGCAACCGCATCACCTGCCGCGACTGGTTCCAGCTGTGCCTGAAGGAAGGCCTCACCGTCTTCCGCGACCAGGAATTCACCTCCGACGAGCGCTCGCGGCCGGTGAAGCGCATCATGGATGTGCGGCTGTTGAAGGCCTTCCAGTTCAGCGAGGATGCCGGCCCGCTCGCCCATCCGGTGCGGCCGAGCACCTATCGCGAGATCAACAACTTCTACACCGCCACCGTCTACGAGAAGGGCGCCGAGGTGGTGCGGATGCTGAAGACCCTTCTGGGGCCGGACGGTTTCCGCAATGGCATGGACCTCTATTTCGAGCGCCATGACGGCGAGGCGGCGACCATCGAGGATTTCCTCGCCTGCTTCGCCGACGCCACCGGTACCGATCTCGGTCACTTCGCCCTGTGGTACGCGCAGGCCGGCACGCCGCAGCTCACCGTCACCGGCGAGTGGAACCCGGCGGAGAAGAGCTATCGGCTCGACGTCGAGCAGTCCGTGCCGCCGACGCCCGGCCAGCCGGACAAGCAGCCGCTGGTGATCCCGCTCGCCATCGGCCTCGTCGCGCCCTCGGGCGAGGACCTGCCGCTCACCCTCGCCGACGGCTCCTCGCCGGTCGGCGGCGTGCTCACCGTCGACACCGCCCGCGCCAGCTTCGTGTTCCGCAACGTCGCCGAGCGGCCGGTGGCCTCGCTCAATCGCGGCTTCTCGGCGCCGGTGCGGCTGGTCAGCAACCTGTCGACCGAGGACCTCGTCTTCCTCGCCCGCCACGACCACGACCCGTTCAACCGCTTCGAGGCGGTGCAGACCATCGCCTTCGCCTATCTGATCGAGGCGACGCAGGCGGCGCGCTCCGGCCGCAACCTGCCGGGGCCGGAGGCGCTGATCGCCGCCATGGGCGCCAGCCTCGCCGATCCCGCGCTCGACCCCGCCCTCGTCAGCCAGGTGATCCTCGTCCCCTCGGAAAGCGACATCGCCCGCGAGATCGGCCAGGACGTCGATCCGGACGCCGTCAACGCCGCACGCGGCACGCTGCGCCGCGCCATCGGCACCGCGCTCGCCGATCCGCTAGCGCACGCCTTCGAGCGCTTCGCCGCTCCAGGCCCCTACTCGCCGGACGCCGCCTCCGCCGGGCGGCGGGCGCTGCGCAATGCCTGCCTCAGCCTGCTCGCCGAGGCGGGGACCGGCGAGGGCGTCGCCCGCGCGCTCGGCCTCTACCGCGCCGCCGACAACATGACCGACCGGCTGCAGGCGCTGACCACATTGACGCATTACGCGCCCCAGCATCGCGATGAGGTGCTGGCCGACTTCTACGAGCGCTTCCGCGACGATCCGCTGGTGATCGACAAATGGTTCGCCCTGCAGGCGCAGATCGCCGAGCCGGCGACGCTGGACCGCATCCGCGAGCTGACCGGCCATCCCGCCTTCTCGCTGCGCAACCCCAACCGGGTGCGCGCGCTGATCGGCAGCTTCGCCGCCAGCAACCCGACGCAGTTCAACCGCGCGGACGGCGCCGGCTACGATTTCCTCGCCGACACCGTGCTCGGCCTCGACGGCTCGAACCCGCAGTTGGCGGCGCGGCTGCTCGGCGCGTTCAAGAGCTGGCGTGTGCTGGAGGAAGGCCGGCGGACAAAGGCCGAGGCGGCCCTGCGCCGCATCGCCGGCACGCCCGGCCTGTCGCCGGACGTCACCGACATCGTCAGCCGTTCGCTGGCGTAAAGCGCGCCGGGGCCGTCGCCCCGGCCGAACTTCCGCCGTGCGCGGCGTTACAGTCGTGCTAGTGTCTTCGTAGTGCAGCGCAGCAAGGAAGACCGTCGGCCGTCATGGGCGAGAGGACATCGGGCGCGTTCGAAACAGCATCCGCCGGCGGCGGCGGGTCGGCCTACGAGCTGGCGCCCGTCGGGCTGTGCACCCTCGACAGGCACCGCCGCGTCCTCGTTTGCAATCGATGTTTCCGCGAGCTGATCACCGCGCCGACCGACCTCGCCGGCCGGACGCTCGCCGAGTGGCTGCCGGCCGCCGACACGCTGCTCGACCGCCTGCCGGTCGAGCCGGGGGGCACGATCGAAGCCGATCTCACCATCGAGCAAGGCAACCGGCGCCTGCTGCGCCTGTCCGCCACGCGGCTCGATGACGGCCTGTCGCTGGCCCTCGCCGACGTCACCGCTGCCACCGAGGCACTGGACGCCCTCCGCCAGGCCGCCGAGCGGTCGAGCTTCGCGCTGGAAAGCGCCGGCCAGTGGGTCTGGGACTACGACATCGTCGAGAACCGCGTCTGGCGCTCGCAGCAGTGGAAGCGTGCGCTGGGCTACGCACCGGAGGAGCTCGCCGACCAGGACGAGCCCTGGCGCATCGTGCACCCCTCCGACCGCAAGATCGTGCAGGCGGCGATGGCGCCGATCCTCGCCGGCACGCGCCGCGATTTCGAGGCCACCTACCGGCTGCGCCACAAGGACGGCGGCTGGCGCTTCATCCTCAGCCGCGGCAAGGTCATCGCCCACACGCCGGACGGCCGCCCGGCCCGCATGCTGGCCACCAGCGTCGACATCACCCCGCAGAAGGAGGTCGAGCGCGAGCTGGAGGCGACCATCCGCCAGCGCCGGCAGCTGGAGCACGACCTGATCACCGCCAATCGCCGGCTACGGCTGCTGGCGGAGATCGACAGCCTCACCGAGCTGCCCAACCGCCGCAAGTTCGACAAGTGCCTGGAGCGCGAGTTCCGGCGCACGCGGCGCGAGCGGCCAAGCCTCGTGTTGTCGATGCTCGACGTCGATTATTTCAAGTCGTTCAACGACCTCTACGGCCATCAGGCCGGCGACGACTGCCTGCGTGCCGTGGCAGAGGCGTTGCAGCAGGTCGGGCGGCCGACGCGCGACATCGTCACCCGCTATGGCGGCGAGGAGTTCGCCGCCATCCTGGTCGACATCGACCTGGACGAGGCCATTGCCGTCGCCCGGCGCATGGCCGAGGCGGTGGAGCGGCTGGCGATCCCGCATAGCGGCAGTCCGTTCGGCCGGGTGACGATCTGCATCGGCCTCACCCTGTTCCGCTTCGGCCAGCAGCGCCGGCTGCGCACGCCCGATCAGCTCGTGCAGGCCGCCGACCGGGCACTCTACGCGGCCAAGGATGCCGGGCGCGATCGCATCGCGGTCGCCACCCGGCTGGAGGAAGGCCGCGTCGAGACCCGCATCGTCGGGCGCGACACAGAGGCCGCGCCCGCCGGCTGAGGCGCTCAGTACTCGACCACGCCGTCCAGCGCGTAGTGCTTGACGCTCTTGCGGTTGGCGATCAGCTCGTCCGCCGTCGGCTTGCCGGTCAGCGCCCGCTCGATGGCGATCTTCATCGCCTCGTGGTTGGTGCGGTAGAGGTCCTTGAGGTCGAGGTTCGGATCCTCCGGGCAGCGGGGATCGAGCCACACCATGACGATCATGCACAGCTCGTCGGCCTGGTCCTTCGGCAGGATGCCCTCGGCAAGACAGTCGACGATGGCGTCGCCGATGGCCGCCTGCACCACGCCGCCCAGCAGCTCGACATAGGCCGCGGAGGGGATGGTGACCTTGGAGGTCATCATGGTCGCCGGCCGCACCATCTGGTTGAGGTCGCGGATCACGAACATGCGGGTATGGCCGGCCGCCTGCCCCATCATGGAGGCGAAGGCCTGGCCGGCGGGGCCACGCACCGAGCCGATGAGGATCTCCGGCATCGCGTCGGTGAACTGGCCTTCGGCCGCGAGCACCGTCGCTTCACCGGTGCGGAACCAAATATCGGTCATGATTTTCTCCCTTCATGGGCTCCATGTCGTGCGGCCATAGCATCCCGATCGGATCATCGTCCATGCGGCTGATGCGCCATCCCGGCGTAACTGTCTGGGCGGACTCGATTTGAGCTCGGGGATACCCCTTAAAGTTGCTGAATCGTTAACTTGACTCTCAGGGACTCTGGACAGGGAGGGGCCGTTTCGATTCAAATCAGTGGTGATTCGGCGGGCAGGGATGGGCCGCCGGACACGGGATCAGGGCAAGTGTGTTAGGGGGAGGCCGGCGATGGCACGCGCCAACGCTGCGGGCGCGTCTGTGCGCGTTCAGGCCATGCGCGGCCTGGCACGCTCAGTCGCTCGACCCGCCTATCAGCGGCTGGTCGATGCCGAACCCTTCATGCGCCGGGCGGTGCCGGCGCTCATCGTCGCCTTCATCGCCATCGTCGCGGTCGCCGCCGTGGTGCAGATCCGCGCCTATCGCGCCGATTCCATCACCGACGCCAAGGACGAACTGGCGCTGTTCACCCTCGCCGTCGCCAGCGAGCTGCGCCAGCATCAGGGCCAAAGCGGCGCCACCGACACCGTCACCCTGACCACCACGCTGAAGGCGAGCCTGCCAGTGCGCGCGGCGGAAGCCCGCCGACGCTACGCGATTGCCGACGCCAGCGGCAATGTGCGCGCCGCCAGCGATGACGATCCGGCCATCGTCGCCGATATCCGCTTCGTGCTCGCCAATGCCCAGGCGCTGACCATCTTCGCCGAGAGCGCCGGCGTGCTCGACGTCACGTTGAGCGACGGCCGCGACGGCCTCGCCACCGTCCGGAACATTCCCGGCCAGCCCTTCCAGCTGGTGGCCATCCAGCCGCTGGCCGGCGCGCTGTCGACCTGGCAATCCGACACCATTCTCACCGTCACCCTGCTCTCGACCACCGGCGGCGTGCTGCTGATCCTCGGCTTCGCCTTCCACTGGCAGGCGACGCGGGCCCGCGAGGCCGACGGCATCTACGACACGGTGCGCGCCCGCATCGACACCGCGCTTTCGCGCGGCCGCTGCGGCCTATGGGACTGGGACATGGGCCGCGGGCGCATGTTCTGGTCGGAATCGATGTTCGAGATGCTGGGCCTCGAACCGCGCGACGAACTCGTCTCCTTCGGCGATGTCTCGGGCCTCGTGCATCCCGACGACGTCGACCTCTATGACGTCGCCAAGGAAATCGCCGACAAGCCGGGCCGCATCATCGAGCGCGTGTTCCGCATGCGGCATGCCGACGGCCATTGGGTATGGCTGCGAGCACGAGCCGAGGTGGTGGCGCAAGAAAATGGCGAGCCGCCGCATCTGGTCGGCATCGCCGTCGATGTCACCGAGGAGCGCCGCCTCGCCGAGCGCACCGCCACCGCCGACATGCGGCTGCGCGACGCCATCGAGAGCATTTCGGAATCCTTCGTGCTGTGGGACAGCTCCAACCGGCTGGTGCTGTCCAACTCGAAATTCCAGACCCTGCACGGCTTCGGCGACACCACCCTGGCGCCCGGCACCCCGTTCGACACCATCGCCACCCAGCTGCGCCAGCCGGTGGTGCGCATTCCGCTGCGCTCAGAGGACCGACCGGAGGAAGGCGCGCGCTCCTTCGAGGCGCAGATCGAAGGCGGGCGCTGGCTGAAGATCGCCGAACGCCGCACCAAGGACGGCGGCTATGTCTCGGTCGGCACCGACATCACCGCGCTGAAACGCCACGAAGAACGGCTGATGGACAGCGAGAAGCGGCTGATGGCGCTGGTCGCCGATCTCCGCAAATCGCAGCAGACGCTGGAAATGCAGGCGCTGCAGCTCGCCGAGCTGGCGCAGAACTACGCCGACGAGAAGACCAGGGCCGAGGACGCCAACCGCGCCAAGTCGGAATTCCTTGCCAATATGAGCCATGAGCTGCGCACGCCGCTCAACGCCATCATCGGCTTCTCCGAATTGATGGAGAGCGGCCTGTTCGGCCCGCTCGGCAGCGAGAAATACAACGAGTACAGCCGCGATATCCGCGATTCCGGCCGCTATCTCCTCGACGTCATCAACGACATCCTCGACATGTCGCGCATCGAGGCTGGCCGCATGCAGCTCAGCCTGCAGCCGACCAAGCTCGACGAGATCGTCACCGACGCCATCCGCGTCATGTCGGTGCGGGCGGATGAGAAGCACCTCGCCGTCATCTCCGAGGCCGACCCGGAGCTGGTGGTCGAGGCCGACCGGCGGGCACTCAAGCAGATCGCGCTGAACCTGATCTCCAACGCCATCAAGTTCACCCCCGAGCACGGCCGCATCACCCTGCGCACCCGCCGCACCGCCCAGTCGGCGCTGCTGGTGATCGAGGATACCGGCATCGGCATCCCGAAAAGCGCCCTCGCCAAGATCGGCCGCCCCTTCGAACAGGTCGAGAGCCAGTTCACCAAGACGCACAAGGGATCCGGCCTCGGCCTCGCCATCGCCAAGTCGCTGGTCGAGCTCCATGGCGGCACCATGCGCATCCGCTCCTCCGAGGGCGTCGGCACCACCGTGATCATCCGCCTGCCGCTGAACGGTCGTCCCGGCCTGCAATACCGCAATGCCGCCGGCGAATTGTCGGACGAGACCGAAGCAGGCTAGCTTTGGCCTCATCGTCCACCGGATCGTACTCCATGCCCGCACTTTCCATCGCCGAAGCCGTCCCCGTCGATTGCGTGGTCGCGGGGGCCGGAGTGGTGGGGCTGGCGGTCGCGCGGGCGCTCGCCCTCGCCGGGCGCGAGGTGCTGGTGCTGGAGGCCCATGGCCTCATCGGCTCGGAAACCTCCGCCCGCAACAGCGAGGTGATCCATGCCGGCATCTACTACAAGCCCGGATCGCTGAAGGCCCGGCTCTGCGTCAACGGCCGGGATCGGCTCTATGTCTATTGCGCCGAGCGCGGCATCGGCCACCGGCGCTGCGGCAAGCTGATCGTCGCCAGCGGCGAAGCGGAGATCGCGAAGCTCGACGGCATCCGGACCCAGGCCGCCGCCTGCGGCGTCGTCGACCTCGCCCCCCTGGACCGGGCAGAAATTCGCGAGATGGAACCGGCACTTGCGGTCGACGCGGCGCTGCTGTCGCCCTCGACCGGCATCATCGACAGTCACGGCCTGATGCTCGCGCTGCAAGGCGACATCGAGGATCGCGGCGGCGCCATCGCCTTCAACGCCCCCATCCTTGGTGGCAAGGTGACAGACGCCGGCATTCTCCTCGACGTCGGCGGCGCCGAGCCGATGACGCTTCTCGCCACGACCTTCGTCAATTCGGCCGGCCACGGTGCCGTCGCGCTGGCCAACGCCATCGAGGGGCTCGACCAAGGCCACGTCCCCCCGGCCTATCTCTGCAAGGGCTCCTATTATTCCCTGCCCGGCCGCGCGCCGTTCTCGCGCTTGGTCTACCCGGTCCCGGAGGCCGCGGGCCTCGGCGTCCACCTCACGCTTGACCTCGGCGGGCAGGCCCGGTTCGGACCGGATACCGAATGGATCGAGGCGGTCGACTACAATGTCGAGCCGGCCCGTGCCGAGCGCTTCTATGGCGCCATCCGGCGCTATTGGCCGGCGCTGCCCGATGGCGCGCTGGTGCCCGCCTATGCGGGCATCCGGCCGAAGATCACGCCCCCGGGCGCACCGGCAGCGGATTTCCGTATCGATGGGCCGGCCGAGCACGGCGTGCCGGAGCTGGTCAACCTGTTCGGCATCGAATCGCCCGGCCTCACCGCCAGCCTCGCGATCGGCGATCTGGTCGTCGACAAGCTCACCCGCTGACACTCAGCGCCGTCGGGGCGTACCAGCGTCGGATAACAGGCGCAGGAAGACACCGCGCACCTCCTGCTGCGTCTCGCGCAGATGAGCGTCGAGGGTAGCGAAATCCGGCATGGTACCGGCGCGGGCCAGCAATTGGCGCAGGGCGGGGCTGGCCTGCGTCGGATCGAACACGCCGGTAACGGCCAAACGCAGCACCTGCGTGAGATCATGCAGCAGCGAGCAGGCGCGGGTCAGCAACTGCGCATCCGCGGCCTCGATCACCCCTACGCGCCCGGCGCTGGTAAGCACCCGCACCGTGGACGTCTGCACGATTTCGGGCTGCGAAGCGCCATGGGCGAGCACGAGGAACTGCGCCAGGAATTCGAGGTCGACCAATCCCCCCTGGCTGTATTTCAGGTCCCAGGGCTGGCCGTCCCCCTTCTCCTCGGCAATGGCCATGCGCATGTCGAGAATGTCGGCAGCCAGGCGCTCCGGGTCGCGCCGCCGGCAGAGCACGGCCGCGATCGCCTGCTCGACCCTGCCGCGAAAAGCCGGCGACGCCAGCACCACCCGCGCCCGCGTCAACGCCATATGCTCCCAGGTCCAGGCCTCCTCGGCCTGGTAGACCTCGAAGGCCGGCAGCCGCGTGGCGATGGGGCCCGCGCGGCCAGAAGGGCGCAGGCGCAGATCTACCTCATAGAGCCGCCCGGCATTGGTGGGCGTGGTGAGCGCGCTCACCAGCCGCTGCGTGAGCCGGGCGTAATATTGCGTGCCGTGCAGCGGGCGCGGCCCGTCGGATTCGGGCGCCTCGTCGTCGAAGTCGTAGAGCACGATGAGATCGAGATCGGACCCTGCGGTCATCTCCCGCCCGCCGAGCTTGCCCATCGCCAGCACCGCCAGCTCGCCACCGGCCAGCTCGCCATGCGCTTCGTGGAAGCGAGCGATCACCGCCTCGCCCAGCACCCGGATCACCACGTCGGCAAGCCGCGCGAAAGCATCGCCCGCCTGCGCCGCCGGCAGCGTACCGGACAGCACGCGCACGCCCATCAACACATGCTGTTCCTGGCGGAAGCGGCGGGCACGGTCGAGCAGATCCTCTTCATCGCTCGCTTCGGCCAGCTGGGCGCGCAGCCGCGCCTCCAGCATCGCTTCATCCGGCAGCGTACCGAAGAAGGCAGGATCGAGCAGCGCGTCGAACAGCACCGGCCGCCGAGCGAGGATTTCGCCCAGCCGCGGCGCGGTCGACAGGATGGTGGCGAGCAGGCGCACGAGGTCGGGATTTCGCGCCAGCACCGAGAGGAGCCGCAGCCCCGTGGCAAGCTGGCGGAAGAAGCGATCGGCGGCGATCAGCGCCAGGTCCGGCTCGCCGCCACGCGCCAGCGCGTCGAGAAGCAGCGGTACGATGGCGGCCAATCGTTCGCGTGCGGTAGCGGTGCGCAGCGCGCGCGGCTCGCCGGCCAACCAACCCCGCACGGTGGCACTGGCCTGCTGCGGTTGCTGGTAGCCGAGCCGATGCAGCGTCGCCAGCGTCTCGCGGTCATCTGCCTTGGCGGGAAATTCCAGCCGCCCCTCCACCGCCGCACGCGGCGGAGCATCCTCGAACAGGCGGGAATAGTGACGCTGCACGCGCGTCAGACGGCGGGTCAGCTCGGCGGCGAACGCCTCGCGCGAGGGATAGCCCATGAAGACGGCGAAGGCCGCCAGCGCCTGCGGCTCGTCGGGCAACGTGTGGGTCTGCTCGTCGGCGACCATCTGTAGCCGATGCTCAACCCGGCGCAGATAGACATAAGCCTCGCTGAGTTCCTCGCGCGCCGTCTTGCCTATCCAGCCATCCTCGGCGAGCCGTTCCAGCGCCTCCAGCGTGCGCGGGGTGCGCAACCGGGCATCACGACCGCCGGCGATGAGCTGCTGTGTCTGGGCGAAGAATTCGATCTCGCGAATGCCGCCGCGCCCGAGCTTGACGTTATGCCCTTCGACCGCCACGGCGTCGTGGCCACGAAAAGCATGGATCTCCTGTTTCATCGCATGCACATCGGCGACCGCCGCGTAGTCCAGCGAGCGGCGCCAGACGAACGGCGCCATCTGCTTCAGGAAGCTTTCGCCGAGCGCCAGATCGCCGGCGATCGGCCGCGCCTTGATATAGGCGGCGCGCTCCCAGGTCGCACCCTCGCGCTCATAATAGTCGAGCGCGCTGTCGACCGAGAGCGCGGCCTGCGTTGAGGCGGGGTCCGGCCGCAGCCGCAGGTCGACGCGCGCCACATAGCCGTCGGGGGTGCGCTCCTGCACCAGCCGCACTAGCTGACGCGTCAGCCGCACGAAGAAGGGCGCCGCCTCCACATCCTTGCCGAGCGGCGCCCGCGCCGGATCGTAGAGCACGATGAGATCGACATCGCTGGAATAATTGAGCTCGCGCGCGCCATGCTTGCCCATGGCGAGCACCACATAGCCACTGACACCGCGTGAGAATTTCCGCAGCTTGCCGGCTCCGACCGCTTCGCGCAGCAGATAATCGACCGCCGCCGAGATGGCGGCATCGGCGGTGGCGGTGAGTTCGGCTGTGACGGTGGCAAGGTCGAACACCTCGCCGATATCGGCGAGCGCGACCGCAAGCGCTGTCTCGGCACGTAGCTGCCGCAGAGCTGCCATCATCTCGGTTTCGTCCGTCGCCGCTCGCACCACCTTCATCATGGCGGCTCGTGCCTCGGCGAGCCCCGCCTCCGGCTCGCTCGTCAACAGCCGCAGCAGCCGTTGCGGGTCTCGGCGGATCAGCTCGGACAGGAACGGCGAGTGAGCGCCAATATTGGCCAGCACGGCCGATGCTGCCGGATGGGCCGCCAGCACCTCGTCGAGCTGAAGGCGGACGGGATCCTCGGCCGTCTCGACCAGCGCAGCGAGCGGGTGCGGCGCAGAGACGACCGGCTCGCTCGCCCCCATGCGCATGCGCGCCGCCAGTCCGCTCGGTTCCTTCCGCGCCGTCTTCCGCCTGCCCTGCCGTTCAACCATCTCGCCCGTGCACCTCCAGCCCTTCGCCCAGTCTATAGGCAAAGAATTGTCAAAGTGCTGCATCCTCGGGCGACGTTGCGGCAGCATCCTCCATTTCCACCTCGGCGGGCAGCTCGATCACCACGCGCAGGCCGGGCGCGCTGTCCTCCAGCCGCATGGCGCCGCCATGCAGCTGCACCACCGCGGCGACCAGCGAAAGCCCGAGCCCTGATCCCGGCTGGGTCCGACTCTTCTCGAGCCGCACGAAGCGTTGCAACACATGCGCCCGCTCCTCGGGCGGAATGCCCGCACCGCTGTCGGCGACCGCGAGACGCACCATGTCGCCCTCGCGGCTGGCTGAAACGGTGATGCGGCCGCGTGCGCCGGGAACGTCGGGCGCGCCGTATTTGATCGCGTTGTCGATGAGATTGGACAGTGCCTGCCCGAGCAACTCCCGCACGCCGAGCACCATCAGCGGTCCGTCGATCGTGACATCGAGATCCAACCCCTGCTCGTCGGCAAGCGGCTCGTAGAGCTCGGCGACACCGGTCGTCGTCTCGGCGAGGTCGACCGGCTGCATCGCCGACCGGCCCTGCCCCGCTTCCACCCGCGCGATCATCAAGAGCGCGTCGAAGGTGCGGATCAGCCCGTCGGATTCGTCGATGGTCTGCTCGGTCGCCGCCCGCCAGTCCTCGTCGTCGCGGGCGGTGCGCAGCGCGTCCTCGGCGCGATTGCGAAGCCGGGTGAGCGGCGTCTTCAGATCGTGGGCGATGTTGTCGGAGACCTGCTTGAGCCCGACCATCAGCGCTTCGATACGCTCCAGCATGGCGTTGAGGCTCAGCGCCAGCCGGTCGAACTCGTCACCGGTCCCCGCCACCGTCAGCCGGCCGGAGAGATTGCCGGCCATGATGCTCTCGGAGGTGGCAGTCATCTGGTCGATGCGCTTGAGCACCCGGCGCGTCACGAAGATGCCGCCGGCGACACCGAGCACCACCAGCAACACCAGTCCCCACACCACCGGGCCGATGATGATCTTGCGCAGCTCCTCGCGCTCGACGACGTCGCGCCCGACCAAGAGCCGGAACTCGCCGGGCAGGTAGACGACATGCACCAGCGCCCGGCTCGGCGGCCGGGTGGCGTCGTCGGAGCGCAGATAGTCGATTTCCTGCCAGCCTTCCTGCGACAGGAAATTCAGCGGCAGGTTCAGCACGTTGCCGGCCAGTGGCTCGCCGTTGAAGCTGGTCAGCAGCAGCAGCCCGGCATCGGGCGCGCGGGAGCGCCGGTTCACCACCTGCACGAGGCGGGAAAGCCCGCCGCGCTCGAACTGGCCCTTCAAGAAATCGGTATCGGACTGGATCGCCTCGCTCGCCTGTCGGGTGACGAGGCGCTGGGTGTGCCAGCCGAGATAGCCGATCAGCGAGCCGGCGAAGACCGCGAAGACCAGGAGGTAAGCGGCGATCAGCTTGATCGCCGTGGTGCGGGCCAGCTTACCGAGCGATGTCACGAACGACATATCCAGCCCCGCGCACCGTGTGCAGAAGCGGCGGATCGAACCCCTTGTCGATCTTGGAGCGCAGCCGCGAGACATGGACGTCGATCACGTTGGTCTGCGGATCGAAGTGGTAGTCCCAGACATTCTCCAGCAGCATAGTGCGGGTCACCACCTGCCCGGCATGCCGCATGAGATATTCGAGCAGCCGGAACTCGCGCGGCTGCAGCACGATCTCCTGCCCGGCGCGGGTGACGCGGTGCGCCAGCCGGTCGAGTTCCAGATCCGCGACGCGATAAAGCATGTCGGTGGCCTGCGGCCCGCTGCGACGGGCCAGCGCCTCGACGCGGGCCAGCAGTTCGGAGAAGGCGTAGGGCTTGGGCAGATAATCGTCGCCGCCGGCGCGCAATCCCGTCACCCGATCGTCGACCTGGCCGAGCGCGGAGAGGATCAGCACCGGCGTCGCGTCGCTGCGCCCGCGCAATTCCGCGATCAGCGACAGCCCGTCGCGGCGCGGCAGCATGCGGTCGACCACCAGCACGTCGTAACCGCCCTCGAGCGCGAGGGCGAGGCCCTCCTCGCCATCGCCGGCAAGATCGACGATATGCCCCGCCTCGCGGAACGCCTTGCGCAGGTAGTCGGCAGCGGAGCGGTCGTCTTCGACGATGAGCAGGCGCATGGTGAAGTCTTCAGCGGAGGGATAGCCGATCGGCGGCACGTCGATGGCGCCCGCGGGGCGCACCGGCGGCCGAAGGGAATCGGCAGCGGAAGTCGGTTTCGACATGATGTACGGCATATTCGGCCTCCCGCCTATCGCAGAGGCACCTCTGCGGTGCCCGCACTGCCCGCAAAGGAGAGCGCGGGAGCCCTTTCGGACCCCCGCGCCATCGGACCGGCTGCAACCCAAGGGGCGACGGAACGGACCGCAGCCGGAACCGATTTCGAACGGTCGGTTCGCGAAAACGGCCGGGATCAGCCGTTCTGCTTGCCGAGCGAGATGGCGACGAAGTGCGTGCCCTGCTCGGACTTCACCCGCATCAGCACCGCCTTGCGGTTATCCTTGCGGGCGTCGGCGAGGCCGGCGCGCACATCGGCCGGGCTGGAGACCGGCTTGCCGCCGACGTCGAGGATGACGTCGCCCGCCTTGATGCCGCGTTCGGCGGCCGGGCCGTTCGGGTCGACCTCGGTCACCACCACGCCCTGCTCACCGGCACCGGCAACGCCCTTGGCGGGAGCCAGCGACAGGCCGAGACGCGGCGTGTTGCGGTCCGCCTTCTCCTCGTCAGCGCCCTTCTGGTCGTTGGAAGCGACGTCGGTCGGCAGCTGCTCGAGATTCACCGCCACGGTGATCGGCTTGCCGTCGCGCAGCACGCTCAGCTTCACGCTGGTGCCGGGCTTCAGCTTGGCGATCTCGCGCGACATCTCGCGGGAGTCCTTGATGTCCTTGCCGTCGATGGCGGTGACGACGTCACCCGCCTTCAGGCCGGCCTTCTCACCGGGCGTATTCGGCTGCACCTGAGCGATCAGCGCGCCCTGGGCTTCCTTCAGGCCGAGCGCCTCGGCGACATCCTCGCTCACCGGCTGGATCTGGACGCCTACATAGCCGCGCGCCACCGTTCCACCGTTCTTGAGGGCGTCGACGACTTCCGACACCGTCTCCGACGGGATCGCGAAGGCGATGCCGACATTGCCGCCCGAGGGCGAGACGATCGCAGTGTTGACGCCGATGACCTCGCCATTGAGGCCGAAGGTCGGGCCACCCGAATTGCCGCGGTTGATCGGCGCGTCGATCTGGATGAAGTCGTCATAGGGGCCGGAGCCGATGTCGCGGCCGCGAGCCGAGACGATGCCGGCGGTCACGGTACCGCCGAGGCCGAACGGGTTGCCGACAGCGACCACCCAGTCACCGACGCGCGGCGGGGCGCCGGCGAGTTTCACCCACGGGAAGTTGTCCTTGCCGTCGACCTTCAGCAGGGCGACGTCGGTGCGCGGATCGGTACCGATCACCTTGGCGGTGTAGCTCTTGCCATCGGTGGTGGTCACGTCGACCTCGGAGGCACCGTCGACCACGTGATTGTTGGTCACGACATAGCCGTCGCCGGAGATGAAGAAGCCGGAACCCTGGCCGACGACGCGGCCATGGCCCTGCGGGCCGGGACCACGGCCGGGACCGCCGGGGCCCCCCTGGCCGCCGGGGCCGAAGCCGAAGCGGCGCATGAAGCGCTCAATCTGCGGCGGCACGTTCTGCGCGCCGGGCTCGTCGTCGTTGGAGGCCATCTCCTCCGGCTCGTCCTTCTTCACCTTCACGCTCACCACGGCGGGCGAGACCTTCTCGACGATGTCGGCGAAGGAGAAGGCGTTGGTCGGCTGGTTGGTGGTGATCTGGGCGAAGGCCGGCGTCACCGCCTCCGGCACGACGAAGGCGCCGACCGCACCGCCGGCGAGCGCCAGGGTGAACACGCCGGCGAGCAGCCGGCTGCGGCTCTTGCGCAGGGTGGAGGTCTTGTTGGATTCGGGAAGCGCGTTGCGCGACATATGTCAGTCCTCGTTCATCGACCTTCGCTACCTCCCGCAGGAGGCTTGAACGAGAACCTAGAGCGCGTCGCCTTAACGCAGGCTGGCGGGGAACTTAAACATTTGTAATGCTGTCGTCCGACTTGCTCATCAGCTCGTCAAACTTCCGCCTTTCTTCGGCCGACAGCGCCGGAACGGCAGCCGGGGCGGCGTCGCGCCGGCGCGCCCGCAGCCAGATCGCCAGCCCGCCGCCGATAAGGATCAGGAACGGCGCGGTCCACAACACCACATTCGCGCCGTGCCAGCTCGGTCGCAGCAGCACGAACTCGCCATAGCGGGCGACGAGGAAATCGAGCACCGCCCGGTCGTTGTCGCCAACCTTGATGCGCTCACGCACTAGCAGGCGCAGGTCCTTGGCGAGCGGCGCGTCGGAATCGTCGATGGACTGGTTCTGGCAGACCATGCAGCGCAGCTCCTTCGAGAGCGTGCGCGCCCGCGCCTCCTGCGCCGGGTCGGGCAGCACCTCGTCCGGCTGCACGGCGTGGAGCGGCGTCAGCCCCGCGACGAGCAGCGCCACTCCGGCGAACAGGCTGCGCATCCGGTTCATTCCGCGGCCACCGGCTTTGCGGCGGGCACCGCCTTGCGGGCCGGCTTCGGCGCGCCGACGCGCAGCCGGCGGTCGCTCAGCGAGAATACCCCGCCCAGCGCCATGATGATCGCGCCGATCCAGATCAGCGTCACCAGCGGCTTCCAATAGGCACGGATGGCGAGCCCGCCGCCCGGCAGTTCGTCGCCGAGGCTGACATAAAGCTGGCTGAAGCCGAAGGTGCGGATGCCGGCCTCGGTGGTCGGCATGTTGCGGGCGGTGAACAGGCGCTTGGAAGATTCGATGCTGCCGACGCTCGCCCCGCCGCGGCTGATGTCGAACACCCCGACCAACTCGCGGTAGTTCGGCCCGGTGCGCGGCTCAAGGCGCGCGAGCGTCAGCTCGTAGCCGCCCACCGGGAAGCGGTCGCCGACCTTGGCGCCGATGATGGTCTCGCTGTTCCAGCTGGTCTCGGCGACGATGCCGAGCAGGCAGATGCCCACGCCGGCATGGGCGAGCGCCGCACCATGCGCCGCGCGCGGCAGGCCCCGGAAGCGGGCGAAGGCGGTCGCGGCCGGCACCCGGCCGATGCCGGCGCGCTCGGCAACGTCCACCACTGCGCCAAGCACCACGAAGGCGGCAAGCCCGATGCCGATCGGCGTCAGCGCCGGCCCGCCGCCCTGCGCATAGGCGGCGACACCGGCGGCCACCAGGCCGAGGAAGAAAGCAAGCATCAGCCGCTGCGCCGCACCGGCAAGATCGCCGCGCTTCCAGGCCAGCAGCGGCCCGAACGGCATGGCGAACGTCACCGGCAGCATCAGCGCCCCGACGGTGAGATTGAAATAGGGTGGCCCGACGGTGATCTTCTCGCCCGTCACCGCCTCCAGCGCCAGCGGGTAGAGCGTGCCGACAAACACCGCCGCCGCCGCTGCGGTGAGCAAGAGATTGTTCAGCACCAGCGCGCCCTCGCGGGAGATCGGCGCGAAGATACCGCCCTGCCGCAGGCTGCCGGCACGCGCGGCGAACAGCGTCAGCGAGCCGCCGATGAAAAAGATGAGGATGGCAAGGATGAACACACCGCGCGTGGGGTCGGTGGCGAAGGCATGTACCGAAGTCAGCACGCCGGAGCGCACAAGGAAGGTGCCGAGCAGCGACAGCGAAAAGGCGAGGACGGCGAGCAGCACCGTCCACACCTTGAGCGCGTCGCGCTTCTCCATCACCACCGCGGAGTGGATCAGCGCCGTGCCGGCGAGCCAGGGCATCAGCGAGGCGTTCTCCACCGGGTCCCAGAACCACCAGCCGCCCCAGCCGAGTTCGTAATAGGCCCAGTAGGAGCCCATCGCGATGCCGAGGGTGAGGAAGCCCCAGGCGCCCAGCGCCCAGGGCCGCACCCAGCGCGCCCAGGCGGCGTCGATCCGCCCATCGATCAACGCCGCCACCGCGAAAGAGAAGGTCACGGAGAAGCCGACATAGCCGAGATAGAGCAGCGGCGGATGGATGGCGAGGCCGATATCCTGCAGCACCGGGTTGAGGTCGTGACCCTCGGCCGGCGCCGGGATCACCCGGGTGAAGGGATTGGAGGTCAGCAACAGGAAGGCGGTGAAGGCGACGCCGATCGAGCCCTGCACACCCAGCACGTTCGCCTTCAGCCGCGCCGGCAGATTGCCGCCGAACAGCGCCACGGTACCGCCGAAGATCGCCAGCACCAGCGCCCAGAGCAGCATCGAGCCCTCATGGTTGCCCCAGGTGCCGGTGATCTTGAACAGCAGCGGCTTCATGGAATGCGAGTTCTCGACGACGTTCAGCACCGAGAAGTCGGATTGCACATAGGCCGTGACCAGCACCGCGAAGGACAGCGCGACGAAACCGCAGAAGGCCAGCGCCAGCGACGGCCCGACCCGCATCAGCGCATCGTCGTTGGTGCGCGCGCCCCAGATCGGCAGCACGGTCTGCAGCAGGGCGACGGCGAGCGCCAGTACCAGCGCGTAATGGCCGATCTCCGGGTTCATTGCACGCTGCTCCCCTGGCTCGCCTTGACGGGAGCGCCATTGGCGCCCTCCTGCCAGACGCCCTGCTTCTTCAGCGCGTCGACCACTTCGCGCGGCATGTATTTCTCGTCGTGCTTGGCGAGCACGCTGTCGGCGGCGAAGCTCATCGGGCCGGTCAGCCGGCCTTCCGCGATCACTCCCTGCCCCTCGCGGAACAGGTCGGGAAGGATGCCGACATAGGCGACCTCGACCTCGGCGCCGCCATCGGTGATGGCGAAGCGCACATGCACATTATCGCTCTTCACCACGCTGCCGTCCTTCACCAGCCCGCCGATGCGCAGCCGCGTGCCCGGCGCGGTGTGCTCCGTGGCGATCTCGCTGGGCGAGCGGAAGAACACGATGGTGTCGTTGAGCGCGAACAGCACCAGCCCGGCGGCGATGGCGAGCACGCCCAGCGCGGAGGAGATGAGGACGAGGCGGCGCCCCTTGCGGGTCATGTTGTTAACTCCCCAGCCCGAGTTCGCGGGCGAGCGCGTCGATGCGACCGAGCGCCTGCGTATCGGCGGCGAACTGTACCCGCGCCTTGGCGGCGGCGTCGCGGGCCTTGCTGCCCTCGCCGAGCACGTTCCAGGCCCGCATGAGGCGCAGCCAGCCGTCGAGATCGTCGCCGTTCTCGGCGAGGCGCTGCGACAGCCGGTCGACCATGCCGCGCACCATGGCGCTGCGGTCCTCGGCGCTCATCTGCTGGGCGGCGGCGACATCGGCCGCGCTCGGCCCGGGCGTCGGTGCGACGGGCGCTCCCACCCGCGCCAGGGCCACGTCCAGCATCGGCCGCCACGGCGCGTCGGCGGGCGTGTCGGCGGCGAGCCCCGACCAGATCGACGCCGCCTCCTGCGGCCGGCCGTCCTGCTCGGCGGCGAGGCCGAGGAAATAGCGCGCCTTCGGATCCTTGGGATCGTCGGCCTGCGCCGCCTGGAAGGCCGCCTTGGCCTCGGCGGTGACGACACCGCCGGACTGCGCCAGCAGCGCCTCTCCGAGACCGTTCTGCCCCCGGGCATCGGAGCCGTTGAGCCTTATCGCGTTTTCCCACGCCCGCGCCGCGTCCTCGAAGCGGCCGATGCGCATATAGATCGGCGCGATCACCTCGTAGCCGCGGCCATCGTCGGGATTGGCATTGAGGTGGTCCTCGACCCGCCGCACCAGAATGGCGACGTCCGCCTGCTCCGGCCGGGCGTCGAGCCGCGCCGCCAGCGGCTGGCCGCCCTGCTCCGGCGAACCGAGCGCGAAATAAAGCCCGCCGGCGAAGAGCGGCACGCCGACGAGCGCCACCGCCGCGGCCAGTCGCCGCCGCCGGTCGCTGCTGGTCGCCATCCTGTTGGCGGCATCGGCCTCCGCCACGCGCAGCATGCGCCGGGCGACCTCGGTGCGCGCCGCCTCGCTCTCCGGCGCGCCGATCAGCCCGGCGGCACGGTCGCGGTCGATCTCGGCGAGCTGGTCGCGATAGACGGCGAGATCGGCCTGTCCGTCGGACACGCCGTCGCCGGCGCGCGGACGCAGGGGCCACAGCACCGCCATGATGGCGGCGCCGGTCATCAGGGATATGGCCAGCCAAAGCAACATTAGTCTTCCTCTAATGCGCTCAGGTAGCCGACGCGGCGGTCGCCGCCAATCCGTAACAGCCTCGGTCCGATCGCCGCAGCCTCACAGTCACGCGAGAAATCGGCCCATTCTCACGCGACTGTGAGCCTGCGGACAAATGAAAACCGCCCGCCGGCACATGCCGGCGGGCGGTTTGACGCACAGACTCGCTGCCCGGAAGCGGCAGAACTCAGCCCGCCACCGGCGACCAGGTGCCGTCCGGATTGCGGCAGGCGGTGCCGCGCGCGGTCTGCGGCTGGCCGTCGATATAGATGGTGTGGGTGAATTCGCGGCAACGCGGCGAGCCGCCACGGGCATAGGTCGGGCCGGGCACGATGGTGCCGTAATTGCCGTTGTCGCCGCGCCAGCTCACCGGGGCGCCCGGATTGCCATATTCCAGCGCCTGCATCTCGGCCTGCTGGGCACGCTGGCGGTCCTGCTCATCGAGCGCGCTGCCGATGGCGCCGCCGATCAGGCCGCCGGCCAGCGCGCCGATGGCCGCGCCCGCGACATTGCGCCCCGCAATGGCACCGATGACGCCGCCGGCCAGCGCACCCGTCGCCGCGCCGCCGACCATGTTCGGATTTTCCTGCGTGGCGGTGCAGCCGGCAAGCGTCGCGCCGATCAGCGCAACGGCGACGAAGTGGGTAGCGCGCATCAAGAATCCCTTCCGAATAACCCCAGACCTAACGGTGCGGCGCAGAAAGCGGGAGGATTCGGGCGAAACCGCGACGCTCGAGCCTCACGCGGCCGGCAACCGCACCACGCAGCGTAGCCCACCGAAAGGGGAGCGGTCGAGCGCGAGCGAACCGCCATAGAGCCCGACCAGTTCGGAGACGATGGACAGCCCAAGTCCCGTGCCCGGCGTCGTCTCGTCGAGCCGGCGGCCGCGCTTCATCGCTTCGCCGCGCTGCGCCTCGGTGAGGCCGGGCCCGTCATCGTCGATGGTGATCTCGAAGGCCGCCCGCTGCCCCGGCGCGTCGGCCGCCGGCCGGACGTTCACCTCGACCAGGGTGCGCGCCCATTTGCAGCCATTGTCGACGAGGTTGCCGACGATCTCCTCGAGATCCTGCCGCTCGCCGCGGAAGCGCGCCGCCCCTTCGACCTCGGTCTCCACGTCGATGCCACGGCCGCGATAGACCTTGCCAAGCGAGGCGGTGAGCTTCTCGACCACCGGCCCGACCTCCTCCACCGTGGTGACGACCTTGGCGCGAGCGGCGATGCGGGCGCGCTCCAGATGGTGCGCCACCTGCCCCTTCATCACCTCGGCCTGCTCCTGCACCTTGGCGGCGAGCGGCGAATCGGTCGTGCCGGCCAGCGCCCGGCCGGCTTCGTTCTGCAGCACCGAGATCGGCGTCTTCAGCGCATGGGCGAGATTGCCGACATGGGTGCGGGCGCGCTCGACGATCTCGCGATTGGTGTCGATGAGCGCGTTGACCTCGGTGGCGAGCGGCGCGACCTCGATGGGATAGTCGCCCTCCAGCCGCTCGGCGCGTCCTTCGCGCACGGCGGCGAGCGCGGCGAGCATGCGCTTGAGCGGCCTGAGCCCGAACAGCACCTGGAACGCCACCGTCATCAGGAACACCAGGCCGAGCACGGCGAGGGTGATGGTCAGGGCGGCGTCGAAGCCTTCCACCTCGTCGTCGATCTCGCTGGCGTCGGCGGCGACCGCGATGGCGTAGCGTCCGTCCTCGCCGAGATCGACCACCCGCTCGACGACGCGCAGCCGCTGGTCGGCCGGCCCCTTGGCGTAGTCTTCGCGCAGGCCTGTCAAATCGGAATCGGTGCCCTTTTCCACCAGGATGGGCAGCGTGCCCTCGGGCAGCGAGCGGGAGGTCTTCACCTCCTTGGCGGTGCGGTCGAGCCGCACGATCTGCCAGTACCAGCCGGAGAGCGGGAACGAGAAGATCGGGTCGCCCAGCGTGGTCGGCTCGGGCATCTGGCCGGCGGTGGAATTGGCGACGTCGGCGACGATGGTCTTGAGATAGACGTCGAGCCGGCGGTCGAAGGCGCGCTCCACCGCCTGCCGGTAGGCGGTGGACAACACGAAGCCGGTCACGGCCAGCACCGCCACGATCACCAGCGTGGCAGAGACGAACAGCCGGAGCGCCAGCGAGCGCGAGCGCATCAGCGCGGCGGGTCCGGCATGGCGAGCAGGTAGCCGAGCCCGCGCACGGTCTGGATGACGTCGATGCCGAGCTTCTTGCGCAGCCGGCCGACGAACACCTCGATGGTGTTGGAATCGCGGTCGAAATCCTGGTCGTAGAGATGCTCGACCAGTTCGGTGCGGGAGACCACCCGGCCGACATGATGCATGAGATAGGCGAGCAGCCGGTATTCGTGCGAGGTCAGCTTCACCGCCCGCCCGTCCACCGTCACCCGGCCGGAACGGGTGTCGAGCATCACCGGGCCGCAGGTCAGCTCGCTGGCGGCATGGCCGGCCGCACGGCGCAGCAGCGCGCGGATGCGGGCGAGCACCTCCTCCATGTGGAAGGGCTTGGCCACGTAGTCGTCGGCGCCGGCGTCGAAGCCCTGCACCTTGTCGCTCCAGCGGTCGCGGGCGGTGAGCACCAGCACCGGCATCTTCTTGCCGTCGCGCCGCCAGGCTTCCAGCACCGACAACCCGTCCAGCTTCGGCAGGCCGATGTCGAGCACCACCGCGTCATAGGGCTCGCTGTCGCCGAGAAAATGGCCCTCCTCGCCGTCATGCGCGCGGTCGACGGCGTAGCCGGCGTCGGTCAGCGCCTCGGTGAGCTGGCGGTTGAGATCGGGATCGTCCTCGACGACGAGCAGACGCACGGGCAGGCCCTTTCATGCAACGAATCGCCGCGCGCCGTTGCCGGTCGCGCGGCCTTCGCCAGGGAGCATGCCATTGCGGCAAGGGCTTGTCAGGCGAGCAGGATCAGGCGAGCCCGGCCTCCTCCCGGGCACGGCGCAGCACGCCATAGAGCGCGACGCCGACACCGAGCACGGTCAGCGCGATGAAGGCGTGCTTGGCGACCTCCGACGCCTCGGCGAAGGGCGAAAGCTGCTGCGCCGCCTCCGCCGCCGCGGCACCGAGCGTGCCCAGCGCCGCGGCAAGCGCCCCCTTGCCGTCGGGACCGGCGGTGGCGGTCACGCGGGCGGCCGGCTCGACATAGTTGGAGACGACGAACTCGCCCTTCGCCCACAGCCCGGCCTCGGCGGCGCGGCGATTGGCGAGGCCGGGCAGCACCTTGCCGCCCGCGCGGTTCCATTTGGCGAGCTCGCCCGGCACCGCGGCATGATCGCCGGCGTTCAGCTTCTTCAGCAGGGTCGAGCCACGGAAATTCCCCGGCCCCACGTTGAAGCAGAACGAGACCAGCGCCGCGAACTGGTTGTCGGTGAGCGTCACCGTCACCGCCGCCGCGACCGCCGCCTCATATTGCGCGAGATCCGTGCGCAACATCGTCTCGGCCTGCGCCTCGCTGATCTTCTGTCCGCGCTTCACCGCCGGCGGCCCGGCGGCGTCGGTATGGCCATAGCCGATGGTCCAGACGCCGACCGTATCCTTGTAGGCGGTCAGCCTCCGGCCCTCCCACTGCTTGATGAGGGCGAGGCCCGCCTCGTTCACGCTGCGCGGCATGAGGTTCTCCGTTGCTCGGGTAAGGGCGCCGCCATTCCGACGTGGCGGCTACGGTGCGCCGACGGGCGCGTCAGGCGAACAGCGCGGTGTTGATCGCGCCGGAAGCCGCGACCAGCAGATTGGCGGCGCGGGTCGGGTGGATACCGTCCGTGGTCAGCCAGCCGGCGGTGCCGTTCACCTTCCACTTGCCGCTGTTGCGGGCGCTCTCCACCGCATCCGCGACGTCGAACACCGCATGCAGCGGATGCGCGCCGTCGCCGGCTCTGCGGGCACCGCCGGTGCCGATCGCGGCCGGCGCCCCGTCGACGATCGGCGCGCCGTCGCGCAGCCAGCTATTGAGCTGCTCGCGCTTGCCATCCCCGGTGATGGAGAAGCCGGGCAGCGCGGTCTGGTTCTCCAGCGTCGCCCAGCCGTCCGTGCTGCCGGTCTCGGGGGTAATCGTGGTCTGGAACAGGCGCGAGCCGGTCCGGGCCGCACCGGCGCCGCGCAGCCACAGCTTCACCATCAGCGCCTTGATGGTGCTCAGCTCGGTGTCGTTGATGTCGTTGACGCCATGCTCGAAGACGATGTTCCGCACATAGCGGGCCAGCGACAGCCGGCGCTCATTGCTGCGCGTGACGATCGTGAGCGCATCGCCGGCCTGGCCGGCATTGATATAGGCATGCGTACCGCTCACCGCCCGGCCGACCAGCCCGAAGCCA
Source organism: Ancylobacter sp. Lp-2 (assembly GCF_020523795.1). Taxonomy (GTDB): domain Bacteria; phylum Pseudomonadota; class Alphaproteobacteria; order Rhizobiales; family Xanthobacteraceae; genus Ancylobacter. Next base: position 338,878 of record NZ_JAJALI010000003.1, read on the forward strand.
TTGCCGTCGCTCGTCCCGTCCGGGGCGGCGTAGCTGTCACCGGTTCCCTGCAGGATGCTGTCGCCGATGCCGAGCACACCGCCATGCGTGGTGCGCGCGATGATGCCGATCGGATAGGTCGCCACCGAACGCGGGCCCGGATCGGGACTGCCAAAGCGACGGGTCAGGTCGCTCACGCGGGTGGTCGCCGCGGTGCAGCCTTCCGAGACGTTCGTGTTCTGGCCGAAGCCGACAAAGGGATAGCCGCTGGCGGCGAACACCGCGATCCGCGTCCATATATTGGTGCCGGCCGGCAGGCTGACCGGCACGAAATCGGAACAGACCTCGCCTCCCATGTCAGCGATCCCCTGGGAAGCGCCGGTGAAAGTGAGATCGATCAGCGTTCCGCTGGGATATTCGAGCGCCATCGAATAGGCGGCCTACGACTGCAGCGACATCTCGAACTTGTCGAGATTGCGGGCGGCCATCCAGTTCGGCATGCGCACCGCAAGTTCGGTAACGTCGGCGCGCAGCGTGTGGCAGCATTTGGTGAAGGTGCTGATGCCGTCCGAGGCCTGCGCCGTCGAGATACGGCAATTGGTGGCCACCTGACCATAATATTCGCCGCCGCCGCGCAGCGGAAAGTCGGTGAGATTGGCCGGAAGCGCCCCCGCGAGGGAGCGCAGGCCACCGAGGGAATGGCGGCCATAATAGCCGTCGACATCATGGCCGATGAGATGGGTGAGCGTGCGCTGCGGCGCGAGTTCGAGTTCGCCCGACATCAGCTGGCCTTTCCTGAGAGTGGAGAATGGGAATCGTCCGGCAGCCGGCCGGAAAGCACGCGCCGCACGCCCTCCGCCTCCAGCCCGGCGAGTACCGCGCGGCCGGTGGACGGCTCGGGAGCGGGTCCGTCCGGTGCGGTGAAGGCGAGCGTGGTCAAGGCGAGGCGCAGCCGCCCGCCGGTAAAGGCACCGCCGATGGCGGTCACCACCACCGGGGTGTCGGCGTAGAAGGCCTGCGGGCCGATCACGCCGATATTGGTCGCCCCCACCGCCGCCCCGAGTTCGTCGCCGAACTTGCCCGGCTCGCCGGCGGTGCCGACGCGATAGGCGCTCGCGCCGGTGACGGCGACCAGGGTGCGGCTGGCCACGGCGAGGCAGATCGCCCGGTCGGGGATCACCAGCCCGGTCGTCACCGCGGCACCGGCGAGATCGACTTCAATCTCCTCCACCCGCAGCCCCACGCCGGCGCCGGAGAGCGAGGTCGCCAGCGCGTCGCGCCAGGCAATGCCGTCGAAGCCGACGCTGCGCCCCTCGGCGACGACCTGAGCCCGCCAGCCGGGCCGCGGGAACAAGAACCGCCAGCCGGTGCCGTCATGCAGCGCCACCGCGCCGGACTGCCCGGCCCAGTCGCCGCCCGCGCCGTCGGCGACGATATGTCGGTCGCCGGCGAGCGGCGTGGAAGGCGGCGTGGTGCGCGTGCGGTCGAGCACCGCCAGCTGCACGGCGGCGTCGAGCAGCAGCAGGGCCTCGTTATGGGTCACGTGCTTCTGCGCCTGCGCCGCCGCGAGCAGCGGCAGCGCGAGCGACGGGGTCGTCTCGCTCATGATTGTCTCGTGCGGTTGCGGCGATGGAGCCGGCGGGCGTCAGGTAGCGAGCCGCGCGAGGAGCGGCGTTCCCGCCCCGACGCTGGCGGAGAGCTGCGCGATGCGCAGGTCGAGAAAGCTCCGGGCGGCACCGAAATCGGCGATCTCGGCGGCCGCCTCGTAGAGGCAGGCCGGGCTCGAAACCTCCAGCGTCCGCACGGTCGCGGCACCGTCGAGGATCTCGACCCGATAGGCTTCGGAGGCCTCGCCGAGCGGCACCTCCACCACGTCCCAATTGTCGCCCTCCTGCCGGGTGCGGCGGATCCAGCCGATCTCCACCCCCGCCGCCGTCCGCCGCGCCCGCGCATGCACCGGCGCGAGCGGCGCCAGCGCGAGGCCGGAGACGCTGGTGCCAAGCTCCGCCACCGCCGGGTCGCCATGATCGCGGTCGGCCCGACCGGCGCGCAGGGTGAGCGCCCGGCCGATCAGCTCGGTACCACCGGCCACGCCGGCGAGGTTGCGGTCGAGCCGCACGAACAGCGTGCCGGCCGGCCAGCCGGCCGCCGCCCGCGCCTCGGTGCCGCCCTGGCCGCGCAGCAGGCCGCCGAGCGCCCATAGCCGGGTGCCGACCAGTTCCGCCTCGGCGAACTGGATCACCTCCGCCGCACCGTCGGGCGCCACCAGCGCGGCGAGGTTGGCGCCGTTCAGCACCGCCTCCTCACTCGCCGCCGCCAGCAGCCCGCCATGAAGCTCGACCGTCAGCCGCGCCCCGCGCTGCCACAGCCAGGGCGCGCCCGATGCCAGCGGCTCCGTCAGAAGCCCCATGACCGAGGGCGCCGGCAGCGTCGCCACCCGCTCGAAGCTCGCCCCGTCGACGCCGCGCCACACCGCCAGCGCGCCCGGCCACGGCGCCTGGAACCCGGCGAGCCAGGCCAGCGTCGGCACCGTCTCGCGCGCGGAAGGCAGCATCGGCAGCGCCAGCACCGCCATTTCCGGCGGCCCAGCGGCCGGGGGCATGGCGATGCGCGTCACGCGCGGCTCGCGCACCGCCAGCGCGAACACGTCGGGATCGATGCTGCGCCCGCTCACCTCCCGCGCCTCGGTGTCGCTGATCTCGGTGATCTCGACCAGCCGGCGCCGGCCGTCGCGGGTCACGCCCACCACGTCGCCGGGCTCCAGCGCCAGCCGCGAGGGTGCCAGCGCGAAGCGCACGCTCTCGCGGCTGGCCCAGGCATCCTGCAGCCGCATCTCGGCGAGGCCGGCGGCAAGGCCGTCATGCGTCGCCAGGGCGAGGTCGAGGCTGGTCTCCGCGCGCGCCGCGCCGGCGAGCCTTCGCGAAGCCCCCGTCGCCCGCCGATAATCCGCCAGCGCGTCGACGAAGCCGATGGTCACCGACAGCGGCAGGTCGCCCTCCGAACCACGGGTGAAGCTCGGCGCTGGCACGTCGTCGCCGGTGAGGAAATCCTCGTCGGTGAGCTCCGCCCGCACCCGCCCGCCGCGCGGGCGCAGCGCCAGCCCCTCGCCGGTCTCCATCAGGTCGAAGCCGAACGCCTGGCCCAGCGGCTCCAGCGCGGCGCGTACGCTCATCGGCCGGTCGACGACATAGCCGTCGACGACGCCGCGCAGCGCGGAGGCGTCGAGTTCGGGCACGCCGGCATCGGCGGCGATGGCGGCACAGGTCTCCGCCAGCGGCGCCGCGCCCAGCCGGCCGGTCAGCCAGTGGCCGGTCGCCCAGTTCGCCCCGTCCGCCCAGATATCGGTGGCGAGCGGAAACGCCGGAAACGGCCGCGCATCCCAGGTCCAGGCATAGATGCCGCCGGGCTCGATCATCCGCCCGCCCGGCAGGCCGGCGGCCGGGGGATTGACGGCATCGGTCGCCATCGCGTCCAGCGAGCCCTCGAGGTGCCGGCGCTGGATCAGGTCGTCACGCCGGCCACTGGAGAAGGGCGGCAGGCCGTTCTCCACCGATTTCGGATCGGGGAACACGCTCGGCCGGTTCGCTCCCTTGTCGACCGCCGCGCAGCCGATCTCGGTGAGCCGCACCGGCTTGGCACCCGGCACATAGGCGGTCGGGCCGGCCTGCCGCACCCCGCCGATCCGCTCGTGATGCGCACTGGCCCACCAGGCGGCGATGTCCTTCTGGCGGAACACCCAGGGCTCGCCATAGGCGCCGTCGGTGATCGGCAGGCGGGTCTGGCTGACCCGCGCCGTCTCGTCGGCATAGTACCAGTCGAAGCCCTCGCCGCCGGCGACATTGCCGGCGAGATAGGCGGTGTCGTAGCCGCTCTCGAAATTCGCGGCGTCGAGATGGGCGTCGCCGTCGCGCCAGTCGGCGAGCGGCGCGTACCAGTCGATGCCGATGAAATCGATCGCCGGCGAGGCCCAGAGCGGATCGAGCGGAAACCGCACCTCCGCCCCGCCGTCGAGCGCATGCGCGCCATATTCCGTCCAGTCGGCGGCATAGGAGACCAGCGTGCCCGTGCCCACCGTCGCCTTCACCTCGGCGGCGAGCGCGGCATAGGCGTTCGCCGCCGGGTAGACGCCGGGCGCCGAGCGCACCCGCGTCAGCGCCGCCATTTCCGAGCCGATCAGGATCGCCTCGACGCCGCCGGCCAGCACGCTCAGCCGGGCATAATGCAACGCCATGCGCCTGAGGCCCCACTCCGCCGGGCCGGAATACACCACCTGCCCGCCGGAGACGGCGAATTGCGCCGCCATGGCGGTGCCGAACAGCGCCGCCACCTGCGCGCCGGCGGTCGGCGTCGCGTCGGGCGAGCCCGGCTGGCCCGGAGCGGGATCGCAGGTGATGCGCCCGCGCCAGGGATAGGGCGGCTGGCTCGTCGCGCCGCTCCACGGGTCGGCCAGGCCGCTGCCGGACGGCACGTCCATCATGATGAACGGGTAGAGCGTCACCTTCAGCCCGCGCGCCTTCAACGCCTGGATGGCGCGCACCACGCTGCGGTCGGAAGGGGTGCCGCCATAGGCCGGGCGCCCGTCATGCTGGCTCACCAGATGCGCGTTCGCCCGTGTGCGACCGGCGACGCCCCAGGCCTCGACGACATTGCCGGCCTTCACCGTCTTCTCGCGCCGCTCGACGCCGGGATGCACCTCGCACTGCCCGGCGCGCAGGTCGGTGCCGAACCACGACACCACCAGCGCCACCCGTTCGAGGTTCGGGCAGCAGGCCAGCAGCCGGTCGAGCGCGGCCTCGAAATCGCTGTCCGCCACGCTCACATGGCGGTTCTCCGCCGCATAGGAGCCGGCACTCTCGACCCGCTGGAGCTCGGTGGTGTCGTAGCCGAACTCAGTGGCGGCCGGAATCATCGTCACCGCCTTGAGGCGCGGCTCCAGCGCGCCCACCGCCCGCTCCACCTCGACGGAGAGCTGCGGCAGCCGGTTACCGAAATCGGCGAGCGGCAGCCGTTCGAAGACCAGATAGGTCAGCCCGCGATAGGCCGGCGCGCCCTCGCCCTTCAGCGCGGCGATCAGCGGGTCGGGCGTCTGCCCCTCGCCGCCGAGATAGCTGCGCAGGTTCAGCCCCTGCAGGTCCAGCTCGCGCCCGTCGGCCCAGATACGGCCGATCCACGTCGCCGGCCCCTCGCACAGGCCGACGGCGAAGCTCGCATAGTAGGAATAGGTCGTGGTTGTCGTGGAGCCGCCGCTGAGCGAGGAGCCCTTGCCGCCGGCCGAACTGGTCTCGGTCGACACCACCTCCTCGATCTCGCTCGCCCAGATCAGCTGGGCGGAGAGCCGCGCGCGGCCATAGAGCCGCGGCATCGGCGCCCCGTCCACCGAGGTCATAACGTCGAGATCGGCGAGGCGCGGCCCCTCGACTCTCTTGCCGGGGGTGAGCAGCGCGCGGTCGATCACCGCGCCGCCGAGCGCGCCGACGGCCCGCCCCGCAATGGCGCCGAGCGGCCCGAACAGCGAACCGCCCAGCGCCGCGCCGGCACCGCCGAGAAGAAGAGTGGCCATGAATGAGAATCCGTTTCGCGAATGATCGGAAAGGGTTCACGCCCCCGGAAAGGCGAAGGCGTAGGCGAGGCGCCGTCGCCACCAGGGCGCGAAGGCGACTTCCGCCACCGCCGCCCCGTCATGGGCGTGCACCATGCGCTCGGGTGCGACGAGGATCGCCGCATGCTTGGCCGGCAGATGCGCCCGCCAGCGGAACAGCAGCACGTCGCCCGGCCGCACCGCCTCGGTCGTCACCGGTATGAGATGCCGGATGCCGGCGCCGGCCAGTTGCTCGGCCAGCGTCGCCTCCGCCCAGTCGGGCGTGTAGGCCGGCAGCCGTTCCGGCTCGGCGCCGATCGTCGCCCGCCACACCCCGCGCACCAGCCCGAGGCAGTCGGCGCCCTCGCCCTTCAGCGAGGCGCGGTGCAGATAGGGCGTGCCGATCCACCCACGCGCCTCCGCGACGATCCGCTCTCGTAAAGCCTCGCCGCCCATCTCAGCTCGCTCCCGGCCGGGCGATGCGCAGCACCGCGTCATTGCCCGGCATGTGCGGCATGCCGCGGAAATTCACCGTGTTGGCGAAGCGGGCGCCGCAGGTGGCGAAGCGCTTGTCGCAGCCGGCGGTGACCGTGAAGCCGTCGCCGATGTCGAGCGGCTCCGGCGGGCGCTGCCACAGGTCGAGGCGCACCGTGCCGGCGAGGGCGTCATGCGCCTTCACCTCGGTGGCGAAACCCGCATTGGCGCCATCGGTGAAGACCAGCCGTCCCTGCGCGAACCAGCCGGCGGCGAAGCCGTCGAGCCCGCCGGCGACGAACAGCCCGGCGCCCGCCACCGCGAGCACCGTTCCGCTGCCGCGAAAGGCCGGCGCGGCGAGGTCGACCCGGCAGCGCGCATCGCCGAGATCGGCGTCGCAGCCACGGGTGAACAGCCGCCCGCGCACCTGGCCGAGCGCATCGGCCAGCGCCCGCAGCTCCGCGACGAACACCCCACCCTCGCGCCGCACCTCGCCAAGGCCCGCGCGCCGCAAGCGTATGAAGCTCGCCGGGCTCGACCAGTCGACCAGCAGCAGCTCCACATCCGCCCCGTCAAAGAGCCCGGCAGCGAGGTCGCGCTCATCGAGCTGGTCGGCGGCGAGCGCGCCGTTGAGCTCGCCGGCATTGGCGGCGAAGCCGAGCGCCGCCGGCGTCTCGCTGCCCGCCACGCCGGCAGCGGCATGGAACGTCGTGCCGTCGACGGAAAGATCGCGATCATGCTCGGTCAGCCCCAGCACCGCGCCGTCGCGGCGGGTGATCCGCCAGCAGCGCGCCTGCGTGGTGACGCCGGAGGCCAGGGCGGTGGCGAAATCGGCGGGCAGCGTCCTCATGGCAGCGTCCTCATGGCCGGATCTCCAAAAGCGGAATGCGCGGAATCTGCCCGGCCTCGAAGGCGGTGAGGTTCACCTCCAGGAAGTCGGTGTCGAAGCGCACGGGCACGTCGAACAGGAAGCCCGCCGTCACCACCGCCCCCGGTCCCGGCACCTCGCCGGCGAAGAAGGTGATGGTGCCGAGCGTGGCGTCGAGCGCGTAATGCACGCCCTCGGCCCGCTCGGCTCCATCAATCGCCACCCGCACCGTGCCGGCGACCGGTTTGGCGATCGGCCGCTCATAGGGCGCGTGCACGCCGCCATAGGTCTTGGCGAGCTGGAACTGCGCCTGCGCGCCCGTCCCGGCGCCGATCACCTGATCGAGCGACCCCGGCACGGCACCCGGCGCGGCGGAGGAATGGTCGAGCCGGTCGCGCCAGCGAAAGCCGTAGAGCCGGCCGCGCCGCTCCTCGAAGAAGGCGACCACATGCGTCAGCTGGAGCAGCGAGGTGACGCCGTAGCCGGCATCCCAGCGCCGGCGCGAATGGGCGAGACGGGTATTGCGCTCCTCGCGGCCGGTCAGCGTGGTGACGATTTCCGTCGCCCGCTCCGGCCCGCCCGCCGCGCCGAGCGCGATGTCGAGCGGGAACAGCACTTCGTGGAAGGCGGCCATGGAGCACCCTTTCGGATCAGCCTTTCATGCGCATAACGACAGGGCGGAAAACGGCGGGCGGCACCTCACCCGCTGCGCTCGCCGCGCGCTACCGCCCGGCTCACCAGCCCGGCGAGATAGGCTTCCGAGCGGCGGAACGAGCCGGCATCCGGCGTCGAGACGTTGACGGTCACGTTCACCGCCCGCCCGCCCCCGCCGGCGGCGACGCCGAGCTTGCCGTCCGGGCCGCGCGCCAGCGGCAGGATCGCCTCGGCGCCCGCCTCGCCCATCAGCCCGGTGCGTCCGCCGGTGAGCGGGAAATAGCTCGGGCTGGCCACCACGCCGCCGGAGGCGAACGGCACCACCCGGCCGCCCTCGAAGGCGCCGCCTTTCGCGAAGCCCAGCGCGCCGCCGAACAGCCCCTGCACCAGGCTGGCGAAGCCTTGCTCCACCGGCTTCAGCGCCATGTCGAGCGCCAGCGAGGAGAGCCGCAGCCCGAGCGCGCGGATCACGTCGTCGGCCTCCTTGCCCTTCACCACCGCGCCGGTCAGCGCGTCGCCCACCGCCCGACCGAAGCCGCGCGCGAGCCGCTCGGCGTCGGACAATTCGCGGCGGAAGGCGCTGGTATCGGCCGATATCTCGACGGTGAGGCTTTCCACCGCTAGGCTGTCATCCTCGGTCATGTCGGCTCCGTGGGATCGGTCGAATTCGTGTCAGGCACGGTCGGGAAACCGCGCCATCAGCGTGGCGAGGCCGGCGCGGTCCAGCGGCGCGCGCTCCGGCCCGATAAAGGCGCGCATGGCGGCGGCGAGCTCGCGCGGGGTCAGCGCCCAGAAATCGCGAGCAGCGAGACGCAGCCGGCCGAAACCGAACGCCATCGCCTCCGCCCAGGGGAAGGCCGCGACAGGCCGCGACGGGTCGGGAGCGCTCAGTCCCGCCGCGGCACGCGAGGGTCCGGCGCCGTCTCCGCCGCCCCGGTCGTGCGCGCCGCCGGTCGTTCGTCGGGCAGCACGCCGAAGGTGGCGGCGATGAGTTCGCCGACGATGCGGGCGAAGCCGGTCGCCCCGCCCGGCGTGGTCATCCGCGCCACCTGCTCGACGCCGACCGCCTCGCCGGCGCCGTTCAGCCCGGCGGCGATGACGCGCATGGCATCGCCGGCGGAGAGCCGCCCGGCGCCGAAGCGCTCGGCCAACGCCACCAGGTCGCCGGCACCGAAGGCGCTCTCCAGCTCGGCGAGCGCGCCGAGGGTGAGCACCAGCCGGCGCGGGCGGCCGTCGAGTTCGGCGGCGATCTCGCCGCGGTGCCGGTTGACCGCGAAGTTGCTCATCGGCCCGCCCCTCACAGCGCCGCGAAGGTGAGCTCGCCCGCGCTCTCCAGCGCGATGTCGAACGTCACCTCGCGGTCGTGCTCGGCGGCGATCTCCAGCGAGGAGATCTGGAACGGCCCGGTCAGCGTGCCGAAATCCGGCACCAGCAGCTGCGCGTTCTGCACCGCGCCGTCGAAGAAGCTCTGGCGGATCAGTGCGTCCGAGGCGGCGTCCTTGAACACGCCAGAGCCGGAGATCGAGGCACGCTTCACCCCTGCCCCGGCCAGCAATTCGCGCCAGCGCCCGGCGCTCTCGGCGTGGGTCACGTCGACGGTCTCGGTGTTGAAGGCGATCTGCCGCGAGCGCAGCCCGGCGACGGTCACATAGGCCGAGCCGTCATGGATCTTCAAAAGCAGGTCCTTGCCCTTCTGCGCGGCCATGGCCGTCTCCCGTTGCGGTAGTGAGGAACCGTTAACCGCGATGCGGTAACCTTGAGTCAGGATCGGCGGCCTGTGACCGCCGCGAGGGGCGCTTTCATCTTCTGAATCAACCTCAGAAAACGGCGCCAAGTGACTTCATCTTCCGATTCAGGGTGAAGCCGTCTTCCTGAGTCCGCACGGACTCTTGGTCGGCTTTCCTGAAGTGCCGGCTTCGTCTTCAATTCGATTCCGTCACGGCGCGGAAACGCAGCACGGCGCGATAGGTGCGCCCGCCCGCCTCGCGACGGATTTCCGCCCCGGTGGCGCGCAGATTGACCAGCCGTCCCTCGGTGAGCGGCAGCGCCGCATCGTGCAGCGCCTCCTGCACCAGCGCGGCGAGGTTCAGCGCCTCGCCATGCCCGCCCTGGCGCGACCAGACATGCAGGGTCAGCCGATGCTCCTCGCCGCGTTCCGTGGCGGTCGACCAGTCGAGCACCTGCGCCTCGCCGAGCGTGACATAGGGAAAGTCCGGCGAGGCCGGCGGCACGTCGTGGATACGCGCGCCGCCCAGCGCGGCGATCAGCGGCGCGTCGGCGACGAGCGCCTGGTGGAGCGCGGCCCGCAAGGCCGTCGCCGCGCTCATCGCGGAACTCCACGGACGGTTGCTCGCCGGCGCAGCGCGGCGATCAGCCGGGCCAGCGTCCCGGCCGGCAGGCGGGATGAAAATCTCATGGCGTCTCCTCCCGGCAGCGGCAGGTCAGCCGCCGCCCGCGTCCCTCGGCATCGCTGATCGCCTCGACGAGCAGCACCCGCGCGCCGAGCCGCAGCCGGTCGCCCGGCATCACCTCAGCCGGCGCGCGCAGCGTCACCCAGTGCGTCAGCACCGCACCGGGCCGGTCGGCGATCTCGGCGGGGGCGGCGTCGCTGCGGATCGCGCCCCAAACGTCGCCCACCACCTGATAGCTGAGCGTCGTCCCGCCGAGCCCGTCGGGGGTGCCCACCGGCGTCTCATGGGTCAGCCGGTGGCGCAGCTCGCCTGCCCGGCTCACAGCCGCGTCACCCGGTAGGGCGCGACCAGCGCGCCGAGCGTCGCGGGGAAGGCGGCCGAGGACCCGGTCTCGTCGCGGTGCTCGTAGAAATGCGCCAGCACCAGCCGCACCGCCTCGATCAGCGGCGCCGGCACGTCGGCGGCGGCCGGCCCGTGCCCGGCGGTGATGTCGAGCGCGAGGCCGGCGAGAGGCCGCTCCGGCGCCGGCACCCTGCCGCGCTCGACGCGGATCAGGCCCGGCAGCCGGGCGGTGTCGAGGGCGAAGGCGTCGAGCGGCAGCTCGGTCTCCGCGCCGGCCGCATCGATCCGCACCACCCGGTCGAGCGTGCGCAGCGGCGATACCGGCACCGGGATCAGCCCGCTCGCCGGCCAGGCGTCGCGGACGATCCGCCACGTCTGGTCGATCAGCGCCCGGCGGGTCAGCGTCTCCACGCTCGCCCGCGCGGCGGTGATCATCGAGGCGATCAGCGCGTCCTCGGCGTCGTGGTCGACGCGCAGATACGCCTTCGCCTCGGCGAGCGTGAGCGGTTCGCTCGCGGGTCCCGCGAGCAGCAAAGCGGGCATCGGCCCCTCCCCTGATGTGCTGAAACGCTATGAGCGGCCTCGCCGCCCTCGCTTGACGCGGCGGGAACGGGCCGGCAGAACCGCGCCATCCCTCCGTGAGGAAGCCCGATGCCGAGCCCGTCCTTCGTCCGCCTGTCCCGGATCGGCGTCGCCGCCGCCCTGCTCTGTGCCGCCGTCCCGGCCGCCGCCATTGTCGGCGGTCGCCCGGCCGACGAGGCGACGCGGGCACAGACCGCGCTGATCGTCTCGACGCGCGGTGCCTCCTGCACCGGCGTGGTGCTTACCCCGCTGGTGGTGCTGACCGCGGCGCATTGCGTGCAGCCGGCGGCGAACTACGCGGCGGTGGCGTTCGAGGCCTCCGGCCCGCGCATCATCGAGGCGAGCCGGGTGGCGCTGCACCCGCAATTCGACCCGAACTCCTTCGCCACCCGGCGCCCGACGCCGGACCTCGCTCTGGTGAAGCTCTCGGCTCCGCTGCCCGGCGTGCGCCCGGCGCGGCTGTCGAGCGAACCGGCGCTGCCGGCGCGCCGCACCGCCTTCACCCTCGCCGGCTACGGCGTGGTGAAGGACGGCGACGGCAAGTCGGCCGGGACGCTGCGCACGGTCGAGCTTCCGAGCATCGGCACCACCGGCGGCATCATGATCCGCCTGTCCGATGGCCCGGCCGCCGGCGGCTGCACCGGCGACAGCGGCGGCCCGGTGTTCCTCGAAGGCGAGGTGGCCGGCATCATCGGCTGGTCGACGGCGGCCGGCGGCGCGCGCGGCTGCGGCGGCGTCACCGGGGCGACGCTGGTCGGTCCCCAGCGCGCCTGGATCGACGCCACCGCAAGGAGCATGGGGGCGCAGTGAGCCATACCGACTGGGAACCCGAAATGACAGAACCGCGATCAAGGAACGGATGTCGTTCTGAACGCTTTCTGAAGACTATCGTCATGCCGAACTTCGCGGCAGCGGTAGACGCGCCTGACGATGAGCGCCACATGGCAAACGCGGTGCTGACGATTGATGCCTGTATCGGCCTCATCCATCGAGATCTGATCGAAGACGGACACCACAACATTCCGTCGCGCGACGACAACTATCGAGACCAATTGGCCGAAACGACATTAGACTATCATCTTCTTCGCGACCTCGCCGCCGCTTATAAGCACGGCGAACTAACGGGCAAGAAACCCCGCCTACTCCGGACTACCGATCAAATGTCGACAATTCAGAACGAGTTGGGATTTCTTCAGTGCGGGGATGAACTTGGCGGAAATATCCTCATCGTCGAGACAAGCGAGGGGAAGTTTGTCCGTGCAACAGATACTCTCTTCACGACGGTGGGCATGGCACGCGATCTCGTGAAAATGCTCACCACACCCGAGCCGGCTTGAGACAGATTTCCCCTCGCCCGTTAGCCCCTCACCCTTGAAGAGGAAGAGGCTCGATACTCACGACGCCGCGAACTTCAGCAGCTTGATCGCGTCGAAGTCCTGCACGCCGCCGCCGACGCGCTTGGTGGTGTAGAACAGCACATAGGGCTTGGCGGAATACGGGTCGCGCAGCACCCGCACCCCGGCGCGGTCGACCACCAGATAACCGCGGCGGAAGTCGCCGAACGCCACCGACAGGCTGTTCGCACCGATGCTCGGCATCTCCTCCGCCTCATGGACGGGGAAGCCCAGCAGGCTCGGCGGCTGGCCGGCCGCCGTGGGCGCCGCCCACAGATACTGGCCGTTCTCGTCCTTCAGCTTGCGCACCGCGCCCTGGGTACGGCGGCTCATCACGAAGCTGCCGTTCTGGCGGTAGCCGGCCTTCAGCGCATAGACGAGGTCGACCAGCGGGTCGGACGGATTGGCGGTGGGAAAGTCGCCCGCCGCCCCGGTCGCCACATAGCCGAGATTGCCCCAGCTCCAGGCACTCTCCGCCACCGCCGTATAGGCGAGGAAGCCCTTCGGCTTGCCGGTGCCGTCGCCGGTGACGAAGGCGGTGCCCTCCTGGGCCGCGAAAGCGGCCTCCACCTCGATGGCGAGCCATTCGTCGATGTTCACCGCCGCGTCGTCGAGCAGGGTCTGCGTCGCCGCCGGCATGGCGTAGAGCTCCATCGCCGGGAAGCTCAGCTCGTCGAGCACCGGGCTGGCGGTCTGCGCGCGGGCCGCCGTCTCGGCGACCCAGCCGACCGCCGGGCCGGAGGTCATGAACGGCTTCTTGTAGGTGCCGGCCGAGATGGTGCGCACATCCGAGATGGCGCGGATCGGCGACAGCGCGGCGAGGCGCTTGCCGATCTCGCGCTCGGTCTCGTTCGGCACCACATAGCCGCCATCGGCGGCGACACCGGCCGACATCGCCTTCATCTCGATACGCTTGAGGCCGGCGGCCTCGCCATGGCGAACATAGGCGTCGAAGGCCGCCTTGTGCTCGCGCGCGGCGAGGTCGGCGACGAGGTCGGCACGCCCGCCGAGCCCCGGCCGGCGCGCTTTCAGCACCAGCTCGTCGATCAGCGCCTTCTGGGTGTCGAGCGCGGCATTGATACGCTCCACCTTGTCATGGGTCACCGCGTCGACGCCGCGCCGCTCCAGCTCGCCGAGGCGCTGGTCGTTGGCGTCCTTGAACGCCTCGAAGGCGCCCATGAATTCCTCGAAGGCGGCGCTCACCTCCGGGCCGCCCGACTTCGTCTCGAAGCCGGATTTGGTCTCGAAGCCGGACTTCATCTCATGGCTGTTCTGCATCAGGGATCATCCTTTCAGGGGAGAGAGGGAGCCGACCGGCGGCAGGGCGCCGAGGGCACGCAGCCGCCGCGCGCCGCGACGTATGGCGGCGGCGAGCGGCGAGCGCCCGCCGGCGGGGGACCGGGCCTCGGCCCCCGCCCGCTTCACGGCGTCGATGCGGGCATCGGGCTGCATCGGGAAGGTGACGACCGACACCTCCCACAAATCGATGCGGGTGAGCCGGCGCACCCGCGAGCGCGGATCGGTGCGGCCCTCCACGGCGCGAAAGCCGATGGACAGCCCGTCGATCGCCCCGGCGCGCATCAGCGCCAGCACCTCGCGGGCGCGCGCCACCTCGGGCGTCAGCCGGCCGCGCACGAACAGGCCGGTCGAATCCTCGCGGATCTCAGTCCACACGCCGATCGGCTCGGCGGGGTCGTGCTGGAACAGCATGCGCACCCCGCCTGCGCCGCGCTCGGCGAGCGAGCGGGCGAAGGCGCCGTGCACGATCAGGTCGCGGCCGAGATCGACGCGGCCGAACAGCGCGGCATAGCCCTCGAAGGAGCCGTCGGCCTCGATCTGCGCCAGCGGAGGGCCGGCCTTCACCTCGACGGCGGGCCCGGCGAGCGGCCCGGCCGGCGGAACGCGGGAATGGATCATGCGCCGCCCTTTCCGCCCTTGGCGCCGGTCGTCCGGCCGGATTTGGCGTTACCGGGCTTGGCCGTGTGGGCGGCGCGGTCGAGCTTGCCGAGGGTTCGGCCGAAATCGCGAAAGACTTTCGGCGCATCGCCGGCGCGGGTCGGCGCCGGCAGCCGCGGCCGTCCGGGCAGGAAGGCCCGGATGCGGGGTGTGACCTTCATTCGTCGTCTCCGAACTCAGCGGTTGGGTCGGCGGTGAACCGGGCGTTGAAGCGCGCGAGCTCGCGCACGAAATCGTCGAAGCGCCGCGCGCCGGCAGCGAGCTCGCGGAACAGCACATAGGCGAAGGAGGAGGCGCCCAGCGCCCAGGCGAGCAGCGCCAGATGCGCGAGATCGCCCCGCGCCACGAAGGCGTCGATGAACTTGTCCATGGGGGCGAACATCAACCCAAGATTGTATGTCGTGTAAGTTGCATTAAGATTGCAACTGCATGTGATTCTGGGCGTCCAATGATGACGATGTTGCCAAGCAAATCAGGTGATCGATGCAAGACAAAATTGAGTTGATGATCCGTGCCGTGAATGGAAAGAAGCAGGTGACCTGCTCCTATCAGGGCCATCATCGTGAATTGTGCGTGCACGTCGTAGGATACAAAAACGACCGTCCGCAGATCCTGGCATTCCAGTTCGGCGGCTCCAGTTCGAAAGGACTTGTCATAGGAGGAGATTGGCGCTGCATGGTGCTAAACGAAATCAGAGATATCCGTCTACAGGATGGACAGTGGTACTCGCCAGACAACCATTCACGTCCACAAACCTGCGTAGACCGCATCATTGCAGAAGTTCGCTACTGACGCAGTAACTCCAGATAGCGTAGCGCGCGGTCTTTAGAATCAGGCCCATAAAAAAGCGGTCACATAGCATGTTCCATTATGCTCGCTGTCGATGACCTCTACAGACCAGAGACCGAATTGCTCGGGACGCTCAACAATAGCGCTCTCGACATCTTCCATCGGCCTCTCTCCCTGTGAAGCACCACCCCGAACGTTAGAGACGGCTCTTATCCGCCGCCCCTACTCCTCGCCATACCCCACGGCCGCGCGTTTCTCGGCGTCGCTGAGGAACCCCGCCTCGCCCACCCGCCGCCACAGCGCCTCGCGCTCGGCGGAGAGCGCCTCCACCGCATCGAGGTCGGGCACCAGCTCCAGCGTCGCCTCGCCGAGCCCGGGCGCCAGCCAGCGCGCCAGCCCTTCGCCGATACGGCGCGCCATTGGCAGCACCGCCTGGCGCCAGAACACCCGGTTGGCCTCGGAATAATTGGCGTAGGTGGCGTCGCCGGGAATGCCGAGCAGCATCGGCGGCACGCCGAAGGCGAGCGCGATCTACCGCGCCGCGGCGTTGCGCGCCTCCAGGAAGTCCATCTCCTTCGGCGACAGCGACAAGGGCCGCCAGTCGAGCCCGCCTTCCAGCAGCAGCGGCCGCCCGGCATTGGCGGCGCCGGAGAAATTGGCCTCCAGCTCCTCCTTCAAGCGGTCGAACTGCTCGTCGGAGAGGTTGCCCGCCCCGCCATAGATCAGCGCCCCGGAGGGCCGCGCCGCATTGTCGATCAGCGCCTTGTTCCAGGCGCCGGCGGCATTGTGCAGGTCGAGCGCCACCTGCGCCGCCTCCAGAGGCGGCGTGCCGTAATGGTCGTCGAGCGGATTGAACAAGGCGAGATGCAGGATCGGCGGCACCGCGGATCCCCCTTGCCCCTCCTGCAGGAAGCGCAGCGTGCGCCCGCCCACCGTGTAGTCATAGGCCTCGGCCCAGCCATCGGTGCCGGGCACCACCTTCATGCGGTCGGGCCGCAGCACGTGCAGCTCGCGCACCCGCCCGTCGAGGCTCACTGCCTCGATATAGGCATTGCCGGCGAGCAGCAGATGCCCCGCCACCGCCTCGATAAAACCGGAGCCGGACATCCGCTCGTTCGGCCGCCGCAGCAGGTCGATGAGCGGATGGTCCGCATGTTCCTGCGCGCCCTCCATCAGGCTGAAGCGCACCTGCGCCGCACCCTCGGCGATCATGCGGACGCAGCGATGGGCGACGGCGTTGCGGCTATAGCCCTCGACGGCGAGCGCGGCATAGTCGCGCGGCGTCCAGCGCGGCCGCCCGGCGGCGAGCAGCGCCACCAGCGGCGCCGCGCGGGACGCCTTCACGTCCGGCGGCGCGGAGGGGCGGGAGAAGAAAGGCAGCCTCATGGGATGATCTCTCGAAACGGCACGTGATCGGCTGAGCAGCAGCGAATTAGGAACGCTGGTTACGGATCTCGCGAATCACACGCCATGGTGGTAAATGATTTCATGGTGGTTCTATGAGGCCATTCGAGAATGGGCATCCGCTTCGAGCATCTCGATGAGGTCACGCGCCCATTTATGACCGGCGAGATAGACGCCGACATCACAAGTGGTGGTCTTTATCTCAGCAACTACCTTAACGATCAAGGTCAGCAGAGATGGCCAACCTTGTTACGCCAGGCATCTCAAAGTGGCACGGATGACACTCTTGCTCAAATACTCCGAACCGAACGGAGCTTTAAGCTGCAAGTGGAACGCCGAAAGCCAAAAGGTGGCTTTACCATGGTGAGCGTACCGGTAACGGCCGCTCAAACACTGGCTGAATCGCAATTCAATATGTATTACATGAGAGGCTTAGCTCTTCGGGCAATAGCCGAAGGAAGGTTCTTGGTCGTGTATCGTGGAAAGGTAGTTGACAATCCGCGCCCAGAGTCGGAGCGGCTTATTGGCTCGCAATTGGACCCGAAGGAAGTGCTTCAAGCCCTGAGAGCAACGAAGGGCGTGGAGCCATCCATCGGTATTCCTCTCCCGAACTCAGGCTTGACTGTTCGGTTAAGCTAAGATCATCCTGCTTCCGGCGTCACATGTGTAGCCAATATCGTGATCGTCGCGCTCCAAAATGAACAATACCGGTTGCCCGCCAATGCCTAGTCCATATTCACGAGCGAGTTCGGTCAACGCGCGGAGGAACGCCTCCGCCTGCTCGCTCATATCGGATATTTGCGCAACCAGATGATCATTTACCTGAGCGACCATGATTTCCTCCTGACCAACGTCAATCTGAGCTGGCAGGCACGCGTTCCCAAGGGGCGCGCGTAACTGCCGGTACGGCCCCCGCCCCCCTCACACCCGCCGCACCCGCGGCGCCGTCTCCTTCGGCCCCAGCGCCAGCGCGGTGATCGCCCAGACCAGCGCGTCGAGCCGGTCCGGCGAGCGCCCGCCGGACAGCCCGTCCGGGCCGAAGTCGCAAAGCTCGTCCTCCAGCGCCGGGAAGGCGCCGGCATGGCGCACCCGGCCGCGCTCATAGAGCGCCGCCACCGGCTCGGCGCGCAGCCATTTTCCGCGCGTCGCCCGCACCTCGGCCACCGGCAAGGCGGGGTCGATGCCGGCGAGGATGGTGCGCACCATCTCGCCGCCCTGGTTCACCTCCACCACCACCCGGTCGGCGGCGAGCTTGTGGAACAGCGCCACCACGCGCGCGCCCCAGGCGGCCGGCGTCAGGCCGTGGCCGCTCTCGTCGGCCAGCACATGCGCGATCCCCTCGCCGTCGAGCCCGGCGGCGACGATGCCGCAGGCATCCGCTCCCTTGCGCGAGGAGGCCGGCGGGTCGACCGCCACCACGATGCGGGCGAGCGCCGGTGCCGCCTCCTCGCGTGCCGCCTCGATGCCGGCCCGGCTCCACAACGCGTCGGCGCGGTCCTCGATCAGTTCGCCTTCCAGCTCCTGCCGGCCGAGCCGCGTGCCGGCATAGCGAGAGACCACCGTCTCCAGGAAGGTCGGCGCCAGGTGCGCGGCGTTCTCCGCCGTGCCCATCCGGGTGATCGCCGTCATCGGGTCGGCAATGAGCCGGCGCATCAGCTGGGTGGCGCGCGGCGTCGTCGTCACCATCTGGCGCGGCCGCTCGCCGAGGCGCAGGCCGAATTGCAGCATGTCGAAGGCCGCCTCGGCATAGCGCCATTTGGCCAGCTCGTCGCACCAGGCGGCGTCGAATTGCGGGCCGCGCAAGCTTTCGGGGTCATCGGCGGAAAAACCCTGGGCGATGGCGCCGTTCGGCCATTCGAGGCGCCGGCGGGTCGGTTCCCAGCGCGGGCGCTCATGGCGCGGATGCACGGCGAGCAGGCCGGAGACCCCCTCGACCATCACCTCGCGCACATCGCTGAACGTCTCGGCCACCAGCGCGATGCGCCCGGCCGGGCGGCTGGCGAAACCCGGCGTCCCCAGCGCCAGCCCGCGCACCCATTCGGCGCCGGTGCGGGTCTTGCCGGCACCGCGCCCGCCCATCACCAGCCAGGTGATCCAGTCGCCGCCGCCCTGCGCCAGTTCCGGCGGCATCTGCGCCGGCCGGGCGAGCAGGCTCCAGCAATGCAGCAGCCAGTGCGCGCCGCCGGGCGAAAGCCCGGCGACCGCCTCGTCAAGCCGCCCGTTCCGCCAGCACGCGCTCAAGAGTTGCCGCAAGCTCGCGTCGGTAGGCGTCGGCATCGCGGAACATGTCGTCATCGGCGCGCTCGTCCCCGGCATCCTCGTCCTCGTCGCGGGCGATGGCGGCGAGCTCGCGCAGCGAGCGCACCAGCACCGCGAGGGTGCGCGCCGCCCGCTCGGCGTCGGCGCCGCTGCGATTGGCGTTCAGCCCGGCGCGGGCCACCAGCCGCTCGACGGCGGCGATCTCGCTTTCCACCCGCGCCACCAGCCGGGCGATCAGCAGCCGGCGCGACACCGGCCCCTCGGCGTCCAAGGTGGGCGTTTGCGGCGCGGGCGACGGCAAGACTTGCGATGGCGACGCCTGCGATGGCGGAACGGCCAGCGGCGACGCTTGCAGCATCGACGTCTCCGGCATGACCGCCGCCAGCCGGTCCTTGCGGCGCTTCCAGCCCCAGTGGCGGACGCGCTGGTTCAGCGTCGAGCGGCTGATGCCGAGCAGGTCGGCAATGTGCTGGTTGGGCACGCTGGTGTTTTCGTACAGGCGGCGCGCCTCCTCGATGGCCTCGAGCGGAACGTCGCGCTTGGGTATCGTCATGGTCGGTGGTTTCCCTGAAATGCAGCCCCCGCGACAATAAAAAAGCCGGCCATGCCGGCCGGCTGATGAAAGCAAGGCGCCCTGCCGGCCTCGCCGGCCCCGGACGCAATTGTGGAGCATGGCAGAAAGCTACCGGAGCAGCGTCACGCTGTCAAGGCATTTATTCCTACGCCCGTGGATTTTCTCACAACCCTCGATCGTGTTGCCGGCTGCGCTGCCCTGCTATATTCATCGGCACATAGCTTTGAGGTGTCCATGTCGTTCTCTCCGCGACGTCTTGCCCGCGCCGGCTGCCTCCTGGCGGTGCTCGCCACGCTGCCGGCGGCCGCCGCGACGGCACAGGAGCTCACCCTTTCCGCGCCCGGCGGCGCCACGCGGACGCTGGATCTCGCCGCGCTGCGCCAGCTACCGGCCACCACTGTCGAGGTCACCTTCCTCACCTCGCGCGGCGAGGAGACCGGGCGGTTCACCGGCGCCCTCCTGTGGGACGTGCTCACCACCGCCGGCCTCGTCGATGCCAAGGACCAGCACGGCGTCGCCCGCAGCGCGGTGCTGGCCACCGCCCGCGACGGCTATGCCGCCGTGCTCGGCCTCGGCGAGATCGCGCCGGAACTGGAGGGAAAGCGGGTGCTGATCGCCTATGAGCGCGACGGCGCCGCCATCCCCGACGACAAGCTGCCCCGTCTCGTGATACCCGGCGACCGGCGCGGTTCGCGGGCGGTGTTCTCCGTCGACCGTGTCGACATTCTCAAACCGGAGTCCCGGAAATGAAGCTCAGCGCGCGCAACGTCATCCCCGGCAAGGTCGTGGCCATCCAGAAGGGCGCCACCACCGCCCATGTCCGCATCGAGATCGCCGGCGGCCAGGTGCTCACCTCCTCCATCACCAACGAGGCGGTGGACGAGCTCGGCCTCACCATCGGCAGCACGGCCTCGGCGGTGATCAAGGCCTCCGACGTGCTGGTCGCCGTCGACTGAGCGGCAGGCCACGGAAAGGCGACGATGGTCCGCCTCGACGAAATCCGCGCCGGCGAGGTCCTCGCGGCCCCGCCGGCCGGCAATGATGCCGGCCTCACCTTCATCGGCCGCATCCGCACGCCCTGGGTGTCGCGGCTGGAAACCCCGCGCCTCGGCCGGCCGGACGGGCCGGAATGCCTCATCGAGATCTTCGAGCCCTGGCGCCCGGCTCTGGCCGGCATCGAGTCCTACGCGCGCATCGAGGTGCTGTTCTGGATGCACCTGTCGCGCCGCGACCTCGTCATCCAGAGCCCGGCCAATGACGGGCGCGGCCACGGCACCTTCGCGTTGCGCTCGCCGGCACGGCCCAATCCGATCGGCACCACCATCGCGACATTGGTGCGGGCGGAGCCGGACCGGCTGATCGTGCGCGGGCTGGACTGCATCGACGGCACGCCGCTGCTCGACCTCAAGCCCGACCGCAGCCTGTTCACCCCGATCGCGCCCGAGCAGCCAGGCGACCGTCAGACTGGCGACCGTCAGACCGGCTGAGTGCTCCCGGCAGGATCGCGTTCCCGGCACGTCGATGCGATCGTCTTCTTCGCCGGCTCATCAAGCCGCTGTCGCGAGGCCGCCATTTTTGCGGGCGGCAAAGTCATACCCGCGGCAAACCTGTTAAGAAGCCGGGCGGACAGCCGCCAATGCTCCGGGAGACGCGCATGCACTCGGTAAAGCTCGAAGACGGTATCGTGCAGATCGCGCTGCAGAGGCGCGGCCGCCTGCGCCTGTTCGAGACCATCGATCCGAAGCGGACGGCGCATCTGGTGATCGACATGTAGGTCGGCTTCATGACGCCGGGCGCGCCGGCGGAGATCGCGCCGGCCGCCACCATCATTCCCAACATCAACCGCATCAGCGCGGCCTGCCGCGAGGCCGGCGCCCTCAACGTGTTCGTGCAGAACTCGATCAGCGAGGAGAGCAAGCACAGCTGGTCCAACTGGTTCGGTTCGTTCTGGACGCCCGACAAGCGGGAGGGCATGTACGCCACCTTCATGGTCGGGAAGCCCGGCCATGCGCTCCACCCCGACATCACGGTCGAGGACGGCGACATGCACATCAACAAGTTCCGGTTCGGCACCTTCGTCGACGGGTCGTCGGATCTTCACGGGCGCCTGCAGGCTCTCGGCATCGACACCGTCATCATCACCGGCTGCGCGACCAATATCTGCTGTGAATCGACCGCCCGCGACGCGATGATGCTCAACTACAAAGTGCTGTTCGTTTCCGATGGAACCGCGACGCACACCGATTACGAGCACAACATCACGCTCAACAACATGATGCTGACCTTCGCCGACGTAGTCACCACCGACGACGTCACCGGCCTTCTGCAACCGGCCCGGATCTCCCTGGCCGGAACCTGAAGGCGACGCGAGAACCAGTCTCCGACGATCGATGGAAGCTTGAAAGCTTCAAAGCTTGGAAGCTTGGTGTTCCGGCAGCAACCTGCAATTCCGGCAGGACACCGGGAGCGCGGCACCCGGTCGCTCCGCTGCCGCGCATGTCGCTCAGCATCGCTCGGCTCCCCGGACCAGCCGCACACCACACAGCGGCGATCCGGCCCCCGGGGGAGGCTCTGGCGAAGCCGCCTCATCTTTCCAAAGAAGCGCCTGCGGGGCTGTCGCCCCTACCCGCCCCGCGCCATCACCGCCGTCAGCGCCCGCACCGCTGCCGCCACCGCATCGGCGCGCTCATCCGCACTGGCTGGCTGCGACTGGAACAGCGCCCGGTGCTGCAGGTCGCCCGCCACCATGTCGTGGAATAGCCGCGCCAGCCGGGCCGCCTCACGCCCGCCTGCCTCCTCGGCGCCCTGCCCACCCGCCTCGGCAATGAACCGCGCCAGCACGCGCTGCGAGGTCGCCGGCCCGGCCGCGTACCAGGCGGCGCCGAGCCGGGGGAAGCGCCCGGTCTCGCCGATCAGCGTACGGTGCAGGGCGAGCGCCTCCGGGGTCAGCAGCGCGTCGAGCAGGGCCCGCCCGAGCCGGGTCAGCCCTTCTTCCAGCGCCAGCCCGCGCGTATCGGCGCCGGTGAGCGGCCGCAGCACCTCGCCGAGGGCATCTTCTATGGCGGCGACGAACAGACCTTCCTTGCCACCATAGAAGGCATAGATGTTGGTCTTGGAACCGCCGGCGGCCTGGACGATCTCGTCGAGGCTCACCCCGGCATAGCCGCGGGCGACGAACAGGCAGGCGGCGACGCGGCGCAGCCGCTCGCAGGTCGCCTGCCCCCGGCCGGTGCGACGGTCGGAGGGGCGACGGGCGGTGGAACGCGCCGCCCCCTCCAGCGCGACCGGCGGCACCGGCAGGCCGGCGCCGCTATGGTCGTCCGGGCCCGTGTCAGGCCCCCTTCTTCACATGCTCGACGAAGCGGATTTCGGTGATGAGCGCGTCGACGCCGCTGACCACGAAGTTCTTGGTCTTGTCGTCGGTGAACGCGCCGTCCTTCACCTTCTCGCCGACGCCGGGCACCGCCACATGCGGCACCACCGCCACGCGGGCGCCGGCGGCGGTCAGCGATTCACGCAGCTGCGCCTGGGCGCGGATGCCGCCAGTCGAGCCGGGCGAGGAGGTGACGACCAGCACCGGCTTGCCGAGCAGCGCGCCCTTGGAATAGGGACGCGAACCCCAGTCGATGGCGTTCTTCATCGCGCCGGAGGTGCCGAAATTATATTCCGGCGAGGAGAAGATCACGCCGTCCGCCTCGGCGATGGCCGCGCGCAGCGCCGCCGCCCCGGCCGGCGGGGTCGCGGTGTCCTCGTCCTGGTTGTAGAGCGGCACGTCGTTCAGGCGATACACGGTCAGGTCCGCCTTGTCGGCGACCGCCGCCTTGATGGCCTCGAGGACGGCGGTAGAATAGGAGGCGGCGCGCAGGCTGCCGGAAATGCCGAGAAGCTTCAAACGAGCGGACATGGGGAAGAACGTCTCCTGAACATGAATGATACTACCTGGTATCATTTCATATGTAACATTGCCCGCGCAAGGACTGTTTCGCGATTGCAACATGGTTCCGCTGCAACGCAGCTCTCGCGCCGCCCCGGCATTCATGTTACCGATCATGGGCTTGTCTCGCGTAAACGGGGTGCCTGCCCTTGATCCTGACCGATCGCGATATTCGCGACTCGCTGGCCGCCGGCCTGCTCTGCATCGATCCGCCGCCACCGGCCGAGTTCTACGCGCCGAACGGCGTCGACCTGCGTCTCGACGCCCGGCTCACCCTCTATCGCCCCCCGGCGGAAGGCGAGGACCCGGTCATCGACCCGGCCGGCCCCGGCTACAGCTTCCGCGAGGCGATCCTCGCCATGGCCGGCGACATCGAGATCGGCGAGGACGGCTTCGTGCTCGATCCCGGCCGGCTGGTGCTGGGCTGGACCTGCGAGAAGGTCGACCTGATGCCCGGCGCCCGCCTCGCCGCGCGGGTGGAGGGCAAGAGCTCGCTGGCCCGCATCGGCCTCATCGTCCACCTCACCGCACCCACCATCCACGCCGGCTCGACGGGGCGTATCCAGCTGGAGATCATCAATCTGGGTCCGCGCCCCATCCGGCTGCGGACCGGTATGAAGGTGTGCCAGCTGATCCTGGAGCAAACGCTGGGAATCCCCGAGGTCGGCTATCGCGGCCAGTTCGCCGGCCAGCGCGCCGCCGGCTGACCGCCTCTATCCTGGCCGCCGCTATCCCTGGCCGCCGGCGATCAGCGTCGAGCGGTTGAGCCGCCGCAAAGCGAGGCTGGTGCGTGCCTCGTCGCGGCGGAAGCGCTCGACGCTCTGGCCGGTATAGATCAGGTGGCGCAGCGCCGCCGCCTCCGCCACCTCGGCGTTGCCGGCCACCACCGCCTCACCTATCGCCTTGTGCTGGCTCAGCAATTCCTCGCGGAACTCGTCGATGGCGAAGAGCTGCGTGCGGTTGAAGAAGATGTCCCGCCGCAGCATCTCGCTGAAGGCGCGCATGACGTGCAGGATGACGAGGTTGTGCGAGGCACCGTAGATCAGCCGGTGCAGCACGATGTCCGCCTCCGCCTCGCGGTCGGGTTCGTTAGCGTCGTAAGCCGCCTGCATCTCGCCGAGGCATTCGCGGATCGCCTGCCGCTCGGGGTCGCTGGCCCGCACGGCGGCGAGGCCGGTCGCCTTGCGCTCCACCGCCTCGCGATACTCGAAATAGTCGGCCGTCACCTGCTCGTTGGAATGCAGCAGCCCGGCCAGCGGCTCGGTGAGCGGGGCGAGGAACTGCGTCACCCGCGTGCCGTCGCGGCCGATCGCCAGAAGCCCGCGTTCTTCAAGTATTTGCAGCGCGTCGCGCAGCGAGGGGCGCGAGACCTCCAGCTGCTCGGCGAGGTCGCGTTCGCTCGCCAGCCGCTCGCCGGGCCGCAGCACGCCTTCGAGGATCAGCCGCTCGATATGTTCGGCGATCGCCTCGGCCAGTTTGGGCGTGCGCAGCCGCGCGGTCATCTGCTTCGATCTCCGAACCGATTTCCCGCTGCTTTTTTCATTTTCCGGCCCGCGCGTCTACAACCAAGAGCTAAGCGGCTGACCAGTTGACTCCTTTGGTAAGACAATTTTACCAAACATGACTCCTGTTACTACCTTCCCTAACGGGTCGGGGTTAAGGTGCCGCCGGCCGGCATCCAATCGCGAACGCGCAAAACGGACGTCAAGTCCGCTGTTCACTTGGAGGAAACGGACTTTGACCTGGAACCAGATTTACGACCCGTTCGGCAGCCTCGCGCTGTCGACGCTGTTCGCGGCCGTACCCGTGGTGGTAATGCTCGTCGGCCTCGGCTTCCTGCACATGAAGGCGCATGTCGCGGCGTTCGCCGGCCTCGTCGCCGCCTTCGTGATCGCGGTGTTCGTGTTCGGCATGCCGTCGGAGAAGGCCGGCATCGCCGCCGGCTACGGCGCCATGTACGGCCTGATGCCGATCGGCTGGATCGTGCTCAACATCATCTTCCTGCACCAGATGACCGAGGCGAACGGCTCCTTCACCACCCTGCAGCGTTCCATCGCCGGCATCACCGGCGACCGCCGCCTCCAGCTCCTCCTCATCGCCTTCTCCTTCGGCGCCTTCTTCGAGGGCGCGGCCGGCTTCGGTACGCCGGTGGCCGTCACCGCGGCGCTGCTGATCGGCCTCGGCTTCTCGCCGCTCGCCGCCTCCGGCCTGTCGCTGATCGCCAACACCGCCCCCGTCGCCTATGGCGCCCTCGGCACCCCGGTGATCGCGCTCGCCGCCGTCACCGGCCTCGACCTGATGGACCTGTCGGCGATGATCGGCCGCCAGTTGCCCTTCTTCTCGCTGATCGTGCCGTTCTGGCTGATCTGGGCGTTCGCCGGCTGGCGCGGCATGCTGGAGATCTGGCCGGCCATCCTGGTCTGCGGCATCTCCTTCGCGATCCCGCAGTTCCTGGTGTCCAACTTCCACGGCCCCTGGCTGGTGGACGTGGTGGCCGCCATCGTCTCCATGCTCTGCCTGGTCGCCTTCCTGCGCGTCTGGCAGCCGAAGAAGATCTGGACCTCGACGGCGCTGAAGGGCCGCGAGAACGGCGACGGCTCGGAAGGCTCGACCACCAAGGGCGCCACCGACTTCACCACCGCCCGCCCCTCCACCAAGGCGCTGGTGCTCGCCTGGCTGCCCTGGGCCATCCTGACCGTATTCGTGTTCGCCTGGGGCATCCCGCAGGTGAAGGCGGCGCTCGACGGCTTCTTCATTCAGAAGTTCGAGATGACCGGCCTGCACAACCTTATCTTCAAGACCCCGCCGGTGGTCGCCACCGCGCATGCCGAACCCGCGGTGTTCAACTTCAACATCCTGTCGATGACCGGCACCGGCATCTTCCTCTCCGCCATCGTCGCCGGCCTCGCCATGGGCTTCTCGCCGCTGGGGCTGGCGAAGATCTATGGCCGCACGCTGTGGAAGGTGCGCTACTCGCTGGCCACCATCGCCATCATGCTGGCGCTGGGCTTCCTGACCCGCTATTCGGGCCTCGACGCCACGCTGGGCCTTGCCTTTGCCGCCACCGGGCCGTTCTACCCGCTGTTCGGCACGCTGCTCGGCTGGCTCGGCGTCGCGCTGACGGGTTCGGACACCGCGTCGAACGTGCTGTTCGGCGGCCTGCAGAAGATCACCTCGCAGCAGCTCGGCCTGTCGCCGGTGCTGATGGCGGCGGCCAACTCCTCGGGCGGCGTGATGGGCAAGATGATCGACGCGCAGTCGATCGTCGTCGCCTCCACCGCCACCGGCTGGCAGAACTCGGAAGGCACCATCCTGCGCTACGTGTTCTTCCACTCCATCGCGCTCGCGGTGCTGGTCGGCCTGCTCGTCAGCGCCCAGGCGCATCTGTGGCCGTTCACGGCCCTCGTCATTCACAATTGACGCCACGCGGGGGAGGCGTAGAGCCTCCCCTCATTCTTTGAAAGTATAGGAGCCCCGGCCAATGGCCCCCGTGACGAACATCAAGGATCTTCGCGCCATCGCCATGAAGAAGGTGCCGCGCGCGATCTTCCACTACGCCGACCGCGGCTCCTATGACGAGACCACCCTCAAGGCCAACAAGGCCGACCTCGACGCCATCCCGCTGCGCCAGCGGGTGATGATCGACGTCTCCGAGCGCACGACCAAGACGACAATGATCGGCGAGGAGGTGTCGTTGCCGCTCGCCATCGCGCCGACCGGGCTCACCGGCCTGTTCCATGGCGACGGCGAGATCCATGGCTGCCGCGCCGCCCAGGCCGCCGGCATTCCCTTCACCCTGTCCACCATGTCGATCTGCTCGATCGAGGACGTGGCGGCGGCGGTGAACAAGCCGTTCTGGTTCCAGCTCTACGTGATGCGCGACCGCAAGTTCTCCGAGTCGCTGATCGAGCGCGCCAAGGCGGCGAAGTGCTCGGCGCTGGTGCTCACGCTGGATCTGCAGATCCAGGGCCAGCGCCACATGGACATCAAGAACGGCCTCGCCGTCCCG
Organism: Ancylobacter sp. Lp-2; assembly: GCF_020523795.1. Lineage (GTDB taxonomy): Bacteria > Pseudomonadota > Alphaproteobacteria > Rhizobiales > Xanthobacteraceae > Ancylobacter. The sequence continues at coordinate 366,085 of NZ_JAJALI010000003.1, forward strand.
CCCAAGCTCACCGTGGCGAACGCCATCGACATCGCCACCAAGCCGGCCTGGGCGATGAGCGTGCTGATGGGCAAGCGCCATTCCTTCGGCAACCTCGCGGTGCGCAAGGAGAGCGACAGCCTCACCACGCTGTCGCAGTGGATCGCCGGCCAGTTCGACCCTTCGCTGTCGTGGAAGGACGTCGAATGGGTGCGCTCCATCTGGCCCGGCAAGCTTATCCTCAAGGGCGTGCTCGACGTCGAGGACGCCAAGATCGCCGCGCAGACCGGCGCCGACGCCATCGTGGTGTCCAACCATGGCGGCCGCCAGCTCGACGGCGCGGTGTCCTCCATCTCGGCGCTGCCGAAGATCGTCGACGCCATTGGCGGCGGCAAGAGCGAGATCTGGTTCGACGGCGGCATCCAGTCCGGTCAGGACGTGCTCAAGGCCGTGGCGCTCGGCGCCAAGGGCTGCATGATGGGCAAGTCGTTCCTGTGGTCGCTGGCCGCCGGCGGCCAGGCCGGCGTCGCCAAGGCGATCGAGATCATCCGCAAGGAGCTCGACGTTTCCATGGCGCTCACCGGCACCAAGGACATCAACAAGGTCGACAAGAGCGTGCTGGCGCTCTGATCGTTCCGTGCATCGCGGAACTCCCCTTTCCCCGCACGGAACTCGGCATTAGCCGAGTTCCGCACCTGGAGTGGTCGACAGCGGATACATCCGATGTCGACGGAGAGGGATGGAGCGAAAGGCCTCCGACGTTTCCCGGCACCCCTCCCCTCGCCGGCCCGCGGCGCTTTCCACGGGTTCGCCGGAGACGCGATCCGCAGGCGAGCACCCTCCCCATGGGGAAAGATAAGGGGTCGATGCGGAAAACCGCTCGACCTCGTCCCGGCCGGAGGCCGAGCCACCGGGCCCGGGACCGCTCGCCACCTCCCACGTGCGCCGTGGGTCGACCTTGGCGAGGGGGCGGGACGACGCCGGCCGGGAAATGCGGGCCTAAGCAGAGCCCCCGATACCGGTCTCCCGGCACCTCCGCTATCAAGACCGGCATGACCGATCCCGTCCTGTTCGCTCTTGCCGTGCTGGCGATCCTCGCTACCCCCGGTCCCACCAACACGCTGCTCGCCACCGCCGGTGCCGCAGGCGGATGGCGCCGGGCGCTGCCGCTGATGCCGGCGGAGATCGCCGGCTACCTCATCGCGATCTCTACCATCGGCCTCGCTCTCGGCCCGGCCGTGGCCGCCTCGCCGGTGCTCGGCCTGAGCCTCAGGATCGCCGTCGGCCTCTATCTGCTCGCCACCGCCTGGGCGCTGTGGCACCGGGCCGGCGGCGCGCCGGCCGAAGTCGCTCGCGTCGTCACCCCGCTGCGGGTGTTCGTGACCACGCTGCTCAATCCCAAGGCGATCCTGTTCGCGCTCGGCGTGGTGCCGTTCGGGACGGAGCGGGTATGGCCCTATCTCGCCGGCTTCGCCGGGCTCTGCGCGCTGGTGGCGCTGGGCTGGGTCGGCTTCGGCACCCTCGCCGGCCGTGCCGCCGCCGCGACGGGGCGCGGCCATGTCGTCCCGCGCATCGGCGCCGCCGCGGTCGCCGGCTTCGCGGCGATGCTGCTGGTGTCGCCGCTGCTACGCTGAGCGCCGCCGCCCCGCTTCTCCCTTGCCCCGCCGGCTCGCGGCTTCCTTGCCTGCCGGCTCGCTTACCCCCTTGCGCTGCCGGCTCGCCGCCCCCTTGGGCAGGCGCAGCGGCCAGCGCACCATGTGGTCGACGAAATCCTCCAGCGGCAGGTCGTCCTCCAGCGCCGCCACCCGGCCGCGCACCGAAACGCCGGCGGCATGCACCGTGTCGCGGTCGCCGGAGACGAGGTGATGCCACCAATAGAGGTCGCGCCCCTCGGCGATCAGCCGGTAGCCGCAGGACGGCGGCAGCCATTCCAGCGTGCGCACCACGTCCGGGGTCAGGCGCACGCAGTCCGGCACCTGAGCCTGACGGTTGGGGTAGTCGCGGCAGTGGCAGCCGAAATCGTCGAGCAGCTGGCAGCCAATGTCGGTATAGGCGATCGCCTCGGTGTCCTCGTCCTGCAGCTTGACGAGGCAGCAGCGCCCACAGCCATCGCACAGGCTCTCCCATTCGGCGGCGCTCATCGCTTCCAGCGGCGTGCGCTTCCAGAACGGGGTCTCCGGCGGAACGGCCTCGGGAGCTTGAGCTTCCGGGGCACGGGCATCCGGGGTGTGGGCGGTGTCGACAGTCATCGGACCTCTCGGCGAACGCGGCGGGCGGCGGCGCGCTTCACGGCTTGGCAATCAAACCTTAGATAGCTTCCATGTCCGGCCAAGGCGAGACCCGCACCGTCAAGTGGTGTGCCATCGGTGTCTCGGCTATAAGGACGGGCATGTAGAGTACCTCGCGGAGAGCGCGGCTTGGACGACGGCTCGAAGAAGGACGACGCCCCGGCGGCAAACACGGGACCGGACGGCGCCTCCCCCGGCGAGGGGCAGCCGCGCCGCACGCGCCGCCTGCGCAACCTGCTGCTCATCATCGATTCATGGATCGATTCGACGATCTATAGCGGCGGCGTCCGGCTGCACGCCGCGTGGGATTCCTTTGTCGCCTTCACCGAGCGCTTCAATCTGCGCGGCCCGGCGCGCTGGGGCGTGGAGATCGCCTCGGAGGGCATGACCTGGGGCGCGGTCGGCGCGGTCTTGATGCTGGCGCTCGCCATCCCCGCCTTCCACGAGACCTCGGACGACTGGCTGAAGCGCTCCGAGCTCTCGGTCACCTTCCTCGACCGCTATGGCAACACCATCGGCGAGCGCGGCATCCGCCACAACGACACCGTGCCGCTGGAGGAGTTCCCCGATCACCTGATCAAGGCGGTGCTCGCCACCGAGGACCGGCGCTTCTACGAGCATTTCGGCATCGATATCCCCGGCACCTTCCGCGCGGTGCTGTCGAATGCCCGCGCCGGCGGCGTGGTGCAGGGCGGCTCCTCGCTCACCCAGCAGTTGGCCAAGAACCTGTTCCTGTCGAACGAGCGCACGCTGGAGCGCAAGATCAAGGAAGCCTTCCTGGCGCTGTGGCTGGAGTTCCACCTCACCAAGAACCAGATCCTCAAGCTCTATCTCGACCGCGCCTATATGGGCGGCGGCTCCTTCGGCGTCGACGCGGCGGCGCAGTACTATTTCGGCAAGTCCGCGCGGGAGGTCACGCTGGCGGAAGCCGCCATGCTCGCCGGCCTGTTCAAGGCGCCCTCGAAATTCGCCCCGCACGTCAACCTGCCCGCCGCGCGCGGCCGGGCGAGCGTGGTGCTCGACAACCTCGTCGACGCCGGCTTCATGACCGAGGGCCAGGTATTCGGCGCCCGCCGCAACCCGGCGACCCCGATCAACCGCAAGCAGGAAGACACGCCGGACTATTATCTCGACTACGCTTTCGACCAGGTGAAGACCATCGTCGAGACGCTGCCGCGAAACTACGCCGAGCGCTCCTTCGTGGTGCGCACAGCGCTCGATCCCAACATCCAGAAGGCGGCGGATACCGCGATCCGCGACAGCCTGAAGGAGTTCGGCAAGGATTACGGCGCCAGCCAGTCCGCCATGGTGGTGCTGGAGCCGAACGGCGCGGTGCGCGCCATGGTCGGCGGGCGCGACTATGGCGAGAGCCAGTTCAACCGCGCCACCGACGCGCTGCGCCAGCCCGGCTCGTCCTTCAAGCCCTATGTCTACACCGCCGCGCTGATGACCGGGAAATACACCCCGCAGACCATGGTGGTGGACGGGCCGATCTGCATCGGCAACTGGTGCCCGCAGAATTACGGCCGCTCCTATGCCGGCCGCCTGCCGCTGATCCAGGCGCTCACCCGCTCGCTCAACACCGTGGCGGTGAAGCTCGCCGAGGCGATCGGACGCGGGCGCATCGTCGATCTCGCCCATGCCATGGGCGTGAAGAGCGAGCTGAAGATCACCCGCGCCTTGCCGCTCGGCGCCGCCGAGGTGACGGTGATCGACCAGGCCACCGGCTACGCGGTCTTCGCCAATAACGGCATGTCGGTGGCCCCGCACGCGGTGCTGGAGATGCGCACCCCCGCCGGCGAACCGGTGTGGAGCTTCGACCGCAACGGCCCGAAGCCGCACCGCGTGATCCCGGAGAACATCATCGCCATGATCAACCCGATGCTGAACAGCGTGGTGGAGAACGGCACCGGCCGGCGGGCGATGATCCCCGGCACCAAGGTCTCCGGCAAGACCGGCACCACCAACGCCTATCGCGACGCCTGGTTCGTCGGCTTCACCGGCAACTATGCCGGCGCGATCTGGTTCGGCAATGACGACTTCACCCCCACCCGCAAGATGACCGGCGGTTCGCTGCCGGCGATGACCTGGCAGAAGGTGATGGCCTTCGCGCATCAGGGCATCGAGCTCAAGCCGACGCCCGGCCTCGGCAACCAGCCGGCGCCGAAGCTGGACGGCGCGGTGGCGGAGGCGTCGCCGCTCGACATTGGAGGCTTCCAGCGGCCGGTGACCCTCGCCCCGGCCACCGCCACCCGGCTGATGGCGCTGTCGGAACGCATGCGCGCCGCCGCCGAGGCGTCGCGCCGGCCGAGCGCGTCGCTGCCGGCGAATGAGCAGTTCGCCGGCGCCGCCGACCGCCCGATAACCGACCGCAATTGATGCCGCCGGCGGGCCGCCGCTGATGCCTGCCTGATACCGTCCCCGATACCGGATTCCTCCCGCCCGTGCGTCCGCTGCTTTTCATCCTCACTCTCGTCATCGGCGCCGTGGTGGGCCTCGGCCTCACCTGGTTCGTCACCACCAATGGCTACGGCCCCGGCGTGGTGCGGGCCGGGGCCTGGAAGGCCTGGCCCAAGGCCGGCACCGAGAATGCCGATCCCTATGCGCGGGCGACGCTGGCGCGCGCCGGCGAATTGCCGCTGGAACTGGCGGACGGCCTCGCCTTCGTCGCGTCGAGCGACGACAAGGGCGCGCCGCTCGACGGACGCTGCGACATCCGCCTCTCCGGCACGGTGCCGCAGGCGCGCTTCTGGACGCTCACCCTTACCGACCGCGCCGGCAATCTCGTCGACAACGCCGCCGACCGGCACGGTTTCACCTCGACGGAGGTGGTGTGGAACCGCGACGGCACGGTCGACGTCGTGCTGAGCCCGCGGGCGCGCGCTGGCAACTGGCTGCCGACCGGCGCCCGTGACCGCCTCATGCTGACGCTTCGCCTCTATGACGCGCCGGTCGGCCTCGCCAGCCGCACCAGCGACGCCCCCGACATGCCCGCCCTGGTCACGGAGCGCTGCCCGTGAAACGCCTCGTGGTTCCCATCCTCGCCGGGCTGGTGCTGGGCGCGCTCGTGCATCTCGTCGGGGTGCTGATGATGCCCTATGTCGCCGAGCGGGACGGTTATGCCCGTCTGGCGGAAGCCGGCCAGGTGAACGCCGTCACGCTGCTTGAAAACCGCCGCCTTCTCGCCGAGGCACTGCCCGCCTCGGACCCGGCCTTCGTCACCGCCGTCTGCCTCTATGATCTCACCGAGGGGCCGCTGAAGGTCCGGGTGCCGACCACCGAGGACTACACCTCGATTTCCTTCTACACCCGCCAGGGCCTGCCCTTCTACGCCATCAACGACCGCTCGGCCGGGCGCACCGTCATCGAGCTCGATCTGATGAACGCCCGCCAGAAGGCGGCGATGCCGGAAGATGAGGAGGTGACGGTCGCCGACCGGTTGGTGGTGGAATCGCCCTCGCAGGAGGGCATCGTCGTCATTCGCGGGCTGGCCCGCGAACGCGGCGCCCGCGCGGAGGTACAAAGCGCCATCGCCTCGGCGCGTTGCACGCCGACGCCCTGAATTCACCCGTTCATGCCGCTCTACGCCTTGGGCGGCCCGGCGCTGGCGACCGTCTGGGTGGATACCGGCGGCGGCGCGCGCGTGATGCGTATGGCCGGCAGGATCACGACTTTCGCCGACACGGGCAGCGTCGCCTCCCGGCGCCGGTCACGGCGCGCGCGCGGCTTGCGGAAGGCAGGAAACGGTACGACCGAACCCATTCTGCGTCCTCCGATCTTCAGCCAAACCGGACAAGTGGAAGCTAGTTCCGGCGTGGTTAACGCGCTGCTAACGTTCATGGCGCAATTTAGTTCGGCCGGTCCCGGCGTACCCTCCCTCATCGCTCGAACCTGTCGCCCTTCATGCCCTCCACCGTCGGCCCCAGTCTCAAGGCCACCCTCGAGGACGCCCGTCGTCGTGACGCCGATACGCGCCCGGCCCTGCTGGCGCTGCTGGTCGACCGCGTGATCGCGCAGGGCGTCGGCGACGACGACGCCGCCCGCCGCCTCGGCGTGCTGCTGCCCCGGCTGATGGAAGCGGTGCCACTGACGCAGGCGCGCCAGGCCGCCGAGCGCCTCGCCCGCCGCGCCGACCTGCCGGCGGAACTGATTCACCGACTGGCCGCGGGCTCCATCGAGATCGCCGCGCCGCTGCTGCGGCTTTCGCCGGTGCTGGACGAGGCGGCGCTGATCGATCTCGCCGCCGACGCCGAGCCGGCGCGGCTGCAGGCGATCGCCGCCCGCCGCGACGTCTCGCCCGAACTCGCCAAGCAGCTCGCTTCCACCGTTCATCACGCACGGGACGGGCATCGGCAATCACCCTCGGCCGCCCCGGACTTCTTCGGCGCCTCGCCGGAGGAGCGCACCGCCCTGCTGCACCGCCTGCTCACCCTGCCGCCGCTGCCGCTGGCGGAGCGGGTCGGCGCCCAGGGAGAGCCCTTCGTCGAGAACCTGCTCGCCGCCGCCAAGCGCGATGATCGCGTCGCCCTCGCCCTGCTCATGGAGCGGGCGCTGTCCGTGCCAGCCGAGACGGCTATGCGCATCGTCGCGGACGAGGCGGGACAGGCGCTCGCCATCGTGGCGCGGGCTCTCGGCCTCAGCCTCGCCGTGCTGTCGCGGATCCTGTTCCGGCTGCATCCCGGAGTCGGGCGCTCGTCGAGCGACATGGCGCGCCTCGCCGATCTGTTCGATGCGCTGCCGTCGGCGAGCGCGCAGCACATGGTGGCGATCTGGCGCGGCACCCGCCGCCCGGGCGCGGCGCGCCCCGCCCTGGAAGCTCCGTCGATGCGCAATGTCGCCGTGCCGCGGCCCGCGCCCGCTCAAACCGGCGACGGCGCGAGCGAGCCGCGCCGGCAAGAGGGCTGAGGAACAAGGCTGAGGACCGGGCTCGACCCGAGACCGGGCCGGCCTCAGGCAAGGTCGAGGAAGCTGCGCCCCTCGCGATCCTCGATCTCGACGAACCACAGATCCGGGTCGAAGCGGATTTCCTTGACCATCCGCTCTTCCGCCTCGACCTCCGCCCGGTCGGCCGGCACGAGAACGACAAAGCGGCGCTCGGGGCTGACCTCGTCGTCGAGGGAGGGTGGCGCCGGGCCGTAAAGCGCCGCCTTGCCGTCCAGGCTGGCGACCTTGACGAAGGCCGCGCCGGCCTCCTCGGCGCCGCGGCGGCGCACGGCGGCAAAGGCCCCCACCCCGTTGGCGCGCCGGATCAGGGCGGAAACCCAGATGGCGCTCTTCAGGCGCATGCCGCTCCCCTACTGGATCGAGAAACCGGCAACGGCGTTGAGTTCCTTCACCAGCCGGTCGGAGATCTGACCGGTCACCGGCAGGCGGCGGTCGCGCTCGAAATCCTTGATCGCCTTTTCGGTCGCCTCGCTGGCGCGCCCGTCGATGCGGATCGGCCCGTAGCCGAGGCGGGCCAGGGCCTTCTGCACCTCGACCATGCGGGCGGACACCGCCACCTCGGCCGGCGGGCGCACCGGCGCGGCGGCAGCGGCCGCAGCCGCCTGAGCGGCGGGCGCGGCGGGCTCGACCTTGGCGACTGGCTTGGGCACCGGCGGCTTGACCGGCGGCAAGGGCATCGCGACGGCCGCCGGCGCGGAAGCCGGGGCCGCAGCCGGCATGGCGTCGGTATCGGCACTGCGGGCGACGGGCTTTGCGGCGGCGGCCGGGGCCGAGGGCGCCGGGCGTGACGCCGCCGGTGCGGGAGGCGGAACCGGCGTGCCGTTGCTCTCGCGCCGCCCATCCTGGAGCACGAAGGCATTGGCGATCACCGCCGCGCTGGCGGCAGCGGCCACGACCACCATGAACAGGTCCGAGCGCCGATGCTTCGGACGTTCGGGCACGACCAGAGCGCGCTGCGCGCCGAGGTCGATTCCATCCACGAGAAGGTCGCTCGCATAAGATCGCGGCATCCCGTACTCCCCAGCCTCCGGCCCTGCCGGCCGGCCTCCCACGGCGCCGCTGCCGGCACCTGAGCGGCCATGATGCCGCCGGCGTGCTTAACCGCAGCTTTACGCAATCTAACGATTTTGCCGGATCCCGACACCGGTTGTGCAACGTCTGCGCGTTATGCTGGGGAAAGATGGGCGAGAAAGGGCGTACGAGGAACGCCGGCCGCGCCCATCGCAAACGAGAGACGGGGCGATGTTCTTCCTTCTGCGTGTCGCGTTCTGGTTGACGCTCGTACTGATCCTGCTGCCGTCCATTCCCGGGCTGCAGTCGTCGCAGCCCCATGCCCCGGCTCCGGCTTCCACCGCCGGCTCCGCGCCGGTCGATCCCCTGCAGGCGCTGTCCGCCGCCGGTTCGGCTATGTCGGACGCGCGCGGCTTCTGCGATCGCCAGCCGCAGGCCTGCGCCATCGGCAGCGAGATCGCCACCACGCTCGGCACCCGTGCCGAGGCCGGCGCCCGGCTGCTGCTGAGCTATATCGGCGAGCAGATCGCCGAGCAGAAGCGCAAGGTCGCCGAGCGCGCCAATGCCAACGCCCCCGGCGATACCCTCACGGCGCACGACCTCAGCCCGGCCTGGCAGGCGCCGGGGTCCGGCGACGGCGGCACCCGCGCCGAAGCCGACAACTCCACCATCTTCGGCCCGCCAGTAGGCGCCCCCGCAGCGGCTCCCGCCACCGCGACGCCGGCGGTACCGACGCCGCCGCGCCGGCCGAGCTGACGGCAGCCATTGCGCTCGGGCAGGTCGCGCCCCTATATGCGCCCTGAGGGACGCCGCGACATGACCATGACCATCGACGACATCATCGACGATTTCGAGCTGCTCGATAACTGGGACGACCGCTACCGCTACCTGATCGAGCTCGGTCGCAAGCTACCGCCCTTCCCGGAAGCCGAGCGGTCGGAGACGACCAAGGTGCAGGGCTGCGCCAGCCAGGTGTGGCTGGTGAGCGACCTGTCGGCGGGAGCCGACGGCCCCCGCCTCGCCTTCATCGGCGATTCCGACGCGCATATCGTGCGCGGCCTCATCGCCATCCTGCTGGCGCTGTATTCCGACAAATCGGCCCGCGACATACTCGGCATCGATCCCGCCGCCGTGTTCGACCGGATCGGCCTGCGCGACCATCTCACCCCGCAGCGCTCGAACGGCCTGCGCTCCATGGTGGAGCGCATTCGCGCCGACGCGCGCGGCGCGCTAGCCACCGTCTGACCGCCCCGCCTCCCCCGACTCTGGCGCGCTCCAGCTGCGGATCTGCGCCCGCGCCGGCCCGGTGACCTCCCGCGACAGGCCGTAGTGACGGGCCAGCCGGTCGAGGCCGAGGCCCAGCACCACCTTGCCGGAGCGCGCCGGCCAGCCCCGCTCCTGCTCGACCCGCTCGATCCCCTTGAGGAAGCAGCACACGTCGAGCAGCGTGCCGGAGAATTCCGGCCCGACGACCTCCATCGCCTTCGCCACCCGCTGCTTGGCGGCCAGCGCCGCCTCGCCGGAAGCCAGCCCCGTGCGCGCGGCATGGCGCGCCGGCCCGCGGCCGATCCCGCTCCAGTCGGCGGTGGTGCGCGGCATCATCTGCGCGCGGGTGAAATCGGCCCGCAGCCGTTCTCCCGCCATCAATTGCACCGCGTCGATGAAGCCGCGCCCCTCGCGGCCGCGCCGCCGCGCCAGCCAGGCGAGCGGGCTCTCCGTGAGATCGACCTCCACCTGGTGGCGCTGGCCCTCGATGATGATGTCCAGCCGCTCGACGATCCGGCCCGCCGCCATGTGCTCACCCGCCATGACCGGCCTCCGTCGCGCGGCGCAGTCGTCGCTCCAGCCCATCGATCCAGTCGTCACAGCGGCGGTCCTCCCGACGCTCCTCGATCTGGCGGCACGCATGCGCGACGGTGGAGCGGTGGCGGCGGAAGTCCCGCGCCACCCGACCCATGGTTTCGCCGAGGCCGACATGGGCGAGATACATGGCCAGCGCGCGGGCGGAGGCGCTGGCACGCCGCCCCCTTCGCGTCTGCAGGAGGTCATGAAGCGGCACGCCGGCGTTTTCGGCCGCGAGGCGGGCGGCCAGCAGGCTGACATGGCCCATTGGACCGGCGGTCGGAAGGCTAGGGAGAAGCGGCGCCATGAGGACATACCCTTGATTGCAGGAATTTAAACCTACACTCAAAAGATGAACATAACAACCTGGCCGTGCCGCATGGCTTCCGCACCGCACCGGGCATCGCCCCGCGCGGTGCCAGCAACCAACTTATCCGCCTTTCTCCGCATGGCATCACAATGAGCGTGCTCACGGAGATGCCCATGCGATACTCACAACCAAGGCGTGCAACCCTGCGCGCAAGCCGCGACCACGATGCCGCCGAGGCGATCGCCGCCCGGGTCGCGGCGCTCAGGCCGTTTCTCGGCCCCGACATCGGCGAGCGGCGCACCCGTCTCGCGCGCCTGCTGCGTATCGAGCGGCGCGCCGCCCTCAGCGGCATCGGCTACGATCCGGCGCGCCATGCGGCTCTGCGGCGGCTTGAGGCCGAGACGGCAGCCGAATTGAGCCGGCGAGGCGCCGGCGCGCCCGCGTCATGCCGACGCACGGCGCCTCCTCGGGACGGCAGCTTCCATCCCGCTCCGCCGGGTGGTGCACGCACGCCCCGCGCGGCGTCCTGACGCGGCCGCTGGCGACGTCAGCGAGTTGCCCCTGCCCAACCGCATGGCCGCACGATTCGCTCGCCCCTCCGGCAGGGTCGGGGCCACCCGCCATGCGGCGTCGCAAATGAAAAGGCCGCCGCGTAACGCGACGGCCTTGATCGAATCGTCGGGCCGGGCCCTCGAGCCACGGCCCGGATGCCAGCGGCGCTCAGGCGGCGCCGCGCCGACGCTGCTGGCCGAGCCCCATCTGCTTGGCCAGCTCCGAACGCGCCGCCGCGTAATTCGGCGCCACCATCGGGTAATCGGCCGGCAGGCCCCACTTCTCGCGGTACTGCTCCGGTGTCATCCCGTACTGGGTACGCAGATGGCGCTTCAGCGACTTGAACTTCTTGCCGTCCTCGAGACAGACCAGATAGTCCGGCGCGATCGACCGCTTCACCGACACCGCCGGCTTCAGGGGTTCGGCGGCCGGCTCCTCGGCCACCTTGCCGAGAGACTGCAGCGCCGCGTGCACGTCGCCGATCAGCGACGGCAGGTCGTTCGACATCACCGCATTGTTGCTCACATAAGCGGAGACAATGTCAGCGGCGAGTTCAATATATTTCTCGATATCAGTATTTTCGCTCATGAGTCGTTCTTTTTCGACAGGTCGACAGAAAAGACGCCGACCATCCACCCACCACGACATCGGCCTTAGGACGAACCCACACGACCATCAGCAGCCATATGCGTTTCTAACCTTTTTAGATAAGGTTGTCTTTAACCGACATCAAGAACTTTCGAATTTGATTCGAACTTTAGTCGCTCATCGCATGTGTTGTCGCCCGTCATCGGACGATACACCGCACCCTCAACTGAATGTGTTCACCCGAGCGAAACCCCGCGCCGCTCGACCCGACAGATATATCGCATCGGCGACGGAGTTTTGATGAATTTCCGGTAAGGTAGCCTGTCGTCGTCGCGGAGCCTTCGTCTCCTCGGCGCGGCTTGAAGGCGGCGGGTCCGACGCTTATGTCAGGGGCGTTCAGCAGGAAGGCCGATATGGACGAAACCGCCCCCCGCCCCAAGGTCGTGAAGACGGAGGCCGAGTGGCGCGCCCTGCTCACTCCCGAGCAGTTCCGCGTCACCCGTGGCCACGGTACCGAATGCGCCTTTACCGGCCCGCATCTGTCGCAGAAGGAAGCCGGCACCTATAGCTGCGTGTGCTGCGGCGAGCCGCTGTTCCACTCCTCGGCGAAGTTCGAATCCGGCACCGGCTGGCCGAGCTTCTTCCAGCCGGTCTCGAAGGACGCCGTCACCGCGATCCATGACCACTCGCATGGCATGCACCGCATCGAGATTCGCTGCGCCAGCTGCGACGCGCATCTCGGCCACGTCTTCCCCGACGGGCCGCGCCCGACCGGCATGCGCTTCTGCATGAACGGCGTCGCCATGACGTTCCGCGCCGACGCCGGAAGCGAGAACGCCCGGTGAGCGTCGACCTCCCGGCGGAGGCCGCCCACGCATCTCACCACGCCCCCCTCGTGCGCCAGTTCCATGGCGAGACGCTGGTCGATCCCTATGCCTGGCTGCGCGCCGACAATTGGCGCGACGTCATGCGCGATCCCTCCCTGCTGGCGCCGGACATCCGGGCGCATCTGGAGGCGGAGAATCAGGCGGCGGACGCCTGGTTCGCCCCGCAGGCGGATCTCTGCCGGACGCTGGTGAAGGAAATGCGCGGGCGCATCAAGGAGGACGATTCCTCCGTGCCCTCGCCCAATGGCCCGTTCGCCTACTACACGCGCTTCCGCGAAGGCGGGCAGCATCCGCTCTTTTGCCGCATCCCGGTGGAGGGCGGCGAGGAACAGCTGCTGCTCGACGGCGATGCGCTGGGGAAGGAGCCGGCCTATTTCAGCTTCGGCGACATCCAACCCTCGCCGGATCACCGCCTGGTCGCCTGGACCGCCGACAGCGCCGGCTCGGAATATTACACGCTGCGGCTGCGCGACCTCGCGACGGGTACCGATCTGCCCGACGTGGTCGAGGAGACCACCGGCGACGTGCTGTGGAGCAACAGCGGCGCCTATCTCTATTACATCCGCCGCGATGCCGAGCACCGGCCGAGCTTCGTCTATCGCCACGCGCTCGGCACGCCGCCGGAAGATGACGTGCTGATCTATGAGGAGCCGGACAAGGGCTTCTTCGTCTCGCTGGGCCGCACCCAGTCGGAGCGCTTCGGGCTGATCTCCTGCGGCGACCACGACACCAGCGAGGTGCACCTGGTCGACCTCGATGCGCCGCTGGAGCCGCCGCGCCTCGTCGAGCCGCGCGAGCCCGGCCTGCGCTACGGCGTCGAGCACCACCCTTCCATCGACGGCGTGGAAAGCCTGGTCATCGAGACCAATGCCGACGGCGCCGAGGACTTCAAGATCGTCACGGCCCCGATCCTGTCTCCCGGACGGGCTCATTGGCGCGATCTGGTGCCGCACCGTGCCGGCCGGTTCATCCTCTCCCAGAGCACCTTCCGCGATCATCTGGTGCGGCTGGAGCGCGAGGATGGCCTGCCGCGCATCGTGGTGCGCACCCTGGCCGATGGCGCCGAACACGCGGTCGCCTTCGCGGAGGAGGCCTATTCGCTCGGCTTCGACCCAGGCCACGGCTTCGACAAGACGCTGATCCGCTTCACCTATTCGTCGATGACCACCCCGGCGGAGGTGTGGGATTACGACGTCGCCTCGCGCGAGCGGGTGCTGCGCAAGCGGCAGGAGGTGCCCTCCGGCCACGATCCGGCCCGCTATGTCACCCGGCGGCTGATGGTGGAGGCGAAGGACGGCGCGCGCGTGCCGGTGTCGCTGCTGTTCTCCCGCGACACGCCGCTCGACGGCAGCGCGCCCTGCCTGCTCTATGGCTATGGCGCCTACGGCATCTCGATCCCCGCCGGCTTCTCGACCTCGCGGCTGTCACTGGTGGATCGCGGCTTCGTCTATGCCATCGCGCATATTCGCGGCGGCACCGAGAAGGGCTGGCGCTGGTACCTCGACGGCAAGCTCACCAGCAAGACCAACACCTTCCACGATTTCATCGCCGCGGCCGACCATCTGGTCGAAGCCAGCATCGTCGCGCCCGACCGCATCGTCGCCCATGGCGGCTCGGCCGGCGGCATGCTGATGGGGGCGGTGGCCAATCTGCGCCCGGACCGGTTCGCCGGCATCGTGGCGGAAGTGCCGTTCGTCGACGTGCTCAACACCATGCTCGACGACACGCTGCCGCTCACCCCGCCGGAATGGCCGGAATGGGGCAACCCGATCACCGATGCGGAAGCCTTCCGCTTCATCCGCGCCTATTCGCCCTATGACAACGTCGCGGCGACCGACTACCCGGCGATCCTGGCGCTGGCCGGCCTCACCGATCCGCGCGTCACCTATTGGGAGCCGGCGAAATGGGTGGCGAAGCTGCGCGCCACCCGCACCAACGACGCGCCGCTGCTCCTGAAGACCAACATGGATGCCGGCCATGGCGGCGCCGCCGGCCGCTTCGACCGGCTGGAGGAGACCGCGCTGGTCCACGCCTTCGCGCTGGCCGCCGCCAAGGTGACGGACACCATGGCGGATGTCGCGGCGAGCGCCCTGGCGGATACCGCCCGCTGACGAAAAAGGGCGCCGCGACCCTCGTCGCGGCGCCCTGTCGGTCGATGCCTCTTTCCGGCGAGGTTCAGCCCGGACCGGCGCCGGAGACGTGGTCGCGAAGATCCTGAAGCGAGGCGAAACGCAGCGTGCCATCCGGCAGCTCGGCCTCGATCGAACCGTCCGAGAACAGCTTGTAGGCCATGCCGCCGATGACGCCGGCCTTGAGCACGGTGATCCCCGGCGGCTCGCTCGGCGGCTCGTCGGTCGGGTCGGAGACATGCAGGAAAGCCGGCGGCGCGCCCGGCCCCTCGTCGGTATCGGCGGCGGCCGGGGCTGTCTCGGGCGGCTTCGGCTTTGCGATCTTCGGCTCGGGCGCCGGTGCCGCCGGCTTGGCGGCCGGTTTGGGCTCGGCCGGCGGCTTCGGCTTGAGGAAGTCCGGCATGGCGGGCCTGGGCTCCGCCGCGGCAGGCTTGGTGTCGACCGGCTTGGTGTCGACCGGCACCGGCTCGGGCTCGAGCAGGTCCGACAGTTCGAACGGCGGCAGTTCCGGGCTGTCCGTCGCCAGCTCGGCGAGATCCGGCTCCGGCGCCGGCTCAACCGGGGCCGGTTCGGGCGCACGCTTGCGCCGGAACCAGGACGGCAGACCGCCTGAACTCTCCTTCGCGGGCGCAGGCGCGGGAACGCCGGACGCGGGAAATTCGGGGCCCGGCACGTCGGGCTCGGCCGGCAACACCGCAACGGGCGGCTCCGGCGGCTGCGCGGCCGCCTTCGGCTCGGAAAGCCGTGCCGGCGGCTCGAAGGGCGTCACCGCCGCGGGCGCCGCGCGGGTGTAATCCTCATGCGCGTCGTCATGGGCCGCCACCTGCCGGGCATGCTCGCCCTCGTAATACTCATCGGCCTCCACATGCACGACGCCGTCGAGCTTCAGGCCGATGTCGATCAAGGCGCGATGGACGAAGCCGAGCGCAAGCAGCAGCAATCCGCCGACAAAGCCGAGGGTGCCGACGATGACGAGCGCGGCCCCGGAAGGTTGTGCCAGGGATTGCACGCCGATCAGTCCGACCACGACGCCGATCGCGCCGATCACCAGACCGATGCCGATGATGATTGCACCCATAAAAACACTCCGCCGGGCTGATTCGCGACCAGCCCTCCTTGCATTCTAACTTATGCCGCGGACCGCTTTTACGAAAGCTCGCCACATTTACCAAGATGCTTTGCTTTCGCGCCGCTGTCGGCTCGTCGCCGAGCCGGTTGTCCACCTGCCGGAAATTCTTCCCAGGGAAATGCGGACTCGCCATGGCTTTCGGTTGTCCCCGGCGGCGGACCGCCCTATCTAGTCACGTCGATCTCTTTTCGGTGCGCACGCACCTTTGGGAGGAAGCCGCCCGGCGCTCGCTGCCGAGGCGGGAGCCAGATTTACATTGCGGAGACAGAGTCGATGTCCTTCACGCTTCCTGATCTGCCTTATTCCTATGATGCTCTCGCGCCCTATATGTCGCGCGAGACGCTTGAGTACCATCACGACAAGCACCACCTCGCCTATGTGAACAACGGCAACAACCTGCTGAAGGGCACCGAGTTCGAGGGCAAGTCGCTCGAGGAGATCGTCAAGGGCTCCTACGGCAAGAACCCCGGCCTGTTCAACAACGCCGGCCAGCACTACAACCACCTGCACTTCTGGAACTGGCTGAAGCCCAATGGCGGCGGCGCCATCCCCGGCGAGCTCGAGAAGAAGATCGTCGAGGATCTCGGCTCGGTGGAGAAGTTCAAGGAAGACTTCATCCAGGCCGGCGTCACCCAGTTCGGCTCCGGCTGGGCGTGGCTGGCGGTGAAGGACGGCAAGCTGATCGTCGCCAAGACCGCGAACGGCGAGAGCCCGCTGGTCTCCGGCGCCACCCCGATCCTCGGCGTCGACGTGTGGGAGCACTCCTACTACATCGACTACCGCAACCGTCGTCCCGACTACCTCAAGGCGTTCGTCGAGAACCTGGTGAACTGGGACTACGTCGCCGAGCTGTATTCCAAGGCCGTCTGATCCGGCCGGAAGGCTTCCAGCCTAAAGGCTTCCAAGGCGTCGGCCCCACCGGGCCGGCGCCTTTTTCATGCCCGCCCTCTTAGCCCCGCGCGGCCTCAGCCGGCATAGGGCCGGCGCGGCCTCGGCTGGTTGCTGATCACGCAGTAATCGTTCCAGAAATTGTACTGGTAGGTCGACCGCCACTGATACAGCCAGTTGTCGCATTCGCCCCGGCTCTTGAAGCAGCCTTCCACCGTGCGGGTCTGGATCTGCTCCTGGAAGGTGCCCCATTGCCGCTGGCCGGTGAAATGGCCGTACCAGAGCTTCGAGGCGGGTATGGTCTGCGCCATCACGGCGCAGTTGCCCCCCGGAAAGGCGCCGGTGAACTCATAGGCCACGGCACCGCCATCCGGCACCGCCACGGCCGCGACGCCGAGCCCGGCGGCGACGGCCATCATCGACAGCTTGTTCATCTCGCGCCTCGCGCTTGAATCCGGCGCCTCGCGCCGCGGCACCATTGTAACGCTGCGGCAGCCTCAGAGCCACCGCACCCAGCGGAACAGCCCGACCATCGCCACGCCGGCAATCCCGGCCAGCGAGGTGACGGCCCAGAAGCCCACCGGATCGTCGGAGCCGGGAATGCCGCCGACATTCATCCCCATCAGGCCGGTGATCAAAGTGAGCGGCGCGAAGATCACCGTCACCGCCGCCAGGATCTGCATGGAGCGGTTCATCTGCTCGGCGCGACGTTCTACCATCTGATCATAGATCACCGCCGCACGGTCGCGCACCGAATCCAGCTCTTCGGCGAAGCGCGTCACCCGGTCGCCGGCCTCGCGCAGCCGGTTGCGGTCGCGCACCGTCATCCACTCGGCATCCTCCAGCGAGAAATGGTTCAGCGCCTCGCGCTGCGGGGCGATGTAGCGCCGCAGGATGATCGCGACGCGCCGCAGCTCCGACACGCGCTGGCTGAGATTGGTGAGGGTGGCGCTCCAGACATTCTCCTCCAGCTCGTCGGCCTGCTCGGCCAGCGCGGTGATCACCGTGTCCATGCGGTCGACGAGGCGCAGCGACAGGTCGGCGATGAACTCGCCCGGCGTGCGCGGCGCCCGCCCGCGCGCCAGCGCGTCCTCGAAATCGGCCAGCGCGGACAAGGGATAGGTGCGCACCGAGATGATGCGCTTCGGTTCCACCCAGAAGCGGATCGAGTGCATCTCGTCCGGCAGCGAATAGGGTTTGAAGTTGATGCCGCGCAGATTGAGGAAGGCGCCGGAATCGAACAGCACGCAGCGCGGGCGCGTCTCCTCGGCGGTCAGCGAATCGGCGATGCCTGGCTCGATGCCGGCATCGGCCTCCAGCCAGGGCTGCTGGCGACGGTCCATCAGTTGGAGATGAATCCAGATGAAGCCGCGCTCGCCGACCGCGCAGCCCGCGCGCAGTTCGGCCCAGCCGACCTTGCGCGCCCCACCTGCGCCATCGAAGGCCCAGGCGGCGATGAAACCCTCGCTGTCATAGTCCGGCACCGGCCACCTCCCCGCTCGCGGGATGAACGCTGGATGAACGAGCCCGAAGGATTGCGTTCAGTTCGATGAACCTTTTGCAACAACGGGTTCAGATTGAGTTAGGGCGAGGAGCACTAGTGTCCTTTCCATCGACAGGCCGATCCCCGGCCGACACCGAGATGCAGAGGTCGTCATGAGCCGCTTCGCTCACAGCACCAAGATCGCCGCGATCGCCCTCGCAGGCGTCGCTCTGGCCAGCGCTCTCCCCACCCCGTCCCAGGCCCGCGACCACAATAACGGCGCCGCCGTGGCGGCCGGCGTGGTCGGTGGCCTCATCGTCGGCGGCCTGGTCGCCGGCGCGGCCAGCAACGCTTATGGTGGCGGCTATGGCGGTGGCTACTACGCCCCGCCCCCGCCGCCGCCCCGGGCCTATGCCCCCGGCCCGGCCTATGCCTACGGCCCCGGCCCCGGATATGGCTCCGGCTACGGCTACCGGCCCCACCGTCCGCGCTGCTGGACGGAGACCCGGACCTTCTACAACAATTGGGGACGCGCCTATTACCGCGACGTCGAGGTCTGCCGCTGAGTTGCGTAGAAGCGACAGGTCCTGACGGAACGAAAGGGCGACGGAGCGATCCGTCGCCCTTTCGACGTCAGGCCGCATCGGCGACCCGCACGATGCCGGATGTATCGAGCCCGGCCAGTGCGTCGCGGATGCGCACGCCGCCGACGGCGAGCTCCGGGGCGATCTCGGCCAGCGGCAGGAGAGCAAAGGCGCGCTCCATCATGCGCGGATGCGGGATCTCCAGATCCGGCTCGTCGATCTTCTCGTCGCCATAGATCAGGATGTCGATGTCGATCCGGCGCGGCCCGAAGCGCACCTCGCGGGTGCGGTCACGCCCGAAGGCGTGCTCGACGCCGAGCAGCATGTGCAAAAGCTCGCGCGCCGACAGCTCGGTCTCGATGGCGACCACCAAATTGAGATAGGGCCCCTGCGGCACCGGCCCCCAGGGCGGCGTCTCGTAGAGCGAGGAGCGCGACAGGATGCTGACGCCGCCAGTGCGGGCGATCAGCCCCACCGCCTTCGCCATGGTCTTCGCCCGGTCGCCCAGATTGGAGCCGAGGCAGAGATAGGCGACGTGCTTTTCGACCGGACGCGGCCGGCGGATGAAGAATTCAGGCGGCACCTTTGATGGCCTCCGTCACGCGGGCGGCCTGCACATGCGCGGCGACGTCATGCACGCGAATGATCGCGCAGCCGGCCATGATCCCGATCACGTTGGAGGCGATGGTGCCCGGCAGCCGCTCGGACGGCGTCGCCACCACCACCTTGCCGATCAGCGATTTGCGCGAGGTGCCGAGCAGCAGCGGGAAACCCAGTTTCACGAAGTCGCCGAGATGCGCCAGTGCCGAGAGATTCTGCTCGAACGTCTTGCCGAAGCCGATGCCGGGATCGAGGCTGACGCGGTCGGAGCGGATGCCGGCCCGCGCCGCCCGCTCCAGCGCCTTGTCGAAGAAAGCCAGCATGTCGTCGACGATGTTGATGGAAGGGTCCACCTCGGCCCGGTTGTGCATCACCACCACGCCGGCGTCGAAGGCGCTCGCGACCCGCGCCATCTCCGGATCGCCCATCAGTCCCCAAATGTCGTTGACGATGTGGGCGCCCGCCTTCAGCGCGGCGTCGGCGACCTCAGCCTTCTGGGTATCGACCGAGACCGGTACGCCGAGCCCGACGATCTCGGCCAGCACCGGCAGCACGCGGCGCATCTCCTCGTCGGCGGGAACCGGGGTGTGGCCGGGCCGGGTCGATTCGCCGCCGATGTCGAGGATATCGGCCCCATCCGCCACCAGTCTGGCCGCATTGGTCACCGCATCGTCCAGTGCGGCGCTGCGTCCGCCGTCGGAAAACGAGTCCGGAGTGACGTTGAGAATGCCCATCACCAGCGTGCGGCCGGCATAGTCCAGCCGCCGGCCGCGAGCGTCGAACACCGTCTGGCCCGGCGGCGGAAGGGAGGTTTCGAAGGCGTTCGACGGGGCGGACAAGGGGGCGGACATGGCGGTTTCTCACATTTCCCCTCAAATTGCGCGCCGCGCCGGCGAAAGCAAGACGCCGGTAGCCATCTCCGACAATCTGCGCAGGTCCCGCTTGCCGAACGCCCTGCCCCCGCGCTCTATAGGCGGCGCGGAATCCACCCGAGGAGACCAACATGACCGGGGATGTCGACGGCAAGATCCTGGTGGGACGTTCGGAAAAGCCCGAATATCTCACGCTCAAGCTCGCCAACCGCCACGGCCTCGCCACCGGCGCCACCGGCACTGGCAAGACGGTGACGCTGCAGACCCTCGCGGAAGGCTTTTCCCGTGCCGGCGTCCCGGTCTTCGCCGCCGACATCAAGGGCGACCTCTCCGGCGTCGCCATGAAGGGCGACGGCCAGGACTGGATCGTCAAACGCTGCCAGGAGATCGGCGTCGACTATGCCGCCGACGAGTTCCCGGTGGTGTTCTGGGATCTGTTCGGCGAGCAGGGCCATCCGGTGCGCGCCACCGTCACCGAGATGGGCCCGCTGCTATTGGCCCGGCTGATGAACCTCAACGACGTGCAGGAAGGCGTGCTCAACGTCGTCTTCCGCGTCGCCGACGAGCACGGGCTGCTGCTGCTCGACCTCAAGGACCTCCGGGCGATGCTCGCCTTCGTGGCCGAGAACTCCGCCAAGCTCACCACCACCTATGGCAATGTCTCCTCCGCCACCGTCGGCGCCATCCAGCGCTCCCTCTTGGTGCTGGAGAACCAGGGTGCCGACAAGTTCTTCGGCGAGCCGGCGCTGAAGATCACCGACCTGATGCAGGTCGAGCGCCGCTCCGGCTATGGCACCATCAACATCCTCGCTGCCGACAAGCTGATGGGCTCGCCGCAGCTCTACGCCTCCTTCCTGCTCTGGCTGTTGTCGGAACTGTTCGAGCAGCTGCCGGAGGTCGGCGACCCGGAGAAGCCCAAGCTGGTGTTCTTCTTCGATGAGGCGCATCTCGTCTTCGACGAGGCGCCCCGCGCGCTGCTGCAGAAGATCGAGCAGGTGGTCCGGCTGATCCGCTCCAAGGGCGTCGGCGTCTATTTCGTCACCCAGAACCCGCTCGACGTGCCGGAAACCGTGCTGGCCCAGCTCGGCAACCGGGTGCAGCACGCGCTACGCGCCTTCACCCCCCGCGACCAGAAGGCGGTGAAGGCGGCGGCCGACACGTTCCGGCCCAACCCCGCCCTCAACACCGCCCAGGTGATCACCGAGCTCGGCAAGGGCGAGGCGCTGGTGTCGATGCTGGAAGGCAACGGCACGCCCGCCATCGTCGAGCGCACGCTGATCTGCCCGCCGGCCGGCCGGGTCGGGACGGTGACGCCGGAAGAACGCGCCGCCATCATCGCCCGCAGCCCGCTGCGCGGCGTCTACGACCAGTCGCTCGACCGCGAATCCGCCTTCGAAATGCTGGCCAAGCGCGCCGAGGAAACGCAGGCCGACGCCGATGCCGGCAAGCCCGCCCCCAACGCCCCCGCCCCCACCGAGGCCGGCACCACGTCCGGCGGCGGCTGGATCAGCGACGTGCTCGGCGGCATCTTCGGCACCCCGTCACGCGGGCGCATGAGCGTCGGCGAGCAAGTCACCCGGCAGGTCGCCCGCGAAGTGACCAATCAGGTCACCAAGGCGATCCTGCGCAACGTGCTCGGCGGGCGTTCGCGCACCACCCGCGCTGTTTCCTCGACGCCGGCGCGCAGTTCGTCCAGCAGTTCGTCGAGCAAGGCGAGCTCCGGCGACGACTTCTCGCAGATCTTCGACGACTTCTCCGGGAGCGGCGGCCGCAAATAGGCAGCCTCCCTTCGCCTTCCTTCCAGTCCGAGACCCCAGCCATGTCCGATCTCGACCGCGTCCTCGCCGCTGTGGATGCCGATCTCGATGCCAGCCTCGAACGCCTGTTCGCCTTCCTGGCCATCCCCTCCATCTCGACCGACCGCAGCTACGCGCCGGACTGCCGCAAGGCCGGCCAGTGGCTCGCCGACGACCTCGCCGGCCTCGGTCTCGCGACCCGGCTGAACGACACGCCGGGCCATCCCATCGTCACCGGCACGTCGAGCCTCGGCGCCGCGCGACGCGTGCTGTTCTACGGCCATTACGACGTGCAGCCGGTCGACCCGCTGAACCTGTGGGAGAACCCGCCCTTCGAGCCGAAGATCGTCGAGGGGCCGAACGGGGTGAAGCGGATCGTCGCCCGCGGCTCATCCGACGACAAAGGCCAGGTGATGACCTTCGTCGAGGCCTGCCGTGCCTATCTCAAGGTCACCGGCACCCTGCCGGTGGACGTCACCATCATGGTGGAGGGCGAGGAGGAGAACGGCTCCGGCAACCTGCCGCCCTTCCTCGAAAGCCACAAGGAAGAGCTGAAGGCCGATGTCGCCCTCGTCTGCGACACTAGCATGTGGGATGCGAAGACCCCGGCCATCACCGTCTCGCTGCGCGGGCTGATGCATGACGAAATCGTCGTCACCTGCGCCAATCGCGACCTGCATTCCGGCTATTACGGCGGTGCCGCTGCCAACCCGCTGCATGTGCTGTCGACGATCATCGCCGCCGTGCACGGGCCGGACGGCCACATCGCGATCCCCGGCTTCTATGACGGCGTCGTCGAGCCGCCGGACGAGGTGAAGGCGCAGTGGAACGCGCTCGGCATGACGTCCGAGAGCTTCCTCGGCCCGATCGGCCTGTCGCAGCCGATCGGCGAGAAGGGCCGCTCGCTCGTGGAGATGACCACCTCGCGCCCGACCTTCGAGGTCAACGGCATGTGGGGCGGCTATATCGGCGAGGGCTCGAAGACGGTGATCCCCTCCATCGCCACCGCCAAGATCTCCTGCCGCCTCGTCGCCGGCCAGGATCCGATCCACGTCCGCGACGCGGTCCGCGCCTTCGTGCGCGCCCAGCTGCCCGCCGACTGCTCGGTGGCATTCCTCAGCGGCGAAGGCTCGCCCGCCGTCGCCGTCTCGCACGACAACCCGAATCTCGCCAAGGCGACCGCCGCGCTCAAGGACGAATGGGGCAAGCCTGCTGTGGTCATCGGCGCCGGCGGCTCGATCCCGATCGTCGGCCATTTCAAGAAGACGCTGGGCCAGGACGCGCTGATGATCGGCTTCGCGCTCGATGACGACCGCATCCATTCGCCGAACGAGAAATACGACCTCACCTCGTTCCACAAGGGCATCCGCTCCTGGGTGCGCATCCTCGCCGCGCTGGCGAGCTGAGCGCCCCTCGCCGAAAGGACAGGCTCCGCCGAAAGGACGAGGAAAAGCGGCGGCTGCCGCCTCGATCTTTCGCTATGGTGCGGCCTCGACGGATGTTCGACTGACACGTGTTCGACTGACGTTTGGGAGTGCATGAGATGATCGGTGAGTGGTCGCAGACCTGGACCTTCCTGGACGGTGCCTGGCACGAGGGCAACGTGCCGATCATGGGCGTGCGCACCCATGCCGCCTGGCTCGGCACCTCGGTGTTCGACGGCGCCCGTGCCTTCGAGGGCGTGACGCCTGATCTCGACCTGCATTGCGCTCGTATCAACCGCTCGGCGCTCGCCATGGGGTTGAAGCCGGTCGTCTCGGTCGAGCGCTGGATGGAGCTCACCGCCGAGGGGCTCCAGCGCTTCGCCCCGGACGCGGCGCTCTATATCCGGCCGATGTACTGGGCCGAGTTCCCCGGCGCGCGCACCGTCGATGCCGATGCGGAGTCCACCCGCTGGTGCCTCAGCCTCTACGAGGCGCCGATGCCGGCGGCGGAGCGCGGCACCTCCATCACCCTGTCGCCGTTCCGTCGGCCGACGGTGGAATGCGCCGTGACCGATGCCAAGGCCGGCGCGCTCTATCCCAACAACGCCCGCGCCCTGGTCGAGTGCAACCGCCGCGGCTTCGACAATGCGGTGCTGTGCGACATGCTCGGCAACGTGGCCGAGCTCGCCACCGCCAACATCTTCATGGTGAAGGACGGCGTCGCGCTCACCCCGGCCGCCAACGGCACCTTCCTCGCCGGCATCACCCGCACCCGCACCATGGGGCTGATGCGGCAGGCCGGCATTGAGGTGGTCGAGGCGTCGCTGCGCTGGGACGACTTCAAAGCCGCCGACGAACTGTTCACCACCGGCAATTATTCCAAGGTCTCGCCGATCACCCGCATCGAGGATCGCGAACTTCAGCCGGGTCCGGTGTTCCGTCACGCCCGCCAGCTCTATTGGGACTTCGCCCACAGCTGAGACCGGTCGACCGGCGCGGCCCGCCAATCGAAACGGCCGGGACGATGCCCGGCCGCCGCCTGTTGCGAATGATGCCGTGGCCGGCGCGTTCGATCACATCTTGTAGCGGCCGCTCCACTCGTCGACCTGACGTTTCGCCTCGTCCTTGGCGATGCCGTAGCGCTCCTGCAGCACGCCTTCGAGTTCCTCGCGCTTGCCGTGCAGGCGGTCGAGGTCGTCATCGGTCAGCTTGCCCCATTGCTGGCGCACCTGGCCCTTGACCTGCTTCCAATTGCCTTCGATACGGTCCCAGTTCATGGCGTTTATCTCCGTTGAAACATTGGGTTGCCGTGCCTCGTCAGGCTCGGCTGCGGCTGCTAGCATCCCCCCGACAACGCCCGGGACCTGATTTTGATCCACGCGCCCGCCCTCCCTTCCCTCGACCAACTCGTCGATGGCGTGCGCGCCGGACGGCGGGCCGTGTTGGCGCGCGCGATCACCCTGGTCGAGTCGCGCAAGCCCGCCCACCGTGCCCTGGCCGAGCAATTGCTGCAGGCGCTGCTGCCCTTCACCGGCGCGGCCTTGCGCGTTGGAATCACCGGCGTCCCGGGGGTCGGCAAGTCGACCACCATCGATTCGCTCGGAACCATGCTGACCGGCAAGGGCCATCGCGTGGCCGTGCTGGCGGTCGACCCGTCCTCGACCCGCACCGGCGGTTCCATTCTCGGCGACAAGACCCGCATGGCCCGGCTGGCGGTCGACGCACACGCCTTTGTGCGTCCCTCGCCCTCGGCGGGCACGCTCGGCGGCGTCGCCGCCCGCACCCGCGAGACGCTGCTGCTGTGCGAGGCGGCCGGCTATGACGTGGTGCTGGTGGAGACGGTCGGCGTCGGGCAGTCCGAAACCGCCGTCGCCGACATGACCGACACCTTCCTGGTGCTGATGCTGCCGGGCGCCGGCGACGAGCTGCAAGGCCTGAAGAAGGGCATCCTCGAACTTGCCGACATCGTGGCGGTGAACAAGGCGGATGGCGACGGCCTCATCCGCGCCCGCGCCGCCGCCGCCGAATACCGCGCCGCGCTGCAGGTGCTCGGCGTGCGCGAGCCGCATTGGTCCACGCCGGTGCTCGCCTGTTCCGGCCTCACCGGCGAGGGGTTGGAGACGCTGTGGCAACAGGTCCAACTACATGGCGAACGGTCGCAACAGGCCGGCGCCTTCGCGGCACGGCGCAGCGCCCAGCAGGTCCGGTGGATGTGGACGCTGCTCGACGAGCGCATCCGCGAGCGCATCCGCACCGATACGACGCTGCGGGACGAGGTGCCGACGATCGCCGCCGAGGTGGCGGCCGGCCGGCTCGCCCCCGGCCTCGGCGCCGCCCGCATCGCGGCGCGGCTTGGGCTTGAGCCGACCTGAAAAAGGCGGGATGCTCGGTTCACTTCTGTACAGTCTCCCGAACCGCCGAATGCTCAGATGGGCAATGGCGCTCCGGGCACGATGACGGGGCGATGGGAGCCACGATGGAAAATGACAACCGGCTCGCCGGGCGAGGTATCTTCGTCGTCGAGGACGAGCCGTTGGTTGCGCTGATGATCGAGGCCATGATCGAGGAACTCGGCGCGGTGGTGATCGGCAGCGCCCGGCGCCTGCCCGATGCGCTCGATTTCGTCGCCGCGCGCCATCGGGACATCGACGTCGCGCTCCTCGATCTCAATCTCGGCGGCATCGCCAGCTACGACGTCGCCCAGGCTGCCACCGACCAGGGCATTCCGGTGGTTTTCTCCACCGGCTATGACGATGAGGCGATCAGCGAACCCTGGCGCAGCCGGCCACTGCTATCCAAGCCCTTCCATCTCGCCCAGCTCGAGGACGCGCTTGCGCTGGCGGTCGCCGCCCGCGTCGGGCGCGAATGAAGGCGGCACGCATACCGCATATTCTCGTCACCGGCTTCGGCCCGTTTCCCGGTGCGCCGGCCAATCCGGCCGCCGGGCTCGCCCGCGACCTCGTGCGACTGCGGCGCCCGACGCTGGCCGGCACCCGGCGGAGCCTGCGGCTCCTGCCGACTATTTGGGAGGAAACCGCGGGCTTCCCACACGTCCTCGACGCCCTCGCGCCCGACATCGTGCTGATGATCGGCCTCGCCGCCCGCCGCCGGACGGTGTCGGTCGAGCTCTTGGGACATAACCGCACGCGGCTCTTTCCTGACGCGGCGCGGCGCCACCCACCTGGCCCACGCTTCGAGGCCGGCGACGCCGCGACCCGCCGTTGCAGCGCCGCTCCGGCCCCGCTGCTGTACGCGCTGGCCGCCGCGGGCGTGCCGGCCCGGCTGTCGCGCGATGCCGGCGGCTATGTCTGCAATGCCCTCAGTTGGAGCGCCTATGGCTGGGCGCAGCGGGACGCACGGATGCCCCTCGCGGTCTTCGTGCACATACCCCGCCCGCGCGCCAATGGTCCGCTCGGCCGCGCCCGCCTGCTGCGCGGCCTCGGTAACCTCATGGTGGCGCTGGTTGCCCAGCACCGGCTTAGGGCGGCGTCTGCACGCTGATCTCGATCGAGGCGTACCAGGCGGCGAAATTGGCGATGTCGTCGTCGGACAGATCCTTGGTCACGACCGTCATCATCTCGTTGACCCGCTTGCCGGAGCGGAACTCCTCGAGCGCCTTGGCGAGATACATCTCCACCTGACCGGCGAGGTTCGGCGCTTCCGGGTGCTGCGATAGGCCGTTGGTACCGTGGCAGACGGCGCATTGTTGGCTGGCCTTGACCCGGCCGGCGGCGGCATCGCCGGCCTGAGCCGGGACACCGGAGAGAACCGCGCCGCCGATTGCCAGCGAACCGAGCACCCGCGGGCCGAGCGCCGCTCGCGCCATGGCCTGGAAAACAAGACGAGCCGCCGCGACCGGCGGCCGGCTCCAGATCCGCATCATGAATGGCTTTCCATGCTTGTCGGGAAGGAACCGCGGCGGCATCCGCCGCGGTCCGGGTGTCGCCGTCACTCGCCGTAGGAGATGCGATAGATCGCGCCGGACGTATCGTCCGAGACCAGCAGCGAGCCGTCATTGAGTTGCGCCACCGAGGCCGGGCGACCGAGATATTCGCCGTTCGGCGTCAACCAGCCTTCGGCGAACGGCTCGCTCTTGCCGGCGGTGCCGTCCTCCTTCACCTCGGTGAACATCACCCGCGCGCCCACCGGCACGGTGCGGTTCCACGAGCCGTGCTGCACCGAGAACACGCCGCCGCGATACTTCGCCGGGAACTGGCTGCCGGTGTAGAAGGTCATGCCGAGATCGGCGGCATGCGCCACCATCTCCACCTGCGGCTTCACCGAATCCGCCGGCGGCTCCTTGTCCTTGTACTCGACCGTGCGCACCGAGCCGCCGCCATAATAGGGGAAGCCGAAGGTCTGGCCGGCCTTCTCGGCGCGGTTGAGCTCGCCGGGCGGGATGTCGTCGCCCATGCCGTCGACCTGGTTGTCGGTGAACCAGAGCGTCTTGTCCTTGGGGTTGAAGTCCATGCCGACCGAATTGCGGATGCCCCAGGCGTAGACCTCGCGGTTCTTGCCGTCGCGGTCCATCTTCACGATGCCGCCGATGCCGACCTTCTTGTAGAGGTCGTATTTCTCCGGCGCGAATACGTTGAAGGGCTGGCCGAGCGTTATGTAGAGCTTGTCGTCCGGCCCGATGCGGCAGACGCGCGCGGTGTGGTTGTAGGACTCCTCTTCCTTCGGAATGAGATCGCCCTGCTTCACCACCTGGAAGGCCGCCACGTCCGGCCCCTCGTAGAAGAACTCGGCGGCGGGGAACAACAGCACGCGGTTCTGCTCGACGATGTACAGGAAGCCGTCCTTCGAGAAGCACACGCCATGTGGCAGCTTCATCTGGATCGACGGCGCGAAAGGCTTCACTTCGTCGGCGACGCGGTCCTTGTCGCGGTCGGTCACCGCCCAGACCTTGCTCTTGCGGGTGCCGACAAACACCACGCCGGCCGACGGCCCGACCGCCATCTCGCGTGCATCCGGCACGATGGCGTAGAGCTTGATCTTGAACCCGTCCGGCAGCTTGATGCCGGCCAACGTCTTGTTAAAGGCCGCTACCCGCGGCCCGTCCTGCGGCACCGCGGGCATTTCCTGCGTACCGGTGGACTGGAAGTTCGACAGCTTTTCCAGATTGTCGGTGGCCTGCGCACGCGCGGCGCCCTGGCCTACCCCCACCAGCAAGGCGCCGGCCAGCATCGTCGAGCTCAGCAGCGCGCGCAGGCGCCGGCCCGTTCCATAGGTCGTCATGCAGTATCCTCCCAAGCATCCGGGCCTCGTCCGGGCCCGTTCCGCAAGGTCAGTATTACTATGATCCGGAGAAATGGAAGTCCAATTTACGCAAGATATACTCTGTAATAATTTATACACTGCTGCGATGCGGAATAATAATGAAATATATCCAATATCGATGCTTCCGGCCACCTGGCGATGCGCCCGCCGCAAGCCGGTGTCGGGCGACGCGCGGACCCGTTCCGGCCCATGGATCCCTCATCACCTGTTAGTGGAAATCTGCTAAGCGGGAAGCACGCTTACTTCCCCTGTCCGAGACCCGACACGCGTGACCATCTATCTGCCGATCGCCGAACTGCCGGTGAACATCTTCACCCTGCTCGCCCTGGGCATCGCGGTGGGCTTCATTTCCGGCATGTTCGGGGTGGGCGGCGGCTTCCTGATGACGCCCCTGCTCATCTTCCTCGGCGTCGCGCCGGCGGTGGCGGTGGCGAGCGTGTCGACCCACATGGCCGCCTCGTCGCTCTCGGGCACGCTGAACTATCTGCGACGAAGGCTCGTGGACGTGCAGCTCGGCCTCGTGCTGCTGGCCGGCGGCCTCACCGGCACGTTGACCGGCGTGCTCGCCTTCATGCTTTTGCGTCGCTTCGGCCAGCTCGATCTGTTCATCGCCCTCTCCTACATCGTGCTGCTCGGCACCATCGGCACGCTGATGGTGATCGAGAGCCTCAGGGCGCTGCTGCGCAACTGGCGCGGCGAACCGGCACGGGTCCGCCGCCCGGGCGCGCATCCGTGGTTCCTGCGCATGCCGTTCAAGATGCGCTTCCGTCAGTCGCGCATCTATGTCTCGATCATTCCCGTGGTCATCATCGGCTTCACCATCGGCTTTCTCGGCGCGCTGATGGGCATTGGCGGCGGCTTCCTGCTGGTGCCGGCGCTCATCTACCTGCTGCGCGTGCCGACGCTGACCTCGGTCGCCACCTCGCTGATGCTCACCCTCGTCACCATGGCGGCAGCGATCGTCATGCATGCGGTGCTGAACCAGACGGTCGACGCCGTGCTGGGGCTGGTGCTAATGGTCGGCGGCACCATCGGCGCGCAGTTCGGCGCCCGTGCCGGCCAGGCGATGAAGGCGGAAAATCTGCGCCTGCTGCTCGGCCTGCTGGTGCTCGGCGTCGGGTTGCGGGTCGCCGCCGACCAGATCCGCCAGCCTGCCGACCTCTATGCCGTCACCGTCGACGAGGCGAAGCGGTGAGGCCCGCCACGCGCCTCGCCCGGCTCGGCGCCCTCGCGCTCGGAATCGGCCTGTTCGGCGTCATGGCCATCGCGAGGGTACAAGCCCAGCCGGCCCCGGAACGACAGGGCCTTGTCCTGTCGCTGTCCAAGGCGCGGGTGACGATCACGTCCAGCTTTTCCGGCGACAGCATCGTGCTGTTCGGCGTCGTGCCCGACGACCTCGGCGGCGCGACACCGGACGTGGTGGTGACGGTACGCGGGCCGAACGGCAGCTTCGTCACCTGGAAGAAGGCCCGCCGCTTCGGCCTGTGGACCAATGCCGAGAGCCGCTCCTTCCTCGCCGCCCCCGCCTATCTCGCCGTCCTGAGCACCCGGCCGCCGGCCGAGATGGCGGAAGCCGACACGCTCCGGCAGGAGCAGGCCGGTCTTGCCAACAACCGCTTTGTCCAGCGCATCGGCACCGATTATGCCGACGTGGTGCCCGGCGACCCGTTCCGTCAGGCGTTCCTGCGGGTGAAACAGACGCAGGGGCTGTATTTCGAACGCCCCGACGCGGTGGAGTTCATCGCCCCGCACGTGTTCCGCGCGGTCATCCCGGTTCCCGGCATCGCCCCCATCGGCACCTATGAGGTGCAGGTGAAGCTGTTCGAGAATCGCGAGCTCGTCGCCCGCGGCCGGCTGCCGCTGGAGGTGGCCAAGGTGGATTTCGAACAATCGGTCGCCACCGCCGCGCAGCACTATCCTTTGCTCTACGGTCTTGCCACCATGTTCGGTGCGCTGGCCGTCGGCTTCGTCGCCAATCTGGCGTTCCGCCGCGACTGATCGCCGGCCCGCACGCTCTAGACCACCGGCTCCGGCGCGTAGGCGACGCCCGCCACCTCCAGAGCCCGCGCCGCCCGGAGCGCCGTGTCCTCCCGCCACGGCGCGGCGATGAGTTGCACGCCGATCGGCAGCGGCCCGCCGCCGGGAATCGGCGCCGCCACCACCGGCAGCCCTATGAAGGAAATCGGCTGGGTGTAGATACCGATATTCGGCCGCACCAGCATCTCCTTGCCGTCGAGCACGAAGGTAGCCTGCCCGCTGCGCGGCGCCGGCACCGGCGTCGCCGGCGCGATCAGCACGTCGAACTCGGTGAACAGCTCCAGCGCCCGGTCGTGGAACCAGCGGCGGAAGTTCTGCGCCTTGACGATCATTCCTGCCGGCAGCACCGCTCCGGCAAGCAGGCGCTCGCGCACCGCCGGATCGAAGTCCGCCGGCCGATCGCGCAGCCGATCGCGGTGCAGCGCTGCCCCTTCCGCCATGGTGATGACATAGGCGCTGGCCCGCGCCCGCTCGACCTCGGGCAGTTCGACGATCCGCGTGGCGTCGAGCGCGGCGGCGGCGCGAGCGACCGCATCATAGGCCTGCGGTGTGCCTTGCCGGGCGAACCAGCCACCGAGGATACCGACGCGCAGTCCGCCGGCACCGCGCGTGAGTTCCGGCAGCGTCGGCCGCGCCTCGATGTCGGCCACGGCCGGATCGTCCGCATCGGCGCCGACGAGCGCGTCATAGGTGGCGGCCAGGTCGGCGACGGTGCGGGCAAAGGGGCCGAGATGGTCGAGGCTCGCCACGAAGGGGAAGCTGCGCGCCCGCGACAGCCGCCCATAGGTCGGCTTCAGCCCGAAAATGCCGCAGAACGAGGATGGCACCCGGATGGAACCGTTGGTGTCGGAGCCAAGCGACAGCGGCACCAGCTTGCCGCCCACCGCCGATCCCGAACCGCCGGACGAGCCGCCCGACATATGGCCGAGGTCGTGCGGGTTGCGGGAACTGCCGGCATGCACATTCTCGCCGGTGAAATCATAGGCATACTCGCCCATGTTGAGCGCACCGAGACAGATCGCGCCGGCGGCCACCATCCGCTCCACCAGCGTCGCATCCCGCCCTGCCGGCGGCCGGTCGGCGTTGATCTTCGAGCCGGCCAGCGTCGCCAGCCCCTTGAGGTCGAACAGGTTCTTCACCGCGAAGGGCACGCCGGCGAGCGGGCCGAGCGCCGCGCCCGCCGCCCGCGCCGTATCGACGGCATCGGCTTCGGCCAGGGCCCGCACCGCGGTGACATGGGTAAAGGCGTTCAGATGCGGATCGACCGCCACGATCCGAGCCAGCGTGGCCTCGCAAATGGCGCGGGCGGAGACCCGGCCGGCGCGTACCGCCTCGGCGATGGCAAGTGCCGGCCCGGCGGCAAGTTCGGCGATGGTGGTGGGCGAATGCTCGGTCACGGTCGCGTTCATGGCCGATACACCGGCGCCGGTTCCGCCTCGTCGGGGAGCGGGAAACTCTCCACCAGCCGCCCCATGGCGAGCGCCGTCTCCAGGTGCATCAGCACGCGTGGCCGCAACCCGCTCTCCAGCGGCAGGCCGGCCAGCGCCAGCGCCGCATCGAGATAGGCTTCGAGATCGCCGGGCTTCCCACCCGTCCGGTCGTCCGTCACGTCCGCCTCCCTGGCGCCGCTCCGGCGCCCGTCATCCAATTCAGGAAACGTGCCACGCGAGCGCAGGCGCGGCGAGGCGCGGTGGGACGTCTATCCCAAGGATTTTGCGCGCGAGGGCTTGGCGCCCTTGCAAAGCGCGGTTCGCCCGATTAGGTTCCGCGCCATTCTGGCATGCAGGTGTAGCTCAGTTGGTTAGAGCGCCGGTCTGTGGAACCGGAGGTCGGTGGTTCGAGCCCACCCACCTGTACCACCAAAAAAGCCTGCGATATCAATCACCTACATTGAGATAGCTGTCATAAGTCGGTGGTTTTGGGGCGAAAGCCAGCTTGCGCGCCGGCCGTTGTTTTTCAACGCTTTCCCGCGCACTGCCAAAAGTCCATGCAACACGGATTCGGGGCATGTTCGCGGCGCGTTCCCCGAGCCGCCCTCGAATCCGCCGGGACCCAATTTCTCGACATCAACGACGGCGCGGCCGGGAAAAGGGCCGTGGTGGGGGGCGTGGGGATAGCCCTGGACCAAGACAAGCGGACGGGGCATGGAGGGCCGCCCATCCCTCACCGTCCGTGCTATGCTGAAGCTGGACGGAAAGTCGGACGAAGCCAAGCGCTCGCAATTGCGGCGTTGGCGCAGAATCAATCTTCACCCTCGCCGCAGTCGGTCAGAAGCGGTTGGTGCTCGACAGGCGTCAATGGCCATCTCGTTCGCAACCAGCAGGGCCTTATGGCGGCCCGCGGACGCCGGCGCAGGTGGCGATAGCCTCGTCGACAACGATGTCGGCGATGTGTTTGGGATGTCCCTGTTCGGCCATAACGCCCTCCTGACCTCATGTTGGAGCAAAAAAGAACAATCCCGATCTGGGTAGGGGGAGGAACATGTCGACGCTCTATCCGTTGGCTATGGGGAAGGAGGAACTCGCCATGCCGATCCTCGACCACATGCACACAGCCGAAGCCGTCGCCATCCCGGTCGTCCGCGTCCGGGCCGGCTCTGCCGTCTTCGATATCGACAGCCTCGATGAAGCCCTGTCGTTTGCCCAAGCCCATCCGCACCCGAGAGGTGACTATGACGGCCTTCTACACCGTCTGGAGAGCGCTACCGATGCGGAGGACGTCATGGAGGCCGGCCACGCGTTTCGTTGGTGGGCGGAAACCAACAACATAGTGGCTGGCCCCGTGCGCTACTGACCTAAAGGCCCCGCCAGTTCCCGCCGTTGCATGGTCTTTGGCACGGCGCCGGCCGCATCGCTCCCAGAGAGAAGGGGCGTGACGCTGTCTCTCAGCCACGACCAACTCCCGGCACCTGAAGAGGAGACGGTACGATGAAGTCGCTCATTACTCTCGCCGTTCTGATTGCCTTTGCCGGCCCTGCCCTCGCCGATAGCTGCGTCGCCACCGCCGATTCCAGGAAGCTCGCGGGGGCCGCGCGCACGAGCTTCCTCGGGAAATGCGAGCGCGATGCTCAGACCGCCTGCGACACTCAGGCGGCCACCAAGAATCTGGCTGGCGCGGCCAAGACGAGCTTCACCAGCAAATGCGTCAAGGACAGCGTCGGCGCACCTCCGGGCTGACGCTGCACGAGCAACCTGGCTAACGCATCTTACGCAGATCCGACGGCGTCCGACTCCAGACGCGCTTCGTCAGGGCGTTGATGTCGCTATGGACGCAAGCCCCGGCACCAGAGGGCTGCAGCGGCGCCCCTGGCTGCGCGAAAAACGGGGCTGCCGACACCGCCCCTCCACTTACCGTTACCTCTTCTTCATTCTCCAGCAACCTTGCGGCATGCTCGGCAGGTATAGTTTCCGGCCGCTCGCCGAAAGGCGGCTGCGGACATTCGTGTCTGTGGAGATGGAGCGCATCGTGGGGAGACGGTGCGCTCCATCTTGCCCTCCCCACCATCGCTCCCGAATTCCGCACCGCGCCGCGTCCGGCACCCAGCCGGCAAGCCGCCGACGCCGCACCGTGGCGCAGGACATGCGCCGGCAAGCGTACCCTGTTCGAGTCAGAACCGGATTTGGCGAGGTGAAGAAGCCGCCCCGCTGGCGCGCCCTGACCGACCGGTTCCCGCCGGCCGGACCCGATGGCTCCTTCCACAGGCGCGTGCCGTTGCCGGAGGGAGTAGGCGTCCACGTTACAAGGCTTGCAGGATCGTCCACCGCCCCAGCGTCCTGCACGGCGACCGAGTGCCGGCAAGCGCCGGCCTTGCGCTTTGGGACTAACGCATCGGTGCGCGAATTGGCTAGCATGTCCGTCGCCCGGTTTTCGGGTCCTATGGGAATCTGCCTATGAAAAGCCCCCCTCGCCGCGGCGGCTCGGCGCGCGATGCCGCTGAAGCCGCATTCAAGAGCGCCACGACCAAGCCGGCGCCCGAACTGCCGACAATCAAAACTCCTTCGCTTCCCAACGCGAAAGAACTGGTCACCATTCGCCTCGACCGCGATGTGCTCGATCATTTCCAGGAGGAAGGCCCGGGCTGGCAGGAGCGCATCAACGCCGCCCTGCGGAAAGCCGCCGGGCTTTAGCCGCCCCTTCTCCCAGGCATCGTGCCTCTTGATACGCGCGCGCTCGGCGAGTACAGGGCGCTGATGAAAATCAGTGACACCTTCGAAGACCGCCGTCGTACGGCCGACGCCGCGAAAGCCCGCCTCCTGGAGAGGCTGAAGCAGATGCCCAAGGCGGACGACCCGGCCGTGGTCGCACGCGCGGAAGCACGCAAGGCGGAAAAGGAGGCGCGCCTCCTCGCCAAAGCCGCTCGCAAGGAAGCCGCTGCGGCGGAAGCTGCGGCCAGCCACGCCGCCGCCGCGGAGCGCAACGCGGCTGAAGCCGCCGCCGCCAAGGCCAAGCGAGACGCGCGTTACGCGGCCAGGAAAGCCCGTACCGGCCAGTGAAGCAACGGCATCAACACCGGCCCGACAGGGCCGCGTGTGCCCACCCGGCCGCATCGTGCCCGCCCCTTTCTCGGTGGGGAGCACCTCGACATGCGTGCCCACAGGGAAGACCGCGCACGCGCTATTGATTACCTTGCGTGACAGCCGCGGCGATAATCGCGACGTGATCCGGTAATTTAGTGAGGCGAAGCGATGCGTACCTTTCTCCTGTCCCTGCCGTTCGTTCTCCTAGCGTCATCGGCCTTCGCTCAGTCGATGCCGAACTCGCTGAACATGACCTGTACCGCCACCAGCAACCTCGTCCGCCAGCATGGCGCGGTGGTCATCGGCACCGGCCCCAACATTTTCGACCGCTACGTCGCCAACCAGCGCTACTGCAACGTCCAGCAGGTCACCACCCCCGTCTGGCTGCAGACCTCGGACAACCCGCAGTGCTTCATCGGCTATCGCTGCCGCGAGCGCATCATCCACACGCGCTGAACCGCGAGGGGCGGTGACGGACCAGAAAGCCGGCGGGGCGGCGCGCGGTCTCCCCCGGCATGGCGTGTGGCGTGCCCCGCGGGTGAGGGAGCGCCCGGTCGTCGCGCATGAAAAAGGCGGCGCAAGCGCCGCCTTTTTCACCTTCATGCGGCGATAGCGACCGCTCAGTGCGCGAGCAGCAGCGGAACCGTCATGCGCTCCAGCATGTCGCGGGTGACGCCGCCCAGCACGAATTCGCGCAGCCGCGAATGGCCGTAGCCGCCCATCACCACCAGGTCGATCTCGCGCTCGGCGATCTCCTTCAGGAGCACGTCGACGATGCCCTCGTCGCTCGCCGGCACCAGCCGGCGCAGCTCGACATTCTTGTCGTGACGCGCCAGATGCTCGGCGAGATCGGCGCCCGGCAGGCGGCCCGGCTTGGACTTGCCGGTGTCGACCACCACCACCTCGACGAAATCCGCCTTCTCGACCAGCGGCCGCGCCTCGGACACCGCGCGGGCGGAAGCCCGGCCGCCGTCCCACGCCACCAGGATGCGGCGGGCGGCGAAGGGCTTCGACTGCTTGGTCGGCACCAGCAGCACCGAGCGCCCGGATTCGAACAGCACCGCCTCGGCGATCACTTCCTCGGGACCCATCCGGTCCGGGTCGGACTGGCCGACGATGGTGACGTCGAACAGCCGTGCCATCGAGCCGATCTGCTCGGCGGCGCCGCCCGGCGTGCCGTCGATGTTGCGCACCTCGGCGGTTATGCCGACCGCGCGCGCCGCCTCCCCGAAGCGATCCACCGCCAGCTTGGCGAGGCGCTGGCCTTCGGCGCGCTGCGCCTCGAGGAAATCGGTGGAGAAGGCTTCGGTGTAGACCGGCGGAATGTCGATGTCGTAGCTCACCGCCACCGCCGTGAGATGCGCGCCGAGCGCCGCCGCCGCGGATACCGCGTAATCCCCGGTGGTATCCACCCCCTCGCCGACGCTGAGGCTGACGAGAATGTCCTTGATCATGCCTTCCTCCACTTACATGACTTGATCGTTGTTACCTCCCACAAGGTGGCCCCGCCTTGACCGGCGTCAAGCCCATTCGGCGCGTCCGGGCATTTTGACCGCGACGGCTCTCGCTCCGGGGGAACCAGACGCGCTATGAGGGCGGGCCGACGCCTTCGCGCGCCCGGCGGGCCCGGCCTTGTGCCGGCCTCGCCGAGAGCGCGCCCTCGAATGGAGAACCCCGCATGGCCGGCCTCGCGCGCGCCTGCCTGATCGCCGCCCTGCTGCTGGGTCTCTGGGAGATCGCGGTGCGGCTCGCCGGCGTGCCGGCCTATATCCTGCCGGCGCCCTCGCGCATCGGCCTCGCACTGTGGTTCAATCGCGGCGTGCTGTTCGACAATGCGCTGATCACGCTGGGCGAGATGCTGCTCGGCCTCGCCTGCGGCGCCGCGCTGGGCATCGCCTGCGCGCTGGCCATGGCGACCTCGCCGGCGGTGCGGCGCGCCATGCGGCCGGTGCTGCTGGTGGCGCAGGCGCTGCCGGTGTTCGCCATCGCGCCGCTGCTGGTCATCTGGTTCGGCTTCGGCCTCGCCTCGAAGATCGTGATGGCCAGCCTGATCATCTTCTTCCCGGTCGCCTCGGCGTTTCACGACGGGCTGGCGCGCGCCGACCGGGGGCTGGTCGATCTCGGCCGCCTGTACGGCGCCGGCGACCTCGCGCTGCTGCGCTTCATCCGCGTGCCCGCCGCGCTGCCGGCGCTCGCCTCCGGCCTGCGCGTCGCCACCGCCGTCGCCCCGATCGGCGCGGTGGTCGGCGAATGGGTCGGCGCCTCGGCCGGGCTCGGCTATCTCATGATCTATTCCAACGCCCGCATGCAGACCGACATGGTGTTCGCGGCGCTCGCCATCCTCATGGCGGTGGCACTGATCCTGTTCGCGCTGGTCGACCGCGCCCTCGCCCGGCTGGTGCCCTGGGCGCCGGAGACCGCCTCGGCGCGCGAGTAGCGGCTAGATCGACGCAGGCAGTGGACGGGTGGGAGCGAATGGGCGAGGCTGCCTTTCCGTCGGTCCTGTGAGGATCCATGATTCCCCGCCAAGTCGTCTACGAAGCGCTGGTGGACGTGTTCGAACTCTCGCCCGTCGCCATCTGCATTTCGACGGCCGAATACGTCTCCCGCTACATCATGGCCAATCCGGCCTATCTCAATCTCATCGGCCGCAGCTGGGAGGAGATCGCCGACCAGCCAATGTATCTGGACACCGTCCGCAATCTCGACGACCCGAACCGGCTGCGGCGCCTGCACGAATTGGAGACCTCCGGCCTGTACCAGCTGGAGGAGGTAGACCTGCGGCATTCCTCCGGCCGCATCATCCCCACGCTGATCTCGACGCAGCGCCGCACCATCAACGGCCAGGCGCTCGACATCGAGATCATCATCGACAACTCCGAGCGCAAGGCGTTCGAGCGCGGCATCCTGGAAGCAGCCTATACCGACGTGGTGACCGGGCTGCCCAACCGCGCCGCCTTCGACCACCGGCTGCGCAACC
This sequence comes from Ancylobacter sp. Lp-2, assembly GCF_020523795.1. Lineage (GTDB taxonomy): Bacteria > Pseudomonadota > Alphaproteobacteria > Rhizobiales > Xanthobacteraceae > Ancylobacter. The sequence continues at coordinate 404,205 of NZ_JAJALI010000003.1, forward strand.
TGCTCGCGCAGTGGCACGTCGACCAGGGCGTTGCCCTCGCCTATATCGATCTGAACGGCTTCAAGTCGGTCAATGACCGCCACGGCCATCTGGTGGGCGACCGGGTGCTGCGGCATGTGGCGGAACGCCTGCGCGGCTTCGTCGACCCGCAGCGTTTCGCGGCGCGGATCGGTGGCGACGAGTTCGTGCTGCTCTCCACCTTCCCGCGCGATCACGCGCCGACCGCCGACGATCTGCACGCCTTCGCCGAGACCATCTGCACGTCGATGCCGATCGACGATCGCCAGCTCGCTATCGGCGCCGCCATCGGGGTCGCCATGTGCATGACCGCCATCGACGCCGATGCACTGCTGCGCCAGGCCGACACGCTGATGTATGCCGCCAAGGCGACCGGGCGGACCATCGCCGTCGATCTGGGATGGATCGACGGCGCATGAGCCTCAATCTGTCCAACCACGACGCGCGGCGCATCTTCCTCGCCAAGCAGGGCCTGTCCCGTCCGCCCGGACGCGCGCTCGGCAAGGCCGGGCTGCTGGAACTCGTCAACGAGCTTGGATTCGTGCAGGTGGACAGCATCGCCACGGTGGAGCGGGCGCATCACCACATCCTGTTCGCCCGCGCCCAGACCTATCGCCGCGAGCACCTCACCGCCCTGGCGGAACGCGACGGCGAGCTGTTCGAGCACTGGACGCACGACGCCGCCATCATCCCCTCGGCGTTCTACGGCTACTGGAAGCACCGCTTCGCCCATGCGCGGGAGAACCTCGCCGAGCGCTGGCGAAGCTGGCACGAGAACGGCTTCGAGCAGTCGGTCGACCATGTGCTGGCGCGCATCACCACCGAGGGGCCGCTGATGGCCCGGCATTTCGAGGCGGAGGAGCGCACGCCCGGCGGCTGGTGGAACTGGCACCCGGCCAAGACGGCGCTGGAATATCTCTGGCGCACCGGCCGCCTCGCCATTGCCGGCCGCGACGGCTTCCAGAAGGTCTACGACTTGTCGGAGCGCGTCATCCCCGCCCGCCACTATGGCAGCGAGGTGACGCGCGAGGATTTCATCGAGTGGGCCTGCGCCTCGGCGCTGGAACGGCTCGGCTTCGCCACCCATGGCGAGATCGCCGCCTTCTGGGACCTTGTCTCGCCGGAGGAGGCCCGCGCCTGGGTGGCGGGCAATCGCGAGCGGCTGGAAGAGGTCAGCCTCGTCACGGCCGATGGTGGAAGGCCGCGCGCGTCCTTCGCCTTCGCCGGCAGCGGCCCGCTATTCGAGGCGCTGCCAGAACCGCCGGCACGGCTCAGGGTGCTCAGCCCGTTCGACCCGCTGCTGCGCGACCGCAACCGCGCCGAGCGGCTGTTCGGCTTCTCGTACCGCATCGAGGTGTTCGTGCCGGCGGAAAAGCGCGTCTACGGCTATTACGTCTTCCCGCTGATGGAAGGCGACCGGATGGTCGGCCGCATCGACATGAAGGCCGACCGCAAGGCCGGCACCCTCGACGTCAGGAAGCTCTGGCTGGAGCCGGGCGTGCGCGCCTCCGCCGGCCGGCTGGAGCGGCTCGACGGCGAACTCGCCCGCATGGCCCGCTTCGCCGGGGTCGAGAGCGTGCGCTATCTCGACGGCTGGCGGACCTAGCGGACCCCCGCAGAACCGCGCCGGCTAACCGATTGCCGTGGCATACCAGCTCTGCTAGGCTCCGTTCCATCCGAGGGGTGTCCCGCCGGCCCGTTGGGTCGAAGGGGCTGAGATGGCGTCCGCCAGACCCTTAGAACCTGATCCGGGTCATGCCGGCGAAGGGACGGAACCACGGCGAGGTCATCTCCGTCATCGGCGGAGGAATCCTGCGTCGGATTTCCCCCGAAAGCTCATGCGCCGGATCTCCGAAACGGGAGGAGATCCATATGTTCATCAAGACCATCGCTAGCGCCGGCCTCGCCCTGGCGCTTTCGTTCGCCCCAGCCGCGGCGGCCGACAAGCTCACCGTGCTGCTCGACTGGTACGTGAACCCCGACCATGCACCGCTGATCATCGCCAAGGAGAAGGGGTTCTTCGAGGCCCATGGCCTCGATGTCGAGCTGGTCGCGCCGGCCGATCCCTCCGCCCCGCCGCGCCTCGTCGCCGCCGGCCAGGCGGAAGTCGCGGTCAGCTACCAGCCGAACCTCTATCTGTCGGTAAAGGAAGGCCTGCCGCTGGTGCGCTTCGGCACGCTGGTCTCCACCCCGCTGACCGCGCTGGTGGCGCTGAAGGACGGCCCCGTGAAGTCGCTCGCCGATCTCAAGGGCAAGACGGTCGGCTTCTCGGTGGCCGGCTTCGAGGACGCGCTGCTCGGCACCATGCTCGCCGATGCCGGGCTGAAGCCCTCCGACGTCACCATGGTGAACGTCAACTTCGCGCTCTCGCCGGCGCTGGTCTCCGGCAAGGTCGACGCGGTGATCGGCGCCTATCGCAATTTCGAGCTCACCCAGATCAAGCTCGAAGGCAAGGAGGGCGTCGCCTTCTTCCCCGAGGAGCACGGCGTGCCGGTGTTCGACGAGTTGATCTACGTCACCCGCAAGGATCTCGTCGCCGATCCGCGCCTCAAGCGCTTCCTCGCCGCGGTGGAGGACGCCACCATCTATGTCCTCAACCACCCGGACGAAGCGTGGGGCGTGTTCGTGAAGGCCAACCCGAAGCTCGACGACGAGCTCAACCGCACCGCCTGGACCGACACGCTGCGCCGCTTCGCCCATGCCCCGGCGGCGCTCGATGCCAACCGCTATGCCCGCTTCGGTAATTTCATGAAGGAACACGGGCTGATCGACACCGTCGAGCCGGTCGCCACCTACGCGCCCGTCCTGCCCTGAGGCGGGAGGCCGCGCACTCCCTCCTGCCGCGCGCGCAAGAACAGCGCGCGGCAGCGTCGGTCCGCGCCGCAAGTGCCTTGCCGAACCCGTAAAACCGCCGATTTGGTTCTTTCGGCCGCTGCCCCGCGATGCTACCCGTGCCGGGGGACCGACAGCGCGGGCGCAGGGGAGACGAGATGGGCAATGGCGGTTATCACGCGGTAGCGATCGCCGTCGGCGTGGCGGTCGGCCTCGCCGGCGTCGCCTTCCATCTCGGCGTCGAGGAACTCACCGCCGCCTGGCCCGCGCTGCTGCGCGACACGCTCGACCTGTCCGGCACGGCGCTCTACGTCGCCGCCGCCCTCGTCGCCGCCGCCATGGCGGTGGCCTCGCTGTTCCTGGTGCGCCGCTTCGCGCCGGAGGCCGGCGGCTCCGGCGTGCCGGAGATCGAGGGCGCGATGGAGGGCCTGCGCCAGGTGCGCTGGAAGCGCGTGCTACCGGTGAAGTTCGTCGCCGGCCTGCTGTCGCTGTCCTCCGGCATGGTGCTCGGCCGCGAGGGCCCGACCATCCACATCGGCGCCTCCATCGCCAAGGCGGCGGCCGATGTGACGAAGATGTCTTCCGAGGACATGCGCGGCCTACTCGCGGCCGGCGGCGCCGCCGGCCTCGCGGCCGCCTTCAACGCGCCGCTCGCCGCGGTGCTGTTCGTCATCGAGGAGACGCGGCGGCAGTTTCCCTACAGCGCCCGCACCTATGTCGGGGTCATCCTCGCCTCGCTCGCCAGCGCCATCGTCACCGCGCAGCTGACCGGCAACGTGCCCTATATGCTGCTGCCGGCCTCGGCGCTGCCGCATGGCGTACTGCCGGCCTTCCTGGCGCTCGGCCTGCTGCTGGGCGCGATCGGCGTCGGCTTCAACCGCACGCTGGTCTGGGCACTGGACCATGTGCGGAGCCTGGGGCTGGCCAGCTCGTTCTACCTGTTCCCACTGATCATCGGCCTGATCGTCGGGCCGCTGATGTTCCTGCTGCCGGAGGCGACGCAGGGCGGCGAGGTGCTGGCCGTGCAGCTGGCGACGGAGAACCGCCCGCTCATGGTGCTGGCGGCCATCGTGCTCATCCGCTTCGTCATGACCATGGCGAGCTATTCCACCGGCGTCGCCGGCGGCATCTTCGCGCCGATCCTGGCGCTGGCCACCACCATCGGCCTCACCTTCGGCACCGGGCTGGAGACGTTGGTGGCTCTGCCCGAGAACACCCATGTCGCGCTCGCCATCGCGGCCATGGGCGGGCTGTTCGCCGCGACCATCGGCGCGCCGCTGGTCGGCATGGTGCTGGTGATGGAGCTCACCGGCGCCTATGGCATCCTGGTGCCGGTCATGCTCACCACCATCGTCTCCAACATGGTGGCGCAGCGGCTCGGCGGCCGGCCGATCTACGAGATCCTGCTGGAGCGCACGCTGGCCATCGAGGCCGAGGGCCAGCCGGCCCCGCGGCGGCGGTTCCGGCTGCGCCGGCCGCGCAGCGACCTCACTGGCATGGCCGCCGCCCCTCTGCCCGCCGCCAATCTCCCGGCGCCCGGGATGACGATCGCGGACGCGCCGGCCGCCAAGCCCGAGAACTGAGCGGGAAGGCGGAGCCGCCTCAGCCCGCCGCCACCAAGCGTCCCACGTCCTCAAGCCGGGCCGGACCGTCGGCAGTCGGCTCGAGTTCGAGATGGTGGCCATGCAGCGCGTGCAGGCTAGAACGGTGGCCGATGGACAGGATCGCCACCCCCGGCAACCACTGGCGCAGCACATGATAGAGCGCCGCCTCGCCCGCCTCGTCGAGCGCCGAGGTCGCCTCGTCGAGCAGCAGCACGTCCGGCTTGATCAAGAGCGCGCGGGCGACGGCGAGCCGCTGCTGTTCGCCGCCCGACATAACCGAGGGCCACAGCGCCCGCTCGTCGAGCCGGCTGGCAAAGGCTGAGAGCCCGACCGCTTCCAGCACCTCGCGCAACGCGGTGTCGTCGTGCTCGGCGAGCGGATCGGGATAGGCGAGCGCACCGCGCAGCGTCCCGACCGGCAGATAGGGCCGCTGCGGCAGCACCAGCAGCCGCGCCTCCGGCGCCACCGCCACCGTGCCCGAGCCATAGGGCCAGATGCCGGCGATGGCGCGCAGCAGCGTCGACTTGCCGGTACCGGAAGGCCCGGTCAGCAGCACGCTCTCGCCACGGCCGATGGCGACGCCGCCGGCGGTCAGCAGCGCCCGCCCGTCCGGGAGGCGCACCTCCATGTCGTCGAGGGCGAGCATGGCGCCGCCGGTGGCCGGCCGGCGCAGATAGGCGTCGGCGGCGGCTTCAGTGCGGGCCTGGGCGATGTGATCCTCGAAGCCGATCAGACGGTCGACCACCGCCTTCCACTCGGCCAGCGTCGAATAAGCGTTGATGAAGAAGGAGAACGAGCCCTGCACCTGCCCGAAGGCGGAGGCGGTCTGCATCAGCTGGCCGAGCTGGATCGCGCCGGAGAAATAGGCCGGCGCCACCACGATGAAGGGGAAGACGTTCGACAGCTGGCCATAGCCGGCGGTGAACCAGGTCAGCCGCTTCTGGGCGATCATCAGGCCCCAGTAATTGTGCACGACATGCGAGAAGCGCTCCAGCAGGCGGGCCCGCTCCACCTTCTCGCCCTCCATCAGCGCGATCTGCTCGCCATTCTCGCGCACGCGCACCAGGTCGACGCGGTAGTCGGCCTCGAAACGCTGCTGGTTGTAGTTCAGCAGCACCAGCACCCGGCCGATGAGGTGGGTGAGCCAGGTGCCGACCGCCGCATAGGCGAAGGCCGCCCAGACCAGATAGCCGGGAATGTCGATCTCATAGCCGAACAGCGGCAGATGGAAGTCGCCGGACAGGCCCCACAGGATCACCGCGAAGGACACCAGCGTCATCACCGCATTGAGGATGCCGATGAACAGGCTGATCGTGGTGCCGATATAGGAACGGATGTCCTCGGCGATACGCTGGTCGGGGTTGTCGGCGGTGTCGCCCTTGAGCCGCAGCCGGTAATGCGTCTGGTGGTCGAGCCAGGCCGAGAGATACTTCTCGGTCATCCAGGTGCGCCAGCGGATCTCCAGCCATTGCCGGAGGTAGATCTGGTAGACGGCGATGACGATCAGCACCGCGGCATAGAGGCCGAACAGCCAGAACTGGTGGACGAAGGCGGGATAGTCCTTCTCCTGGATCGCGTTGTAGAACGCGTTGTTCCACTGGTTGAGCAGCACGGTGCCGTAAACCCAGCCGACCTCCAGCGCCACCACGGCGGCGAGCAGGATGCCGCCCCGCCATTTGTCCTCGCCGCGAAAATAGGGGGTCGACAGCCGCCAGACGTCGGAGAGGAGGCTCAAAATCGCACGCACGGTATGTCTCCGGCCGGTGGGAACGGGCAACGCCACCGGCGCCGCACGAAACAAGATATGCCGCAGCGATTGCCGCAAGTCATGCGGCAAGACTAGCGGAAGCAATCCCGGCGGGAGGATGGCGGAGACATTAAAGTTTGTTCAGGCCGCCTGACGCTGGGGCACGAACACAACCCGGCGTCGGCGCGAATACGACGTGTGAATACGGCGCGCGCCGACAGGGCGCACATACGACAAGGGCGGCGCCCTTCCGGGTGCCGCCCTGATGGTCGTTACCGCTCCTGCGGAACGCCGCGCGTCACTGCGTGGCTGGTCACTGCGCCGGCTTGGCGGCTTTCGGGGCCTTCGAGGCGGGAGCCTGAGCCGGCTGCGCCGTGCCCTGCGGGGACTTCGTGACCTGATGGAACGTATCCCACCACGCCTTGCGCTCTTCCTTGCTGCGGCCGGAAGCGGAGGCGGCGGTGATGCCGGCCATACCGATGCTGGCGATCAGGGCGGTGACGACGAAAACGCGATTCATTTGGGGTCTTCTCCTAGTTGCGACATGTCGCACGAGCGACATTGGCGTGCTTTCGGAGAAGGATTTATGTCGCTTACGATCAGATCGTAAGGGAACTTCACGCATGTCTGATCAGGCGAAAATGCAGGGAACCGAACGGTCTTCCGTCACATGACCTACCGGCCCTGAAAGCCGCTGCGTCAGGCGCCGGCGCCGGTTTTGCCGCCGGTTTCGGGCGGAGACACCGGCGGCGCTCCTCAGATGAACCGCGTTCTTCAGATGAACCGCTTGCGGATATTCTGGCTGATCACGTCGAGCAGCGAGACGGTGACGATCACGATGATCAGGATCGCCGCGGCCTGCGAGTAGAGGAAGCCGCGCATGGTCTCGTTGAATACCATGCCGATGCCGCCGCCGCCGACGATGCCGAGCACGGTCGCCGAGCGCACATTGGATTCGAAGCGGTAGAGCGTATAGGAGATCCACAGCGGCAGCACCTGCGGCAGCACGCCATAGATCACTTCCTGCAGCCAGCTGCCGCCGGTGCCGCGAATGCCCTCAACCGGCGCCGGGTCGATCGCCTCGACCGCCTCGGAGAACAGCTTGGCGACCACGCCGGTGGTGTGGACGAACAGCGCCAGCACGCCGGCGAACGGGCCGAGGCCGACGGCGGCGATGAAGATCAGCGCGAAGACCAGCTCGTTGATGGCGCGGCAGGCGTCCATCACCCGGCGCACCGGGAAGGCGACCCAGCGCGGCACCACATTGTCGGCGCACAAAATGCCGAAGGGAATGCCGACGATCACCGCCAGCAGGGTGCCCCACACCGCGATGGCGAGCGTCTCGACCATCGAGTTGAAATAGACGTCCCAGTCGGTGAAGTCCGGGCGGAGGAACTCCGAGCCCAGCGTCGCCATGTTGCCGGCGTCGGCAACCAGCTGCGCCGGGTTCATTTCCGCCTCGTACCAGCAGAACACCAGCACCACCACCGCGACGGCGGCGATGGCGAGGCGGGTCAGCCTTGTGGCGAGCGGCGTCACCGGCGGGGCCGGCAGCGCGGCAAGGGCGGAGCGATGGGCGGTATCGGCGGCGAGCATGGGGCGTCCCTCTCAATCGAACGCCGTCCCCGGCGGACCGGAGACGGCGGCGAAGCCTGCATGGAAGCCGGGCGGGGCCCGGCCTCCGGCAACACATCACATGGCGGGCAGCTTCTTCTGCTGCGCGTCGAGCTCGGCGAGCTGGGCGTCGATCTTCTTTACCTCGGCGGCCTTCTCATCAGCCGACAGCTTGTCGTTGTTCTGGGCCTTCACCTTGGCCTTGAACAGCTCGAGCTGGCGGATCGGGATCAGCTGCGCGTCGGAGGAGGCGAGGAACGGACCCCAGCCGTCGGAGGTCTTGGCCAGCACCGCGCGGGCGTGCTCGATCTCTTCCGGGGTGCCGTTGCGGCCATAGGTCATGAAGAAGGTGTAGATCTTGGCCTTCAGATCGGCCGGCAGGTCCTTGCGCCACACGATCGGGTCGCCGGCGATCATCGGCGAGCGCCACACTTCCTTGATCTTCGCAGCTTCCGCCGGGCGGGTCTGCTGAAGGCGGGTCATGTTCTCGGTGTTGTTGGTGGCGAAGTCGACCTGCTTGTTGGCGACCGCGAGCAGGTTGCCCTCATGGTTGCCGGTCACGACGCGCTTGTAGCACTTCTGCGGCTCGACATTGTTCAGCGCGAACACGTAGTAGCCCGGCACCAGGAAGCCCGAGGTGGAGTTCGGGTCGCCATTGCCGAAATTGTAGCCCTTGGAACAGTCGAGGATGTCCTTCAGGTTGTTGATGTCGCTGCGGTCGGCATTGGTGACGATCAGCGAGTAGTAACCCGAGGAACCGTCCGGCTTGGCGGTCTTCACGAAGACTTCGCCATTGGCGCGATCCACCGCTTCCATGGCCGACTTGTTGCCGTACCACGCCACGTCGACCTTCTTGAAGCGCATGCCCTCGATGACGCCGGCATAGTCACCGACGAAGAACGGCTTCACCGGCACGCCGATCGCCTTCTCCATGTCCTTCAGGAGCGGCTCGAAGCTCTTGGCGAGGTTGGCGGAGGACTCGGTGGAGATGAAGCCGAAGTTCAGCTCCTTGACTTCCTGCGCCGCCAGCGGGGCGGTGAGGCCGGCCAGCACGAGGCCGGCGGCGAGAATGCGCTTCATGGTGTTCGCTCCTGTCAGGATACGGGTTCTGAAGAGACGGGCGCGAGCGGTTCGGCAGCGGGTACCGCGAACTGGCTCGGCAGGATCAGTTCCTCGGCGCTGGCGCCGTAGAGCTCGGTGAGGAAGGCCGCGGTGATGCGCGAGGCCGGGCCGTCGAACACGACGCGGCCGGCATTCATGGCGACCACCCGGTCGAAATAGGCGGTGGCGTAGTCGACCTGGTGCAGCGAGACGACCAGCGCGATGCCGTGGTCGCGGCTCATGGTCACCAGCGTGTCCATCACACGCTTGGCGGATTTCGGGTCCAGCGAGGCGATCGGCTCGTCGGCGAGCACCAGCTTGGCGCCCTGCACCAGCGCGCGGGCGATGGCGACGCGCTGCTGCTGGCCGCCGGAGAGTTGGCGCGCCTTCTTGGCGGCGTGCTGGGCGATGCCGACCTCGGCCAGCGCGGCGAGCGCGGTGCGCTTCTCGTCGGCGTTGAACAGGCCGAGCGTGCCGCGCAGCCCGCTGATGCGGCCGAGCACGCCGACCAGCACGTTGCTCATCACCGTCATCCGGCCGACCAGCGCGAATTGCTGGAAGACGAGGCCGATCTGCCGGCGGGCGCGCCGCACCTCGGAGGAAAGCTTGCCCTTGTCCTGCACGCCGACGCCGAAGGAGCGCACCGCGCCGCTGGTCGCGTCGGCCAAGGCGAGGCCGGAGGCGATACGGATCAGGGTCGACTTGCCGGAGCCGGAGGCGCCGATCAGCGCCACCCGCTCGCCCGGCTCGATGCGCAGCGAGACATTGTCGACGGCGCGCATCGCGCCCCACGTCTTGCTTACACGGTCGAGTTCCAGCGCTGCCGCCATCGATTGTCCTCGTCGGCCATCAGGGTCGAGGAGGGCGTATCGGCGGCGGGTGACGCCGGCATGAATATGCAGTTACAGTTCCGTGACACTCCGTCACGATCTTCCGCAACGTCACTCCACTCGCCGGGCCTCACCGATGATCTATTACGCCACGCTTCTGCTCACGATGGTCATCCTGCCCGTCGTCTCCATCGCCTCGGAGCTCGCCGGCAACGGCACGCTGATCGGCTTCTTCGCCATCGCGTCGAAATGGTTCGTGTTCTGGGCGGTCGGCGTACGCCTGCTGCTGGCGGGCATCGCCCAGCTGGTGAAGCCCGGTTTCACCGCCAGCTCCATCCTCGGCGTCGACGATGTGCGCGCGCATGTGCTGGTGCAGGAGCTCGGCTGCGCCAATCTCGCCATGGGCGCGGCGGGGCTCTTATCGCTGCTGATCACCAGCTGGGTGTTCCCGGTCGCCTTCATCGGCGGCGCCTTCCTCGGCCTCGCCGGGCTCAATCACATGCGCCGGCCGGAGCGGAACTTCCGCGAGAACATGGCGATGGCCAGCGACCTCGTCGCCGCCTTCATCCTGTTCGCCGCCTTCATCATCGCGCAGTTCTAGACGCCCTAGCGGCGGCGGAACCCGACATAGCCGCCATCGGCGTCGTAGAGCACGTCATAGCCGTTGAGCAGGTGGAAGCTGGTGTTGACGAACACCCGCTCGGGCGACACGCGCAGATGGATCGCCTCCGGCGCCAGCGGCGAGCCGCCGCCCACCGTGAAGCGGTAGAGTTCGAAGCCGTCCTGTGCCGTGCCGGCGCGGATCGCCACCTCGGTTCCCGCCGGCAGCGTTCCCTCGGCGCCCGCCGCCTGCGCCGGCGGCACCGTCATGAACATCGCCGACACGCCGGTATCGACCAGCACCGTGCCGCAGGCCGCTGGCGTCGCGCCGTTGAGCGCGATGCAGGCCGGCGTCGCCTTCCAGTCCGATCCGTCGTCCTGGCGGTCGAGCTTGAGCGCGCGGAAATCGCCGTGCGTATTGCCGCCGGTCAGCCCGACATGCACGCCCTCCGGCGAGAGAATGTAGCCGCGCCGGCGGGGTCCACCCTTTTCGACGCCCTCCCCGCCGGTCACCCGCAGCAGCGGGTTCTTGTCCGGCGTGCTCTGGCTCTGCCGGTCGGCCTCGCGGGCGAAGCCCACCCCGACCATGGCGATATGCTCGGGCATCTGCCGGGGCGTGCAGTCGCGGGCATAGTCGAGGCAGCGCAGCTCGGTCACCGCCAGCACCGGCATCGGCTCGGTGGTGACGGAGGCCCCCTCCTTGCCGGACAGCGTCACCGGCACCACCACCCATTGGCCGATCATCAGACGACCAGAGGAGGTGTAGGTCAGTTGCCCCGCTCCCTGGCTCGGCAGCTGGTTGAAGCCGGGAATATAGGCCGCGGCCACCACGATGCCGGTGGAGCCGGAATCGAGATCGGCCGACAGCCGCCGCTCGCTGCCGGGGAAGGACAGCCCGATGCGCGGCACCCGGTCGATCTGGCCGCCCGGCTCGGCGTCGAGATAGCGCAGGAACAAGCCTTCGCGGAATGGCGCGTAGTCCGGCAGCCCGGCGGCCCAAGCCGCCGACATCGCGGCCGGCATCGCCATCGAGATCGCCACCGTCGCGGCCAGCACCCGCAGCGCGCCCGTCACGCTTCCGCGCATGCCGTCGTCCTCACATATTGGGATAGTTCGGCCCGCCGCCGCCTTCCGGCGTCACCCAGGTGATGTTGCGGTTGGGATCCTTGATGTCGCAGGTCTTGCAGTGCACGCAGTTCTGCGCGTTGATCACGAAGACCTCCTCGCCGTCCTTCTCCACCCACTCATACACGCCCGCCGGGCAGTAGCGGTTGGACGGGCCGGCATAGACGTCGTGCTCGGAGGCTTTCTGCAGCGCCATGTCGCGCACCTTGAGATGAACCGGCTGGTCCTCCTCATGGTTGGTGTTGGACAGGAACACCGAGGACAGCCGATCGAACGACACCACGCCGTCCGGCTTGGGATAGGCGATCTTCTTCGAATCCTTTGCCGGCTTCAGCGTGTCCGAGTCCGGCTTGCCGTGGCCGAGCGTGCCGAAGGGCGACCACTTCAAGAGCGTGTTCGCCCACATGTCGAGCCCGCCCAGCCCGATGCCGATGAAGGTGCCGAACTTCGACCACAGCGGCTTGACGTTGCGCACCTTCCACAGATCGGCGCCGATCTCACCGGCGCGCCAGCCGGTCTCGTAGCCCTCCAGCACGTCCTGCGCCCGGCCGGCGGCGAGCGCGGCGGCGGCCTCCTCGGCGGCGAGGATGCCGGAGAGCACGGCATTATGGCTGCCCTTGATGCGCGGCACGTTGACGAAGCCGGCGGCGCAGCCGATCAGTGCCCCGCCGGGAAACACGGTGCGCGGCACCGACTGGTAGCCGCCCTCGGTGATCGCCCGCGCGCCATAGGAGAGCCGCTTGCCGCCCTCCAGCTGCGCGCGGATCAGCGGGTGGGTCTTGAAGCGCTGGAATTCCTCGAACGGCGACAGATACGGGTTCGTGTAGTTCAGGTGGACGACGAAGCCGACCACCGCCTGCCCGTCCTCCAGATGGTAGAGGAAGGAGCCGCCGCCGGTGGTGCCGTCGAGCGGCCAGCCGAACGAGTGCTGCACCAGCCCCGGCTTGTGCTTGGCCGGATCGAGCTGCCACAGCTCCTTCAGCCCGAGGCCGAATTTCGGCGGCTCGCGGCCCTCGTCCAGCTTGTACCGGGCGATGAGCTCTTTGGAGAGCGAGCCGCGCGCGCCCTCGGCGAACAGCGTGTACTTGCCGCGCAGCTCCATGCCGCGCGCGAAGTTCGGACCGGGCTCGCCGTCGCGACCGATGCCCATGTCGCCGGTGGCGATGCCGGTGACGGCACCATTCTCGTCGAACAGCAGTTCGGCGGCGGCGAAGCCGGGATAGATCTCGACGCCCAGCGCCTCGGCCTTGCCGGCCAGCCACCGGCAGACATTGCCGAGCGAGCCGACATAATTGCCGTGATTGTTCATCAAGGGCGGCATCAGCCCGTTGGGCAGCCGCAGCGAGCCGGCGGGGCCGAGCAGGTAGAAGCGGTCCTCGGTAACTTCAGTCTTCAGCGGCGCGTCGGCTTCCTCGCGCCAGTCCGGGAACAGCCGGTCGAGGCCGATGGGGTCGATCACCGCGCCGGACAGGATATGCGCACCGATCTCCGAGCCCTTCTCGACGACGACGACGGACAGGTTCTCGTCGAGCTGCTTCAGCCGGATCGCCGCGGCGAGGCCCGCCGGCCCGCCGCCGACCACCACCACGTCGTAATCCATGCCCTCGCGTTCGGGCAGCTCGGCGGCATTCATGTCACTCTCCGGCACGCAATCTGTTGTCTGGACTTCTTCCATGCTTGCGCCGGCCTGACAATCGTCGCCGCGACGCGATAGAATGGGATATGGACCTTTCCCACGATCCGCGCGACGTCGATCCGCGCGCCGCGCTTGCCGATCTCATGGCCTTCTACGCTGAAGCCGGGGTCGATGCCGGCATCGGCGATGCCCCGGTCGACCGATTCGCCGAGAGCGCCGCCGAACGCAGCACCGCACGCACCGCCAGCCGGCCGGCTGCCGCTACTTCTTCCGCCGAGCCCGGCGCGCCAGCCGCGAGGCGGGAGCCCGCGCGCGCTCCTGCCCCGCCGCCGCTCGCCGCCGCCCCTCCCCCGCCGGATCGGGCCGCCGCCGATGCCCGCGAAGCCGCCGCCTCCGCGCCCGACCTCGACGCGCTGCGCGATCTGCTGGAGCGCTTCGACGGTTGCCCGCTGAAGCTCACCGCCACCCGCCTCGTCTTCGCCGACGGCAATCCGCAGGCGCGGCTGATGCTGGTCGGCGAGGCGCCCGGCCGCGACGAGGACATCGAGGGCAAGCCCTTCGTCGGCCGCTCCGGCAAGCTGCTCGACCGCATGCTCGCCGCCATCGGCATCGACCGCACGCAGGCCTACATCGCCAATGTCGTGCCGTGGCGCCCGCCGGGCAACCGCACGCCGACGCCGCAGGAGACCGCCATCTGCCTGCCGTTCATCCGCCGGCAGATCGAGCTCGCCAACCCCGACGTGCTGGTCTGCCTCGGCGGCCCCTCGGCGCAGACGCTGCTCGGCATCAAGGATGGCATCACCAAGGCGCGTGGCCGCTGGATGGAATACGACACCGGCACGCGGCGCATACAGGCACTCGCCACCTTCCACCCGGCCTATCTGCTGCGCACGCCGCTCGGCAAGCGCATGGTCTGGCGCGACCTTTTGGCCGTCGAGCGCAAGCTCGCCGAGCCGCCGGTCGCCGACTGACGCGGCCTCCGGCGCCCCTGCCGGCTCCCTCGCCAATTCGCGCGCCCATCGCGCGGGCGCGACAGATGAGGCAGGACGCGACGCCCTCCTCGCGGGGACGTGGGACAAGGGCCTTCGGACCAGCACATGTCCCTGCCCTCTCCGATGCACGGCGCCGGTCGATCCTCCCGGCGAGAGCATCTCCGCCCGCCGTCGCGGACGATCGCAAGAAAAACGAGGCCTGCGCGACGCGCCGGATCCCGGGCGCTTCGCCGCCGCTCGACCCTCTGATCCATGTCATCGCCGCGTCGGCGTCACGGACTTAAGACCAGTTCCATTCTGCACGGCAACCGCGTAGTGTTTCCCTAGCGGCGCACCACCGCCGCATCGGACAGGGGCATGCCGATGGAATTCGATCCCGTTCTGCTGGCTCGCATTCAATTCGCCTTCACCGTCTCCTTCCACATCATCTTTCCCAGCTTCACCATCGGCCTCGCGGCCTATATCGCCACGCTGGAAGTGTTGTGGATCACCACGGGCCGCGAGCACTTCCACCGCATCGCCCGCTTCTTCACCAAGATCTTCGCCGTCTCCTTCGGCATGGGCGTGGTGTCGGGGATAGTGCTGTCCTACCAGTTCGGCACGAACTGGAGCCATTTCTCCCACGTCGTCGGCAACGTTGTCGGGCCGATGATCGGCTACGAGGTGCTGACCGCCTTCTTCCTGGAGGCCACCTTCCTCGGCATCATGCTGTTCGGCTGGAACCGGGTGCCGAAGGGGCTGCACGTCTTCGCCTCCATCGCGGTGGCGGTGGGCACCAGCCTCTCGGCCTTCTGGATCCTGGCGGCCAATAGCTGGATGCAGACCCCGGCCGGCCACGAGGTCATCGACGGCATCGCCTATCCGGTCGACTGGCTCGCCGCCATCTTCAATCCGAGCTTCCCCTACCGCTTCATGCACATGGTGACGGCCTGCTACCTCACCACCGCGCTGGTGGTGCTGGCGATCGGCGCCCGCTACGTCTATGCGGGGAAATACCCGCAGGACGGGCGCACCATGATGCGCATGGCCATCGGGCTCATCGCCATCCTCGCGCCGATCCAGGCCTATATCGGCGACGCGCACGGCCTCAACACGCTGCAGCACCAGCCGGCCAAGATCGCCGCGGTCGAGGCGAACTGGGGCGGCCACCCGCCGGGAGCCGGCGTGCCGCTGGTGCTGTTCGCCATTCCCAACGAGAAGACCGAGAGCAACGACTACGAGATCGCCATCCCGCATCTCGGCAGCCTCATCCTCACCCATAGCTGGACCGACGGCTTCGCCAGCCTGAAGGATTTCCCGCCGCAGGACCGGCCGCCGCTGCTGGTGCCGTTCTTCGCCTTCCGCATCATGGTGGGGCTCGGCGTGCTGATGATCGCGCTCGGCTGGGTCGGCGCCTTCCTGCTGTGGCGCCGCCGGCTGTTCGAGACCGACTGGTATCTCTGGCCCACCCAGTTCGTCTGGCCGGTCGGCTTCATCACCGTGCTGTCCGGCTGGTTCGTCACCGAGGTCGGGCGCCAGCCCTGGGTCGCCACCGGCATCTTGCGCACCGCCGACGCCATCTCGCCGGTCGAGGGCTGGGCGGTGTTCGTCACCCTCGTGCTGTTCGTCATCGTCTACGGCATCGTGTTCTCCGGCGGCATCTACTACATCAACCGGCTGATCGTGCGCGGCCCCACCGGCGCCTCCATCGAGCCGCCGGACGACGGCCTGCCGAGCCAGCCGCTCTCCGGCGCCCGCCAGGCGGCGCGCGCCGCCATCCAGCAACCCGGGGAGTGAGCGTCATGATCAGCCTCGGCATGGACTACTATCTGCCCGTCATCTGGGCGCTGCTGCTGGCGGTCGCGATCGCCCTGTATGTGATCCTCGACGGCTTCGATCTCGGCATCGGCATCCTGTTCCCCTTTGCCCGCAGCGAGGTGGAGAAGGACCAGATGATGAACTCGGTCGCCCCGTTCTGGGACGGCAACGAGACCTGGCTGATCCTCGGCGGCGGCGGGCTACTCGTCGCCTTCCCGCTCGCCTATTCGATCCTGATGCCGGCGCTCTACCTGCCGGTGATCTTCATGCTGCTGGCGCTGGTGTTTCGCGGCGTGGCCTTCGAGTTCCGCCACGTCGCCGACACCAGCCGCTTCCTGTGGAACGTCGCCTTCGCCGGCGGCTCGACGCTCGCCGCCTTCTTCCAGGGCGTGCTGCTCGGCGGCTTCGTGCAGGGCATGAAGGTGGAGAACAACGCCTTCGCCGGTGGCCCGCTCGACTGGGCGACGCCCTTCGCGCTCCTCTGCGGCCTCGGCGTCACCGCCGGCTACGCGCTGATCGGCGCGGTGTGGCTGATCCTCAAGACCGACGGCGCCGCCCAGGCCCGCGCCCGTCACCATGCCCGCTGGTTGCTGCCGCTGGTGCTGGTGTTCATGGGGATCGTCAGCCTGTGGACGCCGATCGCCTTCCCGCGCATCGCCGACCGCTGGTTCTCGCTGCCGAACCTCTATTACCTCGCGCCGATCCCGCTGGTGACGCTGCTGCTGGCCGGCCTCGTCTGGCGTTGGCTGGAGCGCGGCCACGAGCACCTGCCGTTCCTCGGGGTGATCGGGCTGTTCCTGCTCGGCTATCTCGGCATCGGCGTGTCGATCTTCCCGCATCTGGTGCCGCCGGTGCTCACCGTGTGGCAGACCGCGGCGGCGCCCGCGAGCCAGGTGTTCATGCTCATCGGCACGGTGTTCATGCTGCCGCTGATCCTCGGCTATGTCGGCTTCGTCTACTGGACCTTCCGCGGCAAGGTGCGCGCCGGCGAGGGCTACCACTAGCCCGGAACAGGCCGGCCGCCTGCTACTCGGCGGCTTCGGGCTCCCGCGCCAGCCGCAGGCGGATCGGCGCGAAGGAGGCGCGGTGGTGCCGGCACACGCCGAGCCGCTCCAGCGCCGCGCCGTGCTCGGCGGTGCCGTAGCCCATGTGCCGCTCGAAGCCGTAGCCGGGATGCACCCGGCCCAATTCGCCCATCAGCCGGTCGCGCGTCACCTTGGCAACGATGGAAGCGGCGGCGATCGAGGCGATGAGCCCGTCGCCGCCGATGATCGCCCGCGCGGCGCAGCCGACCGGTGGTAGGTCGTTGCCGTCCACCAGCAGCAGGCGCGGCGCGCGCGGCAGACCGGCGGCGGCACGCGCGAGCGCCCACAGCGTCGCCTGGCGGATATTGGTGGCGTCGATGCGCGCCGGCGGGGCAAAGGCGACCGACACCTCTGCCGTCTCGCAGATGATCTCGTACAGCGCCTCGCGCTTGGCCGCCGTCAGCTTCTTGGAATCGTTGAGCCCGGCCGGCACCCGCTCGGGATCGAGGATCACCGCCGCCGCCACCACCGGCCCGGCCCACGGGCCGCGCCCCACCTCGTCGGCACCGGCCACCGGTACGTCGCCCGCCATCCAGGCGGCGGTCTCATGGGAGAAATCGGGACCGGAACGGGCAAGCGGGCGCGGCGGCATTTTTGAGGGCGACTCCCTGTCGACGGATTGTGCGCCGACCATGCGTCTCTATGCTGCCGGACGCAACGCCCGCAGCGCGCCCTCGTGTCGCCACAGGCGCAGCATGTGGATGGCGAGCCGGATCGCGAGGCAGCTCGGCCCGATGGGGGACGAGGCCTCGCGATGGCCTCGTGCGGGCAAAGCGATGAACTGGTCGGAACGCCTACAGGAATTCGTCACCTTCTGGGTCGTCATCGACCCGATCGGCACCCTGCCGGTCTTCCTGGCGGTCACCGCCGGGCTGGAGCCGGCGGCGCGGAAGAAGGCGGCGATACTGGCGGTGATCATCGCCTTCTTCGTGCTGGTGTTCTTCGCGCTGGCCGGCCACTGGCTGCTCGACGCCATGGACGTCTCTATCGCGTCGTTCCAGATCGCCGGCGGCATCGTGCTGTTCCTGTTCGCGCTCAGCATGATCCATGGCGGCCACGCCCAGAACGCGCATCCCGAGATCGACACTAACCCGATGGACCTCGCGGTCTATCCGCTGGCCATCCCCTCCATCGCCGGGCCGGGGGCGATGCTGGCGGCGGTGGTGCTGTCGGACGATGCGCGCCACGACTTCGCCGACCGCATGTTCACCCTCGGGACCATGAGCCTGGTGCTCATGGTCTCGCTGGTCCTGCTGCTCTGCGCCGGCTTCCTGTCACGGCTGATCGGGCGCGGCGGCGGCTCCATCATCTCGCGGGTGATGGGCATGATCCTCGCCGCGATGGCGATCGACCTCATCCTCAGCGCCGCCGCCGGCTGGCTGCATTTGCCGCCGATCTGAACGCCGGCCCCCCGCCTCGCGCCGGTCAGGTCTCCACCGGCGGCGGCGCGCCGAGATGCTTGGCGAGGAAGGCGCCGGTGCGGCTCCAGGCCAGCGCGGCCGCCTGCGGGTCGTAGCGCGTCGGGCCGGTATCGTTGTTGAAGGCGTGGTTGGCACCTTCATAGACATAGATCGTGTAGTCCTTGCCCGCCTTCTTGAGCGCCTCCTCATAGGCGGGGATGCCCTCGTTGATGCGGGTGTCCAGCCCGCCATATTGCAGCAGCAGCGCCGCCTTGATGTCCGGCACCTTGTCGAGCGGCGGCTGCGCGCCGTAATAGGCGACGCCGGCCTTTAGCTGCGGGCTGGCCTCGGCGAGCAGGTTGACCATGCCGCCGCCCCAGCAGAAGCCGACCGCCCCCACCGATCCGGTCGAGGCCTCATGGCGGGCGAGGAAGGCCACCGCGTCGACGGCGCGCGCCAGCGTGGCCGGACGGTCGAGCGCGGCGATCATGTCGCGCGCCTTGTCCTCGTCGGCCGGCGTGCCGCCGTCGACCGAGAGCAGGTCGATGCCGAAGGCGAGATAGCCCTCCAGCGCCAGGCGGCGGGTGATGTCCTTGATATGCGGGTTGAGGCCGCGATTCTCGTGGATCACCAGCACCGCCGGCCGCTTGGCGTCGATGCGCTTGGCGCGGACGAGATAGCCGCTGACATTCTTGCCGCCGGAGAGGAAGCTCGCGGTGGTGATGTCGAGCCGCGCATCGTCCTCCGCCACCACGGCGGCGCTGGCATAGTCGTTGGACAGCAGCGGCAGCATGGCGCTCGCCGCCGCGACCGATCCCGCCAGTGTGATCAGTCCGTCCATGAATGCCCGCCGGCCGAGCTGGCCGTGGGTGAAACGGTCGTAGAGATCGATGATGCGCTGGTCCATTGGCGTCCCTCCCGAGGAGGCGGCAGGGTGGACCGGATCACGATCTCGCGCACATCAGAAATCGGCGAGCGGGCGCCGCGCCAAAAAGAAAGGGCGCCGCTCGCGCCGCGCCCTTCCCTGTCCCATCGGCTGAACCGCCGCGGAAGTCCATTCCGCCACCGAAGTCGGGCGAGCCCGACTTCGGTACACAGAACCGCGTGAGCGATTGGACTTCGACCGGAAATCCATGCCGCCATCCCAAGCCGGGCTTGCCCGGCTTGGGCACGTAAACCGCGTGGGCGATTTGGACTTCGATCAGAAGTCCATGCCGCCCATGCCGCCGCCCGCTGAAGTCGGCTGTTGCCGACTTCCGTTTCGCGCGAACGAGCCGGGCGGCCGGGATGGACGTCCTCAGAAGTCCATGCCGCCCATGCCGCCGCCCGGCATGGCCGGAGCGGCCGCGGCCGGCTTCGGCAGCTCGGCGACCATGGCTTCGGTGGTGATCAGCAGGCCGGCCACGGAGGCGGCGTCCTGCAGCGCGGTGCGCACGACCTTGGCGGGGTCGACGATGCCGGCCTCGATCATGTCGACGAACTCTTCGGTCTGGGCGTTGAAGCCGAAGTTCTGGTCCTTCGATTCCTGCACCTTGCCGACGACGATGGAGCCTTCCACGCCGGAATTCTCGGCGATCTGGCGGATCGGCGCCTCGAGGGCCTTCAGGACGATCTTGATGCCAGCCTGGATGTCGGCATTGTCCGAAGACAGCTTCTCGATGGCCTTCTTGGCGCGCAGCAGCGCGATGCCGCCGCCGGGTACGATGCCTTCCTGCACCGCCGCGCGGGTGGCGTTCAGCGCGTCGTCGATGCGGTCCTTCTTTTCCTTGACCTCGATCTCGGTGGCGCCGCCGACGCGGATCACCGCGACGCCGCCCGCAAGCTTGGCCAGGCGCTCCTGCAGCTTCTCACGGTCGTAGTCCGAGGAGGTCTCCTCGATCTGCACCTTGATCTGCGCAACGCGACCCTCGATGTCCTTCTTCTTGCCGGCGCCGTCGACGACGGTGGTCTTTTCCTTCTCGATGATCACCTTCTTGGCGCGGCCGAGCATGGCGAGCGAGACGCTCTCAAGCTTGATGCCGAGCTCTTCGGAGATCACCTGGCCGGCGGTGAGGATCGCGATGTCCTCGAGCATGGCCTTGCGACGGTCGCCGAAGCCCGGCGCCTTCACCGCCGCGACCTTCAGGCCGCCACGCAGCTTGTTGACGACGAGGGTCGCAAGGGCTTCGCCCTCGACGTCCTCGGCGATGATGACCAGCGGCTTGCTCGACTGCACCACGGCTTCGAGAACCGGCAGGATCGCCTGGAGACCCGAGAGCTTCTTGTCGAAGATCAGGATGTAGGGATCGTCGAGGTCGACGATCATCTTCTCGGCGTTGGTCACGAAGTACGGCGAGAGGTAGCCGCGGTCGAACTGCATGCCCTCGACCACTTCGAGCTCGGTCTCGGCGGTCTTGGCTTCCTCGACGGTGATGACACCCTCATTGCCGACCTTCTGCATCGCGCCGGCGATCATCTGGCCGATCGAGGCATCGCCATTGGCGGAGATGGTGCCGACCTGCGCGACTTCGTCGGAGGACTTCACCTTCTTGGCGCGCTTGACGATGTCCTTGATCGCCTCGGCGGCGGCGAGGTCGATGCCGCGCTTCAGGTCCATCGGGTTCATGCCGGCGGCCACCGACTTGGCGCCCTCGCGGACGATCGCCTGGGCCAGCACGGTAGCGGTGGTGGTGCCGTCACCGGCGAGGTCGTTGGTCTTCGAGGCCACTTCGCGCACCATCTGGGCGCCCATGTTCTCGAACTTGTCCTCGAGCTCGATCTCCTTGGCGACGGTGACGCCGTCCTTGGTGATGCGCGGGGCGCCGAAGCTCTTGTCGATCACGACGTTACGGCCCTTAGGGCCGAGGGTCACCTTCACCGCATTGGCGAGGATGTCGACGCCGCGCAGCATCTTCTCGCGCGCGTCGCTGGAAAATTTAACTTCTTTGGCAGCCATGGGGCTCACTCCTGAATGGATGTCGGTGCCGGCAACCCTGCCGCCTCAGCGGGGGCGGGGCGTGCCGGTCGGGGCGCGGGCGGCCGCTGTCAGCCGACGATGCCCATGACGTCGGATTCCTTCATGATGAGGTAGTCGGTGCCGTCGAGCTTCACCTCGGTGCCCGACCACTTGCCGAACAGCACCTTGTCGCCGGCCTTCACGTCGAGCGGAACCAGCTTGCCGGCCTCGTCGCGGGCGCCGGGCCCGACGGAGACGACTTCGCCCTGCGAGGGCTTTTCCTTGGCGCTGTCGGGGATGATGATCCCGCCGGCGGTCTTCTCTTCAGCGTCGATGCGCTTCACCACGATGCGGTCGTGCAGGGGACGGAACTTGAGCTTGGCCATCGGTGATCCTCGGCTATTTCTCTATGGCGCCGGCACGGCGCCGGCTTGACGCCTGAATGGGGCAGGCCGGCTGGCACTCAGCAAAAGCGAGTGCCAAAGCCGCAGCCGAGATAGGCAGGCCATGAGGCGGAGTCAAGGCAACGGCCGAGACGGCGCGGCGAATTCCCGCATCCCGAAAAGCGGTCCCCTGCGGACGCAAAAAGGCCCGGCTCGCGGGGTGCGGGCCGGGCCTTTGCGATGCCGGATGGCGAGAGGGCGTCAGGACGCCTTCTTGATGGTCTTCTCGACCGAGGCCTTGATCGGCTCGGCGGTCTCGTTCGCGACCTTCTGGGCCAGCACGGAGAGGTCCTTGGCCTGGGCGGAGAGCACGTCGAACTGCTTGCGCAGGTGGCCGGTGGAAAGCTCCACCGCCTCGGACAAGCTCTTGGTGCCGAGCAGGGCGCTGAAATAGTCGAAGGTGGAGTTCACATTGGTGCGCAGGGCTTCCAGCGCCAGCGTGTTGTATTCGGCGACGCCCTTGGAGGCGGTCGAATAGGTATCCTCGAGGAGGTCGGTGGTCTCCTCCGCGTGGGTCTTCATCTTCTCATAGGCGTCACGGGCATTCTGCACGCCCTTCTCGGCCATCTCGCGCACCGCGGCGGGCACTTCGAGATTGGGCAGATCGAACTTGGGCAGATCGAACTTGGGTAGCGCCGCTTCGAACGCCGCGGTGGCGGCCTTGGCGGTCTTCTTCGGGGTCGGGGTGGCAGCAGCCTCGGTCATGGGTTTGTCCTCGCGTTCACGGGTGCTCGATGAAGTTGCCCGGTCCGGCCATCGGCGCGGACTGGGCGGCGCTCGGAAAACGCGAGCGGGGAGTATCCCGCCCTTTCCGACTTCGCATCGTTTATTTGTGCAATGCAATATCATATTGCAATGCACAATCAACCCGTCTGTGCGGATTTTTTGATCCACTCCCCGGAGGGTGCTCTCAGCGGACTAACGTCGCCGGCGCCGGAGTGTTGCACGGCACCATGACAAAGGCCTCACCGCAGAGACCCTACTCCTGCGCCGTGGGGGTGGTCGATGCCGGCGGCACGCCGGCAGCCTCGACGGCCGGCGCGGTTTCGGCAGGCGCGGCCACGGGGGGAGAAGCGGCGGCCGGCGAAGCCGCGGCAGGGGCGGCCACGCGGGGCTTGCGCGCACCGGCGGACGCCCTGGGCGCGGCGGCCTTCTTGGGGGGCGCCGACGCTTTGGCAGCGGCAGGCACCGGCGCAACAGGAGCCGCGAGGGCCACAGGCTTAGCACCATTCGCCGCCGCGGCTTTAGGAGCAGCAGCCTTGGGAGCAGCGGCCTTGGGAGCAGCGGCCTTGGGAGCAGCGCGCTTGGCCACCGCACGCCGGGTAGCCACGGACTTCGGCGCTGCCTTGGCAGCCGGCACCTTGACGGCCGGTGCCGTCGCCACGGGTGCGGGAGCCTTGACGGCGGCAGGCGTCGCGCTAGCGGCCTTCACCTCGGGCGCAACAGCGGACTTTGCCGCGACGGGCTTGGCCGCCGGCTTGAGCGCAGCCTGGGGAGCGACAGCCTTGGCCGCAACGGGCCTGGCAGCAACAGGTTTAGCCGGCGCGGGCCGCGCCGCCGGACGCAGCGGGGCGGCAGCCCTCGCGGTCGTGCGCACGGCGCCGGACGGCCGGGACCGTTCGGCGGGGCGGGCGGCGCCATCCTCGGCGCCGGCGAAGCCGGCCTTGGACAGTACCCGCGCCTGCTCCCTGAGCCGCTGCGTCTGCTCGGCCACGAAGGCCGCGTTAAGCCGGTTCCATTCCTCCAGCGAGCCCGCCCGCGCCAGCCGCGCGATGAAATCGAAGACGGCGGCGATATTGGTCTCGGCGAAGTCGACCGTGGTCCGCCCGAGGTCGCGGGCGTTTTGCTGCGCCGCATCAACCCGGCGTTCGACATCGCTCAGCGCCTTGTGCGCAGCACCGAACAGGTTATCGACGGCGGAGCGGGCCTGGCCGACTCCCTGTTCAGCGAAGTTCCGCAGGTGGTTTGGAATGTCCAGCTTGGGATCCTGGGCCATCGGCGTCCTCCTGGAGGTGATGATTTTCATCATATCGCTGTCCGCGCCCGCGTCCATGCGCAGCGGCACCTACGACTAAAGTATCGTTTGCACTGCGAAAGGCAAATGGAATCGAGACCCGCCCTGGTGGCATCCGGTTAACCGCGAAACGCGAAGCTGCCTACCGGCCGCCGCAGCGCCATGGCGTCGGGGCGGCGGCAGCCCTATTATTATGGCGGTGAAAGCTGCCCGCCGGCGGCATTCCGAGTGTTTTTCCTTGTCCCGTGCGGAGCGTACAGTTCGGGTTTATGACGACACCGACCGACGGACATGACGCGGCAGGAGCCGGCGGACTGGCGACGCTGCTCGCCGAGCCCCGCATCGCGGCCACGCTGGCCGCTGCGGCGCCGGCGCTGCTGATCGACGCCGCCGGCCGCCTGCTCGCCGGCAATGCGGCCGGCCGCGCGCTGGTCGGCCCCGCCTCGGTCGCTCCCGCTACGGCCGATGCGTCGTCGCTTCGGCTGGCCCGCGATCTCGCCGGCCTCGCCGCCCGCAGCGCTGCCGCCCGCACCACCGCCGGCCATCGGCTGGAAAGGCTGCGCCTGCCGGCGCGGCTGACCCCGGTCACCGTCGCCTGCACGCTGATCGGCACCGGCGCCCGGCGCGCCATCCTCCTGGTCGCGCTCGATGCCCTGCCGGCCACCCTCGCGCCCGCCTTCCAGATGCCGGTGCCCGAACAGGCCCCGACGCCCGAACCCGCTGCTCCCCCGCAGGCCGCGATTGCGCCGTCGATCCCGCTGGTTGCCGAGCCGCCGCTGGTGGCGCCCCTCTCTTTGGAGCCCACCCCTGTGGAGGCCGCCCGGCCGCCGGCCCCCGGTCAGCGCTTCACCTGGCGCACCGGCGGCGATGGCCGGCTCGATCCGACCGCCGCGCAGCTCGGCACCCTGCTCGGCCGTTCGGCGCAGGAGATCGCCGGCCGCAGCTGGGCCGAGCTCGGCGCGCCGCAGGCGCATGACGCCGTCATCGCCGGGGTGAGCTTCACCCATCTGCCGGTCGAGCTGCCGGGTGCACGCGGCGAGACGCTGCGGGCCGAACTTGGCGGCGCGCCGCTGCGTGAGGGCGGCATGCGCGGCTTCGGCGTGCTGAAGGAGCGCATCGACGCGCCGACGCTCGCCGCATCCAGCCTACCCCCAGTCAAGACGCCGTCGCCTGCTCCTCCCGCAGAGCCGACGCCTGCCGCGCCCACGACTGCCACACAGATTCCTGCCACACAGATTCCTGCCGCACAGATTCCTGCCGAGACCGAGGCCCTGATCCCGGCGGCTCCGCCCTCCCCCGCCGCGCCGGACCTGCCGCGCCCCACCCTCAGCCTGGTGCCGCCGATCCCGAATGTCGTGCCGCTGCGCGCCGGCGAGAACGGCCGCGCCGACGCCGCCCGGGGCGATGCGGCGCGCGCCTCCTGGGAAGGCCTGTCGACCGGCGAGCGCAACGCCTTCCGCGAGATCGCCCGCGCGCTCGGCGCCCGCATCGAGGGCATGGATGTCGACCCGGCCGACACGTCCTCGGACGAAGCGCCGGCCGCCGATATCGACATCGCGCCTGCCCCGCCGGCGGCCTCGACATCGACGGCAGCGGAGCCCCACACGTCTCGGCCTTCCGCGCCGGCGCCGGCCGCCCCCACGCCGGCACCGCCGACAAGCCCGCCGCCCGCCGCCGCGATCGCCCCGGCGGAGCCTCGTCCTCCCGAGGGCCTGCGCCGCAGCCTCTCCGACGCCGAGCGCCCGGTGCTCGATCGCTTGCCCGTCGGCCTCGTCGCCTGGCGCGGCGACCGGCTGCTCTACGCCAACCGCACCCTGCTCGACTGGACCGGCTACAGCGACACCGGCGCCATGCAGGCGGCTGGCGGCCTCTCCGCCCTGTTCGGCAGCCCGCTCTCGGCCCAGGGCAATGACGACAGCGACGACGGCGCGGCGCTGTCGATCCTGCCGCGCACCGGCGCGCCGATCGCCGTCGAGGCGCGGCTGATGTCGGCGCCGTGGGACGGCACCCCGGCCATGCTGCACCTGCTGCGCCGCCTCGGCGAGCCGGCGGACGAGCGGCTGCGCCAGGCTGAGCTCACGCTGCGCCAGTCCGAGGCCACCGCCCGCGAGCTGCGTTCCATCCTCGACACCGCCACCGACGGCGTGGTGCTGATCGACGCGCAGGGCGTCATCCTCTCGATGAACCGCCCGGCGGAAGCGCTGTTCGGCTTCGATTCCGCCGAGGTGCAGGGCGAGAACTTCACCCTGCTCTTCGCTCCCGAGAGCCAGCGCGGCGCCGTCGACTATCTCGACGGGCTCGCCTCCAACGGCGTCGCCAGCGTGCTGAATGACGGGCGCGAGGTGATCGGCCGGGTGCGCGAGGGCGGGCTGATCCCGCTGTTCATGACGGTCGGCCGAGTCGGCGAGGATTCGAGCAAGTTCTGCGCGGTGCTGCGCGACATCACCCAGTGGAAGCGCGCCGAGGAGGAACTCACCGAGGCCAAGCGGCTCGCCGAGCGCGCCAACATGGCGAAGTCGGATTTCCTCGCCAAGATCAGCCACGAGATCCGCACCCCGCTCAACGCCATCATCGGCTTTTCCGAGGTGATGATGGAGGAGCGCTTCGGGCCGGTGGAGAACCAGCGCTACCGCGACTATCTGCGCGACATCCACTCCTCCGGCGGCCACCTCATCTCGCTGATCAACGACCTCTTGGACCTGTCGAAGATCGAGGCCGGCAAGCTCGATCTGTCCTTCACCAGCGTCGCGCTCAACGAGATCGTCCAGCAGGGCATGGCGATCATGCAACCGCAGGCGAACCGCGAGCGCATCATCATCCGCTCCTCGCTCGCCGCCGACCTGCCGCCGGTAGTGGCGGATGCGCGTTCGATCCGGCAGATCGTGCTCAATCTCGTCTCGAACTCGGTGAAGTTCACCCGGCCGGGCGGACAGGTGATCCTGTCGACGGCGCTCACCGCGCAGGGCGAGGTGGTGCTGAGGGTGCGCGACACCGGCATCGGCATGTCGGAGGCCGACATCGCCATCGCGATGGAGCCGTTCCGGCAGATCGTCACCTCCGGCCAGTCCGGCTCGGGCGGCACCGGGCTCGGCCTGCCGCTGACCAAGGCGCTGGCGGAAGCCAACCGCGCCTCCTTCTCCATCCGCTCGGCGGTGGATTCCGGCACGCTGGTGGAGATCACCTTCCCCTCGACCCGGGTGCTGGCGGAATAGGCCTTACAGCCGGCAGGCGCCGCGAAACTCGCCCGGCTGCGGCTGCAGCGGGAACGGCCTCGCGCGTGACAGACTGAACGTTCCCGCCTGCGGGAGGCTCAGGGCGTCGGCGCCAGGATCCCGGTCGCCTCCATGCGCGGGCCGAACAGCGGGCGCGCCGCGCCGGAGCGGCGGATCAGCGCCTGCGGATCCGGTAGCAGCAGCGGGTCGTCCCAATCGCCGCGCACCACGAAGGGCAGCTCGAACGGGCTCGCCTTGCCGCTGGCGTCCTTCAGCATGGCGGTGCCGGCAAGGTCGAGGTCGCGCGCCAGCAGCGAGGCGGTGCCGGTCATGCGCACCGCGAGGCGCGTGCTGTCCATCGAGAAGGCGGTGAGGTCGGCGACGCCGCCGGTGATGGTCGCTTCCGCCGCGACGGTGTCGAAGGCGGTACGGCCGCCGCGCAGATTGCCGACGCCGGACAACGGGCGCTCGGCCAGCCGCGACAGGATGCGCGCCGCGTCGAGGCCGACCAGCGCGCCATTGGCGCCTTCCAGCCGGAAGCTGCCGTCGAGGCTGTTGACGATGCCGGCGATGTCGGTCCCCGTACCCGTGGCGGTCAGGCGGAACGAGCCGGTTCCCTCCAGCCGCTGGGTACGGAACAGGTCGCCGAGCGCCTGGGCCAGCGCGACGTCCTCGCAGGCGAGTTCGACCCGCACCTCGGTGCCGGCCGGCGCCGGCGCCACCTGGGCGGAGGCGCGGAAGATGCCCTGCCAGCCCTCGGCCTCGCCAATGGCCAGCGACAGCTTGCCCCCCTTCACCACCGCGCTGGCGGCGAGGCGTTCCAGCTTGGCCGCGCCGGAGCGCACCTCAGCGGCCGAGAGCCGCAGATCGAGGTCGAAGCGCCCCAGCCGCTTGGTGTCGAGCGCGTCGCGGCTCCAGTCGCGGCCGTCCGGCGAGGCGAGCACCAGTTGGCCATAGGGCGCGAGGTCGAGCGTGCCGGCGGCGAGCGAGCCCTGAACCTGCGGGCGGCCCTCGTCGAGGCGCAGGGTGAAGCCGCCCTCGCTGACATTGCCGTCGAGTTCGAGCCGCACCCGGCTCAGCGACGCCGACTTGCCGGAATAAAGCATATCCGCCTTCAGCGCGAAGGGGCCGAAGCCGCCTTCGGTCGGCGCGTCGAGGTCGAGCCAGTCGAGCGCCGCGCGTGCCGAGCGCGCCGCGATATAGACGGCGCCCTCGCCGGACAAGCCGGAGGCGAAGCCGAAGCTGCCCTCATAGGACAGGTCGCCGAGCGGCCCGGTCGCGGAGGCGCGCAGCCGGGCGGGCCGGTCCTCGGCCAGCGCGGCGAGCTGCGAGAAGGCGACGTCGACATCCATCGGCTGGTCGTGCCAGATGAAGCCGCCGTCGAGGGTCAGCGAGCTGCCGCCCCGCCAGCTTATGGTGGCGTTCATCCGCGCGGTGGTGGTGAAGTCGCCGTCGTCGTCGGCGAGGCGCAACAGGCCGTCCATCACCCGGATCTCGCCGGAGACGGTGCCGGCGCCGATGCGGCGCAGCAGCCCGGCGAGCATGTCGCTATTGGAAACCCGGTCGGGAACGGTCAGCGACGGATTGGCCAGCGCGATGTAGTCGGCGCGGGCGGTTCCGGTGACCAGCGGTAGCAGGTCGAGCACGATCCGCAGCTGCGGCACGGTCAGGCCGATGCCGTCGCGCTGGCCGATGCGCACCCGCTCCATCTCCAGCGCCGGCCAGGGCAGCACGGAGAAGCGCACCGAGCCGTCAATGGCGGCGTCGAGCCCGGTGGCGGCGCGCATCAGGCCGAGCGCTTCGGCCCGCAACCGTTCCTGTGAGGCGAGCTTGGGAGCGAGGGCGGCGCCGACCACCACGAGAAGCAGCGGCAGCAGCAGGATCGCCAGCAGTTTTCTCATTGCGTGTCGCCACAACCCCGTCGGCATTCCGCTTGCTGCGCCTGCCCGTGCATTTCAACCCGACGAAGCACCCCTCCCGTCGTCGACCGGCTGGGAACTGGCATAAATCCAATTGCCGGCACACTGCAACATCCTGTTCCTCTGTGTCTGTTTCATGGCCTGACAAGTTGTGGACCGGGCGCTATGAATTCGCCGGGCACGGCAAACACTCGACAAAAGCCGGCCGACCACCGCCAATGGAACGTCGCTGCTGGAAGCCTGGGAGGGCACGCTTGATGAGTGCGGACTACGATCTGCCGCTGTGGACGCCGAGCGAGGAGCGGGTCGCCCGTACCGCCGTCGTCGCCTTCATCCGCACCGTCAACGAACGCCACGGCACCCGTCTGGCCGATTACCGCGACCTGCACGCCTGGTCGATCGCCGAGCCCGCCGCCTTCTGGGAGGCGGTGTGGGAGCTCGGCGAGGTGATCGGCGAACGCGCCGGCCCGAGCCTGGTCGATGGCGACAAGATGCCCGGCGCGGTCTTCTTCCCGCAGGCGCGGCTCAACTATGCCGAGAACCTGCTGCGCCCGCGCGATCCCGCGAGCCTCGCCCTCGTGTTCCGCGGAGAGGACAAGGTGGAGCGGCGCGTCAGCTTCGGCGAGCTCACCGCCCTGGTTTCCCGCCTGCAGCAGGCGATGAAGGCGGCCGGCGTCGGCATCGGCGACCGGGTGGCGGCGACCATGCCCAACCTGCCGGAGACCATCGCCATCATGCTGGCGGCGACCTCGCTCGGCGCCATTTTCTCCTCCTGCTCGCCGGATTTCGGCGAGCATGGCATACTCGACCGCTTCAGCCAGATCGCGCCCAAGCTCTATGTCGCGGTGGACGGCTACTGGTACAACGGCAAGCGCGTGCCCATCGGCGACAAGCTGAAAGCCGTGGTGCCGCATCTGGCTAGCGCGGCGAAGACGATCGTCGTCCCCTATCTCGGCGAGGCCGACGAGGTGGCGGCCGGGCTGCCGAACGGCATCTCCCTCGACGCCTTCATCGCCCCGTTCGCCCCGGCGCCGCTCGCCTTCGAGCGGGTGCCGTTCAACCACCCGGCGTTCATCCTGTTCTCCTCCGGCACCACCGGGGTGCCGAAATGCATCGTGCATGGCGGCGGCGGCACGCTCTTGCAGCACATCAAGGAGCACCGGCTGCACTGCGACCTGCATCCGGGCGACCGGCTGTTCTACTTCACCACCTGCGGCTGGATGATGTGGAACTGGCTGGTCTCCGGCCTCGCCAGCGACCTCACCCTCTGCCTGTTCGACGGCTCGCCCTTCGCCCCGGCCCCCTCGGTGCTGTTCGACTATGCCGAGAAGGAGGGCTTCGCGCTGTTTGGCACCTCGGCGAAATACATCGATTCGCTGCGCAAGGAGGGCCTGCGCCCGGTCGACACGCACGACCTGTCGAAGCTGAAGGCGATCACCTCCACCGGCTCGCCGCTGGCGCCGGCCGACTTCGCCTATGTCTATGAGGCGATCAAGCCGGACCTGCACCTCGCCTCGATCTCGGGGGGCACCGACATCGTCTCCTGCTTCGTGCTCGGCGATCCCACCTCGCCGGTCTATCGCGGCGAGATCCAGGCACCCGGCCTCGGCATGGCGGTGGAGGTCTGGTCGGACGACGGCAAGCCGATCACCGGCGAGCGCGGCGAGCTGGTCTGCACCCGCCCCTTCCCCTGCATGCCGGTGATGTTCTGGAACGATCCCGAGGGCGCCAAGTATCACGCGGCCTATTTCGAGCGCTTCGACAATGTCTGGTGCCACGGCGACTTCGCCGAATGGACGCGCCATGGCGGCATCATCATCCATGGCCGCTCGGACGCGACGCTGAACCCGCAGGGCGTGCGCATCGGCACCGCCGAGATCTACGCGCAGGCCGAGCAGGTGCCGGAGATCCTGGAGGCCATCGCCATCGGCCAGGAATGGGACAATGATGTGCGCGTCGTGCTGTTCGTGCGGCTGAAGGCCGGCACGGTACTCGACGCCGAACTGGACAAGCGCATCAAGACGCAGATCCGCGTCGGCGCCTCGCCGCGCCACGTGCCGGCGAAGATCGTCGCGGTGGCGGACATTCCGCGCACCCGCTCGGGCAAGATCACCGAGCTCGCGGTGCGCGAGGTGGTGCATGGCCGGCCGGTGAAGAACACCGAGGCGCTGGCCAATCCCGAGGCGCTGGAGTGCTATCGCAACCTGCCGGAGCTGGCGAGCTAGGCCACCGGCCGCCTCGCCGGGCAAGCTCGCCGGAGCGCCCCTGCCGAGGCCAGCGGGACGCTCCGCGCATGAAAAAGGCCGGTCTCCCGACCGGCCTCGCTCCACGGGGGCGGCAGCGGGACCGAATGGCCCCGCGACATCCGCCGGTCCGGCTCGCCTCAGTCCAGATCGCCGATATGGTGCTGGGCGTAGAGCTGCACGCCGAGCCGGCCGATGAGGTCGAGCTGGGTCTCGAGGAAGTCGATATGGCCTTCCTCGTCCGCCATCAGTTCCTTGAACAGGTCGCGGCTCGGATAGTCCTTCACCTCGTCGCAATAGGAGGCGGCTTCCTGGTAGAGCGCGCGCGCCTCGATCTCGGCGGCGAGGTCGCACTCGATCACTTCCTTGATGTCCTGGCCGATGCGCAGCGGGTCGAGCACCTGCAGGTTGGGGAAGCCTTCGAGGAACAGGATGCGGTCGACGAACTTGTCGGCGTGCTGCATCTCCTCGATCGACTCGGCGCGCCACTTGGCCGCCAGCTTCTTGAAGCCCCAGTTGTCGAGCATGCGATAATGCAGCCAATACTGGTTGATCGCCGTCAGCTCGGAGCGCAGGCCGCGGTTGAGATATTCGATGACCTTGCTGTCGCCCTTCATGGCCTTGCCTCTCGATTGGTACGCAATGGGTAAGCGCGCTCTTTTTAGAATTGTTCCAATCGAATGACAAGACGCGAACGGGGGACGAACGCGATTATCCACGCGATCGGCGGACGATCGCGTGGCGGGGCGCGCGCAAGCCGGCGAGCCAGCGCCGGCGCGAGGTCAGTCGGTCAGGATCGGGGAGGAGAAGCGGCTATTCCGCCGCCAGCAGATTGGCCGGCATGAGGTCGGCGAGCATCTGCTCGGCGGTATGGGCATGCTCGTGCGCGTGGCCGTGTGCATGAACGTGATCGTGCGCATGGTCCTTCACCGCGCATTCCAGCGGGCAGGCGCCGCAGGCCGGGGCGGCGTTGATGTCGTCGATCAGCTTGCGGATGGTGCGAGCGCAGCGGCCGCATTGCGGGCTGCAGCCGAGGCAACGATACACTTGTCCGGCCGTGCGCACGCTCGCCTCGGGATCGGCGATGGCGGCGCGGACCTGCGTGTCGGAGAGCACGTTACACGAACACACAATCATCGTGCGGCGGAACCAAGTGACGAGCTATTTAGAATAATTCTAAATTTCTGCCTGTACTTATCTTCTCGCGTCAATCTGCCCCGCCGTCAATCGGCAAAACCCGATCAGCCGATCACAGACGCGAATATTCATCTTCGCACGGCCACAGTTTTTAGGATTTCTAGTCTGTGGCGACTTCTTTTTATATGCATTCCAGACTGAAGCCTTGCCGAACACTACCGGGGCACCCGGCACCCTGCCATCCCCGCGTGCCGATACGCTGCAAGAGACGGTGCAAGACTCCACCCTAAGGACTCCGCCCCAAGGACTCAGCCCCAAGGACTTCGCCTGAGGAATCAGCCCGAGAACTCGGTGAAAGATCTGGCGACGCCGCGACCCCGTAGCCCGCCGGACCCGCCCGGCCCAACGATTCGGCTCAGCCGCCCCGTCCTTCATCGGCGTCGTGCACCAGGGTCGGGCGCGCCGGGGTCGGGGCCGGCGCCACCGGATCGCTGGAGAGCCGGGCGAACAGCAGGTGGTCCTGCCACACGCCGTTGATGCAGAGATATTCCCGACCATAGCCCTCGCGGCGGAAGCCGACCTTCTGCAGCAGCCGGATCGAGGGCTGGTTGCTCGGCAGGCAGGCGGCCTCGATGCGCCGCAGGCCGAGCGTGCCATGCGCATAGGGCAGCAGCGCCCGCACCGCCGCCGTCATGTGGCCCTTGCCGGCGAAGGGCGCGCCCATCCAGTAGCCGAGGCTCGCCGTCTGCGTCACGCCGCGCCGCACATTGGAGAGCGACAGCCCGCCGAGCAGCACCCGGTCGGTGGCGCGCAGCACCAGGAACGGGTAGGCGCTGTCCTCCTTGAGGTCGCGGGCGTAGCGGCGCATGCGGCGGCGGAAGGCGCCGCGCGTCAGGTCATGCGCCGGCCAGAGCGGCTCCCACGGCGCGAGGAAGGTCCGGCTTTCGTCGCGCAGCGTCGCCCAGGCCGCGAAGTCCGACATCAGCGGCATGCGCAGGACGACGCCCTCGCCTTCGATCAGCGAGGGCGGCTCCGGCCAGGAAACGCTGCGGAACAGAGCCATGGGGTCGACGGACGTTCGGGCCGAGGGATTCAGCCTGAACCCAAACGTTCGGCGAAGCGCGCGGCGGATTCAAGAGGCTTCTGCGGTCCCAGCGCCGTGAAGGTCGGCCGGGCGCCGGCCTTGCCGCCGGCGATGAGCCGCCGCCCGGCGGCGCGGGCGTCCTCCAGCGTCACCGCCTCCACCTTGGCGATGATCTCCTCCAGCGGGATAGGCCGGCCGAAGGCCAGCATCTGCCGGGCGAGCTGGTCGGCGCGGGCGCCGGAGCTCTCCAGCGCCGTCAGCAGCCCGACCTTGGCCTGCGCCTTGGAACGGTTGAGCTCCGCCTCGGTGATGGTCTCGGCGGTCGCGCCGATCTCGTCGACCACGACATTGACCAGTTCGCCGAGATCGCCGGCGTCGGTGCCGGCATAGACGCCGAACAGCCCGGTGTCGCCATAGCTCCAGTGGAAGGCATAGACCGCGTAGCAGAGCCCGCGCTTCTCGCGCACTTCCTGGAACAGCCGCGACGACATGCCGCCGCCGAGGATGTTGGTGAACACCTGCAGCGCGTGGATGCCGGGATCGCGATAGGACAGGCCTTCGAGGCCGATCAGCACATGCGCCTGTTCGAGCTCGCGTCCGTCGCCGATCTCGACGCCGCCCTTGTATTCCGCGGCCACCGCCGCCGGCTTGTCGCCGCGGGGCAGCGTGGCGAGCCGCCGGCCGGCCTCCTCGACCAGGCGATCATGGTCGATCGCCCCGGCACCGGCGACGATCATCCGCTCGGCGCGGTAATTGCGATCGAGATAGGTGCGCAGGTCGTCCGGCCGGAACGACTTCACGCTCGCCGGCGTGCCGAGGATAGAGCGTCCCACCGGCTGGCCGGGAAAGGCCCGCTCCTGGAACAGGTCGAACACCAGATCGTCCGGCGTGTCGAGCGCGGCGCCGATCTCCTGCACGATGACGTTGCGCTCGCGCGCCAGCTCCTCGGGGTCGAAGGCCGGCTCGGTCAGGATGTCGGCGAGCACGTCGACCGCCAGCGGCACGTCCTCGGCGAGTACGCGGGCATGATAGGAGGTGTGCTCGACGCTGGTGGCGGCGTTGATGTCGCCGCCCACCGCCTCGATCTCCTCGGCGATGGCGCGGGCCGAGCGCCGGCGCGTGCCCTTGAACGCCATGTGCTCGAGCAGGTGCGAGATGCCGTGCTCGTTCGACACCTCGTCGCGCGAGCCCGCCCCGGCCCAGATGCCGAGCGAGGCGGTGGCGAGGTGGCCCATGGCGTCGGTGATGACGGTGACGCCGTTCTCCAGCGTGGTGATGCGCGGCGTGTTCACAGGGGCACCGCTCATGACGCGCTCGCCGCGATGCGGGCATGCGCCTCGATATAGGCACGGATCGCCGCGAT
Organism: Ancylobacter sp. Lp-2; assembly: GCF_020523795.1. Taxonomy (GTDB): domain Bacteria; phylum Pseudomonadota; class Alphaproteobacteria; order Rhizobiales; family Xanthobacteraceae; genus Ancylobacter. The sequence goes on from NZ_JAJALI010000003.1 coordinate 438,936, forward strand.
GTCGTTCGGCAGCGTCGGCGTGCGCTCGGGGCGCTCCAGCAGGTCGGCGAGATGCGGCGGCAGCGCCGGGCGCTCGCCGCAGGCCTTCTCGACCGCGTCGGGGAACTTCGCCGGATGCGCGGTGGACAGCACCACCTGCGGCACCTTCGGGTCGTGCTTCAGCTTCTCGGCCACCGCCACCGCGACGGCGGTGTGCGGGTCGAGGAGGTAGCCCGCCTCGCGCCGCACCCGGGCGATGGTGGCGGCGGTCTCGGCCTCGTCGGCGCGGCCGGCGTCGAATTCGGCGCGGATGGCGGCGAGCGCCTCGTTGCGCGGCGAGAACGAACCGGACTGCGCCAGCGAGGCCATCAGCCCGCGCACCGCCCCGGCGTCGCGGTCATGCGCGTCGAACAGCAGCCGCTCGAAATTCGAGGACACCTCGATGTCCATCGAGGGCGAGGAGGACGGCACCACCCCGGTCACCTCGTAGCGGCCGGTGGCCAGCGTGCGGGCGAGGATGTCGTTCACATTGGTGGCGATGGCGAGCCGGGCCACCGGCAGGCCCATCTGCTTGGCGACATAGCCGGCGAGGATGTCGCCGAAATTGCCGGTCGGCACCACGAAGGACACCGGACGGTGCGGCGCGCCCAGCGCCACGCCGGCATAGAAGTAATAAACCACCTGCGCGACGATGCGCGCCCAGTTGATCGAGTTCACCCCGGCGAGCGCCAGCCGGTCGCGATAGGCGTGGTCGTTGAACAGCGCCTTCACATGCGCCTGGCAGTCGTCGAAGGTGCCTTCCACCGCGATGGCGTGGACATTGGCGTCCGCCACCGTGGTCATCTGCCGGCGCTGCACCTCGGAGACGCGGCCCGCCGGATAGAGGATGAATACATCGGTGCGCGCGCGGCCACGGAACGCCTCGATGGCCGCCGAGCCGGTGTCGCCGGAGGTGGCGCCGACGATGGTCGCGCGGGCGTCCCGCTCGCTCAGCACATGGTCCATCATGCGGCCGAGCAGCTGCATGGCGACGTCCTTGAACGCCAGCGTCGGGCCGTGGAACAGCTCCAGCACGAAGCGGTTCGGCGCGATCTGCACCAGCGGCGTCGTCGCGACATGGCGGAAGGAGGCGTAGGCCTCCTCCAGCATCGGCGCCAGCACCTTGGGCGCGAAGGCGGCGTCGACGAAGGGCGCGATCACCCGGCCGGCGACCTCGGCATAGGAATGGCCGGCGAGGCGGGCGATGTCGGCGGGAGCGAGCGCCGGATAGGCCTCGGGCACATAGAGCCCGCCATCGCGGGCGAGCCCGGCCAGCAGGGCATCGGAAAAGGCGAGCGCCGGCGCTTCGCCGCGTGTCGAGATATAGCGCAAGCTCGCGCCTCCACTGGAACCGATCGGGCGGCGCGGGGCCGCCGGAAAGCGCCGCAACCTAGTGGCGGCGCGCCCGCGAGGCAAGCATCTCGGCTACCGCACCGCAAACGCCCCGCCGTGACCCGCTACCGAGGTCGCGAACTCATGAAAATTGTCAGTCTCCGAGCCTGGCTGCATCATGCACGGGGAGCCACGATGCAGACGGACGCGATCGAAGCGATTGGGATCGATGACGGCGGATCGCTTTGGGTGAAGCCCGCGACGGCGGCGTTCCCGTTCATGTACCGTGAGGCGATGGAGGTTCATTGGGACGCTGAACGGGCGTGCCTGTATGGCCCCAAGCCGCGCGAACGGACTTATGCGGCCTGGTTCGGGCAGATCGGCGATGCCGCGCGTGAGCAGGGTGTTGATCTGAGGCTCGTCCCCGAGACGGCGTGGACAGGGATCGACCCGGAGCTGCGGCAGGCTATCGTCACCGCCGATCGAGGGGTTCCACTGGGCGCCGCGTCCTGATTCAGGCCCTGCCGCGAACGCAACCTCATCGAGCGGCTCTTCTCCAAGTTGAAGCCCTTCCGCCGTGTCGCCGCCCGTTGCGATCAGCGCGCGTCCAATGTCCCCGCCATGGCCCGGCTCGCCTCGATGCGCCCGTGGCTCCATGACCTGTGGCTCCGCGACCTGTGGCTCCGCGACCTGTGGCCCCATGAGCCCACAGCCTATCCCCTTCTCCGCCGCCACAGCACCGCGACCCCGACGCCGGCCAGCGAGGCCGCGAGGCCGAACCAGGTCAGCGCGTATTCGAGATGCCGGTTGGGGAAGGCGATGCGCGTCAGCCCGCCCTGCGGCCAGCCGCCGGGATTGGGCGCGGCGTCGGCGTCGATGAGGAACGGCGCCACCCGCAGCAGGCCCTTGGCCTCGCCGATGGCGAAGGGGTCGCGCACATACCAGGCATCCTTGCCGGGATCGTTGGACGGCGTGAACAGCCCGCCCTCCTCCGGCATGCGGATCAGCCCGGTAACGGTCACCGCGCCGTCGACCTGTCCCTGGGTCCGCTCCGCCGGGTTCTTCAGCCGCATCGGCACGAAGCCGCGATTGATCAGAATCGCCGCGCCCTCAGCGGTCACCAGCGGCGTGATCACCCAGTAGCCGGGCCCGCCACCGCCATCCGGCGTCTGGTCGGCGAGCGTGTAGACCTGCACCTCCAGATCGTGGCGGAACCGACCGGTGACGTTCACCCGACGGTATTCGTCGTCCTCGAAATCGACCTCGTCCCAGTCCTGCTCGTCGGGCACCGGCACCGCCGCCTCGTGGATGCGGGCGTCGACCTTGGCGATGAGCCCCTGCTTCCAAGCCAGCCGCTCCAGCTGCCAGACGCCGAGCGACACCAGTATCGCGAGGGCGAGGCCGCTGGCGATCAGGCCGATGACCCGGCCGGGCTTCATCCGGCGGCGGACGGGGGATGCAGGCTCGCTCACGGCTCACCCTTGTCGAGCCGGCCCTGCTCCGCCTGCTTGGCGTATTGCAGGGCGATCAGCGTCGCCTTCAGCGGGCGCAGCAGGCCGAGCGTGGAGATCAGCACCAGCGGCGTCCACAGCAGCGCATGCACCCAGAGCGGCGGGGTGAAGCTGAGCTCGACCCACAGAGCGAGGCCGACCACCAGCGAGCCGGCGGCGAGGATGATGAACACCACCGGGCCGTCGCCGGAATCGTCGAAGGAGTAGTCGAGCCCGCAGCGCGTGCAGGCGGGAGCGACGGTGAGGAAGCCGGAGAACAGCTTGCCCTGGCCGCAGCGCGGGCAGCGGCAGGTCAGCCCGGCCGCATAGGGCGAGACGCCGGCGTGGAAGGGTTGCAGGTCCATTCTCGTCTCTCCCTCACCGCGCGGCTCGACCGCGCGGCGCGCCCTCCATGTCGCCGTCCGGCCCGGCCGCGCGGCATATTCTCCGTGTCTCGCGGCCGTCTCCGTCGGTCGGCCGTAAGAGCGGGCGGGCCACCGCGACGTCGCCCGGCGTCGCCCGCGTTCATATCAGCTTCCCACGCGGCGACGCCACCGGCATGCGGCCGCCGCTAATGAGCCGTACGAGCGTCCCCGCCGATCCGGGCCGGCTCCCGCCCGCCTCCCCGGTCCCATCCGGGCGGCGCCGCCCGAACGCGGCCGTCCCCATCGGCACGTCGCCACCGGCATATCGAGACCGGACCGGCACGGCATGGTCCGCACATCGCCGCCGGCCCGTATCGGCCGCAGCCCCGATCCCGGCCCCGGCCGGACGCCGATCGACAGACCTTCCCGCCGCGGCCGCCCCGGCGATCCCGGCCGCGCCATGGCGGGTGACGCCCGGCGGATAAGCTGCGGCAGGCGGCTCGCCACGACGGGTAACGCACAGCGTCCCGTCCGGTAACCGACGCTATCTGTCACGCGCGCCTCACCGCTCGGCCTTCACGCCCCGGGCGGGGTGCGGTGCGGGGATGATGACCGCCTCCCGAAAGACCGGGCAGCCGTAACCGTTCCGGTGCGCCCGCGCCCCGGAATACCCGCCCGAAACGCAAGCGGGGCGGCCCCGGCCGCCCCGCCAAATCTGTCGTCGGATGTCTCCGGCGCGTCGCTCAGTGCGCGGCGACAGCGCCGCCGCCCCACACATAGATGAAGGTGAAGAGGAACAGCCAGACCACGTCGACGAAGTGCCAGTACCAGGCCGCCGCCTCGAAGCCGAAATGCGCGGTCGGGGTGAAGTGGCCGGCATAGAGCCGCCCGAGGCACACGGCGAGGAAGATGGTGCCGACGATGACGTGGAAGCCGTGGAAACCGGTCGCCATGAAGAAGGTGGCGCCGTAGATGTTGCCGGAGAAGGCGAAGGTCGCGTGGCTGTATTCATAGGCCTGCAGGCTGGAGAACAGCACGCCGAGCGCCACCGTGCACCACAGGCCCCACTTCGCCTGCTGGCGGTCGCCATGCACCAGCGCATGGTGCGCCCAGGTCAGCGTGGTGCCGGAGGTCAGCAGGATCAGCGTGTTGAGCAGCGGCAGGTGCCAGGGGTCGAAGGTCTCGATGCCCTGCGGCGGCCAATGCCCGCCGGTGAACTCGGCGCGGGTGTAGTTGATCGCCTCGCCGGCATAGATCGAAGCGTCGAAGAACGCCCAGAACCAGGCGACGAAGAACATCACCTCGGAGGCGATGAACAGGATCATGCCGTAGCGCAGATGCAGCTGCACCACGCGGGTGTGGTAGTGCTGCTGGCCCTCGCGGATGACGTCCCGCCACCACACGCCCATCGTGTAGATGACGCCGAGCAGGCCGACGATCATCACCAGCGAGGTGAGCTGGCCGTGCATCCAGAACACGGCGCCGACCGCCAGCACGAAGGCGAAGATCGAAACCACGAACGGCCACGGGCTCGGATCGACGAGGTGGTAGTCGTGCTGCTTGGCGTGGGCCTCGGCCATGGGTCGCGCTCTCCGTTCCGTCTTATTCCTAGCGGTCCGATTTTGCGGCCGCAATGTGTCGTTCTGCCTCTAGGTCACGACCCAGCTGCGGCGTTTCCGCCCGCCGGGCCGAAGCCCTGCCTGGGCCGGTGCCCCTTTGCCGGACCGGCGCCCCGGCAAGGCCGAACCCTGGGCCATGTCGGAGCCCGTGGCCGGCCGTGCCACGGCGGCCGCCCTGCCAATCTCGTCGCCGGCCTCGCGTCGCCGGCTTGCCGCTCCCAGGCCCTGTCCCACGCGCCGGCCCTTCCGGCGAGGGGAACGCCCTAGAGCGGGGACTTGTCCGCCTCGCCCGCCTTCGGCCGCCCCGCCGCCGGCTCCGGCGTCCCGGCGCTGGTGTTGGCGACGCTGGTCTTGGCAACGTTGGTCTTGGCGAAGAAGGTGTAGGACAGGGTGATGCTGTTCACGCCCGTGGCGTCCGGATCGTCGGCCAGCGCCGGATCAACGAAGAACACCACCGGCATGTCCAGCGCCTCGCCGGGCTGCAACGTTTGGTCGGTGAAGCAGAAGCACTGCATCTTGGCGAAGTGGGAGCCGGCCTGCGCCGGGGTGACGTTGTAGCTCGCCGTCGCGGTCGCCGGCGTGGAGCCGGTGTTCTCGACCCGGTAGAAGATCAGCTTGGTCTCGCCGAGCTTCACCGTCACCGTGCGCTGCTCCGGCCCGAAGCGCCAGGACAGGCCGGGCGCCACATTGGCGTCGAAGCGGATCTCGATCTCGCGGTCGGAGGTGGCGGCGGGGGCGCTCGAGGCCACCTGGGTGGCGCCGCCGAAGCCGGTCACCCGGCAGAACAGCTGGTAGAGCGGCACCGAGGCATAGGCGGCGCCGACCATCAGCGCGACGAAGGCGACGCAGCCCGCCGCCACCAGCCCGTGCCGGCGCGCGGTGGCGCGGTCGGCGGCGGAATCGCGGTCCGGGCGGGACGTCTCGCTGGTCGGCGTCTCGCTCATCGGCGCCTCACAGCGGCCGGATCAGCACGGCGGGGCCGAGCTTCACGATGGTGACGACGTAGAACAGCAGGCACAGCGCGCCGAGCACGAGGGCGATCGCCACCGAGCGCGAGCGGCGGCTGCGGCGCTGCTCCTCGGTCAGCACCACGCCGTCGAACGGCGGCGGGCCGGCCTTGGTCTCGGGCTGCCCTTTGGTCTCGGACAACGCATCGCGGCGCTGGGTCTCCGGCTCGGCCATGGTCAGGCTCCCTTGCGCCATCGGCTCAGATCCCGAGCCCGGAGAGCCAGGACGGCACGTGCAGCGCCTCGACCAGCAGCACCGCGAAGAGCGTGAACAGATAGAGGATCGAGAAGCCGAACAGCTGCTTGCACGCCTTGGTCGCCGCCGCGCCCTCGCGGATGCGGTACACCTTCACGGCGAGCGCCAGCATCATCGCCCCAGCGATGCCGGAGATGACGCCATAGGCGAGGCCGGCCATGCCCAGGAACCAGGGCGACATGGCGAGCGGCACCAGCAGCAGCGTGTAGAGCAGGATCTGCCGCCGCGTCTCGTCCGGGCCGGCGACCACCGGCAGCATCGGCACGCCGGCGCGGGCGTAATCGTCGGCCTTGTAGAGCGACAGCGCCCAGAAATGCGGCGGGGTCCAGAAGAAGATGATCAGGAACAGGATCACGCTTTCGAGGCCGATGCCGCCCGAGGCGGCCGCCCAGCCCACCATGGGCGGGAAGGCGCCGGCAGCACCGCCGATGACGATGTTCTGCGGCGTCGAGCGCTTCAGCCACATCGTGTAGATCACGACATAGAAGAAGATGGTGAAGGCGAGCAGCGCCGCCGCCAGTTCGTCGACCAGCAGGCCGAGCACGATCACCGAGCCGACCGACAGCGTCATGCCGAAGGCGAGCGCCTCGCGCGGGGTGATGCGCCCGGCGGGAATCGGCCGGCGCTTGGTCCGGCTCATCACCGCGTCGATGTCGGCGTCCCACCACATATTGAGCGCGCCGGAGGCGCCGGCGCCGATGGCGATGCACAGGAGCGCGGTGAAGCCGATCACCGGATGCACGTCGCCCGGCGCGCGCAATATGCCGACCAGCGCAGTGAACACGACGAGCGACATCACCCGCGGCTTCAGGAGCGCGAAATAGTCGGACGCCGAGGCATAGGACGGCCCGTCGAGCGGGCGCTCCTTGGCGGTGAGGTCGTAATCGCGCGATGCGACGTCGGTCATCTCGTCACTCCAGCGCCGCGCGTGGCGGCGCCTGCGGCTTCACTGCGCCGCCGCGCGGGCGGCGCTTTCGTCGGAGACACCGCCCCGAGGGGTGGCGTTTGCGTTGTCTGCCGGGCAGGGCGCCGCGAGGGGCGCGCCGTCCGGTTGGTCATCGGGTCCGTCCCGCCCTCACTTGATGCGCGGCAGCACGTCGAAGTGGTGATACGGCGGCGGCGAGGGCAAAGTCCACTCCAGCGTGGTGGCACCCTCGCCCCACGGATTGGCGCCAGCCGGCACCTTGGCGGCGAACATGCGGTAGATGCCGAACAGGAACACCAGCACCGCGAAGCCCGAAATATACGAGCCGATCGAGGAGACGAAGTTCCAGCCGGCGAAGGCGTCCGGATAGTCGGCATAGCGGCGCGGCATGCCGGCGAGGCCGAGGAAGTGCTGCGGGAAGAACACCAGGTTCACGCCGATGAAGGTGAGCCAGAAATGCAGCTTTCCGATGGTCTCGGAATACATGTAGCCGAACATCTTCGGCGCCCAGTAGTACCAGCCGGCGAAGATGGCGAACACCGCGCCCAGCGACAGCACGTAGTGGAAATGCGCCACCACGTAATAGGTGTCGTGCAGCGAGCGGTCGATGCCGGCGTTGGAGAGCACCACGCCGGTCACGCCGCCGACGGTGAACAGGAAGATGAAGCCGAAGGCCCACAGCATCGGGGTGCGGAACGAGAGCGAGCCGCCCCACATGGTGGCGATCCAGGAGAAGATCTTCACCCCCGTCGGCACCGCGATGATCATCGTCGCCGCCACGAAATAGGCCTGCGTCGAGGAGGACAGGCCGACCGTGTACATGTGGTGCGCCCACACCACGAAGCCGACCACGCCGATCGCGACCATGGCGTAGGCCATGCCGAGATAGCCGAACACCGGTTTCTTCGAGAAGGTCGCCACGATGTGCGAGATGATGCCGAAGCCCGGCAGGATCAGGATGTACACTTCGGGGTGGCCGAAGAACCAGAACAGGTGCTGGAACAGGATCGGGTCGCCGCCGCCGGCCGGGTCGAAGAAGGTGGTGCCGAAATTGCGGTCGGTGAGCAGCATGGTGATCGCGCCGGCCAGCACCGGCAGCGACAGCAGCAGCAGGAAGGCGGTGACCAGCTGCGACCAGGCGAACAGCGGCATCTTGTGCAGCGTCATGCCCGGGGCGCGCATGTTGAGGATCGTCGTGATCAGGTTGATCGCGCCGAGGATCGAGGAGGCGCCGGCGATGTGCAGCGACAGGATCAAAAGGTCCATGGCCGGGCCGGGATGGCCGAGCTTGGACGACAGCGGGGGATAGATGGTCCAGCCGCCGCCGAAGCCGGTGGAGCCGGCGGCGCCCTCGACGAACAAAGAGAGGATCGCCAGAGCGAAGGCCGGGGGCAGCAGCCAGAAGGCGACGTTATTGATGCGCGGGAAGGCGGTGTCCGGCGCGCCGATCATCAGCGGCACGAAGTAGTTGCCGTAGCCGCCGATCATCGCCGGCATCACCATGAAGAAGATCATGATGAGGCCGTGGCCGGTGGTGAACACGTTGAAGGTCTGCGGATCGGAGAAGATCTGCATCCCCGGCTGCTGCAGTTCCATGCGGATGCCGATGGAGAGGGCGCCGCCGACGATCCCCGCCACGATGGCGAAGATCAGGTACATCAGGCCGATGTCCTTGTTGTTGGTCGAATAGACCCAGCGCTTCCAACCCGTCGGGTCTCCCCCATGCGCGTGATGGCCCTGCGCATGACCGGCTGCATGTGTCGCCATAGATCCGTCCCTCACTCGCCCGCTTGCGCGCGCTTCTTAAATCCCTGGGCCCGACGAGCCCGCTCCGCTTCCGATCCGGCCCGCCGTCCCGTCAGCGGGCGGCCGGCAGCGGCGCATTCTCGTTGGCGGCGACACGGGCCGGGGCCTCGGCCGCCGCGAACTTCTTCTTGGCGTCCTCGACCCAGGCGGCGAAATCGGCCTCGCTCACCACGCGGACGGCCAGCGGCATGAAGGCGTGGTCCTTGCCGCACAGCTCCGAGCACTGGCCATAATACACCCCCTCCTTGGTCGCCTGGAACCAGCTCTCGTTCAGGCGGCCCGGCAGGGCGTCGATCTTCACGCCGAAGGAGGGCACCGCGAAGGAGTGGATCACGTCGGCCGAGGTGACCTGGATGCGGACGTTCTTGCCCACCGGCACCACCACCTCGTTGTCCACCGCGAGCAGGCGCGGCTGGCCGGGCTGGAGGTCGGCGTCCTGCACGATCATGCTGTCGAAGCCGAACGGGCCGTTGTCGGGATATTCGTAGGACCAGTACCACTGGTGGCCCGTCACCTTCACCGTGAGGTCCGCCTTGGGCAGGTCGAGCTGCAGGAACAGCAGCCGGAAGGAGGGAATGGCGATCGCCACCAGGATCAGCACCGGCACCACCGTCCACAGCACCTCGATGAGGGTGTTGTGGGTGGTGCGCGAGGGCACCGGGTTGGCCTTTTCGTTGAACTTCACCGCCACGATGGCCATCAGCACGGCCACCAGCAGCACCACCGCGACGATGATGGCGAGCAGGAAGAGATGGAAGGAGTGGATACTCTCCATCACCGGGGTCGCCGCGCCCTGGAAGTTGATCTGCCAGGGCGAGGGCTTGCCGGTGTCGGCAAGGGCCGCCCCGGCCAGTCCGAGAAGGCCGGCGGCGGCGCCGGCGAGCCCCGCGCCGGTGCGCAGGGCGGGGCTGATCCAGTTACGGCTGGTCCGATTATCGCTCGTCCGCCCGTTCATCGCGATCGTCACTCCCCTCGACGCTCCGTCCTTCCGATCGATCCCCGGAAGACGGGGCCAGCCGGTCACATTTGATCTTCATCAAACACAAAATAACCCACCGGGCAACGAAACAACCGCCTCTGCCTCTGCGACAAGACGTCGGGTGCCTGGAACGGTTCTACCCCCCGCGACACCCCTGTCCGGGCCCGATTGAGCCCGTCCGGCAGGGGCATGAAGGCAACGTGAACGCAGGAAAACGCGGGAAGCGGGGCGCAAGGCCGTGAACCGGCCGCCGCATTCTTGACATCGCGTGGAAGCCTTGTAACCCCCTTGCGCCGCGGGGGTCCGATCGGGACCCGGGAAGGAGCGCCGTCGTCCGCGTGGCGATTCGCCCTTTCTTCACCGCTCGTTATTATCGTCGTCCCGGGTTTCGCCCGGAACGACTAATCCTGATTGGGAGACAAGGCCCATGCGCGGCTTCCCGGCCCTCCACCCTGCCATTCTGGCGGTGTTCGTCCTGCTCGGCTTCGCCGGCGGGTCGGCGCATGCCCAGGGCGTCGTGCGCTCGGTGCACGGCGAATGGCAGATCCGCTGCGACACGCCGCCCGGCGCCCAGTCCGAGCAGTGCGTGCTGCTGCAGAGCGTGCAGGCCGACGACCGGCCGAATGTCGGCCTCACCGTCATCGTGCTGAAGACCGCCGATGGCCAGAGCCGCCTCCTGCGCGTGCTCGCCCCGCTCGGCGTGCTGCTGCCTTCCGGCCTCGGACTGAAGATCGACAACGCCGATGTCGGCCGCGCCGGCTTCGTGCGCTGCGTGCCGAATGGCTGCGTCGCCGAGGTGGTGCTCGACGACAAACTGACGCAGCAGCTGCGCACCGGGCAGAACGCCACCTTCATCGTGTTCCAGACCCCGGAAGAGGGAATCGGCATCCCGCTGAGCCTCAAGGGCTTCGGCGAGGGATACGACGCCCTGCCGTGACGGGGGCGGCGATGGCTCCCTCCCCCCTTCCCCGCCTCGTCATCTTCGACATGGACGACGTGCTGCTGCATTACGATGTGGCGGCGCGCCAGCAGGCGATCGCCGAGCTCGCCGGGCTCGGCCTCGACGACGTCGCCCGGCTGATCTGGGAGGACGGCATCGAGGATGCCGCCGATGCCGGCCGGCTCGATGCCGATGCCTATCTCGCCGCGATCTCCGCCGCGCTGCGCGTGCCGTTCGGCCGGGCGGAATGGGCCCGCACGCGGGGCCTCGCCATGACGCTGTTCCCGGACTCGGTGGCGCTGGCGCTCAGGGTGAGCCGGCGCACGCCAATCGCGCTGCTCACCAATAACGGGCACATCATGAAGGAGCATTTCGACCTTCTGGTGCCCGGCCTGCGCGACGTGTTCGGCCCGGCCATGCATGTCGCCGCCGAGTTCAACACCAAGAAGCCGGACCCGGACATCTACCGCCGCCTCGCCGCGCTTTACGGCGCCGCGCCGCAGGAGGCGGTGATGATCGACGACAAGCAGGTGAACATCGACGGCGCGCTGGCCGCCGGGCTGCATGCCCACCGCTTCACCGACGCCGCCGGGTTGGAGAGGTTTCTCGCCGGGCTCGCTCTTCTATAGAGAAAGCCCGGCACGCCGCCCGATCACAGCCGGGCCAGCCGGTCGCGCCATGCCGCCGACGCGCATGGGGCTCGCGCGTGGGGCCACCTGCGCGCGCCCTTGAGCGACGCCGGACCGAGGCTGCCACAGCCCCCCTTCGCCTCTGGCTCCTTCCACTGGCTCGCCCTGCCCCAGCGCCGCGCCGGGGCCACTCGCCCGGCATGATCGGGGCCACCACCCCCATCCAGTGAGGCAGCGAAAGACGCGCGCAGCCGGCGCCACGCCCTCGGCCTCGCCTTTTCTTGCGCCGAAACAACAAATACTTGCCCTGCGCCAGCTTCTCGTGTCTTCCGGCAATTGACGCCTATCGGGTATCCCGACAAAATCACGCCATTGTCGAATTGTTCTTCCGACCGCGTCGTTGACAACAACGACCGCGAAGTTGCGTCGCCGTGTTCTCAGCATTCACCGGATCATCGCAAGGGGGCGCATACCTATGGCGGACTACAGTATAATTGGCTCTTATAAAGTTACGTTTTCCTCCGGCACCCCGTCCACCATAACGACCATTCAAACATTCGCCCCAAACCCGACAACCGCCACGGATAACACCACCGACGATGCGTTTTCCGTCGGTGAGTTCATCTATTATTCGGGTGACCCATTTGGGACCGGGTATTTCGATGTCTATATCGGCTACACGCCATATGGCTTCATCACCGAACTCGCCGGCGACTACTACCTGAACACCGACAATCCCAGCCTGGCCCTCGGCACGGTTCTCTCCGTGACCGAGCAGGACCTGATCGTCTGTTTCCTCGCCGGCACGCGGATCGCGACGCCGGCCGGCGAAGCCGCCATCGACACGCTCGCGGCCGGCGATCTCGTGCTGACCCATGAGGGCACGGCGAAGCCGGTACGCTGGCTGGCGCGGCAGACGGTCGCCACCGTCTTCGCCGATCCCTCCAGGGCCATGCCGATCCTGGTCCGCGCCGGCGCGCTCGGCGAAGGCCTGCCGATGCGCGACCTCGAGGTCTCGCCCGATCATGCCCTGCTGGTCGACGGCACGCTGGTACAGGCCGCCGCGCTGGTGAACGGCACCAGCATCCGGCGCCGCAGCGCCATGCCGCCGACCTTCACCTACTATCACGTCGAACTCGACGACCAGTCGCTGATCCTCGCGGAGGGCGTGCCGGCCGAAACCTTCGTCGACAATGTGACGCGCCGCCGCTTCGACAATTGGCAGGAGGCGCCGGAGGCGAGCGTCGCCGAGCTCGACCTCCCGCGCGTGAAGTCGGCCCGGCAATTGCCGCCCGCCCTCCGCACCCGCCTCGCCGAGCGGGCGCGACTGATCGGGAGCGACGCCCCCGAAGGAACCGCTGCGGCCTGACCGGACAGCGGCGGCCGACCGCTCGGGCGCGATTCGATATCCTTGAGACGACGGCCCCTATATAGAAGGCATGATCCTGCAATCCTGCCGGAGAGGGGCATCCATGACCGGGCGCCCCTCCCCCGAGTTGTCGCATGCCTGAGCTGCCCGAAGTCGAAACCGTCCGCCGGGGCCTGGCCCCGGTCATGGAAGGAGCCCGCCTCGTCGAGGTGGTGGCGCGCCGCCCGGATTTGCGCTGGCCGCTGCCGGAGCGCTTCGCCGAGCGGCTCACAGGGCGCCGCGTCGCCGGGCTGGGGCGGCGGGCGAAATATCTCGTCGCCGATATCGAGGCCGCGAACGGCCGGCCGGCCGAGGCGCTGGTCATGCATCTCGGCATGTCCGGCTCCTTCCGCATCGACATGCCGGCGACGGAACCGCACGCGCCCGGCGCCTTCGCCCTCCCGCGCTCGAAGGCGGCGGCGCATGACCATGTCGAGTTCGGCTTCGAGAGCGGCGCCCGCATCGTCTACAACGACCCCCGCCGCTTCGGGGCGATGCTGCTGGTGCCGCGGAACGAGCTGGAGGAGCACCCGCTGTTCCGCGACCTCGGGCCGGAGCCGCTCGGCAACGCCTTCGACGCCGCGACGCTGGCGGCGGCCTGCGCTGGCCGGCGCTCCCCCATCAAGGCGGTGCTGCTCGACCAGACCGTCGTGGCGGGGCTCGGCAACATCTATGTCTGCGAGGCGCTGCACCGGGCGGGAATCGCCCCGGACCGGATGGCGGCCAGCCTCATCGGCGCCATCGGACAATCGGACGGCGGCGTCGCTCCCATCATACACCCCACTGCACCGCTCGACCGCCTCGTCGCGATCATCCGCGAGGTGCTGGAGGAGGCGATCCGCGCCGGTGGCTCGACCCTGCGCGACCACGCCCAGGTCGACGGCACGCTCGGCTATTTCCAGCACACCTTCCGGGCCTATGGCCGCGCCGGCGAGCCCTGCCTCACCCCCGGCTGCGGCGGTGTGATCGAGCGGCTGGTGCAGTCCGGGCGCTCCACCTTCCATTGCACGAGCTGCCAGAAATAGGGATGACGTACCAATGTCTTACGAGAACATCCTGGTCGAGACCAACGGGCGTGTCGGCACCATCACCCTCAACCGCCCCAAGGCGCTAAACGCCCTCAACTCGGCGCTGATCGCCGAATTGAACAAGGCGCTGGACATCTTCGAGGCCGATGCCGGCATCAGCGTCGTCATCCTCACCGGCTCGGAACGCGCCTTTGCCGCCGGTGCGGATATCAAGGAAATGCAATCACTTAGCTTCCCCGCTACCTATTCCGACGACTTCATCACCTCGTGGGAGCGGCTCTCCCGGTTCCGCAAGCCGGTGATTGCGGCGGTGGCGGGATATGCGCTGGGCGGCGGCTGCGAGCTCGCCATGATGTGCGACATCCTGCTCGCCGCCGACAATGCCCGCTTCGGCCAGCCGGAGATCCAGCTCGGCATCATGCCCGGCGCCGGCGGCTCGCAGCGCCTCACCCGCGCGGTCGGCAAGGCCAAGGCGATGGAAATGTGCCTGACGGGACGGACACTTACCGCCGCCGAGGCGGATATGTACGGCCTCGTCTCGCGCGTCGTCCCGCTCGCCGATCTGATGGGCGAGGCGATGAAGGTCGCCGACACCATCGGCAATCTCTCGCTGCCGTCGGTGATGATGACCAAGGAGAGCGTCAACCGGGTCTTCGAAACCACGCTCAGCGAAGGCATCCGCTTCGAGCGCCGGCTGTTCCAGGCGCTGTTCGCCACCCACGACCAGAAGGAGGGCATGAGCGCCTTCGTCGAGAAGCGCAGTCCGAACTTTAACAACCGGTAAACGCTGCCCGCCGCTATTGACGCCGCGGCGCCCCCCGACTATAAGCCCGCCACTCACGCAGGGCTCCCAACGGAGTGCCCGCTTCCCTTTTGTCACATGACATTCCTGCCGGTACGGCCCCGCTGGCCCGGCGACGATCGAAGAGGACGGCCGATGGCCAATACGCCCTCCGCCAAGAAGGCGGCACGCAAGATCGCGCGTCGCACCGAGGTTAACGCGAGCCGTCGCTCGCGCATGCGCACTTTTGTGCGTAAGGTCGAGGAAGCCCTCGCTTCCGGCAACGGCGCCGCGGCGGCCGTGGCCCTGAAGGCGGCGGAGCCGGAGATCATGCGCGCGGCGCAGAAGGGTATCCTTCACAAGAATACCGCTTCCCGCAAGGTGTCGCGCCTGAGCCAGCGTCTCGCCAAGCTCAGCGCCTGAAACCTCGACGCGCGCAACCTGAAGTAGTTGAAAGCCCGGCGCTCTGCCGGGCTTTCTGCGTTGTGGCGCCCCTCTCGTCCCCTCCCCGCTCCGGCGGGTGACGGAACGAGGCCGCGTAAGGCGCCCTGCGGAAGGCGTCACATGAACGACACAGATGCGACCGACCTCACTTTGGCTGGCATTCCAAACTTGACTCTCCGGGCACGCTAACGCAGCGACAATCCTGTCACAGGCATCGGAGACCGTTGACGGGCGCACAAATATTCACGAAATAAATCAATAATTTAGACAGCACGCCCTGCACGCGCCGTCGAATCGCCCGCTCAGAAGCGGCTCTATCGGGCGCGACGGAAAAAAACCTGTTTCGGCCCGATTCGCGCCGCCTTCCCGAATCTTCCAGAGGAGTCAGAGATTTGCCGACTAGCAGTCCGACGGGACCGGCGCCGGGGAGCCGAATCGGCCCGCCGACGAGCCGCAGGGACCACCAAGAGGCGTTGCGCGAGCGGGAAGCGCTGTGTATGTTCTCTTCATCCGGCGAGGCCGGATATCTCAGCGAAAAGTTGAGTTTTTGAACTACTCATTGCACGTGAGGAGGGGGATTTTATGTTGTCCATAGCATCCGTCACCCTCACGTATATAGAGTACGCCGAGAATGACGGAGACCAGTGTCGGATGACCTCAACCCTCCGTCGGAACTCTAGTAGCGTTCGTATATAGCGTCACCTGAAAGCAATAAACTTCAACAGGGACGGCAATGCACTTGCCGCGAAGGGGCTCTTATGTTCACGCGAATGGGCGCGTTTGATATGACGCGCACAGGATCCGCCGGCCGCAGTTGCCGGGTTCGGGGAATGTTCAACGGCCACGATCTGCCGAGCCACCCCAAGGCATCCTGTTCATCCGCGTTGCCCCCGTGTTCCGGGCCGCCGGCCTGACCCGGTGACGCAGCCGTTCTGACGGCCTCCAACTTCACAATTTGCCCTCGTCACCGTCGCGCCTGTCGCGCGTCCACGCATCGTCTTGACGCATGCGTGACGTGCCGCCGACGAGTGATTCCAATAAACCGCCCAAAAAGCAGCGGAGCCTCCATGTTCAAGACCAGCATCGCCGAAACGTCCGTTTCCGATTCCCTCGCCGTGTCCCAGCGCGGCGATGCGGGGGTCGATGGATTCGACGGAGATCCGCGCAGCTTCTGGGACCGGGTGCGTCGCCGCCTGCGCGCGGAGATCGGGGAAGAGGTCTATCTGAGCTGGTTCGCCCGCGTGGAACTGGACGGCATTTTCGGCGAGACCGTGCGGCTGTCGGTGCCGACGCGTTTCCTCAAGAACTGGATTCAGCAGCACTATATCGACCGTCTCAATGCCTTGTGGCGGGAAGAGATCACCGGCTCGCGCGTCGAGCTCTCGGTCCGCACCGCGGTCCTGCGCGCCCCCGGCCAGGCGCCGGTGATCGTGCGTAGCGAGCCCGCGGCGACGGCGCGCCAGCCGATCGAAGCCAAGCCGTCGCCCGTGGTGGCCTCGTCCTCCGCCGCGGCCGCCCCGGATCTCGGTTCGGGATCGCCGCTCGACGCCCGCCTCACCTTCGGCACCTATCGGCTCGGCAGCTCCAACCGCCTCGCCCATGCGGCGGCGCTAAAGGTGGCGCAAGCGGCTGCCGGTGGCCCGGCCGTGTTCAACCCGCTTTACCTTCATGCGGCGGTCGGCCTCGGCAAGACGCACCTCCTGCAGGCCATCGTCGCCGCCGGCGCCGAGCGTGGCCGCCGCGTCGTCTATCTCACCGCAGAGCGCTTCATGTACGGCTTCATCGCCGCGCTGAAGAGCCAGTCGGCGCTTGCTTTCAAGGAGCAGGTCCGCGAAATCGACACGCTGGTGATCGACGACCTGCAGTTTCTACAGGGCAAGAGCGTGCAGCAGGAATTCTGTCACACCCTCAACGCGCTGATGGATTCCGGCCGGCAGATCGTCATCGCCGCCGACCGGCCGCCGTCCGAGCTGGACGCGCTGGAGGAGCGGGTACGCTCGCGCCTCGCCGGCGGCCTCGTCGTGGAGATCGATCCGCTCGACGAGGATCTGCGGCTGGAAATCCTGGCGAGCCGCGTCGCCGCGCTGGCCCAGCAGCATCCCGGCTTCAGCGTGCCACAGGACGTGCTGCAGTTCATCGCCCGCAATTGCGGCCAGAACGGCCGCGACCTCGATGGCGCCCTGAACCGCCTGCTGGCGCATAACCAGCTGACCTCCCGCGCCATCACGCTGGAGATGGCGGAAGAAGCGGTGCGCGACCTCGTGCGCTCCTCCGAGCCGAAGCGCGTGCGCGTCGACGACATCCTGCGCGTCGTCGCCAAGCACTATAACGTCACCCGCGCCGACATCCTCTCGCAGCGCCGCACCGCCAATGTGGTAAAGCCCCGGCAGATCGCGATGTATCTCGCCAAGACGCTCACCCTGCGCTCGCTTCCCGAGATCGGCCGGCGCTTCGGCGGCCGCGACCACACCACTGTCCTGCACGCCGTGCGCAAGATCGAGGGCCTGGTGGGCAGCGACAGCGTGCTGGCCGGCGAGGTCGAGGCGCTGAAGCGTCTGGTCAGCGAATAGCCCGGCCGCCGCTGCGGCCGCTTATCCCCACGAAATCGCCGCACTGCGGCATGGTGGGCTTGTATTGCGAAGGGTCTGGCGGCAATGTCGTCAGCCCGGCGGCGCGCCCGCGCCGCCCGCCGGGGCGCGATATGAGGCAGCGCCCGCTTCATTCCGCGCCCTGGGAAGTCCCTCCCCTTTCCAAAAGCCATGGGTGTTGCGGCCATGAAGGTCACCGTCGAGCGGGCCGAGCTCCTCAAGTCTCTCGCCCATGTCCACCGGGTCGTCGAGCGGCGCAATACCATTCCGATCCTGGCGAATGTGCTGATGCGCACCGATGCGCGCGGCCTCGCCCTGCGCGCCACCGATCTCGACATCGAGGTCGTGGAGACCATCGCGGCAGAGGTCAGCCAGGAGGGCGCCACCACGGTGCCGGCCCACACCATCTACGAGATCGTGCGCAAGCTGCCCGAGGGCGCGCAGGTACAGATCGAGACCTCGGGCGACCGCGGTACGCTGACCGTGCGCGCCGGCCGCTCGCGCTTCCAGTTGCAGACGCTGCCGGAAACCGAGTTCCCCGACCTCGCCGCCGGCGAGATGAGCCATCGCTTCACGCTGCCGGCCGGCGAGCTTCGGCGCCTCGTCGACAAGACCCAGTTCGCGATCTCGACCGAAGAGACCCGCTACTACCTCAACGGCATCTATTTCCACGTCACCGAAGCGAGCGGCCCGGTGCTGCGCGCGGTGGCGACCGACGGCCACCGTCTGGCCCAGGCGCAGACCGAGGCGCCCGCAGGCGCGGCCGGCATGCCCGGCATCATCGTGCCGCGCAAGGCCGTGGCGGAGATCCAGCGCCTTGCCGAGAATGGCGAGGCGGAAGTCACCGTCGAATTGTCGGCCGCTAAAATCCGCGTCTCGCTCGACCGCGTGGTGCTGACCTCGAAGCTGATCGACGGCACCTTCCCCGATTACGGCCGGGTCATCCCCCTCAACAACGACAAGACGCTGGTGGTCGAGAAGGCGGATTTCGCCGCCGCGGTCGACCGCGTCTCGACGGTCGCCAGCGAGCGCGGCCGGGCGGTGAAGCTTTCCATCGCCGATGGCAAGCTCACGCTGTCGGTCACCAACCCGGATTCCGGGAGCGCGACCGAGGAGATCGAGGTCGAGTACGCCGCCGAGGCGATCGATATCGGCTTCAACAGCCGCTACCTCCTCGACATCACCGGCCAGATCGAGGGCACCACGGCGGAACTGAAATTCGCCGACCCCGGCTCGCCGACGCTGGTGCAGGACCCGGACAAGCGCGGCGCCCTCTACGTGCTGATGCCGATGCGCGTGTGAGCCCTCCCGCCACACGCATCACCCGCCTGCGGCTGACGCAGTTTCGCAGCTATGCGGCGGCGGAGTTGCGGCCGCATTCCGATACGGTGGCGCTGATCGGTCCCAACGGCGCCGGCAAGACCAACATCCTCGAGGCCATCTCGCTGCTGGCGCCTGGCCGCGGCCTGCGCCGCGCCTCCCTCGATCAATTTGCCTGTCGGCGTGACGAGGCCAAGGCGGATGGCTGGGCGGTGTCGGCAACGCTGGAAGGCCCTCACGGCGAGGTCACCCTCGGCACCGGCCAGGAACCCGACCCAACCGGCGAGGTGCGTTCGCGCCGCTGCCGCATCGATGGCGAACCGGTCGGCTCGGCCGCCGCCTTCGCCGATTTCGTGCGAGTGATCTGGCTGACGCCGGAGATGGACGGCCTGTTCACCGGCCCGCCGGCCGAGCGGCGTCGCTTCCTGGACCGACTGGTGCTGGCGGTCGACGCCGAGCACGGCGCACGGGTGAACGCTCTGGAGCGCGCCTTGCGGGCTCGCAATCGCCTGCTGGAAGAGCCTCGCACCGACCCGCGCTATCTCGATGCCGTGGAACAGGAACTGGCGTCGCTGTCTGTGGCGGTGGCCGCCGCACGATTGGAGACGGTCCGCCGGCTTGCCGCCGGCATCGAAGCCGGCCGCGACGACGGATCCGCCTTCCCCTGGGCGACGCTGGTGCTGGACGGCGAGATCGAGCGTCAGCTCGGCCGCCTGCCGGCGACGCAAGTGGAGGACAGCTACCGCACGGTGCTGCGCGAAGGCCGGCCGCGGGACCGCGCCGCGGGGCGGACGCTGGAAGGCGCGCACCTGTCCGATCTGATCGTCGGCCACGGCCCGAAGGCCATGCCCGCAACGCAAGGCTCCACCGGCGAGCAGAAAGCCCTGCTGATCGGCCTCATCCTCGCCCATGCCCGGCTGGTCGGCGAGATGGCTGGCATGAGCCCGATCATGTTGCTCGACGATGTCGTCGCCTATCTCGACCCGGCGCGCCGCGCGGCGCTGTTCGCCACGCTCCAGACCCTCGGCGGGCAGGTCTGGATGACCGGCGCCGACCCTGCGGCGTTCACCGCGCTGCCGGAAGGCGCCGAACGGTTCACGGTCAGCCCGGGGCACATCGTCGCTGCCGCCGAATAGCTTCCCCAACATATTGAATTATCTTAATTATTTTATCCCTTGACCTTTCGCACGCACGCGCGCACGTAAGGGCATGGATCCGTTGGGACTGATCGTCTTCGCTGCCGCCCTCGCATTGGCGGCCGCCTCGCCCGGGCCCAGCGTGATCGCGCTGGTCGCCCGCACGTTGGCGCATGGCCGCGAAGGCGCGACCCCGCTGGTGGCCGGCATCATCCTGGGCGACATGGTGTGGCTGACCGCCGCCGCGCTCGGGCGGGCGGCGCTGGCGGCGACGCTGGGCTCACTTTTCGTGCTGGTGCGGCTGGCGGCAGCGCTCTACCTGGTCTTTCTCGCCTGGAAGCTGTGGACGGCCCCCGCCCATGCCATCGCCGCTCCGGCGCCGAAGCCGGGTGGCTCGTCGGCTGGGCTGTTCCTGACCGGGCTCGGCATGACGCTCGGCAATCCCAAGGCGATGGCGTTCTATCTCGCGCTGCTGCCGACCATCATCGACCTCAACCACCTGACGCCGCTGGCCTTTCTGGAAATGTGCGCGATCATCGCACTGGTGCTGGCGCTGGTCTTCGGCCTCTATGTCACCCTCGCCCAGCGGGCGCGCGGCATGGTGGCCAGCCAACGGGCGATCCGCCTGATCAACCGCGCCTGCGGCACGGCGATGGCCGGCGCCGCGGTGATGGTGGCCGCGAAATAGGCGCATGTTTGCGCTACAAAGAAGCTGAATAATTTCAACGATTCGAAGGGCTCTCAGCCATGGCCGATACCGATTCCGCTCCGTCTCCCGACGAGTACGGCGCGCAGTCCATCCAGGTCCTCAAGGGACTGGACGCGGTACGTAAGCGGCCGGGCATGTATATCGGCGATACCGACGACGGCTCGGGCCTGCATCATATGGTCTATGAGGTGGTGGACAACGCCATCGATGAAGCATTGGCGGGGTATGCGACGGAAGTCACCGTCACCCTCAACGCCGAAGGCTCGGTGACGGTCACCGACAATGGCCGTGGCATTCCCACCGATATTCATCCGGAGGAAGGCGTTTCGGCGGCGCAGGTCATCATGACGCAGCTGCACGCCGGTGGAAAGTTCAACCAGAACTCCTACAAGGTTTCCGGCGGCCTTCACGGCGTCGGCGTCTCGGTGGTGAACGCGCTCTCTACCTGGCTGGACCTGACAATCTGGCGCAATGGCTACGAATACTATATGCGCTTCCGTCATGGTGATGCGGAAAACGATCTGGCGCAGGTCGGGCCGGCGCCGGAAGGACGGCGCGGGACTCGTGTTACCTTCCTGCCGTCTCCGGGCACCTTCACCAGGATCGAGTTCGACTATGCGACGCTGGAACACCGGCTGCGGGAGCTTGCGTTCCTGAATTCCGGCGTTCGGATCATTTTGACCGACGCGCGCCATGCTGAAATCAAGCGCGAGGAGATGATATATGAGGGCGGCGTCGAAGCCTTCGTGCAGTATCTCGACCGCTCCAAGCAGGCGCTTCTGCCGAATCCGGTAGTGATCCGCGCCGAGAAGGACGGCATTAGCGTCGAATGTGCGCTGTCTTGGAACGACAGCTATCACGAAAACGTGCTGTGCTTCACCAACAACATTCCGCAACGTGACCGCGGCACCCACTTCACCGGCTTCGCGGCGGCGCTGACCCGGCAGATCATCGGCTATTCCGAGCGTTCGGGCATCGCCAAGAAGGAGAAGGTCGATCCGACCGGCGAGGACTGCCGCGAGGGCCTCACCGCCGTGCTGTCGGTGAAGGTACCGGATCCGAAATTCTCCTCGCAGACCAAGGACAAGCTGGTTTCCTCCGAGGTCCGGCCGGTGGTCGAGGCGCTGGTCAACGACGCGCTGAACAACTGGCTGGAGGAGCATCCGGCCGAGGCGAAGTCGGTGGTCGGCAAGGTGGTGGAGGCGGCGGCCGCGCGTGAGGCGGCGCGCAAGGCGCGTGAACTTACCCGCCGCAAGAACCCGCTCGACGTTGCCTCTCTTCCAGGTAAACTCGCCGATTGCCAGGAGCGTGACCCGGCAAAGTCGGAGCTGTTCATCGTCGAGGGCGACTCGGCGGGCGGCTCGGCGAAGATGGGGCGAAACAGAGCCTTCCAGGCTATTCTTCCACTGCGCGGCAAGATCCTGAATGTCGAGCGCGCCCGCTTCGACAAGATGCTGTCGTCGGACCAGGTTGGTACGCTGATTACCGCGCTCGGCACCGGAATTGGCCGCGACGACTTCAATGCCGACAAGCTGCGCTACCACAAGATCATCATCATGACCGACGCGGATGTCGACGGCTCGCATATCCGCACCCTGCTGCTGACCTTCTTCTTCCGCCAGATGCCGGAACTGCTGGATCGCGGGCACATCTATATCGCCCAGCCGCCGCTCTACAAGGTGACGCGCGGCAAGTCCGAGCAGTACCTCAAGGATGAGCGGTCGCTGGAAGATTACCTGATATCGCAAGGACTTGACGAGGCCAGCCTGCTCACCGCCAGTGGCGAGGTCCGGGCCGGCGCCGACCTGTTGTCGGTGGTGGAGAGTGCTCGCGCCTTCCGCACCACGCTGCAGGGACTGCACCCGCGCTACAACCGTGCAGTGGTGGAGCAGGCGGCGCTTGGCGGCGCCCTCGCACCCGGCCTGCTGATCGACGAGGAGCGCGCGGCCAAGGTGGCTGCCGATATCGCGCAACGCCTTGATAACATTGCGGAAGATATCGAGCGCGGCTGGACCGGCGAGGCCAACGGCTCGGGCTTCCACTTCCAGCGCACGGTGCGTGGGGTGAAGGAAGCGGTTCATCTCGACGCCACCTTCGTCGGCTCCGCCGAGGCGCGCCGGCTCGACCAGCTGGTCGGCAACCTGCACGAAGTGCATGCGCGGGCGGCGACGCTGAAGCGCCGGGGCAACGAGACGGTGGTGCACGGACCGATGGACCTTTTCGACGCCATCACCGATGCCGGCCGAAAAGGCGTGTCGCTGCAGCGCTATAAGGGCCTCGGCGAGATGAATGCCGAGCAGCTTTGGGAGACGACGCTCGACGTCAACGCCCGCTCGTTGCTGCAGGTGAAGGTGAAGGAAGTCGCCGACGCCGACGACCTGTTCAACCGGCTGATGGGCGACGTGGTGGAGCCTCGTCGCGAGTTCATCCAAGACAACGCGCTGCGCGCCAGCGTAGACGTCTAGTTCTCGCCGCCCACCGGGAAGACACGATAGCCTGCCGGACAGCATCGCTAACGACGTCCGACGGACTTCTGTTTCTTGGTCACGTATTGAGACGCCGTCGCCAAGATGATCGCTTCTGGCTGCCACACTGACGTGGGGGCCGGTGGGGTGGACGATGAGGACGATTGACGACCGATGAGGCCGATGAGGCCCGCGATCGTGCGCCCGTCATTGGACGTCGACCGTCTCGGGGCCTACCGGCGGCGCCGGGGTAAAAGCGCCCTACCGTTGCGACGATACTCGGCGACGAGGTTCGCCCGTCGCCGACCGGCGAAGCCGACGTGCCGGACGGGTCATACCGCCTTGGCGATGGGGAGGTCGCGCGCCCACCGAGAGCGGCGCCCTTGTCCGATCTCCGCCATCCAACCGCGGCCTTCCGGCGGGGGTCGTGCAGCGATGCCCTGTTCGGCAACGTCCATCCCGCGGCAGCCGTGCAGTAGCGGCTTGCTGGCGGCAGTCTTCCGATGGTAGCTCGCCCGCTGTGACCATCCAGCGGCGCCCTTTTCGGTGGTGCCCATCCAGCGACCGCCTTCCGGCGGCGATCGTCCAGCGGTGCCCTTTTCGGCAACGTCCATCACGCGGCAGCCGTGCAGTCGTGGCTTTCTGGCGGCAGCCTACCGATGGTAGCTCGCCAGCTGGGCCATCCAGCGGCGCCCTTTTCGGTGGGGCCCATCCAGCAACGGCCTTCCAGCGCGGGGGTCGTACAGCGATGCCCTGTTCGGCATCGTCCATCACGCGGCAGCCGAGCAGTAGCGGCTTGCTGGCGGCAGTCTTCCGATGGCGGCTTGCCCGCTGTGACCATCCATCAGCGCTAATTCGGTACGTCCATCCAGCGACCGCCTTCCGGCGGCGATCGTCCACCGGTGCCTGTTCGGCAACGTCCATCACGCGGCAGCCGTGCAGCAGCGGCGTTCTGGTAGCAGTCTTCCAATGACGGCTCGCCAGTTGCGACTATCCATCGGTGCCCTTCTCGGTAGCGTCCATCCAGCGACCGCCTTCCGGCGGCGGTCATCCAGCGGCGCCCTTTTCGACAGCACCCATCCAGCAACAGCCTTCTGGTGGCAGCCTTTCAGAAGCGACCTTCGGTCGGCGGCCCTCCAGCGGCGACCTTCCGACCGGTCCTCCCCGCCCTCCCCGCTCTTGCGGCCAAGCCGCCCGGGCGGCTGGCGCGATTGTGAGCGGGGGGCTGTCGCCTTTCGCGGCGGCGGGGGCGTAACCTGACGCAGGTTCCGTAGCGACAGGAGATGCCGATGTCTCATCCCTCCCTGCCCCGCCCCTCCCTACCCCACCTCTCCTTGCGCCGCCCCTTGCGGCTCCGCTCCCCCGCTTCGCTCGCCGCCGTGCTCACGATCACGCTCGGCGTCGCCGCGGCTCCGGCGTTCGCCCATCATGGCTGGTCCTGGGCCGACGGCGACAAGATGACCCTGACCGGCACCATCCGCTCCATCTCCATGGCGCCGCCGCATCCTACCCTGCACGTGGCCGCTCAGGACGGCACGGTGTGGCGGGTCGATCTCGGCAATCCCCGCCAGACCGAGGCCTCCGGCTTCACCGCCGACACCGCCAAGCCGGGCGACGCCGTCACCGTGCTTGGCAACCGCTCGCGCGACCACGCGCAGACGCATATGAAGGCGGTGCGCATCACCATCGCCGGCAAGAACTACGACATGTATCCCGAGCGGATCGGCGACGGCTGACGCGGCCCGCCCGATGGAGCTGATCGCCGCGCTCGGCGGCTGGCCCGGCGCGCGCTGGCTGCAGGGATCGGCCACCGCCTATCTCGTCGTCAGCGCCGCGCATATTCTCGGGATCGGGCTGGTGCTCGGCGCCGTGCTGCCGCTCGACGCGCGGCTGCTCGGCCTCGTGCGCGCGGTGCCGATCCCGCTGCTGGTGCCGTTTCTCGCGCGGGCGGCGGCGCTGGGGGTCGTGCTCGCGCTGTCGACCGGCCTGTGGCTGTTCACCGTGCGGTCGGCGGAATATCTCGCCAACACCGCCTTCCTGATCAAGATGGGCCTGCTGGCGCTGGCACTCGCCAATATAGGCTGGCAGCACGCCAGCGGCGGCTATCGCGCCGCGCTGGCCGGCCTGCCGCCGACCGCCGGGGTGAAGCTGCGGGCGCTCGCCTCGATGGGCCTGTGGCTCGGCCTGCTGCTCACCGGCCGCTGGATCGGCTTTCTCTAGAGCCTCC
This sequence comes from Ancylobacter sp. Lp-2, assembly GCF_020523795.1. GTDB lineage: Bacteria > Pseudomonadota > Alphaproteobacteria > Rhizobiales > Xanthobacteraceae > Ancylobacter. The sequence goes on from NZ_JAJALI010000003.1 coordinate 464,408, forward strand.
GCCCCGCGGATCGTCCTCGCCCGACGAGCCGCTGACGCCGGAGCGCGCCAGTCCATTCCGCAACGTAAGATGGTGAAACTGCCGCATCGTCCCCAATAGGTTGGCACTCTCGATGCATGGACAGCGCATGCCCCGGGACGAGCCCGGCGGCACCACCCAGCGGGGATCGCCATGAGCACGGTGACGGAAACAGCGGGCGTACCGGACTACACAGACGAAGCCAAGCATGCCGACGTGAAGATCCTGCACGACATGGGCTATGCGCAGGAGCTGGAGCGGCGCATGAGCCGGTTCTCCAACTTCGCCATCAGCTTCTCGATCATCTGCATCCTGTCCGGCGGCATCAACTCGCTGGCGCAGGCCACGTCCGGCGCCGGCGGCGCGGCGATCGGCCTCGGCTGGCCGCTGGGCGTCGCCATTTCCGGCGTGTTCGCCCTCGCCATGGCGCAGATCGGCTCCGCCTACCCCACCGCCGGCGGCCTCTATCACTGGGGCTCGATCCTCGGCAACCGCTTCACCGGCTGGGTCACCGCCTGGTTCAACCTGCTCGGCCTCGTCACCGTGCTCGGCGCCATCAATGTCGGCACCTACTACTTCTTCTTCGGCGCCTTCGGGCCCATGCTGGGCATGGAGGACACCGTCACGGTGCGCATCCTGTTCCTGGCGGTGCTGACCGGCGCGCAGGCGCTGATCAACCATTTCGGCATCGGCCTCACCGCCAAGCTCACCGATTTCTCCGGCTACCTGATCCTCGCCACCTCGGTGGTGCTGACGCTGGTCTGCCTCGCCTTCGCGCCCGGCTACGAGATCGGCCGGCTGTTCACCTTCTCCAACTACACCGGCGCGGCCGGCGCCGATGTGTGGCCGGAGGTCTCGACCGGCTGGGCGTTCCTGCTCGGCCTCCTGCTGCCGATCTACACCATCACCGGCTACGACGCCTCCGCCCACACCTCGGAGGAGACCCGCGACGCCGCGAGCTCGGTGCCGCGCGGCATGGTGATGTCGGTCGTGTGGTCCGGCGTGTTCGGCTATGTGATGCTGTGCGCCTTCGTGCTGATGATCCCCAACATGGACGACGCCGCCAAGCAGGGCTGGAACGTGTTCTTCTGGGCGATGAACGCGCGGGTGCCGGGGGTGATCAAGGAGATCCTCTACCTCGCCATCTTCGTCTCGCAGTTCCTGTGCGGCCTCGCCACCGTGACCTCCGTGTCGCGCATGCTGTTCGCCTTCGCCCGCGACGGCGGCCTGCCGGCCTCCGCCGCGCTCGCCAAGGTGAGCCCGAAGCACCGCACCCCGGTGGCGGCGATCTGGACCGGCGCGACGCTGGCAGTGCTGTTCGTGTGGGGCACCTCGCTGGTGTCGTTCGGCGGCACCTCGGCCTATGCCATCGTGGTGTCCTGCACCGTCATCTTCCTGTTCTTCTCCTTCGCCATCCCGATCGCGCTGGGGCTCGTCGCCTATGGCGGCGCCAAATGGCCGAAGATGGGACCGTGGAGCATGGGCGCGCCGGCCTTCAAGCTGGTGGCGGTGCTGTCGATCCTCGCGATGGCGCTGATTTTCGTGCTCGGTATCCAGCCGCCCAACGACTGGGCGCTGTACATCACCGTCGGCTTCCTCGTGCTGGCCGGCGTGGTGTGGGCGCTGTTCGAGAAGCGCCGCTTCAAGGGCCCGCCGATCGGCGACGAGATCGCCCGCCGGCAGGCGGCGATCCGCGCCGCCGAGAAGGCGGTGGGCGAGACCGCCTGAGCCTCCGCCGTCCCCGCGCGGAGGGGATTCCGCCCGGCGGATTTCCCCCCGGCGGGCGCGTTTTTCGCCTGCGCGGCCGGCGCGGGCGGGATAGATTGCCGCCGGATCGGCCCTCGCGCCGGTCCGGCTTCAACCGCGCCCGCTGCGCCAATCCGCGTGACCCGATGACGTCCCTTCCGATCCGTCCCCGCCTCGCCGCCCGCTCCGGCGCCCGCCTGCTCGTCGACGCCCTGCTCGCCCATGGCGTCACCCGCGCCTTCGGCGTACCGGGCGAGAGCTATCTCGACGTGCTCGACGCGATGTCGGACACCGATATCGACTTCGTGGTGTGCCGCCACGAGGGTGGGGCGGCGATGATGGCGGAAGCCTCCGCCAAGCTGACCGGCCGGCCGGGCATCTGCTTCGTCACCCGCGGGCCGGGCGCCACCAATGCCAGCGCCGGTGTGCATGTCGCCCAGCAGGATTCGACGCCGATGATCCTGTTCGTCGGCCAGATCGGCCGGGCGATGCGCGGGCGCGAGGCGTTCCAGGAGGTCGACTACCGCGCGGTGTTCGGCACGCTGGCCAAATGGGCGGTGGAGATCGACGACGCCGCGCGCATTCCGGAGATCCTCGCCCGCGCCTTCCGGGTGGCGACGCAGGGCCGCCCCGGCCCGGTGGTGATCGCGCTGCCGGAGGACATGCTCGCCGACATGGCGGAGGTGGTGGACGCTCCCGCCTTCGAGCCGGCCGAGACCTGGCCCGGCCTCACCGACATGATGAAGCTGCAGAAGCTGTTGTGGAACGCCGAGCGTCCGCTGCTGATGCTCGGCGGCAGCCGCTGGAACGCCAAGGCGGTGGCCAGCGTGAAGCGCTTCGCCGAGCGCTTCGACCTGCCGGTCTGCGTCAGCTTCCGCCGGCAGATGCTGTTTCCCGCCGATCATGCCTGCTACGCCGGCGATGTCGGGCTGGGCATCAACCCGAAGCTGGTCAACCGGCTGAAGCAGGCCGACCTCGTCATCCTCGCCGGTGGACGGCTCGGCGAGGTACCCTCGCAGGGCTATTCGCTGTTCCCGATTCCCGAGCCCGGCGTCGACATCGTGCATGTCCATGCCGATCCCGACGAGATCGGCCGGGTGTTCCAGCCGGCGCTGGCCATCAACGCCTCGCCGCAGGCCTTCGCCGCGGCGCTGGAGGGCGTGCAGCCGCCGCAGGTGATCCGCTGGGGCGGCTGGCGGCAGGAGGCGCGGGCCGACTACCGCGCCTGGAGCGACCAGCCGCCGGCCAATCCCGGCGCGGTGCAGATGGCGACGCTGGTGCACTGGCTGCGGGCGCTGCCGGCCGACACCGCGATCTGCAACGGCGCCGGCAATTTCGCCACCTGGGTGCACCGCTTCCACCATTTTCGCGCCTTCGGCACCCAGCTGGCGCCGACCTCCGGCTCGATGGGCTACGGCTTTCCGGCGGCGATCGCCGCGCGCCGCACCCATCCCGAGCGCATCGCCGTGGCGGTGTGCGGCGACGGCGACTTCCTGATGACCGGGCAGGAACTCGCCACCGCCGTGCAGCACAAGATCCCGGTGCTGGCGGTGGTGATCGACAACGGCATGTACGGCACCATCCGCATGCACCAGGAGCGGGAATTCCCCACGCGGGTGTTCGGCACCTCGCTCACCAATCCGGACTTCGCCGCCTATGCCAAGGCGTTCGGCGCCTTCGGCACGCGGGTGGAGCGCGACGACCAGCTGGTGCCGGCGCTCGACGCCGCGCTGGCCTCCGGCCTGCCGGCGGTGGTGCATGTGCTGCTCGACCCGGAGGCCATCACCCCCACCACCACGCTCACGGCGCTGCGCGAGAAGTCGCTGGCGGCGCGCTCGGTGAGCTGAGGCCGGCGGCCGGACGCGCCGCGTGCCGATGGCGCGCGGCGGGGGACGCCCGGTGGCGGGTGTTCAGCGGCGGATGCTCGGCGGCGACGAACGCGCGGCGAGGAGCCGTAGCGGCGATCAGCGGCAGGTGAGCCGGCCGTCGACATTGGCGATGTCGCGGCCGGTGCACCAGCTGGCCGCCGTGGTGGTGTCGACCCAACGGCCCTTCATGTCCTGACAGGTCGCCTTGAGCCAGCCGGCCGACATGCGCACATCGCGGCAGGTGCCCATATAGGAGCCCTGCGGCGGGCGCTCCGCCCACGACGAGGTGGTCTTGCAGACGAGGCGGCCATCCTCGTTGGAGATGTCGTTGCCCGGCGCGCACCAGGAAATCGCCATGTTGGCCTCGACCCAGCGCCCCGAGCGGTCGCGGCAGGCGGCCTTGAGCCAGCCGGCGACGTTGCGGATGTCCTGACAGGATTGCTGATAGCTGCCCGGCGGCACCGACTGGGCATTCGCCGGCGCCATGGCCGAGGCGAGCAGCGTGGCGGCGAGGAGGACGGCGAGGCAAAGGCGCGACATGACGGCGTCTCCGGGCGCGGGCGCCGGGCTCAACGCCGCCGGCGCATCATCGCCCGACCATGTGCCTGCCGGCCGGCGCGCGGACAAGCAGAAGCCGCCGGCGTGGTAAATAGCGGACCACCGCCGCGACCATCGCCTCCGGCACGCCAGCTAGCAGGGTGCCGCCGCTGGCGTCGGAACGCCCCTCGCCCTAGCTCATCGGCATGCCCCCCGCCGCCAAAGCCTCGACGGCGCGGCACCGGCTGCCCGGTCGATGCCGGTCCTGTTCCGGCGCGTTGTGGATCGGATCGATCCCGTAGGCTGCCTCCGGCTTCTCCACCGGATGGACATCGGTGATGCTCACCACCCCCGCCTCATTGTCCGAGCGCACCAGCAGGCATTCCGACAGCTGGTCGGGATCTGCGTCGATCTCCCGATGCGGCACATGGGGCGGCGCGAAGATGAAGTCGACCGGCTCGGCCTCGGCGACATAGTCCAGCCGCCCGCCCGTCGCCGGCGGGCACGGCCGCCCACGGCATAGATGACGCTCTCCAGCGCCCCCGCGATGGTGCACACCGGTTCTGGCATCGGGCTGGTTGGCGACGGTGTCGGCTCAGATCTTCTGCGCACCGACGCGGGCAGGATGGATCGCCGCCCGACGGTGTATGCCGGGCGTCCCGGCGGTGTCGTCGTCGAGCTGGTCACCCTTGATCAGGCGCACGCCGCCATGCTTCCGACGCGGCTCCGGGGGGATGCGGATCCGGGATGCGGGTGGGCGTGATCGTGAGAATGGTGGTGAGCCATGGCGTCCGCCTCACGTCGCGCGCGAGGTCAGGACGCCATGGCCGGCCGGGAAAGCGCGGCCGTGCCGGCCGCGCGAGATCAGACCAACACGGGTCAGGCCGCGCCCAGCCTCAGGCGGCGCCTTTGGCCAGTTCGCCGGACAGCGCACGGGCGATCAGCGCCCGCGTCTCCGGGATGCCGTAGGCGGCGACGAAGGTGCCGAAGCGCGGACCTTCCTTCTCGCCGAGCAGCAGCTCGTACAGCGCGCTGAACCAGGCGAAGGACACGCCCGGCCCGCCGGTCGGGCTCTTCTTCTTGTGGTCCTGATAGCGCTCGATAGCACGGCCGACATCGAGCACCGCGTTCTGGATGGCATCGCGGTCGGTCCCATCCAGCGGCGCCAGCGCGGCGTCGAGACGGGCGAGCGCGTCGGCCTCCACCTCGTCGGCCAGACGGAAGACGCGGCGCGGCTTCACCCGGTCGACGAAGTAGCGCACCGCATAGCCGGCGAGCTGGTCCATATGCGGATGGGTTTCCGCCGTCACGCCCGGCGCATAGCGGCTGATCATCCGCCACAGCACGCCCTTGTCCTCGGCGTTGGAAGCCGAGGCGAGCTTGAGCAGCAGGCCGAACGACACCGGTAGATCGAGGACCGGCGGGTTGCCGGAGTGGATGTGCCAGACGGGGTTGCCGAGCCGGTTCTTCCAGTCCTGCGTCGGGTAGCGGGCGAGGAAGCCGTAATATTCGTCGACCGCCTTGGGGATGACGTCGAAATGCAGCTTCTTCGCCGAACGCGGCGACTGGAACATGTACAGCGCCAGGCTCTCCGGGCTGGCATAGGTCAGCCACTCGTCGATGGTCAGGCCGTTGCCCTTGGACTTGGAGATCTTCTGGCCGACCTCGTCGAGGAACAACTCGTAGACGAAATGCTCCGGCGCCACGCCGCCGATGATCTCGCAGATGCGGTCATAGATCGGCGCGTTGGTCTGGTGGTCCTTGCCGAACATCTCGAAATCGACGTCGAGCGCCGCCCAGCGGGCGCCGAAATCCGGCTTCCACTGCAGCTTCACCTGACCGCCGGTGACCGGGAGGGTCTTGTCCACCCCGTCCTCGTCGGTGAAGGTGATGGTGCCGGCCTTGGCGTCCACCGCCTTGAGCGGCACGTAGAGCACGCGGCCGGAGATCGGCGAGATCGGCAAGAAGGGCGAATAGGTCGCCTGCCGCTCCTCGCCCAGCGTCGGCAGCATCACCTCCATGATGGCGTCGTACTTCTCGGCGGCCTTGAGCAGCACCGAATCGAGCTTGCCCGACTTGTAGTACTCGGTTGCCGAGGCGAACTCGTATTCGAAGCCGAAAGTGTCGAGGAAGCGGCGCAGCATGGCGTTGTTGTGGTCGCCGAAGCTCGCATAGCCGCCGCCGAACGGATTCGGCACCACGGTGAGTGGCATCTGCAGATACGGCTTCAGCGCGGCGGGATCCGGCACGTTCTCCGGGATCTTGCGCATGCCGTCCATGTCGTCCGAGAAGCACAGCAGCCGCGTCGGGATGGTGTCGCCGGTGAGCACGTGGAAGGCGTGGCGCACCATGGTGGTGCGCGCCACTTCGCCGAAGGTGCCGATATGCGGCAGGCCGGACGGACCGTAGCCGGTCTCGAACAGAACCTCTTCTTTCGGTTTCCGCTTCAGACGCTCGACGATCTTGCGGGCTTCCTCGAACGGCCAGGCGCCGGCGGTCTGCGCCAGCTCCCGCAGTTCGGCTGCAACATCCTCGACCTGAGCGGTCGCCGTCATGATGGGTCTCTCCCGACCTTAAAAGAATGGGCGCGGACACTAGGCAGTCGTACCCCCAGCGTCAATCGACGCGACACCGCGAAATCGCCTCGTGCCCCGTCTTTCGCCCAAGCGCACCCGGACGCCGGGCGACAGGGGAAGCTGCCGGCGTGCTCCGGCGCTCGCCAGCGACTCAATAGACGCCGATGGGGAACCAGCGCAGATAGAGATCGACATAGGCGCCGGTCTCCCAGATCTGTGCCAGCGCGTAGTTGAGCGACTGGCGCAGCGCATCGTCGCCGCGCCGCACCGCGATGCCCATGCCCTCGCCGAAATACAGGCTCTCGGTGAACGGCCCGCCGGCGAAACCGCAGCAATTCCCCGACGACGAGCCGTTGAGCCAGAAGGCCAGTTGCACGCCGTCGCCGAAGACGAGGTCGACCTCGCCCTTCTGCAGCGCGGTGCGGGCGGCCTCCGCCGTCGGGAAGGACCGGATGGCGACCTCGGCGAAGAAATCGCGCAGATAGGCCTCATGAGCGGTGCCGGCGACGACGCCGACCGTCTTCGCGGCGACGAGATCCGGCGTGATCGCCGGCATGATGTCCGCCTTGCGGGCGACGAAGCGTGCCGGCGAGCGGAAATAGCGGTCGGAAAAGTCCACCTGCTGGCGGCTCGCCGGGGTGATGGCGAGGCCGGCGATGGCGGCATCCGCCTTGCCGCCGGCCAGCGCCTCGGTCAGCCCCTCGAACGGCACCACTTCCAGCGAGCAGGTAACGGCGAGCTCGGCGCAGATGGCGCGGGCCATGTCGACATTGAAGCCGGCCGGGCGGCCATCCTCGCCGCGGAAGCTGAAGGGCGGGTAGTCCTCGGTGGTGACGAAGCGGATCTGCACCGGCACGCGGGTGACGTCCGGCTTTTCCGGCCGGCGCTTCGGGTCCCAGAAGCCGGGCACGGCGACCGTTGCCGCCGGCGCGGACGACGCGCCGGCGGTGGGCGGCGCGCCCTGTGCCGCCGCCGGCGATGCGGCCGTCGCGACCGCGAGCCCAAGCGCGGCAGCAAGGCCACAGAGGTAATATTTTATCGTCGCGTACCGCACCTGGCGCCTCGAACCCGCTCCGGCCGATTGAAGACCGGCCTCGATCTTGTAGCGTCTCCGGGGGACGGGCGCGAGGGGCGGCACGGGTGAGCAGGGACGCGGCGGCAGGACAGGCGGAGGATCCCGCTGCGGAGATGACCGCCGAACGCGCCCGCGAGCCCGACGCGACGATGACGGCGTTGCCGGTCGAAATTGCCGGGCTGGCGGGGCGGTTGCCATCCGCGCAACTGGCGGCAGCGCGCGAGCGGGCGGCGCGGCTCGGCATCGGCGCCGACGAGGTGCTGCTGGCCGACGGCGCGGTCACGCCGGAGCTTGCCGCCGCCGCGGCCGCCGCGCATCTCGGCCTCGCGGTGGAACCGCTCGACGGGATGCCCTCCCCTGCCCCACCACCCGAGGCGCTGCGGGGGATGATGCGCAGCGGGCTGTTGCGCCAGCCGGACGGCTCCATCGTCGTCGCAGCGCGCGGCCGGCAGCTTCGCCGCCTCGCCGACGAGCTGGAGGCGATGCCAGCCCTGCGCATGCGCTTGCGGCTGACCACGCCGGAACGGCTGGCCCAGCATGTGCGCCAACATTTCGCCGGGGCGCTCGGCCAACTCGCCGCCTTCGCGCTGCGCGACGAGCGGGCTGACCAAAGCGCGGCGACGCTCGGCCTGTCGCGCTATTTGCTGGTGCTCGGCGCGCTGGCCTGCGTGCTGCTGGCCGGGCTGGCGCTGATCACTCCCGCGGCGCTGCTGGTCGCGCCGATGCTGCTGGTGTCGCTGGTGCTGCTCGGCTGGTCGCTGCTGCGGCTGGTCGCCTCGACGACGACGCCAGAGATCGCGCCGCCGCCGCCGCGCGACGATGCCGCCCTGCCGGCCTACAGCCTCATCGTCCCGCTCTACCGCGAGGCGCGGGTGGTGCCGCAACTGATCGAGGCGCTGGCCGCGCTCGACTACCCGCCGGAGAAGCTGCAGGTGCTGCTGGTCGTCGAGCCCGACGACGCCGAGACCGCCGCCGCGCTGGCGCGCCATGTCCGCCGCCCCGGCTTCGACATCCTCGTCGCGCCCGATGCCGGCCCACGCACCAAGCCGAAGGCGCTCAACGCCGCCTTGCCCTTCGCGCGCGGCGAGATCGTCGGCATCTACGACGCCGAGGACGTGCCGGAGCCGCAGCAATTGCGCCGCGCCTGCTCCGCCTTCGCCGCGCCCGGCAACCGGCGGGTCGGCTGCGTGCAGGCGCGGCTCGCCATCGACAATGTCGCCGACAGCTGGATCACCCGCCAGTTCGCGGCGGAATATGCGGCGCATTTCGACGTGGTGCTGCCGCTGCTCGCCAGTGCGCGGCTGCCGCTGCCGCTCGGCGGCACCTCCAACCATTTCCGCCGCGTCGCGCTCGACCGGGTGGGTGCCTGGGACCCGTTCAACGTCGCCGAGGATGCCGATCTCGGCGTAAGGCTCGCGCGCGGCGGCTGGCGCACGCTGGTCATCGCCTCCTCGACCGACGAGGAGGCGCCGCGCACCGCCGGCGCCTGGCTGCGCCAACGCACCCGCTGGTACAAGGGCTGGATGCAGACGCTGCTGGTGCATGGCCGCACGCCGCGCCGGCTGCTCGCCGAGATCGGCTGGAGCGGCGTGCTGAGCTTCCTGCTCCTGCTCGGCGGCGGGCTGGTCTCGGCGCTGATGCACCCGGTCTTCGCGCTCGCCCTGGGGCTGCGCTGGAGTCTCGGCGCCGAGGCCGGCACTTCGACGGCCAGCCTGCTGCTGGAGGGGCTGGGCCTATTGGTGCTGCTGACCGGCTATGGCGCCACCGCGCTGTGCACCCTTGTCGGCATGCGCCACCGCCGGCTTTCCGGCCTGTGGCAGGTGCTGCCGCTGATCCCGCTCTACTGGCTAATGCTCTCGCTCGCCGGCTGGCGCGCGCTGTTCCAGCTGATCGCCGCCCCGCAGCGCTGGGAGAAGACAGAGCACGGGCTCGCCCGCACCTCGCGCCGGCGGCCGGTGCGGCTGCGCCTGCGTCCCGCCGCAAGCCAGCCGGCAGCGCGGCGCGGCCGGCCTTCCGGCCTCAGAAATACGGACGCAGCGCCGCCGCCGCATCGGCCGGCGGACGCTTGAGGTCGAAGGGCGCGACGAAATTGCCGTCCTTGTCCATGAGATAGACGATGGCGGTGTGGTTCATCGTGTAGTCGCCGTTCTGCCCCGGCACCTTCTGCGCATAGGCCCGGAACGCCTTGACGGTCGCCGCCACCTGCTCGGGCGTGCCGGTGAGCCCCTGGATGCTCGGGTGGAAGCTGCCGATATAGGACTTCATCACCTCGGGCGTGTCGCGCTCCGGATCGACGGTGATGAACAGCCCCTGCACCTTGCGGGCGTCCTCGCCGAGAGTCTCGAACAGCTGCGACATCTCGAACAGCGTGGTCGGGCAAATGTCCGGGCAGTGGGTAAAGCCGAAGAAGATCAGCGTCGGCGCGCCCTTGAAGGTCTCGTCGGTGACCGGTTCGCCGTCCTGGTCCACAAGGGCGAACGGCCCGCCGACGCTCGCCTGGGTGGCGACCTGCTTCGCCGGCGGCAGCAGCACGAACACCGACACCGCGACGAGGGCCGCCCCGACGAGGAAGGCGGAGAGGATGAGGAGCAAGCGACGACGGGCGGGCATGCGCGGTCCAACGATCGAGAGCAGCCAAGGGCGGCCGCGAATCCGGCATCAGAAGCAGTAGGCGATGCCGCTGGCAATCAGGTCAAAGAAAACGGCCGAACCGTGGCGGGCCCAGAGACCGATGGCCACAACCAGCAGCGCCACTCCGAGAAATACAACCGCAAGACGAATGACAAGCGAGAGCATTCCTCCCGGACGCACCGTTTGCTGCGACGAAAGCGCTCGCGAATCCTCGATCATTCAGGCTGCTCCCACCGGAACTTTGCGCCCCAGTCTGCATTCTGCATTATCATTCGTAGTGCATATCGTCACGTGAGGTAATAAGCGGCAGTTTTTTCTTAATCCATCGGCTATTGACTATAGGGCCACTGCCGTTGTCATGACATTGACGATCGCGAGGGGGACTGCGTCTCATGGCCAAGGCTGGCGCTTCCGACGAACCGGACCTCGGGGGGCGGGGCATGGCCATGCCCTCGGGCGGACCGCGTCGCCGGGACGTCGACCTGCGCGAAACCCTTGATTTCCTTAGCGATGGCTTCGCCCTGTTCGACACCGACGACCGCCTCGTCGTCCATAATGACCGTTTCATCGAGCTGTTTCCCTTCCTGTCGGTGCTCGGCGATCTCGAAGGTTTGAACTTCTTCGCCCTCGCTTCCGTCCCCTGCGGCGAATGGAGCCGGGTGCCGGATCCCGACGCCTATGTCGTCGAGCGCATGCGCCGCCATCACCGCGCCGATGGCGAGCCGTTCGACATCCCGCTGGAGAATGGCGGCTGGGTGCGGGTGCGCGAGCGCCGCACCCCGACGGGCGGCATCGTCTCCACCTGGACCGATATCAGCGAATTGAAGGAGGTGGAGCACACCCTGCGCGACGCCATCGACGGCATCGGCGAGGGTTTCATCCTGCTCTCCCCCGACGGGCAGATCGTGCTCGCCAATGCCAGCATGAGCCGGCTGTTCGCCAAGGTCGGCGTCACGCTGCGGCCCAGCGCCCGCTTCGACACCGCCCTCGAGGCGGCGAAGCGCGGCGGGCTGTTCGGCCCCGCCACCACCGACGACGCGCTGGCGCTGCTCACCGGCCGCCCCGATGCCGAGCCGCGCATCGAGATCGCGCTCAGCACGGGCGCCTGGCTGCTCGCCAGCCACCGGCGCATGGAGGATGGCTGCCTCGCCGCGGTGTGGACCGACGTCACGGCCCAGAAGCGCCGCGAGCAGGAACTCATCGACGCGCGCTCGCAGGTCGAGGAGCAGGCGGCGGCACTCGGCGAATTCGCCCGGCTGGTGTCGCGGCAGGCGCGCAGCGACGCGCTGACCGGGCTGCCCAACCGCTTCGCGCTGGAAGAGCGCATCGACCAGCTACTCGCCGAAGAGAAGGACCAGCCGGAAATCTGGCTCGGCTTCATCGACATCGACCACTTCAAGACCGTCAACGACCGGGTCGGCCACGCCGCCGGCGACCGGCTGCTGATCGATTTCGCCGCCTTCCTGCGCAACCAGCTGCGCGCCGACGACCTGATCGCCCGCATCGGCGGCGACAGTTTCGCGGTGATGCTGCTCGGCATCGACGAGGCCGAGGCCCAGCGCATCGCCACCCGGCTGGTCGCCGTCACGCGCGGCCATCTGTTCCCGATCAGCGGGCAGAGCTTCGCGCTCAGCCTCAGCATCGGCCTTGCCCGCACTGGCGGCCCGGATTCCTCGGCGCGCGCGGTGCTGGTCTGCGCCGACACCGCCTGTTGCGTGGCCAAGGAATCCGGCCGCGACCGGGTGCAGCTCTACGACACCGGCGACCCCAAGGTCACCGACACGCATGAGCGCATCAGCTGGGCCGAACGCATCAGGAGCGCGCTCGAGCTCGACCAGCTCATCCTCGAATTGCAGGCGATCGTCGGCACCGACGGCGGGGTGCAGGGCTATGAGGCGCTGATCCGCCTCGACGACAATATGGGTGGCATGTACGGCCCGGCGCATTTCCTGCCCGCCGCCCGCCGGCTCGGGCTGATGCGGCGGATCGACAGCTGGGTGTGCCGGCGCGCGGTCACCTATGCCAGCCGGCTGGTGCGCCGCGGCATCCAGCGTTACGTCTCGGTCAATATCGGCGCCCGCACCCTCGCCGACCCCGGCTTCCACAAGGAACTCGTCCAGCTGCTCGACCGCTATCCCGGCTGCGAGAAGGGATTGAGGATCGAGATCACCGAGACCGAGGCGATTCACAGCCTGAGCGAGATCACCGGCTTCCTGGCCCGGCTGCGCCAGCGCGGCATCAGGATCTATCTCGACGATTTCGGCAATGGCTACAATTCGTTCGACGCGCTCAAGCAACTGCCGGTCGACGGCATCAAGATCGACTGGCGGGTGACGCGCGACCTGCTGGTCGACCCGATCGACGAGGCGCTGATGAAGGCGGCGATCTCCATCGCCCATTCGCTCGACCTCGAACTGGTCGCCGAAGGGGTGGAGAACGACACCCAGCTGCGCAAGCTGCGCGAACTCGGGGTCGCGAAGTACCAGGGCTACTACTTCCATCGGCCGCAGCCGGCGGAAGCCGCGCTCAGCTGACGCCCGGCGCTACTCGGCGGCGTCGAGCAGCACCGCCTCGCTGAGATCGACGGCCAGCGCCAGCGACGCCCCGACCGGGGCGGCGGCGACGATGTCGGCGCCTGTCACCCGCGTCTCGATCAGGCCAATGCCCTCCACCACCACGCGGGTGATGGTGTGCGAGCCCTGATAGATGTGCGCCTCCACCGTGCCGGTGACGACGTTCGGCCCGGCCTCGCCGCCAAGCACCGGGCGCACATGCTCCAGCCGCAGGAAGGCGCGCACCTGCCGGCCCGGCGCGAAGCCGGTGGCCGGGGCAACGGGGAACGCCAGCGGGCCGATGCCGGGCAGCACCAGCGAGGCAGTGCCACCGTTCACCTCGCAGCGGCCGGGCGGCAGGGCATTGATCTCGCCGATGAAGGAGGCGACGAAGCCATTGGCCGGCCGGCGGTAGAGCTCGACCGGCGCCGCCACCTGCTGCACCGAGCCCTTGTTCATCACCACGATGCGGTCGGAGAGCGACAGCGCCTCGCCCTGGTCGTGGGTGACGAAGATGGTGGTGAGCCCGGTCTTGCGGTGCAGCTCGGACAATTCGACCTGCATCTGGGCGCGCAGGTTCTTGTCCAGCGCCGAGAGCGGCTCGTCCAGCAAGAGCACCTTCGGGCGGATGACGATGGCGCGGGCCAGCGCCACGCGCTGCTGCTGGCCGCCGGAGAGCTGGCGCACGCGGCGGTTCTCGAAGCCGTCGAGCTTCATCATGCCGATGGCGCGGCGCACCTCCGCCTCGATCTGCGCGGCCGGCAGTTTGCGCATCTTCAGGCCGAAGGCGATGTTGTCGTAGACGTTCATATGCGGGAACAGCGCATAGGACTGGAACACCATGCCGATGTCGCGCCGGTAGGGCTCGAGATCGGTGATATCGGCGCCATCGACGACGATCTTGCCGGCGGTCGGCGTGACGAAGCCGGCGATCATGCCGAGCAGGGTCGACTTGCCGCAGCCCGACGGGCCGAGCAGGGTGACGAACTCGCCCTTGCCGATGGTGAGCGACACGTCGGCGACGCCGACCGCCGCGCCGAAATCCTTGCGCACCCGCACGATATCGACGGCGCTGCCGGCTTCCTGCGACGGGATGGGGCGGCTCGCTTCCTGGGTGGGCGTGGCGGTCATGGGATCAGGCGTCTCCGGCAAGGTCAGTGCGTGTCGATGGCGAGGACGCGGCGCAGCCCGATCGTCCGGTCCGCCACCAGCATGATCAGCGTGGTGGCGATGATGAGCAGCGCCGAGACCGCCGACACGGTGGGATCGGCATATTCGCGGATGTAGTTGTACATGGCGACCGGCAGCGTCTGGGTGCGCGAACCGGTGACATAGAGCGAGGCGGTGAACTCGGTGAGCGACAGCACCGCGGCGATCAGCCAGCCGCCCGCCATGCCCGGCACCACCAGCGGCAGCGTGATCCGCGTCAGCACCTGGAACGGCGAGGCACCGAGATTGGCGGCGGCGCGGGCCAGCGCCGGGTCGATATTGGCGAGGCTGACATGCACCGCGCGGGTGACGAACGGCATGACCAGCACCATGTGCGCCAGCACGATCATCACATAGCCCTGCTGCATCCTGAAAGCGCCGCCGAGCAGCAGGAAACCGAAGCCGAGGGTGAAGTGCGGGATGATCAGCGGCGACCACAGCACGCCTTCCAGCAGGCCCCTGCCGCGGAACTCGTAATGGTGGATCAGCCAGGCGAAGGCCGAGCCGACGATCAGCGCCAGCGTCGAGGCGCAGGCGGTGACGATCAGCCCGTTCCTGAAGGCCACCTGGAAGTCCGGATAGGTGACCGCCTTGGCGTACCAGTCGAACGAGATGCCCTGCGGCGGGAAGGCGAGAATCTCGGTGGGGTTCACCGAGGTCATCAGCACGACGATGGTCGGCAGCGTCATATAGGTCAGCAGCGCGACCACGAGGCTCCAGAACGCGAAGGACCGCATCGCTCCCTCCTCAATTGACCGCGAGGCGCCGCTCGATGCGGCTGGTGACGCCCTTCATCAGCGCGAGGCTGCCGAGGGCACAGATGAGGGCGATCAGGCTCAGCGTCGCCGCGAAGGGCAGGTTGAGCACCGAGAAGCCCTGCAGATAGGCGAGATTGGAAATCATCAGGATCTTGCCGCCGCCGATGAGCTGCGGGGTGGAGAAGGCGCTCATGGTCCAGGCAAACACCACCACGATGCCCGACAGGATGCCCGGCACGGTGAGCGGCAGGGTGATGCGCCAGAACACCGCCGTGGGCGAGGCGCCGAGATTGGCGGCGGCCTTCTCGCAGTCGCGGTCGACATGGGCGATGGCGGTGGCAAGCAGGATGATCATCACCGGCATGGAGAACTGCACCAGCGCCACCACCACGCCGAAGCGGGTGTACATCAGCTGGATCGGCATATCGATCAGGCCGAGCTTGCGCAGCATCGAGTTGATGAAGCCGTCGGTGCCGAGCGTGAGCATCCAGGAGAAGGTGCGCACGATCTCGCCGGTGAACAAAGGGGTGATGGAGAGCGAGACCAGCGCCGAGCGCACCCAGTCCTTCTTCGCCCGCACCAGCGCATAGGCGACCGGATAGGAGGCGAGCAGCGAAAAGATCGCGGTGAGCAGGCTGATGAAGAAGGTGTCGGCCAGCACCCACCAATAGATCGGCTTGTTGAGCGCGGCGAAATTGGCGAGCGTGAAGCCGCCCACATTCAGCGAGCCCGGGATGAACTCGCGCACGCTGTATTGCAGCACCTCGAAGATAGCGGCGGCCAGGATCACCGCGGTAAGCACCGCCGGCGCCAGGAAGGTGATGAAGAAGGGGCGTCTAGCGAGCATCGGGCCTTGGGGGCTGGGGTTCAGGCAAGGGATAACGGTGAGCGGGCGGCACGCCCCCTCTCCCCATTGGGAAGAGGGCCGGGGTGAGGGGCCTTGGCGTGAGACCTTCTGGCCTCCCGGTGTCGCCTTCCCTCACCGACCCGCTTCGCGGGCCGCTTCCCCCCAATGGAAAGAGGGGAGGAAGAGCGCCATCGCGGACAACCGAAGGCGAATCCGGGATCACGTCAACACCGGAGAACTAGCCCGGCTCCCAGGCGTCGCCGGGGTCCGGAAAGCCGCTGGAACGGGACGGCCGGCAGCACGACGCCGCCGGCCGCCCTCTCCGCGTCTCAGTGCATCATGTTCTCGGTGAACCACGCCTTCCACTGCGGCAGCAGGGTGGCATAGGTCTTGTCGTCGAGGATGATGGCGCCCTTCTCGATGGCTTCCTGGCTGGTGAAAATGCCGGGCAGCTTGGCGACTTCCGGATCGAGCTTGGCTTCGCCGCTCATCGGCGAGCATTTGTGGAAGTTGCACAGCTGGGCGAGCATCGCCGGCTCGAGCGCGATGTTGAGGAACTGCTCGGCCAGCGCCTTCTTCTTGGAGTTGGCGTTGATGCCCCACACGTCGGTGCCGGCGACGGCGCCTTCCTTCGGCACGTCGATCTCGATCGGGATACCGAGCTTCTGGATGTGGTAGCCGTTGATGTTGAGCAGCACCTGCACCGGGGTCTCGCCGGTGCGGATGAGGTTCTGGCTGGTGGCGTCCGACTGGTAGAAGGCCTTGATGCTCTTCTTCAGTTCGAGCAGCTTCGGCTTCACCTTGTCCCACTCCTCCGGCTTCACGCCGGCGAGCTTGGTGGCGGCGATGATGACGTGGCTCGGGTCGAAGTCGGGCAGGCCGAGCTTGCCGGCGACTTCCGCCCCCCACAGGGCTTCCCAGCTGTCGATCTTGAAACCCTTCGGCATCAGATCCGTGCGGAAGGCCGGCGTGTAGACGTAGACATAGTCGGCGACCGTGTAGTCGGAACGCTTCGCCATCGGGTAGAGCTTGGCGGCGTTCGGGATCTTCGACCAGTCCAGCTTCTCCATCAGCCCGTCGGAATGATAGAGATAGCCGACATGGGCGGTGGTGTTGATGAGGTCGGACTCGGGGTTGTCGCGGGCGACCTTGGCCTTGGCCAGGCGGTCCAGCGTGCCACCGGTGATGTACTCCACCTCGACGCCGGTGCGCTTGGTGAATTCCTTGCCGACGATGGCGACGCCTTCCTTCCAGTTGCCGCCCCAGGTGCTGATGACCAGCTTCTCCTGGGCCGAGGCAACGCTCGCCGAGGCCATGACAGCCAGCGCGCCAAGCGCGAAAGCAAGCTTCTTCATAGTTCCACCTCTCTTCATTGGGCGGCATGACCCGCCGGAATTTCCGGCCGCGACATCGTTGGCCGCGAGCCGCCCGCCCGCGGGCTAGTAGCCGCGGGCGGGATCGATCTCATGCAACGGCGGCTGGCCGGCGCGCACGCGGCGAATGCTCTCGGCGACGTCGCGGGCGGCGAGCGCCGGCACGGTGATGCTGGCCATGTGCGGCGTGATCAACACGTTGTCGAGCGCCCAGAGCGGATGGCCGGAGGGCAGCGGCTCGACATTGAAGACGTCGAGCGTCGCCTCGGCCAGGGTGCCGGAGGTGAGCGCGGCGACAAGCGCGTCCTCGTCGACCACCGGCCCGCGCGAGGCGTTGATGAACTTGGCGCCCTTCGGCATCAGAGCGAGTTCGGCGGCGCCGAGGAGGCCGCGCGATTCCTTGGTCAGCGGGATGAGGCTGACGACGATCTCGCTTTCCCGGAGGATGGTTTCCAGCCCCTCGCGACCGGTGAGTGAGCGCACGCCGGGGATGGACTTCGGCGAGCGCGACCAGCCGGAGACGGCGTAGCCCATCTGCGCCAGCATGGCGGCGGCGGGGCCACCGAGTTCGCCGAGGCCGAGCACGGCGACCTTGATGTCGGCAAGCGGGCGCGGGTGCACATATTCCCACTCGCCGCGCCGCTTGGCGCGCTCGAAGACGTGCATGTCGCGGGCGTAGCGGGTGACGGCGAAGACGACGTAGCTGGTCATCATCGCCGTCATGCCGGTGTCGTTCAGGCGCGAGAAATGCACCGGCACCAGATCGTCGCGATTGACCAGCCGGTCGACGCCGGCACCGAGATTGGTGACCAGCTTCAGATTCGGGAAGCGGGCGAAGAAGCCGTCCGGCGGCGTCCATGCGAGGACATAGTGGACCTCGGCCGGATCGCCGACCTCGGGGTCGACGCGGAAATCGAGATCGGGCAGCTCGGCGGCCATCGCCGCGCGCCATTCCTCGGCGCTGTCGACGGGGCTGTAGAAGACGAGGGCATCGCGTCCCATTACGGGGCCTCCTTGTTGAGGCGTGCAGGGTCGGCGAAGCGCTGCATCGAATGCAATTCCCGTCGGTGTTTTTCCTGACAGGAAATGTTGCGGTTGCGAGCTAAATAGAAAAATACTTTTTATTGTTACCTAAGATTGGAAAAATAGATCTAGCTGTCCTGGCGTCGGGTCGGCGACAGGAAGGCGACGATCGCCTCGCCGTCACGCTGCGAGGAGGCGCGCAGCGTCGTCTCCTCGCGGGCGATCAGCGTCTCGCCCGGACGCACGATCACCGAGCCCACCCGGTCGCCGACCTGCCAGGCGCCGGAGACGGCATGCAGCACCACCAGCCCGCCATCGGGCACCGCCAGCAGCGGCTCGTTGGCCGCGGCGACCGGCATCACCTGCGCGTTCCAGCGCCCGCGCCGCGTCATCACGTTGAGCACCTGCGCCGGCCCGTCCGGCAGCACCGAGCGCGGCTGCAGCACGCTGTCGAAATACAGCGGTTCGAGGCGCTTCAGTTCGCGGGTCTCGCCGCCGAAGACGAGGTCGAGCGGGGCGGCGCCGAGGCGGGTGATGTGGCGGTCGATGCCGGGGAAGGAGGAGAAGGCGCCCTCGGCGACGATGGGCGCCAGGCTGAGGCGGATGTCGAAGCTTTCATGCGTCGCCCCCTCGGGGAACAGGAACACGTCGCTGGTGACGCCACCGCCGTTCTTCCACGGCGTGACGACGTAGTCGGACATGGTCAGGACTTTCAGCGACATGATGCACTCCCACGCCGCCGGACCCGCCGGCGACGCTCCCCCTCTGCCAAAGAGGCCGGAGACTAACGAGCGTCGTTACGCCCCGGCAATCGGGGGAAGCGGACGCCATGGCAACAGTTTGCCGATGGATTGCATAGGGCGCGCTTATGGAGGCGGAGGTGCCACCGCACGCCTCTCCCTTAGGGAGAGGAAGGTGTCGGGAAACGACGACCGCCCCCTCCCGGCCGTTGCGGCGCCGGAGGGAAGGCTCAGCGGATGGTCACCTGCGGCGACAGCGTGCCGGGGGCGAACACCCCGCCGGGCGAGAACGATTCCTTCAGGTGGCGGGCGAACACCTCCACCGCCGGGCGCGGCGCCTGCCGGCGCAGCCGCAGGCTGACGAGGTGCACCGGCTCCAGCCGCTCCACCAGCGGCACCGCCGCCACCCGGCCGCCATCATGCGTGGTCTGGGTGCGCGGCATGACGTTCTGGATGGTGTAGCCGCGCCCATGGCCGACCAGACCGCGCGTCAGCTCATAGGCCTTGGAGCGGAAGGCGATGCGCGGCTCGATGCCCACCGCGCGGAACAGGCCGAGGAAATAGTCGCGCGAATGCGGCAGGTCGAGCAGGATGAAGGGCTCGTCCTTGAGGTCGGCGAGGCGGACATTGTCGCGCTGGGCGAGCGGGTGGTCGGGATGCAGCACCACATAGGGCGGCAGTTCGGCCAGCGGCTCGGCCACCACCTCTTCCGGCACGGCGAATTCATAGGAGAAGGCGAGCTCGGTGCGGCCGGAGATGATGGCGTCGAGGATCTGCGCCTGATCGCCCTCGTCGAGGCTGACCGAGATGCCGGGATGGCTTTCGGCGAAGTCGGACAACAGGCTCGGCATGAAATGGGTGGCCAGCGTCCAGAAGCAGCCTACCGTGATCTCGCCATGCACCTCGTCGGCCATCGCCCGGGCGTTCTGGCCGAAGTCGCGGGCGTGGTTCAGCAAGAGGCGCGCCTCGTTGATGATGCGGGTGCCGGCGATGGTGGTGGTGACACCCTTGGCGTGGTGACGCACGAAGATCTGCACGCCGCATTCGGCCTCGAACTGCGCCACCGCCGCCGAGATCGAGGGCTGCGACACGTTCAGGAACTTCGCCGCCTCGGTCAGATTGCCGAAGTCGGCCGTCGCCACGACGTAACGCAGGGCCCGGAGCGAGACGTTCATCGGATTTTCTTATCCCAAAAAATGAATGATAATATTTTACCGATCTATCGCCGCGACGCAATATTTCCTCACAGGAATAAGGATGGAATCATGATCCGTACCGGCGACCAGTATCGTGAGGGACTTCAGGACGGCCGTGAGGTCTGGATGGACGGCGAGCGGGTGAAGGACGTCACCCAGCACCCGGCCTTCAAGCCGATCGTCGACGTCCGGGCCCGCATGTACGACATGGCCCATGAGGCGAAGTACCAGGACCGCCTGACCTACGTCGAGGACAACAAGCGCAACACCATCTTCTACAAGCCGCCGCGCGACACCAAGGACTGGACCGACAAGGTCGAGGCCGTCGACGCGGTGATGCAGGACATTGGCGGCGTGGTCACCCGCGTCGGCGACGAGACCATCGGCGAGGTGTGGTCGCTGATCGACGGGCGCGACGTGCTGGCCGAGTTCGACCCGCGCTTCGCCGACAATGTCGACCGGCACGTGCAGAACATCTTCGAGAACGACATCTTCCACATCTCGGCCAACACCGACCCCAAGGGCGACCGCTCCCTGCCGCCGCAGGAGCAGGACCCCGACATGATGGTGCATGTGGTCAAAGAGACCGATGCCGGCATCGTCATCCGCGGCGCCAAATACGAGACCGCCGCCGCCTATGCCGACCAGGCCTTCCTGAAGCCGACCGTCGGCGCCTGGACCAACGAGACGCTGTCCGACTACGCGGTGGGCGGCATCATCGACATGGGCGCGCCGGGCGTGCGGCAGATCTGCCGCTCCTCCTTCGCCGGCCGCAACAACCCGAAGGACTACCCGCTCGCCAACAAGTTCGACGAGGTCGAATCGCTGGTGATCTTCGACAACGTGCTGATCCCGTGGGAGAACGTGTTCTTCTATCGGCACACCAAGGCGGCGCAGTTCATCCGCGCCACGCTGCACCGCTACTCGGCCTTCCCCTATGTGCACCGCCTGCTCTATGTCGCCGACATGATGATCGGCGCGGCGATGTGGAACGCCAAGCAGACCGGCCTCGACAAGCTGCAGTCGGTGCGCGAGAAGCTCGCCGACCTCGTGGTCTACCGCGAGGGCATCAACGCGCATCTCACCGCCTCGATCACGCTGGCCGAGAAGAGCCCCGGCGGGCTGCTCATGCCCAACCAGTCGATGCTCTATGCCGGCCGCGTCCATGCCTGCAGCGGCCTGCCGGCGATGATGCACATCGCCCGCGAGCTGTGCGGCGGCCAGATCTGCGTCACCCCCAACGCCGCCGCCTTCGAGGCGGAGGGCTCGGGCGACTGGCTGAAGAAGTTCTACTCGCTCAACAAGCAGTGGGAGAGCGAGGACCGCCGCAAGCTGCTGGCCTTCGCCCGCGACCTGCTCAACTCCGACTATGCCGGCCACCGGCTGACCTTCGTGCAGTTCGCGCAGGCGCCGCACTTCAACCACCTGAACGCCGTCTACAACAGCTTCGACTTCTCCGGCCCGCTCGACTTCGTGCGCAAGGCGGCTGGCCTGTCGGACAAGGTGATGGGTACCGGAAAATGAGCCAGATCGACGCCGCCCTCTTCAGTCAGGCCGATTTTCGCGCTGCCATGGGGCGTACCGCCTCCGGCGTGACCGTCGTGACCACCGACGGCGACGCCGGACGGGGCGGCGTCACCGTCTCCTCGCTTTGCTCGCTGTCGATGGAGCCGCCCTCGGTGCTGTTCTGTTTGCACAAGGGCAGCCGCATCCTGTCGACGCTGATGAGCAACGGCGTGTTCGCCGCCAACATCCTCGCCCATGACCAGCACCGGGTGGCCGACAGCTTTGCCGGCCTGATCCCGGAGCTGCGCGACGACCGCTTCGCCGTCGCCGACTGGGATGCCCTTCACACCGGCGCGCCGGTGCTGCCGGGCGCCCTGTGCCGTTTCGACTGCAAGATCGCCAGCGTGTTCGAATTCGGCACCCACCACATCATTGCCGGCGAGGTGGTGGCGCTGGAAAGCTTCGAGACCAAGCCGTTGGTCTATTCCAACCGCGGCTACCACAAGCTCGAGGTCGCGTAAGGCATGAGCGTGGGGGCGTTGCGTAGCGGGACCGCAGCGGAGGGCGCCGAGCCCTCGGCCGAGCTTCTGCGTCTTCTGGCCGACTTGATCGCCATCCCCTCGATCAGCGCCGTCTCCAACCTGCCGGTCGTCGACTATATCGAGACCTACCTCGCCGGGCACGGCGTCACCTCGCGGCGCCTCTACAACGCCGCCAGCGACAAGGCCTCGCTGCTCGCCACCATCGGCCCGGCCGATGCCCCCGGCCTCGCGCTCTCGGCCCATACCGACGTGGTGCCGGTGGAGGGACAGAACTGGTCGAGCCCGCCCTTCACCGCGACGATCCGCGACGGCAAGCTTTACGGGCGCGGCTCCTCCGACATGAAGGGCTTCCTCGCCACCGTGCTGGCGGCGGTGCCGGACTTCGTCCGCCACGCCACGCGGCGCCCGGTTCATCTGTGCTTCTCCTATGATGAAGAGGTCGGCTGCGCCGGCGCGCCCGATCTCGTCGCCGCCACCGCCGCGCTGGCGGTGCCCCCAGTGCTGTGCCTCGTCGGCGAGCCGAGCTCGCTCAAGGTGGCGCGGGCGCACAAGGGCAAGTTCGCCAACCGCCTTATCATCACCGGCAAGGGCGGGCATTCCGCCCTGCCCCATCGCGCCGCCAATGCGGTGAACGCCGCCGCCAAGATCGTCGTCGGGCTGGAGGCGATCGGCGCCTCGCTCGCCACGATCACCGACGATGCCTTCGAGCCGCCCTACACCACCGTGCATGTCGGCGCGCTGCATGGCGGCACGGCGCTGAATCTCGTCCCCGACCGCGCGGTGCTCGACTATGAGGTGCGCACCATTCCCGGTGCTGACGCCGTCGCCATCAAGGCCCGCATCGACGCTCTCGTCGCCGAGGTGCGCGCGAGCCTGAAGGCGCAGGCACCGGAGGCAGACATCGTCGTCGAGCCGATCAGCGCCTATCCCGGCCTCGACACCCCGGCCGACCTGCCGGCCGCAGCCAAGCTCGCCCGCCTCGCTGGCTCCAACGAGGCGCCGATCACGCTGGCCTACGGCACAGAGGCCGGGCTCTATGACGAGGCCGGCATTGCGACGCTGGTGTGCGGCCCGGGCGACATCGCCCGCGCGCACAAGGCCGACGAATGGATCGGCCTCGATGAACTCGCCCGCGCCGAACACCTGATGCATCGCCTGGCCCTGGCACTCGGCGACACCCCTTCCGATCCGCTGTTCTGAATTCCCAACGAGGTCACTCCCATGGTCGTGCACACCCGCATCCGCCCGTTCAACACCAAGGAAACCTATCCCGAGCAGAAGTTGAACAACGACCTGTCGCAGGGCGTGGTGGCTCGGGGCACCATGGTGTTCCTGCGCGGGCAGGTGGCGCAGGATCTCGACACCCGCGAGAGCCTCCATGTCGGCGATGCCGGCAAGCAGACCGAGAAGGCGATGGCCAACATCAAGCAGCTGCTGGAGGAAGCCGGCAGCGACATGAGCCATATCTGCCGCATCGTCGTCTACGTCACCGATATCCGCTACCGCGAGGCGGTCTATCTGGAGATGGGCAAGTGGCTGGCCGGCGTATTCCCTTGCTCCACCGGCCTCGTGGTGCCGGCGCTCGCCCGGCCGGAATGGCTGGTCGAGATCGAAGTGACCGCCGTCATCCCCGACGCCGCCTGAGCTGGCGTATTTCCGCGTTTCGCTGAAGCGCGGAAATGCACCAACCTTTTGTTTTAGCGCATTTTCTTCACGCGAACCGGTACCCACTTCGCTTGAAAATGCTTTGAAAGGCGCCGACGTGACCTTCTCCATCTCCGCCCGCTGCGCCCGCACCGGGCGCTTCGGCATCGCGGTCTCCTCCTCCTCGCCGGCGGTGGCGGCGCGCTGCGCCCATGCCCGCGCCGGCGTCGGCGTGGTGGCAACGCAGAACATCACCGACCCGACGCTCGGCCCCAAGGGCCTCGACCTCCTGGCGCAGGGGCTCTCCGCCGACGAGGTGATGGCCCGCTTCAAGGAAGAGGCGCCGCATTTCGACTACCGGCAGGTGGTGGTGCTGGACAAGACCGGCCATTCGGTGGGCCATTCCGGCGTGAAGACGCTCGGTACCCACACCATCGCCCATGGCCCGGACGTGGCGGCGGCGGGCAACCTACTCTCCTCCAAGGCGGTGCCGCAGGCGATGGTCGACGCCTTCCTGGCGCTGCCCTCCGCCGATCTCGGCGACCGGCTGGTCGCCGCCATGCAGGCGGCGGTGAAGGCCGGCGGCGAGGAAGGCCCGGTGCACTCGGTCGGCCTGCTGATCGTCGACAAGGTGGCGTGGCCGGTCGCCGATCTGCGCATCGACTGGTCCGACGGCGACGTGATGGCCGAGCTGGCCAGCCTGTGGGAGCTGTGGAAGCCGCAGCTGGAGGCCTATGTCACCCGCGCCCTCGACCCGTCCACCGCGCCGTCCTACGGCGTGCCGGGCGATCAGTGAGGCTGCCATGTCCGTGACCCGCCCCGCCCTCAAGCTGACCCATGACGGCGCCCTGAAGGCGCTCCATGGCGCGCTCGCCAAGGCCACCGAGCTCGGCGTGCCGCAGAACATCACCATCGTCGACGAGGGGGGCAACCTCCTCGCCTATATCCGCATGGACGGCGCCAAGCTCTTGTCCCGCGAGACCTCGATGTCCAAGGCGGTGACCGCCGCCTCGCACCGCCAGCCCTCCTCGCGGCTGAACCCGAAGGACGAGGTGAAGCTGTCGCTCGCCGCCGGCCAGCGGCTGACCAATCTCGAAGGCGGGCTGCCGATCATCATCGACGGCCAGTGCGTCGGCGCCATCGGCGTCGGCTCCGGCAAGGGCGCCGAGGACGTGGAAGTGGCGCGGGCGGGTCTGGCCGCCATCGGCGCGGAGGACCAGATACCGTGAAGCTCATCTACGCCCCCACATCGCCCTTCGTCCGCAAGGTGATGGCGGTCGCCCTTGAGGTCGGCCTCGCCGGCAAGCTCGAGATCGAGTTCAACCCGGCGAGCCCGCTGCAGCGCGACCCGGCGCTGGTCGACTACAACCCGCTCGGCAAGATCCCGGCGCTGGTGCTCGACGACGGCAGCGTGCTGTTCGACAGCCCGGTGATCTGCGAATACCTCGCCGCGTCAGTCGGCGACACCGCGCTGTTCCCCGCCGCCGGGCCGGCGCGCTGGGCGGCGCTGACCCAGCAGGCTCTGGGCGACGGCCTGCTCGATGCCGCGATCGCCAACCGCTACGAGACGGTGGTGCGGCCGGAAGCCACGCGCTGGCCGGGATGGACGACGGCGCAGCTCGCCAAGATCACCGGCGCGCTCGACCGCATCGAGGCGCTGGCGCCGGAACTGCAGGACGCTGTGACCATCGGCACGATCACGCTGGGCTGCGCGCTCGGCTATCTCGACTTCCGCTATGCCCACCTCAACTGGCGCGAGGGCCGGCCGCAAGCGGCGGCGTGGTTCGCCGCCTTCGACGAACGCCCGTCCATGGCGGCGACGCGCCCGCGCGAGCACGTCGCCTGAGCGCGACGGCGGGCCGCCCACCGGATCGACGATGCGGCGCGGGCGCCCGACCCGCGTCGTTCCCTCTTCCAAGCCTGCATCCCCCCAGCCTCGTCCCCTCTGCGGAGCCTGCCCGTGACCGCCCTGCGTATCGACGTCGTCAACGGCCCCAACGCCAATCTCTACGGGCTCGACCCCACCGGCCCGTATGGTCGCCTGACGCTGGCCGATATCGGCGTGCGCTGCGAGGCGAAGGCCGCCGGCCTCGGCGCCACGCTGCGCTTCCGCCAGTCCAACCATGAGGGCGTGCTGATCGACTGGCTGCAGGAGGCGCGCACCGAGGCGGACGGTATCATCATCAACGCCGCCAGCCTGTCCTACGGCTCGATCGGCCTCCTCGACGCGCTGTCGGCGCTGGGCAAGCCGGCGTTCCAAGTGCATGTGAGCAACGTGTTCAAGCGCGAGAAGCTCAGGCATTTCTCGCCGCTCTCCGCCGCGGTGACCGGCTGCATTATCGGCGCCGGCCCGATGGGCTACGAGCTCGCCATCGAGGCGCTGGTGGCGCAGCTGCGCGGCGAGGTCTAGCGCGCGCGGGTCGACATCGGCGCCCCGCCAGCCGCAGGGCCGGCCAGGGAGCTATAGATGGCGCCGCCAGTGCTCCTCGGAGACGATGGGGATCGGCAGTCCCTCGCTCCGCCATTCGACAGCCTGCAGGATCTTGTTGCCGAACGAGGAATGCTTCCAGGATTCAGTGGCATAGGCGCCGATCACCAGCACCTGGGTTTTCTGGGTGATATTGCCGACCTGCGCGCCGCGCTCCGTCACGGCGGCTTCGCAATGTTTGCGCTGGCCGAAGGTGAAGGTGCCGGTGAAACAATAGCGTTTGCCGGCAAAGCTGAGGGCCGGCGCCGGCCGGCAGAGCGGCAGGCTGGTCGACTTGAGCACCTCGCCGAGCTCTAAATTGCCGGCGGAAAAGCTCTCCAGCGTCTCGAACAGCTCGAGCTTCTCCTGCTCGTCCACCACGCCGTCGGCGAGGATCGTAGCCACACGCGCGTAGAGACCGTGGATCAGCGGCTCGGCACTGATCGCCAGATTGGCGGCAAGCCACGTTTGCAGAAATCGGACCTCGGCCTCGTTGACCTGGCCGTCCGCGATCAGGCCGCGGGAAATGCCGATCAACTCGTCGATCTGCCGGCTGGTGAGGCGATCACCATTCACGCGTGCAAGGAATGCCTCGTCCATCCATCCCTCCGTTTTCCGCAAGGGAATATGAGGGAGCAGGCAACGTCAACCGAAGGTTGTGAAAAATCGAGAGCATCAGGGGAGACTGGAGCGGGCGAAGGGAATCGAACCCTCGTATGCAGCTTGGGAAGCTGCCGTTCTACCATTGAACTACGCCCGCATCGACGCGGCGCACCTTAGGGGGGCGGCACGCCCGGTTCAAGCGGATTGTCGCGCCTCCGCGCGCCTGCGCACAGGGTTCGACGGCGCACCGGGCCTCGCGTCCCAGGGGCGTCCATCTTGCCGACGTTGGGAACCGCGAGCCACGCTCGGCGGCCAGTCTCAGGCGAGGTGCCTCTTTCGCCGCCGAGACGCAGGCAGCGGGGTGGCGACCGCCGACGCTTCGCGCGCGTCGCGTGTCGCGAGAAATCCCTCGAAGTGATCCAGCGAACATTCGGGATGGAACGGCACGCGCAGATCAAGCTCCGGGACATGCCAGGATGAGGCGATCGTGTATCCACGCGCACCGAAATAATCCTCGAGCCGGTTTCGATTGAAAATCCGATAGGGACAGGCCGTGGTTATGAAGCCCTGAGACGTCCAGGCATCCGGCTTGTTCCAGACCGGTATCTTGTTGACGATCACATAGTCCGGTGCCTTTTCCAACTCGTCGAGGAAACCGGGACCGGACTGGCCGAGCGGGTCTCGCATGTATTGAATGCAACCGAGCGCCAGCATGATGTCGCTGGCCGGGGCCGCGCCAAGCTTGGTTCCGAAGCTGATGCCTGTCGATTTCAGCTTGGCATGGCGCTTTCGGCCCAGCTCGACCATCCTAGGCATGTCCACGACATGCCAGTGCTGCGAATCCGTCAGAAGGTTGTGGTGCTTGGATATTTCATAGAAGACACCACCCGCACCTCCCAGATCGAGGATCGTCATATCCGGTTTCAGCAATTTGCTCAGCCAGAGCAACACGGCGAACTGGGACGCCTGCATTGAGCCGCCACCGTCGCCCCGGCCTACATCGTCACGATCCACGAGAAGCTTCGCCAACGCCCCGTCATTCCAGCCAGCGCTTGAAAACTTGGCGGACCAATCTTCCGCAGAATCCACATTATCGTGGAGACCGTAGAATAAATTCATACGCTTCGACCAGATTTTCTTCATGTATATTTCAGAAACAAACGGCACCTTTCCAATCAAACGCCCCAATGATGTCTGCGTTAGCGCAAGCTTGATCAATTTTTCCACGAAAATATCACTCGATACGCTAGGGTTTCCATCGCCCGATTAAGGAACACACTCAACATATAACGCGGCATCATTCTTTTGCGGCACGCTCCGCGCTAACCTCTTCGGCCGAATTTCGGACATTCCCCTACGTCAAATTCGACGTCGACATTCAAACTAATTCGATTTCCGCCATATTGAGGGCCACAGGCACCCTTGAGGATCCGAGAACACCCTCCGCTTGTGCCAAGATCGAAGGACCGTCCGCCCTCTTCGGAATGAAGACAATGCGGATGCCGGAATCATCGAGCAGCTTGACGTGCAGGCATAAGTATTTCTTCGAATAACAAGCGATCTCCAGCCGTTGCGCGAAGCGATTCCCGCCGCACACGACAACAATGAGGCAATAAATATCAGCATATGACCTGGCGTCTATCGACGAACAATCGACGTAGAATGCCGTATATCATACGTAAATTATTGAAATAATTGCCAAATATGGAAATGTAATTATAAATGTATCGCGCAAATTTGTAATTCTTCTGACCTATTATTGAACCACGCCCGCATCGACGCGGCGCGCTTAGAGGCCGGACGGCGTTGTTCAAGAGCCAGGCGCGAAAAGCCCGCTTCCGCAGGCGGCATGCACAGGGATCGACGCGTGCCGGATTCGCCGGGGACATCGCCCCGTATCGAACCCGTCAAAGCGGAGAAACCCGGATACCACGCAACTCAAACCAGACAGCCCCCAAGCAGCCCGGCGTCGCTTTGTTCCGAGATGATATCCTGCCGCTGCCTGTGCGCCCGTCGTTCCCGCTCCACGTCGGCGCCGAGCATGATGGAACACAGCTCATGCATTGATGTCGTGTGCCGCCACCCCAGTATACGTTCGGCCTTGGTGGCATCCCCCAGCAAGATATCGACTTCCGCCGGACGCCGCAAAGCGGGGTCGACACGGACGAGCACGCGACCCGTCTTCCTGCAACAGCCTCGCTCCTCCTCGCCGCTCCCCATCCATTCCAGGGGCATTCCAGCCAATTCGAAGGCCAAACTCGCGAAATCGCGGACGCTTGCCGTCTTGGCGGTGGCGATGACGAAGGTGTCGGGCTCCTTTGCCTGCAGGATCGCCCAGATAGCTCGGACATAGTCGCCGGCATATCCCCAGTCGCGGCGGGCATCGAGATTGCCCAGCGTAAGCTCGACGGGCGCACCACGCGCAATGGCCGCGACGGTGGTGGTAATCTTGCGCGTGACGAACTCCTCGCCGCGCAGGGGCGATTCATGATTGAACAGGATGCCGATGCCCGCAAAAATTCCGTAGGATTCCCGATAGTTGATCGTCATCCAGTGCGCGAACAGCTTGGAGACGCCGTATGGGCTGCGAGGATAGAAGGGGGTTTGCTCATTCTGCGGAGTCGCCTGCACCTTTCCGAACATCTCGGCGGATGAGGCCTGATAGAACCGGATGTCGCGATTGACGGTGCGGATAGCCTCCAACATGTGAACAGGGCCAAGGCCGGTGATCTCGGCGGTCTGCGTCGGCTGGTCGAACGAACTGCCGACAAATGTCTGGGCACCCAAATTGTAGACCTCTTCCGGCTGGCATTTGTCCAGCAGCCGAATGGCCCCGCCGGGATCGATCAGATCGTGACCGACGAGATGCAGGCGCTCATGCCCGAGCACTCCGAGATATTCCAGTCGCCAAAAGTTGAGAATGCTCGATCGTCGATAAGTTCCATAGACGCGATAGCCATTTTCAAGAAGTAATTTCGCAAGATATGGACCATCTTGCCCGGTTATTCCTGTAATCACAGCGGTTTTCACGATCAAATTCCACATAATATTGAAAATTTTGAAGTTCATTCGCCTGATAATTCATTCCCCCGAATCATAATCGGATGTCGAGACCACCTTCGGGAGAGGAGCCCCTCTTGCCCAGATCGATCATCTTGTGATCGTTGTGACTTATCGGGTGCCGGTCGGGTGGAGGCTCTGCGAGCCTGAGCTGCTGATTGACCGACTCCGGCACCAGCCTTCCGAGATGAACCGCCCAGGCTTCCTCGACGAAGGCGCGAAATCGTGCCCGGAAAACGGAGCTGGAGAAACGTAGCGCCTGAGCGCGGAGCTGTTCCCGATCGAAATGATCGGGCGGAAGGGCTTCGAAGCGCTTGACCGCGTCCCGAATCGCGTCCGCCGTCTGCTGCTTGAAATGAAGGCCTGTGACACCGTCGATGACGGTCTCGCTGGCGCCTCCCTTGCCGAAAGCGATCACCGGCGTGCCACAGGCCTGCGCCTCGAGTGGCGCGATGCCGAAATCCTCCTCGGCGGCAAAAATGAACGCGCGGGCCCGCTGCAAGTGATGGAGAAGGACGGGAAATTCCTGGAAGCCCAGAATGCTGACGTTCGGCGTCGCCAATGCCTTGATGCGCTTGAACTGAGGCCCGTCGCCTATGACGACGAGCCGACGATCCGGCAACTGCGCGAAGGCTTCGACGATAAGGTGGATTTTCTTGTAAGGCACCATGCGCGACGACGTGACATAGAAATCTTCACGCTCGCCGCCCGGAACAAAGCTTTCGACATCCACATTCGGATAAATGACCGTCGAATCACGACGATATGTTTTGGTTATCCGTCGGGAGATGTATTTCGAACATGCGATAAAGTGATCGACGCTGAAAGGCGTTCGAGTGTCCCACACCCGCATGAAATGCAGCATCAGGCGCGCCATTCCGCCCCTGAAACCCGAGATACCGGACTCCAAAAGATATTGATTCTGCAGATCCCACGCGTACCGCATCGGACTGTAGCAATAGCAGATGTGAAGTTGGTCCGGTCCGACGATAACACCCTTCGCCACCGAATGACTATTCGATATGACGACGTCGTATTCCGACAAATCATGCTGCTCGACGGCGAGCGGCATAAGAGGAAAATAATATTGATATTTTTTTCTGGAAAATGGAAGATTTTGCAAAAAACTTGTTTTGGGCCGTCTATTTCCTATCTTGGATCGATCGTCGTCCGAAAGAAAATCCACCTGACAGAAAACATCCGCTTGCGGGAACTCGTCCAGCATGGCGGAGAGCACCTTCTCGGACCCGGCATAGGTTGTGAACCACTCATGTACTATCGCAATCTTCATGAAATGCCCCCCATATGCCACGCAATCTGGTCAACTAAAGTTCACTCAGACACCGCCGACCTGGCAAAGACAACCACGCAACGCGCGGATCACACCCCGCCTGTCGCACGGCGGATTTTTGGAAGATCGCTCGATCGGCAGATCAGCGCCCGTATGTCACGCAACCGATACACAACATTCGAATATTTACTGGCGAATAAAAAATTCATTTCATCAAAATCAGACGATAAACATCAAAATTCCGATGCATTACCTAAATGAATTCACCAAGGCGGCTCGATACGAATATTATTCGCAACTCGCCAACCCGGATGGCATATTGATTTTTTGGAAACATGAATGATTTCATATATTGATATGTAAGAACTACTGACTTTCTTGGAAGCCGCGACCGGCACCGACCCGAATTGTCGGACCCGCCATTGATCCGCTTACTGGCGCCCTCCTTCGCGCAGCGACTAGACCCGCCACAGCTTCAGTCACGCTGCCGCGCTTGAGGCGGCCGCCGTCCTCCACGAGCGTTCATGAAAACCTGAAGCGCGCTCCACTGACGCGTCAGGAGCACGATCTCGCGCATCTGCGCAGCGAGAATTTCACCACGCCGCCTGCGCTTCTTCGCCGCCGCCTTAGGGGGGCGGCGTGCCCGGTTCAAGCGGATTGTCGCGCCGCCGCGCGCCTGCGCATAGGGCTCGTCGCGAGGCCCTGCACCCGCCGAAAGCCGGCACCGGGGACCGCCACGGGAGCCATACGGCGGGACGCGCGGCAAGGTCGAAGGCGACGCCGCCGGAGGACGGCAACGCGCCGGGTCGGCCGGAGGCGCGACGGCACGGCCGAGGGCACGGCGAGACGGAGACAAGATCGACAGAACGACGCGCCGGTCACAGGGCGATGACGGGTGCCGATGCGCGCCTGCCGGGGGCTAGAGCAGGCTCTCACCGCGACTCTGCCGTGCCCGCGCGATCTCTTCCATGAGCTGGAACTGATCCTCCCAATCCAGGTCCAGCGCCTCGGCATCGACCATCTCGAAGAAGTAGGGGCGCTCGCCGACCCGGTCGCGAACCTTCCGCATCGTGGCGAACGGAATGGCGTATATCGCATGGTTGATTTCGAAGACCGGCTCCAGATCCTGGCTACGCGGCCAGCGCTCCAGAGTGTTGTCATAGTTGAACGGCGCCCCGTTGCGCCAAAGAAACTTCTGGATCCTCGTAGCGCTCACGAGACAATCATACCCCTCCGCCAGACGCCGACGATATTCGGCGATCGCCCGCGCATACACCTTCGATGTGGTGAAGGGATGCGTGACATGCGTCCAGAAAAGATGCCCCTCCTCGCTCAAATGAGCAATGTAGTCCTGAATGAAGGCTCCCATCGACGTGGTGCTGCTGCCGTAGATTTCCGGCCGGGGCAAGGCAACCACCCGCTCATCGTGCCGCGCGGAGAAATCCGCCGCGAAATCGAGAACCGCGGCATCGTTCGACGACACGATGATCTTGTCGAATTCATCCACCCTCTGAAGCTGACGCAGCTTCAGCTCGATCAGCCCCCCTTCGATACCGCCGAAGGGGCGCGTATTCTTGTGCCTGACGCGCTCGCTGCCTGCCCGGCAGGGGATGAAGCCGATCAATGTCACCGCCGCACGCCCCTTATCACCGGCCGAAGCGATGCATGCCTGGCACCACGCCCCTTCCCCCCATGTCGCAAGACGTCGCCCTTTCTATTCCGATGATCTTCAGGTGAATGGTAACCCGGCTTCGCGTGCTTCAGGCGGACTGTCAGCCGAACAAGGCCGCGCTCGCCCGGGCAAGGAAAGCCTCGTCGGTCACCCGACTGGCCACGGCCAGTTCCTTCGCCAACTGCGCCTGACCGACCTCCGTCTTATCTTCAATCAATTTGATCATCTTGGTTGCGGAGGTCGCGCAGCGATGATTTACCCCAAGCTCCGCAAACCATGAAGGATTCTTCGTACGACAATTCACGGACTTTACGAATCCGTTCACGGTCATTTCAAAATACTTCAAGGCCATCTTGATATTTTTACGGTGATAATAAGCCAGACCACATAACAGCATCGACTTGCAGGCGTTATATCCATGCATGACATGCAGCTTATCGATCGATTCATAAATCGCCGCGACGGACTCCGCCGCCTCTACAGCCTGATCCGCCTCCCCGCGATCAAGATAATAGTGCCAGAGCACCATCCGGCACGACATTCTGAGGTTCGTCCGGTCTTCCCTTGGATTTGACGCCGCCTTCAGTTGTTCGACATGTCGCTCGGCCAGCAGCCTCAACTTGTCCAGATCCGGGATGACGGCGTGGGTTTCCACCGATTTATAGATCAAGATCACAAATGCATTGGCGATATAGCCGGACAATGCCTCGTCGGCGTCGTCACGCCCTTCATAGAAATCAAGTATGTTGCGGGCAACGAACAACACTGTCGCAGAATCGAGATGCCGCTTGCTGCCATAGGAGAAGTAGCTTCGAAATTCGTCGCGCGTCAGCGGAAGCAGTTCGGAAAGCGCGAGCTCGTCGCCAGCCCATTTCAGGAATATCCGTTTCCCGTCCGCGTCGAGAACAAAGACATCGATACGCTTGATCGGAAGATCCGGCAGGGAGACCGTATAGTCGGCCTTGGCCGAGGACGGCCCCTTCACGCGCTTCCGATCGGGAATGGATAGTTCCAGCGACTGCAGGCGCCGGCGCCCTCGCTCATCGGCTGTGTCCAGCCGCTCCGTCTGGCTCGTGCCATCGACGAGCGACAGCACCACATAAAACGCCGCATCAGGCTCCGTAACACCCTTGTAGATGCGAACCGCGAGTTGCTCCCCCTCGATGCACGCGATACACTTCATCTGGCTGCCCGGCATGCGCAAAATGCTCCCATGATGCAGGCGCCTTGTCGTCAAGGATCCCGACGCCCCACCCCATCCATCCCAACCGCCCTGTTCTAGCCGACAATTCCCGGCGGCGCATCGAATGGCCGCAAGTACCACTCACCACCGAACGGCAGGACCGTCGCGGATATGAACACGATCCGGAGACTCACGGCGCAACAAGCGCAGCTTTCCGCGCTCCGCATCGGAAGTCGATACCTCCATCCCGGGAAAAGTCGTCGAGCCGGCGTCAGCGCGCCGTCCGGCTGCCGGTGGCCAACGCGCGAACCTGTAGCGCTATTGGTGGATCTGGGGCTCGACGAGGCGCGCCAGATTGCGCAGCGATTCCTGCCAGCCGAGGTAACACGCCTCGGGCGGGATTGCGTCGGGAATGCCGGATTGCGTGATATCCAACTCGGTGCCGACCGATACTTTCCTCAGTATCACGCTCACCTGCATCTCGCCGGGCAGATTGGGGTCGTCGAACCTGTCGACGTAGCGCAGGCGCTCGCCGGCAACCACCTCGAGATATTCACCGCCGAACGCATGGCTGTGCCCGGTGGTGAAATTGCGGAACGCCATGCGAAACGTGCCGCCGACCTTGGGTTCCAGATGCTGCACGGTGCACACGAAGCCGTTTGGCGGGAGCCATTTCGCCAGCGCGTCCACCTCGACGAACGCGCGATAGATCTTCTCCGGGCTGGTGGCCAGGACGCGGTGCAGGCGTACGGTGCCGGGCATGTTCATTCCTCCTCGTGAGCCATCCATCGACGTTGCAAGGACGAAGGCGGTCCGGGCGATCCGACACCGCCTGCGCAGATAAATGCCGGGCCAGCGGAACCGGCATCCGGCCTGATCGGCCGCGGCCGTGATGCCCGCGCATGTTGCGCCGCCGCAGGAATTGATCTAGCTCACAGGCATTCATCTGGACCCGGTGAAATCCCGGGTGGCTCTTCCGGCCGCCGATCCGCCGGATCACGCACATGCAGCGCCTCGCTCACTGCCGCCCCCGGCAGACGCACGCTCTTTGCGAAGTTTCCCATGATATCGACCTCCCGTTACTTCCGCGACTGGACCGCCAATATTCGTGCCGATGTGCTCGCCGGCATCGTCGTCGCCCTCGCCCTGATCCCGGAAGCCATCGGCTTCTCGGTCATTGCCGGCGTCGATCCGAAGGTCGGCCTGTTCGCCTCCTTCGCCATTGCCTGCGTTTCGGCCGTCGTCGGCGGACGGCCGGGCATGATCTCCGCCGCCACCGCCGCCACCGCCGTGGTGATGGTCAGCCTCGTCCGCGACCACGGCCTCCAATATCTGTTCGCCGCCACCATCCTGATGGGGCTCATCCAGATCGTCGCCGGCCTGCTGCGGCTCGGCCGCGTGATGCGCTTCGTGTCGCGCTCGGTGATCACCGGCTTCGTCAACGCGCTGGCCATCCTCATCTTCATGGCGCAGCTGCCGGAACTGGTCGGCGTGCCCGTCCAGACCTATCCGATGATCGCGGCGGGGCTCGCCATCATCTACCTGTTCCCGCGAGTGACGAAGACCGTGCCGTCCCCGCTGGTCGCCATCGCCGCGCTCACCCTGTTCGCGTGGTGGAGCGGGATGGAATTGCGGACCGTCGGCGATCTCGGCGAGCTGCCGTCGAGCCTGCCCGTGTTCGCGCTCCCCGACGTGCCGCTGAACCTCGAGACGCTGGCGATCATCCTGCCCTATTCGCTGACGCTGGCCGCCGTCGGCCTGCTGGAATCGCTGCTCACCGCGCAGATCGTCGACGACATGACGGATACGACGAGCCACAAGAGCCAGGAATGCATCGGCCAGGGCACCAGCAACATCGCCTCGGCGCTGATCGGCGGCATGGGCGGCTGCGCGATGATCGGCCAGTCGGTGATCAACGTCTCCTCGGGCGGGCGCGGACGGCTCTCCACCTTCGTCGCCGGCGCGTTCCTGCTGTTCCTCATCCTGGTGCTCGACGACCTCGTGCGCATCATCCCGATGGCCGCGCTGGTGGCAGTGATGATCATGGTGTCGATCGGCACCTTCTCCTGGCGCTCGCTGCTGGATCTGCGCACCAACCCGCGCTCCTCCTCGGCAGTGATGCTGGCGACGGTGATCACCGTGGTGGCGACGCATGATCTCGCCCTCGGCGTGCTGGTCGGCGTGCTGCTCTCCGGCGTGTTCTTCGCCGGCAAGGTGGCGCAGCTCGTCCATGTGACCGCCCGCATCGACGACGCGCGTGATCGCGTCGCCTACACCGTCACCGGGCAGATCTTCTTCGCCTCCGCCGAGGTGTTCCTGCGCGGCTTCGACTTCGACCGGCCCCGGCGCGAGGTGGTGATCGACGTCACCCACGCACATTTCTGGGACATCACCGCCATCGGTGCGCTCGACAAGGCGGTGATGAAGCTGCGCAAGGCGGGGGCGATGGTCACGATCGTCGGGCTCAACGACGCCAGCGCCGCCATGGTCGACCGCTTCGCCCGGCACGACAAGGACGTGTCGGCGGCCTCTCATCCACATTGAGCCGGCGGGGCCGGGCGCCGGCGAGCCTCACTGCCGGCGCGGCGGCGCGGTGCTGCCGCGCAGCACGAGCTCGACCGGCAGGACGATGTCCTCGGCCAGCGGGTCGCCGCCGATCATGGCCAGCAGGCACTGCGCCGCGCGACGGCCTATCGCTTCGCGCGGCTGACGGATGGTCGAGAGCGCCGGCGTCATGTGGGCGACCAGCTCGATGTCGTCGAAGCCCATCACCGACACGTCGCGCGGCACACTGAGGCCGCGATGCTGCACCTCGCCGATGAAGCCGCACGCCATGGCGTCGCTGGCGAGGAACATGGCGTCGGGACGCTCGCCGGCCGGCAGGGCCAGCCATTCGGCACCGGCGCGGCGACCGGATTCCAGCGAAAAATCGCCCTGCAGCACCAGCGGCGGCGGCAGGCCGCGCGCCTTCAACGCCTCCTCGGCACCGGCGAGGCGCGCCTGCGTCAGCACATTGCCCGGCGGGCCGGCGACATGGCCGATCCGCCGGTGGCCGAGATCGGCCAGATGATTGACGGCCATGGTCGCGGCGGCGCGGTTGTCGATCTTGACCCGCGGCGCGGCGAGGCCGGGGATCCACTCGCAGGCCAGCACTACCGGGCGCCGGCCCAGCACATCGGCCGGCAGCGCGCCGTCGAGCACGATCAGCCCATCGGTGCGGCTCGGCTCGGCATAGCCCAGCACGGTGTCGCCGCCCGCCGTGCGGGTATCGGCGACCAGGAGATTGTAGCCGGCCGGCGCCAGGACCGCCGCCATGCCGGCGAGGATGTGCGAGAAGAACGGGTTCGACAAATTGGGCACCAGCGCCACCACGCCGCCGGTGCGCCGGTGGCGCAGGTTGCGCGCCGCATGGTTGAGCCGATAGCCGGTCTGCCGGATCGCGTCCTCGACCAGTTCGCGGGTTTCGGCGGTGACGATCTGCGGGTTGGACAGCACGCGGCTGACGGTAGCGGTCGACACGCCGGCGAGCCGCGCCACGTCGATGATCTTCGGTCTCTGGTGCTCCATTGCCCTTCCATAGACGGGTCGCGCATCCGCCGGCAACCCGACGCCTCTTCCGTTGCGTGACCCCTCTTGAAATCGATTACATAACTCCGCTACGCTGTTTGCAACCGATCATAAAAACAAGACGGTTGGCCGGCGGGTCCGGTCGGGAGGAAACATGAAGACCATCAAGGGGCCGGGCCTGTTTCTGGCCCAGTTCATCGGCGCCGACGCGCCTTTCGACAGCTGGGATGCGATCACGCGCTGGGCCGCCGGCTGCGGCTATAGCGGCGTGCAGGTGCCGACCGGCGATCCCCGTATCCTCGACCTCGACCGCGCGAGCGCCTCGAAGGGCTGGTGCGAGGACTGGTCCGGGCAGGCCAAGGCGAACGGCGTCGCCGTCACCGAGCTGTCCACCCATCTGCAAGGCCAGCTTGTGGCGGTGCATCCGGCCTATGACGCGATGTTCGACGCGTTCGCGCCGGCTTCGGTGCACGGCAACCCCGCCGCCCGGCAGCAATGGGCGGTGGAGCAGGTGAGGAAGGCGCTCACCGCCTCCCGGCATCTCGGCCTCACCGCCATGGTGAGCTTTTCCGGGGCGCTGGCCTGGCCCTATGTCTATCCGTGGCCGCAGCGGCCGGCCGGGCTGATCGAGGAGGCCTTCGACGAGCTGGCGCGGCGCTGGCGCCCGCTGCTCGACCATGCCGAGGAGTGCGGCGTCGACATCTGCTTCGAGATCCATCCCGGCGAGGACCTGCACGACGGCGACACGTTC
This sequence comes from Ancylobacter sp. Lp-2, assembly GCF_020523795.1. Lineage (GTDB taxonomy): Bacteria > Pseudomonadota > Alphaproteobacteria > Rhizobiales > Xanthobacteraceae > Ancylobacter. Next base: position 502,843 of record NZ_JAJALI010000003.1, read on the forward strand.
GAGATGTTCCTCGATCGCGTCGACAACCATCCCCGCGCCAGGATGCTGTACGACCCCTCGCACTACGTGCTGCAGCAGCTCGACTATCTCGACCATCTCGACATCTATGCCGAGCGGATCGGCATGTTCCATGTCAAGGACGCCGAGTTCAACCCGACCGGGCGCAAGGGCGTCTATGGCGGCTACCAGCCCTGGCTGAAGCGTGCCGGCCGTTTCCGCAGCCTCGGCGACGGGCAGGTGGATTTCGGCGCCATCTTCTCCAAGCTGGCGGCGATGGATTTCGACGGCTGGGCGGTCGTCGAATGGGAATGCTGCCTGAAGCATCCCGAGGACGGCGCGCGCGAGGGCGCGGAGTTCGTGAGGAGCCACATCATCCGCGTCACCGAGCGCGCCTTCGACGATTTCGCCGCCGCCGGCACCGACCGCGCCGCCAATCGCCGCCTGCTGGGGCTGGACCGATGATCGCGGCCTCGCCGACCTCGGAGCACGCCCCGATCCGCCTGGGCATGGTGGGCGGCGGCTCCGGCGCCTTCATCGGCGGGGTGCACCGCATCGCCGCCCGGCTGGACGGCGAGTTCCAGCTGGTCGCCGGCGCGCTGTCCTCGACGCCGGAGAAGGCGCGCGCCTCGGCTGAGGCGCTGGGCCTTCCCCGCTCCTATGACGACTTCGCTGCCATGGCGAAAAGCGAGGCTCGCCGCAAGGACGGCATCGAGGCGGTGGCCATCGTCACGCCCAATCACATGCACGCGGCGCCGGCGATCGAGTTCCTCAAGCGCGGCATCCATGTGATCTGCGACAAGCCGCTCACCGCCACCCTGGCGGAGGCGAAGAAGCTCGCGGCGGCGGCCGAGAAGTCGCGCGCGCTGTTCATCCTCACTCACAACTACACCGGCTACCCGATGGTGCGGCAGGCCCGCGCGATGGTGGAGGCCGGCGCGCTCGGCCGCCTGCGCCTCGTGCAGGTGGAATATGTGCAGGACTGGCTGACCGAGGCGGCGGAGAAATCCGGTTCCAAGCAGGCCGAATGGCGCACCGACCCGGAACGTTCCGGTGCCGGCGGCGCCACCGGCGATATCGGCACCCACGCCTATAATCTCGCCTGCTTCGTCTCCGGCTTGACGCCGCAGGCGCTGGCCGCCGATCTCACCAGCTTCGTGCCCGGCCGCGTGCTCGACGACAACGCCCATGTGCTGCTGCGCTTCGCCGGCGGCGCGAAGGGCATGCTGTGGGCGAGCCAGGTGGCGCCGGGCAACGAGAACGGCCTGCGCCTGCGCGTCTATGGCGACAAGGGCGGCCTCGACTGGGCGCAGGAAGACCCGAACCGGCTGTGGTTCACGCCGTTCGGCGCGGAAAAGCGGCTGATCACCCGCAACGGCGCCGGCGCGGGGCCGGAGGCGGCACGGGTGTCGCGCATCCCGCCCGGCCATCCGGAAGGCTATCTCGAAGCCTTCGCCAACATCTATGCCGAGGCGGCGCGGGCGATCCGCGCACATCGCACCGGCGAAGCGCCACCGGCCGGCACGCTCTACCCGACGCTGGCCGACGGGCTCGCCGGCATGCGTTTCGTCGCCGCCTGCGTGCAGTCTTCGAAGCGCGATGCCGCGTGGGTGACGTTATGAGCGTGGTAGCGCCCGTGCTGGAGCTCGCCGGCGTGCGCAAGAGCTTCGGGCCGATCGAGATCCTGCACGGCATCGACTTCGCGCTCGCCGCCGGCGAGGTGCATGCGCTGATCGGCGAGAACGGCGCCGGCAAGTCGACGATCATGAAGATCCTCGGCGGCTTCATCGCGCCGAGCGTCGGCGAGGTGCGGCTCGACGGCCGCCCGGCGCCCTATCACAGCGGCGCCGAGGCGGAGGCGGCCGGCGTGGTGGTGATCCACCAGGAGTTCAACCTCGCCCCTGACCTGACGGTCGCCGAGAACATCTATCTCGGGCGCGAGATCGGCCGGGTGTTCCTCGATCACCGCGCCATGCGGGCCGGCACACAGGCGCTGCTCGACGAGCTCGACAGTCCCATTCGCCCGGAGGCGCGCATCCGCGACCTGCCGGTGTCCGACCGGCAGATGGTGGAGATCGCCAAAGCCCTCTCGCGAAAAGCGCGGGTGCTGATCATGGACGAGCCCTCCGCCGTGCTCACCTCGCGCGAGGTCGAGGTGCTGTTCCGCCAGATCGAGCGGCTGCGGGCGCAGGGCGTCGCACTGCTCTACACCTCGCACCGGCTGGAAGAGGTCACCCGCCTCGCCGACCGCGTCACCGTGCTACGTGACGGCGCAGTGGTGCGCAGGGCGCTGCGCGGCGAACTCACCGAGGACGGCATGGCCACCGCCATGGTCGGGCGCGACCTCGAGGACATCTATCCGCGCAAGCGTCATCACCCCGGCGAAGCGGTGCTGGAGGTGCACGGCTTCTGCGTGCCGCCTTTGGTCGCCGATGTCTCCTTCGCGCTCCGGCGCGGCGAGGTGCTGGGCATTTCCGGCCTGGTCGGCTCCGGCCGCACCGAGCTCGCCGAGGGGCTGGTCGGCCTGCGCCCCGCGACCGGCGAGATCCGTCGCAACGGCGTGCCGGTGGCGATCGGCTCGGTGCGCGAGGCGGCGGCGCGGGGCATGGCCTACCTCACCGAGGACCGCAAGGAACGCGGCCTGCTGCTGGACAAGAACCTGCGCGAGAACCTGACCCTCTCGACGCTGGCCCGCTTCGGCGCGCCGTTCCTGTCCGCCGCGCGCGAAGAGGCGGCGCTCGGCAAGGCGATCGCCGATTTCGACATCCGCGCCCCGCGCCGCGACATGAAGGTCGGCAACCTCTCGGGCGGCAACCAGCAGAAGCTGCTGCTCGCCAAGACGCTGCTTGCCGATCCGGAAATCATCATCATCGACGAGCCGACGCGCGGCATCGACGTCGGCACCAAGAGCCAGATCTACGCCTTCATCGACGCGCTCGCCGCCGAGGGCAAAAGCGTCATCGTCATCTCCTCCGACATGCCGGAGATCCTCGGCCTGTCCGACCGGGTGCTGGTGATGCGCCATGGCCGCCTCGCCGGCGACCTCGCGGGCGAGCGCATCAGCGAGACCGCGGTGGTGCGCCTCGTCATGGGCACGGCCGAGGACGCCGCAGGGAACCCTCATCATGTCTGACGCCACTCTGCGCCCCGCCACTGGCCTGCACCTGCCCGGCCTCTCCGCGCTCGGCCCGTTGCTGGCGCTGATCCTGCTGGTGGTGCTCGGCGCCTTCCTCAACGACAATTTCCTGTCCGCCGGCAACGTCACCAATGTGCTGGCCCGCTCGGCCTTCATCGGCATGATCGCGGTCGGCATGACCTTCGTCATCACCTCGGGCGGACTCGACCTCTCGGTCGGCTCGATGGCCGCCTTCATCGCCGGGGTGATGATCCTCGCCATGAACGCGCTCTTGCCGGGCATGGGCGTCGGTGTGCCGCTGGTGCTCGCCGGCATGGCGATCGCGCTGGCGGTCGGCCTGCTGGCCGGGCTGGGCAACGGGCTGCTCGTCACCAAGGCGCGCATCGAGCCGTTCATCGTCACGCTCGGCACCATGGGCATCTTCCGCTCGCTGGTGACCTGGCTCGCCGATGGCGGCACGATCAGCCTCGATTTCGGCGTCCGGCAATTCTACCGGCCGGTCTATTATTCCGGCCTGTTCGGCGTCGCCTGGCCGATCCTGGTCTTCGCCGCCGTCGCCATCGCCGGGCAGGTCGCCATGCGGCACACCCGCTTCGGGCGCTATTGCGAGGCCATCGGCTCCAACGACAAGGTGGCGCTGTATTCGGCCGTGAATGTCGACCGCATCCGGCTGCTCACCTATGTGCTGCTCGGCCTGCTCGTCGGCCTTGCCACCATCATGTACGTGCCGCGCCTCGGCTCGACCTCGGGCTCGACCGGCATGCTGTGGGAGCTCGAGGCCATCGCCGCCGTCATCATCGGCGGCACCGCGCTCAAGGGCGGCTATGGCCGGGTGTGGGGCACGGTGGTGGGCGTGCTGATCCTCAGCCTGATCGACAACATCCTCAATCTCGCGGACCTGGTCTCGCCCTACCTCAACGGGGCGATCCAGGGCGTGATCATCGTTCTCGCTGTGGTGCTGCAGCGTGGAAAATCAGCCGCCTGAGAGCGGCGACACATGGGAGGAATCAACATGGAACGCAGGACTTTCCTTGCCACGGCGGCCCTCGCCACCGCTGCCGCCGGCCTGTCCGTGCCGGTCGCGGCACAGGGCAAGAAGGCGATCATCGGCGTCTCGATCCCCTCGGCGACGCATGGCTTCATGGGCGGGCTAAACTGGCACGCGCAGGAGACCATCAAGCGGCTCAAGGCCACCTATCCCAACCTCGATTTCGTGCTCGCCACCGCCGGCGCGGTGGGCAAGCAGGTCAATGACATCGAGGACATGATGGCGACGCGCAACATCGACGCGCTCGTCGTGCTGCCCTTCGAATCCGAGCCGCTGACCAGCCCGGTCAAGGCGGTGAAGGAAGCCGGCAAATGGGTGACGGTGGTCGATCGCGGCCTGTCGCAGGCCGGCATCGAGGATCTCTACGTCGCCGGCGACAACACCGCCTTCGGCCGGGTGGCCGGCGAGTATTTCAAGGCCAATCTCAAGAGCGGCCAGAAGATCGTCGTGCTGCGCGGCATCCCCACCACGCTCGACAATGAGCGCGTGGATGCTTTCAAGAAAGCGATCGACGGCTCGGGCATCGAGATCCTCGACATGCAGCACGGCAACTGGAACCGCGACAAGGCGTTCTCCGTGATGCAGGACTACCTGTCCAAGCACAAGAAGATCGACGCGGTGTGGGCGGCCGACGACGACATGGCGGTGGGCGTGCTGGAGGCAATCTCGCAGGCCGGCCGGCAGAAGGAGATGTGGGTGGTCGGCGGCGCCGGCATGAAGGAGATCGTCAAGCGGATCATGGACAAGGACCCGCAGCTGCCGGTCGACGTCACCTATCCGCCGGCGCTGATCTCGACCGCGCTGGAAATCACCGCGCTGCGCTTCGTCTCCGACACTCCGGTCTATGGCCGCTTCATCATCGGCTCGACGCTGATCACCCCGGAGAACGCCGCGCGGTTCTATTTCCCGAACAGCCCGTTCTGACGGCGGGGGTCGCCGACCCGGCGACGCGGAAGCTCCAGAAGGAGGCGGCACGGCACTCGCCGGCTCCCTCTGGCACCTGCGGCCCGAACCCCTTGCAGCGGGCCCTCGTTGCACCCGGACCGGCGGCACCGCAGCCGGCCGGGCTCCCGCGACGCCCCCGGCGGCGCCCTACTCCGGCTTCCACGCCTCCGCTCAGGAGCGCGGGCCCCGCCAGCCGAGCGCCTCGCCGATCGCCTGCGCTGTCCTGCGCACCTCCGACGACAATTCCTGCATCCGCTCCGGCTGCATGTACTGGGCGAAGCTCGACACGCTGACCGCCGCGACGATGGCGCCGCTGGCATCGCGGATCGGCACCGCGACGCAGCGCAGCTGCGCCTCGGTCTCCTCGAGGTCGAAGGCGACACCGGCCGCCGCATAGGCGCGCATGCGCCCGAGCCATTCCTCGCGCGTCGGCGCCAATGGCGAGGCATTGCCGGGCTCGCGCAGATCGAAGAACGCATTCCAGCGCGCCTCATCCATGTCGAGCACCAGCGCCTTGCCGAGGCCGGTCGAGCAGACCGCGTGACGGTCGCCGATGGTGGAGCGGATCTCGAACAGGCGCTGCCCCGACACCTTGTCGAGATAGAGCACCTCGTCGCCATCCAGCATCGCCAGCTGGACGGTGTCCTGCGTGCGCTCGGCGAGCCGCTTCAGATGCTGGCTCGCCGCTTGGCGTACAGGCATGTCGCGCTGGGCGCGGAAGCCGAGCTCCATTAGCCGAGGGCCGAGGCTGTAGCCCTGTCGCGGCACGAAATTGAGGTAGCGCCGATCAACCAGCGCCGTCGCCAGCCGGTGCACGGTGGTGCGCGTCATCCCCAGCCGGCTGGAGAGGCCCGGCAGGTCGCCGATCCCCGCCGCCACCGCCTCCAGCACGTCGAGCCCGCGCAGCAGCGTCTGGGCGCCCTGAGGCGGCGCCCCCGCCGGCCGCGAGGGCGACCTCGCCGGGTCGGCGTCCGGATGGGCGGCGGAACTGGCAGGCGGACGTTTCGGCATGGATCTCCCCAAAGCGACGCGGCGAACCTAGCCGCCCGCATGGCCGTCGACAACGCGCCTCGCAACCGCGCCGGCCTCGCCCGCAGGCAGATGGCGCGGCTGCCCCGAAGCCCGGCCGGCGACGAATTCAGCTTGACACACAGGCGGCTTTCGCCCTTTCGTATCTCATATATTGCAATGAAGTCCCAATATATGGGATTTCCAAAATCAAGAAGATGCTCCGGGAGATGGGGTGCCAGCCGGCCCGACGCCGCTGATGCCCGGTCGAGGCCGCCTTGCTCGCACGCTGTCCGCCCGCTCTCCGCGCGGGCTGCGCCGAGGCGTCCGACACAGACCTGCCGCAGGCGTCCTTTCCTCCATCACATTCTGGGAAAGTACCGCCGTGAAACTGTTGCGCTATGGCCCGTCGGGCTCGGAGAAGCCCGGCCTCCTCGATGCGGACGGCCGCCTCCGCGATCTCTCCGCCGTCCTTACCGATATCGGTCCGGCGACGCTCGCCCCGGCGGCACTGGCCGCGCTCGCCCGCCTCGACCCGGCCACGCTACCGCTGGTGGACGGCCAGCCCCGGCTCGGCGTGCCGCTCGCCAATGTCGGCAAGTTCATCGCCATCGGCCTGAACTATGTCGACCATGCCGAGGAATCGAACCTGCCGATTCCCTCCGAGCCGGTGATCTTCACCAAGGCGACCAGCTCGCTCTCCGGGCCGGACGACACGGTGATGCTCCCCCAGGGATCGGTGAAGAGCGACTGGGAAGTCGAGCTCGGCATCGTCATCGGCAGCCGCGCCTCCTATGTCGAGGAAGTGGACGCGCTGGCGCATGTCGCCGGCTACTGCCTGGTGAACGACGTCTCGGAGCGCGAGTTCCAGATCGAGCGCGGCGGCACCTGGGACAAGGGCAAGGGCTGCGACACCTTCGGCCCGGTCGGCCCGTGGCTGGTGACCTCCGACGAGGTCGGCGACCCGCAGCAGCTCGACATGTGGCTCGACGTCAACGGCGCGCGCATGCAGACCGGCAACACCCGCACCATGATCTTCTCCTGCGCCACCATCGTCAGCTATGTCAGCCGCTTCATGACGCTGCTGCCCGGCGACATCATCACCACCGGGACGCCCCCCGGGGTCGGCATGGGCAAGAAGCCGGCACCGGTCTACCTGAAGCCGGGTGACGTGATGACGCTGGGGATCGAGAAGCTCGGTACCCAGCGCCAGGACGTCGTCGCCTGGTCGCGCGGCTGAGGAGGAGCGTCATGCTGTTTTCCAATCGCTTCGCCAACCGCGCCGCCGTCGTCACCGGCGCCGCCTCCGGCATCGGCCTCGACGTGGCCAAGCGCCTCGTCGCGGAGGGCGCCAAGGTCAGCCTGTGGGATCTCGACACCAAGGCTCTGCCCGCCGCGCAGGCCGCGACCGGCGCGCAGGACGTCCAGGCGCTGGACATCTGCGACGCCGACGCCGTCGCCAGCGCCATGGACGCCAGTGTGCTGGCGCTTGGCGGGCTCGACATTCTGGTGGCGAGCGCCGGCATCACCGGCCCCAACACCACGGTGCGCGACTACCCGATCGACGCCTGGAAGCGGACCATCGACGTCAATTTGAACGGGCTGTTCTACTGCAACCAGGCGGCGATCCGCGCCATGGAGACGAAGGCCTATGGCCGGATCGTCAACATCGCCTCGATCGCCGGCAAGGAAGGCAATCCGAACGCCTCGGCCTACAGCGCCTCGAAGGCCGGGGTGATCGGCTTCACCAAGTCGCTCGCCAAGGAGGTCGCCAAGACCGACATCCGGGTGAACTGCGTCACGCCGGCGGCGGTGAAGACGCCGATCTTCGACCAGATGACCCAGGCGCATATCGACTTCATGCTGTCGAAGATCCCGGTCGGCCGCTTCGGCGCCATCGAGGAGATTTCCGCGCTGGTCTGCTGGCTCGCCAGCGAGGAGGCCTCGTTCTCCACCGGCGCCGTCTTCGACGTGTCCGGCGGCCGCGCCACCTACTGATCGCCCCGACGAGGCGGCCGGCGCAACGTCGCCGGCCGCGCCGACCCAATCACCAAATCTGCCCGCCCCTAGGAGGAATCCATGTCGGTCGCGACGGGAACGCTGTCGATGGACAGCGATGAAAGCATCCGCAAAAGCGTACTCAGCAAGCTTCGCTGGCGTATCGTCTTCTACTGCTTCCTGCTTTTCATCATCAACTACCTCGACCGCGTGAATGTCGGCTTCGCCGCGCTTCACATGAACAAGGACATCGGCCTCTCGCAGACCGCCTATGGGCTCGGCGCCGGCATTTTCTTCATCGGCTACATCCTGTTCGAAATCCCCAGCAACATGATCATGCGCCGCGTCGGTCCCCGGCTGTGGATCGCGCGCATCATGGTGACCTGGGGCCTCGTCTCCGGCGGCATGGCGTTCGTCTCCGGCGAGCACAGCTACTACTTCATGCGGCTGCTGCTCGGCTTCGCCGAGGCCGGCTTCGTCCCCGGCGTGCTGCTCTACCTCACCTACTGGTTCCCGCAGCGCGATCGCGCCAAGGCGACCGCCGGCTTCATGACCGCCACCGTGCTGTCGACGGTGATCGGCGCACCGATCTCCGGCTGGATCCTGTCGGCCAACCCGACCTGGTTCGGCCTGGTCGCCTGGCAGTGGCTGTTCATCCTCGAGGCAATACCGGCGGTGCTCGTCGGCATCTTCACCCTGTTCTACCTGGTCGACCGCCCCGAGCAGGACCGGCGCTGGCTGAACGAGACCGAGCGCAAATGGCTGATCGCCGAGCTTGAGCGCGAGCATGAGCAGATCAAGGAGGTCGGCTCGCACGATTTCGGCGCCATCTTCAAGGACCACCGCGTCTGGCTGCTGACGGTGATCTACATGTTCAACGCCATGGCGGTGTATGGCGTCGTGCTGTGGCTGCCGCAGATCGTGAAGTCCATCGGCGGGCTCACCGACTTCCAGACCGGCCTCGTCACCGCCATCCCGTTCATCTTCGCCGCCATCGGCCTGATCCTGGTGGCGCGGAACTCCGACCGCACCGGCGAGCGCAAATGGCACACGGCGTTCGCCGCCCTGCTCGGCGGCGTGTTCCTGGCGGCCAGCGCCTTCGCGCCGACCCCGTTCATCGGCCTCGTCGCGATCTGCATCGCCGCCTTCGGCGTGTGGGCGGTGCTCGGCGTGTTCTGGAGCCTGCCGACGCAGTTCCTGACCGGCGCGGCGGCGGCCGGCGGCCTCGCCTTCATCAACGGCTTCGCGCAGATCGGCGGCTTCGCCGGCCCGTATCTGGTCGGCTGGATCCGCGACGCGACGCAGAGCTTCACCCCGGCGCTGCTGACCCTGGCGGCCGGACCGATCATCGCGGCGCTGCTCTGCACCACGATCCGGGTGCGCAAGACGCCGGCACGCACGCGCTAGCTTCCGCGCGCAAGCAACAACGGAACAGGGGCCAGCTTGCTGGCCCCTTTTTTCTTTCCGCCCCGCGCCGACGCGGCCCGCACGCGGCGCTTCCGGTGAGGCGCGCCTCAGTCTCCGCCGAACAGCGTATCCGTCGCGGTGATCAGCCCGATCTGGGGATTGGCCGCGCAGTAAGTGCCCAGCTTCTCCGCGTTCTGGACGAACTTCTCGGTATCGATGACGGGCGGCGCGTCCTCATCCTTGTAGTAGGCATCCAGCCACGACAGGATGATGCCGATCGTCGACTTGTCCTGGCTGATGAATTGCTGGCAGGTCATTGTGGAGAGGTCCCACTTGTCTGCCAAAGCGGGACTGACGGTCAGGAAGAGGGCGGCAGCGGCGACTGCGTATTTCATGATGGACGTTCCTCTAGGACGTTTTTTTGTGAAACCGCCCCATGCCCTGTCGCTGGCACCCGCGAACCCGCAATTGCCGGCGACCGGCGCAGACGTCGCTCACGCAACCCGACGCCAAGCCTGCTGCCGTTCCGGTCCGTGAATACCATACCCGTCCAGGCAAATGCACGCCGGATCGCCGGCCCCCGATCGGGTGGCCCACGGCTCGCCCCGGACGACGGAGAAGCGGCGTCGGAAGAGCCTGACGAGGGCCGGCGGCGGGTTCGGCGGGGCCATCAGCAGGGCTCGACGCACGGAAACGGATGGGTGCCGGACGCACCCATCCATCCGCGGCCGCGTTCAGTACTTCTCCGGCACATACATCTCCGGCGGCACCGGGTGGCGCTCATAATCCGCATGGCGCACCCGCTCAGGCAGCACGATGTCCGAGCGCGGCACTGTCTCGTAGGGGATCTGGCCGAGGAGATGCGCGATGCAGTTCAGCCGCGCCTTCTTCTTGTCCACCGCCTGCACCACCCACCAGGGGGCGTCGGGCGTATGGGTGCGCTGGAGCATGTCTTCCTTGGCGCGGGTGTAGTCTTCCCAGTGCACCCGGCTCTGCAGGTCCATCGGCGACAGCTTCCACTGCTTCAGCGGATCCTGGATACGCATCTGGAAGCGGAATTCCTGCTCCTCGTCGGTGATCGAGAACCAGTACTTGATCAGGATGATGCCCGAGCGCACCAGCATCCGCTCGAAGTCCGGCACCGAGCGGAAGAACTCCTCCAGTTCGTCCGGCGTGCAGAAGCCCATGACCCGCTCGACACCGGCGCGGTTGTACCAGGAGCGGTCGAACAGCACGATCTCGCCGCCGGCGGGCAGATGCGGGATATAGCGCTGGAAGTACCACTGGCTGCGCTCGCGCTCGGTCGGCGCCGGCAGGGCGACGACGCGGCAGACGCGCGGATTGAGGCGCTGGGTCACGCGCTTGATCGCGCCGCCCTTGCCGGCGGAATCGCGGCCCTCGAACAGCACCGCGACCTTCAGCTTCTTGTGCTGCACCCAGTCCTGCAACCGAATGAGCTCGTGCTGGAGCCGGAAGAGCTCGCGGAAATACAGCTTGCGATCGAGCGTCGGCTCACCGCCCTCGCCCAAGCCCTCGGCCACCAATTCGTCGAGATAGTCCTCGTCGAGTTGGGTCTCCAGTTCCTCGTCGAAGCTGTCGGTGATTTCCTCGCGGATGCGGTTGAACTGGTCCTTGGGGTCGTGAGTCATGGGAGGCTTCCTGGTCTGTCGTGACGGGAGCGGGCTCCGGCGGCCCGGCCGGTCGGCACGGCGTCGAGGCGGACCTCTTCCGTCGTGACGGAGAACCGTGCCTTTGCCGGAGACCGTGCCATCGGATTACCGCTTCCGCACTGCGTGAGCTGCGCCGGCCAAGACATGAGCCGGCACAGAATGATCGACCGCACACTGACACCGTCATGTGTAGGCTTCACAACAGACCGAAAGGCCCGCGCTTCAAGCGCGACGCGCGGCGCACGACCACCGAGAGAAGAGCGGATGCCTCCCCTAGGCCGAGGTCACGCGCCAGATGCAATCGCCGACATCGTCGACCACCAGCAGCCCGCCGCGCCGGTCGACGATCACGCCGACCGGGCGGCCGAGCGCCTTGCCGTCCACCCGGAAAGCGCCGAGGATTTCCTCCGGCGGCCCGGCCGGCACCCCGTCCTTGAACGGGATGAAGATCACCCGGTAGCCGGAGGGCGGGTTGCGGTTCCATGAGCCGTGCTGACCGATGAACACCCCATTCTTGAAGCGGGCGCCGAAGCGCTCGTCGTCGACGAAGGTGAGGCCGAGCGAGGCGGTGTGCGAGCCGAGCGCGTAGTCCGGCTTCAGCGAGGCGGCGACCAGATCCGGCCGCTGCGGCTTCACCCGGTCGTCGACGATCTTGTCGTAGTAGCAATAGGGCCAGCCATAGAAGGCGCCGTCCTTCACCGAGGTCATGTAGTCCGGCACCAGGTCGTCGCCGATCTCGTCGCGCTCGTTGACGCTGGTCCACAATTCCCCGGTCACCGGATTCCAGTCCATGCCGACCGGGTTGCGCAGGCCGCCGGCGAAGACGCGGAGCGCGCCGGTCGCGATGTCGACCTCGAGGATGGCGGCGCGGTTCTCCTCCTCGTGCATGCCGAACTCGGCGACGTTGGAGTTGGAGCCGACGCCGACATAGAGCTTGGTGCCGGCCTTGTTGGCCACCAGGCTCTTGGTCCAGTGATGGTTCCGCCCGGCCGGCAGGTCGCACACCTTCACCGGCGGCGCGTCGATGCGGGTGGCGCCGGGCACATAGGGGAAACGCACCAGCGCGTCGGCATTGGCGACATAGAGCTGGTCGCCGACCAGCGCCATGCCGAAGGGCGAGTTGAGGTTTTCCAGGAAGGGCAGCTTGGTTTCGGCGACACCATCGCCGTCCGCGTCGCGCAGCAGGGTGATGCGGTTGGCGCTCTTCACCCCCGCCCCGGCCCGCACCATCACAAAGCCCATCACCCACCAGCGCAGGCTGAAGATGCCGCCCGGCGTCGGCGGCGCGGCGGTCTCGGCGACGAGGATGTCGCCGTTCGGCAGTTCGTACACCCAGCGCGGATGGTCGAGATCGGTGGTGAAGGCGCCGACCTTCAGGCCCGGCGCCGGCTTCGGCTTCTGGCCCTCTGCCCAGCCGACCGCCGGCGCGATCTTCATGATCGGAATGAGGGTCGGCTTCGGCTTGGGCAGCTTCGGCAGGTCGCCATAGCCGGCTTCCTCGGCCAATGCCGGCGCCTTGCGCAGGTCGGCGAGGAAATGCGCCGTGCCGGTGATGCACGCGCCGATGAAACCGCCGATCTTCGCGTAATTGGCCATGCGCCGCTCCTGTCAGGGGATGGCGCCATCTGATCCCGGAAAGCCGAGCGCGTGCAATCCCCCAAAGGGCCACTGGCCACAGCTGCGTGGCGGCTTCGCGCCGGAGATCCACGAGGACACCGGTGGACAGGCGCCGCGCCGGCCCTAGCTATTGGGCGACGGAACCCGAAGGAGCGAGCGGCGAGCATGACGGAACAGCACGGCGGCAAGGGACACGACGCGGACGCCCCCTCCCCCTCGCAATTGATCGACGCGCGGATCGCCGAACTGGGCGACTGGCGCGGCGAGGCGCTCGCCCGCCTCCGCCGCCTCATCCGCGCCGCCGATCCCGACGTGGTCGAGGAGTGGAAATGGCGCGGGGTGCCGGTCTGGTCGCATGCCGGCATCCTCTGCACCGGCGAGACCTATAAGAGCGTGGTGAAGATGACCTTCGCCCGCGGCGCGGCGCTGGCGGATTCGGCCGGCCTGTTCAATGCCAGCCTGGAGGGCAATACCCGCCGGGCGATCGACATCCATGAGGGCGAAGCGATCGACGAGGCGGCGCTGACCGCGCTGATCCGCGCCGCCGTGGCGCAGAACCTCGCCGCCAAGACCTCCACCGCCAAGACCTCCACCACGAAGACCTCCACCGCGAAGCCCGGCAAGAAGGCCTAGCCGGCCGAGGGCGGTTTTTCCCGGCCGGAACGCGCGTCACCGCAATAGCCGGCGCAGCAGCTCGAACACCGACGGATCGAGCGTCTGCGACACGTTGAACCGCAGGAAGCCGGTCGCGGTTTGCGAGACGCTGAACGCATTGCCCGGCGCCAACACCACCCGCTCGGCCAGCGCCGCCCGGGCGATCTGCCCGGCGTCGACGCCCTCCGGCAGCCGGCACCACAGGAACATGCCCGCCTCCGGGTCCAGCCACGGCGTGATGCCGATGGCCTTCAGCCGTGAAGCGACCTCGAAGCGGGCATGGGAGAGCCGCGTGCGGAGCCCTTCCATCTGCTTGCGGTAGCCGCCGTCGCTGAGGACGCGGAAGACCATCTCGGCGGCGAGCCGGCCGCCGCCGAAGGTGGTGGCGATCTTCAGGTCGATCAGTCCCTCGACCCAGGCCGGACGGGCCGCGATGAAGCCGCAGCGCGCCGAAGCCGACAGCGTCTTGGAGAAGCTGCCGATGTGGATCACCCGCTCCAGCCCGTCGAACGCTGCCAGGCGCGGCGCGGGGGCGTGCTCGAAATCGGCGAAGATGTCGTCCTCGACGATGGTGAGCGCGAACTGGTCGGCAAGCTTCAGCACCTTGTGGGCGGTGACGGCGGACAGCACCGCCCCGGTCGGATTGTGGATCGCCGAATTGGTGATGTAGAGCCGTGGCCGATGCTCGGCGAGCACCTGGCCGAACCGCGCGAGATCCGGGCCGGACGGCGTGTAGGGCACGCCGACCACCTTGGCGCGATGCGCCCGCAAGAGGGCCTGGAAATTGAAATAGCAGGGATCGTCGATCACCACGGTATCGCCGGGCTCGATGAGGAACCGGCACAGGAGGTCGATCGCCTGCGTTCCCGACTCGGTCAGCAGGATCTGGTCCGGCGCGGCATCGATGCCGCGCTCGCCCATGCGCCGCGCGATGAACTGGCGTAGCGGCGGCAGGCCGAGGGGCGAACCGTAATCGGCCAGCACCTCGCCCTCGGCGCGCGCGAGCCCACGCAAGGCCCGCCGCAGCCCCTCTTCGGGGAGCCATGACGGCGGCAGCCACCCGCAGCCCGGCTTCAGGTCGCCGCCGCCGGCCTCCAGCGACTGCCGCGATACCCAGAACGGATCGACGGTGCGATCGAGCTTCGGGCCGATCTCCGAGAGCGCGAACGGTGCCGCCTGGCTGGCGACATAGAAGCCGGAACCGGGGCGGGACAGGATCGCGCCTTCCGCCACCAGCCGCTCATAGGCCGCGACCACGGTGGAGGCCGACACCTTCAGGCTCGTGGCCAGCCCGCGGATCGACGGCAGCTTGGCGCCCGGCGTCAGGCTACGCCCGGCAATACGCTGGCGGATCGTCGCCATGACCGCCGTGACCTTGGAACTTCCCGTCATCCGTACTGAACTTTGCTTCATAACAGTTTCGTAAAACCGTATCGAACTGTGGCTTGAAGCGCCAGAGGCTCGGACCGATAGCATCGGAACGCCCGGAAACAGGGCCACGAGGCGAAAGGCGAAAAGGCGACATGGAACGTGCAACGGCCGGATGGCTCAACGGCCTCGTCGGCGTGGTGATCTTCAGCGGCTCACTCCCCGCCACGCGGGTGGCGGTGATGCAGTTCGACCCGGTGTTCCTCACCGTCGCCCGCGCCGCCATCGCCGGCCTGCTGGCACTCGCCCTGCTGCTCGCCTGCGGCGAGCGGCGACCGGCTCTCCGCGACATCGCCTCGCTCGCCGTGGTGGCGCTGGGCGTGGTGCTCGGCTTCCCCTTGCTCACGGCGCTGGCGCTCCAGCACGTCACCTCGGCGCATTCCATCGTCTTCATCGGCCTCCTGCCGCTGGCGACGGCGATCTTCGGCGTGCTGCGCGGCGGCGAGCGGCCCAAGCCCGCCTTCTGGCTGTTCTCGTTGCTCGGCAGCGCGCTGGTCGCCGGCTTCGCGCTGTCGCAGGGGCTCACCGCCTCGCCGACCGGGGATGCGCTGATGCTGGCGGCGATCATCGTCTGCGGGCTCGGCTATGCCGAGGGCGCCCGGCTCGCGCGGACGCTCGGCGGCTGGCAGGTGATCTCGTGGACGCTGGTGCTGTCGCTGCCGCTGATGATCGTGCTGGCCGTCCTCTACATGCCGCCGAGCTTCGCCGGCATCGAGGCCCCTGCGTGGCTCGGCCTCGCCTATGTCTCGCTGTTCAGCATGCTGATCGGCTTCGTGTTCTGGTATCGCGGCCTCGCGCAGGGCGGCATCGCGGCGGTCGGCCAATTGCAGTTGCTGCAGCCCTTCTTCGGCCTCGCGCTGGCGGCAACGCTGCTGCACGAGAAGGTGAGCGGGGCGATGCTGGCGGTGACGGTGGCGGTCATCCTGTGCGTGGCCGGCGCGCGGAAGTTCGCGCGATAGGGGCGCAGCTGGACGGTGGCCGCCACACCATGGCGGCCGGCTATTCATTAATCCGAGCGATAGGCCCTATCTCCGCCGGCCGGCTAATCGGCGCGGACGTCCCGTTCTAACCTAAGGGGAACTCACCGACCGGGAACCTCGGACATGAATGCTTGGACCTCGATCCTCGCGGCGGCGCTGGCCCCCGCCAGCCTGCTGATGGCAACGGAGGCGTGGGCGCAGGCCACTGGCAAGCCGCAGCCGCTGGTCATCCAGGAACAGGGCAGCTTCGCGGTCGGCGGCACGGTGTCGACGGCGCCCGGCCGCTTCGATCCCCGCAAGCCGATGGGTCCCGCCGGGCAGAGCTTCCACGGCGACCATGCCTATGTCTTCTACCAGATCCCGGTCGAGCCGCGGAAATACCCGCTCGTGATGTGGCACGGCTTCGGCCAGTTCTCGAAGACCTGGGAGAGCACGCCGGACGGCCGGGAGGGGTTCCAGACCCTGTTCCTGCGGCGGAACTTCGCCACCTATCTGATCGACCAGCCGCGGCGCGGCAATGCCGGGCGCAGCACGGTCGAGACCACCGTCAAGCCGGTGCCGGACGAACAGTTCTGGTTCGGCCAGTTCCGCGTCGGCGTCTGGCCGGACTATTTCGACGGCGTGCAGTTTTCCCGCGACCCGCGGGCGCTCGACCAGTATTTCCGGGCGATGACGCCCGATACCGGGCCGTTCGACATCGGCGTGATGTCCAGCGCTGTCTCCGCGCTATTCGACCGCATCGGCCCGGCCGTGCTGGTCACCCATTCGCATAGCGGTGGCCTCGGCTGGGTCACCGCCATGCGGAACGCCAACGTCAAGGCCATCGTCGCCTTCGAGCCGGGCAGCAATTTCGTCTTCCCGGAGGGCGAGGTGCCCGCCGACATCCCCAACGCCTTCGACACGCTGAAGGGCGTGCCGGTGCCGATGGACCAGTTCATGGCGCTGACCCGCATCCCCATCGTCATCTTCTACGGCGACAACATCCCGGAGACCGCGACCGACATTCCCACCCAGGACGCCTGGCGGGCGCGGCTCGCCATGGCGCGGCTCTGGCGCGACGCGGTGAACCGGCACGGCGGCGACGCGACGCTGGTCCACCTGCCGGAGATCGGCATTCGCGGCAACACGCACTTTCCGTTCTCGGACCTCAACAATGTCGAGATCGCCGACCAGGTGTCGGCCTTCCTCGCGGCCAAGAAGCTCGACTGATCGATGTTCCCCGAGCCGGCCGGGGCACGGCCTCGACGCCCGGCTTCCTCCGGCGCGGGCGCCCGCCCCGCCCCCTGCCCCTCCTGTCGGGAACCGCCCCATGAACAGACGGACCTCGTTCCTGTCGCTGGCCACCGCCCTCGCGCTGCTGGCGGGCTGGCAGGTGCACGCGGAAACCACGCGCGTAACCTTTCCCGAGGATCTCGCCCAGCTGGTCCACTACACCACGGTGCGGCGCGGCAACGTGACCGAGCACATCATGACCACGCCGGCGGCGCTCGACGCGGTGAAGAACGGAAGAACCGTACCGGAGGGCACGCATTTCGTGCTGGTCGACTACCGCGACGGCCAGCTCTACCGCTATTTCGTCATGCAGAAGGGAGCGGGATGGGGCGCCGACTATGACGAGCGCCGCCGCACCGGCGACTGGCAGTTCCAATGGTTCTGGGCCGACCGGACCATCAACATGAACGAGAACACCGCCCGCTGCCAATCCTGCCACCGGAGCCAGTCGGGCTCGGAATATCTCTTCACCGCCAGCCGGATTCCCGACTTCGACGGCTCCCCGGTCGATTGAGACGCCGGCGTGCCCCCTGCCCTCCTCCTGTTCCGGCTGGCGCTCGATCTCCTCGCCGGTGGCCTGCTGCTGCTCGCTATGGCCTATTGGTGGCTCGGCAACGCGGTCCACGAGCTCGCCGGCACCGCCCTGTTCGTGCTGGTCGGCGCGCATAACCTCTTCAACCGCCGCCGCTACCGCCCGCTCCTCGCGGCGCGCAAGCACGCGCGCGGCCGGCTCGACCTCGCCGTGCTGCTTCTGCTGGCGGTGGCGATGCTGGGGCTTCTCGGCACCAGTGTGCCGATCTCGGAAACCCTGTCCGGCCTTGTACCCGGCGGCGGTTACACCGCCCGGCAGATCCACGTGCTGGCCGGCTATTGGGTGCTGGTCGCCGTTGCGCTCCATCTCGGCCTGCGCTGGCCGCAGTTCATGGAAACGGCACGCGCTCTGTTCGGACTGGAACAGCCCAATGCGGCGCGCACCCTGGCGCTCCGGCTGCTCGCCGCGGCCATCGCCCTCCACGGCGTGTGGAGTTCCTTCGTGCTCGGCATCGGCGCCCGCCTTTCCCTGCAAACCACGCTGGACTGGTGGAACTTCGAGGAATCGGCGGCCGGCTTCTTCGTCCATGCCCTTGCGGTCGCCGGGCTCTATGGCGTGCTGAGCTACTACGCCGCCGGCTGGCTGCGGCGGCGCGCTAGCCGCGATAGCGCAGAGCGTCGACCAGCAGCGAGAAGGCGGCCGAGGGCTGCCGGCGGCTTGGATAATACAGGTGATAGCCGGGAAACGGCGGGCACCAGTCCTCCAGCACCTGGACCAGCCGCCCTTGCTCGAGATAGCCGGTCACCCGGTCCTCCATGACGAAGGCGAGGCCGAAGCCGTCGAGCGCCGCCTGCGTCACCATGTGCGTGTGGTTGAAGGCGAGCTGCCCCTCGACGCGGACCCGCACTTCCCGCCCGTCCTTCTCCAGCTCCCAGGGATAGAGCCCGCCCGAGCTGAGCATGCGCAGATTGATGCAGGAATGCGCCGCGAGGTCCTGCGGCACGAGGGGAACCGGCCGCTTCTCGAAATAGGCGGGCGCGCCGACCACGATCATCCGCACATCCGGCCCGATGCGCACCGCGATCATGTCCTTGGCGAGCGCCTCGCCCAGCCGCACGCCGGCGTCGAAGCGCTCGGCCACGATGTCGGTCAGGCTGGAATCGATGCTGAGTTCGACATGGATGTCGGGATAATCCGGCAAGAGCCGCTTGAGCGCCGGCCACAGCACGGTGATGGCGGCATGCTCGGCGGTGGTGATGCGGATGGTGCCGGCCGGCTTCTCGCGCAATTCGCTGAGCGAGGTCAGCTGCGCGCCGATCTCGTCGAAAGCCGGCCGCAAGGTCGCCAGCAGGCGCTCGCCGGCGTCGGTGGCCGCGACGCTGCGCGTGGTACGGGTCAGCAGGCGGACGCCCAGCCGGGCCTCCAGGCGCCGGATCGTATGGCTGAGGGCGGATTGCGAGGTGCCGAGCTTGGCGGCGGCGCGGGTGAAGCTTCGCTCCTCGGCCACCACCAGGAAGGCATTCAGGTCGACAAGGTCATCACGCTGCATTCATGAATTTTGGACATGGCTTCATGCGATTTACAATCACTAGTTCACCAAAATCAGGGTGATAAACAGGACGTGAAACCTCCGTCCCAATTTGGAGCATCCTCATGGAGATCAAGCGCGCCGGCTCGCAACCCTCCCGGCGAGGGCCGGAGGAGTACTTCACCGGAACCGTCCGCATCGACTCCCCCTTCGCCGGCAGCGGCGGGCTGAGCGGCGCCACCGTCACCTTCGAGCCGGGGGCCCGCACCGCCTGGCACACGCATCCGCTCGGGCAGACGATACTCGTCGTCTCCGGCTATGGCCGGGCGCAGCACGAGGGCGGGCCGGTGGAAGAGATACGGCCCGGCGACATCGTCTGGTTTCCGCCCGGCGAGAAGCACTGGCACGGCGCCGCGCCGGACACCGCGATGACCCACCTCGCCATCGCCGAGGCGCAGGACGGCAAGGTGGTCGACTGGCTGGAGAAGGTCAGCGACACCGACTACGCCGGCTGAGCGCCGGCGCCGATGACGACCTGACGGCAGGGCCGGCCGCGCCGCCGGCCCGCCAATCCTCACGACCGATAAGGGGACCTCACCATGAAGACCATCGGCTATGCGGCACAGGCCGCGGACGCGCCCCTGGCGCCCTTCGATTTCGAGCGTCGCGAGTTGCGCGTCAACGATGTCGCCATGGAGGTGCTGTATTGCGGCGTCTGCCATTCCGACCTGCATCAGGCGCGCAACGACTGGGGCTGGAGCCAGTACCCGATGGTGCCCGGCCACGAGATCGTCGGCCGTGTCATCGCGGTCGGCGGCGACGTGCAGCGCTACCGGATCGGCGACCATGTCGCGGTCGGCTGCATGGTGGATTCCTGCCAGTCCTGTGACCAGTGCCGCAAGGGGTTGGAGCAGTTCTGCAAGAAGGCCAACGTGCAGACCTATAACGACACCGACCGCTTCTCCTGCGAGCCGACGTCCCGGACCCATGGTGGCTATTCCAAGCATCTCGTGGTGCGCGAGGAGTTCGCGGTGCGGGTGCCGGACGGGCTCGACCTCTCCAAGGCGGCGCCGCTGCTCTGCGCCGGCATCACCACTTATTCTCCGCTGCGCAACTGGAATGTCGGCCCCGGCAGCCGCGTCGGCGTGGTCGGCATTGGCGGGCTCGGCCACATGGCGGTGAAGCTCGCCGCTGCGCTCGGCGCCGACGTCACCGCGATCAGCCGCACCCGTGACAAGGAGGCCGACGCGCTCGCCCTCGGCGCCGACCGGCTGCTGGCCTCCTCCGATGCCGAGGCGATGGCGCAGGCGGCGAACGGCTTCGACCTGATCATCGACACCGTGCCGGTCGAGCACGACATCACCCCCTATCTGCCGCTGCTCGACGTCGACGCCACGCTGGTGCTGGTCGGCCAGGTCGGCCCGCTGCCGCCCTCCACCACCGTGCCGCTGCTGCTCGGCCGGCGCAGCGTCGCCGGCTCCTGCATCGGCGGCATCGCTGAGACGCAGGAGATGCTGGACTTCTGCGCCAAGGCCGGCGTGCTGCCCGATGTCGAGATGATCCGCATCGATCAGATCAACGAAGCCTTCGAGCGGATGGAGCACTCCGATGTGCGCTACAGGTTCGTGATCGATATGGCCTCGCTGCCGGCCCCGGCGGCGGCCTGACCACCCGGACGGCCGCGCTTCCCATGCGGCCGTCCCCTTTTCCCAAGCAGGGGATCCGCACGATGAAACCTCACCTCGTCTGCCACATGATCACCTCGCTGGACGGCCGCCTGCATCCGAGCGGCTGGAGTCGCAGCCCGGACGGCACGCGCGCGGAGTGGTCCGGCATCTATGAACGGCTGCACGAGGCGCTCGACGGCGACGGCTGGATCGTCGGTCGCGTCACCATGGCCGAGATGGCCAAGGGCACGCCGCACCCGCCGGCCGAGACCGGCACGGTGGACCGGCGGCGGCATCTCCCGGTGCCGGGCGCGGCGAGCTACGCCATCGCGCTCGACCGGGGCGGCAAGCTGCATTTCGCCGGCTCCACCCTCGGCGGCGACCCGGTGGTGGTGGTGCTCGGCGGCGACGTGCCCGACAGCCATCTGGCGGAACTGGCGGCCGACGGTATCGGCTATCTGGTGTCCGACGGGGCGGAACTCGACCTCGCCGCCCTGCTGACCGAGATCGGCCGCCAGCTCGGCATCCGCCGCCTGCTGCTGGAAGGCGGCGCCAACGCCAATGGCGCGTTCTTCGCCGCCGGGCTGGTGGACGAGGTCAGCCTGCTGCTTTGCCCCGCCCTGGACGGCCGCACCGGCGTCTCCACCATTGTGGAAGCCGGAGACACCGGCCTTGCCGACAAGGTCGAACTGTCCTTGATATCCTGCGAACCCGCCGGGCACGGTACCCTGCACCTGCGCTACGCCGTCAGGCCGCTCTAGCCGTCACCGCCGCGGGACGGGACACCGGAGGACAGCTGCGATGACCCACGAGGCCGACATCGTCATCCTCGGCGCCGGCGCCGCCGGCACGGGCGCCGCGCGCCGGCTCGCCGGAACCGGCCTGTCGGTTCTCCTGCTGGAGGCGCTGCCGCGACCGGGCGGCCGGGCGTGGACGCACCAGGCCCCGACGCAGGACGCCGGCGGGCTCGCGCTCGATCTCGGCTGTGGCTGGCTGCATTCCGGCGACCGCAACCCGTGGACGCGCATCGCCGAGCAGGCCGGCTTCACGGTCGACCGCTCGCCCGCCGCCTGGGGCCGGCAATATGGCGATCTCGGCATCGCCCCCGAGGATCTCGCCGCCGCGAACCTCGCCTTCGAGGCGTGGAGCGAACGCCTGGCCAATGCCCCGCCCGCCAGCGATTGCGCCGCCGATGCGCTGGTGGCGGAGGATGCGCGCTGGACCGCCTATCTGCAGGCGCTGAGCGGCTACATCAGCGGCGACGAGATGGAGCGCATCTCCGCGCGCGACTACGCCACCTATGACGACGCCTCCACCTACATCAACTGGCGGCTGCCGGCCGGCTACGGCACGCTCGTCACCTCGAGCCTGCCGGCGGAGATTCCCGTCCATCTCGGCACGCCGGTGGAGGCGATCAGGCTGGACGGCGCCGGCGTGGCGCTCGACACGCGCGAGGGCACGCTGCGCTGCCGCGCCGTCCTCGTCACCGTCTCCACCCATGTGCTGGCCGGCGATACGCTGCGCTGGCCCGCCGCGCTCGATCCGTGGCGCGCGGCGGCGGCGCGCCTGCCGCTCGGCCGCGACGAGAAGCTGTTCCTGGAGATCGTCGGCGACAGCCCGTTCGAGCCGGAAACCCACCTGCTGGGCGATCTCAACGACCCGCAAACCGGGACCTATTACATCCGCCCCTTCGGCCAGCCGGTCATCGAGTGCTTCTTCGGCGGCGCCGGCGCCCGCGCGGTGGAGCGGGACGGCACGCCGGCGGCGTTCGCCCGCGCCATCGACACGCTCGCGGGCCTGTTCGGCGCCTCGGTGCGGACCTACCTGCGACCGCTCATCGCCTCCGGCTGGGCGGGCGTGCCGAGCATTGGCGGCGCCTACAGCCATGCGCTGCCCGGTTACGCCGACGCGCGGCGAGAGCTGGCGCGGCCCTTTGACGGACGGGTATTCTTTGCCGGCGAAGCGACCCATCCCACCGATTTCTCCACCGCGCACGGCGCCTATCTGAGCGGCGCACGCGCGGCGGAGGAAGCGCTGGCGGCATTGGCGGCGCTCGCGCCACGATAAGGCGCGGCCTTCTCAGGCCTTGGCGCGCCCGTCCGACAGCAGCCGGCAGCACAGGAGGCTGCCGATGCAGCCGAGCGCGATCACCCAGGTCATCGGCCGGGGCGTGCCGTCGGCGAGCAAGCCGACCAGCGCCGAGCCGATTATGCCGCTGCCATAGTGGATGGCGCCGATCAGCGCCGAGACCGCGCCGGCGCGGCGGGCGGAGCCGCCGAGCGCGCCGGCGATCGAGTTGGCGACGATGAAGCCGGTGGTCGACACGAACAGGAACAGCGGCACGAACAGCCCCCATAGCCCGCCCCAGTCGGCCGAGGCGATGCCGGCCAGCAGCAGGCCCGACGCCGTCGCCGCCACGATGCCGCCGACCAGGATTCGGTCGCTGCCGAGCCGCATCACCAGCCGCGCATTGATCATGTTGGTCGCCATGATGCCGACGATGCCGGCGGCGAACAGCACGCCGTAGAGCCCGGCCGGCACATGGTGATAGGTGATGTAGGCGAAGGGCGTGCCGGCGATATAGGCGAACATCGCGGCATAGAAGAAGCCGCCGGCGCCGGCATAGCCGAGCAGCCGCCGCTCGCGCAGCAGCGCGCCATAGCCACGCAGCGCCCGCCCGAGCGGGGCCGGGTTGCGCTGCGCCGCCGGCAGGGTCTCGGGCAATCGCGCCACCGCGCCGAGCGTGACGAAGCCGACCACGACCAGGAACCAGAAGATCGCGTGCCAGCCGGCAAAGGCAAGGATCTGCCCGCCGAGCAGCGGGCCGATCAGCGGCGCGATCGCCATCACCGTCATCAGCGTCGACATCATCTGCGCCGCGCGCGGTCCCTCATAGAGATCGCGCACCATGGCGCGGCCCAGCACCACGCCGGCGCTGGCACCGACCGCCTGCACCACCCGCCAGCCGATCATGCTCCACGCATCGAAGGACAGCGCGCAGCCGGCCGAGCCGATGATGAACAGCACCAGCCCGATGGCGACCGGCAGCCGGCGGCCGTGGCGGTCGCTGATCGGCCCCCAGAGCAGCTGGCCGAGGCTGAAGCCGATCAGATAGCCGGAGACCGTCAGCTCGATGGTGCCGCTGTCGGCGCCGAGCGCCCGGCCCATCTCCGGCATGGCCGGCAGATAGAGATCGGTGGAGACCGAGGCGAAGCCCATCAGCGCGCTCAGCGTGCCGAGCACGCGCCAGCCATGGCGTGCCGCCTCGGTGCGCGCCGGCGGGCTGGAGCCGACCTCGGCTGCCGCCTCGGTGGCGTCGCCGGGGAAAATGTCCGCCGCCGGCTGGGCTTCCTCGCTCAGGGAGGCATCCGTATCGGAGGCATCGGTGTCGCCCGCTGCCGGTCGGCCTTCGAACATAGGCGTCAAAGCTCCTGGGCCGTGGGCCGGAACAGGATCTCGTTGATGTCGACCTCCTCCGGCTGGCTGATCGCGAACGCGACGATCCGCGCGAAATTCTCCGCCGGAATGGCGACAGCCTCATAGAAATCCTGGATACCCCGGGCGACGTCGGCCTCGGTGATGCTCTGCGGCAGTTCGGACTGCACCGCGCCGGGGGAAATGATGGTGGTGCGGATGTTGTAGGGCTTCACCTCTTGGCGCAACCCCTCCGAAAGCATGCGCACCGCCGCCTTGGTCGCGGCATAGACCGCGCTGCCGGGACGCACCTTGTGGCCGGCGACCGAGGACACGTTGATGATGTGTCCGCTCTTCTGCCGCGTCATGTGCGGCAGGGCGGCGGCGATGCCGTAGAGCACGCCCTTGAGGTTGACGTCGATCATCCGGTCCCAGTCGGCGATCTTGCCGCGCTCCAGCGGCGAGTGCGGCATGAGGCCGGCATTGTTGAGGATGACGTCGATGCGCCCATGCGCGGCGACCGCCGCGTCGACGAGGCGCTTCACCTGTTCGGCGTCGGTGACGTCGGTCTCGACGGCGGCCGCCGCCGGCAGCCCCAGCTCTCCGGCCAGCGCCTGCAGCCGGTCGAGCCGCCGCGCGCCCAGCACCAGCTTGGCCCCTTCCGAGGCCAGATGGCGGGCGGTCGCCTCGCCGAGGCCGCTGCTGGCGCCGGTGATGACGACCACCTTGCCGTGAATAGAGTTGCTCATTTCAAGCTCCATGATGTTGTCGCCGAACAGGCTATCGCAGAACGCCTCATCGCCGGCCGGTCATCGGTCGATGGCGAGCCCGCCCATCCAGCTTGTGACCTGCGCCAGCGTTTCGCGCTCCTGATCCTGCCGCAGCGTGAAAGCGTCGAGAAGCCGCGCGCCGGGCGCGTGCTCGGCCACCACCTGCACGCTGCTGCCCGGTCCGTAGCCGCCATGGGTGATGAACGGCACCAGCGTCTTGCCGGAAAGGTCGTGGGCGGCGAGGAAGGAACGCACCGCCGCCGGCGCGGTGGTGCCCCAGATCGGAAAGCCGAGGAACACGACGTCATAGGCGTCGAGGCTCGGCAGCGTCGCCGCGAGCGGCGGCCGGTAGCCGGCCTGCCGCTCCCGCTCCGCCTGCCGCACCGTGGCCTCGTAGTCGTCGGGATAGGGCTCGGCGGTGCGGATCTCGAACAGCGCCGCGCCATAGGCAAGCTGGATCTGCCGGGCGACTACCCGCGTATTGCCGGTCCGCGAGTAATAGGCGACCAGCACGCGACCGCCGCCTGCCGCCGGGATGGCGGCGTGCGCGTGGTTGCGGCCGGCCTCGGCCGTCAATGACAGCAGCAGCGCGGCGGTCAACGCGCCGCGCCGCGAGAAGGCATCCTTGTCCGCCATCGGCCGGACCTCTGTGCGTCAGCGGCCGACGGTCGCCATCAGATGCGCGGGATAGCGCTCGCCCTCGACATCGATGGCGGCCAGCGCCTGGCGGATCTCGGCGGTATCAGCCGCGGTCAGCTCCACCGCGGCGCCGCCGAGGTTTTCCTCCAGCCGGTGCAGCTTGGTGGTGCCGGGGATTGGCACGATCCACGGCTTCTGCGCCAGCAGCCAGGCGAGCGCGATCTGCGCCGGCGTCGCCTGCTTGTCGGCGGCGATGCGCTTCAGGAGATCGATCAGCGCCTGGTTCTTCTCCATCGCCTCGGGGGTGAAGCGCGGCAGCAGGGCGCGGAAATCGCCCTCGCCGAGCTTGGTGTCCTTCCCCATCGCGCCGGTGAGGAAGCCCTTGCCGAGCGGGCTATAGGCGACGAGGCCGATGCCGAGTTCCTCGCAGGCGTCGAGAATGCCGTTGGTCTCCGGCCCGCGCGTCCACAGCGAGTACTCGTTCTGCAGCGTGGTGACCTTCTGCACCGCGTGGGCGCGACGCACCGTCTGCGCGCCGGGCTCGGACAGGCCGAAATGCTTCACCTTGCCGGCGGCGATGAGGTCCTTGACCGCGCCGGCCACGTCCTCGATTGGCACTTCGGGGTCGACGCGGTGCTGGTAGAACAGGTCGATCACCTCGATGCCGAGCCGCTTCAGCGAGGCGTCGGCCACCTGCTTGATATGCTCCGGCCGGCTGTTCAGCCCGGCCTGCTTGCCGTCGACAATGTTGAAGCCGAACTTGGTGGCGATCACCACCTGGTCGCGCAGCGGCCGCAGTGCCTCGCCGACCATCTCCTCATTGGTGAACGGGCCGTAGACCTCGGCGGTGTCGAACAGCGTGACGCCGCGCTCCGCCGCCTGGCGGATCAGCGTGACGCCTTCCGCCTTGGTCACCTTGGTGGCATAGCCGAAATCGAGGCCCATGCAGCCAAAGCCGAGGGCCGAGACGGTCAGCCCGCTTTTTCCGAGTTCACGTGTTTGCATCGCTCATCCTCCAGCACGCGCGGATGATCCGCGGCTGTGGTTCGATGCAAAGATAGGCCGGGGCGGGGCAAGCGATTAGCCGCAATAAATCGCATGCAGTCATATCCAGGAATCATAAATCCGGGCGGAGGCAATCCCCCCGCCCGGCGATCCCTGCTTTCAAGCCCCCGCTCAGCCGGCGACGTAGCCGCTCATCGCCTTGACGAGGAACACGCCGACGGTGGCGCCGGCATCCTGCAGGCCCACCGTCTGCTCCTGGAAGACGGCCGCCTTGCCGTGCTGCGCCTTCATGGTCTTGGTGCGCTCCAGCGCCGCCTCGGCCTCATCCGCCGCCGCCGCCATCGCCGGGGCGAGCGCCGCGCCGCTGGCAGCCTGCGCCTCCAGCACCCCGGCGACCGGATCGAGCACGTCGAGGATGGTCTTGTCGCCGAGCTTCGCCTTGCCGCGCTCGGCGATGCCGGTGGCATAGGCGCGCCAGAAGGCAGCCGCCTCGGCGGTGCCGATGGCGTCCTTGCCCTCCAGCGCCTTGGCGCCGCGCAGGAAGCCGGTGGCGGTGAGCGTGCCCATGGTGGAGGGCGCGGTCTTCGCCATGATGGCGCCGGCCGAGCGCAGCAGCTTGGTCAGCCCCGCCGCCGCGCCCTCGGCCGCCACCGTGTCGTAGGCGGCGGCGAAGGACTTCGACATGGTGATGCCGAGATCGCTGTCGCCGACCTTGCCGTCGAGCGCGATCAGGAAGTCGCGCTCGGCGGCGAACAGGTCGCGCCAGCTCTGGAACAGGCCGATCAGTTCGTCGGCACGGATCGCATCCATTCTCGCGCTCCTCAGGCCGTGTAGTGGGCGAAGAACGGCGTGTTCACCGGCGCCGCAACCAGAGGGTCGAGCTCGGCGTCGAGCTTCAGCACCGAGATCGAGGCGCCCGCCATCTCCATGGCGGTGGCGAACTCGCCGATCCAGACGTACTTCACCTTGGAGCCCCTCGCCTCGAACAGCTGCGAGACGCGGCGGAACAGGATGTAGAGCTCTTCCTTCGGCGTGCCGCCGAGGCCGTTGACCAGCACAGCAAACTCGTCGCCCTTGCCGGCCGGCAGCTCGGCGAACACCCGCTCCATCATCTCGTCGACGACGGCGTCGGCCGGGGCGAGCTTCTTGCGGCTGATGCCGGGCTCCCCATGGATGCCCATGCCGATCTCCATCTCGTCCTCGCCGACCGAGAAGGTAGCGTGGCCGATTTCCGGCACCACGCAGCTCGACAGCGCGACGCCGATGGTGCGCACATTGGCCCGCGCCTTGTCGGCGAGGCGGGTCACCTCGTCGAGCGACAGCCCGTTCGCCGCCGCCGCGCCGGCCGCCTTGTAGACGAAGAAGATGCCGGCGACGCCTCGACGCTTGTGCTCCTCGCCGACCACGGAAGAGGCGATGTCGTCATTGCCGATCACCTGCTTCACCGTGATGCCGTCAATGTCGGCGAGCTCGGCGGCCATGTCGAAATTGATGATGTCGCCGGTGTAGTTACCGTAGATGTAGAGAACGCCGGCGCCCTGGTCGATGTACTTGGTCACTTCGTGCATCTGGTCGGCGCTCGGCGACTGGAACACGCCGCCCACCGCGCAGCCGTCCAGCATGTTGTCGCCGACATAGCCGAGGAACAGCGGCAGGTGCCCCGAGCCGCCGCCGGTGGCGATGCCGACCTTGCCGGCCTTGGGCTTGGCGACGACGAGGCAGCGCTTGTCGTCGTTGACATAGGTCACCTGGGGATGAGCCCGGTAGATGCCCTCGAGCATCTCGTCGACGAAGTCAGCCGGATCGTTGAGAAACTTCTTCATCTCGGTCCTCTTGGGCTCGAAGCTTTGGCGTGTCGGTGAAGCGCGCCTTGGACGCGCGTCTTCGGGAGTCAGTTCTTCTTCTGGCAGAACACGAAGAAGGCGGCGGCGAGCAGGATGAAGCCGCCGACCACGACGCGCTGCCAGGTGGAGGGAATGCCGACCATCACCAGCACGCTGTTCACCACCACCACCAGCAGCACGCCGAGCAGCGTGCCGATCACGGTGCCGGTGCCGCCGGTGATGCGGGCACCGCCGAGCACCACGGCGGCGATGACGTTGATCTCGGTGCCGACGAGGTCGAACGGGTTCGACTGCCGGTTGGCGGCGGTGTGGATGATGCCGGCAAGGCCGGCGAGCGCGCCGGCATAGGCGAACATGAAGATGTGGATGGTGCGCAGGCTGTAGCCGAGCCGCTCCGCCACATTGGCGTTGCCGCCGATGGCGAAGATGGCGCGCCCCATCAGCGTGCGGTTCAGCATCCACCAGGTCACCAGCGCCGCCGCCGGCAGCACCAGGAAGTAGAACGGCAGGGTGATGGTGCGCCCATCCGCCGATTCGAACTGGAACAGCGGCAGCCGGCCGAAGGCGCCCATGGTGGGGGGCAGCGACATGATCCATACCGTGCCGATGAAGGCCAGCAGTATGCCGCGGAACAGATACTGCGTGCCGATGGTCACGATCAGCGACGGCACCTTGAGGTAATGCACCAGAAGCCCGTTGACGACGCCGAGCAGCGCCCCGCCGGCCGTCGCCGCCACCAGCACCAGCGCGATCGGCGCGTCCGGCCAGTGGTTCTTCACCAGCAGCGTCATCGAATACATGGTGAAGGCGGCGATGGCGGTGAACGACACATCGATGCCGCCGGCCGCCAGGATGATGAACACGCCGAGCGCGAACAGCCCCATCACCACGCTGGCGCGGCCGATATCGACCAGCGAGGATGGCTGGAGGAAGGCCGGGTTGATGATCGACACCGCCACGCAGATCGCCACCAGCAGCGCCAGCGTGATGAGCTCCGGGCGCCGGCGCACCAGCGCCAGCAGCGAATTGGGCCTGGCGACCGGCACGGCGGCGCTCTCGGTGAGATGCGTGGCGCTCATCGAGCGGTCTCCGTGTTCACGGCGGGTTTGGAGACCAGCATGGCCTTGTACAGCTGGTCCTCGTCCGTCTCGCGGGCGTCGTATTCGGCGACGACGCGGCCATTGTTCATTACCAGGATGCGATCGCAGTTCTGCAGCAGCTCCGGCAGGTCGTCGCTGACGATGACGAGGCCCATGCCGGCCTCGGCGAGCTGCTGGATGACGCGGTAGATCGTGTCCTTGGAGCCGACATCGACGCCCACCGTCGGGCCGTGCAGCACCAGGAGCTTGGGCAGGATCGACAGCCAGCGGCCGATCAGCACCCGCTGCTGGTTGCCGCCGGACAGCGCGCCGACCGGCAGGTCGAGATTGCGGGTGTTCAGCCGCATGTCCTGCGACAGCTTGTCGGCGAGCGCGCGGCCCTTGGCCTTGTCGACGACACCGAAGCCGTTGGCGAGGTCGCGCACCACCAGGGCGATCTCGTTCTCGAAGATCGACTTGTCGAGGAACAGCCCTTCAGCCAGCCGGTCCTCCGGCACATAGCCGATGCCGAGCCGGATCGCCCCGGAGGGATGGCGGACCTTCTCCAC
The DNA here is from genome assembly GCF_020523795.1 of Ancylobacter sp. Lp-2. Taxonomy (GTDB): domain Bacteria; phylum Pseudomonadota; class Alphaproteobacteria; order Rhizobiales; family Xanthobacteraceae; genus Ancylobacter. The sequence continues at coordinate 533,050 of NZ_JAJALI010000003.1, forward strand.
CTTGCCGTCGATGCGGACGCTGCCGCCCGTCGCCGGCATCACCCCGGCGATCGCCATGGCGAGTTCGTTGCGGCCGGAATCGGCGAGGCCGGTAATGCCGAGGATCTCGCCCTTGCGGACGGAGAAGCTGACGTCGCGTACATTGGGCGGCAGCGACAGGCCATTGGCGGCGAAGAGTTCGCCGTCCATCGGCGCGCCGGTGCGGTAGCGCTCGGCGTCGATCCGGCGGCCGGTCATCAGCTCGGCGAGCCGCTGCTTGGTGTAGTTGGCGAGCGGGCCCTGCTCGACGCACTGGCCGTCGCGGAACACGATGGCATGGCCGCCGATGCGGTAGCACTCGTCGAGCTTGTGGGTGACGAACAGCACCGCCACGCCTTCCGAGCGCAGCCGCTCCACCACATTGATGAGGTTGTCGACCTCGCGGCGGGTCAGCGAGGTGGTCGGCTCGTCCATGATCACCATCTTCGCCTTGGTGGCGATGGCGCGGGCGATGGCGACCAGCTGGCGCTGCGCCAGCGGCAGGTCGGAGACGATGGTGCCGAGGAAGCCGCGGTCGCTCGGCAGGCCGACGGTCGCGAGCGCCGCCGCGGCGGTCTCGCGCAGGCGGGTGCGGTCGAACAGCCGCGCCAGCCGGCCGCCGCTGGCGACCAGTTGCTCGTTGAGCGCGACGTTCTCCGCCACCGTGAGGTTCGGCAGCAGCGAGAGGTCCTGATAGACGGTCTCGATCCCGGCGCTCAGCGACTGGATGGCGGTCAGCGAGTGGTAGACCTTGCCTTCGAGGACGATCTCGCCCTCGTCCGGGGCGTGGGCGCCGGACATGATCTTGATGACGGTGCTCTTGCCACAGCCATTCTCGCCGAGCAGGTGATAGGCCTCGCCCGGCTCGATGGTGAAGCCGACGCCGCGCAGCGCGTGCACGCCGCCGAAGCGCTTATGGATGCCGCGCAGTTCGAGGAACGCATCCACCTTGGAGGCGGCGTCCGGCCGGGGCAGTGCTGAAACATGGGACACGGGCGATCCCCTTCACCGATTGGCGGGCGTGGCGCGAAACTGCGCGTTCGGGAGATCCCGGAGGCGGACGGACCGCCTCCGGGCATCCAGGGTCGGACAACCGATCAGAAGAGGAACTCTTTGTAGTTCTTCTTGTCGGCGATCACCATGCCGTTGCCGATGATCAGCAGGCCTTCGCCCGGGCCCTTGGTGACCTTCACCTTCTCGTAGCCGGGCACGCCGAGATTGGCGCCGTCCTCGACCTTCTGCTTGGCGATCAGCTTCTTGGCGACGGCGTTCATCGCCATGCCGGCCTTCTGCGGATCCCAGAAGCCGATGGCGGTGATGGCGCCGGACTCCAAGAGGTCCTGCGAGGGGTTCGGCAGGCCGGTGCCGACCAGGCACACCTTGCCGGAGAGGCCGGCCTCGTCGATGGCGCGGCCGACGCCGAGCACGTCATTGCCGGCCGAGGTCTGGAAGCCCTTGATGTCCGGGTGCTTGCGCAGGATTTCCTTGGCCTTCTCATAGGTGCCGTTGGCGTCGTCGAACGACTCGTTGTTCGGGTCGACCAGCGTCATCTCGGGATGCTTCTTGGCGTTCTCCTCGCCAGCACCGACCCACTGCATGTGGGTGCGGCTGCCCAGCGAGCCGACGAAGGTGGTCCACTTGCCCTTGCCGCCCATGCACTCGGCGAGGCGTGCGTTCAGCGCGCGGCCGTAATCGGCGTTGTCGAACGCCTCGACGTCGGCGTGGGTGTTCTTCTGGTTGTCGGCCTCGTGGGTCACCACGATGATGCCGCGATCCATGGCGCGCTTCAGCGTGCCTTCCAGCACGGACGGGTCCATCGGCACCACGGCGAGGCCGTTCACGCCCTTGGCGATGAGATCGGTGACGATCTGCAGCTGCTGCGCGGCGTCGGCGGTGGCGGGGCCGTACTGGGTGGCGACGACGTCCGGATTGTCCTTCTGGAACTGCTTGACGCCGGTCTCCATGCGGTCGAACCACGGAATACCGCTGATCTTCACCACGGTGGCGATGACCGGCTTGCCCTGGGCCATCAGCGCGCCGGCCGAGCCGGCGACGAGGGCTACCGCCATCGCCGAGCCGAGCAGGATCTTCTTCGAAAGCAGGGTTTTCTTCGAACGAGCGCCCACAGTTTCCTCCACTGTTGTTGCCACCCTCATGACCGTTTCGATGCGTGAGGGGTTCGCATCACGCGGGCTTTTTGCCCTTGTTGGGATTCAGGAAGCCGGCCAGGTTGGTCCGGCCGACCGCCAGGAAGGTCAGAAGCAGCGCGCCCCAGGCGAAGTCGCGCACGAAGTTCGACAGCCCGCCGAAGTTCAGCATGCTCGACATCAGCTGCAGCGCGATCGCCGCCAGCACCACGCAGATCACCCGGCCATAGCCGCCTTCCGGGCGCACGCCGGCCATCACCGCGATCAGGATGGCGATCAGCAGGTAGGACGTGCCGTAGTCCCACTTCACGTTGACGTTGCGCGCCGCGATGATCACCCCCGCGAGGCCGGAGAGCAGGCCGCTGGTCGCATAGGTGGCGATCAGCACCTTGGTGCGCGGGAAGCCGGCATAGACGGCGGCCTTCGGGTTGGTGCCCATCAGCATCAGCCACAGGCCGAACGGGGTAAACTTCAACAGCGCGGCGATGAAGGCCGCCACCGCGATGAAGATCACGAAGCTGATCGGCACGCCGAGGAACAGGCCGTTGCCGATCTCCGACAGGAAATCCGGGCTGCCGACCGCCACCGCGCGTCCGCCCGAGGCCACCACGGCGAGGCCGGTGAACAGCATCTGCGTGCCGAGCGTGCACAGGATCGGCGTGATGTTGAGCCGGCTGATCAGAAGCCCGTTGAACATGCCGCCGAGCACGCCGACCACCAGCGCGCCGGCGATGAAGGCGAGCGAATAGGCCGTCGGCTGGTCGGCGCTCGACAGGAAGGTGCTGATCACCACCGCCGAGGCGACGCCGGACAGGTTGGCGAGCGCGATGCCGGACAGGTCGATGCCGCCATTGCCGGCGCACATCGCCAGCATCACGCCGATGGCGAGGAAGCCGATTTCCGGCAGCTGCCCGGCCATCGATTGCAGATTGAACGGCGAGAGGAACGTGCCCGCGGAAATGGCGGCTCCGAAGGCGAGCAGCGCCACGTTGATGACGACGAGCATGACCAGCTGTCCGCCGGTGGTCCGCATGGTCTCCTCCCGGAGTGTTTCGAGCTTTTTACTAAATTATGACCAGCTTCACTAAATCCCTAGCAAAGGCTCCGGCGGGGTGCAAGCCGCCTTCCAGGGGTGCCCGACCGACTTTCGTGGCGCGGGCGGTCTCGGCGGCCGCCGGCCGGCCGATCAAAATCGCGCCAGGGTCGCACCCGGTCCCGGCCACCTGCGGCCGGCCCCGTGCCGACACGTATCTTGTATGCCAAAACCCTTATAGGACAGCATGTCTCACCTATAAGCGCCCGCCAGATCGCTTGTGCGCCGCAGCACGGCATCGCCCGCGACGGGCCACCCCCGCGCCCGGTTTCGGCGCGCACCGCGCACAAATTATGAGCGAAGGCGATCAACCCTCAGCTGCGCGTTGCATCGGTCTTGCACGGCAGTTGCCAGCCCGATTCTTTTGGCTTAACCCTCAAAAAGGAGCCTCAATGTTTACTAAACAAAATGCGCGTTCAGGCGCATCATGGGCTCCGTGAGGACACGCGTCGGGCCATGAAAGAAAAGAAGTCCTTCACCATCAGGGACATTGCCGAAGCGGCGGGCGTCTCGCCGGCGACGGTCTCGCTCGTCCTCAACGGCAAGGGCGAGATTTCCGGCGTCACCCGCGCCCGCGTCCTCGAGGCCGCCGCCCGCCTCAACTATGTGCCGCGCCTCGCCCGCACGCGGGTCGAGGCGACCGGCACCATCCGCTTCCTGAAGATCGCCAAGCACGGCCACACGGTGAACCGCGACCACAGCGTGTTCCTCTCGGACTATATCGACGGCATGTCGGCCGAGGCGACGCGGCGCGGCTACACGCTGGAAGTGGTCAGCCATGAGGGCCAGAGCGTCATCTCCGTCGCCGACACGCTGGCGGTGGCGCCGGTCAGCGGCGTCATCGCGCTCGGCACCGAATTGTCGGAAACCGACATCCGCGTGCTGCAGGGCGTCGGGCGCCCCATCGTGTTCATCGATACGTTCCACGACGTGGTGGAAGCCAATTTCGTCAACATGAACAACGAGGATGCGGTGCATCAGGTGCTGGCGCGGCTGCGCCAGCAGGGCTTCGAGCGCATCGGCTTCGTGGCGAGCCATGTCGACACCACCAATTTCCACCTGCGCCAGCATGCCTTCCACCGCAACATGGCCCGGCTGGGCATGACGGTGGATCCTGCCCATATCCTCTCGGTCGAATCGACCGTCGACGGCGCCCATGCCGATACGGTGAAGGCGCTGGGCGAGGGCCTCGCGCTGGCGGACTGCTATTTCTGCACCAATGACGTGATCGCCTATGGCTTCATCAAGGCACTGCGCGAATTCGGCATCCGCATCCCCGACGATGTCGGGGTGATCGGCTTCGACAATCTGCCGCTCGGCGCCACCATGGAGCCGGCGCTGACCACCATCGACGTCTCCAAGCGCAAGATCGGCGATCTCGCCGTCACCGTGCTCGACGACCTCATCAACGCCGCCGAGCCGCCGCCACCGGTGAAGATCCTGGTCGGCGCCCGCCTCGTCACCCGCGCCAGCGATCGCGGGCCGGCCACGCCGCGCCCCGCCCCTCGCGCGGTGCGCCGGCGCGGCATCGCCGAAACCGCCTGAAAAAAGCGGGCCGCGCGCCCGGGGAGACATCGATGAAATACCGCACGCTCGGCCGCTCCGGCCTCAAGGTCTCGGCGCTCTCCATGGGCACCTTCTCCTTCGGCGGGGTCGGCGATTTCGCCAAGGTCGCCAGTCAGGGCGTGCCGGAAGCGCGCCGGCTGGTGGATGTCTGCCTCGAGGGCGGCATCAACGTCGTCGACACCGCCAACATGTATTCGCTCGGCCGCTCGGAGGAGATCGTCGGCGAGGTGCTGGAGGGCCGGCGCGACCGGGTGCTGATCTCCTCCAAGGCGCGCATGCGCATCGGCGACGGGCCGAATGACGAGGGCGTGTCGCGCTATCACCTGATCCGCGAATGCGAGAAGAGCCTCAAGCGGCTGCGCACCGACCACATCGACATCTACTTCCTGCACGAATGGGACGGGCTGACGCCGCTCGACGAGATGCTCTCGGCGCTCGACGCGCTGATGCGGGCCGGCAAGATCCGCTATATCGGCTGCTCGAACTATTCCGGCTGGCACGTCATGAAGGCGCTCGGCATCGCCGAGGCGAAAAACCTGCCGCGCTTCGTCACCCAGCAGATCCACTACACGTTGGAAGCCCGCGAGGCCGAGTACGAGCTGCTGCCCATCGCCGTCGACCAGGGCGTCGGGGTGATGGTGTGGAGCCCGCTCGCCGCCGGCCTGCTCTCCGGCCGATTCGGCCGCGACAAATTCCCCGCCGATTCGCGCCAGGCCGCCGGCTGGACCGAGCCGCCGATCCGCGACAGCGAACGGCTATGGACGATCGTCGACACACTGAACGACATCGCGAGCGCCCGCGGGGTCACCGCGGCGCAGGTGTCGATCGCCTGGACGCTGACCCGGCCGGGGATCGCCTCGCTGGTGGTCGGCGGTACCGAGGAGGCACATTTCCGCGACAACATCGCCGCCGTCGACCTCGACCTCACCGCCGAGGAGCTGGAACGGCTGAATCTCGTCAGCCGCCCGCCCTATCTCTACCCCTACTGGCACCAGCATAATTTCGCCCGCGACCGCTTCAGCGCCGGCGATTGGGCGCTGCATGCGGGCTATGAGGACCTCGGCAAGGTCTGACCGCCGGGCCCCCGGTCCCCCGACAATCCGCCCTCCAGTCGCGCCGCGCGAGACGACCGGAGGGAGGCGGCCGAAGGGCGCCAAAGTGGGGCAAAGCGGGCGGTCGAAGCGGGCGGGACGGCAAATATTTACGATCCGTTAACCATGCCGAACGCATGCTCGTCATGAAGGTCGGCCACAAGGTGGCACGACCGTCAGGGCGGGCGGGCACCATCATCATGCGGACGACAGCACGGCGGGCACCGAGCGGACACGGATACTGGCTCCGTCCCTCCATGGCCGTGCTGGTGGCCTGCCTCGCCGCGCCGGCCTGGGCGGCCGACATCAGCTGCGACCTCACCGCCACCGCGCTAAGCTGCGCCGGCTCGGCGACCGGCGAGAACGCCACCGCCATCGGCGAAAGCGCCGAGGCGACGCAGTCCGGCACCACCGCCATCGGTCAGGGCTCCAAGGCCTTCGCCACCAATTCCAGCGCCTTCGGCCAGCTCTCGGTGGCCAATGGCGTGTCCTCCACGGCGGTCGGCCAGAACAGCGCCGCCAACGGCGCCTCCTCCACCGCCATCGGCCGCAACGCCGCCGCCAATGCCGATCAGAGCACGGCGCTCGGCACCGATGCCGCCGCCAATGCGGTGGCCGCCACCGCCATCGGCCAGGGAGCGAGCGCCAACGGGCTGAACGCCACCGCCATCGGCCAGGGCGCCAACGCCAATCTCGACTACACCACCGCCGTCGGCTCGGGCGCCGCCGCGCAGGGCACCAACGCCTCCGCCTTCGGCTATGGCGCGCAGGCCAATGCCGAATCCGCCACGGCGCTCGGCCAGGGCGCGGCCGCCGGCGCGGTGCAGTCCACCGCCGTCGGCCAGAGCGCCGCCGCCAATGGCGTCGGCTCGACCGCGCTCGGCCAGCAGGCGATCGCCAATGGCGATTCGTCCACCGCCCTCGGCCAGAACGCCACCGCCAATGCCGAGGGCGCCACCGCGGTCGGGCGCGTCGCCGCCGCCAACGCCGCCAGTTCCACCGCGCTCGGCTGGAACGCCACCGCCAACGGCGTCGGCTCCACCGCGCTCGGCCAGGGCTCCATCGCCGCCTTCGAGGGCTCGACGGCGGTCGGCCAGGCTGCCAATTCCTCCGCCGCCAATGCCACCGCCGTCGGCACCGGCTCCAACGCCTCCTATGACAGCTCGACCGCCATCGGCGCCGGCGCCACCACCACCCGCGCCAGCCAGGTCGCCATCGGCACCTCGTCGAGCACCTACACCATGCCCGGCCTCACCTCCTCGGCCAGCCGGGCGGCGCAGTCGGGCGCGGTGCAGATCGTCACCACCGACTCCTCGGGTAACCTCGCCAGCGCCTCGTTCAACGAGCTGTTCAACCTCGACAACGTCTATAACGAGATCGACCGCGTGCAGGAGGGCGTCGCCATGGCGCTCGCCATGGACACACCGAACCTGCCGGCCGGCAAGGACATCGCGGTGAGCGCCCAGTGGGGCACCTTCGGCGGCCAGAACGCCATGGCGTTCTCCGGCATCGCCCGGCTGATGGACGACAGCCTGTTCCTCACCGGCGGCGTCGGCTTCGGCCTGCAGGAGGGCACGATCGGCGGCAAGGCGGGGCTGATGGTGGCATGGTGAGCTATCGCCCGTTCATACTCGGCCTCGCGCCGGCGCTGGGACTGCTGCTGGGATGGCCGGCGCTGACCAGCCAGCCGGCGGGCTTCTCCACCCCGGTCGCCCCGGCCACGCCGGCGCCGTTCGCGATCCCCGCCGACGCCGTGCCGACCCTGGCCCCGCCGGCGAGCGCCCCGGTGCCGCTGGCCGCCTCCCCGGCCGCCGCGCCCCCCGCCCCGGCGACCAGCGCGGTGACGGTGCCGCCCGCCCCGGTGCTGCTGGCGCTGCTGCGCGGCTCGCTCGCCGCCGTCAACCAGGCCAACGTCACCGGCAATTATTCCGTGCTGCGCGATCTCGGCGCCCCGGCGTTCCGCGAGGATCACAGCGTCGCCGAGCTGGCCGACCAGTTCCGCCCCTGGCGCGACAACGCGCTCGACTTCGCCGCCGTGCTGCTGCTGGACGCCAAGCTGTCGCGTCCACCGGCGATCGACGGGAACGGCCTGCTGCGGCTCGCCGGCCATTTCCCCACCGCGCCGCTGCGCATCGAGTTCGACCTCGGCTACCGCGCCGTGGGCGGCAACTGGCGGCTGGCGACGATCTCCCTCGATGCCCGCCCGGTCGAGGCCGAGCCCGACCGGCTGTCCGCCCAGCCATCCCGCCCCGTCGCGGCGGCGGCCGGCGCACCGGCCAGCGCGCCGGTGAAGGTCGCGGCGACGCGCGCCATCCCGGCGCCCGCACTCCCGGCACAGACCGTCCCCGTTCCCGTGGGAAGCCCTCCCTCGGCGCCGGCGCCCTTCGACATGGGCGCCCTGCTGCCGGTCGGCGGCAAGGCCTACTGAAGCCGCGCCGCCGTCGCTACGCCATCCGTCGCGTGACGGCGCCGGGCTCGCACCCGGCTCAGTCGGCGATCCTGCTGGCGAAATAGGCGATGGCCTTCTGGTAGACCCCGGCCTTGTTCCAGCCCGCCAGCGCGCCGGCATTGGCGCCGTTCTCCCACGACTTGCCGCTCCAGCCATAGCCGCGCAGATAGTTGGCGGTGGAGGCCAGCACGTCGGCCGGGCTGCGGATCAGGTCGGCGCGGCCATTGCCGTCGAAATCGACGGCGAAGCGCACATAGGAGGTCGGCATGAACTGGGTCTGGCCGAGTTCACCGGCCCAGGCGCCCTTCATCTCGCCGAGCGAGAGATCGCCGCGCTGGAGAATGCGCAGCGCGTCGAGCAGCTGGCCGGTGAAGAATTCCGAACGCCGGCAGTCATAGGCCAGCGTCGCCAGCGACTGGAAAATCGGCTTGTTGCCCTGGTTGGCACCGAAATCGGTCTCCATGCCCCAGATCGCCACCAGCACCGGACCGGGCACGCCGAAGCGGCTCTCGATGCGGGCAAGCAGGTCGGCATGCTGCTTCAGCTTGGCGCGGCCCTGCGAGATGCGCCCGGCGCCCACCCGCTTGGCGATGAACTCCTCGAAGCTGACGGAGAAGTGCCGCTGGTTGCGGTCGAGCCGGATGACGCCGGTGTCGTACTGCACATTGTCGAGCGCCGAGAGCGCACGAGCGGAGATGCCCTGCGCCGCCGCGGCCTTGCGGAAATCGCTCACCCAGGCGGAGAATCCCGCACCGTCGTCGCCGCAGGGGGCGGCCAGGGCCGGCGCCGCGAGGGCCGAGAGCATGGTGAGGACGAGAGCGCCGCGCTTCAGCACGGCCTGGCAGTCAAAACGCGCGAACATGCAGCCACCCCGTTGGTTTTCCGCCTGTATCTAGGCCCGGCCGAAGCGCGCGTGCAAGACAAACGCAGGCGCTACCGCCCGCATTCGCGCGACAAGGTGAATGGCGGCAACACTGGCAGGAGGACCATGGATCGGGCTGCCGGCGCGCCACATGACGCAACGGAAGACGCACCGACCACCGCCACCCAGCCGCAAAGCGCGCGCCACACCTCCCGGTCGGCGGCTCGCATGTAAAATATTCCATATTATGAAAATATTACGATATGAAATTTCTTGATGTGGAATTTATTGACGCTTCTGCTTCGTTCGTGATCGGGTACGGAAAATAGGCAACCCCTCCGCATATCCACCCGACGGCACGACAATGAGCAAGTTCTCTCCCTTCGACGCCACGCTGTGGTACGCCACCGCCCGCCCCGCCCCCCAGACCCGCCCGCTGGAGGAACGCCTCGACGCCGATGTCTGCGTCGTCGGCGCCGGCTTCACCGGGCTCACCACCGCGCTCGAACTCGCCAAGCAGGGCGTGAAGGTGGTGCTGTTGGAGGCAGAGGAGGCCGGCTTCGGCGGCTCCGGCCGCAATGCCGGCCACTGCACGCCGACCTTCAGCTATTACAGCATCGCCTCGCTGCGGAAGATGCTCGGCGAGCCCTGGGCGGAACGGCTTATCCATCGCCAGACCCGCGCCAATGACCGGGTCAGCGCGATGATCCGCGACTACCAGATCGACTGCGAGTGGCAGCAGAACGGCTATGTGATGGGCGCGCTGCGGCCGGGCGCCCTGGAGACGCTGAAGGGCAAGGTCGACAGCTACAACGCCGTCGGCGCCAACACACGGCTGATCAGCCGCGAGGAGGTCGAGGCGATCACCGGCAGCCCGCGCTTCTATGGCGGCTGGCTGCATGGCGAGGCCGGCCACATGAACCCGCTCGGCTATGCCCGCGGCCTCGCCCGCGCGGTGATGCAGGAAGGTGGCATCCTCCACACCGGCTCGCGGGTGGAAGGCGTGGAGAAGGAAGGCGCACGCTGGAAGGTCAGGACCGCGAAGGGCGAAGTCGTCGCCGACAAGGTGGTGTTCGCCACCGGGGCCTACACAGTCGCCGGCTGGCCGAAGCTCGACGACAGCTTCAAGATCCTCAAGGTGTTCGTCTGCGCCACCCAGCCGCTCGACCCGGAGACCCGCGCCAAGGTGCTGCCCAACAACACCACCATGCATGACGGGCGCGGCGACATCTATGTTTACAAATACAATGCCGAAGGCCGCATCGTTGCCTCGATGTTCCCGATGGGCGCGCGCGGCACCGATCTCGACTACACCCGCAAGGTGATGACCGACCGGCTGAAATGGCTGCACCCGCAGATCAAGGAGCCGATCCGCTGGGAATATTTCTGGTATGGCGAACTCGACATGCAGGTGAAGACGGTGCCGCGCCTCTACGGCCTCGCGCCCGGCGTGGCGGCGCTCACCGGCCTGTCCGGGCGCGGCGTGCCGACCGGCTCCATGCTCGGCGGCATCCTCGCCGAATGGGCGCTCGGCGTGCCAGAGAAGGACCTCGCGCTGAAGGTCGAGCCGCTGAAGGCGGCACCGTTCTACATGAACTACGCGCCGAAGCTGCGGCTGCGCTATTTCCGCCATCAGGACACGCGCGCGGCGCGGCGCGAGGGCGCCGAGCTGCCGCCGCATGCGTGACGCAGGACGCGAGGAGATCGACATGAACGAACGCACCGTGCTCATTTCGGGCGGCGGACGCGGCATTGGCGCCGCCACCGCGCGGGTCATGGCGGCGGCCGGCTGGAACGTGTCGCTCGGCATGCGCAGCCCCGCTCTGCCCGATTGGGCGGGCGAGGTGGCCGGCGCCGTCGCGGCACACCGCTACGACGCCGCCGACCCGCAATCGGCGACCGACTGGGTAGCGGCCGCGCGCGAGAGCTTCGGCCGCATCGACGCCGTCGTCGCCAATGCCGGCATCATGATCCGCGGCACGGTGATCGAGACCAGCGACGCGGATTTCGATGAACTGATGGCGGTCAATGTCGGCGCCCCGCGCCGGCTGGTGAAGGCGGCATGGGACGATCTCGCCGCCAGCGGCCGCGGGCGGGTGATCATCGTCTCCTCGCTGTCGGGCAAGCGGGTGAAATCGGCCGGCTCCGGGCTGTATTCGGTGTCGAAATTCGCCGCGACTGGCCTCGCCCACGCCATCCGCCATGCCGGCTTCGAGCTTGGCATCCGCGCGACGGCGGTGTGCCCCGGCTTCGTCGCCACCGATATGGGGCTGCCGCTCGCCAAGGTGCCCGCCGAGGAACTGACCTCGCCGGAGGATCTCGCGCGCAGCATCGCCTTCCTCATCGAGCTGCCGAACACCTCGAGCGTCGCCGAATTCGCGGTGAACTGCCGGCTGGAAGAGTCGTTCTGAACGGCCGGGGCGCCGCGAGCCCCCAGCTTTCGGCGCCCCCGCCCTCCCCGCTCAGTTCCGGCGCTCGATCAGGTCGATCTCGGCACGCAGCAGCGCGGCGTAGTTCTCGACCAACCCCGGCGCGATCTTGGCGCACAGGAAGGTGAAGCCCAGCGAGGCGACCGGCACGCCGGCCTCGTTGAGGATCGGCACGGCGACGCCGGCAATGCCGGGGATCAGTTCGCCGATATCGACCGCATAGCCGCGCCCGCGCGTTTCCTCGATCAGCCGCCAGGCCTTCTCGACCGGCAGGTCGCGGAAATCCGCCAGCCGGTCGGCATTGGCGCGCAGGATGAATTCCTGCTCCTCGCGGTCGAGAAAGGCGAGCATGGAAATGCTGCCCGGCCCGGCGCCGAGCGGCACCGAGCCGCCGATCGAGCCGGTCAGCGTCTGCACCACGCATTCGCCGTCGCGGCGGTCGAGGCAGATGGAATCGTGGTTGTAGCGCGCCATCAGATGGGTGGTCTCGCCGGTCTTCTTGCGCAGCCGGGCGAGGCTCATCTCGCAGCGGCTGATCAGCCCCGGCCCGCGCGCCGCCCGCGCGCCATAGATGAACATCTTGGCGCCGAGCCGGTAGCGCTTGCGCTTGTCGTCGCGCGCCAGCAACCGGTGACCGACCAGCGTGTTGAGGATGCGGTGGCACGTCGCGGTGTTCAGGCCGGACAGGTCGACCAGTTCCTTCAGGCTTGCCCCCTCCGGGCTGCCCTCGGCGATGAGGTCGAGCAGCAGCGCGGCCCTGTCGAGCAGCTGCGACCCGCCGGCGCTGGAAGCTGGCATTGATTTTTCCATATAGTGATAAAACTATCCTCCTACACTTGTAGTGTGAGAAAAACTGATAATCAATGTCTAAAAATCGAGCACGGGAACGACAGGCCAATTTCTAGCCAGTCGAAGAGGCGAAGCGCCCTCCCGGACGATACCGAACCCACCGCAACCAGACGGGGACCTACAGTGAAGACATCCATCCTGACGATCGCTTCTTCCCTGCTGCTGGCGCTCGGGCTGAGCGCGGCGAGCGCCGACACGCTGGCGGACGTCAAGTCCAAGGGCACGCTGACCATCGGCGTGAAGAACGACTACCCACCCTACGGCTTCCTCAACGACAAGGGCGAGATCGTCGGCTTCGAAGTCGATCTCGGCAAATACGTCGCCAAGGAACTGCTCGGCCCCGACGGCAAGGTCGAGCTGGTGCCGGTCGTCGCGGCGAACCGCATCGAGTTCCTGAATTCCGGCCGCATCGACATCATTCTGGCGACGCTGGGTGTCACCGCCGAGCGCGGCAAGGTGATCGACTTCTCCGAATACTACGTCTCGGCCCCCGGCCCCTCGATCCTGGCGCCGAAAGCCGCCACCTTCGCCAAGTGGGAGGACCTGAAGGGCCAGACCCTGTGCGGCATCCAGGGCTCGTACTTCAACAAGCACCTCACCGAGGCCTTCGGCATCAACCTGACCAACTTCAAGACCCAGCCGGAAGCCTATCGCGCGCTGAAGGACAATCGCTGCGTCGGCTTCGCCTTCGACGACATGACGCTGCGCAAGAAGACCGAGGAGGCCGACTGGGCCGACTATAAGATCGCCATCGACCCGTATGAGTACATCCCGCAGGCCGCCGGCATCCGCAAGGACGACGTCGCCTTCCGCGACGCGGTGAACAAGGCGATCCTCAAGGCCGAGGCCGAGGGCAAGCTGATCGAGTGGGAGACCACCTACGGCATGCCGCACGCCAAGTACATCGCCGAGCGCGCCGAGGCCGCCAAGGCCAAGCTGAAGCCGTGACCTGACGTCCCGCGGGGTCCGAGCCGTGTTCAATCTCGATTATTCGTGGCTGGCCGACCCGGTCTATCAGGGCTGGCTGATCCGCGGGACGCTCACCACCATCGAACTGGCGTTCGCCTCCTCGGCGATCGCCTTCGTCATCGGCCTGTTCGGCGCGCTGGCGCTGACGCTGCGCATCGCCTGGCTGGACGCGGTCATCGAACTGTTCGTCGAGGTGTTCCGCAACACCCCGCCGCTGCTGCAGATGCTGTTCTTCTACTTCACCCTCAGCACCGTCGGGCTCAGGATGACCGACCCGGCCACCGGGGTGAGCGTGCCGCTGCTCTCCGCCTTCGCCTGCGCGCTGATCTCGCTGAGCCTGTTCGGCGGCGCCTTGTGCATCGAGGCGTTCCGCTCCGGGCTCGACAGCCTGCCGCGGGCGGTGACCGAGGCGGCGCGCTCGCTCGGCTACAGCCGCTGGCAGCGTTTCCGCCGCATCGAGGCGCCGATCGCCAGCCGCATCTGCCTGCCGGCGCTCACCAACATCATGACCAACCAGTTCAAGACCACCTCGCAGGCCTCGGTGATCACGGTGCCGGAACTGATGTACTACGCCGGCCAGATCTACAACGACACCTTCCGCACCGCCGAGGTGATGATCCTGGTGCTCTTCATCTATGTCTCGCTGGTGAGCCTGCTCTCCTGGGGCATGGTGCGCATCGAGCGGATGCTGGCCTTCCCCGGCTATGGCAAGGGGGCGTGAGATGGCGCTGATCGCAACCTATGCCGGGAAAAAGCGCACGGTACAGCTCGGCATCGCGCTCGCACTCGCCGCCTGGGTCTGCCTCGACGCGATGGGCAGCGGCGGCGAGGGATGGGCGCGCGTCTGGGCGCGGCTGCCGATCCTGCTCACCGGCAACGCGTCGGGCTGGCCGCTCTCGGGCGGCTTCGCGCTCAACGTGTTCCTCAGCCTGTGCGCCATGGCGGTGGCGGCGCTGCTCGGCACCGTGCTCGGCTTCGGCATGCTGGCGAAGAACCGGCTGCTGCGCGTGCCCTGCTTCTTCGTGATGAACTTCCTGCGCAATTCGCCCTGGCTCGTGCTGCTGTTCGCGATGCTCTACATCATCCCGTTCAACGTCCGGCTGTTCGGGGTGTCGATCGCCATCCCCGCCTTCGTGAAGGCGGTAATCGGCCTCGCCCTGCCGACGGCGGCGAATTTCGCCGAGATCATCCGCGGCGCGGTGCAGTCGGTCCATTCCGGCCAGTGGGAGGCCGCCCGCGCGCTCGGCTACATGCCGATGTCGATCTATGGGCGGATCATCCTGCCGCAGGCGCTGCGCCGCATGATCCCCGGCTGGATGAACCTCTACGCGCTCCTGATGATCGCCACCTCGCTCGCCACCGTCACCGGCATTCAGGACGTGATCACCACGCTGAATACCCTGCTGGCGATGGAGAACGAACGGGTCATCGTCTATTTCTACATCACCGCTCTGTTCCTGTTCTTCGCCTTTTGCTACCCGCTGGCTTTGCTGGCGCGGCGCATGGAACAGTCGGTCAAGGGAGACTCCCTGTGAACCGCACCGACGCCCTCATCGAGCTCGACCAGGTCACCAAGAGCTTCGGCGCCTTCCAGGTGCTGAAGGGCATCTCGCTCGCCGTGAAGGACGGCGAGGCGGTCTGCATCATCGGCCCGTCGGGCTCGGGCAAGTCGACCATCCTGCGCTGCATCAACGGGCTGATCCCGATCAATTCCGGCTCCATACGCGTCGGCACCCACGAGGTGCACAAGATGAAGACCGAGAAGGAGATGCGCCCGCTGCGCCATCAGGTGTCGATGGTGTTCCAGCAGTACAATCTGTTCCCACACCGCACCGCCCTGCAGAACGTGATGATGGCGCCGGTGCAGGTGCTCGGCCACGACCGCCGGGAGGTCGAGGCGCGGGCGCGCCGGCTGCTCGCCAAGGTGCGGCTGTCGGAGAAGGCCGATGCCTATCCCGGCCAATTGTCCGGCGGCCAGCAGCAGCGCGTCGCCATCGCCCGGGCGCTGGCCATGGAGCCGCAGGTGATCCTGTTCGACGAGGTCACCGCCGCGCTCGATCCCGAGACGGTGAAGGAAGTGCTCACCGCCATCCGCGAGCTGGTGGACGAGGGCCTCACCTGCATCCTCGTCACCCATGAGATGAAATTCGCCCGCGAGGTCGCCGACCGGGTGTGCTTCACCGATCACGGCCGCATCGTCGAGAGCGGCCCGCCGGCGCAGATCTTCGACGCGCCGCAGGACCCGCGCACCCGCGAATTCCTCGGGCAGGTCCTCTGACCGGCAACCGCTCTGACCGACACGCCGTGAGGCCGGTTTCCTGACAGTTCGGCGGACCCTGCGGCCCGCCCCCGCGATCCAGACCGGCCCGACGCCCGCGTGGCGCGCCAGGCGGCCGGCCGCATTCAAGAAGGGCATGCGCCATGGCGGCGAACGACATTTTCGCGGAAGGCTTCAAGGACCAGCCCTATTGGTGGGAGGCGGCCGAGCCGGAGACCGATCTCGATCCGCTGCCCTCGCGGGTCGACGTGGCGGTGATCGGCTCCGGCTATGCCGGGCTCAACGCCGCCACCGAGCTGGCCCGCGCCGGAATGAGCGTGGTGGTGCTGGACGGCGAGCGCATCGGCGAGGGCGGCTCCACCCGCTCCGGCGGCATGGTGTCGAGCGGCCAGAAGCTGGTGGTGGGCGGCGCCATCAAGGGCATCGACCCCGAGCTGTTCGAGCGGATGATCGGCGACAGCATCGGCTCCTTTGACTATCTGCAGACGCTGATCACCGGCGAGGGGCTCGACGCCGACCTGAAGATCACCGGCCGCTTCTTCGGCGCCCATGCGGCGAACCAGATGGAGGCGATCCATCGCAATGGCCGCATCCTCGCCGAGAAGACCGGCGTGACGGTGAGCTTCTTCGACCGCTCCAACCAGCGGGCGGCGATCGGCTCCGACTATTATTTCGGTGGCATGGTGATCGACGAATATGGCGGGCTGCACCCCGGCAAATATCACCGGGCGCTGCGCCAGCGGGCGCGGGCGAGCGGGGCGATGCTGCGCTCGCATGCCCGCGCCAAGCCGGTGCAAGATGGCCCGGCCGGGCTGAAGCTGGTCTCGACGGCGCGCGGCGACGTGCTGGCGACCCATGTCGTCACCGCCACCAACGGCTACACCCGCAAGGACGCCGCGCCGGATATCGCGCGGCGGGTGGTGCCGGTGAAGAGCTACCAGATCGCCACCGAGCCGCTGCCCGCCGACCTGATCGAGACGCTGATCCCCAGGGGCCGGATGATCTCGGACACGCGGCGCGACGTGATCTATACCCGCCCCTCGCCGGATGGCAGCCGCATCCTGTTCGGCTCGCGGCCGGGCTTCGCCGAGACCACCGACCGCGAGGCGGCGCCCGCCATCTATGCCCGCATGACCGAGATCTATCCGGAGCTGAAGGCGTACAGGATCAGCCATGCCTGGAGCGGCTTCGTCGCCATGACGGTCGACAAGGTCGCGCATATGGGCAAGCGCGACCTCTCCGATTTCGCGGTCGGCTGCAACGGCAACGGCGTCGCGCTGATGAGCTATCTCGGCTACCAGACGGCGCAGAAGATCCTCGGCCGGCAGAACCGCCCCACCGCCTTCGACCGCGAGGATTTCGCCGCCGTGCCGTTCTATGCCGGCGATCCCAATCCGTGGTTCCTGCCCATCGTCGCCGCCTGGTACCGCCTGCAGGACTGGTACGAGCGGCGCTGAACCCACGTGCAGCCGTGCCGCCGCCCATCCGGGGCGGCGCGCGGCATGGCGGAACGGCTCCCTACTGGTTGGTCAGCTCGTTCAGCTGGGCGAGGATCAGCTGGTGGAACTCATCGAGGCGGTCGATGCTCTGGTGGTCGACGCCCGGCGCCCCCGACAGGTCGAAGTTCTGCAGATTGCCGGGATAGCCGGGCATCGCCTGTACCGGCGCGCCGTAGCCGTCGCGCGCCCAGACATTGACGAAATTAGTGACGTTGAACGGCACCGGCTTCGGCTGCGTCGCGTCGAAGGTGACAGCGAGGTACACCGGGATGTTCCGCCGCTGCAGCCCGTCGGCGACGCTGAACACCGAATTGGCGCCGAGCGAGTGGCCGATCACCACCACGGTGCCCGACCCGCCCGCCGCATAGCGCTGCGCGGCGAGGGCCTGCACCCGCTGCCACTGGTCCCAGGCGAAGATTTCGGCGCTGTAGCCGACCGCCCGCAGCTTGCCGGCGAGATCGTCCATGCCGAGCGAGAACACCCCGAACAGCCCGCGCATCAGGTAGACGCGGGTGTCGGTGCGCTCGGGCACCGACGAGGTCTTCGGGCGCGAATGAGCGTGGGCGGCGCTGGCCGCGTGCATGAGCGGGATGGTCAGCGCGACCAGCAGAACGAAACGACGCCACGACGGCACGACAGCCCTCCAGACAATTGCGACGGACAAGGACGGCCAACGCCGCGACAATGGCACCCTATTGTTCCGACCGTTCACCTCACTGCACGCACCGGCCAAGACCGACGATCACGGGCAGGAGGGAAATGTAGCATCGCCCGTTACCATTTTCGCGATGGCCGACGCGGAAAGCGACGAGGCGAAACCGGGACGGCCACGCGAGGCAAAACCGGCCACGCCGGCCCGGCGGCGGCGAGGCCCTCCGCGCGGCACCGCGCGCCGCTCCGTTAGGACGACTTCAACACATTCTGGAAAATACTGCATAAAATCAATCATGTAGGCGGCCAGAATGGATATCACACTGACGGCGAAGCTGTTTGCGGCGCTGTTCGCGATCATGAACCCGCTCAGCACCATCCCGGTGTTCCTGGCGTTGACCGGCGATCTCACCCCCGCGCAGCGCCGCAGCGCGCTGATCGCGATGATCGTCACCGTTACCGCGGGCGCCCTGATCTGCGCCCTCGCCGGCCAGGCACTGCTGTCCATGTTCGGCATCGACGTCCCGCATTTCCGCCTCGCCGGCGGCCTGATCGTACTCCTGATCGCACTTTCCATGCTGAGCGGCGACGATCACTCCTCCCACCAAGGCACCGAGGCGGAGCAGCAGCATTTCGAGACGGTAGCGAATGTCGGCGTCTACCCTCTGGGCCTGCCGATCGCCATGGGCCCCGGCACCATGGCAACGCTGATCGTCTTCGCGCAGGAAGCCCAAGGGGCGGAAGGTCTTGCCGGCTACTACGCCGGGCTCATCGGCTACCTCGTCTTCTTCGCCGCGGCGATGGCGCTCGCCCCGGTGATCGGCTCCAAACTCTCGCCGACGGCACTGTCCATCTCCAAGCGGCTGATGGGGATCGTCCTCGCCGCCATCGCCATGGAGATGATCACCGGCGCGCTCGGCGGCGTGTTCCCCGGCTGGCTGAAGTGAGGCTGGCTTTGCAACCGTTGGGACATAGGTCTTCGGATACCCGATGCTAGAGTGCCTTCTTCAGCTTTCCGTCGTCAGAGGAAATCGGCATGGCGCAACGCAGCTTGGTCGTTCAAGGTTTCACCAACAGTGTCCTCGATCCGAATGAGCCGATGCTGGGACCGCTGGAGAATGGCGGCACCATCATCGCCAATACCGCGCCGGGTTGCTGGGGGCCGATGATCACCCCGCGCCTGCGCGGCGGCCATGAGGTCACCCGCCCCGTCTTCGTCGAGGGCGCCGAACCGGGCGACGGCGTCGCGATCCGCATTCGCGACATCACCGTCACCTCGCTCGCCACCGCGTCGGGCCATGACAGCTCGCCGGCTGGGTTCTGCGTCGGCGATCCCTATGTCGCGGCGCGCTGCCCGGTCTGCGACGAGATCTGGCCGGAAACCCATGTCGAGGGCATCGGCCAGGACGCGGTCCGCTGCGACAAATGCGGCAATCCGGTCAAGCCCTTCGAGATTGTCCACGGCTATACCGTGACCTTCGACCATGCCCACGGAGTCGGGCTGACGGTACCGCGCGCCGCCGCCGAGACCATCGCGCAAGACGCCAGCCATTACGCCGCCCTGCCCGACAAGTCGGTGCAGCATTCGATCCTCACCTATGCGCCGGCCGACATGCCCGGCGTGATGGTGCGGCTGCGCCCCTTCCTAGGTCAGCTCGGCACCACGCCGTCCATGCCGATGCCGGACTCGCACAATGCCGGCGACTTCGGCGCCTTCCTGGTCGGCGCGCCGCATCCCTACGCCATCACCGCCGAGCAACTTGCCACCCACAAGACCGACGGTCATATGGACATCGACGCCGTGCGTGCCGGCGCGATCCTCATCGCCCCGGTGAAGGTGAAGGGCGCCGGCGTCTATATGGGCGACATGCATGCCGCCCAGGGCGACGGCGAGATCGCCGGCCACAC
The DNA here is from genome assembly GCF_020523795.1 of Ancylobacter sp. Lp-2. Lineage (GTDB taxonomy): Bacteria > Pseudomonadota > Alphaproteobacteria > Rhizobiales > Xanthobacteraceae > Ancylobacter. The sequence continues at coordinate 552,859 of NZ_JAJALI010000003.1, forward strand.
CATGGACGTGTCGGGATCGGTAACGCTGCAGGTCGAGGTGGTGAAGAACTATCCCATCGACGGGCCGGTGCTGTTCCCGCTGCTGGAGGACCTGCCCCCGCTTGCGCGACCGTTCTCGCCCGCCGAGAAGCAGGCGGCGGCGCGGCTCGCCGTGCAATGGGGCGTCGAGGCGATGGAGGAATTGGCGCCGGTCTCGGTGGTCGGCACCGCCGCCAACATGAACGCCGCCATCGACAACGGGCTGGAGCGGGCGGCGAAGCTGCTCGGCATCACGGTCGCCGAGGTGCGCAACCGCGCGACGGTGAACGGCGCCATCGAGATCGGCCGGGCTCCCGGCGTCATCCAGGTGACGTTCCTCGCGCCGCTGGCCCGGCTCGATGCCGTCGGCCTTGGCGGCTACGCACGCGCGCAATACGGGCTCTGAACGGAGGCGCGGCGCCCGCTACTCGGCGGGCGCCGGTACATGCACCGGGGTGGGCGTCACCTCGGCGGCCGGATGGGTGTGGATGCGGCCGATCAGCGAATAGACCGTCGGCACCACGAACAGGGTGAGCAGCGTGCCGAGCGTCATGCCGCCGACGATCACCCAGCCAATCTGCTGCCGGCTCTCGGCGCCGGCGCCGGTGGCGAGCGCCAGCGGCACCGCGCCGAGCACCATGGCACCGGTGGTCATCAGGATCGGTCGCAGGCGCAGCACCGCCGCCTCGATCACCGCCGAGCGGCGGTCGAACCCGGCCTCCTGCTGCTGGTTGGCGAATTCGACGATCAGGATGCCGTGCTTGGTGATCAGTCCGACCAGCGTCACGAGGCCGATCTGCGAATAGACGTTGAGCGTGCCGCCGGCATAGTAGAGCGCGGCGAGCGCGCCGGTCATGGAGAGCGGCACGGTGAGCATGATGATCACCGGGTCGCGGAAGCTCTCGAACTGAGCCGCCAGCACCAGATAGATGAAGCCGAGCGCCAGCACGAAGACGATGGCGAGGCTCTGCCCGGCAGCATGGAACTCGCGGCTCTGGCCGGACACGTCGGTGCGCACCGTATCGGGCAGCACCTCCCGCGCCGCCTGATCGAGGAAAGCGAGCGCTTCGCCCTGCGAGACACCGGGCGCCAGATTGGCGGAGATGGTGGCCGAGCGCATCTGGTTGAAGCGCTTGAGCTCCTGCGGCGCCACCGTCTCGCGCACGGTGACGAGGTTGGCGAGTTGCACCATCTGCCCGCCCACCGCGCGCAGGTAGATCGTGTCGAGCGTGGTCGGCGAGGCCCGATTGCGGGCATCGAGCTGGACATAGACGTCATATTGCTCGCCGCCGACTTCGAAGCGCGTCACCTGGCGCCCGCCGAGCAGGCTTTCCAGCGTGCGGCCGAGCACAGCGACATCGATACCGAGATCCGCCGCCTTGGCGCGGTCGATATTGACCGAGATCTCCGGCTTGTTGAGCTTGAGGTCGCTGTCGACGCTGACGAGGCCGGGATAATCGGCGATGCGTGTGAGGAACTGGGTCACATATTGATCCAGCTCCTCATATGTGCCGGAGGTTTGCAGCACGAACTCGATCGGCCGCGAATTGTTGGAGGCGCCGAGCGAGGCCGGATTGTTGGCATAGGCGTTGACGCCGGCGATGCGCCGCAGCTGCGGCGTGGTCGCGGCGACGATGTCCTGCTGGCGACGCTCTCGCTCGTCCCAGTCCTTCAGCCGTCCCATGACCAGGAAACGGTTTACTTCCGGCATCCCGTTGATGATCAACACCGAATCCAGCTCGGGGATCTTGCCGAGAATGCCGTCGATCTGGCCGGTGTAGCGGGAGGTGTAGGCGAGCGTGGAGCCCTCCGGCCCGCTGCCGGTCACGCGCACCGTGCCTCGATCCTCCACCGGCGACAGTTCGGAGGGCAGCACGGCGAAGAAATACGCGCTGGCGCCGGCCACCACGAGGGCCAGCAGCAGCACCAGCGCCCGCAGTTTCAGCACGCCGCCGAGCAACCGCCGGTAACCTTCCTCGAGACCGCGCAGGCCGCGCTCGACGAAGGCGGAGACCCGGCCGGGATTGGCCTCGTGCTTGAGCAGGCGCGAGCACATCATCGGCGTGAGCGTGAGCGCCACGAAGCCGGAGACCAGCACCGCGCCGGCGAGCGTCAGCGCGAACTCGGTGAACAACCGCCCGGTACGTCCGGCGGCGAAGGCGACCGGCGCATAGACGGCGGCGAGCGTCAGCGTCATGGCGATGACGGCGAAGCCGATCTCCTTCGCGCCCTTGATGGCAGCGGGGATCGGCTTCATGCCGTGCTCGATATGGCGGAAGATGTTCTCCAGCACCACGATGGCGTCGTCGACCACGAGACCGATGGCCAGCACCATGGCGAGCAGGGTCAGCGTATTGACGCTGAAGCCCAGCGCGAACATCAGCGCGAAGGTGGTGATCAGCGAGATCGGGATGGTGATCACCGGGATCAGCGACGCCCGGAACGAGCGCAGGAAGATCACGATCACCAGCACCACCAGCACCACCGCCTCGACAATGGTGTGGAACACCGCCCGGATCGAGCGGTCGATGAACACTGAATTGTCCTGGCCGACGGTGGCGCTCATGCCCTCGGGCAACGTCCCGTTGATCTCGGGGAGCACTCCGCGCACGCCGGCCGACACGTCGAGCGGATTGGCCACCGCCTGCTTGATGATGCCGACGATGATCGCCTGCCCGCCATTGAACCGGCTGGAACGGCGCTCATCCGCCGCGCCCAGCTCGACGCGGGCCACGTCAGCGAGGCGCACCTGCGCGCCGTTGGCGCGCTTGACCACGATGTCGTTGAACTGGTCGACGGTAGCGAGGGCCGTGCGCGAGAGCACGTTGAACTCGCGATCCGCGCTCTCGATGCGGCCGGAGGGGATCTCGACGTTCTGGGCGCGCAGCGAATCCTCGACGTCCTGCACCGTCAGCTCATAGGCGGCGAGGCGCTCGCGATCGATCCAGATGCGCATGGCGTAGCGCCGCTCGCCATAGATCTGCACATCGGCGACACCGGTGAGATTCTTGAAGCGGTCGACGACGTAGCGGTCGATATAGTCCGACAGTTCCAGCGCGTTCATGCGGTCGGAGCGGAAGACGACGAACACCACCGGCTGGGCGTCGGCCTCGACCTTGGAGATCACCGGCTCGTCGATCTCGTCGGGCAGGCGCTGGCGCACCCGGCTGACGCGGTCGCGCACGTCGCTCGCCGCCACGTCGGGGTTCACTTCGAGGCGGAAGCGCACGGTGATGCGACTGGATTCCGAGCGGCTGGTGGATTCGAGGACGTCGATGCCCTCGATGCCGGCGATGGAGCCCTCCAACACCTGCGTGACCTGGCTCTCGACGATGCTCGCCGAGGCGCCGGGATAGCTGGTGACGACCGACACCACCGGCTCGTCGATGTTCGGGTATTCGCGCACGGTGAGCCGGCTGTAGGAGACGATGCCGACCAGCACCATCAGCAGGCTCAGCACCGTCGCGAAGACCGGGCGGCGGATACACAGCTCGGAGATGCCCATCGTCCCGCCTCAGCTCTGCGTGGCGGTCGGCGTCGCTACCACCTCCACCGCGGCGCCGTTGCGCAGCCGCGCCTGGCCGGCGACGACGACGCTGGCGCCGGCCGGCACGCCCTTGACGATCTCCACCTCGCCGGCCCGGCGCTGGCCGAGCTCGACCTTGGTCTCCTTGGCTTTGCCGTCGGCCACCAGCCAGACGAAGCGCTCCTGCCCGCGCGGCACGATGGCGCTCTCCGGCACGAACACCGTCTCACGGCTTTCGAGGCCCTTCGCCACCACCCGCACGAACAGGCCGGGGCGGAGCATCAGTTGCGGATTGGAAAGGCGGGCGCGCACGCTGAGCGAACGGCCGTCGACATCCACCATCGGATCGATCGCGTAAATGGTGCCGGTGAAGCTGCGGTCCGGCATGGCATCGACGACGATCTCGACATTCTGGCCGGGCGTGATCTGCCGCAGGAACACCTCGGGCACCTTGAAGTCGAGCTTCAGCACGTCGATTTTTTCCAGGTTCACCAACGCCGTACCGACCGGGACATAGGCGCCGACCGACACCGAACGCAGGCCGACGACGCCGTCGAACGGCGCGCCGATGCTGTGCTTGGCGATCTGCACCTTCTGCGAATCGATCAGCGCCGAGGCGGTGTTAAGTTCGGCCTTCGCCTCGTCGAGCGCGCGCGCGGTGCCGGAGCCGCTCTGCTGCAGCCGCTGGGCGCGCTCAAAATTGGCCTTGGCGAGTTCGAGACGCGCCTCGGTCTCCTCGAGCGACGCCCTGACCAGCGCGGTATCGAGCTGCACCAGCGCGTCGCCGGCGCGCACATGCTCGCCTTCCTTGAAGTTGATCTTCTCGATCCGGCCGGCGACCTCGCCGGCGAGCTTGACCGATTCGTCCGATTGCAGCGTGCCGATGGAGCGGATGTCGGCGGTAACCTGCTCCTTACGGGCGCTGGCAACCTCGACGGGAATGCGGGGCGCCGGGCGCGCCTCCGGAGCAGCTCGGGCCTCGCCCTTCACGGCAGACAGGCCATCCGCGATCCATCCCTGCCGATGGGCGAGCGCTCCCGCTCCCGCCAGCACGGCCAGACATAGAAGCAGGCCCGTCACGCGTCGCATGCAATTTCCCTTGTCCGTCACTGCGCCGCAAAATGACGCCAGAGGATCGACAGTGCCGAACTCTCCGCAACTTCCAACTTAAAACTTCGTCATATTCGCAGGAGAACGATCACTTCATCGAGGACCGTGCCGATCATACCACAAGCGCCCGGCTCAATCCGGCAGAGCCTTGAGGAAGGTGCGCGTCACCGCTGCGGAATTGTTCGCCGCCAGATCCATGAAGACATGCATCTCGTTCTCGCCCGGCCCGCCGCCCGCGAGATCCGACAGCGCACGGAAGACGATGAACGGCACGCCGTTGGTGGTCGCGACATGGGCGATGGCGGCGCTTTCCATGTCCAGCACCTGCGCCTTGAAGGTATTGAAGGTGTAGCTGCGGAAGGCGGCATTATCGACGAAGGCGGTGCCAGACACCCCACTGCCGCCGACCCGCACGCGCGGCGGCTTCATCAGGCACACATTCGCGCCGTTGCACCGCTGCAGCTGATTGTCGGTCTCCGCCTCGGTCTTGCGGGCGACCTCCAGCAGGGCGGGATCGACGTCGAACCAGAACTGCCGGGGCGAGCTCGCCTGGCCTTCGCGGAAAACCCGCACGCCGCGCGGGAAGATCATGCCGAAATTGGTGAATTCCGGCGTGTCGTCGGACGGCAGCTTGAAACCCTGCGGCGTCTCGCGCGCCAGGATCACGTCGAGATACTGGCCCCAGCGCGCCGGCACCGCGATGTCGCCGATGTTCAGCGAGGGATCGACGCCGCCGGCGATGCCGGAGACCACGATGCGGGTGACGTTGTAGCGGTCGAGTGTCATCTGGGTGGTCATGGCGGCGTTGACCATGCTCACCCCGGTCATCGCCAGAACCACCGGCTTGCCCTCGATCTCGCCGGTGACGATGGGGACGCCCTTGTAGCTGTGGTCCTCCATATGGGTCGCGATGGCGCGCAGGGCCCGCCATTCCGGCTCGAAGGCGCACAGCACCGCGATGCGGGGCGTCGCATCGACCGGCTCGGCCGCCGCCGGCAGCAGGGCGGCGAGCAGGACGAAGGCGGCAATCCACAGGCGCAAGGACGAGAAGGCGGACGACATGGAGACCCCCACGGTCGGATCGACGGGCCGCGACGGCGGCGCAGCGATCCTACAGGCGGAGAGGCATCCGCGCACCAGCCGGCTAAGCGTTCTCAGCCGTTCTTCACCATGACGTGGCGCACGACGGTGTAGTCCTCCAGCGCATAGGCCGAGAGGTCCTTGCCATAGCCGGACTGCTTCAGCCCGCCATGCGGCATCTCGCTCACCAGCATGAAATGGCAGTTCACCCAGGTGCAGCCATATTGCAGCCGGGCCGCCGTCGCCATGCCGCGGGAGATGTCCTTGGTCCACACCGACGAGGCGAGACCATAGTCGCTGTCATTCGCCCAGGCGACGGCGTCCTCGACATCGGAGAAACGCGTCACCGACACCACCGGGCCGAACACCTCGCGCCGGACGATCTCGTCCGATTGCAGCGCCCCAGCCACCACCGTCGGCTGGTAGAAGAAACCCTTGCCCGTCGTGGGATCGCCGGCCACCTTGCCGCCGGCGGCGATCTCGATATGGCCGAGTTCGGAGGCGCGCTCCACGAAGGAGGCGACACGCGCGCGCTGGCGGGCGGAGATCAGCGGACCGATGTCGTTCTCCTCGTCATTGGCCGAGGCAAATTTCAGGCCCGAGACCGCCGAGGCGAGATCGGCGACGAGGTTGTCGTACACTTTGTCGGCCGCGTAGATGCGGCAGGCGGCGGTGCAGTCCTGCCCGGCATTGTAGTAGCCGAACGCCTTCACCCCCTCGACCACCTCGGCGATGTCGGCATCGTCGAACACGATGACCGGCGCCTTGCCGCCGAGTTCAAGATGGGTGCGCTTCACGCTCTTCGCCGCCGCGGTGAGCACCTTCTTGCCGGTGGCGATGTCGCCGGTAAGCGAGACCATCGCCACCTTGGGATGGTTGATCAGCGCATTGCCGACGCTCTCGCCGCGCCCGACCACCACATTCACCACCCCTTCCGGGAAGATGTCGGCGATGAGCCGGGCGAGCTTCAGCGCGGTGAGCGGCGTCTGCTCGGAGGGCTTGATGACAACCGTGTTGCCGCCCGCCAGCGCCGGGGCGAGCTTCCACGCCGCCATCATCAGCGGATAGTTCCATGGCGCGATGGAGGCGACGACGCCGATCGGGTCGCGGCGGATCATCGAGGTATGGCCGGCAAGATACTCGCCCGCCACCATACCGTGCTGGGTACGCACCGCGCCGGCGAAGAAGCGGAAGCAATCGACCACGCCGGGAATTTCGTCGCGCAGCACCGCATGGCGGGGCTTGCCGCAATTCAGCGCCTCCAGCGTCGCGAAGCTCTCCGCCTCCGCCTCGATGCGATCGGCGAGCTTGAGCAGCAGGTAGGAGCGCTCCGCCGGGGTGGTGCGCACCCAGCCGGCGAAGGCCTTCTCGGCCGCGTTCACCGCCGCATCGATCTGGTCGGCGGAGGCTTCCGGCAGCTCGACCAGCGTCGCCTCGGTCTTCGGGTTCAGCACCGTCTCCGGCGTCTCGGTGCCGGCGACGAAACCGGGCCCGATCAGCATCTCGGTATCGAAAGCGACGGTCATGCGGGCTACTCCCTATTTGCCGGCCGCATTTGTCCCGCGCGCGCCTCCACCCTCGCGGGTGAGGTAGTAGGCGGCAAGGATGGGCAGGAAGGTGACGAGAATGACGAGGACGGCGACGACATTGGTGACCGGCCGCTGGCGCGGGCGGATCAGCTCGGACAGCATCCAGATCGGCAGCGTCGATTGCTGTCCGGCGGTGAAGGTGGTGACGATCACCTCGTCGAAGCTCAGCGCGAAGGCGAGCATGCCGCCGGCGAGCAGCGCGGTGCCGATATTGGGCAGCACGACGAGGCGGAAGGTCTGGAAGGCATCGGCGCCGAGGTCCATCGACGCTTCGATCAGCGAGGGCGACAGCCGCCGGAGCCGGGCTACCGCATTGTTGTAGACGACGACGATGCAGAAGGTCGCGTGGCCGAGCACGATGGTCCAGAAGCAGAAGGGGATCTCCATCAGCCCGAAGGCCTGGCGCAGTGCGATGCCGGTGACGATGCCCGGCAAGGCGATGGGCAGCACGAAGAGCAGCGAGATCGGCTCACGGCCGAAGAACCTCGCCCGCGCCAGCGCCCCCGCCGCCAGCGTGCCGAGCACCAGCGCGATCAGCGTGGCGATGGCGGCGACCTTCAAGGACAGCCCGACCGCCGCCCAGATGTCCGCCCGCCCCCACACCACGCCGAACCATTTCAGCGTGTAGCCCGGCGGGGGAAAGGCGTAGCTCTTCTCCTCGGTGGTGAAGGCGTAGAGCAGGATGAACAGCAGCGGGATGTGCAGGAAGGCGAGCCCGCCGAGCGCGGCGATCTTCAGGCCGAGCGAGGGGCGGTTCATGGCAACCCCCTCCCGCGATTGCACCGATCACATCGCATCGAACGCTCCCGTTCGCTTGGCGAGCGTCAGGAACAGCGCCATGACCAGGATCGGCACCAGCGAGAAGGCGGCGGCGAGCGGGATGTTCCCCGCCGTGCCCTGCAGCGTGTACACCGCCTGCCCCAGCACCAGCGCCGAGGTGCCGATGATCTGCGGCACGATGTAGTCGCCGAGCGTCAGCGAGAAGGTGAACACCGCCCCCGCCACCACGCCGGGCATGGCGAGCGGCAGGATCACGCTTCGGAACGTGGTGCCCGGTCCGGCGCCGAGATCGCCGGCCGCCTCGATTAGGCTCGCCGGCACCCGCTCCAGCGCCGCCTGCACCGGCAGGATCATGAAGGGCAGCCAGAGATAGGTGAAGGTCAGCACCATGCCGGTATAGGAGACCGACAGCGACGGCCCACCGACCAGCGGCAGGGCCAGCCACGCGTCGAGCGCGCCATCGAGCCCCAGCCGGCCGGCGAACCAGGAGATCGCCCCCTCCTTGGCCAGCAGCAGCTTCCAACCATAGACCTTGACCAGATAGCTCGACCACAGCGGCATCATCACCGCGAGATAGAAGGCCGCCTTGGCGCGCGGCCCGGCATAGCGGGCGGCGTAATAGGCGATCGGGAAGGCGATCAGCGCGCAGAGCAGCGTCACCGCCGCCGCGACGCCCACCGTCCGCATGACGATGTCGAAATTGGCCGGGCGGAACAGCTCGATCAGCGTCGCCGTGGTCGGCTCGCGCACGATGGTGCCGGAGAACTCGTCGATGGAGAAGATCGACTGCCCGAGGAACACGAACAGGCTGCCGAGATAGACGAGGCCGAGCCACAGCAGCGGCGGCGCGAGCAACAACAGCACGATGAGCTGGCCGCGCCGCAGCAGCGCGTCGGAGAGGCGGCGGAGAACGCCCTCGCGCGGCGCCGGCAGATCGAGGGTGGCAAGGCTCATCGCTCGCCCTCCATCGGCACCAGCGCCGCCAGCGGAACGGCGAGGCGCACGCTCTCGCCCGGCGCGGGCGCGAGCCGGGCGGCCGGCACGGCGGCGGTCAGCGCCACCCCGGCGGCGGTGCGCACCGCGAGGCGGCGCACCGCTCCCTGATAGGACACGTCGACGACCCGCGCTTCGATCACTGCCGCACCCGCCGGCGCGGCCCCGTCGGCCGGAACCAGCACCAGCTTTTCCGGCCGCAGACTGCACAGGCGGGCGGGCGCGCCGAGGGCCGCGGCCATGTCCGGCTCGATCACATTGGCCGCGCCGACAAAGGCGGCGACAAAGCGGGTGGCCGGCCGCTCATAGACCTCTTCCGGCGGGCCGACCTGCACGATGCGCCCCTCGTTGAACACCGCCACCCGGTCGGCCATGGAGAGCGCCTCGCCCTGGTCGTGGGTGACGAAGACGAAGCTCAGGCCGAGCGCACGCTGGAGGCCCTTGAGCTCGACCTGCATCTCCTCGCGCAGCTTGAGATCGAGCGCGCCGAGCGGCTCGTCGAGCAGCAGCACCTTGGGACGCACCACCAGCGCGCGGGCGAGCGCCACCCGCTGGCGCTGGCCGCCGGACAGTTGCGCCGGCCGGCGCGCCTCGAGGCCGGCGAGCTTCACCAGCGCCAAGGCCTCGCGCGCCAGCTTCTCCCGCTCGGCACGCGCGACGCGGCGGACCTTCAGCCCGTAGGCGACGTTCTCGCCCACGGAGAGATGCGGGAACAGCGCATAGTCCTGGAACACGGTGTTCACCGGCCGGCGATAGGGCGGCAACCCTTCCACCGTCTCGCCGAATATCTCGATATGGCCGGCATCGGGTTGCTCGAAGCCGGCGATGAGCCGCAGGCAGGTGGTCTTGCCTGAGCCCGACGGGCCGAGCATCGCGAAGAACTCGCCCGGCGCGATGGCGAGATCGACGCCGTCCACGGCCTTCACGCTCCCGAAATGCCGCGCCACTCCGGCGAAGCGGACGGCGGGGATGACGAACGAGGGTGCAGGAGCGTGCATCGATATCTCAAAGGGTTAGGAGGCGACCGCCGCGCTTCGGTGCGGACGGCACACGTCATCGCCGGCGCCGCGGTTCACGCCGGTGGTCCGATCCGGAAAGGGTGCGCCCGGCTTGATGCCGGGCGCGTGGGGCGGGCGCTCAGCGTCCGCCGAGCACGGCGATGTAGTCCGACACCCAGCGGTAATAGGGCACGCAGCCCTCGGCCTGGGTCGGGCACTTGGCGACCGGCGTGCGCCAGAAGTGCGTCTTCTCGAAATCGCCGGCGCCGTTGGTGGCGCAGCCCTCGGCGCCGAGCAGCTCGTTGCCCTTGCAGGCGGCCGGCACCGCCGGCACCGAGCCGAACCAGGCGGCGAGGTCGCCCTGCACCTTCGGCGAGATCGAGTGCTCCATCCACATATAGGCGCAGTTCGGATGGACGGCGTCGACATGCATCATGGTGGTGTCGGCCCAGCCGGTCGCGCCCTCCGCCGGGATGGTCGAGGCGATCGGTTTCTTCTGGCTTACCAGCAGGTTGACCTGGAACGGCCAGGAAGAGGAGGCGACCACGCCCTCATTGGTGAAGTCGTCGACCTGGATCATGGCGTCATGCCAGTAGCGCTGCACGATCTTGCGCTGCGCGCGCAAGAGGTCGAGCGCCGCCTTGTACTGCGCCTCGGTCAGCTCATAGGGATCCTTGATGCCGAGCTCGGGCTTGTGCGCCATCAGGTAGAGCGCGGCGTCGGCGATGTAGATCGGCCCGTCGAAGGCCTGGACGCGCCCCTTGTTGGACTTGCCGTCCGGCAGGGTCTGCTCCTCGAAGACCACGGCCCAGCTCTTCGGCGCCTCGCCCTTGAAGGTTTCCGTGTTGTACATCAACACGTTGGAGCCCCACTGATAGGGCACGCCGTAATGCACGCCGTTGACGGTGTGCCACGGCGCGTCCTGCAGGCGGGGGTCGACGCTGCCCCAGCTCGGAATCAGCTTCGTGTTGACCGGGGCGACCTTCTTGCCGGCGATCAGCCGCAGGGAAGCGTCGCCGGAGGCGGTGACGAGGTCGAAGCCGCCCTCGTTCATCAGCGCCACCATCTCGTCCGAGGTGCCGGCGGTCTTCACATTGACCTTGCAGCCGGTCTTCGTCTCGAAATCGGTGACCCAGTCATAGGCCTTGTCGGTGTCGCCGCGCTCGATATAGCCGGCCCAGGCGACGATATCGACCTGGCCCTCGCCCTTGCCGATCTCTTTTAGTTCAGCAGCTGCAAGGGGTTGGGCGGCAAGGGCGGCGCAGGCGACGAGCGCCGGCAGATGCAGGAGACGAGTGTGCGTGCGCATGCGGGTTCCCTCTGTTCTGCGGGCTTACGGGCCCTTTGACGGAAGTGTGCCGCTGCGTCGGGTGGCTCGCCACACCAAAGAAAAGAACGCAGGCATCGGAAAAACCGATGAGTGATCCGGCGGCATTTTTCTCCGGCCAGTGGATCAGGCGATGGCGCCGCCATGGCGAATGCGGGCCGGCTGGCGGGTGCCGGCGACGGAGAGAAAACCAGCGGCGGCGGGCGACAGCGGCGAGCCGCGCCGCCAGGCGGTGGCGACCTCGATGGCCGGCAGTTCCTCGGCGAGCTGGCGCGCCTCGATCTTGTCGCCTTCCAGCGACCAGGGACGGTAGGTGAGGTCCGGCAGCACCGCGACGCCGGCCCCGGTCGCCACCAGCGAGCGCACCGCCTCCACCGAGCGGGTACGGAAAGCGACCGGCGGGCGTATGCCGAGCCGGCGCCAGACGATCTCCGATGCCTCGGCGATTTCGTCAATCGTCAGAAGCACATGTGGCTCCTCGGCGAGATCGCGCAGGCTGACCTTCTCCTCCGCCAGCGCGGGATGGCCGAGCGGCATCCACACCCGATAGGGCGAGACCTGCACCGGCTCGGTCTGCAGGGCGGCGGAGCGGCGGCCGGGCGGCAGCACCATCACCGCCACATCGAGCTCGCCGCCGACCAAGAGGTGTTCGAGATAGTCGCCGGCATCCTCCACCGCCTCCACCGCCACGCCGGGAAAGGCGCGGCGGAAGCGGGCCAAAAGGTCGGAGAACACATAGCCGGCGACCAGCGGCGTCACGCCGAGCGACAGCCGGCCCTCCAGCGCCGCGCCCTCCGAACCGGACAGCGCGCGGCGGGCATCGGCGACATCGCCGAGGATTTTCCGCGCATGGCGCAGGAAATGATGGCCCTTAAGGGTGAGGTCGGCGCCGCGGGCGTGGCGTTCCAGGAGCTTGAAGCCGAGATCCAGCTCCAGCTCGCGCAGGGCCTCGGTTACCGTCGATTGCGAGATGGAAAGGATGTGCGCGGCTGAAGATACCGAGCCGTTCTCGGCGACGGCGACGAAATATTGCAGCTGGCGCAGCGAGAAAGCCATCGGAAATCCCGATACTAAGGGAGACAGCCGATGGTAACACCGCCACCCGCCGGCTGGATAGCGGCCCACGCGGGGGGCTCGACACCGCCACCGGCGAGTACGATGAGGTGGACGATGAGACCGATACGGACCGATCAGGCCGGGACGTAGGTCAGCCGGATCGCGTCCTCGCCGACCGGCTCGCTCGCCACGAAGCGGAGCGGCGGTCGTGGGCCGGCGAAATAGGGCTTGCCGTCGCCGAGCACGAAGGGGCGGAAATAGAGGCGATACTCGTCGATCAGCCCCATCCGGGTGAGGCTCCCGGCGAGGTCGGGCCCGGCGACGTCGATCTCGCCGTCACGCTCCGCCTTCAGCCGCCGCACGAACGCCTCCAGGTCGCCGTCGATCAGCGTGGCGTTGGGGCCGACCGTCTTCAGCGAGCGGGAGGCGACCCATTTCGGCTGCGCCCGCCATGCGGCAGCGTAGTCCCGCTGGATCGGGCCCCATTCCGGGCGAGCCTCCTCCCAGTAGCGCATCAGCTCGTAGATGCGCCGGCCGTAGAGGCATCCGGCGAGCCCCCGGACATGGTCGTTGAAATGACGGTGCAGCGCCTCGCCCGGCCCCGGCATTTCCAGATTGCCCGACCGTCCGTCGACATAGCCGTCGAGCGACTGCATCATTCCGAAAACCAGCTTCGCCATGCACACCTCCATCACCGGCGGTCCGACGTGCGCGGGCGGGGTGCCCTCACCTCGCCAGCAGGCTTTTCAGCTCGAAACTCTCGTCGCCGGCCTGCTCGGGGGTGAGGGTCGGCATGCCCGCGAGCAGGCGGCGGCCGAGCATGTGGTCGGCCGGGCGGTTGACGCTCTCGATCGCCACCAGCCGCCCCTCGCGGAAACGGAACACCGAGAAGCGCCGCGAGGCGGGGTCGCCGCGCAGCACCTCGGCGTCGCCCGGCCGGGCGAGGCCGACCATCTGCAGCTTGAGGTCGGCCTGGTCGCTCCAGAACCACGGTACCGACGTGTAGTCGTGGGCGTGCCCGGTGAGCCGGGCGGCGACGCAGCGCCCGTGATCGGCGGCGTTCTGCACCGATTCCAGCCGGACCCGCACATTGTCGGCATGATGGCTCGGATAGGCGGCGACGTCGCCGATGGCGGAGATTTCCGGGTCGCCGGCGAGCAGCCGGGCATCGACGGCAATGCCGTTGTCGATGGCCAGGCCGGCGGCGGCGGCCAACTCGACATTCGGCACCACGCCGATGCCGATCATCACCAGATCGGCGGCGATCCGCTCGCCCTCGACGGTCTCCACCGCCACCACCCGGCCGCCTTCGCCGACCAGCCGGGCAACGCCGGCGCCGAAGGTCAGCACGGTGCCCATGGCACGGTGCTCATGGGCGAAGAAATCCGACATCGCGGCGCCCACCGCGCGGCCGAGCACTCGCGAGGTGGCTTCGATCACCGTCACCTCGTGGCCGAGCTTCCGGGCGACCGCGGCGAATTCCAACCCGATGAAGCCGGCGCCGATCACCACCACCTTGCCTGCCGACGGCAGCGCCGCCTTGACGGCATCGGCATCGGCAAGGCTGCGCAGATAGAACACACCGTCGAACTCCGCGCCCGGCACCGGCAGCACCCGGTTGCGGGCGCCGGTGGCGAAGACCAGATGGCCATAGGGCAGCTTGCCGTCATCCTCCAGCGTCACCCGCCGGGCGCTGCGATCCACCGCCACCACCCGGCCATGGGCGAGGCCGATGCGGTGATCGGCGAAGAAGGCGGCGGGGCGCAATTCGAGATGATCGACGCCGACATCGCCCTTGAGATAGGCCTTGGAGAGCGGCGGGCGCTGATAGGGCAGGCCCGGCTCGTCGCCGACCAGGGTGATCGGCTCCTCATAGCCGGCCTCGCGCAGGCTGGCGGCTAGCTGGAACGCCGCCTGCCCGGCGCCGATGACGACGACGCTCATCGATTGGTCTCCCCTTCGGCGACCAGCCGGTCGCGCTCGGCATAGATCGCCTCGGACACGAGGCGGATGAATTCCGCGTCCGGCAATCCCGGCGGCAGCGGCGGCAGATAGCTGACGGTGACGGCGCCGGGATTCAGCGTGAAGCTGCGCCCCTTCCAGAACAGCCCGGCATCGTGGGCGACCGGCACCGCCGGCAGGCCGAGCGCCTTGTAGAGCAGCGCGACGCCGCGCTGGAACTCGGCGCGCTCATGCGGGCCGCGCCGCGTGCCTTCCGGGAAGATCAGCAGGCTGCGGCCGGCCGCCACCGCCTCACGGCCCTCGCGCAACATCTTCTTCAGCGAGGAGGCGCCGCCGGCGCGGTCGATGGCGATCATCGGCGAATGGCGCAGGAACCAGCCGAACACCGGGATCCGGTACAGCTCTTCCTTCAGCACGATGGCCACATTCGGCACCAGCACGGCGAAGGCGATGGTCTCCCAGGCCGACTGGTGGTTGGCGACATAGAGCGCCGGGCCAGCCGGGCGGTTGCCGCTTCCGATCTCGCGATAGCCGAGCCCGCCGACGCCGCGCAGAATGGCGAGCACGCCGCGCGCCCAGAAGCGGGAGAAGGTGCGCACCCGCTCCGGGCGCTTCATCAGCGCCAGCACCGGCGCGGCGGGCGCGAGGAGCAGCGTCCACAGGACGAGCAGCGGCAGGAACAGGATCGACATGCGGCTTCCGGCGGCGGGAACGTGACGGTCGCCGGTGCTAGTAGCAGAAGCCGGGCCGGCGGGCGACAGGTCCCGCGACGCGGCGGGCGCTCACCCCTCGATCAGCGCGAAGCGGCCGACGTCGAACACACCGCGGTCGCTGATCTTGAGATGCGGGATTACCAGAAGCGGCAGGAACGCCACCTGCAGGAACGGCTCGGGCAGCACGACGCCGAGCGCCTTGGCCGCCGCGCGCAGCCTGACCAGCGCGGCGCGCACATCCTCGAACGACCGGTCGGACATCAGGCCGGCCACCGGCAGAGCCAGTTCGGCGGTGACCACGCCGCCCTGGGCGACCGCGAAGCCGCCGCGCAGCTCGATGAGGCGGTTCACCGCCACCGCCATGTCGGCATCGTCGACGCCGACGACGCAGATATTGTGGCTGTCATGGCCGACCGAGGAGGCGATGGCGCCGCGCTTCATGCCGAAGCCGTGCACGAAGCCGCGCCCGACATCGCCCGAGCGGCCGTGGCGCTCGACGACGGCGACCTTCACCGCGTCCTGATCGAGATCGACCTGCTTGGCGCCGCCCTCGATGGGCAGCTCCATGGTGAGGTCCTCGGTGATGATGCGGCCGGGCACCACGCCGATGACGCGGGTGGCGGTGCGGTTGCCGAGCACGCGGAAGGTGTCGGCCTGCGTCCGCCCGGCCTTGACCGAATCGAGGCCGACCGGCGCCACCTGCCCGCGCGTGGCGAACAGCTCGCGCGTCACCGGCCGGCCGGCGGAGATCACCTGCCGCACCGAGCATTGCGCGAGGTCGTCCACCAGCACGATGTCGGCGCGGCGGCCGGGCGCGATCAGGCCGCGATCGGTGAGCCCGAAGGCATTGGCGGCCGACAGGCTGGCCACCCGATAGACATGATGCAGCGGCGCGCCATGCGCGATGGCGGTGCGGATCATGTAGTCGAGATGGCCTTCCTCGGCGATGTCGAGCGGGTTGCGGTCGTCGGTGCAGAAGGCGAGATAGGCGGAGGTGTCGGCGTCGATCAGCGGGATCAGCGCGTGGAGATCCTTCGACACCGAGCCCTCGCGGATGAGGACGTTCATGCCCTTCATCAGCTTCTCGCGCCCCTCCTCCAGCGAGGTCGCCTCGTGCTCGGTGCGGATGCCGGCCGAGATGTAGCCGTTGAGGTCGCGGCCGGAGAGCAGCGGCGCGTGGCCGTCAATGTGGCCGCCGGAGAAGGCGGCGAGCTTGTCGAGGCAGCCCTCGTCCTTGAACAGCACGCCGGGGAAATTCATGAACTCGGCAAGGCCGATGCCGGACGGGTCGCCGCGCAGCGTCTCCAGATCGGCAGCGGAGAGCTCGGCGCCGGCGGTCTCGAAGGCGGTGGCCGGCACGCAGGAGGACAGCTGCACCCTGAGGTCCATGATGGTGTGACGGGCGCATTGCTGGAAGTAACGGATGCCCTCGGCGCCCAGCACGTTGGCGATCTCGTGCGGGTCGCAGATCGCCGTGGTGACGCCGTGCGGCAGCACGCAGCGGTCGAACTCCAGCGGGGTGACCAGCGAGGATTCGACGTGCAGGTGGGTGTCGATGAAGCCCGGCACCGCGAACAGGCCGCGCCCGTCGATCTCGGTGACGCCCTCGTAATTGCCGTAGGTGCCGACGATGCGGTCGCCGCTGATGGCGATGTCGGTCTCGGTGATCGCGCCGGTGATGACGTCGAGCAACTGCACGTTCTGGATCACCAGATCCGCCCGTGCCACTCCGCGGCCCTGGTCGATGAAGCGGGCGAGGGCCTCGCGGTCGGCACGGGTCATGGTCGCGTCTCCGTCAGGGTTCAGGCGCTGGCCGCATTCAGCCGTTCGATGTCGCCCGCCGTCAACTTGAGCTCGGCGGCGGCGAGGAGGTCGCCGAGCTGCTCGGGCTTCGAGGCGCTGGCGATGGCCGAGGTGACGGAAGGCCGCGCCATCACCCAGGCGAGCGCCACCTGGGTCGGGTTGGCGCCATGGGCGGCGGCGACCGCGTCGAGGGCGGCGAGAATGCCGAGGCCGCGCGGATTGAGGTATTTGCGGACGTTTTCGCCGCCGCGCACGCTCTTGCCGGCATCCTCCGCCGAGCGATACTTGCCGGTGAGGAAGCCCGCCGCGAGCGAGAAATAGGTGATGACGCCGAGGCCGTTGGCGCGGGCCACCGGCTCGATGTCGCCCTCATAGGCGGCGCGCGCGCACAGATTAAATTCCGGCTGGATGGTCTCGTAGCGCGGCAGGTGCTCGCGGGTGCTGACGGCGAGCGCGTCGAACAGGCGCTGGCCGGTGAGATTGGAGGCGCCGATGAGGCGGACCTTGCCAGCCTTGACCAGCGCGTCATAGGCGTGGAGCACCTCCTCGAAGGGGGTCTCGGCATCATCCCAATGCGACTGGTAGAGGTCGATATGATCGGTCTGCAGCCGCTTCAGCGAGGCTTCCACCGCCTCGGCGATGTAGTCCGCCTTCAGGCAGACCTTGCCGCGCCCCATATCGGCGCCGACCTTGGTGGCGAGCACGATCCTGTCGCGGTTGCCGCGCGCCTTCAGCCATTTGCCGATGATGGTCTCGGACTCGCCGCCGACATGGCCGGGCGCCCAGCGGGAATAGACGTCGGCGGTGTCGATGAAGTTGAAGCCGGCGGCGACGAGCTCGTCGAGCAGGCGGAAGCTCGTCGCCTCGTCGGCGGTCCAGCCGAACACATTGCCGCCGAAGCACAGCGGCGGAACGAGGATGTCGGAGCGACCGAGACGGCGAAGTTCCATGGGGCGTTCTCCTGCAGGCACGGCAGTGGCGGCCATGCGGTGAAGATGCGTCGGTGAAGGTCCCCGCGAAGGATTCGGGGCGAAATGTTGGCGGAGTTTAGCCGGGACGGGCGGAAGGGCGAACCACCCGCCGATTGTTCTTTCGGGTGGCCGGCGGGAGGGGGTCTCAGGCCGGCTGCGCCAGCGCCGTGCGCCCGCGCCGGTACAGCGCCAGCGTCGAGACCAGGCCGACCAGGCCGGCAAACGCCATCCAGTAGCCGGGCGCCGCCTTGTCCTGCGTCGCCTCGATCAGCCAGGTGGAGATGGCGAGCGAGGAGCCGCCCAGCGTGGTGGCGAGGCTGTAGGCGAGCGAGAAGCCGGAGGTGCGCACGCTCGCCGGCACCACCTCGGTGAGCGCCACCACCATGGCGCCGTTATAGCCGGCATAGATGAAGGACAGCCACAATTCGACGACCAGCATACGCTCGAAGGTGATGCCCGACACCAGCCAGGCGAGCGCCGGATAGGCGGTGAGCGCCGCCAGCACGGCGAAGGCGACGAGGATCGGCTTGCGGCCGATGCGATCCGATAGCGCGCCGAAGACCGGCAGCCAGACGAAGTTCGACGCGCCGACGGCGATGGTGACCAGCAGCGCGTCGGTCTCCGACAGCTTCAGCACCGTCTTGCCGAAGGACGGCGTGTAGACGGTGATGAGGTAGAAGGAGACCGTGGTCATCACCACCATGCCGACACCGCCCAGCACCACCGGCCAGGCGGCGGCGAGGGTGCGGAAGATCTCCGCCGTGGTCGGGCGATGGGTGCGGGCGGCGAACGCCTTGGTCTCCGGCAGCGAGCGGCGGATGACGAAGATGAACGGCACGATCAGGCAGCCGATGAAGAACGGGATGCGCCAGCCCCAGCCGGCGACGTCGGCCGGCGACAGCAGCTTGTTGATCGCGAAGCCGAGCAGCGCCGCGACGATGACGGCGACCTGCTGGCTGCCCGACTGCCAGCTGACATAGAAGCCCTTATTGCCCGGCGTCGCCATCTCCGACAGGTAGACCGACACGCCGCCGAGCTCGACGCCCGCGGAGAAGCCCTGCAACAGCCGCCCGGCCAGCACCAGCAGCGGCGCGAGGAGGCCGATGCTGGCATAGCCCGGCACGAAGGCGATGAGCACGGTGCCGGACGCCATGATGGACAGCGTGAGCAACAGGCCCTGCCGCCGGCCCATGCGGTCGATATAGGGCCCAAGCACCAGCGCGCCGATGGGCCGCATGACGAAGCCGGCGGCGAATGAGAGGAAGGTCGCCATCAGCGAGACGAATTCGTTCTCGTTGGGGAAGAAGGTGTGGGCAATATGCGTCGCGTAGATGCCGAACAAGAAGAAGTCGAACATCTCCAGGAAATTGCCGCTGGTGACGCGCAGAATATTCTTGATAGTCTCGCCGCGCGTATTGCTCATCTCGCTCCCCTCGGAACCGGCCGTCGGCACGCGAATATTACGTAAGGTCAGCAAGTTGCGACGTCATGCCCGGCGATACCGATGTGATAATTTAGCCGCCGGCAGAAAGCCAGCTCGGCCGCGACCGCCTTTGGACCAATGGCCGGACGGGTGCGGGCACCGGCCGAGGCCGGCCTCAGAGCAGGATCATGTCGATCGGCTGCGGCGGCTCGGGCAGGTCGGTCTCGCCCAGTGCCTCGCGCAGATTGAGCTCGATGCCATGGGCAATGGCGTTGATCGGCACCGCGTTGGGGCGGGTGCCGAACGGCTCCTCCATCTCGTCGCCGAGGGCGTCGAGGCCGAAGAAGGTGTAGGCGACGAGGCCGGTGACGAAGGGCGTGCCCCAGCCGAGCACGTCGGCGAAGCCGAAGGGCAGCAGCAGGCAGAACAGATAGGCGGTGCGGTGCAGCAGCAGCGTGTAGCCGAACGGCACCGGGGTGGTGCGCAGCCGCTCGCAGGCGGTGGCGGCATGGTTGAGCTCGGTCAGCCCGGCATCGAGCAGCGAGAATTCGATGTCGGACAACAGCCCCTCGCCGCGCGCATCGGCGAGGCCGGCGCCGGCCTCACGCAATTGCGCATCGGCCGGGAAGCGGGGCGCCGTGCCGGGCGGGGAATTTCCCGGCGACGGCGCGCGCAGCGCGGCTTCGAGCGCGTGGGTGAATATGATGAGGCGGCCGAGCAGGGCGCGGCGAGCGGCGCGGCCGGGCTCGCCGCGCGCCTCCAAGAGCAGGCTGCGGCGGGCGAGGTCGCGCGCGGCCGACAGTATCGTTCCCCATTGCTTGCGGGCTTCCCACCAGCGGTCGTAGCAGGCGCTGTTGCGGAAGCCGAGGAACACCGACAGCGCGATGCCGACCAGCGCGAAGGGCATGCCGTCCAGCGCCGGCACCAGCCCGGGTCGCAGCGCATGGCCGGCGACGATGGCGGCCGACAGCGCCATGACCAGCACGAGCTGCGGCCAGATCTGCTGGAGCACCGAGCTGCGCAGGATGAAGAACAGCTCCAGCAGGCTGGGACGGTCGCGGACGATCATGCGGGCTTCCGGGTCGGATGGGCCGGGTCTTACGGGACGGGTCTTGCGGGACGGGTCTTACGGGACGCCTGCCGGTGGCGACGGCGCGCGGCGCAAAAGCTAGCGCGGCGCGGGGCCGCGTGAAAGCGCCCGCAATGCCCAGAGAGTTCTCGGCCGCAGCATCCCCGGCGACGGCCACGGCCTGCGGAGCCGGCAAGCCGACTTCAGAACGACGGCCTCAGAACACCTCGTCCTCGGCGCCGCCGACCTCGATTAGCTCGACCTGGTCGCGGGCGCAGACCTCGCGCAGCAGCGGCGAGGAGACGGCGTCGGTGACGAAGGTGTCGATCTCGTTCATCGCGCCGATGCGCACCGGCGCCGACCGCTCCAGCTTGGAACGGTCGGCCACCAGGATCACCTGCCGGGCATTGTCGATGATGGCGCGGGCGACTTGCACCTCGCGATAGTCGAAATCGAGCAGCGTGCCGTCCTCCTCGATGGCGGAGGCGCCGATCACCGCATAGTCGACGCGGAACTGGCGGACGAAATCCACCGCCGAGGAGCCGATCACCGCGCCGTCGGCATGACGCACCGGGCCGCCGGCCATGATCAGCTCGATGGTCGGGTGGCGGTAGAGCTCGGTGGCGACGTTGAGGTTGTTGGTGATCACCAGCAGATCCTCGTGACTGCCGAGCGCGCGGGCCACTTCCTCGGTGGTGGTGCCGATGTTGATGAACAGCGAGGCGCGGTTCGGCACGATGCTGGCCGCCGCCTCGGCGATGGCGCGCTTGGCGCCCTGCGCCATCACCCGGCGCGCCTCATAGGCGAGGTTCTCCACCCCCGAGGCCACCACCGCGCCGCCATGCACGCGCGACATCAGCCGGCGGATGCAGAGGTCGTTGAGGTCCTTGCGGATGGTCTGCGGCGACACGTCGAAGCGGCCGGAGAGATCCTCGACGCTGACCCGGCCCTGGGCGCGGGCGAGCATCAATATGTCCTGCTGGCGGGAGGAGATGGCGTTCATTGTCTTTGGCCCCGCGTCGTCGTCCCGCTCGCCGCCGGCGCGGCGGAAGCGCCTGGCGAGGATTCGCGGCAATCCTGCACCATCGGGCGGGCGGATCGCAAACAAACCCTTAGCTGCGCTGCAACATCCGCTCCGGATCGGCCAGCGCGGCGAGGCGCGCCTCCAGGGCGAGAAGGTCGGCCTTGCCGCTCGACAGGCGCGGCCAGTCGTCGAGCGCGAGGAAGCGGCGCGGCAGCTTGGCGGCCGGCAGCAGCACCCGGCAATGCGCCCGGAGCCGGGCAGGATCGCGCGCCCCCGGGCCGCGCAGCACCGCCACCAGCTCGACGCCGCGCAGCGGGTCCGGCAGGCCGAACACCGCCGCCTCGAGGATGCCCGGCGCGCTCACCAGCACCGCCTCGATCTCCTCCGGGTAGACGTTGAGGCCGGAGGTGACCAGCATGCGTTTTTCGCGCCCGGCCAGCGTGAGGCGGCCGGCCTCGTCGAGCCGGCCGTGATCGCCGATGGTGAGGAAGCCGCCGGCGCGGCGGGTCTCCTCGCCGCCGCCGCAGGCATAGTCGTCGAACAGCATGGTGCTCGCCACCCAGATGGTGCCGGTGGCGCCGGGCGGCAGGTTGCGGCCCTCAGCGTCGCGGATGGCGAGGGTGACGCCCGGCGCGGCGGTGCCGACCGAGCCCTCCGACACCTCTTCGCCCGGCCGGACCAGGGTGACGAAGCTCATCTCCGAGGCGCCGTAGAACTCGGCGATGCCGGCGCGGGGAAACGCCGCCGCCACCGCCGCGCGGGTGTGCGGACGCCATTTGGCGCCGCTGATCAGGATCAGCCGCACGCTGGGCAGGTCGATGCCCTCCTCGGCGGCGGCGCGCGCCAGCATCTGCAGCTGGGTCGGCGTCGCATAGAGCGCGGTGACGCGGTGGCGGGCGATCAGTTCCAGCGCCCGCTGCGGATGGAACAGGCGCAGCATCACCGCCGTGGCGCCGATGTGCAGCGCATGCACCACTCCATAGAGGTGCAGCGAGGCGGACAGCGCGCCCGGCGCCAGGATCACGTCGTCGCCGGTGAGGCCGAACTCCGTCTCGCTGACCGCGAAGCTGTCGATCCACGAGCGGTGCCCGCGCCGGTAGCCCTTGGGCAGGCCGGTCGAGCCGGAGGTGAAGCCGACATAGAAGGCATCGTCAGGGTGCGGGGCCGGCAGCGGTTCGACGGCGCCGGGCGGCAGCTCGCTCTCATCAGATAGCGTTAACGCCGGGTCGAGCGCGGCGTCGACGGCGGCGCGATAGCCGGCCGGCCAGGCGGGATCATAGACCAGCGCCTGCCGGCCGCTCACCGCGCAGGCGAAGAAGCCGGCGACCAGCGCCGGGCTGTTGCCGATGGCAAGCGCGATGCCGCTCCCCGGCGGGCTGCGCCGGGCGAGATCGGCGGCGCGGCGCGCCACCGTCGCGGCGAAGGCGGCGCGGCTGAGTTCCTCCTCGCCGCAGATCAGCGCCGGCCGCTCCGGCGCCTGCCGCGCCAGTTCCGCCAGCCGGTCGCCGATGGTGCGGTTCAACGGGTGGGCGCGCGGGAGAGCAGCGCCTCCGGCATGCCGCGCGCCACGGTCTGGGCGACCAGCGCGGTAAGCACCGCCTTGAGGGAGTCGCCGGGGATAAAGATCAGGCAGGCCTTGGCGGCGTCGATCAGCGACAGGTCGGTCTTCAGCGCCATGCCGACGATGCCGAAAGCATAGAGCACGACGATGCCGCCGACCACCGAGGCGATCAGCGCCGAGGCGAACACCGCCTGCGCGCGCAGCACCTGCATCAGCCAGCCGGCGACGAAGGCGGCGGCCACCCAGCCGAAGATGAAGCCGGCCGAGGGGGTGAAGAACACCCCGAGCCCGCCGCGCCCGCCGGCGAGGATCGGCGCGCCCAGCGCCACGACGAACAGCACCAGCAGCATGGCGAGCGCGCCGCGCTTCGCCCCCAGCATCACGCCGGCCAGCATCGCGCCCATGCTCTGGGCGGTGATCGGCACGCCGCCAGCGATCGGCAGGTCGAATTTGGGCATCAGGCCCAGCACGGCGAAGATCGCGGCATAGAGGGCGATCTGCACGAGCGCACGGTCCTTCATCGGCTTCTTCCTCTGTTCATCGGCGGGTTGTTCATCGGCGCTTGCCTCTCGGCGCGCCGCCGCGGGCGGTGAGCGCCTCGGCGGTGTGATGCGACAGTCTCAGGGTCTGAATACAGAACGGCGCGAGCAGGCGCCAGCCGCCACGCTTGCCGGTGCGGGCGCGCCAGCTCTCGTTCAGCGCCTCCCACAGCGCGAACAGCAGCGGCACGAAGCGCAGCATCATCGCCACCATCAGCGCCAACGCGCGGGGCGACAGGCCGAACAGCGCCAGCGGACGCAGGATCGGCTCGACCGCGTCCATCATGTCGTCCATGCGGGTGGTCATGGTGACGGCATTGGCGAGGAGGACCATCGCCAGAAGCCGCAGCACCATGGCGATACCGGCCTCAAGGCTGCCGGTCCACCAGTGCAGGCCGACGAGGATGACGAGCAGCGGCAGCATCGGGCGCAACAGCGCCACCTGCCGCAGCGCCGCCCGGCCGAGGCTGACATAGAGGGAGAACACCACCGCGAGCAGCCCGCCCATCAGCGGCACGCTGTCGAACGGGGTGACCAGCAGGCTGATGAGCGCCAGCGCGATCAGCTTCCATCCGGCGGGCACGGCGTGCGCCCAGGTACGTTCGGCGAGATAGAGCGAGATCACCGCGCGGCCCCGCCCGCGCGCTCGACCGCCAACGCCGCCTCCGAATGGGTCGCCGCGTCGGAGCGCACCGCGTCGTCGGCGGCCGCCTCGGCGAAGGCGCGATAGGCGGGCACCACCGCGTCCGGCGGTCCGTCCATGCGGACCCGCCCTTCATGCAGCCAGACCACCCGGTCGTAGCCGGCGAAGGCGTCGAGCTCGTGCGCGACGAGGATCACCTGCTGCGGCAGGCCGGCGATCATCGCCTCCAGCCGGCGGCGGGTGGTGAGGTCGAGGCTGGAGAACGGCTCGTCGAGGATCAGCACCGCCGGCCGCATCACCAGCACCGCGATGATGCACAGCAGCTGCTTCTCGCCCTCGGAGAGCGCGTGTACCGGCCGCTCCGCCCAGTGCTCGCGCCGGTAGCGGGCCAGCACCGCCTTCGCCTCCTCCCGCGCCTGCCGGCGCGGCAGGCCGGCCTGCTCGAGGCTGAAGCCGATCTCCTCGGCCACCGTCGGGAAGATGATCTGGTGGTCGGGGTTCTGGAAGATGAAGCCGACCGTGCGCGGCAGCTCGGCGGTGTGCTCGCGCGTGTCGAGGCCGTGCACCTCCACCCGCCCCTCGTCCGGCAGCAGCAGGCCGTTGAGCAGGCGGGCCAGCGAGCTCTTGCCGGAGCCGTTGGCGCCGATCAGCCCGATGCGCCGCTCGGCCAGCGTGAGCGTGACGCCGTCCAGCACCCGCCGGCCGCCGCGGGCCAGAGTGACGGCGTCGAAAAGGATGGCGGGGCGCGGCCCCGGCCTCGTCACGCCGTCCGAACCGGACCGGACAAGCTCGTCCGCGCCGCCCTCGACCAGAGACGCGGCCCCCCGGACCAGATCCGGGGATGCCGGTTCGCCGGAGGGCAGGCGGCCCATCGCGGTCACAGCATTTCCAGCGAGCGCTTGCGGCTCGGCGGCGGGAAGGCGGCGTCGAGCTTCGCGAGATCCTCCGCGTCGAGCTTGATGTCGCGGGCGCCGGCATTCTCGCGCATGTGCTCGGGACGCGAGGCCTTGGGGATGACGATGTTGCCGGGGTAGCGCAGCGCCCAGGCCAGCGCCACCTGGAACGGCTTCGCCCCGTGCTTGGCCGCGACCTCGCCGAGCGCGCCACCCGTCTTGATGCGCCCCTGCTCGATCGGGCTGTAGGCCATCAGCGGCATCTCATGCTGCTGCAGCCAGGGGATGAGATCCCATTCCGGCCCGCGGCGGGTGAGGTTGTAGAGCACCTGATTGGTGACGCAGCCCTCGCCGCCGGGGGTCTCGTAGAGCTCGTTCATGTCATCGGTGTCGAAGTTCGACACGCCCCAGTGGCTGATCTTGCCCTGGCTCTTCAGGTGCTCGAAACCGATGATGGTCTCGGCCAGCGGCACGCCGCCGCGCCAGTGCAGCAGATAGAGGTCGAGCCGGTCGGTCTTCAGCCGCTTCAGGCTGCGCTCGCAGGCGGCGATGACACCGGCGCGGCTGGCATTGTGCGGATAGACCTTGGAGACCAGGAAAACCTTGTCGCGCAGCCCGGCCAGCGCCTCGCCGAGGAAGCTCTCGCAGGCGCCCTCGCCATACATCTCGGCGGTGTCGACCAGCTTCAGGCCGAGCTCGACGCCGAGGCGTACCGATTCGGTCTCTTCCTTCCGTGCCGCCGCGCGCTCGCCCATCATCCAGGTGCCGATGCCGAGCGCGGGAACCTTCTCGCCGCCGGGAAGCTGAACCGTCTTCATCGCGACTTTCCTTACCTTTGCCTCACCTTTTGCGTGCCGACCGGCATGCCACCGCCGCCGCCGGGGCGCAAGCATGCTATTCATAACCGCATGATCCGCCCCGTACGGAGTCCCATGTCCAGCGCCGTACCCCATGCCGTGCCCGGCGCCCCCTCGCAGAGCCTTGTCGCGCCGGCCGCCGCCGAGCAGGACAACGAGCTTGGCATCGAGCTGAGCGCGGTGATCCTCGCCGTCACCGGGGACGACCCCAAGGTGCTCGCCATCCGCCATGGCGGGGAGAGCGACGCGCGCGAGGCCCTGCCCTCCGGCCCACTGGAGCGCGGCCACCGCACGCTGGAGATCGGCCTGCGCTCCTGGGTGGAGCGGCAGACGCTGCAGCATCTCGGCTATGTCGAGCAGCTCTACACCTTCGGCGACCGGGCGCGCGGCGAGGACGGAAGGCGCTCGCTCTCGCTCGCCTATCTCGCCCTGGTGCGCGAGGCCCGCCCGGCCGGCGACGCCGATGCGCGCTGGCAGAGCTGGTACCGCTATTTCCCCTGGGAGGACTGGCGCGCCGGGCGGCCGGCGGTGCTCGACACGCTGCTGCACGGCCTCCGGGCCTGGGCGGCGGCGGCCGAGCGGCGGCTCGCCGACATCCGCGCCGACCGCATCACCCTGTGCTTCGGCGGCCCGCAAGGAGCGGGCTGGAACGAGGAGCGGGTGCTGGAGCGCTACGAGCTGCTCTACGAGGCCGGGCTGGTGCAGGAGGCGCTGCGCGAAAACGGGGCGCTGCGCGAGCGCGGCCACGAGCAGGTGCCGGATCGCGGCCCGCCGCGCGTCGCCCCGCCCGCCGCCGGCATCGAGATGACGGCGGACCACCGGCGCATGCTGGCGCTCGCCATCGCCCGGCTGCGCGGCAAGATCAAATACCGTCCGGTGGTGTTCGAGCTGATGCCGCCGAGCTTCACCCTGCTGCAGCTGCAGCGCACGGTGGAGGCGCTGTCCGGGGTGCAGCTGCACAAGGGCAATTTCCGCCGGCTGATCGAGCAGCAGCGCCTCGTCGAGGAAACCGGCGAGGCCTCCGCCGAGACCGGCGGAAGGCCGGCCCGCCTCGTGCGCTTCCGCCGCGAGGTGCTACTGGAGCGCCCGGCGCCCGGCGTGCGCCTGCCGAGCGGCGGACGGCGCTAGGGCGCGGTGAAGGGCGGGCCCTCTCCTCCCCTGGCGGAGTGGAGGATCGCCGTGCCGCGCTACTCTCGGCCGTCGATCCATTTCGACAGGACGGTGCGCGGCGCCACCTCGAAGCCGAGATGCTCATAGAACGCGACCACCTGCGTGTTGGTCTCGCGCACCAGAAGCTGCACCTTGACCACGCCCCGCGCGGCGAGCCAGCGCTCGCCGGCCTCCACCATCCGCCGGCCGATGCCCTCGCCCTGCCGGGAGGGTGCGGCGGCGACGTAGTAGAGCCAGCCGCGATGGCCGTCATGGCCGACCATGACGCTGCCGACGAGCGCGCCGTCGGCGGCCCGCGCCACCAGCACATCGGAGGCGGCGCCGGCGCGGGCGAAGCAGAAATCCGTCGCCGGGTCGTTATAGGGCACGGTGAGCCCGCAGGCGCGCCAGAGCGCCACCACCTCGGCCTCGTCCTCCGGCCGCGCCGGCTCGACGGCGATACTGACGGTCGCGGTCATGCGCTCCTCCCGCTCACCGGCCGCCCAGCCGGCGCCAGCGCCGCTTCCACCACGCGCGGAACCCCAGCTTGCCCAGCCGCCCCTGAACCTCGTCGAGACGCTGCGCCAGCCGAGCCTGCGCCTGTTCCTGCCGCCGCTGCCCTTCCGCCAACCGCTCCGTCAGCGAAACCAGGGCGTCGAGACGAGCGGCGTTCGCCGCCTGCGTTTGCGCGAGTTCGTG
Source organism: Ancylobacter sp. Lp-2 (assembly GCF_020523795.1). Lineage (GTDB taxonomy): Bacteria > Pseudomonadota > Alphaproteobacteria > Rhizobiales > Xanthobacteraceae > Ancylobacter. Next base: position 580,642 of record NZ_JAJALI010000003.1, read on the forward strand.
CAGCGCCGCCATCACCGGCCCTTCGGCGGCGACGGTGCCGGACAGCACCGCCTGTCCCTCGGCGATCTCCTGCAGGCGGGCCAGCAGCGGCGTCTCGATGGCGTCGAGCCGCTGCCGCACCATCTCACGATAATCGGCGATGACGTGCAGCAGGGTCATGATCGACCCGCCGGCGCCGGGATCGGCGTTGAGATGGGTGCGCAGCAGCGCGTTGCGGTAGAGCACGTTGTAGCGCGCGTGCAGCGCCCGGCCGGCCTCGACCGAATTGCCGTAGGAGCCGGTGGCCTCCGGCCGTAGGTGGTAATAGGCCAGCGGCTGGTCGATGGTGCCGATGTCGCCGACGGCGAAGACCCGCAGATTGTAGTCCCAGTCGCCGATCACCGGCAGCGTGTCGTTGTAGAAGCCGATCTGCCGCACCACCGACATGCGGATGACGAAGGCGATCGGGCAGAAGAGGTTGCGCGACAGCAGCTGGAGGCCGTCGAGATGGGGCTGCCAGTCGTGCCAGGGCTCCCGGTACAGCTCGACCACCCGGTCCGGCTCCAGCCGCTCATAGACGCGGGTCATGCGGGTGAGCACGGCGGCGTAGCGGCGGTTTTCCTCGCGCTGCAGGAAGCCGACCGTCTCCTTGAGGAAATCCGGGTGCCAGGCGTCGTCGTCGTCATGCACCACCAGGAAGTCCCCGGTGGCGTGGGTCTGCGCCTGCGCCATCACCAGCGCCCGGTTGGAGGCGGCCTCCATGCCGAGGCTGACCGGGTTATGGATGACGGTCAGCCGCCCGGCGAAGGCCTCGCGATGCGGGGCCACCGTCGCCTCGACCGCCTCGGCGTCGCCCCCGTCATTGACGATGTAAAGGTGCCAGTCGGCATGGGTCTGGCCGAGCACGCTGGCCACCGCCCGCCCGAGCAGCAGGTTGCGGTTGCGGGTACGGGTGACGACCGCCACCCGGCTGCCGGCCGGCGGCGCCGACATCCAGTCGCTCTGCGAAGGAAAAGGCGGCGTGAAGCCTGGCATGCGAGATCCCCCCGGTCGCTTCGCGTCCCTGTTCCTAGAGCCCGCAGCGCCCCGGTCAAGTCAAGCCTGCGCCAGCGCTTTTCCCCGCGCCCGCCGCCCTCGCCGGCCCGGCCGGGACGAAACGCCGCGACGATAGGGAAGTCGCATGGCGCGATCTGTGACGAAGTGTTGACAGCGACTTATACTCAGTCCTAGCATAAGCCAGCTTAGGAATGGATGCCGGGCCTTTGGCCCGGTTCTTCTTGACCCTAGTTATACTCAATTCGAGCATAAGGGAGATCGCGATGCTCGACGCTGCCATCGCCGCCCATGAGGACGCCGCCACTTCCGCGCTGCTGCGCCGCGACGGTGCGGGCGCCGGCGCAGGTGCCGGCCTAGGCTTGCCGCTGCCGCATCTCTACGCCCGGGTCTCCCGCCACATCACCCCGGCGGAATGGCCGCTGCTCGCCCGCGAGGTGGAGGCCATCGAGCGGCTGAAGCGCGAGCGCAACGCGGTGATCCTCGGCCACAACTACCAGGCGCCGGAGATCTTCAACACGGTGGCCGACATCGTCGGGGATTCGCTGGCGCTGGCCCGCGAGGCGGTGACGGTGGAGGCCGACGTCATCGTCATGGCCGGCGTGCATTTCATGGCCGAGACGGCCAAGCTCTTGAACCCCTCCAAGACCGTGCTGATGCCGGACATGGGCGCGGGCTGCTCGCTGGCCGACAGCATCACCGCCGCCGATATCCGGCTGATGCGCCAGCATTACCCCGGCGTGCCGGTGGTCACCTATGTCAACACCTCGGCCGAGGTGAAGGCGGAGAGCGACTATTGCTGCACCTCCGGCAACGCCGTGAAGGTGGTGCGCCACGTGGCCAAGGAATGGGGCGTGAACCGCATCCTCATGCTGCCGGACGAGTATCTCGCCCAGAACGTGCAGAAGCAGGTGCCGGAGATCGAGTTGATCGCCTGGAAGGGCCATTGCGAGGTGCATGAGCGCTTCACCCCGCAGGACATTCGCGATCTGCGCGAGAACCATCCCGGCGTGGTGGTGCTGGCGCATCCCGAATGCCCGCCCGAAGTGGTCGCCGAGGCCGACTATGCCGGCTCCACCGCCGACATGGCTGGGTATGTCGACCGCGAGAAGCCGCGCCGGGTGGTGCTGATCACCGAATGCTCGATGGCGGACAATGTCGCGGTGGGGCACCCGGACATCGAGTTCGTGCGGCCCTGCAATCTGTGCCCGCATATGCGCCGCATCACGCTGCCGAACATCCGCCGGGCGCTGGAGACCATGCAAGGCGCCGTCGAGATCGACCCGGCGCTGGCGGTGCGCGCCCGCGCCGCCGTCGAGCGCATGATCGCCATCCGCTAGCCGGTTACCCCGGACCGCTCACAGGACGACTTCCATGACGCAGACCGATCGCGCCGTCGTCATCGGCGGCGGCATCGCCGGGCTTTCCACCGCCCTGCGGCTCGCCGCCACCGGCCTGAAGGTGACGCTGGCGGTGGCCGGCCCGCTCGGCGCAAAGGACAGCCTCCACTCCGCGGCGACCTTCTGGGCGCAGGGCGGCATCGCCGCCGCGCTCGGCGCCGACGACCGGCCGGACCTGCACGCCATCGACACGCTGACCGCCGGCGCCGGGCTCTCCGAGCCGGACGTCGCGCGGCGGGTCGCCGGGGCGGCACCGGCCGCGATCGACTGGCTGGTCTCGCTCGCCACGCCGTTCGACCGCGACGCGGGCGGCGCGCTGGCGCTGGGTCTGGAAGCGGCGCATTCCCGCCGGCGCATCGTCCATGCCGAGGGCGACGGCACCGGCCGGGTGGTGCTGGCGACGCTGATCGCCGCCGTGTGCGCCTGCCCGTCGATCACGCTGATCGAGGGCGCCCGCGCCACCGCGCTGATCGAGGACACGCAGGGGCGTATCGCCGGCGTCGCCCTGCGCGACGCCGAAGGACGCCCGTTCGAGCTCGCGGCGCGCGCGGTGGTGCTGGCGACCGGCGGGCTCGGCGCGCTCTACGCCTCGACCACCAATCCGCTCGGCGCGACGGGATCCGGGCTGGCGCTCGCGGCCCGCGCGGGCGCGGTGATGCGCGACATGGAGTTCGTGCAGTTCCACCCGACCGCCATCGCCTGCGGCGCCGATCCGATGCCGCTCGCCACCGAGGCGCTGCGCGGCGAAGGCGCCCGGCTCATCAATGATCGCGGCGAGCGCTTCATGGCCGACATTCCCGGCGCCGAGCTGGCCCCGCGCGACGTGGTGGCTCGCGCCATCTTCGCCGAGCTGGCGGCCGGGCGACGGGTGGTGCTCGACGCGCGGCTGAAGGATGTCGAGCGCCGCTTCCCCGGCGTGGTGGCACTGTGCCGCGCCAACGGCCTCGATCCGCTACGCGACCCGATCCCGGTGCGGCCGGCGGCGCATTACCACATGGGCGGCGTCGAGGTGGACGCCATCGGGCGGACCTCCCTGCCCGGCCTTTGGGCCTGCGGCGAGGTCGCCGCCACCGGGCTGCACGGTGCCAATAGGCTGGCCAGCAACTCGCTGCTGGAAGCCCTCGCCTATGCCTCGTGGATCGCCGCCGACATCGCAGGCGAGGCGCGGGCCGCTTCGACGCCGGGCACCCCGGTGGCGAACCCGGCCATCGCCGCCCCGCCCTCCCCGGCGCTGCGGCAGCTGATGGACCGGCAGGTCGGGGTGGTGCGCGAGCGGGCCGGGCTCGCCGACGCTGTCGCCACGCTCGCCAAGGCGGGCGACGACGGCGCGGCGCGGGTGGCGCTGATGATCGCCACCCTGGCGCTCGCCCGCACCGAGAGCCGCGGCGGGCATTTCCGCGCCGACCATCCGCTGCCGGCCGCCCATGCCCGGCCCAGCCGCACCACGCTGGAGGCGGTGCTGGCCGCCGCCGGCCTCGGCGCGCCCGCCGAGCGGCAGGTCGCCTGACGGCCCACCTTCTGCCCTTTCCCTTCTCGCCTTCGCACCGAGTACCCGCCATGCCGCTTTCCCCGCTGCCGCGCCTGATGATCGAGCCGCTGGTCCGCGCCGCCTTCCTGGAAGACCTCGGCCGCGCCGGTGACGTCACCACCGACGCGGTGATCCCGGCCGGGCTGCGCTTCTCGGCGGTGATCGGCAGCCGCCAGCCCGGCGTGGTCGCCGGCATCGACGTGGCGGCCCTGGCCTTCGAGCTGATCGACCCGACATTGAAGGTCGAGATCGTCGCCGGCGACGGCACGGTGGTGGAACCGGGCGACGTGGTGCTGAAGGTGGAGGGCGCCGCGCGCGCCATCCTCACCGGCGAGCGGGTGGCGCTCAATTTCGCCAGCCACCTCTCCGGCATCGCCACCGCCACCGCCTCGCTGGTGAGCGTCGCCCGCGCGCACGGCAAGGCGCAGGTGGTGTGCACCCGCAAGACCACGCCGGGGCTGCGGGCGCTGGAGAAGCACGCGGTGAAGGCCGGCGGCGGCTCCAACCACCGCTTCGGCCTCGACGATGCCGTGCTGATCAAGGACAACCACATCGCAGTGGCCGGCAGCGTCGCCACCGCCATCGCCCGCGCCAAGGCGCATGCCGGCCACATGGTGAAGATCGAGGTGGAGGTCGACACCCTCGCCCAGCTCGACGAGGCGATGGCGGCCGGGGTCGACGCGGTGCTGCTCGACAATATGGACCCGGCGACGCTCACCGAGGCGGTGCGGATCGTCGGCGGGCGGGCGATCACCGAGGCGTCGGGGCGGATCAACCGCGACACGATCGGCCCGGTGGCGGCGAGCGGGGTGGACCTGATCTCGGTCGGCTGGATCACCCATTCGGCGCCGGTGCTCGACCTCGGGCTCGACGCCATCGAGGCGGTGCCGACCTCGCTGATCCCTTGAATTCCGGGTGATCACCGCGCTTCTGCCCTTGAAACGGGCATGCTTTTGTGCGATGCATATAACCGTCTGCTAATGACCATGCGGGAGAGATCGACCCCTCCCAACTGGATGCGTGCCGGCGCCGACGGAGCAACCCCCCAGGAAACTCTCAGGCAAAAGGACCGCATGGTCAGGACAATCTGGAGAGAGGCGGCGGCGCCGTTCTAGCGCTGGTCGTCCACCGAAGGGGAAGCCTGGGAAGGCGACGGGTTATCCGTCCATCCCGGGGCGAGCTCTCAGGTATCCGCGACAGATTGGGGACAGCCGGCCGGAACGCCAGGGTGCCATGCGGCACATGCGTTGCGGCCTCGTGGTCCTCAAGCGCGGGAGAGCCCCATGCGCAGCTTCGCCGTCATCGGCGCCGGCATTACCGGCATCACCACCGCATATGCCCTGATCAACAAGGGCTACGACGTCACCGTCATCGATCGCCAGCGCTACCCGGCGATGGAGACCTCCTACGCCAATGGCGGCCAGCTTTCGGCCTCCAATGCCGAGGTATGGAACTCCTTCGCGACCGTGCTGAAGGGCATCAAGTGGATGCTCACCCCGGACGCGCCGCTGCTGATGAACCCCAAGCCCTCCTGGCACAAATACAGCTGGATGGCCGAGTTCCTCGCCAACATCCCCAATTACCGCGCCAACACGGTGGAGACCACCCGGCTCGCCATCGCCTCGCGCAACTACATGTTCGAGATCGCCGAGCGCGAGAAGATCGAATTCAACCTCGAAAAGCGCGGCATCCTGCACATCTACCGCGACAAGGCGAGCTTCGAGGGCGCCGGCCGCGTCAGCCAGATGTATGCCGAGGGCGGCCTCGCCCGCCGCGCGGTGACGCCGGACGAGATGCGCGCGATCGAGCCGACGCTGCACGGCCAGTATTACGGCGGCTACTTCACCGAATCCGATTCCACCGGCGACATCCACAAATTCACCCGCGGCCTCGCCGATGCCTGCAAGCGCCTCGGCGTCACCTTCGTCAACGAGGCGACGGTGGAGAGCGTGACTCACACCGGCAAGGGCCGCGACGGCACCGGCATCGACATCGCCTTCTCGGTCGCCGCCCCCGACGAGAGCGGCCTCGTCGCCCACGAGACCCGCTCCTTCGACGGCATCGTGGTGTGCGCCGGCGTCGGCTCGCGCGACCTCGCCGCCAAGCTCGGCGACCGGGTGAACATCTACCCGGTGAAGGGCTATTCGATCACCGTCATGCTCGACGACGAGCAGAGCCAGAAGGGCGCCCCCTGGGTCAGCCTGCTCGACGACAAGACCAAGATCGTCACCTCGCGCCTCGGCAAGGAACGCTTCCGTGTCGCCGGCACCGCCGAGTTCAACGGCGAGAACCGCGACATCCGCAACGACCGGGTGAAGCCGCTGATCGACTGGACGCGCCGGCTGTTCCCGGACGTGAACACCAGCCGCTGCGTGCCCTGGGCCGGCCTGCGCCCGATGCTGCCGAGCATGATGCCGCGCGTCGGCGCCGGCAAGCTGCCGGGCGTGTTCTACAATACCGGCCACGGCCATCTCGGCTGGACGCTCTCCGCCGTCACCGCCCACATGGTCGGCGAGAAGATCGCCGCCGCCCTGCCGGTGGAAGCCCCGGTCGCCGCGCCCTACGCCATCGCGGCGGAGTGAGCGACACCGCGCGGCGGAAACGACCCCCATCCGCAGCCTGTCGAGGACAAGATGCCCGGTTCACGCCGGGCATCTTTCGTTTGCGGGCATCGTCGGGGCAGAAGCGGGGGGGGGCGCGCGCTCGGAAACGGGGCTGGCATGTGACGGGCCGGATGTGCTTGCCGGGATAAGGTCTCGTTGGAAGGGGGCCTTGCTGGAACCGGATCTACCTGGAACCGGGTCTTACTGGGCGGGATTGTCGTCGGGCGAGGTTTGCGGCCGGACACGCCCCGCTTGGCCGGACGTCGTCCGCCGTCACAGCCCACAGGATCGGCAAGACGATCGCCGCCGCCCTTCCGGTGGCCCCCCCGGTCGCCGCGCCCTGTGTCCTTGGGGTGGAGCGAGGAGCATCGTTCTCCGTCAAGGGATGTGGACTGCCTACGGTAAGAATCTCTCCAGGCCGCCGGATCTGCACAGTGCTTCGTACAGCTAGTCCGGGGAACAGACGTCGCCATGCGGTCCCCGAAAGCGGCACGCCTGTTCCCCGGCAAGCTGCGCGTCAACGGCAAATCTGGGGTCCAGGACAAGACCCAGCCTGCGCGTGCAGTCGCTTCATGATACGCCCGCTACCGTCAGGCGATGAGGGGCAGGGCAATGTCGTGGCTAGGGCGACTTTTTGGACGAGGCCCGGCAAAGGCACCCCAGCGTCCTCCCGATGAACCACCCGCCTCTTTAGCTCGTCGCGTTCGGCCACCCGCGCGTACCTATCATATGACAGAGAACGAGCGGGCATCCAATGCAGAACGCTATCTGCGAGAGCGTTCTGTATTGGATGCTGAACGATGGGCATTTAATCGGAAGCGTGCTGAATATGTCGGTTGTACGCGGTACATCTGGCGATCGTCAGGCGACGCCGATGTTTGCGATCTATGCGCTCGCAATAATGGAAAGCGATTTGCCTACGCAACGCTACCCAAGGGTGGGCACCCCGGAGACGGGCATATCTGCGCAACCGGAGAAATATGCAGGTGCTATGCAGAGCCGATCATCAAATAGATCATCCAGACTGCGCTACCTTACCGTGGCGACGCTCTGTTCTTTCGCTATAATTTCCGTTCCGGCGTCATCACAGGCGCCCCTTGCCACCGGTTGGCGAAGCTTCGTTGGCACCTGTCTATTCACGGTCGACGGGCGCATCCTCATAACCGGCCGCTGTCAAGTCGACATGTCTCCTGACGGGGACTTTTCCTTGGGGTCAGACGGTTCCTCGCCTTTCTTCGGCTATTTCGAACGCAAGTCGAGAGGCACTTGGAGAGGTCTGTGGAATGGATCCGCAGATTCGACACATGCTCACGATGAGCTTGGCGACATGCAGCAATACGACGCTTTCTGCCTCAAAAACAAACAGGCTTTAGCGTGTGTTTATGGATCTGCTGGTGAACCCGTCATCCACTAGCACACCCTCGCCTCACAGCCGCGCCGCGCGCAGCCGCAGCGCGTTGGCGATGACGCTCACCGAGGACAGCGACATGGCGAGCGCCGCCACCATCGGCGACAGGAGGATGCCGAACAGCGGGTACAGCACGCCCGCCGCGATGGGCACGCCGCCGGCATTGTAGACGAAGGCGAAGAACAGGTTCTGCCGGATGTTCGCCATCGTCGCCGCCGACAGCCGCCTCGCCCGCACGATGCCCATGAGGTCGCCCTTGAGCAGCGTCACCCCGGCGCTCTCGATGGCGACATCCGTGCCATGGCCCATGGCGATGCCGACATCGGCCGCCGCCAGCGCCGGCGCGTCGTTCACCCCGTCGCCGGCCATGGCGACGACGCGGCCCTCGCGCTTCAGCCGCGCGACGACGTTCGCCTTGTCCTCCGGCGAGACTTCCGCCTCGACGTCCTTGATGCCGAGCCGTGCCGCCACCGCCTCCGCCGTGGTGCGGTTGTCGCCGGTGAGCATGACGACGCGCACGCCGTCAGCCGCCAGCGCCTTCAGCGCCTCCGGCGTGGTCACCTTCACCGGATCGGCGATGGCGAGGATGGCGGCGGGCTTGCCGTTCACCGCCAGATAGATCGCGCTGGCGCCGTCCTTGCGCAGCACGTCGGCGCGGGCTGTGAGCGACGACACGTCGATGCCGAGGCCGGACAGGAAGCCGGCCGAGCCGATCATCACCCGCTTGCCCTCGACCATGCCATAGGCGCCCTTGCCGACCGGCGAATCGAAGCCGCGCACCTTGGGCAAATCGAGGCCGCGCGCCTTCGCTGCCTCGACGATCGCATGCGCCAGCGGGTGCTCGGACGGCGCCTCGACGGCGGCGGCGAGGCGCAGCGCGCCGGCCTCGTCGAAGCCATCCGTCGGCTCGATGGCGACGAGGCTGGGCCGGCCTTCGGTCAGCGTGCCGGTCTTGTCGACGACGAGGGTGTCGACGCTGGCGAGACGCTCCAGCGCTTCGGCGTTCTTGATCAGCACGCCCATCTGCGCGCCGCGCCCGACGCCGACCATGATCGACATCGGCGTCGCCAGCCCGAGCGCGCAGGGGCAGGCGATGATCAGCACCGCCACCGCGGCGATGAGGCCGTGGGCGAATTTCGGGTCCGGCCCGAAGACCGCCCAGGCGGCGAAGGCGACGAGCGCGCAGGCGACCACCAGCGGCACGAACCAGCCGGCGACCCGGTCGGCGAGGCGCTGGATCGGCGCGCGCGAGCGCTGCGCCTCGGCGACCATCTGCACGATGCGCGACAGCATGGTGTCGCGACCGACCTTCTTCGCGACCATGACGAGGCCGCCGGAACGATTCAGCGTGCCGCCGATCAGCGCGTCGCCGGCCTCTTTGGTGACCGGCATGGATTCACCGGTGACGAGGCTCTCGTCGAGCGCCGAGCGGCCCTCCTCCACCGTGCCGTCCACCGGCACCTTCTCGCCGGGGCGCACGCGCAGCCGGTCGCCGACGACGATGGCGTCGAGCGCGATCTCCTCCTCCGAGCCGTCTTCATTGAGGCGGCGGGCGGTCTTGGGCGCGAGGTCGAGCAGCGCCTTCAGCGCGCCGGAGGTCTGCTCGCGGGCGCGCAGCTCCAGCACTTGGCCGAGCAGCACCAGCACGGTGATGACGGCGGCCGCCTCGAAATAAACAGCCACCGTGCCGTCGGCGGCGCGGAAGGCGGCCGGGAACAGGCCGGGGGCCAGCACCGCGACGAGGCTGTAGAGATAGGCGACGCCGGTGCCGAGCGCGATCAGCGTGAACATGTTGAGATTGCGGGTGACCACCGAATCCCAGCCGCGCTGGAAGAACGGCCAGCCCGCCCACAGCACCACCGGGGTGGCGAGTACCAGCTGGATCCAGCTCGAAATCTCCGGCGGCACGAGGTGATGCAGCGCCGGCACGAGATGGCCGCCCATCTCCAGCGCGAACACCGGCAGCGTCAGCACGAGGCCGATCCAGAACCGCCTGACCATATCGATCAGTTCGTGGTTCGGGCCGTCGTCGAGGCTGACCAGCACCGGCTCCAGCGCCATGCCGCAGATCGGGCAGGAGCCGGGGCCGATCTGGCGGATCTCCGGGTGCATCGGGCAGGTATATTCGGTGTCCTCCGGCACCGGCGCGGCGGGCGCCTTGTCGCCGAGATACTTCTCCGGATCGGCGATGAACTTGGTGCGGCAGCCCGCCGAGCAGAAATAATAAGTGATGCCGTTATGGTCGGCCTTCAGCGTCGCGGTGTGCGGATCGACATCCATGCCGCAGACCGGGTCCTTGGCCATATGAGCGCCCGCCGCCGGCGCGGCGTGGTGATGATGCTGATGTCCGTGGTCGTGCGAATGGGCAGGAGCGGCCGCGTCGGCATGATCATGATGGTGGCCGCCGCAGCAGGAGTCGGCGGTCTCGGCCGTCTCGTCGGGGCCGTGGGCGTGGCCGCCGCAGCAGGAAGATGCCTCCTCCTTCGGTGCCGGCGTAGCAGGTGCCGGCACGGCAGGCGTCGGCTTGGCAGGCGTCGGCTTGGCATGACCGCCGCAGCACGAGCCGCCTGCCGCGTGCTTGTGAGCCGCGTGATCGTGACCATCCTGCGCCATCGCCATCCTCCTTATACCCCCACCGGGTATCCGACACTTGCGATATATACCCCCTGAGGGTATATGACAAGCATGCAGAACGACACGCGCAGTTCCTGTCTGAAACGGCTGAGCCGCATCGAGGGCCAGGTGCGGGGGATTTCCCGCATGGTGGAGGACAACCGCTATTGCATCGACATCGTCACCCAGGTGGCGGCGGTGCGGGCGGCGCTGAAGCGGGTGGAGGAAGAGGTGCTGCGCGACCATGTCGCGCATTGCGTCGAGCACGCCATTGCCTCCGGCGACCCGGACGAGCAGCGCCGCAAGATCACCGAACTGGTCGAGACGCTGGGCAAGGTGAACGGCTGAGACAGGCCGCGCCGCCCGGCGCGGCGCCGGAGGTCATTCGCCGGAGGTCAGGGTCTCGACGTCACGCACCGCCTGTCACTGGCCGCACATCACTGGCTGGACGCCGCGCTCCCGCTCCCGGCGGGTGCGGTGAGCCCGAGCGAGGCGACATAGCCGCGATTGATCGTCGTGTTGGCGAAGCGGGCATTGTCGAGATAGGCGCGCAGCGTCGCCACCACTTCTTCACGCGGCGGCTTCGGCATGTTGTCCCATTCCGAGCGCGGCGCGGAGCCGAAGGCGGCGATGGCGTCCCAGCCCTCCGGCTTGGTGATCGAGGCCACGGTGGAGCGGGAATCGAGGTTCTTGTAGGTCCAGAAGCTCCAGCCGATGCCGAACTTCTCGTTCATCGCCCGGTACTTGGCGTTCCACTCGTCGGTGAGCTCGCCGGTCTCGCCGAGGAAGATCGGCACGCCCCAGCGATTGGCGAAATTGACGTAATCCTGCACCTCGCGCCGCTCCGGGCTGGCCCAGAACTTGTGGTAGGTGTAGCCGACGTTCGAAGCGAAAGGCGGGCCGAACACGCCGAAATTGGTGCTCCACTGCGCGGCGGCGAGGATCACCGGATGGTTCGGGTCCACCTCGCGGATCGCCTGGGTGATCTCGGCATAGAGCGGCTCCAGCCGCGGGTTGAGATAATCCATGTCGTGATAGGGCGAGATCGGCTCGTTGAGCAGGTCGTATCCCAACACCGCCGTCTCGTCCTTGTAGCGCTCGGCGATGGCCCGCCAGAGAGTGAGGGTGCGGCGACGGAATTCCGGCACGTAGAAGGTCAGCGGGTAGCCGACGCCGTCATCGTGGTTCACCCCGGTCTGGCCGCCCGGCGCGGCGTGGATGTCGAGGATCACCTTGATGTCATGCGCCTTCGCCCAGCCGACGACGCGGTCGATGAGCGCCCAGCCCTCGCCGTTCGGATCGACCCGCGCGGGGTCGGCGGGGTCGAGGAAGAACTTCCAGTGCAGCGGCACGCGCACGGTGGTGAAGCCGGCGGCGGACAGGAAGGCGAGGTCGTCCTCGCGGATATAGACGTCGCGGAAATCCTTCCAGAACCGCGCCGCCTCCTCCGGGCCGGCGAGGTAGTCGATGACGTCCTCGATCTCGCGCGGCGAGCGCTGGACCTTGAACTTGAACATGTAGCCTTCCGGCAGCAGCCAGTTGCCGAAGCTCATGCCCTTGACCGGGAAGGTCGAGCCGTCCGGCCGGACGAAGCGAGCCCCCTCGGCGCGGATGAAGCCGGAGGCGCCCGGCGCGGCGGCGGGCGCCGGCTCCCCTTGGGCGAGGGCCGCTGCGGCGAGGGCAAGGAGGGCGGCGAGGAGAGCCGGGAGGAGGCGTGCGGGGCGAGCGATCATGGCGGGGCACGCTAGCCGATGTCGGCGGCGCGGGAAATCGCCGCGATGCGATGACGCGAGGAAAGGCGGCTTGCGGACGAGCGGCGCCATGCGCGGCGCCGAGCTCCCGGAAACCGTGCACGGCTTCCGGGGAAGAGCCCCGGAGACGCCGGCGGCGAATGCCGACGCCGGGTCCCGGATCGGCGCTGCGGCCTCACCTCAGCCAACCCGGGAGACGGGATCGGGCTCCATCTCCGCCAATCCGGAAGCGAGGTCGAGCTTCCCCTCCGCTGGTGCGGGACATGAGGCAGACGGATGGCGACCCGCCTCTGCCGCGGCGCGGGAGGCGGGGTGACAGCGCGGGAGGCTCGGGCTAGACCTTCGGGCACGCTGCCCTTCCCGCCCCGCCGCCCGGCGCATCATCACGGTCCTCTCCCGTCCATGTCGCTTTACCAGGCCGCCTATTTCCTCGTCGCCATCGTCTTCGTCCTGCTCGTCACCGCGCGCGGCCGGGTACTGCCGCTGCTGGCGCTCCTCGTCGGCGCCGCCGGCTTCGGCTACGCGGCGGGCATGTCGACCAGCCACTTCACCAAGGCCTTCGGGCTCGGCTTCGCGCAAAGCGTGAACGGCCTCGGCCTCACCGTGCTGGCGGCGGCGTTCCTCGCCGCCATCGCCGATGCCGCCGGCGCCACCGCGTGGCTGCGGGAGAAGGCGCGCGGCTGGCGCACCCGCTCGGTGCCGCTGGCGGCGATCGGCCTCGTCTCCGGCGTCGCCTCGACCCCGGCCGCCGCCTTCGCGGTGCTGACCCCGCTGCTGCGCGCGCTCGGCGGCGGGGCGCCGCGCTCGGCCCTGACGCTCGGCCTGTCGCTGTCGGGCGCGCACGGCCTGCTGATCCCGGCGCCGGTAATGCTGGCGAGCGCCACCATCCTCGCCGCCGACTGGACGCTCGCCCTCGCCTATGGCCTGCCGGTGGCGGTGCTGGTCACCCTTGTCGGCTTCGGCTTCGCCCGCGCCACCGCCTCCGGCCGGCCGGTCGAGGCCAATTCCAGCGCGGCGGTGGATGGGAATAGCCTGCACGCGCCGAAGCGGGCGGCGCTCGCGCTGCTGCTCGTGAGCATCGGGCTTGTGGCGCTGCTGGTCACCCAGTCGCTCGGCGACATCGCCTCCGAGCCGCTGGGCGGCGGCTCCAACCGCGAATTCCTGCTGGCGCTCGGCCGGCCGCCGGTGCTGCTCATCGCCGGCGTGGCGCTGATGCTGCTGGTCAGCCTGCACCGCGAGGAAGGCGGCTTCAGCGAACGGGGCTGGGTCGGGCGCGGCCTCGCCTCGGCCGCCGGGCTGATCCTCCTGATCGGCGTCGCCGGCGGCCTCGCCAAGATGGCGCAGGAAACCGGCATGCCGGAGATGAACGCCGAACGGCTGCTGGGTTGCCATCCCGCCGGTGCACTGGCGCTGCTGCTGCCCTTCGCGGTGGCGGCCGTGATGAAGACGCTGCAGGGCTCTTCGCTGGTCGCCGCCATCACCGCGGCGGGCATGATGATGGAGCTCGCCACGCCGCTGGGCCTCGGCGACCCTACCGGACGGGCGCTGACCGCACTCGCCATCGGCGCCGGCGCCATGACCGCCTCGCATCTCAATGACGGACTGTTCTGGCTGGTGGCGAATGCCGGCCGCCTGTCGCCGGCCGCGGCGGTGGCGCGGTTCTCGCTGGGCACCGCGATCCAGGGCGGCGTGGCGCTGCTTGCCCTCATCTTGCTGCGTTTGGTCGCTAGCTGAGGTTTTCGGGGGGAGACCTGTCCATGATCCGACGCCGCGACCTTCTGCTCGCCATGCCCGCCGGGCTGGCCGCCAGCGCCCTGCCGCGCGACCTCGCGCTCGCCCAGGCCGCGCCCTCACCGGCCGCACCGCAGCCCGAGCTCAAGCTGCCTCCCGGCTTCATCCTCGGCGCCTCGACCTCGTCCTACCAGATCGAGGGCGCGGTGAACGAGGACGGGCGCGGCGCCTCGATCTGGGACACGTTCTCCCACACGCCCGGCCGCATCAAGGACGGCTCCAATGGCGACGTCGCCTGCGACCACTATCACCGCTTCGCCGAGGATGTGGAGCTGATGGCGCAGGCCGGCTTCGGCTCCTACCGCTTCTCCGTCGCCTGGCCGCGGGTGCAGCCGGACGGCGCCGGCGCGCCCAACGTGCCCGGCCTCGACTTCTACGACCGCCTCACCGACCGGCTGCTGGCGCGCGGGGTGAAGCCCTTCGCCTGCCTCTACCACTGGGATCTGCCGCAGGCGCTGCAGGACAAGGGCGGCTGGACCAACCGCGATGTCGTCGGCCGCTTCACCGACTATGCGCAGCTCGTCGTCGCCCGGCTCGGCGATCGGGTGCCGCGCTGGGCGATGCTGAACGAGCCCTCGGTGCATGCCATCTTCGGCCATGCCTTCGGCAATCACGCGCCGGGCATGACCGGCTGGAAGAACTACCTCGCCGCCCAGCACCACATGAACCTCGCGCAGGGCAGCGCCATCCGCGCGCTGCGCGCCGCGCACCCCAAGCTCGGCCTCGGAACGGTGTTCTCGCTGCAGCCGGTGCTGCCGGCGACCGGCAAGCCGGAGGACGCGGCGGCGGCGGTGCGCTTCGACGCCGCCTGGAACGGCAACAATCTCGACCCGCTGTTCCATGGCCGCTACCCGGAGATCAGCGCCGCCGACTTCGCGCCCTTCATCAGGGAAGGCGACCTCGACGCCATCAAGGTGCCGGTCGATTTCCTCGGGGTGAACTATTACGGCCGCGCCCATGTGGTCGATGACCCCAACGGGGTGATCGCCGGCGCCGGCTGGGGGCCGCACCCGCCGGGCACCCGCACCACCGCCATGGCCTGGCCGATCGAGCCGCAGGGCCTCGTCGAGGTGCTCGCCCGGCTGCGCGACGACTACGGCAATCCGCAGACCTTCGTCACCGAGAACGGCGCCGCCTATGACGACCCGGCGCCGAAGGGCGGCGCGGTCGACGATCCCGCGCGCACCGCCTTCATCCGCGACCATCTGCTGGCCTGCCAGCGGGCGATCACCGAGGGCTGCGCGCTGAAGGGCTATTACGTCTGGTCGCTGCTCGACAATTTCGAATGGGCGGAAGGCTATAGCCGCCGCTTCGGCATCATCCACGTCGACTTCGCCACGCTCCAGCGCACGCCGAAGACCTCCTTCGCCTATCTGGCGGCGGTGGCGAGCGGCGCGCCGACCGGCACGATCCTCACCGGCCCATAAGCGGCTGGTGGGCGGGCGGCCGGTGCCCGCTCGGCGGGGACCCGACATGCAACCGACACATATGTCGGTCAATGACGCATGTTGCTCGAACCGCCCCAGTTCGTGCTACCTAACATCCTCCCGAGCCCGCGCCCCGCGCGGAGCGTCACAGACCGAGCCGAGGCATGCGTACAGACGACCCCGCCATTGCCGAAATCGTCGATTTCATCTCCGCCGAGGTGGGGGTCGATTCGTCCCTGCTGACCCCGGACACCCCGGTGTCCGAACTCGGCATCTCCTCGCTCGACCTCATCGAGACGATCTTCAAGCTCGAAGGCCGCTTCGGCATCGAGATCCCCAATGACGGCCCGCTCAACGGCACCGACGTCACCGTCGGCGCGCTGGCCGGCCATGTCGCGGCGCTGATCCACGCCAAGCAGGCCGGCACCGCCTGATGCCCCGCGTCGCCATTACCGGGCTCGGCTCGCTCTCGGCGCTCGGCACCGACGTCGCCGCGCATCTCGCCGGGCTGAAGGCCGGCACGGTCGGCATCGGCGAGACGCAGGGCATCGACGTCTCCTCGATGAAGACGAAGATCTCCGCGCAGGTGAAGGGCTTCGCGCCGGAGCAGCATTTCGAGCCGCGCCAGCTCGGGCTGATCGACCGCACCTCGCAATTTGCCGTCACCGTCGCCCGGCAGGCGCTGGCCGATGCCGGCCCGGCGCTGGAAGGCCTGGAGCGCCACCGCGCCGGCGCCGTCTTCGCCGCCTCGGTCGGCTTCCACGCCGTCGACGACAGCTACCACAAGCTCTATGCCGAGAAGGCGCCGCGCCCGCACCCCTTCACCGTGCCGCGCGCCATGCCGAGCAGCCAGGTGAGCCATGTGACCATGGATCTCGGCATCCACGGCCCGGCCTTCTCCATCGCCTCGGCCTGCTCCTCGGCGTCGCACTCCATCGGCACCGCCTTCCACATGATCCGTTCCGGCATGCTGGACGTCGCCATCGCCGGCGGCGGGGAATCGCAGCTCACCTACGGCATGCTGAAGAGCTGGGAAGCGCTGCGCGTGCTCTCGCCTGACGGCTGCCGGCCGTTCTCCAAGGATCGCAACGGCCTCGTTATCGGCGAGGGCGCCGGCGCGGCGGTGCTGGAGAACATGGACCGCGCCATCGCCCGCGGCGCCACCATCCATGCCGAGCTGATCGGCTTCGGCATGAGCGCCGACGGCATGGACATCACCGCCCCCGACATGGCGAGCGCGGCGGCCTCGATGCGCTTCGCGCTGGAGGATGCCGGCTTGGCACCGGAAGCCATCGACTATGTGAGCGCGCACGGCACCGCCACCGCGCTGAACGACAAGACCGAGGCGGCGGCGCTGCGGCTGGTGTTCGGCGAGCATCTCGGCCGGCTGCCGGTGTCGTCGTCGAAATCGCAATACGGCCACACGATGAACGCCTCCGGCGCGCTGGACTTCGTCACCACCGTGCTGGCGCTGCGCGAGGGCTTCCTGCCGCCGACCATGGGCTTCACCATGCCCGATCCCGACTGCGACCTCGACTGCGTGCCGAATGCCGCGCGTGCCGGCGCGCCGGAGCATGCGCTGTCGTCGAGCTTCGCCTTTGGCGGGCTGAACGCGGTGCTGGCGCTGAAGCGCTATCCGGGCTGACGCCCCGCGTCGCTATCGGGAGCCGCGCTCAGGGCTCGACCCGGAATTCCGCTCCCAGCCAATCGCCGCCGAGCGCCTGCACGGCGGGAAGCTGCACCGCCAGCTGTGTCCGGCAGAAGCCGGCGATCTCGCGCGGCAGGCGACCTAATTCCTGCCGCCGGGCGATCAGCGTCAGGTGGCGGGCGAAGGCCGGGCCCGGCAGCGGCCGGCAGGCGAAGCCGTCGAGCGGCACCGCCGCTTCGAGGATGCACAGCGGCGTCGTCACCGCGAAGCCGGCGCCGGCGGCGACGCTCGCCGTCACCCCATAGGGCGTGTCGAATTCCAGCCGCCGCGGCAAATCGAGCCGCAGCCGCCGCAAATGCCGCTCCACCTCCATGCCGGTCTTGGAACGGGCGGAGAAGCGCACCAGCGGCAGGCGCTCGCACAGCTGCGCGAGATCGGCGGGCCGGGCCGGCGCCGGCAGGGCGGCCGGCATCAGCAGCACATAGGGCTCGGTGAGCAGCGACCAGCGCTCCAGCCCCTCGATCTCGTCGAGGTCGTCGGCGCCGACCAGGAGGTCGAGCTGGCGGGTGAGCAGCGCCCCGGCATGCGAGGCGGTGAGGCCGGAGAGCACCGAAGCCTGCTCGGCCATTTCGGTGAGCTTGCCGGCCAGCGGCGCCATCAGCGTGCGCGACAGCGAATCGACGAGGCCGGCGCGCAGCAGCGGCAGGCGGGCATGCTCGGCCTCGCGCAGCAGCGGCGCGATCTGCCGCGCCTCCGAGAGCAAGGCGCTCGCCCGCTGGCGCAACGCGCCGCCGGCGCCGGTGAGGGCGAGCGGGCGGGCGCTGCGGTCGAACAGCGCGACGCCGATGCGGCGTTCCAGCTCGGCGATGGCCTGCGACACCGCCGGCTGGGTGAGCGCGAGGCGCCGCGCCGCCGCCGCCATGGTGCCGGCGTCGCAGACGGCGAGGAAGATATCCAGTGCGCGCAGGTCGAAGGGCAGCGTATCGGCGGGGGGCATAAATATTCCTGGCGATCGTCGTGTGGTTTCGTCCTGTAGCTGGGCGCCAGCTATTCGTCATGGCGGCAGGGCCGGAGGTGAAGGAACCACGCCCCGCCATCCGTGCCATCCCGCTTCAGTCCGCGACCGCCCGGATAGCCCCTTCTTGGCTTCCCTCTTCCCGCCCGAACCCGGCTTGTTGCCGGGGTCGGTTCCGGCGATGTCGAAGCCGGAGAGGTGGCCCGCGCAGCGGGTCAGTGACGGGGGACAACATTGGGAGCCGTGGAGCCCCCTCTCCCCACCCCTCTCCCCGCGGGGAGAGGGAGTCCTCGGCGCGCCCGGTCGAAATGTCATCCCGGACGAATGAAAGCCCAACCGGGATCACGCAGACGTCCAGGTATCCACCAGCCAGGAATCCCCCGGCTCTCCACCCCGCTCCCAACGAAGCGAAAGGGCAGCCCGTCCAAGCACTCCGGCGGGTGAAGGTTTGGAGGAACCACCATTCCTTCGCCGGCACTATAATCAAAACTTATATTATCACCATCCCGCGCAGCCTCTATAGCTATCCGCATAGAGCCAGCGAGCTGCCCCGAATGCGCTATTCCTTCCTGAGTGTCCTCAAGAACGGCTTCACCGGCCAGTCCGGGTGGAAACCCGCCTGGCGCGACGCCGCCCCCAAGCCCGCCTATGACGTGATCATCGTCGGCGGCGGCGGCCACGGCCTCGCCACCGCCTTCTACCTCGCCAGCGAGCACGGTATCCGCAACATCGCGGTGCTGGAGAAGGGGCATATCGGCTCCGGCAATGCCGGGCGCAACACCACGATCATCCGCTCCAACTACCTGCTGCCCGGCAACGAACCGTTCTACGAATGGTCGATGAAGCTGTGGGAAGGGCTGGAGCAGGCGCTGAACTACAACGCCATGGTCAGCCAGCGCGGCATCCTCAACCTCTACCATTCCGACGCCCAGCGCGACGCCTATGCCCGGCGCGGCAACGCCATGCGCCTCGCCGGTGCCGACAGCGAGCTGCTGGACCGCGAGGGCGTGCGGGCGATGTACCCGTTCCTCGACTTCGACAATGCCCGCTTCCCGATCCAGGGCGGGCTGGCGCAGCGCCGTGGCGGCACCGCCCGCCACGACGCCGTGGTGTGGGGCTATGCCCGCGCCGCCGACCAGCTCGGCGTCGACATCGTGCAGAATTGCGAAGTGACCGGCTTCCTCACCGAGGGCGACGCCATTGTCGGGGTGGAAACCTCGCGCGGTCCCATTCGCGCCGGCAAGGTCGGCCTCGCGGTGGCCGGCTCCTCTTCGCGGGTGGCCCAGCAGGCCGGTCTCCGGCTGCCGATGGAGAGCCACGTGCTGCAGGCCTTTGTCTCCGAGGGGCTGAAGCCGCTGGTCGACGGCGTCATCACCTTCGGCGCCGGGCATTTCTACATCAGCCAGTCCGACAAGGGCGGCCTCGTCTTCGGCGGCGACATCGACGGCTACAATTCCTATGCCCAGCGCGGCAACCTCCCGGTGGTCGAGGATGTCGCCGAGAGCGGCATGGCGCTGATGCCGCGCATCGGCCGGCTGCGGCTCCTGCGCATGTGGGGCGGCATCATGGACATGTCGATGGACGGCTCGCCGATCATCGACCGCACGCCCCGGCCGGGGCTCTACCTCAATTCCGGCTGGTGCTATGGCGGCTTCAAGGCCACGCCGGCCTCGGGCTGGTGCTTCGCGCACCTGCTCGCCACCGACACCCCGCACGCGACCGGCACCGCCTTCAAGCTCGACCGCTTCCGCACCGGCCATCTCATCGACGAGAAGGGAGTCGGCGCCCAGCCGAACCTGCACTGATGCGCATCCCCTGTCCCTATTGCGGCGCGCGCGACGCCAGCGAATTCGCCTATCTCGGCGACGCGACCCTCACCCGTCCCGATCCGGCGGCGCCGGACGCGGACGAGGCGTTCCACGCCTATGTCTATCTGCGCGACAACCCGGCCGGGGCGCATTCGGAATGGTGGTACCATTCCGCCGGCTGCCGCCGCTGGGTGAAGGTGGCGCGCGACACCACCAGCCACGCCATCGCCGGCGCCGAACTGGCGGGAGGCGCCCGATGAGCCGCCTCCCCTCCGGCGGCCGCGTCGACCGCGCGCGCTCGCTCTCCTTCCGCTTCGACGGCAAGACCTATCGGGGCTTTTCCGGCGATACCCTCGCCTCGGCGCTGCTCGCCAACCAGGTGCGCCTGGTCGGCCGCTCGTTCAAATATCACAGGCCGCGCGGCATCCTCTCGGCCGGGCCGGAGGAGCCGAACGCGCTGGTCGAGCTGCGCTCCGGCGCGCGCCGCGAGCCGAACACCCGCGCCACCGTCGCCGAGCTGTATGACGGCCTCGACGCCGCCAGCCAGAACCGCTGGCCCTCGCTGGCGCTGGACGCGCTGAGCCTCAACGGGCTGGTCGCGCCGTTCCTCGGCGCAGGCTTCTACTACAAGACCTTCATGTGGCCGGCGAAGTTCTGGGAGAGCGTCTACGAGCCGGCGATCCGCCGCGCCGCCGGCCTCGGCCGCGCCGCTGAGGGCGTGGATCCCGACCATTACGACAAGGCCCATGCCTTCTGCGACGTGCTCGTCATCGGCGCCGGCCCGGCGGGCCTGATGGCGGCGCTGGCCGCCGGCCGTGCGGGAGCCCGAGTCATTCTCGCCGACGAGGACTTCCTGGCCGGCGGCCGCCTCAACTCGGAGGTCGCCCGCATCGGCGACGAGCCGAGCCACGCCTTCGCGGCGCGTACGGTGGCCGAGCTGGCGAGCCTGCCCAATGTGCGGATCATGACCCGCACCAGCGTGTTCGGCATCTATGACGGCGAATATGGCGCGGTGGAGCGGGTGTCCGACCATCTCGCCACCCCGGCGCCGTTCCAGCCGCGCCAGCGCCTGTGGAAGATCGCCGCCAAGCGCGCCATCCTGTGCGCCGGCGCCACCGAGCGGCCGATCGTGTTCGGCGGCAACGACCGGCCGGGCGTGATGCTCGCCGGCTCCGCCCGCAGCTACGCCAATCGCTACGGCGTCGCCGCCGGCAAGAGCGTCGCGTTCTTCGCCAACAACGATTCCGCCTGGACCTCGGCCTTCGACATGAAGGCGGCCGGCGTCAACGTCACCACGCTGATCGACATCCGCCGCGAGGTCGCCCCGGCGCTGGCCGCACGGGCGAAGGCGCTCGGCATCGACGTGCGGACCGACACGCAGGTGACCGGCACCACCGGCCAGCCGATCGGCGGCGCGCTGACCGGCCTTGCCATCCGCACCGGCGGGCGCGGCGGGCGCCTCGCCGCCGACACCCTCGCCATGTCCGGCGGCTGGTCGCCGAGCGTCCACCTCACCTGCCATCACGGCGGCAAGCCGGTGTGGCAGGAGGACATCGCCGCCTTCGTGCCGGGCCGCACGCCGCCGGGACTGAGCGTCGCCGGCGCGGCGCGCGGCACCTATGGGCTCGGCGACACCCTCGCGGAGGGCGCGCGCCAGGGCAGCGAGGCGGCTGGCGATCTCGGCTTCACGGCCACCCGCCCCGACCTGCCGGCCACCGAGGACACCCCGGCCGGCATCACCGCCTTCTGGCATGTGCAGGGCTCCAAGGGACCGGCCTTCGTCGACCAGCAGAACGACGTCACCGCCAAGGATCTCGGCATCGCCTACAAGGAAGGCTTCCGCGCGGTGGAGCTGATGAAGCGCTACACCACGCTGGGCATGGCGACCGACCAGGGCCGCACCTCCAACGTCAACGGCCTCGCCATCATGGCGGAGCTGACGGGTGCGAGCATCATGGAGACCGGCACTACCATCTTCCGCCCGCCCTATACGCCGGTGTCGCTCGGCGTGCTCGGCGGCCACCATCGCGGCAAGGACTTCCGCCCCACCCGCCTCACTCCGACCCATGCCTGGGCGGCCGAGCAGGGCGCGGTGTTCATCGAGACCGGGCCGTGGCTGCGGGCGCAGTATTTCCCCAAGGCCGGCGAGACCGATTGGCTCACCACGGTGAACCGCGAGGTGAAGGCGGTGCGCGCCTCGGTGGGGATGATCGACGTCTCGACCTTCGGCAAGATCGACCTGCAGGGCCGCGATGTCGGTGCCTTCCTCGACAAGGTGTACATCAACACCTTCTCGACGCTGGCGGTCGGCAAGGCGCGCTACGGCGTGATGCTGCGCGAGGACGGCATCGTCATGGACGACGGCACCACCGCGCGCCTCGGACCCGAGCACTATGTGATGACCACCACCACGGCGAATGCCGTCAAGGTGTTCCAGCATCTCGAATTCTGCCTGCAGGTGCTGTGGCCGGAGCTCGACGTGACGCTGGCCTCGGTCTCCGAGCAATGGGCGCAGATCGCCATCGCCGGCCCTCGCGCGCGGGACGTGCTGGCGCGGGTGGTCGATACCGGCGTCGACGTCTCCAATGAGGGGCTGCCCTTCATGGGCGCCATCGAGCGCACGGTGATGGGCGGGGTGAAGGCACGGCTGTTCCGCCTCTCCTTCTCCGGCGAGCTCGGCTACGAGATCGCGGTGCCGGCCCGCCATGGCGAGGCGCTGGCTCGCGCGCTGATGACGGCCGGCGAGGAGTTCGGCATCACCCCCTATGGCATCGAGGCGCTCGGCGTGATGCGCATCGAGAAGGGGCATGTCTCCGGCAACGAGCTGTCCGGCCAGACCAGCGCCGGCGATCTCGGCTTCGGCAAGATGGCCTCGACCAAGAAGGACTATATCGGCCGCGTCATGGCGGCGCGGCCCGGGCTCAAAGATCCCGACCGGCCGGCCTTCGTCGGCTTCAAGCCGGTCGATCCGTCGCAGCGGCTGCGGGCGGGGGCGCATTTCCTCACCATCGGCGCGCCGGCGGACATGGCGCACGATCAGGGCTACATGACCTCGGTGGCGCATTCGCCGCATCTCGGCCACTGGATCGGCCTCGGCCTGTTGAAGAACGGGCCGGCCCGCATCGGCGAGCGCGTGCGCGCCTATGACCCGGTGCGCGGCAATGATTTCGAGGTCGAGGTCTGCTCGCCCGCCTTCATCGACCCGAACGGGGAGCGGCTGCGTGGCTGATCGTCTCCCTTTCCCACCCGCAGGAAGGCTCGCCCGATGACCTCCGCGCTCAACACATTCCCGGTCACGCAGATGCCGGCGGACGGTCGTTACGGCCCGGCCGGCACCCAGGGCGTCAGCGTCCGCGTCTTCGATCCGCCGGCGCTCGCCCTGCTCGCCGCCCGTCGCGGCGGCGCCTCCGCGCTGACCGTGGCCGCGCATGCCACGCTCGGCCTCGCGCTCGCCGACACGCCGCGCCTCACCCGCGCCAATGGCCTCGCCACCATCGGCGCCGGCCCCGGCCGTTGGCTGGTGCTGGCCGAGGCGCCGGAGGACCTCGCCGCCCGCCTCGCCCCGCTCGCCGCCCACGCCGCCATCACCGAGCAGACCGATGGCTATGTCGGCTTCGAGCTCTCCGGCGCGCGGACGCGCGACCTGCTCGCCAAGGGCGTGACGGTTGACCTCGATCCGGCGGCCTTCCCGCCCGGAGCGGCGGCGACCACCAATGTCGCCCATATCAACGTCACCTTCTGGCGCGAGCCGGGCGACGAGCGCTTCGGGTTCCTGGTGGCACGCAGCTACCGCGTCGCCTTCGCCCGCTTCCTGATCGCCTCCGGCGCCGAATATGGGATCGCCTTCGCCCATCGAGGTTGACCGCGGCGCGAAGCGCGCTTCCCTCAAAGCCGCATCTCCCCTAAAACCGCGCCGAACCGCCTCGCCCCGGACCGCCGACACGCGCGGGCCCGGGCGAGGCAGGCGACCCGCCGAGAGACCCGCCATGACCGACGCCACCGCCGAGACCGCCGCCGACAGCTACATCCTCACCCTCTCCTGCCCGGACCGCCCCGGCATCGTCGCCGGCGTCGCCAATTTCCTGTTCGAGCACGGTTGCAACATCCTCGAGGCGCAGCAGTTCGACGACACCGAGAGCGGCCGGTTCTTCATGCGCGTCTCCTTCGAGCGCGTGTCCGGCGAGGCGACGCTGGAGAGCCTGACGGCCGATTTCGCCGCCGTGGCCGAGACGTTCCGCTTCAGCTGGCGGCTGCGGCTGCGCAGCCAGAAGCGCAGGGTGATGCTGCTGGTGTCGAAGTTCGACCACTGCCTCGCCGACCTGCTCTATCGCTGGCGCATCGGCGAGATCCCGATGGACATCACCGCCATCGTCGCCAACTACCCGCGCGAGACCTACGCGCATCTCGATTTCGACGGTATCCCGTTCCACTATCTGCCGATCACCAAGGCGACCAAGATGGAGCAGGAAACCCAGCTCTGGGAGCTGTTCCAGAAGACCGGCTCGGAAGTCGCGGTGCTCGCCCGCTACATGCAGGTGCTGTCGGACGGGCTGTCGGCCAAGCTGTCGGGCCGCTGCATCAACATCCACCATTCGTTCCTGCCCGGCTTCAAGGGCGCCAAGCCCTATCACCAGGCGCACGCGCGGGGTGTCAAACTCATCGGCGCGACGGCGCATTTCGTCACCTCCGACCTCGACGAAGGCCCGATCATCGAGCAGGACGTCGAGCGCATCACCCATCAGGATTCCGCCGAGGCGCTGGTCCGCAAGGGCCGCGACATCGAGCGCCGCGTACTCGCCCGCGCGCTCGCCTGGCATCTCGATGACCGGGTGCTCACCAACGGCCACAAGACCGTGGTCTTCCGGGACTGATTGTTGCGCCACTGACGCTTTACGAGGACGACATGGTCGAGACCCGCATCATCGATGGCAAGGGCTTTGCCGAGGACCTGCGCAAGCAGATCGCCGGCGAGGTCGCCGACTTCAAGGCGGCGACCGGCGTCACCCCCGGCCTCGCCGTGGTGCTGGTGGGCGAGGACCCGGCCAGCGCGGTCTATGTCCGCAACAAGGGCAAGCAGACGCTGGAGGCCGGCATGGCCTCGATCGAGCACAAGCTGCCGGCTGACGCCTCGGAGACCGAAGTGCTGGCGCTGGTCTCCTCGCTGAACGCCGATCCGGCGGTGCACGGCATCCTCGTGCAGCTGCCGCTGCCGGGCCATATCGACGCGCAGAAGGTGCTCGCCACCATCGATCCCGCCAAGGATGTCGACGGCTTCCATGTGGTGAATGCCGGCCGGCTGGCGGTCGGGCTCGACGCGCTGGTGCCCTGCACCCCGCTCGGCTGCGTGATGCTGCTGAAGCACCACCTCGGCAACCTCGCCGGGCTGCGCGCCGTGGTGGTCGGCCGTTCCAACATCGTCGGCAAGCCGCTGGCGCAGCTGCTGCTGCGCGAGGACTGCACGGTGACCATCGCGCATTCGCGTACCCGCGACCTCGCCGAGGAATGCCGGCGCGCCGACATACTGATCGGCGCGGTCGGGCGGCCGGAGATGATCCGCGGCTCATGGATCAAGCCGGGCGCCACGGTGATCGATGTCGGCATCAACCGGGTGGAGAAGGCCGGCGGGGGAACGCGCCTCGTCGGCGACGTCGCCTTCGACGAGGCGCAGGGCATTGCCGGGCTGATCACCCCGGTGCCGGGCGGCGTCGGGCCGATGACCATCGCCTGCCTGCTGCAGAACACGCTGACCGCCGCCAAGCGGCAGTTGGCGGCCGGCTGACACGGGGCCGGCGCCCTCGGTTCAGATCGATTGCGGGAAGCTGAACAGGTTGGTCGGGTCCACCGCCGCCTTGATCCGCTCCAGCCGCGCGAGATTAGCGCCGTAATAGCGCGCGCGCCAATCGACCAGCGAGGCGTCCGGGAAATTCTGGAACGCGCCCGCGCCGCCGAAGCGGTTCACCACGCCATAGAGCGCGTCCTGCCACGCCTTGGCGGCGCGCACGACCTCCGGCCGCGCCGCGTCCTCGGCGTTCCACACCGCGCCGACCACGCCCAGCCAGCGGCTGTCGCGATGCACGAAGGCGGTCGCCTCCGGCAGCGTCTCGTTCATCTGCCCGCCGGTCTGGAAGAAGAACAGGCTGGCCTGCGCGCCGGTGCCCGGCCACTGGCGCAGATGCTCGGTGGCGGTTTCGAGGAATTCCTCCGACGGCGCGCTCGCGAGGAAGGCGGAGCGCTCGCGGTACCAGCCCGGCTCGCCGGGCTCCATGAGGAAATGCTGCGCCTCCCAATAGGCGAGCTCGCGCACATCGGTGAAATCCGGCACTGCCACGGCCAGCACCGGCGCCAGCAAGGCGAGGAACTCCTCGCGCGACCCGGCATATTGCGCCAGCAGCGTGAGCGGCACCTGCCGCCCCTTTTCCGCCAGCGCCGGAGTGACGCCGCCGAGCGCGATGCGCGAGCCGAGCACGCGCGGGCCGTCGTCCGTGCAGGCGAACAGCGCTTTCGCCGCCTCCAGCGTCTTGCCGCGCCAGACGAGGCGCGCCACCGTCAGCCGCGTATCGACCGGCTGCGTTTCCAGCGTGAACGACGTACTGACGCCGAAATTGCCGCCGCCGCCACCCCGGATCGCCCAGAACAGGTCGGTCTCCTCGCCGCCCGACAGCGCCCGCACCCGGCCGTCGGCGGTGACGATCTCGGAGGCGACCAGCCGGTCGGCCCCGACGCCGAAGCGGCGCATGTTGAAGCCGATGCCGCCGCCGAGCAGGAAGCCGGCGGCGCCGACGGTCGGGCAGCGGCCGTGGGTGATCATCCGCCCCGCCCCGCGCAGCGCCTCGTAGACCTGCGCATTGAGCGCGCCAGCGGCGACGCGCACCCGACCGCTCGCCGCGTCATAGGCAATGGCGTCCATCGGTGTCATGTCGAGGACGATGCCGCGGCTGGTGGAGAAGCCGGCATAGGAATGGCCGCCGCCGCGAAGGGCGAACGGCATCTCGTAATCCTGGCACCAGGCCAGCACCTCGGCGATCATCCGCGGCGTCCGGCACGGCACGACCGCCTCGGGCCGCACCGGCTCGAAGCGCAGATTGTTCGGCAGCGCCTCGGCGGCGAATTGCGGGCTCGACGGGCGCAGCAGGCCGCCCTCGGTGATGCGGGCGAGGCGATCCCAGCGATCCGGCACGACGGCGGGCGCGGCAGGCGCCGGCTGCGCCCTGAGCGGCCCGATCCCCAATGCGGTGGCGGCCGCCGCGCCGCCGACCAGCAGGCCGCGACGCGTCACCCGTGCTCTATCGCTCATGGCACCCTCCCCTCGCGCCGATATTGCCGGCGTCTTGTCCTGCGCGGTGTCTTACGCCGCCGGCGGTTTGGGAAGTGTTAGCGCCCGTCGCCCCCCCCCGCGAACGCATAGCAAAACGCCCGCGACGGTCCCCCGTCGCGGGCGTTGCAGCCTCGAAGTCGGATCGCTCAGTGCTCGATGTCGACGTCCTTGGTCTCCGGGCCGAGCAGCAGCGCGACGAGCGTGATGCAGGCCATGGAGGACAGGTAGACACCGACCCAAAACGGCGAGCCATTGCCATAGCGCCACAGCGCCACCGCGATGAACGGCGCCACCGCCGCGCCGAGGATCGACGACACGTTGTAGGCGATGCCCGAGCCGGTGTAGCGCACATTGGCCGGGAACAGCTCCGGCAGCAGCGCGCCCATCGGGCCGAAGGTCATGCCCATCAGCGTGAAGCCGAGGATCAGCCACGCCATCACGCCCAGGGGGCCGGCGGCCAGCATCGGCGTCCACAGGAAGCCGAACACGATGATGCCGAGCGTGATCGCGATCAGCGTGCGGCGACGGCCCCAGCGGTCGGCCCAGGGGCCGGAGAGCAGGGTGAAGATGCCGAAGAACACCACGCCGCCGATCATCATCAGCACGAAAGTGCGGTAGTCGTAGCCAAGGCCGGGCACGGCGCCACCGGGCGCGGCGCGGCCATAGCTGAGCGAGAAGGTGGTCATCAGGTAGAAGAGCACATAGGTCGCCAGCATGTAGAAGGTGCCGAGCACGATCGCCTTGAAGTGGTTCTGGAAGGCGGCGGCCAGCGGCACGCGGGTGACCTTGCCCTTCTGCACGGTCTTCTCGAAGGCCGCGCTCTCGACGAGGTTGAGGCGCACCCAGAGGCCGACGATCACCATGACGATCGAGAACAGGAACGGGATGCGCCAGCCCCATTCGAGGAAGGCCTGCGAGGGACGCGAGGGATCCTCGGAGGGCAGCACTGCGGCGATGATCAGGAACAGGCCGTTGGCGACGATGAAGCCGATCGGCGCGCCGAGCTGCGGGAAGGTGCCGTACACCGCCCGCTTGCCGGGAGGCGCGTTCTCGGTGGCGACCAGCGCCGCGCCGCTCCACTCGCCGCCGAGCGCGAAGCCCTGCGCGAGACGCATGATGACCAGCAGCGCCGGGGCGAGCCAGCCGGCCATCTCATAGGTCGGCAGCGCGCCGATCAGGAAGGTGGCGATGCCCATGGTGAGCAGCGCGCCGACCAGCGTCGCCTTGCGGCCGCGCTTGTCGCCGAGATGGCCGAAGAAGATGGCGCCGAGCGGGCGCGCCACCATCGCCGCGCCGAACACGGCGAGCGAGGCGAGCAGCGCCACGGTGTCGTCGCCGGCCGGGAAGAACAGATGCGGGAATACCAGCACCGCCGCGGTGGCGTAGACGTAGAAATCGTAGAACTCGATCGTGGTGCCGATCAGGCTGGCGAGAATGACGCGGGATCGCGGATTGGCGACGGCGGGTTCCGCCCGCTCCGCGGCAGCTGCAAAGGACATCGTTGAAAAGGCTCCGTGGGTGGCGCGGCCCATCGGGAGGCACGGCGCCAGACGAAAGCGCGGCGGAGCCAGCTTCGGCCCTCGCCCGCGCGCGATTGGCGCCCGTCATATACCGAGCCTGCGACGGAATGAACCGCGCTGAGCGCATGGCTTATAATTCTATGGTCGTAGAGGCGCAGACCGCGACATTTTCTTGCGCGGCGTGGAGAGGGTGCTTTCGTGCTGGGCCGCCGTCCTCCCAGGAACCCTGGTGACCCTTCCTCCCGAGATAGCGGCTCTTTCTTCCCTCTCCCCGGTGGGGAGAGGTGGCCCACGAAGCGGGTCGGTGAGGGGGGATAACATGGGAAACCGTAGAGCCCCCTCACCCCACCCCTCTCCCCCGCGGGGAGAGGGAGCCGGTCGCTCGTTAGGCAATGATCGGTCAGATGCTCGGGACGACGCTGTTGAAGGAGGAGGCGCTCAGAGCACGCGGACCATCAACCCCTCACACCCGCGACAGCCGGTTCCAGGCGTCGAGGCCGGCGATCTTGTAGGCCTCGGCCAGCGTCGGGTAGTTGAAGGTGTTCTCGATGAAATAGTCGATGGTGCCCTTCAGGTTCAGCACCGCCTGGCCGATATGGATCAGCTCGGTGGCGCCCTCGCCGACGATGTGCACGCCGAGCAGGCGGCGGGTCTTCACCGAGAAGATCATCTTCATCATGCCGGTGTTCAGCCCCATGATGTGGCCGCGCGAGGTCTCGCGGAAGCGGGCGATGCCGCACTCATAGGGAATCTCCCGCCGGCGCACCTCCTCCTCGCTCATGCCGACCGTCGACATTTCCGGCACCGAATAGATGCCGTAAGGGAAGAATTCCGGCGGCGGCGGCGGCTCCAGCCCGAAGGCGTGGCAGGCAGCGACGCGGCCCTGCTCCATCGAGGTGGAGGCAAGGCTGGGGAAGCCGATGACGTCGCCGGCGGCATAGATGTGCGGCACCGAGGTCTGAAGCGTCTTCGGATCGACCTTGAGCCGGCCGCGATGGTCGACATCGAGCCCCGCCGCACCGAGATTGAGCGTATCGGTAGCGCCGACCCGACCGGCGGCGAAGAGCAGCATGTCGGTGGTGACGGTGCGCCCGTCGGAGAGCCGGCAGATCGGGCGGCCATCATTGCCGAGCTCGATGGCGCCGACATTGGCGCCGAGCCGCAGCGAGACGTTGCGGTCGCGCAATTCGTGCACGAACTCCTCGATCAGCTCCTTGTCGATGAAGTCGAGGAAGCTCGAGCGTGGCTCGATCAGCGTCACCTGCACGTCGAGCGCGCTGAAGATGGTGGCGTATTCGACGCCGATCACCCCAGCGCCGATCACCGCGAGGCTGCGCGGCAGGCGCGGCAATTCGACGATCTCGTCGCTGTCGAACACGTTGGTGCCGTTGAACGGCACATAATCCGGTCGGAACGGCCGCGTGCCGACGGCGATGAGGATGTGCGAGCCGGAGACGGTGGTGTGCTCGCCGGTCTCGCCGGTGATCTCAATGTCATAGGGCGAGACGAAGCGCGCCTCGCCGCGCGCGGTCTTCACCCCGTTGCGGCTGAACTGGTGCTCCAGCACGTCGACCTCGTGATCGAGCGTCTTGTGCAATCGCGCCAGCAGATCGGCGGCGCCGATATCCTGCTTCACCCGGTAGGAGCGGCCGTAGAAGCCGCGCTCGCGCCAGCCCGACAGGTTGAGCACCGTCTCGCGCAGCGTCTTGGAGGGGATGGTGCCGGTGTGCACGGACACGCCGCCGACCCGGCGGCCCTTCTCGACCACCAGCACCGACTTGCCGATCTTGGCGGCCTGCACGGCGGCGCGGCGGCCGGACGGGCCGCTGCCGATGACGATCATCTCATAGTCGGTCGCCTTATGGTCAGGCATGGGTCGCCGTCGCTCCTGCGGGCCTCGCTTTCTGCCCAATGCACGATGAATGCCAAGCCGGTATGACGTTCCGCGTTTCCGCCCCGACATTTCCCGGCTAAAAAAGGGCGGAGCGAGCAGGAGGAGACGGGTCTTGGCAGAACAGCGGCAGCAGGCGGAGGGCACCGGCGCGAAGGAAGCGGCCGGGACGGAAGCCAGCGCGGAGGATTTGCGCACCGGCTCGGGGGCGCCGGCCACCAATGAGCGCACGCTGGAACAGGCGCTCGGCCTGCAGGTACGCGCCATCCGCCGCGAGCTCGACCTCACCGTCTCCGATCTCGCCAGCGCTGCCGGAATCTCCGTCGGCATGCTCTCGAAGATCGAGAACGGACTGATCTCGCCGTCGCTCGGCACGCTGCAAGCCATCTCCAGCGTGCTCAACGTGCCGATCTCCAGCCTGTTCTCCGGCTTCGAGGAAAAGCGCGACTGCTCCTTCGTGCCCGCCGGCCAGGGCGTGCATATCGAGCGGCGCGGCACCAAGGTCGGGCACCAGTACGAACTGCTCGGCCACGCGCTCGGCGGCGAGGTGGCGGTGGAGCCCTATCTCATCACCCTGAGCGAGGAAGCGGTGCCCTATACCGGCTTCCGCCATGCCGGGGTGGAGTTCATCCACATGCTCACCGGCGAGGTGGTGTACCGCCACGGCGACCGCACCTATCACCTGCGGCCAGGCGATTCGCTGATGTTCGATTCAGCCGCCACCCACGGGCCGGAGGAGCTGCTGGTGCGGCCGATGACCTATCTGTCGATCATCATCTACCCGCGCGATCCGATCTGACCGCCACCGCCTCCCACCTCTGAACTTTTCCTAACAGGAAAATTTTATTCCCCCACATTGACGCCACACCGCGTTGCCCGTACATCTCGCTCACGAACAACCGAGATGGTTTGCAGGAGACGCGCGGATGTGCGGAATTGTCGGCCTCTTCATCAAGGACCCGAAGCTGGAACCCCAGCTCGGCGCCCTGCTGGCGGAAATGCTGGACGTGATGTGCGACCGCGGGCCGGATTCGGCCGGCTTCGCCGTCTATGGCAGCGGCAAGGACGGCACGGTGAAGCTCACCCTGCGCGGCCCGGCTGGCACCGACTTCGCCGCCATCGGCGCGGCGCTCGGCCATGAGGTGGCGCCGCGCGACACCCATGCGGTGCTCACCGTCCCCGCCGCCGCCGAAGCGGATGTGCGCACGGCGCTCAAGAGCCGGTTCCCGGCGATCGACGTGATCAGCACCGGCGCCCGCATGGAGCTCTACAAGGAAGTCGGCCTGCCCGCCGACGTCGCCAAGCGCTTCAAGCTGGAGACGATGAGCGGCACCCATGCCATCGGCCATACCCGTATGGCGACCGAGAGCGCGGTGACCACCGACGGCGCCCACCCCTTCTCCACCGGCGCCGACCAGTGCCTGGTGCATAACGGCTCGCTGTCGAACCATGCCGGCCTGCGCCGCCGGCTGGAGCGCGAGGGCCTCCACCTCGCCACCGAGAACGACAGCGAGGTCGCCGCCGCGTACCTCACCTACCGCATGCGCGAGGGCGACACGCTCGGCGAGGCGCTGGAGCATTCGCTCGGCGATCTCGACGGCTTCTACACCTTCGTCGTCGGCACCGAGAGCGGCTTCGGCGTGCTGCGCGACCCCATCGCCTGCAAGCCGGCCGTCATGGCCGAAACCGATCAATATGTCGCCTTCGGCTCGGAATACCGCGCGCTCGCCGGCCTGCCGGGCATCGAGAACGCCCGCGTCTTCGAGCCGGAGCCGGCCAAGGTTTATTTCTGGGACCGCGCAGCATGACCCTTTCCGTGAAGCCTGCCGGCGACGCCGCCGGCCTCCAGCTGGTCGACCTCTCGACCTCCAGCGTGCGCGAGCTCAACGCCGCGCTACACGCCCTCGGCCCCGACACCAACCAGACCCTCTGGAAGGTGGCGCACCCCAATGGCCGGCACGCCATCGCCGCCGGCCTCGATGCCGCCATCGACATCGAGATCGACGGGCCGGTCGGCTATTACTGCGCCGGCATGAACAAGCACGGCCGCGTCGTCATCAACGGCAATGCCGGCGTCGGCGTCGGCGAGAACATGATGTCGGGCTTCATCCATGTGAAGGGCGACGCCAGCCAGTCGGCCGGCGCCACCGCCCATGGCGGCCTCCTCGTCATCGACGGCAACGCCTCGGCGCGCTGCGGCATCTCGATGAAGGGCATCGACATCGTGGTGAAGGGCTCGGTCGGCCATCTCTCGGCCTTCATGGGACAGGCGGGCTCGCTCGTCGTGCTCGGCGACGCCGGCGAGGCGCTCGGCGACAGCCTCTACGAGGCCAAACTGTTCGTGCGCGGCAAGGTCGCCGGCCTCGGTGCCGACTGCATCGAGAAGGAGATCCGCGACGAGCACAAGGCGCTGCTGGCCTCGAAGCTCGACGCCGCCGGCATCCTCGGCGAGGTCGATATCGGCGAGTTCCGCCGCTACGGCTCGGCCCGCACGCTCTATCATTTCCACGTCGACAACGTGTCGAGCTACTGAGGGGCGGGACCATGAACGATCTCACCAACACCCCGCGCACCAAGCCCCGTACCTCGGCGACCTTCGACGAGTACACGCTGTCGGAAATCCGCCGCGCGGCGGCGACAGGCATCTACGACATTCGCGGCGCCGGCGCGAAGCGCAAGCTGCCGCATTTCGACGACCTCCTGTTCCTCGGCGCGTCGATGTCGCGCTACCCGCTGGAAGGCTATCGCGAGAAGTGCTCGACCGAAGTCGTCCTCGGCACCCGCTTCGCCAAGAAGCCGATCGAGCTGAAGATCCCGATCACCATCGCCGGCATGAGCTTCGGCTCGCTCTCCGCCAACGCCAAGGAAGCGCTGGGGCGCGGCGCCTCGGCGATGGGCACCTCGACCACCACCGGCGACGGCGGCATGACCAATGAGGAGCGCGGGCACTCCACCCAGCTCGTCTACCAGTATCTGCCCTCGCGCTACGGCATGAACCCGGATGATCTCAAGCGCGCCGACGCCATCGAGGTGGTGGTCGGCCAGGGCGCCAAGCCCGGCGGCGGCGGCATGCTGCTCGGCCAGAAGATCACCGAGCGCGTCGCCGGCATGCGCACCCTGCCCGTCGGCATCGACCAGCGCTCCGCCTGCCGTCACCCCGACTGGACCGGGCCGGACGACCTCGAGATCAAGATCGAGGAACTGCGCGAGATCACCGACTGGGAGAAGCCGATCTATGTGAAGGTCGGTGCGGCGCGGCCCTATTACGACACCGCGCTCGCCGTGAAGTCCGGTGCCGACGTCGTCGTCGTCGACGGCATGCAGGGCGGCACCGCCGCCACGCAGGAGATCTTCATCGAGCATGTCGGCATCCCGACGCTGGCGGCGGTCCGCCAGGCAGTGAAGGCGCTGCAGGACCTCGGCATGCACCGCAAGGTGCAGCTGATCGTCTCCGGTGGCATCCGCAACGGCGCCGACGTCGCCAAGGCTCTGGCGCTCGGCGCCGACGCGGTGGCGATCGGCACGGCGGCACTGGTGGCGCTCGGCGACAACGACCCGCACTGGCAGGGCGAGTACGAGAAGCTCGGCACCACCGCCGGCGCCTATGACGACTGGCACGAGGGCCGCGATCCGGCGGGCATCACCACGCAGGACCCGGCGCTGATGGCGCGGCTCGACCCGGTCGCCGCCGGCCGCCGCCTCGCCAACTATCTCGCGGTGCTGACGCTGGAGTGCCAGACCATCGCCCGCGCCTGCGGCAAGAGCCATGTGCACAACCTCGAGCCGGAGGATCTCGTCGCGCTGACCATCGAGGCGGCGGCGATGGCGAATGTGCCGCTGGCCGGCACCAACTGGATCCCGGGCAGCAACGGGAATTTCTGACCAGATGCCGCGCTTCGGCGCGGCATTTGCACATTCATCGCCTCAACGAGCCCTCAACGGGCCGGGGAACGGCACGAACACCGATTGCAGCAGGACCGCTTCAGATGGCCAATGATCTTGCCCATGCCGCCAAAGAGCTCGGCATCAAGTATTTCCTGATCTCCTATGTCGACCTTTTCGGCTCCCTGCGCGCCAAGCTGGTGCCGGCTCAGGCGATCGGCGGCATGCAGAAGTCCGGCGCGGGTTTCGCCGGCTTCGCCACCTGGCTCGACATGAGCCCGGCCGACGCCGACCTGTTCGCCGTGCCGGACGCCGACAGCCTGATCCAGCTGCCGTGGAAGCCGGAAGTCGGCTGGCTGGCCTCAGATCTCGTCATGAACGACGAGCTGGTGGCGCAGGCGCCGCGCAACGTGCTGAAGAGCACCATGCTGGGTGCCGAATCCATCGGCTACCAGATGAAGACCGGCGTCGAGTGCGAGTTCTTCCTGACCACGCCGGACGGCAAGAAGATCTCCGACGCCTCCGACGACGCCACCAAGCCCTGCTACGACCAGTCCGCCCTGATGCGCCGCTACGAGGTGATCAAGGAAATCTGCGACTGCATGCTCACCCTCGGCTGGGGCCCGTACCAGAACGACCACGAGGACGCCAACGGCCAGTTCGAGATGAACTGGGACTTCGACGACGCGCTGGTCACCGCCGACCGCCACGTCTTCTTCAAGTACATGGCGCGCTCCATCGCCGAGAAGCACGGCCTGCGCGCGACCTTCATGCCCAAGCCCTTCATCGACCTCACCGGCTCGGGCTGCCACATGCACACCTCGCTGTGGCAGGGCGACACCAACCTGTTCGAGGACGAGGACGGCGAGCTCGGCGTCTCCGACCTCTGCTACAACTTCATCGGCGGCCTGATCCACTCGGCCGACGCGATGTGCGCCTTCACCAATCCGACGGTGAACTCCTACAAGCGCATCAACGCGCCGCGCACCGTCTCCGGCGCCACCTGGGCGCCCAACACCGTCACCTATACCGGCAACAACCGCACCCACATGATCCGCATCCCCGATGCGGGGCGGCTGGAGCTGCGGCTGCCGGACGGCGCGGCCAACCCCTATCTCGCCCCGGCGGCGGTGCTGGCGGCCGGCCTCGACGGCATCCAGAACCAGCGCGATCCCGGCAAGCGGCTCGACATCAACATGTACACCGACGGCCACAAGGTGCGCGGCGCCAAGAAGCTGCCGCTGAACCTGCTCGACGCCCTGCGCGCGCTGGAGAAGTCGAACGTGCTGAAGAACGCGCTCGGCGCCCCGGTGGTCGACGGCTTCCTCAAGCTGAAGCACGAGGAATGGAACGCCTATTCGCGCCACCTGACGGAATGGGAACGCGCCAACACGCTGGATATCTGAGCGTCGGAAGACAGAACAGCCTCATGGTCGGCGCTCCGCCATCCGACCCGGCACAGGCGCGCCCGCGATTTCGCGGATGAGCTTCTGCCGGATCGCGATGGGGAAGGCGTCGACCGAGCGCACTGGCAGGACGAAAGCACCCGGCCCGCCGATCACTTCCTCGATGAAATAGCGGACGAGTTCGTCGGGGGGAAAGGCGGTCTCGTCGTCGTCAGGGTCCTTGTAGACCAGCGGCAGTCCATTGATGGTGATGCCCCGTGCCAGTATCACCCCGCGCACCTGCTCAAGCGGGCGTCCGCGATTGCTTAAGCCGTCGCCGGACAGGTCGATCACCCGACGGTCGCCGGCATAACCGGCGGAGCCAAACAGGTCGGCGCAAAACAGCAGCGCCTCGCCCATCGCGGTGCCATAGACGAGGCGCCCGGGCGAGCCCTCTGCGAGACGCTCGGCGAAGGCATGCGATGCCGCCGCGCCGTCGATCAGCGTCCAGGGCAGCACGACGCGCTCGCGCCCCTCCCCACCCCATTCGACATAGGTGACGGCGATCCGCCCACGCCGGCCCTGACGAATGGCGCCTATGACGGTCTCATCGCGGAAGGCCGCGACGAAGCCGGCAAGCTGGAGCTGCTTTTCCGCGCGGTCCATCGAGGTGGAGACATCGGTGGCGAGCACCAGTTCCAGGTCGACCTCGACGGTTTCTCCCCCCTGCGCGTGCGAACCCTGCCAGGGCGTCGCAACGGTCATCGCCGCGACGGCGATCAACAGCGCGAGGGCAATGGCTGGCCCGCGCGCGCCCCTAAGCCATCCCCGCATGGTGCCCCCTCACCTTTTGATCGCGGTTATCACCCCGCGGGGCCGGGAGGCTGCGCGCCAATTGTTGCAGTATTGTTTGATCGAACGACAAGCGGGATCGGGACGGAAGGAAGCCATGCCCCCGCGCTGCTTCAACGGCATTGTCTTCGACGAGGATTTTTCCTGTGCGCTCCGCGAGTCGAAGGTGGAGATCCGCTTCACCCGCTCCGAGCGCGCCGTACTGGAGGCGCTGGCCGGCAATGCCCGGCGGGTGATGAGCCGCAGCCAGTTGCTCGACGCCATAGCGGGACCCGGCTCGGACTCCACTGACCGCAGCATCGACTTTGTGATCAACCGGCTGCGCGCCAAGCTGGGAGACCGGGCACGGGCGCCGAGCTTCATCGCCACCCGATATGGCGAGGGCTATGTCTGGATCGCCTGGCCGACAGGCGAGTGAAGGACAGGCTCAGAAGCGGAGCTCGTCCTTTACGTCGAACGGCACCACGCCGCGCCGGTCCGGGTCGAGCACGATGGCCCGGTCGAGCGGCGGAAACGCCCTGTCCGGGCAGTTCGTGCGCGGGCAGATGCGGCAATTGACGCCGAGCGGGGCGATGCTGGACGCCTTCAGGTCGATCCCGTCGGCATAGACGATCTCCCCGGCATAGGAGAGCTCGCAGCCAATGCCGAGCGCATAGCGCCGCTCACGCTGGCCGAAGCGCTGGACGGGCTTGATGGCCCCCCGCGCGAGACACAGATAGCGCACCCCGTCCGGCATCTCGCCGACCTGCGCCAGCAGCTTCGAGGGCTGCTCGAACGCCTCGTGCACGTTCCACACCGGGCAGGCACCGCCATAGCGGGCGAACTGGAAGCGCGTGGCGCTGTGGCGCTTGATGACGTTGCCGGCGCGATCCACCTTCAGGAAATAGAACGGCACGCCCTTCTCGCCCGGCCGCTGCAACGTCGAGAGCCGGTGGCACACCTGCTCCAGGCTGGCCCCGGTGATGGCGGCGATCAGATCGAGATCGTGCCGCCGCTCCCGCGCCAGCCGCGCGAAGCGGCGATAGGGCAGGATCAGCGCCCCGGCATAGTAGTTCTGCAGCGACAGCCGGCACACCTCGCGGGCGGCGGTGCTGCGGAAGCCAGCCTCCGCCACATGCCGGTCGATCAGTTCGCCCTGCTCGAAGCGGGCGATAAGCGTGGCGAGGCGAAAGGCGCGGCTCGCCGGATCGAGCCCGCGCGCCAGCGTCGCCACTCGGCGATGGCGATCGAAGCGCAGCAGCGGCGCCTCCACCGCGTCGGAGGGCGCGGTCTCCACGCCGATATCGTGGTGCTCGCGCAGATGCCGCTCCAGCACCGCGCCGGCATCGGGACGGGCGAACAGGTCGAGCGCGGCGCTCTTCTCCTCCGCCGCCCGGTCGAGGCCGTCGACATAATTGTCGATGTAATGGAAATGGTCGCGCACCTCGTCATAGGGCGCGAGGTTGCGGGCCTCGCCGTCGCCCTCCCCGCCGCCCGCCGAGGTGACGGCATCGTCGAGCGCGGCGCGACGCTCCACCAGCCGGCGCATCGCCCCGTGCAGGCGCAGGAAGGCATGGGCGAAGGCCGGTGCATGGGTGGTGGCGTTCTTCAGGTCCTGCAGGCTCGGCTCCAGCCCGCGGAACACCGGATCGGCCAGCGCCTCGCGCAGGTCGGCGACGATGCGGTCGAGATCGTCGGCGCCGAAACGGGTGATGTCGAGGTCGAAGGTGCGGCCGATGGCGAGCAGCACCGCGGCGGTGAGCGGACGCTGATTGCTCTCGATCTGGTTGATGTAGCTCGGCGACAACGAAAGGCGTCGCGCGAAATCCATCTGGGTAAGGCCCAGCCTTTCGCGCAGATTGCGCACGGCATGACCGGCGAATACCTTCTTCGACATGATGGCCTCCGGCGAGGGCTAACGGTGAAACGGTGTCATCCGTCCGCCCTGCCCGCTCCCACGTGCGGAGGGAGCTGGCGGGCTTGCGCTCCCCGCCCGTCGATCTTGTGAAATTTTTACAGTTTTACGATCCGCATTTTCACAGCTTATCGTGCGGGTCACAAGGGCTTAGAAGTGGCGAAGCGAGCGGGCGCCCTTCCGACTCTTCGGTTGGCGCCCCGGAGAAGGTGCGTGCCATGAAGCATATCCTCGACGAACTCGACCAGCGCCGCGCGAATGCCCGCCTCGGCGGCGGCGAGAAGCGCATCGCCGCCCAGCACAAGCGCGGCAAGCTCACCGCCCGCGAACGCATCGAGCTGCTGCTCGACAGTGGCTCCTTCGAGGAATTCGATACCTTCGTCGAGCATCGCTGCGCCGATTTCGGCATGGAGGCCAACAAGATCCCCGGCGACGGCGTCGTCACCGGCTGGGGCACGGTGAACGGGCGGCAGGTCTTCGTCTTCGCCAAGGACTTCACCGTGTTCGGCGGCTCGCTGTCCGAGGCGCATGCCGCCAAGATCACCAAGATCCAGGACATGGCGCTGAAGACGCGCTCGCCGATCATCGGCCTGTTCGATGCTGGCGGGGCGCGCATCCAGGAAGGCGTCGCCGCGCTCGGCGGCTATGGAGAGGTGTTCAAGCGCAACGTCACCGCCTCCGGCGTCATCCCGCAGATCTCGCTGATCATGGGCCCCTGCGCCGGCGGCGACGTCTATTCGCCGGCGATGACCGACTTCATCTTCATGGTGCGCGACACCTCCTACATGTTCGTCACCGGTCCGGACGTGGTGAAGACCGTCACCAACGAGACGGTCACCGCCGAGGAACTCGGCGGCGCCAAGGTGCACACCTCGAAATCCTCGGTCGCCGACGGCGCCTTCGACAACGATGTCGAGGCGCTCTTGCAGATGCGGCGGCTGATCGATTTCCTGCCGGCCAACAACCAGTCCGGCGTGCCGCAATGGCCGAGCTTCGATGATGGCGAGCGGCTGGATGCCTCGCTCGACACGCTCGTCCCCGACAATCCGAACAAGCCCTACGACATCAAGGAGCTGATCGGGAAGGTGGTCGACGAGGGTGATTTCTTCGAGATCCAGGCCGCCTTCGCCGGCAACATCGTCACCGGCTTCGGCCGGGTGGAGGGGCGCACGGTCGGCATCGTCGCCAACCAGCCGATGGTGCTCGCCGGCGTGCTCGACAGCGACGCCTCGCGCAAGGCGGCCCGCTTCGTGCGCTTCTGCGACGCCTTCGAGATCCCGATCCTCACCCTCGTCGACGTGCCCGGCTTCCTGCCCGGCACGGCGCAGGAATATGGCGGACTGATCAAGCACGGCGCCAAGCTCCTGTTCGCCTATTCGCAGGCCACCGTGCCGCTGGTCACCGTCATCACCCGCAAGGCGTTCGGCGGCGCCTATGACGTGATGGCGTCCAAGCATGTCGGCGGCGACGTCAACTATGCCTGGCCGACGGCGCAGATCGCGGTGATGGGCGCCAAGGGGGCGGTGGAGATCATCTTCCGCGCCGATATCGACGATCCCGAGAAGATCGCCGCGCGGACCAAGGAATATGAGGCTCGCTTCCTCTCGCCCTTCGTGGCGGCCGAGCGCGGCTATATCGACGAGGTGATCGCCCCCCGTTCGACCCGTAAGCGCATCGCCCGCGCACTCGCCATGCTCAGATCCAAGCATGTCGAGACGCCGGCGAAGAAGCACGACAACCTGCCGCTGTGAGGCTCATCCATGTTCCGTAAGATCCTCATCGCGAACCGTGGCGAGATCGCCTGCCGCGTCATCAAGACCGCCCGCCGTATGGGCATCAAGACGGTGGCGGTCTATTCCGATGCCGACAAGGACGCGCTGCATGTCGCGATGGCCGACGAGGCCGTGCCTATCGGCGCCGCGCCGGCCGCGCAGTCCTATCTGCTGATCGACAAGATCATCGCCGCCGCCAAGCAGACCGGCGCCGAGGCGGTGCATCCCGGCTATGGCTTCCTCTCCGAGCGCGCCGCCTTCCCGGAGGCGCTGGCGAAGGCGGGCATCGTCTTCATCGGCCCCAATCCGGGGGCCATCGAGGCGATGGGCGACAAGATCGAATCCAAGAAGGCGGCGGCGGCGGCGAAGGTCTCCACCGTGCCCGGCTATCTCGGCGTGATCGAGGATGCCAAGCAGGCGGCAGAAATCGCCGACGAGATCGGCTATCCCGTGATGATCAAGGCCTCGGCCGGCGGCGGCGGCAAGGGCATGCGCATCGCCCATTCCCGCGACGAGGTGCAGGACGGCTTCGACCGCGCCCGCTCGGAGGCGAAGTCCTCCTTCGGCGACGACCGGGTGTTCGTCGAGAAGTTCATCGTCGATCCCCGCCACATCGAGATCCAGGTGCTGGGCGACAAGCACGGCAACGTCATCTATCTCGGCGAGCGCGAATGCTCGATCCAGCGCCGCAACCAGAAGGTCATCGAGGAAGCGCCCTCGCCGCTGCTCGACGAGGCCACACGCCGCAAGATGGGCGAGCAGGCCGTCGCGCTGGCCAAGGCGGTGAACTATGACAGCGCCGGCACGGTGGAGTTCGTCGCCGGGCAGGACAAGTCCTTCTATTTCCTCGAGATGAACACCCGCCTGCAGGTGGAGCATCCGGTGACCGAGCTCGTCACCGGCATCGACCTCGTCGAACAGATGATCCGGGTCGCCGCCGGCGAAAAGCTTGCCATCGCGCAGGACGACGTGAAGCTGAAGGGCTGGGCGGTGGAGAGCCGCGTCTATGCCGAGGACCCCTATCGCAACTTCCTGCCCTCCATCGGCCGGCTGACGCGCTACCGGCCGCCGGCCGAGCGGGTCGAGAACGGGGTGACCGTGCGCAACGACACCGGCGTCTATGAGGGCGGCGAGATCTCGCTGTTCTACGACCCGATGATCGCCAAGCTGATCACCCACGCGCCGACGCGCCTCGCCGCCATCGAGGCGCAGGCGGACGCGCTCGACGCCTTCGCCCTCGACGGCATCCAGCACAACATCCCCTTCCTGTCGGCGCTGATGGACCACCCGCGCTGGCGCGAGGGCCAGCTGTCGACCGGCTTCATCGCCGAGGAATACAAGGGCGGCTTTTCCGGCGCCGCGCTCACCCCCGCCCTCACCCACCGGCTGGCGGCGGTGGCGGCGGTGATCGACAATATCGGCAACGCCCGCAAGCGGACGATCTCCCAGCAATTGCCCGGGCGCAGCGTGGTGTTCGAGCATCGCCGGGTGGTGCGACTCGGCGATCTGTCGCTGTCCTGCGAGGTCGACCGCGCCGCCGGCGGCTTCATCGTCACCTTCCTCGACGATGAGGGGCGCGCCACCGGTACCTATGAGCTGCGCTCCGGCTGGAAGCAGGGCGAGCCGGTGTGGCACGGGACGTTCGACGATGAGCGGATCAGCGTGCAGGTGCGCCCGCGCCTCAACGGCGTCGCGCTCGGCCATCGCGGCGTGGCGGTGGCGGCAGTGGTCTATACCGAACGCGAGGCCGAGCTCGCCGCGCTGATGCCGGAGAAGCAGGACGCCGGCAGCGGCAAGCAGCTGCTTTGCCCGATGCCGGGGCTGGTGGTCTCCATCGCGGTGGCGGAGGGGCAGGAGGTGAAGGCCGGTGAGGCGCTCGCCATCGTCGAAGCGATGAAGATGGAGAACGTGTTGCGCGCCGAGCGCGACGCTACGGTGAAGAAGGTGCTGGCCAAGGCCGGCGACAGCCTCGCCGTCGACGCCGTCATCCTCGAATTCGCCTGAGGACAGCCCGCCATGGATCCCCTCGATCTCGACCTCGCCACCCTGCCGGCCGCCACCCGCGCGGACTGGCTCAAGCTGGTCGAGGGCGTGCTCAAGGGCGCGCCCTATGAACGGCGCATGGTCACCCGCACCTATGACGGGCTGGCGCTCGACGCCCTGCCGCCGCGCCGCGTCGAGGCCGGGCTGGTCGCCGCCCGGCCGTCGGGCGCGCCATGGAAGGTGCTGACCCGCATCGACCATGGCGACCCGGCCACCGCCAATGCCCAGGCATTGGACGACCTCACCAACGGCGCCGACGGCCTCGCCCTCGTCTTCGCCGGCGCGCCCTCGGCACATGGCTTCGGCCTGCCGGTGACGCGCGCGGCGATCGCCGCCACGCTTGACGGAGTGATGGCCGATCTCGTCACCCTGCGCGTCGAGGCCGGGCGCTTCCAGGGCCGCGACATCGCCCTGGCGCTGGCATCGCTGCTCGACACGCAGGATCCCGGGACGCTCGACATCCGCTTCGGCCTCGATCCCATCGGCGACCTCGCCGCGCTTGGCGCCTCGCCGCTGGAATGGGACAGCCTGTCGCTGCGCCTGGCCCAGACCGTCTCGGCGCTGCGGCTGCGCGGCTTCACCGCGCCGATGGTGCGGGCGGACGGACGCCCGTACCACGCCGCCGGCGCCACCGACGCACAGGAACTGGCGAGCGTGCTCGCCACCGCCGTCGCCTATCTGCGGGCGCTGGAGGCTTCCGGCCTCGCCATCGAGGAGGCCGCGCCGCTGATCGAGGCGACGCTGGTGGCCGATGTCGACCAGTTCCTCACCCTCGCCAAGCCGCGCGCGCTGCGCCTCGTCTGGGCGGCGGCGCTGGAGGCCTGCGGCGTCGCCAGCCCGCCGCCGCTCGCCATCCACATGGAAACCGCCTGGCGCAGCCTCACCCGGCTCGACCCGCACACAAACCTGCTGCGTGGCACCATCGCCGCCTTCGCCGCCGGGACGGGCGGAGCCGACAGCCTCACCGTGCTACCGTTCACGCAAGCGCTCGGCCTACCGGATGCGAGCGCCCGCCGGCTCGCCCGCAACACCCAGCTGATCCTCATCGAGGAAGCCAACATCCACCGCGTCGCCGATCCCGCCGCCGGCGCCGGCGCGGTGGAGGAGCGCACGCAGCAGCTGGCCGCCGCCGCGTGGGAGCTGTTCCGCGCCTTTGAGAAGGAAGGCGGGATCGTCGAGGCCCTGCAATCGGGCAGCCTGCAGCGGCAGATCGGACAGGCCCGCGCCGCCCGCGCGCAGGACATCGCCACCCGCAAGGCGCCGATCACCGGCACCTCGGAATTCCCGCTGCTCGGCGCCGCCGTGCCGGCCGTGCTGGCGCCGCTGCCGCTCCTCGATGCGCCGCCCCCCGCCGAGGGCGCGCTGCTGGTCGAGCCGCTGGTCCCGCACCGCCTCGCCGAACCCTTCGAGGCGCTGCGCGCCGCCGCCGCACGGGCCGAACCGGCTCCCTCGGTGTTCCTCGCCAATCTCGGCACGCCGGCCGACTTCACGGCGCGGGCCGGTTTCGCGAAAAACCTGTTCGAGGCCGGCGGCATCGCCG
This sequence comes from Ancylobacter sp. Lp-2, assembly GCF_020523795.1. GTDB lineage: Bacteria > Pseudomonadota > Alphaproteobacteria > Rhizobiales > Xanthobacteraceae > Ancylobacter. The sequence goes on from NZ_JAJALI010000003.1 coordinate 624,760, forward strand.
CCCCCGGCAATGACGGCTTTGCCGACGAGGCCGCCCTCGTCGCCGCCTTCCGCGCCTCCGGCACGCGGCTCGCCTGCCTGTGCGGGTCGGACGGCACCTATGCGGAGCGGGCGGAGGCGGCCGCGCGGGCGCTGAAGCAAGCCGGCGCCGATCGCCTGTGGCTCGCCGGGCGGCTGCCCGAGCAGGAAGCCGGGCTGCGGGCGGCCGGCGTCGACGGCTTCATCTTCGCCGGCTGCGACGTGCTCGACGCACTGCGACTGTCACACGTCCCGACTGCCGTATTCGGGTAGTATGGTCGAGCGAGACGGATGGCGTCACGGCGAAGGGGAACGGCATGAAGCGGATGGTCGGCAGGATGGTATTGGGGATGGCACTGCTGGCGGGCGGCGCGGCGTCCGCCTCCGAGCAGACCGCCCATGACGGCGTGTGGAAAGTGCAGACCTCGGTGGAAGACGGCCGCTGCGGCACCAATTACGGCTTCAAGCTGTCGGTGAAGAAGGGCCGCGTGACCTATGCCGGCATGTGGCCGGTGAAGGCGACGGGCGACATCCGCCCCGGTGGCCGGATCGCCATGGACATCGCCCATGGCGGCCAGCACGTGCTGGCGACCGGACTGGTGCGGGGCGAACACGCCTCGGGCGAATGGAAGACACCCAAGCCGGCCTGTTCGGGCGCCTGGGTGGCCAGCCGGCAAAGCTAGGCCGGCAGGATTCGGGCGGTCGCGGCTCACGAGCGGCGCGCCCGGTGTCGAAGGAGACGACAGGATGAGCCGCGTTCCGAATTTCTCCGGCCTCGACTGGCGCCGGCCGGCGCTCGCCGCGCCGAGTTCCGGCACTGCCCACTGGATGACGCCGGAAGGCATTGCGGTGAAGGGCAGCTACGGCCCGGACGACCTCGCCGGGCTCGGCTTCGTCGACAGCTATCCCGGCCTGGCGCCGTTCCTGCGCGGTCCCTACCCGACCATGTACGCCACCCAGCCCTGGACGATCCGGCAATATGCCGGCTTCTCCACGGCGGAGGATTCCAACGCCTTCTATCGGCGCAATCTCGCCAGCGGCCAGAAGGGATTGTCGGTCGCCTTCGATCTCGCCACCCATCGCGGCTATGACAGTGACCATCCGCGCGTCGCCGGCGATGTCGGCATGGCCGGGGTGGCCATCGATTCCATCCTCGACATGCGCACTCTGTTCGCCGGCATCCCGCTCGATCGGATGAGCGTGTCGATGACCATGAACGGCGCGGTGCTGCCGGTACTGGCGCTTTATGTCGTCGCCGCCGAGGAACAGGGGGTGACGCCGGCCCAGCTCTCGGGAACCATCCAGAACGACATCCTCAAGGAGTTCATGGTCCGCAACACCTATATCTACCCGCCGGCGCCCTCGATGCGGATCATCTCCGACATCTTCGCCTTTACGTCATCGGCGATGCCGCGCTTCAACTCGATCTCGATCTCCGGCTACCACATGCAGGAAGCCGGGGCGACGCAGGACCTGGAGCTCGCCTACACGCTGGCGGACGGGCTCGAATATGCCCGCGCCGGCGTCAAGGCCGGCCTGCCGATCGACGCTTTCGCGCCGCGGCTGTCGTTCTTCTGGGCCATCGGCATGAACTTCTTCATGGAGGTCGCCAAGCTGCGCGCCGCCCGGCTGATCTGGGCGAAGCTGATGGCCGATCTCGGCGCCCAGAACCCCAAGTCGCTGCCGCTGCGCACCCATTCGCAGACCTCCGGCTGGAGCCTGACCGCGCAGGACGTGTTCAACAACGTCATGCGCACCATGGTCGAGGCGATGGCAGCCACCCAAGGCCACACCCAATCGCTGCACACCAACGCGCTCGACGAGGCGCTGGCGCTGCCGACCGACTTCTCCGCCCGCATCGCCCGCAACACCCAGATCCTGCTGCAACAGGAGAGCGGCACCACCCGCGCCATCGACCCGTGGGGCGGCTCCTTCTATGTGGAGAAGCTGACCGCCGATCTCGCGGCGCGGGCCAGCGCGCACATCGCCGAGGTAGAAGCGCTCGGCGGCATGGCGAAGGCCATCGAGGCCGGCATTCCCAAGCTGCGCATCGAGGAGGCGGCGGCGACCACGCAGGCGCATATCGACGCCGGCGCGCAGACCGTGGTCGGTGTCAACAAGTACAGGCCGGCGAGCGAGACGCCCATCGACGTGCTCAAGGTCGACAATTCGGCCGTGCGCGCCGCCCAGATCGACAAGCTGCGCCAGCTGAAGGCCGGGCGCGATCCGCAGGCGCTCGACGCCGCGCTCGCCGCCCTGCGCAATGGCGCGGCCGGCGGCGGCAACCTCCTGGCGCTCGCCATCGACGCCGCACGGGCGCGGGCGACGGTGGGGGAGATTTCCGATACGCTGGAGAGCGTCTTCGGCCGGCATCGCGCGGAAATCCGCGCGGTGTCGGGCATCTATCGGCGGGAAGCGGGTGCCATGAGCGACAAGGTGGCGGCGGTGCGCCAGCGGGTCGAGACCTTCGAGAACGAGGAAGGAAGGCGCCCACGCCTCCTCGTCGCCAAGGTCGGCCAGGACGGCCACGACCGCGGCCAGAAGGTGATCGCCTCCGCTTTCGCCGATCTCGGCTTCGACGTCGACATCGGCCCGCTCTTCGCCACCCCCGAGGAGGCGGCGCGGCAGGCGGTGGAGAACGACGTGCACGTCATCGGCATCTCGTCGCTGGCGGCCGGCCATCTCACGCTGGTGCCGCAGGTGAAGGCGGCGCTGGAGGCGGAAGGGCGCGGCGACATCATGATCGTGGTCGGCGGCGTGGTGCCGCCGCAGGATTATGACGCGGTGCGCGCCGCTGGCGCCGAGGCGATCTACCCGCCCGGCACGGTGATCGCCGAAGCGGCGGAAGAGCTCATCGAGGCAATCAGCCGCCGGCTCGGGCATGGCCGGGCAGCGGCCGAGTAGCGCGCCGCATCTTCCTCAGCGCGTCCTCCAGGCATCGGGAGCCTGGACATTGGGGCTTTCCGCCAGATCGAGTTCGAGCATCGTCGATCCATCGACGATGGCGCCGGCGGTGAAGGCGCCGTAGGAACGCAGCGTCAGCACCGCCTCGCCACGATCAGCATTGATCGTGTAGCGGTCCGGCGAGAAGGAATCGTGCAGGTAGAACACGACCTTGCCAGTGACAGGCTGCGCGCCCCTGGCCGGGCGCACCGCCAAAGTGAGCTTGCACCAATCGCCATTCAGCATGGATTCCTCGACTGTCGCGCTCAAAACGCGACCATTCTGCCGCTCATTGCCTCCAAATCGACCCTTGTTGGGATCGTTTGCCAGAATCGGCGGCGGCGGCTCGACGAATTCCGGCAGCGCCTCGGATAGCGGCGTCTCGCCGGGCGGCGCGAGCATCGCCTTGAGCGACGCGACCTCGCGGAAGAGCTGATCGAGCTTCACATTGATGTTGCTGTCCACCTCGGTGGTGGCGGCAATGTTGTTGGTGTCGATCTTGGCAAGCGCCGCCTTCACTCCGTCCGAACCGAAGGAAAACGACTCGATCTTCGGCGCCAGCAAAGTGACGATGGCAAGGGCGATGAGGATGCTGACCTTCGATCCGTCGCCGGCGATTCGGCCGAAAGCTTCCGCAGCGGCGACGATGAGGCACATCACGGCGATGATGATGAAAGGCTTGTTGAGCGACTTCTGCCAACCGGCATAGGCCGCAGCGGCGACGGCTCTGACATTGTCCACGGAACTGCCCCCCGGCAGATGAGAAAATACCCTCATAAATTGTATATGGATCGATCGTCCTCGCAATAGGTTGCGACACCGGTTCATTGGCACAACGATTGCTTACAAGCTTTGTATACAAGCCTGTGAGCCCAGCGTGATGAACCCGTCTACCGCCAATATCGAGGAATCGATCCTCTCCGCCATCCTGGCCGGCCGCATCCCGCCCGGCACACGGCTCGGCGAGCAGAAGCTCGCCGATCTGTTCGGTGTCTCCCGCACCCGCGTACGCGAGGCAATGATGCGGCTGGAGACGCGCGGCATCGTGCAGGTGAGCGCCCGGCGCGGCTGGTTCGTGGTCGAGCCTTCCGCCGACGAGGCGCGCGAGGCGTTCCAGACCCGCCGCGTCATCGAGACCGGGCTGTTGCAGACCGTGCGCGAGGTGCCGCCCAAGGTGCTGGCCAGCCTCAAGGAGCATGTCGCGATCGAGCGGCAGGCCATCGAGACGGGCGACGTGTCGTCGCGCGCCTGCCTGCTCGGCGACTTCCACATCCACCTAGCCGATGCGCTGGGCAACCGGCTGCTCACCGAGATCATCCGCGACCTCACCGCCCGCACCACGCTGATCTCCATGCTCTACCAGCCGACGGAGAAGGCCGAGGAATCCAGCCACGACCACGAGGACATCGTCGCGGCGATGGAGGCGGGCGATCTCGCCGGCGCCGCCCGGCTGATGGACGAGCACATCGGCAAGGTGGAGGCTGGCCTCGACCTCTCCGCCAAGCCCGACCCGCTCGCCTCGCTGCGCGAACTGCTGGTTCCCTCGACCTTCAGCGACGTCGCCCCTTCCATGCCGCACGCCCACGGCGCCGCGGCACCGCATGCGCATCATCATCCATCGACCAAAGAGGACTGATCCATGAACCGCCGCACCCTGCTCGCTTTGCTTGCCGGCGCCGTCGTCGCCGCGCAGGCGCTGCCTGCTTTGATCCAGCCGGCGCATGCCGACGCGCTCGCCACCATCGAAGCGGGCAAGGTCATCCGCATCGCGGTGCCGCAGGACTTCCCGCCCTTCGGCAGCGTCGGCGCCGACATGGCCCCCAAGGGCTATGACGTCGACGTGGCCAAGCTGATCGCCGACAAGCTGGGCGTGAAGCTGGAACTGGTGCCGGTGACCAGCGCCAACCGCATCCCCTATCTCCAGACCAACAAGGTCGACCTCGTCATCTCCTCGCTGGGCAAGAACCCGGAGCGCGAGAAGGTCATCGACTTCTCCGCCGCCTATGCGCCGTTCTTCAACGGCGTGTTCGGCCCGGCCGACGTGGCGGTGAAGGAGGCGAAGGATCTCGCCGGCAAGACCATCGGGGTGACCCGCGGCGCGGTGGAAGACCTCGAGCTGACCAAGGTCGCCCCCGCCGACGCCTCCATCAAGCGCTACGAGGACAATAACGGCACCATCTCCGCCTTCCTGTCCGGGCAGGTCGACGTCATCGCCACCGGCAACGTGGTCGCCGCCGCCATCCTCGCGCGCAACCCGCCGAAGAAGCCGGAGATCAAGTTCCTGATCAAGAACTCGCCCTGCTATATCGGCCTCAACAAGAACGAGCCGGCGCTGCTCGCCAAGGTCGATGGCATCATCGCCACCGCCAAGAAGGACGGCGCGCTGGACGCCATCTCCGAGAAGTGGCTCGGCACCAAGCTGCCCGCCGATCTGTGAGCGGCTTCGGGGGCCGATCGTCCGGACTGACCTGAAGGCGCCCCATCGCTCGCAGGTCCGATCGCCCCCTTGACCTCTCCCCACCCGAAACCGGCTGTTGCCGGGTTCGGGTCAGGCAAGACCGACGCAAATATCCGGCTCCGGTGGAGAGGTGGCCCGCGCAGCGGGTTGGTAAGGAGCGGCGCGATTGGGAAGCGTCGAAGGCCCCTCACCCTACCCCCTCTCCATCAAACTCGGCTGTTGCCGGGTTTGACCTATCAAAGATCGAACTCGGCAACAGCTGAGTTCGAGGCGGGGAGAGCGGGCTACCCGCCTCCCCATCGCCTGATCCTTTTCCCTAAGGGGCGAGGACTTTCCCGACATCACCCCACCAGCGGGAGTTCAGTGGCATGAACTACGCGTTCGATTTCGGCTGGCTGGCCGATTACTGGCCGGTGCTGCTCAAGGGCATCGGCATTACCGTCGAGCTCACCCTGGTCGGCGGCGTACTGGGGGTCAGCCTCGGCATCGCCTGCGCCTGGGCGCGGGTGCTCGGTCCCGGATGGCTCAAGCCCATCGTCGCGGCCTATGTGGAGATGATCCGCAACACGCCGTTCCTGATCCAGCTGTTCTTCATCTTCTTCGGCCTGCCGGCGCTCGGGCTACGCATGGGGGAATTGCCGGCCGCCAACCTCGCCATGGTGATCAATCTCGGCGCCTATGGCTGCGAGATCATCCGCGCCGGCATCCAGGCGACGCCGCGCGGGCAGTTCGAAGCCGGCGCCAGCCTTGGCATGAGCCGCATCCAGACCTTCTGGTATGTCGTGCTCGTCCCGGCGCTGCAACGCATCTGGCCGGCGCTGTCGTCGCAGATCGTCATCGTCATGCTCGGCTCGGCGGCGGTGTCGCAGATCGCGGCGGAGGATCTCACCTTCGCGGCGAACTTCATCCAGTCGCGCACCTTCCGCGCCTTCGAGACCTATTTCGCCGCGACGCTGATCTACCTGGCGCTGGCCATCGTGCTGCGCCAGCTGCTGCGCGGGCTCGGCTGGACGATCTTCCCGCGGCGAACGGCACGGTGAGGAGACGGCGATGAACGATTTCACCACCTGGGACATCCTGCGCAACCTGCTGTTGGCGGCGCGCTGGACAGTGCTGCTCTCCATCGTCTCCTTCGTCGGCGGCAGCCTCGTCGGCGTGGCACTGCTGTTCGCGCGCATCGGCAAGGGGCGGCTCGGGCCGGCCTTCGCCAGAACCTATATCGAGCTGTTCCAGGGCACGCCGCTGCTGATGCAGTTGTTCCTCGCCTTTTTCGGCCTCGGCCTGTTCGGCATCGACGTGCCGGCCTGGCTGGCGGCCGCCGTAGCGCTGATCCTGTGGACCGCCGCCTTCCTCGCCGAGATCTGGCGCGGCTGCGTCGAATCCGTCGCCAAGGGCCAGTGGGAGGCGTCGTCCTCGCTCGGCATGGGCTATCTGCAGCAGATGCGCTGGGTGATCCTGCCGCAGGCGCTGCGGGTGGCGGTGCCGCCCACGGTCGGCTTCTCGGTGCAGGTGGTGAAGGGCACGGCGCTCACCTCGATCATCGGCTTCGTGGAGCTCTCCAAGGCCGGGACCATGGTGACCAACGCTACCTTCGAGCCCTTCACCGTCTACGGCTTCGTGGCGCTGATCTATTTCTGCCTGTGCTGGCCGCTGTCCAAGTCTTCCCAGATCCTCGAGAGGAAGCTCAATGTCGCTCATCGAAATCACTGAGGTGAAGAAGCGCTTCGGCGACAACGAAGTGCTCAAGGGCATCAATATCGACGTCGAGCCGGGCGAGGTCATCGCCATCATCGGCAAGTCAGGCTCCGGCAAGTCGACGCTGCTGCGCTGCATCAACGGGCTGGAGACCATCGACGACGGCTCGATCTCGGTAGCCGGCGCGCAATTGCTGCCGGACGAACTGCATCTGAAGGCGCTGCGCCTCAAGGTCGGGATGATCTTCCAGGGCTTCAACCTGTTCCCGCACCTCACCGCCGGGCGCAACGTCATGCTGTCGCAGATGGTGGTGAAGAAGACGCCGAAGGCCGAGGCCGAAGTGATGGCCAAGAAGATGCTGGAGCGGGTCGGGCTCGGCCACAAGTTCGATGCCTATCCGGACCAGCTCTCCGGCGGCCAGCAGCAGCGCGTCGCCATCGCCCGCGCGCTGGCCATGCAGCCCATCGCCCTGCTCTGCGACGAGATCACCTCGGCCCTCGACCCGGAACTGGTCAACGAGGTGCTGGCGGTGGTGAAGGAGCTCGCCTCGGAAGGCATGACGCTCCTGATGGTGACGCACGAAATGCGCTTTGCCCGCGACGTGTGCTCGCGCGTGGTGTTCATGCATCAGGGCCGGGTGCATGAGATCGGGCCGCCGGAAGAGGTGTTCGCCAATCCGAAGACGCCGGAGCTCAAGCAGTTCCTCGGCGTGACGCACTGAGGCGCGGCGCGCTTCCCAAGCGTCTCCCGCCATGGCACATCGGGCGCGATGAAAACCCGCCCGATGAAGCCGATCGCCTCCGACTGGACCGACGTGGTGCTGGTCTGCCGCAAATGCGCGAAGAAGCTCAAGAAGGGCTTCGGTGCGGATGGCGGCGACCGCCTCGCGCCGGCGCTGCGCGGCGCGGTCGCCCATCGCGAGGGCGGCAATCCGATGAAGAAGCCCCGGCGCAAGGGGGCCGGCGTGGCGGTTGTCGAGGTCGACTGCCTCGGCGTCTGCCCGAAGGGCGCCGCCGTCGTGGTGCCGGCCGGCGCCCCTGAGCGCTGGCGGCTGGTGCGGCGCGGCGACGACCTCGCCACGCTGCTCGACGAGATCGCCCCGCCGCGCGGCGCGTGAGGCTCGGCGTGAGGCTCAGCCGTCGGCCGCCTTCTCGGCGGCGATCTGCCTGGCATTCAGCGCCCAGACCAGCGTGGTCATGATGCTCACCCCGATGATGATCCCCACCAGCCGCTCCACCGGCGGGTCGAGGGTGGTCGGCGGCCCGGTCGACACCAGGGTGACGAGATAGGCGATCGCCGACTGGGTGCCGATATAGGTCTGCGCCGATTTGGCGAGATGGATGCGCGCGCACAGGAATACGCCGAGGAACAGCATGGTCGCCCACCACCATTCCTCGGTGGCGTCGATTGCGATCACCGCCAGCCCGGCGGTGCCCCCGATGATGCAGCCGATGATGCGCTGGTAGCCGCGATGGCGGCTGGCCGCCGGATCGGCGTCGATGATGATCAGGCTGGAGATCAGCACCTGCGGCAGTTGCGGCAGGTTGAAGAAGGTCCAGGCGAGGATGATCACCAGCGCGCCGAGCGCGGCGATATAGGACTGCTTCAGCGCGCTTTCCGGCGTGGTGGCGGTGGCCGCGGCGACGATATGGCCGAGCTCCCCCGCCCTCGGACCCAGCGCCCAGTTCGCCAACGTACCGCAGGTGACGCCGATGACGATCTCGTAGCAGCGGTACCAGGCGAACGAGTAGAGGTCCTGCGGCTGGACCATGGTGTAGAGCATCACCAGCGCGAAGGTGAGAGCACCGTAGAACCAGGCATAGCCATAGGCGCTGCGCTGGCGGCCATAGGTGCCGATGCCGGCGGCGATCATCACCAGCGCCGCCTGCGGCAGTTGCAGCCCCTCCACCCACTGACCGACGACATAGCCCAGCGTGACGCCGATGAAGGTACCGGCGATGCGCAGCACGCCCTTGGTGAACAGCTGGTCGCGGTCGACATTGGCGATGATCATCACCGAGAGCGCCGCCCAATAGGGATCGGCCAGCCCCATGGCGAGCGAGATATATACCGCCGCGAGCACTCCCGAGGCGGTGGCGAGGGCCTGCCGGGTGACGTCGTCCATCGCCCGGCCCCCGGCTCAGAACCAGATCAGCGCGCGGGCATCGGCGCCGTAGAACAGAGCGAGATCGGCCGGCCAGTCGTCGAGCTCGATCTCGATCGGGAAGCGGCGCGGCAGCCGCACCCAGTCGGTGGTCGGCTCGACATAGGGCACCACTTGCGGGTTGTCCGGCGAACGGGAGATGCCGGCGGCGATGCCGCTCACCCGGCCGTAATGCAGCACCCACGGGTCGGAACCGAGGGTCAGCCAGACGCGCTGGCCGGTGCGGATGCGGGCGAGATGGCGCTCGGGGATGTTGGCGACCACGCGTGGGCGGCGGTCGGTCACCACCGCCAGCACCTCGGTGCCGGTCTTCAGATAGTCGCCCTGGCGGATGGTGAAGGGCGCGATGCGGCCCGGCTCAGGCGCCGCCATCGTGGTCTTGGAGAAGTCGTACTGGGCCTTGTCTAAATCGGCCTTGGCCGCCGCGATGGTGGCGCCGGCCACCGCCACCCGCCGGCTCGACACAGCGAGTGCCGCCTGCGCGGTCTGCACATTGGCGGTGGCGGTGGCGACGTCGCGGGTGGCGACGTCGAGCGTCGCCTCGGGCGAGAAGCCTTCGGTCGACAGCGATTTCACCCGGCCGAGCTGCGCCTGCGCATTGGTCAGCACCGCCTGCGCCGAGGCGACGCCGGCCTGGGCCGAGCCAACCTCGTCCTTGGCCAGTTCCAAGTCAGCCTCGGCCTGCTGCACCGCCGCCTGCGTCTGCTGCACCTTTAGCTGATAGGGGGTCTTCTCGATCTCGAACAGCAGCTGGCCGGCGGCAACCTTCTGGTTGTTCTGCACGGCCAGCGTCGAGACCGGGCCCTCGATCTCCGAGGAGACCACGATGATGTCGCTCATCACATAGGCATCGGCGGTATAGGCGAGGAAGCGGACGCTGACCTCGTAGGCGGCGAACAGCACCAGCACGACGCCGATGATGAGCTTCACCGGATGGCGCAGCAGGGCAGTGAACATCAGGGGACGAATCTCCGGCGCCGGGGCGCCGGCATCATCGCGGCTTTGACGGCGAAGCTCAATCCGCCGCCGGTCCGCCCCCCACCCGCTCCTGCTCAGATCGGCGGATGCGGGATCGAGGCCAGCAATTCGCGGGTGTACTCGGCCTTGGGCGCCGCCATAATCGCCTCCGTCGCGCCCTCCTCGACGATGCGGCCGGTGCGCATCACGATCACCCGGTCGCACAGCATGCGCACCACTTCGAGATCGTGGCTGACGAAGATGTAGCTCATGCCGAGCCGCTGCTTCAGGTCCTGCAACAGGTTCAGCACCACCGCCTGCACGGAGACGTCGAGCGCCGCCGTCGGCTCGTCGAGGATGACGAGATCCGGGTCGGGCGCGATGGCGCGGGCGATACCGACGCGCGCCTTCTGCCCGCCGGACAGCTGGTGCGGGAAGCGGTCGAGCAGGTGGACCGGTAGGCCGACGAGGCCGGCCAGTTCCTCCACCTTCGCCCGCAGCGCCTTGCCGGACAGGCCGGACCCCAGCCGCAGCAGCGGGTCGGCGATGGCGCGGGCGGCGGTGTAGCGCGGGTTGAGGCTGTCGGTCGGGTCCTGGAACACCAGCTGGATGCGCGAACGCCATTTCGAGCCGGCGAAGCGCTTGGCCGGAATGGCGGACAATTCCTCGCCCTTGAACACGATGCGCCCCGAGGTCGGGTCGAGAAGGCGCATCAGCATCATCGAGGTCGTGGACTTGCCGCAGCCGCTCTCGCCGACGAGGCCGAGGCTCTCGCCCTTCGCCACCGAGAAGCTGATGTCGTCCACCGCGCGAAACGGGTCGGCCGCCGCGCCCTTGATGCCGAAGGCCCCGGCAAGACCGGTCGCCGGCGTCTGGCGCGGATATTCCTTCACCAGGTTCTCGACGACCAGCAGCGGCGTGCCGGCGCCCTCCACCGGCATCGCCGGTGTCAACGCGACGGGCGCGGCATCTTCCGGCAGCAGGTCGCGCAGGGTGACGCCCTTGCGCGGCGTCGCCCGCATCAGCTTGCGGGTATAGGCGTGCTGCGGGGCGCGGAAGACCGCCTCGGCATTGGCGGTCTCCACCACCTTGCCCTTCTCCATCACCATCACCCGGTCGCAATAGGCGCTCGCGAGCCCGAGATCGTGGGTGATGAGGATGGTGGACATGTTGCGCTCGCGGGTGAGCTCGACCACGAGGTCCATCACCGCCTTCTGCGTCGTCACGTCGAGGCCGGTGGTCGGCTCGTCGGCGATCAGCAATTGCGGCCGGCAGGCGAGCGCCAGCGCGATGACGATGCGCTGGCACATGCCGCCGGACAGTTCGAACGGATAGGCGTGGTAGCGCTCCTCCGGTCGGGCGATGCGCACCGCCTTCAGCACCTCGATAGCCTTCTCCTTCGCGTCGGAGGGCTGCGCCTGCACGTGCTCGATCAGCACGTCCTCGATCTGCTTGCCGACCTTGCGGATCGGATTCAGCGCCGCGCGCGGGTTCTGGAAGATCATCGACATCTCCCGCCCGCGTAGCGCCCGCACCTGGCTCTCCGAGGCGGCCCCGATGTCGACGCCGCCGAAGGAGATCGTTCCCTCGGCGATGCGGCCGGCGCGGTCGAGGATGCGCATCACCGCATAGGAGGTGACCGACTTGCCCGAGCCGGATTCGCCGACAATGCCCAGCGTCTCGCCTTTGGCCAGCGTCAGGTCCACCTGCTTCACCGCCTGGACGGTGCCGCGGCGGGTGGCGAACTCGACGGTGAGGTCGCGCACCTCCAGCAAGGGCGGCTGCATGTTGTTGACACCCGCAGACATGTTTCCCGCATGAATGTTCATCGCCGCCTCCCTCAGGTGCGCCGCTGCGGATCGACGAGGTCGCGCAAACCGTCGCCGAGCAGGTTGAAGCAGAACACGGCGAGCATCAGCGTCACGCCGGGGAAGAAGGCGATCCACCATTCGCCGGAGATGATGAAGGAGGCGCCCTCCGCCACCATGATCCCCCATTCCGGGGTGGGCGGGCGCACGCCGAGGCCGATGAAGGACAGCCCCGCCGCATTGAGGATGGCGTAGCCCATGGTGAGCGACACCTGCACCATCATGATCGGCAATATGTTCGGCGCGATGTGGCCGAGCAGGATGCGCATCTCCGAATTGCCGGACAGTCGCGCCGCCTGCACGAAGCCGGCCTCGCGGCGGATATTGGCCTCGGCGCGGGCGACGCGCACATAGAGCGGGAAGTTGATGATCGCGGTGGCGATGATGATGTTGGTCACGGTGTTGCCGAGCGCCGCCACGATGCCCATCGCCAGCACGAAGAGCGGGAAGGCCATGATGGTGTCGGAGACGCGCCCGACGATGCGGTCGGTCCAGCCGCCGAAATAGCCGGAGGCGATGCCGGCGAAGCCGCCCGCGACGAACACCAGCGCCACCGAGGCGACGGCGATGATCATGTCGAGCCGGCTCGCCACGACCACGCGCGAGAAGATGTCGCGCCCGAGCTGGTCGGTGCCGAACCAGTAGGTGGCGGACGGCGGCTGCAACGCCGCCGAGGTGTTGCTCGCCAGCGGATCGTGCGGCACCACATAGGGGCCGATCAGCGCCGCCAAAGCGAACAGCGCGAACAGGCCGAAAGCGATGCCGGTGACCGGGTTTTCGGCGACGATGTGCCGGGCGTGGGAGAACAGGCTGTCCTTCGGCGCGGCGTCGGTGGCGGCAAGGCTCATGGCTTTCCCCCTCATGGCACCCTCCTCAGGCTTCGATGCGCACGCGCGGGTCGACCAGCCCGTACAGGATGTCGATCGCGAGGTTGAGCAGCACGTAGAGAATGGCCATGGCGAGCACGAAGCCCTGCACCGGCGCATAGTCGGAGGTGATCAGCGCCTCGATGGCGTAGGAACCGATGCCCGGCCAGGCGAACACCTTCTCCACCAGCACATTGGCGCCGAGCAGGAAGGAGAACACCATGCCGAGCGTGGTGATGACCGGCAAAAGCGCATTGCGGAACGCATAACCCATCACGACCTTGGACGGCTTCAGCCCACTCGCCCGCGCGGTGCGCACGAAATCCGAGGCCAGCACGGAGAGCATGGAGGCGCGGGTCATGCGGGCGATCGGCGCGAGCGAGAAGATGGCGAGCGTCACCGCCGGCAGCCAGATCTGCGACCAGGCGGCGCGGAACAACTCGAAATCGCCGGCGAGCAGGCTGTCGATCAGGTAGAAGCCGGTCACGGTGTCCGGCGCGGAATAGATGAAGTCGAGCCGCCCCATCGGCGCCGGCGCCCAGCCGAGCTTGTAGTAGAACACATAGACCAGCAGCAGCCCGGTGAAGAACACCGGCAGCGACACGCCGGCGGTAGCCACCACCCGACACAGATGGTCGATCCACGAGCCCTGCCGCACCGCCGCGAGGATGCCGAGCGGCACCGACACCGCGACCGAGAGGATCAGCCCGAGCAGCGTCAGTTCCGCCGAGGCCGGCAGCCGGGCGCGGATATCCTCGAACACCGGCTGGCCGGTGGTCAGCGACATGCCGAGATTGCCGGTGGCGAGGTCCTTCACATAGGCGAGGAACTGCACGAACAGCGGCTGATCGAGGCCGAGCTTGGTCTTGATCTCGGCGATGGCCTGCGGGGTCGCCGCCGGCCCGGCGAAATAGGCGGCTGTGTCGCCGGGCAGCACCCGCGTCAGCAGGAAGGTGACGATGACGACGCCGATAAGGCTCGGCACCGCGGTGCCGAGGCGGCGGACAATCTGCTTGAGCACGCGCACCTCCATGGGATGGACGGGTGGATCCGGCGACGCGAAGGGTGGGATAGGAAAGACCGACCGGATAGAAGATCTAACCGGCCGAACGCTGACCGGATCGGCGTTTTGTTTTACGGACGCCCCTTCAGACGCCTCCGACCCAGCAGACAGCCAAGCAACAGCATGGCCCGGAGCGACTGACGGGGAGAGGGGCCTTCTTGGCCTCCCAATGTCGCCCCCCTCGCCGACCCGCTGCGCGGGCCACCTCTCCGTCGAAGCCGGATGTTTCCGGCTTCGACCCCGCCGGCCCCGAACTCGGCAACAGCCGAGTTCGGACGGGGAGAGGGAAAGCTAAGAAAGCTACCCGTCCCTACGCCTTGCGCAGCGTGCGGTAGTCGAGTTGCCGGTGGAACCAGTATTGGTAGCCGGCAATCGACTTCTGCATGGCTACGTTGAGATAGGGCTGGAACAGCGGCACGCGCGGCATGTCGGCGAAGGCGAGGTCGATGAAGCCGGTGACGTCCTTGTCATAGGCCGGCCAGTCGCCCGCCGCCGCCGTGGCACGGGCGCCGTCGATCAGCTTGTCCATCTCGGCGCTTTTGTAGCCCATGGTGTTGAACACCGCGTTCTGGCCGTGATAGCCCCAGAAGAAGAAGTATTCCGGGTAGTCGAGCCAGCCGGAGAAGAAGTTGGCGATCAGCGGCATCTCCTTCTTGGTGATCTCGCCGCGCCAGTTGGCACCCGGAATCTTGTTCAGCGTCACCTTGATGCCGATCTGACCGAGGCTCTCCTGCACCAGCGTGCAGAGCGGCTCGTTTACCACGGCCGCGCCGAGGTCGAAGGAGAGCGTGGTCTCGAAGCCCTCGGGATAGCCGGCCTTGGCCAGCAGTTCCTTCGCCTTGGCGATGTCGGTGTTGTAGCCATGCGCCTGCGGCCACACCGGCTGGCTCACCTTGTTGGAGGCCGCGCCGTAGAGCGGCTTGCCGAGGCCGAACAGCACCGCGTCCATGATCTTCTGGTAGGGAATGGCGTAGGCCACCGCCTGGCGCACCTCCAGCTTGTCGAAGGGCGGCTTGGTGACGTTCATGCCGATATATTGCACGCCGTTGCTGACCGGGTTCGACACCACCTTCACCTTGCCGGCCTTGTCGAGCTCGACGAAGTCCTTGGCCGGCAAATCGAACGAGATGTCGGCGTCGCCGCGCTCGATCAGCGCCCGGCGGTTGCCGGCCGACGGCACCATGCGCCACACCACCCGCTTGATCGACGGCATCGGGCCGCAGGCCCAGCTCTCGTTGCGCTCGAAGATCACCTCGGTGCCGGAGGTCCACTTCGCCACCTTGTAGGCGCCGCCGCCGGCGGTGTTCTGCTTGGTGAACTCCATGCCCCATTTGTCCTGCTCGGTAGCCTTGGACTGCACCAGCTTGGAGTTGAACACCGAGGGCACGATCACCGCGAGGTCCGGCATTGTCAGCCGGTCGGGACGGATGAAGTCGACGCGGAAAGTGTGATCGTCCACCACCACGAACTGCTCGGGCTTTTCCAGCGAACCGGCCTTCATCTGGAAGGTCGGGAAGCCGCCCACCGACACCGCGCGGTCGAACGACCATTTCACGTCCTGCGCGGTGACCGGCGAGCCGTCATGGAAGGTGGCGTTCTTGCGCAGCTTGAAGGTGGCGGCATTGGCCGAGACGTCCCACCCCTCGGCGAGCTCGGGCACCAGCTTGTTCTGGTCGTAGCTCACCGAACCGTCCGCCAGCGTCTTGGTGCCGTAGCTCATCAGCCGGTCGTAGCAGTTCCACGCCACCTCATAGCCGGGACGGTTGGTGCCGACGCCGTGGATGTCGAGATTGTTCGGGCCGGCTTCGCTGACCAGCAGCAGCGTCTCGGCCCGCGCCGACTGCGCACGTGCCGACGACCAGACGGCCGGCGCCGCGACGCCGGCAGCGGCAACCGAGGAGAGGACCGATGCGGATTTCAGGAATTCGCGACGATTCATGAGGCGAGGCTCCGAGGAATGACGCCGGGCGCGGACAACGACAAGCCGGCGGCGATGAACGGGCGATGCTGCTGTACTCTCAGGAAATATTGTGCATGCAATTTTTGAATCTTGCGTGCTTAAATTGCCGTCATGGACGCTGAAATTCTGTGCTGTATGCGCATGGCGATTCATGCCATGACTTGCGGTACAGGCGAGTTCCCCTTGCGAGCAGGCGCATTCCCGCATGGCCGACGAACGGCAGACGCGCACCGAGAAGTTGGCCGGCGAGATCGCCGACGCCATCATCGACGGCTCGCTGGAACCGGGTACACGCCTCGACGAACACATGCTGGCCGCCCGCTACGGCACCTCGCGCACGCCGGTTCGCGAGGCGCTGCGCAAGCTCGCCACCACCGGGCTGATCGAGCTGCGCCCGCGCCGCGGCGCCATCGTCGCCGAGATCACCTCGCAGCAGCTAGAAACGCTGTTCGTCGCCATGGGCGAGCTGGAAGCCACCTGTGCCCGGCTCTCGGCGCTCAGCATGACGCCGATCGAGCGGCGGCGGCTCGGCGCCCTCTATGAGGGCATGGCCGACATGGTGGTGCGCGACGACGTCGAGGCCTACGCCGCCGCCAATGTCAGCTTCCATACGCTGTTCTATGCCGGCTCGCACAATCCGGTGCTGGCGGAGATGACCGCGACGCTGCGCCGGCGACTGGCGCCGTTCCGCCACGCGCAGTTCCGCGCGCCCGGCCGGCTGGCGCTCTCCCATGCCGAGCACGGGGCGGTGATGCGGGCGGTGCTGACCGGCGACGCCGCCGCCGCCCACGCCACCATGCTGCATCATGTCAGCCTGGTCGAGGACGCCTTCGAGCAGCTCGCCCCCTCGCCCGCCTCCCGGCGGCAGGCCAACTGAGCCGTACCGGCCGCCGCCCCCCTGCCCTCGCCCGGGGAAAGCCTAATGTGTCAACAGGCTGCCGCCGCCCATGTCCAAAGGCCCATTCCGCCGGCGCCGAACATGCTCTAGTTTCGCGCCCGCTTTCCCGCACATTCAGGAGATGGACCGATGCGCTTCTACGCCGCCAAGGAAATCGAGGCCGCCCTCGACTATCCCCGCCTGATTGCGGCGCTGCGCGAAGCCTTCGCCACCCATGACGAGCCGATGCCGGTGCGCGGCGCCTTCGATGTCGGCACGCCGGCGGCTCCCGGCCACCTGCTCACCATGCCGGCCTGGAAGCGCGGCGAGGCCATCGGCACCAAGCTGGTCACCGTGTTCCCCAACAACGCCGCGCATGGGCTCGGCGCGGTGGGCTCGCTCTATGTGCTGTTCGACGGCGTCACCGGGCAGCCGCGCGCGGTGATGGAGGGCGACGCGCTCACCAATCGCCGTACCGCCGCCGCCTCGGCGCTCGCTGCCTCCTGGCTGGCGCGGCCGGACAGCCGCACGCTGCTGATCGTCGGCACCGGCCATGTCGCGGCTCAGCTCGCCGCCGCGCATCGCACGGTACGGCCGATCGAGCGGGTGCTGGTGTGGGGACGCCGCCGCGACAAGGCCGAGGCGCTGGCCGCCGCCATCGGTGCTGGCGGCCTGGAAGCGCGGGCGGTCGACGATATCGCCGCCGCCCTCGGCGAGGCGGACATCGTCAGCTGCGCCACCACCTCGACGGCGCCGCTGGTCAAGGGCGCCGAGGTGCGCCCCGGCACCCATGTCGACCTGGTCGGCGCCTTCAACCCGGCGATGCGCGAGAGCGACGACGCGCTGGTGCGGCGCGCCGAAGTGTTCGTCGATACGCGGGCCGGAGCGCTGGCCGAGGCAGGCGACCTCTTGCAACCACTCAAGGCCGGGCTGTGGTCGGCCGAGGCGCTGCGGGCCGACCTGCGGGACCTCGCGCTCGGCCGCCATCCCGGCCGGCGCACGGCGGAAGAGGTGACGCTGTTCAAGTCGGTGGGCGCGGCGCTGGAGGATCTCGCCGCCGCGCTTCTGGTGGTCGGGAGCTGATTCGCCTCAGCGGCGCGCGTTCAGCGGATGAACTCGATGGTATCGAGCGCGATCAGCTGGTTGCCCTGATAGTTGTTGTCGTGCAAGCGGCACAGCATGAACCGGTCCGCCACCTCGATCGGTCCATAGGCGGTGACGGTATCGCCGCTGCGCAGCTTGATGATCAAGGCGTGCTTGCGGTCGTCCTTGGCCACTTCCTTGAGCAGATCGCAGATGCTGCGGTCCGTGGTGCAGATGTTCATGGCGTTTCTCCCATAACGTCCACGCCGCTTCGGCCCGGTGGGTTCCAGCCGCACGACTTATTCTGGACATCAACCCGCCACGAACTATCCGGTTCCTTGCCGCCCCCGGCAAGCACTTTCTGCGCAAGCCTCTGTGAGGGCAAATCTTTCCGCAGCGGCAGGAAAAGGGGGACGGGATCAGCCCGCTACCTTCCGCGCCCGGCGCTTGCGCAGGACGGCGATGGCGATGAGCGCCACCACGATGATCGCCATCGAGAACACCGTCGTCACCGTGCCCAGCGCATAGAGCACCGGCGTGGTGACGTTGGTGGTCATGCCGTAGATCTCCAGCGGCAGCGTGTTGAAGGTGCCGGCGGTCATCAGCGTGCGGGCGAACTCGTCATAGGAGAGCGTGAAGCCGAACAGCCCGACACCGACCAGGCTCGGCAGGATGATCGGCAGCACCACATGCGCGAAGGTCTGCCACGACGTGGCGCCGAGGTCGCGCGCGGCTTCCTCGTAGGACGGGTTGAAGCGGTTGAACACCGCGAACATGATCAGGAGGCCGAAGGGCAGCGTCCAGGTGAGATGCGCGCCGAAGGCCGAGGAATACCAGGCCGGGTTCAGCCCGAACACCTGGAAGGCGAGGCCGATGCCCAGCGAGATCAGGATCGAGGGCACGATCAGGCTGGCGATGGTGAGGTAGAATAGCGGGCCGGAGCCGAGGAAGCGGCGGCGGAAGGCGAGGCCGGCGAGCAGCGACACCACCACCGTCGCCACCATGGTCATCAGCCCAAGGAGGAGCGAGCGGGTGAAGGCGCCGCCGAAATCGCCCACCGCCTGCTGCTCGAACAGGAGGTTCTTGAACCAGTGCACCGAGGACCCGTTCATCGGGAAGGTGAGGCCGCCATTTGGGCCCTGGAACGACAGGATGAAGATCGTCGTCAGCGGCCCGTACAGGAACAGCACGAACAGCACGAAGAAGGCCGTGAGGACGTAGAAACCGAGGCCGCGCTTTTCCGAGTTCATCGCGAGATCCTTCTCCGCCTCACAGTTCCTTGCGGATGTTGACGACGCGCAATATGCCGCCGACCAGCATCAGCACGATGATCAAGAGGATCACCGCATTGGCCGCCGCGGCCGGGTATTGCAGCAGCGCGATCTGGTTCGCCATCATCAGGCCCACCGAGGCCGACTGGCCGCCGGACATGAAGCGCACGGTGATGAAGTCGCCCATCACCAGCGTGACGACGAAGATCGAGCCGATGGCGATGCCCGGCTTGGCCAGCGGGATGATGACGTTGGTGAGGATCTGCCAGCCATTGGCGCCGGCATCGCGCGCCGCCTCGATCAGCGCCCGGTCGATGCGCATCAGCGTGTTGAAGATCGGCGTCACCATGAATAGCGTGTAGAGATGCACCATGGCGAGCACCACCGAGAAGTCGGAGAACAGCAGGAACTCCAGCGGCTGGTCGATGATCCCCATGGTCATCAGCGTCTGGTTCAACAGCCCGTTGCGGCCGAGGAACGGGATCCACGAGATCATGCGGATGATGTTCGAGGTCAGGAACGGGATGGTGCAGATGAGGAACAGCAGCATCTGCATCGTCGTCGAGCGGATGTGGAAGGCAAGATAATAGGCCACCCAGAAGCCGATGAGCAGCGTCAGCGCCCACACGATCAGGGTGTATTTGAAGGTGTTGATGTAGGTGTTCCAGGTCACCGGCGAGGTGATCGTCTCCTCGTAATTGGTGAAGACGAAGGCCGGGAAGATCTGGATGGAATCATAGTCCCAGAAGCTCACCATCGCGATAGTGGCGATGGGCAGCACCAGAAAGGCCGCCAGGATCAGCGTCAGCGGCGTCGCCTGGAGATAGGGCGCGAGGCGTGAAAGCGTCATGCGGGCGTTCCGGTGGAGGGCCTCTGCTCCCTCTCCCCGACGGGGAGAGGGATGGAGTGAAGGGGGATGCACGGTCTCGCGATGAGGGAGCCCCCTCACCCCACTCTTCTCCGTCGACATCGGATATCTCCCATGTCGACCTTGCCGAGAACCGAACTCGGCAACAGCCGAGTTCGGTGCGGGGAGAGGGAGCAGGAGGCGCTCCCTCGCGGCCGTCGATCAGCCTCACGCGGCGATGAACTCGTTCCAGCGGCGGACCATGTAGCGATCCTCGTCCATCACCGAGTTCCAGCAGGCCACCGCGCCCATGCGCTCCTTGAAGGAGCCGCCGTCGCGAACCGCGCCCACCGTGTACATCACCTTGCCCTCCGGCGAGAGGATGTCGGCCTTGGCCGGCTGGCCGAGCATCCAGAACGCCCACTCGTCCGGCGTCATGTTCTTCTCGGCGGTGGAGAGCACGGCCGAGTAGTAGCCCTGGCGGTTCAGATAGGCGCCGACCCAGCCGGAGAGGTACCAGTTGATGTACTCATAAGCGGCGTCGAGCTGCGCGCCCTTCAGGTGCTTGGCCATGCCGAGGCCGCCGCCCCAGGCGCGGTAGCCCTCTTCCAGCGGCTGGTAGACGCAGGGGATACCCTTGGAGCGCACCGCCGCCACCGCCGGCGACCACATGGACTGGATCACCACCTCGCCCGAGGCCATCAGGTTGACGCTCTCGTCGAAGGTCTTCCAGAAGGCGCGGAACTGGCCGGCCTTCTTGGTCTTGATCAGGAAATCGATGGTGGTGTCGATCTCCGCCTTGGTCATGTTGCCCTTGTCGCCATATTTGATGACGCCGGCGCTCTCGCAGATCATCGCCGCGTCCATGATGCCGATGGACGGGATGTTCAGGATCGAGGTCTTGCCCTTGAAGGCGGGGTCGAGAATGTCCTTCCAGTTCTTGATCGGCCGGCCGACGAGGTCGGGGCGGATGCCGAAGGTGTCGGCGTTGTAGATGGTCGGGATCAGCGTCATCCACTGGGTGGGCGACTTGGCGAACGTCTTGGAGTCCGGTCCCTCGACGAAGCCGACGGTGTTCGGCGCGGTGCCCTGGGCGATCTTCGATTCCGGGGTGAGCTTGCCGGTGGTGAAGATCGGCACGATGTCGTCGTAGTACTTGATCTTCTTCACGTCCATCGGCTGCAACGTGCCGGCCGGGAACACCTTCTTGCAGATCCAGTATTCGATGTCGGCGATGTCGAAGGAGTTGGCCTGCGTCACCACGCGCTGCGATACCGCGTCGGAATCGAGCGCGGTCATCTGCAGGGTGATGCCGAGGTCCGCCTTGCACTTCTCGGCGATGGCATTGATGTTCGACACGCCGGTGCCGAACTGGCGCAGCGTGATCGGGTTCTGCGCCCAGATGGTCGGGAAGCCGGTGACGACGCCCGCGCCGGCGGCGAGGCCGCCCGCTGCGGCCGCCCCCTTGAGCAGCTGGCGGCGGCTGACGCCCTTGGAGGTGGTCTTCTTCGTCATGTCTGTCTCCCGATATGTCGTTTGGCTGCGGACCCCCGTCCGCCGGCCGTGTCTCTCTCAGGCGGAAGGCGAAGGCTTGAGCAGATGGACGTCGTCCGGCGTCCAGGCGAGCGGCACCGCGTCGCCGAGGGACAGCGGATTGGCGAAGAAGGCGGATTCCGGCACCTGCACCGCGAAGTCGTCGACCCCGGGCGCGGAGAGCGCCACCTGCACCTTCTGGCCGTGATATTCGATGTTCTGCACGAGGCCGGTGAGCCCGCAGCCGGCGACCACCGGCTCGCCGATGCGGATGCGGTCGGTGCGCACGGCGATCTCCACCGGCGCGCCCGGCTCCAGCCCCTCCCCGTCCGGCGCGGCGAAGGAGGCGCCGCCCGGCACCTCGAAGGTGAGCGCCTCCCCCGCCTTGCCGGCGACGCGGCCGGCGATGACGTTGTGGTCGCCCATGAAGCGGGCGACGAAGGCGGTTGCCGGCCGGTTGAACACCTCGCGCGGCTCCGCCGCCTGCTCGATGCGCCCGCCATTCATCACCACCACCAGGTCGGAGAGCGCCATCGCCTCCTCCTGGCTGTGGGTGACGTGGATGAAGGAAATGCCGAGCTGCAATTGCAGCTTCTTCAGCTCCTGCCGCACCTTGATCTTGAGGAACGGGTCGAGCGCCGAGAGCGGTTCGTCGAGCAGCAGCGCCTGCGGATCGGTGATGAGCGCCCGCGCCAGCGCCACGCGCTGCTGCTGGCCGCCGGAGAGCTGCGCCGGCCGGCGCTCGGCGAGATGGTCGAGCTGCACCAGCTTGAGCATCTCCATCGCCTTGGCGCGGCGGGTCGGCTTGTCGACGCCCTTCATCTTCAGCGAGAAGGCGACATTGTCGACGGTGTCGAGATGGGGAAACAGCGCGTAGCTCTGGAACATCATCGCCGTGCCGCGCTTGGCCGGCGGCAGGTCGGTGACCACGGCCGGGCCGAGGCGGACATCGCCCTGCGTGATGCTCTCATGGCCGGCGATCATGCGCAGCGTCGTGGTCTTGCCACAGCCGGAGGGGCCGAGCAGGCAGCAATAGGTGCCCTTGGGAATCTTGAGCGACACCGCATCGACCGCCAGCGCCAGCCCGTAGCGCTTGGTGACCTGGATCAATTCGATGTCGGCGCCTTTGCTCATCTGGTCTGCCACCCTCGCCCGTCCGCCTCGGCAAAGACCTTCGCAAGGCCTATGCCAGTTGTTGCGGGCGGCGCCGGACGGGAAAATCCGCGCCGGGATGACAGGCGGAGACGGGAAAGCCGCCAATCGGGCGCCCAGCTTTTGGGCATCGTGCGCGAGCCATGGTCAAATCGGATACAATTTTCTCATAGATCGAATCCAATCACGGAAAACCTGCCGTCCATTGGTCGAACTTGCCGGCGAAGCCGTTGAGCCCGGCCGCCAAATCGGGGAACGTGACCAAAAGGCACCCGACAAGATGCCGCCATCCGTCCCCATGGGAGATACGCCAATGTTTCGCGCCACACTTCGCGCCACGCCTCGCGCCGCCTTCGGTGGCAAGTTCCGTACGCTGCTTGCCGCCGCCAGCGCCGCCGCTTTCGCCTTCGCCGCCGGTCCCTCGCTCGCGCAGGGCTTCCCGGAGCGCCCCGTCACCCTCGTCATCCCCTTCCCGGCCGGCGGCTCCACCGACCTTGTCGGCCGGCTGGTCGCCGAGCGCATGAGCGCCGAGCTCGGCCAGCCGGTCGTGGTCGAGAACAAGGGCGGCGCCGGCGGCAATCTCGGCGCGGCGCAGGTGGCGAAGGCCAATCCGGACGGCTACACCATCCTGATGGGCACGGTGGCCACCCACGCGCTCAACCCGGCGCTGTACAAGAAGATTCCCTACGACGCGGAAAAGAGCTTCGCGCCCATCTCGCTGCTGGTGGTGGTGCCGAACGTGCTCGTCGTGAACCCGGACTTCCCGGCCAAGACCGTTCCCGAGCTGGTCGAGCTGCTGAAGAAGGACCCGGACAAGTACAGCTACGCCTCCTCCGGCAACGGCACGCCGCTGCATCTCTCCGGCGAGCTGTTCAAGAGCCTCGCCGGCGTGCAGATGCAACACATCCCCTATCAGGGCGCCGGCCCGGCGCTGAACGACGTGCTGGCCAACCAGGTGCCGATCATGTTCGACAACCTGCCGTCCTCGGCCGGGCACATCAAGAGCGGCAAGCTGCGGGCGCTGGGCGTCACCACCGCCAAGCGCGCGCCGTCCTTCCCGGACGTCCCGGCCATCGCCGAGACCATTCCCGGCTACGAGACCTATACCTGGAACGCGCTGTTCGCCCCGGCCGGCACGCCGCCGGAAGTGGTCGCCAAGCTGAACGCCGCCGCCAACAAGTCGCTCTCCGACCCGAAGGTGCAGGCCCGCCTCGCTGATTTCAGCGCCACCGTCGTCGGCTCGACGCCGGAAGAGCTCGCCGCCCATGTGAAGGCGGAGCTCGCCAAATGGGCGCCGATTGTCAAGGCGTCCGGCGCGCAGATCGACTGACGCCGCGCCTCATCCGCCAACGCCATGCCCGGGCTCGTCCCGGGCATGTGCGTTTTCAGCGTTCAGAACACCGTGCCGTCCGCGTCGATGGCGATAGGCGGCGGCCCGCCGGCGCGCTTCTGCGCAGCGATCTGCCGCCCGGCCGTCCAGGTGCCGCCCTGCAGCAGCTTGGCGAACGGGAACGAGTCGGCGTCGAGCCCGAGCCGCTCGCGCACCGCCCCGGCGAGCCGGTCCATCAACGCCACGGTGAGCGCCCGCCATTCGACGATCATCTCCGAATCCACCGAGTGCTTCTGCGCGGGGTCGATGGGCCGGCGCGGCACGATCAGCTCCAGATCCACCAAGAGGCCACCATTGCGGTATTCCGGCAGCGCAGTGAGTTCGTCGAGATCCACCACCGCGACGCCGGCGGCCTCGAACGGCTCGAGCAGCGAATAGGTCAGCCACTGCGAGAGCTTGTGGAACGGCACCAGCCCGGCCGAGCGGTCCGGCACGGTGATCGCGCTGTGTCGGCCGACATCGCCCAGCAGCACGCCGTCCACCACCAGCCCCGCCGGCCAGATCACCGACAGCCCGTCGAGCAGCGCCTCCAATATGCGCGCCGCCGGCAGCCGGCCGACCTTGGCCTGCGGCAGCAGCGCGTCGATCAGCCCGCCCGGCCGCGTCGCCCCGTCGCCGAACAGATCGGTACGCGCCGCCATCGCCTCGCCGAGCCGGTTGAGCAGCGTCACCCGTCCCGGCACGCCCACCAGCGGATTGTCGGGGCCGACCTGGAAATGCCGGGCCAGCGTCGCGGCGTCGAGCGCGATCAGCGCCGGCGCGTCGACGCGCAGCGGCACCGCCGGATCGGAGGAGAACGCGCCGGCCTGGAACATGTGCAGGCTGGCCACCGCCAGCCCTTCCGAGCGGGTCACGGTGAGCCCGGTCGCGTCCTCATGGTAGCGCCAGGCGTCGCCGGCCCCGGCGTCGAGCAGCACGCTCACCACCGCGAGATCGACCATGATCCGCGCGCGCTCCAGCGTATCGACGCCCTCCAGCGTCCCGGCAAGCGCATCCCAGCGCGCCACCCCGCCGGCGTCGAAGTGCCGCCAGCGACTGTGATAGGGAATGTCGAGCGTCGGATAGGCACGGCGCGTCACCTCCGCCACATAATCCGCCACCGCGCCGAGCCGGGTTTCATCGACGGTGAAATGCGGCGAGGCGCCCGCCAGCACGTGGTCGAGCACCATGTGACTACGGGCGCGCACGGCGTGGGGGGAACGCAAAGCGGCGAGTTCGGGCGGGATCATGCGTCGTCCTTCTCGGAAGTAGTCGGCGTCAGCGCTTGCGCACGAATTCCGTGCGCAGCACCAGGCCCTTGATGCTGTCGTGGCGGCAGTCGATCTCGTCCGGGTTGTCGGTCAGGCGGATCGAGCGGATCACCGTGCCCTGCTTCAGCGTCTGGCCGGCGCCCTTCACCTTCAGGTCCTTGACGAGAACCACGGAATCCCCATCGGCCAGCACGGTGCCGGAGGCGTCGCGCACCGCGCTGGCCGCCGCCGCTTGCGCCTTCATCTCCGAGGCCGGGCGCCATTCGCCGGTCGCCTCGTCATACACATAGTCTTCGTCGTCGCCGGCCATGCCCGCCTCTATCCTCGTGAAGTCGCCCGCCCCACGCGAGCGCAAGGCGGACGATGGAACGGGGGCCTATTCCTTCAGCCCGCGCCCCTGCGTGTCGTCATAGTGGCTCTGGAAGCCGGCACCGTAATAGCCGGCCGAGACCTTGGCCTCCATCTCGACGCGGGCATCCTGCGGGATCAGCTCATCGGGAATCGCCACCCGCTCGATCACCTTGATGCCAGCGCGGTCGAGCGCGTTGAACTTCATGTCGCTCATCGAGGCGAAGCGGTCGATCTGCGTGATGCCGAGCCAGTGGAACACGTCCGGCATCAGTTCCTGGAAGCGCATGTCCTGCACGCCGGCGACGCATTCGGTGCGCTTGAAATAGGTCTCCGGAAGGTCGCCGCCCTCCTGCCGCTTGCGGGCATTGTAGACGAGGAACTTGGTCACCTCGCCGAGCGCCCGGCCTTCCTTGCGGTTGTAGACCACGAGGCCGGTGCCACCCTTCTGCGCCATCTCCACGCACAGTTCGATGCCGTGGGCGAGATAGGGCCGGCAGGTGCAGATGTCGGAGGAGAACACGTCGGAGCCGTTGCACTCGTCATGCACGCGGCAGGCGATGGGGGTGACGCCGTCGCCGATCTTCGAGGGATCGCCGAACATATAGAGCGTCATGCCGCCGATCGGCGGCAGGAACACCTTGAGGTCGCCACGGGTGACCAGTTCGGGGAACATGCCGCCGGTATATTCGAACAGCGCCCGGCGCAGTTGCCCCTCGCCCATGCCGAAGCGCTGGGCGATGCCGGGCAGGTACCAGACGGGATCGATCGCCGCCTTGGTGACGCGCACGTCTCCCTTGGGGCCGATGATGTCGCCATCGATCTTCAGCCGCCCGGCGCGGATGGCGTCGCGGATTTCCGGCATGTCGATATGGGCGCGGGTGATGGCGATGGTCGGGCGCACGTCGACGCCCTCGGCGATGAGGTCGGCGAAGGCCTCGCCGATCATGTGGCCGTAGGGATCGATGGAGACGATCTTGGTCGGGTCCGCCCATTGCGGGTGCGGGCCGATCAGGTCGGACGGCGCGGTGTTGGTGAGGTCGGCCTTGAAATCGGCCGGCAGCGCCCCGGCGGCGATGGCGAGCGCGCGATACACCGAGTAGCCGCCGCCATGGGTACCGATGGCGTTGCGTCGCTTGGGATCGGTGAGGGTGGCGACCACCGGGCCGCGCTGGAGCGCCGTCGGCGCGCCCCAGTCGAGCGCCGGCGCGCTCGCGGAGACGCCGGTCGGCGCACCGTGGGAGGTGAGGACGATGTGATTGCGGGAACGACCGCCGGAACCGGTAGTGACGGACATGATGGGCTCGCTTCTCGCCCGGCCTTGGCGGCCGGTCCTCGGGAAGCACTGAATGTGAGCGCGTTATGTGACGTTCTGCAAGGGGGTCGGTGGCGGGAGGCGAAAATTTTCGGACGAACTGGTCCGAAAATTGTATCGCCGGAATGTAACGCCCTTCGCGTTTCCGCTAGCTTGTGGAACTCTGTCCCGCCTCCCATCCCGCCTTCAGCGAGCGTCCCATGACCACGACCGACACCGCGCCCGTCACCGCCCCGCCCTCCACCGTCGTGGTCGATCACCCGCTGATCCAGCACAAGCTCACCCTGATGCGCCGCTCGCGCACCCCGGCCAACGAATTCCGGCTGCTGCTGCGCGAGATCAGCATGCTGCTCGCCTATGAGGTGACGCGCGACATGCCGCTGGAAATGACCGAGATCGAGACGCCGCTGACGACGATGCAGGCGCCGATCCTGTCCGGCAAGAAGCTCTGCCTCGTCTCGGTGCTGCGCGCCGGCGGCGGCATTCTCGAAGGCATGCTGGAGATCCTGCCCGCCGCTCGCGTCGGCCATGTCGGGCTCTACCGCGACCCGGTGTCGCTGCAGGCGGTGGAGTATTATCTCAAGCTGCCGCGCGACATTTCCGAGCGCACCGCCATCGTGCTCGACCCGATGCTGGCCACCGGCAATTCGGCGGCGGCGGCGGTCGACCAGGTGAAGGCGGCCGGCTGCCAGTCGATCAAGTTCGTCTGCCTCATCGCCGCGCCGGAAGGACTGAAGGTGTTCCACGAGGCGCATCCCGATGTGCCGGTCTACACCGCGGCGGTTGACAGCCATCTCAACGACCACGGCTATATCGTGCCGGGCATCGGCGACGCCGGCGACCGCATCTTCGGCACCAAGTGAACGCTCCAGAGCGAGGAAACCATGCAGCGCGTGACCGTGACCATCGACGACGCGCTGCTCGCCGCCCTCGACGCCCATGCCGCGCGGCGCGGCTATGAGAACCGCTCCGAGGCGATCCGCGACGCGCTGCGCACCGCGCTCGGCATGGAGGAGGCGCCGGCGGCCGACGACGCGGACGCGAACAGGCAGCCCTGCATCGCCACGCTGAGCTATGTCTACGACCACGAGAAGCGCGAGCTGGCACGCCGCCTCACCCAGGTGCAGCATGGGCATCACGATCTCACCGTGGCGTCGCTGCATGTGCATCTCGACCACGGCACCTGCCTCGAAGTCTCGGTGCTGCGCGGACCGGCGGACGAGGTGAAGCAGCTGGCAGATACCGTCGTCACCCAGCGCGGCGTGCGCTACGGCAATCTGCATCTGGTGCCGGCCGGCGAGGAAACTCACGGGCACGAACATGGTCACGGGCACCCGCATGACCATGTTCACTCCCGGTGAAAAAGTCTTCGCACCCGCAAAAAGCCGATTGACCCGCACCCCCTCGGACGTATGCTGATTTGGTCAAATCATCATACGCAGACGTACGCACCGGGATTCTCGCGCACCGGGTCTTTCCCGAAGGCGGCCTGCCTGCTCCACAGGGGTTGTCATGTCGAACGCCGTTTCGTCCCAGCTGCGCCGTGCCGCGCTTACCGCCGTCTTCGCGCTGTCTCCCGCCCTCGCCTTCGCCCATCCCGGCCATGAAGGCGCCGCCGGCCTCGTGCATGGCTTCGCCCATCCGATCGGCGGCCTCGACCACGTGCTCGCCATGGTGGCGGTCGGTATCTTCGCTGCCCAGCTCGGCGGCCGCGCCATCTGGGCGGTGCCGGCGACCTTCGTGGCGCTGATGGCCGTCGGCGGCGCGCTCGGCATGGCCGGCATCGGCCTGCCCTTCGTCGAATTCGGCATCCTCGGCTCCATCGTCGCGCTCGGCCTCGTCGTCGCCATGGGCTGGAAGAACGCGCCGCTCGGCGTCGCCATGGCGCTGGTCGGCTTCTTCGCGGTGTTCCACGGCCACGCCCACGGCACCGAGATGCCGGCTGACGCCTCC
Organism: Ancylobacter sp. Lp-2; assembly: GCF_020523795.1. Lineage (GTDB taxonomy): Bacteria > Pseudomonadota > Alphaproteobacteria > Rhizobiales > Xanthobacteraceae > Ancylobacter. Next base: position 653,770 of record NZ_JAJALI010000003.1, read on the forward strand.
GGGCTCGCTTATGCCGCCGGCTTCATGCTCGCCACGGCGGCGCTGCACATTGTCGGCGTCGGCCTGGGCCTTGCCGTCGGCAAGCTCGGCGAGGTCCGCGCGCCGCGCCTCACCCAGGCGCTCGGCGCCGTGGTGGCGGTGGCCGGCCTCGGCCTGCTGTCCGGCGTCATCTGACGCCGCGCCGAAAGTTTCGGCGCGGCTTTTCGCGCCTGCCACTATTCCGGGCTTCCGATCCGTCGGAAGCCCGGCTACGTTCTGATCCGTCCCTAGGGTTCCGGCATTGCTCGCGATGCGTCTGGGCCGAGAGGGACAGCCCGGCGGGGAACCTCGTTCCACCACATTCGCCGGGTCCACGGCGGGATAAAAGCCCGGGAGGCTCGCGCGAGCGGTTCGCGGCGTGACCCTCCGGCTCATCCCGAAGGGCTCTCCAGGACCGGTCGCAAGGACTGATCGCAAGGAGAGAACCTGATGCGTTCCCATCCCACCCGTTCGACCCGTTTCGCCGGCCTTGCTCCGGCACCGGCCCGCCGCCGCCGCCACCATCCCAATTTCGAGATCAAGGGGATGCAGGGCTGGAAGGCACTGGAATCCGAGGAGAAGCTCTCCGAGGACGGCTGGCGCAAGGAGCAGAAATGGGCCCTCGACATGGGCCTGCCCGGCGCCGACTCGATCAACGACAAGTCGATCCCGACCTTCGCGCGCGGCGAGCTGCCGCATTTCGCCGGCATCAACACCTTCATGAAGGCGCCCTATGTCGAGAACGTCCGCGACGTCGGCAAGTACGACGCCGCCGTGCTGGGCATCCCGTTCGACAGTGGCACCACTTACCGCCCCGGCACCCGCTTCGGGCCGCAGGGCATCCGGCGCATCTCGGCGCTGTACACGCCCTACAATTATGAGCTCGGCGTCGACCTGCGCGAGCAGATGACGTTGTGCGACGTCGGCGACGTGTTCACCATCCCCGCCAATCTGGAGAAGAGTTTCGACCAGATCTCCAAGGGCGTCAGCCACGTCTTCTCCTCCGGCGCGCTGCCGATCATGCTGGGCGGCGACCACTCGATCGGCTTTCCCTGCGTGCGCGGCATCGCCGAATGCACCTCGAAGCGCATCGGCATCATCCATTTCGACCGCCACATCGACATCCAGGAGAAGGATCTCGACGAGCGGATGCACACCACGCCCTGGTACTGGGCGACCAACCTGCCGAACGTCTCGCCGAAGAACCTCGTGCAGCTCGGCATCGGCGGCTGGCAGGTTCCGCGCTACGGCGTGCAGGAAGCCCGCAAGCGCGGCACCAATGTGCTGACCATCGACGACATCGAGAAGATCGGGCTGGAGAAGACCGCCGAGATCGCGCTCGAGCTCGCCTGGAAGGACGCCGACGCGGTCTACATCTCCTTCGACGTGGACAGCATCGACTGCGGCTTCGTGCCGGGCACCGGCTGGCCGGAGCCGGGCGGCTTCCTGCCGCGCGAGGCGCTGAAGATCCTCGGCTTGGTGGCCGCCGAAGGCCTGTGCGGGCTGGAAGTGGTGGAGGTCTCGCCGCCCTACGACACCTCGGACATCACCGCGCTGTTCGGCACCCGCGTGGTGGTCGAGGCGCTCGGCTCGATGCTGGCGCATGGCAAGCTCGGCTCGCACAAGCACATCATCGACAAGCCGGTGAGCTTCTGAGCAAACTCCACCCACCCCTCCTCGGAGCGGCACGCACGCTGGAAAGCTCCCTCTCCCCGCACGGAACTCGGCTGTTGCCGAGCTCCGCACTCAGGGCGGTCGACATCGGATGCATCCGATGTCGACGGAGGGGGGAGTGAGGAGTCTTCGACGTTCCGCACCCACGTCGCCCCTCACCGCCCCGCTGCGCGGGCCACCTCTCCGCCGAAGCCGGACGTTTCCGGCTTCGGCCTTGCCAGAACCGAACGCGGCAACAGCCGAGTTCGGGCAGCCGGATGTTTCCGGTTTCGGCTTTGCCAAAGCCGAAACCGGCAGCAGCCGAGTTCGGGCGGGAGAGGACAAGACAAGGACATCAGTCATGCATCGCGGCCACGATCACGATCATCATCACGACCACGGCGCCGGCGGCCATTCCCACGGGCACGCTCACAGCCATTCCCACGCCTCCGGCCACAATCACGGCCACGGCCCCTCGCACGTCGCCCAGTGGCAGACGCCGCACCTGCCCGATGCGCCGCCGCCGGAGGAGCACCGTCACGAGGAGCCCGATCTCGACCTCGTCGAGCAGGCCTTCGTCGAGGGCTTCGCGGCGGCTTCCGACCCGACCAGCTTCCTGCGCCTCGCCCGCGTGCCGTTCGACGCCATCGCCGAGGACGGCGCCCGCGTCAGCCTGTTGCGGGTCGAGAGCAACGCCGCCACCGATGTCGGGGCGGTGATGCCGCATCTGGGCGGCGGCAGCTTCCGCTATGACCCCTTGCCGAAAGCCATGGTGTCGCGCCGCCAGCAGCTGCGCTTCGTCTATTTCGACGGTAAGGGCCTGCGGCAGCTGCCACTGGCGGATGTTCGCAAGCTGACCGAGACGTGAGCATCGGCGCGGGGCCGCGCGCTCGCGCAGTCGTGACATCGACGTGTCGCAATGCCACGCGTTCGATCGCCGCGTGGGCATTTTGACAGGTTGATCGGAACCTTTCTGAAGTTCATGGTGCCCGCGACGCCCGCTTGGGAAGGGCGCGGCCGGAATCTCCGGCCGCCGCTACCCGGCGAAGCAGAGTGGATGCGCTGATGGATTACACCGGGATTTTCGAGGCCGCCGTCGACACGCTGAAGAGCGAGCGGCGCTATCGCACCTTCGCCGAGATCGAGCGCGACGTCGCCCGCTTCCCGCGCGCGACCTGGCATTCGCCGAACGGTGCGCGCGACATCGTCATCTGGTGTTCCAACGACTATCTCGGCATGGGCTGCCACGCGAGCGTCATCGAGGCGATGTGCGCCTCCGCCCGCACGGTCGGCGCCGGCGCCGGCGGCACCCGCAACATTTCCGGCAACAGCCACGCCATCGTCGAGTTGGAGCGCGAGCTCGCCGACCTGCATGGCAAGCAGGCCGGCCTCGTCTTCACCTCCGGCTACATCTCCAACGAGACCGGCATCTCGACACTCGCCCGGCTGATCCCGGACTGCCTGATCCTCTCCGACGCCCTCAACCACAATTCGATGATCGAGGGCGTGCGGCACGCCGGGCGCGACAAGGCGGTGTTCCGCCACAACGACCTCGCGCATCTGGAAGAGCTGCTGATCGCCGCCGGCAACCGGCCCAAGCTGGTGGTGTTCGAGAGCATCTATTCGATGGACGGCGATGTCGCCCCCATAGGCGCCATCTGCGACCTCGCCGAGAAATACGGCGCCATGACCTATCTCGACGAGGTGCACGCGGTCGGCATGTACGGCCCGCGCGGCGCCGGCCTCGCCGAGCGCGACGGGGTGATGCACCGGGTCGACGTCATCGAGGGCACGCTCGGCAAGGCGTTCGGCGTGGTCGGCGGCTACATCACCGGCAAGCGCGCGGTGATCGACGCGGTGCGCTCCTATGCGCCGGGCTTCATCTTCACCACCGCGCTGCCGCCGGCGGTCGCCGCCGCGGCCGCCGCCTCGGTGCGCCATCTCAAGTCGTCCAGCACCGAACGCGCCCGCCAGCAGGAGCAGGTGGCCAAGGTGAAGAACGCCTTCGAGGCCGCCGGCCTGCCGCAGCTCGACACCGACACCCACATCGTGCCGGTGATGGTCGGCAATGCCGAATTGTGCAAAGCGGCGAGCGACATGCTGCTCGCCGAGCACGGCATCTACATCCAGCCGATCAACTACCCGACCGTGCCGCGCGGCACCGAACGGCTGCGCATCACCCCCGGCCCGCTGCACGATGACGCGCTCGTCGAGCAGCTCGTCACCGCGATGGTCGATGTGTGGACGAAGCTCGGGCTCGACTTCGTCGCCCGCGCCGAAGCCGCGGAATAAGGCACCGGCCGCAGCGAAGCCGACGGCCGGTCAGTCCTTCGGCTCGGCGTCGGGATCGGCGGTGCCCGGCTTCGGCACCGCCGACGGCCCGAACACGAAGCGCACGACCAGCGGCAGGCACAGCGACAACCCGACGAAGCGCGCCAGATGGTGCGCGGCCACGAAGGCCGGATCGACGCCCAGCACGAAGGCCATGATGGTCATCGCCTCCAGCGCGCCCGGCACATAGGCGAGGAACACCTTCGGCAGCGCCTCGCCGGAAATCCATGCCGCCAGCAGCGCGAACAGGAAGGCGACGCTTACCGCCACCGTCAGCGCCACCAGCCCATCGATGAAGAAGCGCCGTAGCGTCGCCATCGAGGTGCCGGCGAAGCGCGCGCCGGAATTGGCGCCGAGGATGACGAAGCAGACGATCAGCAACAGGTCCGGCAGCCGCCCCTCGACGAAGCCGGAGCCGTGCAGCACGCCGCTGGTCAGCATGGCGCCGACCATGGCGCCGCCGGGAAACCGCGCCCGCTCGAACAAGAAGCCGCCGAGCGCGCCGGCACCGAGCGACAGCAACAGATTATAGAGATCGGGCGCCACCGGATTGATCGGCAGCGTGCCGGCCGGCTGGTGCCCCAGCCCGCCCATCGCCGCCGGCAGCAGCGCCACTAGCACGAACAGCCGCAGCGACTGGCCGAACACCACCCGCCGCACATCGGCGCCCGAGGTCTCCGCCATGATCAACACGGCGGACAGCGCCCCCGGCGCGGCGGCGAAGAAGGCGCTGCGCCGGTCCCATTTGGCGATCTTTTCCAGATAGAACCCGACCGCCAGCATCATCGCCGGCAGCGAGACCATCAGGATCGCCATGGTGGCCGGCCAGCTGGCGAGCCCCCTCAGCGTCTCCGGCGAGATCGCCGAGCCCATCGAGGTGCCGAGCAGCACGAAGGTGACGTCGCGCACCCGTCGGCCAATGCCGATCGGCGCCCCCGCCAGCGAGGCGATGGCGCAGGCCACCAGCGCGCCGGACAGCCAGCCGGCAGGCATACCGAGAAACGCGAACAGCCCGCCGCCGGCAAAGGCCAGCGCCAGCGTTCCGGCGAGTCGGGCAAAGCCGCGCAAACGCGCGCGACGAGATTCGGAAGAATGCGGATGCGGCATGAACGACGATTTCGTTTGTTCCGGATCAATGCGCCTCCCGACCACGAAGGTCAATTTCCACACATGACCAGTTCCGCCCTTTTTCACGCCGAGCGCGCCGTGCCGCGCTACACCTCCTATCCGACCGCACCGCATTTCAGCGCGGAGATCGGTGCCGAACAGCACGCGCAATGGCTCGCGGCGCTGCCGTCCGGCGCCAGCCTGTCGCTCTATCTGCATGTGCCGTTCTGCTCGGCGCTCTGCTTCTATTGCGGCTGCACCACCAAGGCGACGCGGCGGGCCAGTCCGGTCGCCGCCTATGTCGCGCGGCTGGAGCGCGAGATCGCCCTGGCGGCGGGCGCGGCCGGCGGACGGCCGGTGCCCCACATCGCCTGGGGCGGCGGCACGCCGAGCCTCATCGGCCCGGAAGCCCTGCGCCGGCTCTTCGACCGCCTCGCCGCGGCGTTCGACCTCGAGCCGCTGGCCGAGCACGCCATCGAACTCGACCCGCGCGAAACCGACGCGGCGCTGGCCGATGCCCTCGCCGCCATCGGCGTCGACCGCGTCAGCTTCGGGGTGCAGGACTTCTCGGCCCATGTGCAGACCGCCATCGGCCGCGTGCAACCCTTCGGCACCGTCGAGCGGGCGGTGACGCTGATCCGCGAGGCCGGGGTGGCCGCCGTCAATCTCGACCTGATGTACGGCCTGCCGCGCCAGACCGCGCGCGACGTGCGCCGCACCGCCCACATGGCGGCGCAGCTGCGGCCGGACCGCCTCGCGCTGTTCGGTTATGCGCATGTGCCGTGGGTACGGCCGAACCAGCGCCTGATCGACCAGAGCGCCCTGCCCGGCGCCGCCGAGCGGCTGGAACAGGCGGAGGCCGCGCGCGAGGCGCTGGTCGCGCTCGGCTATGTCGCCATCGGCCTCGACCATTTCGCCCGGGCCGACGACCCGATGGCGGTGGCGGCGCGCGAGGGCCGGCTGCGCCGCAACTTCCAGGGCTACACCGTCGATCAGGCGGATGCGCTGATCGGGCTCGGCGCCTCGGCGATCAGCCGCTTCCCGCAGGGCTTCACCCAGAACGCCGCCGATTCGCACGCCTATATCCGAGCGCTCGACGCCGGGCATTTCGCCACGGTGCGCGGTGTCGCCTTCACTCGCGACGACATCCGGCGCGGCCGGCTCATCGAGAAGTTGATGTGCGACTTCGCGGTGGATCTCGACGAGGAGATCCTGAGCGAGGCGGCACCGCGCCTCGCGCCGCTGGCGGCGGACGGGCTGATCCGCATCGAGGGAGGCCATGTCGAGGTCACCCCCAGCGGGCGCCCCTTCGTACGGCTCGCCGCCGCCGCCCTCGACGCCCGGCTTCAGCAGGGCACCGCCCGGCATTCCGTGGCGGTGTAAGCGGCGTGCAGGCCGGCTGGCGCGCCCGGCCCGGCCCCGAAAACAAGACGCCCCGCGGCGGAGCGCGGGGCGTATCGAGGATCGGCGCCGAAGCCTTTTGGGGCTAAGTGCCTCGGGCCGCACGACCGGATGAATTTGTTCTTGTTTGTCCCCCTCCGGCGTATTCCCTGCGTCTCAGGCGGCCCCGGCGAGCCGCTCCATGCTGCCACGGTCGCGGATGCGCACCTCGTCGGCGCGCAGCAGCGCCACCAGTCCCCGGCGCTTCAGCTCGGAAAACGCCCGGCTCACCGTCTCCAGCGTCAGGCCGAGGAAATCGGCGATCTCCTGCCGGGTCATGGCGATATGCACCGATCCGTCGAGCGGGGCATCGCCGCGCCCCGGCTGGCGTCCCTCCGGCATCAGCCGCAACAGGAAGAAGGCGACGCGCTCCAGCGCCGACATCCGCCCGAGCACCAGCGCATGCGCGTGCAGGGTGCAGAGCTGGCTCTCGAAGCGGCGCAGCAGCCGGGCGGCCAGCGCACCGTCGCGCTCCAGCGCGCCGCGCTCATGCGCGACCACCACGCTGGCGGTAAGCGTTTCGGCGGAACAGACATAGGCGTCGCCGCAGGCAAGGCCGAACACGTCGCCCGGACCGAGCAACTCGACCACCTGGCGGCGGCCGTCGGGCAGCAGCTTGGTCAGCATCACCGCGCCCTCGACCAGTTCCATGATGCGCCGGGCCGGATCGCCCTCATGCAGCAGGACCGCATGGCCTCCGACCCGCTGGCCCGGAGCGGGACCGTCGAGCAGCGCATGGCCGAGCTCGGCGCCGGGGGCATGCGAGCGCCCGTGGCTGGTGCCGATCCGATCCTCGATTGCCTGTCGCATGGAAGCCTCCGTTACGCTGTGTGGCAGACCATACGGACGAATGTTGCGACGCACAGTTGGGGCGGCTGCGTAAGGGAAACTGCGCAAGGGAAACTGCGGAACCGCGAAGCGGCGGCAGCGCCACGCCCGGCGACTCAGGCATCCGGCAGCGCGTCGACCAGCGCCTCGAAGTCCAGCGGCTTGCGCATAACCTGCAGCGGCGCCAGCCCGCGCAACTGGTGGTCGATCACCGTCTGCGACTGGCCGGTCACCACGACGACGCGTGGCGGCCGGGCAAGGCCCTGCAGCCACCGCACCGTCTGCCCCCCGGTGATGCCGGGCAGGCTGAGATCGACCAGCACCACATCGCCAGAGGCGGGCGGCGACTGGGAGAAGAAGCTCTCGGCGGTCTTGTAGAAGACCACCTCGTAACCGAGGTTGTTCAAGGCAAAGCTGAGCGAATCGCTCACCCCGCCATCGTCCTCGAGCACGTGAATGCGCACCGCCGTGCCTCCCGCTTTTCCCCGAAGGTGGCGAAGGCGAGAGGTGGCGGCAATTCGTAGGAATGCGCAGCACAGGGGCCGGCGGAACCGGAACCGGGGCCGTTCAGGCCCGCATGTCCTTGAGCACGATGCGCACCAGATCGGCGGCATTCTTGGCGCCGAGCTTCTCCATGATGCGGGCGCGATGCACCTCGATGGTGCGCGGCGAAATGCCGAGCTTGCGCCCGGCCTCCTTATTGGAGGCGCCGTTGGCGATCTGCACCAGCACCTCGCGCTCGCGCGGGGTCAGCAGGCCGTGGCCGGGGAAATGCGCCGTCAGCAGGTCGCCCGAACCATTGCCGGCGCGCTGCGCCTGCGCGGCGATCGCCTCGCGCACCCGCTCCACCACCGTGTCGGCATCGAACGGCTTCTCGATGAAGTCGAGCGCGCCATGACGGATGGCATCGACCGCCATCGGGATATCGCCCTGGCCGGAGATGATGAAGATCGGCGCCGGATAATGGTCGGCCTCCAGTTCCTTGAGGATATCGAGGCCGGAGCGGCCGGGCATGTGCACGTCGAGGATGACGCAGGCCGGTACATTCTGCCGGGCGATGGCGAGGAAGGCGGCGCCATCGGAGAAGCTGCGCACATGATAGCCTTCGAGGCTCATCACCAGCGAGAGGGCATCGCGGATCGCCGGATCGTCGTCGACGACGAAGATGTCACCCTGCCCGGCCATGCGGCTGCCCTCCCTGCTCGGCCTCGATTCCAGCCATGTCGGCCCGGATCGGCAGCGACAGGGCAAAGCATGCGCCGCGTCCCTGGCCACCGGGATCGACCACCAGATCGCCGCCGTGGTTCTGAGCGATCGTTCGGGAAATCGCAAGCCCGAGCCCCATGCCGCGACGTTTTGAGCTGGCGAAGGCCTGGAACAGCTTCGGCAGCGCCTCCGGCAAGATGCCCGGCCCGTTGTCGGAAACCTCCAGCACCACGTGGCTGGCGGTCCGGGAGGTCGCGATGCGAATGGCCGGACGCCGCGCCTGCGCCGCCGCCTCGATGGCGTTGCGCACCAGGTTGACGATGATCTGCTGGATCTGCACCGGATCCACCAGCACCAGCGGCAGATCGTCCTGCTGCTCGCGGCCGATGGCGATGCGGTGGCGCTGGCCGAGCAGGGTCAGCTCGATGGCGTCGTCCACCAGCGGATCGAGCAGGCGCAGCTGACGTACCGGGTCGCGCTTTTCCACGAATTGCCGCATGCGCTGGATGATGTGCCCGGCGCGCTCGGCCTCGCCCGTCGCCTTGTCGAGGATGTCGCCGACCGAGGCATTGAGGTCGATTCCCTTGGCGTGGGCGCGGCGGATCGCCTGCAGATAGAGCATCAGCGCGGTGAGCGGCTGGTTCAGCTCATGGGCGATCGCCGCCCCCATCTCGTCGATCGCCGAGACGCGGGCGAGATGCACCAGTTCGCTCTGCAGCTCGGCGAGGCGCTGCTCGCCCTCCTTGCGCGGGCGCAGGTCGCGCAGGATGCCGATGAACTGGCGGCCTTCCGGCGTCTGCGCTTCGCCGACCGACAGCTCCAGCGGGAACACCGTGCCGTCGGCATGGCGGCCGTGCACCTCGCGGCCGATGCCGATGATCTTCCGCTCGCCGGTGCGAATATAGCTGCCGATATACTCGTCGTGCTCGACGGCATATTCGGTCGGCATCACCACCTTGACGTTCTGTCCCAGAACGTCGGCGGCGGGAAAGCCGAACATCTTCTCGCAGGCCTTGTTGAACACCAGGATGCGACCACGCGCGTCGATGACGATGATGCCATCCGCCGCCGTGTCGAGCACCGAGAGCAGCCGCGCCCCGGAGACGGTATTGGGCTCTGCCCGCTCATACTCGCCACTCATTTCGCGCATGACGTCGGCCTGTCCAGAGATACGCAACGCGGCAGGCTTGAGCGGCACTCGACGCACCAACTCGCTTCCGGCAATCCGCATCCGGCTCGTCGTCGCCCCTGCTGGTGCCGCGCTACAGCCAGCCTATGTCGGGATGATAGATACGCCGCCCGTCAAAGCCAAGGGGCAGGCCGCTTTTGCGCTGGGCGTAAACGCGCCGCATCTTCGAATGATCGAAGGCGGTGGTCTGGATCATCGACAGCGGCGCGACATGATAGTAGCCGAGAACCATCGGCACGAAGACCAGCAGGCGGTCTTCCGCGCACAGATGCAGCAACAGCTCCCAGTCCTCATGCGCGGCGGCATGCTTGCCGTAGTAGCCGCCCAGTTCCTCCACCTGGTCGGCGTCGACCAGCGAGAAGGCGTCGATGTAATTCATGTCGTAGATGCGCTCGTCCACGAAATCGTTGGACAGCAACCCGATCGAGCGCTCGCCATTGTGCATCACCAGATTGCCGTAGGTGATCGCCGCGCCGGTGTCCCGCGCCGCGCGCCAGAAATGGTAGAGATTGTCCGGCACCAGCTCATTGTCGGCATCCATGAAGCAGACATGCCGGTAGCGCGCATGGTGCATCGCCCGGTTGCGCGTCGCGGCGAGCCCTTCATTGCTGGTCGCCAGGATCGGATCGAGCACGCCCAGCCGGTCGGCCAACGCCATCGAGGCCAGAAGGCGCTGCGAGCCGTCGCGGGAGAAATCGTCGACCACGATGACCTGGCAGCCCACGCCGCGGTCCTTCAGCGCCTCGGCCGCCCGCAGCGCGCTGCCGATGGATCGGCCGAGATAGTTGCGGTGGTTCCAGTTCGGAATGCAGATCGACACGCCGTGAGGGTTGCGCCCGCCGATCATTGCGCGACTTCCAGCCTGCTGCCGTCCTCCAGCAGCCGCCGTGCCGGCGAATGCCACGGCGCGATCGCCTCGGCGACATTGCCGGCCAGCCGGCCGTGCCGCTCGATGAAGTCGAAAGCCGCCTGGTACAGGCCCGCGAGCCCGTGCCGCTCCCGCGCCTCCCTCACCGCCTCCAGGCTGGAATAGACCCAGGGGACATGCGCGAAATGGGCGGCGTTCAACGGATCTACCTTGGCGGGGACGGCGCCGGCGGCCACGGCATGCAGCGCCCGGAAGCCCTCGTGATAGGGAAAGCTGTGGTGGCTGCTCCAGAGGTAGAGATCGGACCGGGCGAGCACCCGGGCGATCTCGGTCGCCTCGAAGCCGGAGCGCCGGTCGAACGGCCGGTGCGGCGGCAGGAAAGCCAGGCCGTCGCTGCCGAGCGCCTCCATGGCGGCGGACAGGAAAGCCGCCCGGTCGGCGGTGGCATGGCCCAGCATCGCCCAGGGCAGCGGCCGGCCGGGCTGCCAGGGACGCACGGCCGCGCGCTCGCGCGCCGAAAACGCCTCCGGCGCCCACGCATAGGGCACGCCGCGCACGAAAGGCACCGCCACCTGCCGCACCATGGTCAGGTCGACGATGGCGGTGATCGGCGGCGCATCCGCGGGGAACTGGTTGCCGAACCAGTGCGAATAGATGGTGTCGTAATTGACGAGGACCCGGTGCTCGAACTCCCCGAGAGCCGCGACCAGTTCGCCGCGCCGGCCCGCCCGCTCCGCGGTGATCAGGCATTCGGAATAGTTGACGATCAGCACCGTGCTGCCGGCATGCGCACGCAGCGCGGCGACATCGCTGGAGGACAGCGCCGCGGCCGCCAGCCCAAACGCCGACAGGTCCTGTGCCAGATTGGTCGCCTGGCTCTCATAGAACCAGTTGATGCCGATGGGAGCGATGACCGGGATCATGCCGCCGCCCCTGTCACGGAAGACCGGCCGCGCTGCCGAGGCGCTGGAGGCTTTCCTGCTGCACCAGCGCGTAGCGGCGCAGTCCGGCAAGCTCGTGCTCCAGTTCGGCGATGCGCGTCTTGAGCGCCTCCGCATCGTCGGGCGCCGCCTCCGGACGGCGAGCGGCGGCCCGCAATTCCTGGATCTGGTCCAGGAGGAAGAACGGGTCGATGGCGCGATCGGCGAGCAGTGTCGTCACCTGCGCCAGCAGGCGATCGCGCGCGGCGCAGGCACCCTCGGTTGCGAGCAGCAGCAGCGACGACTTCCACAGCGCCGGCGACAGCCCCGCCAGCGGCCGGCGGCGCACGCTCTCGACACCCGACGGCGCCAGCGGCGCCTGCCAGTCGCGGCCGACGCCATGCACCAGCACCAGCGCCCCGGCGGCCGCAGCCTGCTCGGCCAGCCCGATCTCGGCCAGGGAATAGAGCCGCAGTTCGTCACCGGCCGGCACCTCGCCCGCCCGTTCGGCGAAGACGAAGGCGGAATCGGTCCGGCAATGCTCCAGCCGGCGGGCGAGTTCAGCGGAAGCCACCCGCACGCGCCCGACACCGGCGAAACGGGCGAGGAGCCCGACCAGGAAGACATCGACCTCGTTGGGACCGGCCTCGTCGCCACCGACGGTGGCGACCAGTTCCCGCCAGTTGCGGCGCGCATCGAGATGCAGGGCCAGCAGGGCGACCCACGTCGAACGCGGCTCGCGCTGGCCGGCGAGCGGCGGCAGCGGTGTCGAGGCGTCCGGATCCGGCTCGGCGATACTGCGCATGGCGGGTTCTCTCGCGGGATGCACGATCAGCGTCTCGCGCGCCGGCCCGCGGCATCGCCCGGCAGGGCCTCGACGGACACAGCATCGACGGACACGGCATCGACCGACAGAACGTCGGCGGGCAGGGCCTCGACGGGTCGAACCTCGATCGGCGCGTTGCGCCGGGGATGGGCACGCAGGTGCCACTGCCAGGCGGTTTCGATGATCTGCCGCAGATCCGAGCGCCGAGTCTCGAAGCCCAGTTCATCGCGGGCGCGCGCCGCATTCGCCACCAGAATGGCCGGGTCGCCCGCCCGCCGGTTGCCGACCACTTCCGGCAGCTTCAGGCCGGTCACCTCCTCGATCACGCTCAGAACCTGCCGGATCGAGTACCCCTCGCCGGTGCCGAGGTTGAAGGTGCCGCCGGGCTCGCCGCGCAGCAGCCGCTGCAGCGCCAGCACATGCGCATCGGCGAGGTCGACCACGTGAATATAGTCGCGCACCGCCGTGCCGTCCGGAGTGGGGAAATCGGCGCCGAACACGCTGAAATCGTCGATATAGCCCTGCAGAGTCATCAGCGCGCGCGGGATGATGTGGGTCTCGGGATCGCGCAATTCGCCGAGATCGCCGGCCGCGTCGGCGCCGCAGGCGTTGAAATAGCGCAGCACCACCGATTTCAGGCCGTAGGCCATGCCGAAATCGTCCAGCATGTGCTCGACCATGCGCTTGGTCTGGCCGTAGGGATTGACCGGCACGGTGGGCACGCTCTCGTCGATCGGCATGTGTTCGGGCTGGCCGTACACCGCGCAGGTCGAGGAGAACACCAGCTTGTCGCACGCCGCCGCGCGCAGCCCGTTGAGCAGCGACAGCGAGCCGGCGACGTTGTTCTCGTAATATTTGGCCGGATCGATCATGGATTCGCCGACATAGGCCGAGCCGGCGAAATGGATGGCGGCCACCACGCCGTACTCGCGCACTGTGGCGGCCACCGCGGCGGTATCGCGAATGTCGCCCTCGACCAGCGGGCCCCAGCGCACGAAGTCGCGGTGGCCGGTGGAGAGATTGTCGAAGGTCACCGGCAGGAAGCCGGCTTGCGCGAGCGCCTTGCAGGTATGGGCGCCGATATAGCCGGCCCCACCGACCACCAGGATTCGTTCCGCTGTCACCACATTCTTTCCGCTGTCACCGCGACCATCTCCGCGTTCGCTCAAACAGCGATAACACGCTGCACCAGTCCCTGCGAAACCAGCGACTCGAAATAGGGTATCGTCCGCTTCACGCCTTCACGCAACGGCACCACCGCCTGCCAGCCGAGCAGGGACTGCGCCCGCTCCACATTCGGCCGGCGCTGGCGCGGATCGTCCTCCGGCAGCGGCCGGAACACGATCTTCGACCGGGAACCGACGAGATCGATGACGAGATTGGCCAGCTCCAGGATGGTGAACTCGGTGGGGTTGCCGAGATTGATCGGCCCCGTCACCTGCATCGGACTTTCCATAAGCTTGATCAAACCACCAATCATATCATCGACATAGCAAAATGAACGCGTCTGCTCGCCACTGCCATGGACAGTAATATCCCGATTCAGCAGGGCCTGCACGATGAAACTCGATACCACGCGTCCATCATTGGGATGGGTTCGCGGGCCGTAGGTATTGAAGATACGCGCGATCTTGACCTGCAACCGGTGCTGGCGCCAGTAGTCGAAGAACAGTGTCTCTGCGCAGCGCTTGCCCTCATCGTAGCAGGAGCGCGTCCCGATCGGATTCACATTGCCCCAATAGTCTTCCGCCTGCGGATGCACCTGCGGGTCGCCATAGACTTCGCTGGTGGAAGCCTGCAGAATCTTGGCGTTGAGCCGCTTGGCGAGGCCCAGCATGTTGATCGCACCGAGCACGCTGGTCTTCGTGGTCTGCACCGGGTCGCGCTGGTAGTGAATCGGCGAGGCCGGGCAGGCAAGATTGTAGATCTCGTCGACCTCCACATAGAGCGGATGGGCGATATCGTGGCGCAGCAGCTCGAAGCCGGGATGCCCGGCCAGATGCTCGATGTTGCGCCGGGTGCCGGTGAAGAAATTGTCCACACACAGCACCTGGCATCCCCGCTTCAGCAGGTACTCCGCCAGATGCGACCCCAGAAATCCGGCCCCACCGGTGATGAGGACGCGCCGTTCAAGATGCATGAATCGATTCCGGGTGCCACAGCACAGACGAACTTATCCCGCCTACAGCAGGGCGATGAAGGTTTCGCTAATAGAGGACCGGGCAGGACGGCCCGACCCGGCGCATGCAGACAGCGCGTCATTATCCACCGCGCCGGATCACGCTGCGCTATGCCGCGCCGCGCCCTCTCACGCCGAGTGAACCCGCCTGCGCGGGACGCACGCCATGGCGCTCCCTGTCGGGAAGGCCGCCTCTGTCGAGGATCCAACCGGCCGAGCCGGCGCGCCCATGGCCGATCCTGCCCTCCCCCGCCCTCTGCCGCTGCGTCCTCGCCGACGCCCTGCGGTGTCGGCGGGCGCCGTCTGCGTCTCAGGTGAAGAGGAAATTGCTGCTGGTGAGATCGGTCAGCTTGGCGTTCTGCAGCACGATGCCGTCATGGCCGTCCCAGATCACCACGTCGGTGCCGCTCTGGAACGCCGCCGTCATCGCCGCACCGATCGAGGAGAAGATCGCGCTGTCGAACACCACCCGGTCGCGCGTCACGTTCCAGTCGACGAAATAGTCGACCCCGCCGCCCTTCTCCAGGAT
>NZ_JAJALI010000033.1 GCF_020523795.1 Ancylobacter sp. Lp-2
GGCGAGCGTCGGGGTCGGCATGTCGAAGCGGTCGCGGATGGTCGCGCAGGTTGAGCCGCCGAGGCGGGCGATGGCGTCGAGCCGGGCCGGGTCGACGCGCAGCCGCTCGGCGTCCACCACATCGGCGCGGTAATGCGCATAGACGATCTCGCCGAGAATGATCTGCCGCGACTTGCCAAGCTCCAGCGCGAGGTGGCGCCGGCACTCGAAGGCGGCGGGCGCCTCCCGGATCCAGGGCGACGCCACCTTGACGCCCGGCACCGCGGTGAAGCCGGCGGCGGCGAGCTCGTCCTGCTCCGGTGGGAAATCCACGGCACAGACATGCATGCCTTCGGCGATGGCGTGGGACACGATGTTCACCGTGAACACCTCGGTGAGGCGGATATTGCGCGCCGTGTCCTTGAACGACATGTCGGCATGGTTCTCGACGCCGAGCGCCAGGATCGGCGGATCGGCGGAGAGGCAGTTGAAGAAGCTGAACGGCGCCGCGTTCACCCGCCCCTGCGGGTCCACCGTCGT
>NZ_JAJALI010000004.1 GCF_020523795.1 Ancylobacter sp. Lp-2
ACGCGGAAGCCGGTGATAGACCAGCGCGCCCGAGCGCAGGTCGTCGGAAATGTAAGACGCCATGGAAACAGTTCCCTACCCGGAAATTCTGGGCGGAGAATAGGCATTCCGGGCGGCGGTACAACGACTTTCCGAATTTGTAATGCTGGCCTTCCGACGGTTGGTTATGGTTTGACCTGCACCGGGGCGGGCACGGGTCTGCCACGGAAAATCGCTTTCGGGTCACCGCCTCATGCGCAAGACGTTTCTCATCGCCCTCGCGGCGCTCCTACTGGCGGTCGGCGCCGGCTATTTCGGGCTGATCTTCTATGCCGACTACGCGGCGCGGCGGCAGATCGACACGCTCGTGGCCGCGCTGGCCGCCGACGGCATCACCGCCAGCCATGGAGCGGTCGATTTCGACGTCTTCGAGCGCCGCCTCGACGTCAAGGATCTGGCGGTCGAAGCGCCCGGCCAGGGCAAGGTGCGAATCGCCGCCCTCACCGCCCGCGGGCTGGACCAGCCGGCCGCCGACCGGGTCTCCGTCCGCGAGGTGGAGATCCGCGAGTTGGAGGCCGACGGCCCGCTGCCGCTGGCTCCCGACGTCACCGGCCGATTCGCCGCGCCGCTGATCTCGCTCACCGATGTGGTCGGGCCGGCGCAGGTCGCCACCGCCGGCCAGCAGCCCTGGCCGCTGGTCCTCGCCATCGTCGAGGCGACTCATATCGGCCGCATCGACATTCCCGCCTCCAGCACCTCCACCGTCACCGGCGAGGGACCGACGCGGGTGGAGACCGACGTCACCTATGGCCCGCTGACGCTCGAGCGTTTCGAGGCCGGCAAGATCGCCCGCCTCGGGGTGGAATCGACCACCTTCCAGGTCGGCGGCACCCCGGCGGTGGCGGCGCAGGGCGAGATGGGACCGGTGGTGGCGGAAAATATCGACATTGTGCCGCTGCTGGTGCTGCTCGACCCGGAGCGCCGCCGCAAGGAGACCGAGTTCCGCACCGTCTATGGCAGCATTCGCGCCGAGAAATACGGCTTCCGTGCCGAGAATGGCACCGCTGAGACATGGGCGGCGATGAAGGTGAACGACGTCGCGCTGCAACCCTCTGGGGTGCCGGCGGAAGACCTGCTCACCATCGGCCGCCGCGTCAGCGAGGTGGCGGCGCAGGGTCGCGAGCCGGCGCCGCAGGAAGTCGCCGATCTGCTCGTCGGCATCGCCGGCGCCTATGACGCGCTGCGCATCGGCGGCGCCAGCTTCGAAGGACTGGAGGCCAAGGAGAAAGACGGCCCTACCGTCACCGTCAAAAGCATCGCCCTCGGCAAGCTGGACGGCGGGCGGCTCGACCTCATCGCCATCGAAGGACTGACCGGCAAGGAGACGGACGGCGCCAGCTTCCGCCTCGACCGGCTGGCACTGGGCGGCCTCCATCCGGGCAACACGCTGCGCTTCGCCGCAGAGGTGGCGACCTCCCCGGCACGGATGCGGGAGCCGGCACAGCTGATGGCGCTCATCGGCATGTTCGGCAGCGTCGAGCTCGCCGGCCTCGAGGCGTCGGTCGTCGACAAGGGCGAGCCGGTGCGGCTCGACACGCTGTCGCTGTCCTGGGACGCCGCCGAGGGCGCGGTGCCGACCCGCCTTGCCTTCAAGCTGCGCGGCTCCGGCCCCACCGCCGGCCTGCCGCCGGGCAGTCCGGTGGCGCTGCTGGTGCCGGACGGCGTGTCGCGCGCCAGCCTGTCGGTCGACCTCGCCGCCCGCTGGAATCCCGGCGACAAGGCGGTCGTCGTCGAGCCGGTCTATGCCGAGATGTCGGATTCCTTCGCGCTGCACGGCAAGGCCCGGCTGGGCAATGTCGAGCCCGCCGCCTTCTCGCCGGACCCGACGGCGGCGCTCGGCGCGGCGATGACGGCGAATGTCGACATGGTCCAGCTGACGCTGACCGATTCCGGCATCTACGACCAGAAGCTCGCCGAGGCGGCGCGCGAGCAGGGCGTGCCGCCGGAAATGCTGCGCCAGCTGTTCGCCGGCTTCGCGGAAATGCTGCTCGGCCCGGTGGTCGGCGATCGGCCGGACCTCGATCCGGCCGTGCAGGCCCTGGTCGCCTTCCTGCAGAAGCCGATGGGCACGCTGTCGCTGCGCGTCACCCCGCGCGGGCCGACGTTGCCTCTGCTGACCGCGGTCGAGGCGCTGCGCAACGACCCGACCAGCCTGCTCGACCAGGTCAATATCCAGGTGGTGGACAATCCGTAGCAGCGGCGGACGGCACGGCCGGTCCGGCGGTGCCGTCACATCGTCCGGGGCCGGCCGTCGGCCGGAGGAGAGTGACTGCCGGAGCCGATGGCGACCGTCGGAAGTCGGCCATCCGACAGCCGCACGCGGCGACGGCGGCGCAGCGGATCACGGCGCACCGGATCATGGTGCGGCGGGAATGGCGCAATCCTCATCCGTCTGGTCGCCGGATTGCTGGCCGCAGGCCAGATAGGCCTGCAGGTCGGTGACGCGCTTCTGCGTCAGATCGGTGGCGCAGATGTTGAAATTCATCGGGTTGATACTGCCGCCCGCCGTGCGAACCGTCGACAGCGCGCACTCGGCATCGCGAAAGGCGACCCATTTCTTCTGGGCGTCGACAAGCAGCTTCCGGGTCGTATCGTCGCCCTTCAGGCGCGCCTGCATGTCCTTGTAGCGCTTGTTCAGCTGGTCATCGACGAGCTTCAGATCATCCACCGAACAGGCGGTCAGCGCGGCCTGGCTCTGCGCCCTGTCGTAGCAGGCCTGATCCGCGTGAGCGGCTGGCGACGACGCGAACGCCGCGAATCCCAGCAGTGTGGCACGGCAGACGGAGGAAGGGCGCATCTCGCTCTCCTGTGGCGGCTCCGAAACGAAGCGTGCGGCAACCAGCCTGCACGCCGCGCGAGGAACCACAAGAGCCCGCCCCGCATCCGGGAGGCGGCGCCACGGCCGCCTTCCGAAGGGGGCGGTTACACGCGTCGGCGCGGCGCGTGCCCCGGCCTCACTTCTCCGGCGCGTTGACGCGGATGTGCAGCTCGCGCAGCTGCTTCGGCGTCGCCGCCGAGGGCGCGCCCATCAGGATGTCCTGCGCCTGCTGGTTCATCGGGAAGATGGAGATCTCGCGCAGGTTCGATACGCCGCACAGCAGCATGACGATGCGGTCGACGCCGGCCGCCATGCCGCCATGCGGCGGCGCGCCGTACTGGAAGGCGCGGTACATACCGCCGAAGCGCTCCTTCACCGTCTCCTCGTCATAGCCGGCGAGTTCGAACGCCTTCACCATCGCCTCGGGGCGATGATTGCGGATGCCGCCGGAGGCGATCTCGTAGCCGTTGCAGGCGATGTCGTACTGGAACGCCTTGATGGTCAGCGGGTCCTGGTTCTTCAGCGCCTCAAGCCCGCCCTGCGGCATGGAGAACGGGTTGTGCGAGAAGTCGACCTTCTTCTCCTCCTCGCTCCACTCGTAGAACGGGAAGTCGACGATCCAGGCCAGCTCGAAGCGGTCGAAATCGACCAGCTTCAGCTCCTCGCCCACCTTGGTGCGGGCGGCGCCGGCGAACTTGACGAACTTCTCCGGGTTGCCGGCGACGAAGAAGGCGGCATCGCCATCCTTCAGCCCCAGCTGGTCGCGGATCGCGGCGGTGCGCTCTGGGCCGATATTGTTGGCGAGCGGGCCGGCACCTTCGCCACCCTCGCGCCACATGATGTAGCCGAGCCCCGGCTGGCCCTCGCCCTGCGCCCAGCTATTCATGCGGTCGCAGAAGGCGCGCGAGCCGCCGGTCGGGCCGGGGATCGCCCACACCTCGTTCTTCGGGTCTTCGAGCATCCGCGCGAACACCTTGAAGCCCGAACCGCGGAAATGCTCGGACACTTCCTGCATCTCCAGCGGGTTACGCAGGTCCGGCTTGTCGGTGCCGTATTTGCGCATCGACACCGCATAGGGGATGCGCGGCCAGCTCTTGGTGACCGGCTTGCCCTCGGCGAACTGCTCGAACACGCCGGTGATCACCGGCTCGACGGCCGCGAACACGTCGTCCTGCTCGACGAAGCTCATCTCCAGGTCGAGCTGGTAGAACTCGCCCGGCAGGCGGTCGGCGCGCGGGTCCTCGTCGCGGAAGCAGGGGGCGATCTGGAAGTAGCGGTCGAAGCCGCTCATCATGATCAGTTGCTTGTATTGCTGCGGCGCCTGCGGCAGCGCGTAGAAGGTGCCGGGGTGGATGCGGCTCGGCACCAGGAAGTCGCGCGCGCCCTCCGGCGAGGAGGCGGTGAGGATCGGGGTCTGGAACTCGAAGAAGCCCTGCCCCTTCATGCGGGTGCGCATGGCGTCGATGATGGCGCCGCGCGTCATGATGTTCTTGTGCAGCTTCTCGCGGCGCAGGTCGAGGAAGCGGTAGCGCAGCCGCGTCTCCTCCGGATAGTCGATGTCGCCGAACACCGGCAGCGGCAGCTCGGCGGACGGGCCGAGCACCTCGATCTCGGTGGCGTAGAGCTCGACCTCGCCGGTTGGCAGCTCGGCATTGGTGGTGCCCTCGGGGCGGTTGCGCACCCGGCCGTCGACGCGGATCACCCATTCGGCGCGCACGGTCTCGGCCAGCTTGAAGGCCGGGCTGTCGGGATCGACCACCACCTGCGTCAGGCCGTAATGGTCGCGCAGGTCGATGAACAGCACGCCGCCATGGTCGCGGATGCGATGGCACCAGCCGGAGAGCCGCGCAGTGGCGCCGACATCGCTGGCGCGAAGGGCCCCGCAGGTGTGCGAGCGATAGCGATGCATGGCGTAACCTCAAACCGGATCGGCGGACGAACAAGAACGCCCTGCGGCGCCGATCCCCGGCGCCATGGGCGGGCGGAGGGGTGCATGCAGGCGCACGGTTTGTCAATGTCCAAGGCGCGGTCCAAGGCACCGGGCGGCGCCTTCTGCCTACTCCGGCGGTGCGGTCGAGGTCCATTTGGCGGCGGAGATCTGCGGCGAGCGGCTGAACTCGCCGACCAGCCGCTCCACCCGCGCATCTTCCTCGCGGCTGCTGAACACCATCGCTTCGACCTCGACGTCGCCGCTGCCCTCGATGAGATGGCTTTCCAGCGCCTGCAGGCGCAGCTCCTGCTTCTGGATGGCGGCGAGCAGCCGCGTGCGGGTCTCCGCCTCGTCCGGCGCCGTGCAGGTCAGCTCGATGATGTAGTAGCGCTCGACCTTCGGTTCGGGTGCCAGGCGCTCCAGCACCACGCTCAGCCGCGGCATGACGAGATTGATGAACACCACCAGCGCCGCGGTTTCCGCCGCCTCGATGGCGAAGCCGTAGCCGGCGAGCGCGCCCACCGCCCCGGTCGACCAGACGGTCGCCGCGCTCGACAGGCCGCGCACGCTCAGCCCGTCCCGCATGATGAGGCCGGCGCCGAGGAAGCCGATGCCGGTCACCACCTGCCCGCCGAGGCGCACATCGGTGGCATCGCCGATCAGCACCGCGAGCGAGGTGAAGGCCGCCGCGCCGAGCGCCACCAGCGCATGGGTGGTGAGCCCGACGAAGCGCTGGCGGAACTGCCGCTCCAGCCCGATCGCCGCGCCGAGCAGCGCCGCGACCAGCAGATTGGGGGCGATCGACAGTGCCGGGTAGCCGTTGGCGAACGACATCACGCCTTTGCTCCTCGCTTGCACGGCCGTGCATATGCCTCGCGGCAGGCTGGCGGCCGGGCCGCCGGCACGCTCACGGCAGGTAGGTCAGCGTCATCTCGGCGACGCCCAGCGCCAGCGAGGCGCCGAGATTACCCTCGACCGAAATCGGGTTGAGGGCGATCGACTTGTCGGTACCGACCAGCGCGTTGGCTCCGACGCCGACGCCCAGCGCCACGTCGGCGGAGACGCCGGCATATTTGCCGGCGAGCGCGCCCGGCGCCACGCTCTTGGTCAGCGCCGCGACGCCCCAGGTCATCATGCCCGCGCCGGTGATGCCGAGATCGAGGCCGACCCGGCTGATGACGCCCTTATAGTTGGCATCCGGCCCGTTCACCGGCTTGAAGGTGCAGCTCAGTTCCTGCTTCGACGACACGATCATGCTGATCGAGGAGCCGACGCTGCACACCAGCACGCCGGCATCCACGCGTTCGGCCGCCGAGGCGGGCACGCTGGCGACGACTGCGGCGGCGAAGGAAAGAGCAAGAAGCGTCTTCGTCATGGTCTATTCCTGTTGAGGGAGCGACCATCCGCCGGGCGCTCATGCCGGCGGACACTAGCGCCCGATGGTTAATGCTTTCGCTAGGTCATGGCGGATTCCCGGTCGTTTCCATCCGCTTAATCGGCTATGAAATTGCCACTATGGACATGATCACGACCACTGATTCCCTCGCCGCCGCGTGCGAACGCCTTTCCCGGCATCCCTTCGTCACCGTCGACACCGAGTTCCTGCGCGAAAGCACCTTCTGGCCGAAGCTGTGCGTGGTGCAGCTCGCCTCGACTGACGAGGCGGTGGTGGTCGACGCCATCGCCGAGGGCATCGATCTCGCGCCGCTGTTCGAGCTGATGGCGAACGAGCAGGTGCTGAAGGTGTTCCATGCCGGCCGGCAGGACATCGAGATCGTGTGGCATCTCGCCGGCATCATCCCGCACCCGGTGTTCGACACCCAGGTGGCGGCGATGGTGCTCGGCCATGGCGACAGCATTTCCTACGACCAGCTGGTGCAGCGCCTCACCGGCGCGGTGCTCGACAAGTCGCTGCGCTTCACCGACTGGTCGCGCCGGCCGCTCTCGGCCGCCCAGATCACCTATGCCGAGGCCGACGTCACCCATCTGCGCGACGTCTACCGCAAGCTCGACGCCGATCTCGTCAAGCGCGGCCGCAGCGAATGGGTGACCGAGGAGATGGCGGTGCTCATCTCGCCGGACACCTATCGGCAGGAGCCGGAGCGGGCCTGGGAGCGGCTGCGCTCGCGGGTGCGCAAGCCGAAGGACCTCGCCGTGCTGATGGAGGTCGCCGCCTGGCGCGAGCGCGAGGCGCAGTCGCGCGACATTCCCCGCTCCCGCATCATCAAGGACGAGGTGCTCGGCGAGATCGCCGCCCAGCACCCGACCACGCCCGAGCGCCTCGCCGGCCTGCGTTCCATCCCCAAGGGCTTCGAGCGCTCGCGCACCGGCGAGCAACTGCTGGAGGCCGTGCGCGCCGGCCTCGCCCGCGACCCCAAGACCCTGCCCGAGATCGAGCGCGAGCGCCCGCTGTCCAACGGCGCCTCGGCGACGGTGGAGCTGCTGAAAGTGCTGCTGCGCATGACCTCCGAGCAGCACGGCGTCGCCGCCAAGGTGATCGCCACGGTGGACGACCTCGAGCGCATCGCCGCCGACCACGAGCCGGCGGTGCCGGCGCTCAATGGCTGGCGGCGCGAACTGTTCGGCGAGAAGGCTCTGGCGCTGAAGGACGGTCGCCTTGCGCTGGCCATGCAGCGCGGCCGGGTCATCGCGCTGGAGCGGCCGGCGGCGGATTGAGCCCGGAGCCGCCACAAAACGGCGGGGCTCGCCTCTCTGATCGTCCCGCCAGCCGCCTCCGTCGAGGCCAGTTCTAGGGCCGGACATCTCGGGATCGCCGAGCTCAGGCGGAAAGCCGAGCCTCACCGGAAACGGACGGCATTCCGCCCGTCCCTTCCTGGCACGTCGCCCTCGACATCCCTCTGTCCCCTCCTGTCCAGACCGCACGGCCTCATCCCGAGGGGCGAGCCCGGCGAGCCTCGAAGGATGGGTCTCCGGACGTCGTCGCGCCTCCATCGCCGCGAGGTTCCCCTTGCGCCGTCGCGCCGGAGGCAAGGCCGCCGGGCCGGAACGACCGTGCCGCCGCCACTTGCGGCGTCAGCCGGCGGGCAACGACAATTGCGGGAAGGCGGCGACCATATCCTCGAAGGTGATCACCGCCCCGAATTTCGGCAGATGCGGAGCGAATTTGCCGAGGCATCCCGACCCGCAAAGCAGAACGGTGGTCGCCGTCATGTGCGGCAGCACGGCCTTGGGCGGCGTGCGCGCCCAGCACGCGGCACGCGGCACGCAAGGCATAGTTTCCAGCCTGATCCTTGTCGGTCGGGAAACGATCCGCGGGAGGCTTCACCTCGAAATGGACAGCGAAGCGACCGCGCGGCAGGTCCTCGAAAACCGCGAGCAGGTCGGTCTCCTGGCCACGACATCCGGGACAGCGGCAGGCTTCGGTGAAATGGGATCTCCACCACGTCGTGGCGGTAGCCCCACGAGCCGCCCTCATCTCCTCGTGGAGAAGCCGCGCCCCCTCGGCCAGATGCCCGAACCGGGTCCGTCGCAAGACCCAGGCCTTGAAGGCAGAATCCGCCGCCAGCGTGTCGGCAACCGGCTGGGCATAGGCGAACTCTTTGTCGCCATACCCCATCGGCCGCCCTCGCGTGTCTTCCTACGTCACCACCGCCGGCTCGCGACCGATCAGCCGGGCCAGCGTGCGCAGGCGGCTGATGATCCGCTCGCTGGCGAGCGGCGCGAGTTCGCCTTCGAGGCGCAACACCAGCTTGCCCTTGTCGACCGTCATCGGCGCGATCGGCAGCGTGCCTGGCATGGCGGCGGAGATGATGTAGCCCACCCGCATCGCCGCGCCGAGGATGCGCGCCCGGTCGAGCAGCCGCGTCGAGACCAGTTCGCGGATGCGCGGCGAGAGGTCCTCGTCGACCAGCCCCATGTGCCGGTAGTAGATCGCCAGCGCCAGGAAGGCGCGGCCGGGATGGTCGAGGCCGATGAAGGAGGCATTGGCGATCAGGTTGAGGCTCTGCTCGCCGCGATAGTCGGGATGCGCCCGCCAGCTCATGTCGGCGAGCAGGCAGGCGGCGTGGCGCAGCCGCTTCTCCTCATGGCTCTCCTCGATGCCGCTGGAGGCCATGAAGCGGTCGGTCCAGGCGATCAGTTCGTCGCCATGCTGCGGCGAGCGCGAACGCAGCGTGTTGACCTCGGCGCTGGCGGCGATCAGCGGGTCGATCTTGCGCTCGTCGGCGTCGAGCGCCTCGAACAGCAGGCCCTCGCGCACGCCCTGGGCGGAGATGTAGACGTTGGACGGCTTGCCGATGCGAAGAATGTGCTCCAGCACCACGGCGCCATAGGCGAGCAGCGGCCGGCGTACGTCGGACACCGTCTCGATGCGCGAAAGCGTGTCGATCGGTACGCGGCGCAGCAGGCGCACGAACTCCAGCGCCTCCTTGGCCGGGATGACGTAGCCATGCATCACATGCAGCGGATAGCCGCGCTGGAACATGTGCAGCCGCGCCACCGCGCGCCAGGTGCCGCCCACCGCGTAG
Source organism: Ancylobacter sp. Lp-2 (assembly GCF_020523795.1). Taxonomy (GTDB): domain Bacteria; phylum Pseudomonadota; class Alphaproteobacteria; order Rhizobiales; family Xanthobacteraceae; genus Ancylobacter. Next base: position 9,275 of record NZ_JAJALI010000004.1, read on the forward strand.
AAGGTCCGGCCCTTCAGATGCTCCAGCCGCGTCTCCTTGGCGAGCGCGTCCTTGACGATCTTGTCGGCCTTCTTGAGCGAGTTCTCGGAGCGCTCCTGCAAGGCGAGGCCGCCGAGCTGGAAGGTCACGCCGGAGCCGATATGCTGGCCGTGCACGTCGGCGAGTTCCAGCGAACCGCCGCCGAGATCGCCGACCACGCCATTGGCATGGTGCACGCCGGAGATGATGCCCATCGCCGAGAGCTGCGCCTCGCGCTTGCCGGAGAGCAGCTCCACCTCGGTGCGGCAGATCTCGGTGCAGGCGGCGACGAAGTCCGGCCCATTCTCGGCGTCGCGGGCGGCGGCGGTGGCGATCACCCGCAGCGTGCCCACCCCCATGCGGTCGCACAGCACGCGGAAGCGGCGGAGCGCGGTGAGCGCCTTGGCCACCGCGTCGGCGTTCAGCCGGCCGGTGGTCGCCACTTCGCGGCCAAGCGCGCAGGAGGCCTTCTCGTTGAAGATCGGCGTCGGCGAGCGCGACAGGCGCTCATAGACCACCAGTCGGACGGAGTTGGAGCCGATGTCGATGACCGCCACCGGCGTGCCGGAAACGAGGCCGTTCGACGCCCCGCGCATCATGTCGCTCATGATGTCACGCACGGCCTCGGCGTCGGATGAGGTTGCGCGGCGAGGAGTCCTTGAGCGATTTGCCACGGCCCGACAAGCTCGGATTGGTCATGAAATATTGCTGCGCGTTGAAGGGTTCGACGCCTTCGTCCGGGACTATGCGTTGCGACGAGCCATCCGGCAAGACGCGCCAGCTCTGCTGGTTGTCCTCGAAATTGGCAACGAGGATCTGGTCGAGGATCTGCATGTGCACCGTCGGGTTGGTGATCGGGCAGAGCGATTCCACCCGCCGGTCGAGATTGCGCGGCATCAGGTCGGCGGAGGAGATGTAGACCGCCGCCTCGGCATGCGGCAGGCCGTGGCCGTTGCCGAAGCAGTAGATGCGCGGATGTTCGAGGAAGCGACCGACGATCGACTTCACCCGGATATTGTCGGACAGGCCCGGCACGCCGGGGCGCAGGCAGCAGATGCCGCGCACGATGATATCGACCGAAACGCCGGCCTGGCTCGCGCGGTACAGCGCGTCGATCACCGTGGGGTCCACCAGCGCGTTCATCTTCAGCCAGATCGTCGCCGGCTTGCCGGCCTTGGCGAATTCGATCTCGGCATCGATGTGGTCGAGGATGCGCTGCTTCAGCGTCAGCGGCGCCACCGCCATCGCCTCCAGCTCCGCCGGCTCGGCATAGCCGGTGATGAAGTTGAAGATCCGCGCCACGTCGCGGCCGATCACCGGGTCGGCGGTGAAGAAGGACAGGTCGGTATAGATGCGCGCGGTGATCGGGTGGTAGTTGCCCGTGCCGACATGGCAGTAGCTGGTCAGCGCGCCGCCCTCGCGCCGCACGACGAGCGACAGCTTCGCGTGGGTCTTCAGCTCCAGGAAGCCGAACACCACCTGCACGCCGGCGCGCTCCAGGTCGCGGGCCCAGCGTATATTGGCTTCCTCGTCGAAGCGCGCCTTCAGTTCGACCAGCGCGGTCACCGACTTGCCGGCCTCGGCGGCCTCGGCGAGCGCTTTCACGATCGGGCTGTCGGAGGAGGTGCGGTACAGCGTCTGCTTGATGGCGACCACGTTCGGATCGCGCGCCGCCTGCCGCAGGAACTGCACCACCACGTCGAAGGACTCGAAGGGATGATGGACCACGAGATCCTTCTCGCGGATCGCCGCGAAGCAGTCGCCGGCATGGTCGCGGATGCGCTCGGGGAAGCGCGGGTTGTACGGCTTGAACTTGAGGTCCGGCCGGTCGATGCCGACCAGCTGGCTGAACTCGTTGAGTGCCAGCACGCCGTCGACCAGGAAGATCTCGTCCTCGGCGACGCCGAGCTCGCGGGCGACGAAGTTGCGCAGTTCCTCCGGCATGGTGGCGTCGACCTCCATGCGGATCACCTGGCCGAGGCGGCGGCGCTTCAGCGCCGTCTCGAACTGGCGCATCAGGTCCTCGGCCTCTTCCTCGACTTCGAGGTCGCTGTCGCGGATGACGCGGAAGCTGCCATGGCCCTTCACCTGGTAGCCGGGGAACAGGCGGCCGATGAACAGGCCGATCATCTGTTCCAGCGTGATGAAGCGCGCCGCCCCGCCCTCGCCGTCCGGCAGGCGGATGAAGCGGTCGATCTTGGCCGGCACGCGGATCAGCGCGTTCATCTGCCGCCCGTCATGGATGCGCGCCAGCTGCAGCGCCAGCGAGAAGCCGAGATTGGGAATGAACGGGAAGGGATGCGCCGGGTCGATGGCCAGCGGGGTCAGCACCGGGAAGACGCGGCTGAGGAAGAAGTCGTCCAGCACCGCGCGGTCGGCCTTCTGCACCTCGGCGCCGTCGACCAGCACGATGCCGGCATCGACCAGCTCGCCGCGCAGCTCGCGCCAGCGCCCCTGCTGGTCATGGCCGAGCTCGGCGACGGCCGCGGCGATCAGCGGCAGCTGCTCGGCGGGGGAGAGCCCGTCCGGGCTCTTGGCGGTGAAGCCCTCGCGCAGTTGCTCCTTCAGGCCGGCGACGCGCACCATGAAGAACTCGTCGAGATTATTCGCCGAGATCGACAGGAAGCGCAGTTGCTCCAGGATCGGATGCGCGCGGTTGGAGGCCTCCTCCAGCACGCGGCGGTTGAACTGCAGCCAGGAGAGCTCGCGATTGATGAAGCGCTCGGGCGAGGCCATCAGTTCCTCGTCCAGCCGCAGCTTGGCGACCACCGGTGTGGGCAGGCTCGCTTCGCTTATGTTCACCTCGGTCTCCATTACCGCTGCCGGCCCTGTCTCTTCCACGCGCTTGGCGACGCGACGCACCCGCCTTTTCGGCGCGGAAGGTCGCTGGGCATCGTGACGGTTGGATGACATAGAACGCTTCACCTTGGGTCAATCCCCTTCGTCGGCCCCTGGGCCGTCCTCGTCGTCGTCATATTCCGCTTCGTCCAGGCCCGCATTGGCGCGCGTCCGCAGTAATTTGGCGGCCAGTGCACGGGTCAGCGGCCGCTTGCGCGCCAGCGCCTCGCGGTCGAGTTCGGCGATCAATTCGCCGATGGCGGCGTAGGAGCGCTCCACCCGCGCCATCAGATAGCCGATCAGCGCCTCGTCGGGGGTGATTTGGCGGTCGGCGAACAGCTTCACCGCCAACGCGGCGAGCAGCGCGTCGTCCGGCGCGCCGAGCCGCACCGCCGGCATCGCCCTCAGGCGCGAGCCAAGGTCGCGCGTCGCCACGGTCTCGGCCAGCACCGCCGGCAGCTGGCGGGAGGTGACGAGCAGATGCGCGCGTTCCTCGCCCACGAGATTGAGCAGGTGGAACAGCGCCGCCTCGTCGAGCACCCCCTCGCCGAGGTCCTCCAGCACCAAAGCCCCGGCCGCCAGCGCCTCGGGCACCGTCTCGCGGGTCAGCGCCGCCGCCGGCATGAGGCGGGCGCCGCTTGCCTCGGCGAACAGCGCGGCGAGATGCGATTTGCCCGATCCCGCCGGGCCGGTGATCGCCACCGCCCGCGCCGGCCAGTCCGGCCAGGCGTCGATCAGCGCCAGCGCCGGCTCGTTGGCCGGGCCGACGAGGAAATCGGCGCGGCCACGGTTCTCCACCGGTGGCAGGTCCAGCGGCAGCTGGCGGCTCGGCACGTCACGCACAGACATGGGTCAGCGGACCTCGGAGCCGGCGTCGGGCTCGCCCTTTTCCTCGCCGGTATAGAGTGGGCTGTCGAGATATTGCCGGATCGCGAAGCGCACCAGCACCCCCACCGCCGCCGCGAGCGGCACGGCGAGCAGCAGGCCGAGGAAGCCGAGCAGGTAGCCGAAGGCCAGCAGGGCGAACATCAGCCACACCGGGTGCAGCCCGACGCTGTCGCCCACCAGCTTCGGCGAGAGGATGTAGCCCTCGATGAACTGGCCGAACACGAAGATGCCGATGACGAGGCCGATCATCGTGTAGTCCGGGAAGAACTGCACGATGGCGACGCCGCCGGCGAGCAAGAGGCCGGTCAGCGAGCCGACATAGGGAATGAAGGTGATGACGCCGGAGACGAGGCCGATGACGAAGCCGAAATTCAGCCCGGTCAGCGTCAGGGCGATGGCGTAGAAGCTGCCGAGGATCAGGCACACCAGCGATTGCCCGCGCACGAAGCCGGCGATGGCGCGGTCCATCTCGCGGGCGAGTTCGCGGATCTTGTCGCGGTTCTTCACCGGCAGCCAGGAATCCACCTTGGCCACCATGTCGTTCCAGTCGTTCAGCAGGTAGAAGGCGACGACGGGGGTGATGACCACCAGCGAGAACAGCGAGATCAGCGCCTGCCCGCCGGTCCAGACCGACTGCACGAAGCTGAGGATATAGGAGGCGCCCTGCGTCACCAGCTGGCTGAGGCTCTGCTGGATGTTGGGCAGCCGGTCGCCGATCGCCGTCTTCAGCCAGAGCGCGCCCTCGCTCGTCACCATGTTCTGCAGCTTGACGATGTATTCCGGCAGCCGCTCCAGGAAGGCGGAGAACTGCGCGCCGAAGATCGGCACCACCAGTAGCAGCAGCAGGATCGCGACCAGCACCGTCAGCGCGATGGTGGCGAGCGACGCCACCAGCCGGTTGACGCCCCAGTGTTCGAGATGCGTCGTCACCGGGTTGAGGAAATAGGCGAGCGCGAGACCGGCGACGAAGGGCAGCAGAACCCCCGAGAGCAGCCAGCAGATCAGCACGATGGCTGTCAGGAAGCTCAGCCAGAACGTTACCTGCTTGTGCCACATCATGCGGTTCGACCGATCCCGGCTGTCACGTTTCGTCACCCGCATTGATATCAGGAATTATTGCGGCGCAATGGCGTCTCCCCGCAATTCAGCGGGCGAGGTGCCGGCTCCACTCGAAAAGATAGGCGAGCGCGGAGAGCGTGGTGAGGCCGGCCACCAGCACCAGCCCCACCTCATAGGCATGGCCGAGCGGGATGTCGAAGCCGCGCGTCCCGAGCATCAGCGCCGCGAAGCCAATCTGCGCGGCGGTGTTGAGCTTGGAGACGATCAGGGGGCGGATCGTCACCGGCCGCTCCATGGCGAAGGCGGCCGCCACCGCGGCGACGATCAGCACGTCGCGCACCACCACGGCGAGCGCCAGCCAGCCCGGCACCTGCCCGGAGAGCGCCAGCGCGACATAGATCGACACCAGCAGCGCCTTGTCGGCCAGCGGGTCGAGATAGGCGCCGAGTTCGCTTTGCAGGTTGAAGTGGCGGGCGATGAAGCCGTCCACCGCATCGGAGATGCCGGCGGCGAGGAAGATCCAGAAGGCGAGCGCGATGCGGCCATCGGCGATGGCCCACACCACCGCCGGCACGGCGAACAGGCGCAGGATGGTGATGGCGTTGGGCAGGTTCACGTCGGGCGGGACTCCTCGCAGCGCACATAGTGCGCAGGACGGGCCTTGCCAAGGCGCCGCCCCCAAGCACACGGGAACCACGTCCCCCCGAGCGCCCGCAGACCCGGGCGTCTTCCCGGCCCACCGGTGCTCCGCCTGTCCGCGTGGACAGCGAGGTCAGGCGCCGCTCCCATGCCTCTCCTGCCTGCCCCTGTCGCCGGACGCACGCCCGCATATGTCCCCCCTCCTCCCTACTCCCTACTCCCATGCGCGGCGGGGCTCAGGTGTGACGGCGACAGGAAAGTCGGCGCCCCGGCGAAGACCGAAGTCTCACGCCCTATGCCGCGAGCGGCCGCCTCGGTTGACAGGCCCGGCGGTACCGCGTTCCCTGCCGCGCCGTCCTTGATGACGCCATCAAGGGCCATGTCACACCATGAGCGCGGACAGGAGGAAGCTCGACATGACCGATGCCCGCCCCCTCCACCACGACCCGCTCTATACCGACGCCGCGCTGGTGGCGTTCTACGATGCCGAGAACGAGGGCGGCGCCGATGTCGCCTTCTGCGCCGAACTGGCGCGCGGCGTCGGTTCGGTGCTCGATCTCGGTTGCGGCACCGGCAGCTTCCTTGCCGGCCTCGCAGCGCCGTTCCGCGTCGGCGTCGACCCGGCCGCCGCCATGCTCGACGTCGCCCGCACCCGGCCGGGCGGCGCGGCGGTGCAATGGGTGGAGGCGGATGCCCGCCTTCTCGATCTCGGTCGCCGCTTCGATCTCGTCGTGATGACCGGCCACGCCTTCCAGGTCTTCCTGACCGAGGACGACCGGCGCGCCGCCCTCGCCACCATCGCCCGCCACCTCGCGCCCGGCGGCCGCTTCGTCTTCGACAGCCGCAATCCCGCTTGCCGCGAGTGGGAGGAATGGCAACCGCACAATTCCCGCCGCCTCGTGTCGCATCCGCGCCATGGCGAGGTCGAGGCGTGGAACGGCGCCGTCCACGACCCCGCGACCGGCATCGTCACCTACGAGACCGTCTACCGGCTGCCGGACGGCCGCGAACTGGTCGCCGCCAGCCACATCGCCTTTCCCCCGCGCGACGAACTGGCCCGGCTGATCACCGAAGCCGGCCTCGTCGTCGAGCGCTGGCTCGGCGACTGGAATGGCGGGCCGCTCGCCGACGACGCCCCGGAATTCATCCCGATCGGCCGCCTCGCCTGACACGCGAAGGACCGGCGCGCGGGACCGGGCTCCTCTCCCCTTCCTGCCCGAGGGGAGGCCGCCTCGTGGCGCCAGGGCGACTGATGCCGCTGGGAGAGGCCGGATGAGCGCCGGCAGAACGAGCGCCGGTACATGTGAGCCGCCCGATCGCCCCCACCCTCTCCGCCCCCCGTCGGCCAGCTGGGGCGGAGGCCGGCTCCGGCGGGACCGAATGCCAGGTTCCCGGCCGTTGCCGGACCCGTCGATGGCGCCGGCGAATCGAGAGCGCGGAAGAAGCGGAAGCCGGAGGAGCGGAAACCCTCTTGGAGGGTCGAACCCAAGCGCCCGATCGCCGCCGCCGCGATCGCGGGATCCGGTCCCGCCCGGCGTGACGCCGCCGCGCCGGCATGGCACAAGCGATGGACCGCAATCTTCTCGTTCTCCGCCCTCGTACCCATCCTCGCCTCCCCGCCGTCCCGCCGCCTGCCGTGGTGCCCGCCCATGCACGCCCCCGCCCAAACCCCGCCCGCCCCTCCTGCCCCCGCCCTGCGCGCCTCGGTCGTCACCTCCGCCGTCGTCGCGGCGCTGGTCGGCTTCGGCGGCACGCTCGCCCTCATCGTCGCCGCCGCCCAGGCGGTCGGGTCGAGCCCGGCGCAGACCTCCTCGGCGGTGATCGGCCTCTGCCTGTCTATGGCGGCGACCTCCGCCTTTCTCGGCTGGCGCTTCCGCATGCCGATCATCACCGCGTGGTCGACACCCGGCGCGGCGCTGGTGGCCGGCTCGCACGGGCTCACCCCCTCGACCGCGGTCGGCGCCTATCTGCTCGTCGCGCTGCTCATCCTCGCCACCGCGGCGGTGAAGCCGCTCGGCGCGCTGGTGCAGCGCCTGCCGGTCGCCATCGCCGCCGCCATGCTGGCCGGCGTGCTGTTCCGCTTCTGCGCCGCCGTGTTCACCTCGGCGCAGGCCGATCCGCTGCTGGTGCTGCCGCTGGTGGTGCTGTTCCTCGTCGCCCGGCGCATCAGCCCGTTCGGCGCGGTGCTGGCGATCCTGGCGCTCGGCATCGCCTTCGCCTTCTTCCTCGGCCGCGTCGGGCCGCTGCCGGACGCCATCCCGGCCCCCGCGCTCACATTCATCTGGCCGCAATTCGACATGGAGGCGCTGATCGGCGTCGGCGTGCCGCTCTACATCGTCACCATGGCCTCGCAGAACCTGCCCGGCCTCGCGGTGCTGCAGGCCGCCGGCTACCGGCCGCCGACCCCGCCGATCCTCGCCGTCACCGGCCTGTCCTCGCTGGTCACCGCCTTCTTTGGCTCGCTCACCTCGAACCTCGCCGCCATCACCGCCTCGATCTGCACCGGGCCGGACACCCATCCCGATCCGGCCAAGCGCTGGCTGGCGAGCCCGTTCTACGCCTTGTCCTATCTGGTGCTGGCCGCCGGCGGCGCCTCGCTGGTGGCGCTGATCGCCGCGCTGCCGCCCGGCCTCATCGCCGCCTTCGCCGGCCTCGCTTTGCTCGGGCCGCTGGTGAACGCGCTCGGCACCGCCATGGCGGATGCGCCCCGCCGTTTCCCGGCGGTGCTGACGCTGGCGGTGACCGCCTCCGGCGTGTCGATGCTCGGCATCGGCTCCGCCTTCTGGGGCCTCGCCGCCGGGCTCGCCGCGCTCGGCATCGACCGCGCCGGCCATCGCTGAGGCCGCACACAAGCACCCGCGCGGGGATCGGCGCGGCCGCCTCGGCTTGCCCCACGCCCGATAAGCGGCTAATCCGCGTGCTTTCCGATGAAGGGGCGCAACATGAGCGGCAACGGGCAGGGTCTCAGCTATCGCGACGCGGGCGTCGACATCGATGCCGGCAACCGGCTCGTCGACCTGATCAAGCCGCTGGTGAAGGCCACCCGCCGGCCCGGCGCCGATGCCGATATCGGCGGCTTCGGCGGCGTGTTCGATCCCAAGGCCGCCGGCTTCAAGGATCCCTTGATCGTCGCCACCACCGACGGCGTCGGCACCAAGCTGAAGATCGCCATCGAGACCGGCCGCCACGACACCATCGGCATCGACCTCGTCGCCATGTGCGTCAACGACCTCGTGGTGCAGGGCGCCGAGCCGCTGTTCTTCCTCGACTATTTCGCCACCGGCAAGCTCGCCCCCGAGGTCGGCGCCAAGATCGTCACCGGCATCGCCAAGGGCTGCACCGAATCCGGCTGCGCGCTGATCGGCGGCGAGACCGCCGAGATGCCCGGCATGTATGCCGAGGGCGACTACGACCTCGCCGGCTTCTCGGTCGGCGCGGTGGAGCGCGGCGAGCTGCTGCCGCGAGCGGATATCGCGCCGGGCGACGTGCTGCTCGGCCTCGCCTCCTCCGGGGTGCATTCCAACGGCTATTCGCTGGTGCGCCGCATCGTCGAATTGTCCGGCCTGTCTTGGGACGCCCCGGCGCCGTTCCACGCCGGCCAGACCGTCGGCGAGGCGCTGCTCACCCCGACGCGGCTCTATGTGAAGCCGGCGCTGTCGGTCATCCGCGAGACCGGCAAGGTGAAGGCGCTCGCCCACATCACCGGCGGCGGCCTCACCGAGAACCTGCCCCGCGTGCTGCCCAAGGGCACCATCGGCCGCATCGACCTCGACGGCCTGCCGGTGCCGCCCGTGTTCCGCTGGCTGGCCCAGACCGGCGGCGTCGCGGCCGAGGAGATGCTGCGCGCCTTCAACTGCGGCATCGGCATGGTGGTGGTCTGCGCCTGCGAGCATGCCGAGACGGTGGCCGATGCCTTCGCCGACCAGGGCGAAGAGGTGATCCACCTCGGCGCCATCGAGCCCGGCGAGGGCGCGGCGCATGTCGTCTATGACGGCGCGCTCGACCTCGCCTGCCCGCTCTGAGCGGAGAACCGGACGTGGCAAGCTCCCGCACCGGCGCCCCCCGCATTGCCGTGCTGATCTCCGGGCGTGGCTCCAACATGATGTCGCTGATCGAGGCGGCGGCGGTGCCCGGCTTTCCCGGCGAAATCGCCTGCGTGATCTCCAACCGGCCAGACGCGCACGGCCTCAACCGGGCGCAGGCCTGCAACATCCCGGTCCGCGCCATCGACCACATGCTGTTCCGCGACGAGGCCGGCAAGCCGGACCGCGCCGCCTTCGACGCCGCCCTCGACGCCGCGCTGGAAGCCGAGGAGATCGACTTCGTCTGCCTCGCCGGCTTCATGCGGCTGCTCACCCCCGGCTTCACCCGCAAATGGCAGGGCCGGATGATCAACATCCACCCCGCTTTGCTGCCGAGCTTCAAGGGGCTGCACACTCATGAGCGGGCGCTGGCCGAGGGCGTGAAGATCCACGGCTGCACCGTGCATTTCGTCACGCCGGAGATGGATGTCGGCCCGATCATCATGCAGGCTGCCGTCCCGGTGCTGGAGGGCGACACGCCCGAGGCGCTCGGCGCCCGGGTGCTCAGGCAGGAGCACGTCATCTACCCGGCAGCCCTGCGCCTCGTCTGCGAGGGTCGCACCCGCATCGACGGCAGCGTCGTGCGCGTCGACGAATTCGAGCTCGACGCCCACGCTCTGGTGGTGCCGCCGGCGGCGGTCGGCTGAGCCCGGCTCAGTCGTAGAGCAGCGCCACCACCCGCGCCGGCGCCGCCGAGGCGCCCTTGATGCGCAGCGGGAACACCGCGACGTCGAAGCCGTGTGTCGGTAGCTGGCCGAGCCCGGCCAGTTGCTCCATGTGCCAATAGGGCTTGCGCCTTCCCACCAGATGCGCGGCCCAGAAGACCTCGCGGTCGTTCTCCGCTCGGCTGCGGCGGATCTGGTGGTGCAGCGGCACGTCCCAGCCCCATTGGTCGATGCCCATCACCTTCACGCCGTGGTCGATCAGCCATTCGGTGGCGGCGGCGCTCATGCCGGTGCCCAGCGTCCAGTAGTCCCGCCTGCCGAGGAAGCGGTCGCGCCCTGTGCGGATCAGCGCGATGGTGCCCGGCCCGACGCTCGCCCCGCTGGCCGCGAGACTGGCTTCGATATCGGCGACGGTGATCTCCTCGCCCTCGCTTTTGTGGGTCATGTCTAACACCACGCCCGGCCCGAAGCCGAGTTCGAGCGGCATCGCTTCGATGCTCGGCAGCCGCCGGCCCTCGGCATCGGTCGGGCCGTAATGCCAGGGCGCGTCGATATGGGTGGTGGCGTGCACGCCGAGGCGGGTGATGACATCGTCCGCCCAGCCGGCGAAAGCGCGGGGAAACAGCCGGAACGGCAGCTTGCCGACGAGACGCACCAGCCAACGCGCGCGACCATGCGGGCGATGGGTGATCTTCACCCGCATGAAGGCGGGGTCGGCCGGATTGTCGGCGATTTCTCGCGAGAGATCGACGATTCGCGAAGGGCGCAGCCCGGTCATTGCTCACATCAGTGCGGGTGCGCGCCGGATGGCGGCGACGCAGCCTGCCGATTAGCCGAGGCCGGCGCCGGCGTCTTGCACGTTCCCACCGTGCCCCGCTGGAAAGCGCCTCCCCTGTCATCCCGGACCACCCACGGGAACGAACCAAGTCGCTTTCCCGAAGGCATCATCCCGAAGAGGTCGTCCCGGACGGTCCGCGGGGCCGATCCGGCATCGCGCAGACATTGGCGAGCGATCCCGGCTCGAAGCTGCACTTTGGCCGGAATGACGGCGAACGGCCGGCTCCCGATGTCGCTCCTGTGCCGAGGGCCTGACCCGAAACGCGACTTCCACCAGTTGCATCCTCATCCTGAGGCGCCCGACCATCGGCCGGGCTTTGAGGGATGCGCGTCCGGGTGCGCTTTACCGAACATCCTTCGAGGCTCATGGAGCCTGTCCTTGGGTTTGCCGGAGGCCAGACCCGAGGGCTCGCACCCGAGTATCTGACCCGTCATTGCCGCAAGAGCGGCAAAGCCCCCTCTCCCGGCGGGGGGTGGGGTGAGGGGTCTCCAACGCTCCGCAATGTCGTCCCCCTCATCGACCCGCTTTGCGGGCCCTCTCTCCCCATTGGGGAGAGGTCGTCAGGAATTGCGGATCAGGCGCTCTCAGGACGAGGGGGACTTTGGGCTTCAAGGGGCTTCAAGGGCAGACGACAAGCGCACCTCGAAGCACGCAGGCCCTCCCCGCCCCGGCAAACCGTGCGAGAGAGCCCTACCCCACCCGCGCGATGCGCACCCGGTTGTCGTGCAGCGCCGCGCCGCCCACCGGCGCCACCGGGTCGGCGCCGGTCAGCGTGTTGATGCCCCGCCCGCCGACGTGCTTGCCGTTCGGCCAGATCGATTCCGCCACCACCACGCCGCGCCGCAGCCCGTCGAAGATCGCCGCGTGCAAGGTCACCGTGCCGCGCGCGCTGGTCACCCGCACCTCGTCCTCGTCGGCGATCCCGAGCCCGGCGGCATCGTCGGGGTGGATCATCAGCGTCGGCCGCTTCTCGCGGGCCAGCGAGCCGGGGGTCTCGGTGAAGGTGGAGTTGAGGAAGCTGCGTGCCGGCGCCGTCACCAGCCGGAACGGGTACTCCTCCGTCGCCTCCTCGATCACCGCCCAATGGTCGGGGAACGCCGGCATGTCCGCCACCGGCCCGAACTTCCCCGGCGATTTGAACGGCACCTTGGCCCAGTCCGGCTTCAGCCGGAACTTGCCGTCCGGCCAGGAGAAGCCCTTGAGGAAGTGCGCCGTCTCGAAATCCGGCTGCACGTCGATGAAGTGCTTCGCCTCCAGGTCCTCGACCGTGCCGCGCCCGGTTGCCTGCAGCGTCCAGTCGACGATCTCGCGCGAGCTCATCTCGAAGCCGCGATGCCGCGCCCCAAGCCGCTCGGCCAGCGCGCAGATCACCTCGTGGTTGGAGCGACACTCGCCCGGCGGGTCCACCAGCTTGGGACCGAGGGTGACATACTGGTTGCCGCCGCCCTGATAGATGTCGTCATGCTCGGTGAACATGGTGGCCGGCAGCACGATGTCGGCCATGACCGCCGTCTCGGTCATGAACTGCTCGTGCACGACGACGAACAGGTCCTCGCGGGCGAAGCCGGCGCGCACCTTCTCCTGCTCGGGGGCGATGGTCACCGGGTTGGTGTTCTGGATCAGCATGGCGGTCACCGGGGGACCGCCGGCCAGCGCCTCCTGCTCGCCGCAGAGAATGGCACCGATGCGCGACTGATCGAGCTGGCGCGTCGCTCTGGCCTCACCGGTCACCCGATCAGTCTGACCATACACCTCACCGGACAGCAGGTCGGTGCCTTCGATCAGGCTCTTGTTCCAGCCGAAGATCGCCGAATTGGAGTGGAAGGCGCCGCCGCCCTCATGCTGCCAGGCGCCGGTAACGGTCGGGATGCAGGTGACGGCATGCATGTTCACCGCGCCGTTGCGCGAGCGGGTGAAACCGTAGCCGGCACGGATGAATGTCTTCGGCGTCCGCCCGACAAGTCGAGCGAAATCAATGATTTCCGAGGCCGGAAGCCCGGTGATCGCGCTCGCCCATTCCGGGGTTTTGCCTTCGAGATGCGCCTCGAAACCCTCGGCGTCGCGGGCATAGCGGGCGAGATAGGCCCGGTCGGCGAAACCCTCCGCGAACAGCACATGCATGATCGCGCAGGCGAGCGCGCCGTCGGTGCCCGGGCGGATCAGCAGCGGGATATCCGCCTGCTCCATGGTTGGCGAGCGGTATACATCCACCACCGCGATCGGCGCGCCGCGTTCCTTGCGTGCCCTAACCGCATGAGTCATCACATTAATCTGGGTCGAGACCGGATTGGTGCCCCAGATGACGTTGAGATCGGCCCGCCCCATCTCGCGCGGGTCCGGCCCGGACAATCTCCCCGCCCCGGCCATGAAGCCGGACCAGGCCGGATTAACGCAAATGCTTGAAAAGAAACGCGAATATCCCTTGGCATGGGTCAGCCGGTTGATGCCGTCGCGCATGACGAGGCCCATCGTGCCGGCATAGTAATAGGGCCACACCGCCTCCGGCCCGTGCGCCGCCTCGGCTGCGACAAATTTTTCGACAACGATATCAAGCGCTTCGTCCCAGGAGATCGGCTCGAAGGCGCCCGATCCCTTGGGGCCTGTCCGCCGCAGCGGCTGGGTCAGCCGGTCCGGGTGATGCGCCCGCTCGGCATAGCGCGCCACCTTGGCGCAGATCACCCCGGCGGTGAAACTGTTGTCCCGCGAACCGCGCACCCGGCCTATCCTATTGCCGGATATCTCGATTTCCAGCGAGCAGGTGGACGGACAGTCATGCGGGCAAGCCGAATGGCCGATACGCACGGACGGGTTCTTCGCAGGGGACGTATGCTGATTCATGAAAAAGCGCTCCGCCACCATCGTAGCGGAGCGCCTGTCTCATTGGAACGGCGTCGGCGGGCTCAGTGCGAGCCGGAAGCCACCGCCTCGGAACGCCGGCTCTTCACGATCCAGCCGAAGGCCACCACGAAAGCCGCGCCGATCGCCGCCGCCAGATAATGCGGCAGCGCAGCTGGCTTCAGCCCCACCGGATCCTCCGGATCGGCAATGGTTTCAACCATTTGCGGCGACATGGTCTGCATCGTCTCAAGCACGATCTTGTCGCTGACCAGCATCTCGCCGGCGATCCAGCCCAGCAGCGCCGCACCGAACCAGATCAGCACCGGGAAGCGCGAGATCAGCTTCAGGATCAGCTGCGAGCCGAAGATGATCAGCGGGATGGTGAGCAGCAGGCCGAAGATGAACAGCTCGGCATGGCCGCGCGCCGCGGCGGCGATCGCCACCACATTGTCGAGGCTCATCACCGCGTCGGCGATGGCGATGGTGCGCACCGCCTTCCACAGGCTGTCGGCGCTCTCGACATGGTGGCCTTCGCCACCCTCGTCGAGCACCAGCTTGATGGCGATCCAGAACAGCAGCAGCGCGCCCACCACCTTCAGCAGCGGCACGCCGAGCAGGTAGGAGACGGCCAGCGCGAAGATGATGCGCAGCCCGACAGCAGCAGCAGCGCCGAGCAGAATGCCCCATTTCCGCTGCTTCTCGGGCAGCGAACGGCACGCCAGCGCGATAACGACGGCATTGTCGCCGGACAACAGCAGATCGATCCAGATGATCTGCAACAGCGATACCCAGAATATGGGACTAGTGAAATCCATCGCGTCCTCTCAGGTCGTCAACGTCTCGATGAGTGGAACGATCCCGCTTCGCGCAGGGAATTCTGGCATACGGAATTATCTGTACCAGAACGCTCCCTGCCAACTGAAGGCGCCCGCAACCTTTTCAGGTGCGGGCGCCTCTCAGGCGACGAGATCGCGAAGCTTGTCAGTGCGTCGCGTCGTGCCGCGCCGAACCGGCGCTGATACGCCGGGCCATGAACCAGCCAATCGCCAGCACCAGCGCCGCCCCGAGAGCCGCCGCCGGATATTCGAAGCGGTGCACGAAGGCCTCGCCGAGATATTCGACGATCTTGATGTCCGACACGAACATCTCGCCGGCCACCCAGCCGAGCAGCGCCGCGCCGGCCCATACCAGGGCCGGGAAGCGCGACAGCAGCGACATGATCAGCGCGGCGCCGGCCACGATCATCGGGATCGAGATGACAAGACCGATGGTGATCAGCACCCAGTTGCCGTCGGCAACCGCGGCGATGGCGACCACATTGTCCAGGCTCATCACCAGGTCGGCCACCGCGATGGTGCCGACGGCGCGCCACAGGCTGTCATGCGCCTGCACGCCGCCCTCGCCGTCCTCGCCCTCGGGCACCACCAGATCGACCGCGATATACATCAGCGCCAGCGACCCGACGATGCGCAGCCAGGGCAGGCCGAGCAGCACCGCGATGATCGCGGTGAACACGATACGCATGCCGACCGCCACGCCGGCGCCGAGGATCATGCCCCAGCGGCGCATATTGTCCGGCAGCGACCGGCAGGCCATGGCGATGACGACGGCATTGTCGCCCGATAGCAGCACGTTGATCCAGATGATCTTGACCAACGCGAGCCAGAATAGAGGCTCAAGATAGCTCATATGATTTCCCTCACCGCCCGTCCGCCCGCGGACGAGGCACGATTATGGTTTTCCCTCGGCGTTGGCGCGCCGGTTTACGGTGAGGCAAGAGGAGGTGGCTCCGGCGGGCCCACTCCCGGGCGCTCTTGGCGCGCCAAATCGGCATCCCCGCTGCGGGCCACTTCTCCTGTGGCCGGACCCCCGCAGCGCCCATGTAAGCAACATACATAATAATCGACGAGGTGGCCAACCCCAGGACGGGAAATTTCCTGCCGTAAATGCTGTTGCGCGTGCAACAAGTCTTCGCCGCCGCACAAAAAACAACACCCCGCCCGGCAAGCCGAACGGGGTGCGGTATTAAAGGACGGCGTAGCGAAGGATCGCGACGCTCAGCCGACGATCTCGTTGCCGGAGAAGAACTGCGCGATCTCGATCGCCGCGTTCTCCAGGCTGTCGGAACCGTGAGCGGAGTTCTCGCCGACGGACAGGGCGAAATCCTTGCGGATGGTGCCTTCCGCCGCATTGGCGGGATTGGTGGCGCCCATCACTTCGCGATACTTGGCGACGGCGTTCTCGCCCTCGAGCACCTGCACGACGATCGGCTCGGAGATCATGAACTCCACCAGCTCGCCGAAGAAGGGACGCTCCTTGTGGACGCCATAGAACGTCTCGGCCTGCGCCTTGGTCAGCAGGATGCGCTTCTGCGCGACGATGCGCAGGCCGGCTTTCTCGATGTGGCTGTTGACCGCGCCGGTCAGGTTGCGGCGGGTCGCATCGGGCTTGATGATCGAAAAGGTGCGCTCGAGCGCCATGACGTTCTTTCCTACGTAGGGGGGAAGCAATTTCGCTGCGGCTTATAGCGATGGTGCGCTGCCGCGACAAGATGATGTCGAAGCCACAGGGAACCGTAAAATCCGGTCGATCACGACTTCATGATCGACCCTTGGAACTTTCCCACTCATCCACACGTTAAGACGGCGTTAACGTTGACAACAGGGTAGATACCCTACGTAGCGTTTGACATCGAAAGACGGCGGTGAAGTCGATTTGAATAAATTGGGTCGCAGTTCAAAGACTTAGATGCCGGCGGCACTGTATCCGCCGGGAGGCGGAGGCGTGTGTCATGACGAAGGCTTTTGTCATTGGATCGATTGCGGCCCTGATGGCGCTCACCGCCATCTTTGTGGGTGGAGCCTCTGCCACCGGTTATTTCCGGCCCACACCCGTCGTCAACACCGTAGAGCTTCCGCTTGACCCGATCGCGGGTGATTGCGTGGTGCAAACGCGGTGGGTCAGTGACGCCGGCCAGATGCGACAGGTCGAGCGAGCCGTCTGCTACTGAGAGATTTACGGTTAGGCTCGCGGCATCCCACTCCCCCAAGCCCCACGCGAGCCCATAGCGCCCCGGCTTCTCCCCCAAGAGGCCGGGGCATTTTTTCGCGCGGCTCGCCGGCCTCCCTCACACAGCACGGGATGAATGGCAGCCAACGGAATGTTCAGCCCCTGTTCCGCTGCCGGGTCCTAGCGTGAATCCTGCCGGTCAAGGCCGGCTGACGACGGTGCGATCCGTTTCGCCGACCCCGGATCCGCGCTGATCCGCCCCGGCTCGCCCAGGCGAGCCGGGGCTTTCCATCTTTGCGGCCCAGAACGTCTCAGCCTCGACACCTCCATACCGTCGGGCCACGAGGCAGGCTCGCAAACGCAACGGGCGGCGAACTCGCGTCCACCGCCCATCTCATCTTCCAAAGGCCGGCTGTCGCGGATTAGTCTTCCAGCAGCTTGGCCCGGAACAGCAACCCGGCCAGCAGGGCGCCGATCGGCGGGATCACGATGAACAGCCAGAGCTGCTCGATCGCCTTGCCGCCGACGAACAGCGCCGGACCGATGCTGCGCGCCGGATTGACCGACACACCCGTCACCGGGATGAACACGATGTGGATCATCACCAGCGTCAGGCCGATGGCGAGGCCGGCCACCGGCGTGACGCCGCCCTTGCTGGTCGAACCGAGGATCACCACAAGGAAGACGAAGGTGCCGATCAGTTCGGCAAGGATGGCCGAGCCCGTCCCATAGCCGCCGCCATAGCCCTCGCCCCAGCCATTCTGGCCAAGCCCGGAGGTCGCGAGATCATAGCCGCCGATCTTGCCGGACACGATGAGATAGAGCAGTGCGGCACCGGCGATACCACCCAGCACCTGGGAGACGACATAGCCGACGAGATCGCCGGTCGACAGGCGGCCGGCCGCCCACACGCCGACGCTCACCGCGGGATTGATGTGGCAGCCGGAGATCGGGCCGATGCCATAGGCCATCGTCGCCACCGACAGGCCGAACGCCAAAGCCACCGCAAGGAACCACACAGGTGAAATTGCAGCGAAACCGGTGACCGCGACAGATCCACAACCGAAAAGTACAAGCACGGCCGTGCCGATAAATTCAGCAAGATACTTTTTCATGGTCAGTGCCCCAGGTCGAACGGTATTTTAAAACCGCACGACTCCCAACAATGCCCCCATATGAAGCACATTCCTTGTGGCGCTCGTCGTCAAGTCCAATAATCCCCCGCCAGCCGTCACAAGTCTTGCGTGCAGAGGTGAAGTCGATGACAGCAACACGCTACCTCACCCTATCCCGCTACAACGCCTGGGCGAACCGACGGATCTATCGGGCGGCCGCACAGCTATCGCCACTGCAATTTCGAGAGGATCGCGGCACCTTCTTTCGCTCCGTCCACGGCACGCTCAACCATCTGCTGGTCACGGACCGCATATGGATGAAGCGCTTTACCGGCATGGGCGAGATTGCAGCGCACCTCGACGCCATCCTGTTCGAGGATCTGGACGCTCTCGAGCGCGCCCGCCTCGATGAAGACGCCCGCATCATCACCTTCGCCACCGCGCTTGACGAGCCGGCGCTGGCCGCCGACATCCGCTACGCCAACAGTTCCGGCGCCAGCTTCACCCAGCCGCTCGACACCGCGCTGGACCATTTCTTCAATCACCAGACCCATCATCGCGGACAGACTCATGCGCTGCTGAGCCACTTCCTCGGCAATGTCGGGGCTCCCTCGCTGGATCTCGTCGCCTTCCAGCGCGAGAGCGGACTGGCCACGCCCCTCTGACCTCGCCCGAATGACACAGCCTCCAGTGCGACGCCGCCTCTTGCCCCGGCTCGCGTGGCAAGGCAAAAGGCGCGGGTGATCACCCTCGACGACATATCGCTGCGCCTCGCGGGGCGCCTGCTCATCGACCACGCCTCCGTCGCCATACCGGAAGGCGCGCGGGTGGGGCTTGTCGGCCGCAACGGTGCCGGCAAGACCACGCTGTTCCGCGCCATCACCGGCGAGCTGTCGCTGGAGAGCGGACAGATCCGCATCCCTAACGGCGCCCGCATCGGTCAGGTCGCCCAGGAGGCGCCGGCCGGCCCGGACAAGCTCATCGACGTGGTGCTCGCGGCGGACACCGAACGCGCGCGGCTGATGGCCGAGAGCGCGACCACGACCGATCCGAGCCGGATCGCCGAGATCGAGACCCGTCTGGTCGACATCGACGCCCATGCGGCGCCGGCCCGCGCCGCCCGCATCCTCGCCGGCCTCGGCTTCGACGATGCCGCGCAGCAGCGCCCCTGTTCGGAGTTCTCCGGCGGCTGGCGCATGCGCGTCGCCCTTGCCGCGATCCTGTTCGCCGAACCGGACCTGCTGCTGCTCGACGAGCCGACCAACTATCTCGATCTCGAAGGCACGCTTTGGCTACAGGATTACCTGGCCCACTATCCGCGCACCGTACTAATCGTCAGCCACGACCGCGAACTGCTGAACGAATCCGTCTCCTTCATCCTGCATCTCGACCAGGGCAAGCTGCAGCTCTGGCGCGGCGGCTATGATTCCTTTGAGCGCCAGCGCGCCGAGAAGCTGCTGCAGAACCAGAAGCTGCGCGCCAAGCAGGAAGCCAAGCGCCGGCACATGGAGGCGTTCGTCGAGCGTTTTCGCGCCAAGGCGACCAAGGCCCGGCAGGCCCAGTCGCGGCTGAAGGCGCTGGCACGCATGGAGCCGCTAGCCGAGGAGGCCGGCGAGGCCGCGGCGGCGATCGCGATCCGTCACCCCGAGCGCATTCCCTCGCCGCCCATCCTGACGCTGGACGGTGTGTCGGTCGGCTATGAGCCCGGCAAGCCGATCTTGCGCAACCTCACCTTGCGCATCGACCATGACGACCGCATCGCCCTGCTGGGTCCGAACGGCAACGGCAAGTCGACCTTCGCCAAACTGATTTCCGGCCGGCTCGAGCCGCTGTCCGGTCGGATGGTCCGGGCGGCCGGCCTCGACATCGCCTATCTGGCGCAGCATCAGCTCGACGAGTTGGTGGCGGATGAAAGCGCTTATCATCACGTCCGCCGGCTGATGCCCGACGCCCCGGAAGCGAAGGTGCGCTCGCGAGCGGCCGAGCTGGGGTTCTCCGGCGGCGCCGCCAACACGCCGGTGTCGTCACTGTCGGGCGGCGAGAAGGCGCGGCTGCTGCTCGGGCTCGCCGCGTTCCACGGACCGCATTTGCTGATTCTCGACGAGCCGACCAATCACCTCGACATCGCCGCGCGTCAGGCACTGGTCGAGGCGATCAACGACTATCCCGGCGCGGTGATTCTGGTCAGCCACGACCGCTCGCTGCTCGACGCCTGTGCGGAACAGCTCTGGCTGGTCGCCGACCGCACCGTCGCCCCCTATGACGGCGATCTCGACGAATACCGCAAGCTGGTGCTGCGTCGCTCAGACCGCAAGGACGACCGCGCCGCCCCCAAAGCCGACACCGCCAGGCAGATCGCAGCACGCCGGCGGGCGGAGGCCGCGCCTTTGCGCAAGAAGCTGAAAGACGTCGAGACACGGATGACACGGCTGGAGCGGCAGATCGCCGAGCTCGACGGCCAGCTGGCAGACGCGTCCCTCTATGCCAAGGATCCGCAAAAGGCCGCCGATCTGGCCCGCCAGCGGAGCGAGCAGAGCGGCAAGCTCGGGCTCGAGGAAGAGAGCTGGATCACGCTCTCTTCGGAAATCGACGCGCTGGAAGCCGCCGAGAGCTGAATCCTTCGATACGCCGCCGCCGGCGAACGGGTTTCGCCGCTTCGCCCTTCCCGCTGAATCCGCCGGCTCGCAGTTCGAAACGTGCGGGGCATAGACGCACGCCCTCTACGGTCGAGCGAATGCCGAACGGCAAGCGTTCCGCCCCAAGGCGGCTTAGCGAAATAGATCGCACCTGAAGGACAGTAACGCGGCCGGAAGGCAAGCGTGGCGCCACGCCATCGCCCGGACGAACCGCAGGAGTGACGCAGGTCCCGGCCGAAACCGGCAGCTCCTTCGCGCAACCGCCACCCATTGCGTGCAGCGGGGGGATGGAGAATGTCCAATGAGACCTGTTGGATCAGCCCTCGTCGATGGATGGGCCAAAAAAGAAACCCCGGCGCAAGGCCGGGGTTTCCAAAACTTCAGATCCGAAAGGATCAGAAGGAGCGACGGACCGACAGGATGACCTGCTGGGCGTCCGAGCTGTCGATGTAGGAACCGTAGGGGTTCAGCACCGGGTTGTCGTAGCTGGTCTGGGCGTAGGTGTACTGCGCAACGAAGACCAGGTTCTTGACCGGAGCCCAGTTCAGGCTGCCGCCGAGGCTCCACAGGCTGAAGTCGGAGAAGAACGGATCGGCGCCCGACGGGACGCTGTTCTCGCCGTAGTTGCCATACAGCACGCCGAAGACCTGGGGCGTGAAGTAGTGGGTGAGTTCGGCGGCGACCGTCCAGGCATCACCCGACTGCAGGGTGTTGGTGGCGGCGTTGTAGTACAGGTCCTGAGCCAGCTGGTCAGAGATGGTCGAGTAACCACCGTTGATGCCGGTGTAACCAACCGCGCCGCTGCCGTAGTTGAATTCGACGTACAGAGTGTCACCGTCGCCGAGGGTCGGCAGGTTGAACTTCACGCCGGCCAGAACGGCCCAACCCACGGAGTCATCGGTGCTGATGCCGAAGGGGTCATAGTAGGAGTCGTCCAGCTGACGGATCGCGCCGGCAACCTGGAAGCCGCCCCACTCGCCTTCGTAGTTGATGTTACCGATCAGCGCCGGGATGTCGGGCTGAGTGGTGACGCCGAGGCTGTCGCCGTTCGAACGCGAGGAGTCGTCTTCGATCGAGATCGTGGCCGTGAAGCCGCCGCCGAAGTCAGCGGTGTAGGCAGCCGCGGTCACGTTGCTGTCGGCCGAGATCGCCGGGGAGTCGAAGCCCCAGATGTTGTTGTCGGCGTAGTAGTCGAAGAACGACTGAACCTTACCGAAGGTGAAACCAGCGAACTGGATGTAGCCCTTGTCGAGGTTCAGAGCGGTCGAGTCGCCACCGTCGCCGTAGACGTTGCCGAGACCGTCGCCGTAGGTGGCGCGCAGGTCGATGAACGAACGCAGGGTGCCGTACTCGGTCTGCGTGCGGGCATCCAGACGGAGCGAAGCGCGCGAGCGGAAGTACGAGGACTGGAAGTCCGCGTTGTTCAGGTAGTCGTAGTCCTGGTAGTAATAGTCGGCCTGCACGAAGCCGCCGACCTTCAGGCAGGTATCGGTGCCCGGAATGTAGTAGAAGCCCGCGCCGTAGGTCGAGCAGATCTTCACATATTCCGCAGCCTTCGCCTTCACAGGCAGATCGGCCGCCGCAGCAGTCCCGACCATCGCGAGCCCAGCCACCGAGCCGAGCAGGATATTCTTCATGACCGTCTTCACTTCATTCTCCCCCAAATTGGACAATGTTGGGTTTTCGATTGTCAGGACCCACCGCACGTGAAGCACGGCATCCGCTGAGGATATTGTTTGAATCGGTTTCGGGGCGCAAAGCCAAAGTGCCGGAATTGGGCGAGGACGCGGCATTCCGCGGGCAGGTGTTGCGCACTAGACACAATTTCGAGAGGGCAGCCGGGTAGGAAACGCCCCGGAACGCCGGAACGGAAAGCTTTTTGAAATCAATGGGTAAGCTTAACCGTTTCTTAACGCGCCGCTAAGGTCATCCACAGGCGCCCGGGAGCGGCGGTCCAACCCGCGCCGCATTGGCCCGCGGACGGCTCAGCATTCCTGCCTTACTTGCGCGTCCAGCGCCCCTGGGCATCCTGCTGCCAGTAGGCGACCTCATGGCCGGCCGCGCGCGCGGCCTTCCAGCTATGCCGTGCCCGCTCGATATGGGCGGGCTCGCGGTCGTCGAACATGTGAATCACGCGCAGATAGGGAGAAGCGTCGTCGAGCTCCGCCGCCTCGACGAGAAAGCGGACCTGCGCGCCGTTCGGATTGCTCTCGCCGTCCGTCAGCAGAATCGGCTGGCGATGCGGTTCCGGCTGTCGGTCCGTGCCGTGCGGGAGGAAGGACGCATCGTCATAGGTCCACAGGTGCTGGTCGAGTGCATCGACCCGCTCGGGCGAGGCGGCCTGCACCACGCAGCGCCAGCCTCGCTCCAGGCATTTGAGCAGCAGTTGCGGCAGGGCGGCCTCGAGCGGCCGCTCCTTGAGGTGATAGAAGAAGACCTCCGCCACGACCGCGCCCCGCCTCAGTCCTCGTACTGGCGCGCCACCAGATGGTCGAGCAACCGCACGCCCCAACCCGCGCCCCAGCTGCGGTTGATCTCGCTCGCGGGCGACGACATGCCGGTGCCGGCGATGTCGAGATGCGCCCACGGCACCGAACCGACAAAGCGCTGGAGGAACTGAGCGGCAGTGATCGAGCCGCCGAATCGCCCGCCCGTGTTCTTCATGTCCGCGAACTTCGAATCGATCAGCTTGTCGTATTCGGGAGAAAGCGGCATGCGCCACACCTTCTCGCCAGTATCGAGCCCGGCCTCGTGCAGGCTGGCGGCCAGCGCGTCGTCATTGGAGAACAGCCCGGCATTCTCGGTGCCGAGCGCGACCATGATGGCGCCGGTGAGCGTGGCGAGGTCCACCATGAAGCGCGGCTTGAAGCGCTCCTTCGTGTACCAAAGCACGTCGCCCAGCACGAGGCGCCCCTCGGCGTCGGTGTTGATGATCTCGATCGTCTGGCCGGACATGGAGGTGACGATGTCGCCCGGCCGCTGCGCCTTGCCGTCCGGCATGTTCTCGACGAGCCCGATGACGCCGACGGCGTTCACCTTGGCCTTGCGGCGCGCCAGGGCATGCATCAGGCCGACCACGCAGGCGGCGCCAGCCATGTCGCCCTTCATGTCTTCCATGCCGGCCGCCGGCTTGATGGAAATGCCGCCGGTGTCGAACACCACGCCCTTGCCGATGAAGGCGACCGGCGCGGAATCGCTCTTGGCGCCGCTCCAGCGCATCACCACGACCTGACTTTCCTCGCTGGACCCCTGCCCGACACCGAGCAGCGCACCCATGCCGAGCTTCTTCAGGTCCTTCTCCCCCATCACCTCGACATCCACGCCGACCTTGGCGAGATCCCCGGCGCGGCGGGCGAATTCATTGGGGGTGAGAACGTTGGCCGGCTCGTTGACGAGATCACGGGCGATCACCACGCCCTCGCCGATTCCCTCGCGCTTGCGCCACGCCCGCTTGGCTGCCGCCTCATCCTTTACATAAAGGGTGACGCGCAGCTTGGTCGCCGAATCCTCGGACTTCTTCTTCGTCTTGTAGCGATCGAAGGAATAGGCCCGCAGCCTCAGCCCGAGCGCCACTTCGGCCGCCGCCTGGGCCCCGGCTTCCGCACCCGGCAGATCGACGAGAATGCCGACCTCGCCCGCCGTGTCCGGCAGCTTGCCCATGATCGTGCCGCCCAGCGTCAGCCAGTCGAGCGGCCGGAGCTCGGGCGCCTTGCCGACACCGACGACGAGAAGACGCGGCACGGCGAGCCCGGCCGGCGCGAGAAGGTCGAGGATGGCTCCGCTCTTGCCGTCGAAGCGGTCCGTACTGCCGGCGCGTTCGACGAGATCGCCAGCCGGAGCGACCAGCGCCTCGGTCGCAGCGGACAGACTCGCTCGCCCACCAGCCGCACCCGAAGCGGCCAGCAGCACGCTGAAGCCTTCGAGAGTCGCAGGAAACGGAGCAAAGCTGATCTTCACGCTGTCGGCCATAATCGGGCACCTTTGTACTGGCAGGTTCGAGCCATCGGGTCTGTTTAGACCATTCGCGACGCCACGACGAGGGGCGCCGTCGAACCGGAGTTAACAGCCTCCGGCGTGTCGGCATTTGCACCGGGCGGCGAGCCCGCTTATTCATCGTGGCGAAAGAGGTCGCGCCCCGGAGCGCGATGGTCGCAGGGGGCGTTTCGGAAGGCATGATGAGGAACGCCCGTTGATGACCCGCCTTGACCGCTACGTGTTCCGCTCGGCGGGCATAGCGTTCGCCGGCACGCTTGCCGTGCTGGCCGGCATGATCTGGGTGACCCAGGCGCTGCGCCAGCTCGACATCATGACCACGCAGGGCCAGACCATCCTGGCCTTCGTCTTCATCACCAGCCTCGCTTTGCCGGCACTGGTGCTGGCGCTGGCGCCCGCCGCGCTGTTCCTCGCGGTCGCCCACACCCTGTTCCGCATGAACAGCGATTCGGAGATCGTCGTCTCCAGCGCGGCCGGCATCTCGACCATCCGCTTCCTCCGGCCGCTGATCATCCTCGCCGTCCTCGTCGCCGCGCTGTGCACCGCCCTTTCCATGGAGCTGGTGCCGGCGGCGCTGCGGCAGTTTCGTTATGAGATCACGCGCGTGCGCGCGGACGTGGTCGCCTTCATCGCGCAGCCCGGCCGCTTCACCACCCTGGCGCCAGGCATGGTGTTCAACGTGCGCGAGCGCAACGCGACCGGCGTGCTGGGCGGCATCTTCATCAACGACGCGCGCAATCCAGAGGAGATCAGCACCTATCTCGCCGACCGCGGACAGATCGTGGATACCGAGAAGGGCACCTTCCTCATCCTCGAGGAGGGCGCGATCCACCGCCGCACCCCCGGCAAGCCGGACAGCAACGTCGTCGAATTCCAGCGCTATGCCTTCGACCTGTCGCCGTTCACCGCCGGCAGCGACAGCCCGGTCTACCGCGCGCCGGAGCGCAGCTTCCGCGAATTGCTGAACCCGCCCGCCGACGATCCTGCTTATAAGAGCGATCCCGGCCGGTTCACCGAAGAGATCCACCGCCGGCTGTCGCTGCCGCTCTATGTCCTGGCCTTCTTCGGTATCGCAGTCGCCGCGCTCGCCGAACCGCGCACCACCCGCGAAGGGCGTGGGCTCGCTTTGGCCGCCACCGCCCCCTTCGTCATCGCGCTGCAGGTGATCAGCTTCGGCCTCATCCAGCAGGTACGCAACAATCCGGCGTTGGTGCCGTTCGTCTATCTGGTGCCGCTCATCGTCATCGCCGGTTCGGCCCTGCTGCTCAGCGGCCGGTTCAAGCCGCGCATGCCGGAGGCGATTCGGCGCCGGCTCGATGCCCTCGCCCAGCGCGTCGTGCGCGAGACGGTGAACTGAACCGCATGTGTACGATTCGGACGATGGGAGCGCGGCGGTGATCGGACGCACGCTCGGATTTTATTTCGCTCGCCGCTTCCTGAGCTCGGTGCTCGGCATCTTTTTCGGCTGCGTGTTCCTCATCATGCTCATCGACTTCCTCGAGATGTCGAGGCGCGTGGGCGAGAGGGACATCGACACGCTGACGATGTTCCTGCTGACCGTCTACCGGGCACCGTTCTTCACCGAGCAGTTGCTGCCCTTCGCGGTGCTGTTCGGCGCCATCGGCACCTTTCTCACCCTGTCGCGCCGGCTCGAGCTGGTGGTGGCCCGAGCCGCCGGCATCTCGGCCTGGCAGTTCATCGCGCCGGCGGCGATCTGCGCGCTGATTCTGGGGATCCTCTCGACCACGCTCTACAATCCGATCTCGGCCGACTTCAAGGAACGCGCGAATCGCATCGAGGCGGAGATCTTCAATCGCCAGACCGGCCTGTTCTCCTCGACCAACAGCGGCTTCTGGATTCGCCAGCAGAGCGTCGACGGGCAGGCCATCATCGAAGCGGCGGCCCAGACCGGCGGCGGACGCCAATTGTCCGGCGTTAACGTCTTCTTGTTTGGTTCCGATGGAAAGCTGGTGGAACGGATCGAGGCCCGCAACGCCACCCTCGAAGCAGGAGCGTGGCGACTCAACCAAGTGCGGGTTCTCACCCCCACGATAGGCATTCAGAACTACGACACCTACATGGTCGCAACCAATCTCACCCCCGATCAGGTTCAGGAAACCCTGCAGAGCGAGACCGTCTCGTTCTGGGACCTGCCGGCGGCCATCGAGGCGGCGACCCGCGTCGGCTTCGGGGCCGAACGCTATAGATTGCAATATCAGAGCCTCTTGGCGCGGCCGGTTCTGCTGCTGGCGATGGTTCTCATCGCCGCCTCGGTCAGCCTGCGGGTGTTCCGCTTCGGTGGCATCGGGCAGACGATTCTCGGTGGCGTGGCCGCGGGGTTTCTGCTTTATGTAGCGACCAAGCTCGCCGAGGATCTCGGAGAGGTTGGGGTCGTGCATCCCATTATCGCAGCGTGGTTTCCAGCAGTCGTTGGGGCATTGGTGGGGGTTCTCATCCTGCTTCACCGGGAGGACGGATGAAGGTCGGCCGCGTACCAGCCGGCTACATTGGCAAGGTCGCCCCGGTGTCCAGCGGACATCGCAGGCGCTTCGCCGGTTGGCTGTTCTCGACGTTTTTGTGCAGTGCGCTGGGCGTTCTCGCTCCGGTGAGCGGAGCTATGGCCCAGGACGCGGCCACGCCCAGCTCGGCGGCGGCGGGCGAACTGCTGACCCAGCGCAAGACCGATCCCAATGCCAAGATGCTCGTGACGGCGGATGAGCTGGTCTACGACTACAACCGCAACGAAGTCATCGCCGACGGCAACGTGCAGATCTATTACGACGGCGCCGTCCTCGAGGCGAAGCGCGTCGTCTATGATCGCGCCAACAACCGCCTGAAAGCGGATGGCGGCGTTCGGCTGAAGGACAAGGACGGCAAGGTCATCGCCGCCGAGAGCCTCAACCTGTCGGAAAACTTCGCCGACGGCTTCGTCAACTCGCTGCGCATCGACACGCCGGACAACCTGCATTTCGCTGCTGCCCGGGCTGACCGCGAGGGCGGCGACACCACGGTGCTGACCAGCGGCGCCTACACGCCCTGCGAACCGTGCAAGACCGACACCACCAAGCCGCCGCTGTGGCAGATCAAGGCGGCGCGCATCATTCACAAGGAGAAGGAGCAGACCATCTATTTCCAGAACGCCAGCCTGGAATTCCTTGGCGTTCCGATAGCATGGGTGCCCTATCTCGAGGCGCCGGACCCGACCGTCAAACGCAAGTCGGGCTTCCTGATGCCGCAGTTCATCAACACGTCCGAAATCGGCTTCGGCGGTACGGTTCCTTATTTCTGGAACATCGCGCCGAACATGGACATCACCTTCTCGCCGCTCATCGTGTCCAAGCAGGGCGTGGTGGTGGACGCCGAGTTCCGCCATCGGCTGGAAACCGGCAGCTACAGCGTGCGCGGCGCCTGGATCAACCAGCAGGACAAGGACGAGTTCCTCGACACGCCGGGCTACCGCGACAATCGCGGCTTCGTCGAGACCCATGGCCGGTTCAACATCAACCAGAACTGGTACTGGGGCTGGGATGGCTGGCTGACCTCGGACAAGACGTTCCTCGAGGACTACAAGTTCATCAAGGACAGCGTGAAGGAAGTCACCTCGCAGGTCTATTTGGTCGGTCAGGGCGACCGCTCCTATTTCGATCTGCGTGGCATGTATTTCCAGGGCCTGACGGAATACGACATTCAGGATCAGCAGCCGGTCGTCGGCGTGCTAGACTACAGCAAGACGCTCGGCCAGTCGGTATTCGGCGGCGAGTTCAGCTACGACTTCAACTTCACTACCCTCACCCGGCAGCAAGCCGATCTGCGCGCTACCTCCGCCGCCTTCGCCATGCCCGACACCTATGAGGGCGCGGCCAATGCGTGCGACCTGACCGCGGTTGGCGCCGATCCGGCGCAGCAGCGCCAGGATTGCCTGATGCGCGGCATGGCGGGCACCTATACGCGCCTGTCCGGCGTCGCCAACTGGCGCCGTACCATCATCGACGACGCCGGCCAGATGTGGACGCCGTTCCTCAACGCGCAGGTGGATGTCGCCTCCGTGCAGGCCGAGGAACAGGACTATCCCTGGCTGTCGAGCAGCGACCAGTCGCTTGCCCGCGCCATGCCCGCCGTCGGCCTCGAATACCGCTATCCCCTCATGTCCACCGAGAAGTGGGGCACGCAGACCCTCGAGCCAATCGCGCAGGTCATCATCCGGCCGAACGAGACCGATATCGGCCAGTTCCCGAATGAAGATGCGCAGAGCATGATCTTCGACGACACCAACCTGTTCGAGATCAACAAGTTTTCCGGCTATGACCGGGTCGAGGGTGGCTCGCGCGTCAATTACGGCCTGCAGTACAACGCCTTCCTCAACAATGGCGGGCAGATCAACGCATTGATCGGCCAGTCCTACCAGTTCGCGGGCCAGAACTCCTACGCCATCGGGGACATGGCCAATACCGGCCTCGAATCCGGCCTGGACGAAGACCTGTCCGACTATGTCGCGCGCCTCTACTACGCGCCGATGCAGAACTTCGCGCTGATCAACCGCTTCCGTTTCGACGAAGACGACTGGTCCGTGGAACGCTACGAGGTCGAAGGCCGCGCCACCATCAACAAGCTGACGCTCGGCGCCATCTACGGCCTCTACGCTCCCCAGCCGCTGCTCGGCTATTACGAGCAGCGCGAGGGCGTGCTGGGCACCGGTAGCTACAAGATCAACCAGAACTGGAGCCTGCAGGCAGCCGCCCGCTACAACTTCCAGGTCGACGAGATCGACTACACGCTGTTCGGCGTGAGCTACATGGACGAGTGCTTCGGCATCACGCTGAGCTACAAGTCCGACTATACCGAAAGCGGCAATCGCGAGCGGGTGGATACCGTGCTGCTGACTCTCACCCTGCGCACGCTCGGAACGGTCGGCGTCTCCACCGGCCTCGGCAGTTCCTCGTCCGAGTGACGGCACCCACGTCGCATTGACGCCACAACCGGCGGCCAGAACAGCCAGGATCGCGGCGACGTCCGCCGGCAAGAGGGAGAAGGAAAGCGGCATGCTTACGACGGGTCATCGCAAGGGGATGGTGCGCGTCCATCCGAACCCGGCGTCCTTCTCGCTGAAGAGCCTCTGCCGCGCCGCCCTGCTGTGCGCCGGCCTTGCCCTGCCGGCGCTTCTGGCCCCTGCCCCTGCCCAGGCGCAGCAGATCCTCGTCATGGTGCAGGGCGACCCGATCACCAGCTTCGACGTCAGCCAGCGCATCAAGCTCGCCCAACTCACCGAGCGACGGTCGCTGAACAACAAGCAGGCGCTGGAAGAGCTGATCGATGAGCGGTTGAAGATCTTCACTGCCAATCGCTACGGCATCACCATCGATGACGCGGAAGTGAACAAGATGTTCGCCAACATGGCGAGCCGTTCCGGCCGCACCTCCGACCAGCTCACCCAGGCGCTCTCCGGATCGGGCATCGATGCCCGCATCCTCAAGCAGAAGATGCGCGCGGACTATGTGTGGAACAACTATGTCCGCGGTCGCTTCTCGTCCGCGACCACGGTGCGCGATTCCGACATCTTCGCCGCGCTGGGCGCCAAGGGCGCCGACGTCGCCCAGGCCCAGCGCACCACCGAATACACCGTGCGCCAGATCGTTCTTGTCGTGTCGCGCACCGCACCGCCGGCGCTGCGCTCGCAGCGCATGGCCGAGGCGAACGCGCTGCGCCGCTCCTTCGCCGATTGCGATGCCGGCGTCGCCGCCGCCCGCCAGTTGCGCGAGACCGTCGTGCGCGAGCCGGTGATCCGCACCTCCGCCGACATGGCGCCGGCGCTGCGCAAGATCATGGACGACACCCCTATCGGCCAGACCACCCAGCCGGAAGTGACGCAGGCGGGCATCGAGATGGTCGCCGTTTGCAACCGCCGCGAAGTGGTCGGCGAGAGCGCGCAGAAGCGCGAGGTGCGTAACGAACTGCAAAACAAGCAGTTCGACTCGCAGTCGGCCCGGCTGCTGGCTGAAGCCCGCAAGGGCGCCATGATCCAGTACCGCTGACACCTACATCCATGGGCGCCCTCCTCTCCCCGCTTGCGCTGTCGCTCGGCGAACCGGCGAGCGTTGGACCAGACATCGTTCTGGCAGCCTGGCTGCGGCGCGAGGAATTGCGCCTGCCGCCCTTCTTCGTCACCGGTGACCCCGCCTGTCTCGCCGCCCGCGCCGCGTATCTCGGCCTGAGCCTCGACATCGCCGAGGTGACGCCGGAAGAAGCGGCAGCGGCCTTCGCCACTGCCCTGCCTGTGGTCGCGACCGGCCCGGCCGTCACCGCGCGTCCCGGCCGCCCGGACGCCTCCAGCGGACCGGCGGCGAAGGCTGCTATCGACGCCGCCGTGGCCTTCGTCCGCCAAGGCCGGGCGCGCGCCATCGTCACCAATCCGATCGCCAAGTCGGTACTCTATGCCAATGGCTTTCCCTTCCCCGGCCATACCGAATATCTCGCCCATCTGTGCGGCGAGCCGGCCCCCCGACCGGTGATGATGATCTGGTCGCCCGAGCTGGCGGTGATTCCCGCCACCATCCACGTGCCCATCGCCGAGGTTCCGCGCCTCCTCACCGTTGAGTTGCTGGTCGAGACCGGCCGTATCGCCGCCGCCGACCTGATCCGGCGGTTCGGCATCCCGGCGCCGCGCCTCGCCGTCTGCGGACTCAATCCGCATGCCGGCGAAGAGGGAACCATCGGGCGCGAGGACGAGGAAATCACGCGCCCGGCGGTCGAGGCTCTGCGGGCGCTGGGCATCGACGCACGCGGCCCGCTGCCAGCCGACACGCTGTTCCACGCCGCCGCGCGCCGGACCTATGACGTCGTCATCGGCGCCTATCACGACCAGGTGCTGGCGCCAGTGAAGACGCTGGCCTTCGATACCGGCGTCAACGTCACGCTCGGCCTGCCCTTCGTGCGCACCTCGCCCGACCATGGCACCGCCTTCGATATCGCCGGCACCGGCCGCGCCAATCCGTCCAGCCTGGTCGAGGCACTACGCCTCGCGGCGCGGCTCGCCAGCGCCGACGAAGCGATGGGAGCCGCGGCATGAGTGGCATCGACGAACTGCCGCCGCTCCGCGACGTCATCCGCACTCATGGCTTGTCTGCGCTAAAGTCGCTCGGCCAGAATTTCCTGCTCGACCTCAACCTCACCTCCCGCGTCGCCCGCACCGCCGGCAAGCTGGAAGAGATGACGGTATTCGAGGTGGGTCCGGGTCCCGGTGGCCTCACCCGCGCGCTGCTGGCGCTGGGGGCGAAGCGCGTGGTGGCGGTGGAACGGGACAGCCGCTGCATCGCGGCCCTGAATGAGGTCGCCGCGCATTATCCGGGCCGGTTGGAGATCATCGAGGGCGACGCGCTCGCCACCGACTTCGCGCCGCTCGCTGCCGGCGGACGCGCCTGCATCGTCGCCAACCTGCCCTACAATATCGGCACGCCGCTGCTCATCGGCTGGCTGTCGGCCGAGCCGTGGCCTCCCTTCTACGAGAGCCTGACGCTGATGTTCCAGCGGGAGGTCGCCGAGCGCATCGTCGCCACCCCGGGCACCGATCACTATGGCCGGCTGGCGGTGCTGACCGGCTGGCGGGCCGTGGCGCGCATTGCCTTCGACGTCGCGCCGTCCGCCTTCGTGCCGCCGCCCAAGGTGACGTCCTCGGTCGTCCACATCGTCCCGCGTCCGGCCCCTCTCGCCTGCGACCGGCGGACGCTGGAGCGGGTGACGGAAGCCGCCTTCGGCCAGCGGCGCAAGATGCTGCGCCAGAGCCTGAAGAGCCTCGGCGTCGATCCGCTCGCTCTGCTGGAAGCCGCGGGCATCGAGCCGACCGAACGCGCCGAACAGGTGCCGGTCGAGGGCTTCGTCGCGCTCGCCAACGCGCTCGTCGCGTTGCGGGCCGGACAGGCTCCCCGTCAGTCGGTGAGCCCGGCGAGTTCCTGATCCAGCCGTTCGATCACCGGCGGCAATCCGAGCTGGCGCTCACGGCGCAGGCGCTCGGCGGCGAGGATGTTGCGCAGGGCGGTGAAGGTCTTGTCGAGATCCTGGTTCACCAGCACGTAGTCATACTCGGTCCAGTGGGCAATCTCGGTGCGGGCGTTGCGCAGCCGCTTCTCGATCACGCCGGACGCGTCCTCGGCGCGGCGCTCCAGCCGCTGCTTCAGCTCGGTTGCCGAGGGCGGCAGGATGAACACGCCGACGATATCGGCACGCATCTTCTCGTAGAGCTGAAGCGTGCCCTGATAGTCGATGTCGAACAGCACATCGCGTCCGGCGGCCAGCGCCGCCTCCACCGGCTCGCGCGGCGTGCCGTAGAAATTGCCGTGCACTTCGGCCGATTCCAGCAAATCGTTGGTGTCGCGCAGCCGCTCGAAGCGCTCCCGGCTCACGAAATGATAGTGGACGCCCTCCACCTCGCTCGGCCGGCGCTCGCGCGTCGTCACCGACACCGAGAGGTGGATCTCGGGGTGCTTCTCCAACAGCAGCCGCGCCAGCGTCGATTTGCCGGCGCCGGAGGGCGAGGACAGCACCAGCATCAGCCCACGCCGGGCGATGGAGATTTCGGTTCGGGCCGGGATCATGCGCCTCACTCGATATTCTGAACCTGTTCGCGAAACTGCTCGACGATGCCCTTCAATTCCAGGCCGATCGCCGTCAGTGAGACGTCATTGGCCTTGGAGCACAGGGTATTGGTCTCGCGGTTGAATTCCTGGGCAAGGAAGTCGAGCCGCCGGCCCACCGGACCGCCCTCCGCCAGCGTGGCGCGGGCGGCCGCCACATGGGCCACCAGCCGGTCGAGTTCCTCACGCACATCGACCTTGCTGGCAAGCATCAGCGCTTCCTGATGCAGCCGGTCGGGATCGAACGTCTTGCCATTGCCGGCCATCAGCGTCGCGATCTGCTCGGCGAGCTTGGCGCGGATCGCCTCGGGCTGGCGAGCGGGATTGGCCTCGGCCGCCGCCGTCAGCCGCTCGATGCCATCGAGTCGCTCGTTGAGAACGATGCCGAGCGCCGCGCCCTCGCTGGCGCGCATGGCGATCAGCGCATCGAGCGCCGCCTCGAAACCGGCGACCACCGCCGCCTCGGTCGCCTTGCGCTCTTCCGGCGTGTCCTCGGCCTCGGCGATCTCCATCACGCCCTTGAGGCCGAGCAGGCTCTCCAACTGCACCGGCGGCGCGTCCATCTCGCGGGCGATCCGCGAAACCGTTGCGGCCACCGCGCGCAGCACATCCTCATTGACCCGCACGCTGACGGCCGAATCGCCGCGCGTCATGGCCAGATTGGCGTTGATGTTGCCGCGCGACAGCTGCTTGGCGGCGATGGCCTTCAGCGGCGCCTCGAGGACGTCCCAGCCGGTCGGAAGACGAAGCCGAAGGTCTAGACCCTTGCCATTGACCGATTTGAGCTCCCACGCCCAATTCCAGGCGCCCGAGAGCCCCTGCGTGCGCGAAAACCCCGTCATGCTGGCCAACGCCATGGACACCACTCCCCACCCGAACCCTTCGGGAGGGCGGGACCATAGCCAGCGATGCCTCGGCCCTCAAGCCATTGCCGCGTTCAATCCGCCGGCGGTGCGCCAGTATTGCCGGAAACGCCGGCGGAGGCCGGCTGCTGGCGCTCGATCTGGCGCCATTTCGCGACGTTCCGGTTGTGTTGGTCAAGCGTCTCCGCGAAGACATGCCCGCCCGTGCCATCGGCGACGAAGTACAGGTCCTTGGTCTTGGCCGGATTGGCGGTAGCCGCCAGCGAAGCCCGGCCGGGATTGCCGATCGGGCCCGGCGGCAAGCCGGGAATCGCATAGGTGTTGAACGGCGTCGGGGTCGCGATATCCGCTCGGGTGATCGGTCGCTCCAACCGCCCCTTGCCGCGCACCAGCCCATAGATGATCGTCGGATCGGACTGGAGCCGCATCTTCTTGTCGAGCCGGTTGATGAACACCGCCGCCACCCGGGAGCGCTCGTCCGGCTCGCCCGTCTCCTTTTCGACGATGGAGGCGAGGATCACCAGCTCCTCGGGGCTCTTCAGCGGGACGGCAGGATCGCGTTTCTGCCAGATCTCCTGCAGCACCGCCTGCTGAGAACGCGCCATGCGCCGCAGGATATCCTCGCGCGAGGTGCCGCGAGTGACCTTGTAGGTCTCGGGCAGCAGGCTGCCTTCGCGCGGCGTCTGGCGCACCGCGCCCGACAGCACCTCGAATTCCGCCAGCCGTTGGACGATCTGGTCGCTGGTAAGCCCCTCGGGAATGGTCAGGTTGTATTCGATGACCTTGCCGGAGACGAGCGTATCGAGCACGTCGCGCGAGGAGGCGCTAGCGTCGAAGGCATATTCGCCGGCCTTCAGCTTGCCTGACGAGCGCGTGCCGACCGCGGCGGCGACGAAGACCCATTTGTCGTTGATGATGCCCTTGGTGGCGAGCAGGTCGGCGATGTCCATCAGCCCGTAGTCGCCGGGAATGATCAGCGTGGTGTCGGCAGTCAGCGGGCCCGGTGCGACATAGCGCGACTTGCCGATCCAGAACGCGCCGCCTCCGAGCAGGATGGCGACCAGCAACAGGGTGAACACCGCGCTGCCGGCCACCACCAGCGGGTGATTCGCGCGGTCCGACGCCTTGCGACCCGGCTTGACCTTCTTCGCGGGGCGCGGAGGCGGAGGCGGAGCAGCGGTGGCGGGCTCGAAGGCCGGGGGCGGAGCCGATGGCTCTCCGGCGGGGTTGGATCCGGGTGCCGGCGAATTCTCGTCAGTCATCGGGAGCCTCGCAGAAAGCCTGTTCCGGGCGGATCGATCCAACCCGCCGGGCGGACCATGCCGCCTATGCCGAATTCGCGGTCCCGCCCGGAAGACCGGACCGCAGCGTCCGCGCCTGGGCGCGACGCAGGAGGCAGACTACCTCCAAATATGGCGAAAGCGGGAAGCCGGCTCGCGACTTCCCCACAGGCAGATCGGTATCGTCCGTTCAATGCGCGTAGCGCTTGAACACCAGCGAGGCATTGGTCCCGCCGAAACCGAAGGAATTCGACAGGGCATAATCCACCTGTCGCTCGCGCGGCGTATGCGGAACGAGATCGATCGCCGTCTCCATCGACGGGTTATCGAGGTTGATGGTCGGCGGCACGATCTGGTCGCGAATGGCGAGCAGCGAGAAGATGGCTTCCACCGCGCCGGCCGCGCCGAGAAGATGGCCGATCGACGACTTGGTCGAGGACATCGAGATGGTCGCCGCCGCATTGCCGACCAGGCGCTGCACCGCGCCCAGCTCGATCTCGTCCGCCATGGTCGAGGTGCCATGAGCGTTGATGTAGTCGATCTCGGAGGCCGAGATGCCGGCCCGCTTCAGCGCCGCGCCCATGCAGCGATAGGCGCCGTCGCCATCCTCCGAGGGAGCGGTGATGTGGAAGGCGTCGCCGGACATGCCATAGCCGACGATCTCGCCATAGATCTTGGCGCCGCGCGCCAGCGCGTGCTCGAGCGCCTCGACCACGACAACGCCAGCCCCCTCGCCCATGACGAAGCCGTCGCGATCCTTGTCATAGGGGCGCGAGGCCTTTTCCGGCGTGTCGTTATAGCTCGTCGACAAGGCGCGGCAGGCGGCGAAGCCGGCAAGGCCGATGCGGCTGACCGGCGATTCGGTACCGCCGGCCACCATCACGTCGGCATCGCCGAGCGCGACGAGTCGCGCCGCATCGCCGATGGCATGGGCGCCGGTCGAGCAAGCCGTGACCACCGCGTGATTCGGCCCCTTGAGGCCGTGGGCGATCGAGACATAGCCACCCGCGAGATTGATCAGGCGGCCGGGAATGAAGAAGGGGGAGACCCGGCGCGGACCGCGCTCCTGCAGCAGCAGGCTGGTCTCGGCGATGCCCTGCAGGCCGCCGATGCCGGAGCCGATCAGCACGCCCGAGACGATCTGCTCCTCATAGGTCGAGGGATGCCAGTCGGCATCGTCGAGTGCCTGCTTGGCCGCCGCCATCGCATAGATGATGAAATCGTCGACCTTGCGCTGCTCCTTCGGCTCCATCCACTCATCCGGATTGAAGCTGCCGGCAGAGCCGTCGCCACGCGGAACCTGGCAGGCGATCCGACAGGGCAGATCGTCTACCTGAAAATTGTCGATGACGCGCGCGCCGCTCTTGCCCGCCAGGATGTTCTTCCAGCTGGTATCGACGCCGCAACCAAGCGGCGTCACCATGCCAAGGCCGGTAACGACGACACGCCTCATTCAATCTCTCCGGAACCAGGAGCACAGCGTGCCGCGACAGCGTTCTCCCCGA
Organism: Ancylobacter sp. Lp-2; assembly: GCF_020523795.1. Classification (GTDB taxonomy): domain Bacteria; phylum Pseudomonadota; class Alphaproteobacteria; order Rhizobiales; family Xanthobacteraceae; genus Ancylobacter. Next base: position 46,165 of record NZ_JAJALI010000004.1, read on the forward strand.
GGGAGAACCGGCCATCGCGGCCGCGTTCCACCACCCTCAGGCAGCGTTCTTTTCAAGGAACTTGATCGCGTCGCCGACGGTCAGGATCGTCTCGGCGGCGTCGTCGGGGATCTCGCAGTTGAAGGCCTCTTCGAAGGCCATCACCAGCTCGACAGTGTCGAGGCTGTCCGCGCCGAGATCGTCGATGAAGCTGGCATTCTCAGTCACCTTCTCGGGCTCCACGCCCAGGTGCTCGGCGACGATTTTCTTCACGCGCTCGGCAATATCGCTCATCGGTTCACCCTCGTCCGTATCAGGAGGTTGCTACGTTGTTTCACTCTCGGCCGTCGCCCGGAACTCCGGATGAACGGCCCGCTTATCTGCCCCGATTAGAGGATGTCGCGGACGACTCGCACGCTCCGTGCAGCATCCGCCCCCCTGTGAGCCGAGGCGGTCGTTAGCACACTTCATCCGGCAAAACCAGCGCCCCCGAGGGCGCCGGAATGGCCGGATTCAGCGGCTTTGATCAGATCATCGCCATGCCGCCGTTCACGTGCAGCGTCTGGCCCGTGACATAGCCAGCCTCGTCGGAGGCGAGATAGACGGCGGCGGCGGCGATGTCTTCCGGGGTGCCGAGGCGCGCGGCCGGCACCGAGGAGAGAATCGCATCCTTGGTCTTGTCGTTCAGCACATCGGTCATCGGCGTGGCGATGAAGCCAGGGGCGATGCAGTTCACCGTCACCCCGCGCGCCGCCACTTCCTTGGCCAACGCCTTGGACATGCCGATCATGCCCGCCTTGGCGGCGGCATAGTTGCCCTGGCCAGCATTGCCGGTGACGCCGACGATGGAAGTGATGCCGATGATGCGGCCGGTGCGGCGGCGCATCATGTTGCGCGCAGCAGCCCGCATCAGGCGGAACCCGGCGGTGAGGTTCACCGCGATCACCGTGTCCCATGCCTCGTCGGAGATGCGCACGAACAGGGCGTCGCGGGTGATGCCGGCATTGTTCACGAGAATGTCGAGATTGCCGCCGAAGGCCTCCTCGGCCGACGGCACCAGCGCCTCGACCTCTTCGGTGGAGGCGAGATTGCACGGCAGCACCACGACGCGCTCGCCGAGCTCGCCAGCAAGCGCCTCCAATGCCTCGCGGCGGGTACCGGAAATGGCAACGGTGGCGCCACGCGCATGCAGGCCCTTGGCGATGGCGCCGCCGATGCCGCCGGTGGCACCGGTGACGAGGGCGGTCTTGCCGGTCAGGTCGAACATGAAAACTCCTGCTGCTCAGGCCGAAGCGGGGGAGGCCGTGAAGGCCGCCACGTCTTCGGCAGTGCCGACATTGGCCGAAGCCACCTGCCGGGCGATGCGCTTGGTGAGGCCGGACAGCACCTTGCCGGCGCCGACCTCGACGAGACGGGTCACGCCCTGCTCGGCCATGAAGGTGACCGATTCGCGCCAGCGCACCGTGCCGGTCACCTGGCGGACGAGAAGATCGCGGATTTCATTGGGATCCGTTACCGGCGCGGCGGTCACATTGGCGACGACCGGCACCTTCGGCGCCGCGACCGCGACGGCGGCAAGCGCCTCGCGCATCGCCTCGGCAGCGGAGGCGATCAGCCGGCAATGGAAGGGAGCCGACACCGAAAGCAGAATCGCGCGGGCCGCCCCCTCGCGCTTGGCGATCTCGACGGCACGCTCGACCGCCGCCACGTCGCCGGACACCACGACCTGCCCCGGGGCATTGTCATTGGCGATGTCGCAAACCTGCCCCTGCGCCGCCTCGCCGGCCACCGCGACCACCTTGTCATAGTCGAGGCCGAGAATCGCCGCCATGGCGCCGGTGCCCACCGGCGTCGCCGCCTGCATCGCGATGCCGCGCAGGCGCAGCAGGCGCGCCGCGTCGCCAATGGAGAACGCGCCGGCGGAGGCGAGCGCCGAATATTCGCCGAGCGAATGGCCGGCCACGAAGGCGGCATCGCGGGCAAGGTCCAGCCCGGCCTCGGCCTCCAGCACGCGGATCGCCGCGAGCGAGGTCGCCATCAGTGCCGGCTGGGCGTTGGCGGTCAGGGTCAGCGTCTCGATGGGACCGTCCCACAGCACCGCGGACAGCTTTTCGCCGAGCGCCTCGTCGACCTGCGCAAAGACGTCACGCGCGACGGCGAAGTTGTCGGCGAGCGACTTGCCCATGCCGACCACCTGGCTGCCCTGCCCGGGAAAAACGAAAGCTGTGCTCATGCAGATGTTGTCCGCAGGTTAACGAATGAAGCGCGGGCAGGAACACCGACCCGCCCGCGCTGTCAAGCATGGCCACGGCCGAAAGCAACCGAAAGCGGCGGGAAGACGCCGTCTGCCCACAGCCACGCCCTCGCTCGCGGGCGCGTCGGCACCCGGAATAGGTATGCGGCATCGACGCCGGCAACCTTGATTTCCCGGCATTTTCGCGTATAAGCCCGCGCACTGTCGGTCCCGGCCGGGGGCTGAACGGACGGTCGCGCTCGTCGCGATGTCGGAATTCTACGGATTTCCGCGCGTCCCGTGTCCCCGCCTTCGAGATTGTTCGAGCCTTTCCTGGGCTCGAAGGGCTCGGCGTCGGGACGATAGCCGCAATAGTGCGGAAACAAAAGGAAAGGCACGAGACATGGCTCTTTATGAGCATGTGTTCCTCGCGCGCCAGGACGTGACGGCGCAGCAGGTCGAGGAACTGACCGCCCGTTTCAAGGGCGTGATCGAGGCGAATGGCGGTTCGGTCTCCAAGACTGAATATTGGGGCGTGAAGACGCTCACCTATCGCGTCCGCAAGAACCGCAAGGCTCACTTCTCGCTGCTCAACATCGACGCCCCGGCTCCGGCCGTCGCCGAGATGGAGCGCCAGATGCGCATTGACGAGGACGTCCTGCGCTTCCTCACCATCCGGGTCGAGGAGCTTGAGGAAGGCCAGTCGGTCATGCTGCAGAAGCGCGATCGTGACGATCGCGGCGAGCGTGGCGACCGCGGCTTCGGTGGCGACCGCGGCTTCGGCGGCGGTGGGCGCGGCTTCGGCGGCGGCCGGGACGATCGTCCCCCGCGCCGTGACCGTGAAGAAGCCAACGCCAATGTGGAGAGTGAATGATGGCTTTCGGTAGCACTGGCGGTTCCGCCGCGGGCGGCGCCCGCCGTCCCTTCTTCCGTCGTCGCAAGACCTGCCCGTTCTCCGGCGCCAACGCCCCGAAGATCGACTATAAGGACGTACGTCTGCTGCAGCGCTACATTTCCGAGCGCGGCAAGATCGTTCCGTCCCGCATCACGGCGGTGTCCGCCAAGAAGCAGCGCGAGCTCGCGGCCGCCATCAAGCGCGCCCGTTTCCTCGGCCTGCTGCCCTTCGTGATCCGCTGATCGCGTGACTTTCGGCCTCCGGCAGCCATGCCGGGGGCCTTCGCCTGAAATGTTTCCGACCGGCCCCCGGGATTGTCCCGCCGGCCCACAGCTGAGGCGGACCTTTGCTCCGCTTCTAACCGCCCCAAGGAGCGGGACAGCTCGTCGATGATGATGATCTGGCTCATAGCGTTCGGCGCCGGTGCGGCGTCCGCCCTGATGGTCGCCGCGGTCGCGACCGGCAGCGCCTTGGCCGTGCCGTTGTTCTATCTCGCTCCCCTCCCCGTGCTGATCGCCGGCCTCGGCTGGTCGCAGCTGGCTGCGTTGGTCGCCGCCTCCACCGCGGCCGTGCTCGCCGGCGTGTTCTTCGGGCTTGAACTGATGCTGGCCTATGTCGCCGGCGTCGGCCTGCCCGCCTATGTCATGGCCTATCTCGCGCTGATGGCGCGGCAGGAGACGCCCGACGCGGCGCTGGAGTGGTTCCCGGTCGGCCGGCTGGTGCTGGCGGCGGCCGTGCTCGGCTCCCTTGCAGTTGCCTCGCTGATCCCGCTCATCGCCGGCGATTTCGCCGATTATGAAGCGGCGCTGCGCAGCCTGTTCCAGGCCATGCTCACCGAGCGAGCCGGGGAAGCCGGCCCGGATGCCGAGCGCCTTGCCGACCTTCTCGTCGCCGTGATGCCGCCGGCCGCGGCGGTGGTGACCATGGCGACGCAGCTGGTCAATCTCTGGCTCGCCGCCCATGTCGCCCGGATGTCGGGTCGGCTGATGCGGCCCTGGCCGGACCTCTCCGCCATGGTGCTGCCGCGCACCGCCGCCGTGCTGCTGGTCGGAACCTTCCTCGGCGCCGCCATCACCTCCGGCTTTGTCGGCCTGCTGGTGGAGTTGCTCGCCGCGACGCTGCTGCTGGCCTTCGGCCTGCTCGGCATGGCGGTGGTGCATGCCGTTACCCGCGGGGCGCCGGGGCGCAGCCTCGTCATCGGCACGGTGTGGCTCGCCGCCCTCGCGCTCGGCTGGCCGTTCGCCGCCCTCGCTCTGCTCGGCCTCGCCGAGACCCTGTTCGGCGTGCGCGCCCGGTTTCCCCGCAAGGGCGGCCGTGGCGGACCGCCCGCCGCCAACGACATGTGAACCCCTCGAAATCGACTGCACTGAAGGAGAACCAAGATGGAAGTGATTTTGCTGGAACGCGTGGCCAAGCTCGGCCAGATGGGTGAAGTGGTCCGCGTGAAGGACGGCTTCGCGCGCAACTTCCTGCTGCCGGAGGGCAAGGCCCTGCGCGCCACCAAGGACAACAAGACCCGCTTCGAGAGCATGAAGGCGCAGCTCGAAGTCCGCAACCTCGAGCTGAAGAACGAGGCGGCCAAGGTCGGCGAGAAGCTCAGCGGCACCGAAGTGGTGCTGGTCCGCCAGGCCGGCGAGACCGGCCAGCTCTACGGTTCGGTGTCGAGCCGCGATCTCGCCGATGCGCTGACCGCCGCCGGCTTCACCGTCGCCCGCTCGCAGATCGTGCTCAACCACCCGATCAAGACCATCGGCCTCCACACCGTGCCGGTCACCCTGCACCCGGAAGTCGAAGTGACGGTCAAGGCGAACGTCGCCCGCAGCGCCGACGAGGCTGCCCGCCAGTCGCGCGGTGAGGACCTGTCGATCGTCCGCGACGACGAGGATGAGGACGAGGAAGCCGCCGAAGTCGTCGAAGTCGCCGAATCGGCTGAGGCCGAAGAGGCCGAGCAGGCCTGAAGCTGACCCCGCGTAAGTAACCTTACGTTATCGGTCGAAATGCGTAGCCCGGTCGTTCGCGACCGGGCTTTTTTACGTTCTGAATGGAAAATCGGAGTGTTGCGAGGGTGGCAATGTTGTGATGCAATGAAAAGCATCAAATGCAGACATGCCCTGTGAATGGGCAAGCAGTCTCGGCTGCGGGACTGCTGGTATTGTGGAGCCGGCCGATGGAACGGTTGCTCAGGAGCGCGCTAGCGCGCGTTGTCCGCCGTGGTTCACTTACTATCGCTTTCGCCTCCGGCGAAAAGGTTGTCTTGGGGGATGGGAGTGGGGCACCGCTCGTCCTGCGCTTCACCTCACCGGCTTGGCAGAAGCAGGTTGCACTCGATCCGGAGCTCAAATTCGGCGAGGCCTATATGGAAGGCGGGATGGTCGTCGAACGTGGCGACATTGCCGACCTTCTAGCGCTGTTGATGTCCCAGGTCGGCCTCCAGGTGCCGAGCCTCCCGGCCAAGGCATTGATGAAGCTTCGCTTTCTTTTCCGTCACCTCGCGCAGTTCAATCCCCGCGAACGCTCCCAGGAGAACGTCGCCCATCACTACGATCTCGACGGCCGGCTCTATTCGCTGTTTCTCGACGCCGACCGGCAATATTCCTGCGCCTATTTCGAGCGCCCGGATCAGACGCTTGACGACGCCCAGCTCGCCAAGAAGCGCCATATCGCCGCCAAACTGCTGTTCAGCCAGCCAGATCTTGCCACGCTCGACATCGGTTGCGGTTGGGGCGGCATGGGGCTCTACCTCGCCCAGAATGCCCGTGCCCGCGTTACCGGCGTCACCCTTTCGCAGGAACAGCTCGGCGTCGCCCAGTGCCGCGCCGACGAGCGCGATCTCACCGACCGCGCCGAATTCCGGCTACAGGATTACCGCGATGTCCCCGGCCCCTTCGACCGCATCGTGTCGGTCGGCATGTTCGAACATGTCGGCATCGGCCATTACGACGAATATTTCAGCAAGATTGCCCAGCTTCTGAAGGATGACGGCGTCGCGCTGATCCACTCCATCGGCCGCTCGGAAGGGCCCGGCATCACCAATCCGTGGATCGCCAAATACATCTTCCCCGGCGGCTACATCCCCGCCTTGTCCGAGGTGTTGCCGGCGATCGAGCGGGCGGGCCTCTTCGTCACCGACATCGAGATCCTCCGGCTGCACTATGCGGAGACGCTGAAGGCCTGGCGCGAGCGCTTCCTCGCTCATCGCGAGGAGGTCGAGCGCATCTATGACGAGCGCTTCGTACGGATGTTCGAGTTCTACCTCGCCGCGTCGGAAATGGCGTTCCGGCATCAGGGAATGATGATCTTCCAGGTCCAGCTCGCCAAGCGCGAGGGCGTGGTGCCGATGACCCGAAACTATATCGCCGAGGCCGAGGCGACACTGAAGGCGATGGAGAAAAGGAATCGCCCGGGGTTGCGGCTGGCGGGTGAATAGGCGGGGACGACGCGTCCCCGTTATCCCCGCATTTACGCCTGGGCAGGCACAGGAGCGGCGTACCCGATGCCCCCCAACGCAGTTTGAGGGCGATGTCGGGTTAAGGATGCGTTAACCTTTCCCCGCTCGTTCAGCCGTACCCGGAGCCGTTATGCTCGATTCCCCCGCGCGCGCCACCGCCGCGTCCGAACCGCATTACCGTACGGCTCCTCATAATATCGAGGCGGAGCAGGCCTTGCTCGGCGCCATTCTGGTGAACAACGAGGCGTTCTATCGCGTCTCCGACTTCCTGCAGCCGCGCCATTTTTTCGATCCGGTGCACACGGCCGTCTACGAGACCTCCAGTGCGTTGATTCGCGCCGGCAAGGTGGCAACCCCGATAACGCTGAAGACCTTCCTGCCGGCCGAGCTCGACATTGGCGGCCTCACGGCGCCGCAATATCTCGCACGCCTGGCGGCGGAAGCCACCACCATCATCAACGCCGAGGACTACGGCCGCACCATCTACGACCTGTCCGTGCGGCGCGATCTCATCGCCATCGGCGAGGAGGTCGTGAACGAAGCCTTTGAAGCGCCAATCGATTCGACGCCGCAGCAGCAGATCGAGGAGGCGGAGAAGCGCCTCTACGAGCTGGCCGAAACCGGGCGCTACGATGGCGGCTTCCTCCGCTTCAACGACGCGCTGAAGGAAGCCGTCGACATGGCGAGCCGCGCCTTCCAGCGCGACGGGCATCTGTCGGGCACCGCCTCCGGCCTCGACGACCTCGACCAGATGATGGGCGGATTGCAGCCCTCCGACCTTATCATCCTCGCCGGCCGCCCGGCGATGGGAAAGACCTCGCTCGCCACCAACATCGCCTTCAACGTCGCCGCCGCCTACCAGTCCGAGACGCTGCCGGACGGCTCCATCCGCGCGAAGGATGGCGGGGTGGTTGGCTTCTTCTCGCTGGAAATGTCGGCTGAGCAGCTGGCCACCCGTATTCTCGCCGAGCAGGCCGAGATCGCCTCCTACAAGATCCGCCGCGGCGACATCTCCGAGCACGAGTTCGACAAGCTCGCCAGCTGCGCCCAGATGATGCAGACGATCCCGCTCTATATCGACGACACCGGCGGCATCTCCATCGCGCAATTGCGCGCCCGCGCCCGCCGATTGAAGCGCCAGCGCGGCCTCGACTTCATGGTGGTGGACTATCTCCAGCTGCTCACCGGCTCCTCCAAGAGCTCCTCGCAGAATCGTGTGCAGGAAATCACCGAGATCACCACCGGCCTGAAGGCGCTCGCCAAAGAACTCGGCGTACCGATCATGGCACTGTCCCAGTTGTCGCGCCAAGTTGAATCACGCGACGACAAGCGGCCTCAGCTCTCTGACCTTCGCGAATCCGGCTCGATCGAGCAGGACGCCGACGTCGTCATGTTCGTTTTCCGTGAAGAATACTATCTGAAGAGCAAGGAGCCAAAGGAAGGCACCGAGGAATGGTTCAAGTGGGACCAGGAGATGAAGGCGGCCCAGGGCGTCGCCGAGGTGATCATCGGCAAGCAGCGCCACGGCCCGACGGGCACGGTGAAGGTGGCGTTCGAGGCGCAGTTCACCCGCTTCTCGACGCTGGCCCGCCAGGACCACCTGCCCACGCATGACTGAGGTGCTCCATGGTTGATTTTTTCCGGGCGAATGCCGAGGTGGGCGGTCGCCTGATCGTCGATCTACAAGCGATTTCAGACAATTACGCGGAAATCGCCGCGCGCGTGGCTCCCGCCGCCTGCGCCGCTGTGCTCAAAGCCGACGCCTATGGCACCGGGCTGGAGCCGGCGGCGACGGCGCTGTGGAACGCCGGCGCCCGCAGCTTTTTCGTCGCCCTGCTCGTCGAGGCGCGGCGGCTGCGCGACCTGCTGCCCCAGGCGGAGATCTTCGTGCTCAACGGCCTCTTCGCCGGGACCGATGAGGTGTACGATGAGTACGATCTCCGGCCGGTTTTGGGCAGTCAGGACGAAATCGTCCAATGGCAGGCCTATTGCCAACGCGTCGCCCGCCCACTGCCGGCGGCGCTGCATGTGGATACCGGCATGAACCGGCTCGGCGTCTCGCCGGCGGAGGCGATCAGCCTCGCCGAGGGGCGCGACGAACTCGGCTTCCCGCTGGTGCTGGTGATGAGCCACCTCGCCTGCGCCGACGAGCCCGACCACCCGCTCACCGCCCGGCAACTGGAGGACTTCCGCGCCGTCGCGGCGCTGTTCCCCGGGGTACGGGCCTCGCTCGCCAATTCGGCGGGCGCGCTGGGCGACAGGGCGCTGCATTTCGACATGGTCCGGCCCGGCATCGCGCTCTATGGCGGGCGCTTCCGCAGCGACCGCGCCCCGCTGCGCCCGGTGGTGCGGCTCGATCTGCGGATCGCGCAGATCCGCGAGGTGCATGAGGGCGAGACCATCGGCTATGGCGCGGCGCAGACCGCGCGGCGACCCACCCGTGTCGCCATCCTCGCGGCCGGCTATGCCGACGGCATTCCACGCCTCGCCGGCGCCTCCGACACGCAGGTCGGCGCCGAGGTGATGATCGCCGGCCGGCGCTGCCCGCTCGTCGGGCGCATCTCCATGGACCTGATGACGGTCGACATCACCGACCTGCCGGCGGATGCCGTCCGCCCCGGCGATGTCGCGACGCTGATCGGCGAGGGCATCGGCGTCGACGACCTCGCCCGGCACGCGCAAACCATCGGCTATGAGGTGCTGACCTCGCTGGGACGGCGCTTCCACCGGCGCTGGACCTGACCACCGCCCGCCTTGCGCCGGGCGGCAGGGATGAGACATAAGGGGAACATCGTTCCTCGCCGACAGGTACCCGCCGTCCATGGCCAAGAAATCCCCGTCCTTCATCTGCCAGGCCTGCGGCGCTCTTCACTCCCGCTGGCAGGGCAAATGCGAATCCTGCGGCGCCTGGAACTCGATCGCCGAGGAATCCCCCGCCGCCGTCACCCTGCCGGCGGCGCACCGCTCCGGCCGCAAGGGGCGGCTGATCGAACTTCAGTCACTCGCCGGCACCAATGACAGCCCGCCGCGCACCCAGACCCGCATCGCCGAATTCGACCGCGTCGCCGGCGGCGGCATCGTGCCCGGCTCGGTGCTGCTGATCGGCGGCGATCCCGGCATCGGCAAGTCGACGCTGCTGATCCAGGTCTCGGCGACGCTGGCCAGCGCCGGCCACCGCGTCATCTATGTCTCCGGCGAGGAGGCGGTCGAGCAGGTGCGGCTGCGCGCCGACCGGCTCGGCCTCGCCAACGCCCCGGTGGAACTGGCGGCGGAAACCAATGTCGAGGACATCGCCGCCACCCTGTCGCAGGGGCGCACCCCGGTGCTGGTGGTGATCGATTCGATCCAGACCATGTGGACCGACAGCGCCGAATCGGCGCCGGGAACGGTGACGCAGGTGCGCTCCTCGGCGCAGATCCTGATCCGCTACGCCAAGCAGGCCGGCGCGGCGGTGATCCTGGTCGGCCACGTCACCAAGGACGGGCAGATCGCCGGCCCGCGCGTGGTCGAGCACATGGTCGACGCCGTGCTCTCCTTCGAGGGCGACGGCGCGCACCAGTTCCGTATATTGCGGGCGCAGAAGAACCGCTTCGGGCCGACCGACGAGATCGGCGTGTTCGAGATGACCGGGCTCGGGCTCGAAGAGGTGCCGAACCCCTCCGAGCTGTTCCTATCCAACCGCGACCGCGGCGCGCCGGGCACGGCTGTTTATGCCGGCATGGAGGGCACGCGCCCCGTGCTGGTCGAGATCCAGGCGCTGGTGGTGCCGACCAGCCTCGGCACGCCGCGCCGCGCGGTGGTCGGCTGGGATCCCTCGCGGCTCTCCATGGTGCTGGCGGTGCTGGAGGCGCGCTGCGGCATCAAGCTCGGCGGGCACGACGTGCATCTCAACGTCGCGGGCGGCTTCCGCATCTCCGAACCGGCTGCCGACCTCGCCGTGGCGGCGGCGCTGGTCTCCTCGCTGTCGGGCGCGGTACTGCCGGCCGACAACGTGTATTTCGGCGAGATCAGCCTCACCGGCGCCGCACGGCCGGTGCCGCACGCCCCGGCGCGGCTGAAGGAAGCCGCCAAGCTCGGCTTCGCCCGCGCCGTGGTGCCGGACGCCAAGGCGAGCGAACGCGGCAGCAAGGAGCGCGGCGGCAAGGAGCGGGACGGTGGCGCGCCGCCGATCCCGCTCGACGTCATCAGCTCGCTCGCCGACCTCGTCGCCGGCATCGCCGCGCGAGGCCCGCGACGTGGCGCGCGGGCCGTCGAGGAGGCGTGAGGAGGCGTGAGGAGGCGTGAGGGGGCGTGAGGGGGCGCCACTTCCCAGGGGCGCGCGGTGGGCACGCCGAGCGGCTCCTCTCCCGCCCGGAACGCGGCTGTGCCGGGTGCCGCATTCAATGAGATCCGCACCGGACAATGGCGATGGCGATGGAGACGGGCGAAGGGTCCACCCGGCTTCCCAATCGCGCGCGCCTCGCCGACCCGTTATGCGGGCGCCCCGTCGGCGCGAGTGCGGAAAAGAACGCGCACTTCCGTCCGCCCGACGAGCGCGAGGCCGGTTCAGAATCGCGCGAATGCCGGAGAACCAGCCCTCGCCTTCACGACGCGTCGGCGGGATGAATATGTGAAGCCCGCGTCATGGCCCTCTCACCCCTCTCTCCCTCACAGAAAGAAGGGATGACGCGGGACAGGCCGATACGGGATGCCTTGAATGTCTGGAAGCAGTCCCGCCCGGTATTTCGCTCCGGCCGGGGCGATCGCGGATCGACATGGAGGCGGAATAGTGGAAGGGACGGACCGGGGCGGGCGGGGCACCGCTGCGATGGCCGGGGACGACGCGTCGGTCCTTCCACCAACAGGGATGACGCGGCAGGCGGCTCGCGCTATACCTCGCCGGCCCGCGCAGGGTACCGACATTGCAGATTCGCCCCCGCGGTTTTGCCTGCGGGCCATCGCTTCGATCACGGTGTGCTAGATTTGACGCTGCTCGACATCATCCTCATCGCCGTGATGGTGGTCTCCGGCCTGCTGGCCATGGTCCGCGGCCTCGTGCGCGAGGTCTTCGCCATCGCGTCCTGGATCGCGGCGGCGGTGGTGACGCTGTACGGCTACCCGCACCTGCTGCCCCACGCCAAGCAGTACATAAGCAACGACACCTTCGCCATGGCGGCGACGGTGGGCGGCCTGTTCCTGGTGACGCTGCTGATCGTCTCGATCATCACCGTGCGCATCTCGGATGCGATCCTCGACAGCCGCATCGGCGCGCTCGACCGCACGCTGGGTTTCCTGTTCGGTCTCGCACGGGGATTCCTTATAATGGTGGTCGCCTTCCTGTTCTTCAACTGGCTGGTCCAGAACGAGCAGGGGCAGCCGGACTGGATTCGCAATGCGCATTCGCGGGTGGTCTTGCAAAGTGCGGGCGACTGGCTCATTTCCGTGTTGCCGGAAGATCCCGAGAAGCTGATACGCGACATTCGCAGCCCGAAGGACGCCGAACCGACCGAACCTCCCCCGGAGCCCGTGGCACCGGGACCGGCCGCTCCTCCGGCACAGTGAATTCGTACGCAGCGCCGGAACGGGATCGTTTCCGGCGCTGTGGCGTTCGGATCAAGACGCCGGAGCGTTTTGGCGAGCGGGAACCCGTTCCCGTTCAACAAAAAGTGCTTCGGAACACACCACGCGGATGCGTGCGCAGCCGGGACTGCGTGAAGCGGAGCAAGGTCACATGACCCATAGGACCCTTGAGAATTCGGCCATCGACCTCGCGGACAAGCGCGCGCCGGGAACCGACACTTTCGATCCCTATGGCGACACGCTGCGCGAGGAATGCGGCGTGTTCGGCGTGTTCGGCCACCCCGACGCCGCCGCCATCACCGCGCTCGGCCTGCACGCTTTGCAGCATCGCGGGCAGGAAGCCGCCGGCATCGTCACCTTCGACGGCCAGCGCTTCCATTCGGAACGCCGGCTCGGCCTGGTCGGCGACGCCTTCTCCGACGGCGAGGCGATCAAGCGCCTGCCGGGCCACATCGCGGTTGGCCATGTCCGCTATTCCACCACCGGCGAGACCATCCTGCGCAACGTGCAGCCGCTGTTCGCCGAGCTCGACGGCGGCGGCTTCGCCATCGCCCATAATGGCAACCTCACCAACGGCCTGACGCTGCGCCGGCAGATCATCCGCGACGGCGCCATCTGCCAGTCCACCTCCGACACCGAGGTGATGCTGCACCTCGTCGCCCGCTCCAAGCGCCCGCGCTTCACCGAGCGCTTCATCGACGCGCTGAAGCTGATCGAGGGCGCCTACGCCTTTGTCGGCCTCACCAACAAGAAGCTGGTCGGCGCGCGCGACCCACTCGGCATCCGCCCGCTGGTGCTCGGCGAGCTCGACGGCCACCCGATCCTCACCTCCGAGACCTGCGCTCTCGACATAATCGGTGCGCGTTTCGTGCGGGACGTCGAGCCCGGCGAGGTAATCGTGTTCTCCTCCGACAAGGTTGAGACGCTGCGCCCCTTCCCGGCAGTGGCGCCGCGCCCGGACATCTTCGAGTACATCTATTTCGCCCGACCGGATTCGTTCGTTGGCGGCCGTAGCGTCTACCAGGTGCGCAAGCAGCTCGGCCTGCAGCTGGCGCTGGAGTCGCCGGCCAATGCGGAAGTCGTGGTGCCGGTGCCGGATTCCGGCGTGCCCGCCGCCATCGGTTACGCGCAGGCCGCCGGCATCCCCTATGAGCTCGGCATCATCCGCAACCATTATGTCGGGCGCACCTTCATCCAGCCGACCCAATCGGTGCGCGACCAGGGCGTGCGCATGAAGCACTCGGCCAACCGCTCGGTGGTCGAGGGCAAGAGCATCGTGCTGCTCGATGACAGCCTCGTGCGGGGGACGACGTCGGTCAAAATCGTGCGCATGATGCGCGAGGCCGGGGCGCGCGAGGTGCATTTCCGCATCTCCTCGCCGCCGATAACCCATCCCGACTTCTACGGCATCGACACGCCGGACCGCGACAAGCTGCTCGCCGCCACCCACGACGTCGAGGGCATGCGCCGCTATATCGGTGCCGACAGCCTGTCCTTCTTGTCCATCGACGGCGTGTACCGCGCCATGGGCTATGAGGGCCGCGACCCGGTGACGCCGCAGTTCACCGACCACTGCTTCACCGGCGAATACCCCACCCCGCTGACCGACCGCACCGGCGAAGTGCCGTCGCGCCAGCTGTCGCTGCTGGCCGAGGCCAGCTGAGCGGGTGCTTCCTTCTCCCGAACCCAGCTGTAGCCGGGTTCGGATCCGACAGGGTCGAAGCCGGAAACATCCGGCTTCGACGGAGAAGTGGCCAGCGCAACGTGTCGAGTGAGGGGTGCAGAGGCTTCAAGGCCGGAGCGCAACGCCCCCTCACCCTCCCCTCTCCCCGTCGGGGAGCGGGAAACGCCCATCGTCCCCGTCGATTTCGAGGAGCCGGAACATGGTCGAGCTGAACCAGTGGCATCGCGGGCGGCTCATCGACCATGTCTCGCTGGTGGTCGCCGACTATGAGGGTTGCCGCCGCTTCTACAAGGCGGTGCTGGCGGTGATCGGCGTGCCCGTGGTCGAGGGCGAGGACTATTTCTACGCCGACGAGCTGTTCGTCTCGCCCGGCGAGCCGAAAACCGGGCGCGCCCACCTCGCCTTCCAGGCGGCGGACCGCGAGACCGTCGAGCGCTTCTACGAGGCGGCGCTTGCCAATGGCGGGCGCGACCATGGCGCGCCGGGCCCGCGCGACTATCATCCGGGCTATTATGCCGCCTTCGTCCTCGACCCCGAGGGTAATAATATCGAGGCCGTCACCCACGGCCCGGCCAAGCGCTCGGCACCTTCCGTGGTGCTGACCGACGACAGCCACTAGAGCATGTTCTCGTCGCGGAGGCCTTTCAGCCCTCGCGACGAGAACATGTTCCAGCCTATTGAAACGAGAGCACTTTCTTATCGATCAGGTGATTCCAGCTGATCGGAATGGGCTCTAACCCCTCCCGACAACGATCTGCCGAGGAAAGCCGGATGACCGACCCCCAAGCGCGGCCGCTGGAAGGCCGCCTCGCCCTCGTCACCGGCGCCACCCGCGGCATCGGCCGCGCCACCGCGCTGGCACTGGCCGCCGCCGGCGCGCATGTCGTCGCCACCGGCCGCACCCAGGGCGCGCTGGAGGAACTTGACGACGCCATCGTCGCCACCGGCTCCACCGCCACGCTGGTGCCGCTCGACATTCTCGACTTCGCCGGCATCGACCGCCTCGGCGGCGCGCTCTATGAGCGCTTCGGCAAGCTCGACATCCTCGTTGGCAATGCCGGCGTGCTCGGGCCGATGACGCCGCTCGCCCAGATCGATCCGAAGGATTTCGAGGGCCCGCTCAACGTCAACCTCACCGCCAATTGGCGGCTGATCCGCTCGATGGACCCGCTGCTGCGGCAGTCCGACGCCGGCCGCGCCGTGTTCGTCTCCTCCGGCGCCGCCCACAAGGCGCGCGCCTTCTGGGGGGTCTATGCGGTGACCAAGGCGGGGCTGGAGGTGCTGGCCCGCACCTGGGCGGCGGAGACCGCCAATGTCTCGGCGCTGAAGGTGAACCTGATCAATCCCGGCCCGATCCGCACCCGCATGCGCGCCCGGGCGTTCCCCAGCGAGGACCCGAACACCTTGCCGGCACCGGAAGAGGTGGCCCAGGCGATCCTCGCTCTGTGCCTGCCGAGCTTCACCGAGACCGGCAAGCTCTACGACTTCCCGACCCGCGCGCTCAAGGAATTCCCGGTTCCGGCGTGACCGGCCGGCCCGGCCCGGCGCGGCGGGCGAAGATCGCCACCGCCAGCGCCACACCGACCAGCTGAAGCAGCGTGCCGACCAGCTCGGGCGAGGTCGGCAGGCGGTGCTCATAGGCGAGGCCGTAGCCGAGGCCGAACACGGTCTCGGCGACGATGAGCTGGCCCGACAGCGCCAGCGGCAGCAGGCGCGACGCCACCACCCAGCAATAAGTGCCGAACCACGACACCACCGCGCCCATCACCAGCACCCAGGCGAGGAAGCGCAGTACGTCCTCCCCGCCCTCCGCCGGCGACGCGCCGGGCAGCATGAAGGGCAGCGCCAGCAGCGAGGCGGCGCCGGCGCCGAGGCCCTGCAGCCCGGTCCAGCGCAAGGCCGAGGGCGCGCGCTCGCCGCGCAGCACGGCGGCGTTGATTAGTCCGTACACCACCCAGATCGCGAGCGACGCCACCGCCAGGCCGATGCCGGCCAGCATCGCCCCGCTATCGGCCGAGCCGGCCTCGCCGAGCCCGGCGGCGTTCACCACCACCAGCCCGGCGGCGACGAGGCCGAGCGGCAGCAGCAGCCGGCGCCAGCGGACGGCGGGTTCGCGCAGATTGCCGACCACGGCGAGCACGACCGGCGCGGTGCCGGCGATCAGCGGCGGCACCACCGCCCCGGCCAGCAGCACGGCATAGGAGATGGCGAGGAAGTAGCCGAAATAGCCGAGCATCCCGAGCCCGAAGCCGGTCAGCAGCTGCCGGCGGGTGAGGCCGAGCGGCCGGAAGCGGGCATCCGCCATCAGCAGCACGCAGACCACGCCGAACAGCAGATAGCGGGCGACCGAGAGCTCCAGCGCGGAGAATGGCGCCACCGCCCGCGGCGCCACGAAGGACAGGCCCCACAGCGCGCCGGTGGCGAGCCCGGCGAGGATACCGATGAACATGTGTCGGAGGATCCGATTCGAGAGGCGGCGAGAATGCCACCCGCCTGCGTCGATTCGAATGGAGGATCGAAGGCAATTCGTCGAAGATGGCTCCGGTTCAAAGGAGAAACCGGCGATGCGGCTGCAACCCGCGGCTTCGGGGCTCGACGCGCTCGACGCCCGCATCCTGAGCGAGCTCGACCGCGACGCGCGCCTTCCGATGAGCGAGCTCGCCCGGCTGGTCGGCATGTCCGCCCCCGGTGTCGCCGAGCGCGTGCGACGGCTGGAGGTGGCGGGGGTGTTGAAGGGGTTTTCCGCCGAGATCGACCCGCGCGCGATCGGCTACGCCATCCGCGCCATGGTCCGCATCCGGCCGCTGCCCGGCAAGCTGCATCTGGTGGAACGGCTGATCGACGACTGCCCGCATATCGTCGAATGCCTGAAGATCACCGGCGACGACCCGTTCCTCGCGCAGCTGGTGGTGCGCGACGTCGAGGAGATGGACACCGTGCTGGAGGCGCTGGCCGAGCACGCCGTGACCTCGACGGCGGTGATCAAGTCGCAGGCGGTGCGCCGGCGATTGCCGCCGCTGCGCTGAGGGACGGGTCCGCGCTTTGCGCTGCTGCTCCTTAGGGAGAGGTGGCGGCGCGGGTGGGGCGGCAACGGATGCCGGAGCGCGGAGCCCCCCTCACCCCAGCCCTCTCCCTCTCGGGGAGAGGGGGCCTGGCGCGCCGGGTGGGCGGGAATCTTCGGTCTTCGTTGTCCAGCACGACAATGCGAGATCGCGCGCTTTCCCTCCCCAATCGGGACCGAGAGTCCGTCGTTCCAGCTACACGATTCTCGCGGCCATACGCCGCGAGCGGGGATGCACGCTCCCCCTCCTCGTTGGGGAGAGGTGGCCCGCGCGTTGGGTCGGTAAGGGGCGACGTCATTGGGAGCCGTGGAGCCCCCTCACCCCATCCCTCTCCCCCTCGGGGCGAGGGAGCGGCCTTCATCTGGCGGATCAGGACGTTCCGACTTCCCCATGGAGGAGGCACGCGGCCGGCAAGAGGACGTCACCGACGGGCGGTCCTTAGTCCTTGTCGGCGTAGGGGTTGTCCTTCTCGCGCAGCGTCAGCCGGATCGGCACGCCGGGCAGGTCGAAGGTGGCACGCAGCCCGTTCACCAGATAGCGGATATAGCTCTCCGGCAGCGCGTCGGCGCGCGAGCAGAACAGCACGAAGCTCGGCGGCCGGCTCTTGGGCTGGGTGATATAGCGCAGCTTGATGCGCCGACCCGACACCGCCGGCGGCGGATGGTCGGTGGTCGTCTCGATCAGCCAGCGATTGAGCGGGTTGGTGGCGACACGGCGGTTCCAAACCTCGTGCGCCTCGCTGATCGCCCGCACCAGCCGGTCGAGGCCCTCGCCGGTGAGGCCGGAGACCATCACCGCCGGCATGCCGCGCGCCTGCGGCAGCCAGTGATCGGCCTCCTCGCGCATCTTCTTGGCGATGCCGGCCTGATCCTTGACCAGGTCGCTCTTGGAAATCGCCAGCACCAGCGCCCGGCCCTCGCGCACCACCAGGTCGGCGATGCGCAGATCCTGCTCCTCGAAGGGATGGGTGGCGTCCATCATCACCACCACCACCTCGGCGAAGCGGGCGGCGCGCAGGCCGTCGGCGACGGAGAGCTTCTCCAGCTTGTCCTCGACGCGGGCGCGCTTGCGCATGCCGGCGGTGTCGAACAGCTTCAGCCGCACTCCGGCTCGCTCGACATCGACCGCGATGGAATCGCGGGTGATGCCGGCTTCCGGGCCGGTGAGCAGCCGGTCCTCGCCGAGCAGGGCGTTGATCAGCGTCGACTTGCCGGCATTGGGGCGGCCGAGCACGGCGACGCGGATGCGGCGATTGCCCTCCTCCGCTTCCGGCTCCTCCTCCTCGTCGGCGTCGTCGGGGAAGCACGGCATCAGCGCGCGCACCAATTCGCCCATGCCCTCGCCATGCTCGGCGGAGAGCTCCACCGGATCGCCGAGGCCGAGCGAATAGGCGTCAAGCGCGCCGGCGACGGCGTCGCGGCCCTCGCTCTTGTTGGCGACGAGGATGGTGTGCTTGCCGGAGCGGCGGGCAAGTTCGGCAAAGGCGCGGTCGGTCGGGGTGAGGCCGGCGCGGGCGTCGATGAGGAACAAGAGCACGTCGGCGTCGTCGATCGCCGCCTCGGTCTGGGCGCGCATGCGGCCCTCGAGGCTTTCCGCCTTCGCCTCTTCGAGGCCGGCGGTGTCGATGACGCGGAATTCGAGATGGCCGAGGCGCGCGTCGCCCTCGCGCCGGTCGCGGGTCACGCCCGGGCGGTCGTCGACCAGCGCGAGGCGCTTACCGACGAGGCGGTTGAACAGCGTCGACTTGCCCACATTCGGGCGGCCGACGATGGCGACGGTCATGGTCATATCGAGGCGCCCCCGCGCCGAGAGTTAGTGGCCGGCAGTTCGCCGGGGCGGCAAATCACTGGGCCGGCAAGCTTCACTGAGTGGGCTTGGCGGCGGACGTGCTGGTGGCCGTCTCGCCGGTGGCCGACGGGCTGGCCGCGGTCGAGGCGGAATAATCATAGCCGGAATTGGCCGGCTGCTGCGGCGCCGCGTTGTAGTCGACGCCCGGCACACCCTCCGGGAACACCGCCGAGCGCGCGCCCGGCAGCTTCTTTTCCCGCTCCTGGAACGGGTTCAGCTTGTCGATATCCATCGAGCCGCAGCCGGCGGTGGCGAGAGCGAGCGACAGCGCGGCAAGCGCCAGCGCGGCACGGCGGGCCTTGCGCCCGGAAACACGCGTCATGGACGACATCACGCCCCTCCTTCTCACTGCACGGCCGGCGCCGCCGGAGCGGCGGCGGGCGGCGTCGCGGCCGGGGCGGCCTCGGCGGGAGCGCTCGCGCTGGCGAGCTTCTGCATCAGATCGGCGCGCTGGCGCAGGCCCGGCGCCGCCTGCCCGTCCGAGAGGATGGACTCGAAGGTCTTGGCGGCGGCGGCATAGTCGCCCGCCTTGTACTGGGCGAGGCCGATGACCTCGCGCGCCGAGTTGCGGAACGGGCCGGCCGGATCGGTCAGCGGCTGCATGCGGGTGGTGATGTCGGCCAGCGGGGCGCTATCCACCAGCAGCAGGCCGGCGCGCAGCCGGGCGAGGTCGCGCATCAGCGGGCCGGTCCTGGTGTCGGCCGCCACGGCATCATAGGCGGCCACCGCTCCGGCGCGGTCGGTCGTCGCCAGCGTGGAGGCGGCGCGGAACCGCGCCAGCGTGGCGTAGCCGGCGGTGCCGTCCTTCTCCAGCGCGACGAAGGCACTCTCGGCCTCGCCGCTCTTGCCGTCGGCGGCCAGCTTCAGCGCGGCCTCGAAACGGACGCTGGATTCTTGCTGCTGCTGCAGGTTCCACCACTCGATGCCGCGCCAGACCGCGACACTGGCGACGATCAGCACCGCCACGGCGATGAGTAGCCAGCCATAGCGCTTCCACAGGCGGGAGAACCGCTCGCGACGCAGGTCCTCGTCGATTTCGTGGAAGATGTCAGCCATGTCGCGATCCGTGGGAAAAAGGTCGGGAAGCACCGGCAGCCGCGCGGGAAGCGGCGGCAATCCGGCACCTTGAGGAGGCCGCGTAAACTAGCGATGCGGCTGCAGCAAGGCAAATGCCGCACCAAAGCCGCGCGCCAGCCCGCCGGTCACACTTTCTTGGGGGCGTAGACGTGCTCGGCGGCCGGGAAGCTGCGGGCGCGCACCTCGCTGGCATAGGACTCCACCGCGGCACCGATGGCCGGGCCGATCTCGGCGAACTTCTTGACGAAGCGCGGCACGCGGTCCGACAGGCCGAGCATGTCCTCCAGCACCAGGATCTGGCCATCGCAGGCCGGCGAGCCACCAATGCCGATGGTCGGCGGGGCCACCTCTGCGGTGATCTGGCGGGCCAGCGGCTCGGAGATCGCCTCCAGCACCATGGCGAAGGCGCCGGCATCGGCGATGGAGCGGGCATCGTCGAGGATGAGCGCCGCGCTCGCCTCGTCGCGCCCCAGCGCCTTGAAGGAGCCGAGCGTGTTGATCGCCTGCGGGGTGAGACCGACATGGCCCATCACCGGCACGCCGCGATCGGCGAGGAAGCGCACCGTCTCGGCCATGCGGCGGCCCCCTTCCAGCTTGATCGCGCCGGCGCCGGTCTCCTTCAGCACCCGCGAGGCGGTGGCGAAGGCCTGCTGCGGCGAGCCCTCATAGGAGCCGAACGGCAGGTCGACCACGACCAGCGCGCGCGAGGAACCGCGCATCACCGCCTGGCCCTGCAGGATCATCATCTCGACGGTGACGGGAACCGTGGTCTCCATGCCGTGCATCACCATGCCAAGCGAATCGCCCACCAGCATGAAGTCGACATGCGGGTCGATCAGCCGGGCGGTGTGGGCGTGATAGGAGGTGAGCGAGACGATGGGGTCGCCGCCCTTGCGGGCGCGGATGTCGGGAGCGGTGAGCCGGCGGACGGCGGACTGGACGGACATCGGGCACTTCCTCGTTTCGGCCGGTTCTTGTCGCCCGGCGCGATTCTTAGGGCATCAGGACCGGCACCCCGACCACATAGGGGTGGAACCAGAGTGCGAGCGCCGCATAAAGCACGAGCCCGACCAGCACCGCAACGACGTCGCCGCCCCAGCCCTTCGGGGCCACCGGCAACGGCACGCCGCGCCGCTTCACCGCGATGCGGTCATAGACCGCCCAGGCCAGAATGCCGCCGGCCAGCGTCAGGGTGGCGGCATCGCCATTGGCGAGAATATGCGCCAGCGCCCAGATCTTCACGCCGACCAGCATCGGGTGCTTCAGCCAGGCCCGCAGGTGGCTCGGCACCAGATAGGCGCCGATGGCGATGGTGGAGAACAGCATCAGCGTCAGCACGATGTGCCGCATCGCCACCGGCGGCTCCCAGAGCTGCGCCGGGCCGGCGGCACGCCAGGCAGCGTAGCCATAGGCGATCATCAGCACCGCGGCGATCGAGACCAGCGAGTAGATCGCCCGGTAGGGCAGCAGCCCCAGCCGCGCCACCAGCCGCGCCCGCGCCTCGCGGAAAGTGGTGAACACGTGCACGGCGAGAAACAGCACCAGTCCGGCCAGCATCAGCAGCATGTCGCGATTTCCCCTCTTCATGCGAAGCGGCGCCACGCTAGAGCAAGCCCGATGAAATTTGAACGCCTCCAAGATGTGAGCCCACCACCAAGATGCGAAGCCCGCGCGGTCCGGATCGCGGCGACGGGCGCCGGCGGCGGGAGGCTTCGCCGGATGCCGGCATGAAAACCGGCCGGAGACGAACGCATAGGCATGGGCACGTCGATGCCGGCGGTCGGGCAAACAGCGAAGACCTCGATGCCGCGCAAATATTACACAATATTGCTTCGAAGCACGGCTTGCCGCCAAGGCAGCAGACAGGCGGCGCGACACGCCGGAGACGCATCGCCGCATACCGGCTTACATGCCTCACGCCCCTCCCCCGCGCCGATTATTGGAGCGATGCCGCAGCGCTTTGACCTTGAAACGCCACACTACACGGGTTAACCACGGAACTTCGTTGAAGCTGCCGTTGCCTGAGCGTCTCGAAGGGACACCGGAGCGTGCGCGCCAAGACCGACGCCCGACCGTGGCACGGATCAGCATCCCGGCAGGGGTGAGGCCGCGTCCGTCGTGGCGGGCGTGAACGCCCCTCCCGCCGGATGTGACAGCGCCGCGCGTGGCTTGCCGGCCCGAAACACCAGTGCAGGTGACCTGATGACGTCCGAGTCCACCGACCGGTTCAGCAAGGCCAAGGCGCTCGCCGCCTCTGGCAAGACCGAGCAAGCGGAAAAACTGCTGCGCCAGATCGTGGAATCCTCTCCCCGACGGGTCCATCCCCTGCTGCTCCTGGCCGATCTGCGGCGGAAGGCCGGTGCCCCCGACGAGGCCGTGTCGCTGCTCCGGCAGTTCTGGACGAACTCTCCCCAGCCCGCGGTCGGCATGCGGCTCGCCAGACTGCTCATCGCCACCAGGCAGTTGGAGGAGGCGGAGGCCGTCCTGCGGCAATTGCTCGACCTCTCGCCCGCCGATGCGGAGCTGCGCCTGCACCTGGTCGGATTGCGGCGGCGACAGCGCGACCTCGCGGATGTCGACGTGCTTCTCGAGCAGGGCTGGTCGCTGACCCCCGGCGACCCGCTGATCGGCCATGCCTTGGCCGAGCGCCTGCTGGCGAAGAAGCAGTGGCCGGAAGCCGAAGCGATACTGCGCCAGGCGCTGGAGAACGCCCCCGAACACGCCGAGATGCTGGCGAATCTCGCCGATCTTCGCCGGCGGCAGGGCGACCTTGCCGAGGCCGAGGCGCTGCTGCGTCGCGGCTGGACCGCCCAGCCGGCGAACGCCGCCATCGCCCTCGAGCTAGGACGGCTGCTTATCCGCAGCAAGCAGACGGAAGAGGCGGGAACGATTCTGCGGCAGGGCTTGCAGGCCGCCCCGGGCGAGATCGAGCTACGCCTACAGCTCGCCGACCTTCAGCGGCGGCAGGGCGAGATCGCGGAGGCCGAAACCCTGCTGAGGCAGGGCATCGTCCAGAATCCCGAGACCATCGCCCCGGTGCTCGCGCTTTCCCGGCTGCTCACCCTCGACGGACGGGCGGAACAGGCCGAGACGATCTTGAACGAGGCCATCAAGGCCTTTCCCGAGAACCCCGAGCTTCTGGTCGCACTCGGCCTGATGCATGCGGCCGGCGGGCGGGACGAGGCGGCCATCACATTCTTCGAGCAGGCCGTCGCGACACCGGACTCTCCCGCGGAAGCCTGGATCCAGCTGGCGCGTATCTCCGGCCGCTGGACCTCGGCCCGCCAGGCACTGGAGACGCTGGTGCGGGCGCTTTCCGCCCGAAAGGACGACCCGGCCATCCATTTCGCGCTCGGCAGCCATCTGCAGCTCATGGGGTACATCACGGAGGCCGAGCAGCTGGTCGCCGCCGCCGTCGGCCGGTTCTCCGGCGACGCCCCGCTCAAGAGCCTGCACGTCAAACTCCACATCATGGCCGGCCGCTATGACGATGCCCGCGCCACGGTCGCCGACATGCCGGCGAAGACCCGGCAGGAGCAGCGGCTGAAGGCGCAGATGGAAGCGAGCGTGCTGAAGGCCCAGTGGCGGGTCAACGAGGCGCTCGACATCTACCGGCAGCCCGACATGCCGGAACTGGACGGACAGGAATACCGGCTGCTCGCCGAGATCCAGCTGATGGCGCTCGATGTCGCCGGCGCCAGACAGAGCATCGGCAATGCCCATCAGCGCATCCGGCGGCTGCGCGGGGTCAACGTCTCGCAGGGCCTGACGGGCGAGATCGTCAACGATTTCTGGACCGATCCGCAGGCGCTGGCGGCGGGCCAGACCGCGCGGGTGCAGGGGTCGCTGCGCAACTGGGTCGCGACCGTCAACGCCAACCGGCACCATACCGGCTGCGCCCTCGGCTTCCTGATCCATCTGCGCGAAACCGGCCTGCTCGACGCCAAGCCGACGCGGCCGGGCCACCAGCCCATTCCCCGCCACATCCACCAGTTCTGGGACACGCCGGAGCTTCCCGACGACGTGGCCGCCCTGATGGGCAGCTGGCGGGGACGCAATCCCGAATGGGGCTATACCCGCCACACGCTCGCCTCCGCCCGCGAATGGCTCCGGCAGCATCCCGACGACCGCCTGCTGCGCGCCTTCCGCCACATGCCGGCCATCGCCGGCAAGGCCGACCTGCTGCGGCTCGCCATCCTTCATGCCGAGGGCGGCGTCTATGCCGATGCCGACGACCGCTGCCTCGCGCCGCTCGACACCTTCCTGGCCGGGCACGAGATGGTGTTGCGGCAGGAGCATTACGGCACCATCGGCAACAACTTCCTCGCCGCGCGCCCCCGCCATCCGCTCATCGGGCAGGCGCTCGACGAGGCGGTGACGGCGGTGCTGCGCGGCGACCGTGAATCCATCTGGCTGTCGAGCGGCCCGGGCCTCGTCACCCGCGTGCTGGCGTCCTACCTCGTCGACGACCCGCGCCGGCTGGCCACGCTCGGCAACGACATCATGGTGCTCGACCAGCCCGACATGGTGCGCTTCTGCGCCTCGGGCTGCCGGGCCTCCTATAAGAGCTCCGAGCGCTACTGGATGGCCGGCGAGTTCAGCAAGCTGCCGCAATTCGTGCGCGGCCGGCCCGCGACCACGCCCGCCGCCTCTTCCGTCTAGCGAGGGCACCGGAAACCGCGGGCGGGCTCCACGCGCGCCGTGAACCCCGCCCGCAAACCATGAGTAGCAACCACACTCCCGCTGCACGCGCGACCATGGCAGAGTGCCCTTCCAAGGCCGCCCGCCAGGGGATGGGGAGAGATGAAACCGCTGCTCGCCGCGCTGCTCGGCGCGCTGGCGCTGCAAATGGGCCTGCTGGCCCTGGCGCCGGCGGCGATGGCCAACGTCGTCGCCTATGTCGACATCGGCAGCCAGCGGATGGATGTCTGGGTGGAGGGAACGCGGCAATTCAGCTGGCCGGTCTCCACCGCCCGCAAGGGCTACCTCACCCCCACCGGCAGCTTCCGGCCGCAGCGCCTGCACCGCCGCTACTTCTCGCGAAAATACGACAATGCGCCGATGCCCTATGCGGTGTTCTTCCATCGCGGCTGGGCGATCCACGGCACCAATGATCTGAACCGGCTCGGCCGCCCAGCCTCGCATGGCTGCATCCGCCTCTCCCCCGGCCATGCCGCGATGTTCTATCGACTGATCGGCGCCCATGGCCGCACCGGCACGCGCATCGTCATCACCCGCTGAGAGCCGCTCCCGCGAAGGCGGCAGGACGCCGGCAGGGCAGCAGACATGTGCCGGGCCGATCGTATCCCGTTTCGATCGGCTGACAGCTCCCGATCGGAAAGAGCTCCGGGCCGAACCGCCCCATGATGCGCGCAATATCGTCCGATGATATGCATTGGCGGGAGCCATTCTGAAGATGACCGGCCGACCGTTCGGCCGGAGAGGTGTGATGCCGCTTGATTATCCCTCTCTGCTGATCGCCATCGGCTTTTCGGCCATCTGCCTGGCGGTGATCCTGTTCGCCAGCGGCGTGACGTCGCGGCGGGAGAACTTCCTATTGACCACCGCGACGGCGGCCATCGCCGTCGTCGGCAGCGTCTTCAGCTACAGCGTCCATGTCGCGCATCCCTCGCCGGTGCTGGTGTTCACCGCCTTCACCTTCCTGCTGACCGGCATGTCGATCCTGTTCGGCGCGGCCCGGCAGTTCCGCCTCGGCACCTCGCCGATCCCGCGCATCCTCGCCGCCGCCTCGATCGCCCTGCCGCTCGGCCTTGCACCGTTCATCCTCGGCTATGACGGCATCGGCTTCATCGTCGTCAACCTGCTCAGCGCCATCCTGCTCACGCTCACAGCCCAGGAATACTGGCGCGGACGCAGCGAGGCCCCGGTCGCCATCGCCAGCATGTGCGGTCTCTACCTGCTGGTCGGCTTTTCCTTCGCCTGCTGCGGCCTGGTGCTGCTCGCCAACGGCCAGTGGGTGCTCGACGCGCCGCCGGCGAACTGGGCGGAGCAGTTCAACGCCATCGTCGTCATCGCCGGCGTGGCCGGCATCGGCGCCCTCGCGCTCGCGCTCAACCAGAGCCGGCTCGCGCAGGCGCACAAGCACGACGCCATGACCGACCCGCTCACCGGCCTGCTCAACCGCCGGGCGCTGTTCGACATGATCGAGGCCATGGCGATGGGGCGCGAGATCGCCGTCATCGCCTTCGACATCGACCGCTTCAAGGTCGTCAACGACACCTACGGCCATGCGGTCGGCGACAGGGTGCTGGTGCATTTCGCCCGCGCGCTGCGCCAGCATCTGGGCAAGGGACAGCTGGCCGCCCGGCTCGGCGGCGAGGAATTCGCGCTGGTGCTGAGCGATACCGGGCCGGACACCGCGCTCGCCCATGCCGAGGCGGTGCGGGCGAGCTTCACGAAGTCGGTGCAGGCCGCGAAGGGGTTCACCTGCACGGTGAGCGCCGGCATCGCCTTTGGCCGCACCGACGCCGGTCCGTTCGAGGCGACGCTGAACGCCGCCGACCAGATGCTCTACCGCGCCAAGCGCGCAGGCCGCGACCGGGTGGTGGTCGACGGCCTCGACGCCGGCTGGCCGGAGTCGCAGCCGGCGCTGTTCACGCAGCCTTCTTCTTCACGTCCTTGATGTCGGTGAAGACGATGCCCGGCCAGCGGTCGCCGGTATAGCCGACCATGAAGGCGGACGAGGCGAGGAACACCGGGTCGCCGTCGAGGTCCTCCGCCATGGAGGAGCGGTTGGCGGTGGAGAAATCGTCGAGCTTCTTGGTCTCCTCGCACGACACCCAGCGCGCCAGCTGGAACTCCGACATGTCGAAGCCGACCTCGAGGCCGTATTCGGCCTCCAGCCGGTTCTTCAGCACGTCGAGCTGCAGCGGACCGACCACGCCGACCAGCGCCGGCGAACCGTCATGGGGACGGAACACCTGCACCACGCCTTCCTCGGCCATTTCCTGCAGCGCCTGCTTCAGCTTCTTGGCCTTCATGGCGTCGGGCAGCTTCACCCGGCGCAGGATTTCCGGCGCGAAGCTCGGCACGCCGACGAAGTTGAGCTCCTCGCCCTCGGTCAGCGTATCGCCGATGCGCAGATTGCCGTGGTTGGGGATGCCCACCACGTCGCCGGCATAGGCTTCTTCCGCCAGCTGGCGGTCCTGCGCGAAGAAGAATTGCGGCGTGGCGAGGCTCATCGGCTTGCCGGTGCGCACCAGCTTGGCCTTCATGCCGCGCGTCAGCTTGCCCGAGCACAGCCGGGCGAAGGCGATGCGGTCGCGATGGTTCGGGTCCATATTCGCCTGGATCTTGAACACGAAGGCCGACATGCGCGGCTCCTCGGCCTCGACCCGGCGCTTGTCGGCATCCTGCGCGCGCGGCGGCGGGGCATATTTGCCGAGGCCTTCCAGGAGGTCGCCGACACCGAAATTGCGCAGCGCCGAGCCGAAATAGACCGGCGTCAGATGGCCTTCGAGGAAGCTGTCGAGCTCGAACGGGTTGCAGCCCTCGCGCACCAGACCGAGTTCCTCGGCGAGCGCCGCCTCGTCGAGCGATTTGTTCAGCCCGGCGATCGCCGCCATGCTCATCTCGCGCAGGGGGCCAGTCTTGCCCTCGTCGCCGTCGAGCAGCCGCATGCCACCGGTGGCGATGTCCATGGTGCCGACGAAATCGCGCCCGCGCCCCACCGGCCAGGTCATCGGCGTGGTGTCGAGCGCCAGCGTCTTCTCGATCTCGTCGAGGATCTCGAACGGATCGCGGCTCTCGCGGTCCATCTTGTTGATGAAGGTGATGATCGGGATGTCGCGCAGCCGGCAGACTTCCAGCAGCTTGCGCGTGCGCGCCTCGATGCCCTTGGCGGCGTCGATCACCATCACCGCCGCGTCGACGGCGGTCAGCGTGCGGTAGGTGTCCTCCGAGAAGTCCTCATGGCCCGGCGTGTCCAACAGGTTGAACACATGGCCGTTGAACTCGAAGGTCATCACCGAGGTGGCGACCGAAATGCCGCGCTCGCGCTCGATGGCCATCCAGTCCGAGCGGGTCGAGCGGCGGTCCTTCTTGGCGCGCACCTGACCGGCGAGCTGGATCGCGCCGCCGAACAGCAGCAGCTTTTCGGTCAGCGTGGTCTTGCCGGCGTCCGGGTGCGAGATGATCGCGAAGGTGCGCCGGCGCGCGACTTCGAGCGCGATGGGCGAGGCGGCGGAGTTGGAGAGCGCGTTCATGGCCGCCGATGTGGCAGGGATGGCGCGGCTTATCAAGAGGCGCCGCGCCTCGCCGGCTCGTTCATCGAGCCGACGGGCCTGTTCCGGGGTGCCGACAGGGCTTCCGGCCGCTACTCGCCGAACTCGGCGGCGTAGATCTCCGGCTTGAAGCCGACGATCAGCTTGCCGCCGGCCTCCAGCACCGGGCGCTTGATCATCGAGGGCTGCGCCAGCATCAGCCCCATCGCCTTCGAGGCGTCGAGGCTCTGCTTGTCGGCGTCGGGAAGTGCGCGGAAGGTGGTGCCGGCGCGGTTGAGCAGCACCTCCCAGCCGAGCTCCTTCACCCAGCCGGCGAGCCGCTCGGGCTCGACGCCCACCGCCTTGTAGTCGTGGAAGCCATAGGCGACGCCGTGCGCCTCCAGCCAGGCGCGCGCCTTCTTCATGGTGTCGCAGTTCTTGATGCCGTAGATCATCGCGGCCATGGCGCGTTCCTCCTCGAATGATGCGAGGTGGTCTAGCGCGCCGTGGCCAGACCCGCCACCGCCCGCTTCGCCATCACCGCGACCAGTTGCGCGCGATAGGCGCCGGAGCCGTGGATGTCGGCGATCATGTCGTCGGCCTCCGGCCTGAGGCCGTCGAGCGCGCTGGGCGAGAACTCCGCCACCAGCGCCGCCTCGGCCTCCGCCCAGCGGAACACGCCGCCCTGGCTGGCGCCGGTGACGGCGACGCGCACTTCCTCGCCACCCCGCCAGACGAAGACGCCGGCCATGGCGTAGCGCGAGGCGGGGTTGGGGTATTTCTCGTAGATCCCCTCACCGCCGAGCGGGAAGCGCACGGCGGTGACGAGCTCGCCCGGCTCCAGCGCCGTCTCGAACAGGCCGGTGAAGAAATCGCCGGCCGGCACCTCGCGGCGGTCGGTGACGATGACGGCGTCGAGCGCCAGGCAGACGGCGGGGTAGTCGGCGGACGGATCGTTGTTGGCGACCGAGCCGCCGAGCGTGCCGCGATTGCGCACCGCCGGATCGCCGATCATCCCCGCCAGCGCTGCCAGCGCCGGCAGGTGGGCGGCGACCAGCGGCGAGGTCGCCACCTCGACGTGGCGGGTCATGGCGCCGATGGTGAGCGCGTCATCGGCGAGGGCGATGCCCCTGAGCGCGGCGAGGCGCGACAGGTCGACGAGATCGGACGGGCTGGCGAGGCGCTGCTTCAGCGTCGGGATCAGCGTCTGGCCGCCGGCGAGCGGCTTGGCTTCCTCGGAAGCCGCGAGCGTGGCCAGCGCCTCGGCGAGATCGGCGGGACGGCTATAGGCGAAGGCGAACATGACCCGCTCCTCACTCGGCCGCGACGGCGGGGGCCGTCACGCCGCCCATGGCGAGCGCGCCGGCCTGGATCGCCTTCACGATGTTGTGGTAGCCGGTGCAGCGGCAGAGATTGCCCTCCAGCTCGGCACGCACCGTCGCCTCGTCGAGTTGCGGGCCGAGGCGGCGCACCATGTCGATGCCGGCGACGATCATGCCGGGCGTACAGAAGCCGCATTGCAGGCCGTGATGCTCGCGGAACGCCGCCTGCATCGGGTGCAGCGCCTCGCCGGCCGCCAGCCCCTCGACGGTGACGACCTCAGTGCCCCCCGCCTGCACCGCCAGCACCGCGCAGGCCTTGATCGCCTCACCGTCGATGAGCACGGTGCAGGCGCCGCACTGGCTGGTGTCACAGCCGACATGGGTGCCGGTGAGCCGCAGGTCGTCGCGGATCAGCTGCACCAGCAAGGTGCGCTCGTCGACGGCGACGCGCACCGGCGCGCCGTTGATGGTCAAAGTCAGGTCTCGCATCGAACCTCTCCCGGATTCAGGCGACGCTGGCAGGCAGGCACGAACAGGCAGGCACGCGGAATTCGTAACCACGTAGAACTCGTGGGCGCACAGGTGGGCACGCAGGATCAGGCCTCGCTCGCCGCTCCCTCGGCGGGCTCGGCCTCCGGCGCCACCACCGCCGCGAAGGCGGTGAAGAACTCGCCGGTCAGCTTCTTCACCGTGCCGTCGATCAGCCGGGCACCGAGCTGGGCGATCTTGCCGCCGACCTTGGCCTCGGTCTGATAGGTCAGCACCGTCTCGTCGCCCTCCTCGTCGAGGCGCACCAGCGAGGAACCCTTGGCGAAGCCGGCCACCCCGCCCTGCCCCTCGCCGACGATGCGGCAGGAGGCCGGCGGGTCGAGCTCGGTCAGCGTCACATTGCCGGCGAAGGAGACCTTCATCGGCCCGATCTTCAGCACCATCTTGGCGGTGAACTCGGTCGGCGAGACCTGCACCACCTCCTGGCAGCCGGGCGTGCACCGGCGCAGCACCTCGGGATCGTTGAGCGCCGCCCAGATGGCGCTGCGGGGGGCCTTGATGCGGTGCGAGCCGGAAAATTCCATGAAGTCACCTGAAACCGAGTCACCTGAAGACGAAGTCACCTGAGACGAGAGCACCGGCCGCGAGGCCGGCGAAAGGCAGGACGTGCCGCGCGTCCGGTCGGATCGGCGCGGCGGCGGCGCCGGCGCTCCGGCGAGCAACGACCATGCCATGCCCGCGACGACGCCGTCCATGGCGGGACAGGCCGGGCCGGCAGCGGGGAACTGCCGTCAGGACAGGCAGCGGTCGCATAAAATTCGCGCACACTTAAGTTACGTTACGGATTGAGGAATCCACCTCGATTGGTATGGTCACATAGCACACCATACCATCAGGTCGGAAGCCAGCTTTTCCTCCGATCGCGCCGCGCATGAATGCCCGCCGATCCGGGCACGGCCCCGCAGGCCCACGCCGTCCAGAGAACTCACGGTCCAGAGCACAGGAACAGGCACATGTTCGAACGAGCCTCCCGCCGCACCTCCTCTCCGAGCCGCAGCGGCCTTCTCGCCGCGGCGCTGCTCGCCGCGCTGGCCGGCACCACCGCCGCCCCGGCGCTGGCCCAGGAGACGATCAAGATCGGCGCGCCGCTGGCGCTGACCGGCGGCCTCGCCGACGAGGGCCACAAGCAGGACCTCGTCTGGAAGATGTGGGTCGAGAAGGTGAACGCCGCCGGCGGGCTGAAGGTCGGCGACAAGACCATGAAGGTCGAGCTGATCGAGTACGACTACCAGTCGGAAGGCCAGCGCGCCTCGCAACTGGCCGAGAAGCTGATCAACGACGACAAGGTGCAGTTCCTGTTCGCGCCGTTCGGCTCGGGCCACACCAAGATCGTCGGCGGCGTCGGCGAGCGCTACCAGGTGCCGACGATCGCCTGCGTCGCCTCCTCCGAGAGCGTGTTCGACCAGAGCCTGAAGCATCTGTTCGGCACCCTCTCCCCCAATGGCGGCATGACCACCGCCATGGTGAAGATGTTCAAGGAGAAGTTCCCGGAGACCAAGACCATCGCCGTGCTGGGCCGCGACGACGTGTTCCCCAAGTCGATGGCCGAGGGCATCGCCAAGGCGGCGGAGGCGCAGGGCCTGACCGTTGCCTATAAGGAGCTCTATCCGGTCGGCACCATGGACCACGCCGCGGCGCTGTCCTCGATCAAGGCGGCCAAGCCCGACTGGATCTACGTCACCGGCTACACCCAGGACCTGATCCTCGCCCGTAAGCAGATGCAGGACCTCGGCGTCACCGCGCCGATCGTCACCATGGTCACCGGCCCGTCCTACAAGGAATACACCGAGGGCCTCGGCAAGCTGGCCAACGGCATCACCTCGTCGAGCTGGTGGCACCACGCCACCAACTACACCGGCCAGGGCGTGTGGCCGGCGACGGCGGATTTCTACAAGGACTTCCAGGCCAAGACCAACGGCGCCGACCCGGACTATGTGCACGGCTCCTGCGCCGCCGCCGGCGAGGTGATCGCCGACGCGCTGGCCCGCACCGGCTCGCTCGACAAGGCCAAGCTGCGCGACGCCATCGCGAGCACCGACATCCAGACCTTCTACGGCCCGATCAAGTTCGGCCCGACCGGCATGAACCTGCCGCGCGAGCTGCCGATCATCCAGGTGCAGGACGAGACCATCAAGGTGCTCGCCCCGGCGGACATCAAGAACGCCGACCTCATCGCCATGCCGAAGTGACGCACGGACGCGAAAGCCTTCCGACACGCGGCCCCCGCTCCGCGTGAAGAGGCCGGCGGGCGCTCACAGACCCCCCTCTGGTCCGCCGGCCAACTTCGCTCTGCTTCGCCGGAATCGCCGCTTCATGCCGGCGCGACCGGCGAAGTCTTCCTTCTCCCTCTCCCCGCACTGAACTCGGCTGTTGCCGAGTTCAGCGTTCAGAGCGGTCCACATCGGATGCATCCGATGTGGACGGAGAGGGGCGGGGTGAGGGGGATCGACGTTCCAGGGCTCCGTAGCCACGCCCCCCTCAGCGACCCGCTCCGCGGGCCACCTCTCCGTCGAAGCCGGATGTTTCCGGCTTCGACACACCGGACCCGAACCCGGCAACAGCCGAGTTCGGACGGGGAGAGGAAAGAAAAGCCAAGTCCCTAAGGAGAGCACCATGCAGCGGGTCCAACCGGACGCCATCCGTCGAGGAGGTCTGTTGAACATCGCCTCCCCAACGCGGCGGGCAGCCTGACCATGGCCATCTATTCGCAGATCCTCGCCAACGGGCTGATGCTGGGCGCGCTCTATGCCTGCCTCGCCGTCGGCTTCTCGCTGGTGTGGGGCGTGCTGAACGTGATCAACATGCTCCACGGCTCCTTCATCATCCTCGGCGGCTACCTCACCTGGTTCGCCTGGCACGGCTGGGGCATCCACCCCGTGGTGATGCTGCCGGTGGTCGGCGCCTTCATGTTCGCACTCGGCTACGCGCTGCAGAAGACGGTGATCAACCGCGTGGTCAGCGCCCCCGTGCTCACCACGCTGACGCTGACCTTCGGCCTCGACATGATCCTCTACAACGTCATGACCTACTGGTTCACGGCGACGCCGCGCCGAGTGCAGCTCGACCTCGGCTCGGTGAGCCTCGGGCCGGTGACGCTGCCGGTCGACCGCCTGGTCGGCACCGGGCTGGCGCTGGTCCTGACGCTGATGCTGTATCTGGTCATGCGCGGCTCCAATATCGGCCGCGCCATCGTCGCGGTGCGCATGGACCGCTCCGCCGCCGAGCTGATGGGCATTCGCACCGAGCGCATCTACGCCATCACCTTCGGCATCGGCGCGCTGATGGCCGGCGTCGCCGGCGTGGTGTTCGCCTCGGTGTTCCCGATCACCACCAACGTCACCGGCACCTATCTCGGCAAGGCCTTCGTGGTCTGCGTCGTCGGCGGCCTCGGCTCGGTGCCGGGCGCGCTGGTCGGCGGGCTGGTGCTCGGCCTCGTCGAAAGCCTCGCCGGCCACTGGTTCGGCCCACAGCAGGCGATCACCGCCGGCTTCGTGCTGATGCTGGTGATCCTGCTTACCCGTCCCACCGGCCTCGTCGGCGTCAGGGGGTATGAATGAAATCCGGTCCCCTCGCCTACGCGCTCCTCGCCGCCGGCCTCCTCGTGCTGGCCTCGACGCCGCTCTGGGCCGACAACTACGTGGTGCGCACCGCCGCCATCGTCGCCATGTACGGCGCGCTCGCCACCTCCTGGAACTTCATCGGCGGCTTTACCGGCTATCCGTCCTTCTCCACCGCCGCCTTCTTCGGGCTCGGCTGCTATGTCGGCGCCATCTGCCAGCACGCCGGCGTGCCGATGATGCTGGCCTGGCTGGTCGCCACGCTGATGGTCGGCGCCTTCGCCTGCCTGCTCGGGGCGATCATCCTGCGGCTGCGTGGGCATTATTTCGCCATCGGCTCCATCGCGGTGGTCGAGGTGTGCCGGCTCGTCGTCTCGTCCTGGTCGAGCCTGACCGGCGGAGGCGACGGGCTCAACCTGCCGCTGCTCACCTGGGCGCCGGAACAGGTGATGCGGTTCTTCCTGTTCGTGATGCTCGGCATCCTCGTCCTCAGCCTGATCGCCACCGCGCTGGTCGATCGCGCGCGGCTCGGCTTCGGGCTGCGCTGCATCCACCAGAACGAGGACGCCGCCGCCATGGTCGGCATCAACACCACGCTCTACAAGGTGGCGGCCTACACGCTGTCGGCGGTGTTCTGCGCCGCCGCCGGGGCGGCCTATGCCTCGTGGACCGGCTATATCGACCCGACCGAATCCTTCCAGATCCTGATGACGGTGAAGGTGCCGGTGATGGCGATGCTCGGCGGCGCCGGCACGCTGGCCGGCCCCTTCCTCGGCGCGGCGGCTTTCGTGCTGCTCGAAGAGGTGTTCTGGGCCAATTTCCTCGACTGGAACCGCGCCATTCTCGGCGTCGTCATCGTGCTCTTGGTGTTCTTCCTGCCGGGCGGGCTGCTCAGCCTCGCAAGGAAGGCGAAGGCCAAGGCGAACTCGGCGAACTCGGGCTCGGGAGGCGCGGCATGAGCGAACCCATCCTCAGGCTGGAAGGCGTCTCCAAGACCTTCGGCGGGCTGAAGGCGCTCACCGACGTCTCCTTCGCGCTGGAGCCCGGCGAGGTGGTGGGGCTGATCGGCCCGAACGGCGCCGGCAAGACCACGCTGGTCAACGTCGTCACCGGCAACCTGCCTCCGTCCTCGGGCAGCATCCTGTTCGAGGGCAAGGACGTGGCGACGCAGAAGCCCTATGAGGCAGCGCGGCGCGGCCTCGCCCGCACCTTCCAGATCGTCCAGCCCTTCCCGCAGATGACGGTTCTGGAGAACGTCACCGCCGGCGCGCTGTTCGGCGGCGGCGCGGGATCGGTGGGCGATGCCCGCGACATGGCGCGCGAGAGCCTGGAGTTCGTCGGCCTCGCCCCGCTCGCCGACCGGCCGGCGGCGCAGCTGGCGCTCGCCGCCCGCAAGCGGCTGGAACTGGCGAAGAGCCTCGCCATGGACCCGAAGGTGCTGATGCTCGACGAGGTGAATGCCGGCCTCAACTCCTCGGAGATCGACGGCGCGCTGGCGCTGATCCGCAGGATCGCCGAGCGCGGCGTCACCGTGCTGATCATCGAGCACCTGATGAAGGTGGTGCTGTCGCTGTCGAAGCGCCTCTTGGTGCTGCACCACGGCCGACTGATCGCCGACGGGCCGAGCGCCGAGATCGTCGCCGACGAGCGGGTCATCGAGGCCTATCTCGGACACAAATTCGCGGCGCGCCTGAAGGAGCGGCACCATGGCTGAACCGCTGCTGGAACTTTCCGGTGTCACCTCCGGCTACGGCCAGATCCAGGTGCTGTGGGGCATGGACCTGGCGGTGCGCACCGGCGAGGTCGTCGCCCTCGTCGGCTCCAACGGCGCCGGCAAGTCGACGCTGCTCAGGACCATCTCGGGGCAATTGGCACCGCGCGCGGGCACCATCCGCTTCGACGGCCGCGATATTGGCGGGGCGAGGCCCGATGCGGTGCTCACCGCCGGCATCGCCCATGTGCCGGAAGGGCGCCGGCTGTTCCGCGGCCTCACCGTGCGCGACAACCTGCTGCTCGGCGCCTATCTGCGCTCCGACAAGGACGACATCGCCCGCGACCTCGCCTTCGTGTTCGAGCTGTTCCCCATCCTCGCCGAACGCCAGCGCCAGGACGCCACCACCCTGTCCGGCGGCGAGCAGCAGATGTGCGCGGTCGGGCGCGGAATCATGTCGCGGCCGAAGCTGCTGTTGATCGACGAACTGTCGCTCGGCCTCTCCCCGCGCATGGTCGAGCATCTCGGCGAGGCGCTGGTGCAGCTCAACAAGGCCGGCCAGACCATTCTGCTCGTCGAACAGGACGTGATGACGGCGTTCGAACTCTCGCACCGGGCCTACATCGTCGAGAACGGCCGGGTCGCCCGCGCCGGCGCTTCCGCCGAACTGATGGCCGACCCGACGGTAGGTGAGGCCTACCTGTCGATTTAATGACCCTGATCTAAAGAAGAA
Organism: Ancylobacter sp. Lp-2; assembly: GCF_020523795.1. Lineage (GTDB taxonomy): Bacteria > Pseudomonadota > Alphaproteobacteria > Rhizobiales > Xanthobacteraceae > Ancylobacter. The sequence continues at coordinate 82,044 of NZ_JAJALI010000004.1, forward strand.
TTTGCCAAAGTGATACTATCATTAGTATCATGGAAAATATGGTGATGGCGCCCGGCGCCGGCCCCAACCAGGTCGTGAGAATGAACCCCTTCGAGCTTCCGTCCGCCGTCGTCGATTCCGGCGTCTATGCCCGCACCGTCACGCATCTGCGCGAGCGCGGCATCGTGCTGCCGCGCTTCTCCGAGCTCGCGGCGCCCGAGACCATCCCCGCCGCCACCCGCGCGGCGGCCGACGCCGCCGACAAGGACGCCCCGGACGCGCGCAACCTGTTCGGCGTGCACTGGTACAACAATGCCCGCGACCTTAGCGGGTTAAGCGTGCCGGACTTCATCGAGCTGCCCAGCGCGGTCACCGGCGTGCCGGCCCGCATCGTGGTGATGCTCGGCCGGCACTTCCCGATGATCCACGCGCACAAGGTGCTGGCGGCCTATGCGTGCCTCGCGCCGCGCCTCGCCACCGGCGCCTTCGACCCGACGCATCACCGCGCCGTGTGGCCCTCCACCGGCAATTACTGCCGTGGCGGCGTCGCCATCTCGCGCATTCTCGGCTGCCACGGCGTCGCGGTGCTGCCGGGCGGCATGAGCGCCGAGCGCTTCAACTGGCTGGAGCAGTGGGTCACCGACCCGTCCGACATCGTGCGCACGCCGGGCACCGAGTCGAACGTCAAGGAGATCTACGACGCCTGCGCCGAGATGGCGAAGGACCCCGGCAACTTCATCCTCAACCAGTTCTCCGAGTTCCCGAACTATCTCGGCCACTACGCCGTGACCGGCGCGGCCGCCGCGAAGCTGTTCGAGGGGCTGAACACATCCGGCAAGCTGAACCTCGCTGCCTTCGTCGCCGGCACCGGCTCGGCCGGCACGCTGGGTGCCGGCGACAGGCTGAAGGAAGAGTTCGGCGCCCGCATCGTCGCCATGGAGCCGGTCGAGTGCCCGACGCTGCTCTATAACGGCTTCGGCGAGCACAACATCCAGGGCATCGGCGACAAGCACGTGCCGTTGATCCACAACGTCACCAACACCGACATCGTCGCCGGCGTCTCCGACAAGGCGTCGGACGACCTCGCGCTGCTGTTCGGCTCCGACGAAGGCCGCGCCTATCTCGCGGGGCGGCGCGGGCTCGACGCCGCGACCATCAAGGGGCTGGCCTCGCTTGGCCTGTCCGGCATCAGCAATGTGCTGGCCGCGATCAAGACCGCGCGCCGGCTCGACCTCTCCGAGGACGACGTCATCATCACCGTCGCGACCGACGGCTCGGAGCTCTATCCGAGCGAGCTCGCCGGCCATCTCGCCCGCAAGGGTGGCCGCTTCGACCAGGTCGACGCGGCGGAAGCCTTCGGCCAGCACCTGCTCGGCGCCGACGCCGACCATGTGCTGGAGCTGGACCACCGCGACCGCCAGCGCGTGTTCAACCTCGGCTACTACACCTGGGTCGAGCAGCAGGGCGTCTCGGTGGAGGATTTCGAGCGCCGCCGCCACCAGTCGTTCTGGAAGGGGCTGCGCGACCACCTCGCCGGCTTCGACGAGCTGATCGCCCGCCTGAACCGCGATGTCGGCATCGCCCAGGCCGCTTGAGAAATGCCGCGTGAGGAGAGCGAAGGCGTGACCCAGTCCTATCTCGACCTGCGGCAGAAGACCCGCGAGCGCGACCGCAGCCTGCGCGACAAGGTGATGTCGCTCGAGGAAGCCGCGAAGCTGGTGGACAATGGCGCCTCGGTGGCGCTGGGCGGCTGCACCGCCTCGCGCACCCCGATGGCGATGCTGTGGGCGCTGATCCGCGCCCGCAAGACCGGCCTCACCGTCTCCCGCTCGATCATGTCGACCGAGGGGGACCTGCTCTACGCCTCCGGCCTGTCGACGCACATCCAGACGAGCTGGTTCAGCCAGGGCATCGTCTGGGGCGTGTCGAAGGTGATGCGCGCCTATACTGAGTCGAAGCGCGCCACCTTCGAGGAATGGAGCCACATGGCGATGGGCCTGCGCTACCGCGCCGGCGCCATGGGCGTGCCGTTCATGCCGATGCGCTCGATGATGGGCTCTGGCGTGGTCGACCGGGCGCCGGGCGCCAGGACCATGGAGTGCCCGTTCACCGGCGAGACGCTGCTGCTGGTGCCGGCGCTGAATCCCGACGTGGCGCTGATCCATGTCCAGCGCTGCGACGCCTATGGCAATGCCCAGCTCGACGGCCTGACCTTCATGGACATCGACATCGCCATGGCGGCGAACAAGGTGATCCTGACCACCGAGCGCATCGTCTCCAACGACCAGATCCGCCGCCACCCCGACCAGACCAAGATCGGCTTCTTCACCGTCGACGCGGTTGTGGAAGTGCCGTTCGGCTCGGCGCCGCACGAATGCTACGGGCTCTACGAGCCGTTCTACTCGCATATGGACCTCTATGCGCAGATGACCGCCAAGGACCCGGACAAGGGCGCGGCGGATTATCTCGAGCGCTTCCACTACGAGCCGAAGGACTGGGCGGACTATCTCAGCCGCATCGGCATGGCCGAATTGCTCGACGCCCAGCGTCGCGGGAGTGGCATCTATGACGACTGAATCCACCCGCGCGACGCTGACGGAAAGCCCGCTCAAGGCTGTGCCCGCCTACACGGCCTCCGAACTGCTGGGCGTGATGAGCGCCCGCCTGCTCAGGGACGGCCAGACGGTGTTCGCCGGCGTCGGCATCCCGCTGCTCGCCGCCATCCTCGCGCAGAAGACCCACGCGCCCGGCCTCACCATCCTGTTCGAGGGCGGGGTGATCGGCCCCTTCGTCGAGGCCGGCAAGCTGCCGCCCTCCACCAACGAACAGCGCTGCACCCGGCGCGCCAACATGCTGGTGTCGATCACCGAGGTGCTGCTGATGCTGCAGCGCGGCTATGTCGATGTCGGCTTCATGGGCGGGGCGCAGATCGACCGCTATGGCAACCTCAACTCGTCCTTCATCGGCGACGCCGACAACCCGAAGATCCGCCTGCCCGGCACCGGCGGCGGCAACGACATCGCCTCGCTGGCCGACATGATCGTCGCCATGAAGCACGAGAAGCGCCGCTTCGTGGAGAAGGTGGACTTCATCACCTCGCCGGGCTTCATCGAGGGCGGCGACAGCCGCGCCAAGGCCGGGCTGCCGGCGGGCGGCATGTTCCGCGTCGTCACAGATCTCGGCATCATGGGCTTCGACGAGGCGACGAAGGCGATGACGGTGGTGGCGCTGCATCCCGGCGTCACGCCGCAGGCGATCAAGGACAATACCGGCTTCGAACTGCCGGTGCCGGCCGATGTGCCGGTGACCGAACAGCCGAGCGACGTCGAGCTCGCCATCCTGCGCGAGCTCGACCCCCAGCGCCTCTACACGGCGTGAACTCCCTTCCGACGCGTTCCCAGCGGAGACTGACATGACCGGCCCGGCTTATGGCATCGCCATGCGCAACTTCACCCGCTTCCCCGAGCTGCCGGACGCGCCGGCGCTGGTGGATTACGGGGTGCGGATGGAGGAGCTCGGCTTCGAGTCGCTCTGGGTGTGGGATCACATCCTGCTCGGCACCGACCCGCATTTCCCGATCATCGACTCGCTGACCCTGCTCACCGCAGTCGCGGCGCGCACCAAGACCATCAAGATCGGCACCGGCGTGCTGGTGCTGCCGCTGCGCAATCCCGTCGTGCTGGCCAAGCAGCTCGCCTCGATGGACCTCCTGTCGAACGGACGGCTGATGCTCGGCGCGGCGGTCGGCTGGTACAAGCGGGAATTCGACGCCATCGGCATCGCCCATGACCGCCGCGGCAAGATCATGGACCGCAACCTCGACATCATCAAACGGCTGTGGACCGAGGACAGCGTCACCGGCGAGTGGGACGAGCTGAGCCTGCGCAAGGCGGTGATGTTCCCCAAGCCCGTGCAGCGGCCGCATCCCCCGATCCTGATCGGCGGCTATGTCGACGCGGTGCTGAAGCGGGTCGCCAAGCGCGGCGATGGCTGGCTGACCTATTTCTACACGCCGGAAGGCTATAACGAGGCCTGGGCCAAGATCTCCGCCTTCGCAGAGGAGGAAGGTCGCGATCCGGCCTCGCTCTACAGCCTCAACCAGCTGCCGATCTATATCGGCCCGCGCGAGGTCGGCCTGCCGAAGATGAACGAGTGGCTCAACTCGGAATGGGACCTGTCCAAGGGCTCGCTCTCCACCTTCGACAGCGCCATCGTCGGCACCCCCGCCGAATGCGCCGAGCAGATCGCCCGCCACATCGAGACCGGCGTGAAGAAGATCGTCTTCGTGCCGTGGCGCTATGAGAAGGAGCAGATCGACCTGCTCGCCCATGAAGTGCTGCCGCTGCTGCGGAAGTGAGCCGGCGAATGATCCGAAGTTGAGCCCTTACGTCGGGCTCGGCTGCGTCGATGGAGAACAACAACGGCCCGCCCCTCTCGCGAAGGGCGGGCCGTCGCGTTTATCGATCAGGCGGCGCGGATAGCGGGCACGCCGGGCGCGCGCGCAGCGATGCGACGACGGATGCCGTCCGGCAGTTGGCGGGCCGACTTGACGCGCGGCAGGTCGAGTTCCGCGATCGCGGCCTCGGGCGCCTCGTGCCAATTGTCGAAGCGGCGGCGGGTGACGTTGTCGACGAAGGTTTCCGCCGCGACGCCCTCGGCGAGCACCAGCGAATGGTCGGCCAGCTCGACATGATAATAGGCGAAGCGCGCCGGCATGTCGGTGCGGCGCACGATGCTGGTGCCGTTCACCAGCGCGCCGGCCTGTACCAGCAGGCCCTCGACCAGCAGGGCGTGGTCGACCGAGACGTGGAGATCGCGCGCCGGCAGGCCCTCGCCCAGCGCGCCGGCGCGGATCAGCACCGGCACCACCTTGAAGGGATCGGCGAAGGCGGTGGCGACCGTCTGCCGCGCCAGCCAGCGGACCGGCTTCGCCGCGCCGGCGGCGGTCAGCACGAGATCGCCGGCCTTCAGCGTCTCGATAGCCACCTCGCCATCGGGGGTCGCGATCATCGTGCCGGCGAGGAAGCACAGGATGAGCGGATCCTCGGAATTGATGGTGAAGGGCGGCAGATCATTCGAGATCGGATCCGACGACATCAGGAAATAGGTGCCCGAGGGCGAGAGCACGACATAGCCGCCCTCGGTGTAGCCGAGATAGGTCATCGTCGGGCCGTCGATATAGGGCGAGTAATAGAGTGTTTCGCCGGCGGTGAAGAAATCCGTCCCGTTCTCATTGGCGGCGTCGGTCGTGCCGGACGCCTGTCCATAGAGCGTGTAGGTCCCAGTATCCGCGTCATAATTCAAAAATGCATAATAATTCGAAGTATATACCGCCACTTTCTACCCCTATCGACCATCCACCGTCCAACCAGACTGGATAGAAGAACAAACATCTGGTGGTTACAATATAAAATGATACCGCCGACGCATGGTTCTACGACAAGGCCGACGACCGTTCGATGAACGGCCTCCCTTACGCGATGCCAGCCGGACAATGATCCACGGCGCAGCGCCCATCCCCGCTTGCCCGCACCTCGTGCCAGCGCATCTTATCGGCGGCGCCCGGCATGCGCTCCGCGTCCGTCCGCCCAACCGACAGTTGCCGCCTGCAAGTTCCCGGAAAGTATGTCGGCTATTTTGTGACGGTCGTGGCGCGCGACGGCGCTCTCCCGCTCGACTCCCGGCTATGCGCTGTTACGTTGCGGCGCCGGGAATTCGACTATCGCCCCAGGAGAGCCTGCCGTGAAACTGTCTTCGATCGCCGTGCTGGCGCTGGTCAGCATCACCGCCGCCGGCTGCGTGACCGCCACGCAGGACAAGGAGAACATGCTCTCCGCTGCCGGCTTCCGCATGCGCCTCGCCGACACGCCGGACAAGGTCGCCTCGCTGAAGACCCTGCCGCCGCACAAATTCACCGTGCAGAACCAGAACGGCCAGCCGGTCTATCTCTATGCCGACCCGACCGTCTGCGGCTGCATCTATTACGGCACCCAGGACAATTTCCAGGCCTATCAGCAGATGCAGTACCAGCAGCGGCTGGCGAACGAGCAGCAGATGACGGCCATGATGAACCAGCAGGCCGCCGATTCCTTCGACTTCGGCCCCTGGGGACCGATGATGCCGATGTACTGACCGTCGGCTGTACTGACCGCGAACTCTATTGACCGTCGGCGCGGCGGCCGCTTCGCGCGGCCGCTCAGCCCCGCCTTGCGGCGAAGCTCCCCACCTTGGCGAACTTGCCCGCCGCCGCCTCGACGCGCGGGGTGAGCGCATTCGCGGCATAGGAACGCTGCTTTTGCCGCGACGGGGCGTCCGTGTAGGTGGTGGTACGCTGGCGGGCGAGGCGTCCGCTCGCGCGCACCGCCGCCTCCATCCGGTCGGGCGGGAATTCCTGCCCATGCATGCCGCCGGCGGCGCGGCTGATCGATTCATCCATCAGTGTGCCGCCGATGTCGTTGGCACCGGATTTGAGCGCAGCGACGATGCCGCCCTCGCCGAGCTTCACCCAGCTCGCCTGCACGTTCGGGATCACCGGATGCAAGGCGAGCCGCCCCACCGCGTGCATCAAGAGCGCCTCGCGCCGCGACGGCCCCTGCCGCGTGCCGCCCTTGAGGTAGAGCGGCGCCTCCATGTGCAGGAAGGGTAGCGGCACCAGTTCGGTGATGCCGCCGGTCTCCTCCTGCAGATGCCGCAGCCGGATGAGGTGCCGCGCCCAGTGCCGGTAATGGTCGACATGGCCGAACATGATGGTCGAGGTGGTCTTCAGCCCGACGCGATGGGCGGCGCCGATCGTATCGAGCCATTCGGCGGTGTTCAGCTTGTCCGGGCAGATGATCGCCCGAATTTCGTCGTCGAGGATCTCCGCTGCCGTGCCGGGCAGCGTGCCGAGGCCGGCCTCCTTCAACGCGATCAGGAACTCCGTCACCGACAGGCCGAGCGTCGACGCGCCGTGCCGCACCTCCAGCGACGAGAAGGCGTGGACATGCATGTCCGGCACCGCCTGCTTCACCGCGCGGACAATGGAGAGATAGGTCTCGCCGGAGAAATCCGGGTGGATGCCGCCCTGCATGCACACTTCGGTGGCGCCGCGCTCCCATGCCTCGACGGTGCGGCGCTGGATCTCGCCGAGGTCGAGCTCATAGGGTTTTCCGCGCAGATGCTCGTTGTGCCGGCCCTTGGAAAAGGCACAGAAGCCGCAGCGATAGGAGCAGACATTGGTGTAGTTGATGTTGCGGGTGACGACATAGGAGACGGTGTCGCCCACCGCCTCGCGCCGCAGCGCATCCGCCGCCTCCGCCACGCGCTGTGCCTCGTGCCCGCGCGCGTCGAACAGCCGGACGATCTCGGCCTCCTCCAGCCCGCGCCCAGCGAACGCCTTGTCGAACAGGGCGTCGAGGTCGCGCGCCTCACCTGCAATCGCAGGACTGGCGGGCCATTCGACGACGGTGCTGTCGAAGCTCTCGCCCTCGCCGACCCGCCAGCCGCTTTCATGGGCGAGGCCGCCGGCATCGGCGCGCCGCAGCACGAAGGGCGTCACCGCCTTGTCGAGCCAGCGCGGCGCGTCGAACAGATAGGTCGGATAGACCGCGAGACGCGGGCTCAGCACCTTGCCGGCCTTGGCGGTGGCATTGGCGAGCGCGGCGAGCGCCGGCCACGGCGCTTCCGGGTTCACATGATCAGGCGTCACCGGCGACACGCCGCCCCAGTCATTGATGCCGGCGGCGATCAGCGGCGCCAGCTCGTCGGCGCGCAAATTCGGCGGGGCCTGGATCGAGATCGACGGGCCGAGGATCAGCCGGGCGAGCGCGATGGTCCACAGATGCTCGTCGAGGCTCGGCTCCGGCGCCTCGGCCATCCGCGTGCCGGCCTTGGCGCGGAAGTTCTGGATGATGACTTCCTGCACATGACCGTGGCGGGCATGCGAAGCGCGGATGGAGAGCAGCGCCTCCACCCGCTCGGTCCGCGTCTCGCCGATACCGATCAGCAGGCCGGTGGTGAACGGCACCTGCGCCTCGCCGGCCGCCTCCAGCGTGGCGAGGCGGGCGGCCGGCAGCTTGTCCGGCGAGCCGAAATGCGGGCCGCCGCGCGCCGACAGACGCTCGGAGGTGGTCTCGATCATCATGCCCTGCGAGGCGGAAACCTTGCGCAGCATGCTGAGATCATCGACCGTCAACACGCCGGCATTGAGGTGCGGCAGCAGGCCGGTTTCCCTCAGCACCAGTTCGGCCATGGCTTTGAGGTAGTCGAGCGTCGTGGCGTAGCCGAGCGCCGCCAGTTCCTCGCGCACCACCTTGTAGCGCAGCTCCGGCTTGTCGCCGAGGGTGAACAGCGCCTCGTCGCAGCCGACGCGGGCGCCGGCGCGGGCGATCTCCAGCACCTCCCCGGGGGTGAGGAAGGCACGCTGTCCCCTGCGCGGCGGATGCGCGAAGGTGCAGTAATGGCAGACGTCGCGGCACAGCTGGGTGAGCGGGATGAACACCTTGCGCGACACGGTGACCACGCTGCCGAAGCCGGCATCGCGCACCGAAGCCGCCGCGCGCATCAGCCCGGCGGTGTCGCCCTCCCCCGCCAGCACCAGCGCGGCGTCGCGGTCGAGGCCGCCTGTCCCCAGCACCTGCCGGGCAAGTTCGTCCCACCGCGCCGCCGCGTCGTCCATGATCGTCAGCCTTCCATCACTTCCGGCAGGGTGAGCAGTTCCACCCCCGCCGCCTTCAGCGCATCGCGCACCGCGCCGGCCACCACGATCGCGGTCGGCTCGTCACCATGTACGCACAGCGAATCGAATTTCGTCGGCATCTTCTTGCCGTTTACCGAAATGATTTCGCCGTCGAGCACCATGCGCACCGTGCGTTCGGCCGCCACCTTCGGGTCCTTGATCACCGCGCGCGGGTCGGTGCGGGTAAGCAGGTTGCCCTCGTCGTCATAGAGCCGGTCGATGAACGCCTCGCGCGACAGCGGAACGTCGAGCGCCAGCGCCGCCTTCTCCATCTCGGAATTGGACAGCGCGAGATAGTACAGGCTGGGATCGACGGTCTTGATCGCCCGGCCGATGGCCAGCGCGTAGTCCTTGTCGATGGCGGCCATGTTGTTGAGCGCGCCATGCGGCTTCACATGCGTCACCTTCGCCCCGGCATAGGCCGCCATGCCGGCGAGCGCGCCGAGCTGGTAGGCGACGAGATATTCGAGGTCGTTGGCGTTCATGCGAATCTGTCGGCGGCCGAAGCCCCAGATGTCGTTGAAGCCGGGATGCGCGCCGATGGAGACGCCGTTCTCCTTCGCCTTCAGGCAGACGTCGCGCATCACCGTGGCGTCGCCGGCATGCAGGCCGCAGGCGACATTCACGCTCTGCACGATCTTGAGGATGGCGGCGTCGTTGCCGATGTCATAGTGGCCGTAGCCTTCGCCCATGTCGGCGTTGATGTTGATGCGGGTAGCCAAAGACGCCTCCTCAATCGGTTGAGCCCATGGAGAGCCCCTGCCCTCTCGACAGCTACGTTATTAAGGCATTAAATAATCATGCCTTTCAAGCTGAAACATACTAACATTAGGATGATTGCCGCAAGGCGACGTCCTTAGCTGACGCCCGTAGCATCGGAGTGCCATGGTGGCGACCCCCTCGCCGGATCAGAACCGTCTCGGCCTTCTCGCCCGCTTCCTCGGCGTCGGCGACACCGCCTTCGCCATCGAGTTCGGCACCGGCATCGACCCGGTGCTGAACGCCCGGGTGCATCGCGCCGCGGCGCTGATCCGCGAGGCGGCGTTCCCCGGCGTGGTCGAGACGGTGCCGAGCTTCCGCTCGCTGCTGGTGCATTACGACCCGCTCGCGACCGGCGCCACCGCGCTGCAGGAGGCGATGGCCGGCCTCGACCTCGGCGAGGCGGTGGCGAGCGCGCCGGAACGAGTATGGGTCATCCCCACGCTTTATGGCGGCGAGGCCGGACCGGACCTCGACGAGGTCGCCCGCGCCACCGGCCTGTCGCCGGCGGAAGTAGTCGCCCTCCATGCCGGCACGCTGTTCCGCGTCTATGTGCAGGGCTTCCTGCCCGGCTTCGCCTATCTCGGCGTGCTGCCGCCCGAACTGGAACTGCCGCGCCTCACCACCCCGCGCGTGCGGGTGCCGGCCGGCTCGGTCGCCATCGCCCAGAGCATGAGCGGCGTTTATCCGGTGGAATCGCCCGGCGGCTGGCGGCTTATCGGCAACACGCCGCTGCGCTTCTTCAATCACGAGACCACGCCGCCCACCCTGTTCGCCCCCGGCGACGGAGTGCGCTTCCGCCCGGTCGAGGCCGACGAGCACGCCGCCATCCGCGCGGCGGTCGCGCGCGGCGACTATGCGCCCGAGCAGGAGGCCGGCCGATGAGCGCCCGCCTCCTCGTCACCCAGCCCGGCCCGCAGACCACGGTGCAGGATCTCGGCCGCGTCGGCGCGCAGGCCTATGGCGTGCCGGTCTGCGGCGCGCTCGACATGGTCGCGCTGCGCCTCGCCAATGCGCTGGTAGGCAACGCGCCGGGCGCCGCCGCGCTCGAATGCCGCCTCATCGGCCCCGCCTTCACCGTCGAGGGCGGGCCGGTGCGCCTGGCGCTGACCGGCGCCGAGGCAACGATCGAGATCACGCGCGGCGACGAGACCCGCTCCTACCCCGCCTGGCGCGCCATCGACGTGCCGGAGGGCGCCGGGGTGCGCATCGGCGCGCTGCGCGGCAGCGGCGCGGCGGTGCTGGCGGTGGCCGGCGGGCTCGATGTTCCCCTCGTGCTCAATTCCCGAGCCACCGACCTCAAGGGCGGCTTCGGCGGGCTGGACGGACGGGCGCTGAAGGCGGGCGACCGGCTCCCCATCGGCGCCGGCGCACTGGGGGGCCCCTGCCTCGAACTGCCGCGCCCGCCGTCGCTCGCGTTTGACGGCGTGCTGCGCGTGGTGCCCGGCCCGCAGGACGATGCCTTCACGCAGGAGGGGATGGCGAGTTTCCTCGGCACCGCCTATCGCGTCTCGCGCGAGGCGGACCGCATGGGCATCCGCCTCGAGGGCGCGCCGCTCGCCTTCCGCACCTCGGCCGACATCACCTCGGACGGCATCGCCACCGGCGCCATCCAGGTGCCGGGCTCGGGGCTGCCCATCGTGCTGCTCGCCGATCACCAGACGGTCGGCGGCTACGCCAAGATCGCCACGGTGATCTCCGCCGACCTGCCGCGCGCCGGCCGGCTCACTCCCGGCGCCCAGCTGCGCTTCAGGGCGGTGAGCGTCCCGGAAGCGGAGGAGGCGCGCCGGGCGTTGGAGCGCGAGATCACCGCGCTCGTCGCCTCGCTGACCCCGGTGCGCGCCGCCGCCGAAATCGATCTCGCGGCGCTTTACGCGGCCAATCTCATTTCCGGGGTGGTGACGGCGTGCGATCCCGAGTAACAGGCGTGCGAATAAGTTTATGTGATACTGAAGATAAGATCATTCTTTGATTCTGCCGCAGGTTGAAGCGGCCGCGATGGGTACGACACGAGCCGATGCTGAAGGACAACGCGGCCGCGCTGGCCAATCCCGATTATCGCCGCAGCCCGGTGCCGCGATACCTTCAGATCGCCGGCGTGATCCGCCGCCGCATCGAGGACGGCGTCTGGGGGCCGAACGAGAAGATCTCCACGCTGCAGGAACTGGAGGCCGAGTTCCAGGTCGCCCGCGTCACAGTCCGCCAGGCGGTGGAAGTGCTGCAGGGCGAGGGGCTGGTCCGCCGCATCCAGGGCAAGGGCACCTTCGTCTCCGGCGCGGTGGAAGAGAAGCGCTGGCTGAAGCTCGACCTGAAATGGCACTCCATCGCCGGCATCATCGGCGCCAACGTGCCGCGCTTCGTCACCGGCGCCGCCCCGGCCGGGCCGCCGCAGATCCGCCCGGAGGACGGCACGCCGGCGACGCACTACCGCTATCTGGAGAGCGTGCAGTCGCGGCGCGGCCAGCCCTATTCTTTCGCGCGGGTGCATTTCGACGCCGAGCTCTACGACCTCGCCCCCGCCCGCTTCGACCGCGAGCCGACCATCAGCGTCATCAGCACGCTGGAAGGACTGAAGGTGAAGAAGGCGCGCCAGTCCTTCATTGTCGGCACGGTGGAGCCGCGCGTCGCCAATTTGCTCGCCATCGGCATCGGCTTCCCAACGGTGGAGGCGCATCTCGTCGTCACCGACGACCGTGACACGGTAATCTACGTCGCCGACATCATCTATCGCGGTGACTGCGTGCAGCTGGACGTGGATCTGCTGCGCTGAGGCGCCCAGCCCCGCGCGGAGCGCGGGAAGATCCTCGCCCTCAGCCGCGCCCGAACAGCCGGGCCAGCCAGCCCTTCACCAGGCTCCACGCCAGCGCGCCGGCATCGAGCGAGGCGGCCGACGCCGCCGGCGCCTCGCCCCGGATCCGCGCCGCGAGATTGGCGGCGAAATTCTGCGTCAGCCGCGCCGCCACTTCGCGGGCGATGGCGCCCCGGCTCATCTGTGCCAGCGGCCCTTGCAGCACATAGGCGACGTCGACGCTCACCCGCGTCACCGCCCCGTCCGCGCTCTCGACGAGGCGATAGGCGAGCCGCGCCCGCACCTGGGTGGCGCTGCGAGCGTCGACGCCGCGCCCGTCGATGGTGCCGGACCAATCCGCCGGGTTCGGGATGATCAGCCCGGTGCCGCCGAACGCCGCCTGCATCGGCCCGAGCTTCACCACCATCTCGGCGGCGAGCGAGCGCCCGTCGCTCGGCGCGGTCAGCCGCGCGCCCGGCAGGCAGGCGATCACCTGCTCCGGCGACTGGAACAGCGCCCACACAGCGTCGCGCGGCGCCGGCACCTCGAAGCTCTCGCGGATCTCGACCGGATTGCGCAGCGGCTCGTCATCGGCGACCGCCTCCACGGCAACCGCTGCCGCCGGCAGCGGCACCGGCGCCACTTCCACCGCCACCCGCGCCGGCGACACCGGCAAGGCGAGCGGCGAGGCATAGGCGGGCGGCGCCAGCGCCGTGCCGCGCGTCACCACCGCGCCCTCGCGCTCGGCGGCCACCTTCCGGATCGCGCGGATGATGCCGACATAGCCGGTGCAGCGGCAGAGATTTCCCGCCAGTTCGTGGCGGATGGTGTCCTCGTCGGCATGCGGGTGGCGCAGCACGATGTCGCGCGCCATCACCAGCATGCCGGGGGTACAGAAGCCGCATTGCAGGCCGTGCTCGTCCATGAAGGCCTCGCGCAGCTCGCCGGCCACCGCGTCGTCGGCCAGTCCCTCGACGGTGGTGATGCGGGCGCCGTCCAGCATCACCGGAAAGGCGATGCAGGAGCGCGCCGGCGCGCCGTCGATCAGCACCGTGCAGGCACCGCACACGCCGTGCTCGCAGCCCAGATGGGTGGCGGTGAGCAGCATCTCCTCGCGCAGGAAATCGGCGAGGTGCGTGCGCGGCTCGACGCTGGCCTCGAGGACGCGACCGTTCACTTCGAGCTTGATCGGGATCATGCGGGCAGGCTTTCAGAATTCAGCGCGTCAATCGCGATCTGGGCGATGGCCTCGCGGATGACTTTCCGGTGCAGACGCAGCGTGGCGGGCTCGGCATCGAACCCGGCGGCGGCCAGCCTTGCGTCGAGCCGCGACGGGTCGGCGAGGACGGCCTTCGCCTCGGTGACGACGATGTGCCGCCCCTCGGTGGCGCCGATGACGAGGCGGTGCACACCTCTCCCGTCATCCGCCAGCACCGCGCACATAGCTTCAGCGAACTCGCCGACCTTGCGGCAGGACTTGCGGTAGCCGAAACGCGCCCCCGCAGAGCAGCGCGGCACGAAGACGCCGGTGACGATCTCGCCCTCCTCCAGCGCGGTGGAGAACGCCCCGAGCAGGAAATCCTCCAGCGCCAGCTCGCGCGTGCCCTGCGGCCCGGCCAGCACCACGCGGGCGCCGAGCGCGGTCAGCGTCGTCGGCCAGTCGGCGGCGGGATCGGCATGGACGAGGCTGCCACCCACCGTGCCGCGATTGCGCACCGCGCGATAGGCGATGCCGTGCGCGACCCGCGCGAGGAAGCCTGGCGTCGGGTCCGGCACCGCGCCGTCCTCGAACTCGGCATGGGTGATGGCGGCGCCATAGAGCACGCCGTCCGCCCGTTCCTCGACCCGGCGCAGCTCGGGGATTTTGGCAACGTCGACGAGGCAGGAAGGCCGGGCGAGGCGCAGATTGAGCATTGGCCCGAGGCTTTGGCCGCCGGCCACCGGCTTGGCGCCGTGATCCCCGCCGAGCGCCGCCACCGCCGCCGCCACCGTGGCGGGACGCTGATAATCGAAACGCGCCGCCTTCACGACACCGCCTCCCCCGCCTGCATCACCTGCGCCTGCGTCACGGCCTGCCGCACCCGGCGCGGCGTCATCGGCGACATGGAGAGCTCGACGCCCATCCCCTTCAACGCGTCGTTGATGGCGTTGCCGAGCGCCGCCGGCGGCGCGATGGCGCCGCCCTCGCCGATGCCCTTCTGGCCGAAGCGGGTGTTGGGCGAGGGCGTCTGGATGTGGTCGATGCGCACGGTCGGCATCTCGCCGGCACCGGGCAGCAAATAGTCGGCGAGCGTCGAGGCCAAGGGCTGGCCGTGCTCGTCATAGGTCATCTCTTCATAGAGTGCGGTGCCGATGCCCTGCGCGGTGCCGCCATAGATCTGGCCATCCACCACCATCGGGTTGAGCAGCACGCCGCCATCCTCGACGATGACGTAATCGAGGATCTCCACCTCGCCGGTCTCCGGCTCCACCGCGATCACGGCGGCATGCGAAGCATAGGAGAAGGTGCCGGTGTCGACGGTCGGCTTGTAGCCGGCGACGAGGTCGAGCCCGTCCGGGTGGATGTCGGCCGGCAGGTTCTGCGGCGCGAGGTACCAGGTTTTCGCCACCTCGGCGAAGCTCACCGAGCCGTGCGGCCCCACCACCTGCGCGTCGCGGATCGCCACCGCCTCCTCCGGCGCCTGCAGCAGATGCGCGCCGATGCGCTTGATGCGCTCGCCGAGCCGCTCGCAGGCGCTGGCCACCGCGCCGCCGGACATCACCGCCGAGCGCGAGCCCCAGGTGCCGGTGGAATAGGGCGTCAGCGCCGTGTCGCCATGCACGACATTCACCAGTTCCGGGTCGATGCCCAGCACCTCGCAGGCGACCTGCGCCATGGTGGTCTCCATGGACTGGCCGTGGCTCTGCGCGCCGATGCGCACCTCCAGCGTGCCGTCCGGGGTCAGGCGGGCGCCGCAGCTCTCGATGCCCGGCACCATTGGAATGCCCCAGCCGTGATAGACCGAGGTGCCGTGCGCGCCCTGCTCGCAATAGGTGGCGTAGCCGAGGCCGATCTTCCGGCCGTCCTTCTCGCCGGCCTGCTGGCGCGCCCGCACCGCGTCATGGCCGATCATCTCCCGCACCCGCCTGAGGCTCTCGGGATAGTCGCCCATGTCGAAATCCTTGCCGGTGATCGAAGTGAACGGCATCTGATCCGGGCGGACGAGGTTGCGCATGCGCACGTCGTAGGGGTCGAGCCCCGCCTCGCGGGCCACCGCGTCGATCATCAGCTCCATTGCCGTGCACACGCCGGTGCGGGCGACGCCGCGATAGGGCACGATGGGCGGCTTGTTCGAGCACACCGAATAGGTGCGGCAGCGATAAGCCGGCAAATTATACGGCCCCGGCAGGTTGGAGACCACCTGCGCGCCTTCGAGGCAGGCGGAGAACGGGTAGACCGAATAGGCGCCGGCATCGACATGCGCCACCGCCTCGAAGCCGAGCAGCGTGCCATCCGTGTCCGCATAAGCGGTCATCACATAGTGATGCTCGCGGCAATTGGCGGCGGCGATCAGGTGCTCGCGGCGGTCCTCCAGCCACTTGATCGGCCGGTCGAGCTTGAGTGCCGCCCAGGCGCAGCACACCTCCTCCGGCTGCAGCAGCCCCTTCCAGCCGAAGCCGCCACCGACATCCGGCGCCACCACGCGGATCTTGCGGGTATCGAGCCCGAGGCATTCGGCGAGGCCGGAGCGCACGATGTGCGGCATCTGCGTCGCCGTCCACAAGGTGAGCTGTTCGAGATAGCGCTCAAACACCGCGATGCAGCCCTTGCCCTCCAAGGGCGACATGCATTGCCGGCTGGTGCGCACCTCGCGCGTCACCTTCACCGGAGCGCTCGCGAGCTTCTCGGCGTCGAAGAACTTGTCGGTCTGCGAGACCAGGAACACATTGTCCGGCCACTCGTCATGCACCAGCGCGGCGCCGGGCTGAGCGGCGCGCAGCATGTCGTGATTGGCCGGGAGTTCCTCGTAGTCGACGCGGATCTCCTCGCAGAGGTCCTCGGCTTGCGCGCGGGTCTCGGCCAGCACCATCACCACCGGCTCGCCGGCAAAGCGCACCTTGCCGCTGGCCAGCGAAGGCTGGGCGGAGACGCGGAAGCCCGGCAGGCCGGTCTTGGCGAGAATGTCCTTCACGCCGACCATGTCGGCATGGGTGAAGGCACGGCCCTTCAGGTGCTCGGGGATATGGATCGCCCGGATCCGCGCATGGGCGAGCGGCGCGCGCAGGAAAGCGGCTTCGAGCTGGCCGGGGAAGCGCATGTCGCCGACGAACCGCCCGCGGCCGGCGAGCAGCCGCGCATCCTCCTTGCGGCGCACCGAGGCGCCGACCCCGCGCCCCTCCCGCGCCCCATGGCTCGATTCCTGCATGTTCACCGCCGACCAATCCCCTGACGCACGCACCCTTCTCGGTGCACTATCCTATTCGATTATCGAGATTATCACACGAGATGTGCTGATCTTTGCACAAACAGTATCATTGGCAAGAGCGCAGAGGCGTTCTAAGCTGGATCGACGCGACAGAAGGGGATCAGCGCGATGAAATTCGGTGTGGGCCAGCCGTTCCGGCGCGTCGAGGACCAGCGCTTCATCACCGGCACCGGCCGCTACACCGACGACATCCATTATGACGGCGAGGCCTATGGCTTCGTGGTGCGCGCCCCGGTCGCCCACGGCATCCTCAACGGCGTCGACGCCGAGGCGGCGCGCGAGATGCCCGGCGTACTCGCCGTCTATACCGGCGCGGATCTCGCCGCCGACAAGATCGGCACGCTGCCCGCCGTCATCGTGCTCGACAATGTCGAGGGTGGACGCATGCCGACCCCGCCCTATCACCCGCTGGCGCAGGGCAAGGTCACCTATCTCGGCCAGCCGGTCGCCTTCGTGGTGGCGGAGACCGCCATCGAGGCGCTGGAAGCCGCCGAGGCGGTGCTGCTCGACATCGAGGACCTGCCGGCGGTGGTCGATCCCGTGGCCGCCTTCGCCGCTGACGCGCCGCAGCTTCACCCCGAGGCGCCCGGCAATATCGCGCTGCACTGGGCGCATGGCGACGTCGCCGCCACCGAAGCGGCGCTCGCAGCCTCGCACCGCGTCGTCGAGCTGGAAGTGGTCAACAACCGCATCGTCGTCGCCTCGATGGAGCCGCGCAACGCCATCGGTCTCTATGATGCGGAAGCGGACAGCTTCACCCTCGTCACCGGCTCGCAGGGCAGCCACATGATCCGCGGCTGGCTGTTCGAGCAGCTATTCGGCGAGCCGGCGACCAAGCTGCGCGTCATCACCCCGGATGTCGGCGGCGGCTTCGGCATGAAGGCGATCCCCTATCCCGAGCAGGGCCTGGTGCTCTACGCCGCGCGCAAGCTCGGCCGTCCCGTACGCTGGCAGTCGAGCCGCACCGAGGCCTTCCTCTCCGACACGCAGGGCCGCGACAATCTCTCGCGCGCCCGGCTCGGCCTCGACGCCGACAACCGCTTCACCGCGCTGCTGGTGGAGACCATGGCGCCCTGCGGCGGCGCGCTGTCGGCCTTCGGCGTCTACTGCCCGACGCTGTCCGGCCCGCCCATGGCGCCGGGCGTCTACCGCATCCCCGTCGTCGCCACCGATGTGCGCATCGCCTACACCAACACCGCGCCGATGGACGCCTATCGCGGCGCCGGCCGGCCGGAAGCCGCCTATCTCATCGAGCGCATCGTCGACAAGGCCGCGCGCGAACTGGGTCTCGCCCCGGAAGTGCTGCGCGAGCTCAACATGATCGCCGCCGAGGAGATGCCGCACACCACCGGCGCCGGAGTCACCTATGATTCCGGCGACTTCGCCGCGGTGATGAAGACCGGCATGCGGGCCGCCGACTGGGCCGGCTTCCCCGCCCGCCGGGCGCAGGCCGACGGGCTGATGCGCGGCATCGGCCTCGGCTATTACATCGAGCGCACCGGCGTGCCCGGCAAGGAAGGCGCTGTCGTCGAGATCTCACCCGAAGGCGCGGTGACCGTGCATGTCGGCACCCAGTCCACCGGCCAGGGCCACGAGACCACCTATGTGCAGATGACCGCCGAGGCGCTGGGCCTCGATGTCGAGCGCATCACCGTGAAGACCGGCGACACCGACCAGCCGCTGCCCTCGGCCGGCGGCACGGTGGCCTCGCGCTCCATGGTGCATGGCGGCGGCGCGCTGCGCCTCGCCAATGGCGACCTCATCGGCAAGGCGCATGAGCAGGCGGCGAAGCTGCTCGACAGCGACATGCGCGAGGTGGAATTCGAGGACGGCGCCTTCCACGTGCCCGGCACCAACCGCCATGTTGGCCTTCTGGAGGTGGCGGCGAAGGCCGGTGGCCTCACCGGCGTCGGCGATTTCGAGCAGATGATCGGCACTTTCCCCAATGGCGCGCATATCTGCGAGGTGACTGTTGATCCCGACACCGGCTCGATCAAGGTCGAGCGCTATACGGTGGTCGACGATTTCGGCCGCACCCTCAACCCGCTGGTGCTGTCCGGCCAGGTGCATGGCGGCATCGCGCAGGGGCTCGGCCAGGCGATGCTGGAGCGCGTGGTCTACGATCCCGACACCGGCCAGCTGCTGTCCGGCTCCTTCATGGATTACGGCATTCCGCGCGCCGAGGACGTGCCGTTCTTCGACGTCTCCACGCAGAACGTGCCCTGCACCACCAACCCGCTCGGCATCAAGGGCGCGGGCGAGGCCGGCGCCATCGGCGCCCCGCCGGCCTTCATGAACGCGGTGATCGACGCGCTGAGCCCGCTCGGCATCACCGAGCTCGACATGCCGCTCACCCCGTTCCGTGTGTGGGAGGCCATCGAGGCGGCGAAGGCGGGAACGAGCGCGGCGGCGTGAGCGGCCAGCTCCCGTCTTCCGTCAGCAAGCCGTTTTCGGACCTTCCCGGTTCGGGAAGCTCCCTCTCCCCGAGGGGAAGAGGGGTCTTCTTCGCTTCCCGATGTCGCTCCCCCTCACCCGCCGCGACGCGGCGACCTCTTCCCCACGGGGAGAGGTGGAATCAGCGGCACCGCCGTGACTTGGCCGAAGCAGAATGCGCTACGGCACCGCCGGCAGCGTGCCCTCCACCGGCCACCAGCCGTCCTCCCCGCGCGCGAAGAGCGGGCAGCCATAGGCCGCCCTCACCCGTTCCGCCGGCAGCACGGCCGCCACCGCCTCGACCCAGCGATTGGTCTGCTTCATCGCCACCGCCATGCCGGCGATCTCCGCCCCGGCGCGAGCGAGCAGCCGGCAGGCTGCCACCGCCGTGGCGCCGGAGGAAATGGCGTCGTCCACCAGCAGCACCCGCCGGCCCTCGACCAGCGGCAACAGGTTGGGATCGAGCCGCAGCCTTTTCCCGGCCTCCGGCGTGGTGATGGAGGACACCGGCTCGGAGAGCTCGTCGCGGTACCAGAACTTCCGGGAATAGCCGAGCGGCACATAGCGCGCCCGCCCCAGCCGCTCCGCCACCAGCGCCGCGAAGGCAAGGCCGAGCGTCGGCAGGCCCGCCACCACCTCCGCGTCGAGGTCGCGCGCGGCCTCCGCCATCGCGTCCGCCAGCGCCTGCACCACCGCATGCGACGCCTGGTTGGCGATCAGCGAGGCCACGGCGTGCGCGCCGTCCGGCAGCGCGCGCAGCGGCAGCACCAGCACGCGGCCATCGGCGAGGCGCACCGGATAGCCGAAGCGATGCGGCGGCGGCGCCGAGAAGCGCGGCGGCACCGCCTCCGTCAGTTCCTGCCAGTAATCCAGCGTCGGCTCAGTGAAGGTCTCGGACACGTCGCGCCTCATGCAAACGGCCCCGGCTGCGTGCCGGGGCCGTGGGTCTCATTACATTGTCGCCGGCCGCAGGGCCGCCGCCCGGCGCCTCACAACTCGCCGGCCGCCATCTGCTTCGCCATGAAATCCGCCTGGCGGATCGCCAGCGCCACGATGGTCAGCGTCGGGTTGCAGGCGCCGCCGGTGGAGAAGGTCGAGCCGTCGGCGATGAACAGGTTCGGCACCTCCCACGCCCGGCCATTGGCGTCCAGCACGCCGTCCTCGGCCTTGGCCGCCATGCGGTTGGAGCCGAGATTGTGGCTCGCCGGATAGGACGGCGCCTCGATGGAGCGCTTCGCGCCCGCCGCCGCGTGGATGGCGGAGAGCGTCTTGTAGCCGTGCGAGCGCAGCTTCAGATCGTTGGGGTGGTCGTCATAATGGATGTTGGCGACGGGCACGCCGAAGGCGTCGAGCTCGTCGGTCAGCGTGATGCGGTTGCCGGGCTGCGGCATGTCCTCGCCGGACATGAAGATGCCCGCCATGTTGCGGTATTGCTCGATCACCGAGACGAAGTCGCGGCCCCACCAGCCGGGCTCCAGGAAGGCGGCGGTGGTCGGCAGGCCCATCGAGTTCATCTCGATATAGTAGCCGGCGGCGAAGCCGCGCGCGGGGTCGTGGCGTACAAAGTCGTCGATCATGCCGGCCATGATCTCGCCCCGGTGCATGTGCACCGGCTTGTCGAAGATCGACCACACGGTCTGGATGATGTGGCGCAGATAGTGCCGGCCGACATGGCCCCAACCATTGGCGAGGCCGTCGGGGAAGCGCGCGCTCTTCGAGTGCAGCAGCAGCCGCGAGCTCTCCACGCAATTGCCCGCCACCACCACCGCGCGCGCCTTCTGGCGATGCGTCACACCGGCGGCGTCGACATAAACGACGGCGGACGCCTTGCCGGCATCGTCATGCTCGATGAAGGTCACGCGCGATTGTGGGCGCAACTCCAGCTTGCCGGTGGCCAGCGCGCGCGGGATCTCGACATTCAGCGTCGACCAGCGCGAGCCGGTCTTGTCGCCGGTGATGGTGAAGCCGTCCTGGATGGTGGCCGGGCGGCCGTCATAGGGGATGGAGTTGATGGCGTGCCGGCCGGTGGAGACGTTGAGCCCCAGCGCCTTGGCGCCGGCATACATCACCTTGAAATTGTTGTTGGCCGGCAGGCCGGGCAGGCCGTTGGTGCGCGTCACCCCCATCTTCGCCTCGGCGAGCTCGTAATAGGGCTCGATGTCGGCGACGGTGAACGGCCAGTCGATCAGGCTGGTGCCGGGAAGCTCGCCATAGAGGGTCTTGGCGCGGAACTCGTCCTCGATGAAGCGGTAGCAGCAGGCCGACCAATGGCTGGTGGTGCCGCCCACCACCTGGCAGCTCCAGCTCGGCGACAGCGGATGGTCCTTGGCGGCGCGCCAGGTGCCGGAGGCGGTGCGCTTGTCGAGCCAGGACAGCATCTCGTAGCCGCCCCATTCGTCATTGACGAAATCGTCCGGGGTGAGGTGCTTGCCGGCCTCCAGCAGCACCACCTTGATGCCGCGCTTGGTCAATTCGTGCGCCAGCGTGCCGCCGCCGGCGCCGGAACCGACGATCACCACCACGCCGGAATCATCGAGCTCATACTGTGTCATCATGCGTACCTGTGTGCGGTGAGCCGTCAGATGCCGGGAGGCGGTTCGGGCAGCCAGTCGAGATCGTTGAAGCCGCGATTGATGTAGCCGCCGAGTTGCACGGCGGCGCCCTCGTAGCCGAAGGCCTGCCACACCTCGAGGTCGTCATAGAGGAAGCGCACCGTGGAGCGTTGCACCAGCCGGAAGGCCGGCGTCGCCTCGATGGCCTTCAGCGTGTTGACGCGGTAGCTCTCGGACAGATCGCGGAACGGCACCGGCATGGCGCCGTCGACCAGATCGACGAATTCGGCGAAACCCTGCGCCACCGCCGGCAGCTTGGCCGCCAGCGCGTCGAAGGCGAAAACCGTGCGGCGATAGACCCGCTCCGGCAGCGTCTGGTGCGGGTAGAGCGTGTGCGCGGCGGTCACCAGCGTCTCGGCGGCATGGGCGTCGAACACCTTGAGCACGCCCACCCATTCCGGCCCCTCCGGCAGGTCGACCGGCGGCGGCATCTTCGGGTCCTTGTAGGCCGTGATTGCGGTATCGGTCATCGGCACGGTTCCTCAGTTCGCCGGCAGCTGCTCGCCCGGCGGCAGCCAGGCATTGATGGCGGCGGCATTCTTGACGAGATCGGCGGCGTGGCTGGCGCGCGAGCGCCCTTCCGCGATCAGCAGCCGCTCGCGGGTCGGCTGGAAGTGCGGGATGACGTGGCGGGCGAACAGCTCGTAATGGCGCAGCGTCGCCTCGCGATTGGCCCAGTCATGCGCCAGCATCAGGAAGCAGCCGAACTCTCCGGCGCGCCCGGCGAGGCGCTTGAGGAACGCGACCGCGTCGTCCGGCGTGCCGATGACGCCGATGCCGGTCTCGTTCATCCAGGCGATGCGTTCCTCGAACGTATCGCCCACCGCGGTGATCGAGGGCATGGCGATGGTCTTCTGGGTGTACTCGCAGAAGGCGTCGAAGCCGTGCCGCATGTCGGCGACCGCCTGCTCGCGGGTCTCGGCGACATGCACATTGACCACCAGCCGCCAGCGCGACGGGTCCGGCACATGGCCGTGCTTGATCGCCTCCTCGGCATACACATCCCAGTGCAGCGGCGGGGCGGGCATGCCCTCCTTCGGCGAGATCACGCCGGTGGAGAGCAGGCCCAGCCCGTGCTTGCCGGCGATGCGCGGCCCCGCCTCCGAGCGGGTGGCGGCGACGCAGACGTCGAACATCGGATCGGAATAGGGCGCCACCTGGCAGAAGGCATCGACCAGCTTGTAGCGGTCGGTCTCGGCGCTCACCGGCTCCATGGTGGTGAGCAGTTTCATCAGCACGCCGAGATCGTGGTCGAGCGCCGGGCGCAGCTGGCGCGGGTCGAGCCCGAACATCGAGGCGTCGCTCGGCAGGCCGCCCGGCCCGAAGCCGGCCATGAAGCGCCCGCGCAGCAGGTGATCCATCAGGATCATGCGGTCGGCGACATGGTAGGGGTTGTGATAGGGCAGCGGCACGATGCCGGTGCCGAGCTTGATGGTCTTGGTCAGCGCCCCGACATGGGCGAGGAACACCATCGGGTCGGCGATGATCTCGCTGCCGGCGGAATGGTGCTCGCCGACCCACGCCTCCTCATAGCCGAGCGCGTCGATCCACTGGATCGTCTCCATGTTGCGCTGGAGCGAGGTGGTGATGTTCTGTGTCGGCGGCGAGTTCCACGGCGGCATGAAGATGCCGAAGCGCGTCTTCTTCATCGGTCGGCTCCTCAGCGGCGCGCGGGAAGGAATTTCTTGGGCAGCACGCAATGGATGCCCTTGTTGCCGTCCACCGTCTGGGTGACGCGCAGATCGGCGCAGAGCGAGCACAGCGTGTAGGCGTCCTGCGCCGACAGCCCGGAATGCTCGGAGATCAGCACGATCATGTCGCGCAGCGCTTCCTTCACCGCGTCGTCGAGATCGGGATCGAAACCCATGGTGATCCACTCGTCGGCCTTTTCCGCGCGCGGCGTGGTGAGCTTCATGTCCTTGCGGACGTGGAACTCGAAGGTGCCGGTGAGCGCGGTCTCGATGGCGGTGATGCACACCTCGCCGTCGCCCTGCCGCCCATGGCCGTCACCGGCCGAGAACAGCGCGCCGGGCGCGAAGACCGGGAAATAGGTGGTGGTGCCCACCCCCAATTCCTTGTTGTCCATGTTGCCGCCGAACACCCGCGGCTCGGTGGAGGACAGCCGGCCCCATTCCGGCTTCGGCGCCACGCCGAAATTGCCGAAGAACGGCTCCAGCGGCAGTTCCTGCCCCCATGGCAGGGTGGCGATGTTGCGGGCCCGGTCGAGCGGGATGTGCAGGCGCCGCAGCTCGGGGAAATCCTCCGGCAGCGTGCCGAGGAACGGCAACTGGATGTTCCAGCCCCAGTCCGCGCGGAACTTGATGTCCAGCAGCCGCACCTCCAGCACGTCGCCCGGCTCGGCGCCCTCGACGAAGATCGGCCCGGTGAGCAGATGCGGCCCCGGCCCGCGATGGATGCTCGCCATCACCTCGGCGTGCCCCGGCACCGGGGTGAAGCCGGTAGCGGCGAAGTCGGGCAGGTCCTCCGGCTCGCCGGACAGCGTGTCGACCACCACCCGGTCGCCCGATTTGATGGTCAGCGCCGGCGGCAGGGTGGCGTCCCACTTGCCCCAGTTCACGGTTCCCGGCTGTGCCGGCAGATGATGCTCCGCCATCGTTTTTTTTCCTCAGCCCTTGACGGCGCCGAGCGTCAGCCCGCGCACGATGTGACGTTGCAGCACGAACACCACGGCGAGGACGGGGATGAGCGCGGTCATGCCGACGACCGCCATCTCGCCCCAGCGCACGCCCTGGCTGGTGATGAGTTTGGGAATGGAGACCGGCAGCGTCGTCACCGCCTTGCCGCCGAGCATGAAGGCGAACAGGAACTCGTTCCACGCGAAGATGAAGCACAGCACGCTGGTGGCGACGATCCCGTTGCGCAGCAGCGGGAACACCACCCGGCGGAAGATCTGCACCTTCGACCAGCCCTCCAGCGCCGCCGCCTCCTCCAGCTCCACCGGCAGGTCGCGGCAGAAGGAGCGCAGCACCCACACGTAGAAGGACAGGTTGAAGGTCATGTAGGCGAGCGTCAGCCCGAGGAAGCTGTCGAGCAGCCCGACCCTGGCGTAGATCAGGTAGAACGGGATGACGAGGCACACCGGCGGCGCCATGCGCGAGCCGAGGATGAACAGGAACAAATCGTCCTTGCCCTTCATCTCGAAGCGCGCGAACGCGTAGGCGGCCGGCGTGCCGATGATCACGACGAGCGCCGTCGACACCGTGCACAGCACGAAGGAGGTGAGCAGGCTCCAGTGGAAGCCCTGCTCGATCACATAGGAGAAGTGGTCGAGCGTCGGCACGAACAGCCACTGCGTCGGGCGGGCGAACATGGCGTCGTTCGGCTTCACCATCATCGACGCCATCCAGAAGATCGGGAACAGCATGATGGCGGCGTAGACGATGACCAGTGTGGTCCAGAACAGACCGCGCGATCCTTCGGGGCGGCTTGCGGCGTCGGCCATGGTGAAACTCCCCTCAGAACGCGTTCAGGCGCTTCTTGGCGACCTGGTAGAAAATCGAGCAGAAGGCGAAGAAGGCGATCCACACCAGCACCGCCAGCGCCGAGGCCTCGCCGATGTTCCAGAACTCGAAGGTCATCTTGTTGGCGAGGATCGAGGGGGTCTCGGTCGAGATGCCCGGCCCGCCATTGGTGAGGATGTAGATGGTGTCGAACACCTTGAAGGCGTCGATGAAGCGCAGGAGGCCGATCACCGCCAGCAGCGGCGTCATCATCGGCAGGGTGATGTGGAAGAACATCTGCACCGGGTTGGCCCCATCCACCGCGGCGGCGCGGTAGGGGCCGAGCGGCAGCGCCTGCAGGCCGGCGAAGAAGGCCAGCATCATGAACGGCGTCCACTGCCAGATGTCGACGAAGATCAGCGCGTAGAGCGCGAGGTCGGGCGAGGCGAAGATCGAGGTCTCGCCGAGAATGTTGAAGCGCTCCAGCACGTTGTAGGAAAAGAACCCCCACGAGCCGGCGAGCATGATCTTCCACAGAAGGCCGACGACGATCGGCGCCATCATGGTCGGCATGAACAAAAGCGGGATGAGGATGGAGCGCCCGCGCACATTCTGGTTCAGCACCAGCGCGCCGATCAGGCCCAGCATGAACTCGATCGGCACCGCGATGAACACGAAGGTGGTGGCGACGCCGATGGAGTTCCAGAACCGCTCATCGGTGAGCAGCGTCATGTAGTTGTCGAAGCCGACGAAGTCGCGCACCCGGCCGAACTTCGCCTCGTGGAAGCTCAGGTAGATGGCGTAGATGAACGGCGCCAGCGACACCACCACCAGGGTGATCATCGAGGGCGCGATCAGCAGGTAGGGGTACCAGGCGCGCTCGCGCATCCCCGCGCCCTGTGGGCCGGCCGCCGTCATCGTCTCGCTTGCGCTCGCCATCCTGCCTGTCCGTCTTTCTGCGTGGTCATGCCTGTCGGGAAGAAGGGCCGGGACGCGGGGGCACGCGTCCCGGCAGGCGGCCGGCTGATCGGTTGGGGGCGCCGGCCGTAGCGGGGCGCCGGAAGCACGGGGCTCCCGGCGCGCACGAGATCACAGCGTGCAGGACTTGCCGCCGCAGAGCTTCACCAGGATGGCCTGGCCTTCCTTGGCGCCCTGCTCGGGGGTCATCTTGCCGAGGCCGACCTGCTGCGCGATGCCGCTCATGGCATCGAACATCTCCGGGTACTTCTCCATCTTCGGCCGTGCGGTGGCGACATCGAGCGAGGACTTCATCGCCGCGAACAGCGTCGGGTTGGTGCTGCCGGTGATCGCCGGCGCCGCCCACGAGCTCTCGCGGATCGGCACGCCGCCCTGGCCGATCTCGATCAGCTTGTCCTGCTGCTTCTTGTCGGCCAGCCACTGCAGGAACAGGAAGGTCGGCTCGGGGTTCTTCGAGGCGGCGCTGATCACGGTGACCGACGGCTCGGCGTCGGCATGGCGGTGCGCCTCGTTGCCGGCCTTGGCCGGGATCGGGGCATAGACGAACTTGCCGGCGTAGGGCGACACGCCGGGCTTGTCGATGCCGAGCACGAAGTCCGACCAGGCCAGCGACTGGGCGGCGATGCCGTTGCCCATCACGGTGGGAACGTCGACCAGCGAATATTCGGCGATGCCGGGCGGGGCGAAGGTCCACAGCTCGCGCCACATCTTCAGCGCGGCGACGGTCTGCGGGCTGTCGAAGGTCGGCTTGCCGTCCTTGTCGAGCAGGTCGCCGCCATAGTTCTCGATGAAGTTCACCCACAGGTTCGAGAAGGTAGAGCCGCCCTTGATGCCTTCGAGAACGATGCCGTAGAAATCGCTGGTCAGCGGCTGGCCGGCCAGCGTCGAACCCTTCTTGCGGGTGAAGAACTCGGCGATGTCGCGCATCTGCTCGATGGTCTTGGCCGGGGCGAGCTCATAGCCGTACTTGGCCTTGAACGCCGCCTTCTCCTCCGGGTTGTTCAGCAGGTCGGCGCGCGCCCAGTAAACGTGGTTGTAGTTCCAGTTGATGAAGCCGTACTGCTTGCCGTCGCTGAAGGCGGTGGTCTTGTACGGCGCCTGGATGAAGTCGGCGGCGTTGAGGCCGGGGTCCGACAGCTTGGGATCGGCGACGAACTTGTCGAGCGGCATGATCACGCCGGCCGACAGCATCGGGCCGAGCTGGGCGCCGTGCAGCATGATGGCGTCGTAGTGGCCACGGCCGGACAGCATGTCGGCCTGGCCCTTGTTGATCACCTCGAAATGGTTGAGCAGCTCCCACTCGACCTTGATCCCGGTCTCCTTCTCGAAGTCCGGCACGATCTTGGACAGCGTCTCCTGCAGCGGCGTGATCTCGTCGAGCACGCGGATGGTGGTGCCCTTGTAGGGCGCGCCCGCCTTCGCATAGAAGCCGGCATCCTGCGCCAGGACGGGCTGGGCGGAGGAGACCACCATCGGCACGGTGAGTGCCGTGGTTGCCGCCAAGGCGGCGGCGAAGCACCAGATTTTACGCATTGTCGCTCTTTCCCTCTGTTTTGCCGTTAGCGGCTTATGCAGGTTCGTCGTCAGTCGCCGGAAAGCGCCCGGCCCGTCGCCCCGTCGAAGAGCACCATCCCTTCGACCGGAAATGTGAGGCCGACGCTCCGGCCGATGCCGCCATCCGCGCCGAGGGCCTCGGATTGCGCCATCGAGGTCTTCACCTTGGCGAGCAGGCTGCCGAGATCGATGGTGACGATCGCGTGCTTGCCGAACGGCTCGTTGGAATAGACCTCGGCCGGCACCGCATCCGGCGCGTCCGGCGCGGCGAAGCCGATGGCGTCGGGGCGCACGCCGAGCGTCACCCCTGCCCCGCTGGCGCGCTCCGCCGCCCGCGCCAGCGCGCCGGTCAGCGTCACCTTGAGCGCCCGGCGGGTGAAGACGACGGCACCGTTCTCGCGGCTCAGCTCGCCGTCGATCAGGTTCATCGGCGGGTCGCCGAGCAGCTTGGCCACCCGCGTGCTCGCCGGACGCAGCCAGATCTCCTCCGGCGTGCCGAGCTGTTCGAGGCGGCCATGGTCGATCACCGCCACCCGGTCGCCGACCGACAGCGCCTCCATGCCGTCCGGCGTCGACCAGATGGTCGGCACCGGCAGGCCGGAGAGCCGGCGGCGGATCTCGCCGCGCAGCTTGTGGCGCAGCTTGGCGTCGAGATGCGAGATCGGCTCGTCGAGCAAATAGAGCGAGGGCGACTGCACCAGCAGGCGGGCCAGCGCCACGCGCTGCTTCTGCCCGCCGGACAGCGCGCCGGGCAGCCGCTCATGCAAATGGCGGATCTCCAGGAGCTCCAGCACCTCGTCGACGCGCTTGTCGGCATCGGCGGGCGAGAGCCGGCCGCCCGGCGCCTGCAAGGGCGACAGCGCGTTGCCGCGTACGGTGAGGTGCGGATAGAGCGCGTAGCTCTCGAACATCAGCGCCACCCCGCGCTGGCCGGCCGGCACCTCGGCCATGGCGCGTCCGCCGAGCTCGACCGCTCCGGCGTCCGGGCGCTCCAGCCCGGCGAGGATGCGGCAGAAGGTGGTCTTGCCAGCACCGGAAGGGCCGGTCAGCGCCAGCAGCTCGCCCGGCTTCACCTCGATACCGATCTCGGCCAGCACCTTGTGCGGCTGGCCCTTGGAGGAAAAGCTCTTGGAAATGCCGCGGGCGATCAGCCCGTTATGGGTGGACATCCGCACAGGAGCGTTCACGGCGCCACCTCCAGGTTCTTCTGGCTCGCGGCATCGAAGACCAGCAGCCGGCCGACATCGAGCCCGACCGCCACCTTGTCGCCCGCCCGCCAGTCCGACGGCCCGGCGATCTCCGCCACCAGCTTGCCGCCGGCGCCGGTACCGGCATCGAGCACCACGGTGAGCACGTCGGCATCGCCGCGCGGCTCGCGATAGATGATGGTGCCGCGCGCCGCCGCGCTCCCCGCCGCGTCCGGCGGCAGCAGCGTCACATGCTCGGGACGGATGCCGGCGACGATGGCGCCGTCGGGCAGCTTGACCCGCCGCGCGGTGCTCAGCGTCACCTCCCAGCCCTCGCCGACGATGCGGTTGGCGGCATAGGCCGCCTTCATCAGGTTCATCGGCGGCTCGCCGATGAAATTAGCGACGAACAGATTGGCCGGGCGCTCATAGAGGTCCTGCGGCGCCCCCACCTGCTGCAAAACGCCGTGATTCATCACCGCCACCCGGTCGGCCATGGCGATGGCCTCGGTCTGGTCATGGGTGACGAGGATGGAGGTCACCTGCCGCAGCTTCTGCAGCCGCTTGATCTCGGCGCGCAGCTGCACCTTCTGGTCGGCGTCGAGATGCGACAGCGGCTCGTCGAACAGGATCACTTCGGGGTCGCGCACCAGCGCCCGGCCGATGGACACGCGCTGCATCGCCCCGCCCGACAGGCCGCGCACCGGCTGGTCGGCCATCTGCCTGAGGCCGAGCAGCTGCAGCACCTCGCCGATGCGGGCGGAGGCCGGCTGGCCGGTGATGCCGCGCACCTTCAGCGGGAAGCCGACATTCTCCCACACCGTCATGTTCGGGTAGAGCGCGTAATCCTCGAACACCATGGCGATGTTGCGCTCGCCCGGCGCGAGGCGCGACACCGGCTTGTCGCCGAACCAGATCTCGCCGGAGGACACGCTCTCGATGCCCGCCGCCATCTTCAGCGTCGTCGACTTGCCGCAGCCCGAAGGCCCCAGCAAGGCGAGCATCTCGCCGGCGCCGCAGGCGAGGTTGAGTTCCTTTACGGCATCAACCTCCCCGTAACGCTTGAAGACCGACTCAAAGGCGATGGACGACATCCGGCACTCCACTGGCTATGCCGATGAACAATCCAAGTTCTGTGCCAAAGTGTGCTGGTGTATAGACACTCTAGCCGACAGGGCCGTGGACCCCCCTCTCGCCGCTAAACATCTGCTTAAAAAAGCGGCCGGGAGGCACCCTTTGCCGCCAGAATGTGCGCCGCGCGCGCCTAGGCGCCCGTCCGCGCGACAACCTCGTCGATGATCCCGGCGAGCGCCGCCGGCGCCGAGAGGAAGGGCGAGTGGTCGCCCTCGAGGGTGAACACTTCCTCGCAGGGCGTCTCGGCGGTCATGGCGCGCTGATAAGCGAGCGACACCGCCTTGTCGGCCGTACCCTCGACATAGAAGCGCCGCACCCGGCCGAAGCCCGCCGCGCTCAGTTCCAGCCGGTCGGTATAGACCTTCATCCGCTGCGGCGTGAGCCGCCCGGCCGCCCAGGCGGCGTCCTCCGGCGCGCAGCTATTGTAGAACACCTCGGGCGCCGCCTCGGCCGGGAAGGTGGCGGTCAGCCCGTCCGCCGCCACCTGCATGTTCTTCAGCACCAGGTCCTCGACGCCGAGATCGGCATGCGCGTCGAGAAAGCTGACCAGGCTCGCCCCATCGGTAAGCAGCAGTCCGTTGATGTAGACGCAACCCGCCAGCCGATGGGCGCGGCGCTCGCTCGCCTGCGCGCTGACGATGCCGCCCATGGAGTGGCCGATCAGCAGCACATCGTCCGGCATCTGGTCGATCGCCCAGCAGATGCGCGTCACATAGCTGTCGAGATCGGCGGTCGCCGGCGGGGCGTCGTCGCCGCCGCTCGCCGGCAAATCGGGCGCCAGCACGGCGTGGCCGCGCGCCTCCAGCAGCGGCAGCAGTTTCTGCCAGCACCAGGCGCCATGAAACGATCCATGCACGAGAACGATATTCGCCATGGCCCCAATCCCGTCTATGCCCCGCCGGGCGGCGAGGCACCGGCGGCCAGCGCCGCGCGCGTATGCGAGGGACCCGACAGGCCGCCGAGCCGGGCGAGGTCGTCCGGCGCGTCGACGTCGAAGCCGATCCCCGGCAGCGCGCCGGCTTCATGCACGAACGCGGCCATGCCGGCCGCCCGCGCCGCTGCCCGATGCGCGGCGAGGCTGCCGGGCCCAAAAGAAAAACCGATGGCATCCGGCGGCGTCGCCAGCAGCGCATTGGTGCCCTGCCCGTCATGGGCGGCGACGAGGCTGACGGCGCGACCGGCGGGATGGGCGCCGATCAGCCGCACCACTTCCGACCCGGACAGGCCGGGCAGGTCGCCCGGCAGCACCAGCAGGCCGGCGGCGCCGCGCCCCATGAGGTGTTGCGCCGCCCGCTCCAGCGCCGCGTTGAGCCCGATGGCCTCGGCTTCGGCGAGCCGTTCGGCGCCGAATGCGCGGGCGAGTTCTTCGGTCGCCGGTTCGGCCGAGACGATCAGCGTTCCCGCCAGTGCGTCGGAATGTTGCCGTGCCTGTCGCAGCGCCGCCAGCACGTCCTCCAGCATCGCCCGCGCCAGCCGGGCCCGCGCCTCGGCGCCCAGTGCCGGCGCCAGCCTCTGTTTGGCGAGGCCGAACGGCTTCACCGGCACCACCGCCCAGATGCCGCCGGCTCCCCGCCCGACGGTCACCGGAACAGGTCCTCCTCCGGCGCACGGATCAGCGTCGCCGCCGGGTTGTCGGGCGCCGTCCATGCCAGCCCGCGCAGGAGCACCACCGGCGTCGCCTCGGTGGATTGCCCCATCACCAGCGAGGCGGAGGCCGCGATCTCGTCGGCATAGGCGATCATAGTGGCGCGCAGCGTGCGGCCGAACAGATCCGTCTCGCCGCGCCGGTCGATTATGGCGGGCAGGCCGGCGGCGCCGATGGCGATACCGGTGGTGCCGCGCCGCCACGGCCGACCGAAGCTGTCATTGATCACGATCCCCGGCGCCACGCCGCTGCGCCGCGCGATCTCCTCGCGCAGCCGCGCCGCGCTGGCATCGGGGTCGAGCGGCAGCAGCAGCGCCGCCTCGCCATCCGCATGGCGCACATTGGACTGGTCAATGCCGGCATTGGCCATGGTCAGCCCCAGCCGGTGCTCGACGATCAGCACGTCCGGCCGGGCCCGCACCACCCGCACGGATTCGGTGAGGATCAGCTCGACGAGGCGCGGGTCCTTGCGCACCTCGCCGGCCAGCGCCACCGCCCGCTCGGACGGCACCACGTCGGCGAGGCGGACCAGCCGCCCCTCGGCCTTCGACACCACCTTCTGCGCCAGCACCACCACGTCGTGCGGCGCCAGCGCCAGCCCCAGCCGCGCCACTCCGTCGAGCACCAGCCCGGCGAGGTCGTCGCCGGCCTCCACCATCGGGAAGTCCGGCAGCGCGCGAATGTCGAGGTACGGGGCCGTCGAGGTCATGGTTCAGCCGAAGCGGGCGCGCAGGCGCGGCAGCACCTGCTCGGCATAGAGTTCGAGGAAGCGCTTCTGATCCTCGCCCGGCGCGTGGAACACCAGATGGTCGAAGCCGAGAGCCACATAGCCGGCGATCTTCTCGACATGCTCGTCCGGATCGGTGGAGACGATCCAGCGCGACGCCGCTCGCTCGATCGGCAGCGCGTCGGCGAGCTTCTCCATCTCCAGCGGATCCTCCACCGAGTGCTTCTCCTCCGGGGAGAGCGCCAGCGCCGCCCAGTGCCGCGTATCGGCCATGGCCCGCGCCCGGTCGGTGTCGAACGAGACCTTCATCTCGATCAGCCGCTCATAGGGCCGGCCCGGCGCGTCGGAGGCCTCCAGCCCGGCCGCGACGTTGGGCAGCAGCGTCTCGGTGTAGAGTTCCCACTTCTTGCCGGAGGTGCAGATGAAGCCGTCGCCCACCCGGCCGGCGAACTTCGCCACCTGCGGCCCGGCACCGGCGATGTAGATCGGCACCGGCTCGGCCGGCTTGTCGTAGATCGTCGCGTTCTCGGTGCGGTAGAACTCGCCCTCGAAGCTCACCCGGTCCTCGGTCCACAGCGTGCGGATGAGGCGCACCGCCTCGCGCAGCCGGGCGAAGCGCTCCTTCAGCTCCGGCCAGGGCGCGCCGGTGGCCGGCACCTCGTTGAGCCCCTCGCCGGAGCCGACGCCGAGAATCACCCGGCCGGGAAACAGCTGGCCGAGCGTGCCAAAGGCCTGCGCCACCATCGAGGGATGGTGCCGGAAGGTCGGGGTGAGCACGCTGGTACCCATCGCGATCCGCGAGGTCGCCGAGCCGAGCGCGCCGAGAAAGGCGATGGCGGCCGGCGCATGGCCGCCGGTGTGGCGCCAGGGCTGGAAATGGTCGCTGATGAAGACGGAATCGAATCCCTTCCGTTCCGCGAGCACCGAGAAATCGACGAGCTGGCGCGCGTCGAACTGCTCCGCGGAGGCCTTGTAGCCGAGCTTCAGCACCTTACCACTCCCTCTGGCCGGCAATTCTAATGTTCCTATTGTCCAGCACATTATTAC
The DNA here is from genome assembly GCF_020523795.1 of Ancylobacter sp. Lp-2. Classification (GTDB taxonomy): domain Bacteria; phylum Pseudomonadota; class Alphaproteobacteria; order Rhizobiales; family Xanthobacteraceae; genus Ancylobacter. Next base: position 115,530 of record NZ_JAJALI010000004.1, read on the forward strand.
AAATAATCATGCAATCACAATAGGCTGATTTTTCCGCAATTCGACGCAGCGGAAGGGCCGTGACGCCGGAATCGCAACGCCCTTGTCGCCGGCCGGGCGAGGCTTTATCCGGCATGGGACAGCTTTTGGCGAGTGGGACATGAACGGGCGCGGTATTCTCATCCTTCTCGGCATCATCGCCGGGATCCTTCTATGTGCCGCGGCCTATCTCGCCGCCTCCATCGTCGCGCCGGTCGCCTTCGCGCTGTTCTTCATCGCGCTGGTCTGGCCGCTGCAGAAGGCGCTCGCGACGCGGCTGCCGCAGCTCGCGGCGCTGTTCATCAGCCTGGCGGTGAGCCTCGTCGTCATCCTCGCCTTGACCTCGATGACGGTGTGGGGCTTCGGCCGGGCGGCGCAGTGGCTGATCGCCAACGCCAACCGCTTCCAGACCCTCTACCTCTCCGGCGCCGAATGGCTGGACGGCCACGGCCTCTACGCCGCCGGCACCTTCATGGAGACCTTCAACGTCTCCTGGCTGATCCGCTTCTTCCAGGGCGTGGCGGCGCGGCTCAACGGCATGGTCGGCTTCGCCGTCGTCACCTTCATCTTCGTGCTGCTCGGCCTGCTGGAGGTCGATGTCGTCCGGCGCAAGCTCGCCGCCGGCGAGGCGGGCGAGCCCGGCCGCATCCTGCTCGCCGCCGCCGCCGACATCGCCGGGAAGTTCCGCCGCTACATGGCGGTGCGCACGGCGATGAGCGTCGCCACCGGCTTCGCGGTCTGGGCCTTCGCCGCCTTCGCCGGGCTCGACCTCGCCTTCGCCTGGGGCGTGATCGCCTTCGCGCTCAACTACATTCCGTTCATCGGCCCGCTGGTGGCGACGCTGCTGCCCACTTTGTTCGCCGTCGCGCAGTTCGAGAGCTGGCAGATGGCGGTGGCGGTGTTCGCCGGCATGAACGTCATCCAGTTCATCCTCGGTTCCTATGTCGAGCCGCGCATCGCCGGCAAGGCGCTCGCCATGTCGCCCTTCCTGGTGCTGCTGGCGGTGTTCTTCTTCGCTTTCCTCTGGGGCCTCGCCGGCGCCTTCATCGGCGTACCGCTGACCATCGCGGCGCTCACCTTCTGCGCCCACACCACTTCCGCCCGCTGGGTCGCCCGGCTGCTCTCCGGCCGCGCGCCGGAGGCGTGACGCCCGAAGCCTGATACCCCGACGCCGTCCGACATCGAAGGAAAGGGCCTCGCATGGCCATTCGCCGCCTCAAGCGCCTCACCCTTTGGCTCTGCGTCACGCTCGCGCTGATGCTGGCGACCTTCCTCGGCAGCCGCATCTGGTTCTCCCAGTCGGGGGCGCCGCTGGAGCCCTGGCACACCTATGCGCCGCGCGAGCTCTCCGTCGCCGAGATGGACCGCACCGACTGGGGCGGCTTCCTCGCCGCCGAGAACAGCGCCTTCGACGAGGTGTGGGAGAACGTCGTGCAGACGCTGCCCGAGGACCAGCGCGTTCCGTCGAACCGCTATTTCTCCGGCAGCCTCGTCTACCCGCCGCGCCTCACCCGCGACTTCAACCGCTCCTACGAGATCGTGCCGCAGGGCGAGGCCAAGGGCGCGGTGGTGCTGCTGCACGGCCTCACCGATTCGCCCTACAGCCTGCGCCATGTCGCCCGGCTCTATGCCGAGGCCGGCTGGGCGGTGGTCGCCATCCGCATGCCCGGCCACGGCACCGTGCCGGCCGGCCTCGCCGAGGCGAGCTGGGAGGACTGGCTCGCCGCCACCCGCCTCGCGGTGCGCGAGGCCCACCGCCTCGCTCCCACCCAGCCGCTGCACCTGGTCGGCTTCTCCAATGGCGGCGCGCTGGCGCTGAAATACGCCCTCGACGCGCTGGACGACCCGGCGCTGGCCCGGCCGGACCGGCTGGTGCTGCTGTCGCCGATGATCGGCATCACCCGCTTCGCCCGTTTCGCCGGCCTCGCCGGGGTGCCGGCCTTCCTGCCGCGCTTCGCCAAGGCGGCGTGGCTCTCCATCCTGCCGGAGTTCAACCCGTTCAAGTACAACTCCTTCCCGGTGAACGGCGCCCGCCAGTCCTACCTGCTCACCGCGGCGCTGCAGGATTCCATCGCCCGCCGGGCGCGGGCAGGCGGGCTGAAGGATCTGCCGCCGGCGCTCACCTTCCAGTCGGCGCTGGACTTCACCGTCTCCACCCGCGCGGTGGTCACCGCCTTCTACGGCCTGCTGCCGGACAATGGCAGCGAGCTGGTGCTGTTCGATCTCAACCGCAACACCAAGCTCGGCCCGCTGCTGCGCGGCTGGACCTCGGCCGCCGCGCTCGGCCGCCAGGTGCCGCCGGCGCCGCGCCGTTTCGCGCTGTCGATGATCACCAATGTCAGCCCGGACACCGGCGAGGTATTGGAGCGCACCACCCCGGCCGGCGCCACCGAGAGCACCGAGCGCCCGCTCGGCCTGTTCTATCCGCTGGACGTGTTCTCGCTCTCCCATGTCGCCCTGCCCTTCCCGGACAGCGACAATCTCTATGGCGCGCAGCCGGACGGCACCGAGGATTTCGGCCTGCATCTCGGGGCGATGGCGGTGCGCGGCGAGCGCGGAGCGCTGATCATCAGCGTCGATGCGCTGACCCGCATGTCGTCGAACCCGTTCTTCCCCTACATCGCCGAGCGCGTCGAAGGCCTGATCGCCCAGCCGCGCCGCTGAGCCTCGACGGCGGACGGCGGAAACAAAACGGCCGCGCCTCCCACGAGGCGCGGCCGTTTGCATGTAGAGCCGGCAGGATCGGTCAGTTCGCGGTCGCCGCACCGATCACAGCACCGGTGCCGGCGCCGACGGCCGCGCCCACCGCCGCACCCGTGCCGCCGCCGGCGATGCCGCCGATGATGGCGCCGGCGCCGCCGCCGATCAGGGCGCCGGTGCCGGCCCGCTTCTCGGTGGTGGTGCAGGCGGCGAGCGAAAGCGCGACGAGAGAAATGGCGGCAACGCGGATCATGTAGGGTCCCCCAGGGTGAATCGACAGCACCTTCATACCGCCGGCAGATTCCGCCAACAATAGGCGCACTCCCGAAGGACGCTGCGCCGTCGCGACGCGGCAAGGCCTCTCGCGACGGCGTGTTTCGTCAGGTTGCCCGCGCTAGGACGCGGCGCCGGCATCCGCCGGCTTGTCCCGCATCACCGCCACATAGAGCGCCGGCAGGAAGATCAGCGTCAGCACGGTGGCAACCAGCAGGCCGCCCATGATGGCGAACGCCATCGGCCCCCAGAACACCGTCGGCGCGATCGGGATCATGCCGAGCACCGTCGACACGGCGGTGAGCATGATCGGCCGGAAGCGGGCGCTGGAGGCATCCAGCACCGCCTCGCGCACCTTCTTGCCGGCCGCCCGCTCGGCTTCGATCTGGCCGATCAGGATCACCGCGTTCTTGATGATCATGCCGAGCAAGGCGAGCACGCCGAGAATGGCGACGAAGCCGAGCGGCCGGTTGGACAGCAGCAGCGCCGCCACCACGCCGATCAGCCCCAGCGGCGCCACCGACAGCACGATGAACATCAGCGAGAAGCGCCGCAGCTGGAACATCAGCACGGTGAGCATGATGAACAGCATCAGCGGCACCACCGCCACCACCGAGGCCTGCGACTTGGCGCTCTCTTCCACCGTGCCGCCGGTCTCGATGCGGTAGCCGCGCGGCAGCTCGGCGTTCAGCGACGCGATCTTGGGGGCGAGCGCGCCCACCACCTCGTCGGGCAGCGTGCCCGGCGCCACGTCCGCCTGCACGGTCAGGCTCGGCACCCGGTCGCGCCGCCACACCAGCGGGTAGGACTGCGCGTAGTCGAAGGTGGCGAACTGCGACAGCGGCACGGTGCGCCCGCCGGGGATCGGCATTTGCAGCGTGCGCAGGCTGTCGAGCGACAGCCGCTGCTCGTCGGTGGCGCGCAGCACCACGTTGACGAGGTAGATGTCGTCGCGCAGCTGCGTCACCGGCGCGCCGGAGATCACCGTGTTCAGCACGCTGGCGATGGTCTCGGTGGAGAGCCCGAGCCGGCGCGCCTCGTCCTGGTCGACGGTGATCCGCACCTCGCGGGACGGCTCGATCCAGTCATAATTGACCTGCACCGCCTGCGGATTGGAGGCCACCACCTGCGCCAGCTTGAAGGCGATGTCGCGCACCTGCGCGAGGTCGGGGCCGAGCACGCGGTACTGCACCGGCCAGCCGACCGGCGGGCCGAGCTCCAGCGGCGAGACGCGGGCCACCACGCCGGGGAACTGCTCGGCCAGCAGCTTCTCCAGCTTCGCCTGCAGGCGGATGCGTGCCGGCGTGTCCTTGGCCACCACCACCGCCTGGCCGAAGAAGTCGTTGGGCAGCTGGGCGTTGAGCGGCAGGTAGAAGCGGATGGCGCCCTGCCCGACATAGCCGCTCCAGCGCTCCACGTCGGGATCGGTTTTCAGCGCCGCGTCGAGCCGCTCCATGGCGGTCTCGGTGGCGTGGATGGAGGCGTTCTGCTGCAGGGTCATGTCGACCAGCAGCTCCGGCCGGTCGGAGGACGGGAAGAACTGGCTGGGGATCAGCGGCAGCAGCAGCACCGCCAGCACGAACAGCGCCACCGTCACGCCGAGCGTCACCCAGCGCGCCGCCAGCGCCGCGGAGAGGAAGCCGCGATAGAGCTTCATCACCCGTCCGGGTTCGCCGCTGCCGGCGTTCTTCGGCGGCTTCAGGAGCGCCATGCCGATCAGCGGCGCGAACAGCACCGCCACCAGCCAGGACACGATGAGCGCGATCGACACCACCGCGAACAGCGAGAAGGTGTACTCGCCGGCCGAGGAGGCGGCGAAGCCGATCGGCACGAAGCCGGCAATGGTCACCAGCGTGCCGGCCAGCATGGCGAAGGCGTAGGTCTTGAAGGCATAGGTCGCCGCCACCTCCGGCTTCTCGCCGATGGCGAGCCGGTTGATGGTGGCGTCCGTGGTCGTCATCGCGTCGTCGACCATCAAGGCGAGGGCGATGATCAGCGCGCCGAGCGAGATGCGCTGCATGTCGATGCCGGTCAGCTCCATGACGGAGAACACCGCCGCCAGCGTCAGCGGGATCGACAGCGCCACCACCAGGCCCGGCCGCACGCCGAGCGCGATGAAGCTCACCACCAGGATGATGGCGATCGCCTGCCATAGCGATTCCATGAACTCGGCGATGGCGTGCTGCACCGTCACCGCCTGGTCGGCGACCAGGCTGACATTGACGCCGACCGGCAGGTCGGCGGTGATGTCGGTGATCGCGGTCTTGATGTTGGCGCCGAGCCGCAGGATGTCGCCGCCGTCGCGCATGGCGATGGCGAGGCCGATGGCCGGCTCGCCATTAACGCGGAACATCGGCTGCGGCGGGTCGGCATAGCCGCGCCGCACCGTGGCGATGTCGGAGAGCCGCAGCATGCGGCCGTCGACGGCGAAGTTGATGTTGGCGATGTCGCGCTCGCTGTCGAAGGCGCCGGACACCTGCAGGGCCAGCGTCTCGTCGCCGGTCTGGATGGTGCCGGAAGGCTGCACCACGTTCTGCGCGCGCAGCGCCGCCACCAGTGCCTGCCGGTTGATGCCGAGATTGGCGAGCTCCTCCATCGAGAACTCGACGAAGATGCGCTCGTCCTGCGCGCCGAGGATGTCGATCTTGGAGACGTCCGGCACCTGCAGCAGCTTGGAGCGCACCTCCTCGACATAGTCGCGCAGCTCGCGATGGGTGAAACCGTCGGCGGTGAAGCCGTAGATCAGCCCGAACGTGTCGCCGAACTCGTCATTGAAGCCCGGCCCGACCACGCCCTGCGGCAGCGAGCCGCGCATGTCGGCGATGCTCTTGCGCACATGATACCAGACGTCCGGCACCTCGGCCGCCGTCGTCGCCCCTTCGAGGTCGACGAAGATGGTGGTGACGCCGGGCCGCGTATAGGAGCGCAGCCGGTCGAGATGCGGCGTCTCCTGCAGCGTGCGCTCCAGCCGCTCGGTCACCTGCTTGAGCATGTCCTCGGTGGAGGCGCCCGGCCACCCCGCCTGCACCACCATGGTCTTGATGACGAAGGTGGGATCCTCCGCCCGCCCGAGGCGGAAATAGGAGCCGATGCCGGCGACGATCACCACCAGCATGAAGAACACGACCAGCGAGCGCTCGCGGATTGCCCATTCCGACAGGTTGAAGCGCATCACGAACCCGAAGCCCCCGAGGCGGACGCCGACGCGGCGCCGAGCAGGCGCACCTTCTGGCCGGGATACAGCGCCTGCACGCCGGCGGTGACCACGACGTCACCGACCGCGAGGCCGGAGCCGATGGTCACCGTCGCCGGGTTGAACCGCGCCACCTCGACATTGCGCAGCGCCACCGTGGCGGTGGAGGGATCGACCACCCACACCGCCGGCTGGTTGTTGGCGGCGGTCAGCGCCGAGGCCGGCACCTCCATGCCCGCGCCGCTCTCGATCTCGACGCGGCCGGTCACGCTGGAGCCGAGCCGCATCGCCTCCGGCGGATTGTCGAGCCCGACCCGCACCCGGAAGGTGCGCGTCACCGGATCGGCCTGCGGCGCCACCTCGCGCACCCGTCCGGTCGCGGTCACCGCCGGATTGTCGGAGAGCGCGACGGCGATCACCGGCTCGGCCGGCACCTGCCGCAGGATCTGCGCGGAGACGTCGAACACCGCGTCGCGCCCGCCCTGCCGGGCCAGCTGCACGATCATCTGCCCGGCCTGCACCACCTCGCCCGGCTCGGCGCCGCGCGCCGTCACCACGCCGGGGGCGTCGGCCTTCAATTCGGTGTAGCCGACATTGTCCTCGGCGATCTTCAGCTGCGCCTGCGCGTCGTCGACCTGCGCCTGCGCGGCGAGGCGGCCCTGGCGTGCCTCGTCATAGATGGCGCGGGTGGTGAAGCCGCTCTGCAGCAGCCGTTCCTGCCGGTCGAAATGGTTGGAGGCCTGCACCAGCCGGCCTTCCGCCGCCGTCAGCCCCGCCTGCGCCGAGCGCAGCGTGTTGAGCGCGTTTTGCGGGTCGAGCCGCGCGACCGTCTGCCCGGCCTTCACCTGATCACCGACATTGACCAGCCGCTCGATCATCCGCCCACCGATGCGGAACGCCAGCGACGCTTCGTCCTGCGCCTGGACGGTGCCGGAGATCGACACCGACTGGCTCGCCGGCGCTTCCGTGACCGTCACCACCCGCACCGGACGCACCTGCGGCGGCGCCGCCGCCTCCTCCTGCGAGCAGGCCGCCGTCGCCAGCGCCAGGGCAAGCGCGAGGCTCATGCCGGGCCAAGAGACGCGGGAGGGCACGCGGCAGGATATCCGGCCGGAAGTGCGGTTCGACATGATGCTCGGTTCCTCTTGCACGCACGGCTGATTCGAAGCGCGGACCGCTGGGGCCGGCGCGGTGGGATGGTGCACGCTTTTGCGGCGCGGGCCTATACCGGGGAAAACCCTATGGTAGATCAGCACCATAAGCCATAAGCCGTTCGCAGTTGCACCATCAAGTGCATCATGATGATGTGACGGCCATACGCTTCTGGGGAGGCAACATGCACAGCCGCCTGCGCCGCCCCGTCGCGGAAGCGACCGCCCGTCCGGCCGGCAAAGGGCGGCGCCCCGGATTTGCGGGCCTTTTCGGATGGGTGGCGAGCGTGTCCGGCAAACGGCACGCCGCAAGCATCAGGCCCGGCGCCCCGCACCATCTGGTCGCGAGGCGGACCTCCCGCCCGGCCGACAGCGCACGACGCCTCTGCGTCGGCCGTCTCTGCGGCGGAACACGGGACGTGCCCGGCAACCGGCGAAGCGCAAGCGACATGCCCAGCGTCTCGCACCGCCTTGTCGCCGAGCCCGCCTTCCGGCCAGCCGGCGCTACGCCACGCCCGGCCTCCGGCGACTTTTCCGTTTGGGCCAGGCGCATATCCGGCAATGAGCGGAACGCCAATGCGCGGCACGACAGCCCTCCCCGTGCCGCCACAGAGCCCACCTCCCGTCCGACGAGTGACGCACGACGCCCCCGCGTCAGCCGTCTCTGCGGCGGAACACGGGACATGCCCGGCACCCGGCGAAATGCAAGCGACATGCCCAGCGTCTCGCACCGCTTTGTCGCGGAGCCCGCCTTCCGGCCGGCCGGCGCTACGCCGCGCCCGGATTTCGACGACTTTTCCGGCGGGGCGTGGCGCGCAACCAGCAAGCGGCATCCCGGCTTCGGCGACCTCTCCGGCAAGGCCTGGGGCACGCTCGGCAACAGGTGGAGCGCCAGCATGGGGCGCCGCGTCGTGGAGCCGGCCTCCCGCCCTGCCGACGACGTGAGGCACGCCGGCTTCAGCCGCCTCAGCGGCGGAACACGGAATGTGCCCGACGAGCGGCATGCCGCAAGCGACATGCCCCACATCTCACACCGCCCCGTCGCGGAGCCGGCCTGCCGGCCGGCACGCAGCACGGGGCATCCCGGCTTCAGCGCCCGCGCCCTCCGCGCGCCGCGCGTGGCCGGCACGGTGCGGAGCCTCAGTTGATGATCCGTCGCCCTCCTCCCGACCGGAGCCGCCGCCGACATGCGGGCGCCGTTCCCTTTGCTATGCGGACGGCCGGCTTCCTGCTGCTCTGGCTGGTACTGACCGACGGCGACGCCGCGAAGCTGCCTGTTGGCCTGCTCGCCGCCGGCGCCGCCGCCTGGATCAGCCTGCACCTGCTGCCACCGGGCGACCGATGGCCCGATCTGGCGCTCCTGCTGCGCCTCGTTCTCCGGCTGGCCGCCACCACCGTGGCCGGCGGCATCGACGTAGCGCGCCGCGCCTTTTCGCCGTCGCTGCCGCTGGCGCCCGGCCTCATCCGCTACCGCCCCGCGCTGCCGCCCAGCCCGGCGCGCGACGGCTTCCGCGCCGCCATGGGGCTGCAACCCGGCGCCCTGCCGTTCGAGGCCGAGGACGGCGACGGCTGGCTGGTGCATTGCCTCGACACCGAGGCTCCTATCGCCGCCACCCTTGCCGAGGACGAGACGCGCTGGCGTCGCGCACTGCGGTCGGAGGCGACATCTTGAACGGTGCGCCCACCACCCGCGACCACCACCCCGCCAGCCCGCGCGCGACCGAACACCGCGCCGCCAACCACCGCACGACCATGACAGCCGGGTACGGCGTGCCGGCGCCTTGCCATTTCCAGCCGGCTCGGCTTGCGGGCCCCGCCCACCGCGCGACCTCGCCAAGCGTACGCCCGGCAGCGGCCCACTGCTCTCCCGGAGCAGCAGCATGAGCGCCTTCCTCACCGCTGCCTTCCTCCTCAACACCGCCCGCCTAGGTCTCTTCCGGCTGCTGCACGGGCCGGCGGCCGCGGAGTGCCGGCGCCTCCAGCTCTCCGGTTCGCTTCGGCTCCGGGTGCCGCCGGCACCCCGCTCGCCCTCGCCAAGCGAGCGCCCGGCAGTGCCTCGCCCTCATCCCGGAGCCGCGGCATGAGCGCCTTCCTCACTGCGGCCGCCGCCTTCGTCGCCGCCACCGCCGGGCTCGGCCTGCTCCGGCTGCTGCGCGGGCCGGCCGCCGTCGACCGCATGATGGCGGTGCAGCTCGCCGGCACCGCTGGCGCCGCCGTCTGCCTGCTGCTGGCGACCGGGAACGACAGCCCAGCGCTGGTCGATGTCGCCCTCACCCTCGCCGTGCTGGCGGCGCTCGGTACCGCCGCCATGAGCCGGAAAGGCCGGGACGACCTCCCGGCGGATGCGACGCCCGGCCGCCCGGCCACCCCGCTCTTCCCGCCTGCGCCAGGAGAGAAGCGATGATCGCCGATCTCCTCACCATCGTACTGGTGAGTGCCGGCGCGGTGTTCTTCCTTGCCGGCACGGTGGGGCTGCTGCGCTTTCCCGATCCGCTGTCGCGGCTGCACGCGCTCACCAAGGCGGATTCGCTAGGTCTCGGGCTGATCGCGCTCGGTCTCGTCCCGCAAGCCGGCAGCGTCTGGATGGCGCTGAAGCTGCTGCTGGTCTGGCTGCTGGTGCTCGCCGGCAGCACCGCCGCCGGGCAGATGCTGGCCCGCCTCCACCGCGCGGAGGCCGCCGATGACTGAGCTTCTGGCGCTCACTCTGGCCCTGCCGCTGCTCGCCGGCGCGCTGTTCATCGTCGCCACGGCGTCGACCCGTGCGGCGCTGTTCGGCTTCTTCGCCTTCGGCCTGTTCCTCGCCCTCGCCTGGGTGGCGCTCGACGCCGTCGACGTCGCCCTCACCGAGGCGGCCATCGGCGGCGGCGCCACCGGGCTGCTGCTGCTGCGCCTGAACGGGCGCATGCGCCATCCGGTGTCGCTCGGCGAGCCGGCGGGCCCGCGCCTGAAGATCGCCGCCGGTCTCCTCGCCGCCCTCGTCACCCTGGCGCTCGGCGCGCTGCTGCTCGCCTTGCCGGAGCCGGCACCGAGCCTCGCCGCCGCGACCGTCGAGCCGCTGCCGGCGCTCGGCATCGGCAACCCGGTCACCGCCGTGCTCATCGCCTATCGGGCCCTCGACACGCTGCTGGAAATCGTCGTGCTGCTGATCGCCGTGGTCGGCCTGCGCGCGCTGGGCACGGATCGCGGCTGGGGCGGCCGGCCGGTGCCGTGGCCGGAAGGCGAGCCCTCGCCCGCCCTCGTCTTCCTCGCCCGCCTGCTGATCCCGGCCGGGCTCGTCTTCGCCGTCTACCTGTTCTGGGTCGGGGCCGACGCGCCGGGCGGCAAGTTCCAGGCGAGCACCCTCGTCGCCGCTCTCTGGCTGCTCGCCATCATGGCCGGGCTGGCGCCGGCACCGTGCAGCGGCGGACGGTGGACCGGCCGCGCCCTCGCCATCGGCCCGCTCGCCTTCATCGTCGCCGGCACCATCGGCATCGCCGCCGCCGGCAGCTTCCTCGCCTGGCCCGAGCCGGTCGCCAAGCCGATGATCATCGCCGTCGAACTGGCGCTCGCCGTCTCGATCGTCGTCGCGCTGGTCCTGCTGGTCGCCGGCCCGCCGGAGAGGGAGACCGGCCGATGAGTACCACCCTGTTCGGCCTCACCGGCGCCGCGCTGGTCGGCATCGGTCTTTTCGGCCTGATCGTCCACCCCACTGCCCTGCGCAAGCTGCTCGCCTTCAACCTTGTCGGTGCCGGCGTGTTCCTCGTCTTCGGCGTGCTGGCGCGACGGGCGGCGGCGGCCGGGCTGGCGGGCGATCCTGTCCCGCAAGCCATTGTGATCACAGGCATTGTCGTCGCCTTCGCCGCCACGGCGCTGGCCGCCACGCTGCTGGCGCGGCTGTCCGGGCCGGAGGAGGAGCCATGACGGTCAGCCTCCTGCCGGTCTGGGCGGTGCTGACGCCGGTGCTCGGCCTGTGCGCCCTCCTCCTCTGCGAGCGGTGGATGCGGCCGGAACGGGTGGCCGCCCCCTTTGTCGGCCTCTCATTATATCTTTCATTGTCAATGACTTATGAGGTCATGACGAGCCAGGCGCCGCTCGTCTACGCCCTTGGCGGCTGGCTGCCGCCGCTCGGCCTCACCCTGCGCGCCGACGGCGTCGGCGTCCTGCTCATGGCATTGACCGCCCTCGTCATGACGGGCGTGGCCATCTGCGCCTGGACGCCGCCCGGCGACGCGACCGCGCGCAGCCGCTTCAGCTTCTGGGCGCTGCTGCTGGCGCTGTGGTCGGCGCTCAACCTCGCCTTCACCGCGCAGGACCTGTTCAATTTTTTCGTGGCGTTGGAGATGCTTAGCTTCGCCGCCGTGGCGCTCGTCGCCCTCGACGGCACGCGCGGCGCGCTCATCGCGGCGCTGCGCTACCTGCTGTTCGCCCTCGCTGGCTCGATCCTCTATCTGCTCGGCGTCGGCTTGATCTATGGCCGCTACGCGGTGCTCGACCTCGCCGGCCTGCGCGAGATCGCCCAGCCGGATACCGTCACTCTCGCCGCCCTGGCTCTGATGACGGCAGGGCTGATGGCCAAGACGGCACTGTTCCCGCTGCATCTCTGGCTTCCCCCCGCCCATGCCGGCGCCCCGGCCCCGGCGAGCGCCGTGCTCTCCGCGCTGGTGGTGAAGGCGCCGTTCCTGATCATCCTCAGGCTCTGGGTGGACCTGCTGCCGCTCCCGGCCGCCGCTCCGCAGCAGATCATGGCCGGTCTCGGCGCCGCCGCCATCCTGGTGTGCAGCGTGATAGCGCTGCGCCAGCAACGGCTTAAGCTGATGATCGCCTATTCGACGCTGGCGCAGGTCGGCTATCTCTTTCTGATGTTCCCGCTGATGCCCGGCCCGGCTCCCTGGCAGGATATCGGCTGGACCGGCGGCCTGCTCCAGCTCGCCTCGCACGGGTTCGCCAAGGCGGCTATGTTCCTCGCCGCCGGGCTGATCTACGAGGCGCTCGGCCATGACCGGGTCGCCGAGCTGGGAGGCCTCGCCCGCCGCCAGCCGGTGACGCTCGCCGCCTTCGCCATTGCCGGCCTGTCGCTGATGGGCCTGCCACCGAGCGGGGGCTTCATCGCCAAGCTGCTGCTGCTCACCGCCGCCGTCGAGACCGGCGCGTGGTGGATCGCGGCGGTCATCCTCGCCGGCGGCATCCTCGCCGCTTTCTATGTGTTCCGCGCGCTCGGCCATGCCCTGGCCGATGGCGATCCGCCGATGGCGCCGGTGGCGCTCTACCGGCAGGGCGCCGTGCTGGCGCTGGCGCTGTGCGCGCTGGCGCTCGGTTTCGTGCCGCTGCGCCCCTTCGCGCTGCTGGCGATCGGCCGGCCGCTCGAGGCACTGGAGGCGATGCCATGAGCGGCCTCCTGCTGGCGGCGAGCTTCGCCCTGCCGCTCCTCCTCGCCGTCACGGCGCTGTGGCCACCGATGCGCCGGCACCTGCTCGCCGCGCTGCCCGCCGCCCCGCTGCCGGCGCTGGCGGCGGCGCTGCTGGCACCCGGCGGCTCGCTGATGCTGGCGCCCGATCCGCTACGCCTGACGCTGGCGCTCGACGAGCCCGGCGCCATGCTGCTCGGCGGCAGCGCCCTGCTGTGGTGCGCCGCCGGCGCCTATGCGGCGTATTATCTCGCCGCCTCGACGCGACGCACCGCCTTCGCGGTGTGGTGGCTGCTCACCATGGCCGGCAGCCTCGGGCTTTGCCTGGTGGCGGATATGACCAGCTTCTACCTGTTCTTCACCGTCGCCAGCCTCGCCGCCTACGGCCTCGTCGCCCATGAGGCGACGCCGGCAGCCGGGCGCGCCAGCCTCGTCTATATGGGGCTGGCGCTACTGGGAGAAGCCTTCCTGCTGCTGGCTTTCGTCATGCTGGCCATCGGCGCGCCGGGCATCGGCAACCCGGCCATCGCCGAGGCGGTGGCGCACCTCGCCGCCTCGCCGTTCCGCGACGCCATCCTCGTGCTGCTGGTGCTCGGCTTCGGGCTGAAGATGGGGCTGGTGCCGCTGCATGTCTGGATGCCGCTCGCCCATCCGGTGGCGCCGATGCCGGCCTCCGCCGTGCTCTCGGGCATCATCGTCAAGGCCGGCGTCATCGGCCTCATCCGCTTCCTGCCCTTCGGTGGGGAAATTGAGGGCTGGGGCGTGGCGCTGGTCGGTCTCGGCCTGTTCACCGCCTTCTACGCTGTCGCCATCGGCCTCACCCAGCCGCATCCCAAGGTGGTGCTCGCCTATTCGACGGTGAGCCAGATGGGCGTGGTCGCGGCCGTCGCCGGCGCCGGCCTCGCCTCTGGCAGCGAGGCGACGCCGGTGCTCGCCGCCTTCTATGCCCTGCACCACATGCTGGTGAAGGGCGCGCTGTTCCTCGGCGTCGGGGTGACCGGCAAGGCCGGCGGACGCAGCACCGGGCCGATCCTCGCCGTGATGACGGTAATGGCGCTGTCGCTGGCGGGACTGCCCTTCACCTCCGGCGCCCTGGCCAAATATGCGGTGAAGGATCTGTTCGGCGATGGCGCCGCCGCGCTCGCCGCCACCCTCTCGGCAACCGGCAGCACCCTGCTGATGCTGCATTTCCTGCGCCGCCTCGCCACACTTGTCCCTGCCGATGCCGATGCCGAGGCGCGGCCGCCGGCCGGGCTGCTGCTGCCCTTCCTCGCCATGGCCGGCGCCTCCTTCCTCGTCGTCGGGCTGCTGCTGCCCGCGACCGGCGCCAGCTATGCGGCAGCCTTCGCCCCGGAGGCGCTGTGGAAGGCCTTCTGGCCGATGCTGCTCGGTGGCGCGCTGGCCCTGCTGCTGCACCGCTTCGCGCCCCGCTCGCCGGCGATCCCGCCGGGCGACCTCATCGTCCTCGCCGAGCGCGGATGGCCGGCGATGCTCCGGCTGGCCGACCGGCTGGAACGCGCCGACGAGACACTGCGCCGCTGGCCGGTCGCCGGCGCGCTGCTGCTCCTGCTGCTGCTCGGCCTTGGTGCCGCGATGCAACTATCAGCGGGATTCCACATCCCCCGCGGTTGAGGGATACCGCCCGCGCTTGAGCGCCGCCCCCGCCTTCGATATCGATGGCCCTCCTGGATCGACGCGTTGGCGGATCGTCCCGCCGGCGAACGGGGCAGCGTTACGAGTATGCAGGTCGGACGAGCCAGAACCATGCGGCAGGCGGCGGGGATGACCGCCAAGCTGCTTGCCGTCGCCGTCGCCGGTCTGCTGCTCGCCGGCTGCGCCAGCCGGCCGGTCGGCGTGCTCGCCCCGGTCGTGGAGACCGCGCCGGACGCCACCAAGGTCGACATGCTGGTCGCCACCACCCGCGCACCTTCCGACAATCCGGCCATTCTGTTCACCGGCGAGCGCGGCCGCCAGGTAGCGCTGACCTCCTTCGTGGTGTCGATCCCGCCGGACCAGAACCGCCAGGTCGGCGAAGTGCAATGGCCGCGCCGGCTGCCGCCCAACCCGCAAACCGACTTCGCCACCCTCGAGGCGAAGCCGCTGGAAGGGGTCAAGGCGTCGCGCAGCTGGCTGCATCAGCATTTGTCGCCCAGCCGGCGGGTGCTGATCTTCGTGCACGGCTTCAACAACCGCTTCGAGGACGCGATCTACCGCTTCGCGCAGATCTCCCACGATTCCAAGGCTGACGCGACGCCCGTGCTGTTCACCTGGCCCTCGCGCGCCCGGGTGTTCGACTATCTGTTCGACCGCGAGAGCACCATCTTCTCGCGCGACGCCTTCGAGGAGACGGTTTGGGAGATCGCCAACGACCCGGAGGTGAAGGACGTCACCATCATGGCGCATTCCATGGGAGCCTGGCTCGCCATGGAGGGCCTGCGGCAGATGTCGATCCGCCGTGGCAAGCTGCCGCCGAAGATCACCGACGTGATCCTCGCTTCACCGGATGTCGATGTCGACGTGTTCGCCTCGCAATGGCGCGCGCTGCACCACCCGACGGCGCGGTTCACCGTCTTCACCTCGCAGGACGACCGCGCGCTGCAGGTGTCGCGGCGCATCGCCGGCAGCGTCGACCGGCTCGGCCAGATCAATCCGAGCGACTATTACGCCGAGCTGGAAAAGGCCGGCATCACCGTGGTGGACCTCACGGCGATGCGCTCCGGCGACGTGCTCAACCACGGCCGGTTCGCCGAGTCGCCGGAAGTGGTGCGGCTGATCGGCACCCGCCTCGTCGCCGGCCAGACGGTGACGGATTCGAAGGTGAGCCTCGGCGACCGCATCGGTGCCGCCGCCATGGGCGTCGGCCAGACGGTGGGTAGCGCCGCCAGCGTCGCCATCAGCGCGCCGATCGCCATCTTCGATCCGGAAACCCGCCGCACCTATGAGGCGCAGGTCGACCAGTTCGGCCAGGTGATCAAGAACACCGGCGGCAATCCGGCCCGGCAATAGGCCGTGCGGAGCAGCCGGGCACCCACAAGCGCCCGGCCAGAGACAAGTCTCAATAGAGCGGACGGCTCACCAGCTGCGCACCCAGCGGCCTGGCTCGTAGACCCAGGTGCCGCGACGCAGCACCCAGCGCGGGCCGACATAGGTGAAGCCGCGCCGGTTCGGCTCCCAATAGCCCGACTGCCACACCCAGCCCGGGCCGCGACGCCAGTTCCAGTGCCCCGGCACCCAGGTATAGCCGCGACGCGGAGGCGGCCGCCGCTCGCGGCGCGGCGGGGGCGGCGGCGCCATCGGGCGGGCCTGCGCCTCGGCCTCGCTCGCGGTGCCCAGCGCCAGCGGCGCCAGCGCAGCGGCCGAGAACAGGCCGGCGAGAAGCGAACGTCGATTGATCATCATGTCATCCCTGCATCGAGGCCCCCAGCCCGCCATGGCGGATCGGGAACGAAAGCCCATCGCCCGCCACTGGCGGGTTATGGAGCGAAAGCCTGTCGCCCGCGCGCGGCGGGCGATACGGCGAAGATACGCGGCCCGGTGTCAGCGGGCCATGAAGCCGATGACGACAGCATTGATGATATCGATGAAGAAGGCGGAAACGAGCGGCAGCACGATGAAGGCACGCGTCGCCGGCCCGTGCGCCTTGGTCACCGCCGTCATGTTGGCGATGGCGGTCGGGGTGGCACCGAGGCTGATGCCGGTGAAGCCGGAGGAGATCACCGCCGCCTCGTAATTCTTCCCCATGGCCGGGAAGACGACGAAGATGATGTAGGCGACCGCCGCCAGCGTCTGCACCGCGAGCACGATGACGAGGCTGAAGCCGAGCCCGTCCAGCGTCCATAGCTGCATGCTCATCAGCGACATCGCCAGGAAGATGTTCAGCGACAGGTCGGAGATCAGCGCCAGCGCGCGGGTGCGCGTCGGCCAGGCGACATGCGGCACGACGCGGGGCACGATGTTGGTGAGCAGGATGCCGACCAGCAGGCAGACGACGAACAGCGGCAGCTTGAGCGCCACCTCCTCCATCAGTTCATCGACGGCGAAGCCGATGAGGATGGCAACGTTCATCACCAGGATGGTGCGCAGCAGGCTGACATGGGTCACCTCGTCGCGCGGGGTCCCCGCGTCCTTCTGCGGCACGCCGATCAGCAGTTCCTCCGTCGGCGGGCCGTGCAGCTTGTAGCGGCCGATCAGATACTTGGCGATCGGGCCGCCGGCGAGGCTCGCCACCACCAACCCGAGCGTCGCCACCGCGATGCCGATTTCCATCGCATTGGCGAGGCCGAAGCGCTGGGCGATCAGCGGCGCCCAGGCGATGGTGGTGCCGTGGCCGCCAATCAGCGAGGCCGAGCCGAGGAACACCGAGATTCCATCGGGTAGGCCGAGCACGGCGGCGCTGCCGACGGCGATCAGGTTCTGGAGGACGAGATAGGACACGGTGAGCGCCAGCAGGATCAGCAGCGGCCGCCCGCCGGAGATCAGATCGTCGAGCCGCGCATTGAGGCCGATGCCGGTGAAGAAATACAGCAGCAGCATGTCGCGCGCCGCCAGCGAGAACACGATCTCGGTGTCGAAGAAGCTGTGGGCGATCAGCGTCACCAGCGCCGCGAGCAGCCCGCCGGTCACCGCTTCGGGAATGTTGAAGCGGCGCAGCGGCTCGAACGCCTTGTTGATGCCGGAGCCGGCGAAGAACACCAGGATGGAGATGGTGAAGGTGAGCAGGCCGGAAATCTGGATCGTCGACATCAGTCCTCACACGCTGACGGCACTCTCGCCGGATCAGAACGACCCGACGGCCGAGCCCAGCACGATCACCGCGACCAGCGCCACGACGGCGCCGACGATGCCGACCATCACGATATCGAGATAGCTCTCGCGATGAGTCGTTCCGCAGACCGCCAGCAACGTTACCACCGCACCATTATGCGGCAAACTGTCCAACGTGCCCGAGCCGATCACCGCCACGCGGTGCATCAGCGCCGGGTCCAGCCCGGTCTGGCCGGCGATCTGCATGAAGGTCGGACCGAGCGCGTCGAGCGCGATGGTGAGGCCGCCGGAGGCCGAGCCGGTCAGCGCGGCGAGGATGTTGGTCGCCACCGCCAGCGACACCAGCGGGCCTCCCTCGATGCCGAGCACCCATTCGCGTACCAGTTCGAAGGCCGGCAGCGCCGCGACCACGGCGCCGAAGCCGACTAGGCTGGCCACGCTGAATACCGGCAGCACCGAGGCGTTGGCACCGGCATCGATGGTCGCCCGCAGCCCCGGCAGCCGCCGCCAGTTGATGGCGAGCGCGGTGAGGATGGCGGCGGTCAGCGCCACCGCCACCGACCACACGCCGCCGACCGCCGCCAGCGAGGTCTCGCCCCAGCGCGGCTCGGCGAGATAGGCGGTGTCGAGATTGGGCAGCACCGCCATCGACATGATCAGGTTGACCACGACGACCACGATCAGCGGCAGCGCCGCCAGCGCGATCGGCGGATTGGCATAGGCATGCACGCCATTATGGATCTCGGCGGGATCGAACTCCCGCGCGGTGGTAGCGCGCTCGCGCACCAGCGGGTCCTCGGCGGCGGCATCGACCGGAGCCGGCTCGTCGGTGCCGAAGCCTTCGCCGGCCAGGCGCGCCTTGGCCTCGGCCCGCCGCAGCCACCACAGGCCGAAGCCGAGCATGATCACCGACGCGAGAATGCCGAGCCCCGGTGCCGCGAAGGGCGTGGTGCCGAAGAACGGCATGGGAATCGCGTTCTGGATCGAGGGGGTGCCGGGCAGCGCCGACATGGTGAAGGTGGAGGTGCCGAGCGCGATGGCCGCCGGCATCAGCCGGCGCGGCACCCCGGCGGCGCGGAACAGCGCGAGGCCCATCGGCGCCAGCACGAAGAAGGCGACGAACAGGCTGACGCCGCCATAGGTGACGAAGGCGCCGGCCAGCACCACGGCGAGCACCGCCCGTTCGGCGCCCAGCTTCTCGGTCATGAAATTGGCGATGGCGGTGACGGAACCGCTGTCGTCCATGATCTTGCCGAACAGCGCGCCGAGCAGGAACAGCGGGAAGAACTGCGCCACGAAGCGCGCCGCGCTGCCCATGAAGGTCTGCGTCCAGTGGGCGAGCAGCGGCTCGCCGGCGAAGGCGGCGGCGACCAGCGCGGCGATCGGCGCCAGCAGCAGCACCGACCAGCCGCGGAAGGCCAGCGCGATCAGCAGGCCGAGGCCGACGAGAATTCCGAGCAGCCCCATCGCTCACACCCCTTCGATCAGCTGGTCGATGTCGAGCGTGGAACGCTTGCCGATGTCATCGCCATGGGTGTCGAGGAAGGTCTGGGCCGCCTGGCGCCCCTCCTCCCGCAACAGATCGAGGAATTCCCGCTCGGCATTGAGCTTGGAAGAATAGCCGAGCGTCGCCATCACCGGATTGGGCACCATGTGGATGCGCATCTTCGCCCATTGCGCGCCCTCGGAATTGCCGGGATCGGCGACCTTGCGCATCAGCGCCATCATGCGCAGCTCCTTCAGCAGCACGGCGTTGAACGACACCTCGTTCAGCCGGCTGAGGATGTCGCGGGCATTGTCCGGCGTGCCCTCGCGCTCGACCGGGTTGATCGGCACCAGGATGGTGTCGTCGGAATCGAGCTCGCGCACCAGCGGCGTCATGGTCGGGTTGCCGGAATAGCCGCCGTCCCAATAGGCCTCGCCGTCGATCTCCACCGCCTGGAACATGGTCGGCAGGCAGGCGGAGGCCAGCAGCACTTCCGGGGTGATCTCGCCGTTGCGGAACACCCGGCCGCGCCCGGTGCGCACGTTGGTGGCGGTGATGAACAGCTTGATCGGCGAGGTCTTCAGCAGCTCGAAGTCGATCAGCTGTTCGAGAATGCCGCGCAGCGGGTTGCTGCCGCCGGGATTGAGGTCGTAGGGCGAGACCAGCCGCGACATCAGGTCCATGGCGATGAACACCGGCGAGCTGTCCAGCGTCCAGCGGCCGAGCAGGCGGTCGAGCGGACCACGCTGGAACGGGCTGAACCGCGCCGCCTTGGAGACCTCACCCCAGAAATGCGCCAGCGCCTCGCGGGCCCCCTCGGCCCCGCCTTTGGCATAGCCATAGGCCAGCACGGCGGCGTTCATCGCGCCGGCGGAGGTGCCGGAAATGCCGTCGATGGTAAGCCAGCGCTCCTCGAGCAGCCGGTCGAGCACCCCCCAGGTGAAGGCGCCGTGCGAACCGCCGCCCTGCAGGGCGAGATCGACGAGCAGCGGCGCGCGCTCTGTGGTGCCGGTAGCTTCCCCGGTCGGTTCCGCCTCGGTCATGTCCCGTCTCCCCGACGTGCCGGAGCCCTGAGCGGCCTCCATCGCGACCGACCATATTCTACCGTCGACGACCGCAACATGATCCGTCGCAAATTTCCACCGCATCGCAGCAAAAATATCGCACCGCAGGGGAACACCCTCCGGCGAGCGGACGTTAGCCCCCACTAACGCGGAGGGGATGCATGCTGACGATACGGCGTCTGGCGAACGAGATCGAGAGCACGCTCTATTGGGCTCCCGACTGGCTGATCAGCCTGCTCTTCTTCGCCATCGCCCTGTGCGTCGGCGTCATCGTCCACCGCATCGCCTTCCGGCTGATCACCCGGCTGGTGCGCGACATGGACCTGTTCTGGCGCTCGCTGGTGTCGCGCACGGAAGGGCCGACCCGCCTCGCCGCCATCGTGATCTTCCTCGGCATCGCCGCCCCGGTGGCGCCGCTCAGCCTGCCGCAGACCTTCTATGTCCGCCACATACTGGTGCTGTGCTTCATCGTGCTCGTCGCCTGGCTGGCGCATACGGCCCTGCACATCTGGGTGACGGTCTATCTGCGGCGCTTCAAGCTCGATGCCGAGGACAACCTGCTGGCCCGCAAGCACGTCACCCAGACCCGCATCCTGCGCCGGGTGGCGGCGACCGTGATCTTCACCATCGCGCTCTCCGCCGCGCTGATGACCTTCGAGAGCGTGCAGCAATATGGCGTCTCGCTGCTGGCCTCCGCCGGCGCCGCCGGCCTGGTGATCGGCCTCGCCCTGCAACCCGTGCTGAAGAACCTCATCGCCGGCATCCAGCTCGCCGTCACCCAGCCGATCCGCATCGACGACGCGCTGCTGGTCGAAGGCGAATGGGGAAATGTGGAAGAAATCACCTCGACTTACGTGGTGATCCGCATCTGGGACTGGCGCCGCCTCATCCTGCCGCTCAGCTATTTCATCGAGCAGCCGTTCCAGAACTGGACGCGCGAAGGCTCGGCGCTGATCGGCACGGTGATGATCTATCTCGACTACGGCGTACCGGTCGATGCGGTGCGCGCGAAGGTCGAGGAGATCGTCCGCGCCTCGCCGCTCTGGGACCGCAAGGTGGTGAACGTCCAGGTCACCGACTTCAAGGAGAGCGTGATGGAAGTGCGCATCCTGGTCAGCGCCAGCACCTCCGGCCGCACCTTCGACATACGCTGCGAGGTGCGCGAGAAGCTGATCGCCTTCCTGCGGGAAAGCTACCCGGCCGCGCTCCCGCGCCTGCGCGCCGAGATCGCCGGGCCGCCGCCTCTCGCCGGGGATCGCGCGGCTCTCGCCCCTTTGGCCTCTTGACCGCAGCAGCCGACGAAAACGGATTTCCCTTCTCCCGCTCGCCGTCTATGCCCTCCGGCAGAGACAGGAGATCGGAATGTTCAGCCTCGATGAACTGGAAGCCGCCGCCGCACAGCTCCATGCGGTGTTCGCGCCGACGCCGGCCTATGCCTGGCCGCTGCTCGCGGCGCGCACCGGCGCGCAACTATGGGTGAAGCACGAGAACCTCACGCCCACCGGCGCCTTCAAGGTGCGCGGCGGCCTCATCCATGTCGAGCGGCTGGCACGGGAAAGCCTCGCGCCGCACGGCCTCATCTCGGCGACGCGCGGCAATCACGGCCAGTCGCTCGCCTTCGCCGGGCGCCGCTACGGCGTGCCGGTCACCATCGTGGTGCCGGAGGGCAATAGCATCGAGAAGAACGCCGCCATGCGCGCCCTCGGGGCGAGGCTGATCGAGCACGGCGCCGATTTCGACGCGGCGCGCGTCGAGGCGATGCGGCTGGCGCGGCAGGACGGGCTTTATTTCGCGCCGTCCTTCCACGCCGACCTCGTGCGCGGGGTCGCGACCTGGGCGCTGGAACTGTTCCGCCATGCCGGGCCGCTCGATACGCTCTACGTGCCGATCGGCCTCGGCTCCTCGATCTGCGGGGCAATCCTGGTGCGCGACCTGCTCGGCCTCGATACCGAGATCGTCGGCGTGCAAAGCGCCGGCGCGCCGGCCTATGCGCTCTCGCTCGCCGCCGGGCGTCCAGTGGAGACGGAACGCGCGGACACCTTCGCCGACGGCCTCGCCGTGCGCATTCCCGATCCCGCCGCGCTCGCCATCATCGCAAAGGGCGCCGCCCGCATCGTCACCGTGAGCGACGACGAGATCGCCGCCGCCATCCGCGCCTACTGGACCGACACGCATCAGCTGGCGGAAGGCGCCGGCGCCGCCCCGCTGGCCGCGCTGCTCAAGGAGCGCGACGCCATGGCCGGCCGGCGTGTGGGGATGCCGCTCAGCGGCGGCAACATCGACCTCGCGCTGTTCCGCGACCGCGTGCTCGCCGGCACCTGACGCTCAGGAGAGCGCCAGCGTCGGCCGGCCGCGACCGAACAGGCCGAGCACCAGCGCGCAGCCGCACACTACCGTCGCCGCGCCGATCATCTGCGGCACGGAGAGCGGCTCGCCCAGCAGGCCGGCGCCGATCGCCACCGCGACCAGCGTGACGGCGAACTCGACGCTGACCGCCCGGGTGGCGCCGATGCGCCCGACCAGCCAGAAATACAGCAGGTAAGTCAGCCCGCTCATCAGCGCGCCGGCGATGAACAGCAGGAGGTAGTCGAGCGGCAGCGGCGAACCGGGGACCGGCACCAGCGCCAGCAGCGGCAGCAGCATGGCGCCGCCGGTGAGGAAGGAGCCGATGGTCACCTCCCAGGCGCCGACATGCCGAAGCTGGTGGCCGACATAGTTCGATCCCAGCGCCGCGAAAAAGGCGGAGGCCAGCGAGCAGAGGCAGCCGATGACGAACGAGGCCGTCGGCGGCACGGCCGGAAAGCCGACCAGCAGCATCACCCCGGCAAAGCCGAGCACCAGCCCCGCCTTGCGCGGCGCGCTCAACCGCTCGACACCGGCGACCTGCGCGATCAGCATGGAGAACAGCGGAATGGTCGCGACCAGGATCGCCGACATCGCGGTGCCGATCGTCGGCATGGCGTAGTTCAGGCCCGCGAGTTGCAGGGCGACGGTCGTCGCGCCCACCACCGCCAGCCGCAGCCAGCCGACCGAGAAATCCAGGCGCCGGCCGGTCAGGGCGGCAATGATCAGCAGCGTGCCGGCCGCGACGAAGGCGCGGAACGTCACCGCCCCTACCCAGCCGAAGGCCTGCACCACCCTCAGCACGACCACGAAGGACAGCCCCCAGATCACCGCGAGGGCGATGTAGGCGGTGAGATCCTTCGACTTCATGGAGAGGCTCGCTGATCGCAGGCGCGGGACAGGCGCCGGTTCGCCTTCAGGCCGGCGCTAAGGCGCTAGGGCCTCGCCCGCCGGCTGTCAACTCTCCCGATCAGCGCATCCGCACGCCGTGACCGTACTCGCCGGGCGGCAACAGCACCACCCCGGCTTCCTGCAGGGTACGGATCAGCAATGTCTCGGTACCGCGGTGCAACATATGGCGGTGCCGCTCGAAATCGCGCACGGTGGAACGCGACACCCCGGCGCGGGTGGCGAGACACTCCTGCGTCCAGTCGAGCAGGCCGCGTGCGGCGCGACATTGTTCAGGCGATAAATCCATCGTTTCCGCCTTGCCTAGGACCGCGCAAATCAACCATAATGGACGAAATCGCGCAAGATCGAGGGTTTCCCGGCCGGGCGAGGAGGCGGCTCAACCATGTCCAACGGCCAGCTTCTCCTCCTCGCGCTGCTGCTGCCATTCGCGGGGAGTGCGCTCGCCGCCTTCCTTCCCACCCATGCCCGCAATGCCGCGGGTTTCATGGCCGGCGCCATCGCCGTCGCCGGCTGCGCCCTCATCGTCCTGATGTACGGATCGGTGGCGCACGGCGAGCCGGTGCGGCTGGTCCTCGAATGGCTGCCGATGCTCGGCATCAATGTCAGCCTCCGGCTGGACGGCCTCGCCTGGCTGTTCGCGCTGCTCATCTTCGGCATCGGCGCGCTGGTGGTGCTCTACGCCCGCTACTACATGTCGGCCGAGGACCCGGTTCCGCGCTTCTTTTCCTTCCTGCTCGCCTTCATGGGCGCGATGCTCGGCGTGGTCCTGTCGGGCAACCTCGTGCAGATCGTGTTCTTCTGGGAGCTGACCAGCCTCTTCTCCTTCCTGCTGATCGGCTACTGGCACCACACCGCCGCAGCGCGTGACGGCGCGCGCATGGCGCTCACCGTCACCGGCGCCGGCGGGCTCTGCCTGCTGGTCGGCGTGCTGCTGCTCGGCCGCATCGTCGGCAGCTACGAGCTGGACGAGGTGCTGAATGCCGGCGGCCTCATCCGCTCCAGCCCGCTCTATGTGCCGGTGGTGGTGCTGGTGCTGCTCGGCGCCTTCACCAAGAGCGCCCAGTTCCCCTTCCATTTCTGGCTGCCGCACGCCATGGCGGCGCCGACCCCGGTCTCCGCCTATCTGCATTCGGCGACCATGGTGAAGGCCGGCATCTTCCTGATGACCCGCCTCTGGCCGGTACTCGCCGGCACCGACACCTGGTTCTATCTCGTCGTGCCCGCCGGCCTCGTCACCCTGCTGCTCGGCGCCTATGCGGCGATCTTCCAGCAGGACCTCAAGGGCCTGCTCGCCTATTCCACCATCAGCCATCTCGGGCTGATCACCCTGCTGCTCGGCCTCGGCAGCCCGCTCTCGGCGGTGGCGGCGATCTTCCACACCGTGAACCACGCCATCTTCAAGGCGTCGTTGTTCATGGCCGCCGGCATCATCGACCACGAGACCGGCACCCGCGACCTGCGCAAGCTGTCCGGCCTGTTCCGCTACATGCCGTTCACCGCGACGCTCGCCATGGTCGCGGCGGCGGCGATGGCCGGCACACCGCTGCTCAACGGCTTCCTGTCGAAGGAAATGTTCTTCGCCGAGGCGGTGGAGAACCATACCGGCTCGCTGCTCGACGACAGCCTGCCCTATTGGGCGACGCTGGCCGGTATCTTCAGCGTCACCTATTCGCTGCGCTTCATCACCGGCGTGTTCTTCGGCCCACCGCCGACCGACCTGCCGCGCATGCCGCACGAGCCGCCGCACTGGATGCGCTTTCCCATCGAGTTCCTGGTGCTGATCTGCCTGCTGATCGGCATCGTGCCGAGCTACACGGTCGGGCCGCTGCTGGCCAATGCCGCGCGGGCCGTGATCGGCCCGGACCTGCCCTATTACAGCCTCGCCATCTGGCACGGCGTCACCTGGGCACTGGTCATGAGCATTATCGCCATGATCGGCGGTGCCGTGCTGTTCCTGGCGCTGCGGCCCTATCTCGACAGCGGCGTCGAGGGTCCGCCACTGGTGCGCGAATTGAAGGGCCAGCGCATCTTCGAACGCATGCTGGTCGTGATCTCCTGGCAGCTTGCCCGGACGCTGGAGCGCGCGCTCGGCAGCCGGCGGCTGCAACCACAACTGCGTATCGTCGTGGTGGTGGCGCTCGCCGCTGCCGTTTCGCCGTTCTGGCTGCGCGGCATGGTCGCGGAAGGCCCGCTGCCGCTCACCGCCTTCGACGCGGCCTTCGCGCTGCTCTGGGCCGTCGGCGCCGGTTGCGCCATCGCTGCCGCCTGGCAGGCCAAGTTCCACCGCTTCGCGGCCCTAGTGCTGCTCGGCGGCGCCGGGCTGGTGAGCTCCATCACCTTCGCCTGGCTGTCGGCGCCGGACCTCGCACTCACCCAGTTGCTGGTCGAGATCGTCACCACGGTGCTGCTGCTGCTCGGCCTGCGCTGGCTGCCCAAGCGCATCGAGGAGCCCTACCCCACCAGCCCCCCGCCCTCGGTGCTGCTGCGCCGCTACGCCGATCTCGCCATCGCCATCGGGGTCGGCATCGGCATCGCCATTATCTCCTATGCGATGATGACGCGCCCGCTCGGCGAAAGCGTCTCGCGCTATTTCGTCGAGCGCGCCTATGTCGGCGGCGGCGGCACCAATGTCGTCAACGTCATACTGGTCGATTTCCGCGGCTTCGACACGCTGGGCGAGGTGGTGGTGCTCTGCCTGGTCGGCCTCACCGTCTACGCGTTGCTGCGCCGCTTCCGTCCGGCGCAGGAGAGCATCGAGGCGCCCGAACAGCAGCGCCTGCAAGACGAGTTCGACGAGGCCGCTCCCGACCGCTCACCCGGCGACACGGTGGCGGACTATCTGCGGATCCCGCGCCTCGTCATGCAGTGGCTGTTCCCGGTGATCGCCACCTTCGCGGTCTATCTTTTCATGCGCGGCCACGATCTGCCGGGAGGCGGATTTGCCGCCGGCGTTACCCTCTCCATCGCCTTCATCGTGCAATACATGGCCGCCGGTACCCGCTGGGTGGAAGATCACCTGCGTGTGCTGCCGCTGCGCTGGATGGGCTTCGGCCTGCTCATCGCGAGCGCCACCGGCGCCGGCTCCTGGTGGTTCGGCTATCCCTTCCTCACCACCCATGCGCGCTATCTCGACTGGCCGATCGTCGGCAAGTTCCCAGTGGCGAGCGCCTTGATGTTCGATCTCGGCATCTTCGCGGTGGTGGTCGGCGCCACGGTGCTCATGCTGGTAGCCCTGGCCCACCAGTCGCTGCGGCGTACGCGGCCCCGGCGGACGGCGGAGGGAGACTAGATGGAAATCATACTCGCCATCGGCATCGGCGTGTTCGCCGGCTCGGGCGTGTGGCTGCTTCTGCGCCCGCGCACCTACCAGGTCATCATCGGCCTGTCGCTGGTCTCCTACGCGGTGAACCTGTTCATCTTCAGCATGGGCCGCATCAAGGTCGGCGCCCCGCCGATCCTGCCCGGCCCGGGCGTCGGCGATCCCGCCACCATGGCCGATCCCACCCCGCAGGCTCTGGTGCTCACTGCCATCGTCATCGGCTTCGCCATGACCGCGCTGTTCCTGGTGCTGTTGCTGGCGGCGCGCGGCCTCACCGGCACCGACCACGTCAACGGGCGGGAGGATTGATGATCCATTCCCTCGCCGACCATCTGGTGATCGCGCCGATCCTGCTGCCGCTGGCGGTGGGCGCGGCGATGCTGCTGTTCGACGAGCGGCGGCGCCGGCTCAAGATGACGCTGAGCCTCGCCACCGCGACCGCGCTGCTGGTCATCGCGGTGACGCTGCTGATCCGCGCCGCGACCATCGACACCGATGGCGACGCCACCATTACGGTCTACCCGCTCGGCAATTGGCCGGCCCCGTTCGGCATTGTGCTGGTGGCGGACCGGCTCTCGGCGCTCATGCTGGTGCTGACGGCGGTGCT
Source organism: Ancylobacter sp. Lp-2 (assembly GCF_020523795.1). GTDB lineage: Bacteria > Pseudomonadota > Alphaproteobacteria > Rhizobiales > Xanthobacteraceae > Ancylobacter. The sequence continues at coordinate 142,743 of NZ_JAJALI010000004.1, forward strand.
CGGCCTGTGTTGCCTGCTCTACGCCCTCGCCCGCTGGCACAAGGCCGGGCCACGCTTCCACACGCTGTTCCTGCTGCTGCTCGCCGGGCTCAACGGCGCCTTCCTGACCGGCGACCTGTTCAACCTGTTCGTGTTCTTCGAAGTGCTGCTCGCCGCCTCCTACGGGCTGGTGCTGCACGGCTCGGGCACCGCTCGGGTCAAGGCCGGGCTGCACTATATCCCGGTGAACCTCGTCGCTTCCTCGCTGTTCCTCATCGGGGTGGCGATCATCTACGGCGTCACCGGCACGCTGAACATGGCCGACCTCGCCCGGCTGGTCCCCTCGCTGAACATCGACGAGCGGGCGCTGTTCGAGACCGGTGCGGCCATCCTCGGCGTCGCCTTTCTCATCAAGGCGGGCATGTGGCCGCTGTGCTTCTGGCTGCCCACCACCTACGCCGCCGCCTGCGCGCCGATCGCGGCGATGTTCGCCATCATGACCAAGGTGGGCGTCTATGTGATCCTGCGGCTGTTCCTGCTCTGCTTCGGCGGCGAGGCGGGCAACTCTGCCGGCTTCGGTGCCGACTGGCTGTATTTCGGCGGCATGGCGACCATCGCCTTCGGCGGCATCGGCGTGCTGGCCTCGCAATCGATGCTGCGCCTGGCCGGCTACAGCGTGCTGGTGTCGTCCGGCACCATCCTCGCCGCGATCGGCACCACCAACAGCGCCGTCATCTCCGGCGCGCTGTTCTACCTCATCACCTCGACCCTCTCGATCTCCGCCTTCTTCCTGCTGATCGAACTGATCGAGCGCGGCCGCGACGCCGGCGCCGACGTGCTAGCCGTGACCATGGAGGCCTATGGCGACGGCGAGAGCGACGAGGAGGAGGACGACGAGGACGGCGAGGTCGGCGTGGCGATCCCGGCCACCATCGCGCTGCTGGGCGGCGCCTTCGTCGCCTGCACCGCGCTGCTCGCCGGCCTGCCGCCCCTGTCCGGCTTCGTCGGCAAGGTCGCGATGCTCTCCGCGCTGATCAACGAGGCCGGGTCGATCTCGGTCTCCCACTGGCTTTTGATCACGCTGCTGATGCTCACCGGCTTTGCGACGCTGATCGCCATGACCCGGACCGGCATCCGCACGCTGTGGATGCCGGGCGAAGGCGCCATCCCGCGCGTGCGGGCGGTGGAAGCGGCGCCGGTCGGCGCGCTGCTGGCGGTCTGCGTGCTGCTCACCGTGTTCGGCGGTCCGGCGATGCGCTACATGGATGCCACCGCGCAGATGCTGTACTGGCCGCAGGAATACGCGCGCGATATCCTTGGCATCGCGCCCGCCGGTACAGTGCCGCTGCGGCCCACTATCGGCACGGGAGGCAAGCCATGAACCGCCCGTCCGGCCTGCTGCGCCGGGTTGTTCCGTTCCCGCTGCTGTTCCTGGCGCTGCTCGCCATGTGGCTGCTGCTGCAGCAGTCGCTGGCGCCCGGCCATATCGTGCTCGGTTCCTTCGTCGCCCTCGGCGCCACCTGGGTGATGACGGCGCTGGATCCCCAACCGGTGCGGCTCCGGCGACCGGTGGCGATGCTCCGCCTCGCGCTGCGGGTCCTGGTCGACGTGTTCCGCTCCAATCTCGCGGTCGGCACCATCATCCTGCGCGGCAACCGGCGCAGCGACCATGCCGGCTTCATGACCGTGCAGCTCGACCTGCGCAACGAATATGGCCTTGCCGTGCTGGCGATCATCCTCACCTGCACGCCGGGCACGCTGTGGGTCAATCACGACCCGACGCGCGGCACGCTGCTGCTGCATGTGCTCGATCTCGTCGACGAGCAGAGCTGGATCGACCTCATCAAGCATCGTTACGAGCGCCTCCTGATGGAGATCTTCGAATGACCCCGCCGCTCGAGGTGCTCATTCTCGGCTGGTCTCTCACGCTGGCGCAGGTTCTCATCGGCATCGCCATGGCCTGCGCCGCAGGCCGCATCCTGATCGGCCCGCGTGCGCAGGACCGCATCCTCGGGCTCGACACCTTCTATGTGAACGCGATGCTGCTGCTGCTCACCATCGGCATCCGTTCCGGCACCACGCTCTATTTCGAGGCGGCGCTGGCGATCGGGCTGCTCGGCTTCTCCGGCACGGTGGCGCTCGCCAAATTCCTCATGCGCGGCGAGGTGATCGAATGAGCAGTGCTCCACTGCTGCCGCTCTGGGCCGCGATCCTCGTCGGCGCCCTCGTGGTTCTCGGTGCCGCGATCGCGCTGATCGGCTCCATCGGCCTGCTGCGCCTGAACAGCTTCTATGCCCGCGTCCACGCTCCCACCCTGGGCGCGACCCTTGGCGTCGGCGGCATATTGATCGGCTCGATGGTGTGCTTCAGCGTGCTGCAGAGCCGGCCGCTGATCCACGAGGTGCTGATTGCCCTCTTCGTCACCATCACCACCCCGGTGACGCTGATGCTGCTGGCCCGCGCGGCCCTTCATCGTGACCGCGTCGAAGGCAGCTCCGACGTGCCGCAAAGCGACCTTGCCTCGCTGGAGCGCCGCGACGGCTGAGGCTCAGTGCGTGCTGAGCAGCCGTCGATAGAGCGTCGAGCGATTGATGCCGAGCGCCCGCGCCGCCTTGGAAACATTACCGCCATGGGCGTCCAGCGCACGCCGCATCGCCGCAAGCTCGATGGCGTCGAGATCGGCCGGCTCGGGTCCGGCCGCGGGCGCCGGGCCCGGCGGCGGCCGCATGCCCGCGGCCACTTCCTCGGGCAGCAGATCGAGGCCGACCGGCTGCCCCGGCTCGGCCAGGGCGGCGAGCATCCGGAGCGTGCCGGCGAGCTGGCGGAAATTGCCCGGCCAGTCATAGGCAGCCAGCCGCTCCTCGCAGCCGGCAGCAAGGGTAAGCCGTTCGTCCCGCGCCACCCGCCGCCAGAGGGCACGCACCGTGGACAGCCGATCCGGCAGATCGCGCACGGCCGACAACTCGATCGTGTAATGGGCGATGCGGAAATACAGGTCGGAACGGAACGCCCCGCTGTCGACAAGGCTCCTGAGATTGCGGTGGGTGGCGCAGACCAGCGCGAAATCGACGCCTACCGGCCGGCCGCCCCCCAAAGGCAGCACTTCGTGATCCTGCAGGACCCGCAGGAGACGGGACTGCAAGGCGACGGGCATGTCGCCGATCTCGTCGAGGAACAGCACACCGCCCTCTGCTTCGCGCAGCAGGCCCTTGCGACCATGGCGGCGGGCACCGGTGAAGGCGCCCTCCTCATAGCCGAATAGCTCGGCCTCGATCAGCGTTTCCGGGATGGCCGCACAATTGACCGCGACGAAGGGGCCGGCCGCGCGCGGTCCCCTGCGATGCACCTCGCGCGCCGCCATTTCCTTGCCGGTGCCGGTCTCGCCCTGGATCAGGACCGGCACGCCGGCATCGATCATCTTCACCGCTCGCAGCAGCGCGCGCTCGTCCGCCTCGCGCAGCAGGAGCTCGCCGAACTGCGGCAGGCCGCGCCCAACCGGCTTCTCCTTCGCCGGGCTCCGGGACGGGATCGTCGTCTCGCCATCGAGCCGACCGAATAGCACGTCCCCGCTCCTCGCCTCCAGCCGCGCAATGCCCGCCTCCTGCGGCAGCCGCTCGATCAGTTCGTCGATCTTGCGGCTGCCGAGCGCCGTCCAGTCGATGCCGAACAGGCCGAGGCCGTGCCGGTTGGCCGCCACCAGCCGTTCGCCGTCGAACACCAGCACGCCCTCGCGCGCGGTGCCGAGCAACGCCCGGTCGGCGCCGAGCCGCAGCACCCTCAGGCCGGAAAACCCTTCATCGAAGAAGCGGTGCTCGATCTGCTCGGCGGCGAGGCGCACCAGCCCGAGCGCGTGGCGATGGTCCACCGCCGCCGGCCCGGAAAGATCGAGCACGCCCACCGCGCGACCGAAGGGGTCCATGATCGGCGCGGCCGAGCAGCTCAATATGCCGTGCGGGTCGAAATAGTGCTCGCCGCCATGCACGGCGATTGGCCGTCCCTCCAGCAACGCCGTGCCCACCGCATTGGTGCCGGTCGCCGTCTCGCTCCAGTCCACTCCCGGCCGGAGCGCCACCTGCGCCGCGCGCGAGGCGAAGGCGGTATGGCCCCGCGATTCCAGGATCAGCCCGGACGCGTCGGTAAGAATGACGACGCAGCCGGTCTGCATCGCCTCGGCATGGAGGCTCTCGATCTCCGGCCGGCTCAGCCGCCGCAGTCGCTCGTTGCGCTCGCCGGCCTGGCGCAGTTCTCCCGCCGTCAGCGGCACCAGCGAGGGCAGCACCTGGTTGTCGAGGCCGAGATCGGCGCAGCGCCGCCATGAGCGCAGGATCGGTTCGGCGACCAGCGATTGCGGTGGCCGCCCCTCGTCGAAGAATTGCCGGCGGGCGGTGGAAACCGCTCGGGAAGCCGTGTCGGCTCGCATACGTTCCTCCCGGGGTGTCGCATTGTGCAACACATGTTCTTAGTTATTGTCGTTCTCTCCGACAGTTGTGGCAAAGTTCCGGCCCGCGGTCCACACCCTTTGTTTTGAAACCAATGTGAACTGAATTCTTAGACCAATGGTTTCAATATTTTGCTGTGCCGCGTCAACGATTTTGTGCGCCGCGACAAAGCTCTGGCACGGGCGGTGCAAACAAGGGTCCACCCAACCCGGGAGGAATCCAAAATGAACAAGCCTGAAATCGCCATTACCCGCCAGTCGCCCTTCAAGGCTCGTTACGGCAACTATATCGGCGGCCGGTTCGTCGAACCGGTGAACGGCCGCTATTTCGACAACACCTCGCCGATCACCGGCGGCAAGATTTGCGAGATTCCGCGCTCCGACAAGGACGACATCGAGCTCGCCCTCGACGCCGCCCACAAGGCGAAGGACGCCTGGGGCAAGACCTCGGCCGCCGAGCGCGCCCGCATCCTCAACCTGATCGCCGACCGGATGGAGGAGAACCTCGACACCATCGCGCTCGCCGAGACCTGGGACAACGGCAAGCCGATCCGCGAGACCACCGCGGCCGACATCCCGCTCGCCATCGACCATTTCCGCTACTTCGCCGCCTGCGTGCGTGCGCAGGAAGGCGCGCTCTCCGAGATCGACCACGACACCGTCGCCTACCATTATCACGAGCCGCTCGGCGTGGTCGGCCAGATCATCCCGTGGAACTTCCCGATCCTGATGGCGGTGTGGAAGCTCGCCCCCGCCCTCGCGGCCGGCAATTGCGTGGTGCTGAAGCCCGCTGAGCAGACCCCCGCCAGCATCCTGCTGCTGCTGGAGCTGGTCGGCGACCTGCTCCCGCCCGGCGTCCTCAATGTCGTCAACGGCTTCGGCCTAGAGGCCGGCAAGCCGCTCGCCTCCAACCCGCGCATCGCCAAGATCGCCTTCACCGGCGAGACCACGACGGGCCGGCTGATCATGCAGTATGCCAGCCAGAACCTCATTCCGGTGACGCTGGAGCTTGGCGGCAAGTCGCCCAACATCTTCCACAAGGACGTCACCGCCGAGGACGACGACTTCTTCGACAAGGCGATCGAAGGCTTCGTGATGTTCGCGCTGAACCAGGGCGAGGTCTGCACCTGTCCCTCGCGCGCGATCATCCACGAGAGCATCTATGACCGCTTCATGGAAAAGGCGCTGAAGCGCGTCGAAGCCATCGTGCAGGGCTCGCCGCTCGACCCGGCGACGATGATCGGCGCCCAGGCCTCCTCCGAGCAGTTGGAGAAGATCCTCTCCTATATCGACATCGGCAAGCAGGAGGGCGCTGAGGTGCTCACCGGCGGCGGGCGCAACGAGCTCGGCGGCGACCTGGCCGGCGGCTACTATGTGAAGCCGACGGTGTTCAAGGGCCACAACAAGATGCGCATCTTCCAGGAGGAGATCTTCGGGCCGGTCGTGTCGGTGACCACCTTCAAGGACGAGGACGAGGCGCTCTCCATCGCCAACGACACGCTCTACGGCCTCGGCGCCGGCGTGTGGAGCCGCGACGGCAACCGCGCCTATCGCTTCGGCCGCGCCATCCAGGCGGGCCGCGTGTGGACCAACTGCTACCACGCCTACCCCGCCCACGCGGCCTTCGGCGGCTACAAGCAGTCCGGCATCGGGCGAGAAACCCACAAGATGATGCTCGATCACTACCAGCAGACCAAGAACCTGCTGGTCAGCTACTCGCCGAAGAAGCTCGGCTTCTTCTGAGCCCGACTTTCTGCCCCCCGTCACGCGGGGTCAGATCAAGGATCAGCGGGATGGAATGCGCTTCCATCCCGCCGCGACCATGGTGGCCGGCGCATCCGGTGCCGGCGCGAACGGAGGTGAGAGCGTTCATGGCAAAGACGATGAAAGCGGCGGTGGTCCGCGCATTCGGCAAGCCCCTCGTCATCGAGGAAGTGCTGGTTCCCGAGCCCGGCCCGGGCCAGATCCAGGTCCGCATCCAGGCGTCGGGCGTGTGCCACACCGATCTTCATGCCGCCGAGGGCGACTGGCCGGTGAAGCCGAACCCGCCCTTCATTCCCGGCCATGAGGGCGTTGGCTACGTCTCCGGCGTCGGTGCCGGCGTCAAGCATGTGAAGGAAGGCGACCGCGTCGGCGTGCCCTGGCTCTACACCGCCTGCGGCCACTGCCCCCACTGCCTCGGCGGCTGGGAGACGCTGTGCGAGGAGCAGCAGAACACCGGCTATTCGGTGAATGGCGGCTTCGCCGACTATGTGATCGCCGATCCCAATTATGTCGGCCATCTGCCGGCCAATGTCGGCTTCGTCGACATCGCCCCGGTGCTGTGCGCCGGCGTCACCGTCTATAAGGGCCTGAAGATGACCGACACCAAGCCGGGCGACTGGGTGGTGATCTCCGGCGTCGGCGGGCTCGGCCACATGGCGGTGCAATATGCCCGGGCCATGGGCCTCAACGTCGCGGCGGTCGATATCGCCGACGACAAGCTCGACCTCGCCCGCAAGCTCGGCGCCGCTGTCACCGTCAACGTGCGGGAACAGGATCCGGTCGCGGTGCTGAAGAAGGAGATCGGCGGCGCCCATGGCGTGCTGGTCACCGCCGTCTCGCCCAAGGCGTTCAGCCAGGCGCTCGGCATGATGCGTCGCGGCGGCACGCTGGTGGCGAACGGGCTGCCGCCCGGCGCCTTCGACCTGCCGATCTTCGACATGGTGCTGAACGGCACCACGGTGCGCGGCTCCATCGTCGGTACCCGGCTCGACCTGCAGGAATCGCTCGAATTCGCCGCCGAGGGCAAGGTGAAGGCGACGGTGGAGCGGGGCAAGCTCGAGGACATCAACGACATCTTCGCCCGCATGCATGCCGGCAAGATCGATGGCCGCATCGTGCTCGACATCGCCGCTTGAGCGACCGGGACGCCGGGCGGCATTCCGCCGCCCGGCGTCCCGCAGCGATGACTTCCCCCGACCTCGCGCTTGTCGGCGGATCGTTCGAGGCCCATCTTCGAAACACCGATAGCCGCGCCACACCGACAAAACGAGCGCGGCGACGACACGGGAGGAGCCCATGACCGATACCCTCGCCGCCGATCCACTTGCCGCCGACATCGTTCCGCGCGTTCTCGCCACCGATGCGGCACTGGCGCTCATCGCCGAACTGCGCGGGGAATACGGGCCGGTGCTGTTCCACCAGTCCGGCGGCTGCTGCGACGGCTCTTCGCCCATGTGCTACCCGCAGGGCGACTACATCGTCGGCGACGAGGATGTGCGGCTCGGCGCCATCGGCGGCGCGCCCTTCTATATGAGCCCGTCGCAATTCGACTATTGGCAGCACACCCAGCTGATCATCGACGTCGTGCCGGGGCGCGGCGGCATGTTCAGCCTGGAGAATGGACGCGGCGTGCGCTTCCTCACCCGCTCCCGCCTGTTCACCGACGCCGACCTCGACCACCTCGCCCCCCTCGGCCGCGGCGCCGCGGCGTAACCGGCGCAGACCTCGCCGATCCCTCAGCGCGGCGTGAGCGCGGTGACCGCCAGCGCCGTCGCCGCCGCGCGGTTCTCAACGCCGATCTTCGAATAGATCTGCTCCAGATGTTTGTTCACCGTGCGCGGCGACAGGCCGAGGATCTCGCCTATGTCGCGGTTCGCCTTGCCGCGTGCCAGCCACATCAGCACCTCCGCCTCGCGCAGGGTGAGGTTGAGCCTGGCCTTGAGCACCTGCTCGGGTGCCAGCCCCTCGTCCTCGACGATGCGCAGCAATAATTCGTCCGGCCCGATCTGCCCGACATAGGACAGGCGCAGCCGCCGTGCCGCCCCCTCCACCGGCAGATCGATCGCCTCGCGGCCGGGTCCCGGCGCGCCATCGCTGCGCCGGTTGGCCAGCCAGCGGCGCACGGCTTCCGGCAGCAGGAAGGCGTCGCCGGGCGGCGAGACGGTGATGGCGGTGAGCAGCGCGGTCGCCTGCGGCGTGCTCCACAGCACCCGCCCCTGCGCGGTCGACGACATGAGGAAGCGGCCGGACGCGTCGAGCGCCGCCCGCGCGCTGTGCGTCTGCCGCGCATTGGCGAGATGCACGCGGATGCGGGCGATCAGCTCGAAGGGCGAGATCGGCTTGGTGACGTAGTCGACGCCACCGGCCTCCAGCCCCTTCACGATCTGCTCGGTTTCCGACAGGCCCGTCATGAAGATCACCGGCACATGGGCGATCGCCTTGTTGGCCTTCAGCCGGCGACAGGTCTCGAAGCCGTCCATGCCCGGCATCATCGCGTCCATCAGGATGACGTCGGGGGTGATGCGCTCGACGAGGGCGAGCGCATTGGCGCCCTCCACCGCCACCAGCACGGTGGCGCCGGCGGCTTCGAGCGCATCGGTCAACAGGCTCAGAGTTTCGGGCGAATCGTCCACCACCAGGACGATGTCGCGGCGCTCCACGCTATGCATCATCGCTGCGCAACGCCTCCAGTACGGCCATGTATTGCTTGAGGTCGAACGTGTCCATGAGGTCCCGCATATGCGAGACGAAGGCGCCATTTTCCGGCGAGTCCGCCTCGATCTCGGCGAGCTTGGCCTGGATGCCGCGCACATAGCCGATCTCGCCGAGCTTCATCAGCTCCTCGATATGCCCGCCCGCCGGCGGGCGCAGCGAGGCCGGAGCCACCGGCGCCGGCGGCACGACCTGGCCTTCGACGATCCATGTGAGCTCCAGCAGCTTCTCCAGTTTCTCCAGCAAGACGGCGAGCTGCACCGGCTTGGCCATCTGGTCGTCATGGCGCCGCGCGTCGAGCCCCTCGCCAATGATCTCGCCGGCATTGGCGGAGATCATCAGGACGCGCAGCCGCACGAAGCCTTCATCGCGCAGCTGACGCACCACCTCCCAGCCGTTCAGGCCCGGCATGGAAATGTCCAGCAGCACGAGGTCCGGTTCCCACTGCCGGACCATCTGCAGCGCCGCCACGCCGTCGGCGGCGGCGAGCACGGTGAAGCCGAGCGGCACCAGCACCTCGTGCATCAGGTCGCGATGCGCGCTGTCGTCGTCGGCCACCAGCACGGTGCGGCGCCGTCCGGCATAGCCGGCGATCCGCCGGTGCGGGATGGCGGTGTTCCGGCTCGGCCGCGGCACCTCCGACAGCATCAGCTTCACCCGGAAGGTGCTGCCGGCCCCCGGCACCGAGGTCAGCGAGATCTCGCCGCCCATGATCTCGGTGAGCAGCTTGGTGATGGTCAGGCCGAGACCGATGCCGGCGGTGGAATAGGTGCCGGCCCGCTCACCGCGCTCGAAGGGCTCGAAGATGCGCTTGTGATCGGCCTCGGGAATGCCGATGCCGGTATCCTCGACCTCGAACTCCGCCACCTGGTTGCGATAGGTGATGCGCAGCGCCACCCGGCCGGAGTGGGTGAACTTGATGGCGTTGGACAAGAGGTTGATGAGGATCTGCCGCAGCCGCTTCTCGTCGGTGTAGACCACCATCGGCAGCCGCTCCGGCCGGACATAGACGAAGTCGATGCCCTTGGCGGTCGCCTGCAGGCGGAACATGTCGACCAGTTGGTCGAGGAAATCGCCGATGCGCACCTCGTCGCGGGTGAGGTGCAGCCGCCCGGCCTCGATCTTGGAAATGTCGAGCAGCCCGTCGATGAGCCCCGAGAGATGCTCGGCCGAGCGCCGCATCACCCGGATCGAGTCGCGCCGGTGTTGCGGGATAGCCGCGTCGCGCTCCAGCAGCTGCGCATAGCCGAGAATGGCGTTGAGCGGCGTGCGCAACTCATGGCTGATGCCGACGACATAGCGGCTCTTGGCGAGGTTCGCCGCCTCGGCCACCTCCTTAGCCTTCTGCAACTTGGCGTCGGTGCGCTTGTGCGCCTCGATCTCGCGCATCAGCAGGGCGGTCTGCCGGTTGCTCTCCTCCTGCGCGACACGCCGGCTCTCCTGCGCCAGCACGAACAGCCAGGCGGCGACGCCGGCGATGATCAGCAGGATGAAATAGAGGGTGAACAGCATACCGCCGATCGCGTCGCGCTCGGCGGGCGGCGACAGCGCGGCCTGGAAATAAATCACCCCGAGAATGGCGCCGATCACTACCGCCAGCAGCGACAGCACGCCGATATAGTGGCCGAGCCGCGAATTGATGCGCGCCACCGCCCAGACCGGCAGCGTCGCCCGCAGCATGGCGAGGATCTGGTCTGGGAAGCGCGCCTCCTCCTTGCAGCGGTCGTGGCAGCGCGCGTCGAGCGAGCAGCACAGCGAGCAGATCGGCCCGGCATAGACCGGGCAATGCGCCATGTCCTCCGGCTCGAATTTGTGCTCGCAGATGCAGCACTTCAGCGTGCTGCGCCCCTCCCACTTCTTGGAGGCCTGGCGGGCGAGGTAGTAGCGCCCGCCGGTGCCCCAGGCGACGCCGCAGGCGGTGACGAAGGACACCACCAGCGCGACGAAGGGGGCGAAGGCCTGCAGCGCCGCGCCGAACAGGCCGGCGAAGGCGAGCACCGCGATGCCGGTGCCGGCCATCACCGCCGCGACGCCGACCGGGTTGATGTCGTAGAGATGCGCCCGCTTGAACTCGATGCCGGGCGGGCTCCAGCCCATCGGCTTGTTGACGACGAGATCCGCCACCAGCGCCGCCACCCACGCCACCGCGACGATGGCGTAGAGGCCGAGGATCTGCTCCAGCACCTTGTAGATACCGAGCGCCATCAGCATCAGCGCGATGGTGACGTTGAACACCAGCCACACCACCCGGCCGGGATGGCTGTGGGTCAGCCGCGAGAAGAAGTTCGACCAGGCGATCGAGCCCGCATAAGAGTTCGTCACATTGATCTTGAGCTGGGCGAGGATGACGAACAGCCCGGTGGCCACCAGCGCCGCCTGCGGCGACAGCCCGATCTCGAAGGCAACGAGATACATCTGCGTCGGCTCGGCCGCGTGGACGAAGGGCACGCCATGTGTCAGCGCGAAATAGGCGAGGAAGGAGCCCGCCAGCATCTTCAGCCCGCCGACGACGATCCAGCCCGGACCGGCCGACAGCAGCGCGAGCCACCACACCATGTTACGGGCCGCCGCGCTACGCCCGGGCGCCCGCCGGGGCAGGAAGCGCAGGAAATCCACCTGCTCGCCGATCTGCGCCACCAGCGCGAAGATCACCGTCGCCGCCCCGCCGAACAGCAGCGGATCGAAGGAACCGTCCGGAGCGCCGAGACGGCCGGCATAGCGCGTCCATTCACCCAGCGAATCCCCGCCGGCATAGATGACGAAGGCGAGCGGCACGATGTTGAGCAGCACCCAGGCCGGCTGGGTCCAGAGCTGGAAGCGGCTGATGAAGGTGATGCCGTGCGTCACCAGCGGAATGACCGCCAGCGCGCTGACGAAATAGCCGACCATCAGCGGCACGCCGAAGCACATCTCCAGCGCCAGCGCCATGATCGCCGCCTCGATGGCGAAGAACAGATAGGTGAAGGAGGCGTAGATCAGCGAGGTCAGCGTCGAGCCGATATAGCCGAAGCCGGCGCCGCGGGTCAGCAGGTCGATGTCGACGCCATATTTCGCCGCGTAGTAGCTGATGGGCAGGCCGGTGGCGAAGATCAGCGCGCAGACAACCAGGATGGCCGCCACGGCATTGTGGAAGCCGTAGGTGAGCGTCACCGCCCCGCCGATCGCCTCCAGCGCCAGGAACGACACCGCCCCGAGCGCGGTGTTGGCGACACGCAGCGCCGACCAGCGCCGCGCGCTCTTGGCGGTGAAGCGCAGCGCGTAGTCTTCCAGCGTCTCGTTGACGACCCACTGGTTGTAGCGGCGTCGCACGCGCACGATCTTCTGCTCGGCCGCCATGGTTTCCCGCCTCGCCGCCTCGACGCCCGACATACCTCCTGCTTCCTCCCACGCTTCGTTCTGCCGCCGGCCTCATCCGGGCCGGTCGCACGCCAGCAAGAAACGCACCACGCACGCATGGATTGCATCGCGCGCTCACGCACTCCGCGAAGGCGATCCATGAACTCGTGCCGAAATGGAAAATGAAAACGCCGGCAGGCCATGCCGACATCTGCCTTTTTCCACCATCCGAAAAGTAGAACCTCCACACCTCCCGCGCGCACTCCTGCACGCGCGCGTAAAAAAGAACGTCCGGCTCGTCGGAACCTGTTTCGCCAAGCTCGCAGACATGGTGAGGCTGGTGCCCGCAAACCCCTATACGTCAATCGACGTATTGCTGCCGCAGCTGATCACTCCCCACGATCAGGCCAACACAAGCACATCGGGAAGCTTGTTAAGGCCACGTCAAACCCGTGGAGGGGATCGCATGTCTTCGCATAACGACGGATCGGATAATTTTTCTTCGACGCGCCGTAGACTTCTGAAAGGTCTCGCGGCCCTTCCCGCCGCGCCTCTTCTTTCATCGACGGCGCTGTTTTCTTCCTCCGCCTTCGCTCAGGCGCCGGCGACCTCGGCGGTCAACACGACCGGTCTTGCCGTGACCGACACGGAAGTCACCGTCGGCATCCTGCACTCCGTCACCGGCACCATGGCGATCTCGGAGACCGGCTCGGTGCAGGCCGAGAAGCTCGCCATCGAGCAGATCAACGCCATGGGCGGCGTGCTCGGCCGCAAGATCAAGTTCATCCAGGAGGACGGCGCCTCCGACTGGCCCACCTTCGCCGAAAAGGCCAAGAAGCTGCTGGTCAACGACAAGGTCGCCGCCGTCATGGGCTGCTGGACCTCGGCCTCGCGCAAGGCGGTGCTGCCGGTGTTTGAGCAGTATAACGGCATGCTCTATTACCCGACCTTCTATGAAGGCCTGGAGCAGTCGAAGAACGTCATCTACACTGGCCAGGAAGCCACCCAGCAGATCCTTGCCGGCCTCGACTGGGTCAACAAGACCAAGGGCGCCAAGAGCTTCTACCTCATCGGCTCGGACTATATCTGGCCGCGCACCTCGATGAAGATCGCCCGCAAGCACATCGAGGCGCATCTCGGCGGCAAGGTGGCGGGCGAGGAATATTTCCCGCTCGGCCACACCCAGTTCAACTCGGTGATCAACAAGATCAAGCTGACCAAGCCGGACGTGATCTACTGCGCGGTGGTCGGCGGCTCCAACGTCGCCTTCTACAAGCAGCTCAAGGCCGCCGGCATCGACCTCAGCAAGCAGACGCTGCTCACCATCTCCGTCACCGAGGACGAGATCGACGGCATCGGCGGCGACAACATCGCCGGCGCCTATAGCTGCATGAAGTATTTCCAGTCGCTCGACAATCCGAACAACAAAGACTTCGTCGCCGCCTTCAAGAAGATGTGGGGCGAGAAGACCGTGATCGGCGACGTGACGCAGGCCGCCTATCTCGGCCCGTGGCTGTGGAAAATGACCGTCGAGAAGGCCGGCTCCTTCGACGTCGACAAGATCGCCGAGGCCTCGCCCGGCATCGAGTTCACCAAGGCGCCGGAAGGCTACGTCAAGATCCACCCGAACCACCATCTGTGGTCGAAGACCCGCGTCGGCCAGGCGCAGCTCGACGGCCAGTTCAAGGTGGTGTTCGAGACGCCCGACCTCATCGAGCCGGATCCGTTCCCCAAGGGCTACCAGTGATCGGCTGATGCTCCCGCCCGGAGAGGGTTCGCCCTCTCCGGGGCTCTTTCGGTTGTCGAGGACCGCGCCATCGGGCGCACGCCGGGGGATTTCTGATGTTTTCCGACTATTCGCTGGCCGAGCTCAGCTCCATCTTCATGATGCAGGGTTTCGCCGGGCTGATCCTGTTCTCGGTCTTCGTGCTCATGGCACTCGGCCTCGCCATCATCTTCGGGCAGATGGGCGTCATCAACATGGCGCATGGCGAGTTCATGATCCTCGGCGCCTATGTCACCTATTTCACCTCGCAATTTTTCCTGAACTACCTGCCATCGCTGTTCGGCATCTACTTTTTCGTCGCGATGATCCTCGCCTTCCTCGCCGCCGGCGCGCTCGGCATGGCGACGGAGTGGCTGATGATCCGCCATCTCTACAAGCGACCGCTCGACACGTTGCTGGCCACCTGGGGCCTCAGCCTCATCCTGCAGCAGGTCTACCGCTCTGTGTTCGGCCCGCGCGAGGTCGGCGTCGAGCTGCCGAGTTGGATGATGGGTTCGCTGCCCGTCACCGAGGTCGTCGAGGTGCAGATCAACGGCCTGTTCGTCATGGGCCTGACCATCGCCATCACCGTCGCGGTCGCCCTGCTGATGTACAAGTCGAGCTGGGGCAAGCAGGTGCGCGCGGTGGTGCAGAACCGCGTCATGGCCGGCGCGGTAGGCATCAACACCGAGAAGGTCGACCGCTACACCTTCGGCCTCGGCTGCGGCATCGCCGGCGTCGCCGGCTCGGCCTTCACCATGATCGGCTCGACCGGCCCGACCTCCGGCCAGCTCTACATCGTCGACACCTTCCTGGTGGTGGTGTTCGGCGGCGCGCAGAGCCTGCTCGGCACCATCGCCTCCGCCTTCACCATCTCGCAGGCGCAATCGACCATGGAATTCTTCCTGTCCGGCTCGATGGCCAAGGTCCTCACGCTGCTCGGCGTGGTCGTCATCCTGATGCTGCGGCCGCAGGGCCTGTTCGTCATCAAGGTCCGTCGTTGAGGAGATGCCCGTGACCACATCCGCTCCGACATCCGGCCGCACCTTCTTCCTGCGCCCGCAGGACATGATCGGGATCGCGATCCTCGCGATCCTGCTGGTGGTGGTCCTGCCGCTGACGCTGGACAATTTCCGCCTGCAATTCGTCGGCAAGTACCTCACCTATGCCTTCGTCGCGCTCGGCCTGGTGCTGTGCTGGGGCTATGCCGGCATCCTCTCGCTCGGCCAGGGCGTGTTCTTCGGCCTTGGTGGCTACTGCATGGCGATGTTCCTCAAGCTGGAAGCCTCCAGCGTCGAGAACACCAAGATCCAGACCACGCCGGGCATCCCCGACTTCATGGACTGGAACCAGATCACCGAACTGCCGCTGATGTGGCAGCCCTTCAACAATCTCGGGCTGACGATCGTGGCCGTCATCCTGGTGCCGGCGCTGTTCGCCTTCATCGTCGGCTTCGCGATGTTCAAGCGGCGGGTCGGCGGCGTCTATTTCGCCATCATCACCCAGGCGCTCGCCGCGATCCTGACCATCCTGATCGTCGGCCAGCAGGGTTATACCGGCGGTATCAACGGCATCACCGATCTGCGCACCCTGCACGGCTGGGACATCCGCACCGATGCCGCCAAGACCATCCTCTACTTCGTCTGCGTCGGCCTGCTCATCGCCTGCATCCTGCTCGCCTATTACGTGAAGTCGTCCAAGCTCGGCCGCATCCTCGTCGCCATGCGCGACAAGGAGGACCGCGTCCGCTTCTCCGGCTACGATGTCGCCAGCTTCAAGGTGTTCGTGTTCTGCCTCGCCGCGTCGCTCTCGGCGATCGGCGGCGCCATGTTCACCCTGCAGGTCGGGTTCATGTCGCCCTCCTTCGTCGGCATCGTGCCGTCGATCGAGATGGTGATCTACACCGCGGTCGGCGGGCGCCTGTCCATCCTCGGCGCGATCTACGGCACGCTGCTGGTCAACTGGGCGAAGACCTCGTTCTCCGAGAGCTTTCCGGAGCTGTGGCTGTTCGGCCTCGGCGGCCTGTTCATCGCCGTGGTGCTGATCTTCCCGAATGGCCTCGCCGGCCTTTGGCAGACCTATGTCGCCCCGCGCCTCGGACCGCTGTTCGGCGGGTCGGCGAAGCGCGCCGCCGCCCCTGCCGTTGCGGAATAGGAGCCGGAACCATGAACGCCAATGTCATCAGCGACCAGATGAACAAGGACTTCGTGCTGGCGGTGGAGGGGCTCACCGTCTCCTTCGACGGCTTCAAGGCGGTCAACGACCTGTCCTTCTATGTCGACGAGAACGAGATCCGGGTGATCATCGGCCCCAACGGCGCCGGCAAGACCACGGTGCTCGATCTCATCTGCGGCCGCACCAAGGCGACCGCCGGCTCGATCCGCTTCAAGGAGCGCGAGCTGACCAGGATGAAGGAGCACGAGATCGTCCGCGCCGGCGTCGGCCGCAAGTTCCAGAACCCGTCGATCTACGAGGACCTCACCGTCTTCGAGAACCTGGAAATCTCCTACCCGAAGGGCCGCACCGTCAGGGGCGCCCTCACCTTCCGCCGCGACGCGGCGGTGAAGGAGCGGGTGCAGGAGGTCGCCGAGACCATCTTCCTCGCCGACCAACTCGACCAGCGCGCCGAATATCTCTCGCACGGCCAGAAGCAGTGGCTGGAGATCGGCATGCTGCTGATCCAGGACCCCGAGCTGCTGATGCTCGACGAGCCGGTGGCCGGCATGAGCGTCTCCGAGCGCAAGAAGACCGCCGAGCTGCTCAACCGCATCATCAAGGATCGCTCGGTGATCGTCATCGAGCACGACATGAAGTTCGTCGAGGACATCGCCCACAAGGTGACGGTGCTGCACCAGGGCAAGATCCTGTCGGAAGGCTCGATGGCCAAGGTCCAGGCGGACCCCAAGGTCATCGAAGTCTATCTCGGTCACTGAGGAGGCACGCCATGCTCGATATCGCCGACCTCCACGTCTCCTACGGCCAGAGCGAGGTGCTGCACGGCCTCGACATCAAGGTGGCGCCGAACGAGATCGTCGCCATCATGGGCCGCAACGGCATGGGCAAGACCACGCTGATGAAGTCGCTCATGGGCATCGTGCCGACCAAGAGCGGCTCGGTCACTCTCGGCGCCACCGACATCACCAAGCTCAAGAGCTATGAGCGGGTCGCCAACGGCATCGCCTATGTGCCGCAGGGCCGCATGATCTTCTCCACCATGACGGTGCAGGAGAACATCGAGACCGGCCTGATCCCGCGCGGCGAGATCAAGGTGCCGCCGGACCTCTACGAGCTGTTCCCGGTGCTCTTGGAGATGAAGGGCCGTCGCGGCGGCAACCTCTCCGGCGGCCAGCAGCAGCAGCTCGCCATCGCCCGCGCGCTCGCCACCCAGCCGAAGGTGCTGCTGCTCGACGAACCGACCGAGGGCATCCAGCCCTCGATCATCCGCGAGATGGCGCGCACGCTGAAGCGCATCCGCGACGAGCGCGGCCTGTCCATCGTGGTGTCGGAGCAGGTGCTGTCCTTCGCCCTCGATATCGCGGACCGGGTGCTGGTGATCGAGAACGGCGAGATCGTCCATGAGGACAAGCGCGCCGATGTCGACGAGGCCAAGGTCGCGCGCTTCCTCTCCGTCTGAGGCCCGGCACCGGCCCGCGGGCCGGCGCCCCATTTCCAAACCTTCCGCATGCAGTCCAAGGGGAACGGAGTTCGCCATGCCTGAAACACTGATCTCGGTCGACCTGTCGAAGCCGGCCACGGAGAACGAATACCTGCACAATCGCTGGCATCCGGACATTCCGATCGCCACCTGGGTCGAACCCGGCGCCGACTTCCTCGTCGAGACCGTCGACTGGACCGGCGGCGCCATCGCCAACAATGATTCCGCCGACGACATCCGCGACGTCGACCTGTCGACCGTGCACTATCTCTCCGGCCCGATCGGGGTGAAGGGCGCCAAGCCCGGCGACCTGCTCGTCGTCGACATCCTCGACGCCGGCACGCTGAAGGGCCATGAATGGGGCTTCAACGGCTTCTTCTCCAAGAAGAACGGCGGCGGCTTCCTCACCGATCATTTCCCGTTCGCCCAGAAGTCGATCTGGCACTATGAGGGCATGTTCACCCGCTCGCGCCACGTGCCGGGCGTCGGCTTCGCCGGCCTCATCCATCCCGGCCTGATCGGCACCCTGCCCTCGCAGAAGCTGCTCGACACCTGGAACGCCCGCGAGCAGGCGCTGATCGACACCAACCCGACCCGCGTGCCGCCGCTCGCCAACCCGCCGGCGCCCAAGACCGCGCATCTCGGCAAGCTCGGCAAGGGCGACGCCTGGGACAAGGTGGCCGCCGAAGGCGCCCGCACCGTGCCGCCGCGCGAGCATGGCGGCAATTGCGACATCAAGGACCTGTCGCGCGGCTCCAAGATCTATTTCCCGGTCTATGTCGACGGCGCCGGCCTCTCCATGGGCGACATGCATTTCTCCCAGGGCGACGGCGAGATCACCTTCTGCGGCGCCATCGAGATGTTCGGCGCCTGGCTGCACATCAAGGTCGACCTGATCAAGAACGGCATGGAGATGTACGGGATCAAGAATCCCATCTTCAAGCCGTCGCCGATCACGCCGAACTACAAGGACTACTTGATCTTCGAGGGCATCTCGGTCGACGAAAGCGGCACGCAGCACTATCTCGACGCCAATGTCGCCTATCGGCAGGCCTGCCTCAACGCCATCGAGTACCTGAAGAAGTTCGGCTATTCCGGCGCGCAGGCGCACTCGATCCTCGGCGTCGCGCCGGTGCAGGGCCATCTGTCCGGCGTGGTCGACATCCCGAATTCCTGCGCCACGCTGTGGCTGCCGACCGAGATCTTCGATTTCGACATCAAGCCCTCCTCGGCCGGTCCGACCAAGTTCATCGACGGCTCGGTCGACATGCCGATCTCGCCGGACCTCTGACCCCCTTTTTGGTCCGGTGGGCGGGACGGTGGCGACGCCGTCCCGCTCTCTCATCGAGGAAACGCCCCCAAAGGAAACGCCCGAGGAGAAGGCACATGCCCGTCTATGAATATCTCTGCGACGACTGCGGCGACTTCACCGCCCTGCGCCCGATGAGCGAATACCAGTCCCCGCAGCCCTGCCCCGATTGCGGCACGATGGCCCCGCGCGTGCTGCTCACCGCCCCGCACTTCACCTCGATGTCGCGGGCGAGCCTGACCGCCCACGCGGGCAACGAGCAGGCGCGCCACGCGCCGATGAGCGTCGACGGCTACCGGGAAAAGCAGGAGCGCGCGAAGCATGCCGCCGGCTGCTCCTGCTGCTCGGGCGGCATGAAGAGCCGCACCAAGAAGAACCGTACCGCCACCTCGGCGAGCGGCGCCAAGAGCTTCCCCTCGGCGCGCCCGTGGATGATCAGCCACTAAAGCGTTTCCGTGAAATCCGGTTCACCGGAAACGCTCCAGCTCTTTGTTTCTGCGCAATTCCTTTCGCAAAACCGCTGCGCACTTTTGCGGGAATTGCTCTAGGGGCAGGTACCGCTTTCCGGCGGCACGCTCACTCGCCGATCACCGCTCCTTCGCGGCGCGGATCGGCGGCGCCGGTCAGCCCGTCCGGGCCGATCAGCACCGCCTGGACGCCGGAGGTCATCGGCGCCGTCTTCACCTTGTAGCCGAGCGCCGTGAGCTTCGGCGCCAGCGCCTCGGCCGGCGTGCCCTGCTCGACCTCCACCTCGTTGAAGCGTGCCAGCACGTTCGGCGCGGCGATGGCGGCGGGCAGGTCCATGCCCCAGTCGAGATGGGCGATCAGCGTCTTCGCCACATAGCCGATGATCTGGCTGCCGCCGGGCGAGCCCAGCGCCAGCAGCGGCTTGCCGTCCTTCATCACGATGGTCGGCGCCATGGAGGAGCGCGGCCGCTTGCCGGGCTCGACGCGGTTGGCGATCGGCACCCCGTCGCGCTGCGAGCGGAAGGAGAAGTCGGTCAGCTCATTGTTGAGCAGGAAGCCCCGCACCATCAGCCGCGAGCCGAAGCCGGCCTCGATGCTGGAGGTCATCGAGGCGACGTTGCCGGCCTTGTCGACGATGGTGATCTGCGTCGTCGAGGGCAGCTCGATGGATTCGTCATTGGCGCGCTTCGGCGCCAGCATGGCGTGGCTCCAGGTCGGCGTGCCCGGCGCCACTTCCGGCAGCGCGTCGTCGCCGCGCAGCAGCTCGGCGCGGCTCTTGAGATAGTCCGGCGCCAGCAGCCCCTTGGTCGGCATCGGCACATAGTCCTGATCGGCCATGTAGCGGTCGCGGTCGGCGAAGGCGAGCCGCGAGGCATCGGCGATCAGCCGCCAGGATTCCGGCGAATCCGGCCCCAGAGCCTTGAGGTCGTAGGAGTTCAGCATGCCGAGGATCTGGCCGACCGTGAGCGCGCCCGAGCTCGGCGGCCCCATGCCGCACACATCGAGGCCGCGATAGTCACCGCACACCGGCGCGCGTTCCTTCACCCGGTAGGCGCGCAGATCCTCCAGCGTCAGCACGCCGGGATTGCCCGACGCCCCGCGCACCGTGCGCACGATGTCGCGAGCGACCGGGCCGCGATAGAAAGCGGCCGAGCCGTAACGCGCCATCTGGCGCAGCGTGTCGCCATAGGCCGGGTTCTTCAGCGTCGTCCCGGCGGCGAGTGGGGCGCCCTTGTCGTCGAAGAAATAGGCGGCGGTGACCGGGTTGGCCTTCAGCGTCTCGGCGTCTTCGGCGATCAGCTTGGAGAGGCGCGGCGACACCGGGAAACCGTCCTCGGCGAGCCGGACCGCCGGGCGGAACAGATGCGCCCAGGCGATATGGCCGTAGCGCCGGTGCACGAAATCGAGCAAGCGCGGCAAACCGGGCGTGCCGACCGAGCGCCCGCCCACCACCGCCGACATGAATTTCAGCGGCTCGCCCTTGGCGTCCTGAAACAGCGTCGGCGTCGCCGCGCGGGGAGCCGTCTCGCGACCGTCGAAGGTGGTCAGCTTGCCGGCCGCCGCGTCCCAATAGACCAGGAAAGCGCCGCCGCCGAGGCCGGAGGATTGCGGCTCGACCAGCCCGAGCACCGCCTGCGCCGCCACCAGCGCGTCGATGGCGTTGCCGCCATTGCGCAGCGCCGCCGCGCCAGCGCGGGTGGCGAACGGATTGGCCGTCGCCACCATCCAGTTCTTGGCGGTCACCGACTTGGCCTCCGCCGCGATGGCGCTCGGCGCTTCCGGTGCCTGGGCGTCCGAGGCCTGCTGCGCAAGGCCGGGGGTCGCCATCAGGGACAGCGCCAGCAGCCATCCAAGGGGCCTGTTCAGGACGTTGCCAAAGGCACTGCGCATCTTCACCTCCCGCGTCGAACCGCTCACCGAACATGTCACACCGCAACCCGATGTGAACAGTCGTGCCGTAAGGGAGGATGACGTCGGCGCGAATCACGTTAAGCTCACATCGTCGTCAACAATCGAAAGGAGGTGATCCAGTGTCTGATCGTCTTGATCCGCGGTCGTCGGTATCTGTGACCTGGACGCTTGCCTCTTGCGAGGTCCGTGCCGCGTGATGCGACACATCGCACCGTCCTTCGGACGGTTACCGGACCGGACCGCGGTCTGACATGGGAAGGGCTGCCCCTGGGGCAGCCCTTCTTTCTTTCCACGACCTTTTCATCCGCACAGAATACCTTGACGAGACCCATCATCATCTATGTCGACGCCGACGCCTGCCCGGTGAAGGACGAGACCTATCGTGTCGCCGAGCGCCACCAGCTCAAGGTGTTCGTCGTCGCCAACAGCTTCGTCAACGTGCCGCGTGCCGACTGGATCGAGCGGGTGATCGTGCCGGCCGGCGCCGACGTCGCCGACGACTGGATCGTCGAGCGGGTGGAGCCCGGCGACGTCGTCGTCACCGCCGACGTACCGCTCGCCGCACGGGTGGTGGCCAAAGGCGCCGAAGCCTTGGCGCCGGGCGGCAAGGCGTTCACCGCCTCGTCCATCGGCCTGCAACTCGCCACCCGCAACCTGATGCAGGACCTGCGCGAAGCCGGCGCGGTCACCGGTGGCCCCCGCCCGTTTTCGCCGCGCGACCGCTCGGAATTTCTCCAAGCGCTGGAGAGAACCGTCTCCCGCTTGAAACGAATGGGCTTCCAAGCGGGTTAAGGAGTAGGCTTCACTCATCGAAAGGGACGCCGCTCATGCTTCAGGCCTGCCTCAACGGTTCGCGCGACAAGGCCTTCCATCGGGACACTCCCTTCACCCCCACCGAGCTCGCCTTTCAGGCGGAAACGGTGGTCGCGGCCGGCGCCGGCGAACTGCACCTGCACCCGCGCGACGACAGCGGCGCCGAAACGCTCGATCCCGCCCATATCGCCGAGGCCTTGCTCGCCATCCGCAAGCGGGTGCCGGGCGTGCCGGTCGGACTGTCCACCCATGCCGGCATCGCCCCCGGCGGCGCGGGACGGCTCGCCGCCGTCGCCGCCTGGACCGAGCGGCCGGACTATGTGTCGGTGAACCTCGTCGAGGCGGACGCCCCGGAAATGATCGCGCTCGCCCTCGCGCGCGGCATCGGCGTCGAGGCCGGCCTGTGGTCGGTCGAGGACGCCGAGCGCTTCGTCAAGCTCGACACCGCGCCGAAATGCCTGCGCATACTCCTCGAAATCAACGAACAGGACGAGGCGGAGGCGCTGGCGGTGGCCGCCGGCATCCGCACTGTGCTCGCCCGCGCCAGCCTCGATGTGCCGATCCTCCAGCACGGCTACGACGCCAGTGTCTGGCCGCTCTATCGCGACGCGCTGATGCGCGGCCTCGACGGGCGCATTGGGCTGGAGGACGGCAAGCACCTGCCGGACGGCGAGATCGCCGCCGGCAATGCCGACCTCATCAAGGCGGCGTTCCTGATGGCGCGGGTGCCGCCGAACCTCGCTCCCGAGGCGACGCCGGCACCGCCCGCCTGACGCTCAACCCGAATTGCGCAACCCGGCCGAGATGCCGTTGATCGTCAGCTGGATGCCCTGCAGCACCTTCTCGTCGGTATCGTTGGCGCGATACTTCCGGAGCAGTTCGACCTGTACATGGTTGAGCGGGTCGATATAGGGGAAGCGGGCGCGGATCGAGCGGTCCAGTGCCGGGTTGGATCCCAGCAGCTTCGACTGCTCGGAGATCGACAGCAGCGCATCGATCGCCGCCTGGTGCTCGGCGCGGATACGCCCGAAGATGCTCTCGCGCAGCTCCGCATCCTCCACCAGCTTGGCGTAGCGCGAGGCGATGGCGATCGAGCTCTTCGACAGCACCATGTCCATGTTGGACAGCTGCGTGCGGAAGAACGGCCATTCGCGGTACATCTCCTGCAGCAGCGGCAGGCCGTCGGGGTTCTTGGCCAGCCATTCGCGGATGGCGGTGCCAAAGCCGTACCAGCCCGGCAGCATCAGCCGGCACTGCGCCCAGGAGAACACCCACGGAATGGCGCGCAGATCCTCGATCCGCCGCGTCTTCTTGCGCGAGGCGGGACGCGAGCCGATGTTCAGCGTCGCGATCTCGTTGATGACGGTGGATTCCCAGAAATAGTCCTCGAATCGCGGGGTCTCGTAGACGAGGCCGCGATAGGCCTTGAAGGCGGAATCCGACAGCGCCTCCATCACCGTGAGATATTCCTCGCGCGGCGCCTTGGCATCGCCGGAGAGCAGCGTCGCCTCCAGCGTCGCGGCGGCGAGGGTTTCCAGATTGCCGCGCCCGACCTGCGGGTGCGAGTACTTGGAGGAGATGATCTCGCCCTGCTCGGTGATGCGGATCAGCCCCTGCACCGCCCCGCCCGGCTGGGCGAGGATGGCGTCGTAGCTCGGCCCGCCGCCGCGGCCGACCGAGCCGCCGCGACCGTGGAACAGCCGCAGCCGCACGCCATGGCGCTTGAACACCTCGATCAGCTCGATCTCGGCCTTGTAGAGCTCCCAGCCGGAGGTGACGAAGCCGCCGTCCTTGTTCGAGTCGGAATAGCCGAGCATCACTTCCTGCATGCCGCCGCGGCTGTCGACCAGCTTGCGGTATTCCGGCAGGCGGAACATCTGCTCCATCACGCGGGCGGAGTTGCGCAGGTCTTCGATGGTCTCGAACAGCGGCACGATGTTCACCGCCGCCGAGCCCGCCGGATCGACGAGCCCGACCTCCTTCAGCAGCAGCGCCAGCTCCAGCATGTCCGAGACGCCCTCGGCCTTGGAGATGATGCAGGTCTGGATCGCCTCGGGCCCGTAGACCTTGTGAATGCGGGCGCAGGTGCGCAGCATCTCCATCTCGCCGACGGTCTCGTCGGAATAGCTGGCGAAGGGCGAGGTCAGCGGCCGCGCCGTCGCCAGTTCGCGCAGCAGCAGCGCGACGCGCGTGCCTTCCGGCAGGCTCTTATAGCCGGTGCCCGGCGCCGCCACCTCGAACAGTTCGGCGACGCAGCGCTCGTGCACGTCGGAATTCTGGCGCGAATCCAGGATGGCGAGGTGGAATCCGAAGCAGTCCACCGCGCGGCGCAGCTCGCGCAGCTTGCCGCGGGCGATGGCGCCGGACTTGTGGGTCTTGAGCGAACCGTCGATCACGTCGAGATCGGCGCGCAGCTCCGCCGCCGAGGCGTAGGGGCGCACATTCGGCTTGTCGGAGATGCCGGCGAGGTCGGCGACCTCGAGGCGGAACGCCGTGGCCTTGAGCCGCCCGATGATGGCGGTGACGGCGAGGCGGTATGGCTCGTTGCGCCGGTGCGGCGACAAATCGGGGGAGGAATCCACCAGCTCCAGCAGTTCCTCGGACACCGCGACCCGAATGGTGCTGATCGACAGCTCGGCGCCGAGCTCGTCGAGTTCCTGCAGATAGAAGCGCACCGCCAGCGCGCCCTGCATGCGCATGGTCTCGCGGGTGACGTCGGCGGTCACGAAGGGGTTGCCGTCGCGGTCGCCGCCGATCCAGCTGCCCATGCGCAGGAACGAGCCGACCTCCGGAGCGTCGGTCCCGGCGCCCTCGATACCGGCGAGCCGATCCTCCAGCGACGCATAAAGCCGCGGCAATTGCCTCAGGAATGTGTAGTCGTAATAGGCGAGGCCGTTGGCCACCTCGTCGAGCACGGTCAACTTGGTCTTGCGGAGCAGGTTGGTCTGCCACAGCGTCAGCACCCGCCGGCGCAGCTCGTCGTCGATCAGCGCGAACTCTTCCGGCGTCGGCTCGATGGTGCGCTCACGCTCGGCGAGCAGCTCGGCGATGCGCATCTCATGCGTCATGGTGCTGCGCCGGCGCACCTCGGTCGGGTGCGCGGTCAGCACCGGGCTGGCCAGCGCGGTGTCGAAGAACTTGCGCAGCCCTTCCGTCGAGACGCCCTCCTCCATCGCCCGCTCGATGGCATTCGCCAATGTCCCGGGGCGCGGCCCCTGGCCGGCGGCGGCCTGCGCACGGCCACGGCGGATCACGTGCTGGTCCTCGGCGATGTTGGCGAGGTGGGAGAAGTAGCTGAAGGCGCGGACGATCGAGATGGTCTCGTCAGGGTCGAGGCCGAGCAGGATGTCCTCCAGCTCGCGGCGCGCGCCCTGGTCGTCCTCGCGATGGAAGCGGGTCGAGACCCGGCGGATGGTCTCCACCAGGTCGAAGGTCGGCTCGCCCTCCTGGTCGCGCAACGTGTCGCCGAGCACGCGGCCCAGCATGCGGATATCGTCGCGCAGGGACTGATCGATGCCGGCGTCGACCTCGGGTTCGGAATCCGGCTGGGCGAGGGTGAGGGCAAAGGACATCGCTTTTTCGCTCCCGTGATCGACACAACATAGCAATTAGCATGCCGGGGTGTGGCCATTTGGCCTCAGCATTCCCAAATCCACAGGGGTTAGGCTGCTGCCGTTGAGTTACCTGCTAATTGCCCAGAACCCGCCGTGATTCTGAACGAAACAGCGGCTCTCATGAACGGACCGGTCAGTCCTCATTCAGGAATGCGGGTCTATAAAGGTGCCGTGCCTACCATTGAAAGATGTCGCATCGCCTAACCGCGTATCGCGTATCAAAGAGGATAGAGTTATGTCCGCCGTCAGGAATCGCGCCGAGGAACGAGTTCCCGCCGCGCTCCGCCAGCCCGCCGCCGCCCTCAAGACGGTCTCGCGCGCTACCGAATCCCCCGTCGAGAAGCAGGCCCCGCACGTAGCCCCCGCGCCGGTCGGCTCCATCGCCGCCATCGAGACCCAGCTCGGCTTCTGAGCTTCGGTCCCTCCTCCCACAGGCTTGATCGCCCGGGGAGGTGACAAACGGTCATGGCCTCCCCATATGCTGACGCAGCGTCACGTCGTGACCCCCGTGTCAGCTCCGAGAGAGGCCATGCGCATAACGTCCCTGTTTCGACTGCCTACCCTGGCCACCGCCGCGCGCGTCAGCGCGGCGGCCCTGATCGTGGCCGGCAGCCTGATCGCCGTCGTTCCCGATGCCGATGCCCGCGTGGGCGGCGGCAGGAGCATGGGAAGCCGCGGCGCGCGTACATGGTCGGCCCCGGCGCCGACACCGACCTCCCCCTCGGCCCAGACCATGCAGCGTTCCGCCGCCCAGCCGGGCGCGACGGCGACCAATCCCGGCATGGCGGCTCCCGCGCGTCAGGGCGGCTTCTTCAACCGTCCCGGCTTCATGGGCGGGTTGATGGGCGGCCTGCTCGGCGCCGGCCTGTTCGGCCTGTTGATGGGCGGCGGCTTCTTCTCCGGCCTCGGCAGCCTTGCCGGCATTCTCGGCCTGATCCTGCAGGTCGCGCTGATCTTCATCGTCGTCCGGCTGGCGATGCGCTGGTTCGCCTCGCGCAACGCGCCGGCTGCCGCGCAGGGCCCGCAGCCCGGCGCCCCGCTGGCGCGCGACATGCTCGGCGGCGGCTCCGCTCCGGCGTCGAGCGGCGCGGCCACCGGCCGCTCCGGCTTCGCCAGCCGGCCGCGCGGTCGGCCGCTCCAGCTGCAGGGCACCGATTTCGACGCCTTCGAGCGCAGGCTCGGCGAGGTGCAGGAAGCCTATGGCCGCGACGACCGCGCGGCCCTGTCGCAGCTGATGACCCCGGAAATGGCGGGCTATGTCGGCGAGGAGCTCGACGGCTACGCGCGGGACGGCCTGCAGAACCGCCTCAGCGACGTGAAGCTGCTGCAAGGCGACCTCTCCGAGGCCTGGACCGAGGACGGTCGCGACTTCGCCACCGTCGCCATGCGCTACCAGCTCAAGGACACGGTGATCGAACGCGACACCGGCCGCCTGGTGCAGGGTGACCCGGACCGCCTCGAATCCGTGGTGGAGTTCTGGACCTTCACCCGTCCCGCCAATGGCGGCGAGTGGACCGTGAGCGCCATCCAGCAGGGCGGCTAGCCCACCTCCGGCACATGCCGGGGCCAAGGCAGAACGTCGATGGCCTCCATGACGGGCAACCCGTCATGGAGGCTTTTTCTTGCGCGCGCCTCAGAAGCGGGACAGCGGATCCGGCCCGAAGCGGTTCGGCCCCTCGGTTCCCTTGAAGAGGAACCAGATCGTCACGATCAGCGCGCCGATGCCGGTCAGCCCGAGCAGCAGCCACCAGCCGGTACGGTCCATGTCGTGGAAGCGGCGCACGCTCAGCGCTATCGACGGCAGGATCAGCGCGATGCCGACAATCGTGGTGAGCGGCGTGAACACATGGAAGTCGCCGGTGGCGATGAACGAGAACGCACCGAACAGAGCGAGGTCGACGAAGCCCAGCGCCCAGTTCAGCAGGATGGTGAACAGCACCCACCACCAATATTCCGAACGCGGCGCCCGCCCCTCGAAGGTGGCGTATTTGCCCAGCACGCTGGAGATCGCCTGCGTGAAGCCCATGGAATCCTCCCTGCCCTCAGGTCTGTAGACGGACGGAAGACCCGTCGCATCGTCAAGTCCTTGATGGATCGCAATCCACCCGCCATCGCGAGGATCGAGTGCGGCGCGCCATCCCCCAGCACCTGCCGCTTCAGAATTGGCCAAGCGGATCCGGCCCGAAGCGGTTCGGCCCCTCGGTCCCCTTGAACATGAACCAGACGAGGACGACGAACGCACCGATGCCGGTGAAGATGAGCAATTGCCACCAGCCGGTGCGGTTCATGTCGTGGAACCGCCGCGCGCCCACGGCGAAGGACGGGATCAACAACGCCAGCTGGGCAAGGCTGTAGAGCGGCGACAACGCCTGCGTCTCGCCATGCTGGACGAAATAGACCCCATGGAACAGCACCAGGTCCAGAAGGCCGGCGATCCACGGCGCCAGCACGCCGAACAGCGTGAACCACCAGAGCTCCGAGCGCGGCGCGCGCCCATGAAAGGTCGCGTATTTGCCGAGCACGCTCGACACCGCCTGAAAGAAGGTCATTTTGCCAGCCCTTTGAAGAGCTCCCCTCCCCTCAAGGAAGGCGAGCTCGGCATGGCTGTCATACCCCGCCACCGTCACCGCTTCGGCGCGCGTCGGCCGCCCTTGCGATAGCCCTTCGTCATCGGATCTGGACGCTCCGGGCGGGTCCAGTCGCTGGCGCTCAGCGGCTCGGTGCGGTCGGTGCCCGGCCCCATATCGTCGAGCGAGGGCCGGACCACCCGCGAACTCGGCGGCGGATCGCCGGCATCGTAGCCCGCCTGCGCCTCGTCCGCCCGCGCCTGATGGCCGGACGAAACATGGCCGGGCGAGGAGCGCGAACCGCCCTTGCCGCCCGCCTTGCCGCCCCTGCCCTTCGTCTCCGGCAGATTGGCGGCGCGGCCATATTTGCGCTCGCCGCGATAGCCGCCGGTGCGGTCGTCGATGGCGTCCTGCCGCGCCAGCGGATCGTCGGAGATCGCCAGCTCGGTGGCCTGCAGCCGCTTGACCTCGTCGCGCAGCCGCGCCGCCTGCTCGAAATCGAGGTCGGCCGCCGCCGCGCGCATGCGCTTCTCCAGGTCGGCGATGACGGCGGCGAGGTTGTTGCCATAGGCGGCCGGCGCCTCGGCGAGACCACTGTCCACCGTGACGTGGTCGCGCTCATAGACACTGTTGAGGATGTCGCCGATCGCCTTCTTCACGCTTTCCGGCGTGATGCCGTGCTCGACATTCCACGCCACCTGCTTGGTGCGGCGGCGCTCGGTCTCCGCCATCGCCCGCTCCATCGAGCCGGTGATGTTGTCGGCATAGAGCACCACCCGCCCGTCGACGTTGCGCGCGGCGCGGCCGATGGTCTGGATCAGCGAGGTCTCCGAGCGCAGGAAGCCCTCCTTGTCGGCATCGAGAATGGCGACCAGCCCGCATTCCGGGATGTCGAGGCCCTCGCGCAGCAGGTTGATGCCGATCAGCACGTCGAAGGCGCCGAGGCGGAGGTCGCGCAGGATCTCGATGCGCTCGATGGTATCGATGTCCGAGTGCATGTAGCGCACCCGGATGCCGTTCTCGTGCAGATATTCGGTCAGGTCCTCCGCCATTCGCTTGGTGAGCGTCGTCACCAGCGTGCGGTAGCCCTTGGCGGACACCTGCCGCACCTCGCCCAGCAGGTCGTCGACCTGCGTGCGCGCCGGGCGCACCTCGACCGGCGGGTCGACGAGGCCGGTCGGGCGGATCACCTGCTCGACGAACACGCCGCCGGTGCGCTCCATCTCCCACGGGCCGGGGGTGGCGGACACATGCACGGTCTGCGGCCGCATCGCCTCCCATTCCTCGAAGCGCAGCGGCCTGTTGTCCATGCAGCTCGGCAGGCGGAAGCCATATTCCGCCAGCGTCGCCTTGCGGCGGAAGTCGCCGCGATACATGGCGCCGATTTGCGGAATCGTCACATGGCTCTCGTCGCAGAAGATCAGCGCGTTGTCGGGGACATATTCGAACAGCGTCGGCGGCGGCTCGCCGGGGCGGCGGCCGGTAAGCCAGCGGGAATAGTTCTCGATGCCGGCGCAGCTTCCCGTCGCCTCCATCATTTCGAGGTCGAAGGTGCAGCGCTGATCGAGCCGCTGCGCCTCGAGATAGCGGCCCATGGCGTTGAGCTCGTCGAGCCGCATCTTCAGCTCGGCCTTGATGCCCTGGATCGCCTGGATCAGCGTCGGACGCGGCGTCACGTAATGCGAATTCGCATAGACCTTCACGAATTTCAGGTCCTGCGACTTGTTGCCGGTGAGTGGGTCGAACTCCTGAATCGACTCCACCTCGTCGCCGAACAGCGACACCCGCCACGCGCGATCCTCGTAATGCGCCGGGAAGATCTCGATCACATCGCCGCGCACCCGGAAGGTGCCGCGCGCGAAGTCGCCCTGGATGCGCTTGTACTGCAGCGCCACGAGGTCGGCGAGGATGCCGCGCTGGTCGATGCGGTCGCCCACCTCGATCTTGAAGGTCATCGAGGCATAGGTCTCGACCGAGCCGATACCGTAGATGCAGGACACCGAGGCGACGATGATGACGTCGTCGCGCTCCAGCAGCGAGCGGGTGGCCGAGTGGCGCATGCGGTCGATCTGCTCGTTGATCGACGATTCCTTCTCGATGAAGGTGTCGGTGCGCGGCACATAAGCTTCCGGCTGGTAGTAGTCGTAATAGGAGACGAAATACTCCACCGCATTGTCGGGGAAGAAGCTCTTGAACTCGCCATAGAGCTGCGCCGCCAACGTCTTGTTCGGGGCGAGCACCAGCGCCGGGCGCTGCACGCGCTCGATAACGTTGGCCATGGTGAAGGTCTTGCCCGAGCCGGTGACGCCGAGCAGCACCTGGTCGCGCTCGCCCTGATTGGCGGCATCCACCAACTCGGCGATCGCCTGCGGCTGGTCGCCATTCGGCGTGTAGTCGGACTGGATGACGAATTTTACGCCACCTTCCGACTTCTCCGGCCGCGGCGGCCGGTGCGGCACCCACACCTGCCCGTCGACCTCCGGGCGGCCGGTCTCGATCAGCGCGGAGAGCGCCGCCACGGTGGCGGAGGCGCCCGAGGTCGGCGCCACGCCGAGCTTCTCGGCGAGGACGGGATCGAGCGTGGCGGGTTGCGCGGGTTCGAAGGCGCGTTGGGAGCGCTCACCGAATCCGCCGGGACGTGCAGCTTTGGCCATGGGCCGGAATATGGGGCCTCGCCCCCTCTGTGGAAAGGGCTACGGGCACCGCCGCTCAGAAGAACGGATAGGGACCGGGGAAGTGGCCGATCGGCACGTAATGCGTCACCAGCCCGCTCCCCGGCGTCCAGCGATGCAGCAGCATCGCCGGCGGCTCCACGAAGGAGGCCGGCTCGGCGTCGGGGCGCAGGCGCAGCGCGATGGCGGTGGTGGTGCTCGGCGCGGTGACCAGCATGGTTCCGCCGAAGCGCGCCTGCATGAAGCGGTGGATGTGCCCGCACAGCACCCGCTCGACCTGCGGATGACGCGAGAGGACCGCGGCGAGACGCTCCCCGCCCCGGCAATTATAGTCGTCGATATAGGGGATGCCGCTGAGAATGGGCGGCTGGTGCATCATCACCAGCGTTGGTCGGTCCGGCTCGGCCGCCAGCACGGAATCCAGCCAGCAACTGGCCTCATCGTCCACCTCACCGTAATGCTCGCCGGGCACGGTGACGTCCAGCCCGACGACCCGCACCGGCCCGAGATGCCCCACCGCGAAGTGCAGCGGCCCGGTCTTCGGCAGGTGCGGATGCCCGGCGAAGCAGGCGCGAAACGCCTCCCGCTCGTCGTGATTGCCGGGGATCGCCAGCAGCGGCACGCCGATGCCGGCCAACCTCTCGGCGGCCAGCTTATATTCGGCCGGCATGCCTTCATCGACGACATCGCCGGTAAGCAGCATCGCATCCGGACGTGGATCGAGCCGGGCAAGCGCGTCGAGCGCCGCGACGAACATGGCGTTTGAATCGACAAGCCCTTGATAGAGCTGGCCTTCCGGCCGCAGATGCGGATCGGACAGATGAGCGAGAAGCATGCTGTGGCCTCGATGGTGACGCGTGGCAGTCGAGCATCCCGTCAACGCGCCGGCAATGGGCATCGCCGCACGGCCGCCGCCCGCGGGTGCGGCAGAAGCCAAAAATGCACACAAAATGACCAAATATGTATTCACCATCTGAATGATCGTAAAATTGCACACTCGTTAAATTTCAATAGGTTACACAAATATAAGCCTAATTTTTAGCCATGGCACACTTAATGCATACATTTACGTATGCAACCGGCGACGGCTTCGATCCGTCTGGCGTCGCCGCGTCCCCGACATACCGAGAACGGAGAAGCCGATGCCTGTCCTCGCTGCCGAACCGACGCCGCTGCCATTCGATCCCGCCCGCGCGGCGCTGGTCATTATCGACATGCAGCGTGACTTTCTCGAACCCGGCGGCTTCGGCGAGACGCTGGGCAACGACGTTTCGCTCCTGCAAGCAGCTCTCGGACCTTGCAAAAATGCCCTCGCCGCCGCCCGCGCCGTCGGCATGCTGGTGATCCACACCCGCGAGGGGCATCGCCCCGACATGGCCGACGCTCCGCCCGCCAAGGTCGAGCGCGGCGAGCCGACCGCCCGCATTGGCTGCGCCGGCCCGATGGGCCGCATCCTGATCCGCGGCGAGGCCGGCCACGACATCATCGCCGAACTCTACCCCGCCGAGAGCGAGGTCGTGCTCGACAAGCCCGGCAAGGGCGCCTTCTACCAGACCGACCTCGAACTCATCCTGAAGAACCGCGGCATCGACACGCTGCTGGTCTGCGGCGTCACCACCGAGGTCTGCGTCCACACCACCATCCGCGAAGGCAACGACCGCGGCTATCGCTGCGTCGCGCTGGCGGATTGCTGCGCTTCCTACTTCCCCGAATTCCACCGCGTCGGCCTCGAGATGATCAAGGCCCAGGGCGGCATCTTCGGCTGGGTGTCGGACAGCACCGCCTTCATCGCCGCCCTCGGCGCCGACGCCGCCGGCAGCGCTGCCGCAGCCGCCTGACCCCAGTGCCTTCCGCCGGCCCGGCCGGCCCCAGCCTGCGCATGCGCCTCTCCGCCACGCCCCTTCGAGGAGCCCCGAGCATGTCTGCGACGTCGATGTCCCCGCTTTCGCCCATGCGCACCGGCATGCGGCCAACCCTTTGGACCAAGGGCGACTGGAACGCCCTGTTCGGCTTCGGCACCAACATCCTGGTCAACATGCTGGTGCTCACCGGCCTGTTGCAATTCGTGCTGAAGATGCCGTCCGAGATCGTGTTCGGCCGCATCCTGCCGGCGGTCGGGCTGATGATGTTCCTGTCCACCGCCTACTACGCCTATCTCGGCTACCAGCTCGCCAAGAAGACTGGCCGCGACGACGTCTGCGCCCTGCCCTCGGGCATCTCGGTGCCGCACATGTTCGTCGTCGTCTTCGTCATCATGCTGCCGATCGGCGCCGCCTCGGGCGACCCGGTGCAGGGCTGGGAGGCCGGCCTGGTCTGGGTGTTCTTCCAGAGCTTCATCCTGATGATTGGCGGCTTCGTCGCGCCCTATATCCGCAAGATCACCCCGCGGGCGGCACTGCTCGGCACGCTCGCCGGCGTCTCGGTGGCCTTCATCTCGATGCGCCCGGCCTTCGAGATCTTCACGACCCCGGTGATCGGGCTGACCTGCTTCGCGGTCATCATGGTCAGCTGGTTCGGCGGGGTGAAGTACCCGAAGGGCATCCCCGCCGGCCTCATCGCCATCGCCGTGGGCATGATCATCGCCTGGGGCTCGAACCTGTTCGGCCTCAACTATGGCGGCATGAGCGTCGCCAAGGTCGGCGACGCCTTCGCCAATTTCGGCTTCTCGATCCCGCTGCCCGCCTTCGACCACGTGTTCCACGGCTTCAACTATCTCGGCGTCATCCTCGTCACCGCCATCCCCTTCGGCATCTACGACCTCGTCGAGGCGATGGACAATGTGGAGAGCGCCGAGGCGGCGGGCGACCACTACCCCACCACCCGCGTGCTCACCGCCGACGGCGTGATCAGCCTGATCGGCTGCCTGATGGGCAACCCCTTCATCAACGCCGTCTATATCGGCCACCCCGGCTGGAAATCGATGGGCGGGCGCATCGGCTACTCCGCCGCCACCGGGCTGATGGTGATCGTGCTCTCCTGGTTCGGCATCATCGCGCTGCTGCTGGCGCTGATCCCGGTCGTCGCCATCTCGCCGATCCTGCTCTACATCGGCATGCTGATCGGCGCGCAGGCGTTCCAGACCACGCCCTCGCGCCATGCCCCGGCGGTGATCCTGGCGCTGACGCCGCATCTCGCCGCCTGGGCGAAGCTGCTCATCGACAACTCGCTCGGCATGGCCGGCACCTCGGCCCACGCCATCGGCATGGATAAGCTGGGCGCGGTCGGCGTGCTCTATCATGGCCTCGAGGTCATGGGTGGCGGCGCTATCCTGGTCGGACTGGTGCTCGGTGCCATCGCCGTCTTCGTCATCGACCGCAAGTTCACCCAGGCCGCCGCCTTCGCCCTTGCCGGCGCCGTGCTCACCTTCTTCGGCTTCATGCATGGCGAGACGGTCGGCATCGCCGTCACGCCCGGCGTATCGCTGGCCTATGTGGTGGTGGCGGGCTTCCTCTTGGTCTGCGCCCGCTATGCCGAGGTGGAGGCCCTGCCGCCGGCCGAGATCGAGGCCGAGCCGGCACCGGCCGAATAAGCGGGTTCCGTCCCGCACCGGCGGCGGGGGGCGGATAGCCGGCGGTCCTGGAGACGGAAAGCGTCGGGCGTGCGATTTCGGTCGCGCGCCCGACGTTTTTGCCTTGGCCGTCATGATTCATACCGTAAAGTCCTCGCTTGGGGGTATGTGGACGCCGATGCACCGGCGGAATGGCGGGCGCGTCCAGCAAGGAGGAACTAGCCGTGTCGATCTTGAAAAAGGGACTTGCCGGTACTCCGGTCAAAATCCTGCAGGAAAAGCTTGGCGTCCCCGCGGACGGCCAGTTCGGCTCGAAAACCGAGGAAGCGCTGAAGGCCTATCAGAAGGAGCACGGGCTGTCGGCCGACGGCATCGCCGGCCCCGATACCTTCGCGGCGCTCGGCCTTTACGAACTCATTCTTCTGAAGGTCGGCACCTCCGGCGAGACCGTCAAGAAACTGCAGACGGCCCTCAGCCTCGACGCGGACGGCAAGTTCGGCGCCGGCACCAAGAAGGCCGTCCAGGACTATCAGGCGAAGAACGGCCTCGAGGCGGACGGCTTTGCCGGCCCGGCGACGCTGGCCAAGCTCAGCCTGTTCGCCCAGATCACCCCGGACGTCGTCTCCAAGTCGCAGATCGCGCCGGGCAGCGCGCCGGTGGAGGCTTCCGCCGCCGGCGAGGCCCCGCCCAAGAGCATCTGGGCGACGATCAAGGGCTTCTTCAGCTAGGATCGAGAGCCGCGCGCCGATGGTGGCGCGCGGCTTCTTCCATCACGGATTGCCGATGTCCTTTCTTTTGCCTTTCGACCTCGCCGACCTCGGCACGCCGGAAGAGACCGCGCCGCTGCCCGAGCGCCTCGTCGCCGGTGACCCGCGCCACCGCACCTGGAACCTCGAGACCCTGCCCGACGGCGCACTGTTCGCCGGGGTGTGGGAATCGACGCCGGGTTCCTGGCGCGTCGACTATGAGGAGTGGGAATTCTGCTCGCTGCTCGAAGGCGTCTCGATTCTGCATGAGGACGGCAAGGAGCCGGTTCGCCTCTCCGCCGGCGACAGCTTCGTGCTGCGCCCCGGCTTCAAGGGCGTGTGGGAAGTGGTGGAGACAACGCGTAAGCTCTATGTGATCCGCCTCATCTGAGCGGTGGCGCGCTTCGCGCCGAAAAGGGAGGGTGCCCACATGTTGCATGCCCGCATCCCTGGTGCCTCCAAGCCTTGCGCTTCCAAGCCTTGTGCCTCCAAGCTCTCCGCTCGCGCCGTCCGGCACAGCGCCGCGACGCTTACCCTGCTCCTAGCCGCCGGCGGCAGCGCGGTGGCCGACTGCAAATGCCGCGCTGGCGGGCGCGACTACCAGCACGGCGCGCGCGTCTGCCTTTCCGGCTCCACCGGCCCGCGCACTGCCGTGTGCGGGATGGACCAGAACGTGGCGAGCTGGATCTTCCTCGACGAGCCCTGTGCCGTCTCCGCTCGCCCATCGGCCCTGCGCGTCGCCACCAATCTGCCGCCGCTGCGCTGAACGGTCGGGTCGCGGTATCTGCGACGTGGATTTTGCCCGATGTGTTGCATGCCCGTCCTTGACCGGTATCGGGACGGGATGCATCGTCGCGCCAACGCATTGGAGAGAATTGACATGGTCAAGGATCGTAGCCGGAAGGTGGGCGTCGTGGCGCGCCGCGCAATAGGGTTGCTGGCGGGAGCAGCCCTGTGCGTCGCCTCTGCCGGCGCCGGCCAGGCCGCCAGCTTCCTCGAGAAGAACTTCTGGCTTTCCGGCCCGAACTACAGCGGCCAGGTGCCGGCCTGCGACACGCCGGAGGCGCTGTCGCGCATCCAGAAGCATTTCGCGGAAACCCAGAGCACTTACTGGGACTCGAAGGCCACCATCGACGGCTTCGAGAAGATCCATGAGGTCGCCTTCCGTCCCTGGGGACCGGAATACCAGCCGCGCCGCTACTGCGCGGCGGAGGCCTTCGTCTCCGGCGCCCCGGCGACCGCCCAGCACGTCTATGCCGGTGGCCAGTATGTCGGCGGCAAGGTTGGCGCGGTGAAGGCCGTGCCGGCCGGCGCCACCCGCCACACGGTCTATTACTCGATCATCGAGGATGGCGGCTTCATCGGCTTCTCCTGGGGTGTCGAATGGTGCGTGCAGGGCTTCGACCGCTCCTGGACCTACGCGCCGAATTGCCGGATGGCGCTGCCGTGAGCCTTCGCGCGGCGGCGCGGCTTGCCCGTGCCGCCCTGACCTTCGTGGCGGCGGCTTCAGCCAGCCTCCTGCTGGCCGCCGCTCCCGCGTCGGCGCAGCAGGCCGCCACGCCCGGCCGGTTCGACCATTACGTGCTGTCGCTTTCCTGGTCGCCGACCTATTGTGAGAGCGCCGGCAACAAGGCCGACCCCGCCCAGTGCCGGACCGGCCGCCCCTTCGCCTTCGTGGTGCATGGCCTGTGGCCGCAGAACGCGTCCGGCTGGCCGGAGGACTGCCAGAAGCCGGCCCCCTTCGTGCCCGAACCGGTGGTACGCTCCATGCTCGACCTGATGCCGAGCCGCCGTCTGGTCATCCATGAATGGCGCAAGCACGGTACCTGTTCCGGCCTCGACGCCACCGCCTATTTCGACACGGTGCGCAAGGCCCGTGCCGCCGTCACCATCCCGACGGCCTACCGCCAGCTCGACAACTACACGATGGTATCCCCGAACGAGGTCGAGGCCGCCTTCCTCGCAGCCAATCCCGGACTCGATGCCGGCATGATCGCCGTCACCTGCGATTCCCGCCGGCTGCGCGAGGTGCGCGTCTGCCTCGACAAGTCGCTCGGCTTCACCTCCTGCGCCGAGGTCGACAAGCGCGCCTGCCGCACGCCGCGGGTGGTGATGCCGCCGATGCGCGGCGGCTGAACCGGACCGTCTCGATGAACTACCGCCACGCCTTCCACGCCGGCAATTTCGCCGATGTCGTCAAGCACGTCGTATTGGCGCGCATCCTCGCCTATCTCGGCCAGAAGGACGCCGCCTTCCGCGTGCTCGACACCCATGCCGGCGCCGGGTTCTACGACCTCGCCGGCAACGAGGCGCAGCGCACCGGCGAGTGGGAAAGCGGCGTCGGCGCGGTGCTGCGCGCGCGGTTCCGGCCCGAGGTGGAGGCGCTGCTCGCTCCCTGGCGGCAAATCATCGCCGACCTCAATCCCGGCCTCGACGCAGATCCGGCAGCGCTGCGCCACTATCCCGGCTCGCCGCTGGTCGCACTCGCGCTCTCCCGCCCGCAGGACCGGCTGCTGTTCTGCGAGACCGAGCCGGGCGTGCGTGCCGCGCTCGACGACGTGGTGCTCGACCATCGCGCGAAGGTGCTGCCGACCGATGGCTGGCAGGCCCTCGCCGCCTATCTGCCGCCGAAGGAGCGGCGCGGCCTGGTGCTCGTCGACCCTCCCTTCGAGGAAGCCGGCGAGTTCCATCGCCTCGCCACCACGCTTGCCGAGGCGCACAAACGCTGGGCAACCGGCATCTTTGCCCTGTGGTACCCGATCAAGGATGTGCGGGCGGTCGACGCCTTCCAGCGTGAGATCGCCCGCGCCGGCATTCCCAAGACCCTGCGCATCGAATTTGACACACGCGCCGTGCGTCAGGCCGGCGTGCTGTCCGGCTGCGGGCTGATTGTGGTCAACCCACCCTTCACCCTCGCCGATGAAATCCGCACCGTGCTCGCCGCCTTGGCGCCGGTGATGGCGAGCGACGGCGTCGGCCGCGCCCGTGTCGGCTGGCTGATTCCCGAACGCTGACCCACTCGGCCCGGCACTACCCGTCCTACCTCCCCCGTATCACGTCGCGGCATCGGTCTTGCTTTAGCATTTGCATGCGTAAGACCCGGCGGCAGGCGAGCGAGGCCGGCGGAGGCAAGGAGCAGGCGCGATGGCAACGACGGGTACCGTCAAATTCTTCAACACGGAAAAAGGCTACGGCTTCATCCGTCCGGACGATGGCGGGCGCGATGTGTTCGTGCATGTCTCGGCGGTCACCCGCTCGGGCCTGGGAGCGCTCGCCGAGGGCCAGCGCGTGAGCTTCGAGGTCGAGCCCGACAAGCGCGGCAAGGGCCCCAAGGCCATCGACCTGCAAGCTCTCGACTGATAGGTCTTCGCCGAAGCGGCGGCATGGCGCCGTCGCCGGATGCCGCGACGCTCGTCCGGCCCCGAATGGGCCGGCGAGGGTTGTCGCATGCCCCGAAGGCCCGAAGCCCGCGATGATCCTCCGCTCGTCCAAACCCTCCCCCTTCGGCCGTAAGGTCAAGATCGGCGCCGTCCTGTGCGGTGTCCATCTCGACATCGAGTGGGCCGACACCACCGATCCGACCGATTCCGTGCGCCGGCAGAACCCGCTCGGCAAGATTCCGGTGCTGCTTCCGGATGCCAATGCCGCTCCGATCTATGATTCGCCGGTCATCCTGGAATATCTCGACATGCAGGCCGGTGGCGGCGTCATCCTCCCGGCTTCCGGTCCCGGCCGCATCGCCGCGCTGGTCGGCCAGGCGCTGGCGGACGGCGTGATGGATGCGGCGCTGCTGCAGGTTTACGAGGTACGCTTCCGCGCCGAGGATCTGCGCAGCCCGGCCTGGATCGACAACCAGGCCGGCAAGGTAGCTCGCGCTCTCAAGGTACTGGAGGCCAGCCCGCCGGCCCGGGCGACGACCTCTTCCGGCACCGACGTCGCCGAGATCGCCACCGCCTGCGCGCTCGGCTATCTCGACCTGCGCTTCGACGGTTCCTGGCGAGCCGATCACCCCGCTTTGGTCGACTGGCTCGACGCCTTCGCCGCGCGTGTGCCCGCTTTCGAGGCAACCCGCGCCTGAGCCGAGCGCTGCCAGCACGGGCAGCACCCGAGGGCAGTTGCGTATGAAAAAGGCCCCGGAATCGCTTCCGGGGCCTCAATCACGCGTGACGAACGCCCGAAGGCGCCGGCCGAGATCAGAACTTGTAGTTCAGACCAACGCGGGCGATGTTCAGGTTGGTACCCGCGGTCGCGCCGAGGTTGTCGTAGTAGTCGTCGCCGAGGTCGACATAGAGATATTCGGCCTTGACGGTCCAGTTCGGCAGGAAGGCGTATTCCACGCCGGCACCGATGGTCCAGCCGGTCTGGGTCGAGCTCTCGCTCCAGTTCAGCAGCTGGTCGGTGACCTTGGTCTTGCCATAGGCGAAACCGCCGGTGACGTAGGGCAGCACGGTGTCGAAGGCATAGCCGACGCGGGCGCGCACGGTGCCGAAGTAGTCGAGCTTCGACTCGTAGCCGTAGGCGGTGTCCTTGATGCTGCCGCCCTGGAGGTCGGTCTCGATACCGATCACGACGTTGTTGCCGAGCTGGTAGTTGAAGCCGATCTGGCCGCCGCCGAACCAACCCGACGGATCGATGCCGAGGTTGTCGATGTCGCCGTTGCTGCTGCCCCAGGCGTAGCCGGTGTTGCCGCCGAGATAGAAGCCGGTCCACGAGAACACCGGAACGGGAGCGACGACCGGAGCCTTCGTCGGGTAGGGCTGCGCCATGTCGGCAGCGAAGGCCGGGGCCGCGACCAGGAGGGCGGCGAGGGCAACGCCCGAGGTTAGGATCTTCTTCATAATGTACTCTCCGAGCAAAACTGCTGAACACAAGGCAGTTGATGGTGAGATAGAAGCGCAGCTTGTCAGGTCGAGGGCCGGAATGCGGCGAAAACCGAAACAGCCTGGTATCTGCTTGCTGCGGCGATTGGGGTGAATGCCTCTCGAACCCCTGCGAATATTGAGTTTCGGGAGGCAGCGGCACGCCCAGCGCGCGGGCGGGCCCGGCTACATTTTCGCCACGATTGCGCAGCGATTGATCTGCGGCGTAGCAAAAATGCAACAAAAACGACCGTCGGGGACGGCGAACGCAAACGGCGGCCCCGGGATGGAGCCGCCGCGCGCAGGATTCGGATGCCGGAAGCCCGGCGCGCCGGATCAGAACTTGTAGTTCACGCCCAGGCGCACGATGTTGGCGGTGGTGCCGATATCGAGCGGCCCGGCGACGGTGGCGTAGGTCTCGGTGCCGAGGTCGACATAGAGATATTCGGCCTTCACGCTCCAGTTCGGCGAGAAGGCGTATTCGCCGCCCGCGCCGATCGTCCAGCCGGTGTTGGTCTGCTTGTTGGTGAGGCCGGCCAGCTCGTAGTCGCCACGTCCATAGGCGAAGCCGCCGGTGCCGTAGATCAGGAACTGGTCGACCGCGAAGCCGAGGCGGGCGCGCACCGTGCCGAAATAGTCGAGCGAGAAGGTCGGGCTCTCGATATTGGTGGCCTGGATGTCGGTCTCGATACCGACGACGATCGGGCTGCCGGCGAACTGCCAGTTATAGCCGGCCTGGATGCCGCCGAGGAAACCGTCGGTGTCGTCGGAGAAATCCGCCGAGCCCCAGCCATAGCCAGCATTGGCGCCGATATAGAAGCCGGTCCAGGTGAACACCGGCACCGGCGGGGCATAGGCCGCCGGCGCGCGATAGGCGAGGTCGGCGGCGGAGGCCGGCACGGCGATCGCCGCTGCGAGGGCCAGGCCCGCGAGAATAGCTTTCATCATCGTCTCCCAGTCGTCCGGGCACAGGGCACCCGGGTTCAATTCGATAGGGTCGACGGTCCCATAAGATTATGAGCAAATTCTTATGGCATTTCGTAACCTGATATTATCATTAACAATGCGTATACAAGTGATACCGATGTAACCGCGGCGGATATTCATGGATATGACGGCGTATTTCCATGCCCGCCGCGTCGATCATGGTTAACGATCCGTTGACGCCATGCCTTCCGAACGGTGACCAACGGTGTTCGTCGGGTTGGACACAGACCTCCCGCCGGTTCATGAAGAGACATGACCTCTCCCGCGCCGCTTTCATCTGCCGCCCCGCGACCGCTCGCCCTCGTTACCGGCGGCGCGGTCCGTATCGGCCGCGCCATTTCCCTCGCCCTGGCTACTGCTGGTTACGATCTCGTCGTCCATACCCGCCGCCCCGGACCGGAAGCCGACGCGGTCCAGGCCGAGATCGAGGCGCGCGGCGCCCGCGCCCATCTCGTCCACGCCGAACTCGCCGATGCCGAGGCGGTCGCCGGGCTGCTGCCGGCCTGCACCGGCCTAGGCACGATCCGGCTGCTTGTGAACAACGCCTCGGAATTCCACCCCGATGAGGTCGGCTCGCTAGCCCCGGCGCTGTGGGACCGGCATTTCGCCGTCAATCTGCGTGCCCCGGTGTTCCTCGCCGAGTCTCTCGCGGCGCAACTGCCGGCGCACATGACCGGCGCGGTGATCAACCTGATCGACCAGCGGGTCCTCAAGCCGACGCCTCACTATCTGTCCTACAGCCTCACCAAGCAGGGCTTGTGGGCGGCGACCCGCCTGCTGGCCCAGAGCCTTGCCCCGCAGGTGCGCGTCAACGCGGTCGCGCCAGGCCCCACCCTCGCCAATATCCGCCAGAGCGCCGACGACTTCGCCCGGCAGGGCGCGGCGGTGCCGCTCGGCCGCGGGCCGCGCCCGGAGGAGATCGCCGAGACGGTGCTGTTCCTGGCGCGGGCGGAGAGCGTCACCGGCCAGATGCTCACCGTCGATGGCGGCCAGCATCTCGGCTGGCAGACCCCGGATACCGAGGTGCCCGACTAGCGAGCAGCCCCGGACCGCCTAGCCTCGCCGGTCGCTGAGAGTGAACCAGCCGACGCTCGCCATCACCAGCACTGCGCCGGCGAATTCCAGCGGGCTCGCGGTTTCGCCGAGCACGAAGAAGGCGAGCACCATCGTCGCCACCGGGCTGACGGTGGAGATCATCGAATTGGCCTGCGCCGAGATGCGCTTCAGTGCCGCGTTCATCAGGAAGGTCGGCACCACCGTGGCGCCGATGGCGATCAGCACCGACAGCATCAGCACGCGCGGCGACACCATCAGCCCCGCCAGCGGGCGGACCAGCGCGAACTGGCCGATAGCCATCACCGAGGCGGAGATCATCGCCACGCAGGTGAACAAGGCCGAGCCGATGCTGTTCAGGAGCTTGCGGGCCAGCAGTTGGTAGAGCGCGAAGCTGACCGCCGCCATGCCGACGAACATCGCGCCCCGCGCCACGTCGGTGCCGACCGTCGCCAGCCCCTCCATGAAGATCAGCGCCAGGCCGCCATAGGCGATGAGGAAGGTCCACAGCGCCTTGAGCCGGATCGGCTGGCCGAACAGCAGCGCGCCGAACAGCACAACGAACAGCGGGTAGGTGAACAGGATCAGCCGCTCGAACGAGGCCGAAATATATTGCAGGCCGAGGAAGTCGACATAGCTGGAGAACCAGTAGCCGAGCGCGCCGACGCCCGCCGACTGCGCGAGGATCTTCAGGCTGGGCATCGCTTCGCCGCGCCGCTGCATGGCCTTCAGCGCAATGGCGCCGATCACCAGGTAGAACGGCAGCGAGAACGCCATGCGCAGCGCCAGCAGGGTCTCCGGGTCCACGCCCTCGCCATAGGCGAGCTTGATGATGATGCCCTTGGAGGCGAACAGAATGGCTCCCGCCGCGCCATAGGCATAGCCGGCGAGCGGAACGACGGGTTTCGCGGGGACTTCGGAGACGGAGGACATGATGGCTCCCCTTACTCCGATTGCGCGAACGGCACAGCCATGAAATTGCGCATGGCAGCCCCGCCACAGCCGCTTTCTTGCGCGGCGGGGTTCCGTCCCTCGCCTGTCCACCGGGAAGAGCGCGGGCGAGACGGCCCGACGCCAGCTTCCCGACATCGCCCCCTGTTCGCGGCGGGTGCGAATCCATACTTTAGGCATCCATGATCGCCCGTACTCCCCATGACACCGCCAAGGACGCGCCCGAGCCGGACATCGACGATGTCGAGATGGCGGAGGTCGAGGACGAGGCCCTGCTGCTGCTCGACGACGCCGACGAGGCCGCGCCCGGCGCCGGATCGCTCGCCTCCGGCCGCGCGGCGATCCTGCGGGCGGTGAAGCACGCGCCGACCAGCGCCGGCGTCTACCGCATGCTCGATGCGGAAGGCGCGGTGCTCTATGTCGGCAAGGCGAAGAGCATCCGGAAGCGCATCGTCGCCTATACCCGCCCGACCGGGCTGACCAACCGCATCTTCCGCATGGTCGCCGCCACCGCCGAGATGGAGTTCATCTCGACCGGCACCGAGACCGAGGCGCTGCTGCTCGAAGCGAACCTCATCAAGCAGTTGCGCCCGCGCTTCAATGTGCTGCTGCGCGACGACAAGTCGTTTCCCTATATCCTGATCACCCGCGACCACGTCTCACCGCAGATCACCAAGCATCGCGGCGCGCGCTCGAAGCCGGGCGACTATTACGGCCCCTTCGCCTCGGTCTGGGCGGTGAACCGCACCATCAACGCGCTGCAGAAGGCGTTCCTGGTCCGCTCCTGCACCGACAGCTATTACGAGGCGCGCACCCGCCCCTGCCTCTTGTTCCAGATCAAGCGCTGTTCCGGCCCCTGCACCGGCGAGGTCAGCCACGGCGACTATGCTGAATATGTCCGCGAGGCGCGCGATTTCCTGTCCGGCAAGAGCCGCACGGTGAAGGACCAGCTCGCCCACGAGATGCAGGCGGCCTCCGAGGCGCTGGAGTTCGAGCGCGCCGCCGCGCTGCGCGACCGCATCGCCGCGCTTTCGGCGGTGCAGGGCTCGCAGGGCATCAACCCGCGCTCGGTGGAAGAGGCCGACGTGTTCGCCATCCATCAGGAGGGCGGCGCCACCTGTGTGCAGGTGTTCTTCTTCCGCACCGGGCAGAACTGGGGCAACCACGCGCTCTATCCGCGCGCCGACCGCACGCTGGAGCCGGGCGAGGTGCTCGGCGCCTTCCTGGCGCAGTTCTACGAGGACAAGCCCTCGCCGCGCCTCATCCTGCTCAGCCATGCGGCGGAGGATAGCGACCTGCTCGCCGAGGCACTGTCCGAGCGCAGCGGCCACAAGGTGGAGATCGCGGTGCCGCAGCGCGGCGAGAAGCGCGAGCTGGTCGAGCACGCCATGCAGAATGCCCGCGAGGCGCTCGGCCGCAAGCTCGCCGAAAGCGCCAGCCAGCAGCGGCTGCTCGACGAGCTCGCCCGCGCCTTCGCCCTGCCGGCCTCGCCCCGCCGCATCGAGGTCTACGACAACAGCCACATCATGGGCTCGAACGCGGTCGGCGGCATGATCGTCGCCGGACCGGAAGGCTTCGCCAAGAGCCAGTACCGCAAGTTCAACATCAAGAACGTCGACCTCACGCCGGGCGACGACTACGGCATGATGCGCGAGGTGCTGAGCCGGCGGTTCTCCCGCCTGCTGCGCGAATCGCCACGGGCCGGCGACAAGGCGTCCGCTCCGCTCCCCGACATT
This sequence comes from Ancylobacter sp. Lp-2, assembly GCF_020523795.1. Classification (GTDB taxonomy): domain Bacteria; phylum Pseudomonadota; class Alphaproteobacteria; order Rhizobiales; family Xanthobacteraceae; genus Ancylobacter. The sequence continues at coordinate 187,586 of NZ_JAJALI010000004.1, forward strand.
TCCCTGCCTCTCCCCGAGGGGGAGAGGTCGACGGCGCAGCCGTCGGGTGAGGGGGACGCGACGCTCCCCATCGCCCGTGTGCTTCCTCCCTCCCCCCAACCCTCTCTCCTCCGGGAAGAGGGAGAAGAAGGGGTAGACGCCGAGCCCCTGAGCCAGACCCCGGAAGGCTGGCCAGACCTCGTGCTGATCGACGGCGGCGCCGGCCAGCTGGAGGCGGCGGCGGAGACGCTGGCCGAGCTCGGCGTCACCGACGTACCGCTCGTCGGCGTCGCCAAGGGGCCGGACCGCGATGCCGGCCGCGAAAGTTTCTTCATTCCCGGCCGCGAGCCGTTCCGGCTGGAGCCGCGCGATCCTGTGCTATATTTCGTGCAGCGCCTGCGCGACGAGGCCCACCGCTTCGCCATCGGCTCGCACCGCGCCCGGCGCTCGAAGGACATCGCCCAGGGCGGCCTGCAGGAGATTCCCGGCATCGGCCCGACCCGCAAACGCGCGCTGCTGCATCATTTCGGCACGCTGAAAGCCATCGAGCGCGCCTCGCTCGCCGATCTGGAAGCGGTGCCGGGAGTGAATGCCGCCACCGCGCGGGCGGTCTATGATTTCTTCCACGCCGGGCCGCACTGACGCGGCCGCAGCGAAGCCGTCACGGCCGGTCGTTACTTTGCCGTGAAGTGCCTGCAGTAGATTGACGTGCGCCCGAGGGGTGGTTACGTCCCTTGCGAGGAACCGGACACAGCCATGGTCGACGTCGCGCCCGCCCGGAATACGGTGACCGAACCTGCGCAGGCGGGAACGCGGCCACGCAGGCGTGCCCATACCTATGCACTGCCCAACCTACTCACCTATGCGCGCTGCGTCGCGGTGCCGTTGCTTGTCGGCTGCCTGTTCTGGGCCGACATCCTCGCCGGCGGCCTGTGGCTGCGCTGGGTCGCGCTCGGCGTCTATGTCACCGCCGCGATCACCGACTTTTTCGACGGCTACCTCGCCCGCATCTGGTCGCAGCAATCGGCGATCGGCCGCATGCTCGATCCCATCGCCGACAAGCTCTTGGTCGCCGCCTCGCTGCTGATGATGGCATCGGACGGCACGATTCGCGGCTGGTCGCTGTGGGCGGCGGCGGTGATCCTGTGCCGCGAAATCCTGGTGTCCGGCCTGCGCGAATTCCTCGCCGAGCTGCGGGTCAGCGTCCCCGTCACCCGGCTCGCCAAATGGAAGACGGCGACGCAATTGGTCGCGGTCGGCGTGTTGTTGGCGGGTCCGGCGGCGGATCAACTGCTTCCCGGCATCACGCTGGCGGGCATCGTGCTCTTGTGGATCTCGGCGCTGCTCACACTTTATACCGGGTGGGACTATTTCCGGGCCGGTGCCCGCCACCTGATCGAGGACGACGCGTGAAGATCCTCTATTTCGCCTGGGTGCGCGAACGCATCGGGCGCGAGGCCGAGGAGATCGAGGCCCCCGGCGGCGTGCGCACCGTCGCCGAGTTGGCTGCCTTCCTCGCCGCCCGCGGCGACGGTTATGCCGAAGCGTTCAAGGAACCGAAGGTGGTGCGCGCCGCCATCGACCGCCGCCACGCCCGGCCCGACGCGCCGATCGCCGGCGCCCGCGAGATCGCCTTCTTCCCGCCGATGACCGGGGGCTGAGGCCATGCCGGATGGGCATTCCCCGGGCGATCATCCTGCGGACGGGCGTTTCACCGTCCGTATCCAGAGCGAGGACTTCGACACCGCCGCCGAGATCGCCGCCCTGTCGGCCGGTCGCGCGGATGTCGGCGCGGTCGTCACCTTCTCCGGCCTGTGCCGCGCCGACGACACGGCGAGCGAGGGGCGCCTCGTCGCGCTGACCCTCGAACATTATCCCGGCATGGCGGAAGAGGAGATCGGCCGCCTCGTCGAGGAAGCCCGGGCGCGCTGGCCGCTCATCGGCGCCACGGTGATCCACCGCCATGGCCGGCTGGTGCCGGGCGAGAACATCGTGCTGGTGGTCACCGCCTCGCCGCATCGCGGCGCCGCCTTCGAGGCCGCCGCGTTCCTCATGGACTGGCTGAAGACCAACGCCCCGTTCTGGAAGCTGGAAGAGCGCGAGACGGTGAAGAACTGGGTCGCGGCCAAGGAGGCCGACGACGCCGCGGCGGAGCGGTGGCGCTGACGGCCGCACCGGAGCCGCTAATCCGTCTCGTCCGCCATCGCCATGGCGAGTCTGGCCAGCAAGCTGGCAAGTTGTTCGCGCTCCTCCCTGGTCAGCACGGTTAGCAGCCGCGCCTCCGCCGCCATGTCGGCACGGAAGGCCGCCTCCGCCCGCGCCCTGCCCTCGTCCGTCAGTTCCACGAGCAGGCTGCGCGCATCGCTCTCGCTCGGCCGCCGCACCACGAGGCCTGCCTTCTCCAGTCGCGCCAGCCGATCGGTCAGCCCGCCGGAGGAGATCATCAGCGACTGGAACAGTTCAGTCGGCCGGAGCCGATAGGGCGGACCGGCGCGCCGCAATGTCGACAGCACATCGAATTCGCCGGCGTCGAGCCCGTGAGCGGCGAATACCGCCTCAATCGGCGAGCGGACCTTCAGGGTAATCCAGCGCGCCCGGCCGAGCACCGCCATGCCCTGCGTATCCACATCCGGCAGCTCCCGCGCCCATTGCCGCCGCCGTGCCTCGACATGGTCGACAGCTTCCGAAGCCACTTGTCTTGACATCAAGATATCTCCATTTATCTTTATATCGAGATAAATCATCCACAGCGTCAATCAAGCGCTTTCGAGGACGGGCACCATGCGGGCCATTGGAATCGATCATGTCGTGCTGCGGGTCAGCGACCTCGACATCGCCACGCACTTTTATGGAACCGTGCTCGGCTGCCGGCTCGAACGGCGACAGAATGACATCGGCATGGTGCAGTTGCGGGCTGGCGGGGCGCTGCTCGACCTCGTCGCCATCGATGGCCCGCTCGGCCGGCGCGGCGGCCCCGCCCCCGCCCCCGCCGGGTGCAACATGGACCATCTATGCCTGCGCATCGCCGGCTTCGAACCGGAGCAGGCACGCTCGGAACTCGCCGCCCACGGGATAGCCGCTGATGCCGCCGCGATCCGCTACGGTGCCGCTGGCGACGGCCTGTCCATCTATCTGCGCGCCCCCGACGGCAACGGCGTCGAACTGCGCGGCTGAACCTGGATTCGGAGACATCTCCATGCCCGCCTCACTGATGATCCCGATCGGCTACACGCTCACCGGTCTGTTCGCCGCCTTCATGCTCCTCGCCTCGATCGCCCCCAAGCTGGTCGGCGCCAGCGTGGCAACCGACTCCATGACGGCTCTCGGCTGGCCGCCCGGGCACACGCTGGCGATCGGCCTCGCCGAACTCGGCTGCCTGGTGCTGTATCTCGTCCCGCGCACCACGCTCCTCGGCGCGGTGCTGATGACCGGCCTGCTCGGCGGGGCGATGGCGACACAGATCCGCGTCGGCAACCCGCTGTTCAGCCATGCGCTGTTCAGCGTCTATCTCGGATTGTTCATGTGGGGCGGGCTGTGGTTGCGCGCACCATGGCTGCGCGCCCTGTTCCCGCTCGTCGCGCCCGGCCGCTAAGCGCAAACGAAAATGCCGGCCCGAAGGCCGGCATTTCATTTATGTCCGAAGATCGGCGACGGTGTCGGCCGCTTACGCGGCCGCCTTCTTCTTCGGCTGCACCTCGGCGGTGTAGTCGTCGAACAGTGTCTTGGTCACCGGGCCGGGCTGGAAGTGGGTACCGGCGATCTCCGACACCGGCGTCACCTCGGCGGCGGTGCCGGTGATGAAGCACTCGTCGAAGCTCGACAGTTCCTCCGGCATGATCGCCCGCTCATTCACCTCGATGCCGCGGCGCTTGGCCAGCGCGATCACCGTCTGGCGGGTGATGCCGTTGAGGAACGCATCCGCCTCCGGCGTGTGGATCACGCCGTCCTTGACGAAGAAGACGTTGGCGCCCGTGCACTCGGCGACGCGGCCGCGCCAGTCGAGCATCAGCGCGTCGGCATAACCCTCGCGCTCGGCGGCGTGCTTGGAGATGGTGCAGATCATGTAGAGGCCGGCCGCCTTCGAGGTCGAGGGCGCGGTCAGCGGGTCGGGACGGCGATACTTCGCCATGCCGATACGAATGCCCTTCAGCCGCTCCGCCGGGTCGAAATAGCTCGGCCACTCCCACGCCGCGATGGCGAGGTGGATCTGGTTGTGCTGCGCCGAGACGCCCATCATGTCGGAGCCACGCCAGGCGACGGGGCGCAGATAGGCGTCGGCGAGGTTCTGCTTCACCAGGATCTCGCGACAGGCGGCGTTGATCTCCGCCTCACTGTAGGGAATCTCGAAGTCGAGCAGGCGCGCGCTCTCCTTCAGGCGGACGGTGTGCTCGTCCAGCTTGAAAATCTCGCCGCCATAGGCGCGCTCGCCCTCGAATACACAGCTGCCATAGTGCAGGCCGTGCGTCAGAACATGGACCTTGGCATCCGACCACGGCACGAAAGCGCCGTCATACCAGATCCAGCCACTGCGTTTGTCGAAGGGTTCGCTTGCCATGGTATTGTCTCCCGAACGGGGCCCGCCGCCCGCCATGATCCGGCGGCGTTGCCCATCTTGTCCTTAAAGCCTGTCCTACTCGGTCGCGTGCGTGTTTTCAGCGCATATTTTGCTTCGCAGGCCAAGTACATCTATCGTGAACGCCGTCGAGGGAACTGCCATCCGGCACCACCGACGCGCTGGCTGACGCAAAGTCGTTTCGAGGGCACCTCGAACGATCCTTTCGTCAAACAGGGCTTCTTGGTAACGATCATAACGAAAAAAGTCAACATGGCTGACATAAATGTCTCGCAACCGCCCCACGCCAATGCGGCGGATCCCGATCCCGCGGCAGCGGGTGCCGCTGTGCCACGCCCTCAGACCGACCTGATCGAGCTCTTGTTCTTCGCCTATCGCAATTTCGTCAGCGATCCGGACAAGGTGCTGCAGGGCTTCGGCTTCGGGCGGGCGCATCACCGGGTGCTGCATTTCGTCAACCGCCACCCCGGCATGCGGGTGACGGACCTGCTCGACATATTGCGCATCACCAAGCAGAGCCTCGGCCGCGTGCTGCGCGAGCTGGTCGACGGCGGCTTCGTCGACAGCCGCGCCGGCTCCTCCGACCGGCGCCAGCGGCTCCTCTACCTCACGCCCAAGGGCGCGACGCTGGCGCGCGATTTCGTCGCCATCCAGTCGCAGCGTATCGAGCGGGCGCTCGCCGCCTGCTCACCGGACGCGCGCGAGGACGTCCGCCGCTTTCTTGTCGCCATGATCGACCCCGAAGATCAGGCGGCGGCCGAGAAGCTGATCGCCCGTGCCGACCAGGCCGCCCTGTCCGGCGGGCTGCGGCCCGGCAAGGCGCCCGCCCGGCCCCGCTAGGAGACCCCGATGCTCGACGCCGCTAATCCTGCCCCCGTCGCCGCCCGTCCGCGCATGGCGACGCCGGCCGACGACGCCGTCCACCTGCTCATCGTCGACGACGACCGCCGCATCCGCGACCTGCTCTCGCGCTTCCTGTCCGAGCATGGCTACCGGGTGACGACGGCCGAATCGGCGGACGACGCCCGCGGCCGCCTCGCCGGCCTCACCTTCGACCTGCTCATCCTCGACGTGATGATGCCCGGTATGAACGGGCTCGACCTCGCCCGGCTGGTGCGCACCGAATCCGGCGTGCCGATCCTCATGCTCACCGCCCGTTCGGAGACCGAGGACCGCATCAAGGGGCTGGAGATCGGCGCCGACGACTACCTCGCCAAGCCGTTCGAGCCGCGCGAGCTGCTGCTGCGCATCAACAACATCCTGAAGCGCGCCTCGGTGCCGCCGGCGCAGGCCATCGAATCGCTGCGCTTCGGGCCGTTCGTGTTCCATCTGGAGCGCGGCGAGCTGAGCCGCGACGGCGAGCTCGTCCGCCTCACCGACCGCGAGCGCGACATGCTGCGCGTGCTCGGCGAGCGGCCCGGCGAGACGGTGCCGCGCCAGGCGCTGGTGGCGCCGGGCATCTCCGCCGGCGACCGCGCCGTCGACGTGCAGGTCAACCGCCTGCGCCGCAAGATCGAGCGCGACCCGGCCAATCCCGCCTATCTGCAAACGGTGCGCGGCCTCGGCTACCGGCTGGTCGTGGCGCCTTGAGCCTGCTCGACGGTCAGCGGCTCGGCGCCGCCCGGCACTTCCTGCGCGATCTCGGCGCGCGCCTGCGGGAGAACAACGCGCGCCTCGCCGCCGGCATCGGCCGGATCATGCCCGGCAGCGCCCATTCCGCCTGGGGCGCCCTGTGCGGCGCCAATGCCCGCATGCGCGAGAGCAACGCCCGCTTCGGCTCGTGGTTCAACCGCGTCATGCCGAAGGGCCTCTATGCCCGCTCGCTGATCATCATCGTCACACCCATGGTGATCCTGCAATCGGTCTTGGCCTTCGTGTTCATGGAACGCCACTACAACACCGTCACCCGGCGCCTCTCCGCCGCGGTGTCGCAGGACATCTCCGCCGTCGCCGACCTCGCCGTCGCCTTCCCCACCATGGAAGGCCGCGAGCGCGTGCGGCAGATCGCCCAGTCGACCATGGGTCTGTCGGTCGATTTCCTCCCCGACGAGCACCTGCCGCCACCCGGGCCGAAACCGTTCTTCTCGATCCTCGACTCCAACTTCACCGGCGAATTGAGCAAGCGGCTGCGACGGCCGTTCTGGACCGACACGGTCGGCAACTCCAACCTCATCGAGGTGCGTATCCAGTTCGACGACATGGTGATGCGCATCTTCGCCCGCCGCAGCCAGGCCTATCTGTCGAACTCGCACATCTTCCTGGTGTGGATGGTCGGCACCTCGCTGGTGCTGCTGGCCGTCGCCATCCTGTTCCTGCGCAACCAGATCAAGCCGATCGAGGCGCTGGCCGACGCCGCCATCGCCTTCGGCAAGGGACGCGACGTCACCGGCTTCCGGCCGCGCGGCGCCCGCGAGGTGCGTGGCGCGGCGCTGGCCTTCCTGGAGATGCGGCGGCGCATCGAGCGGCAGATCGAGCAGCGCACCACCATGCTGGCCGGCGTCAGCCACGACATGCGCACCATCCTCACCCGCTTCAAGCTGGAGCTCGCCTTCATGGATGAGCGGGAGACCGAGGCGCTGCGCAAGGATGTCGATGAGCTGCAGAGCATGCTCGAGGCCTATCTCGCCTTCGCGCGCGACGACATGGGCGAGCCGCCGGTGCTCACCGATATCGCCCGCCTCATCGAGGAAGCCCGCGTCAATGGCGAGCGCCACGGCGCTGCCGTCACCTGCTCCTTCACCGGCGATCCGATGGTGACGCTGCGGCCGGACGCCTTCCGCCGCTGCCTCGCCAATCTCGTCGCCAATGGCTGGCGCTATGCCGCCCGCATCGACATCAACGGCAGCCGTGCCGAGCGCTGGCTGATCGTCACGGTGGACGATGACGGGCCGGGCATTCCGCCGGAGCGGCGCGAGGAAGTGTTCCGGCCGTTCTTCCGGCTGGACGAGGCGCGCAACCAGGATGCCGGCGGCTCCGGCCTCGGCCTCACCATCGCCCGCGACGCGGCGCGCGCGCATGGCGGCGATGTCACGCTCGGCGACAGCCCGCTCGGCGGGCTGCGGGCCACCATCCGCATTCCCGTATGAAGCCTCTCAGCCGCGCTGCAAGGCAAGGCGGGCGCCGAGCCCGATCAGCAGCGTGCCACCGATCCGCCCCGCCCAGGCCCGCAGCCGGCCGGCCCGGCTCAGCCGCCGCGTGATCGCGCCCGCCAGTCCCACGCAGACGAGGTCGGCCGAGGTGAACATGAGGTTCACCGCCGTGCCGAGCAGCAGCAATTGCAGCCACAATGGAAAGGCGGCGGCTGCATCGGTGAACTGCGGCAGAAAGGCGAGGAAGAAGATCGCCGTCTTGGGATTGAGCACCTCGACGGTCACGCTCTGCAGGAAGGCCCGCCGCCCGGAGGCTTCCTGAACCGCCCCGCTAACGGCCTCGCGTTGGAACATCATCCGCAGGCCGAGCCAGACGAGATAGGCGGCACCGGCGAGCTTCACCGCCAGATAGAGCGGCGGCACCGCCTCGAACAGCACGGAAAGCCCGAGCGAGGCGGCGATCACATGCGCATAGCCGCCGAGATGGATGCCCAGCGCCGCCATCAGCCCGGCACGCCGGCCGCGCGCCAATGTCTGCGCCGAGGCGTAGAGCATGGCCGGGCCCGGCACATAGGCGTAGATCGCCGCGGCGGCGAGGAAGGCGAGCAGTACCTCCGCCGGGGGCATGCTGGCTTCAGAACAGCCGGGCGCCGTTCGGCACCTCGCGGTCGGGGGCGAACAGCACCACCGCGCCATTCTCGTCCGGGAAGCCGAGGGTCAGCACCTCCGACATGACCGGCCCGATCTGGCGCGGCGGGAAGTTCACCACCGCCGCCACCTGCCGGCCGATGAGATCCTCCGGCGCATAATGCACGGTGATCTGCGCGGTGGATTTCCTCACCCCGACATGCGGGCCGAAGTCAATGATCAGCTTCAGCGCCGGCTTGCGCGCCTCGGGAAAGGCCTCGGCCTGGATGATGGTGCCGACCCGGACGTCGACCTTCAGGAAGTCGCCGATGTCGATGGTCGCGGCGGGTGCAAGGCTCATGACGTCCTCCCTCGGGATCGATCGTGGCGGCGGCGGGTTCAGCCCGCCAGCTCGCGCGAGCGGCGGGCGGCGGCAGCGACCGCCTCGGTCAGCAGCGGGCCAAACCCCTTCGCCTCGTCCATCAGCACCGCCAGCGCCGCCGCCGTGGTGCCGTTCGGCGAGGTGACGTTCTTGCGCAGCTGCGCCGGCTCGATGCCGGTACGGGCGATCAACTCGCCGGCACCGGCGACGGTAGCGCGCGCCAGCCGGTCGGCCATGTCGGCCGACAGCCCGGCCCGGACGCCCGCCTCCGCCAGCGCTTCGGCGAGCAGGAACACATAGGCCGGTCCGGAGCCCGATACCGCGGTGGCGACGTCGATCAGATCCTCGCGGCCCACCCATTCGCAGCCGCCGGTTGCCTTCAACAGCGCGTCGGCAATCTGCATCTGCTCGGGCGAGACGGAGGCGTTCGGCACCGCCACCGTCACGCCGCGGCCGATCGCCGCCGGCGTGTTGGGGATCGAACGCACCACCGCCGTGCCCGGCGCGAAATGGCTTTCGAGGAAGGCCAGCGTGCGCCCCGCCATCACCGAGACCACCAGCGTGTCCGGCCCGGCGAGCGGCGCCACCTTGGCGAGCACGTCCGGGGCCACCTGCGGCTTCACGGCGATCAGCATCACCGCCGGCACGCCGCCATTGAGCGGGTTGAGGGCCACGCCGCGCGCTTCCAGCATGGCGGCCACTTCCGGCGGCGGGCCGGGATCGAGCACCGCGATGCGCGCCGGCTCCAGCCCGAGGCTAATCCAGCCTTCGAGCATGGCGCCGCCCATCTTGCCGGCGCCCACGAGCAGGACCCGGCCGGGAATATCGGAAAGAACAGCCATCGCTTCGCCTCGCACCTCTGCACCGCCCAAGCGGTATTGCGCGACGGTTTAGCGGATTCGCGCGCCGGATGCTGCCCCGCCGTCGCCGTCATTCCCGCCGGCGGCGGGATGCCTCCGTGCCCTTATGCCTCGCCGATGGTCTCGAACAGCGTGGCGTCCATCGCCTCGCGCGCCGACTTGCCGGCCCACACCACGAACTGGAAAGCCGGGAAATAGCGCTCGACCGCCTCCACCGCCACTTCCATCAGCACTTCGCACTGGCGGTCGGTCGCCTCGGCACCGGCGAGCAGCAGCGCGTGACGGAACATGATCACGCCCTCCTTTGACCACAGGTCGAAATGGCCGACCCACATCTGCTCGTTGATCAGCGAGAGCAGGCGCAGCACCTCGTTCTTGCGCTTCTCCGGGACCTTGAGGTCGAAGGCGCAGGCAATGTGCAGCGCCTCCACCTCGTCCATCCACTGGAACGAGACGTGGCAATCGGTCCACCGTCCTTCGACCGAGATGGTGATCTCGTCCTCGGCGGAACGCTCGAACGACCACTCGTTGAGCGCAGCCATCCGTTCGACCAGATCGAGCGGATTGGCCCGGGTGTCGGCTTCGAAATCGGTATAGGTCATGCTCGACCTCGCGAGGCTGGGACGCGGGAGGGGGTCGAACGCACGCAACGCGAACATCAGGCGGCAGCTCTTTCGATTCACGAACGAATCGCTGCAATCCGACTATATCGCGCTGAATCCGTACCTCGCTACGACCGTTCGTGGGTGACCGCCTCTCGACGGCCAATAGCTAGAAGGTGTCAGGGATTCGCCGGGCGCCGCAAGCATGGTGGCGCGGCGTCCACAGCGCCCTCACTCGGGGGTTTCGAGCTTGGCGAGCCGGGCTTCCAGCGCGGCGATGCGCGCCTCGAGCGTTTCGTTCTCCTCGCGGGCGGCGGCGGCCAGATCCTTCACCGTGTCGAATTCCTCGCGCGTCACCACGTCGAGCTCGCGCAGAATGCGCTCGGCCTGGGCGCGCATCACCGTTTCCGCCTCGCGCCGCACGCCGGTGGCGACGCCGGCAGCGTCGTTCATCAGCTTCGCGAAGTCATCGAATATGCGGCTGGTGGTCTGGGTCATGTCACTTCTCTCCCGGCTTGACGCCTCTGGATGAACAATGGGGCGCAAGTCCCCGCATCGCAAGGGCGCGGCCATGGTCGCACCCGTGTTCCACACATCGGGAGGCCATGGATCGGATTTCACCGGCGGCATTCACGGATCGCCCCCCGTCTCCCGGGCCCGGCGCCACGGTCCGGGACGCCGTATCTCCGGCCTTGATCCTGTCACGCGAGGGGGGCAAGACCGTGACGGTGCCGGAGCCGCGCGAGTCGTGTCGCGGCCGGTCGCGCCGCCACTGGTCCCGCAGCCCGGACACCTCATGCTGATCGCGACGCCACCGCTTCTCGCCCTTCCCTTCCCGGCCATCGATCCGGTGCTGGTCCAGCTCGGTCCTTTCGCGGTCCGCTGGTATGCGCTGGCTTATGTCGCCGGCCTGCTCCTCGGCTGGTGGTTGGCCAAGAAGCTCTGCGCCACGCCGGCGCTGTGGGGCGGCAAGGCGGCGATCGCGCCGGAGGAGTTCGACGACGCCGTGGTGTGGGTGGCGTTCGGCGTCATCCTCGGCGGGCGCATCGGCTATGTGCTGTTCTACAACCTGCCCTATTACGCGTCCCACCCCATGGAGGCGCTCACCGTCTGGCACGGCGGCATGTCGTTCCATGGCGGCTTCCTCGGCTCCATCCTCGCCATGGCGCTGTTCTGCCGCCGCCGTGGCCTGCCCTTGATGTCGATGCTGGACATCGCCGCCGCCGTGGTGCCGATCGGCCTGTTCCTCGGCCGCCTCGCCAATTTCATCAATGGCGAGCTGTGGGGCCGCGTCACCGACGTGCCCTGGGCCATGGTGTTCCCGACCGGCGGCCCGGAGCCGCGCCATCCCAGCCAGCTCTACGAGGCAGCGCTGGAAGGCATTGTCATCTTCGTCGTGCTGCAGATCGCCATCCACGCTTATAAGGCGCTGGCCCGGCCGGGCATCGTCGGCGGCCTGTTCGTCATGCTCTACGGCATCTCGCGCATCATCGTGGAATTCGTCCGCGAGCCCGATGCCCAGCTCGGCTATCTCGCCGGCAATTGGCTGACCATGGGCATGCTGCTGTCGCTGCCCATGGTGCTGTTCGGCGCCTGGCTCGCCTGGCACTCGGCGCGGCGCCCGCCGCTGAACCAGCGCGCCCGCGCATGAGCGAGGCGCCGACCCCGCTCGTCCCGGCGCTCGCCGCCCGCATCGCCGCCGACGGCCCGCTGACCGTCGCCGACTACATGGCCGAATGTCTGTTCCATCCGCGCCACGGCTACTACACCACCCGCGAGCCCTTCGGCAGCACCGGCGACTTCGTCACCGCGCCGGAGATCAGCCAGATGTTCGGCGAGCTGATCGGTCTGTGGGCCGCCGACACCTGGATGCGCCTCGGCGCACCCGCCTCCTTCGTGCTCGCCGAGCTCGGCCCCGGCCGCGGCACGCTGATGGCCGATGCCCTGCGCGCCACCCGCATCGTCCCCGGCTTCCTCGACGCCGCCCGCCTCGTGCTGGTCGAGGCCTCGCCCCGCCTGCGCGAGATCCAGAAAGCGACGCTCGCCGGCCACGCGATCGAATGGGCCGACCGCGTCGAGGACCTGCCGGCCGGCACGCTGATCCTCCTCGCCAACGAGTTCGTCGACGCGCTGCCGATCCGCCAGTTCGTCCGCACGCCGGAGGGGATCGCCGAGCGTATGGTCGGGCTGGATGCCGAGGGCGCCCTCGCCTTCGGCCTGCGCCCCGGCGCCCGCCTCGACGCCGCCGACGAGCGCCGGCTGCTCGCCGCCCCGTCCGGCGCGCTGCTAGAGGTCTGCCCGCTCGGCCAGAGCGTCGCCGCCCATCTCGGCGCCCGCCTCGCCCGCGACGGCGGCGCGGCGCTCATCGTCGACTACGGACACGCCGGCGCGCGTGAGCCAGCCGGCGGCTTTGGCGACACGCTGCAGGCCCTACGTGCCCACGCCTATGACCCGCCGCTCGCCCATCCCGGCGAGGCCGACCTCACCGCCCATGTCGATTTCGCGGCCCTGGCCAGCGCCGCGCGGCGCCAGGACGCCCGCGCCTTCGGCCCAGTCGGCCAGGGACTGCTGCTGGAACGCCTCGGCCTTCATGCCCGCGCCGAGCGGCTGAAGCGCAATGCCGCGCCGGAAGCCGCCGCCGCCGTCGATGCCGCCGCGCGCCGCCTCGCCGGCACCGGCGAGAACGAGATGGGCACCCTCTTCAAGGCGCTCGCGCTGGTGCATCCTGCGCTCGGCGCCCCGGCGGGATTCGCGCCGGAAGACGAATTCGGAGGTTCCGCATGAAGGTCGAATCCCCCGCGCTCAAGGCGCTGCCCGGCATCCGCCACGCCTTCTTCACCCGCGAAGGCGGCGTGTCGGAGGGCATTTATGCCGGCCTCAATGGCGGCACCGGCTCGAATGACGTGCCGGAGAGCGTCGTCGAGAACCGCGCCCGCATGGCCGGGGCGCTCGGCGTGCCGCCGACGCACCTGCTCACCTGCTGGCAGATCCATTCGCCGGATTGCCTCGTCGCCCGCGTGCCGTGGCAGGAGCGCCCCAAGGCCGACGCCGTGGCAACCGATACGCCCGGCATCGCCGTCGGTGTCGCCATCGCCGATTGCGGCCCGGTGCTGTTCGCGGATGCCGAGGCCGGCGTCGTCGGCGCCGCCCATGCCGGCTGGAAGGGCGCGGTCGGCGGCGTGCTCGATTCGACCCTCGCCCGCATGGAGGAGCTCGGCGCCCGGCGCGAGCGCGTCGTCGCCGCCATCGGCCCGCTGATCCGCCAGCCGAGCTATGAGGTCGGCCCGGAATTCGTCGCCAACCTCACCGCCCTCGACGCCGGCAACGACCGCTTCCTCGCGCCGTCCGAGCGGGCCGGGCACGCCATGTTCGATCTGCCCGGCTACATCGCCGCCCGGCTCACCCGCCTCGGCGTCGGCACCGTCGACGATCTCGGCCTCGACACCTATTCCGACGCCGACCGCTTCTATTCCTACCGTCGCGCCACCCATCGCGGCGAGCCCGATTACGGCCGGCTGATCGCCGCCATCACCCTGGTGCCCTAAGCCATGAGCCTGCATTTCACCGCCCTGGAATTCGCGCGCCGCAAGAACCGCCTGCTGGCGGAAATGGCCGAGCGCCAGCTCGACGGCCTGCTGATGTTCCAGCAGGAATCGATGTACTGGCTCACCGGTTACGACACGTTCGGCTTCTGCTTCTTCCAGTCGCTGTGGCTCGGCATCGACGGCCGGATCGCCCTGCTCACCCGTTCGGCGGATCTGCGGCAGGCGCAGCACACCTCGCTGGTCGAGGACATCCGCGTCTGGCGCGATTCCGCCCATTCGACCCCGCAGCAGCAATTGCGCGACATGGTCGCCGACCTCGCGGGACCCGCCCCCCGCATCGGCGTCGAATATGACAGCTACGGCCTCACTGCCGCCAATGGCCGCAAGCTGGACGCCGCCTTCGACGGCTTCGCCACCCTCGACGACGCCTCCGGCCTCGTCGACTATCTGCGCGCGGTGAAGTCGGAAGAGGAGATCTTCTACGTCCGCAAGGCCGGCCAGCTGGCGCTCGACGCCCGGCAGGCCGCCATCGACCTCATCGCCCCCGGCGTCGACGAAGGCGAGGTCCTCGCCGCCATGCAGGGCGCCGTCTTCAAGGGTGGCGGCGACTATCCCGGCAACGAGTTCATCATCGGCTCCGCCCGCGACGCCCTGCTCTGCCGCTACAAGTCCGGCCGCCGCCACCTCGACGCCCGCGACCAGATCACCCTCGAATGGGCCGGCGCCTACCGCCGCTACCACGCGGCGATGATGGAGACCGTGCTGGTCGGCGAGCCCTATGACCGTCACATCGACCTGTTCAACGCCGCGAAACTGGCGCTGGAGGCCTGCGCCCGCCACATCGTCCCCGGCCGCACCGCCGGCGAGGTGTTCACCGCTCATGCCGAGGTGATGGACGGCCACGGCCTCGCCGAGCACCGGCTGGCCGCCTGCGGCTATTCGCTGGGCGCCAAGTTCACCCCCTCCTGGATGGACCCGCCGATGTTCTACGAGGCCAATCCCTGGGTGCTGGAGCCGGGCATGGTGATGTTCGCCCACATGATCCTGATGGACAGCGCCAGCGAAACCGCCATGTGCCTCGGCCGGACCTATCTCGTCACCGTTAACGGTAACGAGCCGTTAACGGGTGCCCCACTGGACCTCATCGTTAATAGCCGTTAACGATTTACCCCGGATGTGCCGGCGACGGCGCGGACGCGCCGGTCTGATTCGGCACGGACACGCGCAGCGACCGGCTCTCAAGGGGACGGCGCTTGATGATCGAACAGCTCGGCCGGCGACTTCGCCAGTTCGCACCGGCAGCGGCGGCCACCGTCATCGCCCTCGGCCTGGCGGCCTGCCAGACCGGCGGCGCCAACAAGCCGGTCGCGAGCGCCACCGGTAGCGCCATCGGCCCGGACGGCGCTGCCGTGCAGACCTCAGCCGCCCCGTCTTCCTCTTCCCGCGCGGTTGCCTCGCGCTCTGCTGCCCCCCGCGCCCTCGCCTTCGAATCCATCGACGGCCCGCCGGAGCCGGTGTTCGACAAGCTGGTCTCCAGCCTGTCCGCCGAAGCCGGCGCCCAGCGCATCCCGGTCGCCTCGCGCGACAGCAACGCCCCCTATCGCGTGCGCGGCTATCTCCTCGCCGTGGTCGAGAACGGCAAGGGCAGCGTCGACTGGGCCTGGGACGTCTACGACCAGGACCGCGAGCGGGTGCTGCGCGTCTCCGGCGTCGAGCAGACCGGCTCCGGCGGCGACGTCTGGGCCAATGTCGATCAGGCCATGCTGGATCGCATCGCCTCGCAGAGCCTCGCCGAGATCAACACCCGCCTCGCGCAGAACCCGACGGCGCCGCGCAAGCCGGCAAGCGCGCCGGCCGAGGCCGCCGAGCCGGCGGCGGCGGATCCCTACGAGCCGGTCCGCACCGATGACGGCCCGCCGATCGCCGATGCCGGCGGCGAGGCCCCGGCCCCCGAGCCGTCCTCGACCCTCGCCCTCACCGCGAGCCACTGATTGCCGGTGCGGCAGCGCGTCCGCCCACGGGGTGCCGACCGCGTCGCCGAGCTGCCCTTTTGGTGCATGCCTTGCTCAAATCCTGTGCCGGTGAGGCTTTACAGGGCAGGCCGGCCCGCCTATCAGAGCCTCGCGACGGTCGTGCGACGGCCGCGAAGTGATCTTACGCGGTGAATTTACGGCTTGGAGCGCGTGCCGGAATGTCCAGCAATAACGGGTCGATCAAACTGGTCGCGGGCAACAGCAACCGCCCCCTCGCCGAAGCGATCGGCGCCTATCTCTCCACCCCGCTCAGCAGGGCGGTGGTCCGGCGCTTCGCCGATATGGAGATCTTCGTCGAGATCCAGGAGAATGTGCGCGGCAAGGACGTGTTCGTCCTGCAGTCGACCTCGTTCCCGACCAACGACCATCTGATGGAGCTGCTCATCATCATCGATGCGCTGCGCCGTTCCTCCGCCCGCCGCATCACCGCCGTGCTGCCCTATTTCGGCTATGCGCGGCAGGATCGCCGCTCCTCCGGCCGCACGCCGATCTCCGCCAAGCTGGTCGCCAACCTGATCACTCATGCCGGTGCCGACCGCGTGCTCACCGTCGACCTGCATGCCGGCCAGATCCAGGGCTTCTTCGACATCCCGACCGACAACCTCTTCGCCGCGCCGGTGATGGTGCAGGACGTGAAGTCGCGCTTCGACCTCAACGACATCACCGTGGTGTCGCCGGACGTCGGCGGCGTGGTGCGCGCCCGCGCGCTGGCCAAGCGTATCGACGCCCAGCTCGCCATCGTCGACAAGCGCCGCGAGCGGCCGGGCGAGAGCGAGGTGATGAACGTCATCGGCGACGTGAAGGGCAAGCGCTGCATCCTCGTCGACGACATCATCGATTCCGGCGGTACGCTGGTGAATGCCGCCGATGCGCTCCTGGAGCGCGGCGCCACCGAGGTGCACGCCTATATCAGCCATGGCGTGCTCTCTGGCGGCGCGGTGGCGCGCGTCACCGCCTCCAACCTCAAGGAGCTGGTGATCACCGATTCCATCCAGCCGACCGAGGCGGTCCGGGTGGCGCGCAACATCCGCGTCATCTCCATCGCCAGCCTGCTGGCCGAGGCGATCGGGCGCACCGCGCATGAGGAAAGCGTCTCCAGCCTGTTCAACTGAGGCGCTTTTTTTCGGGCCTTCCAACCCTCGCTTACCGCGGCGCATGCGTTTGTGTGCGCTGCGCCATGCTCCCTCCACTTTTCGGCCGCATGCATCGATCTCGTCGAATCGAACGGGACGACCCGATGCTACGCGCCCTTTTGCGCGGCCATAGGCCGACTCGCCTGCCCTTCCGTGCCGGCGCCGCTATCCTTGCCGGGCTGATGCCCGCCGCCGCCCTCGCCCAGTCCATGGGCGGTCCGCTGCCTTATGAGCCGACCGACCCCTGGGCCGGCGTCACCGTCATCGTCACGCCCGCGCCGGAACCCGACGCCGCCGACGCACCGGCGGTTCCGCCGCCGCGCCCGGCCGACATACCCGAGCCGGCCGCGCCAGCGATCGCCGATGCGCCTGCCGGCCACTGGCCGCCCTCGCTCTACGAATCCATCGAGCTCGGCCTCGGCGGCGAGCCGCAGCCCGCGCCCGAGAAGCCGGCGCCGAACCAGCTTCTGCCGGCGCGCAAATCGGTGACCGCTCCGGCCACCGCCAAACTGCCGACCAGCGTGCAGTTCGTCGATCGCGGGCCGGTCAGCATCGGCGTGTCCACCAGCATGTCGGCGAGCGCGCCGGTCTCCTCGCTCACCAACCGGCAGACCGGCAGCGGCAATGGCGAGGTGAAGGGCCGGGTCGGCTATTCCATGGACAATCTGTCGGTCTACGGCACCAGCCAACTCGGCGCCTCCGCCTCCACCGGCAACCCGTCGGTGTATGACGGCTACACGGTCGGCAGCACCTACAGCGTGCCGCTGGACAGCCTCGGTCTCGGCAATGGCGACAAGCTCGGCGCCACGGTGGAGATGGACAGTTCCTCCACCGTCAACACCGGCGTCGAATTGCGCGCGCCGATGGGCAGCTATGAGCGCTTCATCTCGGTGCAGCGCTCCGCGCCGGTGGATTCGAATGCCAGCGGCGTGGTGAAGGCCGGCGTGCTCGGCAAGTTCTGAGGCCCCGGCCCGCCGCCCGCCCCGCCGCGTCGACCGCCTCATGCGACGCGCGGCCTTGCCGCAGAAGGCTTTTGCTGCTATTGACCCGCTCGCCGTAGCCATTCCGCACCCCTGGAGGCGCGCTGCGGCACCACCAGACCCAGCCTGAAGGGACCGGGCCGCGCGAGCGGCCCTCTCCTTTTGCAAACCAAGGAATTCAAGCCATGACCGCCATCAAGGAACTGAAGGCGCAGGCCCGCACGAAGAGCGGCAAGGGGGCCGCCCGTGCCGAGCGTCGCGCCGGTCGCGTGCCCGCCGTGATCTATGGCGACGGGAAGGCCCCCGTCGGCATCACCCTCGATTACACCGAGATCACCCGCACCATCTATGCGGGCCACTTCCTCACCACGCTGTTCAGCGTCGAGGTGGATGGCGAGAAGCACCGCGTGATCCCGCGCGACTACCAGCTGGACGTGGTCAAGGACCAGCCGCTGCATGTCGACTTCCTGCGCGTCGCCATCGGCGCCACCCTCACCGTCGACGTGCCCGTGCACTTCCTCAACGTCGACACCGCCCCGGCCTTCAAGCAGGGCGCGACGCTGAACATCGTCAGCCACTCCGTGGAGCTGAACGTGCCGGCCGACGCCATCCCCGAGGCGATCGAGGTCGACGTGTCCAGCTACGCCCTGGGCGCGTCCATCCACCTGTCGTCGGTGCAGCTGCCGGCGGGCGTCACCTGGGCCGGCCATGGCGACGACACGCTGGCCACCGTCGTGGCCCCGTCGGGCCTCAAGGAAGCCGAGGCCGACGAAGCTGCGGCGGCTGCGGCTGCGGCGGCTCCCAAGGCCTGATCGGCCGGGACAGCCCCTTGCATCGTCGCGTGATGAAAGCGCGATAGGCAGATCTGGAGCCGGAAGCCCGCTTCCGGCTCCTTTGCGTTTCAGGACGCGCGCGCAGCTTGATCGTCAGCGATACGAGGCCAGGAATGTTCCTCTTCGCCGGGCTCGGAAATCCCGGGCCGAAATATGCCGGCAACCGGCACAATATCGGCTTCATGGTGGTGGACGCCATCGCCCGCCGCCATCGCTTCTCGCCGTGGCGCCGCCGCTTCCAGGGCGCGGCCTGCGAGGGCGAGATCGCCGGGCAGAAGGTGCTCGCCTTGCTGCCCGAGACCTATATGAACGAGAGCGGCCGCGCGGTCGCCGAGGCGCAGCGCTTCTACAAGATCGAGCTGAAGGACATCTTCGTCTTCCACGACGAGCTCGACCTGCCGCCCGCCAAGGTGCGCGCCAAGTTCGGCGGCGGCAATGCCGGGCATAACGGCCTGCGCTCCATCACCGCCCATAGCGGCAATGATTACGGCCGGGTGCGGCTTGGCATCGGCCATCCCGGCGACAAGAACCTCGTCATGCCCTTCGTACTCGGCGACTTCGCCAAATCGGAGCGCTCCTGGGTGGAGGCGGTGGCCGATGGCTGCGCCGATTGCGCCGAGCTGCTGCTCGCCCACCGGCTCGACGAGTTCCAGAGCCGGCTGCATCTGTTCCTCGAGGCGCAGGGCTTCGGCGCGGTCAAGCCGCCGGGCGCCGCGGCGGCGAAATAGCCGCCGGAGCGGCTGCCGGGCTTGCGCTGGCGCCCCGCCTTGCCTAACCACGTCGGCAACCAGACCAGATCCCTAAAGAGCAGAGCACCATGGGCTTCAAATGCGGCATCGTCGGCCTGCCGAACGTCGGCAAGTCGACCCTCTTCAACGCGCTGACGCAGACGGCGGCGGCGCAGGCGGCGAACTACCCGTTCTGCACCATCGAGCCGAATGTCGGCGACGTCGCGGTGCCGGACCCGCGGCTGGAGACGCTAGCCGCCATCGCCGGCTCGGCGCAGATCATCCCGACGCGGCTGACCTTCGTCGACATCGCCGGCCTGGTGCGCGGCGCCTCCAAGGGCGAGGGTCTCGGCAACCAGTTCCTCGCCAATATCCGCGAATGCGACGCCATCGCCCATGTGGTGCGCTGCTTCGAGGATTCCGACGTCACCCATGTCGAGGGCAAGCTCGCGCCCATCTCCGACATCGAGACCATCGAGACCGAGCTGATGCTGGCCGATCTCGAAAGCCTGGAGAAGCGCGCCGGCGCGCTGGAGAAGAAGGCCAAGGGCGGCGACAAGGATGCCAAGGAACAGCTTGAGCTGATGAACCGCGCCCTCGTGCTGCTGCGCGACGGCAAGCCGGCCCGCCTGGTCGACGTCAAGCCGGAGGAGGAGAAGGCCTTCCGCATGCTCGGCCTGCTGTCGTCCAAGCCAGTGCTTTACGTCTGCAATGTCGAGGAGGCCTCGGCCAAGGCCGGCAATGCGCTGTCGGCGGAAGTCTTCGGCCGCGCCGCCGAGGAAGGCGCCAAGGCGGTGGTGGTCTCGGCCAAGATCGAGAGCGAGATCGCCGTGCTGCCCGCCGAGGAGCAGAAGGACTATCTCGAGGCCATCGACCTCGACGAGCCCGGCCTCAACCGCATCATCCGCACCGGCTATGAATTGCTGAAGCTGGTCACCTATTTCACCGTCGGCCCCAAGGAAGCCCGCGCCTGGACCATCACCGCCGGCACCAAGGCGCCGGCGGCGGCGGGCGTCATCCACTCGGATTTCGAGAAGGGCTTCATCCGCGCCGAGACCATCGCCTATGACGACTACGTCAAGGGCAAGGGCGAGGCCGGTGCCCGCGACGCCGGCCGGCTGCGGCTGGAAGGCAAGGAATATGTCGTCGCCGATGGCGACGTGCTGCATTTCCGCTTCGCCAACTGAGGCCACGGCTCCTCCGACATCGGCGCGGCGAAGGCCTGGTCCTCCGCCGCGCCCCGCAGGCTTCCGGCCTTCCCCCGGCGCCCTCCGACGAGGCGCGCATCCGCCGTGACGGCACGACGGGGAGCGCCACGGCAATGCCTGGGCCGCGCCCCGCAGCACACCGACCGGCCGGCGAGCCGGCCACGTCGAGACCGTGCCGCCCCCTGCCGCCCCAGCCTCTGCCACTCGCCCCTGCCGGCTCCCGCCCCCTCTGCAGCGGGCGCTCTCCCATCGCCGCGAGGACCGGACCGGTGCGCGGAGCGGCGCCGGCCGCGATGTGACGTCGCGTTCCATGGCTCATTTCGATGGACCGGCTTGACCTCGGCGCGCCCGTCGCCTGTCATAAAGGCGAGAGTCGCGTAACGGAGCGGAGCGTCGATGCTCTTCTGGGAAGACTTCCACGAGGGACACGTCGCGGTCAGCGGGCGCTATGTGGTCGGCCGCGAGGAAATCGTCGCCTTCGCGCTGAAATACGATCCCAATCCGCTGCATCTCGACGATGCCGCCGCCGGGGCAAGCGCGGTCGGCGGGCTTTGCGCCTCGGGCTGGCACATCTGCGCCATCGCCATGCGGCTGCTGGTGGACGGCCTGTTGGCGAATGCCGATTGCCTCGGCTCGCCGGGCATAGACGAGGCGCGCTTCCTGGCGCCGGTCCGTCCCGGCATGGTGCTGAAGCTGCGCCGCCACGTTCTGGAGACCCGTTCCTCGAAGAGCCGGCCGGACATGGGCATCGTCAAGCTCAAGCTGGAGCTGCTCGACGCCGAGGGTCGGCCGGTCTTCGAGCTCGTTGGCCCGATCATGTTCGGCCGGCGCAATCCCGGCTTCCGGCCGGCGTGAGGGAGGCGCGCATGGACTTCTTCGAGGACATTCTCGTCGGCACCTCCACGCCGCTCGGCTCGCACAGCTTCTTCGCCGAGGAGATCATCTCCTTTGCCCGCACCTTCGATCCGCAGCCCTTCCATCTCGATGCGGTGGTAGGGGCGCGCATGCATTTTGGCGGCCTCGCCGCCTCCGGCTGGCACACCGCCGCCATCGCCGCCCGGCTGCGCGCCCAGGCGATCGCCCGCCATCACGCCGAGCTGCGCGGCCAGGGCAAGCGGGTGCCGCGCATCGGCCCCTCCCCCGGCTTCAAGAACATGAAATGGCTGCGCCCGGTGCTCGCCGGCGACACCGTCACCTTCGTGAGCGAGATCACCTCCAAGAAGCCGAGCGCCAGCCGTCCGGAATGGGGGCTGGTCTTCACCCATGAGACCGGCACCGACCAGCATGGCCGCGAGGTCTTCGCGCTCGACGACTGCGTCTTCGTCGAGCGCATCGAGGCATAGGCCTCCGGCCAACAGTCGAGCCACGCGTCGGGTCGGGCGCCGGTCCGCTCATGCGGCCGGAGGACGTCGCCCCGGGCGGAGACCTCGCGCCCCAACAGACGAGACACGGCCGCGCCACCATCTGCGGCCGCCCGCCCGAAACGCAGAAGGGCCCCGCGAGGGGGCCCTTCGATAGGCAGAGGTCGCTTCAGGCGCCGACGCTCAGTGGTCGTGAACGGCCTTCCACACCTTCTTCTTGGTGAAGTAGAGCAGCCCGGCGAAGATGATCAGGAAGATCATCACCTGGAAGCCGATGCGCTTGCGCGCCTCGAGATGCGGCTCGGCGACCCACATCATGAAGGCGGTGACGTCGCGCGAATACTGATCGACCGTCTGCGGCGTGCCATCGGTATAGGTCACCTGGTCGGCCGAGATCGGCTGCGGCATCTTGATGGCATGGCCGGGGAAATAGGCGTTGTAATGCGCCCCTTCCGGCACGGTGACGCCTTCCGGCGGATCGACATAGCCGTTCAGCAGCGCGTGGATGTAGTCCGGCCCCTGCTCCTGATACTGGGTGAAGATGTCGATCAGGAAGCCGGGGAAGCCCACCTCATAGGTGCGCGCCTTGGCCAGCGTCGAGAAGTCCGGCGGGTAGGCGCCGCCATTGGAGGCGCGCGCCGCCTGCTCGTTCGGGAACGGCGAGGGCCAGTGGTCGGACAGCCGGCCGGGGCGGTCGAACATGTCGCCGGCGTCGTTCGGCCCGTCCTGGATCTGGTAGCCCTCGGCCACCACCTTGGCCTGCTCTTCGCTGAACTGCGGCCCGCCCGGCTGGGCGAGGTTGCGGAAGGCGAGCAGATGCGCCGAATGGCAGGAGGAGCAGACTTCCTTGAACACCTGGAAGCCGCGCTGCAGCTGGGCGCGGTCATACTTGCCGAACGGGCCGGCGAAGCTCCAGCTTTCGCGATGCGGCTTGGTGCCGCCATGCTCCTGGGCGCTCGCCGGGGCGAGACCACCCGCGAGCACCAGGACACCGGCGAGCGCGGCGCCGATCAGGCCGCGCCGCAACGGGAGGGAGGAGAGCGAGGACATCAGCTTGTTCATCGTTCGTCTCCCGCTCAGCCCTTGGTCTGCGGCGCCTGGGCGCCGACGGAGGCAGGCGCGCTGCCCTTCTTGCCCAGCACCGCCTCGGTGATCGAGGCCGGCACCGCCTTCGGCTTCTCGAATAGGCCGAGCAGCGGCAGGATGATCAGGAAGTGCGCGAAGTACCAGAAGGTGAGGATGCGGCCGGCGACGATGTAGCCGCCCTCGGCCGGCTTGGAGCCGAGCCAGCCGAGCCCGATGCACACCGCCACCCAGATCCAGAAGAACTGCTTGAACAGCGGGCGGTAGACGCCCGAGCGCACCTTCGAGGTGTCCAGCCACGGCACGAAGAACAGCACGATGATGGCGCTGAACATGGTCAGCACGCCGCCGAGCTTCGAGGGGATGGCGCGCAGCATCGCGTAGAACGGCAGGTAGTACCATTCGGGCACGATATGCGCCGGCGTCACCAGCGGGTTGGCCGGGATGTAGTTGTCGGCGTGGCCGAGATAGTTCGGGATGTAGAACAGGAACCAGGCGAAGAAGATCAGGAACACCACCATGCCCAGCGAATCCTTGATGGTCGCATAGGGCGTGAAGGCCACGGTGTCCTTCGGGGTCTTCGGATCGACGCCGGTCGGGTTGTTCTGGCCGACCACGTGCAGCGCCCAGATGTGCAGCACCACGACGCCGGCGATCATGAAGGGCAGCAGATAGTGCAGCGAGAAGAAGCGGTTGAGCGTCGGGTTGTCGACCGCGAAGCCGCCCCACAGCCATTCGACGATGGTCGGGCCGACCACCGGGAAGGCAGAGAACAGGTTGGTGATGACGGTGGCGCCCCAGAAGCTCATCTGGCCCCACGGCAGCACGTAGCCCATGAAGGCGGTGGCCATCATCAGCAGGTAGATGATGCAGCCGAGGATCCACAGCACCTCGCGCGGCGCCTTGTAGGACCCGTAATACAGGCCGCGGAACATGTGGATGTACACCGCGATGAAGAACATCGAGGCGCCATTGGAATGGATGTAGCGGATCAGCCAGCCATAGGACACGTCGCGCATGATGTGCTCGACCGAGTCGAAGGCGAGCGTCACATGCGGGGTGTAGTGCATCACCAGCACGACGCCCGAGACGATCTGGCAGGCCAGCATCAGCGACAGGATGCCGCCGAAGGTCCACCAGTAGTTCAGGTTGCGCGGGGTGGGATAGGCGACGAAGGAGGAATGGATCAGGCCGACCAGGGGGAGCCGGCTCTCGAACCACTTCAGCGCCGGGTTCTTCGGCTCGAACGTTGCGTGTCCGCTCATCTGTCTCTTTCCCGGATGCTCGGCTCAGCCGATGGAGATCTTCGTGTCGGACACGAAATGATACGGCGGAATGGCGAGGTTCTCGGGCGCCGGGCCGCGGCGCACCCGGCCGGCGCTGTCATATTCCGAGCCGTGGCACGGGCAGAACCAGCCGTCATACTCGCCCATATGGCCGATGGGGACGCAGCCGAGATGGGTGCAGATGCCGATGACGACCAGCCACTTCTCCTGGTCCTTGGCGGCGCGGTTGGCGTCGGTGGCCGGCGCGTCGGCCGGCAGGTTGGCGTTTCGGGCCACCGGGTCGAGCAGTTGGCCGAGCTGCACCGCCCTGGCTTCCTCGATGTCCTTGGCCGTGCGGTTCCACACGAAGACCGGCTTGCCGCGCCACTTCACGGTGACGATCTGGCCTTCCTGTATCTGGCCGAGATCGACCTCGGTGGAGGACATCGCCAGTACCGAGGCGTCCGGCTGCAATTGCGAGATGAAGGGCCACACCATGGCGGCGGCCCCGACCGCGCCCATGGCGCCGGTCGCGATATAGAGGAAGTCGCGGCGCGTGGTTTCCGCCGTCCCGGTTGATGCCACGAGTGTTTCCTTTCCCCTCACGCCCATCGAACGATGCACGGCCTATCGCAGCGGCTGACCGCCAGCGCATTACCGCCGACGCCTTCGCCACCAGGCGATTGCCGCCGCAATCCCAGGCTGCCGACACCCGCTGCCGTCGTCATCGGCCGCGACGTCACCACCCCGACGTGACGCAACGCCGATGCCGCCGCCCGCGCGGTCGGCTTACCTTCGACTGCCTCTAATTGCACCCTACCGGCGCCTTGTCCAGATGACGGCAGTGCGGCAGTCCGCCCCGCCCCCCGGACGAAAAGGCCGCGCGGATGCCATGATGCCGCCACAATCCCGCCGTTACCGGCGACGCTTGGTCAGGATCCTCCCGCGAACGCCCCCGAACCATCGCCATGCCGATCCGCCTCGCCCTCTACCAGCCTGACATCGCCCAGAATGCCGGCACGCTCGCCCGGCTGTGCGCCTGTCTCGGCCTTGAGTTGCACATCGTCGAGCCGGCCGGCTTCCCGGTGGGCGATGCTGGCTTCCGCCGCGCCGGCATGGACTATCTCGACCGTGCGGCGATCCGCCGCCATGCCAGCTTCGCCGCTTTCGAGGGCTGGCGGGCGGAACAGGGCGCGCGCCTCGTCCTCGCCAGCACCCGCGCGGCGCAGCCCTATGTCGATTTCCGATTCGCTGCGGGGGATGTGCTGCTGCTTGGCCGCGAGAGCGTCGGCGTGCCGGAGACGGTGCACGAGGCGGCCGATGCGCGCCTGCTCGTCCCGCTGGCGGCGGGGGCGCGCTCGCTCAATGTCGCGGTGGCCGGCGCGATGATCGCCGGCGAGGCGCTGCGCCAGCTCGGGGCGTTCCCCACGCCCGGCGCGGCGGGGTGAGCCTCACTCCGCCGCGATATCCTCTTCCCGGTCGATGAACCCGCCGGACTGGCGCAGCCACAGCCGCGCATAAAGCCCGCCGCGAGCGATCAGTTCGGCATGGGTGCCGGTCTCGACGATGCGGCCATGGTCCATCACCACCAGCCGGTCCATCCGGGCGATGGTGGAGAGTCGGTGGGCGATGGCGATCACCGTCTTGCCCTGCATCAGCTCGTCGAGATTGGCCTGGATCGCCGCCTCGATCTCCGAATCGAGCGCCGAGGTGGCCTCGTCCAGCACCAGGATCGGCGCGTCCTTCAGCAGCACCCGCGCAATGGCGATGCGCTGGCGCTGGCCGCCGGACAGCTTGACGCCGCGCTCGCCGACCTGCGCGTCGAGGCCCCGGCGTCCCTGCGGGTCGGCCAGCCCATCGATGAACTCCGCCGCATGCGCCCGCCGCGCCGCCTGCCAGATCGCCGGCTCGTCGGCGTCCGGCCGCCCGTAGCGGATATTGTCGCGCACCGAGCGGTGCATCAGCGAGGTGTCCTGCGTCACCACACCGACATGGCCGCGCAGGCTCTCCTGCGTCACGCCGGCAATGTCCTGCCCGTCGATCAGGATGCGCCCGCCTTCGAGGTCGTAGAAGCGCAGCAACAGGTTCATCAGCGTCGACTTGCCGGCCCCCGATGGGCCGACGAGGCCGATGCGCTCGCCCGGCTTCACCGCGAGGTCGAGCCCCTCGATTACTCCCGAGCCCTTGCCGTAGTGGAAGCTGACATTGTCGAAGCGGATTTCTCCGCGCGGCACGTCGAGCGCCGGTGCCGCCGGCCGGTCGACCACCGTGTGCGGCCGGGCGATGGTGAGGATCGCCTCCTGCACCGTGCCGACATTCTCGAACACGCCGGTCACCACCCACATGATCCAGCCGGACATGTTGGTGATGCGGATGGCGAGGCCGGTGGACAGCGCGATGGCGCCGAGATTGATTGCCCCGGTCGACCACAGCCAGACGCCGAGCGCGCCGATGGCGCCGAGCATCAGCGAGTTCAGCCAGCTGACGCTCATCGCCATGCGGGTGATCTGCCGCTGCTGGCGCAGGAAGGCCTCGTTATGCGCGCCGGTCGCCTCGCGGACATAGGCGTCCTCGCGGTCGGCATGGGCGAACAGCTTCACCGTCATGATGTTGGTGTAGCTGTCGACGATCCGCCCGGTCAGCGCGGAGTTGGTCTCCGACATCGCCTTGGAGAGCGCTCGCACCCGCGGGATGAAATAGGAAAGCGCGAGGATGTAGAGCGCGATCCAGGCGACGATCGGCACCGCGAGGCGCCAGTCGGCCTCGGCGAACAGGATCACGGCGCTGATGGCGTAGACCGAGACGTACCACAGCGCGTCGATCACCTCGACCACCGAGCCGCGCAGCGCCGGCCCGGCCTGCAGCACCCGCGTGGCGATACGCCCGGCGAAGTCGCTCTGGAAATAGGCGAGGCTCTGGCGCACCACCCAGCGATAGGACTGCCAGCGGATCAGGCTGGAGAAATTGGCGTTGATCGACTGCCGCACCAGGAAATCGTGCAGCGCCTGCGTCGCCGGCCGGGCGATCACCACCACGAAGGCCATCCACAGGAGCAGCCCGCCATGGTCGGCGAAGATCCCGCCCGGCGAGGAGGACTGCAGGAGGTCGACGATCTGCCCGACATAGCGGAACAGCGACACCTCGACGATGGCGACGAGAAACGCGGCGCCGAGCGCGGCGATGAAGATCGGCCCGCTCTGCCGCACGAAATGCCAGTAGAACACCCACAGCCCCTCCGGAGGGCGGGCGAGCGGCATCGGACGGAACGGGTCGAGACGGTTCTCGAACCAGGTGAGCAGGCGCGACAGCATGGGTAGCCTTTTCCGCTTTTGTTGCGGCGGTAGTATGTCGGAACGGGGCGCGCGAACGGACAGTGAACAGACACGAGTCGCGCCGCGCGCGCCAGCCCCGATCGCGCATTGCTTGTCGCGATGGGGTCGGCGGCGCTAGAAGCGTCGGCGCAGAGAGGAAGCCCGTCATGTCCGCCTCGACCATCGCCGATGCCGCCCGCAGCGCCCCCGGCACACCGCTCGATCCGGCCCGCATCGAGCCGATGAAGGCCGCCGCCCGCGCCTGGTTCGAGGAGCTCCGCGACCGCATCTGCGCCGCCTTCGAGGCGCTGGAGGACGAGGCGCCCGCCGCGCTCTATCCCGGCGCGCCCGGCCGCTTCGAGCGCACCCCCTGGGACCGCGCCGACCATTCCGGCGCCGCCGGCGGCGGCGGGGTGATGGCGATGATGCGCGGCCGGCTGTTCGAGAAGGTCGGCGTGCACTGTTCCACCGTGCATGGCGAGTTCGCCCCGGAGTTCCGCAAGCAGATCCCCGGCGCCGAGGCCGATCCGCGCTTCCACGCCACCGGCATCTCGCTGATTGCCCATCTGGCGAACCCGCACGTGCCGGCGGTGCATATGAACACCCGCTTCGTGGTCACCTCGCGGGCGTGGTTCGGCGGCGGCGCCGACCTCACCCCGCTGCTGGAGCACCGCCGCGCGCAGGAGGATCCCGACGCCCTCGCCTTCCACGCGGCGATGCGGGCGGCCTGCGACGCCCATGCGGTCGCCGACCACGACCGGCTGAAGGCGTGGTGCGACGAGTATTTCTGGCTGCCGCACCGGCAGGAGCCGCGCGGCATCGGCGGCATCTTCTACGATTGGCTGGACTCAGGCGACCGCGACGCCGACTTCGCCTTCACCCGCGACGTCGGCCTCGCCTTCCTCGACGTCTATCCGCGCCTCGTGCGTGCCAACCTCGCCACCCCCTGGACCGAGGCCGAGCGCGAGGAGCAGCTCGTCCGCCGCGGCCGCTATGTCGAGTTCAACCTGCTGCATGATCGCGGCACGGTGTTCGGGCTGAAGACCGGCGGCAATGTCGCCTCCATCCTCTCCTCGATGCCGCCGGTGGTGAAGTGGCCGTGAGCCTCCTCGCGGCCCGCCCCGGGACGAGGCGCCTCCGCTAGGACGCCGCCGACTCCACCTGCGGCGCGGGTGCGGGCGCGGGTGGCGACAGCACGCGCAGCGCGGCGAGATTGATGAAGGGAAAATCCTTCTTGAGGTCGACGGAAGCCTGCGCCAGCGCGACGTTCACCGGCGGCGGCCCCCGGCGGGTCGGGCTGTCATTGTCGATATGCCGCGTCCGCAGCCACAGCGGCCGGCCGGTGGCGATCAGCTGCACCGGATATTTCTTGTACACGACCATGTGGTTGCCGAGGTCGTAGGCCGAGAGATAGCGATCCGGGCCGGACACCACGCCCAGTCCCTGGGCGACGTGCTTGATGCTGCATTCCTGCACCTGGATCACCTCGTCCGGTGCCGGCGCGATGGTCCGACCCTCCGGGGCGGAGATCACGGTGAGATCCGGCAGTTGGTCCAGTTGCGGCGCGATGGCGTCGAAATAGCCCGGCGACAGGGCGTCGTCGTCGTCGAGCCGATAGGAATAGAGCCGCCCGCCCTCGGCCAGCCGGGCGCAGGCATTGCGCGACTTCAGCCGGAAGCTGTGCCCTTCGCCGATGACCGCGAGACGGATATTGGGATGCGGCGCGAGCAGCTTCTTCAGCGATTTGACCGCGAAAGACGGCAGGTCGTGATTGATCAGGATCGCGGCGTAGGACCGCTCGCGCCGGGTCAGCGCCACATAGGTCGGCAACGCATAGCGCGAGAACATCCGCAGCCTCTGCTGCAGGCGGCCCGTATCGAAGACGGTCTCTTTGGCCTGTTCCAGCGACAGGTCACGCGTGGATCGGAACCACGTCAATGAATCGCGGGTCACGACGCTGAAACGCGTAACCCCGACGAACGTAACCGACATTCTGTTGCGACCACCCCTTTGACCGGACGGAAGCTAGGCTCCGGCTCCCGGAGGGTCAAGCGCCGGCTTCGCCTAGCGGATCTCGAAGCTCAGCACCCGGCCGCCGCCCTCGCGCGGGCCGTCGAACAGCAGCACCGCGCGCAGCGCCCCGCCCTCGTGCTTCAGCGGCAGCAGCGCCTCGGGCTTGGCCTCGCCGCCGAAGGACGGCAGGTTCGCCACCAGCGCCGCGCCGCCGCCCGGCAGGGTGCGGTACACCGCATAGTCGCCATAGGACACGCGGGGCGGGTCGAGTTGCGGCCCGGCGAGGAACAGGAGCCCCGAGCCGAAGGCGACGAGGTCGCGTATGCCGCGCGGCGTACCCGAGGTGTCCTTGCCGAGGTCGTAGGTGATCAGCTCCGCCTTGCCCGGCTGGCCGTCGAACAGCGATGCCAGCGGCACCGACACCGTCGCCGCCCGGCCCTCCACCGCCGGCGCCCGGAGGCCGGCGATCAGCCGCCCCTCGTGCACCGCGACGCCCTCGATGTTCAGCCCGTGCTCGAGCAGCTTGCCGTCGAAGGCGCCGGCCAGCTGCGGCACCGAGCGCAGGAAGGCCGGCAGGTCGGTGGAGACCTCCACCGACGGGCGCGGCCCCCTGATGTCGCCATTGCGGTTCACCGAGCCCGGCACGAAGCGGATGCGGAACACCCGCCTCGTTGCCTTGGCACGGGCGTTCGCCGCCGCCGGGTCGCTCTCGCGGCGCGGCCGGGCATGCGAGCCGACGACGTAGAAGGCGCCGTCGGCATAGGCGACCCCCTCGGCGTCGAGCGACAGCGGCTCGCCGGCATAGCGCTCGGAGATCAGCGGGATGAAGGCGCCGGCCTCGCCGCCATGCGGCCGGGCCATCACGATCTGCACGCCCTGCGCCTCGTCGTCGGCGATCAGGCACAGGCGCGAAGGCGCATTGCCGTCCTCGCAGGCGATGCCGCTGACGTCGCGCGAGGTCTTGAAGTCGAGCTTCTTGCCGCCGCCGCCGGGTTCGAGCTTGCCGAACAGGCGGCCCTCTATTTCCCATTCCGCCTCATCGGCGGCGGAAATTCCCACATTGGCGGCAAGCAGCGGCACTGCCAGCAGACCCAACCGCAAGACCCGCACCCATGCGGCGACCATGGCATCACCAGAAACGACGGCAAGGGTGTCATTCAACCACCCTTCCCGCTCCGCGACCAGAGGCGCGCGGGCTCAGGCCGGCGGCATCTCGCTCATGTGAAACACCTCCCATGTGTGGCCGTCGGGATCCTCGAAGCCATGCGAGTACATGAACCCCATGTCCTGCGGCTCGCGCGGCACCGCGCCGCCGGCGGCCCGCGCCTTGGCCACCAGCGCGTCCACCGCCTCCCGGTCGTCCACCGCAAGCGCCACCAGCACCTCGGTCGTCTTCGAGGTGTCGGCGATCTCCTTGTGGATGAAGCTCTTGAAGAACGGCTCCACCAGCAGCATGGCGAAGAAATTCTCGCCGATGATCATGCAGGTGGCGTCGTCATTGGTGAATTGCAGGTTGAAGCTGAAGCCGAGCGCGGTGAAGAAATCCACCGAGCGCTTCAGGTCCTTCACCGGCAAATTGACGAAGATCTGCCGGGCGACGTGCAGCCCCTCATTGGCCATGGCGTTCCCTCCCCTAAGGTCCGGGCGCACTATGGCATGCCCGCCGGCTCAGCGGTCGTCGGCGAGTACCGTCGCGACGAGCGGGTCGAGCGCGTCGCGCTGCGGGAAGCCGGCCTCGATCCAGGCCTCCTCGGCCCGCTTCATCGCCGCGCCAAGCGCCGGCCCGGGCGTCAGCCCGCGTGCGAGAAAGTCCGCCGCCTTCAAGGGAAAGCGCGGGATCGGCCAGTCCCGCGCGATGTCGATGAGCGCCCGCCAGCCGGCATCGTCGACGGCGGCTCCCGAACGGGCGAAGGCGATCAGCGCCCGGTCGGTGAAGCGCTCGCGCCCCATGCGGTAGAGAAACGCCTTCTGCCCCTTCTCGCACATGCCCGGCGTCGGCGCCGGGCCGGCCAGCGCCACCAGCCGGGCGGCCTCGGCGCGCGACAGCCGCAGCGTCTCGGCGAGCGCCACCGCGTCCGCCTCCTCGCGCACGCCGAGCGCGCCGAGCCGACGCACCGCGTCCGGCGCCAGCCCCAGCGCCGCCTCCAGCGCGGCCAGCCGCGCGAAGGTGGCGACGTCCCCCGGCTCGCCCAGCACCGGCGCCAGCAGCCCGGCGGCGTCCATCTCCGCCAGGGTTTCGGCCGCGCGAGAGGCCGTCAGCAGTTTCAGGAGCTCCGCCCGCACCCGCTCGCGCGAGAGGCGGGCGAGGCCGTCCCTGCCGCGCACCGCCGCCGCCAGCGCCTCGGGATCGACCGGGCCGTGGCCGTAGCCGGCATGGAAGCGGAACAGCCTGAGGATGCGCAGATAATCCTCGGCGATGCGCCGGTCGGCGTCGCCGATGAAGCGCACCCGCCCGGCGCGGGCATCGGCCTCGCCGCCGGTGAAGTCGATCAGCTCGCCGTCGCGCGTCAGGTAGAGCGCGTTCATGGTGAAGTCACGCCGCGCGGCATCGGCCCGCCAGTCGCGGCCGAACGCCACCTGCGCCCGCCGGCCGTCGGTCTCCACGTCCTGGCGCAGCGTCGTCACCTCGTAGGGGAGGCCCTCGGCGATCACCGTCACCGTGCCGTGCTCGATGCCGGTCGGGATCGCCTTGAAGCCGGCGGCCTTCGCCCGGCGCGTCACCTCGTCCGGCGTCGCGGTGGTGGCGATGTCGACATCGCCGCGCGCGCCGCGTCCCACCAGCCAGTCGCGCACCGCGCCGCCGACGATGCGCGCCTCCTCGCCCTCGCCGTCGAGCACGTCGAGCAGACGGGCGAGGCCGGGGCGGGCGTCGATCAGCTCATGCGTCGCCCGCGTCATTCGATGTGGCCCGGCGTCAGCTTGCCGCCTTCCCAGTTCGGCGGCACGTAGCGCCCGGTGGTCGGCCCGCGTGTGCCGGCCTCGAACAGGAGCAGGCTCGCCGCCACCAGCGCCACCCCGGCGAACAGGCAGCCCGCCAGCGCCCGCGTCGACCACCCCGACAGCGCCGCGTCCACCCGCCGGCCGAAGCGCAGATAGAGCGCGAACAGCACGAAGGGCGTGATGAAGAGGAGGATATTGGTGAGCGCGATCCGCAGCATCAGCCATACACCCGTTCATAGAGGCTGCGCAGGATGCCGGCGGTGATGCCCCAGATGCGCCGCTTGTCATAGGTCATGGCGTGGAAGGTGCGCATCATTCCCAGCCATTCGCGGCTTTCCCGGTGGTGGTTGTCCGGGCTCATCAGGAAGTCCAGCGGCACCTCGAAGGCCTCGTCGACCTCGCCGGGATTGAGTGTCAGGCCGAAATCCGGCTGCACCAGCCCCACCACCGGCACGATGCGGTAGCCGGTCCGGGCGAGATAGGGGTCGAGATAGCCGAGCGGCGCCACCAGCTTGCGGTCGAGCCCGACCTCTTCCTCCGCCTCGCGCAGCGCAGCGTGCAGCGGGTCGGGGTCGGTCGGGTCGATCTTGCCGCCGGGAAAGGCGATCTGCCCGGCATGGCTCGGCAGATGCGAGGAGCGCAGCGTGAGCAGCACCGTCGGGTCGGGCCGCGCCACCACCGGGATCAGCACCGCCGCGCCGCGCACCTTCGCCACCAGGTCGCGGAATTCCGGCGTCAGCTCGTGGTCGCCCCGCAGCGGCACGCCGTCGAGATCCGGCTCCGGCAGCAGCCGGGCGCGGGCGCGGGCGACGAAGTCCTCCAGCCGGGGCGGAAGGGCGGAAAGGGCGGGCAGCGGCACGGCGGCGCTCATGATCGGTCTTCCATTTCCTCGGCGGACAGGCCCTCGACCGGCGCGATCGGAAAGAATGCACCGGACGAGGCGACGCCGAACATCGGCTGCCCCTCGACCGCGCGTTCCTCGCCCCGCTCGACGAGTTCGAGGAACACCGGTCGGGTCAGCCGCGCCCACAGGCCGCGCCGCACATATATATAGGGCCGCACCGATCCGTCCGCTTGCTGGTCGAAGCGCAGCGGATGCGCGTCGTCGCACATCACCCAGTCGTCGAGATTGCTGCGGAAGGCAAGCCGCGCCGGCCGATCCTGCTTGGCGTCCTCGGCCCGCATCTCCACCGCGAGGAACGGCGCGTCCTCCACGGTGATGCCGAGCTTCTCCACCGGCGTCACCAGCACGTGGCGGGTCCCCTCCCGCCGCATCACCGAGGCGAACAGCTTCACCAGCGCCGGCCGGCCGATCGGACGCCCCTCATGGTGCCAGCCGCCCTCGCGGTCGATGCGGATGTCGATGTCGCCGCAGTCGGACGGGTTCCAGCGCTCCAGCGGCGGCCCGCCCTCGCCCTTCGCTGTGGCGATCGACCTCATGAAATCGTCAAGTCGCCCGGAAGTGTCTGAAGCCATGATTCTTTCTCTGTCACACAGGCTTAATCGCGCAGTCGTGATCCCCCGCCCGATAGTCGACGCGATCTGAAGATAGCGTAAGCTTGACCGTCAGGAAGCCCGAACGCCGTCCCGGCGGTAGCGGAATATGTGCGTTGCAATAAGACATTTCGCAGCGCAACATAACCGGCAAACCATCGGCGGGGACCGGGCTGAGCGAAGCCTGCCGCGCCGGGCGTCCGGCGTAAACTGGCCCGGGGACTGGTGTGGCCCCGGGCTTGCAAAGTGCCGATGAAGCCGCGGGGTACCGATCACGGACCCCGTGGCGCAGCAAGGTTGAAGGAGCACGACATGACGTCCGCGACCGGCGAGAACTTCGAATCCCTCGACGCCATGATCGTTCGCTCGGCGGAGGCGACGGCGGCCAATGTCCGCGCCGCCAAGGCCGGCATCGGCCAGGTCATCTTCGGTCAGGAGGCGGTGGTGGAGCGCACGCTCATCACCATCCTGTCCGGCGGCCACGGCCTGCTGGTCGGCGTGCCCGGCCTCGCCAAGACCAAGCTGGTCGAGACGCTCGGCACCGTGCTCGGGCTCGACGCCCGTCGCGTGCAGTTCACCCCGGATCTGATGCCCTCCGACATTCTCGGCGCCGAGGTGCTGGAGGAAGGCGCCGGCGGCCGGCGCTCCTTCCGCTTCATCCCCGGCCCGGTCTTCGCCCAGTTGCTGATGGCCGACGAGATCAACCGCGCCTCGCCGCGCACCCAGTCCGCGCTGCTGCAGTCGATGCAGGAAGGCCACGTCACCGTCGCCGGCGCGCGACATGATCTGCCCAAGCCGTTCCATGTGCTGGCGACGCAGAATCCGCTGGAGCAGGAAGGCACCTACCCGCTCCCCGAGGCCCAGCTCGATCGCTTCCTGATGGAGATCGACGTCGACTATCCCGACCGCGAGGCCGAGCGGAGGATCCTGTTCGACACCACCAGCGCCGAGGAAACCAAGCCGAAGGCGGTGATGACCGCCGACGAGCTCACCGCCGCCCAGCGCCTCGTGCGCCGGCTCCCCGTCGGCGAATCGGTGGTGGAGGCGATCCTCACCCTGGTGCGTTCCGCCCGTCCCGGCCCGGATGCCGGCGCCTTCTCCAAGTTCATCGCCTGGGGACCTGGGCCCCGCGCGTCGCAGTCGCTGATGCTGGCGGTGCGTGCCCGCGCGCTGCTGGACGGGCGCTACGCCCCCTCGGTCGACGACGTGGTGGCGCTGGCCGAGCCCGTGCTCAAGCACCGCATGGCGCTCACCTTCGCCGCCCGCGCCGATGGCGAGACGGTGCCCGGCCTCGTCGCCAAGCTGGCGGCGAAGATCGGCTGAAGGCGCGGTGCGGAAACGGGCGTGGCGTGGCATGGGACGGTTTGATGGAAATTGATGCGGACAATGCCGTCAGGAGCGCGGCGCAGGACGCCGCCGGCCTCGTTGCCGCCATGCCGCGTCTCGTGCTGGAAGCGCGCCGCATCGCCGCCAGCGTCTATCACGGCCTGCACGGCCGCCGCCGCGCCGGTTCGGGCGAGAACTTCTGGCAGTATCGCCGCTTCGTCGATGGCGAGCCCTCCGCCCGCGTCGACTGGCGCCGCTCGGCCCGCGACGACCATCTCTATGTCCGCGAGCGCGAATGGGAGGCCGCCCACACGGTGTGGATCTGGCCGGACCTGTCCGCCTCCATGGTGTTCGCCTCACCGCTGGTCTGGGAGACCAAGCGCGACCGCGCCCTCGTGGTCGCCTTCGCGCTCGCCGAATTGCTGGTGAAGGGCGGCGAGCGGGTCGGCATTCCCGGCGTCATGCGTCCCTCCGCCTCGCGCCGCATCGTCGAGAAGATGGCGGAATCGTTCGTCCACGCCTCCAGCCTGCCGCAGAGCCTGCCGCCGGCTTTCTCCCCCTCGCCGCTCGCCGAGGTGGTGCTGCTCGGCGATCTCTGGAGCCCGACGCCGGAGGTGGTGGCGAGCCTCGCCGGCCTCGCCGCCTCCGGCGCCCACGGCCATGTGGTGCAGGTCTGCGATCCCGCCGAGGAGACCTTCCCGTTCTCCGGCCGCATCGAGTTCCGCGAGCCGGAAAGCGGCACGCTGCTCACCATCGGCCGCGCCGAAACGGTGCGCGAGGACTATGTCGAGCGGGTCGCCCGCCACCGCGCCATCATCCGCCGCGAGGCCGAGCGCCGCATGTGGAGCTTCCTCGTCCACCGCACCGACCGGCCGGCCACCGAATTGCTGCTCGCTTTGCATGCCCGCATGACCGGCGGCGCCGACGCGCTTGCCGCCCTGCCGGCCGGCGCCCCGGAATATGAGGATGCCGCCGACGAGCGCGGCGCCCATGCCGGCGAGACGCATGACGAAACGGCGGGAGGACACAGCCGATGAACCTGCTCGGCCTTCCCCTCGCCTTCACCACCCCGCTGCTGCTCGCCGCGCTCGCCGCGCTGCCGCTGCTGTGGTTCCTCTTGCGCCTGGTGCCGCCGCGCCCGCGCCGCATCGCCTTCGCGCCGACCCGGCTGCTGCTCGACATCCCGCCCAAGGAGGAGACCCCGGCGCGCACGCCGTGGTGGCTCACCGTGCTGCGGCTGCTGCTCGCCGCCCTCGTCATCTTCGCCGCCGCCGGGCCGATCTGGAATCCGCCGGTCGCCGGCCCGTCCTCTTCCGGCCCGGTGGTGCTGCTGATCGATTCCGGCTGGACCGCCGCCTCCACCTGGGAGGCGCGGCGCGTCTCCGCCGAGGGCATCGTCGCCGACGCCGACCTTGCCGGCCGCGGCATCGTGCTGATCCCCACCGGCGAGCCCCCGCTCGACCCGCGCCTGATGACCCCGAGCGAGGCGCGCGAACGGCTGCGCACGCTGGAGCCGCAGCCCTTCTTGCCCGACCGCGCGACCGCGCTCGCCAGCCTGCGCAAGGCGCTGGACGCGACGCCGGAAGCCGGCATCGTCTATCTCTCCGACGGCGTGCGCCTGGATGGGAGCAACGCGGACAGCGACGGCTTCGCCGCCGAACTGGCCTCGATCGCCGGCCAGCATCCGCTCGCCACCCTGGCTGACGGCGTCGAGGAGCCGCTGGCGCTCGCGGCCGCCGACAACGCCGCCGGCGCCCTCACCGTGAAGGTGCTGCGCGCCGACCGCCAGACGCTGCCCCGCGCGGGCACCGTGCGGGCGCTGGACATGCGCAGCCTCACCCTCGGCGAGGCGCCGTTCAATTTCGAGCCGGGCGTCCGCGAGACCGAGGCGCGCTTCGACATGCCGGTCGAGATCCGCAACGAGGTCGCGCGCCTCGACATCGCCGGGGTGGAATCCGCCGGCGCGGTGCAGTTGCTCGACAAGCGCTGGCGGCGGCGCACCGTCGGCCTGGTCTCCGGCGTCACCGCCGACCAGCGCCAGCCGCTGCTGTCGCCGTCCTACTACCTCACCCGCGCCCTCGGCCCGTTCGCCGATATCCGCACCGCCGACGGCGCCGCCACCCCGGAAGCCATCGAGCGCTTCATCGATCAGAAGCTGCCGGTGATCGTGCTGTCCGATGTCGGCACCATCCCGCCGGAGGTGCATCAGCGGCTGCAACGCTGGATCGAGGGCGGCGGCGTGCTGATCCGCTTCGCCGGCCCGCGCCTCGCCAACGGCTCGGACGACCTCGTCCCGGTGACGCTGCGCCGCGGCGGCCGCGTACTCGGCGGCTCGCTGTCCTGGGAGCAACCGCAGTCGCTGGGCGGCTTCAACCCCGACGGCCCGTTCCGCGACGTGCCGGTGCCGAACGACGTCACCGTCGGCCGGCAGGTGCTCGCCGAGCCCGACGGCCTGCTCGCCACCCGCACCTGGGCGACGCTCACCGACGGCACGCCGCTGGTCACCGGCGAGAAGCGCGGCGCCGGCATGGTGGTGCTGTTCCACGTCACCGCCGACACCTCCTGGTCGAACCTGCCGCTGTCCGGCGCCTTCGTCGACATGCTCAGGCGGGTGGTGGCGCTCGGCGGTTCCAGCGCGGCCGAGGCTGCGGCCGGCGACGGCGTCGCCATCGGTGATGCCGCGCCGACCGGCGAGACGGTGCCGCCAAGCCGGCTGCTCGACGGCTTCGGCGCCTTCCGGCCGGTCACGCCGACCGCCCGCGCCATTCCGGTCGGCTTCAACGGCCGCGCCAGCGCCGAGCACCCGCCCGGCTTCTACGGCCCGCCGGAAGGGCTGGTGGCGGTCAACGCGCTGCTGCCCGCCGACCGGCTGGCGCCGCTCGACCTCTCGGCCCTCGGCCGCGTCGAGCCCTATCGCGACGCCGCTCCGCGCGACCTGCGCGCGCCGCTGCTGCTCGCGTTGCTCGCTCTCCTGCTGGTGGATGCCATGATCGTGTTCCTGCTCGCCGGCGGCCTGTCCCGCCTGACGCCGCGCCGGACCTCCACCGCCGCGAGCCTTCTGCTGGCCGTCGCGCTGGCCGGATTGCTTGGCCTGCTCGCCGGCGCCCCGGCCCACGCCCAGACCGCGCCGGCGGCCAAGGCTCAGGCCCAAGCTCCGGCACAGGCTCAAGCCCCTGCCCAGGCGCAGGCTCCCGTCCCCGGCGCCGTACCCGCCGCCCGCCCGGACAAGCCGATGACGCCGGCGGAGATCGACTTCGCGGTGAAGGCGACCAACGCGACCCGCCTCGCCTATGTCGTCACCGGCGACGCCGAGACCGACGAGGTCAGCGCCTCCGGCCTCAAGGCGCTCACCGACTTCCTCGGCGAGCGCACCGCGCTGGAGGCCGGTGAGCCGATGGGCGTCGACCTCTCCCGCGACGAGCTGTCCTTCTTCCCGCTGCTCTACTGGCCGGTTTTGCCGACCGCCGCGAAGCCCTCGCCGGAGACGCTGGCGCGCGTCGACGCTTTCATGAAGCAGGGCGGCACCATCGTCTTCGACACCCGCGACGCCGAGACCACCATCCCCGGTGTCGGCGGCGCCACGCCGACCAATCCGGCGCTACGCCAGATCCTCGACGGGCTCGACATCCCCGAGCTGGAGCCGGTGCCGCGCGACCACGTGCTCACCAAGGCGTTCTATTTGCTGCGCGATTTCCCCGGCCGCTTCACCGGCGGCACCACCTGGGTGGAGGCGCTGCCCCCGGCCGAGGAGGGCGAGGAGCGTCCGGCCCGCGCCGGCGACGGCGTCTCGCCGGTGGTGATCACCTCCAACGACCTCGCCGGCGCCTGGGCGACCGCGCCGGATGGCGGCCCGCTGCTGCCGCTCTCGGAAGGCGGCGCCCGCCAGCGCGAGCTCGCCTTCCGCTCCGGCGCCAACCTGGTGATGTACGTGCTGACCGGCAACTACAAGGCCGACCAGGTGCATGTCCCGGCGCTGCTCGAAAGGCTGGGGCAATGACGATCCCGCATGATGGCCGCGCCCTTTCCCGGACAAGCTGCGCGCAGCGCGGTGCCGACCAAGAGCTCGATCGTGACCTGCGCACCCTCTTGCTCCCTCTCCCCGTGGGAGAGAGGCGTGGGGTGAGGGGGCGCGACGCGTCCCAATGTCATCCCCCCTCCCCCGGCGCTGCGCGCCGACCTCTCCCCCTCGGGGAGAGGTGGAAGTCCGCGCACCCCACACCTGACGGAGGCCCCGCACGATGAATCTCGGCCTCGCCTTCGATCCGCTGATCCCGCTGCCCTTCCTGATCGCCGCCGCCGCGATCACCGCCGCCGTCGCCATCCTGCTCATCGTCGCCCGCTCGCGCGGCGCGCTGCTGCGCAGCCTCGCCCTCGCGCTCGCGGTGCTGGCGCTGGCCAATCCCTCGCTTACCCGCGAGGAACGCGAGCCGCTCTCCACCGTGGTCGCCGTCGTCGTCGACAAGAGCGCCAGCCAGGATTTCGGTGATCGCCGCCAGATGACCGAGGCCGCCCGCGCCGAGCTGGAGACCCGCCTCGCCCGGCTGAAGGATCAGGGCGCCGAGATCCGCTTCGTCGATGCCGGCGCCGGTGCCGGCGAAGTCGACGGCACCCGCCTGTTCACCGCGCTGTCCGCCGCGCTGGCCGACGTGCCGCCCGAGCGGGTCGCCGGCGCCATCTTCCTCACCGACGGCCGCGTCCACGACATCCCCGCCTCGATGGCGGCGCTCGGCTTCCGCGCGCCCGTGCATGCCATCGTCTCCGGCCAGGCCGGCGAGCGCGACCGCCGGGTGGCGCTCACCGCCACGCCGCGTTTCGGCATCGTCGGCCAGAACCAGACCATCGGCTACCGGGTGGTGGACGAGGGCGCCCCGGCCGGGGCCCGCGTCGGCGTCACCGTGCGCCGCGACGGCGAGGTGGTGGCACGCCCCATCGTCACCGCCGGGCAGGAGGCGAAGGTCGATGTCGAGATCACCCATGCCGGCGCCAACATCGTCGAGATCGAGGCCGCCGGGCTCGAGGGCGAGCTCACCCCGGTGAACAACCGCGCCGCCGTCTCCATCGACGGGGTGCGCGACAAGCTGCGCGTGCTGCTGGTCTCCGGCGAGCCGCATGTCGGCGAGCGCACCTGGCGCAACCTGCTGAAGTCCGACGCCAACGTCGACCTCGTGCACTTCACCATCCTGCGCCCGCCGGAGAAGCAGGACGGCACGCCGATCAACGAACTCTCGCTGATCGCCTTCCCGACCCGTGAGCTGTTCCAGCAGAAGATCAAGGACTTCGACCTGATCATCTTCGACCGCTACTCCCAGCAGGGCGTGCTGCCGATGATCTATTTCGACAACATCGTGCGCTATGTCGAGGAAGGCGGCGCGCTCCTGGTCGCCGCCGGCACCGACTACATCTCGGACGGCTCAGTGTTCAACACCCCGCTGGAGGCGATCCTGCCGGCCGCTCCCGCCGGCCACATGACCGAGACGCCGTTCCGCGCCGCGCTCACCGATGCCGGCCGTCGCCATCCGGTGACGCGCGCCTTGCCCGGCTCGGAGAGCAATCCCCCGGCCTGGGCGCGCTTCTTCCGCATCGTCGACACGCAAGGAGCCCGCGGCACCAGCGTGATGGACGGGCCGGACGGCAAGCCGATCCTGTTGCTCGACCGCGTCGGCGAGGGCCGCGTGGCGCTGCTGCTGTCGGATCATTTCTGGTTGTGGGCGCGCGGCTTCGAGGGTGGCGGGCCCTATATCGACCTGCTCCGCCGCCTGTCCCACTGGCTGATGAAGGAACCGGACCTCGAGGAGGAGCGCCTGCGCCTGCTGGCTCACGGCCCCGATCTCGTGGTCGAGCGCCAGACCATGGGCGACAGCGCCCCCACCGTCGTCGTCACCAACCCGACCGGCCAGACCCGCACCCTGACGCTGGCCTCGGTCGAGCCCGGCCTGTTCCGTGCCACCTTCCCGGCCGACATGCTCGGCCTGTGGCGGGCGACCGACGGCACCCACACCGCGCTGGTCAATGTCGGCCCGCTCAATCCGCGCGAATTTTCCGAGGTGACCTCGACCACCGAGACGCTGCGCGCGCCGCTGGCGACCACCGGCGGCGGCGTCTGGCGCATGGCGGACCTTGCCGGCGGCGTGCCGCGCGTGGTGGCGGTGCGCTCGGGCGAGCGCTATGCCGGCGAGGACTGGATGGGCCTCGCTCTGCGCGACGTGTCGGTGGTGCGCGGGCTCGGCCTGTTCCCGCTGTTCGCCGGGCTGACCGGGCTGTTGATCCTGATGGCCGGCATCGCCGCCGCCTGGGCCCGCGAGGGGCGCTAGAGCCTTTCCGTTGAACTCCGGTTCGCCGGAAAGGCTTCAGGGTCTTGTTCGGCCGCGTTTTCTTCACGCGAACCGGATTCCACTTCGCTCGAAAACGCTCTAGGCGGCCGGCGTCCGCCTAGGCCCAGAAGGCCTTTATCTTGGGCGCTTCGGTTTGCGAGCGCTCATATCCGGCCTTGAGGGCGGGCTCGATTTGCTTGGGGTCGAGAAGATTGAGCCCGGGCGGCGTGCCGGCGATGATAAGCATCGCTTTCGTCCCAGTCGCTTCCAGCGCGGCGATCTCCTTGTGGATGTCGTGGGGTATCCCGCTGAGCAGGCTGCCCTCATAGCCATTGGTGAGCGTGATGACGATCGCGCGCTTGGAACCGGCGACGAGATCGGTGTGCGCCCAGGCCTTGGAAATACCGCCATCCATGCAGAAGCGCTGGCCCACCAGCGTCGGCCCCATCACGCCGGGCAAGGACGAGCTGGCCGCAGCCGCGCGCGCAAGGGGAATGCCGTTGCGGCGCGCGACGTCCTGGTGCACCACCAGACGCTCGCCGGTGTAGCAGTCATTGGCGGTGGTGAACATTTTTGCCGTCGGCCAGTCGGTCCGGCTGTCTCCGGTCAGCAGCCAGGCCAGGCGAGCCACGCCATCGCCGTTGAGATGGTTGTCGGCGGCAAGGGAGGCGTGGCCGATCGCCCGGATCGTCTCCGGCTCCCCGTCCTTGACGCTGAAATTGATCTCCTGCGCCCGCTTCTGGCTCGCATTGGGGGCCGTGACCGGCGCCAGCTTGGCGAACAGGCCGGGGAAATGACCGAAAAACGCGAACTCGGTGCGGAGCTGCTGAAACC
This sequence comes from Ancylobacter sp. Lp-2, assembly GCF_020523795.1. GTDB lineage: Bacteria > Pseudomonadota > Alphaproteobacteria > Rhizobiales > Xanthobacteraceae > Ancylobacter. The sequence goes on from NZ_JAJALI010000004.1 coordinate 230,096, forward strand.
GGCCGGACAGCAGCGACGAACCGGCATAGGAGCCGGCCGAGGTGCCGACGACCATCTCCGCGATGGTCGGATCGACGCCCTGTTCGAGCAGGCCGTGGAAGAAGCCGCAATACCAGGCCACGTAGTATTCGCCACCACCGCCGAGCACGAGCGTGCGATCGAGACCGCTCGCCAGGTTGGAAACGACCGGCTGGTCCGGCACCGGCCGGGCCAGACCGTCGTCATCGAACAGCTTGTCCGATATGGTGGCCGCGAGCTGCGCCACGCCGGTCGCGGGCACGTCGGCTTCGGCGGCCAAGGTGGGTTCGATTGCGGGAAGCATGGTGGCAGCGGCGATGCCGGTGGTGCCCTGGATCAGATGTCTGCGAGAAAGCATCGTGTTCCCGTCTTCTGAGTGGTACTCCGGGGGTAGGCATAGCGCTTGGGACTTTCGGTGTCGATCTCGCTCAAGCGGCCGTGATCGATACGTCCCGAGCTCTGGCGGCGCCGCTGCGTGAGGTTCATGCTCGCGCTGATTCCGCACGGTAGGACACACGCGATGGCGAGCATCTGCGGCTACATGGCCACCAGCCTCGACGGCTACATCGCCGATGCCGGCGGCGGCATTAGCTGGCTCAAACCCTTTGACAGCGTCGAGTTCGGCTATGAGCGCTTCATCGCCGGTATCGACACGGTGGTGATGGGGCGAGGAACCTTCGACCAGCTCCTGTCCTTCGATGCTGGCTGGCTCTATGCCGGCAAGCGCGGCCTCATCGTCACCTCGCGCCCGCTCGCGGCGGCGCCCGCCGGGGTCACGGCATGGCGGCACGGCGTCCCCGCGCTCATTGCCGAACTCCGTGCACGCGATGGCGCGGCCTGGGTGGTCGGCGGTGCCGGGCTTCAGGCCGATTTCCTCGCCGCCGGCGCCATCGACCGGCTCGAGCTGTTCATCATCCCGGTGCTGCTGGGAAATGGCGTTCGGCTGTTCCCGCCCGACAGCCTCGATCCCCTGCAGCTCGTGCTGCGTGAGAGCGAGGCGCTGCCGCTCGGCATGGTCCGCCTCGCCTATGAGGTCACCGGCCCGCTCACGCTTGCCGGCTGACCGGCCGCCTCACTCCGCCGCGATCGACGCCGGCATGCCGAAGGCCTTGCGCGCCGGGCCACGCACCGCTTCCGGCGGCGTGTCGTCGAGCGGGCACACCAGCACCCGCGCCGGATCGACCGGGCCCGGCAGGCTCACCTGTGCGGGCGGCACCCGCTTGAAGCCCATGCGGCCGTAATAGGGTTCGTCGCCGACCAGCAGCACCAGCCGCGCGGCGCCGGCCTCGTCGAGCGCCGCCTTCGACGCCAGCTCGGCCTTCGCCGCCTCCAGGCAGCGCTCCACCAGCCGCCGGCCGATGCCGTGCGAGCGGAACGGCGGCTCGACGGTGAGCGGGCCGAGCAGCAGCGCCGCGTCCTCGCCGATGAGGATCGGGGTGAGCCGCACCGAGCCGACCAGCATGGTGCCGATATAGGCGGTGAAGGAGAGGTCGCGCCGATGCGGGTTGCCCTCGCGCAGCCGGTAGGCGGTGCGGGCATATCGGCCGGGCCCGAAGGTGCGGGCCACCAGCCGCTCGATGGCGGCGTCGTCGGCGGGCGTCTCGGTGAGGACGGTGATGGAAAGTTCGGTCATGTCGCGCTCGGAAGGCTCAGGGTCGGCACATCGCCGCGCCGCGCGACCGTCTGTTCACGGCCGCCGGCACCGGCGAGCGAAATCGTCCGCGCACGGAAAGCTCTCCGCGCGGGTCGCCTCGTCTCGTCGTCGCTGCATCGGCCTCGGGGCCATCGCCGTCTTTCCCGAAAAAGGTCCGGCCGGATAGCACAGGCCGGGACGCAGGTCGAGGGGCAGATGGAGAGCGCGGCGAAAGGCTCATATGGGAGGCCCCGAAACCCTGCCCAAAAGCATGGCCGGAAAGAGCGCGCCGGAAGCGCCCGCCGGATATGGCGACCACCGCGCCCCGCCCACGCGCCATTGCTTGATCGCCTCACGCTCGTCTCCTATAAGAGACGTATGTCTAGTTTAATTGACGACACAGAGGCCCGCCTCGCCCGCCGCCTCAAGCTGGAGCGCGAGGCGCGAGGCTGGTCGCTGGCCGATCTCGCCGCCCGCGCCGAGGTCGGCAAGGCGACGATCAGCAAGATCGAGCGCGGCGAGATCAGCCCGACGGCGGTGACCCTGGTGCGTCTCGCCAATGCCTTCGGCCTCACCCTCGCCGGGCTGCTGTTGCGCGCCGAGGGCGGCGACCGGCTGGTGCGCGCCACCGACCAGCCGCTGTGGCGCGATCCCGCCACCGCCTATCTGCGCCGGCAGATCTTCGCCCGGCCGGACCATCCGGTCGAGCTGGTCGAGGTCGAGCTGCCGCCCGGCGCCCGCGTCACCCTGCCCGCCTCCTCCTATGCGCCGATCCGCCAGGTGCTGCAGCTGCGCCGGGGCGAGCTGACCCTGATCGAGGACGGCACCCGCCACGAGCTGAAGCCCGGCGACGCGCTCGGATTCGGCCCGCCGGCGGAGGTCACCTTCGCCAATGAGGGTGCCGCGCCCTGCCGCTACATCGTCGCTCTCACCCGTCTCTGAGAACCGCCATGAACGTCCCCGCGCCACGTCTTCCCGATCTCACCATCCGCCCGCTCGCCGACGACGAGCCGACCGTGACCGCCCTCGCGGCGCTGCTGGTCGACACCGTGGCCGGCGGCGGCTCGGTCAGCTTCATGCACCCGCTCGACGTCGAGAAGGCGGCCGACTTCTGGCGCGGTTCGCTGGCGGCGGCCGGGCGCGGCGAGCGCGTGGTGCTCGGCGCCTTCGTCGGCGACACGCTGGCCGGCACGGTGACGCTGCAGCTCGCTCTGCCGGAAAACCAGCCGCACCGCGCCGAGATCGCCAAGATGATGACCCTGCCCGCCTTGCGCGGTCGCGGCATCGCCAGCGCCCTGCTCGCCGCCGCCGAGGCCGTCGCCCGCGACAGGGGCCGCACGCATCTCGTCCTCGACACCGCCAGCGACGGCGGCGCCGCCGGCCTCTATGAGCGGCACGGCTTCGTGTTCTGCGGCGAGATCCCGGAATTCGCGCTGAAGCCGCATGGCGGCCTCACCGGCACGCGGCTCTACATTAAGCGGCTGTAGCGGCCGCGCCTCTGGTCACCCGGGCATTCCCGCAATCCGTCCTTCTCGCCGCCGCCCTCAAGGACGGCGTGCCATCGTCGCGGTTTCGTCCTAGCTTCGCGCTCGATCCAGAGGGAGAAACGCGATGGGACTGCTGGTCGACGGCAAATGGGCCGACACCTGGTACGATACCAAGAGCACCGGCGGGCGCTTCGAGCGCACCGTCACCCGCTTCCGCAACTGGATCACCCCGGACGGCGCCCCCGGCCCCACCGGCGAGGGCGACTTTGCCGCCGAGCCCGACCGCTACCATCTCTATGTCTCCTATGCCTGCCCGTGGGCGCATCGCACGCTGATCTTCCGCCAGCTGAAGCGGCTGCAGGACCTCATCGACGTCGACGTGGTCGATCCGCATATGGGCGAGGAAGGCTGGGTGTTCGCCGGCCACGCCGAGCGCCCCACCCTTGGCGCCACCGCTGACACGGTGCTCGGCAAGCAGCGTCTTTACGAGGTCTATCTCGAGGCCGACCCGCATTTCTCCGGCCGCGTCACCGTGCCGGTGCTGTGGGACAAGAAGCGCGGCACCATCGTCAGCAACGAATCGGCGGAGATCATCCGCATGTTCAATTCGGCCTTCGGCGCCTTCACGCAGGACCGGCACGACTATTATCCCGAGCCGCTGCGGGCGGAGATCGACGCGCTCAACGCCCGCATCTACGACGCGGTGAACAACGGCGTCTACAAGGCCGGCTTCGCCACGAAGCAGGAGGCGTATGAGGAGGCGGTGCGCGCCTTGTTCGCCATGCTGGACGAGTTGGAGGCGCGCCTCGCCGATGGCCCCTTTCTGTTCGGCGCGACGCAGACCGAGGCCGACTGGCGGCTGTTCACCACGCTGATCCGCTTCGACGCCGTCTATGTCGGCCACTTCAAGTGCAACATCCGCCGCATCGCCGACTACCCCAACCTGTCGCGCTACCTGAAGGCGCTCTACGAGACGCCCGGCGTCGCCGGCACGGTGAACCTCACCCATATCAAGCGGCACTATTACGAGAGCCACAAGACCATCAACCCGACCGGCATCGTCCCGGTGGGGCCGGATCTCGCCTGGGCCAAATGAGCGCGGGTGGCACGACGCCTCGCCGCATTGCCGGGCGCGCCGGGGAGGCCTAGCTTCCCGCGCCACGCCCTCTCCCAGGGCGACAGCAGGGGGCGACGATGGACCAGGCGCGACAGGACGACAGCGGCGGGCAGCCCCGTGCGCTGGACATCTCCGGCACCGAGCTCGCCGGCCTCCTCGACACCGCCGCCCGGCTCGCCGCCGAATACTGGGCCGGGCTCGACGCCCGCCCGGCCTGCCCGGACAGTCGCGCCGTCGAGACCACCAGCCTGTTCGCCCGGCCCTGGGCCGAGGCGGGGCGCGGCGCCGCCGTGCTGGACGACTTCACGACGATCGCCGCGCATTCCCGTCCCTCCGGCGGCCGGTTCTTCGGCTATGTGTTCGGCTCCGGCGAGCCGGTCGGCGCGCTCGGCGATCTGCTCGCCTCGGTGCTGAACCAGAATGTCGGCGCCTGGCGCTCCGCCCCGGCGGCGGTCGCCGTCGAGCAGGCGGTGATCGGCTGGCTCGGCGACGCCATCGGCTGCACCGGCTTCACCGGCTCGCTGTGCGGCGGCGGCTCCTCGGCCAATCTGATGGCGCTCGCCATGGCGCGCGAGGCCAAGTTGCCGGCCAATGAGGACGGCGCCCGCCCCGGCATCGTCTACGCTTCCGAGCAGGTGCACATGTCCGTGCCGAAAGCGGTGGCGCTGATCGGCCTCGGCCGCCGCAACCTGCGGCTCATCCCGGTCGATGCCGACAGGCGGATGCGCCTCGACGCGCTGGAGGCCGCCATTGCCGAGGACCGCGCCGCCGGCCGCACGCCCATCGCCATCGTCGCCACCGCCGGCACCGTGGCGACCGGCGCCATCGATCCGCTGCCCGCCATCGCGGAAATCGCCCGACGCGAGGAGCTGTGGATGCATGTCGACGGCGCCTTCGGCGTGCTGGCGGCACTCGCCGCGCCCGAGCTGTTCGAGGGCCTGTCGCTCGCCGATTCGGTCTCGCTCGACGCGCATAAATGGCTGTACCAGCCGGTCGATTGCGGCTGCCTGCTGCACCGCCACGCAGATGTCGCGCGAAAGACCTTCTCGCATAGCGGCGATTATGTGCGGGCGCTGAACACCGATCCCGGCGAAACCTTCGCCTATTTCGACGAGAGCCTGGAACTGTCCCGCCGCTTCCGCGCGCTCAAGCTGTGGATGTCGCTCGGCTATCATGGCCGGAGCGCCTTCCGCGCCTCCATCGCCCGCGACCTCGCCCATGCCCGGCTGCTGGAGCGCGCCGTCGCCGCGCGTCCGGAGCTGGAGCTGATGTCGTCCGGTTCGCTCAGCGCGGTGTGCTTCCGCCACCGGGAGCGGGACAACGAGGCGCTGCTGCGCCGGCTCCTCGCCCGCCGCCGGGTCTATCTGTCCAACGCCACGCTGGATGGCCGCTTCGCCCTGCGCGCCTGCTTCGTCAACCACCGCACCACGGAAGACGACGTGCACGAGATCGTCGCCGAGGTGATCGCGGCGGCGGGGGAAATCAACGACTGAGGAAGTAGGCCGGCGACGCCGGACCGGCGGGTTACCCCGCCAGCGCCACCTTGCCGGTCTCCGCCTGGGCCGCCTGCTCGGCGACGCTGCGCTTGCGGAAGCGCACCAGCGTGTACATGCCGAGCCCGACATCCTTGGCGACCGGCAGGTCGACCGTGCCGTTCTGCAGCGCCCAGTTGCGCAGCCGGGCGAACTGGAATTCCGGCCGCCAGCCGAGCTTGCGCGCCTTGCGGGCGAACCAGCGCTCGAACACCGCGCGCGGCCCGTCCTCGGCGCCGAGATGGTTGACCAGGATGATCTCGCCGCCCGGCTTCAGCACGCGGGCCATCTCGTCCAGTGTTTCCTCGGGATGCGGCACCACGGTGATGACGAACTGGGCGATCACCACGTCGAAGCTGTCGTCCTTGAAGCCGAGATGCGCGCCGTCCATCAGGCACAGCCCCTCGACATGGCGCAGATGCTCCTTCTTCACCCGCTCGCGGGCTTTGTGGAGCATGGGTTCGGAGATGTCGACGCCGACCATGCGGTTCGAGCGCTTATACAGGGGCAGCGCGATGCCGGTGCCGACGCCGAATTCGAGGATGCGCCCGCCGATCTTCTCCGCCGCCTTGATGGCCGCCTTGCGGCCGGCGTCGAACACCGCGCCGAACACCACGTCGTAAACCGGCGCCCAGCGGGCATAGGCTTCTTCAACGGTGGCGCGGTCGAGATCGGTCGTCATGCTTTCCCCCAACAAGTCCGGTCCGGCCTTTGCCGCCGGTCCCGGTGCGACGCCCGACTCACGCGGTACGGACGTTCGCCAACATCTCCTGACCGCGTGTCAGCGCTGTGAACGTATTCGGCGCGCGGCGAATCACCCCGCCGCCCAGCAGCCGCGCCCCCGACGCGGCATCGGCATAGAAGACGCAAGCCTGTCCCGGCGCCACCCCTTCCTCCGCGGCGGCGAGCCGCACCACCGGAGCCCCGTCGCCGGCGCGGCCGAGCTGGCCGGGCACCGGCGCGCGGGTCGAGCGCACCTTCACATAGATCTCGCGGCCGGCATCGAGCGCCGCGTCGAGGCTCTCATCGCCGAGCCAGTTTACCTCGTCGACGCGCACCTCGGTGACCCCGAGCGCCGCGCGCGGCCCCACCAGCACCCGGCGCTGGCGGGCATCGATGCCCACCACGTAGAGCGGCTCGGACGAAGCGATGCCGAGGCCCTTTCGTTGGCCGATCGTGTAGCGCATCACGCCGGAATGCTGCCCGAGCACCCTGCCGTCGAGATGCACGATCTCGCCCGGCTCGCCGGCCTCGGGGCGCAGCTTCTCGACGATGTCGGTGTAATGCCCGTTAGGCACGAAGCAGATGTCCTGGCTGTCCGGCTTGTCGGCCACCTTCAGCCCGAAGCCTTCCGCAAGCGCCCGCACTTCCGGCTTGGTGGTCTCGCCGAGCGGGAAGCGCAGCATGTCGATCTGCGCCTGCGTGGTCGCATAGAGGAAGTAGCTCTGGTCGCGGCTCTCGTCGAGCGGGCGGTAGAGCGCCCGCGTGCCGTCGGGCAGGCCGCGGCTGGTGACGTAGTGGCCGGTGGCGAGGATGTCGGCGCCGAGGTCCTTCGCCGTCTCCATCAGGTCGCGGAACTTGACGGTGCGGTTGCAGTCGACGCAGGGAATCGGCGTCTCGCCCGCCGCATAGGCGTCGGCGAAGCGCTCGATCACCGCGTCGCGGAACCGGCTTTCATAATCGAGCACGTAATGCGGGATGCCGAGCTTCTCGCACACCATGCGGGCGTCGTAGATGTCCTGCCCGGCGCAGCAGGCACCGGGGCGGTGGTGCATCGCCTCGCCATGGTCGTAGAGCTGCAGCGTGACGCCGATCACCTCGTAGCCGGCCTGCGCGTAGAGCGCGGCGACCACCGAGGAATCCACCCCGCCGGACATCGCCACCACCACGCGGATGTCCTTCGGAGCACGGCCTGTGTCGTCGAGGCGGATCATGGCGAACAGCGGGTCAGAGACATCAAAAGGTAACGACTGCGGAGTCCCTATATAGGGTGTCGGCGCCGTTCGGCGAACCCGTTTCTACGCAATCAGGCCCCTGCCGCGCAACCCGCCCCGTATCCGGCATTCCCGGCGTCTCTACCAGTCAAAACGGGCACGGCGAAGATTCCGCAAGGTAAACAAAAAGTTTCGTGGATGTTAAGAAGGCCTTAACCTTGGTGAACTCACCGGCTCGTGATTCGTTTAGGAAAATATTTATCGCTGTCAGGATACCATCATCTCATAAGTTCGGGTGTCATGAGTGAGCGTACAATGACCGAGGCCTACCGCCCCAGGGTGAAATACGTGATCGGACCGGACGGCAGTCCGCTGACCATTGCCGATCTTCCCCCGCCGGACACTCGCCGCTGGGTCATTCGCCGCAAGGCCGAGGTGGTCGCTGCCGTGCGCGGCGGACTGCTGAGCCTTGAGGAAGCCTGCAAGCGCTACACGCTCACCACCGAGGAATTCCTGTCCTGGCAGGCCTCGATCGACCGCCACGGCCTCGCCGGCCTGCGCACCACCCGCATCCAGCAATACCGGCAGTAGACGCCGCGCCGCATGACCTCACCGCTTCACGGCCGGGCCTCGTCCCGGCCGTTGTCATGTCGGGCGGTCGGCACCGCGCAGGCGCACCCACGCGGCGACGCCAGCCGGGGCATGCCCGACCAGCCGCCTGCGAAGGAGATCGCGGGGATCGTCCCCGTATATTGAAAGGCTTCGGAGGCTTCGGGCCGCCCCCCGATAAAGCGCGGCACGCTCCACGGGAGCGGCAGGCTTGCCTCTCGCTACGCTCCCGCCAGTCGCTCCAGGAAAGCCACCAGCCGTTCGCCTGCCACCTCGGGCGGGCCGTCATTGACGAGGGTGAGCGCCGGCGCCATCTCCAGCGCCGGCTCGCGCTTCAGCCGCCGCGCCGCGTCCTCGGCGCTCTCGCGTCCACGCGCTGCGATGCGCGTAGCCAGCACCTCGGGTGGCGCCGTCACCAGCACCAGCCGCACATCGGCGAAGCGCCGCCGCGCCTCGCGCACCGCCGCCCGCGAGCCGTTCGCCACCACGATGCGGCCGGCGCGGATCGCTTCCGCCACTTCCGGCCCCAGCCCGTAGGACAGCCCATTGGCCCGCCAATGCAGCGGGTAATCGCCGGCCGCCACCGCGCGCGCAAATGACGCGGCGTCGAGGCTGATATGGTCCTCGGTCGCGTCGGTCGGCCGGGTGATGCGGCGACGGGCGAAAGCGAGGCCCGCCCGTCCGTCAAGTTGCGCCCGCGCGAGGCCGATCAACGTATCCTTGCCGGCGCCGGAGGGGCCGACCACCAGCACCAGCGTGCCGGGGCCGAGACGGGCCGCGCCCGCTTCGGCATCCGCGCCGGCTCCCGGCAAGGTGTCCGCCTCGGTCTCGCCGCTCACGCCCGCAACTCCCGTCTCGTCCCTGCCACCGTCATAGGCCGCCCCGCCGCCTCACGCCACCCGCTCGCCCTGCCGCCACACCGTGCGCACCACCGGCGCCGGCCCGGCGAGCGAGACGCGCAGCACGTCAGCGCGCAGCCCCGGCTTCAGCCGCCCGCGATCGCTCATGCTGGCGGCGTCGGCGGGATTGGCGCTCACCATCGCCACCGCCTGCGGCAAGGTGATTCCCTCCACCAGCGTTGGCAGCGCGAAGGCGGCGAGCAGCAGGCTGCCCGGCACATAGTCGGAGCTCATGATGTCGAGCACGCCGCGCCCGGCGAGGTCGCCGGCAGCGACATTGCCGGTATGCGAACCGCCGCGCACCACATTCGGCGCGCCCATCAGCACGCGGATGCCGGCCTTGTGCGAGCCCTCCGCCGCCGCCACCGTGGTGGGGAATTCGGCGATGGCGACGCCGTCGGTCACCGCCTCGGCGACATGCGCCGGGGTGGCGTCGTCATGGCTCGCCAGCACGATGCCGCGCTGGCGGGCGATCGCCACCAGCCGCTCGCGATTGGCGCGGGCGTGCTTCTCATGGGCGAGCAGCCGGTCGGCGACGATCACGTCCATCTCGGCGTCGGTCAGCCCGCTCTTCTTCTTGTAGTAGCTGCGGAAATGCTCCTCGGTGAGGAATTGCCGCTGGCCGGGCGTGTGGTCCATCAGCGAGACGAGGCGCACGTCGCAGGCCTCCATCAGCGCCTGCGCGTCCTCCACTACGCCGTCGGCCGCCACCTCGCAGCGCAGATGCACATGGTGCTCGGCGCGCAGGAGCCCGGCCTCGGAGGCCTGGCGAATCGTCGCGGCGAGCAGCGGCGCGTCGCCGTCCATGCCCACCGCCTTCTTGTCCGGCCACACCCGCAGCGAATCGAACACCGTGGTGATGCCGGCGCTGGCGATCTGCGCGTCATAGGCGGTCACGGCGGCAAACGCGTTCCACATCACCCGCGGGCGCGGATAGAGATGGCCCTCGACATGGTCGGTGTGCAACTCGACGAAGCCGGGCAGCAAATGGTCGCCGCCGACATCGATGGCCCCGCGCGGCACGGTACCCTCGCCGATCTCGGCGATCTTCCCGTCGCGGATCACCAGGTGGCCGTGGCGCACCTCATCTTCCAGCACCAGCTGGGCATTCGCCAGAACAATCTCGTCCATCTCGTCCTCACGCGGCCGTCCGCCGCCCCGTCGCCTCGCCCGCGCCATCGCCGCTCTCACGCGGCTCATTCACGCGGCCCGGTCACGCTGCCTTTGCGAATTCCGTCACGTCGATCACCCGGTCGCACACCGCCTCGCGCACTTCCGCGTCGTGGAAGATGCCGAGAATGGCGACGCCGGCCCGCTTCTTCTCCTCGATCAGGCCAATCACCACCTGCCGGTTGGCGGCATCGAGCGAGGCGGTCGGCTCGTCCATCAGCAGCAGCGGGCGATGGGCGATCAGCCCGCGGGCAATGTTCACCCGCTGCTGCTCGCCGCCGGAGAAGGTGGCCGGCGGCAGGCTCCACAGCCGCTCCGGCAGGTTCAGCCTGGCGAGCAGCGCTCCGGCCCGGCCCGTCGCCTCCTCGCGCGGGATGCCGTCGCCGATGAGCGGCTCGGCCACCACGTCGAGCGCGCCGACGCGCGGGATCACCCGCAGGAACTGGCTGACATAGCCCATGGTGGTCGCCCGCAGCTTCATCAGCCGGCGCGGCGCGCAGCTGGCGACGTCGATGCTCTCGTCGCCGTCACGCACCACTATGTGCCCGGCATCGATGCGGTAATTGCCGTAGACCATCTTGAGCAGCGAGCTCTTGCCGGCGCCGGACGGCCCGCCCAGCGCCACGCATTCGCCGGGATGGAGCTCGAAGCCGGCGCCGGACACTACCGGCAGCCGCGCTCCGTCGCGCAGATGCAGCACGAAGCTCTTCTCGACGCTGGAAACGGAAAGGATGGGTTCGCTCATCATCATCCCCCTCACGCCGCCAGCACCGAGGAGACCAGCAGCTGGGTATAGGGCTCGCGCGGGTCGTCGAGCACCTGGTCGGTCAGCCCGGTCTCGATCACCCGTCCGTGGCGCATCACCACCATGCGGTGCGACAGCAGCCGCGCCACCGCGAGGTCATGGGTAACGATCACCACCGCCAGCCCCATCTCGCTGACCAGCGAGCGGATCAGGTCGAGCAGCCGCGCCTGCACGGAGACGTCGAGCCCGCCGGTCGGTTCGTCCATGAAGACGAGGCGCGGCTTGGTGACGAGGTTGCGGGCGATCTGCAGCCGCTGGCGCATGCCGCCGGAGAACGCGCGCGGATCATCGTCGATACGATCCGCCGCGATCTCGACCCGGCCGAGCCAGTCGGTGGCCTCCTCACGGATCTTGCCATAGTGGCGCCAGCCCACCGCCATCAGCCGCTCGCCGACATTGCCGCCGGCCGAAACCGCCATGCGCAGCCCGTCCGCCGGGTTCTGCCGCACGAAGCCCCAGTCGGTGCGCATCAAGAGCCGCCGTTCCGCCGGGCCGAGGCCGGCGAGGTCGCGCAACTCACCGTCGCGCATGCGGTAGCTGACGCGCCCGGCGCTGGCCGCCAGCTCGGTGGAGAGCAGGCCGAGCAGCGTCGACTTGCCCGAGCCGCTCTCCCCCACCACCGCCAGCACCTCGCCGGGGAACACCTCCAGCGACACGTCGCGGCAGCCGATGCGGGTGCCGTAATTCTTGCCGAGCCCCTCGGCGACGAGCAGCGGGGCGTCATCGGACGCAAGCCGGTCGCTCATATGTGCGTTCATGCCGCCTCCCCGGAAGCCGGGGCCTCCTGAAGATCGGTGTAGAAGCTGAAGCCGTGCCGGCGGAAGCCGAGGCTCTCATAGAAGGCGTGCGCCCGCTCGCGCGCCATGCGGGTGGAGAGCGCCGCCTTGTAGCAGCCCTTCTCGCGCGCCATGTCGAGCGCCACACCCATCATGGCGCGGCCGATGCCCTGCCCCTGCGCGGCACCGCTCACCGCCACCGCCTCGATGATGCCGGTGCGCGAGCCCCTATGGGCGATGTTCTCCATCACCAGCAGGGTGAAGGTGCCGAGCACGGCACCATCGACCTCGGCGACATAGAGCGCGTAGTCGGGATAGCGGGCCATGCGGTCGAACACGGCGCGCGCCTCGGCGAGGTCATGCACATCCTCGGCGTCGAGCTCGCGATAGAGCCCCAGCACCACCGGCAGGTCGGCCGGCCCGGCCGGGCGCACGGAGACGTCGGTCGCGCTCATGCCGCCTCTCCCGCCGGCGCCGCCATCTCGCCGCGATGCCCCTGTTCCTGTCGGTCGTTGCAGAAATCCGTGTCGGAGCAGACGAACATCCGCCCGCCCCGGTCGTCGAGGATCACCTCGTCGAGATAGACCCCGGTCGCCGCGCACAGCGCGCACGGCTTGGCGAAGCGCTGCACCTTAAACGGGTGGTCCTCGAAATCCAGCGAACGCACACTAGTGTAGGGCGGGATGGCGTAGATGCGCTTCTCGCGCCCGGCGCCGAATAGCTGCAACGCCGGGCAGTCGTCCATCTTCGGGTTGTCGAATTTGGGGATCGGCGAGGGATCCATCACATAGCGGCCGGCCACCTCCACCGGATAGGCATAGGTGGTGGCGATGTGCCCGTGCCGGGCGATGTCCTCATACAGCTTCACATGCATGAGGCCGTATTCGGCGAGCGCGTGCAGCTGCCGCGTCTCGGTCTCGCGCGGCTCCAGAAACCGCAGCGGCTCGGGGATCGGCACCTGGTAGACGAGGATCTGGTTCTCGGTGAGCGCCGTCTCCGGGATGCGGTGCCGGGTCTGGATGATGCTCGCCTCGGTGGTCGCGGTGGTGGTCGCCACCCCCGCCGTCTTCTCGAAGAAGCCGCGGATCGCCACCGCATTGGTGGTGTCGTCGGCGCCCTGGTCGATCACCTTGAGCACGTCGTCCGGGCCGAGCACGGCGGCGGTCACCTGCACGCCGCCGGTGCCCCAGCCATAGGGCATCGGCATTTCGCGCGCCGCGAACGGCACCTGATAGCCGGGAATGGCGATCGCCTTCAGGATCGCCCGGCGGATCATCCGCTTGGTCTGCTCGTCGAGATAGGCGAAGTTGTAGGAAATTTCCGGCATCGCGCTCATTCCGCCGCCTCCTTCATCTCGTCGGCAGCCGACTTTGCTGAAGCCTCGGCACGCATGCGCCGCACCAGGTCCAGCTCCGCCTGGAAGTCGACATAGTGCGGCAGCTTCAGATGCTCGACGAAGCCGGTCGCCTGCACGTTGTCGCAGTGGGAGAGCACGAATTCCTCGTCCTGCGCCGGCGCGCCCGGCTCCTCGCCGAGCTCGGCCCAGCGCAGCGCCCGCTCGACCAGCGCCATCGACATCGCCTTGCGCTCGCATTGCCCGAAGACGAGGCCATAGCCGCGAGTGAACTGCGGCGGCTCGGTGGCCGAGCCCTTGAACTGGTTCACCATCTGGCACTCAGTGACCTGCACCTCGCCGATGGAGACCGGAAAGCCCAGTTCCGGCACGTCGAGGATCACCTCGACATCGCCGAAGCGGATCTCGCCGACGAAGGGATGCGAGCGGGCATAGCCGCGCTGGGTGGAATAGCCGAGCGCGAGGAGATAGCCCTCGTCGCCGCGCGCCAGCGTCTGGAGCCGGGTGGCGCGGTCGACCGGGAAGCTCACCGGCGCGCGGGTGATGTCGAACGGCTCCTCGCCGAGATCGGCGGGAGAGGCCTCGATCAGCCCCTCGGCGCCGATCAGATCGGTCACGCGCGGCATTTTTGACGCCGCATCGACCGCATCGGACAGCGCCGGCGCGGCGTTGGCCTCATCGTCCACCTCACCGGCCTGATCGGCCACCGCCAGCGAGGTATCCAGCAACCGATGAGTATAGTCGAAGGTCGGCCCGAGCAGTTGCCCGCCCGGCAGGTCCTTGAAGGTCGCCGACACCCGCCGCCGCACCAGCATCTCGCCGGTATCGAGCGGCTGCGAAGCGCCGAAGCGCGGCAGCGTGGTGCGGAAAGCGCGGATCAGGAAGATCGCCTCGATCAAGTCGCCGCGCGCCTGCTTGATGGCCAGCGCCGCCAGATGCGTGTCGTAGAGCGAACCCTCCGCCATCACCCGGTCGACGGCAAGCGAGAGCTGGGAGGCGATCTGCTCCAGCGTGACCGAAGGCAAATTCTCGTTGCCGCGCCGCCGCTTAGCCAGCAGCTTGTGCGCGTTGCGGATGGCCTTCTCGCCACCTTTGGCCGCCACATACATCGCTCAAGCCCCCTTTATCGCGACCGAGCGCGGCAGCCCGGCGACCTGTCCGGCGCCGGCCAGCAGCAGGTCGATGCCGCGCGGAAACAGCGCCCGGTTCGCCGCCATCCATGCCGGGAAGTCGCCCGGCAGCGGCGTCGCCCCGAAGCCGATGCGCCCCTTGATGCCCGGCCCTTCCAGCATGAAGCCGTGATCGGCGAAGCCCGCGACCTGCAGGATCAGCGTCGTCGAGGCGTCGGGAAAGTCGGGGGAGCCCTGGGCGAACGCCGAAAATCCCCGCAATTCCATGGGACTGGCGATGATGGCGAAACGCGCCTCGCCCGGATCTTCCGTGATCGGCGCCCCGGTATGGAAGCGCAGAAAGTCCGCCACCGCCCGCTCCGCCGCCAGCGCCGCGTCGAGGAAAACCGGCGTCTCATAGTCGCAAAGCGCCAGCGCCAGCGCCGCCGCCTCCGGCGACAGCGGCGCCGGTGGCACGAGATCCACCGTCAGTTCCTGCGGCTGGCCGGGCCGGGAGAGCGCCCACATGGCGGCGCGAAACACCCCCTGCGCCTCGAGGACCGGATCGGCGAAGCCGCGTGCAAGTTCTTGCGTCTGCACGATTAATCCTCTCCGCGCACCAGAGTGAAGAAGTCGACCTTGGTCGCCGCCGTCTCAGCCCGCACCGTGCGCGCCTCGGCGGCGAGCCGCGCCCGCACCGGGGCGAGCGCCGCCTCCACCGCGCCCCGCCGCCCCGCGTCCTGCCACAGCGCATCGATCAGCGCCCCGTGACGGGCGGCGGCGACGTCGCGCCCGAGCCGGTAGCCGAACCCCGTCGCCCCGCCCTCGACGCGGATAGCGGCGCGGCTGACGGTCGCCTCGCCGAGGTTGAACGGCGCTCCGTCGCCCCCAGTCCGCCCCCGCAGCATCACCAGCCCGACCTCCGCCGGCCGCAGATCGCCGGCCACTGGCAGCGGCGCCAGGTGCGCGAGCATCGATTCCAGCTCGTCGCGCCGGGCACAGGCCAGCGTCGCCAGCGCGGCCTGGCGCGCTGCTATCTCGTTATGATCGTTTGAATTTTTTGAATCGTTCGGCATCGGTTCGATCCGGCCTCGCCTTCAGCATATGGTTTACAACCACGCCGACTTTGTATATTAATCTATACAAATGCGCAATAGCCGTTCGCGACGGAACACGCCCTTGATGACCGATACCGACGACACGCCGATGACGCCCCCCTCCGACGAGGCACCCTCCGATGTCGCGCGCGGCAGCGGCGTCGCCCTGTGGAAGCAGATCGCCGAGCGCATCGAGGCGGATATTTCCGAGGGCCGGCTGAAGCCCGGCGCCCGCCTGCCCACCGAGGCGGAACTCGCCGAGCGCTTCGGCGTCAACCGCCACACCCTGCGCCGGGCGCTGGCAACGCTGACGGATCAAGGGCTTGTCGAGGCGACCCCCGGTCGCGGCACCTTCGTGAAGGAGCCGCCGCTGCGCTATCCGATCAGCCCGCGCACCCGCTTCTCCGAGATCGTCTCCGGCGAGGGCCGCGCGCCCGGCGGACGGGTGATCGCCTCGCAGGTCGAAGCGGCCTCGTCCGACATCGCCGCCGCGCTGCGGGTTGCCCCCGGCACGCAGGTGCTGCGGCTCGACATGCTCCGCGAGGCCGACAATGTGCCGCTAACCATCGGCACGCATTGGTATATTGCCGATCGCTGCCGCGACCTCGACCTGATCGCCGCCGCGACCGGCTCGGTCACTCGCGCGCTGGAAGCGCTCGGCCTCGGCGATTACCGGCGGCTGGAGACCCGCATCACCGCCCGTCTCGCCGATGAGGAGGAGCGCAGCCTGCTCGCCCTCCCCCCCGGCCGCGCGGTGATGGTGGTGGAGAGTATCAATGGCGACCCGCAGCGCCGGCCGATCCAGTTCACCCGTGCCCGTTTTTCCGCCGACCGTGTACAGCTGATCGTCAAGAACTGAGCCAAGAACTGAAAGAGGAGACGCCGATGGCCCGCATCACCAGCCCCGAGGAACTGCGCGCCATCTATGGCGAGGCGCGTGAACGCAGCCGGCGCAAGGTATTGCCGGCGCTCGATATTCACTGCCGGCGCCTGATCGCCATCTCGCCGCTGGTGATGGTGGGCAGCTACGGCGCCGATGGCCGCGCCGACGTCACCCCGCGCGGCGACGCGCCCGGCTTCGTGGTGGCGGAAGACGAGACGACGCTGCTGATCCCCGACCGCCCCGGCAACAACCGACTGGATACGCTGACGAATCTCCTCACCAACCCGGCGATTGGCCTGCTTTTCCTGGTGCCGGGGGTCGACGAGACCCTGCGGGTGAACGGCCGCGCCGCGATCCATGACGATGCCGATCTGCGCGCCCGCTTCGAAGTGGACGGGCGCCAGCCGGCCACCGTGCTGCGCGTCGCGGTCGAGGAGGCCTATCTGCACTGCGCCAAGGCCTTCATGCGCTCGCATGCCTGGGACCCGGCGCATTTCGTTCCCCGCGACAGCCTGCCCAGTATGGGCGAGATGCTACGCGACCAGCTCCTCCTCGCCACCGCCGAGACCCAGGCGGAAATGCTCCGGCGCTACCACGAGACGCTCTACTAGAGCCCCCCGCTACATCGGCGGAAAGCGACGATAAATCATGTACCTGCGTCCCACAGCACCTGCGGGCCGATCTCGTCGAGCCGGCTGCAGCCTGTCATAACCATGGCGATCTCCAGCTCGCAGCGTAGGAGATGCAGCACATGGGCGACACCGGCCGGCCCGGCCACCGCCAGCCCGTAGAGCACCGGCCGGCCGACCATCACCGCGCTCGCCCCCAGCGCCAGCGCCTTCAGCACGTCGGTGCCGCGCCGGATGCCGCCATCCATCAGCACCGGCACCCGGCCGCCGACCGCCTTCGCCACCCGTGGCAGCGCCTCGATGCTGGCCGGCAGCGTGTCCAGCACCCGGCCGCCATGGTTGGAGACGACGAGGCCGTCCGCGCCGGCGCCGATCGCCCGCTCGGTATCCTCCTCGCAGAGTATCCCCTTGAGGATGATCGGCAATTTCGTAGCCGCGCGCAGCCGCTCAATGTCGGCCCAACCAGCCGCCACATCCATGAAGCCGCCGAACATCAGGCTCTCGCCGAGCTCGGCATGGGCGAAATAGCTGGTGTGCAGGTCGGCAAGGTTGGCATGCTGCGAGAGCTTGGGCGGCTTGTAGCCGGCCCGCTGCTCGGTGTTGCGCATGCCGAACACCGGCGCGTCCACCGTCACCACCAGCACGCCATAGCCGGCCGCCTCGGCGCGGCGCACCAGTTCCAGCGTGAAGCCGCGATCGTGCTGGATGTAGAGCTGGAACCATAGCGGGGTACGCGCCGCCGCCGCGATCTCCTCCAGTGTCACGTCGGCCTCGGTGCTCACCACCATGCCGGCCTTGGCGCCGCCGGCCCCCACCAGTGTGGCCAGTTCGCCCGCGGGATCGGCGAGCCGGTGATGCGCGGTCGGCGCGACGAGGATCGGATGCGCGAAATCCTGCCCGAACAGCCGCAGCCCGGTGCCGCCGCCGGCGATCTCCGGCAAGGCGCGGCTCTTCAGCCGCAGGCGCGCGAAGGCCTCGCGGTTCCAGCGCAGCGTCGTCTCGTCGGCGGCACCGCCGGAATAATAGCCCCAGGCCTCCCGCCCCAGCCGCTCGCGGGCGACCGGCTCGTAGTCCTCCACCGCCACCACGCCCTCGGGAATTTCGAACCGTGCCATATCCGCTCCGCTACCGCTCCCATCCGCCTTAATGCAGGCCATCTATTAACCCAAGAGGAGCATAGTCGGAGCCTGCGTATGGCAGGCGCCCGAGTTGCCGGCTAGTCTCGCAGGCGATGAGCGGGGGATCCATGGAAGAAGGCCGCCACCAGCGGGACGACGCGTCCGGTCTGTCGCTGCGCGAGGCGATCCGCGCCGCGCGGGTGGAGGCTGCCGAGCAGGCCGGCGTCATCGTCGAGCTGCGCGACGCCAGCCTCGCCCGCCTGTCCATGCTCAACGAGATTCTCGACCCGGTCTTCTCCGAGGTGCCGCTGGAACATGCCGACCTGTTCGATCGCGGGCTGATGCCGGGCGAGACCCCGCGCCTGTTCGTCGACATGGTCGCGCATGTGACGCTGGGACGCGACCGGCGCACCTTCCGCTTCCTGCAGGACACCCGCTCCGGCCGGCGGGTGCTGGCCGAAAGCACCAATCCGAACGACATCGCCGATGCGGTGACGCGCTATGTCGCCCGCCGGCTTATCGCCCGCGAGCAGGCTATCGCCACCAGCACGCCGCCCGAACCCGAGGCGCCGCGCCCGCTGCCGCACCATCCCCCGGCACCGTCCGCGGCCCCGGCCGGCGAGCCGCGGCGGGGCGGGGCCGGCGCCTTCCTCATCGGCCTGCTCGCCGGCATCGCCGCGACCGTCGCCGGCTGGCTGCTGCTGCAGGGGCACTGACCGGCGCGAGGCCCGCGCCGGCTGGTTCACGGTGCGTAGCGGGTGAAGACGTAGTCGTGGTCCTTCACCAATGCCTCATGGCAGGCGAAGCAGGTCTCGTGCTGGGCACGGTCGACCGGCTTGCCGTCGATGAAGCGCCCGAAGCCCCAGCCTCCCGTGTCGGGGTATTTCTTCGAATCCTTCACCATCACCTGCACCGTGGTGGCCATGCCCGGCACTGTCGCCGAGGCGAATTCCGGCGACGGCGTGCGCTTCCAGGCCAGCTTCACCAGCACCGTGCCGTCCGGGAACGGCAAGGTGCCGGCGCGATAGGCATCGACCGCCGTCTGGTTGCCGACCACCGCGCGTAGTTCGTTGAGCGGCACGTCCTCCAGCGCCGGGGCTATCAGCTCCCATTGCCGATAGCCCGGCGGGATGGTGACGCCGAAGATCGGCGAGGCGTTGTCCGGCACGGTGCCGCTGAACGAAACGCCGCTGGACGAGGCGCTACCTTGCGCCTCGCCATCCGCCCGGCTCACCGCCGCCAGCGCGCAGGAGGTCAGGATCGCGCCGACGCCGGCGAGCAGATAAAGCCGCTTCATCTGTCGTCTCCCGCGGCTCACAGCCTGTCGACGTCGATCACCGCCTTGGCGAAGGCTTCCGGCGCCTCCTGCGGCAGGTTGTGGCCGATGCCGCCGGTGACCAGCCGGAACTCGTATTTGCCGATGAAGCGCTTCGCATAGGCCTCGGGGGCGGGATGCGGCGCGCCATTGGCGTCGCCTTCCATGGTGATGGTCGGCACGCCGATGCTCGGCAGCGCGGCGAGCCGCTTCTCGAGCGCGTCATACTTCGCCTGCCCCG
This sequence comes from Ancylobacter sp. Lp-2, assembly GCF_020523795.1. Classification (GTDB taxonomy): domain Bacteria; phylum Pseudomonadota; class Alphaproteobacteria; order Rhizobiales; family Xanthobacteraceae; genus Ancylobacter. The sequence continues at coordinate 249,822 of NZ_JAJALI010000004.1, forward strand.
GCGCCAGACCCAGCCGCCAGCGATAATTGTCGATGCTGATGGCGACATGGTCGGGATTGTCGAAGGCGGCGGCGGAGCGGTTGAAGGTGGCGTCGTCGAACGCCCATTTCGGCGAGGCCAGTTCCCAGATCAGCCGGGCGAAGTCGTTCGTGTACTTGCGATAGCCGAGCTCGCCGCGCTCGGTGGCGAAATAGTACTGGTACCACCATTGCAGCTCTGCCTTGGGCGGCAGCGGCGCGCGGTTGGCCTCCTGGCTGCCGATCAGATAGCCGCTGACCGACACCATACCCTTGCAGCGCTCCGGCCACAGGGCGGCGACGATGTTGACCGTGCGCGCGCCCCAGTCGAAGCCGCCGAGCAGCGCCGTCTTGATGTTCAGCGCGTCCATGAAGGCGATGGTGTCGACCGCCAACGCCGCCTGCTGGGCATTGCGCGGTGCCTCCTCGGAGCGGAAGCGCGTCCCGCCATAGCCGCGAAGATAGGGAACGAGCACCCGATAGCCGGCGGCGGCGAGGATCGGCGCCACATCGACATAGGCGTGGATGTCATAGGGCCAGCCGTGCAGCAGCAGCACCGGCGGCCCGTCCGCCGGGCCGGCTTCGGCATAGGCGACGTTGAGCTCGCCGGCATCGACATGCTTGAGCGCGCCGAAGGAGGTGTGCGAGCCGCGCGCGCCACCGGCAGAAGAACTCGCCGGCACCGGGGTCGCGGCATCCGGGCTCGATTGCGCGGAGGCCACCGAGATGGTGGCGAAGGGAGAGGCGGCAAGCCCCAGCGCGGCCATGCCGAGCATGGTGCGGCGCTGCTGGTTGATCGGGTCTGACATGGGATGTTCTCGCCTGCTGAGGGACGGCCAAAGATGACGGCCGCCCTGTATCTGCGCTGTGTGGGATCGGACCGGATTTGAAAGCCCGTGTAGGATCCCGGCGAGGCGACACACTGCAATACAACGCGCGCGCCGGATGCCGGAAATGCACGTCCCGCCGCCGTCCCTTCCTCAATGCACGCCGGCGCGTGCCAGCTCCGCACACCCGCGTATCCGAATGTAACGAACCGGGGGCGGGACACGCCGGAAGACGCAGCGTGCCAATCCGCACACATGCCGGACATGCCTGCCTGCAATGTGCCGTCCATCCGCCGCCACCGTGCGGCGCGAACCAACGGAGCGTACCCATGACGACGATCGACAAGGTGCTGTACACCGGCAAGACCCACACGACGGGCGGCCGCGACGGCCTCTCGCGCAGCACCGACGGCCGGCTCGACATCAAGCTGTCGCCGCCCGGCAGCACCGGCGGCGGCACCAACCCCGAGCAGCTCTTCGCCGCCGGCTGGTCGGCCTGCTTCATCGGCGCCATCGGCATCGCCGCTGGCAAGCGCAAGGTCGCCCTGCCGGCGGATCTCGCCGTCGATGCCGAGGTCGATCTCGGCACCACGGACGGCGCCTATTTCCTGCGCGCGCGCCTCAACGTGCAGCTGCCGGGGCTCGATGCCGACCTCGCCCGCAGCCTGGTCGAAGAGGCGCACCAGACCTGCCCCTATTCGAAGGCGACGCGCGGCAATATCGACGTGACCCTCAATGTGATCTGACGCCGACCGCCACGACGTAAAGGGGGCCGGGATCCGACACGCCGTCGGGTCCCGGCCCTTATTTTGTCGGCCGCGGCGTCAGCGACCAGCCGGCGCGGCGAGAATGGCCAGCACCGGCGGCGCCTCGCGCGGATTGGTGTCCCACGCACAGGGAAAGGCGGCCAGCGCCAGCACGGTCGCGGCAATGACAAAGCTGCGCATCGGTTTCTTCCTTGGCTGCGGAACCCGGTTCATGCCGGCACCGGCATGAAGACCGCCTTGGTCTCGAGGAAGGCTTCCAGCCCCTCCGGGCCCCCCTCGCGGCCGAGGCCGGACGATTTGTAGCCGCCGAAGGGCACCGAGGGCGCCAGCTCCATGCCGTTGATGCCGACCTGCCCGGTGCGGATCCGGCAGGCGATCTCATAGGCATGCTCAACATCGCGGCCATAGACGCTGCCGCTGAGGCCGAGCTCGCTGTCATTGGCGATCTGAATCGCCTCCTCCTCGTCGGCATAGCCCTGCACGGTCACCACCGGGCCGAAGATCTCCTCGCGGGCAATCGCCATCTGCGGCGTCACATCGACGAAGACGGTCGGCTCGATGAAATAGCCCCGGTTGAAACCGGCGGGCTGGCCGCCGCCGAGCACGATGCGCGCGCCCTCGTCCCGGCCTTCGGCGATATAGCCGAGGACGCGGTCGCGCTGGCGGGCGTTCAGCACCGGGCCGACCTGCGTCTGTCGGTCCCACGGATCGCCGAGCCGGAGCGTGCCGACGATGCCGGCATAGGCCGCGACCACTTCGTCGAGACGCGACTGCGGCGCGAGGATGCGGGTCTGCGCGAAGCAGATCTGCCCGGCGAACGGCATGGTGAAGGGCGCGAGCGCCGGCAACGCCGCCGCGAGATCGACATCCTCCAAGAAGATGGCCGCCGACTTGCCGCCCAGTTCCAGCGTCACCCGTGCCATGCGGTCGGCGGCGCTGAGGCCGATCTGCCGGCCGGCGGCGACGCTGCCGGTGAAGCTGATCTTGTCGACCTCCGGCGAGGCGACGAGATAGGCGCTCTCCGGACGGTCGGCGGTCACCACATTGAGGACGCCCGGGGGCAACCCGGCCTCCATCGCGCATTCGGCGAGGATCAGCCCCTCGACCGGGCTTTCCACCGGCGATTTGACGATGCAGGTGCAGCCGGCCGCCAGCGCGGCACCCACCTTTTGCGCGGTGACCGGAAAGGCCGCGTTCCACGGCGCGATCAGCGCCGCCACGCCCACCGGCTCGCGCCGGACGCGGGCATGGCCGCGCGCCGTCGGGCGGCGATCCTCGAAGGCATAGCTGGCCGCGAGTTCGGCATAGTAGCGATAGCGGGCAAGGCCGGCCTGCACGAGGATCTCGGCGAAGCTGATGGGCATGCCGACCTGCGCGGTGGCGAGGCGCGCCAGCAGGTCGGAACGCAGCGCCAGCCGGTCGGCGAGCCGCGCCAGCAGCTGTGCCCGCTCGCCAGCGCTCATGGTCGGCCAGGGGCCGTGGTCGAAGGCGTGGCGGGCGGCGGCGATGGCACGATCCATGTCGGACGTATCCGCCAGCGCGACCTCGAAGACCGTCGCCTCGGTGGCAGGATGGATAACGGCGGCGCGGCGCCCGCTATGGCCGGCGACCCAGGCGCCGTTGATGAAGAAGCACTCGAGCAGTTTGGGGGTCAGTTCGTCGGTGATGTCAGGCATGGTCAGCCTCCTCTGGCATGCGGGAAGGCTGGCGGACCGGCGTATCGGCGATGTGTGCGGCAGGCGGCGGAATTGTTTGCGATTGTAACGGAAAGGCCGCCGGGGCATCCCGGCGACCTCGTCTGCGCGGATCATGCGGCCTAGCCGAAGGTGAAGGCGTAGGCCTCGGCGCCGGGATCGAGGAAGCGGATCTCGAAGCGCCGCTCCCGCACCGGCCCGCTCTGGCGCACCAGCTGGTAGAGCCGCGTCTCCGACACCGTGCCCTCGCCGTCGGGCCCGACATCCGCGCCGTGATCCGCGCCGGGCGCCGCGCCGTCGACGCTCACCCGGAAGCGCACCGGCCGCGACGCCTCGCCGGGACCGAGCACGAGGTTCAGGTCCCGCGCGCTGAATCGGTAGACGATCCCGCCATCGGGCGTGTCGAGCACCGCGCGCTCGGCGCCGACGGTCCAGTTGCCGGCAAGGCTCCATTGGTTGAGACGCGGCGCGCCAGGCGTGTAGTCGCGCGGCCGGTCGGCACCGACGCCTTCCGGCGACGCGAAGCCGGTGGCCTGTTCATAGCCGACATAAGTCTCGCGCGAGCCCATGCCGGCGAGATCGGGCGCCGCCTGAATGCCGGCCGCCCGCGGGGCGACCAGAGCGCCTTCGGCGCGCGGCTTGCCCGCCGCTTCGGCCAGCAAGTCCTGGATCACCCGCTCGGAACGCGCATAGCCGCCCTCGCCGAACTGGTGGTAGCGGATCCGCCCCTCGGCATCGACGACGTACAGCGCCGGCCAGTAATTGTTGCCGAAGGCGCGCCAGATGTTGAAATCGCTGTCGACCGCCACCGGATAGGTGATGCCGAAATCGCGCACCGCCTCCTTCACATTGTCGAGCTTCTTCTCGAAGGCGAATTCCGGCGAGTGCACGCCGATCACCACCAGCCCCTGGTCCTTGTACTTGTCGGCCCAGGCGCGGATGTAGGGCAGCGTGCGGATGCAGTTGATGCAGGAATAGGTCCAGAAATCGACCAGCACGACCTTGCCGCGCAACGCCTCGGCGCTGAGCGGCGCGCTGTTGAGCCAGCTCACCGCCCCACCCAGCGACGGCAGGGTGCCTTCGACCGGCAGGCTGCTACGATAGGGCTCCGTGCGTCCATCCGCGACGATGGTGGCGCCGGCGCTGGCAAGCCGGGACGGCTCGCCGGAAGGCGTGCGACCGAAGCGATCGAGCAGCGACTGCTCGATGCCGGCCGTGCTCGCATAGGACAGCCGCGCCAGCAGGGTGGTGTCGAGCCCGAGCGCGATCACCGCGACGCCGGCGAGGACGGCGATGCCGAGCCCCTGCCGGACGCGCTCGCCCACGCCGAGCGCACGCTTCATCAGCCCCAGCACGCGGCCGCCCGCCAGCATGGCGAGGCCGAGCGAGGTGGCGGCGCCGGCGGCATAGGCGGCGAGCAGCAGCGTCGTCTCGACGCTCGCGCCCTTGAGCGCCGCACCGGTGAGGATCACCCCGAGGATCGGCCCGGCGCAGGGCGCCCACAACAGCCCGGTCGCCATGCCCAGCAGCAGCGAGCCGCCGATGCCGGCACCGCCATCCTCGACGCCGCGCGACAGCCGGTCGCCGAGCGCGACGGCCGGCGCCGACACGCGCGCCGCCAGCGACGGCGACAGCAGCGTGAGACCGAACAGCGCGAGCAGCACCAGCGCGGCGGCGCGGCCGACATCATTGGCGTGGACGGCCCAGTTGCCGCCCACGGCGGCAAGCGTCGCCACCGCCGCGAAGGTCACCGCCATGCCGGCGAGCATCGGCAGCACGCCGCGCAGGAAGGAGGTCCCCGCCCGTGCGAACACGAAAGGCAGGATGGGCAGGATGCAGGGGCTGACGATGGTCAGCACGCCCGCCAGATAGGAAACGACGAGAAGGGTCATGGCCGATCCTTTCGGACGAGCCGGCACCGGGACGGCGCCAGCGCGTGGAATGGCGGCTCATGTCGCCGGCGCAGATGTCGCCGATGTTTTCAGTGCGGCGGGATTTGTAACGGCGTGTAGCAACGCCGCCCCCTGCCCCGGCCCAAAGGGCGACGGATGGCGGCGCCGGCTCCCGCAGCCGGCACGGCCCGCTACACGCGGGTACAATTCCAGGGAATCGCCGCCCGGCGGAAAATGCTAGGCAGGGGCGTCATCATCGGAGCCTGGGGCGGATGGATCATATCGACCACATCTTGATCGTCGACGACGACCGCGAGATCCGCGACCTGGTGTCCAGCTATCTGAAGAAGAACGGCCTGCGCGTGACCGTCGCGGCGGATGGCCGGCAGATGCGCCATTTCCTCGACGCCGACCGCGTCGACCTCGTCGTGCTCGACGTCATGATGCCCGGCGATGACGGGCTGGTGCTGTGCCGCGAGCTGCGCGCCGGCCGGCACAAGGCCACGCCGATCCTGATGCTCACCGCCCGCACCGATGAGACCGACCGCATCGTCGGCCTTGAAATGGGCGCCGACGACTACCTCGCCAAGCCCTTCGCGGCGCGCGAACTGCTCGCCCGCATCAAGGCGGTGCTCCGCCGCACCCGCATGCTGCCGCCGAATTTGCAGGTCACCGAGCTCGGCCAGTTGCTGACCTTCGGCGAGTGGCAGCTCGACACCGTCGCCCGTCATCTCCTCGACAGGGAGGGCACGGTGGTGGCGTTGAGCGGCGCCGAATACCGGCTGCTGCGGGTGTTTCTCGACCATCCGCAGCGCGTGCTGTCGCGCGACCAGTTGCTCAACCTCACTCAAGGCCGCGAGGCCGAGCTGTTCGAACGCTCCATCGACCTCTTGGTCAGCCGCCTGCGCCAGCGCCTGCGCGACGACGCCCGCGAGCCCGCCTACATCAAGACCGTGCGCAGCGAAGGCTATGTGCTCGCCATGCCGGTCGAGATCACGACGGCAAGGCAATGAACGGTCCGGCGATGAGCGGCCTCACCAGACTGCGCGCCGTCTTCCACCTGCCACGCACCCTGCGCTGGCGGCTGTTCCTCATCCTGTTCGCCGGCCTCGCCGCCGCGCATGCGCTGTCCTTCGCCGTGCTGTTCGCCGAGCGTAGTATGAGCGCCAAGGCGACGATGCTGACGACGCTGGAATACGACGTCGCCACCTCCATCGCCCTGCTCGACCGGCTGCCGGCGGCGGAGCGGCCGCAGTGGCTGCCGATGCTCGCCCGCCGCAACTACCGCTACGAGCTGGGATCCGGCCAGCCCGGCATGCCGGAGCTCAGCGCCCGCGCCACCGAGATCGCCGAGACCATCAACGCCGCGGCAGGCAGCCGCTTTCCCGTCCGGGTCGAGACCATTCCCGGGCAGCGCGAGCATCTCCAGGCGCATGTCACGCTGAGCGACGGCTCGCAGGTGACCATCGACATCCTGCCGCAGCTGATGCCGCTGGCGAGCTGGCTCCCCTATGTGCTGGCCCTCCAGCTGGGGTTGGTGCTGTTGTTCACCTGGCTCGCGGTGCGCCTCGCCATCCGGCCGCTGCTGCGCTTCGCCGGCGCCGCCGAGGCGCTGGAGCCCGGCAAGACCGCCGGCCGGCTGGATGAGAGCGGACCGGCGGAGGTGGCCTATGCCGCCAGCGCCTTCAACGCCATGCGCGACCGGATCGCCCATTATCTGCAGGAACGCGTGCAGATCCTCGCCGCCATCTCGCACGATCTCCAGACCCCCATCACCCGCATGAAGCTGCGGGCGGAAATGGCCGAGGACGGGCCGGAGAAGGACAAGCTGACCGCCGACCTCTCCGAGATCGAGCGGCTGGTACGCGAGGGGGTGGCCTATGCCCGCAGCGCCCATGGCGATGTCGAGAAGCCCGCCCGCATCGATATCGGCTCCTTCGTCGCCAGCCTCGCCTTCGACTATCAGGACACCGGCAAGCCGGTTTCCTACGCCGGCAACCTTGATGCAGTAGTGACCACGCGGCCGCACGCGCTGCGGCGCATCCTCACCAACCTCGTCGACAACGCGCTGAAATTCGCCGGCGCGGCCGAGATCGAGATCGACCGCACGGCGGAGGGCGTCGTCGCCATCGCCGTGCTGGACGATGGGCCGGGCATCCCGCCCGATCAGCTCGACGCGGTGCTGCAACCCTTCTACCGGCTGGAGCAGTCCCGCAGTCGCGATACCGGCGGCACCGGCCTCGGCCTCGCCATCGCCCAGCAGCTGGCGGGGGCGATCGGCGGCAAGCTGACGCTTTCCAACCGGCCGCAGGGCGGCCTGCGGGCCGAGGTCAGGCTCGGCTGATCCTCGCCGGGCGCGCCACCGTCGACAGCCGCCCGAGCCCCCCTGCCCGGTTGACCGTCGGACGCCCGCCTTACGGCAGCAGCAGCAGCTTGCCGGTGGTGGCGCGGCTCTCCATGTCGCGATGCGCGCCGGCGGCGGCGGCGAGCGGATAGGTGGCGCCGACCGTCACCTTCAGCGCCCCCGAGGCGATCCATTCGAACAACTGCCCGGCGCGGGCCCGCAGCAGGTCGGGCGTGTGGATGTGGTCGAAGAAGGCCGCGTAGCCGATCTTGATGCTCTTCGGCAGGCTCATGATGTCCAGCGGCCCCGGCCCGCCCAGCACCGGGCCGTACCAGCAGAAGGTGCCGGAGCGCCGCAGCGAATCGAGCGAGCCCTGGAACGTCGCCGGACCTGAGCCGTCATAGACGACATGCACCCCCTCCCCGCCGGACAGCCGCACCACCTCGGCGGCGAAGTCGCCCCCGGTCGCGACGATCACATGGTCGGCGCCGGCATTGCGGACGGCCGCGACCTTGTCCGGCGAGGAGACCCGGCCGATGACATGCCCGCCGCGCAGCCTGACGATCTGGGTGAGCAGCAGCCCGAGCCCGCCGGCCGCCGCATGCACCAGCGCGATGTCGCCCGGCTGCACCGGATAGAAATCGGTCGCGAAATGGCTGGCGGTCAGCCCCTGCATCATCACGGCAGCGGCGGTGCGGTCGTCGATGGCGTCCGGCACGGCGACGAGGGCATCGGCCGGCACCGCGAGGCGCTCGGCATAGCTCCCCGGCGCATAGACCCAGGCGACCCGGTCGCCCGGCCGGAAGCGGCTGACACCCTCGCCGACGGCCAACACCCGGCCCGCCCCCTCGACACCGAGCACCTTGGGATTGGGCTCGGGCGCCCAGGCGAGCCCCCGGCGCACGCCGGTATCCATGAAATTCACACCGGCAGCCGCCAGCTCCACCAGCACCTGCCCGGCGGCCGGCACGGGCTCGGGCCGCTCCACCACTTCCAGCACCTCCGGCCCGCCCGCGCGGGTCATCACCACCGTCTTCATGCCACTCTCCTTTATTGACTGATCATTCCATAATTCGGCAAAAAAAGCGCCGCCTCACCGCAGCGCGCGCAGAGCGAGCCGGCCGAGCGCCGCCAGATGGGCGTCGTCGGCGCCGCCGCGCGCCGCGAGGCGGATGGCGGCGACATTGCCGAGCAGGAAGCCGGCGGCCTCCTGCGGGTCGAGATCCGGCCGCACATCGCCGGCCGCCTGCGCCTCGCCCACCCGCCGGACGATGGCGGCCTGAAGCGAAGCGTGGGCGGCATCGTGAATGGCGGATAATTCGCCGCTGCGCCGGCCGAACTCGCAGATCGAGCCGATGCCGAGACAGGGACGCCGGGCCTCGACGACCACCCGCTGCATCATGTCGCCAAGACCGTCGATGGCGCGAGACGCGCCGCGCAAGGCGGAAAGATGCGCCCGCGTCTCCACCTCGACATAGCGCGCGACCGCCGCGCAATAGAGCCGCCACTTGTCGCCGAAGGTGTCGTAAAGGCTCTGCCGGCCGATCTTCATCGCCTCGGTCAGCATGCCCGCCGACGTGCCCTCGAAGCCGTGCTCGCGGAACACGCCGATCGCGGCATCCAGCGCCAGCTCCTTGTCGAATTCCTTGGGTCTCGCCATGGCCCAGCGATAGCCATTATGGAACGATCAGTCAATAATGGACGCGCCAGTTCCCAACACTGTGATCCGCACGCGCAAGCGAGCCGACGGATCCATGCCGGAGCACATACGCGGAATGCATGAAAACGAGATCGGCGCCGTCGTCAGCGCGGTCGGTCACGTGATGGGTGGGGACACATCGGCCGCCTCCCTTGGGAGGCGATGGTAGCGGAGGAGGGACTCGAACCCCCGACCCCAGGATTATGATTCCCGTGCTCTAACCAGCTGAGCTACTCCGCCATCGGAAGCGACCGTGTCGGGCCGCCTCGCGAGGTGCGCGGATATAAGGAAGCTCGCCGAAGGGTGTCAAGCGCCGCTGTGCATGCTTCGCACAGCCGAAACGCCTTCCGGCCTACCAAAGTGCGGCCGGCGGGCGTTTCTCGACGATCTCGGCGATGCGCCGCCGCGTCGCCGGCGTGGTCGCCGCGGGCATATCCTGCGGTGGGAAGAAGCCGGTCTCGGCGATTTCGCGATTGGGATGCACCGGCGGGCCGATGTCGAAGCCGCGCGAGACGAACACCGCGACATGATCGCGCGAGCCGAGATGGGCGTTGAGGAACAGCCCATGCAGCAGCGGCGGCTCGGTGAGACGGATCGCCGCTTCCTCCATCAATTCGCGGCGCGCCGCCTCCTCCGCCGTCTCGCCGGGATCGACGCCGCCGCCGGGCAGATGCCAGCCGGCGACATAAGTGTGACGCACCAGCAGGATATGCCCCTGTGGATCGATGACGGCGGCGCGCACGCCCAGCGTCACGCCGCGCGTCAGCCGGCCCCACAGATGCAGCAGGCGCGACAGGCGGAACGACGGCAGCCCGGTTCGACTTGGCGTGGACGCGATGTCCGGCCCCTCGGCCCGGCTTCCCATCCGCATGTCGGCGCTGCTATGGAGGGCCCCGTGTTCGTGCTCGCTCATCTCACCGACCCCCATCTCGGTCCGCTGCCGCGGGCGCGGCTCCTCGAGCTCGCCGGCAAGCGGGCGCTCGGCGTCATCAACTGGCGCCGCGGACGGCGGCGGCGCTTCTCGGAAGACACCATCGATCTCCTCCTCGCCGACATCAAGGCGACGGCGCCGGACCATATCGCGGTGACCGGCGATCTGGTGAATGTCGGCCTGCCGGCGGAATACCGCACCGGCCTCGACTTCCTGCAGGAACTCGGCCCCGGCCACTATGTGACGGTCGTGCCGGGCAATCACGACGCCTATGTGCGCTCCACCGCCCATCACGCGCTGCTCAACTGGGGCAACTACATGCGCGGCGACGGCGCCGAAGGAGGCGACGCGGAGGGCGTGGTCGCCGAATTCCCCTTCCCCTTCGTGCGCCGGCGTGGCGACGTCGCGCTGATCGGCGTCTCGACAGCGGTGCCTACCCAACCCTTCATGGCGACCGGCAAGGTCGGACGCGGGCAGATCGAGCGGCTGGCCGGGGTGCTGAAGGAACTCGGCGAGCAGAAACTGTTCCGAGTGGTGCTGATCCATCACCCGCCCTGCGGCCACCGTTCGGCGCATAAGCGGCTCCTCGATGCCGAGGCGGTGCGGGCCTGCCTCGCCGCCCATGGCGCCGAGCTGGTGATCTGCGGCCACGACCACCGGCCGATGGTGGAAATGCTGGCCGGCCCCTCCGGCGGGCTGGTGCCGGTCGTCGAGGCGCCGTCCTTCGCCGCCGGGCCGGAGGACAGCCATTGGCCGGGCGGCTACCACCTCTACCGGATCGAGCGCCTGCCCGGCGCCGAATTCCCCTGGCGCTGCACGCTGGAGGCCCGCGGCTTCGCCCGCGGCGAGGCCGCGACGGTCGCCACCCGCACCATGCGGGTGCTGATGGCGGCGAAAAGCGCCTAGCGCTTCCGTTCGTCAGCCCTTCCGGCCGTCCTTGCCGGCCTCCTTGCTGTCGTCCCGCTTCCGCGCCGCCTTCTGCTCCTCATTGGGCCGCGCGCGATTGGTGAAGCGCGCATTGCCGAGGCCGGTGCCGATGGTCAGCACGCCCCAGCGCGCGACGTCCTGCATGAAGGGGATTTCGCTCAAGCCCTGCACGACGGCGTCATTGTGCATCGTCACCGTCGTCTCGTGCCCGCCGATGGAAGGAATCGCCTCCCATAGCCTTGTCGGCAGGTTGAACCCCGCGCTTTCCCAATTGCCCGGCAGGTTCTGGGCGCCGGTCTCGATCGAGCCGTCGGCGGCGATCGAGCCGGGGCAGCCGACGCCGATGAAGGGCGCGAGCCGCAATCCCTCCTTATCGGCCTTGCGGATGAGCCCTTCCAGCATCCCGACCAGCCGGGCGACGGCGGCGTCGCGCCCGAGCTTCTCCTCCGCATGCTGCCACAGCTCGAGGTCGCGGACCCGCGCCTTGGACAGGTCGTCGGCCTTGTCGAGATTGAGCCTCACGATGCCGCAGCGGATGTTGGTGCCGCCGATGTCTATGGCGAGGATGTTGTCGTAGCTGGCGAACATCCAGCTCGGCGCCAGATGGGCGCTGCCGATCAGCCCCGCCTCGTCCGGGTCGTTGTGGATGGGGCGCAGCTCGATGTCGATCTTGTCCGCCCGAGCCAGCAGCTCTGTCCGGGCAATCGCGATCTCGGCGAAGCGGCTGGTCTTCAGCCCGCCACCAATCGCGATGCGCTGGGTGTCGTGCCATGTCTCGCTTCGTAGCAGGCGCCGGATCACGGCGAGCAATTCGCGGGCATAGTCCTCGATGGCGCTATGAACCAGCGCCTGCTCCTGCGGCCTGCCTTCCGCCAGCGCCTCGTCGACCCGCGATTTAGACAATTCGTCGGGTGCCACGTCGTCGAGCAGCGGCAACTTGCGCTCCGCCAGCTTACGCCAGCGCTCGAAAATCTCGAAGAACGCGGCACGGCGGGCGCGGTCGCCCACGAAGCCGTCGCCCTCGCGCAGCTGCGCGTTGAACCCGTCCACGGTCACCGCGGCGAGGGTAGCAGCACCATGGACGGTGACGTCGGGCGGCGTCGCGTTCGACTTTCTTGCAGTCTTTCTGGGCATTCGCTCCCCCTGAACCGAGACGTCGGCACCCCCTCGCGCACCGCGCGAACCGTGGCCGGTAGGATGCAACGGCTCCGGACGCGATGAAGTTCCGGCGGGCCGAACATGGAACGGCCGGCCGCGATGGAAGGAGGGCGTCGGCACGAGTTCGGCGGTCGCCATATGCGTCTCCGTCGAGCCCGCACGACGTTACGGAAATTGACGGCCAGCTGATTTTTGCCATTAACTGCAGGCGTATTGTCTATTCACGCCGATTTCATCGAAGTTTGGCAGTATCTGCGGATTGATCGAGATTGCGATACGATGCGCGTTTCAGTTGTAATTCCTGCCTATAACGAAGCCGGCAATATCGGTCGTCTCGTTACGGAAACCTTTAGCGTCCTGCCCGAGGACATTCTCGGCGAAGTGGTCGTCGTCGACGATTGCAGCGACGACGGCACGCGCGCCGAGATCCGTGGGCTCATGGCGCAGTATCCGCGCCTGCGCTACCTCCGGCATGCCCATAGGGCCGGCCAGAGCGCCGGCCTGCGCACCGGCATCTTCGCCGCTGGATTTCCCGTCATCGCCACCATGGACGGCGATGGCCAGAACGATCCCGCCGACATACCCGCCCTGCTCGCCCGCATCGCTCCGCCGGGAGGCGAAGGGCCCGCGCTGGTCGGCGGCCTGCGTGCGCGGCGGCTCGCCACCGGCTCGCGCCGCTGGGCGTCGCGTTTCGCCAACGGGTTGCGGGCCCGGCTGCTCAAGGACGAGTGCCCCGATACTGGCTGCGGCATCAAGGTCTATTGGCGCGAGGCCTTCCTCCGCCTGCCCTATTTCTCCAGCATGCATCGCTACTTGCCCGCGCTGTTCATCAGCTACGGGCATGCGGTCGCCTATGAGCCGGTCGGCGACCGGCCGCGCCTTGCCGGCAGCTCGAAATACACCAATTTCGGGCGCGCCCTTGTCGGCATCTACGATTTGTTCGGCGTGGTCTGGCTGAGACGTCGCACCATCGTGCCACCGATCGCCGAGGACAGTGGCGCTGCCATCCCGCTACGGCCGGTGGCGCCGGCTCACTCGGCCGGCAGGATCGACGCCGACACCGCCAGGCTCTGAGCCACCGGCCGACGGCCTTCGCCGCCGGAACGTGCCAGCCTTCCACGGATGAAGCCGGACATCGCCTCGAGATCGCCCCGCACCTTCGTCTGCGCGGCGAGGCCGAGCCGGGTCAGTTCCCCGTCGAGGCGTTCATCCTCGAACAATGCGGCGTGGCTGACATAGAAGACCTGCCGCAGCGCGACCGCGATCGTCAGCACCAGCGCGATGGCGACGGTGATGTCGGAGAGGAAATGCCCTCCGAAGGCCACGCGGTTCAACGACACCAGCGCAACGAGCATAGCAAGCATGGCCGCCACCCGCCCGCGCCAGGGGCGCGGCACGAACAGCGCCAGCGGCAGCAAGCAGGCGATGGTCGCCGCCTCGCCGGAGGCGAAGGAGCGGTGGGTGAAGCTCTCGCCCAGCGACCAGGCGTCGAGGAAGGGAACCGAGCCGCCGAACTCCTCCACCTTCACCGGACGCGGGCGCCCCCAGAAGGTCTTGAGCACCCCGTTCACCAGCAGCACCGGTCCGAGCAGGTAGAGACTGGCGAAATACAGCGCGAAGCGGGGCGGCAGGAGGCAGGGGCGCAGCGGGTGCAGCAGCTTGAGCACCAGCGCGGCGAACACCACCACCGCCACCGTGACGGGAATGTTGCTGCCGGCCATGCGGAAGTCCTGCAGCAGGCCGCTATGCGCCAGCGGGAAGCCGATGCCGGGCACATAGAATTGCCGGCTGATCGCCAGGTCGATGCCGGGAAACAGGATGAACGCCGACGACAGCAGCAAGGTGCCGAGAAGGCAGGCGATCACCCGGTTCTCCGCGCAGAATGCCTTGAATCGCCTCACCGTCCCGTCCCCCTCGCTGCGATGCGGGGGACTCAACAGGGGGTCGGTGTAGCCTCTATGAAGCCTCGGTGACGTGTTGGCGAAAGCTGGGGATAGTTGGCATTATGACACAGGCTCAAGCGGCCGTGTCGGAACCGCGTCCGCCCTCGGCAGGCACCACCACCGGGGTCCGCCCCAGCCGCTCGCGGATCACGAAATAGAGGTTGCGGGCATAGATGAGCAGCCCCGCCGCCTGTCCGAAGATGAAGACCGGGTCCTCGCGATAGATCGCATAGGCCAATAGCGTGACACCGCCGGCGATGGAGAACACCCAGAAGGTCAGCGGCACCACGCTGCGCCGCGCCCGTTCGCTGGCGATCCACTGCACCACGAAACGGCCGGTGAACAGCACCTGCCCGACGAAGCCAATGATCAGCCACGGCGTGATAGTCAGCGACATCATGCTCATGATCCCTTTGCCTCAGCCGCCGCGGGGGTGGTGAGGATTTGCAGCGTCATCGCGCGTCCATTGCCGAGATTGAAGCCGGACACGGTATCGATCAGGGTCGGCTTCAGCCCAAGTTCCGCCTGGCGCGCCTCGAAGGCGGCGCGCTGGCGATCCGTCACCGCTGCCACCCGGCAGCCCGGTCCATTGAGAAAATCGGCCGCCTCGGTACCGGTGCCGTGGCGGGTTTCGGTGCCCAGCACGAACAGCGTGCTGGCCTCGTCGAAGCCGGACACCAGGATCTGCGGATTGGCGCAGGAGACATGGGCGGCGATGGAGCGGGCGATCTGCGGCGAAACCCACAGCGCCTCGACGCGCGGCGCCGCCACCCCGAAGCCGAGGCCGTAGAGCACCACCGCCTGGGCGATCAGCGGGACATAGGTAGCCTCGAGCGTCGAGCGCAGCGCCCTGAAGGCCGCCCATCCGCCGAGGACGGTCGCGAGCGCGGCGAGAACCACCGCCTCGACCGGCAGTTGCCCCGCCAACAGGTGCAGCCCGACGACGAGGCCTATGCCGGCGAACACGCCCCCGGTCGCGGCGGCCAGCGCCAGCACGCGCGCCCACCCGGCCGGCGGGGTCAGCCGGCCGGAGGCCAGCGCCGCGCCGGCGAGCAGCGCGATGGCCGGATAGGCCGGCAGCGTGTAGTGCGGCAGCTTGGTGGCGAACAGTTCGAAGGCGATCCAGAACGGCACGATCCAGCACAGGGCGAAGCGCACCGCCGGCATCGACCGGTTCGACCACACCCACGGCGCCGCGATCGCCGCCAGCGCCGCTCCCGGCCAGAAGATGACGAAGAAGGCCAGCAGATGCGCGCCGGGCGGCGCACCATGCGATTCCTGCCCCGCCGCCACCTTGCCGAGCAGGTCGTTGCCGACCGCCTCGTGGAAGAAGGCCATGCCGGTGTTCATGAAGATGGCGATCAGCCAGGGCAGCACGATCAGCAGCATGAAGGGGACGCCGATCAGCGGCCGCAGCGGCTTCAGCCAGGCTGCCCGGCGTTCCCAGGCGAGCAGGCCGAGCACGGTGAAGCCGGCCAGCATCGGCACGATCGGCCCCTTGATCAAGATGCCGCCACCCATCGCGCCCCAGAACAGCAGCGCCCAGCCAAGCGGCACCGGCTCGTCCGCACGGGCAGTGTAGAGCCGGGCCAGCACCATCTGCCCGGTTACCGCGAAGGCGAGCAGCGTCGCGTCGGTCTTGGCCAGCCGGGCCTCGGCCCCGAGGATCAGCGAGGCCGCGAGCAGCGCCGCGCCAATGAAGGCCGCGCGCGGATTGAACAGCCGCAGCCCGACAGCATGCGTCACCAGCACCGCGATCAGCGCGGCGAACAGTGAGGGCAGCCGGTAGGCCCAGATGGGCGCTTCAGGCGCCAGACCGGTGAGCTTCACCGCCGCCGTCTGCAGCCAGTAGATGCCGATCGGCTTCTTGAAACGGTACTCGTCGCCCAGCCGAGGTGCGACATAGTCGCCGCTCGCCACCATCTGCCGCGACGCCTGCGCGAAACGCGCCTCGTCGCGGTCGATCACCGGCAAGGTGAAGAAGCCCGGCAGCACGCAGGCGAAGAACAGCAGCACCAGGGCGAGCCGCGCATGGCGCTCGGCGAGGCCGGCAAGGGAAAAAGCTCCGAGACGGCCGTCCGGCACGGTCCTCGCTGCATCACTCATCGTCGGCTCGATCCCTTCGGTCCGGCACAGCCGGCCACGCGGCCGCTTTCCTAGCTACTAGCACGTGACGTTCGTGTGATCGATTTAAGGCGGAACGGCCTTCGTCCCCCGCAAGCGCCGTGCCGCATTCCCGCCCGCATGGCTGGGCAAGACACGCAAACGAGACAAGAGCGGCAAACACGGCTATTGAGCGGCCGCGGCGCGGACACCGTCCTCCCGCCGGCCCGCCGTGCGCCGGCCGCGCAAATCGGATAGGAAGACGGGATGACCGTGAAACGCCTCATGGTGAGTCGATGCTGAACAGGACCCTTCCGGCCGAACGGACCGACAGCCCCGGCGTCGCCTCGTTGCGGCGCACCCTGCAAAAGGCTTCCGAGGCGGTCGAGGCCCTCACCGACCTCGCGCGCGGCGACGAGTCCCTGCGCGCCGCCTTCGACGCCGCGGTGGAACTGGTGGCGGGCCGCAAGGGCCGGCTGATCATCTCCGGCGTCGGCAAGAGCGGGCATATCGGCCGCAAGATCGCCGCCACCATGGCCTCCACCGGCACGCCGGCCTTCTTCGTGCACCCGACCGAGGCGAGCCATGGCGATCTCGGCATGATCGCCGCCGACGATACGCTGCTGCTGCTGTCCTGGTCCGGCGAGACCGCCGAGCTCGCCAATGTGCTGGCCTATGCCAAGCGCTTCGACATTCCGCTCATCGCCCTCACCTCACGCGAGGACAGCGCGCTCGGCCGCAACGCCAATGTGATGTTATGCCTGCCGCAGGTCGCGGAAGCCTGCCCGCACGGCCTCGCGCCGACCACCTCGACGCTGCTCCAGCTGCTCGTCGGCGATGCACTCGCCATCGCGCTGCTGGAACATCGTGGCTTCACCCCGCAGGATTTCGGCGTCTTCCATCCCGGCGGCAAGCTCGGCTCGCAGCTGCGCCCGGTCGGCGAAATCGCTCACATCGGCGAGGAGATGCCGATCATCCCCACCGGCACGCGGATGAGCGAAGCGCTGCTGGTGATGTCCAGCAAGGGCTTCGGCGTGATCGGCATCGTCGACGCTTCCGGCGCCCTTGTCGGCGTCATCACCGATGGCGACCTGCGCCGTCACATGGCGCCCGACCTGCTGCAGCAATCGGTCGAGACGGTGATGTCGAAGCGTCCCCGCGTGGTGGACGAGGCGATGCTGGCGGCACGGGTCCTGCTGCTCATGCAGTCGGAGAAAATCACCGTCGCCTTCGTGGTGGACTCCCGGCGCCGCCCGCAGGGCATCATCCACATCCACGACCTCCTGCGCGCAGGCGTCGCATGAAGAGCGAGACGCTGGTGCTCATTCCGGCGCGGATGGCCTCCACCCGCCTGCCGGGCAAGCCGCTCGCCGACATTGCTGGGGCGCCGATGATCGTGCAGGTCGCCCGCCGGGCGGCGGAGGCCGATATCGGCCGCGTCGTCGTCGCCGTCGACCATGCAGACACCTTCGCCGCCGTCACCGCCGCCGGCTTCGAGGCGGTGATGACCAAGGTCGAGCATCCCTCCGGCTCCGACCGCATCTTCGAGGCGCTGGAGCGCGTCGACCCGCAGGCCCGCGCGCGCTACGTGGTGAACGTGCAGGGCGACCTGCCGACCATCGAGCCGGACACGGTGCGCGCCGCCCTCGCCCCGCTCGAAGACGCCCGCGTCGACATCGCCACGCTGTGCGTCGAGATCGTCCGCGAGGAAGAGCGCACCAATCCGAACGTGGTGAAGGTGGTCGGCTCGCCCCTGTCGGACAGCCGCCTGCGCGCGCTGTACTTCACCCGCGCCACCGCCCCCCATGGCGACGGGCCGCTCTATCACCATATCGGGCTCTACGCCTATAAGCGCGCGGCGCTGGAACGCTTCGTGGCGCTGCCCCCGTCCCCGCTGGAGCAGCGCGAGAAGCTGGAACAGCTGCGGGCGCTGGAGGCCGGCATGCGCATCGATGTCGAGATCGTCGCCTCGGTGCCGCTTGGCGTCGACACGCCGGAAGACCTCGAACGCGCGCGCCACATGCTGGCCGCATCCGCCTGACGGCTGCGGGACGAAAAGCGCCGCCGGCCACTATCGCCGCAAGGCCAGGAGTTCACGACGTGAGCATCGAACCGACCACCAACGCCACCATTCAGGTCGGCTCCGGCGACCGGCAGGTCACCTTCGCCAACAAGGCGCCGCTGGCGCTGATCGCCGGCCCCTGCCAGATGGAGGGCCGCGACCACGCCTTCATGATGGCCGAGCGGCTGACCGAGATCTGCGACCGGGCGGGCATCCGCTTCGTCTACAAGTCGTCCTTCGACAAGGCGAACCGCACCTCGCTGTCCGGCAAGCGCGGCATTGGCCTGGAAAAGGCGATGGAGATCTTTGCCGAGCTGAAGCAGCAATTCGGTTTCCCGGTGCTCACCGACGTCCACACCGAGGAGCAATGCGCCCAGGTCGCGCCGGTGGTGGACGTGCTGCAGATCCCCGCCTTCCTCTCGCGCCAGACCGACCTGCTGATCGCCGCGGCGAAGACCGGACGGGCGATCAATGTAAAGAAGGGCCAGTTCCTCGCCCCCTGGGACATGCGCAACGTGCTGGCCAAGATCGCCGAGAGCGGCAACCCGAACACGCTGCTGTGCGAGCGCGGCACCAGCTTCGGCTACAACACCCTGGTCTCCGACATGCGCTCGCTGCCGATCATGGCTGATCTCGGCGCGCCGGTGATCTTCGACGCCACCCATTCGGTGCAGCAGCCCGGCGGCCAGGGCGGCTCCTCCGGCGGCCAGCGCGAATATGTCGAGACGCTAGCCCGCGCCGCGGTCGCCATCGGCGTCGCCGGGGTGTTCATCGAGACCCATGAGGATCCCGATCACGCGCCGTCGGACGGCCCCAACATGATCCAGATCGACAATATGCCGGCGCTTATCGCCCGGCTGCAGGCCTTCGACGCCGTCGCCAAATCCTGACGACCCGATCCCGACGAGCAAGTCCTCCCGGCGACGGCGCCCCCTGCCTGAACGGCGAGGATCAATCCTCGCCGGGATCGCCGACGAGACCGGCCGCCGCGATGCCGGCCAACGCCGCCGCCTCGTCATTGTCCGAGGTATCGCCGGAAATGCCGACGACGCCGACCAGCGCGCCGGCCGCATCGCGGATCAGCACGCCGCCGGGCACCGGCACCAGCGCACCATCAGCCACATGAGTCACCGAGGCGATGAAGTAGGGCTGCTCCTTGGCGCGCTTGAACAGCGTGCGCGAGCCGAGGCCGAGCGAAAGCGCGCCATAGGCCTTGCCATGCGCCACCCCGGCCCGCTTCAGGCTGGTGCCGTCCTCCGACGCCGCCGCCTTCAACGCCCCGCGCGCATCGAGCACGACGACGGACATCGGCTTGAAATTGCCCTTGCGGCAATGGTCGAGCGCCGTGGCGACGATGGTCTGGGCGGCAGCGAGGGTCAGTTCGGTCATGGACGCACCTTCATCGGAGATTTCAGCCGGAAAATCGGACATCTCCGATAGGCCCGCTCGGCGCGCCGCCGTCAAGCCAGCCCAAAAGCACGAAAGCCCGGCCGAGGCCGGGCTTTCGCTTTTCGAATGCAGGACGGTGTCAGTAGGGCGAGACGCACTGCTGGCGCGGCCCGTTATAGGGCTGGAACGTGTTGTCCGAGGCCCGGTAGGAGCGGTACTGGCTCGCGCACCACTGCACATGTCCGTTGCCGCCGCCGCTATAGCTCGGCTGTGCGGCAATGGCGCCGCCGATCAGCGCGCCGGTGGCGAAGGCGGCGGCAGGGTACCACCAGCCATTGTAGCTACGATAACCGGGCCGGTAGTAATTATAGCCGCGATGGCCATTGTAGTAGTGGCGACCACCCCGGTTGTAGTAACCGCGCGACGACCCAGCGTAATGGCGCGACTGGTAATTCGGCCGGGGGCCGACGCCGGGACGCGCCCCCATATTGGGACGTGGGCGCGGCTGGTATTGCACCTGCTCGATTTGCTGAGCCGGGGCCTGTAGGCCACTCGGGTTCCATGGCACGGCCGCAGCGGGAACAATGCCGGCGCTGGCAAAGGCGGCGATCGCCGCAACTGCGAAAGAAATCTTCTTTATCATCGGATTACTCCTGCTATGCCATTCCTGCTACGAACTTTACTTGTCACGCATGAATGCAGCCTGAACAAATTCGTCAGCATTCGGATAAACGGGTGAACGCGTGTTTTGTTCCGATTTCCGATGACCAATAAAAAACCGGCTCACCCTCTCGGGGAGCCGGCTCCGTTCGTTGGCGCTGCCGTCGAGGTCAGCGGATCGGCGGCGCGTACTGGATGCCGCCCTGGCTCCACAGCTGGTTGATGCCGCGGGGAATGCCGAGCTTGGAACCGGTGCCGACATTGCGCTCGAACACCTCGCCGTAATTGCCGACCGCCTTCACGATCCGCACCGCCCAGTCCTTGGAGAGGCCGAGATCCTCGCCATAAGTGCCGTCGGCGCCGACGAAGCGCTTCACGTCCGGCTTCTGCGAGGCCAGCGCCTTGTCGAGGGTGGTGGTGCCGATGCCGAGCTCCTCGGCATTGACCAGCGCGTAGAAGCTCCACTTCACCACGTTCAGCCACACGTCGTCGCCCTGGCGCACCACCGGGCCGAGCGGCTCCTTGGAGATGACGTCGGGCAGCACGATGCTGTCGGCCGGCTTGGCGAGCTTGAGGCGCAGCGCGTAGAGCTGGGACACGTCGGTCGTCAGCACGTCGCACTTGCCCTCGTCATAGGCCTTGACCAGCTCGTCGACGCCCGGCTGCTGGATCAGCTCCAGCTTCATGTTGTTCTGCTGGAAATAGTCCTGCGCGTTGAGCGCGCTCGTGGTGCCGCTCTGGACGCAGACCTTGGAGCCGTCGAGCTCCAGCGCGCTGGTCTTGTTCGCCGCCGCCGGGATCATGAAGCCCTGGCCGTCATAATAGGACACGCCGGCGAACAGCAGCTTCAGCCCCGCCTCGCGCGACAGGGTCCAGGTGGAGTTGCGCACGAGGACATCGACCTCGCCCTTGGAGAGAGCGGGAAAGCGCGCCTCCGCCGAGAGCGGGACATACTCGACCTTGGCGGGATCGTTGAAGATGGCGGCGGCGATGCCCTTGCACAGGTCGACGTCGAAGCCGCTCCACGTGCCGTCCGCGCCCTTCGCCGAGAAGCCGGCGAGCCCCTGATTGACGCCACATTTCAGCGTGCCGCGCGCCTTGACGTCGGCGAGCGTGTCGGCCTGCGCGAACCCGGTCGCGAACAGGACGCCGGCAGCCGCCAGCGCCATTCCCAGATGTTTCATGCGTTCCCCCTGCGGCCGCTGCCGCATGTCGCCTTGTTCAGAGAGCCGGCGTCTGCCGGATGATGACCTTGGTGCCGACCGGCACGCGGGTGAACAGGTCGTGCACGTCGCTGTTCACCAGCCGGAAGCAGCCGGAGGAGACGGCGTAGCCGATGGTCTGCGGCTGGTTGGTGCCGTGGATGCGATAGACGGTCTGGCCGAGATACAGCGCCGCCGCGCCCATCGGGTTGCCGGGGCCGCCGGCCATGAAGCGCGGCAGATAGGGCTGGCGCTGGATCATTTCCGGCGGCGGCGTCCAGTCCGGCCACTCGGCCTTGCGGGAGATCTTCTGCAGACCCGACCACTGGAAGCCGTCGCGGCCGACGCCGATGCCGTAGCGCATCGCCCGGTTGTCGCCGAGCACCAGATAGAGGAAGCGCTCATCGGTATGGATGATGATGGTGCCGGCGGGCTCGTTGGTGCGGAAATACACCGGCTGCCGGCGGAAGGTCGGATCGAGCTGCTCCTCGTCCGGCGAGGGCACCCGGCCGGGCTCCTCCTGCACGTCGAGCAGTATGCTGTTAAGGCCCGCGGGCGGCCGCGCCTGTGCCTGCGCCTCGCTGGCGGCTCCACCGGCAAGGGCGGCTGTCATGGCCAGCGCGCCCAGAATGCTCCAACGCATACTTATCCCTCCTCAGATCGCCACGCCTCTGAAGGGCGGGACATCGGCACGAGTCACGGTCGCTCCCGGATACCGATCGAAGGGATTTATTCACCACAAGTCAATGACGAGTGGTTAATTTCAAGGCTTGGAAGATCAAAAACGTAGCAGCTGAGACCCTGAGATTTCCTCATTTTTCAATGGGTTTGTCTCATGTTCGTCCGCCGCCAACTGGGCGGCCGCTGCGGCCCGGCAGACGGCCGCCAGCGCGCCGAGATCTTCCGGCGTTCCTACCACCCTGTTGGGCTCGCCCGCGCCGCGATGTCGCGGGCGGCGGCCGGGCGGCGGCAAAGAAAAAAGGGAGCGCGTCCTCGCGGGAGAGAGGACGCGCTCCCTTTACGTGCCCGGGCGCGGCCGGGCACGGAAGGAACCGTCTCAGCGCAGATAGCTGACCGCCAGCGCCTCCAGCCGCTCCTGCCGGCCGGAACGCGGCTGCGGGTCGAGCGCGTCGGCCTCCACCCGCGCCGCGATGGCGTCGAGCGAGGAACCGGGGGCGAGCATCGCCTTCGCCGCCGGCGACTGCCAGCCGGCATAGCGCTCGGATACCGCCCGCTGAAGCGCGCCGTCCTCCACCATGTCGGCGGCGATCAGCAAAGCGCGGGCGCACACGTCCATCGCCGACGCATGGGCGAGGACGAGGTCCTCCGGGTCGATCGACTGGCGGCGGATCTTGGCGTCGAAATTGGTACCGCCGGTGGTGTAGCCGCCCGCCTTCAGGATCTCGTACATGGCGAGCGCGGTGTCCTCGACATTGGTCGGGAACTGGTCGGTGTCCCAGCCGGACTGCGCGTCGCCCTTGTTCATGTCGATCGAGCCGAACACGCCGAGCGCCGCCGCCATGGCGATCTCGTGCTCGAAGCTGTGGCCGGCCAGCGTGGCGTGGTTGGCCTCGAGGTTGAGCTTCACCTCCTTCTCGAGGCCGGCGCGGCAGAGCAGGCCGTACACCGTGCCGACGTCGAAGTCGTACTGGTGCTTGGTCGGCTCCTGCGGCTTCGGCTCGATCAGGATGGTGCCCTTGAAGCCGATCTTGTGCTTGTGCTCGACCACCAGGTTGAGGAAGCGGCCCATCTGGTCGAGCTCGCTCTTGAGATCCGTGTTGAGCAGGGTCTCGTAGCCCTCGCGGCCGCCCCACAGCACATAGTTCTCGCCGCCGAGCTCATGGGTGACCTCCAGCACGTTCTTCACCTGCGCGGCGGCATAGGCGAACACGTCCGGATCCGGGTTGGTGGCGGCGCCCGCCATGAAGCGGCGGTTGGAGAACAGGTTCGCCGTGCCCCACAAGAGCTTCACCTTCGACGTCTCCATCTTCTTGGCGAAGATGTCGGCGATGGCGCGGACATTGGCGTTCGATTCCTTCAGGCTCTTGCCCTCGGGAGCGATGTCGCGGTCGTGGAAGGCGAAATACGGCACGTCGAGAATGCGGAACAGCTCGAAGGCGACGTCCGCCTTGGCGCGGGCGAGGTCCATCTCGTCGGCGCCGTGCATCCACGGGCGCAGGAAGGTCTCGCCGCCGAAGGGATCGCCGCCCGGCCAGGTGAAGCTGTGCCAGTACGCCACCGCGAAGCGCAGATGGTCTTCCATCCGCTTGCCCAGCACCACCCGGTCCTTGTCGTACCAGCGGAAGGCGAAGGGGTTCCGGCTCTCCGGCCCCTCATAGGCCAGCGGCGCGGTCGGCTCGAAGAAACGAGCGGGGGCATTCATGACATCACTCCCTTCAATGCGGGGTACAGCGCGCGGTAGCGGGCATGCTTTTCCGCATAGGCTTGTTGAAGCGCCGGGGTCGGCGCGATGGTCTCGATGCGGCGCGGCGGCAGGCAGATGGCGGTCGGGCTCTCGCCGGTCGCCGCCATGCGCGCCAGCCGGGCGGCGCCGAACGCCCCGCCCCGCTCGCCATCCTCGATGCGGTTGATCGGCAGGCCGAGCACGTTGGCGATGACCGCGGTCCAGTAGCGCGAGCGCGAGCCGCCGCCGATGATGTCGGCGCTGGCCAGCGTGGTGCCGGCGGCGTTCAGCGCGTCGAGGCAGTCCTTGAAGGCGAAGGCGACGCCTTCGAGCACGGCTTGGGTGAGCCCTTCGCGCGTGGTCTCGTGGTCGAGCCCGATGAAGGCGCCGCGAATGGTGGTGTCGTTGTGCGGCGTGCGCTCGCCGGAAAGGTAAGGCAGGAACACCGCCCGCGACGGCGCGACCGGCGCGTCGCCGAGCGGCTTCAGGAGGTCGCCGGGCGAGATGCCCTCGCTCTGCGCCCACCAGCCGAGCGCCGAGGCGGCCGAGAGGATCACCCCCATCTGGTGCCAGGTGGCGGGAATGGCGTGGCAGAAGGCGTGCACGCTCGACTGCGGGTTCGGCGCGAAGCGGTCGGTGGTCGCCCACAGCACGCCGGAAGTGCCGAGCGAGACGAAGGCGTCGCCGGCATGGATGGCGCCGAGGCCGACGGCGCCGGCGGCGTTGTCGCCCGCCCCGCCCGCCAGCACCGGCGGCGTCGCCATGCCCCAGCGGGCAGCAAGCTCCGGCTTGATGCGGGCCGCCACTTCGCTGCCCTCGACAAGGCGCGGCATGTGCGAGCGGTCGAGGCCGGTAGCGGCCAGCGCCGCGTCCGACCAGTCGCGCTTGCCGACGTCGAGCCACAGCGTGCCGGAGGCGTCGGACATCTCCTCGACCATCTCGCCGGTCAGGCGGTAGCCGACATAGGCCTTGGGCAGCAGCACCTTGGCGGTGCGGGCGAAGATGTCCGGCTCGTGCTTGCGCACCCAGATCAGTTTCGGCGCGGTGAAGCCGGGAAAAGCGAGATTGCCGGTCACCTGATGCAGGCTCGGAAAGGCGGCCTCAAGCTCCACACACTCGGCGGCCGAGCGGCCGTCGTTCCACAGGATCGCCGGCCGCAGCACCGTGCCGGAGGCGTCGAGCAGCACCGCGCCGTGCATCTGGCCGGACAGGCCGATACCCTTCACCGCCGCCAGTTCCGCCGGCCGCGCCGCCTTGAGCTGGTCGAGGCTGGCGAGCGTCGCCTGCCACCAGTCTTCCGGGTTCTGCTCGCTATGCCCGGGCTGCGGCCGGGACACCGACAGCGGCACTTCGGCAGTGGCCAGCACCGCCTGGTTCTCGTCGACGAGCACCGCCTTGATGGCGGACGTGCCTATATCGAGGCCGACAAACATGCCTCACTTCCTTTCATTCACCGTGATTCCACACCGCATTAGCGCGTTGGCGTATCACGGCAGATTATCCCGCACGAAGATGTCGATGCGGATGCGCTCCTGCTCGTCGAACAGCGGCTCGCCCGAGCAATGGGCGAGCAGCACCCGCGCCGCCGAGCGCGACTGGTGGCCGGCATCCTGGTTGATCACCGCGTCCATCACCCCGCGCAGCAGGAAGCGGCGGGTGTCGTCGGTGAGGTCGTGGCCGACGAAGATCAGCTCGCCGGCCTGCCCCGCCGCTGCCAGCGCGGCGGCGATGCCGCTATTGCCGGCCCCGACATTGTAGATCCCGACCAAATCGGGCACGTCGCGCAGCATCTGCTCGACGATCGCCTGCGTCCGGGCGTCCTCGTCGAGGCTCTCCTGCACCGCCAGCAGCTTCAGCGCCGGGTATTCGCCGGACAGCACCTGGGTGAAGCCGAATTGCCGCTCGGCATGGTCACGCAGCGCCGGCGTGCCGACGATCAGTCCGACCGAGCCCTGCCGGCCACCGGAGAAACGACCGATCAGCGTGCCCGCGGTGCGGCCGGCGGCAATGTTGTCGACACCGACATAATGGCGGCGATGCGAGGACGGCACGTCCGACACCAGCGTCACCACCACCGTGCCGGCGGCGGTGAGATCGTCGATGGCCGAGCGCACCCGCGGATGATCGAGCGCCACCACCGCCACGCCGTCATAGCGGCCGATCAGCCCTTCCAGCGCCGAGGCCAGCTCTTCCGGGGCGAAGACGTCGACGCGCGTGAGGTCGATGAAGGCATTGTGGGTCGACAGCCATTCGGCGGTGTTGGTCACCTGCTCGGCGAGCTGGCGCATGAAGACGTTCGGCCCCGAGGGCAGCACGAAGCAGAAGCGGTAGGTCTCCCCCCGCGCCAGCCGCGCCGCCGCGGCGTTCGGCCGGTAGCCGAGCCGGGCGACAACGTCGCGCACCCGTTCGGCCGTGACACCGCGCACGCCGGCGCGCCCGTTCAGCACGCGGTCGGCGGTCGCCAGCGACACGCCGGCCTCGCGGGCGACGTCCTGAAGGGTGATGCGTGAGGAAACTCTCGACATGGCGAAAGGTTGCCCTCAAAATCTGACGTGCGCAACTCATGAATGAGATGTCCACCAATTAGACAAGAGGTAAAAACTCGTGGTGGAATTGTTCAGCCATGGGGCGATGAAGGCTCGACGAAGGCCTTCAACCTGTGCAAAGTCGACGCCTGATTGCAGAGGAGGGTAAAACCCGTCATCTAGTTTGAGGTTCGAACATCAAAAAGAGGCCGCCGACGGCCCGCCCCTCAGCTGAGGTCCCTGCACCGATCACCACGCATCCTTTTGGGAGGAACGCATGAAGTCCAAGCTTACCGTCACCGTGGCGGCCTTCGCGATGCTCGTCGCGACCGGCGCCGCCCGCGCCGCCGACACCGTCGTCGGCGTCTCCTGGTCGAACTTCCAGGAAGAGCGCTGGAAGACCGACGAGGCGGCGATCAAGAAGGCGCTCGCCGCCGCCGGCGCCAAGTACATCTCGGCGGACGCGCAGTCCTCCGCCTCCAAGCAGCTCTCCGACGTCGAGGCGCTGATCGCGCAGGGCGCCAATGTGCTGATCATCCTCGCGCAGGATTCCGACGCCATCGCCCCGGCCATCACCAAGGCGCAGAGCGAGGGCATCCCGGTCGTCGGCTACGACCGGCTGATCGAGAACCCCTACGCCTACTACATCACCTTCGATAACAAGGAGGTGGGTCGCCTGCAGGCCGCCGAGGTGCAGAAGATCAAGCCGAAGGGCAACTACCTCTTCATCAAGGGCTCGGCCTCCGACCCGAACGCCGACTTCCTGTTCTCCGGCCAGATGGAAGTGCTGAAGCCCGCCATCGACAAGGGCGACATCAAGAATGTCGGCGAGGCCTATACCGACTCGTGGCTGCCGGCCAACGCCCAGCGCAACACCGAGCAGATGCTGACCGCCAACAACAACAAGGTCGACGCCGTCGTCGCCTCCAATGACGGCACCGCCGGCGGCGCCGTGGCCGCGCTCGCCGCCCAGGGCCTCGCCGGCACGGTGCCGGTCTCCGGCCAGGACGCCGATTTCGCCGCGCTGAACCGCGTCGCGCTCGGCACCCAGACCGTGTCGGTGTGGAAGGACAGCCGCGAGCTCGGCAAGCGCGCCGCGGAGATCGCCCTCGACCTCGCCAAGGGCACCGAGCCCGCCAAGGTCGCCGGCACCGCCACCTTCACCGGCGGCCCGAAGAAGGTGCCGATGAACTCCACCTTCCTGAAGCCGATCCCGATCACCAAGGACAATCTCGGCGTGATCATCGAGGCCGGCTGGGTGCCGAAGGCCACCGTGTGCCAGGGCGTGAAGGCCGGCACCGTGAAGGCCTGCGACTGAGCACCGTTCAACAGGGCGGCGAGGTTTGCGCCCCGCCGCCCGCCCGTCAACGGGTCGGCTGAGGAGTACGCCCCATGAGCCAGTCCACGAGCCATTCCACCATCGCACCCGCTCCCGCGCGCCCGGCCTCGCCGCCGCAGGCGCCCGCGCCGTCGCTCATCGGCGCGCTGGAGCTCGACGTGCGCTTCCTCGGCATGGTCGGCGCGCTGGCCGTCATCTGGATCGTCTTCGACTTCCTCGCCGACGGCACGTTCCTGACCCCGCGCAATCTCTGGAACCTCTCGGTCCAGACCGCCTCCATCGCGGTGATGTCGACCGGCATGGTCCTCGTCATCGTGATGCGCCACATCGATCTGTCGGTGGGTTCGATCCTCGGCGTCACCGGCATGATCATGGCGGTGTTCCAGGCCAGCACGCTGATGCCGACCTTCGGCTTCAACCACCCGGCCGTGGTGGTGCTCACCCTCGTCTCCGGCGTCGCCATCGGCGCGCTGATCGGCACGCTGCACGGCTTCGTCATCGCCTATCTCGGCGTGCCCGCCTTCATCGTCACCCTCGGTGGCCTGCTGGTGTGGCGCGGCGCCGCCTGGGCGGTGGCGGAAGGCAAGACCATCCCGCTCGTCGACGACCACTTCAAGCTGCTCGGCGGCGGTGCCGACGGCTCGATCGGCGCCTTCTGGAGCTGGGTGGTGGCGGCAATGGCCTGCATCGTCATCGTGCTCGCCACCGTGCAGGCCCGCCGCCAGCGCCAGCGCTTCCGCTTCCCGCTGAAGCCGGTCTGGGCCGAGCTGGTCACCGCCGGCGCCGGCTGCCTCGCGGTGATCGCCGCCACGCTGGTGGTCAATGCCTACACGCTGCCCGCCGCGCTCGCCCGCCGCTACGCCGAGGCCAACGGCCTGACCGTGCCGCCGGAGGGTCTCGCCATCTCCTTCGGCTTCGCGGTGCCGGTGCTGGTCGCGCTCGCCATCGGCGTGATCATGACCTTCGTCACCACCCGCACCCGCTTCGGCCGCTACGTGTTCGCCATCGGCGGCAATCCGGAGGCGGCCGAGCTGGCCGGCATCAACACCAAGCGGGTGACGCTGATGGTGTTCGCGCTGATGGGCGCCCTCGCCGCCATCGGCGCCGCCATTTCCACCGCCCGGCTGAATTCGGCGACCAACGCGCAGGGCACGTTGGATGAGCTCTACGTCATCGCCGCGGCGGTGATCGGCGGCACCTCGCTGGCCGGCGGCGCGGGCACCGTGGCCGGCGCCATGCTCGGCGCCCTCGTCATGCAGAGCCTGCAGTCGGGCATGGTGCTGATGCGGGTCGACACTCCCTACCAGAACATCGTGGTCGGCATCGTGCTGGTGGTCGCCGTCTGGGTCGACACCCTCTACCGCAAGCGCTTCAAGTGAGAGGAGGCGACATCATGGCAACCCAAGGTTCGACGTCCCCTACCGCCTCCGCCCCGCTCGTCGACATGCGCGACATCTCCATCGCCTTTGGCGGCATCCGTGCCGTCGACGGGGTGAATGTCGATCTCTATCCCGGCGAAGTGGTCGGCCTGCTCGGCCATAACGGCGCCGGCAAGTCGACGCTGATCAAGATCCTCGCCGGCGCCTACCGGCCGGATTCCGGCGAGATCCGCATCAATGGCGAGAAGGCCGAGATCGGCAATCCGCGCGATGCCAAGCGCTACGGCATCGAGACGATCTACCAGACGCTGGCGCTGGCCGATAATGTCGACGCCGCCGCCAATTTGTTCCTTGGCCGCGAGATCATGACGCCGTGGGGCACATTGGACGACGTCGCCATGGAGGCGGCGGCGCGCGAGGTGATGGGCCGGCTCAACCCGAACTTCCGCAAGTTCAAGGAACCGGTGCGCGGCCTCTCCGGCGGCCAGCGTCAGTCGGTCGCCATCGCCCGCGCCATCCACTTCAACGCCAAGATCCTGATCATGGACGAGCCGACCGCCGCGCTCGGCCCGCAGGAGACCGCGCAGGTGGCGGAGCTGATCAAGCAGTTGAAGGCCGAGGGCATCGGCATCTTCCTGATCAGCCACGACATCCACGATGTCTTCGATCTCGCCGACCGCGTCAGCGTGATGAAGAACGGCAAGCTGGTCGGCACCGCCCGCACCACCGACGTCACCAAGGACGAGGTGCTCGGCATGATCATCATGGGCAAGAGTCCGCCCGGCGCCATCGCCGGTCCGGGTGCCGTGCACTAGGGCCCTTTCCGATCAGGTGGAAACCTGATCGACAGGAAAGTGCTCTGGATTCAATAAGCTAGAGCCTGTTGCGCGAAGGCCTTTCAGCTCTCGCGGAACAGGCTCTAGCCCTCGCATCCGGGACGGGGCGAAGAAAACGCTGCCCCGTGCGCGAAGATCGGAAGCTTTTCCCGGCCGGCCGATGCTATCGCTACGTCAGGAGACGCTTCGGCGCCTAGGGCGGCATCCGGTCGCTTGGTCGTCCGCTCTCGGGCGTGCTACGTCCTGGGCTGAAGCAAGGCAGCGCGACGGACGGCATGAGCAACCGCGTACGACAGATGGGCCTGATGGCGGCGAGCCTCGTCGTCGCCTATCTGCTCGTCCTCAATGTCGTGCTCGGCGGCCTCGCCATGGGCACGCATGCCGGCATGGGCGTGGCGCTCGGCCCGTCCGGCGAGGTCATCTGTCTCGCCGCGCCGACGCAAGATGGCCCGGGCGACAAGGCCGGCCATCTGCTTGATTGCTGCACCGCCGGCTGCCGGGTCGGCATGCTGGCCTCGCTGCCGCCGCCGGATCTCTCCGCCCTCCCCGCGCCGCTCGTCCTGCCGGCGCTGGCGCTCGTCGCCGCTCCCGCCGACGACGCGCCGGCCGGCACCGGCCGTCTCCCGCACAATGCCCGCGCCCCTCCCCTGGCCTGACGCAGACCCGCCTCGTCGCCTCTGTCGTCATTCGGCCGGGATTCGTCCCGTGCCGGCCCACGGGAATTCAGCATGTCCGCCCTGCTTCACAGCTTCCGCGATTCCACCCAGCGCCTCGCCTTCGCCCTCATCGCCCTCGCGCTGCTGCTCTTTGCCTTCGATAGCGCCCATGCGCATGGCTACAAGGCCGGCGCGCTCGAGATCGGCCATCCCTGGGCGCGGATGACGCCGCCCGGCGCCAAGGTCGGCGGCGCCTATCTCTCCATCGAGAACACCGGTTCGACGCCCGACCGGCTCGTCTCGGTCACCGTCGCGCCCGACATCGCCGGCCGCGCCGAGATCCACGAGATGAGCGTCACCGATGGGGTGATGAAGATGCAGATGCTGCCCGACGGCGTCGCTATTCCCGCCGGCGGCAAGGTGGCGCTGGCGCCCGGCGGCTATCACCTGATGCTGCAGGACCTCAAGCAGCCGCTGAAGGAAGGCGCCAGCTTCAAGGGCACGCTGACCTTCGAGAAGGCCGGCACCATCGCCGTCGACTTCAAGGTCGAGGGCATGGCCGGCCCGAAGGGCGCCGCGCCGCAGGCGGGCGACCCGCATGCCGGCCACGACATGAGCACCATGCCGGCGGGCGCTGCCCCGTCGAACTGAAGCCGAGCCCGAGCCCACCCGCAACGGCCGGATGAACGCCGGCGCGGGAACGCTCCTGTCCTTCATCGCCTGACGCCTCGCCGCGAACCTCCCGACCGCCCCGGCTCTCACATCCGGTAGGGCGCAGGATTTTCGCGCGCCGTGTGTCGGCCCTTTCCGGATACGATCCGATGAACGCTACTCCCATGTCCAACGAAACGCCGTCCGCCGGCGACGTGCCCTCCTCCCGCGAGGCGGGCGGGATCGACCTGTACCGCGCCGTCTGGCGCTGGCACTTCTATGCCGGCCTGCTGGTGCTGCCCTTCCTGGTTTTGCTCGCCGTCACCGGCGGCGCCTTCCTGTTCCACACCGAGATCGACAATCTCTGGCATCGCGACCTCAAGGTCGTGGAGATCCGCCAGACCGCGCCGCTCCCCGCCAGCGCGCAAATCGAGGCGGCGCTCGCCGCCCGGCCCGGCACCGCGCTGAAGATCATCACCCCCGCGACGCCGGACGCCTCGACGGAGATCGTGGTGAAGGCCGCCGACGGCGCCCGCCGCTCGGTCTATGTCGATCCCTATGACGGCCGTGTGCTCGGCGAGCTCGCCGACAGGGGCACGCTGATGTGGACCATCCGCCGGCTGCACAGCCTCGTCGAGTTCGGCACCATCGCCAATGGCGTCATCGAGATCGTCGCCGGCTGGTCGATCCTGCTGGTCGGCACCGGCTTTTATCTGTGGTGGCCGCGCAAACAGCGTGGTGGCGTGGTGAGCGTGCGGGGCACGCCGGGCAAGCGCGTGTTCTGGCGCGACCTGCACGCCGTCACCGGCGCCTTCGCCGGCCTCGCCATCGCGGTGATGGCCCTGTCGGGCATGCCATGGTCGGTGTTCTGGGGCGAGCACGTCAACGAGTGGGCCAACAGCGCCAATTACGGCTACCCCGCCGGCATCTACGACAACGTGCCGATGTCGGACGAGCACCTCGCCCATGCCAACGGCCCGACCAGCTGGTCGCTGGAGCAGGCTAAGATGCCGCTCTCCGCTGCTCCCACCGGCCACCCCACTGACCAGCCCATCGGGATCGACGCCGCCAGGGCGATCGTCGACGGGCTCGGCGTCGCGTCCGGCTACACGCTGAGCCTGCCCGCCAGTGCAACCGGCGTCTATTCCGCCGCCGTCTACCCGGCCGACCTGTCGAAGCAGCGCGTCGTGCATCTCGACCAGTACAGCGGCAAGCCGTTGATCGACATGAGCTATGCCGATTACGGACCGGCCGCCAAGGCGATGGAATGGGGGATCAACGTCCATATGGGCCAGGAATACGGCCTCGCCAACCAGCTCGTGCTGCTGGCCGTCTGCCTCGCCATCGTGCTGATGGCGGTCGCCGCCGGGGTAATGTGGTGGAAGCGCCGCCCGGCCGGCTCGCTCGGCGTCCCTCCGGCGCCGGCTGATCCCCGCGCCATGCGAGGCCTCGTGCTGGTCATGGCCTTGTTCGGCCTCGTCTTTCCGCTGGTCGGCGCCTCGCTGCTGGCGATGCTGGCGCTCGATTTCGCCTTCGCGCGGCACCCACGCCGCCGGCCGCGTCCCGCCTGACGCCGCCGGGGATAGCGCCGGGCCGGATGCTTCCGGTTCGGCGCAGCTTCCCCTAGATTGCCGCTGAGGGCGCCGGCATCGTCACGGGAAAGCATGACCGACAACCGCGACCATGATCCAGAAGACGGCGGCAACGCCCGGCCGCGCGACGGGCTGTTCATCCGGGTCTATTTCGGCGATGGCCGCCATCTTGGCCCCGGCATGATCGAGCTGCTGGAGGCGATCCGCACCGAGCACTCCATCCTGTCGGCGGCGAAGAAGATGGGCATGAGCTATCGCCGCGCCTGGTTGCTGGTGGAGGAGCTCGACACGTCCTATGGCCAGCGGGTGGTGGTCACCCATCCCGGCCGGCGCGGCCACGGCACCGACCTCACCGAGTTCGGCGAGCGGCTGATCGCGCTCTACCGCACCATCGAGGAGAAGAGCGCCGCCGCCGCCGCCGCCGAGACCGCCGAGCTGCGCGCCGCCCTGGCGCCGGAACGGCTGCCGCGCGGCGAGGAAAAACCCGTCCCCGGAACGAAGCGGGCGACGAAGGCTAGGACGACGGCTCGCCCGGAACCGTGAAGTCCGGGCTGCGGCTGTCGACCGCCACGGTCTTGATCATCGCCCACACCGCCTGC
The DNA here is from genome assembly GCF_020523795.1 of Ancylobacter sp. Lp-2. Classification (GTDB taxonomy): domain Bacteria; phylum Pseudomonadota; class Alphaproteobacteria; order Rhizobiales; family Xanthobacteraceae; genus Ancylobacter. The sequence goes on from NZ_JAJALI010000004.1 coordinate 283,418, forward strand.
CCCGGCACCAGCCCGAGCCGCAACACGCTCTCGCGCGTCACGCTTGAGATCAACCGGGTGGAGCCGGCCACCAACGCCACGTCGGCATAGGGCCCCTCGCCCGGCGTGATCGCCTCGACCACCACCGGCAGCAGATTGCTCACGGAGACGTCGACCGGCTGCGCCAAGGCGATGGCGACGTCGCGCGCGCGCACCCGCGCCCGCACCGCGCCGCCGAGCGGCGCCTCGACGCGCGGCACCCGGAGTTCGCCGCCGGGAAAGACGAGCGTCGAAAGATCGTACGCCGCGTCGTGCCGCGCCACCGTGCAGTCGAGCACCGTGCCGATGTCGAAGCGCCCGATCACCGGCTGCATGTCGGCCCGCGACATCACCTCGGTGACCGACCCTTCCGCGATCTGCTGGCCGTCCTTCAGCGCCACCACTCGGTCGGAGAGCCGCAGCACCTCCTCGAGCGAATGGCTGACATAGAGGATCGGCAGCTTCATCTCGTCGCGCAGGCGTTCGAGATAGGGCAGAATCTCCGCCTTGCGGGCGGCATCGAGCGCAGCCAGCGGCTCGTCCATCAGCAACAGGCGCGGTTGCGACAGCAGCGCCCGGCCGATAGCGACGCGCTGCTTCTCGCCGCCGGACAGCGTATGCGGCCGCCGGCCGAGCAGATGGCCGATGCCGAGCAACTCGACCACGGCGTCGAAGCCGATGCCGGCATCAGCGCCGCGCGCGCGGCGCTGGCCGTAGCGCAGATTGCGCTCCACCGACATATGCGGAAACAGCCGCGCGTCTTGGAACACGTAGCCGGCGCGGCGGCGCTCGATCGGCACGTCGATGCCAGCAGCGGAATCGAAATAGGTCTCGCCGTCGACGACGATGCGCCCGCGATCCGGCCGCACCACCCCGGCCACCGCCTGGATGATGGTGGTCTTGCCGGCGCCGGAGCGGCCGAACAGCGCCGTCACCCCGGCCCCCGGCGCGGTGAAGGCGGAGGCGAGCGAAAAGCCCGGACGGGCCAGCTGGATGTCGACCTCGATCATGCGCGCCCGATCAGCGTGCGAATGCGCCGGTCGGCGAGGTTGGCGAGCAGCAGCGCCGCCAGCGCCAGCACGATGGACACCACGGTGAGCCGCGCCGCCATGGCGTCGCCATCGGTCATGTGGGTGGCGCTGTAGATGGCGAGCGGGATGGTGCGGGTCTGCCCCTCGACATTGGAGACGAAGGTGATGGTGGCGCCGAACTCGCCCAGCGCCGAGGCAATGGAGAGCAGCGCGCCGGACAGGATGCCGGGCAGCATCAGCGGCAGGGTGATGGTGAGGAACACGTCGAGCCGGCTCGCCCCGAGCGTACGGGCGGCGGTCTCGAGGCCACGGTCCACCGCCTCCAGCGCGAGGCGGATGGCGTTCACCGTGAGCGGGAAGCTGATCACCGCCGCCGCCACGGTCGCGCCGGCGGTAGTGAAGATCAGCCGGATGTTGAACCACTCGGCGAGATACTGGCCGAGATAACCGCGCGCGCCCAGGGTGATGAGCAGGAGATAGCCCACCACCACCTTGGGCAGCACGAGGGGCAGATAGACGATGCCATCGAACAGGCTCTTACCGGGAAAGCTCGTGCGCGCCAGCACCATGGCTGTCGCCAGCGCGAAGGGCAGGCTCCAGAAGGTCGCCCAGAAGGCGACCTTCAGGCTCAGTTGGACCGCCGTCCATTCCTCAGGCGTCAGCATGGGCTCTCCCGGACGGACGGCGCGTCGACCTCGCAGGCGTCAATGCACCACGAAGCCGTACTTGGCGTAAACCGCCTTGGCTTCCGGGCCGACGAGGAAGTCGAACACCGCCTTGGTCTCGGCATTGTCCTGCCCCTTGACGATCTCATAGGGGTATTCGACCGGCGGGTGGCTGTCGGCCGGGAAGGTGGCGACCACCTTCACATTCTTGGCGATGGCAGCGTCGGTGGAATAGACGATGCCGGCGGCCGCCTCGCCGCGCTCGACCAGCGCCAGCGCCGCGCGCACGCTCTCGGCGCCGACCACGCGGTCCTTCACCTTGTCCCACTGGCCGAGATTGGTCAGCGCGGTCTTGGCATAGACGCCGATCGGCACGGAGTCAGTGAGGCCGGTGGCGATCTTGCCGTCGGCGCCGAGGAAGGCGAGCCAGTCGAAGCTCTTGTCGATCTTGACGTCCTTGGCCTTGTCGGCCGGCATGATCAGCACCAGGCTGTTGCCGATGGGGGTCACGCGGGTGGCCTTCAGGGTGAGGTCCTTCCCCTCGGTATAGTCCATCCACTTGTTGTCGGCGGAAATGAAGATGCCCGCCGGCGCGCCCTGCTCCAGCTGCTTGGCGAGCGCCGAGGAGGCGGCGAAGGAGAAGACGACGTCCTTGCCGGTCTTCTCCTTGTAGAGCTTGCCGACGTCCTGCAGCGCATTGGTCATCGAGGCGGCGGCGAATACCGTCGTCTGCGCTTGGGCCTGGGCGACGGGAGCGGCAATGTTGAGCAGCAGCGCGACGGCCGCGGCGGCGGCCAGCTTCACGGCCGGCCGGAACGAAAGGACGGAGGCATGGAACATGGAGCGTCTCCCGAGATCATATATTCGTCCATATACATGATCGAACGGACGACGCCAGTACCGATGCGGTGAAAGCCTTGTCGCCGCACCGGCAATCGCCGGCACGGCTCCGCATTCGCCCGCCGGCGACGGCTGGAGATGTCGAGAGGCCCGATGGCTCGGCACGGCTGCCGGCCCGTCGCGGCACAGCGATGGGCCCGACGGCCCGCTCGGGGCGGCCATCGGGAACGGCGCGCGCGAAATAGAAGTGCCCGTCCACCGGCGCGGGCGGCGCCGACGCTCAGTGCGGAAAGTTCGACCTGCCGTGGAAGTCCGCTGTCAGTCGATCATCCCGGTCCGTCGGGCGACCTCGGCAGCGACCCGCTCGGCCTCGGCAACCAGATGCCAGGCCGCGACGTGGTCGCTCTTGCCGAAATGGATGGACGGCCCCTGCGAGACGATACGCCGGCCGCAGCCGTCGTCGACCAGCGAAAACTCATAGATATGATGCGCCACCCGATGCATCACGCGCACCGTGGAAGGCGAGAGGGTGACGATGTCGAACTCGGCCTGCGGCATCATATTCTCCTCCCCATACGTCCCGCCGCCGGAGAAATGGCGAGAACCCGGCCGCTTGTGCGGCTCGCCCAATCATTCCTCGGCGGCGACCGAAGCCGGCCGCCGGGATGTCGAACTGGAACTTTCGTCGATCACGAACGTTGCGACAATGAAAAAATTAATCACGTAACGTAACATTATGCCGGAGAGTGGCATGAACCGTACGACAACTCTCATCGTCGCCGCCGTTCTTCTGATCGTGGCGCTGTACGCTGCGGTGCATTTTTCCGGTCGCACCACCCCGCAACCGACCGAATCACCGACCCCGCCGGCTTCGCAGAGCGCGCCAGCCCCGGCTACTCCGGCGCCCGCGGCTCCGTCGCCCGCCCCGGCAACGCCCGGCCCGGCATCGCCGGCACCCGCCAACCCGCCGGCGCCGTGATCGCGTCCGCCTAACGGGCGTCGCGCATCGCCTTGAGAGTCATGCGCGCCGCTTGTGTCTGCAGCACCGCATCCACCGGCTGCGACAGCCGGCGCCGCCAATTCGGCCGCTCGCGGTCGGTGCCCGGCAGGTTCACCGCCACCGTCTCGCCGGCGAGATCGTCGAGCTGTGCGAGCGCGATGAACGAAGGCGTCCGCGCCACATAGGCGTGGACGGCGGCGAGGAAGCCGCGGTCGAGCGGCGCGCCCTCCGCCGGCAGTTCGGCGATCAGCCCTTCCCGCTTGAGGGCCACGCCCAGCCGCGCCTTTTCCTGCGCCCGCTCCGCCAGCGCGGTCTGGAAGGCGTCGTCGTCGTCGAGCCCCAGCGCCCGCCGCTCGGCGAGGTCGACACCGTCCCACCAGCCGGCCAGCGTCGGCAAATCGTGCGTCGAGACGCAGGCCGCCGCCAGCGACGGATACTGCTCGGGCGGCGCGAAATCCTCGCCCTGCCGCTCGAACCACAGCACCTTGTAGGAGAGCATGCGCTCGCGATCCAGCTCGTCGCGCATCCCCTCCGGCACGGTGCCGAGATCCTCGCCCACCACCAGGCAGCGGGCGCGCCGGCTCTCCAGCGCCACCTGTCCGGCAAGATCGGCATAGGGATAGGCGAGATAGGCACCCTCGGCCGCGCTCGCGCCTTCCGGCAGCAGGAACAGCCGCCGCAGCCCCATCACATGGTCGATCCGCAGCGCGCCGGCATGGCGCATATTGGCGGCCAGCAGCCGGCCGTAGGAACGATAGCCGTCGCGCGCCATGGCAAGCGGATCGAGCGGCGGCAGGTTCCAGTTCTGCCCCTCCGGGCCGAGCGGATCCGGCGGTGCGCCGATCGTCACCCCCGCCATCAGCGCCTCCGCCTCGCCCCAGGCTTCCGCCCCATCCGGCGCGGTGCCGACCGCGAGGTCGCGATAGAAGCCGAACGACAGCCCCGCCGCCTCTGCCCGCTGCGCCGCCGCGGCGAGCTGGCGGTCGGCGATCCATTGCTGCCACAGCTCGAAGCGGATCCTGCGCGGCTCCTCGACGATGAGCGCCGCCACCGCCGGCCCATGCGCATCGGCGAAGCCGTCCGGCCAGTCGCGCCAGTTCACATTGGCGAACTGCCGCGCCAGCAGCTGGAACGCCGCGAAGCCCTGCAGCGCCGCGCCTCCCTCGGCGACGAACCGTTCGAAATCGGCATCCGGCAGGTCGGTGGTGGCGCGGAACGCCGCCTCCAGCACCGCCCGCTTGGCCGCCCAGACGCCGGCATAGTCGACATCCCCGCGAGCGGCGAGCGCCATGAACTCGCCCTGCCCGGCCGCCAGCGCGTCATTGACGCTCGCCGGGCCGGCGAGCGCGCCGACATCGATATAGATTGGGTCGAGGAAGCGCCGGTCGGAGGGATGATAGGGGCTGGCGCGCCGGCGATCCTGCGGAAACAGCGCGTGCAGCGGATTGAGCCCGAGGATCCGCGCGCCCTGCCCGCCCGCCGCCTCGGCGAGTTCCGCCAGCGCCGTGAAGTCGCCGATGCCGTGGTCGTGGCTGCCGCGCAGCGTGTAGAGATGGCCGGCGAGGCCGAACACCCGCTCGCCCCCCTCCAGCTCCGGCGGCAGATAGCTCGAGCGTGGCGCCACGGTGAGCGCACAGTCGCCGAGGCCGAGCCGCAGCACGTGCCGTCCCGGCGGCAGTTCCGGCAGGCTGATGCGTCGCTCGATGGCGGGCCGCCCGTCCGGCCGCTCCACCTCGCGCCGCGCGCCATCGTCGGGGCGGATGCGCAACGCCTGCTCGCTGCCGTCCTCCAGCACGATGACGAGGTCGAGGCTGCGCCCGCTCGTCGCCGCCGTGCCGCCGAGCACCAGCTCGGCCTCGCCGGGCCGCACCACCAGCGCCAGCGGCAGGTCGCGGCCGAAGCGCTCCTCCGACAGCACGGCGAGACTGTCGCGCACCTCGCCGCCGCTGCCGGCCGGCAGCTTCAGCGCCGTCAGCAGCGCCCGCTTGGTGTCGTCGCCGACCGGGTAGTGATGGCCATCGACGTCCCACCAGTCATGCGCGATGCCGGCCGCCGCCGCCAGACGCTCCAGCTGCGCCGGATCCGCGGCCCGCCTCGGCCGCTCGGGCGCCGCCACCTCGACGAGGACCAGCACCGACCGGCCGGCCAGCGGAAGCGGCGCGTCCCCGGCCTGCTCCTCCGGTTCGGCTTCCGGCCGCGACGTGTCGGCGTCGAGCCGCCAGACGAAACCGTCCCGCGCCTCCGGCAGCACCAGCGACACCGCGTCCTCCGCGGCGTTGAGCGCCACCGCAACTCGGTCCGCCGCCACCTCGCCGACCGCGACGGTATAGAACACCGCCACCAGCGCCCGCGTGCCCGGATCGTCCCAGCCGACTGCCCGGCCATCCGCGCCCCGCCACTCGACATCGGGGATACCGCTGGCGTCGAGCGGCCGTCCGATCAGCGGCGCCTCGCCGTCGAGCGCGGGATGCGCGCGCCGCAGCGCCACCAGCCGGGCGGTGAAGCGCGCCAGCCCGCCATCCACCTTGCTCCAGTCGAGCCAGGTCAGGAAATTGTCCTGCGCATAGGCATTGTTGTTGCCCAGCTGCGAACGGCCGCATTCGTCGCCCATGGTGAGCATCGGCGTGCCGCGCGCCGTAAGCAGCGTGGCCAGCAGCGCCCGGGCGTCGCCCCGCCGCCGTGCCGTCACCTCCAGGTCGGTGGTCGGTCCCTCGACGCCGTGGTTCCAGCTGTGATTGGCGTCGGTGCCGTCGCGATTGTCCTCGCCATTCGCCTCATTGTGCTTGGCCGAATAGGAGACGAGATCGGCCAGGGTGAAGCCGTCATGGGCGGTGACGAAGTTGATCGCCCGCGACAATGGCCGCCGCCGGGCGGCGAACACATCGGCCGAGCCGGCCAGCCGCGTCGCCAGCGCCCCCACCTGTCCGGCATCGCCGCGCCAGAACCGCCGCGCGGCGTCGCGGAAATGGTCGTTCCACTCCGCCCAATCGGCCGGGAAGCGGCCGACCTGGTAGCCGCCCGGCCCGACATCCCAGGGCTCGGCGATCAAGGCGAGGTCGCGCAGCACCGGGTCCTGCGCCATCGCCGCGAAGAACGGCGCCTCGGGGTCGAAGCCGTCCGCCCGCCGGCCCAGCGTCGCGCCGAGATCGAAGCGGAAGCCGTCGAGCCCGGTCGCCGCCCAGCGCCGCAGCATGTCCATGGCGAGCCGCAGCACCGGCGGGCGCTCCAGCGCCAGCGTGTTGCCGGTGCCGGCGTCGTTGAGCAGCAGGCCGGGATCGCCGGTCGCGTGGCGGTAATAGGTGGCGTGGTCGAGCCCGCGCAGGCTCACCGTCGGCCCGAACACGTCGCTCTCGCCGGTATGGTTGAGCACGACGTCGAGCACCACGCGAATGCCGGCCGCGTGCAGCGCCGCGATCGCCCGGCGGATCTCGTCGAAGCCGCCGGGCGCGAGGCCGGGATCCGGCGCGCCGAACACCACCGGGTTGTAGCCCCAGTAGTTGGTCAGCCCCAGCGGCGGCAGATGCCGCTCGTCGATCCACGCCATCGCCGGCATCAGCTCGACCGTGGTGACGCCGAGCTTCGCCAGATGCTCCACCGCCGCCGGCTCGCCGAGCCCGGCGAAGCTACCGCGCAGCTCGAGCGGCACATCGGGATGCAGCCGGGTGAAGCCGCGCACGTTCAGCTCGTAGAACACCTGCCCGGCCCAGTCGAAGCGCGGCCGGCGCACCGGCTCGGGCTCGCCGGGCAACACGATCGCCTTCGGCACAAAGGCGGCGCTGTCGGTCTCGTCCTCGGCGGCGCCGCGCGCGCGGGCATCGAACAGCGCCTCGTGCAGCTGGAAGCGCCGGTCGAGCAGTGCTGCATAGGGGTCGACCAGCAGCTTGGCCGGGTTGAAGCGGTGCCCCTGCGCCGGATCCCACGGCCCGAATGCCCGGAACCCGTAGCGCATGCCCGGCAGCACCCCTGAGAGGTGGCCATGGAACACGTCGCCGGTGCGCTCGGGCAGCGGGAAGCGGGCGATCTCCATGTCGGCGCTGTTGAACAGGCAGAACTCGATGCGGGTGGCGTTGGCGGAGAACACCGCCACATTGACCCCGGCCATCGCGCCCTGCCCGGCGGGCGTGACGCCCAGCGGCTCCGGTTGCCCGCCCGTCAGCCGCCAGTCGGTCACGCCGCGCGCTCCCTCGCGAGATTGCGGAACAGCTCGGCATAGGCGCGCGCGGCGCGGTCCCAGGACACGTCGGTGGCCATGGCGTTGCGCTGCAGCGTGCGCCACAGCGTCTTGTCCTGCCACAGCGCGTGGGTGCGGGTGAGCGCGTTCTGCAGCGCCGGCACCGTCACCGGCGAGAACTGCACGCCGGTGCCGACCCCGCTCGCCCGCGCCATCTCGTTGACGTCGATCACCGTGTCGGCGAGCCCGCCGACCCGCGCCACCACCGGCAGCGCGCCATAGCGCAGCGCCGCCAGCTGGGTGAGGCCGCAGGGCTCGAAGCGCGAGGGCACCAGCAGCGCGTCCGACCCGGCCTGGATCAGATGCGCCAGTTCCTCGTCATAGCCGAACTGCACCCCGACCCGACCGGGATTGACCCGCGCCGAGCCGGCATAGCGCTCGGTGAGCTGCGGATCGCCACTGCCCAGCACCACCAGCTGCGCGCCGATGTCGATCAGCGTCCCCAGCCCGTCCATCAGGAGGTCGAGCCCCTTCTGCCAGGACAGCCGGCTGACCACGCCGAACAGCAGCGTGTCCGGCTCCTGCGGCAGGCCGAAGCGCGCCTGCAAGGCCGCCTTGTTGGCCGCGCGGGCGTCCAGCCGCTTCGCGTCGAACGGCGACGGCAGCAGGCTGTCGGCCGCCGGGTCCCACGCCGCGGCGTCGAGCCCGTTGAGGATGCCGGAGAGCACGCCGCGCCGCTGGTTGAGCAGGCCTTCCAGGCCCATGCCGGCTTCCGGCTGCAGGATCTCGGCGGCGTAGCCGGGCGAGACGGTGGTGATGCGGTCGGCCAGTTGCAGGCCGGCCTTCAGATAGCCGACCGTGCCGTAATATTCGATGCCGCCCATCGAGAAGGCATGCGCCGGCAGCCCCAGCAGCGGCGCGACGCTGGCGGGGAACTGCCCCTGGAAGGCGATGTTGTGGATCGACATCACCGTACCGGGCCGCCGGCCACTAGCATAATGCAGATAGGCGGGCGCGAGGCCGGCCTGCCAGTCATGCGCGTGCACGACATCGGGCACGAAGCCCGGCACCAGGCCGAGGCCGATCCCCGACGCCACCGCTCCCAGCGCCGCGAAGCGCTGGGCATTGTCGACATAGTCGCGCCCGTCGGTGCCGGTATAGGGTCCGCCCGGCCGGTCATAAAGGTGCGGGGCGTCGATGACGAACAGGTCGAGCCCGGCGGCGGTCGCGGCATAGAGCCGCGCCGGCGCGCCGAACAGATGGTCGAAATAGAAGGCTTCCTCCCGCGCGCCGAGCGCCGCCATCACCGCCGGATAGCCGGGGACCAGCGTGCGCACCGCGACGCCCTGCGCCTTCAGCGCCGCCGGCAGCGCGCCGGCCACATCGGCAAGCCCGCCGGTCTTCACCAGCGGGTAGATCTCGGAGACCACCGAGAGAAGCTTCAGTTCCGACACGATGCTCGCCTGCCCCTGTTTCCCTGCCCCGGCCCGCTCTCCCGACCGATCCTAGCCTCGCTCCGCGACGCCTAGATATCGAGACGGTCGATCATCGACTGGGTGATGAGGCAGATGCCCTTCTCGGTGCGGCGGAAGCGCTTGGCGTCGAGCTCGGGGTCCTCGCCGACCACCAGCCCCTCGGGAATGCGCACATGCGCGTCGATCACCACGTTGCGCAGCTGCGCCGAGCGGCCGATCTCGACATAAGGCAGCACCACGGCGTTCTCGAGCGTGCCGTAGGAGTTCACCCGCACCCCGGTGAACAAGAGCGCCCGCCGCAGCGACGAACCCGAGACGATGCAGCCGCCGGACACCAGCGAGGAGATCGCCTGCCCGCGCCGCCCCTCGTCATCATGCACGAATTTCGCCGGCGGGGTGATCTCGCTATAGGTCCAGATCGGCCAGTCGCGGTCGTAGAGGTCGAGCTCGGGCACGATCCCGGTGAGATCGACATTGGCCTCCCAATAGGCGTCGACCGTGCCGACGTCGCGCCAATAGGGCGCCGTCTCCATGTCCGAGCGCACGCAGGAGCGCGAGAAATGGTGGGCACAGGCTTTGCCGTGCTTCACCAGATAGGGGATGAGGTCCTTGCCGAAATCATGCGTCGACAGCGGGTCGGCGGCGTCGCGCTTCAGCTGCTCGATCAGGAACTTGGTCTCGAAGACATAGATGCCCATCGAGGCCAGCGCCTTGTCCGGGTGGCCGGGCATCGCCGGCGGCTTCTTCGGCTTTTCGAGGAAGGAGATGATCTGGTCCTCGGAATCGACATGCATCACGCCGAAGGCGCTGGCCTCCTCAAGCGGCACTTCGAGACAGCCCACCGTCACGTCGGCGCCCTTGTCGACATGCTCCTGCAGCATCACCTCGTAGTCCTGCTTGTACACGTGGTCGCCGGCCAGGATGATGATGTGGCGGGTGTCGTAGGCCTCGATGATGTCGAGGTTCTGATAGACCGCGTCCGCCGTCCCCAGATACCACATGGTCTCCGAGACCCGCTGGCTGGCCGGCAACACATCGAAGCTCTCATTGCGCTCGTGGCGGAAGAAGTTCCAGCCGCGCTGCATGTGGCGGATCAGGCTGTGCGCCTGATACTGGGTCGCCACGCCGATGCGGCGGATGCCGGAGTTCAGCGCATTGGACAGCGCGAAGTCGATGATGCGCGACTTGCCGCCGAAATAGACCGCCGGCTTGGCGCGCCGGTCGGTCAGTTCCATCAGCCGGCTGCCGCGCCCGCCGGCGAGCACATAGGCCATGGCCGTTCGGGCGAGAGGTGCGTTCTGGAGCGTCGGCCTGGCCATGTCGGGGTTACTCCTTGCGCGTCGTAATGGACTTCGGCGTTTCCTCGGCCATCGCGGGCGCGGCCCGCTCCGGTTCCCATTTCAGGTAGAGCGTGGCGAGCGGCGGCAGCACCAGTTCGGCGCTCGCCGGCATGCCGTGAGCGGGCATGTCGACGGCGATGACGCCGCCGAGATTGCCCACCCCCGAGCCGCCATAATCTGCACTGTCGGTATTGACGATTTCACTCCATCGCCCGGCCTTCGGCAGGCCGAGCCGGTAGAAAGGTCGCGGTACCGGGGTGAAATTGGCGATCATCGCCACCGGCGCGTCATCCGCGCCGCCGGTGCGCAGCCAGGCGAACACCGATTGGGCGGCGTCGTCGACCACCAGCCAGCGGAATCCGCTCGGGTCGTTGTCGCCGGTGTGCAGCGCCGGCTCGTCGCGATAGGTGCGGTTGAGGTCGCGCACCAGCAATTGCACGCCGCGATGATGCGGGCCCATACCGGTCAGGTGCCAGTCGAGCGAGCGCTCCTCGCTCCATTCGCCGCGCTGGGCGAATTCCTGGCCCATGAACAGCAGCTTCTTGCCGGGATAGGCCCACATGAAGGCGTAGTAGGCTCGCACATTGGCGAAGCGCTGCCAGTCGTCGCCGGGCATGCGCGACAGCACCGTGCCCTTGCCGTGCACCACCTCGTCATGGGACAGCGGCAGCACGAAATTCTCGGAGAAGGCGTACATCAGCCCGAAGGTGATCTTGTCGTGGTGCCACGGCCGATAGACCGGATCGAGCGCCAGATAGTCCAGCGTGTCGTGCATCCAGCCCATGTTCCACTTGAAGCCGAAGCCGAGCCCGCCGGCATGCACCGGCGCCGACACCCCGGCCCAGGAGGTGGACTCCTCGGCGATGGTCACCGTGCCGGGATGCTCCGCATAGAGCGTGACATTGGCGCGCTGCAGGAAGGCGACGGCGTCCTTGTTGTCGTTGGAGCCGTCCGGGTTGGGCGACCACTCGCCCTCCTTGCGCGAATAGTTGAGGTAGAGCATCGAAGCCACCGCATCGACGCGCAGCCCGTCGACATGGAAGCGGTCGAGCCAGAACAGCGCATTGGCGGTGAGGAAGTTCGACACCTCGCGGCGGCCGAAATCGTAGATCGCGGTGTTCCAGTCGGGATGGAAGCCGCGCTGCGGGTCGGCGTGCTCGTAGAGCGGCCCGCCATCGAAATGCGCGAGGCCGTGAATGTCGGTCGGGAAATGCGCCGGCACCCAGTCGAGGATCACCGAGATGCCGGCCCGGTGCGCACGGTCGACGAGGCGCGCGAAGCCGGCCGGGTCGCCGAAACGGCTGGTCGGGGCGTAGAGCCCGATCGGCTGGTAGCCCCAGGAGGCGTCGAGCGGATGCTCGGAGATCGGCAGGAGCTCGATATGGGTAAAGCCCATCCACTCGACATACTCGATCAGCTGGTCGGCCAGCTCGTCATAGGTCAGGAAGCGGTTGTCCGCGCCGCGCCGCCACGAGCCGAGATGCACCTCGTAGATCGACATCGGCTTGTGCCGCGCCGCGCCGTCGCGACGGGCGGCGAGATGCGCCTCATCGCCCCATTGGAAATCGTCGATCCGCGCCACCACCGAGCCGGTGGCCGGGCGGAACTCGCCGCGGAAGCCGAACGGGTCGGCCTTCAGCGGCAGCAGCCGGCCGTCGGCGGCGATGATCTCGTATTTGTAGATCGTGCCCTCGCCGATGCCGGGGGCGAAGATCTCCCACAGCCCGCTGTCGATGCGCTTGCGCATCTGGTGCCGCCGCCCGTCCCAGGCGTTGAAGTCGCCGACCACCGAGACGCGCTGCGCATTCGGCGCCCACACCGCGAAGGCGACGCCTTCCACGCCCTGGTGCTGGGACAGATGCGCGCCGAGCCGCTCATAGAGTTCGGTGTGGGTGCCCTCGACCATGAGGTGGTCGTCGAGCGGGCCGAGCACCGGCTCGAAGGCATAGGGATCGTCGAGCCACCATTCGCCGCCTCGATTGCGCGCCTTCAGCGTGTAGCGCGCCCAGGCCGGGCGGCCGGCGACCCATCCCTCGAAGAAGCCGGCGGCGTGCCGGCGCGCGAGGGAGAGCACATGCGTGCCATCGATGTCGTAGGCGTCGAGCGTCTCGGCACCCGGCACGAAGGCCCGGATGACCAGACCATCCTCGGTCTCGTGCGGTCCCAGCAGCCCGAACGGGTCGTGGTGCCGGCCGCCGACGAGTTGGTCGACGTCCCGGTCCGGGGCCTGCCAGGCATGCATGCGCGACGACCTTTCCTCATCGGAATCTTCTGCTTCAAGACCCGATCGACGCGAAGGTTCCCTTACCGTCGGCAAGAAGTCCACCACCAAGCTTCAGGAAGCCAGCGGAGGGGCACCACCCGAGGCATGAAGCCGCAGGTAACGCCCCACCGACGGTCTCACCGCGTCTGCAGCACCGGCACGTGCCAGATGTCGCGGGCATATTCCGAGATGGTCCGGTCGGAGGAGAACCAGCCCATATTGGCGGTGTTGATGGCGCTGGAGGTCCACCAGGCCGGCCGGTTGTTCCACTTGGTGTCGACCAGGCGCTGGGCATCCCAGTAGCTGTCGAAATCCGGCGTCACCAGGAAGTAGTCGTGATGGCGCATGGCGTCGACCAGCGACTTGTAGCGGTCCGGCTCGTCCGGCGAGAACACACCGGCGCCCACCGCGTCCAACACCTCGCCGAGATGCGGCGAGGCCGAGATCGCCCCCGCCTCGTCGATGCCGGCGGCGCGGCGCTTCTCCACCTGCTCGGCGGTGAGGCCGAAGATGAAGATGTTGTCGTCGCCGACATGCTCCTTGATCTCGACATTGGCGCCGTCGAGCGTGCCGATGGTGAGCGCGCCGTTGAGCGCCATCTTCATGTTGCCGGTGCCGGAGGCTTCCATGCCGGCGGTGGAGATCTGCTCGGAAAGGTCGGCGGCGGGGATGATCACCTCGGCCAGCGACACATTGTAGTTCGGCAGGAACACCACCTTGAGCAGGTCGCGCACGGTCGGGTCGTCGTTCACCACCCGGGCGACGTCGTTGGCGAGCTTGATGATCAGCTTCGCCATGTGATAGCTCGCCGCCGCCTTGCCGGAGAAGATCTTCACCCGCGGCGCCCAATTCTTCGCCGGGTTGGCGCGCATGGCGTCGTAGAGGGCGATGGTCTCCAGCACGTTGAGCAGTTGGCGCTTGTACTCGTGGATGCGCTTGATCTGCACGTCGAACAGCGCGCCGGGATTGACCTTGATGTCCAGCCGGTCGCGGATCACCCGCGCCAGCGCCACCTTGTTCTGCCGCCGGATCGCCGCCAGCCGGTCGTGCAGCGAACTGTCGGCGGCGTGCGCCTCCAGCTTCTTCAGCGCCGACAGATCGTCCAGCACTTCCGGCCCGCACACCTCGACGAGGAGGTTGGTGAGGCCGGGATTGGCCTCATTCAGCCAGCGGCGGAAGGTGATGCCGTTGGTCTTGTTGTTCATCCGCTCCGGGTAGATGCGGTAGAAATCCTTGAAGACCGTGGTCTTCATCAGCTCCGAGTGCAGCGCGGCGACGCCGTTGATCGAGTGCGAGCCGAGGAAGGCGAGGTTGCCCATGCGCACCCGCCGGCCGTGATCCTCCTGGATCAGCGACACCGAGGACAGCAGCGCATCGTCGCCGGGGAACAGCTTGCGCACGTTCTCGATGTGCAGCGCGTTGATCAGGTAGATGATCTGCATGTGGCGCGGCAGCACCCGCTCCATCAGCGGCACCGGCCAGGTTTCCAGCGCCTCGGGCAGCAGCGTGTGGTTGGTGTAGGAGATGGTGCGCTGGGTGATGTCCCAGGCCTGCGCCCACTCGATGTCGTGCTCGTCGACCAGCACGCGCATCAGCTCCGCCACCGCGATGGCGGGATGGGTATCGTTGAGCTGGATCGACACCTTGTCGGGCAGCGAGCGCACGTCGCCGAAGGTGTCGACATGCCGGCGCATCAGGTCGTGCAGCGAGGCGGCGGTGAAGAAATATTCCTGCCGCAGGCGCAGTTCCTGGCCCGCCGGGGTGGCGTCGCTGGGATAGAGCACCTTGGAGATCGCCTCGGCCTTCACCTGATCGACCAGCGCGCCGACATGGTCGCCCTGGTTGAAGGCGTCGAGCCGCAGCGGATCGGTCGCCCGCGCCGACCACAGCCGCAGCGTGTTCACATGCCGGCCGCGCCAGCCGACGATCGGCGTATCATAGGCCACCGCCTCGACCTGCTCGGCCGGGTGCCAGACCTGCTTCTTGCGGTCGCCGCCCGTCGCCACCGCCTCGACCGAGCCGCCGAAGCCGACATCGTAGGTGACTTCCGGCCGCTCGAACTCCCAGGGATTGCCGAAGGACAGCCAGTCCTCGGGATATTCCTGCTGCCAGCCATTCTTGATCACCTGCCGGAACAGGCCGTGATCGTAGCGGATGCCGTAGCCATAGGCGGCGATGGAAAGCGTCGCCATGCTGTCCATGAAGCAGGCCGCCAGGCGGCCCAAGCCGCCATTGCCGAGCGCCGCGTCCGGCTCCACCTGCCGCAGCCGGTCGAGGTCGACGCCGAGATCGCCGAGCGCCGCGCGCACCGTCTCCAGCATTTCGAGATTGGTCAGCGCGTCGAACAGCAGCCGCCCGATCAGAAACTCCAGCGACAGGTAGTAGACCCGCTTGCGGCCTTCCGAATAGGTCTGCCGCGTCGAGGTCACCCAGCGGTCGACGATGCGGTCGCGGGTGGCGAAGGCGGTGGCGAGAAACCAGTCACGGTCGCTGGCCGCCGCCGGATTCTTGCCCACCGCATAGGTGAGCTTGGCGATGACCGCGGTGCGGAACTTGGCGACCTCGTCGCCAGCGGCGCCCGGTGCGCGCGGGGTCGTCTCCGGCTTGTCCAGCATCTTGCTCTCGACCTCGACTGTCATCTGCGACTAGCGCTCCTCATGGCGATCGACCGCCCCGGCCGGGCCGCTTTCGAAGCCGGCACAGGCCACAGGCTGCCATGCAACCTTTTGGCCAACTGCTTCGGCCCCTCGGCGGCTCCCCGGCAGTTCCTCATGCGTGCGACCGCGCCCTCTCGAAGGCCGCCAGACCGAGCGCGACCCAGCCGATCATCAGCATAGTCCCGCCGGTCGGGGCGGCCATAGGAAAAAGCACGGTATCCAGAAGCACCCGGCTGGCGATCGCGCCGCTGAACAGCGCAGTGCCGAGCGCGAGCAGTCCGGCGCCGAGATCGGCGAAGGACCAGCGCCGGCCCGTGGCCGCCCCCAGCGCCACGCAGCCCAGCAGCGACGCCGCGCCGATCATCAGGAAGCTGGCGGCGGTGGCGAGGCTGGCGTCGGGCACGGCATGCGCCGCCGCCGCCGCGAGGCCGACGCCCGCCACGCCGAACAAGCCGGCGAGAAGCACGATGAGGCGGCGATAGGGTGTCATCACTCTGCTCCTGCACGCTAATCTTGCGCGATCACATGGAAGAAAGCCCCGGAGACGAGGCCGCGCCGACTTCCCGCCGGCCCCAGCGGCTTACCCTGTCCGTCCGCCAATGTGACGAGCGGCGCATCGTCGCCGGGCTTTGTGACGCTGGCATAATGGAACTCGTGGCCGCGCAGGCTTGTCCCCACCGGGCCGAGCGGCCCCGCCGCCAGCGTGGTCGCCCGGCGGTAGCCGAGATTGAGCCGGCGCCGGGCAAAGCTGGTTTCATGGCCGAGCAGGCCGAGCATCGCATGGACGGCGCCATCGGCATCCTCCAGCGCCTCGCCGAGCACCATGTAGCCGCCGCACTCGCCATGCACCGGCCGCGTGCGCGCGAAATGCCGCACGCCGTCGAGGAAGCGCGAGCCGGCGGCGAGCCGCCCGGCATGCAGTTCGGGATAGCCGCCCGGCAGCCAGCACACGTCGCAATCCTGCCCCGGTGCCTCGTCGGCGAGCGGCGAGAACGGCACGATCTCCGCGCCCGCCGCGCGCCAGCCGGCGACGAGATGTGCATAGGCGAAGCCGAAGGCGACGTCCTGGGCGAGCGCGATGCGCTGCCCCGGCGGGACGATCGCCGGCCGCGAGGACGGCGCGAGGTCGAGCGGCGCCGCCAGCGCCACCAGTGCGTCGAGGTCGACATGCGCCTGCGCCATCTCCGCCAGCCGGTCGAGATGCGCGGCCAGCCCGGCATGCTCGGCGGCTTGCACCAGCCCGAGATGGCGTTCGGGCAGCCCGAGCGCCGCGTCGCGCGGCACCGCGCCGATCACCGGCAGGCCGAGGCCGGCCATCGCCTCCTCCACCTGCGCGCGATGGCGCGGGCTCGCCACCTTGTTGAGCAGCGCGGCGGCGATCCGCACGGCGGGATCGTGCGTCGCGAAGCCCCGCGCCACCGCCGCGGCGGATTGCGACTGGCCGGACACATCCATCACCAGCACCACCGGGATGCCGAAGCGCGCCGCGAGATCGGCCGCCGCGCCGCTCCGGCCCGCCTCGCCCGAAATGCCGTCGAACAGCCCCATCGAGGCCTCGATGATCACCAGCTCCGCCTCGCGCCCGGCCTCGGCGAGCAAGCCGGCCACCAGTTGCGGCGCCATGGCGAAGCTGTCGAGGTTCAGCCCCGGCTGGCCGCTGGCCACCGCATGGAAGGCGGGATCGATATAGTCCGGCCCCGACTTCACCGCTCGCACCGTGACGCCGCGCCGCGCCAGCGCCGCGACGACGCCGAGCGTCACCGTGGTCTTGCCGGAGCCCGAGCGCGGCGCCGCGAGGATGAGCGCGCGCGCCACTAGTCGCGCCCCCGGAAACGACGCTGGTAATGCGCGTCATAAAGCGCGCTCTCGCGGAACTCCTCGGCGCCGAGCGCCCACCCGACGAGGATCAGCGCCGCCCGCTCCGCCGGCGCCTCGCCATGCCGCGCGACGATGTCGCCCAGCGTGCCGCGGATCACCCGCTCGCCCGGCCGGCTCGCCTCCACCACCACCGCCACCGGGCAATCCGCCCCATGGGTCGGCAGCAGCCGCGCGACGATCGGCTCCAGGGC
Source organism: Ancylobacter sp. Lp-2 (assembly GCF_020523795.1). Classification (GTDB taxonomy): domain Bacteria; phylum Pseudomonadota; class Alphaproteobacteria; order Rhizobiales; family Xanthobacteraceae; genus Ancylobacter. The sequence goes on from NZ_JAJALI010000004.1 coordinate 300,947, forward strand.
GTGGATGGCGAGATGCAGCACCAATGTCGCGCCGGTGGCGGCGAAGGCTTCCAGCGTCTCGGTGTCCGGCATCGCCGAGGCCCGGCCCGATATCCGCGTCAGCACCACGCTCTGCGCCACTCCCGGCACGGTCAGCTCGCGCCCCAGCAGCGCGCTCGCCGCCGCGAAGGCCGGCACGCCGGGGGTGAGCGTATAGGCGATGCCGAGCCGGTCGAGCCGGCGCAGTTGCTCGGCCACCGCCGAATAGATCGAGAGGTCGCCGGATTGCAGCCGCGCGACATCCTCGCCGGCGGCGCTCGCCCGCACGAACTCCGCTTCGATCTCGTCGAGCGACAGCGGCGCGGTGTCGACCCGCCGCGCGCCGGGCGGGCACCAATCGAGCATCTCCGCCGGCACCAGCGAACCCGCATAGAGGCACACCGGGCAGCGGCCGATCAGCTCGCGCCCGCGCAGGGTGATGAGGTCGGCCGCGCCCGGTCCCGCCCCGATGAAATGCACCGTCACGTCGTCTCGCCCGTCTCTTGGCCAATCCCTTGGCCGGCCGCCTGGTCCGTGCCGTGGTCCGCTTCCTTGTCGCGCTCCCGCGCCAGCGCGCAGGTCACCGGTCCCAGCACGAAGCGCGGCCCGAGCAGCGTCGAGCCGCGCCCGGCCGCCGCCAGCGCCGCCGCTTCCGCCACCGAGGGCACGCCCATCAGCGCCACCACCCGTTCCGAATGGGTGACGGCGCGCGCGCCCGCCGCCTCCATCTGGGTCTGCGGCACCATGACCAGCAGCAGGCCGAGATCGAGCGCGCCCTTCATGATGCCGGGCTCGGAGCCCTTCAGCGCCGGCGTCGCCATCAGCGAGATCTCGCCGAGCTTCACGCCATGGCGCGCCAGCGCGCCGCGCACGGCGTCGCACACTTCCTGCGCGCTCACGCCCCGCCGGCTGCCGACCCCCGCAACGATCATGGCTTTCTCCATGACCATTGCGTCACCGGCATTGCCGGCCGCCAGCCGGTCATGCCGGCGACCGGGGCGGCCTGCGCCACCGAAAGTCGCGTCAGCTCGCCGCCCAGCACAGCGTGCCGCGCCAGCAGCACCGCCTCGGTCTCCAGCGTCACCGCGTTGACGACGATCCGCCCGCCCGCCTTCAGCGCCTCCAGCGCCGTATCGAGCACACCGCTGTCGCTCGCCCCGCCGCCGACGAAGACGGCGTCCGGCGCCGGCAGGCCTTCCAGCGCCTCCGGCGCCCGTCCCTCGACGACACGCAGCCCGGGCACGCCGAGCGCCAGCGCGTTGCGCTTCACCCGCGCCGCCCGCTCGCCGCGTTCCTCGATGGCGATGGCCGACAAGGACGGATCGGCCAGCATCCATTCGATGCCGATCGACCCCGCCCCGGCGCCGATGTCCCACAGAAGCTCGCCCCGGCGCGGCGCCAGCGCCGCCAGCGTCGCCGCGCGGATGGTGCGCTTGGTCAGTTGCCCGTCATTCTCGTACCAGTCGTCCGGCAGGCCGGGCGTGAGCGGGATCGCCCGCGCATTCTCGCCCGCAACCACCTCGATGCCGACGAGGTTGAGCGGGTGGATGTCGCCCAGCGCGAAGCCTTCCGCCGTCGCCCGCCGCACCCGCTCGCGCGCGCCGCCCAGCGCCTCCAGCACATGCATAAGCGAGGGGCCGAACCCGGCCGCCACCAGCAGCGCCGCCAGCGCCGCCGGCCCGTCGGCATCGGAGGTCAGCACCAACAGCCGCCCGTCATGCAGATGCCGCCTTGTCCCCTCCACCGCCCGTCCATGCGCGGAGAGCAGCGTCGTGTCGTTGAGCGCCCAGCCAAGCCGCGCCGCCGCCAGGCTGAAGGCAGAGGGCGCCGGCACCACTTCCATTTCGTCGGCCGGCACGTGACGCGCCAGCACGGTGCCGACGCCGTAGAGGAACGGGTCGCCCGAGGCGAGCACGCAGACATCGCCGCCGGCAAGCGCCAGCACCTGCTTCACCCCGTCCTCGAACGGGCTCGGCCACGCCCGTGCCGCCCCATGGATCGCCTCACCGGCGAGGGCGAGATGCCGCGCGCCGCCGAACACTACGTCGGCCCCTTCGATCAGTTCACGCCCGCGCGCGGACAGCCCGTCGAGGCCGTCCTCGCCGATGCCGACGATGGACAACCACCGCCGCGCCGGCGCATTGTCCCGCGCCATGTCCCGCATCACGTCACGCATCACGGCTTCAGCTTCCGGCATCACCGCTCCTCATCACGCGTCCCGCCCGCTGCGCGTCCTGGTGCTCGGCGGCACCAGCGAAGCCCGCGCGCTCGTCGAGGCGCTGGCGAGCCGGGCCGATCTCGCGCCCAGCGTGTCGCTTGCCGGCCGCACGCGCAACCCGCTCCCCTATCCCGCGCCGACCCGCATCGGTGGCTTCGGCGGCGCGCAGGGGCTGGCTGATCATCTGCGGGCCGAGGGCATCGACCTCATGGTCGACGCCACCCACCCCTTCGCCGCCATCATGTCGATGAATGCCGTGGAGGCGGCACGGCTCGCCGACGTGCCGCTGCTGGCGCTGGCCCGCCCGGCCTGGACGCCGAAGCCCGGCGACGACTGGCAGGAAGAGCCGAGCCTGCCCGCCGCCCTCGCCGGCCTCGGCGCCGCGCCGCGCCGGGTGTTCGCCGCGCTCGGCCGCAACGAGGTGCGCGCGCTGGAGGCCGCGCCGCAGCACCATTACCTGATCCGCAGCGTCGATCCGGTGGAGCCGCCGCTCGCCGTGCCGGATGCCGGCTATATCCTCGACCGCGGCCCGTTCATCCTTGAGGCCGAGATCAATCTTTTCAAATCGCACGGCATCGAAGTGGTCCTCGCCAAGAACAGCGGGGGAACGGCCAGCGCCGCCAAGCTCGCCGCCGCCCGCGCGCTCGGCCTGAAGGTGGTGCTCGTCGCCCGCCCGCCGCGGCCGGACGTCGAGCCCGCCGCCAGCCTCAGTGAGGCCCTCGCCTGGATCGATGCTCGGCTTATTGACGCCCGGCTTCATGCCCGCTCCGCATCGGCGCGGCGCGGCGTGTAGACGAGGTCGGGCAATCCGTCCCGCGCGACGATCCTCGTCGCCGTCGTACCGACGAGGATGCAGGTCGCCATATCCGCCATGTCGCCCCGCGCGCCGGCAAGCGGCACGGTGACGATCTTCTCGTCCGCCCGCCCCGCCGCGCGGCCGAAGATCACCGGCACCGCGCCCGGCAGTTCCTCGCGCAGGAGGTCGAACGCCCGGTCGAGCTGCCAGGGCCGCGCCTTCGACACCGGGTTGTAGAACGCCATCGCGAATCCCGCCTGCGCCGCCAGCCGCAGCCGCCGCTCGACGGTCTCCCACGGCTTCAGATTGTCGGAGAGCGAGATGGCGCAGAAATCGTGCCCCAGCGGCGCGCCTGCCTTGGCCGCCACCATCAGCATGGCGGTGATGCCCGGCACCACCGCGACCTCCAGCCCCCGCCATTCCGCCGGCCCGGCCTCGATCGCCTCGATCACCGCCGCCGCCATGGCGAACACGCCGGGATCCCCACCCGACACCATCGCGACCTTCGCCCCCGTCGCGGCATGGGCGAGCGCGGAGCCGGCCCGCGCGATCTCCTCGCGATTGTCGGAGGCGTGGCGGCTCTGGCCGGCCCGCGCCGGCACCCGGTCGAGATAGGGGCCGTAGCCATAGACCGCCTCGGCGGCCTCGAGCTCCGCCGCCGCCTCCGGCGTGAGATAACGCGCCTCGCCGGGGCCGAGGCCGATCACCGCGATCCGCCCGCTCATTCGCCCGATCCCGCGCCCGCCGCTTCTGCCCGCGAGCGCCAGCCGGGCACCAGCACGATGGCGAAATACGGCGCCGGTTCCTCGCCGCGCGCGGCGAGCGGCATGGTGCCGCCGCCCGCCATGGTGCCGCGCTCGACATAGAGCGCCTGGCCCAGCCGTCCGGCGGTGGACAGCGCGCGGCGGATCTTCGGCAGGTTGCGCCCCACCTTCATGATCACCGCTGCGTCGGCCTCGGCGAGCCGGCGCGCCAGCTCCGCCTCGTCCAGCGTGCCGGGCAGCACGCTCAGCACGTCGTCGCCCTGAGCGATCGGTGTGCCCGCCTGCGCCCAGCAGCCGGACATGCCGGTGACGCCGGGGATGACCTCGGTGGGATAGCGCGCCGCGAGCCGCACATGCAGGTGCATGTAGGAGCCGTAGAACAGCGGGTCGCCCTCGGAGAGCACCGCCACCTTGCGCCCGGCGTCGAGATGCTCGGCCACGCGCCGCGCGCTGGCGTCGTAGAATTCGGTGATCTGCGCCCGGTAGCCGTCGTCGTGGCGGTGCAGCTCGGTGGTCACGGGATAGTCGAGCGGCAGTTCCACCGCCCCGGCGCGGAAATGCGGATGCGCGATGGCCCGCGCATGGCTGCCATTGCCGCGCTTGGCGAAATAGGCGACCACATCGGCTTCGCCGAGCGCCCGCACCGCCTTCAGCGTCATCAGTTCCGGGTCGCCCGGCCCGACGCCGACCCCGATCAGACAGCCGGTGGAAGTGGCGGGAGCGCTCATATCCCCGCCCTCGCCAGCGCATTCACCGCCGCGGCCGCCATGGCGCTGCCGCCCAGCCGCCCGCGCACCACCAGCCACGGCACGCCATGGTCGCCGGCCGCCAGCGCGTCCTTGGATTCCGCCGCGCCGACGAAGCCGACGGGAATGCCGAGGATCGCCGCCGGCTTCGGCGCCCCGGCGTCGAGCATTTCCAGGAGCTGGAACAGCGCGGTCGGCGCATTGCCGATGGCGACCACCGCGCCCTCCATCCGGTCGCGCCACAGTTCCAGCGCCGCCGCCGAGCGGGTGGTGCCGAGGCTTGAAGCCAGCGCCGGCACCTCGGGATCGCGCAGCGTGCAGATCACCTCGTTATTGGCCGGCAGCCGCGCCCGCGTCACTCCATGCGCCACCATCTGCGCGTCGCACAGGATCGGCGCGCCGGCGGCGAGCGCGGCCCGCGCCGCCCGCACCAGATCGGGCGCGAAGTCGATGGCGAGCGCCGCCTCGACGAGGCCGCAGGCATGGATCATCCGCACCGCCACCTCCGCCTCCTCCGGCGTGAAGCGGCCGAGCTCGGCCTCGTCGCGGATGATGGCGAAGGAACGCTCATAGATGGCGTTGCCGTCGCGAATATAGTCGTGGGCAGCTTCAGCCACGTGCGCTCTCCAGAATTCGGCACGCGGCGCCCGCCAGTTCGTCGAAGGGGACGATCCGGGTCGGCACGTCGCGCGGCGTGCCTTCGATCACGATCCCGGCCCCTTCGTCCAGCCCCACGATGGTGAGACCGGCCCGGCCGGGGCGCGCGCAGCCCTTCACGCAGCCCGAAACATGCACCGAGCGCCCCTTCGCCAGCCCGGCGAGCTGGCGCGCCAGTGCTCGCGTGGCGAATCGCGCCGAGCCGCAGGCCGGCGCGCCGGGGCAGGCCTCGACCCGCCGCAGCGGATCGCCGGGCTCGACGATCAGCCCCGCCGCCCCCGCCCATTGCGCCAGCCTCTCCGCCGCGGCCGCCGCGAGCGGCCCGATCAGCAGCGCCCGCCCGCCGACCGGCTCGATGAAGGAGGCGCCCAGCTCCGCCGCCTTGCCGGCCAGCGCCGCCAGTCCCTCGGCCTCGATCTGGCCGAAGGGCAGCGCCAGCCCGAGCGCCCATCCCTCGTCGAGCGCGTGCCGCCCCACCGGCTCGGCCGGCACCGGCGCGCGCGCCTCCACCGGCTCCAGTCCTTCGCTCAGCGCCGCCACGCCCTCATGGGCGATCAGGTCGCGCATCCGCGCCCGAGGACCGAAGGCGGCCAGCCGCTCCAGCAGTGCCAGCACCGCAGGCGCCGGCGCGCAGCTCCGCCCCAGCGCCACGCCGGCGGCCTCGATGCGGAATTCCCCAGCCTCCGGCGACACCGCGATGTCGAGATCGCGCCCGCCGAGCCCCAGCACGCCACCGCCATCGATGCCGACGCTCACCTTCGGCGCCAGCCGCGCCGCCAGCCCGGCGACATCGGCCGCCTGCGCCAGCGCCGCCGCCAGCGGGCGCGGATCGAAAGCGGCGGCGGGGTCGCGTCCGGCCAGCGCGCTCACCTCGATGCCCAGCCCCTCGCGCACCGCGATACCGAGCGCTCCCACTCCGTCGGCCAGACGCGCCGCCCCCGCCGCATCGAACCCGCGCAACTGTATTTTCCCGCGTGCGGTCACCTCGATGATGCCATTGCCGCAGTCCCGCGCCAGCGCCGCCAGCCCGATGGCCTGCGCCGGCGCCAGCGGTGCGGCGAGCGCGAGCCGCGCCAGCAGCCCGTCGCCGGTCGCCATCGGCGCCGGCAGGCTCGGGCAGGCGCCCCGGCGCAAGCCGTCCTCTATCGCGGCGGCACCACTCATTCCGCCGCCTCCCCGCCCCTTCCGGGCACGCGCAACCCGTCGAGGCCGGCATCGACATCATTGCGCCTCGGGTGCCACAGCCCACGCCGACGCGCGCCGTCCAGCCGCTCGGCGACGAAGCGCGCGCCCTCCGGCGACTGCGCCGCAAGGAAATCCCGCACCCGCTCGTCGGCGACATAGGCGACGTGGATCAGCTCAATCAGATGCGAGGGCACCGCCGGCGTCACCTCGGCGAAGCCGACCAGCCGGTCGACGGTCTCGACGATCTCCGCCGCGCCGCGCGGCCCGTGGCGCAGGAGCCCCTCGATATAGGCCGGCGCCACCCGCCGCCGCACGATCCGCGCCAGCGCCTGGTCGAGCGGCCGCGCCGTCGGCCGCGCCGGGTCGTTGGTGTCGAGCACCACGAGGTCCGGCACCCGCCCGAGCGAGGCCGCCGCCGCCGCGAAGCCACCGAGAAAGGCGAGGTCGGCATCGCCCTCCAGCAGGTCGCGCCCCGGATCGTCCTGCCCGTGCACGATGAGATCCGCCGCCGCCACCCGCGCCGCGAAGGCCGCCGCCGCCGGCCGCGCCGTGCCCTCGGCGCCGCCATAGGCGTGCGAGGCGCTGGCGAGATAGGCGGCGCCCACCGCATCGGTCTCCCGCTCACCGGTCAGCATGTCGAGCCCGGCGCCATAGGCCCCCGGCGCGGTGCCGAAAATGCGCGGCGCCCCCTCGCCCGCCGCCGCCAGCGGATTCTCCTCGGCCGGCTCGTCCCGCCGCGCCACCGCCTTCAGCGCCGCGTCCAGAAGGGCGATCTGCGCCGGGAACAGGTCGCGGAACAGGCCGGAAATGCGGAAGGTCACGTCGATGCGCGGCCGCCCCATCGCCGCCGGCGGCAGCACCTCGATGCCGGTCACGCGCCCGGTCGCCGGGTCCCATACTGGCCGGGCGCCGATCAGCGCGAGGCCCTGCGCGATCTCCTCGCCGCCGGTGCGCAGCGTGGCACTGCCCCACAAATCGAGCACCAGCGCGCGCGGCCAGTCGCCATGCGCCTGCATGTAGGCACGCACCACCTCGTCGGCGGCGAGCCGGCCGAGATCCATCGCGGTCGGCGTCGGCAGGCCGCGCGGATCGGCGGTGGAGAGGTTGCGCCCGGTGGGCAGCACATCGGAACGCCCCCGCGCCGGCGCGCCCGCCGGCCCGGCCTTCACCCGCCGCCCGTCGAGCGCCACCAGCAGCCCGTCGCGCTCGGCCTCCCCGCACGGCCCGCGCCCATAGACATGGAAGCCGTCCTTGAGCCGCAACTCCTTGAGGTCACACAGCCAGGCGTCGATGCGTCGGAGCGCCTCGCCATCATCCGCGCCGTCGATGCGCGCGTCCTTCGCCAGCCCGGTGCGCCCGGCCTCCTCGACGATCAGCCGCGCCAGCTTCTCGCGCCGGCGCCGGTCGAGCCCCTCGGCCTGCGCATATTCGTCGACCAGCCGCTCGAGGTCGCGGGCGTCGCCGTCGAGCTCGGCATCCTTCAGCGGCGGCGGCAGATGGCCGAGCGTTACCGCCGCGATGCGCCGCTTGGCCTGCGCCGCCTCGCCGGGATTGGAGACGATGAACGGGTAGACCACCGGCAGCGCGCCGACGACGAGGCTGGGGAAACAGGACGGCGTCAGCGCCACCTGCTTGCCCGGCAGCCATTCCAGCGTGCCATGCGCGCCCATATGTACGACGGCATCCACCTCGCGCCGCAGCCACAGCCCGAAGGCGACGAGCGCGTGGCGCGGCGGCAAGGCGGGGTCGTGATACTGCGCCCGCCGCTCAGTCGCCGAGCCGCGATCCGGTGCCAGCGCGACGAGGACATGGCCGCAGCGGATCGCCCGGAAGCGGAACGCCCCGTCAACGCAAGCCGGATCGTCCTCCGGCACGCCCCATGCGGCTTCGACGGCGGCGAGGGCTTCGGGCGGAAGGCCCGCGATGAGGCGGCGATAAGCGCTGAGAGACAGCGAGAGATCGTCGGCGGTGCCGAAATGGCGCCCGCCGGCCGCGGGCGTCGCAATCGCTCCGCCGTCCGGATGGCCGTCTTCGCGGCAGAAGCTTGGAGAGCCTTCTTCCAGAGCCTGAAAGGCCTCCTCGCCTGCGGCGATATGGCGACGCATTTCCAACGCGGAAAAGCCCTCTCCCTGCGAGGAAGAGGGTTGGGTAGGGGTGGAAGGCGATCGGGAGGCCATCGCCCCCCTCACGGCATCTCGTCTCTCCACCGGACTGGCTGCAACCGCAGCCGCCGCACCAAGCCCCTCGGCACGAGCGGCATCGCCCAGCGCCGCCACCAGCGCCCGCTCATCCTCGGGCACGTCCGCCACTTGGTAGCCGGCGGCCTTCATGTCCGCGAGCAAAGCCAGCACGCTGGCCGGCACGTCGAGCCCCACCGCCCAGCCGGTGCGTCCGGCGGCTCCCGCATAGTCCGGCAGGATCACCGCCACCCGGCGCGCGGCAGGCGCGAGGCGCCGCAGCCGCACCAGCGCCGCCACCCGGTCGGCCACCGCCGCCACCAGTTCCGGCTCCGGCCGGTTGACGAGATGCGTGGCACCCGCCTCCGCCATGTCCTTGAACGACACCGCCCCCACCAGCACCCGCCCGTCGAGCTCCGGCAGCACCACATGCATGGCGAGGTCGGCGCTGGCCAGCCCCCGCGCACCCTCGCGCCACGCCGCCCGCCGCGTGGTCGCCACCACCGCTTGCAGCACCGGCGCATCGGTGAGGTCGAGCAGCCCTTCCTCGCCCGGCTCGGCGGCGGCGAAGGCGGTCAGCGTCACCAGCGCCGCCGGCCGCAGCCCCGGCAATTCGCGACGCAGGAAGCCGGCGGCGTGCGGATCCTTGAGGCTGGCGACGAAGATCGGTCGCGGATCGAGCCCCCGTCCGGCCAGCGCCGCGCACAACGCATCCACCGGCGCGGTGTCGCCGGCCATCAGCAGCGAGCGGTAGAACAGGACGGGAATGGTGGGCGTCGCATCGTCCAGCGCGTGATCGGTATCACGGGACGGCGTATCCCCCGCAATGAGTGGGGTGCCTCGCGAATTGGCAGCGAACGGCTCGTCGCCGGATCGGGGGTTCACTTCCTCCGGCGAGGGCGGCACCACCCGAACCGGGCCACTCTCATCGCGGAACCGTGCTCTCCTCTCACCCCATCCCTCTCCACCAACATCGGATGCATCCGATGTTGGTCCCGACGAGTGCAGAACCTGACTACAGCCGGAATCTGTGCGGGGAGAGAGAGCAGGTCGCGCCGAGGGGGAAGCCCTCTCCCCGCGGGGGAGATGGTCGGGTGAAGGGGAACGCCGCTGGGAGGACAATCCGCCAGCGCCGGCCCAGTCATAGAACCCCGCCAGCGGGAGTGGTCGCGGCGGCGGCACCTCGGCCGCGCGCCCGGCATGGCGCCCCAGCAGGGCCAGCAGCGCCCGCATATTGTCCGGCCCGCCGGCGCGGAAATAGCCGAGCAGCGCCGCGAGTTCGTCCGCCGGCAGCGTCGAGGCCTCGGCGAGGCGCGGATCGTCGCGGTCTTCGCCCGGCAGCACGGCGAGCGCGAAGCCATGCGCCCGCGCTGCCGCCGCCAGCCGCTCGACGCCGTAGCGCCACCAGTCGAGCCCGCCGAGCAGCCGCACCACCACGATCCGGGCCTGCGGCGCCAGCCGGTCGACCCAGAGATCGACCGACATCGGGTGCTTCAGCTCGCGCAGATTGGCGAGGGCGAGAGTGGGCGGTGCAAGGTTCGGCTGCGGAAGCGACGACGGCGTTCCGCCCGGCACGCCCTCCCCGCCGCTATCCCCGAATGCCCGCGCCAGCGCCGCGAGGTCGCTGTCGGCGAAGGACGCCACCACGATGTCAGTCCGCGCCTGCGCGAGATCGACCGGCTCGGCGAGGTCGTCGAGCGAGCTGGAGCTGGTGGCGAGGATGTGCATGGCGCCGCTACCGAGCCGCGCCGGTGCGCATCCGCACCCCCGCGCTCACGACGACACCGCCCCCCCGCGCGCGCTCCCGGGACGCGCCGGTCCCGTCCGGGATCGCCGCCTGCATCGGATCAGCCGCGCGCCGCGCCATCGCCCCGCCTCAGGCCGCCACCGGCGCGCCGGCGAGGATGGCCTCCACCTTCGCCCGGTCGAGCCCCTTCAGCCCGATGGCGACCAGCCGGCCGCCGCGCTCGCCGGCGCCCCAGGGCCGGTCGAAATGGTGGTCGACGCGCGGCCCCACCGCCTGCACCAAAAGCCGCATCGGCTTGCCCGCCACCGCGAGGAAGCCCTTCACCCGCAGCACCTCCGCCTCCTCGGCGGCCCGCGCCACCCGCGCGGCGAACTCGGTAGGGTCGGCAATCTCCGGCACCTCGACGACGAAGCTGTCGAAATCGTCGTGGTCGTGCTCGGCCTCGTTGTCGTGATGGGTGCGGCGGTTCGCGATGTCGTCCTCGGTGCCCACGCCGAGGCCGAGCAGCACCGCCGGGTCGAGCCGGCCCTGCGTCACGTTCACCACCCGCACGCCCTTGGGTAGCTCGGCATCGAGCGCCGCGCGGGCCGTCGCCATCCCCGCGTCGTCGATCAGGTCGGCCTTGGTCAGCACCACCAGGTCGGCGCAGGCGATCTGGTCGTCGAACACCTCCTCGATCGGGTCGTCATGGTCGAGCGAGGCGTCGGCCGCCCGCTGCTCGGCCAGCGCATCATGGTCATGGGCGACGCGGCCGGACGCCAGCGCCTCGCCGTCCACCACCGCGACGACGCCGTCCACCGTCACCCGGCTCTTGATCGCCGGCCAGTGGAAGGCCTGCACCAGCGGCTTGGGCAGCGCAAGGCCGGAGGTCTCGATCAGGATGTGGTCGACCTTCGGCACGCGGGAGAGGATGGCGTCGAGCGCCGGCACGAAATCGTCGGCCACCGTGCAGCAGATGCAGCCATTGGCCAGCTCGACGACGTTCTCCTCCGGGCAGGTCTCGATGCCGCAGCCCTTCAGGATGTCGCCGTCAATGCCGACATCGCCGAACTCGTTGACGATCACCGCGAGGCGCTTGCCCTTGGCGTTCTCCAGCACGTGGCGGATCAGCGTGGTCTTTCCCGCGCCAAGGAAGCCGGTGACGATGGTGCAGGGAACACGGGCGAGCGAAGTGGAAGCAGTCATGAAGGCGTCTCCGGCGGCGTTGCATGTGTGAGGGCACGCCGGCCGCGGGAGGCTTCCCGCGCACGCCGCCGGCGCCTCGACGGGCCCGCGACGTCACCTGCCTGCCGGGCACCCCGCCGGCACGCACGACCGGACCGCCGGCAGGTCTCCTGGCTCGCGGGTCGCCGCCCTTGCCGCCTTCCCGGATCGCTCCAGTGGCTCTTCGGCTCGGGCTCGCCGCTCACAGTTGCGGGGGCAGCCGCGGAATTGCCGGCCAAGGGACTAAGCCCTGGGCCCGCGCACCGCATTCCCTCTTCGTCCCTCCCGGTGAAGGGAGGAAACCGTCGGTCGCGGCCACTAAAGGAGCGCGGCGGGGGAATGTCAACGCGGGGGCATTGCGGCGCACCCGCCCGGCGTTATAGTTGAAGCCAGTCGACGGTTCCCGTGATGGGCACGGGACGCAAGACGGGAACGCGGTGGGACCAGACTTCCTCGGAAGCTTGGTCGATTCCGTGGCTGCCCCCGCAACTGTAAGCGGCGAGCCTACCTCTACTGGCCACTGGCGTTCGCGCCGGGAAGGCGGAGGGACGGGCGACGACCCGCGAGCCAGGAGACCGGCCGTCGACATCACTCCGGCCATCGCGGTGGCCGGCCCTCGGGTGGAGGGCAGAAGGAGACGACCATGAATAGCCTGAACGCGCATCCGCATTCCGCCGCCGCCGCGACCGAGACCCCGGCCTCGCGCGCGCTCGCCATCACCTTCGCCGCGCTGCTCGGCGTGTTCGTGATCGGCGGGGTGGGCTTCTCCCACATCGCCGCCGCGCACAATGCGGCGCACGACGTACGCCACGTCAACGCCTTCCCCTGCCACTGACGGGGGTTTCCATGTCCCTGTTCCGGACGATCCTGCTCGTCGCGCTGGTGGCGGGCATCGCTACCGGCGTGGCTTCCGCCGCCGTGCATCTGTTCACCACCGTGCCGCTGATCCTCAAGGCCGAGACCTTCGAGGGCGGGGAAGCCGCCCCGGCGGCCGAGGCTCAGGCCGACGCGCACGTGCACGCCTCGACCGAGGCGCACAGCCATGCCGCCGGTGCCGCCGACGACCATCACCACGATCCCGAGGCGTGGTCCCCCGCCGACGGCTTCGAGCGCAACGCCTTCACCGTCGTCGCCAGCATCCTCACCGCCTTCGGTTTCGGCCTTCTCCTGGTCGCCGCCACCGAGCTGAAGGGCGGCCTGTCGGGCTGGCGCGAGGGCGTGCTGTGGGGCCTCGCCGGCTTCGCGGTGTTCACCCTCGCCCCCGGCCTCGGCCTGCCGCCGGAGTTGCCCGCCATGCCGGCGGCGGACCTGATGGCGCGCCAGCTGTGGTGGATCGGCACCGCGCTCGCCACCGCCGTCGGCCTCGCCTTGCTGGTCTATGGCCGCTCGCCGCTGCTGGCGGCGCTCGGCGTGCTGGTCATCCTGGCGCCGCATCTCATAGGCGCGCCGCAGCCCGACAGCCATGACAGCCCGATCCCGGAAGCGCTGCACCATAGCTTCGTCGTCGCCTCGGTGGCGGTGAGCTTCCTGTTCTGGGTGCTGCTCGGCGGCCTGTCCGGCTGGCTGCGTCCGCGCCTCGGCGCGGCGGCGGCCTGAACCGCCATGCCGTTCACCCTCGTCCTCGGCGGCGCGCGCTCCGGCAAGAGCCGCCACGCCGAGGCGCTGGTCGAGCGCTTCCCTGCGCCGTGGTACTACCTCGCCACGGCGCAGGCCTATGATGCCGAGATGGAAGAGCGCATCGCCCAGCATCGCGACCGACGCGGCGAGGGCTGGATCGGTGTCGAGGCGCCGCACGACCTCGCCGGCGCGCTCGGCGCCCTGCCCTCCGGCGCCCCGGTGCTCATCGACTGCCTGACCCTCTGGCTGTCCAACCGCATGCTGGCCGACGCCGATCCCGGCCTCGATTCGGCGATCCTCGAGGCCGAGCTGCTCGCCCATGACGGCCCGGTGGTGGCGGTGTCCAACGAGGTCGGGCTCGGCATCGTGCCGGACAACGCGCTGGCCCGCCGCTTCCGCGATGCCCAGGGTCGGCTCAACCAGCGCCTCGCCGAGGTCGCCGACGAGGTGATCCTGGTGGTCGCCGGCATTCCGTTGAAGGTGAAATGATGCCCGACATCTCCGCCGAGGAGGCGACGCGCCATCGCGAGAAGATGGCGAAGCGCAAGGCGGTGCAGGACGCCGAGGTGGCCGGCAAGACCGTCGAGAAGGGCCTGCTGATCGTCCATACGGGCGCCGGCAAGGGCAAGTCGACCGCCGCTTTCGGCCTCGCTTTGCGCATTCTCGGCCATGGTGGCCGGGTGGGCGTGGTGCAGTTCATCAAGGGCGCCTGGCACTCGGCCGAGCGCGACGCGCTCTCGGTCTTCGGCGACCGGGTCGAGTGGCACTCCATGGGCGAGGGCTTCACCTGGGAGACGCAGGACAAGGCCCGCGACATCGCCGCCTGCGCCCGCGCCTTCGAGAAGGCGCAAGAGCTGATGGAAGACCCGTCCATCGGCCTCGTCATCCTCGACGAGCTCAACATCGCCTTGCGCTACGACTACCTGCCGCTCGACGAGGTGATCGCAGTGCTCACGCAGCGCCGCCCGGATCTGCACGTCGTCGTCACCGGCCGCAACGCCAAGCCGGAGCTGGTCGAGGCCGCCGACCTCGTCACCGAGATGACGCTGGCGAAGCACCACTTCAAGGCGGGCGTGAAGGCGCAGAAGGGCATCGAGTTCTGATGCCGCCCCCTCGAAATCCCGCAGCGTCATCCCTATCTGCAGGGGGACGCCGGATGTCGCGGCGTGGTCATCAGATGGAGTTGCGCGTCCATGCGCTCGACGCCCGTTGCCTATCTCTTCTGGCTGTTCGGCCTCATCGGGGTCTGCGGCATTCACCGCTTCTATGCCGGCCGCTACTGGACCGGCGCGCTGTGGCTGCTGACGCTCGGCCTGCTCGGCATCGGCCAGATCGTCGACCTCTTCCTCATCCCTGGCATGGTGCGCGAGGCCAATCTGGAGCGCCGCGTCGACTATCTGGAAGCACGCCGCTCATAACGGTCTGCTCTAAGGTTCGGCGATGACCGCCGCCACGCGCGAAGGCCGTGCCCTGATGTTCCAGGGTACCGGCTCGGATGTCGGCAAGTCGCTGATCGTCGCCGGCCTCGCCCGCGCCTTCGCCCGGCAGGGTCTGCGGGTGCGTCCCTTCAAGCCGCAGAACATGTCGAACAATGCCGCCGTCACGCAGGACGGCGGCGAGATCGGCCGCGCGCAGGCGCTGCAGGCCCGCGCCGCCTTCGTGCCGCCCAGCGTGCACATGAACCCGGTGCTGCTGAAGCCGCAGAGCGAGACGGGATCGCAGATCGTCGTGCAGGGCAAGGCATGGCGGAGCGCCCGCGCCAGCGACTACCAGCGCCTCAAGCCCGAGCTGATGGCGCCAGTGCTGGAGAGCTTCGAGAAGCTCCGCGCGGAGGCCGACCTCATGCTGGTGGAAGGCGCCGGCTCGGCCTCGGAGATCAACCTGCGCGCCGCCGACATCGCCAACATGGGCTTCGCCCGCGCCGCCAATGTGCCGGTGATCCTGATCGGCGACATCGACCGCGGCGGTGTCATCGCCAGCCTGGTCGGCACCCGCGCGGTGATCGACCCGGCCGACGCGGCAATGATCAAGGGCTTCCTGGTCAACCGCTTCCGCGGCGACCCGGCGCTGTTCGCGAGCGGCATGGACGAGATCGCCCGCCGCACCGCGTGGGAAAATCTCGGCCTGATCCCGTTCTTTAAGAATGCCCACCGCCTGCCCGCCGAGGACGCGCTCGCCCTCGATGCCGTCCCGCAGGCCAAACCCGGCGCCCGCCTGCGCATCGCCGTGCCGCTCCTGCCGCGCATCTCCAATTTCGACGACCTCGACCCCTTGGAGGCCGAGCCGGCGGTCGAGCTGATCCGCCTGCGCCCCAGCCAGCCGCTGCCGGGCGACATCGACCTCGTCATCCTGCCCGGCTCGAAATCCACCATTGCCGA
The DNA here is from genome assembly GCF_020523795.1 of Ancylobacter sp. Lp-2. Lineage (GTDB taxonomy): Bacteria > Pseudomonadota > Alphaproteobacteria > Rhizobiales > Xanthobacteraceae > Ancylobacter. The sequence goes on from NZ_JAJALI010000004.1 coordinate 316,453, forward strand.
TCTCGCCGAGCTGCGCGCCGCTGGCTGGGACATCGACATCGCCGCCCATGCGCGGCGCGGCGGCCGGGTGCTCGGCCTATGCGGCGGCTACCAGATGCTCGGCCGCTCCATCGACGATCCCATCGGTATCGAGGGCCCCGCCGGCAAGGTTCCCGGCCTCGGCCTGCTCGATGTCGACACCGTGCTGACGGCGGAAAAGCGCCTCGTGCCGATCACCGGCGTGAGCGCCGACGGCATCGCCTTCCATGGCTACGAGATGCATATGGGCGTGACGGAAGGCCCCGACCGCGCCCGCCCCTTTGCCCGCATCGACGGCGAGGGCGTCGAGGGTGCCGTCTCCGCCGATGGCCGCGTCGTCGGTACCTACGCGCATGGCCTGTTCGCCGACGACGCCCAGCGCTCGGCCTGGCTCACCCGCCTCGGCGCCCCGCCGAGCGCACTCGACTACGAGGCCGGCGTCGACGCCGCGCTCGACGAGCTGGCCGACCACCTCGCCCGCCATGTGAAGCTGGAGCGGCTCTTGGAGATCGCGCGGGGCTAGAACGCCCAGAACGCCGCCGCCCCGGCGCCGGCCAGCGCGATCAACAGCCCGTCGGTGATGCGGTACAGCGCCAGCGCCCGCCTGATATCCGCCGCGGTGCACTCCCGCCGCCCGCCGGTGCCCATATAGCCATCCGTCACCAGCTGGCCGTGATAGACGCGCGGCCCGGCGAGGGCGAGCCCCAATGCCCCCGCGAGCGCCGCCTCCGGCCAGCCGGCATTCGGCGATTTGTGGAACCGCGCGTCGCGCCGCACCGCCCGCCACGCGTCCCGCGCGGAGGCGCCCGGCATCAGGAAGGCCGCCGCGATCATCAGCCCGCCTGCCAGCCGCGAGGCCGGTAGGTTGATCAGGTCGTCGAAGCGCGCCGCCGCCCGGCCGAAATCGAGGAAGCGCGGCGTGCGGTGGCCGATCATGCTATCGGCGGTGTTGGCCGCCTTGTACAGGCAGATGCCCGGCAGCCCGCCGATCGCCATCCATAGCGCCGGCGCCACGATGCCGTCGGAGAAATTCTCCGCGAGGCTCTCGATCGCCGCCCGCGACACCCCGGCCTCGTCGAGCGCCTCCGGGTCGCGGCCGACGATCATCGACACCGCCGCCCGCCCCTCGGCGAGCCCCGCATCGAGCCCCTCCGCCACCCGTGCGACGTGCTCATAAAGGCTGCGCTGCGCCAGCAGCGCCGAGCCGAGCACCGCCACCGCGAGGAAGCCGAAGGGGATCGCCAGCAGCACCTTCTGCGCCATGAGCCCGGCCCCGACGCACACGGTCAGCAGCACCAGCAGCGCGACGAGGCCGGCGAACTGGCGCAGGCGTGGCGGGACACCCTCGCGGTTGAGATGGCGGTCGAGAAAGGCGATCAGCCGCCCCGCCCACATTACCGGATGGCCGATGCGCGCCACGAGCAATGCCGGATAGCCGAAAGCGGCCTCGAACAGCAGCGCGACAAGGGTTAAACCGAGGGTGAGCTCCGGCGCCATCCGCACTGATTCTCTCAAAACCGGCAGGAGGCCGCACCATGTCCATCGCCGCCACGGCCGTCCAGCGTTTGTCAGCCGTCCATAGCCAATCCGCCGGGCGTCGCGCGGCATGAACATGCATGCCGCCGCTTCCGCCGCCTCCGACGTGCTGCCGCGCGAAGTCGAGGCGCGCAAGACCGCCATCCTCAAGGAGGTCTTCGGCTTCGACCGCTTCCGCCCCGGCCAGCAGGAGGTGGTGGATGCCGTGCTCGCCGGCGTGCCGACGCTGGCGGTGATGCCGACCGGCGCCGGCAAGTCGCTGTGCTACCAGCTGCCGGCGCTCACACTCGGCGGCCTCTCCATCGTCATCTCGCCGCTGATCGCGCTGATGGACGACCAGGTGAACGCGCTGAAGCTTCAGGGCGTCGCCGCCGAGGCGCTGCACTCCGGCAAGCCGCGCGAGGACAATGTCGCGATCTGGCGCCGCGTCGCGGCCGGCGAGGTGCGCCTGCTCTACCTCGCCCCCGAGCGGCTGATGACCGATCGCATGCTCTCCGCCCTCTCCCGGCTGCCGCTCGGCCTCGTCGCGGTGGACGAGGCGCACTGCATCTCGCAATGGGGCCATTCCTTCCGCAACGAATATCTCCAGCTCGGCCGGCTGCGCGAGATCTTCCCCGGCGTGCCGCTGGTGGCGCTCACCGCCACCGCCGATAAGGCGACGCAGGGCGACATCGTCGAGCGGCTGTTCGGCGGGCAGGCGCGGGTGTTCGTCTCCGGCTTCGACCGGCCGAACATCTTCATCGGCATGGAGGAGAAGAAGGACCCGGCCCGGCAGATCGAAAGCTATGTGAAGGCGCGCCCGCGCGTGCCCGGCATCATCTACCGCATCTCGCGCAAGAAGGTGGAGGAGACCGCCGAGCGCCTGGTCGCCGCCGGCGTCCGCGCTTTGCCCTATCACGCCGGCCTGTCGCCGGAGCAGCGCGCCGCGCATCAGGAGGCCTTCCTCGCCGAGGACGGCATCGTGATGGTGGCGACCGTCGCCTTCGGCATGGGCATCGACAAGTCGAATGTCCGCTATGTGCTGCATGCCGACGCGCCGGGCAGCCTCGAGGCCTATTATCAGGAGATCGGCCGCGCCGGTCGCGACGGCCAGCCCTCCGAGGCGCACCTGCTCTATTCCGGCGGCGACATCGCCACCCGCCGCCGCTTCATCGACGAGGAACAGTCCTCGCCCGAGCGCAAGCTGGTGGAGGCGCGCCGGCTCGACGCCATGGTCGGCTTCTGCGAGGCGGTCACCTGCCGTCGCGCGGTGCTGCTCGGCTATTTCGGCGAGCGCGCCAAGGCCTGCGGCCATTGCGACGTCTGCCGCGATCCGCCCAAGGTGGTGGACGCCTCGAAGCAGGCGGAGCTGGTGCTGCGCCTCGCCCGCGCCACCGGCGAGCGCTACGGCGCCGCCTATCTCGCCAGCGTCGTCACCGGCCAGCGCTCCGATCAGGTGTGCGGGCGCGGCCATGACCGGCTCGCCGATTTCGGCGCCGGCGCCGACCGCCCGGCCACCGAGTGGCGCGCCCTGCTGCGCCAGCTGGTCGCCACCGGTGCGCTGCATGCCGATGTCGAGCGCTTCGGTGCGCTCCAGCTCACCGATAACGGCAAGGCGATCCTCGCCGGCACCCGCGCCTTCACCCTGCGCGCGCCCTCGAAGGTGAAGCGCGACCGCTCCAGCCGGCCCGAGGCCCCCGAACTCGCCCCCGCCGAGGCCTCGCTGCTGGCCAAGCTCAAGGCGCTGCGCCGCGAATTGGCCGCCGAGCGCGGCGTGCCGGCCTATGTCGTCTTCGCCGACCGCACGCTGGAGGAGATGGCGGTGGAGCACCCGCGCAACCGCTTGGAGCTTGGCGGTATCAAGGGCGTCGGCGCCGCCAAGCTGGAGGCGTTCGGCACCGCGTTTCTCAAGGTGCTGAAGGATTTTTCTTAGAATTCTCTTAGAATTACCGAAGAATTCGCCCGCGACATTTTCGCCGTTCAAAGGAGTTCACGACGGCCGATTCCGCTCCTAGACTGGTTGGCAACGGGCGAGAAACGTCCGCAACGTCAACTGTTCCGGGATGGAAACGATGAAGTTCGAACTCCTCACCATGGCCGTGGCCGCGGCCACCCTCGCCGTCGGCGCCTCCGGCGCGCAGGCGCACGGCCCCACCCGCCAGAAGGTCAGCGAGACCATCGTGATCAACGCTGCCCCGGCCAAGGTCTGGGAGGTGGTCAGCAACTTCCAGGATGGCGGCTGGATCCCGGTGGTCGACAAGACCGAGGGCACCGGCGGCAACGCGGCCGGCGCCAAGCGTACCCTGACGCTGAAGAACGGCGCGACGGTGGTCGAGGAGGTCGCCAAGCTCGAGCCCGAGAAGATGACCCTGATGTACCGCATCGATCAGGTCGACGTGAAGGTGCTGCCGGTCACCAACTACTCCTCCTGGCTCATCGTGACGCCGGCCGAGGGCGGGGCGAAGTCGCAGGTCGAGTGGCGCGGTGCCTTCTACCGCGGCTACCCCAACAACGATCCGCCGCCGGAGCTGAACGACGAGGCCGCCATCGCCGCCGTGACCGGGCTCTACAAGGCCGGCCTCGACGGGCTGAAGAAGAAGATCGAAGGCGGCAGCTGAGGCCGGCGGCGCGGCGGCCTCCCGAGAGGTCCGGTGCTGACACGACTCAAGGGCAACCTCATCCTGAGATGCCCGGCGACAGCCGGGCCTCGAAGGATGGTCGTCCGGCCCGGCACCGCGAGCATCCTTCGAGGCTCGCCGACGTTCGCACCTCAGGATGAGGGCGCTCGATGGATCGCCCCTCGGCTCTCCGGGATGACGAACCCGCCGCACCTGTCATTGCGCTCGAGCATCCACGCTTTTTCACGGCGCACCGGCGGAGAGGAAGACGTGGATGGCCGGGACAAGCCCGGTCACGACGATAATCCAAGGTCACTGGTATCCAAGGTCACTGACCTCCAGAGTCACTGGCATGCCCGGTCTCACGTCATGCCCGAGCGATACCGGCCGGCCACGCCGTCGGGCGGACGACTACACCGCGCACACCGTCATGCCCGGGCTTTGGCCCGGGCATCCACGACGTCTCCCTGTGCCCCGGCAGCACGTCATGACGGTGGGCGGTGCGGAAAGATCAAGCTGCTAGGAATGGATAGGCCACGGCACGCGCCCATCCCCTCACCCAACCCTCTCCCCATGGGAAAGGGCTTCCCGCCCCCTCTTCACAGAATGCTGCGCCTGCCGTCCGAGTACACCACTCCGCATCTGCTGCCTCTTCTGCTGTCACCTCGTCCCCCATTTGGGTACCCCCTCTCCCCGTCGGGGAGAGGGATGGAGTGAGGGATCTTCTGCGGCTCGGCAATGGTGCCGTCCCTCACCGGCCCGCGCAGCCTCCCTTGGGTTTTCCAGGAGCGGGACAACGGGGCCTCACACCTCGAGATAACGGCGCTCGACGGATTGGGCCTCGGCCCTCCACGACGCCACCCGCACCGGCCGTCATGCCCGGGCTTGGCCCGGACATTCACGACTTTTCGCTACGCCCAGAAGCACGTCATACCGGTAGGCCGTGCGGAAAGATCAAGCTGCTAGGAACGGATACGCCATGGCAACCGCCGATCCCCTCACCCAACCCTTTCCCAATGGAAGAGGGCTTCGTGCCCCTCTCCCGGCCATCGCGCTTCTGTTCGCCTCCCTCCTCGCACCCGTCCCCCTCCCCGCCCGCGCCGACGAGGCCTTCGTCACCTCGCAGCCGGCGGAGACCCTCTCCATCGTCGATCTGCCGACCGGCAAGGTCGTCGCCACGCTGAAGATCCCCGGCAAGCCGGCCGGCATCGCGGTGAGCCCGGACGGTGCCCGCGCCTTCGTCACCTCGCCGGACGGCAAGGCGCTCACCATCCTCGACGCCGCCAGCCGCACGGTGCAGCACCGAGTCGAGGTCGGCGGCGGCCCGCTCGGCGTCGCCGTGCACCCCTCCGGCAGCCCGGCCTATGTCGCCGACTGGTACCTGCACCGCATCGTCGCGGTGGACGCGGCCTCGGGCGCCATCGCCGGCGAGGTGCAGGTCGGCGAGTCCCCCTCCGGGCTCGCCGTCACCCCGGACGGCGCGCTGCTGCTCTCCGCCGACCGCGATTCCGACGCGGTGAGCTTCATCGATACCGCCCCCCTCGCCCGCACCGGCTCGGTGAAGGTCGGCACCCGGCCGTTCGGCGTCACCATCGACGCCGAGGGCCGACGCGCCTACACCGCCAATGTCGGCTCCGACGATGTCAGCATCATCGACATCGCCGCCCGCCAGGTGGTCGCCACGGTGAAGGTCGGCCAGCGGCCCTATGCGGTGGCGCTGGCGCAGGGCCGCGCCTTCGTCACCGACCAGTACGCCTCGACGGTTTCCGTCTTCGATACCGCGACGCTGCAATCCCTCGCCACCATCCCGGTCGGCGACTACCCGGAGGGCATCGCGGCGAGCCGCGACGGCGCCTTCGTCTATGTGGCGAACTGGGAAGCCAACACGCTGAGCGTCATCGACGTCGCCACGCTGAAGGTCATCGCCGATATCGACGTCGCCGACGGCCCGCGCGCCTTCGGCGCCTTCATCCGGCGAACTCCCTAGCGGGCCGCCCCGGGACGCTCCATGCGAGCAGAAGACGAGCCGGCTCCGCTCCGCCCCGAGGCGCGCCGACGATACATGTTGGCGGAAGCGTGGAGCCCGCATGATCGCGCTAGGCAACCGCATCGCCGGGACTATGATGCCCGCTGCCGGCGAAGCAAGGGTGTGTGACGATGGAAGAGGAATTCTGGCAGGGCAAATGGCGGCGCGGCGAGATCGCCTTCCACGAGGCCCAAGGCAACCCCTTGCTTCGGCGCTACCTTCCCGCCCTCGACCTGCCGGCCAGCACGCGCTTTCTTCTGCCGCTCTGCGGCAAGACCCGCGACATTGGCTGGCTGCTCGGACAGGGCCATCCCGTTGTCGGCGCCGAACTTAGCCGGCTTGCCATCGAGCAGCTCTTCGCCGAACTCGGCCTGGTGCCGCACGTGACCCCGGCCGGGCCGCTGGAGCGTTTCGAGGCCGGGCGGCTCACCGTCTTCGTCGGCAATTTCTTCGATCTCGACCGTGCGACCCTCGGCGAGGTCGGCGCGGTCTATGACCGGGCGGCGCTCGTGGCGCTGCCGGAGGCGATGCGCGCGCGCTATGCGGGCCATCTCGTCCACCTCACCCATGCCGCGCCACAGCTGTTGATCGCCTTCGACTACGACCAGTCGCAGCTGGTCGGCCCGCCCTTCGCGGTACCGGAGGCGGAGGTGCGGCGGCACTACGGCGCCGCCTATCATGTCACCCAGGCTGGCCGGCACGAATTGAAGGACGGGCTGAAGGGCCTGAAGCCGGTCGACGAGATCGTCTGGCTGATGCGCCCGCGCTGAGACCGGGACGCCCCCTGCCCTTCTCCGCGTCGGAGCCTCCTTCTCCCCGTCGACGAGCTATCCCCTCGCCACCGGCGGAGAGATCCACCAAGACGCCCGCGCTAAAGGATCGGAACGCCCCTTCCCCCTCTCCCCGTCGTGGAGAGGGTCGGGGTGATGGGTCTGTTTGGGTGAGAGATCGTCCCGGGCCGGCGTCTATGCGCCCGCGCTGAGGCGCCGGCCCGGCATGGCCGCCGCCCCGCGCCACCGCCGCGCTCAGAACACCAGCCAGTAGCCGATCAGCGCCACGGCCGCGAGCACCACCAGTCCCAGCGGGCCGTGCCACCAGCGCCGGCCCGGCTGGCGGCCACCGCATGTGGGGCACAACGGCGCGTTATCGGCGACCGGCTGGTAACCGCAGTGTCGGCAGGAGGTGGTGGCCATGGGCCGCTCTCGGCTCGCGAGGAAGAGGTACGGTTCATTTAACCCGATACCTGCCAGAGCGACAGCCGAGAAAGCGCGCCAGGCCTCGTTCAGATCGCGTAATCGCCGGTCTGGTGCGCCGAGGGGGCGCGGCAGTCGGTGCCCGGCGCGCCGTCGGCGAACAGCCGCGCCCGCTCCAGCCGCACCGCCACCTTCTCACCCACCGGCACCCGAACCGAGGGGGCGATGTCGGCCTCGAACAGCGCGCTGCCGACCTCCAGTTCCAGCCGGCGGATGGCGCCGTGGCGGCGGAAGCCGCGCACCACCCCCGGCAGGCCCGGCGTACCGGCGAGGCCGATGGCGATGTCGTGCGGCCGCACATAGAGCAGCGCCGGCCCGTCCGGTACCGGCGATTTCGGCGCGGCGATCGGGGTGTGGCCGGCAAAGGCGGTGCCGTCCTTCACCTGCACCTCGATGCGGCTGGATTCGCCCATGAAGCCGAAAACCGTCGCCGAGGCCGGGCGGTCATAGACGTCGTCCGGCGTGCCCACCTGCTCGATCTTGCCCTTGCCCATCACCACCACGCGGTCGGCGAGTTCCAGCGCCTCCTCCTGGTCGTGGGTGACGAACAGCGTGGTGTGGCCGGTGCGGTCGTGCAGCTCGCGCAGCCATTTGCGCAGCTCCTTGCGCACCAGCGCGTCGAGCGCGCCGAAAGGCTCGTCGAGCAGCAGCACCTTGGGCTCGATCGCCAGCGCCCGGGCCAGCGCCACGCGCTGGCGCTGGCCGCCGGACAGCTGCGCCGGGAAGCGGCCGCCAAAGGCCTCCAGCTGCACCAGCGCGAGCAGGTCGGCCACCCGCTTCTTGATCTCCGTCTCGCTCGGCCGCTCGGCGCGCGGGCGCGAGCGCAGGCCGAAGGCGACATTGTCGGCCACCGTCATGTGGCGGAACAGGGCGTAGTTCTGGAACACGAAGCCGATGCCGCGCCGGCGCACCGGCACCGACAGCGCGTCCTCGCCGTTGAACGTCACCCGGCCGCGGCTCGGCTGCTCCAGCCCGGCGACGATGCGCAGCAGCGTGGTCTTGCCGGAGCCCGAAGGGCCCAGCAGCGCCACCAGCTCGCTCGGCTTCACGTCGAGCGAGATGTCCGACAGCGCGGGCGTACCGCTGCCGAAATCCTTGCCCACATGCTCGATGTTCACCGCGACGGTCATCAATTCACTCGCTGTCGACGTGATTAGTATATTAATCCGCAACCTACCCGAAAAATTGGCGATGTGAAGCCTTTCCGGCAACCCTTCCCGGCCAGCCGCCGGCTGGCTTCTCCCGCAAGCCCCATAGGCGGCGCCGGGAGGCTCTGCTAAGCCGGAAGTTCCGGCGGCCCTCCGCGCCGCCGATCCGCAGCCGAGCCACCATGACGACCGAACCCACGCCCGACACCCTCCGCGCCACGCCGGCCGCCCCTGTTCTCGCTCTCGACGGCCTGACGCCGGTCCCGGCCGGCAAGGTCGCCGCCATCGTCACCTTCCTGGAGATGCGCGCCCGCCCGGCGCCGCTGGCCGAGCCGGAAGGCCACGGGCTTGAGATCCGCCGCGTCGAGCAGCCGGATCCCGGCTGGTACCGCGCGCTGTTCCGCCGCATCGGCGAGGAGTGGCTGTGGTTCTCGCGCCTGCGCCTGTCGGATGCCGCGCTGGCGGCGATCCTCGGCGATCCGGCGGTGGAGGTGCACGCGCTGGTGCGCGGCGAGGAGGAAATCGGCCTTCTGGAGCTCGACTGGCGGGTGCCCGGCGAGGTCGAGCTCGGCTTTTTCGGCCTGGTGCCGGGGGAAACCGGTGCCGGCGCCGGCCGCGTGCTGATGAACCGCGCCATCGAGCGGGCCTTCGCCCGCGCCGTCGATCGCTTCTTCGTGCACACCTGCACGCTCGATCATCCGGCGGCGGTCAGCTTCTACATGAAGTCGGGATTCGTGCCGGTCGGGCGGGCGGTGGAGATCGCCGACGACCCCCGGCTCGACGGCACGATACGCCGCGACGCCGCGCGTCACTTTCCGGTGATCGGGTAGATCCCGCCGCGCGGCGCCGGGGATCGGCGGGCGCTGTCGCTTAGGAAACGTGCGGGCGAAAGCCCTCAGGCCAGCGCGGCGGTGGAGCGCACGCGGCGGCCGCCGGTCGGGCGCGTCACCTCGACGCCTTCCATCCCGCGCTCGCGCTCGCCGAGCGCCTCGACCTTCTTCAGTTCGTCCAGCGCCGCGTCGAGCGCCGCGCGGGCCTCGTCCAGCTGGCCCTTCAGCTCGTCGGCCGAGCGGCGCAGGTTGTCGCGGCGGGTGGCGGCGGCGCGCGCATAGGTCGGGTAGGCGAAATGGCTGGTATCGCTGATGCCGGCGCGGTTTTCCTCCGCCAGGATCTCGCGGTCTAGGTCACGCGCCATACGGTCGAAATCGGCGATCATGCCGTCGATCTGCGCGAAATGGCGACGCTTTTCCTCGGCCTGGAACCGCTTCAGGCGAATGACGGTATCGAGCGACTTCATGCCGGCGTTACTCCGCTTGTCGGGCCGGAGCGGTCTGCCGGCGCCCATCGGCACCGACACCGGGCCGCCCGGGTCGAGCCGCCCTTTACGCGGCGGCACGGGCATCTTCGCGTGCAGAGGTTGCCGCTTCCTTACATTTTCGGGGGGAAAGCGGCCTGGCCGACCTATTCGGGCGACTTTCCAGGGGTTTGGAAACGATTTGTTTACCGGCTCCATTAATGATCGTTCACGTCCGGTGTGATCCGGTGCCTTGGCGCGAAAGCCGAGTCGCCAGATTCACTTAAGCGCACTTCTTAAGATTCGGCTTGAGACAGTCGGTCACAAAAATTCTGGTTCCTTGCCAGCCGCTTGTGGGAAGACTCGAAGAAAATTCGTGGCGACCCGCTTGTGCTAAGGAATCCGGTTTTGTTACCCATTGGATCGTAGTTGACGAATCGGTGTGCCGAGCCGGGCGCGGGGTTGGGGTGACGCTCGGAACGGGAGTTGTCCGATTGTGCGCTGAAACCCCGGGGGCCGTGGCGAGGGAAGGGGATTGGCATGCGCGTCTTGCTCATCGAGGACGACCGCGCGACCGCGCAGAGCATCGAATTGATGCTCAAGTCCGAGAGTTTCAACGTCTATACGACGGATCTCGGCGAAGAGGGTGTCGACCTCGGCAAGCTCTACGATTACGACATCATTCTGCTCGATCTGAACCTGCCGGACATGTCCGGCTATGACGTTCTGAAAGGGCTTCGCGTCGCGAAGGTGAAGACGCCGATCCTGATCCTCTCCGGCCTCGCCGGCATCGAGGACAAGGTGAAGGGCCTCGGCTTCGGCGCCGACGACTATCTCACCAAGCCGTTCCACAAGGACGAGTTGGTGGCGCGCATCCACGCCATTGTGCGCCGGTCGAAGGGCCATGCGCAGTCGGTCATCACCACCGGCGAGTTGGTGGTGAACCTCGACACCAAGACCGTCGAGGTCGGTGGCGCCCGCGTGCACCTCACCGGCAAGGAGTACCAGATGCTGGAGCTCCTCTCGCTGCGCAAAGGCACGACGCTGACCAAGGAGATGTTCCTCAACCATCTCTATGGCGGCATGGACGAGCCGGAGCTGAAGATCATCGACGTCTTCATCTGCAAGCTGCGCAAGAAGCTCGCCAACGCCTCCAGCGGCCACAACTTCATCGAGACGGTGTGGGGCCGCGGCTATGTGCTGCGCGAGGCCGGCGAGCAGGAACAGCGCATCCCGGCCTAAGCCGGCCGCCAACGCCGAAGACGGCCCCGCCGCGAGGCGGAACTGCGAAGACGGGTCCCTCGCCGCGAGGCCGGGCGCCAGGACACAGACCCCGCCGCGAGGCGGGGTTTTGCGTTGGTGCCCTCCCCTCGCCGATAGCGCCGGATCAGTGCCGCATGGCGCTCACCACGATGGCCCGCATCCGTCCCTCGATCGCTCCCGGCCCGAAGCGCGCCTTGAGCATCGGCGCCACCGCATTGGTCACCTCGTCGAGTCGGCCGGGCGCCCGCGCCTCGATCTCGCCGCGCAGCGGCGTTCCCTGGCAGAAGGCGACGGCGAGGTCGCGGGCCGAGGTCGCCCGCCCGACATGGTTCACCACCGTGGCGGTGAAGCCGACGAGCCCGGCCGCGCTCACATCCTCGTACAGCCGGTCGAGGCTGTGATAGCCGTGCGGCGTGCGCTCCAGGAACCGCGGCGGGTCCTCGGGAAACAGCGCCGCCAGCGCATCGGTCGCCGCCTGCCCGAAATCATGGGTCGCGAGACGGTCCCAGACGTTGAACATCAGCGTCCCGCCCGGCGCCAGCACGCGCCGCACCTCCCGGAACCCCTGCAGCTTGTCGGGAAGGAACATCATGCCGAACTGGCAGACGACCGCATCGAACAGGCCGTCGCCGAAGGGGAGCGCCATCGCGTCCGCCTGCCGCCAGTCGATGCGGGGATCGTGGATGCCGTGCGCGGCGATCTCCAGCATGGCCGGGTTGAGATCGGTGGCGACGAGACGCGCCTGCTCCGGCAGCCGCTCGGCGAGGGCGCGGGTCACCGCGCCGGTGCCCGCGGCGATTTCCAGCACGCGGTAGGGCTCCAGCGCCGCCACGCGCATGGCGAGGTCGGCGGCGAAGGGTGCGAAGAGGACCGGCACCAGCAGCCGTTCGTAGATCTCGGGAATGGCACCGGCGAAGACGCTGTCATTGCCAGGCATGGCGGCCTCCGTACCCCGCTCCCCTCACCGGAGGCATCATAGCACGGCCAGCCTTGCCCCGTCCGAGCCGCCCTCGGGCCTGTCGGGCCGGCAGCCCGGCTGGACCACCTGCCTGCCGCAAATGTGAATGGCCGGGCAATGCCCGGCCATTCGTTGCGGGGAGAGCGGAGGTGCTCGGGTAGAAACCGCCGGCACCACCGCCCCCCGGTCGTCCTGTCTCCCGGCGCTCGGGCGGCTCGCACCGCCCAACCGCCAAAGTCGCGGGAAGATCATCCCGCGAGGGTCGTCACGCCAAGCCCGTCACGCCAAGCCCGTCACTTGCCCTTCTTGGCCAGCCAGGCCTTGAGGAAGGCGATCTCGCTTTCCTGCGCCTTGATGATCTCCTCGGCGAGCTTGCGCAGTTCGGGATCCTTTCCGTACTGCAGCTCGATCTTCGCCATGTCGATCGCGCCCTGGTGGTGTGGGATCATGCCCTGCGCGAAGTCGACATCGGCATCGCCGGTCATCGGCACCGACATGCCCTGGTGCATGCGGGCATTGGCGGCCTCGAAGGCCTTGGAGGACGGGCTGTCGCTGCCGGCCATGTGCGCGCTGTGGTCCATGCCGGGCATCGTGCCCTGATTCATGGTGCCGTGGCTCATGCCCGGTATGGTGGAGGACTGCGCCAGCGCCGGCGCGGCGAGGACGAGAAGGCCGGCGGCGACGAGGCCACCCGTAAGCGTCTTGTTCATGAGAGAGTTCCTGAAAGGGATCGGAACGCCCCCCGGCATGGGGCCGGGCGGCGCGCGGACAGGTCGATCGGCGTTCAGGCGTGTCGCGGCGGCGGGTCCGGGCGGGCGAGGCCGGTGCCGGATAGTGGTAGCGCCGGGCCGGCGGCGAGCGGCGCCGCCACCGCCAGCGGCACGACGAGTTGGGAAGCCGCGAGCGGCGGCACCATCAGGCAGGTGAGCACGCAGCACAGATGCGACAGCGCCGCCCCACCGTCATGCGGCGCGACGGTGGCGACGGCATCGGCCGCGTAGGAAACCTTGGCGACCGGAACCTTGGCGAGCGCCGCCTCGGCCTGCGCCGCGGCCCCTTCGTGGCAGGGCATCGCCCCGGCCGCATTGTCGATCCGGCTCGTCATGCCGATCTGCGCGCCCATCGCCTGCGCGGCCGTCACCGGCCCCGTCAGGGTGAAGGCCAGCGCGATCAGCGCGGCGATCAATCTCGCAAGGGCAATCCGGCGCAGTGCCAAGAGGGGATGATCCACGTCCTGCTTCGGTCGATGGCGAGACTAGCACGGATGAACCCGCAGGGTCGCCTCCCGGCGGCCCCGCCGTTCACGAAGCCGCGCGCGGTCCCCAGCCGAGGCCGGCGGCGATCAGCCGGGGCGTGTCGCCCGGCGGCAGGTGGCCGGCGAAGCCTTCCAGCCGGCCCGGCCGGCCGGTCAGCGCCAGGCACAGCGTCGCCGGCGGCGGCGCACCGGTCGGCACGCCATAGGCGCCGACATCGTAGATCGCCACGTCGAAACGGCCGGCGGTGAGTTCCAGCGCCCGCGCGTGGTCGGCGAGCGACACGTGATGGCCGAGCGCCCGCACCAAGGCCTGCATCTGTGTCCGTGCCGGCCCGTCATGCATCACCAGCAGCACCCGCGCCACCGGGCGCTCGACCGCGCTGCGGCCGGGCTCCAGCAGCGGGTAGCTCTGGCCGTCGGCGACGAGGCGCTGCTTGAGGCCGGCTACGTCCACCCGCCCCTCCGGCGCCAGGCCGAGCACCGCCTCGACCGGCACCGGGGTGCCCTCGCGGCCAAGGCGCAGCAGGTAGGAGCGGCCGGCGATCTCGCCGGGGCAGCGGATCGCCTGCAGGGCGGAAAGGCTCACCGCTTCCGGCGCATGGCCGGGGCGGCGCACCAGGAGATGCGCTTCCGGCGCCGCCGGGGCGGCCTTGCGACCGAAAACGCCGATGGTCATGTCGAGGATCGCCGCCTGCCGCCCGTCGGCGAGGCGGGCGACGCCGCCGATCAGCTCGGCGCAGGAGGAAGAGAAGCGGCTGCGCCAGTCGTCCGACATCAGCTGGATCTCGGCGCGGGCCTGCACCGGCTCGTCGTCGATCAGGGCGGTCGCCCGCACCTTGCCCTCGGTGCCGAACAGCACCAGCGCGCCGCGCTCCGGCGCCGTCGCGGTGGCAAGGCCGAGGCGGGAGGACAGGCGGATCAGCGGCAGGCCGGAGGCGCCGAGCGTGCCCTTGCCGGCCATGCGGGCCAGTTGCTCGAAGCGGGCACGGCCCAGCGGCATCACATTGACGACGCGCGAGGACGGCAGGGCGAAGCGCATGCCGCCGAGGCGGAACACCAGCACGCCGATCGTGGCCTCCTCGCGCGCCGGCAACGGGCTTTGCGCGCCGGCGACGGCGCGAGCGGGAGAGGCGAGCGGGGCGAGGGATTCGATCGGCGACATGACGGAACCGGCCACTCTTACGGAACGCGGAAGCCCCTTGCGGGGTACCGCCGAGTGTGCGCCGGTCAACGTTAACGGCTTCTGAAGATCGCTGACCGAGGGGCAGCCCGGTCGCGCGGAGGCCTTGCTCAGGCCGCCACCGCCTCGATCAGCACCGCCTCGCCATCCATGGTGAAGGAGATGGCGACCCCGACCTCGCGGGCGAGCAGGCCGGTATAATGCGGCTGGATGGCATGGGCGTCGACCTGCCCGTCCTCCGGCACCTGGCCGGCGAGCAGGGTGGGCAGATGCGCGGGAATGCGCGCATGGCTGCCCTCGGTGCGCAGCCGGAAGCCGTCATCGCTGCCGGCGACATGGATGCGCCCGCCGCGCGGAATGGTCGCCCCGGCGACCAGCAGCAGGTTGAGCAGCAGCTTCACCCGGTTCTTCGGCAGCAGCGCGCGGGGCACCTGCCAGTCGAGGCTGGTGCGGTCGTCCTGGATGAAGCCGCGCGCGACGTTCTCGGCGTCGCCGGTGTCGATCTGCGCCCCCGCCGAGCCGGCGGCGCCGAAGGCGAGCCGGCAGAACTGCAGCCGGGCCGAGGCCTGGCGGGCGCTCTTGGCGATCAGCTCCAGCGCGAACTGCTTCATCGAGGGATCGTCCTCGTCCTCCAGCACCTCCAGCCCGTTGACGATGGCGCCCACCGGGCTGATCACGTCGTGGCACACGCGCGAGCACAGCAGCGCGGCAAGGTCGAGCTTGTCGAGGTCGATGGCGGTCGTCATCGCGGCTCCGTCACGGCAAGGCGAAGGGACAGGCCCGCCCGCGAATCGCAGGGCACGCGGGGCGGGCGGATCAGGAGGCGGTGATACACCGCACCCGCCGCCGCGCCAACCGCAAGCCCGGCGGCCGCCGCCGCTCATGGCTGCAAGCCAGCCACGCTGCGAGCTGCTCCCCCTTGGAAGCCGCCGGTTTCGGCCCGCTCAGGCGCCGGTGACCGGCCGGACCGCCGGCTTCCCGGCCCCCTGTCGCGGCTACTGCCTTCCTGTCGCCCTTCTGCGTGTTAATGATACGTTGGGATTCGCACGTCCACCGTCTCCCGCGAGCCGCACGATCCACACGCACGTCAGATTTCAACGCACGTCAGACGTCAGCCCGTCCTCAATGTGAGACCGCCAATGCCGACCTTGCGCGCCCTCCTCGCCTGCCTGTCGCTCCTGGTGCTGCCTGCCCTCGCCTCCCCGGCGGCGGCGCAATACCAGCAGCAGCCGCAACAGTCCGGCGGCACCTATTCCGCCGACGAGCTGGTGTCCCGCGGTCACGGCTTCTTCGGCGAGGTCTCGCGCGGGCTCGCTCTGTCCATCGAGAAGGCGGTCGGCCAGTGGGGCCAGCCCAATGGCTACATTCTCGGCCAGGAGGGCGGCGGCGCCTTCGTCGGCGGCCTGCGCTACGGCGAGGGCACGCTCTACACCCGCAATGCCGGCGACCTGAAGGTGTTCTGGCAGGGCCCCTCGCTGGGCTGGGATTTCGGCGGCGACGGCGCCCGCACCATGATCCTGGTGTACAACCTCAATTCCATCAACGACGTCTTCCGGCGCTTCGGCGGCATTTCCGGCTCGGCCTATTTCGTCGCCGGCTTCGGTATGACCGCGCTGGCGAGCGACAACATGGTGGTGGTGCCGATCCGCTCCGGCGTCGGCGTCCGCCTCGGCGCCAATATCGGCTATCTGAAGTTCACCCCCAACGCGACCTGGAACCCGTTCTGAACCGCCCGGCGGCCGCGTCGGCGGGACATGCGAGGCGCGTGCGGATCCCCTCGCATCCGCAAGAATTGACGGCGCGGCGACCCGCCGGGTGGTTCCGCGCGGCGGCAATCCCTCCTAGACTGATGGGGTCGAGCCGGGCAGCGGCGCGGCGGCGGCACGCGTGGGGAAGCGCCGGATCGCCGGGAACCGCACGGGTTTCAATGGGCTGGAGCATGGTCCCGCAAGGGTCTTTCAACGTTTGCGGAACATGCTCTAGTGTCGGCGCAGGGCATGCGCCCTTGTACAGCGTAGAGGATGAGGTCGCCGCATGATCGAAGCGGTCATGTATGCCGCCATCGGCTTCCTGACGGCGACCCTGCTCGCCCTGCTCATCCTGCCGGCCATCTGGCGGCGGGCGGTGCGGCTGACGCGCCGGCGGGTCGAGAACGCCATTCCGGTCACCCTCGCCGAGATCCAGGCCGACAAGGACCAGCTGCGCGCCGTCCACGCCGTCGAGATCCGCCGCCTCGAGCGTGAGGTCGACCGGCTCTATGCCCGCACCGCCGGGCAGTGGGAGCAACTCGTCGCCCAGGACGGCGAATTGCTCGCCCGCGCCGGCGCGCTCGCCGAGGTCACCGCCCGCCTCGAGGCGCTGCAAACCCGCGAGAGCGAGCTCGCCGCGCATGACAGCCAGCTCGCCGCCGATCTGTCCGAGCGCGCCAGCCAGCTGGACGAGACCCGCGTGGCGCTCGACACCGCGCAGACCGCGCTCGCCGCCACCCGCCGGACACTCGACGACACCGCCTCCCGCGCCGGCGGGCTCGAAGTCGACAACACCGCGCTCACCGAGCTGCGCGAGACGCTGAAGGGCCGGGTCGCCGATCTCGACCGCCACCTCGCCACCACCTCCGCCCATCTCGCCGACGACCGCGTCCGGCTGCGCGACAGCGAGGAGGCGCTCACCGCCGAACGCGCGCGCACGGCCGACCTCGCCACCCGCCTCGCGGCGCTGCAGGGCGAGTTCGAGGCCGCCTCCGCGCAAGCCGAGGTGCAGGCCACCGATTTCGCCGCGCTGCGCATCGAGGCCGACAGCCTGTCGGACCGCACCCGCAAGGCCGAGGCGCGCCGCGACGAGGCCCTCCTCGACGCCGAGCGCATCGCCACCGGCGCCCAGGCCGCGCAGGCGGATGCCGAGGCCGCCGCCCGGCAGTCCGGCGACCTGGCACGCATGCTGCGGGCGGAGATGGACATGCTGGAAGCCGCGCTCGCCAAGGCGCGGGCCGAGCGCGGCGAGGCGCAGGCGCGGCTCGACGAGCTGGCGCCGGGAGCCGGTGGTGCGGAAGCGCTCGACGCCGCCGCGCTGCGCAGCCGCATCAGCGAGATCGGCGCCGAGGTGGCCGCCATGGTGGCGACGCTGGAAGGCCCGGGCTCGCCGATCGAGACCATTCTCGCCGCCAACCCGCCGGCCGGCGGCGCGCCGCTGCTCGCCGACCGCATCCGCGCGCTGCAGCAGCAGGCGCATCAGCAGCGGCCGCCGGCGCCCCCGGTGTCGCTGGTGCCCCCGGATCGCGCGGTGGCGGAATAGGCCACGCGGGACGCGGCCTCAGGCGACCGGGGTGAGCACTGCCCGGCCGCCGAAATGCGCCTGTAGATTGTCGATGACGAGGCTAAGGGTCGCCCGCGCCGCCTCCGGCGCACGGCCGGCGATGTGCGGCGTCAGGACGATATTGTCGAGTTCGAGCAGTTCCGGCGGAATATCCGGCTCGCCTTCCACCACGTCGAGGGCCGCGCCGGCAAGGCGCCCCTGCCGAAGCGCCGCGATCAGCGCGTGGGTATCGACCACGCTGCCGCGGGCGATGTTGACGAGGAAGCCGTCCGGCCCGAGCGCGTCGAGCACGCCCTCATCCACCAGATGCCGCGTGGCGGCCCCGCCGGGCGTCGCCACGACCAGGAAATCCGCCCACGCCGCCAGATCCCGGACGGAGGGCAGATAGAGCCAGTCCGAACCCTCACGCGCCCTTCGGCTGTGATAGGCCACCGGCATGCCGAAGCCATGGGCGCCGCGCCGGGCGATCTGCTCGCCGATGGTGCCGAGGCCGAGAATGCCGAGTTTCTTGCCGGAGATCATCGGGCGAAGCTGGCGCGAGCCCGCCCAGCCGCCGCGCCGCACCGCCGTGTCGGCGCTCACCACGCCCCGCACCGCGGTCATCAGCAGCGCCATGGCATGGTCGGCGACGCAGGCCGCATTGGTGCCCGGACCATGGGTGACGACGATGCCGCGCTCGCGCGCCGCCGCGAGGTCGACCCGCTCATAGCCGGCGCCGAGCGCGCAGATGATTTCGAGGTTCGGCAGCGCGGCGATATCCTCGGCGCTGAGGCCGGTGGAACCATTGGTGAGCACGGCGCGCACATGCGGCGCCCCTTGCTGGAGGCGACGGGCGCCGGCCTCGGCATCCGGCTCGACGTCGACCTCGAAGCCCGCCTCCTCCAGGCGCAACCTCGCATCCGCGGCGAGTTCGATGACGACGAGAAGCGGGATCGGCATGGCAGGCTCCACAGACGGCGTCAGGCGACGCGGGGCGGCACTCTCGCACCGAACGCCATGAACGGGCCATGCGAAATCGTCATGGATGCTGCCGGAGTTTGCCTGCCGATTCTCGTTCGCCTCTTGCTCCGCACGCCCGGCAGCCGCCGGCACGCGCGCCGCATGACGCCGAGCCGGATGCCGGCGGGGGCGTCGCTCAGTCCAGCTTGCAACCCTTGATGATCTTTGCAATCGCGGCCTTTGAGCCGCGCACGTTGAACGTGGTCTCGTGGTAGTTCTTGCCAAGCAAGGTCACGACCACCGCGATCCCCCTACCGGATCGGCGCGCCCGTCACACGAATTCGCGTGTCAGCTCCACATAGGCGCGCGCCCGCGCTTCCGGGTGCTCGTTGAGCAGCACGTCGGTCACCACCGAGATGGCATCGGCGCCGGCGTCGAGCACGCCGCGGGCGCGGTCGAGATTGATGCCGCCGATCCCCACCAGCGGCAGCTCGCCCACCAGCTTCTTCCAGCCGCGCACGCGCTCCAGCCCCTGCGGCTCCCACTTCATCTTCTTCAGGATGGTCGGGTAGACCGGCCCCAGCGCCACATAGTCGGGCTTCGCCGCCAGCGCGGTGTCGAGCTCGGCCTCGTCATGGGTGCTGACCCCGAGCCGCAGCCCGGCGCGGCGGATCGCCGGCAGGTCGGCCTCGACGAGGTCCTCCTGGCCGAGATGGATGAAATCGCAGCCGAGATCGATGGCGAGCTGCCAGTAGTCGTTGACGATCAGCTGCGCGCCGTAGCGCGCGCACACCGCCTTGGCCTCGGCGATCTCCCGCCGCAGCTCGTCCGCCTCCATGTCCTTGGCGCGCAACTGCACCAGCTTCACGCCCTGCGGCAGTAGCCGGGGCAGCCAGCTGGCGCGATCGACGATGAGGTAGAACGGATCGAGCTTCATTTGGCGTCTTTCTTGGTTTTCGCGACGCCGGGGGCGGCGATGCGTCCCTCGGCTGTCATTGGCGCCTATCCATTACGGCGCTATTGCCTCACACGCCTAGCCGAAATGCGCCTGGCCCATCACCGGGGTCGAGGGAGCGGCCATGTCGCGCGCCTCCATCGGGTCGGCACGGAACCCCTCGCGGCCGGCCTCGATGGCAAGCGCGAAGGCGCGGGCCATCTTCACCGGGTCGCCGGCCTTGGCAACGGCGGTGTTCAGCAGCACCGCGTCATAGCCGAGTTCCATCGCCGCCGCCGCGTGCGAGGGCACGCCGACGCCGGCATCGACCACCAGCGGGATGCGCGGGAAATGCGCCCGCATCGAGCGCAGGCCATAGGGATTGTTCAGCCCCCGCCCCGAGCCGATCGGCGCGCCCCAGGGCATCAGCACCTCGCAGCCGGCGGCGATCAGCTTGTCGGCGACGATGAGGTCGTCCGTGGTGTAGGGGAACACCTGGAAGCCGTCGCGGCAGAGGATCCGCGCCGCCTCGACCAGGCCGAACACGTCGGGCTGCAGCGTGTCGTCCTCGCCGATCACCTCCAGCTTGATCCAGGGGGTGTCGAAGAGTTCGCGCGCCATCTCGGCGGTGGTCACCGCCTCCTTCACCGTCTTGCAGCCGGCGGTGTTGGGCAGCACCTTCACCCCGAGGTCGCGGATCAGCTGCCAGAAGCTCTGGCCGGCGAGCGGCTGCCCCGCCTTGGCCACCCCGGATTCACGACGCAGCGACACGGTGACGATCTCCGCCGCCGAGGCGCGGATCGCTTCGGCGAGGATCGCCGGCGAGGGATATTGCGCGGTGCCGAGCAGCAGCCGGGAATTGACCCGCGTGCCGTAGAACTCCACCGGGTCGGCGGCGGTCGTCGAAGTGGTCGGGCTCATGGAAGTGGTCGGGCTCATGGCATCCATCTCAGCCTCCCTGCATGGGCGCGAGGATTTCCACCCGGTCGCCGGCGACGATCGGGGTTGCGTCACGTTTCGCCTTGCGCACCATCGCCCCGTTCAAGGCTGTGGCGACGACGGCATCGGCATAGCCGAGCTCGGCGATGAGCCCGGCGAGGGTGGCGGCGCGGATCTCCGCCGCCTCACCATTGACGACGATCTTCATCCATCACCTCCGGGAAATGCGTCCCGTCGAAAGCCAGTTCCGCCGCGCGGCGCGCGAGCGCCGGCGCCAGCAGGAAGCCATGGCGGTAAAAGCCGTTCACGCGGATGGTCCGCCCGTGCCGGCGGATGCGCGGCAGGTTGTCGGGGAAGGCCGGGCGCACATCGGCGCCGATCTCCACCACTTCCGCCTCGCCGAAGGCGGGGTGCAGCGCATAGACCGCCGAGAGCAGCTCCAGCAGCGAGCGCCCGGTCACCCGCCCGCGCTCGTCATTCTCGATCGAGGTGGCGCCGATCATGAAATGCCCGTCGCCGCGCGGCACGATGTAGACGGGGATGCGCGGGTGCAGCATGCGCACCGGCCGCTTCAGCGTGATCTCGGTGGAGTACAGCACCAGCATCTCGCCCTTCACCCCCCGAAGGTCGGGAAGCACGTCGCGGGCGGCGAGACCACGGCAGTCCAGCACCACATCGGCCTCATCGTCCACTGCGGCGGAGGCGTCGGCCGCATCGTACACCGCACTGGTCACATCGGACTGGTAGCGGAAGGTAACTCCATACTCGTTCACCAGCCGCCCGGTGAGCGCGGCCAGCGCCTTGCGCGGCTCCAGATGCGCCTCGGTGGGGAAGAACAGGCCCTGCTCGAAACGCCCGGCGAGATCCGGCTCCAGCGCGCCGAGCCGGGCGCCGTCGATCCACTCATAGCCTTCGGTACGGCGGGAAAACCGTTTCAGATCAGGTAGATCGCGCGCCTGCGCCAGGACGAGGCTGCCTTCGGCCGGCACGTCCGGCACCTCGCGGCGCCAATAATCGAGCGACTCGAAGCCGAGTTCGGCGACCAGCGGCTCGGCGCTTTCGCGCTCGCACCACGGCGCCAGCATGCCGCCGGCGAACCAGGAGCAGCCCTGTCCCGATCCAGATTTCCGTTCCAGAACAGTGACTTGCGCACCCCGCTGCGCGAAGGCGTGCGCACAGGTCAGCCCCGCCACGCCGGCGCCGACAATGGTCACGCGCATCGCATTGGCGGGTCGAGCCGTCGCCGTTCCGTCATGATCGAGGATGATTGGGTCGCTCATGCAGCCTCCCTCCGCCAGTCCGAACTGGATCAGGTTCAAAGGGTCGCCATGCCGCAAGAACACTCGAATACCGCGTTCCGCGCCGATGGCCTCTCAGCCTCCTGACGAGGCTCCCCCGGATGCGGTTGATATAATCATTCACCGGCGCGCTGTCACGCGGCGGTCGACAATATTCCCTTACGCTTGATTTCCTTACGCTTGGCGCGAGGACAGCGGCACCACATTGTCAGCCGGCCGATGCAGCACCTCGCTCAACACCCGGTCGAGCATCTCCTGGCCGAACGGCTTGGCGAGGCGGCGCAAGCCGGTGTCCGCACCGTCCGGCAGTTGGGCGTATCCCGTGCCCAGTATGATCGGAAGTGCCGGAGATATCTCGCTTATCGCGGCAGCGAGCTGCAGGCCGGTCATGCCCGGCATCGCTTGGTCGGTCAGCACGACGTCGAAGTTCTCGCCCCTGGCCAACGCCGCCAGCGCCTCGCTTCCCGAGCTTGCCTCCACCACGTGATAACCGAGGTCCTCGATCATCGCCGCGGTCGCCGAGAGCACCAGCGGATCGTCATCGACCACCAGCACGCGGCGCGAGCCGCCGTCACGCCGCAATGGCGGCACCGGCAACGCGGCCGGCAAAGCGGCGGCCCCGCGCGGGCCGGGAGCGATGGGCAGATAGATCGACGCCGTGGTGCCCTGCCCCGGTTGGCTGGTCAGTGTCAGCCGCCCGCCGGATTGCGCTGCCAGCCCGTGCACCATGGCGAGACCGAGCCCCGTGCCCTTCCCCACTCCCTTGGTGGTGAAGAAGGGTTCCGTCGCCCGCACCAGCGTCGCGTCGTCCATGCCGACGCCGTCATCGGCGACGCTGAGAAAGAAGAAGCTCGCCTCGTCCTCCTCTGCCGGGCTCTCCACCCGGGTCTCGCCGGCGCTGATGACGATCGCGCCGCCTTGCGGCATCGCATCGCGGGCGTTCACCACCAGGTTCAGCAGCGCCAGTTCGAGCTGGTTGGCGTCGACCATCGCTTTGGGCAGACCGAGCGGGAAACGGGTCTCCACATTGATGGCAGGACCGATCGAGCGGCGCAGCAGATCGGCCATGCTGAGCACCAGCTCCGGCACGTCCACGGGTTCGGGCTTGAGATCCTGCCGCCGGGCAAAGGCGAGCATGCGCTGGGTCAACGCCGCGCCACGCTGCGCCGCCTGCATGGTGTTCTCCAGCAGCATCCGCAGGCGATCATCGTCCTGGGCGCGGCGGCGAGCGAGTTCGAGATTGCCGACGATCACGGCCAGAAGATTGTTGAAGTCATGGGCGATCCCGCCGGTCAGCTGCCCCACCGCTTCGAGCTTCTGCGCCTGGCGCAGTGCCGATTCGGTGCGGCGGCGTTCGGTGACATCGACGAGACCACACAGCGTCTTGGTGAGATGCCCGTCGGCATCCCGCTCGGCCACCGCCGACAAGACGCAGTCGATCTGGCGTCCGTCCTTGGCGATCATCGTGTACTCCGCCTCGTGCAGTTCTCCAGCGCTCAGGAGGCGCGGCCAATGCTCCTCATTGCGGCGGCGGGCGGATTCCGTGGTCATGAAATCGGTCAGCAGCCGCCCCATGACCTCCTCCTCGCGATAACCGAGAAGCTCAAGCCAGCTGTGGCTGACCTGCTGGATACGCCCGTCGGGGCCCAGCGAATGCAACGGCAGCGGTGTATGGCGATAGAGATGACGGAAGCGCTCATCGCTGGAGCGCACCATCGCCGCCGCGCGATCCGCCAGCACACCCGAGCGACGGTCATACATGACCGCCAGGATCGCCGTGAACAGGATCACCACGGTCGAGGCCGTCACGGCGGTCACCAGCTGGCCCGCCTCGACCGCCGTACCGGCCGCGGGGGCCGGGATCGACGCGTTCGGAACCAGAGAAAAGCCGGCCATGGCAATGTAGTGCATGCCGGAAATGCCGATGCCGAGCGCAACCGCCGCAACCAGCCTCTCTACGGTCGAGTGCAGCCGGAACGCGATCCACAAAGCGGCCGTGGAGGCAACGATGGCCACGAGAACGGCCGTCGCCATGTAGAGCGGCGCATAGCTTCCATCCGCCTGCATGCGCATGGCCGCCATGCCGGTGTAGTGCATGCCGACGATGCCGAGCCCCATGACGACGCCGCTCAGCAGCACCGGCCAGGTGCCCGCCTGCAAGCTGACGGCATAGAACGCCCCCCCCGTGGCGACCAGGGCGACAAGGAAGGAAGCAAGGGTCTGCAACGTGTCGTAGGTGACCGGCATGGGCAGGCGAAGCGCCAGCATGCCGATGAAATGCATGGACCATATGCCGCCGCCGAGAACCGCGGCGGCGGCGAACAGCCACCACCGTCGCGCGGCGCCTACAGCCGGCGGAATGCGTGTCGCCAGATCCAGCGCGGTATAGGAAGCCGCCATCGCGATGAAGACCGACAGGCCCATCAGCGCGACGTCATGCCCCTGGACGCCATGCATCTCCACTTTCGCCGAACTCCCACGAACTCCCCGGTGGCAGCGGCCGGCCACCTCGATCTCGTCGAACAGGTCTGCCCGCACCTATCTCGTTCAAGTGACACGGCCGTCGGCACGGAGAGGCCCGACGACAGCGGATAGCGTTCAGCTCAGATAGCCAAGCAGCCACAGGACAAGAATAATCGGCAACGGAATGCCAAGGAGCCACAACAGACCACCTTTGAACATGAATCTCTCCCGTCGTGAATGTGACGAAAAAACATTCGGGTCGGGCTTCAGTTCCCACTCGGCCGAAAATCCATCATCCTGAGCCCGACATGACCATCACTCGATCCAAGCCGGCCTCACGCCCCGCCGCCAACCCTGCCGAGATCGGCGGCCTCCTCATACTGGCCATCGCAGCCGCCGGCGTGCTGCTCTTCGCCTTCATCGCCGACAGCGTGCGAGAGGGACAGACCCACGCCTTCGACGAAGCCGTGCTCTTGGCGTTCCGTCAGGCGGGCAATCCCGCTCTGCCGATCGGGCCGAGCTGGCTGGGGATCGTGGTACGCGACTTTACCAGCCTGGGCAGTACCACCGTGCTCACTGTGGTCACGCTGCTGACGGCCGGCTACCTCGCGGTGGACGGCAAGCGCGGTGTCGCGCTGTTCGTGCTGTTTGCCACGTTCGGAGGCGCGCTGCTGAGCCTGGCGCTCAAGATCGGCTTCGATCGGCCCCGACCCGACATCGTCGACCATCTCGTCGACGTTCATACGCTGAGCTTTCCGAGTGGCCACGCCATGGGCGCCGCGGTGACCTATCTTACCCTCGGTGTGCTGATCGTCCGCACGGAGAGCCGGCGGCGCATCAAGGTCTATGTGCTCGGGGTTGCGGTGACGCTGACGCTGCTGGTCGGCCTCAGCCGCCTCTATCTCGGCGTGCATTGGCCGACGGACGTGCTGGCCGGCTGGTGCGTCGGCAGCGCCTGGGCGCTGCTGTGCTGGTTGGCGGCGAACTGGCTGCAGCGGCGCGGACGAATCGAGCCGGAAGATGCGGATTGAAACGACGCCGCGCAGGTAAAGCTCTTGGCGGTAGCTCCGTCCCGCGCCTATGCTGTCGGATCGGGCCACCAGAGCCCTATGAGGAACGCCAATCGAGGAGGAGCGCATGCCGTCCAGCACGCCCACCGGCAATCTGATCCACGAAATGGGGGTCGTCGAGACCACCCAGTCCGACAACATCCTGCGTTGGGATGGAGAAGAGCTTTATGTCGAGCAGGACATCTATCACAACGGCCAGCTCGTGCACCGCAAGTACAAGCGCCGGGTGACGCGCAACGTCGCACAGGCGCTCGCCACGCTCCTGCATCAGCATTGACCTGCCGCCCATCCGGGCCATCGCTTGGGCGACGGCCGATCGGAGGAGCCCGGCCGTAAACGACCGGGCTTCAAGACGATAGAGTGAGCGCTCAGGATGGGAGCAGGACGGCGATCAATATCAATCCCAGCCCCGCAATGCCGGTGAGCCAGACGAGCGAGCGCAGATAGGGCACGCCGAGCGCGTAAAGCGGCACATAGGCGAGACGGGACAGAAAATACAACCAGGCTCCCCAGAAGGTCGCGGTCCCGTTCCGGCCAGCGACGTGAGCGATCAGTATCGCCGCAGCAAAGAGCGGCAACGTCTCCAGAAGATTGTTCTGCGCACGCCGCAACCGGCCGGTAAGCTCGCCTTCGGGCGGTCCTGGGCGGTCGCGCGCGCCAGCGTTGTAGTCCAGCCCGGTCTCCCGGTTACGAAGCATCGCGACGAGAAATATCTGCACGAGCGCGACGACGAGCGTCCAGCCGAGAAGTAACAGTTCGATCGTCATCGCACCTCGCCCAAAGGTCAGAATGAGGGATCGAATATTTGCGAAACTTGTTTACATAAGGAATATGGACAAGGCCAAACAACGCCAGAAACGCGCGGCGCACGGGCATTCGCTGCAGCAGGTGGCGGCACTCGCTCATCGCTGGGTGGACGATAGCCGTCTGGAAGTGCTGGTGCTGTCCTCGCGCGAGACGCACCGCCCCGTGATCCCCAAGGGGTGGCCGATCAAAGGCCGCAAGGACTGGAAGTCCGCGGAGATCGAGGCGCGGCAGGAAGCAGGTGTGGTCGGGCGGATCGCCCGCAAGCCGGTTGGTCAATACCGCTACTGGAAGCGTATCAATCGGCAATTCGTGCTGGTTCAGGTCGCCGTCTACCCGCTCGAGGTGACCCGGCAGCTCGACGACTGGCCGGAGCGGAGCGAGCGCACCCTGATATGGCTGCCGCCCGAAGATGCCGCGTTGCTGGTCGATGAAACCGACCTCGGAACGCTCATCCTCGAATGTGCCCGCAATCTGAGGTCAGCACGGCATCGGAAGGCCGGCATCTCCAGCCAAGCGGAGAAGCCGGCCGACGCGGCGATCTGAAGATCGCATGCCGCGTTATTCCAAGATTTGGACCACGCGATGGGTGCGCGGATCGACGAGAACGGTCTGATCGTTCACGACCGTATACCGGTATTCGGGCACCCCGTATTCCGGCGGCACTTCGTAATAGCGGACGCCGCCAGCGGGCAACTCTGCCCCCACGACGACTTCCCGCTCATAGGCGTAGGAAGGCACGCGCTCTTCCACGACATAGTGGTGGAAGCGGGCGCGGTGGTCCTCTGCGATGCCGCCCACGACGGCGCCGGCTACACCGCCCACCACGACCCCTACCGGGCCGCCGACGATGGCGCCGCCGACGGCGCCGGACGTGGCACCGGCGGCAACGCCGGCCCCCTGTTGGGCAGTCGCGGCGAGAGGAACCGAAATCAGCAATGCGGTCGCAATAAGTGCGTGACGTATCATGATATACTCCCGTTACCCAGCGCCCGTTGCGAACACATGGACAACGCGGAAAATCGTCAGCCGTTCCAAAATCGGAGAGATGACGAAAATACCATCGGGAGGAATCGAATCTACAGAGCGGTCGAAATTCTACTTCTTCACGAGCAGCGAGACATTTTGCGAGTGTGCCCCGAACAACCGTCCGCGCTCCGCGAAAAGCACGAATCCGAGGGCGCCAATACCAAAAAGGGCGAAGCCCAAGGTGAGCGGAAGCGTGGTGCCGTCGAACATCTGGCCCAGGCTCGAGCCCATCACCGCCCCGCCGATGGTCGTGGTGAAGCCGAGTAGCGACGACGCCGTCCCCGCCACGTGACCGACCGGCTCCATCGCCATGGCATTGAAGTTCGACACCACGAGGCCGAAGAAGAACATCGTGACCGCCTGCAGCACCACGAAAAGCAGCAGCGATTCATGCCCCATCATCACCAGCACCGCATGGGTACAGGTGACGGCGAGGTAGCCGAGCAGGGCCGCATGCGACACCCGGCGCATACCCAGCCGCTCGACGATGCGGGCATTCAGAAACGACGACATGGCCATGAAGAGGGCGATGCCGGCGAAGATCATCGTGAACAGGCCGGCCGCATTGAAGACGTCGGCGAACACCTGCTGGGCACTGGTGATGAAGGCGAACAGCCCGCTCATGATCATCGTCATCGCGAACATGTAGCCGACGCTGATGCGACTGCGGAGCACCAGCCCGAAGGCATAGGCGATGCCACGGGAGGAAATCGGAATGCGATCGTCGGGATGCAGGGTTTCCGGCAGCCGCGCCACTATCCAGAAAATCAGGATCGTGCCGAAGATCAGCAGCATGCCGAAAATCGCCCGCCAGGGGGCGACCAGCACGATCAGCTGGCCGATCGACGGCGCGATGACCGGCACGGCGAGGAAGACGATGAAGGCAAGCGACATCACGCGGGCCATCTGCCGGCCCGAATAGCAGTCGCGCACGATGGCGACGGCCAGGATGCGGGTTGCCGCGGCACCGACGCCCTGCAGGGCCCGCGCCATCATCATCACCTCGAAGCTGGTGGCGAACGCCGCTCCCAGCGAGGCGATCGTGTAGATGACCATGCCCACCAGCAGCACGCTGCGACGCCCGAAGCGGTCGGCCAACGGGCCATAGACGATCTGCGCCGCACCGAAGCCCAGCAGATAGCTGGTGATGATGAGCTGCGTGTGGTTGGCGGTATCGATGTTCAGCGCCTGCCCGATCTCGGGCAGCGAAGGCAGCATCGAATCGATGGCGATGGCGTTGGTCGCCATCATCATGGCGATGAGGCCGACGAACTGCTTGAACCCCATGCCGGGATGGGGATTATCCGGCGTGGGAAGCGCAGAATTCATGCTTGAAATATCCAGGATGCGGCGGACTTTGGGCCGCCTTATCGCCCAATCGCGCCAGCGGCACAATTGAGCGGAAGAGGTAGAACGACGGAACGGCCATCGGCCTCCGGCGCAGCGAAGGCCTTGCAACACGTTCCAGGATAAGAAGATTAGACCGCTAGCGGGTCGTATTTATGACCGATAACATGATTGTGCAATCGCCGGCGAACCACCTTCGCCGCGATCCAGAGGGGGAGCACCATCATGTTCGATCCGACGACCTGGGTCGGTTTTCATACCTGGCTGAGCCTGATCGGCATCGCCACCGGCTTTTCCGTGCTTGCTGATCTCATTGCCAGCCGCGACCGGCCGATACTCGCCGCGATCTTTCTCGCGACCGCCTTCGCCACCAGCGCCACCGGCTTCGGCTTTCCCTTTTCGGGGATCCTGCCGTCCCACGTCGTCGGCGGCGTCGCCCTGCTGATCCTGGCGGTGACGATTCCGGCTCGCTACGCCTTCAACCGAACCGGCCATGCCCGCTGGATCTATGCCGCCGGATCGGTGGCCAGCCTCTATCTTCTGGTGTTCGTCGGCGTGGCGCAGGCCTTCGCCAAGATCCCGGCCCTGCGCGCGGCGGCGCCGACCCAGTCCGAGCCGCCCTTCGCCGTCGCAGAGGGCGCGGTGCTGCTGATCTTCGTGCTGCTCGGACTGGCGGCAGTCCGGGGTTCGGCGGGCCGGACGAAACCCGCCGTCTGACATTCAGTGGGTCGAGAAAACCGGGTGCCGGCCGCCATGGCGGCCGGCACCATCTGTCAGAACTTCGGCGGCGCCATGTCGAGCGCCGGCCCATCGAGGGGCTGGATGTTGAGCTCGATGGTCGACGGATCGACCCCCGTCCCGGCGTCGATCCAGTAGGTCACCGATTCCGGCCACATGATCACGATCACCACCAGGATCAGCTGCATCACCAGCCACGGAATCGCGCCCCAGTAGATCTGCGAGGTGCGGATCGAGGGCGGCGCGATGCCGCGCAGGTAGAACAGCGCGAAGCCGAAGGGCGGGTGCATGAACGCGGTCTGCATGTTCACGCACAGCAGCACACCGAACCAGATCAGGTTGATGTCGAGCTTCACCGCCACCGGCACCAAGAGCGGGATGATGATGAAGGCGATCTCGAAGAAGTCGAGGAAGAAGGCGATGAAGAACACGAAGATGTTGACGAAGATCAGGAAGCCGACCCGGCCGCCCGGCAGCTGCGACAGCAGGTGCTCGATCCAGCGCGAGCCGTCCATGCCCTGGAACACAAGGCTGAACACGGTGGCGCCGATGAGGATGAACACCACCATGGCGGTCAGCCGCATGGTCGAGGCCATCGCCTGACGGATAAGGGTCCAGGTGAGACGCCGGTGCAGCGCGGCGAGCACGATGGCACCCACGGCGCCCATGGCGCCGGCCTCTGTCGGCGTGGCCAGACCGAGCGCCAGCGTGCCGAGCACCAGCGCGATCAGCACGATGGAGGGGATCATGCCCCACAGCACCTGCTTGATCAGCGGCCAGCCGCCCTCCCCGATCGCCTCCGGCGGCAGCGGCGGCATGGTCTGCGGCTTGATGAACGACAGGATCAGCACATAGCCGAGGAACAGCAGCACCTGCAGGATCGAAGGCCCGATGGCGCCGAGATACATATCGCCGACCGGCTTGCCGAGCTGCTCGGCGAGCACGATCAGCACCAGCGAGGGCGGGATGAGCTGGGTGATGGTGCCGGACGCGGCGATCACGCCGGTGGCGAGCTTCTGGTCGTAGCCATAGCGCATCATCACCGGCAGCGAGATCACGCCCATGGCGATCACCGAGGCCGCCACCGTGCCGGTGATGGCACCGAGAATGGCGCCGACGATGATCACCGCATAGGCGAGACCGCCGGGAACCTTGCCGAACAGCTTTCCGGTGCCCTCGAGCAGGTCCTCGGCGAGGCCACAACGCTCGAGGATGGCGCCCATGAAGGTGAAGAACGGAATCGCCAGCAGCAGGTCGTTGGAGATGATGCCGTAGAAGCGCAGCGGCAGCGCCTGCAGGAAGCTGGGGTGGAAATGATCGGTCAGGATGCCGATCGTGCCGAAAAACAGGCCGACGGCGATCAGCGAAAAGGCGACCGGAAAGCCGATGATCATGAAGCAGATCATGCCGCCGAACATCAGCGGGGGCATCACGCCATGGGAGAACATGTCGGGCTCACTCGTGACGAGGAAGGAGAGAGGCGGCGGGAGGGCGCGGTGGGGCGCCGCATCACTGCAGCGGCTTCTCGTAATGGGTTTCGACGGTGATATCGCCGTGCAGCGCCGCGAGTCGCTTGATCAGCTCCGACGCACCCTGAAGCGTCAGGAGAAAGAAGCCGAGCGGCAGCAGCAGCTTGGCCGGCCAGAGGATCAGGCCGCCGGCATTCTGCGAGACCTCGTCGGAGACAAAGGCCTGCCAGAAAAAGGGAAAGCTCAGCCAGGCGAGATAGAGGCTGGCCGGGATCAGGATGACGACGAAGCCGATGGTGTCGATCCACAGCCGCCCCCGGTCGGAGAGCATCATGTAGACGAGGTCGACCCGCACATGCTCGTTCCGGTTCAGCGTGTAGGAGGCGCCGAGCAGCACCACCGCCCCGAACAGGTACCACTGGATCTCCAGCAGGCCGTTGGTGCTGTAGCTGAAGAGATAGCGCACGGTGGCATTGCCGGCGCTGATCAGACAGGAAAGGAGCACGCAGTAGTCGGCTAGGCGGCCGAAGCGCTCATTGATCCAGTCGATCGCGCGACTGAAGGCGAGAAGCCCACTCATTGCAACGTTTTCCCCTCGTTATCGGCAGCGTTTCTGGTTGTTCCGTTGCTTCCGCCGATTATAGCCACGCACGCAAGTTAGACGATCGTCTCACTTAGGTATTCCGGCACGCCGGGCGGCATCGCGCAGGACCCCTCCACGCACGTGCCGACCGCCTCAGGCAGAAAAGCTGAACCGTTGGGGAAAGCAAGCTGCATCGGCGCCTGCCGCTTCAAAACCGCAGACGCCGTAACGTAAGCGCCACGGCCGGCGGCAGTTCCCGCCAACGCCTTTCTCCGGACACCACTCCCCCGACGGAGCCGGCAGCATCCCGCGGTGCGAAGGTCCGGAGCGGGAGGCGATGGCGCACAGGTCGGGGAACGGCCGATCGAGGAGCTTCAAGGCCCCGCCCCTCGGCACTATGGCCGCGCCAAGCCGACCGATCGAAGCGGCCGATACCGACACGCCGCTTCCGTTCGATCGGCTATTCCTCCGGAACGAGGCTCAAACACCGATCCGGCCGGTCGCCAAGCCGTAAATGGCCAGCACCGCGCCGGCGGCGGCGGCGGCGAACAGCAGCGTCTCCGCCCGCGTGAATACCGGCTGGCCGCGCTCCCGCTGGGCCAGCACGAACAGCACCGTGCCCGGCACATAGATCACCAGCGACAGCAGCAGGAACTTCAGCCCGCCGGCATAGACAAGCCCGGCGGCATAGAGCGTCGCGAGCGCCGCCCGGACGAGGTCGGCGCCGCGTCCCCTCGGCTCCAGCACATAGATGCCGCCCTGCCAGGCCAGCTTCAGCGCATAGGCGGCGGTGAGCAAGTAGGGAAGCAGGATCATCGACGAGGTGAGCTTCAGCGCCAGCAGGAAGGCCTGTTCGGCGAACAGCGTCAGGATGAGGAAGAGCTGGATCAGGCTGTTGGTCAGCCACAGCGCGGCGAAGGGCACCTTGTTGCGGTTTTCCGCCGTGAGGAAGGCCGGCATGCTCTGCATCTTCGCCGCCGAGAACAGCACCTCCGCCGCCAGCAGCGACCAGGAGAGATAAGCGCCCAGGACCGACACGATGAGGCCGACGCTGATGAACACCGCGCCCCACCGCCCGACCACCGCCTGCAACACGCCGGCCATGGAGGGATTGCGCAGCTCGGCGAGGTCGGGGCGCAGCATCACGCCATAGGACAGCATCGTCACCAGCACCAGCAGGCACAGAACGCCGAGAAAGCCGAGCAGGGTGGCGAGGCCGACATCCTCGCGTCGCCGGGCGTAGCGGGAGTAGACGCTGGCGCCCTCGATGCCGACGAAGACGAACACCGTCACCAGCATGGTGCCGCGCACCTGGGTGAACAGGCCCTCGGCCTCCAGCCCCGGCCCGCCGTGGAAATTGACGGCGAAGATGTCCGCCTTGAAGCCGAGGCCGACGAAGACGAGGAAGATCAGGATCGGGATGATCTTCGCCACGGTGACGACGGTGTTGATGAACGCCGCCTCGCGCACGCCGCGCAGGATCAGGAAATGCACCACCCACACGCCGACCGAGGAGATCGCGACCGCCGCCACCGTGTTGCCGTCGCCGAAGATCGGGAACAGCGCGCCGAGCGTCGACTTGATCAGCACCCAGTAGGAGACGTTGCCGAGGCAGCAGACTGTCCAGTAGCCGAGCGCCGAGAGGAAGCCGAGATAATTGCCGAAGCCGGCCTTGGCATAGGCATAGACGCCGGCGTCGAGGTCCGGCTGGCGCCGCGACAGGGTCTGGAAAACGAAGGCCAGCATCAGCATGCCGCCGCCGGCGATCCCCCAGGCGATCAGCGCGCCGAGCCCGCCGGTGACGCGCCCGAAGGTCTGCGGCAGCGAGAAGATGCCGGCGCCGACCATCGAGCCGACCACCATGGCCGTCAGGGTCGGCAGCGCGAATTTCTGTTCCGTCGGCTGGCTCATTCCGGCTGGCACTCGCTTGCGGAGAACAATGTGCAAAGAAGAAGGGGACGATGCGGGCTGCCGCACCGTCCCCTTCGTCGAGGTCTCTTACGCTCAGAAATCCACGGCGTCGCGGATGATCGGGCAGGTCATGCAATGGCCGCCGCCACGCCCGCGCCCGAGCTCGGAGCCGTCGATGGTGATGACCTCGATGCCGGCCTTGCGCAGCAGGGTGTTGGCGTAGGTGTTGCGGTCATAGGCGAACACCACGCCCGGCGAGGCGCAGACGAGATTG
Organism: Ancylobacter sp. Lp-2; assembly: GCF_020523795.1. GTDB lineage: Bacteria > Pseudomonadota > Alphaproteobacteria > Rhizobiales > Xanthobacteraceae > Ancylobacter. The sequence goes on from NZ_JAJALI010000004.1 coordinate 350,091, forward strand.
GCGCCGGAATCCCACTGGGTGCGCTCGCGCATGTAATCGTTGCCGCCGGTCTCGACGACGCGGATTTCCTTGAGGCCGAGTGCCTCGCGCACCGTCTCGACCAGCCCCTTGTCCTTGGACAGCTCGACGCCGCCCTTGCCGTCCGGGCGGTAGGAGAAGCATTCGATCTTGTCGACGATATCGGGGTAGAGCAACACGCAGTCGCGGTCGGCGAAGGTGAACACGGTGTCGAGATGCATCGCCGCGCGCAGCTTCGGCATGGCGGCGATGATGACCCGCTCGGCGGCGCCCTGCGCGAACAGCGCCGCGGCAAGCTGGCTGATCGCCTGGCGCGAGGTGCGCTCGCTCATGCCGATCAGCACGTTGCCCTTGCCGATGGGCATGACGTCGCCGCCTTCCAGCGTGGCAAGGCCCCAGTCCTTGGTCGGGTCGCCCCACCAGACATTCACCTTGCCGGCGAAGTCGGGGTGGAACTTGTAGATCGACGATGTGAGGATGGTCTCCTCATGCCGCGCCGGCCAGTAGAGCGGGTTCTGCGTCACGCCGCCATAGATCCAGCAGGTGGTGTCGCGGGTGTAGAGCGTGTTGGGCAGCGGCGGCAGCAGGTACTCGTTGACGCCGGCGGCGTCGCGGATCAGCGCCAGCGTGTCGCCGCCGATGGTCTCGGGGAATTCATAGGTGGACAGGCCGCCGATCAGCGTCTCGGCGAGCTGGCGGTTGGGCAGTCCGTCGAGATAGGAGCGCACCTCGTCGACGAAGCCGAGGCCAATGGTGTTCGGCACCACCTGATGATCGAGAATCCATTTCCTGGCTTCCGGGATGGCGACCGTCTCGGTGAGCAAATTGTGCATCTCCACCACCTCGATGCCGCGCTCGCGCATCTTGTTGATGAAGTCGAAATGGTCGCGCTTGGCGACGTCGACCCACAGCACGTCGTCGAACAAGAGGGCGTCGCAATTGCTCGGGGTCAGGCGCTGATGCGCGCGCCCGGGCGCGCAGACCATCACCTTGCGCAGTTGGCCGACCTCGGAGTGAACGCCGAAGGGGGTTTCCATGGGGGGCTCCTTTGGTGCCTGTTCTTGTCAGGGAGTGATGAGGCCGGTGGCGAGGCCGTAGACGCCGACGAGGCCCGCGACCAGCGTGATGCCGAAGATGATCAGTTCGGCGGGCGTGAACAGCTGCGCCCGCTGCTCGCGCCGCGCCCAGAAATAGAGGATGGTGCCGGGGATATAGAGCACGGCCACCAGCAGCACGTATTTCAGGCCGGCGGCGAAGAACATGAACAGCGTGTAGACGACGGCGATCCAGGCGAAGATCTGGTCGCGCCCGCGCTTGTTCTCGGCCCCCTCATAGCCGACGCCGCTGCGCGCCAGCAGCACGCCGTAGCCCGCCACCAGGAGATAGGGCAGCAGCGCGGTCACGCTGGTCATGTCGAGCATGATGTTGAAGGCGTCGCGCGACCAGTAGGTCGAGATGACGAACAGCGAGACGACGATGTTGGTCAGCCACAACGCGTTGGCCGGCACCCGGTTGGGGTTCTGCGCGGCGAACAGCTTCGGCATGTCGTTCGACTTGGCGGCGGCGAACAGCACCTCCGCGCAGATCAGCGACCAGGCGAGATAGGCGCCGAGCACCGAGACAAGCACGCCGATGGAGATGAACACCGCCCCCCAATGCCCGACGACCAGTTCCAGCGCGCCGGCGAGCGAGGGGTTCGGCACCCCCGCGATCGCCGCGCGCGGCGCGGTGGCGAAGGGCAGCAGGGTCACCGCCACCATCAGCCCGGTGACGGCGACGAAGCCGAGAATGGTGGCCGAGCCGACATCCGAGCGCGTCTTGGCATAGCGCGAATAGACGCTGGCGCCCTCGATGCCGAGGAACACGAAGACGGTGATCAGCATGGTGTCGCGCACCTGCGCCACCAGCGTCTTTTCCGGCATGCCGATGCCGCCGAAGAAGTTCTCCGAGAACTGCGTGTAGTTGAAGAAGAACACGAAGGCCAGCACCGCGACGATCAGCGGCACGATCTTGGCGACGGTGACGACGGTGTTGATGAAGGTCGCCTGCTCGACGCCGCGCAGGATCATGAAATGGAACGCCCAGATGCCGACCAGCGACACGATGATGGCGATGGCGCTCGACCCGTCTCCGAAGAGTTCCGGAAAGAAGCGCCCCAGCGTCGAGCCGATCAGCACCCAGTAGAACACGTTGCCGAGGCAGCTGCCGAGCCAGTACCCGAAGGCCGACAGGAAGCCCATATAGTCGCCGAAGCCCGCCTTGGCGTAGGCGAACACGCCCGAATCGATGTCGGGCCGCCGCGCCGCCAGAGCCTGGAACACCCGTGCCAGCATGTACATGCCGGTGCCCGCGATGGCCCAGGCGATGATGGCGCCGAAGGGACCGGTGGCGGTGGCGAAACGGCCGGGCAGGTTGAAGATGCCGGCACCGACCATCGAGCCGATCACCATGGCGGTGAGCGAAAACAGAGAAAGTTTGCCAGCCGACTTCTCAGCCATGATGGGGCCTCATCAGAAAAGGGAAAGGTGAAGGGTCAATTTCGACGTGCAAAAGATATCGACTGCAATCACCTCACGCTCGACCGCACCAACGTACCGATGATAGGCATTTTTCTCACATACGCACCCGGAACCTATCCCGCACGTGCTAATAGAACTCGCAATTCTCTACCGCATTGCGAAAAATTACTGCCGCGCCAGGCCGGGTGTCATGTGTCCGAAACCGGACACGAAACCTTATCCTGCAATGAGCACGCGACGACGGAGCCTCGGAAGTCGACCCGCTCCACGTCGACCAGCGGAACCGCAACTTTTCTCATGTATAGCCGCCGACGTACCCGTCGTTTTCCGCGTCACCGGGTGAGGTTGGAAGCTGCTCCGGTGCGGAATTGCGGTTCCGACGGCATGGCGACGAGCGGAATCGACCGGCGGCACGGCGGCGAGGTGGAAGTGTCGCCTGCCAGCATGATCGGCCCGATGATGGCGCCGCGCGACCGCCATCGGCTAAGCCGAACTCGGCCTCCCGACCTGCAAGACCCTCGGCATGGGCTGTGCGGCCGTCACGAATAGCCGGCTCGCATCCGGTCGATGGTGGCTGGCAGCACGGGCGTCGCGCCGTCCTCGCCTCCATCCGTCTTCGGGCATCCATGCCGCCATCTGGCACGGGCTATGGCGCGTCTCTTGCCACTATCGGAAGGATGGCGAGGAGAGGCGGCAACAGGAAAGCCCACGTGTCGAGGCCGATGAAAAGCCCCGCGGCGACGAGACATCCAAGCGCAAAGGCAACGACCGAAGGGAACATCCGCCGAATGCGCGCCACGGCCTCCTGCCGATTGTTCGGCGCGACGTCCTGAAGAAGCGACGCGACATCCAACATGATCTGTGTCGTCGTCATGGTCATCACCGTCGTCGGCGGCGCACTGGCGAGATGAAGGCGATGAGTGGCGTTCTGCATGGCCATGGCTCCGACAAGCACCATGCCGGTCACAAGCGCTTGCCACGCATCGCCATCTGCGAACGGACCGAAATGGATGGCCATGGCCGCCGCCACCGCCAGCAGGCCCGCCTTCGAGCAAAGCAGTATCCGAAAGGCAGGCAGCGCCCGCTTCTCAAGCCCGCCCGCGAGGAGTTGCGTCGCCACCACGACGGCGCAGAAGACAGGCAGCGCCACCAATTTGGCTATGGCCCCCGACGTGCCGTGAGCCAGCGACGCCCCGAATGTGACGAAGTTGCCGGTGACATGCGTCGTGAACAGCCCATGCAAGGATAGAAAGCCGAGGGTATCGACGTAGCCGCCATTCAAGCTCAGCAGGAGAGATGTTCGTCTCGATTCCATGAGCCGAGCATAGCATGCACGGCAAAGGCTTGAAGCCTCATGGAGCCGGGAGACGTCGGCGCGCGTACCCGGAGACAGGCTGATCCGATCGCCGACACCGGACCGCTTCGAGGCAGTCTCCCTCGCGTCCCCGGCCCCTTGGCCGGGGGGAGCGGAAAACCCCGGCAGAAACGGCCGTCAGCGAACCTGACGGCAGGCGATCAGATCCGTCGCATCACATCGCCTGCATGGGTTACTATGTCGTCTTCACGGAGCTCGCCGCCGATGCCAGCCAGTGAAGTCCAGCCCGCCGCGCTCTCAGGCGAACGCCTGCAGGTGACGGCACTGTTCTACGACATCGTGGGATCGGTGGAGCTGATCACCCGCCTCGATCCGGAGATGGTCGCGACCATGCAGCGGGCGCTGCATAACGAGGCGATCGCGGCGATCCAGAAATTCGGCGGCACCGTCCAGCAATTGCAGGGCGATGGAGGGTGCGCCTATTTCGGGATTCCGACCCCGCAGGAAGATGCGGCCGAATGCGCCGTCAATGCCGCCCTGGAACTCGTCGCCCGGTGCAAGCTGCTGCAACATGAGCAGGGCGAGCGCCTGATGGTCCGGGTCGGCATCGCCACCAGCATGGTGGTCGTAGCCGCGACCCAGGGTACTCGCCTGCCAGGCCAGATCGAGGTGATCGGGATCGCGCCCGCCCTTGCCGCCCGTATCCAGTCCGATGCCGCGCCCAACAGCGTCGTCGTCGCCGATACGACCTTTCGCCTCACGCAGGGCGCATTCGAATTCGAGCCGCTCGGCGATCACCTGCCGAAAGGCTTCACCGAGCCGGTCAGCCTTTGGCGAGCCGCCACGCGTCGGCCGACCGCCGACCGCTTTTCGGCAAGCCGCCGCGTGAGCGCGCCGCTCATCGGCCGGGAAAAGGAGCTCGACCTCTGTCGCCGGCACTGGGCATCGGCGCTCGACGGCAAGGGGCAGCTCGTCGTCATTCATGGCGAGGCCGGCATCGGCAAGTCTCGGCTGGTGGCCGAACTTCGCAGCGACATGCCGGCAACTGCCCACGTCATCGTGCTGCAATGCAAGCCGCGCGGCGACACCCGTCCGCTTCACCCGTTTCTGGATCTGTTGGAACACGAGTTGGGAGGCGCGGCCGGCAGCACGGACTTGAACGCGCGCCTCCACGCCTATCTTCGAAGCCAGCAGCTCGATGTGCCGGAAGAAGACGCGGAGATCATCGCCTTTCTCTACCGGCAACATATTGGCATGCAGGCCCCGGCCTCCGTCGATCTCGATCCCGCGGCGGAGGACCGCCGGGTCCGGTGCCAGGACGCCATGCTGCGCCTCCTCTGCGGACGGGCGAACCCGTGCCTGATCGTCATCGAGGACCTCCATTGGGCCGACAGCCTGACCGCGGCAGTCGTCGAGCGGCTTCCGCTCGCCATCGGTGCCCTGCCCGTGCTGGTCGTGGTCACGGCGCGCGACGAGGTCGGGCTCGATGGTATCGACGGCGCCAACGTCGCCTCGCTGCAACTGTCCCACCTCGACGCCGACGCGACCTCGCAGTTGTGCCGGTCGATCTGGGGGAGCGACGCCCCCAGCGATCTCGTCGCCTTCGTCCATGAGCGCAGCGACGGCGTACCGCTGTTCGCCGAGCAGTTGACCTGCTTGCTCCTGGAAACATCGGACAAGCAGCCGCCCCCCTCATCTTCGACCGATTGGAGCCAGGCGCTCCCCTCCGGGGCCATCCTGTCGTTGCAGGACCTCGTCGCGGCACGTCTATCGACGCTTGGGCCGTTGCGCCGGCTCGCCCAGGTCGCCGGGGCCATCGGGCGCGAGTTCGACCTCGACCTCCTCGGCCACATGGTGAAGGCCGACGCATTGCCGCGTCCGCTCGACGACGCCATGCGGCAGCTGGTGCGGGCCGGCATCTTCACGGCCGGGGGCATCGAGGCGGAAGGGACCTACCGCTTCCGGCACGTGCTGATCCAGGAGGCGGCCTATGAGAGCCTGCTGAAGGCCGAGCGACGCCAGCTGCACGCACATATCGTCGAGCTCGTCACCTCGGGAGCGGTCCCGCCGCTCACCGACGACCTGCTCGCCTGGCATTACGAGCAGGCCGAGCGGCCGCTCGATGCGGCGCGCTGCGCGATACGGGCGGCGACGGGGTGCATGGCCCGCTCGGCGATGATCGAGGCGGACCGGCTGCTAAATTTCGCCCAGCGGCAGCTCGAGGAGATCGCTCCAGATACCGCCCAGGAACTGCAGCTGGAGCTGCTGTCGGCACGCGGCCCGGTGGCGGCGGCGCTGTTCGGCCGGGGCTCACCGCAGGCCGGTGCGGTGTACGATCAGGGTGTCGCGCTGTGCGGGACGTCGGCGACGCAGGACCGGGCGAGATGGTTCCCGCTCTACTGGGGCTGGTGGTTCACCGCTCCCAGCTACGAAGCCCAGAGGGCCCGCTCGGACATCATCGTCCGCGACCTCGAGGCGACCGCCGATCCGGAGGTGCGGCTGCAATCGCTCCACTGCGCCTGGGCGACGAATTTCGATGCCGGCCGTCACGCCTACTGCCTCGACTGCATCAAGGCCGGACTGGCTCTTTACAACGAGCACCGCGCCCGGCTGGGCAGCTTCCGCTATGGCGGCCACGACGCAAGAGTATGCGGCCTCGGCGAGCGCGCGCTGTCACTGTGGTTCACCGGAGACGAAGAAGGTTCGGCCCGCGCCATGAAGGAGGCGCTCGACTGGGCCGAGAAGCTCGCCCATCCCGACAGCCTGTTCCATGCGCTCGACTATGCCGTCGGGCTGTCGCGCTACCGGCACGACCTGCACGGCGCGATTTCGGTGGCCGAGCGCATGCGCGCCATCGCCGAGCAGCGGACGCTGCCGGGCGGGCGGGCCAAGGCGAAGCTGTTCGGCGGCTGGGCGCGCGCTTTGCTCGGCGACGAGAGGCAGGGTCTCGCCGAATTCGACGAAGGCTTTGCCCTGCAACGGGAAATCGGCACGGAGGAGAACCTGCCGATCTATCACGACATGCGGGCCGAACTTCTGGCGCAGGCCGGCCAGTTCGACGAGGCGCTGGCCATCGTCGACCGGGCGATCACCGGTAGCAGCCAGAGCGGGCAGGTGTTCTGGTTGCCGGAACTCCATCGCCGCCGCAGCCGCCTGCGCCACGCGCTGGGAGCGAGCGCCGAAGAGGCGGCCGCCGATCTCCATCGCGCCATCGAACTGGCGGAGGGCCACGCCGCCACGGCGCTCGTCGTGCGTGCCCGGGCCGACCTCGGGCAGCTCGGCCTTCGCGACATTCCGCCCACATGATCGCCGCCCACATGATCGCCGCCGATCCTCTCGTTCCGGCCGACCTGACCATCTCGCTGGCGCGCGAGCGCGAACGCCCCGTCCTGTCGCCGGCCGAGTTCGACGCCCGCACCGCCGCCCTCGTGCGCGGCGTGCTGGACCGGCGGCAGAGCTTCGGCATCACCCGCCTCGGCTCGGTCACCCGGCTCGATCGCGTCGGCCTCGTGGTGACGCAGGTGGTCCGGCCGCTCGCTTTGTCCAATGTGGTCTCCCAGGGCAAGGGCCTCGACCCCATGCGCGCCGCCGCCTCAGGATTGATGGAGGCGCTGGAGAGCTGGGCCGGCGAGCGGATCGAGCCTGCGCGGCTCACGACGCGGGCCGCCATCGACATGCCCGGCGAGCTGCGCCGGCTCTATGCCGGCAGCCTCCTCCATCGCGGCGACCTCGGCTGGGACCGGATCGCGCTGCGGTGGATCGACGGCTGGGACCTGTTCACCGACCGGTGCCTGCCGGTGCCTGCGGCGCTGGTGGACACCGCCTATACCTACCCCTCGCCGCATCCGGTGGCGTTTCCGCGCTCGACGACCGGGCTGGCCGCCGCCGCGACGCTGCACGGCGCCATCGTCCATGCTGGCCTCGAAGTGCTGGAACGGGCTGGCGTCGCGGCGGCTACCCACGAGCCGCATTTCTTCGACCGCGCGCAACTCGCTTCCGCCGCCATCGACTGGCCGCTGTCGGGGCAGATGCTCGCCCGCATCGGCGCGGCGGGGCTGATTGCCGGCATCTGGCGGGTGGGCGCGGAGCACGGCCTTCCCATTTATTGGTGCCACGTCGTCGAGAACGAGGGGACCGAGGAAGTCGCGCCACTGCCAGGCGAGGGGTTCGGCTGCGACTTCACCCATGACGCCGCGCTGGCAAAGGCGTTGATGGAGGCCTGCCAGGCGCGGGCGACGGCGATCGCCGGCGCGCGCGAGGACATTACGCGCCGTTTCTACCCCGACCGGCACGACCGCAGCCGGCTCGACGGATGGCGCCAGCAGATTCTCGGCAATAGCTGCCATTCGCCGCCGCCGGAGGTGGCGGCGCCCGGCTCCCCGCCCGAGGCGCTCGACCGCCTACTGCGGGCGCTCGAGAGCGCCGGCGCGAGGGCCGCGCTCGTCGTGCCGCTGTTCCACCTCGCCGACCCGGAGCTCCACGTCATCCGGCTGGTCGTGCCGCCGCTGCGCCATGTTCCGGCGGGGGTGGCCTCGTGACCTCGCGGGACGACATCGTGGTGTTCCTCGGCCCCACCCTGTCGCGGGAGCGAGCGATGGAGTGCCTGGAGGCGACCTATCTGCCGCCCGCCGAACAGGGCTCGCTGGTCCGGGCGGTGCGGGAGCTGAGGCCGCGAGCGGTGGTGCTGATCGACGGCAGCTTCTCCCGCGTGCCCGCCATCCGACACAAGGAAATCCTCTGGACGCTGGCGCAGGACATCCCGGTGTTCGGCGCGGCGAGCATCGGCGCGGTGCGCGCGGCGGAACTGGAGCCGTTTGGCATGCTCGGCCATGGGCTGATCTATCGCTGGTACCGCCGCACGCCCTTCGCTGATGATGACGAGGTGGCGGTGGCGATGATGCCGGCCGAACTCGGTGCCGCGCCGCTCAGCGACGCCCTCGTCAACATCCGCCTGACCCTGGCGGCCGCCCGCCGCGCCGGCGTTCTCTCCGAGGCGCTGCGGCGCGCCGTCGAGACCATCGCGCGGCGTACCTACTTCCTCGACCGCCTCTATGCGCCGATCCTCGCCTCGGCCCGGAGCGTGCTGCCGGCGGAAGCCCATGCCGAACTCGACCGCTTCGAGCACTGGTGGCCGGACCACGCCGTCGACCATAAGCGGGCCGACGCCCTCGGCCTGCTGCGGCTTCTGGCGACGACGCCGGACCTGCTGCGCCCGCCGGCGGTGCGGCCGGGCTTCCGCCTGACCGAGGCCTGGGCGCATGACCTCGACGCCGCCGGCCTTCTCGCGCCGGACATCGCCGACGTTACGTAAGTACAACCGCGATCATGACAGCGACGGTATAGCGTGACAGGCTGCGCAACGCTGGGTGGAGACCGACCATGTATGGCGGGAACGCAGGGCGAGCGACGACACGTGCGGACGCCGCGCGGCTCGGCACCCGCTTCCTTGTCTTTCCCCAGCCATCCTTCATTCCCGGCTATGAGCGGCCCGAGAGCGTATGGATCTCAACACCGCTCGGCGGCGTGACCGCCGGACCGGCCGACCGGCGCATGTATGTCGTCGATCCCGTCGGCGTGAAGCTCCCCTACCAGTACCCCTATCTCCCGCCCTATCGGGGCCCCGCCTGCCCGCCCGTCCCGCCCGGGCCGGACGGGCACTTCGACCAGCTGCCGGTCGGCACGCGGGAGTTCCAGGCTGCGCATGTCTTCGCCTGCGTGCGGCGCGTGCTCGACATTTGCGAAAGCTATTGGGGCGAGGAAATCCCCTGGTTCTTCCAGCCGACCCAGGAACGGCTGGAGATCGTGCCGCAGATCGACTGGGACAATGCGCAATCCGGCTTCGGGTTTCTCGAACTCGGCGAGGAGCGGGTCCGCAGCGATCCGCAACCTTTCGCCCTCAACTTCGACGCCGTGGCCCACGAGGTCGGGCATCTCGTGCTGTTCGGCGCCATGGGCGTGCCGCGTCGCGAGCCGCCGCGTGACTATTTCGCCTATCACGAGGCGGTCTCCGACTTCATCGCGCTGCTCAGCCTGCTGCATTTCGATATCGCGCTCGACCTGATCCTCCGGCGCACCCGCGGCAATCTGCTGCTCACCAACGAGTTCGATCGTTTCGCCGAATTGAGCGATGAGAAGGAGGTGCGGCGCTTCAACCATTCGCTGAAGATGGCGGATGTCGGCCCCGAAGTGCACGACCTCTCCAAGCCCTTCGCTGGCGCGCTGTTCGACACGCTGATCGAGATCTACCAGCTGCTGCTCTTCGAGCGCGGCCTCTCCGATCTCGATCCGCGCCGCTTCTGGAACCTGCGCAGCGAATTGTCGGAAGAACAGCTCGAACAGGAATTCTCCGCGTCGCTGGTCGACTATGAGCGGCGCCATTTCGCGGCAAAGGCGGCGCTGGAGGAAGCGCGGGATGTTCTCGGCGACACGCTGCTGGGGTCGTGGCGGCGGCTGGATCCCACGCAGCTGACCTATGCGGATGCCGCCGAGGCGCTGGTCCGCACCGCCGAGACGGGCGCGGCCCGCCGCTTTGCCGACCGCTTCGAAGCCTGCTTCGCCTGGCGCGGCGTGCTGCAGGCGCCGGAACAAATGCAGTGGCTCTCAACGCCTTGAAAGGAACGGATCGCACATCGGTTCGGGAACAACGAAGGAGCGACCACCATGCTGTCGGAAAACACGCCGGCCCCGCCGGAACCACCCGTCTACCGGCCCAACGAGATCCTGCTCTACGGCGTGCAGCTCAATGCCAACTACAATTTCGCCGACATACCGTTCGACCCGGTCGTCGCGATGGATCGGCCCGGCATCGTCCTGCGCCTCCAGGCCCACAAGGCGGAAGATCAGCTGGGTACCTTGCCGCTGGGCGGCGACCAGATGTCGATCATCATCGCCTATGGCTATGCCTATGAGGGGAGCTGCTATCGCTTCGACCGGCCCCGCCTGCTGCTGCTGGCGCCCGCCGTCGCCCACCTCAAGGCCGCGGGCTGCGGCTTCGACGAAAGCTACGACATGTGGCGCATCACCTCGAAGACCATGCTGCTCGACATCACCATCGCCGCCGGCTTGGCGGAAGAACTGATCCTCGCCGCGAACCTGCCGGGCAACCGCCTGCCGAACACCTATGGAAATCACATGGAGCTCGCCCATCGCGGGGGGCGGCTCAACCGAGGCGGCGGCGCCTAACCGAGGCATGGGCCGTGCGGGGGACGGTCAGCCGCCTTCGCGCTCGCGCTCGCGCATGGCGGCGAGATTGCCCTGGAGGCGCCGGGCCATGAGCCGCATCACCGACAGCGCCATGGGCGGGAACTCGGCCAGCAGCGCCAGGAACACCTCCTGGCGCAGCTGCAGCGCCTCGATCGAGGTGGTGGCGACGACCGTCGCCGAGCGGGGATCGCCGGTCACCAGCCCCATCTCGCCGATGATGGCGTGATGGGCGACCGCCGAGGTGTGCAGGGGCGGGCCGCCATCGGCCTCGATGAGGATTTCAGCCGCTCCCGACAGCAAGACATAGGCGACGTCGGGTTCGTCGCCCTGGCGGAACAGGACGTCGCCGGCCGCGAAGCCGACGCGCTCGCTGGTGAAGGCGAGCAGCTTCAGCTGCGCCGTGTCGAGATCGGCGAAGATCGACACCGAGCGCAGGGCGCGGATCTCCTCCTCGCGCTCGGGCGAGACGCCGGCGCCCGCGGCAACCTCTTCGGCGGACAGCGGAACCTCGGGGGGCACCACCGCGCCCGCCTTGTCCCGCAGGGTGGCCAGCCGCGCGCCCTCGAAGACCACATGCAGGTCATAGCCGGGATCGCCGCTCAGATCGCTGCCGGCTACGACCAGCGTGCGGCCGGCCATGGCGGCGCGGATGCGACTGAGTATCTGCTGCGCCTCGGTGCGGCTGAAGGCGCCGAAGGCATGGTTGAGGATCAGCAGCTCGGGCTGCTTGATGAGGCCGCGCGCCAGACCGAGCTGGGCCTTCATCGCCGGGAACAGCAGCCGGCCGGCATAGCCCGCCGGCTGTTCGAGGCCCCATTGATAGACATCGTCGTCGAGACCGAGCTCCTCCAGTGTTTCGCGGATCACCGCGTCGGCGACATCCGGCGCGCCCGCTCCGAACAGCAGATTGTCGCGCAACGGCGCGGTGGCGCAGTATTGCCGAGGGTCGTAGAAGGCGATCGACGTGTCCGACGCGGAATCGGCCCATGCGTGGAACGCCGCCCGCGCCGCCAGCAGGTGCCTCTCCATGTCGCCATCGAGTAGGCCGAGACGATGGCGCGGCTCGACATAGAGGAAGGCTAGGCCAAGAAGCCGCGTGGCATCGCCGTCGAGCGCGGCGTCGGCCTCGAGCCGGCCGAGCAGCTCGCGATAGCCGGGAAAATCCTCGGTATCGATGAAGGAAAACCGCTCGAACAGCACGTGGCCGGGCGGCAGGTCACGAAAGATCTCGACCATCGTCGCCGCCATCCGCCGGCCGATCGCGACCAGCGGCGCCATCAGGCCCAGCTCGGCGAGCAGGCGGCGGATCGGCGCGTGGCCGGCGAGGTCGGCGCCGACAAGGGCGGGGTCGTTCGGCACGCCGAACAGGATGTTCTCGCCGATGGTCGCGTTGCGGATGTAGCGCTCCGGCGCATAGGGCTCGATCGCCGCGCCAGCGCCTCGCGCGGCCAGCGCCTCGCGGATGCGCCCGCGCAGCTCGGAGATGCGCCGCACGATCTCGCCGGGCGTCTCGACATCCAGCTTGCGGGCGAGGCCGAGCCGGAACACCGGTTCGGCCAGCCCGACGATCCGCAGCACCGCCAGCAACTTGCCCGACAGCTCGGCGTCGTCGGCGGCCGCGGCGCGGGCGGGATCGACGTCCCAGCCGAGCCCGCCGCCCTCCCCGGCCGCCACGCGCCGCAGGCTGTAAAGGATGTTGTCGCGTAGGCTGCCGTCGAGCACCACCGGCTCGGGACCGACATAGGTGATGAGGCGCCCCCGCGCCTCGCGGGACAGGGACGTCAGCGGCACGCCGGCCAGCGTCAGCGTGCCGTCGCGGGCGGTCAGCCCGCCGCCCAGCAGCTGGGCGAGGATGCCGGCCCCCTCGCCGGCTTCTCCCGACAGGGCGATGTGCCGCTGCATCGGCAGGGACAGCGTGAGATGGTCCAGCACGCAATCGCCGGTCGGGGTCACCACGGTGAGCCCGCGCGCCACGATGGCCCCCTCCTGCACGGGCAGAGCGACCACCTCGCCGTGCGCCGCGGCCGGCGGGCGGGTGAAATCGTCCCCCTTCAGGCCGAAATGCTCCACCACCTGCTGGAACTTCGCCTCGACGTCGAGCCGCTGCTGGTCCCAGTCGATGAGGTCCTTCACCGGCGGCGGCAGATCGCGATAGGCGGCGATGACGGCGATGAGCTGGCCGAGATCGAGGCGCCCGGTCAGCGCGAAGAACCCGCCCACCGCGTAAAACAGGAAGGGCGTGATCTGCGCCAAGAGGTTGTTGAGCATCTTGACCGCGAATTTGCGCTCATAGAGCCGGTAGCGGATGCCAAAGAGATGATCCAGCCGCTGCGCCACCTGGCTCTTCTCGACGGCGGAAGTGCCGTGATTGGCGATCTCGCCGATGCTCTCCACCACCTCGCCGATCTTGCCGGCGAAGGCGCGCGACACGACCTGCCGCTGGCGCCCGAGGCGAATCTGCTCGCGTCGCAGCCGCGGAATGACCGTGCCCTGCACCAGGATCATGCCCAGCGCGATCAGGCCGAGCCAGAGATTCTGCACCAGGATGAACACCAGCGCGGTCAGCGCCTGCCCGCCGAGAAACACCGGCTGGACGAAGGCATCGCCGACGAAGCCGCCGATCGGCTCGACCTCGTCCTTGATGACGGTCGCCGCCTCGGAGGGCTTGATGCGCTGGAACGCCTCCGGCCGGAAGCCCAGCAGCGCCGAGAACAGGTCGAAGCGCAGGCGTTGCAGCAGCCGCTCGCCCAGCGCGCCCTTGCGCATGTTGACGACGTATTTGAAGGCGCCGTTGATCAGCACCAGCAGCAGGAAGATGCCGGACAGAGCGAAGAGATAGGAGATCCGGTCGAGCCACACGCCCTCGAAGAGCGTATGCGGGCCGCCAAGCGCCGCCGGCAGGTTCAGCGTGAGGTGGAACAGGCGGGCGGTTTCCTGCCCGGCGGGAAACGCCCTCCCCTGCAAGGCGTCGGAGATGATGTACTTGGGAAGATCGAGCGACAGATAATAGAACGGCAGCGACAGGCAGACGATGAGCAGGATCTTCACCTGCTCGCGCCGGCTGTTCCGCCAGATATAATCGAAAATGCCGATCATATCTTCGAGACGTAGGCAAAGAGGAACCGGCCGGCGCGCGCCCATCCCCGGCAGGGTGGACAGGCGGACACGCGGTCCGCCCAGGCAGCAAGGGCCGCTTTTGCCGGTCTTCCGGCGGGAGACTCTGCGAACGCAATACGGGACATGGCCTGCCCAGCGCAGCTTTTCCAGGGTCATCATAGCAGATCGGGCGGGCCGGTGGCAGCGTAGGGGTCGGCGACGGCCGGCACATTCGGCGATGTGACGCTACGTCGTGCGGACAGGCATCGACGTCTTCCGCCGCCGTGCCGGTGCGGCTACAATCCCCGGCGCCCGAATGAAGCTAGGTTCCGCTAAGCGCGGTGGCAGCCATGCCGGTCGCAGGCCCTGACGAGTTCGTATCGCAGCCCCTCGGCGTCCACCCAGCGCCGGCTACTCTGCGCCGCCGCGACGTCCTCACCTCGATGCTCGCCATCTGCGCCCTGCCGGCGGCGATGACTTCCGCGCGCGCGCAATCCTCCAGCCTGCCGGTGATCGGCTATCTCGGCTCCGAGAGCCCGGAGCGCTATGCCAGCCGCCTCGGCGCCTTCGCCCAGGGCCTCGCCGAGGCCGGCTATGTCGAGGGCCGCGACGTCTCGATGCTGTTTCGCTGGGCGGATGGGCAGTATCGCCAATTGCCGGCGCTGGCGAAGGAACTCGCGGCCGCAGGGGTGACGGTGATGGTGGCGCCGGGCGGCGCGGAAGTGGCGCTGGCGGCGAAGTCGGCCACCACCAGCATCCCGATCGTGTTCGAGCTCGGCGGCGACCCGGTGGCGCTCGGCCTGGTGGCCAGCCTCGCCCAGCCGGGCGGCAACATGACCGGGGTGACCAGCCTGAACGTCGAGGTCTCGCGCAAGCGGCTGGAATTCATGCGCGAACTGTTCCCGCAGGCGACGCTCTTCGCGATCGCGGCCAATCCGACCAGCCCGACGGTGAAATCCCAGCTGGCCAATCTCGATGCCGCCGCCGCCACGCTCGGCGTCGAGCTGCGGGTGCTGCACGCCAGTACGTCGGATGCCTTCGAGGAGCTGTTCACCGCGACCCGCGCCATCGGCGCCGGCGGGCTGGTCTTCACCTCCGATCCCTATTTCACCTATCGCAGCCGGCAGCTTGCCGAGCTCGCCGCCCAGCACGGCGTCGCGACCATCACCCAGTCGCGCGACTTTCCGCTGGCCGGCGGATTGATGAGCTATGGCGGCGACTTCCGGCAATCGCACCGCCATACCGGCATCTATGCCGGCCGCATCCTCAAGGGCGAGAAGCCGGGCGATCTGCCGGTGCAGCGCGTCACCAAGGTGGAGCTGTTCATCAATCTCAAGGCGGCGCAGGCACTGGGGCTGGCCGTTCCGCCGGCGCTGCTGGGCAGCGCCGACATGGTGATCGAATAGGCCGAACCGCCCGTCGCGCCCGCCGGCGAGGCGGCGGACCCGCCGGGAGGCCGACGGAAGGGGCCTGATGGTGACCGAACGACCCGCCTCCCCCCGTGCCTCGCTGTTCACGAAATACTTCCTCGCTTTGTTCGCGGCGGCGGTGGGGCCGCTGCTGGTCGCCGGCGGCAGCGAGGCCTGGTTCGGCTATCGCGACCAGCGCGACCGGCTGAGCGACCTGCTGGATTCCGAGGCGCGGCTCGCGGCCTTCAAGATCCAGTACTTCCTGCAGGGGATCGGCGACCAGCTGGAATGGATGGTGCAATTGCCGTGGTCGGCCGGTACCGACGAGCGGCGCCGGCTCGACGCGCTGCGCCTGCTGCGCCAGGTGCCGCCCGTCATGAGCCTGCGCCTCGTCGATGCCGCCGGCCGGGAGCGCCTGTTCGTCTCGCGCATCGGCCTGAACCGCGTCGAGAGCGGCGAGGACCATGCCGACGATCCGGCGGCGCTCGGGGCGACGGCCCAGGGGGCCTGGTACGGCCCGGTGATCTTTCAGGACGGCTCGGAACCGTTCATGACCGTCGCGGTGGCCGGCAACCGCTCGGCGGCGGGCGTGGCGATCGCCGAGGTGAACCTCAAATTCATCTGGGACATCATCTCCGCCATTCAGGTCGGCCGAACCGGGGAAGCCTTCGTGCTGGACGCGCCGGGGCGGCTGGTGGCGCATCCCGACATCAGCCTGGTGCTGCGCGCCGACGACGCCTCCGCCCGGCCGCTGCAGCTCTTGCGCTCCGCCATTCTGGCGCAGCCGGGCCAGGCCATCGCCGGCCGCGACACCAAGGGCGACGCGGTGATGGCGGCGATGGCGCCGATCCCCATGGTGGAATGGAGCGTCATCGTGAAACAGCCGGTGGCCGAGGCGTTCGGGCCGATCTATGCGGCGCTGTGGCGGACCGGCATCCTGCTGGTCGCCGGTACCCTGCTGGCCGCGCTGCTCGCCTACTGGCTGTCGCAGCGCATGATCGGGCCGATCCGCCTGCTGGAGGACGGCGTCGCCCGCATCGGCGCCGGCCAGTTCGACCATCGCATCGAAATCGCCACCGGCGACGAGCTCGAACGCCTCGCGGGACGCTTCAATCACATGGCCGGCGAGCTCGCCGTCTCGCAGGAGCGCTCGGAGAGGATCAGCCGGCTGAAACGCTTCCTCGCTCCGCAGGTCGCCGAACTGATCGAGCGGAGCGGCGACGAACGGGTGCTCGACGGGCGCCGCGTCGAGGTGGTGGCGGTGTTCTGCGACCTCAGGGGCTTCACCGCCTTCGCCGCGCAGGCGCAGCCGGAGGCCATCATCAGCGTGCTCGGCACCTATTATGACGCGATGGAACAGGTGATCGCCACGCATGAGGCGACGCTCACCAGCTTCTCGGGCGACGGCATCATGGCGCTGGTGAACGCGCCGGTCGCCTGCCCGGACCCGGCACTGCGCGCCGTCGCCATGGCGCGGGCCATGCAGGACTGCGTTCAGGCACTGCTGGTCGACTGGCGCGCGGCGGGGCACGAGCTCGGCTTCGGCGTCGGGCTGGCGATGGGGCCGGCGACGGTGGGGCGGATCGGCTCTGGCGGCCGCCTCGACTACACGGCGGTGGGCCATGTGGTGAACCTCGCCTCCCGGCTGTGCGCGAGCGCCAAGGACCGGGAAATCCTCGCCGACCGCATGGTGGCGCGCGCGGTCGGCACCGCCGTCGCCCTCACCGAACTGGAAGCGCGGCCGCTGAAGGGATTTGCCCGGCACGTTCCTGTCTTCGTCGTCGACGCACCGCGCCACGCGGCTCCGCAGGACGGGGCCTCCGTCGCGAATGGCGGGTGGGAAGGCCGGGCGGAAGCACAAACCGCCGGGAACGCTGCAACGCAAGCCGATGGCGGCGGCCTCGCCCGGCAAGCCGAGGCGGGCGAGCGCGGCACCAGGAAGAGCGTCTGAGGTGCGCATCGGCATCAGCCTGCCGATACGGCCGCCGTCCGGGTGTTCGCGGCTCTGCTCGGAAGCGGCGCGCGGGCCAAAGCGGAGCTACCAACGCCTCAAATCGTTGATATCGCTTTCAATCAAGGGAACGCGCCCCACGCTTCCGCGCGGGAATGACCGGCCGTCATCGCAGCGCCGCTGCCGGGGATTTTCATCAGCCCCCGAACGTCTTCTCGGCGATCCCCACGAAGCCCGTTTGCAGGGCGAAAAGCGAGCCGGAGAGCGGGGCCGCTTCCAACAGGGGAGTTGTAAGCTCCAGCCGCGCACTCGTCGCGAAAAGCACCGCCAGACCCTGCCCTCCGAAGGCCAGGCTGGTGAGGCGCGGCACCGGCAGCGGGATCACGAGCCCCCGTTCGCCATCCGGACCAAAGCGGGTGATCCGCCAGCCGTCCCAATGCGCCACCCAGACGCCGCCGTCGGCGTCGACGGTCAATCCGTCGGGATATCCCTCATCGATCGCCATTTCGGCGAAAACCCGGCGGTTGCTGAGCCCGACGATATCGGGCGCGAGGTCATAAGCGAGGATCCGCCGTCCAACACTGTCGCTGAGATAGAGCACGTCGCCAGCCGGCGAGAAGGCCGGTCCGTTGACCACGGTGAAGCCGCTATCCGCCAGCACGGGAGGCGATCCCGGCGCCCAGCACCACAGCGCGCCCCGTGGATCGCGCTCGGCGAGATCGCTGGTGCCGATCCACAGGCGTCCCCACCGGTCGAGCTTGGCATCGTTATAGCCGATGCCGCTGCGATGCACCTCGGGATGGCAGAGCGGTTCCATGCCGTCAGCCGCCCAGTCGTAACGCCACAGGCCGTCGGAGGCGCTCAGCACGAGGCGGCCGGCCCCCTCTCCGGCCACGATGGCCCCCAGCGGCGGCGGACGATCGATCCGGCGGGTCTCGACCTTCCCCTCGCTGTCCATGCGGTGCAGGCGGGCGAGAGCTAGGTCGAGCCAGTAGAGGTGGCCATCCGCAGGATGCCAGAGCGGGGACTCGCCGAGCGCGTCCCCGGTTTGGGCGGCGACCCGGAAGGTCGGGCGCGAGGAGGCCGGTTCGCTGGTCATCGTCCGCCCCTCCCCTTGCCTCAGGATGCCACAGGCATCGCAGATGCACCGGCCGTGCCGGCATCGTCCCCGGCGCGCGAGCGAAACAGGGTCCGGCCCCCGACGGAGATTTCCACGTCGACCCTGTATCGCTCCAGCGCGGCAGGGTCGATCTCGACCCCGAGACCCGGCGCCTCGGGCGCCGCGATCTCGCCATTGCCGTCGCGCTCGATATGGTTGGCCGTCAACTCCACCGCCAGCGGCTGCAGCGCCACCGGAAATTCGCAGAGCGTCGCCTCGGCGACGCCGGCGAAGGGCTGGAGCGAGGCGCTCAGCGCGAGGTTCGAGGTGAAGGTGTGGTTCACATAGGTGACACCCTTGGCACGCGCATGGTCGGCCACCCGCTTGGCCGGGCCGATGCCGCCGATGCGCCCGCAATCGATCTGCACATAACCGATGCCGCCGAAATCGATGAGGTTGCGGGCCATGTGGAAATTGTGGGCGCCTTCGCCGCCGGCCATCTTCACCGTGCTACGCGCGGCGAGCGCGGCATATTCACCATAGGCGCTGGCCGCGAACGGCTCCTCCAGCCAGGTGGCGCGTGCCGCCTCGAGGGCCGGAAGGCGCTCCGCCGCCCGCTCGACATCCTCGCCGAAGATCTGGCCGACATCGACGAGGAGGATTCCGTCCGTGCCCAGCCCCTCGCGAGCGGCGACGAAATGGTCGACATCCACCGCCAGCGCGCCGCGCCCGATCGGACCCCAGCCGAACTTCACGGCCCGGAATCCTTCGGCGCGCGAGCGCCGGCCGCGCTCCAGCGTCTCCTGCGGCGTGTCGCCGAAAAGCTGCGAGGCGTAAGGCGTCTTGCGGCAGGAACGGTCATAGTCGAGCAGCTTCCAGACCGGCTCGCCGCGTGCCTTGCCGAGCAGGTCCCACAGCGCCATTTCGATGCCCGACCAGGTGTGCGCGGCCTGCAGCAGGTCCATGCTGTCATATTCGACCTGCGCGGCCATGCGGGCGATGTCCTGCGGCCCGTCGAGCCTCTGGCCGAGCACGGCGTTTTGGACCGGCTGGCAGGCGCCATGCGACATCGGGCAGACGAACGCGGCGATGGAAGGCAACGGAGCCGCTTCGCACTCGCCCCAGCCGACATGGCCGCCGGCCGAGACGCGCACGACGAGCGCGTCCTGGCTGCCATCCGCCGCGGTGGTGATCTCGGGCATGGCCAGATAGAAAAAATCGACGGCTTCGATCTTCATGGGACGCGTCTTCTCTCAAAAGCAGGATGTTGGGGCGGGCGGCCGGCGTGGGGTGTCAGACCCGCTCGCCGGCGCGTTGCATCAGTCCGATGGCGAAGGTGATGGCGGCGGTGCACAGAAAGATCAGCGTCGCCAGGGCGTTGATCTCCGGGACGAAGCCGACCCGCATCATCGCCCACAGCCGGATCGGCAGCGTGGTCTGCGATCCCGCGACGAAGAGGGTGATCAGCGTCTCGTCGAAGGAGATGGCGAAGGCCAAGAGGACGCCGGAAATCAGTGCCGGCCGCATCTGCGGCAGGATCACGTAGCGCAGTGTCTGCACCCGCGACGCGCCGAGATCGAGCGAGGCCTCGGTGAGGCTGCTGCCCAGCAATTGCAGGCGCACCAGCACCGTGCGGTACACCACCGGCACGATGAAGACGACATGGGCGATGATGATGGTCACCAGCCCGCGACCGAGATCGATCTCGCGAAAGGCGATCAGCAGCGAGAGGCCGGTGATGATCGGCGGCAGCAGGAACGGCAGGAACACCATGGTCTGCATGGCGATGCCGAGGCCGCGCCGTGCCGAGACGAAGTAGAAGGCGAACATCAGCGCCAGCACCAGCGCCAGCAGGCTCGACACCGTCGCCACGACGAGCGAGGTCGAGAGCGCCGCGAGGATCTCGCCATTGGCGAGCAGGGCGACATAGGGATCGAGCGAGAAAGGCGCGAAGCCGAGCGTGCCGCGTACCCGCACGATCTGGAAGAAGGAGAGCGCCGCGGTGGCCAACAGCGGAGCGTAGAGCGCGATGAGGCCAATCCCGGCGACGAGGCCGAGCAGAGCGTCGAGGAACGGCGCCTTCTGCTTCATCGCACATGCTCCCGCCGGAGGCTCAGGCCGGCGAGTGCCACCGCGAGCAGCGTGGTGGCGAGCAGGATGACGGCGAGAGCGGAGCCGAGCGGCCAGTTGAGCGCAAGGCCGAACTGGCTGAACACGATGCGTCCGAAGGTGAAGCCCTGGGTGCCACCCACCATTTGCGGCGTGACGAAATCGCCGAAGGTGAGGATGAAGGTGAACACGGCGCCCGCCGCGATGCCCGGCCGCCCGAGCGGCAGGACGACGGCGCGCAGCGTCTGCATCGGCGTGGCGCCGAGGTCGGCGCTGGCGGCGAGATAGTTCGCCGGGATGCGATCCAGCGCCAGATAGATCGGCAGGATCGCATAGGGCAGGTACAGCACCGCCAGCGCGATGAAGATGGCGGTGCGCGAGAACAGCAGCGCCTCGATCGGCTGATCGATCAGCCCGAGCCCCAGCATGGCCTCGTTCAGCAACCCGCGCTGCCCCAGAATGGAGCGGATCGAATAGACCTTGATGATGTAGCTCATGAACAGTGGCAGCATGAAGCTCATCAGGATCAGGAAGCGCATGCGCGGGGTGCGGCGGAAGATGAACAGCGCGATGGCGGTGGAGAGCGCCACATTCACCAGCGTGACCTGAAGCGACAGCCCGACCGTCTGCAGATAGACGGGCAGGTAGCTGCCCTCGGTGAAGAAGGCGCGGTAGTTCGCGAGTGTCGGGATGAGAAGGATCTGCCCGTCCTGCAGCGTCCAGAAGCTCACCACCACGAAGGACAGGATCGGGATCACCACGAAGAGCAGCGGCAGGCCGAGATTGAGCGCATGGCCGAGGCCGGCGCGCAGGAGGTCCTGTCGGTCGCGTCGAAGGGAGGTGTTCATCGCGCCCGTCCTCACGGTGCCACCTGCAGCAGAGCAGCATCGTCGGCCGCCCAGCCGAGCCTGACGGATGCTCCCGGCCGAAGCCCGGCGACCGAACCATCGGCAAGGCGGCGCACCTTGATCACGGCTCCCGGCAGCGCGGGATTGAACAGCTCGATCATCACATTGGCCCCGAGGAAGCGCACATCCGCCACTTCGGCTGACATCCCGTGCGGGGCGGCCGGATCGGCGTCCAGCCGGACATGCTCGGGGCGCACCGCCACCAGCACGGCACTTCCCGGCGCCGGTGCCGGCCCGTCGACGGTCGCGTCGAGGCGCCCGGCGGCGGTATCGACCGTGCAGAGCCGGCCGTCGATCGCGGCCAGCGTTCCCGGAATCAGGTTGTTGTCGCCGAGAAAGGAGGCGGTGAAAGGCGTGCGGGGGCGGCGATAGAGTTCCTCGGGCGCGCCTTCCTGCTCGATGCGGCCGCGATTGACCACGATGATGCGGTCGGACAGCGCGATCGCCTCCTCCTGGTCGTGGGTGATGAAGACGAAGGCGATGCCGAGCCGGCGCTGCAACGATTTGAGGAAGCGCTGCATCTGCGCGCGCAATTCGACATCGAGGGCGGACAGCGGCTCGTCGAGGAGAATGAGCCGTGGTTCGCAGATGATGGCGCGGGCCAGTGCCACGCGCTGGCGCTGGCCGCCGGACATTTGCGCGGGATAGCGTCCGCCGAGGGTGCCCAGCCCCACCGTGTCCAGCACCTCGGCGACACGGGCGGCGATCTCCGCCTTCGGGCGCCCGCGCACCTTCAGGCCATAGCCGACATTCTCGGCGACCGTCATGTGGTGGAACAGCGCGTAGTCCTGGAAGACCGTATTGAAGGGGCGCCGGTTGATCGGCACGGCGGAGAGGTCGCGCCCCTCGAACATCAGGCTTCCGCCGTCGATCCCCTCGAAGCCGCCGATAATGCGCAGGATGGTGGTCTTGCCAGAGCCGGAAGGCCCGAGGATGGTGAGGAATTCGTTGTCGGCCACGGTGATGTCGATGCCGTCGAGCACGCGCACCGCGCCATAGCGTTTCGAGACGTTGTTGAGATGGAGGAGAGGCTGCACGCGTGTCGTTCCGTCATCCGGTCGAGGGAGGCGGCATCCGGATGCCGCCCGAGGTCACGGCCGGCCCGTCGGGCCGGCCCTGTCGGAGGCGGCGGCTATTCGGCCGCCTTGACCTCGTTCCAGATCGCCTGGCGGCGGGTGTAGTCCTCGGGATTGTCCGCCCAGATCAGGCGGCTGGCGTAATCCATCCCCTCGGGGGCGTCGGTGGTCGAGCCGTAGCCGAACTTCTTCGCCATGTCGGCGCCGATCTTCTTCTGCAGCACGAAGTTCATCCAGGCATAGGCGGCGTCGGGGTTAGACGTGCCCGCGCTGACCGTGAGATTGTCGAGCCAGCCGACGGCGCCCTCCTTCGGGATGGCGTAGCCGACATCGAAGCCCTTCTTCTGCAGGTTGATGGCCGCGAGCTCTCCCATGGAGAACATCAGCACCACGTCGTTTTCGGTCCAGATGGTGGTGCCTTCGTCGAAGCCGGCGAAATAGGTGAGCAGGTTGCGCTTGAGGGCGATCAGCTTGTCCTTCACCTGCGCGAACTGCGCGTCGGTGAGGTGGAACGGGTCCTTCATGCCCAGCACGATGGCGCCGAAATTGACGGCGTTGTTGGCGTCGTCGAGCGAGATGACCTTGCCCTTGTATTTCGGGTCCCACAGCACCTCCCAGCTTTCCGGCGCGGTGGGGAAGGTCTTCTTGTCATAGACCATGCCGAGCGAACCCCACGCCCACGGCACGCCATAGGTGGCGCCGTCGAAGGTGGCGTTCGCCATGTCCCGGAACTCGGGGAGAAGATTGCCGGCGCTGGTGAGCTTGGCCTTGTCGATCGGGGCGATGAGCTTCTGGTCGGCATAGGCCTTGAGGCTGGCCGTATCGATGGTGACGACGTCGTAGTCCTTGCCGTTCGACGCCTTCATCTTCGCGATCTGCTCGTCGACGCCACCGACATAGGTCACCTTCACGGTGATGCCGGTCTGCTTCTCGAATTCCTCGACCCAGGCCGGATCGGCATAGCCCTCATAGGCGAGCAGGCGCACCTCGCCCTTCGGCTGGGCGACGGCCGCCGCCGAGGAGAGAAGGGTAAGCGTGGTGAGCGACGCGGCCACTGCCCTCGACATCCAATTCATCGTCTGTTCTCCATCTGGCGCCGTTTGGCTTGAGGCAAAAAAATCATATTTAATTTTGCCGGTCAATTCGGCGCTTGAAGAAATCGGCCGAAAATCGTCATTCTCACGCGGCGAACCCTGGCTCTCCTCCGAGTGAGGATCGATTGACGTCACTAAATATCATATTTTATATCGACACTTCCCTGCCCGTCATTGCTGGAACCGCTCATGTCCACCGAGGTCCTGTCTGCCCTGCCCGCCGCCCGCCGCCTGGAGGGACGCGTCGCCCTCGTCACCGGCGGAGCACGCGGCATTGGCCGTTGCATTGCCGAGCGCTTCGCCGCCGAGGGCGCGCAGGTGGTCGTGGCCGATATCGACGAGGCGGAAGCGCTCCATGCCGCCGCCGAGCTCGGCCCGCAGGCGCTGGGGCTGCGCGTCGACATCGCCGATGCCGCCTCGATCGCGGCGCTGGCGCAGACCGTCGAGCAGCGCTATGGCCGCTGCGAAATCCTCGTCAACAATGCCGCCATCCTCGACGCCGCCGGCGTGGACGCCATGAGCTTCGACCATTACCGCACGGTGATGGACATCAACCAGGATGGCGCCGTCCGGGTGACGCTCGCCTTGCTGCCGCTCATGCGCAAGGCCGACGCAGGCCGGCGCATCCTCAATATCGTCTCGATCCAGGGCGTGCGCGGCACCCGCGATTCCCTCGCCTATGCAACCGCCAAGGGCGCGCTGGTCAACTTCACCCGCGCCCTTGCCTGCGACCTCGGCGCGGAAGGTATCGTCGTCAACGCGCTGGCTCCCGGCTTCATCGATACGCGGATGGCGCAACTGCCGGACGGCAGCGGCCATGAGCACGAGACCGACTGGTTCCGCGACATCTATATCCGCCACGGCCGCATTCCGCTGCGCCGACCCGGCACGCCGGTGGACATCGCCGGGCCGGCCTTCTTCCTCTGCTCGGACGATGCGCGGTACGTGACCGGCCAGATCCTGCTCGTCGACGGCGGCCTGTCCGCCACCTTCTAGGCGCGGGGAAGCGGACGCGCCGCGAGGCTGTAGCGAAGGATGGCGGGCCGCTCCAGCGTCGCCACCAGACAGGTCGGCGTGCCGGCGGACGCAATCGGGTTGTCGGCCAGCGACACCGCTTCGGCGAAATCGAAGCAGGCCGCTATCGGCTCGATGCCGAGACCACGGTAGCGCCCGTCCCAGGGCGCGCCGGCCAGCGCCCGGTCGCTGATCCACAGCAGGCACGAGGGCAGCAGATCCCGGTCCCAATCGAGGCTCAGCACCGCCCCGCGTTCCGCGAAAATCGCCTCCACCGCCCCCTCGACATCGCAGAGCTGAAGCACATCCTCCATGGGCTCGGCTTTTGGCAGGCGCGCCAGATCGACGACACCGCCCGCACGGGACGGCACGGCGGCAAGGGTCGCGAAATCGCGGCCGATGGCCGCCCGCATCGCCCCGCCCGGCACCATAGCCGGATAGGTGAGGCCACGGCGGAAACGGGCCTGGAGGTGCAGGCTTTCCGGTGGGACATCCAGCGACAGGATGGGATGCAGGCCAAGCGGAAGACGGGTCACGCGCCGCACCTCGATCGCGAGTTCGAGGTCCAGCGCCGGTGCGTCGGGCCGCACCGCGAGCGTGCGGGTGAGCCGCCGCACCGCATGATCAGCCGGGTAGTCGAGCGTCAGCCGGATGTGACCCGCGCCCTGCTCCTCCACGCGCCATGTGGCATTGGCGGCCAGGCCATGGGGAGGATCATTGCAGAGTTCGAGGCCGAATTCGCTCCAGCCCGGCGCGATCCCGTCGAGCGGCCCGCCGACGCCAAAGGGCAGGCACACGAACTCCGCGCCGAGATGACGCAAATGGGCGGGCAAGGCGCCCAACAAAGGATCGTCCGGCGACCAGTGTGGCCGGGCGAAGGGCGCGAAGGGCCCATCAGGCAGATGGAAGACAAGCTCGGTGAGCATCGCCCCCATCGGCGACACGCGCAGGGCGCCATGCGGCCAGTCGAGCGCGAGAAGATCGAGCGGCGCCACGCTCACTTCAGCGCCGCGAGCAGCGAATCCTTGCCGTCGAGGATCACGTCGCGCATGGCCCGCGCCGCCCCCTCCCCCTCGCCACCGGTAATCGCCTCGAACACCGCCCGATGCTGGCTGATGTCGTCCTCGACGCTTTTGTCCGCCTTCAGCGCCTGCTGCTGGATGGAAAAGCTCAGATGCAGGAAGTCGGCGACCAGATGGGCGAAGCTGCCGAGCAGCACGTTGTGGCTCGCGGCGAACACCGCCATGTGGAAGGCGACGTCGGCATGGGCATAGGCGGTCAGATCGCCGCTCGTCGCCTCCATGGCGTGAAGCGCCGCCCGGATGCGACGCAGGTCCTCGATCGTCGCCCGGCCGGTAGCGAGCTGGGCGGCCGCGGGCTCGATCATCAGGCGCAGCTCGATCAGATCGCGCATCATGGTGTCGCGCAGCGCGGCGGAGCCGTTCCCATCGCCGAAATGCCAGGCGAGCACGTCGCTGTCGAAGGTGTTCCACAGGTCGCGCGGGCGCACCCGCGTGCCGACTTTCTGGCGCATTTCGATCAACCCCTTGGCCGCCAGCACTTTCAGCGCCTCGCGCAGGGAGGGGCGGCTCGCCGCGAATTCCGCCATCAGGTCCGGCTCGCGCGGCAGCAATTCGCCGGGCGCGAAACGGCCGGAAACGATGGCGCGGCCGAGCTCGGTGATCACATGGCCCTGCACGCCGCTGATGCGATAGCCGGACGGGCGCACCGGACGGGGCGCGCGCGCCTCACCGGGCGCGGCTTCGGCCTCGGGGCGCTGGCGTGGCGTCGATGGGCGCTCCGTCACTGGCGCTCTCCGTCTTCTGTCGTTGCGGCCGCTTGGCGATAGGCAGGCTTGGGGCCATCCCTACCGGACACGATAGCCTACGCCGCGCATGGGGGCCTTGCCGCCCATCGGCCTGCGATCATGTCCACAGGATTCATTTAAATCATATTTTTTAGCCAAACAAGGCGGCGCATCTGGACAGGCGGCGCATATTAAATAATATTTTTTCGTCGGCACAGATCGACCCTTCCAGAGACCAGGAGAATGGCATGCTCAGGACCGTATTGGCGGCCGTGCTCGCGGCTGTCGTCAGCGTCAGCGCGAGCGCGCAGGAATTCCAGTTCGAGGCGCCGCCGCTGTTCGACAATTGCGGCGATAGCTCTCTCGCCCGCGCGAAGACCGAAGGCGTGACTCTCGGCTTCTCGCCCTCGCCGCCCTACTCCTCTCTCGATCCGGCGACCAAGAAGGCGGGCGGGCTCGACATCGAGCTGGTGGAGGCGGCGCTGAAATGGGCCGGTGTCACCACGTTCAAATATGAGGTGATGCCGTTCGGCCAGCTCATCCCGGCCTTGCTCGCCAAGCGTATCGACGTCGTCTCCGCCAATATCCACGTCACCCCGGACCGGCTCAAGGCGGTGTCCTTCTCCGGTCCGGCGTGGTGGTACGGCCCGGCCATCGTCGTGGCGAAGGGCAACCCGGCGGGCATTACCTCCTTCGAGGGCCTCAAGGGCAAGAAGGTCGGGGCCATCGCCGGCTCGGCGGCCGATGAATATCTGCGCAAGATCGGCGTTGCCGTGACGGCCTTCCAGACCGACGCCGAGGAATTCGCGGCGATTTCCACCGCCCGCGTCGACGCCATTCTCGACGACGACGTGAAGATCATCGAGTTCATGAAGGCCAACGGTTCGACGCCGATCGAGATCGTCGCCAACGTCGCGATCCCGGACGAGCTCATCTTCAAATACGGCTATGGCTATGCCCGCTACGCGCTACGCAAGGACGATTGCTCGTTGCGCGTCGCCTTCACTCAGGGCCTCGCCGAGGTGCGCGGCAATGGTCAGGCCACGGCGATCTTGAAGACGTACGGGCTCACCAACCGCAACCTGTTCTTCTTCCCGCTCTGACAGCCGCCGGGCTCGGTCAGCGGACGCGCGGGGCGTTGATCCCGCACGTCCCTTCCGGCTTCCGCAGCAGGTTGCGTCATGAACCTTCTCGATCTCTCGGTCGTCGACGAATACGGCTCGGTCTTCCTGCAAGGCCTTGCCATGACGACCTTCCTCACCCTCGTCGTCATCCTCCTGGCAGGGGGGCTCGCCGTTCCGCTGGCGCTGGCACGGCTTTCGCCGCGGCGCTGGATCCGCTGGCCGGCGGATTTCTATGTCGAGTTCATCCGGGCCACGCCGCTGATCCTGCAGCTCATCTATATCTACTACGTGCTGCCCAGCGCCGGCATCCGGCTGGAGCCGGTCACGGCGGCGATCATCGGCCTCACGGTGAATTACTCCGCCTTCATGAGCGAGGTCTATCGCTCAGGCATTCAGGCGGTGCCGAAAAGCCAGTATGAGGCGGCGCAAAGCCTGGGGCTCGGCCGCACCATCACCTTCATCAAGATCATCTTCCCGCAGGCGTTCCGCATGGTCCTGCCGGCGCTCGGCAACTATCTCATCGCCCTGTTCAAGGATACGGCGCTGGCATCGGTGGTCACGGTGCAGGAACTCATGTTCTCCGGGCAGATCGTTGCCGCGCGCAACTACCAATACTTCACCGTCTATACCGTCACCGCCATTCTCTATTTCTCCGTCGGCTTTCCTGCCGCCCTTCTCGTGCGCCGGCTGGAGCACTGGTCGCGGCGTGGCTGGTCGTCGCCTGATCGAAAGTCCTGAGTGATCTCCATGTCCGACATCGCCTTGCCGAAAGTGACCATCCGCTCCATCGCCGTCGCCCCCCTGTTCGGCGAAAGCCCGAAGGGCGGCTGGTCGGCCGAGATCAAACCGGAGGATTCCGTCCACGCGCTGATCGCCGTGCACACGGAAGAAGGCATCACCGGTCATGGCAGCGTGTTCACCGACGGGCGGCTCGTCCAGGCCGCCGTCGACGTGCTCGAGCCGCTCTGGCGCGGCGAGAACGCCCTCGAGCCTGAACGCGTCACCGAAAAGCTGCATCAGAACAGCTTCTGGATGGGGCGCGGCGGCAGCCTCACCCATGCGATCAGCGGTATCGACATCGCCCTGTGGGACATATTGGGCAAAAGCCTCGGCCAGCCCGTGGGGAGGCTGCTCGGCGGCACCTATCGCGACCGCGTCACGCCCTATTGCTCGCTGTTGATGGAGGAGCCCGAGCGCATGGCCGACGTCATCGGCCCGCATCGCGCGCGCGGCTTCAAGGCCTTCAAGATCGGCTGGGGGCCCTTCGGCCGGCGCGGCAGCACGAAGCTCGACGAGGCGATCGTGCGGGCCGCCCGCGAGGCGGCGGGGCCGGATGCCCAGCTCTTCGTCGACGCCGGAGCCTCCGACGCCTATTGGCCGCAAGGGCTGAAATGGGCGCTCAACACCGCGCAAATGCTACGCGACTACGATGTAGGCTGGTTCGAGGAGCCGCTGCGGCCGGATGCGCTGGAAGGGTTCCGGACGCTGCGCCGGGCGAGCCCGGTGCCGATCGCCGGCGGCGAGGTGCTCACCCGCCGGCAGAGTTTCGTCCCCTGGCTCTCCACCGGCGCCCTCGACATCGTGCAACCGGATGTGACCAAGGTTGGCGGCCTCAGCGAGCAGCGGCGCATCGCCTGGCTCGCCGACGATTTCGGCCTGCGCTATGTCGGCCATGGCTGGAACACCGCGCTGGGGCTGGCCGCCGATCTTCAACTCGCCGCCGCGCTGCCGCATTGCGACCTCGTCGAGTTCATCGGCGGCAGCGCCTATGTCGACGGCATCGTCGCCGAGCCGTTCATTCTCGACGACGAGGGCAAGCTGCATATTCCCGACCGGCCGGGCCTCGGCGTCGACCTCGATCCCGAGGCGCTGGCGCGCTTCACGCACGCGCCCGCGTCGCTCTTCGCCGCCGCATGAGGTTCGCCACCAATGGTCGGCCGTCCGGCAGGGCGGCCGACCATTCCGCCTGATCAGGCCTGGCGCCAGCTCCCATTCCAATGCTGGGGCGGTCTGCCGATCTTTCGCCCGTGCGGCGGCGAGAACTTCCGTGCAACAGGCTGGAGCGGGGCCTGATCCGGCCCCGCTCCCGAAGGATACCCTTCCCGCGGCTCAGTTACCCTTCGGCGGTGTAGCGGGCCAGGACTTGATGAGGGCGTCGTAGTCGACGGTCTCGCCCTTGGGCTTCTCATTGGCGAGCTTGGGCTGCGGCGCCAGGTTGCCTTCCTTCTTGGCGAGCTCCACCCAGTACTCCATCGGATGCTTCTCGTTCAGCTTCGGACCGCAGTCGCCCTGCACGCCCGACTTCTCCAGACGCGCCATCACCGATTCCTGCGCCTCGGCCAGCGAGTCCATCGCCGCCTGCGGCGTCTTGGCCCCCGAGGAGGCGTCACCGATGTTCTGCCACCACAGCTGCGCCAGCTTCGGATAATCCGGCACGTTGTTGCCGGTCGGCGACCACTGCACCCGCGCCGGCGAGCGGTAGAACTCGACCAGGCCGCCGAGCTTGGGCGCCCGCTCGGTCATCGACGGCGACCAGATGTCGCTCTCGCGGATGAAGGTCAGGCCGACATGGCTCTTCTTCAGCGACACCGTCTTGGAGGTGACGAACTGCGCATAGAGCCAGGCCGCCTTGCGACGCTCCACCGGGGTCGACTTCAGCAGCGTCCAGGAACCCACGTCCTGGTAGCCGAGCTTCATGCCGTCCTTCCAGTAGGCGCCCTTCGGCGAGGGGGCCATGCGCCATTTCGGCGTGCCGTCGGCGTTCATCACCGGCAGGCCGGGCTTCACCATGTCGGCGGTGAAGGCGGTGTACCAGAACATCTGCTGGGCGATATTGCCCTGCGCCGGCACCGGTCCGGCCTCGGAGAAGGTCATGCCCAGCGCCTGCGGCGGCGTGTATTTCTTCAGCCACTCGATGTACTTGACGATCGAGTACACCGCCGCCGGGCCGTTGGTGTCGCCGCCGCGCTCCACGGTGGAGCCGGTCGGGCGGCAGCCCTCCATGCGGATGCCCCATTCGTCGACCGGCTTGCCGTTGGGCAGGCCGCGATCACCATTGCCGGCCATGGACAGCCAGGCATCGGTGAAGCGCCAGCCAAGCGAGGGGTCCTTCTTGCCGTAGTCCATGTTGCCATAGACCTTGACGCCGTTGATCTCCTTCACGTCGTTGGTGAAGAACTCGGCGATGTCCTCATAGGCCGACCAGTTCACCGGCACGCCGAGCTCGTAGCCATACTTGGCCTTGAACTTGGCCTTGAGGTCCGGATTGGTGAACCAGTCGTAGCGGAACCAGTAGAGGTTGGCGAATTGCTGGTCGGGCAGCTGGTAGAGCTTGCCGTCCGGCGCGGTGGTGAAGGAGGTGCCGATGAAGTCCGGCAGGTCCAGCGTCGGCGAGGTGACGTCCTTGCCCTCGCCGGCCATCCAGTCGGTGAGCGGCACCGCCTGCTTGTAGCGGAAATGCGTGCCGATCAGGTCACTGTCGTTCACCCACGCATCGTAGATGTTCTTGCCCGACTGCATCTGCGTCTGGATCTTCTCCACCACGTCGCCCTCCTGGATGAGGTCGTGGGTGAGCTTGATGCCGGTGATTTCCGAGAACGCCTTGGCGAGGGTCTTGGCCTCGTATTCATGCGTGGTGATGGTCTCGGAGACGACGTTGATCTCCATGCCCTTGAAGGGCTCGGCTGCCTTGATGAACCACTGCAGTTCCTTCAGCTGGTCCTCCTTCGACAGCGTCGAGGGCTGGAACTCAGCGTCGATCCACTTCTTCGCAGCCGCCTCGTCAGCACGGACAGGCGCGGCGAGTGGCACGGTGAGGGCGATGGCGAGGGTCGCCATCGAAACGCGTGATAGGCCTTTCATGGTCGTTTCCTTCCTGCCGGATAACGCGCCGCTCTCTGTTCGGCTGGCACCGGGCGCACATGCCAGCCGCTTTCGTTCCGGGACCGGATGCCCTTCACACCAGGCGGAACACCGCCAGCGCCCAGATCAGCGACAGGCCGGAGGCCCAGCCGAGCTCTCCCCCGACCAGGGCGATCCAGGCGAGATGGATGAAGGCGGCGCCCAGCAGCGCCAGAAACAGCCGGTCGCCGCGTGTCGTCGGAAAATGCAGGACACCGACGCGCGGTGCTTCCGGCCGCGCCGCGGCCAGCCATGTCATCAGCGTCAGCGTCAGCGCCAGGGCGATGAAGAACAGGCCGGTCTGCCAGGTCCAGGCCATCCAGGCCGTGCCTTCCGACAGATGCGCGAGAAACCCTTCCATGCCGGCCTCCTCAAACCCGCCCGAGGGCGAAGCCCTTGGCGATGTGGTTGCGCACGAACCAGATGACGAGTGCCCCGGGGATCAGCGTCAGCACGCCGGCCGCCGCCAGCAGGCCCCAGTCGATGCCGGAGGCGGAGACCGACCGCGTCATGATCGACGAGATCGCTTTGCTGTTGGTCAAGGTGCGGGCGAGCAGCAGTTCGACCCAGGAGAACATGAAGCAGAAGAAGGCGGCGACGCCGATACCGTTGGCGATCAGCGGCATGAAGATCCGCACGAAGAAGCGCGGGAAGGAATAGCCGTCGATGCGCGCGGTCTCGTCGATCTCGCGCGGCACGCCGGAGATGAACCCCTCGAGGATCCACACCGCCAGCGGCACGTTGAAGATGCAATGCGCCAGCGCCACGGCCCACACGCTGTCGAACAGACCGATCGACGAGTAGAGG
Organism: Ancylobacter sp. Lp-2; assembly: GCF_020523795.1. Classification (GTDB taxonomy): domain Bacteria; phylum Pseudomonadota; class Alphaproteobacteria; order Rhizobiales; family Xanthobacteraceae; genus Ancylobacter. Next base: position 382,540 of record NZ_JAJALI010000004.1, read on the forward strand.
TTGAAATAGGGCAAGGCGAACACCGCCGCCGGCGCCATGCGGTTGGTCAGCAGCCAGAAGAACAGGTGCTTGTCGCCGAGAAAGCAGTAGCGCGAGAAGGCATAGGCCGCCGGAAGCGCCACGCTGATCGAGATGATGGTGTTCAGCGCCACATAGCTCAGCGAGAACAGGAAGCCGTCGAACCATTCGGGTGAGGTGAAGATGATGGCGTAGTTGCGCAGCGTCGGCTCGATCGGCCACAGGGTCATCGTCGTCGAGATCTCGACATTGCCCTTGAACGACAGGTTGATCAGCCAGTAAAGTGGCAGCATCAGGCAGACGAGATAGGCATAGAAGATGATCCGGCGGCTCATGGCTGGGCCTCCTGGCTGTCGCGGGTGACGAGCACGGTGTAGAAGACCCAGCACACCGTCAGGACGATGAGGGTGTAGACGATCGACATCGCCGCCGCCTTGCCGAGGTCGAACTGCCCGAGCGCGATCTTCACGAGGTCGATGGAGAGCACGGTCGTGGAATTGCCGGGACCACCGCCCGTCACCACGAAGGGCTCGGTGTAGATCATGAAACTGTCCATGAAGCGCAGCAGCACGCCGATCATCAGCACCCGGCCGAGCTTCGGCAGCTCGATGTAGCGGAAGATCGCCAGCCGCGAGGCGCCGTCGATGCGCGCCGCCTGGTAGTAGGCGTCCGGGATCGACTTGAGGCCGGCGAAGCACAGCAGCGCCACCAGGCTGGTCCAGTGCCACACATCCATCGCGATGAGCACGATCCACGCCTGCGCCGCGTTGCGGGTGGCGTTGAAGTCGATGCCGACCGCGTTGATGAGCCAGCCGAACAGGCCGATGTCGCTGCGGGTGTACAGCAGCCAGATGGTACCGACGACGTTCCACGGCACCAGCAGCGGCAGCGCCATGATGACGAGGCCGATGGCGAGTTGCGTCCCGCTGCGGGGCATGCACAGCGCCACGAGGATGCCGAGCGGCACCTCGATGGCGAGGATGGCCAGCGAGAAGGCCGCCGAGCGGCCGAGCGCCGCGAAGAAGCGTCCGCCCAGCTCGCTCGTCGGGTCCAGCAATTCCTGGTACCAGCCGATGCCGTTCCAGAAGAACTGGTTGTTGCCAAAAGAATCCTGGAACGAATAGTTCACCACCGTCATCAGCGGCAGGATGGCGTTGAAGGCCACCAGCGCGAACACCGGCAAGACGAGGAACCAGGCACGGTTGTCGACGGTTTTCGTCATGGCTCGCCCACCAGCAGGTTGTCGGCATAGACGTGGATGCGCGCGGCATCGAAGGCGAGGCGCACCTCCGGCCCGGTCGGCGGCGGCTCGCCCTCCGGCACCAGCGCTGACAGCCGGTGCCCTTCGAAGAGCAGGCGCGCATAGCGCACGCGGCCGAGATCCTCGATGCGTTCGAGCTTGGCCGCGTGCCCGCCCGAGGCGGCCAGCCGTAGATGATCCGGCCGGATGCCGATCTCGACCTTGGAACCCGCCTTGGGCGGCGCGTAGGGCCGCGCCAGCGATATGCGGGCGTCCCCTACCCTGGCGACGAGTCCGTCCACGGCGGCGGGCAGCACATTCATGCCGGGCGAGCCGATGAAATGGCCGACGAAGGTGTGCCGGGGCCGGTCGTAGAGCTCGTCCGGCCGCCCCGCCTGCACGATGCCACCGTCATGCATCAGCACCACCGTGTCGGCGAAGGTGAGCGCCTCGGTCTGGTCGTGCGTCACATAGATCATGGTGACGTCGAGCGCGCGATGCAGCGCCTTGAGCTTGGAGCGCAGCTCCCATTTCAGCGCCGGGTCGATGACGGTCAGCGGCTCGTCGAACAGCACCGCCGCCACATCCGGTCGCACCAGGCCACGGCCGAGCGAAATCTTCTGCTTGGCGTCGGCCCCGAGGCCCCGCGCGCGGCGATTGAGGTCGGGCGTGAGATCGAGAAGGCCGGCGATCTCCCTCACCCGCGCGTCCACGGCCCGGCTGTCCAGCCCGCGATTGCGCAGCGGGAAGGCGAGATTCTCGAACACGGTCATCGTGTCGTAGACGACCGGGAACTGGAACACCTGCGCGATGTTGCGGCGCTCGGTCGGCAGGTTGGTCACGTCGACGCCGTCGAACAGCACCTGCCCCTGCGACGGCGTCACCAGCCCCGAGATGATGTTGAGCAGGGTGGTCTTGCCGCAGCCGGAGGGGCCGAGCAGCGCATAGGCGCCGCCCTGCCGCCATGTGGTGGTCATCGGCTTCAACGCGTATTCGGCGGGGCGCGCATGGGTCCAGTAGGCGTGGGCGAGATCGACGAGTTCGATGCGTGCCATGTCAGCCCCTCGCGCGCTGCGGCGCGTGAGCCGCCGTGCTGCCCGGCGTGATGACCACACGCCCCTCCGGATCGAAGACGAACAGCCGCGCCGGATCGACATGCACGGCGATGGGAGAGCCCGGCTCGAGCTCGTGCACGCCGGCCACCAGCGCCACCCAGCGCAGGGGGCCGGCATGAACATGGATGTAGCTTTCCGAACCGGTAATCTCGGTCACGTCCACCGTGCCGGGCACGCGCAGGCTGCCCGGTCGGGGCGCGAGTTCGAGGTGATGCGCCCGCACGCCGAGCCGATACGGCCCATCGCCGAGCGCGGCGAGCGCGCCATCGGCGGCGATGGCGCCACCGCCCGGCAGCACCAGCTCGCGGCCCCGCTTCGTCACCTCCGCGATGTTCATCGGCGGATCGGAAAAGGTCTGCGCCGCCTCCAGGCTGTCCGGGCGGCGATAGACCCGCGCCGCCGGACCGAACTGCAGCAGGCGGCCTTCCGCGAGGCAGGCCGTGTTGCCGCCCAGCATGAGCGCCTCTGTCGGCTCGGTCGTCGCATAGACGAAGATGGCGTTGGTTTCGGCGAAGATGCGCGGCAGTTCCTCACGCAGTTCCTCGCGCAGCTTGTAGTCGAGATTTGCCAGCGGCTCGTCGAGCAGGACGAGATCGGCCTGCCGCACCACGGCGCGGGCGATGGCGCAGCGCTGCTGCTGGCCGCCGGACAGCTTGAGCGGCGTCTTCTCGAGCTGGTTGTCCAGCTTCAAGAGCGCGGCCGCGGCGCGAACCCGCCGGTCGATCTCCGCCCTCGGCGCGCCTCGGACGCGCAGCGGCGAGGCGATGTTCTCATACACCGTCAGCGCGGGGTAATTGATGAACTGCTGGTAGACCATCGCCACCGAACGCTTCTTCACCGGCTGGCCGGTAACATCGCGACCGTCCGCGATGATGCGCCCCGTCGTGGTGGGGTCGAGCCCGGCCATGACGCGCATCAGCGAGGTCTTGCCCGAGCGCGTCGGGCCGAGCAGCACGTTCACCGTGCCGCGTTCCAGAGTGAGGGCGATATCCCGCAGGTGGTGCTGTCCGCCCACCGTCAGCGAGATATCCTGAAGCGACAATGACATCGGGGCCTCATGGAGAGAGATGCCTGCGAAAGCGTCGGACGGGGCCGAGAGGCGGCGGGCGCGGGTTTCCCCGGCTCCCCACGGTGCGGCTCGACGAACGAAACGGCGCGCGACGGCTCAGGCTTTTTGCGGCCAGTCCCGCGCGAGGGCACGGGTCAGGCCGAGGAAGCGGGCATATTTGCGGGAATGGGCGGCGTGCTGCGCCAAGTTCGGTTCCCACCGCTCGCGGACGCGGACCATCTGGGCGATCGCCGTGTCGAAGTCGCTATAGGCCCCGATCGCCACCGCCGAGGCGATGGCGACGCCGCGGGCGCCGAGCTCGGTACCGTCGGTGACCTCGACCGGCAGCCCAAGGACGTCGGCGAAGATCTGCGCCCAGATGGCGCTGCGCGACGCGCCGCCCGCGAGGCGTATCGTCGTCGGCTTGGCCGCGTCATAGCCGGAGAGCAGGCGCTCGATATCCACCCGATGGGCGTAGGCGATGCCCTCGAAGATGCCGCGCAGCACGTCGCCCAGCTTGTCGGAGCGCTTCAGCCCCAACAGTCCCGCCGGCGCCCCGCCCGGCCCGCCGAACAGATAGGGCAGGAAGAGGATGTCGTTCTCCCGGTCCAGCGCGTCGCGCACATAGTCGTTGCAGACGTCGTAGACGGAGGCGCCGTTGGAGAGCGCCCTCGCCGCCTCGGCGTCGAGAATCTCCCGGCAGAACCACTCGAAATTGGAGGCCGAGGTCGCCGCCCCTTCGGTGGCCAGCACCTGCCCGCCCACCGGATAGGGCATCTGCAGGAAGGGCGGCACCGAGAGCCGGGGCGCATCGTGAAGCGTGGAATTGATGCTGAACGTGCCGGCGATCATCGACAGCCGGTCCGGGCTCACCACGCCCGAGGCCAGCGCAGCGGCGGCAACGTCGGCCACGCCCCGCACCACCGGCGTGCCCTCCTTGAGGCCCGTCTGCTGCGCGGCGGCCGGCGTCACCCGCCCGACCACCTCGGCCGAGGGGCCGATTTCCGGCATCACGTCGAGCCAGGAGGCGATGCCGAGATCGCGGAACACCTCGCGGGCATAGGCACCGGTCTCGACATCGATGGCGCCGGCGATGCCGGCATCGGTCGGGTCGGTGGAGAAATCGCCGCAGAGCCGGCCGCGCAGGAAATCCTTGCAGAACAGCACGCGCTCGGTGCGCGCCACCGTCTCCGGTTCGTGCTTGGAGAACCACGCCATGAGCGCGATGGCCTGGCCCGGCCAGACCCGCTGCTGGATGCGCCGGGCCGTGACGCCCGCGCGTCCGTTGCCCTCCCACTCCCCGACGAGGTCGGCGGTGCGGCTGTCGGTCGAGACCACGCCCGGGCGCACCGGATCGCCGTGGCGATCGGTCAGATAGATGCCGCTGCCATAGCCGGAGCACGAGACGCCCACCACATCGTCCGGCGACGTGCCCGTGACCTCCAGCACCGAAGCGATCGACTCGCAGGCGGCCCGCCACATGCGCTCGGGATCGCGCTCGGTATGGCCCGGCCCGGGAAACAGCATCTGGTTGGGTCGACGTTCACAGGCGAGCTCGCGGCCGTCCAGATCGAACAAGGCGGCCTTCGTCATCGTCCCGCCGGCATCGATGCCGATCAGGCGTTCCTTCATGGCGTCCTCCGGTACCGGACTTAGCCGGTATGGCTTCGTTTTCCGAAGCTCAACACGTAATTACATGTTTGATCATAACCACGATGCCTAGCGCGTCAATATCTTTCATTTCGCGATTTTTTGCTGCAATGCAGCGTCATTTCCGCCGTAAAATCACAAATTGACAGGCCGAATTGGATGTGGTGCTTCTTACTTGTAATTACGAGTATGCGCATTGACGCGAAGGCCAACGCCTTTCCGGTCGCGCGGTGACGGCCTTGGAAGCCGATCGGTATGGAGCCTGCCATGTTGTCCCGCGACGCCATTCTCGACGACCTGCGCGCCGGTCCGGGACCCGGGCATCCCGCGCCCCAGCCCCCGGCGCCCGAGGTGCTCATCATCGGCGCCGGCATCAACGGCGTCGGCGTCTTCCGGGATCTGGCCCTCCAGGGCGTGCCCGGGCTGCTGGTCGACCGGGGCGACATCTGCTCGGCGACCAGCGCCGCCTCCTCCCGCCTGATCCATGGCGGGCTGCGCTATCTGGAGATCGGCGAGTTCTCGCTGGTTCGGGAATCGGTGGAGGAGCGCAACCGCCTCCTCCTCGATGCGCCGCACCTTGTCCGGCCGCTCCGCGTGCGCGTGCCGATCGCCGACCGCTTCAGCGGCGCGCTCACCTCGCTGGGACGCTTTCTCGGATGGGTGCGCACGCCGGGGCCGAAGGGCGCCCTCGTCGTCGCGCTGGGGCTGCGTGCGTACGACCTGTTCAACCGCCGCGACCAGACCATGCCCAACCACCGGATGGTCCCCGCCCGCGAGTTTCGCGCGCAGATGCCGGCGCTGGCGTCCTCGACGCGCTATGTCGCCGAATTCCACGACGCCCGACTGACCGCGCCGGAGCGCCTCGGCCTCGAACTGGTCGCCCAGGCCGAGCAGATGTGCCCGGAGGCACGGGCGGCGACCTACCTCGCCGTGACCGGCCGCGAGGGCGGACGGATCCTGCTCGCCGACGTGCTGACCGGCGAGCGCTTCGCGGTGGCGCCGAAGCTGGTGGTGAACTGCGCCGGCGCGCGTGTCGACGAGGTGGATGGGCGTTTCGGTATCAATCAGAGGCTGATCGGCGGCACCAAGGGTTCGCATCTCGTGGTGCGCAACCGGGCGCTGGTCGAGAGCCTCGCCGACACCATGCTTTACTTCGAGACTCCCGACCATCGCATCTGCCTGGCCTATCCGCTCGACGAGCTGCACGCGCTGGTCGGCACCACGGATCTGCGCACCGACGACCCGGACGACACGATCTGCTCGGATGCGGAGATCGACTATCTGTTCGAGGTGATGGCAATGGCCATGCCGGCCATCGCGCTCAGCCGCGATGAGATCGTGCACACCTATGCCGGCATCCGGCCGCTGCCGGCGAGCGAGGGAGTGGCCGGCGCGATCAGCCGCGATCACTCGATCCGCGCCTTCGAGCCGCAGGGCGACCGCCCCTTCCCGGTGCTGTCGCTGGTCGGCGGCAAATGGACGACCTTTCGGGCCTGCGCCGAAGAGATCGCCGACGACATACTCGCGCGGACCGGCCGGGCGCGGCGGCGCTCCACCGCCGGCATCGCCATCGGCGGCGGCGCCGGCTGGCCCGTCGATCCCGCGCCCTACGTCGCCGAGCTCGCGCGACGCTTCGGACTTAGCCTCGAGCGGGCGCGCGTCCTGTTCGACCGTTACGGCACCGCGGCGGCCAGTCGCCTCGAAGGCTTCGCACCGCAGCGTGAAGTTCCGTTGACGACGCTTCCCGACTATTCGTATCAGGAGATCGTGGCGATCGCGCGCGAGGAACGGGTGGCCCGGCTGGAGGACATCGTGCTCCGCCGCACCCATATCGCGCTGCTCGGGCAAGCGACGTCCGAGGCGCTCGCCGAGTTGGGAACGGTGGTTGGCGAGGCGCTGGGCTGGCCGCCGGAACGCATCGCGCACGAAATCGCAGCGGCCGCGCAGGTGATCGGCACGCGGCATCTTGTGCCGGGAAGGACCTGATGAACGAAGGACATCGCCGCGCGCGGCGCGCCGAGACCAATCTGGTGCCAACCCTCAAGGCGCTGGCGGACCGGGACAATGGTCTGCGCGACAATGGCTCCGGCTTGCCGCTCTGGTCGCAGCTGAAGTCGGCGCTGCTGACGCTCATCGTCACCGAGAAGCTGCCGGAAAATGCCCGGCTGCCTTCCGAATCCGAGCTGTGCGAGAGTTTCGGCGTGTCCCGCACCGTGGTGCGCGAGGCGCTGAACCAGCTGGTCTCCGAGCGGGTCATCTACAAGCTGCAGGGCAAGGGCGCCTTCGTCGCCCCCAAGCGCGACGACCACGGCTTTCTCGGCTCGAATATCGGCTTCTCCGGCGAGCTGCACCACACCAATCATTCGGTGAGCCGGGCCATCCTCCGCCAGGAACTGGTGAAGCCCGACGAACGTGTCTGCCGGATGCTGGGGGTCGGCGCGCATGAATCCGTGGTGGCGCTGGACCGGGTGCTGAGCGTCGACGGGATGCCGCGCATCCTCGTCTATACCTTCATCAACCTGCGGCTGGCGCCCGGCTTCGAGCAGGTGCCGATGCAAAATCGCTCGCTCTACGACACGCTGTCGCGGCGCTACGGCATCACCATGAAGCGCGCCGAACGCTGGCTGGAGGCCGCCACCGCCACGCCCGAGCAGGCGGAATTGCTGGGCATTGCCGCCGGCGCGCCGGTGATCGCCATCGAGTCCGTCACCTACATGCAGACCGACGAGGCCGTCGAATACTACACCGCCGTGTACCGCACCGATCAGGCGCGGCTGCACTTCATCGTCAAGTGACGCTGCGGCCTCAGCCGATCCGCGCCAGAACGGCCCGCGCGGTGGTTTCGTCCGTCACCAGCACATTGGCATAGCCCCCGCGCAGCAGGGCGGTGAGCGCCGCGATCTTCGATGGCCCGCCTCCCACGCAGATCCGCGTGGGCACCGCGAGAAAATCCTCGCGCGGCATCGACAGATGACGGGCGTCGAGATCCGTCAGCACGGGCTGCCCATCCGCATCGAAGAAATAGCCGGAAACGAAGCCGACGGCGCCATGGGCACGGTAGTCCGCCAGCGTCGGCTGGGTCATGAAGCCGCTATGCATCAGCGAGGTGCCCTCCCCCAGATCGGTGACGCCGAACAGGGTGATGTCGCAATTGCGCAGCAGCGCGAAATGCTGCGCGACGATCGGCTCCGCCATCAGCAGCCGCTTCATCTCCGGGCTGGAGACGATGCCGGGCGCGAGCATGTTCACGCAGCGCCCGCCCACCTTCAGCGCGATGTTGGAGGTGCAGAGTTCCGGCGAGAAATCATAGGTGCCGATGGCGCTGCCGGTGATCTGCGCGATAGTGGTGCTGGGCAGATGGAGCGGAGCGAGCGCCTGTGAGAGCGCCATCACCGTGCGCCCCCAGGCGACGCCGAGCACGCTCTCGGCGGTGATGCGCGGCTCCAGCACACGGGCGCCGAGCCCGGCGATGCGCTCGGCCACCGGCCGGTCATTGCCGCTCGCCGGAACGACGTAGCACTCGGCAAGGCCGGAGGATCGGCTCAGCGCCTGGGCGAGGCGCAGCGCCCCGATGCGCGCGACGTCGATGGAGACGCTGACCGCCCCCTCGTCGCGCGCCTTCTGCAGCAGGTTGAACACGGTGGCGCGCGAGATGCCGAAGCGGGCGGCGATCTCGTCCTGCTTCAGCCCCTCCTCGTAATAGAGCCAGGCCGCGGTCAGGACGGGATCGAGCGCGAACTGCGTCGCATCCTGCGCCGAGGGCGCCGTTCCAGTGCGCTCCGTCCGCTTCGCCATGCCTTTCCCCGAAGTTCCGCCCGCTGGAAGGATCCTGCGAGCACGTCCGCGCTTTATGCATCATGGCGTATGCCAGTCAAACCTGAAACATGCCATTGACAAACGTCACGCACGATTGAATTATGCCATCCGTTGTTGCGCGACCTCCGCGCGACCCGCCTGACGGCCTTTCAATGGCTGCGGCACGACGACATCGTCGATCTCAAGGAGAGTTCCATGGCCCATATGGGTGATCTCGTCGCCGAGATGCTGGCGCGCTACGGCGTCGAACTGGTGTTCGGCATGCCCGGCGGGCAGACCACGGCGCTGCATGACGGCATTTCCCGGCGCACCGACCGCATCCGCCATGTGCTGATGCGCGACGAGCGCAACGCCGCCTACGCCGCCGACGCCTATGCGCGGCTCACCGGCAAGCCCGGCGTGTGCGATGTCACGGTCGGCCCCGGCGCCAACCTGCTGCCCGCCGGCTTCATCGAGGCGCTGAACGCCTCCGTCCCGATGATCGGCATCGTCGGCGAACTGCCGCTGGACTGGCTGACGCTGAAGGAAAAGGGCATCGCCAGCCAGGGCTTCGACCAGCTCTCCTTCTTCAAGACCATCACCAAGGACAGCTGGCTGGTCCCCTCGCGCGCGGCGCTGCCGGAGATGATCCGCACCGCCTTCCGCGTCGCCACCTCGCCGCGCCCCGGCCCGGTGGCGCTGATCATTCCGCACGACATCTTCGACGCCGAGTGGGACGAGGCCGAAATCCGCATCGGCATCGACGAACGCGCGATCCAGGCGCCGTTCCTGCGCTCGGCCCCCGTCGCGTCCGGCATCGCCGACGCCGTGGCGCTGATCGGCCGGGCGAAGCGTCCGGCCGTCGTGTTCGGTGGCGGCGTGCATGGCGCGCTGGCCTCCACGGAGGCCACCGAATTCGCCGGCAAGCTCGGCGGCCTCGCCGTGACCAGCCTCACCGGGCGCGGCGCGGTCCCGGAGACCGCCGACTATGCCGCCGGCGCGCTGAATCCGCTGGGGTCCTGGGCGGCGATCGAACTGATCAAGGAGGCGGACCTGGTGATCTGGTGCGGCTCCAAGGCCAGCCAGAACACCGCGATGAACTGGACCCTGCCGCTGCCGCATCAGGCGACGATCACCATCGACTGCGATCCCAACGAGCATGGCCGCACCTTCCTGCCGACGGTGGCGCTGCTGGGCGACGTGCGCGAGGCGCTCACCCTGCTGAACGCCGGGCTGGCCCCGCAGACCCGCCCGGAATGGGCCGCGCGCATCGCGGAGGTGAAGGCCGAGGGCGAACGCCAGAAGCGCGCGGAGATCGAGAGCGAACAGATTCCGCTCCACCCGGCCCGCGTCATGGCCGAGGTTGCCGCACGGCTGGAGCTGGACGACATCGTGGTGTCGGATGCCAGCTTCGCCGCCGGCTGGATCGCCAACTACATTCCGGCGCGCCGGTCCGGTCGTTCCTTTCTCTATGCGCGCGGCCAGGGCGGCCTCGGCTATGCCATCCCGGCGGCCATCGGCGCGGCCGAGACCCGGCCCGGCACGCGCATCGTCACCGTCGCCGGCGACGGGGCCTTCTCCTACACCGTGGGCGAACTGGCCACGCAGGCCCAGCGGAACCAGAAGGTGGTCAACGTCGTCCTGAACAATGGACGGCTGGGCTGGATCCAGCTCTGGCAGGACATCTTCTTCAAGAACGTGCAGTCCGCCCTGCTGGAAAGCCAGAGCTGCCACCCCAACTTCGCCGCGGCGGCCACGGGGCTGGGCCTGAAGGGCCTCTATGTGGAGAAGCCGGACGAGCTCGGCCCGGCGCTCGACGCCGCCTTCGCCCATGACGGACCGTCGGTCGTCGAGGTTCGGGTGGACGACCTCGCCACGCCGATCCACAGCTTCAAGCGGCGCCTGCGCGAAGGCGGCGACACGCCCCGGCCGCGCCCCGGCACGGTCTACAAGCTGCGCGACTGGAAGGTGAGCCCAGACTTGCCCTGAGCAACGGACCCCGGCCCCGCACAGAGCGGGCCGGGGTCACCGGTACCGGCGCTAAGCCCGGCAGGCGCCCGGAAACCAAAAGCACCGGCGCCCGCCATCGTCCAGCCGGACAAGCTAGAACGTCCGCTTCACTTAGCCGGCGGTGTAGCGGCGTTCGAGATCGTCGAACGCCTCCTTGCGGACCAGCCGCTGGCGCTCCTTGAAGGAGGCGACCGGCGCGCTCTCATCCATGATGCCGGCGTCCATCAGTCCCTTCAGCGCGTTCTGCATGCCATAGACCGCGCCCTGCAGCGCCACATTGGCATAGAGCACCAGCGCAAACCCGCCGGCCGCCAGCTCGGCGCGTGGCAGCGCCGGGGTACGGCCACCGACGACGATGTTGACCAGCTGCGGCACGTCGACCGCCTTCGGCAGAGCGAGGATTTCCTCGCGGCTCTCCGGCGCCTCGATGAACAGGATGTCGGCCCCGGCCTCGGCATAGGCGCCGGCGCGGTCGACCGCCGCCTGGAAGCCGTCCACCGCGCGGGCATCGGTGCGGGCGATGATCATCAGGTCGCCGTCATGGCGCGCATCCACGGCAGCCTTGATCTTCGACACCATCTCGCTCGCCGGCACCACGTCCTTGCCGGTGAAGTGGCCGCAACGCTTCGGCGACACCTGGTCCTCCAGTTGGATCGCGCTGGCGCCGGCCCGCTCCAGCACCCGCACCGTGTGCTGGACGTTCAGTGCGTTGCCGAAGCCGGTATCGGCGTCGACGACGATGGGAATGTCGACCACGTCGGCGATCGCGGCGGTGTGCTGGGCGATCTCCGGCAGGCTGACGAAGCCGAGATCCGGCAGGCCGAGGAAGGTGTTGGTCAGGCCTGCCCCCGACAGATACACCGCCTCATAGCCCATGTCGGCGATCACCCGCGCGGCAAGCGCATTGGCGGCGCCCGGCAGCAGCAGGCCGCGACGCTCGGCGACCTGGCGGCGGAAGCGGCGGTGGACGGTTTCTGTCATGGCAGCCTCGGACAAGGGGAAGGTACAGGACGGGTCAGGGTGTGGGTCGCGATGCGGCGTAGCGGTCATCGCCGGCCGGACGCCGGGCGAGGGTGCGCAGCAGCGGCGGCAGCACGACGATGCACAGAGCGAGGCCGAGCAGCGTGGCGGAGATCGGCGTCGAGACGAGCGCCACCGGATCGCCCTGGCTGATCGCGAGCGCCCGGCGCAGCTGTTGCTCGGCCATCGGCCCGAGGATGAGCCCGATGAGCACCGGCGCCGCCGGGAAGTCGTAGAGCCGCATCGCGTAGCCGAGCAGGCCCATGGAGAACATCAGCAGCAGGTCGAACCACGAGGTCGACAAGCCCCATACGCCGACCAGGGCGAAGATGACGATGCCGGCATAGAGCTGCGGGCGCGGGATCATCAAGAGCCGCACCCACATGCCGGCGAGCGGCAGGTTGAGCACGATCAGCATGAAATTGCCGATATAGAGCGAGGCGATCAGCCCCCACACCAGTTCGGCATTGTTCACGAACAGCAGCGGGCCGGGCTGCAACCCGTAGCCTTGGAAGGCGCTGAGCAGAATGGCCGAGGTCGCCGAGGTCGGCAGGCCGAGGGTGAGCAGCGGCACCAATATGCCGGCCGCCGCCGCGTTGTTCGCCGCCTCGGGCCCGGCCACGCCCTCGATAGCGCCGGAGCCGAATTCCTCCGGGTGCTTCGAGAGGCGCTTCTCCACCGCATAGGACAGGAAGGTCGGGATCTCCGAGCCGCCGGCCGGCAGCACGCCGATGGGAAAGCCGAGCGCGGTGCCGCGCAGCCATGGCTTCCAGGAGCGCTTCCAGTCCTCCTTGGTCATCCAGATGCCGCCGCTCAGCGGGTTCATGCCGCTGCTGCGCTCCGGCCCGCGGCTGGCGACATAGATGATCTCGCCCACGGCGAAGAGCGACACCAGCACGATGGTGAAGGGAATACCGTCGAGCAGGTCGAGGCTGCCGAAGGTCAGGCGCGACTGCCCGGTCTGCGCGTCGATGCCGATCACGCCGAGGCCCAGCCCGACCGCCACCGCGATGGCGCCGCGCAGCGGCGAATTGCCCAGCACCACCGAGATGGTGGTGAAGGACAGCACCATCAGCGCGAAATAGTCTTCCGGCCCGAAGATGAAGGCGAGTTCGGAGACGGCCGGCGCCACGAAGGACAGCGCCAGCGTGCCGATGGTGCCGGCGACGAAGGAGCCGATGGCGGCGGTGGCCAGCGCGGCGGCGCCCCGCCCGCGCCGGGCCATCTGGTTGCCCTCGAGCGCGGTCATCATCGACCCGCTCTCGCCCGGCGTGTTGAGCAGGATCGAGGTGGTCGAGCCGCCATACATCGCGCCGTAGAGGATGCCGGCGAACATGATGAAGGCGGAAGCCGGCTCCAGCGAGGTGGTCACCGGCATCAGCAGCGCGATGGTCAATGCCGGCCCGATTCCCGGCAGCACGCCGATGGCGGTGCCGAGCAGACTGCCGATGAAGGCCATCAGCAGGTTGATCGGCTGGAAGGCGACGCCGAAGCCGTGCAGCAGCAGGTCGAGGGTCGACATGGTCAGCGCTCCGACAGCAGCGGCAGGAACGGGCCGAGATTGACGCCGAGCCAGTTGAAGAAGAACCAGGCCACGGCGCCCAGCACCGCGCCGGTCAGAATGTCGACAACTGGCCGCCGGGAGCCGAAGGCACGGGCGACGCCGGCGAACACCACGGCGGCGGTGACGGGAAAGCCGGCGGCCTGCATCAGCACCAGCGGCGCCGCCAGCGAGGCGATGGCGAGGAGCAGCGGTCCACGGTGGGTTCTGTCCTCATCGTCCACCTCACCATACTCACCCTCGCCCTCCGGCGAGGTGAAGGCGACGCCCCGCGCGACCTGCACGCCGAGCGCCACTCCGAGGACGACGAGGGCGATGCCGATGATCGTCACGAACAGGCCGGGCCCCACGCCCGAATGGGCGTCGGACTGGCCGAGCTGCGCCGCCCCGTAGAGCATGATGCCCCCGAAGGCGATCACGCCTCCGGGTACCCACCAGGGCCGCGGCGATACGCCAGCGCTCATCGCCCTACCTCCCGCGCCGTCAGTTGACGAGGCCGGCTTCCTTCAGAAGCCCTTGCCAGTTCTGGTTTTCCGACGCGATGAAGGCCGAGAACGCCTCGCCGCCGAGATAGGCATTCTCCATGCCCTGCTTCTCCAGCGCCGCCGCCCATTCCGGCGACTTGGCCATGGTCTCGAACCGGCCGATCCACTCCTTGCGGGCCGCCGCGCTCATGCCGGGCGCCCCGACGACGCCGCGCCAGTTGCTGACGGAGACATCGAGGCCGGCTTCCTTCAGCGTGGGAATGTCCACGCCCGGCAGGCGGTTGTCCGAGGTCACCGCGATGAGGCGGATACGCCCGGCCTGCGCCAGCGGATAGAGCTCGGAAAGACCGGAGACCGCCGCCTTGATCTTGCCGCCGACCAGCGCGGGCACGATCTCGCCGCCGCTAAAAGCGATGAAATTCAACTTGTTAGCGGGAATTCCCTGCGTCTTGGCGATCAGCGCCATGGTCAGGTGATCGACGGTGCCGACCCCCGAACCGCCGACCGCGAACGCACCGGGATCCTTCTTGAGCTCGGCTACGAGGTCGGCCGGGGTCTTGATCGGCGAATCCGTCGGCACCGCGACGGCGTTGTATTCGCGGGTCAGCCGCGCCAGCGGCGCCACGTCGTCCATGGTGATCGCCGAGCGGTTGGTCAGGATGCTCGACAGCATGATCACGCCCATGAACATCAGGGCGTTGTCGTTGCCCTTGTTGTTACGGACGAAATCGGTGAGCCCGATGATGCCGACGCCGCCGCCCTTGTTGACGAACTGGATGCCGCCGCTGACCAGCTTCTCCTTCTGGAGGACCTGCATCGTCATGCGGGCCGTGTTGTCCCAGCCGCCGCCCGGCGACGCGGGGATGGTCACGGTGGTCTGCTGCGCCTGCGCGATACCCGCGCTGGCGAGCCCCGCGACCAACACGGCTCCTCCGATGCCGCGCCGTACGGCGTGCCCGAACGAAGCAAAGCGCGACGGCGCGCTCCGCTGCATGGAACGGATCATGACACTCTCCTGACGAACGTTTCCCGATAGTGCGAGATCTTTACCGTCTCGCATATTGTCGACATATGTTGGGATATATCCAACAATGTCAAGTTATTCTAAACTTTATATCGCAATTATGTCGACACAATTACGATCAAACCCGTTTCGAGCCTCGACGGCGCCCACGGCCGCTCTCGCCGCCGGCCTCCTGCACGCTCGCCACCAGCATCTGCCGCGAAGCCTGGATGTGCCGGCGCATGGCGAGTTCGGCCATGTCGGCATCGCGGTCGGCCAGCGCATCGACAATGCGGCCATGCTCGACGAAGGCGCGATAGGCGCGCTCGGGCACCTGGCGCAGATGCTTGCGGCACAGGCCGATCAGCGTCGCGTAGTCCTCGCAGAGGAACTTGATGAGGAATTCGTTGCGGCTGCACCGGGCGATGAAGGTGTGAAAGTCGCTGTCGAGCTCGCGCGTGAGAAAGGTGGAAAAGCCGATCTCCTCCGACCGCGCCTTCTGCCGCGCCAGGTTTTCCCTCAACTGGGCGATTTCGGAATCGGTGATGCGCGTGGCCGCCTCGCGCGCGATCATCCCCTCCACCGCCTCGCGCACGACGAAGATCTGCTCCACCTTGGCCGGAGACAGCACCACCACCCGCGCGCCGAGACGCGGCGCCCGGGTCAGCACGCTGCGCTCCTCAAGCCGGCGGATCGCCTCGCGCAAAGGCGCGCGGCTGATGCCGAAGCGCCGCGCCAGCTCCGGTTCGCTAACCTTGGCGCCGGGCTTCAGCTCCCCGTCGAGAATGACCTGAGTCAGGCGCGCCAGGGCGCTGTCCGCCACGGTCGTGGAATCATCCAGTTCGTCCAGCATGGCAGCCCTCCTCGCATGATGCGGCGGAGCCTGCCGGGGGCTCAGATTTTTGTCGACACATTTTCCGAGTTCTCCAGCACCTTGCGCGGCACCAGGACACTACCCTGCATCAACCGCCGGGCGGTCCGGTAGACCACGGCCTCGTCGGCATGCGGCTCGCCCTCACGGCTCAGTCGCGCGGCGACCGGCAACAGGCCGGACGGGTGCGCGACGACGAGATCCGCCTCGGGATCGGAGGGCAGATGCGCCAGCTCGGCGGCGATCGTCCCCGGCAGCCGCATGGCGATGGCGAGGCACATGGCACCGGTCAGCGGCGAGGCCTTGTGCGGCTGGCCGGCCGAGATCATGCGCACCAGAATGTGGAATGACGACGCAGGCAACACCTTACCGCTGAGCGTCGGGGCATCGACGGGCGCGGCGAGGATGCCCACCAGTGGCAGGTTGCGGATGCGGGTCCGCGCCTCCTCCTCGGTCGCCGCGATGCCCATGGCCACGGCAGCGGCGACGCGGATCGCCTCCAGCCGCGCGAGGAGCCCGGGACGCGCCTCGATCTCGTCCGGCAATTCAAGGCCGGTCATGTCGAGCGCTCGGGCGTCCACGAACACGGCCGGGTTGGCCGCATCGACCAGCGACACCGTCAAGGTCCCGATCCCCTCGACGGCGAGATCGTCCTGCACCCGTCCAGTCGGCAGCAGGCGACCGGTCGCGGCGCCGCCGGGTTCGAGGAACGACATGCGGATCGGCGCGCCCTTGCCCGCGACGCCCTGCAGCTCGAAATCGCCCTCCACCGCCGCCCGGCCGCCGCTCACCGGGAACCGCGCGATGATGACCTTGCCGGTATTGGTGTTGTGGATCCGCACCGTCGCGCTATCGCCGTCGGCCGCGACCAGCCCCTCGTCGATCGCAAACGGCCCGATCGCCGAGGAGATGTTGCCGCAATTGCCCTTGTACCCCACCAGCGGGGCATCGATGGCCACTTGCCCGAAGGTGTAGTCGACATCCGCATCCGGCCGGCTCGAAGGACCGATGATGGCGATCTTGGAGAGCGAGGAGATCGCGCCGCCCAGCCCGTCCAGCTGGCGTCGGTTCGGGTCGGGACTGCCGATCGCCGCGAGAATGATCGCGTCGCGCGCCGCCGGATCCGCGGGGAGATCCTTCGCATGGAAGATAATGGCCCGGCTCGTGCCGCCGCGCATATAGACGGCCGGTATGGCGATCTGCGGCGTCGGATCATGCGACATCGGCTCGTCCCTCCGGTTGCGCACCATTTTCCAGCAGGCGGCGGAAGACGAAGGGCAAGATGCCTCCGGCGCGCCACACCTTGAGCTCATTGGCAGTATCGAGCCGCCCCCGCATCTCGACCGTTTGCGCCGACCCATCTGCACGGGTGATGCGCGCCGTCAGCGTCTCGCCGGGCTTCGTCCAGGCATCGAACCCTTCGAGGTCGATACGCTCGGAGCCGTCGAGCCCGAGCGTGGCGCGGGTGACGCCTTCGGGGAATTGGAGCGGCAGAACGCCCATGGCGATGAGGTTCGAGCGGTGGATACGTTCGAAGCTTTCCGCCAGCACCGCACGCACGCCGAGCAGCCGCGTGCCTTTCGCTGCCCAGTCACGGGAGGAGCCGCAGCCATATTCACGGCCGGCGACGATCACCAGCGGCACGCCTTCGTCGGCATAGCGGGTGGCCGCATCGAAGATCGGGAGGATGTCGCCGCTCGGAACGTGCTGCGTGACGCCCCCTTCCACGCCGGCCACCATCTCGTTGCGCAGGCGGATATTGGCGAAGGTGCCGCGCACCATCACTTCATGGTTGGCGCGGCGCGAGCCATAGGCGTTGAAGTCGCGCTGCGCCACCTGATGGCTCGACAACAGCAGCCCCGCCGGCGAGGACGCCGCGATATCGCCGACCGGCGAGATGTGGTCGGTGGTTATGCTGTCGCCCAGCAGCAGCAGCGGGCGTGCACCTTCGATCGTCGAAACCGCATCCGGCCGATCGGTATAGTCGTCGAAATAGGGCGGGCGGCGGATATAGGTGCTGGCCGACTGCCAGGTGAACAGCTGGCCGCGCGAGGCTTCCAGCGCGTTCCACACCGCATCGCCCGCGAACAGGTCGGCGTAATATTTACGGAACAACTCCGGCGTCACTGCCTGCGAGAGCAGGTCCAGGATCTCCTGGGAGCTCGGCCAGATGTCCTTGAGGAACACCGGGCGTCCCTCCGGATCCGTCCCGACAGGGTCGTTCGTCAGGTCGATATCGACGGTGCCGGCAATCGCATAGGCGATGACCAGCGGCGGCGACATCAGGTAACTCGCCTTGGCGAGCGGGTGGATGCGCGCCTCGAAATTGCGGTTGCCCGACAGCACCGCGACCGCCACCGCCTGCCGGGAGACGATTTCGTCCTCGATCTTCGGATCGAGCTGGCCGGAATTGCCGCCGCAGGTCGCACAGCCATAGCCGGCCACCTGGAAGCCGAGGCGGTCGAGATCCGTCTGAAGCCCGGTCGCCTCGAGATAGCCGCTGACGACGCGCGAACCCGGCGTTAGCGAGGTCTTGACCCACGGCTTCGAGGTCAGGCCGCGCTGCACCGCCTTGCGCGCCAGCAGTCCGGCACCGATCATCACCGCCGGATTGGAAGTGTTGGTGCAACTGGTGATCGCCGCGATCACGACGGAGCCGTTGTCGATGCCGTCGCCAATGCCCTTAGGCTCCGACTTCATCTGCGAGCGGAAATTGTCCGCCACCTGCGGCAGCGCCACGCGGTCCTGCGGGCGTCGCGGGCCGGCAACGCTCGGCTCCACCGCACCGAGGTCGAACTCAACCACGCGGCTGTATTCGGGCTCGAGTGCCTCGTCGTCGCGCCAGAGGTTCTGCTGCTTCGCATAGGCCTCGACCAGCCGCACGTGATCGGACGACCGACCCGTCAGCTCGAGATAGTCGATGGTCGCGCGGTCGATGGGAAAGAAGCCGCAGGTCGAACCGAACTCCGGCGACATATTGGCGAGCGTCGCCCGGTCGGCAACGCTCAGTCGGCCGGCGGAAGGGCCGTAGAATTCGACGAAAGCGTCGACCACGCCGACCGCCCGCAGGCGCTGTGTCAGGGTGAGCACGATATCCGTCGCCGTCACGCCCTCGCGCACCATCCCGGTCAGCCGCACGCCGACGATGCGCCCGAGCGGCACCACCAGCGGCAGCCCGAGCATGGCCGCCTCGGCCTCGATGCCGCCGACGCCCCAGCCCAGCACGCCGATGCCATTGACCATCGTGCTGTGGCTGTCGGTGCCGACCATCGTGTCGGGATAGGCCAGCACCGTGCCGTCGGCCTGTCGCTGCGTCCGCACCAGCGTGGCGATGTGCTCGATATTCACCTGATGCAGGATGCCCTTGCCGGGCGGAACGACACGGATGCCCTCGAAAGCGGACTGCGCCCACTTCGCGAGTTGGTAGCGCTCGGAATTGCGGCGGAACTCGTGAACGAGATTGAGGCTCATCGCGCCCGCATGGCCGGCCTCGTCGACGATCAGCGAATGGTCGATGACGAGATCGACCGGGATCTGCGGATTGACGTCCCCGGCCTCTCGGCCTCGGGCCACCATGGCGTCGCGCATCGCCGCGAGATCGACCAGGGTCGGAATGCCCGTGTAGTCCTGCATGAGCACACGTGCCGGATGGAAGGGCACCGGGATGATGTCGTCGTTTTCCGGGGACCAGGCGATCAGGCGACGAACATCCTCCTCGCCGATGTCGTTAACGCCGACATTCCGCAGGACGTTCTCCAGCAACACCCTGAGGCAATAAGGGCGCGTCGCCAATGCGATGCCGTACCTTTCCTCGATCGCGGAAAGCGCATGACAGGCGAACACCTGGCCATGCGAGCTGAAAGTCCGCCGGGCACCTAGATCCAATGTCATGTCCGCACCTCCCGTACACGGCGTCATACATACGGCACGGAACTTTTTTGTCGACACTTTTTCAATTTAAAATACAGAAATGCGGAAAATTATCTGATTTTGTCGACAAATAAGGTGATTGGATCGGGATATTGCGGCCGCGCGAGCCGCCCGCGACCTGCGCGTCCCCGCAACGCGCAACGCTAATAGCGCCCTTGAAGCAAGGCAGATCCTGGGCATCTCTTTCGCGGCCATCGGCAGATAGGATCCGAGCCGCTTAAGACTGACCGCAGCCTAGGGAAGCGGCCGGACTGAAGTCGGAATGCGACGTCCTGAAAATGGCCCGGCGCACCGGCCAGCCATGCCCGGCAACGACGCCGCAGGTTGCACCAAGAAAAGCAGGCACGGCGTCGGCTCGAATCCCTCCGTCTCCGACCCTCGCCATACCGCTGTAGTCGGCGACCGTGGTGGTGCCGACTTTCGGAGTGCGCTGAAGGTGGTCCTTCAACGCCTCGGAAGTCGGCTCTCGACCCAGCACACGGCCCCCGAACGCACGCCAAGCGACACCAGCATCCCTACTCGCCTGCCAGGAGGTCCAAGCAGGGATCGCCCAGCCCCCTCCCCATCAAGAGCATTGACGGCGGCGGGCGGCGCTGCAGCTTTCAAGAGAACACGGAGAGCATCGGCGGCGGCCGAGTGATCTTCTTCGTTCCCAGCCGCGGCGCGCTTTTCGCGTTCCGCGTGCCCAGGAACATCATCGGCGACAAAGCCGGGCCACGAGCGACCAACCTGAGAACGATGTTTTCGCCACGGCACTATAACGCATGGCCCTATCCATACGTCCAGACTGTTCGCTTTTCGGTGCGGAACCAAGAATTCCTGTAAGTCGGCTGTGCTAAGAGCCCTGCGGAAATACGGTCCCATCTCCCCACGCAGCGTATAGGGAACGGGAGTGCGCGCGTATCAACGCGCGCCAAGTCGCTGAAGGTAGAGGTTATCTGAAGAAGGCCCCTTCGCCATGGAGAGAGGAAGCCACCAAGGCCCGGCTATTGGCAACATCTGTTGGCAATCCAAAACCTTTATCTACAAAGGATTTGGATTTCCGACCAAGGCGAAACTGCGAACATCTATGTCGTTGAAATCTATACAATATCGACATCCCGTAGGGCTCGGCCCTGAACGCCGGCGAACTGTTTATCCATCTCAGCCCAGCCTCTGAACCGAATTCCTTCAGGGCGCACCAGAGCATGGATGTCCAGTCGATATGGAAACAGGCGGAACATTCCTGCGAGCACTCGACGCGGGCGGCACCTATCGTCAATGAGAGCACTTGCCTACACCGAAGCAACACGGACCAGCCAAGTGCAGTCCGGAGACAGGAAAGGTCGAACGCCCCCCTCAACACGCCGATGAACTCCACGGCCAGGCGCGTCAGGCATATCGCTATTCACGGGCAAGCTCGCCCACTTGTTCTTTCAAGGCGACCCTCGACCAAGGAGAGATCGTTGATGCGAACAGAACATAAACAGACAACACACTACAAAAAATAAATATTATTATATAATACTATTATATCAATAAAATATACATTCAAAAAACTTGAAGCAAATGATTCACTGTCCCACCGACCCACCATTCGGCATGGCCTCGATCCAGCTTTCGGCGAAACCCATACCCTCCTGAAGGAGAGCCTCCGCCCCCTCGGGAGTTTCCGCCTCTACATAGACGCGCAACTCTGGAGCATTGCCAGAAGCGCGGTAATGCACACTCGTTCGATCATTGAGCGTAAGCCGGAGACCATCACATCCATCTCGCGCAACGATCCCTCCTCGCGTAGCGAAGGCGACCCGGCTGGCCTGCGATGCCTTGTCACCCAGCGCGGCGATAAAAATCGAACTCCGCTCCTGGGCCACATTCGGCAGCCGGCTCGACAGGGCGACAGCAAAGCCCTGCCTTGCAACCAGCGAAGCAAGCGTCTCGCCCGATCGAGCCACTGTCGCGAGGACGGCCAATATGGGAAGCATCGCGTCACGTGTCGGCAGCGCCGCCAATCGTCGCCCATGCCGCTCTACTGCCGAACCAAGCAGGGTGCCCCCATTGGCTTCGAAGCCGACGACGGTTTGCGCGCCCCCGGCCTGCGCCTCCGCCATGCCCGCAATGACAAAGGGCGAACCTACCTTGGTGCGAACGACGCTTTCGAAAAGGCCGCATCTCTCCAGCGCCGAATTTGACGTGACCGGCGTAACGACGGCATCCGCATCGAGGAAAGCAGCCGTCAAGGCCCCCACCAGATCGCCGCGAAGGAAACGCCCTTCGCCGTCGGCGATCAGGGGGCGGTCGGCGTCGCCATCCGCGGACACCAGAGCATCAAAGCGCCGCTCGGCCGCCCATCCGCGAACCAGTTCCTCATCTTCCGGCCGCAGGGCTTCGGTATCCACCGGGATGAAATGTTCGGCACGTCCCAGCCGCACGACTTCGGCGCCCAATGTGGCAAGCAGGTCGGCGATCACATCACGCCCGACCGTTGAATGCTGATAGACACCGATTGTGAGCCCCTCCAGCATCCCGGGCGCAAAAAATGCCTCATAGCGCGCGCAGTAGTCCGCGAGCGCGTCGACACGCCCAGCCTTCGCAGAAGCCACGGGCATTGCGGAAAGGGAAAGCCGGGCATGCCAACTGAGGATCCGCTCCTCGGCCGCCTTGTCGATCTCGCCGCACGGGAGATAGAATTTCAATCCATTTCGGTCTTCTGGAATATGACTTCCAGTGACCATGACGGCGGCAACACTTCGCGTCATCGCCGCCATGGCGAGAGCCGGCGTCGGCACCGCTCCGCAATCGATCGGATACAAGCCCGCATCGGCGACGGCGCACGCGCACTGGTCCGCGATCTCGGGGCTTGATACGCGCAGATCTCGCCCGATCAAAACCTCGCGTCCCGCCCCTTCGGCTCCGTCTTCGGCGATCATGGCGCAAAAGGCGCGCATGAAGCTGTAGGCGGGCAGGCCGGCCAGATCGGTCACGAGCCCCCGCAAACCAGATGTTCCAAATTTCAGACTGCTCACATCAAACCCGCCGATAAGCATCCTGGAGACGCACAATATCGTCCTCTCCGAGATAGGATCCCACCTGCACCTCAATGATCTCCAGCGGTATCTTTCCGGGATTGGACATGCGGTGCACACACCCAATAGGCAGATAGATACTTTCGTTCTCGTGGACGAGAACGATCTCGTCGTTGCGGGTAACCTCCGCGGTGCCGCGCACCACGACCCAATGCTCGGCGCGGTGATGATGCTTCTGCAATGACAGCACCCCGCCAGGCTTCACCGTAATGCGCTTGACCTGATGACGGACGCCGCGATCGATGGAAAGATACTTGCCCCACGGCCTATGGACCTCTTGATGGGTGGTCGCCTCCGTATCGCCCTTTGCCGCGAGCAGGCTAACCATTTCCTTCACCTTGCCGGCCCTGGACTTTGCGGTCACAAGCACGGCATCGCGCGTCGCAATGACGGCGACATCATCCAGTCCGATCACGGCAACGACGGCTTCGTTGGCCGCAACAAAATTGCGCCCGCCATCCAAGACATATCCTCGTCCCGTGATGGCATTGCCGCTCTCATCCTTTGGCGACATCTCCCACACGGCGGGCCAGCCTCCCACATCCGACCATCCGAAGCCGCCGGCGACGACGGCCGCCTTGTGGGTGCGCTCCATCACCGAATAGTCGATGGAGACCTTCTTGGCCTTTTCGAAGCTCTGAGGATCAAGCAGCAAGCAACCGAGATCTGACGTAGCTTTCTCCAGTGACGTTATCGCAACGTCCCAAATCGTCGGCTCGAAGGTTCGCAATTCTGAACGCATAGTGGCTGCATCAAAGATAAAATTTCCAGAATTCCACAAATAATTTTCCGCTACATACTGAGCCGCACGTTCGGAATCTGGTTTTTCGACAAACTCCGCAACTCGATAAGCCTTCGTACCGACCTCCTCACCAGCACGAATATATCCGAATCCCGTCTCAGGTCGCGTTGGTGAAATGCCAATCGTGACAATTCGTCCCTCCGCCGCTACAGCGGCGCCATGCCGACACGCTTCCAGGAACGCGCCCCCATCCTGCACGACATGATCAGCCGCGAAGACTCCGACAACCCGAGGCCCGATATGGGACAGCACGAACTGGGTGGCGACCGCAACGGCGGCGGACGAGTCCCGCCGGCAAGGCTCGAGAATGATCTGCGCCTTGACGCCGATCGCGGCGAGCTGCTCAGCTACAATGAATCGATATTCGACATTGGTAATTACGATTGCTTCTGAAAAAGCATCCGCGTCTGAAACCAACTCCATCGCGCCCTGAAATGTCGATTTCGCCCCTAACAGGGGGACGAACTGCTTGGGCATCGTATCGCGTGACACTGGCCACAATCGCGTGCCAGCTCCCCCACACATGATAACAGGAACTATTTTGTCAGAGCCACCGAAACGATCGGCCTCGACACGCGAGCCCTCGGCGAAAACGGACTGGTTTATGGAGTTCATATTCTCCTCCAACTTACATCATCGCCAAATTCATATAATTAGGTATTTCTGATATAAAATACAAATGATCATCAAGAATCATTACATAAGTCGCCACTTCTGCGACCAGCCATACTCAATACACGCCGCGATAAAAATTCCATCACGACGAATCCTGAAACAACTCCGGCAGCGCTCGCCAGGAAATCACTGAAATGCGGCGTTCTTCCCGGCGAAAATCTCTGCAAACATTCAAGCAAGCCAGCCAGAGCAACGAAACCCGCCGCTATCAATAGCCCCCGACGCCACCCGCCACGGAACGCAAACCCCATCAATAGGGCTGCCCCCAGATAGGCCACGAAGTGCTCTCCGCCTTTTGGGGCCCCGGTACGGTACATGTCTTGGGCCGGCAATAGTGACAAACCGATAATTGCGAATACTATGAAAAAAGACAGCACATACTTAAATATCTTCGGCATCGAATAAAAACTCCAACACGAAAATTCATCCATTCACTCGCCGTATCTACAAAAATTAATCAAGAAGTACCGATTTTCTCAAGTTCCAATGAGAGAAATTCGAGGCAAAAATTCATCACGCCACCATCATGAGGCGATCATTTTTTCCAAATGGCTATCCATAAGGATAATGATCATCCGACACATACCCTTATGGATATCCTCTCCGCATTGTAGCTTAATTTCAATTTTCTTTATTTCAATCACTTATATTCGTGGAAAACCCGTGCGCGCGGCATTGCCGGGTCAATAAAACAATTGCGAGCACCTTTGAATGTTCATTTCACCCTCCACTTCATTCAAGAAAAATCAGTCCACTGGCGATCCCTTGCCAGCCGACCCGTCGTCGCGTGACTATTTCAGCCTTGGCGACATCACTTCATTCATCAGGAGATATTGGATCACTATTATATTACCAATGGCAATTACACTTGTGGCTTGCATCACCTATCTGAAGGTCGCCACGCCGATATTCTCAGCTCGCGCGCAGATTATCATCGACCCGCGCGTACAGGAGCAGTGGAACGGACAAACGGGAAATGCCGTACTCGCCCTCGATACCGCACAAGTGGAAAGCCAGATAGCCGTATTGCGATCAGAACGCATCGCAAAGAGCGTCATCGCTGATCTCCACCTGACAGATGCGCAAGATTTTCAACCGCAACCATCTCTCCTCCGTCGCCTTCTCGCCCCGATCTGGCCGCCCCCCCAGATCGAGATGTCATCAGCGGCCAGATCCCGATTCATCATGGAAGCCTTCGCCGGCAATCTCGACGTACGCCGCTCGGGTATGTCTTATGCTATTGATATCACTTTCAGTTCCCCCAACCCAGATCGCGCTGCGCAAGTGGCGAATGCCACGGCAGAGGCTTATATCCGCTACCAGCTGGCAGCTCGCTCGGAGACCGCACGCGTCGGCGGCGACTGGCTCGAAGCTCGCACGTTCGAGTTACGCAACCAGATGAGTGCTGCCACGAGAGCCGTCCAAGAGTTCAAGGCCCGCAGGGATTATCGCATCGCACGCGCTGGCGACGGGCGCCTCGACGGAACCTCGGATGCAGCTGGCGAGACCGCCCCCGCCAGCAAAGTGCCAGCCAACACACTTGAGGAATTAGAGACGACAGCTCAAATTTACCAGCGTGTCTACGAAAGCTTTCTCCAAGGATTTACTGAGTCGGTACAACGCCAGTCATTCCCGGTCGCCGACGCTCACGTATTAACATCAGCGACAGCTCCTTTCTCAAAGACACAACCGCGCGGAGCAATGACCCTGATGCTGGGATTGCTCGTAAGCGGCCTAGCTGGTGGAGGCATCGCGCTACTCCGACACCAACTCGACCATACTATCCGCTCCACACGCCAAGTTCGCACAGAACTCGGCATCGAGTGTCTCGGCGCACTTCCTGTCATGAGATTTCGGAAGAAGCTTCACCTTCGTAAACGGTACTCATCGCCGGCGGCGCCACAATCATCTACGCAAGCAACAACGCGGCATCTCCGTCAAACAAATTTCGGGCACCTTACCATGGAGCCCGCCCTATTCGCGCCCCCAGCGCGCAACGCCATGGCCGCAATCATAGAACGCATAGAAATCTGCATGCGCCCGGCCGAGCGCTTCAGTTTTGGTATCACCTCACATAACGAAGGAAAATTAAAATCAGTTCTTGCGAGAAATATTTCTAGCATGTTTTCGTTTAATGGCCGCCGAACCTTATTAGTTGATACAAATGTTCAGAATTATATGACAAATAGTATTTTGAATTCCCCCCGTCCCGGCCTTATTGAGGCCGCGCTCGGACTTATCTCTCTCGAACAAGCCATCGAGACACCAGACAACTCATCGATCGAGATCATACATCTCGGAGATACAACGGCGCTTCCGGCAATTTTTCGCCAAGATGACACAGCGAGACTGAAAACAACCATCAGCAATATACTGAAAAACTACGATGTTGTAATATTTGACCTCCCTCCAATGAATCATATATGCAGGAATATCGCTACATATTTGTTATTTGATGGCATCATTGTAGAAATAGAATCAGAAAAGACAACAAAAAAAGACATTGAAGATAATATATATTGGCTCAGGACATTGAATTATAATATTATTGGCGCAATAATTACAAATATTAGCAAGTGAATATTTTATACTAAGTATTAAATTTGCTATTAAATATTAATTTAATATAAATATACATATATTGTCAACATCCTGACCGAGAATGTTGCGATCGGTCCGCGATACCATGGAAGCCGGCTGGTCGTGCCGCGGTTTAGGCGCAGGTTGGCGACGGCATCAAGCCAATGGCGTAGTTGCCCCGTCGAGATCGCGAAATTATCTGGCCAGAAAGAAGCCCTGCCGAATGTACCGGAACGGCCTGCCGACCCTGCTTTTCGCCCTCGAGTGATACGGCCTGCAGGCCGCCGGATGAGAGCCGAAGCAGCGAGCTCGACGAGACTGCAATTGCACACGATGCCCTCGGCCCCTCTCGCCGGTGGCCACGGCCTTCATCCGATCGCAGAGAATCTCGCGCGGCACGCTGCCAATTGCATCAAAAGTAACGCAACGGCCACACAGCACCATCGGCAGTTCCTGGTGCAGGACGAACCGTGCCAGGATCAGGCGGCTATAGCCGAGCACCATGGAGAACAGCCAGACGATCCGTAGTGCCGTCGGCTCTTCGGCGAATGCAACGTGAAGCTGGACGAGATCTACCTCAGCCTGCTCGCCGGGTTCCGTCTCGAACCGAACGTCGTACCCGGGCGCTGGCGCCCGCCGAACCTCCCGCAGGAAATCCGTGACGGCGGTATAGCTACCTTCGTAACCGCGATCCTTCAACTCCGGAACAGGCAGCGCCCGGTCAGATGGGGTGGCGAATGGTTCGATCACTCTCTGACGTGGCATACGAAGCCCATGGGTCGGCGCCTTCATGCCGCGCTCAATATATTGCGGACAGTCTTGCGATCGACGCTGATCCGCCGCGCAATCACCGACACCGACGGGTCTCGCCGGTGCGAATCCAGGATCATTATCAACTCCCTGAGCTTGATCACCGATGTCTCCTCCCGCCCATCGGAGGAGGATCAACGACGGCGTGCAGCCGGTCGTCCTGCGTGCGCCCGGTAGACCGGCGCAACGCCTCAGACTGGGGAGGATTCAAACAGCACCTCTCTGGGGAGAACTGAGCCAACAGCGACAACAACCGGCAAGATGGGCGGACATCGCAAGCCGTGCTGGAGCCCCACCGCGCCTTCCTGGTCGAGCGGACCGCGCCGTCGCCCACCCTTGACGCTACACCAGACGAAGGATGAGCCGGCGGCGCGCAGCATCGTCCTCTCACCCCTGCCGTGTGGCTGCTGCTCCGGCACAAGGGGCTGCGCCTCAACAAGCGCTGCGCGCCCCCTGAGCCGGCGTGGGCGGGCGTCGCGCGGCGCCGGTGCACGTGGCAAAGCCGTTTCGATCCCATCCGCCTGGTGTTAATCGATGAGACTTGGGTCAAGACTGACGTGGCCACGCTGCGCGGCCGGCAGCCCGGGGGACAGCGCCTGAGCGGCTTCTCCCCGCATGGCCAATGGTGCGCCCTGACATTCCTCGACGCGCTACGTGGCGGCGGGCTTACGGCTCCTTGCGTCTTCGACGGCCGGTCAATGCCCAATGCCTCCGCACTTATCCGCGCAGAACCTAGCCCAAGGTGCGGCATTGCGGATGGCGACAATGATGCCCCATCACTCTCCGGGATTAAACAACGACCACGGAAAAGCCGGCATTTCCTTCATCCGATTCCCGTTCGACGGTCTCGGCTCAGTCTCGGAGAGACACGGCACGCAAGTCGCCCCTCTCTGATCTCCGTTTCGATCGCTCACCGGGCAAAGATGCTGCGCCAATTCCTGCGCCAGCGCCCATGAGATTGCGACGAATAAAATCACACCCATCAAAATATTTAACGAATTTATTCAAATTAATCATCAGGAAACATTTGGCTCGCAAGAAGCGCGACCTCAGTTCTATTTTTTGCTTTTAGCTTTTTCATTATATTTCTTACATGAACCTTAACAGTGCTTTCGCACATATTCAGCTGGTAGGCTATAACTTTATTTGGTATCCCCTTACGCAGGGCCTTGGCGACCATTAATTGTCGCTGGGAGGTAAATATTTGACCATCACGCGATTGAGAAGATTCAGCCACCGACGACGAGCTGGCCATAATCATCAAGCTATTTAGAGGAACAAATGTCCCTCCGAATCTGAGTAGATGCAATATTTGCGCAATAACTTCGATTGAAATGCTTGTTGGAATGTAACCCTGAGCACCGCTTTGCATCGCGCTCAGCACATGCTTGGGCGCCTCCCGATCCGAAAGAATAGCAAATTTTACTGAAGGCTTGTGTAGATTTAATTCTGCAATTTCTTTCTTTATGTCCAGACCATCTCCGATATCGTTGGACTTATCAGAAACAGATATTATTATCAGAGAAGTAGCCGAAGCATCCTCCGAAAGCCTCCAATCTGAAATACTTCCATATACATTAAATTCTGTCGTCCTATCCACAGAATAGAGGGCGATGGATAGGCATTGACCAAGAAGCTTTCTTGATTCTATCAGTGCAACGACGTTCTTTTCTCGATAAACACCTCCCACCTCTTCATCAACTGGCGCCTCACTATCCATATCGCACCCAATCAAAGACCTTGGGTGCAGCTCCAAATACCTAGGCGCCTTCGCTATCGAAGCATTGAAGCTTCCTTTTTCCATGATTCACTTCCCTGACTGCGCATGAATTTGATCCATGCGCACCATTCCGAGCAAGCGGCACACTCAACCCGCAACAATCGAAACCCACACTCCACTACAACCTCTCGTAGGATACAAGGCAACCCCTAGGTGCGCATCTTATCCGAAAATAGATCTAGATTACAAACAAATGAACTGGGCCATGGCGACAAATCTTCCGGCTCCCAGACACCCCACCCCATAGCACCTCCCAAAAACCACCGCGGCACCCATCGCCGACAAGTCAGGGGCACAAAATCAGGGTAAAACGGCACCTCCAACGCATAAAGAAGACACAGAAATTTTAATTATTTCGATCAGATACCATTGATATTGTTAATATGTAAAAATACATATATATAATATATTCAAATAAAGATAAGTTATTATTTGAATATATCGTATGTTTTATCTTATTTCATGTTATATATATAGAACTACTGCTATTGCTATGAAAACTTTATCCTATTTTTATAGGAAATACCAATTTATGACAAGGATCAATCCGAATTGATAAACTCCATTCGACATTTATGATTATTCCCTTGCGTCAGATTCCAATGTGGCGGAAGGGCTATTGGATCGCCTGGGATCATCCGACACTCAGCACTTCGTTCTGCTGGAACGAGAGCCTGCCGTAACCGCCTCTTTGCAAGATCGGCGGACTCGGCTTTCCATGTTCATGAGGAAGCGACGTGAACAGCCAGATCACCGTCTGGATCTTCGAACTGGATCGTACAGCAGCGGATCTTACGGTATTCAACTCTTGGCTCTCCGGCGACGAAGCTCAGAGGCGCGTACGCCTGTTACGTACGCAGGACCGCGACCGCTTTACCACCGCACATGGCATAACGCGCCACGTTCTCGGCAAGATGACCGGCGAGCGTCCAGAAACCTTGGCGTTTGTTCGGAACCCGCATGGCAAGCCCTCGCTAAAGGGGCACGGGTACTTAGAATTCAACCTCAGTCATTCCGATGGCATCGGCGCGCTGGCAGTAGCAAATGGTTTTCCCGTGGGGGTCGATGTGGAAAGGATCGCACCAATTGAGCCCGCCGTGGCGGAGTTGGCCCTTTCCCCCTCCGAGCATGCTGAGTTCGTCCGTTGTGGGGCGCACGAGTCGCCAACGCATTTCTATCGGTGCTGGACGCGGAAGGAAGCTATGATCAAAGCGCTTGGCCTGGGGCTGGCTCAACCGCCTGACATCTGTGACGTCACGCCAGAGTTTGGTCGCGAGCCTCGCCTCTTACGGCCGGCTGGCGAGTCCGACATGTCAGTGATCTGGGAGCTTTTCCATTTTATTCCCGCGGCCGGCTATGTGGGAGCCCTCGCAGCTTGCGGACGTGGCCATTCAATGGTCCTGAACCGCTGGACGCCGTCGGCGATATAGGCCTCTTCGAGGCATCCCGCCGGAAGCCTCCCGCGTAGATGATGGTCAAAGAAACTCGCCAGGCAGGCTTCAATTATCGCCTTCGTCCGAACGGGATCCGCGCGCAGCCAACTCCGCCAAAAACTTAATCCCAACGCGAAGTCGGATAGATTTTCGTGAACTGCCCCCACTAGGCGGATTCCCAGGCTCCCCGGACGTTGAACGAGCTGGAACTCCTCTGTGAGATCTCGACGGGTGAGGCGAGCCTCGTAGCGACGTGCTGGAGTGGCATCATCCGCCTCGGCGTCGCTTGGAAATGGAAAATCGCTCAGCATGAGAAGGTAGGGCGCAGTCACCGCTCCATGGGCGGCCCGCCCGAAAAGCCAGCCATCGAGATTGGCGACAGCAATGATGCGGGGATCCAGCACGCTCGCTTCGGCCGCCGTCGAGCCTCCCAATGACCACCCAAATGCGCCGACGCGATCAAGCGACACCGACTCCAGCCACGATGGCCCATCCGGTCGTCGCCGGAGCTCTGCTAACCGGTCAAGAACCTCGACTAGCCGTAAGGCCTGCCGGTGAACTTTCTCGTCCGCGCTATCCAGCGTGATCTTGTAGGCCGCCTCGGAGGTGAAATCGAAGAGCAACGGCCTCACGCCGGCGGAGACCAGCTCCGGCACCTGCTCAACGTCGTCAAGCGCGACAACCACATAGCCGAGCCGAGCGAGCGCCGCCGCCGTCGTCGCATTGTCGGTCCGCTGCTTTCCCGAACCCGGCGTATAGAACAGCAGTGCCGTCCCGCTCCCTCCCACGTCGGAGAAATCGTCCTGCTCAACCCGAGCACGCCAAATGTCGATGGTTATCCGTTCAGCGGTATGGCCCCCTGCTCCCTCCGCAAGGACCAGTGTTTGATGGACGACGCCGGGCTCTGCCGCCGCCATGCTCCTGCGCAGCTGAGAGACAAGGGACGACGCCATGGTGGCGATCCGCCCACCGACGGATCTGCTCATCTCCTCGCCCACCATGGACAGCGCCACGGCAATGGCGACGGACAGCACCAGCGCGGCGCCGGCCCATCTCCAATACGAGGCTCGCATCCAGCCTCGCGCCCGCTCCCGTGGACAATCTTGCACGACACCGTCACTCGGCCGCTTGTTGCGACGGTGACAGCAAAGTCATCGAAATCTCCCTGAGCCGGGGGCGTAAATACCGCCCGATGACCTGCGCCCCCTCGCCCTGGAACATCCCAGCATGCCAACCGGGAATGGAATGGAAATCCGGATGCCGCCGGAGCACCGTGCTCCACCCCATGTCGTCGCCGAGCCCACCGCTGATCATTTCTTCGCTGCGCAGCAGTACCACGCGGCCACCGAAGGCTCCTGGCCGATAGGTATCTCGCGCGCGCTCCAGGACGGGAAGGAACCAACGATTTCCCCAATCCTCCTGATTGAACAAACGATCCTCGATCAACCCCAACCGCGCCGCGGCTCTCAGAATCCCACTCCGACGGATCTTCGGATAGCTGGCGAGCACATCCGCCAGTTCCGCCTGCCCGGCGAACCATTGGGCGTAATGATGCTTCAGAACGTGCCATCGATAGGCGCGCTGGAAGGTAGCCCGCTGACGAGCCGGCAGTTCGGCGAGATAGCCTGGCCGCCATGTGTCGGCCAGGATGACGAGAGGAACGACCTCACCCTCGGCTTCGAGTTGGCGGGCTGCCTCATAGGCGATCGCGCCGGCGACGCAGAGCCCGAACAACACATAGGGGCCTCTCGGACGAGCCGCGCGGATCAACCTCACATAATCGCTCGCCACATCGACCAAAGACCTCTCTTCCAACTCGTGAGGCGTATTTGGGTCGAACAGCTGAATGCCGATGAAGGGGTGATCGGCGCCGATCGCGCGCGCTACATTGTAGTAGGCCAATGTGTTGTTGATGGCGATGATCGGGGCCTCGCTCCCGTGAGGCTGGATCGGCACGACGTTCCATGGCCTGAGCCCTCCGCCGACCGACGGCGCTGCAGCTTTTGGGGTCACGCCGGTGCCCAGGCGGCGCGCCATCTGGCCGAGGGTCGGCGCATCGAACAGGACAAGCGGGTCGATGCGCTGCCCAAACCGCTCGCGCACCCGCGCAAGCATCCGCACGGCGAGCAATGAATGCCCTCCGAGCGCAAAAAAATCGGCGTCGGACGTGAGAGGACCGCTCTGCAGCAGATCCTCCCAGATCTCCGCCAAGGCGGCCTCGATGGCGGGATCGGCAGCTGGAGTGGGAGGCGCCAGCTCGACCTCCTGCGCCTTGGAGACCGTGGGTACCGGTGCGCTGCGTTCCGGCGGAACGAGCGCGTCCAGCGAAAAATCGGGCTCGGCGATGGCTCGCTCGAAGGAGGTACGCCAGAGCGACACGAAGGCCCGAGCGGTATCCTCGCGGAAAATATCGGGATTGTATTCCATGGCCATGCGCCAGCCATCCCGCCACTTCACCACGAAGAAATTCAGGTCATAAAGCGATCCCGCCGACAGCGACGGCACGCCCTGCAATCGGAACCGCCCGTATTGCCGATACTGAAGCACCTCCTTCAGCATGGTGAAATTGACGGAGATCAGTGGCGTACGGGCTGGATCACGCGGCGGATTGAGGAGTTCGACCAGCCGATGAAACGGCATCGCCTGGTGCACTAACGCCTCGCGCACCGTCTCGTTGGTCCGCGCCAGCAGATCCGAGAAGCTGCGAGCGTGGCGTGTATCGACCCGCAGCACCAGATTGTTGATGAAGACGCCGATCAACGGTTCGAGGTCGGTCTCATCGCGGCCGGCGATCTGAGTGCCGAGGATGATGTCGGTATGGCCGGTTAGTCTCTTGAGCAGCGCGACGGTCGCGGCACACCCCAGCGCGAACGGTGTAACACCGAGCTGCCGGGCCGCCTCCTCCATCCGTTCACTCGTTTCCTGCGAAAGCATTTCCGCGAGGATGATGCCGTGATGCGTCGCGCGGGCCGGCTTCTCGAAGTCCCCCGGAACCTCCAGATAGGGCGCTCCAACGAGCTGTTCGTGCCAATAGCGCTCATGCTTCACCGCTTCGACCGCGAGATACTCCCTCTGCCATCGAGCATAGTCGCCATACTGCAGGGGCAGTTCCGGGAGCGGATGCACCCGTCCCGCATCATAGGCCGCCGCGATCTCGCCGAACTCATTGGCAATGACCCTGATGGACCAGCCGTCGAATACGATCTGATGCACGGTCAAAAGAAGGCTTGCCCGCTCATCGGCCAGTCGCACCAGGGTAACGCGGATCAACGGCAGTTCGTGAATGTCGAAAGGCTTCTGGGCTTCGCCCTCGGCTAATTTACGGGCCTCTCCATCCCTCCGGTCTTCCGACAGATGCCGCAGATCGATGACCGACAGCTTCAGGCGCAATTCCGGCGCCACCTCCTGAACGGGCTCGCCGTCGATTTCGACGAAACGCGTTCGCAGGACTTCGTGACGTTCGACGATCGTATTGAATGCCTTTTCGACCGTGTCGTCGGCAACGATTCCGGTCAATTCCCAGCGAAGAGCGACGTTGAGTGCCGCGCTTCCGGGGTCCAGCGAGTCGATGAACCAACAGCGTTGCTGCGAGGAGGAACACGGAAAGCGGAGCGTCTCCGACCCGCTATCCACGATCATTGCAACCTGTTCCATGATGTTCCTCTCCACCACGCAGCTCAGCCGATCTCGGGCGCCGCATTCGCGGCGGTGCGGCGGAAGCTGCTCAGCTTCGGCGGAGCAGCCGATACGGGGCCGCTGCGTGCAATCTCGTCGGCAACCTGTGCGAGTTCCGCGATCGTGGGGTGCTGCATGAGGTGCCGGGCCTCGAGACGGAGCCCTCGCCCCAGCATGCGCGCAGCGATGCGAAACACCTGGATAGAGTCCGCCCCCAGCATGAACAGGTTGTCTTCGACACCGATGTCCTCCGTTTGCAGCACTTCGGCCCAGATCTCAGCCAAGGCCTGCTCGGTCGCGTTGCGGGGGCGCAGCACGGTGCGCTCGGCCGCCGGCACGCCCGCGTCTGGCTTCGGCAACGCCTTGCGGTCGAGCTTTCCATTCGGCGTGAGCGGCAGTGCATCGAGCCGGATCCAGTGCGCCGGCCGCATATAATCGGGCAGCAGCTGGCTCATCTGCGACTGCAGATCGGCAGACTGCAGGGTCTCACGCGGCTGCTCGACATAGTAACCGACCAGCCGCGCGCTCACGCCTTCGCCGACAAGGGCGACGGCTGCCGCCGCGACGCCCTGGCAGCAGCGAGCCGCACTCTCGATGTCTTCGAGCTCGATGCGGAATCCCCTCAGCTTGATCTGCAGGTCGCGCCGACCGAGATGTTGGATGCGCCCATCCGAGAGCCTCCGGGCCAAATCTCCGGTGTGATAGAAAATCGCCGGCACGCCACCCGCCGGGCTCTCCGAACGGAATGCGCTGGCGGTCAGCTCGGACTGCCCCAAATATCCCTTCGCCAGACCCTTGCCGCCGATTATCAGTTCGCCCGCGACACCAATCGGCGCGATGCGGCCACTGACGTCGACGACGTGCAACTGGGTGTTCAGCAGAGGCTCGCCGATGGTGATGGGCCCTTCGCCCGGCGTAACTTTACCAGCGCTGGACCAGATCGTGGTTTCGGTGGGTCCGTAGACGTTCCACAACGCGCCAGCACTACCCCCCAGCTGTTCGGCGAGGTCGCGCGGCAGCGGCTCGCCGCCGCAGAGCATGATCAGGCCGTCATAGGGCCGGAAACCCGCCTCCAGCAGCATACGCCAGAGCGATGGCGTCGCCTGGATGTGGGAAGGCCGCTCGATGTCGATCAGCTCCTTCAGGCCAAAGCCGCCCCGCACCTGCTCCCGGTCGGCGATCAGCACAGTGCCCCCCGTAACCAAGGGCAGGAACAATTCGAGAATGGCGATGTCGAAGGATACGGTGGTCACCGCCAGCAGCGTCTGCCCAGCGGAGAAGCCGGGACGACGGGCAAAGGACCACAGTACGTTGGCCAGCGCTTCGTGGCTGACCTCCACCCCCTTGGGTGTTCCGGTCGAGCCGGAGGTGAAAATCACATAAGCGCTGTCCTGCGGCCAGATCACCGGAAATAGGCCGACTTCCGCCTCTTCGACCGGGACGGCGACCGACAGGTCGATCAGCGGCAAACCGGAGACCAGCTCGGCCGCCCGCACGTCGTCGCTGAGTAGCGCATCGAGTTCGGCCTTGTCGGCGACGAGCCGGAGCCGTGCGTCCGGGTGCTCGGGATCGAGTGGCACGAACGCATGGCCGGCCTTCATGATGGCGAGCAGGCCGGCGACGAGATCGGGCGAGCGCTTCACCAGCAGACCAATTCGCCCGCCCGCCTGTGGCACGAGCCGTTGCAGCCGCTCCGCCAGGACGTCGGAAGCGCGATCGAGCTCCGCATAGGACAAGGCACGCTCGTGCCAGCGCACCGCGGTGGCGTCGGGTGTGCGAGCCACCTGCGCCCGGAACAGATCAGGCAGCGGGCGCAAATCGATATCGTCCTGCCGAGTGGCATTCAGCGTAGTGACGAGCCACTGCAGGCCGGCCGGATCGAGGATTGGTAGTTCGCTCACCGGCCGCGCCGAGTCCTCCGCCAGCGAGCGCAGCATCTGTTCGAAATGCGACAGCCAACGGGCGATGGTCCCTTCGTCGAACAGATCGGTATTGTAGTCGCAATCGAGACGCAGACCCTCCGGCCCCTCGATGACGTTGAGGAAAATGTCGAAATTGGTGAAGGCCTTGGCATTGGGCACCACGCGGGCTCCCAGCCCTCCGAAGTCCAATGCGTCACCCAATCTCTCCAGATTGAACTGCACCTGGGTCAATGGCAGCCGTGAGGAATTGCGCGGCAGATGCAGCTCGCGCACCAGCGTGCCGAAGGTGAAGTCCTGGTGCTCGTTGAGCTCCAGCATCTCCTTCTGCACCGACTTCAGGAGGTCGCTCGCGAGCGCACCGCCCTCGACCATCGTGCGCAGCGGCAGAAAGTTCACGCAGTGCCCCACGAGCGAGCCGCCTTCCACCAGGCTCTGGCCCGCGGTGGGGATGGCCACCACCTGA
The DNA here is from genome assembly GCF_020523795.1 of Ancylobacter sp. Lp-2. Taxonomy (GTDB): domain Bacteria; phylum Pseudomonadota; class Alphaproteobacteria; order Rhizobiales; family Xanthobacteraceae; genus Ancylobacter. Next base: position 419,491 of record NZ_JAJALI010000004.1, read on the forward strand.
TCCGCCTCGCCGGTCAGACGCCACATGACGATCTGGAAAGCGCTGGCGAGGGTGGTGAACAATGTTGCTCCCTGCCGGGCGCCGGCCTTCTTCACCGTGCGGCAGAGATCGGCGTCAATCGCCCCACGGTACGTGCTGCCTTTGAAGCTCTTCATCGCGGCGCGCGGCCGGTCGGACGGCAGTTCCACGTCCGGCGGCAGCGTGTCGAACCGGCGAAGCCAGTATGTTTCGTTGTCCTCGCGGCGTCGGCTGGGCATAGCCTGCCGCGCGGCATAACCCCGGAACGGCATTGGTGCCGGCAGGTCGCCCACGCCTTGATGGCCGTCATGCGTGTAATGCCGGGCGAGCTCGTCGAGAATGATGTTCATCGACCAGCCATCGCAGACGATGTGATGCGCGGTCAGCACCAGAACATGCGTCTCCGGTGCGAGCGTCACCACCCTGCCCCGCAGCAATGGACCGGCGACAAGATCGAACGGCGTCGCCGCATCGTCGGCAAGGACCAAAGTCAGCTCGGCCTCCGGGTTCGCGGCGGTGCTCACATCAATCCGCTGGAGCTGCACTGCCAGCACGTCATCGACGATGAAATGCTCGCCGCTCGCCTCGAAACGCCCCCGCAGGGCGTCATGGCGCGCCACGACCGCTTGCAGCGCCCTTTCGAGGCGATCCGCATCGAGCGCTCCGTCGAAACGCACACTCACGGATTCGTTGAACGCGCAGGAAGCCGCGTCGCCGGCCTGGGCGGCGAGCCAGACTTCGCGCTGGGGCTCGGTCGGCACGATGCGATCCGGCAGCGGCTCGGGCTGAGGGTCCGGCGGCGGCACGGCGGCAACCACCGCCGGATGGAGGGTATCGGCCGGCCGATCCTTGCCGGCGAGGATGCCGACCGATTGCAGCGCATCGAGGCTAGTCGAGAAGATGCGCTCGATCTCCTCGATCTCCGCCTGGCCGTGAGTGGTGGTGAGGAATTTCGGGAAACCGTCCTGGATGTGCAGGCCGATCGAGCGGGCATAGGGGAAGAAGAGTGCTCCGAACCGGTCCTCCTCATGGAAGTTCAGATAGAACCAGCTGCTGTAGGTTTCCGCCCGCGTCGCGATCCCACGCCGTTCGAGATCGGCGTTTATCCGCCCCGCCAGCGCCGCGGTTCGCTGGGTAAGCCCTTGCTGCAGGGCCGGCCCCGCCTCGCGTAGATGCAGCAGCACCGCGCGGGCCGCCGCCAACGCCAGTGGATGGCGCACGAAAGTGCCGGCGAAGAACGTCGGGGCTGTTTCGGGAACGGACTCGTCGCCATAACGCCATTGGCCTCCGTCGAGCGCGTCCATGAACCGCGCCGATCCGGCCAGCACGCCGATGGGCAGGCCACCACCAATCACTTTGCCATAGGTCACCATGTCGGCGCGGATGCCAAGCACCGCCTGCATGCCACCGGGATGGGTGCGAAAACCGGTCACCACCTCGTCGAGCACGAAGGCCGTACCGGATTTCTCGGTGATCTCGCGCAGCTCGCGCAGGAAATCGACCGGCACCAGCCCGGGATGCCGGCTTTGCACCGGCTCGGTGATCACCGCCGCTATCTGGTCGGCATTGGCCCTGATCCAGGAAACGCTATCGGGTGAAGCATAGGGCAGCACCACCATATTGCCGACCGAGCCGGTCGGGATACCCGGCGCAACGGGCAGCGCGCGCGGCGGAGCGGTGAGGCTTCCGCCCTTGATGAGAACCTCGTCGAACTGCCCATGATAGCCCCCGCTGAAGAGCACGACCCGGTTGCGTCCGGTGACGGTGCGCGCAACGCGCATCGCGGCCATCACAGCCTCCGAACCGGTATTGCAGAACGTCACGCGCTCGTTGTTGGTGAGCTCACGCACGAGGTCAGCCACCTCGCCGGCAAGCGGCGATTGCGGCCCGATGGCGAAGCCATCGGCCATCTGTCTGGCAACCGCCTCCAACACGAAATCCGGGGCGTGACCGAAGGCGGTCTGCCCATAGCCGTTGACGAGGTCGACATAGTCATTGCCGTCAACATCCCAGATATGGGAACCCTTGGAACGGGCGCAGACGATGGGAAAAACCGTCTCTTTCCACTCCGCCCGGAAGCCGGCCGCCGCACGCGGATCCGCGAGTCCCTCGCGATGCCGCTGGGTATAGGCCTTGGAGCCAGCGGCACGCTTGCTGAAGCGATCCGACAGCTCCGCGATGAAGTCCTTCTGCTCGGCGGTCAGTGCGGTCGGTGCCGGCTTCGCCGCACGATACACCTGGAAGCGCATGGGCTGCTCTTCCGAAGCGTCCTGCGCCGGGGAGGCCGACGCCAGGGCCGCGGGCGCCGGCTCCACGGGAACGGTGGAAGCCGCAGCGACAGGCGCGGAAGCCGTCGCAGCCTCCGTGACGTTCGCGGGAGCACCTTGCAGCGCCGTAATCTGCTGGTTGATCACCTTTTGCATGGCATCGAGCTGCTGGCGGAAAAGATCGGCCATGCTGCCGACTTCCGCCGCCGCACCGACGCCCGGCGCTGGAGGCGCCGGCGAAGCCACCGCGGCCGGCGGAGCGGCGGCCACGATGAGCGACAGTTGCGGTGCGGCGGCGGGTACCGCCATCGCCTTTGCTGACGCACATGCCGGGGGCGTAGTCGGCATGCTGGACGCAAGATGACGCGCCAGATCAGCGACGGTCGGAATATCGGCAAGCAGCTGCCGGAAGGTTACCGGCACCTTGAAGGTTTGCTGCACCCGAGTTGCCACCTGGGCGAGGAACAGTGAATCGAAGCCCAACTCCAGGAAGGAGGCATGGCGTTCCGAGGCAGGGATCTTTTCCCCGGACAGATCCTCGAGAACGGCGACAAGCTCGCTCTCCACCTCGGTGGCTCGGCTCATAGCGGAACGGAGCGGCTCGGCTGCATCGGCCATGGGCAGGTTTCCATTGTGAGGATCATCGACATGCTGGGATGACACGGTGTCGCTCTGTGGCGGCTCGTACGGCGTCGGTTGCGTCATGGTGGAGCCCGACGCAGGAGGATCGACCCAGTACCTTTCGCGCTGGAAACGATAGGTCGGCAGGGAGACCCGTCGGCAATCTGGCCCCGTCACAGCCTCCCAGTTCGGCTGCACACCACAGCTCCACAGGACTGCGACGACGTCACGAAGCGTGGCCGCCTCCTCGCCGGCGACACCGAAGGTGGTGAGCAGGGCGCCATAGCGCTCCTTATCGAGCGTCTGACGCGCGAAGGTCGTCAGCGTACGGCCGGGGCCGATTTCGATCAGGATAGGCTGCTTGAGCTCGGCGACCGCTTCCAGTGCGCGTGCGAACATCACCGGCGCGCGGCACTGGCGCCCCCAATATTCGGCGGCGACCGGGCGACCAGTGTCGACCCATGTACCCGTGACGCAGGAAACGTAGGGGATCTCGGGAGCGCGGGCCGACATGGCGCTGAACCGTCGCACCAACGGCTGCATCACCGGTTCCATCATCGATGAATGGAAGGCGTGCGTGGTCCTCAGTCGCTGGAAGGCGATGCCTCGCCCCTGCAGCGTCGCCTGCAATGCATCCATTGCCTCGGGGCGGCCGGAGGCAACGCTCTGCCGCGGTCCGTTCGCAGCCGCGATCAACACGCCCTCGGGAAGCAGCGGCTCGAGTTCCTCGACTGGCAACCGGACCGACAGCATGGCGCCGGGCGGCTGAGCGTAGGTGAGGCGTCCGCGTTCCGCGATGGCGCGCGCCGCATCCTCGAACTCATAGACGCCGGCAAGCACCGCACTCACCAGTTCGCCGAGGCTATGGCCGACCATCGCGTCGGGTTTGATGCCCCAACTCATCAGCAACTGGGCGGTCGCATACTGTATGAGGAACAGTGCCGGCTGGGTGTTGATCGTCGCATCGAGCGGGTTCGGATCGCCCGGCTCGACCTCGGCGAACAGCAGGTCGCGGATATCGGTGCCGGTGATCTCCTGTACGCAGGCGGCTCCGCGATCGACCAGCTCACGGAAGAGCGGCTCGGTCTCATACAGGCCCCGCCCCATGTTCCAGGCCTGCGAGCCTTGTCCGGGGAACATGAAGACGATCGGCCGCTTTTCGGCAGCCTTGCCAATGGTGGCGCCGCCGCGCAGCTTCTTGACCAGTTCGTCGCGAGAGCTGGCCACGACGGCCCAGCGGCGCTCGAAGGCGCGGCGCCCCGCCTGCAGGGTGTAGGCGGCATCATCGAGCCGCAATGCCGGCATGCGCTCGATATGATCAGCCAGCGCCGCCCCGGCCTGTGCCACCGCCAGATCGCTACGCGCCGAGAGCGGAAAGACAAAGGCTTTGCCCTCGATGGCGTCAGAACGGGCTCGAAGCCGTGGCGCCTCTTCCATCACGACATGCACATTGGTGCCACCCACGCCGAAGGCGCTGGTGCCGGTGCGGCGCGGCGCCGCTCCCGCAGGCCAACTCCTCGGCTCCCGATCGACGACGAACGGACTGGAGTCCAGATCGATTTCGGGATTGGGTCGCTCGAAATGCAGCAGAGGTGGAATTTCTTCGTTCCGCAGCACCAATGCTGTCTTAATCAGTCCCGTCACGCCGGCGGCGGCATCGAGATGGCCGACATTCGCCTTGACCGAGCCAAGGGCACAGTAACCGCGGCGATCCGTCGTGGCGCGGAACGCCTTTGTGAGGCCGGAGAATTCGATCGGGTCGCCGAGCGGGGTGGCGGTGCCATGCGCCTCGACATAGCCGATGCTGTCGGCGGTGATCCCCGCCTGCTGATGCGCCGAGGCGATGGCACGGGCCTGCCATTCCGGGCTCGGCGACGTGAAGCCGACCTTGTCGGCTCCATCGTTGTTCATGCCGTAGCCACGTATGACGGCATAGACTTGATCGCCGTCGGCCAACGCGTCCTCCAGCCGCCGCAGCACCACAAGCGCGGCGCCGCTGCCGAATACCGTGCCGCCGGCGGCCACGTCGAACGGACGGCACCGTCCATCCGGTGAGACCATCCCTCCGGCCTGATGCATGTAACCGCGCTGCTGCGGGAGCGAGATCGACACGCCTCCCGCCAGTGCCATGTCGCACTGGTAGGTCTGCAGGCTTTGCACAGCCTGCGTCACGGCCAGCAGCGACGTCGAACAGGCGCTGGCGACGGTCATGGCGGGACCATGCAGCCCCAGTTTGTAGGCAATGCGCGTGGCGAGGAAATCGTGGCCCGCACCGACCAGCAACGGGTACTGCCCGACCTGGAACTCGTCGGTAAAGGTTTCGATCACCCGTCGGTCGGCGCAGACATTGCGCAGGAAGTAAGTGTTGAGCGAGCAGCCGGCGAACACCCCGATTGCGCCGGCAAAGGCTGCCGGATCGTGGCCGGCGTCCTCGAGGCCCTCCCAGGCGCACTCCAGCAGCACGCGATGCTGGGGATCGGTCAGGGCCGTTTCCCGCGCGTGCATGCCGAAGAACGGCGCATCGAACTTGTCTATGTCCGAAAGGATCGGCCGGGCCGCCACATAGTTCGGATCCCGGTGCGTCTCATCGCCGAAGGTATCGTCGATCTGCTCCAGCCCGAAATGGGTAATGCTGTCGACGCCCTGGCGCAGATTTTCCCAGAACGCCTCGACCGAGCCCGCACCGGGGAAGCGGCCGGCCACACCGACAATCGCGATGGCGCCAAGATCAAGGAGTTCGCGCAGGGCGTCATCATTTGAGGCATCGAAAGCATGCAAGTTCATGACGCCCTCCCCAGCCGGCCTTCCCGGATGCGCCTGAGCGCGGCCTGCCGGGAGCCCGCGCGTGCGGCCGCCTCGACCTCCAGCCGCACACCCAACACGGGACCTGCCTCCAACCGGGCGGCAAGGCTGGCGACGGTTGGGTGATCGAACAAGTCAACGAGGGGCAGTGGCGCCCGACCAAGGCTGGGCAGACGAGCGTGCACGTTCATCAATCTCAGCGAGGTGCCGCCGAGCTCAAAGAAGCTGACGTCGCGCGGCACATGACTGAGATCCAGGACCTCGCCCCAGATCCGGGCCACCGCCTCCTCCAGTCCCGCCCTCGGCGTGGCCGTAGCGGCCGATGTGGCATCCTCCGGTATGGTCGTGAGCTGCGTGCGGTCGATCTTGCCATTCGCCGTCAAAGGCAGGGCTTCGACCACCCGGAAACCTGACGGCACCATGTAGGCTGGGAGAGCCCGGCGCAGCCGATCGCCGATCGTGTGGATGAGAGCCTCGCGCGACGCCTGCGGAGCCTGTTTTATGAAAGCGATGAGGCGCTTGGCGCCGGCATCGCCGCAGGCTACCACCGCCACGTCGGCAACGTCGGGCTCGTTGCGCAGCGCGGTCTCGATCTCTTCGATCTCGATCCGCTTGCCGTCGATCTTCACCTGCTGATCGGCACGCCCGAAAAACTCGTACACTCCATCTGGCCGCCGGCGTACCACATCGCCCGTCAAATAGAGACGCTCGCCAACCGACGGGACGAAGCGGAACTTTTCCTCCGTCATCTCCGGCGCGTTCAGATAGCCTAGGGCAAGCCCTTCCCCGCCGACGCAAAGCTGCCCCTTCTTGCCTTCGGGCAGTGGACGCAATTCGTCGTCGAGGACATAGGCCGTGCTATGGGCGATCGGTCGGCCTATCGGCAGTGGCGCGACCTCATCCCTCTCGATCAGATGGCAACAGGAGAAGGTCGTGTTCTCCGTCGGACCATAGCCGTTGATGAATCGGCAGTCCGCCAGCGCCTGTTGCGCCCGCCGCACATGAATGGGGGACACGACATCGCCGCCCGTCAGTATCTGGCGAAGAGGCCGCAACCCTTCCAGCCTCTGATCAACGAGGAGGTGGAACAACCCGGCTGTGAACCAGGCGGTCGTCACGCCATAGGCCGAGATGGCCGCCACAATATCGTCCAGAGAAGGCTGGGCACCGGGTACAACGGCGAGCCGGGCACCGTTAAGCAATGCTCCCCAAATCTCGAAGGTGCTGGCATCAAAGGCGAGCGGCGCGAGATGGAGGACCACCTCGTCCGGCGCAAAACGCGCATAACTCTGCCCGCGGACCAGCCGCACGATAGCGCGATGCGGCACCACCACGCCTTTTGGGCGTCCGGTGGAACCCGACGTGTACATCACATAGGCGGGATTTCCGGCGTCAGCGCGCTCCGACAGCGGCTCGGCCGAGAACTGTTCAGCCGCTGCGAGAGCCAACGCCTGATCGATAAAACCATCGCCAGCCGCGTCCGCTATGTCATGCGCCAGCGACGCGCGCCCGATGACCAGAACCGGTGCCGCGTCGCGAAGCATTCCGGCGAGGCGCGATACGGGATACGCCGGATCGAGCGGAACAAATGCGGCGCCTGCCTTCAATATGGCAAGCATGGCCACAATCGTGTCGGCGGAACGCTCCGTCAGAAGCGCGACACGATCACCGACTTGGACATGGCGAGTTTCCAGATAGCGCGCCAGCCGGTTCGATCGGCTTTCGAGATCCTCATAACTGTAGGTAGTGCCTGCCTCGCTTATCGCGACGGCGGAAGGCGACGCGGAAGCCTGTCGCCCAAAGACACCATGAACCGTGAATTCGCGATTGAAAACGGACATTGGAAACCTATGACGGCAATGAAATATTCCGAATGGCCAGATTAAACCCGCCCGGATGCTTGAAGGCGGCGGACAGACGTCAAGTCTTCCCGGTACGCTGCGAAGTGACACCGTCGCAAACGACGATATCGCTACCTCTTTTGAGGCGGGATCCTGCTACGAAATGATTATCTATCGCACTCCGGCGCCGTCAGGCCGGCCCCCCTCACTGGTCACGACATCCGGAAAGATAGGTAACCCTCAAATGTATATTGCTCGCCTGAACATATATGAGTCTTAACATCGAACACACACCACAACAGTCAAAGCACATATCAAAAATCCACCGCGCAATAATTTCCAGAATTGAATAATTTATATAAAAATTGATAATCAAATATCGTATTTTTACGCCACGCATAAAATCATGGCGCGACGATATTGAAATTTAGATAAATAGAATAATTCATATAAATTAATCGGAATAAATATGATGAAAAATATACTTGTAACTGGCGGTGCCGGATACATCGGGTCTCATTGCTGCAAGGCATTAAAATTGGCGGGATACAACCCAATAACTTATGACAATCTCTCCACAGGCTGGGCGAAATCCGTCAAGTACGGCCCACTTGAAAGGGGAGACCTGCGTGATCGAGCGAGACTGGACGAGGTATTCGCCCGTTGGGAGCCGAAGGCCGTCATGCACTTTGCCGCGCTTAGCCAGGTCGGCGAGGCCGTCAAAAATCCCGGAAAATATTGGAGAGATAATATTACTTCTTCATTGACGCTTATCGAAGCCGCCATTCACGCAAAATGTTTCGATTTCATATTTTCTTCCACATGCGCCACCTATGGCGATCAAGACGGCGTACTTCTGGCGGAAGACTCCCCACAAACTCCGATAAATGCTTATGGTTCCTCAAAGCGTGCCATTGAGGACATGCTTCGTGATTTCGGAAATGCTTACGGCCTACGATCTGTTATCTTTCGTTACTTCAATGTCGCGGGCGCCGACCCGGATGCCGAATGCGGGGAGTTTCACGATCCCGAGACGCATCTGATCCCGATCATTCTGGAAGTCGCCTCAGGCGAGCGCTCCGCGCTGACAGTATTCGGCGAAGACTACCCGACTCCCGACGGCACCTGCATCCGGGATTTCGTCCATGTAAGCGACCTGGTCGACGCCCATATATTGGGCCTGAAATGGCTGGAGGCCGGAAAAGGCAACCGCATTTTCTGCCTGGGGAGCGGCAAGGGCTTTTCAGTACGCGAAGTCATCGAGCGGGCGAGGCGCCTTACCAATCGCCCAATCCCCGTCGAGATCGGGCCGCGCAGGCGCGGAGACGCTGCCAAACTGGTGTTGGGAAGCGCCCGCGCGGCGGTCGAACTTGGATGGACACCAAAGCGTTCCTCACTGGAACTCATGATCTCCGATGCCTGGCTGGCTTATTCCAGCCTCGAATGGCCGGTGGCCAATGCCGAATGACCCTCAGCGCATGTCAGAAGGCGGGCCCCGATCATCTCGACCTTACAAACTTGCGAGACACTCAGCCCTCGCACATTGATCGGCTCGACATTCCGCCTGAAGACGCCGCAAGTATCCCCGCCCAACCATTGGCCACGGGCGCGCACCCCTACCCCGGCAAGAATGTCCATCTCGCTCTGCGCCAGCTTGCGGGCAGCAAGAGACGGCGCGTGACGGGCCCAAAGGGCATCCATCCAAGATGGCGATGGGCAACTCTCTCCGCCGACATCTGTGCGCCCGACGGCAGGATCCACATCGCCGTCGGTCAGGCCTCGCGACGCATCCGTCGGCAACGCGCGACAAATGGTCGACATCGCTCATGCCGACTGCCCCAATGGTGATCTTGACGCAATGCGCATAAGATGATCCTGGCACGCTCGCCTGAGCGAAGCGCACAAGTACAGTCTTCCAAAATTGAGTTTACGCATACCGTATCTCCATGATCGAAACGATATGGAGACCACGCATGTCCGGGGCTGGCGCCGCTTATCGGATACTACTAACCCTTCTTGCATCCATCAGCCTATGCTCCCCCTGCTGGGCGGAGATAGATTGGGGGGTCAACGGACACCCCGTCGTCTCCTATTCCGGCGTCACCATCGACGAGCAACTCGATTTGGTCGAAAAACTCGGCATGCGCTCGTACCGCGTCGACATCTATTCGACCGAACAGATGGATCGCCTCAGCGCCCTCATCGAAGCGGGCAGAAAGCGCCGGATCACGATACTTCCGGCGCTCATACTGCCCGCCAGGCTCGACGAACAGGATGTGGAGGAGCTGTACAAGGCAGCCTATGAACTGGCCTCGGCATTCGCCATGCGCTTCGACGGCACGGTGCCTGTGTGGGAGCTAGGCAATGAGATGGAAAACTACGCGCTGATCCGACCGTGCGAGATGCGTGACGACGGTACCAAATATCCCTGCGAGTGGGGAATTGCCGGGGGGGTCGGCCCCCTTGACTATTTCGGGCCCCGCTACGTGAAAGTGGCCGCGGTTCTCCGTGGCCTATCCGATGGAGTCAAGGCGTCAAACCCGTCAGCCCGCCGCGCGATCGGGACCGCGGGCTGGGGCCACCTCGGCATATTTGACCGGCTGCATCAGGACGGCATCGCCTGGGATATCTCGGTCTGGCACATGTATGGAGAGGATCCCGAGCCGGGGTTCAAACATCTCGCGACATTCGGCAAGCCGATCTGGGTCACCGAATTCAACCACCCCTATGGCAGTCAGGGTGGAGCAGCCGAACAGGCGCAGGGCCTCATCAAGTGGATGAAGCGACTGGAAGAACTGAGCGGCCCCTACAAGGTCGAAGCGGCCCACATTTACGAACTGTTCGACGAACCCTACTGGGCCCCCAGCTACGAAGCGTTCATGGGACTGTACACGCTTACCCCAAGGCCGGACGGCGGCTGGCAGCCGGCGGAGCCCAAGCCAGCATTCCTAGCGGTGCAGGAATTCATCGCCGACGCTCACAGGTAGGCACCCGTCCCACTGTGCAACTCCAAAAGGATAAAATCGATCCGCCTCCACACCTCCCTCTACGTCTTAATAGCTCATTTACGAACACTTCACTTCAGGAGTAATTTTAGTCAGAAAATATAAAACTTAAATACAACTAAAAAATACATTAATAAAAACATGAATAATTATGTAGTATTTAAATTTACTCATATAACGAAAATATTATGAACTATAAAGCAAATGATGTTGAGGAAATAAAGATCATGAATGTACAGATCAACCTCGATACGCTTGCGCTCATAAAGCACGATCTGCCTGCCGCAGAGGTCACACCCAGCCATCCAGCAACTCGGCAAAACGACGACACATGCACGGGAGGATGGCCCAAACGGGCCGCCGACATCGCCCTCGCCTCCCTCGGCATAGCGGCGCTTGCCGTACCGATGCTCGCGGTAGCCGTCCTGGTACGGATCACGATGGGGGGCCCGGTCATCTTCAGACACGCCCGTGTCGGCCTCGGCGGCACCCCCTTCGAATGCCTGAAATTTCGAAGCATGATCGTCGGCAGCGAAGCCGCGCTGGCACGTTACCTTGCAGAGAACCCGGACGCGGCAGAAGAATGGAAGCAATCCCGCAAGCTCAGACACGACCCGCGCATTACGTGGCTCGGCCGAGCTCTGCGCATGTCGAGCCTCGATGAACTCCCCCAATTACTCAACGTCCTTAAGGGCGACATGAGTTGCGTCGGCCCCCGCCCTATCGTTTTGGAAGAGCTCGAACTCTACGGCACAGAGGCTGAAAAGTACCTCCAATCCCGACCTGGCCTGACCGGTCTCTGGCAGGTTAGCGGACGCAGCAGCCTGACCTATGCGGAGCGCGTGGCCCTGGACGCCGCCTACGTAAACGACTGGTCGATGTGGAAGGATCTGAAAATCATCGCCCGCACTGTTCCAGCAATGCTGAAGTCGCATCAAACATCCTGAATCAGGCACCGCCGCCGTGAAACACCTATTCGCGCCGAAGCAATGAGTCAGCAACTACTCCCGAAAAATAGGACAGCTGATAGACAGCGACCAACACCAGGCTGGACCACATCGCTCCCAACACACCAAAACCGCTCGACACCCAAAATACAAATCCAGAAATTAATATAAACAAACTAAACGGAATCAATAAGTACACCCTTATTAAAAATCCAGAAATTACACCGAATATAAATATATAAAATAGCAGTGAGAATTTCAACATATCGCATATCCGCATTTAAAATGGCGCGAAATCATAAATTTATACCTCAAAACTATATATAAAACCATCAAGGATTCACAAATTGTGCAGATATTCATTATAGGATCAGCAATTTGTGTCCTATTATTGGTCGTTGGGCGAACTCGCCCTGGATCGCTGATCGTCGCACTGATTGCCTCTGTTGCATTCGGAAGCACCTCGATCGCGTCCCTTGGCGGCCTGGGTACACCCTTGATCTATGTCGCCCTCGAAATGGTACTTATCATTACCATCTTGGTGAGGCGCCGCTTCCCGGACGAGTTCGCACGCATATTTCATGAATGCCCGACGGCCTGGATCGTGCTCGCCCTGCTCGTCTACGCCTCAGGATCGGCCGTCATTCTGCCACGGCTTTTCGCCGGTATGACGGGAGCATTCGTTCCTGTGGATGGGCTCGTCTCGGAAGTGCCGCTCGCGCCCGTGTCGGGCAACATCGCGCAGAGTGGATATTTCGTTCTGGGCGGCTTTGTATTCTTTGGACTCACCCTCCTGCTGCAGGCGCGATCCAGCGCGCCGCGGGTAAAAACCCTTCCGCAGTCCCCGGAGAGGACGAGCGACGAGTACCTGCTTCTTCGAGCCATCGGGAAGGGCTTCTTTTTCTGGACATGGCTCAACGCCGCAACGGGCGCCCTCGATCTCGCAGGCAAGCTGGCAGGCGGAGGAGATCTTCTGCTTCCACTCCGCACGGCGGGCTACGCCCTGCTTACGGAAACCGAACATGCCGGCTTCTGGAGAATTACCGGCCTTCATCCCGAGGCCTCGGCGTTCGGAGCCGCCGCACTGGCGGGACTGGCCTTCTCCTTCACCTATTGGAGAGCTACGCGATCCGGCAACGCACTCATCCTGGCCATCGTGCTGCTATCGCTTACTCTACTGTCGACCTCCAGCACCGCTTACGCGGGCCTTACGGTGCTTGTACTGGTCGCGTTTCTGGCGGCCATGCGTTCGCTGCTGCGCGGGCGCCTGCTGCACACGGATGCAACCTGGCTCGGGGCGGTGTTGATTGCCGTCACGGTCATCCTCGCCATCGTGCTGATTAACGACGACGCCTTCGCGAAAGTGGAGACGTTGCTGCGCGCCACCATCCTCGAGAAATCGAGCTCAGCATCGGGCATTGAACGCGCCTACTGGAATCAGCGCAGCCTGGATTCCTTCTTCACGACGTCGATGTTCGGCATCGGACTGGGCAGTTCGCGCGCCTCTAGCTGGGCCATTGCCGTATTGTCGCAACTCGGGCTGATCGGCTCGGTGCTGCTCGGCTTTTTGATGGCGACAATCGCATGGCCGCCACGTCGCAGAGAGTGGGGAGATCCTCCGCTCGGCTCCGAGCGCCGCCAGGTCATTGCCCTTCATGACGGCGTGCGCGCCGCCGCCCTGACCCTGCTGCTTGCCGCAACCATAGGCGGTGGAGCCGCCGATCCGGGCGTCCTGTTCTTCATCTCTTTGGCGACGCTGTGTGGCTGTCGCCGCTACCTGCAACGCTGCCGACGCCCCTCGATAGGCTTACCGTCCACCGAGCCCACTCTCAGCGGTTTCATCCCCCAAGGACAACCGACATGATTTCTGCCCGGGCGCAGAACCCCTCCAGCGAGCAACGGCTGGGTGAGATCGACGGCCTGAGGGCAATCGCCATGACGATGGTGATTGCACAGCACTGTGGCATCGCCCCCTTCGGCTGGACCGGCGTATGGCTGTTTTACTGCATCTCCGGCTTCGTAATCACGCGAAGACTGGTTCAAGATGATCGGGCGCGCGCGCCCATATCTGGAGGAAGCCGATACCTAGCATTCGTCTATAGACGATTCTTTCGTATCATTCCGGTCTATCTCCTGTATCTCGGACTTGCATCGAGCCTACTTCTCCTCTCCAGACAGACGGAAAGCATCCAGAACATCCCGTTTCTCTTGACATTCACCTTCAACTGGCAGGCGATATTCCAATTCCGGCCGGCACCCGACGGTCCCTTCGGACCGCTATGGACGCTCAGTGTCGAGGAGCAGTTCTATCTGGTATTTCCAGCATTGTTCCTGCTCCTTCCGCGTCGTCAATTTCTTTCCGTGGCCACTATACTGATTGCCGCCGGCCCGCTGATCCGCCACCTGATGTCGGGAATTCTCTATCGGATGTCTCCCGACCCGGGTTTCGTGGCGTTCGGAGTCTATGCGAGTTCCTTCACCCAGTTCGACGCCTTTCTCATGGGCGCGCTAGTTGCCTGCCGTGAGTCATGGCTCCGGACGCATCCAAAAATGGTGCGGTATTTTTCCGTGATCGCCGCCGTGGCGATGCTGACATATGTCGCCGCTTACGTTGGCATCAACATTTCCAATGGCGCCAGGGGCATCGATATCATGCGCAATATCGTCTCGGGCGTCCTCTGGGGGAATGGCCGAGAGACCGTACTCTACACGGTCCTCGATCTCATCTGGATCAGTGCCATCATGTGGACGCTGATCAGGCCGAAATTTTTGCGCCCACTTGCATGGCCAGCCTTGGTGTTTGTGGGACGCGTCTCTTATGGCGGCTACCTTTATCATGCGCTCGTCCTCTGGGTACTGTTCACCACTGTGATCCCTGCCGATCCGACGCTGGCCATACCATCAAGATTGCTGCTGTTCGTCGTCGTCTGGTGCATCACAGTGACGTTTGCCAGCATCTCCTATCACTGGTTCGAGATGCCGATCATGGCCTGGGCGAACCGGCGCTTGCGACAGGCCCCTCGTCGAATGGGCGACGCCACCTAAGGCACTTGGGCACCGCAAACCACCCAAAGGCGTAGCCGCTCATCTCTTGGAACGCTCCGGCTACTGTCGATGCGAGGCGGCACAAAGGCCGTCAGTGCTAGGTTTTCTCCACGGCTTCCGCCGCCGATCCGCGGCGCATATGGCTCTACGTTTTCTCCGGCGCGGCAAGTGAGGATTTCATGGTCGGACTTCGACGGGCGCTGCTCTTCTCCGTGACCGAACGCTACATCTCCATCGCGCTGAACTTCGTCATGGTTGCGACGCTTGCCCGCCTTCTGACGCCCGAGGAATTTGGCTATTCGGTCATCGGAGCGGCAGCGATCGGGTTTGCCGAATGCCTGAGGGACTTTGGTACCAGCGGATATCTTATCCAGGCCCGGTCGGCCACGCGCCTTACCGCGCGCACAGCGTTCACGGTCATGCTGACATTGACACTGGCCGTGGCGGCGACCTTGTGGGTAGCTGCAGGCCCGATTGCCCAGTTCTATGGAAAGGCGGGCTTGGAGTTCTACCTTCACATTACGGCGCTCGGGCTACTAATGGGACCCTTTGCAGCACCACCGCTGGCGCTCCTGCGCCGTGACATGCAGTTCCAGCTAGTCGCAATCATCAACGTTGCCAGTGCGGTGACAATCGCCCTCGTAACGGTTTCGCTCGCGGTGATGGGCGCCAGCTATATGAGCTTCGCCTGGGGCATATGGGCCGGCGCCAGCGTAACGGCAGTACTGGCCGTTCTGGTGCATGGCGATATGCGGATTTTCCGTCCCAGCCTCGCGGAGTGGCGGGAGATATTGTCCTTCGGCGGATATTCGAGCGCGGCCGGCGTGTTCTGGAAGCTTCAGGACTTCGTGCCGTCACTGATCATCGGTCGCCTCATCGACTTTAATGCGGTCGGATTGTTCAGCCGCGCGGTCATGGTCTGCCAGTTGCCCGACAAGTGCCTCTTGAACGGCCTCATGCCGGTCGCACTGCCCGCCCTTGCGGCTGAAGCGCGGGCCGGTCGCAATCTGGCGAGTGCCTATCTCAAGGCGACGGCCTACATCACGGCGATCCAGTGGCCATCCCTGCTTCTATTGACCTGCCTCGCCCATCCCGCCGTGCTGATATTGCTCGGCGCGCAATGGGTGAGCATTGTCCCGCTGATCCAGATCATCTCGCTCGGCCTGCTCCTGTGTTTTCCGACGGTACTCTCCTATCCACTACTGGCTGCGGCCGGAGGAATCCGCCACGCGATGATCGGCTCGCTGGTCGGCCTCCTGTCCAGTATCATCATTGCATTGCTCGTCTCCCGATGGGGACTGACCGCCCTGGCACTCGGCGTCGTTCTGACCGTCAGTATCCAGTCGTGCTTTTCGCTGTATCTCATCCGCCTGTATGCGCCGTTCAGCCTCAGCGAACTGGCCCGCGCGTTACGCAAGAGCGCAGCAACGGCAGCCATGACCGCGCTGGTACCGCTCCTGGCGGTTGCACTGAATGGATTTGACTTCGCCTTCTCCATCGCCGAGGGCATTATGGTCGGCATAGGCTCGGTAATCGCCTGGATCGCAGCTATCCGCTGGACCGGACATGCCCTTGAGGCTGAGGTCGACCTGCTCTTCGAGATCATGAGAAAAGTCTGTCGGACCATTCACCACGAGATCCGCACGCGCAATACGAGCGCCCGCGGTTCACGCACGGGGGAAACCTAGAGCCTGCGGGCAGGCGTCCATCGTCATAGATTTGCTATGGTGAGGCTCAAGAAGACTCTGAGGGATTCTGCGGCCCGTCAGCGCGTGGCAACGTGCCGGAGCTCCAGAGCCGTGCAGGCTCGCCGTATCGACACCTGCCACTTGCGACACATCATGCCGGCCAGCCCGCGCTTGCAACCAGGCCTCTTTGCGACCAGGCCCCCGACCTTTCGGCAAGCCACATCCTGTAGCAACTCACGGTCGAGGGACGGACCTGTGACGAGCTTCCTCAGCTTCGTATTGTCATCCTCGAGCTGCTTCCGCCCTCGCATGTCGAGCGGGACGAAGACTCATATTTCTTTTCCAGTCGAAGTAGGTTGCCTGGCAGATCCCAGACGCCGGCAGCTGTCCGCCGCCCTGCCGCAGGATGAACGCCTTCCGCGTATCCGAAAACATCGCGGCCTTCCTCGTCTTCCGCTCCTCCCAGTTCAGGGATTCTGGCGCGGAAAACTCCCGCTTCAAACGATCCGATTTTCCGGGACCAGATCAATCACGACCAGCACCCAAAAACTCGCCCGCGGCGCGTCACTCCGCCGCCATCCGCATCCGGGTCGATGCAAGACACTCTTATATCCCGGAAATGTCCCTGAAATATTCCGAACAATCTTACTCGCCATTCCCGTCAGGAATCATTTGGGAAATGAGCAGGGCAACTTCAGTTCGGTTCTTCGCCTTGAGCTTTTTCATGATATTTCGCACATGAACCTTAACCGTGCTTTCGCACATGCTTAGCTGGTAGGCGATAACCTTGTTCGGCGCGCCTTTGCTTAGGGCCCGCGCGACCAGCATCTGGCGGTGCGATCCGAATATGGAGCCTCCATCGGCAGGCTGACCGAAATCTCCTTTTGGAGCAGCCACCATACCCATAAGGCTGGAGGTCGGCACATAAGTGCCACCTGCTTTCAACAATTGGAGAACTTGAGCGAGCACTTCGATCGACAGACTCGTCGGAAGATACCCCTGCGCGCCCCCCTGCATGGCCTTCAGGACGAGGCTGGGTGCTTCATGATCCGAGAGGACCGCGAACTTGACGGAAGGCCTGCGTGCCTTGAGCTGTGCGATGTCACGCTCCAGGCTCGTCGCGCCCCCCTCTCCGCTGGACACGGAGGTCATAGACAACAGCACCAGCACCGTATCGCCGCTGTCCTCTGCCTGCATCCACTCAGACAGACTTACGTAACGTTCCATCTCAACAGAGAACTCGGCCGCACGAAGCGACTGCAGCATACACTGAGCATGGAGCGTGCGAGGCTCGATCAAAACAATCTCTGCCCTGCCCCGCTCTGGTCGAACAACATCCTTGCTCGAAACCAAATCGACATCGCCATACAATTCAGCACGGGATGTCGAATGACGATTTTTTTGTGAAGATGCGGAAGAATATACGCTTGAACACTCGAAGTTCATCAAATAGCCCTCCCTATTTACACGTGCGTCCCCTTCGATGACCAGAAATGCACTTCATATCCTTGCGGACAAGGAGAATGTATCAGTTTGGGAGCACGACTGTTGAGGCGTATTTTGCGACGCACACAACCCAAGGGAATACTACGAATTTTGAACCGTTAATGAGACTGTCCAAAAGGCGTACGCAGAGTCACGTTCGGATGCACTCCCCGCCGCCACCTCCTCCCCGAGAGACGGTATCGGCCAGTGTCGGCACCGATCTGGCTCACCAGAGGCAGGACGTCGCTTTGCATTGATCCTGATGCGGATAGCAGCAAGCCCGAGTATTGCGAGGAAGTTGTCGGGGTGCCGGTCGTAGCGAAAGCTAACGATGCGCGAAAGATTGATACGGCTGATCAAGCGCTCGACGGGGCCACGCTGACGATAGCCCGGAGCCGAAGGCGCCCGGCCATCCGACTCGGCTGACGGCGGCGGCGTAAAGCTGGCCTGCCATTATTGAGCGATCCGCTTGGCGGACCACCGCATTGTCAACCCTGAGGCCAGAGGATGCTGCCAGCCGGAGCGGCTCAGTGCCCGCTAGGGCGAGAAACCTCGAGCCGGGCGAGAAGCAGGGCTGCTGTTATCGCAGTGCCAGCGCTGGCTCTCGACAACGCCACTGATCCCGGCCGCAACACGCCAGCCCCTATCAACCTGGCGATGAACACCGGCCGCCGTCGGAACGGCAATGGGACGCCCCCGCGAAGCCGGAACGTCTAGCCGGCGCGTTGGGCGACGGCCTGTTCAGGCTTGCACTTCTTCTGCACCATTGCGCCATCCCCAAAAGGCCCGAACTCCTCCTTGAGGGGGCCCCTTCTTCAGACGGAAGGCCAAGCAGGCCGATCCACACCGGCTAGATTGGAGTTTGCTGCCGAGCGAGAACATACGCAATCAACGCTCGCAACTGATCCTGATCTATATGGATGTCGGATTGATCGTGCACGACGACGTCGTACAGTGCCGGCAACGTTGCGGCACATATCGCCGTAATGGCGGCAGGCAGTGATGAGTAGTGATAGCTCGTTTTCCAGCTAGCCAATGTTTCCGGCGGAGGAGATACCCCGACCGTTGTCTCGTGATGAGCATGCTTTTCCAGCATTACTCCGGGATCGAATCCGTCCTCGGCCATGATCAGTCCCCCAGTGCCGATCTTTGAACGCACGTCCATAGCGCGGTTCTCCTCAACCACCCCGCTCTCTTCGGGGTAGGCCAGCATGTACCTTTTGAGGTGGCCGCCGAATACTGCGTTAGATGCCAGACTTCAGCGCGACGACTGAGTGGGAGCTGACCTGACCTCCTATTGGAGGCACCGATTCCATCACCGAGCGGGACTCGCCCCAATCGTCATATCCGAATTGCCAATCACTCGACCGATTTGGAGGCGCCCCGTTTCATGTTTCGCCGGCCCACAATCTCGAAGCATTTTAGCTCGAGTTTCTTCGGTTAGGCTGGGGAACAGGCAATGAACAAGAAAACCTTCTACGTCGTCCAGGCCTACGAGACCGGTAGGCGTGGCGTGATCAGCGTTGGCATTCCAATCGAGGCCCGCACCTCAGAGGACGCGGCACGGATTGCTAAGCGGCTGAGCATTATCAGGCTGGGAGCCATCGCCTTCTCGCGCGATACGGGTTCCGACGAGAAGGGTTTGGGCAAGCCGGTGATCATCGCTTCATTCGGCCGGGTGCCAGAAACCGTTACTGTAAGGGATGAGCTTCCCTAGCTTCCCCTGCGATTAACATTGGTCGATCATCGCTTCCACCAGCGTTCTAGCCCGATCAAGAACGCCATTAGATGCCTCACTTTGTTCCTGCAATGCGTCGATCGCCAACAGGACGCGGTCATAAAGGTCGATGGCGTCCTGTCGGGTGATAACATCTTTCGATCTGAGAAGGGCGACGGCTTGATTTCCCGACAGGAATGCAATCAAAGCCATAGCCCTCAACATTTCACGGTCCATGTTCACTGCTTCCCCTGCGCGTCCGCTATCATCGTTGAGCCGCGCTGCAAGGAAGTCGACTATGATAAATGGATGGCGACCAGCAAAAATGTGTCATCCATCAAACCGTAATGACCCTGTTCGAACAAAATGTGAGGAGATCTCAAAGCTCTGGACATTTCCCAGAGCCGATATCTTTTGTATCTGACAGGCTACCAGCCACAATGCCCCGAGCCTGCATTACGGACACGGCAACAACCCGCTCCGATTGAGTGCCCCTGACTTCAGTCTACTGCATAGTCGGTCCGGCGTTCGGAGCTGACGCCACCGCGCAACACGGCACGATTGTGGCTGCGACCGAAGACGAGTGGCCCTCCGAAGAGTGGCGCGCCTCAAAACTCCACCGCTTCCGCTCGGGCTCCACAACAATACCCGCCTGACGCTGGCGGTAGAATATCTCACCCCTCCAGCAGGCGAGCGCTGGCTGGAACTGAATCTCTCGCAACAGCCACTTGCCCCCAACCAGACACTCGGCGAAGGCAGTCGACCGACGTGGCTCCGCAACAGCTTCCATCGAGCCCGCGCGCCTTCCGTGCCATCACGCCACTCCCCAAAAGCGGCCAGCCTCGCGGAAACCGCCCTCAGGAAACAGCTCAGCAAGCTTAAGTTGCCATTTGAGACGCGGTGCTCCCCAGGCTGTGTCTCACCATCCGCAATGATGCCCGGCTCTTCGTCTGTGATGAGAATTTTCGTAAGCCTGATGGCCTCAAGTATGTATGGATCCTTGTCCTAGCCGACGAAGATCCCGATGATCTCCAGCATCCGGTCCGTATCACCGTTTGCAAGTACAATCGCCGAAAGAATACCAGCTAGTCGTTTCGGCCTCATTTGGCAGCCTCCTGAGCTTGATGAAGACACGAAATTGTCGCTGCATTTAAATCTCGCGCGACATGCGGCATCATGTCACCCTCTAACCAGAGGAGGCTGAGGCGGTGACGTGAGAGGTCGGCGCGACGAGATATTTCTGGGGCCGAATAATACCAGCGCCTAATGACGATCAATGACTCTATGTTGATCACTCCGTTGTCTCCCGCGTTCAACGCGTGAGATGTGGTGAGAACATGGGCCGCTTCTCGATGGAAAAATCCTTATCTAGCCACTCATCCCTCAATGGAAATCAACACCTGCGCACTTTCTTGAATTCACGCCTCTCAGTCTCGAGGCGAGAAATCGTTGCGGCGCCGACACCTGCGGCATAATCTGGTGGCACTTCCGAGACGTCGGAGTTCATGCCAAGGAACGGCGTTCATGCGCGTCAAAGATGTAATGACCACCACGATTATTAGCGTTTCACCTGAGCATGGCGTGAAGAAGGCGACCAAGCTCATGTTAGATCATAGCGTTAGTGGACTTCCAGTTGTCGATGATGATGGTCGGATCGTTGGAATAATTACCGAGGGAGATCTGATTCGGCGAACGGAACTTGTCTCCAACTCTCTGGCGGTATCTGAAGAAACGGAGAATTCCGCCGATGAGATAGCTGGCGCTTATCTCAAGCGCACTTCTTGGCGCGTCGGTGACGTGATGACGGGTGATGTCATCACCGTTAGTGAAGATACGTCGCTGATGGACGTTGCGAGGCTCATGCATGAGAGAAGCATCAAGCGAATCCCTGTGACACGAGAAGACAAAGTCATCGGGATCGTAAGCCGCATCGACTTGCTTCATGTAATATTGATGACGAAGGCCGACCAGACCGCTACAGGTGACGAGGCCATTCAACGCAGTATCGTTCATCGGTTGAGAGAAAATACCGGCCTGGACGATTTGAATCTGACGGTGACGGTTCTCGATGGGACCGTGCATCTTTGGGGCAACATTGACACGGCGGAGCGCCGAAGAGCGGCGCGGGTCGTTGTGGAAGGAGTTCAAGGCGTCAGGGGAATAGTCGAGCATTTTACAGCGCCGTAGCGGTGACGTGCCGCATCAAGAAGTACACTCTGGCCTCGCGATTAGAGGTCGGCGACGGGCTATGTGGGTGAAAGTTGTGCTTGGCTGAGCCGGGGCTTTCGACGCCTTATTCCGGGTCGAGCAGGGCCTCGGTTTGTAGTTTCGGATCCATAGAGTCACGTGCCGCTTTCCGCGACCTGGAATGTGGGTGGCGGCACTCAACAAAACCCCGCTCATTTTGTAGAATGGCGTGATCAAGCCTCAGTTCGCGGCTGGCCTGCGGAGGGAGCGACGATGTTGAACTGGTTGCTCGTGCTGGTTCCGATCGCGATAGCGCTTGAGTATCTCGTTCCGACAAACCATCTGCTCGTTTTCGCTACGGCTGCGGTTGCGATACTGCCGCTCGCGGGATGGATGGGACGGGCTACCGAGCAATTGGCCGATCGGGCGGGAGAAGGCGTCGGTGGATTGCTGAACGCGACCTTCGGCAACGCCGCCGAACTGATCATCGCGCTCGCAGCGTTGCGCGCTGGACTGCATGACGTTGTGAAGGCCTCGATCGCTGGATCGATTGTAGGCAACATCCTGCTGGTGTTGGGCGCCGCCATGCTGGCCGGCGGTTTGCGGTACAAGGAGCAGCACTTCAATGTGGTCGGGGTACGATCGCAGGCGACCATGCTGACGCTTGCCGCGATCGCGCTCATAACCCCCGCTGCCTACAATGCGGTTACAGACGATGTTGCTGCGGATTACCAAGGAATCCTCAGCGTTTCCATTTCCGTGATCCTGCTCGCGGTATACGCCTCGTTCCTCCTGTTTTCGCTGCGGACCCATTCAGCACTTTTCGCAGGATCTTCAACGCCAGACGATGGCGAGCATATCGAGCCCTGGCCAGTCGGACGAGCGATCTCAGTGCTTGCAGGAGCGACGGTGGCCGTTGCCTGGCTCAGCGAGATCCTGGTCGGCGCCATCGAGCCGACGGCTCACGAGTTGGGCCTGAGCGACATCTTCGTCGGCGTCTTTGTCGTCGCCATCCTCGGAAACGCTGCCGAGCACGCGTCGGCGATCACCGCCGCACGGAAGAACCGCATGGATCTGTCACTGTCGATCGCTATCGGCTCCAGCGTACAGGTCGCCCTGTTCGTCGCGCCGCTGTTGGTGTTGGCGAGTCTCGTCATCGGGCCGGCGCCGATGGATCTGCTTTTTACGACTGGCCTGGTCCTCCTGGTGCTGCTGGCGGTTCTGATAACCGGGCAGGTCGCCGGGGATGGCCGGTCGGACTGGCTGAAGGGAGTTCAGTTGCTGGCCGTCTATCTGATCCTTGGCTTTGCCTTCTTTCTGATGCCGCAATCCTGATCGTCGAAAGGCGTTTTGGTACCGTTCTCGCCGACACGGCCGGCGAGGCGTGGAAAGCCACAGCACGAGGCGGCAGTCACTGGCGGGGAATGTGAACCGGCGGCGCCTTCCAGATGCGCTCGGCGTACTCCATGATCGCCCTGTCGGAGGAGAACTTGCCGGCGCAGGCACTGTTCAGGATCGACATGCGCGTCCAGCGCCGCTGATCGCGCCAGGCGACGTCGACGCGATCTTGGCAGGCGAGATAGTCGGGATAGTCGGCAACCACCAGGAATGGGTCGGAGAAGCGCAGATTATCGACGATCGGCCTGAACACATCGCGGTCGCCGCGGGAGAACGTACCGTCGGCGATCAGCGCGAGGGCGGCTGAGAGATCGGCATGGGCCTCGACCAGTCCTTCCGGGTGGTATCCCTCGCGCCAGAGCCGATCGACTTCATCCACCGTCAACCCGAAACGGAAGAAATTGTCCGCCCCCACTTCCTCGATCATCTCGACATTAGCGCCGTCGAGCGTGCCGATGGTGAGTGCGCCATTGAGCATGAACTTCATATTGCCGGTGCCGGAGGCTTCCTTGCCGGCGGTCGAGATTTGCTCGGAGAGGTCGGCCGCAGGATAGATCGCCTGCGCGTTCTTGACGTTGAAGTCGGGAAAGAAGATCATTTTCAACCGCCCGGCAACAACCGGGTCGGCATTGACGACCTCAGCGACGCCATTGATCAGGCGAATGATGAGCTTTGCCATGAAATAGCCGGGCGCCGCCTTTCCGCCGAAGACGATGCAGCGAGGCGCAATCTCCCGCTCCGGGTTGCGGCGTATCCGATCGTAGAGCGTGATGACGTGCAGCAGGTTCAGGTGCTGGCGCTTATATTCATGGATGCGCTTGACCTGGATGTCGAAGAGCGCCGATGGGTCGACCACGACGCCGGTCCGCTCGCGGAAGCGCTGCGCCAGCACTTGCTTGTTGGTGTGCTTGACCGCACGCCAGCGCTCCTGGAACGAAGCATCATCCGCGAGTGCTTCAAGTGCCCGGAGTTTTGACAGATCAGTGATCCAGCTTTCACCGATCGTCGCGTCAAGCAGCTGCGCGAGGCTGGGACTGCTGAGGGCGAGGAACCGCCGCGGGGTGATGCCGTTCGTCACATTGGTGAAACGGTCCGGCCAGAGATCCGCGAAATCGCGGAGAACGGTTTTCCGCAACAGGTCTGAATGCAGGGCGGCAACACCGTTTATCGTGTGGCTTCCCACCACCGCGAGATTTGCCATCCGGACGCGTTTCTCGCCGGCGTCGTCGATCAGCGAAACCCGCGCGACGAGGCGGTCGTCACCGGGATGTGTTGCCCTAACCTCGTCGAGGAACCGGTTGTTGATCTCGTAGATGATCTCGAGCGGTCGAGGCAGGAGACTGGCGAATAGCGGCAGTCCCCAGGTCTCGAGGGCCTCGGGCAGGAGCGTGTGATTGGTGTAGGCGAGGGTCTGACGGGTGATCGCCCAGGCGTCATCCCAGGGCACCTGCCGCTCATCGACCAGCAATCGCATCATCTCGGCGACAGCGATGGACGGATGGGTGTCGTTCATCTGCATCGCGCAGACCTCCGGCAGCCGGTCTACCGGATCGCCACGCCGGTCGAGCAGGCGCAGGACATGCTGCAATGAGCAGGAGACGAAGAAGTATTGCTGAGCCAGCCGAAGCCGCTGGCCGATCTCCGGCTCGTCGTTGGGATAGAGCACCTTGCAGAGCGTTTCCGACAGCACCTTGTCGTGGACCGCGCCGTAATAGTCGCCGCTGTTGAAGTCCCCCAGATCGAAGGACTCGACCGCTTCGCTCTTCCAGAGCCGCAGCGTGTTGCAGGTGCCGACACCGTAGCCGAGGATCGGCGTGTCATAGGGAACGCCCTTGACCTGGTTTGCCGGAACCCAGCGCACGCGGTAACGGCCTGCTTCGTCGGTATAGTTTTCGGTGTGGCCGCCAAAGCTGACATATGCGCTCTCATCGGGGTGCGCGATTTCCCAGGGATTGCCATGCTGTAGCCACTTGTCCGTCACCTCGATTTGAGCGCCATCTCGTATGACTTGGTCGAAAATGCCGAACTCATATCGAATGCCATAACCGATTGCCGGAATCTGGAGTGTCGCCAGCGAGTCGAGATAGCAGGCAGCCAGACGGCCAAGGCCGCCATTGCCGAGCCCCGGCTCTTCTTCCAGCGCCACCAGCACGTCGAGATCCTGGCCAAGCGCCGCCATCGCTTCGCGCGCTTCCGACTGGATGCCCAGGGAAAGCAGGTTGCTGCCGAGCTGAGGGCCGATCAGAAACTCGGCAGATAGGTAGCAGACGACCTTGACGTCTTGGGCGGCGTAGGTCCGTACCGTGCTGGCCCAACGCTCGAGCATCCGGCCACGAACGGTATAGGCCAGCGCCATATACCAGTCATGCGGATCCGCAATGTCGGGAAATCGCCCCTGCAGGCGGACCAGGTTGTCGAGCACCGCCTGGCGCAGCGTGTCAGCCTCCAGCCCGCTCCAGGTGACCTCGGGCGATGACTGTCGTTCAGCCTGCTTTTTCACGGCGCACCTTTTTAGCCGGGCCAAACCCAGTTGGTGATCTCGTCCCGGTCGATGCCGTTGGTATGGGCATAGTCGAGACTGTCGATGATGGCGCCTCGCATCTCCTCCTTCAGATGGGCGGCACGCGCCGCGAGACCGGGAACGCGGTCGATGACATCGACGACCAGAGTGAAGCGATCAGCCTCGTTGAGGATCGCCAGCTCCAGAGGCGTGTTGATGTTGCCGCGCTCCTTATAGCCATGCACGTGGAAATTGTACTGATTGTGGAACTTGTAGGCCAGCTTGTGTATCAGCCACGGATAGCCGTGGAAGTTGAATATCACCGGCTTATCGCGCGTGAACAGGCTGTCGAAGTCGCGAGGAGCCAAGCCATGCGGATGCATGTCCGAGCGCTGCATCCGGAAAAGATCGACGACATTGACAAAGCGCGTCTTCAACTCTGGCAGCCGCTCGCGCAGGATGGCCGTCGCCGCCAGCGCCTCCTGGGTCGCCACGTCGCCGCATGAGGCGATCACCACGTCTGGCTCGCACCCTTCGTCATTGCTGGCCTTCGCCCAGATACCGGCGCCCTTGGCGCAGTGCACGACCGCCTCGTCAATGGTGGTGAACTGCAGGTGCTTCTGCTTGTCGGCGACGATCACGTTGATGCAGTCGGTCGACCGCAGGCAGCGATCGGCAATCACCAGAAGCGTGTTGGCGTCGGGTGGCAGATAGACGCGCGTGACGCTCGGGCTCTTATTGGTAACGAGGTCGATGAAACCCGGATCCTGATGGGAGAAGCCATTGTGATCCTGTCGCCAGACCGTCGAGCTTAGCAGGATGTTCTGCGACGCGACCGATGCCCGCCACGGCACATGGTTCTTGCTGACATCGAGCCACTTGGCGTGCTGGTTGAACATCGAGTCAACGACGTGGGCGAACGCCTCATAGGTGTGGAAGAAGCCATGTCTGCCGGTGAGCAAATAGCCCTCCAGCCAGCCGACCAGCGTGTGCTCGGAAAGGATTTCCATCACCCGGCCGTCGCGCGCCAGCTCGCCGCCATCCGAGTCTTCCGGCAGCATGTCGGCCATCCAGACCTTCTTGCTGGCCTCATAGACCGCCTGCAGACGGTTCGAAGCGGTCTCGTCCGGACCGAACACGCGGAAGGTTCCCATGTTCGCCCGCATTGTGTCGCGCAGGAATTCGCCCAGAGGCCGGGTGTTCTCGTACAGGACTTTGCCGGCCTCCTCGAACTTGACCGCGTAGTCGCGGAAGTCCGGCAACTTCAGCTCCCGGCGCAGCAAGCCGCCATTGGCGTTCGGATTGGCGCTCATGCGGCGCGGACCCAGGGGAGAGAGCGCCCGAAGCTCGGGCGCCAGACGGCCAGCCGTATCGAAGAGATCGTCGGGCTTGTAGCTCCTCAGCCAGTCTTCGAGCAGCTTCAGGCGCGCCGGATCGCCGCGAACGTCCGAGAACGGCACCTGATGGGCGCGCCACGATCCCTCGACCTTGTGACCGCCGATCTCCTTTGGCCCGGTCCAGCCCTTCGGCGACCTGAGCACGATCATCGGCCAGCGCGGCCGCTCCGTTTCGCCGTTCGTGCGGGCCTGACGCTGAATCGTTCGAATCGCATTGATCGCGGCATCGAGCGTCGCCGCCATCTTCTCGTGCATCTCGGCAGGGTCGTCACCCTCGACGAAATACGGCGTGTACCCATAGCCGCGGAACAGCGCATCGAGTTCGTCGTGGCTGATCCGGGCAAGCACGGTCGGGTTGGCGATCTTGTAGCCATTCAGGTTCAGGACCGGCAGCACCGCCCCGTCCCGCGCCGGGTTGATGAACTTGTTCGAATGCCAGGCGGTGGCCAGTGGCCCGGTTTCGGCTTCGCCATCACCAACCACGCAGGCGACGATAAGGTCGGGATTGTCGAGTGCCGCACCGTAAGCATGCGACAGGCTGTATCCCAGCTCTCCGCCCTCGTGGATCGAGCCCGGTGTCTCGGGTGTGACGTGCGAACCGATGTGGCCGGGAAAAGAGAACTGTTTGAAGAACCGGCGCAGCCCCTCGAGATCCTCGCTCTTGTCGGGATAGACCTCCGAATAGGTCCCTTCGAGATAAGCTGGCCCGAGCACGCCCGGAGCGCCGTGGCCGGGGCCTGCCACGAAGATCACGTCGAGATCATCGCGGCGGATGACACGGTTGAGATGAGCCCAGACGAAGGAAAGCGCGGGGCTTGCTCCCCAGTGGCCGAGCAGGCGCCGCTTGACATGATCGGGCTTCAACGGCTCGCGTAGCAGTGGGTTGTCCGCCAGATAGATCATGCCGACCGACAGGTAATTGCAGGCCCGCCACCAGCGATCGAGGAGTTCCAGCTCATTGCTGGCGGATAGCTGCGCGATGGAATCTGCGGCTTTGACCTCGGGCATATCTGCCTCCTTCGCGGGAACGACGGCGATGCCGACCCCTGACTTCGCTCCAATTCATTCAGCGCTAGATGAGAGAGATGCCACGATACATCGTCTGTCTCCCGGTGCCGTCGGCTTGTCCGAAGCGCCCTTTCTTGCCGCCGTCCAAGGTGGCTATGGCTATCCGATTAGCATCTCTCTTCTGGCAGCCATTGTCGACTGACGCCGGTGGCATGGCACCATCAGATCCATCGCCGCTCGAACTCCGTTGCCTCGGCGAGTCCATGACCGCATGAGCTGCCCGAAGCGGGCAAGCTTGTCCGGATCAAGCCGGCTTGCGGCTGTACCTTGATTCTCGATCCGCTCCAGCGCCGAATGTGCACGGTCCCTATCTGCCTTGAGCTTGGCAATCTGCTCCTTGAGCATCTCGTCGGGCTCAGCGATGCCATCGGCAACAAGCTGGTAGAGCCGCCGAAGCTTGTCTTCCGCCGTCGTTCTTTCGCGCGAGAGTTCATCGATCCGCGCCTGAACCTCGGCATCGGCTTTCACTCGCCTGTCAGCGACGGACTGCAGCAGCGCCGCCAACCGCTCGGGCATCAGGACGCGTTCAGCGACGTGGCGTGTGACCAGATGGTCGAGCTTCTCCATCGGCACCGTTCGCCCTTTGCAGGCGGACTTGCCGACCCGGCCAGAGGTGGAGCAGCTGTAATAGCGATAGACCCTGCCGCTCTTCGAGGTGCCGGTGCGCAGCGTCATGGCGCTGCCGCAACAGGCGCAATAGGCCAAGCCGGTCAGAAGGATCGGACCTGAGATGACCCGGGGCGGACTATTGTGCGGGCTCTTCGCCCTGAGAGCCTTCTGCACCTTGTCGAAAGCTCGGCGATCGAGGATGGCCGGCACGGAGATCGGGATAACCTCGTGCTGCGGCTTCACCTGCCCCGTCTTGGAACTGCGCTTGTTGAAGCTCCACTCCCCGACATAAACGGGATTGGTCAGAATGCCATGGATGGTGCCGACACCGTAGCGGGCACCGAGGCGGGTGCGGTAGCCCTTCGCATTGAGGTGCTTGGTAATCTCCTTGATGCCCATGGGACCCGATGTGCCATCCCCCTGCAGGTAGAGAGCAAACATCAGCCGCACCAGCTCGGCCTCAACCGGATCGACGACGATCCGCTTCTTCGTGCGATGGCCGCGCTTCTCGACCTCTTCAAGGGTGAAACCGAGCGGCAGGCGGGAGCCGTTATAGAAGCCCTGCCGGGCATTCTCCTTCATGGCTCTCAGCACGTGCTTGGCGTTCTCGCGGGACTGGTACTCGTCAAACAGGGCGATGACCTGTCGCATCATGACCTGGGCCGGATCGTCCCCGAGCTCCTGGGTGATGGAGACGAGCCGCACGCCGTGCTTCGCGAGGCGGCGGATGTACATCTCCAGCCCAAAGGCATCGCGGAAGAACCGGCTGAAGCTATGGACGACGATAACGTCGAATGGGCGATCGTCATCGGATGCCCGTTCGATCATCCGCTGGAATTCGTGCCGGCTGTCGTCCATCGCCGACGCACCCGGCTCCACATACTCCGCCACAACGGACCAGCCCTGCCGCTCGCAATAGGCAGCGGTCTGGAGGCGCTGGTCCGGGATGGACAGGTCAACGTCGGCCTGCCGCGTGGTAGAAACGCGGAGATAGAGGGCTGCCCGGCTGGTGATCGGCAAGGTTACGTTCATGGCCCAGTCGCCTCCCTCAGGTCCCTTCGGCAGCGCCGTCACCTCAGCAGCGCGTCAATCTCCCGCCTGAGGAAGGCTTCGACAACATCGACCTCGTCAGGTGTGATCGGAACGTTCGACGGCCAGTCGTCGGTGACATGCGCGACCTTGGAATCATGCTCGACGGAGTCAGCGGGCGCAAGGTTTTACCGAGCGGTTTAACGGGACCATTGCCGAGCGATCGCTTGCCGCAATCGAAGAGACCGACAATCAGGGGCTTATTCGCCGGACGATGGGGTTCGACTTCACGGCTTATGGTGAGACGCTCGCGTCGCTGGGCTATCCGCCGCTCAACGACGAGAACGACTTCCGGCGCATGTTCGAGGTGTATCTCGGTGAACTGAAGCCGAGGCTGCTTGATCGCGTCCGTCGCCGTTTCGCCGGTGTATGGGCCGCAGGCGAGGACCTGGCCCCCTATGTTGCCGCGCGGCGCCTCCAATTCGTGACATTCGATCCAGGGTGGCTGCGGGCTCTGGAAGCGCTCACCCGTGAGATAGTGGCCTCACGCGCGGCCGACGCCGCCGCAGAGCTCTTGGGTCCGGATAATCCGGAGGTCGATCTCCTGCCGCTCGACCGTGTCGTCGCCGACAATCGCAAGCTCGTGTTCGCCCGTCATCCGGAGCTCGCGGGGCTGGTGCGCGCTTGGTGCCGCAAGAGCGAGGCAGCGGTGCCGGCGTTGATCGAAGCGTCCGACCCGCAAATGTTGGTCCGCACGTTCGACGACGGCGGGTTGCTCGACTTCGAGAAGCTCGACCCGGCACGGCTTCCGGAATTGTACGCGCGTGCGGGAGCGTGGCCCGCCGGTATGCCTCTTACTGCCGATATCGCGCGTCTGGGGCTCGTTCCTTACGATCTTCAACGCGATGCAATCGACGCGCGCGAGGCGAAGCGGAAAGCCGAAGTGGCACGGCGCACGATTCCGTTCGCGGGAGAGAATCTCGATGCAGGCGATGGAGATTTCGTCAGGCGGTTCGAGGTGCTTGCCGCCGCCGCGATCGAGAACGGCGATGACTGGTTCATGCGTAGCCGCGCCCCACGGTTGCGTTCTCAGGCTCAGCATGTTCCATCGATGCCCGGTGGTGGCGGCTGGGGAGGTGGTGGGCAGTCTTGGCGCACCCAGCCTCCCGAGGCGGTGAGGACAGCGATGGGGATCGCGAGCGAGTGGCTCGCTCGGGAATACTTGCGCAGGCGACATCCCAAGGAAATGTCCGACGCCTGCTGGGTCTCGTCTAACCGCGCGGCTTTCTGCACTGGTGCCGCCGGAGACGATAGCCTCGGTTATGATTTCCGCGTCGTTACCGAGCGCAACGAATGGCTCTATGAGGTGAAGTCTGCAACGGACGCGGGCGGGGAGTTCGAATTGACTGCCCGCGAGCTCGAAGCCGCAGGCAGTGCAAGCCTCGAGCGCAAGCGGCGCTACCGTATCCTCTACGTGCCGTTCGTGTTCGATCCCGCCCAATGGCGGGTGCTGCCGCTGTCGAACCCGGCTGATCCGAATACTCGCGATCGGTTCCGTGTGCTGCGGGGCGGCTCGGTGCGGTACCGCTTCGAGAGGCAATGAGGCTCGGGCGGCGACCCAAGACCCAGCGATGTTATGAATGGGGACAAATCGGGCGCAAGGTCATTGGGGATACTGGCAAGTTCTAAGGGGCAGCTAAATACCCGGAATCTCAATCATATAAGTGTTCGCAGTTTCACTTTGGTCGGCGCGCCAAGCTTCAATCATTTCAATACCTTATCACAGGGTTAGCCAGTACGGCTCTCTCCAGCACTGTCCTTGATCCGTGGATCCGCACGGCGTGCTGATCCACTCCCACGGCAAGGGTGAAACCAAGCGGCAGGCGGGAGCCATTGTAGAAGCCCTGCCGGGCGTTCTCTTTCATGGCCCGCAGCACATGCTTGGCGTTCTCGCGGGACTGGTACTCGTCTAATAGCGCGATGACCTGCCGCATCATGACCTGGGCAGGATCGCCCTCGAGCTCCTGGGTCATGGAGACGAGGCGCACGCCGTGCTTGGCGAGACGGCGGATATACATCTCCAGCCCAAAGGCATCGCGGAAGAAGCGGCTGAAGCGATGGATCACGAGAACGTCGAACGGGCGATCGTCGTCGCAGGCCCGCTCGATCATCCGTTGGAATTCGTGCCGGCTGTCATCCATCGCCGAGGCGCCCGGCTCCACATGCACTCCGACGACCGACCAGCCTTGCCGTTGGCAATAAGCGACGGTCTGAAAGCGCTGGTCTGGGATGGAGAGGTCGACGTCAGCTTGCCGCGTGGTGGAGACCCGAAGTTACAGGGTGGCCCGGCTGATGATTGGCAAGGTGACGTTCATGGCTTGAGACGTCCTCCTTCGGGCGGTGTGGCGGGCACCCTCATCTCAGCAGCGCGTCGATCTCCCCTCGAGAAAGGCCTCGATCACATCGACTTCTTCGGCGGTGATCGGCACGGTCGATGGCCAGTCGTCTATGACATGCTTCGTATTCGAATCGTGCTTGCCAGAGGCAGCGGACGCAAGACAAAGCTCCGCGTGTTGGTCCGAAGCGCCTATACGGTGAGCTGCATCGTAAGGTGATGTGCTGGCCGTGGCCGTAGTCGGTCGCAATGGGTCACGATCCACGTGGGCGCATGCCTTCTTCGAACGAGACTTCTGTACGTGGCGCATGTGCGCACGATCGCAGTAATCTCCGAAAGGGCGAGTATCCCAAGTCTACGCCGTATTACTGCCTCGTACCGCGGCGTGTAGAAACCTGCCGCAGTACCAAGCGACGCAGCTCCAATTCCGGAGATGAACCGATGCGGCCCCTTCGAGCGTCTGCTTCGCAACCCTCTCCAGCTACGAGCCGCGTAGCGCGCGTCCCACTACACCGACGGGTAGATCGAGGGTCATCGCCGATGCCGGGAGCTCCAGCATTGGCTTGTGGTGCCTCCTGTCACTCTGTCGACACAGCTGATGACCCGGTTGCCGCTGAGCCCGCGCGAGGCGCTTGCAGATCGTAACTGCTCTGATCTCTCTTTGCATGACGGCTTCCAGATCCGGGGTGTGCAATACAATCGGAAGAATTCTAAATATCGATCGCTACGAGCAAGATAAACTTGACGAAAATTTGTATATGCTGAAGAGTCGTGGGCCCAATCTTGGCAGACAGGAATCACAATTTAGGCGCGATATGTCATTCTGCATGTGAGAGACGTTCTAAGGTGCTGCCGTGAACAAGCCGATACCTCAGCATTTGTTTGTAGGGACCGTTGATGGGGAGCCAAATTGCGCTCCCGACTCCGATGTGTATGAAATCTGGCCGAAATTCATCGTGATGGTGTTGCTGCGCGGCGCGCAGCACTTCGTCATCGACGATCGCGATTTCCGGATCGATGCGGGATCGGGCGAGGACATGCGTCCCCTGGTTTTCATGCTCAATGTCGCACGCTTCTCGCGTCTGCATTTCGTCAATGACAGCAATGTCCCGCTGCGCAAGATCATGATCTCCGCGCCGCATCCCTGGATGGAATGGCTGATGCGCACGCAGGGGGCGCAAAGCTCGGTGCTGCGTCCGTTCCTGGCTCGTCATCTGTCGCAGTTCAGCTTCCCGGCGAGCGGGCAAGTCCGCCAGCTCGCGGAGCAGATCATGGCGCCGCCGCCGTCGCTGGAAGGCGAGCTGCGCTCGCTCCACCGGAATTCGCGCGCGCTCGACATCATGTGTCTCGCCTGCCTCGCGCTGGCCGGCGACGAGGAGGAGCGTCGTCGGCCACTGCTCGCCAGCCGGCGGCAAAGCGAGCGGGTGCGGGATTTCGTGCTGAAGCACCTCGACCGCAGCCTCACCATCGAGGAGATCGCCTTCGCGGTCGGGGCGAGCGTGTCTTCCGTGCAGCGGCACTTCAAGGAACACTTCCAGATGACGGTGTTCGAGTTCATCCGCAAGGAGCGGCTGGAGCGCGCCTGCCTCGCGCTGGAGCGGGATGGCATCACCATCGCCCAGGCGGCCTATGCGGCCGGTTACACCGATCCGTCGAACTTCTCCGTCGCCTTCAAGAAGGTTTATGGCGTGCCGCCCAAATATAAGCGGCGTTGAGGGCGGCTGGCATCGAGACGCGGATAGCGCAGCGTGATGAGCCGCGCCGGAAGCGTTGCCAGCGCCAGCGCGGCGGCGAAGCCGGCGAGGGCGGGCAGCGGCGGGATGTGCCAGCGCCGGCTGCAATCTCCCGGCTCGGCGACGGGGGCGGTGCGGACGTCGAGAGCGCGGAAGTCCATATCGAGGCCGCAACCGATTCCCTTGGCTACGGCCTCCTTGCGCGTCCATAGCCGATAGAAGGCGTGGCGGCGTTCTTCCTCCGGCAGCCCGGCGAGCAAGGCGAGTTCCCCCCAGGAGAAGATGTCCGGCGCGATCTCATAGGGCGGAGCGGTCCGCATCGCCTCGATGTCGACGCCGACCGGACCGCCGCGGCTGACGGCGATCAAGGCGAGATTGCCGCTATGCGACAGGTTGAAGTCGAGGTCGCCGCCGTCGAGGCCGGGGCGGCCCCATCGGCCGATCGAGAAGGCAAGGTCTGCCGGCGGCAAGCCGAGCTCGGCGGCGAGCACCCGGCGCAGGGCGGCGTGCGCCGTGACGTAGGCGGCGCGCAGCGGGCGGGTGCGGAACGCCTCCGCGCGCCTGTTCTCGCCGGGATCCAGCAGCGCGACATCTTCCGGATCCTCGTGCGGACCGCTTTCGACCAGCCAGAGCCGGACCTCTCCGGGGTCGAGACGGCGGAGGGTTTCCGGCGTCGCCGGCTTCCACGGCTGTCCGAAGTCTGTGCGCTGGATGTTGAGGTAGTTCATGGCCGGTGCCGATCCGTTGCAGCGCCGCATGTCTCTTCCACCTGGCCCGTCGTCAGTGGCACGCCGCAGACGTTCGCGACGTAGGAAACGGCCATGTCGTGCTTCACGCGGGAGAAGTCGCCGACCGCATCGGCGACGAAGAACGGCTCGATGTCGCGCATGAAGGCATCGGCCGCCGTAAGCAGGCAGCCGATATGGGCGTAGACCCCGCAGATGACGAGCTGGTCGCGACCGCGCACGCGCATCAGCGTCTCGAGATTGGAGCGCTGGAAGGCGCTGTAGCGGTGCTTCACCAGCACGAGGTCGCCCCCTGCCGGGGCGAGCGCGTCGAGGATGGGGCGGTGCTCGGCCGGATCGCTCATGCCGGCACCCCAGAGATCGGCCTGCAGGCCGCGGTCGCGGCGGTTCTGTCGCACCTCCTGCGCAGTGTAGAAGACCGGCATGCCGACCACGCGCGCGGCGGCGATGAGCCGGGCGATGTTGGCGACCAGCGGTGTCAGCGGAGCGGCGTCGGCTGCGAACGGCCGGAGGAAATAGCGCTGCATGTCGTGCACCAGCAGCGCCGCTCGCCGGGGCGCGAGCCGCCAGCTTGCCCTTGCCGGCGGCAGTTCGGCGGCTTCCGGCAACGTGTAGGCGGCGATGCGCGGCAAGGCGGGCGTCCCGGCGGGCGGGGCGTCGGCGGGCGGCTGCTGCGGCGCCGGGGAGAGGACGGCGGTCACCGGCGCACCTCATGGTCGAGCGGGATATCGAGGGCGTTGAGCAGCGCGGCGAACTTGGCGCCGGTCTCCTCCGCTTCGGCGAGGGGATCGGAGCCCGGCACGATGCCGGCCCCGGCGAATAGCCGCGCCTGCCTGCCGGCGATCTCGGCGCAGCGTATGGTGACGTACCAGGCGCCATCGCCGCGGCCGTCGCACCAGCCGACCGTGCCGGCATAGAAGTCGCGGCCATACTCCTCGAGCGCGGCGATGTGGCGGGCCGCCTTCTCGCGCGGCACGCCGCACACCGCCGGGGTCGGATGCAGCGCGGCGGCGAGCACGGCGGCGGAGACGTCCGGGTCCTTCAGCTCGCCCTCGATGCCGGTGCCGAGATGCCACATGCTGGCGGTCGAGGTGAGCGCCAGACCCTGCGGCCGGAACAGTCGGCGGCACCAGGGGGCGAGCGTGTCGAGGATGAACTCCACCACGATGGCATGCTCGCGCCGGTCCTTCCGCGAACGCAGCAAGCCGGCGCCGGCCGCCGCGTCGGCCGCGAGGTCGCCGGGACGACGGCGGGCGGAGCCGGCGAGCGGATGCGAGGAGATGCGCGCGCCGTTCTTGGCGAGCAGCAGTTCCGGCGTCGCACCCGCCATCACCCGGCTCGCCCCATCGCGTGGCGGCAGCGGCACCAGGAAGGTGGTACTGGCCGGATCCACCGCCAGCCGGGCGAACAGTGCCGTGAGATCGATGTCCCGGTCGGCGGTGGCGAGGAGGCTGCGCGACAGCACCACCTTCCTCAGCCCGTCAGGGGCCGAGGCTTCCCCGGCCATGATGTCGAGCGCGCGGCGCACGGACCGCGCATAGCCGGCGGCGTCGGGCTGATAGTGGATTTGCCAATTGCGGCAGATCGCCGGACGCGGGAGCGGCCGGACGGCACCGGCGGGCCAGCGGGCGACCTGGGAGACCTGCCAGAGGCAATCCGCCGCCTCGCGGTCGAAGGGCAGCGCACCGGCGACCACGGCGTCGGTGCCGGCGATGTGGAAGGCGGCGGACAGGCGCGCCTCCAGCGTGGCGGAAGGGTGGAAGGTGAGTGGTACCGCCGCGCCGAGGCCGTGCAGCAGGCCCTGCGGCGACTGGAACGCGAAGGCGGTCTCCCGGCCGCCCGGTGGCGGAAGGGGAGCGGCGGCATCGGCGCGGACGGAAGAATCGAGGCGTGTCAGCATGTTCATGGCCGATCTCCTGCGAGGGGGATGATGGGCCATCGCGGCCCGGCGAGGGTGGCGTGCCGTCCTGCTATCCGGCGAGGTGACGTGGCGGCCGGTGACGCACGCCGGCGGCGTCGGCCTCGACGATGAGGCTGTCGAGCAGCGGCCCGAGGATTTCGAGCGAGGCTGGGGATACGATGTCCTCATGCGAGCAATGGGCGAGCTTGTGGATGGCGAGCCGGCCCACCCGGTGGCGCCACACGCCCTCCGGATCGATGCCGGGGAGCATCGACTTGCCGGCGACGAACAAGGTGATCTCTCCGTCGTAATCCTCGGTGGCGGCCTGCGAGAGCAGGGTGACGGCGTCGCGGTAGTTCTCGAAGATGTGGGCGAACATCTCCTCCTTCTCGCGGCGGAACTCGTCGTCCATCACATCGGCCATGGCGTCGTTGATGAAACGCTCCTGCTCGCGCTCTGCGCCGAGATTGGCTTCCGCGCCCTGCGGGTCGCTCCAGTCGTGCGCCTCGGCCGGATAGGTGTCGAGCAGGCCGAGGAAGCGAACCTCCTCGCCCATCCGCCGCAGCCGCACCGCCATGCCGTAGGCGACCGTCCCGCCGAGCGAATAGCCGAGCAGATAATAGGGTCCGTGCGGCTGCACCTCGCGCAGGATGGCGAGCTGGCGCTCGCACACATCGTCCATGTCGGCGCCCATGGCGATCGGCCCGTGCGGGCGCGGCGACTGCAGGCCGATGATCGGCATGTCGGCGCGCAGATAGCGCGACAGCACGTTGTATTGCCAGGAGACCCCCGAAGCCGGGTAGACGCAGATCAGCGGTGCGCCGCGCCCGTCCCGGAGGCGCACCACGAGGTCGAAGCCACTTTTCGCCATGTCGCCGACCAGTTCGCCGGCGATCAGGTGCTCGGCGAGCCGTGCCACCGTCGGCATCACCACGATCTGTCCCACCGACACCTGCCGCTTCAGGTCGCGGCGGATGCGGGCGGCAAGGCGCATGGCGAGCAGCGAATGGCCGCCAATGGCGAAGAAGTCCTCCTCCGCCCCCACCGCCTCGCGGCCGAGCACGTCGGCGAAGATGGCGGCGAGCCGGGTTTCCAGCCCCTCCGCCGGCGCCCGGCCGCCGATGCCTGCGGCGGCGCGGTCGGGCAGCGGCAGGGCGCTGCGGTCGAGCTTGCCATTGGCCGAGAGCGGCAGGTCCTCCAGCACGAGGATGGCGACGGGAAGCATGTGGCCGGGCAGCGTCGCCTTGAGCGCCTCGCGCATGGCCTCCGGCTCCGGCATGGCGCCGGGCTGCGGCACTACATAGCCGACGATCTGCCGGGCATCGGCGCCATGCATGGCATCGCCGAGCCGCGCGGCATGCGCCACCGCTCGCGCGACGCCCGGCAGGTGCAGCATCTGCGCCTCGATCTCGCCAAGCTCCACGCGCTGGCCGCGGATCTTCACCTGATGGTCGGTGCGGCCGAGATATTCCACCGAGCCGTCCGGCAGCCAGCGAGCGAGATCGCCGGTGCGGTACATGCGGGCGCCGGCGGCGAAGGGATCGGCGACGAAGCGCTGGGCGGTGAGGTCCGGACGTCCGAGATAGCCGTCGGCCAGCTGGACGCCGCAGAGATAGAGCTCGCCCGCCATGCCTTCCGGCACCGGCCGCAGCAGATGGTCGAGGATGCGCAGCTGCGTATTCCACACCGGTCGGCCGATCGGAACGCCGCCGCGGCCCTCGATATGCGCGCCGGCGGCCGGGGCGTAGGTGACGTCCACCGCCGCCTCGGTCGGGCCGTAGAGATTGTGAAGACACGCCTGCGGCAGCAGGGTCGCGAATTGGCGGGCCAGGCTGCGCTCGAGAGCCTCGCCGCTGGCGAAGACGGTGCGCAGGCCGGCGCAGCCCTCGCGGTGCCCGGCCTCGTCGGCGATCAGCCCGAGGAAAATGGCGAGCATGGACGGCACGAAATGCAGGGTGGTGACGCCGTGCCGGGCGATGAGGCCGGCGAGCTCCTCCGGCTCGCGATGGGCGCCGGGCGGCGCCATCACCAGCCGGGCGCCGACCATGTAGGACCAGAAGAACTCCCACACCGAGACGTCGAAGCCGCAGGGCGTCTTCTGCAGCACCACGTCGTCGGCGCCGAGCGGGTATTCGTGCTGCATCCACAAGATGCGGTTGACGATGGCGGCGTGCGAGACCACCACCCCTTTGGGTCGCCCGGTGGTGCCGGACGTGTAGAGCACGTAGCAGGGATGGGTCGGGCGCAGCCCGTCATCGGCGGGCAGCTCGCCGGCCTCGCCATCCTCCTTTGCGAGGGCGTCGAAGAGCAGCACGGGCGTGCCCTCGGGCAGCAGGCCGAGCGAGGAGGCGTCGGCGATGACGAGGCGCGGGCCGGCATCCTCCAGCATGAAGGCGAGCCGCTGCGGTGGATAGCCGAGGTCGAGCGGCAGGAAGGCGGCTCCCGCCTCCACCACGGCGAGCAGCGCCAGGCTGAGGCGTGCCGAGCGGGGCAGCGCCACCGCGACCACGTCGCCCGGCCGGACGCCGGACGCCCGCAGCCGTCCGGCGAGGGCGAGCGTCTGGTGGCGCACCTGCCGGTAGCTGAGGCTGTTCTCGGCATCGACGAGCGCCGCCGCTTCGGGCGTGCGCGCGGCCTGCGCCACCAATAGGTCGCGCAAGGTGAGCGCCGGCAGCGGCCGGATGGTGGCGTTGATCGCGGCGATGCGGGCCTCGTCCTCGGCGGTGGTCAGCGGCAGGCCGGCGACGGTGGTCGTGGGACGTGTCACCAGCGCCTCCAGCACGCCGGCGATGCGGCGGGCCAGCGCCGCCCCGTCGGCGACGGCGCCGCGATTCTCGACCAGCAGCGTCAGGCGCTGGCCGGGCAGCACCAGCAGCGCCAGCGGATAATGACTGTAGCCACGGTTGCGGATGTCGCGCACCGCGACGCCGCCGAGATCGTGGCCGATATAGTCGCTGTCGGGGTAGTTCTCGACCACCAGCAGCGTGTCGAACAGCGCGCCGCTGCCGGCGATCTCCTGGATCTCGCCGAGGCTGAGGCCGTCATGCTCCATCAGCTGGGCCTGCTGGGCCTTCAGCGCCTCCATCTCGTCCCACAGCGCGGCATGCGGTTCGAGGCGAACGCGGATCGGCACGGTGTTGAGGAACAGGCCGACCTGCTCGCCTATGCCGGGGATCTCGGCCGAGCGGCCGGAGACCGGGGTACCGAACACCACCTCGTCGCGCCCGGCCATGGCGCCGAGCACCGCCCCCCACACGGCCTGCATGACCATGTTGAGCGTCAGGCCGCGCCGGCGCGCTTCCGCCAGGAGGAGAGCGCTGTGCTCGGCCGAGAGCGCGACCTCGTGCTCCTCGACGGTCGCCGTCGGTGAGAGATGGTCGAACAGCGTGCAGGGGCGGACACCGGACAGCGCTTCCGCCCACACCGCGCGGCTTGCCGAGCGGTCGCGGACGGCAAGCTGGCGCACCACCCGGTCATAGCCGATCGCCAGCGGCAGCAGCGGCGCGTCACCACGATAAGCCTCCGTGAGGTCGCGCAGCAGCAGCGGCGTCGACCAGCCGTCGATCATCAGGTGGTGCACGAGGATCAGCAGGACATGCCGCTCCGGCGAGAGGCGGATGAGCTCGGCATGGATGAGCCGGCAGAAGGCCGGCGCCACCAGCGCCCGCTCGATCGTCGCAGCCTCCAGCTTGGCCAGCGCGCTTTCCAGTTCCCCGCCTTCCAGCGTCGACAGGTCGTGCTCGGCCATCGGCCAGAGTGGGCCTTCCTCCGGGAGCGGCGGCACTGCCAGCAGCGGCTCCTCGCCGGCGGTGTCGAACACCCCGGCGAGCTGCGGATGGCGGCGCAGCACGGCGTCGAAGGCGCGGTGCAGGCGGGCGGCATCGAGACGGCCGTCGAGTTCCAGCCGGGTGAAGGCGTTGTAGTTCTCCGCCTGCCCGCCGGTTGCGGCATGGAACAACATGCCCTTCTGGGTGGAGAGCGCCGGCAGCACTGCGGCGACCGCGCCATAGCGGGCGCGCAGTGCCATGACCTCCACCGGCGAGGCAGTCTCGGCCGTGCCGGGCGTGTCCGCCGCCTCGGCGGCGAGCGGGGTGAGCGCACGGGCCATGCGGCGCGGGTCGCGGGCCAGGAACACGTCGCGTGGACGCAGGAGATAGCCGTCGGCCCGTAGCGCGTTGCACAGCACGATGGCGCTGATGCTGTCGCCGCCAAGGGCGAAGAAGTCGCTCTCCGCGCCTACCGCCGACAGCTTGAGGGCGCGGGCCATGGCGCGGGCCACCCGCATCTCCTCCGGGGTGGAGGGCAGCGTCTCGACGCGGGCGGTGGGAGCGGGCAGGCGGGCACGGTCGACCTTGCCGTTCACCGAGAGCGGGAAGGCGTCGAGGATCATCACCGCCGCCGGGACCATGTAGTCGGGGAGCCGCTGGCGCAGGCCGTTCCTGAGCTCCTGCGCCTGCTGGTCGCGCTGGCGCGGATCGCCTCGGCGCAGCGTGCAATAGGCGATGAGGCGGTGGCTGTCGTTCACGGCCTCTGCCACGACGAAGGCGGTTTCCACATCGGGGCGGGCGGCGAGCGCCGCCTCGATCTCCGCCGTCTCCACCCGATAGCCGCGCACCTTCACCTGATGGTCGGCACGGCCGATGAACTCCACCCGCCCGTCGGCGGTCCAGCGCACGAGGTCGCCGGTGCGGTACATGCGCCGTCCCGCCTCGAAGGGGTTGGCGACGAAGCGCTCGGCGGTGCGGGCGGCCTGGCCGAGATAGCCGCGCGCCAGTCCCTCGCCGGCGATGTAGAGCTCGCCGACCACCCCGACCGGAACTGGTTGGAGATGCGAATCGAGCACATGCGCACGGGTGTTGCCGATGGGGCGGCCGACCACAGGCTGCGCCGTCTCATGCACCGGCGCCCGCAATGTGTCGACGGTGTATTCGGTCGGGCCGTAGAGGTTGTGCGCCTGTAACTCTGGATGCGCGCGCAGGGCACGCCAGAGCGCCGGCGAGGCGGCCTCGCCGCCAATGAGCAGCACGGTGGGGCGATGAGCGCCTTCCATGAGGCCGGCGCTCATCAGCTGGGCGCAGAAGGAAGGCGGCAGGTCCATGGCGTCGAGGCAGGCCGCGCGCAGATGGGCGACGAGACCGTGGGCGTCGCGGCGCATCTCCTCGTCGATGACGTGAAGCTCCTGGCCGAGCAACAGCCAGAACAACTGCAGCCAGGAGGAATCGAAGGAGAAGGAATGGGTGTGCGCCGCCCTGAGCGACCGACCCGGATGCGCATGGCGGGCCGCCGCGATGCCCGGCGCGTAGATGTCGTCCCAGTGGGAGGAGATCAGGTTGATCAGCGCGCCATGGGTGTGCATCACCCCCTTGGGCCGGCCGGTGGAACCGGAGGTGAACACGATGGCCGCGACGTCATCGGCCGCGACACCTTGGGCGGCAACGTCCTGCGCGGCGGGCTGCACAGACGTCGCGTCCTCGCCCAGCCATGCGCCCGACAGCGCGTCGAGGCGGCTGGCGATCTCTGCTTCGTCGAGGCACAGCACCGGCAGGCCGGCGGGCAGCTGCCACCGGGCGGCACGCGTGGTGAGGACGAGGCGCGGGCGCGCATCCTCGCACATGGCGGCGAGGCGCTCCGGCGGATGGTCGAGGTCGAGCGGCAGGAAGGTGGCGCCGCTTTCGAGAATGCCGAGCAGGCTGGTGACCGTTTCCGCCGCCCGTGGCGCCGCCAGGGCGACGATGTCGCCCGGCCCGATGCCCTCGGCCGAGAGGTGCCGGGCGAGCGCCCGCGCCCGCCCGGCGACCTCGGCGAAGGAGAGCCGTGTCGCCCCGCCGACCAACGCCGTCGCCTCGGGCGTGCGGGCGACCTGCGCGGCGAAGAGGTCGAGGACTGTGCGGGCGCCGTCGAGCGGCGCGACCGTCCGGCCGCTGGCGGCGGCGGCGAGCAGGCGCCCTTCGTGGCCTTCGGTGACCGGAAGCCGGCCGGCCGGCGTCGCGGCGTCGCGGCTGAAGCCGTCGATCAGGCATTCGAGGCGGCGGGCGTGGCGGGCGAGATCGTCGCGGCTGTAGCGTCGGGGTTCGCCGCGCAGTTCGAGCTTGATCCGGCCGTCGGCGATGAGCACGCCGAAATCGATGTCGTCCACCGGGCCGACCGCGAGATGGTGGGTGAGGCCGGCGACCGCGCCGAAAGCGAGATCGTAGTCGAAGATGCGGTAATTGATGACGGGTCCGTACAGCGCCCGTCCGGAGCCGACCACTCCGAGGTCGCGCTGGATGCGCTCGGCATCGTAGCGCTGATGCCGGCGTGCGTCGCGCAGGGCCTGCTTGACCTGCTCGCCCAATGCGGCGAGCGGCGCCGCCGGATCGACCTCGATCCGCACCGGCAGCACGTTCACCGCCGGCACCACCGTGCTTGCCGCCGCCGAGCCCATGCGGCGCATGAAGGGCACGCCGAGCACCTGCGAGGGTGTCGCCGAGACGCGGTAGAGATAGGTCGCCACCGCCGCCATGATGAGGTCGAACACGGCGAGCCGGTGCTCGCGGGCGGTCTCCTCAAGGGCGACGAGGAGGCGGGGCGGCAGGGCATGGGTATGGGTGACCAGGCTGGCGGGTTCTCCGCCCGTCGCCGCCGTGCCGCTCGGCGCGTCGACATGGACGTCGCGCAGCGACAGGTCGCAGGGCGGTGGCAGGTTGCGGCAATAGCCGCGCCAGAATTCCCGGTCGCGGGTGAAGGCGGGAGAGGCGACATAGGCGTCGTGCTCCTCCACCACCGAGGCGGCGTCGGTGAAGGGCGAGGGCGAGGGCGTGTGTCCGGCGAGCCGGGCGGTGTAGATCTCGGCGATCCGGCGGGTGAGGGCGGCGAAGCTGAAGCCGTCCAGCATCAAATGGTGATAGCGCTGGTACCAGAACCACCGCGGGGCGCCGTCGCTGCCTGTCAGGTTCATCAGCACCTGCCGCGAAAGCGGATGCTCGCCCGCTGCCGGTAGTTCCGTGGCCATGTCCGCCTGCATGAAGGTGCGGGCCGCCGCCTCGGGATCCGCATGGCCGGTGAGGTCGAGCCGCTCGATCGGTGGCAGGCGGCTCTCGTCGCCGGCCTCCCGCAGCACCTGCCAGGCCCCGGCCTCGTCGGCGAAGAAGCGGGCCGAGACAGTGTCGGCCTCGCCGAGGCCTTCCGTGATGGACGCCGCCAGCAGCTCCGGCTCGACCGGGCCGGCG
This sequence comes from Ancylobacter sp. Lp-2, assembly GCF_020523795.1. Classification (GTDB taxonomy): domain Bacteria; phylum Pseudomonadota; class Alphaproteobacteria; order Rhizobiales; family Xanthobacteraceae; genus Ancylobacter. The sequence continues at coordinate 463,097 of NZ_JAJALI010000004.1, forward strand.
AGCTCCACCGCATGGGCGATGAGATAGGCGTTGCCCCGTTCGGCGATCTGGTCGGCGAGCCAGATGCCGAGCTGGGTGCTGACGAGCGGCAGGATGCGCATGGCGGTGTCCTTGCGGGCAATGGAAAACCCCGCCGGCGGGCCTGTAGCGCAGGCCGGCCGGGTGAGAGTCTTCTTCCTCGATATGCGGAGGCGGTCGCGCCGCCGCGGTCAGGTCGGTGGGGCTAGGCCGATATCCGGCGGGCGGCGGGGCTGATGTCCTGCCACTCCCGTTCGATCAGCTGCAGGCAGGAGGCGCGGTCGTCTGGGCCGTGGACGGAGCGCCAGCCTTCCGGCACGTCGCGGAAGGACGGCCACAGGCTGTACTGGCCGTCCGCATTGACGAGCGCCAGGAAGAGGTGACGCTCGTCGTCGAAGGGGTTCAGATGATGGTCGTCCATGACGGAGCCTTCGGTTCGGTACGGATAAAGTCAGGAGCGGCCGGCGCCCTTGCTTTCCAGCAGGGCCCAGAGCGTGCCGAGGGTGAGGCAGCGGGCGAACTCGACGAAGCTCACATCGATGGCCGCCGCCTTCCATTCCGTCACCAGCTGCATGGCGGTGATGGAGTTGAGGCCGTAATCCATCAGGTTGTCGTCGTCCTCCGGTTCCTCGTCGAGGAAGCGCATCAGCTGGACGCGCAGGGCGTCCTTCGACGCCGGTGGCAGATGGGCAGGCTGGGATGCAGCAGTCATCGATACCTCCATAAGGGTGTTTGGCGAGCGGCATGAGCGCATCTACTCGCGCGCCAGCGCCTCCACCGGATTGAGCCGCGCCGCGCGGCGGGCGGGCATGTAGCCGAACAGCACGCCGGTGCTCATCGCCGCGACGAGGGCGAGCACGATGGCGGTAAGCTGGAACACCACCGAGAGGCCGAGCACGAAGGACGCGCCGACACCGATGGCAAGGCCGAGCGCGACGCCGACGATTCCACCGCCACCCGCCAGCACGAGGGCTTCGAGCAGGAATTGGCGCAGGATGTCCGCGGCCGAGGCGCCGACCGCGATGCGGATGCCGATCTCGCGCGTGCGCTCGGTGACGTTCATCAGCATGATGTTCATCACGCCGATGCCGCCGACCAGCAGCGAGATGCCGGCGATCATGGCGAGCAGGCCGGCCATCGCCGACTGGGTCTCGGCCACCGCCGCGATGCGGGCCGCCATGTCGTTGATGAAGAAATCTTCCATGCGGTGGCGCTCGCGCAGCGTCTCGCGCACCAGCTGCTTGGTCTCCTCCAGCCGCGCGGTGTCGGCGACGGTGAGCTGGATGCCGCCGAGATCCGTGCTGCCGATCAGGCGGCTCGCGGCGGTGAGCAGCGGCACCACGACCCGGTCGTCGCGGTCGGTGCCGCGCTCGTCGGGCCCCTTCGGGACCAAGACGCCGGTGACCAGGAAGGGGATGTTGTTGGCGAGCACGTAGCGCCCGGACGGGTCCTCCTCGTCCGGGAACAGCCGGGCGGCCACCGCCGTGCCCAGCACGATGACCGGGGCGCCGGCGCGCTCGTCCGCCGGGGTGAAGAAGCCGCCCCAGCGCGTGCCCCACTGGAAGGTCTCGGGATAGGCGGTGGAGGTGCCGAAGGCCTCCGAACGCAGGCTGGTCGAGCCGGCGGTCAGGGTCACGGTGGTCCAGCGGCCCGGCGTCACGGCTTTCACATTGGGCAGCGTGGCCAGCGCCTCTGCGTCGGCGAGCGTCAGGCGCCCGCCGGGCAGGGTCGGATTGTCGTTGTCGGGCATGACGACGATCCAGTCGGTGCCGGTCGCTGCCGCGCGCGCCATCACGTCCCGCCGCGTGCCCTCGCCGATGGCGAGCATCGCCACCACCGCGGCGGTGCCGATGACGATGCCGAGCAGGGTCAGCGCCGTGCGGAACGGGTTGCCCGCCAGCGCCGCGAAGGCGGAGCGCAGCGCCTCGGTGAGCGCGAACAGGCCGGGCGCGTGCCGCTTCGGCCGCTGCTCCCCGCTCCGCTCAAGCACGGCGGGGATCGTCTCGCCACTGTCCGACACCACGAGGCCGTCGCGGATCTCCACCACCCGCCGGGCGGCGCGCGCGGCCTGCGCGTCGTGGGTCACCAGGATGACGGTGTGTCCCTCGTCGGCGAGCTCGCCGAGCAGCGTCATCACCGCCGCACCCGAGGCGCTGTCGAGCGCGCCGGTCGGCTCGTCGGCGAGGATGACGGCACCCCCGTTCATCAGCGCGCGGGCGATGGAGACGCGCTGCTGCTGCCCGCCGGAAAGCTGGTCCGGTGTATGGTCCAGCCGATCCGCTAATCCGAGGCGGTCGAGCAGCGCGGTCGAGCGCTGCCGGCGCGTCCCGGCGGGGATGCCGGCATAGACCGCCGGCAGCTCCGCATTGGCGCAGGCGTCGACGCCCGGCAGCAGCAGATAGCGCTGGAAGATGAAGCCGAACACCTCGCGCCGCAGCCGGGCCTGCTCGTTGCGACCGAACGCTCCCGCCTCGCGGCCGTCAAAGCGGTAGCTGCCGGAGGTCGGCCGGTCGAGCAGGCCGATGATGTTCATCAGCGTCGACTTGCCCGAGCCGGAGGCGCCGACGATGGCGACGAATTCACCGCGATTGATGATGAGATCGACGCCGCACAGCACCTCAGTGGTGACGCTGCCGCGGGTGAAGGCGCGGCGCACGCCGCGAAGCGCGATGAGGGGGACGTCGGAACCGGCTGTCATTGCGTGAAGCGGATGGCGGTCCGCACCTCCTCGTTGCGCTCGCCGACGATGACGTGCTCACCCTCCTTCAGCCCTTCGAGCACCTCGGCCTTGAAGCGGGTGCGCACGCCGACGCGCAGGCGGCGGGTCTCCGGCCTGCCGTCCGCGCCCGGCACGCGGGCGGTGAAGACGTCGGCCTCGCCCTCGACCGGCGCGAGGGCGACCATCGGCACGACGAGCACGCCGCGCGCACCGGCGGTGACGAAGAAGGTCTGGGCGCTCATCTGCGGGCGCAGCTCGCCTTCCGGATTGGGGACGTCGAACAGCGCCGTGTAGAAGACGACGCCGCTATTTGCCGTCGTGCCGCTGCTGGCGCCGGCGCCGGCGCTGCCGCTGGTGCTCGGCCCCGGCAGGATCTGCCGTACCCGGCTTTCCCAGCGGCGCTCGGGGTGGCCGAGAGTGGTGAACCACACGGGCATGCCGAGCTTCAGCTTCGGCACGTCGGCCTCGGCGACCTGCGTCCAGACCGTCATCACCGACAGATCGGCGATGCGCAGCAATTGCGGGGTCTGGTAGGTCGCCACCAGCGTCTGGCCCTGGCGGGCCTCCACCGAGACGACGGTGCCGGCCATCGGGGCGTAGACGCGGGTATAGTCCAGCTGCGTGCGGTTCGAGCGCAGCGTGGCGCTCACCTGACGGATCTGCGCCTGCGTCATCTTCAGCTGCGCCGCCGCCGTCTCGGCCTCCATGGCGGCGCGATCGTGTTCCTCGGTGCTGGTGAACTGGTTGCGGACCAGCCGGGCCTGGCGCTCCTCGCGGCTGGCGGCGAAGCGCGCGCGCGCCTCGAGATCGAGGATCTGGGCCTGAAGCCGCGCCAGTTCGGCCTCGCCGGCCTCGACCTGCGCCTCCTGCAGCGCGGAATCGATCTCTGCCAGCAACTGGCCCGCCTCGACCTTGTCGCCCTCGCGCACATGCAGCTGCAGGAGCTGACCGGAGGCCTGGGCGCCGACATCGACATAATCGCGCGGTTGCAGCTTGCCGAGCGCCGACACGCTCTCCTCGATGTCGCCACGCGTGACGGGGGCGGTCTCGAAGGCCTCAGCCGGCGTGCCGGCATTCAGCCGGGCATCGGCCAGCAACATCGCTCCACCCGCCGCCAGACCGATGAGGGCCACGATGCCGGCGGAACGCAGGGCAAGACGGGTTCGGCGGGACGCGGCCATGATGCCTCAGCCCTCTTCCGCGACGGGCCGCGAGGCGGGAAGCGCAGGCTCGACATCGGCGCGCCCCATGGCGTGGAAGCCCAGCGTGAACAGGCCGCCGAGGCCGAGCGCCGCCGCGCCGAGCAGCATGACGCCGGCCCCTGGCAGCAACTGCGCCAGGGCGCCGATGCCGACCGCGCCGACGCTGTCGCCCGCCACGTCCTGCGCCGCCCACAGGCTGTTGATGCGGCCGAGATAGGCGTCCGGCGTGTGGTCCTGGATGATGGTGTATTGCAGCAGGTTGGCGATGGCGGTGGCATAGCCGTAGACGACGAGGACCGGCATCGCCGCCGCTATATGTCCCGCCGCGCCCAGCGCGACGACGCAGGCAAAAGCCAGCACGCACAGGCCGGACATGGTGAGTTCCGGCCGGTTGAGGCCGCGTGCCCAGCCGCTCAGCAGGGCTCCGAGGGTCGCTCCCACCGGTACGGCCGAATACATGAAGCCGATCTCCAGCGCACCGCCGCCGAAGGTGTTCGTGACCAGCGCCGGGAACAGGATGCGGATGGAGGTGGTGAAGGTGAGCAGCGTGCCGATAGCGAACACCATGAGCAGCTTGCGATGGCGGAACAGGAAACCGAAGGCCTCGCCCATCATGCGGAGCGGATGGGTGACTTCCGGCCGCTCCGGCACCATGCGCGGCAGCGACAGCAGGGTGAGCACGGTGGCGAGGGTACCCGCCGCGGCGATGCCGTAGTTCCATCCGAGGCCGGCGAAGGCGATGACCATGCCGCCGAGTGCGGGGGAGACGATGGTGGCGCAGCGCGTGGCGAGCATGCCGAGGGCGCCGGCCTGCATCAGGTTCTCGCGGCCGGCGATGAAGGGCATGGCCGCCATCAGCGCCGCGACGCCGAGCGCGCCGAAGAAGCCGTCCCAGAAGGCGAGACCGTAGATGGCCACAAGGGAGGGCGTCTCCAGCAGGCTGTTGGCGGCGAGCCCGAGAAATCCGATCCCGCAGATGGAGCGGGCGAACAGGATCAGCCGGCGGCGGTCATGAAGGTCGGAGAGCACGCCTCCCAGCAGCAGGCCGAGGAACATGCCGAGGCCGTCGAGCGCCGCCACGAGGCCGACCTGCACGCTCGATCCGGTCATCTCGTAGACCTGCACCGGCACGCTCACCGTGAGCATGCCGAGGCTCATCAGCGAGATGGTGCGCGCGATCAGCAGATTGCGGAAATGCGCGTTGCGGCGCAGCAGGGAGATGTCCACGAAGAGGCGGGCGCTCACGGCCTGGCGCTCCCCGGATGCCGCCCCGGGACCGGCCCCGCCAGGACCGGAGACCGGCAGAGGGCTTCGCGGCCGGGAGCGAGGGGCCGCCGTATAAGGCGGACTGCGACGTGGCCAAGGCCGGTTCCGGGCATGGGATCACCACTGCTTCTATCGTGCGACGGCATTGCGCGCGCTCCCTTCGCGTGCCGCTGTTTCCGGGGCGCGCGAAGGGGCTTCGAGCCCCGGGTTGGACGATAGGCTCGAAAAGGCGCCTCACGGGAGGCAATGTACCCATGTCGAGCCGCCGCCGGACATCCGAAGAAGCAGCAAATTTCTTTGAGAGAACGTACGTATTTGTTATTTCGATAATGTTTTATTTTTGAAATTATGAATATAATTGTTATAGATGGCCGAATTTACTTTCTGTGATGTGAATTATAGGTCGCATTCTTCAAACGGAAACTGGCGCTCAGCGGGTGAGAGCGAGCAGCGCGTCGGCAAGAGCGCCACGCCAGATCAGATAGTCATGGCCGCCGGCATATTCGCGATAGCCGACATGGTAGTCCTTCGCCGTCAGGACGTCGCGCAGATGCCGCGAGGTCTCGAGGATGCCGGCGCTGCCGATCCGGCCGGTCTCGAACAATCCGGCCGTCAGGAAGAAGCGGACATCCCGGCGCGGGGAGGACGCGATCTCGCCGGCGAGATACTCGGCGCGTCCGTCCGAGCCAGGGTCGGGATGCCACCAGAAGGAGCCGGAGAGGCAAATCGCATTGCCGAAGGCCTCGGGATGGCGCAGCGCCACCGTGGCGGCGGCGAGGCCGCCATAGCTCGATCCGGCAAGGATGGTGCGCTCCGCCGGGATCGCGAAACCGATCTCCCGTTGCACGAGCGGGAGCAGCTCCAGCGCCATGAAGTCGGCGAAGGCGTCGTTGCCGGGCAGTTCGCGCGTGCGCGTCTCGCGGTCGAGTGCGGGAACGAATACCGCGATCACCGGCGGAAGTTCGCCCCGGGCGATCAGTCGGTCGAGGATGGCGGGCGTGTCAACGCGGGAGAGATAGGCTTCGCCGTCGAAGACGAACAGCAGCCGGGTGTCGGCCGCGCCGGCGGCGAGCGATGCGGGACGGTAGAGCGTGACCTCGCGCTCGTTGCCCAACCGGGCGCTTGATACCCGTAGCCGGCTCAATTCTCCGGCGTCGGGCGCCACGCCGTCCTGCCCCCGCTGCCGGGGTGCGTCGGCCAGTTCGAGGAGGGACTCCTGGCTGAAGGCGTCCGGGGCATCGGTGGGAGATGGATGGTGGTTGAACGGATCGGCTTTGGCGGTGGCCAATATGGCGACACGCCGCTCGCGCGCGCTGCCAGGCAGATCGGGGACGTCCGCGGCCAGCTGATAGGCGAGCCGCGTCGAGGTGGGAACGTCGAAGCTCCTGAACCAGGTGTCGGACGTGCCGAGCCGTGCCAGCTCCTCGTGGTCGCCGCTCGGCGCCCCGAACAGCCGGACGTTGCGCTCGGCGCCCCGCGCCAGGAAGGTGACGATAGCCCGGCCGGCTCCCGCCGGCTCGACCAGCGGCGTGCCCTGGCGGGTGACCTCGGTCCAGAACTCCCCCGTGTCGCCGCCAGCGGCAACATGCGCGGCGAGGGCGGCGATTCGCGGGCTGAGATAGGTGGAAGAGGCAACCTGCCCGGAGCGCGGCACCTGCCGGCCGATCACGAGATCGACCACGGTGCCGGGCTGGCGTGCCGTCGCCTTGAACCGAAGTCCTTCGCTTTCCGCGACCAGATGGAACTCGGCCGGGCCGGCGGTGTCGGTGGCGAGCCGACGGATAGGCACGCCGTCGGCGGCGACGAGATCGAGATCGAAGCGCCCGGCCGCCGCGCGCGCGGTGCCGCGCAGATAGTCGCCGATGGCGGCAGGCCGTTCGAACCACGCGGCCTCGCCGGCAGCGAGGGCGGGGCTCGCGGCGGGCTCCGTCCGCTCCAGCCGGATCGGCTCGCCATGCACGCCGACGGGCGCGCCAGAGATGGCCGCGATGGTCAGGCAGAAGCCTGCCATCAGCCGGGCCCGGCCTACCATGTATACCTCAGCGTGCCGGTGACGGTACGGCCCTCGCCATAGAAGCAGGCATAGGCGCTGGCGCAGGAGGCGACATAGGTCTCGTCGGCGAGATTCTTGGCGTTCACCTGCACCTCCACGCCCTTGAGCTTCGGACTCAGCACCGCGAGATCATAGCGCAGCATGGCATCGTAGAGGGTGGCCGAGGGCACGGTGAAGGTATTGCCGCTGTTGCCCCAGCTCTCGCCGATATAGCGGACGCCGCCGCCGATGGTCAGCCCGTTCAGCTTGCCGGTGTTGAAGCTGTAGGTGCTCCACAGGCCCGCCTGGTGCTGGGGAATGCGGGCCGGCGTGTTGCCGACCTGCGAGGCGGTCTTGGAGTCCTCGATGACCGAGTCGACATAGGAGTAGGACGCCACGACGTTCCAGTTGTCGACGATCTCGGCCCGCGCGGACAGTTCGAAGCCTCGATTGTGCACCTCGCCGATCTGGGAATAGACCGTCTGCGCCAGCGTGCTGTTCCACACGCCTTCCACCACGTTGTTCTGCGTGATGTCGTAATAGGCGGCGGTCAGCAGGATGCGGTCGGTCGGCGCGTATTTGACGCCGACCTCGAACTGCTCGGCGGTGGTGGGGTCGAAGGGATTCTCCCCGGCGAGCGGCGTGTAGAGCGCCGGCTCGAAGGACGTCGAATAGCTCACATAGGGGGCGATGCCGTTGTCGAAGGCATAGAGCGCGCCGAGCCGGTAGGTGAAGGCCTGGTCGTCATAGGCGGTGCTGGTGCCGGCCAGATTGTCGTCGATGGTGGTGTCCGCCCAGTCGTAGCGGATGCCGGCCAGCAGATGCAGCCGCCCGATGGTGATCTGGTCCTGCAGATAGACGCCGGTCTGCCAGGCCGAGAGCGTCTCGTCGCTGTCGACGTCGAGCACGATGCCGGCATAGTCGTAGTTCGACCCATAGACCGGGTTGTTCAGGCTGATGTCGGGGATGTCGAAATTGTAGCCCCACCAGTAGTCGCGCGAGCGGTTGCGGTAGTCGAGCCCGGCGAGGACGGTGTGCTCGGCGGCACCGGTGTTGAAGTTGGCCTGCACCTGGTTGTCGATGGTGAAAATGCCCCAGGTCTCGGTGCCGCCGCTGGCGTTGCGGCTGACCCAGGCTTCGCCGGCATCATCGACGCTGGAACTACCCCAGGTCAGGGTATGGTGCAGCGTGTCGACCCACAGGTAGCGCGCCTTCTGGCGTACGGTGAACACATTGTTCAGCTCCCGCTCGAACTCGTAGCCGATCCAGGCCTGCTCGCGATTGAAGTCCTCCCAGTCGGGATCGGACACGAAGAAGTTGCGCGAGACATAGCCGTAGCCCTCGATGGGCTCGAGCGTGCCCGCCGCGTCGAGGAAGTTGCGGAAGCCGGCTTCCGGCTCGTACTGGTAGCCGGCGAGAATGGTGAGCGTCGTCTGCGCGTCCGGCGTCCAGGTCAGCGACGGTGCGATGGCGAAGCCCTGCTGCTCGGCGTAATCCTCCTGCAGATCGGTGGTCAGCCCGGTGCCGACGATGCGGTAGCGCCAGTCATCGGTCCCTACCAGCTTGTCGCTGAGGTCGAACGAGCCCTGGAACATGTTGCCGGTGCCGACTGTCAGCTCGACCTGATGGAAAGGTTCGTCGGTCGGCTTCTTGCTCACCATGTTGATGAGGCCGCCGGGATTGAGCTGGCCATAGAGCACCGAGGCCGGGCCGGATATCAGTTCGACCCGCTCCAGCAAATAAGGGTACATCTTGGAATATTCGAGGTCACCGCCGAAGAAGAGGCCGTCGAGATATTTCGGGACGTAATAGAAGCCGCGTACGAAGATCTCGTCGCGCAGATTGGAGGCGCCGCGATATTCGCTGAAGACGCCGGGCGAGTAGCGCAGCGCTTCCGCCACCGATTCCGCCTGCTGGTCCTCTATCTGCTGGCGGGGCACGACCGAGATCGACACCGGCGTATCGGCGATCGGCGTGTCCGTCTTGGTGCCGGCAGTGCTCTGCTGGGCCACGTAGCCATCCACCGGTCCGTCGCCGCGCTCCTTCGAGCCCTGCACCTGCACCGTGTCGAGCACGATCTCGCTGCCGGTTTCCTGTGCCTGAGCGGCGCCGATGGCGATCAGGCTGGTCGCGCCCAGAAGAGAGGCGCGCAGCAGGAGAGACGACCCGGCGAAGAGCGAGAAGGAGCGGACCATGGTTTAGCCTTTGACTGCAGAACCGCGAAGGAGGCCTTTCGGTCCATCCTTCGACTGACTAATCCATGTATAGGGGCGACGGGCATAAGCGTCGACAAAGCCGTACTTCGTAGAAACGGCAAAATCGCTTGCGGAAACGGCGTGTCATTGAGAGGTGCACAAGTTTGTAATTGTTATAATGAGTGAACTTGTTAAAAAAACCGAGAGTCAGCCTTGAATGATGTGTGTCATATTGCGATTGATCATTCCAAGATGAGCATAAATGACTTCAGACTGGCATCATGATCGTTGCTTGCCCCTGTGACATGCTCGTCAGCCGGCGCGATATCCGTGCGAGCCGTCCTCGCGGCGGCCGCCCGCAATGCCGTGACGCGGGTCTTGGCAATCGGAGTTGGAGAGAGCGATGAGAGAACGGCGACGCAACGCGGCGCGGATGCGGCGGTGGACGATCGCGCTCGTCCTGCTCGGCTGGTCGGCGGCGGCGCCGGTGACGTTCGCGGCGGACATTCGCGTGCGGCACGCGCAGGGCGAAACCGTGGTGGCCACGCTTCCGAAGACCGCACTCGTCTTTGATCTCGCGGTGCTCGACACGCTCGATGCGCTCGGCGTCGAGGTGGCCGGCGTGCCGGCCTCGCACGTGCCGGACATTCTCGGCAAATACCGCGAGGCGCGCTACCTGAAGATCGGCTCGCTGTTCGAGCCCGACTTCGAGGCGGTGAACGCGGCAAAGCCCGATCTCGTCATCGTGGCGGCGCGCTCGGCCGCCGTCTATCCGCAACTCGCGCGCCTCGCGCCGACGATCGACCTGACCCTGCCACCGACCGGCATGATCGACGGCGTGCGGGGGAATGTCGCCACGCTGGGCCGAATTTTCGGCAAGGAGCCGGAGGCGGCGGCGCTCGCCGGCGACATCGACCGGGCGGCGGCGCGGGTGCGACAGGCGACGGCGAAGGCCGGCACGGTGCTGATGGTGATGGTGAATGGCGGCAAGCTGACCATCTTCGGGCCCGGTTCCCGCTTCGGCTGGCTCTATGACGAACTCGGCGCCACGCCGGCGGTGGCGCAGGCCGATGCGGCGACGCATGGCGCGGCGGTGTCCTTCGAGTTCATTCTCGCGACCGATCCCGACTGGCTGATCGTGCTCGACCGCGACGCGGCCGTCGGGCATGCCGGCGTCTCGGCTCGCCAGGTACTGGACAATGAGATCGTCGGCGCGACCCACGCCGCGCGCAGCGGACGGATCGTCTATGTCGATCCCGCCCGCTGGTATCTGGTCGGTGGTGGCGGCCGGTCGTTCGCCGTCATCCTGAACGATCTGGCCGACGCCCTCGCGGCGGCGCATTGAGGGATGCCGCACCCGATGCCGCCCTCCAGCCCTCGGCGCCCAGGCGGCGCGGCGGCGCTCGCGGTCGTGGCGGCGGGGCTGCTCCTGCTCGCCAGCGCCAGCCTGTTCGTCGGAAGCGCCGGGCTCACGCCGCGGGCGGTGCTCGCCGGCGATCCGGCGGCGCTGCGCCTGCTGCTCGCCAGCCGGCTGCCGCGTACCCTGGCCGTGCTGCTCGCGGGCCTGTCGCTCGGGATCGCCGCCGTGCTCATGCAGGTGCTGTTCCGCAACCGGTTCGTCGAGCCGACGACCGCCGGGACGGCGGATTTCGCCGGCCTCGGCCTTCTGCTGGCCGCGATCCTGGCCCCCGGCCTGCCGGTCTGGGGCAAGATGCTGGTTGCGACCGGATTCGCCCTCGTCGGGACGGCGATCTTCCTGCGCATCGTCGGGCGCATCGCCTGGCGCGACGATGCCGTCGTGCCGCTGATCGGGCTGATGCTGGGCGGCGTGGTCGGGGCGTCGTCGGCCTTCCTCGCCTATCGATTCGACCTCGTGCAAATGCTGAGCGCCTGGACGAGCGGGGATTTCTCCGGCGTGCTGCGCGGGCGCTACGAGTTGCTGTGGTTCGCCGGCGGCGTCGCGATCCTTGCCTATGCCGCGGCCGATCGCTTCACCGTGGCGGGTCTCGGCGAGAATTTCAGCACCAATCTCGGGCTCGACCATCGGGCGACCGTGCGTGCCGGCCTCGCCGTCGTCGCGCTGGTCACCGCCAGTTGTACCGTTACGGTCGGCATGGTGCCGTTCCTCGGCCTCATGGTGGCGAACGGCGTCTGCCTGGTCATGGGCGACAATCTGCGGCGGTCGCTGCCCTGGATCGCCCTGGCCGGCGCGGCCTTCCTGCTGCTCTGCGACATGGCCGGGCGCCTCGTCCACTTTCCCTATGAGATTCCGGTCGGCACGGTGGCCGGCGTGGTCGGCAGCGGACTGTTCCTGCAGATGCTGCTGTCGCGGCGTGTGCGCCTTGGTTGAACCGCGCGCGCTCCGGGCGGGCGGGCGGCTGCTGGCGCTGGCCTTCGTCGCCGTCCTCGCCGGCGTCGCCTTCCTCACCGTGGGGGCGAAGGGCGACTGGGGTTTCGTGCTGTCGCTGCGGGGAGGAAAGCTGGCGGGAATGGTACTGGTGGGCGTTGCGATCGCGGTCTCCACCGTCCTGTTCCAGACTGTCACACGCAACCGTCTGCTGACGCCCTCCGTGATGGGCTTCGACGCCCTCTATGTGGCGCTGCAGACCGCGATCGTGTTCGCGTTCGGTGCCCATGGGCTGGCCGGGATCGACCCGCAGCTGCGGTTCCTGCTGCATGTGCTGCTGATGCTCGTGGTGACGGGGGCGCTGTTCCACGGGCTGATCGCACGGACCCGGGGCGACCTGCATCTGCTGCTGCTGAGCGGCGTGGTGTTCGGCCTGTTCTGCCGCAGCCTGACCGGCTTCATGCAGCGCGTGCTCGATCCGAACGAGTTCGCGGTGTTGCAGGGGCTCGTCTTCGCGCGCTTCAACACCATTGAGGTCACGCTGCTGCCGGTCGCCGGCGCGGCGCTGCTCGCGGTGCTGCCACTGGTGTGGCGGCTCGCCCCGGCGCTCGACGTGCTGGCTCTGGGCCGCGACGTGGCGATCGGCGTCGGCCTCGACCATGATCGCATCCAGCGCCGGACCGTCGCGCTGGCCGCCATCCTCGTCTGCGTCTCGACGGCGCTGGTGGGGCCGGTGTTGTTCCTCGGCATCCTCGTCAGCAATCTCGCCTATCGCCTGCTGGCCAGCGAACGGCACCGCGATACGTTGCCCGCCGCCGCGCTGATCGCGGTGACCGTGCTCATCGGCGGCCAGACCCTGATGGAGCGGGTCGTCGGCCTCGACATACCGCTCGGCGTGGTCATCGATTTCGTCGGCGGCGGGGTGTTCCTGCTTTTGCTCATGCGGAGCCAGCGCGAATGATCGAGATCGAAGGGCTGAGCATGGACCGTGACGGCGTGCGGGTGCTGGACGATGTCTCGCTGCAGATTCCCGACCGCAGCCTCACCATGCTGATCGGTCCCAACGGCGCGGGAAAATCGACGCTGCTGGGCCTGATCGCCCGCCTGCTGCGGCCGAGTGCCGGCCATGTGCGGGTGGACGGGCTCGACGTCTTTCGCGCCGCCTCCGATGCGGTGGCACGCAAGCTCGCCATCCTGCGGCAGGAGAACCACATCCTGCCCCAGCTCACCGTCGAGGAACTGGTGGGCTTCGGCCGCTACCCGCACAGCCGGGGCCGGCTGGCCGCGGAGGACCGTCGACAGATCGCCGATGCGCTGCACCGTGCCAACATCGCCGCGCTCGCCGGACGGCGGCTGTTCGAATTGTCCGGAGGCCAGCGCCAGAGAGCCTTCCTCGCCATGGTGCTGGCACAGGATACGCCCTATCTGCTCCTCGACGAGCCACTGAACAATCTGGATCCCCGGCAGGCGATCAGCATGATGCAGGTGCTCCGCCGCGCGGTGACCGATCTGGGCAAGAGCATCGTCATGGTGGTGCATGACGTGAACTGCGCCTCGTTCTATGGCGACCGGATCGTGGCGATGAATGCCGGCCGCCTCGTCGCCATGGGATCGCCGAAGGACATTGTCGTGCCATCGACGCTCAGGATGATCTACGGCGTCGACATGTCGGTGCATGAGGTCGGCGGAGCGCGGATCGTCCAGCCCTTTTCCTGAGCTCGCGATGGCGGGGACCGAGCCGTTCGAGCCGTTCATTCCGCGGGAGAGCCTCTCCTTGGTCAGGAGCGGGGGCAACGCCCGTGAAGGCCAGGGGCAATGCCGTCGCCGGGACGGTCCCGCTTCGCGCAGCGTGCCGTCGGGCCTTTCCATTCACGCGCACTACAGCGTGACGGCCATCCGCAGGCCGATGACGCTGGCGTCCCTGATGGCCGCGCTCGGATCGTCGGGATCGGGCGCATTGCCGCCGGGGTGGAAAACGTACTGGAAGAAGGGTTGCACCGACAGCCAGGGCGTGACCGCCGCCTGATAGGTAATCTCCAGCACCGCCTCATAGTCCGGCACGGGCCCCACTACGCCGGAATAGGCGTTGGTTGCCCGCGCGAGGTCGGAGGCGCCACCGCTCATATGAGCATAGGCGAAGCCGACGCCGAAAATGTCGCTGTCGCGGCCGGGGAATAGTCCCGTATAGGCCAGACCGGCATCCACGTACCAGTTGATCTGGTTGCGGTCCGACAATGGCGTGAAGGTCGCGCGCGCAAATCCCGAGAGCCCCTGGCCGGCCGCGCCCGGCTCGCTCCAGAGCGACTGGTCGACCACGACATAGAAGGCATAGTTTCCCGTCTCGTTCCTCGGCGTTCCCGATGAGAGCGGGCTGGCGAGCGATGCGCCGTTGCTTGCGATCGCCAGATCGTCAAAGCGTTCCGAATTGTACCAGGCGCCGATCTTGTAGGTGCCCGCAAGTCGGTGGTCGTTCTTGCCGGGCGTGAAAGCATGGGCGAGTTCCGCGATGGCGAGCACGCCGTCGGCGGAAAAGGTACTTCCATCGGGAGAGCCCTCGAATATCGCCGTCTGGATGGTCCAGGCGCTGTCAGGCTTGACGATGAGCTGCGCGCCGGGAACCGCATTTGGATAGGCCGGCCCTCCACCGGGAAGGTCGACCGCAAAGCTGCCCGGAAAGCCGAAGGTGGAGTTCACGAACACGCCGGCCGTCTCGCTGATCACGAAATTCTGGTCCGCCAGAATGCGACCGACCTTGATCGCCAGCGCATCGCTCAGCAGGCTTTGCTGGAACCACAATTCGCCAAGATACCAGCCGTTCGGCGCTTCGACCGAGGTGACGGTCAGCAGGTTGCCGATGTCGTATTGCGACAACCCGTGCCCCTGGACGCCATAGGCCGCCACGTGGACGTTGCCCCCCTTCCAGCCGATGAGCTTTTCCAGATCGATGTCGATTTCGGGCTGGAACAATCCGTCATAGGCACTTCCTTGCCGGATGCCGCCCGAAGGGTTGGCGAGAAAATCGCTGGTCTGGGTCAGCGTGATCGTCACGCCTTTGTTTTCCAGCGCCGTCCTTGCGCCTCCCCAGTCGCCGGTGAGCGTCGAGCGGGTGAGAATATCGTTCCAACCGGAGCCGTCCGGCTCGTCGGCCGCCAGCCCTGTCGTGGAGCAGGTGAGAATGCAGGCGATCGACACCATTGCCTTGGCTGAAAAATCCGCCATTCCGCGACCGAGGCGGCAGCCTGGCAGGTGCGCCCATGACCTTCTCTGCGCGGGAAACACCATGACCTGCCTTCTCATGCGCGAAACGTGAAGCAGTCCGGAACGTCCTGAAGGTCCGCTGTGACGCGAATTGTCAGGTTCCTTTCAAAATGAACCTTGGTCAATAGGATGAGTCTCAGTCATGCATGTCATCCAATAAACTGTAATTGGTAAAATTATTATCGAAATATAACGTCGATCATATGTTTGATTTGACGTTTCTGGCGTGATTTCCTCGATCTGTCTGCCGCGAACACTTATCGCGTCGTGGTTGATCTGGCCTGCAACCACACGGTGCGTCCTTCGATCCGAGACGGGATCGAATGAAAGATTATGGGGAAATTCATGGTCAGCGAAAAGCTGAAGGACAAGCTCAACGAGCTTCTCAACGGTGAGATGGAAGCTCACCACATCTATACGCAGGCTGCGGCATGGTGCTCGGCGAACTCCTTCGAAGGGGCGACCAAGTTCTTCCTCGGCCATGCCAAGGAGGAACTCGGCCATATGCTGAAGTTCTTCGAATTCCTCGACGATCTCAGCGCGCCGATCAGCCTCCACGGTCACCAGCGCCCGATCATCGAGGCGTCCGACATCCGTGCGCTGTTCCTGGCGATCCAGGAAGAGGAGCGCAAGGTGACGCGCCATATCGTCGAGGCCATCGCGATATCCCGCGAGGAGCACAGCTACGAGACCGACGCCTTCCTGCAGTGGTTCGCCCACGAGCAGCACGAAGAAGAAAAGCTGTGCCGGAAGATTCTCGACCGGATCGATCTCATCGGGAAGGGCCCGCACGCCAACTACTATATCGACCGCGAACTCGCCGCGCTCGCTGCCGGCGAATGAGCCATGCGTGCCGCGCGTGCCGAGATGGTGGCGTGGCACGGCTCGGGGGCGCTGCAAGGACGTGTTTCGGAGACGGGGCTGGAACATGAGACGTGCCTTTGCGCGCGCAGCCACGATCGTCGCGTTCGTCGGACTCGCATTCTTGCGGGCGGGTACGGCTACGGCTCAAACAGGCGATCCCATCGCCGCCCTCCAGGAGGCGATGGGTGAACTATCCGAGGCCCACAAGGCGGCATCCGCGATGGTCAAGGGGCACGTACCCTATGACGAGCAGGCGGCCGCTGCGGCCATGGACTCCATCTCCGCCATGGCAGTGAAGCTGCCGGCCATGTTTCCCTATGGCAGCGAGAGCGGCGAGGGGACACGCGCATCTCCGGCGATCTGGCAGAACTTCGCCGATTTCTCCGCCTACATCTCCCGGCTTCAGGCAACGGCCTCCGCCGCCGCTACCGCCGCGCCTAACGGGCCTGCGGCTTTTGCACCGGCCTATGATGCTCTGGCGGCAACCTGCAAAGCCTGCCATGCGGCGTATCGTGTGAACCCGGCGGGCGAGCCCGACCCGCTGGCCGCCCCCTAGGACGATCGGAACGAATGATAGTCACACGAGCAACTGGCAACGCCGCACCCGGCGATCATCGTTCTCTCGCGATGGCAGTTTCGAGGGCATGAACAGCGGAAAAGGCCACGGCCTATGGCGTGGCATTCTGTTCATGCTGATCGCGTCGGCCTGCGCCTCCCTGCTGGCGATCCTCACGGCCTACACCAAATTCGTCCCTCCGGCGGTTGTCGCCAGCGCCCATATCGTGCTGCCGGTGCTGATCGTTGCGCTGATCGCCGACCGATCGGTGTGGGCGGGCATCCTGGCGCCTTCGCTGCGCCCGGCCTTGGTTCGCGCCTGTTTCGTGGCAGGGGGACAGATCCTTCACGTACTTGCCCTTTTCGAAGGCCAGCTCGCCAAGGTGGTCCTGCTGCACCACATCTCGCCGCTGCTGTTTCCCTTGCTGGCGTGGGCGTGGCTTGGAGAGAGGATGGGCCGCCTCACCGTGGTCGGCCTGCTTTTCGGCTTCACCGGCCTGCTCATCGTGTTGCAGCCATGGGAAGGCGCCTCGCTCGCGCTGGACTTCGCGACGATCGCGGCACTCTGCTCGGGAGTGGCCGCGACCATCTCGAAACTGCTGCTCTACAAGATCGCCCGCACCTATGATCAGAGTGCGCGGACCACGTTTATCCAGACCTTCGGTCTTGCGGCTATCCTGTCGCTGCCGCTCGCCGTCTACGCAATCCTCAGTCCCGGAGAGACGCGTGTCGCCCATTCCGCGCCGGAGATGAGCGGCGAGCAACTGGTTATCGTCGTGGTCGCCGCCTTCATCGCCATGGCCGTGGTGGCCATCGTCGATCAGCTTTTGACCGACCGCGCCTACCGCCTGCTACCGAATGCCGAACTGATCGGGCCGTTCATGTATATGGCCGTGCTGTTCTCGATGCTGTTCGACTGGGTCTTCCTCGACCGTGTCCCGGGCACGCCGCTGATTGTCGGCGCCGGCCTGGTGGTCGTCGGTGCCACCCTCGCGATCAAATCGGCGCAGGATGGCTTGCAGCGTCGCGTGAACGTGGAGGACGCCCTCGAATAGCCCTTCGGCTGCCGTGGCACCTGTGACACCGTCAATGAACCGGGCTGGCGGCAGATGTCTCGACCTCTCGCCCCACGATCGGCGTAGCCCATCCTAACGGAGCCGCTGGCGAGCCGGTCACTGGCACTCGGATCCGCTCTCATAGGCCTCGCGGAAGCTGGAGTGTTCGGTGTGAGGGCGGCACCTTGCAGCGCCGATCCTCAAGCCCGTATTACGGCTTCACCGCGCTCAGCACGAAGACCGGCACGTCGCCCGGATAGGGCGAGGCCGGGAACAGATGCTGCCAGCCTTGCGCCACCGGGAAGCCGGCCTCGGCCAGCATCCGCTCCGCTCGTATCTGGGTGAGGCCGTCATGCAGCGGTAGACGGGCCGCGATTTCCGGCGCATAGGTCGCTCGATAGTGCGGCGCGACCGACCACAGCCCGTCCGATACGACGACGCGTCCGCCCGGCCGCAGCAGCCGATGCGCCGTGCGGAGCGCCGCCATCGGCTCCTCCAGCGTCCACAGCACATTGCGCAGCGTCACGATGTCCGCAGAAGCATCCGCCGCAGGAATGTCACCGATCAAGGCGACTTTGAACTCGACATTGAGGCCTGGCGCGCGGGCGGCGGCGCGGGCGGCCTCGATCATCGACGGCGACGCGTCGAAGGCCCGCACATGATGGCCGAGCGAGGCCGCGATGATCGCGCAGGCTCCCGTGCCGCAGCCGAGATCGACCACTTCCCGGGGCGCCTGCGCCTGAAACGCCGCCTCGAGCACGTCCCGCCACCGATCGCGCTGGGCGACATGCGAGGCGACGCCGTCGAACAACGGCGCGCGGGCGCTCCAATGTGCGGTCACCGCAGCCTGCAGATCCTCGCTTCTCATGCATGATCTCCCGCTTCATGTTCGACGACATATTCGATGTGCCGGCGTCCGGGCGTGCTTTCGCGGATCACCACCTCGACGCCGAACACCTCGGCGATGAGGCACGGCGTCAGCACCTCCTGCGGCGTGCCGAAGGCGACCAGCCTCCCGCCGGCCAGTACCCCGACCCGGTCGCAGAACAGCGACGCCAGATTGAGGTCATGCAGCGCCACCACGCAGGTCAGGCCGAGGCGGCGAACCAGCGTGAGAATGGCGAGCTGATGCTGGATATCGAGGTGGTTGGTCGGCTCGTCGAGGATCAGCTCGCGCGGTTCCTGCGCCAGCGCGCGGGCGATGTGGACGCGCTGCCGCTCGCCACCGGACAGCGTGTGCCAGGGCTGGTCGTGCCGAGCGGCAAGACCCACCCGCTTGAGGGCAATATCGACGGCGTGCTCGTCCACTTCCGTCCAGGAAGCGAAGGCGCCCCGATGCGGCGTTCGCCCGAGCCGCACCACGTCGCAGACGGAAAGCTGCACCTCCGTCGCCGCCTGCTGCTCGACGAAGGCGAGCCGCCGGGCGAGCTCCCGGCGCGGCAGGTCGGCGATGTCGCGCGCATCGAGCGTCACCACTCCGCTCGCCACTTTGCGCAAGCGGCACAGGAGACGCAGCAGGCTGGACTTGCCGGAGCCGTTCGGACCGATCAGGCCGAGCACCCGGTTCGGTTCGACGGTGAGCGTCACGCCATCAACGATCATCTGCCCGCCCGCGCTCCAGCGGACCTCATGGGTGGCGAGTGTCATGGCGCCCGCCTCGCGCGATAGAGGATGATGGCGAAGGCCGGCGCGCCGAACAGCGCGGTGACGATGCCGATGGGCAGGATCTGCTGCGGCACGAGGATGCGCGAGAGCACATCGGCCAGCACCATGAAGATGGCGCCGACGACGAGACAGGCCGGCAGCAGCCGCGCATGGCCCGATCCGACGAGGAACCGCGCCGCATGGGGAATGACCAGCCCGACGAAGCCGACCGTGCCGACGATGGCGACCATGGTCGCGGTGAGCAGTGCGGTCGTCGCCAACAGCACGAGCCGCACGCGAGTGACGGCAACGCCGAGCGAGGCGGCCGCGTCTGTGCCAAAGGCGAAGGCATCGAGCGCCTTGGCGTGCATCATGCAGACGAGGAAGCCGATGAGCGCCACCGGCGCCGCCACCCACAAATCTGGCCAGCGCACCCCGCCGAAATTGCCGAGCAGCCAGAACATCACGCCGCGCGCCTGCTCGGCGCTGGCAAGGGTGGTGACGATGGTGGCGGTCACGGCGTTGAACAGCTGCGAGCCGGCGACGCCGGCAAGGATCACCCGGTCGCTGCCCCCGCCCGTGCCGCTGGCGAGCAGCGCGACGATGGCCAGTGTCGCGATGGAGCCGAGGAAGGCGCCGCCGGACAGGCCCAGCGTCGCTCCGCCGGCACCGAGGATCAACACACAGACCGCCCCGGTCGAGGCGCCGGCCGAGATGCCGAGAATATAGGGTTCGGCCAGCGGATTGCGCAGCAGCGCCTGCAGAATCGCGCCGGACAGCGCAAGCGCGCCACCGCACAGCGCCGCCATCAAAGCGCGGCTCAGGCGATAATCGAAGATCACGCCCTGCTGGATGGCGCTGACCGGAAGGTCCAGGCCGAACAGCCCGTTGCCGAGCGCCCTGAAGGCGACCGGCAACGGGATGGCCATCTCGCCCACCGTCACCGCGACGGTCACGGCGAGCGTGAGAGCGACAAGCGAAGCCAGCACGAGGGCAAAGCGCGCCGGCCAGTTCGGCTTCAGAACGGCATGGCTCAATTGGCGAGTCCGAAGCTCTGGACCGCCTTGGCGATCGCCTCGATGCCGTCGACCGTATCCATGCCGGGGCGGGTCGAGCCGACATCCACCACTACGATGCGGTTGTTGCGCACCGCCGAGAGCTTGCTGGCGACCGGATCGGTCTTGAGGAAGTTCAGCTTGGCGTCGATATCGTCGGCCGGGAAGCGGCGGCGATCCATCTTCACCAGGATCAGCACGTCGGGATCGGCGGCGGCGACCGTCTCCCATCCGACCAGCGGCCATTCCTCGGTGGTGGTGATGATGTTGCGGGCGCCTAGCTTCGACATGATGTAGGCCGGCACCCCGTTCCTGCCGGCCAGGAAGGCGTCGCCCTTGATGTCCTTGCTGGAGAACCACATGGTCATCGAGACGTTCTTCGCCGCGATACCCTCGACAGACCGGAGGGCGGCGTCTTCGCGCTGCTTCAGGCTGGCGACCAGCGCTTCGGCACGGTCGGCGACATCGAAAATCGCGCCATATTCGCGGATGTTGCGGTAGAGCTGCTCCATCGTATAGGGCTCGGTGCGTACGCCATCGCCGGCACCGGTGTTGTCCTTGCCGACGCAATCGGTCGGCGAGACATAGACCGGCACCTTCACCGCGTCGAAGCGGTCTCGCTTGCCGACGATGCCGTTCGGGCCGATGTGCCATTCATACATCGCCACCACGAGATCGGGCTCCTGGCCGACCACGGCCTCGAAGCTCGGGTCGTTGTCGGCGAGGCGCTTCGCCTTGGCGTTGGCCGCCTCATAGGGCTTGGCGATCGGGCCGAACCACAGCGCGGTGGCGACGATCCGATCGCCGAGGCCCAGCGCGTGGAGGATTTCCGTCTGCGCCTGGCCGATGCTGACCACGCGTTTGGGGGCGTGGTCGATGACGACCTTCTGGCCGCAATTCTCCAGCATCAACGGGTACTGCGTCGGTCCGGCAATGGCCGCACTGCCGAGAACCGAGCCGGCAAGGAGGCCGAGCGCCAGCGCGAGACCGCCGCACACGGCGCCGACAGGATTGATGATCGTCTTGAGCATTGTTTCACCGCTTCCCAAAAGGAAGACGGGAAGCGCAAAGGGAACCGATTGTCTGGCGGAGGGAGAATATCCGCAGCCGACCGGCAACCTTCGGAGCACCCCGCCCGAAAGATCGTTCACGATCAGGGCAGGTCTCCTGGCTCGCGGGTCGACGCTGGCTCTGTCCGGCCTTCCCGACGCGTGACCTGGGCCACGGCATCAGTGGACGATGGACAGAGGGCTCGCCGCTTACAGTTGCGGGGGCAGCCTCGGCCTTGGCGCAGGGCGCCGCACCGAGTTCCCTCTTAGCTCCGGGCGCGAACACCCGGAGAACCCTGATCACCGTGATCGATAGTCACTCCACGCTTCCCGTCAACCTTCCTTCGACACGTCGCGGGACCCATACCGCCCCATTTCGAGACGAGCCTAACGAATATGATACATTATATCAATATCGTCGCGGGGACCGTGTGCATATCGGCTTCGCGCCCTCCGGCTATTCGCCTTCAGCACCAGCGGCGGTCGGGACACGTTGGGGCCTCGCACGGCGTCGAGCAGTACTGGCCGAGCACAAGGCAGGCCCGGCGCTCGTCGACCGGTCGCTCTGGGGGCAGGTGCAAGGCGCTGCTGGCGTAGGACCGAACTGGCCAGTCCCGCCGCTCCTGATCGAAGACCCCCAGCCTGTTCGCCGGTCTGCTGTTCGATCGCGAGGGACGGGGACTTCTGTCCACCCATGCGGTGAAACGCGGGAGTGCGCTATCGCTACTATGTCAGCCCGGACCAGCCGAAGCGTCAGGCCGATGCACCATCTCCCGGTACGGCGCCTGGCCCACGGCTTGCCGCCGCCGAGGTAGAGGACGCCATCCCCGTACTGCTGAAGCGCCTGCTGCGCGATCACGACGGGCTGGTCGCCACCGTCGTGCCGCCGCGGGCCAACCTCGACCTGCAGCAGATGATCCACCGTCGCGCCGACCATCTCACTGAGCGTCCCGCCAGCGACAATCCGGTCGCCCGGCGTGATGCCGTGCTCACCCTGCCGCAGCGTGTCGATCTCCGGGACGAAGAGGTGCCGCTCCCGCTGCAGCCGCAAACGCTGAGCGATGCCACGGCGCCGGTCACCGTCACCCGTCCGCTCTCGCTCCGGCGCCGCGGCGCCGAGACCAAGCTCATCATCAAGGGGGAGCAGCCGGCCGATCTGCAGCCCGATCCCGCCATGGTGCGCGCCGTCGCGCAGGCGCATCGCTGGTGGCGCGATCTCCTCGACAAGCGCTACGCCACCATGAAGGAGGTCGCCCAGGCCTACCGGACCGACGAGCGCTATGTCGCCCGGATCATCCCGCTTGCCTTCCTCCCGGACGAACTCACCCGCGACATCCTCAACGGCACCCAGCCACCCGAGACGACACTGGTCGAGCTGATGGCGGGTGAGGGCATTTAACGGTCCGAACGTTGGTGCGCGGACCGGGGAGTGCTGACCCAATGCAGATCTTGGCAAAGTCCGTTCTGGGTCCAACATGCGACCGACGGCACGCCCGGGAAACAACCTTAGATAAGCACTCGCTCCACCTCGTCCAGCGTCACCTCGTCGGGCCGCCGGTCATGGAGCTGGATGATACGGGTGGAAGAATGATTAGCCATCATAGCCACCCGCTCAAGCGTTCCGCCGTCTTTCAGAGAAGCCGTGATACCGGCCGCTGCGGCCGGGCGCCCGATCATGGCATAGGCGTTTGACTGCGGGAGACGGGTGGTGGTCAGCTCGGCCGTACCCCGCCCGATCGTACGGAACAGGGCCCCTTTTGGGTCAGCCGCCAGCGCTCGTTGAAGCATCTGCAGGGCCCGCCCTCTGCAGCCGATGTCAGCCCTGCCTCACATCTGGTAATTAAAGTTACTCTTAGTGACGCGAATTGACTTGCTTTCAAATTGATGTCACACAGTGTGTCTCCATATCACGGGGGCCGCCATGGCGGATACGCGTAGCTACAACAGCCCGCTCCGGGAGGAAAAAGTACGTGAGACGCGAGAGGCGATTCTGAACGCGCTTTACCGGCTGATGAGCACATCGACCATCCCGGACGAGATCAGCATGGACATGATCGCCACCGAGGCCGGCATCCAGCGGCGTACGATATTTCGTCATTTTCCGGCCAAGAGCGATCTCCTGACGGCCTTCTGGGCCTGGCTGAACGAACGGATCGGCGCCTCGATCGCACCGGAGACCGTCGAGGACATCGTGGCGGGACCGCAGGACGTCTTCCCGCGTTTCGACGGGCATGAGGCGGCGATCCGCGCCTCGATCCATTCACCGACCGGGCGCGAGATGCGCACGGGTATGGTTCCCGACCGGCGCTTGCGCTTCGCCGGCGCGCTTGCCCCCCTCCTGTCTACCCTCTCGCCCGCCGAAGCCCGACAGGTCGAGGCGCTCGCGCATCTCCTCTACTCGGCTTCCGCTTGGGAGATACTCAAGGATTACGGTGGTCTCACCGGAACTGAAGCCGGTGAAGCCGCCTCGTGGGCGCTCGATACGATCCTGTCCGCGGTCGCCTCGGGCTCATTGCTGCGGACATGACATCGAAGCCAGGGAGACAATGCCGATGAGCATGCAAGTCACGACCGCGCAGGATGGCGAGACCCGCTGGGTCGTGGCCGACCGCATTCGCTTTCTTGGCGGTCTTGCGGGTGCGAATCTCGAATTGGTCGAGGTGGAGATCCCTCCCGGCTCCGGCACTCCGCCGCACAGCCACGCCTCGCCGGAGCTATTCTATGTGCTCGACGGCGAAGTCACCATCCGGCACTTTCCCGTGGGCCAAGCGCCGAGGACCGTCACGGCCGGCGTCGGGACCTCGGTGCGCATCGACGGGTGCGCGCCGCACAACTATTTCAACGAGAGCTGCAAGCCCGCGCGCATGCTGGTGCTGCTGGAGCCGTCGATGACTGCGTTCTTCCGCGAGATCGGCACGGCCGAGCCGCAGGCCGCCCCCGACTTCGCTCGCATCGGTATCGCCATGCAACGCCATGGGATTGAGGTGCTTCACGGTGCGTCCCCGCCTCATGTCGCGGACCGCCCGTCGCCTGGCGCGATCAGCGGCGCTGGACGCGCATGTCGATCCTGAACAGTGCAGGCGCCGGCAAGTTCTCCTCCGACAGGGCGATCACGGAGTACGCCGGGCCTATCTGGAGGCTGCCAGCGGTTCATCGTCCCCGCCAGTGACTGCCGCGTCGTGTTGCGGCTTTCCACGCTTCGCCAGCCGTGTCGGCGAGAACGGTACGAAAATGCCTTTCGGCGGTCAGGATTGGGGCATCAGAAAGAAGGCAAAGCCAAGGATCAGATAGACGGCCAGCAGCTGTACTCCCTTCAGCCAGTCCGACCGGCCATCCCCGGCGACCTGCCCGGTTATCAGAACCGCCAGCAGCACCAGGAGTACCAGGCCAGTCGTAAAAAGCAGATCCATCGGCGCCGGCCCGATGACGAGACTCGCCAACACCAATAGCGGCGCGACGAACAGGGCGACCTGCACGCTGGAGCCGATAGCGATCGACAGTGACAGATCCATGCGGTTCTTCCGTGCGGCGGTGATCGCCGACGCGTGCTCGGCAGCGTTTCCGAGGATGGCGACGACAAAGACGCCGACGAAGATGTCGCTCAGGCCCAGTTCGTGAGCCGTCGGCTCGATGGCGCCGACCAGGATCTCGCTGAGCCAGGCGACGGCCACCGTCGCTCCTGCAAGCACCGAGATCGCTCGTCCCACTGGCCAGGGCTCGATATGCTCGCCATCGTCTGGCGTGGAAGATCCTGCGAAAAGTGCCGAATGGGTCCGCAGTGAAAACAGAAGGAACGAGGCGTATACCGCGAGCAGGATCACGGAAATGGAAACGCTGAGGATTCCTTGGTAGTCCGCAGTAACTTCGTCTGTAACCGCATTGTAGGCTGCGGGGGTGATGAGCGCGATCGCGGCAAGCGTAAGCATGGTAGCCTGCGAACGCACCCCGACCACATTGAAGTGCTGCTCCTTGTACCGCAAACCGCCGGCCAGCATGGCGGCGCCCAACACCAGCAGGATGTTGCCTACAATCGATCCAGCGATCGAAGCCTTTACCACGTCATGGAGCCCAGCGCGCAACGCTGCGAGCGCGATGATCAGTTCGGCGGCATTGCCGAAGGTAGCGTTCAGCAGTCCGCCGACGCCTTCTCCCGCCCGATCGGCCAATTGCTCGGTAGCGCGTCCCATCCAGCCCGCGAGCGGCAGTATCGCAACCGCAGCCGTCGCGAAAACGAGCAGATGGTTTGTCGGAACGAGATACTCAAGCGCTATCGCGACCGGGACCAGCACGAGTAACCAGTTCAACATCGACGCGCCCTCCGCAGGTTAGCCGCGAACCGAGGCTTGATAGAACCACTCTACAAAATGAGCGTGGGTTTGTTGAGTGACGCCGTCCGCATTCCAGGTCTCCGAAAGCGGCTCGCGCACCTATGGATCCAAAATCACAAACCGAGACTCTCCTCGACTTGGAATAAGGCGCCGAACGTCCCAGTTTACCGGCGCGATCATTTGCGCGTCTTGGCGCAGCGGGTGGAGGTCGGAGCGAAGGAAGTCCGCATCGTCGGATCGAAAGGAGACCTGCTCCGAACGCTGGCTGCCGTTTCGGGACGGAAATCGGCTACGCGTGGCGTGCCCAGTTTGGGACTGAATTGGCGGAGTGTGCGGGATTCGAACGAGGCTGAAACGCACGTTCCGCGCGGATATGCTCGTTGACTTGCCGGCTGGCGCACGCGGGTTTCGAAACGGCGCTTAAACCCATTCCTCGGCGCTTCCTAAACCAACGCAATCTCAACGGCATAGGTGTTCGTTGTTTCGTCTTGGTCGGCGCGCCAATCTTTTCAATGGCTTAGCCGTTGATTTGGTGAGGAAACTTCTCCGTTACGGAAAAAATACGGAAAAGGCGGCCCCGAGCTTCGGTGAGCCGTCGCGGCTTTTCAGGTTATCGCGGGAGCGAAAAAAGGCGGCGAGCCCGTCTGGCTGCCGCCTCTTAATTGGTTCGTAGGAAGCGGCCGCGCCGCCTGCGCTCAATCAGCCTAGTCCGGCGGATTGGCGACGGGCTGAAGCGAGCTGCCCTGCAGCTCACGAATGAGGACCGTCAGCGGGTTCTCCGTATCGCCCTGCACCTTCAGCTTGTCGTTGAACATGCCGAGGTGGCGCGCGACCATCTCCATGGCCTTGTCCTGATCGGCCATCAGGATCTCTAGGCCATCCTTCGTCTTCTTGGTGCCGCGATAGAGGAGTCGGGCGATAGGCCCGTGCAGCTTGCTGTCGGGGACGTAGATGGTGCTCTCGCCGACGCCATAGCAGCGCGGGCACGAGCTGTGCGGAGGCATGAAGGGATTGAAACCGTATCCGCCAACGTCCTTCGGCTGAAGGCTCTCCGGCAGCCCCTCGGCTTTGGCCAGCTCCTCCGCAAACTCCACCTCATCGCACCACATGTAGTTGTGGCCCTTGCCCCAGCAGTAGTGGCAGGCACAGCGGCGATGCTGCACTAGGTCGTTGGCGTCGATCATCGGTGACGTGAGACCCTTTTCTCCTCCGGTCTGAGGGAGAGTCCTGGGTTTCATTTCTGGCCTCAGGCGGCCTGTTTTTCCAGCGTGGATTTGAGGGCGAACTCGGCGGGCGTGATGTTGTCGAGGGCCGAGTGGGGTCTGTGGCGGTTGTAGTCCTCCTTCCATGAGGTGATGGCGCTGCGGGCCTCAGTGAGCGTCGAGAACAGCGTGTCATTGAGGCGCTCGTCCCGGAAGCGTCCGTTGCAGCTCTCGATGAAGGCGTTCTGCGTGGGCTTGCCGGGAGCGATGTAGTGCCACGCGACGCCGGTCTCCTGGCACCAGCGCAGGATCGCCATCGAGGTGAACTCGGTGCCGTTGTCGGACACGATCGTCCCCGGCCGGCCGCGCAGCCGAATGACATCATCCAGCTCGCGAGCCACGCGCAGGCCCGAGAGCGAGGTGTCGGCGACGAGTGCCAGGCACTCGCGCGTGTAGTCGTCGACGA
>NZ_JAJALI010000005.1 GCF_020523795.1 Ancylobacter sp. Lp-2
ACGCGGAAGCCGGTGATAGACCAGCGCGCCCGAGCGCAGGTCGTCGGAAATGTAAGACGCCATGGAAACAGTTCCCTTCCGCAGCAGTGGTAGATCGGCCATTGGCCTGATGATTTTATTACAGGCGCCGTAGCGGCAGCGTCCACGCCAGCACCGAGGCCGTCGCGGCGAAGGTGCTGATCAACAGGAAGCCGGCCCGGAACGCTTCGGCGATGTCCCCACGAAGCGCAGGCGTCACCGCGGCCAGGGCCTGCGGGTCGCGCCCCAGCAATTCGCCGAGCATGCCGGTGGCCTCGCTTCCCGCAAGGTTGATGATCATGAAGATCACCGTGCCGACCAGCGCCGTGCCGAACGCCGCGCCGAGCGAGCGCGACAGCTGCACGGAAGCGGAGGCACGGCCGAGGTGATGCGCGCCCGCCGCCCATTGCACGGTGATCTGCACCACCCCCATGACGCTGCCCATGAAGAGCGAGGCGACGCCGAGCATCATCGAGGCCGCCAGCGTCGACAGGGTGGGCGACAGCGACCCGAAGGTCAGCAGGCACAGCGCCGCCAGCGTAAGACCGACGGAAGGAAAGATCGCCGTGCGACCGGTGCGGCTCACCAGACGCCCGGTCATGATCGAGCCGAGGCCGATGCAGGCGGTCATCGGCAGCATGACGAGGCCCGTCCGCGCGACCGTCATGCCGTGAACGACGCACAGATAGATCGGAATGAAGGTGATCAGCGAGACGATGCACGCGCCGTGCAGGAAGGCCAGCGCGTCGCTACGCCAGATCGCCGGCGCCCCCAACAGGCTGAGAGGCAGCAGGGGTACGCTCGCCCGCCGTTCGCGCCAGATCAGCAGCGGCAGCAGCACCGCCGTCGCCACGATGAAGCCCCCCAGGCGGACAGGTGAGAGGGAGGCGAGATTCTGCAATTGCTCCAGCGCGATGAGTGCGCAGGAAACGGTGAGCGCGAACAGCACGACGCCGGCATAGTCGAAGCGGAAATTCTCCGCCGTCGCGTGATGGGCAGGCAGCCGCGACACCAGCACGGCCGCGATCGCCACGATCGGCAGATTGACGAGAAAGACGGACGGCCAGCCGAAACTCTCCGCCAGCACGCCACCGAGAACCGGCCCCAATGTGCTGGCGGTGACGGCGACCGACGCGGTGTAGCTCTGGAAATGCCCCCGCTGCCGAGGCGGCACGGTCTCGCCGATCAGCGCGTGCGACAGCGTCATCAGCCCGCCGCCGCCAAGCCCCTGTCCGAAGCGGCCGACGGCCAGCATTTCGACGCTCGGCGCCAGCGCACATAGCAGCGAGAAGACGGCGACTAGGCCGAGAGCCACCAGCAGCAGCCGGCGGCGCCCGAAGCTGTCGCCAAGCAGCCCGAACACCGGCGCCGAAATGGTGAGGGCGACCAGATAGGTCACCATGATCCAGGACAGACGCTCGATGCTGCCGAGCTCCTGGCCGATGCTGGGAAGCGCCGTGGCCACGATGGTCTGGTCCACGACGGCCAGGAACATGGGCAGCATGATGGCCGGAAAGACGGTCAGGAACTGCGTCCGGCCTGTGTCGGGAAGATGCAAGGCAAGGTCCACCGGATTGGGCTCGTACCTTCCCGAACGGGAAAGGACGTCATACGTGTCTTGTAGCGGCGGTTCAGTTTTTGGCTACTGCCGCCGGCAACACCAGCGCGCGGAAAGTCTGATCCACCTGCTCGGCCGGCAGATCGATCGTGATCACGACCAGTTCGGAAAGATCGGCCGTCCCCGCTCCGGCGGGAAATGTTTCGGGCCGGCTGAGGGTCGCGCCAACTCCGTGGATGACGATCGGCTCGGTGGTACCTTCGATCCTGAGAATACCTTTCATGCGCAGCAAATTGGAGGGTCGGCTCGAATAGAGCAGATCGAGCCAGTCCCGCAGCCGCGGCCAGGCGAGCGGCCGGTCGCAGCGAATCGACCAGGACTGGACCTTCCGATGCATGTTCCCGCCGCCCGGCGCCCTGAGGGTGTGTTCCGTGCAGGGCATGCCCGGCGCATGCGTGCAGGTCTCGCCGCCGTCGCAACGGAACGCGGAGCCGGGCGACGGGCGCGCCAGGCGTGGACCGGCGAGATCGAGGATCGCCGCCGGGGTGGTCGCCTCGTCGTCGCCCGTCAGTATCTCCGCTAACGGATTGACCGCGCGCAGCTGGCCGACGAGGTCGAGCACCTGATCGACATCGGCGAGATCGCATTTGGTGACGACGCAGAGATCGGCCTGCGCCACCTGCGAGAGCATCTCGTCGGTGCCGGCGATCTGCATTCCGCCGAGCAGGCCATCCACCGTGACGATGACCTTTTCCAGCCGGACGAGGCCGGCGAGCCCCCTCGCCGTCGTCAGATCCTGGATGATGGCGGTGGGATCGGCGAGGCCGGTGGTCTCGATCACGATGCGCGAGAAAGCCGGCAATTCGCCGTTCCGCACCCCGGCGAACAGGTCGCCGATGACATCGACCAGGTCACCGCGCACCGAACAGCACAGGCAGCCGTCCTCCATCAGCAATACGTTCTCGACGGAGGACTGCACCAGCTTGTGGTCCAGGCCAACCTCGCCGAATTCGTTGATGATGAGTGCGGTATCCACCAGCTCCGGCGCATCGAGGATGCGCCGGAGCAAGGTCGTCTTGCCGCTGCCAAGGAAGCCGGTGAGCAGGTAGATGGGAATGGCGGCGTCGCCGCCGGCCCGCCATTGCCGCTCCATCCTCATATTGTCTCTCCCGCTACCTGCGCACGCCCGGTCAGGCGCTTTCCTCGACCAGCTTCTGCTTGCGCGAGCGCGCACCCGACAGGATGGCGACGATCACGAACACGCCGAAGAGCACGAACAGGGCCGCGCTGATCGGATGCTCCAGGAAGATCATCGGATCGCCGTTCGAAATGGTCAGCGAGCGCCGGAAGTTCTCCTCGAAGATGGGGCCGAGCACGAGGCCCAGCACCAGCGGCGCCGGCGAGCAGTTGAACTGCCGCGCCACCATGCCGAACAGACCGAAGAAGGCGGCCAGCAGCACGTCGAAGGTGGAGTTCCGCACGCTGTAGACGCCGATGCAGCAGAACAGAATGATGCCGGGATAGAGGAAGCGGTAGGGCGTGGTGAGCATCTTGATCCACACGCCGACCATCGGCAGGTTGAAGATCAGCAGCATCAGATTGCCGATCCACATGCTGGCCACCACGCCCCAGAACAGGTCGGCATGGTTGGTCATCAGCTCCGGACCCGGCTGCACGCCCTGGATCATCAGCGCGCCCAGCATCATCGCCATTGCCGGGCCAGCGGGAATGCCGAGCCCGAGCATCGGGATGAAGTGGGTCATCGCGGCGGCGTTGTCGGCCGCTTCCGGTGCCGCCACGCCCTCGATGGCGCCCTTGCCGAAGCGGGACTTGTCCTTGGCCACCTGCCGCTCCACGGCATAGGCGACGAAGGCGGAAACCAGCGGCCCGGTGCCGGGAAGGATACCGAGCGCGGCACCGATGCCGGTACCGCGGAAGATGGCGGGAAAGGCCTGCTTGAGATCGGCGAAGCGCGGGAACAGCTCCGAGAACTTCACCGACAGGGCACCGTGGCGCTCCGGCGCGCCGATATGCTGGGTTACCTCGGCGAAGGCGAACAGGCCGACGGCCACCGTCACGAAGTCGACGCCCTCTGCCAGTTCCGGCAGACCGAAGGTGTAGCGTTCCAGCCCGCTGCCCACATCGGTGCCGACGGTGCCGATGAGCAGGCCGAGCACCGCCATGCCGAAGGTCGACAGCGCCGAGCCGTTGGACATCACAGATGCCGTCATCAGCGCGACCGCGATCAGGGCGGTGTATTCGGGGGCACCGAACAGCAAGCCCGCCTCCGACAGCAGCGGCGAGAACAAGGTGATGACGATGATGCCGACACACCCGGCGAAGAAGGAGCCGATCGCCGACACGCACAGCGCGATGCCCGCGCGGCCCTGCTTGGCCATGGGATGACCATCCATGCAGACGACCACCGAACTCGGCTCGCCCGGCATGTTAAGCATGATGGCGGTCGTCGAACCGGCATGGTGGGCGCCATAATAGATGCCGGCCAGCATGATGAGCGCCGACACCGCCGGCACCTGGAACGTCAGCGGCAACAGCATGGCGATGGTGGTGACCGGGCTGATGCCCGGCAGAACCCCCACCATCGTCCCGATCATCGATCCAAGAAGACAATAGGTGAGGTTCTGCATGGTCAGCGCGATGCCGAAACCATGCGCGAGCTGCGAGAAGATATCCATGAAAGCCTCCCCGGCCTCGGATTAGAAGTTGGGCCAGAGCTCGAGGGGAAGCCCAAGCATCTTCACGAAAATCAACGCGGAGAAGACGATCAGGGCGAGGGCGAGCAGCAGGTATTCGAGCGGGCGTGTCCTGATCTGGCTGTAGCCGATGCACAGCAGGAGCAGCGCCGAGGCCCCCAGGAGTCCGATGCGCTCGACCGTAAGGCCGAAGACGAAGACACCCAGCGCCACCGAGAAGGTGGGCACTAGCGGCCAGGCCGCCATTTCCTCCCGCGACGCGCTGGCGAGCGAAGAGATCACCGACAGCACGCCGATGATGCACAGCAGCGAAGAGAGCAGGATGGGGAAATAGCCCGGGCCCATATTCTGCACGGTGCCCATCTGGTAGTTCCGCGCGATGAGAATGCCGGCGGCACCGATCGCGAAGAACACAAGGCCAGAAAAGAACAACGGGCTGTTATTGGGGCGGCGAGCGGCCCGCTGGGGGCGCGGCTCTGGCGGGTGTCCGTGTTGCGACATCGTTAAACTCCCTGGAGAGGAGGAGCGCGCGTCACCTGGCGCGCTCCCGCTGGCGGTCGCCTACGGGGCGACTTCGATATGGTTGTCCTGGATGATCTTGAGCCACTTCGCCCGCTCGGCGTCGACGAAGCTGGAGAAGTCTTCCGGCGACTTGCTCGGCGTGGCCTTGATGTACTGGTCGGCCAGTTTCTTCTGCACGTCCGGATCGTTCATGATGCCCGAGACGGCCGTATAGAGCTTGTTCACCACTTCCGGCGGCGTCTTCTCCGGCACGAACATGCCATGCCATGCCGAGGTGCCGATGTCGCCATAGCCCAGCTCCTGCATGGTGGGCACGTCCGGCAGTTCGGGAAGCCGCTCGGTCCAGGTGGTGGCGAGGCCCTTCAGGCGGCCGGACTTGATCAGCGGCAGGCCACTCGCTTCGTTGAGGAATTCGAGCTGGATCTCATTGCCGAGCAGTGCCGGCAGGATCTGGCCGGCGCCCTTATAGGCGATGTGCGTGGCATCGAGGCCGTTCACGGTCATCAGGCGCAGCATGTCGATCTGCGGGTAGGTTCCGACGCCGCCCGAGCCATATTTGATGTTCTTCAGCTCGCCCGACTTCATCTTGGCGACGAGATCCTGGATCGAATTGACCGGCAGATCGCCATTCGCCGACAGGATGCCCGGCACCTGGATCAGGTTGCTGACCCCCTTCAGCTTGATGCCCTTGGTCTTCTCCGGATCGGTGGCGAAGGTGATGGCGTTGGTCGAGACATTGCCGACCAGGATCGTGTAGCCGTCGGGATTGGCGTTGTTGACGGTCTGGTTGGCCAGCGCGCCGGTGCCGCCCGGCTTGTTCTCCACGATGACCGGCTGCCCCCAGAGGGTGTTCAGCCGCTCGGCGACGATACGCGCGGCGGTGTCGGTCGGCCCGCCGGGCGGAACCGGCACGACGATGCGGATGGTCTTCGACGGATAATCGGCGGCGTGCACCGTAGCCGCCGGCAGGGCGAATGCCGCTACGGACAACAGGCCCGCAGCAAGGGTAGACTTGAAATGTTTCATCCTGTTCCTCCCGATGCTCGTCTCTTTTCGAGACGTTCTGTTCGACTTTGCCGGCGAGGCGAAGATCGAACGTTCTTGGATTTTCTGCCTCTTCAGACAGATTTTATTTCTTCCGTCAGGGCAGGCAGCGGCGATACGACATCGCCGCAAATTCTATGACTAGGGGTCGTCTTCGTATCGTCTTGCGGCCGGGTGGCAGTCCCGGCCGTGATCGTCAGGCCAGCGGGGCGGCGCCCAGCTCCCGCGCCAGATTGTTGAGGCGCTGCAGCAGCGGGGCCGGCATGGGCACGCCCTGGCGGATCCGCTCGGCGCGGCGAGCGCTGCGATTTTCGCCGGGCAGCCGGATCGCATCGACGCCGGGAAGCCGCGCGCCCGCTTTCAGCGCATCGGCGTGTCGGCGGACCTCGCTTTCGAACTCGGCGAGCGGCCGGAAGCGGTTGACGTCGAGCGCGACGACGAACTGGCCGGTATTGGTCGGCTGGTTGCTGACCGCGTTGAAGTCGATCACGTCGAGCCCCATGGCGGCGCCGTTCAGCGTCCCCGCCAGGAAGCCGAGCATCAGGGCGAGCCCGCTGCCCTTGTAGCCGCCGATGGGCAGCAGCAGACCTTCCGCGCTCTGCTTGGGGTCGGTGAGCGGTCCGCCCGAGCGGCGGTCGATCATCCAGCCTTCCGGCAGCGGCTTACCGTGCAGGGCGTATTTCTTGATGGTGCCGTAGGACACGACCGTGGTCGCCATGTCCAGCATCAGCAGGTTGCCCTCACCCGCCGGCAGGCCGATCGCCAGCGGATTGGTGCCGAGCGCCGGCTCGGTACCGCCCCAGATCGCCATGTGGTTGGCGCTGGCGACCGCGGAATAGAGCCCGATCATGCCGTGCTCGACGGGCAAGGCCGCCCAGATCGACGCCGAACCGGCGTGGTTCGAATTGCGGACGCCGACCCAGCCGATGCCGGCTTCGCGCGCCAGCTCCACCACCGTCTCCGCCGCCTTCTTCATGACGAGATGGCCGAGGCCGTCACCGCCATCGACGATGGCGGTAGCCGCTGCCGAACGATGCACAGTGATGGATGGCGTCGGGTTGATCGCGCCCTGACGGATCATGGTGGCGTATTGCGGCAGGCGGAAAATGCCATGCGCGTCGGCGCCGGTCAGGTCCGCCTCCACCAGGAGTTCGGAGGCAGCCTCGGCATCCGGCTCGCTGACCCCGAGGGCGTGCAGCACGCGGGTGGCGAAGGCGACAAGCGTCGCGGCCGGCAGGACGAGATCCTCGGCCGGGCGGCTGTTCTCGATCGTGGCGGTGCTCATCACAGCCTCTTCAGGTGCTCGGCCGCGATGGGGCGCGTCTCGCCGCTTTCGATCAGCGTCCGCGTGGCGGCGATGTCGGCGTAGATCCAGAGGATCTTCATCTCCTTGTCGGCGGATGCGTTGATGAACCGGTGCGGCAGGTTGGGCGGCAGCCAGGTGGTGTCCATCGGCTTGAGGCGATGCTGCACCCCGTCGATCTCGGCGATGGCCTCGCCCTCGAGCACCATCACGCTCTCCTCGCAATTGTGGCTGTGCAGCGGGATCGCCGCGCCCGGCGCGAAGATGGTGATGCCGTTGATCAGGCTGCGCGCCCCCAGCGAAGGCACCACCAGCGGGATGGTCTTGGCGCCATTGCCGCGATCCGCCGCCCGGATCTCGTCCGGCCGCAGCACGACACCTGTGATTTCGCCGTCCTTGTTCACGTTCGCTCCTGACATGTCTTGTTCGCCGGCTCAGCTTTGAACCGGACCGACCCACAGGGTCTTGATGTTGGTGAATTCGCGGATGCCGTAGACGCCGAGCTCGCGGCCGTAGCCGGACTTCTTGATGCCGCCGAACGGCAGGCGCGCGTCGGACGCCACGAGCCCGTTGACGAACACCGCACCGGCCTCGATGTCCCGCGCGAGGTGGTAGGCACGGGACAGGTCGCCGGTCCACAGCGCAGCACCGAGGCCGTATTCGGTGTCGTTGGCGACCGCGACGGCCTGCTCGGCATCTCGCACCCGGATGATCGGCGCGACCGGGCCGAAGATCTCCTCGCGACAGGCGGTCATGTCGAGTTCGACATGGTCCAGCACGGTGGGCGCGTAGAAGGCGCCCGGCCCGGCGAGCGCGTCGCCGCCGAGCGCCACGCGGGCACCCTCGCGGACCGACTGCATCACCTGGCGATGCAGGTCGTCGCGCAGATCGGCGCGGGCGATCGGCCCGACCTGGGTATCGCGGTCCATCGGATCGCCGGTACGCAGGGCCCGGACATGCGTGAGGAACTGCTCGGTGAAGGCATCGGCGACCTTCTCCTCCACGATGAAACGCTTCGCGGCGATGCAGCTCTGCCCGGTGTTCTGGAAGCGGGCGCGGGCGCCGAATTCCGCCGCGCGGGCAATATCGGCATCCGCCAGCACGATGAAGGGATCGGTGCCGCCGAGCTCCAGCACCTGCTTCTTCAGGTGCTTGCCCGCCTGTGCGGCCACCAGCTGGCCGACCGGGGTCGAGCCGGTCAGCGTCACCGCGGCGATGCGGTCGTCGGCGATGAGGCCGGCGACGGCGGAAGAGGGAATGAGCAGCGAGCGCGACAGCCCGGCCGGGACGCCGGCCCTGGCCAACGCCTGCTCGATCGCCAGGGCGCAGCCTGGCACATTGGCGGCGTGCTTCAGGATGGAACCGTTGCCTGCCGCGATCGCCGGGGCGAAGAAGCGGAAAAACTGCCAGAACGGGTAGTTCCACGGCATGACGGCCAGCACCACGCCGAGCGGATCGAACACCACGCGGCTCTCGGTGGCGTTGCTCGCGATCAGCTCGTCGGCGAGGAAGCGCGGCGCGTGCTCGGCGTAGAATTCACAGGTCCAGGCGCTCTTCTCGATCTCGGCCTCGGCCTCGCGAATGGGCTTGCCCATCTCCTGCGTGATCAGGCGCGCATAGGCGTCCCGCTCGGCGCGCAGCGCCTGCGCGACCTTGCGCAGCAGGGCGCAGCGCTCGACCATGCGGGTCTTGCGCCAGGCCCGCTGGGCGGCGACCGCCTCGCCGAGCGCCTGATCGATATCGGCCGCCGAATGCGGCTCATAGCGTGCGAGCTCGTCACCGGTCGCGGGATTGATCGAAAGAAACATGCCATTGCTCACTTTGAGGCCACAGGCCGCCACCGGCGGCGCGATCCGGGCCGCCTAGATTTCAATGAGGTCGAACGGGAAACCGGCTTCCTTCCCCTCCGCGTCGGGCACGAGGCGGCGGGGGTTGTCGAGGACGCGGTACCGGCTGCCCATGACCAGCTCGAACGTTTTCCGGTAGTGATTGACCAGCAGATCCGCCGCCTGGTCGGCATCACGCGCGATGCATCGCTCCATGATGTCGCGATGCGCCTTGACCAGGTTGCGCTGGACCGGGATCGACCCCTTCGCGGAAATCAACCGGCGCCGCGCGCGATAGCGCGAGGACTGCTCGTACAGCTTGCGGCAGAAGCTCAGCAGCCATTCATTGTCGCAAGCCGCCAGCAGGCTGAAATGGAACTCCTCGTGGCAGGCCGACCATTCCGGGGTAAGCACGAACTTGCCCCCGGCGGCGGCCACCTTCGCGAGGCGATGAAAGGCCAGCACGACACCGTCCTCCCAGCGCTGATCGCCCTTGGCGATCGACAGCCGAAGCGCCGCCTCCTCCACCACCAGGCGGGCATCGGTGATCTTCAGGAACTCGGCCTCGTCGAGGTCGGCGACGAAGAAGCCCTTCTGCTCCCGCTTCACCGCCAGCCCGTCGGCGCATAGCCGGTTGAGCGCGTCGCGCAGCGGGCTGAGACCGACCGCGTATTTGGCGCTCAGCTCGGCCGGCAGGAGTTTCTGGCCCGGTGCCAGACGGCCATTGGTGATGTCGGCGTAAAGCAGCCCATAGGCCAGCTCCGCCAAGGAAGCGGGCTTCTTGTCGTCCATGCTTCCCCGAGCACTCATCGTAACACCCTGTTGCGGCTCGTTTTCATGAGATGCGAACGCAAATCGACGACAGCCCGGCATGCCCGGCCGCAGGCCGCCACGCGCCGATAACCCTCGTCATGCCCTCGCCGACCATCCGGCCCGTCCCGGCAGCTTCAAGAAGGGCACAGGCAGCGGCCATCGGTCAAGATAATTTATAAATCTCTTTTCCGATTCCAATTTTTTGTATATTCGTCGCGGCATCACACCTCCCTCTTTCACGTCCGGAGACTCAGAATGGAAGGCGCGCTTTCCAAGAATATGAAACTTCTTTCCCATGACGTGCTGAGGGGATTCGGCGGCATTGGCGAAGGCATGAGCATGCAGATCGCCGCCGATGGCCGGCGCATCATGTGGGTGGCGCATGAGGGGCCGCCGATGAACTTCACCGGCGTGGACGTGAGCGATCCGCGCCGTCCCTCGGTGGTCGCGCAGACCAAGCTGCCGCACAACAACATGCGGTCGAATTCCCTCGAAGTCTGCGGCGATCTTCTCGCCGTCAGCTACCAAACCGCCAAGCACGGCATGAAGCCGGCCGGCGTCGAGCTGTTCGACATTTCGGTCCCGGAAAATCCGCGCTCGATTTCCTTCTTCGACATGTCCGGACCGCATTCGCGCGGCGCCCACTGCCTGTGGTTCGTCGACGGCGAATTCATCCACTGCTCCGGCGCCGCCGCCGACTTCGTGCCGCGGCATCCGCGCGACGACCAGTTCTACATGATCATCGACGTGCGCGACCCGGCCAACCCCAAGGAGGCCGGACGCTGGTGGCTGCCCGGAACCCGCGAGGGAGACGATGCGCCGCCGCCGCCGCGCCTCAACCCGGTGCCGCTCGATGTCATTCGCGGCGGCGATGCGTTCCGCCTGCACAATGCCAACGTCTATCCCGAGCGGCCGGACCGGGCCTATATCGGCTATATCGACGGTGGCGCCTTCATCCTCGACATCTCCGACAAGTCCGCCCCCAAGGTGGTAAGCGCCTGGAATCCGCACCCGCCTTATCCGGGCTTCACGCACACGGTGATGCCGCTGTTCGAGCGCGGCCTCATCGTCGTCACCGACGAATGCATCCAGGACGATGCCAAGGACTGGCCCAAGCTCACCTGGATGCTCGACGCGCGGCTGGAGACCAATCTGGTGCCGATCGCCACCTTCCCGATTCCGTCGGTGGAGGAATATGGCCATAAGGGCGGGCGCTTCGGCTCGCACAACATCCACGAAAATCGCCCCGGCCCCTCCTTCCGCAGCGAAGAGGTGATCTTCGGCTGCTTCTTCAATGCCGGATTGCGCGTCTACGACATCAAGGATCCCTATCGCCCGGAAACCATCGCCTATTTCGTGCCGCCGGGCCCGGAAAACTCCCGCGTGCCGACCGCCCAGATGAACGACATCTATGTCGACGAGCGCGGGGTGATCTATGCCGGCGAGCGCTGGACCGGCGGTCTTTATTGCCTCGAAGCCAATATCTGATCTCCGCCGGCAAAGGATGCGTCCTTGAACGTGCACCGTACCCGACCTTGCGCGGCCATCGTCTTCGGCGCGATCCGCGATCCCGCCGTTGCGGCACGGCACACGCTTGCCGATCTCAGGCAGTCGGGCCTCGGGCTGGGACAGGGAGCGGCACTGGTGAGCGCGGGGTCCCCCGCGCTCCGGCTTAATTCGCGGGGCTGGTTCGCCTTGCGTCCGCAGGAAGCCGCAGAGCTTGGCGCCCATGCCGACCGCGTCGGGTTCTGCGCAGCCCGCCTGCGGACCTCCGTGCCGCTCTTTGCCGGGGCGCTGCGGCCGTTCCTCGAAAACTACATCGCCTTCCTGCAGCAGCGGATCCAGCTCGACCGCGACGCGCTGGAAGCCAAACTCGAAGCGGTCGGCTTACCCGTCGCGGGTGGAATGCTCGATTATCGCGACTGGATCTATTCGGGCTTCCTGCCGCTTCCCAACGCCCATGTTCTGCTGGCGGAAGCGGATGCCGATGCGGAGCCGGCCTTCGCCCACATCGACTGTGCCTTCTGGACCGGGCAAACCCTCGTCGCGGTGCTGTTCGACAGCCACAATATGCCGCTTCCGAGCGAACGGCGGGCCCTTGAACGGTTGGAGGCCGAATTCCCAGACGTCGAGATCGTTCGTATTCCGGCAACCCGGCGCGGCGAACCGGCCGCCCTTACCGGCCGGCTCGGAGAACTGCTCGCCGGCTTCGCCGCGGACGTCACACTGCCCTATGGCCTGTTCCGCGCGGATGCGGCCTTCGCCGCCGGCCTCTAGCGTTCCGACCACCGGAATCACGCAACCCCGCCCCCCCGCAGATGCCGCGCAGGGATGCGCGGCATCACTCCCCGTCCCGCAATCCGTGCGTCGAGGGATGAAACAGTGTTTCGGGAGCGATCTCGGTGGCGGTCAGCCCATCTGCGGCCGCATAGCGCAGCATGGCGGCGAGTTCCCGCCGGCTCTCCTCCAGACCATAGGCCCACAGGCTTTTGCCCAGTATCGCCCGGGTCTCGGCGACATTCTCGGCGATCCAGGCCAAGCTGACCCGCGGAACGTTCATCTGTTCCAACTCGCTCAGGGCATGCCGCTTGGCCTTGGCAAAGGCGCGGAACACCTCGACCGGGAGCCACGGATTCTCATCGACCAAACGGCGGCGCAGCACCAGCCCGTGCATGATCGGGAACAGGCCGGATGCCTTGAAATACGCGATCTCGGCGGTGCGATAATCGGAAAACAACCGCGCCACCTGCGGATGTCCGGATGTGAAGCAGGAAGGGGGACGGGTCGCGATCACAGCATCAAGCGATCCCTCCGCCAGGCCGGCGTTCAGCGTCTCGCCCTTCGCGAGAGGTTCGAGCCGGATCTCCGGCGGGAGGCTGAGTGCCAGGCGTTCGCCGCCCCCCGGGGCTTCGAGCCCGCCGGTGCGCCATTGGACATCCTGCGTGCGCACACCGTGCTGGTCGCCGAGCATCCCACGCACCCACAGCCCGACCGTCTGCTGAAACTGCTCGATGCCGATCGTGCGTCCGGCAAGGTCCTCGGGGCGAGCGATGCCGCGATCCGTGCGGATGTAGAGCGAAGCGTGACGGAAGGCGCGCGACAGGAACACCGGGATGCCGACATAGTCGGTGACACCGCGCGCGCATTGCACAATGTGGCTCGACATCGACATCTCCGCGATGTCGAAGGCCCGTTCGCTCAAGGTACGACGGAAGATGTCCTGCGTCTGGCCCGGCAAGGGGATGATCTCGCAGCCCTCTATGGCAATGCGGCCGTCCAGCAACGGCGCGCTGCGATCCGTGTGGGTGCAGGCCAGCGACAGTCTGAGTTTGGTCATGTGCGTGTCATCATCGCGCGGCGCGCTGCTTGAGTGATCCGGCCTTGCCGATGGCGGTACGCGGAACCCTCCACGTGCGCCTGCCGTCAACTTGGCCGGAAACCGCCTCCCGGGTGAAGGGCAAAGTTAGGCCAATTCTGCTATTGGTTTTCGATGTCCTCCTCGACCTCCCCGCCCCTCGATCACAACGACACGCTGCTTCGCCTGCGCCACTATCTCGGCGAACAGCAACTGGGCCTGAATGATCGCCTGCCGCCGGAGCGGGAGCTGTGCGTGCGGCTTCACGTCAGCCGCGCCGAGCTTCGCAAGGCCATGGCGGTGCTGGAATCGGAAGGACAGGTCTGGCGGCATGTGGGGCGTGGTACGTTCATCGGCGCCCGGCCGGTGCTGAATCTCGACGATGTGCGGTTTCTCAGCAGCATCACCAGTCCGATGCAAATCCTGGAGGCGCGGTTCGCCATCGAGCCGGAGCTCGCGCGGCTGGCGGCGCTTCACGGCGTCAGCTCCGACGTCAACGAATTGCGGCTGTGCAATCGGCGCTGCCGGGAGGCCCGGAGTTGGCGGGTCTTCGAATCATGGGACAACCGCCTCCATTATGCCGTCGCCGCCGCGAGCAAGAACAAGCTGCTGATGACGCTGTTCGAGACGCTCAATGCCGTGCGCCGCTCGCTGGTGTGGAAGACGCTCCGCGTCGACACCGTGCCGCCCGGCGACCATGTCAGCTTCGCCGAGCACGATGCCTTGTGCGAGGCGATCATCCGGCACGATGCCGCGGAGGCGGAACGGTTCATGCGGGCTCATCTCGCCTCGGTCCGCTCGCGGCTGCTGCCAGGCAAGGCCGGGGACCGGCAGCCCGGCTAGCCTCCTGCGGTCAGGCTCCCGGATCCGCGCTCAATCCCGCCAGTTCGATGCCATGGATGGCCGCCGCCTCGTCGTTGTCGCCGGTGTCCCCGGAAATGCCGACGGCACCGACCACCCGCCCCTGCGCATCGCGCACGAGAACGCCGCCCGGCACGGGCACCATGCGCCCCTGCGCGACCGCGGAAACGGCGGTGAAGAACATCGGCGCCTTGGCGGCGCGGCCGGCAAGCGTACGCGAGCCGAAGCCGAAACCGAGCGCGCCATAGGCTTTCGCAAAAGCGATGTCGTAGCGCAGGATGCCGCTGCCATCCTCGCGCTTGGCGACGACGAGATGGCCGCCGGCGTCGAGAACCACGATGGTGAGGGGTTCGAAGGCACGCGCGCGGGCCTCGGTGAGCGCGGCGGCGACGATGGCGTCGGCCTGGGCCAAGGTAATGTCGGACATGGAGAAGCTCCTTAAGCGGATCGATCAAGCGAGGAAGCGGGCAATCGGGCGAGAAGCGCCCGCGTCTTGAGCAAGCCCTCCTCGGCCACATCCCGCGCCGGCCGGTTCCACTGGGCCGGGTTCGGCGCCTCATAGGAAAGGTAGCCCTGATAGCCGGTTGCCCGCAGCAGGCCGAACATCTCGTCCCAGTCGATGACGCCGTCGCCGGGCGGCAGCCGGTCGATGGGCCGGCGCACGCCGGTGTCCGGCACCGGCGGAGCATCGCTGTACTGGAAGACAAGGATCTCTTCTCCCCGCACCCCCAGGAGGCTGCGCGCGCCCCCGCGGCCACGATGCAGATGGTAGGCGTCGAGGAGCAGGCCACAATGTGCGTGACCTGAGCCGTCGATGATCTCACGCAGAACGGGGATGTTGTTGACCAGCGGATGCTGCGAGTTGAACTCGAGCGCCAGACGCAGCCCGTATTCGCCGACGATATCGCCGGCAATGCGGGTCGCCGCGATGGCCTGTGCCACGGTGCCCGACGGTATGCCCGGCGCGCTCATGATCAAGCCGCAGCCGAGCGCGACGGCGATCTCACAGCTCTCGCGCAGCACGGCGAACATCCGACGCTGCTCCTCGCCCTCGGCGAAGAACCAGCCATATTCGGTGCCGAGAATGCCGAGAGAAATGCCCGCGGCAGCGATCATGTCGATGGCCGCCGGCCGGCTCACTCCGGCTTCGAAACATCGCTCGAAGTCGAGCCTGCGCAGCTCGACGGCATCATAACCGGCAGCACATGCCGCCTGAAGCGTGTCCTTCAGGGGGGTCGTGTCGGTGGTCCAGCTGTGCAGCGCCAGTCGAAAGCGGTCGCTCATCATCCTTCCCCGATCCGATGGAACCGGCGGAATGATAGCGCCACGGAGCGCGCCCGAACGTCGATCCGGGATAAACCAATTCGGCAATTGGGTGCTCACACCGGACCGATGCGGTGTTCGATGCGGTGTATGATCAGGCCAGACAGGGCAACATCGACACCAGCATCGACATCGGGGAACACACCATGCATCTGGCGAGCTTCAGCCATGGCGGCACGTCCGGCGTCGGCATTGTCGAGGGCGGCGAGCTCCTCGCCCTGCGCGACCTGCTGCCCGGGGCGCCGGACGACATGATCACGGTCATCCGGCAATGGCCGACGCTCGGAAGCGAACTCGCGACCGTCCTTCGCGACGGCCACGCCGCCCCGCGCCGCGCCCTCTCCGAGGTGGAACTGCTGCCGCCGGTGCCGCGCCCGGGAAAGATCCTGTGCATCGGCCTGAACTACGCGCTCCATGCGCGCGAGGGCGGCAACCCGATCCCCGACTACCCGGCCTTCTTCATCCGGGTGCACTCGTCGCTGGTGGCGCCCGACGCACCCATCCGGCGACCGCGCGTGTCGGAAAAACTCGACTACGAATGCGAACTCGTCATCGTCATCGGCCGCGAGGCCCATGATGTGCCGGAGGCGGAAGCCCTCGACTACGTGTTCGGCTACACCCTCATGAACGACGTCTCGGTGCGCGACTATCAGCGCAAGTCGACCCAGTGGACCGCCGGCAAGAATTTCGATGCGACGGGACCGCTCGGGCCGGTGATCGCCACGG
This sequence comes from Ancylobacter sp. Lp-2, assembly GCF_020523795.1. GTDB lineage: Bacteria > Pseudomonadota > Alphaproteobacteria > Rhizobiales > Xanthobacteraceae > Ancylobacter. The sequence goes on from NZ_JAJALI010000005.1 coordinate 16,064, forward strand.
CCGACGGCCTGCCGGCGGGCGCGCATGGCCTCGGCATCCGCACCCGCCTCAATGGCCGGGTCATGCAGGACAGCGACACCTCCGACATGATCTTCAGTGTCGCGCGGATCGTCTCGCTACTCTCGGAGGTCATGACTCTCGAACCGGGCGACGTGATCGCCACGGGCACGCCCTCCGGCGTCGGCTATGCCCGCCAACCGCCGGTGTGGCTCAAGCCGGGAGACGTGATCGAGGTCGAAGTGGACGGCATCGGCACGTTGCGCAATTCCGTCGTGGATGCGTGAGCCCCCCGCTGCGGTCGTGACACCGGGCCGCCGCAGCCGAAGACGCACGGTCGGCCTCGCTAGAGACGCATGCGGGCGAGATAGCCCTGCTCGTAGAAGGTGACGATGCGCGTGGTCGCGAAGGCGATGATGAAATAGATCAGCGCCGTCGCGGTGAGGATCTCGATCGGCCGGGCGGTGGAATCGGCGATCATCTGCCCCTGATACATCAGGTCAGCCATGCCCACCGTCGAGACCAGCGCGCTCTCCTTGAAGAGGGTGACGCAGTTCGACAGCAAAGTCGGCACCGCGCGCATGACCGTCTGCGGCAGGATGACATAGGGCACGCTCACCCGCCCCGGCAGGCCGAGAGCGATGCAGGCGTCGCGCTGCTCGGTACCGATGGCCTTCAACGCCGCGCGGAAGCTCTCGCTGGAGATCGCTCCCATATAGAGCGAGAGGGTGAGAATGGTGGAGAACACATTGCCGAGTTCCACCCCGAGCAGCGCCGGCAGGCAGAAGAAGAACCAGAAGAGCTGGATCAGCATCGGCGTGCCGCGGAACACCTCCACATAGCCGGTGGCGACCAGCTTCAGCAGCGGATGGCCGGCCGTGCGCACCACGCTGACGACGAAGCCGATGACCAGCCCGACGAGAAGGCCGAGCGCGGTGAAATACAGCGTGTTGCCCAACCCGATGAGCAGCGCCTGGCGATACTCCCACAGAAAGCCCAGGGCGGCGGAGATGTTCATGCCCGTCTCCTCCTTCAGGCCAGACGCGAGCGCAGGCGCCGCTCCCACAGGCCGACGACCTGCGAGAGTGGCAGCGAGAAGGCAAAATAGATGAAGGCCACCGCCGTGTAGATCTCGATCGGCCGATAGGTCTGGGTGGCGAGGGTCTTGCCCTGGTACATCAGATCGGCGATCGCCACGATGGCGACGAGCGAGGTCTGCTGGAGCAGCCCGATCGTGTTGGTGAGCAGCACCGGCGTCGCCATCAGCAGCGCCTGCGGCAGGATCACATAGACGGTCTTCTTGAGCGGCGACAGGCCGAGAGCGGTGCAGGCATCCTCATGCGAGGACGGAATGGCCTGGATCGCGGCGCGATAGGCCTCGGCATTGAAGGCGGTGATGTTCATGCCCAGCGCCAGCACCGCCATCAGAAACGGGTCGAAGAACACGCCGAAGAAGAACGGCACGCAGTAGAAGATCCAGATGATCTGCACCAGCGCCGGCGTGCAGCGGAACAGCTCGATGAAGGCGACGGCGATCCAGCGCAGCGGCGCCAGCCGGCTCATCGCCATCAGGCACACCAGAAAGCCGCCGACGAGGCCGATCACGGTGCAGATTCCGGTCAGCTGAAGGGTGACGGCGAGGCCGTCCATCAGCTGGTCCCAGTTCCGCGTGATGGCCGAGAAGTCCCAAGTGTAACCGCCCATTGCGATGCCCTCAGGAAATGGTTTCGACGTGAAGGACCTTCTTCAGAAAGTCCGCCGTACGCGGCTCTGAAGGACTGGAGAACATCTTGGCGGGCGGGCAATCCTCGACGATGCGGCCATTGGCCGAGAAGATCACCCGGGTGGCGATCCGCTTGGCGAACCACATGTCGTGGGTGACGATCATCATCGACATCTTCTGCTCGGCGAGTTCCAGCATCACCCCCTCCACCTCGGTGACGAGCTCGGGATCGAGCGCGGAGGTGACCTCGTCGAAGAGCATGATCTTCGGATCGAGCAGCAGGGCGCGGGCAATGGCGACGCGCTGCTTCTGCCCACCCGACAGCATGCCGGGAAAGGCGCCGGCCTTGGCTTCGAGGCCGAGGCGCCGCAGCAACTGCATCGCCCGGTCGGTCGCGGAGGCGCGAGCCTCGCCACGGGCGCGCATCGGCGCCAGGATGAGATTGCCGAGCACGGTGAGGTGCGGGAACAGGGTGTAGTGCTGGAACACCATGCCGACCTTGTTGCGCACCGCGATGTCGACGAAATTGTCCTTGCGGCGATTGGCATTGGCTTCGATATACGGCGTGCCTTCGAGCTCGATGCGCCCGCTGTCGATCTTCTCGAGGCCCATCACGCAGCGCAGCAGCGTGCTCTTGCCGCTGCCGCTGGGGCCGATCACGACGACGCGCTCCCCGGCCTGCATCTCGAAATTGATGTCGTCGAGGACGACCAGGTGCCCGCCGAAGGTCTTGCGCAGGCCTTGCACGTTCAGGAAGCTGGATGACATGCCGACCCCTTTTTCGTCTCGATGAGAGGCGGACGGCGCCCGACGGGCGCTGTCCGCTCCGGCTTCGCTTCGGCTCAGAATAGCCGAGCCGGATCGGCCACGCTCAGACGAGCGCCGCCGATCCGGCCATGGGCGCGATCACTTGGCGCCGGCGAGATAGACCTCGCTCCAGTGCTTCATGAGGTCGTCGACGACGCCGAGGGCGATCTTCTCCTCGAGGAAGATGTTGAGCACGTCGATGTCGCGCTGGGCGACGTTCGGCGCCAGACCGTAGGAGATGCCCTGCCTCATCAGCGCCGGATGGGCCTCAAGCAGCAGCACCTTGTCGGGGTTGGCGGTCTGCAGCAGCAGGTTGGTGGTGGAGTCGGCGCCGGCGACATCGACGCGGCCGGACAGCAGCGCGAGGTTGAGGCCGTTCGCATCCGGCAGGCGGACGATCTGCGCCTTCTTCAGGCGCGCCGTCACCGCATGGTCCTGCGCCGAGCCGGACATGACGCCGACGCGCACGGTCGGCAGGTCGATGGTCGACAGGTCGGTGGCCGGGTTGGCCACCTTCTCGTTGGCCTTCAGATAGGCGAAATTGGTCTCGTCATAGCCGACGATGCCGCTGTAGTTGATCGCCAGCGCGCGGTTCGGGGTGCGGTTGAGCGAGGGGGACAGGTCCCACTTGCCCGCCTGCAGACCGGCGACGATGTTGTCCCAGGTGGTGTCGACGAACTCGACCTTCACCTTGAGCACGTCGGCGAACTGCTTGCACAGATCGAGATAGGCGCCGCCATACTCGCCGGTCTTCAGGTCCTTCATCTGGTAGGGCGGTGCGCTGGCATAGGCGCAGCGCAGCGTGCCGCGCTTCTGTACGTCCTGCCACAGCCCGTCGGCATGGGCCGGCGCGGCGTGCAGGCCGATGAGGGCGGCGACGCCGAGAGCACCCGCGCCGACGCCGCGAGTCCAAGCCTTTGCGAATTGTTTCCAAACACGCGTGAAAGTCATGCTGTATGTTCCCCGTTGCGGATGCCGATATGCACGCACGACCGCTCTGACTGAGCGCTGTCAGGTTCCGACGTTCTTTTTGTTATATCGTATAAACCTGAAGCCGCCTGTCAAATGGAGATTTGGCGAGCCGTGGGGTGACGCCACTCACATAGACATAACATCATGTTTTATAACGATTAATATCAAGATACCCTCCACGGGAATTCCCGCTGGATCGACGGGATGAGCCCGCACCCGTCGCCGACACCCTGTTGCCTTTCATCGCGGACATGTCATTTGTTATATAATTCTTCAGGGGAGTTGGGCGATGGTGGATCACAGGAAACGGCGGGTTCTCGTCACGGGTGCCGGAAACGGGATCGGCATGGCAACCGCCCGCCGCTTCGCGGAGATGGGCGCGCAGCTCTATCTGATCGACATTGACGGGGCGGGCCTGATGCGCAGCCGCGACGGCCTGCCCGATGGCACCGAGGCGATATTGTGCGAGGCCTCCGTGACCGACGAGGCGGCGATCGCCGAGGCCGCCGACGAGATGGTGGCGCGCTTCGGCGGCATCGACACCGTGGTGAATTCAGCGGGCATCGTGGCGGTCGAGCCGGCCCTCGACGCCAGCCTCGAGCTGTTCCGCCAGGTGATGGAGGTCAACCTCACCGGCACCTGGATCGTCTGCCAAGCGGCGGCGCGCCACATGGCCGGCAAGGGCGGCGGGGCGATCGTCAATATCAGCTCGGTCTACGGCTTCCAGGGCGCGCCGGGCCGCACCGCCTATTGCGCCTCCAAGGGCGCCGTCATCAACCTCACCAATTCGCTGGCGGTCGAATGGGGCCCGCTCGGCATCCGCGTCAACAGCGTCGCGCCGACCGGCACCCGCACCCCAATGGTGCAGGGGCTGATCGACCGCGGCATCTACGATGTCGACGCCGTTTCCCGCCGCACCCCGCTCCGGCGCATCGCCGAGCCCGAGGAGATCGCCGCGGCCTGCTGCTTTCTCGCCAGCGACGAGGCGGCGATGATCACCGGCCACCATTTGCCGGTCGATGGGGGCTGGCTGGCGAACGGCTACCTCATGGCGCCGAAATAGCGCGCCCCGCCCGCCGGCCCCCCGCCCGCGGCGGCCCCGGATCATAGCTTCCAGACCAAGGAGACCAAGATGGTCAAGCGTCAGAACATCTCGTCCGGCTCGCAGTTCGAGACGGCCTATGGCTATTCGCGCGCGGTGAAGGCGGGCGACACCCTCTATATTTCCGGCACGATCGGCATGGACTACGCCGCCGGCAAGATGCCGGAGGATGCCGTCGGCCAGCTGCGGCAGATCATCAAGAATTTCGAGCTGCCGCTGGCCGCCGCCGGCGGCTCGCTCAAGGACATCGTGCAGATCACCACCTATGTGAGCGCGCCGGAGGTGTTCAAGGAAGTCGGGCCCGAGCTCGGCATCATCTTCAAGGACGTTCTGCCGACCAACGCCGCGCTGGTGGTGAATTTCCCGGTGCCCGGCGTGTTGGTCGAGATCGCGGCCACCGCCGTGATCGGCTGCGAATGACCGGCGAGCGGAACGGAGCGACCCGATGTGCCAATCCTGCCAGCCCGGCCTGCCCCTGAGCTTCGAGACGGTCGAGGAGGCCGGCATCGTCGCCGCGGCGACGGCGGCCCACGGGCGCGGTGAAGCGTGGCACTTCCATGTGCTGGCGCCGAACTGCACCTTCAATCCCCGGCCCGGCGGCTACACTTTCCTGCTGGAACTCACCGATGCCGGGCGGGCGTTGTGCGCCTTCTACCCCGACAAGCCGACGGCGGTGAACAAGCAGCTGCTGCCGCTGCTCCACGGCGCCGACGCGCTGGCGGCAAAGCCGCCCGGAGCGGGACTTGAGGCGGAAGACGAGGCGCTGCTAGCCGCGATCGAGGCGGCGGCACGCGCCGGTTCCGCCTGGCATCACCACATGATGTTCCCGGCCTGCGGGCTCAACCCGTCCGGCAAATGGCGCCTGTTCGTCGAGATCGACGGCAAGGCACCGGCGACCCGCGACTATGACAGCGAGCCGTCGCTGGTGCTGAACCGCATCGAGCGGCTGTATTTCGGCCTCAGCTGAACCGCCCGACAGCCTCGAGACAAAGCGGGCGCCCCGGCAATCGGGACGCCCGCTTCGCGTTTAGCAACGGGCAAGCGTTCAGCGCACGCCCTGCCGGACGAGCGCGGTCCGCGTGGTCTCGTTCAGGGCGTTCCAGGGAATGTAGGTGTCGAGCCACGCGGCGGCGCGCCCGGTGAACAGCACCAGTTCCTCGATGACGTCGCCGACCAGCGCCGGATCGGCGAGCAGCGGCCTGGCGCTGTCCAACACCCGACCGATCTCGTGCAGGGCGCAGAAGCCGTCGATGCGGGCGTTGAACGCGTCGATGAGGAAGGTCGCGACCCTCGCGCGCTCGGCGAGGCCGATGCCATAATCCTCGCGGCGCAGGCGCCAGATCAACTCGTGCAGCTTGCGCAGCTCGCCCTCCGCCATGGCGAGCGGGCCATAGGGCAGCATCATGCCCTCGCGGCGCAGCAGGACGAAGATCTCCTCCGGCGGCGCCTGCCAGATCGCCTTGCGCGCCTCGCGCAGAGCGATGAGGCCGGGCGAGGCGAAATCCTTCTCGGGCAAGGCTAGCGGCAGGGCATCGGCGGCGGCGGAAAGCTCCGCGACGAGCGGTTCCTGGCCGTGACGCTCGACCACGCGGCGGCCATACTCCTTCAGCCAGCCAATATCGCCGGTGAGCCGGCCGAGCACGGAGACCTGCGCCTTCTCGGCCTGCAGCTCGCCATAAATGAGCTCGAGGAACTGCCGCTCCGGCCAGTAGAGGAAGGTGCCGGCCGGCAGCGTGAGGATGTCCGCCGGCTTCTCGATGTCGGCGACCACCGGCGCGTGCCAGAAGATGTGCTGGCCGGCGATCTTGGCGCAATGGATGTCGAGCCGGGCCGGCAGGCTGGCCACCAGCTTGCCGATCGTCACCGGCGCGAGGTCCGGATAGAGCTCGATTTCGTGCGAGGCGCCGTCCAGCGTGAAATACAGCGAAGCCATGTAACCGTGATCCCCGTAACTCTTATCCCTTGGAGAAATGCGCGCCGCCGACCACCTGCCGGGTCGGCATCATCTCGATGGTGCTGAGATCCACAAAGCTCGGGCTTTCCAGGATATGCAGCACCGTGGCGGCGACGTTATCCGGCTCGAGGCAGGCATAGCCGTCATAGAGTTCCTCCTCTCCGCCGAGCTGATCGTGGATGCCGGTGCGCACGCGGCCCAGCAGGATTTCGCTGACCCGGACATGGCTGCCGGTGAGATCGACCCGAAGATTGGCCGCCATGGCGTGCATCGCCGCCTTGGTGGCGCTGTACAGCGCCGGCCCGGTGCCGGGCACCGTGCCGCAGATAGAGCCCAGCAGGACGATGGTGCCGGAATCCGCCTGCTTCATCGCCGGCACCACGGCCCGCAGCACGTTCACCGTGCCGATGATGTTTACCGCCACCAGCCGCTGGGCGACCGCCGGCGGCGTCTCGTGCAGCGCCAGCTGCGGGCCGAGCAGGCCGGCGGCGTGGATGAGCACGTCGGCGGGCTCGCCCACCAGCGCGGCGGCGACCGCCTCGGCGTCGCAGATGTCGAGAGCGAGCGACCGGCAGCCGGCGGCCTGTGCCAGGGCGGCGAGAGCCCCTTCATTGGTGCCGAGGGCCAGCACCGCATGGCCGGCCGCCACGAGACGTGCGACGACCGCGCGCCCGATGCCACCCGTCGCCCCGGTTACGATCACCCTCGATCCCATGTCGCCTCCCCCGTTCCGGTCCGGCGCGCCGGCTCAGCCGGCACTGCGGGCATTCTGCAGCACGAGGCGCGCCACCACCGCCGGCGCCTCGACATGCGGCATATGCCCGATCTCCGGCAGGAAGTGCAGCGCCGCTTCCGCGCCGGCATTCAGCGCATGCCGCATCGGGATGATGCGGTCGCGCTCGCCCCAGATGATCTTCTGCGGCGCCGCGACACGGCGCAGCGCCGGGCGCAGCTCGGTCGCCTGCGTGCCGTCCGGGAACACCGCCTCGACGAGATCGGCCTGCGTCGCCCTCAGCGCATCGGTGCGGGCGGCGAGCGCCGCCGCCACATAGCCGGGCGTGACGATGGCGGCGTCGGCGAACAGCCGCAGCAGCCAGGGCCGCAGGCTCTCGGCGCGACGCGCGCGCCCGTAGCCGGCGAGGAAATCGCCGTCGATCTCCGGCCCGAGCCCGGCGGGAGCGATCAGGGTGAGCGAGCGCAGGGCGAGCCGGCCGGTCTCCGCCAGCGCGATGGCGACCGCGCCGCCTAGCGAATGGCCGACGAGATGGCACTCCTCGATGCCAGCAGTCGCGAGCGCCGCCGCCACCGCTGCGGCGAGCGCCTCCACGCTGACCGGCCCCGCGACGGCGGAGGAGCGGCCATGGCCGGGCAGGTCGACGAGAACCGCGGCGACGTCCGGGCCCAGCGCGGCGATCAACGGCTGCCAGGAAAAACTGTCGGCGCCGAAGCCGTGCAGGAACACGAAGGGCGTGCCGTGGCGGCCACCTCGACGGGTGAGGCTCAGCTCGCCGGCGGCGGCCGTGGCGGCCGGTAGCGCGGCGTGCGACGGACGGCGGCGGACGAAAGCCTCCACGTCGCGCAGCTTGATCCGCCCGGAGGGGCTGGAGGCCGTCAACACCGACAGGTCGACCCCCTCGCTGACCGCGACCCGGCGCGCCAGCGGCGAGGCCTTCAGCCGGTCCTTGGTAGCCGGAGCCGTGGCCTTGAGGAGCGGCTCCGGCGCGACCGAAGCGGGGACAGGCGGGCGGACGGCGGCGGACGGCGCAATGGTCTCGGCCGGCGTCGGAGCCCCAGCCTCGCGGATGACGCCGAGCACCGATCCGACGGCGACCTCCTCGCCGATCTTCGCGCGGATCTGGTCGAGCACGCCGCTGGCCGGCGCCTCGATGTCGGTGGCGGCCTTAGCGGTCTCGACGGTGACGACGAGATCGCCCGCCGCCACCGCCTCGCCGGGCTGCTTGTGCCAGGCGACCACCACAACGGATTCCATGTATTCGCCGCCGGCGCCGACGACTGTGATATCGGTCACGGCCTCCTCCTCACTTCAGCGCCGCGCGGGCGGCGTCGGCGATGCGGGTGGCATTGGGGAGAACGGCGAGTTCCAAAGGCTCGCTGTAGGGGATGGGCATGTCGGGCAGCGTCACCCGCATGACCGGCGCGTCGAGATCGTCGAAGGCGTAGTCCATGATGGTGGCGGAAAGCTCGGCGGCGTAGCCGCAGAAGCGCCAACCCTCATTGACCACCACCGCGTGATGGGTGCGGGCGATGGAGGCGGTGATGGCGTCGATGTCGAGGGGGCGCAGGCTGCGCAGATCGATCACCTCGGCGAAAATGCCTTCCGCGGCAAGGAGTTCGGCCGCCTTCTGGCTTTCCAGCACCATGCGCGAGGTGGCGAAGATCGACACGTCCGAGCCTTCCCGTACCGTCTTGGCGGTGCCGAACGGGATGGTGAAGTCCGGATCCTCCGGCACCTCGTCGCGCAGATTGTAGAGCAGCTTGTGCTCCAGGAAGACCACCGGCTGGCTGTCGCGGATGGCGGATTTCAGCAGACCCTTGGCGTCCGCCGGCGTCACCGGTGCCACGACCTTGATGCCGGGAATATGGGCGACGAGGGAATCGAGGCTCTTGGAATGCTGGGCGCCGGCCCCCGCGCCGCCGCCGCCCTGGGTGCGCAGCACGAAGGGCATGGTGACGTTCTGCCAGAGATATTCGTAGATCGAAGCCTGGTTGATCAGCGCGTCGAGCACCAGCGGCATGAAGTCGGCATACATGATCTCCAGCACCGGACGGGTGCCGGTCATCGAGGCCGTCACCGCCATGGCGGCCAGCGTCTGCTCGGAGATCGGGGTGTCGCGCACGCGGCTTTCGCCGAACTCGTCCATCAACCCGCGGGTCACCTTGAACACGCCGCCATAGCGGCCAATGTCCTCGCCGAACAGGAAGACATTGGAATCGCGCTGCATTTCCTCGCGCAGCGCCTGGTTGAGCGCCTCGGCGTATCGCATCATCGCCATGTCACACCGCCTGCGCGTAAGGCGCGCTGTTCGTGAAGATCTCAAAGCTCGGCAGCGGGGCGGCCAGGGCCTCGTCGATGGCCACCTCGACTTCCGCGATCGCCTCGCGCTCGACGGCATCGAGGCGGTCGGCGCCGACGGCCTCGACCAGCGCGGCGCGGCTGACCGTGATCGGGTCGCGCCGGCTCCATTCGGCAAGGTCCGCCTCGGCCTGGTAGCCGCCCATGTCGGAGGTCGAGAAGCCCTGCATGCGATAGGTCTTGGCCTCGATCAGCGTCGGGCCTTCGCCACGGCGCGCCCGCTCCACCGCCACCGCGACGGCGCGGTAGACGGCGGTCGCATCATTGCCGTCGACGATCTCCGACGGCATCGCATAGCCGGCGGCGCGGATGCTCAGATCGGCGACCGGCGACTGTACAGTGTGGTGGACAGTGAGACCGAACTGGTTGTGCTCCAGCACGAAAACCACCGGCAATTTCCACAGGCCGGCGATGTTCATCGATTCGTGGCAGATGCCGGTCTGGGCGGCACCGTCGCCGAAGAAGCACATGGCGACGTCGCGGGTGCCGCGGACCTGGATGGACAGCGCCATGCCGGTGGCGGCGGGGATCGAGCCGCCGACGATGGCATTGCCGCCGATCATCCCCTTGTCCTTGTCGCCGATCAGCATGTGGCCGGCCCGCCCGCCGCAGATGCCGGTGGCGCGGCCGAGGATCTCCGCCGCCACGCCCTTCACCCCGACACCCTTGCCGATGTAGTGGGCATGGCCGCGATGGGTGCTGGTGACGAAATCGCCGGTGCCCAGCATGGCGGTGGCGGCGACGCCGACCGCCTCCTGGCCGTCGCAGCGATGGATGGGCCCGCGCGTCTTGCCGGCCTTGTGGAGATCGCCGAGGCGCTCCTCCAGCCGGCGCACGACGACCATCTTGCGATGCATCTCGAGCTGTTCCTCGATCGATGGCGAGTTCTTCATTCCGTGCACCTCCGACGTCGATCTGACATCGTCATATGATGTATGTTGTAACATTTTTTCAGACAAGACGACTCTGCTTCGCGCGGCCGGCTCACGGCGTCAGGGCGGACAGCACCAGATCGGCGGCATAGGCATCCTCGGTGGCGATGCCGACCGAGATGAAGACGGTGGTACGGGTGGTGTCGCATGCGACGCGACCGGCCAGAACCTCGCCGAGTTCGGCATGGATGGCGGCGCCCGAGACCAGGATGTTGCCGGATTCCTGGCTCGCCGCCTCGCGGGATTCGACGAGGACCAGATTGGCCATCACGCCGTCGTCGAGCTCGCGTCCGTCGAGGCCGTTCCAGCCCACCGCGCTGAGATGCGCGCCGGGCTTCAGCCACTCGCCCCGGACGATCGGCTGTTTCGCCGAGGTAGTGGTGGCGACGACATCGGCGCCGCGCACAGCTTCCTCCGCGCTGGCGCAGGCCGTCGCGCCGATCTCGGCGGCGAAGGCGGCGGCCTTCATCGGATCGCGCGCCCAGACCCGGACCTCGTCGAAATCGCGGATGCGCCGCATGGTCTCGTAATGGCCGCGCGCCTGCGCGCCGCTGCCGAGGATGGCGAGCACCTTCGCATTCGGCGCCGCGAGATGGCGCGCCGCCATCGCCGAGACGGCCGAGGTGCGCATCTGGGTGATGTAGGTGCCGTCAAGCACCGCGCGCGGCAGCCCGGTCGCGCGGTCGAACACGATGATCACCGCATTGTGGCTCGGCAGGTGCCGGTCGTGGTTGCGCGGGTAATTGCCGACCAGCTTGACGGCGAAGATGTCGGTGACCGCCGGCATCAGGCACATGTCGCCGCCGGCGGCCTCGTCGACCACCCGCATGCGCACCGGCTGGATCACCCGGCCGGTGGAGAAGGCGACGAGCGCCTTCTCCATGGCGTCGATCAGCGCGTCGATGTCGAGCGCGGCGGCGATCTGGGTCTTGTCGTAATAGGGCAGCATCGCGTTCCTCAGAACCGGGCGGGCGAATAGGGGGCGATGTCGACCGGCGGCGGCTCGCCGGCGGCGATGGCGGCGACGATGGCGCCGGTGACGCAGCCGCTGGACATGCCGACATGGTGGTGGCCGAAGGCGAGGATGAGGTTGGGCGTGCGGCCCGAGCGGCCGATCACCGGCAGCGCATCCGGCATGGAGGGGCGGAAGCCCATCCAGCTGGAGCTCGGCCGCTCGGCGAGCGCCGGCAGGAAGCGCCGGGCGGTGCGCTCCAGATAGGCGTGGCAGGCCGGGTTCGGCGCCTTGTCGAGCCCGGCGAGCTCCACCATGCCGGCGCAGCGCAGCCCCTCGGCCATCGGCGTCATGGCAAAGCCAGCGGTAGCGCTGGAGCAGGTGCGGGTGATGATGTCGCCGTCCTGGCCGAAGACGACGTGATAGCCGCGCTCGGTCTCCAGCGGCAGCTTCTCCATCGCCCCGCCAGTCAGCCGACGAGAATGCGCGCCGGCGGCGAGCACCACCTGGTCGTAGACGCGGTCCTGTGTGCCGGCGACACGCAGCCGGCCATCCGGCCGCGCCTCGATGGCGCGGATATCGTCGCGCAGCAGCGTGCCGCCACCGGCGCAGAAATGCTCCGCCAGCCGCAGGCACACCCCGGCCGGGCTGCCGTAATAATGCAGCGCCGAGCCGAAATGCAGCGCCCGGACGAAGACCGGTGCGAGATTGGGCTCCAGCCGGCGGATCTCGGCAGCGTCGATCTCCTCGACATCGCCCGCGAGGCGCTTGTAGAGCGCGATCTCGGCGGCGCAGGCCGCATAGTCGGCTTCGCTTTCATAGAGATGCAGATAGCCGCCGGCGCGCATCATCCGGTCCGCCCCGCTGGCGCGCAGCAGCGGCAGGGCATAATCGAGATTGCGCGACAAAAGCGCGTGCAGCGCCCCGGCGATCCGCCCGACCTCCGCCTCGCCGCAATGGGCGAGGAAGGACATCAGCCAGGGCAGCATCCGCGGCGCGTAGCTCCAGTTGATGCTGAGCGGGCTGCCGGCGGCGAACATCAGCGGCAGCAGCCGGCGCGGGATCGACGGGCTGTTCACCGGCACGAAGGCGTGCGGCGCCAGCGCCCCGGCATTGCCGAAGGAGGCGCCGTGGCCCGGCTCCTGACGGTCGATCAGCGTGACGGAAAAGCCCGCCCGCTGCAGATAGAGGGCCGAGGAGATGCCGACGATGCCGGCCCCCACCACCGCAATCTTCTGTCCCTCCGGCGACGGCATGACCCGCTACTCCCGCTCCCGTGCGTGGCCCGCCCTCATTTGCCGAGCTGCCGGTTGTACATGCGGGTACCGCCGACCACCTGATGCGTCGGCACCACCTCGATCTGCGACACGCAGACATGCGGCGGCGTACCCAGCACATATTCCACCGCATCGGCGATGTCGGTCGCCTTCAGGCACTCATAGGGATCGTAGAGCAGCGCGTCCGACTTCGAATGGTCGCCGTCGAACATCTCGGCATGCATGCCGGTGCGCACGCGGCCGGGGCGGATCTCGGTGACCCGCACATCGGTGCCGAACAGCTCCATGCGCAGGTTGGCGCTCATATTGTGCACCGCGCCCTTGGAGGCGCTGTACATGGGCTGGCCGGCGGAGGGATACGGCCCGGCCAGCGAGCCGAAATTGACGATGTGGCCGCGATTGCGCTCCACCATGCCCGGCACGGTGACCGACAGCGCGTTGTGGATGCCCATGACGTTGACGTCGAGGATGCGCTGCGCCGAGGCGGTCGGCACCGAATAGAGCGTGCCGGTGACGCCGAGCACGCCGGCGGCGTTGATGAGGATGTCGATCGGCTGGCCGGCGAAGGCTGCCTTCATGCCCTCGGCGTCGGTGACGTCCATGAAGACGGTCTCGACATTGTCGAGCCCCTTCAGCGCGTCGAGCTTCGGCTGGTCGTTGGAGAGGGCGATGGCGTGGACGCCGTGCCCGGCCAGCATGCGCACCATCGCCGAGCCGAGGCCGCCGCTGCCGCCGGTGATGAGCGCGCGCATTCCTTTTTCAAGCATGGTCATCCCCTCTTCGATACGCCCTCAGCGCAAGGGAGATGTTATTTGTTATATCAAGACAGCGTCAAGCGCTGTTTTGCATCCTGCGGGGCGCACAGGCCGACGACGGGCAGGCGGGCGAACGCGCAAGGGCGGCAGGCGCGGCCAGGCGCCGCCGGCGGGAGGCCGGCCCGGCGCCCGGGCAGCGCGGAACGCGCGCGATCCCCGCGCGCGGCCTGCCTAATCCTCTTCGCGGATGGCGGCGTAGAAGGCCTGCGAGGAGAAGGCGATGTCGTGCGCGACCGCCTCCGCCGCGGCTTCCCCATCGCCCTCGCGGATGGCGCGGATGATGGCGATATGGTTCAGGATACCGTCATCCGTCTGCGAGAAGGACGGGTAGATCATCTTGATATAGGAGCCGGTGCGCAGCCAGCAGCTTTCGATCATCTTGACGAGGAACGGCATCTTCGCCGCCTCATAAATGGTGAAATGAAAGCTCCAGTTAAGCTCGGTCAGCAACGTATAGTTCTTCTCGCGATTCGCCTCGATGAGACGATCGTTGATCGCGCTGATCTGGATGATGTCCTCGCGAGTAAGATTGGGCATGGCCTGTCGCGTTGCCAGACTTTCCAGCGAGCTGCGGATCTTCACCAGCTCGGTAATCTTTTCCTCGTCGAGACGGGGAATGTAGATGGACCCGTTGCCGCCGAGCTCCAGCACCCCTTCCGCCGCGAGGTTGAACAGTGCCTCCCGGGCCGGGGTGAGGCTGACGCCGAGCGAGCCGGCGACGGCACGGAGCGTCAGCTTCTCCCCCGGCCGGAACAGCCCCGCCATGATGGCGTGACGCAGCTGGTCGCGCACCCGCACGCCGAGGGTTTCGGTGCGTTGGAAGGGAGAGAAATTTGCAAGCGCGTCAACCATAGGTGCGTCCTCGGCCGTGTTTCTCGTTTGTTATGATATGCATCAGTTGCGTCAAGCTCCTAACCCTCATGCGAACCGCCCCGCCGCGCCCGGCGCGGTTTCGACATGGGGATATCAGCCACCTGTTGCAAAAATTTTATAACATATTACGCTTCGCCACAATCCGAATGCGAACGGAGTTGCGACGTGAGACTCTGCTGGATTCATCCCACCACCGCCAATGACGCGCTGGCTCCGCTCTGGGCCCGGCTCGAAGAGGCGGTGCGCCCGGCCCTGCATGTCGGCACCGGGCTCGACTTCCGCTTCCTGCCCAAGAGCGGCAATTTCGTGCGCTCGCTCTATGCCGAGCACATCAACTCGGTGCACATCGTCGAGGCGGCGCTGCAGGCGGAGGCGGACGGCTATGACGGCGTCTTCCTCGGCTGCTGGAACGACCCGCTATGGGAGGCGCGCGAGGTGCTGTCCATCCCGGTCGGCTCGGTGAGCGAGCAATCCATGCTGGCGGCGCTCGCCATGGGCAAGCGGCTGGCGGTCGTCACCGTCTCCCAGAAGACCACGGTGGCCATCGAGAACGACCTGCTGGCCTACGGGCTGCGCGACCGCGCCATCGTGCGGCCGGTGCGCACCATCCTGCCGGAATCCGACGCCGCGCTGCTGCTCGGCGCGGTGGACGACCCGCACCGGGAGTTCATCCCGCGTGTCGAGGAAGTGGCGCGCGAGTGCATCCGCGACGGCGCCGACGTCATCCTGATCGGCTGCGCCTACTACGGGCCGCTGCTGCGCCTCGCCGGCTATACCGAGGTGCCCGGCACCGGCGTGCCGGTGGTGGATTCCTCGACGGTCGCGCTGAAATATCTGGAAGCGATGACCGACATCGCCATGAAGACCGGCATCGTGAAGAGCACGCGGCTGCAGCTGCGCCCGCCGGCCCGCGAGGCGCTGGACGGCGCGCGCCGCAGCCTGTCGCTGGTTTGATGCCTCCCATGCAGATGAGAGCGATGCCATGGCGCTGACCGCCCCGATCGACAGCACGCTCGAGGGCGTGGTCTGGAAACGCACGCTGAAGGAGACGGCGGTCGCCTATCCCCCGCTGGCCGGCGAGGAGATCGCCGATCTCGTGGTGGTCGGCGCCGGCTATTGCGGGCTCAACGTCGCCCTGCACGCCGCCAAGGCTGGGCAGAAGGTGGTGCTGATCGAGGCCGGCATCGTCGGCAACGGCGCCTCCGGCCGCAATGGCGGCTACAACGTGCCGCACTTCCCCGGCCCGGTCACCCCCTCCGCCGTCGAGGGCGCGATCGGCAAGAAGAAGGGGCGCGAGCTGTCCGAGCTGGTGCTCGGCGGCGCCGACGCGGTGTTCCGCCAGATCGACGCCTACCAGATCAGCTGCTCGGCGCAGCAGAGCGGCTGGATCCAGCCGGCGCACTCGGACACGTCGCTCGCCAAGGTGCGCAAGGTGTTCGACGAGTGGAAGGCGTGGGGCGCCGACGTGACCTGGCTGTCCGCCGACGAGGTCGCCGGCCGTCTGGGCGCCGCCGGCTATATCGCCGGCTGGTCCAACCCGACCGGCGGGACGGTGAACCCCTACAGCCTCAGCATCGGCCTCGGCCGCGCGGCGACGCAGGAAGGCGTGCGCATCTTCGAGCGCAGCCCGGTCGACGGCATCGAGGAAGGACCGGGCGGCGTCACGGTGAAGGCCGGCGCCGGCCGGGTGCGGGCGCGGCGCGCCATCGTCGCCACCAATGCCTATACCGGCGATTTCCTGCCGCAGGTGCAGCGCTCGGTGGTGCCGGTCTATCTCTACCATGCCGCGACCAGGCCGCTGCGCCCGGAGCTGCGCGCCTCCATCCTGCCCACCGGCCTGTGCTTCACCGACCTGCGCAAATCCGGCGGCTTCGGCCGGCTCGACGAGGCCGGGCGGCTGATCTCCGGCGGCGCGGTGTTCGCCCTCGGCGACAAGCAGGCCTATGGCTTCGCCCATGCGAGGGCCCGCATGAAGCTGCTGTTCCCGCAGCTCACCGACGCCGACATGCAGTTCGACGACTATTGGGAAGGCTATTGCGCGGTGACCGAGAGCTACCTGCCGCATGTGCAGCGCCTCGGCAAGGAAGTGTTCTCGGTGGTCGGCTTCTCCACGCG
This sequence comes from Ancylobacter sp. Lp-2, assembly GCF_020523795.1. Classification (GTDB taxonomy): domain Bacteria; phylum Pseudomonadota; class Alphaproteobacteria; order Rhizobiales; family Xanthobacteraceae; genus Ancylobacter. Next base: position 32,677 of record NZ_JAJALI010000005.1, read on the forward strand.
CGGCGTCAACCTGGCGCAGAATCTCGGCCGGGTGGTCGGCGAGTTCGCCGCCGGCAACCGGACGCTGGACGAGGTGCCGGTGGCGGTGATCGAACAGCGCCGCGATATCGCCAACTGGTCGCTCAAGGTGCGCGCCGCGCGCCTCGTCTTCCCCCTCTACCAAGCCAAGGACCGGCTCGGCCTCAGCTGAGCCGACCTCGCCGCGCCGCTCGCGCCCGGGAGCGCGGACGGTGCGGTGTCTTTCCACGACCGGCCGACCGGAGCGCACCATGGCCGCCTATGACGTGCTGTTTCAGCCCTTGCAGATCCGTAACCTGACGATCCGCAACCGCTTCCTCTCCACCAGTCACGAGCCGGGCTACGTGCTGGCCGGCGACATCACCGACCGCTACATCGCCTACCAGGCCGAGAAGGCCAAAGGCGGCATCGGCCTCACCCAGTTCGGCGGCGCGACCGCCGTGTCGGCGGAAAACTCGTTCTATTACGGGCAGATCAACGGCTCGGTCGACAAGGTGATCCCGCAGTTTCGCAAGATGGCGGCGGCGATCCACGAGCACGGCGCCCATTGCACGGTGCAGCTGACCCATGGCGGGCGGCGCGAGCGCTGGGACCTGACCAACTGGCTGCCGACCTTCTCGCCCTCGCCGCTGCGCGAGATCATCCACGGCACCTTCCCGGCGACCATGGAGGATTACGACATCCGCCGCACCATCGAAAACTACGTCGCGGCGGCGACACGGGTGCGCGAGGGCGATGTCGACGGTGTCGAGATTTCCTGCCAGGCCGGCACGCTGATCGAGCAGTTCTGGTCGCCGGCGATGAACCACCGCACCGACGGCTATGGCGGCCCGCTCGAAAACCGCATGCGCTTCGGCCTCGAAATCCTCGAGGCGGTGCGCCGCCGGCTCGGCGATGACTACGTGATCGGCATCCGCATGCCGGGCGACGAGATGCTGAAGGGCGGCCTCACCCAGGAGGACTGCCTCACCATCGCCAAGACCTATGCCTCTTCCGGCCTGATCGACTTCATCAGCGTCGTCGGCGGGCAGGCGAGCGACTACAAGTCGGAAGCCCGCATCTGGCCGACCATGTGGGTGCCCTCCGCCGCCTGGCTGCCGCTGGCCAAGGCGATCCGCGACGAGGTGCAGGGACAGGTGAAGATATTCCATGCCACCCGCATGACCGATGCCGCCACCGCCGAGCACGCGCTGAAGAGCGGCGCGGTGGACATGGTCGGCATGACCCGCGTGTTCATCGCCGACCCGCATTACGCCAACAAGCTGAAGGCCGGCGACGAGGAGAACATCCGCCCCTGCGTCGGCGTCGGCTACTGCGTCGACCGCGCCATTCGCGGCATCGACGCGCTGTGCGCCCACAATGTCGCGACCTCGCGCGAGGCCACCATCCCGCAGGCGGTGCGCCCGGCGGCGGTGAAGAAGAAGGTGGTGGTGGTCGGCGGCGGGCCGGCCGGCATGGAGGCGGCGCGGGTGAGCGCCCGGCGCGGCCATGAGGTGGTGCTGTTCGAGGCGGCGAGCGACCTCGGCGGGCAATTGCTGCTGGCGGCCAAGGCGACCTGGCGGCGCGAGATCGCCGGCATCACCGCCTGGCTCGCCCGGCAGATGGAAATCCTCAAGGTGGATGTCCGCCTCAACACCTATGCCGAGGCCGAGGACGTGCTGGCGGAACACCCGGACGCGGTGATCATCGCCACCGGCGGCCTGCCCAATCTCGGCCGTTTCGAGGGGCTGGAATTCGCCGTCTCGGCCTGGGACGTGCTCTCCGGCCAGACCGCCGTGGGCGGCTCGGTGCTGATCGCCGACGAGAACGGCACCGCCTCGGTCGCCTCCACCGCCGAATTCGCCGCGGCGAAGGGCGGCAAGGTGCACATCGTCACCCCCGACCGCGAATTCGGCCGCGAGATCGGCGGCACCAATCTCGGCGCGCATATGAGCGAGCTCTACAAGCACGACGTCGCCATCGAGACCGATACCCGCCTCGTCGCCATCCGCCGCGACGGCAACAAGCTGGTCGCCACGGTGGAGAACACCTACAGCGAGAAGCGCCGCGAGCTCACCGTCGACCAGGTGATCGGCGACAATGGCACGCTGCCGAACGACGACGTCTATTTCGCGCTGAAGCCGCTGTCGCGCAATCTCGGCGAGGTGGATCTGCGCGCGCTGGCCGATGCCCGCGAGCAAACCATCGTCAGCAACCCGGAGGGGCGCTTCGCGCTCTACAAGGTCGGCGACGCCTGGTCCTCGCGCAATCTGCACGCCGCCATGCTCGACGCCGCGCGCCTTACCCACCCGCTCTGACAGGAACGCTCATGACCGCAACCACCCTCGCCCAGGGCGACGTCACCTACCGGACGATCGCGCTGGAAGACTGCCTCGGCCTCGTCGAGGGCTTCATCGCGGCGGGCAAGAAGTGGCACTCGCACGTGCTCTCGCCGGGCTGCGCCTTCAATCCCTACCCGACGCTCTACGCCATCGTCGTCGAGGACGATGCCGAGCACGTCGCCTATATCGCCCCGTCCGACGGCTTCCCGGAGGTCGACAAGCAGTTCGTGAAGATGCTGCATGGCGACGACATCCTCGACGCGACCGCCGCGGCAGCGGAAGATCCGGCGGCGGTCGCCGGCTCGGCGCTGCTGAAGCGGCTGCGCGAGATCGATGCGCAGGGCGTGCACTGGCACCACCACATGAACTTTCCCGACTGCGCGCTCAATCCGCATCGCGGCCACTGGGCGCTGACGGTGGAGAGCGACGCCGGCACCTTCTCGGAGAGCTACCACGACGAGCCGAAGGCGGTGCTGCGCGAGATCGAGGTGATGTATTTCCGCAATCTCGCAGCCAGGACGGCGACGGGCTGAGACCGGCCGCCGCCGGCGCATGACGGCAGGGTGCTGGCGGGGGGCGGCGGCATCGCGGCTTGACGTCCATCACGGCGGCACGGCCGGTGGACCTCTGAAGGCGACCCGCGCGGACCTCACCGGTGGAGACGGTGCCACCGTCCATCGACTGCGGCCACCCGGAGCCGTCAACAGCGCGGCTTCCGAGTGGGTCGCCACGGTGGCTCCCCGGGGCGGACAGCCATGGCATCGGCAGGGACTGGCATAATCCTTCGCGACAGGGTTTTCTGGCGATGTAGCCAGTTGCCTCGGAGGGAGTCGCGGAATGAGTCATGTTCGATGGAAGCGCTCCCTCTCCGGCGCGATGGTGATGCTGCTCGCCCTCGTCGCGTCGTCGGAGGCCGGCTTCCTGGTCACGCCCACCCTGGGGGAGCGGCCGGGCAGCCTCGTCATCCACGTGGCGGCGCGGCAAACATTGAGCGGCACGGTCTATTATCGCGAACGGATAGCCCTGCCGCCGGGGGCGATCGTCGAGGTGCGCCTGCTCGATGTCTCCAAGGCCGACGCGCCCGCGCGCACCCTCGCCCGGACGCGGATACGCCCGCAGGGGCAGGTACCGATCCCCTATGAGCTGAGTGTCAATGCCGCGCGGATCCTGCCCGGCCATCGCTATGCGCTGCGGGCCAGCATTCTCGTCGGCGGCAGGATCTGGTTCACCTCGACCACGCACCATCCCGTCTTCGCGGGCGGCCCCGACCGGACCGACATTCTGGTCCAGCGGGTCGGCACTGCCGCCGGGCACGCACAGTCGAAGCCCGCCACCTCCCCGGCCGGACGCTGGCTGGCGGAAGACATCGGCGGCGGCGGCGTGATCGATCGCCTGCAGAGCGTGCTGGAGATCGCCGACGACGGCGCGATCAGCGGTTCCGGCGGCTGCAACCGGATGACCGGCAAGGCCCGCATCGACGACGAGCACATCGATTTCGGACAATTGGCGAGCACCAACATGGCCTGCACGCCGGCGGCGATGGATCAGGAGCGCAAATTCTTCGCCGGGCTCGCCGAGGCGCGCGGCTGGCGGCTGGATGCCGCCCGGGGCAAGCTGGTGCTTCTCGACGCGGCGGGCCGCCCCGTCATCGTGCTGGCGCGGATGTAGCGGCGCAAGCTACCGGGGACGAGGCATCGGGAACGCGGTGCGCCGAAGGATGTCCCGCGCCGGCCGCGCGCACACCATGCGGCCGGCCGCGACCTTGCGATCTCACTCCGCAGCCGGCCGGAGAGGCCTCATTCCGGCGCGGGAGGCGGCGCCAGCGGCTTCTGCTCGTCGGTGACGCCGGTGACGCTGTGGCTGAGGTTCTTGAGCTGAGCGTCGTAGTTCTTGCGGGTATTGGCATCCACCACCGCGACCGGGGCGGCGACGATGACGCCGGCGGCGGTGCCGACCGCCGCCGCCGCGCCAGCCGACATCTCGATGATATGGTCGCCGAGCCCGACGCGGGAATCGTTGATGCTCTGCCCCTCGGCGAGGCGCTGGCCGATCATCTGCACCACTTCCGGACTCTCGGCGAACTTGCCGTGGTTGAGCGGATCGCCGGTGCGCAGCTTGGTGAGGTCGACCACGGTGATCTTGTCGCGCTCGAATTCGGTCTTGTACGGCTCCTTGTCGGGGTCGATGGCGCCGAGGCGGTCGGTGCTGCCCCACACCCGGCGCGACAGCGACAGCGCCCGGTCGTCGCGGGAGACGAAGACGGTGATGTTCGGCCGCGGTTGGCCCATGTCGTAGAGCTGGGTGCGGAACACGTCGACGTCGACGTCGGGCGCGGCGAGGATGACGTTCTGGATCTTCGGCGCGATGCGCTTGTCGCGGATCGCCATCTGCCTGAGCGCCTCGATCGTCAGCCAGTTGCCCATCGAATGGGCCAGCACGGTGATCTCGCCGACATCCGGATCGGCGGCGATGTAGCCGAGCAACCGCTCCAGCGCGTCACGCGAATAGTTGGTGCTCTCGCGGTCATAGCCATAGGCCAGCACGCTGGCGCGCGAGGGCCAGGTAAACAGGATCGGCACCACCGGCGCGTTGGAATCGTGGATGATCTGCGCGAAGCGGAACACCGCGTCTTCGAAGCGGTTGTTGAAGCCGTGGATGAACACCATCACCCGACGCTTCGGCGTCGCCTTGAGCCGGTCGCTGAACCAGGACAGCGCCTGGTCGCGGTCGATCATCTCGGCGCGGGTGGTGACGAAATCGGTCTGCGGGTTGCCCGGCACCCGCTTCGGCCATTGCACCTCGCCGACCTTGCGGACGGTTTCCGGCGGGATGGAGACGGTGATGCGGGCGAAGGACAGCGTCGGGCGGCCGCGCTCGCCGGTATACATGTTGCCGGGATTGTCGGAGGGCAGGCGCGTGGTCGCCACCACCATGTCGACCTTGGAGGTGCCGGCGCTGGTCACGGTGGTCTCCGCCACCGGCGCCAGCACACCTTCCGGCGGCCCGGCACAGGCAGCCAGCGTCAACCCCAGCACGGCGAAAACGATGCTTCTCGACAGGAGTATCATCCGGGCCTCTGTCCCAACTGCCGATCTCTCATCCCCGAGAACGTCCGGATTGGCAAGGGTTCCGGGCCCGAATCTTTTGTGGTGTTGGTTTACGAGAACAGTCGCTCGGCTGGAAAAATGCCTCGGCTATGCCGCCGCTAGACAGGTGCCTGCGGCGAGGACAGCCGCTTTTTACGCCGCCACCGCAGATACGGCACCGTCACCACCGTCGACACCAGGATGTAGACGGCCAGCAACACCAGCGTTCCCGGCCCGTGGAACAGCGTGGCGACGATGATCGCGATGCCGATATGCCGCGTGCAGCAGGCGACGGCGAGCGTGGTGCGCTCATCCTCTCCCGGGCCGCCGCAGTAATGGCCGATGCCGAGCGCCAGCGCCATGAACAGCGTCAGCGCCAGCAGCCCGACCAGCCGGACGTCGAACAGGATGGCCCACTGGCTGGCCAGCAGGACCACCGCCGACAGCGTCAACACCAGCATGGCCGTGGCGCCCAGCACGTCGGCGATCCGGTCGGCGCGCGTCGGCAGCAGGCGGGCGAGCACGCGCCCGAGCCCCATGCCGGCGACCAGCGGCACGAAGAACGCCAGGCCGATGGCGCGGGCCACGTCGAGCCATGCCAGTTCGGCCGCCACGCCGAAATGCCGGGCGAGCACCGCCACCCATGCCGGCGTGACGATCATCGCCAGCAGCGAGGAGAGCGCCACCAGGCTGAAACCGTAGGCATTGCGGCCGATGCCCTTCAGCTTGCGCGGCAGCAGCGGCGCGCCCGCCGAGACGGCGAGCACCAGCAGCGTCGCCTTGACGCCCGGCGTGAGCGGCAGCAGCCAGACCAGCAGCATGGCGATCGCCGGCACGACGACATACATCGCCAGCAGCGAGCGCAGCAGCAGCCCCGGACGTCGCAGCAGATGGGTGACGTCGGCGATCGACGCCCCCATACCGATGGCCATGATCAGGGCGACCATGGCCGCCTTGATCACGATCGGCAGCACAGCCAGCATCGACGCCTCTCCGCACGGCTTGCGACCGGAGCGCCAGCCAGTCCGGGCTAGTCGCCCGAGACCTCCCAGCTCTTGTCCGGGTTGAAGCGGCGGATCTTCGCGGCCAGAGCCTCGGTGTCGGCGCCGAGGTCCTTCTCGTAGACGATGCCGGCCTGATTGACGACGAAGGTGTGCACTCCGGTCTCGCCATAGACGACCGGCCAGGCGACCAGCCCGAAGCCGGCGATCATGTTGCCGTTGATAACGTAGTCGTAGCGCCCGCCGGCGACATTGTCGCCCTGCCCGCGCAGGATGCGGAAGCGGTAGCCGAAATAGCCCTTGCCCTGCTTGGCCTTCTCCAGCGCGCCGGTATCGATGGAAGCGCCGGCCGGGCTGTCGCCATCACCCTGCTCGGACGGCCAGTAGAGACCGTCGGTCTCGCCCGCCGTGCTGATCAGCTTCTGGGCGAACTCCAGCACGCCGTCGCCGTCGTGATCCACCGTGGCATAGGTCTTCTGGGCATCGACATAGGCGCGCAGCGTGGCGATGGCCTCGATCTCATTCTCGCCGATGCGCCGGTTCTCGATCTCGTCGAGCCCGGCGGCGGTGTCGAACGCCCAGCTGCCCTTGGCCGACTTCACCAGCGGGAAGGGAAACGGCCAGATCTCCCGACCGATGTCGAGGATCTTGCGGTCGGGCGCGACGTCCTCGACCTCCAGCCGCTCCGTTGCGCCCTGCCGGATCTTGTCGAAGGTGTCGCTGGCGCTGTCGCTGGCGCGCAGCTTGACGGCATCGAGGCCGAGCAGCTTGGCGACGGCGTCGAAGTCATTGGCGGCCAGCGCGGCCTTGAACGCCTCGACCGCCTTGGCCGGGTCGTCGAAGCCGGGCGCCGGCTGGCTGGCGACGACATTTGGCGCCCCCTGTGCCAGCGCCGCCGGCGCGCCAAGCGAGGCGACGCCCGCCGAGACGGCCAGGACGGCAAGACCGCAGATCAATCCGCGACGAAGAGTGTTCAGCATGATCATGTCCCTCCCTCCGTCTCAACGCCGACCGCCGCCACGATGGCCGCCGCCACCGCCGCGTCCGCCGCCGCCGCCCATGCCACGCGGCGGCATGGCGCGCTGGCCGCCGCCTCGCACCGCCGCGCCACGGCTGGAGTGCATCTGCGCACTGCGTCCCGAGCGCACCTCGCCGAGCCCCGAGGGGGTGCGCGGGCGATTATCGACCCGGCCGCCGGGCTTGGGAGCGCCGGACGGACGGTTGACCTGACCGCCGCCGGGGCGATTGCCCTGGCCACCCGCAGGCCGGTTGACCTGACCACCCGCCGGGCGGTTGGCCTGGCCGCCGGAGGGGCGGTTGATCTGGCCGGCGCCGGGTCGGTCGCCGCCGCCGGGGCGATCGCCGACATTCGGGCGCTGGGCGATGCCCGCGCCGCCGCCCGGACCACCGCCGCCCGGCCGGTTGCCGCCGCCGGCCTTCAGCCCGTCCAGCGTGCTCTTGCGCACGTCGCCGACCGGGCCCGGGCCGCCGCCGGGGCGCTGCCCGCCGCCGGGATTGTTGCGACGGATGTCACCGGCCTTGTTCTTGAGATTGTTGCCGCGATCGCCTTCGAGGCCCTTGCGGATATTGGTGCGGTCGATCTTGTTGAGCTGGTTGCGGTCGAAATTCAGCTTGCTGCGATCGACATTGCGCCAGTCGACATCCTTGATGTTGACCCGGCCGTTAAAGTTGCGGTTGTTGAAGCAGTTGTTGCAGTCGAAGTCGGCGTCGCCGCGCCAGCGCCCGCCCCACACGCCCCAATCGTTCCAGTCGACCGTCGCCGCCCAGATCGCGCCGGTGACGGCGGCGGTGAAGAAGGTCGCTGTCGGCCAGAAATAGGACGGATAGGGATCGGCGTAATAGGTCACCGGCGCCGGGGCGTAGCCGGGCTCGTAGAGCATCTCCGGCGGGTATTGCGGGATGTAGATCTTCTCGGGATTGGCGGCCTGGATGATGACATTGTCATTCTCCGTCGTCACCTTGACCTTGTCGTCCGACTTGATGATGCCGGTGGCGACCGCCTGGTCGCGCAACTGCTGGATGGCGACCAGCACATCCTTCTGCTGGTTGGCCAGCGCGTCGCCGAGCTGCTGCGTCCAGTCGAGGTCGTCGCTCATCATCTTGACGATCTGCGGGTAGTTGAGCAGCGCGATCACGCTGTCGTCCCAGCTCGTCTTGGGTTGCAGCTTCGAATCCTTCTGGCGCGCATCGAGGAAGCGCTGGGCCTCGACGATCTGCAGCGGATAGAGCGAGGCGGCGGAGATCACCGCCACCAGCTCATCCGGATAGAGCGCGATGCGGGCGACCAGCACCTCCAGCTCCTGCTCGCTGAGCGGCTCGGGCGCCGCGTCGGCAGGAGTTGTGGGCGCGGCGGCCGGTGCCGGCTGCGCCGCCTGGCCCTGCGCCCGCGACAGGTCGATGGCTGCCGGACCGAGCATCAGGACGGCGGCAAGGACCATGCTGAGCAGGGCCCGCCATCCGCGTCGGAACGACAAGCGATCCTTGGTCCTGCGGGGTAATGGCGCGGAAAGCGCGCGAGGAACCTCGGTTGAAACGCTGCGGCAAGCTTGAACGCTCATGCTACTCCCCCGTGGCCGTCGCCACCTCGAACCTTGCGGCCCGGCGCACGCCAAAATAATTCGTTTTGCGATTATTGCCACACGGAAATATTCGGGGAGTTTTCGTAGTTCTTTGGCTCGCCCGACTCTTGGCCGCAGGAGACGCCTTTTCTTTCCATCCGAGAACCGACCCGGCCCGGTCACGACACTGGGATACCATGGGCCGGCGCATGGATGCGGAGGGCAGGCCTCGCGTCGCGGCTAGGCGGCGTGGTCGGCGTCCCCGCGCGCCAGTTGCGCCGCCACCTCGCCGGCGATGCGGATCGCGTAATTGGTCACGTCCGGCAGACCCATCAGCTCACCGACGGTGCCACGCGCCAGCGGCCCGGCGACGAAGAGGTCGGGCCGCGCCCTTCCATCGGCGCCGAAGGCCCGCCCCTGCCGGTCGACGTCTATCCCGAGCCGCAGCGGGTCCGGTCGCGCCAGCCCGTCCGCCGCCAGCGCGGCAAGCAGCGGATTGTCGGCGAACACCCGTCCATGCGCCGGTCCGGTCGCCACCACGACGGCATCGACCTCCCGCACATCCTCCGCGCCGCTGCGGCGGTCACGCAGGCGGATGCGGATGTCGCCCTCCCGCGCCTCCACCGCCCGCAGCGAAGCGGCGCGCAGCGTCAGCGTGCCGGCGGCGAAGCGCCGGTCGAGCGCGGCCTCCACCTGCGGCGCGATACGGAAACGATGCACATCCCAGAACGGACGCAGATGGCGCAGCAGCCGCGCCCGCTCGCCGAGCGGCAGAGCCTGCCAGATCGCCGAACCCTGCAGCCGCACCTGATCAAGCACGCAATGCCAGCTCTTCCCCTCCGCCCCGGCGGCGCGGACCGTGGCGCGCACCCGCCGCACCAGTTCGCGCGTCGTGCGCGCCGGATCGGTGGCGAAATCGCCATAGGGATCGTCGACGGTGGCGGGATGGCCGCGCGAGCGCAGGCCGCGCCGCGAGACGGCGACGATCTCGCCGCGATGGCCGAGCCGGTCGAGGCTCGCGACGATGTCGGCCATGGAAAGCCCGGTGCCGACGATCAGCACCCGGCTGTCGGGAGCGAGCGCGGCCAGCGCCTCCGTCGCCCACGGATCGGCGATGAAGCCGGGATGGCCGGCCAGCGCCTGCAACGGCGCCGGCGGGCTCGGCGGCGCATGCGCCACCGCCAGCACCACGATCTGCGCGCGCACGCTGCCGCCATCGGAGGTGTGGATGCGATAACCGCCCGCCGGCAGCGGCTCGACGCGCAAGGCGCGCGCCCGGACATGGACGAGGCGCGCCCCCTGCGCCGCCATCGCTTCCGCCACATAGGCGCCGAACACCGCCCGCGCCGGAAAATTGCGGCCATCCGCCATCCGCGCCGCCGGATCGGCGTCGAGCCGGCCCAGCGCCTCCAGCCAGTCGTTGAACTGGTCCGGTTGTTGCGGATCCAGCGACATGCGGCTCGCCGGCACGTTGATGCGGTGCGACGGATCGGCGGCGCTGTAGGCGAGGCCGCGACCGATCTCGCCGCGCGGCTCGACGATCGCCACCCGGTCGAGCTCCGGCCGCAGCCGCAGCAGATGGAAGGCTACCGCCGCTCCGGAAAAGCCGCCGCCGAGAATGGCGACCGGCACCGCGATCTCCGCTCCGCTCATGATTGCGCCGCCTGCTCTGCCGGACGACGGTCATTGGCGGCCGTCTCGCCGAACGGCCGGCAGATGTCGAGGAAGGCGCGCGTCACCTCGTGACGAGCGTCATGATCGCGGAAGATGCCAGCACCGGCATTCCCCACCGGGGGCCCGCCGGTGACGAGGTCGATAAAAAGCCGGTCCTCGGAGATAGGGTAGAGGGCGGCGGTTGTGCCGGCATGGAGGATGGGCGAGGCCGACCTCGGACGCACCGCCGCCGGATAGCGACCGTCGCCATGCGCCGGCAGGAACCACGAGACGTCCGAACCGCCGGAAGCGGCGGCATCGGCAGCTTCGCTCATGGGTGGCCCTCCCCCGCTCATTCGGCAGCGGTGGACATGATACGCCGGGTCGGGCCGAGAACATCCAATATATCGCGTTTCAGCGCGTCGAAGGCCGGCGTACCCGGCGCGCGCGGACGCGGCAGGTCCACGGCGCGCACCGTGGCGATGCGGCCGGGATGCGGCTGCATCACCACCACCCGGTCGGCCAGCACCAGCGCTTCCTCGATGTCATGCGTCACCAGCAGCAGCGTCGGGCGGGTGTCGGCCCACAGCGCCAGCAGATGCTCCTGCAGATCGGCGCGGGTGAAGGCGTCGAGGGCGGAGAACGGCTCGTCCAGCAGCAGCACACGCGGCCGTGCGACGAGGGCGCGGGCCAGCGCCACGCGCTGCGCCTGCCCGCCGGAGAGCTCGCGCGGCCAGCGGCGGGCGTGCTCGGCCAGGCCGATGCGGGCCAGGGCCGTCGTGACGCGGGCCTCGCGCTCCTCGCGCGGCAGGTGGGCGATGCCGAAGGCGATATTCTGCGCCACGCTGCGCCAGGGCAGCAGCCGCGCCTCCTGGAACACGATGCCGACCGAGGGATGCGGCGCGGAAATCGGTTCGCCATCCACCAGCACCCGGCCGGCGCTCGGCCGGTCGAGGCCGGCAACGAGGCGCAGCAGCGTGCTCTTGCCGCAGCCGGAGCCACCCACCACCGCGACGATCTCCGCCGCGCCGATATCGAGGGAGAGGCCGGCGAGCGCCTTGGTACCGGTCGGATAGGTCTTGGCGAGGCCTTCGAGGCGCAGCATGGCTCAGCCCTCCCGCGTCGCCGCGGCGTGGGTGTCGGTGTCCTCCCAGCGCAGCAGCGGCGCGCTGGCGGCGACCAGCAGCGCATCGGTGAGCTTACCGAGCACCGCGAACACCACGATGGCGGCGACGATCTGCGCCGGCTTGCCGAGTTGCTGGCCGTCGACCAGCAGGTAGCCGAGCCCTTCCGACGCCCCCATGAACTCGGCCGCCACCACGAACATCCAGCCAAGCCCGAGACCGGCGCGCAGCGCCACCACATATTGCGGCAGCACCGCCGGCAGCAGGATGCGGGTGGCGAGCTCCAGCCGGGTCAGCCGGAAGCTGCGGCCCACCTCGATGATCTTGCGATCCACCGAGAGGATCGCGCCGAGCGTGCCGAGATAGATCGGGAAGGCAACGCCGACCGCGATCAGCGTCACCTTCGAGGCCTCGAAAATGCCCAGCCAGAGGATGAACAGCGGCACCCAGGCGATGGAGGGAATGGCGCGCAACCCCTGAAGCGTCGGGTCGATCAGCGCCCGCGCTCGCGCCGAGGCGCCGGCCAGCACGCCCAGCACCGTGCCGGCGAGGACTCCGAGGGCGAACCCGGCGGCTACGCGCGCCAGCGTCGCCTGCACATGCAGGCCGAGATCGCCGCTGCGCGCCAGTTCGGCGAGCGTGGCCAGAATGATGCTCGGCGGCGGCATCAGCCGGCCGGAGACCAGGCCCGCCCGCACCGCCAGTTCCCACAGCAGCGCCGCCCCGACGGGCAGCACCGCCCCGAGCAGCACGAGGCGCAGCGCGCTGAAGCGCGGGCGCCGGGCGGACGACGCCTCGCCCGCGACCGCCGCCACGCCCTCGACGGCGCTCATCTCACAGACCCGGCTTGAGATAGGCCGGATCGATCAGCACCTCCACCGTGCCGGGCACGTCGACCTCGGCCGCCACCACGCCGGCCTGTTGCAGCGCCTTGCCGGCCTCCACCAGCGTGGTCTTCTGCGCCGCGCCGATCGGGCCGTGGGTCAGCTCGGTGCGCTCCAGCTGGCGGGCGATCACCGCCGGCGGCAGCTTGGTGGCGGCCTCCAGCAGCTCGGCGAGCTCCTTGGGATGCTCAACCGACCACAGGCGCGCCTTCTCATAGGCCGCCAGCACCCGGCGGACGATCTCCGGATTTTCCTGCGCAAAGGCCTCGCGCACGTTCAGCACGCCCCAGCTATTGGCGGCGGGGTTGCGATAGAACAGCACCGCGCCGTCGTCGATCTCGGCGGAAGCCATGATCGGGTCGAGCCCCGCCCAGGCATCGACGTCGCCGCGGGTGAGCGCGAGGCGGCCGTCGGCGTGCTGCAGCAGCACGAAGCGCACGTCCTTGTCGGTGAGGCCGTTCGCCGCCAGCGCGCGGATGAGGAAGATGTGCGGATCGGTGCCGCGCGTCACCGCGACGCTCTTGCCCTTGAGATCGGCAACCTTGGCGATGCCGCTATCCTTGCGCGTCACCAGCGCCGTCCATTCCGGACGCGAATAGACATAGACGGACTTGATCGGGTTGCCGTTGATGCGGCCGATCAACGCCGCCGCCCCGGCCGTCGAGCCGAAATCCAGCGAGCCGGCATTGAGGAATTCCAGCGCCTTGTTGGAGCCGGCCGACTGCACCCAGCGCACCGCGATGCCGTCCTTGGCGAGCTCCTCCTCGAGGAACTTCTTGTCCTTGAGGACGATGGAGACCGGGTTGTAGGTGGCCCAGTCGACGCGGATCTCGGCAGGCGCGGCCTTGACCGCCCCCATGGAGGCCAGCAGCGAGCCGGCGGCGAAAGCCGCCAGGGCGGCGCGGCGATTGACGAGCAAGGGCATCGAAGGATCCATCGTTATTTTATATAATATCGGTAGATTAACAGACTAATCGATGCAAGGGGGAATCGGCGCCGCGCGGGGGCGCCTCCGATGTCCGCGATCGCTGGGAATCCGGTGCGGCGGGCAGAGCCCCGAGCAGGAAACGTGGGGGATGAACCGCGTCGGCACACGCAGCCGCCCCGCGCCGGCACCGTCCACGCGCCCCATACCGGGCGTGGGAAAGCGAGGACGGGCCGCCCCTTCGCGCCCGTTCGCCATTGGTTTTACTGCCGTTTCGGGGTTTAATCCGCTGGCGGCCGTCGCCGCGAACGTCCCTTCCGTGCCTTGAACGAGCCGCTAAATTCGATGATCGAGACCATCTCTTTGATGTTGATCGCGGCGTTGTCCGCCCCGCTCATCGCGCTGACGGCGGTGCTGCTCTATCTGCTGGTCGTCGGCATCAGCGGCGTCTGGTGGGCGCTGAAGGGCAACGACTGAGGCCGGGGCGAAGGCCCCGGACCGATCAGACGCCGAGCGCGCAACCATCCTTGCGGGGGTCGGAAGCGGCGAGCAGCAGGTCGCTCGTCGGATCCCGGACGATCAGCTGCGCGCCGCCGATCGGCTCGACGGCGACCTTCAGCCGGTGGCCGCGCCCGGCGAGGTCGGCCAGCACCGCCTCGGGATAGGCCGGCTCCAGCTCCAGCTCACCGTCGAAGGCGAAGGAGCGCGGCGCGTCGATGGCGGTCTGCGGATCGAGGCCGCGATCGAACAGGCCGGAGAGCAGCGCCGCCTGGCCGGCCGCCTGGTACTGGCCGCCCATGACGCCGAACACGCCGACCGCCTCACCGTCGCGCCGCAGCAGGCCGGGAATGATGGTGTGCATCGGCCGCTTGCCGGGCGCGATGGCATTGGGATGGCCCTCGATCAGCCGGAACGAGCTGCCGCGCGAATGCAAGAGCACGCCGGTCGCCGGGTCGATCCGCGTCGAGCCGAAGGCGTGGAAGATCGAATTGATGAACGACACCATGTTGCCGTCGCGGTCGACGACGCAGAGATACACCGTATCGGCGTGCTCCGGCTCGTCCCAGTAGACCGGAGGCTGTGCGCGGCCCATGTCGATATGAGCGGCGAGGCGCCGGGCGGTCTCCGGCGCCAGCAGCGTCTCCACCGGCACGGTCATCGCCGAGGGATCGCCCAGCAGCGCGTCGCGGTTGTGGTAGACGAGCTTGGTCGCCTCGGCATGGAGGTGGACGCGGTCGGCCAGCGACAGCCCCTCGCCGAGGTCGAATTCCCGCAGGATGTTGAGCAGCATCAACGCCGCGAGGCCCTGGCCGTTGGGCGGGCACTCCTCGACGGTGTAGCCGCGATACTCGGTGGAGATCGGCGTCGTGTAGAACGCGCCGTCCTTCATCGCCGCGAAATCCTCTAGCGTGTGCAATCCGCCGAGCCCATTGAGGTAGGCCACCAGCGAGGCGGCGGTCTCGCCCTCGTAGAAGGCAGCCGCGCCCCGGCTGGCAATGTCGCGCAGGCGCCGGCCGAGCAGCGGCTGGGCATGGCGCTGGCCGGCCAGCAGCGGTTTGCCGCCCGGCAGGAAGAAGGCGCTGGCGTTCTCGTCCTGCGCCAGCAGCGGCGCCTCGTCCGCCCAGTCGAAGGCGACGCGCTGGGCGATCGGATAGCCGTTCTCGGCATAATCGACGGCGCGGGCGAACAGCCGGTCGAGCGGCAGGCTGCCGTAATCGGCATGCAGCTTCGTCCAGGCCGAGATGGCGCCGGGGATGGTGACGGCATGGGCGCTGGTGCGCGGAATCTCGCCCGTGAGGCCGGCGGCCTTCAGCGCCTCCACGCTGGCAGCCGCCGGGGCACGGCCGCTGCCATTCATCGCGACGGTCGGCTTGCCCTTCGGCGCGTAGAGCACGAAGCAGTCGCCGCCGATTCCGGTCATGGCCGGCTCCACCACGCACTGCGCCGCCACCGCCGCCAGCGCCGCATCCATGGCGTTGCCGCCCGCCTGGAGGATCTCCAGCCCCGCCGCCGTGGCAAGCGGATGGGAGGTGGCGATGGCGGCATCGCGCGCGAACACGGTCGGGCGGGAGGGGCCGAAGAAATCGGTGCGGCGGGTCGAGATCACGTGTCGGACGCCCTGTTCAGGTGGGGGACGGAAAGTCGTACACTTCCGCGGCATTGTCGACCATGATGCGGCCCGCCACGGCATCGCTGCCGCACCAGTCACGGAACAGGTCGACGAGCCGCGCATCGTCCGGCGGCTGGCCGGGTTTGGAAGGATGCGGCCAATTGGTCGCGAACAGGCAGCGCTCGGGGGCGTGGGCGATCAGCGCGCGGGCGAGCGCGGCGACGTCCGGGTAGTCGGGCGCGCCGATGCGCGAGGTCTCGTAGACGCCGGAGGTCTTCACCCAGGTGCGGCCGTTGTCGAGCAGGCGGCGCAGCGCGGCAAATCCGGGATGGTCGAGGCCGACCGGCTCCAGGAACTTGCCGTTATGGTCGATGACCAGCCGGCCCGGCAGCTTGGCGAGGCGCGCCTCGGCCTCGTGCAGCAGCCGCCCGTCCATCTGCAGCTGCACATGCCAGCCGAATTCGGCGGTCTTCGCCGCCAGCGTCTCCAGATCGTCCCAGCCCAAGAGGCCGCCGCCGATCATGAAGAAGCGGATGCCGCGCACGCCCTGCTGCGTGAGCCAGTCGAGCTCGCGCTCGCTCGCATCGGGCGGCACGACGGCGACGCCGCGCGCGTCCTCGCCGAGCACCGCCATGGCGTGCAGCGTCGCCCGGTTGTCGAAGCCGTAGACGGAAGGCTGCACCACCACCGCGCGGGTGAGGCCGAGCATCTCCCTCAGCTGGAGATAGGCGGCGATGTCGCCGCCGGCGACCGGCGGGAATGGCGAGTTCGGCGCCGGCGGATAGACATCCGCCGGGCCATAGATGTGCATGTGGCAGTCGCACGCGCCGGGGGGCGGGCGAAAGCCGGGGCGCTGCGCCGAAAGGAGCGCGCTCATCGGGTCCGCCATCCCGGCACGCGATCGGGGTTCTTGGCGTGGATCGGCAGGCGTCCGGCCAGCACAGCCTTGACCTGCTCGACCGTCTCCATGGCCTGGAACTCGGACGGCTCGATCATCAGCGCCGCCGAATGCGGCGTGGCGACGACGTTGGACAGCCGCGCCAGCCGCAGCGAGGGCTGCTGGTCGGGCCCGTCGCCGACATCGAGCCCGGCACCGGCGATGGCGCCCGACACCAAGGCTTCCTCAAGTGCCGTCTCGTCGACGAGGATGCCGCGCGAGATGTTGATGAAGAAGGCGTCGCGGCGCATCTTCGCGAAGGCCGAGGCGTTCATCATGCGCTCGGTCTCGGGGGTCGCATAGGCGGCGCAGACCACGAAATCCGGCTGCGACAGCACCTCGTCGAGGCCGACCTTGTTCACCGCGCCATTGTCCATCCACGCATAGGGATCGTAGACCGACACCTTCATCTTGAAGGCGAGCGCCAGCTCGACAATGCGCCGGCCGATCGACCCGTAGCCGATCACCCCGACATGGGCGCCGGCCATCTGCCGGCCGAACACCATGGGATGGCCGGCATCGTCGGCATGGTAGCGCGCGGCGTCGCGGGAGATGTTGCGGGCGAGATCGAGCATCAAGGCGAGCGCGTGCTCGCCCACCGCATCCGCATAGCCCGACGAGCAGTTGCAGACGAGGATGCCGGCATCGGAGGCGGCGGCGACGTCGATGTTACGCATGTCGACGGCGCAGCGGGTGAACAGCTTCACGTCCTTCAGCCGCTCCAGCACCTCGCGCGGCCCGGCGGCGAGGCGGTCGGAAATGACCACCGCGCAGCCCTCCGCCGCCTTCACCAGCGCATCGCCGAAGAGCGGCGTGTCGCTGTCGTTCATCACGAGGTCGATCGGCAGCGCCTTCAACGCCTCCACGGCGCGAAAGCCGTAGAAATGCTTGAGCAGGTCGCGATTATGGGTCAGCAGAACGCGCATCTCAGTCAGCCATCCCGTCGACGATGTGGGCCGGCAGGTGCGCCATCACCCAGCGGTTCATCGCCAGCACCATGTCGTCGCGCCAGGAGAGCGGGCCGGGCCGCGCGAGGCAGGAGGACAGGCCGATCTGCTGCTTCTCGAGGATGCCGACATCCTCCAGCGCCACCGCCTCCCAGCGCTTGTAATAGGGCGCGGCGCGCTCCTCGAAATCGGGCAGCTCGGTATAGGCCTTGGGGAAACAGCCACCGACCGAGAGCACCGAGCGGTCGACGCTGATCGGCCGCACCGCCAGCCACCACATGCAGTCCTGCGCGCAGGCGAACTGCACGGTCGGCTCGATGACGGTGAAATAGGTGCCCTTGCGCGACTGCTCCGACAGCCCGTCGATGACCGGGAAAGGCGGCTCCTGGCCGAGCACGGCGATGGAGCGGTTCGCCTGCACCTGGATGACGTGCCACTCGCCCTGCGTCGGGAAGCTCACCGAGCGCTGGGCGCCCACCGTCGCGGCATGCACGACGCCGGTGTGGTAGGTCTCCATGGCGTTTTCGAGCAGGAGCTTCCAGTTGCACCTGGTCTCGATCTCCATGTGCCAGGTGCGGACCATTTCGCCGAGCTTATGACTGCCGATCAGCTCGGGCATGTTGCCGAGATGCGTCATCAGACTCGCGGCGTCGTCGTCGTAATTGAGGAAGATCGAGCCTTCCCACACCTCCAGCCGGATCGGGATCAGCCCGTGCGGGGGCTTCTCGAACTTCGGCACCTCGCGCATGCCCGGCGCGCCGGCCAGCGTGCCGTCGAGCCGGTAGTTCCAGGCGTGGTAGGGGCAGATGATGTTCTTGGCGTGCCCGCAGCCTTCCAGCAGGATCGAGGCGCGGTGCCGGCACACATTGGCGAAGGCGCGCAGCACGCCGTCCTCGCCGCGCACCAGCAGCACCGGGCCGCCGACGCTGTCGAGCGCCTTGTAGTCGCCGGGGTTCTGCACCTCCTCGACGCGCCCGGCGAAGAACCACTGCTTCAGATGAATGTGCTTCACCTCGGCCGCGAACACCGCGGGGTCGGTGTAGAAGCGCGTCGGCGCGCTCTTGGCGTCGCCGAGCGGCGGCTCGCTCCAGACATAGGGTTCGGGGACCAGAGTGGTCTCGATGCTCATGACCGTGTGCCTCCGTTCAGCGGTGCCCGGCATTCAGGCGGTGCTCCGCCTGGCCGAGCTGGACGAGATGAAGGGCGATGACCGCCACATGGCCGGCCAGCATGGCCGCCATGCCCTGTACGTCGTGCGGCGGGCTCAGCGTGTTGATGTCGACCCCGACGAGGTCGAGCCCCTTGAGCCCGTGCAGCAGGTCGAACACCTCCGCCACCGGGGGGCCGCCCCAGGTGGGAGTCGCGACGCCGGGGGCGGCGGAGGGATCGAAGTAATCCATGTCGAAGGACAGGTGCACCGGGCGCGTGCCGACCACCTCGCGCACCTCGGCGGCGATGGCGGCGGCGCCGCGCTGGCGCACCTCCTCGCCGCTGACCAACCGGAAGCCGAGCCCGCGCGTGTGGTCATAGGCGCCGGGCACCGGCATGGTGCCGCGCGCGCCGATGTGGAAGGAGCGCCTGGTGTCGATCAGCCCCTCGCGCGCCGCCTGGGTGAAGGTGGTGCCGGTGTTGACCTCCTCGCCCGGATAGGCGTCGGTATGGGCGTCGATGTGCACCAGCACCAGCTCGGGATAGCGCCGCGCCAGTGCGCGCAGCACCGGCAGCGTCACCGTGCCGTCGCCGCCGACGCAGAGCGGCACCGCGTCCGCCTGCACCACCTCAAGCACCGCCGCTTCCATGGTGGCGAGCGAGGGGCCGATGTCGGAGGCGACCACGTCGACGTCGCCGAGGTCGACGACCTTGCCGCCGGCGCGCGGATCGACGTCGGCGAGCGGCGGATAATAGGGCCGCACCTCGCTCGACATGGCGCGGAACGACGCCGGCCCCTGGCGCGAGCCGATGCGGGTGGCATGGGTGCCGCAATCGAAGGGCAGGCCGATCACCGCGATCTGTCCGGCGCTGGCCGTCGTGGCCGGCGGCACGCCGAGAAAGGTGCCCAGGCGCATCTTAGGCTTTGATGCGCCAGAGAATTCCGTCATGCGTCGACTCCCATGTAGAAGGCTTTCACACGCTCGGGATCGATGCCGGCGCCGCTGTCCTCGTGGACGACGCGGCCGAGACGCATGACATAGACGTGGTCGGAGAGGCGGATGGCCTCGATGGCGTTCTGCTCGACCAGCAGCACGGTGGTGCCGAGCTTGCGGATCTCCAGCACCGTGTCGAGGATCAGGTCGATCATCTGCGGGGCGAGGCCCATGGTGGGCTCGTCCATGATCAGCAATTGCGGGCGCGACATCAGCCCGCGGGCGATGGCGAGCATCTGCTGCTCGCCGCCCGACAGCGTGCCCGCCGCCTGGTTCATCCGCTTGCCGAGGATGGGGAACAGGCTGGTGAGCCGCTCGATGTCGCCGGCGATCTCCATGGCGTCGCCGCGCGAATAGGCGCCGAGCACCAGGTTCTCGCGCACGCTCATGCCAGCGAAAACCCTACGCCGTTCAGGCACATGGGCGATGCCGCGCCCGACGCGCAGCTCTGGCGCCAGCCCGGTGATGTCCTCGCCGGCGAACACGATCTTGCCGGCCGCCAGCGGCAAAAGGCCGGACAGCGCCATCAGCGTCGTGGTTTTGCCGGCGCCGTTGGAGCCCACCAGCGAGACGATGCGGCCCGGCTCGACCGTGAGGTCGACCCCGTCAATGGCGCGGATGCGGCCATAGGCGACCGACAGGCCGGAGACCTTCAGCAGCGGCTCGACCGGCCGCTCGGCGTGTGCAGTGGGGTGGATGATGGGAACGATCTCCGCCATGTCGATCACCTCGCCCGGCCGAGATAGGCGGCCTGCACCGCCGGATCGGCCAGCACCTGCTCCGGCTCCCCGTCGGCGAGCAGTTTTCCGTATTCGAGCACCGTCAGGTGATCGCACAGACTGCGGACGATCTGCATGTCGTGCTCGATCAGCAACACGGTAATGCCCTGCGCCCGCACCTGCCGGACGAGGTCGGCGATCTCCTGTTTCTCCAGCGCGTTCATGCCGGCGAGCGGCTCGTCGAGCAGGAGCAGCTTGGGCGAGGACATCAGCGCGCGGGCGATCTCGACCCGGCGCTGGTGGCCATAGGAGAGGGTGGTGGCGACGCGGTCGGCGACGTCGCGCCCCAGCCCGACGAAGGCGAGCAACTCATGGGCGCGGGCGATCATCGCCCGCTCGGCGGCGCGGGCCGTGCGGGCACCGAAGATCAGCGCCGGCGCCGAGGCGGAGAACCGCTGATGCGCCCCCACCAGCACGCTCTCCAGCACCGTCATGGCGCCGAACAGGCGGATGTTCTGAAAGGTGCGGGCGAGGCCGCGCCGGGCGAAGCCGTTGACGTTCAGCCCGCCGATCTCCTCGCCGTCGAAGACGAGGCGCCCGGCGGTCGGCCGGATGAAGCCGGTGAGCACGTTCAGCACCGTGGTCTTGCCGGCGCCGTTCGGCCCGATAAGACCATGGATCGCGCCGCGCGCGACCGCCATGTCGAGGCCGCCGACGGCTTCCAGCCCGCCGAAGCGGACGATCACCTGCCGGGCTTCGAGGAGCGCGCCGGTCTCTGCTCCCATCATGCGGCCTCCTTCGCCCGCGCGCCGGGCATGGTGAGGCCGACGCGGGCGCTGGCGGCGAGGCCCTGCGGACGGAATACCATCAGCACGATGAGTACTACGCCGAGCAGCGCGAAGCGGGTCTCGGGATAGGCCTGCACGAAGGGCAGGTCGAGGGCGAGCTGCAGGAACACGATCCAGATCAGCGCACCGACGAACGGCCCGAGGAAGGTGCCGAGGCCGCCGAGCACCACCAGCATCAGCAGCAGGATGTTCTCGAACAGGCTGAAGTTCAGCGGGCTGATATATTGCTGCGAGTGGGCGTAGAACACGCCGACGAAGCCGCCGACGAAGCCGCTGGTGGCATAGGCGTAGAGCTTGTAGCGTGCGGTGGGCACGCCCATCGCCTCGGCCGCCTCCTCGTCCTCGCGGATCGCCACCCAGGCGCGGCCGACATAGGAGCGCACCAGCCGGGCGACCGCAAACACCACCACCACCGCTAAAGCGAGAGCGAAGAAGAACTGCGCGCGCGGCGAGCCGAGCGCGATGCCGAACAGGTTCGGCGCCGGGATGCCGCGAATGCCCATCGGGCCGTTGGTCAGGTCCATCCAGTTGATGGCGACCACGCGGACGATCTCGCCAAAGCCCAGCGTCATGATGGCGAGGTAGTCGCCGCGTAGCTTCAGCGTCGGCGTGCCCAGCAGCACCGCGAAGCCGGCGGCCAGCAGGCCGGCGAGCGGCAGGTTGAGATAGAGCAGCCACCACACCTCCTGCGGGGCGACGCCGTAGCCGTCCTTCAGCACCAGCACGAACAGGATGGAGGTGAGGTAGGAGCCGACCGCCCAGAAGGCGACGAAGCCGAGGTCGAGCAGGCCGGCGAAGCCGACGATGACGTTGAGCCCGCTCGCCAGCATGCCGTAGATCACCACCATGGTGAGGATGCGCAGCCAGTAGTCCGACGGCACCATGAGCCCGACGATCACCGCGACAGCCAGCAGGCCGAATGCCGCCGGGGTGCCGGCCGCCGCGCCGCGGGCGAGCAGCGCGTCGCCGCGGGCGAAGATCGCCTGCAGCCAGCCGGCGCCGGCCGCCGAGGCGCCGCCGAGCAGGCTGCCGCGCCCGGCCGAGTTCAGTTCCGGACGGCCGAGCAGGCCCTGCGGGCGCATATAGAGCAGACCGACCAGCAGCACGAAGCTGATGGCGTCCTTCCAGGCGGTGCCGTTGGGCAGATAGCCGGCGCCCAGCGCCTCGACGAGGCCGAGGATCAGCCCGCCCAGCGCCGCGCCGGGCACCGAGCCGATGCCACCGAGCACGGCGGCGGTGAGCGCCTTCAGCCCGGGCAGGAAGCCCATGCTGGAATGGGCGAAGCCATAGGTCTGCGCATAGAGCAGGCCGGCCAGCGCGGCGAAGCCGGAGCCGATGGCGAAGGCCGCCGCCACCACCCGATTGACGGGGATGCCGACCAGCATCGCCGCCGTCTGGTCCTCGGCGCTGGCGCGCATGGCGCGGCCGAGCGAGGAGCGGGCGATGAACAGCGACAGGCCGAGCATGGCGACGACGGCGGTGGCCATCACCACCAGGTCCATCACCGAGAGATAGATGGAATCGAACAGCACCACCGGCTCGAGGGTGGCGAGGTAGAATTGCGGGAAGCGCAACTCCTCGGCGCCCCAGATGGTCTGGGCGAGGCTCTGCAGCACCACGGACACGGCGATGGAGGTGATGAGCGGGGCGAGGCGCGGGGCATTGCGCAGCGGCCGGTAGGCGATGCGGTCGACGACGACGCCGATCACCCCGGTGATGACGATGGCGCCGAGCGCGGCGATCGGCAGCGGGAAGCCGGGCATCGGCACCACGGTGCCGAACAGCCGCACTTCCGGCAGCATCAGCGAGGTGGTGAGGAAGGCGCCGAGCATGAACAGTTCGCCGAAGGCGAAGTTCACCAGCCGCACCACGCCATAGACCAGCGTGAACGCCACCGCGGTGAGGGCGTAGATCGCCCCGAGCACCAGTCCGTTCGCCAGTAGCTGCCCGAAATAGTCCATCATGCCTCTTCGCGTTGCCCGCCGGGGGGCCCTTGCCCGTCAGGAGCTTCGGCGCCGCGCGTCACGCCCGGCGCCGTCGATGGTGGGGAGCCTCACAGGGGGAGGCTCCTTGCTTTGTTCCCGCCGTTGCCTCGGGAGGGCAACGATGGAAGCAGCCGCCGGGCGGCTCCTTCCCTCTCCCCGTGGGGAGAGGTGGCCCGCAAAGCCGGTCGATGAGAGGCGACGACGTCGGAAAGCACCGAGGTCCCTCGCCTCACCCCTCTCCGTCGACATCGGATACATCCGACGTCGACCTTGCCGAAGACCGAACTCGGCAACTGCCGAGTTCGGACGGGGAGAGGGAGCATCTCCTCCTGCACCCATTGTCCGGGAGGGCAACGGTAGAAATAGCGGGCAGGCCGTTCCTTTTCCCGTCGGGGAGAGGGAGGCTCCCTTGTCTCCACCGTGGCCCGGGAGGGCACGGTGGAGACGGCTGACTGCCGATCCCCACCCGCCGCCCGGGCGTCACATCCTCACGGCTGCTTCGGCGCCAAGCCGAACTTACCGTCCTTGACGGCGAGGAAATAAAGCGCGCCGGCGCGGTCGCCGCTGGGGTCGAAGGTGGTCGGGCCGGTGACGCCCGGCACGTCCTTCAGCTTGCCGAAGGCGGCGTTGAGGCTCTCGCGCGTCACCGGGCCGTCCTTGGCGGCGAGATCGGCGGCGGCACCGAGGGTCATGCCGGCGTCGTAGCCCAGCGCCGCCCAGGCGCTCGGGTCTTCCTTGTAGGCGTCCTTGTAGGCGGCGAGGAAGGCCGCCGTCGCCGGGGTGGCGACCGCCGGGTCGAACATGCCGTAGACGATCATGCCCTCGACGGCGTCGCGGCCGAGCTTCACCAGATCGACGTTGAGCGCGCCGTCGGTCGAGATGAGTTGCGCCTTGATGCCGAGCGCGCGGGCCTGCTCGGCGATCTTCGCCGCCTCGGTGTAGAAGCCGCCGATGAAGATCGCGTCCGGCTTGGCGGCGCGCACCTTGGTCAGCAGGGTGCGGAAATCCTTGGCGCCGAGCAGGTAGGATTCGGTGCCGGCGATCTTGGCGCCGCCCTTCTCGGCGGCCTCGGAGAACGCCTTGGCGACGCCGATGCCGTAATCGTCCTGCTGGTTCAGCACATAGATCGACTTCACGCCCAGCGTCTTGGCGGCATAGGTGCCGGCCATGGCGCCCTGCACCGCGTCGGTGAGCACGTTGCGGCGGAAATACGGGCTGACATTCGACAGCGCCGGGCTGGTGACCGCCGAGGCGAGCACCGGCAGCTTGCACTCGGTGAACACCGGGATCGCCGCCAGCGCGATGGAAGAGAAGGAATAGCCCATCACCACGTCGACATTCTTGTCGGAGCAGAAGCGCTGGGCGATCAGCACGCCCTCGCGCGCCTCGCCGCGATCGTCCACCGCGTCGATCTTGAAGGTGGCGCCGCCCTTCTTGTTGAGCTCGGTCACCGCAAGGTCGAGGCCCTTGCGCATGTTGAGGCCGAAGGCGGCGAAGTCGCCCGACAAAGCGGCGGTGAAGCCGATGGTGATGTCCTCCGCGCGGGCGAGGCCCGGCGTGGCCAGGAGGCCGATGCCGATGAGGGCAGCGGCGATACGCGAGACCGTCATGCGAGTTCTCCTCTGGGGGAAGATCGTGCGTTTGCCGCACGCTGCCTTGTTTTGATGGGCGAAGTGTCGATGGGCGCGGGCGATCAGCGAAGCTCGACCGTCATCCAGGTTTCGAAGCAGTAGTCGTCGGCCAGCGACATCACGCCGATGGAGGCGCGGCCGCCGACGCCGATCTCGGGGCCGAACACCTGTTCGAACAGGTCCGTCAGCCCGCTCGCCACCAGATGCGGCTGGGTGAAGGCCGGGTCGCAGGCGATGAAGTTGAGCGAGCGCACCAATCCCTTGACGCGGTCGAGGTCGCCCACCGCGTCGAGGATGCAGCCGAGGCAGTTGAGGCCGGTGAGCCGGGCGGCCGCGTAGCCTTCCTCGACGGTGACGTCGCGGCCGAGGCGGCCGGGATACAGCACCTTGCCGGAGGCATCGACGCCGGCGGTCTGGCCGGAGAGGAACAGCAGCTTGTCGCTGAGATAATGCGGCTTCATCTTGCCGTAGAGCTGGCCGTAATAGTCCGTTCCGCCCCCGGCCGAGGGTATGGCGAGACCGAGCTCCGCCACCCGCTGCATTGCCGACACGCTCATTCATGCACCTCTTCAGTCACTCGTGCTGTGCACCCGATCTCCCTTCGATTTCGTTGTTTCGTCAAATGTAAAATAGGCGATAGTCCATAAAGCAAAGTTATAGCCTTGCCCGGCCACGAGGGTTCCGGGGCGGTGGCGCGGGGGCTATGTCAGGCGGATCGGCAGCGGGCGGTGCCGCCGGCGATCCACCGGCTGGCGGCTGCTGCAACTTTGGGCGCCGGCGGGCCGGAGCGCCCGACTTCAGCGCACCGACAGCAGATCGGGGGCGATGGCGCGGCGGAAGCGGTCCATGAAGGCGACCGAAATCCGCGAGGGCGGGCGGGTGCTCGGGCGGAACATGCCGAAGCGATAGGGCAGCACCGGGCGGAACGGCACCGCGACGAGGCCCATCGCCTCGAAGAAGCGGGCGGTGGCGGGGTCGACGACGGTGACGGCGCCGAGCTCGCGCACCAGCACGCAGGCGGTGCCGAAGAACTCCACCTCCGCTACCACGTTCCAGTGCGCCTGCGCCTCGAAGAACGCCTCGGCGGCGGCGATATGGGTGATGTGCTCGGGGAACAGGGTGACGAAGGGCATGGAATCGAGCTGGGCCGGCCCGACCACCTTCTCCCCGGCGAGCGGATGGTCGGCGCGCATCACGCACATGCAGCCGACCTCGAACAGCTCCAGCGAGGCGACGTGGATGTCGATCGGCAGCTCGGCGAAGCCGACGTCGAAGGCACCGACGGTGCCGAGGTCGCGCACCGCATAGGAGGAGCGGGTGATGAAGCGGGCGGTGGCGCCGGCATTCTCGCGCAGCACGTCGGCGATGATCGGCGGCAAGAGATAGGTGGCGAGGCCGGGCGGCGAGGCGATGAGCAGCGTCGCCGAGGACAGGCTCTTGAGGTTGCGCGAGATCGCCAGCGTGCGGTCCATGGCGTCCAGAGTGCGCACGATGGCGGCGAAGAAGGTCTCCGCCTCCGGCGTCGCCTCCAGCCGGCCATGGGCGCGGTGGAACAGCTTGAGGCCGATCTCGTCCTCCAGCCGGGCGATGAGATTGCTGATCGCCGGCTGCGACTTGCGCAGCACCGCCGCCGCCGCGCTCATCGAGCCGTTCTCATAGACGGCGCGGAAGGCTTCGAGATGTCGGGTATCCATCGGGGATGCACTCAAGCGGTTGCCGGCGGAGATCGCCGGGCGCGCGGCCGGTCGCGCGGCGCGCCGGCAGGTTAGCCGATCCGCGCCGGCGACGGGAACGCCGGAGGCGCCGATCTTGTGCCGATCTTGCGCCGGCAGCGCTCAGCCCATGCAGGCATCAGCCCATGCAGGCATTCTCGGCGGCGCTGTAGCCGGGCGGGCGCGGGGCGCTGCTGCCCGGCCGCCCCCGGCCGAGGGCGCCGTCGGAACGGGCGCGCAGATAGACGAAGATGGCGTCGAGATAGCACATGACGTTCGGGTTCTCGCCGAAGGCCGGCATCACCAGCTCCTGGCTGGCATCGACGTTCTTCTTGCCGTTGGTGACGGTGTCGACAAAACGGTCGTAGTCGATGGTCTTCAGCGCGTCGACCAGCGAAGGGGCGAAGCTCGACCCCAGACCGTCGGGGCCGTGGCACTGCATGCAATTGGCGGTGTACCGGAGATAGCCGACCGAGGTGTACCAGTCGACGGTGCCGTCCGGCGCGATCTTGAAGGTCGGATTGCCGTCCTTGTCGGTGTACTTGCCGTCCTCCGACCCGGTGGCGGCGGGATTGCCCGACCCGTCGGCGCGCAGCGCCGGGGGCGCGGACAAAAGGACGGCCGAAAACAACAGGCCTGCCGCCACGACGACCCCGCCTCGCGCGCCCATGTCCCGCTCCCACGCCCTGCTTCCGACGGCTCCCGATCCGGCGCCGGCGCCGGACGGCGCACGCATCGGGACGCGCGCCATCCGTCCAGCATCGCACGGCACGCCCGCCATGTCGCGGCCATCGCATGTGCGGCAAATCGTGCCCGATGGGCGGGGGATACCGGCGGGACGGCGGCTTCCACGCATCGCCGTCCCGCCGGCGCCGCTTTCGCGCTACTCTGTCCCGATGGTCCGATTTCAGCGGTGTGGACATGACCGACGCGGCACCCGAGTCACCCGGCGACGCCGAGACGACCCGCCCGCCGGACGACGCCTCCCCTCCCGCCCGCCGGCGCCGGTGGGGCCGGCTCTACGCGCTCGGCCTGCTCGTCATCGTCTTCCTCGCCCTCGCCCCTCTGCTCAGCGCCCTGCTCGCCGGGCTCATCGCCAACCTCGCCGGCTGCAGGCTGGACGAGGGAAGCGTGCATCCCTGCATCATCGCAGGCCGTGATGTCGGCGAACCGCTCTACACTATGGGTGTGCTTGGCTGGCTCAGCCTCGCCACCCTGCCCGCTGGCGGCATCCTGCTGCTCGCCTGGGCAGCCATCGGCCTGCTTCACCTCGGCTGGCGATCCCTTCAGGCGGCCCACCGGCCGCGATGACGCCGGCCCGTGCCATCGGGGACGGCGAGCCGGCGTGCTATTCCGGTAATCGAGTTGTGGTGTTTGCGCGCTAAAGCCAGATATCCGAGGATTCTTAAGGGATCGACAGGAGGTTTTCGGCTCGAATGGGCGAGCGAAGACCCGCAATCGGAATGGGACCAGGGAGAGCAGCATGCAGCTCGGTGTCGTCGGCCTCGGCCGGATGGGTGGCAATATCGCGCGGCGCCTCGCCCGCGCCGGCCATGCCTGCGTCGTGTGGGATCGCAACCTCGCCGCTGCCGGCGCGCTCGCCGGCGAGGGCATGACCGCCGCCGCCGACCTCGCCGACCTCGTCGCCAAGCTCGACGCGCCGCGCGCGGTGTGGGTGATGCTGCCGGCCGGCGCGCCGACCGAGGAGACGGTGAACGCGCTCGCCGACCTGATGTCGCCCGGCGACATCGTCATCGACGGCGGCAACAGCTTCTACAAAGACGACATCCGCCGCGCCGAGACGCTGGAGCCCAAGGGCATCCACTATGTCGACGTCGGCACCTCCGGCGGCGTATGGGGCCTGGAGCGCGGCTATTGCATGATGGTCGGCGGCGCCAAGGTGGCGGTGGACCATATCGACCCGATTCTCGCCGCCCTCGCCCCCGGCAAGGGCAGCATCCCGGAGACGCCCGGCCGCGAGGGCCGCGATCCGCGCGCCGAGCAGGGCTACATCCATGCCGGGCCGGCCGGCTCGGGCCACTTCGTCAAAATGATCCATAACGGCATCGAATACGGCCTGATGCAGGCCTATGCCGAGGGCTTCGAGATCCTGAAGAACAAGAGCTCGGCCGCGCTGCCGGAGAACGAGCGCTACACGCTCGACCTGCCCGACATCGCCGAGGTGTGGCGGCGCGGCAGCGTGGTGTCCTCCTGGCTGCTCGACCTCACCGCGATCTCGCTCGCCCAGGACGAGCACCTCGCCGAATTCCCCGGCGAGGTGGCCGATTCCGGCGAGGGGCGCTGGACCGTGATGGCGGCGGTGGAGGAAGCGGTGTCGGCCGAGGTACTGACCGCCGCGCTCTACACCCGCTTCCGCTCGCGCCAGGACCACACCTTCGGCGAGAAGATGCTGTCGGCGATGCGCTTCCAGTTCGGCGGCCACACCGAATTCAAGGCGAAGTAACGTTTCAGGACAGGTAATCGATCATGGCCGGCGAGACCGTCGTTCTCGGGCAGAAGGTGCTGGCGCCGGATACGGCACCCGCGCCCGCCTCCACCTTCTTCATCTTCGGCGCCTCCGGCGACCTCACCAAGCGGCTGCTGCTGCCCTCGCTGTACAACCTCGCCAATGAGGGGGTGCTGCCGGAGGACTTCGCCATCATCGGCGTCGACCACATCGAGCAAAGTGAGGAGGACTATCGCGCCTACCTCACCGAGGCGACCAAGGGGCTGCCCGGCTCCTGCGATGTCGGTGGCAATATCTGGAACTGGCTGATCAGCCGCATCGGCTACATCGCCGGCGACTTCGAGGACCCCGCCACCTATGGCCGCATCCGCGAGCGGCTCGACGGGCGGGCCGGGCAGACCGGCAATGCGGTGTTCTACCTCGCGGTAGCCCCGCGCTTCTTCGCCGCCATCTCCGAGCAGCTCGGCGGCGCCGGGCTGCTCAAGGAGGAGGATGGAGCCTTCCGCCACATCGTGGTGGAGAAGCCCTTCGGCTCCGACCAGCCCTCGGCGCGGGCGCTCAACAAGCGCCTGCTGGCGGTGGCCGACGAGCGGCAAATCTACCGGATCGACCATTTCCTCGGCAAGGAAACCGTGCAGAACATGATGGCGCTGCGCTTCGGCAACGGCATCTTCGAGCCGATCTGGAGCAAGGAATATATCGACCACGTGCAGATCACCGCCGCCGAGACGGTGACGGTCGAGCAGCGCGGGCGCTTCTACGACGCCACCGGCGCGCTGCGCGACATGGTGCCGAACCACATGTTCCAGTTGCTCGCCATGACGGCGATGGAGCCGCCGAACTCCTTCGACGCCGATGCGGTGCGCACCGAGAAGACCAAGGTGATCGAGGCGATCCGCCACATGAAGCCGAGCGACGCCATCGGCGCGGCGGTGCGCGGCCAGTACCGCGCCGGCATCATCAACGGCCAGCCGGTGAAGGATTATCGCGCCGAGCACGACGTCGCGCCCGACAGCCGCACCGAGACCTATGTGGCGCTGAAATGCTTCGTCGATAGCTGGCGCTGGAACGGCGTGCCCTTCTATGTGCGCACCGGCAAGGCGCTCTCCGTGCGGCGCACCGAGATCGCCATCCAGTTCAAGCGCGCGCCCGGCGTGCTGTTCCGCCATTTGCCCACCGCGCTGAAGCCGAACCTGATGGTCATCCACGTGCAGCCGGACGAGGGCGTCTCGCTGCGCTTCGCCGCCAAGGTGCCGGGCCGCAAGGTGAAGCTGTCGGAAGTCGAGATGGACTTCAAATATGCCGACTACTTCAAGGCGGCGCCGTCCACCGGCTACGAGACGCTGATCTATGACTGCCTGTGCGGCGACCCGACGCTGTTCCAGCGCGCCGACACCATCGAGGCGGGCTGGGAGGCGGTGGAGCCGATCATCGACGCCGTCGCCGGCGGCGACGACGACGTGCAGTTCTATTCCGCCGGCTCCAGCGGCCCGGCCATGGCCGACGTCATGCTGGCGCAGGACGGCTTCCAGTGGCTCTCTCTCGATCAGATGCGTGCACGATGAACAGTTCCCCTACCCCCTCCGGCCGTATTTCGCTGATGGTCTCCGACGTCGACGGCACGCTGGTCGACAAGCAGAAGGCGGTGACGCCCGCCACGGCGGCGGCGGTGAGCCGGCTGCGCGAGGCCGGCGTGCCTTTCTGCGCCGTCTCGGCCCGGCCACCGCGCGGCATGAAGATCCTGGTCGAGGCGCTCGGCCTCGACCTGTTCGGCGGCTTCAATGGCGGCGAGATCCTGCGCGGCGACTTTTCGGTGGTCGAGCAGCATTTCATCGCCCGCGAGGCGGCGCAGACCGGCATCGAGATGATGCGCCAGCGCGGCGCCGGCATCTGGGTGTTCGCCGACAATGAGTGGTTCCTCACCGATCCCGACAACCAGTATGTCGCCGGCGAGATTCGCACCGTGGCCTTCCAGCCGACGGTGGTCAGCGCGTTCGGCGACCATGTCGCGCGGGCGGGCAAGATCGTCGGCGCCTCCAGCGACTTCGCCATGCTGGAGGCCTGCGAGGCCGAACTCCAGCCCTTGCTGGGCAGCGGCGCCACGGTGAAGCGCTCACAGCCGAAATATCTCGACCTCACCCCGCCCGGCACCGACAAGGGCCATGCCGTGCGCGCCTTCGCGGCGCATTACGGGGTGCCGCTCGACGAGGTCGCGGTCATCGGCGACATGCACAACGACCTGCCGATGTTCACCAATGCCGGGCTCGCCATCGCCATGGGCAATGCCGCGCCGGAGGTGAAGGCGCAGGCGCATGTGGTCACCACCGCCAATGACGCGGACGGGGTAGCGCACGCCATCGAGCAGTTCGTGCTGCCGCGCGCCGGCGGCAGGGGCTAGGGCCACAGCTTGGACTAAGGCCGCGGCAGGAGCTAATGCCGCGGCTTGGGCCAGGCCGTTGCTTGGCTTAAGCCGGGCGGCGGCTCACACGCCGATCGGCATGCGCGCCGGGTCGCGCTCGACGGCGCGCGGGGCGACCAGCGCCTTCCAGGTCGACAGCGCCCGGTTCGGCGCCGGAAAGGCCGGGCGCGGCACGAAGCGGCCCCGGCCGGGGCGCGGCGCGTCGTTGCGACCTTGTGAGAACACCACCTCGCCGCGCGACAGGGTGAAGCGCGGCAGGCCGCGCACCTCGACGCCCTCGAACACGTTGTAGTCGATGATCGAGGCCTGCGTTCCCGCGCGGATGGTCTTGGACGCCTTGGGGTCCAGCACCACGATGTCGGCATCGGCGCCCGGCGCGATGGCGCCCTTCCTCGGATAGAGGTTGAGGATGCGGGCGATGTTGGTCGAGGTGGCGGCGACGAACTCGCTCGGCGTCAGCCGGCCGGTCTCCACACCCTTGGTCCACAGCACTGGCATGCGGTCCTCCAGCCCGCCGGTGCCGTTGGGAATGCGGGTGAAGTCGTCGAGCCCCATGCGCTTCTGCACGGTGGTGAAGGCGCAATGGTCGGTCGCCACCACCTGCAGCGATCCGGCCGACAGCCCGGCCCACAGGCTGTCCTGATGCGCCTTGTCGCGGAAGGGCGGCGACATCACCCGCTGCGCCGCATAATCCCAGTCCGGATGCCGGTAGACGCTCTCGTCGAGCGTGAGATGCTGGATCAGCGGCTCGCCATAGACCCGCATGCCCTTCTGCCGCGCCCGCCGGATCGCCTCATGCGCCTGCTCGCAGGAGACGTGCACGATATAGACCGGCACCCCGGCGGCATCGGCGATCATGATGGCGCGGTTGACCGCCTCGCCCTCCACCTCCGGCGGGCGGGAAAAAGCGTGCGCCTCCGGGCCACGCACGCCCTCGGCGAGGTATTTCTGCTGGAGCGCGGCGACGATGTCGCCGTTCTCGGCATGCACCAGCGGCAGCGCGCCGAGCGCGGCGCAGCGCTGGAAGGAGGCGAACATCTGGTCGTCGTCGACCATCAGCGCGCCCTTATAGGCCATGAAGTGCTTGAAGCTGTTGACGCCGCGCGCCACCACCTGCTCCATCGCGTCGAAGATCGCCTGCGACCAGCCGGTGACGCACATGTGGAAGGAATAGTCGGCGCTGGCCTGGCGGGCGGCCCGCGCCTGCCAGGCGTCGAGGGCGCCGAGCAGGTTTTCGCCGTCGGGAATGACGAAGTCGACCACCATGGTGGTGCCGCCGGCCAGCCCGGCGAAGGTGCCGCTTTCCCAGGTCTCCGCCGCCGTGGTGCCCATGAACGGCATTTCGAGATGGGTGTGCGGGTCGATGCCGCCCGGCATCACATAGGTACCGCTGGCGTCGAGCACGGTGTCGCCGGCGAGGTCCGGCCCGATGGCGGCGATGGTCTCGCCCTCGATGAGCACATCCGCCGCATAGGCACGGTCGGCGGCGACGACGGTGCCGCCCTTGATGACGATGGACAAAGCAATCTCCTCCTCAGGCACGCCTCAGGCACGCGGCGCCCGCCCAGCAAGGATCGTGCCCGGCCGGAGGTCCCGGCCGTTCGCGAGGTCAGTCGCGCAGCGCGCGATAGGCACCCTGCAACGCCTCGAAGCCGCGGAAGCGCCGCGCATGCCACGCCGCCGTCGCCGCGTCCGGCGGGTATTCCGCCTCGATCTCCGACATGGCCGACATCGCCGCCTCGACGCCCTCATAGCGCCCGGCCGCCACCGCCCCCAGCATCGCCGCTCCCAGCAGCACCGGCTCGCCGGAGCGCACCGCCGCGATGCTCACGCCGGCGGCATCGGCCAGCACCTGCCGCACCAGCGGGCTCTGGCCGGCGCCGCCGGACACCACCACCGTGCCGGTGCGCGCGCCCTTGGCCGCCTGCGCCTCGAGGATCTGCCGCAGCCCGTAGCCGATGCCGGCAATGCCGGCCATGTAGAGCCCGACCAGGCTGTCGAGGTCGTCGTCCATGCCGAGGCCGGCGACGATGCCGCGGGCGAGATGGTCGGCGAAGGGCGCCCGGTTGCCGAGGAATTCCGGCACCACGTAGAGCGTGCCGGCGAGCTCGGCGATCGCCGCCGCGCCGCCGGCCGCCTCGGCGCGATGCGCCAGCCAGATGCTGAGATTCTGTCCCTCGGCCTTCGCCAGCTCCAGCGCCTCCGGCGCCGCCGGGTGCAGCCGCACCAGCCGGTCGATGGCGGCGCCGGCCGCCGACTGGCCGCCCTCATTGAGCCAGAAGCCCGGCACCATCGCCGAGAAATACGGCCCCCACACGCCGGGCACGAAGGCCGGCTCGGTGGTGGTCAGCAGGGTGCAGGCCGAGGTGCCGAACACATAGGCCATGCGGTTCAGCGCGTTGCCGTCGCCGCCGCGCGCGCCCACCGTGCCGATGCCGCCGGCATGGGCGTCAATCAGCCCAGCGCCGACCGCTGTGCCCGGCGCGAGGCCGAGCTCCGCCGCCGCCTGCGCGGTGAGGCCGGTGCCGAGCGGGGTGCCGGCGGCCACCACCTCGGTGCCGATGCGGGCAAAGCCCTCGTCCGCCAGCGCGCCGAGGCCGATCTTGCGGAAATAATCCGCATCCCAGCGCTGCTCATGCGCGAGATAGGTCCATTTGCAGGTGAGCGTGCACACCGAGCGGGCGAGGCTGCCACTCGCCTTCCAGGTGAGGAAGTCGGCGAGGTCGAGGAACTGCCAGGCGCCAGCGAAGGTTTCCGGCAGCTTCTCGCTCAGCCAGAGCAGCTTGGGCGTCTCCATCTCCGGCGAGATGATGCCGCCGACATAGTCCAGCACCGGGCTGCCCAGCGCGTTGATGCGGTCGGCCTGCCCGGTGGCGCGGTGGTCCATCCACACGATGACGTTGCGGGCGGGATCGCCGTGGCGGCCGACCGGCAGCGGCCGGCCCTCGGCGCCCAGCACCACCAGCGAGCAGGTGGCGTCGAAGCCGATGCCCTCGACATCGTCAGCCGCGATGCCGGCGCGGGCGACCGCCTCCTTCACGCTGGCGCAGACGCAGGCCCAGATATCATCGCTGGACTGCTCGACGACGTCGCCATGCTCTTTCCAGATGCGGATGTCCCGCTTGGCGACGGCCAGCTGCCGGCCGTCGGCGTCGAAGATGCCGGCGCGCACGCTGCCGGTGCCGACGTCAATTCCAACGAAACATCCGCTCATGCTCAAAGGTCCGTTGCGTTCGGCAGGATCACGAGGTCACGAACCGTGACGTTACGCGGACGGGTCAGCATGAAGATGACGCAGTCCGCCACCTCCTTTGCCTCCATGAGGGCACCCGAGGCAAGCGCCTCGTCGAGCTTGGCCTGCGGCCAGTCCTTGATCAGGGCGGTGACCACCGGGCCGGGCAGCACCGCGCCGACGCGCACGCCATGCGGGGCCATCTGCCGGCGCACGGTGTGGACAAAGGCCTGCACGGCGAATTTCGACGCCGTGTAGACCGGCTCCCACACCACCGGCACCACGCCGGCCACCGAGGAGGTGAAGATCACGTCGCCGGTCTTGCGCTCGACCATGTGCGGCAGCACCGCCTGCACGGTGCGGAAGGCGGCGTTGACGTTGAGGTTCAGCACCCGGTCCCATACGTCCGGGTCGCCCTCCACCACGTTGCCGCCGATATAGGCGCCGGCATTGGCGTGGAAGATGTCGAGCGGGCCGCAGGCGTCGAGGATCTGCGGCAGCATGGTGGCGACGCTCGCCGGATCCAGGAGGTCGACCACTACCGGCACGGCCTTCGGGCCGAGCTCGGCGCAGATGGATTCGAGTGCGTCCGCGGCGCGGTCGACGAGGGCGACGGTGGCGCCCTCCTCCAGCATCGCGCGGGCGCATTCGAGGCCGATGCCCGATGCTGCCCCGGTGATGGCCGCAACCTTGCCCTGAAGCCTGCTTCCCATGTCAGTCCCCGATTCCTTCGAAAATGGACAAGGCCCGGCCGCGCAAGGCGGCCGGGCCGAATGAGGCGCGCCGGCGGCTCAGCCGCGCAGCTTGATCTGCAGCTTCACGTCGTCCGGCAGGCCCTTGGCCGCGCGGTCGAAGGCCTCGATGCTGCGGGCGAAGTCGAAGGTCTCGGAGATCAGCGGCTTCAGGTCGACCTTGCCGGAGGCGATGAGGTTGACCGCGCGGTCGAAATTATTGGCGTAGCGGAACACCGTCTCGATGCGCGCTTCCTTGATGATCGCCGCCGCGACGTCGAACCTGGTCGGCTCGACCGGCATGCCGATCAGCACCAGCGTGCCGCCCGGTCGCACGATGTCGAAGATGCCGTCATAGGCGCGCGGCGAGCCGCTGGCCTCGAACACCACGTCGGCGCCCCAGCCCTCGGTCTCCTCGGCGATCACGTCCTTGAGCGCCCGCTCGGTGATGTTCACCGGGTGGATGCCGGCATATTGCCCGGCGATGGCGAGCTTCGGCGCCGAGAGGTCGGAGATGTAGACCCGGGCGCAACCACCGGCGAGGGCGGCCAGCGCCGTCATGATGCCGATCGGGCCGCAGCCGATCACCACCGCCACGTCGCCGGGGGTGATGCGCGCCCGCGTCGCCGCCTGCAGGCCGACGGCGAAGGGCTCGACCATCGCGCCTTCGGCGAAGGAGACGTTGTTCGGCAGCTTGTAGGTGAAGGCGGCGGGATGCACGACCTCGGGGGTCAGCACGCCATGGATCGGCGGCGTCGCCCAGAAGCGCACATCGGGATCGACATTGTAGATGCCGAGCTTGGTCGCGCGCGAACTCATGTTCGGCACGCCCGGCTCCATGCAGACCCGGTCGCCGACCTTGAGGTTCTTCACGTTGGCGCCGACCGCGATGATGGTGCCGGCCGCCTCGTGGCCGAGCACCATCGGCTCGCGCACCACGAAGGAGCCGATGGCGCCATGGGTGTAGTAATGCACGTCGCTGCCGCAGACGCCGACCGTGTCGATGGCGATCTTCACGTCGTCGGGGCCGACCTCCTGCGGGAGGTCGATGTCGCGAAGGGAAAGCTCGCCCTTCTTTTCGAGAACCAGTGCCTGCACCATGGGCTTTTCCTGCTGGGGTTGCCGTCGTCGGCGGGCTCTAGAGAGCGAGGCCGGCGGCGTTGAAGAGATAGATGTGGCCCGGCGCGATGCCGAGCTTCAGCGCATCGCCGGGCTTGAGCTCCGGCCGGCCGGGGGTGAGCGCGATCACCGGCTCGCCCGGAGTGCCGGACGTCGACTGGCGGGCATAAAGCTGGGTCGAGCCGCCCAGGCTCTCGGCGAAGTCGAGGGTGAGCGACAGCACCGGATCGGCGGCGCCGACCGTGAGATGCTCCGGCCGCAGGCCGACGGTCACGGTGTCGCCGACCTTGGCGCGGGCGGCCGCGGGGGTGTCGACGCCGAGCGAGCCGCCGGCAAAGGCCGGATGATCGAGCCGCAGGCCGGTGCCGGAGACGGACGACACCTTGGCGCTGATGAAGTTCATCTTCGGCGAGCCGATGAAGCCGGCGACGAAGGTGTTGGCCGGCTTGTCGTAGAGCTCGGTCGGCGAGCCGATCTGCTCGACGAGGCCGGCGCGCAGCACCACGATGCGGTCGGCCAGCGTCATCGCCTCCACCTGATCGTGGGTGACGTAGACCATGGTGGCGCCGAGGCTGCGATGCAGCTTGGCGATCTCGACGCGCATCTGCGAGCGCAGCTCGGCATCGAGGTTGGACAAGGGCTCGTCGAACAGGAACAGCTTGGGGTGGCGGACGATAGAGCGCCCGATGGCGACGCGCTGGCGCTGGCCGCCGGACAAAGCGCGCGGCTTGCGCTCCAGCAGCGCCTCCAGCTGCAGGATGCGCGCGGCCTCCATCACCTGGGCGCGGATCTCCGCCTCCGGGCGCTTGGCCATGCGCAGGCCGAACGCCATGTTCTCGAACACGTTCATGTGCGGGTAGAGCGCGTAGGACTGGAACACCATGGAGACCTCGCGCTTGGCGGGCTCCTCATAGGTGACGTCGCGGCCGTCGATGTAGAGCTGGCCCTCGCTGACATCCTCGAGGCCGGCGATCATGCGCAGGAGCGTGGACTTGCCGCAGCCCGAGGGACCGACGAACACCACGAACTCGCCCTTGCTGGCGGCAAAGCTGACGCCCTTGATGACCGAGGCATCGCCATAATTCTTCTTGATGTTGTCCAGTCGCAAGAAAGTCATCAGCTCAAACTCCAGATAGGGCCGGCCCCGGCCTGCGGGGCGCCGTCCATCAGCTCTCCAGCAGCGCGCTGGCGCAGCGTTCGTCGGTCACCAGTCGCTTCACATATCCCGCCCGGAGGATCGCCCGGACGATCGGCACCTTGTAGAGACCGCCCGACGCCAGGATCGAATGGCGCACCGGGCTCAGTTCGTGCGGCGCCAGCGACAGCACGCGCTCGTTGAGCGGGTGGTCGACCGGCCGGCCGTCGGCAGCGAGGAACACGCCGAGCAGGTCGCCGACGGCACCGGCGGCGGCGAGGCTCGCCAGGCTTTCCGAGACGGTCTGGGTCTGCACCAGCAGCGAGCGGGTCGTCATGTCGCCGCAGGACAGCAGCGCCATGTCCACCGTGCGGGCCCGGCGCATGGTTTCGCTGATGCCGTGATGCGAGAGCAGCATGGTGCGGCTTTCCGGCGTCGGGAAATACAGCGGCGCGGCGAGATAGTAGCATTCCGCCGAGATCGAGCGCGCATAGCCGGTCGCCACCTCGAAGGTGGAGGCGCCGGAGCCGCGGGTGAGCCCGCCCATCACCGAGGTCACCCAGCTCTGCGGCATCGGCCGCACGGTGACGCGCTTGAGACCGGCGGCCAGCGTCTTGCCCCAGCCGACGCCGAGGCCCATGCCGTTCTCGAACAGGCCGTCGAGCAGCGCGCCGGCGGCCTCGCCGATGACGCGCTGCTGCTCGGCCTCGTCCGGCAGGCTCGGCACCACCGTGGCGCCCTCCAGCCCGTATTTCTCCTTCAGCCGCTGCTCGGCCTCGACGCATTCCGCCATCGGCAGGCGGATGTCGATGAAGACCGAGCCGTCGGAACGCACCTGGCCGAGGATCTTGTTGATGCGCAGGCGGGTGAGCCCGAGCTGGTCGGCGATGTCCTGCTGCGTCAGGCCGCCGATGAAGTACAGCCAGGCGACGCGGGCGCGGATCTGCGCCGCCTCGATCTCCTGTGCCGCCACCAGCCTGCCGCGCTCGCGTCCACCGCCGTTCATTCCGCCCCCCTCAGGCAAAGGCCTGCCTGAGCCGCGCCGAGGTCGCCTCGAGCGCGGTCAGGATCGACCCGCTATCCTGCTCGAAGGCATAGAACACCTCGAGGAAGACCGGAGCCGGGGCGATGCCGGTCCGGCGCAGCAGCGCCGCGGCATCCACAGGATCGACCTTGCCGGGCACGGTGAAGTCCCAGTGACGGTCGAGGAGGAAGTCTGTCTGCTGGATGTGGACGGCGGTGATCACGTCGGCGAGGTCGCGGAACCACGGCTCCATGGCGCCGTGATCCGGGCCGTAAAGCGGCTCGATGGTGCCGTGCCCCCAATCCGGGCACAGCCGCCACGGCACCGCGCTATCGGCCACGTCATCCATCATCCGCCGCGCCTGCGCCACCGTCCACGGCCATTCGCGCCGCATCGGCGTCGGCTCGACATAGAGCTCGCTCAGGCCTTCGGCCTTGGCGCGGGCGCCGAGCCGGTGCATGCGGGCGATCAGGTCGGTGTAATCGGCCTCGTCGAGTGCCTCCGCCTCGCGGCCGTCCAGCCGGGCGGGAATGGCGCCGAGCGGGCCGCCGACGCGGGGAATGCCGGCCAGCGCCGCGAAGCGGTAGGCGCGGCCGAGCCACTCCTCCGCGTAGTCGCGCACCTCGCGGTCGGGATGCAGCAGCTGGTTGAAGGTGTAGTGGGCGAGGCCGATGAAGGCGCTGTGCACGGTGACGCCATTCGCCTGCGCCTGCCGCCGCAGATCGGCGGCATGGCGGTCGAGGATGGCGTCCGGCCACATCGGGTCGGCGAGGTCGTAGGAGAACTGCACCAGGTCGAGGCCGAGGCGCTCGCGCACCAGCGGCGCCCACAGCTCCGGCGTCACCCAGCGCTTCACGCAGAAGGACAGGTTGATGCCGAAGGGGATGGGCTGCACGTCGCTCACAGCGCCGTCCGTCACTTGGTCGCTCCCATGGTCAGGCCGCGCACCATGTGGCGGGAGACGATGAGCGCGAAGATCGTCACCGGCAGCACGATGACGGTGCCGGTGGCCATGATCTTGCCCCAGGGCAGCTCGTAGCCGGACATGAAGGAGGTGGCGACCACCGGGGCGGTCTGCACGTTGCGGCGGGTCAGCACCAGCGCGTAGAGCAGCTCGTTCCACGAGAAGATGAAGGAGAAGATCGCGGAGACCGCGATGCCCGGCGCGCCGAGCGGCAGGTAGATCTTGCGGAAGATGGTGAACTGGTCGGCGCCGTCGAGGCGGGCCGCCTGCTCCAGATCCGGCGGGATCGACTTGAACTGGTCGGTGACGATCCACACCACGATCGGGATGTTGAAGGTCAGGTAGATCAGGATCAGCACCAGATGGGTGTCGAGCAAATTGGCGTACATGGCGAGCAGGTAGACCGGCAGCGCCAGCACGATCGGGCTCGTCATGCGGTTGGAGATGAACCAGAACCACAGGTCCGACTTGCCGCGGAAGTCGTAGCGGGCGAGCGCGAAGGCCGCCGGCGTGCCGAGCACCACCGACAAAAGCGTGCTCAGCGTCGCCACGATCAGCGAGTTGACGATGGCGCCGGAGACCTTGGTGTCGGCGAAGATGTCGACATAGTTCTGCAGCGTCGGGGTGAAGAACCACACCGGCGGCGAGGCGAGGATGTCGGACTGCGTCTTGAAGCTCGCCATCACCATCCACACGAACGGGAACAGCGTGAAGACGACGATGGCGGTGAGCCCGATGGCGTGAAGGATCTTGCCGCGCATCACTGGACCTCCCGGTAGAGCAGGCGGATGTACAGCCG
Organism: Ancylobacter sp. Lp-2; assembly: GCF_020523795.1. GTDB lineage: Bacteria > Pseudomonadota > Alphaproteobacteria > Rhizobiales > Xanthobacteraceae > Ancylobacter. Next base: position 73,191 of record NZ_JAJALI010000005.1, read on the forward strand.
GCTGATGACGATGGTGATGATCAGCAACAGGATGGCCTGCGCCGAGGCGGTGCCGAGATCGAAGATGCGGAAGCCGACGCGCTGGATGTAGATCGAGATCAGGTCCGTGGCCGAGCCCGGCCCGCCGCGCGTCATCACGAACACCATGTCGAACAGCTTCAGCACGTCGGCCGAGCGCAGGATCATCACCGCGGTGAGGCCGGGCAGCAGGTAGGGCAGCTGCACATGGCGCAGCAAAGCGAGCTTGGACGAGGTCTCCAGCCGCGCCGCCTCCTCGATCTCGCCGGGCACCATGGACAGGCCGGCGAGGAAGATCAGCGCGCAGAACGGCGTCCACTGCCAGACGTCCATGATGACGATGGCGGCGAAGGCGCCGCCCGGCGTCGACAGCCAGTCGACCGGCCCGAAACCGGCGAAGGAGAGGAACTGGTTGGCGACGCCGAAATCGCGGTTGAAGATCAGCCGGCCGATCAGGCCGACCACCGCATAGGTGGTGGCGAGCGGCACCACCAGCGTCACCCGGGCGAGCGATTTCAGAAGGCCCATGCCCGGCTTGTGCAGCAGGAGCGCGATGATCAGGCCGAGCACCACCTGGATCGGCAACACGGTGACGTAGAACTTGGCGGTGAGCAGCAGCGACGACCAGAAGGTGCTGTCGGTCAGCACCGAGACATAGTTCTCGAAGCCGACGAAGGGAAAGCCCTCGCGCGGCCGGGTGATGTTGTAGCGCCGGAACGAGGTAACCAGCGCGAAGATCGTCGGGTAGATGCCGATCAGGAACAGGGTGAGCACGGCTGGCGCCAGGAACCACAACGGCGTCCAGCGGCCGTAACCGCGATTGGGCTTGGTGGGCGCTGCCCGCATGGCTTCACTCATCGCATCGTCCTGGTGGCATCGTCCCGATGGCAGGGACCGGGGGAAAGGCGCCGCGCTGAGGCGGCACGGATCACTCCAGATTCGTATGGTTGGCGCGCATCTGCGCCGGCGACACGCCCAGCCGCTCGCGCAGGCTGAGGACGAGGATCTCGAACAGGATGTAGAGCGCGCCCTCGTAAAGCGAACCCATCGGCAGCACCGAATTGGCGGCGGTGCCCTGGTCGCTCGCCATGGTCTGGGCGGGCACGGTAAGCACAAGGTCGGCCCGCTGCGCGGCGGCGCCCGCCGGCTCGGCGGTGACCACCAGCACCCGGGCGCCGGCAGCCTTCGCCACACCGATCAGCGCGGAGACGGTGGAGAAATCGCCCGGACCGGCGGAGACCACGAGCAGGTCGCCCGTGCCGACCGGCGGCGTCGTCATGTCGCCGACCACCGCGACCTTCAGGCCGAGATGGAACAGCCGCATGGCCAGCCCCTTGATCTGCAGCCCCTCGCGGCCGACGCCATAGAGCGCGATGCGCCCGGCGGCGGCGATGGCGGCGATGGCGGCGTCGAACTCCTCGCTACGCACCGCATCGAGGCAGCCGCGCAATTCGTCCAGCGCCCGGCCATGGAGAGTGGTCATGTCGTCGGATCCCGGCACGGTTTCAGAAAGAAGGGGGCGGACGCCGCTTCGCGGGAGAGGGCGTCCGCCCAGCGAGGTCGACGATGCACGGGGGGAGAACCGCGGGCATCGCCGGCTTCAGGTCGCGACGGTCACTGGAGAAGCTTCTTCTTCCCGTCGTAATAGCCTTCCTTGCCGAGGATCTGTTCCATGCGGGTGCCGATCTCCTTGGCGCCGCCCTCGACGGTGACTTCGCCCAGCATCATCTTGGAACCCCACTCGGCGACGATCTCGGAGATCGCCGGCCAGGCCGGGAAGCGCGGACGATACTCGGGCACGCCGGCCTGCCAGGAGGCGACCAGCGGCTCGACGAACTTGTACTTCGCCTTCACGTCCGGGTCGTTATAGACCGCCGTGCGACCCGACACGCCGCCGGCATCGACATAGGCCTTGGCGATGGCCTCCGAGGTGGCCCACTGGATGAACAGCCAGGTCGCCTTCTGCTGCTCGGGCGAGGCCTGCGAGGCGACGGCGAGCGAGAAGCCGCCCAGCGCCGGCAGGCGGCCGGCCGGGCCGGCGGGCTCGGGAGCCACGGCGAGGCAGTCGCCGAGCTTGGAGGTCGCCGGATCGGCGAGGGTCGAGTAGAAGGCCGACCACTCGGTGATCATCGCCACCTGGCCCTGCGCCAGCGCGTTCACCGCCTCGGCGTGATCGAAGGACACGTCGCCGGGCGGCATGTACTTCATCAGGTCCTGGCGGAAGGCGAGGCCGGTCTGGCTTTCCTTGCTGTTGAGGTTGGACTTGAAGTCCTTGTTCAGCAGCGAGCCGCCGAACGGCCACAGGAAGCGCATGAAGCTGTCGGCCGACTGCGTCTCGCCGCGGCGCGACTGCAGGGCATAGGCGTACTGGTTCTTGGAAGCGTCGGTCAGCTTCGGACCATAGACGTCCTTCAGCTCGGCCCAGGTCGCCGGCGGCTTGTCGAAGCCGGCCTCCTTCAGCTTGCAGGAATTGTAGAACAGCAGGCCGGAATAATTGTCGAAGGGCAGGCCGTAGGTCACGCCGCCCCAGGAGCCGAACGCGTCCAGCAGCAGCGGGAAGAAGCCCTTGAGGTTGAGGTCGGGATCGGTGATCGCCTTGTCCTTGGCGAGATCGTCGACCGGAACCAGCCAGCCGTTCTCGGCGAATTCGCCGATCCAGACGAGATCGACCAGCGCCATGGTGAGGTCGCCGCGCGAGGTGAAGTTCAGCACTTCCTTCTCACGGGCGTTCTCGTAGGGGACGATCTCGTAATTGACCTTGATGCCGGTCTTCTTCTCGAATTCGGGCAGCAGCTTGATGATGGCCCGGTAGCCGGGGCGGTCGAGGAAGATACCGTTGATCTCGGTACCCTTCAGCGGCTTGGCGGCGTCTTCGAGCCAGTCGGCCATGGCGGCGACCGGGATCGCGGCGGTCATGGCAGCGGTCGCGGCCCCGAGGGCGACGACGCTGGCGCAGATTCTCAATGCACGCTTCATTGTTTTCCTCCTGAGATGGCGCAGCGCCGGGTGCTGGGCGAGGCCGACATGCGGACGGCTCGGGCCGTCTCTCCTTAGTGGCGGACAGTGGTGCAGCGCCGGGCGCTGTCCTCCCCATCCGCATCCCGCGCGACGCACCCCATCCCGCTGCCACCGCTTCGAAAAGCCCGGCCGTCAATGTCGGGTGCGCCCGTCTTGCGACGATGAAACCGATACATTTGTAATCTCAAATATGCAATAGCATCGCGACGGGATATGATCCACCTGTACCGTTGTGAGCGGGGAGACGCGTAGGATGGCACCGGAACACCGCGGCGAGGCCGATCCGCTCCAGGCACGGCTGGCCGCCGCCGAGAAGCTGGCGCGGCGGGCGGGCACCAAGGCGCGCGCCTTTTTCCTCGATCGCGACACGCTGCATCCGATCTCGAAATCCGACTCGCAGGATCTCGTCAGCGAGGCGGACCGCGGCATCGAGGCGTGGCTGCGCCGGCAGATCGCCCGGCAATTCCCGCTGGACGGCATTGTCGGCGAGGAAGAAGCCACCACCGAGGGAAGCTCGGGCTTCGTCTGGGTGATCGATCCCATCGACGGCACCATGCCCTTCCTGGTCGGCCAGCCGAACTGGACGGTCTCCATCGGTCTCGCGCGCGACGGCGAGCCGGTGGCCGGCGCCATCCACGCGCCGATGCTGCGCGAGACCTACACGGCGGCGGCGGGAGGCGGTGCCCGGCTCAACGGGCATCCACTGGCCATGAACCTGGACTGGAACGTCGCCTCCACCACCATCGGCTTCGGTGCCACCCAGAAGGCGTCGCCGCAGGAGGCCGGCGCCTTCGTGGAGGCGCTGTATCGCGAGGGCGGCGTGCTGTTCCGGGTCGGCTCGGGGGCACTCATGCTCGCCTATGTCGCGGCCAACCGGCTGGCCGGCTATTACGATCCGACGCTGCATTGCTGGGACTGCTGGGCCGGCATCGTGCTGATCCGCGAAGCCGGCGGCGTGGCGACGTTCGACGGCGATTTCGGCAATCCCGGCCCGATCTGGGCCGGCAATCGCCAGGTGCACGACACGCTGCGCCGCCTGAGCGGCGCAGCGGCCTGAGCGGCGCAGCGGCCTGAGGCGTCGCCTCACGACAGGGCAAGCCGACGCCTGTGCCGCAGGCCGAGCGCGATGACGAGACCCGCCATCGCCGCCACGGCGCCGACGAGGAACACGCTGCCATAGCCGGCGCGGTCGGCCATCAGCCCGGCCAGCGGCCCGGTGAGGCCGTAGGCGAGATCCTGGAAGGCGGAGAAGCCGCCAAGCGCGGTGCCGCGCAGATGCGGCTCGACCAGCCGCACCACTTCCCGTCCCATGGCGGGGAAGATCATCGAACAGCCGAGCCCGGTCAGGAAGGCGCCGAGAAGCGCCAGCATCGGCGTCGGCGCGCTCCAGATCAGCACCTGGCCGACGACCTCGACGGCGAGCGAGCCGGTCGCCACCGGCAACCCGCCGATGCGGTCCGGCAAATGGCCGAACAGCACGCGGACCAGCACGAAGCCGCCGCCGAAGGCGGTGAGGCCGAGGCCGGCATGGCTCCAGCCGCGATCGAGGAAGTACAGGGTGAAGAAGGCGCCGATGGCCGCGAAGCCGATGCCCTGCAGGCAGATGATCGAGCCATGCGCCCAGATCCGACCGATCACGCTCCAGAAGGACGGGCGCTCGGCGCCGGGATGCGCGGCGACGCCGGGAAGGCGCCAGATCGCCAGCAGGCCGAGGCATGGCAGCAGCGCGCTCACCGCCATGGCGCCGGCGAAGCCGACGCGGTCGAGCAGCAGGAGGCCGAGCGGCCCGCCGACGGCGAGCGCGCCATAGATGGCGGCGCCGACCAGCGCCAGCACCTTGCCCGAGCGGGCGGGCCCGACCAGGCCGATGCCCCAGGCGATGATGCCGACGGCGACCAGGCTCTCGCCCAGCCCGACCAGCAGCCGGCCGGCAAGGAGCACCGGATAGGCCAGCGAGGTAGCCGGCAGCGGCAGGCCGGCCGCCAGCGAGGTGAGCGCCCCGGCGACGTAGAGGGCGAGCCCCCAGCCCACCGCGCCCTTCGGTCCGCGACGGTCCGACAGGCTGCCGGCATAGCCACGGCTGACGATGGTGGCGAGAAAGGCGATGCCAACCCCGAGCCCGGCCCAGACATTGCCGAGGCCGAGCGCCCCGGTGACATGAACCGGCACGATGGGCAGCGAGACGCCGATGCACAGATAGGACAGGAAGAGAATGGCGGTCAGCAGCAGCAGGCGGCCCTGCGCCGGATCGCGCATCGATTGGAAAGCCATGGTGATCTCCAGGCTGTTCCTCGTGTGACGGGCGCAAAAAAACGCACTCCGATCGACGAGGATCGTTGAGTGCGTTGCTTGACGTCAAACGCTTACGGCCAGTGCGACTGGCGTTCGCTTTTCCCTTAGGCGGCGGGCGGGAGCGTGTCAACACGCCCCCCGCCCCCGGCGCAACCGATCTCGCCAAGACCGCGCCTCACGCCTCAGGCCGCGCCGCCGGTCCGGGCGCGGCGGCGCTCCTCGACGGTGACGTCGGCGTTGAACATGTAGCCGACGCCCCGCTCGGTCAGGATCAGCTTCGGCTCCGAGGCGTCCACCTCGATCTTGCGCCGCAGCCGCAGGATCAGCACGTCGATGCTGCGGTCGAAGATCTCCTCCGCATGCACCCGGCTCGCCGCCAGCAATTGCTCGCGCGACAGGATCTGGCGCGGCGAGCGCAGGAAGGCGACGAGCAGGTTGAACTCGGCGGCGGTGAGCTTGATCTCGCGGCCGTCCGCCGCCACGAGCTGGCGCCGCTTGACGTTCAGCATCCAGCCCTCGAAGCCGTAGATCTTGCGATCATTGTGCTCGGTCGAGATCGGCTTGATGCGCAGCGCGGCGCGGATGCGCGCCAGGAACTCCCGCAATCCGAACGGCTTGGTGACGTAGTCGGAGGCGCCGAGTTCCAGCCCCACCACCTTGTCGGTCTCCTCCAGCCGATCGCCGCTGATCACGATGATCGGCACGTCCGACGTCGAGGACAGGGCGCGCACGATCTCGAGGCCGTCCTCATGACCGAGATTGAGATCGACGATCACCAGATCGACCTGATCGGTGGCCAGCACCTGCGTGAGCTGGCGGCTGTCCTTCACTCCCGTCACCCGGAAGGCGTGCTGGGACAGGTAGTCGATCAGAAGACCCCGCAACCGGGTATCGTCATCGACGACAACGAGATGTTTCACGATCCTGCCTTCGAACAACGCGGCCGGCCGACGACGCGAGCGACGTGGCCACAACCGGAAAGGATTCGCCCGCTACGCTGCACGGATCGTGTCGTCGCCATGTGTCGACCGACCGCAGAGATTGTATGTTCCTGTAACGTCCCGGCCTTTCCCGTCAGCCCGGCGGGTGTCGCGCACGCACCGCCGGTGCGATGAGCTCCCTCGAGTCGACGCCGATGTCGCGGAGCGTCGCGCGGTCCAGCTCCCTCAGCACCGCGATGGTTTGCCGGATGTCTAATTCCCGTCTCAGGCGTCGCCATTGCCGGACGATCCCGGCGCCGGCGAGCTCCACCAGCCGCGACAGATGCAGCTCGCGTCGGGGCGGCATTTCCGCGAAGGAGAGTTCCGACGCGAAGAACCACACGCTCGACTGCCCGAAACTCTCCACGAGATAGTCCCAGGCATAGCGCATCGCCGAGCCGGTATCGGCCGCATCGGAGCCGCCGCCGGCCAGCGGCCCGAGCTCCATCGCCCGCATGGTGCGCGGACGGTGCCCGGCCCCGCCATCGAACAGCCCCCGGTAGTAGCGGTGATCGTGACCGGCTCCACGGATGAGGATCAGCCTGGGAGACGGCTGGCCGTTCGCCCTCGTCGTCTGATCGTGCCGGTCCGGCATGAGTTCTGCTGGCATGGAGCCCTCCTGTTCTGTCGGAGAGTTCTGCGGCCGGGGCATTTTCCGACCATGTCGTTCACGCATCGCTCGATGACAAACAAAGCGGACGGGTTTCGCGCGCAACCGGCGCGGTTGCGGCGTGCCTCCGCCGCTCATGCGGCTCCTCGCGCCACCGGCTCCAGCCGGCTCATCAGCCCCTGCCGGACATAGGAATCGACCAGCCGCGCCTCGGCGGCGAACGGATGACCGCTCCAGCCCGCATGGTCGAAGCCGGCCAGCACGATCCGCGCCGCGCGGCGGCGGCGCAGCAGGTGCTCGATGACGATCAGGCCGCTGCTCGGCGTCACATAGGAATCCGGCGCCAGCGGTGCCAGCGCCGTGGCGGCCGCGCGATGCACCTCCTCATCCACCGTGAGATGCCGCTTGCCGGTGGCACGGCAGAACGCGACGAACGCCGCGGTGTAGTCGTCGCAGAGATCGGCGAGCTCGGGATGGTCGGCGACGATGCGGGGCCTTGCGGCGGCAAACAGCCGTGGCGGGCGCACGCTCCAGATTTCCCGCGCCGCCACCACCGCTGGGTGACGGCGCCACGCGGTGGCGGCGCTCATCTGCCGCGCCGGGCGGCCGGTGTTGCACACCGCCACGACGTCGGTGCGGCCGGGCGCGCTCGCGAAATTGCGGCAGTCGTTGAAGCGGACCACCAGATCGAAATCGTCGAGACGGGAGAGGGCCAATGGGTCGACCGACCCGTTGCCAACAAGGAGGATGCCTCCGCACATGCCGAACCGTCGCCTTTCCAAACCGGCGGCGGCGGTCCCGCACGGCGACGCGCCGCGCAGCGGACGACCTCGACGCCATCGCTCCCGGGCGACGGTCGTGGGCCGATCTTTCAAGGTCGTTTCGACATGCCGCGTCAGCGTTCGGTTTGAAACCGTCCGGCCCGGCCAGAGACATCCGGCCGCCGCGAAGGCGCTCCCCCGCGACACGGGGAGACCGCGTTACAGATATCACGCGGCCACTACATTCATAACGACAGAGCCCGCCCGGATAACAACCCGGCATGCCGAGCGAACGATCTTCGACGGGTCGCCACACCCGCACAGGAGGTCATCATGAACATTCTGCGGCTTGAAACGACGAAGCTGCCAGCCGCGCCGGTGGATACCGCGCCGCCGGCATTCGCCAGTGCATTCGCCCGCTCATTGGCCGGCATGGCGCGCCGCCTGCTCATGGAACTGGAGCAGGCCTGGCAGACCCGGGCCGCAGCACAGCGACTGGCATCGCTGGACGATCGAACGCTTGCCGATATCGGCATTTCGCGATCGGGCATCGAGCATGCGGCGGCGTCGGGACGCTCCTGCGCGGCAGAGGAGCACGCACTCGCCGAGTGGCGGGCTTCATAGCGCGCGCCGACCTTCGACGACGACGACGCGGCCATCGCGGCGCGGCGCCCTCCCCTCGCCCCCGGCACGGCGCCCGGCCGGCCCCGCGTCGAGCCCCCCGGCCACCGGGCGCCTCCCCTTCCGCCCCAACCTTCATCAGGTACGCCATGAACCGGATCACCACGCCTTCAGCCACCAACCCGACCGCCTCGCCTGCCACCGCCGCGCGCGGCCTCGCGCCGACGCTGCGGGCGCGGGCCGCCGAAACCAGCCGCCTCGGCCGCCTGCCGGCGGCGACCATCGAGGAACTCGAACAGGCCGGCCTGTTCAGGCTCTGCATGCCCGCGATCTATGGCGGCGACGAAGCGTCTCTCGACACGCTGCTGGACGTGTCGCTGGAACTCGGCGCCGCCGACGGCTCGGTGGCCTGGACCCACGCCATCCTCGCGGGCGGCATCTGGATGGCCGCCGCGCTCTATCCGCCAGAGACCACCGACAAGGTGTTCGGCAGCGGCCGCCCCTTCCGTACCGCCTCGGTGATGGCTCCCTCGCGGGTCCGCACCCGCCGTGTCGCGGGCGGCCTGCACATCGAGGAGGGCCAGTGGGCCTTCAACAGCGGCATCCACCATGCGCAATGGGACGTCGCCAGCGTGCCTATCCTCGACGAGGGCGGCAACCAGGTCGACTTCGCCGCGGCACTGCTGCCGGTCGAGGAACTCACCCTGCTGGACGACTGGGACACGTTCGGCCTGCGCGGCACCGGCAGCGTCAGCGTGACGGCGGAGAACGTCTTCGTTCCCGACGATCGCCTGGCCTCCTACAGCCGGGTGCTCGCCGACGATTTCGCCTCCAGCCATCTGCGCGACCGGCCGAGCTTCAACCTGCCGGTGCTGCCGATGCTGGCCACCAAGCTCGCCTTTCCCTGCCTGGCGGTGGCACGCGAAGCCCTCGGCCTGTTCGTCGACCGGGCGCCCTTCCGGCCCATTGCGCTCACCTTCTACCCGGCCCAGAGCGAGGCGACGGTGACGCATCTCTACATCGGCGAGGCCTCGGTGAAGATCGACGCCGCCGAGACCATTCTTCGCCGCTCCATCGCCCATATGGAGGCGGCGGCCGCCTCCCGGCAGCCCCTCGCCCGCGAGCAGCGCGCGCGCATCTGGCGCGACGCGACCTTCGCGGCCCGTCTGTGCTGGGAGGCGGTGGATCTCCTCGCCGGCGTGTCCGGCGGCGGCTTCGCGCGGTCGGACAGCCCGATGAACCGGCACTGGCACGATCTGCGCGCCGCCACGCTGCACGCGGGATTGTCCACCACCACCACCTTCGAGATCTTCGGGCGGCTGGTGTTCGGGCTGCCGCCGAACTCCCCGCTGGTGTGAGGAACGGCGCGGTGGCATCCCGCTCCCGTCAGGCGGGTTCGCCGACCGATCCCGCCGGAGAGCCGCGCCCCCCGGCGGCGATGCGGCTGGCGATCGCCGCCGCCAGATGCATGGTGCTGACCGGCTTTCGCAGCAGCGCGGTACCGTGCGTCGTGCGCAAATCGGCCGTGATCTGCGCCGGCTCGGCGAGCAGCAGCAGCGGAACCGGCGCCAGCCGCTGCATGAGCGCGGACAGATCCGGCGCCTGCTCACCGGTATCGAGGTCCATCATGATCAGGTCGGGCGCGCGGCGATCACGCCCCAGCCAGTCGCACAGCCCGCGCCCATCGGCGAATCCGACCGGCTCGTAGCCCAGCGCGGCGATCTTCTCCTCGTACATGAGGCGCAGCTTCCCGTCGCGCTGGACCAGCAGCACGGTCTGCCCATGGCCCAGCGGCGTCGAGCGCTCGTGGAAAAAATCGGACAGCGGCACGGCGGCCCTGTTGCCGGCGGCGGGAAAATGCACGTCGAAGCGCGTGCCCCGGCCGGGCCGGCTGGCGACGTCAATATGGCCGGACATGCCGGCGACGATGCCGTGCACGGCGGCGAGCCCGAGGCCGGTGCCGCCCTTGTTCGCCCGGGTGGTGAAGAACGGCTCGAAGATGTGCGGCAGCACATTGGCGTCGATGCCGCTGCCGGTGTCGCCGACGCTGAGCACGACATAGCGGCCGGCCGGCAGCTCCCCATGCGACAGCGGCACGCGTGCCGGCCGCTCGACCGCCCGCACCCCGATCCGCACCACGCCATCGTCGGACAGGGCATGCACGGCATTGGTGCACAGATTCATCACCACCTGCTGGACCTCGATGGGATTGCCGAGAACCGACGGCAGGTGTTCCGCCAGAGCGACGTCGAAGCGGATGCCATCCGGCACCGACAACCGGATCAGCGGCAGAATGTCCGACACCGCCTCGGCCATGTTGAAGGGCTTGGCGACCCGCTCCCGCTTGCGGCCGAAGGTCAGGATCTGGTCGGTCACATGCCGGGCGCGCTGGGCGCTGGCAACGATCTGCTGCAGATATTGCCGGCCCTGGGTCGAGACCCGCTTCAGCTGCAAGGTCATCTCCGCATAGCCGAGTATGGCGGCGAGCGAATTGTTGAACTCATGGGCAATGCCGCCGGCCAGCGTGCCGACCGCCTCCAGCCGCTGGGCATGCTCGAGACGCGCCTCGAGCGCCTTCTTCTCCTCCCGCGTGTGATAGGTCATGAGGCTGCGTGCCAGCACCAGCGCGGCGTTGCCATACATGCGCTGCTCGTGATCGCCGCTTCTGCCGGGCAGTCCCCTCCGGACGAGGAACAGGCTGACCGAGCGCTCGCCGAACCACCCCATGACGATGCTGCCCTCGCGGACGCCGTGGACCCAGGCGCGGTGAGGATCGCTGCGCTCATTGTAGGGGAAGCCGAGATAGTCGGAACCGCCCCGATGCGCGGTGGCGGCGAAGCGCGGGCCGTACTCGCTGGCGATGGACTGAAGACGCCGGCCGTCGATGTTTCCATAGGCATGCTCGACCCGGAAGTCGTCGCTGTTGAGCACGGCGAAGGCATGGGAGCGCGCCTGGAAGAACGAGCCGAACAGCTCCACCGAATGGGCGAAGGCGGTCGGCATGTCCTCGCCGCCCTCGACGAAGCGTCGGCGCACCTCGGCGACGATGTTCTCGAAGTCCAGCTGTCGGGCCAGACGCTGGGTCTGGGCGCGCAGCCGGTAGATCAGCACGGCGACATAGCCACAGAGCAGCACCGAGATCGCGCCGAGCAGGGCCCGGCTCCAGACCGCCTGGGCACTGACCTCGCCGAACGCCTCGAGATAGTCGCGTTGCAGGATCTGCGCCTCGCGGGAACTGTGCGACAGCTGGATCGCCTCGATCACCGCATCGACCTGCGGCAGCGTCGACAGCACCGTGCGCACATGGGCGGCGAACGACCTGATATCGGCATCGGCCCCGGCGGGCGAGGCCTGCAGGGCATCGAGCTGATGGCGGATGAACCCGGCCAGCCCGCCATCCGGCTGGGCGGTGAAGCGCATCAGCGGCAGGCCGAGATCGCCGGTCTGGCCCAGCGCCTGGCGTATCCGCGCATCCGGGCTCTGGTCGAGCCGGTCGAGCAGCTGGACCGCGATGGACAGCGAATTCTGCAGCAGCGCATTGCTGGTCTTGAAGGTTTCCACCAGCGCCTCGTCGGCGTCGATGGAACGGGATATGGCGGCCAGCTGCCGGTCGAGCTGCACGGTCTCGCCCATCCCGGCCGCATCGAACAGCGCGTGAAGCCGGGCCACCGATGCCCGGAGCCGGACGATCGAATCGACGAGAGGATCGTAATTGAGCAGCAGGCCGGCGCGTGCCTGCAGCACGTCGCGCTGAAGCGCGGCGTGATCGCCGTCGATGGCCCGGAGCGACGTCAGCACCGCTTCATGGAGCTCGCGCGAGGGCATGCGTCCGACGGCCAGCAAGGCGAAGAGGATGGCGCCGACCAGCAGCAGGACGATGCGCCACGGCTCAATGATCGTCCAGCGCCGGCTGGGCTTCGAGCGTCCTGCCATTGTACTCACCGGTCAATGTCTCGAGAAACGCCACCAGCGAATGGATGTCCGCCGGGCTCAGACGACGGCCGAGCTGGCTCGCGCCCATGATGGCGATCGCGTCGGGCAGCGTCGGCGCACGTCCGTCGTGGAAATAGGGAGCGGTCACCGCGACATTGCGCAGGCTCGGCACCCGGAAGACGCCCTTGTCCTCCTCCTTTCCGGTGAGGGTGAAGCGCCCGAGGTCGCCGTCATTGTCAGGATCGGCGCGCGGCGGCGGCGCATAGATGCCGAACTTCTGGAACATGTTGCCACCGAGATTACTTCCCTGATGGCACGCCGCGCAGCCATAGTCGCGAAACAGCTGGTAGCCGCGCAACGCATCGTCGCCGAGGGCGGAGCGGTCGCCGGCGAGATAGCGGTCGAAGGCCGAATTGGGCGTGACCAGCGAACGCTGATAGGTGGCCAGCGCGTCGAGAACGGCGGCGCGGTCCGGCGGGCGGCCGAAGGCACCCGCGAACATCAGCGCATAGGTCGGGCTCGCCTCCAGGCGGCTGAGGACCATCGGCCAGGTCGCCGCCATCAGGTTGGGGTCGAGGAGCACGTTTTCGTTCTGCTCTTCCAGCGAGGTGAAGCCGCCGCGCCATCCCAGCCGGTAATTATTGCCGACGTTGAAGATGGTCGGGGCGTTGAAGCGGTGCGTCCGCCCCTCATAGCCGACCGTCCGCTTCATCGGATTGGCACCGCCATGCGCCAGATCGTGGCAACTGGCGCAAGAGAGACGCTGCTGGCTGGATAGGATGGGATCGGCGAACAGCCTTTCGCCGAGCGCGACCTTCTTCGGATCGAGGTTGCCCGGCACCTGGAGCGACGTGAAGGGCTGGCGGTTGGCGGGAACCGCCGTCGTACCGGAAACGGCGCGGGAACCCGGGACGAACCCCAGCACCGCCGCCGGCAGGGCCACGGCCAGCAGAACCCAGGCGCGCCCTCTTCCAGCAGGTGCCGGCGACATGAACCTTCGCGTCATGCTTCCTCCTGACGGCCTCCGCCTCACGGCCGACCGGGAGCGGACACCGGGTCGGCGAGCGGCCGGCAACCGGTCGCCACCCGAGCCATCGGCCCCCGCCATCGGCAACGTCAGTGGCGCGGCGGGATTTCAGCTCCATGTCGAACCGGCGGACCGCGTGACAGCTGCAATCAACCCTCGCAGCCCGGCATCACATAGCGGCGACGTATCCCGGCTGTGTCGGCCGGCCGCACAGCGCGTAACGCCATGTATCCGCGAGGAGCCGGGCCTCCGTCAGGGGTCGGGCATCCGCGAGCGGCCGGCGCCGAGGCCCGGCCGGGCCGTCTCCCTCGCCCGCATGCAGGGGCGCTACGTCTGCAACCGGCACGGCAGATCCGGAAACCGGCGTGTAGGCCGGCCCGCCCAATGTTCCCGCACGACACGATTTGCGGGGTTTCACATGCAGAAAATATCGGGCGGACAGGCCGTCGTGATCGGCGCCGGCATCGCCGGGCTGTGCGCGGCGCGCGTGCTGGCGCCGTTCTTTCCGAAGGTCGTCCTGGTGGAACGGGAGGGCGCGGACCGGTTGAACGGCGTCCGGCCGGGCGGCGCGCCCCGCAAGCCCGGCTTCCTGCTCTGCGGCGGCTATGCCGCGCTCTCCGAGCTGTTTCCCGGCATCGGCGCCGACCTGCTCGTCGCCGGCGGCGTTCGCTTCGATGCCGGTGACGACATCCGGCTCGAAAGGCCGGGGATGGGCGCCCTGCCGCAACGCCGGATGGGGTGGGCGAGCTATGGCGTCGCCCGCCCGACGCTGGAGAGGATCGTCGCTCAGCGGACCGCGCGATGGCCGAACGTCGCCTTCCGGTATGGGTGGCAGGCCACGAGCCTGCGGCTGGCCGACGGTGCGCCCCGGGTGGACGGCGTTCATTGCCGGCTTCCCGACGGCAGTCAGGAGACGCTTGATGCCAGCCTGGTCATCGACGCCTCGGGCCGGCCCGATCTCACTCTGGCCAGCGGCCGGGCCGGCGGCCTCGCCCTGCCCGAGCCTCTCTTCGGTCCCGGCATAGGCTATGCGGTGGCCACCTTCCAGCTGCCGGCCACCTTCAATCCGGGCTTCGTCGGTCTGGTGACGCTGCCGGACGCCACGCACCTCCGCCGCGGCGGGTTCGTGCTGCGGGTCGAGGCGGAGCGCTGGCAGGTGCTGCTCGCCGGAGCCGCCGGCGAGCAGCCGGTCGCCGACGCGGCATCCTTCTGCGAATTCGCCCGGACGCTGCCGACCGCCTCGATCGGCGATTTTCTCCGCTGCGCCCGTCGCCCCGAGCGGCTTTCCAGCTTCGGCGCACGGGAGAATGCCTGGTACCGCTTCGATCCGCGTCACCTTCCCGCCGGACTGCTGCCGCTCGGCGGCGCCATGTGCCGGCTCGACCCGCTGACCGGGCAGGAGATGACCCTCGGCATCCTGCAGGCGCTGCTGCTGCGCAACGTGCTCGCCGCGGCTCCCCGGGACGGGATGCAACTGGCGGTCCGGCGCTTTCTGGAGCGGTCGGCCCCGCTTCTCGCACGGGTATGGAGCACCGCCGTCCCGCACGAGGCCGGGTTTCCCGCCACGACCGGAAACCCGGCGCCGCAGGGAAAGGAGCCGATCGCCGGGTACGCAAGCGGTTCGCAGGCAAACGGTTCGCAGGCCAGCGGCTGGCGCGACGCCCTGCGCGATCCCGCCGCGCATGAGACGCTGCTGCGCCAGCACCACCTGCTCGGCCTCGTCGTCGACGAGACCGTATCGCCGCTGAACGCCGCGTGAGCCGAGCCGGCGGGACCGAGGACGACCTAGCCCAGCGGGAAGATGTCGGCGGCCGACTGCAAGCGCTCGACGATGCCCTGCTCGAACTGGTAGCGGGCGAAGGTGTCGATGGCGCGCCGGTTCGGCTCCAGCCCGTAGGGCCAGTAGTCCCTGCCCATCGCCGCCTCGGTCTCGCGCAGCGACGCCTCCTGCCAGGGAAGCATGGCGGCGTCGTAGGCGTATTGGTGCAACTCACCGGCGGCGAACGCCTTGGCCGCCCCGAACGCCTCGGCAAGCGCCGCCGGCAGACCGGGATGGCGCTCCGCCACATCCTCGCGGATGCCGATGACGTGCATCAGTGGGAACAGCCCGGTGCGGCGGTAATAGTCCTGTTCCGCCGCCGGCACGTCGGCGAACAGGCGGCGGATCGCCGGGTGGCCCTGCGCGAAGGCCTGCGGCGCGCGCGGGGCGATGATGGCGTCGATCTCCCCTTCCAGCAGCAGCTGCCACAGCGTCTCGCCGGCGCCGAGCCGGGTGACGGCGAAGCGGGCGGGCAGCTCGATCGGCACCTTCTCCTCGCGCCCCGGCGCGTCGATGCCGCCGATCACCCACTGCACATTGTCGGCGCTCACCCCGTAGTCGTCGGAGAGCAGGCCCCGCACCCAGACATTGGCGGTCAGCTGATATTCCGGCACGCCGATGCGCCGGCCGGCGAGATCCTCCGGCCGGTCGATGCCGGCGTCGGCGCGGATATAGATGGCGCTGTGGCGGAACTTGCGCGACACGAAGACCGGCAGGCCGACATAGCGGCAGACGCCCCGCGCGCGCAGCAGCGCATAGGTGCTGAGCGACATCTCGGTGATGTCGAACTCGCCGCCCAGCATGCCGCGCAGGAACACCTCCTCCGGTGGCAGGATGGCCCAGTCCAGCCGGAAGCCGGCCGGGCGGATCACCCCGGCGATCAGCGGCCAGGTACGGTCATAGGCGCCGCAGCCGACGGTGAGCGCCTCGGCCGGCGCAATCTGGAACTCGCTCATTTGCTCGAATAACCCGGCACGATCAGCGCATCGATGATGTAGCGGCCGCCGGCTTCCACCACGGCCGCGCCCTTTTCCAGCTCGGCGGCGAGCTCGGCGACGCTGGAGACGGAGACCCCGCCGTCAAAGCCCTGCGCCCGCGCCAGCGCGATGATGTCCGGCGGCGGGTCATCGAGCCGCTGGCCGATCCACTTGTTCTCAACCGGCCGGCCGCGCTCGCGCGCCATCCGCTCCTGGTGCACCTCGTCATTGAAGTAGGAGCGGTTGTTGGAGACCACCAGCATCATCGGCAACTCGCCGCGCGAGGCGGTCCACAGCGCGTTGACGCCCATCAGGTAGTCGCCGTCGCCGATGACGCCGACGGTCATCCGGCCGCTGCCGCGCAGGGCTATGGCGGCGCCGATGGTGTGGCCCGGCCCGGTGCCGACCGCGCCGCCACCGTCCTTGCCGAGGAAGTCGAGCGGCGTGCGGAAGCGCGAGGCCTGCCGCGGCCAGCCGAAGGCCAGCCGGGCGAAGGTGACCGGACGCTCGCGACCGAAGGCGGCCAGCGTGTAGGCGAGCTGCTCGGAATTGAACGGCGCCGCCGCGTCCGGCCCGTTCGGCGCGGTGAGCGTCCAGTGGCGCTCGGCCGCCACCAGCGGCGCGGCCGGATGCCAGTCGTCCTCCAGGCGCAGCCATTCCAGCAGCTGCGCGACGAAGCGGTCGGGATCGGCGAGCACCCGCAGATCGGCGGCCGGCAGCGCCTGATGGTCCATGCTCCAGCCATTATGGACATAGCTGTCGAGCGAGCAGTGGACGATGGACGCCTTCACCGGCTCCTGCGTCTGCGAAGCGCCGGAGCGGGCGGCGAGGAAGCCGGCGAGATCGTGCCAGTCAAAGCTGACGATCAGGTCGGCAGCGGCCAGCACCTCCGCCTCGGCGTCGGTCGGGCGCTCGCCCACCGGCGCGAGGGCGTGCAGGCGGTGCTCGGTGGGGAACACCGAGGCATTGTGCAGCGTGGTCAGCACCAGCGCTCCGAGGCGCTCGGCGAGTTCGACGCGCCGGTCCCAGTCATCGGTCGCACGCGAGCCGCGCCCGAACAGCAGCACCGGCGCCTTGGCGGCGCGCAGCAGCCCGACGATACGCTCCATGTCCTCGCCGGCGGCCGCCGGCGGGCGCGGTGGGGCGTAGCGGCGCACATCCGGCACCTTCACCTCGCGCTCGAGCCGGCTCTCCTGCATCTCGGCGTCGAGGCAGACATAGACCGGGCCGGTGGGCGCGGTGCGGGCGATCTGGTCGGCGCGCAGCACCGATTCCACCGCCGCCTCGGCCGAGGCCGGCTGGTCGTCCCACTTGGTGTAGTGGCGCACCAGCGCGCCCTGGTCGCGCGCGGTGTGGATCCAGTCGATCCACGGCCGGCGTCTATGGGCGTCGACCGGGCCTGTGGCGCCGATGATCAGCATCGGCCGACGGTCGCACCAGGCGTTGAAGATCGACATGGTGGCGTGCATCAGCCCGACATTAGAATGCAGCGCCACCGCCATCGGCTCGTTGGCGACGCGCGAGAAGCCGTCGGCGATGGCGACCGCGTGGCCCTCGTGCAGGCAGACGATCATCTCGGGGTCGTGGTTGCCGAGATGGTTGACCAGGCTGTCATGCAGG
Organism: Ancylobacter sp. Lp-2; assembly: GCF_020523795.1. Classification (GTDB taxonomy): domain Bacteria; phylum Pseudomonadota; class Alphaproteobacteria; order Rhizobiales; family Xanthobacteraceae; genus Ancylobacter. The sequence goes on from NZ_JAJALI010000005.1 coordinate 90,867, forward strand.
CCGCGGAAGCTCGCGCCGGGCACCAGCGCGATATAGCGGTAGCCGAGCGCACGCACGGTCTGGGCGACCACGTCGCTGCCCCAGAGCTCCTTCGGCGCCGTCAGCGTCGCGGTGGTGTTCATGGTGGTGTTCATGGATCCGTTCCGGTCTGTCAGTCGACGAAGACCTCGTCGCGCCCGCGCCGGATGGACGGCAGGATGCCGACGACGAGCATGACGATGGCGAGCACGATGAAGAAGGCGGCGATCGGCCGCTCGACGAAGGTGAGGAAGCTGCCGCGCGAGATCATCAGCGCCTGCCGCAGGTTCTCCTCCATCATCCGGCCGAGCACGAAGCCGAGGGTGAGCGGCGCCGGCTCGAAGTTGAACTTGGACAGCGCGTAGCCGAACACCGCGAGGGCAGCCATGATCAGGATGTCGGCCGGCTCGGAATTGATCGAGTACACGCCGATGCAGCAGAAGATGATGATGCCGACGAACATCAGCCGGTAGGGCACGTTGAGCAGCTTCACCCACAGCCCGACCAGCGGCAGGTTGATCACCAGCAGCATGAGATTGCCCATCCACATCGAGGCGATCAGGCCCCAGAACAGGTCCGGCATCTTGGTCATGATCTGCGGGCCGGGCACGATGCCGTGGATGGTCATCGCGCCGACCATCAGCGCCATCACCGCATTGGGCGGAATGCCCAGGGTGAGCAGCGGGATGAACGAGGTCTGCGCGCCGGCATTGTTGGCGCTCTCCGGCCCGGCCACGCCCTCGATCGCCCCGCGGCCGAAGCGGCCGGGCTGGCGGGCGAGCTTCTTCTCCAGCGTGTAGGAGGCATAGGGCGCCAGCACGGCGCCATTGCCGGGCAGGATGCCGAGAATGCTGCCGAGCAGCGTGCCGCGCAGGATCGGCTTGACCGAGGCCCGCATCTCCTCGCGGCTCGGCAGCAGGTTGCCGATCTGGGTCTGCTTCACCTGCCGCGCCTCGCCATGCTCGAGGCTGCGGAACACTTCGGCGATGCCGAACAGGCCCATGCCGAGCAGCGCGATCTCGATGCCGTCGGCGAGCCACACCGCGCCGAAGGTGAGGCGCAGCTGGCCGGTGGTCAGGTCCGGTCCCACCGTCGACAGGAGCACGCCGATCAGGATCATGATGATCGCCTTGAACACCGAGCCGCGGGCGAGCAGCACGGCGAAGGCGAGGCCGGTGAGCATCAGCGCGAAATATTCCGCCGGGCCGAACACCAGCGCCAGGCTGGCGAGCGGCGAGGCCAGCGCGGCGATCACCACCGTGGCGATGGAGCCGGCGACGAAGGAGCCGATCGCCGAGATGCCCAGCGCCGCGCCCGCCCGCCCCTGACGCGCCATCTCGTGGCCGTCGAGCGCGGTGACGACGGCGCTGGATTCACCGGGGATGTTAAGCAGGATCGAGGCGGTGGAGCCGCCATATTGCGCGCCGTAATAGATGCCGGCGAGCATGATCAGCGCCGCCGTCGGGTCGAGGCCGAAGGTCATCGGCAGCAGGATGGCGATGGTGGCGATCGGGCCGATGCCGGGCAGCACGCCGATCAGCGTGCCGAGCATGCAGCCGGCGAAGCACAGCAGCACGTTGATCGGCGACACCGCGACGACCACGCCGTGAGCGAGATTCTGGAGAAAATCCATATCGGAAACTCAGAACTGAATCGAAAAGGCAGGCAGGATCAGCAGCGGCAGCGGCTGGTTCAGCACGAAGCGGAACACCACGGCGCAGAACACCGTCATCGCCACGGTGAAGATGGCGAGTTCGACCGGCCGCACCTCGCGCGATCCGAAGCCGGCGGTGAACATCGACAGCGGCGCCGCCACCAGGAAGCCCACCGAGCGGATGGTCACGGCGAACAGGATCAGCGAGGCCAGCACGAAGATCGGGCCGCGCAGCTGCCAGCGCTCCAGCGCCTCGCCCTCCTTGAGGAAGCTCAGCACCACCAGCACGGCACCGCCGAGGCCGATGCCGATCGCCGTCCAGCGCGGCACCATCGCCGGCCCCATGGCGCGCAGCGTGCCCTGCGGCAGGCCGCTCAGCATGAACACCACGAAGGCGGCGGCGAAGATGAGGAACGCGCCGGCGACGAAGTTCTGCGGCGAGCGGATGGCGGGACGCGATCCCTGCGCGTCCCGGTTCAGCAAAGACATGCGATCCTCCTCGATCAACCTGTCGCGGTTCGGAGATGGGCGGCCGGCAAGGCCGCCCTCACTCGACGCTGACGCCGATGGTCCGGACCATCTCGCCCCACTTGTTGACCTCGTCCTTCAGATAGACCGAGACCTCCGCGACATCGCGCTTGTGGAGCTGGTAGCCCATGCCGAGGAGCTTCTCCTGCACGTCCTTGCGCGCCAGGATCTCGTTGATGTCGGTGTTGATCTTCCCGACGATGTCGGCCGGCGTCTTGGCCGGCGCCAGCACGGCGACCCAGGATTCAGCCACGAAGGGGAAGCCCTTCTCGGTGTAGGTCGGCACGTCCGGCATGGCGGAGACGCGGGTCTCGCTGGCGACGGCGAGGCCCTTGAGCTTGCCTTCCGTGACCTGCGGGATGACGCCGAAGGAGGAGGCGACCATGTCGACCTGGTTGCCCAGCGCCGCCTGCACCGACAGCGCGCCGCCGCGGAACGGCACATGGGTCGCCGGCGTCTTGGCCAGCTTGCGCAGGAAGTATTCGGCGGCGATGTGCGAGCCGCTGCCGACGCCGGCGGTGGCGAAGGTGATCTCGCGATCCTTGGCCCAGGCGAGGTAGTCCTTCAGGTCGCCGGGGTTGGAGGGATGGGTCGCGATAGTCTCCGGCGAGGAGACCGAGATCGAGATCGGCACCAGCTGGTCGAGCGAATAGTCGCGCTGCTTGTACAGCGTCTCGTTGATGGCGATCGCGGTCGAGGTGACCAGCAGGTTGAGCCCGTCGGGCGCGGCGCTGGCGATGATCGAGGCGGCGGTGTTGCCGCCGGCGCCCGCCTTGTTCTCCACGGTGACCGGCTTGCCCCATTTCGTGCTCAGCTCCTGCGCGATGATGCGCGCGAAGGAATCCACGAAGCCGCCCGCCGCGAAGGCGACGGTCATGGTGACACGATCCTGCGGGTAGGAGCTGGCCTGCGCGCGGACGACACCCGTGCAGCTGAGCACGATGGCGACCGCGGACAGGGCGGCCGCGACCGGACGACGAAAGGCGTTCATTTTCCTCTCCATGTAGGGTCTTGCTTGCGAACCCCTCTGCGGGGGTTTCGTCAGGGAGACCGTCGGCCTAGCGGGCCGGGCGCTTCAGATTGACGTGGATGTGCTTTTCCTGGGTGTAGGCGATCAACTCTTCCAGGCATTCCTCGCGGCCGAGGCCGGACTGCTTGTAGCCGCCGAACGGCGTGCCGAGGAAATGCCGGGAGACCTCGTTGATCCACACGAAGCCGGCCTCGACCTCGCCGGCGAGCCGATGCGCGTCGCGCACGTCGTCGGTCCAGATCGAGCAGGTCAGCCCGTATTCGACGCTGTTGACGGTCTCCAGCATCCGCGCCTCGTCGGACCAGCGGAACACCGCCAGCACCGGGCCGAACACCTCCTCGCGGGCGAGGCGCATCTGCGGCGTCACCTCGGTGAAGATGGTCGGCAGGACGAAATTGCCGCCGGCCAGCGCCGGATCGTCCGGCACCCCGCCGCCGCACAGCAGGCTGGCGCCCTCCGCCTTGGTGTCGGCGATGAAGCCCATCACCTTGTCGAACTGGGCACGGCTGATGATGGCGCCCATCGTCGTCGCCGGATCGGCCGGGTCGCCGGGCTTGAAATGGCCGATCTTGCGGGCGATGCGCTCGACCACCGCGTCGTGGATCGCCTCGTGCAGGAACACCCGGCTGGTCGAGCCGCAGGACTGGCCGCACCAGGTGAAGTTCATGCCGGCGACCACCGCCGCCGCCACCTCGTCCGGATCGGCGTCGGCACGCGCGATCAGCGCGTTCTTGCCGCCGAGTTCCAGCAGCACCGGCTTGATGGTGTCGGCGCCGGCCTTCATCACCGCGCGTCCGGCCTGCACGCTGCCGATCAGCGAGATCATCGCCACGTCCGGGTGCGAGGCGAGCGCCGCGCCGGTCTCGCGTCCGCCCGGCAGCACGCTGAACACGCCCGGCGGCAGAAGCCCATCGACGAGTTCGGCGAAGCGCAGCGAGCTCAGCGGCGCCTGATCCGGCGGCTTCACCACCACGACATTGCCGGCGGCGAGCGGCGCGGCCGATTTGGCGGCGCAGAACATGAAGGGATGGTTGAAGGGGATGATGCGGCCGATGACGCCGCGCGGTTCGCGCACCGAGAAGTTCACCGAATCCGGCCCGAGCGGCACCGACTGGCCCTTCATCTCGGTGACGAGGCCGGCGAAAAATTCGAGCTGCGCCGCGGCGTTGGCGACGTCGCCGGCCATCTCGTGCACCGGGTTGCCGCCGTCGATGGCGTCGATCAGCGCCAGTTCGTCGGCGTTCTCGCGCACGATGCGGGCGATCTGCCGGAGGATCTTGGCGCGCTCGGCCGGACGCACCCGGCGCCACTCGCGATAGGCCGCCTTCGCCGCCGTCACCGCCGCGTCGACATCGGCGGCGTCGGCCTGCGCCACGAAGCCGAGCGAGGAGCCCTTGGCCGGGTTGGTCAGCTCGATGCGGCCCTGCCGCGCCGGCGCCCGCCAGGCGCCGTCATAGTAGAGCTCGCGGTTCTTCGGCAGAACATCCAGAGCCTTGATGCCGTCGATATACATGGGTCGTTCCTCGCGCCTTGCGGCGTTCCCGCTTGAATGTCCCGGTTTCTCTCATTGCCGCGCCGGACCGGCGCGCCGGAAACCTCGGTGTTGTCCGGCCGATCAAGCCGGCACGTTCGCGTCCTGCAATTCCTGGCGGACGAGATCGAGCATTTCCTCCAGCCCCGGCGGATAGCTGGCGAGCGCCAGGCGGCCGAGCCGCTCCTGCTGCGCCACCGTGCCCTCGGTCACCGCCGGCTCGACGCCGAGCTCGCGCAGGGTGAGGGCGACCTCGCGCATTTCGGCGGCGCGGCGCACGCCGTGGTCGAGCATGCGGCTGACGTTGTAGGCAGCCGCGTCGCGCCAGGCGATGCCGGGATAGCTGCGCTGCAAGGAGTCGAGGATCTCCGCCTCGATCCCCGCCGCCCGCGCGGCGGCGAAGCACTCGTAGCTGAGCGCCTCCAGCCCCTTCACCATCACGCTGCGCACCATCTTCATCTGCGTCGCCGCGCCGATCTCCGCCCCGGCGACCGACAGGTTCATGCCGAAGGCGCGGAAGGTCTCGACGAAGGCGGGAGCGGCCGGGCCGGCGGCGAGGCACGGGGTCTGGTGCCGGCGCGGATGCACCGGCGCCATGATGGCGAGGTCGAGATAGCCGCCGGTGCGGCCGATGGCGGCGGCGGCGGCCCGCTTGCGGCCCGGCGACACCGAGTTCACGTCGACGAAGAGCTGGCCGGGCGCCAGCAGCGGCGCGGCGCGGCGGGCAGCGTCGAGGCTGGAGGCGGCGGTGACCGCGGCGAACACGTAGTCGACCCCTTCGATCGCCGCAGTGGGATCGGCGGCGAGACGCACGCCCAGCCGCTCGGCCGGCTCGCGCACCCGCGCCTCGTGCCCGGCGATGTCGAACGCCGACACCTCGCCGATGCCGGCCTCCATCAGGCCGCCCGCGAGCGCCTGCCCGGCCTCGCCGAAGCCGATGAAGCAGAGCCTCGGCGCGGTGCCCTTCGCGGGAGCTGGATCGGGTTGGGACATGTTCACCTCCATTCCGCGCCGGAGCCGCGCCGCGCGAGGCGCAGGCGGGGCTGATAGACGGACTCGGCGCGTCGAAACCTGTGGCTGCCGCGTTCAGAGAATTTGGCAGACGTCGTCGAAGCCGAAGCGGGCGCCGCGCGGGCGCAGGCTGGCCGGGTCGCCATAACCGATATTGACGAGGAAGTTCGACTTGACCCGCCCGCCGGGGAAGAAGGTCTCGTCCACCGCGTCGTGCAGGAAGCCGGACATCGGGCCGCAATCGAGGCCAAGCGCCCGCGCCGCCAGGATCAGGTAGGCGCCCTGCAGCGTGGCGTTGCGGAAGGAAGCGCGCCAGGCGAGATCGGGATCGGCGATGTAGACCTCGCGCCGGCCGACCGCATGCGGCGCCAGCGTCTCCAGATGCTCGTAGAAGGCGGTGTCGATGCCGAGCACCGCCGTCACCGGCGCCGCCATGGTCTTGTCGACATTGCCGGGCTTCAGGCAGGGCCGAAGCCGTTCCTTCGCCTCGGGCGATTTCACGAACACGATGCGCTGCGGGCAGATGTTGCTGCTGGTCGGCGGCAGCTTGGCGAGCTCGTAGAGGGCGCGCAGATCCGCCTCCTCCACCGGCTTCGGCAGCCAGCCATAATAGGTTCGCGCGTCACGGAAAATCAGGTCGAGACTACGGTCGGCGACATGCTGCCGCGTCGCGCTGGTCGTCACGTCGGTCTTGGCGTCCATGGTCGTTTCCATCTTTTATTGGATGGAAATAGACACAAGAATCGAAGCGTCGTCGTCCGGCCAAACGGCAAAATATCTATAGCCAAAAGTTATACGTGCTCTTCGCCTCCCGGTTCACTCGAGCAGGCCGGTCTTCTGCAGCTCGCGCAAATGCCCGCGCAGCGCCGCCAGCAGCGCCGAGACGCTGGCCGGCCGCCGGCGGTGGCGCAACGAGACGATGCCGGCCGGCCGGTTCACCGTGACCAGCGCCACCGGCACGATGCGCACCGCGCCACGGGTGAGGTCGCCCGCCAGCATCAGCCGGGGCAGCACGGTGATGAAGTCGCTGGAGAGGATGAGCTCGCGGATGAACGAGATCGAGGTCGAGCGCAGCGGCGGCGTGCCCGGCAGCAGGTTCGAATAGGCCAGCACCGAATCCACTTCCTGCCCGAGGCGCTGCTCCAGCGAGGGCAGCACCAGCCCGTAGCGGGCGAAGGTCTCCACATCGACCCGGCCATCCTGCAGCAGCGGATGCTCGGCCCGCACGATCATCGAGATCGGCTCGTGATAGAGGGTCTCGCGCTGCACGTCCTGCGAGGTCTCCGCCTCGTAGAGACGCCCGACGATGAGGTCGAGCTTGCCGCTTTCCAGCTGCGGCATCAGCTCCACCGTGCGGCCCTGCACGATGCGGATGTTGAGGCCGGGATTGGTCGCCCTGAGCCGGCCGAGCGCGGCAGGCAGCACGCTCGACGCCGCGGTCGGCAGGGCGCCGATCACCAGCGTGCCGGCGAGCCCCTGCTCGATGAGCACGATATCGTCGCCCAGGCTGTCGACCAGCGACAGCATGGCCCGCCCGCGCTCGACCACCGCCCGGCCGAACGGGTTGATCAGCACGCCGCGCGGCACCCGGTCGAAAATCGGCTGGCCCAGTATCGTCTCGACCTCCTGCACCGCCTTGGACACCGCCGGCTGGCTCAGCCCCAGCTGGTGCGAGGCGGCGAGGAAGCTGCCCTGTTCGGCGACGGCGATGACGATCTCCACCTGCCGCAGCTTCAGCCGGGTGCTCAGCTTCTGGCGCATGACGCGATCTCCGCCGTGTCCGTCCGCCGGCGGCGGGCACGCGCGACAGGGATGCCCGGCGGCGCCCGGCTTGTCCAGCACCCCGATGCACCCCGGATCCCGGGCCCCGGCGTCCCGGACCCGGCGTCCCGGACCCGGGGGTCGGCTGTTCGGCGGCAGCTTCATCGGCTAAGCCAGTCGGAGGCACGGGAGCGGAATCCACCCGCCGAGAATCCACCTACCAAGAATCCACGCGCCGGAATCCACCTGCCCGGCATCGGAGGCCACCATGCGAATCGACGTGCTGGGACTTCAGGCCTTCGTCAGCATCGCCGAGCGGGGCAGCTTCCGCGCCGCCGCCTCGCATCTCAACCTGTCGCAGACCGCGCTCAGCCACCGCATCCGCAAGCTGGAGGAATCGCTGTCGCTGCAATTGCTGGTGCGCACCACGCGGCAGGTGACGCTGACCCCGGCCGGTACCGCCTTGCTGCCGCGGGCGCGAAAAGTGTTCGAGGAACTCGGCAGCACGCTGGAGGATCTGCGCAGCACCGCCCGCGAGGCGGAGGAGCGGGTGGTGATGGGCTGCCTGCCGACGGTGGCGATGCGCTGCATGCCGGAGGTGATCGCCGCCTTCATCGCCCGCTACGGCGATGTCCAGGTCACCGTCCACGACAATTCGGTGCTGGAGATCGCCGACAAGGTGCAGTCGGGCGAGGCCGAATTCGGCGTGACCATCATGTCGGCCAATCGCTGGGACCTCGAACTGAAGCCGATCGTCCAGGAACCCTTCGTCCTCGTCTGCCACCGCAGCATGCCGATGGCCGGCGCGTCCTCGATCAGCTGGGCCGAGCTCGACGGCGTGCCGCTGGTGCGCATCAGCTCGGAGACCGGCAACCGCATCCTCATCGATGACGCGCTCGGCGCGCGCAGCGAGACGCTGCTCTGGCGCTACGAGGTGCAGCGGGTGATCACCGCCGTCAGCCTGGTGCGTTCCGGCATCGGCTGCGCCGTGGTGCCGAAGCTGGCGCTCGACATCGTCCCGCGCGACGACATCGTGGCGATCCCGCTCCGCGCTCCCGCCGTGACCCGCACGCTCGGCATCGTGACCCGCAAGGGCCTGCCGCTGACCCCGGCGGCGCGCGACCTGCTCGAGCTGGTGATCGCGGCGCTGCATGAAAGCATCGCCGATTGAGAGCATCACCCAGCATGAGATGCATATCTTGCATCAATCGCTGCAAAACTCTCATTTGATTCAGCAATAATTTCCTCGCACCTTGGCGGCAAGAAAATCGGGAGCTGTCCGCGCGGCCCGGGTGGACGTCGCCACAGGGCGACGCATCCCGGCCGGACGGAACCAGCCCGGCGGTCGACGTACCGCCACGGTCGACCGACCCCACGCCAACAAAACAGCCCGCCAAAACAACAACACGCCAAAACCAACGCCCGAGGAAACGCATCATGGCCATCAATCGCCGCGCCCTTCTGGCGAGCGCCGGATTGGCGTTCGCCGTCTCCCCCTTCGCCCACGCGGCGCTGGCGGACGACAATGTCGTGAAGATCGGGCTGATCGCCCCGATGACCGGCCCGTTCACCTCCACCGGCCGCATGCTGGAGGAGGGCGCGAAGCTCTACATGAAGCAGGCGGGCGACACCGTCGCCGGCAAGAAGATCGAGCTGATCGTGCGCGACGACACCGGCGTCGCCGACGTCACCAAGCGCATCGCCCAGGAAATGGTCGCCAATGACGGCGTCACCATCCTCACCGGCTTCGGCCTGACGCCGCTGGCACTGGCCGTCGCGCCGCTGGCGACCCAGGCCAAGGTGCCGGAGATCGTGATGATGGCGGCGACCTCGGTGGTGACCGAGCGCTCGCCCTTCATCGTCCGCCCGGCCTTCACCCAGGCGCAGACCACCGTGCCGCTGGCCGACTGGGCCTATAAGAACGGCATCCGCAAGGTGGTCAGCATCGTCGCCGACTACGCGCCGGGCCTCGATTCCGAAGCCGGCTTCAACAACCGCTTCAAGGCGGAGGGCGGCGAGGTGCTCGAAGCCATCCGCGTGCCGCTGAGCACGCGCGACTTCGCCCCCTTCCTGCAGCGCGCGGTCGACGCCAAGCCGGAGGCGCTGTTCGTGTTCGTGCCGACCGGCCTCGGCGCGGCGCTGATGAAGCAGTTCGTCGAGCGCGGCCTCGACAAGTCCGGCATCAAGGTGCTCGGCGAAGGCAGCGTCACCGAGGACGACATCATCACCCAGATGGACGATTCCGTCCTCGGCATGATCACCGCGCATCATTATTCGGCGGCTCACAAGAGCCCGGAGAACGCCGCCTTCGTCGAGGCGTTCCGCAAGGCCTATGGCCACCGGCCCAACCACATCGCCGTGCACGCCTATGACGGCATGCGCCTCGTCTACGAGGCCCTGAAGAAGACCGGTGGCTCGACCAACGGCCAGCAGCTGGTCGATGCCATGAAGGGCCAGTCCTGGGAGAGCCCGCGCGGCCCGGTCACCATCGACCCCGCCACCCGCGAGCCGATCCAGAACATCTATATCCGCCGCGTCGAGCGCGTGGATGGCGAGCTCTACAATGTCGAGTTCGCCACCATCCCCAACGTCAAGGACCCGTCCAAGGCCGGGCTCTGAACACGGAAACAGGGGAGGAAGCCATGCTCAATCGACGCTCGCTCATCGCCGGCCTCGGTCTCGCCGGCGCCTGCGCACCGACCATCCTGCGCGCACAGGCCGGATCCTCGCAGAACTGGCCCTCGCAGGTGGTGAAGATCGTGGTGCCGTTCACGCCCGGCGGCAGCACCGACGTGCTGGCCCGGCTGATTGCCGCCAAGATTGCCCCGGTCCTCGGCGGACCCGGCTTCATCGTCGACAACAAGCCGGGTGCCGGCGGCACCATCGCCGCCGCGCAGGTGGCGAAGGCGGCGCCGGACGGCCACACGCTGATGATGGGCCATATCGGCACGCTGGCCTTCAATCCGGCGCTGTATCCCGACCTGCCCTACGACCCGATCCGCGACTTCGAGCCGGTGGCGCTGGTTGCCTCGGTGCCGAACATCCTGGTGGTCAACCCGGAGGTGCCGGCCAAGGACTTCCAGGAATTCGTCGCCTATGCCAGGGCCAATCCCGGCAAGCTCAACTACAGCTCCGGCGGCCAGGGCAGCGCCGCCCACATCGCCGGCGCCTATCTCGCCTACAAGGCCGGCTTCGAGGCGGTGCACATTCCCTACAAGGGTACGGCGCCATCGGTGGTCGACCTCGTCGCCGGCGTCGTGCAGTTCACCCTCACCGGCGGGCCGGCGGTGCTGCCCTTCGCCAGCAAGGGCCAGCTCAGGGCGCTCGGCATCGCCAGCGCCGAGCGCGCCTCCTTCGCGCCGCAGCTGCCGACCATCGCCGAGAGCGGGCTGCCCGGCTTCGAGGCGGTGCAGTGGTACGGCATCGTCGCGCCGAAGGGCACGCCGCGCGACATCGTCGACCGGCTGAACCGCGCGATCAACGCCGAGCTCGCCACGCCCGAATTCGCCGCCGTGCTGGAAAGAGACGGCGCCGTCGCCACTCCCCGTTCGCCGGAGGCCTTCGGCGAACTGATCGCCTCGGAACTGCCGGTCTGGCGCGAGGTGATCACCCAGGCCCAGATCAAAGCCGGAGGTTGACCGTGCAGAACCGCGTAAGGTGCATGCTGGTGAGGGGTGGAACCTCCAAGGGCGCCTATTTCCTCGCCTCCGAGCTGCCGCAGAAGCGCGAGGCCCGCGACGCCCTGCTGCTGGCGGTGATGGGCTCGCCGGACAAGCGGCAGATCGACGGGCTGGGCGGGGCGCATCCGCTCACCAGCAAGGTGGCGATCGTCTCGCCCTCCGCCGATCCGGACTGCGACGTCGACTTCCTGTTCGCGCAGGTCGGCGTCGACACGGCGAACGTCGACACCACGCCGAATTGCGGCAACATCCTCGCCGGCGTCGGCCCGTTCGCCATCGCCCGCGGGCTGGTGACCGCCGAGGAGCCGGTGACGGTGGTGCGGGTCCGCACCCTCAACACCGGCACCATCGCCGACCTCAATGTCGAGATCGCCGATGGCGAGGCCCGCAGCGAGGGCACGGCACGCATTGACGGCGTGCCCGGCACCTCGGCGCCGATCCAGATCGGCTTCCGCGACACCGAGGGCTCGGTCTGCGGCACGCTGCTGCCGACCGGCAATGCGGTCGACGTGGTCGACGGCGTCGAGGTGACGCTGATCGACAACGGCATGCCGGTGATCGTGCTGCGCGCCGCCGATGTCGGGCGCACCGGCTATGAGAGCCGTGAGGCGCTCGACAAGGACACCGAGCTGAAGGCGCGCATCGAGCGCATCCGGCTGGCCGCCGGGCCGCTGATGAATCTCGGCGACGTCTCCGGCAAGGTGGTGCCGAAGATCGCGCTGGTCGCCCCGCCGCAGGCCGGCGGCGCCATCTCGACGCGCAGCTTCATCCCGCATGAGTGCCACGCCTCGATCGGCGTGTTCGCCGCGCTCACCGTCGCCACCGCCGCCGCCCTGCCCGGCTCGCCGGCCGCCTCGGTCGCTCAGCTGCCGCCGGGGCGCGAGAAATCGGTGTCGGTGGAGCATCCCACCGGCGAGTTCACCGTGCACCTGACGGTCGGCGGCACGCCGGACCGCCCGGTGATCGAGCGCGGCGGCCTGCTGCGCACCGCCCGCATCCTGATGGACGGCTACGCCTATGTCCCGGCCCGCGCCGCCTCGGCATCGACCGAGGCGCTCCGCGCCGCCGAATGATCGAAGCCGAGAGGCAAAACCGAAAGGACCAAGTTCGCATGTCGAGCCTGCAGAAGACAGGTCTGGTCGTCACCGCGCATCCCGGCGACTTCGTATGGCGGACGGGTGGCGCGGTCGCGCTGCACGTCAAGCGCGGCTACAAGGTGAAGATCCTGTGCCTCTCCTATGGCGAGCGTGGCGAGAGCCAGTTCGCCTGGAAGAAGGCCGGGGTGAAGATGGAGGACGTCAAGGCGCAGCGCCGCGACGAGGCCGAGCGCGCCGCCGCCATCCTCGGCGCCGAGATCGAGTTCATGGACGCCGGCGACTACCCGCTGCGCACCACCGAGGCGATGCTGGAGCGCGCCGTCGACATCTTCCACGAGCTGAACCCGAGCTTCGTGCTCACCCACTCGCTGCAGGACCCCTATAACGTCGACCATCCCGAGGCGACCCGCTTCGCCCAGGAGGCGCGCATTATCGCCCAGGCCGCCGGCCACAAGCCGGACCCGAACCGCCCCTATGCGGCGCCGCCGGTGTTCCTGTTCGAGCCGCACCAGCCGGAGCAGTGCAACTACAAGCCGACGCTGATCCTCAACATCGATGAAGTTTGGGAAGTGAAGCGCCGCGCCTTCGAGGTGCTCGCCGCCCAGCAGCATCTCTGGGAGTACTACACCCGCGTCGCGCTCAATCGCGGCATGCAGGGCGGGCGCAATTCCGGCCGCTCCATGACCTATGGCGAGGCCTATCAGCGACTGTTCCCCGAAGCCGTGGAGATGCTGGCATGAAGCCCGTCGTCGTTCGTACCAACAAGCGGGCCGACGCCGCCGACATCGCCACGCTCGGCGAGCTCGGCGTCTCCACCACCCATGAGGCGTTCGGCCGGCTCGGCCTGATGAAGCCCTATCTGCGCCCGATCTATCCCGGCGCGCAGATCGCCGGCACCGCCGTGACCGTGCTCGCCCAGCCGGGCGACAACTGGATGCTGCACGTCGCCATCGAGCAGGTGAAGCCGGGCGACATCGTGGTGGTCGGCTGCACCGCCGACAACACCGACGGCATGTTCGGCGACCTGCTCGCCACCTCGCTGAAAGCGCGCGGCGGCATCGGCCTCATCACCGATGCCGGGGTGCGCGACGTCAAGGTGCTGAAGGAGATGGGCTTCCCGGTCTGGGCCAAGGCGATCTCCGCCAAGGGCACGGTGAAGGCGACGCCGGGCAGCGTCAACGTGCCGGTGGTGTGCGGCGGCGTGCTGGTCAATCCCGGCGACGTGGTGGTGGCCGACGACGACGGCATCGTCGTGGTGCCGCGCCTGGAGGCCGCCGCGGTCGCTGCCGCCGCCCGCCAGCGCGAGGCCAATGAGGAGGAGAAGCGCCAGCGCCTCGCCTCCGGCGTGCTCGGCCTCGACATGTATGCGATGCGCGAGCCGCTCGCCAAGGCCGGCCTCGTCTATATCGACGACCCGGAAGGCTGAGCGCGATGCTGACCATCCTCTTCGACGGCGTGGCCTACGGGATGCTGCTCTTCATCCTGGCGTCCGGCCTCGCCGTCACGCTGGGCCTGATGAACTTCGTGAACCTCGCTCACGGGTCCTTCGCCATGGCGGGAGGATACGTCACCGTGGTGCTGATGCAGCGCTACGGCATGGGCTTCCTGGCGACGCTGCCGGTCGCCTTCCTGGTGCCGGCGCTGATCGGCGCCGTGCTGGAGCGCACGCTCTACCGGCCGCTCTACGACAAGTCGCATCTCGACCAGGTGCTGTTCTCCATCGGCCTGGTGTTCATGTCGGTGGCGGCGGTCGACTACTTCATGGGCTCGCAGCAGCAGCTGGTGCATGTGCCGTCCTGGTTGCAGGGCCGGTTCGACGTCGCCGGCGTCGGCATCGGCCGCTACCGCAGCTTCGTCATCGCGGTGTGCATCGTCATCGCGGTGCTGCTGCAATTCGTGCTGACGCGCACCCGCTTCGGCAGCCAGTTGCGCGCGGCGGTGGACGACCAGCGGGTGGCGCGCGGGCTCGGCATTGAGGTCGGCACGCTGTTCACCCTCACCTTCGCCATCGGCTCCGGCCTGGCCGGCCTCGGCGGCGCGCTCGGCGCCGAGATGCTCGGCCTCGACCCGACCTTCCCGCTGAAGTTCATGATCTACTTCCTCATCGTGGTGACGGTCGGCGGCCGCGCCGGGCTGATCGGCCCCTTCCTCGCCGCGCTGCTGATCGGCGTCGCCGATGTGGCCGGCAAATATTACCTGCCGCAGGCCGGCGCCTTCATCATCTATGCGGTGATGATCCTGGTGCTGCTGATCCGGCCGCAGGGCCTGTTCGCGGCGGCGCGATGAACATGGCCAGCCCGACCACTCCCCTCCCCGCCGCCGGCACGGCGGCAAACGCGGCAACCGCCGCCGGCACCGCGGCAAACGTCGCATCGCCCGCGACTGCCCCCGACACCGCCAGCCCGGCCCGCGCGCTCTTGCGCCGCCGCCGCGCCTGGAAGCCGGCCGAGTTCCTGTTCTGGGGCGCGGCGCTGCTGGCGCCGCTGGCGCTGCCGCGCTCCATGCTGCTGATGAACGAGATCGCCATCCTCGGCCTGTTCGCGCTGTCGCTCGATCTCATCCTCGGCTATGCCGGCATCGTCTCGCTCGGCCATGCCGCCTTCCTCGGCGTCGGCGCCTATGCCGCCGGCCTGTTCGCGCTCAATGTCAGCGCCGATCCGCTCGCCGGCCTCGTGGTGGCGATGCTTGCCGCCTCGGTGCTCGGCTTCCTGACGAGCTTCCTGGTGCTGCGCGGCACCGATCTCACCCGGCTGATGGTGACGCTCGGCGTGGCGCTGCTGCTGTTCGAGGCCGCCAATAGCTGGCGCTCGCTCACCGGCGGCGCCGACGGCCTGCAGGGCATCGCCATGGACCCGGTGCTCGGCCTGTTCGACTTCGACCTCAAGGGGCGCACCGCCTATTTCTACTCGCTGGCCGTGCTGTTCCTGCTGTTCCTGGCGGCGCGGCGGATGATGGGCTCGCCCTTCGGGCTGTCGCTGCGCGCCCTGCGCGACAACCGGCTGCGCGCCTCCGCCTCGGGGGTGGGGGTCAACGGCCGGCTGGTGCTGGTCTACACGCTCGCCGCCGCCTATGCCGGCGCCGCCGGGGGGCTGCTCGCCCAGACCACCCAGTTCGTCTCGCTCGACGTGCTGGAGTTCCACCGCTCGGCCGACCTGATGCTGGTGCTGATCATCGGCGGCACCGGCTGGCTCTATGGCGGGCTGATCGGCGCCGTGCTGTTCGAGCTGTTCCAGGACGTCGTCTCCGCCGCCACGCCGCAATACTGGCAGTTCTGGGTCGGGCTATTGCTGGTGGTCTTCGTCTCCGGCGGCCGCGAGGCGGTACACAAGGCCGGCGCCGCGCTGCGCCAGCGGGTCGCCGCGCTGTTCGGAGGGCGCCGCCCATGAACGCCCCGGTTCTCGAGACCATCGGCCTCGTCAAGCGCTTCGGCGGGCTGCTGGCCACCAACAACGTGTCGTTCCGCCTCGAACGTGGCGCCCGCCATGCGCTGATCGGCCCGAACGGCGCCGGCAAGACCACCTTCGTCAACCAGTTGACCGGCGTGGTGAAACCCACGGAGGGACAGATCCGCCTCGAAGGGCGCGACATCACCGGCAGCCGGCCGGAGGCGCGGGTGCGGCTCGGCATGAGCCGCACCTTCCAGATCAACCAGCTATTCCGCACCATGACGCCGCTGGAGATGCTGCTCCTGGTGCTCGGCGAGCGCGAGGGACGCGGGCTCCGCTTCTGGAGCCGGCTCGACGCGCGCGGCGACCTCGTCGACGAGGCGGCGGCGATCGCCGCCCGCTTC
Organism: Ancylobacter sp. Lp-2; assembly: GCF_020523795.1. Lineage (GTDB taxonomy): Bacteria > Pseudomonadota > Alphaproteobacteria > Rhizobiales > Xanthobacteraceae > Ancylobacter. Next base: position 106,967 of record NZ_JAJALI010000005.1, read on the forward strand.
CGCCTCGACGACGCGATCGACACCACCATCGCCACCCTGTCCTATGGCAAGCAGCGCCAGCTGGAGATCGCCGCCGCCTTCGCCGCCCGCCCGCGGGTGCTGCTGCTCGACGAGCCGGCCGCCGGCGTGCCGGAGGCCGAGCGGCAGGACCTGCTCAACATCGTCGCCGACCTGCCCGAGGATGTCAGCGTGCTGCTGATCGAGCACGACATGGACCTCGTCTTCCGCTTCGCCACCCGCATCACCGTGCTGGTGAACGGCACGGTGATCGCCGATGGCGAACCCGCCGCCATCGCCGCCGATCCGGCGGTGCGCGCGGCCTATCTCGGGGAGGGCGAGGATGCGTGAGATCCTCCATGTCGAAAAGCTCAGCGCCGGCTATGGCCAGGCCATGGTGCTGCACGATATCGGCTTCTCGCTCGGCGAGGGGCGCAGCCTCGCGCTGCTCGGGCGCAACGGCGTCGGCAAGACCACGCTGGTGAACAGCCTGATCGGCGTCACCCGCCGCACCGCCGGCACGATCCGGCTCGGCGGCGCCGACGTCACCGGCTTCGGCCCGGAGAAGCGGGCGCGCGCCGGCATCGGCTGGGTGCCGCAGGAGCGCAACATCTTCCGTTCGCTCACCGTGCTGGAGAACCTCACCGCCGTCGCCCGGCCCGGCCCGTGGACGCCGGCGCGAGTGTTCACCATGTTCCCGCGGCTCGGCGAGCGGCGCGGCAATATGGGTGACCAGCTGTCCGGCGGCGAGCAGCAGATGCTCGCCATCGGCCGCGCTCTGGTGCTCAACCCCAAGCTGCTGCTGCTCGACGAGCCGACCGAGGGGCTGGCGCCGATCATCGTCGAGGAGCTCTTGAAGGCGCTGCGCGACATCTTCCGCGCCGAGGGGCTGGCGGCCATCATCGTCGAGCAGCACGCCCGCAAGATCCTGAAGATCACCGACGACGCGCTGATCCTCGAACGCGGGCGGGTGGTGCACAGGGCGGCAAGCGCCGCGCTGGTCGAGGACGCCGACACGCTGCAGGGCTTCCTCGGCGTGGCGCGCGCGGCGGCATAAGAAACGGCGGGCTTCGAACCCGCCCAACCAATGGAAAAAGGCAGGAAATGACGCCCGAACCGATCCACGACATCGCCCATCTCGCGCATGTCGAGCTCTTGACCGACAAGCCGGCTGAAAGCCTCGATTTCTTCGTCAATATTCTCGGCCTCACCGAGAGCGGGCGCGAGGGCGACAGCGTGTTTCTGCGCGCCTGGGACGATTACGAGTTCCACACCCTCAAGCTGACCGCCGCGTCGCACACCGGCATCGGCCATGTCGCCTACCGCACCACCAGCGAGCAGGCGCTGGCGCGCCGCGTCGCCGCCATCGAGAAGCTCGGCGCCGGCATCGGCTGGGTCGAGGGCGATCTCGGCCATGGCCGCGCCTATCGTTTCCACGACCCCGACAAGCATGTGTTCGAGATCTATTTCGACACCCACAAATATGTGCCGCCGGCCGAGGAGCGCCCGGCGCTCAAGAACCAGGCACAGCGCAATCACGGGCGCGGCTGCGCGGTGCGCCGGCTCGACCATGTCAACCTGCTCGCCCGCGATGTCTCGGCGGTGCGCGCCTTCCTGCCGGCGGCGCTGGGCAGCCGGGTGACCGAGCAGATCGTGCTGGATTCCGGCGAGGTGGCCGGCTGCTGGTTCACGGTGAACAACAAGAGCTACGACATCGCCTATACGCGCGACTTCACCAATAGCGAAGGGCGCTTCCACCACGTGACCTATGCGGTGGACCAGCGCGAGCACGTGCTGGAGGCGGCCGACGTCTTCCTCGAGAACGGCGTGTTCATCGAGACCGGGCCGCACAAGCACGCGGTGCAGCAGACCTTCTTCCTCTATGTCTACGAGCCGGCCGGCAACCGGGTGGAAGTCGCCAATGCCGGCGCCCGGCTCATCCTCGATCCCGACTGGCAGACCGTCACCTGGACCGAGACCGAGCGGAAGAAGGGCCAGGCCTGGGGGCTGAAGACCATCGAGAGCTTCCACACCCACGGCACCCCGCCGGCGGCGGGGGGCGACCACTGAGGCCTGCGGGGCTGCCGGACCGGCGGCCCCCCTTGGCGGAACGGACGACCGCCGGAGGGCACGCCCCCGGCGGCGATGGGTGTGGCGCCACGCAGGCGCCGAACCCTGCGGTCAGTTGGTGGTGCCGCGCGTCTTCTTCAGCTCGGCCTGCACCTCGTCCCACAGCGGCTGGCCGACATTGTCGATGACGGTCTTGGTCACCGGCGCCGCCTTCTCGCGCAGCTTGGCGACTTCCTCGGCCGGCATCACGGTGACGTCCATGCCGTCGGCCTTGAGCTGGTCGAGCGCCTTGGTGGCCTCGGCGCGGGTGTCGGTACGCTCGAAGTCGCGCGAGGCGATGGCGGCCTCGATCAGGATCTTGCGCTCGTCCTCGGACAGCTTGTCCCACCACACCTTGCTCGCCGTCATGATCCACGGGCTGTACACGTGGTTGGTGACGGTAAGGTACTTCTGCACCTCGTAGAACTTCGAGGAGACGATGGTGGTGTAGGGGTTCTCCTGGCCGTCGACCGCCTTGGTCTCCAGCGCGGTGAACAGCTCGGCGAAGGCGAGCGGCACGGCATTGGCGCCGGCGGCCTTGAAGGTGTCGATGAACACCGGGTTCTGCATCACCCGCAGCTTCACGCCGGCGAGGTCCTCGGCCTTCTCGATCTTGTGGCGGCTATTGGTGAGGTTGCGGAAGCCGTTCTCCCAGTAGACCAGCCCGACGAGGCCCTTCTCCTGCAGCTTGTCGAGCAGCTTCTGGCCGACCGGGCCGTCGAGCACCGCGTCGGCTTCCTTCTCGTTGGCGAACATGAAGGGCACGTCCCAGATGGCGAATTCCTTCACCGTGCCGACGAGGGTGGCGGTGGAGCCGACCATCATCTCCTGCGCGCCGCCGATCAGGGCGTTCTGCATCTGCGGGTCCGGGCCAAGCGTGGCGGCGCCGAAGGTGCGCACCTTCAGCTTGTTGCCGGAGCGCTTGGCGACTTCCTCGGCGAACAGACGGGCGGCGCGGCCCTGGTTGCTGTCCTCGTTGAGGCCGTAGCCGAAGCGGATCAGCCGCGGCTGGATGTTCTGCGCATAGGCCTCGGCGCCGAACGACAAGGCGAGCGCCGCGACGGCGGCGGTGAGCAGCAGCTTCTTCATGGGTGTTCCTCCTCTCGATAATTGGTGGCGCGGCGAAAAACTGGCGTCAGTGCAGCCAGCTCGCCGGCACGGTGATGATTTCGGGAAAGGCGACGAACAGGCCGATCAGCGCCGTATAGGCGACGACATAGGGCCAGACCCCGCGGATGATGCCTTCCATGCTGACCCGGCCGACGCCGCACACCACGTTCAGCACGGTGCCGACCGGCGGGGTGAGCAGGCCGACCGCGCCGACCATCACGAACATCACCCCGAAATAGACCGGGTCGATGCCGGCCTTGGTGATCAGCGGCACCAGCACCGGGGCGAGGATCAGGATGGTCGGGGTGAGGTCCATCGCGGTGCCGACCAGGGTCAGCAGCACCACGATGGCGGCCATCAGCCATTTGGGATGGTCGAGCATCGGCTCGAGCAGCGCGATGACCTGGCCCGGCAGCTCGGCCAGCGTGATCATGTAGGCGGTGACCATCGCGGCGGCGACCAGGAACATCACCACCGCCGTGGTCTTGGCGGCGGAGACCAGGAGGCGCGGCAGGTCGGCAAGCGAGATCTCGCGATAGACGAACAGGCCGACCAGCGCCGCATAGACCGCCGCCACCACCGCCGCCTCGGTCGGGGTGAAGAAGCCGGCGCGCATGCCGCCGATGATGATCACCGGCATGACCAGCGCCCAGACGCCGTCGACCATCGCCTGGAAGCGCACGCGCCAGGACTGGCGCGGCTGCACCGGGACGTTCTCCTTGCGGGCGACCCACATCCAGATCAGCACCAGCGTCACGCCCATGAGCAGGCCGGGCGCGATGCCGGCCATGAACAGCTTGGTGATCGAGATGTTGGTGGCGACGCCGTAGATGATGAACGACATGCTCGGCGGCAGGATCGGCGCGATGATGCCCGCCGAGGCGATGAGGCCGGAGGAGCGCTCGAGGTTGTAGCCGTTGGAACGCATCATCGGGATCAGCAGCGCCGCGACGGCGGCGGTGTCGGCGATGGCCGAGCCGGACAGGCTGGCCAACACCACCGCGGTGCCGATCGCCACATAGCCGAGCCCGCCCTTGATGTGGCCGAACAGGGTGACGGCGATGTTGACGATCCGCCGCGACAGGCCGCCGGCATTCATTAATTCGCCGGCGAGCAGGAAGAACGGCACCGCCATCAGCGGGTAGTTGTCGGCGCCGCCCAGCATGTTCTGGGCGAGCAGCTGCGCGTCGAAGAAGTCGAGCTGGTACATCAGCGCGACGCCGGTCAGCATCAGCGCGAAGGCGATCGGCATGCCGACGGCCATCAGGCCCAGCAGCGAGCCGAGGAAGAGGGCGATGGTCATGACGGCTTCCCCGAATGCGGCGGGTTGCTGGCGGGCGCGAATTCGCGCTCGAATTCGCGGATTTCCTCGGCGTCGGCGGTCTCGCGCACCTGCACCAGCTCGGCATCCGACATCCGCCCCATGAACAGGCGGATGAGGTCGACGACGAACAGCACCGCCATGGCGACGGAGGCCACCAGCCCGGCCGCGGCGAAGCTCGCCAGCGAGATGTTGGTCACCGGCATGCGGCTGTTGAAGCCGACGATCACCTGCTGCCAGCTGCCCTGCGCGAACAGCCACAGCGCGTAGAGGATGAGCAGGTTGCACACCACCAGGCAGAGCTTCTGCAGGCCGCGCGGCAGGCGCTGCACCAGCATGTCGACGCCGACATGGGTGCGCTCGCGCACCGCGAGCACGGCGCCGAGGAAGATCAGCCACACGAAGGCGAGGCGGGCGATCTCCTCCGAGGAGGCGATGCCGGTGCCAAACAGGTAGCGGCCGGCGGCATTGGTGAAGACGAGGACCACCATCAGCACCAGCAGGGCGCCGATGGCCCACTCGACGAGGGTCTGTATGCGATTGAAGAGCGCGTTCATGGCGCCGGCTCCCGTTGATCGAGGCCAGCGAGGCGCCGTTCGGCTTCCTCGACCAGCGCTTCGGGCGGCATGTCGATGGAGAGGGTGACGGCCCGCTCGTCGGCGCCGGGAGGCTCCAGCGTGGCGAACTGGCTGTCGATGAGGCTGAGCGGCATGAAATGACCGGCGCGGGCGGCCATGCGCGCTTCGATGAGCGCGCGGTCGCCGGCGAGATGCAGGAACATCACCCGCGGGCTCGCGGCGGCGAGCTGGTCGCGATAGGCGCGCTTCAGCGCCGAGCAGGACACCACCAGCCCGTCGCCGGCGCGTGCCGCCTCGGCGAGGCGCTCACCGATGGTGGCGAGCCAGCCATGGCGGTCCACGTCGGTGAGCGGCTGGCCCTGCGCCATGCGCGCGACATTGGCCGGCGGGTGCAGGTCGTCACCCTCGACGAAGGCCCAGCCATTGCGCGCCGCCAGCGCCGCGCCGGCGCTCGACTTGCCGCAGCCGCACACGCCCATCACCACCACGAGGGGGGCGGGCGACGAGATCGGCGAGCTCATGGGGAAGGGTACGCCGAGAAGACAGCGCTAACAGGCACAGTTCCGTTCTCCCTATCGGTCGCGGCGCGATGGCCAGACGACGGCAGATGATCTGCTCTTGTTGTGAAGATGAGTTATGTTAGCGCTGTCATGCGTTGTTGTAAAGCACGCCCATCGGCTGGGGACGCACCGTCTCCGGGCGCTTTGTGCTCTCGCGGATCTGCAGCGCGAAGCCGGTATCGACCACCCGTTCGGCCGGGCGGCGGCCGGCAATGGCGGCGCGGGCCATCTGCACCGCGCGCGAGCCGATCTCGTAGCGCGGCGTGCGCACGCTGGTGAGCGAGGGACAGGCCGCCGCCATCATTTCGAGGTCGTTGAAGCCGGCGATCCCCATGCTCGCCGGCACCGCCAGCAGCGCGCGCTGGCATTCGAACAGCGCGCCGAGCGCGAGGTCGTCATTGTTGCAGAACACCGCGTCGGTGTCGGGCATGCGGGCGAGCAGGTCGCGCAACAGGTCGCGCCCCAGCGACACGCTGGACGAGGCCGGCGTGGTGGTGATGCGCGCGGGATCGTAGAGGCCGGCCTCGGCCAGTGCGGCGCGATAGCCTTCGAGGCGGCGCTGGGTACGCGGGTCCATGCGGGCGCCGAGAAAGCCGATCCGCCGGTAGCCGGCCTCCAGAAGATGGCTGGTAACCGCATGCCCGCTCGCTTTGTGCGAGAAACCGACCATCATGTCGACCGGGTCGTCGCCGAGATCCATCACCTGCACCACCGGGCAGCCGGCGGCGGCGAGCAGCGCCCGCCCGCGCTCGGTCTGGTCGATGCCGGCGACGATCAGCGCCGCCGGGCGCTGGCTGAGGAAGGTAGCGAGCAGGCGCTCCTCCTCGATCGGCGAGTAGCGGCTATTGCCGAGCTGCACCTGGTAGGGGGTCTGCGCCAGCCCGTCATAAATGCCGCGCAGCACGTCGGCGAACACGTTGTTGGTGAACGAGGGAATGATGACGCCAATGACGTCGGTGCGCGCCGAGGCGAGCGCGCGGGCGTGCTGGTCCGGCACATATTCCAGCTCCCGCACCGCCTCCTCGATCTGCTGGCGCAGCTGCGGCGACACCCGCTCGGGATCGCGCAGCGCCCGCGACACGGTGATCGAGCTCACGCCGGCGCGCTTGGCCACGTCGGCGATGGTCGGGCGCCCGCCGCTCCGTCTCTTGCGCATCTGCGATTCCCTCTCCGGCTTTTGGCCATGATAGCGCTGACATGGCACCGTTTGCACTAGCGCGGCCGGCGCCCTCCCCGCCCGGTGGAGGAGCGGGCGTGGCGTTTGCCGGCGTGGCTGACTATGGTCGGCCCCTTCCGAAGCGAATCCGTGACCCGCATGACAGCCGACATCACCTCCCTCGCCGCCCGCATCGCCAGCGAGATCGGCGCCCGCCCGCAGCAGGCCGCCGCCGCCATCGCACTGCTCGACGAGGGCGCGACCGTCCCCTTCATCGCGCGCTACCGCAAGGAAGTCACCGGCGGGCTCGACGACACCCAGCTGCGCCGCCTCGACGAGCGGCTCGGCTATCTGCGCGAGCTGGAGGCCCGCCGCGCCGCCATCGCCGAATCGATCCGCCAGCAGGGCAAGCTGACGCCGGAGCTGGAGGCCGCCGTCGCCGGCGCCGCCACCAAGGCGGAGCTGGAGGACATCTACCTCCCCTACAAGCCCAAGCGCCGCAACCGCGCCGACATCGCCCGCGAGCGCGGCCTCGGCCCGCTCGCCGACGCCATCCTCACGGACCGCGCCGCCGTGCCGGCCGAGCTCGCCAAGGCCTATGTCGCCGGCGAGGTGGCGGACGTGAAGGCGGCGCTCGACGGCGCGCGCGACATCCTCTCGGAGACCTTCGCGCAGAATGCCGAGATCGTCGGCCGCCTGCGCAGCTATCTGAAAGGCAAGGCCGATCTGCGCGCCAAGCTGGTCGACGGCAAGCAGGAAGCCGGCGCCAAGTTCTCCGACTATTTCGATCATGCCGAGCGCTGGGGCTCCGTGCCGAGCCACCGCGCGCTCGCCATGCTGCGCGGGCGCAACGAGGAGGTGCTGGCGCTCGACATCGAGGTCGACGCCGACGATCCGCGCCCGGTGAAGCCGGTGGTGGCGATGATCGCGGAAGGCTACGGCATCGGCGACCGGCTTCCCGGCGATGTCTGGCTGATGGAGGTCGCCGGCTGGACCTGGCGGGTCAAGCTGTCGCTGCATCTCTCGCTCGATCTGATGACCGATCTGCGCAGCCGGGCCGAGACCGAGGCCATCGAGGTGTTCGCCCGCAACCTCAAGGACCTGCTGCTCACCGCCCCGGCGGGCACCCGCGCCACCATGGGGCTCGATCCCGGCATCCGCACCGGCGTCAAGGTGGCGGTGGTCGATGCCACCGGCAAGCTCACCGCCACCAGCACCGTCTACCCCTTCCCGCCGAAGAACGACGTGCGCGGCGCGCAGGCGGAAATCGCCCGGCTGATCCGCCAGCACGGCGTCGAGCTGATCGCCATCGGCAATGGCACCGGCAGCCGCGAGACCGAGAAGCTGGTCGCCGACCTGCTGGCCGACCTGCCGGCACAAGAGGGCCGGCCGAAGCCGATCAAGGTGGTGGTGTCGGAAGCCGGCGCCTCGGTCTATTCCGCCTCGGAGCTGGCCGCCGCCGAGTTCCCGACCCTCGACGTGTCGCTGCGCGGCGCGGTCTCCATCGCCCGCCGGCTGCAGGACCCGCTGGCCGAGCTGGTGAAGATCGAGCCGAAGTCGATCGGCGTCGGCCAGTACCAGCACGATGTCGACCAGTACCATCTCGCCCGCGCGCTCGACGCGGTGGTGGAGGACGCGGTGAACGCGGTCGGCGTCGACCTCAACACCGCCTCCGCCTCGCTGCTGGCGCGGGTGTCCGGCCTCGGCACCTCGCTCGCCGAGGCGATCGTCGCCCATCGCGACGCCAACGGCGCGTTCGGCAGCCGGCGGCAACTATTGGATGTCGCCCGGCTTGGCCCGCGCACATTCGAGCAATGCGCCGGCTTCCTGCGCATCCGCGACGGCAAGGAGCCGCTCGACGCCTCCGCCGTCCATCCGGAAGCCTATGGCGTCGCCCGCAAGATCGTCGCCGCCTGCGGCCGCGACCTGCGCACGCTGATGGGCGACAGCGCGGCGCTCGGCGCGCTCGATCCGCGTGTCTTCGTGGACGAACGCTTCGGCCTGCCGACGGTGCGCGACATCATCGCCGAGCTCGACAAGCCCGGCCGCGACCCGCGTCCCGCCTTCCGCACCGCGACCTTCGCGGAGGGCATCGACGAGATGAAGGACCTCAAGCCGGGCATGGAGCTGGAGGGCACCGTCACCAACGTCGCGGCGTTCGGCGCCTTCGTCGACATCGGCGTGCACCAGGACGGTCTGGTGCACGTCTCGCAGCTCGCCGACCGCTTCGTGAAGGACGCGCATGAGGTGGTGAAGGTTGGCGACGTGGTGAAGGTGCGGGTGCTGGAGATCGACCTCAAGCGCAAGCGCATCTCGCTGTCGATGCGCAAGGACGGCGCCGGGGCTGGCAAGCCGGCGGACAAGGCCCAGCCGGAGCGCGCCCCGCGCGACAACCGTGACCATCGCGACAAGGGCGCCCCCCATCGCGGCGCCCCCGCGAAGCCATCCCGCCCCGAGCCCACCGGCGCCCTCGGCGCCGCGCTGCTGGACGCGCTGAAGCGGAAGTGAGGCGCGGCAGGGCGGCTGTCGCGGCCGCCTGAAGCCCGCCGGGTGTCACGTGCGTGACACCCGGCATTGGATATCAACCGCCGGGTGTCGCGCTCGCGAATCCGACGGTTGATATCCAATGATGGGTGGATCGACGGCAAGGGGGCTCTGCGCCTCCGCGCCCGCGTGCCCCTCACCGGCCCGGTTCGCGGGCCATCTCTCCGTCGAAGCCGGCGGCTTCCCGCTTCGACCCTGCCAGATCCACACTCGGCAACAGCCGAGTTCGGACGGGGATAGGGAAGAAGCCGGTGCAGAGCTGGTGAATCGAAAGCGCTTTCTTACCGATCAGCTGATTTACCTGATCGGTAAGGGCTCAAACCGCGCTGCCCCGGGCCGGCGGCATGTGGCTCCCCCGCCCGCCCCGTCGATGACAAGGGCGGAATGCTGAAGTGCGGCTCCCTTGCCTCATCCCCACCCACGACAGGGACGGAAAGCCGAAGCGCGCCCTGCTCCCTCTCCCCGTCGGGGAGAGGGCTGGGGTGAGGGGTCTTCGACGGTGAATAGTCTTTTGACGGCGAAGGTCTTCGACGGTCAAAGGCCTTCAGCGGGCGACCCGCTTCGGCGCGTCCCGATGCCGCCGCGCCGCCTCACACCCTGTATTCGTAGAGCAGCCGCGCCCGGATGGTGCCCTCGAGCTCGCGGATGTCGGCGAGCACCGCCTGGCTGTCGACCTGCGAGGCATCGGCGTCGAGCACGACATAGCCGACATCGGCGCTGGTCTCGTAATACTGCGCGGCGATGTTGACGTGGTGGCGCGCCAGCACCTCGTTGAGCCGGCCGAGCATGCCCGGCAGGTTGCGCTGCACCTGGATGAAGCGGGTGCCGAGCGGACGGGCCGGCAGCTGCACCTGCGGGAAGTTCACCGCGCCCATGGTGGAGCCGGTGTCGCTGTACTCGACCAGCTTGCGCGCCACCTCGGCGCCGATGCGCTCCTGCGCTTCCTCGGTCGAACCGCCGACATGCGGGGTCAGGATGACGTTGTCGAGCCCCTGCAGCGGCGAGACGAAGCGCTCATTGTTGGAGCCGGGCTCGACCGGGAACACGTCGACCGCCGCGCCGCGCAGCTTGCCGCTTCGCAGCGCGTCGGCCAGCGCGCCGAGGTCGACCACGGTGCCCCGGCTGTTGTTGATGAGATAGGCGCCGGTCTTCATCGCGGCGATCTCGTCGCGGCCGATCATGCCGTTGGTCGCCGGCGTCTCCGGCACGTGCAGGCTGACGATGTCGCTCTGCGAGAGCAGCTCGTGCAGGGAACCGACCGGCTCGGTGTTACCGTGGCGCAGCTTGTCGGTGTGATCGTAGTAGATCACCTTCATGCCCATCGCCTCGGCGAGGTTGGAGAGCTGCGTGCCGATATTGCCGTAGCCGACGATGCCGAGCGTCTTGCCGCGCACTTCCAGGCTGTTATTGGCCGACTTGTCCCACTTGCCCTCATGGGCGGCGCGCGAGCGCTCGGGGATGCGGCGCAGCAGCATGACGATCTCGCCGATCACCAGCTCGGCCACGCTGCGGGTGTTGGAGAACGGCGCGTTGAACACCGGGATGCCGTGGATGCGCGAGGCGTCGAGATCGACCTGATTGGTGCCGACGCTGAAGCAGCCGATGCCGATCAGCCGGTCGGCCGCCGCGAGCACCTCGGCGGTGATCTGGGTGCGCGAGCGGATGCCGAGCAGGTGCACGCCCTTGATGGCGTCGGTGAGCGCCTCGCCGTCCAGCGCCTTGGTCAGGCGGGTGACGTTGGAATAGCCGGCCGACTTCAGGATCTGCACGGCGCTGTCGTTCACGCCTTCGAGCAGCAGCACCCGGATCTTGTCCTTGGCCAGCGAAAGCTGCGGCGATTGGGAGAGTTGATCGGGCACGGTCTCGAATCCTTCGGCGACAGGTGGTCGGGCCGGACCGGCGCGCCGGGCCCCGGCCCCACGGCGATCCTCTGCGCCCGCGGCGCAAGCCGTCCGCGGGCGGCGGGAACTTACTGCTTTTGCGCCCGCCGTCTAGGCTCCCCACGGTGCGGGGCAGCCCTGCGCCACCGGCAGGCCTCAACATGCTCCTCGCCCCTGCCCGCCGTCACCCGCCTTCACGGGCGGCGCAAATCGCGCTAGCAGCGTATAAGTGGAGATGGCGGATCCGATGAGTTTCGAGACGGCAGCGACCCCCGAAGCGGCGATAGACCGGCTGGAATCCCTTTATGGCGCCGCCCGCGAGGCGCTGCGGCACGACCTCCACCGCTTCTTCGAGACCGGCCGGGCGCCGGATGCCGAGGAGCGCGCCCGCTACCGCTATCCGCTGCTGCGCGTGATGTACGAGCCGGCGAAGATGTCGCGGGCGCGGACCCAGCGCGGCTACGCGAAATTCGCCGTTCCCGGCGTGCACCAGACCACGATCACCCAGCCCGCCGAGTTCCGCTCCTATCTGCTCGACCAGCTCACCCCGCTGGTGGAGGAGTTCGGCGCCCGCATCGAGACCGGCATCAGCGGGCAGGAAATCCCCTATCCCTACGCGCTGGAGGGCGGCGACGAGCTCGGGCGCGGCGAGGTCACCGCCTCCGAGCTGGCGCGGCACTTCCCCACCCCGCTCCTGTCGCTGGTCGGCGACGAGATCGCCGACGGCACCTTCGACCTCGTCGAGGGCGAGCCGCGCCCGCTCTCGCTGTTCGACGCGGTGCGCACCGACTATTCGCTGCGCCGCCTCGTCCACTACACCGGCACCGACTGGCGCGCCTTCCAGCCCTGGATCCTGCTGACCAACTACCACCGCTATGTCGACCAGTTCGTCCGGCTCGGCCTCGCCGAGATCGAGGCCGGCACCGCCACGGCGCTGATCACCCCCGGCGGCATCCGCATCGACGCCGAGAATTTCGACGTCGCCGCCGTCGAACGGGTGATGGCGGCACCGTGGCACCGCTTCCAGATGCCGGCCTATCACCTGGTGCGGCCGGGCGGCGGGGTGACGCTGGTGAATATCGGCGTCGGCCCCTCCAACGCCAAGACCATCACCGACCATCTGGCGGTGCTGCGGCCGCATTGCTGGCTGATGGTCGGCCATTGCGGCGGGCTGCGGCTCACCCAGATCATCGGCGACTACGTGCTCGCCCACGCCTATCTGCGCCAGGACGGCATCCTCGACGAACTGGTGCCGCCGGACATCCCGATCCCGGCGCTGGCCGAGGTGCAGGTGGCGCTGCAGCAGGCGGCGGCGGAAGTCACCGGCGAGCAAGGCGACCAGCTCAAGCGGCGGCTGCGCACCGGCACCGTCGTCACCCAGGACGACCGCAACTGGGAACTGCGCTGGGCCAAGGAACGCCGGCGCATCAACCTGTCGCGCGCCATCGCGGTGGACATGGAATCCGGCACCGTCGCCGCGCAGGGCTACCGGCTGCGTGTGCCCTACGGCACGCTGCTCTGCGTCTCCGACAAGCCGCTGCATGGCGAGATCAAGCTGCCCGGCGCCGCCAACGCCTTCTATGAGCGCGCGGTGAGCGAACATCTGAAGATCGGCCTCGCGGCGCTGGACAAGCTCCGGCAGGCCGGCGCCAGCATCCATTCGCGCAAGCTGCGCTCCTTCGACGAGCCGGCCTTCCGCTGAGGCGCGGGGCGGGACCACCCGCCCCTTCACTCCGCTTCCGGCACCTTGACGATCACCGTGTCGTCGGGGCCAACGGCGCGTCCGTCCTGCGCCGTGATGTCGAGCCGAACCGGCTGGCCGTCGGCGCGGTCGATCAGCCGCGAGCGCGGCTCCTGCGGCGCGAACAGATGCCGCTCGCCGAACTGCCGCAGCGCCACCATCACCGGGAACAGGTCCTTACCCATGGCGGTGAGGCGGTATTCCTGCCGCGTGCCGCCCGGCGTGGCGGGTACCGCGACCAGGATGCCGTGCTCGACCAGCGCGCGCAGCCGCTCGGCGAGGATGTTGCGGGCGATGCCGAGGCTCTTCTGGAACTCGCTGAACCGCGTCATGCCGTCAAAGGCATCGCGCACGATCATCAGCGACCACCAGTCGCCGATCACGTCCAGCGCCCGCGCGCTGGGACAGTGATCGCCCTTCAGGCTCTTGCGCGCGACCACGCGTTTCCCTCCGCATGCCGCCCCGCGGCGATGTCAGCTTGCCGTCCGGCGGCGAATTCAGGTTGCATCATTAAACCGAATTGACTATCCCTGCCATAAGTTTCATCATGAAACCAAAATCCGGGAGGCGACGATGGAAATCGATCAGGACGTGGCGCCCCTCGGCGCCGCGAAGGCGGAGCTGCGCGGCCTCGCCGACGGCGGCGATCGTCGCCCGCAGGGCGCGCCCGTCGCGATGGCCGCCGCTCCGGCAGCGCCGCCGCTCGGCGGTCCGGTGCTGGCGCTGTTCGCCTTCGCCAGCGGGCTTGCGGTAGCCAGCGCCTATTTCGCCCATCCGCTGCTCGACGTGATGGCTGATGATCTCGGCCTCTCCCGCGCCACCGCCGGGCTGATCGTGGCGGCGACCCAGCTCGGCTACGGGCTCGGCCTGATCCTGCTGGTGCCGCTCGGCGACCTCCTCGACCGGCGCCGGCTGATCGTCGGCCAGTTCCTCCTCTCGGCGCTGGCCCTGTTCGCCGTCGCGTTCTCGCGCTCGGCGGCAATGCTGCTGGCGTCGATGGCGGCGGTCGGGCTGATGGCGGTGGTGACGCAGGCGCTGGTCGCCCATGCCGCCGGGCTGGCCCGCCCCGCCGAGCGCGGCCATGTCGTCGGCGTGGTGACGAGCGGCATCGTGCTCGGCATCCTCATGGCGCGCAGCGTCGCCGGCGCACTCACCGATCTCGCCGGCTGGCGGGCGGTCTACCTCGTCGCGGCGCTGCTCGGCCTCGCGGTGGCGGCGCTGCTGTGGCGGGCGCTGCCCGCCCGGGCGACACCGCGCGCGACCCTGTCCTATCCACGGCTGATCGGTTCGCTGGTCACGCTGGTCGTCGAGGAACCGGCGCTGCGCATTCGCGGCATCCTCGCCCTGCTGATCTTCGCCGACATCACCACGCTGCTGGCGCCGCTGGTGCTGCCGCTCAGTGCCCCGCCCTTCTCGCTGTCGCATACCGAGGTCGGGCTGTTCGGCCTTGCCGGCGCCGCCGGGGCGCTCGGGGCCGCGCGCGCGGGACGCTGGACCGATCGCGGCCATGGCCAGCGCGTCACCGGCGTCGCCCTCTCGCTGATGCTGCTCGCCTGGCTGCCGATCTCGCTGCTCGACCGCTCGCTGCTCTGGCTGGTGGTCGGCGTGGTGATGATCGATTTCGGCCTGCAGGCGACGCATGTCGCCAATCAGGGGCTGATCTACCGCGTCCGGCCGGAGGCGCAGAGCCGGCTGACCGCCGCCTATATGGTGTTCTATGCGATCGGCAGTGCGCTCGGCTCGTCGCTGTCGACGCTGGTCTACGCCTGCGCCGGCTGGCCCGGCGTCTCGCTCATGGGCGCCGGCATCGCGCTCGCCGCGCTCGCCTTCTGGGCGCTGACGCTGCGCGCCATACCGTCCCCGACCGGAGGCGCATGAAAAATCCCGGACCGGCGGCGCCGATCCGGGATCGATCTCATCGCGACAGGCGCAAGCCTGTCAGAAGCTCGCCGGTCAGAAGCTGGCTTCCGTCACCTGGTCCGGGGTCGGCATCTCCGTGCCGAACCACTTCTTCTGCAGCGCCGGCAGGCGGCCGTCATGCTTCATCTTGATGAGCACGGCGTCGACCGCGTCCATCAGCGACTTGGCGTCCTCGCTCTTGGAGCCGATGAAGCCGAAATAGACCGGCTTGCCGAACGGCGGCTCCACCACTTCGAACACCTCCGGCTTGGTCTTGGCGAGATAGGCAATGTTCGGCAGCGAATTCGCCACCGCGACGATGCGCCCGGCGCCGAGATCGGCATAGGACTGGCTGAAGTCGACATATTCCTGGATGGTCGGCGGCGTCGGCAGGGTCTTGGAGAATTCCTGCAGCTGCGCCAGCTGGGCAGTCGCCTTGGCGGAACCGACCTTCTTGCCGGCGATGTCCTCCGGCTTGGTGATCGAGGCGTCGCCCTTCTTCTTCAGGATGGCGACGGTGGCGTTGGCGATCGGCGAAGTGAAGCGGTAGCGCTCCATGCGCGCCTTGGTGATCGTCGCGGGGCCGGCGACCATGTCGAACTTGCCGGCCTCGAGGCCCGGCAGCACGCTCGGCCAGGGCAGGTCGAGGAAGGTGATCTTCACGCCGAGTTCCTTGCCGATCTCGGCGAAGATCTCCTTGTTCATGCCGCTCTGCTTGCCGTCCTCGACGAAGTCGAACGGCGCGAACTGCAGTTCGGTGCCGACCGTAAGCTCGCCCTTGGCCTTGACCTTGGCGAGCAGGTCGTCGGCGAGAGCGGCGCCCGAGAGCGCCAGCGAGGCGACCGCGCCGAGCGCGGCGACACGCAGGGCGTTGGTGACGGCGGAACGCCGGGTGAGCGTCTTCATCGGTTTCTCCTGTTCCCCTGGAAGCTGCGGACGGCCTCGCGCCGCCGGTCTTCCTTATGGATAAAGTATAGACATAACGATTTCCGGCCCGCAATGCGGTGCGGACACCACTTCACCGCGCGACGTCACGGCGCGCCGGCGCCCTCGGCGCCCTGCCAGAACACGTTACGCTCGAAGTAGTTTTGCAGAAACTGCCGCAACCGCGGGTTCTCGTCCTTGCGGAACACCTGCTGCGGCGAGCCGGAGGCGGCGATCACCCCGTGGTCGATGAACACCACCGTGTCGGCCACCTGGGCGGCGAACCCCATCTCGTGCGTCACCACTGCCATGGTCATGCCCTCGGCCGCGAGGTCGCGCATCACCTGCAGCACCTCGCCGACCAGCTCGGGGTCGAGCGCCGAGGTCGGCTCGTCGAACAGCATGATGTGCGGCTCCATGGCGAGCGCGCGGGCGATGCCGACGCGCTGCTGCTGGCCGCCGGAAAGCTGGCTGGGATAGGCCTCGGCGCGGTGGCCGAGCCCCACCTTCTCCAGCATGCGCCGGGCGCGCTTGGCCGCATCCTCCCGCGCGATCCCCCGCGCGAGCTTCAGGGGCATGGCGACGTTTTCCAGCGCCGTCATGTGCGGCCACAGATTGAACTGCTGGAACACGAAGCCGACATTGCGCCGCACCCGCGCCACCTCGGCGTCGGACACCCGCCGACGCTTGCCGTTCTCCAGCGAAAAGCCGAGCAGCTCGCCCTCGATATAGATCTCGCCCTCGCTGTACTCCTCCAGGAAGGCGATGCAGCGCAGCAGAGTCGACTTGCCGGAGCCGGACGGCCCGATGATGCAGGTCACCTCGGATTTGCGGATGGCGAGGTCGATGCCCTTCAGCACCTCGGCGGTGCCGAAGCGCTTCCACACGCCGCGCACGTCGATGATCGGACGGGAACCGGTGTCGGGAGTTGCGGTCATGTCCGCCCTTTCAGCTCGGGGTGCGCAGCATGAAGCGGCCGACCCGCTTCTCCAGCCGCCGCGCCGCCGCCGTGACGATTTCGAGGAAGGCCCAATACACCAGCGCCAGGAACAGCAGCGTCTCGGCGAAGGCGAAGGTGGTGGAGCCGATCGACTGCACCACCGAGGTGAGCTCGTTCACCGTGATCACCGACAAGACCGCCGTCTCCTTCGACAGCAGCACCGTCATGTTGGCGAGCGCCGGCAGGATGATCACCAGCATCTGCGGCAGCTGCACGTGGCGGACGATGTCGAGCCGGCCGATGCCCATCATCCGCGCCGCCTCGATCTGGCCGGGCGGCACCGAGAGGAAGCCGGCGCGGAAGATCTCGGAGAAATAGGCGCCGCCATAGAGCGCCAGCCCGGCGATGCCGGCGGTGAGCGGCGTCAGGTCGAGGCCGAAGAACGGCCCGCCATAATAGATCACGAATAGCTGGATCAGGAACGGCGTGCCGCGCATCACCGCGACATAGAGCGTCAGCGGCGCCGCCAGCCAGCGATTGGTGAACAGCTGCAGCACCGCCACCGCGAGGCCGATGACGAGGCCGATGGCGGTGCCGGCGACCCAGATCAGGATGGTCAGCGCCATCCCGTCGAGGATCTCGCGCCAATTGTCGGTGAGGATGGCAGGATTGAAGCTCATCGCGCCGTCTCCAGCCGGAAGCGGCTCTCGGCGAATCTGCCGATAAGCGAGATGGCGCCGTTGATGACGAAATAGATCGCCCCGGCGGTCAGGTAGATCTCCAGCGGCTGGAAGGTGGAGGTGGCGATGTTCTGCGCCAGCCGCGTCAGCTCGAGCACGCCGACCACCGAGATCAGCGAGGAGGCCTTCACCATCATCGTGGTCTCGTTGACCAGCGAGGGCAGCGTCAGGCGCACCGCCAGCGGCACCTCGATGCGGGTGAGGATCCGCGCCCGGCCTAAGCCCACCATGCGCGCCGCCTCGATCAGCCCGGGCGGGATGCCGAGGAAGCCGCCGCGCAGGATCTCGGCGAGATAGGCGCCGGTGCACAGAGCGAGCGTGCCTACCGCCGCCACCGAGGAGGGCACGTTCACCCCGATCAGCGGCAGGCAGTAATAGGAGATCAGCAACTGCACCAGCAGCGGCACGCCGCGGAAGAAGCTGACATAGAAGGCGGAAAAGCCGCGCCCCAGCCGCGAGGACGACAGCCCGGCCGCGCAGACCAGCGTGCCGATGCAGAAGCCGATCGCCACCGAGCTCAGCGAATAGATCACCGTCCACACCGAGGCCTGCAACAGCATCGGCAGCGATTTGATGATCAGGTTGACATCGAACATTCAGTTTCTCGGACAGGAACGGGCGGGCAGCGGGCGGCACCAGCCACCCCAGCTGACGCAGCGTAGCAAGATGCCCGCCAACCTTGTATCGACCAACCTTGTATCCGCCACGCGCGTCACGCGGGCACCGGGCCGCCGCGCTGGCGCCGGGCCCGCGCATAGCGGTTCTCAGGCACCGGCAGGCCGAGATTGGCGCGCAGCGTGGCGCCCTCATACTCGTCGCGGAACAGCCCGCGCCGGCGCAGCTCGGGCACCACCAGCTCGGTGAAGTCCTCCAGCGCGGCGGGCAGCGTCGGGCACATCACGATGAAGCCGTCGGCGGCGCGGCCCTGGAACCACTCCTCCATGAAGTCGGCCACCACCGCCGGCGTGCCGGTGATGCCGTTGCCGGTGTGCTTCTCGCTGAACCGGCGGATCAGCTCGCCCACCGTGTGGCCCTTCATCACGAAGTCGGTCAGTTCGTCGAACAGCGCCTTCGAACCCTTTGGCGCCGCCGGCAGCCGGTCCTTCGGGAACGGCGCGTCGAGCGGCACGCCGGAGAGATCGGCCTCGAGGAATTCGGCCAGCATCGCCCGGCCGACATCCGGGTGCAGCTTGTCGGCGAGATACTCCACCTTCTCGCGCGCTTCCGCCTCGGTGCGCCCGACATTGATCACCACGCCCGGCATCACCTTCAGCTCGTCGGGATGGCGGCCGAAGGCGCCCATGCGGTCCTTCAGCGTCGCGTAGAAATCCTGGCTGCGCTTGAGGTTGGAGGCCAGCGAGAACACCACTTCCGCCGTCTCCGCCGCCAGCTCGATGCCGGCCTCCGAGCCGCCGGCCTGGGCGATCACCGGCCGGCCCTGCGGCGAGGCGGCGATGTTCAGCGGGCCGCGCACCTGGAAGTGCTTGCCCTTGTGGTTGAGCGTGTGGAGCTTGTCCTTGTCGTAATAGACGCCGGTCTCGCGGTCGAGCTTGAGCGCGTCGGCCTCGTAGCTGTCCCACAGCCCGAACACCACGTCGACGAACTCCTTGCCGCGCTCGTAGCGCAGCGCGTGCGGGTCGAGCCCCTCGCGGTTGAAATTGTAGCCGGTCTCGTCATGGTCGGAGGTGACGACGTTCCAGCAGGCCCGCCCGCCCGACAGATGGTCGATGGAGGCGAAGATGCGGGCGAGGTTGAACGGCTCGTAATAGGAGGTCGAGGCGGTGGCGACGAGGCCGAGCTTCGAGGTCGAGACCGCCAGCGCCGAGAGCAGGGAGAGCGGCTCGAAGCGGTTCATCTTGGTCGGCAGGCGGCACAGCGCCTCCGGGTCGCCGATGGCGGCGGCCGGCGAATCCGCCAGGAACATGAAGTCGAACTTCGCGGCTTCCGAGATCTCGGCCACCTTGTGCAGATGGCGGAAATCGTTGGCGCCGTTGACGTCGCTGCCGGGATGCAGCCAGCCGGCCGGGTTGTAGCCGAAGGTGTAGACGAAGGTCCCGAGCTTCAACTTGTCCGCGCGCGCCATGCTGCCACCTCCCTGAGCGCCGCCATTTTATTTGTATAGACGTATTTGTCGAGGTTGCGGCGCCCTTGCCCACAACCGACCATCGGCTAGTCCCGCCGCCACGCGCCCCGGCGGCAGGGGAACGCGCGAGCGGAACCAGCGCGCTGCGATAGCATGACGACGCCCGGCGCTGGAAGTCGGGGTCTTTGCGCAGCCGGTCCTCCAGCGCGACAGGCGGCGCGGCCCTCGGTTGCGACCGGCCGGCAAAAGCAAAAGGGCGGCCCTGGGGCCGCCCTCTCGCACGATGTGAGAATGGCGAGCGCGCGCCCGCCGGCGTCAGATCAGCTCGGCGAGCCGGGCGAGGCGCGCCTTCTCCACCGCGCGGGCGGCGAGCGCCTCCTCCAGCGTGACCGACTGGAAGCGCACCGGCTGGTGCGGCTGCAACTGGCCGATCAGGTCCATGTCGGCGGAGATCACCGTGCCGATCATGAAATAGCCGCCGCCCGACACCGCGTCGCGGTGCAGCACGATCGGCTCGGTGCCGCCCGGCACCTGGATCGAGCCATAGGGATAGCAGCTGTCGACGATGTTGGAGGGGTCGGAGCCGGCGCCGAAGGGCTGCTGGCGCGGCACGAAGTCGAGCTTCTTGCCGCCGCGGAAGCGATAGCCGATGCGGTCGGCCTCCGGCGCCACCTTCCAGGTATCCTCGAAGAAGCCGGCCTGCGCACCTTCCGTGATGCGGTGCCAGTAGAGGCCCGGCACCACGCGGATCTCCACCCCGCTCTCCTGCACCGGGCGGCGGCCTTCCTTCGGCAGGCTCGTGCCCTCGCGGCCAGGGCCGGTCGGGGCGCCGAGCGGCACCACGTCGCCGGCCTTCAGCGCCCGACCCTCGAAGCCGCCCAGCGCGCCGAGCGCGTAGGTGGAGCGCGAGCCCAGCACCTCCGGCACGTCGATGCCGCCGGCAATGGCGATATAGGCGCGCGCGCCGCCCTTCAGGAAGGCGAAGGACAGCACCTGCCCCGCCTTCACCGCGAAGGCGGTCCACAGCGGCTGCTCGACGCCGTCGAGCTTGGGCGGCAGCTCGGCGCCGGTGATCGCCACCAGCGCGTCGGCGGAAAAGCGCAGTTCCGGGCCGAGGAACACCGCCTCCAGCCCGGCGGCGCCGTCCGCATTGCCGACCAGCCGGTTGGCGGCGATCAGCGCGAAGCGGTCCATGGCGCCGGAGAGCGGCAGGCCGAGATGGTAGTAGCCGGGACGGCCAAGGTCCTGCACGGTGGTGGCGAGGCCGGGCTTGACGACCTCGAAGGAGCGCTCAGCCATTGAGGGCCTCCAGCAGCTTGGCGTTGGTGCCGGCGGGATCGGCGGTGAAGGCGTCGAGCGAGAACGTCACCGGCACGATCTTCGGCACGAAGGTCCCGTCCTCGATCGCCGCGACGGTGGCGTCGTATTCCTCGCGCTCGATCGGGCGGAACTTCAGGATGTCGCCGGGGCGGAAGATCATCAGCTCCTTGAGATAGCTGATCTTTCCCGCCGGGTCGTAGATCGGCATCGGGGTGACGCCGAACATCTGGTAGCCGCCGGCGCCGCGCACCGAGTAGATGCAGCCGAAGCAGCCGCCATGGCCGATGGTGAGGCGCGGCGTGTCGGTGCGCGGGCGCAGATATTTCGGCACCTCGATCTGCTTCTCGCGCTCCACCAGCTGGTAGGTGAAGGGCAGGCCGGCGACGAAACCGACCATGGAGACGAACCAGGGCGAGGCGGCATGCGCGGCGATGAAGCTGGCGACGTCCGGGTAGTTGTTCACCCGCGCCGCATATTCGAGGTCGGTGGCGTCCGGGTCCTGGTGGCGCTCGCGGAAGCGCATCAGCGTCTCGCGGGTCCACGGGTCGTCATAGAGCACGGGGATCTCGATGATCCGGGTCTCGATGGTCTTCTCGGCGCTTTCCGCCGCCGCCTCGAAGCCCTTCAGCCGGTCCATCAGCACCTGCGGCGCGATCACGTCCGGGTCGAACTTGATCTGGAACGAGGCGTTGGCCGGGCAGATCTCGGTGACGCCGGCGATATCCGCCTCGCGCACCGCCGTGGTCATGGACAGGCTCTTGAAGAAGGCCTCCAGCGACATTTCCTCGTCGACCTCGACGAAGATGTGCTCGTCGCCGCCGAATGAATAGCGCGTCTGCATTCCGGGCGGTCCTCAGGCTGTTGTGGCGGGAACGGGCGAAGCGGGAGCAGCGAGAGGCGCGGCGGCCAGCCACTCCTCCAGCCAGCGCGTATGCACGGCGCCGGCCAACACCGCCGGGTCGGCGGCGAGCGCGCGGTGCAGCGGCGCGGTGGTCGGCAGCCCCTCGACGCGGAGCTCGCCCAGCGCGCGGTCGAGCCGGACGATCGCGGCGGCGCGACTGTCGTCATGGGCGATCAGCTTGCCGAGCAGCGAATCGTAGAAGGGCGGCACGGTGTAGCCGGCATAGAGCAGCGTGTCGAAGCGCACCCCGAAGCCGCCCGGCAAAGCGAGCCCGGCCACCGTGCCGGGGGACGGGCGGAAATCGGCGGTCGGGTCCTCGGCGCAGATGCGCGCCTCCACCGCATGGCCGCGCAGCACGATGTCCTCCTGCCGCAGCGCCAGTTTTTCGCCCATGGCGATCTTGATCATCGCCCGCACCAGGTCGACCCCGGTCACCATTTCGGTCACCGGGTGCTCCACCTGGATGCGGGTGTTCATCTCGATGAAGAAGAACTCGCCGGTAACGTCGTCGAACAGATATTCCAGCGTGCCGGCGCCACGATAGGCGACCCGCTCGGCGAGCCGCACGGCGGACGCACACAAGGCGAGGCGCTGCTCATTCGTCAGGCAGGCGGCGGGCGCCTCCTCCCACACCTTCTGGCGGCGGCGCTGCAGCGAGCATTCGCGCTCGAACAGGTGCACCGCCCGCTCCCCGTCGCCGAGCACCTGCACCTCGATGTGGCGGGCGCGGCCGATGAAGCGCTCGAGATAGAGTCCACCATCACCGAAGGCGGCACGCGCCTCCCCGCTCGCCTGCGGGAACAGCGTCGAGAGTTCCGCCTCGTCGCGGGCGACGCGGATGCCGCGCCCGCCGCCGCCGGCGGATGCCTTGATCATCACGGGATAGCCGATGCGCGCCGCCTCGACCCTGGCGGTGTCGAGGTCGGCAACCACGCCCTCGGTGCCGGGCACGGTCGGCACGCCCGCCGCCTGCGCCTCCTGGCGGGCGCGGGCCTTGTCGCCCATCTGGCGGATGGTCTCCGGCTTCGGCCCGATGAAGACCAGGCCGGCCTTCTCCACCATGTCAGCGAACTCGGCATTCTCCGACAGGAAGCCGTAGCCGGGATGCACGGCGTCGCAACCGGCCTCCAGCGCCGCGCGCACCACCGCCTCCTTGTTGAGATAGGACTTGGTGGCATGGGCCGGGCCAACGGGGGCGACAGCGTCGGCGAGCCTGGCGGCCAGCATGTCGCCATCGGCGGCGCTCACCGCCTGCACGGTGCGCAGCCCCAGCTCGCGGGCGGCGCGGATCACCCGCACCGCGATCTCGCCGCGGTTGGCGATGAAGATCGACGTCACGCCCATGATCAGGCGTCGAGGTCGTAGAGCGGCTGGCCGGCCATCACGGCGTCCTCGTTCTCCACATGGAAGGCGACGAGCGTGCCGGCTTCCTCGGCGACCACCGGGGTGAACGACTTCATCACCTCGATCAGGCCGATGGTGTCGCCCACCGCCACCGCGTCGCCTTCCGACTTGAAGACCGGCTCGCCGGGCGCGGAAGCCCGGTAGAAGGTGCCCGGAAGCGGTGCCTGTATCGTCTTCGCCATCGCGTGTCGTCCATCGAAGCTGTGGGCCAAAGCTGCGGGGAGAGTTGCAAAAGACGTTCCGGCCGAGAAGTAGCAATAAGGAATTCGGGACATCAGAAAATCAGATAGCATGGCGGAAAAGGGCCGGAACGGCCTCATTCCGAGGGACTGATGTCGATTTCTCTGAAGCAGATCCGCTATTTCGTCGCCGCCGCCGAGACCGGGCGGATCAGCCAGGCGGCGGTGGAGCTCAACGTCTCGCAATCGGCGGTCACCGCCGCCATCCAGCAGCTGGAGGCGATGCTCGGCTCGCGGCTGCTCGACCGCACCCCCACCGGGGTAAGCGTCACGCTGGAGGGCAGCCGCTTCCTGCTGCAGGGCCGGCAGATCCTCACCCAGGTGGCGGAGGCGGTGCGCGACGCCCGCCATTCCACCGTGCCGATCGCCGGCACGGTGCGGGTCGGCGTCACCTACACCGTGTCGGGCTATTTCCTGCCGCGCCACCACATCCGCTTCCAGTCGAGCTTTCCCGGCATCACCATCGAGCTGTTCGAGGCGCCGCGCTCGGTGGTCGAGCAGGCGCTGGTCGACGGCGCGCTCGATGTCGCGGTGCTGCTGGTGTCGAACCTGAAGGACGACGAGCATCTCGCCAGCCAGCTGCTGCTGCGCTCGGCGCGCCGGCTGTGGCTCGCCCCGTCGCATCCGCTGACCCGGCCGGAGCGGGTGCGGCTCGCCGACATCGCCCGCTACCCCTATGTCATGCTCACCGTCGACGAGGCCAAGCACACCGCGCTGCGCTACTGGACGGCGCAGGGGCTGGAGCCCAACGCCATCTTCCGCACCTCCTCGGTGGAGGCGGTGCGCTCCATGGTCGGCGGCGGCATGGGCGTCACCGTGCTGTCCGATCTCGTCTACCGGCCCTGGTCGCTGGAAGGCCAGCGCATCGAGTTGCGCGACGTCGCCGACGAGGTGCCGAGCATGGATGTCGGCCTCGCCTGGCGGCGCGACGCCGTGCTCACCCCGGCGACGCAGGCCTTCTGCGACT
This sequence comes from Ancylobacter sp. Lp-2, assembly GCF_020523795.1. Taxonomy (GTDB): domain Bacteria; phylum Pseudomonadota; class Alphaproteobacteria; order Rhizobiales; family Xanthobacteraceae; genus Ancylobacter. The sequence continues at coordinate 131,380 of NZ_JAJALI010000005.1, forward strand.
TCCTGCGCTTCGCGGTGGCGGGCGACAGCGCCGGCCGCGCCGCGCCCTCCTCGGATCCGCGCGGCGTGGCGGGAAACATGGCCGGGGGTGCGACCGGCGACCTGCCCGGCGAGATGGCGCCGGACATCGCCGGAGACATCGAAAATTGAGATATCGGCTTCCGTTTAATACGATTTGACGCTGGCCGCCCGGCTTCGCCACGCTTCGCACCCATCGAATGGACCTCGAACGGGCATCAAGGAGCGTGGCAATGGGCGTCGTCATCAATTGCGACATGGGCGAGGCTTTCGGCCTGTATCGCTGCGGCGACGATGCCGGCATCATGCCGCATATCGACATCGGCAACGTCGCCTGCGGCTTCCACGCCGCCGATCCGGTGGTGATGCGCGAGACGGTGCGCCTCGCCGCCGCGCAGGGGGTGGCGGTCGGCGCCCACCCGTCCTTCCCGGACCTGCAGGGCTTCGGGCGCCGCGACATGGCGATGGGCCGCGAGGAGCTCGCTGCCTGCGTGCTCTACCAGATCGGCGCGCTGAAGGGCTTCCTCGACGCCGCCGGGCTGAAGCTCAACCATCTGAAGCCGCACGGCGCCCTCTATGGCGCGGCGATGCGGCGCGAGGAGGTGGCGCAGGCCATCGCCGACGCCGCCTCGGTCTACGACCTGCCGGTGATCGGCATGGCCGGCACGCTGCACGAGGAGGTCTATCGCGCCCGCGGCCTGACCTTCGTGTCGGAATATTACGCCGACCTCGACTACGACCCGTCCGGCGCGCTGATCATCACCCGCGAGCACCCGGCCCGCGACCCGGTCGAGGCGGCGCGCCGCGCCGTGCGCATGCTGACCGAAGGCAAGGCCACCACCATTGACGGCCGCGACTTCGACCTCAAGGCGGAGACCATCTGCATCCACTCCGACACCCCCAACGCCGTCGAGCTGGCCCGGGCCGTGAAGGAAGCGGTGCAGCCCTGGCACGCCTGAACGCGCCCTCGCCTTCGCCCCGCGACGTGCCATCATGGGGGATGCGTCCCCCGGGACGTTGCCATTACAGACGTCCCCATCGCAGACGTGCCCATCGAAGACTGTCGTTTGAAGACCGTCATCTGACGTGCCGATCGAACTGCCCCGGCGCGCCGCGATCCAGCGGCGGCACCGGCTCCGGGGGCGCCCTGCGGCCGCCCCTTCCTTGGATCGGAGGAGCATGACATGCGTGCCAGCTACTCGACCGATCAGGCGGCGCCCGCCCAGCGGCGCCAGTTCTGGCAGGACGCCGTCTCGAAGACCTATTTCCCGCTCGACCTGCGCTTCGGCGCCGGCACCGAGTTCAATGGCAGCCTCGGCGCGTGGTCGCTCGGCCCGGTGGCGGTATCGCGCAACGTGTCGGACGGACTGCTGTACCGCCGCCACCAGCGTCATCTCGTCGCTGAGCGCGAGGAATGCTACCTCATCACCGTGCCCGAGCTCGCCGAGATCCGCTTCGAGCAGGATGGCCGGCAGGTGCACTGCCGCCCCGGCTCCTTCCTCATCGAGCGCAGCCACCTGCCCTATGAGTTCAGCCACCGCGATCCCGCCGCGCTGTGGGTTATGAAGGTGCCGAGCGCGGTGCTGCGCGCCCATATCGCCCGGCCGGAGCGGCTCGCCACGCTGCAATTCGACGCCACCCGCGCGGTGGGCGCGCTGTTCGTCGACATGCTCAGGCTCACCGGCGCGCGCATCGACGAGATGGACGAGCCGGCGCGCGCCCTGATGGGCAAGCAGCTGGTCGACCTGCTCGCCATGGCGATCGAGGCCGACGAGCGGGTGCTGGCCGGCCATTCCTCCAGCGTGCGCAACGCGCATCTGCACCGCTGCGAGCACTTCATCCGCGCCCGGCTCGGCGATGTCCGGCTGGCGCCGCAGGCGGTGGCGGAGGGGTGCGGCATTTCGGTGCGCTACCTGCACCAGCTGTTCGAAGCCGAAGGTATTACGGTTTGCGCCTACATACGCAACCAGAGGTTGCTCGCCTGCGAGGCAATGTTGCGCGATCCTCTTTGCCGCAAGTCGATCTCCGAGATCGCCTATGAATGGGGCTTCGGCGACCAGGCCCAGTTCAGCCGCAACTACCGCGCCCGCTTCGGCTGCACGCCGAGCGAGACGCGCTCCGTCTCCCGTTCCCCCGCGAGCTGATCGCGGGGGGTTCTCCCCGCTACAGGTTCCCCGCCTCAAGGTTTCCCCGCATGTCCGCCAATTCGCTCCACAGCCTGGATGTGGCCCACCACCTCCATCCCGTCACCAATCTGCGCCGCCACGAGCGCCAGGGCCCGATCGTTATCGACCGCGGCGACGGCATCTATGTCTATGACGACGAGGGCCGCGAATATATCGAGGCGATGGCCGGGCTGTGGAGCGTCGGCGTCGGCTTCGGCGAGCCGCGCCTCGTCGAGGCGGCGACCAAGCAGCTGTCCAAGCTGCCCTACTACCATGTGTTCTCGCAGAAGGCGCACGCGCCGTCGGCGCTGCTCGCCGCCAAGCTGGTCGAGCTGGCCCCGGCCGGGCTCACCCACGTCTTCTTCACCAATTCCGGCGCCGAGGCCAACGACAGCGTCATCAAGTTCGTCTGGTACTACAACAACGCGCTCGGCCGCACCGAGAAGAAGAAGTTCATCTCCCGCGAAGGCGCCTATCACGGGATCACCATCGCGGCGGGCAGCCTCACCGGCCTCGCCGGCAACCAGAAGGGCTTCGACCTGCCGCTGTCCTTCGCCCGCCACGTCTCGCGCCCGCACTACTATCGCAACGCCCTGCCGGGCGAGACCGAGGCGGATTTCGTCGAGCGCCTCGGCAAGGAGCTCGAGGACCTGATCCTGGCCGAGGGGCCGGAGACGGTCGCCGCCTTCATCGGCGAGCCGCTGATGGGCGCCGGCGGCGTCATCGTGCCGCCGAAGGGCTACTGGCAGAAGGTGCAGGAGATCTGCCGGAAGTATGACGTGCTGGTCATCGCCGACGAGGTGATCAACGGCTTCGGCCGGCTCGGCACCATGTTCGGCTCGGAGACGCTCGGCATCCAGCCGGACATCCTGGTCTGCTCGAAGCAGATCACCTCCTCCTACCAGCCGCTCGCCGCCGTGCTGATCAAGGACGAGATCTACCAGGCGATCGCCGACCAGTCGGAGAAGCTCGGCACCTTCGGCCACGGCTACACCACCGGCGCCCACCCGGTCGCCACTGCGGTGGCGCTGGAGAACCTCGCCATCATCGAGGAGCGCGGCCTCGTCGCCCGCGCCGCCGCCATGGGCGAGTACATGCGCGCCGGCCTCGCCCGCTTCGCCGATCACCCGCTGGTGGGCGAAGTGCGCGGCATGGGCCTGATCGCCGCCGTCGAGCTGGTGGCGGACAAGGAGACCAAGGCCCGCTTCGACCCGGTCGGCAAGGTCGGCCTCAAGCTGTTCGACCGCGCCCACGATCACGGTCTGATCATCCGCGCCATCGGCGATTCCATCGCCTTCTGCCCGCCGATGATCATCACCGAGGAGCAGATCGACGAGATGCTGCGCCGCTTCAAGGTGACGCTGGACGAGATCACCGACTGGGTGAACGCCGGCATGCCGGACGCCTGATCGATCGCCTCTCCACGGCAAGAACCATCGATCCCGCCCCGGCTTCCGGGGCGGGATTTTCTTTGCCCGATCCACGCCGTCTGCCACGCCCCATGCCGCACCCGCCGTGGCCGGGCAGCGCTACTGACCATTTTGCAGGCAGCGCACGATCGAGCCCACAAATCGGGCCATTATCGCTCTCAGACGCAAAGCTTGCTGCGCGGAGCGTCAAGAGCGTCGCCGCGAAACGACGTTTAATCCTTGCCGACACCTCCGACATCGCCTCCCCGCCGCCCTGACGCCGGCGGCCGGATCCCTTCCGGCCGACCCGTGCGCATGCGCGGCCGGGGCGGGCGGAGCGGACCTGGGACAAGGAAGCGCAGCCGTGCAGAATCTCCGCGTGGCCGTCGATGTGGGCGGCACTTTCACCGACATCTGCATCATGGACGAGGCCAGCGGCCTCATCCGGATCGAGAAGACCTCCTCCACCCGCGACCCCATCGACGGGATCCTCAGCGGCGTCGAGAAGGCCGGCATCGACCTCTCCAAGGTGGCGCTGTTCTCCCACGGCACCACGGTGGCGACCAACGCGCTGATCACCCGCCGGCTGCCGCGCACCGCCGTGGTCTCCACCAAGGGCTTCCGCGACGTGATCGAGATCCGCCGCGCCAACAAGGAAGATCTGTGGGACGTCTACAAGGACGTGGTGCCGCCCTATGTGCCGCGCCGCGACCGGCTCACCGTGCCCGAGCGCATCGATTCCACCGGCCGCGTCGTCGAGACGCTGGACGAGGACGCCGCCCGCGAGGTGGCCCGCATCCTCAAGAAGCGCGGCGTCGCCGCCATCGCCGTCTGCTTCATGAACGCCTATCTCAACGGCGCCAACGAGCGGCGCATGCGCGAGATTCTCAAGGAGGCGATGCCGGACATCCCAGTGTCGATCTCCTCGCAGGTGCTGCCGGAGATCTTCGAGCACGAGCGTTTCTCCACCACGGTGGCCAATGCGGTGGTGAGCCCGGTGGTGGTCGACTACACCACGCGGCTCGGCGACCGGCTGGCGGAAGGCGGCTACACCCGCGACCTCCTCTTGCTGCACACCGGCGGCGGGGTGATGACCCCGGCGAGTGTCAAGGACTTCGCCGCCCGCCTCGCCGGCTCGGGCATCGCCGCGGGCGCCATCGCCAGCCGCACCATCGCCTCGCTGTGCGGCTTCCCCAATTCCATCGGCCTCGACATGGGCGGCACCTCCACCGACGTGTCGCTCGCCTATGAGGGGCAGTCGCGCGTCACCAAGGACTGGTACATCGAGTTCGGCTACCCGATCCGCTTCTCCTCCATCGAGGTGTTGACCATCGGCGCCGGCGGCGGCTCGCTCGCCTGGACCGATCCGGCCGGCGGCCTGCGCAACGGCCCGCAATCGGCCGGCGCCTATCCCGGCCCGGCCTGCTACGGCAACGGCAATACCCAGCCGACCAATACCGACGCCAACGTCACCCTTGGCCGGCTGGGCACCTCGCTGGCCGGCGGCAAGGTGATGCTGGATCCCGACCTCGCCCGCGAGGCGGTGGAGGAAGGCGTGGCCAAGCCCTTCGGCCTCGGCCTGCACGAGGCGGCGGACGCCATCCTCAAGGTCGCCAACGCCAACATGTCGGACGCGGTGCGGCTGATTTCCATCTCGCGCGGCTATGATCCGCGCGACTTCGCCCTCGTCGCCTTCGGCGGCGCCGGGGCGCTGCACGGGGTGGACGTCGCCCGCGAACTGGCGATCCCGGTGGTGATCATACCGCCCAATCCCGGCGTCACCTCGGCGCTCGGCTGCCTTTTGGTCGACATGCAGCACGATTTCTCGCAGAGCTGCATGGTCGGTGCCGACGAGGCCGACCCGGCCGAGATCGAGGCGCTGTTCGCCGAACTGGAGAAGGAGGCGCTGGCCCGCCTCACCCATGAGGGCGTCGCGGAGGCCGACATCGCGCTGCAGCGCTCCATCGACATGATGTATCGCGGCCAGTGGCGCTCGCTGGCGGTGAACGCGCCGCGCCCGATCGGCAAGATCGCCGATCTGGTCGAGCACTTCCACGCCGAGCACCTGCGCGAATATAATTTCCGCCGCGACGACGCGCCGGTCAGCTTCTTCCGCCTCAACCTGAAGGCCATCGGTCTGGTGCCCAAGGCCGAATTCGCCGTGCACGCGCCGACCGGCGTCGCCCCGGACCCGGTCTCGCACCGCCGCGTCTGGTTCGACGGCGAGGGCCTCGATACCCCCGTCTATGCCCGCGACAGCCTGCCCTGCGGCTTCGTCTTCGAAGGCCCGGCGATCGTCGAGCAGCTAGATTCCACCACCGTCGTGCCGCCCGGCGCCCGCGCCGAGGTCGACAAGTTCCTCAACATCATCATCCGCGTGAAGGGCTGAGACCGATGACCGAGCTCGACCCCGTGACCTTCGAGGTCCTCAAGAACTCCTTCATCACCAGCGTCGACCAGATGGGCGAGCAGATCCTGCGGACCTGCTATTCCTTCGTGATCTACAATCACGACTTCTCCAGCGCGCTGCACGACGCCGACGGCGAATGCGCCGCCCAGGGCAATGCCGACATCGCCGTGCATGTCGGCACGCTGCACTTCACCTGCAAGGAAGTGATGCGCCACTTCGAGGGCGACATGCATGAAGGCGACGTCTACGCCATCAACGACCCCTATGCCGGCGGCACGCATTTCTCCGACGTCCGACTGATCCGTCCGGTGTTCGCCGAGGGCAAGATCATCGCCTTCGCGCAGTCCAACGGCCACTGGTCGGATGTCGGCGGCTCGGTGCCGGGCTCGTTCGACGTCTCGGCGAAGGAGATGTTCAAGGAAGGCCTGCGCATCACCCCGGTGCGGCTGTTCGACAAGGGCCGCTTCTGCAAGGACGTCGCCCACCTCATCGCCTCCAACACCCGCGACCCCGCCTCGATCATCGGCGACATCCAGGCGCAGGCGCAGGCCACCGCCGTCTGCGAGCGCGAGATCCACCGGCTGGTCGGCAAATATGGCCGCGAGACGGTGAAGACCGGCCTGTCCGCCGTGCAGGACTATGTCGAGCGCTCGGTACGCCAGCGCATCGCCGCGCTGCCGGATGGCGAATGGGAGACGGTGGACTTCATCGACCGCGACCCGGCCGGCGGCGAGGGCATGATCCCCATTCGCATCAAGCTCACCATCAAGGGCGACAAGGCGATCTACGATTTCACCGGCTCGCACCCGGTGATCGGCTCGATCTACAATTCCGCCTTCGGCACCACCTTCTCGGCGGTGGCGGCGGGCATGAAGACCTTCTTCCCCGATTTGCCGCTCAATTCCGGCTTCTACCGCTGCTTCGAGATCATCAAGCCGGCCGGCTCGATCGTCGACGCCCAGTGGCCGGTCGCGGTGACCGGCTTCCTGATGCCGTTCGAGAAGATCATGAACGCCATCTACGAGATGTGGTCGAAGCTGATGCCGGAGCGGGCGCTCGCCTGCGCCTTCAACCTCGAATATCTGCTCACCGGCGGGCGCGACGCCCGCACCCCGGACAAGCCGATCTTCATGTTCTACGACTGGCTGCCCGGCGGCTGGGGCGGGCGCAACGGCAAGGATGGCGCCAACGTCACCACCGCCTGCTTCGGCACCGGCATGATGGCGCAGCCGGTCGAGGGCCAGGAGCGCGCCAACCCGATCCTCACCACCGAATGCGAGATCCTGCGTGACTCACCCGGTCCCGGCCGCTGGCGCGGCGGCGCCGGCGTGGTGAAGACCTCGGTGATGCTGGAGGCCGAGAAGACGGTCATCTCCTATATCTGCGACCGCGAGCGCGCGGTGGTGTGGGGCATCGAGGGCGGCCTGCCCTCCATGCCGCACGGCCTCACCCTCAAGCGCGCCGGCGCCGATGAGGAGGAGCGGCTCGGCTCGATCTTCTCCGACGTGCCGATCAGCGAGGGCGACGTGTTCTCGCGTCCCACCGCCGGCGGCGGCGGCTTCGGCGACCCGCTGGAGCGCGACCCTGCCCTCGTGCTGGAGGACGTGAAGGACGACTACGTCTCGGTCGAGCGCGCCGCCAAGGACTATGGCGTGGTCGTCGAGACCATCGACGCCGAGCTGTGCGAGTACCGCATCGACCTCGCCGCCACGGCAGCCCTGCGCGAGGTCATCCGTGCCCGCCGCGTCACCGAGGCCCGCCTCGACCCGGCGCTGGTCGCTGCGCGCTACCAGGCCGGCGAGATCGACGCCCTCGACGCCATCCGCCAGCACGCGGTGATCCTCGACTGGGGCACCGGCGAATTGCTGCCGGAATCCACCCGCCAGTTCCGCGAGGTGTTCGAGCGCCGCTCGATCGCCGGCTGGGCCTGAGCCTTCGTCGCCGCAACCTTTTCGCCGCGACATTCTTTGCCGCTCCGGCGGCGCGACGCAGTGCGTTCGGAGAGGAGGCGACGGGTCATCCCGCCGGTCTCCTCCCGCCAAAAACCAACCAGAGGAAGAAGAGACATGCCGACCACCGCCCTCTCCCGCGTGAAGCGCCGCGCCCTCGCCGGCGCCGCCCTCCTCGCTTTCGCCGCCGCCTCGCTGTCGCCCGCCGCGGCGGAGACGAAGTGGTTCCCGATGAAGATCTATGACAGCTCCTCGGGCAAGCCGGTGCCGGCGGAATACACCCCGCTCGCCAAGGCCGAGAAGCCCTACAATATCTGCGTGCTGTTCCCGCACATGAAGGACAGCTTCTGGGTCGCGGTCGCCTATGGCGTGGTCAAGCAGGCCGAGACCTCCAACGTCAACATGACCCTCTACGAGGCCGGCGGCTACGAGAACCTGCCCAAGCAGCTCTCCCAGTTCGACGACTGCATGGCGGCGAAGGCCGACGCCATCATCGTCGGCGCGATCTCCGGCGCCGGCCTGATGAAGAAGTTCGAGGAGGCCAAGGCCAAGGGCATCCCGGTGGTCGGCGTCACCAATCCGCTGCCGCCCAACGCGCTGCCGGCCGCCAACTATGTCGATTTCTTCGCCATGGGCGAGGTCACCGGCGACGGCCTGCTCGCGCAGTCCAAGCCCGACGAGGACCTCAACATCGTCACCTTCCCCGGCCCGGCGGGCTCGGGCTGGGCGGAAGCCTTCAATGACGGCTTCAAGAAGGCGGTGTCGAAGAACCCGAAGGCCAAGATCCTCGGCGAGAAGTTCGGCGATTCCGGCGTCGCGGTGCAGCTGCAGCTGATCCAGGACGCGCTGCAGGCCTATCCGTCGATGAACGTGATCTGGGGCAGCGCCCCCACCGCCGAGGCCGCCATCGGCGCCGTCGCCGAGGCCGGCCGCTCGGACATCAAGGTGATCTCCTCCTATGAGAACCAGGCGATGCTCGACGCGCTGACCCGCGGCGACATCCTCGCCTTCGCCACCCAGTACCCGGTCGGCGAGGGCGCCATCGCCATCGACCAAGCGATCCGGCTGATCGAGAAGAAGCCGGTGATCAGCCTGGTGCAGCCGATCGCCGCGGTGATCGACAAGACCACCGTGCCGAACCTGCAGATGGACCTCGTGCTCGCCCCGGCCAGCTGGAGCCCGGTCTACTCCGTCAAGGCGAAGTAGGACCCCCACGGGCGCCGGTACCGCGTCGAGGCTCCGTGCGTGTCCCCGCGCACGGAGCCTCGCGTGGCCCGGGAACTGCATCGATCCCCTCGCGGGACCGAAGGCGAGCGGCGACTGTAGGACATCGGATGAACACCAGCGCAGAGCACGAGCAGGCGGCGCCCACCGGCGCGCCCCTGCTGGAGCTGAAAGGCATATCGAAACGCTTCACCGGCGTGCGCGCCCTCGAGCATGTCGATCTCGACGTGCGGGCGGGCGAGCTGCACGTGCTGTTCGGTGAGAACGGCGCCGGCAAGTCGACGCTGATCAACGTCATCTCCGGCACCTTCCCGCCGGACGAGGGCACGTTCCGCTTCGACGGCGAGGAGATCCGCCATCTCTCGCCGCAGCGAGCGCGCGCCATCGGCATCAGCCCGGTGTTCCAGGAATTCTCGCTGGTGCCGAGCCTCACCGTGGAAGAGAACCTGTTCCTCGGCCGCGAGATATCGGCCGGCGGCGTGCTACGCGCCGGGGCGATGCGCAAAAAGGCCCGCGCGCTGATCGACGAGCTCGGCTTCGACCTCGATCCCGGCCGGCGGGTCGACGATCTCTCGCGCGCCCACCAGCAGATGGCGGAGATCGCCAAGGCCCTGCTCGGCAAGGTCCGCCTGCTCATCCTCGACGAGCCGACCGCCTCGCTCACCGAGCGCGAGACTGGCCGCCTGTTCGAACTGATCGCCAAATTGAAGGCGCAGGGCGTCGGCCTCATCTATGTCTCGCACCGCATGCGCGAGATCCGCGCGCTGGCCGACCGGGTGACGGTGCTGCGCGACGGCCGCCACATCCGCACCCTCGACGCGGCCAGGGTCACCGATGGCGAGCTGGTCGAATTGATGACCGGCCGCCGCATCGACGTGCTGTTCCCGACCATCGAGCACGCCCCGGCCGAGGTGGCTGTCGATGTCGAGGGCCTCACGCTTGCCGACGGCTCGGTGCAGGAGGTGAATTTCCACGCCCGCGCCGGCGAGATCACCGGCATTGCCGGGCTGGTCGGCTGCGGCAAGTCGGAGCTGGTGCGCGCGATCTACGGGCTGGAGCCGGTGGCCGCCGGCACGGTCCGCATCGACGGCACGCCCTATGACGCTCCGACCCCGCGCGCGAGCCTGAAGCGCGGCGTCGCCTATTTCCCGGCCAACCGGGTGGCGGAGGGCCTCGCTTTGTCGCGGCCGATCCGCGAGAACGCCTCGCTCACCGCGCTCGACCTGCCCGGCTTCGCCCGCTTCGGCCTGCTGCGGCAAGGCAGCGAGCGCGGCCTCGTCGCCGCCGCCATGGAGCGGCTCAAGCTGCGCCCGCCCAATATCGAGCGGCCGGCCGGCGCGCTGTCCGGCGGCAACCGGCAGAAGGTGATGCTCGGCCGGGCGCTGACCCGCGACCTCAAGGTCTTCCTGTTCGACGAACCGAGTGTCGGCATCGATGTCGGCGCCAAGCTCGAGGTCTATGAATTCATGAAGCAGCTGGTGAGCGAGGGCGCGGCGGTGATTGTCGTCTCCTCGGAACTGCCGGAGGTGCTGGCGCTCTCCAACCGCCTCTATGTCATGCATCACGGCCGCATCGCCGCTGAGCTCAGCGGCACGGAGAAGACCGAGCAGAACGTGCTCGCCTCCTTCTTCAAGGAGCATCTGGCGACGACGGAGGCGGCATGAGCGTGCAAGCCTCGGTTCCCAACGCCTCCACGCCCCACGCCCCCGCCCTCGCCGCCCGTCCCGGCATCGCCGCCTCCGCGCGCGGCCTCATCGGGCGCATCGGCTTCCTGCCGGCGCTGCTGATCCTGGTGGTGGTCGGCATGTCCGCCGCGGACCCGCAATTCTACGGGCCGATCAACATCCTCAACATCCTGCGCAACGCCGCCTTCCTCACCATCGTCGCCTGCGGGCAGGCGCTGGTGATCATCGGCGGTGGCTTCGACCTGTCGGTCGGCGCGGTGGTGGCGCTGGCCAGCGTGGTGACGGCCAAGGTGATGGGCATCGCCGCCGCCGCCTTCCCCGGCAATGACCTGATGGCCATCGCCTGCGGCGTCGCCGCCGGGCTCGGCAGCGGCGCGGCGGTCGGGCTTATCAACGGGCTGTGCGTCGCCCGGCTGAAGGTGTCCGGCTTCGTGGTCACGCTCGGCACCATGTCGGCGACAGCCGGCGTCGCGCTGATGATCACCTCCGGCATCCCGGTCTACGGCATGCCGCAGAGCTTCGTGCGCGATTTCGGCCGCGCCCAGTTCCTCGGCCTGCCGACCGCCATCTATGTGGCGCTCATCGTGCTGGCGGTGATGGTGTTCGTGCAGCGCCGCACTTTGTTCGGCCGCTATGTCTACGCCATCGGCGGCAATGCCGATGCCGCCATCGTCTCCGGCGTCGGCATCCGCCGGCATCTGGTCGGCACCTACGTGCTGTCCGGCGTGCTCGCCGCGCTGGCCGGCATCCTGCTCACCGCCCAGGTCGGCTCCGGGCAGGCGAGCTTCGGCGGCGACCGCATGATGCTGCAATCCATCGCCGCCGCCGTCATCGGCGGGGTCAGCCTGCGCGGCGGCGTCGGGCGGGTGGAGATCGTCGCGGTCAGCGCGCTGTTCCTCACCATTCTCGGCAATGCCCTCAACCTGCTCCACATCGATTCGCGCCTGCAACCGGTGTTCCTCGGCGTCATCATGGTGGCGGCGGTGGCGCTGGACGAACTCGGCCGGCGGAGGAAGTCCCGTGTCTGACCTCTCCACCTCTCCCACCACGCCGGCGCCGGCCGAGCGCCGCGCCGCCCTGCTGTCGCTCCTGTGGCAGGCGGCGCTGCCCATCGCTCTCGTATTGCTGCTGCTCGGCTTCGCCACGGTGGATTCCGCCGTGCTCAGCGCCGGCAACCTCGTCAACATCGTGCAGCAGGCGAGCTACCTCGCTCTGTTCGCCATGGCGCAGACGGTGGTGATCCTCACCCGCGGCTTCGACCTCGCTCTCGGGCCGACCGTGTCGATGGTCAGCGTCGGCGCCGCGCTCGCCATGGCCGCCGGGGTCGCCGGCGGCCAGGAGCCGCTCACCGTGCTCGTGATGGGTCTCGCCGCCGGCTTCGCGCTCGGCGCCGCCTGCGGCGTGTTCAACGGCGTGGTGGTCGCCTATCTCGGGGTCAGCCCCTTCGTGGCGACGCTGGGCAGCTATAACATCGCCATCGGCATCGCCACCACCATCTCCGGCGGCCGGCCGGTGCAGGGGGTGCCGGACCTGTTCTCGCAGCTGCTCTATGGCGGCAGCGTGTTCGGCGTGCCCGCCGCGATCGTCATCGCGGTGCTGGTCGGCATCGGGCTGCACCTCGTGCTGACCCGCACCGTCTATGGCCGTGCGCTCTATGTCATCGGCACCAATCCCCGCGCGGCGGCGGTGGCCGGCCTGCCGGTGAAGCGGCTGCTGGTCGCCACCTATGTGCTGTGCTCCTGCCTCGCGGCTCTGGGGGCGCTGATGATGACGGCGCGCACCGGCTCCGGCGAACCGAACCTCGGCGGCTCGCTGTCGCTACAAGCCATCGCCGCGGCGGTGGTGGGCGGCACCAGCCTCGCCGGCGGGCGCGGTGGGGTCGGCACCGCCGTCGTCGGCGCGCTGTTCGTCACCATCCTGTCGAACGGCATGAACCTCGCCCGCATCGATGGCTATGTGCAGATGGTGGTGCTCGGCGCCATCGTCATCGCCGGCGTGGTGCTCGACCGGCTGCGGCTGGAGCGCCGCTGATGCGCGGCTTCGGCCTCACCGGACAGATCGGCCGCATCGTCCACCTCACCGTCCTGACCGGACACGCCCCGAGACCGCCTTTGGAGGTATCTCGTTGACCCCCTCGCTCTATCTCGCCCCCTCCCTCGCGACCGCCCTCGACGCCCTCGCGGAGCGCGGTCGCGAGGGGGCGCCGCTGGCCGGCGGCACCTGGATCATGCGGGCGCCGATCCGCCACGAACCCTTGCGGAGCGCCTATGTCGGGCTCGGCCGGGTGCCCGAGCTGGGGCGCGTCGAGATCGAAAGCGACCACGTCGCCATCGGCGCCGGCGTCACCCATGACCGCCTCGCCGGCGCCCTGGCGGAGGCCCCGGAGCTGCGCGTGCTCGCCCAGGCCGCCGGCCGCTCGGCGAACCCCGCCGTGCGCCGCGCCGCCACAATCGGCGGCAATCTGTGCACCGCCGACTTCGCCGCCGCCGACCTCGTGCCAGCGCTGCTCTGCCTCGATGCCGAGGTGGAGATCCGCTCGCCCGGTGCGGTCGAGCGCATGCCGCTGGAGAAATTTCTCTCGATCCGCCAATCGCTTGAGCCCGGCCAGCTGCTGACGCGCGTCGTGATCCCGCGTACCGCCGCCCGCAGCGCCCATGCCCGACTGCCACTGCGCAAGGCCGGCGACTACCCGACCGCCATCCTCAGCCTGTCGGTCGCCCGCGACGCGGACGGACGGGTGGCGCAGGCCCGCATCGCCGTCGGTTCGGTGGAGCCGGTGGCGCGCCGCTGGACCCGTCTCGAGGCTGCGCTGGCCGGCGTCCCGCTCGATGCCGGCACCGTCCATCGCCTCGCCACCGAGCTTGCCGACGACTTCACCGGCCGCGACGGCGTGGAAGCGCCGGGCTGGTACCGGGTCGCGGTGTTGCCGGCGCTGGTCCGGCGCGCCGTCGCCGCGCTCCACTGATCCCGACAGGAGGTCCCATGCCCATCGAGATGACCGTCAATGGCGAGCCGAGGCGCTCCCTTGCCGAGCCGATGACGCCGCTGATCGACGTGCTGCGCGACGAATTTCATTTGACCGGCGCCAAGCCGGTGTGCCGCGAAGGCTTTTGCGGCGCCTGCACCGTGCAGCTGGACGGCGTACCCGTGCTGTCCTGCCTCACCCCGGCGGGACTGGCGGAAGGGCATGATATCCGCACCGTCGAGGGACTGTCCGCCGGCGGCCGGCTCAACCCGATCCAGGCCAAGTTCGCCGAGCACGACGCGGTGCAATGCGGCATGTGCTTTCCCGGCATGGTGGTGACGTTGACGCATTTTCTCGCCCACACGCCGCGCCCGAGCCGCGACGAGGTGCAGGCCGCCCTCGCCGGCAATGCCTGCCGCTGCACCGGCTATGAGCGCATCGTCGCGGCGGCGCTCGACGCCGCCGGCGCCTGAGGAGGACCGCGATGACCGTCGACGCCGTGATGGAGTTCCGCCGCCGCGACGCCGGCGACAAGCTGATGGGACGCACCCGCTACACCATCGACCGCGCCGCGCCGGGCATGCTGCACGCGGCGGTGCTGCGCGCGCAGGTGCCCTCGGGGCGCCTCGTGCGGCTCGACGTCACCAAGGCCGCCGCGATGCCCGGCGTGCGGGCGATCGCCACCGCCGCCGATGCGCCCGGCCGCGTCGGCATCGGCATCGCCGATCACACGCTCTTCGCCGAAGACATCATCCGCTATGTCGGCGAGCCGCTCGCCGCCGTCGCGGCGGAGACGCTGGAGCAGGCGCAGGCGGCGCTTGACGCCATCGAGGTCGAGATCGCGCCGCTGCCGGCGCTCTTCACCATGGAGGCCGCGCTGGCGCCCGGCGCGCCGCTGGTGCATGCCGGCTGGCGGGACTACGAGGTACTGCTGGAGGGCGGCGCGCGCGCCGGCAACGTCGCCTGGGAGGCGACGGTGGTGCGCGGCGACGTCGATGCCGCTTTCGCCCGGCCGGACGTGACGGTGGTCGAGAGCACGTTCCGCGTCGGGCGGCAGAACCACATGGCGTTCGAGCCGCGGGCGGCGGTGGCGAATTACGAGGAAGGCCGCTTCCACATCGAGACCTCCACCCAGGTGCCCTGGACGGTACGCAACGCCACCGCCCGCTTCCTCGGCGTTCCCGCCTCGCAGGTGCGGGTGACGGTGCCGCCGGTCGGCGGCGCCTTCGGGCTGAAATTCGACATCGCCATCGAGCCCTTCGCCGCGCTGCTGGCGAAGCTCAGCGGGCGGTCGGTGCGGCTGGTCAATTCCCGCGAGGAGGAGATGCTCACCTGCCTGTTCCGCGAGAATGCCGAGATCCGCATCCGCTCGGCGGTCACGCGGGAGGGCGAGATCGCCGGCCGGGAAGCCGTGGTGCTGATGGATTGCGGCGCCTATGGCGGCGAGCAGATCTTCCTCACCACCATGACCGCCCACACGCTGGGCGGCAATTATCGGCTCGGCGCCACCCGCCTCGCCTCCCGCGCCGTCTACACCCACACCGCCCCCAACGGCGCCTTCCGCGCCTGCAACGGCGTCTACAACACCTTCGCGCTGGAGCGGCACACCGACGAGATCGCCGCCGCCATCGACATGGACCCGCTGGAATTCCGCCAGCGCAACGTGCTCGGCGACGGCGACCTCGGCGCCACCGGACAGGTCTATGAGGGCGACGTGCTGCGCCCGATGCTGGACCGCATGCAGGCGCTGCGTGCCGCCGCGCCGCCGCATCAGGCCGACGACGGGCGGCTCTACGGCCGCGCCACCACGGTCGGCACCTGGTTCGTCTTCACCGGCCCCTCGGCGGCGACGGTAAACATGAACGCCGACGGCAGCGCCACCTTGGTCACTTCGGGGGTCGAGATCGGCTCCGGCTCGATGATGCAGAGCCTGCCGCAGATCGTCGCCGCCACGCTCGGCATGCGGCCGGAAGACGTGGTGGTACGCCAGGCCGATACCGACGCCGCCGGCTACGATGTCGGCGTCGGCGGCGGCCGGCAGACCGTTTCGCTGGGCGCCGCCAGCCTCCAGGCGGCGCAGGAGGTGCGCGGCAAGCTCATGCAGGTCGCCGCGCAGATGCTGGACGCCTCGCCCGACGACCTCATGGTGCAGAACGGCCGGATCGAGATCGCCGGCCCCAACGGCGCCGGCTTCACCCTCGCCGAGGTGACGGCGCAGGCGCAGGCGCTGACCGGGCCGGTCGCCGGCACCGGCTCCTTCACCCGCAAGGGCGTGCCGGCCATCCCCGGCTGCGCCGCCGGGCACTTCATCGACGCGCTGGATATCCCGGTCTTCGCCGTCCACGACTGCGAGGTGGCCGTCGACCCGGATACCGGCCATGTCGAGGTGCTCGCCTATCGCGTGGTGCAGGATGTCGGGCGGGCGCTCAACCGCAGCGCCATATGCGGCCAGATCCAGGGCGGGGTGGTGCAGGGCCTCGGCTATGCGCTGCACGAGGAGGTGTCGATCGACGCCGGGGGCCGGATCTGCCAGAACGGCTTCGAGACCTATCGCGTGCCGCTGGCCGCCGACGTGGTGCCGGTCGAGATCGACCTGTTCGAGGGGGCTCCTTCGCTCGGGCCGATGGGCATCAAGGGCGCCGGCGAGGTACCAATCCTCAATGTCGGGGCCAGCATCGCCTGCGCGGTGGCGAACGCGACCGGCACGCGCGTGCAGGAGCTGCCGCTGACCCCGCCGCGTGTGCTCGCCTTGATGCTGGGGCGCCAGCCCGAGCTCGCCTTTCCTCACATCCTGCCGGAATGGGACGACAATCTGGTACGCCCGCACGGCATGGCGGAGGGCTGATCCGCAACCGGCTTGCGCCCCGCACAAGCACCGCTCTTCATCGGTTGCTAACGCCAGAGCGTTGACAACGTTATGAAAGCTTGCCGAACCGAAGCATGGATTGATAGGCTCCGGCCACCTCGGCGGCCGTTCGTTCTCGGCCGCCCCCCTTCATGCTACCGGAGATCGCTCGTCGCGGCCGCCAACCGCGAAACGGCGCGTTTCTGCAAGGTGACCCATGATCGAAGTGCTGATGCTGCTGATCGGAGCCCGGGCGATTCGGGACAAATGGTGGGTGGTCGGCATCATCGGTCTGGTCTGGCTGGCGATGGGAAGCGCCATCCTCATCAACGCGCTCAGCGACGAATGGCGGATTCCGGCCCACTGGTTCACCGTGCCGCTGCTGCTTGACGCCGCCGCCTCGCTGACCGCCGGCTTCGGCAGCACCGGCACGCGGCGGGCGCTGCGCTTCAGCAAGGCCGGCATCATGGTCGCCATCTCCTTGCTGATCATCATCCGTCCGTGGGGAAGCGACATGTTCATCGGCTTCCTCGTCGGCACCTTCCTCGTCACCGATGCGAGCTTCCGCGCGGCCAGCGCCTGGGTGGTACGTTTCCCCAGCTGGCGGCGCTCGCTGGTCGCCGCCGGCATCGAGTTCCTGCTCGGCCTCTGGTCGTTCCTGCCCTGGCCGACCGGCTGGCGGGGCGAAGTCGGCGAGGATGTCGGCACGCTGCTGATCGTCACCGCCTATGGACTGCTGGTCACGGCCGGACGCATCCGCCGCCTGCCCAAGGGCATGCCGGTGGCGCGAATCCTCAGCGAGGGCTGGCCGCGCGGCCGCGCGCCCGCCGTCCCGGAACAGGACCCGGCCGCTCCCATGGTCGGCACCCTCACCGTGCATGTCTGGACGCCGACCGGCGATCTCGTCGGGCTCGGCCGCGGCATCGCCCGCTACGTGGCGGCTCTGGACGAGCACGGCGTGATCTCCACCGGCCATGCGGCGCTGGAAGCGGGGCCGGACGTCTATATCAGCCACTATCCGGCGGTGGAGATCGACCGCGACGGCTCGCAATTCACCCGCGTGCTGCGCGCAACGCGGGAAAACGACGTGCCGGGCAAGTTCCAGCCGAGCTACGCGTTTGAAAGCGCCGAATGGTGCCCGTCGAGCTGGCGGGTCGAGCTTACCGGCCTCGATGTCGGGGCGCTGCGTGCCTTCTGGGCGTCCTACCGCGAGAACACCACCTACAACCTGACCAACCGCAACTGCTCCAGTTCGGTGGCCAAAGCGCTCGACGCCGCCATTGAAGGGTTGTTCGCGCAGGAGGTCCGCTCCCCCTGGTTTCTCGTGCGGCTGTTGATGCTGCCGGAATTCTGGGCCGCCGGCGTCATTCGCCGCCGCGCCGAGCTGATGGCCTGGACGCCCGGCCTGGTGCTCGACTATGCCCGCGCCCTGTCCGCCATCGTCGAACTGCCGGAGCGCATGGGTCGGGGGGCCCCGCGCAACCGGACACCGCAAGCCATCTAGGGAATCCGGGCCGCCGCCGCGCGGCGCGGCCCGGAGGGGGAATGACCATCATGCAGCCGGCAACCGGCAACACCATATTGGCGCGCGTCGCCATCATCGCCACGGCGACGGTCTTCGGGCTGACCTACAGCCTGAGCGCGGCACTGATCGCGCTGGATCTCGCCGAAAAAGGGCTGAGCGAGGCGCTGATCGGCGCCAATGCCGCCATGCATGCGATCGGCGTGCTGCTGATGGCCTTCCTGCTGCCGCGCCTCACTGCGTTTTTCGGCCTGCGGCGTTCGGTGATCGGCTCGCTGCTGATGGCCGCCTTGCTGCTCTGCCTGTTCCCCGCGATGCCGCTGGTCTGGCTATGGTTCCCGCTGCGCATCCTGCTCGGCGCCGCGTCCGAGGTGCTGTTCGTGCTGTCGGAGACCTGGCTGAACGCGCTGAGCTCGGAATCCTCGCGCGCCCGCACCATGGGCGCCTATACCGCCGCGATGTCGGTCGGCTTCGCGCTCGGGCCGCTGATCCTCTCGGTCGCCGGCTCGCAGGGCTTCCTGCCCTACGCGATCGGCGCCGGCCTCGCTTTGTGCGCGGCCGCCTTCGTGGTGTCGCCCTCGATCTCGGCACCGGTGATCGAGCAGCCGCATCACAGCAACCCGTTCCGCTATATCCGCCTTGCGCCGGTCGCGATGGCGGCCACCGCGCTGAACGCCGCGGTCGAGACCGCCGGCCTCACCTTCCTGACGCTCTACGCGATGTCGGTCGGCTGGCAGGAAGCGCAGGCGACCCAGCTGATGACCTGCATGATGTTCGGCGCCATCGTGCTGCAGCTGCCGATCGGCTGGCTGGGCGACAAGATGGACCGGCAGAAGCTCATCATCGTGCTCGCTTTGCTTTCCGCCCTGGGGGCGGCCGCCTGGCCGTGGGCGCTGGCCTCCGAATGGACGATCTACCCGCTGCTCTTCGTCTGGGGCGGGCTGTTCGTCGGCATCTACACGATCATGCTCACCATCATCGGCAGCCGCTTCTCCGGCAGCGACATCGTCGGCATCTATGCCGGCATGGGGCTGTTCTGGGGCGTGGGCGCGCTGGTCGGCCCCACCCTCGCCGGCGTCGCCATGCAGGTGACGACGCATGGACTGGTCGCCTTCGTCGCGCTCGCCTGCGCCCTGTTCGCCGGTGCTGCGCTGGTGCTCCGTTCGCCGCCGCCGTCGGCAACGCTGCGCACCGATCCGTAAGCCTTCGCCTAGGCGTGACGACACGCCGGATATCGGGAGTTCGAGGTGAGTGTGAGTGATCTGTTCGAGAGTTGCGACGCCGTCGCGCTGGCCGAGCTCGTGCACCGGCGGGAGGTGACACCCACCGAATTGCTCGACGAGGCGCTGCGCCGGGTCGAGGCGCTCAATCCGCAGCTCAATGCCGTGGTGCTGCAGCAAGAGGGTGTCGCGCGCCGCCTCATCGCCGAAGGGCTGCCGGATGGCCCGCTCAAGGGCGTGCCGTTCCTGCTGAAGGACCTCGGCGCCGAAGCCATCGACTTTCCGTCCAATAATGGCTCGCGGCTGTTCGCCAACACGCGCTACGGCCAGGATTCCTCGATCTATGCCCGGCTGAAGATGGCCGGCCTCGTCACCTTCGGCCGTACCACCTCGCCGGAAGGCGGCGTCGGCCCGACCACCGAGGCCGCGGTCTATGGCGGGCCGACCCGCAACCCGTGGAACCCGGAGCACACGACCGGCGGCTCCTCCGGTGGCGCGGCGGCGGCGGTGGCCTCCGGCATGGTGCCGGTGGCGCACGGCTCGGATGGTGGCGGCTCGGTGCGCATTCCCGCCTCGAGCTGCGGCCTGTTCGGCTTCAAGGCGACCCGCGCCCGCCTGCCGGACGGCCCCTATGTCGGCGAAGGCTGGGCCGGCATGGCGATCGACGGCTTCCTCACCCGCTCGGTACGCGATACCGCCGTGCTGCTCGACGCCACCCACGGCATCGATCTCGGCGCACCCTATGCGGCTCCGCCGCTGGAAGCCTCGTTCGGCGCCGCGCTGAAGCGGCAGGACAAGCCGCTGCGCATCGCCTTCATCACCACCACGCTGACCGGCGAGGCGATCCATCCCGAATGCCGCGCCGCGGTCGAGCAGACGGCGCGGCTGCTGGAGAGCCTCGGCCATCAGGTCGAGGAGGCCCGCCCCAAGGCCGATAGCGCCGGCATGATGGCGGCCTGGACCAAGGTGGTCGCGTGCGGCACGGCATTGTCGGTCGAGAGCGCGGTGCGCCGGCGCGGCCGCCCGCTCGAGGAAGGCGAGATCGAGAACGTCGCCCGCACCGCCATGGCCTATGCCCGCACGGTGAGCGGCGCCGACTATCTCGAGGCGGTCAACAAGGTGCACGCCTATGGCCGCGAGATGGCCGGCTTCTTCCAGCACTACGACATCCTGCTGACGGCGACGCTCGCCGAGCCGCCGGCGAAGCTCGGCCGCTTCAACCATGCCGGCAAGGAGTATGTCGACTACCGGATGGGGCCAGGAATGGTGTTCGCCTATTCGCCCTTCACGGCGGCGTTCAACGCCTCCGGCCAGCCGGCGGCCTCGCTGCCGCTGCACTGGACGCCGGATGGCCTGCCGGTCGGCATCCACCTCGCCGCCGGCTATGGGCGTGACGAGCAGTTGCTCGGGCTGTGCGCCCGCGTCGAGGAAGCGGCCCCGTGGTTCCAGCGCCGCCCGCCGATCAGCCTGTCCCGCAAGGACTGACGTTTCCCACGGGACTGACCCGCTCGGGCCGACCCGGTATCCTCGCCGGGTCGGAGGGCGCGCTACGCGGCGCCGCGCTCATAAGTGAGCTGGCCGCCGCAAATCGTAGCGGCCACCTTCATCGCCTCGATCTCGCCCGGCTCGGTCTTCTCGATGTCACCGTCGAGAATGACCACGTCGGCCACAGCTCCCGGCTTCAGCACGCCCTTGCCCGCCTCGGCGAACTCGGCATAGGCGCCGTCGCGGGTGAAGCCGGCGATGGAATCCTCAAGGCTCTGGCGCTCATCCGGGGCGCCCTCGAACACCGGGCCCCGCGTCATCGCCGTCATGATGCCGAGCAGCGGATCGAGCGGCGCCACCGGCCAGTCGCTGGCGAAGACCAGCCGGGCGCCGGTATTGCGCAGGGTCTGCCAGGGATAGGCCAGCCTCATCCGCTCGCGGCCGATCATGGAGAGGATCGGCTCCGGCGGATAGTAGCCGCCCGGCGCATGGGTCGGCTGCATCGAGGCGAGGACGCCGAGCTCGGCGAAGCGGTTGAGGTCGCGCGGCGCCAGTACCTCGATATGCTCGATGCGGTGGCGGCTGTCGCGGGCGCCATTGGCGCGCCGCGCCGCCTCATAGCTGTTCAGCGTGCGGTTCACCGCCAGATCGCCAATGGCATGGACAGTGATCTGGAAACCGAGGCGGTCGATCTCGGTGCAGATGGCGTCGAACTCGTCCTGCTCGAAATAGGAGGCGCCGCGCACGCCCGGCGAGCCGATATAGTCCTCGAACATGTGTGCGGTGGTGGATTCGACCACGCCGTCCATGAAGATCTTCACGAAATCCGCCTTGAGCCGGTCGGAATGCCAGCGCGCGCGCATCTCCACCGCCTTCTCCAGCTCGGCGAGCGCCATGCCCGGCGTGAAGCGGAACGGCACCCGGCCGCGCACGATCAGCTCGCCGGCGGCCTCGATCTCGCCGAGCAGCTCGAACTGGTAGAAATTGCCGTCCATGTTGTGGAAGCTGGTGATGCCGAGCGAGGCGCAATAGGCGAGCCCCTGCTTGATGATCTCCTTGTCGACGGCACGGTCGGCGGCGGTGGGCGGCGTCTTCGGCTCGTGGCCGGCGAGGCCGAGCATTTCGCGCCCGCCGGTCGGCGTCAGCGACGAGATCGGTGCCATGGCCTCGAACTCGCGTAGCTCGCCGGTGGCGAGCCCGTCGGCGCCCATGACGATCTCGTTGCCGGGCGGCACGTCCTTGCCGTGCAGGATGCCGGCCGCCTCCAGCGCCTTGGTGTTCGCCCACATGGTGTGGTGGTCGCTGGCGAACAAAGCGAGCGGACGGTCCGGCAGCACGCGGTCGAGCAGCTGGCGGGTGATCGGCTGGTCGTCGCCGAACATGAAGTAGGCCGCCTGCTCGGCGATCAGCACCCGGGACGCGTCGGTCTGCGCCCGCTGGCGAATCGCGGCGGCGATCCGCTCGAAGCCGGTAAGGCCGGCCAGCGACAGGCTGGCGAGCTGGGCGCCGCCTGTGAACAAGTGGATATGGCTGTCGATGAGGCCGGGCAGCACGCTGGCGCCGCCGGCATCGATCCGCCGGCCCGCCGGGCCCGCCGCCTCCGCCACCTCGGCGCGCGAACCGATGGCGAGAATGGTGCCGCCCCTCAGCGCGATGGCCTCGGCGAACGGCCGCGCGGGGTCCATCGTGAGGATACGGGCGTTCTCGATAATGACGTCGGCACTCGACACGGGTTGCTCCCCAATTTGGCTGGCTAAAAATTTGATCACATTCTTAGCCGCCCTCCTTGCCCGCCGCCAAGCGCTCACATAGGCTCACTCCCAGAAGAAACGGATATGCGGCTTTTTCCCGCCTTCCAGAGCACGACAACAGACTTAAAGGGTGATTGATGCCGGAGCCTGCCGCGGCACAGGACAAGCGCGTCGCAATTGAAGCACGGAACATCGTCAAGCAGTTCGGAGAAGGCTCGGGGGCGCTGCGCGCGCTCGACAACGTCTCCATCTCCATCCGCGAGAACGAGTTCTTCACCCTGCTCGGCCCGTCCGGCTGCGGCAAGACAACCCTCCTTCGGCTGATCGCCGGCTTCGAGTACCCCACCGAAGGCGCCATCCTGCTCGATGGCCAGGACATCGCCGGATTGCCGCCCTTCAAGCGGCCGATCAACACGGTCTTCCAGAGCTATGCCCTCTTTCCGCACCTCACCGTGTGGGAGAACGTCGCCTTCGGGCTGCAGATGCTCGGCCGTCCGAAAGCCGAGATTTCCTCGCGCGTCGGCGAAATGCTCAAGCTCGTCCACCTGGATGAGATGGCGCAGCGCCGCACCGACCAGATCTCCGGCGGCCAGGCCCAGCGCGTCGCGCTCGCCCGTGCGCTGGCCCCGGCACCCAAGGTGCTGCTGCTCGACGAACCGCTCTCGGCGCTCGACTACAAGCTGCGCAAGGAAATGCAGATCGAGCTGAAGCGCCTGCAGCACGAGACCGGCATCACCTTCGTGTTCGTGACCCACGACCAGGAAGAAGCGCTGACCATGTCCGACCGCATCGCGGTGATGTCGAAGGGCAAGGTGCGGCAGGTCGGCTCCCCGTGGGACATCTACGACAAGCCGGCCGAGCGCTTCGTCGCCGACTTCATCGGCGAGACTAATTTCCTCACCGCCGCCGTCTCCGGCGTCTCCAACGGCGTCGCCCAGGTGAAGCTGAAATCGGGGGCCGACATCGTGGCCACCGTGGCCGAGGGCTTCCAGCCGAAGAACGAGGCGACCATCGTGGTGCGACCGGAGCATGCCCGCGCGGTGCCGCAGGGCGGCCAGTTGTCCGGCATGGTGGAGAACATCGTCTATTTCGGCACCGACACGCACATCCATGTCCGCCTTGCCGAGGACGGCCTGTTCACCGTGCGCCAGCAGAACAGCCGCGCCCAGTCCTGCGGCTTTGCGATCGGCGACCGCGTCGGCATCGAGATCGCGGCGGACGCCGCGCAAGTGCTGCGGGATTGACGATGGCAACCGCCGCAGAAATCGCCAAGCACGCCGAACGCGAGAGCATCCGCCGCCGCTGGTGGCTGTCGGCGCCGGCGCTGGTCATCGTCTTCGTCGCCGCGATCGGGCCGCTCTTCGTCATGCTCGCCTATTCCTTCATGGCGAAGGGCGACTATGGCGACGTGAAATTCGGCCAGTATTCGCTCGATGGCTGGTTCTCCGTGCTGTTCCAGCGCGACATGTTCGACGACACCGTCACACTGGCCGATGCGCATCTCTCGATCTTCTGGCGTTCGCTGAAGCTGTCGATCATCACCACCGCGCTGACGCTGCTGCTCGGCTTTCCCACGGCCTATTTCATCGCCACGCGGCCGCGCCACACCCGGGAAATCTGGGTGTTCCTCATCACCATCCCCTTCTGGACCAACCTGCTCATCCGCACCTTCGCCATGCAGCAGGTCATCCGCAACGAAGGCATCCTCAACACCCTGCTGCGGACGCTCGGCATCATCGATCAGCCATTGCAGATCATGTACACCGACTGGGCCATCCTGTTCGGCATGGTCTATGTCTACCTGCCGCTGATGGTGCTGCCGCTCTATGCCAGCATGGAGAAGCTCGACTTCCGGCTGATCGAGGCGGGGTACGACCTCTATGCGGGGCGCTGGGCGGTGCTGCGGCGGATCATCATCCCGCTGGTGAAACCCGGCATCGTCGCCGGCTCGATCCTCGTCTTCGTGCCCTCGCTCGGCGCCTATGTCATTCCGCGCGTGCTGGGCGGTGGCAAGAACCTGATGCTCGGTAATCTCATCGAACTGCAGTTCGGCGCCGGCCGCAACTGGCCGCTCGGCGCCGCCATTTCCATCACCCTGATGGCCCTCGTGATGGTCGCCATGCTGTTCTATGTGCGCAACGCGTCGCGCTCGGGAGCCGGACATGGCTAGGCGCAGCTTCGACATAAAGGCCCAGCCCGGCTTTGCCTTCCTCGCGCTTTTCACCTTCGCGGTGCTCTACCTGCCGATCGTCACGCTGGTTGCCTATGCCTTCAACGGCTCGGAATCGCTGACCTCCTGGGGTGGCTTCTCGCTGCGCTGGTTCGGCGACGCCGCCGCCAATCAGGCGGTGCAGGACGCGGCCTGGCGCTCGCTGATCATCGCGCTGAGCGCCGCGATCGTCGCCACCGCCGCCGCCACCATGGCGGCGATCGCCACCACACGCACCGCGCCCTATCGCGGCCTCGGTGCCAAATATGCCTTCATCAACCTGCCCTTGATGGTGCCGGAGATCGTCACCGCGGTGGCGCTGCTCATCGTGTTCGCGCGCATCAAGGTGTGGACCGGCTATTCCGGGCTCGGCTACCTGATCCTCGCCCATACCGCCTTCTGCATCCCCTTCGCCTACCTGCCGATCCGCGCCCGGCTGGAAGGCATGGACACCGCGCTGGAGCGCGCGGCTGCCGACCTCTACGCGACGCCGTGGAACGTGTTTCGCCGGGTGACGCTGCCGCTGCTCAGGCCGGGCATCATCGCCGGCTTCATGCTGGCCTTCGTGATCTCGCTCGACGATGTCGTCATCACCGAATTCGTCAAGTCGGGCGGCCAGGACACGCTGCCGACCTACATGCTCGGCCAACTCCGCCGCACCGTGACACCCGAGGTCAACGCCATCGCCACCGCATTCCTGGCCCTGTCCATATTGCTGGTGACGACCTTCTTCTTCATCAACCGCAAGAAGACCTGACGCAAGCCGGGTCCAACGACAACCTGACGGAGACGGGAACCATGAACTGGAAGATGACGGCGGCGGGCGCGATGGTCGCGATCCTCGGCTTCGCCGGTAGCGCCGCGGCCGAAGGCGCGCTCAACATCTACAATTGGGGCGACTATACCAGCCCCGAACTGATCAAGAAGTTCGAAGACAAGTACAACGTCAAGGTTACCGTCACCGACTACGATTCCAACGACACCGCGCTCGCCAAGGTGCGCGCCGGTGGTCATGGCTTCGACATCGTCGTGCCCTCGGCCAACTACGTGCCGATCTGGGTGAAGGAAGGCCTGCTGCTCGAGGCGCGGCCCGACCAGATGTCGAACTTCAAGAATGTCGACGAGCGCTGGGTCAACGTTCCGTGGGATCCGGGTCGGCACTACACCACCCCGTGGCAGTGGGGCCTGACCGGCATCGGCGTCAACAAGAAGATGTTTAGCGGCGACATCAACACCGCGAAGGTCATTCTCGACCCGCCGCCGGAACTCGCCGGAAAGATCAACGTCGCCCCCGAAATGAACGACGTTCTGTTCCTCACCATCAAGTATCTCGGCGGCAACTGGTGCACCGCCGACAAGGAACTGCTCAAGAAGGTACGCGACACGCTGGTCGCCGCCAAGCCGAAATGGCTGGCGATGGACTATTCCGTCACCGAGAAGCTGCCCTCCGGCGACTATGCCGCCGTGTATTACTGGAACGGCGCGGTGATGCGCGCCCGCATGAAGAACCCCGACGTCGCCTTCGGCTATCCGAAGGAGGGCTTTCCGTTCTTCATGGACAGCCTGGCGATCCTCAAGGACGCCAAGAACGTCGAGAACGCCAAGCTGTTCATGAACTTCATCATGGAGCCGGAAAACGCGGCTCTGATCTCCGCTTTCGCCAAATATGCGAACGGAATCAAGGGCTCAGCGCAGTTCATGCCCGCCGAGATGAAGGACGCGCCCGAACTGGTGGTGCCGGCGCAGTATGAGAAGGCCGGCGAGTTCCTCACCGCCTGCCCGCCGGAAGTAAGCGAGCTCTACACCCGCATCTGGACCGACGTGAACAAGTGATCCGACGCGAGAGGCCGGGCATTGCCCGGCCTCTCTTTTTCCGGCGCCACTACTCCTTGCCGCCCGCCTCGGCATAGGCCTTGCGTAGCGTGTCGAGTTCCGGACAGCCGCTGCGGCAGAAGATCTTCAAGGTGACGATGTTCTCCCGCGCCTTGTCGAGCCTGCCGGTGGCGATGAACAATTCTCCTTGATATTCAATGGCCTGCCGGTGGGTCGGGTCGAAATACAGTGCCTCGCGATACCAGCGGTCGGCCTCGTCGTAGCGCTTGAGGTTGCGCAGGCTGAAGCCGAGCAGGTTGAACACGTCGGCATGGCGCACCCGGGTGGCGAGATCCTGCAGCTCGGTGGCCGCTTTTTCGTAGTCACCAGAATAGATTAGCGCCCGGATCGGTGCGAGGTCCGGCAGGGCGTCGGAGGGCGGGGTATCGACCGCTCCGGCGGCGGTGGCAACGCCCAGCATCAGCGCGAGCAGGACGCTCCGTCCCCACCCGTACAGCCCCCCGCCGCCAGTACGGTGAGGTGTACGATGAGAGCGAAACCAGCGCTGGAATGACCGATCAGGCCGAAAGGCGTGCCGTGGCATGAACGGGTGGCTCATGCCGCCGCCACATGAACGGCGTAGTCGCCCATCTCGCGCAGGATGTCCCGCTTGATCGCCGCGAAGGTGGGGCTGCCGCGGTCGCGCTGATGCGGCAGGTCGACCACGATCTCCTTCACGATGCGGCCGGGATTGGCGGTCATCACCAGCACCCGGTCGCTGAGATAGATCGCCTCGTCGACGTCGTGGGTGACGAGGATCATGGTGGTCTTCTCGATCCGCCAGATGCTGAGCAGTTCCTCCTGCAGCCGCAGCCGGGTCAGGGCGTCGAGCGCCCCGAGCGGCTCGTCGAGCAGCAGGATCTCCGGCCGGTTGACGAGGCCGCGGGCGATGGCGGCGCGCTGCGCCATGCCGCCGGACAGCTGATAGGGATAGACCTTCTCGAAGCCGCGCAACCCGACCAGCGCGATGTGCTCGGCGATGGTGCGTCGCTTCTCCTCAGCGCTCAGCCGGGAATTCTCCAGGCTGAGGCCGATATTCTGCTCCAGCGTCAGCCAGGGCAGCAGGCGGTGATCCTGGAAGACGATGCCGCGATCGAGGCTGGTGCCCTTGATCGGCTCGCCATCCAGCCGGATGCTACCGGCATAGTCGTCGTCGAGCCCGACGACGAGGCGCAATATGGTGGACTTGCCGCAGCCCGACGGCCCGACGATCGACACGAACTCGCCAGCGGCGACGTCGATGTCGATATGGTCGAGGATCTTCAGCGGGCGGCCGTCGACGTCGTAATGCTTCTCGACGCCACGGATTTCGAGGGTACCGCGTTGGGTCATGAGGAGAGGCTCTCCAGCGCTTCGTCGAGATAGGAGGCATCGGCCCAGGCGCGGCTGTCGAAATCGCGACGGATATAGCCGTGCTCGACGAGGAAACGCTTCTGCAGGTCGATGCCGGCGAGCTTGCGCGGCGTCAGCGCCGGCAGGAATTCGGTGCCGGCGATGGCGGCCTCGGTGTCGGCGACGCTCGGGTGATAGGTGACGCGGTGCAGGATCGCCGCACCGGCGGCACGATTGGCGTCGAGCCAGCGCGCCGCCCGCACCGTGGCGCGCAGGAAGGCGACGACGATATCGCGGTTGGCCCGGGCGAAATCAGTGTTCACCGTCAGCGCATAGGGGCTGTTGGAGACCTGAAGCGACCAGTCGGGATGGCGGGCGAAATCCTCCACCCGCTTGAACTTGCCGGTCCGCTCCAGCCCCAGCGCCCGCCCGTGACTGGCGAAGATGGCATCAACCTCGCCGGCTTCCAGCGCCCGCGCCTCGGGGGTGAAGACGAGGTCGCCGCGCCGCTTCGCCCACAGCGCGGAGGGACGAGCCGCCTCGCCGAAGCCGCGATCCTCATTGGCGATGTCGACGATCTCGACATCGACGCGTGACAGCCCGGCGAGCGCCAGCGCCTTCAGGATGCCCTGCTCGGAAGTCGCCCGCCACCAGTCGATCTTGGCCGGGTTGGCGCTCTTGGACAGGCCGAAGCGCCGGCCCTTCAGCGCCGCGAGGCTGCGGGCGGCATCGTCCACCCGCACCACGATGGTGCCGCCGTGATGGGCCTCGGTGAGACCGATCAGCGTGGTGTCGACATTGTCGGCCTTGGCCCAGATGGAGGGGATGTTGCCACCGTCGCGGAACAGATGCGCGAAGCGGTGGCTGAAATGTGGGAGATAGCCCTGCTCCACCGGCAGCGCGCGCAGATAGGATAGCGAGGCGCCGACCCGGCGCAGCTCTTCCTCGATCCAGCCGAATTCCTGCGCGACGTTGGACGCCACGAAGGTGGGGCAGATGGTGTAGTAGGCCTCGCGGGCGCCGACCGTGACCGGTACGAGCGCGGAGGGAGTGTTAGCAGCCGCAGGATGGCGTTCGAGAACGTCGACCATGATTTCCGTCCCCCTCATCAGCCGCGCCGCAGCGACGACAGGGCTTCTTCCAGATAGGAAGCATCGGCCCAGTCGTTCACGTCGAAATCATTGGCGATGTAGCCGTGGGCGCGCAGGAAATCCTTCTCCAGCCGCAGGCCGGCGAGGTTCTGCGCCGACAGGTTCGGCACCAGGTCGTATTCCGGCAGCGCGCGGGCGATGGCGTCGCGGTCGGCATAGATGGTGGTGCGGTGGAAGATGTCGGCCGCCGCCTCGGGATGGGCGTTGATCCAGCGCCCGGCGCGGATCGACGCGCGCAGCCACGCCACCACGATGTCGCGGTTCGCCTCGGCGAATTCGCGGCTTACCGTGAGGGTGCGCGGGGCGTTGGCGATGCGCAGGGTCCAGTCCGGGTAGCGGTCGAGATCCTCGATGACGCGGAAGCGGCCGGTCGCGGAGAGGCGGACATCGACGCCGATCGAATAGTCGTAGATGGCGTCGATGGTGCCGGCGTCGAGCGCGCGGGCCTCCAGCGTCAGCTCGTCCTGCTTGGTGGCGCGACGCTGCGCCCAGATGCCGGCCGGGGTCTCCGCCGGGACTTCGGTGTGGGCGTCGGCATCCTCGATGTCGACGATCTCGACGTCCTTGCGGTCGAGCCCGTGCAGGGAAAGCGCGGCGAGGATGCCATGCTCGCCGGTGGCGCGGCGGTGGTCGATCTTCTCGTTGCGCTGGCTCTTGTAGAGACCGAAGCGGCGGCCCTTGAGGTCCTCGACGCGGTGGATGTCGGAATCGGTGCGCACGATCACCTTGCCGGCCGGCTGTGCCTGGGTGAGGCCGAGCAGCACGGTGGGGCGCAGATCCGCCTTCGACCAGATGGCCGGGCTGTTGCCGCCGTCGCGGAGCAGCCGGTCGGAATCGTGGTTGTAATGCGCCGGCCAGGCGACCTCGGACGCCGCCGAGCGCAGATAGGTGAGCTTTGCCCCGACGCGGGCGAGCTCGTCATGGATCCAGCCGAGCTCCAGCGCCACGTTGGACGCCACCAGCACCGGGCAGATGGTGTAGATGAGCTCGCGCAGCACCGGGGTGGCGTTGGCCTCTATCGAGCGGTCGACGGCGATGGTCATGGCGGGGATCCTGAATGGGTGTTGGGTGGCTCCCTCTCCCCGAGGGGGAAAGGGGTGGGTTGAGGGGGCTGGCGCTCTCAGGCTCCGCAGCCGCGTCCCCCCTCACCGACCCGCTGCGCGGGCCACCTCTCCGTCGAAACCGGATGTTTCCGGTTTCGACCTTGCCGGAACCGAACCCGGCAACAGCCGGGTTCGGGCGGGGAGAGGGAAAGGAAAGAAGAACCTGCGGGAGGGCTCAGCCCTCGAAGCCCTGTTTCCAGCGCAGGACGAAGCGTTGCAGCAGCAGCATCAGGCGATCGATGGCGAAGCCGACGAGGCCGATGATGACCATGCAGACGATGAGCTGGTCGGTGATCAGAAGGTTCTGGGCGCGGAAGATCAGGTAGCCGAGGCCTTCCTGGCCGCTGAGGCCTTCGGCGGTGACCACCAGCGCCCAGGCGACGCCGGCGGCATAGCGCAGGCTGACCATGATGCTGGGCACCGCGCTCGGGATCACCACCCGGCGGATCAGCTGCGAGCGCGTCAGGGTAAGCACCTTGGCGAGCTCGATATGGCTCTTCTCGACATTGCGGATACCTTGCAGCGTGTTGAGGAACACCGGGAAAAACACCGACTTGCCGATGACGAGGATCTGCGCGGGCGCGCCGAGGCCGAGCCACAGCACGATGAGCGGCAGCCAGGCGACGCCGGGAATGTGGCGGATGCTGTCAAAGGTGGGGCCGAAGAAGCGCTCGACATTGGCCGACAGCCCCGCCGCCACGCCGAGCACCACCGCGGCGACCGAGCCGTAGACGAAGGCCTGGCTGACGATGTTGATCGAGCGCAGGAAATCCTGATGCAGCGACTGGCGCGTCACCATGGCGACAAACGCCTTCACGGTGGCCAGCGGCGAGGGCAGGAACACCGCCGGCACCCAGGCGAGCCAGGTCGCCAGCGACCAGACGATCAAGAGGCCGAGCGGCAGGATGATGCCGATATAGCGGCGGCCGGCGGGGCGGCGCGCCGCGCGAACCGGGGACGGTGTCCGCGCCCCGGCCAGGGGACGGCGGACGGCGAAGGTGGAGTTGGTTGCGTCGGTCATATGATGCCGGCTCGCCTCTGGCGGCCGCCACGGCGCGGGCACGCAGCCCCGCCATGGCGGATCCGCGCTGTGTCAGTAGATGGAGTACTGGCCGCCCTTGAAGAACTTGCCGTCCACGAAAGCCGTGATGTCCTGCTGGCTCAGCTTGCGGTCGGTGAACACGTCGTCGCCATGGGCGATGTACCAGTCCTGGAACTCGGTGATGGCGTGGCGGACATTGTCGGCCGAGGTATCGCCGGCGATGAACTCGTAGCCCGACGGATCGACGATCTGGAACTTGGCGATCTCCAGCGGCACGCGGGTGCCCTTGGAGATGATCTGTGCGGACTCGTCGACATTGGCCTGGATCCAGGCGGTGGCGCGGCGATAGGAGATCAGGAACGCCTTCACCGCGTCGGGATACTTCTCGGCGAAATCGCGCATGGCGAAGAAGGAGACGCGGCCGGCGCCGTTCTCGTAGACGCCCTTCTCCACCGTGCGGCCGACGATCTTCACCTTGCCGGACAGATAGAGCGCGGCGCCGGAATTGTTGCCGATATGGGTGGCGAGGCCGTCCACCGCGCCCGACAGCAGCGCGGCGTTGCGGGCGCCGTTGTTCTCCACGCCCTCATAGCGGATCTTGCCGGCCTTCAGGCGGGTGTCGAGCGGCAGGCCGGCCGCCTCGAAGGATTCGAACACCGAGGTGTAGGAGCAGCCGACGCGGTTCGAGCCGTAAACCTTGCCCTCCATGTCGGCGATGGAGTTGATCTCGTTATTGTCGGCGCGGGCGAGCAGCGGCGTGCGGTACTTGTTCGACGCCTCGGAGACCCACACCACCACGGCGTCGAGCCCGTTGGCCCGGTGGGCGGTGGCCGGATAGAGCATGCGCTGGGCGATGGCGATGGAGCCGCGGTTGAGGCCCGCCGACTCAGCGCCCGACAGCTCGGCGGCGCCGGAGGCGATCAGGTTGACCTCCTTGACGCCGACCTTGTCGAACTCCTCCTTGAAGATGCCCTTCTCCTGCGCCACCACCGACCAGGGGTTCAGCTGCAGATTGATGAAGTCGAGCTGCTCGCCGGCGGCGGCCGGCGCCAGCGGCGCGGCCACGGCCAGCGCGGCGACGAGCGCCGCCGCGAGACCGCGGCTCGAAACCTTACCCCACACCGCCGATACCCTGCCGATACCATGCCTGGCGGCCGAACCCACTGCGTTTTCCACGTCCCGTCTCCGTATTTCAACGTCAATTGCAAGAAGATGACGTGACGGTAACGAGATAGACGGGGAGCGGGAACAGATGTTCATCCAATGATTTCGGCGGATTGAGAAGTTTATACTCAATCCACCGGCGAGAAAGGATTCTCCATCCGCCGGCATGCCGTAGAGTTCCGGTATCGGCGGAACGTCAGAACGGCAGCACGGTTCGCGACGACAGCACCTCCATGGAAAAGCGAGAGGTGACGTTCTTGGGCGAGGCGCCCTCGATGAGGCGATTATAGAAGTCGTCATAGGCCTGCATGTCGGGCACGACGACGCGCAGGAGATAGTCGACGTCGCCGGCCATGCGGTAGGAGTCCATCACCTCCGGCATGGACTGCACGAGGCGACGGAAATTCGCCGCCCATTCGCGGCTGTGGTTGACCGCCTCCACCGCCACGAAGGCGGTGAGGCCGAGCCCGAGCTTGCGGGAATCCACCAGCGCCACCCGGCCCTTGATGATGCCTTCCGCCTCCATCTTGCGGATGCGGTTCCAGCATGGCGTCTGCGACAGATTCACCAGCCGGGCGATCTCGGCGATCGGCTTCGAGGCATCGGCCTGCAGAATGCGCAGGATCTTGTGGTCGATCTTGTCCATCTGCCCCCTCTAACCCGCCCCTGCGGGATGCAGGGGCGGTGTTGTCTCACTTGAACGGAAAACCCAGCGTCTCGAGGTGGCGCCGCAGCACGTGGCGCCCCTTCAACGCGGCAACGGAATGCAGGCGCTGCAAGGCGAGGCGCGTCCACGGCGTGGCGTCGAGCCCCTGCTCGGCACGGAAGGCCAGCGCGTGGGCGTCGGCGCGGGCCAGCGTCTCCTCCTCGCCGGCGGTCGAATAGACGTCGCGGTGCACGATGCCGGGCTGCGGGATGCGCGGCTTGACGTCGGTCTCCACCGCGCGGTCCGGCTGGCCGATGGCGAGGCCGACCACGGCATAGGCGCGCGGCGGCAGCTTGAGCAGATGCGCGACGGCGGCGGCATCGTTGCGCAGCGCGCCGATATAGACCGCGCCGAGCCCGAGCGATTCCGCCGCCGTCAGCGCGTTCTGCGCCGCGAAGGCGGCATCGAGCGAGGCGATGAGGAAGCTCTCGGTGTAGTCGAGGCCGTCGGTAGTCAGCCCCTCGCGCTCGGCGATGCGCTGCACGCGCGAGAGATCGGCGACGAAGACCAGGAACAGCCCGGCGGTCTCGATGTGCTTCTGGTTGCCGGCGACCGTGGCGAGCTGCCGGCGCAGCGCCGGGTCCTCGACGGTGACGACGCTCCAGGCCTGCACATTGGAGGAGCTCGGCGCCGACTGCGCCGCCGCCACCAACACGTCCAGCGTTCCCTCAGGGAGCGGCTCGGAAGTGAAGGCGCGCACGGAGCGGTGGGCCAGCAGCACCGACAGAGCCGGGCTCCACGGCACCTCGTCGGCGGCGACCGGCTCGCGGTAGCGCTTCTCCAGTGCCGCTTCCGGCAAGATGGAGAGAGCACCGGTCTCGGCATCGCGGAAATGCGTGGCGGGGGTGATCTCGTTCATCGATCGGTCTCCAAATGCGGGTTTCAGGCCACCTGACGGGCCGGCGAGGCGGCCGCCGAGGGGGCGAGAATGGCGGCCAGCCGGGCCGCCTGGTGGATCTGCTCGTTGAGCGAGCTTGCCTCGAACAGCTCGCCGCGCAAGGGGTGGCCGACCGCGAACAGCGTGTCGGAAATGCGCCCCTCAATGTCGACCAGCGCCTGCGTCGCCGGATCGGCGCGCACGCCGACGCCGGTCGGGTGCGGCACGGCAAGGCCGCGACGCAGCAGGTTGCGGACCAGCGGGTCGTCGATGCGGGTCCAGTCGAACTCGAAGCCGAGCGTGCTCACCACGAGATCGGCATCGATATGGAGCGGCGTGCCGCCGCCCTTCGGGCGCAGGGTGGCCCGCAGGCCGGAACCGGCGTCGTCGAGCCGGGTGAGCGTGCCGGCGAGGCTGCGCACCCGCCCCGCCGCCTGCGCGCGGGAGAAGAAGGAATAGGACGGCGCCGCCGCGCGATGCATGGCGAGGTTCCAGAACGGCAGCAGGCGGCGCAGCAGCTTGTCGCGGGCGCGAATGTCCAGCCCGGCCCAGATCGGCGCCGCCAGCTGGCGGAACAGCGGCGGCAGGCTCTGCCAGTCCTGCCCGGCTTGCGCGACCGCGCGGCGCTCATGGCGGATCCAGCGCAGCACCGCCTTCGCTTCGCGCGGCAGCTCGGCCGCCTGCGGGCTACCCGGCCACGGCGCCGCTTCCCGGCGCGGCGCCACGATGAGGCCGCGCCGGGAGACGACGGTATAGCGGCCGCGAAAGCCGCGCTTCTCCAGGCTGACCACCGCGTCGAGCATCGACAGGCCCGAGCCGAGCAGCAGCACATGGTCCACATCGCCCGCCCGCTCGAAGGCGTCGGGCGTGAAGATGTCGCCGACATAGGCCGGATGATCGGCGAGCCCGGCCGCGAGCGTCGGCGCGCGGCGGTGCAGGCCGGTGGCCAGCACCACCTGCCGGGCGGCGAGCGTCTCGCCCGAGGCCAGCGTCAGCACGCGGCCGTCGAGATCGACCACCCGGTCGCGGCGGTGGACGAGGCGCACCCGCCCCTGCGTGCGACGCACCGCTTCGGCCAACTGCCGTTCGAGATAGGCGCCGTAAAGCGCGCGCGGCGGCGAGGACTGGGCGAGGTCGCCGGCCGGCGGGCTCCAGCGCCCGGCCTCCGCCTCGGTGCGCAACCAGTCGAGGAACTGCTGAGCCGACCCGCCCGCGCTCGGCACGAAGCCGCCGGCGAAGCCGTTGACGGTATGGTCCGGCTCGGCAGTGGCGTAGGCGATGCCATGGCCGAGCAGAGCCGCCGGCTCGACGACGACGAGGTCGAGCGGCGCGGTGCTCGCCTCGACGAGGCGCAGCGCAGTGACCGCGCCGGCAAAGCCGCCGCCGACGATGGCGATATCGTGGGCGGCGTCGTGAGTGTGCGGAAGCGTCATGCCGACCGCTCAGGCGCTGGCGCGGAGCGAGGCGCCGGCAAAGCGGCTCTCGGGACGCGGCAGGCCATAATGATCGCGCAGCGTGGTGCCGGCATATTCGGTGCGGAACAGGCCGCGCTTGCGCAGGATCGGCACCACTTCCTCCGCGAAGGCATCGAAGCCGCCGGTGAGCCAGGGCGGCATGATGTTGAAGCCATCCGCCGCACCGTTCTCGAACCACAGCTGGATCTCGTCGGCGATGCGCTCCGGCGTGCCGGCGATGACGAAATGGCCGCGCGCCCCGGCGAGGCGGTTGATCAGCTGGCGGATGGTGGGGTTCTCGCGCTCGACGACGTCGAGGATCAGCTGGAAGCGGCTGGCGGTCGCCACCGAGCCCTTGAGATCCAGCAGATGGCGCGGGAACGGGCCGTCGAGATCGTAGCCGGACAGATCGAGACCGGTCATGCGCTTGAGCTGGGCCAGCGAATATTCCGGCTGCACCAGATCGTTGAACTCTTCCTCCAGCCGGTCGGCCTCAAGCTGGGTCGAGCTGATGAACGGGCTGAGGCCCGGCAGCACCTTGATATGCTCGGGCCGCCGGCCCAGCGCCACGGCGCGGGACTTGATGTCGGCGTAGAAGCCCTGCGCGCTCTTGAGCGTCTGGTGCGCGGTGAAGATCGCCTCGGCATATTGCGCGGCGAAGGAGCGGCCATCCTCCGACGAGCCGGCCTGCACATAGACCGGGCGGCCCTGCGGCGTGCGCGGGGCGTTGAGCGGCCCCTTCACCTTGAAGTGCTTGCCGATGTGATCGATGGTGTGGATGCGATCGGTATCGGCGAACAGGCCGCTGGCCTGATCGGCGATGACGGCATCGTCCTCCCAGCTGTCCCACAGCTTGGTGACGACCTCGACGAATTCCCGGCTCTTCTCGTAGCGCTCGGCGTGCACCGGATGCTCGGCGAGGCCGAAATTCTGCGACGCCGCCCCCTGCGAGGTGGTGACGATGTTCCAGCCGGCGCGGCCATGGCTGAGATGATCGAGCGAGGCGAATAGCCGGGCGAGGTTGTAAGGCTCGTTATAGGTGGTGGAGGCGGTGGCGATCAGCCCGATATGCGAGGTGACGGCGCCGATGGCGGCGAGCCAGGTGATCGGCTCCACCCGGTAGCGGGCGGCGTAGCGGATATTGTCGGCCAGCACCGGCCCATCGGCGAAGAACAGCGAGTCGATGGTCGCCGCCTCGGCCCGCTTCGCGAGATCCTGATAATAGGCGATGTCGTTGAGGCGGGCGATGTCGGTGCCCTTGTAGCGCCAGGCCGCCTCGTGATGGCCGCCGGGATAGACGAACAGGTTCAGGGACAATTGGCGACGCTGGCTCATGGCACTTCACCCTGTGAGACGATGGGCGGCGAGACGATGGACGGTCCGGGCCGCGTTTGCGCCTAGCTCGCCACCGCGCGCGGCCATTGTCAATATATTCTATCATTTTTATCTACTATAGGGCGCGCAGAAAGGCCACCAGGGCGGCGCGCTCGGCCTCATCGAGGGCGCGCGGGCGCAGCAGCGGGTCGCGCCGGGCGGCGGCGGCGCGTAGCGGATCGCTCGCCTCGGCCTCGTTGCGCAGCCACACCTCGCCGCCGCCACGGGCATAGAGGTTCACCACCGCCTCGAGGTTGGGGAACAGGCCGGCATGCATATAGGGCGCGGTGCGCCCGACATGGCGCAGGCTCGGGGTGCGGAAGCGGCCGGCGTCCGCCACGCGGCCGGTGGCGCGGAAGCGGCCGAGATCCTCACGCGGCTCGCCGAAGGCCGACAGGCCGAGATTATGCGCGCCGCCATCGGCAAGCAGCGGACCGGAATGGCAATTGGCGCAGCCCGCCTTGGTGCGGAACAGGTGCAGGCCGCGGATCTCCTCGTCGCTCAGGGCGTCCGGCGCGCCGGCGAGGAAAGCCTCGAAGCGGGTCGGTTCGTCGATCGTCGCGAGATAGGCGGCAAGCGCGGCGCCGAGGCGCGGCGGATCGAGATGGGGCGGATCGAGGCTCGCCTTGCCGAAGGCGGCGGCGACCAGCGGGCGATAGGCCGGCCGCTCGCCGAGCCGGGCGGCGAGCGCGGCGGGATCGCGGTTCGCCATCTCGTCGGGATGGGCGAGCGGACGCAGGGCCTGGGCGGCGAGCGAGGTCTCCATCCCCTCCCAGCCAAAGGCCGGCAGGCGGGCGACGCCGAGCAGCGAGGGCGCATCGCGCGGCGGCGCGGCTCCGGTCGCCGGCCGCAGCGGGCGCGGATCGGCGAAGCCATGGGCGGGCGCGTGGCAGCTGGCGCAGCTCATCGTGCCGGCGGCCGACAGGCGCGGATCGGCGAACAAAGCCGCGCCGAGCCGGGCCAGCGCCGGATCGGGTGCGGGAATGGGAGGCGGCGCGGCGAATTCGACGAAGACGGCACCCGGCTCCAGCTCGGGCGGCGGCCATTGCGCTGGCGGCCGGGCATAGAGGGCGCGCAGCGCGGCGGCGTCCGGCCCGGCGGGGGATGGGCTGCCGGCAAGGGAGGCGCCGAGCGGGATGGCACCGAGCAGCAGCAGTGCCGCCAGCGCCCGACGCGGCCTCACGAAGTGCCGATGAGACGCCGCAGCCGCGCCAGCTGCGCCTCGTGCGGGGCGCGGTAGTCGATGGCGTCGGCGATGCGGCCCTCGCCATCGACCAGGAACAGCACGGCGGTGTGCTCCATGCTGTAAGT
The DNA here is from genome assembly GCF_020523795.1 of Ancylobacter sp. Lp-2. Classification (GTDB taxonomy): domain Bacteria; phylum Pseudomonadota; class Alphaproteobacteria; order Rhizobiales; family Xanthobacteraceae; genus Ancylobacter. Next base: position 169,622 of record NZ_JAJALI010000005.1, read on the forward strand.
GCCGTCCGGCTGCGGGATCCGGCGATAGGTCGCCTTGAAGGCGGCGGCAGCGGCGGCGGTCTCCGCCTCGCTGCCGTGGAGGCCGACGATGCGCGGATCGAAGGCACTGAGATAGGTGGCGAGCTGCTCGGGCGTGTCGCGCGCCGGATCGACGGTGACGAACAGCACCTTCAGCCGCTCCGCCTCCGGCCCGAGCTCGGCCAGCACCTGGGAGAGCTCATAGAGCGCGGTGGGGCAGACCTCCGGACAGGAGGTGAAGCCGAAGAACAGCACATAGGGCCGGCCGCGCAGCGCGCTCTCGTCGAGCCGCCGGCCGTCCGGCGCGGTCAGGGAGAAACGCGAGGGAGCATCGCTCGCCTCGCCCAGCGGCACGACGGCGAAGAGGCCGACGACCAGCCCGACAAGGCCGAACAGCAGCGCCCGGATCAGTGACAATCCGGCGCGTCCTGCTCGAGATAGACCTCCAGCGCGATGTTCCTCGCCCATTCGCCGGCCTTGCGGTCCCAATAGGGCGAATCGGCGAAGGAGGCGACGAGCGGGCGCAGCTCGCCGGCCAGCGGGCTGCCGGGCGGCAGCGCCACCGCCAGCGAGATAGGCGCACGCGCTGGCAGGGTGGCAGAAAATTTCTTCCATTCGGCTTCTCCAAACAGACGGCGCAGCACCACCTCGTCATGAATGGTGGCGTCGCATTCGCCGGTGCGCACCTTCATCAGGGCGAGCGCCGGCACCGGCTGGACGATCTCCAGCGCGCCGCTCTCCCGCACGAGGCGGCGGGCGCGGTCATTCGAGGCGACCACGCAGACCTTGCGGCCGGCGAGATCGCCCCAGGAGCGGATGTCGGTATCGGTGCGCATGGCGACGGTCAGGCCAGACTGGTAGCCGCTCGGCAGCCATTCGGCATTCGCGACCGGCACCTCCGGCGACGCCACCGCAAGGTCGACCCGCCCGGAAGCCAGCGCGGCGGCCGGCTCCTCGCCGATGGCGACCAGCTCGACCTTGCGACCGAGGCGGCGGCCGAGCTCGGCGGCGAGGTCGAGGTCGAAGCCATCCTGCGTGTAGAGCCGCGCCGCCGGCACGTCGGCCGTCGGCGGCACATGGGCGACCCCAACCCGCAGCGGCGCCGGCTCCGCACTGGCGGCGGCCCCCGCCGCCGCCAGCAGCAACGCCGCCGCGAACCAACATCGCATATGCCTGTTCAAACCCATCCTCGCGCTCCGCCGCCCGTCGTCTCGACCAGCGTGCCCCGGAGCGTGGAGAAAATTCCTCTCTCTGCCGCCGCGCTTTCGGCGGACTGATCCAAATGCGGCCGCACGCCGCGAAAACGTCTCTGTCGATCCGCGCCTAGGCTGAAAGGGCCTCCCATTGTCGCCGTGCCGCCAGCAGGTGGCCGGCCCCGATCCGCTCAGGAGACGATCATGACCGTCCATTCCACCGCCGCCACTTTCGCCGGCGCCACCGAACCGCCCGTCGCCACGCTCTCCCCCGAGGAATTGCACGCGGCGGCGCTGGCGCCCGACGAGATCGCGGTGATCGACGTGCGCGAGGGCGGCCGCTTCGAGGCCGGGCATGTCTCGATAGCGGTCCCGCTGCCGCTGAGCGAGATCGAGCTGAAGGTCGAGGCGCTGCTGCCGCGTCGGTCGGTCCGGCTGGTCGTCACCGACGACGATGGCGGCGCGATCGGGGAGCGCGCCGCCCGCCGGCTGGCGGCGCTCGGCTATACCGATGTGCGACTGCTGGCGGGTGGGCTCGCGGGCTGGCAGGCCGCCGGCTTCGAGGCGATCACCGGGCAATATTCGCTTAGCAAGGCGCTCGGCGAGTTCGTCGAGCGGCGCTACCACACGCCGCGCATCTCCGCGACCGAGCTGCGCGAGCGCATCGAGACCGGTGGCGTGGTGGTGCTCGACACAAGGCCGATCGAGGAGTTCCACCACATCAGCATTCCCGGCGGCGTGGCGGCGCCCGGCGTCGAGCTGCTCTACCGCATCTTCGACGCCGTCCCCTCGCCCGAGACTCCGGTGGTGATCAACTGCGCCGGCCGCACGCGGGCGATCATCGGCGCGCAGGCGCTGCAGAACGCCGGCTTCCCCAATCCGGTGGTATCGCTGGAGAACGGTACCGCCGCCTGGCTCCTCGCCGGGCTGGAGCCGGCGCGCGGCGCCGAGGCCCGGCTGCCGCCGCCGAGCCCGGAGGGGCTGGAGCGCGCCAAGGAGGCGGCCGGCCGGGTGGCGGCACGCTTCGGCGTCCGGCGCCTCGACGCCGAGGGGCTGGCGGCGCTACGCGGCGAGAGCGGCACGCACACGCTCTACCTGTTCGACATCCGCACCCCCGAGGAATACGCCGCCGGCCACCTGCCCGGCACCGTGTCCGCCCCGGGCGGCCAGCTGGTGCAGACCACCGACAGCTTCGTCGGCAGCCGCAACGGACGCATCGTGCTGGTCGACGACGAGGATGGCGTGCGGGCCACGCTGACCGCCTCCTGGCTGATCCAGCTCGGCCTCGAGCATGTCTTCGTCCATGCGGTGCCGGCGGCGGAACAGACCGAGCGAGGCGTCGCGCCTCCCGCGATCGCCGGCGGCGCGCCGGTGGTCGCCAGAGTCTCGCCGGCGCAGGCCGAGACGCTGATCGGCGAGGGTGCCGTGGTGCTCGACCTCGAACCGGCGCCGCCCTATTACCGCGAGCGGCGGCACCTGCCGGGCTCGCGGGTCGCCCGGCGCTCGACATTGGCCGACAGCCTCGCCGCGCTGCCCGGCACCGGGCCGATCGTCCTCACCTCCGCCGACGGGCGGCTGGCCGCCCTCGCCGCCTCGGAACTGGAAAAGCATACGGCGCGGCGGGTGGTGGCGCTCGACGGCGGCACCGGAGGCTGGATCGACGCCGGCCGGCCCTACCGCACCGGGCTCGACCAGCCGGCGCTGCGGCCGGAGGAGGCGCTGCCCAAGGCGCCGACGCTGGAGGAGCGGCGCGTCACCCTCGAGGCCTATGTGCGCTGGGGCGACACCATCACCCAGCAGCTCGAGCGCGACGGGCTGGTGCGTTTCCGCGCCTTCGACTGATGGGCAGCGGGCAGCAGCCCGCGCGTGCCGGCGGGCAAATCCGCCATCCTCCCGGAACACCGGCGCGCTCCCCACGTTGAGGAGCGCGAGGGAGATCCGGCAGGAGAAGCGTCGATGGCACCCCGGGCGGTGTGGAAAGGGTATCTGCGCATCGGCGAGCTGAGCTTTCCGGTGGCGCTGCACACCGCCGTCTCCACCAGCGAGCGGGTGAGCTTTCACGGCTTCAACCGCGCGACCGGCAACCGCCTGCGCCGCGAATTCGTCGACCGGGACACCGGCGAGCCGGTCGGACGCGACGAGCAGGTGAAGGGCTACGAGGTCGCCCCCGACCGCTATGTGGTATTCGAGCCGGAAGAGATCGCCGCCGCGGTGCCGGAAGGCGACAAGACGCTGGCGGTGAGCGCCTTCCTGCCCTGCGCCGGCATTGACGACCTGTATTTCGACCGCCCCTATTATCTCACCCCGGCCGGCCCGGAGGCGGAGGAAGGCTACGGGCTGCTGCACGCGGCGCTGAAACGCCGCGAGGTGGCGGCGCTGGCGGGAGCGGTGTTGTTCCGTCGTGCCCGCACGCTGCTCGTCCGCGCCCATGAGGACGGCCTGACCGCAACCCTGCTGAATTTCGACTATGAAGTACGGGCCGCCAGCGAGGCTTTCGCCGACATCGCGCCGCTCCGCATCGACAAGGAGATGCTGGAGCTCGCGCGGCACATCATCGCCAGCAAGACCGGGACCTTCGATCCCACGGCCTTCGAGGACCGCTACGAGGCGGCGGTGGTGGAGCTGGTGCGCGCCAAGGCGGCCGGACGGCCGGTGAAGCTGTCCGGGGCGAAAAAGCCGGCAAAGGTGGTCGACCTGATGGCGGCGCTACGGGCCAGTGCCGGCCTGGACGGCGCCAGCAAGCGCGCGGGCGGCCGGACGCGCAAAAGCGCCACGCCGGCGCCGCGCAGGAAGGCGGGCTAGGCCGCCATGGCGCTCGACATCTATCGCCGCAAGCGCAATTTTGACGCCACGCCCGAGCCGCGCGGGCGCCCCTCGCGGCAGGCCGGCCATGCCTATCTGATCCAGAAGCATGCCGCGCGCCGGCTCCACTACGACCTGCGGCTCGAACTCGACGGGGTGCTGAAGAGCTGGGCGGTGACGCGCGGGCCGAGCCTGGTGCCCGGCGAGAAACGCCTCGCGGTCGAGGTGGAAGACCATCCGCTCGACTATGGCAGCTTCGAGGGCACCATCCCCAAGGGCGAATATGGCGGCGGCACCGTGCTGCTGTGGGACACCGGCTCATGGGTGCCGCTCGGCGATCCGCGCAAGGGATTGAAGAAGGGTCATCTCGACTTCACGCTCGACGGCACCAAGCTGCACGGCCGCTGGCACCTGGTGCGCCTCAACAGGAAGACCGGCGAGAGCCGCGACAACTGGCTGCTGATCAAGGGCGAGGACGCCGCTGCCCGCGACGCCGGCGCGCCGGACATACTGGAAGAGCGGCCGGAATCGGTGAAGACCGGCCGTGACCTCGACGCCATCGCCCGCGAGGCGCCGGGCTGGTCGTCGAAGACGGGCCGGCGAACGGCGGGTCCGCCGGCCGCCAAGCCGGAAACGGCGGTCGCCAAGCCGAAGGCGACGACCGGGACGAAGGCGGTGGCCGGGACGAAGGCGGCGAGCGGCGCACGCCGGTCGAAGGTCGTTGCCCCGCTGCCGGACTTCATCGCGCCGCAGCTCGCCACGCTGGTGGACAAGGCGCCGGGCGGCGCCGGCTGGGTGCATGAGATCAAGTTCGACGGCTACCGGCTGCAGGCGCGGATCGACCAGGGCGCGGTGACGCTGCTGACCCGCAGCGGCCTCGACTGGACCGGCCGCTTCGGGCCGGCGCTCGCCACGGCGCTGGCGCGGCTCCCCTGCACGACGGCGCTGGTCGACGGCGAGGTGGTGGTGGAGACGGGCGCCGGCGCCTCCAGCTTTTCCGCCCTGCAGCAGGACCTCGCCGAGGGCCGCGGCGACCGCCTGCGCTTCTACGCCTTCGACCTGCTGCATCTCGACGGGCGCGACCTCACCGGCGAAAGGCTGACCGACCGCCAGGCGGCGCTCGCGGCGCTGCTGAACGGGGCCGGCGATCCCCTGCGCCTCAGCGAGCCCTTCGAGGAAGACGGCGCAACCCTGCTGCGCCACGCCTGCCGGCTCAGCCTCGAAGGCCTGGTCTCCAAGCGGCGCGACGGACGCTACCGCTCCGGCCGCTCGACGGACTGGCGGAAATCGAAATGCGCCGAGCGGCAGGAATTCGTCATCGGCGGCTATGTGCCCTCCTCGGTCTCCCCGCGCGCCATCGGCTCGCTGGTGCTCGGCGTGTTCGACGGCGGCAAGCTGCGGCATGTCGGGCGGGTCGGCACCGGCTATTCGGCACGGGTGGCGGAAGAACTGTTCCGCACGCTGCAACCGCTGGTCCGCGACGGCAGTCCTTTCGCCGGCCGGCTGTCGGCGGAGGCGCGGCGCGGCGTGGCGTTCGTCGCGCCCTCGCTGGTGGCGGAGGTCGAGTTTCGCGGCTGGACCGGCGAGCGGCATCTGCGCCACGCGTCCTATCGCGGCCTGCGCGAGGACAAGCCGGCGGCAGAGGTGGTGCGCGAGGATGCGGGCAAGGGGGACGAACCGATGACCGACACGCCGACCGCGCGGGTGACGCTGACCCATCCCGACCGGCTGTACTGGCCGGAAGACGGCGTCAGCAAGCGGGGGCTCGCCGATTACTACGCGCAGGTCTGGCGCTTCATCGCCCCCTTCGTGGTGGCGCGGCCGCTCGCCCTGCTGCGCTGTCCGGACGGCATCGTCGAGGCCTGCTTCTTCCAGAAGCACGCCTGGCGCGGCATCAACAGGGCGATCCGCCAGATCGTCGATCCGAAGGACAAGGGCGGCGAGAAGCTGCTGGCCATCGACGATCTCGACGGGCTGATCGCGCTGGTGCAGGCCGGCACGCTGGAGATCCACCCCTGGGGCGCCCCGCTCGGCGGACTGGAGACGCCGGACATGCTGATCTTCGACCTCGACCCCGGCGACGGGGTAACCTGGCCGCAGGTGATCGCCGGTGCGCGGGCGGTGCGCGAGCGACTGGAGGCCGACGGGTTGGCGGCCTTCGTGAAGACCTCCGGCGGCAAGGGCCTGCATGTGGTGACGCCGCTGGCGCCCAAGGCCGGCTGGCCGGCGGCGAAGGCCTATGCCAAGGCGATGGCGGCGGCCATGGCGGCCGACGATCCCGACCGTTTCCTCGCCGTGGCGACCAAGGCCAAGCGCGGCGGGCGGACCTTCATCGACTATCTGCGCAATGCCCGCGGCGCCACCGCCGTCGCCCCCTACTCCACCCGCGCGCGGCCGGGCGCGGCCGTCTCCATGCCGGTCGGCTGGGAGGAACTCGACGCGATCACCGGCCCCGCCCAGTTCACACTGGACAACGCGCCGACCCGGCTCGCCGGGCGCGCCGCCGATCCGTGGGAGGATTTTCGCGCCGCGGCGCGGCCGCTGCCGGCGGGCAAGGGACGGGAACGCTAGAGCGTTTTCGAGCGAAGCGGAGTCCGGTTCGCGTGAAGAAAACGCACCCGAACAAGACCCTAGAGTACGTCCGGTGAACTGGAATTCACTGGACCTACTCTAGGCGCCGCCGCCGCCGGTGCTTCAGCTGCGGTGCGCGGCCTTTTCGTCGGCGAGGCTGCGTTTCAGCGCCTCGGTGATGCTGATCACCTTACCGCCCGCCGGCTCGGGCGCCGGGGCCTCCGCCGGTTTCGCCACCGCCGGGCGCTTGCGCTTGCGAGCCGCGATGAGCTTGCGCAGATTTTCCTGCACGGGATCGCGAACCATGGACGGATCCCAGTCGCGCGTGCGCGCCGCCACCAGATCGGTAAGGAGCTTCAGCGCGGCGGCATCGGGCTGGCCGGAGGGCGCGTCGAAATAGTCGGCGGCGGGACGAACCTCATCGCCGTAATGCAGCGTCCACAGCACGATGCCCCGCTCGCGCGGCTCCAGCATCACCGCCCGCTCGCGGCGATACAGCACCAGCCGGGCGATGCCGTGCATGCGCGACGCCGCCATCGCCTCGCGAATCACCGCGAACGCCTCGGCGCCGACCTTGTCGGCCGGGGCGAGGAAATGCGGCGTGTCGTACCAGATGGAGGCAACGGAATCGGCCGGCACGAATCTGTCGATGTCGATGGTGCGGGTGCTTTCCAGCGCCACCGCGTCGAGTTCGTCATCGTCCAGGAACACCGTGCGGCCGGGTTCGAGCTCGTAGCCCTTCACCTCGTCCTCCTCCCGCACGGCGCGGCCGGTCTCGGCATCGACGGACCGCGCCTCGACGCGGTTGCCGGTAACGCGGTTGAGGGTATGGAAGCGGATCTTTTCGCCCTCGCCGGTGGCCGGCGCCATGGTGACGGCGCAGGTGACCAGCGACAATTTCAGATGCCCCTTCCAGAAACTGCGCCGCGCCATCGCCATCACCTCACCGGAGCCAGGCCACGACCAGGCCGCCGAGCACGACGAGGGCGGCCAGCCAGACGATGACGCGCACGATGAATGGCAGCGGCGTCCCGCCGTCGCGATCATTGCCGTCGCCGTGCGCGGCCGCGTCCGTCACGGCCACCGCCATCCCGTCACGCGGCCGGATCGCCGCCGCGCGGGCGCGCGCGGGCGCCGGGGACGGAGCCGCGCCGGCAGCCTCCTCGTCCGTGCCAAGCGGCACGGTCGCCGGATCGGGAAACGACACCTTGTCGCCACCGCGACCGCCACCGAGGTCGTGGCGCCGACGTTCGGCCTGCAGCATCGAGACAGTGGTCATGGGATCGGCCTCCTTCGATCCATGTCGGCTAACGGCTCACCGCTTCTCGCGTTCCATGGATGAGCGGCCGGCACCCGGCCACTGCCGGCATGCTGAGCGAAACGGGCCGATGCCGGCTTCCCGGAAACCGCGCTTTTGCGCGCAATGCACGGCCATCGCGACTGCCGCCGGAGAAAGCGGCGTTCCGCTCGGGCACCCGGTCACGAGGGCGAGAAAGGGTGGCCGAGAAGGATGGGTGCTCTCCTCGCACTTCGGAGCCAGCGGCGCGCCCACCCGGAGGCGGGCATTACCGCAAGACGACTACATCCGCGCCAATTAATGAACGCTGGATATAGATCCATGCCGCCCCGGCCGACTAATGCCGTCGCGGCAACTGGCTTATGGTGCGCGGCATGGATATCGGACATCAGCGGGAAGCCGCCATGGAAAGCATCACCTTCGACCGGATCGACGTCGCCCAGACGGCGGCGGTGCGCCGCCCTGCCCCCGTGGATCTCGGCGCACGCTTCGTCGCCTGCCTGATGATCGGGCTGATGCTGTCGGGCGGCGCCTCGCTGGCTCAGGCGCTGTGCTCCTATAACCGGCTGACGATCGCGGCGGAGGCGGCGACCGCCGAGACCTTCGCGGCACCAACCATGGCGGCGAACCTGATGGAGCCTCCCCTCGAGCTGACCGCGGCCTATACCGATCCGCTGCCCTGCGAGCAGCTGGCCGCCTCGCTCTGACATGCCCGCCGGTCCCGCCGCGGACCGGCCGAAGGGCTAGAGCCGGGCCAGCGTCGTGCCGAGCCGGCCGTCGGCATATTTCTCCAGCGCGGCGATGGCGCCGTCATTGGCACCGCCATCGTTGAAGTCGCGGAACAGCGAAGCGCCCTCATTGGTGTCCGGCAGGCTGCCCAGCCGGTAGTCGGGATGCACCACGAAGACCGGCACGCCATGCACGGCGCTGTGCCACTTGAACCACAGATCGTCCGCCGTCGGCGCCGCCTTCATCGCCGTGACCATGTCGAGCACGCCGGGGTGGAAGAAGGACGGGTGATAGAGCACGCCGTCCTTGCCGGTCGGCAGCAGGAACACGCCGGGATTGTCGGCGATGGTCTGGTTGGTCCAGTAGCGATAGGGCAGGAAGCTGCCTTCGCCCTTCACCATGCGGTGGCCGCGAAACGCGATGATGCAGCGGTGCCGGCGATAATAGTGCACCAGCGTCGACAGCCAGTGCGTGGGATAGAGGGTGTCGTCGTCGGCGGTGGCGATCAGGCTTTCCTGCGCCAGCGGATCGGCGAGGATCGGCAGCAGCTTGCGATAGGGGCCGGTGTTCGGCACCCGGAACCAGCGCAGCCGCGGATCGGCCGCCAGCTCCCGGCAGGCCGGGGGGATGCCCTCTATCCCCTCGTCGAGCAGATAGGGCTCGCGCGAGGTGAAGACGCGGATCTCGAAATCCGGGTAGTCCTGCTCCAGCAGGCTCGCCAGCGTCAGGTGCAGTTTGTCCTGGCGGGCCCGGATCGAGGTGAGCCCAATGATGACCTTTTCCATGTTCTCACTCCAAGCCGGGGCATGCTGAACGGGCGGGGGCGCGCACGGGGCTAACCCTGCGCCAGCCGATTTTCCGCGCGCAGCGGCCAGGGGATCGGCACGCCATCGGCCGTCGCGGCCACCCGCTGCCCGCCCAGCACCGGCACCCGCACCCGCCGGTCGAACGCCTCGCGGAACAGCGCGAGATATTCCGGCAGGCGGCGCGCCACGGCGTTGGAGAGGCTTACCGGGGTGGCGTAGCAGAAGGTGAGCGGGCAGCCGACCTGCACATGCACATGCGCGCCATAGGCCGCCTCCAGCCGCTCGCGGAACTCGACGTCGCCACGCGAACGCACCGGCGCGAAGCCGCCGATCACCTCGAACACCTCGCGGCGGAACAGCGAGGTCATGGTGCCGTCGCCGAGCAGGTCGAGCGTGTGCTCGAATTGCAGGCGGGCGAGCCGGTCGATGCGCAGATGCGCGGTGGTGCACAGCTTGAGGATCGGCGAGCGCGCCAGCGCGCCGACCTGCACTTCCAGCCGCTGGGGATGGGCGTAGTCGTCGCCGTCATGGATGGCGATGAAGTCGCCGATGGCGACCTCCAGCGCGCGGTTGCGGGCGGCATAGGGGCCGCCATTGCGCGACTGGCGCAGGAACACGATGCGCGGATCGCGCGCCGCCAGCTCCTCGATCGCCGCCGACGCCACCTCGTCGCTGGCGTCGTCGACCAGGATGATCTCGAGGTTGCGGTAGGTCTGCCGCGTCAGCGACTCCAGCGCGGCGGCGAGCAGCGGCAGCTCGGGATTGTAGACGGTGACGATGACGCTGACCCGGCCATGGTCGACCACTGCGGCCGGCGGCAGCGGCTGACCGGCGAAGTTCTCGAACAGCGCGCCGATGCTGTCGCCGGCGAAGGACAGCGGCGCGACGCCGTGGTCGAGCCCCCAGCGCGCGAAGGCCCGCTCCAGCGGCTTCATGTTGTGGCGGTAGCTGGCGGCGACGATGCCGTGCGGGTCGTTGGTGGATTCGAGGCTGTCGAGGCGGGCGCCGTCGAGATGGCGGATCGCCACCTGGTCGTCGAGCAGGATGGCGAGCGCCAGCATCTGCTCCGGCGCCGCGTCGGGAGGGTAGCGCACCGCGCCGGCGGGAACGCCGAGCCGGGTGATCTCGTAGGTGTAGGTGCGCAGCTGCGCCAGCAGCCGGCCGGGATCGCGGCGCTCGGCGAAATAGATGTTGAGCAGCCGGGCAAAGCGATCCGCCTCGCCGGCCAGCAGCGCGGCGATGAGCCGGTCGACCAGCGGCGGGGTGAAGCGTACCGCCGCCCCCTCCTCGTCTTGGGCGCCGAGCGTCGTGTCCTCGCCGCCGGCCAGCGCCGCCCCGACGGTGGCAGCGACATCGGCATCGCCGAGCAGGTCGCGATGACCGGAGCGCTCGATCATGCCGACCAGCAGCGCCATGGTGAGCGGCGAGGCGTAGCGCCGGCAGGCGGTGACCAGCCGGGCAGCCGCGCGCGGCTGCGGTTGCGGCAGGATGTCGGACGCCGCCGCCATCAAGACCGCGGTGACGTCGGCCGGCGGCAGCGCCGTCGCCACGATCTCGAACAGCGGCAGCACCAGATCCGGCGACCGCGCCGCCAGCGCGGCGACGTTGAGATGCAGCGCCCGGCCGGCCTCCACTTGCAGACCGAGCGCCTTGCAGCAGCCGATGAGGCCGAGCAGGGCCTCGTCGTCGAGCCGCAGCAGCTCGGCCGGCTGGGCGAGGCAGGCGCGCAGATAGCCCTCGACCACCGCGAGATGACCACGCCGGGCGCAATCCTCGAGGCGGGGGAAGAAGCCCGCCGCCTGCCGCCGCTCGGCGGTGGCCTCCAGGCCGAGCCCCAGCGCGCTGACCAGCGCGACATCATCGGCCGGGCTGGGCGGCTGCATCATGCCGACGGATTCGGCCGCGCCGGCCCAGTTCTCCAGCACATGGGCGGCAAAGCCCATTTCCCGCGCCGTGACGTCCTGCGCGAACTGCCGCAACAGCGGCCGGGCGGTGGCGTCATTGACCAGCGCCAGCGCGGAATCGCCCTCGCCGACCAGCCGGAACGGGTGCTCGCTCGCCATCACCAGCCCGGCGGCCGCGGCGCCGGGAAAGCGCCGGTCGGTGGCGACGAGATCGGACAGCCGGTAGCAGCCGCGCGCGCGCAGGCCGAGGAAGCCGGTCGGCACCGGCGAGTTGGCGGTCAGCGTGAACTCGCCGGAGGCCGGGGCGTAGCGCAGCGCGCTGGTCACCACAGAGCGCTCGCCCGCCATGATGAACTCGCGCCGGCAGCGCGGCACATAATCGGGCGGATACTGGAACTGGCGGCTCATCACCACGACGGGTGTCGCCGGCGGCAGGCCATCCCCGGCGAGCCCGGCGAGAGTGGCGGCGACGTCGTCACCCGCTGCGACGACACGGGCGCCGGCCGGCAGCGTCAGCGCGACTTCCGGGCCGACATCATGCACGACCACGCAGCTCGGCTCGGCATAAGCAGCCTCGACGGCGAGAGCGAGGCCGACCGGGAACTCCGGCCCGTCCCATGCCTCGACCGGCGCGGCGGCGGCGCCGTCATCGACCAGCGCCGCAGCGGCGGTGGCGGAATCGGCGCAGATGCGCACCGCCGCGTCGGGTTCGCGGGGCAGCAGCCCGGTCGACACGGCATTGGCCGCCGCATCGGCAAAGCGCATGAGCGAAGCGATGCCCGTCCCGCCGGTGGCGGCGAGGCGCGGCCAGTAGCCCAGTGCCGACGCCGGCAGGCGGCGCGGCTCGCGCAACACCACGAAACAACGCGCGCCCTTCGCCGAGGCCTCGATGAAGCGGGCGAGCGCGGCGGTATCCTGCGCCGGAGCCTCGGCGGCGGAGATCACCCGACAGCCGAGCCCGGCGAGCGCGACGAGATGCGCCCGCTCCTCTTCGCCAAGGGCGGCGCGCGGCACCACCACGGCGACCTCGCCGGGAGCCGACGGCCCCTCCTCCGCCGAAGACAGCTGCTCCAGCGTCAGCCAGAGCGCCGCCGCGTCGAAGGCGACGCCGGGATCGAGCGGCGCGGCGGGGGCGACCGCCGCCAGCAGCGGCGCGTAGGCCGCCGGCAGTTCGCCACGGGCGGCGAGATCGACGCTATCGGGCTTGCCCTCCACCACCCGCAGCCGCCAGGCATCCTGCAGCACGGTAAGGAAGGCCCGCGAGGCGCCCTCGCCCCAGGAAGCGAGGAAGGCCTCGTAATCGTGCCAGCGCGCCCGCAGCGCGAAATCCAGCGCCAGGAAGCGGTGCAGGGCGGCACGGCCGCCGCCGCGGGCAATCGAGCGAGCGACGAGATAGGCGTCGGCAACGCGGCCGGCGGCTACGAGAGCATCGATCTCGCCGACGCGGCCGACGGCGACGCGGATGCCGGCGAGATCCACCACCTGCGGCCGGCCGGGCACCAGCGTGCCGCCGCCGACCACCCGCGCCTCCACCAGCGCCAGCGACGCCTTGCGCAGGTTCAGGCTGGACAGGTCGAAGCGGAAGCCGACCGGCAGCTCGAAGCCGAACTGCGCCTCGCGCGGCTGCACCGGCTGGCTGGCGAAACCGCGCAGCACCGGCGTGCCGTCGATCAGCAGCTCGATTTCCAGCGGATCGGCCGGATTGGCGAGATCGACCGCCCAGCCCTCGACGATGGCGGGCGGCGCAAAACGCCAGACGCCGGCATAGTCCGGCCGCGCCGCGTCGCCTTCCGGCGCCACCTCGCCACGGGCGAGGTCGCTGAGACGCCGGCGCACGCGCGGGTCGAGCGTCGGCAGCGCCGCGCCGGGCGAGCGGCCGGGCGATCCCTGCGCCGGGGTTGCCGTCTCGGCGACGCCGGGGACGCCGGCCAGCGGCACCGCATGCCCGCCGATCCGCACATGGGTGAGCCGGGCCAGCACCTTGTCGGCGTCGAGCCGGCCCACACCGCCGCGAGCGGCGAACGGGTCGTCCGCCACCGCGAGTTCAAGGCTGTGGCGGACCGCCTGGTCCTCGAGCAGCTCGACCTTCACCCGCGCGGGGATCGGCGCGCCGGAGGTCAGCACCAGAGCATGACCGCCGCCCGCCGCCGGCTCCAGCCGGGCGCGCAGGCTCTCCACCACCGGATTGCGGCCATCGAGCGCCAAGGTCAGGCCGCGGGCGAGATTGGCGACCTCGATCCGCGACGCCAGCCAGTTGTCGACGGCAGCGCCCGCCGGCAGGGCGAACTCGAACCGCCCGCGCGGCTCGCCGCCGGGACGGGTGACGACCGTCTGCACCTCGACGCCATCGACGACCAGGCTGAGTTCCAGCGCCAGTTCCGGCGCCGACGCCTCGATGGCCCAGCCGGCCAGCCGGCCGGCATCGGCCGTCTCGACCTCGCCGACGAGACGGGGGGCGTCGGCTTTGGCGAATTTCACCTTGCGGGCGCCGAGCACCGCCCGCTCGCCGGCCAGAACATGGACCGCGACCGCATGCTCGGCATCGTCGAAGATGGCGGCCGGCAGGGCGTTGAAGCGGAAGCCGGCATTGCGCCGCCGGTCGAGCTGCACCGGCTGGTCCGCCTCCTGCCGGGCGACGAGAATGCCGTCGATCTCCAGTTCGACGGTCAAAGGGCGCCCCATGTCGGTCACCCAGCCGGAGATGCCGGCGGCGGCGAATTCGGCGACCTCGCCATGCAGGGCCCGGCCCTGCACGAGAATCCTTGTCGGATCGGTGCGCAGCCAGCCATCGTGGATGAGACGGCCGGTGCGGCTTTCCTTGAGCGTCAGCCGGTGCGTCTCGCCGTCCCAGAACTCCAGCGGCAGACCGGTGTGGAAGCCGACGCGCAGCGCGTTGCCCGCCTGGCCGTCGACATCCTTGCGCACGACGTCGCAGGCGACGTCCTTTGCCGGTTTATGGTCGACGAACATCTGCAGGACCAGCGACTGGGCGAGGTCCTCGGAATCATAGGCCCAGCCGGTGATGCGCTCGGCGGTGAAGGTGGCGATTCGCGCCCGCAGGCGCCCGTCGCGCTCGCCGACATTGAGCGCGAACTGGCCGCGCGGCACGATGGAGCCGTCGGCCGCGGCGGCGATCTCCACCTCATGCTGGCCGGGAGGGATGGACGGCGGCGGCACGAAGACGAAGCCGTGATTGCCGTGGCCGCCGAAGCCCTTGGCGATGTCGGGGCGGTGCACGTCCGCCGGGATCTCGAATTCGTAGCCAGCGATCGAAACGCGGACGATCAGCGTGGTATCGGGAGAATCAGCGTCGAGCAGCCAGCCCCAAATCTCGCCGGAGGGCCGGACACCGTTGACATCACCCTTAATCAGCATGAACAACTCCCCGCAAGCCGCTGCCAGCTATAGCAACAGCCAGCGACAGAACCAAGCAGCCGGGCACCGCGCCGGCCGCGCCGCGTTCTTCGACGCCGAGACGCAACGCAGGAGGCATCATGGCCGACGACGCCGCAGCGTTCTCCTCCGGGCCCTATTGGGAACGGCGCTATGCCACCGGCGGCCATTCCGGCGCCGGCTCACGCGGCCTGCTCGCCAACTACAAGGCCGCCTTCATCAACCGCTTCATCCGGCTGAATGCCGTTCGCAGCGTCATCGATCTGGGCTGCGGCGACGGCTATCAGATCGAACCGTTGCGGGTACGCAGCTATCTCGGGCTCGACGTCTCGCCGACCGCGGTCGACCTCTGCCGCGAGCGCTACGCCACGCGGCTGGGCTGGCGCTTCGAGACCTACGCGACCGGCTCGCCGGCAAAGGCGGAGCACGATCTGGCGCTGTCGCTCGACGTGATCTACCACCTCGTCGAGGACGACATCTATGACGGCTACATGCGCCGGCTGTTCGATTCGGCGCGGCGTCACGTGCTGGTCTATGCGTCGGATTGGGAGCGGCCCGGCCATGTGCCGCATATCCGCCACCGCTGGTTCAGCGGCTGGGTCGCCCGCGAACGGCCGGCCTGGCGGGTGGTGGACCGTCCGGCCAACCCCTACCCTTTCGACGAATTCAACGACCTGAACACCACCTTTGCCAGCTTCGTCGCGTTCGAACGCGACCCGCCGGCGAAGCGGACACGGCCCCGGCCGGCACCGCCCGGCTAAGACGGCCTGGCTGGACGGCGTGGCCCGGCGCGCCGCCGCCAGCCATGGGGCGCTCGGCTTGCGGGACGCTCGGCTTGCAGGATCCGCGCATCCTCTCTAAACAGCCTCGGTATCCTACAGACGATCCTTGGTGATTTTGCGCGCGCCATTCGCATCCCCGCCCGCTCCCGCCCAACCGGCGGGACATTCCGGGGGAATTCCCGGCGCACCGACAGGAATGGCAACGATTTGTCGAGACTTTCCCGTTTCTGGAGCGTGCGATGAGGACCATCCTGCACGTGGGAACCCACAAGACCGGGACCACCACCATCCAGCACTTCGCCGCCCGCCGGGCGCGCGAATTGCGGGCCATCGGCCTGTGGTATCCCGGCTTCGACCTGATCGGCCTGAAGCGGCAGCCCGCCCATCACGATTTTTCCCATGCGGTGGCGGGAACATTGTCCTCGCTCTCCTTCGAGCAGGCGGGCGAGTTCGTGACGGAGATCGGCCGGCAAGCGGACGGCGCCAGCCACGTGCTGATCAGCGCCGAGCCAATCTATCGCCATCTCATTCCCGAGAAACCCAAGGGAAGCGCCGAGTACTGGGCCGCACGCGAAGCCTATATCGCGCGACTGGCGGAAGTGACGGCGCCGCTGGAGCCGGAAATCCTGATCGTGCTGCGGCGGCAGGATGATTTTTCCCGATCACTGTATCAGGAGAACGTCAAGGCCAAGCACTTGAAGCAGGATTTCCGCCAGTTCCTGAAGACCCGACTACCGTTTTTCCAATATCTCGAACAGATCAATCTGTTCAAAAAGTACTTTAAAATTGTCGATATTGCTATTTTCGAGGATCTGGCCAAGGATGGGGAATTGGTCCGCGATTTCTTCCATCATATTGGTATCGAAATAGGCAAGATTGACAAGATCGCGGAATTCAACGAAAGCCTCCCTATTGAGCTGGTCGAATTCAAGCGCCAGCTCAACATGACCGGGCTGTCGAGGCGGGAATTGGCGTCGATCGCACGCGTCTTGTTGGATATTGGACAGCATATTGATGAGTTTCCGCGGCGCCCGGATCTCGATTGGATCCCGGCTTCGGAGATGGCGGCGTTCATGAATTGTTTTGCAGCAGCGAATGCGCAGATTTTCGCGATGATGACCGATCCACCCACGCGCGACACGCTGTTCCCGTCCGGGCGCATGCGTTCGGAGGTGTTCGAGGCGCTGTCGCCGGAACGCTTCAAGGCGATCAACGCGCTGGTATTGCGGCGGCTGCTGGCGGATCCTGCCACCTGAAGCGACCCGGTATCGACGCACCGAAGACGCGTTGCGGGGCTTTTTCAGGCTTGCGAAGGATGGATACAGGCCGGGCGAGCGGCACGGATCTTGATTGTCGGCACACAGGAGGCGCGGGTTCAGGCCGCGGAAGACTGGTGCGTTGCCGTCGATGTTATATGGTCTCTACGGGGCGCGGAAATGCGGTGTGAAGTTGCGGGGGCGATCTGCTCGATGGCAGGGAGGGATCCGGAGACGTTCTTCCGCGGCGAAGCGTCCGTTGTTCGGTACTAGAGAGTGAGCGGCTGGATGGCTCGTGGCGTCAATCGATCTCAGCCTGAAGTGGCAGTCCTCGGATATGCCTGCCGGCTCCCGGGCGCGCAGTCGCCGGACGAATTCTGGAATGTTCTGGCCAAGGGCGAGTGCACCGTTTCCGACAAGCCGGTCGGCCGCTGGGACGTCGACCGCTTCCTGCATCCCGGCCCGGCTCCCGGCTACAGCTACACCTTCGCCGGCGGCTATCTCGATGACCCGCTCGGCTTCGACGCCGGCGTGTTCGGCGTCTCCCCGCGCGAGGCGGCACAGATCGACCCGCAGCAGCGGCTGCTGCTCGAAGTGGTGTGGGAGGCGCTGGAAAGCGCCGGCATGGTGCCCTCGCGCCTGAGCGGCAAGGGCGTCGGCGTCTATGTCGGCGCCTCCAATGTCGACTACCAGACCCACACCTCGGTCGACCTCGCGGCGATCCAGAGCCATTTCATCGCCGGCAACTCGCTGTCGATCATCGCCAACCGGGTCTCCTACGCCTTCGACTGGTCCGGCCCCAGCATGACCATCGACGCGGCCTGCGCCTCGTCCTTCGTGGCGCTGCACCAGGCGCTCCGGGCGCTGCGCGACGACGAGATCGACCTCGCCGTGGTCGCCGGTGCCAACCTGCTGCTTTCCCCGGCGCCGTTCATCGGCTTCTCCGCCGCGCGCATGCTCTCGCCGACCGGCCGCTGTCGGCCGTTCTCCGCCAAGGGCGACGGCTATGTGCGCTCCGAGGGCTTCGCCGCCATCGTGCTGCGCCGCCTTCCCGATGCCCGCGCCAAGGGCGAGGCGGTGCGCTCGGTGATCGTCGCCTCCGGCATCAATTCCGACGGCCGCACCACCGGTATCTCGCTGCCCTCGGCCAGGGGCCAGCAGGCCCTGCTCGAAGCGGTCTATGAGGAGCACGGGATCGACGTCGACCGCCTCGCCTTCATGGAGGCGCACGGCACCGGCACGCCGGTCGGCGACCCGGTGGAAGCGGGCGCCATCGGCGCCGGCATCGCACAGAAGCGCTCGCGGCCGCTGCCCATAGGCTCGGCCAAGTCGAATGTCGGCCATCTCGAACCAGTCTCCGGCCTCGTCGGCCTGCTGAAGGCGTCGATGGCGCTGCAGAAGCGCTGGCTGCCGCGCACCGCCATGCTCGACGAGCTCAACCCGAACATCGATTTCGCGGCGCTGAACCTCGCTCCGACCACCGAGCCGATCGCGCTCGACGATGGCGACGAGCCGTTGCTGGCCGGCGTGTGCAATTTCGGCTTCGGCGGCACCAACGCCCATATCGTGCTGCGCGGCCCCACCCCGCAGGAAGCGGCGGGCGCGCGCGCCGCGCAGCCCCCGGCGGCGCAGATGCTCACCATCTCCGCGCAGACCCCGGACGCGCTGTCCGCGCTGGCGCTGCGCTACGCCGACGCGGTGGAGCGCGAGAGCGTGCCGCTGTCGGCGCTCGCCAATGCGGCCGCGCATCGCCGCGAAGCCATGGAGCACCGGCTGGCGATCCCGCTCGGCGCGACGGATGACGTCGTGCAGTCGCTGCGCGAGGCCGGCAATGGCGGGGCACCCGCCTTCGGCGCGCGGGGCACCGCCGTGAAGACCGGGGCGAAGGGCAGCGATGCCAGGCCGGACGGCAAGACCGCCTTCGTGTTTTCCGGCAATGGCTGCCAATGGGCCGGCATGGGCCGACGCGCCTATGCGCGCAACGCGGTGTTCCGCGCCCATATCGACCGGATCGATACCCTGTTCGCGCCGCTGGCCGGCTGGTCGATCGCCGAGCGTCTCGACGCCGACGACCTCGCCGCCAAGCTGAAGGAAACCTCGACCGCGCAGCCGCTGCTGTTCGCCATCCAGTCGGCGCTGGTGACGGCGCTGGGCGCGCAGGGCATCGCCCCGCATATGGTGCTCGGCCACAGCGTCGGCGAAGTGGCGGCGGCCTGGGCGGCCGGCGCGCTCGACCTCGCGGAGGCGGTGCGCCTCATCCATCTGCGCAGCCTTCACCAGGAGCGGATCAAGGGCCAGGGCCGCATGGCGGTCGCCGCCGCCGGCGCTGCCGACGTGCAGGCCTTCCTCGACCGCCACGGGCTCGACCGCGTCGCCATCGCGGCGGTGAACGGGCCGGCCTCGGTGACGCTGAGCGGCCCGGCCGAGGACATCAAGGTGACCCAGAAGCGGATGCGGCAGGACCGCATCCCGGTGATCCTGATGGACCTCGACTACCCCTTCCATTCGGCGCTGCTCGACCCGCTCGAGGCCGAGATGATCGCCGATCTCGGCGACCTGCATGCCCTCTCCGGCACGCTGCCCTTCATCTCCACCGTCACCGGCGACGTGATGGACGGCGCGGCCTGCGATGCCGGCTATTGGTGGCGCAACATCCGCCAGCCGGTGCTGTTCTCCGCCGCGGTGGAACGCGCCGCCGAGCTCGGCGCCTCGCTCTTCCTCGAAGTGTCGCCGCGCCCCATCCTCACCGGCGCGATCTCCGAGACGCTGAAGGCGCTCGACAAGCCGGGCGAAGCCGTCGCCGGGCTCAGTGACGACGAGGGCGCCGCCGACCCGATCTGGGACATCACCGCGCGCCTCGTCGCCCGCGGCGCCGAGGTCGACACCGCAGCGCTCTATGGCGAGGAGACCGCCAACACCACCGAGTTGCCGCTCTATCCCTGGCAGCGCTCGCGCCACTCGCTGCCGCAGACCTCCGAGCGGCTGAAGTTCTTCGGCGCCAACTTCACCGTCGGCCAGCGGCGGCATCCGCTGATCGGCTCGCGCGTCACCGAGGGCGCCAATGAGTGGCGCCAGTCGCTCGACACCAAGATGCTGCCCTATCTCGCCGACCATGTGGTCGACGGCACGCCGCTGATGGCCGCCGCCTGCTATCTGGAGATGATCCTCGCGGTCGGCCGCGACGTGTATGGCGCGGTGCCGCTGGCGGTGCGCGACCTCGACATCGAACGCCCGATGAGCCTCCCGCCCGAGGTGATGCGCGAAATCTCCATGCGCTACACGCCGGAGAGCGGGGTGGTGGAGATCTGGAGCCGCCGCCGGCTCTCCTCCGACGACTGGGTGCGCCATGCGCATGGGCAGGTTCTGGCCTTCACCGGCACGCCGGGGCTGCCGCCGGAAGGCCCCGGCGAGGCGCGCAAGCCGCTCTCGGGAGCGCGCGAAGTCTATAACGCCACCCGCGCCGCCCGGCTGGACTACGGCCCCAGCTTCGCCCGTGTCATCCGCCTCGACCGCGATGCCGACGCCCAGATCGTCGACATGAACGAAGGGGAGCTGCCGCTCGGTGCCTTCGCCGCCGAGCACGTGCTCGACCCGACCGGCTTCGACGCCAGCCTGCACGGGCTGCTGCTCTCCCGCGCCGCCACCGCCGAGGGCGAGGTACGCTGCGACCTGCCGGTGCGGCTGCGCTCGGTCGTCGTGCTGAAGCCGCACAGCCCGATCCGCAAGGCGATCGTGCGGCGCACGGTGGAGACCAGCACCTCCACCACCGTCGACATCGCCCTGCTGGCGCCGGATGGCGAGATCGTCGCGCTGCTGGAGGGCGTCTATCTGCGCGCCGTGGTGCTGTCGCGCCGCAGCGCTGACCAGCGCGTGCTGCGGCTCGACGAGGTGATGAGCCTCGCCCATGCCGCGCCGCCGGTGCTCGACCTCGCGCATGGGCTGCCCATCGTCGCGACGGACGCGGCGGCGCCGGATGCCTGGCTGCTGTTGCAGGCCTTCACCCTGTCGCTGGCGCGCCGCTTCCTGGAACGCGAGGGCACCGCGCCGCACGGCGTCGCCGAGCTCACCGCCACGCCGCTCGCCCGCCGCATCGCCGCGCTGGTCGAGCAGTTCGAGGCCCGCGACGGCCGGCTCGACCTGCCGGAGCCGGAAGCCATTCTCGCCGCCATGGTCGAGGGCATGCCTTCGGCTCAGGCCGAGATCATCCTCGCCGCGCACGCGCTGGCGCATCTGGAACCGGCCGCCCGCAGCGGACAGGCGACCGCGCATGCCGCGACGCTGACCGCCTCGCAGAAGGAACAGGTGAAGGCGGAGCTGTCCATCTTCGCCGCCGGCCGCGAGCGGTTCGCCGCCACCCTCGCCGCCGCGGTGAAGGCCAGCGCGCCGGCGCCGCTCGCGGTGCTGTGGGCGCAGCCCTGGGATCTCGGCGCCTGGCGCCTGCTGGTGCCGTATCTGCGCAACGATTCCATCCTGCTGTCGCTGGCGACCGACAAGCGCGAGGCGTTCGACGCCTTCCTCGCCCATCACGGCCGTGGCCTGACGCTCGGCCATGTCGACCTCACCGAAACGGACGGCAATGGCGGCCGCTTCGACCTGCTGCTCGGCGGCGAGGCCGGTGCGACCCGCGCCGCCGCCCGACGCGTGAAGGCCGGCGGCCTGGTGGCGCAACTGGCGCAGACACCGGACCCGGTGGCCGAGCTGCTGCTGGGCCTTGCCGGCCTGCTGGACGAGCCAAGGCCCGGCGAGCCGGGCGGCGAGCGGGCGGCGTTCCATATCGGGCTGCTGCGCGACCAGTTCCGCGTCGAAGACGCGCTGCCGGAATGGGGCGACGGCTTCACCCGGCTGACCACGGGCCGGATCGCGCCCAAGGAGGCCGAACCGGCCGCCCCGGTGGCGATCCTCGTTCATGGCGCGACCGGCGCCACCGCGCAGGCGGTGCTGCGCGAACTCGCCGATCTCGCCGAGGTGAGCGTAGCCGGCGAGCGGCTCGACGACGCCGATCTCGGCGACGCGACCGACCTGCTGCACTTCATCGACACCAGCCTGCCCGCCACCCGCGCCAGCGACGCGCTGAGGCAGCGGCTGCTCGACCTGGTGGCCGCTCTCGTCGCCGTTGCCCCCAAGACCGAACGCCTGCGCTACTGGCTGGCGCTGCCGGTCGGCGCCGGCAAGGAGCCGAAGCCGACGGAGCCGCGGGCGGCGAGCAAGCCACCGGCGAGCGAGGTGCTGGCGACGGCGCATGCGCTGCGCGCCTTTGCCCGCGTCGCCCGCAACGAATTCCCGATGATCGACATCCGCGTCGTCGAGTTCGATACGCGGGTGGCGCCGGCGACGGTGGCTCTCGACCTCGCCGCGACGCTGCTGCAGAACTCGCCGGAAACCGAGCTGCGCATCGGCGATGCCGGCGTCTACGTGCCGCGGGCGCGGCGCGGCACCCGCCAGCGCCTCCGCCCGGTCTCCGACACGGCGCGCGCGGTGCTGCGGCCGAAGAACGCCCTGTCGACGCAGGATGTCGCCTGGAGCCTCGAGGCGCGGCCGACGCCGGAAGGCGACGCCGTCGAGATCGAGGTCGCCTATACCGGCCTCAATTTCCGCGACGTGATGGTCGCCTTCGGCATCCTCGACGAGGACCTGCTCTCCGGCGGACTGACGCGGGCGGCCTTCGGCTTCGAATGCTCGGGCACGGTGACGAGGGTCGGACCGGACTGCCGGGACTTCGCGCCCGGCGACCGGGTGATGGCCTTCACCTCCGGCGCCTTCGCCTCGCATGTCGTCGCGGCGCCGGCGCATGTGCAGAAGGTGCCGGACGGCCTGTCGCTGGAAGAAGCCGCCACCATCCCGGTGGCCTTCGCCACCGCCTGGTACGCGCTGGAGGAAGCCGGACGGCTCCGCACCGGCGACCGGGTGCTGATCCACGGTGCCGTCGGCGCGGTGGGCATGGCGGCGATCCAGATCGCACGCCGGCGCGGCGCCACGGTCTATGCCACCGCCGGCACGCCGGCGCGCCGCGCGCTCGCCTGCGCGCTGGGAGCCGAGAAGGCCTTCGATTCCCGCTCGCTGGAGTTCGTCGACGCGCTGACCCAGATCGGCGGTGTCGACGTGGTGCTCAACTCGCTGTCGGGCGAGGCGATGCGCGAGGGCGTCCGGGTGCTGCGTCCGTTCGGCCGCTTCCTCGAACTCGGCAAGCGCGACTATCTCAACAACACCACGCTGCAATTGCGCCCCTTCGTGCACAATCTCAGCTATTTCGGTATCGACCTCGACGAGTTGCTGAAGCACGACACCGACAGCGTCGCCCGTATCATGGGCGCGCTCGGCACCCATCTCGCCGACGGCTCGCTGCGCCCGCTGCCCTATCGGCGCTTCGCCGCCGACGACGTGGCGGACGCGCTGCACCTGATGCGCAGCGCCGAGCACCTCGGCAAGCTGATCGTCCAGCCGGCGCGGGCCGGCGCGGAGGATGCCGGCGTATTCCGCGCCGCCGCCGATGGCGTGCATCTGGTGGTCGGCGGCACGGCGGGCTTCGGCCTCGCCACCGCCTTCTGGCTCGCCGATCGCGGTGCCACCCATGTCGCGGTCGCCTCGCGGCGCGGGGTGATCGACCCGGCCTTCGCCGACACCGTCGCCGCCTTTGCGGCGCGCGGCGTGACGTTCTCGGCCTATACGCTCGACGCGACCGACGCCACGGCCGTGGAGGCGCTCGTCGGCGACCTCAGGGCGCGCTTCGGCACGCTGCGCGGGGTGGTCCACACCGCGCTGGTGCTGGAGGACGGCATGCTGTCCAGCCTCACCCCGACGAGCCTCGACACGGTGCTGAAGCCGAAAGTCGCCGGTGTGCTGGCGCTGGACAAGGCGACGCGGGCGGCACCGCTCGACTATTTCGTCGTCTATTCCTCGGCGACGACGCTGATCGGCAGCCCCGGACAGGGTGCCTATGTCGCCGCCAACGCCTTCCTCGAAGGCGTGGCGCGCCGGCGCCGGCAGGAAGGCCTGCCGGGCCTCGCCATCGGCTGGGGCGCGATCTCCGACACCGGCGTCATCGCCCGCGACGCCGAACTCGCCGAGCGGCTGCGGCGCACCACCGGCGTCAACGGCATCACCTCGGCCGACGGCCTCGCCCAGCTCGGCCGGCTGCTCGCCGACCAGGACAGGGCCGGGCCGGTGCATTTCTTCGCCGATATCGGCCATTCCATGGTGGCGGAGAAGCTCGCCATCCTCACCTCCCCGACCTTCGCCGGCCTGCTCGGCGGGGAAAGCCGGGACTTCGAGGAAGGCGAGGTCGATTTCGCCAGCCGGCTCGCCGGCAAGTCGGAAGCGGAAGCCAAGCAGATCCTCGGCGAAGCCATCGGGCGCGAGATCGCCAAGATCCTGCGGCTGGCGCCGGAAGCGGTCGACATCAAGCGGCCGCTGGGCGAGATGGGCATGGATTCGCTGATGGCGCTGGAACTGCGGCTCGCTTTGGAGCAGAGCTGCGGCATCGAGCTGCCGATCATCTCGATCAGCGACCGCACGGTGGAGGACATCGTCGTCCAGGCCTTGCCGCTGCTGCAGGGCGACGGGCAGGAGGCCGCCGAGGTTGCCTCCGAGGCCGATGCCATTGCGGCCGCCAAGCTGGAATCCTTCAGCCTGGCGCCGAGCGAGACCGAGAGCACCGCGGCCGCCATCGCCCAGCTCGATTACAGCGGAGAACGCCTGACATGACGGAGCGGGACACGCCGGGCCGGCTCTCGCAGGGCCAGGTCGGTGCACTCATCGCCCAGATGCGCTCGGTCAAGACCGCGGAGGCGCCCGCCGCCGCGCCCCAGCGTGCCAAGGCCAAGGGCTTCAGCCAGCTCGCCGCCTTCCAGACCATGGCGCAGCAGAAGGCGGTGAGCGAGATGCTGGGGGTGAAGAGCCCCTATTACCGCGTCCACGAAGCCAAGGCCGGGCGCTTCACCCGCATCGACGACCGGGAGGTGCTCAACTTCACCTCCTACGACTATCTCGGCCTGAACGGCCATCCCGAGGTGTCGCAGGCCGCAGCCGACGCCATCGCCCGCTTCGGCACCTCGGTGTCGGGCAGCCGCATCACCTCCGGCGAACGGCCGGTGCATGCGGCGCTGGAGCGCTCGCTCGCCGCGCTCTACGAGGCCGAGGACGCGGTGGTGTTCGTCAGCGGGCACGCCACGGCGGTGTCGTCGATCGCCGCGCTGCTGGGACCGAACGACCTCCTGCTGCACGACGCCTGGATCCACAACTGCATCGTCGTCGGCGGGCGGCTGTCGGGCGCGGCGCGGCGCAGCTTCGCGCATAACGACCTCGCCGAGCTCGACGCCATGCTGGCCGCCGAGCGCGGGCGCTTCGACAATGTGATGATCGTCACCGAGGGGCTGTTCTCCATGGACGGCGACGGCCCCGACCTCGCGGCGCTGGTCGAGCTCAAGGAGCGCCATGGCTGCTGGCTGATGGTGGACGACGCGCATGGGCTCGGCGTGCTCGGCGCCACCGGCCGCGGCATCGCCGAGCAGTGCGGTGTCGACCCCAGGCGCATCGACATCTGGCTGGGCACGCTGTCGAAATCGCTGGCGAGCTGCGGCGGCTATGTCGCCGGCTCGGGCGCACTGGTCGACCTTTTGAAATTCGGCGCGGCAGGCCTCGTCTACAGCGTCGGCATGCCCACCGCCACCGCCGCCGCCGCCAATGCCGCGCTGGCGGTGATGCTGCGCGAGCCGGAACGGCTCGCCCGGCTCAAGGCGAACGGCCATCACATGATCGCCCGTCTCGCCGAGCACGGCCTCGACCACGGGCCCGCCTGGGGCTACGGCATCGTGCCGGTGATCATCGGCGACGCGCTCCAGACCATCCTGCTGGCGGAACGTCTGCTGGAGCGCGGCGTCTACGCCTTCCCGGTGCTGCCGCCGGGCGTGCCGAACCACTCGGCCCGACTGCGCTTCTTCGTCTCCAGCGAGCACACGCGCGAGGACATCGACCACGCCGTCGCCGTGCTGGCCGAGGAAAAGCAGGCACTCGCCGAAGCCGGCCTGTCGATTGCCAATCTCACGCAATTGCTGGCCCAGCGAAACGGTGCCGCCCGCGCGCGCTAGGAATGTCCCGCATGTCCGGTCCGGTGAGGACGCTGCTCTTTCTCCAGGGGCCACCGTCGCATTTCTGGCGTGATCTGGCCGGCTCGTTCGAAGCCGCCGGCCATCGCGTCATCAAGGTCAATTGCTCGACCGCCGAATGGCTCTATTGGGGGCGCCGGCGCGCGGTCTCCTATCGCGGCCGGCTCGACGACTGGGGGGCCTGGCTCGCCGCGCTGATCGCCCGCGAAGGCGTGACCGACCTCATCTATTACGGCGACCAGCAGCCTTATCACCGCATCGCCGCCGAGATCGCCCCCAGGCTCGGCGCCACGCCCCATGTCATCGAATTCGGCTATCTGCGCCCGGCCTGGATCACGCTGGAGCGCGGCGGCATGGGCGGCTGGTCGCATTTTCCCAGCGACCCCGCCACCATCCGCGCCGTCGCCGGACAGGTCGACAAGCTGCCGGAGGAGCGGGTCTTCCCCTATTCCTTCGCGCAGGAAGCCTTCAACGAGGTCTTCTACCACCTCGTCAACTACTTCTATTTCTTCTTCTTTCCCCGCTATCACGCGGACCGCTTCTATAATCCGCTGCTCGAATATGCCAGCGCCCCGCTGCGCTGGTGGCGGCAGGCACGCCGCGAGAAGGCGGCCACCGCCGCACTCGCCGCGCGGATGGAGAAGCCGTTCGTGCTCATCCCGCTGCAGCTGCAGAGCGACTACCAGATCCGCGACAACTCGCCCTATTCCGACCAGCGACAGATGCTGCGGGAGATCTTCGGTTCCTTTGCCCGCCACGCGCCGCCGGAACTCGGCATCGTGGTGAAGCAGCATCCGCTCGACGTCGGGCTGATCGACTGGTGCACCGAGGTGATGCGGCTGGCCCGCGAGGCCGGTATCGCCGACCGGGTGACCGCGATCGACGGCGGCGCGCTGCCGGACATGCTGGAGCGCGCCACCTCGGTGATCGTCATCAACTCGACGGTCGGCCTGCACGCGCTGCGCGTCGGGCGCCCGACCAAGGTGATGGGCGTGGCGCTCTACGACATCGAGGGCCTGACCTCGGATGTGCCGCTCGACCGGTTCTGGAGCGATCCCGGCAGCGTCGACATGCAGTTGCTCGACGCCCTGGTGCGCGGCCTCGCCGGCACCATCCAGCTGCGCGGCTCGTTCTACAACCCGGAAGGCAGCGCGCATGCCCGCGCGATCATCGTCGAGCGGGTCGTGAGCGGCAGCGTCAACGGCGCCGGCGCCTTCGTCGATCCGCCGCCGCGGCTCGCCGCGGCCCGGGCCGCCAACGCCCGCCGGCGCGCGCGGATCGCCGCCAAAGACTAGGCCGCTACTGCATCATCTGACGATAGCGCTCGATGGCCTCGTTGAGGTCCTCATACATGGTCAGCTGGCCATTGGACAGGATCATGCCGGTATCGCAGTAATTCTTGATGGTGGACACCGAGTGGGACACCATGATGATGCCGGCCCGCGAACGGCGCTCGGCAAAGGCCGCCGCGCAGCGCTGCTGGAAGCGATCGTCGCCGACCGCCGTGGTTTCGTCCACCAGGTAGAAGTCGAACTCGATGGCCATGGACAGGGCGAAGGCCAGGCGCGAGTTCATACCCGAGGAATAGGTCTCCACCGGCGCATCGATGTCGGGACCGAGCTCGGCGAAATCATAGACGAAATCCAGCGTCTTCTTGAGATCGGCACCATAGACGCGGGCGAGGAACATCACGTTCTCCCGTCCGGTCATCTTGCCGTGGAAGCCGCCCGAGAAGCCCAGCGACCAGGACACGCGGGAATTGCGCCAGATCCGCCCCTTATTGGGCTCCTCGGCGCCGGCGATCAGCCGCAGGAAGGTGGATTTTCCCGCGCCGTTCTGCCCGAGCAGGCCGTAGCTGCGGCGGGGATTGAAGACCACCGAGACGTCGTTCAGCACCACCTTCTTGCGGAAGTTGACGGTGTAGTACTTGGTGACGTGATCGACGATGACCATGGTCGCCTTCCTCTCACTTGGTGGGGCGCAGCGTCTGGCGGAAGCGAAGCAGGGCGGTACCGCCTCCCCACAGGCACAACAGCACGAGCATGCCGAGCAGGACGTCGCGCAGCCGCTTGGGGCCCGAAGGCTCGTCCGGCAGGTTCGGTTGGACGAAGGTGTTGAGGTAGAGCTGCTGACGCTCGCTGTTGATGCGCGCGCGCTCGAAATTCGACGATGCCAGCGTGTAGAGGCTTTCCGCCAGCGTCCGGTTCAGCTCGATTTCCTCGAAACGGGAGATGACGTTCGAGATCGAGGCGTGCCCCTGTCCGGCCGGCGAGGTGAGCTGGCGCTCCAATATGTCGATCTGCTCCTGCGTGGCCTCTTCGCGCCATTTCAGCACCTGAAGCTGCGGGGCGGCGCTGTTGAGCGTCTTGGAGCCGGTGGAGATCTCCTGGCGCAGGCGCAATTGTTCGGTCTTGAGCGTGGCGATCAGCCGCTGGATGCCTTCCGCCGCGCTGGTGGGGTCGAGCATGCCGACATCGTTGCGCCAGTCCTTGAGCGCGGCGCGCGCATCACGCAGGCGGGCCTCGGCACGCGCCACCTCCTGCTCGCTCGAGGTGATCAGATCGCGCCGGGCGCGCTCGCCCAGCCCGTTGACCAGCTGCTCGCTGAGCTCGACTACCGCCTTGTTGATGGTGACGGCGTCCTCCGGCGAGAAGGCGTTGACCCGCAAGGTGATGATACCCGACGGCATCTCGATCGACGTCGTGATGCGGCGGCGCCAGTAGCTCACCACATCCTCGATCGACGCCGACGAGCCGAGCCGGCTGAACCAGTCGATGCCCGGCCTGTCGAACATCTTGGAGAGTTGGATCTTCTGCTCGAGCGCCTCGACGATGGCCCGGCTCTTCAGATACTCGATGACGATCGTCGTATCCTGGTACTGGGTAACCGACGGCAGGCCGGTGAGCGCCGTCACCGTGTCGATGGAGGTGGTGTCGCCGGCGCGCACCGCGAAGCGCGCCTCGGAGGCGAACTGATCGGAGGCGATGAAGGCGAAATAGAAAATCAGCAGAACAGACGGCGCGACGACGCAGAGAAGGAAGCTCGGCCGCGTCACAACCTGCAGGGGTATCGCCAGCCAGGGCACGCGTCGAACGAAATGAACGGCCCGGCGCTGTCCCTTGGCAATGCCGCGGACGCGCGCCTGCCGCGCGGTGCGCCGCAGCTCGTCCGACAACCGGGAGCTGAAGGCCAGCAATTCGTTGCGACGAGTCGTGTCAGTCATGGGATGCGAGGCCGACTCGACACTCATCTGGATTCAGGGCTTTCTACCAGAGAAAAACAAAACATGGTCCACATGGATAAAACAATACTTAAAAATACATCACGATACATAACCGCCGCACGCACCACCCACTGAAGAGCATGCCGTAGGAAGAACACCTACTGACGCACTTTACTCCAAATAGGGTGCCGGATAAAAGCTGGTCTCAAGGGCCAATCGTCAAGGTGGGCCCGAGCGATGATCGACAGGAGCATGGCGAGCAGGTGGGGAGCGGGTTTCGGATGCTGTCTGGCCAATCCGCCTTGAAGGGGCCGCCCGTCGGCCAAGGCATCAAATCCCAACTCGTCACCGGAAACCTCGAATCCTTTTCCGCCTTCGGCGTCGGTGGATGGGTGATCGCCAAGAACCCGTCCATGGGGCCGCTGGCGGTACATGTCGTCACCCCGCGGAGCTTCGACATCGGAACGCCGACGCTGCCGCGCCCCGACGTGGTGATGGGTGGCTACGATACACTGCATTGCGGCTTCAGTTTCCCGCTGACCAATTGGCTCGGTCTCGGCATTCAGCCGGACGATACTGACGAAACCGTGACGCTGCTGGTGATGCAGGGCGGCACGCCCTGCTACCGGGCGAATTTCAAGATGTCGCCCGGCAGCCTGCTGGTGCCGCAGTTCCGCTTCAACGTGGAAGCCTGTGCCCGCACCCACGTCACCGGCTGGGTCGCCTCGTCCGATCCCACCCCGCTCGTGCTGCTCGCGGTCAATGAGCGCGGCGAGGAACACCGTTTCGCACCGGGAATGGAGCGCGCCGACCTCGACGCCGACGCCCGCGCGTTCTGGGAGCCGCTGCCGCTGCGCTTCCTGCTGCGCCAGAGCCGGCTGCAGCTGTTCGCCGAACAGAGGGGGCGGCGCTCCCTCCTCGCCGAATTGAGCCCGCCCAAGGTCGTGACCTTCCTCGAGCAGCCGATCGAGGAACAGCTACGCGCCGGGCTGCGTCCCGATTTCCTCAAGGGTTGGGCGGTCAATTTGCTGGCGCCGGGCCGACGTCCCAAGGTGGTGCTGAGCGCCGGCGCGGAGGAGATCTGGTCCGCCTACACGACGCTCTACCGCCGCGACATCGCGGCGCAGACCGGCATGGACGGTTTCTGCGCCTTTTCCGCGCCGCTCGGCATGATCCCCGCCGACACGCCGTGGACGCTGTCGGTCCGGGACGGCGAGGAGGTCCACACACTCGCCAGCTCCGAGGAAGCCTGATGTCCGCTTCGATCGCCATCGCCACCGCGGACTTCGCCGGGCCGGTCCGCAATGGCGGGGTCGGCACGGCGCTGCGCGGCCTCGCCGAAACCCTGGTCGATGCCGGCCACAAGGTGACGGTGATCTACGCCAACCCGAATTACGAGGTCGGCGACGCCGCCATGTGGCGGGAATCGCTCGGGCGCGACGGCATCGGCTTCCAGGAACTGGACCCGTCGGTCCTCGAGAACGTCGCCGTCCCGGCCATGGCCGGCGGCGGCTCGGACCCGCTGCGCTCCTATGCGGTGTACCGGCATTTGCGCGAGACGCATTACGACATCGTCCATGTCGCCGACTATCTCGGCATCGGCTACTACCCGGCTCTGGCCAAGCGCGCCGGCCTGCTCGACTGCGGCCCGATCGTCGCGCAGCTGCACGGCCCGACCGCCTGGTCGATGCGCTGGAGCAATGCGCCGGTGATCAGCCCCAACGTGCTGTTCCGCGAGGCGATGGAGCGTGGCTCGGTGCAGCACGCCGACGCCATCCTGTCGCCCAGCGAGTACATGCTGTCCTTCCTGCGCAATGACGGCTGGACGATGCCGCCGACGGTGCGGGTGATCCAGAACATCCTGCCGAAGGCGCACGCCCAGGCCGGGCACAATATCCGCGCCGCCCAGACCGCCGGCGCGGTGCCGACCCTCGCCTTCTTCGGGCGGCTGGAGCACCGCAAGGGCCTGAACCTGTTCATCGACGCGCTGCAGATGCTGCAGCAGCGGGCGAGCCGGCCGTTCAAGGTACTGCTGCTCGGCAAGATCAACGACCCCGCCTATTCAGCCGATATGTTCGGCCTGCGCATGTCGCGGCTCGACATCGAATGGGAGCTGCTGGACAACCTCAACGCCAACGAGGCGCTGGACCTGCTGCAATCCACCGGCGCGCTCGCCGTCATGCCCTCGCTCAGCGACAACATTCCCTGCACCATCCAGGAATGCCTGGCGCGCGGCATTCCCTTCCTGTCGACGGAAGTAGGCGGCGGCGCCGAGCTGGTCGCGCCGCAGGACCGCGCCAACTGCTTCGTGCCGCCGACCGCCTGGGATGTCGGCGCGGCGCTCATCCGCTTCGTCGAGGCCGGCGGCGGGGTGCAGCGCGGGAACATTCCCGCCACCGACGCCGCGCGCCAGCATGCCGAGTTCACCCGCGAGCTGCTGGAACAAGACGCCGAGCGTCGCCGGACCTCGGTGCCGGCGACGCCGGTGACGTCCGACATCTCGGTCTGCATCACCCATCGCGACAATCCCGCCGGCCTCGCCCGCGCCATTGACGGCTTCGCCCGCCAGACGTTGAAGCCGCTGGAGATCGTGGTCGGCGACGACCATTCGGCGACGCCGGAGGCGCAGGCCTTCCTCGCCGCCCTGCCGGGGCGCAGCGACCTGCCCTTCCCGGTGCGGGTGGCGCGCTCGGACGGCGCCCGCTTCCCGGCGGCGGCGCGCAATGCCGCGGCAAAGGCGGCCAAGGGCAAGTGGGTGAAGTTCCACGACGACGACAACGTCTCCAAGCCGCAGGAACTGGAGGTGTTCTCCCGTGCCCTGAGAGCGGGGGATCTCGACCTCGTCACCTGTGCGCTCGACTTCGTGGCCTCCGACGCCGACATGGCGGAGGAGCGCGCCTATCGCCGCTTCCTGTTCCTCGGCGACGGCGGCGCCGCCTGCTACGTCTTCAACGTGATCGGCGACACCAACTTCATCGTCGACCGCGAGAAATTCCTCGCCGCCGGCGGCTTCGTCGAGGACGGCTTCCTCTACCACGCGGAAGACTGGCGGGCGCTGGTGCAGGCCAAGCTCGCCGGCCTGCGCATCGGCACGGTCCCGGAGGCGCTGGTCTGGTACAAGGCGGAGCCATGGCGCAACCAGACCAACTGGCGCAAGGGCGATCTGTGGGGCGCGCGCACCCGCATCAGCGAGCTGGTGCGCCAGCATCACGGCAACGAGGTCGCCTCGATCCTGCGCCTCGCCCAGGGGCTGCTGTTCACCCCGACCGCACG
Source organism: Ancylobacter sp. Lp-2 (assembly GCF_020523795.1). Classification (GTDB taxonomy): domain Bacteria; phylum Pseudomonadota; class Alphaproteobacteria; order Rhizobiales; family Xanthobacteraceae; genus Ancylobacter. The sequence continues at coordinate 201,970 of NZ_JAJALI010000005.1, forward strand.
ACAGGCGCCAGCACCGGCGGAGACGCCCGCCGAGGCGCCCGCCCCCTCCCCCATCCGGGGATGAAGGCGCCGCCGGTCAGCCTTCAGGTCGACCGGCTTCCGCCGCCCGGATCAGCCGCCGCTGCCGTGCCCGCAGCAGCGGCGCGATCACGCTGTGGAACAGGTTGACGAAGGCGGTCGGCAGGCCCGGCGCCACGGTGAAGCGACCGGCGAGCGCGCCGGCAATGATCTTGCGCGCCACCGCCTCGGCCTCCCACTCGCCGCCGCCGGCGGTGATCAGCCGCGTCGCCGCCGGCTTGGTGCGCCGCTCGGCTTCGAGCTGCGGCGTGCGCGTATCCGGCGGATAGGCCACCGTCACGCCGATGCCCAGCGGCGCCAGCTCGACGCGCAGCACCTCGGCGAGCCCCCTCACCGCGAATTTCGACGGCGCATAGGCGGAATAGCCGTAAATGCCGAACAGGCCGGCCCCGGAAGAGACGAAGACCAGCCGGCCGCTCCCGGCCGCCGCCATGTGGCGCGCCGCGGCGTGCGAGAGATAGAGCGAGCCGAGATAATTGGTGGCGAGCTGCGCCTCATGCGCGGCCAGCGGCTGGTCGAGAAACAGGCCGGGCTCGGCGATGCCCGCGCTGTTGACCAGCCAGGCCGGCGGACCATGCTCGGCGACCAGTGCCGCCACCGCCGCTTCGCAGGCGCTGGCGTCGCTCACATCGAGCGGACGGGCGACCAACTGCGCCGCCGGATGATCGCGCCGGATCGTCTCGATCGCTTGGGCAAGCCGCGCCTCGTCACGGGCGAGCAGCGCCACGCGATGCCCCCTCGCCGCCAGCTCGGCGGCGCAGGCGAGGCCGATGCCGCTCGATCCGCCCGACACGATGGCGAGGGAATCGCGACGGATGGCACCCGACGGAACGCTTCCGCGCGTCTCGGGTTCACGTGCAGATTGAGCGGGCTCGCGGTCCGGCTGCATCCTCGGGCCTGCTGGAGCGGACATGACGGCTGGCTTACACCATTGCCGCAGTGCGAAGGAAGAGCTTTCCGCCGGCACGAAGCTGCTGTTAAACACGCAGGAGTGGAGTGCGTGATGGCCGAGAGGCGGGGCGTATGGTTGGAAATGCGAGGTCGCCGCGCCAGCGTGTGCTGGTGCTGGTGCGCGGGGCCAATCCCAGCTCCGACTATTACCTCATGCCACGGCTGGCGAGGATGGATGTGAGCGTCGAGACCATCGACACCCGCCTGCATCACCCCGCCGACGTCGCGCTCGACGACGCCCTGGTGATCATCTGCCGCTATCTGCCCTGGCGCTGGCTGCGGGCGCTGCGCGCCGCGCCGGGCGCGCGCCTTGCCGCCTTCGTCGATGACGACTACAAGGCGATGCTCCGCGACCGCCGGCTGCCCCTCGGCTACCGCGCGCTGGTGGCGCTGCAGGGACTGCTGCCGCTGCGGCTGCTGCGGTCGCGCGGCTGCCGGCTCTGGGTCTCCACGCCGACGCTGGCCCACCGCCTCGCCGCCTGGCAACCGAAGGTTATCACGCCGCTTCCAGGCGCCGACGACCTCGCCGCGCCGCTGCCGCCGCCCTCGGACCTCGTGCGCTATCATGCCCAGCTCAGCCATCTCGGCGATCACGGCCTCGCCGCCGACATCGTCCGCCGGGTGCTGGCGAAGCGCCCGGCCACGCGCATCGAGGTCATCGGCCCTGACGCCGCCGCGCCGCTGTGGGGGTTCTCGGAGCAGGTGCACTTCATCGGCGAAATGGACTGGCCCGCCTATCGCGACCACACCACCGGCGGCGGCGGCGTCCTGATCGCGCCGCTGCGCGACACCGCCGTCAACCGTGCGCGCGCGCCGACCAAGGCGATCGACGCCGCCCGGCTCGGCGCCGCCGCGCTGTTCGGCGCCGGTCCGGCCTCGCAAGCGCTGGCCGGCACGGTGCCGCTGATCCCGGAGGATCCCGCCGCCTGGGAGACGGCGCTGCTCGGCCTGCTCGACGACCCCGCCGCCATCGCCGCCAATGCCGCCGCCCTGCGCGCCACGGTCGCCGACTGGGCCCGGCAGGCGGAACCGCTGGCGCCATGAGGAACCGGGGCATGTCGCAATCCCTGCCGGACCTCACGCCCGGTCTCTCGCCAGAGTTCCCGCCGGGCCTCTCCATCGCCCTGATGGTGCACGCCTTTCTGCCGGACCAGAATTACGGCACCGAGATCTACACGCTCGAACTGAGCCGGGCGCTGAAGCAGCTCGGCCATCGCCCGACCGTCATCGCCGCCCGGCGCCACGGCCCGGCGGAGATCGTGCGCGAGGACTGGGACGGCGTGCCGGTCATCCGCGTGCCGGCGCTCGCCACCGACACCCGCTCCACCTTCGACGACCCCTCGCGGGTGCCGCTCTACCGGTCGCTATTCGAGGAACTGAAGCCGGACGTGGTGCATGTCTGCCATTTTCTCTACCACACCACGGCGGCGCATGAGGCGGCCCGGCAGCTCGACATTCCGCTGGTCGCCACCTTCACCGACTTCCACGGCTTCTGCCACACCGGCCTGCTGAGCACGCCCTCCGGGACGCCCTGCGCCGGCCCTTCCCATCTGCGCTTCGGCTGCCTCGCCTGCGGCGTGCACGAGAAGCAGCGCACCGCCCCCGCCGACAGCTGGTGGAAGTTGCTCGGCCGCTGGCCGATGCCCCAGCTGTCGGCACTGACCGCGCTGCTCTACCGCCCCGTGCTGCCGCGCGCCCTGCGCGAGGAGATCGACGCGGTGTGCGACCGCCCGGCCGTGCTCAAGGAGGCGCTGAACACCTACCGTGCCGCCATCGTGCCGACCGAGTTCACCGCCCAGCGCTACCGCGACAACGCCATCACGGTGCCGATGACGGTGTCGCGCTTCGGCGTCGACATCGACCGGACGCCGAAGCCACCGCCGCCTCCGGGGCCGCTGCGCATCGGCTATATCGGCCAGATCGCGCCGCATAAGGGCCTGCACGTGCTGATCGAGGCGGTGCGCGGGCTGAGGCCGGCCGCCGGACAGCCGGCGCCGGAAGTCGACGTGTGGGGACCGCTCGACCAGCACCCGGCCTATGCCGCGCGCATCGCGACGATGGCGGAGGGGATGCAGGTGAGGTTTGCGGGGCTGTTCGACCCGGCCGACATGGCTAGCATCATGGCCGGGATCGACGTGCTGGTCATTCCCTCGATCTGGCACGAGAACAGCCCGCTGACGCTGCTGCAGGCACTTGCCACCCATACGCCCGTCATCATGTCCGACGTGCCGGGCATGCGGGATTTCATCGAGACCGGCGTCAGCGGGTTCGCCTTTCCGGCCGGCGACGCCGACAGTCTCGCGGCGGCCCTGCGCCCGTTCATCGACGACCCCGGCCTGGCGGCCCGGATGAGCCGCGGCGTCGATTATCCGCGCACCTCCATCGACATGGCCCGCGACGTGCTCGCAATCTACCGCGCCTGTGGCATAGTGCCGGCCGAATTGCCGGTATTATTGGGTGGCTAGATGCATGTGGCACCCCGGCCACAGGTAGCATTTCAATAACCAAAACCGCGTTGCACCGAGGTCGTCGCCTCGCTTCGGCGCCAATGAGCGGCTATAAACTCCGCCGAATATAAGGAAGGCAGTATGATTGTCTGGAAGACTTTACCCCGCGTAGGCGTTATTTCTACGCTCCTTTCGGCGATCATTCTGAGCGGCTGCGGCATCGTTCCGAGTGCTGGCCCCAACCGTCAACAGATTACCGAAGCTTCCCAGTCTAAAGACCCCGAGATCTCCGACTTCATGCTGGTCGACATCAACAGGGATGTCCTGACCTCGTTGTCGCAGTACGCTCCCCCCACGCTCGAAGGTCGTTTCAGCAACCGGAAGCGGCCGTCGAAATATGTCATCGGCGTCGGCGACGCCGTCACCGTGACCGTGTGGGAAGGCGCCGCCGGCGGCCTGTTCTCGCGCCCGGCGGTGGACGGTCTCGGCACCGGCTCGCAATCCGCGGCGATCCCGGAGCAGCAGGTCACTAAGGACGGCACCATCTCCGTGCCGTTCGCCGGCCGCATCAAGGTGGCGGGCAAGACGGCCGAGGAAGTCGAGGAGACCATCGTCTCCAACCTGACCGGCAAGGCGATCGAGCCGCAGGCGCTGGTCGTGGTCACCAAGAGCGTCAACAACACCGCTACGGTGATCGGCGAGGTGAACGCCCCGGGGCGCATCATGCTCACCCCGCGCGGCGAACGCATCCTCGACGTGATCGCTACCGCCGGCGGCAACAAGATCCCCGTGCACGAGGCGTTTGTCGTCATGTCCCGCGGCGGCGTCAATGCCGCCGTGCCGCTGCAGACGATCATGGGCCGGCCGTCCGAGAACGTCTATGTGATGCCGGACGACACGATCAGCATCATCCGCGAGCCGCAGACCTTCACCGTGTTCGGTGCCGCCGCGCGCAACGCGCAGGTGGCCTTCAGCACCGCGGGCATCAGCCTGACGGAAGCGCTGGCGCAGGTCGGCGGCCCGATGGACAACCGCGCGGACCCGCGTGGCGTCTACCTGATGCGCTTCGAGACGGAAAAGGTGGCCCGAGCCCTGAACCCGGAGCACACGGCTTCGTCGCAAAATGGCTATGTTCGGGTGGTCTACCAGCTTAACATGCATCAGGCGGATGCTATCCTGCTGGCCAGCGGCTTCCGTATGCGCAACAAGGACGCGATCTATATTTCCAACGCGCCGCTGTCGGATCTGAACAAGGTATTGTCGGTGTTCAGCACCGTGGCCTCGCCGATATCGCAAGCCACAAATATTGCGGATGGGTTCTGATTGGAGAAGCTGGACGAAGACCGGGAGCGCGAAGAGCGCAAGCAGAGGGCGATGAAGGCCAAGCGCCAAGCGCAGGCCAAGGCAGCCGCCAAGAAGGTTGCGCCCAAAGAACCGGTTTTCGTTACGGCACCTCCACTCGCGAGTTCGGAGCTTCCGCCCCCCCAGGCGGCGCCGATCGCCAAAACGGCGCCGGCGGGCAAACCGCCCGCAGCCAAGCCCGCACCAGGCACAAAGCCGGCTCCGGCCGCCAAACCAGCTCCGGCCGCCAAGCCGGCCCCGGCGGCGCCGGACGTACCCGCCGCCCCCCAGGCTCCGGCCACCGAGGCCCCGGCGAGGGCGCCGGCGACCAATCTCGAGGCGGAAATATCGGCGCTGCTGACCGCCCGGGAGCAGCGCACGCGGCGGCGGCTCGGCATCAGCTTCGTCCTGGCCGTCCTGGTGCCCACGCTGATCGCTGCCATCTACCTGGCGTTTTTCGCGACACCGCGTTTCCTCGCGGAATCGAAATTCGTCGTGCGCGGCACGGTGGAAATGCTGGGGGGCGAATCCAGCCGCTTCTCACGGGACTTGTCCGCGCTATCCGGCGCCACCAACAACCAGGAATCGCACATCCTGGTCGACAATGTGATGAGCCGCGCCATGGTCGAGCGGGTTCTCGACAAGATGGATCTCTACGCGGTGTTCCACATAGCGCGTCAGACTCCTGAGTCCCCCCGCTCCCAGGACCCCGCCTTCGATCGGCTGATGGCGCAATGGAACTCCATGGTCCATCTGTCCGTGGACGCCATCACGGGAATCCTGGTCCTCAACGTGCAGGCCTACACGGCTCAGGATGCGCTCTCGCTGTCGCAGGCCATACTGGACGAATCCACCGCGCTGATAAACGCGATCACCGCCCGGGCGCGCCAGGATCGGCTCGAGCGCGCCACCAAGGAAGTCGATCTGGCGCGTGCGGATCTCGCCAATCTGCTGAAGCAATTCGAGGCGTTCCGCAACGAGCAGGGAACGGTCGACGCCAGCTATTCGGCGCTCGCCCTCCAGGGACTGGCATCGATGCTGCGCGATCAACGGGTCGCGCTCAATGCCGAGCTGACGACCGCACGCTCATCGATGAGCAACGATACGGCGCCGACGCGCAACCTGTCCAATCGGCTCGACTCGCTGGACAACGAAATCTCCGGCCTCGACGCGCAGATCGGTGGCAGCACCCATGCCGGCGACCGCAAGAGCGTGCCGCAATCGCTGGTGATGCAGGAGAACCTGGAAACCAGGCGCAAGCTGATGATCGACCGCGTCTCCCGCGCCGAGGCCGCGCAGTCCATGGCGCTGTCGGACAGCCTGCGTCAGCAGGCGTTCGTCATGATCTTCGAGCCGCCCTTCCTGCCGCATCTGGCCGCGTTTCCGCGTGTCTTCATCGATACATTCATCGTGCTGCTGGTGTTCTTCGGCTTCTGGTGCATGGGGGCGACCTATGCCAAGAACCTGCGCGACCACGGCTGAAGACAGGCGCTGCGACGGGCCGCGACAACCTCTCGCGCACAGAGCGGGCCGGGGCCCACGGCGAATTCGGGGGCAATGCATGCGGGCCGATGAACTCGGGCCACCGTGACGCTGGCGCGACGGAATCAGCGAAAGATCTGCGCCGGCGGGAAGCCGGGCATGTCGAGTGCCGGAACCAGCTGCTCGTAGAGCGCCGCATAGCGCTCCACCATCTCCTCGACTCCGAACATGGCGCTGCGGGCCCGGTTGCGCTCGCCGAGCGCGGCGCGGCGTTCGGTGTCGTTCAGCAGCGCCACCGCCTTTGCTGCGGTGTCGGCGGGATCGCCTCCGAGCGTCTCGGCGCCGTCGAGGATCTCCGACAGCGCGCCGATATCATTGCCGCAAACCGCCAACCCCATATTCATCGCGAAGGGCACGACCTGGCCGAAGCTCTCGCGCACCACCGGCGCGATGAAGGTGCCGGCCCGGCCATAAAGCTCCGGAAGGGCCCCGAAGGGAACGCTGCCGGTGAACTCGAAATTCGCCCGCACGCCCCTCTCGACCGTGCGCTGGATGAACAGATCCAGCAACGGCCCGTCCCCGACGACCAGGAAGCGCGTGGCCGGCCGCTGACGGGCGATCTCGATCAGCACCTCGATCGAGGCGTCGTCCAGCTTGTCGCGCTCCAGGCGGTACACCATGACCACGGTGTCGGCGACGTCGGCATCCCCCGCCCGGGCGGCGGGGACGGACCGGAACAGGCTGCGGTCGATCCCGGGATGGATCACATGCGCCAGCGCCGGATCGAGATCGGCGGCGAAGTGGGTGCGCACATAGTCCGAGACGAACACATAGGCGTTCACGCCCGGATCGAGCAGCGGCGGCACCGGCGTGTTGACGTTCTCGATGATCGGCAGACCGCGCCCGCGCAGGGCCGCGAAGGCCTCGGCATACCACGGGTCGTCGGAACCGCCCCAATACTGCACATGGACGAGCTCGGGCGAGAAGGCGTCCAGCACATGGGCGAAGGCCGGCGCCCGGCTGCCGAGGGGCACCAGATGCACGATCGCTCCCACCGGCGCCCCGCCGGCGGGAAGCTTGGCCGTCAGGATCTGCATCTCGTTCTCGAGACCGAGATACTCGATGAGATCGATCACCAGCTGCGTCGAGCCGCCGATATTGAGGTTGGGAATGACGTGCAGCACCTTGCGACGGCGCCCGGCCAGCCGCCGCCCGCCGCGATGGACGATGCGGTAATGCGGAGCCGCCTTGCCGAACAGCAGTTCCCTCAGCGCCCCGGTGAGGCGACGCAGATAGGTGACGGTGGAGAACTCCAGCTGCCAGGGCGCCGACGGCCCGGCGCGGCGCGTGCGCCGGCTGACCTCGCGCGCATGGCGCTCCAGCTCCGCGAGGAAGGCCAGCGCCTCCCCCGGCGAGCGCATCAGTTCGAAGAAGCGATAGAGCAGCAGGCCGGGGCCGGAGGTCGGCGGCCGCGACCAGCCGATCAGGCGCTTGTCGCGCACCTGTTCGAGCACGCCGCCGATGACCAGAAGCTGCTCGCGAACCCCCTTGATGTCTTCGAGAAGTTCGGCCTGCCGGGCTTCGAGCCGATCGAGCCGATCATGGATGTCTTCCCAGCGGCCGGAGACTTCCTTCTCTCCAGGAGGCTCGGCGCGGATCATTCGCAATTCCATACTCAGTCGCCATCAGGATATATGTGCAAGATTGCACATGGATTCCCTAAGAGGAAGACAAGACCGGCGACGGGTCGCCGGGGCCGCCGTCGGGAACGCTCCGGTGGCTGTCGGGCGCGACGACGGCAACGAGCGTAGGCGGCGGAGAGCGTAGGCATGGGTGGATGGGGCTATCAGCGACCGCGGATGATCGAGCGCCGCGGCGCCGACTTCTTCGAGCCGGCCCATCCCGAGCCACGCACCCAGCGCGCCAACCTCGTCGAGACCATTCTCGGCGCGCGGCACAGCCTGATCTCCAACTGGATGGAGAAATCCTACGCCAGCGGCTGCGACAGCTTCCGCATCATGCGCCGGCAGATCGTGATCGCCAATCGCCCCGACGCCATCCGCCAGGTACTGGTGACCGACAATGCCATCTTCGAGCGCAAGGGCCCGCCGGTGCGGCGGGCGCTGGAAGGAGTCATCGGCAAGGGCCTGTTCATCAGCGATGGCCCGCTCTGGGCGGAGCGGCGGCCGCTGGTCGCCGACGCCGTCCACAAGAACCGCCTTTCCGCCTTCGCCGCGCCGATGGAAAGCGTGACCGCCGAATTCGCCGAGCGCTGGGCCGCCCTGCCCCCCGGCACGACGCGCGACGCGCAGGCGGACATGGCGGCGCTGACGGCCGAGATCATCACCCGCGCCGTGTTCGGCGCCCAGTTGCGCGCCGGGGCCGCCCGGGCGGTGATCGAGGGCTTCACCCAGTTCCAGGACCGGGTCGATTCGTTCAACATCGGCTACTTCCTCGGCCTCGACGAAGGATTGCGCGTGCGGCACGGCTGGCGCGTGCGCCGGGCCATCGCCGGCCTGCACCGGACCATCGAACAGGTGGTCGCGGACCATCTCGCCTCGGATTCCGGCGAGGATTCGCTGCTCTCCCGGCTCATCAGCCATCGCGACGACGAACACCATCGCAAGCTCGGCGTGCAGGCGCTGCACGACGAGGCGGCCACGCTGTTCCTCGCGGGGCACGAGACCACGGCCACCACCCTCACCTGGGCGTGGTACCTGCTGGCCAACGCCCCCTGGGTGGAGGAGCGACTGCATGAGGAGATCGACCGCGTCGCCGGAGACCGCCCGATCGGTTTCGCCGACGTGCCGAAACTCAGCTGGTGCCGGGCGGTGATCGACGAGACGATGCGGCTCTACCCGCCGATTCCGATCTATTCCCGCCAGGCGAGCCAGGCGGCGCGGATCGGCGACATCGAGGTCGAGCCGCAGGCCATGGTACTGGTGATCCCGTGGCTGCTGCATCGCGCCCGCGATCTCTGGGAGGATCCGAACCTGTTCCGCCCGGAACGCTTCCTGGCCGGCCGCCCAGCGCCCTTCAGCTACATTCCGTTCTCGGTCGGTCCGCGCGTCTGCGCCGGGGCGAGCTTCGGCCTGACCGAGGCGGTGCTGTGCCTCGCCATGCTAGCCCAGCGCTTCGTCGTCCGCCCGACCGGCGCGCCGGTGATGCCGATCTGCCGGCTGACGCTGCGCCCGGAGGGCGGGCTGCCGGTCACCCTGGAAAGGCGGCGCTGACATGACCGCGAACGACGTCATCCGCGAGGGCTTTCGCGAACGGCTGGAAGACTATTGGCATCTCGGCCTGCATCAGGTGCTGCGCCGGGCGCCGATCGACGCGGCGTCCGACCTCGGCAGCCTGCTGGTGCGGCGCAACGTCAAGCGCAACCTGCCGCACATCATCACCGGCGCCCGGCACAATCTGCGGCGGCTCAAGCCGGACTGGTCCGACGACGAGGTGGAGGCCGGTGTCCAGCGCTTCCTCGACAATGTCGGGCGCGTCTACGCCGAGTTCTCGCTGCTGCACCGCCTCATCGCCGAGGGACGCGTGAGCTTCGACCCCGACAAGTTCCGCACCGGCTGGTCGCCGCCGCGCCCCATGGTGATGGTGATGCTGCACACCGGCAATTGGGAGGTGTTCCCGGCGGCGCTGTCGCATCTTGGCCTGCCGATCAACAGCTTCTACCTGCCGCCGGAACCGGCGGTTCACAATGCCATCGTGCAGAAGGTGCGGGCCGAGCTCGGCGTTACCCTGCTGCATCCGGGGCCGCGCGGCGTGCGCGACGCGCTGCGCCTGCTGAAGAGCGCTCGGCCGTTCGCGATCTTCGGCGACGATGCCCGCGGCGGCGAGACCATGGCGCCGCTGTTTGGCCGGCCACCGCATGAGGGCGGCAATCTCGGCCTGGTGTCCCGCTTCGCCCGCAGCTGCGACGCCGAGCTGGTGATCTGCCACTGCGTCCGCCTCCACAAGAGCCGCTTCGAACTGCATGCCGGCGACATCTTCCGGCTGTCGGACGCAGTGGGAACCCGGGCCGACGTTCTGGACGACATCGCCTATCTGAACGGGCTGATCGAGCCGATCATCCGCGCGCATGCCGACCAGTGGTACTTCCTCGACGACCGCTTCTGACTGCCGGCCCGGAGGGCTACGTGGACTGAAGCGCTCGGGTTCGATAGTTTCGTGCCCTTGATCACGCCGTGGCGGCCGACGGCCTCCGCTGCGGTCGAAATTGCAACGTTGTCCCGTCAAAGAGACCAATGTCGAAAACGATCACAGCCCCGTCTGCCAAGGCGCCTCATCAGGACGTTTTTTCCTCCTCCGAGTTCGACTTCGATTTCGACCTCGAGCAGGGCGGCACCTATGAGGTGACATCGCAGCCGCTTCCCTACGGGTTTTTGTTTTCTCCCAAGGGAAAGGGCCTGCCGCTGATCGTGCTCAGCCCGCACGGGGCGGACAGGACGGCGGAAGGCTCGCGCGGCTTCCTGCGTGCCGACTGGCTCCGGAAACTGCCGTACAACACGCTGGTGTGGCAGGATCCGACCGCCGCGCTGGGCGATATGGTGCAATCGGGGTTCGGCCTTGGAACGGCGGAGCACTGGACGCTGCCGAACATCGCCCATGTGGTGGCGAATCTCCGCGACCAGCTGGGCATCGCCAACGAGAACATCGTGTTCGTCGGGTTTGGCGGCGGCGGTTTCACCTCCCTCGTGCTGGTGTCGCACTTTCCCGGGGCCAGCTGCTTCGTCAACAATCCGAACACCGATCTGCTGAAGGAGCGCCGGGGCGCCCTCTCCAAGGTGCTCGGCCTCGGCTATCCCGACCTGTCGCTGGTGGATCTCGCGCGGACATTTCCCGAGCGGTTCATCGCCATTGAGGCGCTCAAGGCCAATCCGACGCCGCCGCGCCTCTACTGCCTGCAGAATGCGCGTCAGGACGTCCGGCAGTTCAGGGCCTTCATGACCGGCATGATCGGCATCAAGGCCAAGGCGCCGCCGTCGACGGAAGACCATGGCGGCGACGGCCTCATCGTCGACTATTACGTCGACGACCAGACCAGCAACAAGGCGGTCAAGCCGGAGCTGTGGGCGCATCACCTGGAGCGGATAGCCGACTGGTTCGCCACGCCGCAGATGCGCGCCGCGTCGAGGCTCACCTCGCCCAGGACCGCCCCGCTCGCGATCGAGCAATCACCGGTGCGCGGCTCGTGGCACGCGCTGCTGCCCACGGAAGTCGCCTATTGGGAAACCGTGATTTCCGGCCGCCACGGCAAGCCGGAAACCGTCAAGAAGTTCCGCGAGCGCGCCGCCGGGCACTATCCGGTGCCGCCCTCCGTGGTGACGCTGCTGCAGCGGCTCGACATCGTCCGCGCCCGGCTGCTCGACGTCGGCGCGGGGCCGCACACCACCATCGGACCGGTACTCTACGGCACCCGCCTCAACATTGTCGCCGTCGACCCGCTGGCCGAGCCCTATAACGAGCTTCTCGACAAATACGGGATCGAGCCGGCCATCCGCACCGTCAAAGGCGAGGCCGAGACCCTGTCGCAGCAGTTTACGGATGAGCGTTTCGACCTCGTCTATTGCCGCAACGCGCTTGACCACATGCGCGCGCCCTGGACCGCGCTCCAGCAGATGCTCGACGTCTGCACCCCCGGCGGCATGGTGCACATCGAAGGTTCGGTCAATGAAGGGCTGAAACAGGGCTATGGCGGACTTCACCAATGGAACGTCATGCCAGCCGAACGCGACCTGATCATCTGGAATGACGAGGGCGCCAAGCTCGCCAGCAGGACGCTCACCGGCGTCGCGCAGATCAGGACGGCCGGGAAGGACGCGTGGTTCTCTGCCACTCTGATCAAGGAACTCTGACGTTTCCGAGCCCCTCTCACGCGGGGGTCCGCCATCGGCGCGCCCGGGGCGACGGCTGCCCCGCGAGAGGCATATGTCGGTGACATGCCGCGGCGCGGAGGCGCGCCGCCCCCGCCATGGAATGAGGCTAGAGCGCTTCGCTTATCTTGGTGCGGAGCGCATGCATCATGATGACGGCAACGGTCACAAAGGCCAGCATCAGCCCCGCTATGTAGTAACCATTGTAGAAATCGCTGATGTAGTAGCCGTAATAGGCCGTGCGTGCCGCATCGACGATCTGGGTCAGCGGCAGGAACCAGATCCAATAGGAAAGCTGCTCGGGCAAGCTGGACGGCAGATACATCACGCCGCAGGTGATCCAGGACAGCGGCACGAACAGGTTGGCGATAATCAAGAAAAATGGCGACAGAAGAGCCAGGATGGCGAAGAACACCCCGATGCTCACGCCGAGCAGATAGGCTTGAAACATAACGAAGACGAATTGCGGCACGTTGAAAACCACGACATCGAAGCCGAGAAGCGCAAGTGCCGCCAGCGTGAAGATGACGACGCACGCCGAACTGAGCAATTCGCCGATGGAGCGCGCCACGAGAAGATCGACCAGGGTCACCCCGGGAAACGAAAGCAGCCTCCGGTTTGAAACCGGCCCGGTCTTGACCTGACGGAATCCATAAAGCCAGACGACGAAGGGCAGCGCGCCCGTCGCGAGAAACATCGTCGTGTCCGTGCCCATCGGCCCGGTACGCCCCAATATGTAGTAAATCGACAGCATGATGCCGATATGGCTGAGCGGCTGACCGAGCGACAGCAGAAAGCCGAAACGGCTACCGGCGACGCGTGTTCGGATGTCGCGCAGGAAAACCGCCCGAACGACTCGGAAATGCGCCAGCAGCCTCTGATTGAAGCGCGGGGCGGCGGCGTCGAGCTCGGCAAGCGCCCGCCGCGTGTCGGCGACGGTCAGGGCCGAGGCGGCCGGTACGGGAGCACTCTTCATGACCGTCGCTCGCCAGCGCTCACTGCGCCGCGCGCAGCGGCAGCAGACTCTGGAAATGGCTGCACAGGAAATCGATTCCAGAGTGCAGGTTGACCGCAGGCTTCCAGCCCAACCGATCCTCGGCCAGACGAATGTCGAGCTGGGAGGCCGGCACGTCGAAACGCCGGGCCTCGCGCATGATCACATTGGGGCGCGCCCTCAGATGATGCTCCAGCTCGTCGATGATGCTGAGCAGCGTGGAGCCCACCCCGGAGCCGACATTGACCGGCCCCGTCACGTCCCGCCGCCGGCCGGCGGCGATGAGCGCGCTCACCACATCGTCGACCCACACATAGTCGCGCAAAGTCGATCCATCGCCATAAATGGTGATCGGACGCCCCTCGATCGCGGCATGGGTGAAGGCGGTTACCGCCCCCAGCCCCTTGGCGATGTTCTGGCCGGTGCCATAGGCGTTGCTGATCCTGAGGCTGACGCTGTTGACCTCATATTGAGCGGCATAGAAGGCGAGATAGTTTTCCGCCGCGAGCTTGGAGGCGCCATAGGCGCTCACCGGGCTGGTGGGATGCCCCTCATCGATCGGCAGATAGCGGGCGGGCCCATAGACAGCGCCGCCCGACGAGGCGAAAACCACGCGTACGTCCGGACGTTTGCGGACCGCTTCCAGAAGCTTAACCAGTCCGACGACATTGTTGCGCAAATCGGAAAGAGGATCGGCGGTCGCGGTTTGCGGTATCGACGACCAAGCAAGATGGTAAACGGTGTCGACGTCCTCAAGGAGCCGGCAAAACACCTTATGGGAAGTCTTGGCGAGATCCACGCGATGAATGGGAAAGGGGCCGTCAGTGGTGGAGTGTCCGCGAAAAACAGTACCCTTCAGCGGCACGCCCTGCCGCACAAGCTCGCGACACAGCGCCGTTCCAAGAAAGCCTCTCGCTCCAATGACCAAAGCTGTCATGTGCCGACTGAGCTGATTCTCAGGATCACGGATTGCCCTACCCGCATTAAAATGACCTTATCGCCCATCCCGTTGCGGACCCCGAATTCGTACAGAAGAATGTGTGCAGTGCAAGATACATGCAATCAGTCGACAAGGCGACCCGGAACCGCACGATGAAAATCGTCCTTTTCGTTCACTGCTATTTCCCGGACCATTTCTATGGCACGGAAAGCTATACGCGCGTGGTGGCTAGAAACCTCCGAGACCTTGGACACATTGTAAAAATCGTCACCGCAACATTCGCCGGAGAAACCGCGCAGACCGCCTTTATCGAGGAATACGAGTGGGAAGGTACCGGCGTTCTGCGCTTCGACCGCAACCTCATTCCAAACCGCGTGGTTCGCGACACCTATTACATGCCGGAGCTGCGCACCGTGTTGGAGCGCATCCTACGACGCGAAAAACCGGACGTCGTCCACGTCTGCCATCTGATCAACCATACCACGGCCCTTCTCGAAGTCCTAGATAGCCTCGGAATCCCAACCGTGGGCACGTTCACCGACTTTTATGGCATTTGCTTCAACAACAAGTTGCAGACCCATGACGAGGCGCTTTGCCTCGGACCCGACCGGCAGCGGACGAACTGCCTGAACTGCTTCCTCAAGGAAGTGGCGGGGCATGCGAATGCCGGCCTGACCCGTTATGCCGGCCATCCGGCGCTGCGTCCGCTGTCGGCACGCGTCGCGCGCCTGGCCATGCCCGCTCTCAAGGCGGCCTGGCGGGAAGACATAGAGGCGATCGTCGAGCGCCCGGCCATCCTCGCCGACGCCTATGGCAAGTTCGACGCCGCCGTCGCCCCGACCCGTTTCCTGTATGACGCCTATCGCCGCAACGGCTTCGAAGGGCGGCTCGACATCAGCCATTTCGGCATCGATATCGACCGCACTCCCAAGCCGGAACGGTCGGACGGCAAGACCCATTTCGGCTTCATAGGTCAATTGGCGCGGCACAAGGGCGTCCATCTGCTCGTCGAGGCCCTGGGAGCCATCGCCCACGACAACACCCGGCTGAGCATATGGGGCGACGAACAGTCGGATCCCGCCTATTCGCTCGAACTGCGCCGGAGCGCCGCCTGGCTGCCCGTCAGCTTCCGCGGCACGTTTCCCGTCGAGGAGATGGCGCAGCGACTGGCCGAGATCGACGTGCTGGTCATTCCCTCCCTGTGGTATGAAAACAGCCCGCTGATCCTGCTCCAGGCCCTGGCGACGCACACGCCCGTCATCATTGCCGACGTCGCCGGCATGACCGAATTCGTCCCTCCGCTGACGTCTGGCGTATATTTTGCGCGGGGAAGCGCAACCTCCCTCGCCGCAGCGATGGAGCATTTTGCGAAGGACCCGGCGCTGGCGCGTGCCATGAGCCAGCAGATCGGCTACGAAAGGACCACGCGCCATATGGTCGACGACCTGCTGCGCATCTATGAGGAAGTCGCATGAAGGGATTCAGCTTTCAGGGATTGAAAGCTGCGGTTTGGGCCCAAAGGTTCGACGCGCCGTCCGCAACGCCCGAATTTTCCGAGCCCCTCGCATCCACGCCCGGTATCAACGGCGATCTGGAAGAGTGGCTGCAGTCGAACCTCGCCACGCAGACGCCTGCCGACCGCGCGCGGCTGGCGCCGTTTCCGCCCGCCGAGCTGATGCACAACACCAGCGGCCTGATGAGCGAGCAGGACTTTGCCCGGCATGGCATCGACCTCGTGCGCGCCCTGGCGAAAGCCAGCCCGCGCCCCCCGGCGCAGTTCGGCGACCTGCTCGATTTCGGTGTGGGCGTCGGCCGCCTCGCGCGGCTGTTCCACGGCTACGACCACCGCTATGTCGGCGTCGACATCGACAGGCGCCACGTCAACTGGATCGGCTCCAGCCTGCGTCACGTCGAGGCGTACCACACGCAGCCGGCGGCTCCGCTTCCCCTCGCCGACCAAAGCTTTGACACAGTCGTCAGCATTTCTGTGTTCAGCCACCTCTGCGAGGCCGACCAGTTGATCCATCTCGCCGACCTGTCCCGACTGACCCGGCCCGGCGGCTATCTCTTCCTGTCCGTGCACGGCCAGCGGGCCCTTACCCGCGCGTTGACGGAGACCAAGATCGTCGACATGCTCAGCATTCCGACCTGGGACATCGAACGGGCGCGGCGTGTCTTCGAATATGGCTCGGGCTACAGCTTCGTGGTGCAGGCCGGACATTTGACCACCGACGAACACCCCTACGGGATCACCTTCATCTCCGAACGCTACATACGCAGTGTCTGGAGTCGCTGGTTCGAGGTCGTCGATGTGGCATCGGGCGCGATTCACGATTTCCAGGATATCGTCGTCCTGAAGGCCACCCATGCCGCAAGCCGTTAAGCAGAAACCACCTGCCAAGGCAAAAAAGGGCCTCGCGCCGGTTCCGGTCCCCCAGGCCGGCGGTGCCCTGGTGGCGGAATCACGGGGCCTCGGACACGCTCTTCGCGAGTTTGTTCTGAAGCACCGTTTTCTCTCCGCGACCCTGTTGCTGGCGGTGGCGATATCTGTCGGCTACGGCTTCTATGTCTTTGGCGTATCCTCCAATCTCTACGTCTCCGAAGCGCGCTTCGCCCTCCGGCTCTCCCAGCAGAACTCGCCGACCGACCTGCTGGGAGACACCAGCAAGGGCACGACCGGGATCGACGAGGCATCGCTGGCGCGCAAGGCCATGTCTTACATATCGGGAGGCTCCGGCGGCGACGCGGACTTCGAACAGAATCCCTTCGTCATCGCCAATTTCCTGATGAGCCGCGCCTTCGTGCAGGAACTCCGGCAGCAGGACTGGTTCCAGCGCTTTTCACGGCCTTCCATAGACTATCTGTCGCGGCTGCCGGCCGAGGCCACTCTCGAGGAGACCTGGCGGTTCTGGATGCGCCACGCGATGGCGGCGGTCGACCGGCGCTCCAACACCATCGTCATCAAGGTCTGGGGCTTCACCCCCGAGGACGCGCAGGCGACGGTGGAGCTGATGATCCGGCGCAGCGAGGCGCTGTTGAACGACATGGAAACGCGCGGGCGCAAGGATGCGCTCGATCGGGCCCAATTCGAACTGGACCGCGCCAACGAGGAATATGCGAAGCGGCTGCTGCAGATCAGCGACATGCGCCAGATGCTGGCTACCGTCGATCCGAAGCAGGCGGCGACCGAAGCCCAGAACTCGATGACCCGCTTCGAGGGCGAGCGGATCCTGATGCAGCGCGAGCTCGAGGTGCTCAAGACGGCCGAGAACGCCAATTCCCCCTCGGCCGCCACCTTGCGCCAGCGGGCCAAGTCCCTCGTCTCCGAGGTCGACACCCTGCGCAACCGCATTACCGGCTATGAGGCGGATGTACGCGCCGCCGTCAACGCGCTGGCGGCCTATGAAGAGCTTGACCTCAATCGGCGCTTCGCCCTGACGCGGGTGCAGGTCGCCTCGCTGGCCGTGGAAAGCGCGGCGCTGCTGATGCGCCAGCATTCCTATTTCATCTATACGTTCATCTCGCCCTCGCTGCCGGTCGAGGCCTCGCAGGCGTGGCGCATGCAGCAATGGGTGCTCGTCACCTTCCTCGCCTTCATCGCCTGGCTGGGGGCGATAACCTTCGCCACATTGAACCACGACAGTCGCTTTTAAGCGCATTTTCGAAGAGCCGGCATGACGGCTCTCACCTGGAGCGGACGACATGTTGTTCAGCGTCGACGAGGATGCCGGCACGCGGATCGTGGGCTGGATCATGCCGGACAACCCATCGCACACGCCCAGCGTCACCGTGTTCGAGGGAAGCGAGAAGCTCGCCGAGGTCCAGGCCCGGATCACGCGCCCGCTGCTGCGTGAACAAGGCCTGCACGACACCGGGCTGTGCGGCTTCGTCGTCGACGAGGCTGCGGTGTCAGGCCTGGCGCGGCGCCATCAACTCGACGTCTACGATGCGCATACCCAGACGCTCGTCTATCGGCGGCGCTACGGCACCCCGACGATCCAGCGCAAGCTCTTCCGCCTGGAGACCCAGATACTGCCGAATGTGCGGCTCAACCGTCTGTTCGATTCGCTGTTCCAGATGAGCTATCCGCGCATCGAGGCGCTGCCGCCGGACACCACGCGCAGCGTCATCGACATCAATTTCAGCAACTCCATCTACATATCCGGGCGCATCTATCTCGCCGAGTTCGAAGTGTTCCTGCAGCGAAGCGGCTTCGACATCTGCGCCTGCCTGCGCGACCCGATCGAGGAACTCGCCGAGCAGATGCTCACGCTGGAATGGATCTCCCGCAACAGCGACGACACGGTGAAGCAGCTCGGCAATATCGGGCTGGCCAGCCTGGTGGACGCGGTGAAGGGGAAGGAACTGAAGGACGCCGACGATTTCGGGGCGTGGCTGCTGCGGCTCTCGCCGGGGGATCGCCGCCTGTTGTCGAATCCCCTCACTCGCCTGCTGACCTGCCACAACGGCGATGAGGAGCTATCGCTGGTCGCCGTGCCGAGCGCTCTCGATGCGCTCTCCAATATGAAAGCGGTGCAGTTGCGCTCCAATCTGGAGCATTTCCTGCTGCTGGTCGGTGCCCAGCTCGAGCACGACCTCGGGACATGGGAAATCCCGGCGCCGTCGCCGGGCGTCACCAAGCTCGCCGAAGGCCTGAACGACAAGGAGGTCGTCCGCGAATTGCTGGCAGCGGACATCGAATTGTACCGGGAGTTCTCCAACGCCGTCGAACGCGCGGAGGACGCAATGCGCGACCGCGATTCGAAGATCGAGGGTCCCGGCCCGCAGGCCGCCATCGCCCAAGGCTGAGAGGCGCGCCGTCTCAGGTCACGCCGCCACCCCTGTCTCACCCGCCAGAGGGATCAGTCGCGGGACGCCCCCCCGTCGCCATCATGGGACCGCCGGCCGCGCCGCTGCCGCCGATCAGCCGGGCGATGGCGGTGATGTCCTCCTGCCCGCCGAGCCGGTCGCGCGCCGCCGACCAGAAGGCGAGCAGCGCATCGAGGGTCGGTGTCTCCGCATCGGCCCGCCGGGCGAGATCGACGGCGATGGAGATGTCCTTGCAGAACAGCTCCAGCGTCTGGCCGAAATCATAGGTGCCGGTGAGCACGTGGTTGGGCAATTTCACCTGCGTGGCGTGGCTGGTGCCGGATCCCGCGCTCCACACTTTCAACATCACCGCCGGATCGAGTCCGAGCCGCTCGCCGACGATCAGCGCCTCGGTAGCGCTCCACAGCGTCGCCGCCGACAGGTAGTTGTTGAGCGCCTTGATCACATGGCCGGAACCGACCGGCCCGACATGGATGACCTCGCCGCACATCAGCCCGAGCAGCGGGCGAAGGCGGGCGAAGGCCTCCGGTGCGCCGCCGACCATCGCGGTCAGCGTGCCGGCACGGGCGCCCGCCATGCCGCCGCTCACCGGAGCATCGAGCACCGCCACCCCCTGCCCGCCGAGATCGGCGGACAGCGTGATGGTGCTGGCCGGCGCGGCGGTCGACATGTCGACGACGATCTCTCGCGGCAGGCCGGTGCAGGCACCGCCCTCGCCGAGCAAGGCCTCGCGCACGTGCCGATCGGTCGGCAGCATGGTGACGACGATCGCGCCCGGCAGATCAGCCGCCCGCGTCGCCACCGGCAGGCCGCGCGCGCGGAACGGGGCCAGCGCCTCCTCGGAAAGATCGGCGACGGCGAGCGGCACGCCGCTATCGGCGAGACGGGCCGCCATCAGGCCACCCATCCGCCCGGCGCCGATGAAAAGCACACTGTCCATGCTCACGGCCTCCCCGCTCGGCCCGATCTCAATGGGCGCGCGCGGCCAACGCGATCGCCATAGTGGCGACGGCGTTGTTCGCCTCGGTCGCGTCCGACAGGCCGGCGACGCGGCGTGAGAACGCCCGCAGCATCGTCACCGATTCGGCATCGAGCCCGGCGATGAGGCGGGCGAACTCGACGGCGCGGCGCAGCGCCGTGCCCGGCGGCACCACCTCGGTGACGATGCCGATCTCCTTCGCCTCGGCGGCGCCGAAATGCCGGCTGGTCAGCGCCAGCTCGAAGGCCTTCTTGAACGGCACGAACTTGGCGAAATAGGACAGCACGATCAGCGGCGGCAGCCTGTGCGACATTTCCGGCAGCGCGAACACCGCATCCTCGGCGGCAATGGCGATGTCGCACTGGGTGGTGAAGCCGCAGCCGAAGCCGAGCGCCTTGCCCTCCACCGCCGCGACGAACGGCACCGGCGAATGGCGCAGCCGGTCGTTCACCTCGAGGATCAGGTTGAGGTCGTCGCGCACATCGGCGGCGGAGGTCAGGCCCCGCAGGCCGACGCGGCCAGCGCAGAAATGCTCGCCCTCGCCGGACAGCACCACGGCGCGCAGGCCGGGCATCGCCAGCACCTCGTCGAGCGTGGTCGCGAACTCGGCCAGCTGCGCCGACGAGATGTGGTTGCCGTCGGCCCGGCGGGTGTACTCGACCCCGTAGACGCCATCGCCATGCGCTTCGATCTTCATGTCACTCTCCTTGAGACTGCCGGCTCGACGCCCCGCCCGGAAGGCAGGCGCGGGGGCATCGCCGTTTGACTTTTATTGTACGACAATAATACGGTACGACGAAGATAGGGAGCCGGAGCCGGCCGCCCCACTGAGGAACCTTCGCGATGGCACTGATCGACCTGAACGGCGAACGCCTCGGCTATGACCGGGCCGGAAGCGGCGAGAAGCTGCTGCTGATCCACAGCCTCGGCACCGCCGCCTGGTTGTGGGGCGAGCAGATCCGCCGCTGGTCGGCGCGGTTCGACGTCATCGCCGTCGACGCGCGCGGCCATGGCCGCTCGACCCGCAATGGCGGCTTCACGGTGCGCGACGTCGCCGGCGATCTCGCCGCGCTGCTCGATGCGTTCGGCGGCCAGCCGGCCCGGGTGGTGGCGATCTCCATGGGCGGCCCGATCGCCGCGCATCTCATCGACCTCGCGCCGCAGTTGGTGTCGCGCCTCGTCATCGCCGGCAGCTTCGCCACCCAGGGCGAGGCGGGCGCGGTCCGGGCGGCCACCATCGAGAAGACCATCCGCGAGGGCTCGATGGAGGCCTATGCCCGCTTCTATGCCGGCGACACGCTGGTCGAGGACGGCGATCCCGCCCATGTCGGTGAGCTCGTCGCCTCCATCGCCGGCATGTCGGCCGACGCCTATGTCGAGGCGGCGCGCTCGGTGTTCACCGCCGATGTGGTCGAGCTCTACAAGGCGGTGAAGGTGCCGACCCGGGTGGTGGTCGGCACCCGCGACAACCGCACCCCGCCGAAGCTGTCGCAGGAGATCGCCGCCCTCATCCCCGGCGCCGACTATGTCGAGATCGAGGGCGCCCGGCATTTGTCCAATCTCGACCGGCCGGACGGCTTCCATGCGGCGGTCGACCCGTTCCTGCTGGCCGACTGAATGAGCGCCCCTCCAACCGGCTCCCCTCCGACCGGCTCCTCGCTCGGCATCGGCCCAATCGGCCAGGAAAGCGCGCCGCTGCGCCGCAAGCTGGTGGCGACGCTGCGCCAGCTGATCGAGACCGGCCGGCTCCCCGCCGGCCAGCGGCTGATCGAGAAGGAGCTGTGCGCCGAGCTCGCCGTCAGCCGTACCGTGCTGCGCGAGGCACTGCGCGAGCTGGAGGTCGACGGCCTGCTGGTCGCCGGCGCGCGCGGCCTGTCGGTCGCCGTGCTGAGCCGCGCGGAGGCGGAGAACATCTATGCGGTGCGCGCCGTGCTCGAAGGGCTGACGGCGCGCCAGTTCTGCGAACGCGCCGACGAGGCGGCCCTGGCGGCGCTCGCGGCGGCGCATGTCGAACTGCGCCGTGTCTACGAGGTGGGGTCGCTCAGCGACCTGCTCGCCGCCAAGCTCGACTTCTACCGTACGCTGTGCGCCGGCGCCGCCAACCCGGTGGCGGGCGACCTCCTCGACCGGCTGAACGCCCGCATCAGCCTGCTGCGCAGCCGCTCGCTGGCCGATCCCGCCCGCAAGTCGGCCTCCCGCTCGGAGATCGACGCCCTCGTCGACGCGCTGCACCGGCGCGACGGCGACCGCGCCGCCGCGCTCGCCGAACGGCATGTCGCAGCGGCCGCGCGCGTCGCGCTCGACCCTCCGCCTTCCAACCCGCTCAACGATCCGGAGACCCATCAATGACCGACGACCTCTTCGAAAAGGGACTTGAGATCCGCCGCGCCGTGGTGGGCGCCGCCTATGTCGACAAATCGCTGGCCGAGATGGACGAGTTCACCCGTCCGCTGCAGGAGCTGGTGACCAAATATTGCTGGGGCGAGGTCTGGGGCCGCGAAGGACTGGCGCGCCGCGAGCGCTCCATCCTCAACATCGGCATGATCGCGGCACTCAATCGCCCGCATGAACTCAAGCTCCATGTGCGCGGCGCCCTCAATAACGGGCTGTCGCGCGAGGAAATCCGCGAGCTGCTGCTGCAGGTCGCGATCTATTGCGGCGTGCCGGCCGCGCTCGACAGCTTCCGCGTCGCCCGCGAAGTGTTCGCGGAAGAGGACGCCAAGGCCGCCGCCGCGAAGGCCTGACAGCCAGCCATTCCGGCGGCGGAGGCGCTCCGCCGCCGGAAGCCGCTCAGTTCTGGTCTTCCGGGATCACCTTGCCGTCGATGGTCATCGGCTCGCCATCGAGCGACAGCGAATGGCCGCGCAGCGGGATGTCCATGTGGCAGGGCGTGTCGCGGGTGCCGCCGGCCTCGGTATTCGGGCCGCTCGACCACAGGAAGTTGCCGTAGAAGGAGCGCGCGTCCATGGAGAGCCCCGCCTCGCGGTCATAGAGACCGAGCGTGGTCCAATGAGCCTTCTTGTGCAGGCCCCAGCCGACATGCGCCATGGCGTAGGCATCGAGGTCGTTGAAGCTGTCCATGTAGCTGCGCAGGTACTCCGCCTCAAAGCCGCCCTCGATCTTGCGGATCCAGCCGCCCTCAATGGAGATGTGGATCGGCTCGCGGGCATAGCGCTTGAACGGCAGCAGGATGTCGCCGGTATCAATGACGATCACTCCCTCGCAGGAGCCCTCGTCCGGCCAGGTGGCGACGAAGCAGCTCGGCCAGTGATCCCAGCCGCCCTTTTTATCGACGAAGCCCTGCTGCTTCAGCACCGGGTACTGCCCGATCTTGCAGCGGAAATCCGTGCCCGCCCTCGAAGTGACGGTCAGCGTCTTCGCCTTGGCGAGGCGGGCGGCGGCATTGGTCGCGCGGCGCGCGTCGTCGAGCGTCGGCTTCATGCGCAGCATCACCTCCGGCGGCTCGCAGGCGAGCAGCATGCGGGCGCCGGTCTTCAGGATCTCCTCCTGCTCGGGGGAGAACAGCAGCATCATGGTGTCGATGACGAGATCGGAATGCTTCATCGCCTCCAGCGCCGGGCGGTTGCCCTTCAGCGCGGTATGGCCGACATAGCCGGATTTATCGCGCGACAGCGCCACATCGCCATTGAGCGGCGGCAGCTGCAGGATGGTGAGCACGCCGCCAAGCTGGCCGACCGCGGTACGGGCGGTCGAGACGAGCTGCGGGTTGCTGTCGTCGCTGACCAGCAGCGACACCTGTTCGCCGGGCGTGAGCTTCGAGAGCGTCAGCACGTCCTTCCAGGCGTCGATGAGCGCCAGATCACTGATTGCCATGATTGCCTTCCCTTGCCGGGGTCCCGCGGAAATGTGAGGTCGATGCCGGCTCAGGCCAGCGAGCGATAGGCGCGGTCGAAATGGACGAGCGGCGGCGCCGCCGCGCCGAGCCGCACCGCCCGCACCGTGCCGAAGAAGACCGTGTGGGTGTAGGCATCGACATGCTCGACCAGCGTGCAGTCGATGCTGACCAGCGCATCGCCGAGCACCGGCGCCCCGGTCGCCAGCGACAGCCATTCGGCGGCGTCGAACTTGTCGGCGCCGGCATGGCCGTGTCGGCCGGCGAAGCGGTCGGCGATCGGCCGGTCGTGCTCGGCGAGGACATTGACGCAGAAGGCTCCGGACCGGGCGATGGCGTGGTGGGCCTCGCCATGGCGGTTGACGCAGACCAGCAACGTCGGCGGCGCGACCGACACGCTGCACACCGCCGTCGCGGTAAGGCCGCGCGCCTCCTTGCCCTGGCCGGCGGTGATCAGCGACACCGCGCCGGCGAGACGGCCCATGGCGTGCTTGAAGGCGCTGGTGAGCTCCGGATCGGCCGCATGCGACAGGCTCGGCGCCATGGCACCGGCCTCCCCTTCATGCGCCGCGCGCGCGCTCATGACGGCCGGGCCTTCAACGCGTCTTCGATAGAGGCGGCGGCGGCCAGCGTGTAGGCGTCCTCGCCGATGCGGCCGATCACCTGCACGCCGACCGGCAGGCCGTTCGGCCCCACCCCGGCCGGCACCGTCAGCGCCGGGACATGCAGCAGCGTCCAGGGCTTGTTGAACACCGGATCGCCAGTGCCGCCGAGCCCGGCCGGCGCCTCGCCCGGCGCCGCCGGAGTGATGAGCACGTCGCAGCCGTCGAGCAGTTCCTCGACGATGGCGTCGCGCCGCTTCAGCACCGCAAGCGCGGCGTCGTACTGGTCGCGCGTCGCCTTCGCCAGCGTATCGAGGAAGCCGAGAGTGATCGGCGAGATGCGCTCGCCCAGTGCCCGACGCTCATAGGCAAGCGTGTGCGGCGTCTCCCAGCCCATCACCGCGTCGAACAGCGCATAGAGCTGCTCGAACACGTCCGGCACCGGCAATTCGCGGACCGTACCGCCAGCCGCCTCGATCGCCGCGACCGTCCGATCCAGCGCCGCGCGGGTGGCGGGCTCGGCGGAGGCCCAGCGGGAGGTGCGGAACAGCCCCACCCGCAGCGGGCCGGTGATCGCCCCCTGCGCCAGCGCCGAACGCTCGGCGAGCGCCGCGACGGCGAAGGCGGCGTCGCGCACGTCGCGGGTGATCAATCCGAGATGGTCGAGACTGTCGGACAGCGGCTTCATGCCGGCGCGGTTCAGCGTGCCGAAGCTCGGCTTGTAGCCGACCACGCCGCAATAGCTCGCCGGCCGCACAATGGAGCCGGCGGTCTGGGTGCCGAAGGCGACATGCGCCATGCCGGCGGCCACCGCCGCGCAGGAGCCGCTCGACGAGCCGCCCGGCGTATGGTCGGGATTGTGCGGGTTGCGGGTCTTGCCCGGGCTCGACATGGCGAACTCGGTCGACACCGTCTTGCCAAGCACCACGCCGCCGAGCCGGCGGGTGAGCGCCACGATGGGCGCGTCCCAGGCCGGCCGGTAGCCGGCATAGACGGACGAGCCGTAGCCGGTCGGCATGTCGACGGTGTCGATCACGTCCTTGACGCCGAAGGTGACGCCCGCCAGCGGCCCGGCCGGGGCGGCCAGCGCCTCGGCCAGCGCGCGGTCGCGGTCGAAATGCGCCCAGGCCTGCACGACCGGCTCGCGGGCGGCGATCCGCTCGGCGAAGGCGGCGGCCACCGCCTCGGCGGCAAGGGTGTTGGCGGCGACCCGCGCGGCCGCCTCGCGTGCCGATAGGGCAACCAGGGAAGAAGGCGTCGTCTCGTTCATCGGTGACCTCATCGGCTGGCTAGCGACGGCCGGCGGCCGAACCACGGGCGCGCCCGCTCCAGCTGCCCGGCCAAGGCGAACAGCAGCCCGTCCTTGCCGAAGCCGGCGCCGAAATGCGCGCCCACTGGCAATCCGCTCGCCGACATGCCGAGCGGCACGCTCATCGCCGGGCAACCCGACGCGTTGAAGGCGCAGGTGAACGGCGCATGCGTCCAGAAGGCGTCATAGAAATCGTCGAGACCCTTGCCGGCGCCGGCGAGCTTGCCGAGCGGCGGCGGCAATTCGCCGGCGGTCGGCGACAGCAGCACGTCGTATTTCTGGAAGAAGCGGCCGAGCGAGCGGGCGGTCTGGTGCAGCATGTTGACCGCGCCGAGATAGGCAGTCGCCGGCAGCGCCCGCGCCTCGCGCACCCATTCGGCATTGACCGGCTCGATATGGCCGAGCGGATCGGAGAGACCGAGCGCCCGGCCGCGCATCTCCACCGCCGGCGTGATGTTGACGCCGACGATGATACGCCATGCCGCCTTCAGCGCATGGGCGTCATAGCCGGCGTCGCAGATCTCGACATGATGGCCGAGCTCGGCGCACAGTGCCGCCGCCTCCTCCGCCACCCTCCGGCATTCCGGATCGACCGGAGTGCCGAGCGGCGATTCCGGCGTGAAGCCGATGCGCAGCGGCGGCGGGTCGCGCTCGAGCTGCGAGAGGTAGCTTTCTGTCCCGACCGGCGAGAGATAGGGGTCACCGATATCCGGCCCGCCGCTGGCGTCGAGCAGCGCGGCGTTGTCGCGCACGCTCCAGCTGGCGGCATGCGGAGTCGACATGCCGGCAATCGCTTCGACCACCACCGGGCCGAGCGGATTGACCATGCGGCTCGGCTTGAAGCCGAACAGGCCGCAATGCGAGGCTGGCAGGCGGGTGGAGCCGGCGCCGTCCGAGGTGTTGGCCATCGGCACATAGCCGGCGGCGATGGCGGCGGTAGAGCCGCCCGAGGAACCGCCGGGGCTGAGCGCGGGATTCCACGGGTTGCGCGTCGGGCCGAAGGCATCCGGCTCGGTGGTGAAGCTCAGCGCGAATTCCGGGGTGTTCGTCTTGGCGATGATGACCAGGCCGGCCGCCTTGTAGCGTGCCACCAGCGTCGAATCGCGGCTCGACACTACGTCGCGGAACAGATTGGAGCCGGTGGACAGGATCGTCCCGTCCATCTCGAAGCCGGTGTTCTTCACCAGGAACGGCACGCCGGTGAACGGCCCATCCGGCAGGCCGGCGGCGATCGCCTGCCGCCCCTTCTCCTCGAAGCGATGCACCAGCGCGTGCAGGCGCGGCTCATGCGCCGCGATGCGCGACAGGGCGGCGTCGAGCAATTCGTCCGGCGTCACCTCGCCGGCGCGCACCAGCGCCGCGAGGCCGGTGGCGTCATGGGCCTCGTAGTCGGCGAAGCCGGCGTGGCAGGGCGTGTCGGCGTCGGCGCTCATGCTGCGGCCTCGATCTGACGCTGGAACATTGCCGGGTCCCAATAGTCGCACGTGCCGAGCAGGCGGCCATCGGCGATGTCGAAGAGATGCGCGCCCTTGAGCTCGATGGCGAGCCCACGGGTCGGCCGGCCCTTGATGTCGACGCCAAGCCGGCCGGTCAGCGTATAGACTACGGCGACGCGCGGGCCGGCATCGATCCGCTCGCGCGGCTGCCAGTGCGCATCGACGATGAAGCCGAAGAAGCGGTCGAGACCCGCCTTCAGCGCCTCGCGGCCCTCGCGACGGGCACCATTATGCGCCTCCTCGTGCCAACCATCCTCGGTATAGAGCGCAGCGGCGGCAACGGCGTCATGGGCGTTGTAGGCGGCGTAGAAGGCCTCGACCGGATCGACGGCGGGGCGGGACGGGTCGGCAGCTGGCTGGGCCATGCCGGGCCTCCGGTCATGCATCGCGGGCTTGAGAGGGCCGGACCGCCGCTGCCGGCGGTCCGGGAGATCGGAACGGCCGCTCAGGGCATGCCGGCGAGGGTCTTCACCTGCGCGATGAAGGCGTCGCGCTTCACCTCGTTGTAGAGACGCTCGCGCAGGCGCGGCGCCGGGCTCGCATTGACGTTCTCGAACAGGGCGACACGGCCCGCGAGCGACGAGGAGGTCATGTCCCAGATGAAGTTCATCAGCAGTTCCTTCACCTCGGCGCTGACGCCCTTGCCCGGCAAGAGGTCGTGCAGGTGATGGCCGATCTCCGGGTTGTCGAACGCCGCCTTGCCGAAGCGCATCACCAGGCCCTGCCCGCACAGTTCCTGCAGGATGTGGATGATGCGCGGGTACTCCTCGATCGAGTAGAGCCGGCCGGCGGTCAGCATGCCGACGTCGGGGGCCATCACCTCGCCCTCGGTGGGCCTGGCCAGCGCCTCGGCGGCGGTGATGAAGGCCCGCAGCGTCTGGGCGTACTGGATGATCTCGCCCAGCATGCCCTGCACCGCCGGGATGTGGGCGGTACCGAGCACGTCCAGCACCAACTGGCCGGCGCCGACGAACAGCTCCGCCTTCACCGCGAGGCGGGTCAGCACGTGCCAGTGGGCGAACACGCAGACCGGCCCATAATAGGACATGGCGGTCGGGTCGCCGAGATTGAAGATGCGATCCGTCGGCACGAAGACATTGTCGAAGATGATGAGCTGGTCGGCTTCCTCGCCAAGGCGGGCGACCGGATGGTCGAACGGGTCGGCGCCGGGATGCGACACCATCTCGCGCGAGATCAGCTTGATGCCTTCGGCGTTGATCGGCACCGAGGCCCAGATGCAGGCTTCCGCCGGGGTGTCGCGGATGCCGCCGAGATTGGTGAAGAAGATCTCGTTGGCCTGCGCCGAGATCGAGCCCACCGTCTTGGCGCCGGAGACGCGGATGCCGCCCTTCTCGACGCTTTTCACCTTGAGCAGCGAGGCCTCGGCGCCCTTGGGGGAGGAGCGGTCGTTCTGCGGGCCGGTCAGGCTCTCCGAGGCAGTGAGGTTGTTGTCGCGGCCATAGGCGACATAGCGCTCGATATTCTCGCCGAAGTCCGGCGAACAGCCGTCGATCAGCGACTTCTTCGCCTTGAAGGTCGGGAGATAGGCGAGCAGGCCCACCGCGATGGCGGGCGCCAGATCCGGCGGGCGGCCGAAGGTGCCGGCGGTCTTCAGGCTGGTGTACTCGATCATCTTGCGGCGGGCGGCGAGGTCTTCCTTGGTGCGCGGCACCTGCCAGGCGCGGCTCGCCACCGCGCCGGTCTCGTCGACATAGGTCGTCGCCTCGGCGAATTCCGGCTTGAACTGGTCGTCGAACATCGAGGCGACGAGGTCGACGCCGGCCGACAGCGCCGGATCGTCGAACACCTTGGCGATGCGCTTGCCGCCGACCCACAGCGCGCGGCCGTCGTCGAGCGAGGCCTTGAACTCCTCACCGGTCTTGAGCTTGTGGCCGGCCGGAAGTTCGCCCGGGAGTTCCCGCTTCGCCGTCTGCGCGTTCATCGTCCGCTCTCCTCTGAAGAACCCGTTTCCCGGACGCCGTCTTGATCGACCTGGTCGCAGCTGTCGGCGAGACGACACTGCGCGGGGTACCGCCGCATCGACCTCGCCATCGGGCTCGGGCTGACACGATCCAACCATTGAATGACCGAAATGGTCAAGACCCCTCACTGTGCCATTCGACCGCACAAAATTCAGCCCGACTTCAGGAATTTGGAATATTATTATCCATACACAGACTAGAAATGGCGAAAATTGTGCATATCATCAAGGGAATCGCGAGAAAATTCTGCTCAAAAATTGACCACAACAAACTGCGCCAACTATCTCGACCAATTTTATCCGACCATATGCGGCACCGTTTCGCTTGACCAAATCTCGTGGTTCTGGCTTTTTGGTTGAGAACGACGGACATGTCGGCGCGGTCAGCGCCATTGCGGGAGAATCCGGCATGCCGAGCCCCGGACCAGGACCCGACCGATCATTCGCCCCCACGCCGGCGGCAGTCCAGCGCGCGTTCGCCATCCTTGGACGCGCAGACCAGATCGATGGCCGGCTCGGCGGCACCGGCACGACGGGCGAGCGCGATTTCGCTGCGCGTCGAGACATCGGCGCCGGCAAAACCGCACCACAGACGCTGGATCGGCATGCGGTCCTGCTTGTCGTTGAGCAGGAACACCTCGCCGGTCGCCGGCTTCGACCAGAATTTCGCATCGAAGCGGCCGCCCGGCGACAGCATGCCGATCTTGGCCGAATACCAGTGCGCGATGGCGGCCGAGCAGGTGACGGGCCGGCGCGTCGCGTTCTCGATGTGGAAGGTGACGGCGACGAGCCCTTCCACGCCCCGTTCGACCACGAGGGCCTCCTCGGCCTTCGCCGACGAAGCAGCCGCAGAAGACAATAAGCATAGAATAACAAAAATTCTTAGCATACCCACGTGACTCCAAACATTAATGTCCCTGAAATAGTATAAAATGTCCAAGCATGGAATATAAATTTCCAGCGGACCATAAAGAGGACCTTCCATGAAAAAGACCATTCTGCACGGCATGGCGGTTGCCCTGCTGCTCGGTGCGGCTTCTTTCGCTCACGCGGCCGAGCTGAAGTCGATCGCCATCCTGACGCCGGAGCCCGGCACCGATTACGGCTGGAATCAGCAGGGCATCGATGCCGCCAAGGCGGCCGGCAAGGCGGCCGGCGTCGAGGTACTGGTCGCCGACAATCTCGGCTATGGCGACGTGCGCCCGACGCTGCGCGAAATGGCGCAGGACGGCGCCGGCCTGCTGATCGCCCATGCCAGCGGCTACAACACCTCCGCCCCGGAAATCGGCGAGGAAATGAAGGTGCCGGTCGCTATCGTCGACCGCCCCGACGCCAAGAAGGCCGGCGCGGTCGCCGACTACACCGCCAGCGGCCATGAGGGCGCCTATCTCGCCGGCCGCCTCGCCGCCAAGACGAGCAAGACCGGGACGGTCGGCATCGTGGTGTCCGGCGAGCCGCCGTCGTGGAACTCGCAGTCCGCCGCCTTCGCGGAAGGGGCGAAGGCCGAGAAGGCCGGCATCAATGTGCGCTACGCGGTGATCGGCCCGGCGGCCTATTCCGACGCGGCGGGCGGCAAGCGCGTCACCGAGGCGCTGATCGCCGCCGGCGCCGACATCATCTTCGGCCAGGGCAACGGCTCGTCCTTCGGCATGCTGCAGGCGGTGGAGACCAACAAGGCGACCAATGGCGGCCCGGTCTATTTCATCGACGTGATCGGCGACAAGACCGCCATCGACAAGGGCAATCTGCTCTCCTCGGTGGTGTGGAACCTGGAGCCGGTCTATGCGGGGATGATCGCCGACCTCAAGGCCGGCACCTACGGCTCGCACAATTACGACATCAACCTCAAGGACGGCTCGGTCAAGCTGCTGAAGACCAAGCACATTCCCGATGACGTCTGGGCGCAGATCGAGGCGCTGAAAAAGGATATCATCGACGGCAAGATCAAGGTGACGGCGAAGTACGACGCCGACAGCGTGCACAAGCTGGTGTCGCAGCTGCCGCAGTGACCTCCGGATCGTCGCGGGTGCCGCCAGCGGCGCCCGCGACATGCCCAGCGACGCGTTGTGTCGCCTCCTGTTCCGACGGCGTCTGGCGCCCGTGCGCCGGCGGCCGTCCCCTGTTCGGATCATGACCCAGACCCTCAGTCCCTCAGAGCCATTGGCCGATGCCCGGCCGGTCGTCTCGCTCGATCACGTCACCAAGCGCTTTCCCGGCGTGGTGGCGAATGACCGCGTCTCGTTCGACCTCTGGCCGGGCGAGGTGCATGTGCTGCTCGGCGAGAACGGCGCCGGCAAGTCGACGCTGGTCGGCATGCTCTCCGGCCTGCAACTGCCGGACGAGGGCGGCGTCCTCGTCGAGGGGCGCGAGGTGCGCATCGCCTCACCCGCCCGCGCGCTGGAGCTCGGCATCGGCACGGTGTTCCAGCACTCGATGCTGGTGCCCTCGCTCAGCGTCGTCGACAACATGGCGCTCGGCGGCAGTTGGTGGTCCCGGCCGGATCGCGACGGCGTCGCCCGCAAGATGGCGGCCGTCTGCGCCGATATCGGCGTGACCATCGATCCGCACGCCAAGGTCGGCTCGCTGTCGCTCGGCGAGCAGCAGCAGGTGGAGATCGTGCGGGCGCTGATGCGCGGCTCGCGCGTGCTGATCCTCGACGAAGCGACCGCCATGCTGACGCCCAAGGGGGCCGACGACCTCGGCGCCTTGATGGGCCGGCTGGTGAAGCTCGGCATCGCCGTGGTGTTCATCACCCACAAGCTCAACGAGGCGCTGGCCTTCGGGCACCGCATCACCGTGCTGCGGCTCGGCCGCAAGGTGGGCGAGATCGCGCCGGAACGGCTCGCCGCGCTCGGCCCCGCCGCCGCCACGGCGGAAATCGTCCGCCTGATGTTCGGCACCGGCGCCACTGCCACTGAGGCCGTCGCCACGACGGTCCGCACGCGACCGAACGGCGCGCCGGTGCTGGAGATCGAGGGCCTCGCGGTCGACGATCCGTCGGTGCCGGTCGCCGGCATCGACCTCTCCGTGGCGCCCGGCGAGATCGTCGGGCTCGCCGGCATCGACGGCAACGGCCAGAAGCAGTTCGCCGAGGCGCTGGCCGGCCAGCGGCGCCTCGCCGCCGGCCGCATCCGCCTCGGCGGCGAGACGATCGAGAGGCTCGACGTCGGCGGACGCCGGCAGCGCGGCCTGCGCTACGTCACCGACGACCGCCTCGGCGAGGGCACGGTCGGCTCCTTCCCCATCTCGCTCAACCTGCTGCTCAAGCAGGTGGGCGAGGCGCCGTTCTGGCGGCGCGGCATCGAGCAGCCCGAGGCGATCGCCGACCATGCGCGGCGGCTGGTCAGCGAGTTCGACGTGCGCACGCCGGGCATCGAGACCGCCATCGGCAAATTGTCCGGCGGCAATATCCAGAAGGCGCTGCTGGCGCGCGAGTTGTCCGGGCCGACGCGGGCGGTGATCTTCGCCAAGCCGACCTACGGGCTCGACGTGCAGAACATCCGCGCCACCCGCCAGCGCATCCGCGAGGCGGCCGATCGCGGACTGGCGGTGATCCTGATCTCCACCGACCTCGAGGAGGTGCTCGAACTGTCCGACCGCGTGGCGGTGATGTCGCGCGGGCACATCGTCGGGGTGGTCGACAACGATGCCGGCGCCCGCAACCGGGTCGGCGAACTGATGAGCGGCGTGACGGCATGAGCGAAACCACACAGATCGGCGGCGACGCCCTCCTCGCCCGGCGCAGCGGCGCCTGGCGCGAGCGTCTCCGCCTCGTCGCCATGGCGCTCGGCCCGGTTCTCGGCGCCATCGTGCTGTCCGGCCTCGTCCTGCTGGCACTCGGCGTCGACCCCATCGCCTATTATGGCTATGTCGTCGATCGCGGGCTGATCAACCCCTATGGCCTGCAGGCGACGCTGACCCGCATGGGGCCGCTGCTGCTGATCGCGGCGGGGCTGATCGTCGCCTTCCGGGCCGGCATCTGGAATCTCGGCGGCGACGGCCAGTTCCTGCTCTCGGCGGTGATCGTCGCCGCGCTCGGCCCGCTGCTGGTGCCGTATCTTCCGGTCTGGCTGGTGCTGCTGGTCGGCCTTGCGGTCGGCGCCATGGTCGGGGCGGTGTGGTCGCTGCTGCCGGCGCTGCTGAAGGCCTATCAGGGCGTCAACGAGATCATCACCACGCTGATGATGACCTTTCTCGGCGTGTCCTTCGCCAATGTGCTGGTGAAGCTCGCCTTTCGCGATCCCGCCACCACCGTGCCGCAGACGCGCACGCTGATCGTCGCCGACCGGCTGCCGCGCCTGTTCGACACCACCGTGTCGAGCGGGCTGATCATCGGCCTCGTCGCCATCGTCGCGGTGCACCTGCTGATGACCCGCACCGCCTTCGGGCTGAAGCTGCGCATCGTCGGCGCCAATCCGCGCGCGGCTGTTCATGCCGGGCTCAACGTACCGCTGCTGACCATGGCGACCTTCGCCCTCTCGGCGGCGCTGGCCGGGCTCGCCGGGGCGGTCGAGATCATGGGCGTGCAGGGCAATGTGCGCGCCGACTGGAACCCGGCCTACAGCCTCACCGTGGTGCCGCTGGTGTTCCTGGCGCGATTCAACGGCTTCGCCTCCATCGCCTTCGTGTTCCTGTTCTCGGTGCTGTCGATCGGTGGCGAGAGCGCGGCGCGGCGCACCGGGGTGCCGAACTTCTTCACCCTCGTGGTGGTGGCGATCCTACTGATCATGCTCGGCATCACCGAATATCTCGACCAGCGCCGCCGCGCGGCCGGCAAGTGAGCGGAGGCGACCATGTCCGGGCTGTTCACTGAAGCTTTCCTCACCTCGCTGGTGCTCGGCGCGCTCACCGCCGGCCTGCCTTTGATGCTGGCCGGGCTCGGCGAGCAGATCTCCGAGAAGGCCGGCGTGCTGAATATCGGCATCGAGGGCATGATGCTGTTCGGCGCCTATCTCGGCTTCGTCGTCGCCTACTATACCGGCTCGGTGTGGCTAGGCTTTCTCGGCGGCGGGCTCGGCGGCGTGCTGGTGGCGGCGCCGATGGCGCTGTTCTGCATCCGCATGGGGCTCAGCCAGATCGTCATCGGCATCGCCTTGACGCTGGGCGCCGAAGGGCTCACGGCGCTGCTGCATCACTTCCAGTTCGCC
Source organism: Ancylobacter sp. Lp-2 (assembly GCF_020523795.1). Lineage (GTDB taxonomy): Bacteria > Pseudomonadota > Alphaproteobacteria > Rhizobiales > Xanthobacteraceae > Ancylobacter. Next base: position 236,282 of record NZ_JAJALI010000005.1, read on the forward strand.
CAGAGCTATCCCCGCCTGCCGGCGGTGCCGACGCTGGCGATTCCCGGCCTGTCGGCGATCCCGGTGATCGGGCCGGCGCTGTTCGACCGCCCGCCCATCGCCTATCTCGCGGTGCTGGCGGTGGCGGTGACCGCCTATGTCTTCCGCTCGACCCAGTTCGGCCTCTCGTTGCAGGCGGCGGGCGACAAACCGGCGGCACTCGACGCGGCCGGGGTCGACGTGGCGCGGGTGCGGACCTGCGCCGTGCTGATCACCGGCTTCCTCGCCGGCATCGGCGGCGCCTTCATGTCGCAGGTCGGCGCCGGCATCTTCGTCCCGTTCATGACCAATGGCGCCGGCTTCATCGGCATCGTGCTGGCCATGCAGGCGCGCGGCCGCCCGCTGTGGGTGCTCTGCGGCGCGCTGCTGTTCGGCGCCTGCCTGTCGGCTACCACCGCGCTGCAGGTCGCCGGGGTGAGCATCCCGACCGACGTGATCCAGATGCTGCCCTTCGCGGCGGTGCTGATGGTGCTCGTGCTGTTCGGTCGCCGCGCCAGCCTGCCGCCGGCTCTCGGCACCCATTATGTGCGGGGCGCGCGATGATGGCGCCCCGCAAGCCCATCTCAGCCGGCGTCGATAGTGGCGAGCGCCGCCGCGACGCCCGCCCCGACATCCACCTTGTGGCCGAGGGCGTTCAGCGCGCCGCCGAACGCGGTCAACGCGACGACGGCATGGAGCGGCTGCGCGGTCGGGCCCATATGGCCGATGCGGGTCAGCTTGCCGAGCGTCTCGCCACGGCCGGAGGACAGCACGACGCCGTAGCGAGCGCGGATCTCCGCCCGGAGCTGCGCCTCGTCGATGCCGTCCGGTGTCTTCACCGCGGTGCAGGTCGGCGAGGCGAACCTCTCCTCCGCCGGCCAGATCGCCAGCCCCATGGCGGCAATGCCGGCCCGGCAGGCGCGGGCGGTGAGCGCATGGCGCGCCCAGACCTTTTCCGGTCCCTCGGCCAGATAGAGGTCGATGGCCGCCTCCAGCCCGTTGATCTCCGCCACCGAGGGGGTGAAGGGGAACGGCCGGTCGGCGCGCCAGGCATCCTCCCAGTCGAGTATCGACAGGATGGACGCGCGCGGCGCCTGCGGATTGGCCTTCATCTTCGCCCAGGCACGGTTGGACACGCCGAGAATGGTCAGCCCGGGCGGGCAGCCCAGGCACTTGTTCGGGCCGGCGACGAGAAGGTCGATGGCGGCCGATTCGGCATCGACCGCCATGCCGCCGAAGGACGACACCGCATCGACCAGGAACAGCGCGCCATGGCGTCTCACGACGGCACCGATCTCGGCTACCGGATTGACGGTGCCGGACGGGGTATCGTGGTGGCAGGCCGCGACGACGGTGATGTCCGGCCGCTCGGCGAGCACGCGGGCCACCTCGGCGGGATCGATGACGCGGTCATAGGGCACCGCCAGCTCGACGATCTCGGCCCCCGAGCGAGCCGCCCACCCCGCGAAGCCCTTGGAATAGACACCGGACACCAGGTTGAGCAGCACGTCACCGCGCCCGAGCAGCGAGGCGGCCGCCGCCTCCAGCCCGAGCACCGGCTCGCCCTGCAGGACGACCGGCATGGTCTCGGCCTTCACCACGGTGGCGAGCTTCTCGGCCACCCGCTGATACGTCGCCTGGAAGGCGGGATCGTAGTCATAGAGCACGGTGGCGGCGAGGCCGCGCAGCACGGCGGGATAGGCGTCGACGGGACCGGTGGTCAAGGTGAAGACCGGCAGATCGGACGGGGCGTAACGCATGGCTTCGCTCTGGATCGTTGGCGGGTTCGCGGGAGATCCGGTCGTTCGGCGGAGACGATGTCCAACCAAAATTCGACCGAATTCGCCACAATGGTTCAACATTGGCACCAGCCGCGCTCTGGGGCAACTGCGATTGCGTGTGGGCTGGAAGGATCGACCGATCTACGTTTCCGCAACGTTTTTCGAGCTTTTCAGGGGCGCTCTTCCAACAGGGAAGCAAGTGCCCCACAACGGGGGATTGCCGCGACAGAACGTTTTGGTCTCGACCAGATGGCAACCAATATTGTAACTGGGCGGTCCCGCTCGTACATTTGGTGGCGGGATCGGCAATCGCCGCGCCATCAGCGGATCGATGCGCGGCCGGCGGCCCCCACACGAGAACGGATGTAACCTCGATGGACGCGATAGCGGACAAGACCGGGCGCAAGGCGCGCAGGCCGTCCGGAGCCCAGAACCGCTCCGGCGCGGAAGGCCGCGAGCCGGGCGGGATCGAGGAACTGGTGGAATCGATCCGCGGCATCATCGCCCGCACCGGCAGCATGCCGCCGGAACGTGCCGTCGCCGAGGAGCTCAACGTCAAGCGCCACACGCTGCGCCGGGCGCTCGGCGTGCTGCGCGCCCGCGGCGAACTGGAGCCGGCCCGCGCCGGCCGCCGCGCCTCGACCTCCTCCGGCCTCGACAGCAGCCGCAACCTGATCAACTCCACCAATCCGCTGGAGGTGATGGAACTGCGCCTGATGCTGGAGCCGGCGCTGGCACGGCTGGCGGCGCTGCGCGCCAGCCCGGTGGAGATCGACCGCATCCTGCGCGCGGCGACCACCGACCCGGATGCCGACCCGATCGGCGCCGACATGGTGTTCCACAAGGCGATCGCGGCGGGCGCGCGCAACGCCCTCGCCTCCGAGCTCTATGTGCTGCTGCACCGGGTGGCCAGCGACGGCCGGCTGCGCTTCACCGACAGCGATGCCACCCTGTTGCCCGAGCGCGTGAAGCTGCGCGACGCCGAGCACCGGCAGATCGCCGAGGCCATCGCCGCGCGCGATCCCGAGGCGGCCGAGCGCGGCATGTGGCAGCACCTCGCCACCCTCCAGCAGAAGATCGTCGGGCGGCTGGCGCCCGGCGGGCTGACCTAGGCCCAGCTCGCACTTCTCGCCGACCGAGACCTGCCCGCTCCGCGCGCCCTCGCTCGCGGAAACGCCCTTTCCTTGCCTGACGCCTCGCGGAGACGATGCAATGAAGACCTTCGATGTGCTGATTATCGGCGCCGGCTCGGCCGGCAGCGTTCTCGCCGCCCGGCTGTCGGAGAATCCCGACCTCAAGATCGGCCTCATCGAAGCCGGCGAGCAACCAACCGATCCCGATATCGCCATTCCGCAGAAATGGCCCAGCCTTCAGGACCGTCCCTATGACTGGGCCTACCGCACCGTGCCGCAGGCCGGCACCGCCGGGCGGGTGCATCCCTGGCCGCGCGGGCGCATCGTCGGCGGGTCGAGCTGCCTGCATGCCATGGCGCATGTGCGCGGCCACGCGGCGGATTTCGCCGCCTGGGCCGAGGCGACCGGCGACGCGCGCTGGTCCTATGAAGGACTGCTGCCGGCTTTCCGCCGCAGCGAGAGCTTTTCCGGTGGCGAGAGCGCCGTCCATGGCGGCAGCGGACCGCTCACCGTCTACCTGCCCGACGAGGAACTGAGCCCGGTGGTGCGCGCCTATATGGCGGCGGGCCTCGCGCGCGGCGTGCCGGCCATCGGCGACCACAATGCCGGCCCGCTCAACGGCGTCGCGCCCAACTCGCTGACCATACGCAACGGCAGAAGGGTCAGCGCCGCCGATGCCTATCTCATGCCGATTCTCGGCCGGCCCAATCTCGAACTGCTCACCGGCGTCCGGGTGCACCGGCTGATCCTCAACGGCGACCGGGTGACCGGGGTGCTCGCCGAGATCGACGGGCAGCCGCAGCAGCTTTTCGCCGAACGTATCTGCCTGTGCGCCGGCGCCATCGCCTCGCCGCTTTTGCTGATGCGCTCGGGGATCGGACCGGCGGAGGAGCTCAAGGCCGCCGGCATCGCCTGCCTCGCCGACCGCAAGGAGGTCGGCGGCAATCTGCACGACCATTTGCTGACCGCCGGAAACGTCTATCGCGCCCGCCGCGAGGTGCCGCCGTCGCGGCTGCAACATTCCGAATCTCTCATGTATCTCAATGCTGAAGACCCGACGCGGCCGGACGGGCCGCCCGACGTGGTGCTCGGCTGCGTGGCGGCACCCAGCGTTTCGGAGGGCTTCGCCGCGCCGGCCTATGGCTCGGCTTACACAATCCTTTCCGGCGTCACCCACCCGACCAGCCGCGGCCGCCTCACCGTCACCGGACCCGACCTTGAGGCGCCGCCGCGCATCGATCCCGCCTATCTCTCCACCGAACATGACCGCCGCCTCGCTCGGCGGGCATTGGAGCTGGCGCGCGAGATCGGCCACGGCGAGGCGCTAAGTGACTGGAAAGAAACGGAAATCTTTCCGGGCATCGACGTCCGCAGTGAGGCGGAGATCGACGATTTCCTCGCCCGCGCGGTCATTACCCACCATCACCCGGTCGGCACCTGCCGCATGGGGAAGGATGCGGAGAGCGTGGTGGACGCGGGGCTGAAGTTGCGGGGATTCGAGGGGCTCTATGTCGTTGATGCGTCAGTGATTCCTTCCATCACCTCCGGCCCGGTGCATGCGGCGATCCTCGCTATCGCCGAGACCTTCGCGGCCGGATTCGCCGACAAGACCTAGATACATACAATATTGACATTGTACGCATGCGGTCTTATCTGGTGTTAACAGCCGGAAGGAGAGCGTCATGCCTCACAATCCCATGTCCAACGTGCAGTGGCCTCCCTTGTCGCCGTACCGGACCGGTGTGCGTGGCCTGTGTCCGCGCTGCGGCCAGGGGCACATGTTCGAGGGCTTCCTGAAGCTGAAGCCGCGCTGCGAGGTCTGCGGGCTCGATTATTCCTATGCCGATCCCGCCGACGGGCCGGCCTTCTTCGTGATGATGTTCCTGTGCGTGCCGGCGGTGATCTTCGGCCTGTGGCTGGAGATCGCCTATCAGCCGGCCTGGTGGGTGCATCTCGCCACCAGCCTGCCGCTGATCCTGCTCACCTGCATTCCGCCGCTGCGCCCGCTGAAGGGCTGGCTGGTCGCGGCGCAGTATTTCTACAAGGCGGAGGAAGGGCGCCTCGTGCGGCCGCAGGAAAGCGGGCCGGCGGCCTGAGCCGCGCCCGCCCCGGGCCCGCGCCCTAAAGCAATTCCGGCGAACGCCAGCTCGCCGGAATTTCTATAAGTGTTTGTCAACACGCATTTTCTTCACGCGAACCGGCACCACCTCGCCGGAAAACTCCCTAGACGATCATCGGATCGGCGACAGGCCGGTCCGCCAGGATGCCGGCGAGCGTGCGCAGCGCCGCCAGCAGCCGCGCCCGATCCGGAATGCCGCCGAGCGACAGCCGCACGGCGTCGGGCGCCGGTCCCTCGATGCAGAAGGCATCCGACGGCGTGACGCCCAGCCCCTCCTGCCGCGCCGCCTCGATGAGGCGATGGCGGTCCCAGTGCGGCGGCAGCGGCAGCCAGACATGCAGCCCATGCGGATGCGCCCGACCCGGCACCGGCATGATCTCCGCCGCCGCGCGCTGGCGCTCCGCCGCCTCGCGACGGATACCGCCGAGCAGTTCCTCCGCCACGCCGAGGCGGATCCAGTGCACCGCCAGCGCCGTCATCAGCGGCGACGGCATCAGGATCAGCCCCCGCAGCGCCGTCACCAGCGCCTCGCTCTGCCGCGCCGACGGCGCCACCACGAAGGCGGTGCGCAGGCCCGGCGTCAGCGTCTTGGACAGGGTGGCGACGTAATAGGTCTGCTCCGGCGCCAGCGCGGCGAGCGGCGGCGGCGCATCTCCGGCGAGGCGTCCATAGGGATCGTCCTCGATGATCTCGACGCCGCGCTGCCGCGCGATGCGGGCGATCGCCTCCCGGCGGGCGGCGGAGAGGGTGACGGCGGTGGGGTTCTGGATGGTCGGCGTGAGATAGAGCAGCCGGGCGCCGCTGGCGGCCAGCGCCGCCTCCAGCGCGTCGGGCAACATGCCCTCCTCATCGCCTTCCGCCACCTGAAGGCGCAGGCCCAGTTGCCGTGCCGCCGTGCGCAGGCCGGGATAGGTGAGCCGGTCCGCCACCACCGCCTCGCCCGGCCGCGCCAGCAGGCCGAGCAGCGCCGCCAGCGCCGACTGGGCGCCGGGGGCCACGATCAGCCGCTGCGGGTCGACGCCGCCAAGCAGCGGTTGCAGCCACAGGCAGCCGGCCGAGCGGTCGGCCAGCGAGCCGGCGCCGACGTGATAGCTCATCAGCAGGTCGACATCGGAGCGCCGCAGCACCTCAGACAGGCCGTCCTGCAATTTGTCGGCGAGCCGCACGCCCTTGGGCGGCGGCGGGATGTTCATCGACAGGTCGAGCAGGAAGGCGGAGGCTTCCGGCCGCGCCGCGACAAAGGAGCCGCGCCCGGTGACGGCGTCGACGAGGCCGCGATGGCGCGCCTCGTTATAGGCCCGCGTCACCGTGGTGAGGTCGACGCCGAGGCGAGCGGCGAGATCGCGCTGCGGCGGCAGCCGCTCGCCCGGCCGCAACCCGCCGGCGCGCACCGCCTCCTCGATCATCGCCACGATCTGGAGATAGCGCGGGCCCGCCGCCTCGGAGAAGCGCCGCAGCCACGGCAGGATCGCCCCGCTCTTCGCCATGGCCCCTCCGACAGAACCCATACATTCGAGACAATATAGGGCTGACAATAACGGCTTCACGCGCGCGCCGCCAGAGGCCGCGACGCGGCTGTCGCGTCAGTATGGTGCGGTGGACGATGCGGCCGATCCGGCGCGATTTGCGTGATCAGGCCAGCAGCGCGTGGACGATGAGGTCGGCGACATGGGCGCGGCGCTCGTCGAGCTCGGCCTTGCTCTGCAGATTGCGGTCGAGAATCACCGACAGGGTGAACTGGTTGGAGAAGTAGAAATAGGACAGGCCGGCGATGGAGATCCACAACTGCGCCGGGTCGACCCCGGTGCGGAACACCCCGGCGGCGATGCCGCGATTTAGGATGCCCTGCAACAGGCCGATCAGCGGCGAATGCAGCCCCTTCACCCGCGCGGATTCCTTCAGGTGCCGTGCCTGATGCAGGTTCTCGCTGTTCAGGAGGTTGATGAAGGTGCGGTCGCCGATGAAGCTGTCGAAGGTGAAGGTCACCAGCGCCCGCATCGCCGCCTCCGGCGCCAGCTCGTCGAGATGCAGCGCCACCTCGGACATGCGGGCCCGCTCATAGGCGCCTTCCAGCACCGCCAGCCACAGGCCGCGCTTGGAGCCGAAATAATGGTAGATCATCCGCCGGTTGGCGCCGGAGCGCGAGGCGATGGCGTCGATGCCGGCCCCGGCGAAGCCGCGGGCGGAAAATTCCACCGTGGCGGCGGCGAGGATGCTGGCGCGGGTGCGCTCGGGATCGCGCGCGCGTACCTCGCGCGGCGCATCCGTCGTCCCGTCCCCGGCGGGACGAAGCTTGCTGCCGGCTGCCATCTCGTTCACGTCCCCGCCTCCCGTTTTCCCGCCCGGAAGGTCTCCGGCCTTCCTATACGACGGCGCGATGACGGGCGATACAGGTGGACAGCACCTCGTCCATCGGCAGGCCCCACCAGCGCTCGGAGAAGATCTCCACCTCGCTGAAGCCGGCATAGCCGACCGCCTCCACCTGCGCGCGGATGCCCTTCAGGTCGATCACGCCGTCGCCCATCATGCCGCGGTCGTTCAGCATGTCGGCCATCGGCACCAGCCAGTCGCAGACATGATAGGCGAGCAGCCGGTCGCGGCCGCAGCGGACGATCTGGGCGGAGAGCTCGGGATCCCACCAGACATGGAACAGGTCGAGCGCCACGCCGAGCCGGCCGGTGCGGGACGGATCGAGCCGGTCGCAGATATCGAGCGCCTGGGAGGTGGTGTTCACGCAGGCGCGGTCGGCGGCGTACATCGGGTGCAGCGGCTCGATGGCGAGCTTCATGCCGGCCTTGGCGGCATAGTCCATGAGCGCGCCGATGCCGTCCTCCACCATGGCGCGGGCGCCGCCGATATCCTTCGACGGCGCCGAGCCGGGACGGGAGAATTGCGGCAGGCCGCCCACCACCAGCACCAGGCAGGGCGCGCCGAGGGCGGCGGCTTCGTCGACGGCGCGGCGGTTGTCCTCCTGCACCTCGGGCAGGCGGGCGGGATCGGTGGGGAACATGCCGCCCCGGCAATAGCCGGACAGCTTCAGCCCGGTATCGCGCACCGCCCGCACCGCGCGGTCGAGCCCGACGCCCGCCACCTGGTCGCGCCAGGGCGAGATGGCCGGGATCTCCGCGCGGGCGCAGGCCTCGATGATGGCGAGGAGGTCGCCCTGCCGGCGCACCGTCGCGGTGTTGATCGAGAGATGGCGGTGATCGGCGGAGAAATCGCGCAGCACCGGAGCGGCGGCGGCGGGAGAGGTGTGCTGGCCCATATGGGGCTCCTCTAGAATTGGATGGCTATGAAGCCCCTCGCGGACGACGGTGGCTGGGAGACTCCCTCTTTCTTGTCCTCTCCCCAGTGGGGAGAGGTGGCCGCGAAGCGGGTCGGTGAGGCGGCTACATCGGGAAGCGTCGAGCCCCCTCACCCCACCCCTCTCCCCCACGAGGAGAGAGGGCACCCGAACTTGGCCATGCCAGATGCTGAATTCGGCAACAGCCGAGTTCAGTGCGGGGAGAGGGAGCCTGCCGCGCCCAATGCAGATCTCTGATCACCGGCAGCGCCCGGAAGGGCGCGGCTCCGTCCGCCCTCTCACCCCTCCACGCCGCGCACCGCCAGCACGGCACGCATTCGCGCGGCCGCGAGGTCCGGGTCGGCGAGCAGGCCGGCGCGGTCGGCGAGGCGGAACAGCTCGGCGAGGTGCAGCGTCGAGCGGGTGCTCTCCTGCCCGCCGACCATGGTGAAATGGTCCTGATGGCCGGCGAGATAGGCCATGAACACCACCCCGGTCTTGTAGAAGCGGGTCGGCGCCCTGAAGATATGCCGCGACAGCGGCACGGTCGGCTCCAATATGTCGTCGAAGCTCGCCCGGTCGCCGGCCGCCAGCGCCACCAGCGCCGCCGAGGCCGCCGGGGCGATGGCGTCGAAGATGCCGAGCAGCGCGTCGGAATGGCCGTGATCGTCGCCGGCGATGAGTTCGGCATAGTTGAAGTCGTCGCCGGTATACATGCGCACGCCGGGCGCGAGGCGCCGGCGCATGGCGATCTCCTTGTCCTTGTCGAGCAGGGAGATCTTCACGCCGTCGACCTTGGCGGCATGGGCGTTGATCACCGCGACCGCTGTGTCCATGGCGCGGTCGGCGTCGGCATCGCCCCAATAGCCGGCCAGCGCCGGGTCGAACATGTCGCCCAGCCAGTGGATGATCACCGGCTCGGCCACCTGCGAGAGGATGCGGTCGTAGACGCGGATATAGTCGTCCGGCGAGGTTGCTACCTTCGCCAGCGCCCGCGAGGCCATGAGGATGATGCGCCCGCCGACGCCCTCCACCGCCGCGACCTGCTCTTCATAGGCGCGGATGACGTCGTCGAGGCTTTTGGCGTTTTCCGGGGCGAGATGGTCGGTGCCGGCGCCGGAGGAGACGAGGCCGGGCTCGGCGCGCGCCTTCGAGGCCTCGACCGAGCGGCGGATCAGCTCCAGCGAGGTCGGCCAGTCCAGCCCCATGCCGCGCTGGGCGGTATCCATGGCTTCGGCGACGCCGAGGCCGAGGTCCCACAGATGCTCGCGGAAGGCAATGGTACGGTCCCAGTCCACCGCCGCCGTCAGCCACGGGTCGACATCGGCGAGCGGGTCGGCCACCACATGGCCGGCCGAGAAGGCGACGCGGTTCATCGGGCCGGCCGGACGATCGGGGAAATCGCGCGGCACTGATAGGCGGAAGTTCTCCACCCCGCCGCCGGCGAGCGGCAGCGTGACGGAAAGGGCGGTGAGCGTGCGGTCGATGGAGTTCATCGCGTGATCCCCTGCCCGCTCACTCGGCGGCCCGAAGCACGGCGTGTTCGGACTCTTCCAGGCTGGGCACGTCGATCCAGCGGCGCTCGCGCCAGCTCTGCAGCGCGCATTCGACCAGCTGCACGCCCTTGGCTCCCTCGCGCAGCGTGTACTTGTAGGGCGCGTCCTCCACGATGTGGCGGACGAACATCTCCCACTGCACCTTGAAGCCGTTATCGTAGACGACGTTGTCCGGAACCTTCTGCCAGTCGGCGTAGAAGTCCATGGTCTGCTTCTGGTCGGGGTTCCACACCGGGCGCGGCGTGGCGGTGCGCGGCTGCATCACGCAATCCGACAGGCCGGCCACCGCCGAGCCATGGGTGCCGTCGACCTGGAAGGTGACGAGATCGTCGCGATAGACGCGGGTCGCCCAGGACATGTTGATATGGGCGATGGCGCCGCCTTCCAGCTCGAAGGTGGCATAGGCGGCGTCGTCGGCGGTCGCCTCATAGGGCTTGCCCGCCTCGTCGACACGGCTCAGAATGTGGGTGGTGCCGAGGCAGGACACCGACTTCACCTCGCCGAAGCAATTGTCGAGCACGTAGCGCCAGTGGCAGACCATGTCGAGGATCATGCCGCCGCCGTCCTCATTGCGGTAGTTCCACGACGGGCGCTGCGCCGGCTGGCCCCAATCGCCCTCGAACACCCAGTAGCCGAACTCGCCGCGCACCGAGAGGATGCGGCCGAAGAAGCCCGAGTCGCGCAGGAATTGCAGCTTCTGCAGGCCGGGCAGGAACAGCTTGTCCTGCACCGCGCCGTTCTTCACCCCGGCGTCCTCGGCCAGCTTGCAGATGCGCACCGCCTCCGGGAGGTTGGTGGCGATCGGCTTCTCGCAATAGACGTGCTTGCCGGCGCGGATCGCCTTCTCCAAGAGCGCCGGGCGCATCTGGGTGGTGGCGGCGTCGAAGAAGATCTCGTTGTTCGGGTCGGCCAAGGCGGCGTCGAGGTCGGTGGTCCAGCGCTCGATGCCGTACTGCTTGGCCAGCCCAGCGATCTTCTCTTCGTTGCGGCCGACGAGGATCGGGTCGAGCTGCACCTTCGAGCCGTCGGAGAGGGTCACGCCGCCCTGCGCGCGGATCGCCACCACGGAGCGGATGAGGTGCTGGTTCATGCCCATGCGGCCGGTGATGCCGTTCATGACGATGCCGAGGCGGCGGGGGTGCGCGCTCATGCGAAGATCTCCTGTGAGGCGGATGTCGGGGTGAGAGGCGCCAGCGCGTCCCAATCGGGCGCGGCGCCGCTGGCGAAGCCGGGACCGGCGAGAAGCCGGGCGGCGGGAAGGGTTGCGGTGCCTGTGGCGAGGCGCAGGCCGTCCGGCCCGGCCTCGTAAAGCTCGCGGAAAGCGCGGGCGAAGGCCTGCGCCTCCGCAGCCGGCGCCGGGCCGAAGCCGGCGACGTAATGGTGTCCGTTGCGCTCGACATGGGTCAGCCCGAGCGCGGCGACCAGCGCGGTGTCCTGCTGCACGCCGAGGCCCGCCTGACAGGTGAGATCCTCGCCGGTGATGAGGTAGTCCTCACCATTCCGCGCCTTCAGCCGGGCAACGCGGACGGCATTGAGCACCGCCTTGTAGAGGCCCTTGCAGCACTTCGACGACACGCCGCGATAGCCGCGTGCCACCGCGCGGGGGAAGGCGTCGTAGCTGTCGTCGGCCTCGTCGATGATGACGGGCACGCCGATGGCAGCGGCGTCGAGCGGCGTCTGGAAGGTGGTGCGACGGTCGAAGGGCTGCTCAATATAGATGAGCCGGCTATGGAACCGCGCCAGCGCCGGGTCGTCGCGTAGCGTCGCGGCGAGCAGGGCAAGGCGCGCCGGGTCGTATTGCTCGTTGGCATCGAGGCTGGCGCGATAGAGCGGGACCCGTGCGTCCAGCAGCGCGGCGATGGCGCGCAGCCGTTCGAGATCGCCGATGACGTCGCCGCCGATCTTGATCTTGAAGAAGGCGAGCGGCGTGGCGGCGATCGTCTCGGCAAGGCTGTCCGGGCCCTCGATGGCATCGGCGAGCCCGACGGTATGGCGCAGCGCGACCCGATCCACCGGCGCGAGGGCGGCGAGGAAATCCTCGATCTCGGCGGCATCGAGATCCGGGGTCAGCCGGGCGTCGAGTCCGGGCTCGTTGCGGCGCAGCGCCTCCGCGAGGCCGATGCCGAGGCCCTTCAAGAGCGCGTCCAGCACCGCCTTGTCGACCAGCGCCACACCGAAATTGCCGGCGAGGCGGGCAATGCCGCGCTCGTCCGCCCACCGGCCCTGGCGGGCCAGCGCGACGGCGTGGTGGCCGAAGGCGGTGTCGGCGTCGCCGCGCGTGGTGAAGGTCGCGGCAGCGGCTTTGAGGCTGGCGCGCAGATCGTCGATGGTCCGGGCCGGCGACTTGGCCGGGTCCTTGTCGAACCATTTCGGCATCATCATCTCGGCCGCCACGCCCTCGACCCGCCCGATGCCGGGCAGATCGATGATCACCCGGACGAAGGCCTGCGGCGCCGCCTCCACCGCCACCGCGCCGAAGCGGAACGGGTGGGCGAAGGGCATCATCCGCTCGAAGGCGTCGATACGGGCTATGGTGAAGCAGGGTGCCATCGGTTCCGTCCAGCTGGCCGTTTCAGTCCAATTGACCCTGGGCGTAGAAATGGCCGCGTATCTGCCGCGCCAGCGCGGCGAAGGCGGGCTCGCCCATCATCTCCAGCCGGCGCGGGCGCGGCAGGTCGACGTCGTAGATGGCAGCCACCGAGCCGGGCCGCTCACTCATCACCACCACCCGGTCGGCGAGGAACACTGCCTCGGGAATGGAATGGGTGATGAGCAGGATGGTCTTGCCGGTTTCGAAATGGATGCGCTGCAATTCGAGGTTCATGCGCTCGCGGGTCATGGCGTCGAGCGCGCCGAACGGCTCGTCCATCAGCACGATCTTCGGATCATGAACGAGGGCCCGGCAGATCGAGGCGCGCTGCTGCATGCCGCCGGAGAGCTGCCAGGGGTACTTGTTCTCGAACCCCGACAGCCCCGCCGTGGCAATGAGCTTCTTCGCCCGTTCGAGATGGCTGGCGCGGTCGAGCCCGCGCACCTCGACGGGGAGCATGATGTTGCGCAGCACCGAGCGCCAGGCGAGCAACACCGGGCTCTGGAACACGATACCGACATCATCAGGCGGCTCGACGACGCGCTTGCCGTCGATGACGATCTCGCCCTGCGAGGGCGGGATCAGGCCGGCCACCAACTTGAGCAGGGTGGACTTGCCGCAGCCGGAGGGGCCCACGACGGCGACGAACTCGCCGTCGTGGATGTCGAGGTCGATCGGCCGCAGGGAGGACACGTCGCCGTCGCGGGTCCGGTAGGTCTTGGACAGGCCGCGGATTTCGATGAGGCGCTGGCGCGAGAGCGCATCCTTTTGGGGAGCCTCCTCGCGGGCGACGATGCGAAGGGACGTCGACGACATGCCCGTGCTCCTCAGTTGCTCGGATCGGCGGGGAGATAGTCGCGGGTGTAGAAGGCCTTGGGATCGTCCTTGGCCGAGGCGGCGACACCGCCATATTCGACCAGCAGCCCGACCGAATCCTTCATGTTGGCGTCGGTGACCTGGAACGGCCGGCGGTTCTTGGTCTCGGCGGTGCGGTAGAGCGGGATGGTGAGCTGGAAGCCCTCCAGCAGCGTCGGCCGCTGGCCGGCCTTGGGCAGCGCGGCGAGCACGGCGTCGACCGCGCCCTCGGGGTTCTTCTCGGCCTCCTCGAAGCTCTTCGTCGTCGCCGCCATGAAGCGGCGGACCAGATCCGGGTTCTTCGCCAGGAACTCCTTGTTGACGATGATGCCGGACGAGACGAGGTGAATGCCGTAATCGGCGAACATGATCGGGTGGACGTCCTTGCCGGTGGCGTCCTTGATCTTCATGGACTGGTCCATGGAATAGCCGAGCAAGAGGTCGGCCTGGCCGTTGATCACCGCGTTGAGCTTGGTGGTGGCGTCGCCGGAAACAGTGCGGAAGTCGCTCTCCTTCAGCCCGGCGCGCTTGAGGAACAGCGGCCAGATCTGCGACATGGAATCGCCCGGCGTGGTGGCGACCGTCTTGCCCTTGATGTCCTCCGGCTTGGCGATGTTCTTGTCGGTGAAGCCCATCACCGACATCGGGCTGGTCTGCAGCGCGACGCCGACCGCGGTGACCGGAGCGCCCTTCACGGCGGCGCGGATCATGGTCGGCACGTCGGCATAGGCGAAGTCCACCGTGCCGGCGGCCGCCGCCTGGATGGTCACCGCCGAGCCGCGGCCTTCCTGGATGTCGAGGTCGATGCCCTCGGCCTGGTAGAAGCCCTTGGCCTTGCCATAGAAGAACGGCGCGTGCTCGCCATACACGTACCAGTTCAGCATCAGCGTCACCTTGTCGGCCGCCTGCGCCGAGGCGAGCGGGACAAGCGCCGCCGCGGCGATGAGCGCGGCCTTCAGGCTGTTACGAAACACCATGTGCACGTCCTCCCTTGGATGTGTCGCGGAACGGGGCGCCCTTCTGCGAAGGCTTGGTCCCCATCGGCTCGCGGATCAGGTTTCGGATCAGTGGCGTGCGGAACGCGCCCGCACGGAACGCGGGGCGTCAGGTGGTCACGAGGACCTCGTGCCGCTGGCTCGCATGCCAGGGCAGCATGAAACGCTCGACGAGATCGACGATCCAGAACAGGATCACGCCGATCATCGCGAGGATGATGAGCGCCGCGAACATGGTCGGCAGCTCGAAATTGCCGATGGAGCGCTGCAGCACGTAGCCGATGCCGGAATTGGCGCCGACGAACTCGCCGACCACCGCACCGACCACCGCCAGCGTCACCGAGACCTTCAGCCCGGCGAAGATGGCCGGCATGGCGTGCGGCAGGCCGATCATGGCGAAGGTCTGCAGCCGCGTCGCTTTCATGGCGCGGGCGAGGTCGTGCATGTCGCCCTCGACCGACTTGAAGCCCTGCACGCCGGCGACGATGACCGGGAACACCCCGAGCAGGAAGGCGGCGATCACCTTCGGCATCATGCCGAAGCCGAACCACACCACGAAGAGCGGCGCGATGGCGACCTTGGGGATCGACTGCGAGAAGACGAGCAGCGGGTAGAGATAGGATTCCACCGTCTTCGAGCCGGCGATCAGCATGGCGAGCGGAATGCCGATCAGCGCCGAGAGCAGGAAGCCGGACACCGTGGCGATGGTGGTCGGCACCGCCTCGCGCAGCAGCATCGCGCCTTCGGTGCGGAAGGCCTGGATCACGTCCCACGGCGTCGGGATCAGATAGGCGGGGATGTGGAACAGCCGCACCGCCAGGTCCCAGCCGACGATGATCAGTGCCAGCAGCGCCAGCGGCCGCACCCAGGGCGAATTGAGCAGGCGGGAATTGATGAACCGCGCGCCAATGGATGCGCGCGCGGAGCCCTCACCTCGCGAGGACGACGGCATGGCGTATCTCCCTGATCGTTATCCTTCGGCGCTCTGCGTCGCCTTAAGTAACCAACCGTTGAATTACATAATCGATCGCCGCCGATGTCAACCGCCTTGCGTGCAACATGCCGACCGGGCGCTCCCGCCGGCGGCGCGCGGCGCATTGACGGGCAGCGGCGCGGCCGGTCTTATCGCCGCCTTGCGTGCCGCCGACGCCAGAGCCCGTGCAAGAACCCGTGATCGCAGGATCCGCGATGTTTCCCCCGCCCCAGCCGGCGCTTGCGCCCAACAGCCTTGCCTATGAGACGCAGCCGCTGGTGAAGCCGACCGGCTTTCGCGAATATGACGCGCGCTGGCTGTTCGGCAGCGAGATCAACCTGATGGGCGTGCAGGCGCTCGGCCTCGGGCTGGGCACGCTGATCCACGAGCTCGGCGTCACGCCGGACATCGTCGTCGGCCACGATTTCCGCGCCTACTCCGCCTCGATCAAGCAGGCGCTCGCCAACGGGCTGATGGCGGCCGGCGTGCGGGTGCACGATATCGGCCTCGCTCTGTCACCCATGGCCTATTTCGCCCAGTTCGCGCTCGACGTGCCCTGCGTCGCCATGGTCACCGCCTCGCATAACGACAATGGCTGGACCGGGGTGAAGATGGGCGTCGACCGCCCGCTGACCTTCGGCCCGGACGAGATGGGCCGGCTGAAGCGGATCGTGCTCGACGGCGCCGGGCGCGGGCGCGACGGCGGCGGCTACCGTTACGTGCCGGATTTCCCGGAGGCCTACAGCAAGGACCTTACCGACCGGCCGCGCTTCAGGAACCGTATCAAGGCGGTGGTCGCCTGCGGCAACGGCACCGCCGGCGCCTTCGCCCCGCGCATCCTGGAGGCGCTCGGCGTTGAGGTGGTGCCGCTCGACTGCGCGCTCGACTACACCTTCCCGAACTACAACCCGAACCCGGAAGACCTCGACATGCTGCACGCCATGCGCGACGCGGTGCTGGCGTCGGGCGCCGATGTCGGGCTCGGCTTCGACGGCGACGGCGACCGCTGCGGCGTCGTCGACAATCACGGCGAGGAGATCTTCGCCGACAAGGTCGGGGTGCTGCTGGCGCGCGACCTCTCGACGCTGCATCCCGGCGCCACCTTCGTGGTCGACGTGAAGTCCACCGGCCTGTTCCTCACCGATCCGGTGCTGGTCGCCAACGGCGCCAAGGCCGACTACTGGAAGACCGGCCATTCCTACATGAAGCGGCCGGTGAGCCAGAGCGGCGCCCTCGCCGGCTTCGAGAAGTCCGGCCACTATTTCTTCAACGCGCCGATCGGGCGCGGCTACGATGACGGCCTCGTCTCGGCGATCGCCATTCTCGACATGCTCGACCGCAATCCCGGCCGCACGCTCGCCGAACTGAAGGACGCGCTGCCGAAGACCTGGTCCTCGCTGACCATGTCGCCGCACTGCGCCGACGAGACGAAATACGGCGTCGTCGACGCGGTGGTGCGGCATTTCGAGGCGATGGCCGCGCACGGCGACACGATCGACGGCCAGAAGATCCGTGATCTCGTCACCGTGAACGGCGTGCGCGTCACCGTCGAGGACGGCTCCTGGGGGCTGGTGCGCGCCTCCTCCAACAAGCCGGAACTCGTCGTCGTCGTTGAGAGTCCGGTCTCCGAGGCCCGCATGCGGGACATGTTCCGGCTCGTCGACGACGTGCTGCGCAGCCACCCGGAAGTCGGGGCCTACAACCAGTCCATTTGATCGACAAAGGCGGTAAAAAGGCTGCAAAGTCGGATCATCTTCGGCTCCCCTCACTGTCGCCAAAATGCTATGGATGAAGATTGGGAGCCTTTGAGACGGACTACGAAAGCATGTCATCGGAATCGGCGGCGCGACGCTCGCCGCCACAACGTATCAATGTCGTCACGCTGCTGAAGCCGCGCCGCTTCGGGGATGCTCGCGGCTGGTTTACCGAGACCTATTCGGAAGCGGCAGCAGCAGCAGCAGGCATCACCGTGCGCTTCGTGCAGGACAACCAGTCCTATTCGGCACAGGCCGGCACGATACGCGGCCTGCATTTCCAGCGGCCGCCGCATGCGCAGGCCAAGCTGGTGCGCTGCCTGCGCGGCTCGGTGATGGACTATGCGGTCGACGTGCGCCGGGGCTCGCCGACCTATGGTCACTACATCGCCACCCGCCTGACGGCGGAAGGCGGCGAGCAGCTGTTCATTCCCGAGGGTTTCGCCCACGGCTTCCTGACGCTGGAGCCGGATGTCGAGGTCGCCTACAAGGTGTCGGACATCTACGCCCCGCAATGCGACGGCGGCATCGCCTGGAACGATCCGGAGATCGGCATCGACTGGCCGCTGCCGCCGGGGGCCGAGGCGATCCTGTCGGACAAGGACCGGGTTCTGCCCCAGCTGAGCGCGTTCGACAGCCCCTTCGCCTATGACGGCCAGCCCCTCCTGCCGCTCTGAGCCATGCGGGCGCGGCCTCACCGCCGTGCCCGAGGCCTCGATACGGGCCTCGACACCGGCCGCATCCTGTAGCAGGCATGGCAGCTGGCGGATCGCCCGGATTCGCCAGCCGTCAGGACACGCGACATGACCGACCCCATCTTCGTCTTCGGCGCCGGCGGCCAGGTCGGGCGCGAGTTGCTGGACCTCGCCGCGACGCGGGGCATCGCCGCGCGGGGCTTCGAGCGCAGCGCCGTCGACATCGCCGACGCCGACGCGCTGCGGCGCCTGCTGGCGACGGGCCCGGCCTCGCTGCTGGTCAATGCCGCCGCCTACACCAAGGTCGACAAGGCGGAAACCGAGCCGGAGGCCGCCCGGCGCGACAATGCCGCGGGCCCGGCGGCGCTCGCCGCCGCGGCGGAAGAAGCCGGCATCCCGCTACTGCACCTCTCCACCGACTATGTGTTCGACGGCACCAAGACCGGCGCCTATGTGGAAAGCGACCCGGTGGCGCCGCTCGGCGTCTACGGTCGCACCAAGCTGGAGGGCGAGGAGGCGATCCGCCGGGCCGCCGAGCGCCACATCATCCTGCGCACCGCCTGGGTCTATGGCCGGCACGGCAACAACTTCCTCAAGACCATGCTGCGGCTCGCCGCCGAGCGCGACGAGCTGCGCGTGGTCGCCGACCAGACCGGCAACCCGACCGCGACGCGCGACCTCGCCGAGGCGATCCTTACCGTCACCGCCCGCGTGGCGGCCGGAACCGCCCCATGGGGCACCTATCATTTCGCCGGCACCGGCACGACGAGCTGGCACGGCTTCGCCGACGCCATCGTGAGCGCCGCCGCGCCGCTGACCGGGCGACATCCGCGCGTCGTGGCCATCGGCACCGCCGACTATCCGACGCCGGCGCGGCGACCGGCCAATTCGCAGCTCGATTCCGGTGCCTTCGCGCAGGATTTCGGCTATCGCGCGCAGGAGTGGCGCAGCAGGGTCGCGGAAATCGTTCCGGCTCTCGCCGGAAGCACGGCGGGCCGCTGAGCGGCGAACGAAGAATGGGGCGGAGCGCGCCGTCCGCGAGGCCGAGGCCACGCGGCGGTGACGCGGGAGGATAGAGGACGGCATGAAGGGCATCATTCTGGCAGGCGGCTCCGGCACGCGGCTGCATCCGATGACGCTGGTCGTCAGCAAGCAGCTGATGCCGGTCTACGACAAGCCGATGATTTACTACCCGCTATCGACGCTGCTGCTCGCCGGCTGCCGCGACATCCTCGTCATCTCGACGCCCAGCGACACCCCGCTGTTCCAGCGCCTGCTCGGCGACGGCACGCAATGGGGCATCAAGATCAGCTATGCCGTGCAGCCCTCGCCGGACGGCCTCGCCCAGGCCTATGTGATCGGCGCCGACTTCATCGACGGCCAGCCGTCCTGGCTGATCCTCGGCGACAACATCTTCTACGGCCACGCTTTGCCGCGCCTTTTGACCTCGGCCAGCGAGTTCTCCCACGGCGCCACCGTGTTCGCCTACCACGTGGTGGACCCGGAGCGGTACGGCGTCGTCGAATTCGACAGGAATTTCAACGCCCTCTCCATCGAGGAGAAGCCGGAGGAGCCGAAGTCGAACTGGGCGGTGACCGGGCTCTATTACTACGACGCCTCGGTGGTGGAGATCGCCGCCGGGCTGAAGCCCTCGGCGCGCGGCGAACTGGAGATCACCGACGTCAACCGCGCCTATCTCGAGCGCGGCGACCTGCGCGTCTCCAAGATGGGCCGCGGCTATGCCTGGCTCGACACCGGCACGCCGGACAGCCTGCTCGAGGCCGGCGAGTTCGTGCGCACGCTGGAAAAGCGGCAGGGCTTCAAGATCGCCTCGCCGGAGGAGATCGCCTTCCGCCGCGGCCTGATCGACGTGGCGCAGCTGGAGCGGCTCGCCACGCGGATCGGCAAGAGCTCCTATGGCGGCTATCTGCGCCGGGTGCTGCAGGAAGCCGCCCGCAACGGCTGAGACCGGCGCCGGCGCGACCGTCCCAGAGCGTTTTCGAGCGAAGCGGAATCCGGTTCGCGTGAAGAAAACGTGTCCAAACAAGGCCCTAGAGCACTTCCGGTGAACCGGAGTTCACCGGAAGTGCTCTAGACGGTCGCCTCGGTGTAGTAGGTGCGGAACCAGCTGACGAAGGCGGCAATGCCCTCGTTGAGCGGCGTCGAGGGCCGGTAGCCGGTGATCGCCTGCAGCAGCCGGTGATCGGCGAAGGTCTCGGTGACGTCGCCCGGCTGCATGGGCAGGAACTTCTTGCGCGCCGGCTTGCCGACCGCGCGCTCGATCTCCTCGACGAAATTCAACAGCTCCACCGGCGTGCCGCCGGCGATGTTCACCACCCGCCACGGCGCCACCGCCGACAGCGTGTCGACGGCGTCCGGCACATGCACCGGCTCGCCGACCACCGGCGGGCGATCCATCAGCCGCATCACCGCTTCCACCAGGTCGTCGATATAGGTGAAGTCGCGGCGCATCGCGCCCCGGCCGTAGATCTCGATCGGCTCGCCGCGCTCGATGGCGCGGACGAACTTGAACAGCGCCATGTCCGGCCGCCCCCACGGGCCGTAGCCGGTGAAGAAGCGGAAGCAGGTGGTGGGCAGGTTCCACAGATGCGCATAGGAATGCGACATCACCTCCATGCCCTTCTTGGTCGCGGCATAGAGGCTGAGCGGCGCGTCGGTCGAGGCGACCTCGGGGAACGGCACGTCGAAATTGTCGCCATAGACCGAACTGGTCGAGGCGAGCAGGAAATGCGACGGCCGCGTCCGCCGCGCGACCTCGAGCACGTTGAACGAGCCGACGAGGTTGGATTCGACATAGGCGCGCGGCGCCTCGATCGAATAGCGCACCCCGGCCTGGGCGGCGAGGTGGATGATGATGTCTGGCGCCGCCAGATCGGCCGCCCGGTCGAGGGCATCCATGTCCTCGAGGCGGGCGACGACCGGCGTGAAGCGGTTCGACTTGCCGAGAATGGCATGACGGGCGTCCTTGAGACGCCTGTCATAGTAGTCGGTCATGGCATCGAAACCGATGACGGTATGACCTTCGTCGATCAGCCGCCGGGCGAGGTGGAACCCCACGAACCCGGCGGAACCCGTCATCAGTATGCGCATGTATCAGATGGCTTCCGAGCCCGGCCGGCCGATGGAGCTGTACTGGAAGCCGTGCCGGGTGATTTCTTCCGGGTTGTACACGTTGCGCAGATCCACCAGGATCGGCTCGGCGACAATACTCTTGAGCCGCCCGAAATCAAGCGCGCGGAACTGGTCCCACTCCGTCACGATGACGATGCTGGACGCGCCCTCGGACGCTTCGTAGGGATCCGCGCAATAGGTGATGCCCGACGGCATGACCAGCTTGGCCTGCTCGGTGCCCACCGGGTCGTAGGCCTTGACCACCGCGCCGGCATCGAGCAGCGCCTGCACGATGGAAATGGCGGGCGCCTCGCGCATGTCGTCGGTGTTGGGCTTGAAGGTGAGGCCGAGCACCGCCACCGTCTTGCCGCGCAGGCTGCCACCGACCGCCTTCTCGACCTTGCGGGCCATGGAGCGCTTGCGCTGGTCGTTGACCGCCACCGTGGTCTCGATCAGCCGGATCGGGCTGTCATTGTCCTGGGCGATCTTGACGAGGGCGAGCGTGTCCTTCGGGAAGCAGGAGCCGCCATAGCCGGGACCGGCATGCAGGAACTTCGAGCCGATGCGCCCGTCCATGCCGATGCCGCGCGACACCTGCTGCACGTCGGCGCCGACCTTCTCGCAGAGGTCGGCGACTTCGTTGATGAAGGTGATCTTCATCGCCAGGAAGGCGTTGGCGGCGTATTTGATCAGCTCGGCGGTGCGGGTGTCGGTGAACAGCAGCGGCGAGGCGTTGAGATAGAGCGGGCGGTAGACCTCGGTCATCACCGCGCGGGCGCGCTCGTCATTGATGCCGACCACGATGCGGTCCGGCTTCTTGAAGTCGGAGATCGCCGCGCCTTCGCGCAGGAATTCCGGGTTCGAGGCGACGGCGACGTCGGCGTCCGGGTTGGTCTCGCGGATGATGCGCGCCACCTCGTCGGCGGTGCCCACCGGCACGGTCGACTTGTCGACCACCACCGCGAAGCCCTTCACCGCCTGGGCGATCTCGCGGGCGACCGCATAGACATATTGCAGATCGGCGTGGCCGTCGCCACGACGGGACGGCGTGCCGACCGCGATGAAGATCGCCTCGGCGCCCTCGATGCCCTCGGGCAGCGAAGTGGTGAAGGAGAGCCGGTTCTGCTTCACATTGGAGGACACCAGATCATCGAGCCCGGGCTCGTAAATCGGGATGATATTCTGCTTCAGCGCCTCGATGCGCTTGGGGTCCTTGTCGATACAGACGACCTGGTGACCGAAATCGGCGAAACACGCGCCGGAAACCAAACCAACATAACCCGATCCGACTACTGCAATCTTCATAAATCCAGTTCCTGTGGGCTGTTTATGGCAACCAAATCTCTGCAAATTCCGAACAAATGTTCTCGGCCGGAATACAATGGCTCAACCAAAAAATTCCGTATCCTCGACACGTCTGGAATACCGTAACAGTCCCACGCCCGTCAAACATCGGCAGGCGGGACACCCTGTCGGGGCCTTCGGACCGGCGGGCGGCATCCAAACCCGCTATCCAGTTAAGATTACAGGCGAATGACCATCCGAGACGCCGGCTCGCTACCGGCGTGCGCCGGCCTCGCCGGTGCCGGGCGGCCGGTCGCGCAAATTTCGTGCATTCGGGGTGGAATAACCGCAGCAACGACTCCGTATATTGATCATGATGCGGAAAAGCTCGACCTTCGACGTGCTCGGCCAGCTCGCGGCGCTCCGGCGCTATGCGCGGGCGCTGACGCGCGACGAGGCCGACGCCGAAGACCTGGTGCAGGACGCGCTGCTGCGCGCCTATGAGAATCGCGCCGGCTTCGACCCGGAACGCGGCGACGCCGCGCAGGGATTGCGCGGCTGGCTGTTCGCCGTCCTGCACAATGTGTTCGTCGACCGCCGGCGTGCCCGTCGCGCCGAGGCGGAGCGCGAGCGCCGCCTCGCCGAGATCGCCCCGGTGTCCGGCGAGCCGGCACAGGAACACCATATGCGGCTCGCACAGATCCGCGACGCCTTCATGGGCCTGCCCGAGGAGCAGCGCGCCGCGCTGCATCTCGTGGCGATAGAAGGCCTCGGCTATGCGGAGGCCGCCGCGGCGCTGGGCATTCCCCAGGGCACGCTGATGTCGCGCCTGTCCCGCGCCCGCGGCGCCCTGCGCGCCATCGAGGACGGTGGGGTGGCGACCCGCCCGCAGCTCAAGATCGTAGGAGGCTCGGATGAACCGTCCCGTTGATCCCGTGTCCGACGACGACCTCTCCGCCTATGTCGACGACCAGCTCGACGTCGCCCGGCGCATCGATGTCGAGGCCTATCTCAGCGAACGGCCGGAAGCCGCCTCGCGGGTGATGGCCGATCTGCGCATCCGCGACGAGCTGCGGCTCGCCCTCGCCGACACGCCGCGCTCGGTGATGAACGCCCCGGCCCGGGTCGCCACCGTCGAGGCGGCGCGCCGGCTGGAGCGGGCGCTCGGCCGGGTGCGGGTGTGGCGGCAGCTGCGAGTCGCGGCGGCGGTGGCGCTGCTGGTCGGCGCCGGCTGGTTCGCCCATGCCCGCCTCGGCCCGCTCGGGGTCAGCGAGGTGGTGGCCTCCGATCTCGCCCCCGCCTATGTCGATGCCGCCGTGATGGCGCATCGCACCGCGCATCTGCGCGCCGCGATGCCCTCGCAGGCCGGCTCGGGCGCCTATGACCCGGCCGACATCCGCGCCGCCACCGCCATCGTCATGCCGGAGCTGCCCAAGGGCTGGTCGGTGACCGACGTGCAGGTGTTCCCCTCCAGCTTCGGGCCCAGCGTCGAGCTGGCGCTGGAGGCGGAAGGCCTCGGCAAGGCGTCGCTGTTCGCGGTACGGCCGGGCAGCTTCGACGTGGTGCCGGCGACGGTGGCGATGAAGGACACGTTCAACGCCGCCTACTGGCAGGTCGGCGAGGTCGCCTATGCGCTGGTGGCCGAGACCGACGCCAGGCAGCTCGACCAGGTCGCATCCCGGCTGGCCCGGTCGCTCTACTGAGTTTTCGAGATACCGCTTCTTCAAGGAGAAAGCAGATGAACCCGCCGAATTCCGGCTTCCAATGGGGCGCCAGCGCCCGCAGCGTCGACCAGGCTGTCTATGACGAGGGCCTGCGCCGCCACATGCTGCGCATCTATAACTACATGGCGCTCGGCCTCGTGCTGACCGGCACTGTGGCCTTCATCGTCGGCACCACGCCGGCGCTCTATGTGCCGATCTTCTCCACCCCGCTGAAATGGGTGGTGATGCTGGCTCCGCTCGCCTTCGTGCTGTTTTTCTCGTTCCGCATGCAGACGATGTCGGCCTCAGGCGCGCAGACCATGTTCTGGGCGTTCTGCGGCGTGATGGGCCTGTCGATGGCCTCGATCTTCCTGGTGTTCACCGGCACCTCGATCGCCCGCACCTTCTTCATCGCCGCCACCATGTTCGGCGCGACGAGCCTGTACGGCTACACGACCAAGCGCGACCTGTCGCAGTTCGGCTCGTTCCTGATCATGGGCCTGATCGGCGTGGTGATCGCCAGCCTGGTCAACATCTTCCTCGGCTCGACCATGCTGCAGTTCATCGTCTCGGTGGTCGGCATCCTGGTGTTCGTCGGCCTGACCGCCTGGGACACCCAGTCGATCAAGGAGCAGTACGCCGACAATTTCGACGCGGAATCGCAGCAGAAGCTGGCGGTGTTCGGCGCGTTCTCGCTCTACCTGAACTTCGTCAACATCTTCCAGCTGCTGCTCAACCTCACCGGCGAGCGCGAGTGATCGTCACGGCCGGGTCCGTTCGCGCCGAACACCGGATCGACAAGAACGTGATCTAGCTTCGGGAGGCCGGGCATCGTTCGGGCGGGAAAGCCATCGCGCTCCGCCACGGGCATGCTCGCGCCACTCGGACGAGGAGATGAGAGATGAACGAGCAGGATCGCCAGACCATCCAGGGATTGTTCGCCCGCCTCGCCGAGGTGGAGCGCAACGCGGCGCCGCGCGACGCCGGCGCGGAAGGCTTCATCGGGCAGGAGATCGCCCGCCAGCCGGGTGCGCCCTACTACATGGCGCAGACCATCGTGATGCAGGACTACGCGATGCAACAGGCGCAGAGCCGCATCGCCGAGCTGGAGCAGCGCAATGCCGAGCTGGAGGAGGCGCAGGCCTCCCGTCCGGCCTCCGGCGGCGGCTTCCTCGGCGGACTATTCGGCTCCTCGCAGGCCCCCGCCCCGCGCGGCGGCTCGGTGCCCTCGGTGCCGCGCAGCCCGGCGAACACGCAGCAGCCGCCCTACGGCTCCCAGCCCTATGGCGCACCGCAGGCACCGGCCGGCTCGCCCTGGGGCGGGCAGCAGGGTATGGGGCAGCAGGGCATACCTCCGCAGGGCATGGCGCCCGGCGCGATGGGACGCGGCGGCTTCGGCGGCGGCGGCTTCCTGGCCGGCGCGGCGCAGACCGCGATGGGCGTCGCCGGCGGCGTGCTGCTCGGCAACGCCATCGCCGGCATGTTCGGCGGCAACGAGGCGCATGCGGCGCCGGCCACCCCGCCGGCAGAAACCCCGGCGGCCGACACGTCAGCGGCGGACAATTCGGCGGCGGACAACGCCCCGGCCGACGATCCGAGCCCGGCCGACGATCTCGGCGCCTCCGATGGCGGCGGCTTCTTCGACGACTTCTTCGGCGGCAGCGACGAGATCTAGTCGCGCGCCCATTTCCCCCGGCGTTGGTTGCTCAAGACCAACGTTCCCTCACTGGGCCGGCTCGCGCCGGCCCTCTTTTTTTGTGGTGCCCCGCTCAGGGCGCCACCTCGTCCATTCCCATGCCCTGCGTCTGCGCGAGGTGCAGCCGGCGATAGAGGCCGTCATGCTGGACGAGTTCGTCATGCGGGCCGTCCTCGGCGATGCCCTCGGGCGTGACCACCACGATGCGGTCGGCATGGCGGATGGTGGCGAGGCGGTGGGCGATGACCAGCGTGGTGCGCCCCTGCGACAGCTCGTCGAGCGACAGCTGGATCTCCCGCTCGGTCTGGGTGTCCAGCGCCGAGGTCGCCTCGTCGAGGATCAGGATCGGCGGGTTCTTGAGGAAGATGCGGGCGATGGCGAGGCGCTGCTTCTGCCCGCCCGACAGCTTCACCCCGCGCTCGCCGACCACGGTGTCGAGCCCCTCCGGCAGGCTGGCGAGCAGCCCGTCGAGCCGGGCGCGCCGCGCTGCCTCGGCGATCTCCGCCTCCGAGGCGTCGAGCCTTCCATAGGCGATGTTCTCGCGCATGGTGCCGCCGAACAGGAAGATGTCCTGCTGCACGATGCCGATATTGCGCCGGAGCGAGGTCAGCGTCATGTCGGCGATGTCGATGCCGTCGATGGCGATGCGCCCGCCGGTCGGCTCGTAGAAGCGCGGCACCAGCGACAAAAGCGTGGTCTTGCCGGCGCCGGACGGGCCGACAAAGGCCACGGTCTCGCCGGCGCGCACCGACAGATCGATGCCGGAGAGCACCGGCCGGTCCGCGGTGTAGCCGAAGCTGACCTTCTCGAAGCGGATGTCGCCGCGGAGCGACCCAACCTCGACCGCGCCCGGCCGGTCGGCGATGTCGGGCGCGGTCGCCAGCAGTTCCTGATAGCGGCGGAAGCCGGCGATCCCCTTGGGATAGGTCTCCATCACCGCGGCGATCTTGTCGAGCGGGCGGTAGAACACCCCGACCAGCAGGAGGAAGCCGACGAAGCCGCCGATCGACAATTCGCCCTGCACCACATACCAGGCGCCGGCCAGCATGACGGCGAGTTGGACGAGGCGCATCGCCATGTAGTTCAGCGCCTGCCCCACCGCCATGACGCGGTAGGCATCGAGCTTGGTAGCGCGGTAGTTGGCGTTGTCGAGCGCGAAGAGGTCGCGCTCATGCGCCTCGTTGGCGAAGGCCTGCACCACGCGGATGCCGCCGATGTTCTCCTCCAGCCGCACGTTGAACGCCCCGACGCGGCCGAACTGCGCCTGCCAGTTCTTGGTCATGCGGCCGCCATAGCGCGCCACCAGGAACACGGTGACCGGCACGATCAGCGCGGTGAGGAAGGCGAGCGGCGGATGCACCCAGAGCATCAGCAGGAAGGCGCCGATGAAGGTCATCACCGCGATGAACATGTCCTCCGGCCCGTGATGGGCGATCTCGCCGATCTCCTCGAGGTCCTTGGTGACACGGGCGAGCAGGTGGCCGGTCTTCACATTGTCGAAGAAGCGGAAGGACAGCTTCTGCAGATGCTCGAAGGCGCGGGCGCGCATCTCGGTCTCGATGTTGATGCCGAGCACGTGCCCCCAATAGGTGACGATCGCCATCAGCCCGCTATTGACGGCGTAGATCGCCAGCAGCCCCACCGCCGCCAGCACGACGAGCTGCAGGTCGCCGCCCGGCAGCAGCCGGTCGACGAACAGCTTCATCGCGATGGGAAAGCCGAGTTCCAGCACGCCCGAGAGCACGGCACAGCCGAAATCGAGGATGAAGAGATGCAAATACGGGCGGTAATAGGAAAAAAAGGCCTTGATCATCACTCACTCCGGCGACGCCGCCGACGCATGGGTCGTCATATGCCCCCGCCGGATCGCCATTTGGCCCGTCACAGTGCCCGGCAACGGGCCTGACGCCTGACCCGCCGCCTGGCCCGCCGCCGCGACGCACGGCTTCTCTTTTTCAAGGCCGGACCGATCCTGCAAGGGGATGTCGGCGGGACGGCTCCATCGCCGCCCTGACGCGATTGTCATTCCCCATACGCAAAAACCCGCCGGGGGTCCATCGCTCCATGGGGTAGCTTGTCGCCTGCCGTTGCGGAGGTAGTCTGGCCCGACGGCCGGACGAATGGAGCAGCGGAAAGGGGGCACGGGGCATGGCGGCACACGGGGCGGGGGACCGGATGGCGAACGCGACCCTGCCGGAGCGCGCCGTGGCGCCTCCGGCGGTCGGGCCGGCCCCAGGAACCGTCGAGCGCTTCTGGCACGCGCTGCCGCATGCCGAGGTCGCCCGCCATCTCGACGTCACCGCCGACGGCCTCACCGCCGCCGAGGCGAGCGCCCGCCTCGCCCGCCACGGCCCCAACCGCCTGCCCGAGCCGCCGCGCCGGCACCCGCTGCTGCGCTTCCTGGCGCAGTTCAACAACATGCTGATCTATTTCCTGCTGGCCGGCGCGCTAGCGGCCTCGCTGATCGGCCATGGCATCGACGCCGGGGTGATCCTGGCGGTGGTGCTGGCCAACGCCATCATCGGCTATGTGCAGGAAGGCAAGGCGGAGGAGGCGCTGCGCGCCATCCGCGAGATGATCTCCCCGCATGCCAACGTCATCCGCGACGGGCAGCGCACCAGCATCGGCGCGCATGAGCTGGTGCCCGGCGACGTCATCGTCATCGAGGCCGGCGACCGCGTGCCCGCCGATGCCCGGCTGATGCGCGCCCGTGGCATGCGCATCGACGAATCGGCGCTCACCGGCGAATCCGTCGCCGCCGAGAAGCATGAGGGCGTGGCGCCGGAGGCCGCGTCGCTGGGCGATCGTCATTCCATGGCGTTCTCCGGCACCACCGTGGCGGCCGGACAAGGCGCCGCCGTGGTGGTGGCCACCGGCACCCACACCGAGATCGGCCGCATCGGCACGCTGATGGCCGAGGTCGAGCCGATGGCGACGCCGCTGCTGCGGCAGATCGACGGCTTCGCGCGGCGCTTCACCTGGGTGGCGTTCGGCGGCGCGGCGCTGCTGTTCGTCTTCGCCGTCGCCTTCCGCAACTATGACTGGGCAGATGCGCTGATCGCCGTGGTGGCGCTGGCGGTCGGCGTGGTGCCGGAGGGGCTGCCGGCGGTGATCACCATCACGCTGGCCATCGGTGTGCGTCGCATGGCGGCGCGCAACGCGGTGATCCGCCTGTTGCCGGCGGTGGAGACGCTGGGCGCGACCTCGGTGATCTGCTCCGACAAGACCGGCACCCTCACCCGCAACGAGATGACCGCCCGCCGGCTGTTCGTACCCTCGGGCGAGATCGAGGTGGAGGGCGGCGGCTACCGGCCGGAAGGCGCCATCGGCTGGGCGACGGGCACGGATGCAGCCGAGGATGCGGTTTCGGCGGCGCTGCCGCTGGTGCGCGCCGGCCTGCTGTGCAACGACGCGCAGCTGCGGCACGAGGCCGGGCACTGGAGCGTCGAGGGCGATCCGATGGAAGGCGCGCTGGTGGCGCTGGCGGTGAAGGCCGGGCTGGACCCGGCCGCCGAGCGCGGCGCCTGGGTGCGGCGCGACGAGATCCCCTTCGACGCCGCCTACCGCTTCATGGCGACCGCGCATGAGGGACCGGGCGGCGAGACGGCGATCTTCGTCAAGGGCGCGCCGGAGGCACTGCTGCCGCTGTGTAGCGCCGATCCGGCGCGGTGGGGGGCGCATGTCGAGGCGGCGGCGGGACATGGCGAGCGCGTGCTCGGCTTCGCGGCCAAGCGCGTGGCGCAGCTGCCGGAGCGGCTCTCCTTCGACGATGTGCGGGAGGGTTTCGACTTCCTCGGCCTCGTCGGCTTCATCGACCCGCCGCGCCCGGAGGCGGTCGCCGCCATCGCGGAGTGCCGCACCGCCGGCATCGGCGTGAAGATGATCACCGGCGACCACGCCGCCACCGCGGCGGCGATCGCCCGCCAGCTCGGCATCGCCGAGAACCCGCTGGCAGTCACCGGCGCCGAGGTCGACGCGGCGGATGACGAGGAACTGGTCGGCATCGCCCGGCGCACCTCGGTGTTCGCCCGCACCAGCCCGGAGAACAAGCTGCGCATCGTGCGCGCGCTGCAATCGACCGGCGCCGTGGTGGCGATGACCGGCGACGGGGTGAACGACGCCCCCTCGCTGCGGCAGGCCGATGTCGGCATCGCCATGGGCCGCAAGGGCACGGAGGCCGCCAAGCAGGCCGCCGAGATCGTGCTGGTCGACGACAATTTCGCCTCCATCGTCGCGGCGGTGCGCGAGGGCCGCACGGTCTACGACAACATCCGCAAGATGATCGCCTGGACGCTGCCGACCAATGGCGGCGAGGTATTGTGCGTCATCGTCGCCATTCTCGCCGGGCTGACCATGCCGATGTCGCCGGCGCAGATCCTGTGGATCAACCTCGTGCTGTCGGCGACGCTCGGGCTGGCGCTGGCCTTCGAGCCGACCGAGCCGGGCATCATGAAGCGCCCGCCACGCCCGCCGGGCGCCGGGCTGCTCTCGCCCTTCATGCTGTGGCGGATCGTCTTCGTGTCGCTGCTGTTCCTCGTCGCGGTGCTCGGGCTGTTCGAATGGTCGCTGGCGCGCGGCGACGATGTCGAAATGGCACGCACCATCGTGGTCAACGCCATCGTGGTGATGGAAATCTTCTACCTGTTCAACGTACGCTACATTCGCGGCAGCTCGCTGACCCTCGTCGGCGTGGTCGGCACGAGGGCGGTGATCGCCGCGCTCGCCGCCGTGGTGGTGGCGCAGTTCGCCTTCACCTATCTGCCGCTGCTGCAGGAAATCTTCGCCACGCGTCCGGTGAGCCTGCCCGACGGCATCCTGATCGTCGGGGTCGGCGTGGCATTGATGATCGTGCTGGAAATCGAGAAGCTGGTGTTGCGCCGGCTTGGACTCTTCGCCGCCGAGAAAATCTGAGCCATGACGCCCACATTGCAACAGCCGACGACGCCCGAAGCCACCGCCACCGCGACGCCGAGCCGATTGGTGCTTGCCACCGATCTCAGCCCGCGCTGCGACCGGGCGCTCGACCGCGCCCGGCAGCTTGCCGAGCAGTGGCGGGCGCAGCTCATCGCCGTGCATGCCATCGAGCCGGCCGACACCGGCCACTGGACCTCCGGCGCGCTGCCGACCGACCCCGAGGGCTCCGCCCTGCCCGGCCTCGACGCCCTGCGAGTGCGGCGCCGGCTCGGCGAGGCCAGCGACGGCATCGAGGTGCTGGTGGCCACGGGCGAATGCGAGGTGGTGGTGAGCGGCGTGGCGCGCGCCCGCGACGCCGGGCTCGTCGTCACCGGCGTCGCCCGCGACGAGCTGCTCGGCCGGCGCACCCTCGGCCGCAGCGTCGCCGCCCTGGTGCACGAGGCCCGCCTGCCGCTGCTGATCGTGCGCGACCGGCCGCGCGGCGCCTATCTGCGCGTCGTGGTCGCCAGCGACTTCAGCGACGGCTCGGCGGCGCCGCTCGTCACCGCCGCCGCCTGGTTTCCCACCTCGCGGCTGGCGCTGCTGCACGCCTATGACCCGCCCTTCGCCGGCATGACCGCCGACCGCGCCACCTATGAGGAGGAATACCGCGCGGTGGCGGCGAAGGAGGCCGACGCCTTCCTCGCCACCACCCCGCTGACCCGCGACCGGCTGGAGGTGGTGCTGGAGCCCGGCAGCGCCCCGGCGGTGCTCACCGCGCATGTCGAGGCGCGCGACATCGACCTCGTGGTGATCGGCAGCGGCGAGAAGGGCTTCCTGCATCGGCTGCTCGCCGGCAGCACCGACACCTCCATCCTCGCCGAGGTGCCGTGCGACATTCTCGTGGTGCCGAAGGGGCCCGCGCCGGAGGCCGACGCCTGATCGGCCTTCCGTGCTGCGGCGGGGCTGGAAACCCAACGCCGTCCTGATGTTACCGACGGCGCCTTCGCAGTTGCAGCAAGTCGAAATGTAATCGTTTCAGAATTATGACAGGCTGTATTCCCAATAAATCAAAACAATGTTTGCGCAGTGGTAATATGGGCAGCCCAAAACTGCCGCCGGCAAAAGGTTCCGCCCCTCCTCGCTAATTTGTCGATTGACGCGCCGCGCAATCTGGTTTCTTTTCGCGTCCTTAATAGAGCTTCGCGCCGATCCTCGCGGGCCGAATCACTTCTTGCTCGTCTCCGATCACCCCGCATCTCGACGATCGCGGGTTGTCGGTATGCGGGCGATTCAAGGCCTACAGGACGCACGAAGCGGCGATATCGCCCGTCGCGGGACAGGCGAGCATGCAAGGAGGATCGCCGATATGTCGACCGTACCCCCGAACACTCCCACCCCCCACCTTCCGACCCCCTACACGCTGTATTTCACCGGCTCCTATGCCGACGACCCGTTGCAACCGATGAAGCGCCTGCGGTTTTCCACGATTCCCGATGCCGTCGACCGGGCGCTGGAAATGAAGCGGGAGGGCAAGCTGAAGCCGGTGGAGGTCCGCGACGACCAGGGCCGGCTCGTCACCTGCGAACTGATCGGCTGGCGCTTCTCGCCGCTGACCACGCGTACTCCGGCGCTGGAGCGCACCGAGCCGCGCTCGCGCTTCCTCGCCTGAGTCTCGGCGCTCGAACCACGCCATCGCGGCCGGCGGGCATCAGGCCTGCCGGCCCGGGATCCGGGCGGCGCCTGCCGGCTTCGCCGCCACCTTCCGCCGCCCCGGCGATTTGCGAACCACTTCCTTTTCCGTCGCGTCCTTGCCCGCTGTGTCTCCCCCGGCAGCGGCGCTGCCCTCATCCTTCGCCGCGCGGCTGCGACAGGCCCGCTGCTCGAATTCGGCCCGGATGCGCTCCAGCTCCTCCTCGTCCAGTTCCTCGAGGTCCATCAGCTTCTCACGCGGCCCCTCGAGGCGGGAAATCAGCTCGTCGAGCTTGATATGCAGCGCCGTGGTGTCGCGGTTCTGGCTGTTCTGGATCACGAACACCATCAGGAACGTGATGATCGTGGTCGATGTGTTGATGATCAGCTGCCAGGTGTCGTTGAAGCCGACGAACGGCCCGGTCACGGCCCACAGCACGATGATCCCCACCGCGACGATGAAGGTCGCCGGCTGGCCGGTCCAGTGCGCGACCTTCTGGGCGAAGCGGGTGAAGGCCGAGCGCTTGGGCTTGTCCAGCCCGGACCTGGTTGGTTCAGGCGCTTTGGGGTGAGAAACGGCCGACATTTTCGCAAGCATGGACGGCTGGCCTCCGGCATCGGCGGCGAGCGGCCGCCTCACGGCGGGACAATGTATGGCGGCACGTCACGGTTCCGTGCGGGCCTCCCCTCCGACGTCAACCGCACATCGGCGATCACCGGCAGGTGATCGGAGGCCCGCGCCGCCTCCGGATCGGTGAAGCAGGTCAGCACCGCCAGTCCGTCATTGCAGTAGAGCCGGTCGAGCCGCAGCGTCGGCCGGCGGGCGGGGAAGGTGCGCAAGCGGCTGCGCCAGCCGAACACCGCCGCCAGCCGCCGGCGCACCGCGCCGAACGACGCCCAGTCGTTGAAGTCGCCGAGCATCAGCGTCGGCTCCTCACCGCGGCGCGCCCCCAGCCGCGCCAGCGCCCGCACCTGCCCGAGCCGCTCGCCCATGGCGAGGCCGAGATGCACCGCCACCACGTTGAGCACGCCGAAATCGGTGGCGATGCGCGCCGAAATGGCGAAGCGCGGCTCGCGCCTGCGCACCGAGAGGTCGTGCAGTTCCACCCCGGCGGTCTCCCAGCGGCTGAACAGCGCGTGGCCGTAATGCCCGTCCGGCGCGACGATGGTGCGGGCTTCGGCGAAATACCCCGCGCGCAGGCCGCGCAGCGGGGCGAGGCAATCGACGTCGCGCCCGCGGGTGTCGATCTCCTGCAAGGCGACGATATCCGGCTTGTGGCGGGCGATCAGCGCGGCGATGCGTTCGAGATCGAAGCGCCGGTCCGGACCGATACCGCCATGGATGTTCCAGCTCATCAGCCGGATGACGTCGTGCATAACTCCCGCCGTCCGGTCAGCCGGCCGGCCGCAGGCGGTTCACCAGCAGCTGGAAGCTGAGCGACAGCACGATCCACAGCGCGAGGAAGCCGACCAGCAGCGCGACCGCCCCCACCGATGGGGCGACGAGGATGTCGACCACCTGCCGGCCGAGCGCCGTCATCACGATCAGCCCCGGCATCAGGCCGAGCACGGTGCCGGCGAGATAGTCCGTGAAGGGAATGCCGACCGCGCCGGCCACCAGATTGACGAAGCTGAACGGCGCCGCCGGCACCAGCCGCACCGTGGTCACCGCCAGCACGCCCCGATTGGCGAGGCGGCGGCGAATGCGGTTGATGCGCGGGCCGATGAAGCGCCGCACCAACCGGGCGCCCAGCGTGCGGCCCACCGCATAGGTGGCGAGCGCGCTGGCCACCGCCCCGGTGCCGGCCAGCACCGCGCCGGCCCAGCCGCCATACACCGCCACCGTGGCGACGATGAGCAGCGTGACCGGGAAGGCGACGAAGCCGCCGACCACGAAGGCGACAATCACCGCCAGCGGCGCCCAGGGCGCCTCGGCGAGGCGGGAAAACGCCTGCATCAGCCGCTCCGGCTCGGCGAAGGGCGAATAGCTCCAGGCCAGCGCGAGGCCGCCGATCACCGCCAGCCCCGCCAGCACGCCGAGCACCATGCGCCAGCGGCGCGGGGTTGGCACGGCGACGCCGGATTCCTCGTAGAGCGGCTCGACCGGGTCGGCGAGCGCGTCGATCATCGGCAGCGGCAGGTCGGCGGCCTCCGGCTCATAGGGTACCGGGGCGAGACGGCGATCCGGAGAGGGGGCATCCAGCAGTTCCGCCACACCGCCTTGCGCCAGCGCGGCGCCGACCTCCTCTGGAGTGCGGCCGAGATGCTCGCCGAGCAGGCGGTTGCGCAGCCGGGCGATGCCGTCCCGCTCCGCCGCGTCGCGCGCTTCCACCGCGAGGTCGCATTCGCTGTCGAAGCCCATGGAGCGGTTGCACAGATTGGCCGAGCCGATGCGCATCAGCCGGTCGTCGACGATCAGCACCTTGGAATGCACCATCACCCGGCCGGCGGCACCCTCGGGGCCGACCTCGGGATAGACGAAGCGCAGGCGATCAGAGAGCCCGGCGTCCGCCACCATGGCCATCACCCGGTCGCGACCGACGCCCATGGCGCGATGCTCGAACCAGGAGCGGTAGCCCCGCGGCATCGCCACCACCGCCTCCAGATGCGGGCGCGCCCGCATTCGGGCGATCAGCCGCTCGGTGGTGCGCCGGCAGGTGAAGAACTGGTTCTCGATATAGATGAAGCGCTCGGCGGCCTCGATCATGTCGAAGAACAGCGCCTCGACCTCGCGCACGCTCGGCTCGCGATCATGCGCCGGCAGGGTGCGGGCGATGCCGACCGCGATGTGCTCGAAGTCCGGCTCCACCCCGTCCGGCCAGAGCGAAGGCGCGGAAGGACCATCCGGATTGCCGCGCGGCGGGACCAGCCGCTCGCAGGCGGCGCGGCGCCAGCGCTCGCGCAGCATGTCGCCGAGCGCGGCGGCCGCCGGCCCCTCGACCAGCATCTGCACATCGTGGAAGGCGCCATAGGCGGTGCCGGAGGGATCGACCCGCCGCTCGTCCGCCGGCAAATGCTCGGGCGTGTCCCAGCGCCGGCCGGTCAGGTCGAGCCCGCCGGAGAAGGCGACGCGGTCGTCGATCACCACGATCTTCTGGTGATGCGAGGCGCCGAAGGGCAGCGCGTCGTCGAGGCAGATCTCGATCTGCGGCGGGGTGTTCCACAGGAAGGAATAGAGCGGCATTAGCTCCCGCTCGAAGGCGAAGACCATGGAATAGTCCCATAACAGCAGGCGGATGCGCAGCTGCGGCCGGCGCGTCACCAGCGCGGTGAGGAAGTCCGCTAGCGTCTCGGGCAGACCATCCTCGGCGCGCCCGCTCGACCCCACCAGCCGCATCCGGCTGTCAAGGTCCCAGCCGGCGATGAGCACGCTGTCCTGCGCGTGAAGGAGCGCCGCACGCAGCGCGCCGAAATAGGCGGCGCCGTCGACCAGCATCGCCGCCCGCGCCGCGCTCTCGACGCGCCAGACATTCTCGCCCTCGCGCAGCAGCGGCGCCGGGGGCGCCTCGCTTCGGGGCGCGAGCGAAAAATCCTGGACGCAGTCGAGCATGGCAGACGGCCCCTCCATCGGTGGATGAGTTGCGGATGATCGCCTGCGTCAACGGTCGCGGCGGCGACCGGTTCCGCCCGGCCGGCGGTTGGCGACGCCCTCGCCAGAGCCGGCCGGCGCTGCTACAGCGCAGGAGAGATGACCGCGACGCTCGACATAGGCTGCGATCCCCCCTGGCTGGTGCTGCGCCTGCCGGGGCCGCACCGCATGGTGAGCTGGTCACTCAACCGGCCGGGGCTGGTGGACGCCGCTCTCGTCGCCTGGCGACAGGTGGGACGGGACGAGCTGACCGCCGATCTCGATCCGGCGGCGTGGTTCGCCGATGCGCTCGACGCCGCAAAGCTCCACGGCGCGGTCGGCCTGCTCACCGCCCGCGACGTCGCCTCCTATGTCCGTTGCGGCGCGGAGGTGGACGGCGCGCGGGCCGAATGCGTGGTGACCGCCGGGCTGAACAATGGAGAGCGGGTCGGCACCCGGCATCCGGCGGCGCCGGCACTGGTCGGCACCGTCAACATCTTCTGCCGCGCCTCGGTGCCACTGACCGACGCGGCGCTGCTGGAGGCCGCCTCGCTGGTGGCGCAGGCGCGCACCGTGGCGATCCTCGAGGCCGGCTATCGCCGTCCCGGCGGCCGGCAGGCGGTCACCGGCACCGGCACCGACTGCATCGTCATGGCGGCACCGCTCGATGGCGTGCCGCAGGCCTATGCCGGCATGCACACCGCCATCGGCGAGGCGATCGGCGCCTGCGTCGAGGAAGCGACCCGCCTCGCCGTCGCCGACTGGATCGCCGCGCGCGGCTGATCAGGCGGCGGCCAGCAGCTCCGTGAGCGCGTCGGCCAGCCGGTCGGCATGCTCTATGCCAACGCAGAGCGGCGGGCGGATCTTCAAGACATTGCCGAACTGGCCGGCAGCGCCGATCAGGATGCCCTTCTGCTTCAGCCCGTTGATCAGCGCCTTGGCGATGTCCGCGCGCGGCCCGCTCTCGTCGCCGAAGGCGACGCCGAGATAGAGCCCGGCCCCGCGCACCGCGGTGATCGGCGTCTTGCCCATCAGATGCGTCAGCCGCGCCTTGAGGTGGCGGCCGACGCGGTCGGCATTGGCGATCAGCCCGTCCTCCTCGATGGCCTCCAGCACCGCGAGCGCGGCGGCGGCGGCCACTGGGCTGGCGGCGAAGGTGTTGAAATAGCCAAAATCGGCGCAGAAATCGGCGAGCAGCTGCGGCCGCGTCACCAGCCCCGCCACCGGGTAGCCATTGCCCATCGGCTTGCCCATGGTGACGATGTCCGGCTCGACGCCGTGACGGGAAAAGCCCCACATGCCCGCCCCGGTGCGCCCGAAGCCGGGCTGCACCTCGTCGGCGATGAACAGGCCGCCCGCCTTGCGCGTCACCTCGACGGCCTCCTTGAGGAAGCCGGACGGATCGGCGAACACGCCGTCGGAGGAGAAGATCGTATCGACCAGCAGGCCGGCGAAGCGGATGCCGTCCGCCTCCATGGCGGCGATGGCACCGGCCACCGCCTCGGCGAAGCCACGCCCGACATCGTTGCCGAACACCGCCGGATCGGGCGGCGGCACCATGCGTACATGCGGCGGCGGCGTGCCGTTGCGATAGGAGGAGGGCGAGACCTCGGTCACCGCCGACGTGTTGCCGTGATAAGCGGTCTGCGTCACCACGAAGCCGGCACCGCCGGTCGCCCGCCGGGCGATGCGCAGCGCGAGGTCGTTGCTCTCGCTCCCCGTGCAGGTGAGCACCAGGTTCGACAGCGCTTGCGGAAAGGTGGCGAGCAGCTTCTCGGCATAGTCGTGCGAGACATCGAACAGGTAGCGCGAGTGGATGTTGAACTCGGCGACCTGCTTGCGCACCGCCTCCACCACCTTGGGATGGCAATGCCCGACGGTCGGCACGTTGTTGTAGAAATCGAGATAGGCCCGCCCGTCGGAAGCGTGGAGATACGGCCCCTCCGCCTTCACCACCTTCAGCGGCACGTCGTAGAACAGTACCGAACCAGCGCCGAAGGCACGCTGGCGCCGCGCGACCAGCGCCGCGATGTCCGGCGGCAGCGCCGCGCCCTCGCCGGAAAAGGCGTTGAGCGACAGGATCTGCAGTTCCGGACTCTTCTTCATCGGGCTCGTCACGAGGCCGCCCTCCCATGGGTTTCGAGGAAGGCGCGGCCAAGCGCCACCGTGCCGTGCGTATAAGCCTCGCCCATCGCCTGCGCGGTCGGGGTCTCCGCATGCGAGGCGACCCAGGCGGTGAGCAACATGCGCCGGAGCATGATGAACACCGGCAGGATGGCGCACTCCTCGTCCGACAGCGGCGCCACGGTGCGGTAGCCGGCGATCCAGGCGCGTTGCAGCTCGGGGATATAAGGCTCGTGCTCGGTGAAGCTGATGGCGGCGGCGAAGTCGTAGAGGTACCAGGAGAAGCCGCAATCGTCGAAATCGATCACCGACAGCGTATCGCCGTCGACCAGCAGATTGGCGACCCGCATATCGGCATGGACGAGGCCGAAGCGGTCCTCGCCGGTGCCGTAGGCGTCGACCTTCTGCTTCAAGAGCGCCGCGACGTCTTCAAGCACCGCCCGCCCCTCGGCATCGAGGCCGAGGCCGGCACGCCAGTCGCCCCAGAGCAGCACCTCGCCGAGCATGGCGTCATAGTCCCAGCGCTTACGCACGAAGCCGTCCGGCCGAGCCCAGCCCTTGGCATGGGCGTGCAGCCGGGCATTGATGGCGCCAAGCTCGTGGAACCAGCGCGGCAGGTCCTCGCCCTCGGCCGGCTCCTTGCCCGCGACCAGTTCGAAGGCCACCGCGTGCCGGGTCACGCCGCCATCGTCGAGATCGGCGATCAGCGTGCCGTCGGCGAGCGGCACCGGGGTGAGCGTCGCCACCACGCCCTCGCCGCCGAGCGCGCCCAGCCAGGCGAGCTCGGAAGCGATCTCGGCGCGCGAATGGTAGCCGGGCCGGTGCACCCGCAGCACCAGCTCGCGGCCGCTGGCGGCATCGCGGGCGCGGAAGGTGGCGTTCTCGGAGATGGTGAGCAGCTTCACGTCGCTCGCCGGCGACAGGTCCCAGCGCGGCAGCGCGGCGCGCAGGCTCGCCTCGAGCCGGCCGAGGAAGTCGTCGCTATACATGGTATCGGTCATGGTCATGCTTCATCAGGATGCACGGGACGGCAAAGGCGGCAGGGAGCCCAGTGTGCCAGCTCGATGAGGTGCTCACGCGGCGCCTCCCCGGTGCTTGCCGAGGAAGGCGAGCAGGCGCGCATCGTAGGCGGCCGGCTCCTCGTAGAACGGCATGTGGCTGGAATTGGCGAACACCGCCATCTCGGCCTGGGTGAGGTTCTGCTTCATGCGCAGCGCGCAGGCGGGGGTGATCTCGTCGTGCCGGCCGACGGTGATCAGCGCCGGGCAGGCAATCTTGTGGAGGTCCGCCGTGCGGTTCCAGTCCTTGAGGTTGCCGATATAGAGGAATTCGTTCGGCCCCTGCATCGCCATGTAGGGCGCCATGTTCCAGTCGGAGAGCGAGGCCATCAGCGGCGCCGGCCACTCCTGCAACCGGCACACGTGGCGGTAGTTCAGCAGCGTGATCGCCGCCTGGTATTCGGGGTGGTCATAGGAACCGTCCGCCTCATGGGCGAGCAGCATCTCCACCGTTTCCGGTCCCAGCGCGGCGCGCAAACGGTGCATCTCAGCCATCAGATGCGGCAGGTCGGCGGCGGTGTCCTCGAGGATCAGCGTCTTCAAGACCTGCGGATAGGCCAGCGCATAGTCGATGGCGAGCCAGCCGCCCCAACTATGGCCGAGGAGATGCACCCGGCCGAGCCCGAGCGTGGTGCGCACCGTCTCGACTTCCTCGACATAGCGCTCGATGCGCCACAGCGAGGCGTCGTCCGGCTTGTCGGAGGCGCCGCAGCCGAGCTGGTCGAAGGCGACGACGCGATAGCCGTGATCGGCGAGGAAGGAATGCGCGTCGCGCAGATAGTCGCAGGGCAGGCCCGGCCCACCGTTCAACAGGAAGACGACCTCCTCGCCGGCGCCATAGCTGTAGGCGACGACCTTATGGCCGTCGACCGTGATCTCGATCCGCTCATCGGCGGGCTTCTGCTGCCACATGATCCCTACTTTCCGGCCACCGAGACCTCGACGCCGGCGCGGGCGAGCGCGCGGGCGAGCGCGCCGTCCGGCGCCCGATCGGTGACGAGGCGCTGCACGTCCGGCACCCGCGCCCAGATGGCGAGCGAGGGCACGTCGAATTTCTGGTGATCGGAGACGATGATGGTCTCCTCCGCCCGGTTCATCATCGCCTTGTAGACCCAGGCGGCCGGCGCCTCGGCATCGGCGAGGCCTTCCGGGGTGATGCCGGAGACGCCGAGGATCGCCCGGTTGACGTTGTAGCTCTGCAGGAACTCGATGGTCTCCACCCCCACCATCATGCCCTCGCGGCCGTTGTAGTGGCCGGGGCAGAGGATGACGTCGATGGTCGGGTTGGCGGCCAACACGGTGGCCACCGAGAAGGAATGGGTGATCACCGTGAGGTCGCGGCACTCGGCGGCCATGCGGCGGGCGACATGGGTGGTGGTGGCGCCGGCGCCAATGGCGATCACCTCCTGCGGCTTGATGAACTTCACCGCCCGCGCCGCGATCGCCTCGCGCTCCTCCACCATCATGCGGTGGCGCTCGGTCACCGCCGCCTCGGCGCCGAGCGGGCGCACCGCGCCGCCATAGGTGCGGTTGATCAGCCCGCGCTCCTGCAATTCGAACAGGTCGCGGCGTATGGTCTCGGTGGAGACGGCGAGGTCGGCGGCGAGGTCGCCGACCCGCAGCGTCGCGGTGGCCCGCATCTCGGCGAGGATGCGTTCCTGCCGCGCCGCCTTGTCGAGGCGCGGCCGGCGGCGATCGCCTAGCGTGTCGGACGCGTCGCTCATGCCGGTTGCCGCCTGCGCAGGAGCAGCATCACCAGTCCGCCGCCGAGCAGCAGGCTCGCCGCGCCCAGCGTCGCCATGGTGCCGAGCGCCGGCACCATCGGCGTGTAGCCGGCCACCATCTTGGCGTAGAGCCATTTCGGGATCGTGCTGTCGGCACCCGCCGTGTAGAGCGACAGCGGGAAGTTGCTCCACGACAGGAGGAACGCGAACAGCATGCCCGACCAGATGCCCGGCCACAGCAGCGGCAGCGTCACCTCGCGGAACACCTGCGTGCGCGTGCAGCCGAGGTCGTAGGCCGCCTCCTCCAGCGACGGGTCGAAGCCATACACCTGGATGGCGATGACCAGCGTCACCACCGGCACGATCCAGACCAGATGCGCGAACACCGCCGTCAGCCAGGAGGTCTGGATGCCCACCGCGTTGAAGCCGAGCAGCAGCGCGAGGCCGAGCACCGGCTGCGGGAAGAAGATCGGCAGCACGATCAGCTTCTGGTAGAGCCGCCGTCCCTTCCAGTCGTAGCGGGCGAAGGCCAGCGCGCCGAAGGTGGCGATCACCACCGAGATCACCGTGACCAGCAGGGCGATGGCAAT
The DNA here is from genome assembly GCF_020523795.1 of Ancylobacter sp. Lp-2. Taxonomy (GTDB): domain Bacteria; phylum Pseudomonadota; class Alphaproteobacteria; order Rhizobiales; family Xanthobacteraceae; genus Ancylobacter. Next base: position 277,498 of record NZ_JAJALI010000005.1, read on the forward strand.
GGAGTTGCGCACCAGCATGCCGATCTCGATGGAATCGAGGGTCTTCTGCCACCACTCGGTGGCGTAGACCTTGATCGGAAAGCCGAAATAGCGGCTCTTGTTGAAGCTCGCCAGCGCGCCGCAGACGATGGGCAGGTAGACGGCGACCAGGACGAACACCGTCCAGATCCAGATCAGCGTGTTGGTGCGCCTGCGGGCGACCGCCGGTGTGGTTGCCATGGCTCAGCGCCTCCCCAGCATGCGGTCGAGATCGAGCTTCGACAGCGCGACGAGGGTCAGCGCCGCGATGAACACGCTCACCACCACGGCCAGCGCCGAGCCGAGCGGCCAGTTCTGCGAATAGGTGAAGGCAATCTCGATGTCGTGCGAGATCACGATGATCGACTGGCCGCCGAGGATCTTCGCCTCCGCCGTGGCGCCCACCGCCAGCACGAAGGTGAGCAGCATGCCGATGAGGATGCCGGGCATGGCCAGCGGCAATTCGATCTCGCGCCAGATGAACAGCCGCCCGGCGCCCAGATCCCGCGCCGCATCCACGAGGTCGCGCGGCACCAGGGCGAGGCCCAGCGTCATCGGGAACAGCATGAAGGGCAGATAGGTGTAGGCCATGCCGAACAGGGTGACACCCGGCGTGTACAGCACCTCCGGCCCGCCGGAAAAGCCCAGCCATTTCAGCGTGCCGTCGAGCACACCGTTCTTGATGAAGAACAGCACCCAGCCATAGAGCCGCACATTCTCCGACACGAAGAGCGGGAATACGAACAGCACGCTGACGAAGCCCGCCCAGCGGCCGAACACCGCGTTCAGCCCATAGGCGATCGGGTAGGCGATCACCGCCAGGATGGCGACGGTGAACAGCGCGAAGCCGACCGACCAGGCGAAGGACAGCCACACCGTATTGGTCGGATCGAACAGGCTGGCGAAGTTCTCCAGCGTGAAGGAGCGGAACACGTCGAAGCTGCGCGGCGTCGCGAAGGAATAGGCGAGGATCGCCACCATCGGCGCCAGGAAGCCGATGGCGAGCAGCACCGCGACGGGCAGCGCGCAGCGCGCGCCGACCGAGAGGCGGCGGGCGTGGCGGAGCTCTCGGGCGGTCTCGGGAGCGTGGGCGAGTGCGATGTCGGCCATCGTCTCCTCCTCAGCTGCCCAGCGTGAAGGCGTCGGCGGCGTCCCAGCCGATCGTCACCTCGGACGAGGCGCCGGGGGCGAGCGCGCGGGCGCGCGACAGCTCGGCGAGCATCACCTTCTCGCCAACGCGGATCTGGTACTGGATGCGCGAGCCGAGCGAGTATTCGTTGTAGACCGTGCCGGTGAGCTGGTTATCGGCCCGCTCGCCGGGGGCGAGGAAGCGCATATATTCCGGCCGGATCACCACGAAGGCCTCGTCCAGGCTCGCGCCGTCCTTCGGCGGGCTCAGCGTGAAGGTGCCGGGCACGTCGACGCCGTGCCACTCGGCACCGGCGCGCTTCATCTTCAGCGTGTTCACCTCGCCGACGAATTCCGACACGAAGCGGTCGACCGGGGCGCCGTAAATCTCCTCCGGCGTGCCGACCTGCACCAGCTTGCCGGCGCGCATCACGCCGATGCGGTCGCTCATCACCATCGCCTCCTCCAGCGAATGGGTGATGTAGATGAAGGTCTTGCCGGTCTCCCGGTGCAGGTCCTTCAGCTCCTTCTCCAGTGCCTTCTTCAGCTTGTAGTCGAGGGCAGAGAGCGGCTCGTCGAAGAACAGCACCTCGGGGTCATAGGCGAAGGCGCGGGCCAGCGCGACGCGCTGGCGCTCGCCGCCCGAGCACTTCATCACGTTCTTGTCGTGGTAGTTATCCGGCAAACGAACGATGCGCATCAGCTCCAGCGCCCGCTTCTTGCGCGTGGCGGCATCGACGCCCTTCACCTTGAGCGCGAAGGCGATGTTCTCGCCCACGCTCTTGTGCGGGAACAGGGCGAGCGACTGGAAGACCAGGCAGGTCGGCCGCTTGTTCGGCGGCATGTCGTTGATCAGCTCGCCGCGCAGGGTGATGTTGCCCTCGCTCGGCTGGTCCATGCCGGCGAGCATGCGCAGCAGCGTGGTCTTGCCGGAGCCGGACGGGCCGACGATGGTGAGGAACTCGCCCTCGCGCACGTCGAGGTCGATGCCCTCCACCGCCGCGAAGCCGCCGAACACTTTTCGCACGCCGACCAGCTGGAGGATCGGCCGCGACGGGGCCTCGTCGGTGGCGGCGGCGGCGGGCAGGGTCTGAAGCATGGGGTCTTCCAAGGCTGGGCCGGCGGCGGGAGCGCCGCCGCGGGCGTGAAATCATGGATGCCGGGCCGCAGGCAGGAGCGACGGCGGCAGGGCGGGAGCCGCCTGCGCGCCTCCCTGTCTTATCCTCTCCCCACCGCCGCCCGGCCGTTGCCGGGTGCCGTTCCGGCGAGGTCGAAGCCGGAAACATCCGGTTTCGACGGAGAGGTGGGCTGAGAAGCGGGTCGGTGAGGGGCGACGACGTTGCGGGACGTCGAAAGCCCCTCACCGACCCCTCTCCCCGAATGCGACCGGAGTCGCATTCGATTCTCGCGAAGGATCAACGTCGGACACCTCCGACCTTGACGGGAGAGCGAGCGGCCGAAGCGGGGATGCCTTCCAGCTCCCCGCGCAGGCTCACCCCCTCAACCGCTTGGCGGCGTTCATGATGTCGAGCGCCTTGTCGTAGTCCGGCACGATGTCGTACTCGACCGAGCGCGCCATCTCTTCCTCCAGGCTGTCCCACTGGATGGCGTCGAGCTCCTCCTTGGTGAACAGGTCGAAGCAGGCCTTGTTGCCCATCTGCGCCACCGGGTTGAAGGTGCCCTCGGCGAAGGCCACGGTGTGCGCCACTTCCGGCGCCTGCACATATTTCAGGAAGTCCAGCGCCAGCGGCGACAGGTTCGGGTTGTTGACCGTCGAGGTCACCTCGATCCAGGAGATGCCGCCCTTGCCTCCGGCCAGCGGCCCCTTCAGCGGGGTGATGGCGCGCAGGTTCGGATGGCCGTCGGCGCGCGCCGGCGAGACCGAATAGGTGCCGCCGGTGAGGTGCAGGTCGATCTCGCCGGAGATCAGCGCCTGGTTCATCGAGGCGATGTCGCCGATCAGCTTGGCGCCCTTGAACACCCGCTTGGCGGTTTCCTCGAACTTGGTCATCTCCTCCGGCGTGTGGACCTTGAACGGGTCGATGCCGGCGACGACGAAGATGTTGAACACGTTCCAGTCGTCGGATTCCAGGATGCCGTATTTGCCGGCCAGCGCAGGGTCGTTGAACAGGTCCCAGCCGGTCTCCTCGGCGGTCTTGCGGCTGACCTTGTCGGTGTTGACGACGAAGCTGTAGGGCCCGAAGCGCTGCACCATGCCGAGCAGGTCGTTGCCATCCTCGCTCATCGCCCACTTATAGGGCCATTTGAACTCGGGGAGCATCTTGGCGAAGAACGGCTCGAACTCCGCCTTCGGCAGCGGCTTGATCAGCTTCTCGGGTAGCATCACCTTGCGCGCCCAGGGATTGTTGACGTTGATCAGGTCCCAGGTGTTGATCTCGCCGGCGCGCAGCCGGTTGATCATGGTCGGGTCGTTGGTCAGGCTCTCGGCCTTCACCGTGGCGCCGGTCTTGGAGCGGAACGGATCCAGCACCTGGGCGGAGTTGTAGCCCTCCCAGCACAGGATGTTCAGCTCCTTCTCGCGCGCCGCCCACGCGCTGCCGGTGCCGAGCAGCGGCCCCGCCGCCAGCGCGCCGGCGCCGGCCGCTATGCCCTGCAGCATCGACCTTCTGGAAATGCCCGCCGAATTGCCTGCCATCTCGAAGTCCCCTCTTTATGGTGGCGCGAACCTCGTCCGGCCGCGCAAGCCGTGCCGCATCGGAACCGCGAGAATGTGGTTCTGATGTTGGAGTTTGTGAGATCCTAAACATCTCGATTTGGGCTTTACAACATCAATTTTGCATCGCACCCTGATCAAAAGACAGGCAGCGCAGACTTTCGGCACCGAGCGCCGCAGGCCTGCGCCACGTTCTTTCAATCGATTGAAAACACTTAATTTTCCAAGGGAACTTACGTCACATGTTCACGCCGCTCGCAGGCAAGACGGTCATCGTCACCGGCGCCAGCAAGGGAATCGGGCGCGGCATCGCGCTGCGTTTCGGTCAGGCCGGCCTCAATGTGCTGGTGGTCAGCCGCTCGCTCGCCGAGGCCGAGAAGGTCGCCGCCGAGATCGGCCCCAACGCCTCCGGCTTTGCCGCCGACGTCACCCGCGTCGGGGATTGCGACGCCATGGCCGCCACCGCCGTCGCCCGCTACGGCTCCATCGACGTGCTCTGCGCCAATGCCGGCATCTTTCCCGCCGCCAAGCTCGGCGAGATGACCGAGGCCGACTTCGACCACGTGATCGGCACCAACCTCAAGGGCACCTTCCTGTCGGTCTCGGCGGTGCTGCCGCAGATGAAGGCGCAGAAGCAGGGCCGCATCGTGCTGACCTCGTCGATCACCGGGCCGATCACCGGCTTCCCGGGCTGGTCGCATTACGGCGCCTCCAAGGCCGGGCAGCTCGGCTTCATGCGCACGGCGGCGATCGAGCTGGCGCCGTGGAACATCACCGTCAACGCGGTGATGCCCGGCAACATCCACACCGAGGGCATGGACGGCATGGGCGAGGCCTATATCGCCTCCACCGCCGCCTGCGTGCCGATGAAGAAGCTCGGCAGCGTGTTCGACATCGCCAATGCCGCGCTGTTCTTCGCCTCCGAGGAGGCCGGCTACATCACCGGGCAAGGGCTCTCCATCGATGGCGGGCAGATCCTGCCGGAATCGCCGATGGCGCTCGACGAGATGGGCACCGCCTGAGGCGGGTGGGCGCCTCCGCGCCCGACACCCTCCGTGCAAACGAAAAGGGCACCGCCGCGGCGGTGCCCTTTATTCTTCTCCCGGCGCGCGTCGCCCCCGGTGCTTAGTCGGTGCGCGCGCTCTTCGGCTTCAGCCAGGCAAACATGGAGCCGACGCCCTTGTTCGGCTTCAGGTCGTTGGGCAGGCGGGCCACCACCACCATGTGGTCGACCTTGCCCTTCTTCCAGTGGGCGAGGAACGCCTCGTAGTTCTTGAACGAGATGCAGCCGTTGGAATCGCCGCGCGCGCCCAGCAGATAGGTGTGGGTCAGGATGCCGTTACGGCCATACATCGGCTCCTTGCCGACCGGCGTCATCCGGAGCGCCTCGACGCCGTGGAACAGCGATTCGCGCATGGTCAGGCGGTAGGTGTTGGGCGGCGTCGGCCCGAGCATCTTCACCGAGATGTGGCGCGGGTCGTCGAACTTGTCGCCATAGCCCGAATGCGCCTCGAACTTGGTGCCATCCGGCATGTACACGGTCTGGCCGACGATGTCGTAGACGGCGAAGCGATCGCCGGACCTGGGCAGACGCACCTCGGCGCTGGACATCGGGATGGTGTTCGCCTCTTCCGGCGTCACCTGCGGCGGCTCGGTCGGCCCGAGATCGAGCTCACCTTCGCCGGTCGACAGCGAGGCGAGGCGCACCTTGCGGGCGAGCGGGTTCTTCTCCGGCTTCGGCATCTCGGCGGCGAGGTCGCCGGAGGCCATCGCGTCCGGGGCATCGTCCGCCGGCACGGCGGCGGTCTTGCTGCGGCCGGCGCCACGCGGATCGGAGGTCGGCAACGGCACCGCATGGGCCATCGCCACCACCGCGCCCTTCGGCGTCGCGCTGCCGGCGAGGTCGGAAGCGTCCGGTAGCGCCGCGCTCGCCACGCTCTGGCCGGGCGCGCGCTGCGGCATCTGCATCTCCGTCCCGAAAATCCAGTTCGGCGCCAGCGCGACGATACCGGAGGACTGGAAATTGCGGATCTCGCGGACGCTCGCCTCCATCTTCATCGGCGGCGCCGCCATTTCGAACGGAGTGTCCTCCGGCATGGGCGGCGGAAGATTGACCGGCGCGCGGCCGATGCCGGACAAGCCGGCCACGGCGCTCGCCTCGATCACGCGCAGCTCAGAGGAAGAGGTGGAGGACGGCACCCAGGCGGCGCCGAACGACACGGCCGCGGTCGCGGCAGCACCGCCCGCGCCGATGATCAGCGCGGTGACGAAGTGCCAGCGAGGACGGACAGGCTTCGGCGCCACCGGCGCGCGCGTGCCGAAACCACGGGTGCGAGCTTTTCTGCCCATAACTCCCCAAAACCCACATTCACACCGCCGATGCGTTGCGAATGACGTCGCCGCATCGATCGATCACGCTCCCACCTTCTGACGAGGCAGGCTTACTGGGCGTGAATCCATAGCGAAACTTGGTAAGCAATTTATTGATATCCGCCGGCAATGCAAACGTGAAACGCAGAGCCGGTATTCCACCAGCGCGCGGTCCACCGCGCAATACCACTGTTCCGGCGAGGCGCAGTGCCGGGTTCCGCCCTCGTGCGAACCCCGGCGTCCGTGCCATAAGCCACGCGGCCAAACTAGCGATCAGAATGGCAAGAAAAAGGACGACGCGCATGAGCGACGGCATCATTCCGGCCCTGGCGGCCCGCCGCCACGAGATGACGGCCTGGCGGCGCGCGTTGCACAGCTTCCCCGAAACCGCCTTCGAGGAGCACCGCACCAGCGACTTCCTCGCCGCCCGGCTGCAGGATTTCGGGCTCGAGCCGCATCGCGGCCTCGCCGGCACCGGGCTGGTCGCTACGCTGCACGGGCGCCGCGGGCCGGGCCCCGCCATCGGCCTGCGCGCCGATATCGACGCCCTCGACATCACCGAGGCCACCAACCTGCCCTGGCGCTCGACCACCCCCGGCAAGATGCACGCCTGCGGCCATGACGGCCACATGACCATGCTGCTCGGCGCCGCCCGGCACCTCGCCGCCGATCCCGATTTCGCCGGCACGGTGCATTTCATCTTCCAGCCGGCGGAGGAGAACGAGGGCGGCGGCAAGGTGATGGTCGAGGAGGGCCTGTTCGAGCGGTTCCCGATGCAGGCGGTCTACGGCCTGCACAACTGGCCGAATGCCGAATTCGGCAGCTTCCTCGGCCGGCCGGGGCCGATGTTCGCCGCCTTCGACATCTTCGAGGTGAAGGTCGGCGGGCGCGGCGCCCATGCGGCGATGCCGCATCGCGGCATCGATCCGGTGCTGGCGGCTGCCCAGCTGGTCGGTGCGCTGCAATCCATCGTCTCGCGCAGCGTCGACCCGGCGGAGGCGGCGGTGGTCACCGTCACCCAGATCCATGGCGGCGACACCTGGAACGTCATCCCCGACGAGGTGGTGCTGCGCGGCACGGCGCGCACCTTCACCCGCGAGGTACGCGATCTGGTCGAGACCCGCTTCAAGGCGATCTGCGCCGGCATCGGCGCGGCGACGGGAACCGGGATCACCATCAACTACCAGCGCCGCTACCCCGCGATGGTCAATCACCGCGCCGAGCTCGAGGAGGCTTTCGCCGCCGCGCGCGCCACCAGCGGGGACGCGAACGTCGTCACCGATTTCCCTCCGATCATGGCGGCGGAGGACTTCGCCTACATGCTGGAGAAGGTGCCCGGCGCCTATCTGTGCCTCGCCAGCGGCCCGGGGCCGAACCTGCACAATGCCCAGTACGACTTCAACGACGCGCTGCTGCCGGTCGGCGCGTCCTACTGGGTCAATCTGGTACACCGCCTGCTGGCGCCGGCGGGCTGAGACGCAACGGCCTCACCACCGCCCTCACCACGCGACGGCGGCGGCGGCCTGGGCGTAATGGACCACGCCGTCCATCACCAGCTTCAGCGACAACAGGAACAGCGCCCCGATCACCAGGCGGAAGAACAGCTTCTCAGGAAGGATCCGGGTCAGCTTCACCCCGGCGAGGGTGCCGGCCACCGCCACCGGGGTGAGCGCCAGCGTGACGGTGAGGTTGGACAGGCTCAGCTGCCCCAGCGCCCAGTAGGGCACCAGCTTCATGGCGTTGAGCGCCGCGAAAAGCAGCGTCGAGGTGCCGGCGAACACCATCTTCGGCAGGCGCTGCGGCAGCACGTAGGTCTGGTAGGGCGGCGCCCCGGCATGGGTGACGAAGCTGGTGAAGCCGGTCAGCGTGCCCCAGAACAGCCCGCGCGGCACATCGGCCGGGCGCGGCTGCGCCGGCAGGCGGCCGAACCAGCGGTTGAGGCAGAAGCCGAGGCCGATCAGCCCGATCAGCAGCATCACCGCCTCCTCGCTGATCACCGTGGCGGTGGCCCAGCCGATGCCCACCCCCAGCGCCCCCGCCGGCATCAGGATGGCGAGGTTGCGGCCGGAATATTCCCGCCGGTAGCTCCACACGCCGAACAGGTCGCTGACGACGTAGACCGGCAGCAGCAGGCCGGCGGCAGTGAGTGGCGACATCACCAGCGACATGATCGGCACGGCGAGCAGGCCGATCATCGGCAGCCCGCCCTTGGACAGGCCGACCGTCGCCGCGGCAATGCCGGCGGCCAGCGCGAAGCCGAGCTGCGACGGATCGAACATGAGGGAATTCGCCTTCAAAAACGGCAGCGGGCGACGGCCTGCCAGCCGTCACCCGCCCGGATGGATCGCGACGTAAGCGGTGGGACGCGCCTCAGGCTGCCTTCAGCCGCGCGCTGACCTTGGCGCGCAGGCTGTTCAGGTCCTTGACGAACTGGCGGATGCCCTCGGAGAGCTTCTCGGTCGCCATGGCGTCCTGGTTCATGGCGAAGCGGAACGCCTTCTCGTCGAGCACGATCCGCGCCGGGGTGCCCTCGATCTTCGCCGGGTCGAGCTGGCGCACCAGCGTGCCCTGGTCGGCCTCGAGCTGGTCGAGCAGCGCAGGGCCGATGGTCAGCCGGTCGCAGCCGGCCAGCGCCTCGATCTCGGCGGTATTGCGGAAGGAGGCGCCCATCACCACGGTCTTGATGCCGTGGGTCTTGTAGTAGGCGTAGATCTGCCGGACCGAGACGACGCCGGGATCGGTGTCGGCGGTGAACGGCCCCTCGCCGGCCTTCACATGCCAATCGAGGATGCGCCCGACGAAGGGCGAGATCAGGAACACGCCGGCATCGGCGCAGGCCACCGCCTGCGGCATCGCGAAGAGCAGCGTCAAATTGCAGTCGATGCCTTCCTTCTGCAGCACTTCCGCGGCGCGGATGCCCTCCCAGGTGGAGGCGATCTTGATCAGGATGCGCTCGCGGCCGATGCCGCGTTCCTCATAGGCCTTGATGAAGGCCCGCGCCTTGGCGAGCGTCGCCTCGGTGTCGAAGGACAGGTCGGCATCCACCTCGGTGGACACCCGGCCCGGCACGATGCCGGCGAGCTCGGCGCCGAAATTGAGCGCCAGCCGGTCGCAGGTCGCCTTCACCACCGTGTCGTGGTCGCCGGCCTGCTTGGCGCCCCAGGCGATCGCCTCGTCGACCAGCGAGGCATAGGCCGGGGTCTCCGCCGCCTTCAGCAGCAGCGTCGGATTGGTGGTGCAGTCCTGCGGCTTGAGGCGCCGCACAGCCTCGATATCGCCGGTATCGGCGACGACGACGGTCATGGCACGCAGCTGTTCAAGCTTGGAGGGCATTGTCGATCTCTCTTCCTGGTGCGGCAGCGCGCCGCGTCGGGTCAAACGTCATATGGGACTGCGATCACAAGGTTACGACCCTTGGACCACAATTTGCCCTGCCGCTTCAAGATGCTCCGCCGTTTGTTTCAGTCATGCGACGTCAGCGTCGGCACGGTCTTGTGAGTGGCGCGGGCAGGGCGTAAATCGTTGGAATCGCGCGGCCGCCCGCCGCGGCTCCCCGAGGTCGCCATGGACGACATTCACTACCGCGAATACAAGATCCTGCTGCGTCCCGAGCGGTTCTTCGATCCGCGCCAGTTCGAGGTGTTCTGGCAGAAGGTCTGTCAGGTGGCCGAGGCGCACAAGGTGCTGGCCCACACCAATAAGGACGGCTTCAAGCGCCAGGTCCGCGAGGTGCTGTTTTACGACACGCCCGACTACGACCTGTACCGGAACGCCTTCATCCTGCGCAAGCGCACCTTCTACACCGATGGCTGGCCGGAACACGACCACGAGCTCACCTTCAAGTTCCGCCATCCCGAACTCGCCGAGGCGGCGGGGATCGACGTCACCCCGCATCTTCAGGGCGCCGCCGACATCAAGTTCAAGGAAGAGCTGCTGCCGCTGAAGGACAAGCTCGGCGGCATGCGCAGCCTCTATTCGCATAATTGCGTGCTGCTCTCCCCCGGACTGGTGCTGGACAGCGGGCTGGAGCGCATCGCCTCGGTATTCCCGGTGCTGTCGGAGCTCTGCCCGGTCAGCGCCGGCACGCCGGTGTCGCTGGTCAACAACCTGCCGGTCGAGGAAGTGCAGGTGAATGTCGGCGGCTTCGATTTCGGCCACGGCCTCGTCGCCAAGGCGACCATCGCGGTGTGGCGGGACCGGTCGACCGAGAGCTCCATCGTCGGCGAATTCGCCTTCCAGGCCAAGTTCGAGCGCTACGACGCGTTGCACGCCAAGGCCAAGGCGCGCTCGGAAGCCTTCTTCCTCGACGTGCAGGAGAAGGTGCCGGAATGGGTGTATCTCGGCGCCACCAAGACGGCGCTGGTGTATAATTTCGGCAAGCTCGCCGCGGTCGGTCGCGAATGAGCCCGCCCTCCCCGGCCGACCTCGACGCCAACGCTGGCGCCCCTGCCCCGCCCGCCGGCCCCGTTCGGCGTGGATCCGTGGGGCTTGGCGAGATCTTCGCCACCTTCCTCGTCATCGGGGCGACCAGCTTCGGCGGCGGCGTGGTCGCCTATCTGCGCAACGCGCTGGTGCTGCAGAAGGGCTGGCTGGACGAGGAGCGCTTCCTCTCGGCGCTGGAAATCGCCCAGGCGCTGCCCGGCCTCAACGCCACCAACATGGCGATCATCGTCGGCGACCGGCTGCGCGGCATCCTCGGTGCCATCGTCGCCTTTCTCGGCATCACCCTGCCCGGCGCGGCGCTGATCATGGTGCTGGGCGTCGCCTACGCCTCGAACGCCAATAACCCTTACGTCAATGCCGCGCTGATCGGGGTGGGCGCGGCGGCGGTCGGCATGCTGGCGGCGGTGACGCTGCAGATCGGCCGCAAGCAGCTGGGATCGCTGATCGATGTCGCGATCATCCTCGTCACCGTCGGGCTGGTGAGCTTCCTGCATGTCTCGCTGCTGTGGGTGATCCTCACCGTCGGCCCGGCGGCGGTACTGATCTATCGCCCGCGCAAGGGCGTCGACGCGACGGAGAGCGACCCGGCATGAACGAGAACCTTTCCGTCCTCGGCGTATTCTCGCTCTTGTCGGTGCTGGCGGTCGGCGGCGGCGCGGCGGTGCTGCCCGAGACCAAGGCGCTGGTGATCGACACCCATCACTGGCTCACCGACGACCAGTTCCGCGACATCTATGGCCTCGGCCAGGTGGTACCCGGCCCGAACATGCTGATGGTGATGGTGATCGGCTATCACGTCACCGGCTTCCTCGGCGCGCTGCTCGCCTATCTCGGCTTCTTCGTGCCGGCGGGGGCGATCTCGCTCGGCGCTTCCCGGCTGTGGGACCATTTCGAGGGCTCGCCCTGGCGCGCCTCGCTGCAACGGGGCATGGCGCCGCTGGTGGTGGGGCTGATGGCGGCCGGCGCCATCGCCATCGCCCGCACCGCCATAGAAGGGGCGATGACGATCGCCATCGCCATCGCGGTGTTTCTCGGCGTCTATTTCGTCAAACGGATCAACCCGGCGATCCTGGTGCTGGGCGGCGGGGTGGTCGGACTGATCGCGCTGCGCTGATCCGGCAAGGCGACCGCCCACTCGCTCAGCCGCCGCGCTGCGGCAGGTAATGCGCCAGCGCATGGGCGAGGCCGGGCAGGGTCAGCGTCTGCAGCCACACCTTGCCCGGGCCGGACAGCCGCACCAAAAACAGCCCGTCGCCGCCGAACAGCGCGTTGGCGACGCCGCGCATGGTGGTGATCTCGAAGGAGACGCTTTCGTCGAATAGGCCGACATGGCCGGGATGCACCAGCAGTTCCTGGCCCGGCTGCAGCTCGTATTTCACCAGCTCGCCGCCGAGCTCCACCCAGGCGGTCGCCTCGCCCGACAGCTTCTGCAGCACGAAGCCCTCGCCGCCGAACACTGCCCCGCCGAGCGACTGCTGGAAGCCGGCGGCCACCTCGATGCCGGCGGTGCCGCAGACGAAGCCGTGGCGATGCACCAGATAGCCGCGCCCCGGCGCCACCCCGACCTCGACGATGTTGCCCGGCAGCTTGGCGGCGAAGGCGACATTGCCCGGGCCGCGCTGGGCGCGGAACTCGGTCATGAAGATCCCGGCGCCGGACACCGCCCGGCTCACCAGCCCGAACAGGCCGCCCCCGCCACTGAGCCCGGTGGAGGTGGTCATGGAGATGTCGCCCGACATCCAGGACAGCTGGTCCGGCGCGCCGACGACGCTCTCGCCGGGATCGAGGCCGATCTCCAGCACCGGCAAGGTGGTTCCGATGATCTTCGAACGCATGGCGTCAACTCCCGGGAGGCGGGCCGTACCCGGCCCTCGCCGATCGACACTAGCCGAGCCGCCCGCCGGCGGCGACGGGCGGCGAATTTTTAGTTCCGACACGGGTTTACCCCATGCGTTTGCGCATGCCGCCGCGTGGGCGCGTGCTATCATCGCCGGGCTCGTCGAACCCTTGGGGAGACTTATCATGCCCGGTCTGCCTGCCTTCGGCCCTTCCTCCTCCGCTCGCCGCCTGTTCGCCCCGCTGCTCGGCAGTTTCGCGCTCGCCGCCGCGCTCGGCCTCGCCGCCCCCGCGCAGGCCGGCGTCGCTACCCCGGCGCTCGCCGCCGCACCCGCCGCCGCCACGCTCCCCGGCATCGAGCCGGTGCGCTGGGCCTGCGGACCCTGGCGCTGCGTCTGGCGCCCGAACTACCCCGCCGGCTGGTATGTGCCGCCCTATGCCCGTGGCTGGGGCCCGCCGGTTCGCCCGGCCTGCTACTGGCATCGCGGCTGGGGCGGCGGCTGGGTGCATACCTGCCCGTGAGGCCCGTTCCCCGCTTCGGATGACGGCAAGCCGCACGGCCCGGCGCCGTGCGGCAACACCCCGTCGTCACGCGGCCGGCGCGTCCCGCCCGCCCCATTCCGCTGACTTCTCCATCCTTCCGCCCCCCGGACCTCATGCCCCCTGCCCCGCCGACCGGCACCCCGCTGCGCCCGCTGATCTTCGCCACCCTCGCCACGCTCATCGCCGGCTTCGTCGACGCGGTCGGCTACGCCTATCTCGGCGGGCTGTTCCTCTCCTTCATGAGCGGCAACTCGACGCGGCTCGGCATCAGCCTCGCCTCCGGCCAGCTGACCGCGGCGCTGCATGCCGCCATCGTCATCGGCTGCTTCGTGATCGGCGCGCTGGTCGGCACGCTGATCGCCGATGCCAGTGCCCGCTGGAAGCTGGTGCGGATCCTCGCCGTCGAGGTGCTGCTGTTCGCACTGGCCGCCGTGCTGGCGGAGCGCGACGCCGGCTTCGTCGCGCTGCTGCCGGTCGCCGTCGCCATGGGCCTGCAGAACGCGGTGCACCAGATCATCGCCGGCGCCGATGTCGGCAAGAGCTTCGTCACCGGCGCGCTGTTCGGCGTCGGCCAGGCGCTGGCGCGGCGGCTCAACGGACGCGGCGCGCTGACCGAGGCGGCGAGCTACGGCCTGTCCTGGGCAGCCTTCGTCGTCGGCGCGCTGGTCGGCACGCTGATGCTGGTCGGGACCGGGATGACGGCGGCGCTGGTGACCGCCGGCCTGCTGCTGGCGGGCCTGGCGGCGCTCGCCTTCGTCTTCAACCGGCATCTGGGGCCGGCAGTGGCGGAATTTGGCGGCGACTAGTACGTCGCGCTATTCCAGCCCGAGCGCGTCGCGGGCCTTGGCCAGCGCCTGATGGCAGGCGTCGGAATCCTCGCGCTCATCGGCCTTGCGGGCCTTGTCGAGCTCGGTCTGCGCCAGTTCGGGGGCGATGCCGTCGCCAAGCTCGGCCTCCGCCTGGGCCATGCCGCCGGGCGAGGGATCGTGGCTCAGCGTCGCGTCCTCGCTCTCCGGCGCGGTTGGGCCGGAAGCGGCGAGGTCGGCGATCAGCCGATCGAGCGCCTCCTGCGCCGCGACGATGTCCTGGGTGCAGGGGCCGGCCCATGCGGCCGGGGCCGATACCAGCAGCAGGGCGACGGCGAACGGGGCGACGGCTTTCAGGCGCATGACAGATTTCCCTCGGCACGGCCGCGAAGAGAATCGGCCCGCCGCGGAGCGCATTCTAGCAAAGTCCGCGGTTAGGTTTCGAGAGGCGAGGTTTCGAGAGACGCATCGCCCGGCTCGCCCGCCCGCTCAGTCGCGGGCGATCAGTTCCCGCTCGCCGCGATGCACCGGCAGCGGCGCGGCGGGACGGCCGGCGGCGCGGCGCTTGAACATGGCCGGCCGACGGTGCCGCAGCACGCTGCGCCGGCGGCGGCGCAACTGCACCTCGCCGACCACCAGCCGCCCGAGGGTCGGATAGGCGGCGGAAAGCGTGCCGGCGGCGTCGCTGATGAGCATGGGCAGGCCGAGCAGCGCGCTCCAGAACCGCCATTCCGCCACCACGTCGTCGGCATGCGGCGCGCTGTAGAGCGTCACCGACAGCTCCACGTCGTCATGCACCAGCACCACGGCGACGCCCTCGTCCTCGCCGTCGGGATCGAGCAGCGCGATGGCGAGCCCGCGATAGCGGGCATAGTCGACCGCGGCCCGGAGCGGCAGGTCGCCGAGCCGGCGGCGCAGCAGCACATGGCCCGGATGCAATTCGACCTGCCGGCGGCCGCCCTCGGCGCCCACATCCGGCGTGTCGAAGACCACCGGCCAGCCGGCATCGCCGGTCGGCCGCACCAGCGACACATAGTCGTAAGATGAAACCGGAGGCCAGACCTCCGTTGCGCTTTGACGCCTCATGGTTCTCCCCGCCGGTTTTTCGACTTTGCTGTCCCGGTCGTGGGCTGAACCTTAGCGACGCCCCGGTCGCATCCGGCTTAAGGGACATGGTTGACCGTTTCTTTGCCGCTGGCTTCGCGTTGCATGCTTGACGAAATCTTGCCGGAAAGCCCGCAATCCCGGCCTTTTGCCTGGCTGCCCGCATGGCCCGCGCGCCTGCCATGCATCGTCGCGCTTGCGTCGGGAGCGGGCTGCGCCTAATTCGCTCTGATGGACCTGTCCCCGCCCCGCTCCCCGAACGCCGCCGTGCCGCCCGCCGACGCCGGCGCGGTCGCCGAACAGCTCGCCGCCGTGGTGGTGGAAGCGGGCGGGGTGGCGCGCGCCATGTTCGCCCGCGGCATCACCTCCTGGTCGAAGCACAACGATTCCCCGGTCACCGACGCCGACATCGCCGTCGACACGCTGCTCAAGGAGAAGCTCGGCGCCCTCGCCCCGGACTATGGCTGGCTGTCGGAGGAGACGGCCGACGTCCCGGAGCGGCTGGAGCGCCGTCGGGTGTGGATCGTCGACCCGATCGACGGTACCCGCGCCTTCATGGCCGGCGGCCCGGACTGGGCGGTGGCGGCGGCGCTGGTGGAGGATGGCCGGCCGATCGCCGGCGCGCTGTTCGCCCCGGTGACGCAGGAGCTATTCCTGGCGGCGGCGGGACGCGGCGCCACCCGCAACGGCGCGCCGATCCGCGCCTCCAATGCGCGCGCCGTCGCCGGCGCCCGGGCTGACGGGCCGGCGCAGTGGCTGTCGCGGGTCGACCGGCTCGGCACGCTCGCCCGGGTGCCGCGCATCCGCTCGCTCGCGCTGCGCATCGCCCGGGTGGCGACCGGCGAGCTCGACATCGCCATCGCCGGGCCGAACGGCAACGACTGGGACCTTGCCGCCGCCGACCTTTTGGTGCACGAAGCAGGTGGCCGGCTGACCGATCTCGACGGCCTCCAGCTGATCTACAACGCCCCCGTGCCCCGGCACGGCGCTCTGGTGTCCACGGGCACCGGACTGCACCCGTCGGTGACGGATGCGGCGCGCCGGGACGAGGACTGACATAGGAATTCGATGGCAATGGCTGACAGTGCGACGGGTCCCCAGCTTCTCCACCTCGTCTTCGGCGGCGAGCTCGACAGCATCGAGGGCGTGACCTTCAAGGATCTCGACAGCCTCGACATCGTCGGCATCTACCCGAACTATGCCGCCGCCCATGTGGCGTGGAAGGCCAAGGCGCAGCAGACCGTCGACAACGCCCAGATGCGCTATTTCATCGTCCACCTGCACCGCCTGCTCGATCCGGTCGGCGGCGGCGCGAAGAACTGACGGACAACCTCGGTCCATGTGGCGTAAGCTGCGACGCTCGCAGGCGGTCCGCACCCTGCTCGGGCGCGGAATGGCCTCTTATCTGCGCTTTGTCTGGCGCTCCTCCCGGGTGGTGATGGAGCCGGCGAACCTGCACGAGCTCGCCGACCAGCAATTGCCGATGATCCTCACCTTCTGGCACGGGCAGCACTTCCTCACCCCGTTCCTGGTGAAGCCGCACCACAAGGCCAAGGTGATGATCTCGCGCTCGCGCGATGCCGACGTCAACGCCATCGCCGCCGAGGCGCTCGGCATCGGCACGGTGCGCGGCTCCGGCGCGCAGGGCCGCAACTTCCACGAAAAGGGCGGCCTCAACGCCACCATGGAGATGATCCGCAACCTCCGGGAAGGCTGCAACGTCGCCATGACCGCCGACGTGCCGAAGATCTCGCGCGTCGCCGGCCTCGGCGTCGTCACCATCGCCAAGCATGCCGGCCGGCCGATCTTTCCGGTGGCGATCGCCACCTCCCGCCGCATCCTGGCGAAGAGCTGGGACAAGGCCGCCATCCACCTGCCCTTCGGCCGCGCCGCCGTGGTCGCCGGCGACGGCGTGTGGGTGCCGGCCGATGCCGATGCCGAGACGCTGGAAGCCGCCCGCCGCGAATTGCAGCGCCAGCTGGAGGAGATCACCGCCCGCGCCGAGACGCTGGTCGGCCGCCCCTCCACCGCCGGGGCGCCGATCGCCACGGCCAAGCCCGGCGACGTCAAGCCCGGCAAGGCCGATGGTGCCAAGGCCGATGGTAGCAAGGCCGGTGGCGCCCACACCGGCAAGCTCAATGCCTAGAGCCCGGGCAACGCTGCTCATCCATCTCTATCGCCTCCTTACCTGGCTGGCCTCGCCTTTCGCGCGGCTTTTGCTCGCCGGACGGATCCGGCGCGGCAAGGAAGACCCCGCCCGCCTCGGCGAGCGTTTCGGCCGCGCCTCGCGCCCGCGTCCCAAGGGGCCGCTGGTCTGGCTGCACGGCGCCAGCGTCGGCGAGATCATCGCCATCATGCCGCTGATGGACCGGCTGCGCGCCCTCGGCTTCAAGGTGCTGCTCACCTCCGGCACCGTCACCTCGGCGAAGCTGGCCGGGTCGCGGCTGCCGCCGGACATCGTGCACCAGTTCCTGCCGCTGGATTCGCCGCTGTTCATGCGCCGCTTCCTCAAGCACTGGCGGCCGGACCTGGTGCTGCTGGTCGAATCCGAATTGTGGCCGAACCTGCTGGTCGAGGTCGGCCGGCGGCGGGTGCCGCTGGTGCTGGTCAATGCCCGCATGTCCGAGCGCTCCTTCGCGCAATGGAGCCGGCTGCCGAAGAGCGTCGCCGCGCTGCTCGCCCATGTCGCGCTCTGCCTGCCGCAGGGCCCGCAGGATGCCGAGCGGCTCACCGCGCTCGGCGCTACCCGGGTCAGCGCCATCGGCAATCTGAAATTCGACGCGCCGCCGCCGCCGGTCGACCTCGCCGCCTTCGACGCGCTGCGCGCCGCCACCATCGGCCGCACCGTCCTGGTCGCCGCGTCCACCCATGCCGGCGAGGACGCCGTGGTGGTGGCCGCGCATGGCGAGCTGGTGCGCGAGCTGCCGCAGTTGCTCACCATCATCGCCCCGCGCCATCCCGAGCGCGGCCGCGAGGTGATCGGCGTCGCCACCGAGGCGGGCTGCCCGGCGGTGCTGCGCTCGGACGGCTATCTGCCGGATCGCGGCACGCAGATCTATGTCGCCGACACCATCGGCGAGCTCGGCCTGTTCTACCGGCTGGCGCCGGTCGCCCTGCTCGGCGGCTCGCTGATCCGCCACGGCGGACAGAACCCGATCGAGCCGGTGAAGCTCGGCGCCGCCATCCTGCACGGCCCGCATGTCGCCAATTTCGCCGCGCTGTATGAGCAGCTCGACGCGGCGGGCGGTGCCCTGGCGGTCGCCGACGCCCGTTCGCTGGCGGCCGGTGCCGCCGCGCTGCTCACCGACGGCGAAGCACGCCGGCGTGTGTCAGCGGCCGCGCAGGCCACCATCGCCACGCTGGGCGGGGCACTGGAGCGGACACTGACCGCCCTCGATCCCTATCTGGTGCAGATCCGGCTGGAGCGGCATCCCTCATGACCCGTCCCCTCTCCCTCCCCGCCCGGCGCGAGATCTGAGACGATGCGCGCACCCTCCTTCTGGTGGCGACCCGAACGGAGCCTGGCGGCGCATCTTCTCTCGCCTCTCGGCGCCGTGGTCGGCCGCGTCGCCGCCCGCCGCATGCGCGAGCCGGGGGTCAGCCTCGGCGTGCCGGTGATCTGCATCGGCAACCCCACCGTCGGCGGCGCCGGCAAGACCCCGACCGCGCTCTATCTCGCCCGCCGCCTCGCCCGCC
Organism: Ancylobacter sp. Lp-2; assembly: GCF_020523795.1. GTDB lineage: Bacteria > Pseudomonadota > Alphaproteobacteria > Rhizobiales > Xanthobacteraceae > Ancylobacter. The sequence goes on from NZ_JAJALI010000005.1 coordinate 296,116, forward strand.
GGGGGCATCGCCCGTCGATCCTGACCCGCGGCTATGGCGGGCGCGTCGAAGGGCCGATCCAGGTCGACCCGGTACGGCACCGCGCCCTCGAGGTCGGCGACGAGCCGCTGCTGCTCGCCGGCGTGGCACCAACCTATGTCGCCCGCGAGCGGCCGCGCGGCCTCGCTTTGGCCGTCGCCGACGGCGCCGACGTGGTGCTGATGGATGACGGCTTCCAGAACCCCTCGGTGGCGAAGACCCTCTCCATCCTGGTCATCGATGCCGGCGTCGGCGTCGGCAACAGCCTGTGCGTACCGGCCGGGCCGTTGCGCGCCCCGCTTGCCCCGCAGCTCGCCCGCGCACAGGCGGTGCTGATCATCGGCGAGGGTCAGGCCGCCGACGGCGTGGCGCGGCTGGCGGAGGAGGCCGGCCTCGCCGTGCTCACCGGGCGGCTGGCGCCCAACGCGGCGGTGATGTCGCGGTTGATCGGCCGGCGGGTGCTCGCCTTCGCCGGCATCGGCCGGCCGGAGAAGTTCTTCGCCACGCTGCGCGGCCTCGGCGTCGCCTCGGTGGCGACCCTCGCCTTCCCCGATCACCATCCCTTCAGCGCCCGGGACATCGCCACGCTCGGCGAGCGGGCGGCGGCGGACGATCTGGTGCCGGTGACCACCGAGAAGGACGCGGTGCGCCTCACCGCGACGCCGGAAGGCCGGGAACTGCTGCGTCACAGCGTCGTGCTGCCGGTGCAGCTGGTGCTGGAGAAGGAGAGCGTCGCGGCGCTCGACCGGCTGGTGGCCGGGCTGTTCGCCCACGGCTAGAGCATTTTCAAGCGAAGTGGGTACCGGTTCGCGTGAAGAAAATGCGTATCGACAAAGACTTAGAGCAATGCCGATGAACTGGAATTCACCGGCATTGCTCTAAGCACCGCGACGGGCCACCCCACCCGGCGTAAAGGCGATCAGCCCTCGGACGGGGTGCGCATGCGGCCGGGATGCAGCCGGGTCAGCACCGCCTGCGGGCTGGAATAGGCTTCCTGGAGATCGACGCTCCAGTAGCGCAGCTCGTCGAGCGGGATGGGCTCGCCGGTCACGGCGCAGCGCACGAAGGTGCCGGGCCGCACCACGCGGAAATCGCCGTCGAGATAGCGCAGCTCGGCCTCGCCGGAGGCGGAAAACCGTTCGAAGCGGTTCATCGTCGTCATCGATCCTGTCTGGCCGCCCTTTCGGACGACAATAGCCAATACCGCCCCGCGCCGACAAGCCGACCGTCGGACCCGGCGAGGTTTCCCGCTTAGTGGCGCATGTTCGCCCGCGCGTCCACCCGCCGGCGGCCTCATTGGGCGGAACGGCGCTAGTCGTCGAACAAGGTGGGTTGCGCCCGCGCGGCCGGCAAGTCCTTCGCCTTGCCCTTCGGCTCCGCCCTGGCCCTCGGCCCGCGTGCACGCGTCGGCGGCGGATCGGCGAGCGGAGACCCGACCGGCGGGATACCGGGGTTTCCTTCGCCGGCCACGGCGCCGACATGCCCGTCGGCGAACTCGATGTCGAGCCGCTGCCCGCTGGCGATCGCCGCCGCGCTGCGCAGCGGCTGGCCGTCGGCGTCGCGCACAAGAGCGAATCCCCGCGCGAGCACCCCGCGATAGGACAGCGCACCCATCAGCTTGCCGATGGCGTCGAGCCGGCGCCCCCGCTCGGCGAGCGCGCGCCGCCATGCCGGCCCCAGCCGGGCATGCTGGCCCTCGAAGCGTTCGCGGGCGCGGTGGATGCGCTCGCGATGCGCATTGGCATTCGCGCGCAGCGCGGCGTCGAGCCGGCCGGCCACCAGAGTGAAGCGCTCGCGCCGGCCCGCCACCAGCTGCACCAGCCGGTGCGGCGACAGCCGCCCCTCGGCGCGGGTAAGCTGCAGACGATGCGCCGCCGCATTGGCCTTCAGCGCCCGCGGCAGCCGCCCCGAGGCGAGGTCGAGCCGCTGGCGCGGCACCGCGAGCAGCGTCTCGGCGCTCGGCAGCAGCCGGGCGAGGCCGCGCAGATCGGCGCGCCGCCGCTCGGCGGCCCGCGCCATCGCCCCGATCAGGCGGGCGCCGCCGGCCTGGATCGCCGCAACCAGTTCGCCGCGCACCGGCACCGCCATCTCGGCGGCGGCGGTCGGGGTGGGCGCGCGGACATCGGCGGCGAAGTCGATCAGCGTGACGTCGGTCTCGTGGCCGACGGCGGAAATCAGCGGGATGGCGCTTTCCGCCGCCGCCCGCACCACCGCCTCGTCGGAAAAGCCGAGCAAATCCTCCAGCGAGCCGCCGCCGCGCGCCACGATCAGCACGTCCGGGCGCGGGATCGGCCCGCCGGGCTCCAGTGCGTTGAAGCCGCGAATGGCGGCGGCCACCTCCGGCCCGCACGTGTCGCCCTGAACCCGTACCGGCCACACCAGCACCCGGCGCGGGAAGCGGTCGGACAGCCGGTGCAGGATGTCGCGGATCACCGCGCCCGTGGGCGAGGTGACGACGCCGATGACGCGCGGCAGGAAGGGCGGGCGGCGCTTGCGCTCGGGCGCGAACAGCCCTTCGGCGGCGAGGCGGCGCTTCCTCTCGTCGAGCATCGCCATGATGGCGCCGGCGCCGGCATATTCCAGCTGCTCGATGACGATCTGGTAGGACGACTTGCCGGGGAAGGTGGTGATGCGGCCGATGGCGACCACTTCCAGCCCTTCCTCGGGCTTCAGCCGCAGCCGATTGAAGGTCGGCTTCCACACCACGGCGTCGATGCGGGCGTTGGTGTCCTTCAGGCTGAAATAGGCATGGCCGGAGGAATGCTGACCGCGATAGCCGGAGATCTCGCCGCGCACCCGGACATGGCCGAAGGCGTCCTCCACCGTGCGCTTCAGCGCGCCGGAGAGCTCGGAGACCGTCCAGTCCGGCGCGTTGCCGACGGGCGATTCGGTGAGGAGGTCGGACATGGGCCTGTCATAGCCGGTTTCACCGACCGGCGGAAACCTTCCCGGCCGACCGCCCCCCGCCTTGATCGCCGTCCCCTCAGCCACTAGGTTGCGCGCGATTTTCCGCCAACCGCCGGCACCCGTCATGATCGATCCTGCCCTGCCGCCTCACATGCGACCCGACAAGTCGTTCCAGGGGCTTATCCTCGCCTTGCACGCCTTCTGGGCGGACAAGGGCTGCGTCGTGCTGCAGCCCTACGACATGGAGGTCGGCGCCGGCACCTTCCACCCCGCCACCACCTTGCGGGCGCTGGGGCCGAAGCCGTGGAAGGCCGCCTATGTGCAGCCCTCCCGCCGCCCCAAGGACGGGCGCTATGGCGAGAACCCCAACCGGCTGCAGCACTATTACCAGTACCAGGTGATCCTGAAGCCTTCGCCGGCCAATCTTCAGGAGCTCTACCTCGCCTCGCTGGAGGCCATCGGCATCGACCTTCGGCTGCACGATGTGCGCTTCGTCGAGGACGACTGGGAGAGCCCGACGCTCGGCGCCTGGGGCCTCGGCTGGGAGTGCTGGTGCGACGGCATGGAAGTGTCGCAGTTCACCTATTTCCAGCAGGTGGCCGGCATTGAGTGCGCCCCGGTTTCCGGCGAGCTCACCTATGGGCTCGAGCGCCTCGCCATGTACGTGCAGGGGGTCGAGAACGTCTACGACCTCAACTTCAACGGCCGCGAGGGGGACGAGAAGGTCACCTATGGCGACGTGTTCCTGCAAGCCGAGAAAGAATATTCCCGGCACAATTTCGAGCACGCTGATACCGCCATGCTGCTGGAGCAGTTCCGCATGGCCGAGAGCGCGGCGGCGAAATACCTCGAAGCCGGCTGGAGCGACGACCGGTCCCGCCACCTGATGGCGCAGCCCGCCTATGACCAGTGCATCAAGGCGAGCCACGTGTTCAACCTGCTCGACGCGCGCGGCGTGATCTCCGTCACGGAACGGCAGAGCTACATCCTGCGCGTGCGCGAGCTGGCGAAGGCCTGCGGCGCCGCCTGGCTGGCGACGGAAGCCGGCGGCACCCCCGCCTAGCGCCCGTCGCGGCCCGGCTGCGTGGTCGGATGTGTGTCCCGGGTCAGGGCTGCGCGGCGGCGGCCGCCGCCGAGCCATCGAAGACCTCGGTGAACTCCACCGCCACACCGTTCTCGAAGCGCCAGAGATGCGCGATGGCGGTGGTCGCGGTCTTGCCAGTGGCCTTGTAGGTCCAGCTCGTGCGACCGAACATCACCACTGAATCGTCGTCGGCGACGAAGATCTCGGGCTCGAAGTACCGCATCGCCCAGCCATCACGCAGGCTGTCGAGATAGGCGGCGAGCTGCTCGCGCCCCGCGCCCGGGCGGGTGAATTCCAGCCCGGCCGCCTCGGCACCGATGGTATTGAGGCGGATGTTGTCGTCCGCCAGCGCGTGCCACATGCTGCAATCGCCGCCCTTGCAGGCGTCCCAGGCCTTGTAGGCCTTCTTCACGCGCGCAATGTTGTCGTCCCCCGCCCCGCCCATCTCCGCCTCCCCAGGTTGCGAGCGGTAAACTATCGCCCTGATCCCGGCCCGCCGTCCACTCAAACTGGAAGGAATCGGCCCGCCGCTTGCCGGCCGGCCTTGACGCGGCTGCCAAGCTGGGCGATTTCCGCCGCACCTTCCGGGCAGCCGGTTCCGGAAGAGCCAACCTGACTGGCGGCCGCTATGCCTGATCTCCTGCTCGAACTCTTCTGCGAGGAAATCCCCGCCCGCATGCAGGCCGGCGCCGCCGACAGCCTGAAGAAGCTGGTCACCGACGCCCTCGTCGAGCGCGGCCTCCTCTATGAGGGTGCCAAGGCCTTCGTGACCCCGCGCCGCCTCGCCCTCGCCGTGCACGGCCTGCCAGCCAGCCAGCCGGACACCCATGAGGAGCGCAAGGGTCCGCGCGTCGGCGCGCCGCAGGCCGCCATCGACGGCTTCCTGAAAGCCTCGGGGCTGGCCTCGATCGATCAGGCGAAGATCGAGAGCGACCCGAAGAAGGGCGAGTTCTACGTCGCGCATCTCCACCGCCACGGCCGCCCGACGCCGGAGGTGATCGCCGAGATCGTCCCCGCCATCATCCGCGCCTTCCCTTGGCCGAAGTCGATGCGCTGGGGAACCGGCTCGCTGCGCTGGGTGCGGCCGCTGCAATCCATCGTCTGCACCTTCGGTCCGGAGACCGAGGAGCCGGAGGTGGTGCCTTTCGAGATTGACGGCCTCCGCTCGGGCGACGTCACGCGTGGCCACCGCTTCCTGTCTTCCGGCGCCATCCGCGTGCGCCGGCTCGACGACTGGATGACCAAGCTGGAAGCCGCCTTCGTCGTCGTCGACCGCGAGCGCCGCAAGGACATCATCCTCGCCGATGCCCGCGACCTCGCCCTCGCCCACGGGCTGGAGCTGGTGGAGGACGCCGGCCTGCTCGACGAGATTTCCGGCCTGGTCGAATGGCCGGTGGTGCTGATCGGCGCTTTCGACGAGGGCTTCCTCGACGTGCCCGACGAGGTGATCCGCGCCACCATCCGCGCCAACCAGAAGTGCTTCGTGCTGAACGACCCGAAGACCGGGCGCCTCGCCAACCGCTTCATCCTGGTATCGAACCTCGCGGCGAAGGACGGCGGCGACGCCATCGTCGCCGGCAATGGCCGCGTCATCCGCGCCCGCCTGTCGGACGCCAAGTTCTTCTGGGACACCGACAAGAAGACCAACGCGACGGTGCCGCTGGCAGATCGGCTGGCCAAGTTCCAGAACGTTACCTTCCACGAGAAGCTCGGCTCGCAGTTCGCGCGCATCGAGCGCATCGCCGCGCTGGCGAAGACGCTGGCTCCGCTGGTCGGCGCCGATCCCGCGCTCGCCGAACAGGCCGCGCTCTATGCCAAGGCCGACCTGCGCACCGAGGTGGTCGGCGAGTTCCCCGAGGTTCAGGGCCTGATGGGCAAATATTACGCCCGCCTCGAGGGCCTGCCGGAGGAGATCGCGCTCGCCGCCGAGGAACACTACAAGCCGCAGGGCCCGGCCGACCGCGTGCCGGTCGCCCCGGTCTCGGTGGCGGTGGCGCTCGCCGACAAGCTCGACACGCTGGTGGGCTTCTGGGCCATCGACGAGAAGCCGACCGGCTCGAAGGACCCCTACGCCCTGCGTCGTGCCGCGCTCGGCTTGGTGCGCATCGTGCTCGACAACGGGCTGCGGCTGAAGCTGTCGGAGTTCGTCGAGCCCGACCTCCTCGCCTTCTTTGCCGACCGTCTGAAGGTCCATCTCCGCGAGAGCGGCGCTCGTCACGATCTCGTCGACGCCGTGTTCGCGCTCGAAGGCCAGGACGACCTCTTGCTGGTGGTGAAGCGCGTCGAGGCGCTCGGCCGCTTCCTGCGCACGGAAGACGGCAAGAACCTCCTGGCCGGCACCAAGCGCGCCGCCAACATCCTCCGCATCGAGGAGAAGAAGGACGGCGTCTCCTATGGTGGCGGCGTCGACATCACGCTGCTGCATGAGCCGGAGGAGCGCGCGCTCGCCGATGCCATCGCCAAGGCCGGTCCGCTGATCGCCACCGCGCTCAGCGCCGAGGATTTCGAGGGCGCCATGGGCGTCATGGCCTCGCTGCGCGCGCCGGTCGACGCCTTCTTCGAGAAGGTGACGGTGAATGCCGAGGACAAGGCACTGCGGGCCAATCGCCTCGCCTTGCTGGCCGATATCCGCGCCATCACTCGCCAGGTCGCCGATTTCGAGCGCATCGAAGGCTGAGGACGGCACGGATCGGGGGACGGGGATCGCACGATGAGCCTCGTCCACAACGAGCGCACCAAGCTGACGGCCACGTTGCTCAACAACGTGGCCGTCGCCATGTTCATTACCGGCGGTATCGGCCCGACCGTCTCGCTCTCCTACGGACTCCCCGGTCCGACCGGCGGATGGTCCGCCCTCGGCATTACCACCATTTGGATTCTGGGCGGTTCGGCCATACATTACATGGCGAGACTGCTTCTGAAGGGACTAAAGCCATGACGACCGCGACCCTCGCATGGTACGTTGCTCCGCTGCTTCTGGTCGCGGCGTGCTATGTCCTCTTCCTAGCGACCCGCGCGGATACCCATCACACCGGCCCGGCGGAATAGCCGCCTCGCGTGCGGCCCGTAGCGCTTGGCGCCCAGCCCTTGCACGTGGCTCCCCACGCCACGTCCCGGCGCCTCGGGAACCTTCCCCTACCTCCGGCCGTTCATGAGGGACCCCACCGGAGATCCCTTCATGTCCGTTAGCATCGTCGCTGTGCAGCCCATCGTGGCGCTGGTCGCCGGCATCCTCATCCTGGCGATGCCGCGCCTGCTCAACTACATCGTGGCGCTGTACCTGATCTTCGTCGGCGTCATGGGCCTGATCGGCAACGGCACCATCAATCTGTGACGCGCCCGGCGTCGCCGGCAAAAAAAGGCCGGGCGATGCCCGGCCATGATGTCGTGGAAATGTGGTCGCCCCGACGCGGTGCGTCAGCAATCGCCGACGGTCACTGCCTCGATCCCGTCGGCTCAGACCGTCTTGCGGATCAGCCGGTCGACGCTCCAGGGGCCGGGGCCGGCGAAGGCGAGGTAGAACAGCACGAAGCAATACAGCGCCGCCGTCTCGCCGCCATTGATGATCGGATAGAAGTCCTTCGGCGCGTGCACCAGGAAATAGGCCACCGCGGTCATGCCGGAGAGCACGAAGGCGACCGGCCGCGAGAACAGCCCGATCAGCAGCAGCGCGCCGCCGATCAGCTCGAACAGGCCGGCGAGGCCGGGCATGGTCGCCAGGCTGACCCCGGTCATCTGGGTCACGGGAAATCCCAGTATCTTGGTCGTTCCGTGCTGCATCAACAGCAGGGCGGTCATGATCCGCAGAAGGCTCAGCACATGCGGCGTGAGCGTGTCGACGATTTTTGTCATTTCCCCAGTATCCCTGAATACGCTCGGTTTTTTTCCCGGCGGGGCGAGGCTGCCGCAACGGCGGGCAGGACGCAATCGCTCTAGGCATCACGTTGCAGTGCGATATAATTCGCCGCATTGCGAATGATGGATTGAACCAAACACCTCAAACGGCTAGACCAAGGGATGGAAAAGCCATCCGGGATGGCCTTCCCAACAAGATGAACTCCTTGATGGAGCTCCCTTTTCGAACTCGCCAGCATTTCCATAGAGGCTATGATCGTGCGGTCCAGGCACGTTCAACCAGCGGGACTACCGAAATGACGAAATGGGTCTACACCTTCGGCGACGGCGCGGCAGAAGGTGCGGCGGACATGCGCAACCTCCTGGGCGGCAAAGGCGCGAACCTTGCCGAAATGTCCAATCTGGGGTTGCCGGTTCCTCCTGGCTTCACGATCTCCACCGAGGTCTGCACCTGGTATTACGCCAACGGCAACGTCTATCCGGCCGAGCTGACGGGCGATGTCGAGAGTGCGCTCGCCTATGTCGGCAAGCTGGTCGGCAAGACCTTCGGCGATCCCGCCAATCCGCTTCTCGTCTCGGTCCGTTCGGGCGCGCGCGCGTCCATGCCGGGCATGATGGACACGGTACTCAATCTCGGCCTCAACGATGTGACGGTCGAGGCGGTGGCGCAGGCGTCGGGCAATCCCCGTTTCGCCTATGACAGCTACCGCCGCTTCATCCAGATGTATTCGAACGTGGTGCTCGATTTCCCGCACCACCACTTCGAGGAAGTGCTGGACGGCTTCAAGGCCGATAACGGCTACACTCTCGACACCGACCTCGGTGCCGACGACTGGAAGGAAATCGTCAAGCGCTACAAGGCGCTGGTCGAGCACGAACTCGGCAAGCCCTTCCCGCAGGATCCGCAGGACCAGCTGTGGGGCGCCATCGGCGCGGTGTTCGGTTCCTGGATGAACCAGCGCGCCATCGTCTATCGCCGCCTGCACTCGATTCCCGAGAGCTGGGGCACGGCGGTCAACGTGCAGGCGATGGTGTTCGGCAATATGGGCGACAGCTCGGCCACCGGCGTCGCCTTCACCCGCAACCCGTCCACCGGCGAGAACGCGCTCTATGGCGAGTTCCTGATCAACGCCCAGGGCGAGGACGTGGTGGCGGGCATCCGCACCCCGCAGAACATCACCGAGACCGCCCGCATCGAGGCCGGCTCGAACAAGCCGTCGATGGAAAAGGCGCTGCCGGAGGTGTTCACCGAGTTCAACCGCATCGCCGGCGTGCTCGAAGGGCACTACCGCGACATGCAGGACCTCGAATTCACCGTCGAGAACAGCAAGCTGTGGATGCTGCAGACCCGCTCGGGCAAGCGCACCGCCAAGGCCGCGCTGCGCATCGCGGTGGAGATGGCCAATGACGGCGTCATCACCCGCGAGGAAGCCATCGCCCGCGTCGACCCCGCCGCGCTCGACCAGCTGCTGCATCCGATGCTCGACCCCAAGGCCGACAAGGCGGTGATCGGCTCCGGCCTGCCGGCCTCGCCGGGCGCCGCCTCCGGCGAGATCGTGTTCTCCGCCGATGACGCCGAGTTGCTGAAGAGCCAGGGCCGCAAGGTCATCCTGGTGCGCATCGAGACCTCGCCGGAAGACATTCACGGCATGCACGCCTCGGAAGGCATCCTGACGACGCGCGGCGGCATGACCTCGCACGCCGCCGTGGTGGCGCGCGGCATGGGCAAGCCCTGCGTCTGCGGCGCCGGCACCATCCGCGTCGACTATGCCGCCGGCACCATCACCTCGGGCGGCGTGACGCTGAAGAAGGGCGACATCCTCACCATCGACGGCGGCACCGGACAGGTGATCGCCGGTTCGGTGCCGATGCTGCAGCCGGAAATGTCGGGCGAGTTCGGCACGCTGATGGGCTGGGCCGACGGCGTGCGCCGCCTCAAGGTGCGTGCCAACGCGGAAACCCCGCTCGATGCCCGCACCGCGAAGAACTTCGGCGCCGAGGGCATCGGCCTGTCGCGCACCGAGCACATGTTCTTCGAGGCCGGCCGCATCCGCGCCGTGCGCGAGATGATCCTCGCCGACGACGAGAAGGGCCGCCGCGCCGCGCTCGCCAAGCTGCTCGCCGCCCAGCGCTCGGACTTCCAGGAACTGTTCGAGATCATGGACGGGCTGCCGGTCACCATCCGCCTGCTCGACCCGCCGCTGCACGAGTTCCTGCCGCACACCGACGCCGAGATCGCCGAGGTGGCGGAAGCGCTGGGGGTGAGCGCCGCCAAGCTCGCCGCGCGCAAGAAGGAGTTCGACGAGTTCAACCCGATGCTCGGCTTCCGTGGCTGCCGTCTCGCCATCGCCTTCCCGGAGATCGCCGAGATGCAGGCCCGCGCCATCTTCGAAGCCGCCGTGGCGGCCGAGAAGTCCACCGGCAAGCCGGTGGTGCCGGAGATCATGGTGCCGCTGATCACCGGCAAGCGCGAATTCGACCTCGTGAAGAACGACATCGATTCGGTGGCGAAGAAGGTCGAGGAAGAGACCGGCGCCAAGCTCGACTACCAGGTCGGCACCATGATCGAGCTGCCGCGCGCGGCGCTGAAGGCGGGTGAGATCGCCGAGACGGCGGAGTTCTTCTCCTACGGCACCAACGACCTCACCCAGACCACCTACGGCATCTCGCGCGACGACGCCGGCACCTTCCTCGGCACCTACATCCAGAAGGGCATCTTCGAGGTGGATCCCTTCGTGTCGATCGACACCGAGGGCGTCGGCGAACTGGTGAAGATCGCCACCGAGCGCGGCCGGGCGGTGCGCCCGAAGCTGAAGCTCGGCATTTGCGGCGAGCATGGCGGCGATCCGGCTTCGGTGGCGTTCTGCGAGGAGGTCGGGCTCGACTACGTGTCCTGCTCGCCCTTCCGCGTGCCGATCGCCCGCCTCGCGGCGGCGCAGGCGGCGCTGAAGACGCAGGCCGCCAGCCAGGCGTGAGGCGAACCGGCTCCGACAGGCGCCGAACCGACGAGGCGATGGCCGGGCTCCTGCCCGGCCGTCTGCTTTTGTGGCCCCTCCGGTCGATTCCGACGGCCGATTCCGGCCCGCCGGGCAGCTCGGCAGGGGTGTCCTGCGTGCAAAGGGGTTTCCTTTTGCGCGCAAAACCCCATATTCCCGGCATCGCTCAATTCGGAGTGCCAGAACCGCGGCCGCGACCGGCCGCTCAGATTGGATAAGAATTGCAAGTTCTCGTTCGCGACAACAATGTCGACCAGGCCCTCAGAGTCCTCAAGAAGAAGATGCAGCGCGAAGGCATCTTCCGCGAGATGAAGGCCCGGCGGTCTTATGAGAAGCCGTCCGAGCGGCGCAACCGCGAAGAGGCCGAAGCGGTGCGACGCGCCCGCAAGGCGGCCCGCAAGCAGGCGATCCGCGAAGGCCTGATCGCCGCTCCGAAGAAGAAGCCCCTGCCCCCGCGCGCCCGTCCCGAGGCGGCTTCGCCGGAGACGGCGAAATTAGTCTAGGCAGGGTTGCGATAGGGCATCCCTTAGTATAAGTTATCCACATCGATCTTGGACGTTGAACTTTGTTTTGCGCTTCGTGCGCTGTGGCGAACTTCCTCTCAAATCGATGACCATGTCCGTTTGCCCTCTGGGTGAATGGACGAATTTCTATGTCGAATGAAAGGAATATCGTCATGGCGACGGGTACCGTGAAGTGGTTCAACAGCCAGAAGGGCTATGGCTTCATCCAGCCTGATAACGGCGGGTCGGACATTTTCGTCCACATCTCCGCTGTGCAGCGCGCCGGCATGACCGAGCTGCGCGACGGGCAGAAGATCTCCTACGAGGTCGAGTCCGATCGCCGCACCGGCAAGCAGACCGCGGGCAGCCTGCAGGCGGCGTGATTGTGCCGAGGGTGCGTGACCACGGATGTACTGGCATGCATCGTTGAGCATATGGGAGGGCCGGGGATAACCCGGCCTTTTTCATTTTAAGGAGAGCGGCGATGACGAACCCGACCCGGGCCCCCCTCTTCAAACCCAACCTCACAAAGACCGAAAGCAAGGCGGAATCGGTCTCGCGCATCGCCATGTCGATGATCGAGCAGGAGACCGCCAAGCGGGACGCCAAGACGGCGCGCCTCCGGGCCGCGCGCCTGGCACAGGAAGACGCCGCCCCGCCGGCAAAGCCCGCAGCGAAGAGCCGCCGACGCCAGGGCGACTAAGTTCGAACCGACACCTCGGCCGCGGGAGACCCCCTGGCAGCATGTCCGGCCCGCGAGATCGCTCCGGGCGAGACGGGTTCCGACCGGTCGCGAGACTACGCCGGCTCTTCAACCTGCTGCATGTCCGCTCGATGAGGATGCATCGGCGACCGGCTTTCCGGTCGAGGGACAAGGCGTTCACCCCCCCTTCAGAAGGCTCTCGCCTCCGGCAACGGCATCGCAATGATGATGCTGGTCCTGTTTCCCGGTGACAGCGCAAAGCCCCCGGCTCGCTGCGATCATCGACCCGGCAATGGATCTTCCCGGTGCCTAAGCCCCGCGACACAGCGACGGCCTGCGCCTCGCCATGCGAGGCCCGAGCCGGGCGGTATGCCTCGACAGGGGCGCTGTCATTGGCAAATTCCATCGACACACGCCCATCGCCGCTCCCACCAGCGCCAGAAGGCGTCGCCGGACACGCCGCCGCGCCCGATGATGGTCGCGATGTACCCTGGCGGCCGCGGACCATAGGCCGCGGGCCCATCGCGCCGGCGCTCCCGTTTTCAGCGAGGTTCGGCCGACCCGCCGAATGCGCGACAACGAACCATAGACGCCCGAATCTGCAAAAAATCCGTCGGCCGATTCGGCCGGAGATCGCACGCCGGCCGATCGCCGGCCGGCTCCCCTCGCCTCCGGATTGCAAGGCAGCCCTAGCGGGCGGCAAAGGCTGAATGACCCGCGCATCCTGCCGCTAGCGAGCTCCCCTCGCCGACCGCACGCTGGTGAACAGGCCGGCAAGGGCACGCGATCGAAGATCTGCCCAGAGGACAGCACCCGACGCCAAGCAGTCGCCTTCCATCGACGATCGGTGAACGGGCGCGCAACAGGCCGCTCTTCTCGCGCCCGCCTCGACCTCACCCCACGCGTTCCTTCGGGAGCCGTCGATCCGCCGCCTTCGACGCGGCGCGCCGGTGGCACCTGCGGGGTCACCCCTCCTGCCGCGATCGGCGGTCCGCCGCCGGAAACCTCCATGCTCGGATGACGCCTCGCCCGTCGGCTTCCTTCCGACCGGCCACCCCGGAAAACCGGAGAGAGCCCCGCGCGCCGCACGCCGTCCCCCGTCAGCCGGCGGCGGCGATCTCCTCGCGCCACGGCAGGCTGGATTGGCTGCCGTGGCGCTGGCAGCAGAGGGCGGCGGCAATCGTTGCACGGCTCAGCGCCGCCTCGAAGGGCCGCCCTTCGGCGAGGCCGACAGCCAGTACGCCGATCAGGCAATCGCCTGCGGCGGTGGTGTCTACCGGGGTGATGGGACGCGCCGGCACCCGGCAATAGCCTTCCGCCGTCATCGCCTCCGAGCCTTCGCCGCCGAGCGAGCGCAGCACGCCGATGCCCAGCGCGGCGGCGAGCGAGCGGGCATCCGCGCTGCAGCCGAGCCGGCTGGCGGCGACCGCGGCCTCATGTTCGTTCACCACCAGCAGCCCGCAGGCCCGCAGCACCTCGACATCCAGCTGCGCGGGATCGGCCGGGGCGAGGTTGAGGATCGGGAAGGCCCCGCCCGCCCGCGCCTGCGCCACGGCAGTCGCCACCTCGCGCGGCGGAATCTCCATCTGCAGCAGCAGAAGCGTGCCGGGGCGCAGCAGCGCCGGCTCGATCTGCGAGGCCCGCGCCTGCGCATTGGCGCCGGGGGCGACGACGATGCGGTTGCCGCCTTCGTCATCGACGACGATCGAGGCGCAACCGGTCGGCGCCGGCACCCGCGCGACGCCGGCAATGTCCACCCCCGCCCCGGCCATGCCGGACAGTGCGAGATCGGCGAGCCCGTCCTGGCCGACCGCGCCGATCATGGCGACCGGGCCGCCGGCGCGGCCCGCCGCCACCGCCTGATTGGCGCCCTTGCCGCCGGGCTGCAGAATGAAGTCGCGCGCCAGCAGGGTCTCGCCCGGTCCCGGCGCGCGTGGCAGGTCGAAGATGAGATCGGCGTTGAGCGAGCCGAAGGAAATGATCACGCCAGCCTCCCGACGAACGCCCACCGCGTCGGGGCGGGCCGTCCTGCACGCGCCCGCTTCGCCTCCGGCGCGGCCGCCGTCAAGCGGAATCGCGCTCGCGGCAGGTGCGCCGCGGCGCGGGCGGGGCATGGATTCGGGCGCGGCAACTGACAGGCGCGCGCGGCGACAACCCGCTCGTTGCATCGGTGGCAACCCGCCGGAAATCTGCAAACGCCCACAGGTACACGGGATGAACGTCCCGCGCATGCCGGGCGCCGGCTCGAGGCAATGCCAGGGGCTTGTGACGGCCGGCGTCGAGGATCGCCGCTCGGGTTCCCGGGCCGGCAGAACGGGTCCGGGCCCAGCGCACTCACGGGTTTGATCGTACGCCGGCGCGAGAGAGGGCACCGTCGAGCGGCTCGGGTGCCAGCGTCGTCGCGCCGCACTGGCCGGGAATCACGGTCAAGGCAACCGGCCTGCGCCACGGAGCGCCCCATGCACAAAACCGAGGGGGCACCCGCCGGCCATCGGGGTTCGCTCCGCCGTGCACGCGGCCGGAAGCGGTCGAAGCCGCCCGCACCTCGCATCGCCCGGCCGGCATGCCGACATCACGACCATCGCCTCCCGACGAGGGTGGAGCGGCGACGCCCCCCCCCCCGAGGACCGGCCTCTTCATGGCCCCGGCTCAGGCCCCGGCCCCGATACCTCGCCCCTAACCCCGCGCGGCCGCCTTCAGCCGGTACAGCGCGTCGAGCGCCTCGCGCGGCGTCATCTCGTCCGGATCGATGCCGGCCAGCGCCGTCTTCACCGCCTCCGCCACCGGGTCCGCCTTCGCCGCCGGGGCGGCGGGCGCAGGCGCCCGGTTGATCGCGGCGAACAGCGGCAAATCGTCGAGGATGCGCTGCGCCGGCGCGGCACGGTCGGCATTCTCCAGCTCGGTCAGCACCGCCTTGGCCCGCGCCACCACGCTCGCCGGCAGCCCGGCGAGCCGCGCCACCTGGATGCCATAGGAACGGTCCGCCGCCCCCGGCACCACCTCGTGCAGGAAGATCACCTCGCCCTCCCACTCCTTCACCTTCACCGTCGCGTTGACGAGGCGGGCGAGGCGCTGCGACAGCGCGGTCAGCTCGTGGAAATGGGTGGCGAACAGCCCCCGGCAGCGATTGGCCTCATGCAGGTGCTCGAGGCTCGCCCAGGCGATGGACAGGCCGTCGAAGGTGGCGGTGCCCCGCCCGATCTCGTCGAGGATGACGAGGGAGCGCTCGCTCGCCTGGTTGAGGATGGCGGCGGTCTCCACCATCTCGACCATGAAGGTCGAGCGGCCGCGCGCGAGGTCATCCGCCGCGCCGACGCGCGAGAACAGCCGGTCGACGGCGCCGATATGCGCCGCCCGCGCGGGCACGAAGCTGCCGGCCTGGGCGAGGATGGCGATCAGCGCGTTCTGCCGCAGGAAGGTGGACTTACCGGCCATGTTGGGGCCGGTCACCAGCCAGATGCGGCCGGAATGCGCCTCGCCCGGCGGCGACAATTCGCAATCATTGGCGACGAACGGCCCACCGGAAGATGCGTGATCCCGCCGCAGCGCCTGCTCCACCACCGGATGGCGGGCGCCTTCCAGCCGGAAATCGAGCCCGCCATCCACCTCGGGCCGCACATAGCTCTCCTCCACCGCGAGGCGCGCGAGGCCGGCGGTGACGTCGATCACGGCGAGCGCCCCGGCGGCGGCGCGGATCGCCTCGGCCTCTGCCATCACCGCGCTCGCCAGCCGCTCGAAGATCGCCTGTTCCAGCGCCAGCGCCCGCTCGCCGGCGCTGGCGATCTTCGCCTCCAGCTCGCCGAGCTCGGTGGAGGTGAAGCGCATCGCCCCCGCCATGGTCTGGCGGTGCACGAACACGGCGCCGAAGGGCGGCTCACGCAGCTTGTCGGCGTTCTGCTGGGAGACCTCGACATAATAGCCGAGTACCGCATTGTGCCGGATCTTCAGCGACTTGACGCCGGTTTCCTCGGCATAGCGCCGCTCCAGCGCCGCCACCACCCGCCGGCTCTCGTCGCGCAGGGCGCGGGCGGCGTCGAGATCGGCGTCGAAGCCAGCGCGTGTGAAGCCGCCGTCGCGGCGATAGGGCGGCAATTCGTCGGCCAGCGCCTGCGCGAGCAGCGCCGGCAGCGCCGGATCGACAGCGCCGAGCAGCGCGGCGTTCTGCACGAGTTCCGCCGCCGGATCACCGGCCCGCAACAGTCCGGCGATGGCGGCGCCTTCCGCCAGCCCCCGCCCGATGGCGGCGAGGTCGCGCGGCCCGGAGCGGCCGAGCACGATGCGGGCGAGCGCGCGGGCGAGGTCCGGCGCCCCGGCGAGGCGCTGCTGCAACGCGACCCGCAGCGCGGAATCCTCGACCAGCGCCTCCACCGCGTCGAGCCGGGCGGCGATCCTCGAAGGGTCGGTCAGCGGCTCGGCGAGGCGACGGGCGAGCAGCCGCGCCCCGGCGGAGGTCACGGTGCGGTCGACGGCCGCGTTGAGCGAGCCGGCGCGGTCGCCGGTGGTGGTGCGCAGGATTTCGAGATTGGCCCGCGTCGCCGGGTCGATCACCATGATGTCGGCGGCCGCCTCGCGCTGGGGGGCGGCGAGCGGCGGGCGCTGGCCGAGTTGGGTGCGCTCGATATAGGCGACGACGGCGCTGGCGGCGGTGAGCTCGACGCGGGAGAAGGCACCGAAGGCGTCGAGGGTGGCGACGCCGAAGAAGCCGGCGAGCCGCCGCTCGGCGGTGGCGCCGTCGAAGCTCTCCTTCGGCAGCGGCGTCACGGCGGGCAGGGTGCGCCAGATCTCGCGGAAATCGGCCTCATCATACACCTGATCAGCCACCAGCAGCTCGGCCGGCTCGACGCGCGCGAGGTCGGCGGCGAGGCGCCCGGAATGGGTCTCGATCACCCGGAAGGAACCGGTGGAGATGTCGGCGAAGGCGAGCGCGTAGACATAGCCGTCCCGTTGGCCGTCCTCGCCCGCCGCCTCGCCGCCGCGCTGGCGGGCGAGGCTCGCCAGCACGTTCTCGCGCCGCGCGTCGAGCAGCGCGTCCTCGGTGAGGGTGCCGGGGGTAACAAGACGGGTAACGTCCCGTTTTACAACGCTTTTCGGCCCGCGCTTCTTCGCCTCGGCGGGATCCTCGATCTGCTCGCACACCGCGACGCGATGGCCGGCGGCGATCAGCTTGTGCAGATATTCCTCGGCGCGCTCCACCGGCACGCCGCACATCGGAATGTCGTCGCCCTGGTGCTTGCCGCGCTTGGTCAGCACGATGCCCAACGTCCGCGAGGCGATCTCGGCATCGGCGAAGAACAATTCATAAAAATCGCCCATCCGGTAGAACAGCAGACTGTCCGGATTGGCGGTTTTTATCTCGATGTACTGCGCCATCATCGGGGTGACGCGCTCGGCGTCGCCGGCCGGCTTTAGGCTGGGGGTCTGGGTCGCATCCATGCTCGAAGGCTTGCAGGGGGCCGGCGCCGACTTCAAGTATTCACCGGGGTTTTCCCCGCCTTACAGCTCGATGCCGCGCATCGCGTCGGGATCCATCAGGTTCATCAGCCGCCCGGCGGCGCAGCGCGCGAGCCGCAGGGTGAGCGCCTTGCGCTGCGGCGCGGCGAGCGGGTGGCGCGGCGCCTCGCGGATCAGCGCGGCGCCGAAGCCGTCAGCGACCAGGATGCCAGTGCCCTCCGGCAGCAGCTCGCGTGGGAAATCCGGGGCGACGGCGAAGAACAGCCGGTCGCAAAAGTCACGATATTCGAACCACTTGTGGTCGGCGCGGAAATCGGCGACCGAGGATTTCACCTCGATCACCCAGACCTCGCCCTTGGCGCACACGGCGGCGATGTCAGCACGCCGGCCGGTGGCGAGCACGAATTCCGGCACGCCGACGAGGCCGCACGCCGCCACATAGCGCAGCGCGCCGCGACGAATGGCAAGCGCCGCCTCAGACTGGCGGCCGTCCGGCGGCAGGACAAGATCGGTGAGGGTGCCATGCATGGCTGTACCCTATACGTTCTCATCGGAGAATGAAAAGCCCTCCACGCAAAAGCGGCTTACCGACCGGATCGACTCGTCTATAAGCGGGCATCTTCCCCGCTCACCGCTCCGCCGGCCATGTCGCCCGAAACCGCTCCTGCCGCCCCCGAAGCCGAACGCCCCGTGCCGAGCCTGCGCGAGCTGTTCGTCGGCTTCCTCTCGGTGGCGGTGGTGGCATTCGGCGGCGTGCTACCCATCGCCCGGCGCGCGGTGGTCGAGCGCTACAAATGGGTGGATTCCGACGAGTTCACCGAGCTGGTCGGCCTCGCCCAGTTCCTGCCCGGACCGAACATCATCAATTTGTCCATCGTTCTCGGCTCACGCTTCCGCGGCGTGCCGGGCGCCATCGCCGCCTTCTGCGGCCTCACTCTGGCGCCGGCGGTGTTCGTCATCATCGCCGGCACGATATTCGCCCGCTACAGCGGCGAGCCGGCGGTGGCCGATCTCCTCTCCGGCCTCGCCGCCGGCGCCGCCGGGCTGGTCATCGCCATGGCCGGGCGCATGGGCGAGCGGCTGTGGCGGCGCCCCAGCGTGCAGGGGCTCGGCGTCGTGGCCGCCGCCTTCATCGGCATCGCCGTGCTCGGCCTGCCGCTGCTCTGGGTGATGCTCGGCCTCGCCCCGGTATCGGTCGCGCTCGCCTGGTGGTCGCTGCGATGAACGACGACAGCGTCCTCGGCCAACTCGCCACGCATTTCCTGCTCATCTCGCTGCTGGCGGTCGGCGGCGCCAATGCGGTGCTGCCGGAAATGCACCGGCAGGTGGTCGACATCGCCGGCTGGATGACCAACGAGCAGTTTGCCCAGACCTACGCCATCGCCCAGGCGGTGCCGGGGCCGAACGTGCTGGTGGTGACGCTGATCGGCTGGCATGTCGCCGGCCCAGCCGGGGCGCTGGTCGCCACGCTGGCGATGTGCGGGCCGACCTGCGTGCTCGCCTATGTGGTCGGCGGCATCTGGCACCGCTTCCGCTACGCCAAATGGCGCCGCGCCATCCAGGGCGGGCTGGTGCCGCTCACCATCGGGCTGATCGCGGCTTCCGGCTTCCTGCTCGCGCAAGGAGCGGCGCGCTCGCTGCCCACTGCGCTCTACATCGTGCTCACCACGCTGGTGCTGCTGTTCACCCGTGTCAGCCCGCTATGGATGCTGTTCGGCGGCGGCCTGCTGGGGCTGCTGCGCCTGATCTGAGGGCGCCGGAAGCCGCCGCGCTCAGGGTTCGAGGGCTGCCGCCCCCTCGCCGCGCGCGAAGGGCGGCAGTTCCGGTCCCGCCAGCGGCGCCTCGGCCGGCTCCGGCCGGCTCATCCCAGAGGCGAGACGACGGACCAGCGCCAGCGCGCTGATCAGCGCCGCCACGCCGAAGGCGACCGAGCCCAGCGCCTGGCCGGCGAGCACGCCCTGCGCGCCCCAATAATGTCCGCCCACCATGACGAAGGGAATGACGCCCAGCGTCGCCCGGCTCCAGTTGAACACGGTGGAGCGTAGCGGCGCGCCGAGATTGTTGAAGGCGGCATTGGCGACGAACAGCATGCCGAGGAACAGGAAGCTGCCGGCGAGCCACAGGCAGTAGAACACCACCAGCCCCTCGCCCTCCGCCGACAGGCCGAACGCCCCGGCGAGGGCGTGGCGCCCCAGCGCCATCAGCACCCAGACGCCGAGCACATAGGCGAGAATCAGCACGAGGCTGTCGAGGATGGCCCGCCGTACCCGATCATAGCGCCCGGCGCCGACATTCTGGCCGATCACCGGGCCGATGGCGCCGGTCAGCGCGAAGAGCGGCCCGAACGCGACCGGGATCAGCCGCCCCACCACCGCGAAGGCGGCCACTGCCGCGTCGCCATGGGCGGCCAGCGCATAGGTGACATAGGCATTGCCGACCGGGGTGGCGAGATTGGTGAGGATGGCCGGCACGGCGATGCCGGAGAGCGGGCCGACATCGCGCCGGAAGTCGCGCCAGCGCAGCGGGCTGCCACAGCCGTGGATGCGCACCACCGCATGGAGCCCGTAGGCCGCCATCGCCGCGCGGGAGATCACCGACACCGCCGCCGCGCCCTCGACGCGCCAGTCGAGCGCCAGGATCAGCAGCGGATCGAGGGCCGCCGTCACCAGGCCGCCGATCAGCGTCACCAGCATGGAGCGCCGGGCATCGCCGAGGCCGCGCAGCGTGCCGGACGCCGCCATGCCGATACCGAGCAGCGGCGTCGACGGCAGCACAACCATGAGGAAGTCGCGGGCGATCTCCAGCGTGCGCCCGTTCGCGCCGAGGGCGGAGAGCAGCGGGCTGAGCAGCGGCATCATCGCCCCGGCGGTGATCAGGCTGGCCAGCGTCATGTAGAGGAAGCCGGAGGTGGAGATGCGCGCCACTTCCTCGCGCCGCCCGGCGCCGATGGCGCGGGAGATCAGCGCCGAGACGGCGATCATCACCCCGATCGACACCGAGGTGACGAAGAACATCACCGTGCCGGCATAGCCGATGGCGGCGGCAAGCTCCTCCTCGCCGAGCAGCGAGATGTAGAACAGGTTGAGCAGGTCGACGACGAACACCGCCACCAGCCCGACCGAGCCGGCCGCCGTCATCACCGCGACATGGGTCATGGTCGAGCCGGTGACGAAACGTGCCGGGGAAGCGGGGGAGCTCTGCATGGGGCGGCTTATCGCACGGAGACGGCGGCGGACGATAGCGCCCGCTCAGAGCGAATGCGCAATACGGCGAATGCGCGATGCCGCGATGGCGGTCGCCGGCGATGGGGAATTGCCGTCGCTCCGCCGTGCATAGGCCGGCCCGGCCGATTGTCGTATGGTTGCCGTGAAAGACCCGGTGAATACCCGCATCAAGACGGTGTTTTGGGAGGATGCCATGAACCAATTGCAGGATCTTCTGGCCCAGGCGCAGCAGGGCCAGGTGATCGACAATCTGGCGCGCAGCTACGGCATTTCGCCGGAGCAGGCGCAGCAGGCGGTGGATGCGTTGCTGCCGGCCTTCTCGGTCGGCCTCGACCGCAGCACCCGCACCCCGGAAGGCCTCGCCGGCCTCCTCGGCACCATGGCCCGCAATCCCTATTCCCAGGCCTTCGACGACTCGGAGGCGACGCCGGCCCCGGAGCTGAAGGCGCAGGGCACCGACGCGCTCGCCGCCATGTTCGGCTCGCCCGATGTCAGCCGCGCGGTCGCCGCCCATGCCTCCTCCGAGACCGGACTCAGCCCCTCGCTGCTGCAGCAGATGCTGCCGGCGATCGCCGCGCTGGTGCTCGGCGGGCTGATGAAGGGCGGCAGCGGGAGCGGGAGCGGGAGCGGCGGCGGCCTCGGCGACCTGCTGGGCGGCCTGTTGGGTGGCCGGCCGCCGGAGGGCTCCTCCACCGGCGCCTCGACGGGTGGCGGACTCGGTGGGGGCCTCGGCGGCGGGGGACTTGGTGGCGGGCTGGGCGACCTCCTCGGCGGCATGCTGGGGGGCGGCACCGCGGCGGGTCGTTCCGGTTCGGCGGCGCCCTCCGGCAACCCGCTGCAGGACCTGCTGGAAGGCCTGGCGAAGGGCGGCCTCGGCGGCTCTCCGTCCGGAGGGGCGACGCCGACCGACCCGCGTAGCCCGACCTCCACCGGCAATCCGCTCGACGATCTGCTCGGCGGCCTGCTGCGCGGCGGCCAGCCAGGCGCCGGTGCCCAGCCGGATGCGGGTGATGCCCCGCAACAGCGCGAAAGCGGCGCCCCGGCGGGCGGCGATCCGACCGGCGACCTCCTCGGCAGCATATTGGGCGGCCTGTTCGGCGGCGGCGGCACCCGTACCGCCCCGGACGGCGGACAGGCGCAGGATCCCTCGATGCAGCCCCTGAACGACATCTTCGACCGCTTCACCCGCAAGGACGGCCGCTGAACGCCTCCTCCCGTTCGACCGATCCCCCGGGCCGGGGGATCGGCCGCCAGCGGCCGGGCAAACCGATCGCGAAGCGGCGATTGAGAAGCGTCATGAAAATCGGCTAGAAGGGCCGGCTGCCGATCCCCCGCCGAGAGATGCCGCTCCGATGTCCGAAACCACTGCCGCCGATACCAGCCCGCTCGACGACCACGCCAAGGCCCGTGTTCTCGTGCAGGCGCTGCCGCATATGCAGCGCTATGACGACGCCATCATCGTGGTGAAGTATGGCGGCCACGCCATGGGCGACGAGCAGGTGGCGCGCGATTTCGCGCAGGACATCGTGCTGCTCGAGCAGTCCGGCGTGAACCCGGTGGTGGTGCATGGCGGCGGGCCGCAGATCGGCGCCATGCTGGCCAAGCTCGGCATCAAGTCGGAATTCGCCGCCGGGCTGCGCATCACCGACAAGGCCACCGTCGAGATCGTCGAGATGGTGCTGGCCGGCTCGATCAACAAGTCGCTGGTGGGCTTCATCAACGAAGCCGGCGGCAAGGCGCTCGGCCTGTCCGGCAAGGACGGCAACATGGTGATCGCCTCCAAGGTCACCCGCAGCGTCCTCGATCCGGATTCCAACATCGAGCAGGTGATCGACCTCGGCTTCGTCGGCGAACCGTCGAGCGTCGACACCACCGTGCTCGACCAGATCCTCGGCCGCGAGCTGATCCCGGTGTTGGCCCCGGTCGCCACCGGCGAGGAGGGCGGCACCTTCAACGTCAACGCCGACACCTTCGCCGGCGCCATCGCCGGCGCGCTCGGCGCCAAGCGCCTGCTGCTGCTCACCGACGTGCCGGGCGTGCTCGACCGCAACAAGGAGCTCATCAAGGAGCTCACCATCAGCCAGGCGCGGGCGCTGATCGCCGACGGCACCATCTCCGGCGGCATGATCCCCAAGGTCGAGACCTGCATCTACGCGCTGGAGCAGGGCGTCGAGGGAGTGGTGATCCTCGATGGCAAGGTGTCGCACGCCGTGCTGCTCGAACTGCTGACCGACCACGGCGCCGGCACGCTGATCCGCCGCTGATCCCGAAAGCCGGTGCGGGGCGCGAAATCGCGCCTCGCCTGCGGCCCGGCTCTTCGCTATGGATGGCGTCATGCCGCACGCCATCGACACCGCCCCCGCCCGCTTCGCCGACGTCGACACCTGGGTGTTCGACCTCGACAACACGCTCTATCCGCCCGGGCTCGACCTGTGGCGGCAGATCGACATGCGCATGCGCAGCTACATCGCCGACTATCTCGGCCTGTCGCTCGACGACGCCTTCGCGCTGCAGAAGGGCTATTACCGCAAATACGGCACCTCGCTGCGCGGGCTGATGATCGAGCACGGCATGGACCCGGACCCGTTCCTGGCCAATGCGCACAATATCGACCTGTCCGAGCTCTCGCCGGCGCCGGAACTGGGCGCGGCGCTCGGCGTGCTGCCCGGCCGCAAGCTCGTCTACACCAACGGCTCGCGCGCCCATGCCGCCGCGATCCTCGACAAGCTGGGCATCTCCGACCATTTCGCCGACGTGCACGATATCGTCGCGTCGGAGTTCCATCCCAAGCCGCAGGAGACGGCCTATCGCCATTTCCTCGGCCTCTACGGCGTCGAGCCCACCCGCGCCGCGATGTTCGAGGATCTCGCCCGCAATCTCGAAGTGCCGCATGCGCTCGGCATGCGCACCGTGCTGGTGGTGCCGCCCGGCCTCGCCGTCAGCCCCGCCGACCGCGAGGCCTGGGAGCATGACGGGCGCGACGGCCAGCACATTCAGCACGTCACCGACGACCTGCCCGCCTTCCTGCGCGCGGTTCACGGCGTGATCGGGCGCGGCGGGCGGTGACGCGCCTTCCGTTGACACGGCCCCGTTGACACCCGGCCGTCCGCGCCGCAACAAGTCCCCCGCCATCTAGCGGAGTAACAGAGCATGTCGAGCGAACTGAAGACCATCATCGAGGACGCCTTCGAGAAGCGCGCGGAGATCGGCTTCGACGCCAAGGGTCCGGTTCGCGACGCCGTGAACGAAGCGCTCGGCCTGCTCGATGCCGGCAAGGCGCGCGTCGCCGAGCAGGGCGCCGACGGCAACTGGAGCGTCAACCAGTGGCTCAAGAAGGCGGTGCTGCTGTCCTTCCGCCTCAACGACATGGCGCCGATCTCCGGCGCTCCCGGCGGCGCCAGCTGGTGGGACAAGGTGCCCTCGAAGTTCGACGGCTGGGGCGAGGCGGAATACCGCGCCGCCGGCTTCCGCGCCGTGCCCGGCTGCATCGTGCGCCGCTCGGCCTATATCGCGCCGAACGTGGTGCTGATGCCGTCCTTCGTCAATCTCGGCGCCTCGGTCGGCGAGGGCTCGATGGTCGACACCTGGGCGACGGTGGGCTCCTGCGCCCAGATCGGCAAGCATGTGCACCTCTCCGGCGGCGTCGGCATCGGCGGCGTGCTGGAGCCGCTGCAGGCCGGTCCGGTGATCATCGAGGACGACTGCTTCATCGGCGCCCGCTCCGAGGTCGTCGAGGGCGTGATCGTGCGCAAGGGCTCGGTGCTGTCCATGGGCGTGTTCATCTCGGCGACCACCAAGATCGTCGACCGCGCCACCGGCGAGGTGTTCGTCGGCGAGGTGCCGGCCTATTCGGTGGTGGTGCCCGGCTCGCTGCCCGGCAAGCCGCTCCCCAATGGCGCGCCCGGCCCGTCGCTCTATTGTGCGGTGATCGTCAAGCGGGTGGACGAGCAGACCCGTTCCAAGACCTCGATCAACGACCTGCTCAGGGACTGACCGCGATGAGCGCGCTTGAGGCCCCCTCCGCCGCCGATCCCGTCGAGATCGCCCGCGCGCTCATCCGCTGCCCCTCGGTGACGCCCGAAGAGGGCGGCGCCCTCGCCTGTCTGGAGAAGCGGCTCGGCGCCGCCGGCTTCCGCGTGCACCGGGTGACGCTCACCGGGCCGGACACGCCGGACATCGAGAACCTCTATGCCCGCTTCGGCACGCGGGGCCCCAATCTCTGCTTCGCGGGGCATACCGACGTGGTGCCGCCCGGCGATCCCGCGCATTGGCGCTTCCCGCCCTTCGAGGCGGCGATCCATGGCGGCCTGCTCTATGGGCGCGGCGCGGTGGACATGAAGGGCGGCGTCGCCGCCTTCGTCGCTGCCGCGCTCGATCTGGCGGCGGAGCATGGCGACCGGCTGCCCGGCTCGATCTCGCTGCTGCTGACCGGCGACGAGGAAGGCCCGGCGATCAACGGCACCGAGAAACTGCTGCGCTGGCTCGCCGACCGCGACGAGCGGCTCGACCATTGCGTGCTCGGCGAGCCCTCCTCGCGCGCCGTGCTCGGCGACATGGTGAAGATCGGCCGGCGCGGCTCGCTCTCCGGCACCCTCATTGTGCACGGCAAGCAGGGCCATGTCGGCTACCCCCATCTCGCCGAGAATCCGATCCCCGGCATCGCGAAGCTGATCGGCGCGCTCACCGCCGAGCCGCTGGACCGTGGCAACGCGCATTTCCAGGCCTCGAACCTCGAAGTCGTCTCGGTGGATGTCGGCAACCCGGCCTTCAACGTCATACCGGCCGAGGCGAAAGCCCGCTTCAACATTCGCTTCAACGATTTGTGGATGCCCGGCACGCTGAAGGCGGAGATCGAGCGCCGGCTCACCGCCGCCGCCGGCAACGCGGTGCGGTTCTCGGTGGCGTTCGAGGAGCGCTCCTCCGACAGCTTCCTCACCGCGCCCGGCGACTTCGTCGACCTGGTGACGGCGGCGATCCGCGAGACCACCGGCCAGACGCCGGAACTCTCCACCACCGGCGGCACCTCGGATGCCCGCTTCATCAAGGATTATTGCCCGGTGGTCGAGTTCGGGCTGGTCGGCACCTCGATGCATGCGGTGGACGAGGCGACACCGGTCGACGAGATCCGTGCGCTCACCCGCGTCTACAAGGACATCGCGGCACGCTACTTCGCGGCCTTCGGCCACTAGGACGGCGATTTCCAGCGCGACCTATTTGCTGCTGAGCGCCGGCGCCAGCGCCGAGCCGGCCGACATCGATTGCTGATAGCCGTCGACCTGGACGTTGCCGCTGATCTTCACGCATGTCGAGGTGCCGGCGATGCGGGTGAACCCCTTGCCGAAGCTCGCGCAGACCGGGTCCGGACGATCCTCCGCCGCGGATTGCGACGCAGGAGACGGGGACGTCTGAGCCTGAGCCGCCGGCTGTTTCGTGCTTCCCGCGACGCCGGGCGACGAGGCCGCGACAAGCCCGGCCGCCACCAGCAGCGCGGGCGCAGCGAACCGGCGCAGGGCGCCATGGCTTCCGGCAAATGCACGCATCGACGACCTCCCTGCCCACCGGGATGTTACCCCATCCGGATGCTGCCAAGCTCGGCCCGGATTGCGGCCCGATCTTGGCGATGGACTTCACATCGAACCTGACGATTCGAGAAGCCTATCACGCGGTCGGCGACGATATCCGGAAACAGGACCCGCCGGTCATTGGCGCACCGTCCCGCCGCCCCTAGGATGGCGGCGAATCGTGGAGAGCTTGCCGATGTCGCAGTCGCCGATCCGCCCGGTCCTGGCGGTATCCACCGCCGTGTTTCGGAACGGGCAGGTGCTGCTCGCCCGGCGCGGGGCCGCCCCCTTGCGCGGATTGTGGTCGCTGCCCGGCGGGCGGCTGGAGCCGGGCGAGACGCTGGCGGAAGGCGCGGCCCGCGAGGTCATGGAGGAGGTCGGCGTCGCCTGCCGCGTGCTGGGCGTCGCCGGCGCGCTCGACATCATCCGCCGCGACGGGGCCGGCGAGGTCAGCACGCATTTCGTGGTGATCAGCCATGCCGGGCTATGGCTCGACGGCGAACCGTCGACCGGCCCCGAGGCGGCGGAGGTCGGCTGGTTCGACCCGCGCCAACTGCCCGCCGACGCCACTGACGGCCTCGCCGGCATCGTCATGGCGGCGCACGCGCTGGTCGCCGGCTCTTGACGCCGCCGCCGCTCCGGCCCACCACAGGCGGGATGACACGCTGCCCGGAACATCCTGCCACCGCACGACCGGTCCGCCGGCGCCTCGGGATTGGCGCGGCTTTCATCTGCCTCGCGCTGGCCCTGTCGGCATCGGCCGGCGCGCAGACCGCAGCCGCCCCCAATCAGGGTTCGGCCCCGCCCTATGAAGCCGACATGCTGCAGCTGGCGGAGATACTGGGCGCGCTGCACTACATCCGCCCGCTCTGCGGCGCCCCGGATGCCGGACGCTGGCGCGACGAGATGCAGGGGATCATCGACACCGAGCAGCCCTCCGACGAGCGGCGCGGCCTGCTGATCGCCGCCTTCAACCGCGGCTATGAAAGCTACCGGCAGGGCTATCGCAGTTGCACGCCCTCCGCCGAGCTGGCGGCGCAGCGTTATCTCGAGGCCGGCGCCCGGCTGTCGCGCGACATCGCCGCGCGCTATGGCAGCAACTAGAGCGTTTTCGAGCGAAGTGGAATCCGGTTCGCGTGAAGAAAACGCGTCCGAACAAGACCCTGGAGTCTTTCCGGTGAGCCCGAGTTCACCGGAAAGGCTCCAGCCGCGCAGGACGACCCGGATGACGCGACACGGATGACACCATGACCGCAGACGCGACCTCGCCGATTGCTGCCACCCCGATCGGCGGCCCGCCGATCGCCGCCCAGAGCTGGCATGTCGATGTCGACGGCCTCGACGTCGAGCTGCCGATCGTGCCGCTGGGGCCGGATTTCGCCATCTCGCTGATGATGGTCATCGATCTCGGGGTGACGTTCGGCACCTTTGTCGGCACCCGCCTTGCCGACCGGCTGCGCCCGCTGAAGCCGGATGTGGTGGTCGGCGCCGCCACGCTCGGCATTCCCATCGCCATCGAGGTCAGCCGCGCGCTCGGCCTCGACCAGTATGTGATCCTGCAGAAGTCGCCCAAGGTGCATCTCGGCGACGCGCTGGTGCAGACGATCTCCTCCATCACCTCCAAGGGCGAGCAGAAGCTGCTTCTGGACCGCCGCATGATCCCGCTGCTGGCCGGCCGCCGGGTGGTGGTGGTCGACGACGTCGTGGCGTCGGGCTCCAGCCTGAAGGGCTCGATCGACCTCGTGCGTCGCGCCGGGGGGCAGGTGGTCGGCGTGGGCGTGATCCTTACCGAGGCACGCGCCTGGCAGGAAGTGCTCGGCGAGGACGCCGCGCTGATCCGCAGCCTCGGACATATTCCACAATTCGCCGCGACGGCGGGCGAGTGGCAGCCGATCCCCGAGACGTTCCTGTAAGGACCGAGGCTGGTTGCAACTGACCGGCAACTGGCCGGCGCTACTTCTTCCGCTTACCCTTGGCCGCGTCGAACGCGACGATGGCGATCCCGGCGGCGCCGAGCACATACATGGCGGACACGGTAGCAAGCGGCGAGAGGCTGAAGAAGCTCATGGCTGCATCCTGACGTGCGAACGCGAGCGGTTGGACATGCCTGGATAGCCCGGCAGGCCCGCCAGTCCCACACCGGGCTGCGGCGACATCGATCACAAAGCCGGATTGGCGCGCGAAGCCGGGCGTGTTCAGACCGGCAATCGCGCCATCGGCGCCACCGCGGCTCAAGCCGAGGCGAAGTCGGTGGACACGCTGAGCTCCTGCCAGCGCTGCAATTCCTCCAGTCGCCCACGATCCGCCTCGACAAGCGCCCGGAAGGCATCGCTGCCGAGCGCCAGTCGCAGCGGCGGCTTCTCCATGGCGGCGATCTGCACGACGACGCTGGCCGCGCGCACGGGATCGCCCGGTTGGCGGCCGTCGAAATCGCGCTGCATGCGGGCCGCGGCGCCTACCACCGCATCATATTCGGGCCGCCCTTCCCGGATCGTGGTGGATGCCCCTGCGAAATCGGTGCGGAAACCGCCGGGTTCCAGAACGGTGACGGCGACACCAACCAGCGCCATTTCGCGCGCCAGGACCTCCGAGAACCCCTCCACGCCCCATTTCGCCGCCGAGTAGCCCGCACGTCCGGGGGCGCCGATCCGCCCTCCCACCGAGGAGAGCTGGATGATGTGGCCGGAGCCTTGAGCACGAAGGACCGGTATGACCGCCTTGGTGACGATGATGGTGCCGAACAGGTTGGTTTCGATCTCCCGACGAAAATCGGCTAGGTCGGTGTCCTCGACAGATCCGATATTGCCGTAGCCGGCATTGTTCACCACGACGTCGATTCGACCGAAGGCCTTCAGGGCCGACGCCACCGCGGCCTCGGCCGCCTCGGCGTCGGTGACGTCGAGCGGAACAGCCAGAATGGCGTTCCCATGGGTATCGGCGAGATCGGCCAGCCCTTCGGGGTTGCGGGCGGTGGCGACGACGCGATGGCCGGCCTGCAAGGCGGCCTCGACGATGGCCCGTCCCAATCCCCGCGTGCTGCCGGTCACGAACCAGACCTTGGACATGATCGCTCCTGCTCCTGTGGACATGGCCGTCATCCCACTAACGCCGGCGCGGGTCTTTCGTCCTCGCCGGATGACGATCGGCCCCGAAGAGCGGCGGAGGCATCCGCCGAAGGTTGGCGCGACGCCATCGTCAGCCCATATGAGAGCGGCCAAGACGGCTATCCTTGAAACACGCTCGCTCGCTGGAGATGTGCATGTCCGTTTCGATCTATGACGCGTCGATCCCTGTCTTTCTGCGGGCTTTCGACAATTTCTCGGCGATCCTCGACAAGGGAGAGACATTCGCCCAGGTGAAGGGCGTCGATCCCCGCACATTGGTGGAAGCGCGCCTCGCGCCGGACATGCTGTCGCTGGCCGGACAGGTTCAGCGGGCGAGCGATACGGCGAAGTTCTGCGCCGCGCGTCTCACCGCGACCGAGAGCCCGGGCTTCGACGACAATGAAGCCAGCTTCGCCGACCTGCAGGCGCGGATCGCCAAGACCGTGAGCTATCTGAAGGGCGTCGACGCGTCGGCATTCGACGGCAGCGAGCAGCGCCAGATCGTGCTGAAGCGCCGTCAGGGCGAGGTCACGCTCGATGGCCGCGGCTATCTCCTCACTTTTGCGCTGCCCAACTTCTTCTTTCACGTCACGACGGGGTACGACATCCTGCGCCAGGCCGGCGTACCGGTTGGAAAATCGGACTTTCTCGGCCCGCTGTGATCCTTCATCGGCACGACGGCCAGCCGTCGTGCCGCCTTGTCGATCCGAATATTCACGTCGCACGATGCAGGGCGGCCGCGTCGTCGCGAGGCGCCCTGCAAGGAACCACCCTGTAAGGAAGCGCCTGCCTATCTGCGGTCGCCCCGATGCCCGTCGGTGGCTTGCCGGGCCGAGCGCGAGAGGAACGGATCACCGCGATCCCCCCTACCCTCGACCGCGGCGACGCCGCTCCCGATCACAGAGCGGGGGTGGAGCCCTGCCCCCCTCGAATGACCGCGATCGAGCGCTCGACGCACCCGCATGTCGACGGCTGTCGTGCGGAGAGCGCTTCCATGCCGCCCCAGGAATAACCCGCGTGATCGTCACGCCCGCTCGGCGGCAGGCCGGCATCGCGCATTTTGCGGCCTACATGGCCGGCTTCATCTCCGCCAGCAGCGTCGGGATCAGTTCCGACACCGTGGGATGGATCGGTACCGCGCGCTGGAAGACCGTGTAGGGAACGTCGGCCTTCATGACGTCGAGCAGTCCGTGAATGGCTTCGTCACCGCCGGTACCGAGAATCGCGGCTCCGAGGATCCGCTGCGTCTGGGCGTCGACGACCACCTTCATGAAGCCCTGCGTCTCGGCTTTCTCGACCGCACGGCCCACTTTGCTCATCGGCCGGGTGCCGATCAGCAGCGGTCGGCCGGTCTGGCGGGCCTGCGCCTCCGTCATGCCGACACGTCCCAACGGAGGGTCGGTATAGAGCGCATAACCGGGGAGCCGCTCGCTCACCTTCCATTCCCGGCCATCCAGCAGGTTGGCCGCGACGATCTCGAAGTCGTTATACGCGGTATGGGTGAACGCTCCCCGCCCGTTGCAGTCGCCCAGCGCATAGACACCGGGCACGCTGGTCTCGAGGAAATCGTCGACCGTCACATAGCCGCGCGCGTCGAGCCGGATGCCGGCGGCCTCCAGCCCGAGATCGTCGGTGTTCGGCCGCCGGCCGAGGGCGAGCAGCACATGCGTGCCGACGATCTCCGGCGCGCCCTCAGTGCAGCCGACCCGCACCACCACGCCGTCCGCGTGCCGTGCGAAGCTCAGGCATTCGGCACCGGTCCGCACCTCGATGCCCTCCGCCTGCAATATTTCGCGGATGGCGGCCGAAACGTCCTCGTCCTCGCGGGCGACCAAACGGCCGCTCTTCTCGACGACGGTCACGCGCGAACCGAAGCGGCGGAACATCTGCGCGAATTCGAGGCCGATATAGGAGCCGCCGATCACCACCAGATGCGCCGGCACGGTGGCGAGTTCGACCATGTCGCTATTGGTGAGATAGGGCACGTCCCCGATGCCGGGCAGGTCCGGCACCGCCGCCCGTCCGCCGACATTGATGAAGATCTGCGGCGCGGTAAGCACCGTACCGGCCACCTCGACGTCGTGCGGACCGGTGAAGCGGGCATGGCCATGAAACACGGTGCAGCCATCCATGCCGTCCAGCCAGCTCTCGATCCCGGCACGTCCGTCCTGGATGATCTTTTCCGCGCGGGCCTGGACCCTCGTCATGTCGATAGCCGGCGCCCCGTTCAGCACCACGCCGAATTCCGCCGCCCGCTGCGCCATGCGGGCGGCATAGGCGCTCGCCACCAGCGTCTTGGTCGGCTTGCAGCCGGTATTGACGCAGGTGCCGCCGAAATGCCGGCGTTCGATCAGCGCCACGCGCTGGCCGGCCGCCGTCAGCCGGCCGGCTAGCGACGGGCCGGCCTGACCGGCACCGATGATGATCGCGTCGAAACCGCGCGCCGCATCCGCCATCACGCCACCATGACGATGATGACGGCGCCGATGATCGCCACGGCGTCCTCGATCAGGGCGGCCGGGCGGTCCTGGCCGAACACCCCGGCAAGGCGCCCGCGCGCCCACCGCCCGCCCAGCGTGCCGATCACGGCGCCGATCGCACCCGCTACCGCGCCGCCCGCCAGGCTGCCCCCGGCCACGCCGAGACAGGCGCCGCAGAGCGCGCCGCTGATCAGCCGCGCAGCGAATTGCGGCGGCACCGTCCGGCTGGGCGTCGTCGGCAGCTGGTCGGTGACGAATTCCACCAGCGCCAGCGCGCTGAAGATCCAGGGTGACCACGCATAGCCCATGAAGGCGAGCGGCGAGGCGGAAAGGTCGATCCAGCCGAGATGGGCCGCCCAGGCGATCGCTGCCGGTGCGGTCATCGCCCGCAAGCCGGCAACGATACCAATCGACGAGGCAAGAAAATACAGCATGCATCCCCCGATGAACTATTCGCCGCCTCGGGCGCCCGCACGGCTCCGAGGGGTGGTCGCGTATCACGGTATCAAGTGGTAGCGCATGAATTCGGGCAAGTACCCAAGCCGCCATGGTTCCGGACGCCTCGGGGGCTTTCACGACAGATCGATGCCATCGGATCGCCACGCGCAGAAGGTAGCCCACAGACCCGCAGTCGACGAGGAGGTTCTGCAATGGTGGCTCGCCCGCTGCTGACGGCCATGTTCTTCGCGGCCGCCGCTCTTCCCTTGTCCGCGGAAGGGGGCTGTTGCGATCCGGCAAGCCCCTTCCGGCCCGGCGAGGCCTATCCCGAGACGCTCGCGACCTGCGAGACCCTGCCTCACTGGGCGGATCGGGCGCCGGCGACGGACGATCGGATCACGCTCGGCCTGAAGGGAAAACTGACCGGCGTGCATTCCGACGGCGTGATGGCCTATCTGTTGATGTGCGAGCCGGCGGCGGTGCAGGTCATGTGCGTCACCTACGGCACCAACGGACTGGCCCCCGGAGATAGCGTCGTGTTCGGCGGGGGGTATAGCCGGGTGGACGCCCATCACGTGATGCTCGACCCCTGCCTCGCCTCGGTCGAGTAACGCCGAGACGGGAGCGATGTCGCGTCGCCCTCGAAGGCTGCCTTCCCGCGGCGCGTGCTTTGGGAGATCTGGTTTCAGAACTTCCAGCTGAGGTTGCCACTGAGGGACTGGTCGGTGGCGCCGTCGCCGAACTGCCCGCCATAGGCCACATCCAGGGTCAGCCGGTCGGCGAGCCGCACATCCAGCCCGGCATCCAGCACCAGCGCGTCCTGTGCCACCGGCACCCCGGCAATGTCGAACAAGGCGCTGCCGGCCGTAAACCGGTAGAGGCTGGTCGGCGTAGCCGTCGGCGCGCAGGTTCACATAGGCAAGCCTAGCAAAGGGCTCGAGCTCGACGGCCCCGGCCCCGAGCCCGTAGGCGAGTTCGCCGAAGGCTTGGGCCGTGCCGCCGTCATAGTCGGCGGTCAGGCGCTGCGCCTGCGGCATCGCCGTCGACCGGCCGGTCTCGATGGAATTCCAGCCACAGGCGGCGCCGAGCCGCAGCCGCCAAGCTTCCCACGAGCGCCCGGCATAGGCGCCGAGATGCACGATGGTGTTGTCGCCATTGGCCGCGTCCGCCGCGTTGCTGAACGAAGTCTCGCTGTAGCCGCCCAGCACGCCGACACGCCGGTCGCCCAGCGGCCCCCGCGTGCGCCGCCGAGGCCGCCGCGTCGGAGGGCAGCAGCAGCGCGTTCTGCGGCGCCCCCCCGGCGCCAGCGTGTCCAGCACGGCCCCGAGCGCCCGCTCATTGCCGGTGGCGCCGGCGGCGGCGAAGGAGCGAGCCTGGATCAAGGTCAGCTCCGCGACCTCCGCCTCGTAGCTCAGCCGGGCCGAGAGGAACGGTGCCGGCTCGTTCAGTTGCTCGCGATCCGGCTCGGCAGCAATTCGCCGCTGCGCTCCAGGATCGGGTAGGCGGCGGCCGCCACGATGTGGCTGTTGATCAGCTTCATATCCCGCAGCAGATCGAGATAGAGGGCGCTCGCCTGCGCCGTGGGCAATTCGCTGTCGCGCAGCCCCTCGAAATGCTGGAGCGTGGCCCGGGATTCCGCGTCGCGGAATGCCATCTTTTCGTCGGCCAGAAGTCGGGCGGCGCGAGGATCTTCGGTCATGAAGAGCGAGGCGGCCGTCCGCAGATTGGTAATCAAGCGATCCATCAGCGCCAGCAACTCCGCCTGCCGCTCCTTGGGCAAGGCGAGGCCGCGCTTCAGTCCCTTCGAGGTGTGCGGCAGCAGATAGCGATCGACGACGTCGCCTGCCTGCTCGAGGTTCATCGTGAAGCCGAGCACCTCCTGCAGGCGTCGATGGTCGTGCGGCCCGAGCTCATCGGGATCGATCGAGGTGAGGTATCGCTTAATGGCAATGTTGAGCTGATCGATGACATCGTCCTGCCGCCGTGTCTCGGCGATGAGCCGGCGGTCGCCGCTGCGCAATCCGTCGCGCGCTCCGGCCAGCATGGTCTCCAGCACATCCGCCAGCCGGAGCGCTTCGCGCGCGGCCCCGCCAAGGGCCACGATGGGCGTCTCTCTCGCCGCGGGGTCGAGATAGAGCGGGAGCGAAGGATCCGCCTTGGCGACGCGGCTCGGCAGCATGGTCGTCAGCAGTCGCCCGAACGGCCCGAGAATCGGCAGGAAGACCACCGCCACCACGACATTGAAGAGGGTGTGGAAGTCGGCGACCGCCCGGGCGTCGACCGGTTGCAGCGTGACCATGAAGCGCCCGATCGGCTGCAGGGCCACCAGGCAGATGGCGACGCCGATGACGCGGGTCAGCAGGTTGCCGAGCGGCACGCGCTTGGCGGCGGGGTCGTCGCCGGCGGCCCCCTCCAGAAGCGGATTGATCGCGGTGCCGATATTGGCGCCGAGGACGAGCGCAAAGGCCGCGTTGGGCGGAACCGCGCCATTCGCGGCAAGCGACATCACCAGGAGGACCACGGCGACGCTCGAATGCGCCGCCCAGGTCAAGCCGGCCGCCAGCAGCACATCGAGGATGGGTACGGTGGAAATGGCGCCGAGCAGCAGGCGCAGGCCCGGCGCGTCCTCATAGTCGCGCATGAGGTCGAGAAGGTTGTCGAGCGCCATCAGCATCAGGCCGAGGCCGATCAGCACGCGGCCGAGATCATGCGTCTGCGACGAGGAATCCCGTCGGAACATCAGCACGCCGACCAGGATGAAGGCGGGCGCCACCACCGCGATATCGAAGGACAGCAATTGCACGATCAACGTCGTGCCGACATTGGCGCCGAGCATCACGGCAAGCGCCGGCACCAGCTCGACAAGCCCGCCCGCCGCGAAGCCGGTCACCATCAGGCCTGTCGCCGTGCTGCTTTGCAGGAGGGTCGTCACCCCGAGCCCGGCGACGAAGGCGCGAAAACGGTCTCCCAGCGCCGCGCCGAGGATCGATTTCAGGCGTGGGCCGAACGCGCGCTGCACGCCGGTCTGCACCATGTGGGTGCCCCACAGCAGCAGCGCGATGAAACCGGCCAGGTCGATGAGGCTTGCGGGGAAGGTCATGAACAGGGAGCAAATGCCAGTTCGGCTCGCGAGGCAAGCGCCCGACCACGACGGGGACCGCCACCCGCCAGCCGGATTTGAACATCATCAAGGGAAATCGCAACGGTTCCCCGCTCCGGCGCTCCCGTATGCTTCATGCTTCTTCGAAATGTCGCCGCTCTCCATGAGCGAACCGGACCGAGGCGGGAAGACATCTGCATCGGCCCGGTCGACGTCGCCTCGGGGGACGGGTCGGTCGGCAATGGCGACATGCAATCCGCGCCGCAACAGGTTCCGAACAGCGGCTGTGACGATGGATGCGTCGGCGCCGGGCGGCATGTCCCTGTGGGAAGCATGGGGAATGCCGGTCGCGCTCATCAGCACCGGCGGGCTCGGCTGGAAGCTCGCGCACGGACGCAGGGAACGCATGTTCGATACCGCCTCCGCCACCGCAGCTCTCCGACCACCAACGCCGCCTCCCGACGTTCGATGACCCGTGGCTGCAACGCTCGGGACGCCATTTCCTCGGCGTACCGCATCCGCTGAGCGTCTCTCCGCCGCCCCCATCTTCGATCACGCGCAGGCCCCCTCGCCGCCTGACACGGGACGAGCGCAAGCCGGCCGATCGGGCACGGTCGAATGAGGTGGAAGCTTCACATTGGCGGGTCGCGCCGCATCGAACGCGATGGCACCGAGCCTGTCGTCGTCAGCCTGTCGGGACGACTATCGGGGTGGAGCGCCGGAGCGTTGGAACTAACCGAACGAAATCAAAGCGCTGCGTCATTCCGATGGTGGAGCCGAGGGGATTTGAACCCCTGACCTCTGCAGTGCGATTGCAGCGCTCTCCCAACTGAGCTACGGCCCCTCACCATCAGGCCGCGCCTTGTACGTTCGCCCCCGCCGCCCTGTCAAGCAGCCTCGTGGGGTCACGCACAGGCGGACACGTTTTCCCGGCAGCGGCGCCGCTTCTCATGGTAAAAATACCGGATGCCTGCCTGTCGTCGCCGGCCGGCTGCTTCGCGAAGGCGGGAAGCGCGCCGGCCGGCTCGATCGGGGTTGCCGC
Source organism: Ancylobacter sp. Lp-2 (assembly GCF_020523795.1). Taxonomy (GTDB): domain Bacteria; phylum Pseudomonadota; class Alphaproteobacteria; order Rhizobiales; family Xanthobacteraceae; genus Ancylobacter. Next base: position 332,582 of record NZ_JAJALI010000005.1, read on the forward strand.
AATGCGGCCGCGCCTTTAAGCATTCCTCAGCTTCGGCCCCGCGCCGCCCGCCCTCCTTGAGGTTCGCGATGTATTCGCTGCTCTGGCTGTTCGACACCATCGTCTCGCTCTATGTCTGGATCCTCATCGCCTCGGCCATTCTGTCCTGGCTGGTGGCGTTCAACGTGGTCAATCCGCAGAATCAGGTCGTACGCAGCGTCGGCGAGTTCCTGTGGCGTGTCACCGAGCCGGTGCTGGCGCCGATTCGCCGGCTGCTGCCCAATCTCGGCGGCATCGACGTCTCGCCCATCATCCTGATCATCGGCCTCTATTTCATTCGCAACCTGGTGTTCGAGCTGCTGGCCTGACCACGAGGTCCCTGTGACGACGCCGACCGCCTGGACGCTCACCGCGGACGGGGTGATGCTCAGCGTGCGCCTCACCCCGCGCGGCGGGCGCGACGCCGTCGAAGGCTATGTCGATCTGGCGGACGGAAGGCGGGCGCTGAAGGCGCGGGTCAGCGTCGCGCCGGAGGACGGCAAGGCCAACGCCGCCGTCACCCGCCTGCTGGCCAAGCTGCTGAACGTGCCGGCGGCGCAGGTGGAACTGGTCGCCGGCGCCACCGCCCGCCTGAAGACCTTCCGCATCCGGGGCGATACCGCCGCGATCGCCGGTAAGCTCGCGGCGCTCTGACGCCGCGCGAATCCGCGCCGATCGACAGGAAGAGCGGCGTATCTCCAGCCTCAGCCGGCCCAGCCGAAGGCGAGCTTTTCCAGCGTGCGCCCACCGAAGGACTCGGACGAGCGGGCGATATTGGCGCCGCCGAGCGCGCGGTAGAAGGCGAGCGCCGGCTCGTTGGCCGCCAGCGCCCACACCGTCACGCCGTCGAAGCCGACGCTGGCGAGTTCCTTGCGGGAATCGGCGAACAGCCGCCGGCCGAAGCCGAGGCCCTGATATTCCGGCCGGAGGTAGAGCTCATAGATCTCGCCCTCATAGGGCAGGCCACGGGCGCGGTTGCGACCGAGATTGGCATAGCCGGCGATGCGGTCGGCATGGGTGAGCACCAGCACGCGCGAGCCGCGCCGCAGGGCGGTCTCCCACCAGCCCGGCCCACGTCGCTCGATCATCTTCTCGAGCTCGACGCCGGGAATGAGACCGCGATAGGCCGCTCGCCACGCCGAGTCGTGGATCTCGGCGACGTCGGCCGCATCAGCCGGGCGGGCCCGGCGCGTTTCGATGAGAAGCGTGCCCATGTCCTGATGGGAGCAAAAGCCGGGCGCGGGATCAAGTAGCTTTGTGGCGAAATCGCGTGACGATCCACCAAAGCTCCCGTGACGGTGGATAGCGGCCGCCACCCGCCGTAAAAGAAAACGGCCGCCCCCGGGGGAGCGGCCGTGATTGTTTCGGGCCTGTTCGGCAGCCGGATGGGCTCAGACGCCCTCGGCTTCCTTGCGGCGCTCCTCGCGCTTGCGCTCGTTCGGGTCGAGCCAGCGCTTGCGGATGCGGATCGACTTCGGCGTCACCTCGACCAGCTCGTCGTCCTGAATCCAGGCCAGCGAACGCTCCAGCGTCATGCGGATCGGCGGGGTGAGGCGCACGGCCTCGTCCTTGGAGGTGGTGCGGATATTGGTGAGCTTCTTGCCCTTGAGCACGTTCACCTCGAGATCGTTCTCGCGGTTGTGCTCGCCGACGATCATGCCCTGATAGACCTTCCAGCCCGGCTCGATCATCATCGGGCCGCGATCCTCGAGGTTCCACAGCGCATAGGCCACCGCCTCGCCCGCCTCGTTCGAGATCAGCACGCCATTACGGCGGCCGGGGATTTCGCCGCGATGCGGCTGATAGGCGTGGAACAGCCGGTTCATGATCGCGGTGCCGCGCGTGTCGGTCATCAGTTCGCCCTGATAGCCGATGAGGCCACGGGTGGGCGCGTAGAACACCAGACGCTGGCGGCTGCCGCCCGAGGGCTTCATTTCCACCATCTCGGCCCGGCGCTCGCTCATCTTCTGAACGACCACGCCGGAATATTCCTCGTCCACGTCGATCAGCACTTCCTCGATCGGCTCGAGGATCTCGCCGCTGTCGGCGTCCTTGGTGAACACCACGCGCGGACGCGAGACGGCGATCTCGAAGCCCTCGCGGCGCATGGTCTCGATCAGCACGGCGAGCTGGAGTTCACCGCGGCCGGACACGAAGAACGAGTCCTTGTCGCTGGATTCCTCGATCTTCAGCGCCACATTGCCTTCCGCCTCGCGCAGCAGGCGGTCGCGGATGACGCGGCTGGTGACCTTGTCGCCCTCGGTGCCGGCCAGCGGCGAATCGTTGACGATGAAGGACATGGTGACGGTCGGCGGGTCGATCGGCTGCGCCTTCAGCGGGGCATCGACCGAAAGGTCGCAGAACGTGTCGGCGACGGTGCCCTTGGAGAGGCCGGCGATGGCGATGATGTCGCCCTGCACGCCCTCTTCGATCGGCTGGCGCTCGATGCCGCGGAAGGCGAGGATCTTGGACACGCGACCCTGCTCGACCACCGAGCCGTCCTGCGCCAGCACCTTCACCGACTGGTTCGGCTTGATCGAGCCGGAGGTGATGCGCCCGGTGATCATGCGGCCGAGGAAGGGGTTGGCTTCCAGCAGCGTGCCGATCATGCGGAACGGGCCGTCATCGACGGTGGGCTCCGGCACGTGCTTGAGCACTAGGTCGAACAGCGGGGCCATGCCCTCGTCGCTCGGGCCTTCCGGCGAATGCGCCATCCAGCCATTGCGGCCGGACCCGTAGAGGATCGGGAAGTCGAGCTGGTCGTCATTGGCGTCGAGCGCCGCGAACAGGTCGAACACCTCGTTGATGACTTCCTGCGAGCGGGCGTCGGAGCGGTCGACCTTGTTGATGGCGACGATGGGACGCAGCCCGACCTTCAACGCCTTGCCGACCACGAACTTGGTCTGCGGCATCGGGCCCTCGGCGGCGTCGACCAGCACGATGGCGCCGTCCACCATGTTGAGGATGCGCTCCACCTCGCCGCCGAAATCGGCGTGGCCGGGGGTGTCGACGATGTTGATGCGGGTATCCTTCCAGACCACCGAGGTGGCCTTGGCGAGGATGGTGATGCCGCGCTCCTTTTCGAGATCGTTCGAATCCATCACACGCTCGGCGACGCGCTGGTTCTCGCGGTAGGAACCGGACTGCTTGAGCAGTTCGTCCACCAGCGTGGTCTTGCCGTGGTCGACGTGGGCGATGATGGCGATGTTGCGCAGCTTCATAAGGTCAAACACCAAAAAGCGGGCCCGAAGGCAGTTCGGACCCGCATGGGAAATTTTGCGGCGCACTATACTCACAAAGCCCGCAAAGGCAACGCCGCCACGGCGTAAAAGCGCCCTTCCGGCTCGGCAAGAGCGCCAGCCGGCCGCTTCGATGCGCGATCAGTGGGCCTGACGCAGTTCCCAGAGCCGCCGAATCTGCCCGGCCTTGAGGATCTCGCCCTCCGGGGTACGCAGCCAGGCGACGTCGCGTCCGGCGGGCGACTGGGTCATGGCGAAGGCGACGGCGTCCTCCACCGTTTCGAACTCATAGCTGTCCGGCCAGTGGTCCGGCGCGTGCACGTCATGCGAGGCCGGCCAGTATTGCAGCCGGGCCGGACCATGATTCGTACCTGCGGAGCCGGAGCCGGCAGGGTCGGCGCCGGAACGGCCGGCGACGGCATGATCGATGGAAGTCGGGTCGGGTCGTTTCTCCATGAGGCGATCCTCCTTGTCGTCAGGTGGCGCGCCGCGCAAGCCGGCACGCCGGCGACGCCGTGGGTTGGTCGGCCACGACGAATATGCAAAACGCCCGATGCGGCGCACGGTTCCCCGACAAAATCGCGCGGTCCGGCCCAGCCGGCTCCTCCGCCCCTTGAACCGCGACGCGATCGTCCCAGTTGTCATTGCAGGACGAGATGCGGGCAAGATGGAGGGATCTGCGATGAATGGACGTCCCGATGCCGACCGGCCGGTCGAGGCCGAGGTCGACGAGGCGCTGAAGGAAAGCTTTCCGGCCAGCGACCCGCCCGCCTTTACCGGCATCACCGGCGCCGTGCCGATTCCCGAGACCCCGCCGACGCCGCCGAGCGAGGAAGACATCGACGAGGCGCTCGATGAGAGCTTCCCCGCCAGTGATCCGCCGGCCTTCACCGGCATCACCGGCGTCAAGCAAGGCAGTCCGTCGCGCTAATACATCTGGTCGGCGGCGAAGCTTCCCAGGCCGTAGGCGAAATAAGCCAGCAGCACGAACAGGATGAGATAGCCGGGCAGCATCGGGCTGCCCTCACCGCGGGCTCGGTTGCGCTGCTTGACCCGGGCGTGCCAGAACACGGCGGCAATGACGGCCAGCGGGGCCGGATACAGTCTTCCGCCCCCGAAAAATCCCAGCAGCACCGACACGATCAGGCAGACCGACAGCACCGCCGGCCCTTCCAGCCTGTCCTGAAGGGTCATGGGCAAGGGCGACGGCGGGCCTTGATAGGTCATGTCTCGTCCTGTGCGGGCGGCGGGCGGGAAAGCGGGGCCGGGTGGATCGTCAATCGGCGGACACCGTCCAAGGTGGCACGCGGCGAAAGCGGCGCGGGCGGACTCTTCCCCGACCGCCGGGCGTCCCTCATCCCGCGCCGATGCCCGGCCCGGTGGGACCGTTCGGCCCGGCGCCACGCCGCGCCCAGGGCCCGAAGCGGGCTTCCGGCTGGGCGGCGCGCAGCATCATCATCTCGCCGACATTCTCCGGCGACAGCAGGCCGACGAGCCGCCCCTCGGCGTCGAGCGCGCCCAGCACCGGCGCCCGGCTCTCGGTGAGCAGCTTCAGCCCCTGGTCGAGCGGCGCGCGCACCGGCAGCGTCGGGATATCGGCCTGCATGGCCTCGATCACCGGCGCCTGCGGGCCGCCGGCCTGCAGCGCCCGGATCATGGCGTCGCGGGTGAGCACGCCGCGCAGGTGGCCGCCGCCGTCGACGACGGGGAATTCCTTCTGGGTGGTGCGGATCAGCGCCTCGGCGGCGTCGCCGACGCTCGCCTGCGTCCCCAGCGTCTCGAAATGGGTGATCATCGCGTCCTGCACCAGCACGCCCCGCGCGGCCTGCCGCATCTGCACCGTGCCGGCCTCGCCGGAGGCGGCGAGGAACACGAAGACGGCGATGATGATCAGCATCGGATTGCCGAAAATGCCGAGAAAGCCGAGGACGATGGCCAGCGCCTGCCCGATCGAGGCGGCGGTCTGCGTCGCCTGCGCATGGCCCATCCGCATGGCGAGCAGCGCCCGCAGCACCCGCCCGCCATCCATCGGAAAGGCCGGGATGAGGTTGAACACCACGAGGAAGACGTTCGCTCCCGCCAGCTTGGCGAGCAGGCCGATCTGCGGGTTGTCGATGCTCTCCAGATGCTCGACGCCGGTGGTGCCGCCCAGCACCAGGATCAGCACCAGCGCGATCACCACGTTCACCGCCGGGCCGGCCAGCGCCACCACCAGCTCCTCGGAGGGCTTCTCGGGGATGCGCTCCAGCCGGGCGATGCCGCCGAACGGCCACAGCGTCACCTCCGGCGTCTTCACCCCGTAGCGGCGTGCCGCGAAGATGTGGCCGAACTCGTGCAGCAGCACGCACAGGAACAGCAGCGCCACGAAGGCGACGCCTTCCCAAGCGGCGCCGCTGCCGCCGCGCTGGTAGTAGGCCACCCAGATCCACACCAGGAACAACAGGAAGGTGACGTGGATGCGCACGGCGGTGCCGTAGATGTGACCGACGGTCAGCGACCAGGGCATGCGAGGTCTCCCATGCGAGTTCTCCGCGGCGGCGGTCCCCGGAAGGGCGGTTTCTCGCCCGGCCCGGTACAGCCATGCCGCACCGCGCGCTTCAACGCTAGAGCCTTTTCCGATCAGGCGGAATCACCTGATCGACAAGAAAATGCGCTCGATTCAACAAGCAGGAGCCTGTTCTCGTCGCGAACGCCTTCGTGGAACAGGCTCCAGCACCCGCTTCACGAAAGCCCGCCGACGGCCGGCCTCGCCATGCCCGGCCGCGACAGCATGTGACGGAACCGGCACCGGCATTTGCGGGTTGGCAGGACAGTCGCCCCTCACCCGGCCAGCAAGGGAGCCTTCGCCATGGAACGCACCGTCCGCACCACGACCGAAGCCATCGACCATGTGTGGAAGATGATGGAGGACATCCGCACCTGCATGCTGGTGACCAAGCAGGGCATCGCCCTGCGCGGCCGGCCGATGCATGCCATGCCCTCGCGCGGGGAAGGCTGCGTCTGGTTCCTGTCCGACCGGCGCGGCCACATGGACGAGGAGTTGGAGCGCGATCCGCAGGGCGCGCTGATCTTCGCCCATCCCGGCCGCAACGACTATCTGTCGGTCTCCGGCGAGACCGAGATCAGCCATGACCGGCTGCGCATCGACGAATTGTGGAACGATGCCGCCCGCGCCTTCTGGCCGGCCGGCAAGGACGATCCTGATATCTGCGTGCTGCGCTTCCTGCCCGAGGATGCGGAATATTGGGACGGCCCGTCGAGTTCGGTGGTGATCGCGCTCAAGCTGGCCACCGCCCGCCTGGCCGGCGAAAGGCCCGATCTCGGCGAGAACCGCAAGGTGCCGCTGGGCTGAACGAGCCCCCAGAAAAGAAAAGGCCCGGCGCGAGGCCGGGCCTTCGTCCTCATCTCGCCGAAAGCGCCGCTCAGCCGCCGACCTTGCGGTCGCGATTGGCGAGCGTGCGCAGGCGCAGCGCGTTCAGCTTGATGAAGCCGGCGGCGTCGCGGTGGTCATAGGCGACCGCGCCTTCCTCGAAGGTGACGAGGTCCTGATTGTACAGCGAATAGGGCGAGGAGCGGCCGACCACGGTGACGTTGCCCTTGTAGAGCTTCAGCCGCACCTGGCCGGTGACGAATTCCTGGCTCTTGTCGATCAGCACCTGCAGCATCTCGCGCTCGGGAGAGAACCAGAAGCCGTTATAGATCAGCTCGGCATAGCGCGGCATCAGTTCGTCCTTGAGATGCGCCGCGCCGCGGTCGAGCGTGATGCTCTCGATGCCGCGATGCGCCGCGATCAGGATGGTGCCGCCGGGGGTCTCGTAGACGCCGCGCGACTTCATGCCGACGAAACGGTTCTCGACGAGGTCGAGCCGGCCGATGCCGTTCTCCTTGCCGAGCGCGTTGAGGCGCGTCAGCAGCGCGGCCGGCGACAGCGTCTCGCCGTCGATGGCGACCGCGTCGCCCTGCTCGAAATCGACGGTGATGTAGGTCGCCTTGTCCGGCGCGTCCTCGGGGGCGATAGTGCGCATATACACCATCTCCGGCGCCTCGACCGACGGGTCCTCCAGCACCTTGCCCTCGGAGGAGGAGTGCAGCAGGTTGGCGTCGACGGAGAACGGCGCCTCGCCGCGCTTGTCCTTGGCGATCGGAATCTGGTGGCTTTCGGCGAAGGCGATCAGCTGCTCGCGCGAGCGCAGGTCCCATTCGCGCCACGGCGCGATGATCTTGATCTCCGGCTCCAGCGCGTAATAGCTCAGCTCGAAGCGCACCTGGTCGTTGCCCTTGCCGGTGGCGCCGTGCGAGACGGCATCGCCGCCGACCTTGCGGGCGATCTCGATCTGCTTCTTGGCGATCAGCGGCCGGGCGATCGAGGTACCGAGCAGGTACTGGCCCTCATAGAGCGCGTTGGCGCGGAACATCGGGAACACGTAGTCGCGCACGAATTCCTCGCGCACGTCCTCGATGAAGATGTGCTCCGGCTTGATGCCGAGCAGCTCGGCCTTCTTGCGCGCCGGCTCCAGCTCCTCGCCCTGGCCGAGATCGGCGGTGAAGGTCACCACCTCGCAGCCATAGGTGGTCTGCAGCCATTTGAGGATCACCGAGGTGTCGAGACCGCCCGAATAGGCGAGGACCACGCGCTTGACGTCAGCCATGTCGAAGGATTCCGCGAGAAGATCAGGAAGAGAGGCAAGGGATTTGAAAGCGCGCGGACTATAGGCATGGCGCGCGCAGGCGCAAGTGCGACGCGCAAATGCGACGCTCAGGGAGTGGGCGGCGCGGGAGGCGGCGATTTGGTCGCCTCCGGCACGGGCAAGGGCTGCGGCAAGGGCTGCGGCGGGGGAACAGGCTGCGCCGGAGGGAGAGGCGCCGCCGGCGGCGCCGGGGTGCGCTCGGCGAAGACCGGCTTCCAGAAGCCGGCGCTCCACCCCGCCACCAGCCAGTAGGCGAGCCCGCCGGCAAGCCCGGCGCCGAGGATGTAGAGGTCGACGTCGAAGCTGGCCAGCGCCGCGCCTTCCGGGAAGGGCGGGAACAGCTGCGCCCCGAGCCAGGCGGAAATCGCCCCGTTCGCCACGTGGAACAGCCAGGAGCGCACGCCGAACATCTCGGCGAACAAAACGCCGATCAGCGCCACCGCCCACATCATCAGCGCCGCGCCGGAGAGAGCGAGCCCGGAGATCATCGCCGCGTCGAACAGCCGGATCGCGTCGATGTCGCCGGTACCGGCGAGGATGTCGCCGACCCGCCAGGAGCCGGCGATCATCACCAGCACCGAGACGATCAGGGCGCAGACCAGCCCGAACGGCACCAGCACGAAGCGCAGCAACAGGCGCAGCAGGCTGTCCACGCCGCTATTCCGCCGAGGCCGCCATCGCCCGCAGCGCCAGCCGCTCGCGGGCGGAGAGCTTTTCGGTCTCGCTCTTCAGCTGGCCGCAGGCGGCGAGGATGTCGCGCCCGCGCGGCGTGCGCACCGGGCTCGAATAGCCGGCGCGGAACACGATGTCGGAGAACTGCTCGATGGTCTCCCAGTCCGAGCACTCATATTTGGTGCCCGGCCATGGGTTGAACGGGATCAGATTGATCTTGGCCGGGATGCCGGCCAGCAGCTTCACCAGCGCCTTGGCGTCGGACGGACTGTCGTTCACGCCCTTGAGCATGACGTATTCGAAGGTGATGCGCTTGGCATTCGAGGCCGGCGGATAGTTGCGGCAGGCGTCGAGCAGCTGCTTCAACGGGTACTTCTTGTTGATCGGCACCAGCACGTCGCGCAGTTCGTCGCGCACCGCGTGCAGCGAGATGGCAAGCATCGGCCCCACCTCGGTGCCGAGCTTCTCGATCTCCGGCACCACGCCGGAGGTGGAGACGGTGATGCGGCGCTTGCCGATACCCAGCCCCTCGCCATCCGACAGCACCTCGATGGATTTCGCCACCGAGTCATAGGCATAGAGCGGCTCGCCCATGCCCATGAACACGATATTGGTGACGAGGCGGTCGCCCTCGGTCGGCAGGCCCGGCCCGACGGCGCGCTCCTGCCCGGGGTAATCGCCCAGCCGGTCGCGCGCGACCATCACCTGCGCGACGATCTCGGCGGCGGTCAGGTTGCGCACCAGCCGCTGGGTGCCGGTGTGGCAGAACGAGCAGTTCAGCGTGCAGCCCACCTGCGAGGAGACGCAAAGCGTGCCGCGGTCGCTCTCGGGGATATAGACCATCTCGACGTCGTGCGGCTTGTCGCCGGCGATGTCCGGCGGCAGGCGCAGCAGCCATTTGCGGGTGCCGTCGGCGGAGACCTGCTCGACCACCACCTCGGGTCGGTCGAGGGTGAAGGCGGCGGCGAGCTTCTCGCGCAGCCCCTTGCCGACATTGGTCATGCCGTCGAAGGAGGTGACGCCGCGCAGATAGATCCAGTGCCAGAGCTGGGCGACGCGCATGCGCCGCTCGCGCTCGGGCAGGCCGATTTCGGCGAGCGCGGCGGAAAGGCCCTCGCGGTCGAGGCCGGCGAGCGAGCGCTTGGCCGGCGCGGCAGCGACGGGAGGAAAAGTACCGGCCGCCGGACGCGGCGCGGTTTCGATCAGTGTGTTCATGTCGGTCGGATAAGCCCCGCAACGGGTGCGCAAATGACTGCTTTCGCGCCTCATAGCACAGAAGTGGCGCCGGCGCGAATAACGCAGCCGTGCGGTCATCAGAGGCCGGGAACCAGCCGCGAGGTGCGGGCGCGATAGGCGTCATATTCTTCGCCGAACGCCGCGCTCAGCAGCGCCTCCTCGGCCCGGATGCGGGCGACGAGCGGCGGGATGAGCAGCAGCGCCAGCAGCACCCCGGCCATCGAGCGGAACACCAGCGCCCAGCCGAGCGAGCAGATCAGCAGGCCGGCATAGCTGGGATGGCGGATGACGCCATAGATGCCGTCGGTCACCAGCGTGTGGCCGGGCTGGATCGCCACCAGCCCGCTGAACCGGTTGCCGAGCACGAAGACCGGCCACAGCCGCAGCGCGCCACCGCCGGCGAACAGGAGCACGCCGAGCCAGCGCACGCCCGCGCCGCCGAAGGTCCACACATCGAGCCGGTCGGTATAGGCCGGCAGCCAGGCCGAGAGCAGGCCGAGAACGCCGAACACCGCGAGCACCCAGCGATTGCCGCGATCCTCGCGCTCGCCGGCGCTGAGATTGCCCTGCGTGAACAGCGCCGCTACCGCCAGCGCGAACAGCACCAGCGCGGCGGCGATGCGCGCCGGATCGGCGAAGAAGGCGTCGATGCCGCCCCAGCCGAGCACGGCGAGGCCGAGATAGGCGAGCGTCGCCAGCAGCGAGAGCGCGATGAGGGCCGGCGAGCGCAGCGCGGATGCCATGACGGCCTCCCGGTAATGCCCAACCCTTTTCAACCGCCGGCGGCCCCGCGCGGTTCCCGCCGGCGCCGGATCCGCTTCGGCGTCGGCCGCTACTTCAGCGGCACCCAGATGTCGATGACGAGGTCGTCCTCCGGCGTCGTCACCGGATCGGCGCGGTATTCCTCGACATAGAGGTCCTGCGCCTCCAAGTCCTTGGCGTCGAGTAGGTTGGCGATCTGCTCATAGGTCGGGTCCATCGCGTCATAGGGGCCGCGATGGGTGAAGCGCAGCGCCTTGCCGGCCGGCGAGGCGGAGAATTCGAAGCCCGCTCCCGGCTTCTCGGTGGTGGCGCCGGAGAACGGCACCGCCGCCTCGAACTCGAAGCCGGCGTCGTCGGTCATGGTGTACACGATGAACGGCGCGCCGACCCGCTTCAGCTTCAGCCGGTCGAGCTCGGCATAGACCTCCTTGAGCGTCGCCACCAGCGTGGAGAAGCCGTCGTCCCAGTTGCTCTTGGCGCTCTTCTGCAGCACCGGCACCGGCACCATCTCGGCGGGATCGCCGAAGCCGTCCGGACGCTGCAGCGGGTCGCCGCCCGGCGCCACCGCCGTGGTGCCGACGCCCTTGGGATCGACCACCGGCGGCGCCACCATGTCACCCTCCCCGACGGCAGGAGCTTCCGGCGTCTTCGGATCCGGCGTCGCCGGCGCGGCGGGGGACGGAGTTCCTGCGGCCGGCGCCTCGGCGGCCGGCGCGGGCGACTGCGCCCGGACCGGCAGCGCCACCATCGCCAGCAGCGCCAGCGCGAGCACGGATTTCATGAGAGGATTCAGGAGCCGAAGGACAAGCTGCATGGTTCACCCGGGCACGGCATGACGCCGTCCCATCCTTAGCATCCCGCCGGTGGCGCGACGATGGCGCAAAGCAGCCGCCACCACCTTTCCCCGCCCGCGCGGCAGCGGCGCCACGCCTCCATCCCCGATCCCTTGGGCACGCCTGCGCCGCCGGAACGGGCGTCCTGCGGCAAACGCACTGGCCTTCGCGCCCGGCTTCGCCATATAAGGGCGGAATTCCGCCGCTTGAGCGCCCGGCTGCGCATTTCTCGGAACACCATGGCTTCGCTGGCAGACCGCCCCTTCGTGAAGATGAACGGCCTCGGCAACGAGATCGTCGTGCTCGATCTGCGCGACGAGCCGGTGCCGGTGCCGCCGGCGGAGGCGCGCGCCCTCGCCCGGCCGGAGGTGCTGCCCTTCGACCAGATCATGGCGCTCTATCCCGCCGCCGTGCCGGGCATCGACGCCTATGTGCGCATCATCAACGCCGATGGCTCGGAGGCCGGCGCCTGCGGCAACGGCACGCGCTGCATCGCGCTCTACGAACATGGCCGCACCGGCCGCAGCCATATCCGCTTCGAATCCGTCGCCGGCCTGCTCGATTGCAATGTCGCCTCCGGCGGCATCACCGTCGACATGGGGCCGCCACGCTTCGGCTGGGCCGATATCCCGCTCGCCGGCCCGGTGGCCGATACCCGCGCCATCGACATCCAGGCCGGCCCGGCGGAAGCCCCGGTGCTCGTCGGCCCGGCGGTGGCCAATGTCGGCAACCCGCACGCGGTCTTCTTCGTGCCGGACGCCGCCGCCATCGACCTCGGCCGCTACGGGCCGGAGCTTGAGCGCCATCCCGCCTTCCCGGATCGCGCCAACATCTCGGTGGCGCAGGTGCTGGCGCCCGACCGCATCCTCCTGAAGGTATGGGAGCGCGGCGCCGGGCTCACCCGCGCCTGCGGCTCCGCCGCCTGCGCCACCGCTGTCTGCGCCGTCCGCCTCGGCCTCACCGGGCGCCGCGTCACCGTCACCCTGCCCGGCGGCGACCTCACCATCGAGTGGCGCGAGGCCGACGACCACATCCTGATGACCGGCCCGGCGGAACTGGAATTTTCCGGTCGCCTCACCCCCGACATGCTCGGCGTGACGGCCTGAAGGACCGCCTCATGTCCATCGACGTCGTCACCTTCGGCTGCCGCCTCAACACGCTCGAATCCGAGGCGGTGAAGCACGCCGCCGGCGCGGCGGGGCTTGACGACCTCGTGGTGGTCAACACTTGCGCCGTCACGGCGGAGGCGGTGCGGCAGGCCCGGCAGGCGATCCGCCGGCTGAAGCGCGAGCAGCCGGACAAGCGGATCGTCGTCACCGGCTGCGCCGCCCAGACCGAGCCGGCGACCTTCGCCGGCATGGAAGAGGTCGAGCGCGTGATCGGCAATGCCGAGAAGGCGAAGCCGGAGACCTGGGCCGCCACCCGCCAGGCGCTCGATTTCGGCGTCGGCAACGAGGAAAAGGCCGTCGTCGGCGACATCATGAGCGTGCGCGAGACCGCGCTGCACCTGATCGACGGGCTACAGGTCGACGGTATCGAGGGCCATACCCGCGCCTTCGTGCAGGTGCAGAACGGCTGCGACCATCGCTGCACCTTCTGCATCATTCCCTATGGACGCGGCAATTCCCGCTCGGTGCCGGCCGGCGAGGTGGTGGCGCAGGTGCGCCGGCTGGTCGAGAACGGCTACGCGGAAGTGGTGCTCACCGGCGTCGACCTCACCTCCTGGGGCGCCGGCCTGCCGGGTGCGCCGAAGCTCGGCACGCTGGTGCGCGCGATCCTGCGTCACGTGCCGGAGCTGCGGCGCCTCAGGCTCTCCTCCATCGATTCCGTCGAAGCCGATGACGAACTCATCCGCGCCATCGCCGAGGAAGAGCGGCTGATGCCGCATCTGCATCTCTCGCTGCAGGCCGGCGACGATCTCATCCTCAAGCGGATGAAGCGCCGGCATTCGCGGAGCGACGCTATTCGTTTCTGCGCCAGCATCCGCCGCGCCCGGCCGGACATGGTATTCGGCGCCGACATCATCGCCGGCTTCCCGACCGAGACCGAGGCGCATTTCCGCAACTCGCTGGCCCTCGTCGACGACTGCGGGCTGACGCATCTGCACGTCTTCCCGTTCTCGGCGCGGCGCGGCACGCCGGCAGCGCGCATGCCGCAGCTGCCGGGCGACGCGGTCAAGGAGCGCGCGCGCCGCCTGCGCGAGAAGGGCGCCAGCGCGCTGCTGCGCCACCTCGCCTCCGCGATCGGCACCCGGGCCGAGGTGCTCGCCGAGGCCGGCGGCCTCGCCCGCACCCGCGCCTTCACCCCGGTGCGGCTCGGCACCCCCATGCCGCGCGGCAGCATCGGCGAGGTGCGTATCGCCGGGCATGACGGCACGCATCTCCTCGGCACCCGGCTGATCGCCGCCTGAACCTTTCGGAAGCGACATGAGCGACGACACTCCCCGCCCCGGCTTCTGGAAGCGCCTGACACAGGGCCTGACGCGCACCGCGTCGAACCTGTCGACCGGCATCACCGACCTGTTCACCAAGCGCAAGCTCGACGCCGACACGCTGGAGGACCTCGAGGACGTGCTGATCCGCGCCGATCTCGGGGTGGAGACCTCCGCCCGCATCGCCGAGGTGGTCGGCAAGGGCCGCTACGACAAGCAGATCGAGCCGGAGGAGGTGCGCGGCCTCGTCGCCGCCGAGATCGAGAAGGTGCTGGCCCCCGTCGCCAGGCCGCTCACCTTCGGCGCCGACGGCAAGCCCTTCGTGCTCTTGATGGTCGGGGTCAACGGGTCGGGCAAGACCACCACCATCGGCAAGCTCGCCTCGGTGCTGCGGAGCGAGGGCAAACGCGTGGTGCTCGCCGCCGGCGACACGTTCCGCGCCGCCGCCACCGAGCAGCTGAAGGTGTGGGCCGACCGCACCGGCGCCGCCCTGGTCTCCCGCCCGCCGGGCGCCGACGCCGCCGGCGTCGCCTTCGACGCGCTGGCCCAGGCCAAGGCCGAGGGCGCCGACGTGCTGATCATCGACACTGCCGGCCGGCTGCAGAACCGCGCCGAGCTGATGGCGGAGCTGGAGAAGATCGTCCGCGTCATCAAGAAGCAGGACCCCGCCGCGCCGCATGCGGTGGTGCTCACCCTCGACGCCACGGTCGGCCAGAACGCGCTGTCGCAGGTGGACGCGTTCCAGCGCGTCGCCGGCGTCACCGGCCTCGTGATGACCAAGCTCGACGGCACCGCGCGCGGTGGCATCCTGGTGGCGCTGGCCGCCAAATACGGCCTGCCGGTGCATCTGATCGGCGTCGGCGAGGGCATTGACGATCTGCAGCCTTTCGCCGCGCGCGATTTCGCCCGCGCCGTGGTCGGCCTCGACGACTGAGGGACTCCTCGCGTCACGCGGGTGCGTCTGCGTCGCGAAAACGCAGGCGGGAAAACCGGACCGTGATCGCGCGGCCCTTGATCGCGCCGCATTGCCGGGCGACAACGCTGGAAAGTGAGGATTTCCACCGCGATGAACGATAACCGTCCCCCGGACGCATCCCGCAGCATGAGCCCGCTCGTCAAGATCGCGCTGGAACTCGGGCCGCTGGTGATCTTCTTCATCGCCAATGGCCGCGCCGGCATCTATGCCGCCACCGGCGCCTTCATGATCGCCACCTTCGTGGCGCTGGCGCTGATGTGGCTGATCGCCCGCAAGATCGCGGTGATGCCGCTGATCTCCGCCGCCGTGGTGCTGGTGTTCGGCACGCTCACCATCGTCCTGCAGGACGACCACTTCATCAAGATGAAGCCGACTCTGGTCAACGCGCTGTTCGGCGTGGCGCTGCTCGGCGGGCTGGCGTTCAGGAAGCCGCTGCTGCCCTATGTGCTCGGCGACGTGTTCGAGCTGACGCCGGAAGGCTGGCGGGTGCTCACCATCCGCTGGGGCGTGTTCTTCATCGTCATGGCGGTGCTGAACGAGATCGTCTGGCGCTCGGTGTCGACCGACTCATGGGTCGCCTTCAAGACCTTCGGCTACCTGCCGCTCACTTTGGTCTTCGCCATGGCGCAGGTGCCGCTGATGACCCGCCACGGCGCCCCGGCCGGCAGCACCGCCAAGACCGGCATTCCCAAGACCGGCGCGCCCGAGGCCGGCGAGTAGCGGCCACTACCGAAGCACCGGGGCCTTGAGGAGCCGCCTCGCGGCCGCACCTTCCGATCCTGTCCCCTTCTTGCCCTCTCCCCGCACCGAACTCGGCTGTTACCGAGTTCGGTTCCGGGAAGGTCGAAACCGGATTTATCCGGTTTCGACGGAGATGGCCCGCGTCAGCGGTGAGCGGCGACGCCATTGGGAGGCGTGGAGCCCCCTCGCCCCATCCCTCTCCGTCAAACCCGGCCGGTGCCGCGTTTGACCTTCGTGGAGACCGAGTGCGGCACCAGCCGGGCCCGGTGCGGGAGAAGAAGGCCCGTTACGGCGCCGGGTTGCCGGTCAGCTGGTGCACGGCATCGATCTTCTCGATCACCTCCGGCGCCAGCACCACGTCCTGCGCCGCGATGTCGGTCTTCAGCTGCTCCAAGGTGGTGGCGCCGAGGATCACCGAGGTCATGAAGCCGCGCGACAGCGCAAAGGAGAGCGCCATCTGCGCCGGGTCGAGCCCATGCTCGGCGGCGATGGCGAGATAGGCGTCGATCGCCGCTTCCGTACCCGGCTTCTGGTAGCGCTGGCCACGATCGAACAGCGTGGTGCGCGCCCCGGCCGGCCGGGCGCCCTTCTGGTACTTGCCGGTCAGGAAGCCCTGCCCCAGCGCCGAATAGGCGAGCAGCGCCACGTCCTCGCGCAGGCTCACCTCGGCGAGCGCGGTCTCGTAGGTGCGGTTGATGAGGTTGTAGGCGTTCTGCACCGAGGCGACGCGCGGCAGGCCGTGCTTATCGGCTTCCGCGAGGAAGCGCATCGTGCCCCAGGCGCTCTCGTTGGAGAGACCGATATGGCGCACCTTGCCTTCGCTCACCAGCTCACCGAACGCCTGCAACGTCTCGAGGATCGGCGTCTCGTCCGGCGTCGGCCGGCCGTCGGCGCCCTCGGGCCAGCGGGTCGGGTTGGAGCCCCAGGCCATCTCGCGGCCCGGCCAATGCAGCTGGTAGAGGTCGATATAGTCGGTCTGCAGCCGGTTCAGGCTCTTCTCCACCGCCTCGCGGATCTGCACGCGGTTGGGCTTGCCGGGCGAGCCGTCATCGCGGAACCAGGTCATCTCGGAGAGGCCGACCACCTTGGTGGCGAGGATCACCTTGTCGCGGTTGCCGCGCGCCTTGAGCCAGGTGCCGATGATGCGCTCGGTGGAGCCGGTGGTCTCCGGCTTGGGCGGGATCGAATAGAGCTCGGCGGTGTCGATGAAGTTGATGCCCTCGGCGAGGGCGTAGTCGAGCTGGGCATGGCCTTCGGCTTCGGTGTTCTGCTGCCCATAGGTCATGGTGCCGAGGCAAAGCGCGCTCACCTCGAGGCCGGTGCGGCCGAGCGGACGATACTGCATGATGGGATCAACGACTTGCTGGTGGGGAAGGTCGGGGCGAGGAAACCGACGGAGCAACTCCGGCCGCGCGGGCCGTCCTACCGGCTGTCGAGAACCGGCTGGAAGGCGCGCGTGAGTTCCTCGGCGATGAAGGCGGTACCATAGACCGACAGATGGTTCCTGTCGAAATAGAAACTGCCATTGGCGTCGCCCCAGAGATAGAGCTCGCCCTGGCGGAAGCCGCGATCGACCGAGACGTACCACACCTCGCCACCGGCGAGCCGCGCCATCGCCCGCTCGGCCGGGCCCTGCAGGACGGCGTCGGCGGCGAGGGATTGCGAACTCCCGGCGATGGTCTCCAGCAGCTCGGCGCCACCCACGCCCTCGCCGGCCCCGAGGAACACCACCTGCTCCATCAGCTTGTCGGGCGAGGCCGGCTGCTCGGGCACCTGGTCCAGCAGCACCACGGCGACGCCGAGCCCGGCATAGCGCTGCACCGTATGCGCCAGCAGGTCGGCGAACACGCCGTCCGGGCCGGCGGAGGGATGGATGGACGGTGCGGCCGCCGCCGCCGGAATGAAGGAAAACCGGCCCCGGGCGCCCGGCCGTTCGCCGTTGAAATAGTGCGACCAGCGCGCCGCCAGCACCACGACGTCGAAGCCGCCGTCGCGCACCGCCTCATATTCGCGGCGGTTGACCTCCTCGCACAGGCCGCGCGCCAGCGTGCTGCCCCTCACTTCGGCATCGAGCACCGGCGGGCAATCCCCCGCTCCCAGCCAGGAGACGGCGTTGCGCGCGCCGAGAAGATGGAACGCCGGCAGGATGGCGGCGGAATGGCTATCGCCGATCACCAGGATACGGTGCGCCGGCTCCGGCGGGGTGAAGATCGGGCACAGCAGGTTGAAATCGCCGATCTCCGTCGCCCCGGTGCCCAGCCAGCACGGCTTGGCCAGCGGCGCGTCGGCGAGGCTGGCCAGCAGCCCGGCCTCGCGGCTGCCGGGCGCCGGCACCGGCACGCGGCCGGGAATGCCCTTCGAGACGCTGGCATAGAGGCCGCCGGCGACGAACAGCACGCCGCAGGCGGCACAGGCGGCGGCGAAGCGTCGGCGCGCCACCCCCGGCGCGGCGCGGCGGCGGAACGGCCGCTCGACGAAGCGCCAGCTCAGCGCGCCCAGCCCCACCGCCGCTACAGCGAGCAGCAGCAGCAGGCCTTCCGACGGCGCCGAAAGGCTGCGGATGCGCGCGAAGGCGAACAGCGGCTGGTGCCAGAGATAGGTGCTGTAGCTGATCACCCCGAGCCCGACCAGCGGCGGCAGCGACAGCAGCCGGGCGGCGGCGGTGCCCGGCTGGGCGAACAGGATGACCAGCACCGCCCCGCCGACCGGCACCAGCGCGTAGAGGCCGGGGAACGGCGTGCCGCCATCGAACAGGAACACCGCGCCGAGAATGAGCCCGAGGCCGGCGAGGCCGAGCGGCTCGCTGCGCCGCATCGGCCCGTCCAGCATGAGGAAGGCGCAGAGCGCGCCGGCGAGCAGCTCCCAGGCGCGGAACGGCGTCAGGTAGAAATTCGCCACCGGCGCGAAACGCGATCCCCATTCCGCCAGCATCAGGCTGGCGAGCGCCAGGGCGGCGGTCGCCCAGAACGCGACGCGGCGCCCCTGCCGCCAGAGCAGCACGAAGGCCAGCGGCGCGACGAGGTAATATTGCTCCTCGACGGCGAGGCTCCAGGTGTGCAGCAACGGCTTTAGCTCGGAGGCGGCGGCGAAATAGCCGCCATCCTCGCGCCAGAACAGGAAGTTGGAGACCGAGAACACCACCGCGACGACGCTGCGACCGAAATGGCGCAGCTGGTCGGGCACCATCCACGCCCAGGCGAAGGGCAGGCAGCAGAGGAGCACGAAGAACAGCGCCGGCAGGATCCGCCGCGCCCGCCGCTCGTAGAAGCCGAGCAGCGAGAACTCGCCGCGCCGGACCTCCGTGAGCAGGATGCTGGTGATGAGGTAGCCGCTGATGACGAAGAAGATGTCGACGCCGACGAAGCCGCCGGAAAACGCCCCGATCCCGGCGTGAAACAGGATCACCGGGGTGACGGCGAGCGCGCGCAGCCCATCGATTTCGGGTCGGTACTTCATCCCCGTTTCTGACGGGAAAATACCACCAGCGACTAGTGACGCGCGGCCACGCTGCGCGGGAAAATGCCGCGTTACTCGCCATCTGCGCGAGCGGACCCGCGTTCGCGCGGCGAAACCGCCGAGGATGCATTCGCGAGCTAGGGAGCCGTGCCGCGCTAGGGAGCCTTGGCGAGGCTGCCGAGCCAGGCCTCCATCGTCGGCAGGATCTTCGCGACCATCACGTCCACCCCCGCGGCGGTGGGGTGCATGCCGTCGGCCTGGTTGAGCGTCGCCCCCTGCCCGGCCACACCGTCGAGGAAGAACGGGTAGAGCGGCGCGCCATATTTGGCGGCCAGCGTCGGATAGAGGGCGTCGAAGCGCGCCTTGTAGTCGGCGCCCATGTTCGGCGGCGCCAGCATGCCGGCGACCAGCACCGGGATGCCGCGCTGCTTCAGCCCCGCCAGCGCGGCGTCGAGCGCCTTCTCGGTCACTGCCGGGTCGATACCGCGCAGCGCGTCATTGGCGCCGAGTTCGAGGATCACCCCCTGCGTGCCGTCCGGCACCGACCAGTCGAGCCGGGCGGCCCCGGCGCTCGCCGTGTCGCCGGAAACCCCGGCATTGTCGATCACGACATCGTGACCTCGCGCCTTCAGCGCCGCCTGCAACTTGACCGGAAAGGCGTCGGCGGCCGGTAGGCCGTATCCGGCGGTCAGGCTGTCGCCGAGCGCGACGAGGCGCACAGGCTCGGCCCGCGCGACGGCGGGCGGCAGCGCCGCCAGCACCGCGACCGCCAGCAGCACCGGCGCCAGCCATTTGACGACAAGGTGTTCCATCCGGCTCTTTTCCGCGGTGCACACCGGCCCATATGCTGGCGAAAGCTGAGCCGACTTTCGAACAGCACCGCGAAAACGACAGGAAAACATGCAGCCGGACTCCCGTTTCAGTGCCGCCACTCCCGCCATCGCGCTCGACAAGGTCGAGCTGTCTCTGGGGTCGGGCGCGGCGCGTGTCCATATCCTCAAGGGCATTTCGCTGAATATAGGGCAAGGCGAGGCGGTCGGCCTCGTCGGCCCCTCGGGCTCGGGCAAGTCGAGCCTGCTCATGGTGCTGGCCGGGCTGGAGCGGGCGGATTCCGGCAGCGTCGTCGTCGCCGACCAGCAATTGACCGGGCTCGACGAGGATTCGCTCGCCCGTTTCCGCGGCCGGCATGTCGGCATCGTCTTCCAGGCCTTCCACCTCATCCCCACCATGACGGCGCTGGAAAACGTCGCCGTGCCGCTGGAGCTCGCCGGCCGCGCCGATGCTTTCGAGCGCGCCCGCGCCGAGTTGGAGCTGGTCGGCCTCGGCCATCGGCAGGGCCACTACCCCTCGCAATTGTCTGGCGGCGAGCAGCAGCGCGTCGCCGTCGCCCGCGCTTTGGCGCCGGAGCCGGCGATCCTCGTCGCCGACGAGCCGACCGGCAATCTCGACGAGACCACCGGTCACCAGATCATGGAGCTGATCTTCGCCGCCCAGGCGCGGCGCGGCGCGACACTGGTCATCGTCACCCATGATCTCAACCTCGCCCGCCGTTGCGACCGCACGGTGCGGCTGCGCTCCGGCCAGATCGAGGAAAGCGCGCTGATCGGCGGAGACGCAGCATGAGCGTGACGACCAGCGACGACGTCCCCGTCGCCGCCCGGCCCACCCATGCCGGCCAGGGCGGCTTCTCGCTCGCCCTCGCCCTGCGCTTCGCGCTGCGGGAATTGCGCGGCGGCCTGCGCGGCTTCGGCGTGTTCCTCGCCTGCCTCGCCCTCGGCGTCGCCGCCATCGCCGGCGTCGGCTCGTTCTCGCGCGCGCTCACCGACGGGCTGGAGCAGCAGGGCACCACGCTGCTCGGCGGCGACGCCGCCTTCACGCTGGTGCAGCGCCAGGCGACACCGGAAGAAATGCAGCTCTTCACCGGCGCCGGGCGGGTCTCCACCATCGCGACGCTGCGCGCCATGGCCCGTGCCGGCGAGGGAGCCGGCCTCAATTCCACCCTCGCCGAGGTGAAGGCGGTCGACGGCGCCTACCCGCTCACCGGCACGCTGGCCCTCGACCCGCCGCTGCCGCCGGCGCAGGCGCTCGCCGAGACGGATGGCCGCTTCGGCGCGGTGCTCGACCCGGTGCTGGCCGAGCGGCTGGGGCTGAAGCTCGGCGACGATCTCCAGCTCGGCGCCGCCCGCCTGCGGGTCGCCGGCCTGATCGCCAACGAGCCCGACCTGCTGGCGACCGGGCTCGGCTTCGGGCCGCGCCTCCTGGTCTCGCTGGACGCCCTGAACGCCTCCGGGCTGATCCAGCCCGGTAGCCTCGCCCGCTGGCACTACCGGGTGCAGTTGAACGATCCCGGCCACCTCGCCGCCTTCACCGACGAGGTGAAGGCCAAGGCGCCGCAGGCCGGCTTCGAGGTGCGCACCCGCGAGGCCGCTGCCCCGCGCCTCGAGGACAATGTCCGCCGCTTCACCCAGTACCTCACTCTGGTCGGGCTGACCGCCCTGCTGGTCGGCGGGGTCGGGGTCGCCAATGCGGTGAAGAGCCATCTCGACGCCAAGCGCGGGGTGATCGCCACCTTCAAGGCGCTCGGCGCGCCCGGCCGGATGATCTTCGCGATCTATGTGCTGGAAGTCGTGCTGATCGCTCTCATCGGTCTCCTCATCGGCCTGATCGCCGGCACCGCCCTGCCCTTCGCGCTCGACGCCGCCTTCGGCCATCTGCTGCCGATCGCCATCGAGCCGAGCGTGCAGCCGGCGGCGCTCGCCCTCGCCTTCGGCTACGGCATCCTGATCGCGCTGGCCTTCGCGCTGTGGCCGCTCGGCCTCGCGCATGACGTGCCGGTCTCCGCTCTGTTCCGCGAATGGGATGAGGGTGCGCCGACCCGCCCGCGCAGGACCTATATCCTGTTGACCGCGCTCGCGATTCTGTCGCTGTGCGCTCTCGCCGTCGCCGCCAGCGAGGAGCGGCGCATCGCGCTTTATTACCTGCTCGCCTCCGCCGCCGTGCTGGTCACGCTGCGGCTGGTGGCGACCGGCATCATGGCGATCGCCCGCCGCCTGCCGCGCCCGCGCTCCACCGGCGCCCGGCTGGCGCTCGCCAACATCCACCGTCCGGCGGCGCTCACCCCGACGGTGGTGCTGTCGCTCGGGCTGGGGCTCACCCTCTTGGTGACGCTGTCGCTGATCGACCGCTCCCTCACCCGCGAGCTCACCGCCCGCCTGCCGGACCAGGCGCCGAGCTTCTTCTTCCTCGACATCCAAAGCACTGAGACACAAAAGTTTTCCGACTTCCTCGCCAAGGAGGCGCCGGGCGGCAAGGTCGAGGTGGTGCCGATGCTGCGCGGCCGGCTGATCCGCCTCGGCGACCGGCCGGTGGAGCAGATCACTCCGCCGCCGGAATTCGCCTGGGTGCTGTCCTCCGATCGCGGAGTCACCTATTCCGCCGAGGTGCCGGAGGGCTCCACGCTGGTCGAGGGTTCCTGGTGGCCGGCGGACTATTCCGGCAAGCCATTGGTATCGCTAGAAAAAGAGATCGCCGACGCCTTCGGCCTCAAGGTCGGCGACAGCGTCACGGTGAATGTGCTGGGGCGGCCGATCACCGCCGAGATCGCCAATCTGCGCAAGGTGGAATGGGAGCGGCTGGCGATCAACTTCGTCATGGTGTTCTCGCCCAACAGCTTCCGTGGCGCGCCGCATACCTCGCTCGCCACCCTCGCCTTCCCGGACAAGGCCGACGAGGCGACCGAGCGCAGTATTTCGCGAGCGGTAGCAAGCTCTTATCCCGGTATCACCGCGGTGCGGGTGAAGGAGGCGCTGGCGGAAATCGGCGCCCTCGTCGGCAATCTGCTGCTCGCCATACGCGGCGCCAGCCTGGTGACGCTGGTGGCGAGCGTGCTGGTGCTGGCCGGCGCGCTGGCCGCCGGTCAGCATCATCGGGTGTACGATGCGGTCATCCTGAAGACGCTCGGCGCCACCCGGGGGCGGCTGCTCGCCGCCTATGCGCTGGAATACGCCGCGCTGGGCCTCGCCACCGCGCTGGTGGCGGTGCTGGCCGGCTCGGTCGCCGCCTATGCCGTGGTGGTCGGGGTGATGAAGATCGGCTTCGCCTTCTCGCTCGCCTCGGCGCTCGGCGCGGTAGCGGTGGCGCTGGTCCTTACCGTCGCCTTCGGGCTGATCGGCACCTGGTGGGCGCTCGGCCAGAAACCGGCGCGGATCCTGCGCAGCCTGTGAGAAAGGGCCTTAACGATATGTACCGCTGCGGCATTTCTTGCCGAAACTTCACTTGCGGGAGAGGGCAGCCTTGCTCATATTTCGCATGAGCTTAGCCATGGTCCGTTCAGGGATCGCGGCAGCAGGCGTCTGAAAGGGACCCTTCATCATGTCCGACTACGATCGCAACATTACCGCCCCGCGCTACGGCTCGACGGCGACGCGGACGCAGGCCGCGATCGATCAGGGCCTGCGCTCCTACATGCTGCGCGTCTACAACTACATGACGCTTGGCCTCGCCATCACCGGCGCGGCGGCGCTGGGCATCTACATGCTCGCCGTCTCGGCCGAGCCGACCCAGTATGCGCTCGGCGCCAATGTCTACCTCACCCAGTTCGGCTACGCGCTGTTCGTCAGCCCGCTGAAGTGGGTGGTGGTGTTCGCCCCGCTGGCCGCGGTGTTCTTCCTCTCCTTCCGCGTCGACCGCATGAGCGTGGCGGCGGCGCAGACGGTGTTCTGGGTCTATGCGGGCCTCGTCGGCGTCTCGCTGTCGACGATCTTCCTCGTCTACACCCATGACAGCATCGTGCGGGTGTTCTTCATCACCGCCGCCACCTTCGGCGCGCTGAGCCTCTACGGCTACACCACGCCGCGCAGCCTGTCGGCGATGGGCTCGTTCCTGATCATGGGCCTGTTCGGCATCATCATCGCGAGCCTGGTGAACATCTTCCTCGGCTCGTCGATGCTGCAGTTCATCATCTCGGTGGTGGGCGTGCTGGTGTTCGCCGGCCTCACCGCCTACGACACCCAGCGCATCAAGGAGATGTACTTCGCCGGCGACGACGACGTGGTGGCCGGCCGCAAGGCGATCATGGGCGCGCTGACCCTGTATCTCGACTTCATCAACCTGTTCGTGATGCTGCTGCAGCTGTTCGGCAACCGCAACAACTGACCGCGTACTCAGGTCGTCGATCGAGGCCCCGGCACCGTCCGGGGCCTTTTTCATTGCACAAGTCCTTCGCTGCGCGCCCCTCGATTGCGGCCACCCGGCCCAAACGGCCGTCGTGTCCCGGCGGGCTCAGCGGGTGGACAGCGGCAGTGGCGGAGGCGGAACGGTCGCGCCCGCGCCGAGCGAACGCTGCACCATCACGCTGTCGGCCCAGCGGTCATAGCGATAGGCGACACCGGGCAGCAGGCCGACGCGCACGAAACCGAACCGGTCATGCAGCTTCAGCGAGGCGGCGTTGTCGGCATCGATATAGCCGATCATCTGCCGGAAGCCCGCCGCCGCGCAGGCATCGATCAGTGCCCGCAACAACTGGCTGCCCACGCCCTTGCCGACATGTTGGTGATGCACGTAGATCGAGTGCTTGACCGTATAGCGATAGGCCGGCCGCTTGCGGAACAGCACCACATAGGCATAGCCCACCACCTCATCCCCCCGCACCGCGGCGAGGTGAGGAAAGCGGCGGTTCTTCAGGTTCTTGCGCCGCTCGCGCAGATCGTCCGGCTGCGGCGTGTCGCCCTCGTCCACCCCTTCCTCGACACCGCGTCGGATGTGGCGGCGATAGATGGCCAACATGGCGTCGACATCCGCGTCCCGGGTCGGGCGGACGAGGACGGCGGTCTCCTGCTCCATGAACGATTCCGAATCCTCTGAGCCTATTCGGCGACCACATAAGTATGGAGGCGGACGCGGCCGGATGCATCCGTCTCGCGATACACGCCCTGGATCTCCACCTCGAAGCCGGGAAACGTGTTGAAGCAGGCCTCGAACATCCGGAGATAGTCGATCATCGGCTGGGCGCGCTCGGTCAGGCGCTCGCCCGGCACGATGGTGGCGATGCCGGGCGGGTAGACCACGAAGGGCGTCGTGGCGATGCGGCCGAAGAGGGTGTCGATAGGCAGATAGTCCACATCGTTGCGCACGAGACGGCGCATGGCCTCATGCGGAGAGAGCGCGATCTGCGGCAGGTGCTCCGCCGAGAACTGCTTCGCCTGCAAGGCGCTGGCATTGGCGGCGCGGAAGAAGCGGTGCATCTCGCCGCAGAGGTCGCGCAGCCGCACCCCGGTATAGCGGGCCGGCCGGCGGCGGAAGAATTCCGGGATCGCCTCTTCCAGCAGCACATTATCGTCGTGCAGCTTTTTGAAGGCGACCAGCCCGCTGATCAGCGTGCTGGCCTTGCTGGCCTCGACGCCGGGGGTCAGCAGGAACAGCAGCGAGTTCAGGTCGTTCTTCTCGGCGACGATGCGGTTCTCCCGCAGATATTGCGCCACCACCGGGGCCGGGATGCCATGCTCGGCATAGGTGCCGGTGGCGCGGTCGAAGCCGGGAGTGAGCAGGGTCAGCTTGTTGGGATCGGTCATGGCGAAGCCCGGTTCCATGCCGGGAAAGCCATGCCAGGCCGCGCCGGGGGCCAGCTGCCAGAAGGCCGGGTCGGTGGCGAGCAGGTCGGTGGCGACGCTCTCCCACGGCACCTCATGCGCGGCACCGGGGCTGGATGCATCCGGGATGGCGACGCGGTTGGGCACGAAGGGCTCGAAGAACCACCGCCGCTCGGGGCGCTGCTCCTTTTCCTCGAATTCGCGCCGCACGGCGCGGATCTTCTTGCGCAGCTCGATGCCCAACCGGATCGTGTCGTCCCACAGCACTTCGCCGGAGCGGCCCTTCATCATCTGCGCGCCGACGTCGAGCGAGGCGAACAACGGGTAGAAGGGCGAGGTGGAGGCGTGCTGCATGAAGCTTTCGTTGAAGCGCCGGTGCTCCACCCGCCGCTTCTGGCCGCTGATATGGCGGTCCTTCATGTGGATCTGCGAGGCCTGCGAGAAGCTGGCCAGCTGCTTGTGGGTGGACTGGGTGGCGATGATGCCCGGCGCCTCCGGCCCGAGCCCGGAGAGCCCCATGGCGAAGCGCCCGGCATAGAGCGGGTGGAACTTCATGAAGCCCGCCCAGGCCTCGTCGAACAGGATATAGTCGCAGAGATGGCCGATCCGCGCGAGGATCATCTCCGCATTGTGGATGGTGCCGTCATAGGTGCACTGCTCCACCACGGCGACGCGGAACGGGCGCGGCTTGCGCCAGAGCTCGGGATCCTTCACCAGCGGGTGGCTGCGGATCTGCTCGCGCAGCGCCGCCTCCTCCAGCACGGCATAGTCCATCGGGCCGATCAGGCCGTAGGCGTTGCGGGCGGTGGGCACGTAGACCGGAATGCCGCCGGAGATCATCAGCGCGCCGTGATGGGCGGCCTTGTGGTTGTTGCGGTCGAACAGCACCAGGTCGCCATCGGTGACGAGCGCGGCAAGCGCCACCTTGTTCGAGGTGGAGGTGCCGTTGAGCACGAAATAGGTCTTCTCGGCGCCGAAGATCTTCGCCGCCTCCTTCTGCGCCGCCAGCGCCGGGCCCTCATGGGTCAGGAGATCGCCGAGGTCGAGCACCGAATTGTCGAGGTCGTCGCGGAACACCGCCTCGCCCAGATGCTCCATGAATACCCGGCCGATGGGGCTGCGCGAATAGAACACGCCGCCATTGTGGCCGGGACAGGTCCAGAGCTGGTTGCCTTCCTCGGCATAGTCGACCAGCGCGCCGAAGAACGGCGTCTTCAGCGTCTCGGCATATTGCTTGAGCCGGCTGATCAGGTTCTTGGCGATGAAGGCGGGGGTTTCCTCGGCGAGGAAGACGTAGCCGTCGATGAAGTCCAGCACCTCGACCGGCACGTCCTCGAAGCGCTTGCGGCGAATCAGCAGGATGATCGGGAAATCCAGCCCGCGCCGACGCATCAGGTTGATGAGGGCGGCGGTCTTGCCCTCCAGGCCCTTCTTGCCCCAGTCCACCATCATGCAGCCGATGGCGGCATCGGTCTGCACCGCGACCTCGGCCTCTTCCAGATTGCGTGCCCGCACCACCTCGAAGCCGGAGCGCTCGATCTCGGCGACGATCTGGTTGTAGCGGGCGCCCTCGATATCGTCCGCGTCGAAGGCGGGCGTCGCGAACAGGAAGTTGAAGCGCTTGAAATAGTCCATGCGGGCTCCCGGCTCCGATCCGACATTAGCGCGAGATGTCCCACTCACCCCGTGACAAGATCGTGACGGGCCGCCGGCCCCCGCGGCACGCAAAATCCGGCAAGCCAGCCGCGGAGACCGCGAGGGTCAGGACCAGAAGGGCCTGGCCTCGGTAAACAGTTCCCAGGTCTGCTTCAGCTCCTTGGCGGTTTCGACGCAATCCCGTCCCTGCCAGCCGGTGATCGCCCCGATCGCCCGATGGACCTGCGGGCTCGACGTGCTCGCCTCGACCTCGCGCAGAAGCGATTGCGTCGTGGTGGCATCGTTGTCCGCCCCGAGGACGTTCTGCAGCCGCGACATCCGCTTCAGATATTTCTGGGCGACCTCGGTCTCGCCGAAAAGCGGCTGGAAGAATTCCGCGGCGTAGCGGAGCTTCTTCAGGGTGAGGCGCAGTTCATGCCGGGCCTCCGGCGCGAGCCGGCGCAAATGCTGGCCCTGCTTCAGCGCCTTCCGGCTGAGGCGGGTCAGCGCCCGGTCGGCGACGTCTCGACCGGGCTGGGTCAGCACCGCCAGCGCCTCGATCCCGATGTCGTTGCGCCAGCTGCGGCGCTCGATCACCCTGCCGAGAGACAGCAGGAAGCCCGTGCAATCGGGACCGAGCAGAACCGCGCGCGCCGCCTCGTAGCCGCGCTCCCGCAGCGGTGCGGTCGCGGCCTTGAGGTCGGTAAAATCGATGCCGGGCAGGTTGGTGGCCTCGATCTCGGCGATCGTGGTGGACTGGAAGACGTCCCAGTTGCGGGCCGGCCCCAACGCGGAGGCCAGCCTGCGGGCATCGACCACCAGAGCCTGAAGCGTCGAGGCGGGGATTTCCCGCCCGAATACCGAGATCGCCGTCCGCAGGCGCCGGAGGGCGACCCGCAGCTGATGTACGCCTTCCAGGTCCCTTCCGTGCTGCGCCGCCATCAGATTGGCCATGACGTGCCGCTGACAGGTGGTCAGGGTCTTGGCGATCACCTCGTCGGCGATGTCGTCGGGCTCGATGCCGGAGGCGGGCGCCTTTCCGGCACGCGGATGACCGCCGAAAGCGAGCGCGTAGCCGCGCTCCGCCTTGCTCTGGGTGCCGATGCGAAGGGAGCCCTGCTCCAGCAGCGACAAGGCGAGCTCGTAGAGGGCGCCGACCTCGCCCGACTTCAGCTCCAGCTCGATTTCGCAGACCGGCTCCGTCCGCTCGCCGGCGATCAGTTCGCCCTCGTCGAACGCCAGCTCGACGACCGAGCCGCCGAAGGGCACCGTCTTGGTGTGGCGGCGGATGCGGGTGGTGAAGACCGTCCCGAGATCGGCCGCCTGCAACGTCTCGAACGGCGCGCCGAGGTCACCCAGCGGCAGGGCGTCGAGCTGCAGCGCCATATCCGGCACCTGTGTCTCCAGCTCCGGCCGCTGCAAGGGGTTCGCCTGCGCCGCCAGTTTCAGGGTCTGCACATGCTGCTTGCCGCTGCGCCGAACGCGAAGCGAGCCGCCGTGCCGGGCGATGACCGCATCGGGCGTATCGTAATAGGTGGCCTCCAGCCGCCGGACGACGCCCCTGGATGTGGCATTGCGCAATACGATCGGGGCATCGACGAGCCGCGCAAGAGTGGCCGGATCCGTCAACAGCTTGAGTTCGATCTCGTGAGCGCCCGACGCCTTCGCGTCGTCGCCCGCTTCCCGCTGCATCGTGGTGCTGCCTTCCGGCATGTCGTCGTCCTTCTTCACGCCTGCCTCCCCCGGCCGTCGGTCGTCGGTCGTCGCCAGAGGGGAAGCCATCGATAGTGCCTGCACACAGCGATAGGGGCTGAGACTGTCACAAAAAAGTAGCAATGGCGCCGAGACGCACGGAAAGATTGGATATCCGGGCAAACAGCGCGAAGGCGTTCATGCTGGACGTGTCGCCACTCACGGCCCGGCATCGATCTCGGCGATGATCCGGCCGGCCTCGGCAAAGGCGGTATTGGCGGCCGGGACGCCGGCATAGATCGCGGTCTGCATGAGCACCTCCTTCAGCTCGTCGCGGGTGAAGCCGTCGCGCGCGAGCCCGGCGCGGACATGCAGGCGAAACTCCTCCCAGCGACCGAGGCCGGCGGTGATCGCCACCACCAGCAGCCGGCGGGTGCGCTCGTCGAGCCCCGGCCGGCTCCAGATCTCCTGCCAGGCGATGCGAGTGATCATCGCCTGGAACTCAGCGTTGAAGGGGGTGCGCGCCGCCAGCGAGCGGTCGACCCAGTCGTCGCCGAGCACCCGGCGCCGATGGGCGAGACCCGCCTCGTACAGTGTCTGCGCCGCCTGCTCGACCTCCTGCGCCGGCGCGAGGAAGCTCCGGAGTGCGCTCGCCAGTGCGGCCGGCACCTCGACGGGGGCGAGATGGGCGCAGTCGAGAACGAGGTGAGCGGCGCCGGGAATGCCGGCGACGAGCCGCTCGCCATGGCCGGCATAGGGCGTCGAGACATCGCGCGTGCCGGTGACGACCAGCGTCGGCACGGCGATTTCCCGCAGGTGGCCGATCAGTTCCATGTCGCGGATCGCCGCGCCGGCACCGGCATAGCCCTGCGCCGGCGTCGACAGCAGGCCACGACGCAGGCTCTCGGCGACGAAGGGGCGCTGCGCGGCAAAGGCCGGCGACAGGAATCGTCCCATGGCGAGATCGGCGATACCAGCCATGCCCTCCGCCGCCACGCGGGCGATGCGGTCCTCCCACGCGCCCCTGTCCATGGCCGGCGAGGTGCAGATCAGCGCCAGCGCCGTCACTCGCTCGGGCCGGTCGAGAGCGAGCTGCATCGCCACCATGCCGCCGAGCGACACGCCGGCCACCGCCGCCGCGCCAATTCCGGCGGCGTCCATCGCGGCGGAGACATCGTCGGCCAGCATCGCCAGCGTGTAGGCGCCAGCCGGGGCATCGGAGGCGCCGTGGCCGCGCATATCGATCCGCAGCAGGCGGAAGGCCGGCAGCAGATGCGGCATCGCCGCGTCCCACAGCGTCAGGTCGGTGCCGATCGAATTGAGCAGGACAAGCGGCGGGTTGGCCTCGGCTCCGTCCAGCCTCCAGAAGATGCGCGCCCCGGCGCTGGTGACGAACGGCATGGCCCTATCCCTCGTGCGGGTCGGAAAGCAGCTGCGCGACCAGCGCCGCGCTCTCGCCGATATCGCCGCCGAGTTCGGCCGCCGCGAGGTTGCGGGCGATCGCGGCCGTGTCGATCTCCAGCCCCTGCGCCACCTCCGCCATCGCCGCCGCGCTGCCGGCCGCGAGCAGGAACAGCTCGGCCAGCACCGGCCCTTCCGCCTGCCAGCCGCCGAGGCCGCGCTCGCCCTCTGCCGGCAGGCCAAACAGCACGCCGGCGGCGAGGCCGGGGGCGCGATGAGCGGCGGCCAGCGCGACCTGGCATCCGGTCGGATTGCGCTTATGCGCCATGGCCGAGGAACCGCCGCGGCCGGCAACCGCCGGTTCGCGCGCCTCGCCGATGGCGTTCTGCGCCAGCAGCGAGAGGTCGCGCGCCATCTTGCCAAGCGCGCCGATGAGAATGGCGAGGGCGGCCGCGATGCCGGCGAGCCCACCGCGACGGACGTGCCAGGGCGGCGCGGCGGGCAGGCCGAGCGCCGGACCCAGCCGGGCGGCGACCGCCGCGCCCTTGCCGTCCAGTCCCTCCCGCGTACCCGCCGCGCCGCCGAACTGCAGCACCGCGTGATCGGCGACTTCGGCCTCCAGCCGGCGGGATGCCTCGCAGATGCCGGCGCGCCACTGCGCGAGGCGCAGGCCGAAGCCGATCGGCCGCGCATCCTGCAACAGCGTGCGGCCAAGCGCCGGCCGCGTCGCGTGCCGCTGCGCCTCCAGGGCGAGCGCCGCCGTCAGCGGATCGATGTCCTGCGCGAGCAGGGTCGTGGCCTCGCGGATCTGGAGGGCCAGCACGGTATCGGCGAGGTCCTGGCTGGTGGTGCCCTTGTGCAGGGCCGGGGCGATGGCGGGCGGCAGCGCCGCACGCAATCGGATGACCAGCGGGATCGCCAGCGTGCCAGCATGGGCGGCCTCGGCGGCGAGTTCCGCCGGATCGACGACGAGGGTACGGCAAAGCTCGGCGATGGCGAGCGCCGCCTCCGGCGCCACCAGCCCCTCGGCGGCCTCCGCGCTGGCGAGCGCCGCCTCGAAGGCGAGCGCATGGCGCAGCGTCGTGGCGTCGTCGAAGACCGCCAGCATGGCGTCGGTGGTCGAGGGCCGGGTGCGGAGCAACTGGCTCATAGGTCGAAGAACACCGTTTCGTTCTCCCCCTGCAGCACGATGTCGAGCCACCAGACGCCATCGGGCCGGCGCCGGGCGATCAGCGTATCCCGCCGCTCCGCCGGCACTAGCGCGAGGATCGGGTCGTCGCCATTGCCCTCGCCATCGGCGAAATAGAGCCGGGTGGCCAGCCGCTTGAGCAGGCCGCGCCCGAGCACGGACAGCGCGATGTGCGGCGCCTGCAGGGTATTGCCCGGCCCAGGCACCCGGCCGGGGCGAATGGTGCGGAAGCGCCATATGCCGTTCGCGTCGGTCGCCCCACGGCCGAAGCCGACGAAATGCGGATCGAGCGGCACCTCCTCGCGCCCGTCCTCGTCGCTGGCATAGCGGCCGGCGGCATTGGCGTGCCAGATCTCGACCATGACATCGTTCAACGGCGTACCCTGGCCATCATAGACGCCGCCGGCGATCTCGATCACCTCACCCTGCGGCGCCCCGGAGACGCCGGAAGTGGCGAGCAGGAAATGCTCCGGCGGCATCAGGTCGGGCCGCGCGCCGAGATCGGAGCGGCCGACGAGGTCGGCGCCGCCCTTCCACGGCAGGCCGTAGTGAAAGAACGGCCCCACCGTCTGCGACGGCGTCTGCCCAAACAGCGTCGGGTCCTGATTATCGAGGCGCGGCGCGGTATTCAGGGCGTCGAGGTCAGTGGTCATCATGCTCCTCCTCGAACGGGGTCTGGTCGCGGCCTTTGAGCACGATGTCGAAGCGATAGCCGAGCGCCCAATTCGGCACGGTGGTGCCGATGTCGAAGCGGGCGACGAGGCGCTGGCGATAGGGCATCGGCACGGCATTGGCGATCGGGTCGATCTCGATCAGCGGATCGTCCGGGAAATACATCTGCGTGACCAGCCGGGTGGCGAAGGCGGGGCCGAGCAGCGAGAGATGGATATGCGCCGGGCGCCACGCATTCTTGTGGTTGCCCCACGGATAGGCGCCGGGCCGGATGCTGACGAAGCGGTAGCGCCCCTCGGCATCGGTGATCACGCGGCCGACGCCGGTGAAATTCGGGTCGAGCGGCGCCGGCCAGTCGTCGCGGGAATGGATGTAGCGCCCGGCGGCGTTGGCCTGCCAGATCTCGATCACCGTATCCGGCACCGGGCGCGCCTGCTCGTCGAGTACCAGGCCGGCGACGACGATGCGCTGGCCCTGCGGTTCGCCGCGATGCTGCACCGTGAGGTCCGCCATGGTGGGGCCCATCAGCCGCGCCCAGGCATGGTCGGGGCCGGTGACTTCCGTGAGCGTCGCCGGAATGGCGAGCGGCGCGAGGCGGGGCGCGCGCAGCACGGTGGAACGGTAGTCGGCATGCAGCGAGGGCGGCGCGCCCGCATCCTCGCGGCGATAGGGAAGGATCATTCGGCTGATCGGTCGGCTGCTCACTTGGCTCATGGCACCACCTCCATCAAGCGGCCACGGGAAGGGACAGGCGTTGCAGGCTCACTGGCCGGCGAAGGCCGACGCGGCGGGCATCTGCAGATTGGCCTGCGCGGTCAGGCGGATGGCGGCATTGGCCGCGCCGTAGCCGGCATAGTTGTCGCGCTGCACGATCTCGAAGAAGAAGCCGCCATTCAGCGTCGCGGTGTAGGCGTGGCGAAACTCGCCGCCGGCATCGCGGTCGTAGAGGATGTTCAGCGCCTTAAGCGCGTCGATGTCGGCGGCGGAGAGGTCGGAGCGCGCCTCGAGGTCGTCATAGTAGTTCTCCGGGATCGGCAGCATGGCGACGCCATCAGTCACCAGCCGGCCGACGGTGGCGGCGATGTCGTGGGTGACGAAGGCGATGTGCTGCACGCCGGAGCCGAACAGCTCGTTGACGAAGCGGGCGGACAGGGTGCGGTGGCTCTGCGAGCCGTTGAGGATCAGCCGCAGCCCGTGGCCGGCGCCGTCGACCGGTCCGCTCTCGACGACCTGGCTCTGCACCACCCCGCCGGGATCGATCACCGCCTGGGTCGGCGACTTCCGCGTCTCGAACAGCGAGGAGTAGAACAACAGCCAGGTCAGCATCTCCTCGTACTGCATGCTCTGCGAGACATGGTCGACGCCGAGCAGCCCGGCGCCCGGAACCACCTCCCCGGTCGGCTCGAAATCCACCTCGGCCCAGCGGCCGAGCGCCGAGGCGCGGTCGAGGAAATAGACGAGGCTACCGCCGACGCCGCGCACCGCGGGAATGTCGAGCTCGCCGGGACCGACCGCGCCGGCATGCGGCACGTCGAGCAGCGCCCGTGCGCGTTCGATCGCCTCCCGGGCGTCCGGCACCCGTAGTGCCAGCGCGCAGACCGAGGTGCCATGGGTGATCTGGTAGCTGTGCGCGAAGCCTTCCGCGTCGCTGTTCAGCACGAGGCGGATGTCGCCCTGGCTCCAAAGGTCGACATCCTTCGAGCGGTGCCGGCCGGTGCGGCCGAAGCCGAAGGCGCGCAGCAGCTTTTCGAGGCCGGGCCGCTCCGCCTCGGCGACGGCGAACTCGATGAACTCCACCGCCTCGACCGGACGCGGCACCGGCATCGGCACCGCGCCGGGCACCGACCGCCCGAGCCGGCGGGCGGTCTCGTCCAGCACCCAGATCAGCGACCGGTGGCCGTCCAGCGCCACCGAGCGCGCCGAGCCGGCCCGGAAGCGGTCGTTGAAGATCTCCAGCGACAGCACGCCGTCATAGCCGGTCGCGACCAGTGCATCCATGAAGCCGGCGAGGTCGAGGTCGCCCTGGCCCGGCAGGCAGCGCCA
Organism: Ancylobacter sp. Lp-2; assembly: GCF_020523795.1. Classification (GTDB taxonomy): domain Bacteria; phylum Pseudomonadota; class Alphaproteobacteria; order Rhizobiales; family Xanthobacteraceae; genus Ancylobacter. The sequence goes on from NZ_JAJALI010000005.1 coordinate 366,853, forward strand.
GTGCCGGCTCCAGGACAGCGGGTCGAGCTGCAGCAGCGGCGCATCGGCCATCTGCACCATGGCGATCTTGTCGCGCGGGATGGTGGCGATAGCGGAAAGGTCGAGCTTGCGGGCGAGGATGTGGAAGCTGTCGAGCACGACGCCGACTTCCGGCCGTCCGGCCCGCCGCACGATCTCCCAGGCATCGCGATAATCGTAGATGTGGCGGCCCCAGGCCAGCGCCTCATAGCCGACGCGCAGGCCGCGCCGACCGGCCCGCTCGCCGAGCTCGACGAAGTCGGCCGCCAGCCGGTCGATGCCGCTCTGCGCCTCCGGCGAGACGTTGGAGCAGACGAACAGCAGTCCGCTGCCGAGCTCCTGCAACAGATCGAACTTGCGCTCGGCACGGTCGAAGGTGCGCTGCCGGCGTGCCTCCGGCATGCCCTCGAAGTCGCGGAAGGGCTGGCAGGTGACAATGGACAGGCCGAGGTCGCCGCAGATCCGGCGCACCTCGGCCGGCGAGCCGGGGAAGGCGATCAGGTCGTTCTCGAAGATCTCGACCGCCGGGAAGCCCGCCGCCGCGATGGCCTCCAGCTTCTCCACCAGCGTACCCGAGACGCAGACGGTGGCAATGGACGGGATCATGGCGTGCTCCTTTCAGCGAAGCCGCGCAATGGCGCGCAGGTCGTCCGGCGTGGTGGAGGGCAGTCCGAAGAATTCGAGATAGGCGGGGATCTGCTCGAACAGCATGTCGGTGCCGATCTGAAACGCGCAGCCGCGTGTCCGCGCCGCCGCGAGGAACGGCGTGATCTCGTGCGTCAGCACCACCTCGCCGACGAAGGCGGAGGGAGAAAGCCTGTCGACGTCGACCGGCAGAGGATCACCGGGCCGCATGCCGAGCGGGGTGGCGTTGACCACGATGTCGAAGCCGGACGGGTCGTTCGAGCCGGTCGCGACCCGCAGGTCGGGATAGTGACGCATCAGCCGCCTACCGAGCTCGTCGGCCGCCGCCGCGTGGCTGTCGAACAAGGCGAGCTCGGCGATGCCGGCGCGGGCGAGCGAGGCGGCGATGGCCGAGCCGACGCCGCCGGCGCCGACGACCAGCCCGCGCCGGCCGGCCACCTCGCGCCCCTTGCGCAACAGGCCGCGCACGAAGCCCTCGCCGTCGAACATCTCGCCGACCAGCCGGCCGTCCGCCTCCCGCCGCACCGCGTTGCAGGCGCCGGCGATGGCGGCCGTCGGGCGCACCTCGTCGACGATGGCGAGGGTCGCGACCTTGTGCGGCATGGTGATCAGCGTGCCGAGCGCGTTGGAGAGCCGGAAGAACAGCTTGAGAAAGGCCGGGTAGTCGGCGCTGCGGCACCCCATCGGCACGACGAGCGCATCGATGCCCTCGCGCTCGAAATAGGGGTTGTAGATCATCGGCGACTTGAAGCTCTCGGTGGGAAAGCCGAGATGGCCGATCAGCTGTGTGGTTCCGGTGATCATCTCTCGTCCCGATTGCTGTCAGGCGGCCAGCGCGATCGCGCCGCCCTGCCGTGCCGCCCGCCCGATGGCGTCCACCACCCTGAGCGTCGCCAGCCCCTCGCGGCCGGAAACCAATGGCGCCTCGCTGCCGCGTATGACGGCGGCGAAATGCCGGATCTGCCGCCGCAGCGGGTCCTCGGGCGCGACGGCGAGGCGCTCGCGCGCGAGCGGCTCCCACCAACTGCGCGGCCCCGGATAGCGCCAGACATCCAGCTGCGGCACGCTGAGAGCGCCCTGCGTGCCAGCGATCTGGCAGCAGGCCTCGTCCTCGCGCGGATAGGCCGGGTTCTCGCCGCTGGTGGTCTCCCAGCTCCACGGCGCGACCGTCGTGTCGGAGACGCTCAGCGTGCCCAGAGCACCGCTGGCGAAGCGCAGCAGCACCGTCGCGGTGTCCTCCACCGCATGGCCGCGCACCGCGCTGGAGGTCTGCGCCTGCACGTCGACGATCTCGCCGCCGAGATGACGGAACAGGTCGACATCGTGGATGAGGTTGATCAGCACCGGGCCGGCACCCGGCTGGCGCCGCCACGCCACGTCGAAATAGTCGTCCGGCTTCATCATCCAGGCATGGCCGGACAGCAGCACCAGCCGGCCGAGACGACCGGCGTCGATCACCTCCCGCGCCTTGCGGATCAGCGGGTTGTGGCGCCGGTGATGCCCGACCAGCAGCGGCACGCGTGCGGCCTCCGCCGCCTCGACCAGCAGCTGCGCCCCGGCGAGGCTGTCGGCGATCGGCTTCTCGACCAGCACCGGAATGCCGGCGGCGACCAGTTCCAGTGCGTGCTCGACATGCAGCTGGTTCGGCGTGGCGACGACCACCCCGTCCGGCCGCTCCGCCGCCGGCACCGCCGCGAAGCGCGGATACAGGGGCACGCCGGCCCGCGCCGCGACCTCGCGGGCCGCCGGCGCCGGATCGATGACGGCCGACAGCTGCACGTGAGGCTCGGCACGGACATGCGCGATGTGGCGCTGCCCGATCAGTCCGGCCCCCATCACGGCGATGCGCAACGGCTGCATGGCTCTCTCCCTTCCGCCGCTTCAGTACGGGCGCAGGATCTCACCGAGGAATTTGCGGGTGCGCTCGTGGCGCGGTTGGGTGAAGAAGGTGTCGGGCGGGGCCTCCTCGACGATGCTGCCCTCGGCCATGAAGATCACCCGGTCGGCGACCTGCCGCGCGAAGCCCATCTCGTGGGTGACGCAGATCATCGTCATCCCCTCCTCGGCGAGGCCGATCATGGTGTCGAGCACCTCCTTGACCATTTCCGGGTCGAGGGCGGAGGTCGGCTCGTCGAACAGCATGACGCTCGGCCGCATGCACAGCGCGCGGGCGATGGCGACGCGCTGCTGCTGACCGCCGGAGAGCTGCGCCGGATATTTGTCGGCCTGTTCCGATATGCGGACGCGGTCGAGCAGCCGCCGCGCGGTCTCCTCCGCCTCGCGGCGGCTCACCTTCAATGCCCGCATCGGCGCGAGCATGCAGTTCTGCAGCACGGTCATGTGCGGGAACAGGTTGAAGTGCTGGAACACCATGCCGACCTCGCGGCGCACGGCGTCGATGCTGTGGCCGTCGTCGTCGAGCCGGGTGCCGCCGACGCGGATCTCGCCCTTCTGGCAGACCTCCAGCCGGTTGATGCAGCGGATCAGCGTCGACTTGCCGGAGCCCGACGGCCCGCACAGGACAATCCTCTCGCCCCGGCGGACCGACAGGTTGATGGCGGACAGCGCCTTGAAGCCGCCATACCACTTCTCGACATCGGCCATGACGATCATGGGATCCGCCGTAGCAGTGTCACGGATGGGAACATGTCTCGTCATGGCCGGGTCTCCCGCTATGCCGCGCTCAGCTGGCCGAGAAGGGGATGCCTTCGAGGCTGTCGGGGAACTGGTGCACCGGCACCTTCATCCACTTGTCGTAGATCTTCTTCAGCTCGCCATTGGCCTTGATCTTGTCGATGAAGGCGTTGAGCGAGGCGTTGATTTCCTTCTCGCCCAGGCGGGTGCAGGCGCCGTTGTAGAGCTTCTGGAATTCGAGCTTGTTCTCGAACTCGCCGGGGCGGGCCTGCTCGACGCGCTGCAGGTAGAAGATGTTGCCGCCGACCGCCTGCACCTGGCCGGAGGCCAGCGCCTGGATGCTCGGTGCGTCGCCGTCATAGCGTCGGATGGTAGTGCCGGCCGGGGCGTTCTTGGTCACCTGGGTATCCTGCGCGGCGCCCTTGGCGACGCCGATCGAGACCTTGGCCATGTCGGCATTGGTCTTGATCTCCACCGATTTGGGGGCGATCAGCACGATGGCGTTGGCGACATAGGGCTTGCTGAACTGCACCGCCTTGGCGCGCTCGGGCAGCATCGCCATGGTGGCGAACAGCACGTCGACGCGGCCCGAGGTCAGCGCCGGGATGCGGTTGCTGACCTCGAGCGGCACGAACTCCACCTCGACGCCGAGCTCCTTGGCGTAGAGCCGGGACATGTCGGCATCGATGCCGTCCTGCTTGCCGTCGCTGGTGACGAAGCCCCAGGGCGGGTTGTCGCCCTGGATGCCGACGATGATCTTGCCCCGCGCCTTGATCTCCTCGGGGGTGACGGCGGAGGCGGGACGGGTGGCGAGCGCCGGCAGGGCCAGCGCCGCGACGGCGGCGGCCAGCACCAGGCGGCGGGTCGGCGTAAAGCGGGTCATGTTTCTCTCCCTTTGCATTGGCGTTTTTCGTTTCTTGCTTGGACGACACCGTCACCGCGAGGCGACGGCGAAGCGGCGCTCCAGATGCGAGCCGTAGAGCGACAGCGGCCAGCACATCAGGAAGTAGAGGATGCCGACGATCCCGAAGACGAGGAGCGGCTGGAAGATCTGGTTCGAGACGATGTTCCCGGCCCGCGCCAGCTCGGTGAAGCCGACGATGGAGGCGAGCGAGGTGCCCTTGATCAGCTGCACGAGGAAGCCGACGGTCGCCGGTAGCGAGATGCGGATCGCCTGCGGCAGCACCACGTCCTTCATCCGCGAGACGTATTTCAGGTTCAGCGCGCTGGCGGCCTCGGTCTGGCCGCGCGGTACCGCCTCGATGGAGCCGCGCCAGATCTCGCCGAGATAGGCGCTGGCGTGCAGGGTGAAGCCGATCGACACCGCCACCCACGCGCTGAGCCGCAGGCCGACCAGCGCCAGCCCGTAATAGACGACGAACAGTTGCATCAGCAGCGGCGTGCCCTGGAACAGCGCGATGTAGCCCGCCGCCAGCCGCTCCAGCGGTCGCATGCCGGAGGTGCGCATCAGCGCGATGGCGAGCCCGCCGATCGCGCCGCACACGAAGCCGATCGCCGATAGCGCGACCGTCCATTTCAGGCCGGTGAGGAGGAACAGGAACTCGCCGAGACCCATGATGCCCTCACTTCACCGGATAGCTGAAATAGCGGGTCGAGATGGTCGAGAAGAACGTCATCATCAGCCAGGACAGGCCGAGATAGAGCAGTGTGATGACGCCGAAGACCTCGAAGCTGCGGAAGCTCTCGGATTCGATGCGCTGCGCCACCGAGGTCAGCTCATAGGCGGAGATCGCCGAGGCCACGCTGGTGGTCAGGGTGAGCAGGATGAACTGGCTGGTCAGCGAGGGGAAAACCGCCCGCAGCGCCGGCTTCAGCACGATGAGCCGGAACACCAGCCCCTTGTGCAGCCCCAGCGCCAGCCCGGCCTCGACCTGGCCACGACTGATCGATTGCACGCCGCCGCGGATGATTTCGATGGCGTAGGCGCCGCCATTGATGCCGAGGGCGAGGATGGCGGTCGGCGTCGGGTCGAGGCGCAGGCCGGCCAGCGGCAGCGCGAAATAGATGAAGTAGATCTGCACCAGGAAGGGCGTGTTGCGGATCAGCTCGACGAAGCTCTTCACCGCCCAGCGGATCGCCTTGTAGCGGGAATCGCGCAGCACCACCCCGCCAATGCCGATGACGATGGCGATCGCCATCCCGCCCAGCGCGAGCAGCAGGGTGCCGAGGCAGCCGGCAAGCAGGTCCGGCAACCCGTCGAGGACGGGCGTGAAATCCAGCGCATAGTTCATGGCGTTTCCTCGACAGCCGACCTTCTGCGGGTCGGTCCGCTTCATCGTCCCGGCGCCTCTGCGGGCGGCTCGGCAGGCACGGACGCGCGGCTTGCGCGATGCTTTTGGCGAATGATAAATTGTACCAGATGGTTCATTTGGTCAAGCGGAATGGACCGGATGGTACATTCCGCATCATGCCGCTCCCGCGCTCGCGCGCGCCCTCTTCGGTGCCTCGATGGAAAAGACAGTCACGCCACCCCGCACCGACAGAAAGACCCAGTCGTGGACCCAGGACCCCGAAGGCGTCCGGCGCAGCATCCTCGACGCCGCACGCATCGAGTTCGTCGAGCATGGGCTGAGCGGCGCGCGCGTCGACGAAATCGCCGCCAAGACCGCAACCAGCAAGCGGATGATCTACTATTACTTCGGCGACAAGGAGGGGCTCTACCGCGCCGTCATCGAGGAGATGTACGACCGTATCCGCCGCTTCGAGCGCGGCCTCGATCTCGGCGCCTTGCCGCCGGATGAGGCAATGGCGAAGCTGGCTGGCTTCACCTTCGACTACCACGCCGACAATCCCGATTTCGTGCGCATGGTGATGATCGAGAACATCCACCATGCCCGCCATCTCGCCACCTCGACCAAGATCGCCACGCTCAACCTGTCGATCATCGACGTGATCCGGGAGATCTATAAACGGGGCGTCGCCGAGGGCCTGTTCCGGCCGGGCATCGAGGCGCTGGACATCCACCTGACCATCAGCGCGCTCAGCTTCTACAACGTGTCGAACCGCGCCAGCATCCGGCAGGTGTTCGGCCACGACATGGGTGCGCCGGACATCCTGCCGCAACGCCGGCAGACGGCAATCGACACGGTAATGCGGATGCTACGGGCCTGACCGTGTCGCTTACCGGCGGATAGGAGGCTCAGGCCTTACCCGCCAGGGCCGCCATCGCCTCGATCGCCAGTTCGTAGCCGGCGGCGCCGAAACCGATCATCACACCGGTGACGACCGGCGAGATCAGCGATTTATGATAGATGCTCTCGCGCGCATGGACGTTGGAGATGTGCAGCTCGATCTTCGGCCCGTCGAACATCTTCAGCGCGTCCATCAGCGCCACCGAGGTGAAGGTGTAGCCGGCGGGATTGATGACGATGCCGCAGGCCTCGCCGCGCGCCTGCTGCACGCTCTCGACCAGTTCGCCCTCGAAATTGGTCTGCCGGAACTCGACCCCGAAACCCAGCGCCCCGGCCTTCGCGGCGCAGCGTTCCGCGATCTCCGCCAGCGTCGTGGAGCCGTAGATCGCCGGTTCGCGCTGGCCGAGCAGGTTGAGATTCGGCCCGTTCAACACATGGATGCGCCGTCCCATACCCGTTTCCCCTGCCTATACGTGGTGATCCACGCGCGTTACATCGCGACGGCGATATCCTGTCCGACCCCGAAACACATGGTGGCGAGGCGCCTCCCCAGTGAGGACCGGTTCCAATGCCGCCGCGCCGGTGATGCCGGTGCAGGACATGCCAGGCGGATGGGCGCACATGATCACTCGGCCGAGGATACGGGCGAACGGTTCGAGGCCATGCTGCCCGGCGACCGCCCGTAGGAGACACCCGCCTCGCCTGTCCACGACGTCATCCCCGATCGGCTATGCCTCATTGCTCCCGAACGCTTGCATCAAGGAATAAGGGTCGCTCCCCATCGGCGGCAAGAATTTTGTTCTTTAATTGACACTTGTTCACATATTGAACATATACTAGGAACTATGGTGAAACAAACGGACTTCATCGGCGGCTTTGCGAAAGGGTTGAAGGTCATCGAGGCCTTTGACGCCACCAGCCCCAGATTGACCATCACCAATATCTCCGAGACGACGGGGCTCGACCGGGCGACGGCGCGACGCTGCCTGCTCACGCTGGTAGAGCTGGGTTATGCACGCCATGACGGCAAGCACTTCGAGCTGACGCCGAAGGTGCTGCGGCTCGGTCACGCTTATCTCGCCGCCACCCCACTGCCACGGTTGATCCAGCCACATCTCGACGCCCTCTCGGAAGAGGTGGGCCAGAGTGCATCCACAAGCGTGCTGGAAGGAACGGAGATCGTCTACATCGCCCGTGCTGCGCAGAAGCGGGTGATGTCGATCAACCTGGTACCCGGCTCGCGGCTTCCCGCCTGGTGTGCCTCCATGGGACGGGTGCTGCTGGCGGCACTGCCGGAGGCCGAGGCGCGCGCGATACTGGAGCGCTCGAATCTGCGCGCCTTCACGCCCTTCACCCACAGCACCCCGGACGCGGTGATGGCCGAATGCAGGCGCGTGCGCGAGCAGGGCTATGCCGTCGTCGACCAGGAGCTCGAGCTCGGATTGTGTTCGATCGCCGTACCGCTTGTCGATGCGCGCGACCGCGTCGTCGCCGCACTCAATATCGGCGCCTCGGCAGCACAGACGGCCGCCGCCGACATGCCCTCGCTCTATCTCCCCGCCCTGCGCCGGGTCCAGGCGGCGCTGCGCCCGCTGCTGTACCCGGCCTCATGAACCGGTGGCCCGATCGCCAACGGCGGCACCGCCGTTCCCGGTTTCAGCCGGCGCTCGATGTCAGCGGCAGACATCCAATGCCGTGAGGGTCAGAACCTTCGCGACCTTTTCCATTTCGCTGAGCAGAACATAGGCGCCCTCCGGCCCGCCTGCCGCGAAGGCGGCGATCGGCCCGTAGTTCACCGCGGGAATGCCGGCCTTGCACAGCCATGAGGTGTCGCAGGCGGAATAGGCGGTCGGCAGGATGGCGCCGATCTGCTTCGGAGGGTGCCCTTCCAGCGCCTCGTAAGAGCGCGCCAGCGCCTGCACGATGGGGGCATCGACAGGAAGATCGACCGGCTCCATCACCAGACGGCGGCGACCCTCGATAGAGTCGGGAACCGGCATCTCGATGCGGTACTCGAGATCCGGGTCGTCAGCCTTCAGCCCGTCGAGCACAGCGCGGACGTCGCGCAGCACGTCGTCCACCGTCTGGGTCGGCACGAAATGCACGTCGACGACGATGGTGCACATGTCCGGGATGTAGGGCGGCTCGGAGCGGTAGGTCTCGCCGCGCCCGCCGATGATACTGCCGACGTTCAGCCGCGGCAGGGCCGGCAGCGGCGGATAGGGTTCGCAGTCGAACGTCATGGCGTCGAGCGCGGCGAGCACCTTGGCCATCTTGTTGACGGCGTGCACCGTGCCCTCCAGCTGGCTGAGGTGTCCCGAGCGCCCGATCACATGGATCGCGAAGTGCATGATGCCGCTGTGGATGGTGGCGATGTTGTCGGCGCCGAACGGCTCGGTGATCACTGCCATGTCGGTGCGGAAGCCGCGATTCATCAGGTGGTTCATCCCCTCCCCGCCCTGCGTCTCGCCGACCACGAAGGCGAGCACGAGGTCGCCGGCGAGCGTGGCGCCCGAGCGCCGCACCGCCTCGGCGGCGACCATGAAGGTGGCGAGGCCGCCCTTCATGTTCTGCGCGCCGTGGCCGTAGACTTTGTCGCCGTCCACCCAGCTGGCGAAGGGATCGCGCTGCCAGCCGCGCGTGAGCGAGTTGGTGTCGAGATGGCCGTTGAACATCAGGCTCTTTCCGCCGCCGCTGCCCTTCAGCGTCGCGACCACCTGCAGGCGGCCCGGCTCCACCTCGTCGAGTTCCACCTCGTAGCCGCGGTTGCCGCACCATTCGGCGACATGGTGGGCCAGCGGGGTTTCCTCGCCCTTGAAGCTGGGAATGGCGACGAGTTCGCCGGTAAGGCGGACGAGATCGTCGCGAGTGACGAGAGCGAGGGCGACGGCTTGGGTGTCGGTGACGGTCATCGGCATGCGTTCCTTGCCGTCCTATGCCGACAGGCTGTCGACCAGACGGTCGAGAAACCCGTCGCAGGCAGCGATCTGGGAGAGAAGGAGATATTCTTCCGGCGTATGGCATTGCGCGACGTCGCCCGGCCCGCACACCACGGTGGCGATGCCGAGCGTCTCGCGGAACAGACCGGCTTCGGTGCCGTAGGCGGCCTTGCCGGTGCCATTCGCGCCGGCAAGCCGCTGCACGAAGGCGACGCCCGGCTCGTCGGCGGGCGTGGACAGGCCGGGATAGCGGTTGGTCACGTTCACCTCGACGGCGCTGCCGGGATGGCGGGCGGCCAGCGTCCGGCCCGCCTCGGCGAGCTCAGTGAGGATGAGGTCGGGATCATCCTCGGGCCGGTTGCGGATCTCGAAGCCGACCGAGCAGTGCTGCGGGATGATGTTGACCTTGGTGCCGCCGGCGATCACCCCGACATGCAGCGTCGTATAGGGCACCGACAGTTCCGGGTCCGGCACCGCCGCCACCTTCAGTCGTTCCTGGATGCCGCGGGCGACCTGAATCATGTCGCTGGCGAGCAGGATGGCGTTGACGCCCTTGTCCGGTTCGCTGGAATGGCCGGCAACGCCCGTGATCTCGATCGTGCCCATCACCTTGCCTTTATGGGCGATGAGCACCCGCATGCCGGTGTTCTCGCCGACGATGCACAGCTCCGGCCTCGGCTCCAGCTCGGCAAGCGCTGGCAACATGCGGCGCACCCCGACGCAGCCGATCTCCTCGTCATGCGACAGAGCGAGGATGAGCGGACGCTTGAGCGGACGCCGCGCCGCCCGCGCCATGATGCGCAGCGCGCAGGCGACGAAGCCCTTCATATCCGCCGCGCCGCGACCGATGGCGCGGTCTTCCGTCACGCGCAGGCGGAACGGATCGTCGAGCCAAGGCTGGCCGGCGACCGGCACCACGTCGGTATGGCCGGACAGGATCACGCCTGGGCGGTCGGCCGGGCCGACCATGGCGAAGAGATTGGCCTTCTGCCCGTCCTCGGTGGGGATGCGCGTGGCCGCGATGCCGTGGCCGGCGAGGAACGCCTCCACATAGTCGATCAGCGGCAGGTTGCTGTCGGCGCTGATCGTCGGGAAGGCGACGAGATCGGCGAGAAGCTCAATGCTGTCGGGAATGGCGTCCATCGGCGGCGCTCCCTCACACGTCGTCGGAGGCCGGAGCCTCGGCGGGACGCAGGGCGCGGGCGAGATAGAGCGGCATGCGCGGCTCCCACACCGCCCAGTGGCGGCCGAGCTCGGCGATAGGGTCGTCCTCGTGCCAGTCGACCCGCAGGTCCGCTACCGGCCACGGCAGGTCGGCGACCACGACCACGCCGGCCGAGCGCACCATCTCCACCTCGCCGCCCGCCGCGAGGCCGGCGGCGAGACCGGCGATCAGCCGGCCGGCGAGATGGCCCCTCGACGCCTCGAAGGTGGCGACCATGGCGGCCGGCACGCCTTCGGAGGCGAGCAGGTTGCCGACCGCCACGCAGTCGGCACCGATGCATTCAGCGGTCTTGTCGAGGCAGCTCGCGCCGGTGAAGCCGGCCGGCACCCCCTGCGGCCCGATGGCGGCCAACTGGCGGAACGGCGCGTCGGAGGCGGTGGCCGACACGATGTCGACCGCCTGCGCCGCACTGGCGCCCTTCTCCATCAGGTCGAGGCCGCGCCGGCCGAGCGCCGGGTCGGTGAAGTTCTGCGTCGCGAAGGCGCCGATGCCGGCCCGCGCATGGATGCAGCGCGAGGAGACCGCCGGCGAGGAGGAGGAGACCGCGAGCCCGAGCATGCCGGTGTCGCGACAGCGGGCGACGAGGGTGAAGGTCACGCCGCCACCTCCTTGCGCTCGCCGGTCGCCTCCGAGAGGCCGGCTGCCCTGGCGACGATGCCGGCCGAACGGTCCCAGTCGAAGTTACGGTACACCGCGCCGGCCTGCGCATAGGGCGGGCTCTGCGCGAACAAATGGAAGGTCAGCCGGTGGCCGGCATAGTCCGAGTTCATCAGGTCACGGGCATAGGCGAGCAGCTTGCGCCGGTCCTCGGCCTGCCAGTTCTCGTTGACCGAGTAGAACTTGTTGAGCCAGTCCGCGGTTTCCGGGTTGGCGAAGTCGGCGGCGCCTGGGGTGACGCAGATCTGCCCGCCGCACAGCTCGCGGGCGATGTGAACGGCGTTGTGCATCTCGCCGCAGCCGAGCAGACGTCCGGTATAGAGCAGCGACTGGTTCGGCATGCACAGGCCGCCGGGGCTCTCCTGCGCCGCTTCGACCGAGGCGATGAGATGCGCCTCGATCCCCTCGCGGTAGCGGGCGAGCTGGACCAGCTTCTCCTGCACCGCCGGCTGCTTGTCGAGGCCAGTCTGGCGCACATTGAGCAGTGCCGTGCCAATCAGGAGATCGGCGAAGCGCAGGATGCGCTGCAGGAAGGGGAAGGCCGCGTAGCGGTGCAGCGTCGAGCGGATGAACGCCGCTGCCGCGGTGTGGCGATTGAACAGCACGTTCTCCCACGGCACCAGCACATCGTCGTAGATCACCAGCGTGTCGATCTCGTCGAAGCGGTTCGACAGCGGGTAGTCCTCCGGCGATCCCTTGCCGGCGAAGCCGCCACGGCAGATGAACTTCATGTTCGGTGCCGAGAAGTTCGAGATGAACCCCACGGCGTATTCCGACAGCTTGGCATCGCCCCAATTGGCGATGGTCGGCTTGACGAAGGCCTGGTTGGCATAGGCGGCGGCGGTCTCATATTTGGCGCCGCGCACGATGATGCCGGCGTCGGTCTCCCTGACCACATGCAGCAGCATGTCGGGGTCCTGCTCCTGCGGGCGCTTGGAGCGATCGCCCTTGGGATCGGTGTTGGCGGAGACGTGGAACAGGTCCTGATCGAGGATTCGGTCGATATGCGGCTGGATGTTGCCGGCGAAGTGGGTGTCGATGGAGGTGAGCACCTTGGCGCCGTCGTGCAGCGACCACATCTCGCCGATGGTCTCGTCACCGAGCCGCGACACCACGCCGCCGAATTCGTCCATCATGGTGTCGACCGCCCGCCGCTTGGCGTGCCAGTCAGCCTTGGCATAGGGCAGCGCGAGGCCGGTGGCGACGTCGCGCCCGCGTGCATCGCGCGTCACCATGACGTCGCGGGTCGCGGGGTCGTGCTGCATGTCGTAGATGCGCGCGCGGATATCGACGAGCGGGCGGAAGGCGGGATGCGCGGTGACGTCGCTCACGCGCTCGCCATTGATCCACACGCGACGTCCGTCGCGGATGGAGTCGCGATATTGTGCGCCGGTACGAAGCATATCCGATATCCAATCTTTACGTGCGACAGGCAGCAGCCGGGAAAGTCCAGCCACGGGCCAGAGCGGGGCAGAGGAAGGCGCCGCGGGGTTCATGGGGATGACGGGGGCATGGCCCGCATCGCTGACGTCACCAGCGGTTCCGTCGGGCTGGACGGGAAATCTGCGGCGCCAGCTTCATCTCGGCAATTCGTTCTTGATGAAGCCCGGCTTAGGAATTTCCGATGCTCCTCGTCAGCGGGTCTGCGACAGCTTCTCGAGGCCGACCACGCGGTTGAAGACGACGACCAGGGTCAGCGCGAGCGCGGACAGCAGCGTCGACATCACCGCCACGACCGGGTCGTCGAAATCACGTATGTGCTGGTAGGCGACGATGGGGAGCGTGTTGCTGTCGAGATCGACGAGGAAGACGTTCACCGCGAAATTGTCGATGACCTCCACCAGCACGAAGACGCCGCCGGCCAGCAGCCCGGGCTTCAGCTGCGGCAGCGTCACCTTCAGATAGGCGAGCAGTGGGCCGGCGCCGAGGTCGCGGGCCGCCTCTTCCGTCGCCCGATCGACGCCGCCGTAATTGGCCGACAGCGCCCGCACGGCATAGGGCAGGCACACCACCATCATGGCGATGGACATGCGGACCAGGCCGATGTCCTGGTTGAGAATGCGGAACAGGCTGAGAAAGGCAACGCCGGTGACCACGCCCGGCACGATCAGCGGCGACAGGATCAGCGAATCGACCAAGCGCCGGCCAGGGAATTCCCACCGCGCCACCGCATGCGCGGTGCACAGTGCCGCCGCGAGGCAGCAGGGCACGACGATGAGGGCGAGCAGCCCAGTCTCCATCGCCGCCTTCTGAAACTTGGTGGCGTTGAAGAAGGTGACGTACCAGCGCAGCGAATAGGACTGCACCGGGAAACTGAAATAGCGGGCCTCGCTGAAGGAATAGAGCAAGGTGAACAGCGTCGGCGCCAGCAGGAAGAGCAGCATCGCCGCACCGAACACGGTCCACAGCAGACGGGAGACAAGACGGTTCATGCCGCGCCTCCCCTCGGGATGCGCCGCCGCGTGGCGAACCTTTCCAGCCAGAAGAAGAGGCACAGCGTGGCGATGGCGACGACGAGGAAGATGACCGAGCTCGCCGCCGCGAAGGGCAGATTGAAGGCCACGAAGAGCTGGTCGTAGATGTAATTGGAAATCAGCCGTACCCGTCCGCCGCCGAGCAGCAGCGGAAAGGCGAAAGCGCTGATGGCGAGCGAGAACACCAGCGCGCCGCCGCTGATGATCGCCGGCACGGTGATCGGCACGGTGATGCGGAAAAAGGTGGTGAACGCCCCGGCACCGAGGTCGCGGGCTGCCTCCTCCACCTGCATCGGCACCGAGCGGATGCTGCCGAATACCGTCAATGCGAAATAGGGCAGCGTGAAGTGCAGCAGTGCGATGAACACGCCGGTCCAGTTATAGACCAGCGCCACCGGGCGATCGACGAGGCCGAGCGCCAGCAGCGCGTCGTTCACCACCCCGCGCCGCCCGAGCAGGATCAGCCAGCCATAGGCGCGGTTGATGCTGCCGGACAGAAAGGTGAGCACCAGTGCGCCGAGCAGCAGGCTGCGCACCACCCGATAGGGCGAGCGGGCCATGATGTAGGCGAGCGGATAGCCGAGCAGGATCGAGGCCAGGGTCACGACGACGGCGAAGACGATGGTCTCCCCGAGAATCGCCAGCGCCGCCGGATCGGTGACGAAGCGCACATAGTTCGCCAGGCCGGGCGGCCCCTGATATCCCGGCGTGCCCGAGGCCGGCTGCAGGAAGCTGACGAAGCCGAACACCGCGAAGGCGCCGAAGAACAGCGCCATCAGCACCGCCATCGGCACCAGCAGCAACGCGCCTCCCTTCATCGCGCCCGCCCTCATCGCGCGAACAGCTGCAGCTGTTCGGCGGCGATCGCCAGCCCGACCCGCTCGCCGATGGCCGGGCCGCTGCCATGACGCGGCACCAACGCGGTGAGAACGGCACCGCCGACATCGATCTCGCAGCTCAGCCGGCTGCCAACCAGCGACGTGAAAGCCACGGTGCCCGCGAGATGGCAGCCGTCGTCGTCCGGCAGGCAGAACCGCAGGGATTCCGGCCGCAATGCCAGCGTGGCCGGACCGGTCGGCAGGTCGCTGTCGACCGGCAGCGCCGCGCCGCCCGGAAAGCGGAAGGAGGTCCGGCCCGTGCGTTCGATCATGCCGTCGACGAGATTGGAGACCCCCATGAAGCTGGCGACGAAACGGTTCGCCGGCCGGTCGTACAGCTCGATCGGCTCGGCGAACTGCTCGATGGCGCCCGCCCGCATCACCGCGATGTAGTCGGAGAGGACCAGCGCCTCTTCCTGGTCGTGGGTGACGACCACCATGGTGACGCCGAGCTGGCGCTGAAGCTTGCGCATCTCCACCTGCATTTCCTCGCGCAGGTGGCGATCCAGGGCGCCGAACGGCTCGTCGAGCAGCAGGATCTCCGGCTCGACCACCAGACAGCGCGCCAGCGCCACGCGCTGCTGCTGGCCGCCGGACAATTCGGAGGGAAAGCGCGCCTCGAAGGCATCCATGCGCACGAGCGCAAGGGCGCGCCGCACCTTGTCGGCGATCTCCGCGCGCGGCGTCGCACGCAGGTGCAGCCCGAAGGCCACGTTGTCGAACACCGTCATATGGGGAAACAGGGCGTAGCTCTGGAACACCATGGCGGTAGGCCGGCGCTCCGGCCGCAGCGACAGCACGCTGCGGCCGTTGATCCGGATGTCGCCCGCACTCGGCTCGACGAAGCCGGCGATCATGCGCAGGAGCGTGCTCTTGCCGCAGCCGGAGGGGCCGAGCAGGGTCAGCAGCGCCCCGCGCGGGAGCCGCAGGTCGACCTCCCGCACGGCAGTCTGGCCGCCATAGTTCTTGCGCAGGCCGGCGAGTTCGAGAGCGGCGACGTCAGCAGGCATCAGCGGGCGATCTCGGCCTTGAAGCGCTCGTTCCAGCCACCGATCGCGGCGTTGACCTTGGCTTCGTCGAAGCTGACCTGATCCGCGACGGCGGGCAGCACGGCGGCAAGCGCCGGGGAGGGCTTCACCGACTTGTTCACCGGGCCCATGTCGATCTTGGTGGAGATGATCTCCTGCGCCTTGGGTGACAGCACGTAGTCGATGAACTTCAGTGCCATGTCCTGCTTGGGCGTGTTCACCAGCGTCATCACGTCGAACATCACCGGCGACGGCTTGGGGCTGAGCACCGCGACATCGACGCCGTCGGCGCGCAGCGGCGCGGCCTGCGACGGCGGGCCGACGAGAACCGTCACCTCGCCCTGGGCGAGCGCGCGGCGCGAGTCCGAATCCGAGCCGTAGAACATCGCGATATTGGGGCGCAGGTCCTGCCACGCCTTGAAGCCGGGCTCGACATTGTCGATGCCGCCGCCGTTCAGCAGCGCGGCGACCAGCAGCATGCGGCCGGCATAGGTCTCGACATCGGGGGTCGCCAGCGAGTCCTTGAACGTCGGGTCCCAGAGGTCCTTCCAGCCAGTGATCGGCTTCTTCACCAGGCTGGGGCGGTAGATGATCGACAGCGGGTAGTAATAGGCCGCGACATAGGCCTCCATCTCGGCGCCGTCGATCAGGTCCTTGGCATTCGACAGCTTGGCGGCCGGGATCGGCGCGAACAGCTTGCGGTCGGCAGTGGCGCGCGCGGCGAGCGAGGAGGTGGAAAACCACACATCGATCTTCGGGGCATCGGCCATCGACTGCAGCCGGGCGAGGCCATCGCTCGAGCCGGACTGCGTCACCGGCACGACGTGGATGCCGGTTTCCTTCTCGAAGCCGTCAGCCACTTCCTGCAGGCCCTGCTCCCAGGTGGTGCCCCAGGCCTGGACAGTGATTTCCTTGTCGGCCGCGGTGGCCGGTCCGGCCAGCGCGGACACGAGGCCAAGCGCGGCCACGGCGAGAACGGAAACGGACTTCCGCAAAACGGACTGAGTCATGGTGTGTCCCTTCTGGATTTTTGGATGTGCCGCTACAGCTCAGCGACGAGAAGCGAGCGCTGCGAGGCCATCGATTGCGTAAAAATCCTTACAGAACCAAAGGGGGTTGACCAGACGACGCGACGCTTTCGGCTCAACGGATTTTCCGCAGCGCGGCATAGATTTTTTATTGTTTGCCCCATGACATTCCATCGTCGATGATCGGTTTTTAGACCTGCCCTATTTCTGCGCATAAGCCCTGAGGCGTATCTTGGCCACCAACTATTCGTTGCGACAGCTCCGCTACTTCGTCGCCGTGGTCGAGAGCGGCGGCATCGCCCAGGCCTCCCGGCACCTCAACATCTCGCAGCCCTCGGTATCCGTTGCCGTGAAGGAACTGGAGATGAGCTTCGGCATGCAGATGTTCGTGCGGCAGCGCTCCTCGGGCATGACGCTGACGCCGGTGGGCCAGCGGGTCTACCTGCACGCGCTGCAACTTCTGAAACATGCCCGGGAGTTCGAGCAGCGCGCCCTCGGGGAGAACGACATCGTCGCCGGCGAGATCTCGCTGGCCTGCTTCGAGACGCTGGCGCCGCTCTACGCACCGGGACTGATCGCCTCGTTCAAGGAGCGTTTTCCCGACGTGACCATCCGCCTGCATATCGGCGCGCAGGAAAAGATCATTGAAGGCCTGCGCTCCGGCGCCTACGACCTTGCCATCTGCTACGTCCAGGGGCTGAGCGCCAGCATCGAACACGTCGCGCTGCTGCCGGATCTCTACCCGCGCGCGGTGCTGCCCAAGCGCCACCGTCTTGCCTCGCGCGCCAGCCTTTCGCTCTCCATGCTGGCCGACGACGACCTGATCCTGCTCGATATCTGGCCGAGCAGCGAATATTTCCTCACCCTGTTCGACGCGGCGGGCGTGACTCCGCGCGTGGCCTACCGGGTGCCTTCGATCGAACTCGTCCGCGGCCTCGTCGGCCAAGGCCTCGGATTTTCCGTACTGGTCACCGAGCCGCCGCACGCCATGACCTTCGACGGACAGGAGGTGGTCACGATACCGCTCACCGACCGCATGATCCCCTCGCGTACCGTCATGGCCTGGCACGGTTCCACCGCGCTGACCCGCCTGACCCGCGCCTTCCTGCACCATTGCCAGAGCCACATCGAGATCCCCGCGCATATCGCGCCCCCCGAAGGCTATGTCGCCGCACCGATCCCGCCCGGCTTCACCAGCAAGCCGAGCAAAGCCAAGATTTCGTCCTGAGAGGCCCGCATGAACACCCTCACCCTGCTCCGCAACATGGATTCCAGCGAACAGAAGCTGCGGACCGACCTCGCGGCGGTCTTCCGCATGGTGGCCCGCCTGGATTGGCATGAAGGCATCGCCAATCACTTCAGCGTCGCGCTGCCCGGCCCCGGGCGCCGCTTCCTGATGAACCGCAAATGGCGCCACTTCTCGCTGATGAGCGCCTCCGACCTGCTGCTGCTCGATGCCGACGATGCGAGCGTGATGTCAGGCTCGGAAGCGCCGGACCCGACCGCGTGGGCGATTCACGGCACCATGCATCGCGAGCTGCCCAACGCCCGCTGCATCCTGCATGTCCACTCGCCCTACGCCACCGCACTGTCCTGCCTGAGCGACCCGCGCATCCTTCCCATCGACCAGACGACGGCCCGCTTCTTCAACCGCGTGAGCATCGACACCGGCTATACCGGCATGGCCGACGAGGTGGACGAGGGCATGCGCCTCGCCCATGTGCTGGGCGGCAACGAGGTGATGATGATGGGCAATCACGGCGTGCTGGTCACCGGCAAGAGCATCGCCGAGGCTTATGACACGCTCTACCATCTGGAGCGCGCCTGCCGCACGCTGATGCTGGCCTATGCCAGCGGGCGCGAACTCGCGGTGCTCTCCGACGCGGTGGCCGAGCAGACGGCCCGCGACTGGGAGAGCTTCACGGACTCGTCCTTCACCCACCTCGCCGAGGTGCGGCGGGTCCTCGACCGGCACGAGCCGGACTATGTCAATTGACACCGACGCCGGAGGCGCCGCCGTTCATAGTCCGGGGCACACCCGACCGCGATCCGCCTCCCCTCGCTCCTGTTCGACGAGAGGCTGATCCAGCGCGGCCGACCTGCTAATTCGTGCCGTCGGCGCGGGCGAGCATGGCGTTGAGCAAGGTCTGGGCGCCGGCGGCGCAGTCGGCCTGCGTGGCGCTCTCGGCCGGATTGTGGCTGAGCCCGTCCTTGCAGGGCACGAAGATCATCGAGGTCGGCACCACCCGGGCGGTGTAGACGGAATCGTGCCCGGCACCGGAGACGATCTCCCGCGCCGGATAGCCCGCGGCGGCGGCACCCTCCCGCACGGCGGCGATGCAGTTCGCGTCGAACGCCACCGGCGGGCTGTCCCACATCCGGACCAGCCGGGCCGGGGTCTTGGCGAAGGCCGGGCCGGCCAGCGCGGCCTCGACCGCCTTCTCCATCGCCTCCAGGGCGGCCGTCTCGGGGTGGCGGAGGTCGAGGGTGAGGCGCACCTCGCCCGGCACCACGTTGCGCGAGGCGTTCACCACGCCGATCTCGCCGATGGTGGCGACGCCGTCATGTTCGAGTGCGATGCGGTGGACGATGAGGACGATTTCGGCCGCTCCGACCAGTGCGTCGCGGCGCAGCGGCATCGGCGTGGTGCCGGCATGTGCGGCGCAGCCCTCTACAGTAAGATCATACCAACGAATACCCTGCACGCCGGTGACGATGCCGATGGTCTTGCCCTCGTGCTCCAGCACCGGCCCCTGCTCGATGTGCAGCTCGAACATCTCGCCGAACGCCACCGAGCCGACCGGCGCCTCGCCGGCATAGCCGATGCCCTCCAGCGCGTCGCCGAAGGTGACGCCCTGCGCATCGGTGCGCGCCAGCACGTCGTCGACGGTGAAGACGCCGGCATAGGCTCCGGACGAGATCATCGCCGGGGAGAAGCGGGAGCCCTCCTCATTGGTCCAGTTCACCAGCATCAGCGGCCGGCGGGTGACGTAGCCGGCGGCATCGAGGGCGCGCAGCACTTCGAGGCCGGCGAGCACGCCCAGCACGCCGTCGAACTTGCCGCCGGTGGGCTGGGTGTCGAGATGGCTGCCCATGGCGATGGGCAGCGCGTCGGGATCTGTCCCCGGCCGGGTGGCGAACATGTTGCCGAGCGCGTCGATGGCGACGGTGCAGCCGAGCGCCTCGCACTCGGCGCGCAGCCAGTCGCGCACCTGCCGGTCCTCCGCCGTGAGGGTGAGGCGGCGGATACCGCCGTCCGGCGTGCCGCCGAAGCGGGCGGTTTCCATCAGACTCGACCACAGGCGGTCGGAATCGATCGTCAGGTTCGACACGGCAAGGCTCCCTGGAAAACGCGGGCGGCGGGCGGCGAATCCCGCCAGCATAGCGGCGGACGGCGTCAGCCGCGCGTGAAAGCGGTCTTGAGGAAGTTGCGGGTGCGCACTTCCTTCGGGTCGCTCATCAGTTCGGCGGCGGTGCCGGTCTCGACCACCCGCCCCTGGTCCATGAACACCACCCGGTCGCCGACCTCGCGGGCGAAGCCGAGCTCATGGGTGACGACGATCATGGTCATGCCGCTCGACGCGAGGTCGCGCATCACCGCCAGCACCTCGCCGACCAGTTCGGGGTCGAGCGCCGAGGTCGGCTCGTCGAACAGCATCAGCTTCGGCTGCATGGCGAGCGCGCGGGCTATGGCGATGCGCTGCTGCTGGCCGCCCGACAGCTCGGAGGGATAGGCGCCCGCCTTGTGGGCGAGGCCGACCCGGTCGAGCAGCAGCATGGCGGCGTCGTGCACCTCGTCCCGCCGGCGCCTGAGCACCTGCACCGGCGCCTCGGTGACGTTCTCCAGCGCCGTCATGTGCGGGAACAGGTTGAAGCGCTGGAACACCATGCCGGTCTTGCGGCGCTGGCCGGCGATCTCCTTGTCGCTCAACGGATGCAACGCCTCGCCGACCCGGCGATAGCCGAGCAATTCGCCATCGAGCCACAGCCCGCCGCTGTCGAAGCTCTCCAGCTGGTTGATGCAGCGCAGGAAGGTGGTCTTGCCCGAGCCGGAGGGGCCGATGATGCACACCACCTCGCCGGGCATGACGTCCATGGTGACGTCGGCCAGCGCCTGATGGCCGCCGAACTTCTTGCCGACCTTCACCGCCGAGACGACCGGCGTAACGCTCGAATTACCGTCCGCTCGCGTCATCGGGCGCCCCCGGTGCCGAAGCCACGCCCGAAGCGGCGCTCCAGCACGCGCTGGCCGAGGGTGAGCACGGTGACGACCACCAGGAACCAGAAAGTTGGCACCATCAGCAATTCGATGACCTTGGCATTGGAATAGTAGATGTCCTGGGCGCTGCGCACGACGTCGCCGAAGCCGATGATCGAGGCGAGCGCGGTCATCTTGACGAGGCCGATGAACTCGTTGCCGAGCGGCGGCACCACGATGCGCATCGCCTGCGGCAGGATGATGCGCCGGAGCGCCGTGCCATTGGTCATGCCCATCGCCTTGGCCGCCTCATACTGCCCACGATCGACGCCGAGCATGCCGGAGCGGATGATCTCCGACACATAGGCGCCCTCGTTGAGGCCGAGGCTCAATATGGTCGCCACCGCCGGGGTGATGACGACCACGGTCTTGAACTCGAACAGGCCGGGAATGCCGAGGGTGGGAAACACCAGCGCCAGGTTGAACCAGATGAGCAATTGCAGGATCACCGGCGCGCCGCGGAAGAACCAGGCATAGAAGATCGCCGCGCCCTTCAGCACCGGGTTCGTGGAGGCGTGCGCCACCGCGCAGGCCAGCCCGATGGCGATGCCGACCGCCATGCAGACGAAGGACATCCACACCGTGTTGAACAGCCCCCACAGGATGGTGGGCCAGAACAGGAATTCCCAGGTCGTCGCCCAGTCGATCTTGCCATGGGCGAAGGCCCGCACCAGCAGGAAGGCGACGATGAGGATCGCGACGATGGCCGCGATCCGTCCGAAATGCGGGCGCCTGACATGGCGGAGGCGCGCTATGTCAAGCTCCTCCGCCATGGACGGCCCCCCGCGCGCGAGATCGGCGTGGGGGGCGGCGCTCACGGCTGCGGCCCGGCGTTGATGCTGACGTCCTTATAGGCGGAGATGTCCAGCTTCCACTTCTTGATCAGCTGGTCATAGGTGCCGTCGGCGATCACCTGCTTCAGCGCATAGGCGTAGGCGTCGCGCAGCGTGGTGCTGTCGGCGTCCTTGTTGAAGGCCATGCCCATCAGCGCCATGGAGATCGGCTCGCCGAGGATGGTGAAGGTGCCCGGATCGGTCTGCACGATGGTCGGCACCGCTTCCAGCCCCTGCACGCCGGCGACGATGCGCCCGGTCTTCAGATTGGTGATCTGCTGGCCGAGATTGGTGTCCAGGATCACCGTGATCGGCTCCTTGCCGGCGCAGATCTTGTCCGAGAACGCCTTGATGGTGTCGGGATAGGAAGTGCCGCGAACGCTGGAGACGGTCTTGCCGCACAGATCCTCCAGCTTCTGCACCTCCTTGTTGGCGGCGAGCGAATAGAACTGCGCGCCGGCCTTGAGATAGTCGATGAAGTCGAACATCGCGCGGCGCTTGGGCGTGTCGTAGAAGCCGCTCATGATCATGTCGACGCGGCCCGACTGCAGCGACGGCGTCATCTGCTCGAAGGCACCGTCCTGGTGCTCGATGGTGACGCCGAGCACCTTGCCCATCGCGCGGATGAGGTCGATGTCGAAGCCTTCAAGCTCGCCAGCGGTGTTGCGCACTTCGAGCGGCGGGTAGGCCGCCTCGATGGCGACGCGCACCACCTTGCTCTTGGCGACTTCCGGCGGCAGCGCCTGCGCCGAGACGGGATGGGTCATCGCGAACTGGCCGACGAGGCCGAGCGTCGCGACGGCAGTCAGGATCGTCCTGTGAAGCATCGAAGTTCCCTGTGATCTGGAAGTGGCCTTTGGCCTTGTCTGGAAGGAAGGGTTCGGCACTTGACGGCCTGGCTCTTGGTGGCCGGGCTCTCGGTAGCAAGGCTTTCAGTAACTTGGCGCCTAACGGCTCGGCCGCACCGGCTGCGGCACCGGCTCGGGCCAGAAGGGCAGGCGCTCGACGGACGGCGTCCACTCGCCGCGGGCGATCACGCCGTTGATATGCTCGGCCATCTCGGCGAGGGTGGCGAACCACACCCCGCCCTTGCCCTGCATGTGCTCGATGAGCTCGACCATCGCCTCGGCGCGGGCGAGCCGGCCGGACACGAAGGGGTGCCAGATCGCCGCCCACACGCCGCCATGGTTCCAGGCGGCGTCGAACTCGGCGCGGAAGACCTCCATCGCCCGCGCCGGCGACTGGATGGTCATCCCCATGTTGAATTCCTTGAGGTTCACATATTGCGGCCAGTCGTCGAGCGGATGGTCGGAGGGTAATTCGACGAGGCGCCCGCGCGTGCCTTCGAGCAGATAGGGCACGTCGTCGCCGGCCAACGAGGCGTCATAGGTGAAGCCGTGCTCGATCAAGAGGTCGAGCGTGTGCTCGGAGAAGGCGCCGGAGGGGGCGCGGTAGCCGACCGGCGGCTTGCCGGTGGCCTTCTCGATGGCGGCGATGCCGAGCTCCAGCACCCGGCGCTCGTCGCCGGGGGCGAGCTGGTTCGGCCGCTCGTGCAGCCAGCCGTGATGGCCGAGCTCGTGGCCGTCTTCCAGCAACGCCTCGATGGCGGCGGGATAGGTCTCGACGCACCAGCCGGGCACGAACACCGTCTGGCGGAGGCCGAAATGCTTCCAGATGCGGGCGATGCGCGGCACCGCCACCCGGGCGCCGTAGCGCAGCGACGAGGACAGGTTGATCCGGCGGGTGGAATCCTGCGGATAATAGAGGTGCAGCAGGCTCTCGGCGTCGAAGTCGAACGAGAAGCACACCGCGCAGCGCGCGCCGTTCGGCCAGGGGGGAGGATTGTCGATCAACTGAAGCATGCACCACCATCGAGATCCGGCGCGGCTGCGCCCGGCAGGGAGGATCGAGCTGTCGCCCGCCAGCGGCCGGCCGCGTCCGCAAGGGTGCCGGACGCGGCGGAATGAGCCATCGTGGAAGAGGCCATGGCCGCCCGGCAGGTACGGGATATAATTCGGGTTGGAATTTTTATCGTCAACTCTATTTTTAGAGCAGAATATAGATCGCCTTGCCGGCGCGGCTCGGCTAGAACAGCGACGCTTCGGGAAACGGATCCGGGCGCGGAAAGGGTTTGGGGAATGGCCGGCGGCAGCCTAAGGGAAAAGCACAAGCGGCTCAGGGCTGAACAAGTTTTGGACGCCGCCGAGCATCTGTTCAGCCAGAAGGGCTATGAGGCGACGCGGATCGAGACCATCGCCGAGAAGGCCTCGGTGGCGCCGGCGACCGTCTACAACTACTTCGCCACCAAGCCGAACCTCTTGATGGAGCTGGCGCTGCGCCACGTGCACGCCGCGCTGCCCGAGCGCCGCAGCTTCATCCGCAACCTGCCGGACGACCCGGTGGAGGGCATCCTCTCCTTCGAGCGGCTGCTGGCCGAGCAGGCGATGCGGCATTTGTCGCGCGAGTGCTGGCGGGTGATCATGTCCGCCCAGTATCTGGAGCCGGACGGGCGGGCCAGCCGCACCGGTGCCCGGCTCAACACGCTGATCAAGCGCCACTACATCCGCCTGATCCGCACCTACCAGCAGCGCGGGCGGCTCGACGCCACGGTGGATCCCATCGTGCTGTCGGAGCTGATCGTCGGCATCACCACCTTCCAGTTCGGCAATTTCGTCGCCCGCACCGACGGCACGGTGGAGGAGATGCTGGGACAGGGCGCGCGCAATATCCGCTTCATCCTCAGCCAGATCCTGCGCGAACCGGCGGGCGCCGGGGCTGCGTGAGGCATCTATAAATTTGGAGTTCACTCCAAATTTATGTTGCAACGCCCTCGGGCCGCTCCTAGGCTTTCTTGCGACGCACCGCTCTGGTGCACGTGATGATGTCCTTGCCGGGAGCCTGAATTGGGCGCGATCACCGAGAACGAATGGCGCTACAACCAGCTGATCAAGCAGTTCCCCTCCGAGCCGGAGCCGGCCTTCGAGGATGAGGAGCAGCTGACCCGCTGGTGGGGGCGCAAATGGGGCTGCACCAATGATGTCGGCCGGCTGCGCGTGGTGCTGATGCACCGGCCCGGCGACGAGGTGAACGTCGTCGACACCGCCAAGCGGCTCGACAACAATGCCTTCGGCGACACCCAGGCCGGCTGGTACTGGCGCGGCGACGAGCCGCCGGACCTCACCGCCATGCAGGCGCAGCACGACGCCTATGTCGCGGCGCTCCGCGCGGAAGGCGTCGAGGTGGTGTTCATCGACGCGCCCGCGCCCGGCCGCATGAAGACCTGCTACACCCGCGACGCGGTGGTCGGCATTGGCGGCGGCGCCATGGTGATGCGGCTCGGCCCGCGCATCCGCCGCGGCGAGGAACTGCCGGCGACCCGCACCCTGGCGAAGATCGGCTGCCCGATCCTGCGCACCATCTCCGGCACCGGCGTCGCCGAGGGCGGCAGCTTCTGCTGGCTCAACTCCAAGGTCGCCGCCACCGGCGTCTCCTCGCGCACCAATGACGAGGGCGCGCGGCAGATCGAGGAGGTGATGCGCTCGCAGGGCGTCGAGCTGATCAAGGTGCCGCTCACCGGCTACCGGCTGCACATTGACGGGCTGTTCGTGATGATCGGCCCCGACCTCGCCATCGCCAACTTCACCTTGCTGCCCTACTGGTTCATCGAGCGGCTGAACGCGCTCGGGATCCGGCTGATCGAGCTGCATCACGAGGATGACGGCGCCATCATCAACTCGCTCGCCATCGCCCCCTACCGCATGCTGATGCCGGAGGGCGTCTCCGGCTACACGATGGATCGGCTCGCCTTGCACGGGGTCGAGGTGATCACCGTGCCCTATGACAAGGTGATCTCCGGCGGCGGCGGCCTGCACTGCTCCACCGCGCCGCTGATCCGCGACGAGGTGTGAGCATGGTCGATCCTGACACCTCCACAGGGGATTGGAGCCCGGCGCAGGCGAGCGCGCTCGCCTATCTCGGCGACCGGCAGGCGGATTTCTCCGCCGACCACATGACCATCTGGAACCTGCACGAGCCGTCCTGGCGGGAGTACAAATCCTCCGCCTGGTACATGGACCGGCTGGAGACGGAAGGCTTCACGGTGGAGCGCGGCACGGCGGGCATGCCGACCGCCTTCCGCGCCCGCTGGTCGAACGGTCCCGGCCCGGTGATCGCCGGCTACGCCGAATATGACGCGGTGCCCGGCCAGACGCAGGCGCCGGTGCCCTATCGCGCCCCGCGCCCCGGCGAGAGCCCGCGCGCGGCCGGCCATACCGATCCGCATTCGGCGCTCGGCATGGGATCCTTTGCCGGCTTCCTTGCCGCCAAGCGGGCGATGGAGGAACACGGCATCGGCGGCACGCTGGTCTATTTCGGCGAGCCGGCCGAGAAGATGTGCGGCGCCAAGCCGGTGCATGCGGCGCATGGCTTTTATGACGGGTTGGACGCCGCCTTCAGCTTCCACCCGCACTCCTTCCCGGCGCTGACCAATGGCTGCTTCTGGGAGACCACCAGCGCTCCCTATTGGAGCCGCATCTACACCTTCGAGTGCGAGAATCCGGAGACGTGGCAGAACGAGGCCGCCGGCGGCACGGTGAGCCATGTGCACGCCATGGCGCGGGCGCCCGGCGCCATCGACGCGGTGTGCCTGATGTACACCAACTCGAAGATGATGAAGGAATCCATGCTGCCGCATTCCGGCTCGTGGACGCTCAACGAGTTCATCCCGATCGCCGGGCAGGCCACCGCCGACAACATCGCCCCCGGCATCGGACAGATCCAGTATTCCATGCGCGCGCCCAACCTCGCCATGTGCGAGGCGGCCTTCGCGGTGCTCGACCGCAACGCCGACCACATCGCGGCGATGACGCATTGCACCGTCACCAAGGCGTGGATCACCAAGACCCGCGCCGGCCTGCCCAACACCGCGATGTCGAAGCTGACCTTCGGCAACTTCGAAAAACTCGGCGCGCCGGTGTGGAGCGAGGAGGCGAAGGACTTCGCCCGCCAACTCCAGAACGGACTCGGGCTGGAGCCGATGGACGAGCCGTTCCTCGCCGGCATGGAAAAGCTGACCCCGCCCTGGGAGGCGGAGGCGGCGTTCCGGGCGCAGTTGCCGGCCTGGCAGCTGAACTACGCCGCCGACGATTATGTCGACTACACCTGGCACGCGCCGACGGTGCGACTCTATGTGGCCCGCCCGACCTTGCAGCCACCCCAGCCCGGCTACCGCTACCCGGAATGGACCCGCAACGCCATGGGTGGGGTGCCGGCCTGCATCGACCCGATGTGGAGCAAGGCGGCTTCGGTGATCGCCACCACGGTGATCGAGCTGATGACCGATCCGGCGGCGCTGGCGGCGATCCGCGCCGAGTTCGAGGAACGCACCGGCGGCGGAGTCGGCGGCAGCAAATGGGTGGCGCCGCTGCTGCCTAAGGATTTTGCGGCCCCGATCGGTTATCGCTGGCCGGAATATGTCGACACCCCGCGCGGGCGGGAATGGAGCGTGCCGTGATCGGCGCGGCGCCGGGCGGGATGAGCGTGTCGCAGGCGGTGGACGGCCGCGTCTCGACGCGCGCCTTTCTCGACCGCCCAGTGCCGCGCGCCCTCCTCGAAGACGTGCTGCGCCGGGCGGCGCGGGCGCCTTCCGGCGGCAACCTCCAGCCCTGGACGGCGCGGCTCGTCGACGGCGAGGAGATCGCCGCGCTGAAGGCGCTGATGTGTGTCCGCATTGCCGAGCTGCCGGACGGCGAGCCGATGGCGCATCCCTTCTACCCGCCGGTGCTGACCCCGGCCGCGCTCGCCCGCCGCCGGCGCAACGGCGAGATCCTCTACGGCGCTCTTGGCATCGACCGCCACGATGCGGTGGCCCGCAAGGCGTGGATCGACGAGAACTTCCAGTTCTTCGGCGCCCCGGCCGGCGTGCTCCTCTTCATCGGCCGGGAGGCCACGCCCTATCAGTGGCTCGACCTCGGCATCTACCTGCAGACCGTGCTGCTGCTCCTGCGCGAGGCCGGGCTCGATGCCTGCCCGCAGGCCGACTGGGCGATGTACGCGCCGACGGTGGCGACCTTCCTGGACGCGCCGCCCGACCTCATGCTCATCTGCGGCATCGCCATCGGCCATGCCGATCCGGCCCGCCCGGAGAATTTCATCCGTACCGAGCGCGACGACCCGCTCGCCGCCTTCACCCTTCGCTGACCGCCCCCGTCGCCTGCCCCGGAGCCGCCCATGCCGATCCCCGCCGTGCCGCCCGCCCCGCCCGCCCCGGGCTACCAGCCCACCGAGCAGGAACTGCGCGAGGACCTCGCCGCCGCCTACCGGCTGATCGCCCATTTCGGCATGTCCGACACGGTGTTCACCCATCTCTCGGTGCGGCTGCCGGGCGAGGGGCATCGCTTCCTGGTCAATCCCTACGGCCTGCTGTTCGAGGAGATCACCGCCTCGTCGCTGGTGGTGGTCGACGCCGAGGGCGAGCCGGCGCAGGAGACCTCCTGGCCGGTGAACCCGGCCGGCTTCGTCATCCATTCGGCGGTGCATCGCGAGCGGCACGACGCCGCCTGCGTGATGCACACCCACACGCTGGCCGGCATGACGGTGGCGGCGCAGGAAGGCGGGCTGCTGCCGCTCAACCAGATGAGCATCGAGTTCTATGACGAGGTCGGCATCCACGACTATGAGGGCATCGCCGCCGACGACAACCTCACCGAGCGCGAGCGGCTGGTGCGCGACCTCGGCACGGGGCACGCGCTGATCCTGCGCAATCACGGCCTGCTGACCGTCGGCGCCACCGTCGCCGAGGCGTTCTACTGGATGTACTATCTGGAGCAGTCCTGCCGCATCCAAGTGGCGGCGCAGTCGACCGGCGTACCGCTGTCGATCCCGCCCTCGCAGGTGGTGGCGCGCACCGCCAAGCAGTTCGGCGGCGAGGCCAACAAGGGCTGGCTGCCCTGGCAGGCCTTCCGCCGGAAGCTCGACCGCGAGCAGCCGGACTATCGTTCGTGAGCACCGGAGGCGGGGCGATGAGGCACATGACCGGCGGCGAGGCGGTCGTCGACGCGCTGAAGGCGAACGGCGTCGAGACGCTCTACGCCATTCCCGGCATCCAGCTCGACCATTTGTTCAACGCGCTGTACGGCGCGCAGAACTGGCTGACCATCGTCAATGCCCGCCACGAGCAGGGCGTCGCCTATATGGCGCTCGGCCATGCGCAGTCGACCGGGGAGCCCGGCGTCTATGTCTGCGTGCCCGGCCCCGGCTTCCTCAACACCGCCGCCGCGCTTGCCACCGCCTATGCGGTGCGCGCGCCGGTGCTGGCGCTGATCGGCCAGATCGCCTCCACCGCCATCGGGGTCGGTGGCGGCGAGCTGCACGAGCTGCCGGACCAGACCGCCATGGTGAAGGGGCTGACGCGCTGGAGCGGCATCGCCCGCACGCCGGAGGAGATCCCGGCGCTGATGGAGACCGCCTTCGCCAAGCTGAAGGCCGGCATCGCGCCGGTCGCCGTCGAGCTCCCCGCCGACGTGCTGCTGGCGGCGGCCGAGCTGCCGGCGGCACGTGCCGCCGTTGCCGCGCCGCCGCGCGCGCCGATCGCCCATGCCGTCACCCGCGCCGCCGCCCTGCTCGCGCAGGCCAAGGCACCGCTGATCTTCGTCGGCTCCGGCGCCTATGGCGGCGAGGCGGCGCTGTTGCGCCTCGCCGAGCATCTGGAAGCGCCGGTCGTGGCGCATCTGCAGGGGCGCGGGGTGCTGCCGAGCACGCACAAGCTGGCGGTGGGCTTCGCGGAAGGCCAGCGGCTATGGGCCGAGGCGGATGTGGTGCTGGCCGTCGGCACTCGCTTCCACGAGGCGCGGCGCAACTGGGGCGAACGCGCGGGGATGCGGGTCATCCGGGTCGACATCGACCCGGCGCAGTTCTCGCGCGGCACGCCGCCGGAGATCGCCATCGAGGCCGACGCACCGCTCACCCTCGTGGCGCTTGCCGAGGCGGTGGAGGCCGGGCCAGCCAAAACCGACCGCGCCGACGCCATCGCGGCGCTGAAGGCGGAGATCGCCGCGGCCTTCGCCACCCGCCTCGCGCCGCAGATGGCCTATGTGCGGGCGCTGCGCGAGGTGTTGCCGGCCGAGGCGCGCATCGTCGCCGACTACACCCAGATCGGCTACGTCTCGACCGGCGCCTTCGACGTCGCCGCGCCGCGCCTCCTGCTCACGCCGGGCTACCAGGGCACGCTCGGCTTCGCCTATGCCACCGCGCTCGGCGCCAAATCAGCCAATCCCGAGGTGCCGGTGGTGGCGCTGTGCGGCGATGGCGGTTTCCTGTTCACCGGCAACGAGCTCGCCACCGCCGTGCAGCACGGCATCAAGGCCATCGGCGTGGTGTTCGTCGACGGCGCCTATGGCAATGTCCGGCGCATGCAGGAAGACCTGTATGGCGGCAAGGTCGTCGCAACCGGCCTCACCAACCCGGACTTCGTGCGCTACGCCGAGAGCTTCGGTGCGAAGGCGCGCCGCGCCGAGGGTCCTGAAGCCTTCGCCGATGCGCTGCGCTGGGCCATGGAACAGACGGGGCCGACGCTGATCGAGGTGCCCGTGTCAAAGTTCCCCAGCCCGTGGGATCTTCTCGAACCCTGATCTCAGCCGACACCATCTCCGACGAAATTGGCCGGGCCGCTTAGGCGACCCGGCTTTTCCGCGTCAGGCGGCCGCCGGATCAGTGATCTGGTGGTCGTACTGGTCGCCCTTGGTGACGAAGGGCACGATCTTCACCGTGCCGTCGGCGTTCACCGTGAAGCCGCGCACGCCGGCATAGGAGATGGCGTTGTCCTCGAGCAGCTTCTGCGCCACCGCCTCCTGACCGGCCGGCACATAGACGAAGAAGTGCTTCACCTGGGTCGGGGTGTCGTTGTCGGTCAGCTCCGAACCGGCCTTGAGATAGGGCAGCGCCTGCGGGCCGATCGCCATCTCCACCTCGCCCAGCTCGCGCACCCGGCCGGTGCGGTCGGTGATGACGATGTCCGGGAAATGTGCGCCGGCCGGGGTCGGGATCGACGCCTTGGCCTGCGGCACATTGGTGGTGGTGACGTAGCCCTCCGGCCAAGTGGTCTGGCCCGGGAAGGGGAAGCGGTATTTGGCGATGTAGTTGACCACGAGATCGTGGGTTTCCTTCGACATGCTTGTCTCCTGTTGCGAAGGGGGAAGGAAGGGGGTGAGCGGCAGGCCCGGCAGCGCCGCGAGCTCGCCGGGAGCCAGCGCGTCCGAGACCAGCGCGTCCGGGGCCTGCGCGCCGCCATCGGCGCGACGGCTCTCCAGCCGCACCGCCTGCACGCCGGAGATCACCACCAGCACGGCACCGAAGGTGACCAGCGCGGTCGGCACGTCGCCGAACATCAGGTAGCCGAGCGCGAAGCCGGTGATCAGCCCGCCATATTCGAGCACGGCGATGAGATGCGCCGGGAGGCGCCGCGCCGCCTCATAGAGGGCGAACTGGCCGGTGCCGCCGACGACGCCGATCAGCGCCACGCCGAACAGCTCGGCCGGCGCGAGATGCCAGCCGGTGAAGGGCAACTGCACGGCGCCGGCGAGCACGAACACGCCGTTGGCCACCGTCACCTGTACGAGGCTGCTCTCCTCGCTCGCCATCGAGCGCAGCATCAAGAGCGCCGCCGCCCACAGCGCGGAGGAGGCGAGCGCCAGCGCCACCGCGGTGGTCAGTTCGAAGCGCACCAGCCCGCTCGCCAGCACCACGCCGAGGAAGCCGACGAGGATCGCCAGCCAGTGCCGTGCGCTCGGCCATTCGCCGAGCACCGGGCCGGACGCGACGGCGACGAAGATCGGCGAGACGAAATACAAAGTCACCGCCTGGGCGAGCGGCATCTCCGCCAAAGCGAGGTAGAAGCAGCTCCAGGCGGCGAACATCACCAGCGCGCGCAGGATCATCGTGCGCTTCACCGGCGAGCGCACGATGCGCCCCGCCAGCCGGCCGCGCCCGAAGGCGAGGGCCAGCGCCATGACGGTGAAGCTGCGCACCAGCAGCAGCTGCGCCACCGGCACCGCCTCGACGAACCGCTTGGTGAGGGCGTCCTGCAGGGGCAGCATCACGTCGGACACCATCACCAGCGCGACGGCGACCAGGAACGCCCCGCGACCGGCCGGGAGCGCGAGCGCGGGCTGGCGCGGGCTCATGCGGCGGCTCCCGGCGGCGCGGACATCGATGACGCTCCCCTCGCGCGGCGCCGTCCGGTCCCGCGCCGAAATATCTATAGTCAACTCTATTTTTGGAGTTTGCTTTGCATTTCGCTGAACGTCAATGGGCGTCCCGCGCGCTTCACAGCCTGCCCGCCCCCATGAAGAACCGACGCCGCGCCGGTTCCGGCGGCAGCGCGGCGGTACGTCATCCGGAAAACGCCGGTGTCGCGGGGCCGCCGCTCAGGCCCCGGCGACGATGAGCTCGATGCCGGCGCCGGCGATCGCCCGCGCCATCGGCTCGGCCGGGGCGAGATCGGTGACCAGCGTGTCGATGCGGCTCAGCGGGGCGATCTCGAACACCGCCCGGCGGTCGAGCTTGGAATGGTCGGCCAGCACGGTGACGCGGTCGGCCTGCTCGATCATCGCCTTGGCGATCTCGGCCTCCTGCAGGTCGAAATCCATGACGCAGGCCTGGTCGATGGCGCCGATGGTCAGCACCGCATGGCGGGCGCGGAACTTGCCGATCTGCTCCAGCGCCAGCGGCCCCAGGCTCTCGCCGGCATCCACGCCATAGGCGCCGCCGATGAGAAACACCTTGTGGCTGTGATTGCCGGCCAGCGTCGCGGCGATGCGCGGCGAATTGGTGATCGTCACCAGCGCCGGGCCGGTGGCCAGCGCCTCGGCGAAGGCGATGGTCGTGCTGCCGGTATCGATGAACAGCGAATCCTCGGGCCGGAACAGGCGGGCCGCGGCACGGGCGATGGCCTTCTTGCCGGCGGCGTTCTGCGCCAGACGCTGCGCGAACGGCCACTCCGTCTCCATCATCGAGGCGGGGGCGAGGATCGCCCTGGCACCACCGTGGAAGCGCCGCAGCCGGCCGTCGCGGTCGAGGCGCGCAAGGTCGCGGCGCACCGTCTCGCGGGAGACCTGGAGATGGTCCGCCAGCGCCTCGACGGTCATTTCGCCGGAGCGAGCGAGCAGCGCGACGATTTCTTCAAAGCGCGAGGAGGGCTGCACGGCGGGGTCCTCAACTGCGTCCCCGCCGAAGGGCGGGGTGGAATCGGCAAGTCAGTCGGCTGGAGCGGTCAATCGCCGGCGAAGCGTGTCGAACGACTTTCTATTCAAGCGTTTAGCTGTCCGGCCCTGCGACGGAGATCCCGTGCATACGACCATTCGGTCATAATATCACATAGATTGTCGCCTGTTCGGGCATATCTTCATAGAATGAAGACGACCGAACGGACGAAAACGTCAGGAACCGGGCTTCACTTCGCGCGGGAAACCGATACAGTGCCGTCCATGCGAACACAGAAGGCATGCACAATGGCTGTGCAGAGCCTGCGAGGGAAAGACAGCTGACAGGTCCGGCCGGCCGCGTCGCAGGGCACTCGCGCGCGACATGATGGGGCATAAGGCGAGCCTCGACGCCGCCTCGCCTCCCTCCGGCCGCCGGCTCCGATGGCCGGCAGCGAGATGACGACAGGATAAGCGAGCGCCATGCTCCGCACGCAGTTGCCCTCACCCGCCGGAATGTTCGACGTCGCCGTCATCGGCGCCGGCGTGGTGGGCTGTGCCGTCGCCCGGCGCTTCGCGCTGGACGGCGCCCGCGTGGCGGTGATCGAGAAGGGCAGCGACCTGCTCTCCGGCGCTTCCAAGGCCAACAGCGCCATCCTGCACACCGGTTTCGACGCGCCGCCCGACAGCCTCGAACTGGAGCTGATCAAGGCTGGCCGGGCGGAATATCTCGCCCTGCGCGACGGCCTGAACCTGCCGCTGGTAGAAACCGGCGCGCTGGTCTGCGCCTGGAACGACGGCGAGGCCGGCAAGCTGGAGGCGATCGCCGCGCAGGGCCGCGAGAACGGCATTGCCGGGCTGCGCCTCATGTCGGGGGGCGCGGCGCGCCAGACCATGCCCGGGCTTTCCGACCGGCTGGTGGCGGCGCTCGAGGTGACGGGCGAGCACATCATCGACCCGTGGTCGGCGCCGCTCGCCTATCTCACTCAGGCGGTGGCGCTCGGCGCCGCGTTCCTGCGCGAGGCGGAGCTGATCGAGGGGCATTTCGACGGCGAATGGCGGCTCGCCACCTCGGCCGGCGAGGTGCGGGCGGCAAGCGTGGTCAACGCCGCCGGGCTCTATGGCGACATCGTCGACCAGCGGCTCGGCTTCGCGCCGACATTCGCCATCCGGCCGCGCAAGGGCCAGTTCGTCGTGCTGGACAAGGCGGCGTTCCGCCATGTGCCGCGCATCGTGCTGCCGGTCCCGACCGAGATCACCAAGGGGGTCGTGGTGTGCCCGACCGCCTTCGGCAACGTGCTGATCGGCCCGACCGCCGAGGAGCAGGAGGACCGGGTGCGCGCCACGGTGGAGACCGCGACGCTGGAGGCACTGCTGGCGCGCGGCGCCGAGATCGTGCCGGCTCTGGCCGGCATGCCGGTGACGGCGGTCTATGCCGGGCTGCGGCCAGCGAGCGACAGGAAAGAATACCGCATCGTCGCGCGCCCGGAGCAGAGGGCGATCACCCTCGGCGGCATCCGCTCGACCGGACTTTCCGCGGCGCTGGGGCTGGCGCAGCACGCGGCGCGGCTGCACGCCGGCTTCGGCCTGACCCCTCTCCTCCCGGTAGCCGCGCCGGAGGTGGCGCTGCCGAACCTCACCGAGACCCGCGAGCGCGACTGGCAGCGCCCCGACCATGGCGAGATCGTCTGCCATTGCGAGATGGTGACCCGGCGCGAGATCGAGGCGGCGCTGGCCAGCCGTGTGCCGCCGGGCGACATCGGCGGATTACGGCGGCGCACCCGCGCCGGCATGGGCCGTTGCCAGGGGTTCTATTGCCAGGCCCGCCTCGCCGCGATGACCCGTGACCGCCTGTCGACGCCGCTGGCCGTCGAGGAAGAGACGGCATGAGCGCGATGGCGGATGTGATCGTCGTCGGCGGCGGACCGGCCGGAGTGGCGGCGGCGGTGGAGCTGCGCCGGCGCGGGGTTCCCGGCGTGGTGCTGCTCGACCGCGAGGCCGAGCTCGGCGGTGCGACGCGCCATTGCCGCCACTCCCCCTTCGGCATGCGCGAATTCGGTCGGATCTATCTCGGCGCCGCCTATGGCCGCCGGCTGACGGCGGAGGCGGCGCGGGCGGGCGTCGAGGTGCGGACCGGCCATTCGGTTGTGCGGCTGGACGGCGACGGCCGCCTCACCGTCGCGTCGCCGCGCGGCGTCGAGCAGTTGGCGGCGCGCCGCGTGCTGATCGCCACCGGCGCCCGCGAGACGCCGCGCGCGGCCCGGCTGCTGTCGGGCGACCGGCCGGTGGGGGTGCTCACCACCGGCACGCTGCAAGCCTATGTCGCCTTCCACCGGCTGATGCCGTTCCGGCGGCCGGTGATCGTCGGCTCGGAACTGGTGAGCCTGTCGGCGCTTTTGACGTGCCTCACCCATGGCGCGCGGCCGGTGGCGATGCTGGAGCCGGCGGCGCATGCGCTCGCGGGCGCGCCGTTTTGCTGGTTTCCCACACTGGCGGGGGTGCCGTTCCATCGCGGCGCCCAAATCCTCGACATTCGCGGCCGCGCGCGGGTGGAGGAGATCGCCTTCCGCCGCGCCGATGGCGGCGAGGAGCGGCTGGCCTGCGACGGCGTGCTGCTCACGGGTCGCTTCACCCCGGAGGCGGCGCTGCTGCGGGAATCGCCGCTGGGGGTCGACGCCGGCAGCGCCGGGCCGGCCATCGACCAGGACGGGCGGACGGCCGATCCTTTCCTCTTCGCGAGCGGCAATGTGCTGCGCGCGGTGGAGACCGGCGGCTGGGCGTTTCGCGAGGGACGCGCGGTCGGGCGTGCCCTCGCCGAGGACCTGTCGCGCGGCGGCGCGGCCGGCGAGCCGGTGCGCGTCGACGTCGAGGCGCCGGTGAAGCTGGTGGTGCCCGGCCTGCTGCGGCGGCAGGGCCATGCGGCGCCGGCCTTCCGCGACTTCCAGCTGCGCGTCACTGCGCGCGTGCGCGGGCGGCTGTCGCTGGAGATCGACGGGCGCGAGGCGTGGGCGGCGGAGCGGGTCTTCATGCCCGAGCGGCGGATCCTGGTGCCGATCCCGCCCGGCGCCTTCGCGGCGGAGAGCGTGCGCTTCCGTTTCCGTGAGCAGCCGTGATGCGCGTCGCCGCCATCGACCAGGGCACCACCTCGACCCGCTGCCTCGTCGTCGAGAGCGGCGGCGAGGCACGGCAGGTCGCCAGCCGGCGGCAGGCGCAGTTCCATCCGGCTCCCGGCCGGGTGGAGCACGATCCCGAGGAATTGCTGCGCCACATAGGAGAGGTGCTGGCGGCGGCGGGGCCGGTCGAGGCCATCGCCCTCGCCAACCAGGGCGAGAGCTGCCTCGCCTGGGACGCGGAAAGCGGCCGGGCGCTGTCACCGGTGATCGTCTGGCAGGACGCGCGCACCGCCGGCGAGCTGGCGGTGTTGGGCGCGGCGGCCGAGGACCGCTCGAAGGCGATCTGCGGGCTGCCGCTCGACGCCTATTTCTCGGCGAGCAAGCTCGGCTGGCTGCTCCGCAACCTGCCGGAGGTGGCGACGGCGCAGGCGGCGGGGCGGCTGCGGCTCGGCACCACCGACGCCTTCTTCCTCGACCGGCTGTGCGGCCACTTCGCCACCGACCTCGCCACCGCCTCGCGCACCGGCCTGCTCGATCTGGCGAGCGGCACCTGGAGCGCGGAGCTGTGCGCGCTGCACGGCGTGCCGATGGCCTGCCTGCCGGAGATCCGCGCGGTCGATGCCGGCTTCGGGGCGATCGGCGGCGTACCGGTGCGGGCCTCCATCGTCGACCAGCAGGCGGCGCTCTACGGCCATGGCTGCCGCCACCCAGGCGAGGCGAAGATCACCTTCGGCACCGGCGCCTTCCTGCTGGCGGTGACGGGAACCGACCGGCCGGCCGCCGCCGGGCTGCTGCCGACCGTCGCCTGGCGGCGGCAGGGGGCGGGGACGGTGTTCGCCCTCGAGGGCGGGGTCTACGACGCCGGCGCGGCGCTGGAATGGGTGCGGCGCCTCGGCCTCTACGACCGGCCGGAGGAACTGGACGGCTTCGACGGACCGTCGGCGCTCAGCCGGGGGCTGGTCTTCGTGCCGGCGCTCTCCGGGCTGGCGGCGCCGTATTGGGACCGCACGGCGGCGCCGCTGTTCCTCGGCATGGACGCCACCACCGGCCGGCGCGACCTGGTGCAGGCGACGCTCGAGGGCATCGCCCTGCTCACCGTCAGGCTGATCGAGGCGGCGGCGGAGCAGATCGGCGACATCCGCGCCATCTCCATCGATGGCGGGCTGTCGCAAAGCACCTATTTCGCACGCTTCCTCGCCGCCGCCAGCGGACGCGGCGTGCGGGTGCCGGCGATGCACGAGATGACCTCGCTCGGCCTCGCCGAGCTGTGCGGCGCGGAGGTCGCCCAGCTTCGCGCCGCCGGCTCCTCTTTCGCGCCGGACGGTTCGGTGACGCCGGCCGACCACGCGCGCTTCGCCGCCGCCGTCGCCCGCAGCGGCGGCTGGCGCGGCTAGGTTGCAGCCCTTATCGGGCCGGAACGGACGGGAGCCGGCCGGTGCCGGCGCTACTCCACCTGCTCGCCGGAACCGAAGCCTTCTTGCCACTGGGCGAGCGTCGGGGTCGGCATGTCGAAGCGGTCGCGGATGGTCGCGCAGGTTGAGCCGCCGAGGCGGGCGATGGCGT
>NZ_JAJALI010000006.1:0-321134 GCF_020523795.1 Ancylobacter sp. Lp-2
CGGCGGCGTCCCGAAATACGAACGCACCGTCTCCGCATCTACGCGGCGGTTGCCCTCGACAATGATCGAATTCGCTGTCTGCGCAACGGCGCTAACAGGCGCGACAATGGATCCGGCGACCCCCGCCACGGCCATGAGGGCGACGACGCCCAGGACCGAAGCCATCTTACTAACGAACCGGACACTTACAGCCATTTGGTGCGCAACCTTACCGTTATTCTGAAGTGGCACTGCCCACGCAAGCGCAGACAAGCGCGGTCTTTCACCCAGCGCTCCGCTTGTACAGGCTTTTGCCAAGCCTGCAAACCGAAGCCCCCGCCGCCCAACCGCCTTTTCCCGCCGCCGTGGCACACCGGCAACGCTTGGGCAGAGGGGCGTCAAGATTTTGATATATTGAGAATATCGTTCCACGTCGCAAACAGCATGAGCATCAGCACCAGGGCAAGTCCGATGCGGAAACCGACCTCCTGCGCCCGGTCGCTGAGCGGACGGCCGCGCAACGCTTCGATGGCGTAGAACATCAGATGTCCACCATCGAGCAAGGGTACGGGGAAGAGGTTAAGAAGACCAATCGAAACCGACAGAACCGCCGCCAGCTGCAGAAGCGCGCCGATTCCGAAGGTCGCCACCTGCCCCGACACCTGGGCGATACGAATCGGCCCCCCCAGTTGGTCGGCGGATTCGCGCCCGGTGACCACCCCGCCGAGATAGGAGAAGGTGCGGTCGACGATGAACCACACCTCCTTGCCGGCGAGGCCCACCGCTTCCACCGGACCGAATCGCTGGGTCGTCACATCCCCAGCCCCGGTGGAGCGGGAGATGCCGAGCACGCCGATCCGGTGCACATTGCCGAACGTATCGGTGATCTCGCGGCGATCCGGCGTCGCGGTCAGCACACGGTGTTCGCCGCCGCGGTCGATCTGGACGCTGAGCGGCACGTCGGCGCTGGCGCTGACGATGCGCTGCATGTCGCTGAACGATTCGATGGGCGCGCCGTCGATCGACAGGATCAGATCATGCGGCTGGAAGCCGGCCTTCTCGGCGGCACTGCCGGCCTGGATGGCGTCGACGCGCGGCGTCGCCACCTGCCGCCCCACCGTCATGAACAGGCCGGCGAAGATGACGATGGCGAGGATGAAATTGGCGATCGGGCCGGCGGCGACGATGGCGGCGCGCGCGCCGACCGACTTGTGGAAGAAGCTGACCTTCTTCTCCGCCTCGGTCATATGCGAGAGGCCGTCGCGGTCGGGCGCGGAGGCGGCGTTGTCGTCGCCGAGGAATTTCACATAGCCGCCGAGGGGTATCGCCGACAACTTCCAGCGCGTGCCGTGCCGGTCGTTGAAGCCGACGATCTCCGGCCCGAAGCCGATGGAGAAGGCCACCACCTTCACCCCGGCCCGCCGCGCCACCCAGAAATGGCCGAGCTCATGGAAGAACACCACGATCGTCAGCACGAAGAGGAACGGGACGAGATAGCCCAGCAGCCATTCGGCGCCGCCTCCCATCGACGAGAGCATGTTCATTTCGCTTTCCTCATCTGCACGTCGACCGCGGGCCGGGGCCGGACCGCATGAGACCTTGCTACCATGATGTCGCCGCCAAGTTTGGCAGAGAAACGGCAGCCCGCCACATTTACCGCGCCCCGTCCGGCGCTCACCACACCAGCAGACCGGCGGCCGGCGCCATCGGATGACGCAAGAGGCCGATGCAGCAGGCGAGCACGGCCGCGGCGACCAGCCCGTCCAGTCGATCCATCAACCCGCCATGGCCGGGGATGAGATGGCCGGAATCCTTCACCCCGAACCGGCGCTTCATCGCCGATTCGAACAGATCGCCGGCCTGGCTGCAGACGCTGGCCGCCAGTGCCGCCGGGGCAGCAAGCAGCGCGGAGTCGATGCCGGCGAGCCACACGGTCAGCATGCCCGCGGCTACCGCGAACACCACGCCGCCGATCGAGCCCGACCAGGTCTTGTTGGGACTGATCCGCCGCCACAGCTTAGGCCCGCCGATCAGCCGGCCGCAGAAATAGGCGGCGATGTCGGTGGTCCACACCACGGCCAGCAGCCAGATGATGGCAACGAGCCCATAGCCGGGATCGAGACGCAGCAGCGTCAGCGAGAAGCCCATGACGCCGGCATAGAGCACGCCCGCCAGCGCCCACAGGCGCAGTGCCATCGTCCCCCGCATGACCAGCGCCGACGCCAGCGCCCCGATGGGAAGCGCCAGCGCCAGGACCGAAGGCCCGGCCACCGCGGCGAACAGCGAGACGGCGATGCCGCCGCCGCCCAGCGCGATCAGAACCGGCAGGCGCGGCAGCCGCGCCATCTTGGCCCATTCCCACAGCAGCATCAGGCTGGCGAGGAAACACAAGAGCACGAAGGGGCGCCCGCCCCATGCCGCAGCGGCAATGACCAGCGGCGCCAGCACCAGCGCCGAACCCAGCCGCGGCAGGAAATCCGCACCGATCTTCAATTCAGGAGCGCCCCGGCGCGTCGAGGCCGCCGAACCGGCGTTCGCGGCCGGCGAATTCCTTGAGCGCCTGCTCGAACCAGGCGCGGTCGAAATCCGGCCACAGCACCGGCAAAAACACCAGCTCGGCATAGGCCGCCTGCCAGAGCAGGAAGTTCGACAGCCGCTGCTCGCCGCTGGTCCGGATGAGAAGATCGAGCGGCGGCAGACCCTGCGTATCGAGCGAACCGGCCAGCCGTTCCGGGGTGATCTCCTCCGGCGACAGCCGTCCCGCCGCCACTTCCCGCGCCAGGGCGCGGGCGGCGCGGGCGATCTCGTTCTGCGAGCCGTAATTGAAGGCGACGGCCAGCGTCAGGCCGGTATTGCCGGCGGTCAGGATTTCCGCCTCGCGCAGCATCGCCTGGATCTCGCCATCGCGCGGATGCCCCTCGCCGAGGATGCGCACCCGCACATTGCGGGTGTGGAGATCCTGAAGGTCCCGGCGGATGAACAGCTTCAACAGCCCCATGAGCTCGTCGACCTCGCCCTCGGGGCGGGTCCAGTTCTCGCTGGAGAAGCTGAACACGGTCAGCGCTTCGATGCCGAACTCGATGGCGGCGGCGATGGTACGTCGCACCGCCTCGACACCACGGCGATGGCCCTCAAAGCGCGGTAGGCCGTGCGACGTCGCCCAGCGGCCGTTGCCATCCATGATGATGGCGACGTGCCGCGGCATCGGACCGCCGGGTGCGGCCGCCGGCCGCCCCGCCTCGATCTGTGCATCGTCTGACACGTCGAACTTCGCGATCTTCAAGGAGGCCAACTCCGCGCCGTCGTCCGGCCCGCGCTCAAACCGCCAGGATTTCCTTTTCCTTGGTCGCCAGCACCTGATCGACCTCGGCGATCGACTGGTCGGTGGCCTTCTGCACCTGATCGGACAGACGGGTCTGCTCGTCGGCGCTGATGTCCCCGTCCTTCTCCGCCTTCTTCAGGCTGTCCATGCCGTCGCGGCGCACATGGCGCACCGAGACGCGGCACGCCTCAGCGTATTTGTGCGCGACCTTCACCAGCTCCTGGCGACGGTCCTGGGTGAGCTCGGGAATGCGCACCCGGATCACCTGGCCTTCGGTCTGCGGGTTGAGGCCGAGATTCGAATCGCGGATCGCCTTCTCCACCGCCGACACCATGCCACGGTCCCAGACCTGCACGGAGAGCAGGCGCGGCTCCGGCACGTTCACCGAGGCACACTGGTTCAGCGGCATGTGGGCGCCGTAGGCATCTACCTGGATCGGCTCCAGGAGGCTCGCCGAGGCGCGGCCGGTGCGCAGGCCGCTCAGCTCCTGCTTCAGGACACCGATGGCGCCCTGCATACGGCGCTTGAGATCGGCGATATCGGACGGACCAGTGCTCATAGCGGACCCTCTTCTTGCTAGGCCGGGCCTGCGTGGCGCGGTCCGCTCGACGCGGCACCAGCACCGCGAGCGGCCGGACCCGGCTATATCAAATGGTTTGCCGCGCGAGGCAAGCGCGCAGACGCCTTATTCCATGCCGCAGCGCGGCATCGACGCCCGGTCAGGGCGCCACGGTGGTGGAGCGCCCCCTCCCCCGCACGGCATCCTCGATGGCACCGGGCTGGCGGATGGAGAACACGATGATCGGCAGCTTCGCCTCGCGCGCCAGCGCGAAGGCGGCGGCGTCCATCACCTTCAGATCCTTGGCGAGCGCCTCGTCATGGGTGAGACGCTCATAGCGCACCGCGTCGGGATCGCGCTTGGGATCGGCGGTGTAGACGCCATCGACATTGGTCGCCTTCATCACCGCGTCGCATTCGAGCTCGGCGGCGCGCAGCACGGCGCCGGTGTCGGTGGTGAAATACGGATTGCCGGTGCCACCGGCCAGCACGACGATGCGCCCGCGCGACAAATGGCGCGAGGCGGTCTGGCGGGCATAGGGCTCGCAGATGGTCGGCATCGGGATGGCGGAAAGCGTGCGGGCCGGCGAGCCGGCCTCCTCGATCGCCTTCTCCAGCGCCAGCGCGTTCATCACCGTCGCCAGCATGCCCATATGATCGGCGGTGGCGCGGTCGAGGCCGCGGCCGGCGACGCTGGCGCCGCGCAATATGTTGCCGCCGCCCACCACCACGGCCACCTCGGCACCCGCCTTGTGGGCGTCGGCGAGATCGCGGGCGATGCCCTCGATGGTCGGCCAGTGCAGGCCGAACGCCTCGCTGCCCATCAGGGCTTCACCGGACACCTTCACCAGCACGCGCCGGTAGGACACTTCCTGCGGTTCGCCCGTTTCGGACATGAGGCACCTTTTCATGCTGTGCGCGGCGCCGACACGCCCCGCCTCATACTAAAACACGCCGGGCGCCTCGTGGCGGCCCGGCGTGGTCTTATCAACAAACGCGTGCTGCGTCTCAGGCGCCGGCAGCAGCGGCGACCTCGGCGGCGAAGTCGCTCTCCTGCTTCTCCACGCCCTCGCCAAGAGCGAAGCGCACGAAGCCGGCAACCTTGATCGGCGCGCCTACCTTGCCCTCGCTCTCCTTCACCGCCTGGGCGACGGTCTTGGAGGGCTCGTGGATGAAGGGCTGCTCGACCAGCGTGACTTCCTTGTAGAAGGTCTTCAGGCCGCTCTCGACGATCTTCTCGACGACGTTGTCCGGCTTGCCGGAGGCCTTGGCCTTCTCGGCCAGCACGCCGCGCTCACGGGCAACCACGTCGGCGTCGATGCCGGCCGCGTCGAGCGCCTGCGGGTTGGCGGCGGCGACATGCATGGCGATCTGGCGGCCGAGGGCCGCGAGCTCATCGGCCTTGCCGGTCGATTCGAGCGCGACCAGCACGCCGATCTTGCCGAGGCCTTCGCCCACCGAGCCGTGGATGTAGCTGGCGACAACGCCGGAGCTGACCGACAGCTCCTTGGCGCGGCGCAGATTCATGTGCTCGCCGATGGTGGCCACGGCGCTGGAGATCGCCTCGCTGACGGTGCCGCCGGCCGGATAGGCCGCCGCGCCGATGGCCGCGACGTCGTCGCCGGCGACAAGCGCCACCTGGGCGATGTTGCGCACCAGCGCCTGGAACTGCTCGTTGCGGGCGACGAAGTCGGTCTCGGAGTTCACCTCGACCACCACGCCCTTGGTGCCGGCGAGCGCGAGGCCGATCAGACCTTCGGCGGCGACGCGGCCAGCCTTTTTGGCAGCCTTGGCAAGGCCCTTCTTGCGCAGCCAGTCGATAGCGGCCTCGATGTCGCCCTCGACCTCGCCCAGCGCGTTCTTGCAATCCATCATGCCGGCGCCGGTCTTCTCGCGCAGCTCCTTCACCATGCCCGCGGTGATGTTGGCCATATCCCGTTCCTCATTCCAATCGACACGATTCGCAGGTGTCATCTGCGACGTATCATTCGTGCATGTGTCATTTGACGACACGGCCGGCCGGAGGGTTCCGGGCCGGCCGCGACTTCACGATCCGAGCGACAGCCTATGGCCGCCGCGAGCCTTCCGCGTCGGTCACTCGACCTCGGCGGTCAGCTCCTTGGCCTGGGCGACCCAGCCATCCACGCGACCCGGCA
This sequence comes from Ancylobacter sp. Lp-2, assembly GCF_020523795.1. Lineage (GTDB taxonomy): Bacteria > Pseudomonadota > Alphaproteobacteria > Rhizobiales > Xanthobacteraceae > Ancylobacter. The sequence goes on from NZ_JAJALI010000006.1 coordinate 6,016, forward strand.
GGCCGACTTCCTCGCCGATGCGGTGGGCGTCGGCAGCGTCGAGACCGGCGATCTGCGAGAAGTGGAAGATGCCGAGATCGGTCAGCTTCTTCTCGATGGCCGGGGAAACGCCGGTCAGCTTCTTCAGGTCGTCGGCCGGGCCGCGCGGGCCGGACAGCGGCTCGAAGGACGACCAGGTGGTCTCGGCCGGCAGATCCTCGATCAGCGGAACCTCGGCGGCGCCGATGTCGACACCGAAATCGCCCTGGGCGCGGCCGATGCCGTCGATGGCGGCGCGGGCGATCAGGTCGCAATACAGGTTGATGGCGCGGCCGGCGTCGTCATTGCCCGGAACCGGATAGGAAATGCCGTCCGGATCGCAGTTGGTGTCGAGAATCGCCGCGACCGGGATACCCAGGCGACGCGCCTCGGCGACCGCGAGGTCTTCCTTGTTGGTGTCGATCACGAAGAGCAGGTCCGGCAGGCCGCCCATGTCGCGGATGCCGCCGAGCGCGCGATCGAGCTTTTCCTTCTCGCGCTGGAGCGTCAGGCGCTCCTTCTTCGTGTAGCCGACGCCCTCGCCGGCGTTGAGCAGCTCTTCGAGCTTCTTCAGACGGGCGATGGAGTGGGAGATGGTCTTCCAGTTGGTCAGCATGCCGCCGAGCCAGCGGGAGTTCACATAATACTGAGCCGAACGCTTGGCGGCATCGGCAACGGCATCGGCCGCCTGGCGCTTGGTGCCGACGAACAGCACGCGGCCACCACGGGCCACGGTGTCGGACACCACCTGCAGCGCGCGGGCCAGCGAGGGCACCGTCTGGGCGAGGTCGATGATGTGGATGTTGTTGCGGGTGCCGAAGATGAACGGGGCCATCTTCGGGTTCCAGCGGTGGGACTGATGCCCAAAGTGCACGCCAGCTTCAAGCAGCTGACGCATGGAGAAATCGGGGATCGCCATAGTCGTGTCTCTTCCGGTTAGCCTCCGCGGACATGGCCGAGCCGGGAATTCGGCGTCGGCACCGGAGCGACGGGGGTCTCGACCATAGGCAGAGAACCCGGCCGCGAGGTCCGCGTGCGGGATGGCGCGGCATATACGCGAGGCGGCGATGTTAAGCAAGAGTGCGGGCCGGATCCCGGGGCGCCGGGACGGGAGCCGAAGGCTACGCTGGCGCGGAACCCGGGGGCGAAGCGCGGAAAGCACGTACACCGCGCGCATCCGGATACCCGGCGCCCCGGTGAACCTCGCCACCATGCACGCCGCCGAAGACACCGGGCGCAGGCGCTATCCGGTTCTGGCCAGCGAGCAGACCACGCACGGAGCCCAGTTCGCCCGCGGCTTCGCGCCCACGGCCGGACCGCGTGGCTGAACGGCGTCGCCCTCGTTGCACCTCACCTGCGCCCCGGAATCACGCCTCAGGATGACCCTCCTGGATGGACCCTGACGCGCGCCCTTATAGCGACCTCTCCCCGATCATCGCCTGTCGCCGCAAGCGGAAAGGTTCGACGTCGCCGGCTCCTCCACTGGCGATGCTCGTCGCAGCGCCGGGCCGCATGCTGCCCGGACGCTCAATGCATCTCCACCGCCACCACGCCGGGCACCGCCTTGATGGCGCCGGCGATCTGCGGCGACAGGCCAAAGCGGCCCGGCAGCTTCACCTCCACCTCGGTCTCGCCGCGCTCGCCAAGCAGCAGCACGACAGCGACCTCGCCATCGCCGCGCCCGCCTCCGAGCGAGGAGAGCCGCGACGCCACGCTTTCCAGCGGCTCCGGCGAGCGCAGAAAGATGCGCAGCGCCTTCTGCATCTTGGAGGCCGCCTCGTCGAGCGGCTCGCAGGTCTGGATACGGGCACGCACGTCCTCGCCCTGCAATTCCGCGGCGACATGCAGCAGCAGCGCCCTCCCCGGCTCGAGGAGATCGCGGAACTGGTTCAGCGATTCGGAGAACAGCACCGCCTCGAACTGGCCGGAAGGATCGGACAGGCCGACAATGCCCATCTTGTTGCCGGTCTTGGTGCGGCGCTCCTGCTTGCTCACCACCGTGGCCGCCAGCCGCCCGGCGGAGGCACCGGCGCGCACCGAGCGGGAGAAGTCGCTCCAGCGCTGCACGCGGAAGCGCTCCAGCGTCTTGCCGTAATCGTCGAGCGGATGGCCCGTGAGGAAGAAGCCGATGGCGTCATATTCCTTCTGCAGCTTCTCCGCCGGCAGCCAGGCCTCGACAGCAGGAATGCGCAGATCCGCCGCCGTCGACGGGCCGCCGAACATGTTGCCCTGGCCGAGCGCCGCCTCGGCGCCGGCGGCGGCGGCGTGGCCCATTACCGCCTCGATCGCCGCCGAGGCGCGGGCGCGGTTCGGCTCCAGCGCATCGAAGGCGCCGGCATTGACCAGGCTCTCCATGGTGCGCTTGTTGAGCGCCTTGGCGTTGATGCGGGCGGCGAAGTCGGCGAGGTCCTTGAACGGCCTATCCCCCCGCGCGTCGACGATGGCGTCCACCGCCTGCACGCCGACGCCCTTGATGGCGGCGAGCGCGTAGAGGATGCGCCCGTCCTTCACCGCGAATTCGCGGCCCGAATGGTTCACCGAGGGCGGCACCACCGTGATGCCGAGCCGCTGGGCATCCTGGCGGAATTCGGCGAGCTTGTCGGTGTTGCCCATGTCGAGCGTCATCGAGGCGGCGAGGAACTCGGTAGCGTAGTTCGCCTTCAGATAGGCGGTCTGGTACGACACCAGCGCATAGGCTGCCGCATGGCTCTTGTTGAAGCCGTAATCGGCGAACTTGGCCAGCAGGTCGAAGATCTCCGACGCCTTGGCCTTCGGCACCTTGTTTTCCACCGCGCCGTCGACGAAGCGCTCGCGCTGCTTATCCATCTCGGCGCGGATCTTCTTGCCCATGGCGCGGCGCAGCAGGTCCGCCTCGCCGAGCGAATAGCCCGACAGCGTCTGGGCGATCTGCATCACCTGTTCCTGGTAGATGATGACGCCGTAGGTCTCCTTGAGGCTGCCCTCCAGGGCGGGATGGGCGTAGACGGCCTGTTCCTGCCCGTTCTTCACTGCGCAATAAACGGGAATGTTGGCCATCGGGCCCGGCCGGTAGAGCGCCACCAGCGCGATGATGTCCTCCAGCCGGTCCGGCTTCATGTCGACCAGCGCCCGCCGCATGCCGGCGCTTTCCACCTGGAACACGCCCACCGTCTCGCCGCGGGTGAGCATGGCGTAGCTTTTCTTGTCGTCGAGCGGGATGGTGGAAAGATCGAGCTCGATGCCGCTCTGGGCCACCAGCCGGACGGCGGTCTGCAAGGTGGTGAGCGTCTTCAGGCCGAGGAAGTCGAACTTCACCAGCCCGGCCTGCTCGATCCACTTCATGTTGTACTGCGTCACCGGCATGTCGGAACGCGGGTCTCGGTACAGCGGCACCAGCTGGGCCAGCGGCCGGTCGCCAATCACGATGCCGGCGGCATGGGTGGAGGCGTGGCGGTTCAGCCCCTCCAGCTTGGTGGCGATGTCGAAGGCGCGCTTCACCACCGGGTTCGCCTCGGCCTCGGCCTGCAGGCGCGGCTCGTCATTGATCGCCTGCTTCAGCGTGACCGGGTTGGCCGGGTTCTGCGGCACCAGCTTGCACAGCTTGTCGACCTGGCCATAGGGCATTTCCAGCACCCGGCCGACGTCGCGCAGCACGCCACGCGCCTGCAGCGTACCGAAGGTGATGATCTGCGCCACCTGGTTGCGGCCGTAGCGCTGCTGCACATAGCGGATCACCTCGTCGCGGCGCTCCTGGCAGAAGTCGATGTCGAAGTCCGGCATCGACACGCGCTCGGGGTTCAGGAAGCGCTCGAACAGCAGGCCGAAGCGCAGCGGGTCGAGATCGGTGATGGTCAGCGAATAGGCGACCAGCGAGCCGGCGCCGGACCCACGCCCCGGCCCCACCGGGATGCCGTGCGCCTTCGCCCATTTGATGAAGTCCGACACGATCAGGAAGTAGCCGGGGAACTTCATCTTCTCGATGATGGACAGCTCGAAGGCGAGCCGGTCCTGATAGTCCTTCTCGGTCAGCCCCGGTGCCGGGCCGTGGACGCCGAGGCGGGCGGCGAGCCCCTCCTCCGCCTGTACGCGCAGTTCCTCGGCCTCATCGCGCTCCATGGTGAAGCGCGGCAGGATCGGCTTCACCGTGCGCGGGCGATAGGCGCAGCGCCGCGCCACCTCGATGGTGTTGGCCAGCGCCTCCGGCAGGTCGGCGAACAACTCCATCATCTCCGCGCGGGTGCGGAAACGGTGCTGGGGGGTGAGCTGGCGGCGCCCATCCTCGGCGACGAGGCGGCCCTCGGCGATGCAGATCAGCGCGTCATGCGCCTCATAGTCGTCCTGCGCGGCAAAGAACGGCTCGTTGGCGGCGACCAGCGGCAGCTCCAGCCGATAGGCGAGCTCGATGAGCGACCGCTCGACCCGGCGCTCCTCGCCGATGCCGTGGCGCTGCACCTCGACATAGAGCCGGTCGCCGAACAGCACCTTCAGCGCTTCCAGCCGCTGCGCCGCCACATCGGGCGCGCCGAGCACCAGCGCCTTGTCGATCGGGCCGGACGGGCCGCCGGTGAGCGCGATCAGCCCGGCATGGTGGGCCTCCAGCCAGTCGGACTTGATGTGCGGGGCGCCGTCGTCGGCGGTGTCGAGATAGGAGCGCGACACCAGCTCCATCAGATGGCCCCAGCCGGTCTCGTCGGCGGCGAGCAGCACGATGCGCGGGCGCTGGGCATGCGCCGCCCCCCTTCCCGCCTGGTCGCCGAAATCGATGGCGAGCGAGCAGCCGACGATAGGCTGGATGCCGGCGCCAGCCATCTTCTCGGAGAATTCCAGCGCGCCGAACAGATTGCCGGTGTCGGTCAGGGCGATGGCGGGCTGGCGGTCCTTCTTCACCAGCTCGGCGAGCTTGCCGACCGGCAGCGCGCCCTCCAGCAGCGAATAGGAGGAATGGACGTGGAGATGCACGAACCCGACATCCGCCTCGGCCATGATCTTCCTCCTGCTCGCGACTCACCAAACTGCATGGTGGGGGATGGCGGCGGGCGACGCCACTCGCGTCCGCGCGAGGACGCCCTCTGTCCCCGCGATCCTCAGACGCCGGTGAACACCCCGGCCCAGATGCCGATCATGGCCACGAACAGGCCGATGGAGGACAGAGCGGCGACTTCCTGGAGCAGGATGCGGATCATGACGTTCTCCCTTGCGACGTGACTGACGCGGAACATATAGAGAACATCGGGGATAAACGGCCTCAGGTCAAGCTTTGTTCTCTTTACGTTCTTGTCGTTGGTTGCGAAAGGACTAACGCGGAGCGTCGAATCGTCGACAACGCCTCAGGCGATACGCGGCGGCCAGGCGAGATCGAGGCGCACGGAGGGGCTGCGCGTGGTCTCGCGCGGGGCGACGATCACCGCGTCGCAGCGCGCCGGCTTGCCGTTCATCGCCGCCATGAAACTGCGCACCTCGCGGCGCGCGATCTCGCCGACCGTCGCCCCTTCCACCACCACATGGATGCGGACATCGCGCGCCCTGGAAGTCTCCGGGACCAGTTCGGCCACGCAGTCATAGCCCGAGGGGGTGGCGGCGAGTTCGGAGAAGCGTCCGAGCTTGGCCCGGTGCGTGTCGGCGGGATGGATCACGTAGTGGTATTCGCCGTCGCCCGCCAGCTGCCGCTCGGCGACCGGCGCGACATGGCGAATGCCGAACAGGCGCAGCACAACGATCAGCAGCACCGCGGCGATCACGGCGGCGGACAGCATCGTCAGATGATCAAGCCACGGCGAGTCCATCCGGTGAGCTCCTCAGGGGGCATCCGAGGCATCTCCCGAAACTATTGCGGCGGACGGCCGCCGCGGCAAGAAAAATTATCAGGCGATCAGGCGAGCTCGACGACGGCACCGTCCTGCAGGGTAACCCGGCGGTGCATGCGAGCGGCGAGATCAAGATTGTGGGTGGCGATCACCGCCGCCAATCCGGTGGCCTCGACGAGCTGCTGCAACGCATGGAACACGTGGTCGGCGGTGTGCGGATCGAGATTGCCGGTCGGCTCGTCGGCCAGCAACACCCGCGGCGCATTGGCCACCGCGCGGGCGATGGCGACGCGCTGCTGCTCACCGCCGGAGAGCTCGCCGGGCCGATGTTCCAGCCGCTTGCCGAGGCCGAGATAGCCCAGCAGCTCCTTGCCGCGCGCCGCCGCCTCGCGCTTGGCGAGACCCCGGATCATCTGCGGCAGCATCACGTTCTCCAGCGCCGAGAATTCCGGCAGCAGGTGGTGGAACTGGTAGACGAAGCCGATATCGGTGCGGCGGATGCGGGTGCGCTCGGCGTCGGGCAGGCCGGCCGTGCCCTGCTCGCCGAGGTAGACCTCGCCGGCATCCTGGTGCTCCAGCAGGCCGGCAATATGCAGCAGCGTCGACTTGCCGGTGCCGGACGGCGCGACCAGCGCCACCGACTGGCCTTCCATCACCACGAAGTCGGCGCCGCGCAGGATTTCCAGCGTGCCCTCGCCCTGGACGTAGCGGCGTTCGATGCTCTCAAGGCGCAGTGCGACAGCCATCTCCGCCTCACTCGTAGCGCAGCGCTTCCACCGGATCGAGGCGCGCGGCGCGCCAGGACGGGTAGAGCGGAGCGAGGAAGGAAAGGATCAGCGCCATGATCACCACCGAGGTGGTCTCGCCGGCATTCATCTCCGCCGGCAGGCGCGACAGGTAGTAGAGCTCCGGCGAGAACAGCTCGGTGGCGGTCAGCCAGGAGATGAACTGGCGGATCTCCTCGACGTTGAGGCACACGACGAGGCCGAGCAGGAAGCCGGCCAGCGTGCCGACCACGCCGATGGCAGCGCCGGTGACGAGGAAGATGCGCATGATCGCCCCGCGCGACGCGCCCATGGTGCGCAATATGCCGATGTCGCGGCCCTTGTCCTTCACCAGCATGTTGAGGCCGGAGACGATGTTGAACGCCGCCACCACCACGATGAGGGTGAGGATGAGGAACATCACGTTCCGCTCCACCTGCAGCGCGTTGAAGAAGGTGGCGTTTCGCTGTCGCCAGTCGACGATGTAGACCGGCCGCTGCGCCGCCTGCTGCACCGCCGCCCGGTATTTCTCCATGGCGTCGGCATTGTCGGTGTAGACCTCGATGGCGGTGACGTCGCCATCCTTGTTGAAATAGGCCTGCGCCTCCGGCAGCGGCATGAACACGAAGGCGCTGTCATATTCCGACATGCCGATCTCGAAGATCGCGGCGATCCGGTAGGCCTTGATGCGCGGGCTGGTTCCCATCGGCGTGACCGAGCCGCGCGGCGACACCAGGGTCATGTTGTCGCCGGCATGCAGCGAGAGCTGGTCGGCGAGGCGCTTGCCGATGGCGATACCCTCGCCGGTGTCGAAGCCCTGCAGCGTGCCCTCGCGGATATTGGAGCCGATCGAGGGCAGCGCCCGCAGATTGGTCTCCGAGATGCCGCGCACCAGCACGCCCGAGGCATTGAAGGCCGAGGAGGCCAGCGCCTGCCCCTCGATCAGCGGCACGGCGAGCTTGATGCCCGGCACGCCGGCAATGCGCATGGCGACGGCCTCGTAGTCGGTCAGCGGGCTGTCGATCGGCTGCACCAGCAGGTGGCCGTTGAGGCCAAGGATCTTCGACAGGAGCTCGGTGCGGAAGCCGTTCATCACCGCCATGACGATGATCAGCGTCGCCACGCCCAGCATGATGCCGAGGAAGGAGAAGCCGGCGATCACCGAGATGAAGCCCTCCTTGCGGCGGGCGCGCAGATAGCGCAGCGACAGCATCCATTCGAAGGCGCTAAACGGACGCGTGCCGGACGGCTCCGCACCCGCCGCCGGGGCGGCCTTGCCGGCCGCGCCGTTACCTGCGCTTTTTCCTGCGGTCTTGACTGCCATCTCGCCTCCGCCGCCTTCCGGCTCAGCCGAGAACGCGGGCGAGTGCAGACTCGACCGACAGGTTCTCGCGCGCGCCATCCGCTCGGCGCTTCAGCTCCACCGTACCGGCGGCAAGCCCCTTGGGCCCGACGATGATCTGCCAGGGCAGGCCGATGAGGTCGGCGGTGGCGAATTTCGAGCCGGGCCGCTCCTCGGTGTCGTCGTAGAGCACGTCGACGCCCTTGGCGGTCAGCGTCGCATAGAGCTGCTCGCAGGCGGCGTCGGTGCCGGCGTCGCCGACCTTCAGGTTGAGGATGCCGACCTGGAACGGCGCGATGGCGTCCGGCCAGATGATGCCGTTCTCGTCATGCGAGGCTTCGATGATCGCCGCCACCAGGCGCGAGGGGCCGATGCCGTAGGAGCCCATATGCACGGGGCGCTCGACGCCGTCCGGTCCGGTGACCTTGGCGCCCATCGGCTCGGAGTATTTGGTGCCGAAATAGAAGATGTGGCCGACCTCGATGCCACGGGCCGAGAGGCGCTTGCCCTCCTCGACCGCCTCGAAGGCGGCGACGTCGTGCTTCTCCTCGGTGGCGGCGTAGAGGCTGGTCCACTGGTCCACCGCCGCCTGCAGCGCCGCCGGGTCGCGGAAATCGATCTCAGCCGGGGGCGGTGCCATCTCGAGATAGTCGGCGTGGCAGAACACCTCGCTCTCGCCGGTGGAGGCGAGGATGATGAATTCGTGGCTGTGATTGCCGCCGATCGGGCCGGTGTCGGCGACCATCGGGATCGCCGTCAGCCCCAGCCGGGCGAAGGTGCGCAGATAGGCGACGAACATGCGGTTATAGGCGATGACCGCGTTCTCGAAGTCGAGATCGATCGAATAGGCGTCCTTCATCAGGAACTCGCGCGAGCGCATGACGCCGAAGCGCGGACGCACCTCGTCGCGGAACTTCCACTGGATGTGGTAGAGATTCAGCGGCAGGTCCTTGTAGGACTTCACATAGGCCCGGACGATTTCGGTGAGCATCTCCTCATTGGTCGGCCCGTAGAGCATGTCGCGCTCGTGCCGATCCTTGATGCGGAGCATCTCCTTGCCGTAGTCGTCATAGCGACCGCTCTCGCGCCAGAGATCGGCCGACTGGATGGTCGGCATCATGATCTCGATGGCGCCGGAGCGGTTCTGCTCCTCGCGGATGACGTTGCAGATCTTGTCCAGCACCTTCTTGCCGAGCGGCAGCCAGGCATAGATGCCGGCGCTCTCCTGCCGGACCATGCCGGCGCGCAGCATCAGCCGGTGCGAGACGATTTCGGCTTCCTTCGGCACTTCGCGCAGGATCGGAAGGAAGTAGCGGGACAGGCGCATCGGACGGGACTTTCGATTCGACCGGCGCGGCTGGCCGGAAAAGTGGTGCCGAGTGAAACCGGATCGGCGACAAAAACACAAGCCCTCGCCCGCCTCTCCGTCCCTCCACGCCCTGTGACGACAGCAATTTGAACGGTTGCCGCGCCTTCGCTGCACTTTTGACTATTGCGCTGCACAAACGATCTATTGCGGCGCAAGGATGACAAGCCGTTCCATTCCGGCCTATGTTGCAATCCTCAAGAAAGGGGACCGCCCGTCCACGCTCTAGCGCGGCGTTCGGCCCGGGTCTCGGGAGGAATGATCGGCAAGAAAGCCCCCTGGCAGATCACCGTAAAACGGGACGGAACCAGGTGCGGGCGGCCATGAGAAAGAGAAGGCGGGATTTTCGGATCCCGCCTCTTTTTTTGTCTGCGTCACAGCTGGTCGCGCGTCACGGGTTTGTCGCGATGACGGTTTTGCCGGGAAACCGCTCCCCTCACCTGCCCCATTCCCGGCACTGTCATGAACGGCCTGGTGGCGACGACGACACTCCGGGGAATCGCGCGGCCTTGAATCCCTCGCCGGCCGACGCGCCGTTCAACAAACCGGCATAGAGGCGGCGCGGCCCCCTCGGCGGTCACCCTGCCCGCGTCAATCGACCTTGAACGGCATCGGGAACATGTCGAGCCGCAGCCGGTGCGTCTCCACCAGGAAGGCGAACAGCCCGACGATCACCGCCGCGATCAGCGTGGTGGCGATGGCCTTGCGCAGCAGCAGCGGGCGCAGCGGCGCGCCCGGCTCGGTGCCGTCCTGCACCACCCCGTCCTCGTGCTGCGAGCGCACGCCAAAGGGCAGCGTCATGAAGATCACCGTCCACCAGACGATGAAGTAGATGGCGATATAGGTGCCGATGCCGAACATGGTTCAGGCCTGTTCCAGTTCGACGAGGGTGCCGTTGAAGTCCTTGGGATGCAGGAACAGCACCGGCTTGCCATGCGCGCCGAGGCGCGGCTCGCCCGTGCCCAGCACCCGCGCGCCCGCGACCGTCAGCCGGTCGCGGGCGGCGAGGATGTCGTCTACCTCGTAGCAGATGTGATGGATGCCGCCATCCGGGTTGCGCTCCAGGAACTTGCCGATCGGCGAGCCCTCGCCTAGCTGGCCCAGCAGCTCGATCTTGGTGTTCGGCAGTTCGATGAACACCGTCGTCACGCCATGTTCGGGCTGGTCAACCGGCGTCGAGACCTTGGCGCCGAGCGTGTCGCGGTAGAGCGCGCTCGCCGCCGCGAGATCCGGCACCGCGATGGCGACATGATTGAGACGGCCGATCATGACACTTCCTCCCCGCCGTCACATGCTCAGGCGGCGACCTTCATACCGTGATCACCAGCACGTGGCAGAGCGGCTTCTTGCCCCAGGCGGCGTTCACCTGCGAGCGCACCGCCCGGGTGAGCGATTCCGCCACCGCGTCCGGGTCGCGCCGGCGCTGCTTGGGCAGGCCGTCGAGGCAGTCCAGCACCGCGTCTTCCACCACCTCGTCGAGCGGCCGCCCGCCGATGCCGGCCTGCGGGATGCCGGTGAGGTCGATCATCGGATCGCCCACCACCTCGCCCTTGCTGGTCATCGCCACCGCCACCGAGACGACGCCGGCGAAGGACAGCCGCCGGCGCTCGGCGATGGCGGAATCCGCGTCGCCGACCAGCACCAGGCCGTCCTTGTACAGCTTGCCGACCGGGATCTCCTCGATCACCTCGGCATCGTGGCTCGGATCCTCGCCGATCAGGCGCACCACGTCGCCGTCGACGATGCGCACCACCTGCTTCGCCCCCATGCGGCGGGCGAGATCGGCATGCTCGGACAGATGCAGCGGCTCGCCATGCACCGGCACTGAGATGCGCGGGCGCAGCCACTGGTACATCTGCTCCAGCTCGCCGCGGCGCGGATGGCCGGAAACGTGCACCAGCGCGTCGCGGTCCGTCGTCACCTTCACGCCCTGAAGCACCAGGGCGTTGATGATGCGGTTCACCTCGCGCTCATTGCCGGGAATGGTCCGCGAGGAGAAGATCACGTGGTCGCCGGCCGACAGCGCGATCTCGGGATGATCGTCGGAGGCAATGCGGGACATCGCCGCGCGCGGCTCGCCCTGGCTGCCGGTCAGGATCGCCACCACCTTGTCGCGCGGCAGGAAGCCATAGGCGTCCACCGAGCGGAACGGCGCCAGGCCGTTCAGCAGCCCCTGCTCGCGCGCCACGGTGATCACCCGCTCCATGGCGCGGCCGACCAGCACCACCTCGCGGCCGACCGAATGCGCCGCTTCCGCCACCGAGCGGATGCGCGCCACGTTCGAGGCGAAGGTGGTCACCGCCACGCGGTTGGGCGAGGCGCGCATGATGTCGGCCAGCACCAGCCCGACATCGGCCTCCGAGGGGGAGACGCCGTCGCGGATGGCGTTGGTGGAATCGCAGATCACCGCCCGCACGCCCTCGTCACCGAGCGCGGTGAAACGGGCGGGATCGGTGACGTTGCCGACCACCGGGGTCGGATCGATCTTCCAGTCGCCGGTATGGACGACGAGGCCGAGCGAGGTGCGGATCGCCAGCGCGTGGCTGTCGGGAATCGAATGCGCGACCGGCACGAACTCGACGTCGAACGGCCCGATCTTCTCGCGGCCGCCAGTCGGCACCACGCGGAACGGGATCTTCGGCGCGCCGGGCTCGCCGAGCCGGCGGGCCTCCGCCAGCGCGGCGGTGAACGGCGTCGTGTAGACCGGGCAGCCGAGGCGCGGCCACAAATCGACCAGCGCCCCGACATGGTCCTCATGGCCATGGGTCAGCACCAGGCCGACGATGCGCTCGCGCTCGGCGTCAAGGAAGGTGATGTCCGGCATGATGATGTCGACACCCGGCACGTCGGGCCCGGCGAAGGAAATGCCGAGATCCACCACCAGCCATTGCCGCTTGTGGCGCGGACCGAACCCGTAGAGCCCGAGATTCATGCCGATTTCGCCGACGCCCCCCAGTGCGGCGAATACCAGCTCGTCCGAAGACTTGATCACTCACTTGCCTTTCTTCACGCCGGCTTTCACCGTGCTTGCCCCGCCGACGACGGAAAGATGTCGCCGGCGCGTATCGTCTCGCGCACCCCGTCCGGGCGCCGCAGAACCAGCGCGCCGGAAAAATCCAGCGCCTCGAATATGCCTTCCGTCTCGCGGCCCTGCAGCCGCACCGTCACCGCCCGCCCGAGGCCGAACGCGCAGCGCAGCCAGGATTCGCGCGTGCGCGGGAAACCCTCGCCGCGATCCCACTGCGCCAGCCGATCCAGCATGGCGGCGTCGAGCGCCGCCAGCAACGAATCCGGCTCGGTCGGGAAGCCGGCGCCGGTCAGGCTCACCGTCGGATACGGCGTGTCCTCGGGGCTGCGGGCGCAGTTGACGCCGAAGCCGATCACCGTCGCGCCGCGTCCGTCCGCCGTCATCGTGCCTTCCAGCAGGATGCCGGCGAGCTTGCCGCCGTCGATCAGCACGTCGTTCGGCCATTTCACGCCGATGCGCAAGGGGTCGATGCCGGTGACGGCGCGCACCGCGTCATAAAGTGCCAAAGCGGCGACGAAGCACAGCTCGGGCTGGCGCACCGGCGGGGCCGGATCGACCAGCAGCAGCGAGGCATAGAGATTGCCCGGCCGCGAGTCCCAGGGACGCCCGCGCCGGCCGCGACCGGCGCTCTGCCGGGCAGCGACGAACCAGCAGGGGGCCAGAACGGAACCGGCGCCGGCACCGGTTGCCCGGGCCAGCGCCTCCTGATTGGTGGAGCCGATCTCGTCGAAGCGGACGACCGGCGTTGCTGGTCGGTCGGCGCCCATCCTCAGAAGAGCGCCCTCGCCGCCACCCCGGCCGCCGCCAGCAGCGGCGCCGGATAGACGAACAGCAGCAGGATGAACAGGCCGGACACCGCCAGCACCGCCTTGAGCTCACCCGGCATCGGCTCGAAGGGAGCGGCCGGCTCGTCGAAATACATCACCTTGACGATGCGCAGATAGTAGAAGGCGCCCACCACGCTCGCCAGCACGCCGACCACCGCGAGCGTGTAGAGCCCGGCCTGGATCGCCGCGAGGAAGACGTAGTACTTGGCGAGGAAGCCCGCGAGCGGCGGGATGCCGGCCAGCGAGAACATCAGCGCCGCCAGCATGAACGCCTTCACCGGGCTGGTGCGGGCGAGGCCGGCGAGCTCGTCGTAATTCTCCACCATGCCGTCCTTGCGGCGCATGGACAGGATGCAGGCGAAGGTGCCGAGCGTCATCGCCATGTACACGGTCATGTAGACCAGCACGCCGCGCACGCCCTCCTCCGTGCCGGCGGCGAGGCCGACCAGCGCGTAGCCCATATGGCCGATGGAGGAATAGGCCATCAGGCGCTTCAGGTTCTTCTGGCCGATGGCGGCGAAGGCGCCGAGCACCATCGAGGCCAGCGAGATGAAGACGACAATCTGCTGCCACTGGTGGGCGACGTTCGGCAGCGCTTCCAGCGAGAAGCGCACGAACACCGCGATGGCCGCCACCTTGGGGGCCGCGCCGAAGAAGGCGGTGACCGGGGTCGGCGCGCCCTCATAGACGTCCGGCGTCCACATGTGGAACGGCACCGCCGACACCTTGAAGGCGAGGCCGGCGAACATGAACACGATGCCGAAGATCAGGCCGAGCGAGGGCTCCTGGGCGGCCGCGGCGATCTTGGCGAAGTTCACCGAGCCGGTGAAGCCGTAGATCAGCGAGGCGCCGTAGAGCAGCATGCCGGAGGACAGCGCGCCGAGCACGAAATACTTCAGGCCCGCCTCGGTGGAACGTACCGAGTCGCGGTTGTTGGCGGCGATGACGTAGAGCGACAGGCTCATCAGCTCGAGGCCCATATAGAGGGCGATGAGGTCCCCGGCCGAGATCAGCATCATCATGCCGAGAGTCGAGAGCAGGATGAGCACGGCGAACTCGAAGCGGCTCTGCTTCTCGATCTTCAGCCAATCCACCGACATGGCGAGCGCGCCGCCGGAGCCCAGCAGCGTCAGCACCTTGAGGAAGCGGCCATAGGCGTCGACCTGGAACGAGCCGCCGAACAGCGCCACCGGCTCGGAGGGGCCGAGCAGCACCAGCACCAGCGCCGCGAACAGGGCGGCGAGCGCCAGGCCGTTCACCGTGTCGACCGACTTGGCTCCGGCGATGGCGCCGAACAGCACCAGGAACAGCGCCGCGAGCGCCAGCAGGATCTCGGGCAGCGCGGGGCCGAGCGCGGCAAGGGAGAAGGTCATCGGGCAGGCTCCGCGAGCATCAGGGGTCGGTTCAAGGCAGCCACCTCAGTACAGCGCCAGGGCGGCGGCCTTGGCCACGCCGGCGGCGACATCGGCGCGGGAGACGATCGCCTGCACGGCGACGTTGCACGCCTCCAGGATCGGCCCGGGCCAGACGCCGAACAGGATGGTGAAGAACAGCAGCGGCACCAGCGAGGCCAGTTCCCGGCGGTTGACGTCGAGAATGTCCTTCAGGCTGTCCTTCTCCAGCGGCCCGAAGATCACGCGCCGGTAGAGCCAGAGCGCATAGGCTGCCGAGAGGATGACGCCGGTGGCCGCGAAGAACGCCACCCAGCTGTTGCGGCCGAACGCCGCCAGCATGGTCAGGAACTCGCCGATGAAGCCGGAGGTGCCGGGCAAGCCGACATTCGCCATGGTGAACACCATGAAGAAGGTCGCGTAGACCGGCATGCGGTGGACGAGGCCGCCATAGGCGGCGATCTCGCGGGTGTGCATGCGGTCATAGACCACGCCGACGCACAGGAAGAGCGCGCCGGAGACGAAGCCGTGGCTCACCATCTGGAACACCGCGCCCTGGATACCCTCCTGGGTCATGGTGAAGATGCCCATGGTGACGAAGCCCATATGCGCCACCGAGGAGTAGGCGATGAGCTTCTTGATGTCCTCCTGCATCAGCGCGACCAGCGAGGTATAGATGATCGCCACCACGGAGAGCGTGTAGACCAGCGGCGCGAAATACAGCGACGCGTCGGGGAACATCGGGATCGAGAAGCGCAGGAAGCCGTAGCCGCCCATCTTCAGGAGGATGCCGGCCAGGATGACCGAGCCGGCGGTCGGCGCCTCGACGTGGGCGTCCGGTAGCCAGGTGTGCACCGGCCACATCGGCATCTTCACCGCGAAGGAGGCGAAGAAGGCCAGCCATAGCCAAGTCTGCATGCCCGCCGGGAAGCCGTGCGTCAGCAGCACGCGGATATCGGTGGTGCCGGCCTGCCAGTACATGGCCATGATGGCCAGCATCATCAGCACCGAGCCGGCGAGCGTGTAGAGGAAGAACTTGAAGGTGGCGTAGATGCGCCGCTTGCCGCCCCAGATGCCGATGATGAGGAACATCGGGATCAGGCCGCCTTCGAAGAAGATGTAGAACTGCAGCAGGTCCAGCGACGAGAAGGTGCCGATCATCAGCGTCTCGAGCGCCAGGAAGCAGATCATGTACTCCTTGACGCGCACATGGATCGACTCCCAGCTCGCCAGGATGCACATCGGCATCAGCAGCGTGGTGAGCAGCACGAAGGGCATGGAGATGCCGTCGACGCCCATGCGATAGGCGGCGATGTCGCCGAGCCAGGGCCGGTTTTCCTGGAACTGGAAGTCGGTGCTCGACGGATCGAAGCCGAACAGCAGCAGCAGCGAGATGAGGAAGGTGACGAGGGTCGCCCACAGCGCGACCCAGCGGGCATTGCGCTGCGCGACCTCGTCGTCGCCGCGGATCATCAGCACGATCAGCAGCGCGCCGACGACCGGCAGGAAGGTGACGACCGAAAGAATGGGCCAGTCGTACATCAGTGCGCGCCCCCGAACATGAACCAGGTGATCAGGGCGGCGACGCCGACCAGCATCACGAACGCATAGTGGTAGAGATAGCCGGTCTGCAGCTGGACGACGCGGTTGGTGACGTCGATCACCCGGGCCGAGATGCCGTTCGGGCCCCAGCCGTCGATGACGCGGCCGTCACCCTGCTTCCACAGGAAGCGGCCGAGCCACATGGTCGGGCGCACGAACAGGAAGTCGTAGAGCTCGTCGATGTACCACTTGTTGAGCAGGAAGCGGTACAGCACGTCGTTCCGCCTCGCGAGCGCCTTCGGCACCGCCGGATTGGCGATGTACATCCAGTAGGCGAACACGAAGCCCAGCACCATCATCACCGTCGGCAGGTACTTCGCCCAGGCGGGGACGTGGTGCATCTCCTCCAGGATCTTGTTGTCCGGCGCCATGAAGATGGCCTCGCGGAAGAAGTGCTCGACGTCGTGGCCGACGAAATAGGGGTAGAACAGGAAGCCCGCGAACAGCGCGCCCGCCGACAGAACCCCGAGCGGGATCATCATCACCAGCGGCGATTCATGCGCGTGCTCGTAATGATGGTGGTCGTGCGGATGACCGTGGAAGGTCATGAAGGCGAGGCGCCAGGAGTAGAACGAGGTCAGCGCCGCCGCCGCCACCGTCGACAGCCAGCCATAGGTTGCCATCGGGTTGTGGCTGACGAAGGCCGCCTCGATGATCGCGTCCTTGGAGTAGTAGCCGGCGGTGAACGGGAATCCGGTCAGCGCCAGCGTGCCGATCAGCATGGCGGCATAGGTGTACGGGATCTTCTTGGCGAGCCCGCCCATGTGCCGCATGTCCTGCTCGTGGTGCATCGCGTGGATGACCGAGCCGGCGCCGAGGAACAGCAGCGCCTTGAAGAAGGCGTGGGTGAACAGGTGGAACACGCCCACCGAATAGGCCCCGGTCCCGAGCGCCACGAACATGTAGCCGAGCTGCGAGCAGGTCGAGTAGGCGATGACGCGCTTAATGTCGTTCTGCACCAGGCCGACCGTCGCCGCGAAGAAGGCGGTGGTGGCGCCGAAGAAGATCACCACGCTGAGCGCGGTCTGCGACAATTCGAAGATCGGCGAGAGACGCGCCACCATGAACACGCCGGCGGTCACCATGGTCGCGGCATGGATCAGCGCCGACACCGGGGTCGGGCCTTCCATCGCGTCCGGCAGCCAGGTGTGCAGGCCGAACTGCGCCGACTTGCCCATGGCGCCGACGAACAGCAAGAGGCAGATGACGGTCGGCGCGTGCCAGTCATGGCCGAGGAAGTGGATGCTCTTGTCGGCGAGCGAGGGCGCCGCCGCGAAGACCTGCTCGAAGCCGACCGAGCCGGTCATCATGAACACGGCGAAGATGCCGAGCGCGAAGCCGAAATCGCCGACGCGGTTGACGATGAACGCCTTCATCGCCGCGGCGCAGGCCGAGGGCTTCTCGTACCAGAAGCCGATCAGCAGGTAGGAGGCGAGGCCCACGCCCTCCCAGCCGAAGAACAGCTGGACGAGGTTGTCCGCCGTCACCAGCATCAGCATGGCGAAGGTGAACAGAGAGAGATAGGCGAAGAAGCGCGGCCGGCTCGGATCCTCGTGCATGTAGCCGATGGAGTAGAGATGCACGAGCGAGGACACCGTGGTGACCACGATGAGCATCATCGCGGTCAGCGTGTCGACGCGCAGCGCCCACTTCACGTCGAGGCCGCCGGACGAGATCCAGGTGAAGAGCTCGACGGTGCCTTGCTGCCCGCCAAAGCCGGTCTGGATGAAGACGATCCAGGACAGCAGGCAGGACAGCAGCAGGAAGCCGGTGGTGATGAGCTCGGAGGCACGCGCGCCGATGGCGCGGCCGAACAGCCCCGCGATCAGGAAGCCTGCGAGCGGGAGGAAGACGATCGCCTGATACATGCTCGGGTCTCCCTCAACCCTTCATCGTGTTGATGTCTTCGACGGCGATCGAACCGCGATTGCGGAAGAACACCACGAGGATGGCGAGGCCGATGGCCGCCTCGGCGGCAGCCACCGTCAGCACGAACAGCGCGAAGATCTGTCCGGTGATATTGCCGAGGAAAACCGAGAAGGCGACGAAGTTGATGTTCACCGAGAGCAGGATCAGCTCGATCGACATCAGGATGACGATCACGTTCTTCCGGTTGAGGAAGATGCCGAGCGTGCCCAGCGTGAACAGGATCGCCGCCACGGTCAGGTAGTGGGGAAGACCGATGACCATGGCTCAGAGCCCCTTGCCCGACGGCACCTTGACGACGTCCATCGCCATTTTCTTGGTGCGCGCATTCTGCACCGGAATGCTCTGGCGCTTGACGTTCGGCTTGTGGCGCAGGGTCAGCACGATGGCGCCGATCATCGCCACCAGCAGGATCATCGCCGCCGCCTGGAAGAAATACACATAGTCGGTGTAAAGCACCCGGCCGATCTGCACCGCGTTGGTGACGTCGGACGGCCCTGCCGCCACCGCGCCGGTGACGCCCTGGCCGAAGGTCCAGGAGCCGAACACCAGCACCAGCTCGGCGAGGAAGACGAGGCCGATCAGCACGCCCACCGGCAGGTATTGCAGGAAGCCCTGGCGCAGCTCGACGAAGTCGACGTCGAGCATCATCACCACGAACAGGAACAGCACCGCCACCGCGCCGACATAGACGACCACCAGCAGCATGGCGAGGTATTCGGCGCCGATCAGGATGAACAGCCCCGCCGCGTTGACGAAGGTGAGGATCAGGAACAGCACCGAATGCACCGGGTTGCGCGAGGCGATGACCATGAAGGCCGACGCCACCGCCACACCGGCGAAGAGATAGAAGAACAGCGCGGCAAGGCTCATGCCCGGCACTCCCTGATATTTCCGGCCGTGCCACCGGCCGCCGCGCGAACGCCCATTCCCGTCACGTCGATCACCTTGTCGTCTCCCGCCGCTCAGCGATACGGCGCATCGAGCGCCATGTTGCGCGCGATCTCGCGTTCCCAGCGGTCGCCATTGGCGAGCAGCTTTGCCTTGTCGTAGTAGAGTTCCTCGCGCGTCTCGGTGGCGAACTCGAAGTTCGGCCCCTCGACGATGGCATCCACCGGGCACGCCTCCTGGCAGAAGCCGCAATAGATGCACTTCACCATGTCGATGTCGTAACGCGTGGTGCGGCGCGTGCCGTCGTTGCGGCGCGGGCCGGCCTCGATGGTGATGGCCTGCGCCGGGCAGATCGCCTCGCACAGCTTGCAGGCGATGCAGCGCTCTTCACCGTTCGGGTAGCGGCGCAGCGCGTGCTCGCCGCGGAAGCGCGGGCTCACCGGCCCCTTCTCGAAGGGATAGTTCAGCGTCGCCTTCGGCTTGAAGAAGTAGCGCATCGCCAGGAAGAACGCCGAGACGAACTCGGTGAGCAGCAGCTGGCGCGCCGCCAGATCCAACCTCATGTCGCTCTCCTCACTCCGCCATCGCCGCGGCGAGCCCAAAGCCCAGCAGCGGCATCGAGACGGCGAACACCCGGATCACCGTCTTCCACCAGGAAATCACGCCCTCAAGCTGATCACGGCTCAGCTTGCGGGCCTCTCGCGAGCCGCGGATCGATGTTTCCATCAGCCGCGGCAGTAGGAACCATTCGAGCAGGCCGATCAGCAGACCGATCAGCGCTCCCATCCAGGCGACGGCTGAGGCTTCGAACAGCCCGGCCAGCGTCCCCTCGCTCATGTCAGCCTCCGGCACCCGGCGCCAGGCCGGTGAAATGCAGCACCGACGCCACCAGCACCACCATCGCCAGCGAGATCGGCAGGAACACCTTCCAGCCCAGGCGCATCAACTGGTCGTAGCGGTAGCGCGGTACCATGGCCTTGACCATGGCGAACATGAAGAAGACCAGCAGCACCTTGAGCAGGAACCACACGATCCCCGGCACCCAGGTGAAGGGCGCGATCGGGAAGGGCGGCAGCCAGCCACCCATGAACAGGATCGTGGTCAGCGCGCACATGGTCATGATCGCCACGTACTCACCCAGCATGAACATCATGTAGGGTGTCGAGCCGTATTCCACCATGAAGCCGGCGACCAGTTCGGATTCCGCCTCGCCGAGATCGAAGGGCGGGCGGTTCGTCTCGGCCAGCGCCGAGATGAAGAAGATCACGAACATCGGGAACAGCGGCAGCCAGTACCAGCCGAACATGCCCAGCGAGCCATTCTGCGCCTCGACGATCGCCGACAGGTTCAGCGATCCCGCGCACATCAGAACGGTGACGATGACGAAGCCGATCGAGACCTCGTAGGACACCATCTGCGCCGCCGCGCGCAGCGCCGACAGGAACGGGTACTTCGAGTTCGACGCCCAGCCGGCCATGATCACGCCGTAGATACCCAGCGACGAGATGGCGAAGATGTAGAGCACGCCGACATTGATGTCCGCGACCACCCAGCCGGCACTGATGGGCATCACCGCCCACGCGGCCAGCGCCAGCATGCAGGTGACGAAGGGCGCCAGCAGAAACAGGCCCTTGTTGGACCCGTCCGGTATCACCGGCTCCTTCAGCACGAACTTGATCAGGTCGGCGAAGGACTGGAACAGGCCGAACGGCCCGACCACGTTGGGGCCGCGGCGCAGCTGCACCGCCGCCCAGATCTTGCGGTCGGCCAGCAGCACATAGGCAACGATGATCAGCAGGCCGACCAGCAGCCCGAGGCTCTGGGCGACGATGATCAGGACGTGGATGAGGGTGTCGAACCAGGTGGTGGTCACGGTCTCGGTCATGCTCCCCTCCCCCTCACTCGGCCGCCGCCGCGAGGCGGTTCTGGGCGAGCGCGGAGCATTCCGCCATCACGGCGGAGGCGCGGGCGATCGGATTGGTGAGGTAGAACGCGGTCACCGCGGCGTGGAACGGCGCACTCGCCGTCTCCCCGCCCTTGGCGCCGAGATCGATGACCGCCTGCGCGTCGGCCGGCTCGACATGGTCGATGCGGGCCAGATGCGGATGGGCGGCATAGAGCGCGGCGCGCAGCTGGCCGAGGCTGTCGAAGGGCAGCTTCTTGCCGAGCACGTCGGAGAGCGCCCGCAGGATCGCCCATTCCTCGCGCGCCTCGCCGGGCGGGAAAGCCGCGCGGTTGGCGATCTGCGCCCGCCCCTCGGTGTTCACATAGGTGCCGGACTTCTCGGTATAGGCGGCGCCCGGCAGGATGACGTCGGCGCGATGGGCGCCGCGGTCACCATGGGTGCCAATATAGACCACGAAGGCCCCCGGAGCGATGTCGATCTCGTCGGCGCCGAGCGCGAAGATCACCTCGGCCCCGCCCGGATTGGTCATCGCCACCGCGTCGAGGCCGCCGGCGCCGGGCACAGCGCCGACATCGAGCGCGCCGACGCGCGAAGCCGCCGTGTGCAGCACGGAGAAGCCGTTCCAGCCGTCCTTCACCGCGCCGACCGCCACCGCGAGCCGCGCAGCGAGCGCCAGCACCGCCGCGCCGTCCGGCCGGGAAAGCGCGCCCTGGCCGACGAGGATCAGCGGGTTCTTGGCGTTCTTCAGCGTCTCGGCGAAGGTGCCGCTGCCGACGAGGTCGGCCAGCGTATCGGTGCCGGCGCCGAGATAGTCATAGCCATAGGTCAGGTCGACCGCCTCGCCGATCAGCCCGATCGGGAAGTTGCCGTGCAGCCAGCGCTTGCGGATCCGGGCATTGAGCACCGAGGCCTCGAGGCGCGGATTGGCGCCGACGATCAGCAGCGCATCGGCCTGCTCGATGCCGGCGATGGTCGCGTTGAACAGGTAGGAGGCGCGGCCGAGCGCTGGGTCGAGCTTGGTCCCGTCCTGACGGCAGTCGATGTTGGCCGAACCGAGCGCGGTCAGCAGCTGCTTCAGCGCGAACACTTCCTCCACCGAGGCGAGGTCGCCGACGAGGCCGCCGATGCGGTTGCCGGCCACGCCCTTCACCTTGGCGGCGATGGCGGCGAAGGCCTCCGGCCAGCCCGCCGGCCGCAGCTTGCCGCCGACGCGCACATAGGGGCGGTCGAGGCGCTGGGTCTTCAGGCCGTCCCAGATGTAGCGGGTCTTGTCGGAGATCCACTCCTCGTTCACGTCCTCGTTGAGACGCGGCAGGATGCGCATCACCTCGCGGCCGCGGGTGTCGACGCGGATATTGGAGCCGACCGCGTCCATCACGTCGATGGATTCGGTCTTCACCAGCTCCCACGGACGGGCGTGGTAGGCATAGGGACGCTGGGTCAGCGCGCCGACCGGGCAGAGGTCGACGACATTGCCCTGCAATTCGGAGGAGAGCGCCGCCTCGAGATAGGTGGTGATCTCCATGTCCTCGCCGCGCCCGATGGCGCCGAGCTCGGACACGCCGGCCACCTCGGTGGTGAAGCGGACGCATCGCGTGCACTGGATGCAGCGCGTCATCGAGGTCTTCACCAGCGGGCCGATATACTTGTCCTCGACCGCGCGCTTGTTCTCGGCGTAGCGGGAGGTGTCCACGCCATAGGCCATGGCCTGGTCCTGCAGGTCGCACTCGCCACCCTGGTCGCAGATCGGGCAGTCCAGCGGGTGGTTGATGAGCAGGAACTCCATCACCCCTTCGCGCGCCTTCTTCACCATCGGGCTCTTGGTGAGCACGACGGGGGGCTCGCCATTCGGGCCCGGGCGCAGGTCGCGCACGCTCATGGCGCAGCTCGCCTGCGGCTTGGGCGGCCCGCCCTTCACCTCGACGAGGCACATGCGGCAATTACCGGCGATGGACAGCCGTTCATGGAAGCAGAAGCGCGGAATTTCGGCGCCCGCCGCCTCGCACGCCTGCAGCAGCGTGTATTCGGCGGGGACTTCGACCTCGATGTCGTCGACGATGAGCTTGGCCATGGTGCTCTCTTACTCCGCCGCTACCGGCACCGGGTCGGAATGGGGGTTCGCCGAATACTGGTCGATCCGCTTCTCGATCTCGGGACGGAAATGCCGGATCAGGCCCTGCACCGGCCACGCGGCGGCGTCGCCAAGCGCGCAGATGGTGTGACCCTCGATCTGGGTGGTGACCTGCAACAGGAGGTCGATCTCGCGCTTCTGGGCGCGGCCCTCCGCCATGCGGTCCATCACCCGCCACATCCAGCCGGTGCCCTCGCGGCAGGGCGTGCACTGGCCGCAGCTCTCGTGCCGGAAGAAGTAGGAGATGCGGGCGATGGCGCGGATGATGTCGGTCTGCTTGTCCATCACCAGCACGCCGGCGGTGCCGAAGGAGGACTTCGCGGCGCGGCAGCCGTCGAAGTCCATGATCAGCTCCTCGCAGTCCGCCGCCGGGATCACCGGGCAGGACGCGCCGCCGGGGATGATGGCGAGCAGGTTGTCCCAGCCGCCGCGCACCCCACCGCCGTGCTTCTCGATAAGCTCCTTGAACGGAATGCCCATAGCCTCTTCGACGATGCAGGGCGTGTTCACATGGCCGGAAATGCCGAACAGCTTGGTGCCGACATTGTTCGCGCGGCCGATGCCGGAGAACCATGCCGGGCCGCGGCGCAGGATGGTCGGCGCCACCGCGATGGATTCGACGTTGTTCACCGTGGTCGGGCAGCCATAGAGGCCGACATTGGCCGGGAATGGCGGCTTCAGGCGCGGCTGGCCCTTCTTGCCTTCCAGGCTCTCGATCAGCGCGGTCTCTTCGCCGCAGATATAGGCGCCGGCGCCATGGTGGACGACGATGTCGAAGTCCCAGCCATGCACGTTGTTCTTGCCGATCAGCTTGGCCTCATAGGCCTGGTCGACCGCCGCCTGGAGACGCTCGCGCTCGAGGATGAACTCGCCGCGCACATAGATATAGGCGGCGTGCGCGCCCATGGCGAAGCCGGCGATCAGGCAGCCCTCGACCAGGTGATGCGGGTCGTGGCGCAGGATCTCGCGGTCCTTGCAGGTGCCGGGCTCGGATTCGTCGGCGTTGACGACGAGGTAATGCGGGCGCCCGTCCGACTGCTTGGGCATGAACGACCACTTCAGGCCGGTCGGGAAGCCCGCCCCGCCACGGCCGCGCAGGCCGGAGGCCTTCATCTGGTCGATGATCCAGTCGCGGCCGGCATCGATGATGGTCCGGGTGCCATCCCACGAGCCGCGTTTCAGCGCGCCCGGCAGGCCCCAGTCCTGATAGCCGTAGATATTGGTGAAGATGCGATCCTTGTCTGCCAGCATGGTTCGCTCCTCAGTTCGGCTTCGGCGCGTCGGGCTTCGCCGGGCCAGTGGAATCGGCGGCGCCGGCGACCTTGACCGCCTCGGCGACCGGCGGCTTCGCCGGGGCCGGGTCGGACTTCGGCGGCGCGGGCGGGGCCGCGGCGGCGGCCGGTTCGGCGGGCTTGGGCTGCGCGGCGGCGGCCTCGCGGGCGGCAATCGCGTCGCGCGCGGCGGCAAGGCCGATACCCGTGCCGACCATCGAGCCGTCATAGAGCTCCGGCGAGGTCAGCACGCGAAGGCCGGTGACCGGCTCCGAGCTCTTGCGGCCGTTCTGCGGGCCGATGGCCGGCTTCTCGCCGCGCTCGAAGGCGTCGATGATGCCCTCGAGGATCTCCGGGGTCAGGTCCTCGAACACCTCGTTCACCACCTGCACCATCGGCGCGTTCACGCAGGCGCCGGCGCACTCGACCTCTTCCCAGGAGAGCGAGCCGCTCGCGTTGAGATGGAAGGGCTCGGGATGGATTTTCTTCTTGCAGACCTTCATCAGGTCGCCGGCGCCCTTCAGCATGCAGGGCGTGGTGCCGCAGACCTGGATATGCGCCTTCTTGCCGACCGGCAGCAGCTGGAACTGCGTGTAGAAGGTGGCGACCTCGTAGACGCGGATCGGCGCCATGCCGAGCATCTCGCCGATATAGCGCATCGCCGGTTCAGATACCCAACCCTCCGCCTGCTCCTGCGCGCGCATGAGCAGCGGGATCACCGCGCTGGCCTGCCGGCCAGCCGGATATTTGGCGATGGTCTTTTCCGCCCAAGCCAGATTCTCCGCCGTAAAGGCGAAGCTCTCGGGCTGCAATTCCTTGGGCGCAAGCCTACGGACCGACATGCCGTACCCTTCCGATCGAACCCCTGAGCCCCGGGCTCAGCGGTCCACTTCCCCGAACACGATATCCAGCGACCCGAGGATCGCCGAAACGTCCGCGAGCATGTAGCCGCGGCACATGAAATCCATCGATTGAAGATGGGCGAAGCCTGGCGCGCGGATCTTGCAGCGATAGGGCTTGTTGGTGCCGTCAGACACCAGATAGACACCGAATTCGCCCTTGGGCGCTTCCACCGCGGCGTAAACTTCGCCGGCCGGGACATGGAAGCCTTCGGTGTAGAGCTTGAAGTGATGGATGAGCGCTTCCATCGAGCGCTTCATCTCGCCGCGCTTGGGCGCGACGATCTTGTTGTCGACCGCCGAGACCGGACCGGTCTCCTTGAGGAGGCGCTGACAGCACTGGCGCATGATGTACGCCGACTGCCGCATCTCCTCCATGCGAATACAGTAGCGATCGTAATTGTCGCAGTTCTTGCCGATCGGAATGTCGAATTCCAGCTCGTCATAGCACTCGTAGGGCTGCGACTTGCGCAGGTCCCACGCCGCGCCGGAGCCCCGCACCATCACGCCGGAGAAGCCCCAGGCGAAGGCGTCCTCCAGCGACACGATGCCGATGTCGACATTGCGCTGCTTGAAGATGCGGTTGTCGGTGAGCAGGCCCTCGAGGTCGTCGCAGACCTTCAGGAACGGATCGATCCAGTCGAGAATGTCCTGCACCAGCTGGCGCGGCAGGTCCTGGTGGACGCCACCGGGACGGAAATAGGCGGCGTGCATCCGGCTTCCCGAGGCGCGCTCGTAGAAGACCATCAGCTTCTCGCGCTCCTCGAAGCCCCACAGCGGCGGGGTGAGCGCGCCGACGTCCATCGCCTGCGTCGTCACATTGAGCATGTGCGACAGGATGCGACCGATCTCGGAATAGAGCACGCGGATCAGCTGGCCGCGCTTGGGCACCGTCACCCCGAGCAGCCGCTCGACGGCGAGGCAGTAGGCATGCTCCTGGTTCATCGGCGCGACATAGTCGAGCCGGTCGAAATAAGGCATCGCCTGGGTAAAGGTCTTGGTCTCGATCAGCTTCTCGGTGCCGCGATGCAGCAGGCCGATATGCGGATCGACACGCTCGACGATCTCGCCGTCCAGCTCCAGCACGAGACGCAAAACGCCATGCGCAGCAGGATGTTGCGGGCCGAAGTTAATCTGGAAGTTACGAACGTTGGCGTCCGGCGTGATGGGAGCATTCATGGTCGTGTCACTCCGCCTCAACCAGCCTTGGGGGCCGAAGCCTTCTCGTCACCCGGGAGCACGTAGTCAGGCCCCTCCCACGGCGACAGGAAGTCGAAATTGCGGAACTCCTGCGCGAGCTTCACCGGCTCGTAGACCACGCGCTTGCGCTCGTCGTCATAGCGCACCTCGACGAAGCCCGTGGTCGGGAAGTCCTTGCGCAGCGGATAGCCGTCGAAGCCGTAATCGGTGAGCAGGCGCCGCAGCTCCGGGTGGCCCGAGAACAGGATGCCGTACATGTCGTAGGCTTCGCGCTCGAACCACAGCGCGCCGGCGAATACCGAAGTTGCCGAGGGCACCGGGGTGGTCTCGTCGGTCTCCGCCTTCACCCGGATACGGGCGTTCAGCGTCGGCGACAGCAGGTGGTAGACTACGTCGAAGCGCTTCTCGCGCTTCGGCCAGTCGACGCCGCAAATGTCGATGAAGCTGACAAACCGGCAGGACGGGTCGTCGCGCAGGAAGGTCAGCACCTTCACCACCTCGGCGCCCGGCACCGTCACGGTGAGCTCGCCATAGGCGACGACAATCTCGTCGATCGCATCCGGCAGCGCCTCGGCGATGTGCGCCCCAAGCTCTCTCAGCGTCTCGTCCATGTCTTACCCGTCTTGCCCGCTCTATGCGCCCGGCGTCGGTCGTTCAGCGTTCGCAGTCGTTTAGCGTTCGATGGTGCCCGTGCGGCGGATCTTCTTCTGCAGCAGCAGCACGCCGTACAGCAGAGCCTCAGCCGTCGGCGGGCAGCCCGGCACGTAGATGTCGACCGGCACGATCCGGTCGCAGCCGCGCACCACCGAGTAGGAGTAGTGGTAGTAGCCCCCGCCATTGGCGCAGCTGCCCATGGAGATGACGTAGCGCGGCTCCGGCATCTGGTCGTAGACCTTGCGCAGGGCCGGGGCCATCTTGTTGGTCAGCGTGCCGGCGACGATCATCACGTCGGACTGGCGTGGCGAGGCGCGGGGCGCGAAGCCGAAGCGCTCCACGTCGTAGCGCGGCATGGAGACCTGCATCATCTCCACCGCGCAGCAGGCGAGGCCGAAGGTCATCCACATGAGCGAGCCGGTGCGCGCCCAGTTGATCAGCTCGTCGGTGGCGGTGACGAGGAAGCCCTTGTCGGCCAGCTCGTTGTTCACCTCGACGAAGAACGGATCGGTCGCGCCGATCGGCCGGCCGGTGTTCGGATCGATGATTCCCTTCGCCGCCGGAGCGACGAGAGGAGTGTTCGCGGCGCTCAATCCCATTCGAGCGCTCCCTTCTTCCATTCGTAGACAAAGCCGATGGTGAGCACGGCCAGGAAAATCATCATCGACCAGAAGCCGAAATTACCGAGTTCCCCGAAGGTGATGGCCCAGGGAAACAGGAAGGCGACCTCGAGATCGAAGATGATGAAGAGGATCGACACCAGGTAGAAACGGACGTCGAACTTCATGCGCGCGTCGTCGAACGCATTGAAGCCACATTCATAAGCCGACATCTTCTCCGGATCGGGTCGAGAGAAGGCGACGATGAAGGGGGCCACCAGCAGGGCGATCCCGATGACGGCCGAAACCCCGATGAAAATGACGACCGGCAGGTAATCCTGCAGCAGGCTG
Source organism: Ancylobacter sp. Lp-2 (assembly GCF_020523795.1). Lineage (GTDB taxonomy): Bacteria > Pseudomonadota > Alphaproteobacteria > Rhizobiales > Xanthobacteraceae > Ancylobacter. The sequence goes on from NZ_JAJALI010000006.1 coordinate 33,965, forward strand.
CTCATGGGCCGCATCCTCCCCGGTGCGTGGGCGCCGTTTGGCGCGCAACCTCAGTTGCGAAATATTCAAAGCACAGGGCAGGCTTATCGCACCGCCCCAGAGAGGGCAAGGGCGTCGATGAGCGTTACGTAAGTCGTGGCATACAAAATTCACAGCCGACCCAACGTTCCCAACGGTTTACGCCGCATTGCGGCATCCTGTTGGTTCGTTAGGACAATATCGTGACGCCAGACTTTCGTCTCATACCGCATGGAGAGGCCCGCGATCGCCCCGTGCCGCCCCCGCGACCGCCCCGCCGCGGCCCCCTTCCACCTCCGGTGAGTCTCCCCTGGGCAGTGGCGATCCGGTGCGGAATGCGCCAGAAACGGGGCGCGTCGGAACTTCCGATGCGGTAGCAGGAACAGGTGCCTCCATGACCGACGACACGCCCGCCGACGAGCATTACGACTACATCATCGTCGGGGCCGGCTCGGCCGGCTGCGTGCTCGCCAACCGGCTCTCCGCCGATCCGCGCAGGCGCGTGCTGTTGCTGGAAGCCGGCGGGCGCGACAACTGGATCTGGTTCCACATCCCGGTCGGCTACCTGTTCGCCATCGGCAATCCCCGCGCCGACTGGATGTTCCGCACCGAGCCGGAGCCGGGGCTCAACGGCCGTGCCCTCGCCTATCCACGCGGCAAGGTGATCGGCGGCTGCTCCGCCATCAACGCGATGATCTACATGCGCGGCCAGGCCGGCGACTATGACGGCTGGCGCCAGCTCGGGCTCGCCGGCTGGGGCTGGGACGACGTGCTGCCGATCTTCAAGAGCCACGAGGACCACTATCGCGGCGCCAGCGACATCCACGGCGCCGGCGGCGAGTGGCGCGTCGAATTCCCGCGCCTCACCTGGCCGCTGCTCGACAAGGTGCGCGAGGCGGCGGCGCAGGACGGCATCGCGCCGATCGATGACTACAACACCGGCGACAATGAGGGCTCGGCCTATTTCCAGGTCAACCAGAAGCGCGGCCTGCGCTGGAGCGCCGCGCGAGGGTTCCTCAAGCCCGTTTTGAACCGGCCGAACCTCACCCTGCGCACCGGCTGCCTCACCGAGCGGGTGATTCTCGAGGGCCACCGCGCCGTCGGCATCGCCTACCGGCAGGACGGCGTCGCCCGCACCGCCCGCGCCCATGGCGAGGTCATCCTCTCGGCCGGCGCCATCGGCTCGCCGCAGATCCTCATGCTGTCCAGCATCGGCCCAGGCGCCGAGCTGGCCGGTCACGGCATCGGCGTCGCCCTCGACCGGCCGGGTGTTGGCGCCAACCTTCAGGACCATCTGCAATTGCGGCTGATCTATAAGGTGCATGGCGCCAACACGCTGAACGAGCGCACCCACTCGCTGATCGGCAAGGCGTCGATGGCGCTGGAATACGCCCTGTTCCGACGCGGGCCGCTCACCATGGCGCCGTCGCAGCTCGGCCTGTTCACCCGCTCGCGGCCGGACAAGGAGCGCGCGGACATTGAGTTCCACGTGCAGCCGTTGTCGCTCGGCAAGTTCGGCGAGAAGCTGCACCCCTTCCCCGCCTTCACCATGAGCGTGTGCAATCTGCGCCCAAGCAGCCGTGGCGATGTCCGCCTCACCAGCGCCGACCCGACGGCGCCCCCCGCGATTCGCCCCAACTACCTCGCGACCGAGGAGGACCGGCAGGTGGCGGCGGACAGCCTGCGCGTCGCCCGCCGCATCGTGAAGCGGCCGGCGCTGGCATCGCTCCGCCCGGAGGAGTTCCTGCCCGGCCCCGCGGTCGGCGACGACGAGGACAGCCTGGTGCGCGCCGCCGGCGAGATCGGCACCACCATCTTCCACCCGGTCGGCACCGCCAAGATGGGACTGCCGAGCGACCCGCTCGCGGTGGTCGACGAGCGGCTGCGGGTGTTCGGCATCGAGGGGCTGCGGGTGGTCGACGCCTCGGTGATGCCGACCATCGTCTCCGGCAACACCGCCTCCCCCACCATGATGATCGCCGAAAAGGCAGCGGCGATGATCCGCGCCGACGCGCGCTAGAGCCTGTTGCCGCCGCGAAGGCTGAAAGGCTTTCGCGACGGGAACAGACTTCAGCCTATTGGATCTGGCGCTGGTCGCGGAACGCTACGGCCTACTGCGCCTTCAGCACCGCCGCGCAGGACGGCGGCAGGTCGGCGAGCGTCACCGGCGGCGCCGGCTTGGGCGGCACTTTCGGCGGCTTGGGATGCAGCACGCCGTCGGAGAACCACCAGTCGAGCTTGTCGCAGCCGTCGCCCGGCACCACCGCGTCCTGCGGCCGGCAATCCGGGCTCCCGGCCGGGCAGGAGATGCGCACATGCATGTGGTAGTCGTGCCCCCAATAGGGCCGCACCTTCTGCAGCCAGGAGCGGTCGCCGCGCGCGTCGCGGCACAGTGCCTTCTTGATCGCCGCGTTGACCAGCACCCGCTCCACCCGGTCGTCCTGCGCCGCGGTGCGGATGATGGCGACATGTGCCGGCGTCCACACCTGGGTGTCGACGTCGAGCCGGTCCGGCCGCACGATCATCGTCGCCGACACGTCCTCGCGCTCCTTGGCGGTGAAGACCTTCTTCGGCATCGGGGTCAGCCAGATGTCAGCGTCGAGACCGATCTGGTGCGAGGCATGGCCGGTCGCCATCGGTCCGCCGCGCGGCTGCGCCATGTCGCCGACGAGCAGGCCGGACCAGCCGACCTTGGGCGCCTGGGCGGACAGCCGCTCCAGGAAGGCGATGAGGTCGGGATGGCCCCAGTTGCGGTTGCGCGACAGCCGCATCGCCTGCCAGGTCGGCCCGGTGACCGGCAGCGCCTCGCCCCCGGCGAGGCAGCCGCGCGAATAGAAGCCGATGGCACGCGGCGCCAGCGCGGAGGCCGGCTGCTTCACCGCGCCGAACAACACCTTGGCCGGCGCGGCGCCGGCGGCAGCGGGTTTTGCGGCCGGGGCCGGCGCGTCCTCCTGCGCATGCGACGCGCCGGGAGCGCCGGTAAGCGCCAGCCCGGCGAGCGCGAGAACCGAAAGCAGACGGCGCATTCCGGCCTCCCCGCTCAGCTCATCGCCTGCGACATCACGACGAAGCCCTTGTCGGTCCGCGTCGAGGCATCCGCCGACAGATCGGTCACGAACAGCGTCGAGCCCGGCACCAAAAGCTGGGCGAGTTGCTGGTTGGCCTGCGGCGCCACGGTGATGCGGTCGATGGCGGCGGCCACCTTGCCGGCCCCGGCGCCGTTGCCCTCGAAGCCGAGCGCCGTCCAGGCGACGTCGCCCGCCACCTTCTTCAGCACATAGACGACATTGCCGAGCGGCGTATTGGGATCGCGGATGGTCACCGGCGCGGTGAGCGCCACCGCGCCGTTCTTCAGCACGGTCAGCTGCTTGTCGGCGCCGCTCACCACCATGGAGACGGCGTTCTCCGCCGCCATCTGCGCGGCAGCCGCGACCGCGGCCGGGCTGTCGTCCTTCGGCGCCTCGGTCTTTATCGCGGTGGTCGCGTCGGCCGGCAGCACCAGGCCGGGATGCAGCACGTCGGCCGGCTGCGAATGCGCGTCGGCAATGATCACCGGCGTGCCGAAATGGGTGACGCTGAACAGCAGCTTGGAGAACGCCATCGGCAGGTGCACGCAGCCATGCGAGGACGGGTAGCCGGGCAACCCGCCGGCATGCAGCGCCACGCCCGACCAGGTCAGCCGCTCGGCATAGGGCATCGGCGCGTCGTCATAGAGCGAGGAATGGTGGTCGACATCCTTCTGCAGGATGGTGAACACCCCTACCGGCGTCTCGTGGCCGGCGCGGCCGGTCGAGCAGGTGGAGACGCCGATGCGCACGCCGTTGCGATACACGTAGCAGCGCTGGTCCGGCAGCGAGACGATGATGGCGACGAAGCCCTCGGGCGCCCGCTCGGGATGCCACGCATACTGGCCGGGCTTCATGTCGGCGACCGAGGTCAGGTCGCTCGTCGCGGCGTCGCCGGGGTCGGCGCCCTGCGCGCTAGCGGCCGACGGACGCAGCGGCAACAGGGCGGCAAGGCCGAACAAGCCGATGAGATGGCGCCGGCTCAATGTCGAGCGCGCCCAGCCATTCGTCATGAGCGAATCCCCTTCTTCGGCCCTGTTAAGGATAATCCCCAGGCGACGAGAGGCCAACATACTGAACGACAACGATTAATGTCTCGTTTACGTTAGTGCTTCCGCCCTCGCCGGGTCCCGGCGCCATGCGCTCCGCTCATACCCGGCCGAAGGTCGAACTGGCGCCGGGCGCACGCGGCGGCGAAACATGCCGCGCCGCCTGCGGCGTCCCGCGTGCCTCTCCTGCCGAAGCTCGCCCCCGGACCGCGGATGCCGGCGAACGAGACCGGGAGGAATGACGCCATGCACGAGGACCGCCTGCGCTACGCCCCATTGGCGGACAAGGTGACCAGCGCCGAACAAGCCGCGCAGCTGATCAGGGACGGCATGACGGTGGGCATGAGCGGCTTCACCCGCGCCGGCGAGGCCAAGGCGGTGCCGATGGCGCTCGCCGAGCGCGCCCGCACCGAGCCCTTGAAGATCACGCTGATCACCGGAGCCTCGCTCGGCAACGACCTCGACAAGACGCTGGCCGAGGCGCACGCGCTCTCCCGTCGCATCCCCTTCCAGTCCGATCCGGCGCTGCGCAAGTCGATCAATGCCGGCGAGGTGATGTTCGTCGACCAGCATTTGTCCGAGACGGTGGAGATGCTGCGCACCCGCCAGCTCGGCCCGGTCGACGTCGCGGTGATCGAGGCGGTGGCGATCACCGAGCAGGGCGGCATCGTGCCGACCACCTCGGTCGGCAATTCGGCGAGCTTCGCCATCCTCGCCGAGAAGGTGATCGTCGAGATCAACCTCTCCCAGCCGGTGACGCTGGAGGGGCTGCACGACATCTATATCCCCACCCACCGGCCGCACCGCGAGCCGATCCCGGTGGTGGCGCCGCAGAGCCGCGTCGGCCTGCCCTTCATCCCGGTCGATCCGGCCAAGATCGCCGCCATCGTCTTCACCGAAAAGCTCGACAGCTCGTCGACCGTGCTGCCGCCGGACGCCGAGACCGCTGCCATTTCCGGCCATCTCACCGAATTCTTCCTCAACGAGGTCAGGAAGGGCCGGCTGACCAACCGGCTCCAGCCGTTGCAGGCCGGCATCGGCACCATCGCCAACGCCGTGCTGCACGGCTTCATCGAGACGCCGTTCCACAACCTCACCATGTATTCCGAGGTGCTACAGGACTCGACCTTCGACCTGTTCGACGCCGGCAAGCTCGATTTCGCCTCCGGCTCCTCCATCACCCTGTCGGCGGCCAAGTACCGCGAGGTGCTGCCGAAGCTGCCGCACTACAAGCCGCGGCTGATCCTGCGCCCGCAGGAGATCAGCAACCACCCCGAAGTGGTGCGCCGGCTCGGCATCATCGGCATCAACACCGCGCTGGAGTTCGACATCTACGGCAACGTCAACTCCACCCATGTCGGCGGCACCCACATGATGAACGGTATCGGCGGCTCGGGTGACTTCGCCCGCAACGGCTACATGTCGGTGTTCGTCACCAAATCGATCGCCAAGGGCGGCGCCATCTCCTCGGTGGTGCCGATGGTCAGCCATGTCGACCACAACGAGCACGATGTCGACGTGCTCGTTACCGAGATCGGCCTCGCCGACCTGCGCGGCCTCGCCCCGCGCGAGCGGGCGCGGGCGATCCTCGCCAATTGCGTCCATCCCTCCTATCGCGAGCCGCTGGCCGACTACCATCGCCGGGCGCTGGCGCGCGGCGGCCACACGCCACACGTCATCGAGGAGGCGCTGTCCTGGCACGTCGCGCTGCGCGAGACCGGCCGCATGCCGGCCTCTGCCGACGTGACCGCCTGAACGAAAAATGGCCCGCCTCCAGGGAGAGGCGGGCCACAGTCGCGACCGAGGATCGGGTTCCTCAGCCGTTGATATAGGGACGGTGCAGCTTCACCTCGGGGTTCAGCCGCACGCCGAAGCCCGGCTTGTCGAGCGCGCTCGCCTTCATGCGGCCGTTCACCGGCACCGGCTCGTCGAGCAGCAGCGGGGTGAACATCGGCACCACCTGGTCCGGCACCGGATGCATCATCAGGAACTCGGCGAAGGGCGAGTTCTGGCGGGTGATGACGAAGTGGTAGCTGTAGACCGAGGAGCCATGCGGCACGACCAGCGCCGAATGGGCGTCGGCCAGCGCCGAGATCTTGATCAGCTCGGTCACGCCGCCGCACCAGCCGACATCCGGCTGGATGATGTCGCAGCAGCCCATCTCCAAGAGCAGCTTGAAGCCCCAGCGGGTGGCCTCGTGCTCGCCAGTGGTGACCAGCATGCCCTTCGGCACGTTCTTGCGCAGCTCGGCATAGCCCCAGTAGTCGTCCGGCGACAGAGCCTCCTCGATCCACTTCAGGCCGTATTCGTGGGCCTTGTGGGCGAGCTTGGTCGCGTAGTTGAGGTCGAGGCTCATCCAGCAGTCATACATCAGCCAGAAATCGTCGCCGCAGCGCGAGCGCATGTCGGCGAGCAGCTCGATGTTCTTCTTGAGCCCCTCCTCGCCCTCGGCCGGCACATGGTGCAGCGGCAGCTTGCCGCCGATGAAGCCCATCTGCTTGGCGAGGTCCGGCCGCGCGCCGGTGGCGTAGAACTGCAATTCGTCGCGCACCGGGCCGCCGAGCAGCGCGTGGACGGGTTCCTTGCGCACCTTGGCAAGAAGGTCCCACAGCGCGAGGTCGACGCCGGAGATGGTGTTCAGCACCACGCCCTTGCGGCCGTAATACTGGGTCGAGAAATACATCTGGTCCCAGATCTTCTCGATCTCGGTGACCTGCCGGCCGATCAGGAAGCGCGACAGGTGCTTCTCGACGATGAAGGCGCCGATCTCGCCGGCGGTGGTCACCGCGAAGCCGACCGTGCCGTCGGAGGCCTCGATCTCCACCACCAGCGTGCCGAGCACGTTGATGCCGAAGCTGCGGCGGCTCTCGCGATACTCTGGATACTTGCCCATCGGCGTGCCGATGTGGTCGTCGATCCAGTGATAGCCCTGCTGGTCGTGATAATCCGCGCCGCCGCCGCGGACGGTGAAGGCCCGGACGGCTGTGATGGTCGGCATGGACATGATGTGTCGAGCTCCCGGTAGAAGGAAGCCGCGGCGGCCCTGACGACCGCCGCGGAGAAGAAATCAGCGGCTGGACGCCGGAGCGGTGGTCGTGCGCGCCTCGCGGCCGACGCCGATGGCGGCCAGCGCAAAGACGAGGATGGCGCCGATCAGCGTGGTGCCAGCCAGCAGATAGAGGCCGGCCGAACCCGACTCGAAGGTGGCTTCCGCCCAGTTCTTCACGTTCGGCGCCACGAAGCCGCCGAGCGAGCCGAGCGAGTTGATCAGCGCGATGCCGCCGGCCGCCGCGACGCCGCCGAGATAGCCCGTCGGCAGGGTCCAGAAGATCGGCTGCACCGAGATGAAGCCGGCCGCGGCGAAGCACAGCGCGATCATCGACAGCAGCGGCGAGCCCGAGGCCACCGAGGCGGCGATGCCGGCAGCGCAGACGACAAGGATGCCACCGGCGAACAGGCGCCGCTCGCCGGTCTGGTCGGAGAGGCGCGGCAGGTAGTAGGTGGCGATCATCGCGCACACCCACGGAATGGCGGTGACGATGCCGACCATCAGGCCGACCTTGGTTCCGAGCAGGCCGGCGACCTGGGTCGGCAGGTAGAACACCACGCCGTACACGCTCATCTGGATGATGAAGTAGATCAGCGAGAAGTAGAGCACGCGCCCGCTCTTCAGGGCCGCGAGGGTGCCGCGCGGACCGTGCGACTGCTTCACCGTGTCTTCGGCGCTGAGCGCGTCCTGAAGAACGGTCTTCTCCTGCGCCGTCAGCCACTTGGCATCGGCCGGCTTGTTGTCGAGGTAGAAATACGCCCAGACGCCGACCACGGAGGCGAGCAGGCCCTCGACGAGGAACATCCACTGCCAGCCATGCAGGCCGCCAATGCCCTGGAACTCCAGCAGCAGGCCGGAGAGCGGCGAGCCGAAGATGAAGGCAAGCGGGGCGCCGAAATAGAACAGGCCCATGGCCCGGCCGCGCGCGAAGGACGGGAACCAGTAGGTGAGATACAGGATCACGCCGGGGAAGAAGCCGGCCTCGGCGATGCCGAGCAGCACGCGCAGGATGTAGAAGGTGGTCTCGTTATGGGCGAACATCATCGCCGCCGAGATCAGGCCCCAGGTCACCATGATGCGGGCCATCCAGATCTTGGCGCCGACGCGGTGCATGATGAGGTTGGAGGGCACCTCGAACAGGGCGTAGCCCAGGAAGAAGATCGAGGCGCCGAAGGCGAAGGCCGCGTTGGAGATGCCGGTATCGGCCTGGAAGGCCGCCTTGGCGAAGCCCACATTGGCGCGGTCGAGGAAGGCCAGGATGTACATCAGCAGCAGGAACGGCAGCAGCCGCTTGGTGACCTTGCTGATGGTCGAAAGTAGAGCCGGTGTCTGCGCGACCATGCGGGCGCCCTCCCTTGTTAGCTGGACACATGCCGCCATTGCGTCCGGGGCGAGCCGGCGCCGCGATCTTCTTGTTTTTGGAAGGGTCGCCGGTTGCCCGGCGACGCCTCAGTAGACGGCGCGACCGCCGGAGATGTCGAACACCGAGCCGGTAGAGAAGGCGCAGTCCTCGGAGGACAGCCACGAGATCAGCGCCGCCGCCTCGTCGACCGCCAGGAAGCGGTTCATCGGGATCTTCGACAGCATGAAGTCGATGTGTTCCTGCTTCATCTGGTTGAAGATCTCGGTCTTCGCCGCCGCCGGGGTGATGGCGTTGACGAGGATGTTCGAGGTCGCCAGTTCCTTGCCGAGCGACTTGGTCAGCCCGATCAGCCCGGCCTTCGACGCCGAATAGTGCGAGGCGTTCGGGTTGCCTTCCTTGCCGGCGATGGAGGCGACGTTGACGATGCGCCCCCAGCCGTTCTTGATGATGTGCGGCACCACCGCCTTGCAGGTCAGGAACGGCCCGACGAGGTTGACGTCGATCACCCGGCGCCAGGTCTCGGTGTCGAGCTCCCACAGCTTGCCGTTGCCGCCGGTGATGCCGGCATTGTTGACGAGGATGTCGATCTTGCCGTGCGCGGCGGCCGTCGCCTCGGTGGCGGCGGTGACGGAGGCCTCGTCGGTCAGTTCGACGACATGGGTGGACACCTTGCCGAGCGTGCCCAGCACTGCCGCGGCCTCGTCGAGGCGGGCGGCGTCGATGTCCCACAGCGCGACGGAGGCGCCGGAGGCGAGCATGCGCTCGGCGGTGGCGTAGCCGATGCCGCGGGCGCCGCCGGTGATGATGGCGACGCGGCCGGTGAGGTCGAGCTTGTTCATGTGCCTAAATCCTTCACGCCGCCGGAACGGTGGTCTGCTGCTGCTCGCCGAGGCCGGAAATGGCGAGGCGCATGGTCTGGCCGGCCTTGAGATAGACCGGCGGCTTCTGGCCGAGGCCGACGCCCGGCGGGGTGCCGGTGGAGATGATGTCGCCCGGCTGCAGGCTCATGAACTGGCTGATGTAGGACACGATGGTCGGCACATCGAAGATCATCGTGCGGGTCGAGCCGTTCTGGTAGCGCTTGCCGTCGACTTCCAGCCACATGTCGAGCACGTGCGGGTCGGTGATCTCGTCGGTGGTCACCAGCCACGGGCCGATCGGGCCGAAGGTGTCGCAGCCCTTGCCCTTGTCCCACTGGCCGCCACGCTCGAGCTGGAAGTGGCGCTCGGAGACGTCGTTGATCACGCAATAGCCGGCGACGTGGTCGTAGGCGTCTTCCTTCGACACGTATTTCGCGGTCTTGCCGATGACGATGCCGAGCTCGACCTCCCAGTCGGTCTTTTCCGAGCCGCGGGGGATCTCGACGTCGTCATTGGGGCCGACGATGCTGCTGGTGGTCTTCATGAACAGCACCGGCTCGTCGGGGATCGCCATGCCGGATTCGGCGGCGTGGTCGGTGTAGTTCAGGCCGACACAGATGAACTTGCCCACCTGCCCGACGCAGGCGCCGATGCGGGGATTGCCGTCCACCGCCGGCAGCGTCGACAGGTCGAGCGCGGCGATCTTGGCGAGGCCTTCCGGCAGCAGCGTCGCGCCGCCGATATCGGGCACGATGCCGGAGAGATCGCGCAGCACGCCCTGCGCATCGAGGATGGCGGGACGCTCCGCCCCCGGTTGACCGTAACGGACAAGCTTCATCCCGAACGCTCCTTCCCTGAGTTTCGCCAGCCTTGGGCTGGAGGACCTTCTTGGGGCGGATTCCGTAGCGGCTGCCGTGATAACTTGATAATGAAATCTTCGACTTGACCAATTCCATTAGGTTATCGACAGATGGTGTCCTCCTCCTTCGCCGCGCTGGCGACCCGGCTGCGCTTCCGCCACTTGCGGCTCGTCGACCTGCTGGCGCGCGGCGGCAACCTCCATCGCGTCGCCGCCGAGATGAACATGACGCAGCCGGCGGCCTCGAAGATCCTGCAGGACGCCGAGGCGCTGCTCGGCGTACGGTTGTTCGAGCGCACCCCGCGCGCCATGCTGCCGACCGAGATCGGCGCCTTCGTCGCCGACTACGCCGCGCGCACCCTGCGCGAGGCCGACAGCTTCGCCGACGGGCTGGACAATCTGAAGGCCGGCGGCTTCGGCGCGCTGTCGATCGGCGCCATCATGGCGACCACGCCCGGCCTGCTGCCCAAGGCGATCGCCGAATTGAAGCGTCGGCGGCCGCTGATGACCATCCAGTTGCTCGCCGCCACCTCGGACATCCTGCTCGACGCGCTGGAGCGCAACGAGATTTCCATGGCGCTCGGCCGCTTCACCGATCCGAGCAACGCGCTCGCCTTCGAGCTGGAACCGCTGGCGCATGAGGAATTGTGGATCTTCGTCGCCGCGCAGCACCCGCTCGCCGGCGTCGCCGCGCTCAGCCTCGCCGAAACCGCGCACATGCCGTGGGTGCTGCAGCAGAAGACCAGCCCGATGCGGCAGCTGATCGATCAGGCCTTCGTCGAGGCCGGGGTCGGCACCCTCAACAATCTCGTCGAGACCACCTCGATCTTCGCCACCCTGCATCTGGTGCGCGAGGCCGGCATGATCGCCTGCCTGCCGAAGTCGATCCTGATGGAGGGCGTGGGGCGCGACACCTTCCGGCGGCTCCCGATCACGCTGCCGAACCAGCTCGGCCCGCTCGGCATCATCACCCGGCGCGGCGAGACGCCCTCGGCCAATGTCGCCGATTTCATCGACGTGCTGCACGAGATCGTCGCCCGCGAGCGACAGGAACTGCTCGCCGGGCTCTAGCGCGGGGAACGCTTATGCTCCCCTCAACGGAAAGGCGGCCCCTGCCCGCGCCTTGTCGGCGTCGACCGTCAGCGGCGCAGCCGCTGGTACTCGACGACCCGCACGGCGATGTCCCGCGGTTCCTTGATGGCATCCCTATCCATGACATCGCCCTGGATCTCACGCGCCACCACCGGCCACAGCCGGTCGACCGCCACCTCAAGATCGCCGGCCGCCACGCTGGGCCGCAGATCCGCCGCACATAGCGCCCGTGCTCTGGCTTCGATGTTTGTGCTCATGGTTGGAAACTACCACGGATTGCCGGGGCGATATCCGCGAAAGTACACACAAGCCGGAGAGGATCGGGGCGAAGCCGCGAGGTCATTTCCGGACCCGACGCAGGCCGATATAATCGCTAGGCTTCGCGAGCCTGTCGCTACGGCGGTAAATCATCGATCAAGGGATTGTGCTTGAATGGCGGGAGTGACGGGGCTCGAACCCGCGACCTCCGGCGTGACAGGCCGGCGCTCTAACCAACTGAGCTACACCCCCAACGACCGGGTCGCTGTGTGGACCGCCCGTCGAGTGAGGCGGGTGTTAAGGCAGCGGCGTTGGGGTGTCAAGCGCCCTTGTCGGCGCCCTTCCCCGCGGCCTGTGGACAGCTCCCCACGAAGGCCTTCAGCCGGGCAGCTGCGGCCGCCGCGTCGCCAGCAACGCATCGACCAGCGCCATGGCGGCGATCAGCAATGGCACCGACAGGAAGGTACCGATCGGGCCCCACAGCCAGGTCCACAGCGCCATGGAGAGAAACACCGCGAACGGGTTGAGCGCCACCCGCCGCCCGACGATCAGCGGCGTCAGCAGCTGCCCCTCGATCGAGGTGAGCACCACGAACAGCCCCGCCGGCAGCAATCCCTCGAACGGGCCGGGAAAGCTGACGAGGCCGACCAGCGCCAGCACCAGCGTCATGATCGCCGGGCCGACATAGGGAATATAGTTCAAAACCCCGGCGAGCACGCCCCACATTACCGGCGTCGGCAAGCCCAGCGCCCAAGCCAGCAGCCCGGTCGCCACCCCGAGCCCGGCATTGATGAAGGTGGCGGTGACCAGATAGGTGCCCAGCCGCGCCTCGATCTCGCGGAATACCCGCAACGCGGTCAGCCGCCCGGCGCGCGGGCCGATCGCCCGCACCACCTTGCGCTTGATCTGGATCCGCCCGGCGAGGAAGAACAGCAGCGAGCCGACGAACAGGATGAACGCGCCGAGCGCCGGCGTCACCAGGCCGATGGCGCTCTCCAGCACCCGCGAATCGGAAATGCTCACCGTCATCGGCCGCTCGGCCGCACTGCCGATCGATTCGAGGGATTCGACGAAGAACAGCATGCGCTGCACCGCCGGCCGCAGCGCCGCGAAGCGCTCGCGCAGCGTCTCGCTGATCTCCGGCATCCGCTCGATCCATTCGGCCAGCGGGCCGGCGAGCGCCGTCGCCGCACCGTAGAACGTCGCCACCATGACGATCACGATCAGCACCGCGGTCACCGGCGAGGGAATGCCGCGCCGCGCCAGCGCCTCGATGAACGGACCGATGACGCTGCCGATGATCACCGCCGCGACGATGGGAATGAGCACCGCCCGCGCCACCACCAGCACACCCGCCAGCGCGAGCACCGCCAGCGTGATCGCCGCGAGCTGGGACAGGCGCAGCCACAGCAGGTCCCCCCGCCCGCTCCGCGTCGGCACCGTCGTGTCATGCACGCCGATGCGCGCCGCCTGCCCGGCCTCCTCGACGACCGTGCCCCGCTGGATGTTCACCGCGCCCCGCCTTTCTCACCGCCCCTGCCCGTTGCGGACAACGCGCGGCCGGTGGCCCGGTTCCGACCGGCGCGGCCGGGGTGGCGGCACCACGGCTTGGCCGCCGAACGGAAATCCGGCATGGTGCCGCAGCGTCTCCCGGCGGGAGGCCGCCCACCCGAGCCGGCCTCGTCACTGTCGGAGCACTCTTTGCATGCGGGGCCCGTCTCCGATCGTCCCCGTGATCCTGGCAGGCGGCAGCGGCACGCGGCTGTGGCCGGTCTCGCGCGACAGCCTGCCCAAGCAGTTCCAGGTGCTCACCGGCTCGCACACCCTCTACCAGCAGACGCTGATGCGGGTGTCCGACCGCGCGCTGTTTGCCGCCCCTCTCGTCCTCACCCATGAGGATTTCCGCTTCTTCGCCCGCCGCCAGGCCGCCGAGATCGGCATGGATGTCACGGTGGCGCTGGAGCCGATGCGCCGCGATTCCGGTCCGGCCCTGCTCGCCGCCGCCCTCATCGCCCAGCGCCTGCACGGCGAGGGCTGCCTGGTGCTGGCGCTCGCCTCGGACCATGTGGTTCTCGACGAGCCGCTCTTCCTCGATGCCTGCCGCGCCGGGGCGCAGGCGGCGGCGCAAGGCCGGATCGTCACCTTTGGCATCGCCCCCACCGAGCCGTCGACCGCCTATGGCTATATCCGCCCCGGCGCCCAAATAGGCACCCAAGCCGGGGCCGGCGGTGCCCGGACGGTGGCCGCCTTCGTCGAGAAGCCGGACCTTGCCACCGCCACCCGCTACCTTGCGGAGGGCTATCTGTGGAACTCCGGCAATTTCTGCTTCCCGGCCGCGGTGTTGATCGAGGAGGCGACCCGCTTCGAGCCGAGCATGGTCGCCGCCGTGACCGAGGCGGTGGAGACCGCCGGCGAGGATCTCGGCTTCATCAAGCTCGATGCCCGCGCCTTCGCCGACGCCCCCGCCAAGTCGATCGACTATGCGGTGATGGAGCACACGAGGCGCGCCGCCGTGGTGGAGGGCCGCTTCCGCTGGTCGGATGTCGGCTCGTGGGACGCGCTGCACGAGCTAGCGGAGGGCGACGCGGCCGGCAACGCCACCCGCGGCCCGGTGACCCTGCTCGATTCGCGCAATTCCTATCTCCATTCGGACGGACCGCTCATCGCCGGCATCGGGCTCGACAACCTCTCGGTGGTCGCCACCGAGGATGCGGTGCTGGTGATGCCGATCGACCGCGCCCAGGACGTCAAGGGCCTGGTCGCCCAGCTCAAGAGCGAGCGCCATAACGCCGCCAGCGAGCACCTCAAGGCGCATCGCCCATGGGGCACCTACCAGACCATCTGTCGCGGCGAGCGCTTCCTGGTGAAGAAGATCGTCGTCGAGCCGGGCGGGCGGCTGTCGCTGCAGAAGCACCATCACCGCGCCGAGCACTGGATCGTGGTGAAGGGCACCGCCGAGGTGACGCTGGACGGACGCGTCTTCGAAGTGCGCGAGAACGAATCGACCTATCTGCCGCAAGGCGGCGTGCACCGGCTGGCCAATCCCGGCGAGATCCCGCTGGAGCTGATCGAGGTGCAGACCGGCGCCTATCTCGGCGAGGACGACATCGTCCGCCTGGAGGACGCCTATAACCGCGCCTGAACGGCCTCTCTCCGCCGGAAAGAACCGTCTTCCCTAGCGGACGCCGTTGCCGAAGCCGCGGGAGGCGCGCCACAGCCGCCAGATGCGCCCGGGCACCGAGACGGCCGGCACCCGGGTGAACGGGTCGTGCGCCCGCGCCATGCGGGCGAGGTCGCCCGGCACCAGCGCCAGCGGCAGGAAGGCCGGGTAATTGGCCGGCTCGACGCCGGCCAGCGCGGCCATCGCCTGCTCGTAGTGCCGCCGTGCCAGGTTGCGCAGGTCGGCCAGTGCCGCGATCAACCCCGGCGTCGCCTGCCCCGACACCGCCGCCTCGCGCCCGACGCCATGCGACTTCAGGAGGTCCTGCGGCACGTAGCACTGTCCGCGCCGCGCATGGTGGGGAAAGGCGCGCAGCAGCCCGGTCACCGCATAGGCGACCCCGGCATGGCCGGCGGCATCGGCGAGCGCCCGCTCGCCACCCCCGCCCGGCGCGGCGCCGGTGAGGATCAGCGTGCCCAGCCGGATCAGCGCCGAGGAGGTCTCGCCGGCGTAGCCCTCGAGATCGTTCACCGTCGGCATCGGGTCGTCATAGAGGTCGAAGATACGGGCGTCGATCAGCGCGAAGAAGGTGGGGCGCGGCAGGCTGTGCCGGTTGATGGTGTCGATCAGCGCCGCCGCCACCGGATTGGCCTTCACGTCGCCGCGGGCATCGCCGATCAGCGCGTCGCTCCACCATTGCAGCCGCACCTCGCCGGCGAGCGGATTGGTGATCGCCTCGCGGATGCGCGACACCTCGATATTGAAGGCGTGCAACGCCATCAGCGCCCCGCGCGCCGCCTCCGGCGCGAACAAATTGGCGACGTAGCGGTCACGATCGAGCTCGCGCACCAGCTGCGTGCAATAGCCGATATTGGCATCCGGCGCGTCCACCTCGGCGGCCCTCAGCGCAGCGCCAGCAGGGCCGCCGCCACCGGGCGGCCCTCGTCCAGCAGCACATTATAGGTCGAGGCCGCCGCCCGTGTCGGCATGGCGTCGATGCCGATGCCGACATCGCGCAACCGCCAGCGCAGCGCGTCCGGCACCACCCAGAGTTCCGTGCCGGTGCCGAGGATCAGCATGTCGATGGCGGCGCTTTCGGCGAGCACTGGTGCCAGCGCGGCAACGTCGATCTGGCCCACCGTCGCGATCGGCCAGGCATGGATGCCGCTCGGCAAGGCGAGGATCGAGCCCTCCGAGGCCATGCCGGCGAAATGGAAGAAGCCGGCGCCATAGCCGTCTATGGGCACCTGACGGGGCAGATGGGCGACGGGCGTGGCCATATGGTCGCCTCGATATGTGGGCTCGATATTGTGGGCCCGACAGTCGGAGCCCGGAGTTCGCGGCACCGCGAGCGAAGCGCCGTTCCCGGCGCGCCGCCCGGGTCAGGTCACGAGCGCGCCGGCTTGCCTTCGGGCTTGCCTGCCGGCTTGCCCTCGGCCTTGGCGGCCTTCGCCTCGGCATCCTTCTCCGCCATGGTGCGGGTGGTGACGCCGAGATAGATCAGCAGCGGCGAGGCGATGAAGATCGAGGTGTAGGTGCCGACCAGCACCACGCCGAACATCATCGTCACCGAGAAGGAATGGATCGCCCGCCCGCCGAACAGCACCAGCGACAGCAGCGCCAGCGTGACCGTCACATGGGTGATCACCGAGCGCGACAGCGTCGAGTTGATCGACTGGTTCAGCAATTCGTCGATCGGCATCTTCTTGTAGCGCCGCAGCATTTCGCGGATGCGGTCATAGATGACGATGGTGTCGTTCAGCGAGTAGCCGAGAATGGTCAGCAGCGCCGCCACACTGGTCAGGTCGAAGTCGATCTGGAAGATCGCCATGAACCCGATGGTCAGCACGATGTCGTGGAAGTTGGCGATCGAGGCGCCGAGCGCGAACTGCCACTCGAAGCGGAACCACAGATAGACCAGGATGCAGAACACCGCGGCGATCAGGCCGACGATGCCGTAGCTGAGCAGCTCCTGCGACACGCGCGGGCCGACCACCTCGACGCGGCGGTACTCGACCGCATCGCCGAGCGCGGCACGCACCTTGCCGGCCACCGCCTGCTGGGCCTGTTCGCCGCCCGGCTGCTGGGCGACGCGGATCAGCACCTCGCCGTCGCCCCCGACCTCCTGAATCTGCACCTCGCCGAGCTCCAGCGATTCGAGCTTGGAGCGCACATCGGCGATGTTCAGCGTGTTGTTGGGGTAGCGCACCTCGAGCAGGGTGCCGCCCTTGAAGTCGATGCCGAAATTCAGCCCGACGGTCAGGAACGCGACCAGCGCGACGATCGACAGCAGCGCCGAGATCGGGAAGCTGATGCGCCGGAAGCGCATGAAGTCGAATTTGGTATCGTCCGGGACGATGCGGAGCAGACGCATTTGGGCTGTCGCCTTTCTCAGATCGGCACGCGCTGGGGACGCTTCCAGCGCACCCAGACAGCCGCCATCAGGCGGGTCAGCGTGAAGGCGGTGAACACGGTGGTGATGATGCCGATGCCGAAGGTGATGGCGAAGCCGCGCACCGGGCCGGAACCGATATAGAACAGCACCGCCGCCGCGATGAAGGTGGTGATGTTCGAATCGAGGATGGTCGCCAGCGCGCGCGAGAAGCCGGCATCGATGGCGGAGATCGCCGAGCGGCCCGCCCTCGCCTCTTCGCGGATGCGCTCATAGATCAGCACGTTGGAATCGACCGCGATGCCGACGGTGAGCACCACGCCGGCGATGCCCGGCAAGGTGAGCGTCGCCCCCAGCATGGCGAGCACGCCGAAGATCATGCCGACATTGATCGCCACCGCCACCACGGCGATCACGCCGAACAGGCCGTAGGTGGCGATCATGAACAGGGCGACCGCGATCGCGCCGACGACAGAGGCGATCACGCCGGAGCGGATCGAATCGGCGCCGAGGCCGGGGCCGACCGTGCGCTCCTCCACCACCTGCAGCGGCACCGGCAGCGCGCCGGCGCGCAGCAGGATGGCGAGGTCGTTGGCCTGCTGCACGGTGAAGCTGCCGCTGATCTGGCCGGAGCCGCCGAGGATCGGCTCGCGGATCACCGGTGCGGAGATCACGTGGTTGTCGAGGATGATGGCGAAGGGCTTGCCGACATTCTGCTGCGTCGCCTCGGCGAAGCGGCGGGCGCCGTTGGTGTTGAAGCGGAAGGTCACCACCGGCTCGCGGGTCTGCGGGTCGAAGCTCGGCTGCGCGTCGGTCAGGTCCTCGCCGGCGACCAGCACGCGGTCCTCGATGACATAGGGCTGCGGCGGGTTGTCCTGCGAGGTGAGCACCTGCGTGCCGGCCGGCGGACGGCCCTGCAGCGCCTGCTGCGGGTTCACCGAGGTGTCGACGAGGCGGAAGGTCAGCTGCGCGGTCTGGCCCAGCAGTGCCTTCAGGCGCGAGGGATCCTGCAGGCCGGGCACCTGCACCTGGATGCGGTCGGCGCCCTGGCGCTGGATCGACGGCTCGGTGGTGCCGAGCTGGTCGATACGCTTGCGGATGATCTCGATGGACTGCGACACCGCCTGGATGGTGCGCGCCTGCAGGCCGGCGGCCGAGGGCGCGATGCGGATGGCGTCGCCGTCCTGCGACACGTCGGTGTCGAGCTGGCCGGCGCCGGCCACCACCCCGCCGATCGGCTGGGCGAGTTCGCGCAGCTTGGTCAGCGCGGCGGCGGAATCGTTGGAGTCGCGCAGCCGCACGATCACCGCGTCGCCCTGGATGGCGACAGTGCTGAAGCCGATCTTGGCGTCGCGCAGCAGCCGGCGGGAATCGTCGCGCAGCTGGGTGAGCCGCATTTGGCGCACGTCGTTCTGCTGCACTTCGAGCACGATGTAGGAGCCGCCCTGCAGATCGAGGCCGAGCACGATCTTGCGCTGCAGGAAGCCGGGCAGCTTCTCATAGGCGGACGGCGACAACAGGCTGGGCACCGCCATGAGGCAGATGATCGCGGAAATGACCACGATCGCCAGCGCCTTCCATTTGGAAAAGTAGAGCATGTCGTTCTTTCCGGCCGCCCGCTTCAAGCGCGCCGCTGAAGCCCCTGCCGGTCGGGCTGGCGCGCCCGACCGCGATAAAACGCTACCGATCCTACCGTCGGGAGCATGGTCTCGCCGCGAAAGCTCGTGACCTTCGCGGCGAGGCGGCGCCTCAGGAGGCGCCGTCCTCCTTGGCCGGCTCGCCCTTGGCGCGCACTTCCGAGATCATGCCGCGCAGCTGGCGGATCTTCACGCCTTCGCCGACCAGCAGCTCGATCTCGTTGTCGTCGACCACGCGCGCCACCTTGCCGACGAGGCCGCCGGAGGTCACCACGGTGTCGCCGCGGCGGATGCCCTTCACCAGTTCCTGGTGGGCCTTCACCTTCTTCTGCTGCGGGCGCAGGATGAGGAAATACATGATCACGAAGATCAGCACGAACGGCAGCAGCGACATCAGCATGTCGGTACCGCCACCGACACCGGGCACCTGAGCATAAGCGGGCGTAATGAACATGGTGTTCCTTGTCCGTCGAAAACATGGCGGGCAACAGGCCCGGCGAAGCGGCGCGGACTATACTGACGCGCCTGCCGAATGCAAACGCCGTCAGCGCTCCGTCACGTCACGTCTGCGAAATAGCGTAACCGGCGTTACGGTTGTGCTTGTGTCGCCGCCCGGGGATGGCTATTCCGGCTCCGCCAAGGAGCCTCATCATGACCCAAGTCTCGGACGATCTCGGAGCCGTTCTCGCGCGCATCGCCGATGCGCTCGACCGCCTTGCCCCGCCGGCCGCCGCCGCCATCGACCTCACCGTGGCCGACGCCTATGTCTGGCACGCCGAGGGCCGCCGGCTGGAGCCGGTGCCGCGCGTCAGCCGCGTGGCGATGGAACTCCTGAAGGGCATCGACCGCACCCGCGACCAGCTGGTTGACAACACCAGCCGCTTCGCCCGCGGCCTGCCGGCCAACAACGCGCTTCTGTGGGGCGCGCGCGGCATGGGCAAGAGCTCGCTGGTCAAGGCCGCCCATGCCGAGATCAACGCCGACCTCGCCGCCGACGGGCTGCCGCCGCTGAAGCTGATCGAGATCCACCGCGAGGACATCGAGACGCTGCCGGCGCTGATGAGCCTGATGCGCCCGGCGCCGTTCCGCTTCATCGTGTTCTGCGACGACCTGTCCTTCGATCACGACGACACCTCCTACAAGTCGCTGAAGGCGGTGCTGGAGGGCGGCATCGAGGGCCGGCCGGAGAACGTCATCTTCTACGCCACCTCCAACCGCCGGCACCTGCTGCCGCGTGACATGATGGAGAACGAACGCTCGACCGCCATCAATCCCGGCGAGGCGGTGGAGGAGAAAGTCTCGCTGTCGGACCGCTTCGGCCTGTGGCTCGGCTTCCACAAATGCTCGCAGGACGACTATCTGGCGATGGTGAACGGCTACGCCGCCCGGTTCAAGCTGCCGGTCGACGAGGAGACGCTGCGCCGCGAGTCGCTGGAATGGTCGACCACGCGCGGCGCCCGCTCCGGCCGTACCGCCTGGCAATATGTGCAGGATCTCGCCGGCCGCCTCGGCGTGGCGCTCAACGAGGGCTGAGGCGCACAAACAAAACCGCGCCCTGCCTTGCGGCGGGGCGCGGTTGCGAGGTTGCCGGGTTCGGAAGGACCGGCGGAACCGATGGGCGGGGCGCGAAAGCCCCGCGAGTTTCAGAGCCCCGCGAGATACTGCGACGGGTCGACCGCCTGCGAGCCCCGGCGGATCTCGAAATGCACCTGCGGCGAGTTGACGTTGCCGGTCTGGCCGGCCTTGGCGATCACCTGGCCGCGCTTCACCGTGTCGCCCTTCTTCACGTCGAGCGAGCTGTTGTGGGCGTAGGCGGTGACCCAGCCGTCGGAATGCTTGACCAGCACGAGGTTGCCGTAGCCCTTCAGCTCGCTGCCGGCATAGGCGACGACGCCGTCCTCGGCGGCCTTCACCGAGGTGCCTTCCGGCACCGAGACGTTGATGCCCTCATTGGTCTGGCCGCCCGGCTTGGGTCCGTAGCCCGAGATGATGCGCCCGCGCACCGGCCAGCGGAACTGCACGCCGCTGGCGGTGCGCTCGTCCTCCACAGGCTCGGAAGGCTTCACGGCGGCTATCGTCTGCGCCTTCGTCTCGACGGGCGCGGCGACCGGCGCCGCCGCGACGGCGGCCGGCTTGGTGGCAGCGGTCGGCTTGGTGGCGACGACGGGGGTCGGCGCGGCCAGGACCGGCGTAGCGGCGGCCGTCACCGGGGCGGTGGCCGCCGGCATGGTCATCACCGGCTTGGCGGCGGCGACCGGCGCGGGAGCGACGGCGGCGGGCTTGGCCGCCAGCGTCGCGGCGCTGGCGCCGGGGATCACCACGCTCTGGCCGATGCGCACCTGCGAGCTGGTATCGAGGCCGTTGGCGGCGGCGATCTGTGACACCGGCACATTGTAGCGGCGCGACAGCGAATTCAGCGTCTCGCCGGAGGCGACGACATGGGCAGCGCCGGCGGCGGCCATGGACGGCTTCGCCACGGCGGCGGGGGCGTGCAGCACCGGAGCGGGAGCGGCGGCGACCGGCGCCAGCTGGCGCACCGGCGCGGCGGCCTGCGGCGCCGGGTAGCTGCCATAGAGCGGCTGCTGGGCGGGGGTGACGCTCGCCAGTTGCTGCGGCGCTCCGTAGGACGGCGCGGCGCCATAGGTCTGGGGTTGGGCCTGGGGAGCCCCGTAGCTCGGCTGGGCGGTCTGCTGCGGCGCGCCATAGGGAGCGGCGGAAGCGACCGGCTGCGGTGCGCCGTAGGAGGGCGCCGACATCGGGGCCGACTGCACCTGGCCGGTCGGCGCCGAGGCGACCGAACCGGTATAAGCCGGCGCCTGCTGCGCCGCGAACGGGCTCTGGTTGGGATTCTGGAAGCGGCCGATATCCGAGCTGCACCCCGCCGCGGTTCCGCCGAGCAGCGCCACGAGGGACAGCCTCACCAGCGACCGGGAACCCGGAGTCGACCAGGAATTACGCAAGGAATCACGCATCGTACACCCGCGCATCGCACCCATCACCCGCACGCCAAACACAGGTGCGATTAAAGGCTCGTATAGGTAAACATCGGCTTAAGTCCGCTCACACCGCGATGCACGAAACGGCGAAAGCATGGCGGAATCGCTACAGAATCTCGGCTACACCGGGCAGCAGCGGCACGAAACGCACCCGCCCGAGCTCGCGCCGCTCCAGCCCCTCGGGGGTGGAGACGATCCGCGTCAATATCTGCGTACCGTCGGGATCGCCGAGCGGCGCCACCAGCACCCCGCCATGGTTGAGCTGGGCGAGCAGCGCGGGCGGCACCTCGCGCACCGCCGCGGTGATCATGATGCGGTCATAGGGCGAGGCGGCGAGATAGCCGTAGCGCCCATCCTCGACCACCACGTCGACATTGGTCAGCCCCAGCGCCTTCAGCCGCGCCCGCGCCTCGGCGGCCAGCGTACGGAAGCGCTCCAGCGTGACCACCCGCCCGGCGAGATGAGCGAGCACCGCCGCCTGGTAGCCGCTGCCGGTACCGATCTCCAGCACGCGGTGCTGCGGGCCGGGATCCAGCGCCTCGGTCATCCGCGCCACCAGCGAGGGCTGGCTGATGCTCTGCCCGCATTCGATCGGCAGCGCCTGGTCGCTCCAGGCGAGGTGGCGGAAGGCCGGGGCGATGAACAACTGACGCGGCACCTGCTCCATGGCGCGCAGGATGTTGCGGTCGCGCAGGCCGCGCTGGCGCAGCGAGAGCAGCAGCGCCGCCCGTGCCGTCGCCTCCTTCTCGCCGATGTCGCCGTGGTCCGTCATCGTCGGATTATAGCTCAGCCGTGGAACAGCTGCGCGAGGCGCGTCATCATCGGCTCGTCGGTCATGTCGAGCCGCAGCGGCGTCACCGAGATGCAGCCCTGGTCGAGCGCGTGCAGGTCGGAACCGTTCACCGTCTCGAACACCCGCCGCTCGAAGGCGATCCAGAAATACGGGTTGCCGCGCCCGTCGGCGCGCTCGTCGATGCGCAGCAGCTCCTGGTTGCGCTTGCCCTGCGCCGTGACCCGCACGCCGGCGACCTCTTCCGGCGGCCGGTTGGGGAAGTTGACGTTGATCAGCAGGCCGGGCGGTATCCCTTCCGCCAGCAGCTTGCGGATCACCGCCGGCCCGTGATGCTCGGCCGCCGCATAGGAGGGGGCGTGGCGCGTCGCCAGCCCATAGGCCTGGGAGAGCGCGATGGAGGGGATGCCGAGCACCGTGCCTTCCATGGCGCCGGCCACGGTGCCGGAATAGCCGACATCCTCGGCGACGTTCTGGCCGCGATTGACACCGGACAGCACCAGATCGGGCTTGGCGTCCTTGAGGATATGCCGGACCGCCATGATCACGCAGTCGGTCGGCGTGCCCTTCACCGCGTAGCGCTTCTCTTCCACCTGCCGCAGCCGCAACGGATCGGAGAGCGACAGCGAATGCGACACGCCGGACTGGTCGAATTCCGGCGCCACCACCCACACGTCGTCGGAGAGGGCGCGGGCGATCCGCGCGCAGGCATCGAGCCCGGGAGCGTGGATGCCGTCATCATTGGTCACGAGGATGCGCATGGACTGTCCATTCGTCGTCACGGCGGGAAACGGGATGGCCGACGGAATCGGCCTCCCCTTCCCGATATCACCTGACGGCAGGCTCCGCGATGACGCGGAGCGCCTGATCGGTGCCGATCAGTTCGCCGCGATGCGGGTGCGCCCGCCCATATAGGGCACCAGCGCGTCGGGAACGGTCACCGAGCCGTCCTCGTTCTGGTAGGTCTCGAGGATCGCCACCATGGCACGCCCCACCGCCACACCCGAGCCGTTGAGCGTGTGGACGAAGCGCGGGCCCTTGCTGTCCTTCGGCCGGTAGCGGGCGTTCATCCGCCGCGCCTGGAAGTCGGAGCAGGTCGAGACCGAGGAAATCTCGCGATAGGCGTTCTGGCCCGGCAGCCACACCTCGATGTCGAAGGTGCGCGCCGAGGCAAAGCCCATGTCGCCGGTGCAGAGCGTGACGACCCGGTGATGCAGGCCGAGCTTCTTCAGCACCGCCTGGGCGCAGGCAAGCATGCGCTCCTGCTCCTCCAGCGACTTCTCCGGCGCGGTGATCGCCACCATCTCGACCTTGTTGAACTGGTGCTGGCGGATCATGCCGCGCGTGTCGCGCCCCGCCGCCCCGGCCTCGGCGCGGAAGCAGTTGGTGAGCGCAGTGAAGCGCAGCGGCAGCTCATCCTCGGCAAGGATCGACTGCGCCACCAGATTGGTCAGCGGCACCTCGGCGGTGGGGATGAGCCAGAGGCGATCATGGGGCTCGATCATATCGACGTCCGACGCGACCACCCGCGCCTCCTTGGGCTGCTGGAGGTCGGGCCGGACTTCCTGCAGGGCGGCTCTCACATGGTCCCACTTGTCGTCATCGGACATGAGCGGACCGGCGGCGAACTGATCATCCCGGAACTTCGGCAGCTGCGCGGTGCCGAACATCGCCTCGTCCTTGACGAGCACCGGCGGCGCCACCTCGGTATAGCCGTGCTGTTCGGTGTGGGTGTCGATGAAGAACTGCCCGATGGCGCGCTCCAGCCGCGCCAGCTGGCTCTTCAGCACCACGAAGCGGGCGCCGGACAGCTTGGTGGCCGCCTCGAAGTCCATCCAGCCCAGCGCCTCGCCGATCTCGAAATGCTGCTTCGGCGCGAACCCGTAATTGCGGATCGCCGGCATGGCGAGCGCCGAGCCTTCGATCTCCGCGTGCGGGGCGGGCTCGAACGGCACGTTGTCGTGCTCGTCCTTGCCGAACGGCACCTCGGCCAGCGGCGCGTTGGGGATGGCGGCGAGCGTGTCGTTCAACCTCTTTTCGATATCGCCAATAACCGTCTCTCCGGCACCGGTAATGTCACTTTTGAGCCGGGACACTTGGCTCAACAACTCGGCGGCAAGAGCCTCGTCCTTTGCGGCCTTGGCCGCGCCGATCTGCTTCGAAAGCGAATTTCTCTTTTCTTGCCAAGCCTGAACGTTCGCGATCAAGTTTCGGCGTTCATCGTCAAGCGAAACTAGAGACCCCACCAGAGACCGCGCCTCGGGCTCCGGCGTGCCGCGCCGTACCAATGCGTCGATGAGCCCCTCGGGCTCCTCGCGGATCCACTTGATGTCGTGCATGGAAGTCTCGCTCTCGCGTCTGACGTTCGCCGGCCCGTGCCGGAACGCCCTCGACCTACTCCAATGCGGTGGAGCGCGACAAGCCTGACGCCGCGAAAAGCCGGCTTTACCTGACCCCTGCCGGGATCAGGCCGCCTCGTCCCGCGCTGCCTCAGCCGCCGCGCGCCGCTTCTCGACGATGCGCACCAGGAACACCGAGACCTCGTAGAGCAGCAGGGTCGGGATCGCGAGCGAGAACTGGCTCACCACGTCGGGCGGCGTCAGCACCGCGGCGGCGATGAACACGCCGACGATGGCATAGCGGCGGAACTTCTTCAGCTGGTCGGAGGTCACCACGCCGATCTGCGCCAGCAGGGTGAGGACCACCGGCAGCTGGAAGCAGATCCCGAAGGCGAAGATCAGCGTCATGATCAGCGACAGATATTCGCTGACCTGCGGCAGCAGCGAGATTTCCGCCGAGCCCGGCCCCGCCGCCTGCTGCATGGAGATGAAGTAGCTCATCGCCAGCGGCATCGCGACGAAATAGACGAAGGCGGCGCCGATGAGGAAGCAGATCGGCGTGGCGATCAGATAGGGCCGGAAGGCGCCGCGCTCATGCTTGTAGAGCCCTGGCGCGACGAACATGTAGATCTGCGTCGCCACCACGGGGAAGGAGATGAACGCCGCCCCGAACATGCCGAGCTTGATCTGGGTGAACAGGAATTCCTGCGGCGCCGTGTAGATCAGCTTGACGTTCTGCGAGCCGCCGGCGGCGAACTCGTAGGGCCACAGCAGGATGTTGTAGATCGCCTTGCCGAGCATGAAGCAGGCGAAGAAGGCGATGAAGAAGGCGATCAGCGATTTGATCAGCCGCGCCCGCAGCTCGATCAGGTGCTCGATCAGCGGAGCCTTGGAAGCGTCGATATCGTCCTGGCTCATGCTTAGGCGCCCTTCGCCTTGGAGGCGTCTTCGCCGGCCGGCGGCGCGGATGCGGCGGTCTTGGTCTCGGAAATCTTGGTCTCGGAGATCTTGCTATCGGCTGTCGCCGGCGGATGGTCGAGGTCGGCCACCGCCTCGGCAACCTCGGTCTCGGCGTTCGGCGCGACGGTGACGGGCTTGGCCTCCGGCGCCACCGACGGGCGGTCGAGATCGGCGACCGCCTCCGAAATCTCCGGTTCCGAAACCTCCGGTACCGCCACGACCTTGTCGGCGGACGGCGCGGCCGGCGGCACGGTCTCGCCCGCCGCGACGACAGGTGCCGGCGCAGCCTCGGCGATGGCCTCGGTGGCGCTGCGCACCTCGGTCTCGATGCTCTCGAAAGCGTTCGGCTCCAGCTCGGTCGCCTCCGGCGCCGCCGGTGGCGGGGCCGTCGGATCGGCCGGTGCCGGCAGATCCTTGCGCTCCACCGGCGTCGCGGCGTCCTTCAGCTGCTGCTCGATGTCGTGCAGCGGGTTGGTGGGGATCGACGCCGCCACGCTGTCGCGCACGCTGGACAGGCTGTTCTGCGTGTCGTCGGCGAGGCCGGACAGCGTCTTCTTCACATCCGCGAGATCAGCCTCGCGCAGCGCTTCCTGGAAGGTACCCTGGAACTCGCCGGCCATGCGGCGCAGCTTGCCCACCATGCGTCCGACATTGCGGATCACCCCGGGCAATTCCTTGGGCCCGATCACGACCAGCGCAACCACGCCGATCACCAGCATTTCGGACCAGCCGATATCAAACATGAAAGATGCCGGGGCAGCGCGATGGCTGCCCTCCCCGATCCGATGGTGTGCGATCCACGGCCTTTACGCCCGTGGCAGGTATGCCGATAGCCCGTCCGCCGACGCCCTGTCCGTGCCGAAGCGCTCGCGATCCGAAAATCCGGCGCATCGGTAACGGCTCCGGCCGCGACGGGCGGGCTCTCTCCGGCCGACAGGCCGGAAAGCCGCCCCGTCGGTCAGCCGACCTTGCTGCGCTCGGCCTCGACGTTGTTCTGGTGGTCGAGCGACCGCACCGGCTCGGCCGGCTTCGACGGCGTCTCGTCGTCGTCGGCCATGCCCTTCTTGAACGCCTTGATGCCCTTGGCGGCATCGCCCATCAGCTCGGACAGCTTGCCGCGCCCGAAGAGGAGCAGCACGACAACCAGCACGATGATCCAATGCCAGATGCTCAACGAACCCATATCAGAAACTCCCTGGACCGAAACGCCTGCCCGAAACGCCTGCCTCAAGCGGCTGGAACTCTTGGCGCGCGCGTCGCAACTGAGGCCGGACACTAGAGCATCGCGTCGAAAAGTGGGAACAGCTTTTTCGCGCAGTCCCTGCTCACGTGATGGGCATCGAGCGCGTCGTGTCACGCCGGTCACCCTACCCAAGGTGATCTAAGGTCCGGCGGCGGCGAAAACAAGGACCACGGCATCGGTGAGATGCGTCCGGGGCGAGGCCGCAGCCACAGCCGTGCCCGTCCGCCGCGCAGAACTAGGCCTCGTCCTCGCCCCCGCCGGCCTCGGCGACCTCGTCCATCGGCTCCAGTTCGGGAGCAAAGCCGAAATCCAGTTCCGGCTCCAGCGGGTCCTCGTCGTCGGCGAGCGTCGGCTCGTCGCTCGGCAGCGGCACGGTCAGCCCGGCGGTAACGCGCGCATCGACAAAACCGGCTCCCTTCAGCTCGTCGAGCCCCGGCAGGTCCTGAATCGATTCGAGGCCGAAATGCACCAGGAAGGTCTCGGTGGTGCCGTAGGTCACCGGCCGGCCGGGACTGCGCCGGCGCCCGCGCATGCGCGCCCAGCCGGATTCCAGCAGCACGTCGAGCGTGCCCCTATTGGTGGAGACGCCGCGAATCTCCTCGATCTCCGCCCGCGTCACCGGCTGGTGGTAGGCGATGATCGCCAGCGTCTCCAGCGCTGCGCGCGACAGCCGGCGCGGCTCGGGCTTGTCGCGGGCGAGCAGGAAGCCCAGGTCCGGCGCGGTGCGCAGCATCCACTTACCGGCCACCCGCACCACATTGACGCCGCGCCCGGCATAGTCGGCGGAAAGCCGTGCCAGCAGCGGGCCGACCGCCACCCCTTCCGGCAGCCGCGCCGCCAGCGCCGCCTCGTCCAGCGGTTCGCCGGCGGCGAACAGCATGGCTTCGACGAGGCGCAGATTGAGATCGCGCTCCGGCACGCCGTCGGTTCCGCTCACGGCGCCGTCCCCGGCTCGCGCCCGCGGGGACGGACATAGATCGGCGCAAAGGCCTCGCCCTGCTGCAGGTCGATCAGCCCCTCGCGCACCATTTCCAGCGTGGCGGAGAAGCTGGAGGCGAGCATGGTCGCCCGCATCTTCGGGTCGGCGAACCAGTCGAGCAGCAGGCTGTCGAGCCGCGACCACTCGCCGGCCGGATGCAGCCGGCCGATCATCCGCTCCAGCCGCTCGCGCGCCTCGGCGAGCGGGATGACGTCGCGCGGCGCGAAGCGCACCTGCGACAGCGCCATCTTCTGCCGCTGCGCGCCATAGGCGGCGAGCAAGTCGTACAACGTCGCCTCATAGATCGCCGGCGCCCCACCGATCAGCGGCTCCGGTGCGCCGCGCGCGAACACGTCGTGGCCGATGCGGTCGCGGTTGGCGAGATGGCCGGCGGCGGCGCGGATGCGCTCCAGCCGTTCCAGCCGCGCGGTGAGGTCCTGCGCGAGATCGGCGGCGCTCGGCCCCTCGGCCTTGGGCGGTTCCGGCAGCAGCAGCCGCGATTTCAGGAAGGCGAGCCAGGCCGCCATGACCAGATAGTCGGCGGCCAGTTCCAGCCGCACCCGGCGCGCCTCCTCGACGAAGCGCAGATATTGCTCGGCGAGTTCGAGGATAGAGATACGCGCCAGATCCACCTTCTGGGTGCGCGCCAGCGCCAGCAGCAGGTCCAGCGGCCCCTCGAACCCGTCGACATCGACGACGAGCGTACCCTCGCCCGGCATGCGGGCGTCGTCCGCCTCGAAGGCGAGAGAGCTGGGTTCCATGGCGGGCCGTCGGTCGGTTTCAGGTTCAGCGTTCAGGACGCCGCGATCATACCCGAAAACGCAGCGGATTCCTCGCGCGCCGCGACGGGTGCCGCCGGGCGCCAGCTGAGCGCCGCCGCGCAGCGCCGCGCCGCCTCTCCGGCGAGCAGCGGCGTATGCGAGGCCACCTCGACCATCTCCTCCATGCGGCCATTGCAATGCAAGGCGAGGTCGCAGCCGGCGGCGAAGGAGGCGCGCGCCCGCTCGGCCAGCGAGCCTGACAGCGCGCCCATGGAGAGGTCGTCGCTCATCAGCGCGCCATCGAAGCCGATGAAGCCGCGGATTACCTCGTCGATCACCCGCTTCGAGGTGGTCGCCGGGGCATCAGGGTCGATGGCGGTGTAGACCACATGCGCGGTCATGCCGAGCGGCAGGTCCTTGAGCCGCCGGAATGCCTCGAAATCGGTGGCCTCCAGCTCGGCGCGGGAGGTCTCGACCACCGGCAGGCTCTCATGGCTGTCGGCGCGGGCGCGGCCATGGCCGGGAATATGCTTGAGGACGGGCAGCACGCCGCGCGCGCCCATGCCCTCGGCCACCGCACGGGCGAGCCGCGCCACCTGGGCCGGCTCGGCGCCATAGGCGCGGTCGCCGATGATGCCGTGGCCTTCCGGCAGCCGCAGATCGGCGCAGGGCACGCAATCGACATTGATGCCCAGCGCCGCGAGATCGTCGGCCATGGTGCCGGCATTGGCCCGCGCCGCGCCCTCGGCGGCGGCGTCGCCCGCCTCGGCCAGGGCGGCGAAGGTGCCGGCCGGCGGATAGGCCGGCCAATGCGGCGGACCGAGCCGCTGCACGCGCCCGCCTTCCTGGTCGATCAGCACCGGCGCGTCGGCGCGGCCGACCACAGCGCGGAACTCGGCGACCAGCGCCTTCACCTGCTCGGGCGTCTCGACATTGCGGCGGAACAGGATCAGCCCCCACGGCGCCGCCTCGGCGAAGAAGCGGCGCTCGTCAGGGGTGAGCACGAAGCCGGCGCAGCCGGCGATGAAGGCGCGGGGAGCGGTCATGTTCGGCCCGGCGGTCAGAGACGGGCGACGAAGCAGGAACCGCCCTGCGCCTTCAGCTGCTCGCACAGGTTCACCGCGTCGGCACGGTTGGAGAAGGCGCCGATCTGCGCGCGGTAGGTGGTGCCGCCGGTCGAGGACACGTCGCCGCGCCGCACCGAGGACGGCTTGCCGCCCAGAATGCTGGGATAGCGCGACAGCGCGTTGCGCAGCATCGCCTGCGCGTCCGCCTCGCTCGGCACCGAGCCGATCTGCACCACATAGGCGCCGTTGGCGGCCGGCACCGAATTCGCGGCCGCGTTCAGCGTCTGCGTCGGGGTCTGGGCCGGGGCGGCGGCAACGCGGGTCGGCGGCAGCGGCACGTTCGGCACGATGGACGGCGTGGCGGCCAGCGGCTGCGGATTGGTCGTGACCGGGGCGGCGGTGCCCGCGCTCAGCGCCACCGGCGCGGTGGCCGTTGGCTGTGGCGATTGCGGGGTGGCGGCCACGGCCCGCGACGGCGTCGGGGCGGGATCGCCCTCGACGATGCTGCCGTCGGCGCGCACGGTGAGCGTGCGCACCCGCTTCGGCTCGGTGCCGTTCGGGGCGGTCGCGACCGGGGTGGCGCTCGGCGCCGGGGCGATCACTCGCGGCTGCGGCTGGGCGGCCTGCGACATGTCGACCGGCTGCTCCTCGCTCGACACCACCTTCTCGCTACCGGTGGAGGCGGTACCGCCGACGCGGTCATAGATCAGCTTCTGTCCGTCGGAAACCGCTTCGGTGGTCTGGGTCGGCGCGGGCACCACCTTGTTGGGCGAGGGCTCGGCGCGGATCACCGGCGGCGCGCTGCCGCCAATGGTGCCGCTACTGCCGCCGCCGCGCAGCATGGCGTAGCCGCCGGCGCCGCCGAGCACCAGCACCGCCAGGGCAGCACCGGCCATCAGCAGCCGACGACGGCTGCGGCCGGATCCGGCCTCGGCAGGATGGCCATATTCTTCGTCGACCTCGTGGCCATAGCCCTCCTCCTCGCCGGAGGATCGGCCATAGTCGTAGACGTCGTCGTCCCGGTCGAGGCCGAGATCGAAGGTGGCGTCGCGGTCCACCGGCGCCGGATTGGCGCGGCTCATCCAGCTCGGCGGCGGCGCCGCCTCGCCCTCGAAGGCCGGCTCGGCGCGGGCGGGCGCACGCGGTGCGGGAGACGCCATCGGCGCCGGCGCGGCGGGAGCGCGGGGCTCGACCATCGG
The DNA here is from genome assembly GCF_020523795.1 of Ancylobacter sp. Lp-2. Taxonomy (GTDB): domain Bacteria; phylum Pseudomonadota; class Alphaproteobacteria; order Rhizobiales; family Xanthobacteraceae; genus Ancylobacter. The sequence continues at coordinate 65,101 of NZ_JAJALI010000006.1, forward strand.
CGCCCGAGCGACAGGGGCGGCTTGCGGGGCGACGGGCGCACGCGGAGCCGCCGGGGCAGGAGCCGCCGGGCGCGGCGCGACCGGGCTTGGCGCCTGGGCTTCGGCGCGCAGCGGCTCGGAACGCACGGGCGCGCTACGGACGGGCTCGGCACGCACCGGCGCGGCGGCGGGACGCACCGGCTCGCGCGCATAGGGATCGGTAGGCTGGGGCTGGGGCCGGCGCAGGGCGGGATCGACGGCGGGACGCTCGGCCATCTGGCGCTCGACACGCGGAGCCGGCGCCGCAGGAGCGCCGGCGGCGCGCTGGGCCGATTCGGTATAGACCTCGGCCGCCAGCGCGGCGAAGGAGCCGGGCGCCGGGCGCGACGGCGGCGCGGCGGGCGAAGGCGCCGCCGGGGAAGGCGCGCGCTGCGGCTGCGGGGCCGGCTGCGCCTGCGGACGCGCGGGCGGCGCCGGCCGGGGCTGGGGCTGGGGCGACTGAGACTGGGCCGGCTGAGACTGGGGCTGGGCAGCGGGGCGCGGCTGCTGGCGGGGCAGCTCGCGCATCAGCGCCGCGAACTCGTCCTCCTGCGCCATCATGCGGGCGAGTTCGGCCAGCGGATCGGCGGCGGTGGACCGTCCCTCGGCCGGGCGCGGGGCGGAACCCGGATCGCTCTGCCGATAACGTGAAGTGCCGTCGTTGATCATGTTAACCGGACCTGTTGGCTGCGTGCGAACACCCGCCGGCAGGACCGGAGGCGCACTTTAGGAGAAGCGGAGCGAGACCTTACGCAACGCGCTCACCGCATTTCTTCGGGAGCATCGACCCCGAGGATCGCAAGACCCGAGGCGATGATCAGCGCGACGGCGTGAACAAGCGCCAGCCGCGCATAAGTTGACTTTCGATCATCTTCGATAATGAAGCGTAAATGTGGCGCGTCTTTGCCGCGATTCCACTGCGCGTGCAGGCCGCTGGCGAGGTCGTAGAGATAGAACGCCACCCGGTGCGGCTCGCGCGCCGAGGCCGCCTGCTCGACGAGGCGGGGCCAGGCGGCGATCAGCTTGGCGAGCGCGACCTCGCCCTCGTCGCTCAGCCGCGCCAGCTCTTCGCCGGCGAACGCCGCCGGGTCGGCGGGCAGCTCCGGGAAGGCCGCGCGCGCGTTGCGCAGGATCGACGAGGCCCGCGCATGGGCGTACTGCACGTAGAACACCGGGTTGTCGCGGCTCTGCTCCATCACCTTGGCGAGGTCGAAGTCGAGCACCGCGTCGTTCTTGCGGTGGATCATCATGAAGCGCACCGCGTCGCGCCCGACTTCATCCACCACTTCACGCAATGTCACGAAGGTGCCGGCGCGCTTCGACATCTTCACCGGCTCGCCATTGCGCAAGAGGCGCACCAGCTGGCAGATCTCGACGTCGAGGCTCCCCTCCCCGCCGGTCGCCGCCTTCACCGCCGCCTGCATGCGCTTGATGTAGCCGCCATGGTCGGCGCCCCACACGTCGATCATCGTGCCGAAGCCGCGATCGAACTTGTCCTTGTGATAGGCGATGTCAGCGGCGAAATAGGTGTAGGCGCCGTCCGACTTCACCAGCGGCCGGTCGACGTCGTCGCCGAACTGGGTGGCGCGGAACAGCGTCTGCTCGCGGTCCTCCCAGTCCTCCACCGGCGCGCCCTTGGGCGGCGGCAGGCGGCCGTCATAGACGAGGTCGCGGGCACGCAGATCGTCCAGCAGCCGGTCGATGGTCGACGCATTGCCGCCGTTCCGCGCATGCAGCGTCCGCTCGGAGAAGAACACGTCGTGGCGGATGTTCAGCGCCGCGAGGTCGGCGCGGATCATGTCCATCATCTCGTCGATGGCGACCTTGCGCACCAGCGGCAGCCACTCGTCCTCGCTCTTGTCGAGGAGCGTCTTGCCGTATTTCACCACGAGGTCGCGTCCGACCGGCACCAGATAGTCGCCGGGATACAGCCCCTCGGGAATGGTGATGGTCTCGCCCAGCGCCTCGCGGTAGCGCAGATAGGCCGAGCGGGCGAGCACGTCGACCTGCGCGCCGGCGTCGTTGATGTAGTATTCGCGCGCCACCGCGAAGCCCGCGAAGGCGAGCAGATTGGCGAGCGCGTCGCCGAACACCGCGCCGCGGCAATGGCCGACATGCATCGGCCCGGTCGGGTTGGCGGAAACGTACTCGACGTTCACCGCCCGCGCCGTGCCCATGCCGGAGCGGCCGAAATCGTCGCCCTGCACCAGCGCCGCCGCGATCACCTGCGGCCAGAAGGCCGGCGACAGCGCGATGTTGATGAAGCCCGGCCCGGCGACGTCGACCCGCTCGACGTCTTTCACGGCCCGCAACTTGTCGGCGAGCTTCTCGGCCAGCTCGCGCGGCTTCAGGCCGGCGTCCTTGGAGAGCACCATCGCCGCATTGGTGGCGAGGTCGCCATGGCTGGGGTCGCGCGGGGGCTCGACCACCACGCGTCGCGCATCGATGCCTCCCGGCAGCACACCTTCCGCCGCCAGCGATTCCAGCGCGGCGCGGACATGATCGGCGAAGAGGGCATAGAGGTTCATGGCGGAAAGCTCCGAAACGGCCGGCCCGGATGGGCCGGGAGCCGGCTAGCGCAGATCGGGGGGTAAGTCAAAAAAACTAAGTCAGCGCTTACTTACGGACCCGCTATCCGTTCTCCGTCATCCCCGGCGACCGCTGCCCGATCCGGGATCGCGCGGCAGGTGGAGGGCGATCCTCGCTCTCCGCCGCGCTCCGTCCGGGATGGCAGGCGAAGCCTCGACACAATGGCCCGCGAGGCCCCCCAAGGCGAGCCCTCCTTGCCGCTTCTCGACGCGGAGAGGTGGCCCACCAAGCGGGTCGGCGAGGAGAGACACCGTTGGGAAGCATCGACGCCCCCTCAACCCGCCCTCTCACTATCGGGGTGAGGGTCTCCCCTCCTCGCTTGCGCCTCTCAGGCTACGGCCTCGTTCGAAACGGCGGAGGTTCCCGCCCCTCACGCATTCCCGCCGTCGAACAGCCGCTCATGCTCGGCGAGCGCGTAGCGGTCGGTCTGGCCGGCGATGAAGTCGGCGATGCGCCGCGCCCGCCCGGCCTCGTCGCGCCCGTCCATGCCGGCGCGCCATTCCACCGGCAGGGTGAAATCGTCAGCCATGTAGGCGCCGAACAGGTCGCGCACCACCTGCCCCGCCGCCTCCATCTCCGCCATCACCCGCGGGTGGCGGTACATGCGCGGGAACAGGAAATCCTTGATCGCCCGCTCGCCCGTCGCCCGCTCCGCCGAGAAGCCGACCAGCGCCCGCCCCAGCCGGCGCACCGCGTCGGCGCTGTCCGGCTGCGCGTCCTCGACCCGCCGCCGCGTCTCGCCGACCACGTCCTCGATCAAGAGCGTGATCATCCGCCGGCCGATCTCGTGCACCAGGCGCGAACCCGACAGCCCCGGCCAGTCGGCCGCGATGCCGGCGATCACCTCGCCGACCAGCGGCAGCGCCGCCAGTTCCTCCACCGTGAACATGCCGGCGCGCAGCCCGTCGTCGAGGTCGTGCACGTCATAGGCGATGTCGTCGGCGATGGCGGCGACCTGCGCCTCCGCCGAGGGCCAGCTCCACAGCCACAGATCCTGCTTCTCGACATGCACGGCGATGGCATGCGCCAGCGGCTCGCGCCCCTCGCCGGTCAGCGGCCCGTTATGCTTGACGATGCCCTCCAGCGTCTCCCAGGAGAGGTTCAGCCCGTCGAAGCCGGGGTAGCGGTTCTCCAGCCGCGTCACCACGCGCAGCGACTGCGCATTGTGGTCGAAGCCGCCATAGTCGCGCATGCAGGCGTCGAGCACCCGCTCGCCGGCATGCGCGAAGGGCGGGTGGCCGAGATCGTGCGCCAGCGCCAGCGTCTCGGCGAGGTCCTCGTCGAGACCCAGCGCGCGGGCGATCGAGCGCGCCACCTGCACCACCTCCAGCGTGTGGGTCAGCCGGGTGCGGTAATGGTCGCCCTCATGATAGGTGAAGACCTGCGTCTTGTAGGCCAGCCGGCGAAACGCGCTCGAATGGATGATGCGGTCGGCGTCGCGACGGAAGGCGCTGCGCGAGCCGCTCGCCGGTTCCTCGACGAGGCGGCCACGGCTTTCCTCGGCGCGGGCGGCCCATGGGGCGCGTGGCTCGGCGGCGGCGAGCGCCATGCGCGGGTCTCCTCTGCGCGTTCGCCCCTTTGACTCGGCGGCGTCAGCACTTAACTATCAAGCCAGTCACATTCAACATCCGAAGGCCGCTCCGATGGCTGACGCCTCTCTCGTTCCCTCCTCCGCCGCCGCCATCACCGATGTTGCGGTGACGTCGAGCGCCGCACGCCGCATCGCCGAGATCCTCGCCGGCGAGCCGGCCACCAGCATGCTGCGCGTCAGCGTGGAAGGCGGCGGCTGCTCCGGCTTCCAGTACAAATTCGACATCACCCGCGAGAAGGCCGAGGACGACATCGTCATCGAGAAGGACGGCGCCACGGTCGTGGTCGACCCGGTCTCACTGGAATACATGTCCGGCTCGCAGCTCGACTTTGTCGACGACCTGATCGGCGCCTCGTTCAAGATCAGCAACCCGCACGCCACCGCGTCGTGCGGCTGCGGCACCAGCTTCGCGCTCTGATGAGCCTCGCCGGGGGAAGGCGCGTCGGCGTGCTCTGCGCGCTTGAGCAGGAAGTCGCCTATCTCCTCGACAATATCGAGCATGGCGAGACCCACGAGACGGCGGGGATGGCGTTCCATACCGGCCGGCTCGACGGCGAAGCCGTCGTGCTGGCACGGGCCGGCATGGGCAAGGTCAATGCCGCCATCGCCACCACCCTGCTGATCGAGCGCTTCGGCGCCAGCGCGGTGATGTTCTCCGGCGTTGCCGGCGGGCTCGATCCGGCGCTCGCCATTGGCGACGTGGTGATCGCCGACCACGTCGTCCAGCACGATCACGGCTATGAGGGGCCGGACGGCTTCGTCGCCTACCAGCACGGCCATCAGCCCTTCTTCAACCCGTTCGAGGGGCTCGGCCTCTCGCTCGATCCCGCCCTTGCCGGGCGGATCGGCGCGGCTTTGGCCGATTTCGAGCTCTCCCCGCTCGCCGCCACTGGCGGCGCGGTCCCGCGTATCCATTTCGGCCGCGTGCTCACCGGCGACCAGTTCATCAATAATGAGCAGGTGCGCGAGGCGCTGTTCCGCGAATTGGGTGGCAAGGCCGTCGAGATGGAAGGCGCTGCCATGGCGCAGGCCTGCGCCGCCTTCGGCGTGCCCTGGGTGGTGATCCGCGCCCTGTCCGACCTCGCCGGGCACAAATCGCACTTCGACATCCACCGCTTCCTCGACGAAGTCGCGCGCTCCGGCGCCCTCATCGTGCGGCGGCTGCTGCCGGTGGTGTAGAGCCTGCCCACTGGGCAGGACCTCGCACGACGATCGAGGAGCGTGCTTCGACGAGCCGAGGCCGCCGCGCCGGGCTCAACGTCGGCGGGCCGCCAGCCGCTCGGCTATCGCGCCGCCGAATGCCGGCAGCACGCCGAACAGCAGCAATTGCGGCATGCCGGTTATCGCCAGCCCGGCGGACAGCGCGAAAGCCGCGACCAGCCCCAGCGCCACACCCACCACATAGGTTCCATATCCGCCCATCCGCAGCGCTCCTTTCCCGTGTTCGTCCTCCACACCGCAGTCACCGGAGAATGCCCGTCGATCCCCCGCGGGATGATCGCCGCTCCGTTCAGCCCCGCGACGCCGACCGGCTGCCCCAGAAGAGGCTGGCGCCGGCGAGGGCCACTGCGTAGATCACGACCTGGTAGGGCTGCGTATTGGTCGACGGCGAGAATGTCTCGAACAGCCACCACATCGCGAAGCCGCCGGCCAGCGCGGCGGCGAACACCTTGGCGAATCTCGGCAGCAGCCGCATCGATTGCCTTTCGGAAGGACGGGCGTTGACCATAGGCCCGGCAGGCGCGCCGCCACAAGTCGGCGGACAGTCCCGCGGCCCCTCGGCAGCGGGCGCCGTCCTTACGCATCCCTTATCTCGCCAACGCCTCTTCCGCATCGAAAGTTGACGCGACATTCCCGACATTGGGGCACGGCCGATCCCGGCGAATGGAGCCCTCCATGTTCATGGCCACCTTGCGTTCGGTGCTGGCGCACCTGTTCCACAGCCTCGACCGCCAGCCGGACGACGGCGGCACCCCGGTCCACCATCCCGCGCGCGCCCGCCGGTGAGGGCGCGATTGCACCGCGCCGGCCGAGCCGGCATGCTGGCGCCGATTCAAGACCCGAGACAAAGCGGATATCTCGCGCATGCGCATCGCCACCTGGAACGTCAACTCCGTCCGGCTGCGGCTCGACAACACGCTGGCCTGGCTCGCCGAGCGCCAGCCGGACGTGGTCTGCCTGCAGGAGATCAAGTGCCAGGACGATCAGTTCCCGCGCGAGGCCTTCGAGGCCGCCGGCTACAATGTCGCCGTGCACGGGCAGAAGAGCTACAACGGCGTCGCCGTGCTCTCCCGCCTGCCCTTCGACGAGGTGACGACCGGCCTGCCCGGCGATGGCGACGACGTGCAGTCGCGCTTCATCGAGGTGGTGGTCTCGCGCCCCGGCGGCGGCGTGGTGCGGGTCTGCGGCATCTACCTGCCCAATGGCAACCCGCCCGACGACCCCACGAAATACCCCTACAAGCTCGCCTGGATGGCGCGGCTGAAGGCGCATATCGCCGCCCGTCTGGAGCTTGAGGAGCCGCTCATCGTCGCCGGCGACTACAACGTCATCCCCGAGCCGGAGGATGCCGCCCATCCGGAGATGTGGGTGCGCGATGCGCTGTTCCTGCCCCGCACCCGCGCAGCCTTCCGCGCCATCGAGAATCTCGGCCTCACCGACGCGGTGCGGGCGTCGAGCGACGCGGCGGGGCTGTACACCTTCTGGGACTATCAGGCCGGGGCCTGGCAGAAGAACAACGGCATCCGCATCGACCACCTGCTGCTGTCACCGCAGGCCGCCGACCTCCTCAAGGGCGTCGGCATCGACAAGCATGTGCGCAGCTGGGAGAAGCCCTCCGACCATGTCCCGGTCTGGGCGGATCTCGATATCGCCGCGTAGGGGGCCGCCGTCCGGCAAGGTAACCGGCCCCTTCAGGGGCCCCGCCGCAACTGCCCTCTCGCCGACCCCTCGCCGGCCGTTCCTGTGAGTGCGAGCCATCTTCCCGGCGTCATGCCGAACGCGCTCTTGAAGTGGCGGGTGAAGTGGCTCTGGTCGGCGAAGCCTGACGCACTGGCGGTTTCCGAGAGGCTCAGCCCCTCCCCGATCAGCGCGCGCGCCTTTTCCAGCCGGCGCATGACGAGATAGCGGTGCGGGCTGGTGCCGAGCATCACCCGGAAATGGCGGGCGAGCGCATACCGGTCCAGGCCGCTGATCCGCTCCAGCTCGTCGGAGGAGACCGGCCGGTCGCTGTTGTCGTGCAGGAATTCCCGGCACCTCGTCACCGCACCATGGGCGACGAATCCCCCTTTCGCCCCCTCCGTATCAGCGTGCAGCCAGAGCCGATCCGCGAGCCGGGCGAGAAGATCGTCCCAGGCGAGGTCGGAGGGCTCGCCCTCCAGATCGCCCAGCGCCTCCAGAAGCCCCCGCCGAAGCTCATCGTCCCGCAGGACCGGGCTTGGCACGAAAGGCAGGCGACGACGCCCGCCCGCCGCCTCGATCACCCGCTCGGGCGGCAGATAGAGCATCCGGTAGCGCAGGCCCAGCTCCGTCCCAGCCGCCCCGTCATGCAGTTCGTCGGGGTGGAGGACGATGATCTGGCCCGGCAGGCTGAAACGCGTCTCGCCTCGGTAGCGGAACGTCTGCACGCCCGATAGCGTGACGCCGAGCGCATAGGTATCGTGGCGGTGAGGCGAATAGCCGTTGCCCCGGAAGCGGGCCTCGATCCGCTCGATGCCCCGCGTGGCGGGCGCCTGCACGATGCCGTCGAATCCGCACGAACCTTCAAGACCCGGCTCACGGTTCGACGCTAGGGATGCCCCTCCGATCAAACAGCTCGTGGATGCCTTCCCCATGTTCGATACCAAGGTCACGATTGTGCTGCGAGACGATCTCGCGGCCTGGCAGGAACTGAACGTCACGGCGTTCCTGAGTTGCGGCATCGCCGCTCAGTTTCCCGAGATCATCGGCAAAGCGTACCGTGACGCCGCCGGCCACGTCTACAACCCGCTCTCGATCCAGCCGATGGTGATCATGGCGGCGGATCAGGAGACCCTTCGCACCATCCACAGGCGGTCGCTGGAACGCCAGGTCACCACCTCGCTCTACATCGAGGAGATGTTCGCCACCGGGCACGACGAAGCGAACCGGGCGACCTTTTCCATGTTCGACCCGTCGACCGCCAAGGTGGTTGGAATAGCCCTGCGCGCGGAACGCAAGATCGTCGACAAGATCGCCAAGGGCGCGAAGCTTCACGGCTGATCGGCCGGCGAACCCACCGCCGCGCCGTCCGCCGCGACCGGCGCGGCCCGCCCACCACGCGATGCAGGCGTCCGCAAGCCGGGCGCGGGCGGCATCGGTCCAGCCGGGAGACGGCCCAAGGGGGGGGCGTCCGGAGCGGCACCAAGGCGGCCTGTGGTTCGAAAGGTCGAAGAGCGGCATGTGCGTCCCACCCCGCGCCTCGGGCGATCGGGGGCGCCCCCTGGCCGGCGCCCGGCGCCGATGCGGCCGCCAAGGACCCGGCAGGCCCGGCGCGCCGTCTTCGGCGCGACGACGTCCTTTCGGGTCGCAAAAGGCCGCCGGATTCGCGATGCTCGCGCCCCGGCATACCGCCGGTCAGTCGACAAAATGAAACGGAACTGTAAGTCAGAAGAGGCGCTTACTTCTCGACCTTCATGTATTGCTCGAGATAGACCAGCGCCATGGAGCGCTCATCCGACGTCGCGCCAGCGAACGCGTCGTCATAGAGATCGACCACCCATTTGTCGTTCGGGCCGGCCGCCGCGTCGCGCGCCATCGTCAGCCACATCAGGCCACGCGCCGCCTGGCGGGGAATGCCGTCCTCGCCCTTCACCAAGAGCCCGCCCAGCGCCGCCTGCGCCTGGTACTGGCCCTTATGGGCGGCAAGGCCGAGCCAGCGGGCGGCGAAGCGCAGGTCGCGGTTGACGCCGACGCCGTCGATATACAGCCGCGCCAGGTGGTACTGCGCCTCCGGGTCGCCGAAATACGACGCCGCATAGGCGAACATGTCGCGCGCCCGGTTGGGGTCGCGCCGCACCTTGCTGTTGGGAATGCCGACCAGATAGTAGCTGCCCAGCGCCACGAAGGCGTCGGCGACGAAACGGGCCTGCGGCGTCGACGGGTTGTCGTCCGCATGCATGTTGGCGATCTGGGTGAAGTATTCGAACGCCTTGATGTCGTTGCGCTCGACGCCTTCGCCGTCGGCATACATGCGCCCGAGCTTCCACTGGGCGCCGGCATGGCCCTGGTCGGCGGCATAGCGCAGGGAATCGATGCCCTTCTCGGTCTCGCCCGAGCGCAGCGCCTGGGTGCCGAAGCGCACGGCTTCGTCGAGCGGACGCGGGGCCGACACCGCTCCATTGCCGGAATCGGGGCTGCCGTCGAAGGCATAGGCCCTCGACAACGCCGCCGATAGCGGCATCAGTGCCGTCGCGACGACGGCTATGAGGGCCAGACGGTCAAATATCCGCATAGCATTGTGTCTCGGCTGCGCCGCCGGGATGGGTCACCGCGCCCAGACGGGCGGGTCCCACGGCCTGCGCGAACTTCCAGATGGCCCCCGAGCCGACGGAAGACGGACGCGGCTGCCACTGCGCGCGACGCGCGGCCAGCTCCTCGTCCGAAAGAGCAACCTCCAGCCGTCCCTCGACGGCGTCGATGGTGATGATGTCGCCGTCGCGGATCAGCCCGATCGGCCCGCCCACAGCCGCCTCCGGCCCGACATGGCCGACGCAGAAGCCGCGCGTAGCGCCGGAGAAGCGGCCATCGGTGATCAGCGCCACCTTGTCGCCGGCGCCCTGCCCGTAAAGGGCGGCGGTGGTCGACAGCATCTCGCGCATGCCCGGACCGCCCTTGGGGCCCTCATAGCGGATCACCAGCACCTCGCCGTCCTTGTAGGCGCGCTTGGTGACGGCCTCGAAGCAGGCTTCCTCGCCGTCGAAGCAGCGGGCGGGGCCGGTGAACTTCAGGTTCTTCATGCCCGCCACCTTCACGATGGCGCCGTCCTCGGCGAGGTTGCCGGACAGGCCGACCACGCCGCCGGTGACGGTGATCGGGTCGTTGGCCGGGCGCACCACGTCCTGGTGCGGGTTCCATTTCACCGAGGCGAGGTTCTCGGCGATGGTCCGGCCGGTCACGGTCAGGCAGTCGCCATGCAGGTAGCCATGGTCGAGCAGCGTCTTCATCAGCAGCGGGATGCCGCCGACCTCGAACATGTCCTTGGCGACATAGCGCCCGCCCGGCTTCAGGTCGGCGATATAGGGGGTGCGCTTGAAGATCTCGGCGACGTCGAACAGGTCGAACTTGATGCCGCATTCATGCGCGATGGCCGGCAGATGCAGGCCGGCATTGGTCGAGCCGCCCGAGGCCGCCACCACGGTCGCGGCGTTCTCCAGGGCCTTGCGGGTGACGATGTCGCGCGGGCGGATATTGCGGGCGATGAGCTCCATCACCTGCTCGCCGGCGGCCATGCAGAACTTGTCGCGGATCTCGTAGGGCGCCGGCGCGCCGGCCGAATAGGGCAGCGCGAGGCCGATCGCCTCGGAGACGGTCGCCATGGTGTTGGCGGTGAACTGGGCGCCGCAGGCCCCGGCCGAGGGGCAGGCCACCTGCTCGATCTCGTCGAGGTCCTCGTCGGACATCAGCCCGACCGAATGCTTGCCGACCGCCTCGAACATGTCCTGCACGGTCACCGGCTGGCCGCGGAACGAGCCGGGCAGGATCGAGCCGCCATAGATGAAGATCGACGGCACGTTCAGCCGCACCATCGCCATCATCATGCCGGGCAGCGACTTGTCGCAGCCGGCGAGGCCGACGAGGGCGTCATAGGCATGGCCGCGAATGGTGAGCTCGACCGAGTCGGCGATCACCTCGCGCGAGGCCAGCGACGCCTTCATGCCGTCATGGCCCATGGCGATGCCGTCGGTGACGGTGATGGTGCAGAATTCGCGCGGGGTGCCGGCGGCGCTCGCGACGCCCTTCTTCACCGCCTGCGCCTGGCGCATCAGCGAGATGTTGCAGGGAGCCGCCTCGTTCCAGCACGACGCCACGCCCACCAGCGGCTGGTGAATCTGCTCGCGGGTGAGGCCCATCGCGTAGAGGTAGGAACGGTGCGGCGCGCGCGCCGGCCCTTCCGTCACGTGACGGCTGGGCAGATTCCTTTTATCGATGAGCGTCTTGACGTCCATTTTCGAAGTACTTTCCCGGCAGAAGCGGAATTCTGTGATCCCGCATCCTAGGCACGACTATCCACTGTCTTCGGGTCGGATTTCGTGCCGGTTTGTGGCGGCTTCGCGGCGTCGCGGGTCCCGGTTCCGCTTATGGTTGCGAATGCGTGACACTGTTGCACATCTGTCACGACCGGCGGTAGCATCAAACGCCCTCGCCGCCGCCCCGGCTGTGCTTAGGCTTAAGGCTTTCCTGCCATCCGCCGCCGGTGTCCGGGTGAAGGCCGCCGCCGGAAACCGGGGACGCCGCGTCGCCCGAAAATCGCCCGTCATCAGCCTGTCACCAGCGATGCGGAAGGGAGAGAGGCGTATAATGGCGCCATGACGGTGCCCGGAACGAAATGGGGATCAGACATGTCGAGCGGCAACATCGTGGAACGACTGCGGGCGATGGCGACGAATCTCGACGGCTTCCCCCGCGACAAGATCGAGGACGAGCTGTCCGAGGCCGCCGACGTCATCGAGCGGCTGCGCGCCGAGCTCGACAAGTACCTGCCGCCGGTCGACGCACCCGTCGCCCCGCCACTGTCGCCCCCGGCCCACGGCGGCTGAGTCGGCCTCATTCCCCGGCCAATGGCGGCCGGGCCCGCCTCACTCGCCGGCGCTGCGGAACCAGTGCGCCGAGGAGATGTCGGGCAGACCGCGCAGCTGCGTCACCAGCGCGTCGAGTTCGTCCTTGCGGGCGGTCGTCGAGACCAGCCGTGCGGTGATCTCCACCATCGCGTTGGGCCGCTCCGCCGCCTCGATGTCGGCGGCGGGATAGGCGGCGGCGTCGAGCATCTCGGTCAGCCGCGCCTGCACCGCCGTCGCCTCGACCAGCGGGCCGAGCACGATGACCTCGTAGCTGCCCTCGACCTCCTCGCCCTGTGGCAGCCGCTCCAGCCGGCGCACCAGCGGGCGCAGCAGCGTGTTGCCGGCGAGCACGAACACGGTGAGCGCCACCGACTGGGCGATGAGGTCGGCGCCCGCGCAGGCGCCGACCGCCGCCGAGCACCACAGCGTCGCGGCGGTGTTGAGCCCGCTGACATGCGGGCCGTCCTTCATGATGACGCCGGCGCCGAGGAAGCCGATTCCCGACACCACATAGGCGATCACCCGCACCGCGCCGCCGGCGCCGTCGAGATGCATGGCCATGTCGACGAACTGGCAGGCGCCGATGGCCACCAGCACATTGGTGCGCAGCCCGGCGATGCGCTGGCGGTATTGCCGCTCGGCGCCGATCAGCGTGCCCATCGCGAAGGCGACGACGAGGCTGATCAGCGTGCTGGCGAAGTCGGCGGCCTGGAACGAGGCGATGAACGGCATCAGGGTCTCCATCGCTCCGCGGGGACGACGGCCGCCATCCCCTGTCTCCGTCGCGCATTCGGCACCGGAGGATCGTTCCACCGGCCTGTCCGGCCTCTAGAACCTGCTTGCATGACGGCTCGATGACGCCGAGCCCCGCCCCCGGCCTGCCTCCCCCGACGCCCGCCGCCGACGCGCCGGTCGGTCGCCCGGCAAGGCCACCTGCGCGGCACTCCCGCACCTCGTGGAAACAGCCGCGTCCAGCCGGACGTCCCCTGGCGGCATGGGAAGCGCCGCCGCCGCTCTTCGGGACGACACGCGTCCTCCTGCCAGACCAAGGTGCTGCCGGATCAAGGTGCTGCTAGGTCGAGATCCTGCCAGGCGACGTTCTTCGTGCGCCCCGGCCCGACCGCAGGGCGCCGACAACGCGCCCCTCGGCCGCGGCGCGTCCGGCACGGGCGCGCGCCCTCCCCGGCGCCGAACCCGGCTATTGCCGCCGTTCGGCATGCGAGAGGCCGGAACCGGATGCGCTCGGTCTTGGCGGGAGGGATCGGGCCGGATCCTCGCAGCACCCCAACCCGACGCCCCTCGCCCGCCGGCTCGCGAAGCGGCCGGCAAGCGGAGACGCCGGCGGATTGCGCCGCCCTCGCCTCACTCGCCGGTCACGGCCTTCACCGCCACACCCGGCGGGCACCGCCCGCCAGCGCGTCAGCCCATCCGGCCGAGCCGGCCGAGCGCGTCGCGGATCTTGGCGGCGCGGGCCTGGGCGGCGTCGCGGCGCTCGCGCTGCTCCTCGATCACCTCTTCCTTGGCGCGGGCGATGAAGTCGGGGTTGCCGAGCTTCTTCTCGATCTTGTCGAGCTCGTCCTGCGTCTTGCCCATTTCCTTGCCGAGCCGCGCCACTTCGGCCTCCATGTCGATGATGCCGGCAAGCGGCAGCGCCGCCGTCTCGCCCTGCACCACCACCTGCACCGCGCCGGCCGGCGCCGCGTCGGCGAAGCTCACCTCGGAAAGCCGCGCGAGACGGGTCAGCGCGTCCATCCACACCTCGGTGCGGGTCTGGGTCAGGCTGGAAGCCTCGACCAGCACCAGCGGGATCTGCGCCCCGGCCGGCACGTTCATCTCGGCACGCACCGAGCGGATCTCGGTCACCAGGTCGATCAGCCAGCCGATCTCCTCGGCCGCCGCCGGCGCCTTCAGGCCGGCCAGCTTCGGCCATTGGGTCAGCGCCAGCATGGCCGGGCGCCGCCCGCCCTCGCCGGCGGTGAGCTTCCACAGCTCCTCGGTGAGGAATGGCATGAAGGGGTGCAGCAGCTTGAGGATCTCGTCGAGCACGAAGGCGGTGGTCGCCCGCGTCTCCGCCTGCCAGGGGTTCTCGGCGTTCATGAACACCGGCTTGGCGAGTTCGAGATACCAGTCGCAGAAGATGTTCCACACGAAGCGGTAGGCCGCGCCGGCCGCGTCGTTGAAGCGGTAGGCCTCGATGGCGGCGGTGATCTCCTCGTTGGCGCCCTGCAGCTCGCTGAGGATCCAGCGGTTCACCGCCAGTTCCACCTTCTTCGGGTCGTAGGTCGGCACCCGCGTGCAGCCGTTCATCTCGGCGAAGCGGGCGGCGTTCCACAGCTTGGTCGCGAAGTTGCGGTAGCCCTCGACGCGTGAGGTCGCCAGCTTGATGTCGCGTCCCTGCGCGGCCATCGCGGCGAGGGTGAAGCGCAGCGCGTCGGCGCCATATTCCTCGATCAGCGACAGGGGGTCGATGACGTTGCCCTTGGACTTCGACATCTTGGCGCCCTTCTCGTCGCGGACGAGGGCGTGGATGTAGACGTCCTTGAACGGGATCTCGCCGTCCATGAAGTGAATGCCCATCATCATCATCCGGGCGACCCAGAAGAAGATGATGTCGAAGCCGGTGATCAGCACCGTGGTCGGGTAGAAGCGCTCCACTTCGCGGGTCTGGTCCGGCCAGCCCAGCGTCGAGAACGGCCACAGCGCCGAGGAGAACCAGGTGTCGAGCACGTCCTCGTCGCGGGTGATCAGCGCGCCGGCCTTGTCCGGGTGCTTGGCGTAGTCCTGCGCCTCGGCATCGGTAATGATGCCGGCCTGCACGCAATGGGCGAGCGCGCTCGCGAGAGCCGCCTCCTCGGTCTCCTCGACGAAGACGGTGCCATCCGGCCCGTACCAGGCCGGGATCTGGTGGCCCCACCACAGCTGGCGCGAGATGCACCAGGGCTGGATGTTCTCCAGCCACTCGAAATAGGTCTTCTCCCAGTTCTTCGGGATGAAGCTGGTGCGCCCGTCGCGCACCGCCTTCAGCGCCGGCTGAGCCAGCGTGTGGGCGTCGACATACCACTGGTCGGTGAGCCAGGGCTCGATGACGACGTTGGAGCGGTCGCCATGCGGCACCATGTGGCCGTGCGGCTCGATCTTGTCGAGCAACCCGCGCTCCTCCATCAGGGCGACGATGGCCTTGCGCGCCGCCTCGCGGCTCTGGCCGTGCAGCGCCAGCACCGCCTCAAGGTCGGCGCCGTCGGCGGCCCCTTCCAGGAACTCGGCATTGCCCGACAGGACGAGCCGCGCCTCGGCGTCGAGCACGTTGATCATCGGCACGCCTGCCCGCTTGCCGACCTCGAAGTCGTTGAAGTCGTGTGCCGGGGTGATCTTCACCGCGCCGGTGCCCTTGGTCGGGTCGGAATAGGTGTCGGCGACGATGGGAATGAGACGGCCGACCAGCGGCAGCCGCACCTTGGCGCCGGCGGCGACGAGGCCGAGATAGCGGGTGTCCTCGGGATGCACCGCCACCGCGGTGTCGCCGAGCATGGTCTCCGGCCGGGTCGTCGCGACGACGATGTAGTCGCGCGTCTCGTACTCGGTCGCCTTGCCCGCCTCGTCGAAGGCGATCGGGTGCTCATAGGTCACGCCGCCGGCGAGCGGATAGCGGAAGTGCCAGAGATGGCCCTTCACCTCGACCTGAACCACCTCGAGGTCGGAGATCGCCGACTGGAACTTCGGGTCCCAGTTGACCAGCCGCTTGTCCTTGTAGATCAGCCCCTGCTTGTAGAGCCGCACGAACACCTTCAGGACCGCGCGCGACAGCCCCTCATCCATGGTGAAGCGCTCGCGCGACCAGTCGCAGGAGGCGCCGAGGCGCTTCAGCTGGTTGATGATGGTGCCGCCGGATTCTTCCTTCCACGCCCAGACGCGCTCGACGAAGGCCGCGCGGCCCATGTCGCGGCGGCCGGGCTGCTGGCGCTCGGCGAGCTGGCGCTCGACCACCATCTGGGTGGCGATGCCGGCATGGTCGGTACCGACCTGCCACAGCACGTCCTTGCCGCGCATGCGCTCGAAGCGGCAGAGCACGTCCTGCAGCGTGTTGTTGAGCGCATGCCCCATATGGAGCGAGCCGGTGACGTTAGGCGGCGGGATGACGATGCAGTAGGGCTCGGCCCCTACCCGCTCGGGACGGCCGGCCTTGAAGGCATCGGCGTCGAGCCATGCCTGGTAGATGCGGCCTTCGACGGCGGCGGGATCGAACCTGTTGTCGAGCATGTCGGCTCCGGGGCACCACGGGAAACGGTGCGACAGAAAGCGGAGCGGGCGCCCTAAGTCAATATTCAGCTGGTTATCGGGCAGACGACCGGAAGCTCCCGGAAATTCCCGCGAGAGATTCCGGCGACTTCACCGTGCCGCCCCGGCGGCAAGGCAGGGTGACGCAGGGCCGCGACACCGGGCGATCCCGGGCCATCGATCCGAGCCGCCGGAAACCCGGATGACCGGGAGGCCGGACCCGACGAACGCAGGACCGCGCCGGGCACCCGGACGGACCGGGAAGCCCGTGCCCGCCGGCCTCACTGGCCGTGACGCGCCACGCGCTCGATCTCGGCGCGCACCAGCCGCTCCACCAGCTCCGGCAGGTTCTCGTCCAGCCAGCTGCGCAGCATCGGCCGCAGCGCATCGGTGACCACGTCTTCCATCGAGCGGGTGTTGGAAGCGACGGTGCGGGACAGCGCGCCGAAGGAGCTCGCCACCGATTCGCCGGCGGCGCCGGACACCAGGCGGTTCGGCCGGCTGTCGGCCTCGGCGAGCGCCGCGCGGGCCATCAGCGAGCGCGGCTCCGCACGCGCGGTCTCGACGAACGGCGTGTCCTCGGCGGTGCGGCGCTCGGCGAGCGTGGAATTGAGACGCGACGAAACCACGGCGGGCTTGGCTTGCACCTGCATATCGGCAGTCTCCGGGAAGGCTTTGGGGGCGAGGGATTCGACGGATCGGGTCACGGCGGCCATGACCTGCGCATGCAAACTTCCAGCCAGGCCATCGAGTTCCGCATGCACGGCGCGCTCGACGCTGCTGGAAGGCTCGGCCCGTGCCGGGAGCGGCGCGGGCGCGGCGGCCGGCTCGGCCTCGCGCGGGAGCGGCGGCGCGGCGGCGCGCGGGGCGGCGGGATCGAGGGGAGCCACGGTCTCCTGCGGCTCCACGGCAACTGGCACCGCCTCGTCGGGAACCGGCTGCGGCGTGAGGGCGACGTCCGGCGCGCCCTCGTCTTCCGGGGCTTCCACCACCTCGACGAGGCTGACGGCCCGCGCCGCCTCGCTCTCGCCCGTCACGTCGTCGGAGATGATCCGCCTGATCGAGGCGAGGATCTCATCCATCGACGGCTCGTTCGCCCTCGCACTTACCGACATGCGCTGCATCCGATCCTTGAAACGCGTACTCACACGATCAGCGGATCTGCTGATCCGACGAATCATACCTTAATACTTTGTAAACATGCCACTAGCGCCAATGTCGCGCCAACAAGCCGCCGCCGGCTTGTGGATGACTGGCCGAAACCGCCCCCGTCCCCAGCGGCATCTCGCGCTCATTCCTGCCGGCCACCGGCGGCAAGGCGCCACCCGCGACCGCGCACGGGACCTCCGGTCAGGCGCGATCCCGCCACGCACCCGGTCGGGAAATCCGCTCGCGAAAATAGTTCTGGTCTTCTTCCCCCGCCACCCCGAAGGAGAAGTCGGTAGCCGCCCTCTCTCTCACTAGCACGACCTCCGCGCGACCCTTTAAGTCGGGAAATATGGTGCGGTAGTCGATATCCAAACCGATAAAGACCTTAATATCCTCGTAAGTGACGAATCCACTGCCCATATCGACACCAACAGCCGGAAGCTCAAAAACTATATCAAGTATCTGGCCTGCCCCGATGACTGTCGAGACCTTTTTCTGGGTCCAATTCATTTTAACCCATCCAGATCCCTCCCTAAAAATCGCATTAAACTTGTAGTACTCAATAAATGCCGGCGTACTCCCGCAGTTCCGGAACAAAAAACTTACGCCCATCGGCCTCGAGGGCCGCTGATCGACAACCACATCCTCGAAGACGAGATAGGCGCGCAGCTCCGTCCGGGCCACCTTCTCGCTGAGCTCGACCGCGCGCATGGCCGCCCGGTTCGCCTCCCGGCTGAGCCACAGCGCCACCACCACCGCCACCGTGCCGACCAGCGACAGCACCGCCCCGGCCAGCGCGAAGGCCCCCTGCCACCAGCTGATATCGACCAGTTGCCGGGTCGAGTCCGCCATCGACTGCTGGGCGGCAAGGTCGCTCGCCTCGCGTCGGCGACTCTCCTCGTCGGCGCGCTCGGCCCGCTCGGCATCGGCGAGGTCCTCGACGACCTGAACCCGCAAAGCCGCGCCGTCCCGGACGCCCCGCACCGTGACGCCCGGCTCGGCCGGCGCCGGCATGGAGGTTCCCATGCCGGCACCGGCGGTCGGCCCGGTCGCGGATTCGGCCGCCCGCGCCGGCGAGCCGACCAGCAGCGCGGCGACGGCGGCAGCGGCCATCCGGGCGCGAACGGACATCATGATGCGGGCATCGCCATGGAATCGGCCGTGGAATCGAGTGATGCGGCCACTTTCCGGCGCTCCGCGGGGGAAGGTCAAGGCCGGCGGCGCGGCCTCCTTCCGCCGCCCTTGGCAACGACACCCCCATGTGGCTCGACGTCCGCCGCCCGCATACGGCGACGACGGCGCCCCCGGAGTGCCGCCCCGAACCGCCGCGCCCGAACCATCAACCTGGAACGCCGCCCCCGGGGCGCCATCTGCGGCTCGAAGCTGCGATGCGCCTCGGAAGCGGCGCCCCGGAACGTCATCCGTCCCTCCCTGCCGCGTCCTCTGCGCCCCGCTTTACCGCCCGCCGCTTTCCCGCCGCCGCCTTGCCGAGCCGCCTCGCCTCCCCCACGGGCGGCCCTCCGGCGCGCCCGGCGCGAGCCCCGCTCCGGCCCCTCGCGATCTCGATGGTGGTGGCGCGTCGGGTTGCCGGCGGCGAGCTTCTGGCGCGGCGCGGTGGAGTTGGGCTCCGCCGCCGCCGACGGCACCGGAGATGAGGCACCGCCTTGCCCCGTTCCGCTCTTCCCGGCCCGGCCGGCCCGGCCCGCCTTGTCGGGTCACTTTGCCCAGTCCCGCCGTCCCGCCCTTCCTCACCCGGCCCACCTTCCCGGCTCCCCCCACCGCGCCCTCGCTTCCCCGCGGGCGGCCCTTCGGCGCGCCCGGCGCGAGCCCTGCTCCAGCCCCTCGCGATCTCGATGGTGGCGGCGCGTCGGGTTGCCGGCGGCGAGCTTCGGGCGCGGCGCGGTGGAGTTGGACTCCGCCGCCGCCGACGGCACCGGAGATGAGGCACCGCCTTGCCCCGTTCCGCTCTTCCCGGCCCGGCCGGCCCGGCCCGCCTTGTCGGGTCACTTTGCCCAGTCCCGCCGTCCCGCCCTTCCTCACCCGGCCCACCTTCCCGGCTCCCCCCACCGCGCCCTCGCTTCCCCGCGGGCGGCCCTTCGGCGCGCCCGGCGCGAACCCTGCTCCAGCCCCTCGCGATCTCGATGGTGGCGGCGCGTCGGGTTGCCGGCGGCGAGCTTCGGGCGCGGCGCGGTGGAGTTGGACTCCGCCGCCGATGGCACCGGAGATGAGGCCCCGCCTTGCCCCGTTCCGCTCTTCCCGGCCCGGCCCGCCTTGTCGAGCCCACTTTGCCCGGTCCCGCCGTCCCGCCCTTCCTCACCCGGCCCCACCTTCCCGGCTCGGCCCGCCGTCCCCGTCGCCGCCCGCCAAACGAAAATGCCCGGCACGAGGCCGGGCATTTCCATCGTCGATTGCAGGACGCCGGAACGGCGCCGGCGTCACTGCCCGCCGGGGGTGCGCACGCCGATCCAGGCATCGCGCACCTGGTCGTAATGGATCTTCGGGTTGTAGGTGGCCACCTTCAGCCGCAGCTTGGCGGAGTTGAGGTCGCCGATCGCCGACAGCACCGCATAGGAGGCGACCACCCGGTCGCGCTGGGCGATGACCAGGCTGGCGCGGGCGTTGAACAGCGCCGTCTGCGCGTTCAGCACGTCGAGCGTGGTGCGCTGGCCGACGCGCCACTCCTCGCGCACGCCGCGCAGCGCGATCTCGTTGGCGGCGACCGAGGCCTGCGCCGATTCGATGGCGTCCTTCGACGCCACCAGCGCGCCCCAGTACTGCACGACATTCGCCCGCACCTGGTCGCGGTTCACGTCGACCTCGATGCGCGACTGGCTGAGCAGTTCCTTGCTCTGCCGGATGGTCGCGAACTCGCCGCCGCCCTGGTAGATCGGCACCGAGAGGTTCAGCGTCGCGGCGGCGCTGGTGGCCCGCTCGGCGGTCGAGGACGAGTTGTAGTTGGAGGCCGCCGCGCCGTTCAGGGTCAGCTGCGGCGACAGCGCCGATTCGGCCACCTTCACGTTCGACATCGAGGCGTCGACCGCGAATTCGGCCGCCTTCACCGCCGGATGATGGCCGAGGCCCAGCTGGATCGCGGCGTCGACATTCTTCGGCAGCATCGGGTCGATCGGCCGGCCCGGCGACAGCTTGACCGCCTTCAGCCCCGTCACCTGGAAGAACACCGCCTGCGAGGTGGTCAAGTTGGACTGCGCCTGCGACAGCAGACTCTGGGCGTTGGCGACGGAGGCCTCGGCCTGGGCGACGTCGGTGCGGGTGATCTCGCCGACGGCGAAGCGGTCGCGCGCCGCACGCAGTTCTTCCTGCAGTGCCGCCAGGTTCTGCTTCTGCAGCTCCACCAGCGCCGAGTTCTGCAGCACGTTCATATAGGCGGTCACGCCGTCGAGCAGCACCAGCTGCTCGGTGTTGCGCAGCAATTCGCGCTGGCCCCTCACCTGCGATTCGGCGCCACGCACCGAATTCGCGGTGCGCAGCCCATCATAGATGGTCTGGCTGATGGTGATGCCGAATCCCGAGGGAAACAGCCGGCTGTTGCTGATCGTGTTGCCGTTGTTCAGGAGCGCGGCGGCGCTGCCCGAGGAAACGCGCGTCTCCGACCATTGGGCGCCGATGCTGGCGCTGCCGAACACCTGCGGGCGATAGCCGCCCAGCGCGATCGGCACATATTCGTCGGTGGCGCGGGTGGCGGCACGCTGTGAATTCAACGTCGGGTTGCCGCTATAGGCCGAGACCAGAGCCTGATCGAGCGTCTGAGCTGCGGCCGGAAGCGACGTTCCAATGACGAAAACGGCGATCGCGGACGCGACCAGCCTGCCCCCGGTAGCATCAAGCCACATGCTCAAACCCCTGCACAACGCGCGACTAGAACGGAACCAGCTACCATCGGCTGATTCTCATCTATGTATGACGGACTGTCAGAATAAGAGGAGGAAGAGGAGCTGTGAACCGGGAGTAACGGGCTGGAACCATTTTGCCGGGGGCCGCGGCAGATCAGCCACAGCCCCGCGCAAAGGCTTAGAATACAAAGGCCGGCGCCGCCTCGAAACCCGGCAACGTGGGCACGGCGGCATCGAAGACGATACGTGAGCCGATACCGCCGGGGGTGTTGGTGAACACCGTGGCGCGGCCGGCGCGCCCCCGCCCGATCACCGCAACGAGTCGGCCACCCGGCTTCAGCTGGGAGAGCAGCGCCTTGGGCGCCTCGTCGACCGAACCGTTCAGCAGAATCGCGTCATAGGGCGCCTCGGCCGGCCAGCCGGCGGTCAGCGTTCCCTTTACATAGGCGGCGTTCAGCAGGCCGAGTTCGGTGAGCACGCCGGCCCCCTGGTCGGCCAGCTCGGCATCCTCTTCCAGCGAGACCACCTGGCCGGCGAGCTTGGCCAGCACCGCGGTGGAGTAGCCGGTGGCGGCGCCGACATCGAGCACCAGGTCGCCCTCGCCGATCTCGGCCGCCTGCAGCAGCTTGGCGAGCACCATCGGCTCCATGAGATAGCGGGAGGGCGCGCCCTCCTTCACCAGCAGATCGTCGTCGATATAGGCGAAGTTGCGCAGCGCGGCGGGAACGAAGCGCTCGCGCGGCGTCTCCATCATGGCGGCGACGATCTTGAGATCGGTCACGTCATTTGCCCGTACCTGCGCATCGACCATGGCACGGCGCATCTCAGCGAAATCGATCATTCTGGCGCAATCCCGACTACGTTCCCCGGAAACGCCGCCGAGGTTCCTGCGGGCAAGGCTCCCCACCCTGTTTCCCGCCCTCGCGCGGCCAGTCATGAGTAGTGCGACGCACGCCGGCTTGGCAAGCGTTCTTAAGGCGAGGCGTCTCAAGACAAGGGTTCATAGGTGGAACTCGCGCCCGCGCGCTCCATTACACGACGCCAAAAGAGACCGCCCTCGGCCCCTCCTCCGCCCGATCGTCCACCGGTTGGCGAGGTTGCTCCCATCATACACCTCACCGCACCGCATCGGCCCCGCCCGCCACGCCGGCAGGATCGTTCCCATCGTCCACCGCACTGCACAGCGCCGGGGACGAGCGGCCATCCTCCGTTGCCGTCCGCGAGCGGCTCTGTTATGAGGCGCCTCGGCTGCAAGGCGAACGCCTCTTCGGAGCGCGCTTCGCCGTCTGCGGCCACGTGGCGGAGTGGTTACGCAGCGGACTGCAAATCCGCGTACGGGGGTTCGATTCCCTCCGTGGCCTCCAATAGCGCACGCGCCGCCGAGACGCCGAAAGGCACCGGCGGCGCGTGTTGCGCCCACAACAGGGAGTAGCGGGTGGAAGGCCCGCGAAGCTCGATCGTTTGACAATGCTGGTTGATCGTCGTTGATGAAACCTCGTCGCTGAAGCCGCCCCCGCGGACAGCGTGCGGGGCTATGCGCGTTTCACGCCGGTCGCCCGCTTTAAAGGAACTGCTTGATGGTGCCGACGAAACTGGCCAATGCGTTTCGCAACATGATCAGCCCGGACACCCGGGACACGGTCAAGCGACTGTTCATGAGCGATGGCCGGCGCCACTGGAAGGGCTATGCTCTCTCCTTCCTGTTCATGGGTATCATGGCCGGCACGACCTCCGGCCTCGCCTACATCATGGGCGACGTGATCAACAAGATCTTCGTCCAGCAGAATTCCGCCGCCGTCTGGATCATGTCCGGAATCGTGCTGGCGCTGAGCGTTATCAAGGGCTTCGCGACCTACGGGCAGGCGGTGACGCTGGCGCGCGTCGGCAACCGCATCGTCGCCGACAACCAGAAGCGCGTGCTCGACCGCCTGCTGTCTCAGGATCTGCGCTTCTTCGCTCAGACCCAGACCGCCGAACTGATGATGCGGTTCAACGCCGGCGCCGAGGGCGCGCGCAACGTGCTGAACCTCATCATCACCAGCCTCGGCCGCGACCTGCTCTCGGTGATCGGCCTCACCGCGGTGATGATCATCCAGGACCCGTTCATGGCGGTGATCGGGCTGATCGTCATGCCGATCGCGGTCGGCGGTGTGCGTAGCTTGATCCGCAAGGTGCAGAAGATCTTCACCCGCGAGTTCCACTCGGCGATCCAGATCATGGGGCAGTCGCTGGAGGCCTTCCAGGGCATCCGCACCATCAAGTCCTTCAATCTGGAGCCGAACGTCCAGTTCCGGCTGAACGACCGCATCGACGCGCTGGAGAAGGCGTCGAACCGCATGGTGCGTGCCCAGTCCCAGTCCGGCCCGCTCATGGAGGCGCTGGGCGGCGTCGCCGTCGGCCTCGTCATCATGTATGCCGGCTACAGCGTGCTGCATGGCGGGCGCACCCCCGGCGAGTTCTTCTCGGTGATCACCGCGCTGCTGCTCAGCTACGAGCCGGCCAAGCGGCTCGCCCGGCTGAACATCGACCTCACGGGGCACCTGCTGGCGGCGCGCATGCTGTTCCAGATTCTCGACCTCAAGCCGACGGAGCAGGATCCCCCCGGCACGCCGGAGTTGAAGCTGGCGCCGAATGGCGGCCGCATCGAGTTCGACGACGTCTTCTTCGGCTACCGCCCGGAGGAGCCGGTGCTGAAGGGCCTCAGCTTCGTCGCCGAGGCCGGCAAGACCACGGCGCTGGTCGGCCTGTCGGGCGGCGGCAAGAGCACGGTGATGAACCTCATCGAGCGCTTCTACGACATCACCTCGGGCACCATCGCCGTCGACGGGCAGAAGCTCGAGCACGTCACCCGCCGCTCGGTGCGCGACCAGGTGGCCTTCGTGAGCCAGGACGTGTTCCTGTTCGCGGGCACCGTCTACGACAACATCCTCGCCGGCCGGCTCGACGCCACCCAGGAGGAGGTCGTGGAGGCCGCGCGCGCCGCGCATGCGCACGACTTCATCTCCGGCTTCGCCAACGGCTACGACACGGCGGTGGGCGAGCACGGCGCGCAGCTTTCGGGCGGTCAGCGCCAGCGCATCGCCATCGCCCGCGCCTTCCTCAAGAACGCGCCTATCCTGCTGCTGGACGAAGCCACCGCCGCGCTCGATTCGGAATCCGAAGCCGAGGTGCAGAAGGCGCTGCGCTCGCTGCAGATGCACCGCACGACGCTGGTGATCGCCCATCGCCTGCAGACCGTCGTCAACGCCGACCGCATCTGCGTCATCGAGGACGGGCGCGTGGTGGAAAGCGGCCGGCACGATGAGTTGATCGCCCGCCGCGGCCGCTATTTCGGCTTTCACCAGTTGCAGTTTAACGGCCAGGACGAGCGCCTCAGCGCCTGAAGATATCCACATGCATGCCGGATGCGACTTCACAAACGCATCCGGCGTTGCTATAGGGGCGCCCATGAAGTGACGGCGACGTGGTCGCCTCCTTTCCCTGATAGCTCAGTTGGTAGAGCGTTCGACTGTTAATCGAATGGTCGCAGGTTCGAGTCCTGCTCAGGGAGCCATCACCTTCTTCTCAGGTGATTTCAGTCACTCTCATCCAGCGTCATGAGCGATCGAAATCGCTGGCAAATCCGCCCGCGCAATCTCGCAGGCACGCAATTCGCCTCATCCGATATCGCCGCATCTCACGATTCTGTTGGCCTTGATGTTGGCTCCGGGCCTGTGTTTGCTGGCCTCAGGTGGCAGTGGGGACGGCGATCGTGGACTTATCGGATACGGCGTGCCGAGCCGCGAAGGGGCGAGAGAGCGAATACAAGCTCTCCGCTGGCGGTGGCTCTATCTCCTGGTGAAGCCCAACGGCGCCCGATTGTGGAATCAGGCGTATCGGTTCGCGGGAAAGCATAAGAAGCTCTCCCATGGCCCCCATCCGATTGTGGCGCTCTCCGAAGCGCGGCGCCTTCGTGACGACGCCAAGAGGTCGTTGGCCTCAGGGGTCGATCCCGGAGCCAACAAGAAGGCGGAGAAGGTAGCCGCCGGCAGCATCCGAGAACACCTTCGGCGCCGGCGCCGACGAGCAGATCGAGAGAAGCACCAAGGAAGGTCGGGCAGACGCCACCCTGCAGAAGGCTGACTGGCTTCTCAGGACGATCGCCGCTCCCCTGACCAAGCGCCTATCCCGGACTTCACGCCCGTCGAGCTCTCCTAGACGTCCTGCGCGACGTGGAGGCCCTCTTCTAGGGTGAGAAACCCCGTGATCATCCGCCCGCCTATGCCGGCCGCCACATGGAAAAAACCGACACCCGTCATGCAGGGCGGGTACCGCGGCAGCGGGTTAGTCCACTGGTGCCTATCGAGGCGCTCCATCGTCCCTCACACCTCCCGCCTGCGACATCTTTCGGCTGAAGATCGCCGCACCTCCCAGGAAGAGAACCGCCGTGCCGAGGTTCCATCCCAGGACCATCGCGGTCGCATCGAGTGGGTGGAACATCGAAAGAGCGGTCGCGGTGATGGCCGAGACGGCGAGACTCCCCATCAGGATGACCGATGTCGGCCGCAGCGCCGCCGCATAGCGCAACATCGCCAGCATCAGCAGCGAAAGTGGCAGGCTGGTCAGGACCAGCGTGGCGAGGCAGCCGGAAGCGGCTTCGACCGTGATAGCGCCCGGCGGCACCGGCACCCAGCCGGCGAAGCACTGGTAGCCGATGGTCGACAGCCAGACGATAAGCGGCGGTGCCGGTAGGAGAAGCCATCCGCGCGACCGGTCAGGCAGGCTCACGAAGAAGGTGGCGATGGTCGCCAGGATGCCGGTCAGGAGCGACGAGATCATGTTGATGGCGAACACGGCATCTTGCATGCGCTCGGCAAATTGCGGCCGCACGCCATGGCTGATCGTCATCAGCCCCATGATCACAGCAGCGAGCAGGAGCCAGCCCAGAGCGCGAACCAGCGGCGGGCGAAGGCGTTTCACCGCGGGTGCGTTGGTGGCGAGCGAGCGGATCAGATCGGACGTGTCCATCACCAATCCCTCCGGTCCGAAAGCAGGGACCGCAAATTCCGTAGCGCCCGATGGGTCGCCATTTTCAGCGACGCGATCGACAGTCCCGTCGCCTCGGAGGCTTCCTTCAGGGACATTTCCCTGAGCTTGAGCAGATCGATGGCGGTTCGCTGGATCGGGGGAAGGCCACCGAGAGCCTCCGTCAGCCCATCCTTGTCGAGCGCGTCATCGCGGCTGTCGGACGCGACGATGGTTGCCTCATGTTCGACGGTGAGCGGGGCCTCGCGCAACACCTGCCGGCCTCGCCGACGCAGGCGGTCAATGGCACGGCGATTGGCGATGCCGACCAGCCAGGGACCGAACGGACGTGCGGGATCGTAGGTGTGCCGGATCGTATGAAGGGTCAGCAAGATGTCCTGCACGGTATCTTCGATATCCCAAGGGTCCTTGTGCCATCGCCTGACCAGTGACCTGAGATAGGGCGCGATCTCCTGAAGGAGGCGAAGATAGGCGACATTATCGCCGTCCTGCGCCCGCGCCATGAGAATCGACCAGTCGAGATCGCGGGAGGCCGCGGCCTCCGGTGACCGCGACGCGCTCTTGGCGTCCTCTCCGGTCGCTTCGCCCTCCGTGGCCACCAGCGTCAGGCGCCGCCGCCGGTCATGCTCCATCTCGACACCTCCGCGAGATGGGGCATGCGCGTGCGCCATCGCTCCGGGGCCCGATATGGAGGCCACGGCGCATCATCGCGCCGCCTCTGGCGAATCCAATCGGACGTCACCCTTGGCGATCCAGTGGTCGATGGAGACGACACCGGGACCAATCGCGATGATGCTTAGGGCCAAAGCGGCCCAATACAGGTGGAAATTGGCCCAGCCATCGGGGAACACCAACTGGATCACGCCGGTCATGACCAATAGGCCGAGCGCGGCAAGGCGCGTTCCGAGGCCGACGATGAGCAGAATGGGCAGCACGATCTCGGCGGCCGCCGTCGCCAGCGCCAGCTGATCGGGCGCGGGAAACGCATACTCGCCGCCGAAGACATGCAGCCTGAACTGCTCCTCGAACAGGAATTGCGTTCCCGCCGACAGGGACAGGAAGCCATCCCATCGCGTCAGGCCGGAACGGAGGAAGGGAAGCGCCAGGGCAACGCGCGACACCGGAGGTGCGAGGTGCCGCGCGACAGCTTCCATCTCGAGATATAGGTGACGGACCGTTGAAAACGTTTGGTTCCACACCGTTGGCGACGTGCTCATGCCGCCCCCTCCGAGCGTGCCGGCCGCACGTCGTAGCCGACGATCACGTTTGCCTCGATCATGCCTCGCAGCGCAATCGCGAGATCGAAGCACGGGCTGGCGAACAGCCCTTCCTTCATGGCTTCGACGATCGGCGCCCCCGCCCGCAGTGCTTCCATGAAGGCGGCAGCGCCCGCCGGAAGACGCCGGATCTCGACCTCTGTCTCGGGCCGGGCGACGAGCGCGTCTTCTCCACCCGCATCGAGAGCGACGGTCCCGGCATCGTCGCCCCCCACATTTGCCTGCCAGATGCTCACGATCGGAAAGGCCGACCGGACGATGCGGACGGTGGGGTGGAGCGTCAGTCGCATTGTCAGGACATCGCCCGGCGGCACCTGGCCGAGAGCGGAGGGTGACAGCGGCGAGGCTTCGGCCGCGTGATAGGCCTCCACCCACGCCCGCTCAAGACGCGCGACATCGGGGAGGTAGGCAAGCACGGCGGCGGGCTCGAAGCGGGCGATGAAGGCGGGAAAGCCGGCCCCATAGTCGAGCATGATCGGAGATACCGGGGGCTCCGCCACGACATGGAGGCTTGCCATGGCGGCGAAGAATTCCTCGCCGACCAGGCGACGGGCCACCGGATAGGCCGCCTTCAGCGTCTCGATCAGCCCGACGACGACATTGTTTCGGTAGACCGCGAAGCGCCTCTCGCTGGGCCGCCCGTCGGGACCGACCAGGCCGGCCGGCGCTGGCCTGACCGGATCGAGGATCGCACGAGCGAAGTCAGCCTGTCGGGCGGCGAACCCGTGCATGACGGAAGCCTGCTCGCTGCCTTCAAGAGAAAACACCGGGATGCCGGTCGCCCCGATCATCGATGCCTCTCTCGACCGGGACGCCCGACCACATTGGTCCAGAAGGTTCGGAGGCTGTCGACGCCGCCGGCCGTCGAACTCCACAGGGTCGCGTCGCCGACCAGCAAGGTGCCAGCGAACGCATCCGGTTTCGATTGCAGCAAGGCATCGAAGGTCGCGCGGCCGCCGGCCGTGAAGGGATGGGGCGGAGCCGCGAGATCGATCTTCTGGCGCGCCAGCACGTCGAGCGTCGCGACGGCCCCGGCCATGCGCTCGAAATGCGGCAGATGCGCATGAAGATTGAAGGTGGGAACGCCCGAAAGCAGGTGGAAACGATCGAGAGACACGTCCACGTCGATCGGCGACGGGGTGCCATCCGGCTCGGCGGCGGGACGCAATCCGAACCGGTTTTCGACCGGAATACCCAGACCGGCGAGCAACGAACGTCCGAACCCGCCAAATCCCTGTCGCGGCGGGATGGTCTTATCGCCGTGATGCAGGAAATCCGCAACCTGCCGGGCGACGAACTCCTCATGCGAATCCGGCTCCTCCTCGCCGATGTCGTGATGGGGGCCGACGAACAGCAGGTGATCCGGCACGGAAAGGAAGGAGCGGACGAAATCGACCTCGGCCGGACTTGCCTGCTGCCGGGTTCGCAGGGAATCGAAGCTGATGACGATCAGCGTATCGATGTCTTCGAGCGCTTCCCGCGCCAGCGGCACGAGCCGGCCATCGCCGCCGACGCGCTCGATCTCCACGACCGGATGCCCGGTGATCGCCTCTCCGAGCTTCACGAACGCGGCGAAATTCTGCCTCATGATGTGATCGAGAAAACCGGCGATACCCTGGTCGAAGCGCGACGGATCGCTCAGTTCCTCGAAGCGCGGATACAGCATGCGGCGGCTTTCGAAGAGCGCTGGAAACCGGTTCTCGATGACATCGAGCGGCACTCCAGTCTCTTCCGGCCGGCTCCAGGCATAATAGACGGCAACTCTGCGCGCCGGCATGCGATCTTCCTCCGGGTTCAGTGTGCGTGGTTCAGGGCCGGCGTGCGTCGCCGCCCGCCGTCAATGTCGGCCATGAGGCGTTCCGCACGCTCCGCTTCGGCCTTCAGCACCGGCCAATCGGGCACGTTGGCGTCCCACTCGATCAGGGTCGGGACCGGGCCGATCCGCTCGATGGTGTGGGCGAACAGCCCCCAGACGGTTTCGTCGACCGGGCGATCATGGGCATCGATCAGCAAGGGACGGCCTTCTTCATCGGCATCGGGCGCGAAGCCCGCCAGATGGATCTCCTGCACGTGGGAGAGCGGGTAGGCATCGAGATAGGCGATCGGGTCCCAGTCCTGATTGGTACAGGCGACGTGGACATTGTTGACATCGAGCAGGAGGCAGCACCCGGTCCGGCGCGCGATCTCGGCTATGAAGTCGGTCTCGCCCCATGTGTTCTCGGCGAACGCCAGATAGGTGGACGGATTCTCCAGCAGCATCCGGCGCCCGAGCGCCTCCTGCACCTGATCGACATGCTCGACAACGCGCGCCAGGGTCTCATTCGTGTAGGGCAGAGGAAGCAGGTCGTTCAGGAAACCGGCCTCGTGGCTCGACCAGGCAAGGTGCTCGGAGAACAGCTCCGGCGAATAGCGCTCGACCAACTGCCTCAGGCGGGCCAGATGATCGCTGTCGAGGGGCCGGTCTGCGCCGATAGACAGCCCGACGCCGTGCAGCGACAGCGGATAGCGTTCGCGGATGGCGGACAGGTAGCGATGCGGAGGCCCGCCGGCGCCCATGTAGTTCTCGGCATGGACCTCGAAGAAACCGATATCGGGCGACGTCTCCAGGATCGTCGTGTAGTGCTCGGCCTTCAGACCGACGCCGGCTCGCCTCGGCATGGAGGTCGGGGAAAGCTTCGAAGCCACTTCCGGCATGATGTTCACCTCGGACGACACTGAGGGAAATGGCCGGGCCCTTGCGGACCCGGCCGAGTGGTCGATCAGGCCTTGGGCTTGAGGCTGCCCATGCCGTTCGGCGTGGAGATCGCCGTGCAGGTGCCGGTCGGCACCAGCTTGAAGGCGTTGCCCTGGTAGTCGGTGGTGCTAGTGCCCGCGCAGGTGGTGCCGGCACCGGCGTAGCAGTCGTTCTGCCCCTTGAGCGCGACGCCGAAGCAGGGCTGGACCGCGCCGGACTTCACCTTCACGGTGTTCTCGGCCTGGGTCTTCTTCTGCTGCGCCGTGAACTCCTGCGCATTCGCCGGAACGACGGCGAGAGTACCGAAGGCGGCGGCGAAGGCGCCGGCAACCAGAGTGGACATCAGACGATCGGACATATTGGTTCTCCTGAAAATTGGGCCCGCAAGCCTCTTGCTGCTGGCGAGTGGCGGCGGTTTTCGTCGCGCCTGTAGAGTGGTTCGTCGGGGGATCCTCCGAGGTCACTCTGCTTCGGAGAAATTTTCGGCGGCCACTTGGGATCGCTATCCCGTCTTGCTCAAGCGGCGGGTTTGGAGGCGACCACTGCACTCGGATGCAGTTCCGGTTCGACCGCCAACAGTTCGGGCACGGTGGCGAAGATCTGGCTCGCCGCGCTGCCGGACATGTGGGTGTCGAGGCTTGCCTCGCTGTCGAACAGGTCGACGAGGAAGATCTTGTCGACGTCCGTATGCGATCGCAGCACAAGCCAGAGCGTCGTGCCCGCCTCCGCCTCCACTGCCGGCAGTGCGTCCGCGATCCGCCTGGCGGCCTCCTCACCCAGGCCCGGCCTGGCCTTGAACACGACGACACCTGCTATTCTTGTCATGGATGCAATCCTCTCTGTCGCTTGGACTGCGCGGCTATTGGGCCTCGCCAATGGAGGTTCGCCGCGAGGCCCGCAGAGGTAACGCAGCGACCGGTTTCAGATCCGGATCGCCGTCGCGTTGGCGGAGCCACACCGGCCGGCCAGTTCCGGCGGCATGATGACCGGAGAGATTATCTTTGACGGCATGGGTTTCTCTGCGTTGACCGGATGAGGCTCGGTCAACGGTAACGCAGCCCTCGCTTTGTCGGAGGGTGGCGGACTAGACTATGAAGGAGCAAAAGCCGCCACGAGGCTCCATGCCATGAACATTGTCGTCATCGGCATCGACGGATGCCTTGCGTCCGGCTTTCTCGGCTTCGTCGATGTGCTGTCTCTCGCGAGGGACGTCATCGCCAACCACGCCGGCGAGGTGCCCTTCAAAATCCTGACGGCGAGTGGGGATGGAAGGCCCGTGACGGACGGTCATGGCCGGCGGCTGGAGGTCGATGCCCGCCTCGACGACATCCCGTCCGCTTCCGCCGTTCTCGTGCCGGGACAGGTCCCGCAGGGGCTCAAGCTGCCGGACATGTCGGACTTCAAGCCGGTCGCCGAATGGATCCGCTACCAGCACGCGCGTGGTTCTCTTGCCTGCGGTTCCTGCGGCGGGGTCTATTTGCTCGGCGAGGCAGGTTTGTTGAACGACCGTCGCTGCACCACGACGTGGTGGCTGCACGACGAGTTGAGGCGCCGTTATCCTCGGGCAGACGCGGCTTGGGGCGGTGCGCTCACCGACGATGGCGGTGTCATCACCGCCGGCGGTGCCCTGTCATGGACAGACATATCGCTGCACGTCGTGAGAATCCTCTGCGGATCCGAGGCCGCGCGTATCGCCGCCGACTTCGCCGTGGTGGACACGACGCCATCGAGCCAGGCTGTCTACATCCCGGCCGGTCATCTCGCCGAATCCAACCCGTTCCTGCTGGAGGCCGAGCGCGCCGTCCGACATGTTCGCGGCCGGCGGATAACGACGAGCGAACTGGCGGGACGGTTGGCGCTCTCGGAACGCACGCTGCACAGACGCCTGCAATCCCTCGCCGGTGAAGCGCCGAAGCGTTTCATCGACAGGGTTCGTTTCGAGATGGCGCGGACCATGCTCGACGCAGGATCGATGAGCATCAAGCAGATCGCCCTCGCCACAGGCTTCGAGGACGACAGCAGCTTCAGGAAGAGCTTCAAGCAGTTTGCCCAAATGACGCCGACGGCCTATCGGGCAAGGATCCGAATATAAGAAAATCGGCCTTCTCGCCGGCACGAGGATCGCGATACCGGAAGGCGCGCGAGCCATCGAGACGCTTGAAGCCGGCGACCTCGTCCGCACCCTTGATGGCGCGGCAGACGATCTCCACCACCTTCACCGATCCGATGAAGGAGGTGGAAATCCCGAACCCGATCCGGCGGACTGCGAGAGGAACGGACCCCGACCAGGAAATGCCAAGGTCGAGCGATGGCCGTCGCCCACCGAGCCGTGGGGACAAGCCCGGTTCGGTATCGACCTATTTCCAGATCGGGTTGGACCAGGCGCTGCGGCCGGTGTCGTCGACGACGATGACGCGCAGCCACGGGCTCGCCGCAAGCGGCGCCAGCGAGACGCGGGTGCGGGTGATCGCGATGCCGCTGCTGTGGCTCATCAGATAACCCTGCCCGACGACGAGCACGCGCGAGGCCGGCGAGCACCGCACCTCGACATGGTCGGCGGCGACCTCGATGTCGTCGATGCGCGGGCCCTGCGTCGAGTAGAAGTGCCCCAGCTTGAGCGCGTCGAGAATTGCTTCGGGGCTCCGGTCCGCCGCCTTCAGCTCGACCCAGCCGCCACCGAAATCGGCAGCCTTAAAATGCGCGTCGTCGCAGGCATAGGTGGTCAGGCGGTAGCCTTTGTCGAGCAGGCCGTCGAGCAGATAGGCGCCATACCCCTTGTCGTGCATGACATGGCAGCCGTGATTGTAGATCTCCACCGAGTGGGCGGCGTCGACCAGCGTCTCGGCGTCAGCGAGCGACAGGCTGTACCAGCCGGGATGGGCGATGCCCACGAAGGCACCGGCCGCCCTCGCGCGGCGGGCGAGCGCCGGCCCGTCTTCGTCCGGCGAGGTCGGCGCGAAGTCGAGCGGCAAGCCGACGGCGACGAGGTGCCAGAGCTCGCTCACCTCGGTGCGCGGCGCGTGGATCTCCGCGCCCGGCAGCAGGGTGAACTCCGCGTCGCCGAAGGCGCGCGTATCGGTCACCGGGAAGCCGAACCGCTCCAGGAAGTGATCGGTGATCGACAGGAAGTCGTAGCCGGCGTCGCGGTAGGTGCGGATCACCTCCTCGACCGAGCGCGCGCCGTCCGAGCGGGTGGTGTGCGTGTGGATGTTGCCGCGCAGGAAGCGACCGGGCATGGAAAAGGGAGCGATGCTGCCCATGGCGATGTCTCGTTGCATGAGGGGTGGAAGGGCTCAGGCGCCGGCGGTGGCGGTGGCGGCAAGGCCGGCCGACAGCCCCGGCAGGGCCGCGAGCTGGGAATGATCGGTCAGGATGCGGTAGGCGCCGAGCGCCAGCAGGCGCTGATCATGCCCGGGCAGGATATGGCTTCCGCCACAGAAGCCGATGACGCGCATGCCCGCCGCCCGCGCCGCCGTGACGCCGGTAACGCTGTCTTCGATCACCAGGCACCTGTCGGCCGGCACCCCGCCCATGGCACGGGCGGCGTGCAGGAACAGGTCGGGAGCCGGCTTGCCCCGCGCCACATCATCGGCGCTGAACACCCTCCCCTCCACCAGCGGCGTGAGGCCGGTGGTGGCGAAGGTCCGGCGCAGCCGGTCGTGGCCGCTGTTCGAGGCGACGCAATAGGGGCGATCGAGGCCGAGGAGCAGTTCCGGGACGCCGGCGATCGGCTGTAATCGGGTGGTAAAGGCATCGTCGAGCCGGACGGCGAGGTCCGCCTCGAAATCCGTCGGCAATGCGACACCATGCCGGTCCTCGAGCTTGCGTCGCACCGTCATCGCGTCGTGACCGACGAGGGAGGCGAGCACCTCATCCGTCGACATCGTCAGCCCGATGCTTGAAAGCGTCGCAGACGTCATCTGCGCGGCGAGGATTTCGCTGTCGACGAGGACGCCGTCGCAGTCAAAGATAATGAGATCGATCAAGGCGCTACCCTGCTGAAGGCGCCGCGCGTGGCCTCACGCGCGGCGAAGTCCTGATGGAAACGGCGATCACTTCGGCAGAAGCGCGTTGGTCTCGCTGGTCAGCTTGGCGACGCCGTCTTCCGGGGTGATATCCCCCCGCATCACCTGCCCGATGATGTCGCGCTGGGTGCGCCAGATCTTCACGCCATTGGTGCCGGGATAGCCACCCCACGGCGCCGCGCGGGAAATTTGCTTGATGCTGGTGTACCAGTTCGGGTTCTCGTCATAGAACTTGCCGAGATATTCCGGTGCCAGCGCCGCCTTGTTGGTCGGCATGTAGCCCGAGCCGAGCACGGCGATGGTCTGGCCTTCGGCGCTGGTGGCGAACTTGATGTATTCCCACGCCGCGTCCTGCTTCGCCTTGTCCTTGGACAGGATCATCATCGCGTTGCCACCGGTCGGCACGACGCCCTTGTCGAGGTTCGACACCGGGTAGGTCGACGACATCAGCTTGAAGCGGGTGCCGATCAGATCGGAGAAGCCGCGCGCGCTGTTCGGCGAGGCGAAGATGATGCCGAGCTTGCCGGCGGCGAATTGCTGGCGGGACTGCTCATAGTCGCGCGGCACCATCTTGCCGTCGGTGACAATGCTGCGGGCCAGCTTCAGCGCGGTAAGGCCGGAGCCGTTGTCGAAGGCGACGGTCTTGTTGTCGTCCTTCATGACCGCCTCGCCCTGCTGGAGGATCAGCGAGCGCCACAGCCAATCGTCCGGCCAGGCATGGATGTCGTAGGCCATGCCGTCGACATCGCCGCCGAGCGCCTTGATCCTGGCGCCGAGCGCGACCATGTCCGCCCAGTTGGTCGGGAAATGCTCGGGATCGCTGCCGGCCTGCTTCACCAGATCGGCGTTGTAGAACACGATCGGCGTAGAGGCGTTGAAGCCGATGCCGTACTGCTTGCCGTCCACCTTGCCGAGATTGAGGATCGACGGCTCGTAGTTGGTGCTGACCCAGCCCTCGCCTTCCTTGGCGATGTAGCCGTCCAGGGTGATGACCTGGCCGCGCTTCTGGAGCTGGTGCACGACTTCCGGCAGCAGGTGATAGCCGGAGTGATACACGTCCGGCAGGTTGTTGGTGATCGCCTCGCGCAGCAGCGCCTGGTGCTGCTCGTCATAGCTCGGCAAGGCGTTGCGGAACTTGATGACGATGTCCGGGTGCGCCTTCATGAAGGCGGCGGCGACCTGCTCGTGAAAGACGTTGTGGGCCGGCATGAAATGCTCGACCTCGATGACGATCGGGTCCGCATGGGCGGCGGACGCGCCGAGCCAGGCGGCGGCGCCGATCAGGGCGGCCTGCATAAGGGGCTTCATGGTCATCTCTTTCGGGAGGCGGTTGCGTGGCGGGCGGTGTCGACAGAAAAGGGTGAGAAGGTGTGCGGGCAGGCTACGGGGCCACGATCACGGGCCCCGTCTCGGTCCGCGACGAGGGGCGCGGCTCACTTCACGCCGGTCATGGTCACGCCCTGCACGAAGTGGCGCTGGGCGAACAGGAAGAGCACGGTCAGCGGGGCCGTCAGCAGAG
Organism: Ancylobacter sp. Lp-2; assembly: GCF_020523795.1. GTDB lineage: Bacteria > Pseudomonadota > Alphaproteobacteria > Rhizobiales > Xanthobacteraceae > Ancylobacter. The sequence goes on from NZ_JAJALI010000006.1 coordinate 100,950, forward strand.
TCGCGGCGGCCATCAGCGTGCCGAAGCTGGAGCCGATATCGGGATCGTTGAAGTACATCATGCCGAGCGGCGGCGGCGCGAGCTCCGGGCTCGTCACCACGACCAGCGGCCAGTAGAGGTCGTTCCAGTGCGCGGTCACCGAGAAGACCGCGAAGGCGGCGATGGCCGGGCCGGCACTCGGCACGACGATCCGCCACAGGATCTCCATCTCGCCCATGCCGTCCAGCCGCGCCGCGTGGATGACGTCGTCGGGAAAGGAGCGGAACACCTGGCGGAACAGGAAGATGGCGAAGACCGACAGGAAGAACGGCAGCATCAGCGCGAAATAGCTGTCGAGCGTGCCGGTGAAGGCCAGCGTCATGTAGAGCGGCAGCGCCGGCACCTGGACCGGGACGCACAGCGCGAACAGCACCAGCGCGAACAGCAGGCCACGGCCGCGGAACTCGTATTTCGCCAGGGCATAGGCGCAGGGAATGGCGGTCAGCAGTTGCACGGCGAGAATGCCGGCGCAGATGACGGCGCCGTTGAGCATGAAGCGCAGCAGCGGCGCCTTGCCGAACGCCGCGCGGAAATTGTCGAGGCCGACGAAGGTCTGCGGCAGCCAGTGGAAGGTCGGCGAGAACACTTCCTGCGACGGCCGGAAGGCGGTCAGCAACATCCAGTAGAACGGAAACAGCATCGCGAAGGCGCATAGCAGCAGGAAAGCATGCATGGCCAGCTGGCCGGGCGTCAGCCCCGACCGGGAGAGCAAGGAACCATGGCGCGCCATCAGTAATGCACCTTCCGTTCGAGCACCTTGGCCTGGATCAGCGACAGCAGCAGGATGATGCCGAGGAAGACGACGGTGATGGCCGAGGCAAGGCCGATGCGCATGTACTGGAAGCCTTCGAGATAATTGACGTAGAGCAGCACATCGCTCGCCCCCTGCGGTCCACCGCGGGTCAGCACGGCGACGGTGTCGAACACCTTGAAGGCTGTTATCGAGGTGGTGATGATGACGAACATGGTGGTCGGCCCGAGCATGGGCAGCGTCACCGTGAAGAAGCGCCCGATCGGCGTGTCGATGCCGTCGACGGCGGCGGCCTCGTAGAGCTCCTGCGGGATCGCGGTGAGGCCGGCGCTGAACAGCACCATGTTGAAGCCGGCCAGCGACCAGACGCCGATGATGGCGAGCGCCGGCATCACCAGCGACGGTTCGCCGAAGAATTCGAGCGCCGGCAGGCCGAGAGTGGTTAGCAGGTGATTGACCGGGCCGATCGTGCCGTGGAGCAGGTATTTCCACACGGTGGCCATGGCGATGAGCGTCGAGGTCACCGGCAGGAAGAACGCGACCTGATAGAAGCCGCGGCCATGCCGGAGACCGTTGACCATCACCGCAAGGGCGAGGCCGATGACCACCGAGGCGGGAACCACCAGCGCGACGTAGTAGAGCGTGTTGAGCAGCGCGCGCCAGAAGCCCGCATCCCTCCACAGCGTGGTGTAGTTGTCGAGGCCGAGGAAGGAAAACTCCAGCGCGCCGAGCTCGTAGTCGGTGAAGCTCATGGCGATCATCACCATGATCGGCAGCAGCAGGGTGCCGAGCAGCAGGATGACCGACGGAACGGCGAACCAATAGGCGACCGCGGGCGAAATCGTGGCGCCGAGGCGTCGCCGGCCGGCAGGGACGCGCGCAGCGGATGACAGGGCCATCGTCATGCTCAGGCGCCCATCAGCGCGCGGCTGGACGTGTAGGTCACGTTACCGGCCGAGGGCTCGTCCCGGAGCGGCATCAGCCGCTTGCCATCGGCGCCGAACATCAGCGCTGCGGTGGCACGCGCACCGAACATCAGGCTGGCCTCCAGCCGGCCGGCCATCCGCAAGGCGTCGAAATCCATGGCGGAGACACGCGCCGTAAAGCTCCGCTGGTCGTCGCCGGCGTGCCGCATGTGCAGCAGCACGTCATGGCCGAGACGCTCGATCCTCTGGAGGCGACCGTCGACGACGATGTCGGACGAACCGTCGCCGATGGCGAGGGTTTCGGGCCGCAGGCCGATGGTCAGCCCGCCGGTCATGCCCACCCGCAGCGGCGTGGCGCGCCCGGCGAGGGTGACATAGCCCCGCGGATCGGCGCGGCCCGGCAGGAGGTTGATCTCCGGGCTTCCGATGAAGCGGGCGACGCGCACGTCGGACGGGTTGGAGTAGATCTCGGCCGGCGGGGCGACCTGAACGATCTCGCCATCCATCATCAGCGCCACGCGACTGGACATGGTCATCGCCTCGACCTGATCGTGCGTGACATAGATGAACGTCGCACCGAGACGCCGGTGCAACTCCGAGAGCTCGCCGCGCATGTGCACACGCAGGCGCGCATCGAGGTTGGACAGCGGCTCGTCCATCAGGAAGACGCGCGGCTGGCGCACCATGGCGCGCGCCAGCGCCACACGCTGGCGCTGGCCACCCGAAAGCTGGGCCGGCCGACGGTCGAGCAGCGCCTCGATTTCCACCTGCGCCGCCACCTGCTTGACGGCCGCGTCGATACCGGCCCGGACGGTTTTCTGTCCCGGCATCAGCGACCCAAGGACTGGCAGGCGCGCCAGGCTGTTCAGCCGCCGGGCCTTCAGCGGCGTGGCGATGTTGTCGTGCACGCTCATATGCGGGTAGAGCGCGTAGCTCTGGAACACCATCGCGACGTCACGCGCCCTGGGAGGCAAGTGGTCGACCGCAGCGCCGTCGATATGGATGGAGCCGCCATCCTGGGGGATCAGCCCGGCGAGGATACGCAACAAGGTGGACTTTCCGCAGCCAGAAGGCCCGACGAGAGTGAGGAACTCACCGGCCGCGACATCCACGGACACGCCCTTCAGCATCCTCGCGGCGCCGAAGCTCTTTTCGATGGACGAAATGGAAACGGTCGCCGTCATGTTCTGCCCCGCCGTGTTCGAGCGGGAACCTGACGGAATTTTATTTCATTCGAATGACAGGGGTGGAGCAAAACTCCACGGCAACGATGCCCGCTTTTCGCGCGATCATCCGGCGGCGATGGCGCCGGCCAGTGCTTCCAGGACGAAAATCTTGGCGGGTACTGCCGCCATTTCCCCACCGGTCGGCGGCGGATCGACGGCGGCGGCCAGCAGCACCGCATCGGCGCTTTGCGTCAGCGGGCTGTTGGCCCGGCTGGTCACCGCCAGCGTGAAGGCGCCGGCCGCCCGGGCGCCGCTGAGGAAACGGATGGTATCCGGCGTCAATCCCAGCTCGGAGATCCCGATCGCCACGCACCCGGCGTCGAACCTCGTCATCACCTCATGGGCGAGTGTCGCATCCTGGAACGCCTGGGCGATGAGGCCGACGCGCATGAGCCGATAGGCCGCCATTTCGGCCACGATGCCCGATACGCCCACCCCGAAGATATCGATGCGCCGACTTTTCTTGAGCTGGGCGGCGACCCGAATCAGCAGGTCGGGATCGAGATGTTGCGCCGTGCTGTTAATGGCGTTGCTGAGCCGACCGGCGAGCGGTGTCAATCCACCGACATTGGACACCCGCTTGAGCCGCACCGTCCGCTGGCTGGCGAGTTCGGCGGTCAGGGCGATCTTGAGGTCACGGTAGCCGGCATAGCCGAGATGCTTGCAGAACCGCACCACGCTGGCATCGCCGGTTTGCGCCAGCACCGCCAGTTCCGCGAGCGAGGAGCGTACGACGCGCTCGGGATTGTCGAGAATATATTTGCCGATGCGCGACAACGCCTCCGGCATGCCGTCGATCGCCTGCCGCATGCGAGGGAGGCTCGGCGCCCCGAATGTTCCGCGCGGGTCTTCTGAAGATGCTTTCAGTGGCATCGAGGCTATCTTGCTGCCGGCTTGGCGATGACGAAACGGGAGTGGGAGCGTGAAGCTTCCCGAAACCGTTGTCCAGAATGGGCGGCAGGATTGCAGGCGTTTCTGACGGGCGCCTGTTGACGCGCCCCCACCGCCGCACGCCGTGAGGCGGCGGGGGGCCATCGGACGCAGCTAGCGGGCGGCGGCCGAGAGGAAGTCGCCAACCTGCCGCGCGAAGGCGTCGGCGCGCGTGCGCGGGTAGAAATGCCCGCCGTCGAGTGCCACGAGTTCCGCACCGGTTATGGCTCCGGCAATGCGCTCGGATTGCCCGAACGGGATCATCTCGTCATCCCGCGCTCCCACGACCAGCGTCGGCGCGGTGATGCGGCCGAGATCGGCCGCCCGGTCATAGGCGAGCAGCATGCGGATGCGCGCAGCGGTCACCGCCAGCGGCGCCAGCGCCTCGCCTGCCCGGCCGACGGCGGCATCAAGTTCGGCTTCATGCGCCGCGATCCAATCGGCATCATAGCCGAGCACATGGGTGAAGGCCTGATAGATGTCCGGGCGGTTGGCTTCCAGCAAGGCGAGCCGCGCCTCGAACAGCGTGCGGAACCGTGCATCCGGGCCGGGCCAGCTCCCCGAAATGACGATCCGTCCGACCCGTTCGGCCGCGTCGAGGGCGAGCGTCTGCACCACGGCGCCGCCGGTGGAATGGCCGACCAGATGGGCGTGCGCGCACCCCTCCCTGTCCATGATCTCCGTGACGTCGCAGGCGATACGCTCGACCGTATAAGGGCCTTCCGGCCGGTCGCTGCGACCGGCCCCCCGGTGGTCGACGAGGATGAGCCGGAAGCGCACCTCCAGCCGTTCGGCGACCGGCCCCCAGAAGCGACCGTCGCCACCAAGCCCGGGAATGAGCACCACGGGCGCGCCGCTGCCGCGCACATCGTAATGCACGCGGCAACCATCGGACGCGGTCATCAGCGGCATGACAGCTCCTCAGATCGGCTGTTCGCCGGTATAGCCCGGCCAGGTGTCGCCGAGCCGGTAGCCGTCCGGGAACGGGTCGGTGGGGTCGAGCACATATTGGTGGAAGGCGGTGATCCAGGCCGGCCCGGTGATGGTCGGCAGCACCGCCGGCACGCCGGCAAGCTCGGTGGTGCCGCGCAGCCGGCCGATGAACTCGGTACCGATCAGCGAGCGATGGGTGAAGCGCTCGCCGACCTGCAACAGGCCGCGCGCGTGCAGCACCGCCAGGCGGGCGCTGGTGCCGGTGCCGCAGGGCGAGCGGTCGTGCCGGCCGGGCGAGACGATGACGGTGTTCTTGGAGGCGAGCCCGTCGGCGGTCCGCTCCAGCGGGCCGGCGAACATCGTCTGGTTGATGGTGTGGATCTCCGGATTCTCCGGGTGCACCGCCGGAATCTGCTCGGCCGCCGCCTTCTTGATGCGCTCGCCGACCTCGACCAGTTCGCCCGCCTCCTTGAGGTCGAGCGAATAGCCGAGGCTCGCCGCGTCGACGATGGCGTAGATCATGCCGCCATAGGCGACATCGACATTGATCGTGCCGAGGCCCGGCACGTCCACCTTGGCATCGAGCGCGAAGACGAAGCCGGGGACGTTGTCGAAGGTGACGTTGACGCATTTGCCATCGCGGCACTCGGCCGAGACCTTCACGAGGCCCGCCGGCGCCTCCATCACCAGATGGGTGACCGGCTCCTGCATCGGGATCATGCCGGTCTCGAGCAGCACGGTGACGGTGCAGATCGTGTTGGTGCCGGACATCGGCACGTAATAGTCCGACTCGATGATGACAAAGCCGGCATCCGCCTCCGGCCGCGTCGGCGGCAGCACGAGGTTCACGCATTGCGAGACGCGCCCGCGCGGCTCGTTCAGCAGGAACCGGCGCAGCTCGTCGCGATGCGCCTGCACATACTGCATCTTCTCGAACATGGTCTTGCCGGGGACGTCGAGCACGCCCCCGGTGATGACCTCGTTGAGCTCGCCGGCCGCATGGGCGCCGACCACGGTGATCATGCGGCTGAAGCGCATCGCTCTCTCCTCACGCCGCGCTGCGCTGCGAGGCGGCAAGCGCCGCCACGGTCGCCTCGATCACGCCAAGCACCCGCTCGCGCTCGGCGCCGACCAGCGGCAGCCGCGGCGCACGCACCCATTCCGGCGCGCCATACACCACCTTCTCGGCGAGCTTGATGTACTGCACCAGCTTCACGTCGGTATCGAGGTGGAAGGCGGGGGTGAGGATGCGGTACAGCGCCCGCGCCTCGTCGAACTTGCCGGCCTTGCACAGGTTGAACAGCCGGACGCATTCCGCCGGCCAGGCATTGGTCATGCCCGACACCCAGCCGGTAACGCCGAGCGCGGCGCTTTCCAGCAGCAGGTCGTCGACGCCGCAGAACACCGAGAAGCGGTCGCCGCACTCATTATAGAGGTCGGTGACGCGGCGGATGTCGCCGGTCTCTTCCTTGATGCAGACGATGTTCTTCACGTCGGCGAGGTCGTTGAGGATCGCCGGGGTGACGTCGACGCCATAGGCGATCGGGTTGTTGTAGATCATGATCGGCAGGCCGCAGCCGGTGCCGAGCGTGCGGTACCAGGCCGCCGTCTCGCGCGGGTCGCTCTTGTAGGCGATGGAGGGGAACGCCATCAGCCCCTCGGCGCCGAGCTTCTCATAGTGGCGGGCCGAGGCGAGTGCATCGGCCATGCCGACATGGGCGAGGCCGGAGAGCAGCGGCACGCGGCCGGCCACGACTTCCTTGGCGGCGAGGATGACGGATTCGCGCTCGGCGGCGGTGAGCGAGGCATTCTCACCCAGCATCGGCAGCACGATGACGCCCGAGACGCCGCTCTTGATCAGCCGGTCGATGCTGGACTGGGTGGCGGCGAGGTCGACGCTCTCGTCCTGCTTCAGCTTGGTGGTGACGGCGGGAAAGACTCCGGTCCAGCGGGTCATGGCGTTTCCTATGGCGTGGGTGAGGCGTTGGCGAGGGTGGCAAGAAGGCTCGTGAGGTCGTCCGGCGTGTCGCAGGGCACGACGTCGATGCGGCGGATATCGTCGCGGACATCGACCGGCAGGCCGGAATTGCTGTCGTCCGGCACCTGGTTGAGCCGGCCGCCGATGCAAACCGGCAGGTCGGCGCCGGCACGGGCGAGCGCCTCCTTGACCTCGCGCGCATAGCGCAGCGCGACGCCGTTATAGGTGCTGATGGCGATCAGGTCGGACTTCGCCGCCAGCGCGGCGGCGACGAGATCGTCGGCATCGACCGAGGTGCCGCCATCGACCACCTCGACGCCGAGATGATCCAGCGTGCGGGCGATGAGGTTCTTGCCGTGCTCATGCACGTCGCTCGACGCCACGCAGGCGACCGGGCGCCAGCCGGCAATGCGGGCGACGGCCTCGGGCGGCACGCGCGCGGCCCAGGCGCGGGCGTCGTGCTCCAGCTCCTCCACCCATTCGGCGAGCGCCACCGAGCGACGGCCGCTCCAGGCGGCGGCATCCGGCTCGCCGGCGCCGAAGGCCGCCTCCAGCCGCTTCGGGCCGATGGCACGCAGCGCGAACATCAGCTCGGCCGCATCGGCAGTATCGATGCCGGCCTCGGCCAGCCCGGCCAGCGTACGCGAGGCGAAGAGCCGTCCGCCCTCCACCAGCCGGTCGGCGAGCGCATCGACGGGGGCGAGGTCGATCAGCCCGGCTGAGGCGCAGGCGTGCTCGGCGAGGCGATGAGCGAACAGCTGCGCGTCGATGATCTCGTCGATGTCGGGGATGCGTTCGTTCTCGGTCACCGGCACCGGATTGATCGCATGGCCCGAATGGGCGCGCGCGAGCGCCCAGATATCGGCCTGCAAATAGCTGGCGAGGCTGGCATAATTGCCGGCCGGCGTGGATTTATAGCTCACCGTGTTGCCGAAGATCATGGTGCCCGGCGTATCCATCACCTTCGCCAGCGCCGCGTGGAACGCCATCCGCACCAGCGGCGCGGTGAAATGGTGGCCGAAGCAGTGCGAGAGCCGCGCGCCGATCAGCGTCTCGACGATGTGCTTTTCGACCAGCACCATGCCGAGCGCCGAGCTCATGTCGGAGAACAGCCCGGCAAAGCCGTCGTCGAGATTGGAATGCACCAGCACCTCCACCGGCTGTGCGGCGATGAGGCCGAGCGCGGTGACGGTGGCATGGGTAGTGGCGACATCGTCGTCCCAGTCCGGCAGGCGGAAGGTGAAATACTGGCCGAGATTGCCGATGGCGGTAGCGCCCGCCGCCAGCGCGCCCTTGGTGTTGTCCAGCGCGCCGGGCAGGCCGAGCATGAAGTCGCCGAAATGCGCCGCCGCCGGAGCGGCATTGGTGATGCGGGCGAAGCTTTCCGCCCCCTCCAGCACGATGCCGGTGCCGCGCCGGCTACCCTTCCTCAGTTCGGGCGGGTAGCCCATCGACATATCGAGGGTGATGCCGAAGCGGTCGACCCGCGCGCCCTGCCGGGCGGCAGCCGCATGCACCTCGGCGATGGCGGTCACGGTGCGCTCGACGCTGCGAAAGCCGATATGGGCGTGCTGCATGATGCGCCCGGCCGCCGCCTCGCGACGCTTGTAGTCCGCCTCGCTGGCGACGCCTTGCGCATCGAGGAAGGCGTTACGGCCAACCGTCCAGTCCCGCGCCAGCGCCCGCCCCTCCGCGACGAGGTCGCGCCCCGGCCGGAGCGTCGGCGGGATCAGCTGGTCGCGGGGCGGGAGGGACGCGGTCACGGTGATCTCCGTCAGCGCATGGGCGAGAGCGGCGTCGGCGCCAATATCCGCGTCTGCTGGCTCTGGATCATGCCCTTGATGGCGGCGAGATAATCCTGCCACGGCCCATGAGCGAGCATCTTCGCCCGGCGCGCCTCGCGGTCGGCCATGCTGTCGTAGCGCCAGAGCGCGACGACATGGTTCAGCTCGCCGATCTCGGTGACGAAATGGCCGACGAATTCACCAAGGAACTGCTTCTGGATGTCGAGGCCGAGCGTCTCGTAGGTCTTGATGAAGTCGCCCATCCGGCCGGGCACGATGTGGTAGTCGCGTTCCTCAAGGATCATGGCTCGCTTCTCCCTGCCTCACGCCAGCTGGAAGCCGAAGGCGAGCGGGTCGCGCTCGTCGACGGTGATGGTGTTGTGGCCGTAGACCCGTGCCCAGCCGCCGATGCTGGGGCGGATAGCTGAGCGCCCGGCGACCTCGGCCGCACTTTCCACCCGGCCGTGGAACAGCGTGCCGATGATGCTCTCATGCACGAACTCGTCGCCGACCTTCAAAAGGCCCTTGGCGACGCGCTGCGCCATGCGCGAGGAGGTACCGGTGCCGCAGGGCGACCGGTCGATGCCCTTGTCGCCGTAGAACACGGCGTTGCGGGCATGCGCCTCGGGGTTCTTCGGCCCGTCCGCCCACATCACATGGCTGACGCCGTTGATGCGCGGATCCTCCGGATGCACCGGCGCCACCGCCTTCTGCACCGCCGCCCGCACGACCGGGCTCCATTTCAGGATGTCCTCGGCGCTCATGCCATCGAGGCCGGTCCAGTTCTTCTGCGGCTCGACGATGGCGTAGTAGTTGCCGCCATAGGAGACATCGACCACCAGTTCGCCGAAGCCGGGAATGTCGACCGTGACGCCTTCGGCATGCAGGTAGCTCGGAATGTTGAACAGCCGCACCTGGTCGACGAAGCGGCCATTGCGGGTGTACTCGACCTCGACCTTGCCGGCCGGCACTTCCAGCGACAGCCGACCTTCGACGCGCGGCACCACGAAGCCCTGCTCCAGCGCCACGGTGACGGTGCCGATGGTGCCATGGCCGCACATGGGCAGGCAGCCGGACACCTCGATGAACAGCACGCCCAGCTCGCAATCCTCCCGCGAGGGCGGATAGAGAATCGAGCCGGACATCACGTCATGGCCGCGCGGCTCGAACATCAGCGCCTTGCGTACCCAGTCATGGTCGCGCAGGAAAATCTGCCGCTTCTCGGCCATCGGCACATTGGGCAGCAGCGGCGCGCCGCCGGCGACCACGCGCACCGGATTGCCGCAAGTGTGGGCGTCGACGCAGAGGAAAGTGTGCGGGTTCATGACGGGCTCGGCGCTCTCTAGTTGAAGCGTTGGATGGCGAACGGCGTGACGTCGACAGAGGTGGGCCGGCCAGCGACCAGTTCGGCGATCAGGCGGCCGGTGGTCGGGCCGAAGGTGAGGCCGGTATGGCCGTGCCCGAAGGCGTAGAAGACATCGTCGCGCGTCGGCGAGCGACCGATCACGGGGAGCGAATCCGCCGTGGTCGGGCGGTGGCCCATCCAGCGCGTGCCGCCCTGTGTGTTCAGCCCCGGCAGGAAGCGCCGGCCGAGCTCCGCCAGCGCGTCGGAGCGCGCATAGTTCGGCGCCACGTCCAGCCCGGCGAACTCCGCCGCGCCGCCGATGCGCAGCCCGGTGGCGATGGGGGTGGCGACGAAGGAACGCTCGGCGAAGATCACCTCGCGGGACAGCGAGACGCCGGGAGACGGCAGCGTGGTATTGTAGCCGCGCTCGCTCTCGATCAGCGCACGGTCGCCGATCGTCCGGGCGAGCCGTCCGGACCAGGCGCCGCCCGCCACCACCAGCCGCTCGAAACCGATGCGGCGGCCATCCTTCGTCAGCACCTCGCGACCGGCGATGCCGGCCGCCTCGCCGGTGACGAAGGTCACGCCGCGCGCCTCAAGATGAACGCGCAGCCGGTCGACGATGCGCTTCGGGTCGGAAACGTTCGACCATTGCGGGGTCATGATCGCGTGACGGATGCTGCTCGCGAGCGCCGGCTCCATCCGCCGCGCCTCCTCGCCGCTCATTTCCTCGCAGACGAGCCCGTGCTGGCGGCGCAGCCTGTGGAAGCGCATATCCGCCTCGAAGCCCTCGCGCGTCTCATAGACCCAGAGCGCTCCGACGCGGTGCAGGTCGCCCGTCAGGTCGAGTTCGGCGAGCAGTGGCAGCAGGTCGTCATAGGTGCGGGCCGACAGCGTGGCGAGCGAGGCGGCGATCGCCTCCACCCGGTCCCAGCGCCCTTCCTTCAGGAACCGCAGCAGCCAGGGCACCAGCTTCGGGAAATGACGGAAGCGCAGCGACAGCGGCCCCAGCGGGTCGAACAGCCAGCCCGGCACCTTCCAGGCGAGGCCGGGCACCGAGGCCGGGATGATCTCGGTGACGCCGATGCCGGCGGCATTGCCGAAGGAGCACTTGTCCCCCGGCGGGTCGCGGTCGAGCACCGAGACTTCGTGCCCTTCCGCGCGCAGCGCATGCGCACAGGAGAGACCGACGATACCGGCGCCGATGACGAGAATGCGCGACATGCCGGGCTGCGTCCTTCAAATGACCAGTGGATCGAAATGGCGCCGCACCGCCGCGACAAGACTGAGCGCGGTAAGGACGGACGTCTTGGGATTGTCCGGCGACGGCCGGTTGGTAAAGCGCATCGCGGCACGGCCGGCCGGGCTCTCCACCGTGATCTCGTGCGTGTTGCTCGTCACCGCCGGATCGGCGACGACGCTGACGCCCGCAAGAGCCGGGCCGACGGCGAGTGCCACGGTGAGCCCGGCATTGAGATTGCGCGGGTAGCGCGCCGCCGCCTCGGCGGCACCGCCCTCGAACAGCACCACTTCCGCGGCCAGCGACACCGGATCGTGGCCGAGCGCGCGCAGTTCCTCGCTCCACGCCGCCGGCGGCTTGCGCGAGATGTAGCGCACCCGCGCATCCGGGAGGCCGGCTATGGCGGCGAGGTAGTCGAGCCCGCCAATGGCGCCGGCCGGCACGACGAGGCGCGCCCCGCTGGTCGCCGCGGCAAGGGTAAGCCGGTGCAGCAGCCCGTCATCGGCGAGCGCGCCGGTCGAGGCGACGACGAGGCTGATGCCGGCCTCCAGCAGCGCCGGTCCGTACTCAGCGACGGCGCCCTGCCCCGCCGCCTCGACCACCAGGGCCGGGCGAGCGGCAATCAGTGCCTCCAGCGTATCGACCGCGTCGACCCCCGCCAGCAGCGCACCATCCCCCCGCCGCAGCACCGTGAGGCGATAGGCCGGGTCGGCGCCGAGCGTCGCCGCCAGCGCACGGCCGATGGCGCCGAAGCCGATCAGGCCGATAGGGCGCTGGCCGACATGGCGCGGACAAGCCGGGTCGCGCGGCGCACTCATGGCCTCACCAGGCCGACATGCCGCCATCGACGGTGAACATCGCACCGGTGGCGAAGGAGGCCTCGTCGGAGGCGAGCCAGAGGATGGCGCTGGCGATCTCGACCGGCTGGGCCCAGCGATTGATCGGCGACCGCGCCTTCAGCTTGGCCTTGAAGGTCTCGGGATCGGGATGGTTGGCGACCATCTTCTCGAAATAGCTCGACCAGGTGACGCCCGGCGCGACGCAGTTCACCCGGATGTTCTGCTCGGCATGGTCGAGCGCCATCGCCTTGGTCAGCGCCGCGACGCCGCCCTTGGAGGCGACATAGGCGGCGCGGTCGAAGATGCCGACGGTGGCGACGTTGGAGGCGGTGTTGACGATGGTGCCGCCGCCCTGCGCCGCCATCGCCGGGATGGCATGCTTGCAGCAGAGGAAGACGCCCTTGAGATTGACCGCCATCAGCGCGTCCCAGTCGGCCTCCTCGGTATTTACAACCGTGCCCGGAATACCGTAGCCCGCATTGTTGGCGAGGATGTCGAGGCGACCGAAACGCTCTACGGCGGTATCGATCATCCGCTTCACATCGTCGTTGCGGCTGACGTCGACCGCCATGGCGATGGCGTTCGGGCCCAGGCGCTCGGCGACCTGGGCGGCACCCTCGCCGTTGCGGTCGGCCAGCAGGACGCGGGCACCTTCCCGCACGAACAGTTCGGCTGCCGCCTCACCGATCCCGGCGGCGGAGCCGGTGATGATGGCGGCTTTGTCTTTGAGACGCATGGAATCCTCGACAGTCAGGAAGGGGTCGCCTCCGGCCGGCAGGCGGCCGAAGGGCTCACGGCCGGCGCTGGTCGGTCGGCTGGGCGGCGAAGACGGTGTCGCGCTCGATCTGCAGCACGTTTTCCGGACGCGGGAACGGCTCGGGCGCCGGCTCGCCGGGCTGGCGGTCCCGGCCGATCAGGCGGAAGAAGTCCTCCAGCCCGTTCGGCACGATGAGCCAGGTCCAGAGGATGTCGCCCTCGCCCTCGTTGATGAACATGTGCCGGCGGTTGCGGCCGATGAAGAAGGCCGAGCCCGGCAGCATCGGATGGTCGACGCCGTCGATCACGGCACGCCCCTTGCCACTGACGACGAAGATGACCTCCTCGTTCCGATCATGGGCATGTTCGCGCACATAGCCGCCCGGCGGCACCGTCTGCGTCCCGAAGCCGATGGGAAACTCCATCGGCACGACATGCGGGGCGAAGATCACGTCGATATGGCCATTGGCAGGCACCGGCTGCCAGTAGCTGATCGCCTCGCCCGGCTGCTTGATCAGCACGTCGCCGACATGGGTCGCCGTGCCCGCCTGGGAAGTTGCGTCCGCTTGTTCCGACATGGGTCTGCTCCGCTCTCTCCGCAGAGAGGATTGAATACAATATTCAGGCTAGACCTCGAAAAATTGGAATGAAAGACCAAAAAATAAGCATTTATGAGATAAATATGCCTATTAAATAGGCTTGTTGATCTTCATCAATTGAATATCGTATTCAATATGGAGCGAATGGAATGATCGCGAAAGTCGGCCGCCAGTCGTTGACGGATCAGATCGTCACCGAATTGCGGCATCAGATCATCACGGGCCAGCTGGCCGAGGGCGCACCCCTGCGCCAGGAGAAGCTGGCCGCCGAGCTGGGGGTTTCCCGCGTCCCGTTGCGCGAGGCGATCCGCCAGCTGGAGGCCGAAGGCCTCGTGGTGTCGGAACTGCACAAGGGGACCGTGGTCTCCTCCCTGTCGCTGGAGGAGATCGAGGAACTGTTCGAGATCCGCATGCGCATGGAGACCTGGCTGTTCGAAGCGGCCATTCCGCACATGACGGAAGAGGATTTCGTCCTGGCCGAGACCGTCACCGACGAGGCCATGGCGAGCGGCAGCGTGGAGAACTGGGGCGAGCTCAACTGGCGCTTCCACGAGGCGCTGTATCGCCCGAGCGGCCACATGATCGCGCTGCGGCTGCTGCGCACCGTGCATGACAACGCCAACCGCTACGTGAACCTGCAGATCGCGGTGGCGGAGGATGTGGAGCGCGAGCTTCAGGACCATCGCGCGCTCATCGCCTTCGCCCGACTCGGCGACATCCGCCGGGGTAGCGACACGCTGCGGGCGCATATCCAGCGCGTCTCGCGCAACCTCATCGCGTCGCTGGCCGAAGGGCGGCGGGGCAAAGCGCGCAACGTCGCGCGCAACATCGCTTGAAGACCAGGCTGCCGGCGCGTGTTGGCACCCTGAATACAAACGGTCCGAAACGGACCCCGGAGAGAAGGGAACTGACATGCGTTTGAAGAACATGCTCTGCGCTGCCGTTGCCATGGCGGCGCTGACCGGAGCCGCGCAGGCCGACATCCTCATCGGCACGGCCGGGCCGACCACCAATGCCGAGGCGCTGTTCGGCACCACCTGGCAGAACGGCATGGACCTCGCCATCCGCGAGGCGAATGCGGCCGGCGGCGTCCAGGGACAGAAGCTCGTCCTCGTGCGCGACGACGATGGCGGCGATCCCAAGCAGGGCACGCTGATCGCCCAGAAGCATTGCGACACGGCCGGAATGCTCGGCGTGGTCGCCAACTTCAACTCGGGCGTCACCATCCCCTCGTCGGACATCTATAATCGCTGCGGCATGCCGCAGGTGACCAACGCCTCCAACCCGAAGGTCACCAAGGCCGGCTACAAGAACCTGTTCCGCCCGATCGCCAACGACTTGTCGCAGGGCGGCGCGCCGGCCGAATACGCGCTGACCAAGCTCGGCGCCAAGAAGGCCGCCGTGGTCCACGACAAGCAGGCCTTCGGCCAGGGCGTCGCCGAAGTGTTCCGCGACACCTTCACCAAGGGCGGCGGCACCGTCACCTCCTTCTCCGGCATCGCCCAGACGGATGTGGACTTCAGCGCGCTGCTCTCCTCGATCCGCGCCGAGAACCCGGACGTGATCTATTTCGGCGGCGTCATGCCGGCGGTCGGCCTGTTCGTGAAGCAGGCGCGCGAGCTCGGCATCAAGGCGACCTTCTTCGCCGCCGACAGCGCCTTCACGCCGGACTTCATCGCCGGCGCCGGCCATGCCTCGGAAGGCGCGGTGGTGTCGTTCCAGGCGCCGCCCTATGACTCGTCGCCGGCACTCAAGAAGTTCGCCGCCGACTACAAGGCCGCCTTCGGCGAGGAGCCGGGCCCGTACTCCGCCTATGGCTATGTCGAAGCCAGCATCATCATCGAGGCGATGAAGAAGGCCCCTGCCCCGCTGACCCGCGCCGGCATCGTCTCCGAGATCGCCAAGAGCGACTTCGACGGCATCGTCGGCCACGTCTCCTTCACGCCGGAAGGTGAGCTGCAGAAGCCCTTCCTGTTCCTCTACGGGGTGAAGGACGGCAAGTTCGGCCTCGTCAAGTAAGACCCGGTTTCCGGTTCTGCTGCTCCTGCTTCACGATCCGGTCCCCTCCGCCGTGAAGCCACTGGGTCCGGCGCGATGCGCCCCTGCATCCCCGCGCCGGACCCCTTTTCGCTCGACCCCGGAAGCAACGGAAGGCTGCCATGGGCGCCCTGATTCTTCAGCAGATCATCAACGCCCTCACCGTCGGATCGATCTACGCGCTCATCGCGCTCGGTTACACGATGGTCTATGGCGTGCTGCGTCTCATCAATTTCGCCCATAGCGAGCTGTTCACCGCCGGCGCCTTCATCGGCCTCGCGCTTGCCGGCGCGCTCGGCGTGGCCGGCCACCCGACCGGCGGGCTGCTCGTCGGCTTCATCACCTTCGTGCTGATCGGCCTCGCCGGCGTCAGCGTCGAGATCGTCGCCTACCGGCCGCTGCGCGGCACCTCGCGCCTCGCGCCGATGCTCTCGGCGCTCGGCATGGCGGTGGTGATCCAGAACGCGGTGATGCTGATCGGTGGCCGCCGACCGCTGATCTACCCGTCCTTCCTGCCCAGCGGCGTGATCGACACGTTCGGCGCCATCATCACCTACAAGCAGATCACCATCTTCCTCGTCGCCGTGATCCTGATGATCGGCCTTGAGCTGTTCGTGAACCGCACCAATCTCGGCGTGCGCATCCGCGCCGTGGCGGAGAATGCCGAGACCGCCTCGCTGGTCGGCATCAACCCGAACATGGCCATCTCGCTGATCTTCTTCATCGGCCCGGGCCTCGGCGCCGTCGCCGGCATCCTCTATTCGTCCTTCTACGGCGTGGCGACCTTCACCATGGGGTTCGTCATCGGCATGAAGGCCTTCACCGCGGCGATCCTCGGCGGCATCGGCTCGATCCCCGGCGCGGTGCTCGGCGGCTTCCTGCTGGGCTTCATCGAGACCTTCGCCACCGCGTGGATGCCGGTGCTCACCGGCGGCCTGATCGGCACCGAATATCGCGACATCTTCGCCTTCTCCGTGCTGGTCCTGATCCTGCTGTTCCGGCCCGCCGGCCTGCTCGGCGAGCACGTCAGCGAAGAAACCATGGTGTACAAGAGTGACTTCTGAGGCATCGCACATGGAAAGCCCCGCCCGCGCGGCGGCGCCCGCCTCGGGAGCCGCCGCCCCCCGCAAGCTCTGGCCCGGCGCGCTGGCGATGCTGGCCGTGCCGGTCCTGCTCCTCATCTTCGGGCCGCATCTGCCGTCCTACCCGCTGCGCATCCTCGACATGATCCTGCTCTATGCCGTGCTTGGCCTGGGGCTGAACATCATCGTCGGCTATGCTGGCCTGCTCGATCTCGGCTATGTCGCCTTCTACGCCATCGGCGCCTATTCCTGGGCGCTGCTGGCCTCCGGCCAGTTCGACATCCACCTGCCCTTCGCGCTGGTGCTGCTGATCGGGGCGAGCCTCGCCGGCCTCGCGGGTATCCTGCTCGGTATCCCCGTGCTGCGCCTGCGCGGCGACTATCTCGCCATCGTCACGCTGGGCTTCGGCGAGATCATCCGCGTGCTGATGAACAATCTCGACCGCGTCACCAACGGCCCGCAGGGCATTGCGCGCATCGACGAGGCGCATCTGTTCGGCTGGACGCTGAGCACGCCGGACGACTTCCTCTATCTCCTCGTCGCCATGCTGGTGGTGGTGTTCCTGTTCGTCTGGCGCATCCAGGAAAGCGCGCTCGGCACCGCCCTGTCCGCCGTGCGCGAGGACCAGGACGCCGCGCGCGGCTGCGGCATCAACACCACCCGCGTGAAGCTGGTCGCGTTCGCCTTCAGCGCCTTCATCGGCGGCGGCTGCGGCGTGGTGTTCGCCGCCATGCAGCGCTTCGTCAGCCCGGAGAGCTTCACCTTCTGGGAATCGCTGGTCATCGTGCTGGTGATCGTGGTGGGCGGCCTCGGCAATCCGTTCGGCGCGCTGCTCGGCGCGACGCTGCTGATCCTGCTGCCGGAATTGCTGCGCGCCTATGCCGATTACCGGCTGCTGTTCTACGGGATGGCGCTGGTGGTCATCATCCTCGCCCGCCCGCGCGGCCTGATCAGCCGGCAATACGGGCCGAGTTGGCTGATGCGCCGGCTGGGAGGCGGCAAATGCTGACATTCGACCACGTCACCAAGCGGTTTGGCGAACTGGCGGCCATCGACGACGTCTCCTTCGAGGTGAAGCCTGGCATCATCACCGCGGTCATCGGGCCCAATGGCGCCGGCAAGTCGACCCTGGTCAACATGGCCGCCGGCTCCTACGGCGTCACCTCGGGGCGCATCCTCGTCGATGGCGTCGAGCTGCAGAAGCTGCCGAAACACCGCATCGCCCATGCCGGGCTGTCGCGTACCTACCAGAACATCCGCCTGTTCGACGGCATGAGCGTGGTGAAGAACCTCGAAGTGGCGCTGGTGCCGCCGCGCGTCGGCAGCCTCATCGCCAACACCTTCGGGCTGAGCGGCCGCGCCGCCGCCGAGGAGCGCCGCGCCCGCTGCCACGCGGTGTTGGAGCGGCTGGGGCTGGCCGCCCATGCCGAGCGGCAGGCCGGCAGCCTCGCCTATGGCCAGCAGAAACTGGTCGAGCTCGCCCGCGCCATCGTCGCCGAGCCGCGCGTGCTGCTGCTCGACGAGCCGGCCGCCGGCCTCAACCATGGCGAGACCGAGCAGCTCAAGCAGCACATCCTCGCGCTGCGCTCCCCGGACCTCGCCATGGTCCTCATCGAACACGACATGAAGCTGATCATGTCGATCTCGGACATCATCGTCGTGATGAATCGCGGGCAGCTGCTGGCGCAGGGCACCGCCGCCGAGATCCGGTCCAACACCGAAGTGCAGGAGGCGTATCTTGGCCAGCCAGGAGCCATCAAGGACATCGAAGCCGCTGCTCGCGGTCGACGCAATCGAGTCCGGCTACGGGAGGGTGAAGGTCTTACATGGCATCAGCCTTGAGGTGCTGCCCGGCGAGGTCGTCTGCATCATCGGCCCCAACGGCGCCGGCAAGACCACGCTGCTGCGCACCATCAGCGGGCTGAACAAACCGACGCGCGGCTCCATCCGCTTCAAGGGCGAGGAGGTCGCCGGCCTCAAGCCCTACCAGATGGTGCGGCGCGGCCTCGGCCACTGCCCGGAGGGGCGGCGCGTCTTCCAGCTCTCCATCGAGGAGAACCTGATCACCGGCTACATCCCCGGCCGCGGCAAGAGCTTCGCCGAGCTGCGCGATCAGGTCTACGCGCTGTTCCCCATCCTCGGCGAGCGGCGCCACCAGTCGGCCGGACGGCTTTCCGGCGGCCAGCAGCAGATGGTGGCGATCGGCCGCGCGCTGATGGGCAGCCCGGAACTGCTGCTGCTCGACGAGCCCTCGCTCGGCCTGGCGCCGATTATCATCCACCAGATCTTCGAGATCGTGCTGAAGCTGGCCGAGAGCGGGGTGTCGATCATCCTCGTCGAGCAGAACATCGACCTGTCCTTCGAGGTGGCCGACTTCGTCTACGCGCTGGAGCACGGCTCGCTGCAATGCTCAGGCCCGGCCGCCAAGATGGCCGCCGATCCGCGCATCAAGGACATCTATCTGCCAAATCTCGAGGACCACCGCCTCGACGGCCAGGATTCCCACTAGCTCGCCCCGCCCGGGGCGCCGCGCATTGAGACGGAGAGCGTGATGTATCATCTCGACGGGCGCGTCGCCCTCGTCACCGGCGGGGCGGTCGGCATCGGGCGCGGCATCGCCACCCGCCTCGCCGAGGAGGGCTGCGACATCGCCATTCTCGACCTCGACGCGGCCGGGGCAGAGGAGACCGCCAGCATGGTGCGCGCGCTCGGGCGCCGGGCGCTAGCGCTGCCGGTCGACGTCGCCGACCACACGGCGGTGGATGCCGCCGTCGCACAGGTCCGCGCGGCATTCGGGCCCGTCGACATCGCGGTGAACAATGCCGCGATCACCGCCGTCGGCAAGGTTGTCGACATCGACGCCGCCGCCTGGAAGCGGGTGTTCGCCATCAACACCGACAGCGTGTTCCATGTCGCCAAGGCCGTGCTGCCGGACATGATTGAGCGGCGCGCCGGGCGCATCGTCAACATCGCCTCCTGGTTCGGCAAGATCGGCAAGCCGAGCTACGGCGCCTATTCCGCCTCCAAGGCGGCGGTGATCGCCTTCACCCAGTCGCTGGCGGCCGAGGTGGCGCCGCTCGGCGTCAACGTCAACGCGGTCTGCCCCGGCTCCATCGTCGGCACGCGGATGCGCGACGATGCCGACCGGATGTCGCGTGAGCAGGGCCTGCCCACCGCCAAGGAGCGCGAGCACATGATCCCGATCGGCCGCGTCGGCGTGCCCGACGACATCGCCCGGGTGGTCGCCTTCCTCGCCTCCGACGAATCCGCCTACATGACCGGCCAGGCGATCAACGTCACCGGCGGCTTGTGGATGAACTGAGCCCCCGCTTCGCCTTCTATCGCGCGACGAAGTCGAGGAAACCCGACAGGTCGCGATGGCGCGGCACGTCGGCCGGAAAATAGTCCGGCGCGCCTTCCGCGACGATGGCGAGGAAGGGAATGCCCAGTTCCACCGCCGCGTCGAACTCGGTGCGCGCATCGCCCACCGCCAGCACCTCGCCCGCCGCGAGATTTTCATCGGCGAGGATGCGGCGGAACTCCGGCAGCTTGAACCGGGGCGTGCCAGCGACCGACGTGAAGAACCCGTCCAGACCGCGCCGCACCAGCAGTGCCCGCAGCGCGATCTCGGGCATGCCGGAGACGAGATGCAGCGGCAATCGCCCGTGAAGCACTGCAAGCACCTGCTCCGCGCCGGGAATGAACGGCGCCTCCATCATCGCCGTGTCGATGAGTTCGGCAAACCGTCGGCACAGTGCGTCGAGCGCGGGCGGATCGCCCGGCCGGCCGAACAGCTCGCGCTCGTAATGGGCGAACTTGTCCCGGCGTCCGATGCCGCCATGCCGATCCTGATAGGCGACGACCTCGGCGAGCTTCTCCTCCGCCTCGCCCGCGTAGCAATCGGCGAAGGCCTGCGTCTTCAGCCGCGCGGAATCGAGGATGACGCCGTCGAAATCGAAGATGATCGCCTGCGGGCGAATGTCAGTCCCTCGATGCGAACCGTCTCGCTGCAAGCCCTCTGGGTACAAGCCGTCGTCTCCCTTTGACACATCGCGCGGGCCGCCACCCGCCTTATGACATCGATGCCGTCCACTACCAATTCCGAACGCCGACAGGATGGTGAGACGAGCGGTTTCCCGGTAGGTTGAGGGAACGGACTTACGAGGATCGGGGCATGGACGTAGCAGGCGAACCAGGGCGCATGGCGGGGCTTCCCTCGTCGCTTGCCGGGACGCGCCATCTCCGCGCTTCCCCCGTGCGCCCCGCCCCGCGCCGCGCCGGCGGCGGATGGCGCCAGCTCTGGCCGGCAGTCGCGCTGCTCGTGGTCAGCACCTCGGTCATCAGCCTGACGATGCTCACCGCGAAGGCCTCCACCGAGCATGTCGCCGTCGTGGTGCCGCCCTGGTACGGCGCCCGCGAGGCGATGGAGCTGGTCGGCCGTGCCGGCGGGCGGGTCATCGAGATGGGCCGGTTCGACAGCATGGTGGTTGCGACCCATGGCGAGGCCGACACACAGCAGCGTTTTCTCGACGCCTTGCGCAGCGAGGGCGCCTGGCTCACGCTGGACGCCGGCGCGCTACGCGGGTGCGCCACGCAGTAGTTTTGTTCTTTTCGGTAGCAACTTCCGCGCTTTTCAGTAGTGAATTTTCCGTACGGTGCCGGCCGGACATGACAGGGCCCGCCCTGCACCGTGAATTCCTTGTGAGACCGCCCCCATGATCGAGATCGACCGCCTGCGGGTCCGCTTCGGCTATCTGCTGCTCGCGCTGCTCTGGCTGCATGTGCCCGTGGCCATGGCCATCGCCTACGCCGTCGGAGTGGCGATGACGCCGCCAGCGCTGATCGCCGCCGGGCTGGCCGGCGCCTACACGGTCTCCTGGCTGGTCTACGGGGTGGAGCCCGTCACCCGCTATGTGTCGGCGGTCGCGCTCATGGGCATGCCGTCGCTATTCGTCTTCCTGCTGGCCGGGCATGGCTGGCAGATGGACCTGCACATGTATTTCTTCGCCTCGCTGGCGCTGATGATCGGCTGGTGCGACTGGCGCGCCATCCTCATGGCCGCGGTCGCGGTGGCCGTGCACCATCTCACGCTCAACTTGCTGTTTCCCGCCGCCGTATTCCCGGCCGGGCAGGACCTCTCGCGCGTCTGGCTGCATGCCGGCATCGTCGCCTTCCAGACTGCGATCCTCGTCTGGATCTGCGAGATGCTGGTCGGCGGCTTCTCCCGCATCCAGGCGATGAGCGACGAGATCATGCTCAGCAACGAGACGCTCGAGCAGCGCGTGGAGGAGCGCACCCGCGAGGCTCAGGCCGCCAATGCCGCCAAGGGCCTGTTCCTGGCCAATATGAGCCACGAGATCCGCACGCCGATGAACGCCATTCTCGGCTTCACCCATCTGGCGCTGCGCGGCGAGGTGCCGCCCAAACAGCACGAGTATCTCAACAAGATCAAGCAGGCGAGCACGGCGCTGCTCGGCCTGATCAACGACATCCTCGACTTCTCGAAGATCGAGGCCGGCAAGCTGGTGCTGGAGAAGTCCTGCTTCGACATCCGCGAGGAGGTCGAGGCCACCGTCGACATCGCCGGGCTGAAGGCAGCCGAGAAGCGGGTGGCGATCAACGTCACCTTCCAGCCCAACGTGCCGGACATGGTGGTCGGCGACGCGCTGCGTCTCAACCAGGTCATCCTCAACCTGGTCGGCAACGCGGTGAAGTTCACCGATCGCGGCGAGGTGCAGGTCGCCGTCCGCCGGCTGCCCGACACCACCCCGTCCGACGTGGTGCTGGAAATCGCGGTGCGTGATACCGGCATCGGCATGGACGCCGAGCAGCAGGCCAACCTGTTCCGCTCCTTCGCCCAGGCCGACAGCTCGACGACCCGCAAGTTCGGCGGCACCGGGCTCGGCCTCGCCATCACCCGGCAGTTGGTGGAGCTGATGGGCGGCACGATCGGCGTCGAGAGCACGCAGGGCAAGGGCAGCGTGTTCACCGTCACGATCCGCCTGGAGGAAGGCTTTGCCCAGCCCGCCAAGGTGGTGGAGTTCCCGCCCGCGCTGCTGAACCTGCGGGTGCTGATCGTCGACGACAATCCCGGTGCGCGGGAGATCCTGCACGCCATCTTCACCGGCTGGTCGCTGCAGACCGACCTCGCCGCCTCCGCGCCGGAGGCGCTGGCCGCGCTGGAGGCCGCCGCGACGCAGGGCACGCCCTACGACCTGCTGCTGGTCGACTGGAAGATGCCGACGATGAGCGGCGTCGATCTGGTGCGCGAGCTGGAGCGCACGCCCACCCTCACCCGGCTGCCGGTGGCGCTGATGGTCAGCGCCTATGCGCGGGAGGACGCCATGGCGGCGGCGCGCAATGCCGGCGTCGCCGCCTTCCTGGTCAAGCCGATCGATCCGCGCATGCTGCTCGACACCATCGTCGACCTGTTCCGGCCGAAGAGCGAAGCGGAGCTGAACGCGCCTTCCGGCCTCGACACCGCCGGCGGCATTCCGGCGGTGTCGGCCGGCGTGCGCGGCGCGCGGGTGCTGCTGGTCGAGGACAACGAGATCAACAGCGAGGTCGCCTTCGAGATCCTGACCGACGGTGGATTGCTGGTGGAGTTGGCTGGCAACGGACGCATCGCCTGCGAGATGGTGCTCGACGCCGGCCGGCACTACGACGCGGTGCTGATGGACGTGCAGATGCCGGAGATGGACGGCTACGAAGCCACCCGGCGCATCCGCCGGACCATCCCGTCGAGCCAGCTGCCGATCATCGCCATGACCGCCCATGCCTATGAGCGTGAGCGCCAGGCCTGCCTGGAGGCCGGGATGGACGATCACATCGCCAAGCCGGTCGACCCGCCACTGCTCATCGGCACCCTCGATCGCTGGATCCTCCGGCATCGCGACGGCGTGCGGCGCACGACGGCGGACGCGCCGGCGGCATCGCAGCCCCCCGTCGTTGCAGCGGCGGAAGCGCCCCGGGCGCCGGCCGGGCTGCCCGACATGCTGCCGCCCTTCGACATCGCCACCGCGCTCAACCGGGTGAACGGCAAGCGCCCGCTGCTCATGCGGCTGATCATCGGCTTCGGCGAGAAGAATGCCGGCACCGTCGCCACCCTGCGCCAGCAGATCGCCAAGGGCGAGTTCGACGAGGCCCGGCGGCTGGCGCACACGCTGAAGGGAGTGGCCGGTTCGCTGGAGCTGCGCCATGTCAGCGAAGCGGCCCGTCAGGCCGAGGACGCGCTGGCGCATCGCGAGACCGACAGGCTGGGCCCGCTGGTGGCCCGCCTCGACGAGGCCATGCAGCCCGCGCTGGCCGCGGCCCGCTCGCTCAGCCCCGCCGAGGAGGCGCCAGCGCCGGCTGTGGCGGCGGCCCTCCCCCCACAGGTGCGGTTCGACGACACGGCACGCGAACTGCTGGCCACGCTGACCACCCAGCTCGAGCGGCGCAGCATGGGCGCGCGCAAGACCTTCGAGCGGCTGGACCACGCCGTCGGCCCCGGCACGGCACTGCTGGAGCCGCTGAAGGCCGCCGTGAACAGCCTTGACTTCAATGCCGCGCTGGCCTTCTCACACCAGATTGCCGAGCGGATGGCGAATGAGGAGAGCCGATCTTGAACGAGCGCCAATCGGTGCTGATCGTTGACGATGAGGTCTCGAACATCGAGATTCTGTCGGCCGCGCTGGAAGACGACTACGAAATCTACTTCGCGACGTCCGGCGCCGAGGCGATCGATGTCGCGCGTACCAACCTGCCCGATCTCATCCTGCTCGACGTGCTGATGCCCGGGCTCGACGGCTACGAGGTGTGCAGCCTCCTCAAGGCCGACCCGATCATCGGCGACGTGCCGATCATCTTCACCACGGCGCTCGGTGACCGGGACGCGGAAGTGCGCGGCCTGATGCTCGGCGCCATCGACTACATCACCAAGCCGATCAGTCCGGTCGCGGTGCGGGCGCGCGTGCGCAACCATCTCGACATGAAGCGCATGCGCGACCAGCTGGCCGAGATGGCGGTCACCGACGCGCTCACCGGCCTCGGCAACCGGCGCCGGCTGGAGCGGGCGCTCGACCAGGACACGCTGCGGCTCGCCACCAGCGGCGCGCTGCTGTCGCTCGTCTTCGTCGATATCGACTTCTTCAAGCGCTACAACGATTCCTACGGCCACACCGCTGGCGACCGCTGCCTCTCCATGGTGGCGGCCGCGCTCAAGCGGACGATGAACCGCGCGGCGGATGTCGCCGTCCGCTATGGCGGCGAGGAATTCGCCTGCGTGCTGCCGGAATGCTCGCATGAGGAGGCAATGGAGGTCGCGCACCAGATCCATCGGCGCGTCCAACTGCTCGACATCCCGCACAAGACCTCGGACACCGCCTCCTTCGTCACGGTGAGCGTCGGCGTGGCCACCGCCGCCTGTGCGCTCGGCGCTTCTCCCGAGGCCTGGGTGCGGGCCGCCGACGAGCAGCTCTATCTCGCGAAATCCGCCGGCCGGAACCAGGTGCTCGGAACGCAGTTCGTCCTGGCGGTGTAGCCGTCCGTCCCGTGCCGGCTCACCGAGCGAGGCGCCGCGCCTTCCATTCGGGCGATGATCCGCCCCCTTCGCGCCTCCCCACATGGCGAGGCGGTGAAAGCGGCTCGCCCCGCCCCGCCGGGCGCTCCGGCACCCATACCTGTCCACCCTAAGGTCCCGCCGCCGCGACCGCTCCGACATGGCGCGGCGCGGGACGATGTGAGCTGCGAATAAGTCGCCTTCGAATAAATTGTCCTACAATCTTCAATTGACATGAGGGCAATTCCATCGCTAGATCCATGGCAACGGAGAGGGACGCATGCCGACGCCCGAAATCGAACTGCTCAAGTCGCGCTCCCTGCCGATGCTCATCGAGGAAGAGATCCAGCGGGTCATATTGAGCGGCCAGTACGCTCCGGGTGACCGCATCAACGAGAAGGAACTGACGCTGCGCTTCGGCACCAGCCGGGGACCGATCCGCGAGGCGCTGCGTTCGTTGGAATCCAGCGGGCTGATCGAGCAGATTCCCAATCGGGGCGTATTCGTTCGTCGCCTGACGCCGCAGCAGGCGGCGGAGATCTATGACGTACGGGCCTTCCTGTTCGCTCTCGCCGGGCGCCTGCTGGCAATGCGCGCCAGCGAAGCGGAGATCGCCACCTTGCGCGGCTTCGTCACCGCCATGGACGATGCGATCGCCGCCGACGACACCGACCGTTACCTGCGCGAGAACTTCGCGTTGCACGAATTCATCGTCGCCCATGCCGCCAATCCGGTGCTGGCCAGCCAGTATCTGTCGCTGATCAAGCAGCTCCAGCTCTACCGTGCCCGCAATTTGATGCTCGTCGATTCCATGCAGGTGTCGAACCGCGAGCACCACGAGATGGTCGAGGCGATCGCCGCCCGCGACCCCGACCGCGCCCAGGCGGCTCACATGGCGCATGTGATGTCGGCCAAGCATCGGCTGATGGCGAACGCCGGCCTTTCCTAACGTTTCATCGCAGGAGTGAATTCATGAGCGCTGCCGATATCACGAGCCAGGCGCTGCGGTTCGTCGAGACGACGACCTATGCGGATCTTCCCGAGGAGGCGTTGCGCATCGGCCGACGCTGCATCGTCGATGCCGTCGGCCTCTACCTCGCCGGCAGCCAGGAATCGTCCGTGCGCATTCTGGTCGCCGACGCGCTCGACCAGGGCGGCCGCGCCGATGCGCCGCTGCCGGCGGCGGGCGCCCGCCGCGTTCCCGCGCCGCTCGCCGGGCGCATCTGGGGCA
The DNA here is from genome assembly GCF_020523795.1 of Ancylobacter sp. Lp-2. Taxonomy (GTDB): domain Bacteria; phylum Pseudomonadota; class Alphaproteobacteria; order Rhizobiales; family Xanthobacteraceae; genus Ancylobacter. Next base: position 127,185 of record NZ_JAJALI010000006.1, read on the forward strand.
CGGCCGGCCATGCCCATGACTGGGACGACACCCAGGTCTCGCACGACCCGGCCCATGTCTACGGCCTGCTCACCCACCCCACCATCCCGCCGCTGACGGCGGCACTGGTCGTCGCCGACATGCTCGGGCGGCGCGACGGGCGTGAGGTGATGCTCGCCTTCCAGCTCGGCTTCGAAGTGGAGTGCAAGATCTCCGAATGGATGCTGCCCCGTCACTATCGGCGCGGCCACCATTCCAGCGGCACGGTCGGCACCTTCGGCGCCTGCGTCGCCGCCGCCAAGCTGCTCGGCCTCACCGGCCCGCGCCTCGCCCATGCCTTCGGCATCGCCGCCAGCCTCGCGGCCGGCATCCGGGTGAATTTCGGCACCATGACCAAGCCGCTGCATGTCGGGCGCGCCTGCGAGAACGGCATCACCGCCGCCCTGCTCGCCGCCCGCGGCTTCGACGCCGACCCCACCGCGCTCGACGGTCCCTGGGGCTTCTTCTCGGTGATGGGCGAAGGCTTCGACGCCGGCAAGGCGGTACAGGGTTTCGGCAATCCGCTGACCATCGTCAGCCCCGGCGTGTCGATCAAGCCTTATCCGTCCGGCATCCTCACCCATCAGTCCATGGACGCGATGCTGAAGCTGGTGCTCGACCATGACCTGAAGCCGGAACAGGTGGAGCGCATCCGCTTCTTCGCCGGCAAGAACATCATCGAGCCGATCCGCTACCCCATCGCCCGCAACCATTTGCAGGCCAAGTTCTCCATGCCGGCGCTGCTGGCGATGATCGTGCTGCGCCGGCGCGCCAGCCATCATGAATTCGAGGACGCCTTCGTCGCCGGCCCGGCGATGCAGGACCTGCAGGCGCGCACCGACGTCATCAACGACCTCGAGATCGACGCGCGCGGCTACGACCTGATCCGCTCGCGCATCGAGGTCGAGACGAAGGACGGTCGCACATTGGTGGAATGGGCGGATGAGCGCTATCGCGGCGGCCCGCTCAACCCGATCAGCGATGCCGATCTCGACGCCAAGTTCCGCATGTGCGCCGAGGGCGTGCTGGAGGCCTCGGCGCAGGAGGATGTGCTGGCGCTGGCGCGCAGCCTCGATACCGGCGCGGACCTTTCGCGGCTGATGGCGCTGCTCTCCGCCACCGATGCCGGCGAGATACGGGCAGTGGCGGAATAGCGATCCGCGGAACGACCGGCGAGCAACCCGAAGAGGTGCCGCCTTTCACTGGGAGGAACGAGCATGAACTTCAAGGTCGAACTGACCCGCAGAACGGGTCTGGCGCTCCTGCTGGCCGGCGCGCTGGCGGGCGGGAGCCTCTTCGCCGGCAAGGCCGCGGCCGATCCGGCGCCTTATCCGGTCAAGGTGGTGACGCTGGTCACCCATTCCAGCCCCGGCGGCGGCTCCGACGTGTTCCTGCGCGAGCTGTCGAAATATCTCGGCAAGTACATCGACGCCACCTTCGTCGTCGAGAACGTGCAGGGCGGCAGCGGTGCCAAGGCGGTAGCCCGGGTCGCCGGCGCGCCAGCCGATGGCAGCGTGTTCTACGCCACCACGCCGACCTACATCTACACCTCGCTGCTGTCCAAGCCGCCGAAGACCTACAAGGACCTCGAGCCGCTGGTGAACATCTTCGCCGACAGCGAGGTGGTGTTCACCCGTGCCGACGGCCCGTACAAGACGCTGCAGGACGTGATCGACAAGGCCAAGAAGGACCGCGGCAAGTGGGGCGCGGCCAACCCCGCCTCGCTGGAGCGCCAGGCGGCCGAGCAGCTTAAGCATGCCGCCGGCGTCAATGCCGCCATCGTCACCCATGAGGGCGGCGGCGACATGATGCTGAACGTGCTGAACGGCACGCTCGACATCGGTGTCGGCGAATTCCAGGAACTGCGCTCGCAGATCGAGGCCGGCAAGATCCGCGTCCTCGCCACCTTCAATCCGGAGCGCCTGCCGGAGAAGCCGGACGTGCCGACGGTGAAGGAAGCCGGCTTCGACGTCCAGCTGGTGAAGTTCCGCGGCCTCGCCGGCCCCAAGGGCCTGCCGGATGCCGTCACCAAGGCGTGGGACACCGCGATCCAGAAGGTGCTGCAGGATCCCGAGTACAAGAAGGAATACACCGAGGAAGTGCTGGTGGCGAAGTTCATCGACCACAAGGACTACCCCACCTTCGTGAACTCCTTTGCCACCACGACCGAAACCTTCCTGAAGGAGACCGGCGCCATCAAATAGCGCTGGCTCCCGCCACCGTCGGCGCGGTGGGCGCCGATCGGATCACCCTGCGCGACGCGGACCGCTAGGCGGCCGCGTCGTGGCTTCGGGAAAGGGTCTGCCATGAACAAAGATACCTGGAGCGGCGTGGTGCTGCTCGCGGTCGCCGGCGCCTATTACTGGGCCACGGGGGCGATCCCGGACAGCACGCTGGAGGACGAGGTCGGCGCCGTCGGCCTGCCGCACGTGCTCGCCGCCGCGCTGGCGGTGCTGGGGCTCGTTCTCCTCGTGCGCGGCGCGCTCGCCGCCCGGACGGAAGCCGCCGGAGGGCCCGAGGACGAGGAGCGCGACGCCAGATTGCCGCGCGCCCTCGGCTTCCTCGCCCTCGGCGCGGCCTATGTGCTGCTGCTTCCCTATGTCGGCTATTTCATCGCGGTGGCGCTGCTGATCGGCAGCGTGACGCTCTATGAGGGCGCCCCGCGGCGCTGGACGGTGCCCGTCGCGGCGCTGGGCGGTGCGGCGCTCTACTGGGCGGTCTTCGTCAAGCTTCTCGGGGTCAGCCAACCCGTCGGCACTCTGTTTCAGGGACTGTTCTCATGACGACGTTCTGGGACATCGTCCATCTGCTCACCGGCACGCCGCTGATCCTGGTGGCGATCATGGGCCTCACCTGGGGCATTCTCGGCGGCGCGCTGCCGGGCATCTCCGCCTCGATCACCATGGCGCTGGTGCTGCCCTTCACCTACACCATGGACCCGGCGATGGCGATCGCGCTGCTCGCCTGCGTCTATATCGGCGCCGAATATGGCGGCTCGATCCCGGCCATCCTCATCCGCACGCCCGGCACCAATTCCTCCGCCGCCACCGTGATCGACGGCTATGAGCTGAACCGCCAGGGCCGGGCCGGCGAGGCGCTCGGCATCTCGCTGATGTCCGGCGTGGTCGGCAGCCTGTTCGGCCTCGCCATGCTGGTGCTGCTCACCGAACCCCTGTCCTGGCTGGCGCTCGCCTTCACCCCGCCCTCCTATTTCGGGCTGGGCATTCTCGGCCTCAGCGTCATCGCCTCGATGACCGGCGGCTCGCTGGTGAAGGGCCTCGCGGCGGCGGTGATCGGCCTGATGATCGCCACCGTCGGCACCGACCCGATCTCCGGCGTCACCCGCTTCACCTTCGACGTGCCGGACCTCTTGAACGGCGTCGAGCCGGTGCTGGTGATGGTCGGCCTGTTCGCGCTCACCGAGCTGATGAGCCAGTCCGGCTCCACCTCGCTGACGCAGCTGAAGGAATCGGTGCGCATCCGCCTGCCCAGCCTTTCCATGATGAACAAGCTGAAGCGCTCGCAGACCATCGGCTGCATCCTCGGCCTGTTCGAAGGGCTCACCCCCGGCGGCGGCGGCTCCATCGCGGCCTTCATGTCCTATAACGAGGCGCGGCGCTGGTCGAAGACGCCGGAGAAGTTCGGCAAGGGCTCGGAGGAAGGCGTCGCGGCGCCGGAGACGGCCAATAACACCGTGGCGAGCACCGCGCTCATCCCGCTGCTCAGCTTCGGCATACCGAGCTCGAACTCCACCGCCGTGCTGCTCGGCGGCCTGCTGATGCACGGCCTGCTGCCCGGCCCGCGCCTGTTCGAGCAGAACCCGCAGGTGATCGACAGCCTCTATGTCGGCTCCTTCGTCGCCATCATCGCGCAGATCGGCGTCGGCATGCTGCTGCTGCCGGCGGCGGTGTGGCTGGTGAACCGTCCGCGTCCCTACCGCGCCGGCTTCATCTTCGCGCTCATCCTCTCGGGCATCTACACGCTGAATACCTCGACCTTCGATCTCGGCATCGCGCTGGCGCTCGGCGTCGTCGGCTATCTCATGCGGCGCACCGGCTTCCCCTTCCTGCCGATGATCCTCGGCGTGGTGCTCGGCCACATGGTGGAATCCAGCTACCGGCGCTCGCTGGTGCTGTCGGGCGGCGACATGATGGTGTTCCTGCAGGACCCGATCTGCGTCGGGCTGCTGCTCGCTGCCACCGGCTTCGTCATCTTCTCGCTCACCCGCGAGCTACGCGACGCGCGCCGGGCCAAGGCCCAGCACATTCGAGACCATCAGACCCACGGGCAGGAAGCGCACGGATGAACCAGCACAGCCCCCTCCCCGCCGCCCCGCTCGCCGCCACGGTCGGCACCTTCGCCGCCTCGGCGAAGCCGTCCTCCGCAGCGGCCGCGGTGTGCAGCAGCCTACTGTTCGACATCGCCGGGCTGATCGTCGCCGCGCGCGAGACCGACTATGTGCAGGCGGCGCTCACCAGCGCCGTCGACGAGGGCCGCTGCACCGCGCTCGGCCATGCCCGCCGGCTTGGCATGTATGACGCGGCGCTGGTCAACGGCACCGCCGCGCATGGCGAGGATTTCGACGACACCTTCGAGGGCGGCCCGGTGCATCCCGGCGCCGTGGTGGTGCCGGCGGCACTGGCGGCGGCCGAGCAGCACGGCATCGGCGGCGAGGCGGTGATGCGCGGCATCGCGGTCGGGGCGGAGCTGATGTGCCGGCTCAGCCTCGTCGCCCCGCAGGCGACGCACAAGGCCGGTTTTCACCCCACCGCGATCTTCGGCGCCCCGGCGGCCACCGCCACCGTCGCCGCCGTGCTCGGTCTGGACGCCGAGACCACTGCCCGCGCGCTGGGCATCGCCGGCAGCCTCGCCTCGGGCATCATCGAATATCTCGCCGACGGCTCCTCCACCAAGCGGCTGCATGCCGGCGCGGCGGCGCAGGCCGGGCTGCGCGCCGTGCACCTCGCCCGCGCCGGCTTTGCCGGGCCGCCGACGGTGTTCGAGGGCACGCATGGCATGTTCAAGGCCTTCGCGCCGTCGAAGACGCCGGACTTCGCCCGGCTGACCGAAGGCCTCGGCACGCGCTGGGTCATCGAGGGCCTCGCCTTCAAGCCCTATGCCTGCGGGACCATGACCCAGCCCTTCATCGACTGCGCGCTGAAGCTGGCGGCGAGCGGCGTGAGCGCGGACGACATCGTCGCGATCCGCTGCAAGGTGGGCGAAGGCACGGTGCACCGGCTGTGGGAGCCGCTCGCCGGCAAGCATCGCCCGCCGAACGGCTATGCCGGCAAGTTCTCCACCCCCTATTGCATGGCGGTGGCCTTCCTCGACGGCGCGGCCGGCCTCGGCCAGTTCACCGATGCCCGCTCGCAGGATCCCGCCGTGCAGGCGCTCGCCGCGAAGATCGCCTACGAGATCGACCCGGCCGACGAGTATCCGCGCAATTTCTCCGGCCAGCTCGATGCCACGCTCCGGGATGGCCGGGTGATGAGCTTCCGCCAGCCGCATATGCGCGGCGGCGCACACGAGCCGCTGGACGACGCCGAGCTGACGGCGAAGTTCGAGGCCAATCTGTCCTTCGGCCACATGGACGACGCCGGCATCGCCGCCCTGCGGGCCGCGTTGGCGGCCCTCGCCTCGGGCGGCGCCGTCGACCTCGCGCCCGCACGGTACGGCGCGCAATGACCCTCGTTCCCGACGCCTTCGCCTTCTCCGGCCGGGAGCTGGCCGGACGGGTCGCTCTCGTCACCGGCGCGTCGCGCAACATCGGCCGCGCCATTGCCCTCGCCCTCGCCGAGGGCGGGGCGGCGGTGATGGTCGTCGGGCGGCGCGACCGGACCTCGGTCGACGCCGTCGTCGACACCATCGCGGCGGCCGGCGGCCAGGCCCTGGGCGTGCTCGGCGACGTCACCCGCCCCGACGATGTCGCCGCCATGGTCGAGGCGGCGACCGAGGCGTTCGGCCGGCTGGACATCCTCGTCAACAACGCCGCGGTGCGCGACGAGGCACCGCTCGCCGAGCTCACCTATGAGCAATGGCGCAGCGTGATGGCGCTGTCGCTCGATGCACCGTTCCTGATGGCGAAGGCGGCGCTGGAGCCGCTGTCGCGTTCCGGGCAAGCGGCGATCATCAATATTGGCGGCCTCACCGCCTATATCGGCGCGCGCAACCGCGCCCATGTGGTCGCCGCCAAGGCCGGCCTCGACGGCCTGACCCGGGCGCTCGCGCATGAAATGGCCGGGAATGGAGTCACGGTGAACCTCGTCTCGCCCGGTCTGATCGACACGGTGCGCGACGGCGGTCCCCGCCCGCATCACCACGGCTCGACCGCCAATCTCGTCGGGCGGCGCGGCACCCCGGACGAGGTGGCAGCGCTGGTGCGCTTCCTGTGCGGCCCGGCGGCGCGCTACGTCACTGGCCAGACCCTGCACGTCAATGGCGGCGCCTATATGTGAGCGTCGCCGCGGGCGTCAGCCGGCGGCTCCCTCGTCGCGGAGCGCGGCGGCCTTTGCCTGGGTCCAGAAACGCTCCGCCGACTTCTTCAGCCGTGAGCGCGGCCGGAACAGCCGGATCTCCACCGCCACGTCCCAGGCCGGCGAGCCGGCATGCACCAGCCGCCCGGTGGCGAGTTCCTGATGGATGAGCACGGTCGGCAGCCAGGCGAGACCGGCGCCGTCCAGCGCCATCTCGGCGAGCAGCGTCGCGGGCCCGGTGAAGGTGGGGACAAGCGCGGAGGACTTCTCGCGTGTCTTCAGGAAGCCGTCGAGGATGCGCCCGACGCCGGATCCCGAATGATAGGTCAGATAGGCCAGCGGCTCCCTCGCCGAGCCCGGCAGCTCGAAGCGCGGCACGCTGGATCCCGCCTCGCGCGGCACGCTCACCGGGATCAGATGCTCCCGCCCCAGGATGATCGAATGGAAGCGCGACGCCTGAAGCCGCGTGGGCGTCGCCGGATGGTCATAGGCGAGGAGGAAGTGCACCTCGCCGTCGATCAGCAGGCGCTCGCAGATCGACATGTTGGCGGCGAAGAGCTGGATGGTGATGCCCGGTTCGCGGCTCTGGATCTTGCGGATCCAGTTGGGAAAGAACCGCTGCGACAGCACATGCGTCGAGGCGAACTGCACCGATTCCGACGTCGCCTGGGCGGTCTCCAGCACCCGCTCCCGCCCGGCCTCGACCCGCCGCAGCATGTCCTCGGCGAAAGGCCGGAAGCTGCGGCCGGCCGGCGTCACCTGCACCGAATGCGTGTTGCGCTCGAACAGCGGCGTCCCCAGCCACTCCTCCAGCGCCCGGATGCGACGGCTGAGCGCGGGCTGCGAGACGTGCCGGCTCTCGGCGGCGCGGGAGAAGCCGCCGGCATCGATGACGGCAATGAAATCCTTGAGCCAGCCGAGTTCGAGGTCCATGCGCCCAACGCATCAATTGATGTCGTACTGTTATTACCACGCACTCTTTCGCGCCGCTATGTTGCCAGCATCGGGACGGCATCGAGCGAGAGCGCGGCGGTGGGGATCCGGCGGCGGCGCCACGCGCGGACGCCCGCAAATCCCCGGCCTCGAACGGCGACCTCTCCTCTGCCATTCATATCGAAGAGGATAGTAATGACCCAAGAGCGGCTCACGGAGCGGCCCATCATCGCCCTCGTACCGGGCGACTGCACCGGCATCGGCCCCGAGCTCACCGCCCGGATACTGGCGGAAGGCAAGCTCGCCGAGGAGGCGCGGCTGGTGGTGGTCGGCGATACCCGGGTGCTGGCCCTCGGCATGCGGCAGGCCGGTGTCTCCTTCGAGGTCGCCACCATCGCCTCGCCGAAGCAGGCGGACTGGTCCCGCCCGGCCGTCCCCCTCGTCGACCTCGCCAATACCGACCCGGCGCTGTTTCCCCTGGGCGTCGCCAGCGCCGAAGCCGGCCGCCTGATCGGCGACACGCTGGCGGCGGCGATCAAATTCGCCCAGGCCGGCGAGGTCGACGCCGTCACCTTCGCGCCGCTGAACAAGCGCGCCATGTTCGACGGCGGCTGGAAATTCCCGGACGAGCACAAGATGTTCGCCCATCTCCTCGGCCACACCACCTATTTCTCGGAGATGAACGTCCTCGACAATCAGTGGATGTCGCGCGTCACCGGCCACACCTCGCTGCGCGAGGCGATCGACCTGATCAACGAGGCCAGCATCACCGACTCCATCGTCCTGGTCGATCGCATGCTGCGCAAGGCCGGCTTCGAGCACCCGCGCATCGCGGTGGCCGCGCTCAATCCGCATGCCGGCGAGAACGGCCTGTTCGGCCGCGACGAGATCGAACTGATCCGCCCCACCGTGGAGAAGGTGGCGCGCACCGGCATCGACGCGCGCGGTCCTTTCCCCGCCGATACCGTGTATGTGCGGGCGTTCGGCGGCGAATTCGACAGCGTCGTCGCCATGTATCACGACCAGGGGCAGATCGCGACGAAACTCAAGGGCTTCAACCGCGGCGTGACCGTCACGGCCGGGCTGGAGACCATTTTCACCACCCCGTCGCACGGCACCGCCTTCGACATCGTCGGCCAGGGCATCGCGAAGACCGGGGCGCTGGAAAACGCCATCCGGCTAGCGAGCCGGCTGGCCGACGCCACCGCGGCGACCGCCAAGGCCGCCTGACCATTACAGCGATCAAGGGTGGCGGTTTCGATCATCCGCATTCGGCAAGCCCGGCAAACGGGCCCATCCATTGTCTGGGAGGACAAGATGAAGAACTGGATTTCCATCGCCGTCGCATCGGCGCTGGTTCTCGGGGCCGGAGCGGCCAGCCCCGCAATGGCCGAGCTCAAGCGGCTCGAGATCGTCGCCCCGGCGGCGCCGGGCGGCGGCTACGACCAGAATGCCCGCATCATGCAGTCGATCTTCCAGAAGAAGGGACTGGCCTCGGGCATCCAGGTCGAGAACGCACCGGGCGCCGGCGGCACCATCGGCCTCGCCAATTTCGTCAACAAGAACAAGCGCAATCCCAGCGTGCTGATGGTCGGCCTGGCGCTGGTCGGCGCCGTGCTGACCAACAAGTCCGCCGTGACGCTCGACGACACCTACCCGCTCGCCCGCCTCAGCGGCGAGTATCAGCCGATCGTGGTGGCGCCGGACTCACCGCTCAAGACCCTTGATGACCTCGTCGCCAAGCTGAAGGCCGATCCCGGTTCCGTCTCCTGGGGCGGGTCGGGTCCGGGCAGCTCGGACCACATCCTCTACGGCCTGCTCGCGAAAGCCGCGGGCGTCGATCCGAAGAAGATCAACTATGTCGTGCTCACCTCCGGCGGCGAGATGCTGTCCGGCGTCATGGGCGGGCATGTCACGGTCGGCACCGGCGGCTACAGCGAATTGTCCTCGCAGATCAAGACCGGCCAGGTGCGTGCCCTCGGCATCGCCTCCCCCGAGCGGCTCCCCGGCGTCGACATCCCGACCTTCAAGGAGCAGGGCTACGACGTCTCCTTCGTGAACTGGCGGGCCGTCGTCTCCTCCGCCGATCCCAAGGGGCCGGAACGCGCCGAGCTCGAAGCGGCGGTGGCGGAGATGGTCAAGACCGAGGAATGGAAGCAGACCATCGGCGAGCGCGGCTGGCAGGACATCTACATGCCGCCGGCGGAATTCGCCAAGTTCCTCAAGGACGAGCAGGCGCGCGTCCAGGCGCTGTTCAAGGATCTCGGTCTGATCCAATGAGGACGGAACGTACCGTGGCGAGAGTCGGGAAACCGGGCTCGCCGCGGCGGCATCCCGGGGCGGCCGACGGCACCCCGGGGTACGCCCTTTCGGCCGCACATCCATGTCGGCAACGTGCAGATCGGGGAGTTTGCCCATGAACCCGGCAGCAAAGCTGCGAACCGCCCATGCCGTGCTGGGCGGGCTCATGCTGCTGATCGCCGTGGCGATCGGCGCCGACACGATCACGCATGTCTCGTCCGGCCAGCAGGCCGTCGTCGGGCCTGCCTTCTTCCCGCTGCTCATCGCGCTCGGCCTCGCCGTCAACGGTGCGGTACTGGTCGCCAACGCGCTGCGGTCCAGCTTCGCCGAGGAGGGCTGGAGCCAGATCGACATCGGTCCCGTCGCCCTGGTCCTCGCCGGCCTGCTGCTCCAGCTGCTGATCCTTGAGACGGCCGGCTGGATCGTCGCGACGACGCTGCTCTTTGTCATCGTCGCGCGGGCGTTCGGCAACCGTCGATGGCTGGCCAATCTCGCCATCGGCCTGATCGTCGCCGGCCTCTCCTTCTACGTGTTCAACGAGCTTCTCGGACTTTCGCTGCCAGACGGCTGGATCGTCGAGCACTTCCTCGACTGAACCGCGTCGCTCCGCCCGCTCGACCATCTGGGGACCAGGATCCCATGCAGACCCTTCAGTTTCTCCTCGACGGCTTCCTCGTCGCGCTCGCGCCGGCCAACCTGTTGTGGGCGGCCATCGGCGTGCTGGTCGGCACCGCCATCGGCGTGCTGCCCGGCATCGGGCCGGCGCTGACGGTGGCGCTGCTGCTGCCGGTCACCGCCACGCTGGAGCCGACCGCCGCCTTCATCATGTTCGGCGGCATCTTCTATGGCGCGATGTATGGCGGCTCCACCACCTCGATCCTGCTCAACACGCCCGGCGAATCCGGCTCCATCGTCACCGCCATCGACGGTCACTCCATGGCGCGCAAGGGGCGTGGGGCGCAGGCGCTGGCCACCGCGGCCATCGGCTCCTTCGTCGCCGGCACCATCGCCACGCTGGCGCTCACCTTCGTGGCGCCGGCCATGGTGCGCTTCTCGCTGCATTTCGGGCCGGCCGAATATTTCGCGCTGATGATGGTGGCCTTCGTCACGGTGACAGCGGTGCTCGGCTCCTCGCTGCCACTCGGCTTCGCCAGCCTGCTCATCGGCCTCGCGCTCGGCCTCATCGGCACCGACCGCCAGACCGGCGTCGCCCGCCTGACCATGGGCTTCCCCGAGTTGCTCGACGGCGTCGGCATCGTGATCGTCGCGGTCGGCCTGTTCGCCGTCGGCGAGGCGCTCTATCAGGCGGCACGCTACCGCTACGAGACCGAGGAGATCTACGCGATCAAGGGCTCGTTCTGGATGAGCCGGGAGGATTGGAGCCGCTCGTGGAAGCCGTGGCTGCGCGGCACGCTGATCGGCTTTCCCATCGGCGCCCTGCCCGCCGGCGGCTCGGAAATCCCCACCTTCCTGTCCTATGCCGTCGAGAAGCGCTTCGCCAAGCACCCGGAGGAATTCGGCCATGGCGCCATCGAGGCGGTGGCCGGGCCAGAGGCCGCCAACAACGCCTCGGCGGCCGGCGTGCTCGCCCCGCTGCTGGCGCTTGGCCTGCCCACCTCCGCCACCGCCGCGATCATGCTCGCCGCCTTCCAGCAATACGGCCTGCAGCCCGGCCCGCTGCTGTTCGAATCCAGCCCCGAGCTGGTCTGGGGCCTGATCGCCAGCCTCTATGTCGGCAATCTCTTCCTGCTGCTGCTCAACCTGCCGCTGGCGGGGGTATGGGTGAAGCTGCTCCTGATCCCGCGGCCCTGGCTCTATGCCGGCATCCTCACCTTCGCGACGCTGGGCGTCTACACGATCAACAACAGCGTGTTCGACCTCGCTTTGCTCTGGATCATCGGCATTGGCGGCTTCGGCATGCGCCTGATCGGCGTGCCGGTGGCGCCCTGCATCGTCGGGTTGATCCTCGGACCGATGGCCGAGCAGCATCTGCGCCGGGCGCTGGCGATCAGCCAGGGCGACATCTCGGTGTTCTACAACCCCTTCACCCATCCCCTGGCGTCCGGCCTGCTGGCCGTCGCGGTGGCGGCCCTGCTCATCCCCATGCTGATGCGGCTGCGCAAGCGTGCCATCGCCTGAACGGTGCCGTCGCCTGAACGGCGCCGCCACGCGCCCGCCTCCTCTGCGTTCCCATGGAGCCTGACATGTCTTCGCTCAAGATCGCGGTCCTTCCCGGCGACCACATCGGTCCGGAAATCACCGCCGCCGCCGTGCTGGCGTTGCAGGCCGCCGACCGTCGCTTCGCGCTCGGCCTCGCCTTCGAGGAGCACGTGATCGGCCATGCCAGCCTCGCGGCGCACGGCACCTCGCTGACCGACGATGTCTATGCCGCCGCCGTGGCGGCCGACGCCATCCTCCTCGGTCCCTGCGACAATGGCGGCTACCCGTCCTCGGCCGGCGGCATCAACGTGCCCGGGCGCTTCCGCCACGATCTCGACCTCTACGCCAATCTGCGGCCGTCGAAATCGTCGCCCAGCGTGCCGAACGCGCGGGCGGGCCTCGACGTGCTGGTGGTGCGCGAGAACTCGGAGGGCTTCTATCCCGACCGCAACATGTTCGAGGGCTATGGCGAGATGATGCCCGTCGAGGGCGTGGCAATCTCGATGCGCAAGATCACCGCACATGCCTCGAAGCGCATCGCGCACTCCGCCTTCCAGTGGGCGCGGCGGCGGCGCGGCCACGTGACCGTGCTCAGCAAGAAGCACATCTTCAAGATGACCGACGGCCTGTTCTACGACGAGTGCATGAAGGTCGCCGCCGAGTATCCGGACGTGCGCTGCGATTCGGTGATCGTCGACGCCTTCAACGCCGACATCTACATGCGGCCCGAGCGCTACGACGTGGTGGTGATGACCAACCTCATCGGCGACATCATCTCCAATCTCTGCTCGGCGCTGGCGGGCAGCCTCGGCCTCGGCGGCGGCCTGAACGCCGGCGCCGACCATGTGATGGCCAATGCCTCGCACGGCTCCGCGCCGGACATCGCCGGCGAGGACAAGGCCAATCCGATCAGCATGGTGATCTCGGCCGGCATGATGCTCGGCTGGCTCGGCGCCCGGCACGGCCGGGACGACCTGCTGCTGGCCGAGAAGGCGATCACCACCGCCATCGACCAGTCGCTCGGCAGCGCCGCGACACGGACGGTGGATGTCGGCGGCACCGCCTCCTGCCGCACCGCCGCCGCGACCATCGCCGAGGCGATCGCCCAGTACCGGGACTGAAGCAGCCCCGACGCCGGTGGCTGCTCCCTTACCGCGCCCCGCGCCCGCCTTGGCGGGTCGCCGGGGAGCGGCGGCTCACTTCTCCCCCACCGACACGGTGGCGGTGAGGCCGGCGACGAGCTGCACATTGGCCGGCGTCTCGTCGAGCACGATGCGCACCGGCACGCGCTGGGCGAGGCGCACCCAGCTAAAGGTCGGGTTGATGTTGGCCAGCAGCCCGGTGCCCACCGTGCGCTCGCGGTCCTCGATGCCGGTGGCGATGCTCTCGACATGGCCGCGCAGCGGCGCCGCCTGCCCCATCAGCCGGATCGTCACCGGCGCGCCGACCTGGATGCGGGCGAGCTTGGTCTCCTCGAAATAGCCCTCGATCCGCAGCGAGTCGGTATCGACCAGCGCCACCTTGGCGGTGCCGGTGGTCACGTAGTCGCCGGGCCGCAGGCTGAGATTGGAGATGGTGCCGTTGACCGGCGCCTTCACCTCGGTGCGATCGAGATTGAGCTTGGCGAGGTCGCGATCCGCCTGGGCCTGGCGGAGGGCCGCGCCGGCCTCGGCCTCGGACATCCGCATCTGCTCGGTCTTCTGCTCGGAAACGACGTCCTTCAGCTGCTCGTAGCGCTCGCGGTCGCGCACCGCCTGGTCGAGCGTCGCCTTGCGGCCGTCGACCACCGCCTCGGCCTGCTCCAGCGCGATGGCGAAGCGGGCGCGGTCGATGCGGAACAGCACGTCGCCCTTCTTGACGGACTGGTTGTCCTGCACCAGCACCTCGCTCACGAAACCCGACACGTCCGGCGCGACGCCGACCACGTCCGCGCGCACCTTGGCGTCGCGAGTCCATGGGTCGTCCATGTAATGGGTCCAGAGCTCGCGCCCGGCGCCGATCGCGGCGAAGACCAGGGCAAGAGTGACGATGACGCGGATGGCGCCGCGAAACGAGAACTTCATGACAGCCACCATTGGGACAGCAGGGACATGCCCTGTAACAGGATGACATAGAGGGCGACGTCGAACAGCCCGCGGTGCCAGACGAGGGCGTAGACGCCGAGAAAGGCCAGCACCCGCCGCACGACGAGGCTGACCAGCAGCGTCGCCACCATCAGCGCCAGCAGGTTGGGAATGTAGACGCCGTAGATATCGACTTCACCGGCCATGGACCTACTCCGCCGCCAGCAGCGTCGGCTGGTCGGGATGCTTGGGGGCGAAGCCGCCCGTGGGACCCGGCGCGTCGGGGAACAGTGCCCGGCGCAGGCCGACCAGCGCATCGAGCGTCCGCCGCGCCACCCCGCCCTCCTCGGGCGCGATCAGCCGCAGCGCGTCGTCGAGCGCCGCGCAGAGCTGTTCGGACGGGGCGATGAACCGGCGCCGGGCGGCGCGCTCGCGGTACAGCACCGTGAGGCTGGCGAGCACGCCGTCGACGGCGGTGCGCGCCTCATCCCTCAGTTCGCGCCGCGTCTTCTGCAGCTCGACGATGTTGAAGCCGACGCGCACCTCGGCAAAGCCGTCGACCTTCGCCAGCTCGACGTCGTCGACCATGGCGAGCCGCGGCACCAGCTGGCCCAGCCGGTCGAGCATGCGGCCGGCCAGCCGCTCGGGATCGTCGCGATGGCGACCCGAGGCGGTCTCGGCGAGATCCGACCAGCCGGCCTGCACCAGCCGCCGGGCCGCGATCTCCGCCCCGAAGGGCCGGGTCGCGATGGTCCAGACGAAGGCGAAGGAGATGCCGACGATAGCCGCGAGGCCCTCATTGGCGAAGCTCGCGAAATCGACGCTGTAGCGGTTCTGCATCGCCACGAAGGAGGCGGTGTTCACCGCCATCAGCACGCCCAGCATGTTGAACTGCGGCTTGGGAATGATCAGCCCGAGCAGCAGGAAGGGCGGCGCGAACACCAGCACCAGCATCTCGAAGTCATGCACCATCGGCAGGATGGCGAACTGGTACACCGCCGCGACGACCACGCTGACGGCGGTCAGCACCGCCATGGTGCGGATGAACGGCGCCGGACGGTCCATCGCGGCGAAGAACGAGCAGGCGACCGCCGCCATCATCACCGCGCCCGAGCCGCTGGACCAGCCGCTGACGATCCAGAAGCCGGTGAGGACCAGGATCGCCGCCACGCAGGAACCGGCGGAGAACAGCATCAGCCCGAAATCATAATGCCGGGCCCGGCTGACCACCCGGCGGTGGCGGAAGCGCGGACGCCACGGCCCGGCATGCTGGCCGCGCTCGATGTCGGCGCGCAGGCTGAGGCAGTCGCTCCACAGCGCGACGATCTCGGCAAGCCGGTCGAGCGCGCTCGACCGCATCAGCTCGGTCCAGTCGGCCGAGCCTTCCGGGCGGATCGCGGTCATCGCGGCGATGAGCTCGTCGGCGACGGCGGGATCGGCGGCGCGGCCCTTGGACAGCCAGTCGGCGACGCGTTGCAGCAGCGCGGCGAATTCCGCCGGCAGGCCGCCATCCTGCGCCTTCAGCGCGTGCAGCCGGTCGGCCAGCGAGGAGAGCAGCGGCAGCAGCATCAGCAGCCGGCCGCGCAGCTCGCGCGCATGGGGCAGCACGTCGCGGGTGGCGGCGTCATAGGACAGCTGGCTGATGATCAGGTCGAGGCCGGTGATGTCGGCGGCGAGCTTCTGCCGGCGCAGCGGCGTCTTCGGCAGGGCGCCCTCGCCGCGCAGGATCTCGCCGGTCCAGGAAGCGGCGTCGTCGAGCCAGCCGGAGATGCGCGCCGACAGCGCGGTGCCGACGCTCGTGGGGAACACCACGGCGCCGACGATGCTCGCGCAGGTGATGCCGATGATGATCTCCTCGCTGCGCGCCAGCGCGACGTCGAAGATCTGGTCGGGCGTGCTGATCACCGGCAGCGCGATCAGCGGCAGGCTGTAGCCGGCGAGCATGAACACATAGCTGCGCGGCGTGCGGTCGAGCATGGAGATGTAGAGCAGCGTGCCGGTCCACAGCGCCACGACGAGGCTGAGCAGCTCCGGGGCGTTGACGAAGATCGGCACGAAGAACACCGCCGCCGACGCGCCGATCAGCGTGCCGAGCGCCCGGTAGAGGCCCTTGGAGCTGGTGGCGCCGGCGAGCGGATTGGCGACGATGTACACCGCTGCCATCGCCCAGTACGGGCGTTGCAGATCGAAGGCCAGCGCGATGTAGAGCGCCAGCATGGACGCGAGAAAGGCCTTTCCCGAGAACAGCCAGTCCCGCCAGGACGGCAGGGTCACGACGACACCTCCTCAGGCGAACGCGCGGCAACGTCGTCGAACGCCTTGAGCACACGTAGCGCCGCCTCGAGGTCGGACGGGTCGATGCCGGTCAGCACCTGCCCGCGGACATCCACCAACACGTCTTCGATGCGGGAGGCCAGCTCTTCGCCGGCCTCGGTCAGCCAGATGGTCTTGGCGCGCCGATCGGTCGGATCGTCGCGCCGCTCGATGAGATCGGACGCCGCCAGCTGGTCCAGCAGCCGCACCAGCGACGGCCCCTCGATGCCGACATAGGCGGCAAGCGTCACTTGCCGCACCCCGCCGCCCAGCCGGCCGGTCCACAGCAGCGGCGCCGCGCAGGCCTCGGAAATGCCCAGCGCACCCAGCTCCCGTTCGGCGATGCGGCGCCATTGGCGTCCCGCCTGGAGAAGCTGGGCGGTGAGCGTCCGCCGGAGGGTGTTGATCTCGTTCATGGGCAGATCGATAGGATTCTAATTATATTTTTGCAAACAAAATATGTAACGACGCACTGGTTCGTGAAGGCAGCCGGCGACGATGGGCGAACCCGCTACGGCAAGCGCCCCTTCCGGTTACTTGGTCTTCAGCGCGGCGAGCACGGCTTCCGGGCGAATCGGCAGATGCCGCAGCCGCACGCCGACCGCCTCGAAGATCGCGTTGCCGATCGCCGGCGCCACCACCGTCGTGCCGGGCTCGCCCAGCCCGACCGGAACTTCCGTGCTGTCGACGAACTCCACCACGACCTCCGGCGCATCGACCATCCGCAACGGCGTGTAGCTGTCGAGGTTGCGGTCGCGAACCTGCCCGTGCTCGAACTCCGTGCCCTCGCACAGCGCCATCGACAGGCCCCACAGAGCCGCGCCCTCGCATTGGGCGCGCGCGCCGTCGGGATCGACGACGGTGCCGCAATCGACCACCAGCCAGATCTTCTGCACGTCGACGAAGCCGGTCCGCCGGTTCACATGCAGCTGGACCGCGCCGCCCACCCAGGTCGGCATCGAGCGCGACTGGCCGTAGCTGGTGGCCACGCCGATGGCGGTGTCGGCCGGCAGGCCCGGCTTGCCATAGCCGGACAAGGCGGCGACCCGAGCCAGCACCTGCGCCTGGCGCGCCGCGCCGCCCACCGAATCCGGCGCGGTGCCGGCGTTGCGGCCCTCGGCCTTCAGATGGTCGAGGCGGAACCGCACCGGGTCGCGGCCGCTCTTCACCGCCACCTCGTGCATGAAGCTCTCCACCGCCCAGTTGACCCAGCCCGGCGAGACCGAGCGCAGCCAGCCCGGCCGGAAGGTGCTCTCCGCCAGGTCGTTGGAGATCGCCCGCACCCGCTGCGCGCCTACCGAATACCAGTGGTCGGCGCCGTCGATGGAGAACGGGTCATAGGGCTCGCCATTGATGCCCTTGGGCATGAAGGCCGGCAGCATCGCCTTGGTCGGCCAGCCGGCCGCCACCGCCATGTCCATGGCGATGACGTTCTTGTCGGCGTCGAAGGCGATGCGCAGGCGCTGCACCGAGGGCGAGCGCGGGCTGTCGAACCGCAGGTCGTCCGACCGCGTCGCCACCATCTTCACCGGCACGCCGCCGAGCGCCTTCGAGGCCAGCGCCACCGGCACCGCATAGTCGCCGTTCAGGCGCCGGCCGAAGCCACCGCCCAACATGTAGCTGCGCATGACGACGCCGTTCTCGTCGACGCCCAGCGCCTTTTGCAGCCAGGGCAGCGCCAGCGATTGCCACTGGTTGCCGGTGTGGATCTCCCACACGCCCTCGGCATTGCGGAAGGCCAGCGCGTTCACCGGCTCCAGCTGGAAATGCAGCACCGTCGCGGTGGTGTATTCCGCCTCCATGGTGACGGCGGCGCGGGCGAATACCGGCGTGACGTCGGTGTCGCCGGTGTCCAGTACCGCCCCCTTGCCGTCATCGGCGATCAATTGGCGCGCATGCCGCTGGATGTCCGCCTCGCTCACCTTGGCGGCCGGGCCGGTCTTCCACTCCACCTTGACGAGGCCGGCCGCCTTCTGTGCCGCCCAGTGGCTGTCGGCGATCACCATCGCCCAGCCCGGCGCGGTTCCCGAGGGGTCGTCGAGCTTCAGCGTCTGCCGATAGCCCTTCACTGCCTTCGCCGCGCCGTCGTCGATGCGCAGGATCTCGCAGCCATAGCGGGTCGGCGGCAGGAGGGGCGCCGCGTGCAGCATCCCCTCGACCCTGGCGTCGATGCCGAAGATCGCCTGGCCGGTGGTCTTGCCGGCGATGTCGAGTGCGGTCACCTCGCGGCCGACCAGCGTCAGCTCGGCATGCGGCTTGAGCGGCAGCGCCTTCAGCTCCTCCTCGGTGAAGCGGCGCTCGATGCCCTGCGCCACCAGTTCGCCGAAGGTGGCGCGGCGCTCGCCGCCGGACACCACGCCGTCGGCGACGCTGAGCGTCGCGGCGTCGACGCCCCAGAGCTCGGCCGCCTTCTGCGCCAGCGCCGCCCGCCCCGCCGCCCCGGCCTGGCGATAGACCGGCCAGCTCTGCCACACCGACCAGCTGCCGCCGGTGACCATCAGCCCCCATTTGGCGGCGGTGTCGACATGCTCGATATGCACGTCGTCCCATCTGGCGCCGAGCTCGTCGGCGAGGATGCGGGCGATGGCGGTGCCGACATGCTGGCCCATCTCGGCGCGGATGATGTTGACGTTGACCCGCCCCTGCGCGTCGATCCAGTACCACAGGGTCGGCTCGTAGCGGGCGCCGGCCGCCGCGATCGGCGCGCCGCCGGGCACGGCGGGGTCCATCGCCGCGCGGCCGGCGCGCGGAAAGCCGAAGACGGCGCCGGCGGCGCACATCGAGACCAGGAAGCCGCGGCGGCTCAGGCTCCCGGCCCGGGACAGGCCGTCCTTGCCGGGGCGGCCGCGCAGGCCGGACAGGTCAGCCATTGGTCGCCTCCCCCCGCAAGGCCGCGGCCGCCTCGCGCACGGCGGCGCGGATGCGGTTATAGGTCATGCAGCGGCAGAGATTGCCGGTCATCACCGCGTCGATGTCGGCGTCGGTCGGGCCGGGAATGTCCTTGAGGAACGCCGCCGTCTGCATGATCTGCCCGGACTGGCAGTAGCCGCATTGCGGCACCTGCAGCCGGCGCCAGGCCTGCTGCACCGGATGGTTGCCGTCGGGGTCCAGCCCCTCGATGGTGGTGATCTCGGTGCCGGCGACGTCGGCCACCGGGGTGATGCAGGCGCGCGTCGCCCGGCCGCCGACATGCACGGTGCAGGCGCCGCACAGGCCGATGCCGCAGCCATATTTGGTGCCGGTCAGCTCCACGGTGTCGCGGATGACCCACAAGAGCGGCGTGTCCTCCTCGACATCGACGCTGACCTGCCGTCCGTTGATGGTGAAGTCGATCATGCCGATCCCCCCGTCAGTGCCCGGCGCCCTCGGCCCGGATGCGCGCCACCTGCGCGGCAAGCTCGGGCCAGGGCGCCAGCTTGGCGCGCGTCTCGCGCAGATAGGCCGCCACCGCCGCGATCTGCGCGTCCGACAGCGCGTGGCGGAAGGCGGGCATGACGATGCCGCCGGTGCCGTTCTTCGCATCGACGCCGTCGAGGATGACGTGAATGAGATTGGTCGGCTCGGCGAGCCGGGCGGAGGAGTTGATCGCCAGCTCCGGGCGCCCCTCGACCACCGTCGAGGCATTGTAGTGGCAGGCGGCGCAGGCGGTGGCGTAGAGCCGCTCGCCGAGATCGCGGCGATAGGCCGGGTCCAGGCGGCCGGCTTTCAGGCTGGCCATCACCACCGGGTTGTCGGCCGGGTTGGTGTCGGGGGCGCCGATCGCCGCGCCGAGATAGGCGCCGATCGCCTCGATGTCGCTCCTCGGCAGCTCGCGCAGGCCGGCATGCACCACCGGTCCCATCGGGCCGGCGGCGATGCCGTGATAGACCCCGGAGCCGGTGGCGAGATAGCGGGTGAAGTCGGCGGCGCTCCACGGCACCACCGAGGGATTGGCGGCAGTCAGCGCCGGGGCGATCCATTTGTCGATCGGCGCGCCGGCATAGGCCTCGCCGGTCTTCTCGGCACCGAGCAGGTTGCGCGGCGTGTGGCAGGCGCCGCAATGCGTCACGCCCTCGACGAGATAGGCGCCGCGGTTCCACTGCGCCGACTTGCCGGGATCGGGCCGGTAGCGGCCGAAATCGACGAAGAGCAGCTTCCAGCCGGCCTGCAGGATCCGCTGGTTGAGCGGGAACGGCAGGGTGTTGTCCCGGGTCTTCTCCGCCACCGGCGCCACGCGGGCCATCAGATAGGCATAGATCGCGTCGACGTCCTCGTCGGTCATCTTGGTGAAGTGGTCGAACGGGAAAGCCGGCAGCAGATGCGCGCCGTCGCGGCGGACGCCATCATGCATGGCGCGGCGGAAGGCGGCGGGCGACCAGCCGCCGATGCCGGTCACCGGGTCCGGGGTGATGTTGGAGGCGTAGATGGTGCCGAAGCCGGTCTCCACCGGGTAGTTGCCGGCATAGGACTGGCCGCCGGCGGCGGTGTGGCAGGTGGCGCAATAGCCTGCCGCCGCCAATATGCGGCCCTTCTCCACCATGTCCGGACTGAAGCTCGAAGGCTCCACGACGGTGACGACGGGCAGGCTCGGGCGATAGGCGTAGAACCCGAAGCCGGCCAGCCCGGCGATCACCACGACAGCAACGATCGACAGCAAGAACCGGGGACTCACGCGCGGCATCCCTAAGACGACCAACGCCTGAATTAGAATTCTTCTGACATGGAGCGTCAAAGCAATTCTGGCGGGAGCCAGCTCCACGCCACCGCAACTTTAGGTCAAGGCGCGCCGGTTTAACTGCGGTCCCCTGCCTCCCGCCGCCGCGCGCGGTCCCCGTGGCGCTCCCGCGCGCCGCCGGCCTCAGCCACCGCCCTTCATATAGGCGGCGAAGGCCTCGGCGTAGTCGGGATGCCAGCGCGACAGCGCCGGCCGGTTCTCGACGATGTCGCCCATGCCCCAGCGCATGCGCTTGAGGTCCATCTCGCGCGTCACCTCATTGTCCGGGCAGAGCAGGTAGAAGTCGCCCTTGCCGAGGCCGTCCAGCATGAAGTCGGCCACCTGCTCGGAGGTCCAGGCCCCCGCCGGCTTCTCGCTCACCCCCTTGGCGCGGGTGAAGCCGGTATAGGTGAAGCCGGGGATCAGCAGATGCGCGCTCACCCGCCCGCCGGTCTGTTTGACGAGGTCGTGCGAGACGGATTCCGCCAGCGCCCGCAACGCCGCCTTCGAGACATTGTAGGCGGTGTCGCCCGGCGGCAGGGTGATGCTCTGCTTGGAGCCGGTCACCACCACCGCGCCGGGCAGCGCCGAGCCGGTCATGTCCGGCAGGAAGAGCTGCAGCCCGTGGAACACGCCCCAGAAATTGACGTCCAGCGTGCGGCGCCACACCGCCTCGTCGGCGGCAAGCCCGCCACCGCCCTCGCGGCCGGCATTGCACATCAGCACCGTCACCGGCCCCATGCGGTCGGCCTGCGCCTTGGCGGCGGCCATCTGCGCGCGGTCGCTCACATCGGCCGGCGCCGCCACCGCCGCGATGCCCTCGGCCTTGAGCGCGTCCACCGCCTCGGTGAGCGCGGCGCCCGGCAGGTCGACGACGAGCACCGCCATGCCCGCCGCGCCGAAACGTCGGGCGGCGGCGAGCCCGATGCCGCTGGCGCCGCCGGTGACGACCGCGACGCGGTCGGGTGCGATGGCCGGATGTGTCATGGTGCTTCCCTCGGTTTCGCCGTGGCCCCGCCCGCCCCACTGGAACGGCCCGGCCAATTCCCGGGACGGCAGGCCCTTCCCTATAGCGCCGCCTCCCGCCGCCCCGAACCCGGCTTTCCTCATCGCCGCGTTGAACCTAGCTCAACGATCGGCAGGCGCGCGGCAGGAAAACACCCCCGCGCATCGGAAAATGCGATCATCAGCATTGAACATGTTTATTCCGATGCCGTAAAGTTATCCGCGTTTACCTGCACCATCACACGATGAAACGTATATTTATTGAATAGAGATTTCCTATCTTAGAAATAGAACTACATAATTTTATCTGATTAAATATGCGCCTTCATCCTGTATCGCTGCTTCCCCCATGGGCATACGTAGAGTTATTGGCACAGATTCCCTAGTGTTTCTGCTGCTGGCACGCTCGATGCAAACAGATCCGCGGTCTTTCTCTAGGGCAAGGAACGCGCATCATGTTCACTCTCTCGTCCCTGAAGCGGCTCGCCACCGTCGGCGTCGTTGCTTCGGTGCTCGGCGCCGCCGGGCTGGCCTCCCCGGCGTTCTCCCAGACAAAGCTGCGGCTGGCGGTGGAAACCAATGCCGGCGATCCGCTCAACATCATGCTGGCCAATTTCCGCGACGCGCTCGCCAAGTCGGCCGGCTCGGGCGTCGCCATCGAGTTCTTCGAGGGCGGCGCGCTCGGCGACGAGACCGCGCTGATGGAACTGATCCGCGCCGGCGAGGTGCAAGTCGTGCCGCTCGGATCCGACGTCGTCACCCTCGACAAGGGCTTCTCGGTGCTCGACACGCCGTTCCTGTTCGCCGACAAGGCGGCCGCCCGCGCCGCCTTCGACGGCAAGTTCGGCGAGCTGCTCGGCGCCTCGCTGCGCGAGAAGGCCGGCCTCGAGGTCCTCGCCTTCGGCGAACTCGGCTTCCGCACCATCTCGACCACAGCCAAGCAGATCAACGTTCCCGCCGATCTCAAGGGCCTGAAGATCCGCACGCCGGGGAGCCCGACCCGCATCCTCGCCTTCAAGACGCTGGGTGCCGCGCCCACCCCGATGCCGCTCGGTGAGGTCTACATGGCGCTGAAGCAGGGCGCACTGGACGGCCAGGAGAACCCGCTCTCGGTGATCAAGGACTTCTCCTTCTTCGAGGTGCAGAAGTTCATCGCGCTGACCAACCACGTCTACACCCCCATCACCCTCGCCATGAACGGCGCCGCCTATGACGCGCTCCCCGCCGAGATGAAGGCCAAGCTGAAGGAAGCCGCCAAGGCCGGCAGCGCTGCCACCCGCAAGGTCTCCGACGACAGCGACGCCCGCCTCGTCGATGAGTTCAAGTCCAAGGGCGTCACGGTGACGACGCCGGATCTCGCCGCCTTCCGCGCCGCCGCCGAGCCGGTGAAGGGCGAGATCGCCAAGGTGGTCGGCCCCGACCTCATGGCCAAGCTCGAAGCCAGCCTGAAGTGAATGCGAGCGAGCTTTCCGAGATGACCTCGATCACTGGTGAGGAAGCCCGCGAGGGCTTCCGTTACGACGGCTACGCCACCCTCGGCCGCCTCGGCCTCATCTACATCGCCTCCAGCATCGTCATGGACGCCGAATGGGCGGCCATGGCGGCGCCGGGCCTGTCGATCCACACCACCCGCGTGCGCCTGCCCAAGGTCACGCTGGAAGGCATCGACCAGATGATGAACGCGCCGGAGCTGGAGCAGTCCGCCCGGCTGGTCGGCTCGGCGCCGATCGACGTGCTGTGCTTCGGCGGTACCAGCGCCTCCTTCGTCTACGGTACCGCCTATGACAAGGCGCTGATCGGCCGCATGGAGGGCTGGGCGCCGGGGGTGAAGGCCACCACCGCCTCCACCGCCTCGCTCGCCGCGCTCAAGGAGGTGAAGGCCGGCCCGGTGGCGCTCGCCACGCCCTATGTCGACGCCATCCACCAGCGGGCAATCAACTTCCTCGAATCCAACGGCCACAAGGTGCTCAACAGCGGCAATCTCGGCATCGACGAGGATTGGGCGCTCGCCGAGGTGCCGCTGGAAAAGGTGTTCGACCATGTCGTCGCCTGCGACCACCCGGACGCCACGGCGATCTTCATCTCCTGCACCAATTTCCGCTCCGCCGGCGTCATCGAGGCGCTGGAGACCGCGCTCGGCAAGCCGGTGATCTCCGCCGTGCAGGCCTCGTTCTGGCATTGCCTGGAAGTCGCCGGCATCGACGGCGCCCGTCCCGGCTATGGCCAGCTCTTCGCCCGCCGCCTCGCTGCCGAAGGAGGAACGCCGTCATGACCTTCAAGCTTCTGGAGGCGCGGCGCACGCCCTCCGACCTTGTCGGCCGCGCCAGCCTCATCGGTGCGGCCTCCTGGCTCTTGGAGACCGCCGGCGTGGTGCTGATGGCGGCGCTGAGCGTGCTGGTGCTCGCCAACGCGACCGGCCGCTATTTCCTCAACAACCCGCTGCCCTGGACCGAGGAGGCCGTCTCGATCCTCTTGGTGTGGATCGCCGCGGTCGGCGTGGTGCTGGCGGCGGGGCGCGGCGCCCTGGTCGGCTGCGAGATCGTCACCAGCCGGCTGAACGCGCGCAATGCCCGCACGCTCTCGCAGGTGATCAGCTTCACCAGTGCTCTCCTGATGCTCGGCGTCGCCTGGTTCTCCTGGCGCTACATGATGGTGTTCGGCCGCGACGTCACGCCGATGCTCGACATACCCAAGTCCTGGATCTCCGGCGGCCTTCTCGCCGCCGCGCTCGGCATGGCCATCGCCTTCCTCTACCGCACCGTCGTGCCGCACGCCCCGGTGCACATCGAGGATCTCGCGCAGGAGATCGCCGACCACCCCGCCCATGAGGTGAAACTATGATGCTCGCCCTCGCCGGCGGCTCGCTCGTCGCCCTCTGCCTATTGGTCGTGACCGGCTTCCCGATCATCGTGGCGCTGGTCGCCTCGGTGTTCATCTTCCTGTCGATCAGCGGCGGCTGGTCGCTCGCGCTGCCGCAGCAGACGCTGACCGGCGTCGCCGACTACATCCTCGTCACCCTGCCCCTGTTCATCCTTGCCGGCGGCATCATGAACAATGGCGGCATCGCCAAGCGGCTGTTCGACTTCGCGGTGGCGCTGGTGGGGTGGATGCGCGGCGGCCTCGCCCATGTCGACGTGGTCACCTCGGTGCTGTTCGGCGGCATGATCGGCACCTCGGTGGCCGATCTCGCCGGCACCGGCTCGGTCACCATCCCGCATCTGAAGAAGCACGGCTATCCCGGTCCCTTCGCCGCAGCGGTCACCGCCACCTCCTCGGGGATCGGCGTGCTGATACCGCCCTCCTCGCCGATGATCCTCTATTCGGCGGTGACGGGCACCTCGCTCGGCGCGCTGTTCCTCGCCGGCGTGGTGCCGGGCCTGTTGATGGGCGGCATGATGATGGGGGTGATCTCCTTCCTCGCGCCGCGCCGGGGCTGGGGCACCGCCGGGCCTTTCATGCCGGCCGAGGTGTGGCGCACCGGCAAGCGCGCCATCCTGCCGCTCGGCCTGCCGGCCTTCATCCTGATCAGCCTGATCTCCGGCGTGTGCACGCCGAGCGAGGCCGGCGCCTTCGCCCTCGCCTATGCGTTCGTCCTGTCGAAATTCGTCTACCGCTCGATCACCTGGTCGGAACTGCGCCAGGTGACGGTGGATGGGGTGATCATGACCGGCGAGGTGTTGATCGTGGTGGGCTTCTCCACCGCGCTCGGCTGGGCGCTGTCGCAGGCCAAGGTACCGATCGCGCTGGCCGACGGCCTTCAGATGCTGTTCCCCTTCGAGGGGCAGACGCTGAAGCTGCTGGTCCTGCTGCTGCTGGCGCTGATCGCCGGCATGGTGCTCGACCCGCTGATCCCGATGATCATGCCGGTGCTGCTGCCCTCGCTGATCGCCATGCAGGTCGACCTCGTGCATTTCGGCGTGCTGATCGTGGTGACGGTGGTGATCGGCCAGATCACCCCGCCGGTCGCCATCGCGATATTGGTGTCCGCCAAGATCGCGCGGGAGGACGTGGTGCATGTGTTCCGCGCCAACATGCCGTTCTTCTGGGGCATGATCGCGTTCCTCATCCTGCTCACCGCGGTGCCGTGGCTCTCCACCGGCCTGCCGTCGCTGATGGCGGAATGAACGCGCCGGCGGCGGCCCGAGGGTCGTCGCCGGATCTTTCGGCGACAAATGTAACAATCCGTCGCGCATCGATGCCTCGCGACAGCTGACGACAAAATCGATGGTGCATCGCGGAAACTCCGCGACAAATGCCCGCTAGCGTCCCTCCCGGTTCAAACAAGGGACAGCTATGCGCACCCCCGTCACTCGTGCCGTGACACTTGCCGCCGGTCTGTCGGTCGCCGCCGCGCTCGCCGCCTTCCATCTCGTCTTCGAGATCCCGGCCGGTCTGCCGTCCTCCGCGCAGGCACAGAGCCCGCAACCGGCCGCCGCGCCGCCCACGGTGACGGTCGCCCCCCCGGTGCGGCGCGAGATCGTCGAATGGCGCGAATTCGCCGGCCGCTTCGAGCCCAGCGCCGCGGTGGAGATCCGCGGCCGCGTCGTCGGCCACCTCGCCTCCATCGATGTCGAGGACGGCGCGCTGGTCGAGGCGGGCCAGTTGCTCTTCACCATCGATCCCCGCCCCTACCGCGCCGCGCTCGACGAGGCCCGCGCCCAGCTCGCCAGCGCCGCGGCGCAGGTCGAGCTCGCCGATCTCGAACTCAACCGCGCCGAGCAACTGGTCAGCTCCAGCGCCGTCTCGCAGTCGACCCTCGACCAGCGCCGCCAGCAGAAGAAGGCCGCCGACGCCGCCCGGGCGCTGGCGGAGGCCTCCGTCTCCAGCGCCGAGATCGATCTCGGTTTCACCGACATCCGCGCGCCCTTCGCCGGGCGGGTGTCCAATCGCCGGCTCGACATCGGCGCGCTGGTGTCGGACGGCGCCATCCTGACCACGCTGGTGGCGCTCGACCCGCTGTATTTCGTGTTCGACATCAGCGAGCAGGACCTACTGGCCTACCGGCAGGCCGCCGAGAGCGGCACGCTGCCGCTGCTCTACGACCGCCGCATCGCCGTCGAGGCGCGCGGGCAAGCCGACCGCGACTGGCCGCACAAGGGCACCGTCGATTTCGTCGACAACCGGCTCGAGGCCGGCGCCGGCACGCTCAGGGCCCGGGCGGTGATCGCCAATGCCGACGACGCCGTCATCCCCGGCCAGTTCGGCCATGTGCGCCTGCCCTTCTCCGGCAGCTATGCGGCGATGCTGGTGCCCGAGACCGCGCTGACCACCGACCAGGCCGACCGCGCGGTGTTCACGGTGGCGGAAGACGGCACGGTCGCCTCCGCCCGGGTGCAGCTCGGCCCGCGCCAGGATGACGGGCTGCGCATCGTGCGCAGCGGCCTCGATCCCGAGGACCGCGTCGTCGTTGGCGGCCTGATGCGGGTACGCGCCGGGCAGAAGGTGACCACGCAGACGGCGGAGGCCGAGCCGCGCGCCGCCGCGCTCGCTCCTATCCCCGCCAACTGAGGGACGGTCCGATGCGCCTCGCCCATTTCTGCATCGACCGGCCGATCTTCGCCACCGTGCTGTCGATCCTCATCGTGCTGGTCGGCCTCGCCGGCTACGTCACCCTGCCGATCGCGCAATATCCGGAGATCGCTCCGCCCACCGTGGTGGTGAGCGCGCAATATCCCGGCGCCTCCGCCGAGGTGCTCAGCAACACGGTGGCCACCCCGATCGAGCAGGAGATCAACGGCGTCGAGAACATGCTCTACATGTCCTCGCAGGCGACCGGCGACGGCCAGCTCTCCATCACCGTCACCTTCGCGCTCGGCACCGATATCGACGACGCGCAGGTGCAGGTGCAGAACCGCGTCGCGGTGGCCTCGCCGCGCCTGCCGGAGGCGGTCAGCCGCGTCGGCGTCACGGTCCGCAAGTCGTCACCGGACATCCTCATGGTGGTGCAGCTGTTCTCGCCGGACAATTCGCGCGATCAGCTCTATCTCTCCAACTACGCCACCCTCCAGCTGCGCGACGCGCTGCTGCGGGTGCCGGGCGTCGGCGACGTGCGCCTGCCGGCCTCGCGCGACTACGCGATGGTGATCTGGCTCGATCCTGACCGTGTCGCCGCGCGCAATCTCACCGCCGGCGAGGTGGTGGAGGCGCTGGCGGCGCAGAACGTGCAGGTCGCCGCCGGCATGCTCAATCAGCCGCCAGTACCGCCGGGCGGCGCCTTCCAGCTCAATGTCGAGACGCTGGGCCGGCTGTCCGAACCGGCGCAGTTCGAGAACATCATCGTGCGCACCGATGCGGATGGCCGCGTCACCCGCGTGCGCGACATCGCCCGCGTCGAGCTCACGGCGCAAAGCTATCGCGCCGGCGCCAATCTGGACGGCCGTCCGGCGCAGCCCGTCCAGGTGGTCCAGCAGCCGGGCACGAACGCGCTGGAAACCTCCGAGCGGGTCGTGGCGGAAATGCGCCAGCTCGGCGAGACGCTGCCGTCCGGCGTCGCCTACGACATTCCCTTCAATCCGACGCTGTTCATCGAGGAGTCGGTCAACGAAGTCTACAAGACCCTCGGCGAGGCGATCCTGCTCGTGGTCGTCGTGGTCATCCTGTTCCTGCAGAGCTGGCGTGCCGCGGTCATTCCCATCCTCGCCATCCCGATCTCGCTGATCGGCACCTTCGCGGTGATGGCGGCGCTCGGCTACTCGCTCAACAACCTGTCGTTGCTCGGGCTGGTGCTGGCCATCGGCATCGTCGTCGACGACGCCATCGTGGTGGTGGAGAACATCGAGCGGCATCTGCGCGCCGGCCTGTCGCCGCGCGACGCCGCGCATCGCTCGATGGACGAGATTTCCGGCGCGCTGGTCGCCATCGCGCTGGTGCTGTCGGCGGTGTTCATTCCGGCCGCGCTGATCCCCGGCATTTCCGGCCAGTTCTTCCGGCAGTTCGCTGTCACTATCGCCGTCTCGACGATCATCTCCGCCTTCGTCTCGCTCACGCTGAGCCCCGCCCTCGGGGCGCTGCTGCTGAAGCCGCACCACGCGCATGCACCCCGCCGGGGGCCGCTCGGCTGGCTGGGGCGCGGCTTTTCCGCCTTCAATACCGGCTTCGACCGGCTCTCCTCCGGCTATGGCGGGATGACCCGGCGGGTGCTGCGGCTCGGCGCGCTCGCGCTCATTCCCTATGCCGGTCTCATCGCTCTCACCGGCTGGCAGCTCGAACGGGCGCCGCGCGGCTTCATCCCGGAGATGGACCAGGGCTATTTCATCACCTCGGTGCAGTTGCCGCCCGGCTCGGCGCTGCCGCGCACCGAGGCGGCGATGATCCAGCTGTCGAACCGATTGATGGAAATGGACGGCGTCGTCCATGTCGTCGCCATGGCCGGCATCGACGGCGCCACCTCCACCAGCAACTCCGCCGGCGGCATCGCCTTCGTCATCCTCGAACCCTTCGCCGAGCGGGCGGCGCGCGGCCTCGACGTCGATACCGTGATGGCGGCGATGCCGCGCCAGACCGCCGATATCGACGCGGCCCGACTGGTACCGATCAAGCCGCCGTCGGTACGCGGCATGGGCAATACCGGCGGCTTCAAGATGATGGTGCAGGACCGCACCGGCGGCACGCCGGCCGATCTCGAAACCGCGATCGGCGCCGTGGTGGCGGAAGCCGCCCGCCATCCCGAGCTGGTGCGCGTCTTCTCCTCCTTCAACACCGCCACCCCGAAGCTCTATGCCGACATCGACCGGGTGAAGGCGGAAATGCTCGGCGTGCCGTCGAGCCGGGTGTTCGAGGCGCTGGAGGTCTATC
The DNA here is from genome assembly GCF_020523795.1 of Ancylobacter sp. Lp-2. Classification (GTDB taxonomy): domain Bacteria; phylum Pseudomonadota; class Alphaproteobacteria; order Rhizobiales; family Xanthobacteraceae; genus Ancylobacter. The sequence goes on from NZ_JAJALI010000006.1 coordinate 156,938, forward strand.
TCGGCTCCGCCTATGTCAACGACTTCAATCTCCTCGGCCGCACCTTCCAGGTACGGGCGCAGGCCGACGGCGCCTTCCGCCAGGATCCCGCCACCATCGCCAACTTCAAGACCCGCAGCGACAGCGACGCCATGGTGCCGTTGAGCGCGGTGGCGAATTTCGAGGAGCGCACCGGCCCCTATCGCATGCCGCGCTACAACCTCTCCATGGCCGGCGAGGTGCAGGGAGCGGCGGCGCCGGGCACCTCGACCGCCGGCGCGCTCGACAGCATGGAGGCGATCGCCACCAACGTCCTGCCGGCCGGCTACAGCTTCGAATGGACCGAGCTTGCCCTCCAGGAGCGGCTTGCCGGCAGCTCCGGGCTGATCGTCTTCGCCGCCTCCATCGTCTTCGTCTTCCTGCTGCTGGCGGCGCAGTACGAGAGCTGGATGCTGCCACTTTCCGTCATGCTCATCGTGCCATTGTGCCTGCTGGCGTCGATATCCGGCCTGCTGGTCGCCGCGATGAGCGTCGACATCCTCGCGCAGATCGGCTTCGTGGTGCTGATCGGCCTCGCCGCCAAGAACGCCATCCTGGTGGTGGAGTTCGCCCGCCAGCGCGAGGGGGAGGGCCTCGGCCCGGCCGAGGCGGCGGTGGACGCGGCGCGGGTGCGGCTGCGGCCGATCCTGATGACCTCGCTCGCCTTCATCCTCGGCGTGATGCCGCTGGTGCTGGCCGAGGGCGCCGGCGCCGAGCTGCGCCGCTCGCTCGGGGTGACCGTCTTCGCCGGCATGCTCGGGGTCACGCTGTTCGGCCTTCTCTTCACCCCGGCCTTCTACGCCATCTGCCGCGCCCTGCCCCGGCGGTCGGGCGCTTCGGTGCCGGCGAACGAACACGCCTGAGGCCGCCGCGCGCGGCCTCGCACGACTATTTCCATGGAACGGAGGTTCACATGTCCGACCATCCCGAACGCCCCTCCCCGCGCTGGCGCGACATCGGCGCCGGCTTCCTGCTCACCGCCGCCGTCCTGCTCGGCATGGTCGTGTTCGGCGATGCCGGGTCCGACATCGACCCGCTCGCCCTGCGCGCCGCCGACCCGCCGATCGTCAGCCGGCAGGTCGCCGACGACTGGCAGGAGAACGACGCATGGGGGCTGTATGACGACTGGCGGCCCGGCGAGCCGCCGACCTATCAGGTGACGACGCCGGAGGTCTCCTCGCGCGCCCGGCTGTACTGCCGTGGCGAACTGCCCGCCGCCTTCCTCGACGTGCTGCTGGAGGAATACGCGCGCTCCTAGGCAATGCCCCCCGCTCCGGCGGGGGCGAGCGCGCGGGACATCGCGCCGGCGGCCCCCATCGCCGGCGCGATGTCATCTCGAACGGCCAGCCACCATGCATCGGGGCAAGCCGTGACCGAAGCTCCGCAAAACTCACCCCGATCCGGCAAATGTATCCGCTGCCCAGAAACCTACAATTCCGATCGCCACGGATACATTGTCGGCACATATCGCCAAAACCCTGCGACAGGGCACGTTCATCTTTGCCATCAGACGACCACGACCGGGTCGTCGCCGAAAAGTTGTTTCCCTGAAGCCGACGGCTTCATCCAAGCAACCAAAAGGAATGGCATATGCGAATTCATACCGTCCGCGCCCTCGCCGCTCTTCTCTTGGCCGCCGCCGCTCTCACGCCGGCGAGCGCCGAGCTGCGCGCCTCCAGCGACGCCGAGCGCTATGCCGAGGCGCCGCGCAGCGCGCAGCAAGCCAAGCCGGCCCAGCGCGACGAGCCTCCCTCTTCCGCCAAGCCGGCCACCGCCCAGCAGCCCCGCGCCACCAAGACCCCTACCACCGTCGGCATCGTGCCCGACATCGCCCGCACCATCGAACAGAACGCCCGCGGCGGCCGCTGAACCGGGGGCCGCGAACCCGCCTTCCGGGCGGCGTTCGCGGTGCCGGCGGCCGGGGGCGCCCCCGCCGGGAGGAATTGTCGCAAGCCATCACGTGTGCGGCACCCGCGACATTCTGCGACAAATTTTTCGGTCGGCCCGCGAATTCTCCCTGTATTGGAATGGGCGAAGGACCAGCCGATGGAAGCGACACCGCACATTGCCGTCGTCGACGACAATCGCGACATCCGCGATCTCGTCGGCAAATATCTGCAGAAGCACGACTACCGCGTGAGCCTCGCCGAGAACGCGGCGGCGCTGCGGCGCCTCGTCGAGCGCAACGCCATCGACCTCGTGGTGCTCGACATCATGATGCCCGGCGAGGACGGCCTGTCGCTCTGCCGCTTCCTGCGCGAGACCACCCAGCTGCCGGTGATCATGCTGACCGCGATGGCGGAGGAAACCGACCGCATCGTCGGGCTGGAGCTCGGCGCCGACGACTATCTCACCAAGCCGTTCAACCCGCGCGAATTACTGGCCCGCATCAAGGCGGTGATGCGCCGGGTGCAGAGCCTGCCTCCGCAGCGGGCGCAGATCCAGGCGAAGGAAGTGCGCTTCGACCGCTGGCTGCTCCATGTCGGGCGCCGCGAGCTCATCGATCAGGACGGCATGAGCGTGCCGCTCTCCACCGCCGAGTTCCGGCTGCTCAGCGTGTTTCTCGACCATGCCGGGCTGGTGCTCAGCCGCGACCAGCTGCTCGACCTGGCGGTCGGACGCAATGCCGAGCCGTTCGATCGGGCGATCGACAACCGCGTGAGCCGGCTGCGCAAGAAGATCGAGAGCGATCCGAAATCGCCGGCGCTGATCAAGACCCATTGGGGCGGCGGCTACAGCTTCTCCGCCGAGGTGGTGTCGCAATGATCCGCCTGTGGAGCCGCAGCCTCACCGCGCGCTTCGTCGCCATCATGCTGCTGGCGCTCGCCTTCTCGCAGGGCGTGAGCTTCCTCTTGTCCATGGACGAGCGCGGCCAGGCGCTCGGCAAGGCCGCCAAGGCCGAATTCCTCAGCCGCTCCGCCTCGGTCGCCCAGCTTCTGGAATCGACGCCGCCGGAGCTGCGGGCGGACATATTGCGCGCCAGCGGCACCGGCTATTCGCGCTTCTGGGTGACGCCCGGCTTCCCGGCCGATGCCGCCGCCTGGCGGGAGGACGCGCGGCACCGGCTGGCCGAGTCGCTGCCGACGGTGGCGACCCTCGCCACCCCCGGCCATGCGTGGGCGACGGGGGATGACGAGATGTCGGTGGCCGGCATGTCCACCCAGGCAGGCGCCGCCGAGACGCAGCCGCTCGACAGACCGTCCTGGGTCGACATGCCCGCTTATGCCTGGCCGCTGTCGCGGCCGGCCAAGTTCCTCATTCTCGACGACGCCAACGGCATGGGCCTGACGGTGCGGCTCCAGGACGGGTCGTGGCTGTGCAGCGCCTTCGGCAAGAAGATCGTCAACAGCATCTGGAGCTCGCAATCGCTGCTGTCGCTGGGCGTCACCGCGCTGGTGCTGTCGATCAGCGCCGCCTTCATCGCGCGCTGGATGACGCGTCCGATGCGCCGGCTGGCGGTGGCGGCGGAGGCTTTGGGCCGCGGCGAGGGCGTCGAGCCGCTACCGGAGAACGGCCCGGACGACATCCGGCAGGCGGCGATCGCCTTCAACCTGATGCGGGCGCGCCTGCAGCGCTTCGTCGAGGACCGCACCCGCATGCTGGCCGCCATCGGCCACGATCTGCGCACGCCGATCACCTCGCTGCGGCTGCGCACCGAGTTCGTCTCCGATGACGAGACCCGCGAGCGGATGCTGGCGACCCTCGACGAGTTGCGCGCCATGACCGAGGCGACGCTCGCCTTCTCGCGCGAGGAGGCGGCCGAGGAGCCGACCCGCAATGTCGATCTCACCGCGCTGGTGGAAAGCCTGTGCGACGACCTCATCGAGATCGGCCACCAGGTGAGCTTCGTCGAGGCGCCGCGTATCGGCTATCGCTGCCGCGCCGATGCGCTGCGCCGTGCCGTTCGCAATCTCGTGGAGAACGCGGTGCGCTACGGCGAGCGAGCCCGCGTTGCCGTGCGCTCGCATTCGGGCGGCATCGAGATCGCCATCGAGGACGACGGCCCCGGCATTCCCACCGAGACGATGGAGCAGGTGTTCGCCCCGTTCTTCCGGCTGGAGAATTCGCGCAACCGAGAGACCGGCGGCATCGGCCTTGGCCTCTCCATCGCCCGCAACATCGTGCGCCATCACGGCGGCGACGTGACGCTCAGCAATACCGACAGCGGGTTGCGGGCGGTGATCGCCCTGCCCCACGCCGCCCCTGGCGATGGCCGCGATGCCGACAGCGGCGAGGGCAAGGCCCGCAGTCGCCTCCCCGCCTGGCACGCCCCGAGCCCGCGGCCCAAGCCCGCCGCCGTCTGAGCCGCCCGCCCCCGGGCGCTCCGCTCGCGCTCTCCCCTGACGCGCATCAAGGCCCCGCCGCTCGCGGGCGCGCGCTTGCGCCCCTCCTGAAGGCCCGGCTCCACGCTGCCGTCACGGCGGGTGGTGAAGCGTCGCATGTCGTCGGCTGCGACGTCACGCTGGCGCGCGCCGGACGATCTTCCGGCCTGCGGCGGCCTGCGGCGCCCGTGCCGGCGACCGGCCGCACCGGCTGCATTTCCCGGCACCGCAACGTGCGACCGCGCGCCGCGCGTCACCTGCTGATCGCTCGATAAAAAGCATTCACAAGACAGCGCAAACAAAAAAATCAGGTCGATAGGTAAGCCCGCCTGACTTTACCTCGAAAAAATTCCGATTCCTCCGAGGGATATCAAAAAACAGCTCCCACCCTCCTCATTTGCGGCGAGCATTTTCCGCAATTTCCGAAACTGTTACGGGCATTAAAAGTTTCAAACGAAGATAAAGCGAAGGTTCGTTTTCGGCCATTGTCATATTTTATAACGTAATTTCAGTGTGTTGACTCACCACGGCCGAACCGAGCACGGCGAACTCGCGAGCGGCGCGATTGACTCCCCTAGAGGAATCCGCAAGAATTTCGGGGCTAGAGTCTATTCTCGTATAAAATTCGAATATCTAGTATCGATGCCGCCAGCACCATCCATATACTGGAAGGTCGCTTTGTCATGCTTATATTTTATAGAATTATTACGTATTATAATACTGTTGTCTGGTTTTTTATTTTATGCATCATTAGAAAAAGATAATTTGGCCAAGTATTTAGAGCGCATATAATTTTGCGCAACGGGTACGTTTGCGCCATTTATCATAAATAAATGATTCCGCACGTATCAATAGGGGCTGCGACATGGCGGTAATAAGCGTTAATCTTGGAAGTTCCGATCAAACTATTGATTCCAGCAATTTCAATGCAGGTGACACGATCAGCATCACTGCTCTTGGCAGTAATACGCTGACGATCGATGGCGTCACGACGACGGTCAATTATGGGTTGGTGGGCGCGCAGGCCGCCGCAAACGTGACGATCGATGCCGTCAACGGCGCGAACGTCACGATCAACAACCCGATTGCCAATGTGAACGCCCTGTCTACCTTCACCTATGGGGTGAGCGGCGACTCCGCCATGACTCTGGCGTCCGGCACCGTGGTGCTTTCGCTGTCCACGAGCCCGAGCGTGGTCTTCTCCGCTGGCGGTGGCTCGTTCATCTACAACGACAATACGCTGCTGGGCAGCTCGATAACCTTCAACGTCAGCGGCTTCAGCACCGGCGACGTGGTGGGCGCGACGGATCAGCTCTTCACCAGTTCCAGCTACAGCTCCGGCACCCTCTCCCTCGTGTTCTCCGACAACGATGCCCTGGATGCCGATACCGTCCGGTACAACGTGGCCATGAGCCAGACGGACTACGACTTCATCGTCGCGAATGGCGGCGTGTCGGCGTTCATCAACGGCTCCGGCGACTTCGTCATGCCGGTGTGCTTCACCCGCGGCACGCTGATCGATACCCCGGAAGGCCCGGTGGCGATCGAGACGCTGAAGGCCGGCGACAAGGTGCTCGGCCGCTCCGGCGTGCGTGAGGTGAAGTGGGTCGGCTGGCGCGATTACGGCCCCGCCTGGCTGCGCAGCGCCGAGGCGAAGCTCCGCATCGCGCCGGTACGCATCCGCGCCGGTGCCTTCGCCGACAACATGCCGTCGAGCGACCTCCTGGTCTCTCCCTGGCACCACCTCCTGGTGAACGGCAAGCTGGTGCGCGCCAACGACCTGGTCAACGGCAGCACCATCGTGCAGGAGCTGGACACCCGCTCCGTCTCCTACTGGCACGTCGAGCTCGACCAGTTCGACGTGGTGCGCGCCCATGGCGTGTATTCGGAATCCTGGGCCGACGGCGGCAATCGCGACTTCTTCCAGAATGTCGACGTGACCACGCTGCGCCCCGAGGATCGCCAGCGCCGCAAGGCGGATCGCCCCGGCTTCGAGGCGCTGCGCGACGAGAAGCGCATCCGTCCGATCCGCGAGAAATTCGCCCTCCGCGCCAGGAAGCTGGCCGCCCGCGAAGCCGAGGCCGCCAGCGCCACGGACCGGACCGTCGCCGCGGCCTGATCCTCAGCCGCGCCACGCACCCATGAGCGGGACCCGCTTCGGACAACCGGAGCGGGTCTTTGCTGTCAGGTCCTCAGGCTTGCATGCGCCCGACCTCTGCGCGTAAAAACGTGCATTGATCGGTTCTTGCATCCATTGGCCGGGCATATTCGGCGCGAATGATAGTTTTACCGCCAAACGGACAGATATTTCACGCATGCATCACGTAGCGGTCACGGGATCGAGCCAGGCCAATCCTTATATGGATCTCCTCCTCTCGCGATGCCCGGCGTCGATCTCGCTCTCCCGGATCAGCAACAAGAAGATTTCCTTGATAAACGCGGAGCCGGCTCCGCAAATCGTTTTCATCAACTGGGAAGAACAGCTGTTCAGCGGCGCCACCTCCGCCTTCTCGGTGCGGTCGCTGACCACCCGCTATGTGCGCGAGCTGCGCAAATACAAGGAAGCCGGCGGACGCATCGCCTGGATGATCCACAACGCCCATCCCCACAGCGATCTGTTCACCCACCACGTCACGATGATGCGGCAGAAGATCGCGGCATTCGCCGACGTCATCCTGCATCAGAACGTCGGATCCCTGCGCTACCTCGAAACGGTCGATAGCGGCATCGATGCCGGGAAGAACTATTACCTGCCGCATCCGTCCTATCTGTCGGCCTATGATCTTCGGCCGTCACCGGAGAGCGAAAGGAAGTCGATCCTCATCTTCGGGCGCCTGCTGCCGTACAAGAACCTCGAATGGTTCATCCGGTTTCATGAGCTGCACATGCCGAAGGTGCCGCTGACCATCGCCGGCCAGTCGGACGACGCCGACTATGTGGATTTCCTCCGCAAGGCCGCCGCCGGAAACCGCAAGATCACCATCCTGGCGGAGCGCATCGAGGACCATGCGCTGCAGGGCCTGTTCGACAAGGCCCGCTGCGTGGTGCTGACCGACCATGACACGCTGAATTCCGGCATCGCGCATCTGGCGCTTCAGGGTGGGGCGGTCATCGTCGCGCCGGACACCGCCTATTACCGCGAAGTGCTGCCGCCGCCGGCCCACCGGTATTTCTACCCGATGAATTACATGGGGTTGAAGAAGGCGATCCAGGCCAGCTTCAAGCTGAGTCCCGACGGCCATCGGCAGCTGATCGCCTCCTATATGCGGCGGGCGCAGTATGTGAACAGCGACCGCATCAGCGATGCGCTGTTCCGGATCTTCGGTACCCTGCTCGATATGAACGCCGTGGCAGATCCGGCGCCGATCGCGCTGGAGGAATCCTGATCCTCGTCGCCGCGCACCGCCAGCGGGCGGCGCGCATGCCGCGCGAACCGTCCCCGCGGCGCCACCGCGCGTCCCGGCGAAACGCGGAGCCCGCCGATCCGGTGACCCGGAGGCGAACCGCCCGGCCTCACAGGCGATAGAGGATCTGGTCCGTCCAGAAGCGCTCCAGCCGCTGCAGCGCCTTGTTGATCACCTGGAAGTCCTGCGAGCCGATGCCGCCGATCTGCTCGATGGTGGCGATGTGCTTGGCGTAGAGCGAGCCCACGATGTCGCGCACCTCCTCGCCCTTGCGGGTCAGGCTGATGCGCACCGCCCGCCGGTCGACGCGGGAGCGCTGGTGGTCGAGATAGCCGGTCTCGACCAGCTTCTTCAGATTGTAGGAGACGTTGGCGCCGAGATAATAGCCGCGCGTGCGCAGCTCGCCTGCGGTCAGCTCGGAATCGCCGATGTTGAACAGAAGCAGCGCCTGCACCGGGTTGACGTCGTCGCGGCCGCGCCGGTCGAACTCGTCCTTCACCACGTCGAGCAGACGGCGATGCAGCCGCTCAACCAGCGTCATCGCCTCGTGATAGAGCGGCGTGATCGGGTCCTGCGGCACGTCGTCGGGTACGGGCGCCAAGGCCCGCGCTGCACTTCTCATCTCGACACCCCGGCTCGAACGTCATGGGGAATTCTTCCCCTTGGGGACTTCTCCCTCTGTCGTTCCATATTCCGGGGTGCGTCTGAAAGCCCGTTTAAGCGGAAGGCTGAATCGAATCCAAACGTCTATGGCTTACAAAGGGTTAAGCCTCAGCGTTCCGCCTCGCGGCCGGCCTTGTAGGTGAGCCAGGCATAGACCGCCACCAGCACGGTCTCCACCGCCGCGACGATGATCAGCCGCCCCACGCCTTCCGGCGCCGAGACGTTGATCAGGATCTGCACCATGGCGGTGACCAGCCAGAGCACCACGCCCCAGGCCGCCCCCAGCCATAGGCCCACCGCCGCCACCGGATTCATGATGGCGGCCCAGATCACCGCCGATTGGGCGGCCAGAGACAGCATCTCGAAGCGGCTGGTCTCGCCGTCCCAGACCCCGCAGATCAGCGTCCAGCTGTACACCGTCTTGATCAGCAGCAGCCCGGCCAGCCCGCGCAGATAGAGCAGCACCCGCCGCTGCCAGGGCGGCATGGCGGCGCCGGCGGGACCGAGGGTGGCGTCGATGGGATCGTAGAGTGTGCTCATTCTGCCTCAATAGCGGAAATTCGCGTCACGTCAGCAGCAAATCGTCTGGCAAGGGCTCGTCGAACATCGCCGCGACGGCGGCGGGGTCGACCTCGTCGAGGGTCGCGGGCTGCCAGCGCGGCGCCTGGTCCTTGTCCACCAGCACCGCCCGCACGCCCTCGTAGAAATCGTGGCCCGCCAGCAGCCGCGTCACCATGCGGAATTCTAGTGTCAGGCAGCCGGCGAGATCGTGGGCGAGGCCGCGCTGCATCTGCGCGAAGGCGATGTGCACGCTGGTCGGCGAAGCCCGGCGGATCGTCTCCGCCTGCTTGGCGGCGAATTCGCCCTCCACCCCCTCTAGCGTGGCGGCATGATCGAGCGCCGCCATCACCGCCGCCACGCTGCCGCCGGCGAACACCCGATCGATGGTGGGAAACAGCGGGCCGAGCGGCGGCGGTGGCGGCACCACGGAAAACCGCGCCAGCAGCGGTTCCACCGCATCGCCGGCGGCGAGCGCGGCGACGAGGTCCGGCCAGCGCTCCGCCGGCACGTGATGGGTGTAGAGGCCGAGCGCCATGGCGTCGGCCATGCCGATGCGCGCGCCGGTCATGGCGAGCCAGGTGCCGCTCCAGCCAGGGAGGCGCGGCAGCACATAGGTGCCGCCGACATCGGGAAACAGGCCGATCGCCACTTCCGGCATTGCGAAGCCCAGCCCCTCCCCGGCGACGCGGTAGCGGGCATGGCCGGAAATGCCGAAGCCGCCGCCGAAGCACAGCCCGCCGACCAGCGCCACGAACGGCTTGGGATAGCGCGAGATCAGATGATTGAGCGGGTATTCGTCGCGCCAGAAGCGGCGCGCCTCCTCGGCCCGCCCCGCGCGGCCGAGATCGTGCATCGCCCGCACGTCGCCGCCGACGCAGAAGGCCCGCTCATGCGCCGAGCGCAGCACCACTACCGACACCGCCGAATCGTCGGCCCAGGCGTCGAGCGTCGCCCGCATCGCACACACCATCTTGTGATCGAGGGCGTTCAGCGCCTTCGGGCGGTCCAGCGTGATGATTCCGGCGGTACCCGAGACCTCGAAACGGATACCGATGGGCTCATTGATCATGCCTGCTCTCCCAGCCGCGCGCGCCGCCGGGGGGCGCGTCAACGTGACCTGCGACATATTTCGCGCGATTACGCAATCGTCCGGGTGAATATGTCGCCTCGAAGCTTTTATGACGTTATAAGTGTTCGAAACTGGCTTCGAAGAGTGCGCCATGCCCATTCCTTTCGCCCGCCCGCGCCCGGTAAATCTCGACCCGATGGGCCGCACCGACGCTGCCACCCGCCTCGACCTCACCCATCGCCCGCGCCGCAACCGCAAGGCGGACTGGACCCGTCGGCTGACGCGCGAGAACACGCTGACCGTCGCCGATCTCATCTGGCCGATCTTCGTGATGGACGGTTCGGAGGCCCGCACCCCGGTCTCCTCCATGCCCGGCGTCGAGCGGCTGTCGGTCGACCAGGCGGTGCGCGAGGCGGAGCACGCGGCGAAGCTCGGCATTCCCGCTTTGGCGCTGTTTCCCTACACCGACCCCGAGCTGCGCACCGTCGACGGGCGCGAGGCGCTGAACCGCGACAATCTGGTCTGCCGCGCGCTGCGCGCCATCAAGGACGCGGTGCCGGAGATCGGCCTCATCACCGACGTGGCGCTCGACCCCTATACCAGCCACGGCCATGACGGCCTCTTGTCGTCGGACGGCCGCATCCTCAACGACGAGACCATCGCGGTATTGATCGAGCAGTCCCTGGTGCAGGCCGATGCCGGCGCCGACGTCATCGCGCCGTCGGACATGATGGACGGCCGGGTCGGCGCCATCCGCCGGGCGCTGGACGCCGAGGGCCATCTCGACGCGCAGATCCTCGCCTACAGCGCCAAATATGCCTCGGCCTTCTACGGCCCCTTCCGCGACGCGGTCGGCTCGACCGGTTGCCTGAAGGGCGACAAGCGCACCTACCAGATGGATCCCGCCAACGGCACCGAAGCGCTGCGCGAGGCCGCCCTCGACATCGAGGAAGGCGCGGACATGCTGATGGTGAAGCCGGGCCTGCCCTATCTCGACATCGTCTGGCGGCTGAAGGACACCTTCGGCCTGCCGACCTTCGCCTATCAGGTGTCCGGCGAATACGCGATGATCGAGGCGGCGGCGCGCAATGGCTGGCTCGACGGCGAGAAGGCGATGATGGAGAGCCTGATGGCCTTCAAGCGCGCCGGCGCCGACGGCGTGCTCACCTATTTCGCCCCCCGCGTCGCCGAGAAGCTCGCCCGCGAGGCTTGATCCGCGCCGGACCGGCGGCGGCTGTACTGATCGCCGGTCCATGCGCCTCATCGTACACCTCACCGTACTCTGTCTCGGCCTGCTTCTGGCGGGTTGCGGGTCGGTGATCGACGCCGATCAGGCGCGCATCTGCCGCGACGTCGCCCCCGCTTTGCATGATGAGACCCTCGTCATCGACGAGGTGTCGCTCACCCCGGTCCCGGGGACGAACGCGCTCCGGCTCGCCTATCGGACGCGCCTCGGCTCCCGCGCGGTGCCGCACTGGATTATCTGCTCCTTCGCCGGCCAAACCGGTGCCGCCCGTGCGACGCTGACCGCCGTCGACACCGATCGCGGCCCGCTAAGTGACGTCAAATTCTACATAATCAAGCGCTGGTGGCTGACCGGCGCGCCGCCCCGTGCCGCGCCGACCGCCTGGCTGCACCTGTCGCATCGGCAGGCCTACTGGCTGCAGCAGGCGATAAACGGCACCACCCTGGCCGGCATTTACGGCCTGGTCGCCACCGGCTTCGCCCTGGTGCACGGCCTGCTCGGACGCATCAATCTCGCCTTCGGAGAGATCGCCGTCGCCGGCGGCGTCTACCTGCTCATCGCCGTCGGCCTCGAAAGCCTGGCCGGACGGCTCGGCCCCGGCGAGCTGGCATTTGCGATTGTCATTGGGATTTTATTTTCAATGTCAATCAGTTGGCTGGTCGGCCGCCACGTGGTCCTCCCGCTCACCACCGCCACTACGTCGCCGCAGACGGTGCTGATCGGCACCATCGCGGTCGCCATTGTGGTGGCCGAGGCGGCCCGCATCACCGCCCCGGACCGGCTGAACTGGCTGCCGCCGCTGCTCAACATCCCCCTCCCGCTCGCCGGCGGTGGGGGCTTCACGACGACAGTGACGGCGGCACAAATGCTTGCCGCCGGCATGAGCCTCACCGGTGCCTCGACCCTGCTGGCCCTGATGGAGTTCACCCGTTTCGGCCGCGCCTGGCGCGCGCATGCCGACGACCCGCTGATGGCAGCGCTTCTCGGCGTGCGCGTTCCCACCCTGCGGGACGGCACCTTCCTCATCGCCGGAGCCGCCGCCGGGCTCGCCGGCGCGGTCAGCGTGATCGCCTATGGTACGGTCCAACCGGGAGAAGGACTGGCCATCACGCTCAAAGCCTTGATTTCGGCCATTATCGGGGGCATTGGCTCTGTGCCGGGCGCCTTTCTCGGCGCCGTCATCGTTGCCGGCGTCGAAATCGTGTGGTCGGCGGCCTTCGATATCGCGTATCGCGATCTCGTCATCTATGTCCTTCTGGTCGCCTTCCTCGTATTGAGGCCCGGTGGGCTTCTCAACAATGCGGCCCCGCGGCCGCGCGAATTTTGAGTGGTTTCATGTCGCTTCCCGTAACTCCCGCCGATATCGCCGCAGCCCGCCATGTGCTGACCGGCGCGGTGCTGCGCACGCCCACGCTGCCGGCGCCGCGCCTGTCGGCGATTACGGGCGCGCATGTCTTTGTCAAATATGAGAATCTTCAGGTCACCGCGAGCTTCAAGGAGCGCGGCGCGCTGGTGAAGCTCGCCAGCCTCAGCGCCGAGGAGCGCGCGCATGGCGTGGTCGCCATGTCGGCCGGTAACCATGCGCAGGCGGTCGCCTATCACGCCGCCCGGCTCGGCATCCGCGCCACCATCGTCATGCCGAAGTTCACGCCGATCGTGAAGGTCGCCGCCACCGAGGCGCATGGCGCCCGCGTGGTGCTGCATGGCGAGACGGTGGCCGATGCCAGCGAGGAGGCCGACCGCCTCGCCCGCGCCGAGAACCTCGTCTGGGTCCATCCCTATGACGACCGCCACGTCATCGCCGGCCAGGGCTCCATCGCCGCCGAGATGCTGGAGGACGCACCGGATCTCGATGTCCTGCTGGTGCCGATCGGCGGCGGCGGGCTGATCTCCGGCATGGCGGTGGCCGCCCGCCATATCCGCCCCGACATCGAGCTGATCGGCGTCGAGACCACGCTCTACCCGTCGATGTGGAACGCGCTGCACCAGCAGAGCCTGCCTTGCGAGGGCACCACGCTCGCCGAGGGCATCGCGGTGAAGAATGTCGGCGCGCTCACCCGCGAGATCGTCTCGGCACTGGTGTCGGATGTGGTGCTGGTGGACGAGCCGACCTTCGAGCGGGCGGTGAACCTGTTCCTCACCCAGCAGAAGACGCTGGCGGAGGGCGCCGGCGCCGGCGGCCTCGCGGCGCTGCTGGCCGAGCCGGACCGCTATCGCGGCCGCAATGTCGGCCTCGTGGTCTCCGGCGGCAACATCGATCCGCGCACCGTCGCCTCGATCATGCTGCGCGAGTTGGAGCGCGAGGAGCGCATCGTCTCCTTCCGCTTCTCCATGCTCGACCGGCCGGGCGAGCTCGGCATCATCTCGACGCTGCTCGGCAAGCTCGGCGCCAACATCCTGGAAGTGGAGCACAAGCGCCATTTCCTCGATGTGCACGCCAAGGGCGCGCGGCTCGACGTGACGGTCGAGACCCGTGACCGCGCCCATGCCGACAATGTACACCGGGCGCTGCTCGCCGACGGCATGGATGTGGTGCGCATCGACTGGCAGTCCGGCAACTAGGACCGGCCAGCCGGCGCAGGCCACCCGGGCAGGCTCTTGCCTGACCGGCACCCGAAGGCCATTTGTGAAGGGACCGTCCCTGGAGACCTCCATGTCCGATCCCTTCGCATTTGGCGGCCCCGCCGAATCCAGGCCCTACGCCTATGATCCCGTCGCCGAGCCGGAATATTTCCGCGGCGTGCTGTGGCGACGCTTCTTCGCCTTCGTGATCGACGCGCTGATCATCTGCGTACCGGTCGGCTTGGCGGCGCTTGTGATCTTCGTCTCCGGCTTCGTGACCTTCGGGCTCGGCTGGCTGCTGTTCGGTCTTCTCAGCCCCGCCTTTGCCATCTGGGCGCTGGTCTATAGCGGACTGACACTGGGCGGCCGCGAATCGGCCACCATCGGCATGCGGGTGATGGAGATCGAGATGCGGCTTTGGTACGGCGCACCGATGTATTCGCTGCTCGCCGTGCTCAGCGTGGTGCTGTTCTGGGTGTCGTTCAGCGTGCTGACGCCGCTGGTGGTGATCATCGCCCTGTTCAACAGCCGCAAGCGTTTGCTGCACGATCTGCTGCTCGGCACCGTGGTCACCAACACCGAGACCCGAGCGAGCGCGCTGCGCCGGCGCTGACACATTCACGCGATACGCATTTCTGCCTTTGACGCCGCGACCGGCTCGCGCGATCCTCTCAGCAGTCGAACATCGAAACGGCCGTGACGGAACACTCTCGCGATACGCCGCAATTCTATCTGACGGCTCCCTCTCCTTGCCCCTATCTGCCGGGTCGCGAGGAGCGCAAGGTGTTTACCCATTTGGTCGGCGAGCGGGCGACCCAGCTCAACGACGTGCTGACGCATGGCGGCTTCCGGCGCAGCCAGTCCATCGCCTATCGCCCGGCCTGCGAGCATTGCCGGGCCTGCGTATCGGTGCGCATCGTCGTCAACGATTTCCAGCCGTCGCGCCGCTTCCGCCGGGTGGCGAAGCACAATGACGACCTCGTCGGCGACATGCGGGCGGCGGTGCCTACCGCCGAGCAATATTCGCTGTTCCGCGCCTATCTCGACAGCCGCCATGGCGATGGCGGCATGGCCGACATGACCGTGCTCGACTACGCCATGATGGTCGAGGATAGCCATGTGCGGACCCGGCTGGTGGAGTATCGCCGGCGCGGCCCGGATACCGCCATCCATGGGCGCGGACAGGGCGCGCTCTATGCGGTGGCGCTGACCGACGTCCTCGCCGACGGCTTGTCGATGGTCTACTCGTTCTACGAGCCGGACGAGGCCGCGCGCTCGATCGGCACCTACGTCATCCTCGACCACGTCGCCAAGGCCAAGGCGATGGGCCTGCCCTATGTCTATCTCGGCTACTGGGTCGATGGCTCCACCAAGATGGGCTACAAGAGCCATTTCCTGCCGCAGGAGCGCCTGACCGCGCATGGCTGGGAGCGCGTCGCCGCCGCCGCCGAATAGGTGTGGTTTCCGGCTTTTTCGTTAGCCAACGAAACGAAAAAACGGCAGGGCAACTCCCAACGAGGCAAGGCCTCACGCGCCGTCAGAACCGGTTATTCCGCGGAAATCCCTTAGGCGGCAAACGACCGGCGCTGGCACGCTCCCCGCGCCATTCCGTCAGGTCCGCCACCGTCCAGGTACGGCCCGACGTGTCCACCCAGGTCAGGCCGTCGGCAAGGGTGAACACCTTCAGGTCGGACATCTGCCCGTCCTTGTAGCGCTGCAGCCGCACGCCGCGCCCGCGCGCCATCTCCGGTATCTGCGACAGCGGGAACACCAGCAGCTTGCGGTTCTCGCCGATCACCGCGACGCTGTCACCGGCGGCGACCACCAACCGGGCCGCGTCCTGCCCGTCGACGGTCAGCACTTGCTTGCCCTTGCGGGTATTGGCGACGCATTCGTCCTCGGCGACGACGAAGCCCCTCCCCTCCTTCGCCACCACCAGCAGCTTGCGCCCGCCCTGATAGGGCTGAACGTCGACCACATCGGCCTCCTGCTCGAGGTCGATCGACAGGCGCAGCGGCTCGCCATGGCCGCGCCCGCCCGGCAGCTTGGAGGCGTCGAGCGTGTAGAAGCGGCCATTGGTGGCGAAGACCAGGAGCTTCGAGGTGGTCTCGGCGAAGAAACTCAGCTTGAGGGAATCGTCGCCCTTGAAGGCGAGCGAGGAAAGGTCCGCGACATGCCCCTTCAGCGCGCGGATCCAGCCCTTCTGCGACACGACGACGGTGATCGGCTCGCGCTCCACCAGCGCCTCGCTCACCGCGTCGGCGTCATGGGCGGCCGCCTCGCCGAAGCCGGTGCGGCGCCGGCCGAGTTCGGTCTCCGGCCCGAACAGCTTGCGGGTCTCGCTGATCTGCCAGGCCACCGTCTTCCACTGGCGCTCCTCGGAACCGAGCAGCTTCTCGATGCCGTCCTTCTCCTTGGACAGCGCGTCATGCTCCTTGCGGATCTCGAATTCCTCGAGCCGGCGCAAGGACCGCAGGCGCATGTTGAGGATGGCCTCGGCCTGCACCTCGGTGAGCTCGAAGCGCGCCATCAAAGCCGGCTTCGGCTCATCCTCCTCGCGGATGATGCGGATCACCTCGTCGAGGTTGAGATAGGCGATCAAATAGCCGCCGAGCACCTCCAGCCGGTGCTCGATCTCGGCAAGCCGATGACGCGAACGGCGCAGCAGCACGTCCCGGCGATGGTCCAGCCATTCGCGCAGCACCTCGGCGAGGCTGACAACCTTCGGCACCAGCCCGCCGACCAGCACGTTCATGTTGAGCGGGAAGCGCGTTTCCAGCTCGGTGAGCTTGAACAGGCTCTCCATCATCAGCTCGGCATCGACATTGCGCGCCCGCGGCTCCAGCACGAGGCGTACATCCTCGGCGGATTCGTCGCGCACATCGGCGAGCAGCGGCAGCTTCTTCTCGTTGAGAAGGTCGGCGATCTTCTCGACCAGCCGCGACTTGGCGACGCCGTAGGGGATCTCGGTGACGACGACGACATAGGTGCCGCGCCCGGTCTCCTCCTTGTGCCAGCGCGCGCGCAGGCGGAAGCCGCCGCGGCCGGTGGCATAGGCATCCGCCATCGAGGCGGGGGATTCGATCACCACGCCGCCAGTCGGGAAGTCCGGCCCCTTCACATAGGCCAGCAGGTCGTCCGTCGTCGCCTGCGGGTGCTCGATCAGGTGCAGGCAGGCGTCGAACAGCTCGGCGGCATTGTGCGGCGGGATCGAGGTCGCCATGCCCACCGCGATGCCGGTCGAGCCGTTGGCGAGCAGGTTGGGAAAACCGCCCGGCAGCACCACCGGCTCTTCCGCCGTGCCGTCATAATTGGGACGGAAGGCGACGGCGTCCTCATCGATACCGTCGAGGATCAGTCGCGCCACCTCGGTCAGTCGCGCCTCGGTGTAGCGCTCGGCCGCGGCGTTATCGCCGTCGATATTGCCGAAATTGCCCTGGCCGTCGACCAGCGGATAGCGCTGGGCGAAATCCTGCGCCAGACGGACCATGGCGTCGTAGATCGCCATGTTGCCGTGCGGATGGAAGGAGCCCATCACGTCGCCGACGATCTTCGCGCTCTTGCGGAAGCCGCCGCCGGGATCGAGGCGCAAGAGCCGCATGCCATAGAGGATGCGGCGATGCACCGGCTTCAGCCCGTCGCGCGCGTCCGGCAGCGCCCGGTGCATGATGGTCGACAGCGCATAGGCGAGATAGCGCTCCTCGAGCGCGGCCTTCAGGCCGACAGGCTCGATGATGCCGTCGTCAGTCGGAATCGGTCCCTCTCCCATGATCCCTCGCTAGCGCGAATAGGCGACAAGAACAAGACGCGAACACGCCGGGTGTGACGCTATCCAAAGTCTTGTGGCGTCAAAGAAACAATGTCCCGCCTACAGCTCCCACCGCCGGGCCGGCACCTCGCGCAGCACCGCCTGGAGGAAGGCCGCCCGCGCGTCCGGCATCGGCGCCCCGCGTGGCTCGAACACCCGGCGGGCGAGGAAATGACCGGTCAGCTCGAAGGCGGCGCGCAGATCGTCCCCGATCGGTGCCTCCGCCACCTCGCCGACGAGGAAGAAAGGCAGCGGGAACAGCTGGGCCCGCCATGGCTCGCCGGCATCGCGGCTCACCGCCCGGCCGGATTTCGGCGAGACATAGAGCAAATCGTTGCGCCCGCCGGTCGCCGCGCAGCTGTCGAGCTCGAGCCCGAAGCCGAGTTCGGCCAGCATGGCGAGCTCGAAGCGCGCCAGCAGCATGCCGGCCAGCGCCGGCTCGTCGAGATGCTCGATCACCGTCTCCAGCGTCGCATAGAGCCCGGGATGCGGGTCGCGCTCCGGCAGTTGCCGGACCAGGCTGCCGAGGTGACTGATCGCGAAGGCCGAATGCGCCCGCTGCATCAGCCGCTCGGCGCGCGCCTGCGTGACTTCCAAGGTGAAGGCGCCGAGCTGCTCGTCGAGCCGCGCCCGCCAGGCGACGTGCACGCTGTTGCCCGGCTGCAGCGACGGCGCCTGCCGGCGCGATCCGCCGCCGCGCACCAGCCCGAGATGGCGTCCGTGCGAGGCGGTGAGCAGCTCGACGATGGCATTCGCCTCGCCATGACGGCGAAGCCCCAGGATGATGCCGTCGTCGGTCCATTCCATCGCGGTGCCCTGCCCCGCTTCCGCGCCGGGCTAGTCGGCGTCGGGGAACTCGAGCCCCATCTCGCGATAACGCTCGGGATCATCGGCCCAGTTCTCGCGCACCTTCACGAACAGGAAGAGATGCACGGGCTGCTCGACGATCTCGGCCAGCTCCTTGCGTGCCGCCATGGAGATCGCCTTGATGGTCTCGCCGCCCTTGCCGAGCACGATCTTCCGCTGGCTCTCGCGCTCGACGAAGATGGTCTGCTCGATGCGCACCGAGCCGTCCTTGCGCTCCTGCCAGCTGTCGGTCTCGACCGTCGAGCGGTAGGGCAGCTCCTCGTGCAGGCGATGGAACAGCTTCTCGCGGGTGATCTCGGCGGCCAGCATGCGCATCGGCGCGTCGGAGATCTGGTCCTCCGGATAGAGCCACGGCCCCTCCGGCAGCACCTCGACCAGCCACTGGCGCAATTGCACAAGCCCGTCGCCCTCAAGCGCCGAAATCATGAATACGCGGTCGATGGTTATGTGCTCGGCCACCTTGGCGGCGAGTTCGAGCAGGCTGTCGCGCTTCACCAGGTCGATCTTGTTCAGGATGACCGCGCGGGGGCGCTTCACCTGCGCAAGACCGCGCATGATCGCCTCGACCTCCTCGGTGATGCCCACGCGGGCGTCGATGAGCAGCGCCACCGCATCCGCATCGCCCGCCCCGCCCCAGGCGGAGCGCACCATGGCCTTCTCCAGCCGGCGCTTGGGCGCGAAGATGCCGGGCGTGTCGACCAGCACGATCTGCGTCGTCCCTTCCAACGCGATGCCGCGCACCAGCGCGCGCGTCGTCTGCACCTTGTGCGAGACGATCGACACCTTGGTGCCGACCAGCGCATTGGTCAGCGTCGACTTGCCGGCATTCGGCGCGCCGATCAGGGCAACGAAGCCGCAGCGTGTGGCGGCATCGGGTCCGGCGGCTTCAGGCGTGGCGCCGGGACCGGCGTCTGTGTCGTTCATCAATTTACCCGTTCGAGAAAGGCGGCGGCCGCGGCCTTCTGGGCGCTCTGCTTGGAGGAGCCGACGCCCTCCATCGGCTCCCATCCGGGCACTTCGACCGCAATGCGGAACTGTGGATTATGATCCGGTCCCTCGCGCTCCACCAGCCGATAGTTCGGCGGCGGCAGGCCGCGTGCCTGCGCCCATTCCTGCAAGGCCGTCTTGGGATCGCGGCCGGCACTGCCGTGCCGCTGCAGCCGGGGCCGCCAGAAACGCTCCACCAGCTTTTCCGCCGCCGGGAAGCCCGCATCGAGATAGACCGCCGCCAGCACCGCCTCGGTGATATCCGCAAGGATGGCCTGCCGGTGGCGCCCGCCGGTGCGCTCCTCTCCGGCGCCGAGCCGGACGAAGGGAGCGATCCCCATCTCCTGCGCCACCTCGGCACAGGCCTCCTCGCAGACGAGATCGGAAAGCCGTCGTGACAGCTCGCCTTCCTCGGCATCGGGATAGGAGCGGTAAAGCATGTCGGAGACCACGAGCCCGAGCACGTGGTCTCCGAGGAACTCCAGCCGCTGATAGGATTTCACCCGCGCCCGGCTACCCTGCACCCCGGTCACCGCGCTGATATGGGTCAGCGCCAGCGCGAGATGTCCGATATCGGCGAAGACATGACCGAGCGACTGCTCCAGCGCGCCGAGACCGTCGCGGGCGCCGCCCTCTTTGGAAGCGCGGCTCATCGCACGAAGGAGAAGATGCGGTCCCAGCGTACGGTCCAGGGCCACTTCCACACCTGCCAGGCTGCCTCGCCCTCCTTCACCGAGAAGAAGATCATCTGCGCGCGGCCGATCAGGTTCTCATAGGGCACGTAGCCGACCTGGCTGAGCACCCGCGAATCGGTAGAATTGTCGCGGTTGTCGCCCATCATGAAATAATGACCGGGCGGCACCTGGTAGACGGGCGTGTTGTCGTAGAAGCCGTTATCGACGAGATCGAGCGTCTGATAGCTGACGCCGTTGGGCAGCGTCTCGCGCCACACCTTCACGCGCTGCACGCGGCCGCCGCCCTCGTCGTCCATCCAGTAACCGGCATCCTCGCGCTTCACCGGCTCGCCGTTGATGTGCAGCACGCCACCGATCATCTGGATCTGGTCGCCCGGCAGGCCGATGACGCGCTTGATGTAATCGGTGCTCTCGTCGCGCGGCAGCTTGAACACCACCACGTCGCCGCGGTTCGGCGTCGAGCCGAGGATGCGCCCGTCGAACAGCGGCGGCGAGAGCGGCAGCGAGAAGCGGCTATAGCCGTAGCTGAACTTCGACACGAAGAGGTAGTCGCCGACCAGCAGCGTCTCCTTCATCGAGCCGGATGGAATGTTGAATGGCTGGAACAGGAAGGTGCGGATGATGAGGGCGATCAGAAAGGCCTGGAGTATGACCTTGGCCGTTTCGCCCAGGCCGCCTTCCTTCTTCTTCGGTTCGGTCGTTGCGCTCATGTGCTTTCCGCTAGGCCGCGCTTCGGCTGGCGCCGGCACGGCACCCCTGTATCGAGGCCATCGGGCTCCTATAGCCGCTCGCCACGCCTGCGGCAACGCGCGCTCTTCACGATCGCCGGAGCTTACGCTCCGGGACTTGGCGACCCGCTCGGCACCGCGCTGATGATCACGAAGGCCTGGGCGATCGGTCCGTCATCGGTGATGGTGAGGTCGATGCGCGCCTCGTAGCCCGCCGGCGTCATCGCCTCGAGCCGCGCCTTGGCGCCGCCGGTCAGCAGCAGGGTGGGACGGCCGGACGCCAGGTTCACCACCCCCATGTCGCGCCAGAACACGCCCTGCGACAGCCCGGTGCCGAGCGCCTTGGAGCACGCCTCCTTGGCGGCGAAGCGCTTGGCGTAGCTCTCGGCCCGGCGCACCCGCCGGTCCGACTTCGCCCGCTCGACCGGGGTGAACACCCGCTCGACGAAGCGCTCGCCATGGCGCTCCAGCACCTCGGCGATGCGGCGGGCGTCGGTGATGTCGGAGCCGATACCCAGGATCATGTCGCCCTCACGCTGCCTTGCCGGCGCGCAGCTGAGCCCGGCCGCGCGCCATGGCGGCGCGCATGCGGCGGATTGCCGTCTCCAGCCCCTCGAAGATCGCTTCGCCGATCAGGAAATGGCCGATGTTGAGCTCGCGCACATGGCCATTGGCGGCGACAATCTCGGCGGTCTCGTAGTCGAGCCCGTGGCCGGCATGCACTTCGAGCCCGAGCGTGGTCGCCTGCTCAGCCGCGCGGATGAGCCGCTCCAGCTCGGCGGCGGCCTCCTCGCGGTGGCCGGCGACGCGATGGTCGCACCAGGCGCCGGTATGCAGCTCGATCACGGCGGCGCCGATATCGGCGGCGCGCACGATCTGGTCGGCGTCCGGGGCGATGAACAGCGACACCCGGATTCCGGCAGCCGCCAGCCGCTCCACGCGGTGCGCGAGGTCGATGCCGCCGGCAATGACGTCGAGGCCGCCCTCGGTGGTGCGCTCCTCGCGCCGCTCCGGCACCAGGCAGCAGGCATGCGGCCGCAGTTCGGTGGCGATGGCGACCATCTCGTGCGTCGCCGCCATCTCGAAATTGAGCGGGATGGTCAGCGACTCGCGCAGGCGGCGCATGTCGTCGTCGCGGATATGGCGACGGTCCTCGCGCAGATGCGCGGTGATGCCGTCGGCCCCGGCGGCGGCGGCGAGCGCCGCGGCCCGCAACGGATCGGGCAGCGCTCCGCCGCGCGCATTGCGCACCGTCGCGACGTGGTCGATGTTCACGCCCAGCCGGATCGGCGGCACCAGGACGGGAGCGGCGGGGCTGCTCATGCCTTCGCTCCCTGGATGCCGCGGCTACCCGGCTTCACCGCCGGCAAGGCGGCGAGCTCGGGCGGCAGCTTGTCCGGCTCGTAATTGGGAATGTCGAGGCTGACCAGCGTCACCAGCGGCACGCCGAGATCGGCCTTGCCGCCGGAGCGATCGATCAGGCAGGCGGCACCGACGATCTTGCCCGGGTGATGCGCGATGGAGGCAAGGCATTCGCGCGACGACAGGCCGGTGGTGACGATGTCCTCCACCATCAGCACCCGTGCGCCCTCGGGAATGGAGAAGCCACGCCGCAGCACGAACTGGCCGTCCTCGCGCTCGACGAACACCGCCTTGGCGCCGAGATGGCGGGCGGTCTCATAGCCGGGGATGATGCCGCCCATGGCGGGCGAGACGACATAGTCGATCGGGCCGAAGGCCGCCTGCGCCTTCTGCGCCAGCGCCCGGCAGAGAAGCTCGGTGCGGGCGGGATCCATGAAGATGAACATCTTCTGCAGGAACACCGAACTGCGCAGCCCGGAGGAGAGGATGAAATGTCCCTCGAGCAGGGCGCCGGCGGCGCGGAACTCGGCGAGGACCTCGTCTTGGGTCATGGCGGCAAACCGATCGAATGATTGAACCGGCGGGTGATAGCCCATCCGCCGGTCCACGTCACGTCGCCGCATCGCGCCCCGCCTCAGGCAGCGACCGATTCGGCGACCGCCATCTCGTCGGTCCACACCTCGAAGCTGACGAGCTGGTGGGGGCCGAAGGTGCAGATGATCGGCACGTCGGTGGCGTCGCGCCCGCGCGCCATCACCACCCTCCCCGTGCGCGGCACGTTGTGGCGGGCATCGAAACAGTACCAGCGGCCGTCGAGATAGGCCTCGAACCAGGCGCTGAAATCCATCGGCGCGGGGTCGCGCGGCACGCCGATATCGCCTAGATACCCCGTGCAGTAGCGCGCCGGAATGTTCATCGCCCGGCACAGCGTGATCGCCAGATGCGCGAAATCACGGCACACACCGTGCTTCTGCGCCAGCACGCCGGCGGCCGAGCGGGTGCAATCGGCGTGCGGATAGCCGAACTCGATATGGTCGTGCACGAAGTCGCAAATGGCCTGCACCCGTGCCCAGCCCTCCGGCACATGGCCGAAGCGCTTCCACGCCTCGCCAGCGAGCAGGTCGGTCTCGCAGTAGCGGCTGCCGAGCAGGAACACCATCACCTCCTCGGGCAGCTCGTCGAGCGGCGACTGCCGGGCGGCAACGTTGACCACGTCGATGGTCCCGGGATCGTGGATGACGCCGTGATGCTCGATTTCGCTGCGTCCGGCCGGCAGCACGGCACGCCGCCGCACATTGCCGAACATGTCGAGCGCGATCGTGGTGGTCAGGGTGTGTTGGTCGCCGCCGCGCAGGAACATCGGCGACTGCACGATAATGTCCCGATGGCGGGAGCTATGAACATCGACGGCGAACGTCGCCGGTGTCGGATTGGCGCAATCCAGCGCCATCCGAAATCCATATCGGATCCGCATGCTTGTTCAATCCTGTCTTGAAGGGGCGCTGCCGCCTCAGCGGGAGACGCGGCCATGGCGGGAGCGAACCCGCACGGAAACCAGTTCGGCGCGGCCGACGAGCGCGTCGACCCGGCCGATGGCCTCCAGAGCGCCATTGCCAAGGGTACGGCCGCCCAGCTGCTTGATGAAGCCGGCGACGATACGCAACGCGCTGTGAACGACATCCACCATCATCGCCTCCTTCGTCGCCGGCCGGTTCGGCCTGTTCGAAGCGACAACGCGATGAGGGCGCCGGGGTTCCGGCGTATCAGCCGTTGACGCGCTCGACGCTCGACACCACCGGCCGCGAGCGCAGGTCGGAAATGATGCCGTTGAGGTGGCGTAGATCGTAGACGCCGATGTCGATCACCATCCGGGTAAAATCCGGCGACCGCGAGGACATGTTGAGGTTCTCGATATTGCCGTCGCGCTCACCGATCACCTGAGCGATCTGCCCGAGCGAACCCGGCTCGTTGGTCGCCACCACCACGATCTGCACCGGGAAGCGCTGCGGATCGTCCTCGTCGACGTCCCAGCGCACGTCGAGCCAGCGCTCCGGCTCCTCTTCGAAATCCTGCAGCGCCGGCGACTGGATCGGGTAGATGGTGATCCCCTCGCCCGGCGTCATGATGCCGACGATGCGATCGCCCGGCACCGCGCCGCCATTGGGCGCGAAGCGCACGGGCAGCTCGCGGTTGATGCCGCGGATCGGAATGGAGGTCTTGGGGTCGGGCGCGATCTCCACGCCCGGAATCTTGAATTTCAGGCTCTGGCCGCGCTCCAGCTCGAACCAGCCCTCGCCCTTCGGCGCCTGCTTCTCCTCCGGCCGCGGCCCGGTCCATTCCGGGTAGAGCGCCTTGACCACGTCGTCGGCCCGCATCTCGCCGAGGCCGACCGCCGCATAGACCTCCTCCGTCGTCGTGCGGGCGAGCCGGCCCACCGAACCGGCCAGCTTCTCGTCGGAGAACGCTTTGCCGGCCCGCGCCATCGCCCGCTCGACCATGCGCCGACCGAGGCCGGCATATTGCGCGCGCACCGCCACGCGGGTGGCCCGGCGGATCGCCGCGCGCGCCTTGCCGGTGACGACGATGGATTCCCAGGCGGCGGGGGGCGTCGCGCTCGGCGAGGTGATGATCTCCACCTCGTCGCCATTGTGCAGGCGCGACACCAACGGCGAGACCTTGCCGTTGATCTTGGCGCCGATCGCCATGTTGCCGACGCCGGTATGCACCGCATAGGCGAAGTCGATCGGCGTCGCCCCGCGCGGCAGTGCGATCAGCCGCCCCTTGGGCGTGAAGCAGAACACCTGGTCGTGGAACAGCTCGAGCTTGGTGTGCTCGAGGAACTCCTCCGGGCTCGATCCCTCGGCGAGCAGCTCGATGGTCCGGCGCAGCCAGGCATAGGCGTTGGAATCGCGGGTCAGCAGATCCTCGCCCGCCGGCGCCGGCTCGCCGTCCTTGTCCTTGTAGATCGCATGCGCGGCGATGCCGTATTCGGCGATCTCGTGCATCTGCCTTGTGCGGATCTGCAGCTCGACGCGCTGGCGCCCGGGACCGACCACCGTGGTGTGGATCGAACGGTAATCGTTCTGCTTGGGGGTGGAGATGTAGTCCTTGAAGCGGCCCGGCACCACGCGCCACTTGGTATGCACGACGCCGAGCGCCGCGTAGCACTCCGCCACCGAGTTCACGAGAAGGCGGAAGCCGTAAATGTCGGAAAGCTGCTCGAAGGCGACCGACTTCTGCTCCATCTTGCGCCAGATGGAATAGGGGCGCTTCTCGCGTCCCTTCACGGTCGCGTCCAATCCCTTCTGGCTCAGCGCGTCGGTCAATTCCCGCTCGATCGCCGCGACCAGTTCGCCATTGTGCTCCTTCAGCGCGTTCAGCCGGCCGAGGATGGATTCATAAGCCTCGGGCGAGAGCTGGCGGAACGACAGGTCCTCCAGTTCCTCGCGCATGTCCTGCATGCCCATGCGCCCGGCGAGCGGCGCATAGATGTCCAGCGTTTCCTGCGCGACGCGGTTCCGCTTTTCCTCCGGCACCCATTTCAGGGTGCGCATGTTGTGCAGGCGGTCGGCGAGCTTGACCAGCAGCACGCGCACGTCGTCGGCGATGGCGAGCAGCAGCTTGCGCAGGTTTTCCGCCTGCTTGGCCTGCTTGGAGACGAGGTCGAGCTTCTTGATCTTGGTCAGACCCTCGACCAGCGCTCCGATCTGCGGGCCGAACCACTTGTCGATCTCGTCGCGGGTGGCGTCGGTATCCTCGATGGTATCGTGCAGCAGCGCCGCCACGATGGTGGCGTCGTCGAGCTTGAGATCGGTGAGGATCGCCGCGACTTCGAGCGGGTGCGAGAAATAGGGGTCGCCGGAGGCGCGCTTCTGCGTGCCGTGCGCACGCATGGCATAGACATAGGCGCGATCGAGCAGCGCCTCGTCGGTATTGGGATTATACCGCCGCACGCGCTCGACGAGCTCGTACTGCCGCATCATGACAGGGATCTCGCGAGGGGGAACGACCCGTCCGTTCCTGTCGGCTAGATATGTCCGCGGGTGAGGTCAGCGCAAGCGCCGCAACGGAAATTCCGCCGTAAAAGCAGCAGCCCGGCACGAGGCCGGGCTGCAACGGAAAGATCGAAGCTCTTTCGGTAGAGGAGGCCTCAGCCTTCCTCGTCGTCGCTCGGCTCCGGCGGCACCAGGCCCTGGAGGCCGGCCAGCAGCTCTTCCTCGGTCATACGGTCGAGCATGACGTCGGGATCGTCCGCACCGCCCTCGCTGCCGCCC
Organism: Ancylobacter sp. Lp-2; assembly: GCF_020523795.1. Lineage (GTDB taxonomy): Bacteria > Pseudomonadota > Alphaproteobacteria > Rhizobiales > Xanthobacteraceae > Ancylobacter. The sequence continues at coordinate 183,504 of NZ_JAJALI010000006.1, forward strand.
GAGGCGATCATCGGAACCGTCTCGGCCTCCGGCTCGTCGACCTCGGTGAACTTCTGCAGCGAATGGATCAGATCTTCCTTCAGGTCTTCCGGCGAGATGGTCTCGTCGGCGATCTCACGAAGGGCGACGACCGGGTTCTTGTCGTTGTCGCGATCGACAGTAATCGGCGAGCCCGACGCGATCATACGCGCGCGGTGACCGGCCAGAAGGACGAGTTCGAAGCGATTGTCGACCTTGTCGATGCAATCCTCGACGGTGACGCGAGCCATGCTCCGGCACTCCCATGGGTTATTTCGGAAAGCGCTGCCATATCGCATGCCCGGCAAGAGGGCAAGCGATCCGCCGGGCGACTCAATCACAATCGTGACTTTCAGCCGTCATCGACAGCGATTTCACCGCGCATACGCGCAAAATTGCGCTATGAATCGTTTACGGGGCGGAAAGTCAGTTTCGCAAGCGGTCGGCGGAGCTTCATTTGGACGTATTGATTAGGTAAACGCCGTAATGGTTCAACCCATGGAAAAGATTGCATTATTTATTGATGGCGCCAACCTCTATTCAGCAACGAAGTCTCTTGGTTTTGATATTGATTACAAGCGACTTCTAAAGGAGTTTCAGAGCCGCGGATACGTATTGAGGGCCTTTTACTATACAACTCTCGTCGAGGATAATGAGTATTCCTCCATCCGGCCGCTGCTGGATTGGCTGGATTACAATGGGTATTCGGTTGTAACAAAACCGGCTCGGGAATTCACCGACAGCCAGGGACGTCGGCGCGTGCGTGGCAATATGGACATCGAGCTTGCCGTCAATGCGATGGAGCTCGCCGCCCATGTCGATCACATCGTGCTGTTCTCTGGCGATGGCGATTTCCGCTCCCTGGTCGAGGCGGTGCAGCGCAAGGGCGTGCGGGTCAGCGTCGTCTCCAGCGTCAACACCCAGCCGCCGATGATCGCCGATGAGCTGCGCCGGCAGGCCGACGCCTTCATCGACCTCGTCGACCTTCAGGCCCGCATCGGGCGCGACCCGAACGAGCGGACCGGCCGCATGAGCGAGCCCCCGCGCTTTCTTGAACGGCGCGGGCCGGTACCAGGGGTCGGCGGCGACGAGGAGCTCGCCAACCGGTGAGCGCGCGTGACGTTGTGACCGCGCCGGTTGCGGAGCCGGCGCGGAACTGCCCGCTTTGCCCTCGCCTGGTGGCGTTCCGCGAGCAGTGGCGGGCAGCCGAACCTCTCTGGCATAACGCTCCGGTACCCTCCTTCGGGCCGGTGGACGGGCGTCTTTTGATCGTCGGCCTGGCTCCCGGCCTTCGTGGCGCCAACCGCACCGGCCGCCCCTTCACCGGCGACTATGCCGGCGAGCTGCTCTATGACACGCTGATCCGCTTCGGCTTCGCCACCGGCAGGTTCGAGGCGCGCCCCGACGACACGCTGCGGCTGAAAGACGCGCGCCTCACCAATGCCGTGCGCTGCGTGCCGCCGGAGAACAAGCCGACCACCGAGGAAATGCGCCAGTGCCGCCCCTTCCTCGCCGCCACCATCGCCCAACTGCCGAACCTCGGCGCCATCGTCGCGCTGGGCAAGATCGCGCATGACCAGGTGCTGGCCGCGCATGGCGAGAAACTGTCGCACCACAAATTCGCGCATGGCGCGGTGCATCGGCTCGGCAACGTGGTGCTGTTCGACAGCTATCACTGCTCCCGCTACAACACGAATACTGGCGTGCTGACCCCCGAAATGTTCCGCACCGTCTTCGCCGCCGTGCGGGCGCATGTCGATACTCTCGCCTGATCAGGGCGCGACGGGCGCCCACAGCACATCTTCGATGCGCCGCGCGCCGGTTGCCAGCAGCACCAGCCGGTCGAGCCCGAGCGCGATGCCGGAGGCTTCCGGCATCCGGGCCAGCGCGGCGAGGAAATCCTCGTCGATCGGGTAGCGCTCGCCGTAGAGCCGCTGCTTTTCTTCCATCCAGCCAATGAAACGCCGCCGCTGCTCCGCGGCGTCGGTGAGTTCGCCGAAGGCATTGGCGAGCTCGACGCCGCAGACATAGAGTTCGAAGCGCTCCGCCACGCGCGGATCGCCGGGCTTGGGCCGGGCGAGCGCCGCTTCGCTGATCGGGTACTCGCACAGGATGGTCGGGCGGCCGATGCCGAGGAACGGCTCGATCTTCTCCACCATCACCCGGGTGAAGACATCGGCCCAGACATCGTCCGGCGCGACGCGGATGCCGGCGCGCTGCGCCGCCTGCCACAGCGCGTCGCGATCCGTCGTCCCCGCCGCGTCGAGGGTGGCGAGCAGGTCGATACCGGCGAAGCGCACGAACGCCTCGGCCACCGTCAGCCGCTCGGGCTCCAGCCGGACATCGGCGAGATGCGGCCCGAAGCGGAACACATCCGCCCCCGCAGCGGTCGCCGTCGCGCCCAGCAGCGCCGCGCAGTCGTCCATCAGCGCCGCATAGTCCTGCCGCGCCCGGTACCATTCGAGCATGGTGAACTCGGGATGATGCAGCGCCGTGCGCTCGCCATTTCGGAACACGCGGGCGAAGGTGAACAGCCGCTCCTCGCCGGCCGCCAGCAGCTTCTTGGCGGTGAACTCCGGCGAGGTGTGGAGATAGCGGGTGGAAGCGGTCCCGTCCGGTGCCACCAGCTGGGTCGCGAAGGCATGCAGGTGCGTCTCGTTGCCGGGCGAAACCTGCAGGACCGGCGTCTCGACCTCGATGAAGTCGCGTTCGTCGAAGAACGCCCGCAAGGCGGCGAGGATGCGCTGGCGTCCGATCAGGAAGGGCCGGCGGTCGGCATGGACGTCCGGCGACCACCAGGGCGAGATCGCGGGCGACATCCCGGGCGAGAGCTCAGTTTTCGGCATCGGGCGGCTCCGTCATTCACGCGAAGAAAGGACTTGGCCACCGTGGGGTTGGCGGCGGGCGGTCGCGCTTGTATAGGAACCGCCCGAAGGAATCCCGGTCAGCGCCTGTTCATCCCGTGCGGCGCACCCAACAGCCAGAGGACCGCAATGGTCAAGGTCATCGCCAGCACGCTGCGCAAGGGCGCCGTGGTCGACATCGACGGCAAGCTCTATGTCGTGCTCACCGCCGACAATATCCATCCCGGCAAGGGCACGCCGGTCACTCAGCTGGACATGCGCCGCATCTCTGACGGCGTGAAGATCTCCGAGCGCTACCGCACCACCGAGCAGGTCGAGCGCGCCCATGTCGAGGATCGCCCCCACACTTTCCTCTATTCGGATGGCGAAGGCTTCCACTTCATGAACCCGGAGAACTACGACCAGTTGGCCGTGCATCCGGACGTGGTCGGCGACCAGGCCCCCTATCTGCAGGAAGGCATGCAGGTCATGCTCAAGCTGCATGAGGGCAACGGCATCGCCATCGAACTGCCGCAGCGCGTGACGCTGGAAGTGGTCGAGACCGAGCCGGTGGTGAAGGGCCAGACCGCCTCCTCCTCCTACAAGCCGGCCATGCTGTCGAATGGCGTGCGCTCGGCGGTCCCGCCGCATGTCGGCGTCGGCACCCGCGTCGTCGTCATGACCGCCGACGGCTCCTATGTCGAGCGCGCCAAGGACTGAGCCTTCGCTCGTCCCACGCGAATGAAAAAGGCCCGGGCATTCCCGGGCCTTTTGTTTTTCGGCGACGCTCTTTCCGGCCGCGACACTCTTGCTGGCTCAGCTCCGGTCGCGCATCAGGCGCTGCTTGTCGCGCGCCCAGTCCTTTTCCTTAGCCGCCTCGCGCTTGTCGTGCGCCTTGCGGCCGCGGGCGATGGCGATCTCGACCTTGGCGCGGCCCTGCTCGTTGAAATAGATGCGCAGGGGCACCACCGTCATGCCCTCGCGCTCCACCGCCTGCCACAGCTTGGAAATCTCGCGCATGTGCAGCAGAAGCTTCCGGGGCCGGCGCGGCTCATGGTTGAAGCGGTTGGCCTGCAGATATTCCGGGATGAAGGTGTTGTAGATGATTGCCTCGCCGGACTTCGCCGAGACATAGCTCTCCGCCACGGTGGCCTTGCCGCTACGCAGGCTCTTCACCTCGGTGCCGGTCAGGGCGATGCCGGCCTCGAACACCTCGCCGATGTCGTAGTCGAAACGGGCGCGGCGGTTCTCGGCCACGACTTTACGGGGAACAGTCTTTTTCTTCTCGGTCATCTCGCTCAGCTCCGTGCCGGGGCCCGAGCATTTCCCGGCCGGGCGTCGCCGCCCGGCCGATCAGGAAAGGCTCCAGCCAAAACCTGAGCCGATGCCCGCCATGCGCCGCAATGGCGCATGGCGCGGGCTCAGGGCTCCGGCCGGCGTCAGTTGATCAGTCCCGCATGGGTCATGGCGGCGCGGACGATTTCCTTCGTCTTGTCGCTCACCGGCACCATGGGCAGGCGCGCTTCATCGGCGATCTTGCCGAGCACGCTCAGCGCATATTTGGTGGGACTCGGGTTGGTTTCAACGAACAGCGCCTGAAACAGCGGGAACAGCCGGTCCTGCAAGGTCAGCGCGGCACGGAAATCCCCGGCGAGGCAGGCGTTCTGCAACTGCGAGCACAGCTTCGGCGCCACGTTGGAGGCGACCGAGATGCAGCCGTCGCCGCCATGCGCCATGAAAGCGAGGGCGGTGGCGTCCTCGCCGGACAGCTGGTTGAAGGACGGACCCATGGCCTGGCGCTGCTGGCTGACCCGGGCGAGATTGGCGGTGGCGTCCTTCACGCCGGCGATGTTCGGCAGTTCGTACAACCGGGCCATGGTCTCCACCGACATGTCGACCACGGACCGGCCGGGAATGTTGTAGATGATGATCGGAATGCCCACGGCGTCGTTGATCGCCTTGTAGTGCTGGTACAGGCCTTCCTGGCTCGGCTTGTTGTAGTAGGGCGTGACCACGAGCGCCGCATCCGCCCCCGCCTTTTCGGCGTGACGGGCGAGATCGATCGCCTCGACGGTGTTGTTGGAGCCGGCACCGGCGATCACCGGCACACGGCCCGCCGCCTGCGCGACGGTCCATTCCACCACGCGCTTGTGCTCGTCATGGGTCACGGTCGGGCTCTCGCCGGTCGTCCCCACCGGGACGAGGCCATGCGTGCCTTCATCGATCTGCCAGTCGACCAGGCCGCGCAGCGCTTTCTCGTCGAGCGCGCCATCGCGGAACGGCGTCACCAGAGCCGTAAAGGAACCACGAAAGGGCGGCGTGTGAGGCATGGCGCGCTCCTGGAATTTTCTGAATCATTGGCGCCCGGCGCAACGTCTGCACCGGCAAAGGGGCTTTCAGATATCGCGTCGGCGGTTCGCGCGAAAGGGGTGTCGTGGCCGGAAGAGCCGATCTTCCTTGGCAAAGTTGCGGCTTTGCGGCACGTTGCCTTGGTTTCGCCGGGTAAGCAGGCAACAAGGTCGGCCGTTGACGCAGATCACGTGCCGCCGATCACAATGCGCGTGAACGGCTGTTGGTTAGCACTTCGTCAACGAGATCGCGAGACAACTAAAACGGACGCGAGCCGGATCATGGCCCGTGTGCGTCGCGTGGGCGACGTCTGTTTTTGGGGAGTGCGTGAACCGATGAGCCTCGAACCGCGTCGCCGTTGCGGCTTCATCCTGCCGGTCGTGGCCAGCCTCCTGCTCGCGGCGACCGCTCCCTTCGTCTCGGCTCACGGCGCCACGCCGACCCCGCCGCAGAAGCCCAAGGCAGCCGCCAAGACCACGGCCAAGACCGCTGCCGCTCCCAAGCCTCCGGTGAAGCCTGCCGCCAAGGGCAAGGCGACAGTGGCGGCGAAGCCCGCCCCTGCCCCCAAGCCCTCGGCCAAGCCGGCCGCCACCGCGGCGAAGAAGCCTGAAATCGCCGTGCCGGCATCGGCGAATTCCTTTGTCGCGGCCTCCGCCACCGCCGGCGCCGCGTCTTTCCTGTCGCCGGCCTTTGCCGGAACGTCGGGCTTCTCGCCCGATCTCAAGCAGGCAGTGGCACTGGTCGAGCAGGGCAACGCCACCGACGCCCTCGCCATGGCCGACCGCATGCGCGACCCCGGCTCGCAGGCTCTGGTGCGCTGGCTCGCCCTGCGCGTCACCGCCCGCGGCGTCGGCTACGATCAGGCGGTGGCGATCCTGCGTGCCCATCCGACCCTGCCGACGCCGATCGTGCTGCGCCGCCGGCTCGAATTTCTGCTCTATGCCGAGAACAAGGATCCGGCGACCATCACCGCCTTCTTCGCCGAGCAGCGCCCCTATTCCGGTGAAGGCAAGATCGCCCTCGCCCGCGCCCTGTTCGCCGGCGGCGACCAGGGCAACGGCGCCGCCTGGCTGCGCGATGCCTGGCGCAACGATCCGCTGTCGTCGGATACCGAAGCCACCGTCATCGCGGAATTCGGCGGGGTGCTGTCGCGCGCCGACCACAAGTACCGCGCCGACAAGATGCTCTACAACGAGGACGCCGAGCGCGGCCTGCGCGCGGCCGCCCGCGCCGGCGCCGACGTCACGGCCCTCGCCAAGGCCCGTGTCGCGCTGTTCAACAAGTCGGCCGGCGACCCCGCCAAGCTGCTCGCGGCCGTGCCGGGCTCGCTTCGGTCGGATCCGGCCTATCTCTACGCGCTGGCCAAGATCCAGCGCCGCGCCGGCGACGATGCCGCCGCCGCCCGCACCCTGTCGGCGGCGCCGAAGGATCCGAACCTGCTCATCGACACCGACGAATGGTGGGTCGAGCGGCGCCTGGTCTCGCGCGAGTTGCTCGATGCCGGCGACGCCCGCACCGCCTACAAGATCGCCGCCGAGACGGTGACGCCGGACAACGAGCACTACGTCGCCGACGCCCAGTTCACCGCTGGCTGGATCGCGCTGCGCTTCCTCGGCGATGCCCGCACCGCCCAGCAATATTTCGCCCGCATCCCGCAGGGACAGACCCATCCCGCCACCCTCGCGCGCGGCTTCTATTGGCAGGGCCGCGCTTTGGAGGCGGCCGGTAACACCGGCAGCGCCCGCGCTCAATACGAGGCGGCGTCCGGCTACAACTCGGCCTATTACGGCCAGCTGGCGCGCGCCCGTCTCGGCCGGCCGGACTTCTCCGTGCGCGGCGCCCCGGCGGCCAGCGCCGCCCAGCGCGCCGCCTTCGCCCGCGACGAGGGCGTGCAGATCTTCAAGCTGCTGCAGAAGCTCGATAAGACGGCGCTCACCGTGGCGCTCGCCCACGACCTCGCCGAGCGCCTGCCCGACCCCGCCTCCATCGGCATGCTCGCCGAGGTCGCGCGGGCCGACGGCGATGCGCGCACCATGACGGTGATCGGCAAGGTCGCGCTGTCGCGCGGCATGCCGCTGGAAGCCGAAGCGTTCCCGACCATCGGCGTGCCGCGCTACCAGCCGATCGCGCAGGATGTCGACCGTGCGCTGGTCTTCGCCATCACCCGCCAGGAGAGCATGTTCAACGCCTCGGCGGTGTCGAGCGCCGGCGCCTCCGGCCTGATGCAGGTGATGCCGGCCACCGGCCGCACCATCGCCAATCGCACCGGCGCCCGGCTCGACGTGGCGCAGCTGCGCAGCAATCCCACGGTGAACGTGCAGTTCGGCGCCGCGGAATTGCGGGCGCTGCTCGACAATTACCAGAACAACTACGTGCTCACCTTCGCGGGCTATAATGCCGGGCGCGGCAATGTCGCCAAATGGATCGCCCAATATGGCGACCCGCGCGACCCGAGCGTCGATCCCATCGACTGGGTCGAGCGCATCCCCTTTTCCGAGACCCGCAATTATGTGCAGCGGGTGATGGAGAACGCGCAGGTCTACAAGTCCCGCTTCGGCTCGCGCGGCAGCCTGCAGATCGAGGCGGACCTGCGCGGCTCGCGGGTGGACTGAGTCCGGCTGGAGCGCCGCCGGACCAACCGGCGGCGATCGCTCAACTCCGGCGCAGCGTGCGACGCAGCCAGCAACCGACGGCACAGCCGATCACGTAGGTGACGAACAACAGCAAAGCTGTATCGACGGCGAACGCGGTCACGGCTTGGCTCCCAGCTTGGCGTCCGGCGTGTCATCCGCCGCTGCGCGACTGCGCCGCGGCGCGCAGCCGCAGAACCAGCCGGTCAGCAGGCCGATGGCCGCCGCGCCGAGTACATAAGGCCAGAGTTCCAGTGCCAGAAAGGCCATCTGCCACTACCTCACGATCAGCAGGATGCCGCCGTCCTCCCCGCCACGGCTGGCTGACTGCGCTGCCAGCGTGCCGAGGGGGCCGACCCAGAGACGTTCCGGCGCGATGCCGGCGGCGGCGAGATAGTCGATCACCGCCCGCGCCCGCGCCGCCGCCTGATCGGAATCGATGTCGGCATGGGCGACGCTGATCTCGATGGCGACGTCCGGACAGCCGGCGGCGGCCGCCGCCACGCGATCGAGAAGCCCGTAGCTCACCGGATCGAGACGCGCGCCGCCGGCGGCGAAGACGATGCCGCCGCGCTCCAGCAGAGTGGCGACGGCCAGACGGCAGGCATCGCGGTCGAGCGTCTCGCGGCGCGAAAGGACGTCCAGGCTCAGATCCACCGAAAAGCCCGCAGGCACTTCCTGCTTCAGGCTCTCGCCGATGGAAACCACCGCCGCGCTGTGGAAGGCGGTACCGGTGAGCCGCAGCTTACGATCGTCGAAACGCACCTCGCCGGTATCGAGGCGGGAGAGCTCGCGCAATGCCAGGCGGGCAGCCGCCTCGAAGCCGTCCGGCGCCCCCTGCGCCAGCGCCGAGACGTCGTTCACCGTCAGGCCGGGAAAGTAGCGTTTGACGGCATCGATGATCTGCCCATGCGCCTGCGACGTCGGATAGAAGCCGGAGATGGTGAGCCCCTCCCCGTCCTTGCGCATGCCGAACACATAGGGCGCCACCACCGGCGGGCGCACGTCGCTTTGCAGGGCGAAGCCCTTGGGCACCGATTGCGACAGCGCGGCGCTCACCGCCAGATAGGCGGCCGAATCCACCGCCTCGCCGGAAATGGTGAGCGTGGTGGCGAGGCCGCGCACCGAGCCCGCGCGCAACCGCGCCAATTGGGCGATGCCGAACGCGGTAGCGCTCGCCCACGCCTCGGCCGGCGGACCACCGGCGGCGATGCGCATCTCGTCGCTGACCGGCAGGCCGGGGAAACCGGCGCGCACCGCGTCGAGGGCGAGCTTCTTGGCGTTCTCGGACGGGGCGAAGCCGGTCAACCGCAAACCGCTGGCCCCATTCAACACGCCCCAGATGAAGGGCGAGACCGTGGGCGGCTCCACCGCAAAGCGGGTGAGCGTATAGCCCTCGGGCAGGTTGCGCCGCGCACCGGCAAGCGCGTCATAGGAGGCGAAATCCGGCGCCGTGCCCTCGATGGAGATCGTCGTTCCCGACAGCGCCACCTTGCCGTCCGGCAGCCGCCCGAGCTGGTCGAGCGAGAAAGCCACGGCCTTGAGCCATCCCTGGGTCGGCGGCGAGCCATCGGCAAGCCGCAGCTGGTCGGAGATCGCCGCGCCGGGCACCGCGCTGCGGACGAGATCGAGCAGGGCCCGCCGCGCGTCACCGAGCGGAATGTAGCCGGAGAGCTTCACGCCGTCCTGCTCGCGCTCCGCCGACCAGACGAAGGGCGCCACCGCCGGGGGCAGCACCGCGAAGCGGGCAAGATCGAAATCCGTCGGCAATTCGCTGCGCACCGTCACTTCCAGCGCGTCATAGGTGGCGAAGTCCGGAGCACGTCCTTCGATGGAAAAGGAATTGTCGGCGATCGTCACCCGGCCGGACGGCATTTTCGCCAGTTGCTGGATGCCGAAGATCACCACGCCGGCGAAATCGCCGGCCGGTACACCGCGCGCGCGCGTTAGTTCCTTGTCACCGGTCACCACGACGCCCGGCGCCATCTGGGCCGCCGCTTCGACGATGCGTTTGCGCGACCAACGCGACGGCACATAGCCGGAGAGATGCAGCTTGGAACCATCGCGCACCACCGAGAAGGTAAAGGGCCGGCGCTCCGGCAGCAGCGTGGTGCGGTCCTCGATGCTGCGCACGCCGGACAGCGCGGCCAGCTCGGTGCGGACCTTGACCCGCGCCTCCTCGGAGAGCGCCTCGCCTTCCAGCTTCGCGTCGCGGCCGTCGAAGCTCGCACGCGCCCAGGATTCGCCGATATTCACCAGCAGCGCCTCGGCCCGCTGCGTCAGATCCTGTTCGGCGGGCGCGCGCGCGACAACCACCGCCGCCACGATAAGCAGCGCCAGGGCGGGCAAGCCCTTCCACCAGGCGAGCCAGCGACACCTCACGATACGTCTCCCGATCCGCGCGGGCTCCCACGATCATCCCCGCGCGGCACGAGTTCATCACAGTTCGTCGACATCAGGAAGCGGCACTCCGGCGACGGCGCACGCCGAGCGGCACGCGGAAGGCGATCATGCCCATTCGCCCTGCCGCATCACCGGCTCCGCGGAGCCGTCGGCCCTGAGACCATCGACGTCGACCTCGCCCGAGCCGATCATCCAGTCGATATGGATGAGGCTGGAATTGGCCCCACGCGCCGCCAGCTGTTCGGGCGACAGGTCGGCGCCGTTGACGAAGCACTTGGAATAGGACTGGCCGAGCGCGATGTGGCTGGCGGCATTCTCGTCATAGAGCGTGTTGAAGAACAAAAGACCGCTCTTGGAGATCGGCGAGGAATGCGGCACCAGCGCCACCTCGCCGAGCCGACGCGAACCCTCGTCAGTGTCGAGCACCTTGGCCAGCACGTCGAGGCCGCTGGCGGCGTGCGCCTCGACGATCCGCCCCTCCTCGAAGCGCACGCGGATGTCCTTGATCAGCGTGCCCTGATAGGAGAGCGGCTTGGTGCTCGCCACATGGCCGCTGACGCGCAATTTGTGCGGGGTGGTGAAGACTTCCTCGGTCGGGATGTTGGCGTTGCAGACCACGCCGTTCTTGGCGACCGACGCCCCGCCGGCCCATTCATGCTCGTCGGCGAGCCCCACGGTGAGGTCGGTGCCCGGCCCGCGAAAGCGCAGCGCAGCGTAGCGCTTGTCGTTCAAGAGCGCCGTCCGCTTGTTGAGCTCCTCATTATGCGCCTCCCAGGCGGCGACCGGGTCGGGCGTGTCGACCCGCGAGGCGGAGAAGATCGCATGCCACAGCTTGGCGACCGCGATGTCCTCCGGGTCGTCCGGGAACATCGCTTTCGCCCAGGCGGGAGACGCATAGGAAACGATGGTCCAGTTGATGTCGAAGCCGGCGATCAGCGACAGCGCCGGCATATAGGCCTTGGAGCGGGCCCGGTTGGCACGGGAAACCTTCTCGGGATCCTCATGCGCCAGCAGCGAGGGGTTCTCGCCGGCGATGGCGAGACGGGCCGCCCCGCCCTTGAAGGCGTTGGCCATGCCCTCATAGAGCCAGCCGGAGGCAGTGTCGAAGCTCGAATCCGCGGCATTGCGGAAGCGCATCAGCGTCGCTTCCTCGTCGGAGAACAGCGTCGTGACCAGCGTCGCACCAGCCTTGTAGGCATGCTCGGTGATCCGGCGGACCAGCGGCAGCGCGTCGAGCGAGGCGGTGATCACCAGCTCCTGCCCCGCCTTTAGGCCGAGGCCGACCTCCACCGCCACTCGTCCCAACCGGTCGAGCCGTTCCTCATGCGAAAGGGCCTCGGGGGGAACGCCTGCATGCCTGGTCATCATGGTCTCCAGATTGGTGCGGACACGCCGCCCATCAGCCGGCATCAAGGAACCTGCGGCGGCCTCCGTCAAGACCATCCGCCGCGCTGCTGCAAGACCGACGCCACTCTTTCGCTCGCGAAGCCAGCATCCGCCCCGTTCACCGCCCGGCCAGCCAGTCGACCACCCAACCCGCGGCCAGCGCCGCGGCGAAGCTCACCGCCAGCGCCGCCATTACCATGATACGGGTATCGCGGTGAATCGCCCGGTGGCGCGCCTCGTCCCGCCGCGAACCCGCTGAGGCCGCCAGCGCCGCCGTCGCAGCCGCGATCGCCTCCTGCGGCGAAGCGAACACCTTTTGCCCGTCGCGGACGATCATCAGATTCTCCGGCTTGGCGAAGTCCTCGATGAGATAGCCCGCGGCATCGCGCCCCACCCCACGGCTGGGATCGGCGGCGATCCGCTCGGCAAGGTCGCGGCCATCCTCCGACCACAGGAACACCGGCAAGCCCAGCGCCTCGGCATAGCCGATCTCGAAAGCGGTGCCGGGATCCATATGCGCGCCGCGGAACGGGCTGATATTGGCCACCACCGCGTCGGCGCGGCGGATCAGCGCGATACAGTGGTCCCGGATATCGTCGGCGGTCGCGGGCGCCTCGCCTTCCTGCAGCGGATAGAGACCGATGGCGCCGTGGCCGGCGCAGGCTGCCTTCAGCCGCTCGCCTTCCGCCAGCGCGTCGGGTCGGAACACCTCGGGACCGGCAAGATAAAGGCTCGGCCGCCACGGATCGGACATGGGAATTCCCCGCGCGGATGTCTGGACGCAGTCGGCTCGTCCTATACGGCGGCGGCACGTCCGGCAATCGCACCGCGGCGATCCGCGTGGGCAGCCGACGCGTCCCTGCGGCAGTAGCGCTTACCCCGCATCGCCAATTCGGTTACATGCAAGGTATGCCGGTGCAAGATCGGCCGGCCCCGACCGGGCCACTCCGCTCACGGGAGACTGGAGAATGACAGACAAACGCGAGCCCTCCTTCGAAGCAGACAACGGCAACGGCAACGGCACGGTGCCGGCCGAAGCAGCGGCGCGCCCCGCAGCGATTCCAGCGCCGCAGCCCTCTCCGCCGCGTCCGGCGCCCCCCAAGGCGGGTCGAACGCCGCCGGAAGATCCGGCGCAATTCCAGCGCTGGATCGAGATCGAGAAGCTGAAGGTCGAGCTGAAGCGGCTCGAACTGGAGCAGCAGCACCTGCAGACGGCGACCGAGCCGCCCTCGCACCTGCTCGGCTATGTCACGCTGGCCCTGATCGCGGCCATTGCCGGCCTGCTCATCTATGTGGTGATGACGCTGGTGCCACTGCGCGAGGAAGTCGCGCGGCTGCGGACGGCACAGCTGGCCGCCCCCACCGCGACCACCGAGGCGGCGCCCGCCGCCTCGCCGCAGATCGCCCAAGCCCCTGCAGCGGAGCCACCGGCGGCGGACGCGTCCCCCGGCCCACAAGCCACTGACACGACGCCGAATTCCGACCCAGCCGCCACGCCGCCGGCACCGGCCACGGCGGAAGCGCCCGCCCCCGAGCCCGCGGCGGCGGAACCGGCGCCACCGCCCGCCGTCACCTATACGGTGCGGATCTTCGCCACCGCCTCCATCGACAAGGCGAAGCTGGAGCGCTTCGCCAATGTCGCCAAGGCGGCGGGGTTCAATGTCGACGTCTCGGCGGCGGAGGTGTTCCAGCCGCTGCGCAATGCGCTGTCCTACCACCCCGGCGTCGGTGATGCCGCGAACCGGCTCGCCCGGGCGTTGCAGGCGAAATATCCCGGCATCAACCTCGATTCCAAGGCCTCGCCCTCGATCACCGACATCGCCAAGAACGTGTTGATTCTCAACATCATGGACGATGCCGTAAACTGATCGACGGCGAACCCCTGCCGCTCACGGCTTGAAGCGCTTCTTCAGGGCTTCCGAGCCGCGCGCCAGCAGGCCGACATCGGAGCCGACGGCGGTGAACAGGCACCCGGCCTCGATGTAGCGCTTGGCCAGCGCCTCGTCGCCGGTGAGAATGCCCGCCCGGTTGCCGGCCTGACCGATGCGACCGATGAGTTGTACGATGAGATCGACGACATAGGCATTGCCCTGGTCGCCGAGATAGCCGATGGCGGCGGACAGATCGCCCGGCCCGATGAACACCCCGTCGACGCCCGGCACCGCGGCGATCGCCTCCAGATTCTCCATGCCACGCCTGGATTCGATCTGCACCAGCACGCAGATCTCCTCCTGGGCGCGGGCGTAATAGTCCTTCACCCGGCCGAAGCGGGACGAGCGGGCGCTCGCCGCGAAGCCGCGAACGCCGTCCGGCGGGTAGCGGGTGGCCGCCACCGCCGCCGCCGCGTCCTCGGCGGTCTCCACCATCGGCAGCAGGAAGCTCTGCACCCCGGCATCGAGGAAGCGCTTGATCCACACCGGGTCGTTCACCGGCGGCCGCACGATCGGCTGCACCCGGTTCTCCATGCAGGCCTGCAGTTGGCACAGCACCATCGGCAGCTCGTTGGCCGAGTGCTCGGTATCGATCAGCAGCCAGTCATAGCCGGAGCCGGCGAGGATCTCGACGCTCACATGGCTGGCGAGGCTGCACCACAGGCCGATCTGCTGCTCACCGGCATAGAGGCCGCGCTTGAAATGGTTGGCGGGCAATTCCACGGAAGAAATCCTTCTCAATAGATCGAGGGTTCGCCGACGGGAGCGCCGAACGAGGTTTCCAGGAAGTCGAAGTCGCAACCTTCATGCGCCTGCTTGATGTGGCGGGAGAACATCCAGCCATAGCCGCGCTCGTAATGCGGCGGCGGCGGCACCAGCGCGGCGCGGCGGGCGGCGAGCTCGGCCTCGTCCACCAGCATGTCGATGCGCCGGTTCGGCACGTCGACGCTGACGAGGTCGCCGGTGCGCAGCAGGGCGAGCGGGCCGCCGACATAACTCTCCGGCGCTACATGCAGGATGCAGGCGCCGTAGCTGGTGCCGCTCATGCGCGAATCCGAGAGGCGCAGCATGTCGCGCACGCCCTGCTTGATCAGCTTTTTCGGGATCGGCAGCATCCCCCATTCCGGCATGCCCGGCCCGCCCAGCGGCCCGGCATTGCGCAGCACCAGCACGTGGTCAGGCGTGACGTCGAGATCCTCGTCGTCGATCGCTGCCTTCATGCTGGGATAATCGTCGAACACCAGCGCCGGCCCGGTATGCACCCGCAGATGCGGGGCGCAGGCACTCGGCTTGATGACGCAGCCGTCCGGCGCCAGATTGCCGCGCAGCACCGCCAGCGCGCCCTCGGCATAGATCGGGTTGTCGACCGTGCGGATGACGTCGTCATTATAGACCTCCGCCCCGACGATGTTCTCGCCGAGCGTCCGGCCGGTGACGGTCAGCGCGTCGAGATGCAGGAAATCCGTCAGCCGCGTCATCAGCGCGCGCAGGCCGCCGGCGAAGTAGAAATCTTCCATCAGATACGCGTCGCCCGAGGGCCGGACATTGGCGATCACCGGCACGAGGCGGCTCGCCCTGTCGAAATCGTCGAGGCCGATATCCACCCCGGCGCGGCGCGCCTGCGCGATCAGATGGATGATGGCGTTGGTGGAGCAACCCATCGCCATCGCCACGATGATGGCGTTCTCATAGGCCGGGCGCGTCTGGATGCGGGCGGGCGTCAGGTCCTCCCACACCATCTCGACGATCCGCCGCCCGCAGGCCGCCGACATGCGGTTGTGCCCGACATCCGCCGCCGGCACCGAGGAGGCGCCCGACAGCGTCATGCCCAGCGACTCGGCGATGGCGGTCATGGTCGAGGCGGTGCCCATGGTCATGCAATGGCCGAAGGAGCGGGCGATGCCGCCCTCGATCTCGCCCCAGGCCTTCTCGTCGATATTGCCGGCGCGGCGCTCGTCCCAGAACTTCCACGCGTCCGAGCCGGAGCCGAGCGTCTTGCCTTTCCAATTGCCGCGCAGCATCGGCCCGGCCGGCAGGTAGATCGCCGGCACGCCGGCGCTGGTGGCGCCCATCAGCAGAGCGGGGGTGGACTTGTCGCAGCCGCCCATCAACACCACGCCGTCGATAGGATGGGCGCGGATGCCCTCCTCCACCTCCATCGCCGCCATGTTGCGGTAGAGCATGGAGGTCGGCTTGAGGAAGCTCTCGGAGGCGGAATGCACCGGCAGTTCCAGCGGGAAGCCGCCGGCCTGGAACACGCCGCGCTTCACGTCCTCCACCCGGTCCTTGAAATGGCCGTGGCAGGGATTGAAGTCCGACCAGGTGTTGAGGATGCCGATGACCGGCTTGCCGACCCAGTCCTCCGGCGCATAACCCATCTGCCGCAGCCGCGAACGATGGCCGAAGCTGCGCAGATCGTCATGGTTGAAATACCGGGCGCTGCGCAGCTGTTCGGGGGTCTTGGCGGGACGGTTCTTCGGATGCGCGTTCATGAGGCACCTGTGGAGGCATGGCGGCAAAGGATTGGGCGGAGGGCGGTACGTCTTCTTCCTTCAACGTCCCTCTTTCCGCCCGAACTCGGCCACTGCCGAGCTCGGTTGCGGCGAGGTCGAAACCGGAAGCATCCGGTTCCGACGGAGAGATGGCCCCCCCAGCGGATCGGAGAGGGGGCCGCCGCTCGGAAGCAAACAAGACCCTTCACCCACCCCTCACCTCTCGGGGAAAGGGAGCCGAAAGCTCTGCGCGGCGATGGCACGGCAGCAGCCGGCGACAACGCGCAGAGTCGGAGCCCGCCCTTCACTCCGCATCTATTGCGTGACGATGTTGCCCGCCTTCACCACCTCGCGCCAGCGGGCTTCTTCCGCCTTCTGGAAGGCGGCGAACTCCTCCGGCGTGCTGGCGACCACCTCGAAGCCCATCTCGTTGAACTTCGCCTTCACGTCGGGCGCGGCAAGGCCGGCGGCGAAGGCCTTCACCACCTTCGCCTTCACATCGGCGGGAAGCCCCTTCGGCGCGGCGGCGGCCTGCCAGGAATAGACGTCGAGCCCGTCAACGCCGGCCTCCTTCATGGTCGGGGTATCCGGCAGCACCGGGTTGCGCGCGGAGGCGGTGACGCCCAGCACCTTCAGCTTGCCGGCCTTGATGTGGTTGGCGACCGAGCCGAGATTCTGGAACGACACGTCGGCATGGCCGGCAATGAGGTCACCGATGGCCGGCCCGCCGCCCTTATAGGGCACGTGGATGCCGGAGGTGCCGGTCTTCTGCCAGAACAGCGCCGCCGTCAGATGGTCGGAGGAGCCGACGCCCGACGAGGCGAACGTCACCTTGTCCGGGTTCTTCTTCAGATACTCGACCAGTTCCTTCACCGAATTGGCCGGGAAGGACGGCGTCGCCACCAGCACGTTGGGGGTGCGCACCGCCACGGTGATGAGATCGAGATCGGTCTTCGGGTCGTAGCCGAGCGCCGGGTTGAGCGCCGGGTTGATGGCGAATACGCCGATCGAGCCGACCAGCAGCGTGTAGCCGTCGGCCGGCGAGTTCTTCACATGCTGCGCGCCGGTGGCGCCGTTGGCGCCCGGCCGGTTGTCGATCACCACCGACTGGCCGAGCGTCTCCGGCATCTTCGAGGCAATGAGGCGGGCGGTGGAATCCGAGGCGCCGCCGGGCGGGAACGGCACCACGACGGTGACCGGGCGGTCGGGATAGGCCTGCGCCGGCAGCATCAGCGGGCCGGCGGCGAGCGCCGACAGGGCGGCGAGCGAGGCGAGCGCGGTGCGGCGGGACAGCATGCGGGAAAGGATCGCGCGGGACATGTTTCCTCCTGATCGTCCGATTGGACCGGGTGGAGGCGGACCGTTGGCGCGGCCTCGTGCCTCCCCTCGAATTCCCGTCTGCGCGGGATGGGCTGCTTGAGCGTGAATGCACTAAAGCTCTAATGCATCAGTGAAGTCAAGCCAAGGCTGGTGTAGGCTACAGCCCATGAACGTGACCGCGATTCCACGCCCTTCCCGGGACCCACACCGCCACGCCGCGCCGCAGGTGTTCGACTATCTGCGCGAGCGGATCGTCAATCTCCAGCTGCCGCCCGGCACGGTGATCTCGCGCGCCGAGCTGCAGGAGCTGTTCGGCTTCTCCTCGACGCCGGTGCGCGACGCGCTGCTGCGGCTACAGGAGGAATCGCTGGTCGAGATCTTCCCGCAGCACGCCACCGTGGTGAGCCCCATCGATCTCCGGCTCGCCCGGCAGGCGCAGTTCCTGCGTCGCTCCATCGAGCAGGAGGCGGTGCGCACGCTCGCCTTGCTGCCGGACACCGAGCGCCGGCCGGTGGCGGAGCGACTGGAGACCGCCATCGACATCCAGGCGGCGCTGCTCGGCCGGGGCGACCTCGAGGCCTTCCATGTCGCCGACCGCGACTTTCACCGGCTGTTCTTCGAGGCGGTGGGGGTGCCTGACCTCTGGGTTCTGGCGCGCCGGCACGCCGGCCATATCGACCGCATCCGCCGGCTGCACCTGCCGATTCCCGGCAAGGCCGAGCAGGTGATCGCCGATCATCGCGCCATCGTCGCCGGTATCGCCGCCGGCGATCTCGGCGCGGCGCAGGCGGCGCTGCGCACCCATCTGTCGAAATCGCTCGCCTTCACCCCGGACCTGCGCGCCCGCTGGCCCGCCTATTTCCGCGACTGATCGCCGGATGACGGCACGCGCGCCTTCCGCTCCGCGCCGGCTATTCCTACAAGGACGGCAGGGTTCATCTTCGGCGCGACGGCGGGAGCAGGACCATGTCGAAGCACGGGCGCGACGCGCGCGAGGGGCTCGCGGAGTCCGGAGCCGGCGAGATGCGGGCCGGCGCGGTGCTTGTGTGCCAGCCCGGCGAGGCCGCCAGCACCTGGCAGCCCATGCCGGCCAATGGCCATGTCGAGATGATGTTCGCCCCGGATCTGGTGACGATGGAGCAGCCGCTCGCCTTCGGCACCCGGACCGTACCGCCAGGCGGCCATGTGCGCGAACTCGCGCATCAGTGCAGCGAAGAGATCGTCTACGTGCTGCACGGGCGCGGGCGCGCGGTGATCGACGGGGTCGAGCACCCGATGCGGCCGGGCACGGCGTTCTTCCTCGGCCGCAACCGCCGCCGCATATTCGTCAACGAGGGCGACGAGAACCTCGTCTTCACCTGGCTGATCGTACCGGACGGACCGGAGGATTTCTTCCGCCGCATCGGCCGCCCGCGCCGGCCGGGAGAGCCAGCGCCGGAGCCGTTCGCGCGCCCCGCAGAACCACGGGAGATCGAGCGGGAGATCGCGTACATGCGCTCACCCGCCAATCCAGGACAGCCTGGGCATCCGTCATGCGCAATGCGCAGAGCTTAAACGCCCTAAAACGGTACTCAGATAGCCGTGACGAGACGCAGACGACGCTGCAACGCTTCCTGCGGCACGTCCGCAGCAGACCGCATGGCAATGTCGTGGATGTCGGCACGGCTGAAGCCGAGCTCACCGAGCTCACGGTCGCTATAGGCCTCAAGCTCGCGCTGGGTCTGGCGATACTGGCGACGACGCGCAAAGGCCGTCCGCAAGGCGATGCTGATCTTTTCGATCTGCATGATGGTGTTCTCCTCTTTTTCCATGCTGCAGGGCAACATGATTGAGACGAACATAGTTTGCGACGCAGCATCGCAGAAGCGTAAATCCTGCGTCCCAGTAATGCGTTTTGCGCAGGACTACGCCCCTCCAAATAGCCATCCAGCCCCGCTTCCCCCTGCGTGACAGCGCAATGTGGCGGTACCGGTGGGGCAATGGCCGGCCGGCTCGGCCCCCCCCTCGCAACCTCCCTGCCGGCGGGACACGGCGCGCAGGACACGGCGCGGCAGACCGCCCGGCACGGACCCCACGACCAGCCCGCGGGTGACCGCCACACCGCGGTAGCCGGCGCCGATGGCCGGCGGGCGGGCGGGCGACTGGCGGTTTGGCGGGTGGCGGCATGGCGGGTGGCTTGGCTATAAGGCGGCGATGATCGATCTCGCCGCCTATGCCGGGCTGTTCCTCTCCGCCCTCGTCGCCGCCACCATCCTGCCGATGCAGTCGGAAGCCGTGCTCGCCGGCCTCCTCGTCGCCGGTGGGCAGCCGGCGGCACTGCTGATCGCCGTCGCCAGCGCCGGCAACGTCCTCGGCTCGGTGGTGAACTGGTGGCTCGGCCGCTTCATCGAGCGCTATGCCGACCGGCCGTGGTTCCCCGCCAGCCCGGACAAGCTCGCCCGCGCACAGGACTGGTACCGTCGCTACGGAAAATGGTCGCTGCTGCTGAGCTGGGCACCGGTGATCGGCGACCCGCTCACTTTGGTCGCCGGGGTGATGCGCGAGCCGCTCCCGATATTCCTCGTGCTGGTGACGCTCGCGAAGGTCGCGCGCTACCTGGTGCTAGCCGCCATCGTGCTCAACGTGATGTGAGCCTGTCGCGCAAGCGATGGACAACGGCACAAGCCGGACGGCAGATCCCCACCGCCCCGCACTCTCGCCGGGCATGCACGGCCACCCGGCTGTCACCCGCCCTCAGACGCGTCAGGCCGAGCGGTTCTTGATCGCGCCGATGATCGCCGTGAGAATCGCACCGCCGGCGCCGCCGGAAACCACATTGGCGATCACGCTGCCGATACTGAAATTGCCGCTCGCCATCGACGCCTGGATCGCCGGCAGCACCAGCGGCACCAGCTGCCCGAGCACGCCCCCGCCGACGAGCCCCGCGACGGTATTTCCGAGCGTACCGAGGTCGAAGGACGGCGCCGTCTTTCCGACGGCGTTGCCGCCAAGAGCGCCAGCAACCAGATTGATCAGAAGCTGTTCCATTGAATTTTCCCAGCCCAAATTCCAGATCGGGGCAGGTTGCGCCCTCGCCATCGCTCCCGCAAGAGGTAGTATATGCTGCACCGCAGCTCATACGGCGGCTGATTTCATGCTGCGCCGCACTGATCCGGCGCCGCGGAAACTGGGAAAATTCCCGTCCCCTGCCGGGATCCGCCCGCGAAATACTCGACGTCGGCGGCCATGAAATCGAGAGACGTTTCGCGCATCGGGGGTGACGTAGCTACGTTGCGAGACTCCCGTAACGCCGGCAATGGCGAAGGAAGGATACTCGTTTCCCTTGCCTAAGCGTTGTGGCTACCGCTACCATGCCTGCGACTAGGCACGGTGGATGCATGCAATATCCTGTTACGGTGAAGTTCAATAAACCTATCCAGGATTGGTGTGAGGAAAACCGGATTTTCCTTGCCCATGTCCATAAGATTTCCGGCGTCTACAAATTCGGAACACCTCTGCGCTTCGACGTTCCGGTCTTTGCCGAGCCTTATGCTACCCTGCCGGATCGCGCCTTCATGACGACCGGCGCGTTTTCCTACTGTCGATCGAGCGGCCTGCCGCAGGCCATGCGGGTGGGCCGGTTCTGCTCCATCGCCGTCGGCTGCGAGGTCATGGGCGTGGAGCACCCCATGACCAGCATCACCACTCATGTCATGGCGTTCCGCAAATATTGGCAGAACGACATCACCAAGATGCGCGGCGATGCTCCCGAAATCCTGAAGGTGACCCCGGGCGCCAAGGGCGTAACGGTCGGCAACGATGTCTGGATCGGCCAACGCGTCTTGCTGCGGCGCGGCATCACCATCGGCGATGGCGCCGTGATCGGCGCCGGCTCGGTGGTGGTCAAGGACGTTCCGCCCTTTGCCATCATCGGCGGCGCGCCAGCCCGGATCATCCGCTTCCGCTTCGATGAAGAGACCATTGCGCGCATCCAGCGCGTCAAATGGTGGGACTATGCGCCGGAGCATTTCGCCGGCATGGACCTGTCGGACCCGCGCGCGTTTCTCGACAGCCTCGAGGAAAGGATCGCCGGCGGTCTTGAGCCCTACAAGCCGCAGCCCTTCAACCTGGCCAAGGTGTTTTCCAAGCTGGCCGGCGCCGCCGCCCGCACGCCACCCGCCGCCCCGCCCGGCTGGAGCAGAGACGCCGCCGAGTAGCGCCCGGCTCGATTACCCCAATCGTCCCGGCGGATGCGCCGAGGTCGGCATCGGCGAAAACAGGTCGAGATGCCCGCAACGTGGTGTGGGCGCTTCGCTTGTCGGACGACGCATCGTTGATGCCCACACCGGCCGCCACCCGCACTGAAATCGGCTTGGAGCGCGCTTCCTGTCGCTCTGCCGCACAGCGGCCTACCGGAGCCCCCTGTGGCCGCCACCGGCATGGTGCCGACCGGTTTCCGATGATGCCGGATCGGTCCTCGACATGACTCCCTCGACATGGCGCCCGCTTATCCCCGCCCGACGGCAGACACACCGCCCGCCCCGCCTCCGGCCATAGCCCCGTGCAGGACAGCGAGGATCGACGCCCGATCGGACAGCCCGCCATGTAAAGAAGCCATCAGGCCCGCGCCGGACCGCCATCGCAACCTTGCCGAACACGGCTTCGGCAAGCTCGAACACTTTCGCGGCGTCACAACACCCGCCGACCGGCAAGCAAAAGTCTTCGGCCGCACGTCCTGTCCCGTCGCACCTTCGTTTCACGACGTCGACATTCAGCAACCGGCCACACGCCGCCGCGCAGGCAGGTATTGATCCGGCAAGCGGCAAATACTGCCGCTAAGCGGGGCCCGTCTCCGCCACTCTGCGGGCCACCGTTCTTACGAAGGTTTCAGCCGCATTGCCGCTCACCCTCCCGATCCCGTCGACCCAGATGCCGAGGACCGCGAAGTTCTTCGATTCGGCAATGTAATGGTACTCGCGGGGAAGATGGCGAAGAGAGGCCAGCCTCGTGGTGAAGGCGGGCCGCTGGGCAGGAGCGCCATAGGAGACGAACCTCACATAGGCATGGCGGTCCAAGTGGATATTCGTGCGATCACTCGAATCAAGCATTCGTCACTCCCTTCTGGAAGAAGGATTTCACGCTCCTTCACAGTTGCCAAGAGAATCTCGATTCGGATGATGTCTTAAATTCGCGTAAATCCGGCGAATAGCCTCAGGCCGGCAATGCCCGTGGGCGCGACGACAATGGTGCGGGCCTCCCCCCGAATTACGCAAGATCTCCGCTACCCTCTGCCATTGTCGGGCAGCGGAAGCACTCGCCCGGCCTGGCGCGGAGCTGCCGCGCCGAGACGAACGTCCCGACCTCTTCGGCCGGGACGTCATGCCTATTGTCGGGCGAGCGACCTTACGAGCTCCCTGACCTGATTGGGGCCAAGAATATTTCCACCAAGGGGGGCGAAATCAGAGGGAATCTGGACATGCCAGGACGGGTTTTCGTCGACCATCTCCACGGCTTCAGCGAGCGTGGCGACAACATCGCCCTCCCAAATGGTCAACACCTTCACAGGACTAGCAAGAGTGAGATTTGGCACATTTTCCTCCTAATTTATTGGCGATTTTAATTTTCACCTATGAGGTTATTATCATTCTCATCCAATAGTTTTCGGTGGTATTCGGCAGCTTACGGTAGAAGATCTCGAAATATTTTCGCCGGCATTCCACCATCGTCCTGCGCCGCATCGTCCTGATCGGCACGACGGTCCGCGGCCATGGCCCGTGCCCCGCGATATGCTGCTGCCATGAACCTGATTCTCTATGCCATCGTGATAGGCGCAGGCATCGCCGTCGCCTTCCAGCAGGTGCTCAACGCTAATCTGCGCGCGGATCTCGGTTCGCCCTATTGGGCGGGGTTCGTCAGCTATGCCGTCGGCATGCTCGTCATGATTACCGTGCTGCTGGCGACCGGCAGTTCCTTGCCGTCCGCGACCGCCATCAACCGGACATCATGGTGGTCCTGGTCGGGCGGCCTGTTCGGCGCAGTATTCATCCTTGCGGTGATCTTTGCCGTTCCGCGCGTTGGAGCCGCCACGACGCTGGCGCTGATCGTCGTCGGCCAGATGCTGGGATCGCTGGCATTCGACCATTACGGCATCCTCGGCCTGCCGCAGCAGAGCGTGTCCATGGCCCGCCTCGCCGGCGTGGCGCTGCTCGTCGCCGGCGTTTTCCTGATTCAGAAATCATAGGCGCCGGCCCGACCCGCTCGACGGCCCTCACCCGCGAGGACGCCCGCGGCGGGCCGGCACGGCATGGGGCGAAGCGTGAGAGCCTAGTGCCCCCGCTCGCCCACCAGGTCGTTTGATTCCGCCCACCACACAAAGGCGTTGCCGGCCTCCAGGACGTCGTCCGGATCGGCCGCGCTTTGCAGCCGACGGATGAGACCATCATAGTCGCCCTTGCGGTGGGGATTGGCCCGGGCGAAGGCGAGAGCTTCTTCCAGCGTGGTGATGTCGAAAGTCGCCGACCCGGCATGCACACGAATTGCGGGAATGGCGACGGATGTGCGATCCATAGCAGAGCCTCCCTGCGGTCGATTTATGTTAACGCATGGCGCCGGCGCAGGTTCCATCCCGTAGGGGCATCCGCCTTGCCGGAGTTGTCCCAGCTTTCGCGCCGGCTCTGCCTCTTCGCTCGCCCCCCCCCCGCCAACCGGCGGGCGTATCGACGCAGACATCGTCCGCAAAAGCGGCTCTTGGGGACTACAACGCCTCCACGGCTTCGTCAGAAGGCGCTCTCTTGTTTCCAGATTTGGGAAATTTCAGTTTCGCGATTCGATATGCCTCGCGCAAACCTCCTGGATTGATCCCTTTTCTCCAGCGCCAGCGAGCGCGGATTTCATGATCTTTATCCACCCGCGGGCCTTCATCGCCGCGATCAATAAAAGCATAATCTATGTGGGTCGACAAATTATTCAACAACGACTTAAGACAGGCACTTTTCTCAGCAACACCATGAACTTCCCCAGCCATCACAACTTGAGCACGAGACGCATATGCATAATGCCTCATCTGCTGCACATCAATCGCACAGTTACTGTTAGGCAATAGAGCCAAAATGATATCGTCCAATTTTTTTAACGTGGCATCTATATAACTAATTATATCACCATTAAAAAAATTGGATCCACGATCGTTCATTATTGCCACAGCGGCATCAAATTGCTGCCTGACTACGATTCTGAAAAGATCTTCGGCAATGCGATAATTAATTATGCGCTGCATCCTCTCCGCCTCTGCCGACGCCCTCGCTTCAGCTTCACGGACCCGCCCGTCTCTCCTTGCCTGCCACCACGCAAATGCGATCGCCAGCATCGCGCCAAGAAACTGCATCCACGCGGCGACATCTCCAGAACTCATCTTAAAAGAACCCGTTAAGCGTCATCGCGACAATCCGTGCGGCCACGAGCAACATCGCCGCCGGGAGTGTCCGATGGTACTTTCGATTGCCTACTGACACGCGCCCCCGCGCCGGGGCGCGAATCGCCCCATGCCCCAATTTTGTGGGTCGCAGCGTTCCAGGCGCAAATGCACCTTCACGGGCGATGCATCCCGGTATTGCTGGTGAATCGACAGTTTTTGGGGAGGGATCTCGCGCGCCTAGCATGCCCCGGGAGGGGGTGGGGACACGGCAAAGTACGCCGGCGCCCTTCGCAAGATTTTGATTTTTCTTGGATAAATGGTCGGAGCGAGAGGATTTGAACCTCCGACCCCTAGTCCCCCAGACTAGTGCGCTAACCAGGCTGCGCTACGCTCCGACGCCGTGAGGCGCTGTCTCTCTAGCGATTTGATCCCGGCGATGCAAGCGGCGCCGGGATCTCGCCATGGGATATCTCTGCGGGCACCGGCGCCGGCGGGCCCCGTTCCGGCCCCACCTGCCGTTCCACCGAGGCGCTGAAGCGCTGGAACAGGCCGAGCGACACCAGCGCCACGCAGCCGATCCCCACCAGCAGCGCCGGGTAGATCACCTGCGAGATCTCCTCGCGCGCGGTCTCGAACAGCAGCACCAGCGCCTCGAGGAAGATGGCGATGATGATGGTGGAGAGAAACTTGGTCAGCCCGCGCCGCGCGTCGGCGGCGGTGCGCTTCTCCCGCCCGGCCGGTACTTCCTCCTCGAAGAAATATTTGGCGACGTCGAACAGCGCGATGGCGACGATGAGATAGCCGACGATGTTGAGCAGCGCCTCATGCACCAGCGTGTCGCCGCCGAGCCCCTCGCGCAGCGCCGTATAGGGGGCGTAGACCAGCAGCACCGCCGCCACCGCCATCAGGGCGCAGGCGGCGACGGCGAAGACGGCACGGATGAGAAAGCTCATGGGGAGGGGCTCCGTTGACCCCTGGCCAACTAGCGCGCCTCGCCGGGTCTTCAAGTACCGCGTCCCGCCACCCTGCCCGCCGCGCCTCGTGTATAGTCGCGCCGCCGCCACCGACCGGAGACCCGCCATGGCCCATGAACACGCGACCGCCGAGCTCGTCCGCGATCCCGGTTTCGTGCCGCCGCCGGCGCTGGAACCGATGATCGAGCGGCTCGCGGCGCGCCGTTCGGCGCCGCTGCGCAACCTCGGCGGACCGGCGCTTACGGAAGAGGAGCTCGACCTGCTGTTCCGGCTGGCGCTGCGGGTGCCCGATCACGGCCGGCTGGTGCCCTGGCGCTTCATCGTCATCGAGGGCGAGGCGCGGGCCGCGCTCGGCGCCCGGCTCGATCAGCTCTATGCGCGGCAGAATCCGGACCTACCCGCCGCCAAGGCCGATATGTGGACGCTGTATCTGATGCGCGCGCCGCTCACCGTGGTGGTGGTGAGCCGGCCCGATCCGGCCGCCAAGGTGCCGGAATGGAACCAGCAGCTCTCCGCCGGCGCCGCCGGCATGGCGCTGACCGTGGCGGCGAGCGCGCTCGGCCTTGCCTCGCAATGGCTGCTGAAATGGCCGGGCCGCGACCGCGAGGCGGCGGCGCTCGCCGGCGTCGAGGCCGGCGAGACGGTCGCCGGCTTCATCCATATCGGCCGGCCGACGGTCGACAGCCCGGACCGGCCGCGCCCGGACGCCACCAGCGTGGTCAGCCGCTGGCAGCCGGCGGAGGTGTAAGCTCGACGTGAGACCGGGCCGATGAGGCCCGGCCCCTAAGCCCGCGCGATCAACCCTCGACGTCGAAGGAGACGCCCTGCGCCAGCGGCAGGGTGCGCGAGTAGTTGATCGTGTTGGTGGCCCGCCGCATATAGGCCTTCCAGGCGTCGGAGCCCGCCTCGCGGCCGCCGCCGGTCTCCTTCTCGCCGCCGAAAGCGCCGCCGATCTCGGCGCCGGACGGGCCGATATTCACATTGGCGATGCCGCAATCCGAGCCTTCCGCCGACATGAAGGTCTCGGCCTCGCGCATGTCATTGGTGAAGATCGAGGAGGACAGGCCCTGCGGCACGCCGTTCTGCAGCGCGATCGCCTCGGTGAGGCCGCCGACCCGCAGCACATAGAGGATCGGCGCGAAGGTCTCGTGCTTCACCACGTCGACCTGTTCGTCGATCTCCACCAGCGCCGGGCGGACGTAATAGGCGTCGTCGGCGCCGGCCACCGCCACGCGCTCGCCGCCATGCACGGTGGCGCCGGCGGCACGGGCCTTGTCGAGCGCCGCCTGCATGCCCTCATAGGCCGCCTTGTCGATCAGCGGGCCGATCAGCGTGCCGTCCGCACGGGGATCGCCGATGGTCACCGAGCCATAGGCCTTGGCCAGGCGCGGCACCAGCTCCTCATAGACGCCCTCATTGACGATGAGGCGGCGCAGCGAGGTGCAGCGCTGGCCGGCGGTGCCCATGGCGGCGAAGGCGATGCCGCGCAGCGTGAGGTCGAGATCGGCCGAGGGGCAGACGATGGCGGCGTTGTTGCCGCCGAGTTCCAGGATCGAACGGCCGAAGCGCTTGGCCACCCGCTCGCCGACGATGCGGCCCATGCGGGTGGAGCCGGTGGCGGAGATCACCGGCACGCGGGCGTCGTCGACCAGCGACGAGCCGATCTCGCCGCCGCCCACCAGCACCTGCGACAGGCCTTCCGGCGCATCGCCGAAGGCGGCGGCGGCGCGCTCGAACAGCGCCTGCACGGCGAGCGCGGTGAGCGGGGTCTTCTCGGAGGGCTTCCACAGCAGACTGTTGCCGCAGACCAGCGCCAGCGCCGCGTTCCACGACCACACCGCGACCGGGAAGTTGAAAGCGGTGATGATGCCGACCGGGCCGACCGGGTGCCAGGTCTCCATCATCCGGTGGCCGGGGCGCTCGGAGGCGATGGTGAGGCCGTAGAGCTGGCGCGACACGCCGACGGCGAAGTCGCAGATGTCGATCATCTCCTGCACCTCGCCGAGGCCCTCGGAGACGATCTTGCCGGCTTCCAGCGTGACGATGCGGCCGAGCGCCACCTTGTGGGTACGCAGTTCCTCGCCGAGCAGGCGCACCAGCTCGCCGCGGCGCGGCGCCGGCACGGTGCGCCAGGCGTGGAAGGCCGCGACGGAGCGCTCCACCGCCGCGCCGACATCGGCCGGGCTCGCCTCGGCGACATGCGCCACCACCTCGCCGGTGACCGGCGAGTGCACCGCACGGCCACCGTCCTGCCACAGCGCCGGGTCGACGCCGAGCGAGCCGAGCAGGTCCGCCACCTCGCCGGCGACCGGGCCGAGGGCTGCGTTGATTTTCGCCGTCATGATCATGCTCCTCGCAAGCGCCATCGGCGGGCCGCGATCCGGCACGCCTGGATTGGCCGCGTGCATAGCACCGCTGGGCGGCACAAATCCATGCTGCGGGAGGATGAGCCGGAAAGCCTGCCCCTGCGGTAGGTTAGCCGCGATGAGGGGCGCGGCGGTGGCGGCGCGACGAAGAAAAATCCGCCATTTTCACTCTGCGGCAGGATAAGAATTCACCGCGATGATGTCTTGCATCTTGCCTGCGTATAACCCACATCAGGGTCACGAACAGCCTCGACAATAGGTCACGAACACTGTCAGTATGTCCCTGTTCGCCGACGAATTATCCATGAAAAGATCCATGGACAGATTCGCGAAATCACATTCCCGACACGAAATAGCTGTCCTCACGCCGCACTCCTTTTGCATCCGAATCTCCTGGATGCAACAGGAGAAGGACAGAGGTATTGACGGCTTGGGGAATGGGACGGATCGCCGGCGCGACACTGACCGCCGCGATCATCTTCGCCGCCAGCGGCAATGCTGCTTCAGCAAACTCGGCAAGCGTGAAAAGACCGGCCGCCACCAGTGGGATGGCGTCCTATTACGGCTATGGCGGACGCACCGCCAACGGTGAGCGCCACAACGCTCAGGCCCTCACCGCCGCGCATCGCACCCTGCCTTTCGGCACCAAGGTGCGGGTGACCAACACGGCCAATGGCCGGTCGGTCGTCGTGCGCATCAACGATCGCGGCCCCTTCATCCGCGGTCGCGTCATCGATGTCTCGACTGCCGCTGCGGAAAGCCTCGGCTTCCGCTCGCGCGGGGTCGCGAGGGTCGATCTCGCCGTGGTCAATTGAAGGCCTTGGGTCAACTGACGGCCGTGGCGTGACGTTCTTATGTGAACGCCTGGCCGGGACGATGGTTCCTGAGCCGCGTGCGAAACGCGCTCAGACCTCGCCCCGGCGGGCTTCCATCAGCAGGCGATAGCACTCCTCGAGATCGACGAGCGCCGCCTTGAGCTCGCGCACCTGCTCCTCAGACAGGCCGTCCTCCGGCCCCTCCAGCGGGCGGAACGAGGTCAGCCGCGACGGCGCCTCCTCGCGCACCGGGGCCGGCGGCACATAAGCGGGCAGCGGCGGCACCGGGAACGGCTCCGGCGATTCTTGAGGATACGGCTCGGCCGGGTACCGCTCGGCATGACGCGGGGCGCCGAAGGGAGCTTCCGGCTCGCCGCCGACGCCGCGGAACGGAAAGGACGGCCCGTCATCCTCGTCCTCGTCGTCGAAACGCGGCTCCACCTCGCGCGGATGCTGCGGGTGCGATTCCGCGCGCGGCGCATCGAAGCGCGGCTCGATATGGCGCGGCTCACCATGCCGTGGCTCCGCATGACGCGGCCCGCCCGGATGCGGCTCGATATCCGGCAGCAGCGGCATGTCGAGGAAATTCGGTTCGTCTTCGGAGGATCGGCGCCGGGCCGGCTTGCGTGCCGCCGCCCGCTCCGGCTCGTCGTCGCGCGGTGCGCCGCCGCGACGCCCCGGCAGCAGGCCGAAGAACCCGCTCAGCGAGGACCGGCCGGCAGCGGCCTTGCCTTCCTGCGCCTCGCCCTCGTCGTCCCCGCCGGCCGGCGCGGCAACGGTGCGCGGGCCTTGCCCGCCTTCCATCGCCTCGCGCAGCACCGCCTGCACGTAGCGCGGCCCTTCCTCCTTGAGGATGCGCTGCACCCCGCGGATCGTGTAGCCCTCGCCATAGAGCAAATGCTGGATGCCGCGCAGAAGCTCGACGTCATCCGGCCGGTAATAGCGGCGACCGCCGCCGCGCTTCAACGGACGGATCTGCGGGAACTTGGTCTCCCAGAAACGCAGCACGTGCTGCGGCAGATCGAGCTCGTCGGCGACCTCGCTGATGGTGCGGAAGGCGTCCGGGCTCTTCTCCACGGCGAGGGTTCCCTCCCTTCAGCTCACACGAACGACGCGGCGCGACTCACTCTTCGGTGACGTCTTCGCCGTTGATCTGCTGCTTGAGGATGTTGGACGGCTTGAACACCATGACGCGGCGGGGCGCGATCGGCACTTCCTCGCCGGTCTTCGGGTTGCGGCCGATGCGTTCGCCCTTCTGGCGCACCACGAAGGAGCCGAAGGAGGACAGCTTCACCGTCTCGCCCTTGGCCACGCAATCGGCGATTTCCGACAGCACCGTCTCGACCAGCGAGGCGGATTCGGTCCGCGACAGCCCCACACGCTGGTACACCGCCTCGCAAAGATCCGCGCGCGTGATCGTCCGACCTGCCATTGCCCCGTCTCCGCCTTCTTCGTGTTGTGGCGCTGCCCTGTGTCAACCTAGGCGCCGTCGCCCGCACAGGTCAACGGGGCGCGCGCGCGCAGCCACCGGCCGCAGCGACAACCTACCAGCGAACCAGCGCCGATGCCCAGGTAAAGCCGCCGCCCATCGCCTCCAGCAGCACCACGTCGCCGGCCTTGATCCGCCCGTCCCGCGCCGCCGTGGCCAGCGCCAGCGGAATCGAGGCGGCGGAGGTGTTGCCGTGCACGTCGACGGTGAGCACCACCTTCTCCGGCGCGATGCCGAGCTTCACCGCGCTGGCATCGATGATGCGGCGATTGGCCTGATGCGGCACGAACCAGTCGATGGTCGACGAATCGATGCCGGTGGCGTTGTAGGCGTCGGTGATGACGTCGGTGATCATGCCGACCGCGTGGCGGAACACCTCGCGGCCTTCCATGCGCAGGAAACCGGTGGTCTTGGTCGAGGAGACGCCGCCATCGACATAGAGCTTGTGCTTGTGGCGGCCGTCCGAGCGCAGATGCGTGGTGAGCACGCCGCGCTCGTCGGGCGCGCCGCTCGCCAGCACCGCCTCCAGCACCAGCGCGCCGGCGCCGTCGCCGAACAGCACGCAGGTGGTGCGGTCCGACCAGTCGAGGATGCGCGAGAAGGTCTCGGCCCCTATCACCAGCGCCCGGCGGAAGCTGCCGGCCTTCAGGAAATTGTCGGCGGTCGCCAGAGCGTAGACGAAGCCCGAGCACACCGCCTGCACGTCGAAGGCGGCGCCGCGGGTGATGCCGAGTCCGGCCTGCACCGTCACCGCCGAGGCGGGGAAGGTGTTGTCCGGCGTCGAGGTGGCGAGCACAATGAGGTCGATGTCGTCCGGCGTGAGGCCGGCATCGTCGAGCGCCGCCCGCGCCGCCTTGATGGCGAGGTCGCTCGTCACCTCGTCCTCGGCGGCGATATGCCGCTCGCGGATGCCGGTGCGCTGGACGATCCATTCGTCGGAGGTGTCGACCATCTGGGCGAGGTCGGCATTGGTGAGGGTCCGCGCCGGCAGATAGGCGCCGACGCCACGCACCACTGAAGTCAAGCTGCTCACGATGAAACCTGCAATTCTGCCGCGTTGGCCCCGTCCGCTTCCGGCGAAGCCCCGGCCGCGCGCGGCCGCCCCTTGATGCCGGCCTCGATGCGCGACAGCAATTGGTAGCGCACCATGTCGTAGCCGATGTCGATGGCCGAGGCGAAGCCCTCGGCGTCGGTACCGCCGTGGCTCTTGATCACCACGCCGTTGAGCCCGAGGAACACGCCGCCATTCGACTTGCGCGGGTCGAGCTTCTCCCGCAGCAGCGCGAAGGCGCCGCGGGCGAACAGATAGCCGATCTTCGCCATCAGGCTGGAACGCATCACCCCGCGCAGCAGCTCGGCGAACTGCTTGGCGGTGCCCTCGGCGGTCTTCAGCGCGATGTTGCCGGAGAAGCCCTCGGTCACCACCACGTCGACCACGCCGCGGCCGATGTCGTTGCCCTCGACGAAGCCGCGATAGTCGAGCCCGGGATGCTCGGCGGCCCTGAGCGTCGCCCCGGCCTCCTTGACCTCCTCGACGCCCTTGATCTCCTCGACGCCGACATTGAGCAGCCCGACCTTCGGCGTCTCCATGTCGAAGACGATGCGCGCCATCGCCGCGCCCATCACCGCCATGTCGACGAGATGCTGGGCGGTGGCGCCGATCGAGGCGCCGACGTCGAGCACCACGCTCTCGCCGCGCAGCGTCGGCCACAGGCAGGCGATGGCGGGGCGGGAAATGCCGGCCATGGTCTTCAGGTTGACCTTGGCCATCGCCATCAGCGCGCCGGTATTGCCGGCCGAGACCGCGCAATCGGCCTCGCCGAGCCGCACCGCGTCGATGGCCTTCCACATGGAGGAGACCTTGCGGCCGCGCCGAAGCGCCTGGCTCGGCTTGTCCTCCATGGTGACGACGACGTCGGTGTGGAACACGGTGCTCGCGGCGGCGAGCTTGGGATGCTGGGCGAGGATCGCGCGGATCTTCGCCTCGTCGCCGAACAGCAGATAGCGGATGTCCGGGTGCCGCGTCAGCGCGACGGCGGCGCCGGGAAGCACGACGTCGGCGCCGTGGTCTCCCCCCATGACGTCGAGCGCGATTCTTACGGGCGATGACATGAAGCGGCTACTGGTCTCGTTCATTCAGGGTCGGCACAGGCCGGGCGTGGCCCGCCGCCGGGACATGAGGGCATGCCCCAGTTGCGGGCGCGTGACAATAGCGGCTCGCCGCCATGGAGCAACTTTCGGCTCAGATGTCGCCGCTGCCCTCGGTCTTCTTCAGCCGGGCGAGCGCGGCGAAGGGCGAGGCTTCCTCCGGCCCCGGCTCGGCCGGCGTCTCGAACGCCACCCCCGGCTTGCGCGGATAGGGGTCGAGCCCCAGCGCCAGGAATTCCGCCACCACCGCGCCGACATCGATGACGCCGTCGACGATCGGATCGGGCATGTCCTGCTCGCTCACCTCGATCTCCTGGCCGGGCCGGATTTCCGGCAGCTTCGCGGCCGGCGCGAAGCTCATCTCGATGTCCTCGCTCACCGGGGCGTCGAAATCCTCGAGCGTGACGACGCAGTTCTGCCGCACCACGGCGTCCACATGGCCCTCCACCCGCACGCCGCCGCGCTGCGGGATCAGCTTCACCGTGGCGGTGAGCCTGGGAATGCCGACAATGCCGAAATCCTTGGCCAGCGCCGCGCGCGTCGCCTCGTCTGGCGCGAGCTTCACCGTCGTGCCGTCATCGGGAAGGGTGGCGACGAGGACGGGATGGGTCAGGGGGGCCGCATCGCTCATGATGATGTGTTCTCCACGAAGCTGGGTGCGCCGACGGCCGGCAAGGGCAGCTCGCCGCGCGCAAAAGTCTCGAACGGCGTCGCCTTGAGCGCCGCCACCAATTGGCGCAACCGCACCGCCAGCGCCGCGGCCTCGGCCTGGCGCTCCGGCACTGAAGCGTAGACGTTGCGCAGCAGCGCCTCGGCCAGCGCGCCGTCCTCGGCCGCGAGCGCGGCATCATAGACGCCGGCGCGGCCATAGAAAGCCGAGGCCACCTTCTTCATCTTCTTCGGCACCGTGAGGTCGCCGACGCCCATCTCGCGCAGATTGGCGTCCATGTCGCGGCAGAAGGCGTCGAACACCCGCTGGCCCAGCTCCTTGCCCGCCTCGCCCTCGTCCTTGAGGCGATGAAACAGCAGGAAGGCATGCAGAAGGATCATCTCGAAGCGACCGGCAATGCTGTCGGCGACGCCATAGTCTGTGTAATAGGCCGGATCGCGCGATTGCGCCACGATCACGCCATAGAGCCGCTGGATGGTCTCGCGTCCGTCGTCCCGGCGGAAGAATCGCAGGATCATGGCGAGCCCCTGTCCCGTTGCCTCGGCCTCATTGCCGCCGCGCATGGCGCCGCATCGAGGCGGGTTAGCGCGGGTGTGAACCGCTGGCAAGCCTGCTGGCAGGCCCGGACGGGGATTTCCCGTTGCCTCACGGCGGCAGCCTGTGCTTTTTGCGCGGGACGATGTGCGAGATCGTGCACAGGAGTAGGATGAATGGCAGTGCGGTTTGAGCGACGGCAGGCGGACCAACGGACCGGACGCATCGGGCAATGGCCCGCGCGCCTCGCCGGGGTTAGCGGCGTCGCCGTCATCTGCGCCGGCCTCGCCGCCTGTGCCGACATGCCGGTGGCGACCTCCAATATGGGCCTCGCCCGCACGCCGTCGAGCTTCGTCACCGAGCAGCAACGCGGCTATGTCGCCACCCCCGGCGCGCTCGACCAGATTCCGATCGGCTCCAGCCAGGAGCAGGTGCTGCTGGTGCTCGGCACCCCCTCCACCGTCGCCACCGTCGATGGCGAGGTGTTCTATTACATCTCGCAGAAGACCAAGAAGGTGATGTTCATGCGGCCGGAGGTGATCGAGCAGCGGGTGCTGGCGATCTATTTCGACCCCAAGGACAAGCGCGTCACCCGCATCGCCGACTATGGCCTGAAGGACGGCAAGGTGTTCGACTTCGTCTCGCGCACCACCCCGACCGGCGGCAACGAGCTGTCGGTGCTCGGCCAGATCTTCACCTCGGCGCTCGGCGGCCCGAGCAACGACTAGAGTCGGATCCGGGCCGGCCTCTCCGGCCCGGACACCCCTGCTGGTACGCTCCCCCGGCGCGGAAGCGCCCGGCTTTGGCGTTCAGCCGAAGCGCGACGGCGCGAACGGCGCGACGTCGACCGCCGGCGTCTCGCCGCTCATCATCTCGGCGACGAGCCGCCCGCTGATCGGGCCGAGTGTGAAGCCGAGATGCTGGTGCCCGATGGCGAGCCACAGCCCCCTCACCTTCTCGCCGCCCGCCCCGCTCGCCGGGCCGATCGCCGGCAGCATGTCCGGGAAGGCTGGCCGGCAGCCCATCCACGGCTCGGCCTCGACGCGGGCGCCGAGCGGGAACAGCTTGCGGGCGACCGCCTCGGTGCGCTCCAGCTGCACCGGCGTCTTGCGGGCGTCGCGGCGGGCGAACTCGACGCCGGTGGTCAGGCGGATGCCGAGCTCCATCGGGGTGATGACATAGCCGCCCTCCTCGTCGAGCACCGGCCGCGACAGCTTCGCCCCGCCCTCGCCGCGATAATGCATGTGGTAGCCGCGCTTCACCGCCAGCGGCAGCCGCACGCCGAAGGGGCGCAGCACGTCATCCGCCCACGGCCCCAGCGCCACCACCACCTCGCGCGCCTCCACGAGGCCGTCGGCGGTCGACATCGCCCAGCCGGTGCCGAGGCGCACCAGGCCGCGCGCGTCGCCGATCCGGAGCACGCCGCCCAGCGCCGCGAAATGCCGCGCATAGGCGCCGGTGACGCCGCCGGGGCTGGAGACCGAATGCGGGTCGGTCCAGATCACCGCGCTGGTGAAATCCGGCCTCAGATCCGGCTCCAGCGCCAGCGCCTCGTCCACACCGAGCTCGCGCATGGAGAGGCCGTATTGCCGCGCCAGCGGGAATTCCTTGCGCTCGTTGTCGAGCCCTTCCGGCGTGCGGTAGAGCTTCAACCAGCCGCCCTCGCGGAAATAATGCTCGGCCCCGGCGAGCGCCGCCAGCCGGGCATGCTCGTCGAGGCTGTGGCGCAGCAGCGTTTCCATGGTGCGGGCATAGGCGAGGATGCGCTCCGGCGCCGAGGCCTTCCAATAGGCGTACATCCAGGGCACCAACCCGGGCAGCGCGTCCCAGTGGTAATTGGCCGCCGGGTTGCGCCCGAGCGCCACGTCCATCAGCGCCTTGAGGTCGCGCGGGAACGCCACCGGATAGATCGAGGAGCGCTCGACGAGGCCGGCATTGCCGTAGGAGGTCTCCTCGCCCGGCCCGCGCCGGTCGACCAGAGCCACCGCCTGCCCGCGCAGCTTGAGATTGAGCGCCACGCTGGTGCCGACGATGCCGGCACCGAGCACGAGCGTATCGACTTTCATGAGAGACACCGTCCACTGGCCGGCACGAACGCGCCGGACTGCCGAGAAGGAAACCGGCACGGCGGCCCGCGAGCCGCCGCGCCGTTAATCGCAAGCCTGCCGGCTCAGTAGATGTCGAAGGGGAAGTACTTTGCGTTGATCTTCTTGTAGGTGCCGTCGGCGACGATCTCCTGGATCGCCTTGTTCAGCGCCTCGCGCAGCTCGTTGTCTTCCTTGCGCACGGCGATGCCGGTGCCCTGCGGATTGACGTCCTTCAGGTCGGCGCCGAGGAACTTGCAGCACTTGCCGTCGCTGCTCTTCTCCAGCCATTCATAGAGCACGAACTTGTCGGCCAGGATGGCGTCGAGCCGGCCGGCGGCGAGGTCGGCATTGGCCTCGTCCTGGGTCGGGTAGAGCTTGATCTCCGAGTCCTTGTACTTCTCTTCCAGATACACCGCCGCCGTGGTCGAGGACTGCGTGCCGACGGTCTTGCCCTTCAGCCCGGCCGGCGAGATGTCGGTGATCTTGGTGTCCTTCGGCGCGATGACGCTGCCGGG
Source organism: Ancylobacter sp. Lp-2 (assembly GCF_020523795.1). Lineage (GTDB taxonomy): Bacteria > Pseudomonadota > Alphaproteobacteria > Rhizobiales > Xanthobacteraceae > Ancylobacter. The sequence continues at coordinate 219,867 of NZ_JAJALI010000006.1, forward strand.
GGTCTGGTAGTAGGGAACCGTGAAGGCCACCTTCTCCTTGCGCTCGTCGGTGATCGACATCGAGGCGACGATGGCGTCGAACTTCTTGGACAGCAGCGCCGGGATGATGCCGTCCCAATCCTGGGCGACGAAGGTGCATTCCACCTTCATCTTCTCGCACAGCGCCTTGGCGACATCGATGTCGAAGCCGACCAGCTGGCCGGACGAATCGACCGAGTTGAAGGGCGGGTAGGCGCCCTCGGTGCCGATGCGGACGGTCTTCGTCTGCGCCTGCGCGGTGGCGGCGGTCAGGGCGAACACGGCGACGGCGGCGAATAGTCTGGCGATCTTCATTGGGAAAGCCCCCTCGGTTGGACGTGCCGGAAGGCTCGTCAGCGCGCAAGCTAGGGCGGCGCGATGTCACGGGCAATCGGCGGAAAGACCGAGACGGCCCGTCACCCTCAGAAATGACTGAAGCTGCGGCGGGCGAGCGCCAGCTCCGTGCCGTCCGGCCCGGTCACGGCCAGCCCAGCGCCGGCCCGGGTGGCGCCGATCTCGGTGAGGCCGAAGCCGGCGGCGGTCGCCACCATGCTCAGCGCGTCGAGCCGGTCATGCGGCACCACGGCAAGGATCTCGTAATCGTCGCCGCCGGCGAGCACCGTCTCCATCAGCGCCGGCTCGGCGGCCACCGCCGCGCGCGCGGCCGCGCTCAGCGGCACCGCGCCGGCGCGGATCTCGCCGCCGAGGCCGGAGACCGCCAGCAGCTTCTCGGCGTCGCCGATCAGCCCGTCCGAGACGTCCATCGCCGCGCTGGCATGGGCGCGCAGCGCTTCGGCGAGCGCGAGGCGCGGGCGCGGATGCAGATAGCGGTCGGCGAGAAAGGCCCGGCCGGCCGCGTCGAGCGCCTGGAAGCCCGGCCGGTCCGGGTTGAGCCGCAGCGCGAGGCCGAGCGCGCCGTCGCCGATGGTGCCGGTCGCGACGATCGCCTGCCCCGCTTTGGCACCCGAGCGCTTCACCATCGTCCCGCAAGGCACGGCGCCGAGTGCGGTGATCGAGATGGTGAACGGGCCGGGCGTCTTCACCGTGTCGCCCCCGAGCAGTGGCGCGCCATAGTCGCGGGCGTCCTCGCCGATGCCGCGCGCGAAGGCGTCGAGCGCGGCATCGTCCATGTCGGGCGGAATGGCGAAGGCGAGCAGCACGCCGAGCGGACGGGCACCCTTGGCGGCGAGATCCGAGAGGTTCACCCGCATCGCCTTGCGGGCAATGCTCGCGGGCGGGTCGTCGGGGAAGAAATGCACCCCGGCCACCAGCGCGTCCTTGGTCAGGATGAGGTCGTGGCCGTGCGGCGGGGCGAGGAAGGCGGCGTCGTCGGTGAGGCCCAGCGCGCCGGGATGGGTGGCGAGCGGCCCGAATAGGCGGGCGATCAGCTTGTCCTCGCCGGAGGACCTGCCTGCCGAAGACTTGCCTCCCGAAGACTTGGTCGCGGAGGCATTGGCCGGAGTGGCACAGGCACCCGAGGAATTGGCACCGGACGCCTTGGCCCCGGAGGACGTGCCCCGCGAGCCCTTGGCCGTCCCGGAACCGCCGTCCTCCCGCCTGTCCGCCATGATCGCCTCAGCTGCCGAATTCGCCCGCGCGCATCTCGCGCGCCAGTCCATCCAACACCGCATTGACCATTCCGGTTTCCTCGCGATCGAGGAAAGCGGCGGCGACGTTGACATATTCCGCGACGACGACGCGGGCGGGAATGTCCGGCCGGCCGTGCAATTCATAGGCGCCGGCGCGCAGCACCGCGCGCAGCACCGTCTCGATGCGCTTCAGCGGCCAGCCCTTCACCAGCGCGGCGTCGAGCATCGGATCGATCACCCGCTGCTCGCGCACCACCCCGCCGACCACGTCGCGGAACAGGGTGAGGTCGGCGCTGGCGATCTCGTCGCCCTCGATCTCCCGGCCGATCCAGTGGCTCTCGAACTGGGCGAGGATCTCCGGCAGCGGCGTCTGCGCCACGTCCATCTGGTACAGCGCCTGCACGGCGTTGAGCCGCGCCGCGCTCTTGCGCAGCGGCTTGTGGTTCACCGGCTTGCCGGCGGATTTGGCGTCGGTCGAGTTGTTCATGCCCGCCTCACCACGACCGGCGCTTCAGGCGCAGCAGCGCGAGCGCCGCCTCGACGGCGCCGCCGCCCTTGTTGCCGTCGGACACGCGGGCGCGCACCCAGGCCTGCTCGTCATTCTCGACGGTGAGGATGCCGTTGCCGAGCGGCAGCTTGCGGGCCACCGAGAGGTCGATCAGCGCCCGGGAGGATTCCCCGGCGACGATCTCGAAATGATAGGTCTCGCCACGCACCACGCAGCCGAGCGCCACCGCGGCATCGAAGGGCCGGCCGGCCGCCTCGGCATTGTCGAGGGCGAGCGCGATGGCGGTGGGCACCTCCAGCGCGCCGGGTACGGTGAGAACCTCGCAGCTGGCGCCGACAGCCTCGACGGCGGCACGGGCGCCGGCCAGCAATTCGTCGTTGAGGTCGTCGTAGAAACGGCCTTCGACGATCAGGATGCGAGCGCCGTCTAGACGCTCGGCCGCCTCGACGGCGCGGCGGGGGGTCGCCATGGAAAGAAACCTCGCATTCGGAAACGAAGCGACGACGTACGCCGCCCGACGAAACTCCGCAAGACGCCTCTGCGCAACTCTGCTTCCCGCGTCGGCGCTATCGATCCCGCCTCAGCGGAACTCGGCCAGCCGCGCCGCGTAGCGGGCCATCATGTCGACCTCGATGTTGACGCGGTCGCCCGGCTGCACCGCCCCCCAGGTGGTGTGGGCAAGCGTGTGGGGGATGAGCAGGCAGGAGAAGCGCTCGCCCTCCACCGTGTTGACGGTGAGTGAGGTGCCGTCCAGCGTCACCGAGCCCTTGGTGGCGATGAAGGGCGCCAGCGCACGCGGGGCGGCGAAGGTGAAGCGCGTGGTCTCGCCGAGATCCTCGCGGGCCACCACCTCGGCCTGGCCATCGACATGGCCCTGCACGACATGTCCACCGAGCTCGTCGCCGATCTTCAGCGCCCGTTCGAGGTTGATCCGCTCCCCCTCGGCCCAGTCGGCGACGGTGGTGAGCGCCAGCGTCTCCGGCGCCGCCTCCACCGCGAAGCTGTCCGGCTGCGTCGCCACCACGGTCAGGCACACGCCGGCGCAGGCGATGGAGGCGCCGAGATCGATGCCCGCCGTGTCATAGGCGGTGCGCACCGTCAGCCGGCGCACGTCGTTGCGACGCTCCACCGACACCACCTCGCCGATATCGGTGACGATCCCCGTGAACATGCTAGCGTCGCCTCAATATGCGCAGCCGGTCCGGCCCGTGCCGCTCGGTTTCAACCGTGGTGAGATAGGCGTCGAAGGCGTCGAGCGCGAGCCCTTCCAGCGCATCGACGGCATTGCGGCCGAGCAAGCCCGGCGCCTCGAACAGGCTGGCCTCGTCGATGAGCCTGGCGGTGAGGAAGGCGCTCGCCAGACGCGGCCCGGCCTCCACCATCGCGCGCGTGATGCCGCGCGCGGCCAGCAGCCGCAGCGCCGCCTCGAGGTCGAGCCGGCCATCCACTGTGGCGCCGACCCGCATCACCTCGACGCCGCGCTCGCCGAGCGCCCGCTCGACCTCGGCCGGCGCGCCCTCGCCGGCGATCACCCAGACCGGGGCGACGTCGAGATTGGCGAGCAGCCGCGCCGTCGCCGGCAGCCGCAAATGACTGTCGAGCACCACCCGCACCGGCGAGCGCCGGTCCATGCCCGGCAGCCGGCAGGTAAGGTCCGGATCATCAGCCAGCACCGTGCCGATGCCGGTCAGCACCGCGTCATGGGTGGCGCGCATCATGTGCACCCATGCCCGCGCCTGTTCGCCGGTGATGGCGGCCGGCCGGCGGCCCTCCAGCCCGGCCTTGCCGTCGGCGGAGACCGCGAGCTTCAGCATCACATGCGGACGGCCGCGCACCACGCGGCTGATATGGCCGGCATGGGCGAACCGCGCCTCTTCCGCGCCCGGCCCGACGGTCACCTCGATGCCGGCCTCGCGCAGGATCGAAAAGCCGCGTCCCGCCACCCGGTCGTCGGGATCGCCGATCGCCGCCACCACCCGGGCGATGCCGGCGGCGCGGACGGCGTCGACGCAGGGCGGGGTGCGGCCGTGATGCGAGCAGGGTTCCAGCGTCACATAGAGCGTGGCGCCGCGCGCGGCCTCGCCGGCCTGCGCCAGCGCCTGCGGCTCGGCATGCGGGCGCCCGCCGGGGGCGGTGGCGCCATGGCCGAGAATGAGCGGATTGCCGTGTTCGGACAGCCGGTCGAAGCGCGCCACCACGGCGCCCACCGCCGGGTTCGGCCAGGTCTGGCCGAGATGCCGGCGGCCCACCGCCAGCGCCGCACCCATTAGCGCCGCATCGAGGTGCGGGTCGGCAGGATCCCGCACCGTGGCATCAATCCTTGTCGGGATCGGCATCGATATCAGCAGCCACATCGGTCGGCACGCCGCCAACCACGCCTTCGCGGGTCTGCAATTCGCCGATCAGCGCGTGGAAGTCCTTGGCCTCGCGGAAATTGCGGTACACCGAGGCGAAGCGGACATAGGCGACGTCGTCGAGCTGCTTGAGGCTCTCCATGACGAGCTCGCCGATCATCTCGGAAGAGATCTCGCTCTCGCCCTGGCTCTCCAGCCGGCGGACGAGGCCGGAGACCAGCCGCTCCACCCGCTCGGGGTCGACCGGGCGCTTGCGCAGCGCCACCTCGATGGAACGGGCCAGCTTGTCGCGGTCGAACGGCACGCGGCGGCCGGAGCGCTTCAGCACGGTCAATTCGCGCAGCTGCACGCGCTCGAAGGTGGTGAAGCGGCCGCCGCAATCCGGACAGATGCGGCGGCGGCGAATGGCGGCGCTGTCCTCGGTGGGACGGGAGTCCTTCACCTGGGTGTCGAGGCTCCCGCAATAGGGACAGCGCATGTCGTTTCCTCTTTAAGCCGGTTCCCTCGCGGGGGGCTCCCTTGCAGGCCTATCTCAGCCGTAGATCGGGAAGCGGGCCAGCAGGCCCTTGACCTTCTCGCGCACCGCCGCCTCGACCAGGCTGTCCTCGTCGGTGCCCTTCTGCGACAGCACGTCGAGCACCTCGGCGATCATGTCGCCGATCTGCTGGAACTCGGCGACGCCGAAGCCGCGGGTGGTGCCGGCCGGAGTGCCGAGCCGCACGCCGGAGGTCACGAACGGCTTCTCCGGATCGAAGGGGATGCCGTTCTTGTTGGTGGTGATGTGGGCACGGCCGAGCGCGATCTCCGACACCTTGCCGGTGAGCTTCTTCGGGCGCAGGTCGACCAGCATCAGATGCGTGTCGGTGCCGCCGGAGACGATCTCGAAGCCGTGGCCCTTGAGGTTCTCGGCCAGCGCCTTGGCGTTCTCGACCACGTTCTTCGCATAGACCTTGAACGAGGGCTGCAGCGCCTCGCCGAAGGCCACCGCCTTCGCCGCGATCACATGCATCAGCGGGCCGCCCTGGATGCCGGGGAAGATCGCCGAATTGATCTTCTTGGCGATGTCCTCGTCATTGGTGAGGATCATGCCGCCGCGCGGGCCGCGCAGGGTCTTGTGGGTGGTGGTGGTCACCACATGCGCATGCGGGATCGGCGAGGGGTGCACGCCACCCGCCACCAGGCCGGCGAAATGCGCCATGTCGACCATCAGATAGGCGCCGACCGAATCGGCGATCTCGCGCATCTTGGCGAAGTCGATATGGCGCGGATAGGCCGAGCCGCCGGCGACGATCAGCTTCGGCTTGTGCTGGTCGGCCAGCTTGGCCACCTCGGCATAGTCGATGCGCTGGTCGTCCTCGCGCACGCCGTAGGGCACCGCCTTGAACCACTTGCCGGACATGTTCACCGGCGAGCCGTGGGTCAGGTGGCCGCCGGCGGCGAGGTTGAGGCCGAGATAGGTGTCGCCCGGCTGCAGCAGCGCGAAGAACACGCCCTGATTCGCCTGGCTGCCGGAATTGGGCTGCACATTGGCGAAGGCGCTGCCGAACAGCTTCTTGGCGCGCTCGATGGCGAGGTTTTCCGCCACGTCGACGAACTGGCAGCCGCCATAGTAGCGCCGGCCGGGATAGCCCTCGGCATATTTGTTGGTCAGCACCGAGCCCTGCGCTTCCAAAACCGCGCGGGAGACGATGTTCTCCGAGGCGATCAGCTCGATCTCGTCGCGCTGACGGCCGAGCTCGGCGGCGATCGCCGCGGCGAGTTCGGGATCGGCCTCGGTGAGGCTCGCCGAAAAGAAGGGGCTCGCCGACTGCGCGGCGGTAACGGGCGACGACATCAGGGGCCTCCGTGGCTCCGGGCGCGGCGGGCTGGACCAAGCGGCAAGTCCGCGCGCCCGTGCGAACATGGCGGGTCGCTTAGCACAGCGCCAGCGGGGTTTCAAAGCTTCGCCGCGCAGGGCAGGCATGAGCGCCGCCCGTCGCCAGACTTGCGCGGCGGCTCAGCTCTGCAGCACCCGCACCTCCGCCCCCTCCAGCACCACGCAACTCAGCCGCCCGGTCTTCCAGGCGCCGGTGTCGACATTGATGCGGTTGGCGCGGATGTCGACCTCCTCCACCGGCGTGTGGCCATGCACCACCCGCTTGCCGAAATCGGCGGTGGAATCGAGAAAGACCCGGCGAATCCAGATCAGGTCGTGTGCGGTCTGCCGCTCCAGCGCGACGCCCGGCCGCACCCCGGCATGGCAGAAAAAATAGTCGCCGAACTCGGCGCTGAAGCCGAGACCGGCCAGGAACGCCGCGTGCTCGGGCGGGATCGCCTCCCGCGCCGCCCGCCGCAGCGCCTTGCCGCCGACATCCTCCGCCGCCACGCCGTAGGAGGCCAGCGCGGCGACGCCGCCATTGCCGAGCCAGCGGTCGAGCGGGCCGCTGCCATCGAGCGCCGCCCGCATCATCGCCTCGTGATTGCCGGTGAGACAGATGGCGCCGCGCTCCTGCTGCAACCGGAGCACCCGCTCGATCACCGCGCGGCTGTCCGGCCCGCGGTCGACATAGTCGCCGAGAAACACCAGGCGCACGCCCTCATGCCCCTGCGCGTCGCGCTCCACCGTCTCCAGCAGCCGCTCGAGCAGATCGAGGCGGCCGTGAATGTCGCCGAAGGCATAGACGCGCAGCCCGTCGGGAATGCGGTAGCGGGAAGTCGTGTCGGCCATGTCGTCCACGCGCGCCTCCCGCCTAGGGCGCCTCGAGCAGCGCCAGCGTGCGGGCGGCGCTGGAGAAATCGCGCCAGCGCCCCTGCCGGCGGCGCTCGGCCTCGCTGTCGGTGCCCCAGGCCTGTTCCTGCACTTCCTCGTCGATATGCGCGGCGCGCCAGGCGTCCTCGGCGGTGAGCCGCCCGTGAAGCACCGCCAGGGCGATCAGCGCCGAGCCGCTCAGCGTGGTCATCAGGCTGAGCGCGGCGAGACGCAGCGGCTCGTCCGGCAGTTGCGCCGCCACCGCGTCGAGCGCGACCTGCGGCTGGGTGACGTGCATCACCCCCTCGGCGAGCAGGAAGCGAGCGCCGAGACGCGCCTGCGCCCAGTCCAGCACCGGGTCCCACAGCTGCGCCTGCAGGGCGACCAGCTTCTCCGGCCCGTCGGTGCGGTAGCAGACGAGGTCCGAGCCGGCATAGCGCACGATCTCCGCCCCCACCGCCTCCATGGCACCGGCGACGCCGTCGCGCGCCGAATTGACCAGGCGGGTGATCGGCATGGAGAGCGGGTCGATCGTCTCGCCCTGCCCGGCCCATTCGGCGGCGATCTCGCGCGCCAGCGCCTCGCCGGGCACGCTGAGCGGATGCCGGCCGGGCGTGCGCACCGGGCGGCCGTCGAGCTGCACCTGGAACCCGTCCGGGCCCGGCACCGCGCTCACCTCCTTGTAGAACCGCTTGATCGGCGCGGCGGCGCTGCCGAGGCTCATCGCCCCGCCCCCTCGGTGCTCTCGTGCGCCAGCTGCTGCCAGAGCGCGTCGAGGCCCTCGGCCAGCTCGCCGGCGCCGTTCACCAGCAGGTGCGCGCCGCCCTCCTCCAGCATCTCCGCCGGGTGGTAGCCCCAGGTGACGCCGATGGCGCCGACTCCGGCGGCGCGCGCCATGATCATGTCGTAGCTGGTGTCGCCGACCAGCACGGTGTCGCGCGCCTGCGCCCCCACCGCCGCCATTGCCTGCTGCACCATGGCCGGGTGCGGCTTGGAGGGGGCGTCGTCGGCGGTCTGGATGGTGACGAAGCGGCCTTCCATGCCGTGATGCTTCAGCACCGAGGCGACGCCGCGCTGCGACTTGCCGGTGGCCATGCCGATCAGCACGTCGTCGCGCCGGTGCAGCGCCTCGACGAGATCGTGCATACCGGGGAACATCGGCTCGGTGAAATTGCCTTCGTCGCGCAAATCGTGAAACGCCGCGCGATAGAAGCCGGCCAGTTCCTCGGCCGGGAAGTCGGGCGCATGGTTGCCGAGCTTGCGCATCGCCTCCACCAGCGACAGGCCGACAATGCCGAGGATCGCCTCGCGCGGCGGCAATTCGATGCCGGCGCGGGCGAAGGCGCGGGTCATGGCGGAGACGATGACGTGCTGGCTGTCCACCAGCGTTCCGTCGCAATCGAAGAGGACGAGTTTCACGTTCTTCCCATCCGGCATCGCGCCGGCCTCGCCCGGACGCGACCGCTCGCGACCGGCTTGCAGGAGCTGAAGGTAAACCGGCGGCGCCTTGCCTGCGGTACCGGCTCGTCGCGATCGCCGCTGCGGCCGGTGGTGGGCGGTGACGGGCTCGAACCGCCGACCCTCTCGGTGTAAACGAGATGCTCTACCAACTGAGCTAACCGCCCTCGCCGACCCGCGGCCAAATCGCTGCGTGTCCGGGCGTGGCCGGCCGCCGCCGAAGCGGACGCCGGGCGCAACGCCCACCGGCCATGGCCGGCTCATGGGCGAGATAATCGGAATCGTCGGCCACGTAAACGGGCTTGCCGCATATTCCCGCCGGATCGGCCGCGCATGGCGGCGGGCCGGTACCCCACGACGGTCCCTGGAGACGGGCCACGGGGACGGGCTGCGGACGGAAGTACGGCAAAGAAGTACGAAGGCGGCCGAAGCCCGGCCCCTGCCTTCGTCCTCGGGGCACGCCGCGCTGGGCATGGTCCCGGTCGGCACGCTCCCCCGCCGGGGGACCGGCCGAGGAATAGTCGGGAACCGCGGGCCGGTTCCGCCGGCCGTCCGGCATGACGCCGGCTGCGGCAGGGCGCGTCCACTTGCGTGGATCGCGCCCCGGCCCGCGCGTCCGGCTGGATCAGCCGTTGACGGTTTCCTTCAGGCCCTTGCCGGGCGTGAACTTCGGGGCCTTGGAGGCCTCGATCTTCACCGGGTTGCCGGTGCGCGGATTGCGGCCCTCACGGGCGGCGCGGGTGACGACGGAGAAGCTGCCGAAACCGATCAGCTTCACTTCCTCGCCGGCCTTCAGCGAAGCGGCAATGGCATCGAAGGTCGCGTCGACCGCGGCGGCGGCGGCCGCCTTCGTCAGCTTGGCCTGCTCGGCCACGGCGGCGACGAGTTCGTTCTTCGTGGTCATGAGACCGTTCCTTCCCTTGATTGCACAAGAATCGTCAGTGGGTTGCACGGACGACGGGCGCGTACCTTTCCCGAAATTGCGGCGATTGCAAGCATGATCGGCTTCAAAACCCGCATGAATAAACGGTTTTATGTACCAAGAAGTATTCAGGCACCTCAAAATGGAAGTGTTTGGCACGCCTCCAATTTGAGCGGGGCGCCGCGTCCATGCGCCGCGCCGCCCCCGCCCGCCCCTTACCGCTCGCCTGCCGGTTGCATGGCGATCGTCGGCCGGGCGCCGGCGCAAACGAAAACGGCCCCGGATGACCGGGGCCGTTCGCGTCTCGGATCGTGCGACGATCAGTGGGCGGCGACGCCGCCAGCCTCGTCGCGTGCGATCACCGGCTCGACCGGCGCGGGAGCATCGACCGGCTTCTCTTCCCACACGATCGGCTCGAGCTGGCGCACCAGCGCGTGACGGAGCACTTCGTCCATCCGCGACACCGGCACGATTTCCAGCGCGTTCTTCACGTTGTCCGGGATGTCAGCCAGATCCTTGGCGTTATCCTCGGGGATGAGCACCTTCTTTATGCCGGCGCGCAAGGCGGCGAGCAGCTTCTCCTTGAGGCCGCCGATCGGCAGCACCCGGCCACGCAGCGTGATCTCGCCGGTCATGGCGACGTCGCGGCGGATCGGGATGCCGGTCAGCACCGAGGTCAGCACGGTGGCCATGGCGACGCCGGCCGACGGGCCGTCCTTCGGGGTCGCCCCCTCGGGAACGTGGACATGGATGTCCCGGCGCTCGAACAGCGGCGGCTCGACGCCGAAATCGACAGCGCGCGAGCGGACATAGGAGGCCGCCGCCGAGATCGATTCCTTCATCACGTCGCGCAGATTGCCGGTCACCGTCATCTTGCCCTTGCCGGGCATCATGACGCCTTCGATGGTCAGGATCTCGCCGCCGACTTCCGTCCAGGCAAGACCCGTCACCACGCCGACCTGGTCCTCGAGCTCGGCCTCGCCGTAGCGGAACTTCGGCGGCCCGAGATACTCCTCCAGCTGTGCCACGGTGATCTTCACGCTCTTCTTCTTGGAGAGCATGATGTCCTTCACCACCTTGCGGGCAAGGTTGGAGATCTCGCGCTCGAGGTTGCGCACGCCCGCTTCCCGCGTGTAGCGGCGGATCAGGGTGAGCAGCGCCTCGTCGTCGATCGACCATTCCTCGGGCTTCAGGCCGTGCTTGGTCAGCGCCTGGGCGATCAGGTGCTTCTTGGCGATCTCGGCCTTCTCGTCCTCGGTGTAGCCGGCGATGCGGATCACTTCCATGCGGTCCAAGAGGGCCGGCGGAATGTTCAGCGTGTTCGCCGTCGTCACGAACATCACGTTCGACAGGTCATAGTCGACCTCGAGGTAATGGTCGTTGAAGGTCGAGTTCTGCGCGGGGTCGAGCACCTCGAGCAGGGCCGCCGACGGATCGCCGCGGAAATCGGCGCCCATCTTGTCGATCTCGTCCAGGAGGATCAGCGGGTTGGCCTTCTTGGCCTTGCGCATCGACTGGATGATCTTGCCCGGCATGGAGCCGATATAGGTCCGCCGGTGACCACGGATCTCGGCCTCGTCACGCACGCCGCCGAGCGACATGCGCACGAATTCGCGACCCGTCGCCTTGGCGATCGACTTGCCAAGCGAGGTCTTGCCGACGCCGGGCGGACCGACGAGGCACAGGATCGGGCCGGTCAGCTTGTTCTGACGGCTCTGCACCGCGAGATATTCGAGGATGCGCTCCTTGACCTTGTCGAGTCCGTAATGCTCGGCGTCGAGCAGGCCCTGCGCGTAAGGCAGGTCCTTCTTGACCTTGGAGCGGTTGCCCCACGGGATCGACAGCACCCAGTCGAGATAGTTGCGCACCACGGTGGCTTCCGCCGACATCGGCGACATCTGCCGGAGCTTCTTCAGCTCGTGCGTCGCCTTCTCCCGGGCCTCCTTGGAGAGCTTCACGGTCTTGATGCGCTCTTCCAGTTCGGCGAGTTCGTCGCGGCCTTCCTCGCCGTCGCCGAGTTCCTTCTGGATCGCCTTCATCTGCTCGTTGAGATAGTACTCGCGCTGGGTCTTCTCCATCTGGCGCTTGACGCGCGTGCGGATGCGCTTCTCGACCTGCAGGACCGAGATCTCGCTCTCCATCAGCGCGAGCACCTTCTCCAGCCGCGCCGGCACCTGGAGGATCTCCAGCACCGCCTGCTTCTCGGGAATCTTCACCGCGAGATGCGAGGCGACGGTGTCGGCCAGCTTCGAGTGGTCCTCGATCTGGGTGACGACGCCGACGACTTCCGGCGAGACCTTCTTGTTGAGCTTCACATAGCTCTCGAACTCGGCCAGCACCGAGCGGCTCAGCGCTTCCGCCTCGATCTTGTTGCCCGCGTCCTCCTCCAGCGCCACCGCCTCGGCCTCGTAGAGGTCGCTGCGGTCGGTGTAGTGGCGGACCTCGGCGCGCGAAATGCCCTCGACCAGCACCTTCACCGTGCCGTCGGGCAGCTTCAGGAGTTGCAGCACCGAGGCGAGCGTGCCGATCTTGTAGATGGCGTCGGTGGCGGGATCGTCGTCGGACGCGTTCTCCTGCGTGGCGAGCAGGATGAAGGTGTCGTTGCGCATCACTTCCTCGAGCGCGCGGATCGACTTCTCGCGGCCGACGAAGAGGGGCACGATCATGTGCGGGAAGACGACGATGTCGCGCAGCGGCAGCACCGGGAAGGTCTGCGGGACGCCGGGCGTGAGCGCGGTGCGAGGCTTCTGGCTCGTCATGGCTCTTTACCTTTCTGTTGCCGGCCGGCCGCCGGAGCTTTGCGCTGGACCCCGAAGGCATCCGCGCAGCTGTCCGTGGGACCGTGCCGCAATGCGGCCGGAACGCGAGCGAAAATCTCTCTGCGATGGCGGGAGGTTAGGCCGCTTCGGGCAGGTCGTTCCGATCGAGGACCGGGGGTTGAAGCTCAGATGGAGATGCCGTCCGGCTCCGTCAAGGGCGTCGCCACCCCGTCCGGGAACCGTCGCGCGCGGCATGGCGCGACCGATCCGGCTCCTCCCGGAAGCCCCGGCCGGGCACGCGCTCCTGCGAGCGCGCCCGGCCGTATCCGTCTCTCGGGCGCCCTCAGGCACTCGCACCCGCATCGCCGGCGGCGGCACGGTCCGCGTAGATGTAGAGCGGACGCGCGTTCTGCTCGACGACCTCCTTCGAGATGACGACCTCCTCGACGCCCTCCAGCCCCGGCAGGTCGAACATCGTGTCGAGCAGGATGCCTTCCATGATCGAGCGCAGGCCGCGCGCGCCGGTCTTGCGCTCGATGGCCTTGCGGGCGATGGCGCCCAGCGCCTCCTCATGAATGGTGAGCTCGACGTTCTCCATCTCGAACAGCCGCTGATACTGCTTCACCAGCGCGTTCTTCGGCTCGGACAGGATCTTCTTCAGCGCCGCCTCGTCGAGGTCGCCGAGGGTGGCGATCACCGGCAGTCGGCCGATGAATTCCGGGATCAGGCCGTACTTCAGCAGATCCTCGGGCTCCACCTCGCGGAACACCTCGCCCGGCTTGCGGTCTTCCGGGGCGGCGACGACGGCGCCGAAGCCGATCGAGGTGCCCTTGCCGCGCGACGAGATGATCTTGTCCAGCCCGGCGAAGGCGCCGCCGCAGATGAACAGGATGTTGGTGGTGTCGACCTGCAGGAACTCCTGCTGGGGATGCTTGCGCCCGCCCTGCGGCGGCACGGAGGCGACGGTGCCTTCCATGATCTTCAGCAGCGCCTGCTGCACGCCCTCGCCCGAGACATCGCGGGTGATCGACGGGTTGTCCGACTTGCGGCTGATCTTGTCGATCTCGTCGATATAGACGATGCCGCGCTGCGCCCGCTCGACATTGTAGTCGGCCGACTGCAGCAGCTTGAGGATGATGTTCTCGACATCCTCGCCGACATAGCCCGCTTCGGTGAGCGTGGTGGCGTCCGCCATGGTGAAGGGCACGTCGAGGATGCGGGCCAGCGTCTGCGCGAGCAGCGTCTTGCCCGAGCCGGTCGGCCCGATCAGCATGATGTTGGACTTGGCGAGCTCGACGTCACCGTGCTTGGTGGCGTGGTTGAGCCGCTTGTAATGGTTATGCACCGCCACGGAGAGCACGCGCTTGGCGTGGAACTGGCCGATCACGTAGTCGTCCAGGACCTTGCAGATCTCCTTGGGGGTGGGAATCCCGTCGCGGGACTTCACCAGGGAGGACTTGTTCTCCTCGCGGATGATGTCCATGCACAGCTCGACGCATTCATCGCAGATGAACACGGTCGGTCCCGCAATCAGCTTGCGGACCTCGTGCTGGCTTTTGCCGCAGAACGAGCAGTAGAGGGTGTTCTTGCTGTCGCTGCCGCCAACCTTGCTCATGCGTCTCTCCGTCCGCTCGGCGACCCGGGGGAAGCCCGGCCTCGCCTCAGTCTCGCAGGCCGCCGCGGGCCTCCAAGAGGGAGAAACGCGACGGCATCAGGGCCGTCTGTCAGGAAGTGACCCGAGGGTCTGATCCGCCGGCAAGTCGACCATGCCTAGTCCAATGTCCTAGCCAAGCATGGGTTCGCCGCAGCGATCAAGAAGGCAATCGTGCCGTCCCCGCTTTCGCTTGGACCGAACGCTGCCCGTCGTCACCTCGTCACACCTCCTGATCAACAATCACGCACGCTGCCGCATCACGCAAATCGTCGCGGTGCATGTCACCCATGCAAGCGCGATGCCGCTTCATGTGCAAGTGCCGGTTTCCCGGACAGCCCGCCCTCCCCTTCATATAGGAAGCCGGCGTTGCCCGGAAAACACGTCATCATCGCAAAATCTGGTTAACCGTCTCAACTCTTGGCGGGTGCGTCGTCGGGACGCTTGTCGATCACTTTGTCGATAATCCCGAACGCCTTGGCCGCTTCGGAGGTCATGAAGTTGTCGCGCTCGAGCGCTTCCTCGACCTTCGCGAGCTCCTGCCCGGTGTGGTGGACATAGATCTCGTTCAGCCGGCGCTTGAGGCTTTCGACCTCGCGGGCGTGGATCAGGATGTCCGTCACCTGGCCCTGATAGCCGCCGGAAGGCTGGTGCACCATGATTCGCGCGTTGGGCAGCGCGAAGCGCATGTCCTTCTCGCCGGCGGTCAGCAGCAGCGAGCCCATCGAGGCCGCCTGGCCGATGCACAGCGTCGACACCGCCGGCTTGATGAACTGCATGGTGTCGTAGATCGCGAGGCCCGACGTCACCACTCCACCCGGGGAGTTGATGTACATCGAGATTTCCTTCTTGGGGTTCTCGGCTTCGAGGAACAGCAGCTGGGCGACCATCAGCGTCGACATGCCGTCCTCGACCGGCCCGGTCAGGAAGATGATCCGCTCCTTCAGCAGGCGCGAATAGATGTCGTAGGAGCGCTCGCCCCGGTTGGTCTGCTCGACCACCATCGGGACAAGATAGTTCATGTAAGTATCGATCGGATCACGCATATTTTATCCTCGACAGGCCGGCGCGAAAGGCGCCTCGAATCTCGTCCCGCCCACAATAAAGGGAAACGCCGTGCCGACCAGCCCGACCGGCCATTAAGCCACGGGGCGTCCCCGCATAAGCGGAAGCCGCCGGCCGGGGGGCCGACGGCTTCGCAGGATCTCGAACGATCTGTCGAAAGCGTCAGGCCTTCTCGACCTCGTCCTCGGCGTAGAGCTCTTCGCGGGTGACGGGCTTTTCCGTCACATTGGCGAGCTCCAGCAGGAAGTCGACGACCTTCTCCTCGAAGATCGGCGCGCGCAGGGTGGCGAGAGCCTGGGCGTTCTTGCGATAGAACTCCCACACCTGCTGTTCCTGGCCGGGGAACTGGCGGGCACGTTCGACGACGGCGCGGGTCACTTCGTCGTCGGAAACCTGAATGTTGTTCTTCTCACCGATTTCCGCAAGCACCAGGCCGAGACGCACGCGGCGCTTGGCGATCTTCTCGTAGTCGGCGCGGGCCTCCTCCTCGGTGGTGCCCTCGTCGGCGAAGCTCTTCTTCTGAGCTTCCATCTCCTGGGTCACCGAGCCCCAGATGCCCTCGAATTCCTGTTCGGCAAGGGTCGGGGGCACGTCGAACTGGTGCAGGCCGTCGAGCGCGTCGAGCAGGCGGCGCTTCACCTTGGCGCGGGAGGCGTTGGCGTGCTCCTGCACGATGCGGCTCTTGACCGTCTCCTTCAGCGCGGCGAGGTCATCCATGCCGAGGGTCTTGGCGAACTCGTCGTCGAGCTTCAGCTCGCCGGGTGCCTCGATCTTCTTGGCGGTGGTCTCGAACTCGGCGTCCTTGCCGGCGAGATGCGCGGCCTGGTACTCCGCCGGGAAGGTCACCTTCACGGTGCGGGTCTCATCGGCCTTGATGCCGGTGAGCTGATCTTCGAAGCCGGGAATGAAGCTGCCCGAGCCGATCACCAGCGGCACGTCCTCGGCGGCACCGCCTTCGAACGTCTCGCCGTCGATCTTGCCGACGAAGGAGATGGTGACGCGATCGCCCTTCTCGGCGGCGCCTTCCTTGTCGGTGAACGGGCGATTGGCCTCGGCGATGCGGCTCACCGCCTCGTCGACTTCCTCGTCGGTCACGGCGAGAACCGGCTTCTCGAGCGAGATGGTCTTGAAGTCGCCGAGCTCGATCTTCGGCAGCACTTCGATGCCGACGGTGTAGGAAAGGTCGGCCTTGCCGTCGATGACCTCCTTCACCAGCGTCTCGTCCTGCGGCAGCTCGACCTTGGGCTGCATGGCGAGCTTGAAGCCGCCATCCTCGACGATCTTGGTGTTGGCTTCGTTCACCGCCTGGTCGATCACCTCGGCGAGCACGGACTTGCCGTACATGCGCTTGAGATGGGCGACCGGCACCTTGCCCGGCCGGAAGCCGTTGAGGCGGACCTTGTCCTTCATCTCGTCGAGGCGGGCATTCGCCTTGGCGTCCAGTTCGCTGGCCGGCAGCACCACGCGATATTCGCGCTTGAGACCTTCGGCGAGGAGTTCGGTGACCTGCATTGTCGTTCGGCCTTCGTCGTGAGCGCCGCGTCGCGGCGTGCCTGATAGCGTCGGTTGCGAGAGCGGCGCCGCCTGGAGCGGCCCCTGCCCTCGACGATGGGGTTCGGGCTCGGCGGCAACGGAGGGGCAAACCCTGGTGCGGGCGGAGGGGCTCGAACCCCCACGACTTTCGTCACTGGAACCTAAATCCAGCGCGTCTACCAGTTCCGCCACGCCCGCTTTGCGCGCCGCCGCTCCGGTCACCGGCATTCGCCATCGACCAAGGCACACGGACGCACGCACCCGAATAGGTGCCGCCAGCCGGGTGCGGGCTTATAGCACGGACCTGCCGCCGCGCCAGCCCAAAATGCGCGTGAGCTTTGGCTTCAGGCCGGCCCGCCCAGCCGCGCGAACAGGCGGCGAAGGACCGGCCGCAGCGCATCGACGAGATCGTCGGCGACGAGGCCGGGCCCGGCCTCCCTCCCCGCCTCGCCATGCAGCCAAACTGCCGCCGCCGCCGCCTCGAAGGCCGGCATGCCCTGCGCCAGCAGTCCGCCGACGATTCCCGCCAGCACGTCGCCGGCACCGGCGGTGGCGATGGTGGGTGGCGCGTTCGAGGCGATGGCGGCGCGCCCGTCCGGGCTCGCCACCACGGTGTCCGGCCCCTTGAGCAGCAGCACCGCGCCGATCAGCGCCGCTCCCGCCCGCGCCCGCTCCAGCTTCGAGCCCGCCTCCGTCACCGAAGGCTCCTCGGCGAACAGCCGCGCGAACTCGCCGTCATGCGGGGTCACCACTGCGGCGGGCGATTTGGCGAGGGCACGCGCCAGCCCCCGCGCATCGCCGGCATAGGAGGTGATGAGGTCGGCATCGACCACCAGCCGCCGCTCGGCCGCCGCCTCCAGCTTGGCCCGCGTCGGCGGCCCCACCCCGGCGCCGGGTCCGAGCACCACCGTGCCGAGCCGCCGGTCGGCGAGCAGATGCGCCAGCCCCTCGGCATCCTCGACGGGGCGCACCATCACGGCGGAGAGATTCGCCGCATGGATCGCCAGCGCCTCCGCCGGGCAGGCCACCGTCACCAGCCCTGCACCCGTCCTCAGCGCGGCCTTGGCCGCGAGCCGGGTCGCGCCGGTGGCGAAGGCCGGCCCGGAGACCGCGACGAGATGCCCGCGTGTATATTTATGCCCGTCGACCCGCGGCACCGGGAACTGCCCGGCCCACAATTCCGGAACATTGGCGAAGGCGCGCGGCCGGATCTCCGCCAGTACGCCGGCGTCGATGCCGATATCGACGACCTCCAGCGTACCGGCATGCATGCGCCCCGGCATCAGCAGGTGCCCCGGTTTCGGCCGGAAGAAGGTGACGCTCGCTAGCGCCCGGATCGCCGCCCCGCGCACCACTCCGGTCGCCCCGTCAATGCCCGAGGGCAGGTCGACCGCCACCACCGGCACGCCGGCGGCGTTCACTCGCTCGACGAGAGCGCAGACCTCGGGATCGAGGTCGCGGGCGAGGCCGGCGCCGAACAATGCGTCGACGATCAGATCGGCCGCACCGACATCGACATCGGCCGCATCGTCCACCTCACCGGTCCAGAGATCGATCATGGCCGCGGCATCTCCGCGCAACCCGGCGCGGGCGCCGGCAAGCGCCAGCCGCACGCGATAGCCCTGACCCGCGAGCCGCCGCGCCGCCACGAAGCCATCGCCACCATTATTGCCCGGCCCGCAGAGCACCAGCACCCGGCCACCGGGCAGGCAACGCCGTGCCGCCGCCTGTGCCACCGCCGCCCCCGCCCGCTCCATCAGCACCGTGCCGGGGGTGCCGCCGGCGATGGTCAGGCCGTCCGCCCGCCCCATCTCGGCGGGGGTGAGCAGCTCGAATCCGCCCGACCTGCTTTCCGGCCCTCGCAAGGCTGTGGACATCCTCGCCTCTCCTGCTCGGCTTTCTTAAGCGGCAAAGCGACACACTTTGCTCAAATTACACGCAGCCGCGGGCAGCACCCCTGGCAAAATGCAGCCTACAAATTAATCATTACGATCAAAAAATAATCATATCGACCGTAAAGATATCGGCAGGCCCCAGCCGGATCGACACAACAAGCTGATATCATGCTGCTTTCAGCGCTGCTATCGTGCTTGGCATGGGTTCTGCTTTGACGCGGGTGGCTCAGTCGCGGTGACGGCCGGGCCAGGGAGACGAGATCAGATGAAGAAGATTGAGGCCATCATCAAACCCTTCAAGCTCGACGAGGTGAAGGAGGCGCTGCAGGAAGTCGGCCTGCAGGGCATCACCGTCACCGAAGCCAAGGGTTTTGGCCGGCAGAAAGGGCACACGGAACTCTACCGTGGCGCCGAGTACGTGGTAGACTTCCTGCCCAAGGTGAAGATCGAGGTCGTCGTAGGCGACGAGATGGTGGAGACGGCGATCGATGCCATCCGGCGCGCGGCCCAGACCGGCCGCATCGGCGATGGCAAGATTTTCGTTTCCAACATCGAAGAGGCGATCCGCATCCGCACCGGGGAGTCCGGCGTCGACGCCATCTGATGGGCGATGCCGGGCTCTTGTTTTAGCCCGGCAAACCCCGCTGCCCGCCAACGGGCAGCGCAATCAGAGGCAAGATACTATGACGACGGCCAAGGACGTCCTGAAGCTCATCAAGGACAACGACGTCAAATACGTCGACCTGCGCTTCACCGATCCGCGCGGCAAGTGGCAGCACGTCACCTTCGATATCTCGATGGTGGACGAGGATTTCTTCGCCGAGGGACAAGCGTTCGACGGTTCTTCCATCGCCGGCTGGAAGGCGATCAACGAATCCGACATGCACCTGCAGCCGGACCTCGATTCGATCAGCATCGACCCGTTCTTCGCCGAGACGACGCTGGTCGTCGTCTGCGACGTACTGGAGCCGACCACCGGCGAGCCCTATGGCCGCGACCCGCGCGGCATCGCCAAGAAGGCCGAGGCCTATCTGAAGAGCACCGGCATCGGCGACACCGTCTATGTCGGTCCCGAGGCCGAGTTCTTCATCTTCGACGACGTCCGCTTCATGGCCGACCCGTACAACACCGGCTTCAAGCTCGATTCGAGCGAGCTGCCGACCAATGGCGACACGGAATATGAAGGTGGCAATCTCGGCCACCGCGTGCGCACCAAGGGCGGCTACTTCCCGGTTCCCCCGGTCGACAGCGCGCAGGACATGCGCGGCGAGATGCTGGCGGCGATGGCCCGCATGGGCGCCAAGGTCGAGAAGCACCATCACGAGGTGGCTTCCGCCCAGCACGAGCTGGGACTGAAGTTCAACACCCTGGTGACGATGGCCGACCACCTGCAGGTCTACAAGTACTGCATCCACCAGGTGGCCAACGTCTACGGCAAGACCGCGACCTTCATGCCCAAGCCCGTCTATGGCGACAACGGCTCCGGCATGCACGTGCATCAGTCGATCTGGAAGGACGGCAAGCCGCAGTTCGCCGGCAACAAGTATGCCGACCTCAGCCAGGAATGCCTGTGGTACATCGGCGGCATCATCAAGCACGCCAAGGCGCTGAACGCCTTCACCAACCCGCTGACCAACTCCTACAAGCGTCTGGTCCCGGGCTATGAAGCGCCGGTGCTGCTCGCCTATTCGGCGCGCAACCGCTCGGCGTCCTGCCGTATCCCCTACACCACCTCGCCCAAGGCGAAGCGCGTCGAGACCCGCTTCCCGGACCCCGGCGCCAACCCCTACCTCGCCTTCGCCGCCCTGCTGATGGCCGGCCTCGACGGCATCCAGAACAAGATCGATCCCGGCCCGGCGATGGACAAGGATCTCTACGATCTGCCCCCGCGCGAGCTGAAGAAGATCCCGACCGTCTGCGGTTCGCTGCGCGAGGCGCTCTCCTCGCTCGACAAGGACCGCGAGTTCCTGAAGAAGGGCGGCGTGTTCGATGACGACTTCATCAACGCCTATATCGAGCTGAAGATGACCGAGGTGATGCGCTTCGAGATGACGCCGCACCCGGTCGAGTTCGAGATGTACTACTCGATCTGACCGGATCGCGGGCGGGAGCCTCCCGACCCGACGACGCGACAAGGAAAAGGGCGCCGACGGCGCCCTTTTTCATGACCGGCTTCCCGGCAATGTCCCCTTGTGGGGTCCGGCCCGGAATCGCGGACGATTTCGGCGGCACAGACGCTTCAGGATCGATGGCGGCTCAGGAATGCGGCGAAGCGGCGCGCCGCTCGCCACCCATCTGTCCCGCGTTCCAGTCACCCGGCCGGTGAACCATCACCCGGTCACGCCCGCCCTGCTTGGCGGCATAGAGCGCCATGTCCGCCCGCTCCTGCAGAACCGATAGCGCCTCGACAGGCGCGAGAGCCGGCAGTTCGCCGACCGCGATGCCGATGCTCGCCGACAGCCGCGCCTCGCGCATCGGCAGCCCTTCGCCCGCCTGGCGGAAGGCAAGGCGGATGCGCTCGGCGATCTCCCGCGCCGTCCCGACATCGGCGCCGGGCAGCACGATGCCGAACTCCTCCCCGCCAAGACGGGCGACGATGTCGGTGCCACGCAGATTGTTGCGCAGCACCTGCGCGAACAGGCACAGCACCTCGTCGCCGGCGGCATGGCCATAGACGTCGTTGATCGCCTTGAAGCGGTCGAGATCGAGCACCAGCACCGCCACCGGCCCGCCGCCGGCGGCAACCTCACGGGTACGGGCCTGGAAGCCCCGCCGGTTCAACAGTCCCGTCAGGTCGTCGACCAGCGCGGCTTCCTCGAAATGCCGCTCGCGGCGCTCGCGCACCATGCCGATCACGCAGAAAGCCATCAGCAACTGGAAGGCGACGAGCTCGAAGGCATAGGCCATCAGGCTCGGATCGAGCAGGACATTGCCTTCGACATTCACCGTCGCGACGCCGAGCAGCAGCAGCCCCGGCCGGGCGAACATCGTGAAAAGGTGCACCGCCAGCAGCCCCATGGCGAGCCGGCGCGACACCAGCCGGTCGGCGCGGCGGCGATAGAGCTCGCGAATGCTCAGCACGACCAGCAGCGCTGTGAACGCCAGCATCACCCACATGCGCGCCACCGCGTCGTCGCGGAAGCCGGGCAGTTGGCAGATCGCCAGCCACGCCGCGATCAGCACCGCCGGCAACAGCATGACCGGCCGTCGCCGGTCGAAGGCGCGAAAGCCGTTCCAGCCGAGGCCCCAGGCGAGCAGCAGCGCGGCATTGGAGAGCTCGATGGAAACGAAGCCCGGCACCACGCCGCGCGCCGCGAGGCCGGCCAGCCCCATGGTGGTGAGCACGAAGGCAGTGCCCCAATAGCCGAGCGCGTTCTCCCCCGGCCACATGATCCAGGACACCAGCAGCACGCCCGCGATCAGCAGCGTCGAGAAGGTCGTGAAGGACCAGATCGTCAGCGGGTCGTAGAACATGCAGCCAGCACCGAGCGGGGCGGTTCCCGGACCTTCGAGATAGCGGAATGCGGGCACCGTGCCTAGCGACCCGCCGTGCTGAACGCGACAGGAAACATGGCGGGAAACACAGGAGAACCTGTGGCAAACAAAAAGGGCAGGCCGCGAGGCCTGCCCTTTCGATGTCGCAGCGGAGAAATCCGCCGATCAGCGCTTCGAGAACTGGAAGCTGCGGCGAGCCTTGGCGCGGCCGTACTTCTTACGCTCGACGACACGCGAGTCGCGGGTCAGGAAGCCGCCCTTCTTGAGCGGGCCACGCAGCTCGGGCTCGTAATAGGTGAGCGCACGGGAGATGCCGTGGCGCAGTGCGCCGGCCTGGCCGGAGAGGCCGCCACCGGAAACGGTGCAGACCACGTCGTACTGACCGGTGCGGGCCGCAGCGGTGAAGGGCTGCTGGATGATCAGCCGCAGCACCGGGCGCGCGAAATAGACCTCGAGCTCGCGGTCGTTGACGACGATCTTGCCGGTGCCGGGACGCACCCACACGCGGGCGACGGCGTCCTTACGCTTGCCGGTGGCATAGGCGCGGCCGAACTTGTCGAGCTTCTGAACGTGCTTGGGGGCCTCGGGGGCCTGAGCCTTCAGAGCGTCGAGGGCGTCGAGGGACTGGAGAACCTCGGCCATGATCAGTTCCTCACATTCTTGCGGTTCAGCGCGGCGACGTCGAGCGCCTCCGGCTGCTGGGCCTCGTGCGGGTGAGCCGAGCCC
Organism: Ancylobacter sp. Lp-2; assembly: GCF_020523795.1. Taxonomy (GTDB): domain Bacteria; phylum Pseudomonadota; class Alphaproteobacteria; order Rhizobiales; family Xanthobacteraceae; genus Ancylobacter. The sequence goes on from NZ_JAJALI010000006.1 coordinate 242,568, forward strand.
TTATAGACGCGCAGGTTGCCCATCAGCTTGCGGCCGAGGGGACCGCGGGCGAGCATGCGCTCCACCGCCTTCTCCACCACGCGCTCCGGGAAGCGGCCGTCGAGCAGGAACTTCGCAGTCCGCTCCTTGATGCCGCCGGGGAAGCCGGTGTGATGGTAGTAGACCTTGTCGTTGCGCTTGTTGCCGGTCAGCGCCACCTTCTCGGCGTTGATGACGACGACGTTGTCGCCGCAATCGACGTGCGGGGTGTAGATGGCCTTGTGCTTGCCCTTCAGGCGCGTGGCGATGATGGTCGCGAGCCGGCCGACCACGAGGTCGGTCGCATCGATCACCACCCACTTCTTCTCAATGTCGGCAGGCTTTGCCGAAAACGTCTTCATGGGATGTATCCATATGCGTAAGGATGCCGCCTTGAGGCCGCACTTCACTTGGGCGCGGCTTGTAACCGAGCGGCACGCGCACGTCAATCGCACAGCACGCGGATTAATATAGCAAAATCAGCAACTTGCGAAATAGGTATAAAAATACCTCGATCTAAGCCCCTCAAATTGCTCGCGGCGGGATCGAATAGGTGGTCACCGCATGGGCGCACAGCTCCTCTTCCCCCTCCCCGCGCAGGGCGACCTCGCACACGGCGAGCCGCTGGCCGAGCTTGATGAGGCTGGCTTCGGCGAGCAGCGGCCCCGGCGCCGGGCGGCGCAGGAAGTTGATGGAGAAGTTGGTGGTTACCGCCAGCGGCACCGGCCCGATGGCGGCGAGGATCACCGCATAGGCGGCGATGTCGGCGAGCCCCATCATCGCCGGCCCGGACACCGTGCCGCCCGGGCGCAGATGGTCGTCATCGGCGAGAAGGCGCAGAACCACGCCTTCGCCGTCCACGCCGGCTATCTCGTGCGGCCGGCCGGAACCGAAGGCCTGCGGAAACTCGGCGACCAGATAGGCCTGCAGTCGCCCGGCATCCATGCCCTCGCCCGGCCTCGGGCTCCGCTTGGCGCGCGAATCCACGCTCCGCTGCGCCTCGCGCGCCGCCATCTCGTCCATGGGCTCCTCCCGTTTCATCGTTCGCGACAGTATCGTCGCCCCGGCAGCTCCCGCCAGCCCGGCGCGGGACGGATAGATTTCATGGATGCCATCACCATATGCGATGGCCACCGACGGAGGTTGCGCATGAATCACGATGCCTATTCCGATGCCTATATAGCCGAGCAGCTCGGCCGCATCCGCACCATCGCCGTGGTCGGGGCGAGCCCGAATCCGGCCCGGCCGAGCCATGGCGTCGCCCGCTATCTCGCCATGCAGGGCTTCCGGGTGTTCGCGATCAATCCCGGCCAGGCCGGGCGCGACATTGCCGGCCTGCCGACCTATGCCCGCCTCGCCGACGTGCCGGAGCCGATCGACATGGTCGACGTGTTCCGCGCCCCGGAATACCTGCTGAAAGTGGTGGAGGAGGCGCTGGCGCTCTCGCCGCTACCGAAGCTGATCTGGTCCCAGCTCGGCGTGCGCGACGACGCGGCGGCCCGACGCGCCGAAGTGGCCGGCATCGCCGTCATCATGGATCGCTGCCCGGCGATCGAGATGCCGCGCCTGCGCCTCGGTGGCCCGCATTGAGGCTGCCGCCTGAAATCACATGAATTTTTCGTACTGAAAAATTCTATACGTCGCTGTTGCGTTTTTTATCCGCCCGGCGTGAACTACCTCCGTCGGCGGCGCGGCCGCCCGCGGAGGATGCCCAGAATGAGCGACAACAGCACCGATCAGACACCCGGCTTCGCCACCCTCGCCGTGCATGCCGGCGCAGCGCCGGACCCGACCACCAAGGCGCGCGCCACGCCGATCTACCAGACGACCTCCTTCGTCTTCGACGATGCCGACCACGCCGCCGCGCTGTTCGGCCTGAAGGCGTTCGGCAACATCTATACCCGCATCGGCAACCCCACCAACGCGGTGCTGGAGGAGCGGGTGGCGGCACTCGAGGGCGGTACCGCCGCGCTGGCGGTGGCGTCCGGCCATGCCGCGCAGTTGCTCGCCTTCCAGACGCTGCTGTCGCCCGGCGACGAGTTCGTTGCCGCCAACAAGCTCTATGGCGGCTCGATCAACCAGTTCAACCACGCCTTCAAGAGCTTCGGCTGGAACGTGGTGTGGGCGGATCTCGACGACGTCGCCTCGTTCGAGCGCGCCATTTCGCCAAAGACCAAGGCGATCTTCGTCGAATCGATCGCCAATCCCGGCGGCATCGTCACCGACATCGCCGCCATCGCGAAGATCGCCAAGCGCGCCGGCGTGCCGCTGATCGTCGACAACACGCTGGCCACCCCCTACCTCATCCGCCCCTTCGAGCATGGTGCCGACATCGTCATCCACTCGGCGACCAAGTTCCTCGGCGGCCATGGCAATTCCATCGGCGGCCTCCTCGTCGACGGCGGCTCGTTCAACTGGCTGCGCGAGGGGCGCTACCCGTTCCTGTCGCAGCCGCGGCCGGAATATGAAGGCATCGTCATCGGCGAGACCTTCGGCAATTTCGCCTTCGCCATCGCCGCCCGCGTCCTCGGGCTGCGTGATCTCGGCCCGGCGCTGTCGCCCTTCAACGCCTTCCTGATTCTCACCGGCATCGAGACGCTGCCGCTGCGCCTCCAGCGTCACAGCGACAACGCGCTCGCCGTGGCCAAATTCCTCGCCGAGCACCCGAAGGTGGAATGGGTGAGCTATCCCGGCCTGCCGGGCGACCGCTACTACAACCTCGCCCAGCGCTACACGCCGAAGGGCGCCGGCGCGGTGTTCACCTTCGGGCTCAAGGGCGGCTTCGATGCCGGAGTGGCGCTGGTGTCGAGCGTCAAGCTGTTCTCGCACCTCGCCAATATCGGCGACACCCGCTCGCTGATCATCCACCCCGCCTCCACCACCCATCGCCAGCTGTCCGAGGCGCAGAAGGTGGCGGCCGGCGCCGGCCCGGACGTGGTGCGGCTGTCGGTGGGCATCGAGGACGCCGCGGACATCATCGCCGACCTCGATCAGGCGCTGGCATCAGCCTGATTGCGGTGCAGCAAAGGCAAGCCGTGCAAATATGAATGAATTATGGGCGTCTCATGCGTGCGCCGCATGGCTGGGATGCCACATACATTCTACTAGAGGAGCAGTCTGTCGCATATATAGGCAGCGAAATGATTACGGAGCGTGCAACCAACCTTGGGTCAGCGCTCCGCATTCGCAACCTGATGGAGACTGAAAATGCTGCTCTGGGGCTTTATCGCCAAGCAGATCCGCCGCTGGCAGGCGTATCGCCGCACCGTTACCGAGCTCTCCCAGCTCGACGACCGCACCCTTGCCGACATCAACGTGTCGCGTTCGGAAATCTTCCGCGTGGCCCGTCAGGCGGCCGCTGCGGCCTGATGGCGGCTCACCCCGCCTGCGGATCTTCTGAGAACGCGGACTAAACGGCCCCGGCCTTCCGGGGCCGTTTTCGTTTGTGGGCCGCTCGCTGCCGGGTATACGCGCCATCTCTCCGAGCGATAATCCTGCGCCGGACCGCGATCCGTGCTAAGGGGCCGCCCGGAAAAGCGGACCCTACCCAGCATGAGCGTGAATACTCCTTCTCCCGTCCATATCGTCGGCGGCGGCCTCGCTGGCTCGGAAGCCGCCTGGCAGCTCGCCCGTCGCGGCGTGCCGGTGGTGCTGCACGAGATGCGCCCCACCCGCGGCACCGATGCCCACAAGAGCGACGGCCTCGCCGAGCTGGTGTGCTCCAACTCCTTCCGCTCGGACGATGCCACCTCCAATGCGGTGGGTGTGCTGCATGCGGAGATGCGCCGGCTCGGCTCGCTGATCATGGCCTGCGCCGACCGTCACCAGCTTCCCGCCGGCGGCGCGCTCGCCGTCGACCGCGATGGTTTCTCGCAGGCGGTCACCGAGGCGATCACCACGCATCCGCTGATCACGCTGGAGCGCGGCGAGATCGCCGGCCTGCCGCCAGAAGACTGGGACAGCGTCATCCTCGCCACCGGCCCGCTCACCTCGCCGCCGCTGGCCGAGGCGATCCGCGAGCGCTCGGGCGAGACCTCGCTGGCCTTCTTCGACGCCATCGCCCCCATCGTGCATTTCGATTCCATCGACATGGACGTCGCCTGGTTCCAGTCGCGCTACGACAAGCCGGGCCCGGGCGGCACCGGCGCCGACTACATCAACTGCCCGATGGACAAGGCGCAGTACGACGCCTTCGTCGCCGCGCTGATCGCCTCCGACACCGTGCCGTTCCGCGAGTTCGAGGCCAACACTCCCTATTTCGACGGCTGCCTGCCGATCGAGGTGATGGCCGCGCGCGGCCCGGAGACGCTGCGCCACGGTCCGATGAAGCCGGTCGGCCTCACCAATCCGCGCGATCCGCTGGTGAAGTCGCACGCCATCGTCCAGCTCCGGCAGGACAATGCGCTCGGCACGCTGTTCAACATGGTCGGTTTCCAGACCAAGGCCCGCCATGCCGAGCAGGTGCGCGTTTTCCGCATGATTCCCGGGCTGGAAAACGCCGAATTCGCCCGCCTCGGCGGTTTGCACCGCAACACATATCTGAACTCGCCGCGCGTCCTCGACGGCACGCTGCGGCTGAAGGCCGAGCCGCGCCTGCGCTTCGCCGGGCAGATCACCGGCTGCGAGGGCTATGTGGAAAGCGCCGCCATGGGGCTGATCGCCGGCCTGTTCACCGCCGCCGAGCGGCTGGGCGTGGAGCTTGCACCGCCGCCCGTCACCACCGCCCATGGCGCGCTGCTCGCCCACATCACCGGCGGCCATATCGAAACCGTGGAGCCGGGCCCGCGTTCCTTCCAGCCGATGAACGTCAATTTCGGCCTGTTCCCGCCGCTCGCGGCCAACCCGACCCGCGACGCCGAGGGCAACCGCCTGCGCGGCACCCAGAAGACCGTCGCCAAGAAGCAGGAAATGGCCCGCCGGGCGCTGGCCGACATCGACGAATGGGCGCGCACCGCCACCCCCGGCGAGGTACCCGCGTGAGCCGCCGCTTCGCCGATCCGTCGATGCCGACCGCCCGCAGCGCCGGCGGCCGCTTCGAGCTCGACACCGTGCTCAAGCGCGACATCTTCTCCACCATCGAGCGCGGCCTCTGGCATGACGCCGAGGGCGAGCACCCCGCCGTGCGCCGACACTATGCCGGGGTGAAATGGTGGGTGAAGCCGCTCGCCCGGCATTTCGCCCGCCGCGAGGCCCGCGCGCTGCGCCGCGCGCAGGGCAGCGGCCACACCGTGCCGGTATTCGCGCTGGAGGAAGGCTGGCTGGTGCGCGGCTTCGTCGACGGCCTGCCCCTGCAGATCGCCTGCCCGGTCGGCAACGCCGCGTGGTTCGCCGCCGCCCGCGAGGGGCTGCGCCAGGTGCACCGGCGCGGCATCGCCCATAACGACCTCGCCAAGCCGCAGAACTGGCTCTACGCCGCCGATGGCGGCGCGGTGCTGATGGATTTCCAGCTCGCCATCTGCTTCTCGCGGCGCTCGAAGCTGTTCCGCATCGCGGCTTACGAGGACATCCGCCACCTCCTGAAGCACAAGCGCAGCTTCTGCCCGGAGGCGCTGACGGCGCGCGAGAAGAAGATCTTGGCCCGCAAGAGCCTGATCAACCGGGTGTGGATGGCCACCGGCAAGAAGGTCTACAACTTCGTCACCCGCAAGCTGTTGAACTACCACGACACCGAGGGCCGCGGCCCGCGGGCGATGGAGGAAGGCCCGCGCCTCGCCGCCGCGCTGGCCAGCGCCCCCGGCGTGCGCGACGCGCATATCTGCGACTTCCCGACCCCCGGCGGCAGCTTCGGCCTCTACGCCTTCGTCGAGGCCGCGCCGGACGTCACCGAGGCGGCGTTGCGCGCCCATCTCGCAAGCACCCTGCCCGGCCATACCCCGCCCGAGCACATTCAGCTGGTGTCCGAGCTGCCGCGCGACGAGACCGGCGAGGTGCGCGACGATCTGCTGCGCCTCGTCGCGCTGAACCAACTCGACCAGATGGACCAGCTGCCCCGCACCCCGGCGCAGCAGGCGGCGCTCGACGCCATCATCCGCGAGCGCAGGAACCTGAGCGACCGGGTGCGGCGGGGGATTTGAAGGCCTGGCGCAACATTCCGCTGCGCCTTTCTCGTCCCTCTCCCCGCCCGAACTCGGCTGTTGCCGAGTTCGGACTCGGCAGGGTCGAAGCCGGAAACATCCGGCTTCGACGGAGAGGTGGCCCGCGCAGCGGGTCGGTGAGGGGCGACGACGCTGGGAAGCGTTGAGCCCCCTCACCCCACCCTTCTCCCCCTCGGGGAGAGGAGGCTCCAAGGCGGTAGCGGCAGCCTCACGTCCAGCCCGCTCTCCCCGCCAGCGCCCGCAATGCCGGCCTCTAGCGCACCGGCTCCGGCGACGAGCTCCCCGCCACCGCCCGCAACTCCCGCACGAAGGCGTCGATCAGCGGCCGCTCGCCCTTCAGCCGGCGTGTCGCGACGAAATGCGCCGATTCGAAGCCGTAGCTCTCGGGGCGGATGACCCGCATCTGCCCGCGCCGCACCCAGTCCTCGCCGATATGGCGCGGCAGGTAGCCGATGAAATGGCCGGAGAGAATCAACATCACCTGCGCCTCCATCTGCACGATCGAGGCGCTGGCTCGTGGATGATTCACCCGGTAAAGGTCGTCGAAATGCCGGTAGCCACGCACGCTGAACAGCGCCGCCTCGATGTCCGCCTGGCCGATCTCCCGCGCCGGCCGCTCGAACAGCTTGTGGCCGCGCCCGCAATAGAGCGCCTGCGGCTCGCGGTGCAGCGGGATGTAGGCGATGCCCGGCACCTTCTGCGAGAAGGCGCCGATCACCACGTCGCGCTCGCCGTCGAGCAGCGCCTGCTCCAGCTCCTGCGGCGTGCCCAGCACCAGGTCGACGAACACCTCCGCCGCATAGTCCATGTAGCGCGACAACGCGGTCTGCAGGCCGAGATGCGGGTTGGTCACCACCCCGTCGAGAATGCCGATGCGCAGCCGCCCGACCAGCCGGTGCCGGTCCTGGCCGATGCGGACGTGGAAACCCTCGATGTCGTCGAACAGCCGCCGCGCCGCCGCCAGCGTCGATTCGCCGAACGGGGTGAGGCGGAATCCCGCCCGCCCGCGCTCGCAGAGCTGGCCGCCGAGCTTGCGCTCCAGCGCGGCCAGATGGGTGGACAGCGTCGATTGCGACAGGTTGAGCGCGATCTGCGCGTCGTGGAAGCCTCCCTCGTCGGCCAGCACCACGAACACCCGCAGCAGCCGCAGGTCGATATTGTCGAGACGGCGCATCGCGGCTCCGGGCAAGGCTCAGGAACGTTACATCGATAAATATCGATACAAACTTTCATTAAATGTGATTTTTGTGAATGTGAATCCGGGCGAGCATTGGTCGGCTCCTGGGGGAACACGCATGACCGATATCGGCCTCGCCGGCCTTGCCGGCCGCACCGTGCTGGTGACCGGCTCCAGCCGCGGCATCGGGCTCGGCATCGCCCGCGGCTTCGCCGCCGCCGGCGCCCGGCTGCACATGCTAGCCGACGATGAGGCGATCTTCGAGGCGGCCGCGCGGCTCGGCGCCACCGGGCACCGGGTCGACATCACCAAGACCGGCGACGTCGCCGCGCTGGCCGCCGAATTGCCCCGGCTCGACGTACTCGTCAACAATGCCGGCCTCGAACTGATCACCCCGCTGGACGACGGCAGCGCCGAGAACGAGGCCGCCTTCCGCCGTGTCGTCGAGATCAACGTCGTCGGCACCTTCCTCGTCACCCGTGCCCTGCTGCCGGGCATGGGCGCGGGTGGGCGCATCGTCAACACCGCCTCGATCTGGTCGCGCGGGTCGGAAGCGATGTTCGGCGCCTATGTCGCCTCCAAGCACGCGGTGATCGGCCTCACCAAGACCTGGGCGAAGGAACTCGGCCCGCGCGGCATCACCGTCAACGCCGTCTGCCCCGGCTGGGTGCGCACCGAGGCCTCGCTGCGTTCCCTCCATCGCATGGCTGAGGCGCGCGGCGTTGCGCCGGACGGCCTCCTCAGCGAGATCGTTTCAGCGCAAATTCTCCCCGGTCTCATGGAGCCGGACGACATGGCCGGCGCCTATCTGTTCCTGGCGTCCGACCTCGCGGCCAACATCACCGGCCAGAGCCTCGGCGTCGATCGTGGAGAATTCCCATGGTAGCGCCCCACAAGGATTTGCGCGTCGTCGTCACCGGCGCGGCGAGCGGCATCGGCCTTGCGAGCGCCAACGCGCTGGCCGCCGCCGGCGCCAAGGTGGTCGGCTTCGACCTGCATCCGCCGGAAGTGGCGAGCTGGCCGACCATCCTCACCAATGTCGCCGACGAGGCCGCCGTCGCCAGCAGCATGGAGGCCGCCGCCGCCCATCTCGGCGGGCTCGACGTGGTGGTGAGCTGCGCCGGCATCTGCATCGAGACGCCGCTCGCCAGTTTTGACATCGCGGCCTATGAGCGCATGGCCAGCGTCAACATCCGCGGCCCGATCCTGATGGCCCGCGAGGCTCTGAAATATTTCGCCGGCGAAGGAGCGTCGCGGGGGCGCATCATCAACATCGCCTCCGAGCTCGCCTATCTCGGGCGCGCCGGCTATTCCGGCTATGCCGGCACCAAGGGCGCCATCGTCACCCTGACCCGCTCCTGGGCCCGCGAGCTCGCCCCGCACATCCAGGTCAACGCCATCGCGCCCGGCCCGGTCGACACCCCGCTGCTCGACTTCGAGAACCTGACCGAGGACCTCAAGCGGCTGGAGACCGGCAATCCGTTCGGTCGCGTCGGCCGGCCGGAAGAGGTGGCGCAGGCGGTGCTGTTCCTCGCCAGCCGGGCAACGGGCTTCATCACCGGCCAATGCATCAGCGTCGATGGCGGCGCGGCAATGCACTGAAACGACAACACCAGAGGAAGATCATGGTCGACAGCGTGCGTCTCGACGAACTGAGCTGGCCGGAATTCGCGGCGAAGGTCGCGGCTGGCGCCCCGGTATTTCTGCCGCTCGGCTCCACCGAGCAGCACGGCCCGCATCTGCCTCTGGGGGTCGACGTCGTGCTGCCCACCGGCGTGTGCGAGCGGGTGGCGAAGGCGGTGGGCGGCATCGTCGCCCCCACCGTCAATTACGGCTGCAAGTCGATGCCGCGTTCCGGCGGCGGCGAGCAGTTCCCCGGCACGCTCAGCCTCGACGCCCACACCTTCGCGCTCGTCGTGCGTGACGTCATCCGCAATCTCGGCCGCCAGGGCGTGCGCCGGCTGGTGGTCGTCAACGGCCATTACGAGAACCTCTGGCCGTCGGTGGAGGGCCTCGACCTCGCCTTGCGCGAACTGAAGCGCGACGGCATCGACGACATGCAGGTGATGCGCCTCGAATATTGGGACTTCGCCACCCGCCCGACGCTGGACAAGCTGTTCCCGGCCGGCTTCCCCGGCATCGAGCTCGAACATGCGAGCCTGCTCGAGACCTCGCTGATGCTGCTGTTCCGGCCCGAGCTCGTCGAGATGGACAAGGTGCCGACCGATGGCCCGGCCACCTTCCCGACCTATGACCGCTTCCCGATTCCCGCTGATTTCGGCCTGCCGCCCTCCGGCGTGCTCGCCGTGGCGGTCGGCTCCACCACCGAGAAGGGCGAGCTGCTGATGGCGGACTACCTCACGCACATCTCCGCCGCCATAACCAAGGAGTTCGGGCTCTGAGCCCGGCCGAGGTCTGACCATGACAGGACGTTTCGAGCCGCTCGATTCCGGCACCGTGCCGCGCTACGCCGGCATCCCCACCTTCATGCGGCTGCCGCAGGCCGAGCCGGCCGAGGTCGACATCGCCCTCCTCGGCATTCCCTATGACGGCGGCGCCACCAACCGCGTCGGCACCCGCCACGGGCCGCGTGAGATCCGCAACCAGTCGAGCCTGATGCGCCGCGTGCATCACGTCACCGGCTTGTCGCCCTATGACCGCGCCCGCATCGCCGATTGCGGCGACGTGCCGTTCGACCCGATGGACCTGATGCGCACGCTCGACCTCATCTCCGCGCATTATGCCGGGGTGAAGGCGGCCGGCGCGCTGCCGCTGACCGCCGGCGGCGACCACCTCGTCTCGCTGCCGATCCTGCGCGGGCTGGCAGCGGACGGGCCGGTCGGCCTCATCCAGTTCGACGCCCATTCCGACACCTATGACAGCTTCTTCGGCGGCAGCCGCTACAATCACGGCACGCCGTTCCGCCGCGCCATCGAGGAAGGGCTGGTCGACCCGAAGCGCTTCGTGCAGATCGGCCTGCGCGGCGCCATCTCCGACGCCGGCAATTACGACTTCGCCACCGCCGCCGGCGTGCGGATCATCTTCATCGAGGAGTTCGTCGAGCGCGGCGTCGCCGACGTCATGGCCGAAGCGCGCGCGATCGTCGGCGACAAGCCGACCTATGTCACCTTCGACATCGACTGCATCGATCCCTCGCAGGCTCCCGGCACCGGCACGCCGGAGATCGGCGGCTTCTCCACCCGCGAGGCGCAGCAATTGGTGCGCAAGTTGGAAGGGCTGAACCTCATCGGCGCCGACCTCGTCGAGGTCGCCCCGCCGCTCGACCCCTCCGGCCTCACGGCGCTGACCGGCGCCACCATCTTCTTCGAGCTGCTCTGCGTGCTCGCCGGCGTCGTTGACGCGAAAGGAAGCAAGTGATGGCCCACGGTTATGAAGGCGGCCGGCTCGACCTGCCCTTCGTCGGCATCTGCACCTTCGGCAAATACCCGCTCGAACTCGACTGGTCGAAGATCGACGCCGACGTCGCCGTGCTGGGCGCCCCGTTCGATCTCGGCACCCAGTGGCGCACCGGCACCCGCACCGGGCCGCGCGCCATCCGCGAGGCCTCGACGCTGTTCTCCTTCGGCCATGCCGGCGCCTATGACCACGAGGACGACGTCACCTATCTCGCCGCCGAGACCACCCGCATCGTCGACATCGGCGACGCCGACATCGTCCACACCGACACGCTGCAGAGCCACGCCAACATCGAGGCCGGCGTGCGCGCCATCCTGAAGGCCGGCGCGCTGCCGGTGGTGCTGGGCGGCGATCATTCGATCAACATCCCCTGCATCAACGCCTTCTCCGACGAAGAGCCGATCCACATCGTGCAGTTCGACGCGCATCTCGACTTCGTCGACGAGCGCCACGGCGTGCGCTTCGGCCACGGCAACCCGCTCCGCCGCGCGGCCGAGAAGGACTATGTGACCGGCCTCACCCAGCTCGGCATCCGCAACGTCTCCTCCACCGCCCGCGAAGGCTACGAGGCGGCGCGGGCCATGGGCTCGGACATCCTCAGCGTGCGGCAGATCCGCAAGCTCGGCACGGAGGCGGTGCTGGCGCGCATACCCGCGGGCAAGCGCTACTACGTCACCATCGACATTGACGGCTTCGACCCGTCGATCGCTCCGGGCACGGGCACGCCGAGCCATGGCGGCTTTGCCTATTACGAGGTGCTGGAACTGCTGGACGGGCTGACCAAGCGCGGCACGGTGGTCGGCATCGATCTCGTCGAGGTCGCTCGCGAATATGATCCCGGCGGCGTCACCGGCATATTGGCGGCGCAGGTGCTGCTGAACTTCATCGGCCGCATCCTGCACAACCGCACCGCCTGACGGACACGCGGCACGCGCCGGCTCTTGAACTCGGGCTCTCGCGCCCGATTTCCTCTCATCGAAGCGACGCGGGGGGTGGCCTCCCGCGCCGGGGCGGTGCCATGATGCGCCGGGATCGTGAACGAGAGAGACACATATGAGCGACCACAGCACCAGCAATGACGTGCCCTCCAACGCCAAGAAGGTCGCCATCGACCTGCTCAACAGCAATGTTGCGTCATCGATCGACCTCGCGCTCGCCACCAAGCAGGCGCACTGGAACCTGAAGGGGCCGCAGTTCATCGCCGTGCACGAGATGCTGGACGGCTTCCGCACCCAGCTCGACGACCACGTCGACACCATGGCGGAGCGCGTGGTGCAGCTGGGCGGCACCGCGCTCGGCACCACCCAGGTCGTCGCCAAGACCACCTCGCTCGAGGCCTATCCGACCGACATCTACAAGGTGAAGGACCATCTCGGGGCACTGATCGAGCGCTACGCCAAGGTGGCCAACACCGTGCGCAAATCGATCGACGAGGCCGACGAAGCCGGCGATGCCACCACCGCCGACATCTTCACCGCCGCCTCGCGCGACCTCGACAAGGCGCTGTGGTTCCTCGAGGCCCACGTCCAGGAACCCGCCTGAGTCTAGATCCGCCTGAGCCGAGGCCGGGTTCAACCCGGCGCGAATCTTCCTCGAACAGCTGCGGCCGGGCCGGAATTATTCCGGTCAGGCCGTGGCTTTTCGACGTAATTCCGTGGCAATGAAAAATGCGGCGGCGGACGGCGCGGGCCGCGATGGGCGTTGCGGCGCAAGGAAACCGGGAGGCACCGGGGCCACTACTTGGCCGAAATCTCCGGTGTGCAAGCTAACGTTGCACCTCTCCTCATATTTGTCTTTTTCCTATCAGCATTTAGGATCCAATGGCTAAAGAATCGGTCCGGCGCCTTGCGGGTCTGCTGGAAAACAGCTGTATTGCGTTGGAAAGTGGGGGGACAGTATCGCATGGCAGGTAACGCGGCTTCGTCCGGCAAATCGCCGGAGAACGAGTTCGATCGCGACCTCATGCCCCCGGAGAACTCCGATGCGGGCGATCCGGTCATCACCCATCTCGAGATCGCCCGGCTGATCGAGCGGGCCCACCGGCGCTTCCTCGACCTTCTGCGCATGGAGCTGACCCGGCTGTCGACCGACGACATCAGCCCCTCGCAGGTCATGCTGCTGTTCACCATCGGCGCGGACGAGCTGTCGGTGCGCGACCTCTTGGAGCGTGGCCACTATCTCGGCTCCAACGCCTCCTACAATCTCAAGCAGCTGGTCGATGCGGGCTATGTGAACCGCACCGCCTCGCAGCGCGACCGGCGCTCGGCGCGGCTCAAGCTGACGCCGAAGGCGGTCGATCTGTGCGATCGCATCCGCGCGATCCACGATCAGGTGCACCGGCAGACCACCCGCGACGACGCGGATTCCCGCGACCTCGTCACCGCCTACAACGTGCTGCGCAAGCTTGAAATGTTGTGGACGGGCTCGCTGCGCTACGGCGAGGGCGCCTAAGGCTTCGCCCTCCCCTCCCATTGCCACCGACAGCAAAAAGGGCGCCGAGGCGCCCTTTTTCTTTTTCCGCCGCAGGCCGGATCCGTCAGGTGATGACGTCCGGCGCGCTGCGGCCGGTACGGCCCTCGATGTCCGGCAGGCTGCGCGAGATGGCGATCAGGTCGGCCAGCGCCGCCTGTGTCTCCAGCGCGTGCTTGCCGGCGTCCGGCTCGAAGCGCTCGATATAGACGCGCAGCGTCGCCCCGGCCGTGCCGGTGCCGGACAGGCGGTAGACGATGCGCGAGCCGTCGGTGAAGAACACCCGCACGCCCTGCTTGGTCGTCACCGAGCCGTCGACCGGATCGTGATAGGCAAAATCATCGGCCTTCTCGACCGTCAGCCCGCCGAAGCTCTGCCCCGCCAGCCCGTCGAGGCGGCCGCGCAGATCGGCCATCAGCCCGTCGGCGGCGGCGCTGTCGACCTCCTCATAGTCGTGGCGGGTGTAGTAGTTGCGGCCATAGGTCGCCCAGTGCTCCCGGACGATCTCGGCGACGCCCTGGCGGCGGGCGGCGAGGATGTTGAGCCACATGAGCACCGCCCACAGCCCGTCCTTCTCGCGCACATGGCTGGAGCCGGTGCCGGCGCTCTCCTCGCCGCAGACGGTGGCGAGGCCGGCATCGAGCAAATTGCCGAAGAACTTCCAGCCGGTCGGCGTCTCGTAGCTCTTGATACCCAGCTTCTCGGCAACGCGATCCGCCGCGCCCGAGGTCGGCATGGAGCGGGCGATGCCGGCGATCCCCGCCTTGTAGCCCGGCGCCAGATGCGCGTTGGCGGCGATCATGGCGAGCGAATCCGACGGGGTGACGAACTGGCCGCGCCCGATGATCAGGTTGCGGTCGCCGTCGCCGTCCGAGGCCGCGCCGAGGTCGGGCGCCTTGTCGGACATCAGGAGGTCGTAGAGATCCTTGGCGTGGACGAGGTTCGGGTCCGGGTGATGCCCGCCGAAATCCGGCAGCGGCACGAAATTGATCACCGTGCCGTCCGGCGCGCCGAGCTCGCCTTCCAGGATCGCCTTGGCGTAGGGGCCGGTCACGGCGCTCATGGCGTCGAAGCGCATGGAAAAGCCGCCGGCGAACAGGTCGCGAATGGCGCCGAAGTCGAACAGCGAGCCCATCAGCTCGGCATAGTCCTCGACCGGGTCGATGACGTCGACCACCATGTCCTCGACGCGGGCGATGCCGGCCACGTCGAGGTCGATGTCGTCAGCGTCGGAGATCTTGTACGCGGCGATGGTCTTGCTGCGCTCGAAGATCGCGTCGGTGATGCGCTCCGGGGCCGGCCCGCCATTGCCGATATTGTACTTGATGCCGAAATCGCCGTGCGGGCCGCCGGGATTGTGGCTGGCCGAGAGCACGATGCCGCCGAAGGCCTCGTGCTTGCGGATGACGCAGGAGGCGGCCGGCGTCGACAGGATGCCGCCCTTGCCGACCAGCACGCGGCCGAAGCCGGCGGCGGCGGCCATCTTGATCACCGTCTGGATCGCTTCGCGGTTGAAGTAGCGCCCGTCGCCGCCGACGACGAGCGTTTCTCCCTCAAAGTTCTCCAGGCTGTCGAAGACCGACTGGACGAAATTCTCGACATAGTTCGGCTGCTGGAAGACGGGCACCTTCTTGCGCAGGCCGGACGTGCCCGGCTTCTGCCCGTCGAAGGGCGTGGTGGCGACGGTACGGATCATTTTACCCCCAGAGACGCTACTTCGCGGAAACGCCAAGCACGGTGAGATGCTGCAAGAGTCCGGCCGAGGAGCCGCTCAGCGAGGGCGGCGCAACGCCGCTCTCCACCGCCGGCATCAAGGTGTCGGCCAGTTCCTTGCCGAGCTCGACGCCCCATTGGTCGAAGCTGTTGATGTCCCAGATCGCCCCTTCGACGAACACCCGGTGCTCGTAGAGCGCGATGATGCGCCCGAGCGCGTAGGGGTCGAGAATGCCATAGGCCAGCGTCACCGAGGGTCGCGAGCCGGGGAACACCCGGTGCGGGGCCAGGCGGTCGGCCTCGGCCGGCGCCACGCCCTTGGCGGTGAGCTGGTCGCGCGCCTCCTCCAGCGTGCGCCCGCGCATCAGCGCCTCGGATTGGGCGAGGCAGTTGGCCATCAGCATGGTGTGGTGGCGTTCGAGGCCCGGCTCGTGCCCGCGCGCGGCGATCAGGAACTCGACCGGCACCGGGCTGGTGCCCTGGTGGATCAGCTGGAAGAAGGCGTGCTGGCCGTTGGTGCCCGGCTCGCCCCACACCACCGGCCCGGTGTCGTGGGACACCGGCTTGCCCTCGCGGGTGACGCGCTTGCCGTTGCTCTCCATGTCGAGTTGCTGGAGATAGGCCGGCAGCCGGGCGAGGTGCTGGTCGTAGGGAATGACCGCGCGGGTGGCGTAGCCGCAGATGTCGCGATGCCAGATGCCGGTCAGCGCCAGCAGCACCGGCAGGTTCTCCTCCAGCGGCGCGCTGGCGAAATGCGCGTCGAGATCGGCCGCCCCGTCGAGGAAGGAGCGGAACGCCTCGCCGCCAATGGCGATCATCAGGGGCAGGCCGACCGCCGACCAGATCGAATAGCGCCCGCCGACCCAGTCCCAGAAGTCGAAGATTCGGTCGGAGGCGATGCCGAATGCCGCCACCTTGTCGAGCGCCGTCGACACGGCGGCGAAATGCGAGCCCACCGCCTTCTCCCCCAGCGCCCCGGCGAGCCAGGCGCGGGCGGAGTGCGCATTGGCCATCGTCTCCTGGGTGGTGAAGGTCTTGGAGGCGACGATGAACAGCGTCGTCTTCGGATCCAGCGACTTCAGCGTGTCGTAGAGATGCGCGCCGTCGACATTGGAGACGAAATGCAGGCGCGGCCCGTCATGGTAGGGCGCCAGCGCCAGCGTCGCCATCGCCGGACCCAGGTCGGAGCCGCCAATGCCGATGTTCACCACGTCGGTGAAGCGCTCGCCACCCTCACCGGTCACCGTACCGGCCCGTACGCCCTCGGCGAAGGCGCCCATGGCGGCGAGCACGCCCTCGACCTCCGGCATGACGTCCTGCCCGTCGACGAGCACCACCTCGCCCGCGCGCCGGCGCAGCGCGGTGTGCAGCACGGCGCGATCCTCGGTGATGTTGATCCGCTCGCCCGACAGCATGGCGTCGCGCTTGGCCTCGACCCCCGCCGCACGGGCGAGGTCGAACAGCAGGGCGCGGGTGGTGTCGGTCAGCGAGGTCTTGGAATAGTCGAGGAGCAGGTCGCCGAAGCGCAGGGAAAAGCGAGAGAAACGATCGGGGTCGGCGGCAAACAGGCTGGCAAGGGTTGCGTTGGCTTCCCCAGCGCGATGTTCGGCAAGCGTCGTGAAAATCCGGTCGACGTCGGCGCTCATAAATATCTCCGGCTCTGGCAATGGGAGACAGCCTACGATGTAGGCGTGAGGCTGTCCTTTACCGCTTCAATCAATTGCTTCAGCGTAAATGGCTTCGGCAAAAAGCCGAAATCCGCACCTTCGGGCAGGTTCTTGGCAAAAGCCTCCTCGGCATAACCCGACATGAAGATGACTTTTATGTCGGGATACGAGACCTGCAATTCCCGCAGCAGGCTCGGACCGTCCATTTCCGGCATCACGACGTCGGAAAGGACCAGTTGCACCGCCTTGCCGTGCTCCTCCATCACCTCCAGCGCCTCGATGCCCGAGCCGGCTTCCAGCACCTGGTAGCCGCGCGAGACCAGCGCGCGGGCGGCGAAGGCACGCACCGCTTCCTCGTCCTCGACCAGCAACAGCGTGCCGCGTCCGGTGAGATCGGCCGGCTTGGCCGCCACCTCCGGCTCGGCGACCTTGACCGGCACCTCGTCCACCGCCGGCACATGGCGCGGCAGGAAAACGCGGAACACCGTGCCGCGCCCGGGTACGCTCTCAAGGTCGATGGTGCCACCGGTCTGCTTGACGATGCCGTACACCGTCGACAGGCCGAGGCCGGTGCCCTTGCCGACCTCCTTGGTGGAGAAGAACGGCTCGAAGATCTTGTCGATGATGTCAGCCGGAATGCCGGTGCCGGTATCGGCCACCTCGACCAGCACGTGGTCGGCCTCCGGCAGGCCAGCGCGGGCGTATTGCGCCGTCTCCCCGGCCCTCACATTGGCGGTGCGGATGCTGAGCGTGCCGCCGTCCGGCATGGCGTCGCGGGCATTCACCGCCAGGTTGACGATCACCTGCTCGAACTGGTTGAGGTCGGCCTTCACCGGCCACAGGCCGCGCCCTTCCTTGACTTCCAGCTTCACCCGCTCGCCGAGCAGGCGGCGCAGCAGCATGGAGAGGTCGCTCATCACGTCGCCGAGGTTCAGCACCTGCGGGCGCAGCGTCTGTCGGCGCGAGAAGGCGAGCAACTGGCGCACCAGCCCGGCGGCGCGGTTGGCGTTCTGCTTGATCTGCATCACGTCCTGGAAGGACGGGTCGGTCGGGCGCGCATTGGCGAGCAGCAGGTCGGAATAGCCGATGATGGCGGTGAGCACGTTGTTGAAGTCGTGCGCCACTCCGCCGGCGAGCTGGCCGACCGCCTGCATCTTCTGGCTCTGCGCGAACTGGGCTTCCAGCGTGCGCTGCTCGGTGGTCTCGGTGGCATAGACGATGGCCGCCTCCGCCTCCTCGCCGCCGTCCTCGACCGGGGCGAGGTAGAAGCGGGCCGAGCGGGCCGCGTCGCCGGCGAAGCCGACATCCACCGGGCCGGGCGGCGCCTGGCCGGTGAGCACCTGCTCCAGCGCCACCACCAGCGCCGGACGCGAGGCATCGGCGGCGGCCTCGACCAGCCGGCGCGCCTGCCCGGTGTCGCCGCTGCCGAAATGGCGGGCGAACATGGCGTTGGCGCGCACGATCCGCCCCTTGCGGTCGATGGTGGCGATGGCGATCGGCGAATTGTGGAAGAAACGGGCGAAGCGCACCTCCGCCGCCCGCAGCGGATCCGCCTCGTTGTCGGCACGGGAGCGGTTCACCACCAGGGTGCGCGAGGCGCCCGGCGTGCCGTCGGCGGCGAAGGAAACCCGATGCCACATGCGCACCGGCAGCCGCTGGCCGTTCTTGCGCTTGAGATCGAGATCGAACACCTCGGTGCGCACGCCGCCGGGCATCGGCATCATGCCGGTAAGCAACGCGGCGGACGGACCCGGCACGATATCGGCGACGGTCAGCCCGCCCGGCCCGAACTCGGCGAGGTCGTAGCCCAGCCAGTCGACCAGCGTGGCGTTGATGTAGTGGATCGCCCCGCCCGCCGCCGAGAAGAAGCCCGCCGGCGCGTGGTCGAGATAGTCGATGGCGTGCTGCAGCTCGAGGAAGGCGGTTTCCTGCCGCTCCCGCTCGCGGGTGAGGTCGGTCACCGTCCAGATCACGGTGCGGCCCGGCGCCGGGCGGGCGCCGAGCTTCAGCCAGCGGACCGGCGTGCCGGATGGCCCGGCGATGCGCACCTCTTCGGAAACCGCCCGCCCCTCGCGCACGCCCTGCGCGAGGCGATAGACCGCCTCGGAGGCATCGGGATCGGTGGTGAACAGCCGCTCGATCGGACGGGCATCGTCCATGGAGGCCGCGCCGGTGACGGCGAGATAGCTGGCATTGGCGTGCAGCACCCGCCCGAGCGAATCGACGAGGCTCATGCCCTCCGGTGCACTGTCGACGATGCGGCGGGCCAGTTCGTCGGACGGGTCGGGCATGCCGAAGCGCAGCAGCCCGGCGGCATAGGCGAACAGCGCGAAGACGCCGATCACCGCCAGCGCGCTGAGCAGGCCGACGATCCAGGGGTCGGCGTTCTCCCGCCCCAGCAACAGCAGCGACACCACCGCGCCGACGAGCGCCAGCGCGACCGCCAGCACCAGGCGGATGCTGCCGCCGATTTCGCGACGGTCGAGAGGGTGATCGTCGGGTCCGCTGCCTGCCATGTCCATGCCAGAAGCCGTCCTGCATCCGCAGCCCCAAGGGTACCGCCGGCGCGCCGGAAGGCGAGTCACTGATTCCCCTTGGTGCCCGAGCGCGCCGACAGGGGCAAGGGTGGATTTGGCGACGTACCGGATTTGCCCCAATTGCGAACGGGTTCACCTGTAGGCTTCAGCTGATCCGGAACCAGCGGAAGGGTTGCCGCCGGCCCGGTTCCGCTCCAGAAAGAGGCACGATGCCATCGGAAGCCGCGCACCGGCACCCCTGGCACCACGGAGACAAGCTTTATGTTCGACACGCTCTTCGCCAATGGCAGCCTGACCGGCACCGGCGTTCTCGCCGCCATCGGCATCGGCCTCGTCCTTCTGGTGGTGCTGGTGATCCGGCTCGGCCGCCGCGGCCGCCATCGTCATTCCGGCGTGGGCGGCCACCGGCTGGCGGTGCTCGACCAGGTGGCGATCGACGAGACACGCCGGCTGGTGTTGATCCAGCGCGACGACGTCCAGCACCTCGTCATTCTCGGCGGCGGCAGCGATTTCCTGGTGGAGGCCGGTATCGGCCGTGCGGCCGCGCGACAGGCCGCCCCGCCGGAGCCGGCCCCGATCGCCGAGCGCGCCCGTCCCGTCGCGGCGGCGGCCCCGGCGCCCCGCCCGCCCGTGCCGGCACGCGAGGAGCCGCCGGTCGCGGCTGCTCCCGCGCCCGCCGCGCCCAAGCCTGTGGTAACGCCCGTGGCGGCTACCGTGGCGGCGCCAGTCATCGCGGCTCCCGCCGCCGTGCCGCCCCGGCCGGCCGAGCCGCCGGTGCCAGTGCCGGTGCTCGACGCGACCGGCATCGAGGCAGAAACCGCCTTCGTCGAGGAGACCAGCGCCGCCCGGCCGGCGGGTGGCACCCGGCGCGTGGCGGTAAAGCTCGATCCGCATTTCGCCGGCATGGTCGACCAGCTGGAGGCGACGCTGCGCGGGCCTGCAGCTGCCCCGGAGGCCCCGAGCCGCGCCGCGCCTCAGGAGACGCCGTCCCGCGCTGTGCCGCCGGTCGCCTCGGCCGAGCCTGCCGACGAGGCGCCGCGCGCGGCCGCGCCGCCGGTGCAGCCGGCCCAGCGCCCCGCCGTCGACCCCGATTTCGAGAACGAGATGGCCAGCCTGCTCGGCCGCAATCGTCGCTCCTAGAAATCCATCTGTGGAAAAGCAAAGAGCGGCCCGCCGACAGGACGGGCCGCTCTTTTTTAACGGCTTACACGGGAGCGCGGATCAGTCGTCGCGATAGACGCGCTCGCGGCGCTCGTGACGTTCCTGGGCTTCGATCGACAGTGTCGCGATCGGCCGGGCCTCGAGGCGCTTCAGCGAGATCGGCTCGCCGGTTTCCTCGCAATAGCCGTAGCTGCCGTCGTCGATGCGTTCCAGCGCGGCGTCGATCTTGGCGATCAGCTTGCGCTGGCGGTCACGGGCCCGCAGCTCGATGGCGCGGTCAGTTTCGGAAGAGGCCCGGTCGGCGATGTCCGGGTGATTCTGGTTTTCGTCCTGGAGATGCTGAAGGGTTTCCTTCGCCTCGCGCAGGATGTCGTCCTTCCACTGCAGCAGCTTGTGGCGGAAATATTCCCGCTGCCGCTCATTCATGAAAGGCTCGTCCTCGCGGGGGCGATATTCCTCGTCGATGACTACCGACATCGGCCTTCGTCCTCGTGTTGCAGGGTATGCCCCTTTCGGGCGCAGCTTATAGCGTTCCAAACGGCACCGTACAACCGTCCTGATTGTCATCCACACGACATGAAATGGCGGATTTTTCAGCAGCTTGCGCGGAAATTGCGGGCAGCCCTCCCGCCCTGCGACGCTTGGCCCGCAACAAGTCGCGCCCGGACCGCAACCATGCGAGCCGGGACGCCCCCATGCGATTCGAAGGACTTCCGCCGGTGTCACCCCACCGCGCCGGACGGCGGCGAACGTCTCCCTCGCAGGGGAGCGCGCCGCTGGTCGGCCGAAAGGCAGCGAAATACCAGGAGGACCGTCTTGGCGGCGAAAACGGCCGAAGCACCCGCCCCCGGCTGCTTGAGACTATACCGGCTGTGACACCCTCGCGCGGCCGGTGGGCGGACCGTTCTGCGCCTCTGCGTCCCCCCAACCATATGACTGTGGACGACCCGCCCGTCCGGAGCGGCCAACGCGGCGGATCGAGCGCTTCGCCATCATGGCGCGTCACGACGATAGCTGCCGCACAAACGAAAAATCCCGCCCGGCGGCAACGCGGGGCGGGACTTGATCAGGCTCGGCGGCGCCCGAAAGGGCGCCAGTCTCACTGGAAGCCGAGGAAGAAGGTATAGGACAGCGAGACGCCGGCCTGGAACTGGTTGCGGTCGCCGTTCTGCACCACAAGCGGGCTGTCGGCGGCGTCGCCGGTCAGATACTCGTATTCGGCGAACACCGAACCGGTCCAGTTCGGGTTGAAGCGCTTCATCACCTGGCCGCCGACACCCACCGAATAGATGCCGCCCCCGGCCTGGTAGGGCGCGAGGTTGTTGCCGAGCGCGGTCGCCGCGGCCGACTGCTCCGGCGTGATGCCGAAATAGGTGTCGACGAAGCCGGAGCTGGCCAGCTTCAGGCGCGGGCCGCCGGAGATGGTGAGCTCGCCCCATTCCGGTGCGAAATGGATGGCGTCGAGCGCGAAGTCGGCCACCACGCCGTCATAGCCGCCAAAGCCGTAGCGCACCTCGGTGCGGAAGCGCAGCCAGTCGAGCGGGTAGAACTGCAGATAGCCGCCGACTTCGAACGCATAGTCGATGTCGCCGAGGCCGCGCAGATTGGACGAATCGCCCTCGTCGCGCTTCCAGACCATGTTGGCGACCGGACCGAGCTCGAAGGTGCCGACATTGAACAGCGCGATGCTCGGGCTGTCGTTGAAGCTGCTGAAGCGGCTCAGCTCGTTGGCGCGGTCGATGCTGATGATCGGCATGAAGCCGAACTCATAATCGCCGGAGCCCAAATATTCAGGCTGCGCCATGACATAGCCGCCCAGCGTCAGCGTCCACTGACGATCGGTGGGCGTCTCCGTCTGGATGGTCACCGGCTGAACGGCGGACAAATCAGCCGCCTGCGCCAGCGTCGCGAATCCCAGCACACCCGCCGCGACTGCCAGTCCCGTCACACCGATCGACCGCATTTACCCAACCCTATGCCCGCGTTGCAGTCCGTTCATAGCTCAGCCTAGCCGAACTTTGGTTGCGGAAAAGTCACTTAACGGAAGTCGTTTGTCACAATACCACAAGGACGGGCAATCGGCCGGACGGCGCCTATATAGGTGCGGCGTCCTCTTTCCGGGTTCGGGTTCTCGCCATGCTGCGTCTGATGTTGTTCCGACACACCAAGTCCGACTGGCCCGCCGGGGTCGCTGATCGCGAGCGCCCGCTCGCGCCGCGCGGCCGCAAGGCAGCGCCGATCATGGGCAGCTACATGGTGAGCACCGGCCTCACGCCCTCGCAGGTGCTGGTCTCCCCGGCCCGCCGCACGCTGGAGACATGGGCGGCGGCCTGCGACGCCTGGGCCTCGCCACCCGTAACCACCTATGAGGAGGCGATCTACGAGGCCGCCCCCGAAATGCTGCTCGACGTCATCCGCCGCCGCGGCAACGGCTCTCCCCTCATGCTGGTCGGCCACAACCCCGGCCTCGAATCGCTCACCGCCCGGCTGGTGTCGTCCGCCGACCGTGCCCGGCTGCCGGTGAAGTTCCCGACCGGCGGGCTGGCGGTCATCGACCTGCCGGCGGAGAGTTGGGCCGCCGTCACGGCCGGCAGCGGCACGCTGGAGCGTTTCGTCACCCCGCGCGGCGTCGCCGAGGAGGACTGACCCGTTGCCGTCCTGGTACGAATCGCTGGTGGAGGAGGCCCGGCTCGCCGCCCTCACCCTGCTCGACCGCGCCGAGGAGCTGGCCAATCCCACATTGCGGCTCGGCATCACCGGCCTGTCGCGGGCCGGCAAGACGGTGTTCACCACCGCCCTCGTCCATGCGCTGATGCGCGGCGAGCGGATGCCGGTGTTCCGCGCCATGCATGAAGGCCGCATCGCCCGCGCCAGCCTCGAACCGCAGCCGGACGACGCGGTGCCGCGCTTCGACTATGAGGGCCATCTCGCCACGCTGGTGGACGAACGCCGCTGGCCGGAATCCACCCGCCGCATCAGCGAGCTGCGCCTCGTCGTCGATTACGCGCCCGCGCGCGGCGGCAAGCGCAGCCTGACCCTCGACATCCTCGACTATCCCGGCGAATGGCTGCTCGACCTGCCCCTGCTCGGCCAGTCCTATGCCGATTTCGCCGCCCAGAGCCTCAACCTCGCTCGCGCGCCAGCCCGCGCGCCGCTCGCCGCCCCGTTCCTCGCCGCGCTAGCCGCCACCGCGCCGGAGGTGCCGGCGGACGAGGCGCAGGCGCGCCAGCTCGCCGCGCTGTTCACCGATTATCTCGCCGCCTGCCGCGCCGAAGCGGTGTCGATGAGCCTGCTGCCGCCCGGCCGTTTCCTGATGCCCGGCGACCTCGAAGGCTCGCCCGCCCTCACCTTCGCGCCGATCGACCTGTCGCCGGGAGCCGAGGCCCCGCCCGGCTCGCTGCACGCCATGATGGCGCGGCGCTTCGAGGCCTATAAGGAACGGGTGGTCCGCCCGTTCTTCCGCGATCACTTCGCCCGGCTCGACCGGCAGATCGTGCTCATCGACGTGCTGGCCGCGCTCAATGCCGGCCCGGCGGCGCTGGCCGATCTCGAAGCGGCGCTCGACGGCATCCTCGCCGCCTTCCGCATCGGCCGCGACAGCTGGCTCGGCGCCCTGTTCCGCCACCGCATCGACAAGGTGCTGTTCGCCGCTACCAAGGCCGACCATCTGCACCATGCCAGCCATGACCGGCTGGAGGCGATCCTGCGCCGCCTCGTCGAGCGGGCGCTCGCCCGCGCCGAGAGCACCGGCACCGAGATCGACGTGGTGGCGCTCGCCGCCGTGCGCGCCACCCGCGAGGCCAGCGTCAAGCGCGGCCGGACGACGATGCCCGCCATCATCGGCGTACCGGAAGCCGGCCAGCACGGCGCCGACGCCTTTGACGGCCTCGCCGAGGCCGCCGTGTTCCCCGGCGACCTGCCGGACAACCCGGCCGCGCTGTTCGACCCGACGCTCGGCTTTCGCGGCCTGTCGGATGCCGAGGGCGGCGATTTCCGCTTCCTGCGTTTCCGGCCGCCTTTGGTGATGCGCAATGCCGAGGGCGTTCCTCTCGCTTTGCCGCATATCCGGCTCGATCGCGCCCTCGACTTCCTGCTCGGCGATAGGCTGAGGTGACCATGACCGACAAATCCCCCGCGAGCGGGCATCGCCGCCCGCAAGCCTTCCGCCTCGACGACCCCGATGTCGTGGTGGCCGAGGACGGCCGCCCGGCGCCGCGCGGCGCCATCGTCGTCACGCCGAGCCTCGCCGTGCCGGAGGCCGAGGAGACCCCGCCGCTGCCGGCCCCGCCGCCGTCCGCCTCGCGCTGGACGACGCTGTTCTGGAGCGGCCTGGGTGGCCTGGTCTCACTCGGGCTCGGCCTCGCAGTCTCCAAGCTGATCGAGGACCTGTTCGCCCGCGCGGACTGGCTCGGCTATACTGGCCTTGCCTTCGCGGCGCTGTTCGTCGTCGGCGCCCTCGCCATTCTCGGGCGCGAACTGTTCGGCCTGATGCGGCTGCGCACCCTCAACGCGCTGCGCGAGCAGGCGGCGGAGGCAATCGCCAAGGACGACCGTAAGCAGGCCGAGGCGGTGACGCGCGAGCTCATGGCGCTGGCCAAGACCTCGCCCCGCCTGTTCCGCGCCCGCACCGAGCTTGCCGGCCATCTCGACGCCATCATCGACGGCGCCGATCTGGTGCGCCTCACCGAGCGCCATCTGATGGCACCGCTGGACAGCGAGGCGACGCGGCTGGTGTCGGACGCCGCCAAGCGCGTCTCCGTCGTCACCGCCGTCTCGCCACGCGCGGCGGTCGACCTCATTTTCGTGCTGCTGACCGCGGTCAGCCTCGTGCGCCGGCTTGCCCTGCTCTATGGCGGAAGGCCCGGCGCTCTCGGCATGTTCCGGCTGTTCCGCCAGGTCATCGCCCATCTCGCCGTCACCGGCGGCATGGCGGCGGGCGACTCCCTCCTACAGCAGCTGGTCGGCCACGGCATCGCCGCCAAGCTGTCGGCCCGGCTCGGTGAAGGCGTGGTGAACGGCCTGCTCACCGCCCGGCTCGGCCTCGCCGCCATCGAGGTGACGCGGCCGCTGCCCTTCGCCGCCCTGCCGGCGCCGGCGCTGTCGGACGTCGCCTCCGGGCTGATCGCCCGCAAGGACAGCGAAAAAGACGAGCCGAAACAAGGTTAACGAAGCGCTACGTGAATCAGGATGCGAGCTCCGCCCCGCCGTCGCACACCGCGACGACGCCCCGTGAAATCCGTGGACTTTCAGCAGGATCGGCCGGCGAGCGGAATCCGCTTCTGACCGCTGTCGACGGCCGCGATGCCATCCGGCCGGCCACGTCGATCACGCCGCCGACCCGCGTGAACCGCTGCATGAGGCCGTTGAATCGCCCTCTGCGGAACCATCCGCAACCCACTGACGCGACTCGAACAATGGCCGGCGCCACCTCAGCCTGCCCTGATGCTGACATCGCTCGGCATCGGAGGCAACGGCCGTCACGCGCGTGCATCGCCCCGGGCGCCTCTCCGGCGACCACGCGGCGCCCGCCCTCTCGCGAACCGGTGGTGCGATGCCGCACGCAAAGACGGCCCCGTCAGGCGCATCCGCCCGACGTGACCGTCTCATTCAAGGGCTGCTCGGCGCCAACGGGCGGTCGAACCAACGCGCCCGGCCTCACCGTAAAGGTGCCGTCCTCACCCCTGATGGCTGGGCGTGCGTACCACGAGGCCGTCCAGCGCGTCGGTGATCTTGATCTGGCAGGAGAGGCGCGACGTCGGCTGAACGTCGGAGGCGAAATCCAGCATGTCCTCTTCCATCGGCCCCGGCTCGCCCACCGTCGCGACCCAGGCATCGTCGACATAGACATGGCAGGTGGCGCAGGCGCAGGCGCCGCCGCATTCGGCGTCGATCCCGGGCACGCCGTTGCGGATCGCCGCCTCCATCACCGTGGAGCCGACAGGCGCATCCACCGCCCGCTCGGTGCCGGCAGCGTCGATAAAGGTGATTTTCGGCATGGCAAACCGTTCGTAGAAAAAGAACAAATTCAGGCTAGGCAGCCTTGATAGACTCGCCGGCGGGCGAAAGCCAGCCGTCGGACCCTTCGTCCTGCGTAGGGTATGCTGCGGCGCAATGCTTTGAAAACAATGCGTTAACGGGCATGGTGAACAGGCCGTTAACGATAACCTCAATCAGCCGATTAACCCCAGTTCCATTTTCTTATCCCACAAGCGTAGGATACGGGTGCGGTGAACTGACGTTCCGATAAGGGTTTTCGGCCTATTTGCCTGAACCCTTGGGGGGCGGCAGGACCGCATACCCCGGCACGGCGGCGCAAGCCGTTCGGAGTTGCGTAAGGACCGGAGGCGACAGCCTATGTCGACGAGCACGAAGAAGGTGCATCAGGATCCCGCCGAAGCGGCGCTTTCGGCGATCGAGGAGGCCCTGAGCCTTGACCTCGCCGAGGAAGAGGCACGCACCAGGCCAGCGGACGCCGCCCACGCGGCACCCGAGGGGTCGGATCCATCGCGGACGGAGACCGCCGAGGTCGCCGACGCCGCGACGCACGAGCACGTCGACCTGCCGCCGGCCCGCGACCCCGATGGTCCGCGGATCGAGGAGCGTTTGCGCGAGGAGTTCGACGACACCTTCGATTTCGACGCCGAAGGCTCACTCACGCGCGACGTCGAGCTTGGCGATTTCGATACGTCCCTGTCCGAGCCCGATGACGAGCCGGTGGCCACCCGCCTCGGCCCGCCCCCGATCCTCGATATTCCGCGCCCGGACTTCTCCGAGCCGGCGCCCGCGGCACGCATCGCCGCCCGCACCGACGCCACGCCGACCGTCGCCGCGGGTCCGCGCGCGGCGAACGACGACCGCCAGTCCATCGGCCAGCTGCTGGCGGCGCTGCAGCGTCGCCCCTCCGCCACGCCCTATTATCTCGCCGCCGGCGCCTCGGCCGCCTGGATCGCGGCCGGCGGCTTCCTCGCCACCTCGGCCTTCCGTGGCAGCGGGCTCGACCTGTCGCAGATGCTGACCTCGCCCGCCGCGCTCGCGGTGGCGGCGGGGCTGATCATTCCGCCGGCCTTCTTCTTCTCGCTGGCGGCGATGTCGCGCCGCATGCAGGAGATGCGGATCGTCGCCCAGTCGATGGCTCAGGTCGCCATGCGGCTTGCCGAGCCGGCCGCCGCGCCGGCCCCCGTCGCCGAGGCGCCCCAGCCGGCGCGCTTCCAGTCGCCGCTGCCGGCGATCGACGAAGAGATCCAGCGCAACCTCAGCCGGGCCGGCGAGCTCGAGACCCTCGTACGCTCCGAGGTTGGCGAGCTCGAACGCGCCTATGAGGCGAACGAGACCCGCATGCGCCAGCTCATCGAGCGGCTGCAGGGCGAGCGCGAAATGGTGCTCTCGCACGCCGAGCACATCCGCGAGGCCATCGCCGCCGCGCATTTCTCCTTCACCCACGAGGTCGACGGGGTCAGCGAGCGCATCAACACCACCGTCTCCGAGGCCGCCGACCGCGTCACCGCCACCCTGTCCGACAAGGGCGAGAACATCACCCTGGCGCTTGGCCGCGTCGGCGATACCATCATCGACGCCCTGTCCGACAAGGGCGGCGACCTGATCGATCGCCTCCAGTCCACCGGTGCCGACGTCAACTCCAACCTGTCCACCGCCAGCGACAAGCTGATTTCGACCCTCTCCATCCAGACCGACGAGATCAGCACCCGCCTGTCCGGCATCACCGGCGAGCTTGCCACCACCCTGACGAGCCGCACCGACGAGATCGGCGACCGGCTGATGCGCACCGCCAGCGAACTCGCTGACGTGGTGACCAGCCGCACCGACGAGATGGGCGCCAAGCTCACCGCCACCACGCTCAACCTCACCGAGACCCTGACCACCCGCTCCAACGACATCAGCGATGCGCTGGTCGGCACCGGCACCCGCCTTGCCGACGAGATTGCGGTGCGTGCCAGCGAGGTCAATCAGACGCTGAAGAGCACCGGCGACTCGCTGGTACTCGACCTGTCGGTGCGCGGTGGCGAAGTGGTGCGCAAGCTGGAAGAGACCGGCTCGCGCGTCGCCGACACCATCACCGTGCGCGGCGACGACCTCGCCGACCGCATCGCCGACACCAGCAATCGCATCTACGACACCATCGCGGTGCGCGGTGGCGACCTCGAGCGTTTGCTCGGCGAAACCGGCGAGCGGGTCGTCCATCAGATCACCCTCGCCAGCGCCGGCGTGCACGACACGCTGGCGGCTTCCGTCGAGCAGTTCGGCCAGGATCTCGCCCAGCGCGGCGGCGCGATGAGCCAGCAGCTCTCTTTGGTCGGGACCGAAGTGTCCCAGACCATCGCCCAGCGCAGCGAGACCGCCGACCGGCAGTTCCGCGAGAACACCGAAGCCGCCATCTCCTCGCTCGCCTCGCACAGCGACGAGGTCCGCGATCTGCTCACCTCGCGTATCAAGGCTATCGAAGAGACCCTCTCGGTCCGCGGCAACGAGCTCGCCGACCGTATCGGCTCCGATACCGCCCTGCTCGGCCGCCAGATCACCGACGGCCTGCGCGATTTCGACACCGTCCTGCAGACGCACGGCTCCGACATCGTCGAGCGGATCACCGAACGGGTCGAAACCATCTCCCGGGCGATGGACGCCAACCTCACCGGCTTCGACGATCAGGTCTCCGCCAAGACCGAGCAGGTCACCACCGCTCTCGACCAGCGCCTCGCCAACATCGAAGGCGTGCTCGACCGTGGCCTCGAGGGGCTGAACGACACGCTGTCGGGCCGCACGGTGGAATTCGCCAAGACCCTGGCCGACGGCGCCCAGCTCGCCACCGAGGCGATGGACAAGTCGCTGGGCACGCTGGACGGCTTCTTCGCCGACCGCGCGCGCCAGGTCACCGACGCGCTCACCGAGCGCCTGGACTCGGCGGCGCGTACCCTCACCGACGGCGCGAACTCCGCTAATGACGCCATGAACCAGTCGCTGGCGGTACTGAACGGCTTCTTCGAGGAGCGGACCCGCGGCGTCACCGAAGAGATCGGCCAGCGGATCGAGCTCGTCGACCGTACGCTTGCCGGCCACTCGCGCGACATCGCCGAAGTGCTCGACGTCCGCGTCAACCGTTTCGAGGAGACCATCGTCGGGCGGCTGGAAAGCGTCGCCACC
Organism: Ancylobacter sp. Lp-2; assembly: GCF_020523795.1. GTDB lineage: Bacteria > Pseudomonadota > Alphaproteobacteria > Rhizobiales > Xanthobacteraceae > Ancylobacter. The sequence goes on from NZ_JAJALI010000006.1 coordinate 271,978, forward strand.
TCGGTCGAGGTGCGGGGTGCGGCCATGGCCGACCTGCTCGGCCAGCGCATCGGCGCCGTTTCCGGCCAGCTGCGCGGCGAGGCGAGCGACATCGAGCAGAACCTCACCGCCCTCATCGACAATGTCAGCCGCACCTTGGCCGACCGCGCCGGCGATGTCGCCTCGCTGTTCGACACCCGCACCGAGGAGATCGGCCGCCTGCTCGACGAGCGCGGCAACGGCCTGCTCGCGGCGCTGGAAGACCGCACGGTCGGCATCACCAGCGAGATCGGTCGCACCTCGAACGAGATGCTCGCGGCCATCGACGACCACCGCGACACGCTGGCACAGGCTCTCGACCGCACCCGTACCGGGGCGGTGGAAGAAATATTGCGGGCCAGCGAAGAGCTGCTGCAGACGCTGGAATCGCGCTCGGGCGTCATTGTTTCCGCCTTCGAGGTGGCCACCAGCGACCGCTCCGACCAACTCATCCGCGTCAGCGACGAAGTGCTCAGTGCGGTGGAAGCCCGCACCATCGGCCTGCTCGACGCCTTCCAGCGCTCGACCGCCGGTGCAGCCGGCGACATGGCGCGGGTCGGCGACGACCTGATTTCCAACCTGCGCAACCAGAGCGGCGAAGTCGTCGCCGCCCTGCAGCAGGCTGGCGGCCAGCTGACCGACGAGCTCGCCCGCAACTCCGCCAGCCTGGTGAGCGATATCGATGGTCGCAGCGCCCAGTTGGTGGACGTGCTGCGCCAGTCGAGCGACGTCACCTCCGCCGAATTCCTGCGCCTCACCGAGCAGTTCGTGCGCGAGCTCGACGAGCGTGGCGGCACCATCGTCGACACCGCCCGCCAGACCGCCGAATTCGCCGCCGCCGAGCTTGCCCGTGTCGGCGAGGACTTCGCCGTCTCGCTGGACGGACGCGGCGAGGCCATGGTCAGCGCGGCCCGCCAGACCGCCGAGGCTGCGACCTCCGAGCTGTCCCGCGTCAGCGACGAATTCGTCGCCTCGCTCGACGGGCGTGGCGAGGCCATGGTCAGCGCGGCCCGCCAGACCGCCGAGACCGCGACCTCCGAGCTGTCCCGCGTCAGCGACGAGTTCGTCGCCTCGCTCGACGGACGTGGCGAAGCCATGGTCCAGGTGGCCCGGCAGACCGCCGAAGCCGCAGCGACCGAACTCGCCCGGCTCAGTGACGAGCTGGTGCAGGCGCTGGATGGTCGCAGCGAGGCCATCGTCGATGCCGCGCGCCAGACCACCGACTATGCCTCGGCCGAGCTCGCCCGCGTCAGCGAAGCCTTCTTGGGTTCGATCGACGGACGCGGCGAGGCCATTGTCGGCGCCGCTCGCCAGACGACCGAATACGCCGCCGCCGAGCTCGCCCGCATCGGCGAGGAACTGACCGGTACCCTCGACGGCCGCGGCAACGCCATCGTCGACGCCGCCCGCCAGGCCGCCGAGTTCGCCTCCTCCGAGCTGGTCCGCATCGGTGAGGAACTGGCCGGCACCCTCGACGGCCGTGGCAACGCTGTGGTCGATGCCGCCCGCCAGACGGCGGAAACCGCCGCCGCTGAACTCGCCCGCATCAGCGAGCAGCTGGTGAGCGATCTCGACGGTCGCGGTGGCGCCATCGTCGACGCCGCCCGCCAGACCGCCGAATTCGCCTCCTCCGAGCTGGCGCGCCTCAGCGACGAGATCACCACCACCCTCGACGGGCGCGGCGCCGGCATCGTCGACGCGATCGCGGAGAGCGGCCGCACCGCGCTGGCGGAGATCGCCGCCACCAAGGAAGCGCTGCACGGCGACATGGTCGGCCTGCTCGACCGGCTCGGCGACGTCAACGTCCAGCTTCAGGACGTGCTCGCCGGTTCCACCTCCAACCTCGTGGAAATCGAGAACGCGATCTCCGCGCGGCTGGAGAGCTTCCGCTCCACCGTCACCAACCTTGAGGAGACGAGCCAGCTCGCCTCCGGGCGGATGGATGAGCAAATCCGCGAGCTGCGCTCGGTCGCGACCGACGTGCTGCAGGACGTCGCCACCCTCAGCCGCACCTTCACCGAGCAGGCCGGCATCATCACCGATGTCGCCGGCGCCCTCGGCTCGGCGCACAGCACGCTGGACGAGACCCTCGGCGGTCGCCACGAGGCGCTGCTCACCCTCGCCGACACGCTGAAGGCCCGCACCGGCGAGATCGACGGCACGCTCGCCGACTACGCTCGCGCGCTCGACGACACCTTCGCCCGTGCCGAGAGCCGAGCCGCCGAGCTAGCCCGCAGCATCGTCGAGAGCGCCACCTCCTCCACCGACGCGGTCGTCACGCAGCAGGAGAAGCTGCGCAAGACCGTCGAGGCGGAACGCGAGCGCACCCTCGCCGACCTCCACCACACCTATGAGCAGGCGGTGGGCGAGGTCAGTGAACTGATGGCCAAGGCGCATGAGAGCTTCACCGGCACCGCCGACGAGCTGCGCCGCTCGGCCAACGATATCCAGGGCCTCCTGGAGAACACCCGCGAGGAGCTGAAGCGCGGCATCCTCGTGCTGCCGGAGGAGACCGAGGCGAGTGCCGCCACGCTGCGCCGCACGGTGAGCGACCAGATCAAGGCGCTCGCCGAGCTCAACGACATCGTCGCCCGCCATGGCCGGGCGCTCGACATCGACACGGGCGGGCGCGGCCGCCAGCCGGCGCCGGCGCCCGCACCGGCTGCCGCTCGCCCTGCCGAGCCCCCGCGCCGCCCGGAGCCGATCCGCGCCGAGACGCCGCGTCCGGCGACCGTCCGTCCCGAGGCGCCGCGCTACGAGCCGGCTCCGCGTCCCTCGACGACGACGCCTCCAGCCCGTCCTCAGGCGCCTGCCGCCGCCCAGCCTGCCCGCAAGCCGACGCCCGCGCCGGCTCAGCCTGTGGCACGCCCCGCCGCTCCCGCGCCGGATGCGCAGAGCGGCTGGCTCTCCGAGCTGCTGGCCCGCGCCGACACCGAGGCGTCCGCACCGGCCCCGCGTACCCCGGCCCCTGCCCGCCCGGCCGAGCCGCGGCCGCGCCAGCCGGTCAATGAGCGGCCGGTGCAGCACACCATCGAATCGCTCGACTCGCTGTCGGTCGATATCGCCCGCATGATCGACCATGAGGCGGCGGTGGAGTTGTGGGAGCGCTACAAGCGCGGCGAGCGCAACGTGTTCACCCGCCGGCTCTACACCATGCAGGGCCAGCAGACCTTCGAGGAGATCCGGCGCAAGTACCGTCGCGACCTCGAATTCCGCGACACGGTGGACCGCTACATCCTGGAGTTCGAGCGGCTGCTCGAGCAGATCTCCCGCGACGAGCGGGGCCAGGCGCTGACCAACACCTACCTCACCTCGGATACCGGCAAGGTGTACACCCTCCTCGCCCACGCCGCCGGCCGATTCGACTGAGCGGCAAGCGCATCGCAAACATCGGAACGGGCGCCCTTGCGGCGCCCGTTGCCGTTTCGGGGACATCCTCCTCCTGTCGGAGGGAAACATCCGTTGGAGGCGCTCGACCCTGCCCTCGACCCGCGGGCTCCATTCGTCCGCCCTCTTCCGCCCCACCTGCCCCGGGCACCGGCCGATGCCGCCGCGATGGACCCGGCATCCCCCGCACGTCAATGAAGCGGTCATGGGGCCGTACGGGATCGTAACCGCCAGCGATCGCCCGGCAGGTTGAAGCGGACGACGACCTCACCCCGTTCCACCGGGTTGAACACCTGTCGCTGATGATTCCGGCGGTGAAGGGCAAGGTCGCCCCGCGTGGCGATCGGCCGACGCGTCATGTGGTCGGGATAGGCAAGGGCCAGGGCACCCGGCCGAAAAGCGACCAGCGGCAAAACCGACGAGGCAGGATCAGCGTGGCCAGGCGCAACCAAACCGGCGCGGCGGATCGCGGCCGTTGGCGAGGTGGCCGGGAAAGAAAATCAACCGGACGCTACAGACCCGTGTCGCCGGGCTCACCGGCACTCCGCCCCCGGCCATTGCTCGACCGCCAGCCGCCGGCGAGGCCATTCGCTCGCATCCGGTGTCCGCCGGACATCCGGGTCTCGTCGAGAACGCCCCCCGCCTCGACGGGCAGACAGTCGCGGAGATTGCACTCGGCATCACGCGCAGGATCGCAAGGGTCCGTGATCACCGCGGAGGATCAGCCTCGTCCCGGCATCCCCGCACCACGCAGGGAGCCCGGGAGGCCGCGCCCGTCGCACCTCCCCAGCCGAAACGTCCGGCGAGACTGCTCAGCGGCGGCCGGAGGCCCAGGTCACCAGTTCGATCAGCACCTGGTCGGAAGCTTCGTCCAGCGCCCGTGTCGCTTCTGGCCCGCTGGTGCCGGCGGCCGGTGCGCGGCCGGTGAACACCCGCGCCGCGACGATGCGGCCACTGGTGCCTGCGACGATGCGGGCGGAGATCTCCACCACCGCCTCGACGCCGTCATGGGTCCGCAGCCCGAAGGAGCGGATGTCGGTGAGCAGCTGGTAATCGGCGGAGACGCCGTCGCCGGCCCGCACCACCCAGCGCCCGCCGGCGCCATTCTCGAAGGTCTCGATCAGCCGCGCCTGCAGCAGCGCCGGCAGCCGGTCGCTCCACTGCGCGTCGCCGAGATAGGTGATCTGCCCCGGACGCGGCTCGACGACGATCTGCTGGGTGTCCAGCACCTGCAGCGCCGCCGGCGTGCTCACCGCCAGCACGCCCGGCATCGAGCGCGGCGCGGTGAAGCCGCTCGGCGCCGACAGGTCGAAGGTCGGGATCGGCTTGCTGCCGAGCAGCGAGGCGCAACCGCCCAGCGCCAGCGAGACGGCCAACGCCGCCGCGACGCCGCCCAGTCGGCGGCGCCGTCCGTTCAGAACTCCCACGCCCAGGTCCCCACCCGTTCTTGATTCACGCCCAGCCATCATTACCGTCCTGTGTAGCTGGGAACCGACGACCCGCCAAAGATGAACTGGCGGGGGTTGCGTTCGAGATTGCGGAAAACCCGTTCGATCTCGGAGAGCGTGCGGCGCCCGTCGGCGGCCAGCGCCTCGTACTGCCTCAGGCCCGGACCGGTGAACTGGTTGAGGTTCTTGGTCAGCTCGGCGGTCCGCACATCGAGATTGGCCGCCAGCTTGCGCACCTCGGCGGCGGCGGCGGTGATCTCGGTGAACATGCCCTGTCCGTCCTTGCCGGTGGTCAGCCCGTTCACATTGTCGAGGATGCTGTCGACCTTGTCGGACATAGTGCCGAGACGCGCGGTGAACGCGTTGATGTCGTTCACCGTCGCGCGCACCTTCTCCGGGTCGACCGCCTGCACCGTCTTGTCGAGACTGGCCGCCAGCACGTCGATCCGCCGCGCCGCGGCGCCGACATCGGTGATCAGCCCGTTAATGTTCTCGGCATTGCTGCCGAGCACGGTGGTGAACTTGTCGACATTGTCGATCACCGTGCCGATCTTGCCCTCATTGGCGCGCAGGAGGTCATCGACCCGGCGCACCACGTCGTCGACCCGGCCCATGATCTGCTTGGCGCCCTGCACCAGATCTTGCATCGCGCTGGCATCGGCCTCGATGCGCGGCAGCTGGCCCTCTTCCGGCTCGCGCAGCGGCTGGGCGTTCGGCTGGCCGCCGACGAGACCCACCGAGGCGAGGCCGGTCAGCACCTGCGCGTTCAATTGGGCGCGGGTGTCGCTCTTCACCGGCGTCGAGGGCTGCACCGCGATGGTCGCGACCACCCGGCGCGGATCCTGAGCGTCCAGCCGTAGCCCCGTCACGTCGCCGACCGGGATGCCGTTGAAGGTGACGCCGGAGCCGGTCTGCAACCCGCTCACCGCGCCGTTGAACACCACGTCGTAGAAGGTGCGCGGCCCGCGCGAGGCCGAGCCGTTGAACCACCAGACGAAGGCGAAGCCCGCCGCGACGACCAGAAGGGTAAACAGGCCGATGATCGTATAATTGGCACGTGTTTCCATCGTCCGGTCTACCGTCCTTCGTCATGGCCGGCGCCGCGGCCGTCCTGAGGGCCGATACCGGCCGCCCGCGCCCGCTTGCCGTGGAAATAGGCGTGCACCCAGGGATGATCGGATTTCAGCATCGCCTCGATCGGTCCCACCGCGATCACCTTGCCATCGGCAAGGGCGGCGATTCGGTCGCAGACGCTGTGCAGGCTGTCGAGATCGTGCGTTACCATGAATACGGTCAGCCCCAAAGTCTGCTGCAGCGTGGCGATCAGGTCGTCGAATTCGCCGGCGCCGATCGGGTCGAGACCCGAGGTCGGCTCGTCGAGAAACAGGATTTCCGGATCGAGCGCCAGCGCCCTCGCCAGCGCCACGCGCTTGATCATGCCGCCGGAAAGCTCGGACGGCATCTTCTCCAGCACGTCGGGCGGCAGCCCCACCATCTCAACCTTGGCGAGCGCCACCTCGTCCATCAGCCGCTGCGACATGGTGAGGAATTCGCGCATCGGGAACTGGATGTTCTGCTTCACCGTCAGCGAGGAGAACAGCGCCCCCTGCTGGAACAGCACGCCCCAACGCTGCTCCAGCTTGCGGCGGCCCTCGAAGTCGAGCGCGTCGAGGTCCTGGCCGAACACCTCGACCGTGCCGGACACTTTCGGCACCAGGCCGAGAATGGTGCGGGTCAGCACCGACTTGCCGCCGCCCGAGGCGCCGACGAAGCCGAGGATCTCGCCGCGCCGCACGTCGAGCGACAGGCCCTTCAGGATCTTGCGATCGCCGAACGCGACCACCAGGTCGCTGACATGGATGATCGCCTCGTCGGTCGGTTCGGCTTGCGGATGGCTGAGGTCGGCATCGAGTTGCATCGCCGGCCCCTACATGTCGATCGCGGCGAAGAACATGGCGAACAGGCCATCCACCACGATCACCAGGAAGATCGCCTTCACCACCGAGGCGGTGGTGTGTGTACCCAGCGATTCCGACGAACCGCCGACCCGCATGCCCTCCATGCAGGCGATCAGGCCGATGATCGCCGCCATGAACGGCGCCTTGATCATCCCGACCTCGAAGGTGTTCAGCGAGATCGCCTCGCGCAGCCGGTTGATGAAGATCTCCGGCGAGATGCCGCCATAGAGCCAAGTCACCAGCCCGCCGCCGAACAGCGCGCACATCGAACCGATGAAGGTGAGCAGCGGCACCGCGATGACCAGCGCCACCAGGCGCGGCAGCACCAGCACTTCGTTAGGATCGAAGCCCATCACCCGCAGCGCGTCGACCTCCTCGCGCATCCGCATCGCGCCGAGCTCGGCGGTGAAGGCGCTGCCCGAGCGGCCGGCCACCATGATCGAGACGATCAGCACGCCGAGCTCGCGCAAAGTGAGGATGCCGACCATGTCGACCACATAGGTGGTCGCGCCGAAGCGGCGGAAATGGAAGATGCCCTGCTGGGCGATGATGCAGCCGATCAGGAACGTCATCAGCGCGACGATCGGCACCGCGCGCAGGCCGGTACGCTCCAGATGGAAGACCATCGAGGTCCAGCGGAAGGTCTGCGGCCGCAGCAGCACCCGCAGGAACGCCGCCGTCACCGCCCCGATGAAGGAGAGGAACAGCATCGCGTCCTTGCCGGTCTCCACCACCGTGCGGCCGATGACGTCGAGGCCGCCGGCGATCGCGTTGAGGTGGTGACGTGGCGGCGGCACCTCGTGGCAGCCTTGCGTGATCTCGTTCAGCAGCGGCTGGAAGCGGCGTTCGAGGCCGACGACGCTGACCTTCGCCCCGGCTTCGCCGAAGCGGCGCACCAGCCGGTCCACCATCACCGCGCCGACCGTGTCGACGCGGCGCACGCCGGAAAGGTCGAGCCGCGCCGTCTCGGTCGCGCCGGTCCCGGCCTCGGCCAGCGCCGCGTCCACCGCCCCTTCCAGGGCAGCGCTCTGCGTGGCGACCCAGCGGCCGTTCCCGACGACCACCAGCTCACGCCCGTTGCGGGCCGTGGCGAGCAGCGGCGCTTCAGCAGCTCCCAATTCCGGCTCCCTCATTCCACGCGGCGCAAGCAAAACGGCGACGGCGAATCCGGACCGCAGCCTCGGAATCCCATGTAACCTCTTATCCGCGCAGCGGTCCCGCTGTCGAGGGTGCGGGCGTCGGCACCCACCCAATAGAGGTATTAAAATACGCCCACCTATTGGTCGGCCGATCACTGTGCTTTCCCTGTGACGCCCTGGCGCCACATTTACCGGCACACTTGTCGCCTCGCTTCACCCCGTACGGATTCGCGCCCGTCTCCTCCCGTTCACCTCCCCTATCGGTCCATGCCCCAGCTCATCATCCGCGCCGAACGCTTCCCCATTGCCGGCCGCTTCACCATCGCCCGCGGCTCCAAGACCGAGGCGGCCGTCGTCGTGGCCGAGTTGCATGACGGCCCGCATGTCGGGCGCGGCGAATGTGTGCCCTATCCGCGCTATGGCGAAAGCGTCGAGGCGACCGTCGCGACGCTGGAAGCGCTCGTCGACGCCGTCGCCGCCGGCCTCGACCGCGCCGCGCTGCAGGAAAAACTGCCGCCGGGCGCCGCCCGCAACGCGCTCGACTGCGCCCTGTGGGATCTCGAGGCCAAGCAGAGCGGCCGCCGGGCCTTCGAGCTCGCCGGCCTGCCGGAACCGCGCCCGGCCGTCACCGCCTACACGATCAGCCTCGACACGCCCAAGGCGATGGCGGAAGCCGCCCGCCTCGCCGACCGGCCGCTGCTCAAGCTCAAGCTCGGCGCGCCCGGCGATGCCGAACGGCTGGCCGCCATCCGCGCCGCGGTGCCCGCGAGCGAACTGATCGTCGACGCCAATGAAGGCTGGCGCGCCGAGGACCTGCCAGCGCATTTTGCCGCCTGCGCCGCCGCCGGCGTCACGCTGATCGAGCAGCCGCTGCCGGCCGGCGCCGACGCCGCGCTCTCCGAGATCGCCCGGCCGGTACCGGTCTGCGCCGATGAGAGCGTGCATGGCCGCGACAGCCTCGCCGGGCTGGTCGGCCGCTACGACGCGATCAACGTCAAGCTCGACAAGACCGGCGGGCTGACCGAGGCGCTCGCTTTGGCACGGGAGGCCCGCGCCGCCGGGCTCGACATCATGGTCGGCTGCATGGTGGCGACCTCGCTCGCCATGGCACCGGCCCTGCTGGTCGCCGGCCTCGCGCGCATCGTCGATCTCGACGGGCCGCTGCTGCTCGCCCGCGACCGCGAGCCGTCCCTGCGCTACGAAGGCAGCGTCGTCCATCCGCCGCAGCCGGAACTCTGGGGCTGAACGGCCCCCGCCGGCTCACCCCGGCTCGCGCTCCCGCAGGCGGTGGGTGATCAGTGCCAGCACGGCACCCGCCGCCCCCAGCCCCGCCGACAGGAAGAAGGTGCCCGCGCCGATCCGGCCCCATAGCGGCCCGGCCACCAGCGTGCACAGCGCCACGCCGATGGTCACGCCCCAGGTCGCCAGCGCCTGCAGGCTGGCGCCGCGGCCGGCCGGCGCGTGGCGCGCCACCAGTTCCACCATGCCGAGATAGGTGCAGGCGAAGGTGCCGGCATGCAGCGTCTGCAACAGCGGCAGCAGCGCCGCCGGCGGATCGAGCCCCATGGCGGCGAAGCGGATGACGGCGCAGATCCCGCCCAGCGCGATCAGCAGCGGCGGCCCCAGCCGGCGCGTCAGCCGGGTGCCGACATGGAACAGCGCCACCTCGGCCGCCACTCCCACCGCCCACAGCGCGCCGATGGCGCCGCCGCTCAGCCCCTTGGCCTGCCAGTGCAGCGAGGAGAAGGCGTAGAGCACGCCATGCGAGCCCTGCACCAGCGCCGCCGCGCCGAGGCCGACCAGCAGCACCGCCGGGATGCGCCCGCCGACGGCCTCGCTTCTGGCGCTCGGCGCCGACGCCTCCTCCAGCGGCAGCGCCAGCAGGGCACAGGCGAGGCACCCCGCCACGATCAACCAGAGCACGCCGTCACCGGGAAACGCGCCGAGCACAGCTCCGCCGGCGATGCTGCCGCCAATGAAGCTGACCGAGCCCCACAGCCGGGTGCGGCCATAGTCGAGCCCGATGGCGCGCCGCCGCGCCACCGTATAGGCATCGAGCACCGGCAGCGTCGGCTGCCAGAACACCGAGGCGAGGCCGAGCGCCGCCAGCATCGTCCACGGACCCGGCGCCGCCAGCACGGCGAGGAAGCACAGCGCCGAGGCAAGCGAATACAGGATCACCGTCAGCCGTGGCCGCCCGGTGCGGTCGGCGACGAGGCCGCCCAGCGGCTGGGTGCACAGCCGCGCCAGCAACGGTACCGACAGCGCCACCGCGATGAACGCCGCGTCATAGCCGCGCCCGGCCAGCCAGACCGGGAAGAACGGCAGGTAGATGCCGATGCCGAAGAACAGCCCGACATAGACGCTGGCGATGATATGGCGCTGGGCGATCACGGACGGCACGACGCGCGGGAAAACGACTCGCGCGGGATGCGCGACCGGTGCTGCGATAGCACCGCCCGCCGCCGCTGCGAACGGCCGAGTTGCCGCTACGGCCTATTTGCCGCCCTCGCCCCACCAGGCGTGGAAATGATGCACCGGCCCGTGGCCGCGCCCGATCTCCAGCCGGTCGGCGGCGCCGATGGCGCGGGTGAGGTAGGCCTTGGCCGCCTCGACGGCCGGGCGCAGCACCAGCCCGCGCGCAAGCCCGGCGGCGATGGCGGAGGACAGCGTGCAGCCGGTGCCGTGCGTGTTGCGGGTGGCGAGGCGCGGGGCCGACAATTCCATGAAGCCCTCGTCGTCGAGCAGCACGTCGACGCTGTCCGGTCCCTCGCCATGGCCGCCCTTGATCAGCACCGCGCGGGCGCCGAGCGCGCGCAGCTTCTCCGCCTGGCGGCGCGTGGCGGCAATATCGGCCGCCGCCGCCTCGTCGAGCAGCGCCGCCGCCTCGGGCAAATTGGGGGTGATCAACAGCGCACGCGGCAGCAGCTGGCGGCGCAGGCTGTCAATCGCCTCGGGCACCAGCAGCCGGTCGCCGGAGGCGGCGATCATCACCGGATCGAGCACCACCGCGGCGAGGCGATGCCGGTCGAGCCCGGCCGCCACCGCCTCGATCGCCTCCGGGCGCGAGAGCATGCCGATCTTCACCGCATCGACTTTGAGATCGGAGAACACCGAGTCCATCTGCGCGGCGATGAAGGCCGGCGGCACGTCGTGGATGCCGGTCACGCCGAGCGTGTTCTGCGCCGTCAGGGCGGTGATGACACTGGCGCCGTAGACGCCGAGCGCGGAGAAGGTCTTCAGATCGGCCTGGATTCCGGCGCCGCCGCCGGAATCCGATCCGGCGATGGTCACCGCGATCGCGGTCTTGGTATCGGCGGTGGTCGTCTGCTCGCTCATCGGCGCCTCCTGGCCGGTGAAGGCCGGGCGCGTCCGTGGCGGGGCGCGGGCGCCCCGTTGCGCGCGACCCGTTTCCTCCGCCGGCATGACCCGGATCAGGTTCGTGGGTTGGCGCCGGCACGAACCGGCTTCGCCTCTCAGCCCCGCAGCACAGCCACGGGACACCCCAACGCGATCGTCGCCAATGAGTTAAGCGATGCACGCGCCCGGCGCAAGGCACGCGTGGCGGTGGATCTGGCCCCGCATCCGGCCGCGCGTCGCGCGCCGCATGTCGGTGCTCCGGGGGTTGCGCCGGCCGTGGCCTTCTGGTCCTGTGGCGGCACTCGTTCAGGCTACCGGAATCCCGCCATGGTCCCCTTCTTCATGCAGATCAAATGTCATCTCGGCCGCTCCTACGAGGTGGCGAACGCCATCGCCGACGCCGAGATCGCGTCGGAGGTCTATTCGACCGCGGGGGACTTCGACCTGCTGGTGAAGTTCTACGTGCCGACGGAAACCGATATCGGCCATTTCGTGAACCAGCGCGTGCAGGTGATCCCCGGCATCCAGGACACCCGCACCATCATCACCTTCAAGGCGTTCTGAGGCGGACCGCCCAGCGGCCCGCAAACTATCTTAAGTCGCCGGGCCGCCCGGCGGACCGGCGGCGGCATCCTCTTCGCGGGCCCGGTTCGGCCGGCGCTCGCGCAGGATGACGAACAGCCCGGCGCCGATGACGATCAACGCTCCGGCCACCACCAGCAGCGGCGGCATCTCGCCGAACAGCAGGAAGCCGAGCAGCAGCGACCACAGCATCGCCGAATAGTTGAACGGCGCCACCACGGAAGCCGGCGCGAAGCGGTAGCTCTCGGTGAGCAGAATCTGCCCCACCCCACCGAACAGGCCGATGGCGACCAGCAGCACGGCATCGCCCCAGCCCGGCAGCACCCAGCCCCAGGCGGCGGTGGCGAGGCCGGCGACGGCCGCCAGCGACTGGAAATAGAACACGATCGCCGCCGTGGTCTCGCTGGCGGTCAGGCGCCGCACCTGCACCATGGCGCCGGCGGTGCAGAAGGCGCCGACCAGCGCGCAGGTGGCGCCGATGGCGCTCTCGCGCGTCTCGAAGCCGCCATTCATATGCGGCCACAGCATCACCACCACGCCGCCGAGGCCGACCGCGACCGCCGCCCAGCGATAGAGCTGCACCCGCTCGCGCAGCATCACCGCCGCCAGCGCCACGGTGATCAGCGGAGCCGTGAAGCCGATGGCCGTGGCGTCGGCGAGCGGCAGGAAGGCCAGCGCCGAGAACGACAGGCTCATGGCGATCACGCCGATGATGCCGCGCAGCACATGCCCGAGCGGGTTGGCGGTGCGCACCGCCGCGCTGATCTCGTTGCGCAGGGTGAGCAGCGCCAGCAGCGGAAACAGCGCGAAGAACGAACGCGCGAACACCACCTCACCGGTCGGAATCCGTTCCGAGACGATGCGGACCATGGCGGCCATGATGGTGAAGACGAAGGTCGCGCCGATCTGCAGCGCGATCCCCTTGAGCGCATTCATGCGCGCCATGGAGCATGAGTCCCGCCCTGCGGCAAGATGATCTTCCGCAGGGCGGGAATGCGTTCAGGGAAAGGGATTTCCGCCTGCCAACGCGATACCGCCGAATACGATTACCGCCGCCAGCAGGAGGCAGCCCAGCGCCGCCAGGATCGAGCCCGGCGTTGCCGCCGCGCGGTCGGCATAGGCGCGGGTCGGCTTGCGGCCGGTCACCATCGCCTTGACGAGATTATCGCCGCCGAACAGCGAGTAAGCGAGGTTGGCCACCACATGCAGGCCGATCAGCCCCAGCAGGATCGGATAGATCTGCTGGTGCAGCTTGGAGCCCAGCGAGATCGCCTCCGAGCTCGCCGCCGCCACCATCGGCCCGTCGACCATGATGTCGTCGGTGGTGTAGAGCCCTGCCACCGCCTGCGCCGCCACCGCCGCCAAAAGGGCGATGGTCATCCATCCCCCCAGCGGGTTGTGGCCGAGATAGGCGACCTTGCGGCCTGTCACCAGCCCGCGCAGATAGGCGAGAGCCGAGAACGGCCCGCGCAGGAAGCCGGTGAAGCGCGCGGTGCTGCCACCGACCAGTCCCCACAGCAGCCGGAACACCAGCACGGTGAGGATGGCGAGGCCGTTCCACATGTGCCAGACCAGCCCGACATCGCCGTAATATTTGCTGGCGAAGGCGAGTCCGACCAGCGCCGCCAGCGACCATTTCGCCAGCCGCGTCGGCAGGTCCCAGGCCAGCACGGTGGCTGGCCCGGTATCCGCGCCCGACCGCAGATCGACCCGAGCGATCCCGGCCTCGCTCATATCGGCCTGGCTCATCGGTCAGCTCTTGGCGCGGAAGGTCTGGTGGCAGGTGCCGCAGGTGCGGACCACGTCGGGGAAATTCGCCTTGAAGCTCGCCTCGTCGGTGATCGCCGCCTTGGCGGCGGTAGCGTCGGCGCCGAACTTGACGAACAGCGCCTTGAACTCGGCGTTCTGCGTCCACACCGCCGGCAGCGCCTCGGTCTTGCCACCGCCCGAGCCCTCGGGGAACAGCGCCGGCAGGGTGGCGGCGTGCTTGGCATAGCTGTCGAGAGCCGTCTGCACCGTGGCGAGGTCGAAGGGCTGGCTGCCCTTCAGCATCGCGCCGACCGGGCGCGTCACCTGCCCCCACTCCTTCATCAGCTTCTCGCGCTCGGCAATCGGATCCTGGGCGAGGACACTGGTGGCGGCGACGACGGAAATCGCGGCGGCGACGGCAAAGGCCGCCTTACGGCTCATCATGAATGCGCTCCCTGCAAAACCGGGCGAAATGGGTATCCCGGCGCGCGCCAGATTAGTGGCGCTCCAATCTGCTGCAACGCAATACAAGGTGCATCGCGCGCTCGTGATCGCCGGAGATCCGGCACTACCCGTAGCCGGCTACAGCAAAACAGGTTTCCACCGGCCGTGATTTACCTAATATTTCCAGTCGAGGACGTGACGTAGCGTTATCGCGCCTCCCCATGGGAAACGCCGACCAAAAGAAAGTGGAATCATGTCCGTACGCACCGTTCTCCTCCATGCCGCCCCCGACAGCGGCTTCGACGACCGGCTCGCCTGCGCCGTGGCGCTGGCCAAACAGTCCGGCGCCCGGCTGGTGGCGCTCTACACGCTGTATCCGGCCGGCGTGCCGCGCGTGGGGCGCGCGCTGTCGATCTATGTGAACGAGCTGAAGCGTGAGGCGCGCGAGAAGGAGGCCGAGACCCGCGCCCGCTTCGACGCCGCGATCGCCGCGGCCGGTATCGCCGCCGACTGGAGCGTGGTGGATGGCGAGGTGACCGCCGAGCTGCGCAAGGCCTCCGATTTCGCCGATGTCACCGTGGTCAGCGAGACCGTGTCCGGCACCAGCGACGACGAGCTCGCCGCCATCCTGCCCGAGCATCTCGCCCTCACCTCTTCCGGCCCCGTGCTGGTGGTGCCCACCGCCAAGAAGGTGCCGGCCCGCATCGGCCGCGTGGTGGTGGCGTGGAAGTCCTCGCGCGAGGCCGGCCACGCGGTGCGCCTCGCCTTGCCGCTGCTGAAGTCCGCCGACCAGGTGCTGGTGCTGACGGTCAGCGAGGATGGCGGGGCGCCCCCGGAGAGCGGCGCGCAGCTCACCGGCTTCCTCAAGGCGCACGGCGTCAATGCCGAGCACAAGCATGTGGAAGGCGACCCGACCAAGGCGATCACGACGGAAAGCGCGGCCTTCGGCGCCGACCTCCTGGTGATGGGCGCCTATAGCCGGGCGCGCCTGACCGAGCTGGTGCTGGGCGGCGTCACCGCCTCGCTGATCGCCAATCCGCCGCTGCCGCTGCTCTGCGCGCATTGACGGCGACCGGACGGCGCAAGGCCGCCCGATATCGCGAAGTGGCCGGGCGCCCCGCGCCCGGCTGGCCGCCTCATCCCTCGAAGGGCACGACCTTCTGGCGCTGCTCGCCCAGCCCCTCGATGCCGAGGGTCATCACGTCGCCCGCCTTCAGATAGAGCGGCGGCTTCATGCCGAGCCCGACGCCCGGCGGCGTACCGGTGATGATCACGTCGCCGACGTCGAGCACCATGAACTGGCTGATATAGGACACCAGGAAGTCGACGCTGAAGATCATCGTGGCGGTGGAGCCGCGCTGGCGTCGCTCGCCGTTCACGTCGCACCACATGGCGAGCTTGCCGACGTCGTCGATCTCGTCCGGCGTCGCGAGGAACGGCCCGAGCGGCCCGAAGGTCTCGCAGCTCTTGCCCTTGATCCACTGGCCGCCGCGCTCGATCTGGAAGGCGCGCTCGGAGACGTCGTTGGCGAGGCAGAAGCCGGCGATATGCGCCCGCGCGTCCTTCTCCTCGACATAGCGGGCGCGCGTGCCGATGACGATGCCGAGCTCCACTTCCCAGTCGAGCTTGGTCGAGCCCTTGGGCTGGATCACGTCGTCATTCGGCCCGACGATGCAGTTCGGCGCCTTGGAGAACAGCACCGGCTCGGACGGGATAGCCATGCCGGATTCCTCGGCATGGTCGGCATAGTTGAGCCCGACCGCCACGAAATGGCCGGGACACGCCACGCAGGCGCCGAGCCGCACACCGGGCGCCGCCGCCGGCAGCGAGGCCGGCTCGATCGCGCGCAGCTGCGCCAGCCCCTCGGGGGACAGGGCCGCCCCGCCAATATCCGCTACGATCCCGCTCAGGTGCGCACCACGTCGTTGGCGTCGAGCAGGCCGGGCTTCTCCTCTCCGGGAGCGCCGAAACGCACCAGTCTCATTCCGTCATCCTCATATTGATCGGGCGGGCGCGGATCATCGTCCCGCCGCCGGTGCGAGGCAACCCGCGTCGTCATGTCGATTCACACGTCGATTCCGGGTTGCGGCGCGGCCTCCGCGCCACTAGCTCTGGCGACGCCCGCCACCGGGCGACGTGCAGGCGGTGATCCTTGTGAACGTGCCGATCCTCTCGCTCATCCTGTTCGGCCTCGCTGGCGGCATCACGCCCGGCCCGAACAACATGATCTCCGCTGGCACCGGCGCCGCCTTCGGCTTCCGCCGCACCCTGCCGCAGATCTTCGGCGTCGCCATCGGCTTCGCCATCATGGTGGTGGCGGTCGGGCTGGGGCTCGGCGGGCTGTTCGTCGCCGTGCCGCAGTTGCACTGGCTGTTGAAGCTGGTCGGCGGCGCCTATCTGCTGTTCCTCGCCTGGAAGATCGCCAGCGCAGCCGGCGGCATGGGCGCCACCGCCATCGAGCGGCCGCCGACCCTCCTGCAATCGGCACTGTTCCAGTGGGTGAATCCCAAGGCCTGGGCCTTCGCGCTCAGCGTCATCCCGGCCTTCACCACGCCGGGCGGCGATCTCATCGGCGAGGTACTGCTGATCGCCGGGGTGCTCGGCCTGCTCAGCCTGCCCTGCCTCGCGGTCTGGGCCGGCTTCGGCGTGCTGATCGGCCGCCTGCTCTCCACTCCGCGCCAGCATCGCATCCTCAACATCGTCATGGGCGCACTGGTAGCGCTGAGCGTCGTCACGCTGTTCGCCTGATTCCGCACTGCGGCATAACTGTCATAAAAGCGTGATCCGAGTCGGGCTATCTGCCGCCATGACCCTATGGAAGCGCCGGACCGTTCTGCCGTGGCGCGTTGACGGGGAGGTCCCTCGCGGTGAATGACGCACCCGACGCGCGGCACTACCGCTCGATCTTCCTGTCGGATGTCCATCTCGGCACCAAGGGCTGCCAGGCGGACATGCTGCTGGATTTCCTGCGCTGGCACGAGGCCGACACCATCTATCTCGTCGGCGACATCGTCGATGGCTGGCGGCTGCGCTCGGGCTGGTACTGGCCGCAGGCGCATAACGACGTGGTGCAGAAGCTGCTGCGCAAGGGCCGCAAGGGCGCGCGCATCGTCTATCTGCCGGGCAATCACGACGAGTTCCTCCGCGACTATTACGGCAGCCATTTCGGCGGCATCGAAGTGGTGGAGACGGCCATCCACGAGGCGGCCGACGGTCGGCGCTTCCTCGTCATCCATGGCGACGTGTTCGACGTCGTGGTGCGTCATGCCAAGTGGCTCGCCTTCCTCGGCGACGGCGCCTACACCGCCGCGCTCGGCGTCAACACCTACCTCAACTGGATCCGCCGCAAGCTCGGCTTCCCCTACTGGTCGCTCAGCCAGTGGGCCAAGCTGAAGGTGAAGAACGCGGTGAGCTTCATCGGCCGCTTCGAGGAAGCGGTGGCCAACGAGGCGCGCCGGCACAAGGTGGACGGCGTCATCTGCGGCCACATCCACCACGCGGTGATGCATGACCGCTTCGGCGTCGACTATCTGAATTGCGGCGACTGGGTGGAGAGTTGCACCGCCATCGTCGAACATCCCGACGGGCGCTTCGAGATGATAGACTGGGCCCGCCGCTCCCGCGAAGGGATCGATGTGCCGCTTGCGCTCCCCGCTCCGAAAGTCGCCGCCTGATGCACATCCTCATCGCCTCCGATGCCTGGGCGCCGCAGGTGAACGGCGTGGTTCGCTCGCTCGAGCACACCGCCCGCGAGGCCTCAGCCTTCGGCGCGCGCGTCTCCTTCCTGACGCCGCAGGATTTCCGCACCGTGCCGATGCCGACCTATCCCGAGGTGCGGCTGGCGCTCGCCACCCGCGCCATGGTGGCCCGGCGCATGGACGACATCGGCGCCGATTTCGTGCACATCGCCACCGAGGGGCCGATCGGCGTGCTGGCCCGCCGCGTCTGCCTGTCGCGCGGCCAGGTATTCACCACCAGCTACCACACCCGGTTCCCGGAATATCTCGCAGCCCGCGCCCCGGTGCCGCGCGCGCTGTCCTATGCCTGGCTGCGGCGCTTCCACAATGCCGGCGCCGGCATCATGGTCGCCACCGCCACCATCGAGGCGGAATTGAAGAAGCGCGGCTTCCTGCGGCTGATGCACTGGTCGCGCGGTGTCGACTCCGAATTGTTCCGCCCGCGCGACGAGGCCGAGCGCGCCGCCGACCGGCTCATCGACCCGCTGCTCGACCTGCCCCGCCCGATCTTCCTCTATGTCGGCCGGGTGGCGGTGGAGAAGAACATCGGCGCCTTCCTCGACCTCGACCTGCCCGGCAGCAAGCTGGTGGTCGGCGACGGCCCGGCCCGCGCCGAATTGCAGGCGAAGCATCCCGAGGCCCGCTTCCTCGGCCTGCGCGAGGGCGAGGCGCTCGCCCGCGCCTATGCGGCGGCGGACGTCTTCATGTTCCCGAGCCTAACCGACACCTTCGGCATCGTACTCCTGGAAGCCCTCGCCAGCGGCCTGCCGGTCGCCGCCTTCCCGGTCGCCGGCCCGCTGGACGTCATCGGCTCGGCACCGGCCGATGCGCCGGTCGGCGTGCTCGACCACGATCTGCGCCGCGCCGCCCTCGCCGCGCTTGAGATCGGCCGCGACGCGCCGCGCGCCTTCGCGCTGCGCCACAGCTGGCGCGCCTGCACAAGGCAGTTCCTCGACAATGTCGAACAGGCGCAGACCAGCGCCGAACGCGCCCGCGCGCTCGCCGGCTGATCGGCTGGTTCGTTGGGTCTTCCTCGCCCGGTTTTGCTTCCGGAGCCTCGCCGAGAGTCCTCATCCCAACAGAACGCCCTCATCCTGAGGTGCCCGCCGTCAGGCGGTCCTCGAAGGATGGTCGTCAGTGGCGCTTTACCGAGCCTCCTTCGAAACTCGGTATCGCTCGCACCTCGGGATGAGGTGGCTCTAGAGACCAGCCATCGAAATCGACGCACCCTGTGAGGCCTCCCGTCGGTCCGCCTTGCGTGCCGCTCAGGCCCGCTGACCCGCCGCGAAGTCGAGGCAGCGCTCGAACATGGCAGCATCGACATTGCCGCCGGACAGCACCACCGCCGCCACCTTGCCGGTGAGGTCGAGCTTGCCGGCCAGCACCGCGGCCAGCGCCACCGCTCCGCCCGGTTCCACCACCAGCTTCAGCTCCTCGAAGGCGAAGGCGACCGCGCGCATCACCTCCTCGTCGGTGGCGGAGACGCCCTCGCCCGCCAGCTGCGAGGAGATCTGGAAGGTCAGCTGCCCCGGCGTCGACGCCAGCAGCGCGTCGCAGATCGAGCCGGAGACGCGGTTGTTGCGCTCGCGCCCGCCGGAGCGGAACGAGCGCGCATGATCGTCGAAGCCGGCCGGCTCGGCGGTCAGCACCCGCGCATCGGGGAACATCTCCTTCACCGCCAGCGCGATGCCGGACACCAGCCCGCCGCCCGACGCGTTGGAGATCACCACATCCGGCGCGAGGTCGCGCCCCGACAGGTCGCGCACGATCTCAAGCCCCACCGTGCCCTGCCCGGCGATGATGTAGAAATCGTCATAGGGCGGCACAAACACCGCGCCGCGCTTGGCGGCGATGGCGTTGGCGATGGCATCGCGATCCTCGGTCTCACGGTCGTACTCCACCACCTCGGCGCCGAAGGCGATGGTGCGCGCCTTCTTCATCGCCGGCGCGTCCTTCGGCATCACGATCACCGAGGGCATGCCCATCAGCGTCGCCGCCGCCGCCACGCCCTGCGCGTGGTTGCCGGAGGAGCAGGCGACCACGCCGCCGATCTTCTGGCTCTCCGGCAGGCGGGAGATGCGGTTATAGGCGCCACGGAACTTGAACGAGCCGGTGCGCTGCAACGGCTCGGCCTTGAGGAACACCCGCCCGCCGGTGAGCGCGTCGAGACGCGGCGAATTCAGCAGGGGGGTACGCACCGCCACGCCGTGCAGGCGGTCGGCGGCGGAAACGACATCGTCGAAATTGGGGAGGAGAGGCTCGGTCATGCCGGCAATCTAGCGCCGGCGGAACGATTCCGCACGACCCTTGTCGTTGCACCATCGGGTGAGCACAACATTGTTCGTGGCCGCCGCACCGGACGCCCCGGCGCTTGCGCCCATGGGGGGCGGCACCCTAAAATTCGCCTTCATCGAGGAAGGAGACAGCATGTCCGGCCGCACGCGCAGCATGGATCGTGGCGGCATGGAAGCCGGCGCCCTGGCCATCACCGGCCAGCTCGGCCGCACCATCCAGCGGCTGCGCAAGACCTACAATTTGTCGCTTTCCGAACTTTCCGAGCAGTCGGGCGTGGCGAAGTCGATCATCAGCCAGATCGAGCGCAACGAGACCAACCCGACGCTCGCCACCGTCTGGCGGCTGTCGCAGGCGCTGGACGTCTCCATCGAGCGCTTCCTCGCCGCCACCGATGACGAGCCCTTCGTCGAGCACCTCACCCGTGCCGACACGCCGATCCTCGTCTCCGAGGACGGCAAGTGCCGCCTCACCATCACCGGCTGGATCAAGACGGTGGAATGGCTGCAATGGTTCGACTTCGTCGCCGAGCCCGGCGGCGAGTTGGTGTCGGACGGCCACCAGCGCGGCTCCATCGAATGCCTGTCGGTGCTGTCCGGCGAGCTGGAGGTGGAATGCGCCGACACTACCGAGCTCGCCCGCGCCGGCGAGACGCTGCGCTATCGCTGCGACCGCCGCCACGTCATCCGCAACACCGGCACCCAGACGGCGCACGCCACCATGGTCTGCCTGCT
Source organism: Ancylobacter sp. Lp-2 (assembly GCF_020523795.1). Lineage (GTDB taxonomy): Bacteria > Pseudomonadota > Alphaproteobacteria > Rhizobiales > Xanthobacteraceae > Ancylobacter. The sequence goes on from NZ_JAJALI010000006.1 coordinate 292,826, forward strand.
GAAGGCCGCCGTGCTGGACTGAGCCGCACCGGCCAGCCGGCCAGCCGCCACATGAAAAAGGCCCCGCTGCCATCGGCAGCGGGGCCTTTTCTCTTGGGGGGCGTGCGGCCTAGTGGGCGCCGCTCGCCACGGCCTTTTCCTCATTCTTCCGGGCCCGGCGCTTCTCGCCGAAGCTCGCCAGCCAGCGGCACACCACATAGAAGGTCGGGGTGAACAGCAGGCCGAAGAAGGTCACGCCGATCATGCCGGAGAACACCGCCGTGCCCAGCGCCTGGCGCAGTTCCGAGCCGGCGCCGGTGGCGATCACCAGCGGCACCACGCCGAGGATGAAGGCCAGCGAGGTCATGATGATCGGGCGCAAGCGCAGCTGAGCCGCCTGGGTCGCCGCCTCGAAGCGGTTCGAGCCCTGGTCTTCCAGCTGCTTGGCGAACTCCACGATCAGGATCGCGTTCTTCGCCGCGAGACCGATCAGCACGATGAAGCCCACCTGGCTCAGGATGTTGTTGTCCTGGCCGCGCAGCAGAATGCCCGTCACCGCCGCGATCAGACACATCGGCACGATGAGGATGACCGCCAGTGGTAGTGTCAGGCTTTCATATTGTGCCGCCAGCACCAGGAAGACGAACACCACGCCGAGCCCGAAGGCGAAGATCGCCGTGTTGCCCGCCCGCTGCTGCTGGAAGGCCAGCGTCGTCCACTCATAGGAGAAACCGTCCGGCAGCGTCTCGGCGGCGATCTGCTGCATCAGCTGGATCGCCTGGCCCTGCGAGATGCCGGCGACGTCGCCGTCGAGCTCGGCCGCCGGATAGAGGTTGTAGCGCGGCACGCGGAAGGGGCCGGAAATGTCGCGCACCGTCGCGAAGGAGCCGAACGGCACCGTCTCGCCGCTGGCGTTCTTCACCCGCAGCCTCAAAAGGTCTTCCGGCGTCAGGCGGAAGGGCGCATCGGCCTGCGCCTGCACGCGGTAGGTACGGCCGAACAGGTTGAAGTCGTTGACATAGGTCGAGCCGATATAGGTCTGCAGCGTCGAGAAGGCGTCGGCCATGTTGATGCCGAGCAGTTGCGCCTTGGTGCGGTCGATGTCGAGGAACAGCTGCGGCGTCGAGGTCTCGAACAGCGAGTAGACCTGCTTGAGACCCGGCGTCTGGTTGGCCCGGCCCATCATGGCGTAGACCGCACCCTGCAGCGCCTCGTAGCCGCGCCCGCCGCGATCCTCGATCATCATCCGGTAGCCGCCGGCATTGCCGATGCCGTTCACCGGCGGCGGCTGCACAACGATCATGAACGCTTCCTGTATCGAGGCGAGCTTGCCGAACAGGGCGCCCTGGATCGCCGTCGCCGACTGCTCGGGATGCTTGGCACGCTCATCGGCCGGGCCGAGGATGACAAACATGGCGCCGGCATTCGGCGCGTTGGTAAAGGTGGCGCCGGAGAAGCCGACGATGTTCACCACATGGGCGACGCCCGGCGTCGCCAGCACCTTCTGCGCCGCCTGCGTCATCACCTCGTTGGTGCGCGAGAGCGCGGCGCCGCCCGGCAGTTGCGAGGCGACGATCAGGTAGCCGCGGTCCTGCGCCGGGATGAAGCCCTGCGGCGTCGAGCGGAACAGTTCGAGGCCGCCGGCGAGGACGGCGACATAGACGATCAGCACCACCACGGCGAGCCGCACCAGCTTGCTGGTGAGCCAGCCATAGCCGCGCGACAGACCGTTGAAGCCCTTGTTGAAGTAGTGGAAGAAGCCGGTGATCGGCCGGGCGTACCAGGCCGGCTTGTAGTCGGGATCGTGCGACTTCAGGAGCAGCGCGCACATCGCCGGCGACAGCGTCAGCGACACCAGCAGCGAGATCAGCGTCGAGCCCGCGATGGTCAGCGCGAACTGGCGGTAGAACTCGCCGGAAATGCCGGTGATGAAGGCCGAGGGAATGAACACCGAGGCCAGCACCAGCGAGATCGCCACCAGCGCACCGCCCACCTCGTCCATGGTCTTGTAGGCGGCGTCGCGTGGGGAAAGTCCCGTCGAGATATTATGCTCGACGCTTTCCACCACCACGATGGCGTCGTCCACCACGATGCCGATGGCCAGCACGAGGCCGAACAGCGACAGATTGTTCAGCGAGAAGCCGAACAGACTCATGATGAAGAAGGTGCCGATCAGCGACACGGGAATGGCGAGGATCGGGATGATCGCCGCCCGCCAGGATTGCAGGAACAGCACCACCACGATGACGACCAGGATGATCGCCTCGAAGATGGTGTGTTCCACCGCCTTCACCGATTCGGCGATGAACTGCGTCGGGTTGTAGGCGGTCGAATAGGCGACGCCGGCCGGGAAGCTCTGGGCGATGCGCTTGATTTCCGCCTCGATCGCCTGGCCGGTGGACAGCGCGTTGGAGCCGGGCAGCTGGAAGATGCCGAGCGCTACCGAGGGCTTGGAATCGAAGTAGGAGATCGAGGAATTGTCCTGTCCCTCGATGTCGATGCGCGCCACGTCGCGCAGCCGCACCACCGCATTGCCGGACTGGCGGACCACGATGTTACCGAACTCCTCCGGCGTCGACAGGCGGCCGAGCGTGCGCACCGCCACCTGGAAGGCGAGCTGCTTGTCCACCGGCGGCGCGTTCAGCACGCCGGAAGCGACCTGCACGTTCTGCGCCTGCAGCGCGGCGGTGATGTCGGTCGGGGCGAGCCCCAGCGCCTGCAGCTTCTGCGGGTCGAGCCAGACCTGCATCGCATAGTCGCGCGAGCCGAACACGGTGATCGAGCCGACGCCCGGCACGCGCTGTAGCTGGTCCTTGATCTGCAGGTTGGCGTAGTTGGAGATGAATAGGCTGTCGCGCGAGTCATCCGGCGAGAACAGGCTCACCACCATCAGGATGTCCGGCGAGGACTTGGCGACGGTGACGCCGATCTGCTGCACTTCCTGCGGCAGGCGCGGCGTGGCGACCGCGACGCGGTTCTGCACCTGCACCTGCGCGATATCGAGGTCGGTGCCGATGTCGAAGGTCACCGCGATGGAGAAGCGGCCATCGGCGGTGGAGTTGGAGGAGACGTAGAGCATCCCCTCCACGCCGTTGATCTGCTGCTCGATCGGCGAGACCACGGTATCGGCCACCGTCTCGGCCGAGGCGCCGGGGAACTGGCCGGTGACGTTCACCACCGGCGGGGCGATGTCGGGATATTGCGCGACGGGAAGCGAGATATAGGCGACCGCGCCGAGGATCATCACCACGATGGAAACCACCGAGGCGAAGATCGGGCGATCGATGAAGAAGTGCGAGAATTTCATGATCGGGGCTCCCGCGCTCAGTTGGCGGGCTTGGCGGCGGTGCCTTCGCCTGCCGGGGCGGCGGCCGCCGGCTTGGGCTCTTCCGGCTTGCCGACCACCTTGGCGCCGGGACGGATGCGCACCAGCCCGTTGACCACCACGAGATCGTCCTTGTTGAGGCCCGAGGTGATCACGCGCAGCCCGTCTTCCTGACGGCCGAGGGTGACGTATTTGATCTGCGGCACCTGCGGCTCGCTGCCCGGCTGCATCACATAGACGAACTTGCGGGTCTGCTCGGTGCCGATGGCGACGTCCGGCACCAGCACCGCGTCATGCGGCGCCGAGGCGGGCACGCGGATGCGACCGAACATGCCCGGCGTGAAGCTGCCATCGGGATTGGCGAACACCGCGCGGCCGCGGATCGTGCCCGTGCTTTCGCTGATGGCGTTGTCGACGAAGTTCATCTCGCCCTTGTGTGGGAAGCCGGTCTCGTTGATGAGGCCGAGGCTCACCGGAATGGGCGTGATCGAGCCGTACTGGCGGCTGATCTTATCCATCTGCTGGTAGCGGATGTAGGAAGCTTCGTCGAAGGTGAACTCGAAATAGATGGGGTCGGTCGACACGATCGTCGCGAGCAGCGTGTTGGTGTTGACGCCGCCCGTGCCGCCAGTCACCAGATTGCCCACGGAGGCCCGGCGGTCGCCGATGCGCCCGGTAACCGGCGAGCGCAGTTCGGTGAATTCGAGGTCGAGCTGGGCCGCGTGAACCGCCGCCTGCGCCGCCGCCGCCGCGGCACGGGCCGAACGCTCGGTCTGCTGACGCTGGTCGAAGGTCTGCCGGGAGATGGCGGTCGAGGTCTTGTCCTCGATCAGCGTCTGCGCGCGCTGCAGGTCGGAGGCGGCGAAGTCGACATCGGCCTGCGCCTTCTGCAGGTTCGCGTTCGCCTGATCGAGCGCCACCTGATACGGCCGGCGGTCGATGGTGAACAGCAAGTCGCCCTTCTTCACCATCTGGCCGTCGGTGAAGTTGATGTTGTCGAGATAGCCCGAAACCCGCGCGAAGACCTGGACGAGGTCGATCGCGGTGAAGCGCCCGACATATTCGTCATAGTCGGTGATCTGCTTCACCTGCGGCTTGGCGACCGTCACCGGCGCCGCCGGCGGCGCGCTCCCCTGCGGCTTCTGCTCCGAGCAGGCGGCGAGGCCGAGCCCGAGGCCGGCGAGGACGAAAACGGGGGCAAAGCGGCGAAGCGCAGGAAACGTCATGAGTTCGACTCCGGAACGTGCAATCTCCGACGCGCGCAACAAACACGTCGGGCCGTCCGATAGGGCCGCCATCCCTCATCGACCGGCATTCTGGCTAGGCTGGTACCACAGTTTTGCTGCACTGCGTAAGCAATAAAAATCGATCCTATCGAATTCGCCGGTCACGGTTTCAACAGCATTTTCAGCCGTCGCCGTCCCACCAGAACTCCGACCAGCACCACATAGGCGGCGCCGGCCACCGCAACGCACAGCGCCAGCATCGCCTCGTCGTGCAGGCCCGGAAGCGTGGCGATCAGCGGCTGGCCGAACCGCGTGGTGACGTAGAGTACCGCTGCGACGCCAAGCCCGATCGCGGCGAGACGCGGCAGCAGCGCGAGCAGCGCCCTATCGCCGCAGCCATAGCCACGGCGCAGCGCGAAGCCGATCAGCACGACGAGGCTGATCCAGCCGCCGACCGAGGTGGCGAAGGCGAGGCCCACCTGCGCGAAGTCGTGCATCAGCCACACCTTCAGCGCGATGTTCACCGCCGCCGCACCCAGCGTGGCGATCACCGGCGTGCGGGTATCGCCGCGGGCATAGAACGGCGCCATGAAGGCGCGCAGCACCACGAAGGGAATGAGGCCGATCGTGTAGGCCGCCAGCGTCTGCGCCGCCGCCCGCGCCGCCTCGCCGGTGAAGGCGCCGCGCAGGAACAGCCCGCGCATGATCTGCTCGGGCACGACGAGGCAGGCGGCGAGGAACGGCAGGGCGAGCAATATGGTCAGTTCCACCGCCCGTGCCTGCGCGTGCCGCGCGCCCTCCTCGTCGCCGGCGGCGAGGCGGCGCGACATCTCCGGCAGCAGCACGATGCCAGCGGCGATGCCGATCACCCCGATGGGGAGCTGGTTGATGCGGTCGGCATAGAACAGCGCCGCGATCGCCCCCTGCGGCAGGAAGGAGGCGATCAGCGTGTCGGCGAAGATGGCGAGCTGCACGCCGGCGGCCCCGAGGATCGCTGGCCCCAGCGCGACGAGGAAGCGCCGGGTTTCGGGATCGAGGCGCGGCCATTCGAATCGCGGCCCCAGCCCGTGCCGCTCGGCATCGAACACCAAGAGCCCCACCTGCAGAAAGCCGGAGATCAGCACACCCCAGGCCGCCGCGTCGCCGGCGGTCGGGAACCAGCCGGCGACGCTGAGCGTGCCAACCATCGCGACATTGAGCAGGATCGAGGCCGCCGCCGCCGCCCAGAAGCGCTCATTGGCGTTCAGCACGCCGCCGACCAGCGTCACCACCGCGATCAGCCCGAGATAGGGGAAGGTGATGCGGGTATAGCCGACCGTCAGCTGGAAGCGCTCCGGGTCGCCGGCGAGGCCGGGCGCCAGCGTCGCCACCACCAGCGGCGTGGCGATGAGCGCGAAGACGAGAAAGGCGAGTTGCACCACCACCACGCCCGAGAGCACGCCATCGGCGAAGCGCGCCGCCTTGGCGTCGCCCTCCTGCGTCTTCACCCGCGCATAGGCGGGGATGAAGGCGGTGTTGAAGGCGCCCTCGGCGAAGATGGCGCGAAAATGGTTGGGCAGGCGGAAGGCGATGTAGAAGGCGTCCGCCACCGGACCGGCGCCGAGCACCGCCGCCATCATGATGTCGCGCGCGAAGCCGGTAAGCCGGGACAGCAGCGTCCAGCCGCCGACCGAGAAGATGCTGCGAATCATGGAATGTCCGGCGTCGTTGAGCGTCGCGGGAACCTAACGGAGCCCGCCCTCGCCCGCCAGCGGATCGGGGAAGGCGACATCTTCGTAGAGTTCGGCCATGGCGAGATCGGTGCCGATGGCGGAAAGGACGATGATCCCGTCGAGGCCGTCGAACTGGACGATTTCCCACGCGCTGCCCGGCGCCCGCCACCACAGCAGCGCCCGCGGCAGGTCGGGCTCGACGAGCAGGATATAGGCGAGCGACGGCAACGCCTTGTATTCCTCGAGCTTGTTCACGAGGTCGGTGTGCCGTGTCGAAGGCGACAGCACTTCGACGATGAGACAGGGAGAGGTTGCTTCGAAGGCGGTGTCGGCGCGCGTACCGCAATCGACCTGCGCGTCGGGGCGACGGATATTGCCGGACATGGTGGCCACCGCGATATCGGCCGTATGCGCGTGGCAGGGGGAACCACGCAACTTCCGACGCAGCGTCGCCAGAACATTCAGCATGATCGTATCGTGTCGCTGGCTCGCCCCGGTCATCGCCTTGAGTGGAAAACCGTCCACCAATTCGTAGCGCACGCCCTCCTCGCCGGGCCAGCGATAGAATTCTTCGGGCGACATGCGCTTCAGGGCGGGCGGTGCCATCGAAGGCGGCTCCAGCAATAACACCGGCATAGTCTACGAGAGCCCGTAATGGCTGGCGACTCCGTTTCGCCGAACGGCCGGTACCGGCACCGCCCGCCCCTCCCGGCACCTGCGCCGCCTGCCCCGCCACAAAAGAAAATGCCCGGACGCGGGTCCGGGCATTTCATTGTGTCCATCGAGATCGGAGGCAGGCGCCCTGCCCTACTTCCCCAGCGCCCGGCGCACGGCGGCGATGATGCGGTCCTGCGAGGCCTCGTCGAGATAGGCATGCATCGGCAGGCTGATCACCTCGCCGGAGAGCGCCTCGCTCACCGGCAGGCCGTTGCCGGCGGCCGGGTACTGCGCATAGGCCGGCTGCTTGTGCATCGGGATGCGGTAATACACCGCCGTCGGCACGCCTTCCTTCTGCAAGGTCGCGGCGAGCCCGTCGCGCACGCCGTGCGGCAGGCGAATGGTGTACTGCGCCCACACCGAGGTCGCACGCGGATCCACCATCGGCACGATGCAGACATCGGCCAGCGCCTCGTTGTAGCGCTTGGCGGCGCGGTCGCGGGCGGCGACCTCGTCCTCGAAGATCGCCAGCTTTTCCAAAAGGATCGCCGCCTGGATGGTGTCGAGCCGGCCGGTCATGCCGATGCGGACGTTCTCGTATTTGTCGACGCCCTGCCCGTGCTCGCGCACGCTCTTGAGCACCGTCACGAGCTCGTCATCATCGGTGAAGATCGCGCCGCCGTCGCCGAAGCAGCCGAGCGGCTTGGCCGGGAAGAAGCTGGTGGCGGTGGCATCGCCGAACGAGCCGGTGCGCTTGCCGTTCCAGGTGGCGCCAAAACCCTGCGCGGTGTCGCACAGCACCTTCAGCCCATGCGCCGTCGAGATGGCGAGGATGGCGTCGAGATCGGCCGGCTGGCCGAACAGGTCCACCGGGATCACCACGCGGGGCTTCAGCCCCTGCCGCTCGGCGACCGCGATGGCGGCCTCCAGGCTGGCCGGGTCCATGTTGAAGGTGTCGGCGAGCACGTCGACGAACACCGGCGTCGCCCCGACCCACGGCACCACCTCGGCGGTGGCGCAGAAGGTGAAGGAGGGGCAGAACACCGCATCGCCCGGCCCGACGCCCCAGGCCATCAGCAGCATGGCCAGCGCATCGGTGCCGCTGGAGCAGGAAATCGCGTGCTTGGCGCCGGCGAACTCCGCCAGCTGCTTCTCCAGCTCGATGACTTCCGGTCCGTTGACGAACCGGCAGTGGTTGAGCACGCGCGTCACCGCCTCGTCGATGCGAGTGCCGAGCCGGGCGCGCTGCGCGCCGACATCGATGAAGGGGAGCGGCGCGGCGTTGGCGGTCACATGGTCGTTCATGTCTGTCCTCGGACTAGACGGCGGCGCGGACGCGCGCGGTCGAAACGGAAGCCGGACGCGCGGCATCGGGGCCTTCCAGGCAACGGATGGCGGTGGCGATGCTGGCGACACCGTCCTCGCCGGTCACCGGCGGGGCCGCCTCCCCGCGCACGGCGGCAAGGAAGCGCGACAGCTCGACCCGGAGCGGCTCGGCATAGGCGACAGGCAAATGGCGCATGGAATAGCTGCCATCCGGCTTGTAGTCGAAGCACTCGGTCACCTGCCGGGTGAGCAGGTCGCCGATGACGTATTTCTTGCGGGTGGCGACATGCACCGTGCGCGCCTTGAACGGCGTCAGCCAGTTGGTGTTGATGTGCGCCAGCACGCCGTTGGCGGTGCGGAACTGCAGCAGCGCGATATCCTCGCGCTCGGCGACCGCCGCCTTCACCTGCGGCTGGATCTCGGCGATCTCCGAGCCGGTGAAATGGCAGATCAGGTCGATGTCGTGCACCGCGAGATCGATCACCACGCCGACATTCGACATGCGCGGCGGGAACGGCCCGACGCGGGTGATGCCGATGGAGAGGATCTCCTCGCCCTCGATCGCCTTCTTCACCGCCTCGACGGCCGGATTGAAGCGCTCGACATGACCGACCATCAGCGCGACGCCGCGCGCCTTGGCGGCGGCGACGATGGCCTCGCCTTCCGCGACGCTCGGCGCGATCGGCTTTTCCACCAGTACATGCGCGCCGGCGCCGATGGCGGCCAGCGCCACGTCGTGGTGCAGATGCGTGGGAGCGGCGACCACCACCGCGTCGACGCCGAGCGCGGTGAGCGCCTCGATGTCCGCGACCGCGGCGCAGCCGAGCAGCCCCGCGACCTTCCCGGCCTGGGCGGCATCGGGATCGGCGATGCCGACCAGTTCGGCTCCCGGCAGGTCGGCCAGCACGCGGGCATGGTTCGCGCCCATGACCCCGACGCCCACCACACCGACACGAACCGTGCGGGGCGCCTCTTTCAGGCTGTTCGACATGCGAGGATTCCTTGACTGCCAGCGTGACCAGCGCCGTCTAACATGCGCCCGTCAGGCTGGCGAGGCGCCGACCCGTGGCCGGCGCTTCACTCTTTGCTTCAGCGTGTTACCGCAAATCGGCCGCCGGGCGGCAGCTATTCGGTGCCGGAAGCATCCGCTTCCTTGGGAGCGCCGGGGCTCAGGAAGGTCTTGTAGATGAAGCCGCGCTTGCCGTCGGCGACGATCTCACACCAGCTGCCGCACGCCACCAGCTCGACCTGCTGGCCACTCTTCAGCGTCTGCATCGCCGCCGCGCCCTTGTTGGGAGCGGTGCGCATGGTCACCGGCGAGCGGATCGTCGCCCCGCCGGTCGGCGCGGCGCCGCTCGTCTCCGAGGAAACGGCCGCATCGGCGACCTCATCGGCCTGTACGGCGACAGCAGGGGCCGCCGCGGCCGGAGCCAGGGCGGCGACGCGACGCGGCGGTGCCGGCGGCGGCAGCGGTGCCCGACGCGGCAATTCGGTTTCCGGCGCGACGACGGCAAGCGGCGAGGGTTCCGGCGCCGCAAAGGCCGTCAGGCCGCGCACCGCCGGCCCGGGCTCGGTCGGCTCCGGCGCCAGCAATGTACGGGCGGAGATCGAAGGCATGACCGGCGGCGGGGTAACCGCCTCGGTCATCCGAAGCACCGGCGCGGGCGGCGAGGCCGGCTCGACGACGGCGACACGGGTCGGTGCGGCAACGGCCGGCGCGGGGGCCGAGGGCGCGACCGCGGCAATGGCGGCATTACCGATCACTTCCGGCGCCACCCGGGCCTCGTCACGCCCGACGACGGACTGCAAGGCCATCGCCGCGCCGCCGAGAGCCGCGATGCAGACCGCCAGCACGCCGAGGCGCTGCCAGGTAAAGGCCTCGCGGGAGGCCGGGCGGCGGCGGCGCGTAACCGGCTCGCTCTCCGTACGACTGGGAGCGCCGAACATGCGCCGGCGGGCGGCCTGCGCGTCGACAGCCGCCTCGGCGGAGCCGGCGGGCGACGCGGCGGCGGCCTCAGTCGCCGCGGCATCCGCCGGCCGGCGTGAGGAGATGATGTTTCGGGTATCGCTGAGCGCCGAGAGCTTGCTGCGCAACTCGGCAAAACCCAGCGGCGCGGGGCGGGTCTCGGAACCTGCCGGGGCGGAACTTGCCGGGGTTGCTCGCAGCGACCGAATCACCGGCTCGGCCATTTTTCGTTCAGACATGCCCGGCGCCTCCGAGGAGGATGTCTCTACGGCCTGGGGCGGCAACGCCGGCCCTTCGGGCCTCGTCTGCTCCAGCGAACTGATCATGGCGCGATAGTCGCGTACCAGCGAAGCGGAAAGCTCTGAAGCGGATCGTCCCTGCGCGTTGGTCGTCATGGCGACTTCAGCCCTTCAACCGACGCAGGACGCGAAGAACCGAGGCCTGAGACGGACAGCAGCGAGGCGAATCGGAAAGACCAATGTCACTATAGCCATTTGCGGCCATTGCGCCCTTCCGCCGGAACCCGCGGTCAAATCCGTCCATCATGCGTTACGCCTAACTCTTTCCGGCAGGGCCACGTGCCCCGCACCGACTCATCCACCCTGCGTCGATTCTTCAGCCGGCGGCACAGTACCGGCAGAAGGTATCTTGATGCAAGAAAGACACACGACTCAATTTTCACCATGGAGGTGGATTGCGGCAACTCTTGGCCAAGCTTTCTGTGCCTGCGCGGCCAACGCTACCTCGATACCCGCTGCGGGCAAGTTATCCTCAGCCCCGCTCACACCATGATCTCCCTTTCCGCCTGCTCCGCGACATGGAAGACCCGCTTGTAGCGGGCGATTTCCTCCGCCGGCCCCATCGCCTTGGTCGGGTTGTCGGAGAGTTTCACGGTGGGGCGCCCATCGGCCGAAATCACCTTGCAGACGATGGAGATCGGGTCGAGCCCGCCATCGGCGACGAAGCCGCGGAAGTCGTTGGTGAGCAGGGTCCCCCAGCCGAAGCCAAGCTTCATGCGGCCATGGAAGTGCCGGTGGATGCGGACGATGTCCTCGACGTCGAGACCATCGGAGAAGATCGCCAGCTTCTGCGTCGGATCCTGCCCCCGCGCGCGCCACCAGGCGATGGCTTCCTCGCCCCCGGCGATCGGCTCCTTGCTGTCGATGCGGATGCCGGTCCACTGGTCTACCCAGTCGGGCGCATCGGCGAGGAAGCCGGTGGTGCCGAACGTATCGGGCAGCATGACGCGCAGATTGCCCTCGTAATCCTGCTGCCAGTCGAGCAACACCCGGTAGGGCGCCCGGGCGAGCTCCGCGTCGGTGTCGGCCAGCGCGGCGTAGACCATGGGCAACTCATGCGCGTTGGTACCGGTCGCTTCCACCTCGCGCCGGAGCGCGATCAGGCAGTTGGAGGTGCCGAGGAAGCTCTCGCCGAGCCCCTCGATCATCGCCTGCACGCACCAGTCCTGCCACAGGAAGCCGTGCCGCCGCCGCGTGCCGAAATCGGCGACGTTCACCCCTTCGAGCGCGCGCAGCCGCTCCACTTTTTCCCACACCCGGGTCATGGCGCGGGCGTACAGCACCTGCAATTCGAAGCGCCCCAGGCCGCGCAGCACCGCCCGCGAGCGCAGCTCATTGATGATGGCGAGCGCCGGAACTTCCCACATCGTGGTTTCGATCCACGGCCCTTCGAAGGTCAGCTCGAACTGGCCGTCGCGCTTTTCGAGGTGATAGGGCGGGAAGCGGAAGCTCTCGAGCCAGGCGATGAAATCCGGCGAGAACATCTGGCGCTTGCCGTAGAACATGTTGCCGCGCAGCCAGGTGGATTCGCCGCGCGTCAGGCTGAGCGTGCGCACATGGTCGAGCTGCTCGCGCAATTCGCTCTCGTCGACGAAGTCGGCGATGCGCACGCGCCGGGTGCGGTTGATGATGCCGAAGGTGACGCGGGTATGGAAATGACGACGATAGATCGTCTGCGCCATCAGGAGCTTGTAGAAGTCCGTGTCGAGCACGGAGCGGACGATCGGATCGATCTTCCAGGTGTGATTGTAGACGCGCGATGCGATGTCGATCATGAAGCCCAGCCCGGTTCCGGCGAGCCTCTTCTAGAACATATTCCGGGCAGACCGAAATGACCTCGAGGGCAACAATCGCTCCAAGCCCTTGACGTTGGAGCTATTCCAACATCGCGGCCGAGACGACTGCCCCCGTGGAAAGCGCCGGTCGAAGGCGCCGATCCCGGCTTCCGACCGCCACTCTCGACCGCGCGAGACGACCCGGGATCAGTCGAGCACCTCGACATGGCTGTCGGCCGTGGGGGCCCGCGACGGTGTCTTCATCAACAGCAGCAGCAGCGCGGTCGGCAGCGTCACCAGCATCATCAGCTTGAAGTCGTCGACATAGGCGATGGCGGTGGCCTGGCGGGTGATCTCGGCGTTGAGGGCGGCCAGCGTCGAGGGATTGGCGATGTTCCAGAACTGGTAGGCGCCGCCGCTCTGCACCGCGGAATTGAACGGCGTCACATGCTCGGCGATCTGCGCGTGCATGATCTGGGTGTTCTGCGCCAGCAGGAACGAGGTGATCGACACGCCGATGGCGCTGCCGACATTGCGCACTAGGCTGAACAGCGCGGTGCCGTCAGTGCGCAGCTCCGGCGTCAGCGTGGCGAAGGCGACGACGGTGAGCGGCGTGAACACGAAGCCGAGACCCGCGCCCTGGGCGATGCTGTTGATGATCATCGAGTGGGTGTCGATGTCCGGCGTCCAGCCGGTCATGTCCCACAGGCTCCAGGCGATCATGGCGAGGCCGCCGAACATGACGACCCGCGGGTCCAAGCGCGACACCAGCCGCCCGGCGATCATCATCGCGACCATGGTGCCGAAGCCGCGCGGCGCCATCAAAAGGCCGGCGGTCTGCACCGGATAGCCGCTGAGCCGTTGCAGATAAGGCGCGAGCAGCGCCGAGGTGGCGAGCAGCACCAGGCCGATGGCGAACATGATCACGAGCCCGGCGGCGAAGTTGCGGTCGCGAAACAGCCGTGGGCTCAGGAACGGCTTTTCGTGCGTCATCATGTGCACGGCGAAGAGATAGAGGCCGAGCCCGGCCAGCACCGCTTCCACCACCACCTCGGTGGAGCCGAACCAGTCGAGCTGCTCGCCGCGATCCAGCATCATCTGCAAGGCGCCGATGCCGAGCGCCAGCACTCCGAAGCCGGTCCAGTCGAAGCGCAGCGCATCGTTGCGGCCTTCGTCCTGCATGAACACCACCAGCCCGGCCAAGGCGAGCAGGCCGAAGGGCAGGTTCACATAGAACACCCAGCGCCAATTATAGGCATCGGTCAGCCAGCCGCCGAGCGTCGGGCCGAGGATCGGGCCGAGCATGACGCCCATGCCCCAGATCGCCATTGCCTGGCCGCGCTGGTGGGCAGGGTAGATGTCCATCATCGTCGCCTGCGACAGCGGCACCAGTGCCGCGCCGAACACGCCCTGCGCCAGGCGGAAGATCACCATCTGGGTCAGCGACTGCGCCACGCCGCACAGCATGGAAGCAATGGTGAAGCCGATCAGGCTGGCGAGGAACACGCTCTTGCGGCCGAAGCGGGCGGAGAGCCAGCCGACCGGCGCCGTCATGATGGCGGCGGCGACGATATAGGAGGTCAGCACCCAGGTGATCTGGTCGGCGGTGGCCGAGAGCGAGCCCTGCATATAGGGCAGCGCCACATTGGCGATGGTGCCGTCGAGGGCCTGCATCAGCGTCGCCGTCATCGCGCAGACGGTGATGATCGCGCGGGTGGCGCCGACGGGACGCGCGGAAGCGGCGGCGGAAGCGGCGACGGACATGTTCCATGCCTCATGGACCGGCGAATGGCCGGAGGAGCGATGAGACGGGCGGGATCACCGGCCGGTAAGGCCGCACCCCACCCGTCTCGACCGGCTGCTTTGGGGGGCGGAAGCAGCCGATGGGGAAATCACAGAATGTCGCGCAGGCTGCGCGAATGCCCGGTATCGATAGCGACGAAGGCGCTCATGCCGGCACGCAGCACCGGATCGTCGGCCTTGTGCTCGACGCGGATGCGCACCGGCACGCGCTGCACCACCTTCACCCAGTTGCCGCTGGCGTTCTGCGCCGGCAGCACGGAGAACTCCGCGCCGCTCGCCGGCGCGATGCTGTCGATCACGCCGGTCCAGTTGTGCCCCGGATAGGCGTCGATGCTGACATCGACCTTGTCGCCGTGCTTCAGATGGGAGAGGTCGGTCTCCTTGATGTTGGCCTCGACCCACATGTCGTCGGCGGAGATCAACCCCACCGCGCCCTGGCTGGTGAGCGCCGCGGTGGCGGCGACCAGATAGAGGCCGGGCTGGAGGCTATCGACCTCGGTCACGGTGCCGGCGAACGGCGCCCGCACCACCGCATGGTCGAGCTGGCGCTGCGCCTCGTCGAGGGTCGCCTTGGCCTGGAGGTAGAGCGGATGCTGCTCGACCGCGAGGTCGGGATGCCCGCCCAGCTTGGCGAGCAGGACCGCCGCCTGCTGCTTGATCGAATCGTGCTTGGCCCGATCGGTCTCCAGCGTGAAACGAGCCTGATCATACGCCGCACGCGACACCGCGGCGGCGTCCTTCACCAGCACGTCGTAGCGGTCGAAGATCGCCTGGTCGTTCTGCACCGTGGCATTGGCGGCGGCGATGTCGCTCGCCATGCGCTGGTAGTCGACCTTCATCGATTCCAGCGTCAGCCGGGTCTGGTCGAGATTGGCCTGCGCGTTGTGCACCGCGATCTCGTATTGGCGCGGATCGACACGGAACAGCACGTCGCCGGCCGCGACCTGCTGGCCTTCCTTGACGTCGACATCGGTGACGAGGCCGGACACGTCGGTGGACACCATCAGCTTGCCGGCCCGCACATAGGCGTCGTCGGTGGAGACGTAGCGCCCCCCGGTGAGCCAGAAATAGCCGGCGCCGAGCGCTACCACGGCGATGCCGCCGAGCATCAGCGGTGCCCGCAGGCGGCCCCGACGCCTCGGCGTGACGGCCGGAGGCGCCGGCTTCGCGTCAGCCTCGCCGGCAGCGGAATCTTTGGTGCGGTCAAGCATGGGACGGTCTCACGCGGCGGGTTCCGACGAGTTCGGAGCACGGCTTTCACTGTTCAGATTGGCCTTCATCAGGCCGAGGGTGGCTTCCATCTCGGCAACCGCCTCCGGCGTCACATTGGCTCCAAGAAGCTGGGCCACCATCTGTTTGCGGGCCTCGGCGATCTCGCCGATGATCGGACCTGCGGCGGGCAACAGATGCAGCCGCCAGACCCGCCGGTCATGCGGATCATGCCGCCGCTCGACGAAACCACGCGCCTGCAGGCGATCCACCAGCCGGGCGACGGTGATGGGCTCGACCTCGACAAGCTGCGCCAGCTCGTTCTGCGTCAGCCCCGGCGAACGCTGCAATTTGACGAGGATCACCCATTGGGCTCGCGTCATGTCATAGGCGCGCGCCCGCTGGTCGAACTTGGTACGCATCAGATGCGCCAGCTCGTGCAGCAGCGACAGGAAATCGAAGTCGGGTTGGCAGCTCATCTCTCACCTACGTGGCATAATATAACGCACGTTATTATCACGCACAACATGACACATACCCTACTAAAGTAGCGCAAGCTCGTGCCTTCGGGATATCTGGTGCGACGCACAACGGTATCTATCTGAAACGGGAACGTTCCCCATTCGAGGACATTTCCGAATGACCACCTCGCTTTTCGAGCCCTATCGCCTCGGCGGCATCACGCTCGCCAACCGCATCGTCATGGCTCCCCTCACCCGCAACCGCGCGGTGGCAGGCAATGTGCCCAACCCCTTGTCCGTGAAGTATTACGCCCAGCGCGCCAGCGCCGGCCTCATCGTGACCGAGGCCACCCAGGTCTCCGACACCGCCCAGGGTTATCAGGACACGCCCGGCCTCTACACTCCCGAGCAGATCGAGGGCTGGAAGCCGATCACCGAGGCGGTACACGCCAAGGGCGGCCGCATCTTCGTGCAGATCTGGCATGTCGGGCGCGTCTCGCACCGTTCGCTGCAGCCGGGCGGCGCCGCGCCGCTGGCCCCCTCCGCCATCCGTGCCGAGACCAAGACGTTCGTGAACAATCAGTTCACCGAGGTCGACACGCCACGCGCGATCGAGACCCACGAAATCCCCGGCATCGTCGACGACTTCCGCAAGACGGCCGCCAACGCCATCGCCGCCGGCTTCGATGGCGTCGAGATCCACGCCGCCAACGGCTATCTCATCGACCAGTTCCTGCGCGACGGCGCCAACCAGCGCACCGACCAGTATGGCGGCTCCATCGAGAACCGCGTCCGCTTCCTCAAGGAAGTGACGGAAGCGGTGATCGGCGAGATCGGCGCCGACCGCACCGGCATCCGCATCTCCCCGGTGACCCCGGCCAACGGCCTCACCGACAGCGACCCGGCCGCGCTGTTCACCCATGTGGTGGACGTGCTGGAGAAGCTTGGGCCGGTCTATGTGCACCTGATCGAGGGCGCCACCGGCGGGCCGCGCGACATCGTGCCCGGCTTCGATTTCGAGGCCCTGCACAAGCGCTTCAGCCGCACCTGGATGGTCAATAACGGCTACGACAAGGCGATGGCCGAGCAGGTGGTGTCGACCGGCCAGGCGGATCTCGTCGCCTTCGGCAAGGTGTTCATATCCTCGCCCGACACGGTGGAACGGCTGAAGAAGGACCTGCCCTTCAACGAGCTCGACCGCGACCACCTCTATGGCGGCGGCGAGAAGGGCTACACCGACTATCCGACGCTGGAATCTGCCGGCGCCTGATCAGCTGGCACGCGAAGCAACGCAAGCAAAGGGCCGCCGAGAGGCGGCCCTTTCGTTTGATCCGGCCTGTGCCCGTCTCAGGCGGCCGCCGTTTCCGATGGCGCACTCGCGACCGCCTCGGACTGCCCTTCCGCCAGCTCGGAGGCGACCGGCTCCGCCATGTCGGTCTCTGGCTGCGGCGAGCGCACGGAGACGTCGACGGTCATGCCGAGATAATCGCCCACCAGGCCGGTGAAGCCGCCGGCGACCGGCACCGCCTGAGCGGGATCGCGGGTCACCGCCACCCGGATGAGATTGTCGGCGGCAATCGACCCGTTCGTCGGGTCGAACTCGATCCAGCCGGCGCCCGGCAGATAGATGTCGGCCCAGGCATGGGTGGCGCCGGCGCCGACGATACCGGCATTCTCGCCATCGAGCGCCGGATCGTAGAGATAGCCGGTGACGAACCGTGCGCCGAAGCCCAGCGCGCGCACCGCCTCGATCAACAACAGCGCGAAATCCCGGCAAGAGCCCGAGCCGAGCCGCAGCGTCTCCAGCGGCGGCTGGGTGCCCTGCTCGTGCCGCACCTGATAGGCGAAGCCGGTGTGGATGCCGGCATTGATGTCCGACAGCAGCGCCATGGTGTCGGTCGGCCGGCTGGCGATGAACCCCTTGGCCCAGGCTTCGAGCTCGCCATTGGGATCGGGATAGTGGCATTCGAGCATGCGGCCGAGATCGGTGCGGTCGTCGGTCGAATAGACGAAGGGATAGGTGGCCGCGCCCTCCTCGACCTCGAAGATCGGCGCGCCGAGGCCGAACCGCTCGATGGTCAGCACGCTCTCGATCTTCAGCTCGTTGGACGGCTCGATGAAGTCCACCACCGCGACGGAATTGCCGAACACGTCGTGCATCCAGCGGATATTGCCATGCGGCCACAGCGTCAGCTCGGCGCCGACCAGCCGCAGGTCGTGGCTGTCGCGCGGGCGCAGCATCAGCCGGTGCGGCTGGAACACCACCGGGTTGGCATAGGTGTAGTGCGTGACGTGACGCACGGTGAGAGTTTGCATGCAGGAAATTCCTTACGGATCGGCGTTCAGCGTGACAGCAAACGACCGACGAGAAAACCGGCGATGCCAACCGCGATCAAAGCGTTGAACGAATATTTTCGTTCCGGCAGCCCCATGGCACGCCTGCTCGGAGGATCGAGGCCCGCTTCATCAGGCAGCGGCATGTCCGGCAGGGTGGAGACGATGTCTTCGATCATCCGCGGCGCCCGTGCCGGCGCGGTCCTCGGACGCGACGCGCGAGCACGAGGAGGCATTTTTTTACCGTCCGCGTCGGACGCCTTCGAGGGGTCGGGCTTCGCCATCTCCGCTCTCCTGTTCTGAACCGGCTCGCAAGCACAACGCACAGGAGAGTGTTTGGTTCGCCGTCAGCTCCGCCCGGAAATGAACGCCACGACTTCCGTCGGCCCCTGCGCGTGGACGAGCTCGATCCGGCGCCCACCGCAAATGTCGCAGCGCAGCTGGGCCCGCTGGGCCTCCGCATTGTCGGGAAGCGCGTTCAATTGGTCGCTACGGCCGAGGATGGATCGCCGTCCGCAGCGCAGGCAGCGGGCGCAGAGGGTGCCGGAGTTTTGAATGGCCTGTTTCTCCTGTCAGGTGCGTCGACGTCTTTCAACGTCGCATACTCGCCGCACGAAACGTGTCCGCGGCTGTCGAAACGACCGAAACTCGCCACGACCAAGCCTGCCGTGACGCACCAAGGATAATATAGTTTGCAAGCTGAGCAGCAAACCGGTCGGGTAGTGCCACTCTCTGAGAGTGGTGGGCGCACTAGGGCTCGAACCTAGGACCCGCTGATTAAGAGTCAGCTGCTCTACCAACTGAGCTATGCGCCCGACCGGGGTGCTTCGCGAAGGCATTTCCGTCGCGAGCGGCGGTCATGTACCAAAGCCGCCCGGGCCTGTCTACCGGCCCGGGCAATTTTTTACTCTTTAAATGCCTCTTCGCGCTTCTTACGCACAGATGGCAGCAACACCAACGTCAGTGCCAGCACGGCGATGCCCAGCATCACCGCCGAAAGCGGGCGGGTGACGAACACACTGGGATCGCCGCGCGAGATCAGCATGGCGCGGCGCAGATACTCCTCCAGCATCGGTCCGATGATGAAGCCGAGCAGCAGCGGCGCCGGCTCGCAATCCAGCTTGACCAGCAGGTAGCCGAACACGCCGAAGGCGGCCATGGCGTAGACGTCGTAGACGTTGTTGTTCACGCTGTAGACGCCGATGCAGCAGAAGCCGATGATCAGCGGGAACAGGATGTGGTACGGCACGGTGAGCAGCCGCACCCATATGCCGATCAGCGGCAGGTTCAGCACCACCAGCATGAAATTGCCGATCCACATGGAGGCGATGATGCCCCAGAACAGATTCGGCTGCTCGTTCACCACATTGGGGCCCGGCACGATGCCCTGGATGATCAGCGCGCCGATCATCAGCGCCATCACCGGGTTGGACGGGATACCCAGCGTCAGCATGGGAATGAAGGAGGTCTGCGCGCCGGCATTGTTGGCGCTCTCCGGCCCGGCGACGCCCTCGATCGCGCCCTTGCCGAACTGCTGCGGGTACTTGGAAACCCGTTTCTCCACCGAATAGGAAGCGAAGGAGGAGAGCATCGCGCCGCCGCCCGGCAAGATGCCGAGGAAGGAGCCGAGGATCGTGCCGCGCAGCACCGGGGCGATGATGCGCTTGAAGTCCTCCTTCGACAGCATCAGGCCCTGCACCTTCTGCACCATCACGGTGCGGGTGTGCTCGTCCTCGAGGTTGCGGATGATTTCCACCAGGCCGAACAGGCCCATGGCCAGCGCCACGAACTCGATACCGTCAGCGAGTTCCACGATGTCGAAGGTGAAACGCGGCGTGCCGGTATAGACATCCTGCCCGGACAACCCGAGCAGAATGCCCAGCACCACCATCGCCAGAGCCTTCACCACTGAGCCGGAGGCCAGCGACACCGAGGCGACAAGCCCTAGAACCATCAGGGAAAAGTACTCCGGTGGTCCGAATTTCAGCGCGATTTCGGCGAGCGGCGGGGCGAAGACGGCGAGCAGGAAGGTGGCGACCGAGCCGGCGAAGAAGGAGCCCAGCGCCGCCGTGGCGAGCGCCGCGCCCGCCCTGCCCTGCCGCGCCATCTGGTAGCCGTCGATGGCAGTCACCACCGACGAGCTCTCGCCCGGCAGGTTGATCAGGATCGCCGTGGTCGAGCCGCCATATTGCGCGCCGTAATAGATGCCGGCGAGCATGATCAGCGCCGAGACCGGCGGCAGGCCGAAGGTGATCGGCAGCAGCATGGCGATGGTCGGCACCGGGCCGAGCCCCGGCAGGACGCCGATCAGCGTGCCCAGCAGCACGCCGATGAAGCAGTAGAACAGGTTCTGGAAGGTGAAGGCGACCGAGAAGCCCAGCGCCAGATGATCGAAGATTTCCATGGACTTAACTCTCTCCGATCAGTAGCCGCCGAGCCACGGGCCGAGCATGGGGAGCGGCAGGCCGAGGCCCTTGATGAACACCGCCCAGGCGAAGGCGACCATGATGGCCGCCATGAGCGCGCCGCTCCGCAGCGAGAATCGCCGGCTCGCCGCCGCGGAGATGAACACCGCCAGCCCCATCGCCGGGCCGAGCCCCAGCGGGCGCACCGCGAGGCCGAACACCACCACCGACAGGGTGATCAGCGCGAGCCCCTGCCAGGGGATCGCGATCCGCCGGGCGTCCTCGTCGGCCTCCGCATCACCGCCGAAAGCGAGACCGGTGAGAAGTATGATGAGGCCAAGTGCGGCCAGAATCCCGCACAGGACGAGCGGGAAGTAGCCGGGTCCCATCCGGATCGCCCGACCGATCGGCAGATCGGATCCGAGCCAGGCGAACCAGGCGCCCAAGAAGATGAGCAACAACCCGGTGACGACGTCCTTCGGGCTTCGGACAAAGCGACCCATGCGGAACCTCGCGGAGAAAAGAGGCGACACCCGTCCGGCCACCTACCCCAGGGGAAGATGGACGGCCGGGAATGACGTTAAGGAAAGCGGGATCAGTCGGCGAAGACGCCGGCCTGCTCGATGACCGGCTTCCACTTGGCGACTTCGGAAGCGACGAAGGCCTTGTGCACTTCCGGCGTGGCGCGGTCCTGCGAGACCGGCTCGGTGCCGAGGTCGGCGAAGCGGGCGATCACCTTGGGATCCTGCAGTGCCTGCTTCAGCGCCGCGTTCAGCTTGGCGACCACCGCCGGGGGCGTGCCCTTCGGCGCGTACATGCCGTGCCAGACGGCGATCTCGAAGTCCTTCACCCCGCCTTCCTGCATGGTGGGGACGTCCGGCAGCGCCTTGAGGCGCTCCTTGGTGGTGACGGCATAGGCCTTCACCTTGCCGGCCTTGATCTGCCCGGTGGTGTTGGTGGTCTGGTCGCACATCAGGTCGATCTGGCCGCCGATGAGGTCGTTCATCGCCGGGCCCGTGCCCTGATACGGCACGGTGGTCATCGGGGTGCCGAGCGCCGACATGAACAGCATGCCGCACAGATGCGAGGCGGAGCCGACGCCGGCATTGCCGTAGATCACCTTGTCCTTGTTCGCCTTCACATAGGCGACCAGGGCGGCGATGTCCTTCGGCTCCAGCGAGGACTTGGCGATCATGGTCATCGGCACGTCGGTGACGAGGCCGACTTCCTCGAAGTCGGTCAACACGTTGTAGGGCAGCTTGCGGTAGAGCGTCGCCGAGGTGGCCTGGCCAATGTGATGCAGCAGGACCGTGTAGCCGTCCGGCGTCGCCTTGGCGACCTGGCCGGCGCCGCGGGTGCCGCCGGCGCCGCCGACATTCTCCACCACGATCTGCTGGCCCAGGCTGCGCGACATGGATTCGGCGATCAACCGCGCGACGGTGTCGGTCGGGCCGCCGGCCGCGAACGGCACGATCATCGAAATGGCGCGGTTGGGATAGTCCTGCGCCTGAGCCCCGGCGAGCGGCATCAGCCCGAGAGCGAGAGCCGCGAAACCCGCGGCGACGGTCTTCCATGTCATCTTGGCGTTCCTCCAGAACGATTATTGGGTCGCGTTATTGTCGCTGGCGCCGTCCCTGCCCGGCAGCGCCTTTTTGTTCCGGCTAGGCCATCATCCGGCTGCCTCACCGTCAAGCTCGCTTTTGGGCCTATTCTCAAGATGTTTACGCCACTGATGCATTAGAGCGCCACTTGCGACCAATAGGCCAGCCCGCACGCGGCGGCTAGGAACTGCGCCGGCAAGGCCCCATATTCCGCCCATGATTCAGGAGCCGCCCCCACTCGCCGTCTCGATCGGCCACGCCGAACCCTGGCACACCGCCCGGCGGCTGGCGGCGGCGTTCGACGGGCTGGCCTTCCTCGACAGCGCCATGGCGCATCCGCAGCTGGGACGGTGGTCCTTCGTGGCGGCCGATCCGTTCGGCCGCTTCCGCGTCGAGGGCGGTATCGCCAATTGGAACGGCGTGCCCGAGGACGGCGCGCCGATGGAGGCGCTGCGCCGCCGGATGGCGCTCTACGCCCAGGGGCCCCTGCCCTGCGACGCCCCCTTCCAGGGCGGCGCCATCGGCACCTTCGCCTATGAGGCCGGCCGGTTGTTCGACCGCTTCCCCACCCCGCGTCCCGAGCCGGGCGAAGGTCCGGAGATCGATCTCGGCTTTTACGACGTCGTGCTGGCCTTCGACCTCGTCGGCCGGCGCACCTACCTCATCTCCACCGGCTGGCCCGAGACCGAGCCGCAGGCGCGGCTCGCCCGTGCCCGCGAGCGCATGGCGCAGATGAGCGCGGCGCTGAAAGCCCCGCTGCCGCCGCTCGACACCGCGCTGCCGGCGGTCGACTGGACGTCGAATTTCGACGCCCCCGGCTATGAGGCGGCGGTCGCACAGGTGATCGCCTATATCCGCGCCGGCGACATCTTCCAGGCCAACTTCACCCAGCAGTTCCGCGCCCGGCTCGGCAAGGTCGACCCGCTCGCCATCTATGAGCGGCTGCGCACCGCCAACCCCGCCACCTTCGCGGCGCTGATCCTCAGCGAGGGACGCGCCATCGCCTCCTCCTCGCCCGAGCGCTTCCTGGCGCTCCGCGCCGCCGGGGACGGGCTGGAGGTCGAGGCCCGCCCGATCAAGGGCACGCAGCCGCGCTCGGTGGAGCCGACGCTCGACGCCTTTCGCGGCCGCGAGCTGGTCGCCAGCGAGAAGGACCGCGCCGAGAACGTGATGATCGTCGACCTGCTGCGCAACGATCTCTCGCGGGTGTGCCGTCCCGGCACGGTGAAGGTGCCGCGACTGTGCGGGCTGGAGACCTATGCCAATGTGCATCACCTCGTCTCGGTGGTGACCGGAACGCTGGAGACCGGCCGCGACGGGCTCGACCTGATCGCCGCCTCCTTCCCCGGCGGTTCGATCACCGGGGCGCCGAAGATCCGCGCCATGGAGATCATCCGCGAGCTGGAGGGCATGCCGCGCGGCGTCTATTGCGGCTCCATCGGCTATCTCGGCTTCGACGGCACCGCCGACCTCAACATCGCCATCCGCACCGTGACGCTGGAGAAGGGCGAGGCCCGCTTCGGGGTGGGCGGCGGCATCACCCTGCTCTCCGACCCGGCGGCGGAATATCGCGAGAGCCTGACCAAGGCCGAGCGCCTGTTCCGCGCCTTCCGGCCGGACGGGCGATGAGGCGGAGCCGCAACATGGGAGCGATGACATGATCGTCCTCATCGACAATTATGACAGCTTCGCCTTCAACGTGGCGCGCTACCTCGTCGAGCTCGGCGCCGAGGTAGAGGTGCTGCGCAACGACGAGGTGAGCGCTGCCGCGCTGGCGGCGCGCCAGCCGGAGGCGCTGGTCATCTCGCCCGGCCCCTGCGCGCCGAACGAGGCCGGCGTCTCGCTGGAGGCGATCCGGCAATTGTCCGGCACCGTGCCGATCCTCGGCATCTGCCTCGGCCATCAGTGCATCGCCCAGGCGCTGGGCGGGCGGGTGCGGCGGGCGAAGGAGCCGATGCACGGACGCCCCTCCGCCGTCACCCATCGCGGCAGCGACGTGTTCGCCGGCCTGCCCTCGCCTTTCGCCGCCGGGCGCTACCATTCGCTGGCGGTGGACCTCGATCCGGCCGGGCCGCTGGAGGCGACCGCCTGGAGCGCCGATGGCGAGATCATGGGCCTCGCCCATCGCGAGCACCCGACCTATGGCGTGCAGTTCCACCCGGAATCCGTGCTGACCGAACATGGCTACCGGCTGATGGAGAACTTCCTCAAGCTGGCGCGCGTGAGGACGCCGCATGCGGTGCCCGGCACGCGGCTGTCGCCGACCGGATGGACCGAGACGCCCGCGCCCTCGCCCGCCGCCCCGCTGGTGCTGCCGCAGACCGAAGGCTGGCGCGGAGGGCATGTCGCGTGAGCGCGACAAGCGATGGATCTCGCGTGAGCGCGACCGCCGATGCATCCTGCGTGAGCGTCGAGGATCGGGGTTTCACCCTTGGCGACGGGGTGTTCGACACCGCGCTGGCGCTGGGCGGCGTGGTGTTCGCCCGCGCCGGGCATGTCGAGCGGCTGCTCGCCGCCTGCGCCGCCATCGGCATCGTTCTCGAACGCCAGCGGGTGGAGGCGGCGCTCGACGCGGCGCTGACACCGGCGCCCGCCATCCTGCGCACCACGGTGACGCGCGGGACCGCCGCGCGCGGCCTGTGGCCGGCCAGCGTCGGCCAGCCGACGCTGGTGGTGACGACGGCACCGTGGAGCCCGGCATTGCTCGGCCAGCCGGCGCGCCTCGTCACCGCCGCCGGGCGGCGCAACGAGTTCTCGCCGACCGCCAACCTCAAGACGCTCGGCTATCTCGACGCCATCCTCGCCGCCCGGCAGGCCGCCGAGGCAGGAGCGGACGACGCGCTGATCCTCAACACGCGCGGGCGGGTCGCCTGCACCACCATCGCCAATGTGTTCGCAGTGACCGGCGACCGGCTGGCGACGCCGCCCCTCACCGAGGGCTGCCTGCCGGGCATTTTGCGCGGGCTCGTCTGCGAGACCGCCCCCGCGCTCGGCCTAGTGGTGGAGGAGCGCCCGCTCGCCGAGGTCGAACTCGCCGGCGCCGACGCGGTGTTCCTCACCAACAGCGTGCGCTTCCTGCGTCCGGCCACCGCGCTCGACGGCCAGCCACTCGGCACCGACTGGTGGGCGATCGACGCGCTGATGGCCGAGCTGGGGCGGCGGGTCATCGCCGAATGCGGCGTGGCGCTCAGTGGACCGCCGGCAGGTTGAGCGACGTCCAGTCCTGACGCGGGATCGGCGCGCCGACCTTGAAGGCGAAGCCGACCACCCGGCGCAGCCCGGCGTCGAGATCGCAGGAAAACGAAACCTCGTACCATTTCAGATGGCTGCGGAAGGCGCCGCCGCCGGCAACCAGGCTGTTGCCGCGCATGCGGGTGTCGGCGCGGGCGTAATCGACCAGGCGGTCGGGCTGGTAGCCGGGCTGCCAGGCGTGGATCTGCTCCATCGCCTCGAGGTCGCAGAGCTGGGCGATGCGCTCCTCCTCCGCCAGCGTGGCGAGCGCCCGTCGCGTCGCCCGGCTGCGCGGATCGGCCAGCGCCTGCTCCGACAGCATGCGGGTCGGGCGGATCATATCGTCCGGCCGATTCGCGGGGGTGACGGGCGACGGCGTGGCGGGCACCGGCTCGGAGGCGGGAGGTGTCGAGGCAGCGGAAGGCGTGGAAGCGGGAATGTCGGGCGCGGGAGGTGCCGGCGCGACACCGCGTAGGCGGTCGAAATCGCGAGCGCTGATCACCTCGGTCTCCACCGCCGGCCCCTCCACCGGCTCCGGCGACGGCATCACCGTCATCCGCAGCACCAACAGCAGCGCCGCCAGATGCAGCGCCAGCGCCCCGACGAGCCGCAACGCCGCCACGCCCCGCCGCGCATGGGCGGAAGGCGGGAACGGCGCGTCCAGCGCGGCAAGCTCGACGCGCGGAGCATCGACAGCGGCAGCCACGGGGGCGAGCGTGGGGGCAGCCATCATGCGGGCGGCGCCATTCGAGGGGTCTCCGATACCGCCCCAGCCATTCCCGACCGGGCGGGCAGCATTATGGCGGAGCCTGTTCAAGCGGGCGCCGGCACGGCCTCGTCCCATCGGCGGGCGCGACGAGAGTACGCAGCAGATCGCAGCCCCGGTGTCGCGGCGATCCGTATTTCCGACCCATTTGATACCTAGCAACCTCAGAGGAATCGCACGGATACCGTAAAAATTCGCTGGGAGTTCGAAGTCATGATTTCGACATTATCCTTCGACCTACAAGACTACTCCCGCCAACAGATCTCCTGACAATTTCCCATCTGCAACTTTTCCAAACGAACGACGTTAACTTACACTTCGCATCCGTTAGTACGAGGTACGTACATGCTTCGCCTCAACCGCCCGCTGCTCGCCATGGGCCTGACCGCGAGCCTGCTCGCCACCGCCGCGACGCTGCCGGCCACCGCCCAGAACGCGCCGGTGCGGCTGGCGCAGGCCGGGCCGCCACAGGGAGGCGCCAGCCTCGACGTCAACGTGTTCTACGACCAGCTCGGCGACTACGGCTCCTGGGTCCAGCATCCCGACTACCAGTACGTGTTCGTGCCCAACAATGTCGGGCCGGGCTGGCGGCCCTACCAGGAAGGGCGCTGGGTGTGGACGGACGCCTATGGCTGGTACTGGGAATCCTACGAGCCGTTCGGCTGGGCCACCTATCATTACGGCCGCTGGGGTTATGACCCGGCCTATGGCTGGTTCTGGGTGCCCGGCGACACCTGGGCGCCGGCCTGGGTGACCTGGCGCCGCGGCGGCGGACGCACCGGCTGGGCGCCGATCGCCCCCGACCGCGCCGGCTACGCCGTCGGCCGCCCCGTCGCCTATGCGCCGCCGGTGGCGGAAAGCTGGGTGTTCGTCGAGGACCGCTACATGGGCGAGGAGGACCTCTCGCCCTATGTCGCGCCGATCCCTGCCATCGGCAGCTATCTGCGGGCGGCGCCCGATTATTACGAGCCGAGCTGGAATGACGGCTACTACGTCAATCGCGGCTTCGGCGCCGATGTCTACGGCCCGCCGATCCGCGAGCGCATGGTCTCGCGCGAGGTTGTCTATGTCGATCGCCAGGACGAGCTGTTCTACAACGCCGGCACGCTGGCGATCTTCGCGCCGTTCATCGCCTTCGGCGACCGCTACGCGCCGCCGCCGCGCTATGAGCGCCAGATCGATCCCGGCCGCCGCCCGCTCATCCGGCAATATGTCCGCGAGGACCGCAACATGGGCGGCCCGGCCGGCCTGTTCGCGCCTTCGGCGGCGCTCCTGGGCGCGCTGGAGCCGGAGCAGCGGCGCGAACTGCGCGAGCGCCGGTATGGCGACCCGGACGGCTACCGCCGCGACCTCGACCGCATCGAGCGCGACCGCGGCGACCGCATCCGCCAGCTGCGCCGCGAGGCCGATTCGCGCGCCGACACACTGGAGCGCGAACGCCGGCAGGCGGTGGACCAGCGCCGCCAGCAGATGGACCGCATCCGCGACGAGCAGCGCACCCGGGCGGAGCGGGTGAATGCCCGCCCGGACGCCGTTCCCGGTCAGCGCCCGGGCATGCCGCCGGGGGCGCGTCCCGACGCCCGCCCCGATGCTCGCCCGGATATGCCCACGCCCCGGCCCGGCCTGCCGCCGGGTGCCCGCCCCGATGCGGTGGCGCCTCGCCCCGGCCAGCCGCCCGGCCAGCGTCCGGACCAGCTGCGTGCCAATCAGCAGCAGGACATCGAGCGCCGCCGCGTCGAGCAGGAGCAGCAACGCCAGCAGATGGACCAGCGCCGTCAGCAGGATCAACGCCGTCAGCAGGCCGATCAGCAGCGTCAGCAGCAGGACCAGCAACGGCAGCAGATGGAGCAGCGGCGGCGGGAGCAGGCTGACCAGCAGCGCCAGCAGCAGGACCAACGCCGCCAGCAGGCCGATCAGCAGCGCCAGCAACAGGAGCAACGTCGGCAGCAGCAGGACCAGCAGCGTCAGCAGATGGACCAGCGTCGCCAGCAGGCCGATCAGCAACGCCAACAGCAGGAGCAACGTCGGCAGCAGCAGGACCAGCAGCGTCAGCAGCAGGACCAACGCCGTCAGCAGGCCGATCAGCAGCGCCAGCAGCAACAGGACCAGCGCCGCCAGCAGATGGAGCAGCGGCGTCAGCAGGGCGACCAGCAGCGCCAGCAGCAGGACCAACGCCGTCAGCAGGCCGATCAGCAGCGCCAGCAGCAACAGGACCAGCGCCGCCAGCAGATGGA
>NZ_JAJALI010000006.1:321234-393302 GCF_020523795.1 Ancylobacter sp. Lp-2
GCAGCGGCGTCAGCAGGGCGACCAGCAGCGCCAGCAGCAGGACCAGCGGCGCGGACCGCCGCCGCAGCAGGGCGGCGGCAATGACGGCGGCGGGGGTGGTCGGCCGAGGCCGCTGCCGCCCCAGAAGCAGGACCAGTAGGCGGCGGCGCGCGGCGCAATCGCCCCAACGGAACCCTGCGCAAACAAAAACCCCGGCCCTCGCGGGCCGGGGTTTCGTTTATCGGTGAGGCCGGAGGCTCACTCCGCCGCCGGGCTCGCCTGCGCGTTGAGGCTCTGGCGCTTCGCCTGCAGCTTGTTGAGCGCGATGATATAGGCCTGCGCCGAGGCGACCAGCGTGTCGGGATCCGAACCGCGGCCGGTGACGGCCTTGTCGTCCTCCTCCAGCCGTACCGACACTTCGGCTTGCGCGTCGGTGCCCTCGGTCACCGCGTGGACCTGATACAACGCCAGCTTCGCCGCATGCGGCACGATGGCCTTGATGCAGTTGAACACCGCATCCACCGGGCCGTTGCCCTCTTCCTCGACGGTGAAGCGGACGCCGTCGACCTCCATCTTCATGGTGGAGCGCTGCGGGCCGTGGCTGCCGGCGATCACCGACAGCGACACCAGCTTCATGCGGTCATGCGCCACCGCGATGCCCTGATCGACCAGCGCCTCGATGTCCTCGTCGTAGACGACCTTCTTGCGGTCGGCGAGGTCCTTGAAGCGGGTGAAGGCGTCGTTCAGCGCGTTCTCGCCCAACTCGTAGCCGAGCGCCTTCAGCTTGTCGCGGAAGGCGGCGCGGCCGGAATGCTTGCCCATCACCAGCGAGGTCTTGGTCACGCCGACGCTCTCGGGCGTCATGATCTCGTAGGTAGTGTTGTTCTTCAGCATGCCGTCCTGGTGGATGCCGCTCTCATGCGCGAAGGCGTTCCGGCCGACGATCGCCTTGTTGTACTGCACCGGGAACGAGGTCACCGCCGACACCATCTTGGAAGCGCGCGTCAGCATGCCGGCCTCGATGCCGGTGGCGAAGGGCAGCACGTCCGCACGGGTGCGGATCGCCATGACGATCTCTTCCAGCGCCGCATTGCCGGCGCGCTCGCCGAGGCCGTTGATGGTGCATTCGATCTGCCGCGCGCCGCCGGCCAAAGCCGCCAGCGAATTGGCGACCGCCAGGCCGAGGTCGTCATGGCAATGGGCGGAGAACACGATCTTGTCGCCGTTCGGCACCCGGTCCATCAGATAGGCGCGCACCTGGCGGAACATCGCCTCATATTCCGACGGCGTGGCATAGCCGACGGTGTCGGGCAGGTTGATGGTGGTGGCGCCGGCCTTCACCGCCGTCTCGACGCAGCGCGACAGATAGTCGATCGGGGTGCGGGTGGCGTCCATCGCCGACCACTCGACGTCGGCGACGAGGTTGCGGGCCTGCGTCACCGTCGCGGTGATGATGTCGATCACCTGCTCCTGCGTCTTGCGCATCTGGTGTTCCAGATGGATCGGCGAGGTGGAGACGAAAGTGTGGATGCGTCCACGGCGCGCGTGCCGGACAGCCTCGCCGGCGCGGGCAATGTCGCCGGGAATGGCGCGGGCGAGACCCGCGACCACCGCACGCTCGGTGCGCCGCGCGATCTCGGCGACGCTCTCGAAATCGCCATTGGAGGCGATCGGGAAGCCGGCCTCGATGACGTCGACGCCCATCGTGTCGAGCAGCTCGGCGACGTCCAGCTTCTCCTCGAAGGTCATCGAGGCGCCGGGGCACTGCTCGCCATCGCGCAAGGTGGTGTCGAAGATCACCACGCGATCGTGGGCGATATCGTTGGACATTGGCGTTCTTCCTTCTGTCACGCAGCCGGCGCCCCGCTCGGGGTCTCTCATCGGCTCGGATCTGGGTATCTGAAGCGGTGCGGGCGTCATCCCCTGAGCGCCCAGGCACGCAGCCCGGCCGGCCCTCAGGGGCGGCTAAGAAGAAGCAGGCCGGACAGAAGGAGAGCGTTCCCCGCAAACCGCTTGGCGGTCGGGGTCGCGGAAGTGCAGCGGGCGGACGAATTCGTCACGGCTCGGCTCTCGCGAGGTTGCTCTCTGGGCTTCGTCATAATGGAAACAGGCCGGGGCTGGCAAGCCCTATGGAAAACAGGCTCGCGAAAACGCTCGCCGGCGGATCAGCCGGCCGCCGGCAGCGGGCGCACGCCATAGAGCTCGCGCAGCGCCGCGATCAGCACGTCACGGTCATAGGGCTTGGCGAGCACGCGGACATGGCCGCTATCGGCCGGGATCATCGAGCGGTCGCCATAGCCGGTGGCGAAGACGAAGGGCACGCCGCGACGGTTCAGCTCCTCCGCCACCGGTGCCGAGGTACCGGAGCCGAGATTGACGTCCAGCACCGCGATGTCCGGCGTGTAGCCGGTCAGCTTGCGCAGCGCGTCGGCCGCCGAGGCGGCGGTGGTGATGCGGGAGATGCCGGCCTCGCCCATCATGAACTCGACGTCCATGGCGATGATCATCTGGTCCTCGACCAGCAGCACCGAGGCTTCGGTAAGCGACACCGGCTCCGTCGACGCGGCACTGGGACCGCCCGCCCCGTCCTCCTCGCCGGCATCGCCGGTGGCGATGTGGCGGGCCGGCAGCCGCAGCCGGGCGGAGAACCCTTCCGGCTCGTAGCGCATCTCGCTGTCGCCGCCGAGATCGTAGGGAATGCTGCGCTCGATCAGCGCGGTGCCGAAGCCGCTGCGTCCCGGCCGGCGCACCGGCGGGCCGCCGCGCTCGCGCCAGAATATCTCGGCGTCGCCGCCGGGATCGACGCTCCAGTGCACCTCGACCTGGCCGCCCGGCCGCGACAGCGCGCCGTATTTGGCGGCGTTGGTGGCGAGCTCGTGCAGCACCAGCGCCATCACCGAGAAGGCGCGCGCGTCGAGCCACAGCGCCGGCCCGCGCAGGCTGGTGCGCGCGGTGCCGCCGCCATAGGGCGACAGCTCGGCGCGCAGGAGGTCGATCAGCGTCCCGCCGCCGGCGCCGCGCACCACCTGGTCATGGGCCAGCGCCAGCGCCTGGATGCGCCCGCGCAGCGAGGCGACGTAGTCCTCGACGGTGCGCCCATCCTGCGCGGAATGCTCGACCAGCGACTTGATCACCGCCAGGATGTTCTTCACCCGGTGGTTCAGCTCCTCGTTGAGCAGGCGCTGGCGGGTGTCGGCCTGCTCGCGCTCCTCCGCCATGATCTCATTGTGGCGCAGCACGATCTCGACCAGCGCGGAGCGCGCCGCCTCGGCGATCTCGCGGTCGGCGTCGGTCCACGGGCTGGCGCGGCGGCGCACCGTCTCCTTCCAGATCGCGAAGCTCTTGCGCGGGGTGAGCCGGTCGCCATGCGGCCCGGTCTCGTAGTGCTTTTCCGGCCGCCCGGCCCAGGCCAGCGTCTGCACGATCTCGCGGCGGAAGAACAGCAGGTAGTCGCGCGGCAACTGCGACAGCGGCAAAGCGAGCACGCCGGCGGCCGATTCCCAGAACGCCTCGGCGGCCGGCCACTTTTCGGCCAGCGAATCCACCGACCAGACCCGGCCCTGCGCCTGCGTGCCGATGAACGCCGCCAGCTCCGGTATCGCCGAGGCCGGCGGGGTGACGCCATGCGCGGTCCACTGGCCGCCGAGCCACAGGCCGACGCCGTCGCACGGCATCAGGCTGGCGAACTCCTCGATATTGCCGCGCAGCAGCTCGCCGACATCGGCGTGGTGCGAGGCGCGGCGCAGGAAGCGATCGAGGCTGGCGCGGGCGGCGGTGGCGACCTCCAGCGTGCGCTTCTGCTTCAGCGCGTGCAGGTGCAGCGAGAAGAACGCGCCGAACATCTCCACCGCCGCGCGCTGCGCCATCGGCAGCGCGCGCGGCGAATAATGGTGGCAGGCGATCAGCCCCCACAGCACCCCGTCGACCAGGACCGAGATCGACATGGAGGCGGCCACCCCCATGTTCTTCAGATATTCGAGGTGGATCGGCGAGACCGCGCGCAGATGCGCATGCGACAGGTCGAGCGGCCGGCCGGAATCGTCGAGCTCCGGCACGAGGCCGCAGCGCTCGCCGCGCGCATCGCCGATGACGCGGATGATGTTGCGGATGTAGAGCTCGCGGGCCTGCCGAGGGATGTCGCCGGCGGGAAACCATTGACCGATGAAGCTCTCCAACTCCGGGAGCTTGTCCTCGCCGACCACCTGCCCGGCGCCGTCCTGCGCGAAGCGGTAGACCATCACCCGGTCGTAGCCGAGCGCCTCGCGCACCACGCGCGGGGTTTGGGTGAGCAGCTCGTCGACCGAGATTTCCCGGGCGATGCGGGCGATCATGGTGCGGGCGATGTCGAGCGCCGGCCCGTGCTCGTCGCAGTGCGGCTCGAACTCGACGATGCCGGCCCCGCCGGAGCGGTGCACGGCGACGTCGAAGCGGGCGCCCGATTCGGCGGCGACGCCGAAGATCAGCCGCGGCGGCATGCCCTCCTGTGTGTCGGCCAGCACGGTGCCGATGCGGGCCGCCGCCTTGGCGCCGACGAGATCGGCCAGGCTGCGCCCCTGCATCGCCTCGTCGGAGGCGAGGAAGGCCGGCGCGTTGGACGACCAGCGCAAGAGCCGGCCGTCCTCGAGGGCGCTGACCAGCAGGCAGCCATGGGGCTGGGTACTGCCGGGAATGTGGATCGGCTCGCGGTCGCAATTGGTGAGGTCGACGACCTCAGCCGACGGCATCGACCGGCCTTTCGAACGCCGCTCCCGCGGCGGCGAAAGTGGCGAGCGCGGCCCCGACCGTGCGGTCCATGTCGAACGGCTCGGCGGCTTCGAGCTGGGCGAGGAAGGTCGGCCAGCTGTCGCGATCCCCCGCCTGCACGGCGAGGTGGCGGGCGCCGGTCGCTTCGTCGAAGCCGATCTCGGCGGCGCGGCGATGCAGCACGCGAGCACCGAGGCCCGAGCCCTCCAGCACATAGAGCACGCCGAGGAGGTCGGCCGGCGCGATGTCGAGGGCCTGCGGGGCGGGCGGCAGCTCGACGTCGAGATCCTCGAGATCGGCGCGCAGCAGCGCGGTCAGCGGCTTCGGCCGCCAGTCGCCGAACGCGGCCGGCCACGTCACCCGGTCGAGCCCGGCTTCCGCCGCATGGCGGAACACATATTGCCCCTTGAGGTAGCGGACATAGTCGAGCCGGCTGTCAAAGCCGCCGACACTGGCGTCGAGTTCGGCGTGAGCGTCTTTCGTCAGGGCGCGCAGGGCATGGCGCCGGGAATCGTGGTGCATCGGCAGACACAAATTGGGGCCGCCGGAACCGCCCGGCGTGGAATACCCGTGAAAACGATCTAGCCGCTGAAGCGTTCCTCGACCACCAACTAAATTTCCGATTTGGCCAGCGCGCGCTCGTCATCGGTGATGAAGTCGCGGATCACCGGCACCGCGTCGCGCTCATTGGCCAGCAGCAGCTGGTAGACCATGTTCGAGCCGTGCAGGAAGCCGAGCTCGACGGCGACGAGGTAGAACTCCCACATGCGGGCGAAGCGCTCGCCCATCATGGCGACCACCTCCGGGCGCTTCGCCTCGAAGTTCAGCCGCCAGTGGCGGATCGTCCAGTAATAGTGCAGGCGCAGCATCTCGCAGTCGCCCACCCACATGCCGGTGCGTTCCAGCGAGGCGAACACCTCCGACATCGCCGGCACATAGCCGCCGGGGAAGATGTATTTGCGGATGAACGGCGCGGTGGAGCCGGGCGGCGACATGCGGCCGATGGCGTGGATCATCGCCCAGCCGCCGGGCACCAGCAGACGCTTGATGGTGTTGAAATAGTCGTCGAAATGATTGACGCCGACATGCTCCATCATGCCGACCGACACCACGCGGTCGAAGGTGCCGGTGAGCTCGCGATAGTCGCGCTCGAAGAAGGTGATGCGGTCGAGCACGCCCGCCTCGGCGGCGCGCTTCTTCGATTCGGCGAGCTGCTCGGTGGCGACGTTGATGGCGGTGACATGGGCGCCCTGCTTCGCCAGATAGATGGCGAGCGCGCCCCAGCCGGAGCCGATCTCCGCCACCCGCATGCCGGGCTTCAACTGCAGCTTGGCGGCGATGTGGCGCAGCTTGGCCCATTGCGCCTCCTCCAGCGACGCCTCGGGCGTCGGGAAATAGGCGCAGGAATAGATCATCTGGCTGTCGAGCCAGAGCCGGTAGAAATCCGGCGGATTGTCGTAATGGCTCTGGGCGTTCTTCGCCGCCTTGCCGAGAGCATTGGCCTGGTGCCAGCGCTTCAGCGACCGCCAGGAGCGGCGCAGCGCCTGCTGTACCGGGTGCGAGGCCAGCCCCTTGCGGTTGATCGAGAACAGATAGAGGAAATCATAGACCGTCGAGCCGTTCTCGAAGGTGAGCCGGCCATCCATATAGGCCTCGGCCATCACCAGCTCGGGATTGAGGAACAGCTCGCGATCGAGCTTGCCGTCATGCAGCCGCATGGTGACGCTCGGCCCGTCCTTCCCCGAGCCGAAAGCGTGTTCCTTGCCCGCCTCGTCGATAACGACGAGCCGACCCTTGTCGACGAAACGCTTGAGGAGATGCGGAAGGAGGAACATGCGCGAGACGACCCGGACCCGATAAAACCGGCGGCATCGGGCATGGCAGGACCCGCTCTGTCAAGCGAACCGCTTCGGGTGGTCGCCGGAAACGCCCGACGCTAGCTCGCCGCGCCGACCACCAGCGCCTTCTGCTGGCTCTCGGCGCGCAGCAGCCGGCGCACCGCCGGGCTGGCCACCACCTGCGCCTTGTCGAAGAAGGCCTCGTGATTGGCCTCGATGTCCTCGGTGATGTAGCGGTAGTTCACCATCAGCCCGGCCGCCTGCTTCAGCCCCTTGGCCGAGAGGTCGCCGAACGGATCGATGCGCTCCAGCCGCGCCCCGTTGCCGAGATGGAAACGCGCCACCGGATCGAGCGGGCGCCCCTTCGGCGAGCGGGCGATCAGGAAATAATGCGTGGCGAGCGCCGTCAGCACCGGCCGCAGCACCGCCTGGCGCGCCTCGTCCTCGGCGAGGCCGGGGGCGTCGAGCGCCGCCAGCGCCGTCCGGTCCTCGGCGGTGAGCACGGCGGAATGTTCCGCCGCGCGCTCGGCCTCCAGCCAGCCGCGGAAGGTCGGCACCGGCGAGAGGGTGACGAAGGTCTTGAGATTGGGCAGCTCGCGCGAGATTTCCTCCACCACCTGCTTGATGAGGAAATTGCCGAAGCTCACCCCGCCGAGCCCGGTCTGGGTGTTGGAGATGGAGTAGAACACCGCCACGTTGGCCTTGGCGGGATCGAGATGCGCGCGCTTCTCGGCCAGCACCGGCGCGATCGCCCCCGGGATGTCCTTCATCAGCGCCACCTCGACGAAGATCAGCGGCTCGTCGACCAGCGTGGGATGGAAGAAGGCGTAGCAGCGCCGGTCCGGGCTGTCGACGCGGGCGCGCAGATCGTTCCAGTCGCGGATCTCGTGCACCGCCTCGTAGCGGATGATCTTTTCGAGGACGTTGGCGGGTGTCGACCAGTCGATCCGGCGCAGCACGAGAAACCCCCGATTGAACCAGGATGCGAAGAGATGGGTGAAGTCGCGGTCGACTTCGGCGAGATCGCGGCGGCGCGGCAGGCTGGCGAGAAGGTCGGCCCGCATGCCGACGAGGCGCGCCGTGGCGCCGGGCGCGAGGTTGAGCCGGCGGATCAGCTCCTGCCGGCGCGGCTCGCTCGCCCGGTGCAGCTCGCTCGCCGCGGCGGCGGACGGCTTGGCGGCATAGGCGGCCGCGGCCTTGTCGAGCCGGGCGAGGTCCGGCCCGAACGTGCCGAGCAGCGCCTCGAAGAAGGCGATCCGCTCCGCGCTCTTCAGCGCGCCATAGGCGAGGAGGATCTCGCTGGCCAGCGCCACGCCCGACGCCTCGCCGCGCCCCGACAGCAATTGCTCGCACAAGGCGACGAGGCTCGCGGCCTTTATCGCGCCGGCCGGGCGGCGCTCGCGCCCGAGATCGAGCAGAGCCCGCCCGCGCTCGGCAATGGTGCCAAGCAGGTCGCCGAAGAAGCTCGTCGTATCGCTCATGACCGCCCCCCGCCACCTCCCGCCCCGACCGGGGACGGGACCGGCAAATCACTGGATATGAGACGCCCTCGTCACGACGGACGCAAGACGGCCCTTTGCCGAGACGCCATCACGAGCCCGTCACGAAGTCGAAGACCAGCTTCATGTTGAGCGTGATGATCAGCGCCGCCGCCAGCGCCGCCAGCACGGTCTGCCAGCGCGGCGCCACCAGCGTGCCCATCTTGCGTTTGTCCGCCGTGAACATGATCAGCGGCACCACCGCGAAGGGCAGTTGCAGGCTGAGGATGACCTGGCTGAGGATGAGCAGCGAGCCGGCGCCCTGCTCGCCATAGGCGATGGTGACGGCCGAGGCCGGCACGATGGCGATGGCGCGGGTGATCAGCCGCCGCAGCCATGGCGCGAGGCGGAAATTGAGGAAGCCCTCCATCACCGCCTGTCCGGCGATGGTCGCCGTCACCGTCGAGTTGAGACCGCAGCACAAGAGCGCGACCGCAAACAGCGTCGGGGCGAGCGCGCTGCCGAGCAGCGGGTTGAGCAGCTCATGCGCCTTGCCGAGGTCTGCTACCTCCCCCACGCCGCCGGTGTGGAAGGCGGAAGCGGCGAGGATCAGGATCGAGGCGTTGATGGTGAGCGCGAACATCAGCGCGAAGGTGGAATCCCAGGTGGCGTATTTGATTGCCTCGCGCTTGCCCTCCAGAGTGTTGTCGTGCCGCCGGGTCTGCACGATGGCCGAGTGCAGGTAGAGATTGTGCGGCATCACCGTCGCGCCGAGGATGCCGAGCGCGAGATAGAGCATGTCTGGATTGGTGACGATCTGCGTGGTCGGCGCGAAACCGCGGATCACCTCGCCCCAGTTCGGATCGGCGAGCGCGATCTGCACGCCGAAGCAGGTGGCGATCACCGCCAGCAGGCCGATCACCATCGCCTCCACCCAGCGGAAGCCGAGGGTCTGCAGCCACAGGATCAGGAACACGTCGAGCGCGGTGAGGACGACGCCGATCTCCAGCGGCAGGCCGAACAGCAGGTTGAGGCCGATGGCGGTGCCGATCACCTCGGCGAGGTCGGTGGCGCAGATCGCCGCTTCCGCCAGCAGCCACAGGACGAAGGACACCGGGCAGGGAAAGGCGTCGCGGCAGGCCTGGGCGAGGTCACGCCCCGAGGCGACGCCGAGCCGCGAGCACAGCGCCTGCAACAGGATGGCGATCATGTTGGACAGGAGCGCGACGGTGAGCAGCGCGTAGCCGAACTTGGAGCCACCGGCGAGCGAGGTCGCCCAGTTGCCCGGGTCCATGTAGCCGGTCGCCACCAGATAGCCCGGCCCGATGAAGGCAAGGAAGCGCCGGATGCCGGTGCGCTTGGGCACGGCGATGGATCCGTGCACCTCGGAGAGAGCGGGGTCCCCACGCGTCCGCCGCCATCCGCCCGAGGAGATGCTGTCCAACATGATTTCGTCCGCGCCCTATCCGCTCTTGCAACTCAGTCGCAAGAAAGATGCGATCCATTCGCAACTATGTCAACGGGGCTGCATCATCTCGCCGTGCGAACACGATTTCGCCAGCCGGGCCGCCGGCGCTGGATTTGCGGCGGCGGGGCAGACATTCTGCGCCGATGCTGCGCGCCACCCGTCTCGTCCGCCTCGGCCTGCTCTTCTTCTTCGGCCTGCCGCTCGCCGCCCACGCGCTGGTGACCTGGCAGACCAGCGACCTCTCGATGAACTGGCGCTCGGCCGACTGGTCGAGCACCGGCACCCTGCCCGCCGCCGCGCAGGTGCCGGAAGCGATAGTGCATATCTACTGCGCCCCCGTCGGCGGCTGGCGCAGCATCTTCGCGGTGCATTGCTGGGTGGTGTACAAGGAGGCCGGCGCGAGCGCCTATGAGCGCTACGACGTGATGGGCTATTCCGGCGCGCCGATCCGCCACAACCGCTTCCCGCCCGACGGCAAATGGTATGGCAACACGCCGGAACTGGTCGCCGAGGCGACCGGGGCCGATGCAGCGGCGATGATTCCGAAGGTGAAGGCGGCGATCGCCGGCTATCCCTATGCGGAGGCGGGCGACTACGTGATCTGGCCGGGGCCGAACTCCAACACCTTCATCGCCCATGTGGTGCGGCAGGTGCCGGAACTGGAGGCCGCCCTGCCCTCGACCGCCATCGGCAAGGACTACCCGGTCGACGGGAACTGGCTGGACTGGACGCCGTCGCGCACCGGCGTGACGCTGAGCCTCGACGGCTATGCCGGGCTGACGCTGGCCTGGGTGGAGGGCGTGGAGATCAACGTGCTGGGCGCGGTGGCCGGCCTCGATCTGCGCCGGCCGGGCATCAAGCTGCCGGGCTTCGGACGCATCGGGCTGTAGCGCCGCCCCTCA
Organism: Ancylobacter sp. Lp-2; assembly: GCF_020523795.1. GTDB lineage: Bacteria > Pseudomonadota > Alphaproteobacteria > Rhizobiales > Xanthobacteraceae > Ancylobacter. The sequence goes on from NZ_JAJALI010000006.1 coordinate 331,643, forward strand.
ACCGGGCGGGCGGCAGGAAGACGGGCGCCGACGAGGCCGGCGCCCGCAAAGCAGGATCAGGCGACCTTCTTCACCGTCTTGGCGACCTCGGCCACCTCGGCGTCATACTTGCCGGCGAGCGCGGCGAAGGCATCGGGGCCCTCCGACAGCGAGCGCTTCAGGTCTTCCGCCCAGGTGGTGTGGCGCAGAGTGAAAGTCGACGTCGCCGAGGAACCGTACTTCTTCGACAGGCGGACGTTCACCTTGAAGGGAAGCGGCTCGGAGGCGAGGTAGCGGGTGGTCGGGTGCTCCTTCACGAAGGCGGCGAATGCTTCGGCGACGTCCTGGTACTTGTCGGCGTCGATGAGAGCGGTGACCTTCGTCAGGAAGGCGGGGAGCGCGGAATGGGGGGCGGACATGGGTGTTTCCCTTTGCGAACGTCTTTGCATCCTCGTGGGATGCTGGTCTGCGGCATCTGGTATACAGCACACCGAGCCAGTTCCAAAGCGCCAGATTTCCCGATTGCCGGGACAAGGCGTATGGCGAATGAAAAACGCCGGGGCATCGCGACGATCGCTGCCGCCTCCTCGCAGGAAGACCCCATGTCCGCCTTAGCCGCCATCGACGAAGACAGCTGGTCGGCCTGGTCGCCGCAGCAACTGGCTGAGCACCTCGCGGATGTGGCGGCACCCTGGTGCGTGGCAGGCGGCTGGGCGCTCGACCTGTGGCTGGGCATGCAGACCCGCGACCACGAGGACATCGAGTTCACCGTGCTGGCGGAGGACCTGCCGGCGTTCCGGCACGCGCTCGGGGCGATGGAGCTCTACACCGCCCATGCCGGGGTGCTGTCACATCTGCCTGGTGATGCCGAGCCGCCGGCGCATGTCGCCCAGCTGTGGTGCCGCGACGTCGCGGCCGGTTGCTGGCGGGCCGATATGATGATCGAGCGCGGCACCCCGTCGCGCTGGGTCTACAAGCGCGACCCGTCCATCCATTGCCCGCGCGCCGAGGCGGTCGATACGACGCCGACGGGCATCCCCTATCTGAAGCCGGCTATCGTTCTGCTGTTCAAGGCCCGGCACCGGCGGCCGAAGGACGAGGCCGACTTCGCCCGCGCGGTGCCGCGCCTGACGGCAGAGGAGCGGCGGCGCCTGAAGGGCTGGCTGGCCTATGCGCATCCCGGCCACGACTGGGCCGGGGCGCTGTAGAGCAATTCCCGCAAAAGTGCGCAGCGGTTTTGCGAAAAGAATTGCGTAGAAACAGAGAGCTAGAGCGTTTCCGGTGAACCGGATCTCACCGGGAACGTTCTAGCGGCAAAAGCAAAGGGGCGCGTTGCCGCGCCCCTCGCTGAAACGTCCGATGCGCCGAGGGCGATCAGCCGAGATGGAACTCAACCGAGATGGAACTTGGCGAGGTTGCGGTGCTCGGCCTCGATCCAGCGCACCGTGCCGGTGGCCGAGCGCATCACCACCGTATGGGTGGTGACGATGTCGTCGCGGCGATACTTCACGCCCTTCAGCAGGTTGCCGGTGGTCACGCCGGTGGCGGCGAACAGGCAGTCGCCCTGCACCATGTCGTGGATGGTGTAGATCTTCTTCGGGTCGGAGACGCCCATCTTCTTGGCGCGTTCGCGCTTCTCCTCGGTGTCGAGGATCAGGCGGGTATACATCTCGCCGCCGATGCAGCGCAGCGCCGCCGCCGCCAGCACGCCCTCCGGCGCGCCGCCGGTGCCGATATAGATGTCGACGCCGGTTTCGTCCGGATCGGTGGTGTGGATCACGCCGGCGACGTCGCCGTCGGTGATCAGCTGCACCGAGGCGCCGGTGGAGCGCGCCGCCTCGATGATCGCCGCATGGCGCGGACGGTCGAGGATCAGCGTGGTGATCTCGTGCGGCTTCACACCCTTGGCCTTGGCCAGCGAGTGGATGTTGTCGGCCACCGAGGCGTCGATGTCGATCGTGCCCTTGGGATAGCCCGGGCCGATGGCGATCTTGTCCATGTAGACGTCGGGCGCGTAGAGCATGGTGCCGCCCTCGGCCATCGCCATCACCGCGATGGAGCCGGGCATGTTCTTGGCGCACAGAGTGGTGCCCTCGAGCGGGTCGACGGCGATGTCGACCGCCGGGCCCTTGCCGGTGCCGAGCTCCTCGCCGATGAACAGCATCGGCGCCTCGTCGCGCTCGCCCTCGCCGATGACGATGCGGCCGGCGATCGGCAGGCGATTGAGCTCGCGCCGCATGGCGTCCACCGCCGCCTTGTCAGCCGCCTTCTCGTCGCCGCGCCCACGCAGGCTCGCGGAGGCGACCGCCGCCCGCTCGGTGACCCGCACCAGTTCCAGCGTCAGGATGCGCTCCAGCAACTGATCAGGTTTGACCGTGATTTCCGCCATCGTCCCAGCCCTCAATCCTTCTCGATCCGAATAACCTGCGGCGGCGACGTGATAACGCCATCGGCTTCGATGGCGTCGATCGCGCGGCGCACCGCCTCTTCCGTCGTCGCATAGGTGATCAGCACCACCGGCGCAGGCCCCCCCGCACTGTCGGCCCGGTCGCCGCCATGCGGACGCCCCCGCCGATGCTGCATTATGGACTCGAGCGAGATGTTGCGCTCGGCCATATGGCGGGCAATCGCTGCCGCCGTTCCGGGCCGATCGACGGCGGCGAGGCGGATATAGTAGCCGCCTTCGTGACGCTGGATCGCCGGCTTGCCGGCCGGGCGCAGCCGCGCCGCCGGCCAGCCGAACGGCCGGCAATCGCGCGAAGCCGCGAGATCACACAGATCGCCGACCACCGCCGAGGCGGTCGCGTCGCCGCCGGCGCCGGGCCCGACCAGCGTCAGGGCCACCGCGTCGCCGTCCACCGCCACCGCGTTGGTGACGCCGGAGACCTGGGCGATCGGCCAATGTTTAGGCACCATGGTCGGGTGGACCCGCAATTCGACGTCCTCGCCCGCACGGGCGGCGACGCCGAGCAGCTTCACCCGGTAGCCGAGTTCGTCGGCGGCATCGAGGTCGGCCAGCGTGATCGAGCGGATGCCCTCGACATGGATGGCGCCGGGATCGGGCTGCACGCCGAAGGCCAGCGTCGCCAGCAAAGCGAGCTTATGAGCCGTGTCGAAGCCGTCGACGTCGAAGGTCGGGTCGGCTTCGGCATAGCCGAGCTGCTGGGCCTCCTCGAGACAGGTCTCGAAGGAAAGGCCCTCCTCCCGCATCTTGGTGAGGATGTAGTTGCAGGTGCCGTTGAGGATGCCGGAGACGCGGGCCATGCGGTTGCCCAGCAGCGCCTCGCGCAGCGTCTTGACGATCGGGATGCCGCCGGCGACCGCCGCCTCGAAATGGATGCCCGCGCCCTTCTCCTCCGCCAGCGCCGCCAGGGCGACGCCGTGATGGGCAAGCAGCGCCTTGTTGGCGGTGACGACCGGCTTGCCGGCCTCCAGCGCCGCGGCCACCGCCTCGCGAGCGGCACCGTCCGAGCCACCGATCAACTCGACGAACACGTCAATACCAGGATCGCGGGCCAGCGCGACCGGGCTTTCCGCCCAGCGCACCGAGGAAAGATCGCAATCGCGGTTGCGTGAGCGGTCACGCGCGCTGACCGCCACGACCTCGACCGCGCGCCCGGTGCGGGCGGCGATCTCGTCGTTGCGGCGGGCAAGCATGCGCATGACGCCCGCTCCGACCGTTCCCAGGCCGGCGATGCCAATTTTGAGCGGCGGCGCCATCAAACTATCCGAACATCAGAACAAAAGAACGGCGCCGGCCCGCAATCGACGGACACTCAACGCGCCGCAGCGAGCGGCACGACGTTGTGCAATGTTTCCGCGCCCGTTTCAAGAAAGCGCCGGACATTGCGCGCCGCCTGGCGGATGCGCTGCTCGTTCTCCACAAGCGCGATGCGGACATAATCGTCGCCGTGCTCGCCGAAGCCGACGCCCGGCGCCACCGCGACATCCGCCTTTTCGATCAGCAGCTTGGAGAACTCCAGGCTGCCGAGGTGGCGGAACTTCTCGGGGATCGGCGCCCAGGCGAACATCGAGGCCGACGGCGAGGGGATCTCCCAGCCGGCCTTGCCGAAGCTGTCGACCAGCGCGTCGCGGCGCTTCCTGTAGACCGAGCGCATGTCGGCGATGCAGTCCTGCGGCCCGTTGAGCGCGGCGGTGGCGGCGACCTGGATCGGCGTATAGGCGCCGTAGTCGAGATAGGACTTCACGCGGGCGAGCGCGGCGATGAGGCGCTCATTGCCGACCGCGAAGCCCATGCGCCAGCCGGCCATGGAGAAGGTCTTCGACATGGAGGTGAACTCCACCGTCACGTCGACGGCGCCCGGCACCTGCAGCACCGAGGGCGGCGGGTTGTCGTCGAAATACACCTCGGAATAGGCGAGGTCGGAGAGCACGATGAGATCGTGCTTCTTCGCGAAGGCCACCACGTCGCGGTAGAAATCGAGATCGGCGACCTGCGCCGTCGGGTTCGACGGGTAGCAGAGCACCAGCGCCAGCGGCGAGGGAATGGAATGGGCGACCGCGCGTTCCAGCGCGTGGAAGAATTCCGGCCCCGGCTCGCAGGGCACCGAGCGGATCGCCGCCCCCGCCATCAGGAAGCCGAAGGCGTGGATCGGGTAGGACGGGTTCGGCACCAGGATCACGTCGCCGGGGGCGGTGATCGCCTGCGCCATGTTGGCGAAGCCTTCCTTGGAGCCGAGCGTGGCGACCACCTGGGTATCGGGGTTCACCTTCACGCCGAAGCGGCGCTCATAATAGGCCGCCTGCGCGCGACGCAGGCCGGGAATGCCCTTGGAGGCGGAATAGCGGTCGGTGCGCGGACGGCCGATGGTGTCCTTCAGCTTGTCGACCACATGGGCGGGAGCGTCGAGATCCGGATTACCCATGCCGAGGTCCACGATGTCGGCGCCACCGTTGCGGGCGGTGGCCTTCACGCGGTTGACCTGCTCGAACACATAGGGCGGCAGCCGGCGGATACGGTGGAAGTCGGTCATCGGTCTCAAGCTCCAAGCCGGCCGTTTTCCTCATACGGCGCGGCGCATCGGGCGTTTCTATCATTTTCACCACGCCCACCCCAGAAGGCATGACAAGCGATGGTGGCGCAAGCGTGGTGAATCAATCGGTAACAGGCCTCCGGAACGAGGCTCTTGCACGGGACTCCTGGCGGCCCCTGTCGACGATTTCGCTACTGGCCGGACTGGAGATCGCCGCCCTGGTTGATCTGCTGCTCCATCTGGCCGGCGCGGTTGCGGGCCATGCCCTCGAGGCTGGCCTGCGTCTGCGCCTGGGCCGTGGCGTCCATCACCGGGCGGGTGCCGATCTGCGCCGGGGCGCCGAAGCTCGGGTAGGCCAATTTCTGGTCCGGCACGGCGGTCTTCGGCAGGCTGGGATTGGTGCAGCCGACAAGGCCAAGGCCGAGCGCCGCACAGGCGAACAGGCGCGCCGGCGCGGGCAAGTGGGACGAAATGGCGATACGGCGCGTCATGACCCTGTTTCCCGAACTGTCATCGACTCCGCGCTAGGCTCTCGCTCGAACCGGGCGTCGTGTCTATGATGCCCTCACCTATGAACGCACGCACCCGCGGGGACAAGCGGTGAATAATCGAAACGTCGACCGTTCCACCCGCCGGCGCCGCGCCGCCGAGCGCACGCTCACTTCAGCCGAAACCGCGACGCCCGAGGCCACGACCGCCGCCTCCCCGACCACCGGCGCGGAGACCGGCGCCCCGTCGGTGACAGAGGGCGGAGGCAAAGCCGCGCGTCGCAGTGGCAAGGCCGCCGCGGCGAAGGCGGCGGCGGCTGAAACGGCCGCGCGCACGTCCACCCCGGCCGCAGCGACGCCTGTCGAGGCGGCGCCAGCCAAGGCGGCGCGGACGGGTTCGAAGGCGCGCGGCGCGGCGGCGTCGAAGGGTGCGGCGGCCGAACGCCCCGCGCCCAAGGGCTCGGCATCCAAAAGCGTCGAAGCCAAGGGCCCCACAGCCAAGAGCCCCGCATCCAAGAATTCGGCGCCTAAGTCCGCCACACCCAAGCCCGCTGCGACCAAGTCTGCTGCGGCCAAGCCGGCCGCACCCAAATCCGCTGCACCCAAATCCACTGCGACCAAGTCGCGCGCCTCCGGCCCGGCCGCCGGCAAGACCTTGGCCGAGGCCGTCGCGCCGGTCGCGCCCGTCCCCCTCCCCCGGCCGCGCCGAGTGTCGCAGACCCGCCCATCCTTGAGCCATGCGCGCTTCGCTCGCTCCCCGGAACCCGAGAGCCTCGCCCGAGCGCCCGAGCCGCCGCAGCCCGCTCCGCCTCCGGCACCCCCGGCGGCTCCGCCACGTGCGGCGGATCGTCCGGAGCCGCCCGCGCCTGGCCCGGTCGACTTCGAGGCCTTCGCCGGCAACCTCGCCCGCCTCGTCGAGGAGGGCGGCAAGGCCATGGCGGCCTATCTGCGCCCGCGCGAGGAAGGCCGGGTGAAGGACGACATCGCCGAGGAGGTCGCCGACGTCATGAAGACGCTCGGCCATGTCGCCGAATACTGGCTGACCGACCCGAAGCGCACCGTCGACGTGCAGTCGCGGCTGATCGGCGGCTATCTGGCGCTGTGGTCCTCGACGCTCAAGCGGCTGTCCGGCGAGGAAGTCGTCCCCATCGCCCGGCCGCCGGCGCGCGACGGGCGCTTCGTCGACCCGGAATGGACCACCAACCCGTTCTTCGACGCGCTGAAGCAGACCTACCTGCTCACCGCCAACTGGGCGGAAAAGCTGGTCGAGGACGCCGAGATCGACACGCACACCAAGCACAAGGCCGAGTTCTACGTACGACAGATCGCCAGCGCGGTGTCGCCGTCGAACTTCGTCTTCACCAATCCCGAGCTGCTGCGCGCCACCTTCGCCTCCAATGGCGAGAATCTGGTGCGCGGCATGAAGATGCTGGCCGAGGACATCGAGGCCGGCGACGGCGAACTGAAGATCCGCCAGACCGACGCCTCGAAGTTCAAGGTGGGCGAGAACCTCGCCGTCACCCCCGGCAAGGTGATCTTCCAGAACGAGCTGATGCAGCTCATCCAGTACAGCCCGACCACCGAGACGGTGCTGAAGGTGCCGGTGGTGATCGTGCCGCCCTGGATCAACAAGTTCTACGTGCTGGACCTCAACCCGGAGAAATCCTTCGTTCGCTGGGCGGTGGACCAGGGGCTGACGGTGTTCATCGTCTCCTGGATCAACCCGTCGCCGGCGCTCGCCGACAAGGGGTTCGAGGACTACATGCATTCCGGCGTGCTGTCGGCGATCGAGGTCGCCAAGCAGGCGGCCGACGTCGAGGAGGTGCATGCCGTCGGCTATTGCGTCGGCGGCACCATGCTCGCCATGACGCTGGCCTGGCTCGCCGCCGCCGGCCGCGATGTCGGCGTGCGCTCCGCTACCTACTTCACCACCCAGGTGGACTTCGCCCAGGCTGGCGACCTCAAGGTGTTCATCGACGAGGAACAGGTGGCGGTGCTGGAACGGCGGATGCTGGAATCCGGCATCATGGACGGCCGGGTGATGGCCAACGCCTTCAACATGCTGCGCGCCAACGACCTGATCTGGCCCTATGTGGTGAACAACTACCTCAAGGGGCAGGCGCCCTTCCCGTTCGACATCCTGTACTGGAATTCGGATTCCACCCGGCTGCCGCGGGCGAACCACTCCTTCTATCTGCGCAATTGCTACCTCGACAACAAGTTCGCCGCCGGCCAACTGACGCTGGCCGGCCATCGGCTCGACCTCGGCAAGGTGTCGATCCCGACCTACAGCCTGGCGACGCGCGAGGACCACATCGCCCCGGCGATCTCGGTGTTCAACGGGCTGCAGCTGTTCGGCACGCCGGCGCGCTTCGTGCTGGCGGGATCGGGGCACATCGCCGGGGTGATCAACCCGCCGGCCCGCGCCAAGTACCAGTACTGGACCGGCGACGCGCCGGCCGGCAGCCTGGAGGACTGGATCGCCACCGCCGAGATGCATCCCGGCTCCTGGTGGCCGGACTGGCTCGCCTGGCTGGAGACGCAGGATGCCGAGCGGGTGCCGGCGCGTCCGCCGGGCGGCGACGTGTTCGACCCGGTCGAGGACGCGCCGGGCAGCTATGTGAAGGTGAAGTCGTGAAGCGGACCGCCCTCGGCTGCGGGTTCGGGCTGCTGGCGGGGCTCCTCATGGGCCTCCTCCTGGGGCTCGGCGCCGCGCCGGCCAGAGCGGCCAGCTTCGATTGCGGCAAGGCACAGACGCCGGACGAACGGGCCGTCTGCGCCGACCCCACCCTGTCGTCCCTCGACAGCGAGATGGGCGGCCTGTGGTTCAGCTATAGCCGCTTGCAGCTGATGATGGGCGCCAATGGCGACCGGCGCGATGCCGCCCGCGCCTTCCTCGACGCGCGAGCGAAATGCGGCGGAGCCGTCGCCTGCCTCGTCCCGCTGTACCGCGAGCGCAATGCCGTCCTGAGGCAGCAGATCGCCGCCACTCTCGCCGACCTCACCCAGCAGGCGAATGCCGCCCCGGTCGCCGACGCCCCACCGATACCCGAGCCGGTGATGAACGAAGCCAGCGCCTTTCTGGCGCAGTGCCGCGACTTCGGCGGCGTACTGCAGGGCAATGCCGCGCCGGAGACGATGAGCGCCGACCTCGACCATGACGGCCGGCCGGACTACGTGCTCAACGCGCAGAACCTGCGCTGCGACGGCGCCGCCACCGCCTATTGCGCCAATGACGGCTGCGACATCTCGGTCAGCCTGTCGAGCGCCGGTTACGCTCCGCTGAAGCTGCGCGGTGTCCGCCCGACGCTGGTGCAGGGTACGGACCTGACCACGCTCGACCTCTGGGTCGACCGCAGCCAGTGCGCCGGCGCCGCCCCAAATGCCGCCTGCTGGGCCAGTTGGCGGTGGGACGGCGCGGCCCTGGTGCCGAGCTATGCGGTGCGCCCGGCACCCTGAGCGGCGCTCAGGCGAGGAAATCGACCTTGCCGCTCGCCAGATCGTAGACGCTGCCGACCACGCGCACCTTGTTCGCGCCAATGGCCTGCGCCACCACCTCGCTGGCAGTGGTGATGTGCCGGGCCACCTCGGCGACATTGGCGCGTATCGCGTCGGCCAGCTCCATATGGCCGGCCTTACGGGCACGCAGCACGGCCGGCACGATCGGCTGCACCATGTCGCCGATGAAGCCCGGGAACTGCGCCCCGCTGGAGGCCACGTCGCCCGCCGCCTCGACCGCGCCGCACTGGCTGTGGCCCATCACCACGACCAGCGGCGCGCCGAGCACCGCCACCGCATATTCGATGGAGCCGATGGCGGTGACGTCGGCCGTGTTGCCGGCGACGCGGATGATGAACAATTCGCCCAGCCCTGTGGTGAAGACATGCTCCGGCGGGGTGCGCGAATCCGAGCAGCCGAGCACCACGGCGAAGGGCGCCTGGCCGGCGCTGAGCGTGCTGATCGGCACCGGCCCGCCGGCCGGGGTGCAGGCACCGCCGGCGACGAAGGCGGCATTGCCGGCCTTCAGCTTGGCCAGCGCCTCCTCGGCGGACAGGCTGGTCTTGGTGACGGGAGATGCCGCCCGGGCTGGCGACGATCCGAGCCCGGTCGCGGCGACGCAGCCGCAGGCCAACGTTCCGAACAACTTACGGCGAGACACGACAGACGAAATGGTCATGACGGACCCCATGGGCTGAAAGCCGCCCATGGAGCACACCATTATACCAAAGTTGCAATCGGTAGTATTCCGATCCCCCAAGAACGCCGGAAGAGTTCTTGACGGCTCAGGGGAATAGCGGCAGCTGCTCCAGCCCCAGCGTCTCGGGGAAGCCGAGCACCAGGTTCATGTTCTGCACCGCCTGGCCCGACGCGCCCTTGACGAGGTTGTCGGTGGTGGAGATCAGGATCACCCGGCCGGGCTGGCGGTCGGCGATCACGCCCATGACGATCAGGTTCGAGCCCTTGACGAAGCGCGTCTGCGGCACCTGGCCGAGCGGCAGCACATGCACGAAGGGCTCATTCGCGTAGAACTCCGACAGCACGCGGTGCACGTCGGCCGCGCCGACGCCAGCGCCGGTGGTGGCATAGATCGTCGCGTAGATGCCGCGGCTCATCGGGATGAGATGCGGGGTGAAGCTGGGCACGATCGAGCGGCCGGCGGCCTTGGAATATTCCTGGTCGAGCTCTGCCATGTGCCGGTGATGGCCGACGCCATAGGCGTGCATGCCATCGGTCACCTCGGTGAACAGCAGGTTCTCCTTGGCCGAGCGGCCGGCGCCGGTGACGCCGCTCTTGGCGTCGACGACGAGGCCTTCCGGCTCGATGGCCCCCGCCTCGATCAGCGGCACCACCGGCAGGATGGCGGTGGTGGTGTAGCAGCCGGGATTGGCGATCAGCCGCGCCTTGCGGATGTCGTCGCGATAGAGCTCGACGAGGCCGTACACCGCCTCCTGCTGCAGCTCCAGCGCCTGATGCGCGTGGCCGTACCACTGCTCATAGGCCCCGGGATCGCGCAGGCGGAAATCCGCCGACAGGTCGACCATCTTGATGTGCGGCGCGGCGTCGAACACCCGCTTGATCACCTGCTGCGTGGTGCCGTGCGGCAGGGCGCAGAAGGCGAGATCGACGTTCGACCACGCCACCTCGTCGATGGTGACCAGCTTGGGCAGAGCCAACTTACCGAATTGCGGGAAGACGTCGGCCATCGACTGCCCGGCCTTGCGGTCGGCGGTGAGGGCGACGATCTCGACGCGCGGATGGCGGGCGAGCAGGCGCACCAGTTCCGAGCCGGTGTAGCCCGAGGCCCCGAGTATGGCGATCCGCGCCTTCGTCTCCGTCATCGTCCGTCTCCCTGAAGAGGGTGCAAGCTTTTGTTAAGCGTGTATCGGCGACCATGCGCCGAGCCCGCGCACTTACACCCGTTGCGCGACGGACGGAAGACGGCGGCACCCGGCGCAGCCGCCGCGTTTGCGCAGGGCTGCCGTGCGCCATATGACGGGAACGAAGGCGCCGATCTCGGTATTGCCTTCCCGCTGCCCGTCACGGGCCAGAAGGAGCCCCGCCATGACGTACCCTTTCGCCCTCCTCTCGCTCGGCATGAACATGGCCCGGCTCGGCCTCGACGCGCAGGTCGTCGTCGCCGAACGCCTGCATCTGCTGGCGAAGGGCGATCTCACGGCCGGTGTCGAGGCGACGAGGATGGTGGCCGAGAAGATGCTGGCGATGGGCGAGGCCAATGCCCGGCTGGCCCATGCCGCCGCCTCGGGCCGGCTCGACCGGGTGGGGCCGGAAATCGTGAAGCTCTATAGCCGCAAGGTGCGCGCCAATCGGCGGCGGCTCGGCAAATAAGTCACGCCCGGCGGGTTTTCGTTCACGAAACGTTCACGGCTGTGACTCACACTCGCATAATGTGGTGTAATGGAGCGATCCAGGATTGCCCGCCAGCGAAAGCCTCACCCGTCCTATGTCCGATCCGAAGCCGTCCCTGTTCGATGCGATGCCCGAGGCGCCGCGCCCCGCCGCCGCCAAGCCGGCCCGGGCCGCCGCCCAGCCGAGCAGCGCGGAGAGCGCCTACACCGCCGCGCATATCGAGGTGTTGGAAGGGCTGGAGCCGGTACGCCGCCGGCCGGGCATGTACATCGGCGGCACCGACGAGAAAGCGCTGCACCACCTCTTCGCCGAGGTGATCGACAATTCGATGGACGAGGCGGTGGCCGGTCATGCCAGCTTCATCGATGTCGAAATGACCGCCGACGGCTTCCTGACCGTCACCGACAATGGCCGCGGCATCCCGATCGAGAATCACCCGAAATTCCCCGGCAAGTCGGCGCTGGAGGTGATCCTCACCACGCTGCACGCCGGCGGCAAGTTCGATTCGAAGGTCTACGAGACCTCCGGCGGCCTGCACGGCGTCGGCGTCTCGGTGGTGAACGCGCTCTCCGACGTGCTGGAGATCGAGGTGGCGCGCGGCCAGACGTTGTACCGCCAGACCTATTCGCGCGGCCTGCCGCAGGGCCCGCTCGCCGAGGTCGGCCGGGTGCTGAACCGCCGCGGCACGCGGGTGCGCTTCCATCCCGATCCGCAGATCTTCGGCCCCGAGGCGAAGTTCAAGCCCGCGCGCGTGTTCAAGATGGCCCGTTCCAAGGCCTATCTGTTCGGCGGCGTCGAGATCCGCTGGAACTGCGATGCCGCGCTCGTCGCCGGCACCGATGTGCCGGCCGAGGCGGTGTTCCGTTTTCCGGGCGGGCTGAAGGACTATCTCGCCGCCGACATCGCCGGCAACACGTTGGTGCATCCGGAGATCTTCTCCGGCAAGACCTCGCGGCCCGGCGGCCACGGTTCGGCGGAATGGGCGGTGGCCTGGCTGGCCGACGCCGACGGCGCGGTCTCCTCCTATTGCAACACCATTCCCACCGCCGAGGGCGGCACCCACGAGGCCGGCTTCCGCTCCGCCCTGCTGCGCGGCCTGCGCGACCACGCCGAGCGCACCGGCAGCGCCAAGCGGGCGAGTTCCATCACCTCCGACGACATCATGGCCGGCTGCGCGGCGATGCTGTCGGTGTTCGTGCGCGAGCCGGAATTCCAGGGCCAGACCAAGGAGAAGCTCGCCACCGCCGAGGCCTCGCGCATCGTCGAGCAGGCGATCCGCGACCCGTTCGACCACTGGCTCGGCGGCAACCCGGTGCAGGCGAACCGGCTGCTCGACTTCGTGATCGAGCGCGCCGAGGAACGGCTGCGCCGCCGGCAGGAAAAGGAAATCTCCCGCAAGAGCGCGGTGCGCAAATTGCGCCTGCCCGGCAAGCTCGCCGACTGCTCCAACAATTCGGCGGCGGGTTCCGAACTGTTCATCGTCGAGGGCGATTCGGCCGGCGGCTCCGCCAAGCAGGCGCGTGAGCGCCAGACCCAGGCGGTGCTGCCGCTACGTGGCAAGATCCTCAATGTCGCCAGCGCCGGCCGCGACAAGCTCGCCCAGAATCAGCAGATCGCCGACCTGATCCAGGCGCTGGGCTGCGGCACCGGCACCCAGTACCGCGAGGAAGATCTGCGCTATGAGCGCGTGGTCATCATGACCGACGCCGATGTCGACGGCGCGCATATCGCCTCGCTGCTGGTCACCTTCTTCTTCCGGCAGATGCCGAAGATGATCGAGAACGGCCACCTGTTCCTCGCCGTGCCGCCGCTCTACCGCATCACCCAGGGCGCCAAGACGCTCTATGCCCGCGACGAGGCGCACCGCAACGAACTGCTCGCCAAGGAGTTCTCCGGCCGCGGCAAGGTGGAGATCGGCCGCTTCAAGGGCCTCGGCGAGATGATGCCGGCGCAGCTGAAGGAAACCACGATGAGCCGGAAGACGCGCACGCTGCTGCGCGTCACCGTCGACGACGCCGAGCGCGCCGACACCGCCGACGCCATCGAGCGGCTGATGGGCAACAAGCCGGAAAGCCGCTTCACCTTCATTTCCGAGCGCGCCGCCTTCGCCAGCGAGGCATTGCTGGACATCTGAACGGCGCGGGGCGCGGCGGACCGAAGGAGGGTCACCGCCGCTCGAAGGCGATCCGCGCGGCGAGGCCGAGGAAGATCACGCCGGTGGCGCGCTGGAACCAGCGCGTGAAGCCGGCACGGCCCGACAGCCAGCGGCCGACAGCGCCGGCAAAGCCACCGACCAGGCCGTTCACGATCATGCCGCCGACATTGAGGATCGTCCCCAGCAGCAGGAACTGCAGGAAAGGCGAGCCGCGCGACGGATCGACGAATTGCGGCAGGAAGGCCAGCACGAAGACGACGATCTTCGGGTTGGCGAGGTTGACCAGCACCGCCTGCCGGAACGCCGCCCCGGCGCTGCCGCGCCGCGCGTTCGCCGCGCCGGTGAGCGGGCCCGCCGCGGTGAAAGCCTTGAAAGCCAGCCAGACCAGATAGGCGACGCCGGCCCAGCGTATCGCCTCGAAAGCGGCAGGATGCGCCGCCAGCAGCGCCGCCAGCCCCAGTGCAGCGGCGATGGTATGGATGAAGCCACCGACAGTGATGCCGAGACTGGCGGAGAGCCCGGCGGCCGGGCCGGATTTCATGCCTTGCCCGAGGCAGAACAGCATGTCGTTGCCCGGTGTCAGGTTCAGCATCAGCGCGGCGGGCGCGAAGACCAGCAGGGTTTCCGGCGGAATCAGCATGTCAGCCCCTAAAGAACTTCCGGCATCTTATCGACGGCGACGATGCCCATGGTGCCCGCCGGCATCTCGATCTCGTCGCCGATCCATTTGCCCATGAGTGCCCGCGCCACCGGCGAAATCCAGGCGATGCGGCCCTCCCGCGGCTCCGCCTCGTCCTCACCGACGATGCGGAAGGTCCGTCGCCGGCCGTCCTCGTCCTCCAGCGTCACCGCCATGCCGAAGGTGATCGCCTCGCCCTGTGCCGGCGGTTCGGCCGGCTCGGCATTGGCCCGCCGTGCGCTCCAATAGCGCAGCTCGCGCGAGGCCCGCGCGGCGGCATCGCGGTCACCTCCCGCCCCGGCGGCGGCGAGCGCCGCGCGATGACGGGAGATCTCGGCCTCGATCAGGGCGAGGCCGCGCCGGGTGACGAGGTTGCGATGGGGACTGATCGGACGGTCGGGCAGCGTCTCGGCGCCGCTATCCTCCTTGACGAAGGCGCGGCTCATGGCGCCCTCCGCCACGTGCCGTGCCGGCTTCCCGACACGACGGAATTCCACCCCCTCGACGTTTCGCGACGCGGCGGCATCAAGCAACTCCGTCAGCTCAAATCATGAAGGGCGACGTGATCATCTATGCGCCCCTATCACACAAATGCGCCTTCTGTCGCCTCAACTCCTTGAAGAGGCTGAAAAGCATTGACTTCCGGACCATTATGCCTATGTTGCGCTGCATCGTCTGACCCAATCCGACCGATGCGCTCCGCGCGATGACGATGCAGCCCGTCCCCGGTTACGGCTCGGGGGATGCTAGGGTGAGCGGTGCGCTGCCGCAGAATTGACCCTCGATGCCTTTCAACGAACTGGGCCTGAGCGACAAGGTGCTCTCGGCCGTCGCCGATACGGGTTACACGGAACCGACGCCGATTCAGGCGCAGGCCATTCCTCATGTGCTCGCCCGCCGCGATGTGCTGGGCCTCGCCCAGACGGGCACCGGCAAGACCGCGGCCTTCACCCTGCCGATGCTGACCATGCTGGAGCAGGGCCGGGCTCGGGCGCGCATGCCCCGCACGCTGATCCTCGAGCCGACGCGCGAACTCGCCGCGCAGGTCGAGGAGAACTTCACGCGCTACGGCAAGAACCACAAGCTGAACGTCGCGCTGCTGATCGGCGGCGTCTCCTTCGGCGACCAGGACGCCAAGCTGGTGCGCGGCGTCGACGTGCTGATCGCCACGCCGGGCCGGCTGCTCGACCATGTCGAGCGCGGGCGGCTGCTGCTGTCGGGCATCGAGATCCTCGTCATCGACGAGGCCGACCGCATGCTCGACATGGGCTTCATCCCGGACATCGAGCGCGTCTGCAAGCTGGTGCCGTTCACCCGACAGACGCTGTTCTTCTCGGCGACCATGCCGCCGGAGATCCAGCGCCTCGTCGCGCAGTTCCTCTCCAATCCCGTGCAGGTGGAAGCCTCGCGGCCGTCCTCCACCGCCTCGACCATCACCCAGATGCTGGTGGCGAGCAGCAAGGAAGACTACGAGAAGCGCGATACGCTGCGGCGTCTCATCGACAACGCCGAAAACCTGCAGAACGCCATCATCTTCTGCAACCGCAAGAGCGAAGTCGCGGTGGTGCACAAGTCGCTGCTGAAGCACGGCTACAAGGCGGTCTGCCTGCATGGCGACATGGACCAGCGCTCGCGCATGCAGGCGCTCGACCAGTTCCGCACCGGTGAGGCCAACCTCCTGGTCGCCTCCGATGTCGCCGCCCGCGGCCTCGACATCCCCGCCGTGAGCCACGTGTTCAACTACGACACGCCGCACCACGCCGAGGACTATGTGCACCGCATCGGCCGCACCGGCCGCGCCGGCCGTACCGGTGCCGCCTTCACCATCGTCACCCATGCCGATGAGAAGTCGCTCGCCGCGATCGAAAAGCTGATCGGTCGCTCGATCGATTGGCAAGGCGACAAGCTCGGCGAGGCCCCGCCGCGCGAGAAGCGTTCCGCCTCGGGACGCGGCGAACGTGGCGGCCGCGATGGAGAGCGTGGCGGCGAGCGCCGTACCGAACGTGGCGAGGAACGCGGCGGCGAGCGTCGTGGCGCCCGCCCGGCCCGGCGTCGCGACGGTGCCGCTCCGGCGCCCGAAGCCGAAACCGCCGAGGAGGCGCCCGCACCGGTCGCCGCCCGTCCGGCGCCGCAGAAGTCCGCCGATCGGTCGCCGGCCGGGCGCTCGCCCGAGCCCAAGGCCCCGGCCCGCGCGCCGGTCACCCCGACTTCGGTGCGCCGTGGCGAGGACCGCCGTCCGTCCTATCAGGACGAGCCGGCCGACACCTCGCATCTGCCGGCCTTCCTGCTGCGCCCGGTGCGCATCAAGGCAAGCTGACGCGCCTGCCCTCAGGCGGCGGAGGCTTCCGCCGCCAATCTCGCCCGCAACTGCCGGATCAGCGCGGCTTTCACCGCGCCCTCCTCGCCGGTATTGGTCCAGGCCGAGACGGTGATCTCCACCCGGTCGAGCAACAGCTTCGACACCGCCGCCGACGGGCCGGGGCTGGACAAGACCCGCGTATCCTCCTTCAGCATCTCCACCGCCGTCGCCATCGCCGCCTCGGCATCGGTGGCGCCCGGTAGTTCCAGCGTCAGCGCCAGCTGGCGCTGGGCATAGGCCGAGTTGTTGACGATGTTCGAGCCCCACACCTTGGCGTTGGGGATCAGCACCTGGACATTGGTGCCCGAGGCCAGCTCGGTGGTGAACAGCGACAATCCCTTCACCGTGCCGGCGACGCCCGCTACCTCGACGCTGTCGCCGAGCTTGAACGGGCGGAACAGCAGCAGCATCACCCCGGCGGCCAGATTGGACAGCGTGCCCTGCAGGGCAAGGCCGATGGCGAGCGAGGTCGCGCCCAGCACCGCGATGATGCTGGTGGTCTGGATGCCAAAGCGCTGCAGCACGGCGACGCCGACGAAGACCAGCACGGTATAGCGGGCGATGCTGCCGAGAAAGCCGGCCACCGTGGGATCCACCCGCCGGGTGACGCCGACCGCCCGCAACACCAGCCGTTCGACGAAGGTGGCGAGCCACCAGCCGACGACGATCAGGCCGAGCGCGTAGAGGATGTTCAGTCCGTAGAGGACGAAGAGATTGCCGAGGTTTTCGAGGTCGAGATCCATGCCGTTGTCCCTGTCAATGTCACAGGGGTAACGGGCAACGGCGCCGAGGGTTCACTACTGGCCGCTATCAATTGGTCGCAGCTGCCGGCCGCTTCGTCCGCGCTTTCCTCGCCGGCGCCCGGCGCGCCACCGCGAGGGCGGCACGCGCGATCCGCGCCAGCTCCTCGCCATCGTCGAGGGCGGCTTCCGGCGCCGACCAGTAGCCGAGCGCCACCTGCCGGCCACGCCGATCATAGGTGAAGGGCGCGGAACCCTGCTCCGCCAGGCTCTCAGCGAGAGCGTCATCCGCCTTGAAATAGAGGGTGCCGTCGATGACGATGGCGATCATCAGCCCGTCGGCGAACACGCCGAGTCCGCTGAACATGCGCTTGAGGCGCACGGGATCGAAGGACGCCAGCAGATCCTCGACGGTCTCGGCGTCCATCGACGATCTCAGGCGCCGGCGGAAGCCGATCCGGAAAGCCCCGCCTCGGACGTGGCCGGGGTGATGGCGACGGATTCGCCGCAGCCGCAGGCCGAGGTCTGGTTCGGGTTGTTGAATACGAACTGCGCCGACATCTTGTCGGTCTTGTAGTCCATCTCGGTGCCGAGCAGGTACAGGATCGCCTTCGGGTCGATGAGCACCCGCGCGCCCTTGTCCTCGATGACCTCATCGAAGCGGCCGGCCTCCTCGGCGAACTCCATCGTGTATTCCATGCCGGCGCAGCCGCCATTCTTGATGCCGACGCGCAGGCCGGCCCCCTTGCTGTCCGAACGCTCCATGAGCGAACGCACGCGGGCGGCGGCGGCCTCGGTGAGGCGCATGACGGGAGGGCGGGAACGGATGTCGGCCATAATGTCGTCTCCAACTCGACGCCGGTTCAAGGCCGGCGGATCGGCACAGTGAAGATGGGATATCGCGCCGCGACAGGCAAGCCCATCCGCCTGCACGCCCGCCATGTGCGACATGCGTGGCCCGCCGCGCACCCTCAGTAGTTCGGCCACAGGCCCGGAGTCGCCAATTCGACGAGATGGCGGTCCGGGTCGCGGAAATAGAGGCTCACGCCGCCGTTCTTCCAGTCGACGCGACCCTCGACCGGCACCCCTGCCCGCTCCAGATGCCCGATCCAGGCCTCCAGCGCCGTGCCGGGAATGGCGAGGGCGTAATGCAGCGGCCCCTGCCCGTCATGCGGCGGGATGGTGCCGCCGGGCACCTCGACCGGCGTGCGCGTATAGCCGCGCTTGAACAGCAGCA
Organism: Ancylobacter sp. Lp-2; assembly: GCF_020523795.1. GTDB lineage: Bacteria > Pseudomonadota > Alphaproteobacteria > Rhizobiales > Xanthobacteraceae > Ancylobacter. The sequence continues at coordinate 350,142 of NZ_JAJALI010000006.1, forward strand.
GCACGCTCGCCGGCCCAGCATTGTAGGCGCAGAAGCGTTCGTCGGCGACAATCGGCTTCAGGCCGAGCACGCCCTCGTAGAAGGCGCGCGCCCGCGCCATGTCGTCGACATAGAGGCCGGTCTCCAGCACGCCGGAGAGCGGCGGTGCGGCGCCGTCTACGACCGCCTCGGCCGGCATGGCCTCACTCCCGTGCGGCGCTCACCACAGATTGAGGGCGAGCCGCGCCTCTTCCGACATCCGGCCCTGGTCCCAGGGCGGATCGAAGGTGAGATTGACGTTGACGCCGGAGACGCCGCCGACGCTCGCCACCGCGCCTTCCACCATGCCGGGAAGCTCGGCGGCGGAGGGGCAATTCGGCGTGGTCAGCGTCATCTCTACCGCCACCTGGCGGTCGTCGGCGATATCGACCTTGTAGATCAGGCCGAGCTCGTAGATGTCGACCGGGATTTCGGGATCGTAGACCGTCTTCAGCGCCGCGACGATGTCGTCGGTCAGCCGGTCCAGCTCCTCCTGCGGGATCGTCGATTCGATGGCCGGCATGTTCGGCGCGTCGGTGGATACAGTGTCGCTCATGCGAACAGGTCCTGAGCCTTGATGAGGGCGTCGGCCAGACGGTCGACTTCCTCATGGGTGTTGTACAGCGCGAACGACGCCCGGCACGTCGCCGTCACACCATATCGCCCCAGAAGCGGCATTGCGCAATGGGTGCCGGCGCGCACGGCGACGCCGGCGCGGTCGATGATGGTGGCGATGTCGTGCGGGTGCGCGCCCTTCACGTCGAAGGCGAAGATCGCTCCCTTGCCCGGCGCGTCGCCATAGATCTGCACCGAGTTGATCGCCGAGAGCCGCTGCCGGGCATAGGCGCCGAGCGAGGCCTCGTGCGCGGCGATGCGCTCGCGGCCGAGGCTCTCCATGTAGACCAGCGCCTCGCCGAGGCCGATGGCCTGCACGATCGGCGGCGTGCCGGCCTCGAAGCGGTGCGGCGGCTCGCCATAGGTGACGCCGTCCTCGGTGACGGTGCGGATCATCTCGCCGCCGCCCTCATAGGGGGGCAGCTTGTCGAGAAGCGCCCGCTTGCCGTAGAGCACGCCGATGCCGGTCGGCCCGTAGAGCTTGTGGCCGGTGATGCCGTAAAAATCGACGCCGAGATCCTGCACGTCGACCGGCATGTGCACCGCCGCCTGCGCGCCGTCGACCACCACCACCGCGCCGGCCTCATGGGCAAGGCGGGCGATCTCCTTGATCGGCGTCACCGTGCCCAGCACGTTCGACATGTGGGTGACGGCGACGATCTTCGTCCGCTCGGTGATGAGGCCCTTGAACGCCTCGAGGTCGAAGGCGCCGTCTTCCAGCACCGGCACCCACTTGATCACCGCGCCCTTGCGCTCGCGCAGATAGTTCCACGGCACGATGTTCGAGTGGTGCTCCATAATGGAGAGCACGATCTCGTCGCCTTCCCGGATCGACTGGCCAAGCGAGGAAGCGACGAGGTTGATGGCGCCGGTGACGGAGCGGGTGAAGATCACCTCCTCCAGCGTCGGCGCGTTGAGGAAGGCGCGGCAGCGCTCGCGCGCCTGCTCATAAGCCTCGGTCATCGCATTGGCGAGATAGTGCAGGCCGCGATGGACGTTGGAATATTCGTTCTCATAGGCGTAGCGCATGCGGTCCAGCACCTGGACCGGCTTCTGCGCCGAGGCCGCGTTGTCGAGATAGACCAGCGGCTTGCCATAGACCTGCTTGGACAGGATCGGGAAATCCTGCCGCACGCGCGCGACGTCATAGCTGCCGTTGGCGACGGCGGGGTGGGATGCGACCGGCTCGGTCATGTTGCGGCCCCTCCAGAGGGCGTCATCCCGCCCGCCTGTCGCGGGATCCGGGATCGCGGGCCGATGATCGGCCCTTCACGGAAGACCGATCCCGGATCGCGGCTCACCGCGTCCGGGACGACGATGTCGGGCATGCGGCGGGATCAGGCCCGCGCCTTCAGCCACGCCTCGGCGCGCTCGACCAGCGCGTCGCGCAGCTCGTCATTGGCGACCGTCTCGATGGCCTCGCCGACGAAGGCCTGCACCAGCAGGCTCTGCGCTTCCTTCAGCGGAATGCCGCGGGCGCGCAGGTAGAACAGGAGGTCGTCGTCGATCGCGCCGCAGGTGGCACCATGGCCGCAGGCGACGTCGTCGGCGAAGATTTCCAGCTCCGGCTTGTTGTCCATCTCGGCGTCGTCGCCGAGCAGCAGCGCGCGGCTCATCATCCGGCCGTCGGTCTTCTGGGCCGGCTGCCGCACCACGATCTTGCCCTGGAACACGCCGCGCGAACTGTCGTCCAGCACGTGCTTGAACAGCTCGCGGCTCTCGCAACCCGTGGTCTGGTGATCGACGAACAGCGTCGAATCCGCGTGCTGGCGGTCCTTGAGCAGGATGGCACCATTGAACGACACCGCGCTGTCGGCCCCGTTCAGGCGGGCATAGAGCGAGGTGCGCGTCACCGCCGCGCCGGAGGTGAAGGTGAAGGCGTTCAGCTTCACCGCCTTGCCGACCTCGAACAGCAGCGTCGACAGATGGAGCGCGTTGGCACCCTCCTCCTGCACGCGCACCAGATCGAGGCTCGCCTCGTCGGCGACCACGAACTCGGTGGCGCTGTTCACCTGGTAGGCGACGCCTTCCGGGCCCTCGAAGCTCTCGGCATAGGTGAGGCTGGCGCCCGCGCCGAGCACGACGAGGTTGCGCGCGAAGCTCGCCGCCGCCTTGCCCGAGAACACATGCGCGACATGGATCGGCCGCTCGATGACGGCGCCCGGCGCGACGGAGATCGCCACGCCGTCAGCCGCCAGCGCGGTGTTGAGCGCGAGCGCCGCGTCGTAGCGGCCGGGTTCCAGCGTGCCGAGCCGGGCGATAAGGTCGCCGCCGGCCGCCAGCGCGGTGGCCAGCGGCTGGATGGTCAGCCCCGACTCCAGATCGGCGAGGTCGGACAGCTCCGGCACCACCGCGCCATTGGCGATGACGAGGCGGCGCGCGCCGGTGTCGATGAGCAGGCGCGCATGCGCTTCCACCTGCGCCGACTGCGCCGGCGAGGAGACCGGCAGCGCCTCGCGCATCAGCGTGCGCAGATCGGTGTACTTCCACTCCTCCACCCGGCGGTGGGGAAGGCCGTTGTCGTTGAAGGCCTTGGCGGCCGCCTCGCGCAGCGCGACGATGCGCGCGCCGCCGCTCGACGGCAGGTTCTTGAGCTCACCCGACAGGCCCTGCTCGGCCGGGGTGCGGATCGGACGGATTTCGGCGTTCATCTCGATCCCCTCACGCCGCGTCCTGCTGGTACTCGGCATAGCCATTGGCTTCGAGTTCCAGCGCCAGCTCCTTGCCGCCCGAGCGCACGATGCGGCCCTTGTGCATGACATGCACGAAGTCCGGCACGATGTGGTTCAGCAGGCGCTGGTAGTGGGTGATGACGATCATGCCGCGCTCCGGCGAGCGCAGCGCGTTGACGCCCTCGGAGACGATCTTCAGCGCGTCGATGTCGAGGCCGGAATCGGTCTCGTCGAGAATGGCGATCTTCGGCTCGAGGATGGCCATCTGCAGGATCTCGGCGCGCTTCTTCTCGCCGCCGGAGAAGCCGACATTGACGCCGCGCTTCAGCATATCCTGCGAGATGCCGAGGCCAGCGGCCTTCTCCCTGACGAGGCGCAGGAAGTCCGGGGTGGAGATTTCCTCCTCGCCGCGCTTCTTGCGCTGGGCGTTCAGCGCAGAGCGCAGGAAGGTCATGGTGGCGACGCCGGGCACCTCGATCGGGTACTGGAAGGCGAGGAACACGCCCTTGGCGGCGCGCTCATCGATTTCCATGTCGAGGAGGTCCTCGCCGTTGAGCGTCACCGTGCCCTCGGTGACCTCATAATCGTCCTTGCCGGCGAGGATGTAGGACAGCGTCGACTTGCCCGAGCCGTTCGGGCCCATGATGGCGTGGACCTCGCCGGGGTTCACCTTCAGCGACAGGCCCTTGAGGATTTCCTTGCCGTCCTCGCCCTCGATCTTGGCGTGGAGGTTGTCGATGTCGAGCATGGCCATTTCAATCGTTCCGTTCATTTGGGCGCGGCGTCCTGCGCCGTGCGGCCGGGCGCGCCGAGTGTGCGAATGGGGCGAAGCGTCCCGGCGGTCCGGGACGCCAGAGGGCGTCAGCCCACCGAGCCTTCAAGGCTCACCGAGATCAGCTTCTGCGCCTCGACCGCGAACTCCATCGGGAGCTGCTGCAGCACGTCCTTGACGAAGCCGTTGACGATCAGCGCGGTGGCTTCCTCGGGATCGAGGCCGCGCTGGCGGCAATAGAACAGCTGGTCCTCGGAGATCTTCGAGGTGGTCGCCTCGTGCTCGAAATGCGCCGACGCGTTCTTGCTCTCGATATAGGGCACGGTGTGCGCGCCGCACTGGTCGCCGATCAGCAGCGAGTCACAGTTCGTGAAGTTCCGCGCGTTGGTCGCCTTACGGTGCGCCGAGACGAGGCCGCGATAGGTGTTGTCCGAGCGGCCGGCGGCGATGCCCTTGGAGATGATGCGGCTCGACGTGTTCTTGCCGAGATGGATCATCTTGGTGCCGCTATCGACCTGCTGGCGACCGTTGGAGATGGCGATCGAGTAGAACTCGCCCTGGCTCTCGTCGCCGCGCAGGATGCAGCTCGGATATTTCCAGGTGATCGCCGAGCCGGTCTCCACCTGCGTCCAGGAGATCTTGGAGCGGTCGCCGCGGCAGTCGCCGCGCTTCGTCACGAAGTTGAAGATACCGCCCTTGCCCTCGCTGTCGCCCGGATACCAGTTCTGGACGGTGGAGTACTTGATCTCGGCATCGGCCAGAGCGACCAGCTCGACCACGGCGGCGTGCAGCTGGTTCTCGTCGCGCATCGGCGCGGTGCAGCCTTCGAGATAGCTCACATAGGAGCCCTCGTCGGCGATGATCAGCGTGCGCTCGAACTGGCCGGTGTTGCGCTCGTTGATGCGGAAATAGGTCGACAGCTCCATCGGGCAGCGCACGCCCTTCGGGATGTAGACGAAGGAGCCGTCGGAGAACACCGCCGAATTGAGCGTCGCGAAGAAGTTGTCGGTCACGGGAACGACCGAGCCGAGATACTTCTTCACCAGCTCGGGATGCTCGCGCACCGCCTCGGAGATCGGCATGAAGATCACGCCGGCCTTGGCGAGCTCTTCCTTGAAGGTGGTCGCCACCGACACCGAATCGAACACCGCGTCCACCGCGACTTTCGAGCCGCCGGTCGACTCGATGCCGAGCAGCGCGTCGCGCTCGCGCAGGGGAATGCCGAGCTTCTCATAGGTGGCGAGGATTTCCGGGTCGATCTCGTCGATCGACTTCGGGCCGGCCTTCTGCTTGGGCGCGGCGTAATAATAGAGCTCCTGGTAGGGGATCGGCGGATAGTCGACCCGCGCCCACTTGGGCTCCGGCATGGTCTGCCAGCGGCGGAAGGCGTCGAGACGCCACTCCAGCAGCCATTCGGGCTCGCCCTTCTTGGCCGAGATGAAGCGGACGGTGTCCTCGTCCAGTCCTTTCGGCGCCTTCTCCGACTCGATGTCGGTGAAGAACCCGTATTTGTACTGATCGACGTCGATGGAGCGGACCTGCTCCACTGTCTCCTGTACGGCCGGCATCGTCTCATCTCCTCTCCGCGCGGGGTCAAGGCCCGCGGGTTCAGGTCACCACGTCACGTCTCGCATCGGGTGGTGCCGCATGGGCGCCACCAAATCGTCCGGCCGGCGGCCCAAGGGCGCCGCGGCCGATCTCCCCTCATGCCGCCCTTGTGCGGCGCGAAAGGTTCGGGACCACCCGGCGAAACACGCCGAGTGCCCGGTCGACATCCTCTTCCCGGCTCGACCAGCCGAAGGACAGCCGGAACGCCGAACGGGCAATGCGCTCGGGCACGCCCATGGCGGCAAGCACATGCGACGGCCCGATCTTGCCCGACGAACAGGCGGCACCGGCGCTCACCGACAATCCGGCGAGATCGAGCGCGATCACCGCCGTCTCGGCCGGCACCCCCGGCAGGGCGAAGCACGAGGTGTTGGGCAGGCGATCGACATCGCCGACCAGCAGCACCAGCTCCGGGAACTCGCACCTTAGAGCGTCTTCAAGCCTTTCGCGCAAGCCGCCAATGCGACTGATTTCACCGTCGAGCGCCAGCTGCGCGCTTTTCGCCGCCACACCGAAAGCGGCGATGGCGGGGGCGTTCTCGCTGCCGGCCCGCCGGCCGCGCTCCTGTCCGCCGCCGGCGAACACCGGCGCGGGACGCAGATCCGGGTCGGCAAGTACCAGCGCACCGGAGCCGGGCGCGCCGCCGATCTTGTGGGCCGACACCGAAATCGCGTCGACGCCGAGCTCGGCGATATCGATGCGGATGCGACCGGCCGCCTGCACGGCATCGGTATGGACGAGCCCTCCATGGGCATGGACGCGCCGCGCGGCTTCCGCCACCGGCTGGATCACCCCGGTCTCGTTATTGGCCAGCATCAGGGACAGCAGCACCCGGCGCCCCGCTTCCGCATGGACGGCGAGCGCCGCGTCGAGCGCGTCGAGCCGCAATCGGCCGCGCGCGTCCACCGGCAGGTGCTCCACCTTGTCGGCGGCGAAGCGGTGGCCGCGCAGCACCGCGGCATGCTCGACCGCGCTGGTCAGCAGCACGTCGCAGGCGAGCGGCTCGCCGCCGCGCTGATAGTCCGGCGTCAGCGCCAGCGCGTCGGCCTCGGTGCCGCCGGCAGTGAACACCACGCCGCGCGTATCGCCGCCGACCAGGGCAGCGACCGCGCCGCGCGCCTCCTCGATGCGGGCGCGCGTCGCCCGTCCCTCGCCATGGATGGCCGAGGCATTGCCGGTGGCGAAAAGCGCGGCAGTCAGCGCTTCCGCCGCCTCCGGACGCACCGGAGCGGTGGCATTATGGTCGAGATAGGTACGTTCGTTCATCGCAGTCCGGTTCGGTCTGTCAGCGCCTGCCTGCTCATATAGTAAAACATTGCCGCTTTCGCTGCGGCTCCCGTTGATTTGCTTGCAAACCAAACCCATCTCATTCATAGCTTCGGCTCCGCAAACTCCGCGGGCGGCGCCAGCACGATTGCAAAGACTTCTCTTGCAACCATGCGTAGAAGTTTAGAATTATTCTAATAATTTAGGGATCACACCCTATGTCGTCAAGGCGCTCGCGGTATTATGTACACCCGCAGGAAAATTGAAACGGCGGCCATGCGCTTTGGCTGCCCGCCTGCGCTGGGCGGCCGCGGCGCCGCTCACATCTAGGATCACACGCTTCATGCCCGAGGTCATCTTCACCGGCGAGAAAGGGCGTCTCGAAGGGCGGTACCAGCCGGCCAAGCAGCGCCACGCGCCGATCGCCATCATCCTGCACCCGCACCCGCAGTTCGGGGGCACGATGAACAACCCGGTCGTCTACAATCTCTACTACCAGTTCGTGAACCGCGGCTTCTCGACCCTGCGCTTCAATTTCCGCGGCGTCGGCCGCTCGCAGGGCTCCTTCGACCACGGCCAGGGCGAGCTCGCCGATGCCGCCGCCGCGCTCGATTGGGCGCAGTCGATCAACCCGGACGCGCGCGCCTGCTGGATCGCCGGCTTCTCGTTCGGCGCCTGGATCGGCATGCAGTTGCTGATGCGCCGGCCGGAGGTGGAAGGCTTCATCTCGGTGGCTGCCCCCGCGAACCTCTACGACTTCTCCTTCCTCGCCCCCTGCCCGTCCTCCGGCCTGTTCGTGCATGGCGACAAGGATGCGGTGGTGCCTTTCTCGGCGGTGAACACGCTGGTGGAGAAGCTGAAGACGCAGAAGGGCATCGTCATCGAGCAGCAGACCGTGCCCGGTGCCAACCACTTCTTCGACAACCGCACCGAGGAACTGACCGAGCTGATCGGCGGCTATCTCGACCGCCGCCTGCCGGACACTCGCAAGAGCGAGACCGCCGCCTGATCGGAAACGGTAAGGCCCTGACAAGCAAAAAGCCCGGCGCATCGCCGGGCTTTTCGTTTTAGGGAGACGCGAGGACCCGGAAGAGACGGCTCAGTTGAGCACGAGGCGGTCCGGGTTGGTCACCGTCAGGCTATCGCCGCGACGGGCGATCTCGACGAGGCCACCAGCCGCGCCCTCGGGGCCGGGCACGGAGAAGCTCACCGCCTGCTCGGGCTGCAGCGTTGCAGCGACACGGATCGGCGCAGCGCCGCCGACGCTCAGCGTGGCGACGACGTGATAGCCGTCCTGCTGCGGGGTGTAATAGGCGATGCCGCGCACATAGCCGATATTGATGGTCTGCGCCGTCGCGGGGCGAACGCCACCCTTTTCGGCGGCGAAGCCGGGGGCGATGAAGGCGACGGCAAGGAGCCCACCCGCCAAGGCGAGGGGCAGAATGTCACGGGAGAAGCTGCGCATCTCGATTGCTCCAAGTTCTGTCCAGGCGTGTTGATCAGAAGCTGCCTGCCTGGCGAGCCGGACTTCCGGGAGCCCGTAAGATACGCATTTTATTGTGCGGCGCATCGTCAGTTTGCGCATCGCACCATTGCGTTTAAGGAATACTTCGCGCTAACTCTGGTATATTAAGTAATTTTGAATGACCGCTTCAGCTTTGCTACAGCCCGCCGCACCGGCGAGGCCAACCTCAGCGCAGCGTCACCGAGATACCGCCAGCCATCGGCGCCGGCACCCCGGTGGTGGTGGGGAAGCTCAACGGCAGCCCCTTTAGCGAGCGCACCGCCAGGAAGCCGAAGGCCTGCGCCTCCATCGCGTCGGCGGACAGGCCGAGCGCATCGGCCGGCGTCACCTCCACCCCGAGCCGCTCGGCGAGCATGGCGAGCAGCGTCGGGTTGTGGGCGCCGCCGCCGCCGGCCACCACCGCCCGCGGGCGGTGCGGCAGCAGCGGCAGCGCCGCCGCCACCGTCGCGGCGCTGAGCGCGGTCAGCGTCGCCGCGCCGTCCTCGGTGCTGCGCCCTGCCAGCCCGGCATGCTCCGCCGCGAAGGTCTTGAAATCATTGCGATCGAGCGATTTCGGCGGCTTCTGCGCGAAGAAGGGATGCGCCAGCAGCCGCGCCAGCGCCGCCGCATCGACCTTTCCTGCCGCCGCGCAGGCGCCGTCGGCATCCACCGGCACGCCGGTGCGCTCCTTCATGAAGTCGTCGACCAGCGCGTTAGCCGGGCCGGTGTCGAAGGCGATCGGGTCGTTCTCCCCGTCGACATAGGTGATGTTGGCCACCCCGCCGAGATTGAGGAACAGCATCGGCAGCGCCAGGCCGAGCCTCTTCGCCAAGGCGGCGTGATAGACCGGCACCAGCGGCGCCCCCTGCCCGCCCGCCGCGACATCGGCGGCGCGCAGATCGTAGACCAGCTCGGCGCCCGGCCGCAGCCCCGCCGCCCGCAAGGCCTTCGCCAACCCCACGCCGTCGCCGAGCTGCACGGTGAGCGCGATCTCCGGCCGGTGCAGCACCGTCTGGCCGTGGAAACCGACCACCCGCGCCTCTGCCGCGCGGGGATGCGCCGCGACGAAGCGCGCCACCGCCTCGCCATGGCGGGCGGTCAGCATCAGTTCCGCCTCGGCGAGCACGCCCGGCCGCGCCGTGCGATCCGCCAGCGGTTTCGCGTCCTCGATGGCCCGCACCAGCAGCGCCCGGTCCTCCGGCGCATAGGGATAGGTGGCGGCAGGCCCGAAGCCGGCGACGCTCTCGCCATCGGTCTCGATCAGCGCCACGTCGACGCCGTCGAGCGAGGTGCCGCTCATCAGCCCGATTGCCGTCACCGGTTCCGCCATCTCGCCCTCCCGGCGTGCATGTACCGCCCGAAGCTGCTACATGACGCGCCCGATCCTTTACCCCTCCTTACCATGGCATTGATGCCGGCAGGCCCGACATGACGACGTTCCGTTCCGACTTTCTGCGCACCCTCACCGAGCGCGGCTTCGTCCACCAGATCTCGGACCCCGAGGGTCTCGACAAGCTGTTCGCCACGGAAACCGTCACCGCCTATATCGGCTTCGACCCCACGGCGCCGAGCCTGCATGCCGGCGGCCTGATCCAGATCATGATGCTGCACTGGCTGCAGGCGACCGGCCACCGCCCGGTCTCGCTGATGGGCGGCGGCACCGGCATGGTGGGCGACCCCTCCTTCAAGGAGGAGGCGCGCAAGCTGATGACGGTGGAGACCATCGAGGACAACATCGCCTCGATCAAGAAGGTGTTCGCCAACTACCTCACCTATGGCGACGCGCCCACCGGCGCGCTGATGGCCAACAACGCCGAGTGGCTGACCTCGCTCAACTACCTCGAATTCCTGCGCGACGTCGGCCGGCATTTCTCGGTCAACCGCATGCTGTCCTTCGACAGCGTGAAGATGCGGCTCGACCGCGAGCAGTCGCTCTCCTTCCTCGAATTCAACTACATGATCCTGCAGGCCTACGACTTCGTCGAGCTGTCGCAGCGTTACGGCGTGCGCCTGCAGATGGGCGGCTCCGACCAGTGGGGCAACATCGTCAACGGCATCGACCTCGGCCACCGCATGGGTACGCCGCAGCTCTACGCCCTGACCTCGCCGCTGCTGACCACCGCCTCCGGCGCCAAGATGGGCAAGTCGCTCTCCGGCGCGGTGTGGCTGAACGCCGACCTGCTCGGCCCCTACGAGTTCTGGCAGTACTGGCGCAACACCGAGGACGCCGACGTCTCGCGCTTCCTCAAGCTCTACACCACCCTGCCGATGGACGAGATCGCCCGGCTGTCCGCGCTGGGCGGCGCGGAGATCAACGAGGTGAAGAAGATCCTCGCCACCGAGGTCACCGCCATGCTGCACGGCCGCGCGGCGGCCGAAGCCGCGGCCGAGACCGCGCGCAAGACCTTCGAGGAAGGTGGGCTTTCCGCAGACCTGCCGACCGTCGAGGTGCCGGCGGGCGAGCTCGAGGCCGGCATCGGCGTGCTCAGCGTGTTCGCCGAGAAGACCGGCCTCGTCGCCTCCAATGGCGAGGCGCGCCGGCAGATCAAGAGCGGCGGCCTGAAGGTGAACGACGCCACCGTCACCGACGACAAGGCGGTGATCAGCGCCCGCGACCTTACCGCCGAGGGCGTGGTGAAGCTCTCCTTCGGCAAGAAGAAGCACGTGCTGCTGAAGCCGGTGTGAGCCGATCGCCGATACGGAATTGAAAAGGCCGGGCATCGCCCGGCCTTTTTCGTTCCACCCTGCCGTCGTGCTAGCGGGTCGGTATCACCGCCGGCGGCGTCGGGTCCGGCGCCTGCCGGTACTCGAAGATCTTGCGCAGGAAGCCCGGCGCCACGGCGGAGATCGGGTTCACCCGCAGCGTCGGCCCGCTCAGCGGCCCCACCACCTCGTAGGTGACGCCGACCAGCCCCTCATTCGGCCCGCCGCCGAGGAAGAAGCCGAGCACCGGCAGGCGCGAGAACAGGTTGTTCAGCCCATAGGCCGGCACATAGGTGCCCTGGATCGAGATGCGGTCGCGAGCGGAATCGAGCGTGCCGTCGAAGGTCGAGCCGACCGCCGGACCCCACACCACGCCGTCGCGAAGGGTGAGCAGTTCGGCCGAGCGGGTGAAGCTCACCTGCAGCTTCTTAAAGGTGATCGCCGCACCGGGCTGCGGACGCCCATTGGCGGCGGTGGCCGGCGCGGCGGCGATCAGCCGGTCCAGCCCCGCCTCGCCGCGCACCACGAAGTCGCGCATGTTGATGACGCCGTTCTGCGGCGAGCCGTCGCCGGCCGGCGGGTCGACGTCGAGCCACAGGTCGCCGCCATAGATGCGCGAATAGAAATTGATGAAGCGCAGCAGCGCGCCGGCGTCGGTCGTCGCCACCCGCATCACCCGCGAGCCGCCGGCGCCGTTCATGATCTGCCCGGTCACGCCGCCGTCGCGGCCGACCAGCGCACCGAGCGAGAAGCTGCGCAGCGCCCCGTCGCGCCGCGACAGCTTCAGCACCGCCTCGCGCATGGTCTCGCCATTATTGCCGACCACCACGTTGAGATTGACGTCGATATCGACATCCGCCGGCTTGCTCTGGTCGGCATTGCCGGCAATCGGCGCCTCCAGGAGGTTCTTGAGGAAGGCCCGAGCCTCGATCACCTCGCCGCGCACGGTGATCCGCGTCACCGAGCCGGCCTGCTCCACCTTCACGCTCGCCTTGTCGCCGTCCGAGAGCTGGAAGGTCGGCAGGTCGGCGGCGACCGGCGCGCCCTTGGCGTCGAGCGTCACCACGCCGCGTATGTTCACCCCGGATCCCGAAACCACCAGATTGTCGAGCTTGGAACCGTCCTCGGTCTTGGTGAGCTTTGCGGTCAGCCGCGCCGGCTTGCCGGCCGGCTTCGACCAGCCCGGCACCAGTTCGGCGAGGCGCGCCTTGGTCAGGTCGACATCGACATCCGCGCTCACCTTGCCATTCGCCGAGGTGGTGCCGTTCAGCTTCACCGCCACCGAGCCGCCGAGGCCGGCAAGGTCGAGATCGAGCTTGTCGCGCGCCGCCTGGTCGAGCGTCGCCGCCAGGGTGAACGAGGCGTCGCCCTTGGTGGGCAGCGTGTAGTCGAAGCTGATCGGCGCGCCGGCGAGCTTGCCATCGCCGCGGAAGACGCTGGCCTGCGGCGTCACGAAAACACGGACATCGGCGTCGTCGATGTCGTGGCCGAGCACCATCTTGTCGGCCGAGAAATCGTTCAGCGTGGCCTCGAAGGCGAAGTCGACATCGGTCGGCTTGATGTCGTTCGACAGGCGGATATTGATCTGTGCCACGCCCTGGAAATCGCCCGACACCGTCGCCGGGTCGAGCGGCGAAGCCGCCGCATGGCTGCGCAGCGAAGGCAGGTTGGCCACCTCCGCCATCCCGGCGACGGGACCGTTGAGCGCCATGCGGATCTTGGCGTTGGGCGTCTTCGGCGCGGTATCGGGAATGTCGAACACGCCTTCCGACAGCACCAGCTTGCGCCCAGCCGGCGTCTGCAGGCCGGCCTTGGCGACGTCGACATGGGCGGTGCGGCCGGTCACGTGCACGCGGACATCGGCACCGGTGACCGGCGCCAGATCCGGGAGCACCCGGAAGGAGCCCTGGCCGGCGACGATGTCGATGCGCAGGGCGTCGTCGGCCAGCGGAATGTCGGAATTGCCGATGGAGGACAGCGGCGCGTTCAGCGCGATCTCGGCGCGGCTGACCTCGCCGGACACCACATTGTCGTGCACCCAGTTCCGCACTTCCGGTGCCGCCAGCACCGGCCAGATCCGCTTCAAGGTGGTGGCGGATGTCGGCGTGGTCGAGACGTTCAGATTGAGCGCCGGCGCCGGGCCGGCGAGCTCCAGTCCGCCGCCGATGGTGATCTCGCCCTGCGTGCTCGTGACCTTGGCGGAATCGATGCCGAGGCTCTTCGCCTTGGGATCGAAATGCAGGTCGAGGGCGATGTTGTCGGCGACGAAAGGCGGCTCCTTCTCGGAGAACGGGCCGCCGCCCCCGAGGCTGCCCTTGCCCCGGGTGGCGTGCAGCGTCCAGACGCCGTCGGCGGTCTGCGGCAGGTTGATATCGGCGGCGATGTCGAGGTCGAGCGGTCCGGCATGGATGGCCAGCGGCTTGATGGCGATCCGGCGGGCGTGCGGGTCGAAGGCGAAATCCAGCGCCACCTCGTCGATCATCATGCGGCCGAGCTTGTCCTTGCCGAGTTGCAACTCGCCGGCGCCGACCAGCATCCGGCCGCTCGATCCGACGAGGTCGCCATGCTCGTCGATCTGCGCGTGAATCTCGCCGGACAGCGGCGAGGTGGCGACGAGGTCGGCATCCGCCATGCCGGCGGCGATCATCAGGTCGCGCGGCGCGAGGTCGCGGACGGCGACATCGATGTCGCGACGCCCGTTCGCCATCGGCGCGATGGTCGCCTGCGCCGACCACGGGCCGTCCGCGCCGCCGGCGCGCAGGTCGAAGGTCATGCCGCCGGCCGCCGGACGGGTGAGGCTGATGTCGATGTCGTTGAACACCCAACTGCGCCCGCTCACCTCGCTGCGCAGCGTCAGCGTGCCGCCCTTCAGGCCGATATCGGACAATTCGCCGCCGTCGAGCCCGCCACGATCCAGCCCGTCGGCCAGCGCCGCGAGGCTGGCGAGGCGGATGGGTCCGATCGGCGGTGCCTCGCTGGCCGGCGCCGCCGTGGGGCCGGCGGGCGACGCCGGGGCGGAGGAAACGGTCGCGGAAGTCGCACCTGCGGAGGCGGGAGGCGGCGTCGCCACACCATGGTCGGGAGCCGTCGCGTGGATCGGCTTGGCGTTCTCGCCAGTGGAAACCGTCAGCTCGCCATTGGCGGTGACCCAGACCTGCAGCTTGACGCCGATCAGGTCGATGCTCTTCGGCCCGGCCATCCACGGCATCAGGCGATCCTGCATCGCGATCTCGGCCTGCGGCGCCGAGGCGATGACGTCGCCCTTGTCGTCGCGCACCTCAATGTCGTTGACGCGCAGCGTCATGCCGCCGGGCGCCTCGCCATTGGAGACGATCTCGCCGATCGACACCGTGCGGCCGGCGCCGAGACGCTCGGACAGCGCCCGCTCGACATAGGGACGGGCGATGTTCACCGTCACCAGTCCGGTGGAGAACAGCACATAGACGGTAAGGAAGGCGGCAATGAAAAGACCGGCCATGCAGCCGAGCGACCAGCCGCAGACGCGCACCCACCTCCGGCCGCGCCGCGGTGCCTCGCAGGCGCGCGCGATCCGCCGCAGACGCGGGCGCTTTACCGGACCGGCGCGCCCGCCGGCTCTGGGCGTGGTCCTATCGATCATCTACAGCCCGAATCTCCGCATGTGGATGATAGCGCCAGAGCGGGGTCTATCGCGATATCCTGTCTGTTTCTTGTCCGCCGGCAAATCTATGACGGTGGCTGAAGTAGGGCTGCTGCGCCGCCATGCGCGGCATCGCCGCAAAAGCCGACGAAAGGAAGGCAAATGAGCACCATCGCCGCCGGAAAACCGGCTCCCGACTTCGCATTGCCCGGTGACGACGGCGGCATCGTCCGCCTGGCCGATTTCCACGGCCGCAAGCTGGTGCTGTACTTCTATCCGAAGGCCAGCACGCCCGGCTGCACCATCGAGGCGCATGATTTCAACCGGCTGCTGCCGGACTTCGCCAAGGCCAACACCTCGGTGCTCGGCGTCTCCGCCGATCCCGCCAAGGCACTGGTGAAGTTCCGCGACAAGGAGTGCCTCGCCTTTCCGCTCGCCACCGACGAAACCCACGAGATGCTGACCGCCTATGGCGTCTGGGGCGAGAAGAGCATGTATGGCAAAACCTTCATGGGCATCGAGCGCACCACGCTGCTGATCGATACGGAAGGCCGCGTCGCGCAGCTCTGGCCGAAGGTGAAGGTCGCCGGCCATGCCGAGGAGGTGCTGGCCGCGGCACAGGCGCTCTGAGAAACAGAACCCGCCGGAACATCCGGCGGGTTCGCCTCACTCGACGTCGTCGACGCTCGCCGGGCCGCCGCCATAGGCGCGCTGGGCGAGCGCGGCCTCCATGAACGGGTCGAGGTCGCCGTCCAGCACTTCCTGCGGCGTGCCGGAGGTGACGCCGGTGCGCAAATCCTTCACCAGCTGGTAGGGCTGCAGCACATAGGAGCGGATCTGGTGGCCCCAGCCGATATCGGTCTTGGCGGCCTGATCGGCGGCGGCCTGCGCCTCGCGCTTCTTCAGCTCCAGCTCATAGAGCTTGGCGCGCAGCATCTCCCACGCGGTGGCGCGGTTCTTGTGCTGCGAGCGGTCACCCTGCGCCACCACCGCGATGCCGGTGGGAATATGGGTGAAGCGCACCGCCGATTCGGTCTTGTTGACGTGCTGGCCGCCGGCGCCGCCCGAGCGCATGGTGTCGACGCGCAGGTCGCTCTCCTTGATGTCGACGACGATGCGGTCGTCGATCACCGGGTAGACGTCGACGCTGGAGAACGAGGTCTGGCGCCGCGCATTGGAATCGAAGGGCGAGATGCGCACCAGCCGGTGCACGCCGCCCTCGGTCTTCAGCCAGCCATAGGCATTGTGGCCCTTCACCAGGATGGTGGCGGACTTGATGCCGGCGGTCTCGCCGCCGGTCTCGTCCACCAGTTCCACCTTGAAGCCGCGCCGCTCGGCCCAGCGCGTGTACATGCGCAGCAGCATCAGCGCCCAGTCCTGGCTGTCGGTACCGCCGGCGCCGGCATGGACTTCGAGATAGCTGTCATTGGCGTCGGCCTCGCCGGAGAGCAGCGCCTCCAGCTGACGACGCGCCACTTCCGCCTTCAGCCGCTTCAGCGCCTCGGCGGCTTCGTCGACGATGGAAGTGTCGCCCTCCATCTCGCCGAGCTCGATCAGCTCGACATTGTCGTCGAGCTCGCGGTTGATGCGCTCGATGGCGCTGAGACCGTCCTCAAGCGTGCCGCGCTCCTGCATCAGCTTCTGCGCGCGCTCGGGGTCGTTCCAGAGATTGGGATCCTCCGCCATGGCATTGAGCTCGGCGAGGCGGGCTTTGGAACGGTCGAAATCGATGTGCTGCCGGAGCAGCCCGGCGGCTTCGCGGATTTCGTCGACGCTCGCGGCGAGGTCGGCGCGCATGATGGACACTCTCGAACGCAGGGAGAAAGGCGGCGGAAAATAGAGAGGAAGGGCGGCACTGTAAACGCCCCTCCTCTCCTGGCGTCGCCGCTCATCCACCGGGCGGTCGGGACAACCGGTGGAGACACCCCTTCCGCTGCCAGCCAATGGCGGCCGGACGTCAGTCCCGGCCGCGCGCGGCGAGCATCAGGTCGCGCGAGATCGGCTTTTCCGGCTCGGAGCGCAGCACCAGCGACGTCGTCACCTCGCCGAAGCGGCCGATGGAATCGACGATGACAGCCAGATGCTCCGGCGCCGGCACGATGGCCTTCAGCACGAAGCAATCATTGCCGGTGACGCGATGCACCTCGACCACATAGGGGAGCTGCTCGAAGGCCCTGAGGCAGGCGGCGATATGTTCGTGCGCCGTCTTGAGACGGATGATGGCGGTCATCCGCAGCCCGACGGCGGCAAGGTCGATGCGCGCGCCATAGCCGGCGATGACGCCGCGCTCCTCCAGCCGTTTCACCCGCTCGGACACCGCCGGCTGGGAGAGGCCGATACGGCGGCCGAGCTCGGAGAGAGGCAGGCGCCCATCCTGCTGCAGGGCCTCGAGGATATCAAGATCGCGCTCGTCGAGCCCCGCCACCGCCGGGCGGAAGCCGGGAAGGCGGACGCCGGGGAAGTCGCGCCTTGAATCCATAAGCAGAACTCCGTTTTGGCCGATGGATCAGCATGGCACCAACGAGCCGGCTTTGCCATGTTGCGGGGCTGGCCGGTGCCCGCCAGCTCCGTGCGGAGCCCCTACACGGTCACGCATCCTGTTGCACATATCCTGTTGGACGGAGCCCACCATGCGCCTCATCGGCATGCTCGATTCGCCCTATGTCCGGCGCGTCGCGATCTCCCTGAAGCTGCTGCGCCTGCCCTTCGGGCACGAGCCGGTATCGGTGTTCCGGCATTTCGATGCCTTCGCCGCGATCAACCCGGTGGTGAAGGCGCCGACCCTCGTCACCGATTCGGGTGTGGTGCTGATGGAGTCGACGCTGATCCTGCAGCATGCCGAGCGCCTCGCCGACCCGGCGCTGACGCTGGAGCCTGCCGACCTCGCCACCCATGCCCGCGCCCAGCGGCTCATCGGGCTAGCATTGGCCGCCTGCGAGAAGACAGTGCAGATCGTCTACGAGCACGAATTGCGGCCGCAGGAAAAGCGCCACGAACCCTGGCTCGCCCGTGTGCGTGGACAATTGCGCGCGGCTTATCGGTTGCTGGAAGCGGAGATCGGCCCCGGCGAGGGCTGGCTGCTCGGCCAGCGGCCGATGCAGGCGGACGTCACCGCCGCGGTGACCCTCGGTTTCACCCATCTCCTGCTACCGGGCGAGATCGCCGATGCCGACGTTCCGCGCCTCGCCGCGCTCGCCGCCCGGGCCGAGGCGCTGCCGGAATTCGCCGGCACGCCGATGACGTGATCACGTTATTGCGTGATCACTTGATCGAAGACGATCGCGCTGCGCGGGAGCGGGAGGCAAGCGTGGCACGTGGCGGCGACCGCCGCCCCGGCCTCTCAGTAGAGCCCGCCGGTGCCGCTATTGCCGATGGCGCGGTCGGCGTCCGGCGACACGGTGGTCGGCCGGCCCGACGCATCGGTGGCACCGACGACCGAGTAATAGTCGCCCGGCGGCGCGGTGCCCGGCTTGAAGGCCTCGAGGATCGACTTCTCGCCCGGCCCGGCGCGCTGGCCGCTCTTCGGGTTGATGCGGATCAGCTTCATGCCCGGCGGCACGCGGAACGGCACGGCCGGACGGTCGGCCAGCGCCACCTGCATGAAGTCCCGCACCACTGGCGCGGAGATCAGGCCGCCGGTCGAGCCCTTGCCCATCGGCTTGGGAGTGTCGAAGCCGAGATAAACAGCCACCACCATGTCCGGGGTGAAGCCGACGAACCAGGCGTCCTTCTCCTCGTTGGTGGTGCCGCTCTTGCCCGCCACCGGCTTGCCGAGCGCCTTCAGCGCCGTGCCGGTGCCACGCTGGACGACGCCTTCCATCATCGAGACCATCTGATAGGCGGTCATCGGGTCGAGCACCTGCTCGCGCCGGTCGACCAGCGTCGGCTCGGGCTGGTCCTGCCACTGGGCGGCATCGCAGCCGCGGCATTCGCGCTCGTCATGCTTGTAGATGGTCTTGCCGTAGCGGTCCTGGACGCGGTCGATCAGCGTCGGCTTGATGCGCCGGCCGCCATTGGCGAACATCGAATAGCCGCCGGCCATCCGCATCACCGTGGTCTCGCCGGCGCCGAGCGCCATCGACAGCACCGGCAACAGGTTGTCGTAGATGCCGAAGCGCTTGGCATAGTCGGAGATCACCGGCATGCCGAGATCGTTGGCGAGCCGCACCGTCATCACGTTGCGCGACTGCTCGAGGCCGAAGCGCAGCGTCTGCGGGCCGTAGAACTTGCCGGAATAATTCTCCGGCCGCCACGTCGCCTGCCCGGCCTGGTTCAGCTCGAACGGCGCGTCGAGCACGATGCTGGACGGGGTGTAGCCATTGTCGATCGCCGAGGCATAGACGAAGGGCTTGAACGAGGAGCCCGGCTGGCGCTGCGCCTGCGTCGCGCGGTTGAACTGGCTTTCGTCGAAGGAGAAGCCGCCGGCCATCGCCAGCACGCGCCCGGTCCACGGGTCCATGGCCACCAGCGCGCCCTCGATTCGCGGCTGCTGGCGCAGGCGCCACTGGTCGGCCTTGCCGTCCACCGGCTCGACATAGACGACGTCGCCGGCCTTGAGCACGGTGTTGACGCCCTTGCGGCCGCGCAGCGCCCACTTCACCCCGTCGGCGGTGATGACGCCGACCTCGCGCTGGTCCGGCAGCTGGCCGGAACGGTCGCGCTGCGGCTGCAGGCCGATGCGCGCCATGTCTGCATTGGCTTCCAGCACCACGGCGAGGCGCCAGGGAATGTCGCTGAAGGCGCGCACATCGGCGAGCCGGGCGCCCCAGTCGCCGGACACCTCGATGCCGGTGATGGCGCCGCGATAGCCGCGCTGCTCGTCATAGCGGGTCAGGCCGTCGAGCAGCGCCTTCTTGGCGATCTGCTGCAACTTGGGATTGAGCGTGGTGCGCACCGACAGGCCGCCGCCATACAGCTTGTCCTCGCCATAGCGCTCGAAGATCTCGCGGCGCACTTCCTCGGCGAAATATTCGGCGGAGAAGATGTGCGCGCCGGTCGGGCGCACGGTGACGGCGAGGTCGGTGGCCTTGGCCTTGTCGGCCTGTTCCTGGGTGATGTAGCCGTTCTCGGCCATGCGATCGATCACCCAGTTGCGGCGCTCGACGGCGGCGTCGTGGCGGCGGAACGGGTGGTAGTTGTTCGGTCCCTTCGGCAGGGCGGCGAGAT
Source organism: Ancylobacter sp. Lp-2 (assembly GCF_020523795.1). Taxonomy (GTDB): domain Bacteria; phylum Pseudomonadota; class Alphaproteobacteria; order Rhizobiales; family Xanthobacteraceae; genus Ancylobacter. The sequence continues at coordinate 370,085 of NZ_JAJALI010000006.1, forward strand.
AGGCCGCCTCGGCGATGGTGAGCTCGTTCACCGACTTGTCGAAATACAGCAGCGAGGCGGCGGCGACACCATAGGAGCCGATGCCGAGATAGATCTCGTTCAGATACAGCTCGAGGATCTTGTCCTTGGAATAGGCGCGCTCCATGCGCAGGGCGAGCAGCGCCTCCTTGACCTTACGGTCGAGCGAGACCTCGTTGGTGAGCAGGAAGTTCTTCGCCACCTGCTGGGTGATGGTCGAAGCGCCCTGCGGCCGCCGGCCCGAGCCGTAATTCTGCAGGAAGGCATAGGCGGCGCGGCCGATGCCGGTCACGTCGATACCGCCATGCGAATAGAAATTCTTGTCCTCGGCAGAGATGAAGGCGTCCTTCACCAGGTCCGGGATGTTCTGGATCGGCAGATAGAGCCGGCGCTCCTTGGCATATTCGGCCAGCAGCGAGCCGTCGGCCGCGTGGATGCGGGTCATCACCGGCGGCTCGTAGTTCTGCAGCTGGGTGTAGTCCGGCAGGTCCTGCGAGTATTTCCAGACGAAATAGGCCGCCACGGCTCCGCCCACCACGAACACGATGGTGCCGAGAGCGAACAGGAAACCCAAAAACCGCAACAACAGCCGCATTCGGCCATGACCCCGCAAACTTGCACACCCGCCGCGACGCACGGCGGGCGCATCGAACCGATGTCGCCTTCACGCACCCTGTGCGCAGCAACTATGGCCTTATCGCGGCCGGTGACGCATGGGCGCCCGCAACCGCCTCGTCCAGATCGCCCGGCAGGGCGGCCGACGCACCGTCCTTGGGCTTCTGGGCGACGAAATAGGCCTCGATGGCCGTCGTCATCGCATCGGTCACATTAGATTGCCAGCCTTCCGATGTCATGAGTTCGAGATCCTTGCGGCTGGAAAGATAGCCGAGCTCGAACAGCACGGAAGGCACGTCCGGCGCCTTCAGCACCCGGAACCCCGCCGATTTGAGCGGCGATTTGTGCATGCGGGCGGTGGATTCGACATGGTTCGCCAGGGTGCGGGCGAAGGCGGCGGAGAAATTGCGCGTCTCGCGCTGGGCGAGATCGAACAGGATGCCGGCGACGTCGGCCGGTTCCTCGGACAGATCGAGGCCGGCGATCTTGTCGGACTTGTTTTCCGAATCGGCGAGGCGCTGGGCCTCGGAATCGGAGGCGCGGTCGGAAAGGGTGTAGATGGTGGCGCCGCGCACGTCGCCGTCACGGGCGGAGAGGGAATCGGCGTGCAGCGAGATGAACAGCCGCGCCCCAGCCTCGCGTGCGATCTTCACGCGTTCGCCGAGCGCGACATAGGTGTCGTCCTCACGGGTCATCACCGGCCGGTAGCGGCCGGTCTTCTCCAGCTTGTCGCGCAGCATCAGGCCGATCTTGAGTGTGAGCTCCTTCTCCACGGCGCCGAAGGCGGCATTGGCGGCGCCGGGGTCGATGCCGCCATGGCCGGGATCGATCACCACCACCGGGCGCACATCGCCGGGCGCGGCCGGAGCCGGACGGGCCACCGCGGTGTCCGGCAGGCTGCGCACCGGCGCGGCCACCGTCTTCAGGAAGGTGGCGCGGTCGACCTTCACCAGATCGACGACGAGGCGGGCCGGCTGCCCGTCCATCGGGTCGAGCACGAAGGCCTTGTCGATGGCCACCGGCGCGGAGAGGTCCATGACGATGCGCCCCTTGCGCGGGGCGAACAGGCCGAAGCGGTAGGCAGTGACGAGGCCCCGCCCCTCCTGGCCGGAGGTCGCCGGCAGCGAGAACACCACATCCGGCACGTCGATGACCACGCGGTAGGGATCGGCCAGGGTGAAGGCCCCCAGCGCCACCGAGCGCGACAGGTCGATGACGAGGCGCGTGCGCTCGCCGTCGCCGGCGAGCCGCGCCTCGGTCGCCACGGCGGGGTCCGGCGCAGGCACGGCAGGCGCGTCGTCGGCCAATGCCGGCACGAACCAGGCAGCCAGCCCGATCGCCAGCAGCAGCGTCCGGAACAGCGTCGCCCCGAGGAACACGCCTCCGGCAACCGCCATACCGAAACCTTTTGCCTGCCTGCGCGTCGTCAGCGTCGTCTCTCCGAAACGTGCGGCCCCCGCCCGTTATGTAACGGAATAGGAACTTCGGGTTAACCGGTCGTTGACCTTGGAAGTTCCCGTCCCGTCGCACCGTGGCCGCTGCGCAACGCTCAAGCAGGCGTGGCTTGCCAAATCGGCACCCGTAACGCTATTAAGATCATGCATATGGTTCGCCTGCAGGGACGTCGGATTACCCGGCTTTCGCGATCCGATGGCGCCGGGCGGTCCAGTGATGGGCGAGCCCAGCATCCGCCCACGATCAGGCCCGTCCGGGCCAGCTCCATTCAAGAGCGCGTGAGGATGCGACTGAGCGGTCCTCGCGGACCGCGCGCCACGGTGACGCTTGAGCCGACGACGTATCGGGGCCACGGAACGCCGCTTGCCGGCGCCGGCTCTCTTCTGAGCTGATCGTGGCTTTTCCGCGCCATATGCCGTCGGCCGGGTCGTTCGCGACCGCGGCTACCTGTTCGGTCGAGGAATGGACGACACCAGAGTGATGACACGTCAGCCGGCATGGGCGGATCGGGCACCGAGCGGGACTTCCCGCCCGGCGCGTGATCGCCGGATGTCGGTGCCGCGTCGCTCGCGCCCCGCATGCGAGGCCGCTCGTCCCCCTGGCCCGGTATCGCCCCCCGCTTACAGGCACGCTTTTCGCCGTCCGGCTGCGCTTGCGCCGCCGACGCCGCCGTGCCCCCACATGAGAGTTCAATGGCCAACAAGATGCTCATCGACGCCACCCACCCGGAAGAGACCCGGGTCGTGGTGGTGCGCGGCAGCCGAGTCGAGGAATTCGACTTCGAGGCCGCCAACCGCAAGCCGCTGCGCGGCAACATCTATCTCGCCAAGGTCACGCGGGTAGAGCCGTCCCTTCAGGCCGCCTTCATCGAGTATGGTGGCAACCGGCACGGCTTCCTCGCCTTCAGCGAGATCCATCCCGACTACTACCAGATCCCGGTCGCCGATCGGCAGGCCCTGCTGGCCGAGGAAGAGCGCCAGCAGCGCAAGGAAGCCGAAGAGGAAAGCGAGGAGCGCCCGCGCGGCCGCAGCCGTCGTGGCCGTGACGACAAGTCGAGCGCCAAGCGCGCCGCCGGCGACGAGACGGTGAGCGAGGACGCTCCCGCCGAGGGCGCCGAGGCCGATGCCGACGAGGCCGCCAAGGAAGCCTCCTCCCGTCCGTCCCGCCGCCCGCGCCGCCCTTCCGCCGATGACGAGCCCACCGGCGAGGTCGAGGAAATCGCCGGCGAGGAAGAAATCGTCGACGAGGTCGGCTCCGACGACGCGCTCGAGGAAGTGCCGGAGCGCGCGCCGCAGCGCCGTGCCCGCACCTACAAGATCCAGGAAGTGATCAAGCGCCGGCAGGTGATGCTGGTGCAGGTCGTCAAGGAAGAGCGCGGCAACAAGGGCGCGGCGCTGACCACCTACCTGTCGCTCGCCGGCCGCTATTCGGTGCTGATGCCGAACACCGCCCGTGGCGGCGGCATCTCCCGCAAGATCACCTCGGCCGAAGACCGCAAGCGCCTGAAGGAGGTCGCCTCCGACCTCGACGTGCCGGAGGGGATGGGCATCATCCTGCGCACGGCGGGCGCCAGCCGTACCAAGACCGAGATCAAGCGCGACTTCGAGTACCTGCTGCGCCTGTGGGAGAACGTGCGCGAGCTCACCCTCGCCTCCACCGCCCCGGCGCTGGTCTATGAGGAGGGATCGCTGATCAAGCGCTCGATCCGCGACCTCTACAACAAGGACATCGACGAAGTTCTCGTCTCCGGCGACGACGGCTACCGCGAGGCCAAGGACTTCATGCGCATGCTCATGCCGAGCCATGCGAAGAACGTGAAGCCCTATCGCGAGCAGCAGCCGGTCTTCGCCCGCTTCGGGGTGGAGAGCCAGCTCGACGCGATGTTCCTGCCGGTGGTGCAGCTCAAGTCCGGCGGCTATCTCGTCATCAACCCGACCGAGGCGCTGGTCTCGATCGACGTGAACTCGGGCCGCTCGACCCGCGAGCACAATATCGAGGACACGGCGCTTAAGACGAACCTCGAAGCGGCGGAGGAAGTCGCCCGCCAGCTGCGTCTGCGCGACCTCGCCGGGCTGATCGTCATCGATTTCATCGACATGGACGAGAAGCGCAACAACCGGGCGGTCGAGCGCAAGCTCAAGGATTGCCTGAAGAACGACCGCGCCCGCATCCAGCTCGGCCGCATCTCGCATTTCGGCCTGATGGAGATGAGCCGCCAGCGCATCCGCACCGGCGTGCTGGAATCTTCGACCGAGGTCTGCCCGCATTGCGGCGGCACCGGCCATGTGCGCGCCTCCTCCTCCGTGGCGCTGCAGCTGCTGCGCGCCGCCGAGGATCTGCTGCTCAAGTCGAACACGCATAACCTCATCGTGCGCACCCGCGCCGAGAACGCGCTCTATGTGCTCAACCACAAGCGCGCGCATCTGCATGAGCTCGAAGAGCGCTTCGGGGTGATGATCACCATCTCCGCCGATCCGACGCTCACCGGCCTCATCCCCTTCGCCATCGACAAGGGCGACGCGGTGCTCAATCCCATCCCCCTGCCCCGCCCCGCCGAGCCGGTGGTGGAGATCGAGGAAGAGGAAGAGGTCGTCGCCGTCGAGGACGAGGAAGAAGTTGCCGCCGAGACCGAGAGCACCGAGGCCGCCCCGGCGGCTCCCGCTGCCTCGGGCGAGCAGGCGCCGCAGGGTGATGGCAATCGCCGGCGCCGCCGGCGCCGTCGTCGTCGTCGTGGCGGAGCCGGCGGTGGCGAGAATGCCGACGCGGGCAGCGATGCCGAGCTGAGCGGCGTCGAGTTCGAGGGCGAGGGCGAGGATGAAGGCGACGAGGAACAGGGCGGCGAGGACTGGTCGACCGGCGGCAACGCCGAGTCGGTGATCGCCGTCGCGCCGGTCGAGGGCGAGGCGGCGGCGGAAGCCCTCGCTTCGGCCGAGGAAGCCGGCGTCGCTGAGACCGTCGCAGAGGCTCCGCTCGCGGAAACGCCGGCCGTCGAGGCGCCCACCGACGCGGTTCCCGCCGAGGAAGCTACGGCCGGAGAGGCCAAGGCTGACGAGGCCAAGACCGACGAGGCCCCGACCGACGAGGCCAAGCCGCGCACCCGCGCCCGCCGCGCCAGCACCCGCCGCCCGCGTGGCGCCAAGGCTGCCGAAGCCGCTGCTGCCGAGGTCGCCGCTGCGGAAGCCGCTCCCGCCGAAGCGGCGCCCGCCGTCGAGGTCCCGGCTGCCGAGGCTCCGGCCAGCGGCGAAGCTGAGACGCCGAAGCCGCGTCGCCGCCGCTCGACAGTGCGCGAGCGTGCCCCGGCCGTGTCGGACGCTGTTGTCGAGACGGTGGCCGAGGCTGCGCCTGTCCCGGCCGAACCGACCCCCGCCGAGCCGGCCCCCGCTGCGGCGGAAGCTGCCCCGGCGCCTGAGGCTGGTAAGGTGGAAGCGGAAACGACCGTCGCCGAGGCTACGCCCGATGCGCCCGCCGATGATCGCCCCCGCCGCACCGGCTGGTGGCAGCGCAAGATCCTCGGTAGCTGAATCCTCGGCAACTGAGCGTTCTCCGCTCCCAAGACACGAAACCCCGGTCCGCTAGCGCGGGCCGGGGTTTTTCTTTGGCCGTCCAATAGTCAGCAGGCTCGCGCGGCGGACGCTTCCCGTCCGTCAGCAGCTATCCCCGGCGCAGGAAGTCACCGATCCGCTCCACCGCCAGCGCCATCTCGTCGAGCGCGCCGGCATAGGAGAAGCGCAGATAATGGTGGCCGCGATGCGGGTCGAAATCGACGCCCGGCGTCGCCGCCACCCCCGCTTCGTCGAGCAGCCGCCGCGCGAAGGCCGCCGAATCGTCGGTGAAGCGCGAGACGTCGGCGTAGAGGTAGAACGCCCCGTCCACCGGCAGGAATTCCGGCAGCCCGACCTTGGGCAACTCGCGGGTCAGCAGCAGCCGGTTCGCCTCGTAGCCGTGCTTGACCGCCTCCATCTCGGCGGCACCGTCGAAGGCGGCTTCGGCGGCGACCTGCGACAGGGTCGGCACCGAGATCATCAGATTCTGCTGCAGCCGCTCCACCGCCCGCACCAGCGGCGCCGGCATCACCATCCAGCCGACCCGCCAGCCGGTCATGCAGAAATATTTCGAAAAGGAGTGGATCACCGTCGCATGCGGCGACATCGCCGCCGCCGTGGCGGCGGGAAAGGCGTAGTCGAGCCCGTGATAGATCTCGTCGGAGAGGAAGCGGATGCCCTCGGCCTCGGCAGTGGCGATCAGCTCGGCCAGCGCCTCCGGGCGCATCATGGTGCCGGTGGGGTTGGCCGGGCTCGCCACCAGCACCGCCTTCAGCGGCGCGCGGCGATGCGCGTCGATCAGCGCTTCCGGCGTGATCGCCCAGCGCGAGGCGGCGTCGGTCTCGATCAGCACCGGCTCGCAGCCGAGCGCGGTAAGGATGTGCCGGTAGGGCGGGTAGCCGGGATTGGCGATCGCCACCCGGTCGCCCGGCTCCAGCAGCGCCAGGAAGGCCAGCAGGAAGCCGGCGGAGGAGCCGGTCGTCACCACCACCCGCGACGGGTCGAGATCGACGCCATAGGCCTCGCCATAATGGCGAGCGATGCGCGCCCGCAGGCCTGGCAGGCCGAGCGCCGTCGTATAGCCGATCCGCCCCTCGTCGAGCGCCCGGCGCGCCGCCGCGCGGGCGGCGAGCGGCGCGGGGGCTGCCGGCTGGCCGACTTCCATATGCACGACATGGCCGCCCGCCGCCTCGATCTGCGCCGCCCGCTCCATCACGTCCATGACGATGAACGGGGCGATCTCGCTGCGCCGCGAGGGCGTGGCGAGCAGCGCGGCGGCGATATCGAGGGTGGTCGAGGACGTAAAAGAGGCGGTCATGAAGGGGCTCTCGCCATGCCGCCGCATCGGTGCCGCAATCTGCGGTTCGTGTGCGACGTTGCGTTCAAACGAAGATGATGCATACCGGTCTTGACCCCGGCCCGCGGAGCGGGTCAGGTCGCGGCACTCGCATGCAGTCGATGGATGATGCTTCTGACCCGCCTTGACAACCCCCCGCTTCGGCGGAGCCTAGCCGGATACGGGCTCGCCGGCACTGGCCGTCGCCTCGCCCGGGCGGTCGTCTGCCTTGCGCTCGGCCTGTCCGTCGCGACCCCGTCCGCGCTTGTCCCGCTCGGCTTTCCGGCGGTGGCGCAGGCGCAGGATAGCGGGCGGCGCAACCCGACCGTCATCCGCGACACCGAGATCGAGAACCTGCTGCGCGACTATATGCGGCCGATCTGGAAGGCCGCCGGGCTGACGCAGCAGAATCTCCGGGTCGTCATCATCTCCGATCCGTCGTTCAACGCCTTCGTGATGGACGGCAAGCGCATCTTCGTGAACACCGGCGCGCTGGCCACCAGCGAGACGCCGAACGAGATCATCGGCGTGCTGGCGCACGAGACCGGCCACATCGCCGGCGGCCACCTCGCCCGCATGCGCCAGGAGCTGGAAAGCGCCCAGACCATGGCGATCATCGGCACGCTGCTCGCGGCCGGCGGCGTCGCGGCCGGGGCGGCGTCGGGCAGCAATATGGGCGGCGCCGCCGCCGCGCTGGCCGGGCCGGGAGAAATCGCCCGCCGCTCGGTGCTCGCCTATGCCCGCGCCCAGGAACAGGCGGCGGACCGCTCGGCGGTCACCTATCTCGATGCGACCAAGCAGTCGCCGGTCGGCATGGTGAAGACCTTCGAGCGCATGCAGAACGACCAGATGTTCATCAGCCAGCGCGTCGATCCCTATGTGCTGAGCCATCCGATGGCGCGCGAACGCATCGCCGCGCTGGAGGACCTGGTCGCCAAGAGCCCCTACCGCGACGCCAAGGATACGCCGCAGTTGCAGGCGCGCCACGACATGATGCGCGCCAAGCTGGTCGGCTTCTCGCAGCCGCCGGACGCGGTGGCGCGCCGCTACCCGCCGTCCAACACCTCACTGCCGGCGCGCTATGCCCGTGCGATCTCCGCCTATCGCTACGGCTCGGTGCCGGACGCCATCCGCCAGATCGACGCGCTGATCGCCGAGCAGCCGAACAATCCCTATTTCTACGAGTTGAAGGGACAGGCGCTGCTCGAAGCGAGCCGGGCCCGCGAGGCGATCCCACCGCTGCGCAAGGCGGTCCAGCTTTCGGGCGGCGCGCCGCTGATCCGTACCCTGCTCGGCCAGGCACTGGTGGCGGCCAACGACAAGTCCTCGCTGGACGACGCAGTGCGCGAGCTCACCTTCGGCGTGCAGCGCGAGCCGGACTCGCCGACCGCCTGGCGCTTTCTCGCCCAGGCCTATGGCCAGAAGGGCGACCTGCCGAATGCCGACCTCGCCTCCGCCCAGTCGGCAATACTCTCCGGCGATGTGCGGCTCGCCCGCGAACTCGCCGCCCGTGCCCGCCAGACATTTCCCTATGGCTCGCCCGGCTGGCTGAAGGCGGACGACATCGTCAACGTCAAGCCGCCGCCGAAGAAGAGGCCGGGGCCTACGCCCTGATCCCCGTATCATCCGTCATTGCGCGCCGCGCACCGCATATCTGGAGACCGCCATGTCGCCGACTTCCCTCTTCCGCCGCACCGGGCGCCGCCTGCTCGCGGCAAGCCTCGCGGCGTGCCTGGCGCTCGGCGTCGCCGCCGCGCCGGCCTTCGCCCTCGACGACGCCCAGCGCAAGGAATTCGAGAGCGTCATCCGCGACTATCTGCTGAAGAACCCGGAGGTGATCCAGGAGGCCATCGGCGAGCTGCAGAAGAGGCAGCAGGTTGCCGCCGACGAGCAGCGCAAGCAGGCCATCGTCAAGCTGAAGCCGCAGATCTTCGATTCCCCGCACGGCGTGGTGATCGGCAACCCGAAGGGCGACGTCACGCTGGTCGAGTTCTTCGATTACAATTGCGGCTACTGCAAGCGCTCGCTGCCTGACTTGGTGAAGCTGATCGAGAACGACCCCAAGCTGAAGGTGGTGCTCAAGGAGTTCCCGGTGCTCGGGCCGGGCTCGGTCGAGGCGGCGCAGGTCGCGGTCGGCGTGAAGCTCGTCGCGCCGGAGAAGTACTTCGCCTTCCACCAGGCGCTGCTGGGCGGCCGCGGCCAGGCCAACCGCGCCCGCGCGCTGGAAGCCGTCACCGAGGCCGGCATCGACCGAGCGGCGGTGGAGAAGGCGATGGCGAGCCCGGAGGTCAACGCCACGCTGCAGGAGAGCATGCAGATCGCCGACGCGCTCGGCATCGACGGCACCCCGAGCTACATCACCGGCGACGCGGTGATCATCGGCGCGGTCGGCCACGAGCAGCTGAAGGGCACCATCGATTCCGTGCGCAGCTGCGGCAAGGCGGCTTGCTGAGCTCCCTGCTGAGCCCTCTGCATACCCCCGCGCGACCGTGCCGGCAGCCGCCGGCACGGCTTTCCCACAGTTACCCGCGGGCCGGCGGGCCGCTGCCGCCCGGTAAAGCCTTTAGGGGCTTGGCCTCGGGCGAGCCATTGCCTATAACCCCGCGGTCGTGCCGGCTTCCGCCGGCCGGGCCGTCACTCGGGACATCATGACCGACACCAGTCAATCCGGCACCGTTCACGTCATCAACGGACCGAACCTCAACCTGCTCGGCACGCGCGAGCCGGCGATCTATGGCCGCACCACGCTCGCCGATATCGAGGCGCTGTGCCGCTCGACCTGCGAGCGCCACGGGTTCACGCTCGTCTTCGGGCAGTCGAACCATGAGGGCGAACTGGTCGACATGATCCACGCCGCGCGCAATTCGCTCGGCGTGGTGCTGAACGCGGCGGCCTATACCCACACATCGGTCGCGCTCGCCGACGCCATCAAGGCGGTCGGCGTGTCCGCCATCGAAGTCCATCTGTCAAACGTCTTTGCCCGCGAAGCCTTCCGCCACCACTCCTACATTTCGTCGGTCGCCCGCGGGGTGATCTGCGGTCTGGGAGCTGAGGGCTACCGGCTCGCGATCGACGCGCTGGCCCAGGCACGCGTGAGTTGAGGGGGGCGGGCAAGGACCGTCACGGGATCATGATGAAAACCACCAAACCCGCCATCGACCCCGCGCTGGTGCGCGAGATCGCCAATCTCCTCTCCGAGAGCGACCTCACCGAGATCGAGGTGCAGCACGAGGATCTGCGCATCCGCGTCGCCCGCGCCGCGCCCACCATCTACGCCGCCCCGGTCGCGCCGGCCTATGCCGCCCCGGCCGCGCCGGCTCCGGTGGCTGCCGCCCCGGCAGCGAGCGCCGCGCCGGTCTCGGCCGATCCGGCCAAGCACCCCGGCGTGGTGCCCTCGCCGATGGTCGGCACCGCCTATCTCTCCCCCGAGCCCGGCGCCCGCGCCTTCATCGAGGTCGGCACGGTGGTGAAGGAGGGCCAGACCCTGCTCATCGTCGAGGCGATGAAGACGATGAACGCCATTCCCGCGCCCCGCGCCGGCACCGTCACCCGGATCCTGGTGAACAATGGTCAGCCCGTCGAATATGGCGAGCCGCTCGTGATCGTCGAGTGAGGAAGCCGATGTTCGGCAAGATCCTGATCGCCAATCGCGGCGAGATCGCTCTCCGGGTGCTGCGCGCCTGCAAGGAGCTCGGCATCGCCACCGTCGCGGTGCACTCCACCGCCGACGCCGACGCCATGCACGTCAAGCTCGCCGACGAGAGCGTGTGCATCGGCCCGCCGGCCGCCAAGGACAGCTACCTCAACATTCCCGCCTTGCTCGCCGCCTGCGAGATCACCGGCGCCGAGGCGGTGCATCCGGGCTACGGCTTCCTCGCCGAGAACGCCCGTTTCGCCGAGATCCTCATCGACCATGGCGTGAAGTTCATCGGGCCGAAGCCCGAGCACATCCGCATCATGGGCGACAAGATCGAGGCCAAGCGCACCGCCAAGAAGCTCGGCATCCCCTGCGTGCCCGGCTCCGAGGGTGGCGTCTCCTCCGACGAGGAGGCTGCCCGCGTCGCCGCGGAGATCGGCTTCCCGGTGCTGATCAAGGCCGCCGCCGGCGGCGGTGGGCGTGGCATGAAGGTCGCCCGCTCGCCGGAGGAACTGTCCTCGGCGCTGTCGACCGCCCGCTCCGAGGCCCGCGCGGCCTTCGGCGACGACGCGGTCTACATCGAGAAATATCTCGGCACGCCGCGCCACATCGAAATCCAGGTGCTCGGCGACGGCCAGGGTAACGCCATCCATCTCGGCGAGCGCGACTGCTCGCTGCAGCGCCGCCACCAGAAGGTGCTGGAGGAGGCCCCCTCCCCGATCATCACTCCCGAGCAGCGGGCGCGGATCGGCGAGACGGTCTCCAAGGCCATGCGCGACATGCAGTATCTCGGCGCCGGCACCGTCGAGTTCCTGTATGAGAACGGTGAGTTCTATTTCATCGAGATGAACACCCGCATTCAGGTGGAACATCCGGTGACCGAGGCCATCACCGGCTTCGACCTGATCCGCGAGCAGATCCGCGTCGCCGCCGGCGAGACGCTGGGCTACACGCAGGACGACGTGAAGATCGACGGCCACGCCATCGAGTGCCGTATCAATGCCGAGCACCCGCGCACCTTCCGGCCCTCGCCGGGCAAGATCACCTACTGGCACGTGCCGGGCGGGCTGGGCGTGCGCATCGATTCGGCGGTGTATCAGGGCTATTCCATCCCGCCCTATTACGACAGCCTCGCCGGCAAGATGATCGTCCACGGCGCCAACCGCGAGGAGTGCCTGATGCGCCTCAAGCGGGCGTTGGACGAGTTCGTGGTCGAGGGCATCGAGACCACGCTGCCGCTGTTCCGCGAGCTCGTCGTCAATGACGACATCAAGCGCGGAGCCTACGACATCCACTGGCTCGAAGCCTTCCTCGCCGAGGGCGAGCCGGCCAGCTGAATGACCCAGAAGGCGCCCTAGGGCGCCTTCACTCTTTCCGGATCGCGCGTCGCCGAGCCTTCACACCTTCGCCGCCCTGCGTCATGCTGGGAGCATGTCACGCCCGCGCGAACACCAGGTCGAAATCACCCCGGAAGTGCTGCTGAAGGCCTATGCCTGTGGCATCTTCCCCATGGCCGAGAGCGCGGACGACCCCGGCCTCTACTGGATCGAGCCGGACAAGCGCGGCATCATCCCGCTGGCGGATTTCTCGATTTCCAGCCGTCTCGCCCGCACCGTGCGCTCGGACAAGTTCGAGATCCGCGTCGACCATGATTTCGAGGCGGTGCTGCGCGCCTGCGCCGCGCCGGCCGAAGGGCGCCCCTCCACCTGGATCAATGCCCGCATCCACAAGCTCTATTGCGACCTGCATGCGCGCGGCTATTGCCACTCGGTCGAGGCCTGGCAGGACGGCGTGCTGGTCGGCGGGCTCTATGGCGTGCGGCTCGGCCGCGCCTTCTTCGGCGAGAGCATGTTCCACCTCGCTCGCGACGCCTCGAAGGTGGCGCTGGTGCATCTGGTGGCGCGGCTGAAGAAGGGCGGCTTCACCCTGCTGGACACCCAGTTCGTCACCGATCACCTGCGCAGCTTCGGCGCCGTCGAGGTGACGCGCCAGCGCTATGCCGCGCTGCTCACCCGGGCGCTGCACGACGGCGAGGCGGATTTCTATTGCTGGGGGCCCGGCGAGGCGATCACCGGCGCCGTCTGCTTGCAGTCGATCAGCCAGGCGTCATAGATCGGGTGCTCGATGCCGTGCAGGCCGGGGCTGGAGGCGAACATCCAGCCGCCGAACAGCGGCTTCACCTCGCCGTCGAGGCCGATCTCCTGCACCTCGACGAAACCGGTGGTGTTCTGCGTCTCGTTTTCCGGCCGGGTGTAGCAGGCGCGCGGGGTGATGCGCAGCGCGCCGAACTGCACCGTCTCGCCCACCGCCGCGTCGAAGGTGATGATGCGGCCGGTGATCTTGTCGAGGCCGGAGAACACCGCGGTCTTGTTGGCGATCTTCTGCGCCGGCGGCTGCACCACCTCGATGTCGCCCTGCGGGCCCACGGTGGCGCTGCCCGGCACTTCCGGCGGCGGCGCGGCCGGTTCGCGCGGCTCGTCGGCGCGAGGCTGCTGGGCACGCTGCGCCGGGCCGGCCGGCGGCTCCATGATCGAGGGCACGCCCGGGCCGCCCGGCAGCGGCGAATCGGGGTTCTGCACCGGCCCGCCGGGCGGCGGGGCCAGCGGCGCCGATTCGACCCCGCCCTGCCAGCCTTGCTGGGCGAAGGCCTGCCCGGCCGACAGCATGACGACGCCGAGGGCGAGGATACGCGCGGTGGCAAGGACAGGTCGAAGCGGAAGGCGCCGATACGCGGCGGTCGAACCCGAAGTCATGATGCAGCCTCTGTCGGCGCGCGCCGACGACGCGCCCGCACGTCGGCAGATGGCGAGGCAATGCGGCGATGTAGCGGCAAGCGAACCATGCGGCGGCTCACAAAGATGCGCAGTGCCGCTGCGTCGGCGCCATTCACTCCGGCGTCCAGGCCCGGTAATCGCCGGTCACCGCCGGGCGGTGGCCGAAGCCCAGCGTCGAGCCGGGCGGGCGGTAGGCCTCGGCGGTGCCGGTCGGGTTGGGCCGGTGCGGCTTTTCCCACTCGTACGCCTTGTAGGTTTCCTTGCTCGGCGGCACGTCGGAGCGCTGGTGCATCCAGGCGTGCCAGCCGGGCGGAATCGCGGTGGCCTCGGCATAGCCGTTGAAGATCACCCAGCGCCGCTCGAAGCCGAGCGCCGGATCGATCGCGCCGCCCTTGGTGCGATAGTACTTGTTGCCGAACTCATCGTCGCCGACGAACTCGCCGTGCCGCCAGGTGTGGACGCGGGTCCCGATGGTGTTGCCGTTCCACCAGGTGAAGAGTTCGGTGACGAAGGTCGAGAGATTCACGGGCTGAGTCCCTGAAGGCCAAAGCGGGCCGAAAGCTGGATCGGCGGGAACATGCCACCCGCGCCGTCCCCTGTCCAGATAAGGAACGGCCGGGCGCCGGCTCAGGCCGCGCCGCCGCGGCCTTCTGTGGCAAAATAGCCGAGCGCGGCGAGCATCACGACGATACCCGCCGCCGACACTGCCGGCCAGCCGCCGAGCACATAGAGCGGGCTCGCCAGCGCCGAGCCTACCGCGCCGCCGAAGAAGAACAGCGCGATATAGAGCGCGTTCAGCCGCGAGCGGATCGCCGGGTCGAGCATGAACAGCGCCCGCTGGCCGAAGACGAGATTCGCCGCCGCCGCCAGATCGAGCACCACCGCGCCGAGGGCCAGCAGCACCACCGAGCCCACCGCTACGCCGGCGGCGGCGAGCAGGAAGCCGACCACCGCGCTCACAAGCGCGATGCCGGTGCCAAGCCGCGCATGGCCGCGATCCGCCAGCCGTCCGGCGAGCGAGGAGCCGAACACTCCCGCCGCGCCGGCGAGCGCGAACAGCGCGATGCCGCGCTGGTCGAGGCCGAAGCGCGGGCCGGCGAGTTCCAGCGGCACGGCGGTCCAGAACAGGATGAAGGCGCCGAACATCGGCAATTGGTAGGCGATGCGCCGGCGCAGCACCGGCTGGCTGCGCAGGAGCTTGGGAAACGAGCCGATCAGCGCGAGCATGCCGAGCCGCCCATGCGGGTGGCGCGCCGGCAGCGCGACGCGCAGCCCCACCGCCAGCGCCGCCATCAGCACGGCGGACGCGAGGAATACCGCCCGCCAGCCGAAGGCATGGGCGATCAGGCTCGCCGCCGGCCGCGCCAGCATGATGCCGGCCATCAGCCCGGCCACCACATTGCCCACCTTGCGCCCGCGCTCCTCCGGCCGGGCGAGATGCGAGGCGAACGGCACCGCGACCTGCGCCACCACCGAACCGAGCCCATAGACCAGCGCCGCGCCAGCGAACACCAGCGGCGCATGCGCGCTGGCGGCGATCACCAGCCCGATACAGGCGCAGACCAGCACCAGCCCGAGCAGCCGGCGATTCTCCACCGTGTCGCCGAGCGGCACCACCAGCAGCAGCCCGGCGATGTAGCCGATCTGGCCGAGGGTGACGACGAGGCTGGCCACGCTCTCGTCGAGGCCGATATCGGCGCCGATCAACGCGATCAGCGGCTGGGCGTAATAGAGATTCGCCGCCCCGGCCCCCGCCGCGAGGGCGAGAAGAAAAAAGGTGAGGTCGCTGGCGGTCCCATGGGACCGCTCATCCGCTCCGTTCATCGGCTGTCTCCGGTAAGCCGGCCGTTGTGCGGTGCGGCAGCGCGGCTGTCCACCGCCGCCGGCGCAGGGCCGTCATGCGCGGACGCAACGGAAGCCCCGGCGCGGTGTTACGCACGAACGTCACGCGGAACGGCTAAAATCCCCTGCGGGCTACTTTCCCCACTTTTCTCGTAGTTCCCGCCCCCTGCGTTTCCACCCGCCTCGGCGCTGGACTCCGTTCACGAATCCGCGCTCGATAGGCGCCTGGGATGGATTTGTGGCCGCAATCACCCCACCTACTAATTGTAGGGCTTTGTTTACGACTCCCCACTATCTCTTGACGTCATACGGAGAGTCGTACAGGTTGCTTTCACTCCCGGCCGTGTGGCGTTCGTGTCTGCCCGGGGGTGATCAGCCCAGTCAACGAGTGTTTCCGGCGGCGACGCCGGAGCGTTTTTGCGCGCGGGTTCAGCGAATAACGGAAGCGACGGACGCCGACTGGCGGTCGTTTTCTCTGAAGGCAGGGGTGGCTTGGACGGAGAGCCGAGCCGTATCGAACAAGGCGCGGACGACAGGATCGCGCCTCTGAGCGAGTTGGGGACGAAGATCATGCGCATCGAGCGCCGCTATACCAAAGCCGGCCGGTCACCCTATGCGGACATCGGATTCCGTCAGGCGACGAGCGAAATCCGTAACCCGGATGGCTCCATCGTCTTCCGCCTGGAAGGGATCGAGGTGCCCGAGCACTTCTCCCAGGTGGCAAGCGACATCCTCGCGCAGAAATATTTCCGCAAGGCCGGCGTGCCGGCGCGGCTGAAGCGCGTCGAGGAAGAGACCGTTCCCTCCTTCCTGTGGCGCGGCGCCGCCGACGACAAGGCCCTCGCCGGGCTTCCCGAGAAGGAGCGCTTCGTCGGCGAGACGCAGGCGACGCAGGTGTTCGACCGTCTCGCCGGCACCTGGACCTATTGGGGCTGGAAGGGCGGCTACTTCGATTCGGAGGAGGACGCGCAGTCCTTCTTCGACGAGCACCGCTACATGCTCGCCATGCAGATGGCGGCGCCCAACTCGCCGCAATGGTTCAACACCGGCCTGCACTGGGCCTATGGCATTGATGGCCCCGGCCAGGGTCATTTCTATATCGACTACGCCACCGGCAAGCTGACCCGCTCCAAGTCGTCCTACGAGCATCCCCAGCCGCATGCCTGCTTCATCCAGTCGGTGGGTGACGACCTCGTCAACGAGGGCGGCATCATGGACCTGTGGGTGCGCGAGGCGCGCCTGTTCAAATACGGCTCGGGCACCGGCTCCAACTTCTCCGCCCTGCGCGGCGAGGGCGAGCGCCTGTCGGGCGGCGGCCGCTCCTCCGGCCTGATGAGCTTCCTGAAGATCGGCGACCGCGCCGCCGGCGCCATCAAGTCGGGCGGCACCACCCGCCGCGCCGCCAAGATGGTGGTGGTTGACGCCGACCATCCGGATATCGAGACCTATATCGACTGGAAGGTGAAGGAGGAGCAGAAGGTCGCTGCCCTCGTCGCCGGTTCCAAGCTGGTCGCCCGCCACATGAAGGCGGTGATGAAGGCCTGCGTGAACTGCGAGGGCGAAGGCGCCGACTGCTACGACCCGGAGAAGAACACCGCCCTGAAGCGCGAGATCCGCGCCGCCAAGAAGGCGCAGGTGCCGGAGAACTACATCCGCCGCGTCATCCAGTTCGCCCAGCAGGGTTACACCGACATCGATTTTCCGATCTACGACACCGACTGGGATTCGGAGGCGTATCTGACCGTCGCCGGCCAGAACTCCAACAACTCGGTACGCGTCGACGATGCCTTCCTGAACGCGGTTCAGGCGGATGCCGACTGGAACCTCGTCGGCCGCACCACCGGCAAGGTGACCAAGACGCTGAAGGCCCGCGAGCTGTGGGAGAAGATCGGCCACGCCGCCTGGGCCTGCGCCGATCCCGGCATCCAGTTTCACACCACCATCAATGACTGGCACACCAGCCCGGCCGGCGGCCCGATCCGCGCGTCGAACCCGTGCTCGGAATACATGTTCCTCGACGACACGGCGTGCAACCTCGCCTCGCTGAACCTGCTGCAGTTCCGCAAGGCGGACGGCTCGTTCGACGTCGAGAGCTACGAGCATGCCTGCCGCCTGTGGACGGTGGTGCTGGAAATCTCGATCCTGATGGCGCAGTTCCCCTCGAAGGAGATCGCCAAGCTCTCCTACGAGTACCGCACCCTCGGCCTCGGCTACGCCAATATTGGCGGCCTGCTGATGACCTCCGGCATTCCGTATGACTCGGCGGAAGGCCGCGCCTATTGCGGCGCGCTGACCGCGGTCATGACCGGCGTGTCCTATGCCACTTCGGCGCAGATGGCGAAGGAGCTCGGGCCGTTCCCGAACTACGCCCCCAATGCCGATCAGATGCTGCGCGTCATCCGCAACCATCGCCGCGCCGCCTATGGCGAGGCTGCCGGCTACGAGGCGCTCGCCACCAATCCGGTGCCGCTCGACCACGCCTCCTGCCCCGAGCCGATCCTGATCGAGCGCGCCAAGGCGACCTGGGACGAGGCCCTCGCCCTCGGCGTCGAGCATGGCTACCGCAACGCCCAGACCACGCTGCTCGCGCCCACCGGCACGATCGGCCTCGTCATGGACTGCGACACCACCGGCATCGAGCCCGACTTCGCGCTGGTGAAGTTCAAGAAGCTGGCCGGCGGCGGCTACTTCAAGATCATCAACCGCGCCGTGCCGGAGGCGCTGCGCACGCTCGGCTATTCCGAGAGCCAGCTCGCCGAGATCGAGGCCTATGCGGTCGGCCACGGCTCCATCACCCAGGCCCCGGCGATCAACCACTCGACGCTGCGCGCCAAGGGTTTCGACGACGCCATGCTGGCGAAGATCGACGGCAGCGTGAAGTCGGCCTTCGACATCAAGTTCGTCTTCAATCGCTGGACGCTGGGCGACGAGGCGCTGGCCAAGCTCGGCATCCCCGCCGATAAGCTCGCCGACCCGGCCTTCGACCTGCTCGGCCATCTCGGCTTCTCGAAGAAGGACGTCGAGGCCGCCAACGTGCATGTCTGCGGCGCCATGACGCTGGAAGGCGCGCCCTTCCTGAAGGTCGAGCACTATCCGGTGTTCGACTGCGCCAATCCCTGCGGGCGCATCGGCAAGCGGTTCCTCTCGGTCGAGAGCCACATCCGCATGATGGCGGCGGCGCAGCCCTTCCTGTCGGGCGCGATCTCCAAGACCATCAACATGCCGAACGACGCCACCGTCGAGGACTGCAAGGAGGCCTACCTGCTCTCCTGGCGTCTGGCGCTGAAGGCCAACGCGCTCTATCGCGACGGCTCCAAGCTTTCCCAGCCGCTCAACTCCCAGCTCGTCGCCGATGACGACGAGGAGGAAGATGCGGTCGAGGCGCTGCTGGAGAAGCCCGCCGCCGCCCGTACCACCCAGGTGGTCGAGAAGATCGTCGAGAAGGTAGTGGAGCGCCTCGTCGAGGTCCACAACCGCGAGAAGATGCCCGACCGCCGCAAGGGCTATACCCAGAAGGCGGTGGTCGGCGGCCACAAGGTGTACCTGCGCACCGGCGAATATGATGACGGCCGCCTCGGCGAGATCTTCATCGACATGCACAAGGAAGGCGCGGCGCTGCGCTCCTTCATCAACAACTTCGCCATCTCGGTGTCGCTGGGCCTCCAGTACGGCGTGCCGCTGGAAGAGTATGTCGACGCCTTCACCTTCACCCGCTTCGAGCCCGCCGGCCCGGTGCAGGGCAACGACACCATCAAATACGCCACCTCGATCCTCGACTACATCTTCCGTGAGTTGGCGGTGTCCTATCTCGGCCGCAACGACCTCGGCCATGTCGACCTCTCCGAGTCGAACTTCGACGCGCTCGGCAAGGGCGTGGACGAGGGCAAGGCCTCGCCGGGCGCGACCCCGGCCTCGCGCATGGTCTCCAAGGGCCTGACGCGCGGCCGTTCGGTCGGGCTGATGGTGGTGCCCTCCTCCGCGGTGGCCGGCGAGACCCGTTCGTCGGCTGCGGCGAACGTCACCAGCCTGCGCGGCGGCCTCACCCAGGGTGCCACCGCGCTGAAGCCGGAGGCGGAAGAGGACGCGGAGGCCGAAGCAGCCACCGAGGCCGACGCGCTTCCGTGGTCGGCGCCGGCGGCCAGCGCCCAGCCGACCAAGGCCGAGGCCCGCGCCATCGCCCGCGCCAAGGGCTATGAGGGCGAGTCCTGCCCCGAGTGCCAGAACTTCACCATGGTGCGCAACGGCACCTGCCTGAAGTGCGAGACCTGCGGCTCGACCACCGGCTGCAGCTGACCGGGCTCAGGCGCCGACGTCGCGCCGCTGCGATCCGATATCTTCCGACGGGGCCCATGAGTTCGCTCATGGGCCCCGTTGCGTTTGGGGCCCGTTACGTTTGGGGCCGTTGCATTGGCCGACAGGTCGCTGGATTACGGCTGTTCTCCTGCCTATTGTGCGCATCAATAACGTTAAGGCAGGAGGGACGGATGGCGGGGTGGGTCGAGTATCAGCGGCGGCGCATCGCCGGCGAGGAGCCGGACGTTCCCTGGTTCGTCGGCGACAAGCTGAAGGCCTACGAATTCGCCGCCAAGCACAGTATCCGCACGCCGGCGCGCTACGCCGTCCTTCGCTCCCTCGAGGAATTCAATCCGGACCTCGCCCCGGACTATTTCGTCTGCAAGCCGACCGGCATGCACTCGACGGAAGGCGTGATGATCCTCAAGCGGGAAGCCAAGGGCCGCTACCACGATTTCCTGCGCAAACGCGATCTGACCACCGAGCAGATCATCGCCGAGCAGCAGCGCTGCTACGACAACAACCGCTACAAGGGCTCGTTCCGCCTGATCCTCGAGGAGTTGCTGCTCGCGGAGGACAGCCGGCAGGGGGTCGTCCCCTGGGACTACAAGCTCTATTGCTTCGGCGGCCGGGTGGAGCTGATCACCCAGATCGACCGTAATGTCGGTCCGCCCGCCATGGCCTGGTTCGGACCCGACTTCACCGACTTCGACCCGGACGCTCATCTGGAAAGCGACTGGAAGCTCATCCAGCGCGGCACGCCCCGTCGGCCGGATTGCTGGCGGGAGATGCTGGGGGCGGCCCGGCAGATCGCCAACGCCCTCAAGACCCCGTTCACCAGCGTCGACCTGTTCGCCACCCCGTGGGGGCCTGTCCTCGGCGAGATCACCCTGGCGCCCGGCGGGCCTTATTACGGCAAGATGTACCGCTTCAAGCCCGACTACGACGCCGAGCTCGGTGCCTGCTGGGAGGCGGCGGAACGCAGGTTGCGCGGCGGCCTGCCCGCGACGGCCGGCACCGGCTGAGGACCGACAGTCTTCCCCGCACTATGGGCCGCCCCGGGACGGCGCGCCCTCCCCGGGGGCCGGCCACACGGCCGGCGCGCCTCGACATACCCGGCAACCTCGTCCACCCTGCCGCCACCCTGGCCTGCACGAGGAAGCTCGAAATGTCCGACACGCCCCAAGCCGCCGCCCGTCCGTTCACCGGCGCCTGTCATTGCGGGGCAGTGCAGTTCGAATGCAGCCTCGACCTTTCCGGCGCCATTACCTGCAATTGCTCGATCTGCTCCGCCAAGGGGCTGATCATGGCCTTCGCGCCGGCGGAAGCCTTCCGCATCACCGCCGGCGAGGAGCATCTGAACGAATACCGCTTCAACCGCCATGTCATCGGCCACATGTTCTGCACCACCTGCGGCGTCGAGCCCTTCGCCAAGGGGGCGATGCCGGACGGCACCAAGATCGCGGCGGTGAACATCCGGGCGCTGAAGGGGGTAGACCTCGCCGCCCTGACCCCGGCGCCCTATGATGGGCGCTCGGCCTGATCGAGCGGCCGAAACGCCCGCGAATCGGGCGCGACCGCAGGCGGTCCTCCCTGCTCCGATAGACATCCGAGAGTGCCATGGTCGAGATTCCGACCCTTTTCACGCCGCGGCTCAAGCTGCGCGGCTATCGTCTCGACGAGTTCGAGGCCTATGCGGCGATGTGGAGCGAGCCATCGGTCGTGCGCTTCATCGGCGGCATGCCGCTGGCGCGCGAGGTCGCCTGGAGCCGGTTCCTGCGGCAGATCGGTCTCTGGCATCATCTCGGCTTCGGCTTCTTCGCCGTCGAGGAGCGCGCGACCGGCGCCTTCATCGGCGAGGCCGGCTTTCACGACCTCAAACGGGCGATCACTCCCTCGCTGGAAGGCACGATGGAGGCCGGCTGGGCGCTGGTCGGCGCCGCCCAGGGCCGCGGGCTGGCGCAGGAGGCGATGACCGCCGCGCTCGACTGGGCCGCCCGGCACGGCAGCGGCGACCGCATCACCTGCATGATCCATCCCGACCACGCCGCCTCACTGAACGTCGCCGGCAAGCTCGGTTTCAGCACCTTCGGCAAGGGCGTCTATCAGGGCCACCCGATGACCCTGCTGGAGCGCCCGCGCCTGCCGCCGGACGACCGCTAGCCGGCTCCGGCGGCATCCTTCCCAAAGGCACCATCGCGCTTCCGTGGCCGACATCCGTGGCAAAGAAAAAGCCGCCTTTCCCGGCGAGGAAAGGCGGCTTTTCCGTGTCGATCGGGCGGCGATGCCACCCGCGCGGGATCAGCTCACGCGCAGATTGACGGCCGAGGTCTTGCCCGAGCGCTGGTCGGTCTGCAGCTCGAAGGAGATCTTCTCGCCATCGCGCAGGCCCTGCAGGCCCGAGCGCTGAACCGCGCTGATGTGGACGAAAACGTCCTTGCCGCCGTTGTCGGGCTGGATGAAACCATAGCCCTTCTGATCATTGAACCACTTAACGGTGCCGGTCTGGGTCGACATAGAGGGTAGTCTCTCGCCTGAGGTTACAGTGAGCGGCCGCAGCCACCTTCGATTTTGGAAGAAAATCTGAACGTGCACCGGCAAGGCAGGTGAAACGACCCAGTAGTCTGCCCAAAGTCGCGGGTGAGACTAGACGGAATGCCCCGCAATGCAAGCGCTTCAACACCATCGCGCGAGAAATGGGCGATAAACGAAAGAAAACCGCCGCCCGGCGATACGGACGGCGGCAATCTATCTTTGGAGGCCTTTTCAGGCCGATCACCCGTTCCGGCACATGACCGGAAACGAGGAATCAGAGCGGGCGCAGATTGACCGCAGAGGTCTTGCCCGAGCGCTGGTCGGTCTGCAGCTCGAAGGAGAGCTTCTCGCCGTCACGCAGGCCCTGCAGGCCCGAGCGCTGAACCGCGCTGATGTGGACGAACACGTCCTTGCCGCCGCTGTCGGGCTGGATGAAACCATAGCCCTTCTGCTCGTTGAACCACTTCACGGTGCCGGTATCAGCCATCGATAAAACCTTCGGAAGATCCTGTTATTGCATGCACGCCGGATGCTGGGCGGCAGTCCTGCGCTTCGCCACACTTGAACGGCCCTGCGCGCCTTCCCGGACGCAGCAAACCCCGCCAAACGAGACCGCGCACAGGATGGTCACAATTATGGCTTTTGCACGGCAGATATCGCCACAATCGCGCCTCAGTGCCTGACGTCCTCAGCGGCAGTTGCGCCGGTTTACCTGCACCACGCGCCCGTTCGACTGCCGGAGATAGCAGTTGCCGCGCCGCCAGAAATAATAGGAGCGCGCACGGCGGTTGCGGTCCGACTGGGCGCCGATCACCGCCCCGGTGCCGGCGCCGACCGCGCCGCCCACCAGTGCGCCGGTGCCGCTGCCGGTCACCGCGCCGCCGACCACTGCTCCGGTGACACCGCCGACAATGGCGCCGGTGGTGGTCCGGTTCTGCGCCTGCGCCGGCGCGCTCGAAAAGCTCGCCGCGCCCACTGCAGTGAGCAAAGCGAGGGCGAAAGAGGCTCGAAGCATCATGATGCGGTCTTCTTCCATGGCGAGGCCGCCGACCGGCGAGCCCCTATGCCTGTGCGAAAAGCCGGCGAAGGCAAGGGCCCCCGCCGGCCGGAACGGTGCCTAGCCCTGCGCCTCGACGACGGCGACGGCGGTCATGTTGACGATGCCGCGTGC
>NZ_JAJALI010000007.1 GCF_020523795.1 Ancylobacter sp. Lp-2
GCACGCGGCATCGTCAACATGACCGCCGTCGCCGTCGTCGAGGCGCAGGGCTAGGCACCGTTCCGGCCGGCGGGGGCAAGGCTTTCGCGGGGCACGGCTTTCTGGAATGAGCGCCGTGCCCGGCCCCGGGCGCATCCGGTCAGGGCGTGATTTCTCGCGACGTCCCGACCAGCGGGGCGAAGGCGGCCGGGCTCGGCGTTATGCCGAGGCCGGGGCCGTCGGGAAGCGAAACCGTTCCGTCCGCGTTGACGGGCGGGCGGCCCAGGGCATCGAAGAGCGGATGCGGACCCATATCGTATTCCAGATAGGGCATCGGTGCGGCAGCCCCGGCCGGCATTGCCGGCTGGGCGGCGGCGAAATGCAGGGCGGCGTAGAGATTGACCGAACTGCCCCACACATGAGGGATCACCGGCCGCGCATACAGTTCCGCCAGCGCCGCGACGCGGCTGACACCGCTCAGTCCCCCACAGATCGCGATGTCGGGTTGCAGCACGTCCATGGAGCCGGTGGACAGGAACGGCAGGAAGGCACGGGCTTCGCCGTAGGTCTCGCCTCCCGCGAGCGACGTCTCGACGCGGCCGGCCAGCAGACGGTAGCCGTCGATATCCTCCGGCGTGGTGGGTTCCTCGATCCATAGCGGTCGCGAGTCCGCCATGCGCAGGCTGGCGTCCAGCGCGGCCCGTGGGCTGTAGGCCTGATTGAAGTCGACCATCAGCGTCCCGTCCTCTCCCATGAGACGGCGCACCTTCGCGGCGATCGCGGCGTCTTCCCGGGGATGGAGGCCGCTGCGCAACTTGATCGCCTTGAAGCCGGCCTCGAGATAACCCGCCGCTTCGCGCTCGAAGTCGCGATAGGGATGGCCGCCGGGCTTGAAGAACGGCCCGCTCGCATAGGCAGGCACCCGCTGGCGCAGGGCACCCCCCAGCACCGTCGCCAGGGGGACGCCCATGAGGCGGGCCGCCAGATCGTGGAGCGCCATGTCGAGAGCGGCGATCGCCATGCGCGACACCCCTTCGCCGCCGGTCGCCGCACACATGTCGTGCCACAGCCGGCCGACCTGCATCGCGTCCTGGTCGAGCAGCCTGTGGGCCAGCCGGCTCTCGATGACCGCAGCGGCGGCATGGGGGAGGGCCCAGGTTTCCCCCCATCCCGAAACGCCCGAGCGATCCACGACCTCTACGAGCAGGGTCTCCCGCGACTGGAAGAAGACGAGCGCGTTGCCGATCGTCTCCGGCAACGCCGTGACGAGGTGATAGAGCCGGACAGCGGAGATACTCATGGGGCAACCTTGGATGTACCGACGTCGGGTACCGGAGCGGCGGGATAGAGGAGGTCGCGCATGCTGCGTCCCAGCACCAGGATGCAGCCCGCCGTGACCGCCATGGCGACGGCAAGAAAGATCAGCGCGCCGCTGAAGCCGCCGGTGGCATCGCGTACCCAACCGATGATGGACGGGCCGAAGAAGCCCCCGACGCTGCCGATCGAATTGATCACGGCAATCCCGGCCGCCGCCGCGGTTCCCGTCAGCAGCGTGGTCGGGAAGATCCAGATGTTGGGCGACGCGCCACCGATGCCGGCGGCACCGATCGTCAGTCCGATCAGGCCGAGGATGGGCGAGGGAGCCAGCGCGGCCAGCACGAAGCCTGCCGCGCTGAGGAGGAACGGCCCGGCCGCATGCCAGACGCGCTCGCCGGTCCGGTCGGCGTGGCGGCCGACCACGATCATGGCAATCGCCATGAAGGCGGCGGGAATCGCCGTCACGAAACCGGTCTGCAGGTTGGTGAGGCCGAAGGCCTTGACGAATTGCGGCATCCAGATCGCGATGCCGGTCGTGCCCATCACCAGTCCGATGGCGATGACGCACATCAGCAGGACGCGCGGGTCCGCCAGCGCCTTGCCGACCGAGAACTTCACCCGCGATTCCTGGGCGGCCCGCTCGGTGTCGAGGCGGCGCGTCAGCCACTCCCGTTCGCCGGCGTCCAGGAACGTCGCCGTGCGCGGCGTCTCGGGGAGCGCCATCAGGACGACGAAGCCCATGATGATGGCGGGCATGGCCTCAATGAGGAACATCCACTGCCAGCCGGCGAGGCCATGGACGCCCGTCATGTTCTCGATGATCAGGCTCGAGACCGGCGCGCCGATCACCGACGACATCGGCACGGCGATATTGAAGGTGGCGAACATGAGCGCGCGGTAGGCTCGCGGGAACCACAGCGTCATGTAGAAGATGATGCCCGGGAAGAAGCCGGCCTCCGCGGCGCCAAGCAGCAGGCGCACCGTATAGAAGCTCGCCGGATTCCAGACGAAGGCGGTGAGGGCCGAAAGAATGCCCCAGGTAATGAGGATCCGCGCGATCCAGACCCGTGCGCCGAACCGGACCAGCAAGAGGTTGCTCGGCAGTTCGCAGACGATGTAGCCGAGGAAGAAGATGCCGGCGCCGAAACCGAAGGCCGAGGCGGAGAAGCCAAGATCCTGGTTCATCGTCAGTGATGCGAAGC
The DNA here is from genome assembly GCF_020523795.1 of Ancylobacter sp. Lp-2. GTDB lineage: Bacteria > Pseudomonadota > Alphaproteobacteria > Rhizobiales > Xanthobacteraceae > Ancylobacter. Next base: position 2,499 of record NZ_JAJALI010000007.1, read on the forward strand.
CGATATTCACGCGGTCCAGGAAGGCCGCGAAGTAGCACACGATGATGATCGGCAGGATGCGCCATGCTGCCTTCGAAACGATGTCGGGCCGTTCGTCCATTGGACAATCCTCCTTTGGCGGTCTTTGCCGCTTGAACAGGAGCGTTATTGTCGGATTGACTTTCCAAAACAAATGGGATGTTTAAAAGAAAATACATTGGAGAATCTGATATGCGCCCCTCCCTGGCGCAGTTGGAGGCCTTCTACTGGACGGCCGAGCTGGGTTCGGCGCAACGCGCGGCCCGCCATCTGAATATCGCCCAACCCACCATCTCGCTGCGACTGAAGGAGCTTGGCGAGCATCTGGGGCTCGCGCTGCTGGAGCGGAGCGGCCGGGAGCTGCGGGTGACGCCGGAGGGCCGGGCGCTTCTCCCGCGGGTGGCCAACATCCTGGCGGAGCTGCGCGGGATCGTCAGCCATGATCCGACCCGGCAACTCGTCGGCCCGATCCGCATCGGGCTGGCGGAAGGTTTTGCCGTCAACTGCCTCGCGCCCCTGCTGGCGGCTTTGCTCGACAGCCATCCGGGACTGCAACCCGAATGGTTCGTCTCCACCAGCACGACCCTGGAGGCTCAGCTGCGGGGCGACGTGCTGGATGTCGGCGTTTTGCTGAACCCTGTCGGCGACGAGCGGCTGACCATGGTGGCTCTCGGGTCGCAGCCGACCGCCTGGGCGGTTCCGTCCGCCTGGGGTCTGGATGGTCCGCTGGCTCCGCAGGATATCTGGTCGCTGCCCATCATTTCGAACCCGCCGCCTTCGGCGATGCATCGCCAGGTCACCGCCTGGTTCGCGGCTGCCGGGCTGTCTCCCTCCCGGCTCAGCGTGTGTTCGAGCGTCGCGGTGATCGCTGAACTGGTCGCGGAAGGCATCGGCATGAGCGTGCTGCCGGAGCGCATGGTGACGCGTCTCGTCACCGACGGTCTGATCCAGCTCGTGGCCACCAATCCTCCGATCGAGGATGGGCGTCTGTTCGTCGTGTCCAGAAACGGCGGCGATGATGCGAAATTTCAATTGATCGTATCGATCATTAAAAAGGTTCTTCATAATATAAAATATCTGAGAGATTAATTGTAGTCAGCTTTCTTTTGAGGTTTGGCGCAATTTTGTATTGTAGACAAATTTCATATCGTTTTATTGTTCAGTTTATCTTGGCAGTGGTGGCTCAGGAATTGCTGTCTCGATAGCCGATCAACCCAACGACAGAAACCGGAGGCCGTTCCCATGCCGCACGTCATCGTCAAGCTTTTCCCCGGTCGATCGGACCAGCAAAAGCAGCGCCTGGCGGATGAGATCGTCAAGGCCGTCATCGCGGCGCTGAACAGCGAGGAGAAGTCGATTTCCGTCGCCGTCGAGGACGTCGAGCCGGCGGAGTGGACGGAGAAGGTCTACAACCCGGATATCCGCGACAACATGGCCCGGATCTACAAGCAGCCGGGCTATACGCCAGACTGACCAGAGCAGCCTCGCCTCCGCTCGGGCTCCCGGCGCTTTCGGGCTTCGGGATCTGCGGGCGCCGTCGGTCGACGGGAAGCCGGTGCCGCGGTCGGCGAGGGTAGCCGTTGGTGCCGCATCGCATCCAGGAGGGTCGCGAAAATCGGGACTGCTCACCGAATGGGCATGCGATGCCTGCAACTTGACGGTTGCTCGTCCAACAATCGGTGCGCCCCCAGACAAGTTTCCCGTGCCTCGCCTGCGTAACACTTTGAACCTCGCTACCCGTCTTGCCGTGCCCATGCACGCGCTGGCAGAGGAGAAGGTTCAGTGGCACGCACTCTCGACACGCATTCCGGCGGACGCCGCATGTCCGTCGTCTCGCAATTTCGGTCGGCGCTGGCCGGCGCCCTCGCTCTCGCCGTCGCCGCCGGCGGCCTCGCCACCGCGCTGCCCTCGAAGGCCGAGGCCGCCGCGCCGGAGGCCTGTGCCGCGCTGCAGGCGAAATATCCCGGTCTCAAGGGCAAGACGCTGGTCAACGCCATCAACCCGCACACGCCGGGCTACGAGACCATCGATCCGAGCGATCCCACCAAATATATCGGCTTCGACATCGACCTCGGCGAGGCCATCGGCGAGTGCCTCGGCTTCAAGCTGACCTACAAGCCGGTCACCTTCGCTTCCCTGCTCACCACCCTTCAGGCGGGCCAGGCCGATATCGTCATCTCCGACATCTATGCCACCAAGGACCGCGCCAAGGCGGCGGATTTCATCACCTATCTCAAGGTGTTCGACGGCGTGCTGGTGGCCAAGGGCAACCCGAAGGGCATCACCGGCATCAACCTGTCGCTCTGCGGCACGGTGGCGGCCGAGAACACCGGCTATGTCGAGGTGCCGTTGATCCAGGCGCTGGAGGCCGAGTGCAAGGCGGCGGGCAAGTCGGCGCCGGAAATCCTGCTGTTCGACAACAACGCCAACTGCATCCAGGCGATCCTCGCCGGCCGCGCCGACACCTATATCAACGACGTCAACACCGTGGACGGCGCGGTGAAGGCCTATCCCGACAAGCTGGCGAAGGCGACGGCGGTGACGCTGCCCTATTCGGTCGGCATCGGCGTGCCCCGCAACAATGTCGAGTTCCGCGATGCGGTGTTCGCCGCGCTGAGTGAGATCCAGAAGTCCGGCCTGCAGGCCGAGCTGATGAAGAAGTGGAACCTGCCGGCCGAGCAGCTGGAGAGCCCCACGCTGGTGCTCGCCGACTGAACGCCGACCGACTGAACGCCGACCGTCTCGGGCGGTCGCGGGCTCTTCCCGCGGCCGCCGATTCCCGACAGCCGCGAAAAGGCCGATGGATCTCTTTCTCCACTATCTCAGCATGCCCTACCTCTTCGACGGGGTCGGCTACACGCTGCTGATCACTGTGCTCGGCCTGCTGGGCGGCCTGGCGATGGGCGTCGTGCTCGCTGCCATGCAACTCAGCCGCTTTCGCGGGCTGGCCGTCATCGCGCGGGGCTACTCGATCATCTTTCGCGGCACGCCGCTGATCCTGCAGATGGTCTTCTGCTACAACGCCCTGCCGCTGATCGGCATCAAGCTGAGCGCGATCTCCGCTGCGAGCCTGGCGCTGGCCCTCAACGAGGCGCCGTTCATCGCCGAGATCCTGCGCGCCAACGTCATCGGCGTGGAGCGAGGCCAGGTCAGCGCGGGCCAGGCGCTGGGCATGACGCCCTCCGCCATCATGCGCCGGATCATCGCCCCGCAGGCTATCCGCTCCATGGTGCCGGCGCTCGGCAACGAGGCGGTGAGCGCGCTGAAGAATTCCTCGCTGGCGTCGGTGGTGGCGGTGCAGGAACTGACGCTGCGCTCGACCCAGCTCGCCTCGGCGACCTTCGATTTCTTTTCCATCTTCTTCGCTTCCGGGCTGATGTACCTCGTCCTCACCGGGGCGATCGCCATCATCCAGATCCTCGTCGAGATGCTGCTGGATCTCGACCGGCCGCCGCCGCGCGAGCAACTGCGCCGCGCCTTGCGCGCCCTGCTGCCGGGCCGTCCGGAACCATCCCGCGCCGACGGCTCCGCCGTCGTTCCGCAGGGGGCTGGAGAGGTCGACCGGAAGGCCGTCGCCGATCCGCTGCCTCCGGCGGCGCCGAAAGCGGCCGCCGTCACGCCGGCGGACCGGGAAGCGCGGGCCCGGCGTCTCGCCGGCAACGGCTTCGCCGTCGAGGTGAAGGGCGTGCGCAAGATCTATGGCAGCCAGACGGTCCTCGACGGCATCGACCTGTCGGTGCGCGCCGGCGAGGTGGTGGCGCTGCTCGGGCCGAGCGGCTCGGGCAAGAGCACGCTGCTGCGTTGCATCAACCGCCTCGAGGGCTGGGAGGGCGGTACGATCCGGGTCGGCGGCCAGTCGCTCGGCTCCGACGAGGACGGGCGCCCGCGTTCGCCGCGGGGCGTGGCGCAGATGCGGGCCAGCGTCGGCGTCGGCATGGTGTTCCAGCAATTCAACCTGTTCGGTCACCTCACTGCACGCGAGAACATCGCCGGCCCCCTGCGCTGGGTGCAGGGGCTGTCGCGCTTCGATTCCCATCGCCAGGCGGACGAACTGCTGGAGCGTGTCGGTCTTTCGCACCGCGTCGGCGCCTTGCCGCGCCACCTGTCCGGCGGCCAGCAGCAGCGGGTCGCCATCGCCCGCGCCGTCGCGCCGGGCCCGAGCGTGCTGCTGCTCGACGAGCCGACCTCGGCGCTCGATCCCGAACTCGTGGGCGAGGTTCTGGAAGTCATTCGCCGCCTCGCCGTCGAGGAGGGGCTGGCGATGATCATCTCGACGCATCAGTTGCGTTTCGCGGGCGAGGTCGCCGACCGCATCGTCTTCCTCTCCGGCGGGCGGATCGTCGAAGAGGGGCCGGCCCAGCAGATGCTCCGTGCGCCCAGCCACCCGCTGACCGTGCGTTTCCTCAGCTCCATGAATGCCGAATAGCGGCGGGCTGCCGGCATGTGCCGCCCGCCGCCTCCCTGCGCAGATCGAGGTTCCCATGAACAAGCATCACCTTGCCACGCATCACCTGCCCGCGACCCCCGAAACCGTGCACTGGGGCTATTTCAGCCGCACGCTGAAGCCGGTGCTGACGCTGAAGTCGGGCGAGCGCGCGGTGATCGAGACCATCACCCATCATGCCAATGACGACCATGAGCGGATGATCGCGGGCGACAAGGCGGCGGAGGAGATCTTTCTCTGGACCCGGGAGCAGAAGACCCTGCGCCGGCGCGGCGCCGGCGCGACCGAGGGACCGTTCACCTATGGCGCGGGCGAGGGGCTCGGCGTGCATCTGCTGACCGGGCCGATCGCCATCGAGGGGGCGGAGCCAGGCGACGTCATCGAGGTCCGCATCATCGACGCCTATCCGCGCCCGAGCGCCAATCCGGCCTATAAAGGCCGCTTCTTCGGCTCGAACCCCTCAGCGAACTGGGGCTTCCAGTATCAGGACCTGATCGAGGAGCCGAAACCGCGCGAAGTCGTCACCATCTACGAGCTCGACATAGGCGAGGCGGTGGTGAAGGCGCTCTACTCCTATCGCTGGACGCCGCAGACCGATCCGGACGGCATCGTCCACCCGACGATCGACTATCCCGGCGTGCGGGTCGATCACGCCACCATCGTCAAGAAGGAAGGCATCCTTGCCGGCATCAAGGTGCCGGCTCGCCTGCATTTCGGCACGATGGGTCTTGCGCCGGCCGAGGCCGATTTCGTGAGCACGATCCCGCCCAACTATACCGGCGGCAACATGGACGACTGGCGCATCACCAAGGGCGCGCGGATGTACTATCCGGTCGCGGTGCCCGGCGGCCTGTTTTCCTGCGGCGACGCCCATGCCTCGCAGGGCGACAGCGAACTGTCCGGGACCGCCATCGAGATCTCGCTCACCGGCGAATTCGAGTTCATCCTCCACAAGCAGGACAGACTCGAAGGGACGATCCTGGAGGGATTGACCCATCCTCTGCTCGAGAATGACGACGTCTGGTCGGTCTACGGCTTCAGCGTCGCCAACTATCTCGCCGAGCTGGGCCCCGACCACCAGTACGAGATCCTCAAGCGTTCGAGCCTCGACAACGCCATGCGCGACGCCTTCCGCAAGCTGCGCCGGTTCCTGATGACGGTGCACAAGCTTTCGGAGGACGAGGCGATCTCGCTGATGTCGGTCGCGGCCGACTTCGCCGTCACCCAGGTGGTGGACGCCAATTGGGGCGTTACCGGCTCGATCCGCAAGAGCATCTTCGCCGCGCGCTGAAGAGGTGTGCCGGGCGATCTGTGGGTCGCCCGGTGCCGGTCCCGTCGCGGAACCGAGGCATGGTCCTTGCTTCGAAGGTCCTCCATGCCGAGGTCCGAGCCATGAATGCGCAGCCGTTCACCAGCGAGTCTTATTCCGGGGACGCCGGTGAGAGCGCCTGGCAGGACGTGCTGCGCAGCTTCGGCATGCAGTCTCTCCGGGCCCGCATCGGGCCGCCGTCTCATGCGACGGCACTCTCGCGCCTGTCGTCGGCCGGCGTCCGGCTCGGCAAGTTCTCGGCGGATGCCCAGACCTTGAGGGGGCTGCCGTCGCGGGCAGGTCTGCCCCTGCTGGTCATGCCGGTGGAGAACAGCACGGTCCTCGCCTTTGGCGACGAACAGCAGATCGTTCCCGCCGGGCAGCTCATCCTGGCTCCGCGCGGAGTGGACTGGCAGGTGCAGTTCCAGCGCGGGCTGCGAGCGGTGGTGCTGTCGGTGCCGGCGGAGGCGTTTCGCGGACGAAAAGTGCCGCCGCTGGCGGCGTGCCAGCCTCGCATCTTCGATGCCGAGGGGTTGCCGGACATTCTGGCGCGTACCGCGCACGCCACCGCCGGGGCGCTCGACCGGCTGTCGGAGCCGGAATGGGAGGCGGTGGCGCAAAGCGCGGCCGAATTGCTGCTCGCTCTGTCGGCGGAGCTGATGACGGCGGCGGCCGATCCGTCGTCGAGCCGCGCCGCGCTGCTCCAGCGGCTCTACGCTACCATCGAACGGAGCATTGGCGGCACGGATATTTCCATCGCGGACATCGCCCAGGCCGAGGGCATATCCGAGCGCTATGTGCAGAAGCTGTTCGAGGGTACCGGCGAGAGCTTCAGCCACTATGTGCGCGAGCGCCGGCTCCAGCGGGCCTGGCACGACCTTGCCAATCCGGCCGAGGCCGCCGTGCCGATTTCGGAGATCGCCTATCGCTGCGGTTTCGCCGATTCCGCTCATTTCAGCCGGCTGTTCCGCGAGCGCTTCGGCCTTCCGCCGCGCGAACTGCGCCGGCGCGAGGCTGATCGGCAGACGCAGGGCACGATGTCGAGCGGTCAGCGGGGATGGCCGCAGGAGGCGCTGGTCCAACTGCGGTCGCGACAGGCGAAGGGCGCCGCCGACACGCGCCGTGTCGTCCTGCGCGAGGACGGCGAGCCGGCGACCGCGCCATCGGAGGCGCCCACGCGCCACTATCTGCCGGTCCAGGCCCAGCATGTGCACTGGGGATATTTCAGCCGGTCGCTGGAGCCGCTGATCGAGATCGCTTCCGGCGACATCGTCACCGTCGAGACGTTGACGCAGCACGCCTCCGACGACCCGGCCCGTATGATCGAGGGGGATCCCGGTGCCGAGAGCGTCTTCCATTGGACGCGTACGGCAAAGGCGGTGGATCGGCGCGGTGCCGGCCCGCTCGATGCGTCGGTGTTCGGGCGCGGTGCGGGGGAGGGCTTCGGGGTGCATATCTGCACCGGGCCGGTGGCGGTGTGCGGCGCCCAGCCCGGCGACGTGCTGGAAGTGCATATTCTGGACATCGAACCGCGGCCCTGCCGGAATCCCGATTTTTCCGGACAGGTGTTCGGTAGCAGCGTCGCGGCGTGGTGGGGGTTCCACTATTCGGAATTCCTCAACGAGCCGCATCCGCGCGAGACGGTGACGATCTACGAGATCATTGCCGATGCCGACGAGCCTTATGCGCAGGCGATCCATTCCTATCGCTGGGAACCACAGACCGATCCGTTCGGCGTTCGGCATGTGCTCTACGATTATCCCGGCGTGCTGGTTCGACCGCACACGGTCACTCTGCGGAAGAATGTGCTTGAGGGGGTGCGCATTCCGCTGAGGCCGCATTTCGGCGTCATCGCCGTCGCCCCGCGCGAGGCCGAACTCGTGGATTCCGTGCCGCCGGCCTATTTCGGCGGGAATCTCGACAATTGGCGGTTGGGTAAAGGGGCGACGGTTTATCTGCCGGTCTCTGTTCCCGGCGCATTGTTGTCCATTGGCGATCCGCATGCGGTGCAGGGGGACGGTGAACTTTCGGGCACGGCGATCGAATGCTCGATGACCGGCACGTTTCGCGTCACGCTGCACAAGAAGGCAGACATCGGCGGTACCGAACTCGCCGACCTGACCTACCCGCTGATCGAAACGCCGGAGAACTGGGTGCTGACCGGCTTCAGCCATCCCAACTATCTCGCCGAATTCGGCGCCAATGGGCAAAGCGAGGTCTACGCAAAATCCTCGCTTGATCTCGCCATGCGCGACGCTTTCCGCAAAATGCGGCGCTTCCTCATGGCGACAAAGGGGTTAAGCGAAGATGAGGCCGTCGCCCTGATGTCGGCGGCGGTGGATTTCGGCATCACTCAGGTGGTGGATGGCAATTGGGGGGTCCACGCCATTCTGAGCAAACGGCTTTTTTCGCAGGGGGGCCGCACAGCCGGCGAGAAGGGCATCTCCATCCGGCCTGAAGGTTAGCGCGGGGCTGTGGCCCTCCTCACGGAGAAGCAGCGCGGTCCGATAGCTGGCTCCGGGCCGTGGCGACGATCTCGTGGGTGAGATCAGCGAGCCGATCCGCCGCGAGACGGTTGATCTGCCAGTACAGTGGAATGTCCAGCGGCGTGTCGGGCACCAGTTCCACCAGCCGGCCGGAGAGCAGATGCGGCCGTACCAGCTGGATCGGGTTCAGGCTCCATCCCATGCCGGCGAGGCTGGCATCGACGAAGCCCTGCGTCGAAGGCAGCCAATGGGTGGGATAGACCAGCTCGTCGCCGAAGGTCCGGCGCGCCCACTGGCTCTGAAGCCCGTCCTTCTGGTTGAAGGTCAGTGCCGGTGCCTTGGCGATGGCGTGCGCGGTCACGCCCTCAGGGAAATGCCGCGCCATAAACTCGGGGCTTGCCGTCGCATGATAGCGCAGGGTGCCGAGCGGTGTCCGCCGACATCCCCGGACCGGCTTCTCCAGGCTGGTCACAGCCGCCACGACCCGCCCCCGCCGCAGCCACTCGGCGGTGTGGTCCTGATCGTCGACGGCGATGTTCAGCAGATATTGCGAGCGTTTGGCGACATTCGCCATCGCCGCCACGAACCAGGTCCCGAGGCTGTCGGCGTTCGTCGCAATGTGCAGCGTCACCCTTTGCTCCGGCTCGTCCGCGTCGACCAGCGCCGGCAGTTGCGCAAGCAGCTCGCCTTCGAGCAGGCCGACCGTTTCCATGTGCCGGCAGAGCCATTCGCCCTTTTCGGTCGCTGTGCACGGGCTACCCCGCGCGACCAGCACGACGCCGAGGCGCTCCTCCAGCTGCTTGACACGTTGGGAGATGGCGGACGGGGTCACGCGCAGCCGGCGCGCGGCCTTCTCGAAGCTGCCGGTCTGGACGATCGCCGCGACGGCGCGGAGCGCTGCATAGTCGATCATGGGTCAATTTTGCTTAACTGACATAAGTAGCATTAATTAGTCTAAACGCCGGAGTCGCGATACCAGCCGGGGCGTATCTCGTCGAAAAAGTATCGCGCCAGGAATGAGTTTCTCGGTTTATGTGACGGGCCTCCTGATGGGGCTCAGCCTGATCGTCGCCATCGGTGCGCAGAACGCCTTCGTTCTGCGCCAAGGGCTGCGCAAGGAACATGTCTTCGCCGTCTGCCTCGCCTGTGCGTTGTCCGACGCGGTGCTGATCCTGCTGGGCGTCACCGGCTTCCGGCAGGTCGCCGCGCTGCTGCCCTGGCTCGATCCGCTCATGCGCTATGGCGGCGCGGCGTTCCTAATCCTCTATGGCGCCCGCAGCCTGTGGTCCGCACTGCGGTCGTCGGGAACGCTGACGGTCGACGAGGCGCGGGCGTCGAGTTCTCGCCGGACCCTTGCCACCTGCCTCGCGCTGACCTGGCTGAATCCACACGTCTATCTCGACACCGTCATGCTGCTCGGTACCATCTCGACCCGTTTCCCCGGGCACCAGGCTTCGTTCGCGGCGGGTGCCATGACCGGCTCCTTCCTGTTCTTCTTTTCCCTCGGCTATGGTGCGGGCTGGCTGCGACCCATCTTCTCCAATCCGTCGGCCTGGCGGGTGCTGGAGGCGCTGATCGCCGCTACGATGTGGGCGATCGCTCTCCAATTGCTGCGCGGGGCGTGACGCCATCGCCGTTTTGCCCAATCTCGTGAGGAATCTTTCGTGGATCTGTTTCGCGGCCTTTCCGCCTTTTCCCTCACCCCGACCGACAGTGAAGGGCGTGTGCAGACCGATCCGCTCGGTGCTCTGCTCAATCGCATCCGAACGGCGGGAGCCGATTCCATCGGCCTGCTGGGCAGTACCGGCGGCTATGCCTTCCTCACCCGCGACGAACGGCGGCGCGCCGTCGAGGCGGCGGTCGAGGCGGTGGGCGGTCGCATGCCGATCATCGTCGGGGTCGGCGCGCTGCGAACCGACGAGGCGCTGGCGCTCGCCGGCGACGCCCGCAAGGCTGGGGCCGATGGATTGCTTCTCGCCCCGATGTCCTACACGCCATTGATGGATGAAGAGGTCTTCCAGCACATCGCCGCGGTCGCGGAGGCCGGCGACCTGCCGCTGTGCATCTACAACAATCCCGGCACGACCAAATTCGTTTTCAGCGAGGATCTGATCGTGCGGCTGGCGCAACTGCCGAACATCCGCGCGGTGAAGATGCCGCTTCCCGCCGACGGCGATTTCGCGGGCGAACTTGCGCGCCTGCGGGCGCGCACGCCGGACGGCTTTGCCATCGGCTATAGCGGCGACTGGGGGGCGGCCGATGCTCTGCTGGCCGGCGGCGATGCCTGGTACAGTGTCGCGGCGGGGCTGCTGCCTGGACCGGTGCTGAAGCTGGCGCGGGCCGCCGGGGACGGGGAGGTGGCGGAGACACGGCGTCTCGACGCCGCGTTCCAGCCGCTCTGGCAGCTGTTCCGGGAGTTCGGCAGCTTCCGGGTGATGTACGTCATCGCGGATCTGCTGGGTCTCGGCCAATTTCAACCGCCACGCCCGATCCTGCCGCTCGCCGAGGCGGTGAGGCCGCGCGTCGAGGCGGCGCTGCGGGCGCTCTAGCCCGGCCGACTGGCAGAGAGGGCGCCGAATGCCGCGTCCCCTAAAATCATCCCGTCGGGCCGGGCGGCCCGTTTCTGCCTGTCGATCCGCGTCGCGGGACGGAGCGGCTTCGTCGATGGCGGTTCAGGTTTGAGGAAGATAGGCTTCCACGACCTCCGTCCAGAAGGCGGCGCCGATCGGCAGCAGATCGTCGTTGAAATTGTAGCCGGGATGGTGGAGCGGGCGGTCGTTTTCCGAGGTGCGCGCGCCGAGGAAGAAATAGCTGCCCGGACGTTCCTTGAGCATATAGGCGAAATCCTCGCTCCCCATGCTCGGGCGCGGCATTTCGCTCACCTGTTCGGCACCGGCGAAGCGCACCGCGAGATCCCGCAGGAAGTCGGTTTCCGCCGCGTGGTTGATGGTGGCGTCGTAGCTGCGTTGATAGTTCACCTGAGCGCTCATGCCATAGCTCTCCGCCTGTCCTGCGGCGATCAGCCGGATGCGCCGCTCCAGCTCGTCGCGCACCGTCGGATCGAAGGAGCGGATGCCGACGACCAGCTCGGCGCGCTCCGGGATGACGTTGCTGGCCGATCCGGCATGGAAGGCACCGACCGTCACCACCGTCGGGTCGAGCGGGTGGATGTTGCGGGAGACGATGGTCTGCAGCGCCATGACGATGGAAGCACCGGCGACGATGGGGTCCGCCGTCGACTGCGGCTCGGCCCCGTGGCCGCCCCGGCCGCGCACGGTGATGCGGCACTCGTCCACCGCCGCCATGATCGGCCCGTCCCGGAAGGCGAACCGGCCGAAGGGCAGGTCCGGGTCGTTGTGAAGCGCGAAGACGGCATCGCAGGGGAAGAGGTCGAACAGCCCCTCCTCGACCATGATGCGGGCGCCGCCGAAATTCTCTTCGGCGGGCTGGAAGATGAGGTGGACGGTGCCGTCGAAATGGCGCCGCTCGGCGATGGCGCGGGCGGCGCCGAGCAGCATGGCGGTGTGTCCGTCATGGCCGCAGGCATGCATCAGGCCCGGCGTGGTGCTGGCATAGGGAAGGCCGGTCTCTTCAAGGATCGGCAGCGCGTCGATGTCGGCGCGGATGCCGACCGAGCGGGAGCCGGTGCCGTTGGACAGCGTGGCGACGAGCCCGGTTTTGGCGAGGCCGCGCGTCACCCGGTAGCCGAGCGCGGTAAGTTCGCGGGCGATGACGTCCGAGGTCCGCACCTCCTCCAGCCCGAGCTCGGGATGGGCGTGCAGATCCCGGCGCAGCGCGACCAGTTCCGGAATCGCATTGGTGAGCAGGGCACGGACATTCATCTCAGGCACTCCGGGTGGGTATCTTGTTCTCGAAATAGCGGAAGGCCAACACCAAGAAGGCGGTGAGGCAGAGATAGATGAGCGCCAGCAACAGCAGCGGCTCATAGGTGAGGAAGGTCATCTGGCGGATTTTCGACACCACCGCATAGACGTCGATCACCGTGATGGTGGCAACCAGCGGCGTCGATTTCAATTGCAGCACCGTCTCGCCGCTGAGCGTGGGAAGCGCGCGATGCACCGCGCGCGGCAGCCAGATGCGCCGGAACACCTTCCACCGGCTCATGCCGAAGGCGCGGGCGGCCTCCAATTCGCCGGGCGGGACGCCGGCGAAGGCGCCGCGCATCACCTCGCCCTCATAGGCGGCGAAGGAGATCGTCAGGGCGGCGACGCCATAGGGCCACGCCTCGCGCAGCCAGGGCCAGAGGAAGGACTGCCGGATGGCGGGGAATTGCGGGAAAAGCGAGCCGAGCCCGTAATAGAGCAGCCAGAGCTGCAACAGCAGCGGCGTGCCGCGAATGATGGTACAGAAGCCCTTGGCGAGCAGCTTCAGCGGCCACGGGCCGGTCACCTGCACCAGCCCGATCGGGACCGCGAACACGAAGCCGAGCAGGCAGGTGCTCACCAGCATGAGCAGCGAGACGACGACGCCATTGGCGAGGCGACCGGCATAATCCGGCAGCCAGTCCCACCGCAGGAACCAGACGGCGCAGAACACGATGGCCGCGGCGACCGCCATCAGCGCGAGACGGTGCGGCTTGAGGAGGCCCCTGGCGCTCGGCAGCCGCGTGAGCGCCGTGGCCTCGACGATGGTGCTCTCCTCGCTGGTCATCGCGTCGCCACCCATCCCCGCCGGGCGCGGGCCTCGATGACGCGGATGATGAGGTTCGAGATCAGCGTCAGCGCGAGATAGAGCACGCCGGCGGCGCAGAAGAACAGCATATAGGCCTTGGTGGTGCCCGCCGCCTGCCGGGTGACCAGCGTCAGCTCGCTGAAGCCGACCACCGCGAGCAGCGCGGTGTCCTTGGTGGAGATCAGCCACAAATTGGACAGCCCCGGCAGGGCATGCGGCAGCATGGCCGGCAGGGTGACGCGTCGCAGGATGAGCAGCGGCGACATGCCGAAGGCGCGGGCCGCCTCGATCTGTCCGGACGGCACGGCGCGGATGGCGCCGCGGATCACCTCGGTGGCATAGGCGCCCTGGACGACGCCGATGACGAAGATGCCCGCCGCCAGCCCGCTGATGTCGACCGCGCCGTAGCCCGCCGCGGAGGCAAGGCGGTTCAGCAGGTCGGTGCCGGCATAATAGAGCAGCAGGATGAGGACCAGCTCGGGAACCGCCCGCACCACGGTGGTGTAGACCTCCATCAGGTCCTTCGTCACCGGCCCGCCATAGAGCTTGCCGAAGGCGCCGCCGGTGCCGAGCACGAGGCCGAGCGAATAGCCGCCGATGGCGATCTTGATCGAGTTCATCAGCCCGGCCAGCAGCACCCCGCCCCAGCCGGGCGGATCGAGCGCCAGAAGGCCCCAGTCGATCAGGGATGCGGGATCGGCCGCCATGGCTCCGCCTCGCTCTGGAGGGAAGGAGGCCGGTGCACGCGGCGCCGGCCCGGTTCACGCGGGATGGGGCGCCCGGTCAGCCGCCGTAGATGTCGAAGTCGAAATACTTCTTCGAGAAGGTGTCGTAGGTGCCGTTGGCACGGATCGCCTTGATCGCGGCGTTGATCTTGTCCTTCAGCGCGGTGTCGCCCTTGCGCAGGCCGACACCGACGCCGGCGCCGAGCACTTCCGGATCGTCCTTCACGTTGCCCTTCAGCTCGCAGCACTGCTTGCCCTGGTCGGACTTCAGGAAGGCGTCGAGCGCGATGGCGTCGGCCTGCACGGCGTCGAGACGGCCGGCGGCGAGATCGTTATTGGCCTCGTCCTGCGTCTGGTACTCCTTGACCGTCGCGCCGGCGCTGCCGAAATACTTGTTCGCATAGTCCTGGTGGATGGTGGCGACCTGCACGCCGATCGTCTTGCCCTTCAGGCTGGCCGGGGTGGCGTCGAATTTCTCGCTCTTCGGGCCGATCACGCCGGTCGGCGTGTTGTAGTACTTGTCGGAGAAGTCGATCGTCTTCAGGCGTTCCGGCGTGATCGACATCGAGCCGACGATCATGTCGATCTTCTTGGAGGTCAGCGCCGGGATGATGCCGTCCCAGGCGACCGGGGTGATGACGCAGTCGAGCTTGGCCTGCGCGCAGATCGCCTGCATGAACTCCACCTCCCAGCCTTCCCACTTGCCGGTGGCGTCGGGCGAGGCGAAGGGCGGATAGGGCTCGGCGGCAAAGCCGACCTTGAGCGGCTCGGCCGCGGCGGAGGCGAGGCCGGCAAGACCGATGGCCGCGGCGAGCGCCATCGCTTTCAGCGCATTCTTCATGATCGTTCCCCTTTGTTTTTCGGTTCTTAGTGACTGGAATGGATGAACTTCTTCAGCCTCTCCGACTTCGGGGCGCCGAAGATCTGCTCCGGCGGCCCCTGCTCCTCGATCACGCCGTGGGCGAGGAAGACGATGTGATTGGCGACGTTGCGGGCGAACTTCATCTCGTGCGTCACCAGCAGCATGGTGCGCTTCTCCCGCGCGAGATCGCCGATCACGCCCAGCACCTCGCCGACCAGTTCCGGATCGAGCGCGGAGGTCGGCTCGTCGAACAGCATGGCGTGCGGCTGGATGGCGAGGGCACGGGCGATCGCCGCGCGCTGCTGCTGGCCGCCCGAGAGGAAGGCCGGGTAGGCGTCGCGTTTCTCGAGGAGCCCGACGCGGCGCAGCAGCGTCTCCGCCCGCTCCGTCGCCTCGTCCCTGGAAACGCCGAGCACGTGGACGGGCGCCTCGATGACGTTCTGGATGATCGTCATGTGCTGCCACAGGTTGAAGCTCTGGAAGACCATGCCGAGCCGGGAGCGCAGCCGCTCGACCTGCCGGCGGTCCGTGGGGGCGAGCCCGCCATGGCCGTCGCGCCGCATCGCGATCGGCTCGCCGCGGATCGCCACCGATCCCTCGCTCGGCAGCTCCAGCATGTTGATGCAGCGCAGAAAGGTGGACTTGCCGGAGCCGGAGCCGCCGATAATGGCGATGACGTCGCCCTCATAGGCGGTGAGCGAGATTCCCTTGAGCACCTCCAGCGCACCGAAGCGCTTGTGCAGGTCCTTGACCGCGATCGCCTCGGCCCGTTCGCTCATGGATGCAACATCCATGGGAGCGGCGCCCCCGCTGCCCGGCATACAGAAGTCCGGCCCATGCCACGCCTTCCCCGCTTGTCGGAACGTCGCATTCCGGCGTCGAGGCTCGCCCGTCGCCTTCTTCCCTCTCGCCCATCGTTGCACTTTATGCGACAGTTACTCAAGCGTGTAACAGCGACGTTGGCGACTTTTTTATGCAGCGCCAAAAAATCAGCATTCGCAATCGAGGAGTAACAAATGTCGGCTTTCGGGTCCCAGGAGATGTCGGCGCCGCTGCAGCGCGTCCTGATGCGCCGCCCGGGGCCTAGCCTCCTGACGGCGGACCCGGCGCAATGGCATTACGGACCTAGCTTCGACGGCCACCAAGCGGCGCAGGAATACGCTGAATTCGCCCGCCTGGTTGAGCGTTCGGGTACCGAGATCATCTGGCTCGAAGACGACGGCGACGGGCTTGCCGACGCCATGTTCACCCATGACCCGTCGCTGGTCAGCGACCACGGCGCCATCATCCTGCGCATGGGCAAGCCGTTGCGGGCGAACGAGCCGGAGCTGCACGAAAAGGCCTATGCCGAGCGGCAGATTCCGATTCTCGGACGGATCGAGGCGCCAGGGACGGTCGAGGGCGGCGATTGCGTCTGGCTCGACGCCCGTACGCTGATCGTCGGGCGCGGCGTGCGCACCAATCAGAGCGGCATCGACCAACTGGGCGACCTGCTCGCGCCGCATGGCATCTCGGTGCTCGCCTTCGACCTGCCGCTTTGGCAGGGCGAGGCGGCCTGCCTGCATCTGATGAGCGTGATCAGCCCGCTCGCCGACGATCTGGCGCTGGTCTTCGCGCCCTTGCTGCCGGCGGCCTTCTACCAGCTGCTCAAAGCGCGCGGCATGCGGCTGATCGAGGCGCCGCCCGAAGAATTCCACGCCAGCAACGGCCTGTCGCTGAACGTGCTGCCGACCCAGCCCGGCCAGGTGATCATGGTCGCCGGCTTTCCGGCGACGCAGGCGGCGATGGAGGCGGCCGGCTGCACCGTCGACAGCTTCGCGGCGGAGGCGCTGTGCATCGCGTGCGAGGGAGGCCCGACCTGCCTTACCCGCCCGGTGCTGCGGCGCGCGGTATGACCCGGCGCAACTTTCACCGGGCCCCCGGCGCCGAGCGCCGGCACGACCTGATCGAGGCGACGCTGGACTGCATCGCCGAAGCCGGGCTCCAGGGCGCGACGGTGCGGCGGATCGCCATCAAGGCCGGGGTCACGTCCGGCCTGATCCGGCACTATTTCGACTCCAA
Source organism: Ancylobacter sp. Lp-2 (assembly GCF_020523795.1). Lineage (GTDB taxonomy): Bacteria > Pseudomonadota > Alphaproteobacteria > Rhizobiales > Xanthobacteraceae > Ancylobacter. Next base: position 19,096 of record NZ_JAJALI010000007.1, read on the forward strand.
GGAGATGATCCTGCAGGAAGCCTACCGGGTGGTGATCGCGCGGCTGACGGAGAAGGCCAAGGCGGTGACCGGCACGCCCGAGGAGCGGCTGCGGAGCTTCATCCTGATCAACCTCACCGAGCCGGTCGCCAACAGCCGCGGCCTCTCGCTTTGGGCTTCGTTCATCAGCCGGGTCGGCGTCGACCCGGCGCTCGCGGCGATCCATCGCGAAGGCTATCTCAGCTTCCGCCACACGCTCGAGGACCTGCTGGCGGAATTCCTCGTCGCGCGGGGCGAGGCGGCCGCTCCGGCGCGATGCCGGGCGCTGGCCATCGCGGTCAACGGCATCCTCGACGGCCTCTGGCTGGAAGGATGCCTGGCGGGAGAGCTGTTCGAGGACAGCGAACTGGTCTCGATCGCCTTTTCATCGATCGAGGCGCTGATCGGCCATCCGATCGGCGCCCCGGTCGCAACCGAGCAGGACCGGGAGGGTTCCGATGCGCTACGCCTCCATCACCGATAGGCTCGCGAGCCTCGGCTCCGAGAAATGGGCCGTTCATGTCGAGGCGCGCCGCCGCCGGGAAAGCGGCGAGCCCATCATCGAACTGACCATTGGCGAGCCGGACCTGCCGCCGCACGAGACGCTGATCGCCGAGGCGACGCGTGCCATGCAGGCCGGCCGCCACCGCTATTCGAACGGGCGCGGCGAGCAGATCGTGCTGGATGCGCTGGTACGCAAATATGCGCGGCGCCGGCCGGACGTGACCGGCGACAATATTCTGTGCTTCCCCGGCACGCAGACGGCGTTGTTCGCGGTGATGCTCGGCCTCGTCGAGACCGGCGACGCGGTGCTGGTCGGCGACCCGCTCTACGCCACCTATGAAGGCGTCATCCGCGCCACCGGCGCCGAGCAGGTCACCGTGCCGCTGCGCCCCGAGCACGGCTTCCACCTGCAGGCCGCCGATCTCGAGCGCGCGGTCACGCCGCGATGCCGGGTGCTGCTGCTCAACACCCCGCACAACCCGACCGGCGCGGTGCTGACGGCCGGCGAGATCGCTGCCATCGGCGAGGTCTGCCGCCGGCACGATCTGTGGATCGTCTGCGACGAGGTCTATGAGGACCTGGTGCTGTCCGGCAGCTTCGCCTCGCCCTTCGACGATCCCGAGCTTGCCGAGCGCACCATCGTCTGCTCGTCGATCTCCAAGTCGCATGCCGCTCCGGGCTTCCGTAGCGGGTGGGCGATCGGGCCGGTGGATTTCGCCCGCCGGCTGCTCGCCGTCTCCGAGACCATGCTGTTCGGCGGGCAGCCTTTCATCGCCGACATGACGGCCTATGCGCTCGACAACCCGGTCGATACCTCCGCGCGGATGCGGGACGCCTACCGGCGCCGCGTCGACCTCATCGTCGCGACGCTGGCGGGCGCGCCGGGGCTGGTGCCCTTCCCGCCGGAGGCCGGCATGTTCATCCTCGTCGACGTCAGCGGCACCGGCATGAGCAGCGAGGCCTTCGCCCGTGCCCTTCTCGACGAGGAACAGGTAGCGGTCATGCCGGGCTCGTCCTTCGGCGCCGGGGCGGCCGACTTCATCCGCATCAGCCTCACCGTGCCGGACACAGCCATCGAGGAGGCCTGCCGGCGCATGCGGGCTCTGGCGGCCCGCTCGGTGATCAGGGAGACGGAGCGGGCATGAACGGCACGAGCATGAGTGGCACGCGGACGGTCGGCGAGGCGTTGATCGACCTGCTCGCGGCCAATGGCGTCGAGGTGGTGTTCGGCATTCCCGGCGTTCACACGGTCGAGCTCTACCGGGGGCTGGCGGGATCCGCCATCCGCCACATCACTCCCCGCCACGAGCAGGGCGCCGGCTTCATGGCGGACGGCTACGCCCGCGTTACCGGCAAGCCCGGCGTGGCGCTGGTGATCACCGGCCCGGGCCTCACCAACACCATCACCGCCATGGCGCAGGCGCGGCAGGACTCGGTGCCGATGCTGGTGATCTCCGGCGTCAACCGCCGCAACTCGCTCGCCCAGGGGCGCGGCCTGCTGCACGAGTTGCCCGACCAGTCGGCGATGGTGAAAAGCTTCGCGCTCGCCTCGCACACGCTGGTCGATCCCGCCGAGCTGCCGGCAGTGATCGCGCAGGCCTTCGCCATCATGGGATCGAGCCGGCCCGGGCCGGTGCATATCGAGATCCCCACCGACGTCATGCCGCTGCCGGCTGGCGAGATAGCGCTCCGCCCGACACGCCCGGCGCGGCCCGGCACCGACGCGGCGACGCTGCAACGGCTCGCCGCGCTGTGCGCGGGCGCAACGCGCCCGGTGATCCTGTGTGGCGGCGGCGCGGTGTCGGCGGGCACCGCCATCACCGCGCTGGCCGAGCAGCTCGACGCCCCGGTGGTGCTCACCACCAATGCGAGGGGCCTGCTCGCGGGCCATAAGCTGCGCGTCCCCGCCAGCCCCAGCCTCGCGGCGGTCCGCGCGCTGATCGCGCAGGCCGATCTCGTCATCGCCCTCGGCACCGAGATGGGCCAGACCGACTACGACATGTATGCCGATGGCGCCTTCCCGCCTTTGGCCAGCTTCGTGCGCGTCGATATCGATGCGTTGCAGCTGTCGCGCGAACCGCGCGCCGCTCTCCCGGTGCTCTCCACTGTGGAGGCGGCGGTTGAGGGGCTGCTGCCGCTCGTGTCCGCGCATGCCGGCGACGGCGCCGCGCGGGCGCAGGCGGCGCGGGAGGCTGCGTGGAACGGGCTGTCGGCGAAGATCCGCACCGAGATCGACGTGATCGAGAGCATCTACCGGGCGCTGCCGGAGGCGATCATCGTCGGCGACTCCACCCAGCCGGTCTATGCCGGCAATCTCTATCTCGACACCGCGCGCCCGCTGTCCTGGTTCAACGCCGCCACCGGCTTCGGCGCGCTCGGCTACGGCCCGCCGGCGGCGGTCGGCGCGGCGATCGGCGCGCCGGGTCGCCCGGTGGTGTGCCTGACCGGCGACGGTGGCTTCCAGTTCTCGCTCGCCGAGATCGGCTCGGCGGCGGATGCCGGAGCGACGGTGATCTTCCTCGTCTGGAACAATGACGGCTATCAGGAGATCGAGACCTACATGCTGGATTGCGGCATCGAGCCCGAGGGCGTGAAGCCGTCGGCCCCCGACTTCGCCGCCATCGCCGGCGCCTATGGCGTGCCGGCGCTCAGCCTCGCCGACGTCGCCGAACTCGGCCCGGCGCTGGCCGCGGCGGCACAGCGCAACGGGCCGAGCCTGATTGAGATCCACCAGACCCGCACTCGGGGAGCCAGCGCGCCCTGACGCTCGCCCCCGGTGCCGCTCGCGCCGCTCAGTTCCGACGGGCGCGGATGTCGCGCATGATCTCGCGGGCGGCGTTGTAGCCGGGAATGCCGGAGACGCCGCCGCCGGGATGCATGGAGGAGCCGCAGATGTAGAGCCCCTTCAGCGGCGTGCGGTAATCGGCATAGCCGGAGACCGGCCGCTGGAAGAACAGCTGGTCGGTCGACAATTCGCCGTGGAAGATGTGGCCCTGCGGCAGGTTGACGATGTGCTCGATATCGGGAGCCACGAGCAACTGCGCCTCGATGACGTCGTCGCGGAAGCCGGGCGCGTAGTCCTCGATGGTGTCGAACACCGTCTTGCGGAAATTCTCCTTCTCGGTCGCCCAGTCGCCGCCTTTCAGCGTGTAGGGCGCGTGGCCGCCGAACAGGTTGACCACATGCTTGCCCGCCGGCGCCAGCGTGGTGTCGACCATGGTCGGCACCACCGGGGTGATGAAGGGGCGCGACGAGTACCAGCCATGCTTGGCGTCGTCATAGGCGCGCTCGAGATAGTCGATGTCGGGCGCGATATGCATGTAGGTCGGGTAGTCGAAATTGCCGAGGCCGCCCTCGCGCCGCACCCGGTCCAATATGCGGTATTGCGGCGGACGCTCGCAGGCGATGTTCATCTTGAAGGCGGTGGAGAAGGTGCGATAGCCCTTGATCTCGCGCAGCACCTCCTCCGGCAGGTGCTTTTCGCCGACCAGATCGAGATAGAGCACCTTAGCGTTGGCGTTGGAGATGATCGCCTTGGCCGCATAGGTTTCGCCTGTCGTCGTCGACACGGCGGTCGCCCGGCCGTTCTGGACGCGCACTTCCTTGATCGGCGCGCCGGTGACGATGTCGACGCCCTTCTCCTGCGCCGAGGCGGCGAGCGCCTGGGTGATCGAGCCCATGCCGCCCTTGATGAAGCCCCAGCCGCCGGCGCCCTCATGCTCGCCCATGATGTGGTGCATGATCACATAGGCCGAGCCCGGCGATTTCGGTCCGGCGAAGGTGCCGATCGAGGCGTAATAGGCGAGCACCGCCATCACGCGCTCGTCCTCAAACCATTCGCGCAGGAAGTCGTAGGCGCTCATCGTCAGCATGTCGACGATGCGGTACATCTTGCGGCCGATCTTGCGATGGCGCCACAGCAGCGAGGCGCCGTCCTTGAAGCTACGCCAGTCGCGCCTGGTCGGATCGACTGGCGTTTCCCAGAGCAGCTTGCGCACGATATTGGCCGCCTCGCTCAGATAGCGGTCGAATTCGGGATAGATCTCCGCATCGTGCTTGGAGAATTTTGCGAAACTCGCCTGCGACTTGGCGACATTGTCGGAGAACAGGATGTAGTCCTCGCCGTCGAGCGGCGAGACCATGTCCGAGCAGGGCAGCACTTCGAGGCCGTGCTTCTTCAGTTCCAGCTCGCGGATGATGCGCGGGTGCAGCAGGCTCATCAGGTAGGAGAAGATCGAGGCCCGGAAGCCCGGCGCGATCTCCTCCGTCACCGCCGCGCCGCCGACGACGTCGCGCCGCTCCAGTACCAGCACCTTCTGCCCGGCCTTTGCGAGGTAGTTCGCGCAGACGAGGCCGTTATGGCCGGCCCCGATGATGATGGCGTCGTAGCTCTTGCCCACGGTGACGTCGGCGGCATGCATGGGATGTTCCTCGGCTGGGATGGTCGCTGCGGACGGAAGGCGCGCGCGGGCTATTCGGCCGCCACGCCGCGCAGCGGCTCCTTCGGCTCCAGCCCGTCGCGGCACATGTCCTGGAAGGACTTCACCGCATACTCGTATTTCGGCGACAGCGGCCCGCGGGTGTAGACGCCGGTCTCCAGGTTGCGCTGCACGCCGGTGATGATGTCGAGGTCCTCGGTGACGATCTGCGCCGACCACTCGACGGACTGGCGGTTCTCCTCCGCCTTCTCCGGCGAGACGTCGGTGAAGAAGTACCAGTTGATGTGGCGGATGCGCCCCGGGCCGAGCGGCTCGATGGTGGCGATCGACGAACCCCAGTCGTAGAGGTTCAGCATCAGGAAGGGGAAGCGGTAGAAATACAGGCCGCGCGTCAGGCCGCCCTCGCGCTTGGGCGCATGCAGGTGGAAGAACTTCCTGTCGGCATAGGTGTCGATCCGGTAGCTGTCGATGTCCATGGACTCGCACAGGCCCGGATGCATGGTCCGGCAGTGGTAGCATTCGAGGTAATTCTCGCCGTAGACCTTCCAGTCGACCGCGCAGTCGCGGTTCTTCGCCGTGAAATAGCGCTGCTGCTCCAGCGGATAGTCGGCGGCCATGTCGTGGATCGGACCGAGCCATTCGACCAGGCTCTCGCCGCCGCGTTCGACGCGCAGGAAGACGAGGCCGCGCCACTCTTCCGCGTCGATGGCGTACAGCCCCCAGGCCTGCGGATCGAAGGTGATGCCCTCGCCGAAATCCACCGCCTTGTTGAGTCGGCCGGAGCGGGTGTAGCTCCAGCTGTGATAGGGGCACACCACCAGCTTGCCGCAATGGCCCTCCTCCTTCTCAAGGAGCTGGGCGCCGCGATGCCGGCAGACATTGTGGAAGGCGCGCACCACGCCGTCATCGTCGCGGATGACGAACACCGGATAGCCCGCCACCGTGCCGGAGACATAGTCGCCCGGCGCCTTCAGCCGCTCCGACCAGCTGAAGAGCATCCAGTTGCGGGCGAAGATCTCCTTGCGCTCGCGCTCATAGAGGGCCGGGTCGCAATAGTCGCGAGCCGGCAGCGTCCAGTCGAACGAGGCCTTGGTGGTGGCGGTCATGGCGGCGCTCCCGAAGTTGCATTGACCAGGCCGGCGCTGGGCCGGCCGGCTCTGTGTCAGTGACGGTAGGAGGGATCGATCCCGTCCAGCATGCGCAGATGGGCGGCCCATTCGAGCAGGAGGTCGCCGTCGTCGAAATTCATCTGGTCATATTGCGCGCCGACCTTCTCGCAGACGTCCGGCGGCGGCAGCACGAGGTCTCGGCCCATCGACAGGGTGGCGACCTGCACCTCGCAGGCGCGCTCCAGGTAGAACATCAGGTTGAACGCCTCGGCGACGGTGCGCCCGACGGTGAGCAGGCCGTGATTGCGCAGCAGCAGGCCGCACTTGGTGTCGAGGTCGGCGATGATGCGCTCGCGCTCGTCGAGGTCAAGCGCGATGCCCTCATAGTCGTGGATGCCGAGCCGGCCGTAGAACTGCAGGGCAATCTGGTTGAGCGGCAGCAGCCCTTCCTTGAGCGAAGCCACCGCCATGCCGGCGCGGGTATGGGTGTGGATGACGCAGGCGGCGTCGTGCCGGCTCATATGCACCGCGGAATGGATGGTGAAGCCGGCCGGGTTCACCCGGTGCGGGCTGTCGCCGACCTTGTTGCCGTCGACGTCGATCTTCACCAGCGAGGAGGCGGTGATCTCCTCCCAGCGATGGCCGTAGGGATTGATCAGGAACTGCCCCGGCTCGCCCGGCACCCGTACCGTGCAGTGAGTGTAGATGAGGTCGGTCATCTTGAAATGCGCGAGCAGGCGGTAGCAGGCGGCGAGCTCGACGCGCTGCTGCCATTCGGCGGGCGAGATGTCCGGGCGCAGGCTGGTGACGGTCATCGGTCGTGTCCTCTTGTCTTCAGACGGGATCGGCGACCCGCAGAGCGGCCGCCTGTTGCCAGTCTTCCTGCGCCCAGCGGCGCAATAGCAGCGCCTCCTCCCAGCGGTCCGACAGCTCCTCGCCGTCGACGTCGGTGATGGCGTAGTCGCGCGGGCCGAGCTCGCACAGGAAAACGCAGTCGGCATCGGCCGGGTTGCGCGCCTGCCAGGACGCGAAGCCGCGCCGCCACCAGTCGCGGAACACCTCGATCCACGGCCGGTGCTGCGGGAAATGCAGCGGCAGCTGCACCTGGCAGCGATTGGCGATACGGCCCTGGAAGGAATCCGACCGCTCCAGCAGGCGGACGACGTGGGCCTGATACTCGGCGCTGATCGGCAGCATCATCTCGCGGTCGACGACATAATGCGAGAGATCGGCGGCGAGCCGCAGGTCGGGGATGGCGTCGAGCAGCAGCAGCGTCGCGAACATGTCGTTGGTGATGCAGTTGCGATGCGTCTCGAACTGGAGCGGCACGCCCTCCTCGCGGCCGATCCGTATCCACGCCTCGATCACCGGTACCATCTCGGCGACCGACAGCGGCATCACCTGGCCGATGACGACGACGAAGGGCGACCCGATGTCCTTGGCGAGGTGCAGCGCCGGGCGCAGTTCCTCGATCGAGCGCGGAAACGCAGTGAGCAGCCCCGCGAGCCCGGTGCGGGCGAATTCCGGGACGGTTCCCCGCGCGGCCTCGATGTCCATGGCGCCGAGATCAATCGCCATGCCGTCGAAACCGGCTGCCTTCACCCGTTCGAAGCGCTCAGTGACCGGCCGTTCCGGCGTACCGGGACGGCGCAGCTCGGTGGCCCAGAGCGACTGGTAGATCTTGAGGGGCATGGTCAGGCCTGCTTCGCGCGGCCAGGACGCGGCGCCACGGGTTCGAGGTCGGTGTCGTCCATGATCCAGATCTTGTCGTCCGGGTAATCCGCCTCGGTGCGCCCGCTCCAGAACGCCTTGATCACCGCGAGTTGGAAGCCGAGATAGGTCATCGAATGCGGCTTGCGGCCCTTCTCGACGAAGATCGTGCGGTGCAGGTTCGGCAGCTGGTGGAACGGCACGGCGGGAAAGGCGTGGTGCGCGGTGTGGAACTGCATGTTCCAGCACATCCAGCGCATGATCGCATTGGTTCGGGTGGTACGGGTGTTCTCGGTGATCTGCTCGACATGCGGCAAGCCGAGATGCTCGATGGTGTTCTGCAACTGGTGCACCGGCTTCATCACCAGCATCGGCAACAGCCAGAGCTTCACCGCGAGCCAGCTGCCGGTCGCCACCGACAGCACGGCGATGAGCACATATCCGGCGAGGTGCCAACGCGCCTCGCGGATCACCTTGGGGTGCTGGTCGGCGGGGATGTAGGTCTCGCTGACGATGCCGAGCGAGAAGCGGATGACGCGGCGGATACGCGTGTACCAGTAGGTCGGACCGAGCACCCAGAGCAGGTAGGACAGCATGGAATAGCGCTCGCGCCCCAGCTCGCCGTCGCCAGCCCAGTCCTGCGTGTAGCGGTGATGGGCGAAGTGCTGGATCTGGTCGAAATCACGCGGATAGATCAGCGCGAAGCCGAACAGCCGGCCGAAGATCTCGTTGAGCTTCTTGGTCCTGAAGACCGTCGAGTGGCTCATCTCGTGCTGGCCGGCATAGAGGAAGTTGATCAATATGCCGTGCACGACAAAGCACGGGGCCGCCCACCACGTGCCCCATGTGTACCAGAGCGCCGTGCCGGTGATCGCCAGCGCGCCGAGATGGCTGCCCAGCTGGACGAAGCCCGACGCATCCGACTTCACGCTCAGTTCCTTGAGCCGGCCCGGGCTGATCATGTCCTTGCGGCCGAATACCTCGTCCATCTCACTCCTCCTCGAATTCCGGGCGACGCTGGAAGGCCATGCGCATCAGCAGGACCAGCGTGGTGATGACGATGAGCACCACCGAGATGGCGGCGATCGCGGGGTCTACATTGTCGCGCAGTCCCATCCACATCAGGCGCGGCAGGGTGATCGCGTCGACGCTGGTGATGAACAGGGTGACGCCGATCTCCTCCCAGGACAGGACGAAGACCAAGAGCGCGGCGGTGGCCACGCCAAAGCCGATATTGGGCAGGATGACGTGGAAGATGCGCTGGGAGACGGTCGCGCCGAGCCCGCGCGCGGCGAGGTCGATGCGCCGGTCCACCTGCGCTAGCGCGACCAGCACCATCACCACCGCGAAAGGCACGGTCATCACGATATGTGCCATGGTCACGCCGATGACGCTGTCGAAGCCGATGGCCTGCGAGAAACGCGACAGGCCGGTCAGCAGGAAATACAGCGTCATCGCCGAGACCACCGGCGGCACGATCATCGGCAGCAGCACGAAGCCGACCAGCAGCGACGAGAAGCGCGGCTGCAGCATCCAGATGCCCAGCGCGAAGCTGGTGGCGAGCGCCGTCGAGATCACGCTGGTGAGCACGCCGACCTTGGTGCTGAGCAGGATGGCGCTCAGCCAGTCGGGATTGTCGATCAGCTGCCGGTAATGGGTGAGCGACAGGCTGCCCTGCGGCATGGAGAGCATGCGGCTGGGCGTGAAGGAGATCGGCACCACCGCCAGCAGCGGCAGCAGCAGGAACGCGCCTACAGCCAAGGCGAGGGCGACGGCGAGCGGGCCGGGGCGCTGGATCTTCATTTCCCGCCCCCCGTCAGCGCCAGCCGGGCGAAGCGCGACAACAGGGCCATCAGCGCCGCGACGAGGATGACCAGCGCCACGCTGATCGCCGCTCCCAGCCCCCAGTCCGGGCTCTGGAACATCCGGAGATAGACCAGTTCGGCCACCATGATGGAGCGTCCGCCGCCGAGAATGGCCGGCGTGACGAAGAAGCCGAGGCTGAACACGAAGACGATCAGCGTCGCGCCGATGACGCCGGGCAGCGTCAGCGGCAGGAACACCGACCAGAAGATGCGCAGGCGCGAGGCGCCCATGCCGCGGGCGGCGAGCAGCACGCGCTCGTCCACCGCCCGCATGGCGGAGGCGAGCGGCAGCACCGCGAAGGGGATCAGCACATGCACCATGCCGGCGATCACGCTCGGTTGGTTGCGCACCAGCGCCAGCGGGCCGTCAATGAGGCCGAGCGCCTGCATCCAGCTGTTGAACAGGCCGCGATTGGACAAGAGCGCCAGCCAGCCGAAGGCGCGGGTCAGCAGCGAGATCCAGAACGGCACGAAGATGCAGATCTCGATGACGCGCCGCTGCAGGCGCGAGCCGCGCACCCAGACATAGGTGATGGCATAGGCAGCGGCGACCGCCACCACGGTGACGACGAGGCAGATGCGGAAGGTGCGCGTGAACACCGAGGCCACCAGCGGGTCGCCGACGAGCCGCTGATACTGGCCGGTGCCGAGTTCCGGCAGCGTGACACTCCATAGCGCGACGCCGAGGAACGGCAGGGCATAGGCGCACGCCAGGAACAGCACCAAAGGTGCCGTCAAGGCGAGAGCGGGCCAGATTGCCGTTCGGTTGCGCATGATCGTGTCGGCTCGCGTACAGGTTCGGGTGGTCGGTGCTGCTGTCGTTCCGCTCCCGCAGCCGGGAGCGGTCGATGGCTTTTTCTCCCCTCCGGGAGCACTTGCTTGCCCCTACCCAACGGGGAGAGGGCTCGTCGGTTTTCCCTCTCCCCGTCGGGGAGAGGTGGCCCGCGAAGCGGGTCGGTGAGGGGCTCTAGCGACTGCGGAGCGAAGAAGGCCCCTCACCACAACCCTCTCCGCCGAGGCCGGACGTTTCCGGCTTCGGTTTGCCGGAACCGAACTCGGCAACAGCCGAGTTCGGGCGGGGAGAGGGAGAAGGCGGCCCTCCCCAATGTGGGAGGTGCACGTCGGTCGAACGCTACGCCGAGATCACCTTGGTGAACTCGTCGAGCGCTGCGCCGTAATTGTCGGCGTACCAGGGCATGTCGAGCGCGATCTGGCTCTTCATGTTGGCCGGATCGACCGGGTTGTAGCGCTTCTGGTCGGCCGGGATCAGCGCGTCGGTGGCCGGGTTGGCCGGCCCCTGTCCCAGCATGTCGAACATCACCAGCTGGCGCTCCGGCACCGAAGTCGAGGCGATGAACTTCATCGCGTTCTCCTTGCCGCCGGGATTGTTCTTGATCACCGCCAGCGCGCCGGGCGAGAGCAGGCCCTGGTTCCAGGTGAACTTCACCTGCCCGCCGGAATCCTTCTCGATCAACGAGGCGCGGGTCGACCAGATCAGCCCCATCGCGGCGTCGCCGCCCAGCATGAGCTGCTGGCTCTCCGCGCCGCCGCCCCAATAGGCGACGACATCGGGCTTCAGCGCCGCGATCTTGGCGTGGGCGCGCTTGAGGTCGAGCGGGTACAGCTTGTCGGGCGCCACGCCGTCCGCCAGCAGCGCCGCCTCCCACATGCCGGCGCCCCACTTATACATGGTGCGCTTGCCCGGATACTTCTTCACGTCGAAGAAATCGGCCATGCTGGTCGGTGGGTTGGCGCCGAACTTCTGCGCGTCATAGGCGATGACATAGGAGAAAAAGTAGGTCGAGGCGGCGTATTCCCAGTCGAAGCCCGGTCGCATCTTCGATTTGTCGACTATCCTGTAGTCGATCGGCTCGATCATGCCCTGCTTGCCGAGCGAGATCGCCGAGAACGGATCGGCGTCGACGAGGTCCCAGGTCGGCTTGCCGCTCTTGAACTGCGCGGCGATGGCGCCCTCCGTCGGCCCGGTGCCATCCTCCTTGACGACGATGCCGGTCTCCTTCTCGAAGGGCTGGCCATAGGCCTTGTCATAGGCCTTCAGCGCGTCGCCGCCCCAATTGACGAGGACGAGCTGGCGCACCTGCGCCAGCGCCTCGGGCGAGCGCATCAGCAGCGGCGCGCCGCCAAAGATCAGGGCGGCGAGCTGGGTGAAGCGGCGGCGGCTGATTTCCCCTCGAGCCGCCTTGGCCGCGAGGATGTCGAGGCAGTCTTTCTGGAATGCGTCGTTCACGGCGTGCTCCTGCTGTTTTCAGCTTTGCTCTGGAAGAAGGAAGCCATTGTCGAAGGACCAGGTGACCCAGAAGTCCGGGCCGCCGCCGAGGACGCGGCTCGCGGCCTCGCTCGGCAGCGTCACGGTCAGCTGCGTGCCGTTGCGCGTGGCGAGCGCGAGCCGCATGGCGGCGCCGAGATAGGTGGTGCCCGCCAGCCGGGCGGCGACGCCATTGCCGTTCGCCGGCGGCTCGGCGCCGACCGACATGTGCTCGGGCCTCACCGCCAGCACCGCGCGCCCGCTGAGATGATCGTGCCGCGGCGCCCGCAGCCGCGCGCCTTCGAACAGGCCGCTGGTGCCGAGCGAGCAATGGCCGACCTCGTCGACCGGCAGCAGGTTGATCTCGCCGAGGAACTCCGCGACGAAGCGGCTTTGCGGCCGCTCGTAGATCTCGCGCGGCCCGCCGACCTGGAGCAGCCGCCCGTGGTTGAAGATGGCGATGCGCGAGGACAGCGACAGCGCCTCGCTCTGGTCGTGAGTGACGAAGACGAAGGTGGTGCCGAACTCGCTATGCAGGCGGGCCACCTCCTCCTGCATGCGCCCGCGCAGGTGCTTGTCGAGCGCCGAGAACGGCTCGTCGAGCAGCAGCACCGGCGGCTCGAACACCAGCGCGCGGGCCAGCGCCACGCGCTGCTGCTGGCCGCCGGACAGCATGGCCGGACGCTTCTTCTCGTGGCCGACCAGCCCGACGCGGGCGATGATCGCGTCGACCCGCCGGGCGATCTCCTCGCGCGCCATGCCGCGCACCTGCAGCGGAAAGGCGATGTTCTGCGCGACGGTCTTGTGGGGAAACAGCGCATAGCCCTGGAACACCATGCCGAAGGAGCGATCCTCGGCGCGGCTGCGGGTGATGTCGGCGCCGTCGCTGAGCAGCCGCCCCGCCGTCGCCGCCTGGAAGCCGGCGAGCACCATGAGGAAGGTGGTCTTTCCCGAGCCGGACGGCCCCAGCAAGGTCAGGAATTCGCCGGGCGCGATATCGAGCGAGATGTCCTTCAGCGCCTCGAAATGGCCGAAGGATTTCCCGATGCCGATCGCCTGTATCCCGACCGCCCGCGTGGTCACGTTCGAATGCGCTCCCTCACACTGGAGGAATGCTAACTTCGAATTTTACTCACCTCAAATGAAGATTTTTCGCATTTTCTGCAAAAATTCTTCACCTCAATGGTGCCTGCTTGGGCATAAAAGCCACCGCCTAGCGATGCATCACCGGCGTCGTCTGCGCGACGCGCGACTTCAGCCACGCGGCAAAGGCCTGGATCGCCGGGTTGCCGCCGCGCTCATGTTCGGTGACGAAGTAGTAGGCGCGCGCCGAGCGCACGGCAAAGTCGAAGGGGCGCACCAGCCGGCCCATGTCGAGCAGGTGCCGGCAGACGAAATTGTCGCCGATCGCGATGCCCTGGCCGGAGATCGCGGCGGCGAGCACGAGGTTCATGTCGGAGAAGATCACCCCCTGGTCGATGCGCGGGCCCACCACGCCGGCCGCCGCGAACCAGTTGAGCCAGTCGCCGAGCCCGTCGAGATGCAGCAGCACGGCGCGGAACATGTCGACCGGCTCGCCGAGCCCGCCGAGCTGGTTGAGCAGGATCGGGCTGCATACCGGCATGAAGTCGACGGCGCTGATCAGTTCGACCGCGTGGCGCGGCCACTCGCCGTCGCCATAGGCGATGAAGGCGTCGACCCCCGGCGTCTCGACATCGTCGAGCCGCTGCGGCGTGACGATGCGCAGGCTGACATCGGGGTAGAGCCGCTTGAACTCGGCGACATGCGAGCACAGCCAGAACGAGGCGAAGCCCGGCGTCGAGCTCACGGTGAGCGCGCCGCGCAGCACGCCGCGGTCGACATATTGCACGGCGGCATCGGCGAGCACGTTCAGGGCCCTGCGGACATCGGCGGCGTAGCGCTTGCCCTGCGGTGTCAACGCCACGCCCTTGCCGGCGCGCTCCAGCAGCGCGAAGCCGAGGTCCTGTTCCAGGAAGCGCAACTGATGGCTGACGGCGCTGCGGGTGATGTTGAGCTCCGCCGCCGCCTGCCAGACGGTGCCGTGCCGGGAGAAGGCCTCGAGCGCGCGCAGGGCCTGGGTAGATGGCAACCGCATCGGGTACTCGTCTCGATCTGTGCCCTTGCGGCAACCGCGGAATCTGGGAAGGCTCGCGGCGAGTATCGGACATGTTCCGGCCGGTCGCGTCTATAAAATCGTGCGGATGATGAAGATTCCGCCCTTTCGGACGGAGGTGTCTGGGTGTGCGTCATCGACGTGCGGCGCAGCGTCCCGCAGGACGATGAGGTGGCCGGTGCGGTTTATTCGGGCCGATCTGCTGGCCAGTGAGGCCAGGTTCGACATGCAGGCGCGGATGCGTCCGGCATCGTCATGCCGAGGGCCCCGCCCCGCCACCGGGGCGAGGCCGGGAGTGGCCTATCCCTCGGCTTCGAGACGGGCGCGCAGGGCGGCGTTCTCGGCTTCCAACTGGGCGAGACGCTCACGGAGCGGGAGGACCGCATGGGTGACCTCCGCTTCCGTGAAGCGCGGGACGATGTGTTGCTGGCAGTTCCAGTCGAACGCGCTCAGCCGTAGCCGGAAAATCCTCTCCAGCTTGGCCCGGTAGGCGCCGTCGGTTACCAGATCGGTTAGGGCCGGGTCGGCGTCGAGCGTCAGTTTCTCGACATGCGCGTAGATCTTGAGGCGCGCGCGTCTGGGGTAGTCCATCAGGATGAGACAGGCACGGTCGTTCGCCGCGAAATTGCCGGTGCTGATGTACTGACGGTTGCCGCGATAATCGGCGAATGCCAGCGTCCTGTCGTCGACCACCTTGAGGAAGCCGGGCGGCCCGCCACGATGCTGCACATACGGCCAGCCGGTCTCGGACACGGAGGCGATGTAAAGGCTGTCGCGCTGGGCGATGAAGGCGACCTCGTTTTCGGTGAACCGCTCGAATTCGCGGTGCCCCTCGAAATCGGTCCAGAGGCGATCGGCGCCCATTTCCGCCTGGGCGGCCCGGACGCTCGGCGTCACCGCGATATCCAGAAAGCCGTAGGACATGACTGTTCTCCGACATGGGCCCCGAGCCGAGATGCCGTCGGCATCTCGTTCGTGCGGGCCGGGAGTTTACCTCTCCGGGCGAGCCATGGTGTGCCCGCAGGACCGGATGTTTCGTTCAGCGCGCCGCCACCTTGCGATCGAGGAAGTCGCGGATGAGCGGTGCCATCTCGTCGAGCTTGTCTTCGAGCGCGAAATGCCCGGTGTCGAGAAGGTGAAACTCGGTAGCCGGCAGATCGCGCAGATAGGGATGCGCGCCCTCCGCTGGGAAGATCGTGTCGTTCTTGCCCCAGACGATGAGCGCCGGCGGCTGGTGGGCGCGAAAGAATTCCTGGAATTGCGGATAGAGCGGGACGTTGGTGCGATAGTCGTAAAGCAGGTCGAGCTGGATGTCGCTGTTGCCCGGCCGATCGAGCAGAGCCTGGTCGTGGACCCAGTTGTCCGGGCTGATGCGGGAGAGATCCCGGACACCGTCGGTGTACTGGAAGCGGGTCGCCTCGAGCGTCACTAGCCACGACAGGGCCTCCCGGTGCTGGCGGGATCCGTCCGCCCAGTATTCCCTGATCGGGTCCCAGAACGCCAGCAGGCCCTCTTCATAGGCGTTGCCGTTCTGAATGATCAGCCCGGTGACGCGCTCGGGATGCTTGAGGGCGAGGCGGTAGCCGACCGGCGCGCCGTAATCCATGACGTACATGGCATAGCGCGCAACGCCGATCTGGCCGAGCAGCGCATCCATCATGTCGGCATAGTGGGCAAACGTGTAGGAGAACGTCGCGTGGTCGGGAGCGTCGCTCTGGCCGTAGCCGGGATAGTCCGGGGCGATGACGCGGTACCGGTCGGCCAAGGTCGGAATGAGATTGCGGAACATGTGCGACGACGTCGGAAAGCCGTGCAGGAGCAGCACCACGGGGCCATCGGCCGGGCCGGCCTCCCGGTAGAATATCTTGACGCCGTCGATGGTCGCGGAACGGTAATGCACGGCGATCGGGGTCGGGGAAGCGGCGGGGCGGCTCATCGTGTCCTCCATCTGATCGAGGCATGAACGGCGCGGCGCCGGCCTCGGGAGAAGAGATAGCCCTTCAGCTGAAATGACTTAATCCGCAAATCGTGAAAGTTATTATTCCGTTTTCCGGAATGGTCGGTGCCGAGGATGTGGAGATCCGGCCGCCGCCCGTAATCTGAATGCCCTGAAGGCGGGCCGGGCCGGGCCACATTGGCACGCATACGGGAGCGGGCATCAGCGGAACAGCGGGTTCTCGCGCAGGCGCTCGACCGCGAGGTCGACGAAGGTTCTCACCTTGGCTGGCGCGCGTCGGCCGGCCGCATGGACGACATGGATCGGCAGGGCCTTCTCGTCATAATCGGACAGCACGGTTTGCAGCCGCCCCTCCGACAAGGCGGGGCCGATCTGGTAGGAGAGGATGCGGGTGAGCCCCCATCCATCCTCCGCGGCGGTGATCGCGGCCTCGTTGGTGTTGCACAGAAGGCGGGGGCGAACGGTGACGCTGGTTTTGCTTTCCTCCCCGAAGTGCCATTCGAGGGATGCCCAGGCGGCGGTCGGCGCGATGATGCGATGATGCGCCAGGTCGGCCGGTACCTGCGGAATCCCATGTTTCTCGAAATAGGCAGGCGCGCCGCAGATCACCCGCTTGACCGACCCGACCCGGATGGCGCTGAGGCTCGAATCCGGAAGGTGCCCGATGCGGATCGCGACATCGATGCCTTCCTCGATGATGTTGACGACCCGATCGACGAACAGGCTGCGTCCTGTCACCGAGGGGTAGCGGTCGAGATATTCGAGAAGAATGGGCAGCGCATACATCCGGCCGAACATCACCGAGCCGGTGACGATCAGCGTGCCGGTGGGATTGGCATGCGAGCCGGCGGCCGATGCCTCGGCATCCGCTATGTCGGCAAGGATGCGGCGGCAGTCGTCGAAATAGCGGCTTCCCGCCTCCGTCATCTTCACCGACCGCGTCGTGCGGGCGAGGAGCCGGACACCGATCTGCTCTTCCAGGGTGGAAATGGCGCGGGTGACCGCAGGGGGGCTCATGTGCAACTGGCGGCCGGCCTCGGCGAAGCTTTCCGTCTCGGCAACCTTGACGAACACCCTCATCGCTTGCCAGCGATCCATCCCCATCTCCTCCACCCGCATGCCGCTCCGCAGGCGGTGCGTGGTCATACCAGACGCCACGCGGTTCGCACGCCCGCGCCGTGCGTCGTTGTTTCTGAGCCCTGATCTTTGGGGAGCCGATGTCAGGACCGGACCGTCGCCTCGACCGGATCCTGCCTCGCCCGTGTCTTGCTTTGCCCGTGTCTTGCCTCGACTAGGTCTTGGGCGGGACGGGCCGGAGCTCAGCCTCCGTGGCGCCCGGCCCAGACATCCCCGCCGATCCTCCAGAGGGGCGGCCGGCGCTCGAAGGGCGGGAAGGTGTAGGCGATGACCGCGATGGCGAGACGCCCGTCGGCGCCGATCTTGGCGTGGATCGCCTTGACGTGGGCTTTTACGGTGTCGACCCCCACGCCGAGTATCGTCGCGATGTCCTCGTTCGACTTGCCATTGGCAATCCAGGAGGCGACCTCCAACTGGCGGGGCGTCAATTCGGGAAAGGCGACGCGCAGCCGGTCGGCGGGAGTCAGTGCGGCGACGGTGCGCTGCTGGGCCTGCCGGTAGCTGCGCAGGACATGCGGACGGAAGGCTTCCAGCCGTTCGCGTTCCGCATTGCCGAAGGGCGGGCGCCCGATGACGCGGTGGCCGGCGATGGTCAGCACATAGTCTTCGTGTTGAATGACGATCGCCATCAGGTGCCGGGCGTTCGATGGCAGGAAAACCTCCCGCGCGATCGGCAGGGCAAGGAACTGTTCCTCGTCGAAGAAGTCCGATTCACGCAGCGCGCGTTCGCCGAAGAAGCCGGGATCGTAGCTCCAGAAGGGATGGCTGTGCATGTGGCGGGCATAGGCCGCTATTGCCTGCATCCGCCGCCCCGGGTCGTCCTCCACCGACATGATCGAGCGGAACTCGCCGCTGGTGTGATGGAATTCCGAGTAGGTCGTCACCTCGCAATCGATCAGGCGCGCGACGCCGGCAAAAAGCGCCGCGGGGAGGCCGATCAGATCGGGTTCCGCTTCGTAGAGCGCGACGATTTCCTGTGCCAAAGCCATGTCATGCGCGGCGTCACCCCTTGGGGTAATGGCGTGGTTCAGCATCGGCATCGCATCATCAACCTGTCGGCATGCGGGCGTCGTAGACCGGCATGCTAGGCCAGGATAAGGGCGTGCGCGACCGAATTTCCGTGCCGGCCAATATGCCGGCGGCGGCTGTCGCGAGCCATGGGCGAGGGAGCGGGCGAGCCGCTATCCCTCGCCTGGCACGAAGGCGACATAAGCGGCGCCGGGCCGCTTCAGCGTATCGCGATGGGATTGATGGCCGAGCCCACGGCCCCCGTGATCGGCAGCGCCGGCGCGATGAACATGAAATCGTAGGTGGCGTCCGCCGCGCAATCCTTGGCAAGCTCGTCGAGCTTGAAGATCTCGCCCATCGTCAGGCCCATGATCGGAATGCAGATCCAGTGCCAGGGCTGGTTCGCCTCGTCGGTCTCGTTCGGCCGAACCTCGACGCCCCATGTATCGGTGGCAACCGCGGCCACCTGCTTTTCCTGCAGCCAGTCGAGCGTCTCGAAGGCGAGGCCG
Organism: Ancylobacter sp. Lp-2; assembly: GCF_020523795.1. Classification (GTDB taxonomy): domain Bacteria; phylum Pseudomonadota; class Alphaproteobacteria; order Rhizobiales; family Xanthobacteraceae; genus Ancylobacter. The sequence continues at coordinate 37,752 of NZ_JAJALI010000007.1, forward strand.
GGAGCGTCGCCGCCGGGATAGCCATCCCAGCTGCCCGCCGCCCATTTCGCTTCCATGTGGCCGGTACGGATCAGCAGATAGTCGCCCTTTCGAACCTCGACGCCCTGGGCCTTGGCGCAGGCGCTCAATATCTCGTTGGTGATCGCGAAGCCGTCTTCCAGCCAGTCGACGCCGAGATGGCGGGCGATGTCGAGCAGCACGCCGCGGCCGACCATCTTTTCCTTGGTCTTCTCGATCCCGCATTTCGCCGCGCCGAAGGACGACACCTCGCGGCAATCATACCCGTTCCACATGTAGTTGTTGTAGAAGATGTGGCCGAGGCCGTCCCAGTGCGTTGCCGCCTGGAGCGGCAGCAGGACGAGATCGTCGGCGGAGCGGATGCCGCGCTTGTCGAGCACGCCGGAATAGGCGTCGGTGCCGGTGCGCAGCATGGTGTGGACGGGGTTGAAGCGCCCCACCGGCGGGAACTTGGTCTTGCCGCCCTGCGGACCGTTATTGTCCAGATTGATCGCCAGCGAAAAGATCTTTCCTTTCCGCACTAGGCTGGCGGCGAAAATGACATCGGCCGCGCTCGTGTAGTTTAGCGTGCCGATCTCGTCGTTTTCTCCCCATTTATTCCAGTTCTTCAAACGGTCGGCGGCGTCTCGGATGTCATTCATCGTCAGATGCGTCTGGCTCTTCTGAACGGCATTTGCTGTCATCTGGCTTTCCTCTCAAGCGTCAGTTGCTCGGCGCGCGGCCCAGCAAGCCATCGAAACCGTATCTGATCAGATTGACTAAATCAAACGTTTGTTTCTATCTAGTGCTTCAGCGAGCCGTGGCGCGAGGGTGCGTCCTCGGGGGCGATTTTTTTGCGAGAATAGGGAGTGCGCCTGCAATGACGACCAAGAAGATCATAAGTGTCGCCGTCACCGGGAACCAGACGACGCTGAAGCAACATCCCGGTCTTCCGTGCACTCCCAAGCAGATCGCCGATGCGTGCATCGAATCCGCCAAGGCGGGCGCGGCGATCGCCCATATTCATGTGCGTTACGAGGATGGCCGCCCCAGCATGGAGCTGGATCATTATCGGGAGGTCGTTGACCGCATCCGCTCCTCCTCGACCGATGTGCTGATCAATCTCACCACCGGGCCGGGGCAGCGCTTCGTACCCAGTGCGGACGAGCCGAGCGTGGCCGCCCCCGGCACGACGCTGATGCATCCGCTGCGGCGGGTCGAGCACATCCTCGCGCTCAAGCCCGACATCTGCAGCCTCGATCTCAACACCATGTGGTCGGGCTCGGCCGTGGTGATCAACACGCCGACCAATGTGAAGATCATGGCGGAGGCGATCTATGAGGCGGGCACCAAGCCGGAACTCGAGGTGTTCGACAGCGGCGACATCAATCTCGCCCTGGCGCTCCTGAAGGAAGGCGTGCTGAAAAGCCCCCCGCTGTTCCAGATCGTCACCGGCATTCAATACGGCTTCGCCGGAACGCCGGAATCGTTGTTCTATGCCCGTTCGCTCCTGCCGCCGGATGCGCAATGGGCCGCATTCGGCATCGGGCGCATGGCCTTTCCGATGGTCGCGCAAGCCTATCTGCTGGGCGGCCATGTCCGCGTCGGGCTGGAGGATGCGGTCAACATCCGCAAGGGGCAGCTTGCCGCGAGCAACGCGCAGATGGTGGAAAAGGCCGCCCGCATTCTCGACGATCTCGGTGCCGAGATCGCGAGCGTGGACGAGGCCCGGGCTATTCTCGGGCTGAAGAAGTAAACACGTCGCCGGCATCGGCATCGGGTCGATGGCCCGATGCCGATGGCTTCCGGGCGGATGCGCCTCACGGAGTGATCGTGGGCGGCACGGGCACCCACCGCGCCGCCGGGTTTGTCGCGGGCGAGCGGGCGTCAGGCAGACGCTGCGCGGCCGCTGCCTGCGCGATGGGCGGTCGCGGTCGCCCTGCGCGGCGATCGACGGCGTCGGCCTGCCTGCGTCGAAGGGGGATACGCCGCGGGCTCCCTTTCCTCCGTGGCCTCCAGCGCTCCAGCACGGCTTGATCCGGCTGGCGTGCGGGAGTGTCAGGAGGGATCGTTTCTGAGCCGTTCGGCGAGTGAGGTCTTCAGCATGGCGATGCTGAACACGAAGATGATCGCTCCCGCCATCAGCACCGCCAACTGAACCCCCACGAAGCCGGCGAGCGCCGCTGACGCGGCTGCCCCGAGTTGCACCAGGCCTCGGTTGACCAGCAGGATCGACATCACCCTGCCGCGCATGGAATTGGGCACCCGCATTTGCAGAATGGTGTTGTTCGATGCGTTGTAGGCGATCTGCATGGCGCCGACGCCAAGCAGGAGGAAAGGCGCGATCCCGGCGGTGGAATTGACGGCGAACAGGCACAGCAGCGCGCCGAAGGCGATGAGGAAGCCCAGCATGGCGCGCCCGGACGCGGCGAGCCTCGGCGTCGCCGCAAGGACGAGAGCGCCGAGCACCGAGCCGATCGCGGCGCTGGCGGTCAATAACCCCAATCCTTCCGGCCCGACGTCGAAAACCGTGTAGGCGAACAGGGCGAGCAAGGTGAGATAGGGTTGGCCGAAGAAGGTGGGCACCAGTGCGATGAGCACGAGCAGCAGGATGGCCCTGTCCTCCCGAACATAGGTCACCCCCTCGACGATGCTCTGATGCAGCGAGCGATCCGGCACCTTCTGGGGCACTGAGGGGAACTGCATGGCGGCGAGCGTCCAGAGCACGACGATGAAGCTGAAGCCATTGAGAAGGAAGCAGGCTCCCGTGCCCAGCCAGGCGATGATGAGGCCCGCTATCGCCGGCCCGATGATCTTGGTGACGTTGATCGTCAGGGAGTTCAGCGCCACCGCATTCGGCAGATCATGAGCCGGCACAAGTTCGGGAATCAGCGAGTGCCGGGCCGGAAGGTTTACCGAAATCACGATGCCGCGCGCCGTGGCGACAAGAAGGATCGCCGCGATGGAGGCCGCGTCGGCAAAGACCAGCCCGCTGAGAATGAATGCCAGCACCATGGCGGAGCTCTGCGTCACCATCATCAGGCGCCGGCGTTCCACCCGGTCGGCGAGCGCGCCGCCGACCAGAGTGAACACCAGGATCGGGACGCCGCGGCACAGATTGACCAGAGCGAGATCGAACGGGGACCCGCTCGAACTGACGACGAGCCAGTTGAGGGCGATCTGGTCCATCCAGTCTCCGGTGTGGGAAAGCAGCGTGCCCGACCACAGGAGGCGATAATTTCGATGCGACAGCGCCGAAAAAGTACGCCTGAACCAGCGTACCGCAAGCGACTTCACGGCACCTACCTCTTCATTGACAACTGGGCACCGTGGACCGCTTCGGTGCCCAGCAACACCGGACGACCGCCCCGGACCCTGGAAACGAAGCCGGCATCAGCATACCATCCATGCCTGAGGGAAGGGGCGGCAAACGGAAGCGGATTGGAGCGGCTCACGCTGCCGGGGACGACGCGGCGCGCCAGCACGGCGAACCGAGGAAAACTAGCATAGTTGTCTGGACTTTCAATCATAAGCATCGCCGGATCGACCGTCTGCATGGCGGCAGGTCCGAGTCTCCGCTCGAACATGCATGGAGGAGCCAGGCCGTGCTTTTCCGGGAAGTGATCCACGGGGAGGCCGGATGTTTCGCCCCATGCCATGCGTGGCGAACGTCCTGGGTGAGGGTTCATTCGACGCTGCATTTGTCTGGACCTTATCGTGCGGCCTTGCTACGCTGCCTGGCGTCGTCGCCCTAGGCGCCCTTACCAGTCAGAATCGCGCATGCTCAAGCCTCCGGAACCGCGCCCGACTCATCTGCGCATGCTTCTTCCCATCGTTCCGTGTATCGCCGGCTATTTTTTCTCGTATTTCCTGAGAAACGCCAATCTTGCCACGGCGGACGGCATCAGCGCGTCCCTGTCGCTGTCGACTTCGGTAATGGGTCTGCTCACCGCGGCCTATTTCTTCGCGGCGACCTTCATCATCCTGCCGCTCGGCTTTTTTCTCGATCGCTACGGTCCGCGTATCCTGCTGACGGCCGAATTTCTGTTGTCGGGAACCGGGGCGCTGTTTTTCTCCCGTGGCGAGACGCTGTTCGAACTCATCGTCTGGCGCGCGGTCATGGGAGTCGGCATGTCCGGCGCGCTCATCACCGGCGTGACCGTCGTGGCGATGACCGTCCCTCCGCATCGGCGCGCCACCTGGAACGGCATCATCCTGGCCGGTGGCGGCCTCGGCATCATTGCCTCCGGCGCGCCCACGGTCGGCTTCGTCGCCGAATGGGGATGGCGTCCGCTGTTCCTGCTGGCCGGCATGGCGTGCCTGCTGATGGCTTGCGTTGCCCTGGCGCTGCTCCCGCGGCACGCGGCATCCCCCGTCCATCTGCGCCGGCGGAAACTGAGCGACCTGAAGGACGTCTATCGCAGTCCGTTGTTTCGAAGGCTGGCGCCTCTCTGCTCGCTCACCCTTGCCTGCTTCTTCTCCCTTTCGGGCCTGTGGGCGATCCCGATCATGCGCGACGTCGGAGGCCTGAGCCCGGCGGAGATCTCGCCCCTCGTTTTCGCCTATTCGGTCGCCTCCTTCGTCGGCCTGCTGCTGGCGGGCTCGCTCAGCGACTATCTGCAGCGGCGCGGCGCTTCCGACCAGGCGGTGGTCGTGACTCTCGCGACGCTGCTGATAGCGAGCCAGGCCCTGCTGGCGCTCGGATGGGGAGCCGGTTCCTATCCGCTCTGGATCGTCATCGGCTCGCTGGGCAATATCGGCACGCTGATCTATCCGATACTGACGCGCCACTTCGATGCGTCGCTGCTGGGCCGGGCCTTCAGCGCGTTCAGCCTGTTCAACTTCATAGGAACCTTCACGATCCAGTCGTCATTCGGCATCGTGGTGGAGTTCGGGCAGCGCGCGATGGGAGGCGATGATGCCACCCAGCCCTATCGTCTCGCCCTCAGCGCCATGGTGGCGCTGCAACTGGGCGCTTTGCTCTGGTATCACCTCCGACGGCCGCCGGCTGCGACCCGAGGGGAGGGGGAGGCCCGCGCCTAGAGCCGGAGCACGAAGCGCGACAGGGCGTCCTCATCGACCGTGACGCCCAATCCCGGCCGGTCGAAGGGCTCGATATGGCCGTCGACGATCGCGATCGGCTCGATGCAGGGATCGCTGGCCAAATATTGGTTGGTGACGCTGACGTCCCAGTCGATCTGTGGCAGTCCTACCGCCAGATGCGCGATGGCCGCCGCGGCGATGGAGGTTTCCGCGGTCTTGCAGGCCAGGTTGATGTGCATGCCGAGAGCTGCCGTCCGTAACCCGGCCTCCACGGTCTGTCCGATACCGCCCAGCTTGATCGTCTTCAGGCTCACGCCGCGCGCGGCGCCGGCCTGGTGGTGACGCTCGATGTCGTCCAGCGAATGGATGCCTTCGTCGGCGCCGATGGGAATCGACGCTTCGAGAGCGGTGGCGCGCATGGCGGCAAGATCGCCGGCGCTTACCGGCTGCTCGAAGAAATCGATGCCCGCGCCGGCGGCTCCGCGTGCGAAGGCGAGCGCCTCGTCCCGCGCGTAGCCCTGATTGGCATCCGCCGAGATCCGGATGCTGCGTCCGAGCTCGGCGCGGACATCGGCGCAACGGGCGAGGTCCCGCGGGACACGATCCTGCGTGCCCGCGCCAACCTTGACCTTGAAGGCGATGAAGCCGTCATCCGCCTTGCGGCGTGCTTGCGCGGGCTCTTCGTCGACGGGCCCGCCGAGCATATAGAGGATCGGCGCCTTCCGCCGCGCCCGGGTGCCGAGAAAGGCGTAGAGAGGCAGTCCGGCGGCCTGTGCCGCGAGGTCGTGCAGCGCCATGTCGAGCGCCGACTTCGCGCCATTATTGCCGTAGATCCAGCTCTCGAGCCGCCGCGAAAAGGCATCGATCTCCTCGATCTCCGCCCCCTCGACGCGCGACTTCACGAAATCCAGCGCCGCCACCATGCCCGGCAGCGTCTCCCCCGTCATGGTGGGGGCGGACGCGGCTTCGCCCCAGCCGATCCGGCCCTGATCGTCTTCCAGGCGCACCAGGACGTTCTCGGCATGGGTGATGACGATGCCGGCCATCTTGAGAGGCTCGCGCATCGGCATCTGGACGGGAAGCACGGTCATGGTGACGAGGCGCATGGTGTCGATCCAGGCGATGGCCGGCTACACCGGCTCCCAGTGGCGCTGCAGTTCCAGCGTGAAGGCAAATCGATTGGCCGGGTGGACCGTATAGGTCACGAGGAAAACCTTCCCATCGCTGCCCGTATAGCGGCGGATCATGTTCAGGGCCGGCGTTCCGACGTCGAGCTCCAGATGCTTGCTCAGCTCTTCGGTGATCTGTCCGGCGAAGATCTCGACGCGCGCATTCATGATGGGGTGATCGAAATGGCTCTCGATCTGGCTGTAGACCGGTTCTCCGCGCGGGTTGGGCATGTCGAACACCGGTTCGAAGCGCGGCAGAACGAAGATGTCCGACGCCGAGATCGGCCATTTCGAGCCGCGGCTGAGCCGAATGCCCTTCACCCGCACCCATTCGTCGCCCGGGCTGCAGGAAAGCATGTGCGCCTGCTCGGCATTGACCTTGAGCTTCTGGCGGGAAAAATCCCGGCGGTAGGTTTCCGACGGATAGCGCAGCAACTCCGTCATGGAGCTCAGCGACTGGACGAAGCATTCGCGAGGCCGGGCGGCGATCACGATCGTGCCGACGCCACGCCGCCGCTCGATCATCCCCATGTCGAGAAGGGATTGCAGGGCCTGACGAACGGTAAATCGACTGACGTCGAACATTTCGCAGAGCGCAAGTTCCGTCGGCAACAGCTTGTCGACGGGATACTTTCCCGACCGGATGTCGTTGACAAGCTGCGTCTTGATCTCGACGTGTCGCGGGCTGTGTGTCTCCTCGCCATCGTCGCTGTTCGAAGGAACTAAATTGAGCTTGCTGCCAGACTTCATCGTAGTTCCCCGGTGAATGGCATGATCTATGAAGAAGACAGCCTTCCGAATGCTTTAAGATACCGAGATCGTCCGAATATGTCCATACAAAGTTGGTAGGGGGAGGGGCAGCCAACGCTTTGCCGGGCTATCCCGTGCCCGTCGGCAGGCGGTCGAGACGGGCATAGGCTGCGGCCGCCGCTGGGGCAAAGTCGGATCGCCGCATGACGGTGTCCTCGACCGGTACCTGCCAGCTCAGCCCTTCCAGCGCGTCGTCGACGGTGAACGGGGCGAAGACTTCCGCGAGGACCATTTCGCCCCGCGCAAACGTGAAACGCCCGCGCCCGGTGATCAACGCCGACGGCCCGCCGCGCAGGCCCGCGGCGGCGCGCTCGTTCCCGGCGAGCGAATGGCCCGGGCTGGTGATGAAATCCACCTGCGGCACGAAGCGGCGGGGCTCGTGTGGCATGAGGATGACAACCTGCTTTGCCAGGCTCGCAATGTCATGAGCGCCGCCGCTGCCGACGAGGCGCAGGCGAGGGCTCTCGTAGCGGCCGATGACGGTGCTGTTGAGATTGCCGAAGCGGTCGACCTGCGCGGCCGAGAGCAGGCCGAGGTCGATACGGCCGGCTTGGAGTTCTCCGAACACGTCGAGGCAATCGCCCAGCATCGCGGCGTTCTCGGCGATGCAGGGGCTGCCGGTGGAAAGCGGAGGCACCTGCGGATCGGCGCCGATACCCCCCGATTCATAGATCAGATGCGCCCTGGGGGCATGGGTCCGCTTGGCCAGCATGGCCGCAAGCGAAGGAATTCCGATGCCGACGAAACAGGTCTCATCGTCCCGTAGCTCGAGGGCGGCAGCGAGGACCAGGTTGCGGCTTTCGATCTCCGTGCTCATGGGCGCTGCCCGGGACGGTGATGCGCGAGCCAGTTCAGATCGGTGAGCGGAAATTGTCCGAGGTAAGCCTCCCTGTCGGCCACGCCATGCACGTGTGCGGCGAGAAAGGCGTCGAGTTCGTCCTGCCGGCGCGACAGCCGGTCATATTCGGCAAAGCGGGCATCGTCGCGCGTGTAGTAGCCGTGGACATAGGAAGGATGCGCGCCGCCGGGAACGACGCTCAGCGCGCTGACACGATGGGCCGGCAAGATGGTGAGTTCCGGCGAGCGGCGAACGAGGTCCGCGGGAACGATCTCCTCGACGGTCGCGATGATCTTGCGGCTCGCCAGTGCGCCTTCGCGTGTGTCGCCATCGATGCCCCAGAGCTGGACGTTGCCGTCTTCATCGGCCCGCTGCGCGTGAACGAGCGCCACGTCGGGGCACAGGGCCGGCACGGCCGTGAGGACGGCGCCCGTATAGGGGCAGGTGACCGTGGCGAGGTTGGCTATGTGCCTGGGCATGTCGCCGGCGCGTAACGCGCGGGCCGGCAGGAACGGCGCGCCGATGCGCCCGGCATGGAGCCGCAGGGTCAGGGTGAAGTTCGTCCATTCCTCGAGCATGAGGGAGCCGGCCTCCAGCGCGCGACGGAACGCGTGCGCCAAGCCGATACCGGGGTTGCCGATATAGCCGACGATGAGCCGGGACACGCAGCCGCCGGCGATCAACTGGTCGATCAGGATGTCGGCGCCGGTGCGCGTCAGCGTCAGGTTCCGTTTTCCCTGGCGGATGATCTCATGGCCGGCGGCAAACGGGACGCAGTGGCCGAAGCCGCCGATGAAAACCGTGTCCCCCTCGCTGACATGATCGCGCACCGCCTGCGAAAGCGTTGTCACCGCCATCTCAGACCACCCCCCTGGCCCGCAGCGCGGCGACACGTTCCTCGCTCATGCCGAGGAACTGCACCAGCACGCTGTCCGTGTGCTCGCCAAGCGCCGGTGGCGGTCTTCGCAGGCGAGGCGGCGTGCCGGACAGCTGCATCGGAATGCCGACGGAGCGGAAGGCGCCGGCAGTGCCGTGCACCACATCCAGCACCATGCCCGTCGCGGCCGACTGCTCGGAGGCGAGGGCCTCGGCGACGCTGTTGATGCGCCCGCAGGGAATGCCATCGGCTTGCAGCTCGGCGATCCAGCTATCCGCCGACCGCGTGGGCATGACATTCTCGATCAGCGCATCCAGCGCGGCGCGGTTGCGCACGCGGTCCGAATTGCGGGAAAAGCGGCTGTCGGTGCTCCACTCCGGATGCCCTGCCGCCGCAGCGAACCGCGCGAACTGGCCATCATTGCCGACGGCAAGCGCGATGTCCGCATCCGCGCAGCGGAAGGAGCGATACGGCACGATATTGGGATGGCCGTTGCCGTAACGTCCGGCATTCTTTCCCGACACCAACACATTGGAGGCGACGTTGGCGAGCAAGGCGATCGCCGTGGTGTACAGGGAGACCTCGACATGTTGCCCACCCTCGCCGCGGCCGCGGGCTTGAAGGGCGCCGAGGATGGCGATGGCCGCGTAAAGCCCGGTGCAAATGTCGACGATGGCGACGCCGAACTTGGTCGGATCGCCGCCGACCTCGCCGGTGATGCTCATGAGGCCGCTTTCCGCCTGCAGCAGAAAATCATAGCCGGGCATGTTGGCCTGCGGCCCTTTTCCAGTGTAGCCGGAGATGGTGCAAAGGATGGTGCCGGGCGCCTCGTTGCGGAAGAAATCCTCGCCGCAGCCCATGGTCTCGAGCGTGCCCGCCTTGAAGTTCTCGATCACCACATCCGACTGCCGGATCAGGTCGCGCAGGATCTCCTGGGCTTCCGGGGCCTTGAGGTCGAGGGTGATGCCCTGCTTGTTGCGGTTGGTGCAGAGGAAGTAGGCGGCCTCGGTGCCGTGATAGGGCGGCCCCCAGGCGCGGGTATCGTCCCCCGCGCCCGGACGCTCCACCTTGATGACGTCCGCGCCGAGATCGCCGAGCAGCATGGCGCATTGGGGGCCGGCGAGAACGCGCGTGAGGTCGAGCACGCGCAGTCCCTCCAACGCTCCCGGTTTCAGGCCCCCCGGCTCCGTCATCGCGCCGGCGCCTTGTTCGCGTCGGCGGCGATATCTTCGAGATACCGATCGACGCGTGCCTTGTTGGCCCGGCGGAAACGCTGGAAATCAGGTTTGCGCTTCTCGAGGAAGGCGTTCATCCCTTCGAGCGATTCCTCGCTGCCCCAGATTTCGCCGAGCAGTTCCATGCCGTGCTGCCAGGAGGCGTAGAGCTGGTCGGATTCGAAATTGAGCGACTTCTTGGTCGAACGCAGCGTCTGGCCGGAATGGGCCTTGATGCGCTCGCACCATTCGAGGGTGGCGGCTTCCAGCTCGGCCTTCGGAACCACCTTGTTGATGAGGCCGACCTGCACCGCCTCGGTGGCGGTGAAGGTTCGCGCCAGGAAGATCATCTCGCGTGCCAGGCGTTCGCCGATGATGCGGGAGAGGTACTGCGTGGCGCCGACGGTCGGGCAGGCGCCGACCCGCGCGCCGGTCTGGCCGAACACGCCGTCTTCGGCCGAGATGACCATGTCGCACCAGAGCGCGAGCTCGTGTCCGCCGCCCACGCAGGCGCCATGCACCATGGCGATGACCGGGATCGGCAGGCCGCGAATGGTCATGGCGAGGCCGAGCATGCGGTCGTTCCAGTGCATGCCATTGGCGCGGTTGAGCCGCATCATCGCGTGGAAGTCGCCGCCGGCCGAGAAAGCCTGGGTACCCGCGCCACGCACGACGGCGCAGGCGATGGTCGGGTCGTTGCGCGTCGAGGCGAAGGCGTGGATGAGTTCGTCCAGCGTCTGCTCGCGGAAGGCGTTGCGCACTTCGGGACGGTTGATGGTGATCCAGGCGACGCCGTCCTTCACCTCGAACAGGATTTCCTTGTAGGTCTTGTCATTGGCGGTCATTGAATTCGTCCTTCTCGCGCGGCGTCGGTTCGCGCCCGGTGGGCGTCTATTTGTACGGACAATGACGATCGGCATGCCCGCATGCGGCTTATCGGGCGGCCTCTTCGATCTCGACGAGGACGCCGCAGGTGGATTTTGGATGCAGGAAGAAGATCGGCCGGCCATGGTGGCCCGGCGTGGGCCGGCCGGGGCCGACGATGCCGAGCCCCTCCGCCGCGGCGGACTGGGCCGCTTCCTGCGCGTCCGCAACCCGGAAGGCGATGTGATGGAGGCCACCTGCCGGATTTTTCTTGAGAAATCCGTTCAGGGGTGACTTGTCCGACAGCGGCGAAAGCAATTCGAGCACCATGTCGGCGATGGACAGATAGACCATCCGGACCCCTTGCGCGGGCACGTCGATCGGCGGGCTGGCCGTGCCGCCAAACTGCTGCTTGAAAGTACGGACTGCGGCGTCGAGATCGGGGACCGCGATGCCGATATGCGAGATTTTCTGGGGAGCGATCATCGCGGCTTCCTGATGATGGCTCGATAATATGTCCGGACTTTTCGGGTTGCAACGAAAAAGAACCGACAAGTGGTAATTTTCTGTTCCGTTCGCTCGCCCGCACAGTAATCGGTCGCGCGGGGGACAGATTGCGCGGCCTCGGCTGGACCGATCTTCAAAAAAATCGCGCACGAAACGTGCCGACCGGGATGTGAAGTCCCGGTCACGCCTCGTGCGCGATACGAATTCAGGAAACAGACAACAGACGCGCGGGGAGAACGCGTCAGTTGTTGGGGATCAGCTCATATATCTGCGTCATGAGCCCGCCCTTTATCTTTCCGTTGCTGAGATGGCCGACCAGGACCTCATCATTGTGCCCCGGCCCACCGCTCAACGCCATGTGGATATGGACGAAGGGCTGCGGCTCGTCCCAGACGACGCCTTCTCCAAGCGCCGCCGGCGGCTTTTCCGGCCACGAAATATTGCCGTAGGCGACCAGTTCGCGCCAGTCGGAGAAGTTGTGGCGCGTGACGTCGTAGCCCCCCTGGGTGCGAAAGCCGGAGATCATCTCGGTCTCCGAGAGGGCGCCCAGCAGAAAGACCGACCCGGCACGAATGTTGTGATCGCGAACGAATTTGTTGATTTCGGTGAAGTAATCGTCGCCCGGTTCGCAGCGAACTTCGAAAACGCGTCCGAGCTTCAGTTCTTTGGATTTGTACATCAGGCTTCTCCCTTCACCTCGTCATAGATGCGCGAAATTCCCTTCTGGAAGGTCTCGCGCCGCTGCTTCAGCCAGTATTCCCCGCGCGACGTGTCGGCGTGGAAGAACTGGCTTTCCAGCTTCGCATCCGTCATCGCCTCGCTTCGGGAGAGGCCCTTGCCGATGAGATCGGCGACCGCGCCCTTTATGGTGACCATCCGCTCGCGCTGCCGGCGCACCACCTCCATGTCGCAGACATCGCCGTGGCCGGGCACGATGGTGTGCACATCCAGGGTCTCGATCCATTCGAGGGCCCGGATCCAGTCGCCGAGATGGGCGTCGCCCATGCCGCCGCCGCGGGCATTCACCACGTCGCTGGCGAAGAGAATGCCCTCCTCCGGCACCAGGATCGCCGAGGTGCCGGGCGAGTGGCCGCCCATCAGCGTGATCTCGAAGGTGAGTGGCGCTGCGTGCAGCACCATCGACCGCTTCCAGCAGAAGGTGGGAAGGGGAACGGCCGCCTCGGCGAGCCGGGTGGCCTCCTCGGTCAGTTTCAGGTCGTTCAGCGTATCGACGAACATCTTCTTCGAGTAGGCGTTGTCGCCCCCCTTGCTGATCTCGTCGAAGGCGACCTGCGGCGCGAGGAAGCTCACCCGGTCGCCGACGCCCTCGATGAAGGAGGTGCCGGAGATGTGGTCGCCATGATAGTCGGTGGCGATGAGGTGGCGCGCCCCGCGCGGGTGCAGGCCGCGCACGACTTCCTGCCAGTGCGCCGAGTCGGTCGGACGCACCGGGCAGTCGATCAGCACCGCGCCTTCATCGGTGATCACGGCGGCGACGTTGGCCCAGTCATAGCCGGTCTCGACATAAACATTCTTGCCAAGTTTCTGCATGTCGGTGTTTCCCGTGCTCCGCGATCAGCCCACATATTCCAGGATGTGCAGGCCGAGACCCCAGCGGTCGGTGATGTAGATCAGCCCGGTATCCCGATCGACGAAGACCTCGTTGGTCTGCGGGCAGAAGCGCTTGGAGTTGCCGGCGGGGATATAGTAGCCGAGCTCTTTCGGCTCGAAGGGGTTCGACCAGTCGACGATGCGAAGACCGGCATTGAACCAGGTGAGGTAAAGGAGATCGTCGGCCTTCATCCACTGCCAGGTATTGTGCGCGCCATAGCGGGCGCCCTGCTGGCACCACGACTCGTCCTTCGGGCGCATGGTGATCGGATCGATCGGATAGGGATTGAAGGTGCTGATCGAGATCGGATGTTCGAAATTGCGCATGTCGAAGAAGGTGGTGAAGGCGGGCGGGTGCGCGCAGTTCACCGTGTGCGTCTCGCCGAGCAGGATGCCGAAGGGCGAGCCTTCCGGAACCAGGAAGGTGTGCGCGGCCGGCGACCAGTTGTGCGTCTCGTAGGGATTCTGCCGCCACATGAAGCGCGGCCGGGACGAATCGGTGAGATCCATCATGCCGTAGCCGCCGCGCCGCCAGGCGCAGGTCACGTAGTTGCCGTAGGGCTGAGCCTCATGAAGATCGACGCTCTTGGGAGTCAGCAGGTTGAGATCCCAGGTCGGCTCCTCATGCGCGGCCTCGTTCTGTCCCGGCACCCAACCCTCGCCGATCAGCTCCGGGTCGGATGGATTCTTCATGTCGTGGATCAGCAGCACGCGACCGTTGCAGCCATCCTTGAACCCACCGCTATAGAGCAGCTTGCGCTTGGGATCATAGACCGGGCGATGGATGCCGTTGCCGTCCGTTTCGACGTGACGGATAAACTTCGGGTCGCGCGGATTGCTGATGTCATAAAGGACGAGGCCGCCCTTCATATCGGGGTCGACCACGCCGGGCTTCTTGTCGACGTTCATGATCAGGACGTCGTCGACGATCAGCACCTTGTGGCTGCGCGCGCTGGGCGCATGCTCGAGCTGCTTGATCACCTTCGGCGAGGTGGGATCGGAAACATCGAGCACGGTGAGGCCGAAGGAACCGTAGAGGCCGCCGGCCGCCACATAGCAGACGCCGTTGCGGACGCGGATCTGGAAGGCGTCGTTCCAGCCACCGAGGTCGGAATGCCCCACAAGGCGCACATTGCGCGCCTCTTCCGGCCGTGGGCTCGTGAGCGTGCTGTGCGCTTCCGCCTCTGGCACGGGTTTCAGGAAATATGGCTTGTTCATTCGTCAAGATCCCTGTGCAACTGACTTAAGACGCCAACTTGACCGGTACCGACCTGGCGGGGGCGCCCGCCGCGGGAAGTAACCGGCAAACATTTGTTTCGAACTCCAGCCGGATCGGATCGCCGACCGACACCGGGATGTTGGTCGCGAGCTTCGTCATGACGGTCTGCTGGCCGACCTGGACCTGGCACTCGACGGCCTCGCCGAAGAAGACGAGCTTCTTGACCTGCCCCTCGATGATGTTCCCCCCTCCTGCCCGTTCGGGGGGCGCCACGGTCAGGCTTTCCGGACGGATGGCGAGCTTTGCCGACATGCCCTTGCTGAAACCCGCAGGCATCGCGCAGCGCCAGGTGCCATACGGCGTCTCGACACGCCCAATGCCCTCGCGCGCGTCCTCGACGACGGAAGCGTCAAACAGGTTCACCCGTCCGACGAACTGAGCGACGAAGTCATTGACCGGGTTGGTGTACAGCTCGACCGGGGTCGCTTCCTGGACGATTTTGCCGCCATACATCACCGCGATGCGGTCGGACATCGCAAGAGCTTCGAACTGGTCGTGCGTTACATAGATCGAGGTGATCCCGAGATGACGGGTCAGTTCCTTGATCTCGATGCGCAGATCTTCTCGCAGCTTGGCGTCGAGATTGCTCAGCGGCTCGTCGAGCAGCAGCACCTCGGAACTCGACACCAGCGCTCGCGCCAGCGCGACGCGCTGCTGCTGGCCGCCGCTGAGATAGGGGGCGGGGCGGTCGGCAAGATGTTCCATCTGCATCATGGCGAGGACGTCCATGACACGACGCTTGCGCTCTGGCGCGGATACCTTGCGGTGGCCGTGCTTCAGCGGGAAGGCGACGTTGTTGAACACGGTCATGTGCGGCCAGATGGCGTAGGACTGGAACACCATTCCGATCGGCCGCTGATAGGGCGGCACGAACACGCCGCGGTCGGCCACCACCATGTTGCCGATGGAGATGCGTCCGCGGTCGGGCGTTTCGAGACCCGCGATACACCGCAGCGTCGTGCTTTTGCCGCAGCCGCTCGGGCCGAGCAGGGTGTAGAACTCTCCCCGCTCGATGTTGAAGTTCACATTGTCCAGCGCCGCGACATGGCCGCCGAACGAGTCGAAGTCCTTGCCGAGACCGGTGATATTTACTTCCATGTCCTGCCTCCTCAGCCCTGCTGGCGGCTAAGTTGAGAAATGAAACGCCGAAGAAGAAGCGTAAGCGGGATAAGAGCTATGATCAGAACCACGCCCATCGCCGCAGCGTTTGGCGCGTACTGCTCCCAATTTTCCCAGAGAAAGACCGCGAAGACCTTGTTGTCGCGGCTCGACAGCATCAGCGGGATGGCGAAGGCGCGCAGCGTGTGCACGGCGACCCAGATCCACCCCGCGGCGAAGGCCGGAAAGAGCAAGGGCAACGTGATCCGGATCATCGCCTGAAACACCGTCGCCCCGCTGACATAGGCGGCCTGTTCCAACTCCTTGTGGATCTGCACGATGGCCCCGTTCATCAGGCGGGTGCAGAACGGCAGGTAGGAGATGGCCAGGCCGAGCGCGACGATCCAGATGGTGCCGTAAATGCCGGTGAAGCTGAGAGGGGGCGTCAGAAACGCGACCATCAGCGCCGTCGCCACGACGATGCCGGGCACGGCAAGCGGCATGAAGACCATGAAGTCGAGCGAGCCGGTTACCACGGCGCTGCCATGCTTGCGCACGATGAGCCAGGACGCCACGAAGGCCAGCACCATGGTCGCCGTCGCGGTGAGCAGCATCAGCACGAGGGTGTTCCACACCGTCTCGATCAGTTCGGGAGAGGTGAATACTTTGGCGAAGTTCTGGAGCGACACCAGGTTGAGGGCCTCGAACGAGGGAGCCCGGTAGCTGGGCAGCAGGCTGGTCCACAGCAGGATGGCGAAGGGCAGGGCGGTGGAGATGAGGAAGTAGAAACCTACCGCGGCAAGTGCCGCATAACGCCAGCGTCCGATTGAAATGACGCGCGGACGGAAGCCCTTGCCCGTGACCGTGGTGAAACGCTCCGAATGGCGGATCATCCGCCGATACACATAGAGGAGGCCGATCATGAGCAGCATGAACAGCACGCCGTAGACGGCGGCCAGGCCGTAATCGATGGGCGCCTGCACGCGGGTGGTAAAATAAATCATCGTGCTGAGTACGAAGACCCCGCCGGGAAGGCCGACGGCGAGCGCCGCTTCGAAGGATTCCATGCTCAGGATGAATGAATACATGCCGGCCGCGAGAATGGCGGGCATCAGGGCCGGCAGCGTAATCTTGGTGAAGGTCTGCAAGCGGCTGGCCTTCGAGACCATTGCGGCTTCTTCGAGCGTCGGGTCCATCATGCGGAAGCTTCCGACCACCATGAGGAAGATGGTGGTCACCCCGCGTATGCTGTCGAGGAAGATCAGGCCACTGATCGAGAAGATGTTGATCGGCCCGACATTCGACGTATAGCCCAGCGGAGAAAGCACTGCGCGCAGGACAACGTTCAGCGCGCCGGAGTTCGGCGACAGCAGCAGGGCCCAGCCCATGGCAAACAGAATGCCGGGCATGGCCATCGGAATGATGATGATGGCCCAAGCCAGATTGCGCAGCGGCATGTCCGTGCGTTCCACCAGGAACGCCATGCCGACCGCCCAGACCAGCGAAAGCGCGGTGCCGACCGCCGCGATCCAGAAGGTTCGGCCGAGCGTTTCGACGAAGTTGGGCTGGGACAGCGCGTAGCTGTAGTTCTGAAGGGTCCAGCCGTCCGGGAATGCCGGATGCCCTTCCTGGAAGCTGGAGATGATCAGGCGCCCGACCGGGACGACAACCATGGATGCGATGATCGCGGTCACCACAATGAGCAGGATGTTTCTGCTCACCCACCCGACCAGGTCGAATTTCTTGGCGGGCAGAATGGTCTGATTAGCTTCGATGGACACCATCTTGTCCTCACTGGCGTGAATCGGGAGCCACTGCCGGAAGCGTGACACGTGTGCCGCAACGACCTTCGGGGCGCTGCGGCGGCGCCGTGCTGCAGCCGGCTAGGCGGCTGCAGCACCCCGGAACCATCCGGCAGTCATGCCCATGGCGGCGGTTGCCGATGAAGCGGCAGCTCGCGGGTGGAATTCGGCTGTCGCATGAAGGGAGACCGCTCAGCGGCCGGTGGGAAAGCCCCAGACGGTGACGACGGCGCGGGTGGCGACGCTTTGTGCCTTGCCGTCCGATTCCCAGCCCGCCCAGAAAGGCTCGGCGCCAGCCTTCGAAACCATGGCTTGGGCTTCCGTGCCTTCCTTCAGCGGATTGCTCTGACCGAAGAGGTCATAGTATTTCGCGCCATCCGTCGCCATGAAACCGGCAAACAGGATCGCCGAATTCGGCGCCTTGCCGCCCTTCATCACCGCCACTGCTTCGCCGACCTGGTAGGGATATTCCTTGGGCACGACGATGGAGATCGGCGATGACGGATCGTTGTAGAGAATGGTCTTAAGATGCTGATATCCGATGCCGCAGACGATCGAATATTCACCGGAAGCAAGAAGTGACGCGACGTTGTTGGGAGACGATACCCATACCGGCTGGTTGTTCTTAAGTGCCGTATGGTATTCCGTGCTGCGATCGGGTCCCCACTTGATGTAGAGCTGAACGAAGGCGAGCGGGCGCGAATAGACGCCGACCTTGCCCTTCCATTTGGGGTCCAGGCAGTCCGACCAGTTCTTCGGCGCGTCGGCAGCCGAGACGAGCTTGTTGTTGTAGGCAATGACGAACTGGTTGATGCCGGTGCCAAGATAGTAGCCGTTCGGACTGATCATGGCCGGTGAAATGTCCGGGAAAAGCTTCGACCAGTCGACCTTCTGCAGGACCCCGGCGCTGACGAACTTGTCGCGCAGATCCCCGGACACGGCGACGAGGTCGACATTGACGCGCCCGGTGAGGGCTTCGTTGAGAATGCGCTCACGGTCGTCGAGGCCGCTGACGAACTGGTGTTCGACGACAAGGCCATACTTCTCCTGGAAAGCTTTCTTCGATTCGCTGATGATCGGGCCGGCCCACTGCGTGGCGATCTGCAGTGGAGGCTCCTTCTTTGCCAGCTGAATAATCTGTTCGAGGGTGCTGCCTACTTCGGCGTGCGCGCCCGAAGCGAACAACAGAGCACTGCCGAGGCAGAGCGACGCTGCAGCACGTCCCCAAATATGTACGGACATGATTTCCTCCCGCTTTATCGGAGCCTTTGGCTCCCGCGCTGAGCGTTTCTGTCAGCGTGGCTGTATGAAATCTCATGTCTGGACAAATTGCAATATTGATTCTGCAAGAAGAAGGGAAGAGTGCCGTACAAATTCCGTAGGCGGTATGGCCTCGCATGAAAGTGAAGAGGCGCGAAATCTGGTATTACAAATACAATACTTCATGCGTCGCATGTCGAGACGAGTGCACGATGTGCGGCTTTGTCTGCCGCGAGCATAGACCCGTGTCGAGCCGATGGCGATGGCCGGCCGGCGCCGATACATCTTGCTGCCGGTGCCCAAAGGCACCCGAAATAGTGAGCTCCGGGTGGTTGCTCCCGGCGCCAAGTTTCGGGCATTTCCACCGATCGATCCGGAGCGATGGCGCCACCACGGGTGTGTAGGGTGGAGTTTTGCCACGCTGGGGAGTGCGCCTTCTGCGTTCGATAGGGGAAAGCTTCCCGCCAGACATGCGTCGCGCCGCGAGGGAAAAAAGCGAAGTATCTTCTTGGCGAACAGAGTGGGCACCGGCAAGGAGGTATTCTTGCCAGTGCGAGGCAAGCGATTGATGGGGTTATCGAAAGATCGACCGGGGGCTCCCTTGGGCGGCGGGGTGCGTCGGGCGCAGCGATCGTCTCCGCCAGCCTGATCAGGTAGCCGCCTCTCGCGCCGTCGACGGTCACGAGGCCGGATCGAGATGGCACACCGTTGGCGCATGCAGTGAAGCCGCGTTGAGGTCATCGGCGGGGCCTCCAGCAGAGGCCGCCGCCGAGCCGGCCGGTCGACGTGCGAATGGCATCGTGGATGAAGGCTGCGCTCATCAGGTGTCCCCTCGGGTGACCCGTGCCGTTCCGGAGCGTGGAGAAGTCACCGCCGGGTTTGTCGTTCGGTGGCTCAATAAGTCCGGACAAATAGCGGCGTATCGCAGAAGAGGCGTAGGCGCTGGCGACGTCGCGCTCCGGCGAGGGGCCAGTGGAGGCGTCGATTGAAGGTCGGGATCGTGGAGTGGATGGACCCGGAGATGGGCAGCGAAGTCGATCGTGACGCCGCTGCTCATCGCCAAGTCCGGATTTATGAAGCGTGCGCTGGCGATGGCGATTGGGCGGCCCGGGGGGCACGCTGACGCATGGTGGTCAACAGGACGAGCGCGGCCTCGCGGCTGCGCTCCATCCGTTCGAAGCTCCGGCTGTCTATGCAGCCGCCCTTTCGACCGAAATAGACCGCCCAGGCGTCTTCCGAAACGGCGGGGCCGGGAAGCTCCGCCTCGACAAAACGAGCGGCATCGATGATGTCGTCCAGCGCAAATCCCGCGTGCGGGTCCTGGACGTCGTCATCGTAGTCGTCGCAATCCTCGCACATGGTTCCTCCCGTTCCTTTGCTTGTTGCAGAAAAGGTGGACACGGCTCGCCGCGACGTCAATACGCCTATCTCAGGCCGCGCGACACGAGCCTCTTCATGATCGGTGCGAGCACCTGATCGGATATGTGCACGTTCCACACCTCCGCCTGATCCTGATTTTCATAGGAAGCGAACAGTTCGGCGAGTTCGCCGGCGGAGGTGACGGTTCGTCCGCGCAGGCCGAATCCTTCTGCGATGGAGGCAAAATCGGTACGCCCGAAGACGGCCGAGCTTTCGTCGATGCCTTCGGCCCGGAGTTTATGGATCTCCGCGCCGTAGGCCCCGTCGTTCAGGACGCAGATCAGCAGCTTGATGCCCTGACGCTTGATGGTCTCGAGTTCCTGGATATGCATGATCAGGCTGCCGTCGCCTTCGATCAGGATCACGCGATCCGTCCCCTTCGCCACGGCTACGCCGATGGCGATCGAAAGGCCGTTGCCGATTGCACCGAACTCGCGAATGACGTGATAGTTTTCCGGCCGCCGGTTTTTCATCTGCGAATGAAAATAGGCGCAATGCCCGGTGCCGCTCACAATGTCCCAATCCTTGGGCAGGACGTCGTCGAGTTCCGAAATGAAGTCTCGCGGGTCCACCGTGCCGGCGACCTCGGGGTAGGCGTCGCGATGGGTTGAATACTCCTGGATGCGGGAGACGACATCGCCGGTGCGCGCGCGCGGCTCGTCGTCGGCGGCGTCGCCATCGCGATCTAGCTGCGCACAGATCGCCTCCGCCGCTTCGCGCGCGTCGGACCGGACATAGAGATCGGCCGAGGCCACGCCGTCTTTCAAGCCGACCGGATTTGCATCGATCTGGACGACAAAGGCATCGGGAAACAGGCTGCCCCCGTCCGCCGTGTAGGACGTCAGGCTCGCGCCGATGGCGATGACGAGATCCGCGCGGCCAAACTCCTCGCGTGCGGCCGGACCGGAGAAGCCGCCGGCGATGCCCAGATTGAAGGGATCGTCGTCGAACAGGCCGCGCGCCGGCAGTGTCGTGGACAGCAAGGCTCCGGAGCGCTGCGCAAGAGCGCGTACCGCATCGCCGGCATCCGAGGAAACGACGCCGCGTCCGGCAATGATGATGGGATGGCGGCTGGAGCGGATGCGCTCCACCACCTCCCCGACGGCCGCGGCGGCCGGGGGGAGGGGGTGAAGCCTTGGAAGGAAGTCCGTGGAGGGTCGATAGGCCTCCACCTGAACGCGCTGCTTCTGCAGGTCGAATGGTATTCCGAGGACGACGGGCTTGCGCTCGGTGCGCGCCTTGTAAAACGCTTCGCGCACGCTGGGGAGCAGGCGCCCGAGGCTGCGAGCCGAGATGTACTCGGCACCGGTGGCTAGAGCGAGCGGGGCCTGGTCCAGGCCCTGATTATACCATTTGGCGTTTTCGGGATTGACCGGCATTTCCCCGGTGAACAGCACCATCGGCACATGTGCGCGGGCGGCGGTCGTCAGGGCGGTCATCGTCTGGGTGAAGCCCGGCCCGAGCGTCACCGAGGCGACGCCGACCTCGCCGGTCGCGATGGCGTAGCCGATGGCCATGCCGCAGGCGCAATGTTCGTGGCGCGCATGGATGGTCTGCACGCCCTCCCGTTCCGAAAGGGCGATGGCCCAATGCATGTTGCCATCGCCCATGAGCGTGAAATGGGCGCGCACGCCTTCCGCATAATAGGCTCGGGCCAGTAGTTCATAGCCGGGAACATCGTTTCTCATTGCAGTCCATATCCTTGCGCGAGGGCGATACGGATGCCGGCCGCCGGCCGGCACGCAGGCGACAGGTCACGCGGACGCCAGCTCGACTCCTGCGAGTTCCAGAGCGAGGGCGAGATTCGACGGATCGGGTTTCAGCAGTCCGGCATGGATGCGGCGGGTCACCTCGACCATCGCCCTGTTGGCGGGGGTCGCGATTCCAAACCGCTCGCCCTGCTCGACGACGAGGCCGTTGATCATGTCCACTTCGCTGAGGCGCCCCTTCATGTGGTCCTGCAGCGTCGTGTTGGGGCCGCGTCCCGGCCCGATGTCGTGGTTGATCTTGTCGATCAGCTTGGTCAGCAGATTGTTGCTGCCTTCCATTTCCTGACGCGTGAGGCCGAAGATCGGCACGACGGCATGGCCGAGTTCGCTGCCGACGGCGAGCGCCTCCGAGCCCAGCTTCATCATCAACTCGTTCATGCCGGCGGGCTGGACGTCGTTCAGTTCTCCGCCGGTCATCGCCATCGTGCCCAAGGTCATCGAGTTGAGCACAAGCTTCATGTACTTGGCCGAGAGGATGTCCTCCACCATCTCGACCTTGCCCGCGTGGCGCAGCACCTCCGCCACGACCTGTTCGCGTCCGATGGTGGTGGGATGAAGGCTGCCCAGCCCGAACCATGTCCGGTCCGGCGCCGTGTTGCGCTTGATCTCTCCAGGCACGAAGCAGGCCGAGGAGAGCTCGACGGCACAGCCGAGCGTGCGTGACGGGCCCACAATGTCGGCGATCATCTGCGCCGTCATGCCGTTCTGGGCGCCGATCAGGAAGCCGTCATCGCTGAGATAGGGTTTGATCAGCTCGGCATGCCAGCGCGTGTCGTAGATCTTGGTGACCAGGAAGACGACGTCGAAACGCGTGCGCATCGACGCCAGATCGCACAGGTGATGCGCGGGCAATCGCGCCCGGAGCTCTCCCTGCCGCATCCTGATGTGGAGGCCGTTGGCGCGGATGGCCTCCACATGTGCCGGCCATTGATCGATCAGAACCACGTCGAGGCCGGCATTGGCCAGATCGGCGGCGAGACAGCTACCATTGGCGCCCGAGCCGAGCACCGCGATTTTCGTCGTCATCGCTTCCTCCCGCTAGTCGTCTGTTTTTGTTTTGCGTGCGAAGTTTTGTTTTGCGTGCGAAGTCATGACACAGCTTCGCCCGCCGATGCGACGGCTAATCAGATGATCGCCGCGGGAGCCACGGCCTCGAGGTCGGTCACGCAGTCGATGATGACCGGCCGGTTCGCCGCGAGCGCCTTCTCGAGGGCCGGGGCAAAATCAGCCGGTTTTTCCACCCGAAGGCCCAGTGCGCCCATGTTTTCCGCCAGCCGCGCGAAATTCACCTCGGTGAAGGTCCAGAGTTCGCGTGCCTTGTCGGTCTGCTTGCCGCCATAGGCCCGGTCGAAGCCCCGCATGGACTGGTTGCCCGAGCGATTATTATTGACCACGGTGACGCTGTTGATGCCCCAGCGCACCGCCGTCTCGATCTCGGCAATGTGGTACCAGAAGCCCGCATCGCCGGTGAAGGTCACCACCGGGCGGTCCGGATGCGCGCATTTGGCGCCGAGGCCGGCCGGGAAGGCCCATCCAAGGTGGCCGGCGCTGCGAATGTAGCTCTGCCGGGGGCTGCGCAGATCGAACATGCCGCCCATCCACATGCCGCCATGACCGGTGTCGACGACCACCACGGCGTCGTCCGGCATGTGCCGCGTGAGCTCGTCACAGATGCGTTCGGGACGAATCGGCATCGCATCGGAGCGCAACAGGCCATCATATTCGGCGCGCCACTCGCCCTTGGTCCGGGCGACATGCGCGATCCAGTCCTTGAGCCGTGCCGCGCTCCCCGCCTCGGCGAGGTCGAGCAGGGCCAGCAGCGCCATCTTCGCATCCGCCAGGACGGACGCCTGCAGCTTGTAGTTCCGGCCGAGGCTTTCCGGATTGATGTCGATCTGCACCGCCGGCGTGCCGAATTTCGGCACCTGCCAGAAGGCGGTGGTCATGCTGCCGGTCTCGCTGCCGATGTAACAGACGAGGTCCGCCTCCTTGACGACCCGGTTCGCCGCGCCGCGCGAATAGGTGCCGACCACGCCCACGGACAGCTCGTGCGTGCCGGGGATCGTGTCCTTGCCGTTCAGCGAGGTCGCCACGGGGATGCCGAGCTTCTCGGCGAGTGCGACGAGTTCGGCGGCGGCGCCTGAGGCGCACACGCCGCCGCCGGCCACGATCACCGGCCGCTCGGCGGCCTGCAGGGCCTGCAGGGCCTGCTTCACGGCTTGCGGATCGGGACGCGGGCGGAACGGCGGAACGGCCGCGAATTCCGGCTCCACATAGAGATCCGCGTCGAGTTCCTCCTGATCCACCTGGCCTTCATTGCCGCGAAATTGCAGATGAACCGGCCCCGGCGTGCCGCTGACTGCGGCGCGGAAAGCTTGCCGCAGCATATCGGGAATGCGCCGGGCATCGTCGATGGTGGCGTTGAGCTTGGTGACGGATTCGAAGGAGGGGATGTCGTCGACCTCCTGATACACCTTGCGAAACTTGGTCGCCGCATCCCGCCCGCCGGTCATCGCGATGACCGGGGCATGAGCGAGATAGGCATCGCGCAGCCCGGCAGCGAGGTTATGCGCACCGATGACCTGCGCCATGCAGATGGCGGGCCGGCGCGCCGCGCGCGCATAGCCATCCGCCATGTAGGCCGCCGAGGCCTCGCCATGAACGTGCAGCCGCTTGATGGAGGTACGGGATTCGAGCTCGGCCATGGTCCGGCGCAGGATGGCCGGCACCATGAAAATGTGGGTGATGCCGTATCCGTCCAGCATCTGCGCGAGGGCCTGTGCGCCTGTCAGCTTTGCCATTGGCCGGGCTTCTCCATGCGTTTCCGGGGTGGCGGTGCCCTTCCGATCTGATGCCGGATCTCAGCTTGCGGTCACCGCATGGGACGGATATAGATCGATCATTCGTTCGTTTGCAACGAATATTTCAAACGAATAACTCATTTTTGGTTCGGGAGGAGCCGCCATGCGTCGAAACCAACTGGGCGTGGCCATTGTCGGGGCGGGGCGCATGGGCGCGCTGCGGGCAGGAATGGCGGTGGCTCATCCGGCCGTCGGCTATGTCGCCGTGTCGGACATCAAGGAGGAGCGCGCCCGGGCCGTGTGCGACGGCACTGGCGCGGACCGGGCTTCGACGGACAATCACGACATCATCCGAGATGAGCGGGTGAACGCCGTGATCGTCTCGACCAGCGAACCGGAGCACGCCATCCCCGCCATCCAGGCGCTGGAACTCGGCAAGCCGGTTCTCGTCGAGAAGCCCATCGCGCTCACGGTGGCGGATGCCGACCGGATGATCGCCGCCTCGCGGCACAACGGAGCGAGCCTGCACGTCGCCTACAGCCTGCGGTTCAACCGCAGCTATCTCGTGGGCAAGCAGCATGTGCTGGACGGCAAGCTCGGGCAGATCGTCTCCGGTACCAGCCGGCTCTACAACACCAAGGCGCACGGCATCGAGATCATCAAGCGCTCGGCCGACGCGACCTTCGTCAAGGATGCGCTGACCTACCTGGTCGACCTGTTCGGCTGGTACATGGAAGATACCCAGCCGGTCGAGGTCATCGCGCGCGCGCATGGCGTCGCCTATCGCGCGCTCGGCTACGACGCCGACGAATCCACCTGGGCGATCGTCACCTACGCCAATGGGGCGATCATCAATTTCGGCGTCGGCTATGCGCTGCCGGCCAACTACCCCACCCATGGCCGGCTGGTTCGGGTCGAGATTCTCGGTGACAAGGGCGTGGCGTTCTTCGACCAGGATCACCAGGAGAACATCATCCATAGCGAGGAGGGCGTCACCCACGGCTATGTCGGCCACAAGATGGAGCATGGCCTGATGATTAGCAACGCCTCGGGCAACAAGGCGCTCGGAGGCTTCTGGGGGCCGCTGGGCGAGGAGACGCGCTCCTGGCTCGATCACCTGGCCACCGGTTCCCCGTGCCCGCATTCGACGGCGGAGCAGGCGCGCACGACGCTTCGGCTGACCGCCGCGATCGAGGAAGCCGCCCGGACGCGCGACGTGGTGTCTCTCGCCTGAAGGATGTCGCCGGGCAGGCGCCGGGCATGGATCCCGCCGGCGCCCCGCTTCGCGTCGGCGGGAAGGGGCGGTCCTGGCCGGGGAAGCGCGCTAGGAGGTGCGGGCCGGACGTCGGGTCTTGCTCGGCTTGGCAGCGCTCGACTTGGCTGCGCCCGATTTGGCCTCGTTCAACTTGGCCTTGCGCGGCTTGGCCGGGCTCGGCTCTCCCGCCGCGTTGGTTTCGACCGTGGGCTCCCGCAGCGGCGACGGCGCGGCAACCGGCGCCGCGTTGCACCCTTCGCGAAACACATTGGCGAAGATCGGCACGAGCCGGGCGAGCACTTCCTCGACATTACCCGGATCGCATTTGCCGCCGGACAGGGACTGGATGCGGCCGGAATCCGCCATCGTGTAGAACATCGAGCCGATCAAGAAATGGAACCGCCAGTAGAGTTCGAGTTCCGGCAAGTCGGGCAGGGCCTCGGCGATGGCCGCGATCACTTCCTGGCTGGACTCGTCGAACGTGTCGCGCAGTATCCGCCGTGTCGCCTCGTTCCGCTCCAGTGCGAGGCGGGCCCGCAGTCGCACGAAGGTGGCATTCTGCCGCCGTCCGGAGGAAAGCGCGGGGCGCAGAAAGGCCTCGAGCACGTCTTCCAGGACGGGGCGGCCGTCGGGCTCGCGGCGGACCTTGGCGAGGAGTTCCAGGCGCCACTGGACGATCGGCTGCGAGCTCCGGGAAAACAGCTCGGCGAGCAAGGCTTCCTTCGAGCCGAAATGATAGTGGATCGCCGCGAGATTGACCCCGGCATGGCTGGTCAGCTCGCGAAGGCTCACCGCCTGCACGCCGTGCTCGGCGAACAGGTCGCGCGCCGCATCGAGTATCCGTTCGCGTGTCGCCGCGCCGGGGGTGCTTGCCTGCTTGCGGACCGTTGCCATCCATCAATCTCTTGAAACAAACGTATGAATAATACTAACCCGCTCTCGCCACTCTGGTCAATGAGTTCGCGCTGCGGGGCCCGAGAGGTGCGCGGCTTCGCGCTCATGGCAGCGTCGAGGAAGCTGCTTGCTTCAAGGCGCTTCCGGTGAGGTCCAGACATTTCATGATTTACACGTTCGTTTAAATCATATACGAGAATATTATCAAGAAAAGGCCACCGGCTGCGCCAAATCCATCGCTTCTGAGCGAGCGCCGGTCAAGGCGGCATCGTGCCCATGTGTCTGTGGAAGCCGATGTCCGGACATCCTAGGGAGAAACCAATGGAAATTTCGTGTGCCGCGAAAACCGGTGCCTTGTCGTGCCTGGTGGCGCTTGTCGCGCTCGTGGGCTCTGTCTCGGGCAGTCAGGCGAAGATTGGCGAGACCGTCGAGGAAATCATCGCGCTGGCCAAGAAGGAGCCGCCGCTTCACATCGCGACGACCTGGCGCGGCGAGATCGTCGACGACACCAAGCGCGAGTTCAAGAAAAAGTATGGACTCGACTTCGAGCTCGAGTTCGTCAGCGGTCTCGACGATCGCGAGCGCATCCTCAACGAGGCCCTGTCTGGCCATGTCGCCACCGACCTCGTCAATGTCTCGGGTGAGCTTCGCGACAAGTTCATCAATTCCGGGACGATCGTGCCGGTGGAATGGGCCAAGCTCTTTCCCGAGATCGCTCCCACGGTGATCAGTCCGAAGGGCTATTTCCTCGGCACCGGCATGAACCAATTCGTCCTCGCCTATAATACGAAGCTGGTCCAGAAGGCCGATGCGCCGAAGGATTGGGAAGATTGCGCCGATCCCAAGTGGAAAGGAAAGGTTGGTGTCTATTCCCGTCCGCTCGCCTTTGTTCAGCAATATATCAAATGGGGTCCCGAAAAGGGCGACGCCTATCAAAAGGCCCTGAAGGCGAACGATCCCGTCTGGCTGTCGACCACAAATTCTGCCGTTTCATTGCTCGCCGCGGGCGAATATTCCATGCTCTGCGGTATCCAATACCATGCGATCAAGACCATCCTGCGAAGTGATCCCAATGCGCCGCTCGGCGTCGTCGTGCCCAAGCTGTTCCCCTTCCAGGTGGGAGAGGCGCTGGCGGTCATGAAGGGCGGTAAATCGCCGAATGCCGCCATCCTGCTCGCCGCCTACATGGCGACCGATGGGGCCAAGGCGTATGACGCTTTCGGCCAGAGCAATCCGTTGCAGCCGGGCACCGACGCGTATCAATATGTGAAGGCTGCGGGTGCCGAACCTTATTGGGCGGGCTGGGAATCGGACGGCGCTGCGCAAAGCAAGGCAAGCAAGGCCATCGTGACCGATTGGGGCTTCCCCTCAGGCCGCTAGCGGAAATCCGGACAGCACGCCTTCCGGCGATTCGTTCGGGCCGGCGTCGATTTCCTGATGCGGGACATAGGGCGGCACGACGAGGACGTCGCCCGGTTCCGCCTTGGTGAACATATCCAGCCGGTCGCGCCAGCGCATGCGGGCGCGGCCGCGCACCTCATAGATCCGGCTCTTCGGTTTGCCGTGGCGGTGCGTGCCGGCTCCGGCTCGGGTTGGATAGTCACCGTCCCGGTCCCTTCTCCGCGCCGGCGTGGGCATGGTTGAGGCACATGCCCAGCGCCTGGACGGTATCGTCGTCGAGCCGGGCGGTTCCTCGATGGCGCGGACGCCATCGTGCTTCCAGCGGTCCTCCGTGGGAGGGCTCGCCATGGCCGGATCCTGTGCTCATCCCAGCTTATGCCGCCGCTCTTCCACATGGGAGCCCGGGTGAGGCGTTATCGCCGACGGTATGTGTCGCGCCGGCCTCGATCGCGGCGCCGTTTGCCATTGGAAGAGCGTAGCTCAAGATAGGCGAGCGCGCGGGCGAGCACGAGAGTGCCGCTGCTCGCCCCCAGTGCCGCCGACCTCGCCAACGATGGCTTCTGTCGAGAGGACCGGCGCACCGAGATGCGCCGGGGAGCCGGTGGATCAGCCAGCCTTGGTGACGGCGGGAATGACCCAGGAACCGTCGAGGATCGAGGGCGTGTTCTCGTCCGGCCAGTACAGGCGCAGCATCAGGTTGAACCGATCCTTCGGCGCCGGCAGCCAATTGGCCTCCTTGCCGGCACCGGGGCTCTCGTTCTGGACGTAGATCACCAGCGAACCGTCCGCCTCGAGCTTGGGATTGGCCCGCATGCTCATCGAATAGCGGTCGATCGGGTTGGCGACGAAGAACATGCCGGCGTCGTACATGGTCAGCGACCAGAAGCCCTTCACCGGCGGCAGCTGGCCGGCCGCGAAGCGCAGTTCGTACTTGTTCGCGCCTCTATATTCGCGGCCGTCCTTGTCCTTCAGCGAGGTGGGGTAGACCGCGTCCTGCGGACGGTTGGCGCCGAGGCCGATGGCGGTGATCAGCGCGCGCTGGAGATAGTCGGTGCCATAGAGCCCGGTCTTGGTGGTGTAGCCCCAGCCATTGATGTGCTCGACGTCGCCGCCGCTGAACTTGAAGTGCAGCATGATGCGGTCGAAGGAGAGCTGCGGCAGCCGTTTCGCCCAGCGCGCATCGATCGCCTTGGCATCGAAGTCCTGGCCGGGCACGAGGCCGATCTGCTTGAACCGTTCAAGCGCCGGCGCATCCTTGGCCGAGGGCGGGTTGCTCTTGAGCAACTGCGCCAGCAGGGTGAAGTATTCCGCCGCGCTCAGCGCGTTCACCTGGTCGCGCACCGGGGTCTTCATGTCGATGTCGGCATCGACCTTGCCGGCGGGCGGCGTGTAGTCCTTGCCGAGCGCGCTCAGCGGGAACAGCTTGAACTGGTCCTGCAGGGCGTGGACGGCGGCGTAGTCCTCCGGCGTGCCGGTGCAGTAGATGCGGCCGAGCATCCAGACCATGCTGGTGGGCGACTTCAGCTGCACCATGCCGTCCGGCACCTTGCCGGACCAGCCGGGGCCGGTGACGAGATAGGTCTGCGCGCCGGTGCCGGTGGTGCGGGAGCCCGGCACCTGGAACACGTCGGTCCAGCCGTCCAGGAACGGCAGAAGGAAGTAGCGGCCCTTCATGTCGGGCACGCTGACCACCCAGGGCTCGTCGCCGACATCGAAGAAGGCGGTGGTGTAGAGCGTATCGGCGTTCGGGGCGGTCACGTCGCGGAACGAGGCGTCGGGATAGGCGCGCAGCTTGATCAGCGTGCCCATCGGCGCGCGGGTGCCTTCCGCCTGCGCGACATTGGTCATCACCCGGCGTGTCATCTCCATCGTGACCAGCGGGTAGCCGTAGACATAGGCATCCGACGCGACGTCGAAGCCTTCCGCTCCTTCGACGAGGTCAAGGATGGGGCCGTCCCAGGCAAGCGCACCACGCGCCGAGACGGCGGCGGCCAAGGCAGTCGTTCCCAGGAACAGGGCTCGGCGCGAAATACTCATGACATGCTTCCTTGATGGCATTTGGCGAAAGCCGGATTGTTCCGGTCGACCGGCGGCGCCCCGCGAGCCCGTCGATTGACCTTGCGTGATTTTGCTGGCGTCATCGACAGTGTTTCAACGGAGGGCGTTCAGCAGGCGGAGGGCAGAATTCGGGTCGGAAGGTCAGGCGTCGGCACTCGGCCCCCCGATGGATGACCTGGTGAGCTGGGGTGCAACTCGTGCATCGACTGTACTTTCACCGTCATGACGGACGAACGACCTTGCAGGATGGCGAAGGGATAACTTAAGGACATCGTCGTCGCTTGCCTTTTGGGGACAGGAACCATCAATTTTGAACAATATCCCGTCCCAACGCGTCGGCCCGGTAGCCGCGCTTCCCGGCCTGCTCTGCGAGCTGGGGGTCGAACCAGAAGAGGCCTTTGCCGGCTCGGGCATCGCTCCCGGCGAACTCGTCCCCGACGCCCGCTTTCCATTTCCCTCCATTGTCGGGCTGATCGAGCGTGCCGCCATGCTGGCGCGCTGTCCGCATCTGGGACTGCTGCTCGGGGCGCGAAACGATCACCGCGCCCTCGGCCCGATCGGCGAGATGATGGCCTGCGCGCCGACGCTGGGCGAGGCCTTCCGCGATTATGTCAGCCTGCAGATCGGCTATTCGCGCGGCGCGGTCGTCTATCTCCAGCGGGCTGGCGACGACTATTTCGTCGGCTACGGCCTTTATGACGCCGGTACCGACCCCAGCCGGCACGTGCATGATCTGGTCGTCGCCATCGGCTGCAACATGGCACGGGCGCTGACGAGCGGGCGCGCCCAGCCCTTGCGGGTGCTGGAATGCGTCGGCCCGCCGGCGAACCCGGCGCTCTACCGCAGCACGCTGAAGACGACGGTGGCGTTCGATCAGGAACAGACCGGCATCGTGCTGTCGGCGCGCGACATGGCGCTGCCCTTGCCCGGTGCCGATCCCGTTCGTCGGTTGCAGCTCCGGACCGCTATCCAGAAAGTGCTTCGCGGCGATCTCGACGATATCCCGGCCCAGGTGCGCCACACCCTGCGGCCTCGGCTGATGCTCGGGGAGGCCGATCGCGAGGCGGTGGCGGCGGAGATCGGTGTCGGGGCGCGCACGCTGGCCCGTCACCTCGCCCGCGCCGGCACCAGCTTCGAGGCCATCAAGGACGAGGTGCGCTTCACCGTGGCGCGCGAGCTTCTCGTCCTGACGCGGCTGCCTATCGGCCGCATCGCGGAAGTGCTCTCCTATTCTTCCCTCAGCTCTTTCGACCACGCCTTCCAGCGTTGGACGGGCGTCACGCCCTCGCAATGGCGCGCTGAGGATTGGTCGATGACCGGAAACGGCGCGGCCGGCGCGCCCAAGGGGCCGGCTTGATGGGGCGACCGGTACTGGCCGATATTGTCGTGTCGGCCCGGTTCATGCCCCCGTCCTGTGCACCCTTCTTCCGGTTTATCCTCGGCCCTCGCGGCCCGCAGCGACGAAGACGGCGTCAGCGGTCGCCATCGGACAGGCCGGACGCAGGTCGCAACGCGCCGCGCTCGGCTTCAGTCCGCGTGGACCATCGCGACGAAACGAGCCGCGACGTCGCGGCCGGTAGCGTTGTCGGAAATCAGCTTTTGGAAGGTCGCAAGCGATCACGGCGACAGTCATGGGACGCCGACGCGTTCCCCGTCGCTGGACGATGCGGCGCTCCGGCGGGCTATTGCTCGGCCGAAGCTGTCCGGATCAGCGAATTGAGCATGCCTTTGCGCTTGGCCTCGTAATAATAGCCACTGGCATAGAGCACCACCGCCCGTTTCTCGTCGCGGCCGGCGACCCGGTAAGCGTTGGCAAGATAGGCCACCGCGTAGGCCATGTTGACGTCGGCGTCGAGAAGGTCCCTCGGCGCGCCACGGAAGCCGAGAGCCCGCGCGGTATCGACGCGGATCTGCATCAAGCCCCAATAGGGGCCGTGGCGCTTGCTTTGGTCGAAATTGCTCTCACGCCAGGCCACGCGTCGCACCAGCCGCGCAGGGACATCGAAGCGCTCGGCATAGCGCACGATCAGCGCCTCGATGCGCGGAGGCGCGCGGTCAGAGGTGGCCCGGCCGGTGACGGGCTCGGGAGCGTCGTCGATGGGCCGCGCGGCA
The DNA here is from genome assembly GCF_020523795.1 of Ancylobacter sp. Lp-2. GTDB lineage: Bacteria > Pseudomonadota > Alphaproteobacteria > Rhizobiales > Xanthobacteraceae > Ancylobacter. The sequence continues at coordinate 69,830 of NZ_JAJALI010000007.1, forward strand.
TCCTCGGTGGGAGCGTTCGGGTCCTCGCTGGCGGCGTCGTCGCGCAACGACGTCGTCTCCGCCGGCGCGGTCTCCTCGGGCGCCGCTCCCGTCTGCGGAGCGTACGACATCGGTGCGCTGAGGCGCTTGGGCGGCAGGGGCACCAGCGACGCCATCACGATCCTGGGCATCTCGGCGAGGAGCTTCGGCGGCAGGGGGACGGCTGACGCGACCGAGGCGGGAGCCGACAGGGCGGAAGAGATCGCGGCGGAAGCGGTCGATGCGCCGGCTGGGGGCGCCGGTGGCGGGGCCGGGATCTCCCGCTGGAAGACCGCGACCTCGACGATCGCCTGCCCACGGGCAACGAACCTCCCGCCGAGCGGGGCCCCGTGCGGCGGATCGGTCAGCCATACGGCATAGGAGGGCGCAACAAGACCAGCGGAGTTGCGCGCGACAGGCGTCAGAAGCACGACCGGCATGGTCCCATTGAAAGACGGCCAGACGAGCTGAGACGGGGATGCGGATGGCTCCGCCGAGGGCGCATGAGGCGATGATGCCGGCTTGGGCTGGTCCGCAGCCCATACCCGCGAGACGCCGGAAAATGGGCTATAGACGACCGATCCCGCCAGCGCGATCGCCGCGACCGCAAGAGGCCTTCCGCCCATCCATCGCTGTATTGCTCGCCATTCCACGCCGCTGCGTAGCACAATTCGGCAAAGGTTGAAACGCGGCGCGCCCGCTTCCGGCCGGCGCGCGAGCGGCCGAGGGCAGGCCGCTTCGACATTTGCGACGTGAAAACCGGCACGCACACCCCGGTCGCCAATAATTTGCGGCCATCCGGATGCCCGTTTGGGCGCTTGTTTCGAGCCCCTGGGATGGCGGCATTGGGCGCCGCTCTGCGCGGGCTCTCTCGGCGGCGTGCTTCGCCGAACGCGCTCCCGACCTTGCAGGCGAGGCGGCGATCAAATGCCGCCGCCTCGCTCGCGTCGCTCAGAACAGCGCAGCGGTCTTCTGCAGTGTGATCCATACGCCGACCAGCAGCGGTACACCGACCGCCGTCCAGGCGAGAACCGCATTGAGGTCGAGGCCGCCGCGCCCGATGCCGAAGGATCCGCCGGCTGCCGCCTCCGATGTGGCGGACCTGGCTTGCAGCGCCTTCAACTCGGCGTCGCTCATATACCAGCGCGCCGCCACCGGCCGCACCAAGGTGTTGGCGACCAACCCGAGTGCGAGCATCCCGGCCAATATGTACATGGTGAAATCATAGACCTGATCGCGGGGCACGCCGGCGGCGATCTGGAACTCGCGAATGTAGTTGACCACCACAGGGCCGACGATGCCGGCCGTCGCCCAGGCGGTCAGCAGCCGTCCATGGATGGCACCGACGAACTGGGTGCCGAAGATATCGGCCAGATAGGCCGGCACTGTCGCGAAGCCACCGCCATACATGGAGATGATCACGCACAGAATGGCGACGAACAGCACCTGATTGCCGGAATGCGCCGCCGTCGGCGCGCTCAGATAGAGCAGGATGCCGACCAGGAAGAAGATATAGAAGGTGGTCTTGCGTCCGATCCGGTCGGAGGCCGATGCCCAGAAGAACCGGCCGCCGATATTGAACAGCGACAGCAGCCCGGCGAACCCTGCCGCGATCGCGGCGATGGAGGCCTTCTGGGCGGTGTCGAGATCGGCGAAGGAAAGCTCGGGGTGCCCGATGAGGCGGCCGCCGAAGATCTCCTGCAGCATCGGCGAGGCCATGCCGATGACACCGATGCCCGCCGAGACGTTGAGGCAGAGCACCAGCCAGATCAGCCAGAATTGCGGTGTCTTGTGAGCGTCGCGCAGATGCACGCTGTGCGCGGCGATCATCTTCGATTTTGCCGCGGGCGGCGTCCAGCCATCCGGGCGCCAGCCATTCGGCGGCACCCGGTAGCCGAAGGCTCCGGCCAGCATGAACACGATATAGATGGCGGCCATGACGAGGAATGTCTGCCAGACGCCGACCGAATGCGGGCCCTTGAAGGTGTTCATCAGCACATCGGCGATCGGCGCGCCCACCATGGCGCCGCCACCGAAACCCATGATCGCCATGCCGGTCGCCATGCCCCGGCGATCCGGAAACCACTTGATCAGCGTCGATACCGGGGAAATGTAGCCGAGCCCGAGGCCGATGCCTCCGATGACGCCGGCACCGAGCCACATCAGCCAGAGCTGATGGATGGCGACCCCCAGTGCGGCGATGGCGATGCCCCCGCTCCAACAGAAGGCCGCGACGACGCCCGCCTTGCGTGGCCCCGCCTTCTCCAGCCAGCCGCCCCACAAGGCCGCCGAGGATCCGAGCAGTACAAAGAACAGGGTGTAGATCCAGCCGAGATCCGAGACGCGCCAGTCGCAGCTCGTCGTGAAGAGTGCCGTGGCCAAGGACATGTCGGAACACGCCACCGGCTGGTCGATGCCGACCGCACGGGTCAGCGGCAGCCAGAAGACGCTGAAGCCATAGGCCATGCCGATGCACAGGTGGATCGCCAGGGCCGCCGGAGGTAGCAGCCAGCGATTGAAGCCGGCGCGGGCGACGATGCGTTCGCGCTCAAGCAGGCCTGGCCTCTCCGAGGCGTTTGGAAGGGTGTCGAATGTGGCCGTCATGGCGATTTCCTCTTCGGCGCAGCACATGTTTTTGGTTGGCGACAAAAGTTCAGCAACCAGCGTGCCAGAGGAAAAAGTCGTTATTTTTCAATGAATAAATAGTCGGAGCCGAGGTCGAGACGGACAATATGTCCCGGCCTCGGGACATATTGTCCGTCCCGGGTCGGCCTGCCTTCGTGGCAATCCGTCAGGCTAGCTCGCCTCTGGCAGGAACACCGTGAAGGTCGTTCCTTCGCCCGGAATGCTGCGGACGGCGATCTCGCCGCCCTGCCTGGTCACCAGCTTGCGGGTGATCGACAGCCCGAGGCCATTGCCCCGCCCGGCCTTGGTGGTGAAGAAGGGATCGAAGATCCGTGCCATGACCTCGGCCGTCATGCCGGTTCCGGTATCTTCGACATCGATACCGATCCCCTCGCGGTCCTCTCGCTCCATGTCGTAGGCGCGCAGCGTCAGCTCGCCACCATCGGGCATGGCGTGGATGGCGTTGACGATGAGATTGACCAGCACCTGCTGGAGTTCGGTGCGGTTCATCAGGACGAGGCGCGACGCCCGATCCTCGCACCTGACGGTGACGGCGCTGCGGTCGAGAAGATGGCGCACCAGCGGCAGGCAGTCGGCGATCACCTCGGCCGGGCCGTGGCGATCCGCCGCCCCGGCATATTCCTCCGGGCGAGCGAATTGCAGCAGGCGCCCGACGATCTCGCTGACCCGCATGATCTGTTCGTCGATCAGCCGGAATTCGGTGCGTCCCTCGCCACTGCGCCCGACCAGCTCCCGCAGAACATCGAGATTGCCCTGGATGACCGCAATGGGGTTGTTGATCTCGTGGGCGACACCGGCGGTGATTTCGCCGACCGCGGCCAGCTTCTCCGACATGATCAGCTGCCGGGTGGTCGCTTCGATCTCCCGATTGGCGAGTTCGAGCGCGCGGGTCCGCTCGTCGACCTTGCGGTTGAGGGTTTCGTTCCAGCCGACGAGCTCGCGCTCGCGTTCGGCCAGCTGGCCGAGCAACCGGTCGAGATTGCGCGCGACCCGGCCGAGTTCGTCATCGGTATAGGCAAGTGCCGTGCGAGCATCGCGTTCGCCGGCCTCGACACGCGCGATCGTCTCGTCCATGCGCTCCAAGGGCTTGAACACCGAGCCGGCCCAACGCAGGAAGATCGGCACGCTCGCCCCCGCGACGGCCAGGAAGGCCAAGGCGACGGCGATCAGCGTGATCTGCTTCGAGCGGGTGAAGGGCCGTTCGAGAAAGCCGACATAGAGCATGCCGACCCGCGCGCCATGGCTGTCGGAAATCGGCTCATAGGCCGACATGTACCAGTCGTCGACGACGAAGGCGCTGCCGAGCCAGACCTTGCCTTGGTCGAGCACCGCTTCGCGAACCGCCTTCGAGACCCGCGTGCCCAGCGCCCGCTTTCCCTCGAACAGGCGGACATTGGTGCTGATGCGCACATCGTCGAGGAACAGCGTCGCCGTGCCGACGCTGCCGTCCGGCAGGCTGTTCTCGCGGTAGACGAGATCGTTGATGGTGTCGATGAAGACCAGGTTCTGATTGAGGAGGATGCCGGCGACGAGGGCGCCGGTCCTCCCGTCGGGCCACGGCACGGCGGCGGCGGCGTGCACGACGAGGCCCTGTGTTTCTTCGCGGCGGTCGCTGGCTGCCGCGTTGGGCGTAGGTACCAGTTCGATGCGCGCCCGGGCCGCCAGTTCCGGCGAGATCGCCTCCAACTGCTGCGAGGTGAACAGGTCCACTGATGTGCGCGTGCCTCCGGCCAGCGCGGCATCGAGCACCGGGCCAGCCGTGCCGGTGTCGCCTGCGGCGATGGGGCGTGCCGACGCCACAAGGCGGCGGTCGGCATCGAGGAGATAGAGGAAATCGAATCCCAATGCCTCCCGTCGCTCTTCCAGCAGGGTGGTCAGTTCCGTCTTTTGCGCGTCGCCGAGCTGGCGCTGGAACAGGGCCGACAGGCCAAGGGACTGCAGATGATCGCCGGTCGTTTCGAGAATGCGCGCGAAATATTGGTGGGCGATGGTGAGGTCGCCATGCACCTTGGACTGCAGCAGGGCATCGAATTTTTCATTCCAGCGGACCATGGTCGCGGCGAGCAGCAGGGGCACGACGACGAGGGTCGGGAGCAGCGCAATCGCGAGCAGGCGGATCCTGACCGGAACGGCGCGTCGCGGCCGACCGGCGGAGTCAGCTTGCCTCGACATTCCACTGCGCGCATTTGCGGTCGATGGTCTTGCGCGACACGCCCAGCCGGCGGGCGGTCTCCGCGCGATCGAAGCCGGTCTGCTCCAGCACGGCGAGGATGTGGCGACGTTCCACGTCCTCCAGCAGTCCATCCTCGCGGTCGGACGATGGCTCCCCAAGCTGGGGCAGGTCGTTGGCGAAGCGACCGAGAATGAGCGAGCGCTCGATGACGTTGCGCAGCTCACGGATGTTCCCCGGCCAGCGGTAGCGCCGGAGCGCCTCGCGGGCTGCGGTGTCGAGCAGGATGGCGGGTACGCCGAGCTGGCGCGACAGGGTCTTCACGAACAGAACGGCGAGTTCCTCGATATCCTCGCGGCGCTCGCGCAGGGGCGGCAGCCGGACCTGCATGACGTTGATGCGGTAGTAGAGATCCGCGCGGAAGCGACCGGCCTGCACGTCCTGTTCAAGGTCGCGATTGGTTGCGAAGACGAGGCGCACGTCGACCGGAATTTCCCGCTCGGCTCCCACCGGCCGGACGCGGCGATCCTCCAGTACACGCAGCAGCTTGCTCTGCATCGCGGCGGGGAGCTCTCCGATTTCGTCGAGAAACAGGGTGCCGCCGCTTGCATGCGCGAACAGTCCGTCGCGGGCGGCGGCGGCTCCGGTGAACGACCCCTTCAGGTGGCCGAACAACTCGCTCTCGATCATCTCCGGCGGAATCGCCGCACAGTTCACCGGGACGAAAGCCTTGTCCGCCCGGTTGGACATGGCGTGAAGGACGCGAGCCGCCACCTCCTTGCCCGTCCCGGATTCGCCGACGAGCAGAACCGATGACGGGAGCGGGGCGACGCGGGAAATCGTTTCGCGCACGGCGGATATGGCGGCCGAGCCGCCAATGAGCTTGTGTTGGCCGACGCCCTCACCGTTGGCGCGCAGTTCCTGCCGCAGTACCGAATTCTCGCGCCGCAGCGACTGCCGGTCGAGACAGCGTGCGACGGCGTTAAGAATCTGGTTGGAGCGGAAAGGCTTGAGGACGAAGTCCGATGCACCGACACGCAGAGCCTCGATGGCCGTCTCGAGGTCGGCGTAGGCCGTAATCAGGATGGCATCGGAATAGAAACCGATCGCGCGTTGCTCGGCCAGCCACTGGATGCCGGTCTTGCCCGGCATCACATTGTCGACGATCACCACGTCGTAATGTCGCTCGTCCATCTTTCGCGAGGCCTGCTGGGCGTCACTGGCCTCGTCGACGAGATGGCTGCGCGGGCCGAGAATGCGCAGGAGGAAGTTGCGAATGCCCGGCTCGTCATCGACAACGAGGATCGAGGCCTGTCGCAAAGCCGAGCCAAACTCCGAGCTCGTTACTGCGGACTCCCGCAGTCGCTCAGCCGGTTCCACCGAGCTACCTCCCGTCGTGTTTCTGTTTGTCCGAACCTAGGGGGAGGGACGGTTCGCTGGCAAGTGAGATCCCCACTCCGCTTTCTGTCAGCGGTGGATGGCACTGTGGCTGGACATCCGGCAAGGCGAGGCGCCGCGGCCTGTCACGTGCCACCTTCGTCGCCACATCGCGAACCAGCCGGATTTCCGGGCGAGACGTCTTCCTTCTCGCGGAGATGATCCAAAATCTCATGGGTCTGGAGCTGATGGCGTGCGCGCTGCACGAAAACCTTCCGTCGGACTCTGGGAATGGCGCACGTTCTGTAAACGGCTGCGCGACCATCTCGGCATCAATGCCCGATGCCCTATCGGCCCATCTCCGCGCCGGGCTTTTCATTTCTGGGGCGGGTTGGTCTACGCCGCGGCGTTTCCAGCCAGCCGGGCACGAAGACCTGCCGGCAATTGCCGCGCGGATTTCACCCGTGGCAGGTCCATCTCGGCGACCGGTGCCTCGGAAGCTTCCTGCCAGTTGTCGAAGCGGCGGCGGGTGACGTTGTCGACAAAGGTCTCCGCCGCCACGCCTTCGGCGAGGATCAGCGAATGGTCTTCGAGCTCGACGTGATAATAGGTGAAGGTCTTCGGCATCTCGGTATGTCGAGTGATCGTCTTACCGTTCACGAGCCCACGACACGGCACGCTGACGCGGTACCGTTCGATCTGATGCAAGCAGGTTTCGGCCCCCTACCTGGCCTGGGCGATAGTTAGCCGCTTCGAGCGCGTCCGTGTCCGAAGCAGACGCTCCGAAGCGGGTGGGCTGGCAAATTCGGTTCTGAAGCGACAGAGGGGCCGACGCGGAGCCCCCTTCCGTGGCTTGTTTCCCTCATCCCTTACTGGAGGAACTGGCGCATAGTTCACGCGCGAGGTCCTAGGTTAGGGCGTGTTCGCGATGGCGCGGCAATGTGGGGTGGCTGCATCCTCCCTCGGCCATGCGGACGCGGCCCATGCGGAAGCGTCTAGTGCTTATGGCGGCGATCGTAGACGACCAAACTGACCACATAGCCGACGACCACGGCGGCCAGAAACCCTAATCCAAACGGCATAGCGGCTCTCCAATCCCCAACTTGCGTCATAATAACGCTGCTTATGGTTTTTTGGTGGCGGTATTCCTTTGGGCGGTCGGGTGCGCCGGCTACGAAGGCGCCCGATCTGGACCTGGGTCCGGGACCAGGGTTGTGGTGGGGGATGGACACAGGTTGTTCGTGAAATGAGAGGCCGGGCACTGCGCGGTGCTGGGTGAAACAGTGCCCGGCCATGATCTGACGAGGTTGCGCCGTCATCAGGTCGAACCCAACCTACCGCGCCACGGCCGGGCGTGGCGTTACGAGTTGTTTCGGGTAGGTTTCTCTTGGTGTTCGAGCGTTGCGCAGCGTGACGCCGGGCGCAGTGTGAGGCCGAATCTGCGCCATGTCGTTGATGCCGACCCCCTTGCCGCATCCACCCTTGATGGAGCCGGGGCACGGTGTCCGGGTCTGGCGTTCTCTCCAGCCCCAAAGCGCGGTAGCCTCGCCTCGTGATGCCATGGGAAGCATATGATGGATCGTCGTGGGTTTCTGTTTGGACTGCTTGGCCTCGCGGGCGCCGGGGCGGCGGCGGGCGTCGCCGTATCTTCGGCCGAAGCGTCGGTCTTGGGACTGCTGAAGAACGCCGTACCCGTCGATCCCGACACGGCGTCTGCGACCGTGGGAACGGCCCCGGATGGAACGGCCATAGAGTCCACGCAGGGGCGCCCGCCACCGCCTCGTCGCGCGCCGCCGCCTCGACGCCCTCCGCCTCGGCGCCGCAGGCGCGTCCGCGTCTGCCGTCGCGTTCGGGATCGCTGGGGCCATCGGCGCACTCGCTGCTGGTACGAATGGCGGTAGCGCCGGCCATCCGGTAGCGGGCTATGCGGAAGCGCCCCTGTTCGCGGGCGCGACAAGGCTGCGTCTACGCGGAGAAAAGCGGCTCGGGAAACCTTCCGAGCCCAACCCGTCGAATGTGAGATTCGATAAGCAGAACCCGCCGTGGATTGTCCCGTGCGATTGGGAGGGAGGACGCAGTGGAAGCCGTGGACCCTTTCAATCTGGTGCGCTTCTCCGAGGCTCAGCAATCTATTTTCGAGACGGCCGTCGCCGAGCTGCGTGCCGGCCGCAAGCGCTCGCACTGGATGTGGTTCGTCTTCCCGCAATTGCGCGGCCTCGGCCGCTCGCCGACTGCCAAATTCTACGGGATTTCATCGATCGAGGAGGCCCGAGCCTATCTTGCCGATCCCATCCTCGGCGAGCGATTGCGCCTCGCGACCACCGCGGCGCTCGAGACCCAGGAGCGCTCGGCACGCGCACTCTTCGGCTCCCCCGACGACATGAAATTTCGCTCGTCCATGACGTTGTTTGCGATAGTGGCCGCAGGCAAGGAAGGTTCGCCGTTTCAGTGGGCGCTGGATCGCTTTTTCGCAGGCGAAGCAGATGCGCAGACGCTCCGGTTGCTCGGTCGATGATTGCGACCGACGCAGCAACGGAGAGGTCCGCCTGGGATGAGCGGGATTATCGTGTTCCGCTCCCATATGCATGCTGGCGGGGCAACCTAAACGCCGGGAAGATATCGATTGGTACGAACAGTCAACCCTATCGAGACGCTGATTGCGGAGAGCTTCTTCGTCTTGTCACCGATTATACTGCGCCAAGCGCGCCCAGGAAGCTCGCAAGACTGGCGTTGCGCAATGCATAGAACGGCTTGCCGGTCTGCTGGCAGGTCCGTTTGACCTGTTCGACGGCACGGTGGCTCACGCAGTCGACGGGAAAATAGACGGCGTCGGCCTGGCTGACGAGGCCGGGGAGAAGGCTCGATTTGTCCTCGAGTCCTCCATCGTGAGCGAGGAAGCGACCGTCCCGGCGCTCAACCTGTTGCCGGAGTTGCTCGACAAGCTTCGGTCGTCCGCCGACATATAGGACGGTCCGGTCACGCAGGCTGGCAACATCGATGTCGGGCGAGGCATCCTCCGGGATCTCCACCAGTGCTTCCAGCGTCGCAATGGTTTCCGCCTGCGCACGGGTTTCTTGTTCCAGCGCAAGGGCATGTTGACGGGCCTCGTCGAGAGCCGCCGTCAGCTCCTCGACTCTCCTCTGCAGCGTCGCGGCGTGCGCATGTTCATCCCCGACATGCTCGCGCAACCGCTCGATCTCATTGGCCAGCTCGGGTGAAGGGGAGGGCGTGGCGCGGAGGGCGACGCGCCGCTCGGTCTCGCTCTCCTCCAGCCGTCGCGTCAGCTCGGCCTTCTCCTGCGCGGCTTCGTGAAGTCTCGCCTGTTGCCGGGCGATCTTTTCGTCGCGCTCGGCGAGACTGCGCTCGAGCAGCCGAAGGCGGGCAATGTCGGCCCGGTTCGACATGCCCACCAGATGCGACAGCATGTGGACGTCGCCGAAGACGTCTGACAGCAGCGGCTTGTCGGTGGCGGGATGGGTGAGCACCGCCCAATAGGCGCCGGGAATATCGCCGCGCTCAAGGCAATCCTTCCAGAGGGAGCGCACCTCGTCGGTGCCCTTCGCGCTGGCGAAGCGCTTGAGGGTGCTGTCGTTGCGCTTGTCGAGCGCCTTGTGCAGCATCTTGCCGGCGAACTCGCCTGTGCCGGAGCTGCTCACTGCCCGGCTGTGCAGGGAATGGTCGCTGGCCGATCGTGCATCCGCGACGCCGAGCTTGACGAAGAGCTGTCGCAACTCGGTGGTGGTCAGGCAGGTGCCGATGACCGAACAATGCAGCGCGGGAGCGAGATCCCATAGACGCCGGCGGCCGGGGGCGGCCGCCACATTGCCGGGCGCCTCGAATGTGGAGCGCGGCAGCAGATCCGCGACGCGCCGGGTTGGAGCGAGGGGATGTTGAAGGATCGCGGGCGCCGGCATGCTGCCTCCATGTCGATGTATCTATCTGAATATAACGCTTCTGCCGACTGCGAAAGATCGGAGGTTCGCCAGCAAGCTGAAATGGCACGGTTATCGAGAGACGGGTCGCCCGACACGGCCCTCGATGCGGCCTCGGGGGCAGGGGCACGGCCGGGGCGAGCCGGTCGTGCCGGTGAGGCCGGGTCTCGATGCCTTCAATAAGGGACGCGGTCGGACTTGTTCTTGTATTTCTTCCACACCTCGACCGCCTCCTCCTGGAGGATCTGCACGCAGGTGATCGAACGCTGGTCGATCGGCTTGCGCAGCTCGCCATAGATCATGCTGTCGTCGAAATCGCCGTATTCGAGCGCATCGGCATTGGTGGAAGCGTAGAAGACCCGCTCGATGCCCGCCCAGTAGCTGGCCGCCATGCACATCGGGCAGGGTTCGGCGCTGGTGTAGAGCGTGGCGCCCTTCAGCTTGAAGCTGCCAACCTTCTTGCAGGCGTTGCGGATCGCCTCGATCTCGCCGTGCCAGGTCGGATCGTTCTCGGCAACGACCCGGTTCGCGCCTTCGCCGATGATCTCGCCATCGCGCACAATCACGGTACCGAACACCCCGCCGGCGCTGTCGATCAGCGAGGTCTTCTCGGACAGTTCGATTGCCCGGCTCATGAATTTCTTGTCGTCGTCGGTCATCGCATTTCCCTTTGGAGCATGATTTCAGGCACGGACTAGAACAGCAGGGAAAGCAGCCCGATCTCGGCGGCGTAGAGAGCGATCAGCAGCAGCGCGCCGCCGATCTCCGCCTGTCTCCGATGCGCGGCGGAAGGGGTGAGCCACCATTTCAGCGCGGACCGGGCGATCCCGACTAGGGGCCACGACACCAGGCTCACGCTGATCGCGTTCCCGATGAAGACGGCGAGGGTGGTCGGCAGTCCGGTGAGGTGAGGGCTCAGGAAGATCATCTCGAGGATGACGACCGGGAACAGCACGAGCAGGACCAGCGCGGTCTGCTTCCAGGCAGGCGGCACCGTGCCGGTGCCGTCCGGGGCAAACCAGCTGCCGAAGCCGGGCGCCAGCCGCCTGGTCGACCAGTGCGAGACGGTCGGGTCGGCACCGTCGGTGAGGGCCTTGCGTTCCGCCGAGATGAGCCATGCGTCCAGCTGCGCCGGCGACTGGAAGCGCACCAGCGCTGTCCAGAAAGGCGGATCGCCGAAAATCGGCGCCTGCACGAAGGTGCCCATATAGCCGGGAAAGCGCGCCTGCGCGGTTTGCGCCGCCTCGGCCCAGGCGAGAAACTCGCCTTCGCGGCCGGGCTCCACTTCGGTGGTAATCACCTCCGTGACGGTGCCGAACGCATGGTAGTCCGGCGCGGCCTCTTCGAACGGCTCGCCTGCGTCTCGCGCGTCTGTGGCCGTGAAGTCGGCGAACAGCGCCCGACGCTCGGCATGGGCGAGCCAACTTGCCAGCGCCTCGTGGGAGGCAAAGCGCTGGACGACCTGCCATTCCGCGGATTCCGCATGAGCCGGCAATATCTCGACGCTGAGGAAGCCGGGCTGGCCGGCGATCAGCCGGGTCACGGCTGCATGCCAGGACGGAAACTGTCCGTGGCGATGGTCGTCCAGATGGACGCGGGACACGACGGCGCTCACCCGGGCGTCATCCGTTGCGGCGCTCATGATGCTTCCAGGCCTTCCCGCATCGGTACTGTCGTCTCGTCACTCTCGCGAGAAGGTCGTCATCGACCACATCGGAACCCCGGACAGGTTGTCCCGATCGCAGGAAAAAAGCTATATCTATTGATATATAGGAAGATGATACCCCCAAGGCGGCAGGGTGTCGCATCGGCAAGTCGACGAGATTCAATGAGCGCCATCCTTGCTCTCCAGGGAGCCTCGCGTGACGTGATCCAGAACGAACTCGGGGCGTTCGTCGCGCGGCGCCTGGGCGAGGGGCGGCGGGTCGTCGGCTGCGTCGAGGTGATCGGGCCGAGCGGCAGCCGTGCCGGCTATGTCCTGAAAGATGTCGTCAGCGGTCGCCAACACCACATCGAGCAGAATCTCGGTCCGCTGGCCGAGGCCTGCCATCTCGATCCCGCCGGAATCGTCGACGTCTGCCAGAGCATCATCGAGGCCCTGACGCGGGACTGCGAGGTGTTGGTGCTGGCTAAGTTCGGCAAGCTGGAGGCCTACAGGAGCGGTCTCATCTCGGCCTTCGCCCGCGCGGTCGAGCAGGACATTCCCGTCCTGACCTCGGTGGCCCCGACCTATGGGGCGGCCTGGCAGCGGTTCGCCGGCGAGATGGCCGCCGTGGCGCCTCCCGACCGCGCCGTCCTCGAAGCCTGGTGGCATCGCGTCCGAGGCTAAAGCATTGGCACCATAGGCGCATATTTGGGCAGTCGAGCGGCTTGCGCTCTGCGGAAACTCGAGTCGTTATATATATGAAGATATAACGAGAAACGAGATGGCGTCGAAGGTCTGGTCCTCCAAAACACGCTCGGCGGTCGCGCTGCGTCACGTCGCCTTCGAAGATCTCGGGCGCCTCGCCGGGCTCCTCGATGCGCGCGGATGGCAGGTCTCCTATTCCGAGGCGACGACGGAGCATTTGGCGCATTACTCCGTCCGTGAGGCCGATCTCGTGGTCGTGCTGGGCGGGCCGATCCATCTGTGCGATGCGCATGCCTATCCCTTTCTTGCGCGCGAGATGCGCCTGATCGAGCGACGCCTTGAACTGGGGTTGCCGACGCTCGGCATCGGCCTCGGCGCACGCCTGATGGCGCGCGTACTCGGCGCCGCGGTGCATCGCGCCGACGGGATCGGAATCGGGTGGGGCGATATCTCCCTGACGGCGGAGGGTCTTCGCTCGCCCCTGGCCGCCCTGTCGCAGCCCGGCGAGACGGTGCTCCACTGGCGCCGCGAGCGCTTCGACCTGCCGTCGGGTGCACGCCGCCTCGCTTTCAGCGGGCGCGACGACAACGAGGCCTTCTCCTACGGCCCCGCCGCGCTGGCCTTGCAGTTCCACATCGAAGCCGACGGGCGCGCGCTGGAGGAGTGGTATGTCGGCCACGCCGCCGAACTGCGCGGGCAGGGAATCGACGTGGCGCGGCTGCGCCGGCAAGGGCGGCTGCACACCTCCCGTCAGCGCCAGACCGCCGCCGCGGTGTTCGACGGCTGGCTCGACACCCAGTTCCCCGACGACGTCCCCGCCACGATGCCGGCCGCCTAGCCGCCGGCTGGGCTTTCCCACCACCGGCGCCGACAGCGCCGGCCATTGATCACGCTTCGTTCTGGATCCCGATGTGAATTCAATGCTGGATTTCTCCGTTTCCGATGGTCGATCCTCCGACGAGATGCAGGGCCTGTCGGCGCCGCGCACGCTGGCCGAGGATGTTCATCGCCGCCTCAAGCAGGCGATCTTCGACTTCCGCATGCCGCCCGGGCAGCGTTATTCCGAGCAGGAACTGTCGGGCGCCCTCGACGTGTCACGCACGCCGCTGCGTCTTGCGCTGCATATCCTTGAGCATGAAGGATATGTCGCCAATGTCGGCGGGCATTCAGCGTGGATGGTGCGCCCGCTGGACCTCGCCTATTACGAGGACCTCTACGATTTCCGCGTGGAACTCGAGGTGCTGGTCTGGCGACGGGCGGCATCGCAGCCTGCCGCCCCCGCGCTGGAGGGCCTCTCCGCCTTTTGGAACCTGCCGGCCGGACAGCGGCCGCCGGACGGCCGTGAGGTCGCCGAGCGCGACGAGGCGTTCCATCGCGCGGTGGTCGCGGCTTTCGGCAACCGGGCCATGCTGCGCAGCTTCGACGAGTTGACCGACCGCATCCGTATCATCCGCCGCCTCGATTTCGTCAGTCCTGAGCGGATCGCCGCGACGTTCGACGAGCATGCCGCCCTGTTGGCCGTGGTGCGTGCCAGCGATGTCGCCGGCGTGGAGGCGCGCATCCGCGAGCATATCGAAACCTCCCGCGTCGAGATCCGGCGCCTCACCTTCCATCACATGACCCTCGCCAGCTCCGCAGCCCGCCGCGATGTGGTCTGACGGCTTCCGTTTCCGAATTCCGGGTGTTCTATGAAGAACAAGATGATGCGCCTCGCCCTGTTCCTGTTTCCTGGACAGCATCTGGGGGCATGGCGCCTGCCCGATGCGATCCCCGAGCTGGATGTGGGCATCGAGCACTATGTTCGCGCCGCGAAACTGGCGGAGGAAGCCAGGCTCGACGCCATCTTCTTCGAGGACCAGGCCGCCATACCCCGCGCCAACGACCTCCTGCGCGGCGACACCTATGGCGCCGCGCATCCGCGCGCGATCCATTTCGATCCGATGATGCTGCTGCCGGCGCTTGCCATGCACACCACGCATCTCGGGCTCGCCGCGACCTCCACCGCGACCTTCAACGAGCCCTATAATGTGGCGCGGCGGTTCGCCTCGATCGATTTCATCAGCAACGGGCGCGCCGGCTGGAATCTCGTCACCTCGTTCAACGAGAACGAAGCACAGAACTTCGGCCTGGATGCGCATGTCGAGCACGGCGCGCGCTATGAGCGAGCCTCCGAATTCATCGATGTCGTGACCGGGCTATGGGATTCCTGGGAGGACGGCGCGGTCCTGCGTGACAAGGAGAAGGGCGTCTATTTCGACGTCGCGAAGATGCACTTCCTCCAGCATGAGGGGAAGTTCTTCAGGGTGCGCGGGCCGCTCACCATGGGCCGGAGCCCGCAGGGGCGGCCGGTGATCTTGCAGGCCGGCTCGTCCGAACCCGGGCGGGAGTTGGCGGCGCGCACCGCCGACGTGGTCTTCACGCTGCAAACGGAGATCTCCGAAAGCCGGGCGTTCCGAGAGGACCTTCGCAAGCGCGCCGTCCGGTTCGGGCGCGATCCCGACAAGATCAAGATCCTCGTGGGCGCCACGCCCATCGTCGGGACGACGGACGAAGAGGCGCAGGAGCTGCGCGCGAGGATGCGGGAGCTCATCCCCGAAGACCTCGCCATCAGCCACCTGATGCCGCATTCCGGTGGGCTCGATTTCAGGAAATACGACCTTAATGGGCCGCTGCCCGACCTGCCCGACACCAATGCCGGCAAGTCGCATCGCGGTGCCATCGTCGCGCTCGCCCGTCGCGACAATCTGTCGATCCTTCAGACCGCGCGTTTCTTCGCCGAGGGCAGCTACCTGAAGCTGGTCGGCGCCCCGGCGACGGTCGCCGACAGAATGCAGGAATGGCTGGACGCCGATGCCTGCGACGGCTTCCTCGCCGTACCCACGCATTTCCCCACCGGCGTGGAGGCGTTCACCCGGCTGGTCGTGCCGGAGCTCCAGCGCCGTGGGATTTTCCGTACCGAGTATTCCGGCAAGCACCTGCGCGATCACCTGGGCGTCACGACCTACACCTGAAGCGGCCGGCCGCTCCTCCCGCTCGCGCTCAATCCATTGAAAAACAAAACCTTCCACGAGGACATCATGAATCCGGCTTCCTTCGATCTGGTCGGCGGCATCCCGCACTACAAGTTGTTCATCGACGGCGGGTGGGTAAGCTCCTCCCGCAACCAGCTTGCCGACGATCTCAACCCGGCGACCGGCGAGGTGTTCGCCCGCACCCAGCAGGCCGGCGCCGCCGAGGTGACCCGCGCCATCGAGTCCGCGCATCGTGCGGCGCAGAGCTGGGGCAAGACGCTAGTGTCCGAGCGCGAGGTGCTGCTGCTGCGCACCGTCGAGGTCATCCAGCGCCGCACGCCGGAAATCCGCGACATGCTGATCGAGGAATGCGGCTCGGTGTTCTCCAAGGCGCTGTGGGAGATCGAATATGTCGTCGATGCCCTGCGCGCGGCGGCGGGCGACGCCCGCCACGTCATGGGCGAGACCATGCCGATGACCATGCCGGGGCAGCTGTCGATCTCGGTGCGCAAGCCGCTCGGCGTCGTCGCCGGCATCGCGCCGTTCAACTCGCCCTTCCTCTTGTCGATGAAGAAGATCGTCTACGCGCTGGCGACCGGCAACACCTTCATCCTGAAACCTTCCGAGGAGACGCCGGTGTCGGGCGCGCTCATCGCCGACATCTTCCAGGAGGCCGGCCTGCCGCCGGGCGTGCTCAACGTCGTGCCCGGCGTGCCGGCCGAGGTCGGCGATTTGCTTGTCGCCGATCCGCGGGTGAAGCTGATCACCTTCACCGGCTCGACCCGCACCGGCCGGCATCTCGCGGTGGAGGCGGCCAGGCACCTCAAGAAGTTCACGCTGGAAATGGGCGGCAAGAGCCCCCTCATCGTGCTGAAGGACGCCGATCTCGACTATGCGGTGGATGCGGCCGCCTTCGGCATCTTTCTGCACCAGGGGCAGGTCTGCATGGCCAATTCCAAGGTGATCGTCGAGGCGCCGCTGTTCGACGCCTTCGCCGAGAAGTTCAGGGCGAAGACCGCGACCATCAAGGTCGGCGACCCGCGCGACCCGGAGACGGTGATCGGTCCGCTGATCCGCGCCCGCCAGTGCGACTTCATCGACAGCCAGCTCGCTGATGCAACCGAGAAGGGCGCCTCGGTGCTGATGGGGGGCACCCATGAGGGGCAGTTCTACCAGCCGACCGTGCTGTCGGGTGTGACGCCGGAAATGCGCATCTATCACGAGGAAAGCTTCGGCCCCGTCGTCTCGCTGTTCCGCGCCGAGGACGAGGAGGACGCGCTACGCATCGCCAACGACACCGAATACGGCCTCGCCGCGGCGGTGATCACCAACGACCTGCAGAAGGCGATGGACCTGTCGCTGCGCCTCGAATCCGGCATGGTGCATGTCAACGACACCACCATCTCCGACGAGCCGCATGTCCCCTTCGGCGGCGTCAAGAACTCAGGCTTCGGCCGCGAGGGCGGGCGCTATTCGCTGGAGGAGCTCACCGAGGTGAAGTGGGTGACCATCCAGATGGGCAAGCGCGCCTTTCCGTTCTGAGCTTCAGACAATATCTGGATCGGGGCGATCCCGTTCGGGGAGAGGGAATTGGCGGAAGCATTGCGTTCGCGCGTACATATCGCGGCCGGCGTCCTTCGTCGCGCGGATGGTCATGTGGCACTCGTGCGCAAGAGGGGAACCTCGGCCTTCATCCAGCCTGGCGGTAAGATCGAGCCCGGCGAGACCGCTCTCGCCGCACTGAAGCGCGAGCTTCGCGAGGAACTCGGCCTGTCGCTCGGCGATGACGAGGCTGTGCCGCTGGGGCGCTTTTCCGCCCCGGCGGTGAATGAGCCCGGCGCCGTCGTCGTGGCTGACGTCTTCCTCGTCGACACCACGGCCGAGCTCTTGCCCGATGCCGAGATCGAGGAAGTCATCTGGATCGATCCCTCGGCCCCCGGGGATGTCCCGTTGGCGCCTCTGACCCGCGATTGGATACTGCCAGCTCTGTGAGCAATTTACTCCATACCGTTAGGGAGATCGCCTCGATAGCGGACGCCCGATCCGCTTCTCCATCCGGGATGGCCCCCGACGCGAGGTTTCGGAGACGTATGGTTGTTCGCGAACGTCGTGTCCGCCCTCCGCCGAGAGGAGCTAGCGATGCCCGGGAGGCGGGTGCGCCTGATCCGGCTCCGAGGCTGCCGCGCGGACCAATGACGTTGCCGCGCGTTTCGATCGTGTGCCATCCCAAGTTACCGTCGCCTGCGTCGCCACCCCGAGCGAGCGGAAGAGAGGGCGCCTATCGACTTTGCGGCAACACTCCCGGCCGATATGGTCATCATGTACAGATTGGCCGGGACACGAATTTATCGGTAACCCTATGCTCGGAAATACGAATCGCCGATGTGTAGGGGAAGTTTCGCGTGCCAGGGTGCCTCAAGTTCTGGTTGCCGGCTGCGGTCGCAACGCTCATCGCTTCCAGCGCCTGCGCATCCGATCTTCCAGCACCGGCGGCGGCCGTCCCGGCGCCTGCGGCCTCATGGACCGGCTTCTATCTCGGCGTCCATGGCGGCATGGGGCAAGCCTCCACCGAGTGGGAGCGTGGCGCCTTCGGTCCCTATGAGCGCATCTATCAGAATGCCGCCGTGGAGGGGAATGCCGGCGCCGCGCTGGTCGGCGGCCAGATCGGCTATAATAGGCAGTTCGGCAATGTCGTGCTCGGTGCCGAGCTCGACATCACCGCCGGGCAGCTCCATTCGGCGACAAGGTGTCTCGACTACTGGCTGCTGAAGTGCCAGGCCGACACCGACGTGATGGGGACGCTCACCGGCCGCCTCGGCTATGCCTTCGGCAATGTGCTCGCCTATGGTAAGGCGGGGCTCGCACTCGCTGATGTCGATCTGACTATCCCCTTTCCCGCCTTGCCAGGCGGGCTGACCCGTTCGTCCACCATGACCGGCTGGACGGTAGGGGCGGGGCTCGAATTTGCGCTGACACCCTCGCTCTCGGCCAAGGCCGAATACGACTACATGGACTTCGGCTCGCGGACCATGTCGTTCGAGACCGAATACGGGCCCGGCTATGCCGATCTCAACCAGACGGCGCAGGTGGTGAAGCTCGGTATCAACTGGCGCCCGGACGCGGCGCCGCTTCCCGGCACCGTCGCGCAGCCGTCCGCTCCGACGCGGGACTGGTCCGGTCTCTATGTCGGCGGGCATGGCGGCGGCGCCTGGGCCCGCGAGGACTGGACCTCCGCTACCGGCACGTTGGCAGCCTATTCGCAGGGCGGCATCTTCGAGGGTGACGCCAGCGCGCAGGGGCTGTTCGGCGGCGGACAGGTCGGCTTCAACGTGCAGGCGGGCAATTGGGTGGCTGGCGTGGAAGCCTCGATCAGCGCCGCCGACATCGAAGGCTCGGCGAAATGCGCCACCACCGCGGGTCGCACCAGCAGTTTCCGCTGCATCGACGACATCTCCTCCTTCGGGTTGCTGACGGGGCGTCTCGGCTACGGCACCGGTAATGTGCTCGTCTACGGCAAGGGCGGTGCCGCCTGGGCGGATGCCGACAGCACCGTGCAGCCGACCAGCTACACCGAGAGCAGCCACGGCTCGGAGACGCGCTGGGGCTGGATGCTCGGCGCCGGCGTCGAATACGCCCTCGACAACCGGCTGTCCGCCTTCGTCGAGTATAATCACATCGACTTCGGCACGAGCGAGCTGTCGTTCACCGGCTCCGCCGGTACCTCCACCGCCAGCTTCGACCAGAGCATCGACGCCATCCGGCTCGGCCTCAACTACCGGCTCGGCGGCGCTGATGGCGGCTCGTCCCGCTCTGCGGTGGCGGGCGGCGTGACGCTGCCGCCGGTCGGCTGGAGCGCCGAGATCGGCGCCCGCTACTTCCTCAGTACCGGCCGCATGCAGAAGGACCTCTATAACGAGGCACCGACCCCGGATCGGGTGGTCTCCCGCCTCATCTATGCCGACACCACCGGACAGGCGGGCGAGACCTTCTTCCGTTTCGACAATGACGGTGGGCTGTTCGTGAAGGGCTTCGCCGGCCTCGGCGCGCTATCCGGCGGGCAGCTGAACGACGAGGACTTCCCGGCCGGTCCGGTTTATTCCAACACCGTGTCGTCGCTCGACAACGGCAACCTGTCCTATGGCGCGGTCGATGTCGGCTACGATCTCTTGGACACCCGCCGGGGCAGCCTCGGCGCCTTTGTCGGCTATCGCGCATTGTACCAGGCGGTGAACGGCTATGGCTGCGCGCAGGTGGCGCAATCGACCGTCTGCAATGAGGAGGAGCTGGCTCAGACACCGGCGATTGCCGACAATCTCGTCCTCTCGGAGACCGAACTCTGGCAGGGCGTGGCGCTGGGCCTGAACAGCCGGCTGCGCCTCTCCGACCGCATGACACTGGAGGTCGATGCCGCCTATCTGCCTTATGTGACGCGCACCGGGCACGACAATCACTGGCTTCGCGCCGACATCAACCCGATGCCGGAGACCGGCGACGGCTGGGGCACCCAGATCGAGGCGGTGCTCACCTATGCGGTGAACGACCGTTTCGACATCGGCATCGGCGGCCGCTACTGGTATTTTGCCACCGACAACGGGCAGGCGCGTTTCCCCACCCAGATGGAACCGCAGTCGCTGACCTTCTACAGCGAGCGCTACGGCGCCTTCCTGCAGGCGGCCTACCGCTTCGGCGACGACCGCCCGCCACTGGAGCCGGCCGACCTGCCGGCCAAGGCGGCCGAGCCGAAGATGAACTGGACCGGTCTCTATCTCGGCGGCACCCTCGGCGCCGGCCGCGGCGAGACCAGCTACAATTCGCCCTTCGCCACGCCGGTCTCGGGCGACGCTGCCGATCTCGGCGGTGCGCTGGCGGGCGGCCAGATCGGCTTCGACTACCAGTTCGGCGATGTCGTGCTCGGCGCCGAATTTGCCGGCTCCTGGGCCGATATCCTCGGCACCGACACCTGCTACTCGACGGCGCCGGCCGGTTCGCTCGCAGGCTTCAACTGCGGCAGCCGCGTCACCGGGCTGATGAGCGCCACCGCCCGCCTCGGCTACGCGTTCGACCGCTCGCTGCTCTATCTGCGCGGGGGCTACGCCTGGGACCGGCAGACCGACAGCTTCAACAACGAGAATTTCGTCGGCGCCATACTGGAGAACGGCAGTACCAATGGCGGCTGGACGCTCGGCGGCGGCATCGAATACGCGCTGATGCCTAACCTGTCGGTCGGGCTCGACTACCGGCACTACGCCTTCGACGGTTCGTCGGCCTTCCACACCAGCGCGCCGGCGTCGCTGCAGGGTGTGAACCTGGCGCCGGACAGCACCAGGCTCGATACTGTCGCCATGACGCTAAACTGGCGTTTCGGCGCCGCGTCAGCCGCGCGCTAGACCGGCCCAACCCGGCTGCCGCTTAGGCATCCAGCCACGTGCTGTAGAACCAGGGATAGGAGCGCGTCTGTCCGAAACCCCTCACATTGGGGCGCAGGACGAACACCTGCGAATCCTCGAGCAGTGGGATCGCGTAGACATTGTCGATGAGATAGTCCTGAAGCTCACCCAGCAGTTCGGCGCGGCGTTCGGGGTCGACTGCCGTGACATGGTCGGCGAGAAGCTGCTCGAGCTTCTTGTCCTCGCCCTTGAGCCGGAAGCGGTCGCTGAGCGTGCTGAGATAGGAGACGGTCAGCGTATAGGGATCCTCCGACGGCCAGCCATTGCGGCGTAGTCCGACCGAGGGATCCGAGCTCACCGTCGGATAGCTGGAATAGTCGGTCTCCTTGATGTTCAGCTGGAGGCCGATGTTCTTCAGCTGCCACTGGATAAGCTGATAGAGCTGCTTCGACGTGTTGTCGTAGACGTCGACATAGATGTTGATCTCGAGCTTCTTGCCGTCTTTGCGCCGGATGCCATCGGTGCCACGCTCGGTCCAGCCGGCGGCGTCGAGGAAGCCGTTCGACTTCGCCGCATCGAAGGCAAATTTGGCCGACAAATCCTTGTAGCCCAGCGTGCCGGGCGCCAGCACGCTGGTCGCGACCTTCCAGTTGTCGGTGTAGAGCTTGGTGATGACCTCCTGCCGGTCGATGCCGTGCAATATGGCGCGCCGGACGTTGATGTCGTCGACGAAGGGGGCGCCGAAGCGGACCTCCAGGAAGTTGACGGTTCCGGGCGAGCGCACCCCGACGACCTGATAGCCGGCCTTGACGAGTGCCTTCTCCTCGCTGGGCTGGACATAGCGCAGCGCGTGGCCCTGCCCGGACTTCAGCGCGCCGAGGCGTACGCTATCCTCCTCCACCGGGATGATGGTGATGGAATCGACATAGGCCTCGCCCTGGTTCTTCGCGGTGGCCGGCGCCCAGGCATAGCCCTTGCGACGCACGAGGACGGTTTCCTTGCCGGGGATTTCGGATTTGGCGACGAAGGGGCCGCTGCCGATCAGATTGGTGACGATGGCCTGCGTCTCGCGCGAGGCATCGATGGTCGCGTTGGAGACCAGGCCCGCCTTGACCGACGTGAGCGTGTGCAGGAACGGCGCGTTCGGCTTGGTGAGCGTCACGGTCACGGCATGGCGCGCGTCGTCGGTGGTCACCGACGCGATCTGCGGGAACCAGGAATTGCGCGGAATGCCCTTTTCCTTTTCGCCATTCGCCTGCCATTCGAGGTTGCGCTTGACGCTGGCGAGATCGAGCGCCGTGCCGTCGCTGTAGGTGACGCCGCGCCGGATCACGAAGTCGTAGACCGTCCCCGTGGGGTCGATCGACCAGCTCGAGGCGATCCAGGGCTTCAGCTCCAGCGTGTCGGGATCCTTGAAGACCAGCCGGTCGAGCAGATGGTTGATGACCGCGCTGGTCTGCCAGAAGCTGGAGCCGGTGAGCTGGAACGAGGTCGTCCGCTCGGCATCGAGATAGATCAGGTCGCCGCCGCGCTTGGGTGTTGTGCCCGGGGCCTGCGTCTGCGCCGCCGCGCGGCCAATGGGGGTGAGCGGCAGGCCGGCGACGGCGACGGTGCCGAGGAGAAAGTCTCTGCGGTTGAAGCGCATGGCGTGGGTTCCGTTCAGGTCAGGCGGCCGAGCGAAAGCCGCCGCGTCCGGGAACGGCGGCGAGCAGGTCGGCGGTGTAGGGATGGGAGGGGCTGCTGAGGATCCGGTCGGCCGGCCCGGTCTCGACGACCTTCCCGGCGGAAAGGACGGTGATTTCATCGGCGATCTGCCGGACCAGGCTGAGATCGTGGGAGATGAAGAGATAAGTGAGGCCGTTGCGCTGCTTCAGTTCCATGAGAAGCTCGACCAGCCGGGCCTGCACCGTGACGTCCAGCGCCGAGGTCGGCTCGTCGAGCACAAGGAGTTCCGGCTGCAACAGCAGGGCGCGGGCAATGGCGACGCGCTGGCGCTGGCCGCCGGACAGGTCGCGCGGCCGCCGCTCGAGAATGCTGTCTGGCAGGCCGACCTGTTCGAGGATCGCGCGGATCGAGGCATGTCGTTGCGCCGCGCTTCCCAACCGATGGATGCGAAGCGGCTCGGCGAGGGCCTCGGCAATGGTGAACTTCGGATCGAGCGCTGCCAGCGCGTTCTGGTAGACGAGTTGCAGCGTTCGAGCGTGGTGGTTGGTGGCCGGCGGATGGAGCGGCAATGTCCGGTCGGCGACCGTCACGCTGCCGCTGTCGAAGCCCGAAAGTCCGGCGACGATCCGTGCAGCGGTGGTCTTTCCCGAGCCTGATTCTCCAACAAGCGCATGGACGGCACCACGCGTCACCGTGAAGCTCACCTTGTCGAGCGCTGGTGCGACGTGCGCGGTCGAGCGGTTGCGGAAGGTCTTGGTCAGGTCGCGTATCTCGATCGCCGGCACGGCGGCGAGCGGCCCGCGTGCATGGCGCAGCGTGTCGAACTTGTCGGGCGAGAGTGCTGGCGCGTCGGCGAGAAGCTGAACTGTGTAGCTGTCGCGTGGCGCGGTCATGATGGTGGCGGTGTCGCCCGTCTCGCGCACCGCGCCGTGATTGAGCACGACGAGCCGGTGGCTGCGTTCCTTGGCAAGGGCGAGATCGTGGGTGATCAGCAGCAGCGAGAGAGACAGCTCATCCTGCAGATCCTCGATCAGGTCGAGGATCCGTCTCTGCACGGTGACGTCGAGCGCCGAGGTCGGCTCATCGGCGACCAGCAGCGAGGGATGCGCCGCCACAGCGATGGCGATCAGCACGCGCTGGAGCTGTCCGCCGGATAATTCGTGCGGATAGGCGTCGAAGCGCAGCCGCGGCTCCCTGATGCCGACCCGGTCGAACAGCCCGATCGCCTGCTCGCGCGCCTCGGAACGACGGGCGATGCCGTGTAAAATGAGGCTTTGCGCCAGTTGATGGCCGACGCGTTGCAACGGGTCGAGCGAACCGAGCGGGTCCTGCGGGATGAAGCCGAGCACCTTGCCGCGCAGCTTCTGCCAGCGGCGGCGATCGTGATGGGTGACCCGCTCGCCGCGTAGATGCACCTCGCCATGCACGATCCGGCCATTGGCCGGCAGCAGCCCGGCTGCCGCCAGAGCCAGCGTGCTCTTGCCAGAGCCGGACTGGCCGACCAGCGCCAGCGTCTCGCCCGCCGCGATGTCGAAGGACACGCCATGGAGCGCCGTGGAGTCGAGACGATCCCGCCGGCCGCCATAGACGACGGCAAGGTCGCGGACAGAGAGTACCGGGAGCTTAAGGCGGGCGGATTCGTCGTTGTCCATGTCAGGCCACCCGCTCGCGCAGGAGGTGGCTGATATGGCTGATCGCCAGTACCGATGCGACGACGACCAGGCTGGGAAGGAATACCATCCATGGCGAGGAGACGACATATTCGCGCCCCTCGGCGACCAGCAGGCCCCATTCGGGATCGGGCGGCGCCGCGCCGTAGCCGAGGAAGCTCAGGGAGGCGATCCACAGGATGGCGGCGCCGAATTGAAGGGCGGTCAGCGCCAGCACCGAGCCATAGGCGTTCGGCAATATGTGCCGGCGCAGCACGCCCCAGCGGCTTTCGCCGAGATGGAAGCTCGCCTCGACAAAGCCGAGTTCCTTCACGGTGAGTACTTCGGAGCGCATCAGCCGGGTGAAGACCGCGACGGAAGCTATGCCGACGGCGATCGCCACGTTGAGCGCGCCGAAACCGAGGGAGACGACGATCACCATGGAAAGCAGCAGGCCGGGGATCGACAGCAGCACGTCGACGGCCCGCCCGATGATCGCATCGACGGTCTTGCCGAAATAGGCGGAGGCGATGCCGAGCACGATTCCACCGAACAGGCCGATCATCACAGCAACCAGCGATCCCGCGATGGTTCGCCAGGTTCCGTGGATCACCCGCGACAGCAGATCACGACCGAGATAATCGGTGCCGAAGGGATGGGCCAGCGACGGCGCTTGCAGCGTCGCGCCGGGATCGGGGACCAGCGGGTCATAGGGCGTGAGAAGCTGCGGCGCGATCACCGCGACGAGGAGAAGTCCGGCGAAGCCTAGGGCCAGCGCATCGGCGACGGAGAGACCGCGCAGAAGCGGCGGCAGGGTGGGCAGCCGGCGACGCGGGATGGCAGAGTATTCAAGCTGTTCGGTCATCTCGTTCTAATCCGATGCTTGGTCTGCGGTGGCGGGGATCGGGCGCGCGGCGATGCGGGGATCGATCAGCGGGTAGATCAAGTCAGTGATCAGCACGGTCAGTGCGAAGACGGTCGACACCAGCATCACGACAGCGAGGATCACCGGCGCGTCCTGTTCGCGTACCGCTTGCTGGGTGAGGAAGCCGATTCCGGTGCGCGAGAAGATGGTTTCCGTCACCACTGAGCCGGCCAGCAATTCGCCGAGCGTCAGTCCAAGCAGCGTGACGGTGGGGATCGCGGCGTTGCGCAGCACATGGCCAAGCACGATGCGCGCCTCGCCCAGACCCCGCGCGCGCAGCACGGTGACGAAGGGCTCGCCATAGGCCCGGTTCAGTCCCTGGATCAGCACCTGCGCGATCGGGCCGGAGACGGCGATCGCCAGCGCCAGCGCCGGCAGGATCACCGATTTGAAGCCCTCGTCGCGAATGGCCGAGACCCAGCCGAGCTGGAAGGAGAACAACTGCAGCAGCAGGAAGCCGACGAGGAAGCTGGGCGTTGCCAGAAACGCACCCGGCAGAGCGCGCGCGATCCCCCTGATCACCGAAGAGGGAGCGAAGGCCGCCGCCAGAGCGATGACGAAGGCGATCACTCCGGTGAAGACCAGGGCGGTGGAGGCGAGGGCGAGGGTCTGCGGGATCGCCTGCAATATGAGCGAGGCCACCGGCTTTCCGGTAGTGAGCGAGTAGCCGAGATCACCCTGCACGAGCCGTCGGAAGGCTATCCAGAATTGGTCGAGCCCGCTGCGGTCGACATGATAATATTGCAACAGGATCTTCGCATCGGCGGCCGGTATCGGATTCTGAGGGTTTTCGATCTGCTGCTGGATGGGATCGCCTGGCAGGATGAATAAAATAAAGAACACCAGAACATAAGTCAGAATGACGACTAATACGGTCTGAGCGATGCGTCGCGCGGTATAGGAGTGCAATGCAGCGGGCATTGATTTCGTTCGATGATGAGAGTGGATCAAGATAGCGGTTGGCCATCGCCTCGCGTTCTTGAATCGCGATGAAGCGAAGAGGGCTTTACTACGCCGGCAGGCGCAACGAGCTGAAAACGGTAACGTCTTTTGGTCGGGTGGGGCAATAGTCTATTATTTTTATATTCTATATCCTGGTGGAGGACTGTTCTCGTCCAAACCCTTGGCGTAGATGATTAAGCGGCATGGCAAGGCAGGGTGGTTCAACAGAGGACGAGGGGCGCGTGCACTCCAGGATAGTGGCTTCGATAAGCGCCGCCGACGGAGTTTGCATTTTGCTTGGTCTACGGCTGAACGAACGGCATCGCGCCCGTATCACCTCCGAAGGTTCGGCGACACGACAGTGCTACGCAACATCGACATCGCTGTCGGGGAGGGCGAGGTCGTCGCCTTGGTCGGTCCGAGCCGCAGCGGCAAGAGCGCGCTGTTGCGCATCATCGCTGGTCTCGACCGCAATCATGCCGAGGGAGCTTCGCTGGCAGCCCGTTGCATGGCCTGCGGGGAGGAGATCGGCTCCAATTTCCAAGAGCCGACCACGTTGTCACCGTGGGTGCTCGTCCCGGCATCTTCGTTCCATGGTCGGCGTCGGTCTGGCGTGGCGGCGGGACCAGCGAGATCCCGTTATAGAGAGCCTCCGCTCCGATGCGTTGACGGAGTTCGACGCTGCGCACTCCCTATGATGGGGGCCTTGAAGGGCCGCTCGCTCGGTCTCGATCCTGCAATCGGGAAGCCGACCCTATGGCAATACGCTCGGCCCGAAGAGTTCTTCTGTCTCGAGCCTTGTCTCGCCGATGCCTTGCGCGAACGCGTCATCGAGAAGTCGATCGAGCGCTGCCCTGTTCTCGTCGAGGCCGTAATTCCATTTCGCCTCCTGTGCCAGACTACTGGACGCCTTCGCCTGCTCGAACAACTGATGCAACGCGTCCAATGTCGGACGGCCGCTCAGGGACTTCCGGCGAATGGCGATCACATGCATGACGGGAAATATCCCGGTCCGCGAGAACCAGGCGGTCTCGGCTTCCGAGTGGTCGGCCAGAAGTTGCCTGCTGCCGCTTCCCCTCGGCCGATCGGCCGCGATGATCGCGTCGATCTTTCCCTGCTGCAGGAGGGTCGCCAGCGGCGTGTCGGACCGCTGCACCGCGAAGCCCCGCGGCTCGGGAACCGGCAGGGGATCAGGGCGCGGCGCGGCGTCAAGCCCGGCGGCAACCCAGTCGATGCGATCGAGCCGAACGCCGTACTCGTTGGCGAGAAGGCCGCGCGCGACGATGCCGGCGGTCTGGTGCCAGTCGGTGACGCCGACGCGGCGGCGCTCAAGGTCGGAGGGAGCGGAAACCGACCCATCGTCGCGCACATAGATCGCGCCGTGGCGAAAACTACGCCACGGAAAGACCGGAATAGCCGTCAGGTTCCTGTCGCCGGCCGCCTTCAGCGCGATGTAGCGCCCCAGCGGAAACTCAGCCGCATCCCATCGCCCCTCGTCGAGAAAGCCGCGACGGACCTCCTCGAACGAGGCAAACTCGACGTCAAGCTTGTAGCCATCCGTCTCTATCGCGCCGAGGGCGCGCGTATGCGGGCGATCGACGAGGGCAAGGTGAAAGGTCGGAACAGTCATGACTTTTCGCTCATCTTCGAGGAGAGGCTGCAACCTCAATCCGCCAGCCAAGCCTCGTAGAAGATCTGGTTGGGGCCTCCCGAGCCGCCGGGCCCATAGAGCACATTGCGCGCGCGCGGGCTTTGCGCCCACAAGGCCACGGCGTTGAACACCGGGATGGCGTACGCCTCGTCGAGAATGATCTTCTGAACCTCGTCAGTGAGCTTGCGCCGTTCGGCGACATCGGTCGTGGCCCGCTGCTTATCGAGGAGCGCATCGATCTTGTTGTCGGCCGGCAGGCGGAAGCGGTTCAGCGTCTTGGTGGAATAGACGCCACGCAGCACGTCGGCGTCGGCGAGATACCAGGTCCAGCGATGCAGATCGTAGTTGCCCGCCAGCAGTGCCTCGTCGAAGCCACCTGCGGTTAGCGGGCGCAGCTTGAGGTCGATGCCGATATCGCGCGCCTGCTGCTGCACCACTTCGAGGAAGGCCTGGTTGATGGCGCCGGCGCGATAGGAGGCGGTGATGACGAGCGGCTGGCCGTCCTTCACCCGGATGCCGTCGGCGCCTTCCTTCCAGCCGTCTTCCTCAAGTCGCTTGCGGGCGAGGTCCGGGTCGTAAGCGAGATCCTTGCTCTGATCGAGATGGTTCGGAGCCTGCGGCGTCAGCAGGCCGGTGGCGGCGGGCTGATGGCCGCTGAAGGCGATCTCCGAGACTTCCTGACGATTAATGCCCTGGCGGAGGGCGAGGCGCACCGCACGATCGGCAAGGATCGGGCGCGAGACGTTGATGACGAGATTGACCGCCATACCCAGCGAGTTGACGCCGGTCACCGGATATCCGCCCTTCTCCAGTGTGGCGGCGTCCTGATCCGACACGTTCTGGATGACATCGACCTGCTGGCTCTTCAGCGCGCCGGTGCGGACGCTGGCCTCCGGCACGATCTTGTAGACGACCTTGTCGAGATAGGCCGGCCCGCCATGGGTGCGGAGCTTCGAGGGCCAGTTGTAATCCGCGCGCTTGGCGAGGACCGCCTCCTGATTGTAAACGACCTTCTCCAGCACGAACGGCCCCGAGCCGATCACCCCGCCCGAGCAGCGCTCATTGGCCGTCTTGTCGAGCGTCGTCTGCGCCAGGAGGCCCAGTTCGGCTGTCGAGGTCGCCTGAAGGAACGGGACGTTGGGCTGGTCGAAGCTGATCTCGATGGTCAGCGGGTCGAGCACCTTGATGTCGGTGATGCCCTTCAGATAGGCCCCACCGGCGGCGCCGGGGATTTTCGCCAGCTTCTCGAAATTGTTCTTTACCAGCGTCGCGTCGAGCTTGCTCCCGTCGCTGAACGTGACGTCCGGCCGCAGACGGAAGGTGTAGCGCGTCGCATCCTTGTTGATGTCCCATGAGGTGGCGAGCCAGGGAACGATTTCGGTCGGGTTGGCGTAGCTCTGCTCGGTGAGCGAATCCACCAGCTGACGCCCGTCATTGGACCCGTAGCCGTAATTGCTCTGCTGCGGGTCGAGGCATTCATCCTGCCGGGCGAGAGCAACGACCAGAGTGCCGCCGCTCTGAGGCGCCGCCTGCGCCAGTGCCGCGCTCGACGATGTCGACACGACGAAGGCGAGAACGAACGCGGTGCGCGCGGAAAAGGCGCGGCGCGTGTTGGCGCCCGCTGCTCTGCCGAGGCTCATTGAAATCAACCCTTGTTGCGGCGGCCGGAATTGCCGCGCTGATATGATAGTTAATTGACATATTTTATAGACTAATTAGTGTCAATGCGTTAGACGAATGTGCCTTCTTACGGCGAGACAGATCGGCGTTGGCAAATCGATGATCTCCTACTTCCTCCGACGGATCTTGCACGCACTGATTGTGTTGTGGGCAACATTCACGGCGACGTTTTTCTTGCTCTACGTCCTTCCCGGCGATCGCGCGCTCAGCAAGCTGGGAGCCGACAGCGGCGGAGGTGCTGTAAATCTTGAGGAATTGGCAAAACTACGTGCGGAGATGGGGCTCGATCAGCCCGTTCTCGTGCAATATCTCCGCGCGCTCTGGCGGGCGCTGCATGGCGATTTCGGCGTTTCCGGGCAGACCGGTGGCGACGCGCTCGCGATGTTCGCGACCGGCGTACCCGAGACGCTGAAGCTCGCTGCCTGCGCGCTTGCCCTCGGCCTTGCCCTGGGGATCGGCTGGGCGTTGCTGGCGACCTATACCCGTTCGTCCACGATCCGTCAGATCCTTGCCGGAATGCCTGTGATCGGCGTGTCGGTGCCGCCTTTCTGGGTTGGGCTGGTCCTGCTCCAGTTCCTGTCCTTCCAGTGGAACCTGCTGCCGGCGATCGGCAATGCCGGCCTCGCGAGCCTGGTTCTCCCGGCGATCGTGCTCGCCATCCCGAAGGCGGCAGTCGTGGCGCAGATCCTGTCGCGAAGCCTCGAAACCTCGATGAAATCTCCGTACATCGAGACCGCCATCTCGCGCGGGGCCAGCCGGGCACGGGCGCTGCTCGGCCACGCCTTCCGCAATTCCATCATCCCGGTCATCACCGCTCTCGGCATGGCCGCCGGCCAGCTCATCGCCGGCTCGGTGGTGGTGGAGACCGTCTTTTCGCGCTCCGGCATCGGCCTCATCACCGTGAAGGCCGTCACCTATCAGGATACGCCGGTGGTGCTGGTCGCCGTGGTGTTCGCGGCGTCGGTGTTCGTCACGGTCAATCTCGTCGTCGATCTCTTCTACCCACTGATCGACCGCCGCATCGACATCGGCATGCGCCGTCCGACGATCCAGGGAGCCTGAGCCATGACCATGACCTATCCCCGCGGGGAAGGCAGCGCCGCCGCGGGCCGGCCGGTATCGCGCGCCCTTGGCGAATTGCGCATCGCCACGGCGTCCCTGCTGCGCCAGCCCGGGCTTTTGCTCGCCTCTATCGTGCTGGCGACCGTGCTGAGCGCGGCGCTGTTTCCGCAGATATTCACTCCGCTCAATCCGTTGCGTGGCTCCGGCGCGGCGCGGCTTCTGGCGCCGAGCGCGGCGCACTGGTTCGGCACTGACCAGCTCGGGCGCGACCTGTTGACACGCGTCGTCTACGGCACCGGCGAATCGGTGAAGGCGGTGGCGGTCGCGGTGATGGTCGGTCTCGTCCTTGGCTCGGTCATCGGTCTCCTCGCCGGCTATGTCGGCCGGTGGGTCGACGACATCCTGATGCGCGTCATGGATGTGCTGCTCGCGGTGCCGACGCTCCTGATATCGCTGGCGATCATCAATGCGCTCGGATTTGGCACCTTCAACATCGCCATCGCGGTCGGCATTGGCAGCGTGGCCAGCTTCGCCCGCGTCATGCGCTCCGAGGTGCTGAAGGTTCGGCAGATGCCCTATGTCGAAGCCGCTTCCTTCGCCGGCATCGGGCCCTTGCGTACGCTGATCCGCCATGTGCTGCCGAACGCGGCGGGACCGGTGCTGGTGCTGGCGACGCTGGAGCTCGGAATGGCCATCCTCAGCGTCTCGGCGTTGAGTTTCCTCGGCTTCGGCGCACCGCCGCCCGCGCCCGAATGGGGCCTGCTCGTTGCCGGCGGGCGCGACTATATGGCCACCGCCTGGTGGCTGACGACGCTGCCCGGCCTCGTCATCGCCATCACCGTCCTTTCCGCCAATCGTGTCGCCCGCGCGCTCGACCGGCGCCACGCCGCGACCTTCTAGAGGCGGTGCCATGACGGACACCTCTAATCTTCTCCTGGCGGTCAGGGGCCTGAAGGTCGCCTATCGCACCCGCGACCGTGTCATCGAGGCGGTGCGCGGCGTCGACATCGACGTCCGGCGGGGAGAGGTCGTTGCGCTGGTCGGCGAATCCGGCTCGGGGAAGAGCACCATCGCCCATGCGATCATGGGTATGTTGCCGCCCGCCGCCAGCATCACCGCCGGCACAGTCACATTCGACGGCGAGGACCTGACCCGCCTCTCCGAGCGGGCCTATCGCCGCCTGCGCGGCCAGCGGCTCGGCTGGGTTCCGCAGGACCCGATGGTGGCGCTGAATCCCTCGCACCGTGTCGGCCGGCAGGTCGCCGAACCTCTGCTGATCCACCGTCTGGCGTCGAAAGCCGAGGCAAAGACGCGGGCGATCGAGGCGCTTGGCCGTGTGGGTCTGGGCCAGCCCGAAATCCGCGCCGAGCAGTTTCCGCACGAGCTTTCCGGCGGCATGCGCCAGCGTGCCCTGATCGCCGGCGCGCTGATCTGCGGACCGGCGCTGATCGTCGCCGACGAGCCGACCACGGCGTTGGACGTGACCGTGCAGAAGCGGATCCTCGACGATATCGGCGCGCTCGCGGCCTCCTCTGGTACGGCGGTCCTAATCATCACCCACGACCTTGCCGTCGCTGCCGACCGGGCGGACCGCATCGTGGTGCTACGCCACGGAACGGTGATGGAGGAGGGAGACGCGCGAGATGTGCTCCGCAACCCCCAGGACGCCTATACCCGGCTTCTTCTGGCAAGTGCGCCCAGCCTTTCTTCCGGGCGCCGCCGGCATGCGACATCGCACCCGGCGGCGGGAGCCGTTCGGCCATTGCCCGACCCGCGTCCGCCGCTGGTCGCGGTGGAGAACGTGACGAAGGATTTCGCGGTCTCCGATGCCGGTGGCCACCGCGGCACATTCCGCGCCGTCGACGGCGTCAGTCTTGCGATCGCACCCGGCGAAACGCTTGGCCTGGTAGGGGAATCCGGATCGGGCAAGTCGACGCTCGCCCGTATCGTCCTCGGCCTGGTCCAGCCCACCAGCGGCGAAGCAAAGTTCGAGGGGCGCGCTCTCGCCGGCCTGAGCGCCGCCGAGGAGAGGGAACGCCGCCGACAGGTGCAGCCCGTCTATCAGAACCCGTTCTCGTCCTTGAATCCCCGCCTCACGGTCGCCGAGATCGTCGGCGAGCCGCTCGCCGGCTTCCGCCTCGGCGATCGGGAATGGCGCCGCCGCCGCACGTTGGAACTGCTCGATCAGGTCGGCCTGCCGCACGCCTTTGCGGAGCGGCTGCCCGCCGAACTCTCCGGTGGTCAGCGCCAGCGTGTCGCCATTGCGCGTGCCTTGGCGCCGGAGCCAGCCCTGGTGGTGTGCGACGAGCCGGTCTCGGCGCTCGACGTGTCGATCCAGGCGCAGGTGCTCGACCTGCTCGCCGAACTCCAGCACCGCCATGGGCTTGCCTATCTCTTCATCTCCCACGATCTCGCGGTGGTCCGTCAGGTTTCCGACCGGGTCGGCGTGATGAAGGATGGACGGATCGTCGAGCTGGACACCGCCGACGAAGTGTTCCGAGCCCCCAAGCATCCCTATACGCGGCTGCTTCTCGATTCCATTCCCGGCCGCAGACTGGCAGAAGCCTCATGAGCGAACCCTTCGACCTTGCGGCGGCCTCCCTGGCCGTGCGTGCATCCGCGCTCGACGATGCGGGCGCCGCCATCGTTCTCGCCGGACATTATGCGGCGAACGATCTGGCGCGACATCTGGGTGCGCCCACCGCGCGCTATGCCGTTTCCACCGACGGCGTGCGGGTGATCGGCGGATGGTCGCAAGCCGAGCGGATCCTGATCGTCCCGATCCGGACGGAAGGGAGCGAAGCCCGCCTCATCCTGCTGGATCGGCATGACCCCGACCTCCACCTCACACGCGCCGAGCCGGGCTTCGGCCTCTCCGGCGCGGAAGAAGGCCTGTTGCCGGCCAACGTACCACTGCCGGACGGGGACTCGCTGACAGTCCCCGCTGCCGTGCTCGAAAGCGCGCTGGCACGCCACCGCCTCATTGCCGCTTCGCTGCATCTCGCGGTCGTGCAGGGGACACTGGACGGCTTCCTCGACCGGGCGGTCGGCTTCCTGAAGGCGCGCTCAACTCCCTGGTACGGCGCGGGTCTGGCCCACGCGACCGACGATCCGCATGCGCTGCGCACGCTGGGCCTGCTGTTCGCGCGCCGGAATGCGCTCGATGCCCTCGCGGCCGAAGCCCTCGCCGCGGTCGGCGCGACACTGGACCAAGATCATCCGTCCGACGCCGTCTCCCGGCTGGATATCGCCCGCCACTACGCGAAGCTCCTCGCCCGCACCCTGGTCAATGAGGGGATCGGCCTGCTGGGCGCCAGCTCGGCCAGCGGCAAGCATGGCTTCGACCGCTTCTGGCGCGACATTGCCACCCATGAGCTCCATTACCCGCCGCACCGGGACGCCGAGGCGCTGGGGCGGGATTTCATCACCGAAACGAGGGCCGCTCCATGAGCGCAAGGCACATGCACCTGAACGTCAACGTGCTGCCTTCCGGCTCGCATCCGGCATCGTGGCGCGCGCCGGGCGGCAACCCCTCCGCCTTCATCGATGTCGGCCATTATCAGAATATCGCCCGCATCGCCGAGCGCGGCCTGCTCGACGCCGTGTTTCTGGCCGATGCGCTGAACTCCGCCCCCGATCCCAGTTTCGGGCCGGCCTGGGCGCTCGATCCCGTGGTGATCGTCGCCAGCATGGCGGTGGCGACGACCCATGTGGGCTTCATCGCCACCGCATCCACCACCTTCAGCCAGCCTTATAACGTCGCGCGGGCCTTCTCGTCGCTCGACCATGCGAGCGGCGGGCGGGTCGGCTGGAACGTCGTGACGACCTATGATCAGCGCGCCGCCGGCAATTTCGGCCTGCGGGGATTGCCGGACCATGGGGACCGCTACGCCCGCGCGGCCGAATTCGTCGATGTGGTGCTGGCGCTGTGGGAGAGCTGGGAGGATGGCGCCCTGCTCGCGGAACGCGACACCGGCCGTTTTGCCGATGCAAGCCGGATCCACCGCATCGATCATGCCGGCAAGCATTTCTCCGTCACCGGCCCGCTGCAACTGCCGCGCACGCCGCAGGGCCGGCCGCTGCTGGTGCAGGCCGGCAGCTCCGATCAGGGCCGCGATCTTGCCGCGCGCTATGCCGAGGCGGTGTTCAGCGTGCAGCAGGTCGTCGAGGAGGCGCGCGCCTACTATGCCGACGTGAAGGAGAGGGCGCGGCGGCTGAATCGCGACCCGTCATCCATCGCCATCCTGCCCGGCCTGTCATTGACCATCGGCGGCACCGAGGAGGAGGCGCTCGCCCGCAAGCGCGAACTCGACGCCATCGGCGAGGAAGGAGCGCTGAAGCGCTTCGCTGCCCGGCTCGGGGTCGATGTCGGCGAGCTCGATTACGACAAGCCGGTGCCGGATCACCTGATTGCCCGGATCGAGGCCGCCAAGGGATCGCGGGGCTTCATCGAGGCGACCGTCGCCGTCGCCAAGGACAGCAGCCTCACGGTCCGCCAGATCATTGCCCGCGGCGGCGGCGGCCACAGGCTCATCGCCGGCACGCCAGAGCAGATCGCCGATCACATGCAGGAGTGGTTCACCACCGGCGCGGCGGACGGCTTCAACATCATGTGCGACGTGTTCCCCGAAGGGCTCGCCGCCTTCGTCGATCAAGTTGTGCCGATCCTGCAACGGCGCGGCCTGTTCCGCACCGCCTATGGCGAGCGGACACTGCGCGCGCGGTATGGCTTGCCATGGCCGACGCCCGGCGCCCGTCACGAGCGGGCGGCAAGCTGATGACCGCGCATATCGGCATTCCCCAGAAGAGCGCGGCCTTCCTTTCTTCGCACGAAGAGGCGGTCGCCGCCGCGTGCGAGCTTGCAGCCGGCTGGAAGCAGGTCGCGGCTTCCATCGACGCCGAACGCCGCGTGCCGCAGGCCGAGCTTGATGCGTTGGGCCGTTCCGGGCTGCTCGCCATCACCATTCCCAGTCAGCATGGCGGGCCTGGACTGGGAGCGGAGACGCTGATCGAGGTATTCCTCATCCTCGGCGCCGCCGACACCGCGCTGGCCCAGGTGCCGCAGAACCACTTCGATTTCGTCGACACCCTCCTCGTCGCGGCACCGCAGACCCAGAAGCTGCTTTATGGCGACGTGCTGGCCGGCGCCCGCTTCGGCAACGCCATCGCCGAACCGAACCGGCGGTCGCGGGCCGATCTCAAGACCGCCATCGTGGAGGATGGCGACGGCTACCTCATCAACGGCGCGAAATACTTCTCCACCGGTGCGCTCACCGCGCAATGGGTGCCGGTGCATGCGCTTCACGCGGATGGGCGCGTGCGCACGGCCTATGTCGCCAACGGCACGCCCGGTCTCGAACTGCGCAAGGACTGGGACGCGTTCGGCCAGCGCGCCACCTTCAGCGGCACCACCCTGCTCACCAATGTGCGGGTTCCGGCGAGCCAGGTGGTGGACCGCTCGCTTGGCGATCCCGGCCTGCTGACCGCGCAATTCGCCGGGAACCAGCTCATCCATGCGGCGATCGAAGCGGGCTCCGCGATTGGAGCGCTCTCCACGGCGGCGCGATGGCTGGGAGAAGCCGAAACGCCGTCTGCCGTCCGGCTCGCCCGGCTGGGAGATCTCCGCGCCGAAGCCGAGGCCGCGACCGCGCTGGTTCGTCGGGCGGCTAGGCTGGTGGATGCCGCGTTGGAGCGGCCTTTGCCGCCGCAGGAGGCCCCCCTTGCAGCGGCGATCGCGGTCGATGAGGCGAAGAGCCTCGCCTATGAGCTCGGGCCGCAGGTCGCCAGCGAGCTGCTCGATTTCTCTCCCCCGGGGGCCGTGGCCGAACGGCTGCGGCTCGACCGCTTCTGGCGCAACACCCGAACCCATTCGATGCACGATCCGGTGCGCTGGCGGCAGGCGTTCGTCGGCGACTACCACCTCAATGGCCGCCTGTCGGCCGATCTGCAGGCGAAGCTGAAGCTCGCCGCCCCCATCATCCCGAACAAAGCGAGCGACGCATGAGCACCGAGACCGATTGGCAGATCATCGACGTTCACACCCACATCCGTCCCAAGGGCTGGACGCCCCAGCTGTCGGCCTCTGCCACGGCGCGGGACCGTGAGGTGGCCGCTGTCCGCGCGGCGAAGCTGACCGATGTCGATCTCCTCGTGCGGGAGAGCGAAGAAGGCGGGATCGATCTGCGCCTGCTCAGCGCCACGATCGAAGGGTTCTTCGGCATAGAAGGCCCCACCGACGCCGGCGAAATCGCACGGGTCAACGATTTCCTCGCGGAGACGGTCGCCGCCCACCCGAACCGGCTCGGCGCTCTCGCCACCGTCGATGCCTTCGCCGGCGAGAGCGCGGCGCGCGAAGCGGAACGGGCGGTGCGCGAACTCGGCCATGTCGGCATCGTCATCGATTCCGCCCGCGACGGGCTTTTCATCAACGATCCCCGCGTGCGCCCGACGCTCGAAGTCGCGGCGGCGCTGAAGGTGCCGGTGCTGGTCCATCCGGTCGCCGCGCCCATCGCGGAGGCGCTGACCCGCGCGGCCGGCGTGCCCGGCAATAGCTTCGGCCGCGGCCTCGTCAACGGCACGGCGTTCCTCTCGGTGCTGCATGCCGGCATCCTCGATGACCTGCCGGACCTGCACCTGATCTTCACCGCCATCGGCGCCGGCGCTCTCGTTCTCGCGGCGGCGGAATCCGAGCATTACGGCGCCAAGGCGCGCTCCAGCGGCAAGCCAAGGCCGAACATCTATTTCGACATCATGGGGCAGGAGCCCGCCGTCATCCGCTTCCTCATCGACCTCGCTGGTCCCGAGCGGGTGGTCGTCGGCAGTGACTGGCCGATATGGGCCCCGGTTTCGCGTCAGGGACTGGCGAAGGCACTGGATGCCGCCGGCCTTTCTGCCGAAGAACAGGCGCTCATCGCGGGCGGCAATGCCAGCCGGCTGCTGAATTTGCGCCCGGCCTCGCAGGCTCGCGCGGCCGAATGAGCCCGATGACCAGCGCGCCGAACCCTACGCGGGCGGAGCCCGTCTCCCTGCCGCTCCGGTTGCCGGACCGCACGAGCCTGCTCGGGCGCGTGCCGGCATTGGCGGAGTGCATCGCGGTGGGGGCGGCGCAGCGCGACATCGCGCGTGAATTGCCGTTCGATGCCTTCGTCCTGTTCCGCGAAAGCGGACTGGGGGCGCTGCGATTGCCCCGCGCCTGGGGCGGCCCCGGCGGCACGGTCGAGGACGCGATCGAGCTGATCGCCACCTTGGCGCAGGCGGATTCGAACGTCGCCCACGCCCTGCGCCCGCATTTCAACTTTGTCGAGCTCCTCGTCACCAACAACGCCGACGCCTGCCCTCCGCTCGCGCAAGCCGTTGCCCGTGGCGAGCTTTTCGGCAGCGCCAGCACGGAGATCGGCACGCCGCGGCCCGGCATCATCGCCACGCAACTGTCGCAGCGGGCCGGGGGCTTCCGGCTGAATGGGCGCAAGCACTACGCCACCGGCACGGCCTATGCCGATTGGGTGAGCCTCAGCGCCTTGGACGAAGCCGGCGCCGTGGTGCGGGTTCTGGTGCCGACGAACCGAGCCGGCGTCGAGATCCTGGACGACTGGGACGGGATGGGCCAGCGCTTGACCGCCAGCGGCGGTATCGTCTTCGAGGATGTCGAGGTCTTTGCCGATGAAATATCCGCCCGCCCGCCGGGCAGCCACCCGTCGCGTCATGCCTCGACCTTTCGGCAGCTTTTCCTCGCCGCCTGTATTGCGGGGATCGTGCGCAACATTGTGACCGACGCCACAGACTACGTGCGACGCCAGGCGAGGCCCATCGCGCACAGCCCCGCCGCCACGGCGCGGGACGATCTCTTTGTCCAGCAGGCGATCGGCGAGATCGCCGCGTTGTCCTATGCGGTCGACAGCCTGCTCGCCCGTGCCGCTCGCACCAGTGACCGTGCGCAGCAGGCGATTTTTGCCCACGCGCCGGACGTTGACGGGATCCTCGCCGACAACGCGGTGGAGACCGCCAAGGCGCAGGTCGTGATCGGCGAGCTTGCCCTGAAGGCAGCCCAGCGCATCTTCGATGCCGGCGGTGGTTCGGCCACCAGCCGCGCGCTCAATTTCGACCGCCATTGGCGGAACATCCGCACCCTGCTCAGCCACAACCCGTCCGCCTACAAGGCGCAGGTCGTGGGCGACCATCTCATCAACGGGACGGCGCCTCCGACGGACGGGGGATTTTTCTGATTCAAACCCCGGACCCAGCCATGCGCTTTCCTGCACCGTCCCGTCCGTCCTCCTTCTGGCTCGCCGCCGTGGCCCTCGGCCTCGTGGCCGGAGCCGCACAGGCACAGGACACGCCGAAATCAGGCGGCACTCTTGTCGTCGGCCTTCAGGTGCAGTCGCAATGCCTCGATCCGCAGCAACATCAGCACGGCTTCGGCTCACGCGAAGGGCGGCAGATCGTCGACTCCCTCACTGACCAGGGACTTGAGGACGCGTCGAAGATCGTGCCCTGGCTGGCGAAGTCGTGGGAGATCAACGCTGACGCCACCCGCTACGTCTTTCACCTGCGCGACGATGTCACCTTCAGCGACGGTGCCAAGCTCAATGCCAATGTGGTGAAGGACAATTTCGAGGCCCTGGCGAAGATTCCTGGCGCCGCCGGTGCGGAGTACCTGTCGGGCGTCGCCTCCATCGAGGTGCTCGATCCCGCAACGGTGGCGATCGCCTTCAGGGAGCCGAATCTCGCCTTTCTCGCCGCTACCGCCACCTCGGAACTTGGGCTCGTTTCGCCGGCGACGGCGAAGAAGGCGCCCGACGCGCGCTGCTATGAAGGCGTCATCGGATCGGGACCGTTCGTGATCGAGAGCGCGGTCTTCAACGAGCAGGTCGTGCTGGCGAAGCGCAAGGACTACAACTGGGCCTCCAGCCTCAAGAAGCATCAGGGCGAGGCCTATCTCGACAAGGTGGTGGCCAAGGTCATTCCCGAGGCGAGCGTCCGCACAGGGGCACTCACCAGCGGCCAGGTCGACCTCATCGCCTTCGCGTCCTATCAGGACGCCGCGAAGCTGAAGGAGGCCGGATTCAGCCTCGTCAACGCTCCCTATGTCGGCACGGCGGCAAGCCTGTTCGTGAACGTCTCGCGTCCGGTGGTCAGCGATGTCGAGGTTCGGCGGGCACTGCGCCAAGGCATCAACACGCAGGACGTGGTGGAACTGGTGCAGAACGGCTATGTCGACGCCGCCACCGGCCTGCTGACGCCGAAGACGCCGGGCTTTCTCGATCAGACCAGGCAGCTTCCCTACGACCTCGACGCCGCCAAGGCGCGCCTCGACAAGGCGGGCTGGAAGGAAGGCGCCGACGGCATCCGCGTCAAGGACGGCCAGAGGCTGAAGATCACCGGCGCGTTCTTCTCCAACGCCCTCAACCGTCAGCTGTTCGAGGTGCTCCAGCAGCAGCTGCGCGACCTTGGTGTGGACTTCATCGTAAAGCCGATCCCGAGCAGCGCCGAATATCTGCAGGGGCAGATCCGCGGGGATTACGACGTCTATCGCTGGCACTGGTCGCTGGCCGATCCCGACGTGCTGCGCAAGGACTATTCGAGCGCGGGCATCAATCGCCTGCGTCTGCCGCCGGAGAACGACATCGATGCGCTTCTCGTCAAGCAGGCCGGCACCACTGATCCGGTAGAACGACGCAAGCTGACGGACGAGGTGCAGACGATCATCCTCGATCGTGGCTATGGCATCCCGCTGTTCAATCCCGACAATCTCTGGGCGGCCAACGGGAAGGTGAAAGGCCTGGCGTTCGGGCCGAGCGGCACGGGCGGGCCGCATGTCATCTTCTTCGACACCTGGTTGGCGCAGTAGGTGTGAGAGTTCGGAAGGGCTGGTGTGGCCGGAATGCAAGCGACCGCCCGCGATGGCCAAGAGACCGGGAGCGGGCTCGCGCCATCCTCGCGGACGGTCGGCAACCTGGGGAGGGGGCGATGTCTTCACGTGAGCAGAGCATCGACGAGAAGGCCGGGCCCGATTGCGAAGGCCCGTCCGATCAAGACATCGCCGGGCGGCCTCCGCACTGGAATCTCAGTTCCGTCGTTGCCGGGCTGAAGCTTTCGCGGGACGTGAGCCACAATATCCGGCACCGAGGGCGGCTGCGGCCGCCGCCGTCGCGCGAAGCCGTGGTCAAGGCGGTGCAGGGCTTTGCCGCGGCACTGTTCCCGGCCCATTACGGCGATCCGGGCCTCACCTCCGAAACCATTGATTACTATGTCGGTGCGACGCTGAACGAGGCGCTCACCAACCTCTGCGAGCAGGTTGCGCGCAGCCTGCCGTTCTCGGTGCAGGAGGATCGCAGCGAACGGGCCTTCCGGACCGAGGCCGCGGATATCACCCGCAGCTTCGCGGCGGCGCTGCCGGAGATCCGGGGGTTGCTCGTCCATGATCTGCGCGCTGCCTATGACGGCGATCCCGCCGCGACCGGCTATTCGGAGATTCTGCTCGTCTATCCGGGAATGGCCGCGATCCTCCACCATCGGATCGCCCATGCGCTGCATCGGCTCGGCGCCACCTTTCTCGCGCGCTTCGTCTCAGACATCGCGCATTCGCGCACGGGCATCGATATCCATCCCGGGGCCGCGATAGGCGAGAGCTTCTTCATCGATCACGGCACGGGCGTGGTCATCGGCGAGACCGCAGTGATCGGCCGGCGCGTGCGCCTCTATCAGGCCGTGACCCTCGGCGCCAAGAGCTTCCCCGCGGATGAGCGCGGCGTGCTCGTCAAGGGCAATCCCCGGCATCCGATCATCGAGGACGATGTCGTGATCTATGCGGGCGCCACGGTGCTTGGCCGGATCACCATCGGACGTGGATCGAGCATCGGCGGAAATGTCTGGCTGACGCATTCGGTGCCGCCGGGGAGCCACATCACCCAGGCCCAGAACCGGTCGGGGGAACGGCCTG
This sequence comes from Ancylobacter sp. Lp-2, assembly GCF_020523795.1. Taxonomy (GTDB): domain Bacteria; phylum Pseudomonadota; class Alphaproteobacteria; order Rhizobiales; family Xanthobacteraceae; genus Ancylobacter. The sequence goes on from NZ_JAJALI010000007.1 coordinate 111,234, forward strand.
AAAGGGATCCCTGACGGCCGGTCGCCACCCATACATCACGATGCCATAAGTCGCGTCACCGGGGGCATGATGCGATTGACATGCTATTAATCTACTAGATATTTAGATTAATAGGAGAGCCCACATCGTGACCGCCATTTCCGTTTTCAATCTGCGCAGTCGCCTGCTGCCGATCGCCCTCGGGTTCCTCGGCGCCCTGACCGTGGCCGCGACGGCGCAGGAGGCCTTGCACGTCAATGTGCCGGCCGGCACGAAGCTCGTCGTGGCCGACCAGAACGAAGAACTCCAGACGCTGATGATCGCCTCCGGCGAGCAGGCGAAGCTGGCCTCGTCCGCGACCTATGCCAACTTCCTTGGCGGTCCCGCCATTCTGGAGGCGTTCCGCGCCGGTGCGCTCGATCTCGCGACGGTCGGCAACGTGCCGCCGATCCAGGCACAGGCCGCCGGAGAGGAGATCCGCATCGTCGCCGCCCGCGAAACCTCCGAGCCCGACTATCATTTCGCGCTGCGTCCTGGCCTGTCGGGCGTCAATACGCTTGCCGATCTGCGTGGCAAGCGTATCGCCTATGCCGAGGGCACCGGCCGCCAGGCTTTCGTGCTGACCGCGCTCAAGCTCGCCGGTCTCACCCGCAAGGACGTCACTTTCGTCCCGTTGCGCTCCAGCGACATGCCCGATGCCGTTCGCAGCGGACAGATCGATGTAGGGGTGCTGAACGAGCCGCATTACTCGCGCTATCTCGCGGACTATGCCGGCAAAGGGCAGCTCGCCGTGCCGGACAGCGCCTATGAGAAGATGCCTCGCGCGCTGACCTATCTCTATGCGTCCGGCGCCGCGCTACGCGATCCGGCGAAGGCCGCGGCTATCCGCAATTTCGTCATCGGCTGGGCGGCCGCGAACCGATGGTCCGACGCCAATCCCGATGCATGGGTGAAGGCCTATTACGTCGACCGCCAGCGGCTGAAGGAGGCCGATGGCCGGGCCATCGTGCAGTCGCAGGGCCGCGCGTCGTTCCTGCCATTGAAGTCTTTGCTGGGTTACCAGCAGGGGCTCGTCGACCTGATCCACGCCGCCGGCGACCTGCCAAAGCATCTCGACGCCACGCAGGAGTTCGACCTGCGTTTCGACACAGTCGCCAGCACCGCCTTCGGCAAGGCCGCCGACTAGATTCACCGGATGACGGGTGCCGCTGCAATGGCGCTCGTCATCCGAGGGCCGATCATGGGGACGTCACGATGACCCTTCACGCCAAGCCGTCCGACATCGCGCCGGTCTCGGTGGTCACCGCTCCGCTGCCCGCCCGGCGCGTGATTGCGCGACGCTCGATACGTTCGCGCCGCCTGACCCCGCGCACGCTCGGTCCGGCCGGGCTGTTGATCGGGCCGGCGGTGCTCGTGCTGGTCTGGGAGTTCGCCTCGCAGGTCGGTTGGCTGTCGCCGCGCCTGCTCGCCGCACCGTCCACGGCGGCGGTGACCGGTTTCGAGATGCTGCTGGACGGTGATCTCACCGCGCATTTCCTCGCTTCTGCCCAGCGCGCCTATGCCGGGCTCGGTCTCGGGCTGGTCATCGGTGTCGTGCTGGCGCTTCTCGCCGGTCTCACCCGCTCCGGTGAAGCGAGCATCGACGGCGCGGTGCAGATCAAGCGCGCCATTCCCACCCTTGCCCTCATCCCGCTCGCCATATTGTGGCTCGGCATCGGTGACGCGATGAAGGTGGCGCTCATCACCACCGCCGTCCTGGTGCCAATCTACATCAACACTCATGCGGCGCTGCGCAGCATCGACCTTCGCTATGTCGAACTCGCCCGCACCGTCGGGCTGACGCGGCTCGAATTCGTCCGCAAGGTGGCGTTGCCGGGAGCGCTGCCCGGCTTCTTCACCGGGCTGCGGCTGGCGGTCACCGCGTGCTGGACCTCGCTGGTGGTGCTGGAGCAGATCAACACCACCGAGGGCATCGGTTATCTCATGAACCGCGCCCGCGACTACGGCCAGACCGACATCATCGTGGTCGGGCTCGCGATCTACGCCATTCTCGGTCTCGCTTCCGATTTCGCGGTCCGTGCGCTCGAGCGCCGGGCGCTCGCCTATCGCAAGGTGCTCGGCTCATGAGTGCGGCTGCTACCCTGGTGCCCGATTTCGTCGATCCGCGGGAGAACGCGACGGTCCGCATCCGTGACGTCGTGCGTCGCTTCGACAGCCGCACGGCACTCGACGGCATCAGTCTCGACATTCCCGCCGGACAGTTCGTGGCGCTGATCGGCAAGAGCGGTTCCGGCAAAAGCACGCTTTTGCGCGCCATTGCCGATCTCGACGATGATGTGGAAGGTGGCGGCCGGATCGACGCGCCGGACAACCGTTCGGTGCTGTTCCAGGATTCGCGGCTGCTGCCCTGGCAGAGCGTCATCGAGAACATCCTGCTCGGGGTGCGGGATGCCGGCGCCCGCGCCCGGGCCGAAGCCGTGCTCGCCGATGTCGGCCTCGCAGGCCGGGCGGATGCCTGGCCGAACCAGCTTTCCGGCGGCGAGCAGCAGCGTGTCGCGCTCGCGCGCTCACTGGTGCGCCGGCCGGACCTGCTCTTGGCCGATGAGCCCTTCGGTGCCCTTGATGCGCTGACCCGGCTGAAGATGCAGCAATTGCTGTTCCGCCTCGTCGGCGTCCAGCGTCCGACCATCGTGCTGGTCACGCACGATGTGGACGAGGCGCTCATCCTGGCCGACCGCGTGCTGGTCATGGACGAGGGCCGTATCGTCCTCGACCGCCCGGTCGGCATCGCTCATCCGCGTCGCGCGTCCGATCCCGCTTTCGCGACGCTGCGCACCACCCTGCTCGGCGCGCTTGGCGTGACCGAGACCATCTGACGCTCCCGGAGCCTGCCCACATGTCGCGCAAGCTGCATCTCAACCTGTTCATCCACGGCCGAGGCCATCATGAGACGGCGTGGCGGCATCCGGCCTCCACGCCGCTGGCGCTGACCGATATCGCCTATTATCGCGGTCTCGCGCAGACGGCGGAGAAAGGGCTGTTCGATTCCGTTTTCCTCGCCGACGCGCTCGCCATCGGCGAGGAGGTGAGCCATGCCGCCAAGGGCGGGCTGGAGCCGATCACCACGCTGGCGGCGCTCGCCGGCGCCACCGAGCGGATCGGCCTCATCGGCACGGCGTCCACCACCTACACCGAGCCCTACAACCTCGCCCGGCAGTTCGCCTCGCTCGACCATATCAGCGCCGGCCGGGTCGGCTGGAACATCGTCACATCGTGGGTGCCGGGCGCCGGGCCGAACTACGGCCACGATAACCAGATCGAGCATGGCGAGCGCTACGACCGTGCCTTCGACTTCCTCGAGGCGGTCACCAAGCTGTGGGACAGCTGGGCCGACGACGCGGTACTCGACGACCGCGCCGGCGGGCACTTCGCCGACCCCGCCCGCATCACCCGGATCGATCACACGGGCCCTCACCACAAGGTTGCGGGTCCGTTGAACATTCCGCGCTCGCCGCAGGGGCGTCCTGTCTATGTGCAGGCGGGGTCGTCGACGGCCGGCCGGCGTTTCGCCGCCAGATATGCCGAAGCGGTGTTCACCGCCCATCTCGAAAAATCCACCGCTGTGGATTTCTATGCCGACATCAAGGGGCAGGCCGCCCGTCTCGGCCGCCGGCCCGACCAGATCCTCATCCTGCCGGGCATCAGCGCGGTGATCGGCTCGACCGAGGAGGAGGCGAAGCGCCTGTTGCGCGACCTCAACGAACTGTCCGATCCGAAGGTCGGGCTGGAGCGTCTGTCGGGCCGCTTCGGGGGGCATGACTTTTCGCGGCTTGATCTCGACAAGGTGCTGACCCGCGCCGATTTTCCCGATCCCGCGACCGTGCAGACGGCGCAGAGCCGCGCTTATGTCATCGTGGCGCTGGTGGAGCGCGAGAAGCCGACCTTGCGGCAACTGCTGCACAGTCTCGCCGGCGCGCGTGGCCATTTCTCCATGGCCGGTACGCCGGAGCAGGTCGCCGACCATATCGAGGACTGGTTCCGCTCCGGCGCTGCGGATGGGTTCAATGTCATGCCGCCGATCCTGCCGGCGCATCTCGAAACCTTCATCGACGAAGTGGTGCCGCTGCTTCAGAGGCGAGGACTGTTCCGCACCGCCTATGAGGCCGACACGCTACGCGGCCATTACGGGCTCGACCGTCCCGGCAGCCAGTTCTTCGACATTCCCGCCATTCAGGCCCCAGCCGCCTGAGGTCCGACCAGATGATTGTGTGACGGGATAGCCTGTGCGCAGAGGCGATTTCGCCGAGATCAACCTGGGCCGCGACTATCGGCCTGCCAGCCCGGTTACTTGTTCATCCTCTCCGCCGCCGGCCAAGCTGTCTCCGCGACCGGTAGCTGGTGCCGCGCGTGGCCACCGGCTGGCTGGCGTGGGATCTGACACAATCCTTGACCCGGGTTGGTGTGATCGCGCTGACCGAACGGGTGGCGGCGTTCCGGGCATTGTCCCACTCGCCTTCCCGCCAGGCCAGCTCGTTCGCGACATCCTCCACGGCACCCAGCCGCCCGAGATGACGCTGGTCGAGCTGTTGGTGGGAGGGGGCGGGTCTTAAGGGAGAAATATTGGCACACGGAACGGGGAGCGTGACCCGGTTGCTGACCTTAGGAAGACCTGCTTGTGGGAAGGTCGGCAACTGACCTGAGAGGAACTGCAACCGTCGGCGTTGGGGCCGATTGCCGGTGGCTAGGTTTGGGCTGGTAGCCGCAACACGCTGCCGTTCCGCTGCTGTGGCCTGTGCTGGACCAGGATCGCGTCCCTGCGATCGAACGTCTTGACCAGCCCCGCCAAATTGCGGGCGTACCGGTCCACGGTGTAGTTGGCTCAGACTTGGGTCGGAACGGCTTGCGACGCGGGCACGGACTATTTCGCCGCTGCGCGCCGCCGTGCCCTCGATGCGGCACCGTTTTGCAGCGCCCAGCGGCCCACGGGTGTCGCCAATGCCATCAGCCGGACCGCGCCGACCAGGCGATGCCGCTCGCCCGAGGGGATCAAGTCGCGCGCCGGAAGCGGCATCAGCTGGGCGCCGGCGCTCATCACGAAACGGCGAAACACGCCCAGCACAGGGGACTGGACCGGCGCGGTCGAGATCACCTCCAGCACGTCTCGCGTGCGCTGGTCGAAGCGCAGCTGCGGCAGCATCCCGCATAGGTAGTCGCCGACTGCCGCGAGGGTGACGGGCACGTCCCGCGCGCCCAGCATCTCGGCAATGACGGCCATCTCGCGAAGATATTGGTCCTGCTCCGCCTCGCTCATCTTCGGATCGACGAAGGTGCGGTAGGACGCCAGAAAACCCGATACCTCGGCAACATGGATCCAGGTCAGCAAGGCAGGATCGTCCGCCCGGTATTCCCGGCCAGAGGCGTCCTTGCCGGCCACGCTCATGTGCCGCAGCCGCACACGCTCGATGAGCGCTTCGGCCGTCGGCCGGGCGGCGTAGGTCGTGCCGGCGACAAATTGGGCGGTACGCGCCAGACGGCCCATGACGTCGGCGCGAAAGTTCGAATGGTCCCACACCCCGGCGATGGCGAGGGGGTGGAGCATCTGGGTCATCAGGGCGGATACCCCGCCGACGATCATCGGCACGAAATCCGCGTGCACTTTCCACGCAACGGATTCGGGGCCGAACAGGCCGGGATCGCCCGGCGGTTCATCGAAATTGACCACCCCGGCGCCGGTCATCTGGCGGATGTTGCGCTCTATCGCCTTGCGAACCTCGATCAACGCCTTCTCGCCAATAGGTCTGTGCTCAATCCGTGCCCGCCCGGTGATCGTGCCGCCCGTCGCATCGATGGCTTCGGGCGGTAATGGACAGGGTGTCGGCAACCGTCTGGGGTTTTCGACAGGCACGGAGGCTGTCACGCATTCTGAAACAGAGCTCTATAGGCACGCGGAGTCATGCCCTTGGCCGCGTGGAACTGGCGGGTCAGGTGCGCGCCGTCGGCATAGCCGACCTCGTCGGCAATGACACCGATCGGCCGGTCGCCCTGTGCCAGCATGGCACAGGCATGGCCGATGCGCAGCTGCGCGACATAGGCGGAGATGCTCATGCGGGTGCTGCGCTTGAACATGCGTTGCAGCTGGCTGGCGCTGAGATGCGCGATCTCCGCGAGCGGCGCCAGCTCGATCGGTCGGGTGTAGTGTTCGTGCAGCCAGTCGAGCACCCGCGCCATGCGGGTCTTGTCGCGCGCGACTTCGCCGAGCGAGACGGCACCGGAGGCGAGATGGCCACGGTGCGGATCGCGGCTGAGCTCGACGAGGATCGACAGCAGGTCGAGCACCCGCTGTTCGATGCGGGTTTCAACGAGGGCGGCGAGGCGCTCGCGTGCCGCCCGGGCCGTCGCCGGGCCGAACACGACGCCACGCCCCGATTCGGCGAGCAGCGGTCGCAGCAAGGCGAGCTCCGGCGACAGCGTGATCATCGCCTCGATCCAGTCCTGGGTGAACCAGCACACCAGGGCCCGGTGCGGTCCCTTGCCGTCGACGACCGCCTGCGATTGCCAGGCATGCGGCAGGTTCGGCCCGAGCAGGACGAGGTCGCCGTCGTCGTAGGTCTCCACATGGTCGCCGACAAAACGCATACCGCGGCTGTTGACGGTGAGCGTCAGCTCGAATTCGGGATGGTAGTGCCAGTTGAACGGGAATTCCGGCAAACGGCGGTCGAACAGCAGCCAGGACTGTCCCTGCGGAATAGTGACCCGTTCGAACCAGGGGCGCATCGTCTCCAGTCTCCAAGCCGCATCGGAGCGGCCAATGTTGCGGTGATCATACAAGAACATGCCGCGGTGATGAATATGGGGAGCCGCTGGGTTCGCTAGCCTGCGTCCTGCGAAGCGTGATGCCGAGGAGGGTACGATGGCCGGGAAGACGGGTGCGGCGATGCGGCCCGATGTGGTCGTCATCGGCTCGGGGGTCGGCGGCTCGGCGATCGCGCTGTCGCTCGCCGCGACCGGGGCACGCATCCTCATGCTGGAACGCGGGCCGCGCCTGCCGGTTGAGCCCGAGAACGCCGACGCCGAGGCGGTATTCGTCCGGCAGCACTACCGGGCCCGCGAGGATTGGCAGGATGCGAGCGGCCGGCGTTTCCGGCCGGGCCAGTACTATTTCGTCGGCGGCCATACCAAGTTCTACGGCACGGCGATGTTCCGCCTGCGCCAGCGCGACTTCGAGGCGGTGGAGCACGAGGAAGGCGTATCGCCGGCCTGGCCGATCTCCTACGCCGATCTCGAACCCCATTATGTCGAGGCGGAGCAGCTGTTCGGCGTTCATGGCGACGCCGGCACGGATCCCACCGAGCCTCCCCGCTCCGCGGCCTTTCCCTATCCGCCGGTGCCGCATGAGCCGGTGATCGGGCGGATCGCCGAGAAGCTGAGGGCGCGTGGCCTCCATCCCTTCCACATGCCTGCGGCCATCGATCTCCGGCCGGGCGGCGCGTGTCGGCGATGCGGCACCTGCGACGCGTTTCCCTGCCGTTTCGGCGCCAAGGGCGATGCCGAGACGCGGCTGCTCGCCCCGGCGCTGGCGCACCCGAACGTGACGCTGTGGAGCGAGGCGCGGGTGACGCGGCTGATCGCCGACGACCAGGGTGCGCGCATCGTCGCTGCCGAGATCGAGCATGAGGGCGAGACCCTCACCGTGCGCGCGCCGCTCTTCGTGCTGAGCGCGGGCGCCCTCAATTCAGCGCTGCTGCTGCTGCGCTCGGCAGACGGGCGCCATCCGCACGGGCTCGCAAATCGGTCGGGCGTGGTCGGGCGCCACTTCATGAACCATCATCTGACCGGGCTGATGGGGCTGATGCCGTTCGCCGCCAACGAAACCCGCTATGCCAAGACCCTGAGCCTCAACGACTTCTATTTCGGGGCGGCGGACGATCCGGTGCCGCTCGGCAACATCCAGATGCTCGGCAACATCCAGGAGCCGATGATCCGATCGGCCTATCCTCGCTTGCCACGGCCGATCGGCCGCTGGACGGCGCGTCATAGCGTCGATTTCCTAGCGATGTCGGAGGATCTGCCGCATTGGGACAGCACCATCCGTCCGCTGCCCGGCGACCGCGCGGAGTTGGTCTGGCAGCCGACCAACCGCGCGCCGCACCGCCGCTTCGTGGCACGCACGAAGAAGCTATTGCACGACATCGGTTTTCCCGTGGTGCTGACGCATGGGTTCGGCGCCGAGAGTCCGTCGCACCAATGCGGCACGGTGCGCATGGGCACGGATCCGGCAACGTCGGCGCTCGACGCTTTCTGCCGGGCGCATGATCATCCCAACCTCTACGTGGTGGATGCGGGCTTCTTCCCGTCCTCCGCCGCCGTCAATCCGGCGCTGACGGTAGCGGCCCAGGCGCTGCGGGTCGGGCGGCATCTGCGCGAGCACTGGTTCGGTGCCTCCGCCGCCGCGCCGGCTGCCATTCCCTTTGCGTGACCTTTCCCATCGGAGCTTTGCGATGTCCCACAACTTCCTGCAGCCGCTCACCGGATCCTTCGCCATGCCGGCGGCGGAGAATCCGACCGTCGCCATGGTGGAGGCGGCCTATCGCCATCATGGGCTCGACTGGCGCTACATCAATTGCGAGGTCGCCCCCGAGGCGCTGGGTAATGCGGTACGTGGCGCGCGGGCGATGGGCTGGCGCGGATTCAACTGCTCCATCCCGCACAAGGTGGCGGTGATCGAGCATCTCGACGGACTTGGCGAGTCGGCGAAGATCATCGGCGCGGTGAACACCATCGTGCGCCGGGGAGACGAACTGATCGGCGAGAACACCGACGGCAAGGGCTTCGTGAAGGCGCTTTCCGAAGTGGTCGACCCGGCCGGCAAGACGGTGGTGCTGTTCGGCGCCGGCGGCGCGGCGCGGGCGGTCGGCGTCGAGCTCGCACTGGCCGGCGCCGCCCGCATCCGCGTGGTCAATCGGGGCCGCGCGCGCGGCGAGGAGGTGGCGGGACTGCTGAATGCCCGCACCGGGGCGGCCGCCGACTACATCGCCTGGGAGGAGACGTTTCAGGTGCCGGGGGGCACCGACATCGTCATCAACGCCACCTCGATCGGGCTTTTCCCCAAGGTGGAGGAAACCCTCGACCTCGACACCGACACGCTGATGCCGAGCATGGTGGTCGCCGACGGCATTCACAACCCGCCGCTGACGCGGCTTCTGAAAGCCGCGCAGGCGCGCGGCTGCCGGACGGTGGACGGGCTCGGCATGCTGGTGGGACAGGGGGTGATCGGCATCAAATACTGGACCGGCATCGATGCCGATCCGGCCGTCATGCGCCAGGCGCTGCTCGACCTCAAGCTGTGACGGCTTGCGGGGAGTGACATTCCCGATCCAACCGTTGATGCGTTCAAGGACGGGATCACAGGCCAGAGGATGGTCTCACGTCCAGCCGACCCGGCGACCAATTATGGCCGTGATCGGCGGAAAGCCAGCTCTCGCGACGCTTCGATACTGCGGGGCAGCAGCACCTCTCTGCGCGCAGAACAGTGTCAGCCGGCGTGGACGACGTGCAAACGCGGCTGCCGCGTAAGCGCCGGAACGGCTTCGACCGCTTTGCCGGCCGCCTGCCGGGCGAAGGCCGGGATGTCGCAGCGGCGGAGGCCGAAATCGGCCAGCTGACGGTCGGTATGGGCCGCAAGCTCGGCCACGACCCGCTTATAGACGAGGTGCCGAGCGAAGGCTGTCCGCAGGGCGATGCCGATCTGAGCGATCTGCACGATAGTTCTCCTATTGCTTCATGCTGCATAGCAGCAAACAGCGGGGAACATAGTGTGCAGCGCAGCATCGCAGAAGCGCAAAATCCGCGCCGGAGCCATGCGTTCTGATCGGACTCGGAAAGCCGGAAAAAATCCGCCGACCCGCTTTGGCGCAAGCGGGTCGGCGGCACCACGCGGGTCCGGCGGGAGACGGCCCACGATCTCGGGGGGCGGGGAGGTTTCCGGCCCCCGGAGCTGTTACCGATCGGCTGGAACGGCGGATCGCGGGAAGGCGCTCCGTCTTCGTCCTGCCCTAGGCCGCCAATTCCTCCGCCGGGGCCTTGGCGCCGGTCATGAAGGCCACCGCATCGGACATGGTGTAGTCCTTCGGGTTGATGACGCAGAGCCGGCGGCCGAGCCGGTGGATGTGGATGCGGTCGGCGATCTCGAACACATGCGGCATGTTGTGGCTGATCAGCACGATCGGCAGGCCGCGCGAACGCACCTCGAGGATCAACTCCAGCACCCGGCGGGATTCCTTGACACCGAGCGCGGCGGTCGGCTCGTCCATGATGACGACGCGCGAGCCGAAGGCGGCGGCGCGCGCCACCGCCACGCCCTGCCGCTGGCCGCCCGAGAGCGTCTCCACCGGCTGGTTGATGCTCTGCACCGTCATCAGACCGAGCTCGTTGAGCTTGTCGCGGGCGATCTTCTGCATCGCCGGCCGGTCGAGCATGCGGAACACCGAACCGAGCATGCCGGGGCGGCGCATCTCGCGGCCGAGGAACATGTTGTCGGCGATCGACAGGCTGGGCGAGAGCGCCAGCGACTGGTGCACCGTCTCGATGCCGGCCCGCTGGGCGTCCATCGGCGAGCCGAACTTCGTCACCTCGCCATCGAGCCGGATCTCGCCTTCGTCGGGGATCAGGGCGCCGGACAGCGCCTTGATCAACGAGGACTTGCCGGCGCCGTTGTCGCCGATCACCGCCAGGATCTCGCCGGGATAGAGGTCGAAATCGGCGCGGTCCATGGCGGTGACACGGCCGTAGCGCTTCACGAGGCCACGGGCGGAGAGGACGGGGGTGATGGGGGCAGCGGGCTTGGACATGGTCTTCAGCTCCGTGAGAACCGTGTTGGTGATCATGCCGACACCTTGCGGATCCACTGGTCGAGGGCGACCGCGACGATGATGAGGATGCCGACGGTGAATTCCTGCCACAGCACGTCGACACCGGAGAGCGCGAGGCCGTTGCGGAACACGCCGACGATGAGCGCGCCGATGAGGGTTCCGATGATCGAGCCGCGTCCGCCGAACAGGCTGGCGCCGCCGATCACCACCGCGGTGATGCTGTCGAGATTGGCGGTCTGGCCGGCCTGCGGCGAGACCGAGCCGATGCGCCCGATCAGCGCCCAGGCGCCGAGCGCGCAGATGACGCCCGCCGCGACATAGACGGTGAACAGCACCTTGCGGGTACGGATGCCGGAGAGCTCGGCCGCCGCCGGGTCGTCGCCCACCGCGTAGAGATGCCGGCCGAAGGCGGTGCGGTTCAGCACGTACCAGACCAGCGCGATCAGCCCCAGCAGGAAGAAGGAGCCGTAGGTGAAGCGCGCGCCGAGCACGTCCACCGGCGTACCGAGGAACTGGAGGAACGGCGCCGCCTTGGCGACGTCCTGCGAGCGGATGGTCTCGGAGGCCGAGTACCAGAGGTTCAGCGCGAAGAAGATCGACCAGGTGCCGAGCGTGACGATGAAGGGCGGCAGCCTCAGCCGCGTCACCAGCACGCCGTTGATGGCGCCGCAGCCGCCGCCGACCATGATGCCCATCATGAAGGCGAGCGGCGCCGGAACCCCGAGCGTCACCGCCAGCTTGCCCATCACCACCGAGCACAGCACCATGATGGCGCCGACCGACAGATCGATGCCGGCGGTGATGACGATCAGCGTCTGGGCGATGCCGATGATGCCGATGATCGTCACCTGCTGGATGATCAGCGACAGGTTGAAGGACGACAGGAAGCGGCCGCCCACGATCAGGCTGAAGCCGAGGATGCCGAGCGCCAGCACGATGGCCGGCACCGCGGTCGGGTTGGCGTGCAGGAAATGCTGCACGCGCTGAAGCGGCGATTTGGGCGCGACGTCGAACTCGGCAACACGGCTCTCGCGCTTTTCGAGCACCTGCTCGAAAGCCTGCATCGCCGGGTGACCCGAAGGATTCGCGCCGGAACTGCTCACATCGGTCATCGCCATACCCTCCCGCAGACCGGCTTCGCGCTGGCGACGCACGGGGCCGGGAGAGGCTCCCGGCAGGAGCCTCTCGGTTGATTCACATGGACGATCCGTGCCGCCGGGGCGGCACAATGTCAGACCATCCGCGCCGTCCGGGGGACGGCGCGGAGAGCGATCAGCCCCAGCACTTCTTCAGTGCTTCCGAGGACGGGATCGACTTGATGCCGGGCACCGGCTTGTCGGTGACGAGCTCGACGCCGGTGTTCACGAAGTCGAGGCCGGGGGTAGCCTGCGGCTTGGCGCCGGTATCGGCAAAGGCCTTCACCGCCTCGATGCCCTTGGACGCCATCAGCAGCGGGAACTGCATGGAGGTGGCGCCGATGACGCCGTCGGCGACGTTACGCACGCCCGGGCAGCCGCCGTCGACCGAGACGATCAGCACGTCCTTGTCGCGGCCGACCGACTTCAGCGCTTCATAGGCGCCGGCCGCCGCCGGTTCGTTGATCGTGTAGACCACCGAAACCTCGGGGTCCTTCTGGAGCAGGTTCTCCATCGCCTTCCGGCCGCCTTCCTCGTTGCCGAGGGTGGTGTCGTGGCCGACGATGCGCTTGTCCTTCTCGTCGCCGATCAGCGCCGGATTGGCGAGATCGATGCCGAAGCCCTTCATGAAGCCCTGGTCGCGGGAGACGTCGACCGAGACCTGGTTCACGCTCAGGTCGAGTAGCGCGATCTTGGCGGAGCCGGCCTTCTCGCCCAGTGACTTGGCCGCCCATTGGCCGATCAGCTCGCCGGCGAGGAAATTATCGGTGGCGAAGGTGGCGTCGGCGGCGTTCGGCGGATCGAGCTGCGTATCGAGGGCGATGACCAGGATGCCGGCGGCGCGGGCCTTCTCGATGGAGGGCACGATGGCGCGCGAGTCGCTCGGCGTGATCAGAATGCCCTTGGCGCCGGCGGCGATGAGGTTCTCCACTGCCGCGACCTGCGAGTCGTTGTCGCCGTCGACCTTGCCGGCGAAGGAGCGCAATTCCATGCCGAGCTCGTCGGCCTTGGCCTGCGCGCCCTCCTTCATCTTCACGAAGAAGGGGTTGGTGTTGGTCTTGGTGATGATGCCGACGATCGGCTTGTCGGCAGCGGCGGCAAGCCCGGCGCCCGCAAGCGTGGCACTGGCGAGTGCGACGGCGGAAACCGCCGAGAAAACAAGGTGATGTCGGAACGAACGGCGCATTCTTCCCTCCCTTGGGACGATGTGAAATCGCGCAGGTTTGCCCCGCGACGTGCTCTTTGACGCTTTCATGAAGCCGCAGGGTCGAACCTCTGTCAATAAATAAATCACTCAGATTTAATAATTGACAGACCCAACTTGCCTGCCTCATCCTTTCGACGATAGACCTGCCCGATGAAGCGGCGGCGCGAGAACAAGACGGTGAGGAGCACAGGGAGCATGGACGAGACGGCGGCCTTTCCGATTCCGGACGAGTCCGTGCCGCTCTCCCCTGCCGGCCGCGGCACCAACCCGACCGGCGTGCGGCTCTACAATGAGCGGGTCATCCTCTCGTTGATCCGCCGGCACCGGGCGCTCGGCAAGGTCGATATCGCCCGCCTGACCGGCCTCTCCACCCAGACCACCACTGTGATCATGAACCGGCTGCACGCGGATGGCCTGCTGACGGCTGGCGAGCGCCAGCGCGGGCGCATCGGCCAGCCCTCGGTGCCGTTCTCGCTGAATCCGGACGGCGCCTTCGGCCTTGGGCTGATGATCGGCCGGCGCTCCTCCGATCTGGTGCTGATGGACTTCACCGCCGGCATCCGCGCCCGCGCCCGGCTCACCTACGCCTATCCGCTGCCGCAGACGCTGCTGGACTTCGCGGAACGGGAGATTCCCCGGCTGACCGCCGTGCTCACCGAGGAGCAGCGCGCCCGCGTCACCGGCATCGGCGTGGCCATGCCCTTCGAGCTGTGGAACTGGGAAGCCGACCTCGAAACCTCGCCCGGCGCGCTTGCCGGCTGGCGGACCTTCGACGTCACGCGGGAGCTTGGGCAGCTGTTCCCGGACTGGCCGGTGCGCATGTGCAACGACGCCACTTCCGCCTGCGCCGCCGAGCTGACCTTCGGCCGTGGGGCGGCGTTCCACGACTTCGCCTATCTCTATATCGGCACCTTCATCGGCGGCGGCATCGTGCTGAATGGCAGCCTGTTCCCCGGCCGCTCGGGCAATGCCGGCGCGCTCGGCTCGATGCCGATCCTGCGGCACGAGGCGGACGGCACGGCCAGCCTGCAACAGCTCATCCGCACCGCGTCCATCTACCGGCTGGAGCGACGGCTGATCGCCCGTGGCCTTCCCGGCACCGACATCTGGCTGTCCCCGGACGACTGGTCGAAATTCGCCGAACCGCTGGAAGACTGGATCGACGAGGCGGCCGACGGCCTGGCGCAGGCCATTGCCGCCATGCTGTCGGTGATCGATTTCGAGGCGATCGTGATCGACGGCGCCTTTCCCACCGATGTGCGGACCCGTCTTGTCGAGCGGACCCGCCAGCGGCTCGCCGCCATCGACCGCCAGGGCCTGACCGACGCCGTGGTGGTGGAAGGCTCGGTCGGGCGTGACGCCCGCGCCATCGGCGGCGCCGCGCTGCCGCTGCTCGCCACCTTCGCGCGCGATTTCGACGTTCTCTTCAAGGAATAGACCATGCTCAAGGGCATCGATCCGCTCATCGGCCCCGACCTGCTCAGGATATTGCGGGCCATGGGGCATGGCGACGAGATCGCCATCGTCGACGCCAATTATCCGGCCGACGCCCATGCTCGGCGCCTCGTCCGCATGGACGGACATTCCGCCCCGGCGATCCTCGATGCGGTGCTGTCGCTAATGCCGCTCGACGCGGCGGTCGAACACGCCGCCTTCCGCCCGTGCGCCCATGGCGACTGCGGGCGACTGGAGGAGGTGTTCGTCGAGTTCACGCGGATCATCGATCGCCGCGAGCCCGGCTTCCAGCTGGTGCCGATCTCCGGCGAGCCGTTCTACGACCGCATCCGCGCCGCCTATGCCATCGTCGCCTCGGGCGAGCGACGGCTCTACGGCAACATCATCCTGCGCAAGGGCGTCATCCGGCCGGAGGGAGCCGCGGCATGATACTGGTCTGCGGAGAGGCGCTCATCGACCTGTTCGTCGGCCCGCCGGAGGGCACCGAGATGCCGGCCCGCGCGGTCGCCGGCGGCTCGCCCTTCAACGTCGCCATCGGCCTCGCGCGGCAGGGCGCGCGCGCCGCCTTTCTCGGCGGCATCTCGCGCGACCGCTTCGGCGGGCTGCTCGCGGACATTCTCGAGTGCGAGGGGGTCGATACACGTTTCATCGTGCGCACCGACCGGCTGTCCACCCTCTCGGCCATCGCCACCGCCCCGGACGGACAGCCGAGCTATTCCTTCCATGGCGAGGCAGCGGCCGACCGCTCGCTGACGCCGGAAGATCTGCCGTCGCAGCTGCCGGACGAGGTGCGCGCGCTCACCTTCGGTTCCTACACCATAGTGGTGGAGCCGGTGGGTTCGACCTATGCCCTGCTCGCCGAACGCGAGAAGGGGCGCCGGGTGATCAGCGTCGACCCCAATGTGCGCCCGACCGTGGTGCGCGACATGAAGCGCTGGGGCGCCGCCGCCGAGCGCTTCTACCGCTGCGCCACCCTCGTCAAGGCGAGCGACGAGGATGTCCGCACCGCGCTGGGCGAAGACACCTCGCTTGCCGATGCTGCCGCCTACTGGCTCGGCCTCGGCGCCCGGCTGGTGGTGATCACCCGCGGTGCCGCTGGGGCGGTCGCCTTCGGCGCCGCCGGCACGGTGAGCGTGCCGGGTCGTGAGGTGAGCGTGCGCGACACGGTCGGCGCCGGCGACACGTTCCACGCCGCGCTGCTCGCCCGCCTCGCAGCCACCGGCCGGCTCGACGAAACCGCCATCGCTGCGCTGGATGCCGAGGCGATCGGCGACCTCCTCGCCTATGCGACAGCCGCGGCGGCGGTGACCATCACCCGCCGTGGCGCCGACCTGCCTCGCCGCGCGGATATCGAGGCGGTGCTGAGCGCGCCGGCCGCCTTGCCCGGCACGGTCGCTGCGGCCTTGTGCGGCATCTGAACCGACGGCTCATGACGATGTTCGCGACGGCGGATGTTGTTTCGCTTCTGGTGGCCGAAGCGGTCTGACGCTTTCGGGTTCCCGGCGGCGTCCCAGGTACAAAGGCCTGCAATTCCGGGCCTGATCCGAAGCCGATGGTACCGGTCCATTTCGTGCCCGGCGCCACGCGCGCATCCCCCGCACTCGTTTCAGATCTTGCCGTTAGCCTCGGCGATCACCTTCGTCAGGCTACCGGTTGCCGGGAAGAGCGGGATGAGGCAGGCCTGCAGGGCGTGATAGATGTCGCCCTTGCCCGGGAACAGCGTGTGCGAGGGCACGAGATCTTCCGTCAGTTCCTCATGCCAGCCGCCGTTCTTGTGGTCGATGAAGACGCGCTCGATCAGGTCCCAGATCTTGCGGTAGTATTCCTCGTGAAAATTGCTGGGAAGATGCTCGTTCAGGAAGTGCGCCGCGCCGGCGCCTTCGCAGGCGGGCCACCACAGCTTGTTGCGCTTGTCGGGCCTGTCGTTCCAGTCGAGCGTATAGAAGAACCCGCCCTTCTCTTCGTCCCAACCAAGCACGATGGATTGCGAGAACAGATTCTTGGCCGCAATCGGCATCCAGTCGTGCTTCCTGCCGCCAAGACCCCAAAGCTGCAGGATGAGCCGCGCCCATTCCAGCCAGTGGCCGGGTGTGGTGCCGGCGGGGCGGAACATCTCGTTCGGATGATAGTAATGCGCGTTGAGATCCCAGTCGGCACTGAAATGCTCGGCCACGCGCCAGCCGACACTGCCGGCGATGCGGCGGATGACGAGGTCGGCAATGCTTTCGGCCTTGGCGAGATAGCTGCGGTCGCCGGTCGCTTCGAAGGCGGCCATTAACGCCTCCGTCAAATGCATATTGGAATTCTGGCCACGGTAATCGTCGCTGCCGAGCGCCTGCCAGTCGGCGGTAAACTCCTCGGCGATGGCGTTGTGCTTGCCTTCCCAGAACCTGGTGTTCAGGACCTCCGTGATGTCGGCAAGCATGGCGTCGGCGAGCGGGTGGCCTATGGTCTTCGCAGAGGAGGCCGCAAGCAGAACGAAGGCATGACCATAGCCCTGCTTGCTGGTGTCAACAGGACCATTGTCGTCGAGCGACCAGAAATAGCCGCCATTCCTGGTGTCGCGATGATGATTCCAAATATACTGCATGCCGTGATCGACCACGGCCGCCGCGCCGGGGCGTCCCAGTAGAGTGCCGATGGCGAAGCAGTGCACGGCACGCGCGGCAATATGAATCGGACGAACCTGGCCGCCGGCATTGAGGGGCCGGCCGATGTCGTCGAGATCGTAGAAGCCGCCCTTTGGGTTGATCGAGTTGTGCTGGAAGAACTCGAACAGGCCGTTCGCCTGTGCCAGAAGCCAGTTGCGATGATAGGCGCTCGCCGTCCATTTCTGGAAAGAAGGAGATTTCATATCGTTTGTCATGGGATCCAGAAATGAGATCTTGGAGAGGCTGCGTATTATTGCTGAATCGCGGCTGTATTTTTGATCAGGCTGTTTCAATAAGCGTGGCTGCAGGGTGTACCCCATGCAGCGCATTTCCGTCAGTCAGCCAAGTTAGAGACGACACTATCTCGACTGTCGCCGTTTCGCACGAAGCGCTTGGCCGATGACCCTAAACTCCCTCTGGATTTAGGTGGTGTCCGTCGAATTTTGGAGCGCCCCCGCATTCGGTCCAGCGGGCGCTGGAAAACTCCGGGTTATCAAAGCGCCATTCGAACTCCCTAGATCCTTGCGTCGATCAATCAGGCAGCTTTGCTCGAGGCTGCCTTGGGGCTCTCACCTTGGCGCGCGAGCTTCCGTGCGGCATACCAAGCGGCGAGGCCCGCCAGCACACTGATCGCCCCAATCAGCGGCAAGCTGTGGCGCACCGCGGTCAACATGTCCGCGCCGCTGGAGGAAAGCCATGTTTGCGCGGCCCCATCGGGACTTTCCAGATTCAGCGCCAGCATGGCCGCGCCGCCGGCGACGCCGAGACTGGTTCCCAGCGCGCGCATCAGGTTCAGCAGCGAACCGGCAGGCCCCGACAGATCGGGCGGCACGGCCGCGATCGCCACCTGGTTATTGGGTGCGATGAAGAGGCCGAGACCGATGCCGAACAGCGCGTAGGCGATGCCGTCGAAAAGTCGGTGGTCCTCCACCCGCCCGAGGGTGGAAAACAGTAGGGCAACGGCAAGGAAGCTCAGCGCCATCGCCACCATGCCGACCCGGCGTTCGCCCAACCGCTCCTTCATCGTGCTGCTGAACGGTGCCGTGAGCCCGATAGCCACCGGAATGATGGCCAGGTGAAGCCCGGCCGTCCCGGGCGGCTCGCCGAAGCCGTGCCCCTGCGCGAAGGACATAAGAAAGAACATGCCGAACAGCTGCGCATAACCGAGAGCCACTCCGGCCGCCGCGCTGCAGAACGCAAGGTTCCGGAACAGCTCGGGATCGATCAGCGGCGCCCGGAAGATACGTTCGCGCCGCACCAGCAGTATCAGCAACAGAGCGGCCGTGGCGAGACTGCCGAGCGTTGCCGGGGAACTCAGCCCCCAGGTCGAGACATGGTTGAGCACCGCGACGATCAGCATGAGCGCCGGGCCGATCAGCAACGCTCCGCCCCAGTCGAAGACACGGTCCGGCCGCGTGCCGGCACTTCGCGGCAACGCCAGCCAGCCAATGACGACGGCCAAGGCGCCGAACGGAACGGTGAGCCAGAAGATCCATCGCCAGCCAAGCGTCGCGAGAACCACCCCGCCCAGCACCGGGCCCGCGCTCATGCCCACCGCCTGAGCGGCCGCGAACCAGCCAAGCGCCCGTCCTCGCTGCGCCGGCGAGACCGTCTTCACCAGGATCGAAATACTGTTGGCGCCGAGGAGCGAACCACCCACCCCCTGCAGGAAGCGGAAGATCACCAATTGCTCGAAACTGGACGCAAAGCCGCACAGGGCACTGGCGAGGATGAAAATGAGGTAGCCGGCAATATACAGCGTCTTGCGGCCGAACATTTCACACAGGCGGCCAAAGATCGGCAGGAACGACACGAAGGCTGCGAGATAGGACAGCGCGATCCAGCTCACATGTTGGAGCGGCGCGTCGAAATAGCGCCCGAGATCCGGCAGGGCGAGTTGAACGATGGTGGCGTCGAGCTGCCCGACAAACGCGCCCATCGAGACCAAGGCGACGACAAGCCAGGAATGCCAGGCCTGACGCTCCAGCCAGGCGAGAGGCGCTGGCTCATTCGTGAGCCGGTCGATGAGGGGCGACATTCAATCACCAAATGGCCGGGGGACTACATCTTCCCGGCGGGCGCATGTGCTCCTGCCGACAGTGTCGAGGCGTTCGGTGCGTATCGGCGTCGCTTCCGAGAGGGGGAGCACGCCTGCATGGCTTGAAGACGAATGGCCCCACTCTCACAAGGAAGAGAAGAGCAGGGCGACCGTCGTGTCGGAGCAATCAGCGTTTCGTCACGTCATTGCAGGTTGCGACGGCCGGCTTGTCATTGGCTTGCCGGGCGCCAGCCTGAAGATAGCAATAGGAAAGCGTGGTGCCGGACAGGTCCCCGACGAAATAGCCGTCGGTATCGGCCATCATCACCTTGTCGCCACCTTTCGAGACGGTTCCGATAAAAGGTTCTGTTGTGACCGTGCCGCCAGAGGATGCGTCGCCAGCAATGATGCTTTCGCCCCAGAAACGGCGGTCCTCCTGACCAATGATGCGCAGTGTGATGTCCCGCTGCGCCAGCAGCGGTTTTTCCCAGGTGCCCTTGCTGTCCGGCCAATGCGGTCCGCCGACGCCGGCAATGATCGTGTTGGTCTTGCCGACCCAATCCCCCTTCATGTCAGGGGTTTGCGCGGCGGCCGCAGAAATCGTCATCACATTGCAGAGCAGGAACCAACCCAGAGCCTTCATAGTTTCCTCATCGCATTGTTTGATTTTGAGTCGAAAACAATTTTATCTCATTCTCGAAGGTATCGGAATGACATAGAGCCGACCGCCTCGTCATAGA
Source organism: Ancylobacter sp. Lp-2 (assembly GCF_020523795.1). Taxonomy (GTDB): domain Bacteria; phylum Pseudomonadota; class Alphaproteobacteria; order Rhizobiales; family Xanthobacteraceae; genus Ancylobacter. Next base: position 131,308 of record NZ_JAJALI010000007.1, read on the forward strand.
TCGCGTGACGCGCATCCAAGACGAGGCGGCAAAGGCACCGAGGACCTCTGCGCTGGAGGCTTTTTGCCCGGAGCGCCGCCTGAACGGCTGCTCTTGGGTAGGGAGCCAAATTCCGCTTATGGCGCGCCGCAGATGTCAGCTCTTGGCGGGATGGCCTGCCGCCGGTTTCGTGGGCACCGAGATGAGATGTTCAGCGTCAACGCCGTTTGACAGTCGAGTGCCTCTACAATTGCAGGCACTCGACCCTCGGCTATCTGAGCCCCGTCAAGTTCGAGGAGCGGGTCAGACTAGCGTAACCTCGTGTCTACGGGCCCGGCAGGGGACCAGTTCGCGTCCGTGATCAACCAACGCGCGGCGCCGCCCAGCCTATCCCCGCTTATCCCACATGAGGAATGGGGCCTGAAGTGGGGCTAGAATCCCAGCGTCAGTAAAATATCAACGATTTCAATAAATTACACATAAGGCTGGCGGAGAGAGCGTCATCCATAAAAACGTCTTAACTAGATGATTTTACTATATCATTTATGTGATTAATTTCGTTGGTCCTAGTTGTGGCCCTAGAAGGGTCGTTGATGCGGCATCTGCGGGTCAACCGCAACAGCCGAATGGGGGAGGGGCTTTCAGGCCGCCTCCCATACCCGTCAGTGATCTGCGCGGTGAGCTCGAACTCATTGAATAAAAATCCGTAAGTCGTGACTTCTACCGTCGAGCGGTATGCGACCGATGCCGACGAAGTTCGGGCACTGCTCGTCGTCCAACACCGCATACGGCTCTTTGCTATCGTTGCCGAGGTGCAGAACTTCGATAGTGCAGGATGTTCCTCCCAGCGTCACCGTCGCTGCGTACCCCGGCCATGTCGAAGGCATGCGCGGATCGACAATAAGGAAGCTGCCCTCTCGCTTAATGCCGAGGATGCCTTCTACCCCAGCGCGGTGCATCCAGCCGGCGGAACCGGTGTACCAGGTCCAGCCGCCGCGGCCGATATGTGGAGCGACAGAGTAGATGTCGGCGGCGACGACGTAGGGCTCGACCTTATAGCGTTCGGTCTCCTCCGGCGTGCGGGCATGGTTGATCGGGTTGAGCAGTGCGAAGAGCTCATGCGCTTTGTCACCCGCGCCCAGTTTTGCGAAGGCGAGGACCGCCCACATGGCGGCGTGGCTGTATTGCCCGCCATTCTCGCGCAGGCCCGGCGGGTAGCCCTTGATGTAGCCGGGGTCGAGCGGCGTTCTGTCGAAGGGCGGGGTGAACAGCAGGGCCAGCCCCTCGTCGCGGCGGATCAGATGATGCTCGAGCGAGGTCATCGCGGTGCCGGCGCGCAGGGCATCAGCGGCGCCGGACAGCACGGCCCAGGACTGTGCGATCGAGTCGATGCGGCATTCCCCACTGTCCTTGGAACCGAGCCATGTGCCGTCGTCAAAAGTTGCCCGGCGATACCACTCGCCATCCCATGCCGAGCGCTCCAGCGCCCGGCGCACCGAGGCGGCATGCGCACGCCAGCGCCGGGCGCGTTCGGGATCGCGCGCTTCCGCCAGTGGTGTAAAGATGTCGATGGTGCGGATCAGCAGCCAGCCGAGCCAGACGCTCTCGCCTTTTCCGCCCTCGCCGACGCGGTTCATGCCGTCGTTCCAGTCGCCGATGCCGATCAGCGGTAGACCACGCGCGCCGGTGAGCGAAAGCGCGTGCTCGAGGCCACGGGCGCAGTGCTCGAACAATGAGGCTGTCTCGTCCGCCGGCATCGGCTGGAAGAAATGCTCGTGCTCCTCCGGCCGCAATTGCGGCCCGTCGAGATACGGCACCCTCTCGTCGAGGATCGCGGCATCGCCCGAGTTTTCGATATAGGTCGCCACGGCAAAGGCGAGCCATACATGATCATCGGAGATGCGGGTGCGCACGCCCTGGCCCGATTGCGGCAGCCACCAATGCTGGACGTCGCCCTCGACGAATTGCCGCCCGGCGGCGCGCAGGAGATGGCTGCGCGTTTCCGCCGGCAGCGCCAGCGTCAGCGCCATACCGTCCTGCAACTGGTCGCGGAAGCCGTAGGCGCCGCTTGCCTGGTAGAAGGCGGAGCGCGCGGTGATGCGGCAGGCCAGCGTCTGGTAGAGCAGCCAGCCATTCAGCATGATGTCCATCGCCCGGTCCGGCGTCTTCACCTGGACGGTGCCGAGCACCGCGGTCCAGTGATCGCGCACCGCGGCGAAGACGGCATCGAGGTCGGTCTGGCGATAACGCTCGATCAGCGCCCGCACCTCCTCCACCGACCCGCATTGGCCGATGAACGACACGACCTCGACGGTCTCGCCGATGCCGAGTTCCACCACCGTCTGCAAGGCTCCACACGGATCGAGGCCGGCGCCGGTCGCGCCGGACAGAGGTGCCGTGCCTGCAAGGCCGAGCGGTGATGCGGGTCCGCCATCGCGGCCGAGGAATTCGGTGCGGTCCGCGGTCCAGGCGGTCTGCCGTCCGGCGAGATCGGCGAAGGCGACGCGGGAGCCGAAGGCGGCGCTCCAGCGATTACGCGCCATCATCACGCCGTTCTGCGCATCGATCTCGGTGGTGACGAACGGGGCGGAGGCGCCGCGCGAGGTGCCGAGCACCCACTCCGCATAGGCGGTGACCGAGAGCCGGCGCGGCCGGCCGGACAGGTTGGTGAGCTTGAGGCGGGAAATCTTGATTGGGTCGTCTAGTGGCACGAAGTGCAACAGGTCGAGCGCGACGCCGTTCGCCTCGTGCTCGAAGCGGCTATAGCCGAAGCCGTGCCGCGCGACATAGATGCCATCGTCGCGGATCGGCCGTGCCGTCGGGCTCCACAGATCGCCGGTCGCCTCGTCCCGCACATAGATCGCCTCGCCGACCGGATCGGCGACGGCGTCGTTGGACCATTGGGTGATCTGGTTCTCGCGGCTGTTGGCCGACCATGTGTAGCCGCCGCCCTCGGCCGAAATCTGGAAGCCGAAGCCGGCATTGGCGACCACGTTGATCCAGGGTGCGGGCGTCGTTCGGTTTGGCCCGAGGACGGTCACATACTCCCGCCCCTCCTTGTCGAACCCGCCGAGACCGTTGAAGAATTCAAGGGCGGGCGGCGCGGGCGACGGCACGGGACCGTGCATTGAGGTCAAGTTGTGGTCGCGGCGTCGGACGGCCGGAGGATTCGGCGCCCGGTGCACGCGTGCGAGCTGGTCGACGATGGCGCCGCGCCGCGCCGGCAACACCACGCGGGCAACCGACTGCACCAGCGCCCGCGATTCCACGCTCATGAGGTCGGCACGCAGCACATAGACCGCCCCCTGCGCCGGTTCTTCCCCGAGCAGCGGGCGCGATGCGTTGGTCCGCACCGCCGTCTCGATGGCGATCTGCAGATCCTGCACATAGGAGGAGGAGCGCTCATTGACGATGACGAGATCGACGGCAAGGCGCTTCATCCGCCAATATTCATGGGCGCGCAGCAATTGGCGCACCTGGGCGATGTCCTCGATATCGTCGATCCGCAGCAGCACGATCGGCAGGTCGCCGGAGATGGAATGCTGCCAGAGCCCTGATTGCGGCCCGGCGCCGCGAAGGATCGTCTCGGATGGCGACCTGAAACGCCCATCGGCATAGAGCAGGGGAGCGGCGAGCCGCTGGAAGTCGGCCGCTTCCTCGACATTGACGTCGAGGTGCCGCAGTTGAACCTGCGCCTGTGTCCACGCCAAGGTCTTGGCGCGGTCGAACGCACTGCGATCATGATGCGTGTCGATGAGGTCGAGGAGTTCCGCCCGCGACGAGGCCACCACGGTCCAGAAGGCGACGCGTGCGACCTTGCCCGGCGCGATGCGCACGCTCTGGCGCAGCGAGAAGATCGGGTCCAGCACCGTCCCCACGGTGTTCGACAGCGACAGGCGGCGCGACATGGCGTCCGCCGACCCCACGTCGTGTCCGCGGCCGATGAAGCGGGCACGGTCAGTCTCGTATTGCGGGGCAGCCGCAACGTCGCCTTCCACCACCGCGAAATGTGCTGCCCATATTTGCGGCTCGCCCGGCGTCCGCAGCCGGCGCGTGGCGAGGAGGGCGCCGAATTCCGGCAGATGCTCGGTCTCGACGAACATCTTGGCAAAGGCCGGATGGGCATTATCGGTGGCTGGCGTGGTCAGGACGAGCTCGGCATAGGATGTCAGCTCGATCTTCCGGGTCTGCCGCCCGCTATTGGTCAGCGACACGCGCCGGACCTCGCCATTGTGCTCGCCAGAAACGATGACATCCATCGTCGTGGTCAGGCCGACATCGTGGCGGATGAACTCGGCGTGGTCCTCGCCGAACACCACGTCGCTTTCGCTGGCGCGGTCCGCCAGCGGCTGGGTGGTGGCGGACCAGACGCTGCCGCTCCTCATGTCGCGAAGGAAGATGAACGAACCCCAATCGTCGCGGGTGGCGTCCTCGCGCCAGCGCGTCACCGCGATATCGCGCCAGCGGCTGTAGCCGCCGCCGGATGCCGTCATCATGACGGCGTAGCCGCCATTGGAGAGCAGATGCGTGACCGGCGCGCCGGCCGTGGGGGCGATCAGGCGGCGCACCGTTGCTGCTTCGCTGCGGGCGTCGACGGCAGCGGCCCGGACCTCTTCGGCGCGCGGGCGGGCCACGACGACGTCGCGGGGCGAGCGCTCCTGCAGCAGCAGCTCGCTTGCCCGGATCATCGGCTCGCGATGGAATCGGGCGCGTATCTCGCCGCCCAGCAGCGTGTTGGCGATGGCGATGATGGTCATGCCCTGGTGATGGGCCATGAAGCTGCGGACGATGGCGACGTTTTCGCCTTCCGGAAGCCGCGAACGGGTGAAGTCGAGCGCCTCATAGAAGCCGTAGCGGCCCTGCGCGCCCAATTCGGCGAGGCGGGCATAATTCTGCCGCGCGCGCTCGGGATCCGCCATGGTGGCGAGGCCGGTCGCATAGGGCGCAACCACCACGCTCTCCGAGAGCCCGCGCTTGAGGCCGAGGCCCGGTACGCCGAAGTTGGCGTACTGGTAGGTGAATTCGATGTCGCGCGCATTATAGGCGGACTCCGACATGCCCCACGGAACGCCCAGCGACCGGGCATAGGATTGCTGCCGCTCGACCACCAGGCGGTTGGTCTGTTCGAGCACGCTGCCGGCCGGTGCACGCATCACCAGCGAGGGCATGAGATATTCGAACATTGATCCCGACCAGGAGATCAATGCCGAGCCGTTGCCGAGCGGCGTCGCGAGCCGACCGAGCCGGAACCAGTGGCGGGTCGGTACGTCGCCCTTGGCGATGGCGAACAAACTGGCGAGCCGCGCTTCGGACGCCAGCAAGTCGTAGCAGCTCGGGTCGAGGCCGTTGTCTGCCAGCGAATAGCCGATGGAAAGCAGCTTCCGCTCGGGATCGAGCAGAAATGCAAAGTCCATCTCCATCGCCATGGTCCGGGCCGTGTCCGCAAGCGCGGTCAGCCGCACCTTCGTGGCGGCCGGTGCCGCCGGGAGCTGGAGGCGGTCACGCTGGTATTCACTCACCGCCTTGCCGATCGTCTCGATCCAGTAGGCGATGTCCGTGGTGCCGCCCCCACCCGTCGCCGGGACGATATCCTGCGCAACCCTGTGGGCCCTGTCAGCGAGCCGCTTCAGAATGGGCGCCGTCGCTTCCAGTGTCTGCACGCCGTTCAACTGCGCGTCGATCTCGTCCAGTCCCGCCGCCAGCGCCTGTCCTTGTGCATTGCCAACCATCGGCAGGGCCGTCATCGCCTGGCGCGCCAACGCCAGAGCGTCGACGATGCCCGCGCGGGCGTTCACCCCGACGGGTGCATCCCTCCATTCCTCGCAGGCATTGGCGAGTGCGATCAGATGGCCAGCGAGATTGCCGCTGTCGACGGACGAGACATAGGCCGGCGGTAACGCGGCGAGGTCTTGCGTCCCGTACCAGTTGAAGAAGTGTCCGCGGAAACGGGGCAGCTGCTTCAAGCTGGCGAACGTCGCTTCGAGTCGCTCGATGATCTCGATCGTGCCGGTCCAGCCAAAGTCGCGGGCCGCGACCGCCGAGAGCAAGTAGAGACCGATATTGGTCGGCGAGGTCCGATGGGCGACGATCGGTTTCGGCTCTTCCTGGAAATTGTCCGGCGGCAGCATGTTCTCGGCCGGCGTGACGAAGGTCTCGAAATAGCGCCATGTGCGCCGGGCGATCAGGCGTAGGTCGCGGGCGTCGGCATCTGCAAGGTCGAGGTGTTGCTGCACCCTGGGTGAACGGCTCGCCCATTGCGCCATGAGGGGTGCGCCGAGCCAGAGCAGGGCAAATGGCAGGATGAGCGGCCAGGAGGCGGGCGCCAGGACAAGCGCGCCTGCGGTCATCGCAAGGGCCAGCAAGGTGCCGCTGGCCATCTGTCGATAGAAGCCGAGGACATCCAGCCGGGGGACTGCGGAGGACTTCGCGGCGGTCGTCCATTCCAACAGATGGCGTCGCGTCACCAGCAGCCGCACCAGCGTGCGCATTGCGGCATCGCCCGCCCGCCACGCCTGATCGGCGAGAAAGACGAGCGACAGCAATGTCTGGGCGGCGGCGAGCTGCAATTCAGCCACCAGTCTGGCGAGGTGGCTGCGCAGCCTTACGTCGGGGTGACGAGGAAATATCGAGGACGCGATCGGCAGGACGGCGGGAACCATGATCGTCATGATCATCAGCAAGGTGCCGACAAGCGCCGCCGGCATGGGAAACAGCCAGCACAGGCTAAGCCCCAGCAGGGTCAGCGGGGCCAGCGTGGAGCGGCGCAGATTGTCGAACATCTTCCAGCGGCCGACCGGCGTCAGCGCGCGCCGTCCCACTCCCACACTGGAAATCCACGGAAGCAGCTGCCAGTCACCGCGTATCCAGCGATGCTGCCGCTTGGCGACAACGTCGTAGCGCGAGGGGAACTCCTCCACGACCTCGACGTCCGAAGCGAGGCCGGCGCGGGCAAACACGCCTTCGAAGAGGTCGTGGCTGAGCAGCGTGTTCTCCGGGATACGGCCGGCGAGAGACGCCTCGAAGGCATCGATGTCGTAAATTCCCTTGCCGGTGTAGGAGCCTTCGCCGAACAGGTCCTGATAGACGTCGGAGACCGCCGCGGCATAAGGGTCCATGCCACCGCCGCCGGAGATGACCCGCTGATAGAACGAGCCCTCGCTGCCGATAGGAAGCGAGGGAGTAACGCGCGGCTGGAGTATGCCGTGGCCGCCGACCACTCGTTGCCCGACGGCATCGAATTTCGGGCGGTTCAGCGGATGCGCCATCTTGCCGACCAGCCGGAGCGCGGCGTCGCGCGGCAGCCGCGTGTCGGCATCGAGCGTGATGACGTAGCGCACATCCGGCGGGACATGCGGGACCCGGCCACCGACGGGCAGGAAGGAGGTGTCGTCCGCGCCGCGCAGCAGGCGGTTGAGTTCATGCAGCTTGCCGCGCTTGCGTTCCCATCCCATCCATTTGCCTTCGCCTTGGTCGAACCGGCGACGGCGGTGCAGCAGAAGAAAGCGGTCACCCGCAGGGCCTGGGCCATAGCGCAGATTTAGCTGCTCGATCCCCTGCTCTGCGAGCTCCAACAGCGCCGCATCGCCCGGCAAGATCTCGGAATCGGCGTCTATACCGTCCGACAGTAGGACGAAGGTGAGATCGCCGCCGATCCCGGAGAGAAAGTGGACCTCGAGCCTGTCGATCTGCTCCTGCAGGTCTGCCTCGCTGGTAAGCAGCGTCGGCACAGCGACGAGGGTGCGGAGGGACCCTGGAACGCCATCCGCGAGCTCGAGGCCGGGCAGAATGGTGGCGCCGAACATCCATGCCACGCCCCGGTTCACCAGCGCGGTCGCCACCTCGCTTGTCGGGACGAAGCCGACGAGGGCGAAGACGGCCAGCCAGCTCCCGGAGAGACCGGCCGCGGAGAGAACCCAAAGTGCCACCCCGATCAGACTGAGCGTGACGGCGAGGATGGCGCCGACATATCCGCCAATGCCGAGGCGAATGCTGACGCGGCTCAAGCGCAGCCGAGGTGGCGGGCGGAAGTGGATGGCCTGTTCGAACGCGCGCCGCCCTTCGGCGATGAGATGGTAGCCGGGATCCTCTATGGGGTCGGCGTCCGCATGCTTCTGTGCCGGAGACGCCGCCAGTGCCGCGACCTCCAGCGCGCGCTTGGCGATGTCAAGCTCTGACAGCTCGGAGCCGCGGGCGAGTTGCTCAATCGCGCTGCGGTAGAGATTGCGGGTGGGGAAATCCATCGAAGCGAAGGCACTGCCGGCTCGCAGTCGGTCGTCGACCAGGCTGACGCTCTCGAACAGGTCGGCCCAATCGATGTCGGAAATCAGCCGCATGCTGGTGATGACGTTTCGCACGCTAACATTGGAGGCGCCGAGCCGCTGTTGAGCATGCTGCACAACGCCGTCGACCGAAGCGCCCTGGGCTGCCAGCCGTGCCTCCAGCCATCCCAGTGCCGGCGTCGTTCGCGGGTCCTGGTCCCGGAGTCGCTTGACCAGTTGAGCGGCGAAGACCTCATCCAGAGGCCCCGGCGAGCGGGTGAGGATGTCCGCTTCGAGCGCTGAACGCGCTTCGCCAGAGATGAAAAGCCGGTCGGCCAGCAGGTCGGCCTCCCGGCGTGATCGGCGCCCGGTGGTGATCTGATCGGCGAGCCGGCGCAGGTTCTCGATGAGCACGATGCGCAGCGTGATCGCCACCGCCCACAGCTCGCCGATCGTCAGCGGCTGGACCTGCTGGTACGCCCCGATGAAGCGGCGCAGCACCTCGGGATCGAAATGGCTGTCCGTGTGCGCGACATAGGCCCAGGCGAGGCCCAGCACTCGCGGGTAACCGGCGAACGGCCCTTCGGCGAGCTTCGGCAATTGTCGGTAATAGCCGGGCGGCAGGTCGTCTCGAATCTCGCGTACCTGCTCTTCGACGAGATGATAATTGTCGAGCAGCCATTCGGCGGCGGGCACTACGCTCCGCCCGGCTTCGGCATCGGCCGCCGTCGCACGATAGGCGACGAGCAGAGCGCCGGCGTTGCTTTTTAAGCGGGCATGCAGGGAGGGGACGGATGGCGGCTGCGATGTGGTCGGTTGAGTCGCTGCTAGGCTCCGGGCATGCTGCTCCAGCCGCTCGGTGCCGAAGAGTTCCTCGCGGATCGGCGCGGGATCATTCCAAGCGGAACCTTGCCATGCGCGTTTCCGCCACAACGAGATGTATGAACCGCAGCGACGGCGAAGACTGGCGATTGGATTCATATATGCCTTCCGGTCAAGAGTACGCGAGAGGCATGGGCAGGCTGATGCCTATCTCCGTAGGATGTAATGGCTACAGGCGACGAATCGGGAATCGGGTCGGTTCGCGTGCCGGCCGCGGCGCGTGCCAGCCCGATCGTCGGCGCCAGTCGGCTGCCATCGGCAGTTCACCGTGGACATCGACATGAGCCGCACTGTCGTCCCGCGAAAGGTGCCTCTCGGAGAAGTGCAGGCTGAGCACCCGTCCCTCGGCGGTCCGCAAGCGCAAATCGACGCGCCCGAACACTTCCCTGAGCGTCGATGCCGACAAGCGAATCTCCCCGCAGCTTGTCACCCGGCCGGAGTTCGAGAGGTAGCCGTCGAAATCATATTGCACTGGTGCGACCGACGCGTTTCCGCACAGGAGAAGGCCGGTCCCGCGAAGTCCGCCGAGATAGTCCATGGTCGATATCCCTGGGTACGAGGCCAGGCGTCGAGGTCGACCTTCCGCGCCTTCGTCAATTCGTTGGCGATGACGTTAAAAACTCGGCCGAAATCGCCAGGCAGAGTGAGGCGGGCCGCTGTGTCGTGACGGGACAGCAATAGGCGGGGAAGGAAATGCCAGGAACTTCCTCCTCGTCGATCACCAGCCGGCAGATGCCGGCAGGCTTTTGCCGCTCAGCCTTGCTCGGCTTGAGCGGATGCCTGGAAGTGACCGTGGTTTCCTTGCCACGAATGGTCATGTCAGCATCTCAGCCCTTCTTCTTTGGCAACGCGATCGGCGCGGACGTTCCCTTCACGAGGACGGGGGCAGCCACAGGCTCCTTTTTCTTCTTCGGCTTCTTCGCTTCCCGATTACCGCGCAACTGACCCTTGGCCATGGCCGTCTTCCTTCATGCTGCATTGATCTGTATCCGAAGGCACGAAAAACCCCGCGACCTCGGGGAGGCGCGGGGCCAATAGACGCTGGGCGCCTCGGGTCGCTTCGGCATCGCTCGTTGAGGTCGCCGGTACATCCGTGGTCGACCGGAAGACGATGACCTTATCGGCGGGCCTGAAGTTCGGCGCCACCAATACCATGCAATCAGCTCAGCGACTGGAGCTTGTCGGCGGTCATCTTGCCGCTTTTCTTGTCGGGGATAAGCTCGAAGCCCACCTTCTGACCTTCTCGCAACTCGCTCAGACCGGCACGTTCTACGGCACTGATGTGAACGAACGCATCGCTGCCACCGCTATCCGGCGCGATGAATCCAAAGCCCTTCTGGGCATTGAACCATTTTACGGTTCCCGTGGTCATGGGACACCCTTTCGCAATCGTAATTCTGGCTTACCTGTAAAGATACAGGTCGTCGAAATCGCATTTTCAGGAAAAGAGAACATAACAGTGCGGAAATAAATTCCGCGAGACGGATGTTCATCTTGCCGTTTATCGACCCCGCCAATATGTATCTCGGACCGAAATATTGCAAGGACAATGAATTTTTAAATCAACGAAGTTAGAAATTTCCGACCAGGATTGAGAAAAACAAAGGGAATCAGCCGGAATCCTTTCCGTGACGTCGGTGGCCCCAAAGCACATAGGTGGACAGCGGCCAATGTGTCGATGCCGCCGAGGGATACCCAAGGGGAAATTCAATGATCACATTGCGAATTCGCCACCGGACCACCTACAGCTACAATCGGCCGGTGAGCCTGCGCCCACACCGCCTCATGCTTCGTCCTCGCGAAAGCCGGGAGCTTCGCCTGCGTTCGATGAAGCTCACGGTGGAGCCGCAGGCGATGGTGACATGGGCGCACGACGTCGCCGGCAACATGGTGGCAACCGCTACCTTCCAGGTTATGACGGACAAGCTGATCATTGAAAGCGTCACGGAGCTTGAACTCGATGCTGTGGAATGGCCGGTCTTCGACGTTGCCGCTTCGGCGATCTTTCATCCTTTCCAGTACAGTGCGGATGAGCGGACCGATCTCGGCGCGCTGTCCGTTCCCCAGCATCCCGATCCGGTAGGACGACTACAGGCATGGAGTGAAGCCTTCGTCCGCAGCACGCCGACAGACACGCTCGCGCTTCTGAAGGACATCAATGCCGGTATCCTGGAATGGATCTCCTATCAGGAGCGCGAGGATGAGGGCACCCAATCGCCGATCCAAACCTTGGACCGTGGATGGGGATCTTGTCGCGACATGGCCGTGCTTTTCATCGAGGCGGTCCGGACGCTGGGCTTTGCGGGTCGGATCGTGTCGGGTTATCTGCACAACCCCTCCCTTGAGATAACAGGGTCGGCAGGCATGGGAACGACCCATGCTTGGGCGGAGGTCTATGTACCTGGCGCCGGCTGGATCACATTCGACCCGACGAACCGTAGCGTTGGTGGGGCAAATTTAATACCCGTCGCGGTGGGGCGGGACATCCGGCAGGTGATGCCGGTGGTCGGCGAGTTCATTGGGATGAACGATGCCTTCGATTCGATGTCTGTCGACGTGTCCGTGCAGGCATAACAACGGAACTTGATATGCCTAGCCTACAAGCCAGCCGCCTTGCGGAGGGCCGCGTTGATCCGCTCCTGCCACCCCGGACCTTCCTCCTGATAGTGCGCGAGCAAGTCGTGATCGAGGCGAATGGAGACCAGTTCTTTCGCATTCGGAAGCGCAGGGACTTTCGGAGTAGTCGGTTTTGGAGTGGGTTTCGTCGTTGCGGTTTTGAACGCCGCCTCGGCGGTATCGCGGGCAGACCCACTTTGGCGGCGAGTGGTGGAATTGCGCATGGAAGACGCTCCTTTCCTGCTGAACACGAACATGATCGAGGCAGGCCGATCACTGCGTTGCGCTCAATTGCCCGAACGGCGCTTCCTCGCGGCATAGCGTTCGTCGCGCTTCGCCTTGGCTTCGGCCTTTGCTGTCGCCGCGGCGGCGTCACTGGCAAGCACGGCAGCGGCAGCAGCTTCCTGGCGGGCAACCTGCCGCGCGACCCGGGCCTTGTTGATAGTCTTGCGTTCGGTGGCCCGGGAGATCACTGCTGGGTCGTCTGCGCTCGGCCGGGTAGCTAGGTTGGCGAGAAGTCGAGCTTTGGCTGCGGCGGAAGTACGGCGGCGGTCTTCAAACGTGTCAGTGATTTTCATGGCGCTGTGTATCTTGTGCGCACGCCCACTTCAATCGGTCTCAGGCCATGCCTGCGGGATCCGTCAGTTCGTCCGTCCAGACCTTGAAACCGGCCAGCGTGTTCGGGCCGAACGACGTTACCAGGGCGACATCAGTCGCGTCGCGACCCCTCGCCATTAGTACGCGCCCGATGCGCGGCACATTGTTCCTCGCGTCGAACGTGTGCCATCGCCCGCCGAGATAAACCTCGAACCAGCCGGCGAAATCCATCGGGCCGTAAGGGGGCGGCACGCCGATATCGCCGAGGTATCCGGTGCAGTAGCGCGCCGGGATGTTGAGACAGCGACAGAAAGTGATGGCGAGATGAGCGTAGTCGCGGCATACGCCCCGCCGTTCCTGATAGGCTTGGAACGCCGTCTTGGTGGGGCAGGCGTGCTCATAGCTGAATTTGATGTGATCATGCACGAAGTCGCACACTGCCTGCACCCGCGACCATCCCTGAGCCAAATGGCCGAATAGGCTCCATGCGGCATCGGCGAGCAGTTCGGTTTCGCAATAGCGGCTGGCTAGCAGGAAGACGAGCGCCTCTTCAGGTAGGTCCTGGATGGGATGTTCGGCGGCCTCCGGGTGATATGGATCCGCGACGCCGGTGTCCCGCACCACGGCATTGCTCGTGATGACGGTCCGGCCGGCCGGCGCAGTCATGCGGCTGCACCAGTTGCCGAAACCATCGCGATACGCCGATATCGGCACGCTCGGACGTGTCACCACGAAGTCGGGAACAATGATATCGGACGCTCGGCTGTAGTGGATATTCAGCACGAGGAGCATCGGCGTCGGCTGCGGGCAGTCATAGACGAGTTCGTAGCCGAGCCTGATGTGCATGCGGATCCTCGCTTAGCGAACGATCAGCACAATGCTGCCTCGTCCTTGACCAACGGTACACCGTGGCGCGGCGTTAGGCAGAAATATTCGCGTGACGGCATGCCACCGAGCCCACCCTCCCATCAGTCCTGCTTGTCGTTCTAGTAGGAGGACCGCATGCCGCGCCGTGGATGTGATGAAGAACCGAGGGGGAGCTGCTTCACTGATCGCCAGTTGGCCGATCCTTCTTCAGCCGCACGCCCGATCCTCCTCAATTGCCTCGGGCTCGTCTGTTGAACGATCGAACTGCCTCGTTGAAGTCTGCCACGGCTTCTGCTTCTGCCGCTCTGAGGCACTCCTGGTACATCTCGAGATCGCTGGCGTAGTATTGCATCTCGCGCTTGCAGTGGTCGAAATCCCATTGATCATCAAACGCTCCCCAGCCCGTAGCGCACGCGGGAGCGTCAGGTTTTGAGCAATAGCTGGCAGCCGCGGGTGATGCGCACGACGCGATCAGGCCGAGAACTATGAATCTCATCATCGCGGGACCTACGAAGAAGCGGTCATTGTTAGGACTATTATGGGCTGTTGGTGGAGGGTTTTGCCAGCCGCACACCAGGCCGTCCGTGGTTTAGAAATTCGACGCCGGCAGCCTCGAGAGCACGCTGAATTGCTTGGACATTGCTCGCGCGGCCGGCGATGGGTCCATTGCCCGAACTTTCCATATTTCTAATCGTGTTCACATTCAGTCTCGCCATGTCGGCTAGGGCGGACTGATCCAGTCCGGCCAGTGCGCGTGCGGCCTTGAGTTGATTGCCTGTGGTGAGCATCGGCGATCCCATTACATGGCGGTCTGATCTGTCTATCTAGGTAAAATCAATAGGTACCTGTTGACAAGGTCGGCTGCGTCTATATGGTTAATTTCACTAGATAGATAGTTTGACGACACAGATTGGTCATTCAGGGCACCGAACATGCACGTTCCGGCCGACGTCACTGCTTTGCCTGCTGATCGGCGTGCGTCAGCGCCTCGCCGAAATCCAGGACATCAACCGCAAGGCCATCACCTTCAAATACGGGCTGATCGACAACCGCCGTTCCATGAACGGGCTGGACGCCCTCAATGTCGGCGGTGTCGTCACCTCGCCTTCGGGACAGCAGGGCGCGCCGCAGCAGCCTGGCATGGCTTCGCCGGGTAGCGCCGGAGCCGGCACCCAGTCCGCCGCCCCTCCGGCTGGCGCACCACAGGGTGCCCGGCAGGCTCCCGATGGCAACTGGTACGTTCCCGATCCGGCACGGCCGGGCAAATATCTGAAGGTTCAGCCCTGATGGTGCAGCTCGTCCCCGTCGATAACGATCCGTTCGCGGCCACTGCTGACGATACCGGCGGCCGGACGCTGCGGATCAGCGTGACACCGGCCAATTCTCCCAACTTGGTACCGGTGGATCACGACCCATTCGCCGAACAGCCTTCCGGCATCGGCATGAACCTCACCGCTGGCGCCAATGAAGCCATCTACAACACGCTGGGCGCCCCGGTGGACGTGGTGACATGGGCGCTCAACAAGGGCATTGGCGGCCTCAACAGCGTTGCGGGAACGGGCATCCAGCCGATCACCGATCCGTTCGGCGGCTCCCAATCCATATCGCGAGGCTTCGGCCTTGTCGGTGTCCCCGATCCTCAGTCAATCCAGGCGAACAGCTCAGGTGAGAAGATTGCCCGCGCCATGGGACAGGGAGCGGGCTACATGCTCGCCCCCGAACTCGCGGTGAGGGGTGCTGCCCAGGCGGCGGGAACCGGTGTCAATGCGCTGGTGAGCGCCCTTGCCGGCTCCTCCACTAGTGCCGCCGATGCGCTTGGCAATGCCACTGTAGGCGCTCTTGCCGGCGGGGGCGGGTCCATAGCGGGACAGCTCACCCCGGAACCGTATCGTCCGCTTGCCGAGCTCGGCGGTAATCTGCTGGGTGGAGGCCTCGGCGCCCTGGCGGTCAATACCCCTCGCATGGCAGCAGAAGCAGGCACGATCGGACGGGACTATGCCGCCCCGCTATCGACGACAGGACAGGAGCGGATTGCGGCGCAGTCGCTTCGTGATGCTGCCTCTGATCCTTCCGCCGTGCGCGGTGCCCTCGATGCTCCCCCCTCTCAGCTGGTTCCCGGTTCGCAGCCGACGACTTTCCAGCAGACGGGCGACATGGGGCTGGGCGGGTTGGAGCGGATCGCCATGACCCGCAATCCCGAAGCCTTCATGCAGCGCTCCGCCGAGCAGAATGCAGCTCGGCAGTCGGCTCTCGGATCCATTCAGCCGGATGGCAGCCCCGAGGCGGTGGTGAATGTGCTGCGCCAGCGCCTGGCTGATATCGACACCGTGACAGGCGACGCCCTGAACGCCGCACGAACCAGCGCCCGCGATCAGACGGCGGCACTCGGCGGTGTAGGCACCCCGGAGGGCTATGGCTCCACCCTGCGCCAGATGCTGACCGATGCGGAGAATGCGACGCGAGCGCGGGAACGCGGCTTGTGGGCCGCTGTCGATCCCGATGGCACCTTGGCGCTGGAAGCCACTGCGATCCGGGAGGAGGCTCGGAAGCTCAGTGCCGGTCTGCCGCGCTCGGCAAAGCCGATGGAAGGTGAGGAGGCCGGCATCATCGGTGCCGCGAGCAACTATCGCGATGTGATGCCCTTCAGTGAGGTGACGGCGCTGCGTTCCCGAGTTTCCACCGAGATGCGGCGCGAGCTCTCGCAGAACGGTCAGACTCCAGTATATGCTCGACTTGTGCGGCTTCGCGGTGCCATCGAGAACGCCCTTGAGGGTGTGGTGGCAGGCAAAGCAGCGCAGGAGGCGGAAGCCGTGGCAGCGGGCCAGATGCGGCCGGAAGACACGCTGATCGCCAAAATTCAGGGGTGGACGGAAAGCTGGCGTGCAGGACGAGTACAGGCTGAAATGGGGCTTGGCCTTGCGGAAGGCGCTGGAGGATATGGCGCCAGCGGACCGTCCGCTTTTTCTTCAGCATCTGGAACAGACTGGACGGGCGGAAGGCGACCTGGAAAAACTGCGCGCTCTCAAGGAGTACCGGGAGCTGATGAGCTCACCCCCAACTTCGACGCCGCCGCCCTCGGACGACTGAGGGAGGCGAACGACGCCACCAAGGCACGGGCGCAGACCTATGGCATCGGCGTAGTCGCAGAAGCCCTGCGTCGGTCCGGTCAGCAAGGCCCCTACAACATGCCGTCCGCCGCCGTGCCCTCCCGGTTCTTCCGACCTGGTGCACGCGGCTTCGAAGACATGCAGGCCCTGCGCACTGCCGCGAACAATCCCGAGGCCATGGTGTCGATCCGCGACTATGCGGTGTCGACCCTGCGACGGGCCGCGGAAGAAGCGGACGGTACGCTGAACCCGTCCAAGGTTGCCACATGGCGCCGGCAGCATGCCGATGCGCTGCGCGCCCTGCCCGAAATAGACCGCATGCTGGCCGGTCCGGTCGAAGCTGCGGAAACGGTCGCCCGTCTAGCCGCCGAGCGGAAACAGGCTCTCGACACCTATCAGGCGGGATTGGTCGGCAGGCTGATCGGGGTTTCGGATCCCGCCGACGTGTCCCGCGCCATCGGCAGCGTGTTCACCTCGCAGGCCCCGGTCGAAATCATGCGCCAGCTGGTGCAGGAGGCACGCCGCACACCCGAGGCCATGGCCGGATTGCGCAAGGCAGTCGCCGACCACCTGTCCCGCCGCGTCACGTCCTATGTGGAAGCCGCAACCTCCGGGCAGCGTCGCTTGCAGGCTGATGGCTTCCAGCGGTTCGTCGATCAGAACCAGACCACTCTTCGCGAGGTGTTCGGCCCGGAGGAGATGGACACCCTGCACGGCATCGCCGCCGACATCATGCGCTCGCAGCGGTCCCTGAGCGCGGTGCGCATCCCCGGCCAGTCGAACACCGCGCAGGACGTGGCGGCGATGGTGGCGAACGACCGCAACGCCACGTGGTTCACCCGCCTCCTTGCCTCTGCCGGCCCCGGTCTCGCAGGTGCGGCAGTTGTGGGCCCATGGACCGGCCTCGCTGCGGCCGTGGGTGGCAATGTGCTGATGAACGCCCGCAAGGCCGGCTTGCAGAAGGTGGACGACATTATCGCCGACGCCATGCTCAATCCCGAGCGGGCACGGCTATTGCTCATGCAGGCCGGCAATCCGCGCGACGCGGCGGCCATCGGCCGGGCTCTATCGGACAGTTACCGTCGTGCGACGACGTTCCCGGCATGGAACGAGCTCGAAAGGGATGACAGGCCTCCTCAGAACCTCACGCCTCTCGGGCCCCGTTCGGACGCTGACCCGTCGGGCAATCAGCTCACGCAGGCTCTTGCAGCGGCGGTGGCAAAGGCAGGAAGCCCCCAGCAGACCAATCCGGCGGTGCAGCAGCTGGTGAAAGCCCTCATGGATCGGAGGATGGTGGCATGACGCTATTGAGCGCATCCGAGGTCGCCCTGGATCTTATCGCCAGTGCGGAACGCGCCGTCCGCTATGACGGCCATGCCGGCACTGCTGAGGTCCTCGATCCGCAGATCCTGGCGCTTGTCTCTGCGCCGGTGAAAGCCTTCGACGACATCAAGGCTCTAGCCTGGATCGCCCATTGCCAGATGCAGCTGGCAATTGACGAGGCCGCCGACATGGGTGTCAGGCAGCGCGCCCTCTACATGTCGCGCAATGCCCTCTTCCGGGTGGCGGACGAACTCGGCGTGCTGAATGGCCCGCCTATGCCGGGGAATACCCAGTGACGGAGCTGGGCGAAATCATCTCCCGCCGCACCGCCGAGGCGGACTAGTTCGCCACGCCCTGCTCGTGCCCGGCGCCGATCACGCGGTGCTCGATCTTCCAACCGGGCTGGTGATCGTCGACCGCGTCCACAACACCATTCACGGCGATCCTGCGGAGTTGCGGCGGTACGCTCACGCAATCCTGGCCGCCTGCCGTCGGGCAGAAATCGTCGACCAGCCCGATTGGTGACCGGGGGTCGTTTTCTGGACGCCGTCGAATTGGAGCCGACCTGATCTCAAAAGTCAGTCTTCATCGGAGCCTGATAGTCCGGCTGAACGATCTCACCTCGTGGATTGAGCGAAGCGACCATTCGGTCCCCGTCCCAGATTTCAACCCGTCGACCGGCCCGCATCGCGCGGACTTGGGCAAGCACAGCCGTATCGTCGCTGCATTCCATGTCGCTCGCCATCTCCAATCCGCCTTGGTGGCCGAACATAAAGATCTTGTAGAAGGTCATGGACATCGCTCCTCACCTTCGACGTCGTATGCATTGTGAACGCGTGCGTTTGTCGGGTGTTCCGAGCCTGACGCGCCCTGCGCGATACTGATCTGCGGTCGTGCGCGTCCGTCGCCGGCCGCTTTCGCCTGAAAGGCCTCTCCCGTTCGATGGAACGAACAGCAGATGGGGATGTTGGGCTATGACCGACTGCGCCTGGTCGGTCGCCTGCACAACGACCTAGCCCCCGCCCCGCCTCGGCGGGGGCGTTTTTCCGGTGCTTCCAATGTCCATGCTCATTACGCCCATTTCCGTCTCGGAGGACGCCGCAACCCGGCGAACCTTTGGTGACGTCGAGGGCGCCGCACGGTTTTTGATGGAAAATTGGCCAGAAGCGTTCTCCAGCACCCCGCTGCACGTCTCGGCTCGGCGAGTGGCATTGGACGCTCTAGCGAGCCATGTCCCGGTCGAAGCCTTCAGGCTGGCATTTGCAGCCGCGGCAGAGGAGGCCGGCATTCTGGCGGATCCGCCGTCAATTGGCCTGACAATCGGCTAAACGCCAGATGTCTCACTCCTCACAAGGTCAGCGATCCGGCTTTGATTGATCCGCACCCATGAGTTGGAAGCTGCTGCCGGCAACACCGTTGTCCTGACGGCTGCACATGGCATCGTACTCACGCTGCCTCTCCGCCATGTCAGCGATGTGCGCAAAGACTGGATCGGTGTCGCCGCCCATAATCTCGCGCGCGACGACCGGCCAGAGCCGATCAATCTTCCCTTGCCTTTCGGTCGGCCAGCACCCGGCGGCCAACAGATCCTGCGCGCAGATCGCACGCGCGCGCTCCTCCAGCTTTTCCATGACAGCCACGCTGCCGCCAGTGCTGACGGCGTATGAGAGATGTGGCGGATGAAAGCGCGTCCTTGCGCGACGCCATTTCAACCGTTGGGGCCGATCACCCTAAGCATGGGCTCTCATTAGGAGCACCGTAACCATAGCACGAACGGCCGAAAACGTCGCGTTCAATAGATTGGCATAGCGGCGGAACCCTCTCTGCGACCAATGGTTGTCGCTAAGTAAGCAGAGTGGGACCTTCCCCAGAATGGAAGTGATTAGATCCTTCAGCGGTGAAGGGTGGCTGCGCGTCTCCGGGTTCGCAGCGACGACCGCTCGCTATGACATCAATGTGATGCGTCGAAAGACATCGATCCCCGTTGGGGGGCTCTATGCAACCGGCTTCATCGCGACTGAGATGCCATCCATGATGGGAGTGCCCCTGACTTCGGTGCTTGTCACGCTTGAGGACGGGAATGCTCACCGAGGCAAGATCACCGCAATATCGGCGCAAGGGGTGGAGGTGTTGTTTGACGCTCCTCTTGCCTTGCTCTCCACAGCGTAGATAAGGGCATCTGCTCCAGGTGTCCGGCGCTTGCAGGCGGTGATGACTATGTGGCCTAGGGAAGATCTAGGGGAAAATCCAGCGCGGTCACCAGGCGGTTGCCTTGCCAGATTTCCATTCTTAGGCGCTTCTGCAGAAACCGGGCACGCTGAACAGCAGCTAGGTCATCAGCACAATCGACCTCAAGGGTCGACGAGATCATGCCTTCCATTGAAAATTCCAAAATCCGATAACGCTGCATGGGTCTGGTCGCTCAGTCTGGTGCCAGGGTCCGGTATTCCGCTGAAAGTTTCTCGATCTCCTCTGCGGTAAATGGCCACTCACCAATGAGCACGATTCCTTGCCGAACTTCGTTGGCCACAGCGGGCCAGAAGCGGTCGACGTAAGTGGCGATCTGTTCGGGCAAAAACCCTTTTTGCAGGAGATCGAGGCCGCAGATGCGACGAGCGGTTTGCTCTAGCGATTTCACTGAAAAGCACCTTGGTCCGATCGAATATCCCCGAGCGCGGCCATTAGAATGAAGCCTGGAGGGGAGGCAACGCTGTTTCCGTAACGCCAGCTAGCCCCACGCATACGGTTTGCGTTCGCCCCGGAGGGAAGGGAAATTCGCGACAGCGAAGTCTCTCAATTGCGCAGGTTCCTGCAATCCGAATTCAAGCCCTTCCGACACTCGAGCTCGCACCATCATCCTCAAATTAGAGTTGACCGACAGCAAGGTAAGTGGCGGCGTCCGTTGCACTATGTCCGCCCAAACTCGTTCGAACATGACGTCGAGCCCTTCGGGTTTGGATTGCATCGATCGCCTCCTGAGGATCCGGAGGGAACACCATAGTGCGGCGCGTCGAGCGGGCCTCTAACATTTGTTAGTCGTGCCAAACCTTTGCCTGTTCATCGGTAGCTTATACCCGTGCTGGAACGCGACGTTCGTTCCGGCGTTGGCACCTAAGACGTGGCCGATCGCAGGGGATTACGGTGCCAATTTACTCCTTCAAATGGTCTGGCGAAGAACTGCCCACAGAGGTCGATCTCCCGGATGAACACGCCGCCTGGTCAGAGGCGGTCATGACGCTGGGTCAAATGCTTCGCGAGTTGGACGGCTCCTTTCCAACTGAAGGAGAGCTGGAAATGGAGGTCCAGAGCGGAACAGGGGCAACCGTCGGCTGGATTTTAGTGAAAACGGGAAAGGGACGACCGCCGAGGGGCCACCAAAATTAATGCGATCTCTCTTGCGGAATGCCTGTCGCCTCCGCTGAAACAGAGTCGTCACAACCATGAGGATTTCTGTGAACGGGTTTCACATTCACTCTCTGTTGCGCAAGCTTGATGCGGAGAGGCGGTTCGCCAAGGAGGAGATTGCGGCTCTTCGCGAACTGCCGATTCAGATCGCCAGCTTGCAGCCTGGGGAGCACATTGTGCGCGAGGGCGATCGTCCGACCAAGTCGTGCCTCATCATCGAGGGGCTCGTCTGCGCCTCGAAAACAACCGCTCGCGGCAGTCGGCAAATTGCCTCGCTGTATATTCCCGGTGACATTCCCGACCTTCAAAGTCTTCACCTTGAGGTGATGGACATTTCTTTCGAGGCGATTACGCCCGCCAGGATCGGCTTCATCTCTCATTCCGCGCTCCGGCGGGTCTGCGATGCATTTCCGCGGGTGGCTTCGGCACTTTGGCGCACGACCTTGGTAGATGCCGCGATCTATCGTGATTGGGTCACCAACGTAGGGCAACGCGACTCCGATTCACGGCTTGCCCATCTTTTCTGCGAATTGAGGATGCGTCTGGACACCGTCGGCCTTGTCCAGGAAGAAAGCTATGATCTGCCGCTCACCCAGACGGACCTCGCGGATGCGCTCGGCATCTCGGTGGTGCACGTCAACCGCACTTTGCAGAAGCTGCGTCGCCTCGGCCTGATATCATTCAGAAACAAGCGGTTGACGGTGCTGGATTGGCCTCAACTTGCCGAAATGGGTGATTTCGAGCCCAGCTATCTACATCTGTCCGAACGAGTATAGCGGTTATCGTCGTCGTGACAGCGAGCGCGGATCACGCGGCAAGCCACGCGACGGCAATCCCTCTCACCACGATAATGGCAGCCAGCCACGCAACCACTCGCACGGCGAAGGGCATGGCAGATGCGCCACCACGATTGTCGTCGAAGCCGCGGGAGGCTTCGTAGGTGACGGCGAGCGGATTGGGGACGTCGCCGAAATTCCCTCTTTCCGCGCCCACTCGACAGTATCCCTCGTCGGGGGAAGCCTCGCCGCCTCGATAAGCTTTCACGGAACGAACTGCTCGGCCTTTGGTTCTGCCTCTGCTTGGGGAACACAGGAGAGCACAATGCCTGAGAAGAATCTTGAAACCCTGTTCCACGACACGCTCAAGGACATCTACTACGCCGAACGGAAGATCCTCAAAACTCTTCCGAAAATGGCCCGCGCCGCCTCGTCCCCGGAGCTGAAAGCCGCTTTCGAAAAGCACAAGGATGAGACTGAAGTCCACGTCGAACGCCTTCAGCAGGTGTTCGAGCTGATGGGCAAGCGAGCTCAGGGCAAGACGTGCGACGCCATCGAAGGCATCGTCGCCGAAGGCGAGGAGATCGTCGAGACGTTCAAGGGCACGCCTGCGATCGATGCTGGCCTCATCTCTTCGGCGCAGGCAGTCGAGCACTATGAGATCACGCGCTACGGCACGCTGAAGCGCTGGGCGCAGGTACTCGGCCTGAAGGACGCGGTGACGCTGCTCGACGCCACGCTGAAGGAAGAATCCATGACCGATAAGGCGCTGACAAGCTTGGCGGACGCATCCGCCAACGCCATGGCGAAGGCCGCCTGATCCAAGCAGCCACCCGGTATCCCCGCGGTGGCTGCTTCAGTTCAGGATCCCGTCTATCGAGAGGAGACCATCATGGGCCGTGGCATTTTACTCTGGCTGCTTGGCATTCCGATTCCGATCATCATCCTCCTCGCGCTGTTCGTGCGATAGGAGGACGTCATGGCATCAACCTATCCGGCGACCGACGTCGCCGCCCCAATCGAATCTTCCTCCTCCGCTGTGAGTTGGGGGCCGGTCATCGCCGGCGCCTTCGCCGCCGCGACGCTCACCTTCGTGCTCATGCTGCTGGGCTCCGGCCTCGGACTCACCATGGTTTCTCCCTGGTCCAACGAGGGCGCCAGCGTCACCACCTTTGCCGTCTCTACGGCAATCTGGCTGGTCATTGTTCAATGGCTATCCTCGGGCGTTGGCGGCTATCTGACCGGGCGGCTTCGCACCAAATGGGTCGGCATCGCCACCGACGAGACTTTCTTCCGCGACACCGCACACGGTTTCATGGCCTGGGCGGTGGCAACGCTGCTGGTGGTTTCGGTGCTTGGTTCGGCCCTTTCCGGAGCAATCGGCACAGGTGTCCAGGCCGCCTCGACCGTGGCGTCCGGTGCGGCGCTCGGGGCTTCGGCAGGCGCAACCGCTAGCGCCGGATCCGGCAGCGGCAGCTCGGACGCGACGTCCTACTTTGTCGACGCCCTCTTCCGCCCCTCCGATCCCGCGCAGCTGGCAACGCCGGGTGCCGAGGGCAATGCCGCCGCGGCCGCGCAGGCTTCGCGCATCCTGATCGCCAGCGCCGCCGCCGGCGAAGTCTCCCCCGGCGACAAGACTTATCTCGGTCAGCTCGTTGCTGCCCGCACCGGCCTATCCCAGGCGGATGCGACGGCGCGGGTCGATGCCGTTCTCGCCCAGGTCAACGACGCCAAGGTCAAGGCGCAACAGGCCGCCGATGCGGCCCGCAAGGCCGGCGCCACCTTCGCGTTGCTCGGCGCGCTTTCCCTGATGATCGGGGCCTTCATCGCCTGCGTCGCCGCCGCCTTGGGCGGCCGGCAGCGCGACGACGAGGAAACCGTATACCTCAGCGATCGCCGCTGACCTAATGGGCGGCCGGCCCGCAAAGTCCGGCCGCTCTCCACATTCTCGGCAGCCCGCCCCTTGTTATTGTGCAATGCAGCAACGATTTCGCTGCGAGTGCGTTGAAGCACATGGTCGTCCACCCCGGGCGTCCCAACAAGGATGTCTCCATTGAAGACAATGTCGGATATGATTGCCCGTCTCGCTGCTTTTCGCGGGTCACAGGGTGCACATTTTCCCGGGGCCGGCGTACCCGACCGGCTCACCACGCTCACCGATTTCGGATCGAATCCGGGCAGGTTGAAGTCGCGTTTCTATCTTCCGGCGAACCTTACCAAGGGCGCGCCGCTCGTCGTGGTACTGCATGGCTGCACCCAGAGTGCCGCCGGATACGATCACCATGCCGGCTGGTCCCAACTGGCTGATCGGGCCGGTTTCGCGCTGCTCTTTCCGGAACAGCATCACGGCAACAATCCCAACCTGTGCTTCAACTGGTTTCGCCCCGGCGATACGAGGCGCGATGCTGGAGAGGCGCTCTCCATCCGCCAGATGATCGAAGCCATGATCGTTGCCAACGGTCTCGATCGGGACAGGATCTTCGTCACCGGCCTTTCGGCTGGCGGCGCGATGGCCTCGGTCATGCTCGCCACCTATCCCGAGGTCTTCGCCGGCGGCGCCATCATCGCCGGCCTCGCCTATGGCCGTGCGAGCACGGTCCCGGAAGCGTTCGACTGCATGCGCGGCCAGGGCGCGGCCTCCAAAGAGGAGCTGTGGGCGCTTCTGCGTGAGGCCTCCACGCATGCGGGTCCATGGCCGAGGATCGCCATCTGGCAGGGAACGGCCGATCACACGGTGGCGCCTTCCAATGCCGAGGATATCGCCGCGCAATGGCGTAGCGTCCACCAGCTCGACAAGGCGCCGACACGGTCGGAAGTTCTGGGCGTGCGCGCAAAGCACAGTTGGTGCAACGCTGCAGGCGAGGCGGTGATCGAACTGAACACAATCTCCGCCATGGGCCACGGCACACCGCTGGGCGATGGCCTCGGCGTTCCAGGTCCCTATATGCTGGAGGTTGGCATCTCTTCCACCCGGGAGATTGCGCAGTTCTGGGGAATAGCGCAGTCCCGCGAGGAGGCTGTCGCCTGCTCCGCTACGGCCGTTATACACGGCAAGCTAGTGACACTACCGTCGCCCGCGGAGCGTACGCCCGGCATAAAAAAGGTGGCGCCCGCGATCCATGCGACGGCTTCGCGACGGACGCCGCCGGCATCCGATGGATCCGGCGTAAAGAAAATCATCGAAGACGCGCTGCGCGCCGCAGGACTGATGCGCTGAGGCGGTACCAGCTGCGGGACAGCAGTGGGCATCCGCCTGTTCAGCTTCCACCACCAGGCCATGGCAGCGGAGCGGGCGTTACGTCGCGCGGACCTCCTCGGTGATCACCTCGAATTTCTGCAGGATGTGCGGTCCGAATGTATGCACCATCGGAACGTCGACCGCATCCCGGCCTCTTGCGACCAGGATGCGGCCGATGCGCGGCATGTTGTGGCGCGCGTCGAAGGTGAACCATTTCCCGCCGAGATAAGCCTCGAACCACGCATTGTAGTCCATTGGGGCGGGATCGCGCGGGACGCCGATATCCCCGAGGAAACCGTTGCAATAGCGCGCGGGAATGTTCATGCAACGGCACAGCGCGACCGCCAGATGCGTAAAGTCGCGGCAGACGCCCACACGCTCGTTCATCGCCTGGGCCGCCGTACGCGTATTCCGGGCGCACTGATAGTCGAAGCGGATTTGGGCGTTCACATAGTTGCAGATCTGCTGCACCCGGTTCCAGCCCGGGGGATATTTGCCAAACAGCTGCCACGCGGTCGCCGAGAGCTCGTCGACCTCGCAGTATCGACTGGACAACATATATTCGAACACTTCGGAGGGTAGCTCGCCGGGAAACACCTCCTGGGCATCGTAATCCGCGGCATCCGTCACGCCGGAATCCCGCACGATCATGTCGTTGGTGAAGGCTGCACCACCTGGCGGCACGACAAGACGACGGCAACGGTTGCCGAAGCCGTCGGCATATTCGACGCATGGCACGTCCCGGCCATCGGCGAGCGATGTCACCGCGCCATTCGGTCCGCTGACGATGTCGACATCGCGGCTGGGATGTGGATCCAGCAGGAGGATGGCGGGCGTCGGCTGGTGACAAACAACCTCGATCCTATAGCCGCAGCGAATTTCCATTGAGACGTCTCTCGCCTGTGGTGGGGGTCGTCAGCAAACCACGTTCGTTACCGCAATGTTCCATGTTGAAGGTCTGCATGTTCCGAATGCCAAAGGCGGCGCGATGCCTCGGCTTGGAACTTGAAGGCGGGCCTCCGTTCGGCGTCCTGATGCACGGGAGCCCGACATACCGCGTGGGCGACAACCTGAAATACATCGCCACGCAGGAAGCGGGGCCGATCCTATCGTCGCCTCCTCTTTGCCGCAGGAGACGACCGAGACTCGGGATCGCGCGGATAGACCTGCCGGGCCGGGTGCAAGTCATGCCATCGACGGTAATTGCGCGAAGCAGGTACGGCGAGGACACCGGACCCTGTCGGTGTGGTTCCGGCAGAGCGGGCGCCGCTACGACTACAGCGATGTCCCTCCGGAAGACGTATGCGGCCTATCGAGCCGCCATTTCGAAGGGAAGCTATTTCAACCAGTTTATCCGGGACCGATTCCCGTACCGCCGGACAGTGCAGCGCTAGTGGTCGACGTCCTCGTTCAGCGCGGCCAGCCTATTTGCGGTACTCACCGAGGTCGTCAGGCGATGCCTTTGCCGCCGGTGACGCCATAGACTTCGCCGTTGATGAAGCTCGCTTCCTGCGAGGCGAGAAGCACATAGACGGGCGCCAATTCCACAGGCTGCCCCGGACGGCCGAAATCGCTGTCCTTGCCGAAGTTCTCCACCTTCTCGTCGGGCTGGCCGCCGCTCGGCTGCAGCGCTGTCCAGAACGGGCCAGGCGCCACGGCATTGGCGCGGATGCCCTTCTCGATGAGCTGCTTGGCCAGCGCCTTGGTGTAGGCGACGATGCCCGCCTTGGTCGTCGCGTAGTCGAGCAGGATCGGCGAGGGCTGGTACGCCTGGATCGACGCGGTGGTGATGACGGAAGCGCCCGGCGGAAGATGCGGAACGGCTGCCTGTGCGATCCAATGCAGCGCATAGAGATTGGTCTTCATCGTCTTGTCGAAATCGGCCGTCGATAGCTCCTCGACCGCTTCGCGATATTGCTGCCGCGCCGCATTGATCGCCAGGATGTCGAGCCCACCGAGCTGAGCGACGGCCTTGTCGACCAGTTCCCGGCACCAGGCTTCGTCCGTAATATCCCCGGGAAGCGAGACGGCCTTGCGACCTGCAGCCTCGATCAAGGCAATGACCAGTCTCGCGTCGGCCTCTTCGTCCGGAAGATAGGAAATGGCGACATCCGCTCCCTCGCGTGCGAAGGCGATGGCGACCGCCCGCCCTATGCCGGAATCGCCGCCGGTAATGAGCGCCTTGCGCCCTTCCAGCTTGCCGGACCCACGATAGCTCTCCTCGCCATGGTCGGGCACTGGGTCCATCTTGCGAGCGAGGCCCGGCATGGGCTGCGGCTGCTCCGGAAACGGCGGCCCCGGATACTGCGTGCGTGGGTCCTGCAATTTCAGACGATCGGTCATGGTGGCTCTCCAATTTGATGGGTCGCCGGATGACGGCGCGGGATTAGTCGCCGGTCTGCGCGTTGGCGGAGGCGACGGGCTTGGATTCCGGCGAGCCCTGATGGCGCAGGAAGATTGACAGCACGACGAGCAAGGCGGTCGAGAGGAATTCCGACTGCCAGTTCTGGAAGGACTCAAACCACAACTGCGGATCGAGCAAATAGCTCCCGATCGTCTGGACCTCGCCACCATGGCGGAGCGCGTCGGCATTGGCGGCGACCATGCTGAACCACCAGTGGAACAGGAACGACGCGACGAATAGCAGTGCCAGGGTGAGGCCGAGCGAATGCGCGTAGAGCCACGCCGCCAGCGGATGGCGGGCGCGCCACGGCACCTCGTCGTCGGGCCTGTAAGGTTCATCGGGATCGCGCGATTCCGAGGAGCCGCGCTGGAACAGCATGGCGGTAAGCACGACATAGACCGCCATCTGCAGGAACTCGCTCTCCCAGTTCTCGAAGAGCGAGGACAGGAATTCGCCGCTGTGCACATAGGCCACGAGGCCGAGCGCGGCTTGCCCGTGGTCGACGAGCTCCTTGTTGAAGGAGGCCCGGCCGGTCAGCGCCATGCCGATGACCGAGAAGAGGAACATCGTCCCCAGCGCCAGGGTCAATCCGTTGTCGCGCAGGAATTGTCGCATCGATCGTCGGCCTCCGGGGCCTGATACAGGGGAGGCGGCGCCTTTCAACGCCACCTCGCTCTGTCCTCATTGAAGCGGGTCGAAACCCGCGCTGCCTCGCGCGACCGCTCAGAGTTTCACGGCGGCTTCCCGCGCCCAGAGGCGGAGCTTGCGGCAGCTCTCGATGAACTCTGCCACCGAACTTGCGTCGTCGAGGATCATGAGCCCTTCATCGGCATCGGGCGCGACACCAGCCTTCGCGATGAGCGGAAGGGCCGCCGGAGTGAAGCCGATGAACTTGCAATGCGCAAAGGCATCCGCCACGAAGTCGCGCGCGGCCGCCTCGCCGGTCAGCCGCTCGGCGCCCTCCTCGGAAAGCAGCAGCGCCACGGCGTCGAACAGCACCGAGGGCCCGCCGTCGATCATATGCTTGGCCACGACCTTGGTGCCGTCCGCGGTCTCGACGCCGCCGACCTTGGGCGCGATGACTTCCATCACCGCCCCTTCCTTCTCGATGGCGGCCTGGAGCGCCTTCAGCAGCTCGCCGTCGCAGCCATTGCTCACCAGCACGCCGACCTTGCGGCCTTTGAAGCTCGCCGGGCCGTTTTGGATGATGCTGAGCGCGGGCGAGGCCGGCAGGTTGTCACGTGGCGTGACCGCCGCATCGGCGGGCTTCGGCAGTTCCTCTATGCCGAGCTTGTCGGCCACCGCGGCGCCGAGCGCCTCGTCGATGTTGAGCAGATGCGCGACCATCCGCTCGCGGATGACTGCCGCCTCGACCTTGCTCAACTCGAAGGTCAGCGCCATGGCGATGTGCTTCTGCTCGGGGACCGTCTGGCTGTTGAAGAACTGCCGCGCCTGGCTGTAGTGGTCGGCGAAGCTCTCGGACCGCAGCCGCACCTTCGGCGCGTCGATCTCCTCAGCGAACGAGCGGAAGCCGCGCACGGGATCCTCGCGCGGACCCTCGCCATGTGAATTAGGCTGGTAGTTCGTGCGCCCGACCGGGTTGCGCATCGCCATGTGCCCGTCCTGCTGGAAATGCGCGAACGGGCATTTCGGCGCGTTGATCGGGATATGGGTGAAGTTCGGACTGCCGAGCCGCTTCAGCTGGGTATCGAGATAAGAGAAGTTGCGTCCCTGCAGCAGCGGATCGTTGGAGAAGTCGATGCCGGGCGGCACGTTTTGCGTCATGAACGCGACTTGCTCGGTCTCGGCAAAGAAATTGTCCGGCATGCGGTCCAGCACCAGGCGGCCGACCGGAATGGGCTTGAGGACCTCTTCGGGGATCAGCTTGGTCGGATCGAGTACGTCGAAATCGAAGCTGTCAGCGAATTCCTGGTCGAACAGTTGCACGCACAATTCCCATTCCGGGAAATTACCGGACTGGATGGCGTCCCACAGGTCGCGGCGATGAAAGTCCGGATCGGCGCCGTTGATCTTCACCGCCTCGTTCCAGACGACTGACTGCAGGCCAAGCTTCGGCTTCCAGATGAACTTGACGAAGGTGGACTCATCCCTCGCATTGAGGAGCCGGAAGGTGTGGACGCCGAAGCCCTCCATAAACCGGAACGAGCGCGGGATCGCCCGGTCGGACATCACCCACATGATCATGTGCATGGCTTCAGGGGTCAGTGAGATGAAGTCCCAAAAATTATCATGGGCCGAGGCCGCCTGCGGGAAGCCACGATCAGGCTCCGGCTTCACCGAATGGATGATGTCGGGAAACTTGATGGCGTCCTGGATGAAGAACACCGGGATGTTGTTGCCGACGAGGTCCCAATTACCTTCCTTCGTGTAGATCTTCACCGCGAAGCCGCGCACGTCGCGAGCAAGGTCTGCTGAGCCCTCGGAGCCTGCGACGGTGGAGAACCGCACAAAGGCCGGCGTCTTCTCCCCGGCGCGCTGGAACAGATCGGCGCGGGTATATTTGGCGAGTGAGTCATAGGTCTCAAAATAGCCGTGCGCGCCGTAGCCGCGCGCATGGACGACGCGCTCGGGAATGCGCTCATGGTCGAAGTGGAAGATCTTCTCGCGGAAGTGGAAATCCTCGATCAGGCTAGGACCGCGCGGACCGACCTTCAGCGTGTTCTGGTCGTCGGCGACCGGCCCGCCCTGGGCGGTGGTCATGACCGGCGTGTCGCCCTCCGCCACTTGGTGCAATTCGCCGCCGTTCCCTCGAAGAAGCGTCTGATCGTGAATCGCCGCCGCTGATCTTTGCGTTGCCGTAGCTTTCCGTGCCATGCGCGTGCGCTCCCTAAGCGTGCGGGGACGTCCGGCCGACCCCGCATCGTCCCACTAACCCTCGGGACCGGCTTTCGTTGCGCGGGGGGTGCCAACGCCATCGGGATGTGGGCGGGCGCCAGAAAACTCGCCGCGTCAGCTCGAGAGCACTTCGCTCACATAGGGCGGGCCAGGAGATCGGCGCGACGAAAGCCATGCTCAGACGAGCCTCGTAACCCAGGCGTCAGGCTCGGAGCGGCTTGTTGGAGATGCGGATACGCGATCAGCCGGCGACGTCTGCGCGAAGCGGACACGGGCTTTGTGATGCAAGACAATGGTACGAGATGCGATAGAAACCATCAGGAGGCCATGGCAGGTAACACTCTTTTCCGATCATCATTCTGATTACCGCCGCGGCGGCCCCCTCGGGTTTTATCAATGCCGACGAGCAACCCTCTGGCATGGGACGCCGACAGTCTGCGAAGGGCAATCCGCGCGGCCGGCGTGGCGCTCTGGTCATGGAACGTAGACAACGACCAGTTCGCAATGGACGAACAAGCGTTTCTGCTGTGGAGCGTACCGCAAAGCGACGAGGTGAAATTTGAGGACCTGTCGACCCATATTCACCCGGCCGATCGCGACCGTGTGTGGCGCCAGGTTGCCGACGCCGTTGCCGAGCGTCCCGACGAGATCAGTGATCGCGGCGAGGTTCGATTTATGGCCGTAGAGGTTGCACATGGGCCCTACGGTGACGCGCGCTCTCTGACACTACGGCTCGCGCGCATGCCGTCCAGCCATATCTCCACGGTGGGCATTATGCGCGAGACGATAACGTCTACCCCAGCAGCATTTGGGTGTATGCCGTCGCGAAGGTTCAATGAAGGGTTTGCCGCTACTCCGGCAAGGAAGAAGGGATAGAGCGCGACAGCGTGTTTTTCCGCCAAGCGTGGGTAGATGGCATGGAAATCGGCCATGAACAGCACCCCTCTGCTGGACGGTGCCCACATGCCCGCCAGCAGAACGGGAATTCCTCTCGCCTTCAATCGCGCAATGATCGCGTCAAGCGCACGTTCGGTCAGATGGACGTCAATCCCACGAAGTGCGTCGTTAGCACCAAACTCAACAATCACGCCGTCTGTGCCCTGGGGCACCGATCGGTCTAGCCGTTCGAGGCCAGAGGTCGCGGTATTGCCGGGCGCGCCAGCATTGGCCACGGTGACGTCGTATCCACGCGCCTTCAATGCCGCCTGCAATTTCGCAGGGAAGGAAGCCTCCGGCGGCAGGCGATATCCGGAAGTGAGGCTGTCGCCGAAAGCGACAATGCGAAGCGGCTCGGCCTCGGCGGTCGCAAGGGACAGAATGGCGATTATCATCAAGGCCGCGAAATGTCGGCAACAGAGCGCAGTCTTCAGCGCGCTGGATTGGTAGCCATAGGGACCGCACATGCGGATCAGCCGGGAGGCGCGCCGACGCTGTCCTTGACGCACTTGGTCGTGAAGCTGGTCTTGGCTGCGCCGGCCAGTTTCTTGGTTGTGGCCTGCGCATCGCATGCGGTCTGAGCATCGCGCTCGCACTTGCCAAGGAAGCTGGTGCGGGCCGCGCCCGCGAGCTTCTTGGCATCGGCATTCGCAACGCAGCTATCGGCGAGGGCGGGGCCGGCGAAGGCAACCAGAACGGCGAGAGTGATGAGCGACTTCATCGAACCGTCTCCTCTTCAGGTGCCGGGAGCTAAACATGGCTGAGGAGCGGCGTCGAGGTGGGCCCAGTATGAGTTTTCTCAGCAGCGAACCGGACCCGCCACGATGTTGTTGGCTTCCGCCCACCAGAGGAATGCGTTGCCCGCTTCAATGACATCGTCGTCATTTGCAGCGCTTTCCAGACGACGGATCAACCCGTCGTAGTCGCCTCCGGGATGCGGATTGGCCAGGGCGAAGGACAGTGCCTCATCGAGGGTGGCGATATCGAAGGTGGCGGAGCCGGCATGAACTCTGACGACCGGGATCGTCGCGGACTCGGCTGTGTACACATGATCGAGGATCGGCATGGTTATTCCTCCATTGCTCCGATTCCAACGCTCCGCACAGGCTCACGTTCCAAGCGTCTGCCCCTTACCCTCCGCCTCCCCGAGAGCGACGCGGCCGGCGGGGGTGATGCTGAAACGAGAACACACTGCCCACCACGTGCTCGACGTCACCTTCTCGATCCGGGCAACGACGGCATCGAGGCGCCCCCCTGGCCTGAGCTTGGCCCAGCCTCGCTGTAAATGGTTAAGCCACCAACAACCTGTAGACGCGCCGAGCATCCAATGCCACGTTAGTTGCGAGTGCAAGCCGCGAGAACGTAATGCTATGGCGAGAGGCTTCGGGAGCGGGCGTCTTCCGATCTTGAACGTATCGATTGTTTTTTCGGTTGTTCTCGTTGCCTGCCTTTTTGGCATTCTGACACGGCCCTATGGTTCACTCGCTGCCTTCTGGCCGGCCAATGCGGTACTCCTCGGGCTCTTCGTTCGGCATCCTCCATTGGTATCCCCGGCCGGCTGGTTCGCCGCAATCGCGGGCTATTTTACTGCTGACATCCTTACGGGCGGCTCTCTCCTGCTCACCATCTGGTTGACAGCAGGGAACCTGGCGGGCGTCGGCGTCGGGGTTTTGCTCTATGCTCGTATCAATGATGCTCATCGCACCTTGGGCCAACCGTCCTCCGTCCTTTACTTATTGGGGGTGCTCAGTTGTGCCGCCGCTGGGTCGGCCGTTGTTGGCGCGGGAGTCGCGCCCGTTTTCTTCGGTCGGGATTGGGTTTCCGGACTGGCATTCTGGTTCACGACCGAGTTGGTAAACGGCATCATCGTCCTGCCCGTCATCCTGACGGCGCCTGCCGGGCCATTCATCTCGGCGTTGGATCTACGACGCGGTGGGAAGGACAAGGCGGCTTTTCTCACAGGAGCTCCGATTGTTGCCCTCGCGCTCTCACTTGTCGTCGGGCACCTCGTAGGAGGAATGGGGGCACTTGCGTTCCCCTCGCCAGCACTCCTTTGGTGTGCCCTTGTTTACCCGCTGTTCCCCACCGTTCTGCTCACGATGCTGGTGAGCATATCCCATCTGATTGCCGTATCGCTCGGCGTGGTCGGCGAGCCCGCTGGGCATATCGATGCGATGACGATGACAGATCGCCTCAGCATCATGTTACTGGCCTTGGGTCCATTGACCGTCGCCAGCATCAACGCGGCGAGAGTGGAGCTGACGAGCACGCTTACTCGGCTCGCAACCTACGACGCATTGACGGGTGCCCTTACGCGAGCAGCATTCTCGGCACAGGCGAGCTCCGTGCTCTCGGCGCGGCCCGGTCCTCTTGCCGTCATGACCATCGACATCGATCACTTCAAGCGCATCAATGATACCCACGGCCATGCGGCAGGTGACAGGGCGCTCGCAGCCTTTGCAGACGTTGTGGGCAGGGCTCTCCGCAAAGACGATCTTTTCGGTCGCATCGGTGGGGAAGAGTTCGCGATCCTCACGCCAGCCGTAAGCGATCAGGGAGCGAAGGGTATTGCAGACCGCTTGCGAGCGGAGATCGAGGACCTGTCGTGTGCGCTTCCCAGCGGGGACATGCTGCGCTTCACTGTCAGTGTTGGCTTTGTACACGTGCAGGGCAATACGCAGCTATCTCTCGAGAACCTTCTCGCTGCAGCGGATGACGCTCTCTATCGGGCCAAAGGGGCGGGTAGAAACCAGGTCGTTGCCGCTTAGTGGCCAATATGCGCCAACCCTGTTCCCCCTGTTCCCCACCGTTCCCCTCGAAATGAATGTAGGCGAGAATGAAATGAGGGCGGTCGTGGGTGCGTGATGCGTCTAAAGTAGGTGAAAATAGACGCCGAGAGCAGCTCGAGACCAATGCGCACGAGCGCGGCGCTGGAAGCGACGGGATGGCGCCAAGGCTCATCCGCATAGCATTCTGTCCGCGGCAATACATGTTGGGCCGCGTAGGTCGTGTACTGGAGCAAATGGCTTGCGAGATCAGCGCGACAAATGAGGAGCCGGCCGAACTCTTCGGTGTCAACATCCACATCATTGCAAGATGGAAATCCGTTCATGACGAGTTTTGTCAGGCCCTAAAAGCCGGTAAGGGCGCTTTGATCAGCAATCAACCGAATCGAAGCCGATAGATCGAACCGCGGCCATCTTGAATAACAATCAAGAATTCAAGTCTGTGGCTAGGCGAGCGACGGATGGACGGGCATGCCCTGCATCGGTTGAAAACAATCATAGGAAATCAAAGGCTGGGCCGTTCTCGCCCAAACTTGAAAACAATCAAGATATTCAAGATGGGGTATCCTGGTCGCATTGGGCTCGTCAGCCCGGGTTCTGCTGCCGATGAAGACAGCACTCTCCTAGCGAGGCGGGGTAAAATACGAAACCGCAACGCCGCCAAGCGCCTACCGCACGAATGTTGACCTTCAAGTAGACGATCAACTCCTTTCCGAGTCCTTCTCTAGGCCGGCTTCTTTGGCTTGGTGGCAGGCTTCCGCTTCTTGGCTCGGCGAACCCGGGCGAGCGAAGGCGATGGCCGCAAGGGTGGGAGGCGCTCCAGCAATCGCACCAGATAGCTCCCACCACCCTCGCGCGACCGCTCCTCCCTCTGAAGGATGTACTGCTCGACTGCATGATCGAAGTCGCTTCGGCGCTGAGAGGCGCGGCCGCGAGCGAACCCATCCGTCGCGATGGTCTCCGCCGCTAGTCGTAGAGCGCTCTTCAACAGCCAGGGGAGTTCGTCGTCCCAATTATTGGGAGTGTCCGGCAGTAGCCGGCTGTTCGCACTTCGAAGGCCGGAATCCATGGTGGCATAGAGGCGCACTTTTATCGCTTCGGGCGTGAGGTGCTCATATAGATCCCGAACCGCGGTGCCCACGCGGTACGAGTTCTCGGGCCCACGAGCGACGCCGCGAAGAATCTCCACTGCAAGACGCTCCAACGCTTGAGCGGCCATTTCCTCTGCCCATTGCGCCTGCTTGTCGCCTCGTTCGCCACCGCCGCCGTCGATCACTCGTAAGTCAACCATGAAGGCCTCCTGCACGAGGGGAGCCTACATCAGTGCGCGAGCGACGGTCTAGTTAAACGGAGGGGTTGTATTGCAAGGGAGAGCGCTGCGTAGAAGGCGCCGCCATCGGCCCTACCGGCGTCAGCTGTTGGGGTGATTGTTGGGGTGAAGCTTCGATGGTTGATTTTTTCTTGAATAAAATCAACGATTTAGGCTAAAGATTTGGCGGAGAGAGCGGGATTCGAACCCGCGATACGGTTTCCCGCATACACACTTTCCAGGCGTGCGCCTTCAACCACTCGGCCACCTCTCCCCGGCATCGATCGCTGACGATCAATGCACGTCGTCCCATGGGGACGGAGGCGCGGAATATAGTGAAGCTGGCCGCTTGGCAAGCCGTTCCGTGGAAACCGCGGCGCCCGCCCGCTCAGTTTGACGCCGGGGCTGTGGACGAGATGGCGCAGCGGGCGGCGTCGGCCGTGCCGCCCATGAGATGGACCTGGTCCTTGCCGGTGCCGCCGCCGACGATGTTGTAGATCGTGGTGCTCGCCGTCCCCACGGATTTGCCTGCGGCGGTGAACTCGCAGGTCACCACCGCGGCGCCGATCGTCGCGGATCCCTCATTCGCCACCGACACGTCCATCACCGAGCCGACGGGATCGGAGAAGATGTCGCCCTGCTTCACCTTGAGCGCCGGATTGGCGGCGGCGCACACCATGCCGGCGCCAAGGGCGACGAGGGCGAGCAACTCCCGGACCCGCCGGAGCCGAATCGGAAGGGGGGGGGCGGGCAGCTCGCGGGTGGAGGTCGTCGTCGTCATGCTGGGTCTCATGGTTCGGATGCCGTCCGGAGGATGCCGCAGCGTCGGCGGAAATCAATAAGGTCTGCGCGCCGACGAAGCCAGAGAATAGCACGCGCCGCGCGGTCGCACGCACTCCGGCCCGTGGCGGAGGTTCACGAAAAATTTCAATAACTTCGGTAATCTAGACAAGCCCCATGTCCTCAATATAGTCCAACGGGTGGGGATAGTTTGCGGGGGTGGCCAATGAGGCCGATGAGGTGGCGCGTGACGGGGCCGGCGTTGATCGGCGTCGTGGGACTCGCTCTGGCAGTGTCGGGCTGCACGGAGAAGAACGAGTACGTGCCGCCGCCGCCGCCCAAGGTCTCGGTGGCCGCACCGTTCGAGCAGCCGGTCATCCGCTATCTCGAACTGACCGGCAATACGGCGTCCATCAATTCCGTCGACCTCGTCGCGCGCGTCGAGGGCTTCCTGATGTCGATCGACTACAAGGACGGCGCGACGGTGAAGAAGGGCGACCGGCTCTTCCTCATCCAGCAGGACACCTACCAGGCCGATCTCGACCAGGCCAAGGCGTCGCTTGCTTCCGCCAACGCCCAGCTCACCAACGCCCAGGCGGAGTATCAGCGCCAAGCGACGCTCGGCCAGCAGGACTTCTCCTCGCAGGCGGTGGTCGACAAGGCACGCGCCGCGCGCGACCAGGCGCAAGCGGCGGTCGATTCGGCCAAGGCGAATGTCGAGGTCGCCACCATCAATTACGGCTACACCACGGTGGTGGCGCCGTTCGACGGCATCGTCACCCGCCATCTCGCCGATGTCGGGCAGCTGGTTGGCCAGGGGCAGCCGACCAAGCTGGCGACCATCGTGCAGATGGACCCGATCTATGCCTATTTCAGCCTGAGCGAAAACCAGGTGCTGCGCATCAAGCAGGCGTTGGCCGAATCGGGCCGCACCATCGAGCAGGTCAAGGAGATCGAGATCGACATCGGCCTGCAGAACGAGGACGGCTACCCGCACCAGGGTCGGCTGGACTACGTCTCGCCGGAGGTCGATCCCTCGACCGGCACGCTGCTGGTGCGGGGCCTGTTCGAGAACAAGACGCTCTCCTTGCTGCCGGGCCTGTTCACCCGTGTGCGGGTGCCGGTGCAGCGGCTGCCCAACGCGCTGCTGGTGCCCGACACCGCCATCGGATCGGCGCAGCAGGGCAGCTACGTGCTGGTGGTCGGCAAAGACAACGTGGTCGAGCAGAAGGTGGTCACCACCGGGCAGCTCGTCGGCTCCTACCGGGTGATCGAGAGCGGGCTCTCCGCCGGCGACAAGGTCGTGGTGGGCGGCATCCAGCGCGCGGTGCCCGGTTCGAAGGTGGAGCCGGAGCCGGCGCCGCCTTCCGCGCCTCCGCCGGCAGCGCCCGCGCCGGCAGCGCCCGCCGCGGCGAAGCCGGCCGCGCCTGCCGCCGCGCCGCCCGCCGCCAAGCCCTGACACATACCGGCACGTTCGCCGCCCGGCGTCGGGTGGTACCTGACATCGCTACCGGCAGACCCGCAACAAGGCACGAGCCATGATCTCCCGCTTCTTCATCGAACGGCCGGTTCTGTCGAACGTCCTGGCGCTGGTCTTCGTGCTGATCGGCGCGGTGGCGCTGTTCAAGCTGCCGGTCTCGCAATATCCCAACGTCGTGCCGCCGACCGTGCAGGTGACGACGCTCTATCCCGGCGCCAGCGCCCGCACCCTGGTCGACACCGTGGCGCTGCCGATCGAGCAGCAGGTCAACGGCGTGCAGGGCATGCTCTACATGCAGTCGACCAGCGCGTCGGACGGCACCTACACGCTCACCGTGACCTTCGCCATCGGCACCGATCCCGATCTGGCGCAGGTGCTGGTGCAGAACCGCGTCGCCATCGCCATGGCCTCGCTGCCGCAGGCGGTGCAGGTGCAGGGCGTGACGACGCAGAAGAAATCCACCGCCATCCTGCAATTCGTCGCGCTGTACTCGCCGGACGGGCGCTATGACAGCCTGTTCCTCGCCAATTACGGCATCATCAACCTGCAGGACGAGATCGCCCGCCTGCCGGGCGTCGGCAATGTCAACGTGTTCGGCTCCGGCCAGTATGCGATGCGCATCTGGCTCAATCCCGACGAGATGCAGGCGCGCGGGCTGACCCCGAGCGACGTCATCTCCATCGTCCAGCAGCAGAGCCAGGAGGTCGCCTCGGGCGTCGTCGGCATGCCGCCGGTGCCGAAGGGGCAGAACTTCCAGTACACGCTGAACATCGCCGGGCGGCTCAACGATGCCGCCGACTACGAGAACATCATCGTCAAGGTCGACAACGCCAATGGCGGGCGGATCACCCGCCTGCGCGACGTGGCGCGGGTGGAGATCGGGGCGCAGACCTACAGCCAGGTCTTCACCTTCAACGGCCGGCAGTCCGCCTCGCTCGGCATCTACCAGCTGCCCGAGGCGAACTCGCTGCAGGTGGCGCAGGAAGTCCGCGACAAGATGGCGGAACTCTCCAAGGACTTCCCGCCCGGCCTGGCCTACGCAGTGCCCTTCGATACCACGGTGTTCGTCAACGCCTCGATCACCGAGGTGTACAAGACGCTGTTCGAGGCCGGCATCCTGGTGCTGATCGTCATTCTGGTGTTCCTGCAGGACTGGCGGGCGACGCTGGTGCCGGCCACCACCGTGCCGGTCACCATCATCGGCACCTTCGCGGCGATGGCGGCGATGGGCTTCACGGTGAACCTGTCGACGCTGTTCGCCATCGTGCTCGCCATCGGCATCGTGGTCGACGACGCCATCGTCATCGTCGAGGGCGTGGCGCGGCACATCGAGCGCGGCCTGCCGGGGCGGCAGGCGGCCGAGAAGGCGATGGACGAGCTGTTCGGCCCGATCATCGGCATCACGCTGGTGCTGATGTCGGTGTTCATTCCGGCCGCCTTCATGCCGGGCCTCACCGGCCAGCTCTACCAGCAATTCGCCCTCGTCATCGCCGCCACCGCCTTCATCTCGGCGATCAACGCGATGACGCTGAAGCCGACGCAATGTGCGCTGTGGCTGCGCCCGCCGGTGCCGCCGGAGAAGCGCAACTTCTTCTATCGCGGCTTCAATGCCGTCTACGAACGTGCCGAGCGCGGCTATGCCGGCCTCATCCGCCGCATGGTGAAGGTGAGCTACTTTACCGCCCTTGTCGGGCTCATCCTGATCGGCGTCTCGATCTGGGGCATCACCCGGGTGCCCACCGGCTTCCTGCCGACCGAGGACCAGGGCTATGTGCTGATCGGCGCGCAACTGCCCGATGCCGCCTCGCTCGAGCGCACCCAGGCGGTGATGGAGAAGGTCTCCAAGATCGCCCAGGACACGCCCGGCGTGGAGAACGTCATCACCATTTCCGGCGTCTCGGTGCTCGACAATAATGCCACCCTGCCCAATGGCGGCGTCGCCTATGTGATGCTCAAGGACTGGGATGTGCGGGACAAGGCCGGGCAGGGGCTGCTGGAGATCTACACCTCGCTGAACCGCGAGCTGCAGCAGATCCAGGAGGCGGCGACCTTCGTGCTGGTGCCGCCACCGATCCAGGGCATCGGCAACGCCTCGGGCTTCACCATGATGGTGGAATCGCGCGACGGCAGCTTCGACTTCCCCAAGCTGCAGAGCGTCACCCAGCAGATCAGCGCGAACGCTGAATCGCAATCGGCAATCCAGCACCTGAGCACCTCGTTCCGTGCCAGCGTGCCGCAGCTGTTCATGACCATCGACCGGGTGAAGGCCGAGACGCTGGGCGTCACCGTCGGCCAGGTGTTCTCCACCATCCAGGGCTATGTCGGATCGAGCTACGTCACCCAGTTCAACCAGTTCGGCCAGACGTTCCAGGCCTATGTGCAGTCGGACAGCGAGTTCCGCCGCACGCCGGAACAGATCCTCGGCATGAAGATCAAGACGCCGTCCGGCGAGATGGTGCCGATCGGCACGCTGGCGACCATCAAGCCGGTGTTGGGGCCGCCGCTGATCACGCTGTACAACCTGTACCCGGCCTCCACCATCGTCGGCGTGCAGTCCACCGGCTTCTCGTCCGGCCAGGCGCTCGACATCATGAAGCAGGTGGCCGACGACACGCTGCCGCCCGGCATGGGCTTCAACTGGAGCGCCATGTCCTATCAGGAGGTGGTGGTCGGCAACGAGATCTACTTCGTGTTCGGCCTCGCCATCCTGCTGGTCTATTTCGTGCTGGCCGGCCAGTATGAGAGCTGGATCCAGCCGCTGTCGGTGCTCCTCGCCGTGCCGCTGGCGCTGCTCGGTACCGTGGCGGCGCTGACCGGCCTCGGGGTCGCCAACAACCTCTACACCCAGATCGGCCTGATCCTCCTCATCGCGCTGTCGGCGAAGAACGCCATTCTGATCGTCGAATTCGCGCGCGAGAAACGCGCGGAGGGGATGGAGATCGCCGAGGCGGCGGTGGAGGCGGCGCGGCTGCGCTTCCGGCCGATCCTGATGACCTCCTTCGCCTTCATTCTCGGCGTGCTACCGCTGGTGCTCGCTACCGGCGCCGGTGCCAATTCGCGTAAGTCGATCGGCATCGCGGTGTTCTCCGGCATGCTGGCCTCGACCTGCCTCGCCGTGCTGTTCGTGCCGTCCTTCTACGCGGTACTGCAGCGCTTCGAGGAGCGCGGCAAGCGCAAGGCCAAGCCGGGTGCCGCGCCGGAGGCGTCGGCCGGTCCGGAGCCGGGCGAGGGCGAGGCGAAGCCGGTCGCCTGATCGGCACCGCAGTAGGGCAGGGCGCGGTATTGTTCGCCTGCCTCGATAACAGGCATGAGGCTGGCGCTTCCCTGGGCGTCCGTCGCCGCCGAGCGCGCGATTGCCTGCCGTTGGGCCATGCCGGGCACGGCACGATTCCTGCGTTGATGGTGCGACGGAAGCCGCTCGCCCCTTCCGGGCGGGCGGATCGTCGGCGTAGTCTGGCGTCCCGTGTCCGCGTTGGTAAAGTTCAGTTGGTGCCATGACAATTTTCGCCAGCCTGCATCACGTCACGGCTTACAAATATGACCGCCCGGTCGTGCTGGGCCCCCAGATCATCAGGCTGCGTCCAGCGCCGCATTGCCGCACGCCGGTGAAGAGCTATTCGCTCAAGGTCACGCCCTCGAACCATTTCGTGAACTGGCAGCAGGACCCGTTCGGCAACTGGATGGCCCGCTTCGTCTTCCCGGAGCCGGCGACGGAATTCCGCGTCGAGGTCGACCTCATCGCCGACATGACCGTCTACAATCCCTTCGACTTCTTCGTCGAGGAATATGCCGAGACGCTGCCCTTCGCTTACACGCCCGAACTCGCCAAGGAACTGATCCCCTATCTCGAGCCCGAGGAGGGCGGTCCGCTGCTCGACGCCTATGTCGAGAAGGTGCGGCCCAAGGATGGCGAGAAAACCGTCGACTATCTGGTGCAGCTCAACCAGCAACTCCAGTCGGACGTGAACTATCTCATCCGCATGGAGCCCGGCGTGCAGGCGCCGGACGAGACGCTGAGCCTCAAGGCGGGTTCCTGCCGCGATTCCGGCTGGCTGCTGGTGCAGATCCTGCGCCGGCTCGGCCTCGCCGCCCGTTTCGTCTCCGGCTATCTCATCCAGCTGAAGCCCGACGTGAAGGCGCTGGACGGGCCGGTGGGCACCGAGGTCGACTTCACCGATCTGCATGCCTGGTGCGAAGTGTACCTGCCCGGCGCCGGCTGGATCGGCTTCGATCCGACTTCCGGCCTGCTCTGCGGCGAGAGCCATTTGCCGCTCTGCGCCACGCCGAGCTACCGCTCGGCGGCGCCGATCTCCGGCGGCTTCAGTGCCGAGGAGAACACCAAGACCGAGTTCGACTTCGAGATGAAGGTGACGCGCGTCGCCGAGAAGCCGCGCGTCACGCTACCGTTTTCCGACACGGCCTGGACCGCGCTCGACGCGCTGGGCGACAAGGTGGATGCCGACCTCGCCGCGCAGGATGTGCGGCTCACCATGGGCGGCGAGCCGACCTTCATCTCCATCGATGACTATCAGAGCGCCGAATGGAACACCGCGGCGGTGGGGCCCACCAAGCGCATGCGGGCGGACGACCTGGTCCGGCGCCTGCGCAAGCGCTTCGCGCCCGGCGGCATGCTGCATTACGGGCAGGGCAAATGGTACCCCGGCGAGAGTTTGCCGCGCTGGACCTTCTCGCTGTACTGGCGCAAGGACGGCAAGCCGATCTGGCGCGACCCGGCGCTGATTGCCGCCGAAACGCAGACCGGTGCGGTGATCGATGAGGCCAAGGCTTTCACCGAGAATCTCGCCGACCGGCTCGGGCTCGCCAAGGTCTATGCCCAGCCGGCATTCGAGGACGCCGCGCACTGGATCCTCAAGGAAGGCGACCTGCCTGAGAATGTCGACGCGCTCGATTCCAAGCTGGAGAACCCGGAGGAGCGCGCCCGCCTCGCCCGCGTCTTCTCCCGCGGCCTCGGCCGGCCGAGCGGCTATGTGCTGCCGGTGCAGCGCTGGCAGGCGCGTGGCCATCTTGGCTGGATCAGCGAGCTCTGGCAGTTCCGGCGCGGCAAGCTGCTGCTGGTGCCGGGCGACAGCCCGGTCGGCTATCGCCTGCCGCTCGCCAGCCTGCCCTGGGTGCCGCCGGCCCTCTATCCCTATGTGAACCCCGCCGACCCCATGACCATCACCGGCGACCTGCCGGATGCCGAGGCGCTGCACCAGCGCTACCGGCGGGTGGACAATGAGGAGGGGCATCAGGAGAAGGTCGACCAGATCCTCACCGGTACCGGTTCGGTGCGTACGGCGCTTTCCGTCGAGCCGCGCGACGGCCGCCTCTGCATCTTCATGCCGCCGACCGAGCGGCTGGAAGACTATCTGGAGCTTCTGGCCGCCATCGAGGTGAGCGCCGCCGAGCTGAAGCTGCCGGTGCATATCGAGGGCTATGCGCCGCCGGTCGATCCGCGGCTGAACGTCATCCGCGTCGCCCCCGATCCCGGCGTCATCGAGGTCAACGTCCATCCGGCGGTGAACTGGAAGACCTGCGTCGAGATCACCCGCGATCTCTATGAGGATGCCCGCCAGACCCGGCTCGGCACCGAGAAGTTCATGGTCGATGGCCGCCACACCGGCACCGGCGGCGGCAATCACGTCGTGGTCGGCGGCGCCACCCCGGCCGACAGCCCGTTCCTGCGCCGGCCGGACCTGTTGAAGAGCCTGGTGCTCTACTGGCAGCGCCACCCCTCGCTGTCCTACCTGTTCTCCGGCCTGTTCATCGGCCCGACCAGCCAAGCGCCGCGCATCGACGAGGCCCGGCACGACAGCCTGTACGAGCTGGAGATCGCGCTTGCCAACGTGCCGGCGCCGGGCAAGGGCTATGCGCCGCCGCCCTGGCTGGTCGACCGGCTGTTCCGCAACCTGCTCACCGACGTCACCGGCAACACCCACCGCTCCGAGATATGCATCGACAAGCTGTTCTCGCCGGACGGGCCGACCGGCCGGCTCGGCCTCGTCGAGTTCCGCTCCTTCGAGATGCCGCCAGACTGGCGCATGAGCCTCGCGCAGCAATTGCTACTGCGGGCGCTG
This sequence comes from Ancylobacter sp. Lp-2, assembly GCF_020523795.1. GTDB lineage: Bacteria > Pseudomonadota > Alphaproteobacteria > Rhizobiales > Xanthobacteraceae > Ancylobacter. Next base: position 174,984 of record NZ_JAJALI010000007.1, read on the forward strand.
ATCGCCTGGTTCTGGCGCGAGCCGCAGGAAGGGGAGCTGACCCGCTGGGGTACCGCGCTCGCCGACCGCTTCATGCTGCCGCACTTCGTCTGGGCCGACTTTCAGGACGTTCTCGGCGACCTCGACCGGGCCGGCTACCACGTCGATCCCGCCTGGTTCGAGGCGCAGCGTGAGTTCCGCTTCCCCTATTTCGGCCAGGTCGAGCATGGCGGCGTGCAGTTGGAGATCCGCCAGGCGCTGGAACCCTGGCATGTGCTGGGCGAGGAGGGGGCGATCGGCGGCACGGTGCGCTTCGTCGATTCCTCGGTGGAGCGCCTGCAGGTGCGGGTGGAGGGCTTCAACCCGACCCGCCATGTCGTCGCCTGCAATGGGCGCCGCATGCCGCTGATCCCGACCGGCCGCTTCGGCGAATATGTGGCGGGCGTGCGCTTCAAGGCGTGGCAGCCGGCCTCCGGCCTGCACCCGACGATTCCCGTGCACGCGCCGCTGACCTTCGACATCGTCGATCAGTGGTCGAACCGCTCGCTCGGCGGCTGCGTCTATCATGTCGCACATCCCGGCGGCCGCAATTACGAGACTTTTCCGGTGAATTCCTACGAGGCGCAGGCCCGGCGACTGGCGCGCTTCCAGGATTACGGCCACACTCCCGGCTATCTGTTCGTGCCGTCCGAGGAGCCGACGCCGGAATTCCCCGCCACCCTCGATCTCAGGAGACCGGCGCGGATCTGATGCCTCGCCGGTGGACGGGATGTGGCGCATCGGCGTGGTGGCTCGCCGCGCGCCGCTAGGCCGTGTAGGACGTGCCGGAGTTCCTGAATCGGGGAGGCCATGGCGGGAGGGAGCGAGCTGCAGGCGTTGACGCGCCGCTTCGAAACCGAAGCGGCGGAATCGCTGCTGTCCGGTTATCGGCCGCTGCCCGGCGTGCATGACGAACTCGTCGATGCCGACGGCAAGCTGCGCCCGCATTGGGGACCGCTGCTCGCCGCGCTGGCCGAAATGGGGGTGGAGGAGGTCAACCGCCTCTTCACCGCCGCCGACCGCTATCTCTACCGTTCCGGCGTGTTCTATCGCGTCTATGACGATGCCGGCGGCGGCGAGCGGCCCTGGCCGCTGGCGCATCTGCCGCTGCTCATCGACGAAGGCGAATGGCAGGCGCTGTCGCGCGGCCTGATCCAGCGGGCGCAGATGCTGGAATCGGTGCTGGCCGATATCTATGGCGACGGCGAACTGGTGCGCTCCGGCGCGCTGCCGGCGGCGGCGGTGGCCGGCAGCCCGGAATTCCTGCGCCCGCTCGTCGGCGTCGATCCGCATGGCGGCAGCTTCCTGCGCCTCTACGCCGCCGATCTCGGCCGCGGGCCGGACGGGCGCTGGTGGGTGCTGCAGGACCGCACGCAGTCGCCGTCCGGCGCCGGCTACGCGCTGGAGAACCGCATCGCCATCTCGCGTTCGCTGCCGGATCTGTCGCGCTCGATGAACGTCGTGCGGCTGGCCGGCTATTTCCAGGGCCTGCGCGCCGGCCTGACCCGGCTCGACCTGTCCGGCGAGGGCCGGGTGGGGCTGCTGACCCCCGGTCAGCTCAACGAAACCTATTTCGAGCATGCCTATCTCGCCCGCTATCTCGGCTTCGTGCTGCTGGAGGGCGAGGACCTGACGGTGCGCGACAACGCCGTCTATGTGCGCACCGTCGCCGGGCTGAAGCGCGTCGACGTGCTGATGCGCCGCCTCGACGCCGATTTCGCCGATCCGCTGGAGCTCAACCCGCGCTCGCATCTCGGCGTTCCCGGCCTGGTGCAGGCGATCCGCTCCGGCGGGGTGGCGCTCGCCAACGCGCTCGGCGCCGGGCTGATCGAAGCGCCGCTGATGATGAGCTTCCTGCCGAAGATCGGCCCGCGCGTGCTTGGCGAGGACCTCGCCCTGCCGAATGTCGCCACCTGGTGGTGTGGCCAGAAAGCCGAACGCGAGCGGGTGCTGGACGAGTTCGACGACCTCGTCATCGCTCCCGCCTTCGCCCGTACCCTGCCGGGGCTGCTCGACGACGGGCCGGTGATCGGCGCCGACCTCAAGCCGGCCCGCCGCGAGGCGATCATCAAGGCCATCCGCACCCGCGGGGTGGATTTCATCGGCCAGGAGACCGTGCGCCTCTCCACCATGCCGTTGTGGCGCGACGGCCAGCTGGAGCCGCGGCCCTTCATCCTGCGCCTGTTCGTCGCCGCCACCGAGAAGGGCTGGCAGGTGATGCCCGGTGGCTTCTGCCGGGTTTCCGACAGCGTCGATTCCCGCGCCGTCACCATGCAGCGCGGCGGGCGCTCGGCCGATGTCTGGGTGCTCGGCAGCGGTCCGGTCGACCAGACGACGCTGCTGCCGGCGCCAGGCGCCGCCGAGGTGCGGCGGCAGATCGGCCCGCTGCCGAGCCGCGCCGCCGACAATTTCTTCTGGCTCGGCCGCTATGTGGAGCGCGCCGAACTCACCTTGCGGCTGCTGCGCACGCTGGTCGGGCGGCTGTCCTCCACCATCGAGGGCGACACCGCCTCGGTGGCCAAGCTCACCCAGCTCCTGCAGTCCTGGGGCGCGGTGCCGGCCGATCTCGCCTACACACACACCACCCGCCACGCCTTCGCCGCGCTGTCGCGCCGCGACCTCGCCGGCGCCCTGCCGAGCATCGTCGAGGCGGCACGCCAGACCGCCTCGGTGATCCGCGACCGCCTGTCGCCCGACGCCTGGCGCACCCTGGCCGACATGGCGCTGATGCTGGCGGAGCCGGTGCCCGCCAAGGGGGCGGAGGCCGAGGCGCATGAGCGGCTGGAGCGCTCGCTGCGGGCGCTCTCGGCGTTTTCCGGCCTCGCCTCGGAGAACATGAACCGCCAGGCCGGCTGGCGCTTCCTCGACCTCGGCCGGCGCATCGAACGCGGCATCTCCACCGCCCGGCTGGCGCGGACGCTGGTGGGCGAGACGGTGAGCGCCGCGACGCTCGACGTGCTGCTAGAGCTCTGCGACAGCCAGATCACCTACCGCTCGCGCTATGTGATGACCGAGAGCCGGGCGCCGGTGCTCGACCTCGTGCTGCTCGACCCGGTCAATCCGCGCTCGCTCGCCTATCAGATCGACGCCATCGCCGAGCATCTCGACGAACTGCCCGGCCATCACGGCGACGAGCCGCCGCTGCCCGAGGAGCGTCTCGCCGCCCGCCTGCTCGCCTCGATGAAGGCCTTCAGTGCCAACGAGTTCGACGATGCCCGGCTCACCGAGGTGGAGGGGCAGCTGATGGAGTTGTCAAACGACATCGCCGAGCACTATTTCATCCATCGCTCGCCGGTCGAGACGCCGTGGGACCTGCTGGCGTGAGTAAGAGCCCGTGGCAGTGATGAAATACGACATTCACCAGACCACCGCCTATATCTATGCCTCGCCGGTGCCGGTGGCCCGACATATCGTGCGCATGGTGCCGGTGAGCCGCCCCGGTCAGCGGGTGACCGACAGCCATATCTCCGTCGATCCCGAGCCGGCGGAATGGGTGGAAACCCGCGATTTCTTCGGCAACCAGGTGGCGCATATCCGCCTCGAGACCGCCCATACCCGCTTCACCGTGCGCACCTCGGCGCGGGTCGAGGTCGACCCTTCGCCGGAGTGCGACCCGGCCTCTGGGCCGAGCTGGGAAGAGGTGCGCGAGGCGGTGGGTGACAGCGAGGATCTCTCGCCGCTCTCGCCGGTGCATCACATCTACCCCAGCCCGGCGGTGGTGCTGAAGACGCCGATAACCGATTGGACACGCAAGAGTTTTCCGGCCGGGCGCCCGATGCTCGCGGCCTCGATCGAGCTGATGCGCCGCATCTATGCCGACTTCGCCTATGACAGCCGCGCCACCGACGTCTCGACCCCGGCTATCGAGGCCTTCGAGATGCGGCGCGGCGTCTGCCAGGATTTCGCGCATATCATGATCACCGGCCTGCGCGGGCTCGGCCTGCCGGCGGCCTATGTCTCCGGCTTCCTGCGTACCGAGCCGCCGCCGGGCAAGGAGCGGCTGCAAGGCGCGGATGCTACCCATGCCTGGGTAAGTGTCTGGTGTGGCGAGGAAATCGGCTGGGTCGGGCTCGACCCCACCAATGCGCTGGTGGTCTCGACCGACCATGTGGTGCTGGCGGTCGGGCGCGACTACACCGATGTGGCGCCGATCGGTGGGGTGCTGGTGGGCTCCGGGCGGCAGAAGCTCTCGGTCGCCGTCGACGTCATCCCGATGCCGGAGGAGGGCGCTCCGGCGAAGCTGCGTCCCGCGCCGGCCGATGAGGCCGATGCGGTGGACGATGCGACCGAAAATCCCGGCTGACGCACCGATATGTGAGGCGGCGCCGGGCTGGCGCGACAGCACGGCGGCGTCGGGTTAGACATTGCCTGCGGCGGCGCGAATCGCCGCCACCCTGTTCGCCGCCGACCGAGGCCTCGCCCATGACCGAGACCGCCAGCCGCGCCGCCCCCGCCGACGGGACCGACGGCTTCCTCGCCAGCCTCGCGGTGTATCTGCGGCCGCGGGTGCTGATCGTCATCCTGCTCGGCTTCTCCTCCGGCCTGCCGCTGGCGCTCTCCGGCGCGACGCTGACCATCTGGATGGCCGAGGCGAAGGTGAACCTCGCCACCATCGGCCTGTTCGCCCTGGTGGGGGTGCCCTACAACTTCAAATTCGTCTGGGCGCCGCTGGTCGACGCGCTCGACGTGCCCATCCTGTCGCGCCTGCTCGGGCGGCGGCGCGGCTGGCTGGTGTTCACCCAGCTGCTGCTGGTGGTCGCCATCCTCTGGCTCGGCCTGCAGGACCCTATCTCCGCGCCCTGGCAGGTCGCGCTCGGGGCCTTCCTCGTCGCCTGCGCCTCGGCGACGCAGGACATCGTCGTCGACGCCTTCCGCGTCGAGAGCCTGGAGACCCGCGAGCAGGCCGCCGGCATGGCCGGCTATGTCGCCGCCTACCGGGTCGGCATGCTGGCCTCCGGCGCCGGGGTGATCCTGCTGGTCGCCTGGTTCGAGGCGATCGGCGTCGCCCGCGCCGATGTCTGGGCCTGGGGCTATGCGGCGGCGGCGGCGATGGTGGGCGTCGGCCTCCTCGCGTCGCTGTTCGCCCGCGAGCCCGGGGAGGGGGAGACTCGCGGGGAGCCGGTGCCGCGCGAGGCGAATGTGGCGCGGCGCATCTGGGACACCGCCATCGGCGCCTTCTCCGACATGCTGCTGCGCCGCGACGCCATCGCCATCCTTTTGTTCGTGGTGTTCTTCAAGTTCTGCGACGCCTTCGCCGGGGTGCTGACCGGCGCCTTCGTCATCGATATCGGCTTCGACAAGGCGGCCTATGCCGGCATCGTCAAGGGCGTCGGCTTCGCGGCGGCGCTGCTCGGCGGCTTCGCCGGCGGGCTGATCGCCCGGGCTTTGCCGCTGGGGCGGGCGCTGTGGATCGCCGGCATCCTGCAGATGGCCTCCAATTTGGTGTTCTCTTGGCAGGCTTGGGTGGGCGTCGACCTCGCGGCGCTGACGCTGACCATCGTGGTCGAGAATTTCACCGGCGCCATCGGCACGGTGATCTTCGTCGCCTATATCTCGGCGCTGTGCGGCGCGCGGGCGCACACGGCGACGCAATATGCGCTGCTTACCGCGCTGGCGGCGGTGGGGCGCACCTTCCTCGCCTCCGGGGCGGGGTTCATCGCGCAGAGCACGGGTTGGGTGTGGTTCTTCGCGCTCACCGCGTTCGCCGCGCTGCCGGGGCTCGCCTTGCTGGCCTTCCTGCAGGCGCGCGGGCATTTCCGGGCGCTGGCTCGTGTCTAGATATGAGATACTTTAACCTTCTATGACACTGAAGGTATGGTGCTCTAATGAGCTCACAGAATGCCACAATATGGATACCATCTGTACTGGGTATTGTGTTTCTCATTTTCGGGCTCGCCACGCCCGATCTTTGGAGTGGGCTGCCCAGTTGGGTTAAACTGATCTTGATAGGTGTTTCCGTACCGTTTTGGTTCTTGGCAGTATTTCTGGCGTATCGACGAAATCGGAGCGACGTTCCCTTTAATGGAGGTCTCGGTGGCCGAGCCGTCGCAGATGGTGAGGATAGCGAAGCCACCGGAGGTCGCGGTGGCGACGCTGGCAAGGGCAGAGGAGGAGATGGGGGAGGGGCAATAGCAAAAGGGCGCCGATCTTTCGCTCGAGGTGGGGACGGAGGCCGAGGTTAAAGTTCAGCGCTTGTCATGTGTTGTTGATCTTTCGGTTCAGCATAGAACTTTAAAAGTAATCCAGCCAAGTTAACGGCAGTCTCAGGCGTAAGAGTTACCGCGTGAGTAAAAACGGGCTCTCGATTGCCGTCTGCGGTCTTGTATGGTCCATGATTTCCAAGGGCGATGCGTACTAAATTTTGTCCTTCATTGGTGAAAGCAAAGGTTGTTGCAGAGAACTCCGTTATTCCTGGTCGAAAGGCAGCTTCCCATTGTTGAAGGGAGAGTCCATTGACGATCTGATCCTGATTCATCTGCTAATCCAAGGGAGATTGAATGACGATAGGGAGTGTCGGTGGACGTGGCGGGGATGCGCACGTTGATGGAGAGAACAGTAGCGCTGAAGGAGGAAAAGGTGGAGATGCCGCCGAAGAAAACGGGGGCAGAGGAGGCGATGCGTGTGTAGAAGGTGATAACATTAGAGCAATTGGTGGACTTGGCGGCCGCGGAGGCATCACCCCCGGAGCGCCGGGTGGCGATGCTTATGCTGCTCGCAATGCGACCGAATTTGAGTGTTTGCTAACGATCAGAGGGCAGGAGGACACCAAAGAGGGCGGTGGTGGAGGTAGCGGATATGTCGCTGCCGATAGTGTGCTCGAGGCTCTCATCGTTGGGGGGCAGGGTGGGGAGGCGGGGCAACGTGATGGTCGAGGAGGTAGAGGGGGGCGAGTATTCATTTCGCCAGAATTACGAGAATTCCTAGGGCTTCCTGACCGAGGAAACAAGAAGTGGCCGTACTTTGAGCCGGTCACAGAGCCAGGGCGTGGTGGGGACGGGGAAGATACTCCACAGTACAAGGCTCGCCGTATCATCGTTGAGCAATTGAAGCGACGATATTTCAGGAATAAAAATCTAGATCTCGCTGAGGCTTGGTGGGATCGTACGGTTGTTCCGATGGGCTGGCTCAATGAGCAACTTTGTCATGAGGGACATCGTTGGCAGGCGTCGATCGTGGATGACGAATATGAATTCGTTGATCATCCGAATGGCGCATCAGCCGCGCTATAGATTTGAAGCAGTTGGAAAAAATGAACAATATTGTCGTCGTTAGAGAGAGCTGCTGACAGTCATTTTTAACCCCCTGTTAACCCAGCCGGATTGAACGTTCCCATTCAGTTACGCGCGTTTTAAATTCCATCGGAGCTACCCCGTGACCACCTCCTCGACCCGCCTGCGCATCGCGGTGCTTTTCGGCGGACGTTCCGCCGAGCACGACGTCTCGGTGATGTCGGGCACCAATGTCATGCGGGCGCTGGACCCGGAGAAATATGACGCGGTGCCGGTGTTCATCACCCGCGACGGCCGCTGGCTCGCCAGCCGCTTCGAGGATGGCGAGCTGGAGCGGCCCGCCGTCGGCACCGAGATCTGCCTGGTGCCGGGTGGCCAGGGGCGCCTCGTCGCGCTGCCGGCCGGCGGCACGCCGCACGAGCTGCCCGCCATCGACCTGATCTTCCCGGTGCTGCACGGCCTGCCCGGCGAGGACGGCTCGGTGCAGGGGCTCGCCGAGGTGGCGGGAGTGGCGCTGGTGGGCTGCGGCATCCTCGGCTCGGCCACCGCGCTCGACAAGGACATCGCCAAGAAGCTCTATATCGGCGCGGGCCTGGCCACCGCCCGCTCCGTCACCATCCATCCCGGTGCCGAGCCGAGCTTCGCCGAGCTGTCGGCGACGCTCGGGCTGCCGATCTTCATCAAGCCGGCGCGGCAGGGTTCCTCGGTCGGCGTGAGCAAGGTGACGAGCGAGGCGGACTACGCCGCGGCGCTGGTCGAGGGCTTCCGCCACGACCGCAAGCTGCTCGCCGAGGAGTTCATCGCCGGCCGCGAGATCGAGCTCAGCGTGCTGGAGCAGCCTGACGGCGAACTGTTCGTCTCGCGCCCCGGCGAGATACGCCCGGCCGAGAGCCACGGCTTCTACAGCTACGACGCCAAATATATCGACGCCGACGGCGCGGCGATCATCGTGCCCGCCCAGCTGCCGGCCGAGGTCGAGGCGCAGCTTCAGGAAATGGCCGCCGGCGCCTTCCGCGCGCTCGGCTGCGACGGCATGGCGCGCGCCGATTTCTTCGTGACGCAGGACATGCGGATCCTCGTCAACGAGCTCAACACCATCCCCGGCTTCACCAATATCAGCATGTACCCCAAGGCGATGGCGGCGAGCGGGGTGGGCTATCCCGAGCTGATCGACCGGCTGGTAGCGCACGGGCTGGCGCGGGCGGGGAAGTAGAGGCTTTCCGGCCGCGCGTGGAGCGGCTCCCGCCCGCCTGGAGCCTGTTGGGTTAGAGCACTTTCCTATCGATCAGGTGGCATCACCTGATCGGAAAGGGCTCTAGAGCGCGGTGCGGGCGCGGATCGCCGCGGTGAGCGTGCCCTCGTCGAGATAGTCGAGCTCGCCGCCCACCGGCACGCCATGGGCGAGGCGGGTGACCTTCACCCCGGTCTCGCGCAAGAGCTCGGTGACGTAATGGGCGGTGGTCTGGCCGTCCACCGTGGCGGGCAGGGCGAGCAATACCTCGCCGACCGCGCCGCCATTCCCCTCGCGCACCCGGCCGATCAGGCCGGCGATGTTGAGCTCGTCCGGGCCGATGCCGTCGAGCGGCGAGAGCGTGCCGCCGAGCACGTGATAGCGCGCATTCATCGCCCCGGAACGCTCCAGCGCCCACAGGTCCGATACGTCGGCGACGACGATGATCAGCGTCGGGTCGCGGGTGGGATCGGAGCAGATCAGGCAGGGGCTCTTCACGTCGAGATTGCCGCAGACCGGGCAGGTCTCGATCTTCGCCAGCACCTCCTCCATGGCGCCGGCGAGCGGGGCCATCAGCGCCTCGCGCTTCTTGATCAACTGCAGGGCAGCGCGGCGCGCCGAACGCGGCCCGAGCCCGGGCACGCGGGCGAGCAACTGGACCAGGCGTTCGATCTCGGGGCCGGCGACGGCGCGAGCCATGATTCATCCTTCCGATGGCCGGGCATGATTAGGCCGGCGGGAGCCGGACGCGCAAGTTCTTCGCCGTGCGACGATCCCGATTGACGCTGGGTAAATCGGCGGGCGCGGTCCCGGATTTCCTCGACAGCGCAAAGGCGGGTTGCTAACCGGGGTGCCACGTCCTGCAGCCTCCCAGAAGCCGATTCCAGCGAGGAAACTGATGACGAAGCCGTTCGGGTTGCTGGCGGCGCTGTGCGCCCTGATGACGGCCAGTCCGGCGCTGGCCGCCGAGGGCGCCGGCCTCGACGGGGCCAGCCTGTCGCTGGCCTGGGGCATCCCCTTCGCCGGCATGCTGCTCTCCATCGCCATCATGCCGCTGGTCGCCGCGCATTTCTGGCATCACCACTATGGCAAGGTGGCGCTGTTCTGGGCGCTGGCGGTGCTGGTGCCCTTCGTGGCGTTCGCCGGCACCGGCGTCACCGTCTTCGAGGTGATGCACGCGGCGCTGCTGGAATACATTCCGTTCATCATCCTCCTGTTCACGCTGTTCACCATTTCCGGCGGCATCCTCGTCACCGGCAACCTGCATGGCAGCCCGGCGGTGAACACCGCGCTGCTGGCGATCGGCACCGTGCTGGCCAGCCTGATCGGCACCACCGGCGCCTCCATGGTGCTGATCCGCCCGCTGCTGCGCGCCAATGACGGGCGGCGGCACAATGTCCACACCGTGGTGTTCTTCATCTTCCTCGTCTCGAATATCGGCGGCTCGCTGACCCCGCTCGGCGATCCCCCGCTATTCCTTGGCTTCCTGAAGGGCGTCGACTTCTTCTGGACGACCAGCCACCTGTTCCACGACACCGTGCTGGTGGTGGTGCTGCTGCTCGCCGCCTATTACCTGCTCGACCGCTGGTTCCACGCCCGCGAGGAGGGCCGGCCGCCCAAGCACGACCCGACCCCCACCACCGAGCGCATCGGCCTGCGCGGGCTTGCCAACCTGCCGCTGCTCGCCGGGGTGATCGGCGCCATCCTGATGAGCGCGCTGTGGAAGCCGGACATCGAGTTCAACGTCGCCGGCACGCCGCTGCCGCTGCCCTCGGTGCTGCGCGACCTCGTCCTGCTGGCGCTGGCGGGCGTCTCGATCTGGATCACCCCGGCCTTCATCCGCGAGCGCAACGGCTTCGACTGGGAGCCGATCCGCGAGGTGGCCAAGCTGTTCGCGGCGATCTTCCTCACCATCATCCCCGTGATCGCCATCTTGAAGGCGGGGGCGAACGGCGCGCTCGCCCCGCTGGTCGCGCTGGTGACGGACGCCAATGGCGGGCCGGTGAACGCCGGCTATTTCTGGATGACCGGCCTGTTGTCCGGCTTCCTCGACAACGCCCCGACCTATCTGGTGTTCTTCAACCTCGCCGGCGGCGACGCCGAGGCGCTGATGACCACCCATGCGGTGACGCTGGAGGCGATCTCGGCCGGCGCGGTGTTCATGGGCGCGCTGACCTATATCGGCAACGCGCCGAACTTCATGGTGCTGGCCATCGCCCGCAGCCGTGGGGTGAAGATGCCGAGCTTCTTCGGCTACATGGCGTGGTCGGGCATCTTCCTGCTGCCATGCTTCGCGCTGCTCACCTTCCTGTATTTCCGCTGAGCGGCCTCAGCCTTCCGCGCCGGCAAAGCGGGCGCGGAACCAGTCGGCGATCATCGCCCGTTCATAGCGCAGCGGCTCGCCGGAACGCGCGGCGCGCGGGTTCATCAGGTAGTTCATCGAGCGCAGCGTCTCTTCGCCGCGCCCGACCACCCGGCCGTCGCGGAGGAGCCGGTAGCGCAGGGTGAGCGAGGGCCAGGTGTTGGCGCGCATCACCCGCAGTTCGCCGGTGCGCGAGGCGAGGGGATCGATCTTGCCGGCGAGGTCGAGGGCGAGGATGTCGACCTCGATCACGGTGCCCGCCGGCAGGGCGCGGCGGGCCTCGCGGTCGAAGAGGCGCGACAGCCCCTCGAAGGTGAGGCGCTGGTCGACGCTCGACCATTCGAGATTGCCGTCGACATAGCCTTGCGGGGCGAGGAAGTTCACCCGCGCCGTGGCGGGCGAAGGCGGGGCGCCGGCCGGGGTGGCGCTCGCGGGACTGGAGGCGGCGAGCGCCGCCAGCAGCGTCAGGATGGAAAGGCGAGGCGCGCGCATCGGGGCGAGCATCGACGGGTGCATCGGCTGTCCTCCGGCCGCGTGCCCAGCGCTTTCACGCCGGGCAGGGCAGGGGACAGCCTGCCATTATTCGGCGGCGATGGCCATGCGCGGCTGGGCCTCGCGCACCTCCGGGTCGACCTCGGCCTCGAAGCGGGCGAAGTTCTCCGCGAACATGCCGACGAGGCGCTTGGCGGCCACCGCGTGGTCGCGGCGATTGGCCCAGGCCCCGACGGGATCGAGCAGCTTCGCCTCGACGCCTTCCACCTCCACCGGCACCTCGAAGCCGAAATGCGGATCGGGGCGGAACGCGCCCGCCGCCAGCGAGCCGTCGAGCGCGGCGGCGACGAGGATATGCGAGGCTTCCGACGGGATGCGGACACCGCGTCCGGCCTGGCCGCCGCTCCAGCCGGTATTGACCAGCCAGCAGACGGTGTCGCCGCCGGCGATCAGCTCGCGCAGCAGATGCGCGCCGGCCGCCGGGTGGCGGTCGGGGGCGAAACGCGCGCGCGGCGCGCCGTCTTCCGCCGGCGCGGTGTAGCCGGACAGCAGGTGATAGACCGCCTGTTCCGGGCTGAGCCGGGCGATGGCCGGCAGCACGCCGAAGCCGTCGCAGCTCACCAGGAACAGCGTGCGCGCCGCGCCGGCATGGCCGGCCTCGCTGCCGGGCAGCACCGCCCGCGCGGCGGGCGCGGCGGACAGGTCCGGCTCGCGGCTGTCGGCATCCAGCGGCACGTTCTCCAATATGGTGCCGAAACCGCCCTTGCCGTCGAGCGCATGCACCCGCCGGCGGCGGCCGGTGAACAAGCCGAACACGCCGTCCCGGCTCCAACCCAGCGGGCCGTCGGCGATCAGGACGAAGCGCGGATCGGCAGTGAGGGCGCCGGCCAGCGCGCTCTTGCCGCTGTCGGCCGGGCCGAGGAACAGGGTGAGCCCGCCCTCGGCGTCGAGCGAGGCGGCACCGCTCAGCGTCAGCGCGCCGGCACCGGCCAGCACGTCGCCGACATGGGCGACCAGAGCCTGCTCGACATGGCCGAGATCGAGCGTGCCGCTGACCAGCAGCAGGCCGGCTTCGGCGTCCTCGGCGATCAGGCCGGGGCCGGCGATGCCGTGGCGGTCGGCATCCGGCCGGAACGCCGGCAGGCAGAACAGCGTGATGTCCGGCACGAAGCCACCGATGCTGTCGCGCTCGGGCGCCTGCATCAGGTTGCGAATGGCGAGCGCGTGCCAGGCATGCTCGGTGAACACCCGCAGCCGGCGGATCTGGCCGGGGGCGATCGCCACATGCAGGTCCTGCGCGAACAGGGTGCGGCCGGAGGCGTGGGCGAGCATGTCGTCGCGCAGCACGTCGAAGGCCGCGCGGCCGAGCAAGGCGGTGGCTTCCGACGTCGTGCCTTCCGGCGTGGTGCCTTCCGATGCCTCGGCTGGCTCGCCGACCCGGTACCGCGTCAGCGGCGCCGCGCCGGACGCGATGCCGCTCTCGACCACCAGCGCGCCGGTGGCGGACAGACGGGCCTCGCCGCGGGCGATGGCGCGTTCGTAAAGCGTGGGGCCGGCAAGGTTCCAAAACACCTTGCCCGAACCGGAGAGACCCGCAGCGGCTGCCGCGTTCTCCTGGTTGCGCATGCCGGTTTCCAGCATGTGTTACTCCTTCTCGTCATATCCGCCGGGCGGCAAACTGACGGAGCACTCAGGCCATTTGTCTGTCATACAGGGTCGAAACCATGGCGAAACCGGGTCGCCGCGATGGCGACCCGTCCATATTTAGGTACCGTTTCGCGCTCAGTGGGGGTCGTGCCGGTGCTCGTCGGCGGGCGTGTCGCCGTCGCGGCGCCGGGCCGGCACGCCGGCGATTTCGCGAGCCTTCACCGCGAGTTCGACCAGGACGCGGTGGACATCATGCGCACCCGTGATGCGCCGGCCGAAGGGCAGGCGGCGGGCTTCGTGGCCGCAGAGCAGATCGCAGCCTTCCGGGTCGATGCCGGTCATGCGCCAGTCGCCGGCAGCCGCGCCGAGCAGGGCGGTGGCGTAGAGGCCGATGGCGTCGGCATGGTCCTCGTTCATATGCGCGATGGCGCCTTCCTCGCTCGCCAGCGCCTCCTCGGCGCCGGACAGGTCGGTGAGGAAATCGGCGGCCGGCACCTCGGCGATGCGGCCGAAGCCGGCGACCAGATGCGCGCTCTCCAGCTCGACGCGGTAGAAGGCGAAGTCCTTGAAGTCGGCGAAGCCGGCCGAATCGGCGTGACGGGCGAGGAAGCGGCGCCGGGCGGTGGCGATCTCCGCCTCGCCATCGACGCGGAAGATGTGCCCCTTGAGGCTGGCGCGCGAGCCCTGCAGCTCGTCGCCCTCGCGGCGCTCGTCGACCAAGAGGCTGACACGGCGGTCGCCGGCGATGTTGCGGGTGTGGCGGGCGAGCTGCGACAGCAGCAGCACCGGGGCGCCGTCATGCAGGCTCGCCACCTGCACCAGCGAGGCATAGGGCCAGCCGTCGCGATCCAGGCTGGCCAGCGCGCCGGTGCGGGCCTCGCGCAGCAGGCGCTTCACGGTGGCGGCGGCGTCGAAAGCGGAGGCGTTCATGTCGTTCATGGGAAGGTCTCCCGCGTGGCTTTCCCGGCCAGCCGTCTCAGTGACGAAGCCCGGCCGCAGCGTCAAGTGCGAGCCGATGCCACACGGGACCGGCGGGCATTTTCGTACGCCCGACACGGAAGTTTGCGCCCGTCATCCCCACCCATGCGGGCCGGCGCATTGGCTAACCGCTTCGAAACGCGCTATTTCTATCTGAGTCTGCTTGCGTGTCACATTCTGGCCACGCCAGCACGGTTCACCGCCGGTTGCGACATCCGCCGCCGAACAGGAACATGTAGATGCCGACCATCGCTCTCGTCGACGACGACCGCAATATCCTGACTTCCGTCTCGATCGCCCTCGAATCCGAAGGTTACCGCATCCAGACCTATACGGACGGCGCGACCGCGCTGGACGGCTTCAAGAGCAATCCGCCCGACCTCGCCATCTTCGACATCAAGATGCCGCGCATGGACGGCATGGAGCTGCTGCGCCGCCTGCGCCAGAAGAGCGACATGCCGGTGATCTTCCTCACCTCCAAGGATGACGAGATCGACGAGCTGTTCGGCCTGAAGATGGGCGCCGACGACTTCATCAAGAAGCCGTTCTCGCAGCGCCTGCTGGTCGAGCGGGTGAAGGCAGTGCTGCGCCGCGTCGCCCCCAAGGACGGCACCGCGCCGCGCGAGACCGACAGCGCCAAGGTGCTGGAGCGCGGCCTGCTGCGCATGGATCCCGAGCGCCACACCTGCACCTGGAAGGGCGAGAACGTGACGCTGACCGTCACGGAGTTCCTCATCCTGCAGGCGCTCGCCACCCGCCCCGGCGTGGTGAAGAGCCGCAACGCGCTGATGGACGCCGCCTATGACGACCAGGTCTATGTCGACGACCGCACCATCGACAGCCACATCAAGCGGCTTCGCAAGAAGTTCAAGGTGACGGACGACAATTTCGAGATGATCGAGACCCTGTACGGCGTCGGCTATCGCTTCAAGGAGTAGGCGGCTCGTGCTCGACCCGGAGCAGACGCGCAACCTGCCGCCCGGCGAGGACCCGGAGGAGCAGGACGAGGGCGCGCCCGAGACGTCGATGCCGGACGAGACGCGCCGGCGCGGCGGCGTGGCGGGCGCGCTCGGCGCCGGCCTGCTCAGCGGCCTGCGCCGGCTGAAGCATTTCGTCGAGCAGAAGAGCTCGTCGAGCCTCACCCGCCGCATCGTGCTGCTCAACCTCGCCGGCATGGGCGCGCTGGTGGCGGGCATCCTCTATCTGTCGGAGTTCCGCGCCGGGCTGATCGACGCGCGGGTGCAGAGCCTGCTGGTGCAGGGCGAGATCATCGCCGGCGCCATCGCCGCCTCGGCGCAGGTCGATTCCAACGCCATCACCATCGATCCCGAGCGGCTGCTGGAGTTGCAGGCCGGCGAGAGCTACGGGCCGGGCGAGGAAGGCTTCGCGCCGCTGGAATTCCCGATCAATCCGGAGCGGGTCGCCCCGGTGCTGAAGCGGCTCGTCGAGCCGACCGGCACCCGCGCCCGCATCTATGACCGCGACGGCATCCTCTTGCTCGATTCGCGCTCGCTCTATTCGCGCGGCGAGATCCTGCGCTTCGAATTGCCCGAGCCGACCGCGCGCCAGCCGAACTGGATGGAGCACGGCTGGAACAGCATGAAGATGTGGTTCGAGCGCGGCGACCTGCCGATCTATCACGAGCTCGGGCCGAACAACGGCAAGGGCTACCCGCAAGTGGTGGACGCCCTGCTCGGCCAGAAGGCCAGCGCGGTGCAGGTGAATGAGCGCGGCCAGATCATCGTCTCGGTGGCAGTGCCGGTGCAGCGCTTCCGCGCCATTCTCGGCGCGCTGCTGCTCTCCACCCAGGGCGGCGAGATCGACGAGGCGGTGGCGGCCGAGCGGCTGGTCATCGTGCGGGTGTTCCTCGTCGCCATGGTGGTGATGGTGGTGCTGTCGCTGCTGCTGGCCGGCACCATCGCCGGCCCGGTGCGCCGGCTCGCCGATGCCGCCGAGCGCGTGCGCCGCCGTACCCGCCAGCGGGTCGAGATCCCCGATTTCACCGGCCGCTCCGATGAGATCGGCCACCTTTCGGGGGCGCTACGCGATATGACCGACGCGCTCTATTCGCGCATCGAGGCCATCGAGAGCTTCGCCGCCGACGTGTCGCACGAATTGAAGAACCCGCTGACCTCGCTGCGCTCCGCCGTGGAGACGCTGCCGCTCGCCAGGAACGACAATTCGCGCGGGCGGCTGATGGAGGTGATCCAGCACGACGTGAAGCGGCTCGACCGGCTGATCACCGACATCTCCGACGCCTCGCGCCTCGACGCCGAACTGCAGCGGCAGGAGGCCGAGCCGGTCGACCTGCGCCGGCTGCTGGGCACGGTGTGCGGGGTGCAGAACGACGTGGTGCGCGGCGACGACGTGAAGGTGACGCTCAGCTTCGATCCGGAGGCCGAGGGCGGCAAGCCGGTGCCCTTCGTGGTGCAGGGCCACGATTCCCGCCTCGGCCAGGTGATCAACAACCTGATCGACAATGCCCGCTCCTTCTCGCCCAAGGGCGGCGAGGTGCGGGTGGCCTGCCACAAGGTGAAGGGCGGGGTCGAGGTCATCGTCGACGACGACGGGCCCGGCATTCCCGAGCATGCGCTCGCCCGCATCTTCGAGCGCTTCTACACCGATCGGCCGGAGGAGCAGGGCTTCGGGCAGAATTCCGGCCTCGGCCTGTCGATCTCCAAGCAGATCGTCGAGGCGCATGGCGGGCGGATCTGGGCCGAGAATCGCGCCCCCGCCCCGCCGCCGCCGGAGCCCGAGCCGGCCGAGGGCGCGCCGCCGCGCAAGCGCCGCCGCCCGGCGAAGAAGGGGGCGAGCGGTGGAGCGCGCTTCATCGTGCGGCTGCCCTGCACATGAGGACATAAGGGGGGACCTGGATGACCGAGGACGGACCGATCGCCGGTGCCCATCGCAGTTCCACCCACCATGCCTCCTGCGTGCGGGTGGGCGAGGCCGGGGTGTTGATCCGCGGCCCGTCCGGCGCCGGCAAGTCGCATCTCGCCTTCGCGCTGATCCTCGCCGGGCGCACCGGCCTCATCCCCGAGACGGTGCTGGTCGGCGACGACCGCCTGGTGCTGGAGCGGCGCGGGGACGGGCTGTTCGCCGCCCCGGTGCCGGCGCTGGCCGGCCTCCTCGAGGTGCGCGGCGCCGGGCTGCGCCGGGTGCCCTATATCGCGGAAGTCGAGGTGGCGCTGGTGGTCGACCTTCACACGCCCGACGGCGCGCGGATGCCGCGACCGGAGGATTGCCGCCTCGCGATCGGCGGCGTCACGCTCACCCGGCTACCGGTCTATGACCGCGGCGATGCGGTGCACCAAGTGCTGGCGATGCTCTCCACCGAGGCCGCGCTTCAGGAAACTTAAAGCATATCCGGTGGAAATTGCCGGCGCTTTTCGGGGGCTGGCAGCGTCGCACTGGAAAAATTCCAGTTATTTCCGGTGCTTAGTCCATGTTCGCGCGCGGCGGCGCCCATCCCCCGTCATCCCCAGGCTTTCGCGCGGCGTACTTGCCAATTATGTGCAGCGCAACGATGATGCTTCCCCCACGGGAGCGGGGGTCGGCCCGCTTGTCTCGGAAATCCTGGCAGCGTCGGACGGACGCGCCGGGGGATCGTGCCGGTCAGCCGCACGGCGGAGCAGAATGATAGGGCTTGTACTCGTCACCCACGGACGCCTTGCCAGCGAGTTCCGTGCGGCGTTGGAACATGTGATGGGACCGCAGTCCCAGATCGAGGCCGTCACCATTGGGCCCGATGACGACATCGAGCAGCGCCGTCTCGACATCGTCGCCTCGGTGAAGGCGGTGAACACCGGCCATGGCGTGGTGATCCTCACCGACATGTTCGGCGGCACGCCGTCCAACCTCGCCATCTCGGTGATGACCGAGCCGGACATCGAGGTGGTCGCCGGCATCAACCTGCCGATGCTGGTCAAGCTCGCCACCGTGCGCGGCGAGGTGCCGATGGACGTCGCCGTGGCGCAGGCGCAGGAAGCCGGGCGCAAATACATCAACATCGCCAGCCGCGTGCTCGCGGGGAAATGACGGGCGGGGACATCAGCTTGGCCACCGCCTCCGCCGCCCTGCAGCGCGAACTGCCCATCCTCAACAAGCGCGGCCTGCACGCGCGCGCCTCCGCCAAATTCGTGCAGACGGTGGAGCGCTTCGACGCCGTGGTGCGGGTGACGCGCTGCGGCGAGACGGTGAGCGGCACCTCGATCATGGGGCTGATGATGCTCGCCGCCGCGCCGGGCACCTCCATCCTGGTGGAGGCCGAGGGCCGCGAGGCCGAGGCGGCGATCACCGCGCTGGCCGATCTGGTGGGCGACCGCTTCGGCGAGGGCGAGTAGCGGCTCGGGCGGCGGCTCGGGCGGCGGACGCCGCCTTCTTCCTTGTCGTTCTCAACGATCATCCCCTCGGGAGCCGGCGGGCTTGGACCCTTCCGGGACAGCGCCCCATGGCCGGGCGCGACTGCTTCTCCCTCTCCCCGTGGGGAAAGGGTTGGGGTGAGGGGGCTCTACGCTTCCCGATGTCGTCCCCCCGACCCGCCGAGCGGGCCACCTCTCCGCCGAAACCGGCTGTTACCGTCTTCGGCCTTGCCGGAGCCGAACCCGGCAACAGCCGGGTTCGGACGGGGAGAGGGAAGTTAAGGGAAGGCTCGGGGATCGACCGGGGCCGCCGCTGCCTTCTCGGCTGCCGGCTTGTCCTGCTCTTTCCGAGTAGCCTTTCGAGACGTGAGGCCGGGTCGAACCCCTGCGGGACCGGCGACCCTTGGCCGTGTGCGGCTCCTCCCCCCTCCTCGTGGCGGAGAGGGGTGAGGGGGGCCTACGCTTCCCGATGTCGTTCCCCTCATCGTCCCGCCGAGCGGGCCACTTCTCTGTCGAACCCGGCTGTTGCCGTTTTCGGCCTTGCCGGAACGGAACCCGCCAACAGGCGGCTTCGGACGGGGAGAGGGAAGGTAGGGGGCAGCTCGGAGGTGGCCCGGCATCGGTTGAGCGGGCGACAGCCTGTCGAGCGCGGACGGCGGCATTTCGGAGGCGGTCGCCGGGGTGCGGCGGGCGGCATTTCAGGCTTCGCTGTCATCCTGTCATATAAAGACATCTTTATATCGTTATTGAAACCTTTGGGCGGGACTGCTATCAACCCGACCGAGCTTCGATCCATCGGGCCGGAGCCGCTTCGTCCATGCCGTCGGCATGGCGGCGGCGCGCGGCTCGTCAGGCACAAGGAAATCCCGATCATGGCCACCGCCAGCGACTACATCGTCAAGGACATCAGCCTCGCCGGCTTCGGCCGCAAGGAGATCGATCTCGCCGAGACCGAGATGCCGGGCCTGATGGCGATCCGCGCCGAATACGGCCCGTCGCAGCCGCTGAAGGGCGCGCGCATCGCCGGCTCGCTGCACATGACCATCCAGACCGCCGTGCTGATCGAGACGCTGGTCGCGCTCGGCGCCGACGTGCGCTGGGTCTCCTGCAACATCTTCTCGACCCAGGACCATGCCGCCGCCGCCATCGCGCAGGCCGGCATCCCGGTGTTCGCCTATAAGGGCGAGACGCTGACCGAGTACTGGGACTACACCGCCAAGCTGTTCGACTGGCACGGTGGTGGCGTTCCCAATCTCATCCTCGACGATGGCGGCGACGCCACCATGCTGGTGCATTACGGCCTGAAGGCCGAGGGCGGCGATACCGCCTTCCTCGATGCGCCCGGCTCGGAAGAGGAAGAGATCTTCTTCGCGCTGATCAAGCGCCTGCTCGCCGAGAAGCCGCAGGGCTGGTTCGCCGACGTCGCCAAGTCGATCAAGGGCGTGTCGGAAGAGACCACCACGGGCGTGCACCGGCTCTACAAGCTCGCCGAGCAGGGCAAGCTGCTGTTCCCGGCGATCAACGTCAACGACTCGGTGACCAAGTCGAAGTTCGACAACCTCTATGGCTGCCGTGAATCGC
Source organism: Ancylobacter sp. Lp-2 (assembly GCF_020523795.1). Classification (GTDB taxonomy): domain Bacteria; phylum Pseudomonadota; class Alphaproteobacteria; order Rhizobiales; family Xanthobacteraceae; genus Ancylobacter. The sequence continues at coordinate 194,883 of NZ_JAJALI010000007.1, forward strand.
TGGTGGACGCCATCCGCCGCGGCACCGACGTGATGCTGGCCGGCAAGGTCGCCTTCGTCGCCGGCTTCGGCGATGTCGGCAAGGGCTCGGCCGCCTCGCTGCGCCAGGCCGGCGCCCGCGTCATCGTCTCCGAGGTCGATCCGATCTGCGCGCTTCAGGCGTCGATGGAGGGCTATGAGGTGGCGACCATCGAGGACGCCTTCACCCGCGCCGACATCTACGTCACCTGCACCGGCAACAAGGACATCATCACCGTCGACCACATGCGGCAGATGAAGGACCGGGCCATCGTCTGCAACATCGGCCACTTCGACAACGAGATCCAGGTCGCCGGCCTGCGCAACTTCAAGTGGACCAACATCAAGCCGCAGGTCGACGAGATCGAGTTCCCGTCGGGCAACCGCATCATCCTGCTCTCCGAGGGCCGGCTGGTGAACCTCGGCAACGCCATGGGCCACCCGTCCTTCGTGATGTCGTCCTCGTTCTCCAACCAGACGCTGGCGCAGATCGACCTGTGGGTGAACCCCGGCAAGTACGACAAGAAGGTCTACACCCTGCCGAAGGTGCTCGACGAGAAGGTGGCGGCGCTGCACCTCGAGAAGCTCGGCGTGAAGCTGACCAAGCTCTCCCCCGAGCAGGCTGACTATATCGGCGTGACCGTCGATGGCCCGTTCAAGGCGGACCACTACCGCTACTGAGAGCGAGCGCCGAGGCGTAACCGATGAATAAAGGAAGGCCGGGTTCGTCCCGGCCTTCGTCGTTTCACGCGGGTTGTCGGGCGGCTGGGCGCGCCGCTCAGAGCTCCTTCTGCATCAGCACCAGGTCGAGCCGCTGGCCGAACTTGATGCCGATGCCGCGCATATAGCCGCACTCGTCGAAGCCGAGCCGGCGGTGCAGGGCGATGGAGGCGTCGTTGCCGGCGGTGATACCGCCGATCATCACCTTCTTGCCGATGGTGCGCGCCGGCTCGAACAGCGACCCGACCAGCTGCGCGCCGATGCCGCGGCCACGGGCGCCCTCCGCCACATAGACCGAGTGCTCGACGCTGATGCGGTAGCCGTCGAAGGGGCGGAAATCGCCGAAGCTGGCATAGCCGAGCACGGAGCCGTCCTCGCTCTCCTCCACCGCCACCATCACCGGGTAGCGCTTGGAGACGCGGTCGATCAGCCAGGCGCGGCGGTTGGCGAGATCGACGAGGCTGTCGTTCCAGATGGCGGTCGAGGTGAGGACGGCGCGATTATAGATGTCGAGGATGCCGACGAGGTCGCGCTCCTCCGCATGGCGAAGCAGCATGATGGTTCTTTCGCTCCGGCGGTCCCCGGAGCCGTCCCGGCCGCCGGCGGCGTCGCCCTGGCAACGGTCTAACGCGGCTTCGCCTGCGTGCGCAATGTCGCGCCCACGGGAATTTCAACCGCGATCGTCTGGAACACCGCCGCATTCTTCCCATATCACCCGGGCACGGGGCGACCGTGAGTGAGGGAAGGAACCGGAATGAACGCGAACGATCCGTTCGGCCAGATGCGATTTACCGTGCAGCGGGTGAGCTGGTGGCAGGTGGCGATCGTCGTCGCCGTGGCCCTGGCCGTCGGCACGGCTCTGGCGCTGGTGGCGGCAAGCGTGTTCATCGTGGTGGCACCGGTGCTGCTGATCGCCGGCCTCGCCTACAAGCTGTTCGGCAGCAAGCCGCGCCGCGCCGAGGGCGGCCCCACGGTGATCGACGCCGAATACCGCGTGCTGTCGCCCGAGGAAGCCGCGCGCGACCGCGATGGCCGGAATGGCGGCTACGATCCGCGCGGCCCGTCCGGCCGGCTGCGCTAGGGCGCGCTGGGGCCGGGTGAGGCGCTGCGGCGCCTCACTTCTGCAAGCGGCTCACTTCTCGACGAAGGCCTTCTCGATCACGAAATCGCCGGGCTCGGTAGTCGAGCCCTCCTCGAAGGCGAGATCCTTGAGGATGACGCGCATGTCGTCGAGCAACTGCGGGCTGCCGCACAGCATGACGCGGTCGTCTTCCTTGTCGAGCGGCGGTAGGCCGAGATCGGCGAACAGCTTGCCCGAGGTGATCAGGTCGGTGATGCGGCCCTGGTTGCGATAGGGCTCGCGCGTCACGGTCGGGTAGTAGACCAGCTTCTCGCGCACCAGCTCGCCGAAATACTCGTTATCCGGCAGCTCCTTCTCGATGAAGTCCTGATAGGCGAGCTCGCCCACCGTGCGCACGCCGTGCACCAGGATGACCTTCTCGTAGTTCTCGTAGGTCTCCGGGTCCTTGATCAGGCTCATGAACGGCGCGAGGCCGGTGCCGGTGGACAGGAGATAGAGCCGGCGGCCGGGGACGAGATAGTCGACCAGCAGCGTGCCGGTCGGCTTCCTGCCCACGATGACCTCGTCGCCGACCTTCAGATCCTTCAGCCGCGAGGTGAGCGGGCCGTTTGGCACCTTGATCGAGAAGAACTCCAGCGTCTCCTCGTAATTGGCGCTGGCGATGGAATAGGCGCGCAGCAGCGGCTTGCCGTTCACGGGCAGGCCGATCATCACGAACTGGCCGTTCTTGAACCGCAGCGCCGGATCGCGCGTGGTGGTGAAGGTGAACAGGTTGTCGGTCCAGTGGTGCACCGACAGGACCCGCTCGTGATGCATATTGCTCATTTACGAACCGTTCTTGTGAAAACTTCCAAACTGGTCGGAAGCCATGTAATTCTCTGCGGCGGGGTTTACTGCGCAACGGCGCCGCTGTCGAGAAGTCCGTGACATTTCCGCGTTGCGCCTTGCGCAGGGCGTCCGCCTCGGCCTCAATGGCGCGCGATCCGCAGCGGCGAGGGCGCGTCATGTTCACCCACATCATTCTCGGCGCGCGCGACCTGCCGCGCCTGACGGCGTTCTACGACGCGGTGCTGGCGCCGCTCGGCCTCGTGCGGGTCGAGGTCGCCGAGGATGGCGGGCCGCCGGGCGCGATGTGGACGATGCCCGGGCGTCGCTGGCCGCAATTCTTCGTGCAACTGCCGTTCAATGGCCTGCCCGCCACCTGGGGCAATGGCACGCAGGTGAGCTTCGCCGCGCCGTCGCCGACGGCGGTAGACACCGCCTGGCGAGCTCTGGTCGCCAATGGCGGCATCGACGAGGGCGCGCCGGGCCTGCGCCCGCGTTACGACTCCGACTATTATGGCGCCTATGGCCGCGACCCGGAAGGCAACAAGTTGTGCTTCGTGCATGCTGGCGGGCTGGAGGGGCTCACGGCCGGTTGAGGCCTGCGGCCAAGCGGGGCTCGCGACCGGTTGAGGCCGATGGCCGGACGACGCGGGCGGCTGGATGAGGCCCGCGGGACAGGAGGCCGGGTTCAGCCCTGCTCTCCCGCCTCCTGGTTGCGCTTGTTCTCGTACATGTGCAGGTCGGCGCGCCGGACCGCCGCCTCGAGGCGCTCGCCGGGCGTGCTGGTCGCCATGCCCATGGAGACGCTGAGCGCCTGCGCCGAATAGAACTGGTTGTTCACCGCGATCAGCTCGGTGATCGCCGCCATGATGGCGACGCCGCCCTCGGTGTCGACGCCCGGCAGCAGCACCGCGAACTCGTCGCCGCCGATGCGCGCCGCGACATTGGGCTTGTCGACCGCCTTGCCCAGCACCTCGCCGGCCCGGCGCAGCAGCGCGTCGCCGGCGGCGTGGCCGAGCTGGTCGTTGACCAGCTTCAGGTCGTTGAGGTCGAGCATGAGGATGGTGACCGGGAACGGCCCGCGCCGCTCCAGCCGGTTGAGCTCGTCGACATAGAAGGAGCGGTTGTAAAGCTTGGTCAGCACGTCGTGATTGCCGAGATATTCGAGATAGGCCTCGGCCTTCTTGCGGGCGGTGATGTCGGTGAGTGCCACCTGCACCAGCGACCAGTCGTGCTCGCGGCCCGGCAGCACCGAGAATTGCAGCAGCACGTTGATCTCGTCGCCACCGAGCGAATAGTTCACCACCTCGCGCTGATGGAACAGCTTGCCGTTCCACAGGTCGATGAGCTGTTCGCGGAAATGCCGGTGCATGTCCTCGCGGAACACCCGGTCCATATTGGCGAACAGTGTCTTCTTGTCGGCGGCCTGGAACATGTCGAGCGTGTGCTGGTTCACGTCGACCACCCGCACCTCGCTGACGCAGCGCTGCACGAAATCCGGGTGCACATCGGTGAACACCCTGAGATCCTCGATGCCGCGATGGCGCAGGTCGTCGATCAGCTGCTTGATGGTGGAGAAATCCTCCACCCACAGCGACACCGGCGAATGCTCGAACAGACCGCGGGCATATTCCTCCGCCTTGCCGGCGGCGCGGCGGGCGTTCTCGCGGTCGGTGACGTCCTCGGTCGACAGGAGCACGCGGTCGAGCCGCTCCTCGTGGCCGGGCAGCACATGGCCCTTGAGCTGCACGTCGAGCCGGCGGCCACTGAGCGTGTAGTTGCTGGTGTGGCTGGCGAACTGGGTCTTGCCGTCCCAAAGCTGCGCCAGCTCCTCGACATGGGTGCGCAGCATGTCGCCGCGGAACACCTTGTCGAGATTGGCGACGAGATGCGGCAGGCTCTCGGCCTCGAACAGGTCGAGCGTCGCCTGGTTGACCTTCAGCACCCGGATGCGGCTGGCGCAGGCCACCACCCGGCTCTCATCCTCCCACAAATGGTCGCGCAGCGAGGTGACGCCGGCGGCGCGCCAGCCGTCGAACAGCGCCTTGACCTCGCTGAAATCCTCCAGCCACATCGGGATCGGCGCCAGCTGGAACATCTGGCTGTCGTCGAGCCCGGAGGTATGGTCGGTCGTCTGCGGGAGGGTTTGCTGGTGCAGCATCCGCGCTTCACTCGTCTGTACGGCTGGGTCGCATCGCAGAGGACGTCCCGATGCCGGCGGTATCATGTCCGGTTGCGACAGACCGCAACGAGCATTTACCACGTTTGCCACCCAAACGAACATATTCGGATGGCGTGGCGGTTATTGGCAGCAAATTTCGATATTATGCCGGTAATCGAGGTATCATGATCGGGCGACCGACAATGGGGGAACGGCAATGACCATGCATGACTTCACCGCCAGGCACTGGATCACCGTCGCGGTGATTCTCCTGCTGGCTGTAGGGGCATTCCTGTTCAGCTGGACGTGATCCAGCGCCGGCTTTTGGCCGGGCTTCTGGTCCGGGGTTCTGGTCTTTGTCACGATCGCTGCCTATCTGTGGACGGTCGCGGCATCCGCCGACGGCGAGCCGAGGGAGCGTTTCAGGTCGTGCAGGGCGATGAATCGACGGGTGGCGCCACCGCCGATGAGGCGGTCGATCTCGACAACGAGGCCACGCGGCTGTCGGACGTCCTCGTCAGAATCGCCTCCGACGAGACCCGCGAGCGCATCGCCATCGGCGATCTGCTGACGGCGATGCAGGAACGCGCCTTCGGGCCGCTGATGCTGGTCTTCGCGCTGCCCAACGTGCTGCCCACCCCGCCGGGCACCTCCACCGTGCTGGGCGCGCCACTGATCTTCCTCACCGCCCAGCTGGCCTTCGGCCTCAGCCCCTGGCTGCCGCCGCTGATCTCCCGCCGCTCGATCGCCCGCAAGGATTTCGCCGCCTTCGTCGGCAAGGCGGTGCCGTGGCTCGCCAAGGCGGAGAACCTGCTGCGCCCGCGCTTCGGCTTCCTCGCCCATCCGCCGGCGGAATATATCGTCGGGGTGGTGAGCCTGATCCTCGCCGTGGTGCTGGTGCTGCCGATCCCGCTCGGCAACATGCTGCCGGCACTGGCCATCTGCGTCATGGCACTCGGCATATTGGAGCGCGACGGCGTCTGGGTGATGGCCGGCATCGCCATCGCCATCGCCTCGCTCGGCGTGGTGTCCGGCGTGGTGTGGGGCTTCGTCGAGGCCGGGCTCTATTTGCTGAAGAGCTTCTTCGGCTGAGCGCAGGGGCGCCGCCAGAAGGCGGCGCGCTGCCTCAGCCGGCGACCGCCTGCGCGTTGGCCAGCGCCCGCGCCAGCATTTCCAGGCACTCCTCGGCCTGTTCCTGCCCGACCGTGTCGCCGCGCAGCCGGTGCGCGAGGTCGCGCAGGTCGCGTATGGCGACGTCGACGGCAGTCATCAGGTCGATTTCCGGCTCCGCGTCGGCAGACGGCACCCGGACGGGGAAGGGTATCACATTACTCATCACGGCACTCGGCTGGGCGAATCACGCTTGGGCGCGTTTCCCGAACCTTGCCGGCAATTGGTTAACGCCATCCTCCACTTACCGCTCCACCCGCCGCCGGCCGCGCAATGAAATGGGCGGGCACGGAAGGAGGAAACTCCGTGCCCGCCCGCTACCAGCCGGGGAGGGGGCGGCCCCCGGCGGGATGGTTAACCGCCGTCAGGCGTCGCAGCGCACCGGCCGGCGGGCCGGCTTGTCGTCGCGGGCGATATGCCCGGCCGAGAAGGTGGCGAGCGCGATGAAGGCGGCGAAGACGGTGATGATCGTGGCGTTCAGCATGACGCGGGGCTCCTCGATGGCGGCGATCGGCCGGCGCGGGGCCGTTCCAATCCGGTGTTGGCGGTATGTATCGCACGCGATATGATCCATGGCGATATGTTTTTTTGCGCGGGTCGCCATGCGTCACGCACGAGCGTGTGATCGGGCAAGATCGGACCGGTGTCTCAGGGCCCGCTCTGCGCGAACGCGGCGAAGCCCTGCGGCGGGCGCGGATCACAAGCGCCGTGTTTGGTGCTACTCGTCGGGCCAACACGGTGCCGGCCGGCTGATCCCCTGCGTCAGTCGCACCCAGAAGCCCCCAAGGAGACCGACATGAGCAACGCCCCCGCGCCTTCCTCCATCGCCGCCTTCGCCAGCTGGGACAAGGACGACCAGGGCCGGCTGAAGATGTGGCCGCTGCAGGCATTCACCACCGCGCTGATGAACAATGAGACGGTGGGGCTGCGGCTCGAGATCGGCACCAGCCAGCCCAAGCCGGGCGAGCCGGTGCCGGCGTTGCAACTGGTGCTGCGCCCCGAGCAGGTGCGCGAACTCGCCAATGCGCTGGCCGAGGCGGAGGCGCGTCTGGCCGACGCGCATTTCTCCACCGTCGGCAGTGCGTGATCCTTCCTTCCCTTCAGCCTTCCTTTCAGCAGAACGGTAGCTTCATGACCAAGCTCGCGGATATCGGCGTCTATGGCCTTGCCACCATGGGCGCGAATCTCGCCCGCAACGCCGCCGGCAAAGGCTTCACGGTGGCCGTTGCCAACCGCAATCACGAGCGGACCGACGAACTCATCGCCGAGCACGGCGCGGAAGGCAGCTTCGTGCCCTCCCAGTCGATCGCCGATTTCGTCGCCTCCATCGCCACGCCGCGGCCGATCCTGATCATGGTGAAGGCCGGCGCGCCGGTGGACGCGGTGATCGAGGAACTGCTGCCGCATCTCGATCCCGGTGACATCATCATCGACGGCGGCAATTCGCTGTTCACCGACACCGCGCGTCGCAACGCCTATCTGAAGGACAAGGGCTTCCGCTTCGTCGGCATGGGCGTGTCCGGCGGCGAGGAGGGGGCGCTGATCGGCCCCTCCATGATGCCGGGCGGCGAGGTCGAGGCCTATGAGCGCGTCGCGCCGATGTTCACCCGCATGGCGGCGCAGGTCGACGGCGAGCCCTGCTGCACCCATATCGGCCCGGACGGCGCCGGCCATTATGTGAAGATGGTGCATAACGGCATCGAATATGCCGATATGCAGCTGATCGCCGAGGCCTATGACCTCCTGAAGACCCTGCACGGCCTGGAGGCCCCCGCCATCGGCGAGATCTTCGCCGAGTGGAACAAGGGCGAGCTCGATTCCTACCTGATCGAGATCACCGCCGAGGTGCTGAAGAAGACCGATGCCGCCACCGGCAAGCCGCTGGTCGACCTCATCACCGACGAGGCCGAGCAGAAGGGCACCGGCCTGTGGACCTCGAAGTCGGCGCTCGATCTCGGCGTGCCGCTGACCGCCATCACCGAGGCGGTGTTCGCCCGCGTGCTGTCGAGCCGCCGTGGCCAGCGCATCGAGGCGGAGGGGCTGCTCACCCACGCCAAGCCGGCGGTGACCCCGGCCACCGCTGAAGCCATCGAGGCGATCCGTGCCGGGCTCTATGCCTCGAAGATCGTCGCCTATGCCCAGGGCTTCCAGCAGCTGCAGGTGGCGTCCGAGGAATATGGCTGGAAGCTGAAGCTCGGCGACCTCGCCACCATCTGGCGCGGCGGCTGCATCATCCGGGCGCGCTTCCTCAACCGCATCCGCGAGGCCTATGGCGATGGCGCCGAGGTGTCGAGCCTGCTGTTCGAGCCGTATTTCCGCGAGGCGGTGCTCGCCGCCGAGCCGAAGTGGCGCAAGCTGGTGGGCGAGGCGGTCGCGGCGGGCGTGCCGACCCCGGCCTTCTCGTCGGCGCTCGCCTATTATGACGGGCTGCGCCGCGCCCGTGGCCCGGCCAACCTCCTGCAGGGTCTGCGCGACTATTTCGGCGCCCACACCTATGGGCGGCTCGACAAGCCGGGCAAGTACCACACGCGTTGGGCGCAGGACGGCAGCGAAGTGAAGGCGTGAGGGCATTTTGAGTCGGGACCTTGGCCTCTCCCCATCGGGGAGAGGCGCTCCGGACCGGCGAGGGGGGGCTTGTGAACCAGTAACCCGCAGGCTCTCTGCGATCGGAGGGAGTGTCGCTGCGGATGTCCGTGATGCGAGCGTCGATCTGCCGCTGGCCGGAGCAGTGATGCTCTCTAGTTCACGCAGCCAGGAGGTTATTGCGTCCGGAGAGGGCTTTGGCTGGGATGTGCGGTTACTGCCCCTTTGCTGCTTTTGGCTATGGATTTTTTCAGGCGCGCCACTTAAAGCAGTTAGGTCAACTTGAGGATGACGTTAGCTACCAAGTCGGTGATCATCTCGTCTGCTGAGTGTTGAGTGATCGATACTCTAGAAGGGTGAGCGGCCATGTTTCGCCGCCCCAGTTTCTCGCGAAGGATTTGCGACATGTTCTTATCTAACAGGCTCGCCGCCCGGGCGGACTCAATGAATTCCGACTCCTTAAGATCGCTCACGTCTTCCATCTTAAAGAGGGTGAGATTTTTTTTCGGATACTTAGTCGAAATTCCAGTATTCATCGATGCTAGTCGCGTTGGATTTGCAAATACCCAACTGACGAGGTGATCGTATGCAAGATTCCACACCATAACGATGGCGGCGCGATAAGCCTTGACGCGGTAACAGTTTAAAGCTTCGGCTAAAAACTCCCGTTCCGCCATACTGGGCATTTTTGCAGGTAAATCAGTGAGTGATTTAGCTACTGCGGTTATGGTGGGGTCGGCTCCCAGCCGTGTATCCAAGGTGCGTTTCACCGCAGCTGCGAGTCTGTATCCGTTTTTTTCTCTAACCAGTTGTGGTGGCTTCTTGGACGTGAGCCGCGGCAGATAGACACTCATGTCAGGAGGATCAAGGCCAGCGTCTCTGAAACACTGGCGCATAAATGCGCCGTCAAAAATCGTCCGTTGCTGACGTGCTTCCGCGAACCAAGCTAAGGCGAGAAGCTGATCCACCGCCGAGCTCCGATAAAAGCCCGGCACCGATCCCGCAAAATCGGCAACGCTACTCAAGTTGCGGGGCCCATTTTCTCAACACGATCAATACCAAGATGATTGATCTCGTACTGGCCCCGACCCACGCTGTTCACTACCTGCTGGGCTTTCAATGAGCGCAGCACCGAAGGAAAATCTTCAATACCAGAAGGCCACTTCAGTGCTCGATAGCAGGTGTAGACATGATTTGCAGTAACCACTTCATTTGAACGGTGCTCTTTGAACCAAGCCAACGCCACCAGATTCCGCTCGGCGTCGTTCTTGGGAGCGTGAATATTCGCAAAACTTTCAAATGATGGATCGCTCTTCAGGTCAATGTCGAGCACTTTCATAGAAGTTGGTTTGCGCGGCTTTGCCTCCTTCGGCTGCCGCGTCAAGGGCGGGGCAGCAAGCGTCTCTTCGGGATCGACGACCTCGCCTTCGATGTCTGAATCGACATCTTTAAAGCCGTTTGGCAGAGCTGACGGGGCAGAGGCGGGCGAAAGTCGTTGCTGTATCGCGGCCGTTGTTGGCTTGAGGGCGTTTTGAATGGCCGACGCGAGTTGGCCTAGGTCTCCCTCTGGAATCTCGGCTTCCAGCATTATGAATCGGATCCGGGAGGTGCCGCCTTTCGACGTCGGTTGCTTTGCCACGAACTGCTCCGCTCAAGTTGAGATGCGAACGTTACAAGAACGAAGAGGCTGTGACAACGTCACGTTTCCGGCCCCATAATTCCTTTTTGTTTGTCAGGCGATTTCGCTGTTGTGTGCCACTAGTGCAGTCGGAAGACAGGCCTCCGCTGGTGTGAAAGGAGAGATGTCACAGCCCATTGTCTGTACTAGAGTATTTTGTCTATCGGCCTGCTAGGCGGGGCTTAGGCCAGCATCCGTTCCTAGCGCAAGGCCGAGCGCTTGCGCTAAAAGTGCAGTCCCGAGTCGGCCCAGAACTTCCGCCCCCTCACGCCGCGATATATTGCGCGTCGGACTGGTCGAGGCGGCGGCGCATCTGGGTGACCACCAGCGCCTCGTCGGGGGCGCAGTTCTCATAGGTCAGCCGCTCGCCGGCGCGGATCGGCTTCAGCACCCGCGCCTTCTCCGCGAGGCCGAGCGGCAGGGCGAAGTTGTCGCGCGCCTCGCGCCATTCCATCGCGAAGCCGCGATAATCGTATTCGCCGATCTTGCCCAGCACCTGCCCCACCGCGAGGTCGCGCTTGGCGACCGCCGTGCACTCGGCCACCGGATGGTCGAGCACCTCCATGTCCGGCCGGCCGTGCAGCACGGCGCGCACCGCGGAGAGCGGCACTTCGAGGCTGGTGAGGTGATAGGGGCGCAGCAGCGCGAAGCACGGGCCCGGCCCGACCTTGAGGTCGGCCATGCGCTCCAGCACGCGCGGGTGGCGCGGCTTCACCACGCAGAACACGCCCGGCGCCACGCCCTTGCCGATGGAATAGTCGACCACGCCGGAGCGCGAGAGGATGCCGCCATCCTCCTTCGTGCACAGCACCTGGGCGAGGTCGTCGCGGGTGGCCGCCGGGCCGTGCATGCCCGGCACGTCCGGCACGAGGCCGGTGGCATTGGCCAGCGCGGTCATCTCCACCATGGTCTTGGAGCCGTCGACGAACTCGACGAGCATGCGCGGGTTCATGTTGCGCGCCCGCGCCTCGGCCTCGAACTCATCGGGGATGGCGTCGAACTTCAGCGGGTTGTTCTTGCCCTTGCCGGCGGCGACGATCTCGAAGCCGAGCGACTGGGCGAAGCCGATCAACTCGATGGTGGCGGCCGGCTCGTCGCCGGCGGCGCCGGTGAGCACCACGCCGGCCTTGCGGGCCTCCTGCTTCAGCCAGCGGCCGATGGTGATGTCGGCCTCGACATTCAGCATCACCACGTGCTTTCCGTGGCGCATGGCGTCGAGCGCCACCTCGGTGCCGACATTGGGATTGCCGGTGGCGTCGATGACGACGTCGATGCGGCCGGCGGCGCAGAAGGCGCGGAAATCGTCGGTGATGGCGATCTGGCCGGCCTCGATGGCGCGGTCGACGGCGGAGGGGGTGGAGGCGGAGACGAGATCGCCGCGCGCATGGCCGGCCATCAGCGCCGCGTCGATAGCGGCCTGGCCGTCGATCTCCGAGATCGCGCCGATGCGCACGCCCGGCATCAGCGCCACCTGCACCACGAGATCGGTGCCCATCTGCCCGGCGCCGGCGAGGCCGATGGTGACGGGGCCGTGCGCCTGCGTCCACCTATCCAGTTCGGCGGCGAGACCCGACCGCGCGATCCTGTTATCGACGTACATGGCAAACTCCCGGAGCGGCGCGGCTTGAGCCGCACATCAGCGCCCTTCGGTTACCCGACATTTGTTCCGTGTCAAATGCGGATGTGACTTTCGCGCTCAGAAATGCGCGCCCGCTGCCGTCAGGACACGTGCCGCCGTGGCTTCGTCGGTGATGAACACGGTGGGGCGCAGCAGCCGCAGGGCGCCGAGAATGGCGTCCGTCTTGCCCGGTCCGCCGGAGGTGAGGATGCGCTGCGGCGTGGCGCACAGCGTCTCCAGCGGGATCGACATCACCCGCGAATTGATCGGGTGGTCGACCGGGCGGCCCTCTATGTCGATGAAGTTGTAGGCGATATCGCCGACCGCACCGGCCGCCACCAGCGATTCCCAGTCGGCCGGCGAGAAGAAGCCGAATCGCAGCGAGGTGCTGGTCTCCTCCATCTCGCCGACGCTGAGCACCACCGCGTCCATTTCGCGCGCCCGGCTGTAGACGTTGGACAGGCCGCAGCGCTCGATCAGCGCCCGCTTGGTCTCGATGCTATCGACGATGGCCGGGGCGGCGATCAGGTGGCAGTCGGCCTGGAACAGCCGCGACAGCTGCCAGGCGAATTCGGAGGGGTTGTACTGCTTGGCCTTGGTGATGCCGCCGAGTAGCGACACCACGGAGAGGTTGCTGACTGGCTTCTCGTCGATGAAGCCGAGGGCGCGCATCAGCGTGCGGCCCCAGCCGAAGCCGATGGTCATGTCCGAGCCGATCAGCTCGGAGATGAACTGGCCGGTGGCGGCGCCGATGGCGTGGGTGGCGTCGGCGTCCGGGCTGGAGACCGGGGCCACGATGGCCTCCTTGAGGCCGAAGGTCTTCTGCAGCCCCATTTCGAGGCGCGGCAGCTCGGCGATCTCGCGCGACAGCGAGATCTTCACTTCGTTGAGGCTGCGGGCGTCGGCGAGCAGGCGCACCACGGTGACGCGGCCGATGTCCAGCGCCTCGGCGATGGCGCTCTGCGTCATGCCCTCGACGTAATACATCCAGGCGGCGCGCAGCCGCAGCCGCGCCGAGCGCCGGCCGGTGGCGCTGAGGCCGGCATAGGCGTCAATGGAGGAGGGGGCGGTGCTCGCTTTCGCCTCGCCTTCTGACATATGCCGTTATTCTCCTTCGCGCTGCCCCGGATGCTATAGAGGAGAGGCCCGGCATCTTCAAATCTCGTCCGCAGGGTGGGTGCGATTTCCGTCGGGCGGGAAAAACGGGGACGGGTGCCGACAATCGGCGCCACGGCGCGTGGAATAAGCGAAATCCCGCTTGAGATGGCCCCGGATCGGAGGCAGAGTCCGGCCTCATGCCCGACACCTCAGAAAAGCTGAAGCTCGACGATTTCCTGTGTTTCGCCGTCTATTCGGCGAACCACGCGTTCAACCGCGTCTACAAGCCGCTGCTGGACCGGCTGGGCCTCACCTACCCGCAATATCTCGCCATGGTGACACTCTGGGCGCAGGATGGGCTCACCGTCGGGCAGATCGGCGACCGCGTGCTCCTGGAGACCAACACCCTGACTCCGCTGTTGAAGCGGCTGGAGACCGCCGGGCTGGTGCGCCGGGTGCGCGACGCGCAGGACGAGCGGCAGGTGCGCATCCATCTCACCGAGAAGGGGCGCTCGCTGAAGGCCGAGGCGTTGGCGGTGCCGAAGGAGATGGGCCTCTGCCTCGCCCGCGACCGCCAGGCGGTGGAGCGGCTCACCGGCGAGCTCGCAGCGCTGCGCGACACGCTGCTCGCCAAGGTGAAGAGCTGAGCCTCGGTGAAGAGCTGAGTCTCACGCGGCGGTGTCGGCGGGTGCGGGAACCGGCGTCTCCAGCGACAGGCCGCTGCCACCCTCGATGAAGCGGCGGTGTCGGCCGATCTGCTCGGCGAGGAAATCGAGAAAGGCGCGCACCCGCGGCGAATGGCGCAGATCGGGATGGGTCAGCAGCCACAGATCGGCGGCGAATTCCGGCACCGGCGGGGTGAGCCGCACCAGCGAGGGGCGGGCATCGCCGATCATGCAGGGGATGTGGCCGATGCCGAGCCCGGCCTCCACCGCCTCGGCGAGGCCGAGCACGGTGTTGACGCGGTAGCCGAGATTTTCCGGCGGCACGTGCTTCTCGACATATTTGACCGCCTTGAGCGCTCCCATGGTCTCGCCGAGCGCCACCCAGTTGCAGCGGTGCAGGCTCGCCTCGTCCACCGCCGCCGGGTCGGGGAAATCCTCCGCCCGCCCATACAGCGCCCAGGCGATGCGGGCGAGGCGGCGGCCGACCAGGTTTTCCGGCGGGTTGTCGGTGGCGCGGATGGCGACGTCGGCGTCGCGCCGCGACAGGTTCAGCGCCTGGTTGGACAGCACGATGTCGAGCTGCACCTGCGGGTAGCGGGCGCGGAAATCCGCCATCATCGGGATCAGGAGGTGGATCAGCAGCGAATCCGGCGTGGTGATGCGCAACTCGCCGCAGGGCGCCGGCTCGCGCCCGGCGATGCGCCGGCCGGTGGAGGTGATCTCGTCGTCGAGCCGCTGCGCCAGTGCCACCAGTTCCTCGCCGGCGGGGGTGAGCGCGTAGCCGGTGCGGTGGCGCTCGAACAAAGTGGTGCCGAGCGCTTCCTCGATCTGCTTCAGCCGCCGGAACACGGTGGAGTGGTTGACGCCAATCTGCGCCGCCGCAGCCGGCAGTCCCTTGGCATCCGCTACCGCCTTGATCAGGCGAAAATCGTCCCAGGCGAGATTCTTGAACGGATCGGCCATGGCGGGTGCCCTCATTGCAACGCACCCTACATATCAGCAGAGCGTAGATTGCGTCAATGCAATTGAAATGACGTGGCAAGCCGGAGTTGCGGGCATATTTGTAGTGCCACGAGAGGGCGCCGGCATAAACCCCAGCGGCGCACCGAAGAGGGCAAGACCATGATCCGCAACGGCATCCACCACGTCACCGCGATCGCCGGCAACGCGCGTCGCAACGTCGAGTTCTACACCCGCACCGTCGGGCTGCGGCTGGTGAAGAAGACCGTCAATTTCGACGATCCCGGCACCTATCACTTCTATTATGGCGACGAGGTCGGCTCGCCCGGCACCATTCTCACCTTCTTCCCGTGGGACCATGTGGCGCCCGGACGGCTCGGCATCGGCGAGACGCAGGAGACCGCGTTCCGCGTGCCGGAGGCCTCGATCGGCTACTGGACGCACCGCTTCACCGACAAGGGCGTCGCCTACCAGGCGCCGGTGAAGCGCTTCGGCCAGACCGTGCTGAGCTTCAAGGACCCGCACGGCATGCGCCTCGCGCTGATCGGCGTGCCCGGCAGCGAGAACGAGCCGGCCTGGCTCGGCACCGACGTGCCGGCCGAGCATGCGATCCGCGGCTTCCACTCGGTGAACCTGCTGCTCGCCGAGGCGGCGCCCACCGGCGCCATCCTCACCGACGTGCTCGGCTTCAAGGAAGTCGGCCGCGAGGGCTCGCTGGTGCGCTTCCAGGCCGAGGGTACCGAGATCGGCGGCATCGTCGACATCCATGAGGCCGGTGGCTTTCTGCCGGCCCGCATGGGCGGCGGCTCGGTGCACCACATCGCCTTCCGTGCCGCCGACGACGCGGCCGAGTTCGAGATGGTGAAGAAGCTCCAGGAGAACCACGGCATCCGCACCACCGAGCAGAAGGACCGCAACTACTTCCGGTCCGTCTACTTCCGCGAGCCCGGCCACGTGCTGTTCGAGATCGCCACCGATGTTCCCGGCTTCGCCGCCGACGAGCCCGTGGCCCATCTCGGCGAGGCGCTGAAGCTGCCGGACTTCCTGGAGAGTCGCCGCGCCAATATCGAGGCGGTCCTGCCGGACGTCGCCTGAGCTCGTCTCTCCCTGCCTTGCCCCGCCTCCCCATCGGAGGCGGGGCTTCTTTCCAATTCGCACGACAGGAGGCTCACATGAACGCCGATCCCCGCGTCGCCGCCTCTCACGCGGCCATTTCCGCCCCGAGCTTCATTCACCGCTACGTGCCGGCCTCCGCACCGGGCCGGCCGCCGATCCTACTGCTGCACGGCACCGGCGGCAGCGAGGACGATCTGCTCGGCCTCGGCGAGCGGGTGGCGCCGGGTTCGGCGCTGATCTCGCCGCGCGGCAAGGTCCGCGAGGGCGGGGCCAACCGCTTCTTCCGCCGCTTCGCCGAAGGGCTGTTCGACGAGGAGGATCTTGTCGCACGTACTCACGAGCTGGCCGATTTCGTCTCGGCGATCCGCGCGCAGGAAGGATTGCCGGCGCCGGTGGCGGTCGGCTTCTCCAATGGCGCCAACATCGCGGCGTCCATGCTGCTGCTGCGCCCGGAGGCGCTGGCCGGCGCGGTGCTGCTGCGGGCGATGTCGCCGTTCCGCAACCCGCCGGCGGCGACGATTCCCGGCACGCCGGTGCTGCTGCTCTCCGGCGATGCCGATCCGATCGTGCCGGCGGAGAACGCCGCCCGCCTCGCTGCCACGCTGAAGCAGGCTGGCGCCGAGGTGGCGCATCAGGTGCTGCCGACCGGCCACGGCCTGTCCTCGCCGGATCTCAGCCTGACGCATCGTTTCCTCGTCGGGCTTTCCGCCCCGGCGGCGTGACCGGATTCCCTCTCCCCGTGCGGGAGAGGGAACATCCGCGTGTGCGGGCCTCTGCGGCCTCCTCGCCATGGAACCGGCGGCGCCTCGTGTGAATTGCCGGCATGCCGCGGCTTTATCCCCGGCGCTGCCCCTATTATGGTCCGGGTGACGGACCGTGATGGCCGATGGGTGACGGGTTCAGGAGGCGACCATGCGGTGGGAAGATTTCCGGCGCAGCGACAATGTCGAGGACCGCAGGGGCCAGGGTGGCGGCGGCTTCGGTGGCGGCCGCCTGCCCGGCGGGCGCGGCGGGCTCGGCATTGGCGGGCTGATCATCGTCGGGCTCATCGCCTGGGCGACCGGCATCAATCCGGCGCTGCTGATCGGCGGCGCCGAGATCCTGATGGGCGGCGGCAGCGGCCAGAGCCAGCAACAGCAGCAGACCCAGACCACCAGTCGCAGCGCGCCACAGGACCAGCTCGGCCAGTTCGCCGCCACCGTGCTCGCGCAGACCGAGGATGTGTGGACCGAGATTTTCAAGCAGCAGGGGCGCACCTATAAGGACCCCGGCATGGTGCTGTTCTCCGGCTCCACCCGCTCCGGCTGCGGTGCCGCGCAATCGGCGATGGGGCCGTTCTATTGCCCGCTCGACCAGAAGGTCTATCTCGACCTCTCCTTCTTCCAGGAGATGAAGACCCGCTTCCGCGCCTCCGGCGACTTCGCCGCCGCCTATGTCATCGCGCATGAGGTCGGCCACCACGTCGAGAACCAGATCGGCCTTCTCTCCAAGGTGCAGGAGCGCCAGCGCCAGGTATCGCGCGCCGAGGCCAACCAGCTCTCCGTGCGCGTCGAGCTGATGGCCGACTGCCTGGCCGGCGTGTGGGCCAATCACGCCGATGCCCGCTTCAAGATCCTCGAGGACGGCGACATCCAGGAAGCGCTGAACGCCGCCTCCGCCATCGGCGACGACCGGTTGCAGAAGCAGTCGCAGGGCTATGCGGTGCCGGACAGCTTCACCCATGGCACGTCCGAGCAGCGCGTCACCTGGTTCAAGCGCGGACTGCAATCCGGCTCGCTGCAGCAGTGCAACACCTTCGGCAACGGCAACATCTGAGAAGGGGCGGGCCGGATTGACGGTCCGCTGCCGCTGGTTGCGGCGATATCTGAGGAAAGGCGGGCCGGACTGCCGGTCCGCCGCCGCTGGTAGCGGCGATATCTGGGGGAAGGCGGGCCGGACTGCCGGTCCGCCGTATGTCCGGGCCTCGCAAGATCGCGCCGGCGTCCACATATGGGTGGACCGGACGCTTCTGAGGTCGTTTCCATGTCCCTGCCGACGCCTGCCGCCGAGCGGCCCTTCGTGCCGCTCGCCATCGCGGTGCTGACCGTCTCCGATACCCGTACCCCGGCTGACGACCGCTCCGGCGACACGCTGGCGGCCCGCATCGAGGCGGCCGGCCATCGTCTCGCCGACCGCGCCATCGTGCCTGACGATGTCGAGGCGATCCGCGCCCGCGTCGGCGCCTGGATCGCCGATGCCGGTATCGATGTCGTCATCACCACTGGCGGCACCGGCTTCACCGGCCGCGACGTGACGCCCGAAGCGCTGGAACCACTGTTCGAGAAGCGGATGGAGGGATTCTCCACCGTGTTCCACATGGTGTCCTTCGCCAAGATCGGCACCTCGACGCTGCAGAGCCGGGCGACGGCGGGGGTGGCCAACGCCACCTACATCTTCTGCCTGCCGGGTTCGCCGGGCGCCTGCCGCGACGGCTGGGACGAGATTCTCGTCAAGCAGCTCGACATCCGCCACCGGCCCTGCAATTTCGTCGAGATCCTGCCCCGGCTCGACGAGCACCTGAAGCGCGACAAGGCGAAGAGCTGACGTAAGGCCGGGGGCCGAGGAGGCAGGTCGCGCCCGCCTATTCCATCGGCAGCAGCATCTGCGAGCGCAGCATGACGAGGCGCCGCCGCCCGATGCGGCCGAGCAGCCGCGCCGCCGCCCTGGTGCCGTCCTCGTGGCGGCCGAGCCGCTCATAGAGGCGCTGGTGGATGAGCAGGCCCTGTTCGGGCCGCGGGCGCCCGGTCACCATCTGCCGGAGCGCCGCCGCGCTCTCCTGAAGCCGCGGGCCGAAGCCGAAGCCGTCGAGCGCCAGGCGGAAGCTGGCGGCGTGCCGGTCGGCGGCGCCCGAGCGCTCGGCCTGGTCGATGAAGCTGCGCACCTCGCGCGTCCAGCCTTCCTGCAGCAGCCCGACCGGCTCGATGAACATCAGCCACGGCCCGCGCGCCGCCTGCGCGCCCATGCGCAGCCGGGCGCCGGGATCGGCCGGTCCGGCGAGATATTCGCAGCCCGCCGCATCGGCGACCTCGGCGGTCTCGCCGGTTTCCCCGGAGGCCTGCGCGCTGCCATCGACCAGTAGCACCTCGCGCACCAACCCGACCGCCGCGCCGGGCACCAGCGCCGCCAGGGTCGGTATCAGCAGGCCGCCCGACTCGCGCGTCGGAATCACCACGGAGATCACGCGGCCGGCCCATCCCTCTTGTCGCGCCGGCATTGGCCCGGTCGCTGTTCCCCACCGCCGGCGCCCGGAGGCGACATGCGGCAAACCCTTGACGTGCCTACAGCACAAGGGCGGAGAGGTGAAGTCGGCGCCTCGATGTTTTTGCATGATGTTCTTGATATGTTCCTATGTCCGCGCTAGCTTCAGGACATGGAACGCCGCATCGTCGCCCCGACCGATCCCTCAGCCGCCCTCCGGCCGCCGGCCGACCCGAAGCATCTCGGGCGGCTGGCAGAGGAGCGGCGCGCCCGCCGCGCGGCGGAAGACAAGGCGGCGCGTCGCGATCTCGACGCCGTCTCCGACATCGACCTTCCGGTGGCGGGCGACGATGGCACTGTGGCGGTGGAGGCCGAGCGTCGGCGCGGGCGCGGCGCGTCCTCCAACGCCGCCGGCCGTTTCGAGCCGCATGCGCGCGAGTTTTTCGACGATGGCTGGCAGAGCCTCGACGAGCTGCCGGCCTTCAAGACCACGGTGACGCCGGAACGGGCGCGTACCATCATCACCCGCAACACGTCCCCCGATGTCGGCTTCGACCGTTCGATCAATCCCTATCGCGGCTGCGAGCATGGCTGCGTCTACTGCTTCGCCCGGCCGACCCACGCCTATCAGGGCTATTCCGCCGGGCTCGACTTCGAGACCAAGCTGTTCGCCAAGCCGGACGCGCCGGAACTGCTCGCCAAGGAACTGTCGAAGCCCGGCTACGAGCCGCGCACCATCGCGCTCGGCATCAATACCGACAGCTACCAGCCGATCGAGAAGGAATGGCGGCTGACCCGACGCCTCCTCGAAGTGCTCAGCGATTTCGGCCATCCGGTCGGCATCGTCACCAAGTCGGCGCTGATCCTGCGCGACCTCGACATCCTCGCGCCGATGGCCGAGCGCGGGCTGGTGAAGGTGGCGCTGTCGGTGACCACGCTCGACCACAAGCTGGCGCGGGTGATGGAGCCTCGTGCGGCGACGCCGATGCGGCGCATCGAGACGATCCGCCGGCTGTCCGAGGCGGGGGTGCCGACCGCGGTGCTGGCGGCGCCGATGATCCCGGCGATCAACGATTCCGAACTGGAGCGCATTCTCGACGCCGCCGTCGCCGCCGGGGCGGGGGAGGCCGGCTATGTGATGCTGCGCCTGCCGCTGGAGATCCGCGACCTGTTCAAGGAATGGCTGCTGGCGAATTTCCCCGACCGCTACCGCCATGTGCTGTCGCTGGTGAAGGAACTGCATGGGGGCAAGGAATATGACGCCCAGTTCGGCCAGCGCATGAGCGGCTCCGGCCCCTATGCCTGGACGGTGGCGCGACGCTTCGAGATCGCCACCCAGCGGCTGGGGCTGAACCAGCGCAGCGTGCGGCTCACCACCCGCCATTTCCGCCGCCCGCCACGCCGGGGGGAGCAATTGTCGCTGTTCGGCGAGGCGGGGTGAGCGGCGGCCGGCGCCCTCGGTGAGGATGGGTGGCTGTACGACCGGGGTGGGGCGGTGTCATGGAGGAGGGGTTGGCTTCGTCCTCGGCGGCCGGCCGGTGAGTGTTGTTGGAGTAGGTCGGCAACTGTCCAAGCCATCGGTCGCCATGCTGCCGATGGGCATGCCGTGCGGTGTCGTCGGGCGAGCCGTTGTCGGGGTCATCCTCGGCAGGAAGCCCGCGGGCGGGTGTCGATGGAGGCCGCTGGCAGTTGCCCATGTCATTGGTCGCCATTGCCCTCGCGAGCTCTTGCCCTCGCGGGCCTAGACAATCGCGGGCCCATGTCGCCGGCCGATCCGTCGCTACCCGGCCGGGCACTCGCCAGTCATGCGCCCGGGTGCCGGCGGCCAGCCGGAGCCGGGTGATGGGCCGGACATTGGAAACGGCAAAGCGGAGAACATACTGCCAATAGCTGACAGGATCGTGGGGCAGTCTGCCGTGCGGGCCGTTCCCTCGGCGAAGGGGGGCGGTCCGGCAGCTGCAAGCGTCGCGGCGGGGAACGCCGTGGTTGAGAACGCGGCGGCGGGATGCGGGAGGAGGAGAAGACGATGGGTGTGGTGGATCGAATTGCAGGGGCTGATTGCCGGACGGAAGCCGGGGACGGCGTGCCGCCGCTGGCGCTCTCGCTGGTGACGCTCGGCGTCGCGGATCTCGCAAGGGCGGCGGTGTTCTACGAGGCGATGGGCATGGTGCGGCGCGACCGGGCGACGACCGGCGTGGCGTTCTACCAGGCCGACGGGCGTCGGCAGCCCGGCGCCGGCGGCGTGGTGCTGGCGCTCTATCCGCGCCACGAGCTGGCCGCCGATGCCGGGGTGATCCCCGGCCGCGCCGGCAGCTTCGGCGGCATCGCGCTTGCCTGCAACCGGCCGAGCCGGGCGGAGGTCGACGCGACGCTGTCCAAGGCGGTGGCGGCAGGCGGCAGGGCGTTGCGTCCGGCACAGGAAACCTTCTGGGGCGGCTATTCCGGCTATGTGGCCGATCCCGACGGCTATCCGTGGGAGGTCGCCCACAATCCCGGCTTCGCGCTGGATGCCGAGGGGCGGGTGGTGCTGCCCGAGTGAGGCCGGGGCGACAGATCCCGTCGTGCGGCGACGACGGTCGCCGGTCTGGCGGCGCGAGGATGTGCGGCACATCGGCTGGATCGGGGGCGAGGGTGGCGCAGGCTTCGGCGATCGCCCCGCTGCGGGGCGGCGCTTCACGGGCGCGCCCCGTGGGGCCGATCTCGTGCCGATACACCGGGCGTCATGATGGTCGGCCGCTACGTCGGCGGTGCCACGACGCTATCGGTGGAGGGGCAGGTCGGAGGCGGCGCCCGTGGGTCTGACGGCGCGAGGACGTGCGGCACATCGAGCCGGATTGGGGCGAAGGCGGCAGGCTTCGGCGATCGTCACACTGCGGGGCAGGGCGGCTCTCCACAGGACGGCGCTCCACGAGGCTGATCGCGTGCCGATACGCCGTGTGTCTTGATGGCAGGCCATCACGTCGGCGGCGCCACGACACTGAAGGCCGAGGAGCCGGGATGTGCCGGAGGTGGCGATGCGCCGGCCTGACGGCGCGAGGACGTGCGGCACGTCGAGCCGGATCGGGGCGAGGGAGACAACGGCACCGCCACGCCGCTGCCGGTCCGCCTGCACGACGCCTGTCGCTACCACTGCTGGAAGGGCGATCGGGTGTGTCCGCGATCTCGCGTAGGGACGCGTATGCCCGCACCCGCGCAGCGAAACCCGCGGGACCGGGCGCCGGCGGGAGACGCAGCATCGGCGCCGGGTTCCGGCGCCCGCCGGCACTCTCCCGCGCGTAGTGTCAGTTGGCGCCGAGCAGCGGCGCCAGTTCCTTGTCCAAGTCTTCCGGGCTGATGGCGCCGGGCACCTTCTTACCGTTGATGTAGAAGGTCGGGGTCGAATCGACGCCGAAATCGTCGGCGCCGCGCTTGGCGGTCTGGTCGATCTCGCCGGCGAGCTTGGCATCCGAGAGGCAGGTGTTGAACTGCTGCTCGGTCATGCCGCTCTGCTTGGCGATGCCGAGCAGCGCCTGCGCCGGGTTGTTGGTGAAGGCCCAGTTCTTCTGGTTGTCGAACAGTGTGTCGACCATCGGGTAGTACTTCCCCTCGCCGGAGCAGCGCGCCAGCATGAAGGCAGCCTTGGCGACGATATCGAGCGGGAATTCGCGCAACACGAAGCGCACCTTGCCGGTCTCGATGTACTTCTCTTTCAGCACCGGCCAGGTGGTGGCGTGGAAATGCGCGCAGTGGCCGCAGGTCATCGAGGCGTATTCGACGATGGTGACCGGCGCGTCCGCCTTGCCGAGCCACTGGTCCGGCAGCGGGCCGGCCTCGAGCAGCTTGGCGGCGTCGACCGTCTGCGCGTCGGCCTGGCCGATGAAGCCGAGTTCGCCAAGGCCGAGCCCGCGCGGGCCGGAGAGCGCCAGCAGCGCCGCCGCGGTGAGAAGGGCGGTGCCCGTGCCTTCGAGGAAGCGGCGGCGGTCGATCATGAGTCTCTCCAGATCGGAGGCGGCCGCTGTGGCCGCCCGAACAAAGCATGCGCGTACAGCGAGCCTGCGATCATGGCAACGGTACGGCAGCCGGGCATTTGGTCACTGCTGCGTGAAGCTTTTGCGCGTTTTCCTCAGGTCAGCGCCGGCCGCGATCCCGTGCCACCAGCGCGCCGAGCCGGGCGAGCGCGGCGGCCAGCGCCGGATCCTCGAAGCCGCCGAACCGGCCGATGCGGGCGCCGATGCGGGCGCATTCCTCGGCGCCGGGCTCCTCGGGCCGCCGGCGGGGACGGGCGAGCGAGGGCACCGGCCCCTGCTTCAGGCTGAGCCGGCCGATGCAGCGCCAGCCGAAATAGCGGTTCACCCGCTCGATCACCACCGGCGCCAGATGCTGCAATTCGATGGCGTAGCCGCCCTCCACCCGCACATGCAGCACGCCGGGCTCCTCGCTCTCCGGCCGCGAGGGCCAGGCGAGCTTGATCGGCTGCGCGCGGCGCGCGAGGTCGTCGCCGATGATGTCGGCCCAGCGGGTGACGATCTCCACCGAGGCGAGGCCGCGCTGCTTGCAGCTCGCCGCGATGGTCGCGTCGATGAGGTCGGCGAGCGGTTTGGGATGGGAGCGGGGCGGCATTGGCGTTCAATTGGCGGGCTCGAAGGGAGCCGGAGGACGATGGCCGGCTCATGCGAGCCGGATAGGCTGTGGGCGGCGTCGCGGGCGGGCTTGCCGGGGAGGACGCCGGCGCCCACCTTGGGCGGACATCCGAGGGAGCTTCCGCACCGCATCCATGCCCGCACGCGCGAGCCTAGCATCCGTTTCGCCGCCGACAAAGTCGGCCGGCCCCGGCCGGGGCGTCGTCGCCCTTGCCGCGCCGGATCCGCGCGCGCTGCTGCGCTGGTACGACCGGCATCGCCGCGAGCTGCCATGGCGCGCCCCGCCCGGCGTGCGGCAGGATCCCTACAAGGTGTTCCTGTCCGAGATCATGCTGCAGCAGACCACCGTGGTGACGGTGCAGCCCTATTACGCCGCCTTCCTCGCCCGCTGGCCTTCGGTGACAGCGCTGGCGGCGGCGAAGCTGGAGGAGGTGCTCTCCGCCTGGGCCGGGCTCGGCTACTATGCTCGCGCCCGCAACCTCCACGCCTGCGCCCGCGCGGTGGCCGGCGAGCATGGCGGACGCTTCCCGGACAGCGTCGAGGGACTGCTCGCCTTGCCGGGTGTCGGTCCCTATACCGCCGCCGCCATCGCCTCCATCGCCCATGAGCGCCGGGCGGCGGCGGTGGACGGCAATTGGGAGCGGGTGGTCGCCCGGCTGTTCGCGGTGGAGGAGGCGCTGCCGAAGGCGAGGAAGCAGCTGCGCGCGCTCGCCGAGACGCTGCTGCCCGCCGCCCGCTTCGGCGATTTCGCGCAGGCGATGATGGATCTCGGCGCCACGGTGTGCACGCCGAGGAAGCCGGCCTGCATCCTCTGTCCGTGGCGGGAGAATTGCGCGGCGCAGGCGGCCGGCAACCCGGAGGCCCACCCTGTCAAGGCGGCCAAGGCCGCGCGGCCGACGCGGCGCGGCGTCGCCTTCCTCGCGGTGCGGGCGGATGGCGCGGTGCTGGTACGCACCCGGCCGGAAAAGGGCCTGCTCGGCGGCATGACCGAGGTGCCCTCGACGCCGTGGCAGGAGGATGGGCAGAAGGGTGAAACCGCCGATCCCGCGCGTCATGCGCCGCTGAAGGCGCAATGGCAGGCGCTCAATGCCGGGGTGAGCCACGTGTTCAGCCATTTCGCGCTGGAGCTCGCGGTATGGCGGGCCCGGCTGCCGGCCGGCACCCCGGCCCCCGCAGGCCATCGCTGGGTGAAGCCGGTGGGCTTTCCGGCGGAAGCCTTTCCCAGCGTGATGGTCAAGGTATTGGAGTATATCGAATAATTTGTCTGTGGATTCGAACCTCTGCGCCGCTTGCGCGTTATCGCCTCGGCCCGCGCGGGTTGCGGGCGATCAGGAGACCATGACCATGGGTAGCTCAATGGACAAGGGCAGAGGCCACGCTCGCGAATCGTCGGGCCAGGCCAAGCATGCCGCCGGCAAGATGGCGGGGGCGAAGAACATGGAAGCCGAGGGCCGGACCCAGGAGATGAAGGGCGAGGGCCACAAGGCCATGGGCAAGGAGAAGGACGCGGCGAAAAAGCCCGGCCATCACTGAGCCGGACAACATGACGAATGAAGGGGCCGCCGGAAGGCGGCCTTTTCATTTTGCGGGTCGGAGTTCGGTCGCGCGGGAGCGGAGCGGCTCAGTCGGACAGCCCGATATGGGCGGGCAGGGCGGCGATCCGCGCCATCCAGCCGACGATGCCGGGATAGGCGGCGAGGTCGTAGCCGCCTTCCTCCGCCGTGTGGGTGTAGGCGTAGAGCGCGATGTCGGCGAGGCTGAAGGCGTCGCCCGCCAACCAGTCATGCCCGGCGAGCCGGGTCTCCATCACGGTGAGCGCCCGGTTGCCGGCGTCGAGCAGCTGGGCGAGCCGCTCGGGCGTCGCCAGGTGCCGGCGCTCCTCATAGACGAACAGCGCCCGGCGCACCGCGATGGCCGGCTCGTGGCTGTACTGCTCGAAGAACAGCCACTCATACATCTTGGCGCGGTCATAGGAATCGGCCGGCACCAGCGCCGAGCCTTCCGCCAGATACAGCGTGATGGCGTTGGATTCGGCGAGGAAGCGGCCATCGGCAAGTTCGATGGTCGGCAGCTTGCCGATCGGGTTCTTGGCGAGGAAGCCCGGGCTGCGGGTCGAGCCGTCGCGCGAGGACATGGTGACGCGCCGGAGCGGCCGGCCGAGATGGGCGGCGGCCAGCCGGACCTTGTAGCTGTTGCCGGAGTCCGGCATGTCGTAGAGCGTGATCATCGGCGGCTCCCCGGTTGCGGCGGGAAGCTTAGAGACCTTTCCGATCGGGCGGAACGCCGGATCGACGAGAAGGTGCTCTCAACTCAATGGGCTGGAAGCGGAACGCTATTCCGCCGCCATCGCCATTTCCGAGCGCACCACCGCGCGCAGGCTGTCGATAGGCTTCAGCCCCTCGCGGGTCTCGATGTGCCAGTAGGTCCAGCCATTGCAGGCCCCCGCGCCCTGCGCCACCGCGCCAGCGCGGTGGATCGAGCCGACCGTGCCGAGCCCCGGCGCGGTCTCCACCGATAGCGTGCCGTCGGCGCGCACCATCGCCTTCACCTGCGCGCGCGCATCGGTGAGCAGCGTGCCGGGCGTCACCAGCCCGCGCTCCACCAGCGAGGCGAAGGCCACGCGCGGCGCCTCGCGGGCGGAGGGAGCCGGGGCGAGCGCCGCCTCGGGCAGCGGCTCGGTGGCATCGACCCGCGCCTGCGCCACCTCGGCATAGCCGGGATCGCGCTCGATGCCGATGAAATGGCGGCGCAGCTTCTTGGCCACTGCCGCCGTGGTGCCGGAGCCCAGGAACGGGTCGAGCACCACGTCGCCGGGCTTGGACGCGGCGAGCAGCAGCCGGGCGATCAGTGCCTCCGGCTTCTGGGTCGGGTGCAGCTTGTGGCCGTCGGCGTCCTTCAGCCGCTCGCCGCCCGAGCAGATCGGGAACAGCCAGTCGGAGCGCATCTGCACATCCTCGTTGGCCGCCTTCATCGCCTCGTAATTGAAGGTGTAGCCGCGCGCATTGGGCTCCCGCGCCGCCCAGATCAGCGTCTCGTGCGCGTTGGTGAAGCGCCGGCCGCGGAAATTCGGCATCGGGTTGGTCTTGCGCCAGACGATGTCGTTGAGGATCCAGAAGTCGAGGTCCTGCAGCATCGAACCGACGCGGAAAATGTTGTGGTAGGAGCCGATTACCCACAGCGTGCCGGTCGGCTTCAGCACCCGGCGCACGGCGAGCAGCCAGGCGCGGGTGAAGGCGTCATAGGCTTGGAAGCTCTCGAACTGGTCCCAGGCGTCGTCGACCGCGTCGACCCGGCTCTCGTCGGGGCGCTTCAATTCACCCTGGAGCTGGAGATTATAGGGCGGATCGGCGAAGACGAGGTCGACCGACTTGGCCGGCAGCCGCGACAATTCGGCGATGCAGTCGCCGTTGAGGATGGTGTTGAGCGGCAGGGCGTCGGCCGACGCCGCCCGGGAGGCGCGGGGGACGGAGCGGGAGGCGAGGCGGGGAAGGGCCTCGACGGCCTCGGCCTTCGGCACGACTTTCATGAAACGGCACCCGACGCTTGAACGCAGACTGGAACGCAACAGCACGCGTCCACAATCTCCGCTGTTCAGGGTAAAGAGCGGGTAAAGGGTTCCGATTGGATTTTACGCAAATGGGTGCGATCCCCTCCCATTGGCATGGCGACGGCCTCGGCGCCCGCTCCATGCGCTTTGCGCTGACGGTGATGGCGCCGATCTCGGTCGCCCTGACCTTCGGCGTCGATGTGTGGCTGGTCTATGCGATGATCACCGGCATCCTCGCCTTCACCCTCGACACCGGCGGGCCGGCGCTGCCGCGACTAGGCTGGATGGCGGCGGCCGGCGTCATCGTGCTCGCCGGCACCGGGCTCGGCACGCTGGCGGCCGGACAGCCGGCGGCGATCATGGCCGGCTTCGCGCTGGCCGGCGTCTCCTATGCGCTGGTGGAGAGCCTCGACGACACTCTGGCGGCCGGCGCCCGCTTCCTGTGCCTCACCTTCGCGGTCGGCGCGCTCTACACGCCGCTGGAGGGGCGCGACGTCGGCGTGGTGGCGGGCTTCGTCGTCTATGCCTGGCTGGTGTCGCTGTTCTGGGACGCGCTCGGCGGCGGGCTGCGCGTCTCCACCGCGCCGGCGCTGCGCGAGATCTATGCGCGGCTGCGGGCGACCGAGCGGGAGCGCTGGATGTTCGCCGTGGCCGTCGCCATCACCATTCCGCTCGCCTATCTCGCGAGCCAGGCGCTGGGGCTGCGCCATCCTTATTGGGCGCTGATCGCCGTGGTCATCGTGCTGCGGGCGGATGCATTGTCGAGCCGCCGGCTGATCGGGCAGATGCTGCTGGGTACCGCGCTCGGCGTCGCCGCGGCGGTGCTCTACGGCCTCGGCGCCACGGAACTGCGCCGGCACGGCCTCGACCTGCCGTCGCACTCGCTGCTGCTGATCGGCATGGCGGTGGCGGCGCTGCTGCGCTGGCCGTTCCAGCAGCTCAGCGGCATGCTCGGCACCGCCGCGCTCACCGCCTTCATCATGCTGTTCCTGGAGGTGATCGCCGGCACGGTGGGCGGCGCCGCCATGGCCATGGCGGAGCGGCTGGTCGACGCCGCCGTCGGCTGCGGCTTCGCGCTGCTGGCCCTCGGCATCGACCGGCTGGGCCAGCGGGGGCTGGCGAGGCTGCGCCCGCGATAAGTGTCGGCGCCGCTCAGGGCACCAAGCTCACGGCACCAGCCACAGCACCGGCAGCCAGCCGGCGGCCTGCGCCATCTCGATGCCTTCCGCCAGCGGGATGGCGGCGAGGAACACGCAGGCATCGATGAAGGTCTGCATCACCATGCGCGGGCGGATTTCCAGCGTGTCGACGTTCTGCCACAGCCGGAAATTCGGCCAGAAGCGCGGCACCCGCGCCTTGTAGGCGAGATAGGTCTCGCCGAAGCGCTCGGCGAGGAAGCGCTCTTCCTTGCGCACCACGATGGAGAATACCACCCAGGTGAGCAGCGCGGCGGCAACGGCCGCGGTGAACGACCCGAATTGCGCGCCGGCGCCGGCGGCGCCGATGAAGGAGAACACGTAGAGCGGGTTGCGGCTGATCGAATAGGGTCCGAGCGCCACGATCTCCGACTTCTTGCGGCCGCTGATATAGAGCGAGCACCAGGTGCGCCCCGCGATCGCCAGCGCCAGCAGCGCCACGCCCACCGTCTCGATGATCTCGTGCGGGCTGTCCTCGCTGTCCGGCCACAGCGAATGGCCGGTGAGCAGGATCAGCACCGCGAGGCCGCCAAGGGCGAACAGCGCGATTTTGCGCAGGCTCTGGACGGCGCCGAGGTCGATGCTCGGCGTCGGCTGGCCCACCGGCGGGGACTTGTCGTTCATGGCTGGCTGATTCCCGGAGAATGTAGCCGGCCATTAATTCACGCTTGCGGCAAATTTCAGGCTGCCGTCACCCGCCTGTCACGCAGGGCGAGGCCGGCGGCGACCAGAGCGAGGCCGGCGACGTGATAGAGGTGCAGGCTCTCGCCGAGCAGGCCGACCGCGAGCGCCGCGCCGAACACCGGCATCAATTGCAGGAACTGGCCGGCGCGGGTCGGGCCGAGCACCGCGACGCCGCGCGCCCACAGCACGAAGCCGATGGTCGGGAAGATCGCGGTATAGGCGATCAGCAGGGCCGCCTCGCCGGCATGGGCGGTGCCGAAACCGCCCTGCGCCATCTCCAGGACGGCGAAGGGGGCGAGCGCGACGAGGCCGAACGGGATCGACACCGCCAGCGCGGCGGCGGCGGACAGCCCGCCGGGGAAGCGCTTCAGCAGCACCGCATAGAGCGCGAAGGCGCTGATACCGCCGAACAGCACGAGGTCGCCGGGATTGAGCGCAAGGCTGGCGAGGTTGGCGATGTTCCCCCGCGTGACGATCAGCGCCACGCCGAGGGTGGAGACCCCGAGTGCCAGACGTGCCCGGCGGCTGGTGCGCTCGCGCAGGATCAGCCAGCCGAGCAGGCCGACCAGGATCGGCGCCGCCGAGCCGATGATCGAGCCGTTGACGAGGGTGGTATGGGCGAGGCCGGCATAGATCATCACGGTGAACACCGCGATGTTCAGCACTCCGGCGGCCAGCCATAGCGGCCAGCGGCGCTTCAGCTCGTCGGCCTTGGCGCGGATCTCGCGGAAGGTGAAGGGCAGCAGCAGCAGGAGCGCGAAGGCCCAGCGGGCGGCGGAGAAGGTGGCCGGCGGCAGCACCTCGGCGGCCATGCGCCCGGCGAGGAAGTTGCCGGACCACAGCAGCGCCGCGCCGGTGAGCGCCAGCGCGGCGAAGGTGGCCGGCGGCATCTGCGGGCGGCGGAGTGCTGCGCCGGAGATGAACGGATTCAACGTGTCTGCCACGAATGCCATGACGCTGCCTCCTCGCTTTCAAGAAACGCCGGGGCGGTGGATGTCACCGCGGGATTGCCGATATAGGTCAGTGTAGTTGACCTATGACCGGCATGTCCTTGCGTTCTGCGGGAGGGCGGCGGCGTTGAGCGGCAGATTCTGCCGTCAGCGCCGTATTTTTGGCTCGCGGCTGTCGCTGCCTATCTTTTCGGCAACGGAATCGGGCGCGGCGGGCGTGGGGCGCAGATGGCCGAGCGGCAGCGTGCCGCTCTCCTTCACCCGCTTGAGCGCCAGCGAGGAGCGCACGCCGCGCACGCCGGGCAGGCCCATCAGCACGTCATGGGCGAAGTGGGCGAAGCCGTCGAGATCCTCGCACACCACATGCAAGAGGTAGTCGCTGTCGCCGGTGACGCTGTAGCAGGCGATCACCTCCGGCCGGTCCAGCACCGCCGCCTCGAAATCCCGCGCGGCTTCCTCGACCTGCCGCTCCAGGTGCACCTGGATGAAGGCGAGCACGCCGAGCCCGAGCCGGGGCGCGTCGAGCCGCGCCTGGTAGCCGGCGATCAGCCCGTCCTCCTCCAGCCGCCTTGTGCGCCGCAGGCACGGCGAGGGCGACAGGCCGATGCGCTCGGACAGTTCGGCATTGGTCAGCCGCCCGTCCTGCTGCAATTCCCTGAGGATGCGCATATCGAAGAGATCGACCACGGGGAGGCGCATGCTCTGTCTCCATGGAAAGGAAATGCGGCAGGATCAGCTATCGGAGACGAGTTTGCCGGCAGAAGTCGCCACCCGGCAATTGGCCTTTTGGTCAGGATAGCTGACATTCCGGTCCCGCCGCCCGCGCCGACGGGTCGCCAAGCTTGCCGTCAACTGGGTGTCATAGGGCGGACAACCGTGCAAAATCCCCAACATGTCGTGGATCGCCGCCCGCCGGACACTTGAACTTGTGCCCGGTCGGCCGCACCCTAAGGGCATGAAATTCACCCGGCTGCGCCTTCTCGGCTTCAAGACCTTCGTCGAGCCGACCGAGATGCTGATCGAGCCCGGCCTTACCGGCGTCGTGGGCCCGAATGGCTGCGGCAAGTCGAATCTCGTCGAAGCGCTGCGCTGGGTGATGGGCGAGAACTCCTACAAGGCGATGCGTGCCGAGGGGATGGACGACGTCATCTTCGGCGGTACCACCACCCGCCCGGCGCGCAACACCGCCGAGGTGATGCTGGTCATCGAGAACGAGGACCGCACCGCGCCGGCGATCTTCAACGATGCCGACCGGCTGGAGGTCTCCCGCCGCATCGAGCGCGAGGCCGGCTCCTCCTACCGTATCAATGGCCGCGAGGTGCGCGCCCGCGACGTGCAGATCCTGTTCGCCGACGCCTCCTCCGGCTCGCGCTCGCCCTCCATGGTGCGGCAGGGGCAGATCGGCGAGCTGGTCGGCTCCAAGCCCACCGCCCGCCGCCGCATCCTCGAGGAAGCCGCCGGCGTCGCCGGCCTGCACGCCCGCCGCCACGAGGCGGAGATGCGGCTGCGAGCGGCGGAGGCGAACCTCGGCCGACTGGAAGACGTGATCGGCCAGATCGGCACCCAGCTCGACGCGCTGCGCCGCCAGTCGCGGCAGGCCGGCCGCTACCGCGCCGTCTCCGGCGACATCCGCAAGGCGGAGGCGGCGCTGCTGTGGCTGCGCTGGTCGGAGGCCGCCGCTACCCTCGCCGAAGCCAGCCGCACCCTCGACCTCGCGGTGCGCGAGGTGGCGGCCTGCACGCTGGCGCAGGGCGAGACCGCCCGCACCACCGCCGTCGCCGCCCATGGCCTGCCGGCGCTGCGCGAGATCGATGCCGCCGCCGCCGCCGGCTTGCAGCGCCTCACCCTGGCGCGCGGCGAGCTCGACGGCGAGGAGGCGCGCGCCAGCGCCCGCGTCGCCGAGCTGGATCGCCGGCTCGCCCAGCTGGCCGGTGACCTGCAACGCGAGGCGGCGCTGGCCGCCGATGCCGGGGCGATGCTGGCGCGCTTCGCCGAGGAGGCCGCGACGCTGCAGGAGGCGGAGGAGGGGTCCGCCGAGGCGCTGGAGGCGGCGCAGGAAACGCGGGTGATCGTCGAGGAGGGTCTCGCCGCCGCCGAGGCCGCCTTCGCCGAGGCGACCGCGCTGGCCGCCGAGGGCACCGCCCGCCGCGCCGGCGCCGAGCGCGCGCTGCGCGAGGAGACCGACCGGCTAGCGAAGCTCGAGCGCGAGCTCGTGCAACTGTCCGAGCAGGCGCGCACCGTGGCCGCCGCCGCCGGTGCCGACCGGCTGGAGGAGCGCCGGGCCGCCGCCGAGACGGCGCAGGAGGCCTTCGCCGAGGCCGAGGTGCTGGCCAACGACATCGAGGCGGCGCATGTCGAGGCGCGCGCCGCGCTCGACCGGGCCCGCCGTCCGCTCGCCGAGGCCGAGCGTACCGCCCAGCGGCTCGACACCGAGCAGCGCACGCTGATGAAGCTGCTCGATATCGGCACGCCCCGACGCTTCCCGCCGGTGCTCGACCAGATCACGGTGGCGCGCGGCTTCGAGACGGCGCTCGGCGCCGCGCTCGGTGACGATCTCGACGCCCCGGCGGTCGATTTCGCCGCCGCCGGCGAGGCGCCGGTGCGCTGGTCGCCGACCGGGCAGGGCGAATTGCCGCTGGAGCCGCCGCGCCCGGACGACCCGGCGCTGCCGCCGGGCGCCGAGCCGCTGGCCGATCATGTGACGGCCCCGGCCGTGCTGGGGCGTAGGCTCGCCCAGATCGGCGTGGTCACGCGGGCGGACGGGCCATATCTGCTCGCCCGTCTCGCCCCCGGCCAGCGCCTCGTTTCCCGCGAAGGCGATCTGTGGCGTTGGGACGGCTTCGCCGCCGCCGCCGATGCCCCCACCGCCGCCGCCCGCCGGCTCGCCGAGCGCAACCGGCTCGCCGACATTGCCGACCAGCTCGCGAGCGCCCGTGCCGAGGTGACGACCCATCGGGCGGCGCTGACCGCCGCCGAGCAGGCGCTGCGTGCCGCCGGCTCGAAGGAGGCCCACGCCCGCGAGGCCCGGCGCGCCGCGCTGCGCGCCATGGAGACGACCCGCGAGGATTATGCTCGCGCCGAGCGGGCCGGTGCCGAGCGGGCCGCCCGCAAGGCGGCGCTCGACGCGAGTCTGGAGCGCGCCGAGGCCGAGCGCGAGCAGCACGCCATCGCGCTGGAGGAGGCGCGTGAGGCGCTGGCGGTGCTTCCCGCGCCCGGCGCCGCCGAGGCGCTGCTCGCCGAGGCTCGCCTCGCACTCGCTCAGCACCGCGCCGAGCTCGCCGAGGCGCGTTCCGCCGCTGAGGGGCTGGTGCGCGAGCGCGACCAGCGCCAGCGCCGGCTCGCCGCCCTCACCCATGAGGAGCAGTCGTGGAAGGCCCGCGCCGCCGGCACCGGCGAGCGGGTCGCCGCCATCGAGGATCGCCGCGAGGAGGCCGCCATCGAGCGCGCCGAGCTTGACGACGCCCCCGCGGTCTTCGCCTTCCGCCGCCGCGAGCTGCTCTCCGCCATCGAGCGCGCCGAGGCGGCCCGCCGCGACGCGTCCGATTCGCTGGCCGCCGCCGAGGCCGCCAGCCGCCAGGCCGAGCAGGACGCCCGCGCGGCGCTCGATGCGCTGGCCACGGCGCGCGAGGCCTCGGCCCGCGCCGAGACCCGGCTGGAGGGAGCCCGCCAGCGGCGCGAAGACCTCATCCGCGAGATCGCCGATACGCTCGACGCCCCGCCGGAGACCGCGCGCGAGATCGCCGGCTTGCCTACCGATTCGGCGGAGGCCCTGCCGGACCCGCAGGCGGTGGAGGCCGAGCTCGACCGGCTGAAGCGCGAGCGCGAGCGGCTCGGCGCCGTCAATCTGCGCGCCGAGGAGGAACTGGCCGAGGTCGAGACCCAGCAGCAGGGCCTCGCCGCCGAGCGCGACGACCTCACCGAGGCGATCAAACGGCTGCGCCAGGGCATCGCCAGCCTCAACCGCGAGGCGCGCGAGCGGCTCAACGCCTCCTTCGCGGTGGTGGACGGGCATTTCCGCCAGCTGTTCGGCACGCTGTTCGGCGGCGGCGAGGCGCAGCTGATTCTCACCGATTCGGAAGACCCGCTGGAGGCCGGCCTCGACATCGTCGCCAAGCCGCCGGGCAAGAAGCCGCAATCGCTGTCGCTGCTGTCGGGCGGCGAACAGGCGCTGACCGCGATGGCGCTGATCTTCGCGGTGTTCCTCACCAATCCGTCGCCGATCTGCGTGCTCGACGAGGTGGATGCACCACTCGACGACGCGAATGTCGAGCGCTTCTGCAATCTGCTCGACGAGATGCGGCGCCTGACGCAGACCCGATTCGTCACCATCACCCACAACCCGATCACCATGAGTCGGATGAATCGGCTGTTCGGCGTCACCATGGCCGAGCGCGGCGTTTCCCGGCTGGTTTCGGTCGATCTCACCACCGCCGAGAGCTTTCGCGAGGCCAGCTGACCCTCCGGCAGGCGGCGCGCGCGGGGCGTACGACGATCCCTGGCATGCCAAAATCGGCTTCTGGCATGCCAAAAACACAGCGAAGAGCTTCCCTTGGTGCCGCGAGCCGTGCAAAACACCTGCGACAAGGCGTCCGTCTGCGGGTTTTGTCTATTATCTTCAATAGCTTAAAAGATGTGAGCGTCGCCTTGACACCCCTTGGGGCGATCACTATGGTGCGCCCGGTTTCGGGGGTAGGGAAACCTTCTCCGGTCAAGGCTGGGCACGGATCATGGACGACCGCGAAAAAACGGACGGCCAGGGCAGCGCAGGCAAGCCGGAGCTCTCCGATTCCGAACTCTCCGGCCGGCTTCGCGGCCTCGGTTCGGCACTCCAGCGGGTGCAGGCCGAACGCAAGGCGGAGGAGGCGGATCCGAAGGCGGACCCGACCTCCACGGCTTCCGGCATGGCGCTTGCCTTCCGGTTGGGGGCCGAGTTCGTGGCGGGGGTTCTGGTCGGTGCCGGCCTCGGCTGGGGTATCGACTATGTCCTCGGCATCGCGCCGTGGGGAATGATCGTGTTCCTGCTGCTCGGCTTCGGGGCCAGCGTGGTGAACATGATGCGGGCGGCCGGCGAGTTCGGCCGCAAGACGCCGCCAAAGGGCGGTGCGTAGGGATTGGGCGTTCGCCGCGAGGCAGCGCCGGAGCCGGGATCCCGCCGCAGCAGCGGCGCGAGGGTCGCGGCCGCCGCTGGAAGGCGGTTCGAGGACGATGCCGCCGCTCCATGCGGCGCCCGAAGCGGAAGGCGGTCTTGATCGTCAGGGTCGCTTCGGAACGAGAAATTCATGCGTGCCGCCCGTCCGGGCGGTGCGGTCGGGTAGGGCGGGCGTCCCATGATGGGGCGGTCCGGATGAGGGCAGCGACCGGCGATGGCAGTCGAGATCGATCCGATCCATCAGTTCCAGATTCATAACATCGTGGATCTGGGAGCGCCGGGCGGCGTTCATCTCGGCTTCACCAACTCTGCCGCCTTCATGGTCGGCATCGTCGCCGCGATCTTCTTCTTCCTGACCTACGCCACCCGCGGGCGCACTTTGGTGCCCGGGCGGCTGCAGTCGATGGCCGAACTCTCCTACGAGTTCGTCGCCTCAACGGTGCGCTCGACGGCCGGCAATGAGGGGATGAAGTTCTTCCCCCTCGTCTTCTCGCTGTTCATGTTCGTGCTGTTCGCGAACTTCGTCGGCATGATCCCGTATTCCTTCACGGTCACCAGCCACATCGTCGTCACCGCCGCGCTGGCGCTGGTGGTGATCGGCACCGTGATCATCTACGGCTTCGCCCGCCACGGCACGCATTTCCTGCACCTCTTCGTTCCGTCGGGTGTGCCTGCTTTCCTGCTGCCCTTCATGGTGGTGATCGAGCTCATCTCCTTCCTGTCGCGCCCGATCAGCCTGTCGCTGCGTCTGTTCGCCAACATGCTGGCCGGCCATATCGCCATGAAGGTGTTCGCCGGCTTCATCGTGATGATGACCGCGGGCGGCGTCGCCGGCTTCTTCGGCGCGGTGCTGCCGCTGGCCATGGTGGTGGCGCTCACCGCCCTCGAATTCCTGGTCGCCGCCCTGCAGGCCTATGTGTTTGCGGTGCTGACCTGCATCTATCTCAACGACGCGCTGCATCCGGGCCACTGATCGGCGCGCTCGCGGGACCTCTCATACCCTTCAACTCAATCTTGCGAATTCAATAGGAGAAGATCATGGAAGCGGAAGCCGCCAAGTTCCTCGGCGCCGGTCTCGCCTGCCTCGGCATGGGCCTCGCTGGTATCGGCGTCGGTAACATCTTCGGCAACTTCCTCTCGGGCGCCCTGCGCAACCCGTCGGCGGCCGACGGCCAGTTCGCTCGCGCCTTCATCGGTGCGGCGCTCGCGGAAGGTCTCGGCATCTTCTCGCTCGTCGTCGCCCTCGTCCTGCTGTTCGTGGTCTGACGTCCTGACTTGAGGTGGCGGGCGTGCCTTGATGGTGCGCCCGTTTTGCCCTATCGATCGAGGAAGCCCGCACCATGTCCGAGACCCACGGTCCGGCCGGTACCTTCATTCTAGCCCAGACCAGCCCGGTGCCCGAGGCGCCTGCGCCTGGCACGGGCACCCATAGTGGCGTGGAGATCGGCGTGCCCCCCGCGGAAGCCCATGGCAGCGGATTCCCGCCTTTCGATGCAACGACATTCCCGTCGCAGCTGATCTGGCTGGCGATCACTTTCGTTGCGCTCTACCTGCTGATGAGCCGGATCGCGCTGCCGCGCATCGCCACCATTCTCGAAGAACGTCACGATCGCATCGCCGACGATATCGAGGAAGCCGGCAAGCTGAAGGCGGAGAGCGAGGCGGCGGCCATGGCCTATGAGCAGGC
The DNA here is from genome assembly GCF_020523795.1 of Ancylobacter sp. Lp-2. Lineage (GTDB taxonomy): Bacteria > Pseudomonadota > Alphaproteobacteria > Rhizobiales > Xanthobacteraceae > Ancylobacter. The sequence goes on from NZ_JAJALI010000007.1 coordinate 231,644, forward strand.
GCTGACCGGCGCCCGCGGCAAGGCGACCACCATCGCCAGCGAGACCCGCGACAAGCTGGCGGGAGAGGCCGAGACGAGCCGCAAGGCGCTCGAGGCCGAACTCGCCGCCAAGCTCGCCGATGCCGAGGCGAAGATCGCCACGACCAAGACGAGCGCCATGGCCAATGTCCGCGGCATCGCCGTCGACGCCGCCGGCGCCATCGTCAACCAGCTGACCGGTACCGAACCCGCCCCGCAGGCGGTCGAGGCGGCGGTCGACAAGGCCATTGGGAACTGACGCGCCATGGGTAGCGATACTTTCTGGGTTGCCGTCTCCTTCATCATCTTCATGCTGATCCTGGCCAAGTACGGCGCGTTCTCCGGCATCATCGCCAAGCTTGACTCCCGTGGCGAGCGCATCCGCGCCGAGCTGGAGGAAGCCCGCCGGCTGAAGGAAGAAGCGCAGAAGCTGGTGGCGGAATATCGCCGCAAGCAGCATGAGGCGGAAGCCGAGGCCGAGGCGATCATCACCACCGCCAAGGCAGAGGCCGAGCGCCTCGCCGGCGAAGCCAAGGCGAAGCTGGAAGATCTGATTGCCCGCCGTACCAAGATGGCGGAACAGAAGATCGCCCAGGCCGAGGCGCAGGCGCTGGCCGATGTGCGCGCCGCCGCCGCCGATGCGGCGGTGAAGGCGGCCGAGGTGGTGCTCGCGGCGAACGTCGCCGGCGAGACGGCCGACCGCCTGCTCGATTCGGCGGTTGCCGAGGTGAAGGCCCGGTTGAACTGAGCGGTTCTTCTCCGATCGACGATCTTTCGAAAGCCCGGCCTCGCGCCGGGCTTTCTGTTTTTGGCAGGCAATGCCAGGCCGGCGTCTTGGGCCGTCTGCATGCGGTCGTCGATGTGCGGCGTGTCGTCAGCGTCGGCACCATTCCTGCGGGTGGCGGGACAAGACGAGCGGTCCTGCACACAATACGCCCAGCGGGGAGTTGGAGCATCTCCCGTTCTCCGCCAAGCCGCGATGTTGCAGCCATATTGCCGGTGGACGGACGATGCCGCAGTCGATTCCGGCCGTGTGGCACAGGACCGGCGATCATCATCTTCCGCGCGCGGAAGATCGGACTTCCGCCTGGGAGGCGCCGAGGCCACGATGGTTCAAGATGTCGCTGCCCCGCACGGGTAACACTGAGCAGGCACTCATTCGGCCCTTTGGAGGATAGGGGTCCTTACCGGTAGGTCCATTCGGTACGGAATGTCCGTTGGCGGCTTGAACCAGCACTTGTGCGTCGTGCCCGTTGCGACCGTCAGCGTGGGCCGCATCGACGGCGGCGCGGCTGGCTGCCTTTTGGCGGCAAGACCGGCACGGAGACTTCGCCCGTCCAAGCTGACCTTCCAGAACGCCCCATCCGAGGAGACGACATAGGTTTCCGCATCATTTGAGTGCTTCTTGGCAATGCAACCAAAGGGTGTATCTGAGCGATCGGCGGTGCAAGGCTGCCGCCGTGGATATACCCAGCGGGCACCGGCCGGAGCGCAAGGGGCGGTTTCGGGCTGCCGCGCATTCTTCCGAAGTTGTAAGCCGTCGCGGATTTGATGCTGTTACGATGTCGCTTGGCTCTGAGGCGGTGACAGGTCGTGCGCCGTCCCGCCGCCTCAGCTGGTCCAGCGGCGCGGGCGGTAGAAGGTGTGCTCGCCGATACGGTCGAGCTTGCGCATCTCGCTGATCCAGAACGGCCGCACCGATTGCGCGTGGTAGTGCGTCGCCCGCCCGACCCTCGAGTCCCAAAGCTTGCCGTCCAGCATGTCGGCGGCGATGCGCTGCGCCTGCTTCCACAGTCGCGGCTCGGTGACGACGTCGCGGATATTGTCGCAGGCGAAGGTGAACTGGCAGGCGAATTTGCGCTTGGCGTTCTGGTAGACCGCGCGGCAGACATCGGCGGGGTAGTAGCCGGAGAACACCCGGTTCATCACCACCTGCGCCACCGCGATCTGTCCGCGCTCCGGCTCGCCACGGCTCTCGAAATATACGGCGTCGGCGAGGCACTTCTCCGCCCGCTCGCGCCGGCGACCATCGAGGCCGAGCCGTTCGGCCGGCGCGGCGCCGGCCATGCGGCCGAGCGTCGGCGTCTCCGCGCCGTCGATGGCGTCGACATCGTCGCTGCCCTCGCCATCCTCGCCCTTGGCGGCGACGGAAGTGCCGGCCTCGCCGCCCGCCTCGCCGCCGAGGAAACGCTGCGCCGGCGTGCCGTCCAGCCCGAAGATCAGGCTGGCTTGGCGATAGATGGGTAGCGCACCTTCCGGCGTGCCCATCAGTTGGCCGCCGGTCTCGGCGAAGGGATCGGCATAGGCCGGCCCGGCGGCGGGTCCGCCCGCTCCGATGACGAGGACGGGGTCGGCGGCGGCGCTTTCCAGCTCGGCGGGGTCGCCGGTCGGGTCGCCGGCGTCGCTGGAATAGGCGGCGAGATCGTTGGCGTCGGCGAGGTCGTCGCCCGCCTCGAACGGATCGGTACCCATGCCCAAGGCGATTGCGCGACCGGTCCCAGTCCCGGTTCCGGCGCCCGCCGTGGCGGCGCCGGTTGCTGAGCCCGCCCGGGTGGTGGCGCTGGCGATGCCGGCATCGGCGAGCGCTTCCGGCAGGCCCGGCTCGGACGGCTGGTCGGTGGCGGCGAGGCGGTCGCCCCTGTCCGCGCGATCGCCCTTGTCGGTCCGGTCGACATGGATGGCGAGCGGCGGCAGTCGCGGCGGCGCGGGTATCGCCGAGCCCGGCGGCAGCGAAGAGGCCGTCGGCCAGGCGAAGGTCGCCGCCTTCAGCGTGCGGAAGGTGCCGGGCAGCACGTCGAGGCGGGCTTTTGCCACCACCTCCGGGCTGTGGGTGAACAGGGCGGCGATGTCCTGGTGGCCGATGCCGCTGGCGAAGAACGGGGTGACCATGCCGGCCAGCGCCAGCCCGGCGACGACGCAGCGGGCTTGCCACCGCGAGGATCGGATCGGCCGATGCGAGAAGCTCATGACGCGACGCCTACGCAACCTGGCCGCTGGCGGCCCCCAACTCCGCCCGGCGTGGCGGGCGCGCATCAGGCAAGCCGCCACGCGCCGGGCCTTATGGTTGTCGCGTATTAACCTTGCTGCGCGGTTAACGCGGCGCCGCCGCCCGCCGCAGCCGGTCGGCGATGGCCTCGCCCAGCCCGTGGGCGGGCAGCCCGACCACGGCGATGCCGGACACGCCGGGCGCGTCGAGCTCGCGCAGATAGGCGTAGAGATTGGCCGCCGCCTCGACGAGGTCGCCCTCCGGGCTGAGGTCGCGGGTGCGCACCGGCGGCGCCCCGTGCAGCGCCTGCCCGCCGAAGGTCAGCAGCGCCTCGCCGGCGCGCAGCTGCTCGGCCATCAGCCGCACCGGCACCGAGGGCGCGTAGTGCGAGGCGAGCATGCCGGGTGCCTGCGGGGTCTCGTCGTCGGTGACGCGCTCGGGCACCGCGAGCGCATGGCCGAGCACCGCCTCGATCTCCTCGCGCGCCAGCCCGCCTGGGCGCAGCATCGCCGGGATGTCGCCGGTGCAGTCGAGAATGGTGGATTCCACCCCCACCGCCGCCGGTCCGGCGTCGAGCACCAGGTCGATGGCGCCGAGCAGGTCGGCCATCACATGGCCGGCGGTGGTCGGCGAGACATGGCCGGAACGGTTGGCGCTCGGCGCGGCGATCGGCCGGTCGGCGGCGCGCAGCACCGCCTGCGCCACCGGATGCGCCGGCACCCGGATCGCGACGCTCGACAGCCCGGCGCGGGCGAGGGGAGAGGTGGCCTCCTCGATCGCCGGCACCACCAGCGTCAGCGGTCCCGGCCAGAAGGCGTGGGCGAGCGCGGAAGCCGTCGGCGAGAAGCGTCCCACCCGCTGCGCCGCCTCGACATCCGGCACATGGGCGATCAGCGGGTTGAAGCTCGGCCGCCCCTTGGCGGCGTAGAGCTTGGCCACCGCATGCGGGTCGGTCGCGTCGCAGGCGAGGCCGTAGACCGTCTCGGTGGGAATGGCGGCCAGCCCGCCGGAACGCAGCACCCGCGCGGTCTCCGCGATGCCCTCCTCGTCCGCCGGGACCAGGCGGGTCGCAATGATCGGGGTGGCCAGGCTCACGGGTTCGTCCTCGGGGAAAGGGTGCTCCCGGCTTAAGAGCCGGGCCGGCGCCGGTCAACCTCCGGCCGGTTGGGGCGCCCGGCGCGGCGAAAAAAGCCGTTCGCGCCGAGCGCCGCCGCTGGCCTGTCGCACGGGCGTGGCATATCGTCCACCATCGGATGGTTCAAGAAGACCGATAATGGCCGTCCGTATGGCTGCATCTTCGAGCGGTGCCGGTTCGCTTGCGGAAGATGCGGAGAGCAACGAACCCGAAGGCTTCGCGTTTCCCGAGACGACGAAGCGCCCGTCCCAAGGATGCCCATGAACACGCTGCTGATCGCGCACGACGCCTGCCTCGACCATGTCACGCCGCCCGGCCATCCGGAGCGCCCGGACCGGGTGCGGGTGCTGAACCGCCTGTTCGAGAAGGAGGAGTTCGCCACGCTGGTGCGCGAGCCGGCGCCGCTCGCCAGCCGCGAGGACATCGTCCGCGTGCATCCGGCCGACTATGTCGATGCGCTGGCCGAGGCCAACCCCACCGAGGGCCTGGTGCGCATCGACGGCGACACCGTGCTGTCCCCCGGCACCGGCGAGGCGATCTCGCGCGGCGTCGGCGGCTCGGTGCTGGCGGTGGACGAGGTGCTGGGCGGCAAGGTGGCCAACGCCTTCGTCTCCATGCGCCCGCCCGGCCACCATGCCGAGACACGCACGCCGATGGGCTTCTGCCTGTTCAACAATGTCGCCATCGCCGCCCGCCACGCACAGAAGGTGCACGGCATCGGCCGCGTCGCCATCGTCGATTTCGACGTGCACCACGGCAATGGCACGCAGGAGATCTTCTGGTCGGACCCGAGCGTGATGTACGCCTCGACGCACGAAATGCCGCTGTTCCCCGGCACGGGATCGGTGGGCGAGCGCGGCACTTCGGACAACATCGTGAATGCACCGCTGCGCGCGGGCGACAATGGCGAGCGCTTCCGCGAGGCCTTCGAGAGCCGCATCCTGCCGCGCCTCAATGCGTTCGGGCCGCAGCTTTTGATCATCTCCGCCGGCTTCGACGCCCATGTGCGCGACCCGTTGGCGAATATCTGCCTGCTGGAGGACGATTACCGCTGGGTGACGCTGAAGCTGATGGAACTCGCCGAGAAGCACAGCGGCGGGCGCATCGTCTCGGTGCTGGAGGGCGGCTACGACCTCGACGGTCTCACCCGCTCGGCCGAGCAGCACGTGCTGACCCTGATGCGTGGCTGATCCTGTATAAGGCGGGACGCGAGGGCGGCGATTCGCCTCTCTCGCGCAAGCGGAGGATGCCATGGCCGATTTTGCGGATGTCGGGACGCTGAGCTTCGAGAAGGCGCTGGCGGAGCTCGAGACCATCGTCGGCAAGCTCGAGGGCGGCAACGTCCCGCTAGAAGAGTCGATCACCCTCTATGCGCGCGGCGAGGCGCTCAAGGCCCGTTGCGACGCGCTGCTGAAGGACGCCGAGGCGCGGGTGGAGAAGATCACGCTCAGTGCCGATGGCCGCCCGGCCGGCACCGTGCCGCTCGACGGCGAATGAGCGGCCACGGGCGCCCCGCGCGGATGAGCGTCCGGTTGCGCGGCCACCATTTGCTCTGCCTGATGACCTATGTCGGCCGGGGCTACAGCCCGGCCTTCACCGCCAATTACGATGCCCTCGTCATCCGCCTCGACGCCGGCGAGCCCGCCGAACTCGTCGAGGGGCCGGATGACATCTGCGCGCCGATGCTCGGCGAGGCCGGCCATCATTGCCTGAACGACAGCGTCGTCGAGCGCGACCGGCAGGCCCGCGCCGCGCTGGGCGGGCTGTTCGGCGACGGCTTCGCGCCGGGCGATCGCCTCGACTTGTCGGCGCCGCGCCTTGCCGCGATGCGCGCGGCCTTCGCCAGCGGTGCCAGCCGCGCCGCCTGTGCCGGCTGCCAGTGGACGCGATTGTGCGACGACATCGCCGCCGGCGGATTCCGCCGGGTGCGCCTGAAGGGTGCGGCGGCAGAAAGCGGTGCGCAGGACCTCAGCCCGCCGGAAGTCAGCCTGCCGTCACTCAGCCAGCCTTGCGCGCCGCGCAATCGGGATTGAACACCCGCGCCGTCGAGGCCGGGTGACGGGCCAGCGCCGCGGCCGGCCTAACCGGCCGGCGCACCAGCTCGCCGGAGCAGTTCGGGCAGATGCCGCCCAGCACGTCGCTCGCGCACTCGGCGCAGAAGGTGCACTCGAAGGTGCAGATCATCACCTCGCGCGAGGCCGGCGGCAGGTCGCGGTCGCAGCACTCGCAGTTCGGGCGCAGTTCCAGCATGCGGGGCTCCTGTCAGAGCACGCCCGGCACGATACGGGCGGTGCGGGTCATGTAGGCGCGGTATTCGTCGCCGAAGGTGTCGAGCATCATCGCCTCTTCCCGGCCGACGCGGAAGAGGTAGAGGATGCCGAAGCCGATCACCCCGGCCGGGCCGGCGATCCAGTTGGGGATGAGGATCAGCTGCGCCACCGCCCACAGGAAGAAGGCGGAATACATCGGGTGGCGCACATAGCGGTAGACGCCGCCGGTGATCAGCTTGTGGCTGTCCTTGATCTCCAGCGTCACCGACCAGTTCTTGCCGAGGTCCTCATGGGTACGGCGGAACAGCCACAGCGAGAAGGCGAAGGTGAGCGCGCCGAGCACCAGCTGCACCGCCGAATAGGGATAATCGGCGAAGTCGAACAGCTCCGAAGTCGCCCACAGCAGCGGGATGATGCCGAGCCCGCAGGTCGAGCAGGACAAGAGGATCAGCTCGCGGACCTTGTGGCGGGCGTCGACCACCTTCTCGCGCTTCACCTTCCGCTCGAAGGGGATGCGGATGACGTACCAGCCGACGACGCCGATGGCCCAGATGATCTTGGCGGCGATGATGAGGTTCATGAGGCGTCCTCTCGGGCGTCGTGCGGCGCAGGGGCGGGGGCGGGAATGTCCGTCGCGGTATCGGGGGGGAGCAGCGAGCCGTCGTCGGCGAACCGGCTGATCGGTCCGTTGCGCGAGGCGCACAGCTCGGCAAGGGGCAGGGGCCCCAGCGCGATCATGAAGAAGTCGTAGGGCGCCTTCATCTCGTTCGCCAGCAGGAACTGGTAGTGCAGGCGCATGATATGCCAGCGCAGCGCCCGCAGCTTCTCGCGCGAGATCATCTGCTTGAGATTGGCGTTCTTCAGGATCGGCTGGCCGTATTCCGCCGTGTCGAACTCCGCCCGGCATAGCTTCACCGGGTGGTACTTGTAGAAATTGATGGCGTCGTGCCGCGCCTGATATTCCGCCCAGAACACATCGGGATGCGCCGAGATCCGCGCGGCGTCGGCGCGCACGGCGCCGGCATCCGGGTGCAGCGAGAATTTCGGGATGGTGGCGCCGCAGGTCAAAAGGTTGAGCCGGGTGCCGCGCCGTCCCAGCTCGGGATCGCGCGCGAAGGCCTGCACCAGCACCCGCAAAGCGAGGCTGGCACCAAGGCTGTGGCCGACCAGCACCACCTCGTCATAGCCGCCGCTCTGGATCTTTTGCACGAGATAGTCGGTGAAACGCTCCAGCCGCTCGTCCATCACCGGGCTGCGCCCGTGCAGATAGTCGCGGGCGAGATCCCAGTCGTCGAGCGCCTGGTGCAGCCGCCATCGCCGTCCGGGCTGGATGAACAGGCCGAGGAACACCAGCAGCGCGGTGGCCAGCCCGATCAGGGTGGCCGCGTGCCCGCTGGTCTCCGGCGGCAGCAGCCAGCCGACGACGAAATTGGCGGCCAGCCCGCCCAGCAGGCCGGCGAGCAGGAACAGCACGAGGATGCCGACCGGAAACAGGCAGAAGATGCCGTAGCGCAGCGTCGCCTTGAAATAGCGGCGGCTGGTACCGTTGCGGGCGAATTCGAGCAGCGCCGCCAGCCCGCGCCACAGCCGTACCACGGAGGGCCGCTCGTCGAGCGCCACCACGATGTCATCCCAGCGCAGCAGGGCGAAATCGGTCGATTGCCGCCAGTTCGGCCCCTCGCTGCGGGTGGTCCACAGGCTCACCGGCAAGCCGGGCTCGTCGCGGCGCGCCGAGACCTCGGCGCCGCAGGACCACAGTTTGGCGAAGCGCCCGGCCTGGTTGGCGAAGCGGCCGTGATGGTAGTCCATGTCGGTGGGGTCGTGGCCGGGCAGGAACAGCACAAGCCGCCGACCGGCGTCGACGTCGGTGGGGCGCGAGGCGTCGTGGCCCGGCGAGTCGGGAGCATCCCCTGCTGTCATGGCGTGGTTCTAATGTATGCAGGCGGGCGTTTCCATGTCCGTGGTGTGCTCAACCGGCGGTCTCCACATGGTTTGGCGTCGAGGCCGAACCAAAACCAAGCGGAAGCGGTACCGGCGGCCGTTCCGGTGCCGGCAGCCGGTACCGCTTCCGGCTTGAAATCCGCAGACGGGAGGCCAATTAACCCAGTATGGGCCGGGGCGAACGGCGCGGCGAGGCTGCCATCGCCGGGTGTGGGGAGTGCGCGTTGCACGCCTGCGCGCCAGCGTGTATGCCCTAGAACTTCGTCCGGCGGGCGGGAGCCTCCCGCGCTGGCGGACGTGAGCACCGAGGTAGTTCTTGACCCGTTCTTCCACGCCGCTTCTCGACAGCATCCGGGAGCCGGTCGATCTGCGCCGGCTGACGGACGAGCAGCTGCCCCAGCTCGCCGCCGAGCTCAGGGAAGAGACGATCTCCGCTGTCTCGGTGACCGGCGGCCATCTCGGCGCCGGGCTCGGCGTGGTCGAGCTCACCGTCGCGCTGCATCACGTTTTCGATACACCGAACGACCGGCTGATCTGGGACGTCGGTCACCAGTGCTATCCGCACAAGATCCTCACCGGCCGGCGCGAGCGTATCCGCACGTTGCGCCAGGGCGCCGGCCTGTCCGGTTTCACCAATCGCGCCGAGAGCCCCTACGACCCGTTCGGCGCCGGCCATTCCTCGACCTCGATCTCCGCCGGCCTCGGCATGGCGGTGGCGCGCGATCTGGCGGCCGAGACCGATCCGGCGGTGGCCAAGCGCAACGTGGTCTGCGTCATCGGCGATGGCGCCATGTCGGCCGGCATGGCCTATGAGGCGATGAACAATGCCGGGGCGATGGACAGTCGCCTCATCGTCATCCTCAACGACAACGATATGTCGATCGCCCCGCCGGTGGGCGCCATGTCGGCCTATCTGGCGCGCCTGCTCTCCGGGCGCACCTATCGTTCGCTGCGCGAGACCGCCAAGCAGCTTGCCGGCAACCTGCCGAAATTCTTCGAGCGCCACGCCGCCCGTGCAGAGGAGTTCGCCCGCGGCTTCCTCGCCGGTGGCACGATGTTCGAGGAGCTAGGCTTCTATTATGTCGGCCCGATCGACGGTCACAATCTCGACCACCTGCTGCCGGTGCTGCGCAATGCCCGCGACAGCGACACCGGGCCGATCCTCGTCCATGTCGTCACCCAGAAGGGCAAGGGCTACGCGCCCGCCGAGGCCTCGGCCGACAAATATCATGGCGTACAGCGCTTCGACGTCGCCACCGGCGCGCAGGCCAAGGCGATCTCCAACGCGCCGTCCTATACACGCGTCTTCGCCGACAGCCTGATCGACGAGGCGCGGCGTGACCCGAAGATCGTCGCGGTGACCGCCGCCATGCCGGCCGGCACCGGGCTCGACCGGTTCGAGCAGGCGTTCCCCGAGCGGACCTTCGACGTCGGCATCGCCGAGCAGCACGCGGTGACCTTCGCCGCCGGCCTCGCCACCGAGGGCTACAAGCCGTTCTGCGCCATCTATTCCACCTTTCTGCAGCGTGCCTATGACCAGCTGGTGCACGACGTCGCCATCCAGCGACTGCCGGTGCGCTTCGCCATCGACCGCGCCGGGCTGGTGGGAGCGGACGGCGCCACCCATGTCGGCGCCTTCGACGTGCCGATGCTCGCCTGCTTGCCGGGCATGGTGGTGATGGCGGCGGCCGACGAGGCCGAGCTGGTCCACATGGTGGCGACGGCGGCGGCTTATGACGAAGGCCCCATCGCCTTCCGCTACCCGCGCGGCGAGGGTGTCGGCGTCGAGCGCCCCGAGCATGGTGTTCCGCTGGAGATCGGTCGGGGCCGCCTCGTGCGCGAGGGCTCCAAGGTGGCGTTGCTGTCGCTCGGCACGCGGCTGGCGCCCTGCCTCGTCGCCGCCGACCAGCTGGCGGCGTTCGGCCTGTCCACCACGGTCGCCGATGCCCGCTTCGCCAAGCCGCTCGACCGCGACCTCATCCTGCGCCTCGCGCGCGAGCATGAGGTGCTGGTGACGGTGGAGGAGGGCGCGGTGGGCGGCTTTGGCGGCCATGTGCTGACCCTGCTCGCCGAGGCCGGGGCGCTGGAGCGCGGGCTGAAGATCCGCACGCTGCAGCTGCCGGACCGTTTCCTTGACCACGACACGCCGGCGGCCCAATTGCGTGAGGCCGGGCTCGACGCCGAAGGCATCGTGCGCGGCGTGTTCGGTGCGCTCGGCCGAGCCGAGGACGCGCCGTCCGCCCTGCTGCGGGGCTGAGCGCCGGGGACGGCCGGCCGAAAGACCGGCCTTTTGAGAATCTTGGTCTGAACGAGCTGGGTCTGGAGGAGGCTTGCCATGGCGGATGCCGCACCGGTTCCCAAGCGCCAGCGTGCCGATCGGGTTCTGGTCGAGCGTGGCCTGTTCGACAGCCGCGCCCGCGCGCAGGCCGCCATCGAGGCCGGCCTCGTCACCGCCGACGGCAAGGTGCTGGCGAAGTCCTCCGAGACCGTTGCTCCCGACGCCGTCATCGAGGCGCGCGAGGCCTATGAATGGGTGTCGCGCGCCGGGCTGAAGCTGGAGGCGGCGCTCGACGCCGCGGCGCTCGACATCACCGGCTTCGAGGCGCTGGATGTCGGCGCCTCCACCGGCGGCTTCTCGCAGGTGCTGCTGGCGCGTGGCGCCGCCCGCGTGCATGCGGTGGATGTCGGCCACGACCAGCTGGCGGAGAAGCTGCGTATCCATCCGCGCCTCGTCTCGCTGGAAGGCACCGATATCCGCAAGCTCGCCCCGGGCGAGGTGCCGCCGGCGGAGATCATCACCATCGACGTCAGCTTCATCGCGCTCACGCAGGTGCTGCCGGCCGCGCTCGCCCATGCGGCGCCGAATGCCTGGCTGGTGGCGTTGGTGAAGCCGCAATTCGAGGTCGGCCGCGAGCACCTGTCCAAGGGCGGCATCGTGCGCGACCGCACGCTGGGCCTGATGGCGGTGGACCGGGTGGTCGCCCGGCTCGGCGAGCTCGGCTATCTGGTGACGCGCCGCTTGGCCTCGCCGATCCTCGGCGGCGACGGCAATGAGGAGCATCTGGTCGTGGCGGCGCGGACGGCATGAGCCGCCCGCGCGCCGTGTCGGCCGACCGGTCGCGCTCAGGCGCGCCGGGTCTGGCCGCTGCCGGCGACCAGAGCGCCGGCGAGCTTCTCGGAGACGTAGCCGAAGGCGGCGCCGACGATCATCGACAGGATGATGGTCACCAGCGGGTTGCCAAGGCTCGCCGCGGTAAGGTTGACGAGGCCGTCGGCCGAGAGCAGGGCGAAGGCGGCGGTGGCGGCAAACCCGTAGACCAGCGCCGGAATGGCGGCGAAGGCCGGGATGTTGGCGAGCAGGATCATCACCAGCACGCCGACGCCGACGCAGATACCGGCCCACAGCGGCAGGCCGAGGCTCGCGCCGAGGCCGCCCTTGGTGACCGCCAGCAGCGTGAGCCAGGCCATGACGGCACCGGCGATGTTGGCGAGCACCACCGCCTTGAAGCCGCCTTCCTTGCCGCCGCAGTGGAAGAAGGCAGCCCAGGCGATGAAGGCGGCCCAGATCTGCAGGCCGCCGGCGAGAGGTCCGAGGAACAGCCAGGTGGCGACGCCTCCAAGAACACCGATACTGATGGCGAGTGCGGAGATAAGCGACATTGTTTTCCCCCTATGCCTATGTTTCGTGACTTATTATTATGGGATTTGCTGAGTAAGCGATGCTGTCCATTCGAAGACTTGGAATCAGCCGGATGACAATACAGTGATTCGATGCAAGTGGCATGTCGTCGCGGATATCACGTCAAAATGACGCACGTCATTACTTGTAGAATACATAATATTTAATGGATGATGGCGAGTACATGCCGAAATTGAACTGGACGGAACTGCGTATCGACCGTATCGGCCATCGCGGCGACGGCATCGCCGACACGCCGGACGGCCCGGTCTTCGTGCCGCTGGCGCTGCCCGGCGAGCGGGTCGAGGTGGAGCGGCAGGGCGAGCGCGCCCGCCTCGTCTCGGTCCTCGAGGCGAGCCCGGAACGCATCGATCCGTTCTGCCGCCATGTCGGCGTCTGCGGCGGCTGCGCCTTCCAGCATTGGCAGGCCGAGCCCTACCGGGCGTGGAAGCGCGGCCTCGTCGTCGAGGCGCTCGCCCGCGTCGGCATCGAGACCGAGGTCGCCGCGCTGGTCGATGCCCATGGCGAGGGCCGCCGCCGCGCCACCTTCCACGCTCGCGGCACCGGCGGCTCGGCGCCGAAGGGGCTGGACACGCTGGCGGTGGGCTTCGCCGGCTGGCGCAGCCACGCCGTGGTCGCCATCGATGCCTGCCCGATCCTCGCCCCGGCGCTCGCCGGCGCGCTGCCGGCCGCCTGGGCGCTGGCGCAGGCCCTGGCCCCGGTCGCCAAGCCCCTGGACATCCAGGTCACCGCCACCGAGACCGGCCTCGATGTCGACGTGCGCGGCTCCGGCCCGCTGAAGCCGAGGAGCGTCGCGGCGCTGGCGGAACTCGCGGGAGCGCACAAGCTCGCCCGGCTGACCCGTCATGGCGAACTGGTGCTGCAGCGCGAGCCGCCGCTGCTCACCATGGGCCGCGCCCGCGTGCCGCTGCCGCCCGGCTCGTTCCTGCAGGCGACCGCCGCCGGCGAGGCGACGCTGGCGGCGCTGGTCGGCGAGGCGGTCGGCCGTGCGAAATCCATCGCCGACCTGTTCTCCGGCGTCGGCACCTTCGGCCTGCGCCTCGCCGAGCGCGCCCGGGTCGCCGCCTATGAATCCTCCGCGCCGGCGATCGAGGCGCTGGGCAAGGCGGTGCGCGGCACTTCCGGCCTCAAGCCGGTGACGGGGGAGGCGCGCGACCTGTTCCGCCGGCCGCTGCTGCCGCTGGAGTTGAAGGCCTTCGACGCCGTGGTGTTCGATCCGCCGCGTCAGGGCGCCGAGGCGCAGTCGGCGCAGCTGGCGGCGAGCAAGGTGCCGCTGGTGGTGGGGGTGTCCTGCGATCCCGTTACCTTCGCCCGCGACGCCGCGCTGCTGGTGAAGGGCGGCTACCGGCTCGAGCATGTCACGCCGGTCGATCAGTTCCGCTATTCCGCCCATGTCGAGCTGGTCGGGGTGTTCCGCCGCTGAGGCGAGGGGGTCCGGCGCAGTTCTTTTGGCGCGCGCCTAGTAGCCAACAGGGCCGTCCTCTCCCCGTGGGGAAGCAAGGTAGGGCCGCCCTCTCCCCGCGAGCCCGGCAGAATACGGTTGTCCCCCTCTCCCTGTGGGGGAGAGGGCTGGGATGAGTGGCCTTCCTGGCTTCCCGATCTTGTCCCCCTCACCGGCCTGCTGTGGGGGGCACCTCTCCCCAATGGGGGAGGATTAGAACGAGGGGCGTTCAAGGGCGCGGTTGGAGTTGGCCTGCGCCGCCGCCGCTCAGTTTCCCCAGCGCTCCATCCACATGCGCTCGCCGATCGAGCAGGAGACGCGCTTCTCCGCGGCCACCTTGTGAACCTCCGGCGTCGTGCCGATGCGCGGCGCCGGCGGCATCAGCCCGGCGATCTCCAGCACCAGCTTGGTCTTGATGGCGGTGGCGAATTCATGCATGCCGCGCACCGGCACCACGAAGGCGCCCGGCCCGCCGATCACGCAATCCTCGTAGTAGACGTCGAGCTGGCCGATATCGAGCATGGAGCCGGCCGGCTCCTTCAGCATCAGCGGTAGGCCGTTGATGGTGATGCCCTGCTTGACCACCTCGTCGCGAGTGACATCGGCCAGCGGCCCCTGGTTGTTGGTGCCGTCGCCGGAAATGTCGATCACCCGCTTCAGCCCCTTGAAGCCGTTGCTGCGGATCTGCTCGGCGCTGAAGGTCATCGCGCCCGAGATCGAGGTCCGGTAGACGCGACGCAGCGGCGCGGCGCGGATGGCGGCGGCGAAGGCCTTGGCGTCCTCCTCGCTGCCGATCTCGGTCCAGTCGACCACCAGCTTCTGGTCCTCGACGCCGGCCCATTCCACATAGGCCAGCGCCACCTTGCCATTGGGGCCGAGCTTGAGGGCGTTGAGGAATTCCGGCGAGGTCACCGCGCCGATATAGCCGTCGCGCTGTAGCGCGAGCTCGTCGAGATCCATCGAATAGGAGACGTCGACCGCCAGCACCAGCTCGACATCGACGATCTCGTCGGCGACGGCGGGCGAAACCGCCGGACCCGCTGCCAGCACCGCCAGGAACGCGGCGACGGCCGACAGCACCACACGCACACCCGGCATTGCGACCTCCGTCCGAGAGGCACCACGACGATGGCACTATGGGGTCTCAGGAACAGAGGCAGCGATCCGCGACCCATGACGGCATGGTGACACGCGCCCGGCGCCGCCAGAAGCCGAAATTGCGGGCAGGCATGGGGCGCCGGATGCCGTTCGCGTGAGCGGACGTTACCAGGGTATGGAATTGCTGCGGCGGGTTACCGTCAGACGTCCAGCACCTCGGTGTCGACGATCTCGATGCCGAAGCCTGCGACGCCGACATAGGTGCGGGCGCGCGAGGCGATCAGCCGAATCGAGGTGATGCCGAGATCCTTGAGGATCTGCGCCCCGAGCCCGACCTCACGCCAGGCCTCGTCGCGCAGCCGCGTCGATTCGGTCTTGCCTTCCTCCTGGCCGACCGAGGTGGTCGGCACGCCGGCGGTGCCGTCGCGCAGATAGACCAGCACGCCGCGCCCTTCCGCCTTGATGCGCTCCAGCGAGGTCTGGATCGCCTTGCCGCCGGTGAACACGTCGCCGATCGGGTCGGCGCGGTGCAGTCGCACCAGCACGTTGCGCCCGTCGCCGATCTTGCCGTGCACCAGCGCGAGGTGGTTCACCGGCTCGAACGGGGTGACATAGGAGATGCCGTGCATGTCGCCGACCACGGTGGGGGCGGTGAATTCGGCGGCGCGCGTCACCAGCTTCTCGCGCGACTGGCGGTAGGCGATCAGGTCGGCCACCGAGACGCGGGTCAGCTTGTGGGCATTGGCGAAGTCGCTCACCTGCGGGCCGCGCATCACCGTGCCGTCGTCGTTCACCAGTTCGCAGATGACGCCGACCGGCTCGACGCCGGCGAGCTTGCACAGGTCGACCGCCGCCTCGGTATGACCGGAGCGCATCAGCACTCCGCCCTCGCGGGCGATCAGCGGGAAGATGTGGCCCGGCCGGACGAAGTCGGCGGCCCCGGCATTGGGGTTGGCGAGGCCGCGCACCGTGGCGGTGCGGTCCTCGGCCGAGATGCCGGTGGTGGTGCCGTGCTTGTAATCGACCGAGATGGTGAAGGCGGTGGAGTGCGGTGCGTCGTTGTCGCTCACCATCGGATTGAGCCGCAGCTTGCGCGCATGCTCGGCGGTGATCGGCGTGCAGACGATGCCGGAGGTGTGGCGGACGATGAAGGCGAGCTTTTCCGGCGTGGCGTGGATCGCGGCGACGATGATGTCGCCCTCGTTCTCGCGGTCGTCGTCGTCGGTCACCACCAGCATGTCGCCGCGGGCGAAGGCCTCGATGGCCGCCTGGACGCGGGCCTGGAGATTGTCGGTCATGATCTTCACCTCGCTGATGGTGAGCCCGAGGAAGTCGTTCGGCGTCACCGCGCCGCCCGTCGCCGCGGCGATACGCGCCGCCGCCTCCCGCGAGACCCAGGCCGGGTCGTCCTTGCACAGGGCGGTGATGCTGGCCGGCGACAGGCCGCAGGCGCGGGCGAACGCGCTGCGGGTGGTTCCTGTCGCTGTCAGCCAGTCCGCCAGTTTCATGGGGGGAGTATAGGCGCGCGAAAATTCATCCGCAATGAAATCTCATTGCGCTTTCAGCGATACTGAAATTTCTGACCTAACGTCAGCGCTGGAACGGCCAGGCGGGCGGCGTCGCCACCTGTGCCCGCGCGCGCAGAAGATGGTCGGCCAGCACGCAGGCCATCATCGCCTCGCCTACCGGCACGGCGCGGATGCCGACGCAGGGGTCGTGCCGGCCCTTGGTGAGGATCTCGGCATCCTCGCCGAAGCGCGTCACCGTCTTGCGCGGGGTGAGGATGGAGGAGGTCGGCTTCACCGCGAAGCGCGCCACCACCGGCTGGCCGGTGGAGATGCCGCCGAGGATGCCGCCGGCATGGTTGGCGAGGAAGATCGGCTTGCCGTCATTGCCCATGCGCATCTCGTCGGCATTGTCCTCGCCGGTGAGTGTCGCCGCCGCGAAGCCCTCGCCGATCTCGACGCCCTTCACCGCGTTGATGCTCATGAAGGCGCTGGCGAGGTCGGCGTCGAGCTTGCCGTAGATGGGTGCGCCGAGGCCGGGCGGCACGCCGTCCGCCACCACCTCGATCACCGCGCCCACCGAGGAGCCGTTCTTGCGGATGCCGTCGAGATAGTCGACCATCTTGGCCGCCGCCTCGGCATCCGGGCAGAAGAACGGGTTGTTGCCGATCTCGTCCCAGTTCCAGCTGGCGCGGTCGACGCTGATCTCGCCCATCTGCACCAGTGCCCCGCGCACGGCGATGCTGGGCAGCGCGTGCTCCAGCACCTTCATGGCGAGCGCGCCGGCGGCGACCCGCACGGCGGTCTCGCGCGCCGAGGAGCGCCCACCGCCGCGATGGTCGCGAATGCCGTATTTCACGTCATAGGCGTAGTCGGCATGGCCCGGCCGGTAGCTGGCGGCGATCTCCGAATAGTCCTTGGAGCGCTGGTCGACATTCTCGATCAGGAACGCCACCGGCGTGCCGGTGGTGGTCAGCACGCCATCTTCGCCTTCCAGCGTGCCGGACAGCACCTTCACCTGGTCGGGCTCGCGCCGCTGGGTGGTGAAGCGCGACTGGCCGGGCCGGCGCTTGTCCAGCGCCGCCTGGATCTCCTCCAGCTTGAAGGCGACGCCGGGCGGGCAGCCGTCGACGACGCCGCCAATGGCGAGGCCGTGGCTCTCGCCGAAGGTGGTCACCCGGAAGGACTGGCCGAACGTGTTGAAGGACATCGCGGGAAATCACGCTGAACGGGGCGGGAGCAAGGGTTCAGCACCGGCTTCTAGGCGCCGCGCCGGCCGGCGTCAAACCGCCGGTGGTGGCCCTGTACGCCTGCCGCATCGCAATTCGCCGGCTTTGTGCTATAGGGTCGACGTGGCTTCTCCCCAACCTGGAACCGATGCCCCTATTTGAAATCGCTGTCGTCGTTCTCCTCGTCCTGTTGAACGGCGTCCTCGCCATGGCCGAACTGTCGGTCGTGTCGTCCCGTCCGGCCCGGCTGCGTTCGCGCGCCGAGCAAGGTTCCGCCGGCGCCCGCGCCGCCCTCCAGCTCGCGGCCGATCCCGGCCGCTTCCTCTCCACCGTGCAGATCGGCATCACGCTGATCGGCATCCTGGCCGGTGCCTTCTCGGGCGCCACGCTGGGCGAATCCCTCGGCTCCTGGCTGGAGGCGCAGGGCGTCTCGCCCAATTTCGCCGAGGGCCTCGGCTACACCATCGTCGTCGCCGCCATCACCTATGTCTCGTTGATCATCGGCGAGCTGATCCCCAAGCGCCTCGCGCTGCAGAACCCGGAGTCGCTGGCGAGCCTGGTCGCCCCGGCGATGGTGCTGCTGTCGCGGGTCGCCGCGCCGGCGGTGTGGCTGCTCGATTTGTCCTCGCGGCTGGTGCTGCGGCTAATCGGCGACCGCGCCGGCGGCGGCAACAACAACGTCACCGACGAGGAAATCCGCGCCATCGTCGCCGAGGCCGAGACCGCCGGCGTCATCGATCCGGAGGAGCGCCGGATGATCGCCGGCGTCATGCGCCTCGCCGACCGCCCGGTGCGGGCGGTGATGACGCCGCGCCACGACATCGACTGGATCGACCTCAACGACGATCCGGAGGTGGTGCGCCAGACCATCCGCGAGACCCGGCACACCCGCATGCCGGCCTGCGAGGGTTCACCGGACGAGCCGGTCGGCGTCATCGACATCCGCGACCTGCTCGAGGCCTATCTGCAGGGCATCACCCCGGACCCGCGCCAGCTGGTCAAGCAGGGCGCGGTGCTGGTGGAGACCGCCGGCGCGCTCGACGCCATGAAGCAGCTGCGCCATGCCGAGACGCCGCTGGCGCTGGTGGTCGACGAATACGGCACCATGGTCGGCATCCTCACCCCGGCCGACCTGCTCGACGCCATCGCCGGCACGGTGATGGTGGACGAGGACGGCGTGTCCAGCCCGCACGCGGTCGAGCGCGAGGACGGCTCCTATCTCGTCGCCGGCGCCACGCCCACCGACGAGCTGGCCGACCTGCTCGGCATCAGCATCCCGCAGGATTCCGGCTTCCACACCGCGGCGGGCTACGCGCTGCATGAATTGAAGGCGATCCCGCAGGAGGGTGTCGCCTTCACCGCCAAGGGCTGGCGCTTCGAGGTGGTGGACATGGACGGCAGGCGCATCGACAAGCTGTTGGTGTCGCGCGCCGTCACGCCCCGTCGCCGGGCACCGCTGGGCGCCTGACGCCGTCCGGCGCCGGCCCCGCGTGCGGCGGCGGCGAATTCCGGCTGTCGATGTCGGGATTTGGGAGGCTGGCGCCTGCGGGCGGCCTCGCTTGTATGGGCGCTCGCGCGGCCCTCTTTGGTATCGCCCCCCGGCGTGCCAGGAGGCCCGCTCTAACGTTTCGAGCGCGCTCAGCGCACCGTCTGCACCATCTCCGAGGCGTTGGCGGCCGACGCCCGCTCGCCATACCGCGCGCCGAGGCCCGCCACCACCGTGACGATGGCCACCGCCAGCGCGGCGGCGATCAGCCCGTATTCGAGCCCGGTGCCTTGCGGCCGGCGGGCTGCCACCGCGCGCCGACGCTGGGACATGTCCCGCATCGCCGGCTCTCTCACCGCTGCCTCTCTCATCGCCGTCTCTCTGCTTGCGCTCATCTCGCCGATATCTGCCTTGGGACAGATTTTATTGTGGGAGCACCTTGGCGCCGCAGGTGTTGACCGCTCCTTAAGGCGGCTCCCCGGGGGAAGACCAGCCGATTCCGTGGTTAATGCTTTGCGTCCGCGACCTCGCGGGTCCGTGAGCCGCCGCCGGCGCCGGCCGTCTCCGGCGGGCGCGACAATCCCTGGGATGTCCCAACGGCGCGGCGCCTCCGCCGCGCGCTGTCTCAGCTGCGCGGTTTCGCCCGCCGCGTCGCCTCGGCACTGGCGGGGTCCTCCGGCCAGGGGTGGCGCGGATAGCGCCCGCGCATCTCGGCGCGCACGTCCTTCCACGATCCCGCCCAGAAGGCGGGCAGGTCGCGCGTCACCTGTATCGGCCGGTGCGCCGGGGAGAGCAGCGCGAGCACCAGCGGCACCCGCCCGCCGGCGAGCGCGGGATGCTCGCCCAGCCCGAACAGCTCCTGCACCCGGACCGAGATGGTCGGCCCGCCCTCGGCGGCGTAGTCGACGGCAAGGCGCGAGCCGGTCGGCGCCTCGAAATGCGTCGGCGCCTCGGCGTCGAGCCGGCGCGCCAGCTCCCAGTCGATCAGGCCCGGTAAGGCGCGGCCGAGCAGCTCGGCGCCGAGCGCGTTGAGGCTGGTCGCCTCGGTCAGCAGCGGCGCCAGCCAGTCGTCGGCGGCAGCGGCGAGCGCGGTGTCGGAGAGATCGGGCCAGAGGTCCGGCGCGGCGGCGTGGAGGAAGCGCACCCGGTCAAGCCATTGCCGCTGCGCCGCCGACCAGGGCAGCCGTGCCATGCCCCGCGCCACCACCGCCCGCGCCAGCGCCCGGCCGGTGGCCTCGCCGGCGGTGACCCTGGCCGGCTTCTCCGACAGCACTAGCGCCCCGAGCCGCCGCACCCGGCGCGCCCGCAGTGCCCCGGCGGCGGCGTCGAAGCTGGTTTCCTCAGCCTCGGTGATGTCCTCGCCGAACTCGGCCTCGATCTCCGCCTCGTCGAGTTCGGCGGCGAGCAGGATGCGCGCCTCCTCGGCGCTGCCGCTCATCTCCGCCACCGCGAGTAATTTCGCGCGGGCGAGCGCCGAGGCCGGGTCCATCGCCCCGCCGCGCCCATTGGCCAGCACGAAGCGTCGGCCGTCGCCACGAGAACGGGCGAGCCGGTCGGGGAAGGCATGGGCGAGCAGCGCGGCGGGGGAGGGCGTCACCGCCGCTTCCCGCGTCACCAGTCGTCCGGCTTCCTCCGCCCAACGTGCCGCCATGCGCCGCGCCTCCTCGCCGCGCCGCGAGCGGTCGGCGGTGAGCAGATCGAGACGGTGGGCGAGGTCGACATCGACGCCGCCGAGCCCGCGCTCGGACAGCACGGCGGCGATGCGCGCCGCCCGTTCGCCGGCGCCGCGCCGCGCGCCTTCCAGCACCAGCCGCGACAGCCGCGGCTCCAGCGGCAGTCGCGCCATCGCCCGGCCATGCGCCGTGACCTGTCCGTCGGAGTCGAGCGCGCCGAGCGCCCGCAGCAGGCTGCGCGCCTCGTTGAGCGCGGCGGCGGGCGGCGGGTCGAGGAAGCCGAGCGTCGTGGGATCGCTTACCCCCCACAAAGCGAGGTCGAGCACCAGCCCGGCGAGATCGGCGGCGAGGATTTCCGGCGTCGCATAGGCCGGCAGGCTTGTCGTTTCCGCCTCGTTCCACAGCCGGACGCAGATTCCCGGCTCGGTGCGCCCGGCGCGGCCGCGCCGCTGGTCGGCCGCCGCGCGCGACACCCGCACGGTCTCCAGCCGGGTCATGCCGACGCCGGGCTCGTAGCGCGGCACCCGCGCCAGCCCGCTATCGACGACGATCCGCACCCCCTCGATGGTCAGGCTGGTCTCGGCGATGGAGGTAGCGAGCACCACCTTGCGCGTGCCCGCCGGCGCCGGCGAGATCGCCCGGTCCTGCGCCCGGGCATCGAGGGCGCCATAGAGCGGGGCGATCTCGACGGCCGGGTCGGAAACCGCCTCGCGCAGCAGGTTCTCGGTGCGCCGGATCTCCGCCGCGCCGGGCAGGAAGGCCAGTACCGAGCCGGTCTCCTGCGCCAGCGCGCGCCGCACCGCCTCCGCCATCTGCCGCTCGATGGGCGTGCGCGGATCGCGCCCCGCATAGACCGTCTCGACCGGAAAGGCGCGCCCGAGGCTCTCGATGACCGGGGCCGGCGTCTGCGCATCACCGAGCAGCCTTGCCACTCGCGCCCCGTCCAGCGTCGCCGACATCACGACGAGCCGCAAATCCTCGCGCAGCGCCGATTGCGCATCGAGGGCGAGGGCGAGGCCGAGATCGGCGTCGAGCGAGCGCTCGTGGAACTCGTCGAACAGCACCGCCGCGACGCCGGAAAGCTCGGGATCGTCGAGCATCATGCGGGTGAAGATGCCCTCGGTGATCACCTCGATCCGCGTCGTCCGGCCGATCTTCGAGCCGAAGCGGGCCCGGTAGCCCACCGTTTGCCCGGCCTGTTCGCCGAGGGTGGCGGCCATGCGCTCGGCGGCGGCGCGGGCGGCGAGCCGGCGCGGCTCCAGCACGAGGATCTTGCGGCCGGACGTCCAGGCTTCGTCGAGCAGGGCGAGCGGCACCCGCGTGGTCTTGCCCGCGCCGGGCGGGGCGACCAGCACCGCGCGCGTACCGGCGGCAAGCGCCGCCGTCAGCGCCGGCAGGGCGTCGTCGATGGGCAGGGGGACATCACGCATCATGCGGCAGGCTTAGCGACAGATCGCCGGACAGACCAGATGGGGGCGCCATCCATGTTTACGCGACATCCGAGCCGGCCTCGACAGAAGCGCGCGATCGCAAGTTCCACTTCTCGCGCCTTGGCCCGAAGGGGCGCGTGCTGCCGCCGTCGCTGCTGAAGAAGCTGGCGCTGGCCATGGTGACGGGCGCGCAGCAGAACTCGCCGAGCGTATCCCGGCCGGGTTCACCTATCTCGGCCAGTTCGTCGACCATGATCTGACGTTCGACCGGACGAGCGCCAGGCTGGGGATCAGGTTCGGGTGTCCGATCTACAGCAGGGGCGCTCGCCGTCGCGGGATCTGGATTCGCTTTATGGCGGCGGCCCGGACGATGCCGGCAGCGCCGACTTCCTGGTCGACGGCGTCCGCTTCAAGATGGGCAGGACCGCGGTGACCACGTCCGGCACGCCAATTTCGAGCGCGACGGCTTCGATCTGCCGCGCGCGATCTCCGGCACGAAATCCGATCTCCTGATGTTCGCCTTCGAAGGCCGCGGCGATCTGCTCAATCCGCTTGGCGACGACCCGCCGGCTGCTGCGGTGGTCGCGGCCGGCGAATAGCGGGACGCGCGGGGCGGCGGGTTCGCGCCGCCGCCCCCGTTCCTCACATCACGGCGTCGATGGTCTTGCCGATCTTCTCGACCAGCTCGCCGACCTGCGCTTCATTGATGATGAGCGGCGGGCTCACCGCGATGGTGTCGCCGGTCACGCGGAACATCACGCCCTCGTCGTGGAAGCCGTGCTCCATCGCCTGGTAGCCGCGCTTGCCCGGCCCCTCGGCGGAGGGCGCCATGTCGAAGGCGGCGACCAGGCCGACGGTGCGGATGTCGAGAACGCCCGGCTTGCCCTTCAGGCTCATCACCGCGTCGGCGAAGATCGGCTCCATCGCCCGGGCGCGCTCGAACAGCGCCTCGTCGCGGTAGAGGTCGAGCGTCGCCAGCGAGGCGGCGCAGGCCAGCGGATGGCCGGAATAGGTGTAGCCGTGGAACAGCTCGATGACGTGTTCCGGGCCGCTCATGAAGGTGTCGTGGATGTGCTTGCGCACGATCACGCCACCCATCGGCACCGCGCCGGAGGTCACGCCCTTGGCGAAGGTGATCATGTCCGGCACCACGCCGTAGCGCTCGGCGGCGAAGGGGAAGCCGAGGCGGCCGAAGCCGGTGATGACCTCGTCGAAGATCAACAGGATGCCGTATTTGTCGCAGATCTCGCGCAGGCGCTTGAGATAGCCCTTCGGCGCCGGCAGGCCGCCGGTGGAGCCGGCCATCGGCTCGACGATGACGGCGGCGATGGTCTGGGCGTCGTGCAGGGCGACGAGGCCCTCCAGCGCGTCGGCCTTCTCGGCGCCCCACTCCGGCTCGCCCTTGGAGAAGGCCTGCTTGTCGCGGTCATAGGTGTGCGGCAGGTGGTCGACGCCGGTGAGCATGCCGCCGAAGAAGCGGCGGTTCGGCGAGATGCCGCCGACCGAGATGCCGCCGAAGCCGACGCCGTGATAGCCGCGCTCGCGGCCTATCAGCCTCGTGCGGGTGCCCTTGCCGGTCACCGC
This sequence comes from Ancylobacter sp. Lp-2, assembly GCF_020523795.1. Classification (GTDB taxonomy): domain Bacteria; phylum Pseudomonadota; class Alphaproteobacteria; order Rhizobiales; family Xanthobacteraceae; genus Ancylobacter. Next base: position 255,140 of record NZ_JAJALI010000007.1, read on the forward strand.
GTGATAGGCGAGGGCGATCTTCAGCGCGGTGTCGCCGGCCTCCGAGCCGGAATTGCAGAAGAACACGTGGTCGAGGTCGCCCGGCGCCAGCTCGGCGATGCGCGACGCCGCCTTGAAGGCCAGCGGGTGGCCGAACTGGAAGGTGGGGGCGAAGTCCATCTCCGCCGCCTGCTTCTGGATGGCGGCGACGATGGAATCCCGGTTATGGCCGGCATTGGAGCACCACAGCCCGGCGGAGCCGTCGAGGATCGCCCGCCCCTCGGGGGTGAAGTAGTGCATGTCCTTGGCGCGCGAGACCATGCGCGGGCGCGCCTTGAAGGCGCGGTTGGCGGTGAAGCCCATCCAGAAGGCTTCGAGGTCGTTGGGCGCCGCGTTGCCGACGGCATCGAGATCATAGGCGAGGGACATGAACCGCTCCGGAAGCTGGCCTGCGATCGGCCGTGATTTTGGTCATGTATAATGCGTGGGCACCGTCCCGCTCACGAGAAAATTCGATGATGTGATCGCCGGCGCTTCTGGCCGGCCGGGATATCCACCCCCGCGTGCTTGACCCGAGGGAGTGCGGCGTCCATCAACTTGTCTCCGTGACATTATCACGTAACGTCATATATTCCGCCCGCCGGGGGTTGATCGCGAAGGGAATGATTCCCGCTTAAAGGAACCTCCGTGTCCGATACGCTGTCCCTATCGACCACGACGGATGTGCCCGAGGGCGAGGACCAGGCTCCCGGCCCCGGTGGCGCATCGCCCGAGGCGGCGGCCGAGCAGGCCGAGATCGGCCCGGCGGCGGCACGCGAGGCGTTGGCCCGCGTGCTGGAGGCGGAAGAGCTGCGCGCCTCGCCGCAATTGTCCACCATATTGCGCTTCGTGGTCGAGGCGACGCTGGACGGGCGTCGCGAGGCGATCAAGGGCTACACCATCGCGGTGGAGGCGCTGGGGCGCGACCCGTCCTTCGACCCGCAGGTCGACCCCATCGTGCGGGTGGAAGCGACGCGCCTGCGCCGCGCGCTGCAACGCTATTATGCGGGGGCCGGCGCCAGCGACGATATCGAGATCGTCATTCCGCGCGGCTCCTATGTGCCGCTCTTCGTGCCGCGTCGCGCCGGCGGATCGGCCGGTTTGCCGGCCGGCGAACCGCTGGAGGCGCCCGTCGGCGATGCCGCCGTCCCGGCCGTCGATCCCGCCATTCCGGCCATTATTCCCGCCGCCCTGCCGCCTCGCGCTGGCGGCCTGCGTCCCTGGCGCTGGGTGGGCGGTCTGGTGGTGCTTCTCCTTCTCGCCACCGCCATCATGATGGCGGTGGACGTGGTGGAGACCTCGAATCTGCGGGCGCTGTTCCCCGGCTTCGCCCTGCGTTCGATCGAGCGCTCGAACCGGCTCGGCATTCCGATGGTCGAGGTGCGAGCCTTCGACATGACCGGCTCCACCCCGGTGGCCGCCGCCGCCGGCGGCACGCCGGCGACCGGGTCGTCGGCCGCCCGCCCGCCGGGCGGCGAGTTTCCGGCGCGGGCGCTGGAGATGCGCATCCGCGATGCGCTGGCCCGCTTCGACCTGCTCGACGTGCTGGCGAGCCCGGATGCCCGGCCGCGCCTCGAATGCGGCGTCGGCGGCGCCGCGCCGCATTCGGCCTTCGCGCTGGGCGGGCTGGTGGAAAGCCACGAGGACGGCTCGATCTCGCTGCTGCTGCGGCTGTCGGACCTGTGCGACGGCACCATCGTCTGGTCGCGCGAATTCGATGCGCTGCGCCCCTCCGAGGACCCGACCGCGGTCGAGAACGAGCTGGTGCGCGAGATCATGGCCTCGCTGGCCGAGCCCTATGGCGTCATCCAGGCCCGCGCCCGCGCCCGCGTCATGTCGTCGGGCGGCGTCGCCAAGGCCGGCCCCTATGGCTGCGTGCTGCTGACCTATGATTACTGGCGCAGCTACCTGCCGGCCGACCACGCCGCCGCGCGCGCCTGCCTGGAAAAGGCGGTGGCGGCGGACAACACCTTCGCGCTCGGCTACGCGCTGCTCGCCGAGCTCTATCTCGACGAGGTCCGCAACGGCGCCAATCCGCGCCCGGACCCGCCGGCGGTCAACCGGGCACTGGCGAGCGCCGAGCAGGCGATCGAATTGTCGCCGACCAGCGGCTTCTTCCGCCGTGTCGCGCTGGACGTGCACGCCTATCGCGGCGAGCGCGGCTCGGCGCTGGCGCAGGGCGACATTGCGCTGCAGCTCAATCCCTATGACGTCGACACGCTGGCCACCTATGGCGGCCGGCTGGTCACTTTCGGTGAGCTCGATCGCGGCGAGGCGATGCTGGCGGGCGCGCTCAAGGCGGCGCCGGCCATGCCGCCCTCGGTGGATTATTTCCGGGTGATCGCCGCCTATCTGCGCGGCGATGCCGCCGGTGCCGCCGCCGCCGCCGACCGGCTGATGGGCGAGGTCTATGCGCCGGGCCTGCTCGCCCGCGCCCTCGCCACTCATCTCGCCGGCGACACCGCCGCCGCCCGCGCCGACCTCGACCGGCTGGTGGCGCTGGTGCCGGCCTGGAAGACCGATACGGCCGGCATGCTGGCGCGCTTCTTCCCCGCCCCGCATGTGGCCAAGCAGGTCGGCGCCGATCTCGCCGCCATCGGGCTGGGGACATCGGCGCCCTGACGTGGCGTCACGGGCCAAACGTCGCGTGGCGTCGGGGCCGTCGACAGGCTAAGCAAGGCGACGTCGTTCAACGCGCCGGAATCCATTCATGTCGCAGGCTTTCGATCTTGCCGTCGTCGGCGCGGGTGTCGTCGGCCTCGGCCATGCGCTCGCCGCCGTCCGCCGCGGCCTCAAGGTGGTGGTGATCGACCGCGACGCCCAGGCCAACGGCGCCTCCATCCGCAATTTCGGCTTCGTCACCGTCACCGGCCAGCAGCGCGGCGAATGCTGGCGCCGCGCCATGCGCTCGCGCGACATTTGGGCCGAGGTGGCGCCGCAGGCCGGCATCGAGGTGGTGCATCGCGGCCTGCTGGTCAGTGTGCGCCGGCCGGAGGCGGAGGCGGTGCTGGAAGCCTTCCTCGCCACCGAGATGGGCGAGGGCTGTGCGCTGCTCTCCGGCGACGAGGCCCGCGCGAGGCTGCCGGCGCTCGACGCGCAGCAACTCGCGGCGCTGTGGAGCCCGCACGACATGCGGGTGGAATCGCGCCAGGCGATCCCGAAGCTCGCCCGCTGGCTCGAGGAGGCCAAGGGCGTCACCTTCCACCGCTCCACCGCCGTCACCGGCGTCGAGCCCGGCCGGGTGCACACCGCCACCGGAACCATTGAGGCCGCCCGCATTGTCGTCGCTCCCGGCGACGATTTCCGAACCCTGCTGCCGGAGCGCTTCGAGGCCTATGGCCTCACCCGCTGCAAGCTGCACATGCTGCGCGTCGCCGATCCGGCGCTGGGCACGCTGCCGGGCTCCGTCATGAGCGACCTCTCGCTCGGCCGCTACCTCGGCTATTCCGAGCTGCCCGAGGCCGAACCGCTGAAGGCCCGGCTGCGGGCCGAGCAGGGCGAACTCCTCGACAATGGCATCCACCTCATCGTGGTGCAGTCGGCCGATGGCTCGCTGGTGGTCGGCGACAGCCACCATTACGCGGCGACGCCGGATCCCTTCGCGCCCGAGCATGTCGACGATCTCATCCTCGACGAATATGAGGCGGTGTTCGGCCGCCGCCCGTCCGGCATCGTCGAGCGCTGGACCGGCACCTACGCCTCGGCGCCCGACCGTCTCGCCTTCATCGACCGGCCGGATCCGGCGATCCGCCTGGTGGTGGTGACCAGCGGCACCGGCGCCTCCACCGGCTTTGCCATCGCCGAGGAGGCGGTGGCCGAGCTGTTCGACTGAGATTTTTCGCAGCGGTTCTTTCAACGGGGGGATTTCATGGCGCTGAAGGCACTCATTCTCGACTGGGCCGGCACGGCGGTGGATTTCGGCTCGCGCGCGCCGATGGGCGCCTTCGTCGAGGCGTTCGCGCAGGTGGGCATCCCGCTCACCATCGAGGAGGCGCGCGGCCCGATGGGCCTGCCCAAGCGCGACCATGTGGCAACGCTGATCTATTCCCCGGCGGTGTCGCAGCGCTGGCACGCGCTCTACGGCGCCGCGCCGACCGAGGCCGATGTCGACCGCGTGCTCGCCATCTTCGAGCCGCTGAACGTCGAGGTGATCCCGCGCCATGCCGACCTTATCCCCGGCCTGCTCGACGTGGTGGCGAGCGCCCGCGCCCGCGGCCTCAAGATCGGCTCCACCACCGGCTACACAAGGCCGATCATGGAAAAGCTGATGCCGCTCGCCGCCGAGGCCGGCTACGCACCGGACAATGTGGTGTGCGCCGGCGACCTCGCCGCCGGGCGGCCGAGCCCGTTGATGATGTACCGCACCTTCGCCGATCTCGGCGTGTGGCCGCCGCAGGACTGCGTGAAGATCGACGACACCGAGCCCGGCATCGCCGAGGGCCTCGCCGCCGGCACCTGGACGGTCGGCCTCGCTCTGTCCGGCAACGCCGCCGGCCTGTCGAAGGACGAACTGGCCAATCTCGCGCCCGACGAACGGGCCGCCCTGCGCACCCGCGCCTCGGCGAAGCTGTTCGGCGCCGGCGCGCATTTCGTCGTCGACACCATCGCCGAGCTGCCGCCGGTGCTGGAGGCCATAGAAGCCCGTCTCGCGGCGGGGCTTCGTCCGTAAACGAGAGCGACCCGCCTCGCGGCGGGGCTTCGCCCCTGAGCGAGACGAAGCCGCTCGCCTCGCGGCGGATGCGTTCCTGAGCGTGAGCGCGGCGCGCCTGGCGGCCGCGCCGTATCCCCGAGGAGGATGCCCCCTTTCTTACCCTCTCCCCGTTGGGGGGAGGTGGCCCGCGCAGCGGGTCGGTGAGGGTCTCTCGCGATTGGGAAGCGTCGAAGGCCGCTCACCGCGGTCCTCTCCCGAATGGGGCGAGGGGGCATCCTTCTCCTGCAGCCGTCATCCAATGGGGAGGGGAAGCGGCACGGCTCCACCGGCGTCGCCCAATGGAGCGCGGGACCCGCACAGCCCTACGCCAGACCCGTGCCGTGGCGCACCCCACCATTGCCGCCGCGCCGCCCATCCTCTAAACCGCGCGCAAGCACAGTTTCAGGAAGACGGCGCCCCATCATGGCCAAGGACAAACCCACCAAGCTCAAGGCGCGCATGCCGCGCGGCCTCGCCGATCGCGGCCCGGCCGAGCTCGGCTCCACCCGCGCCATGCTCGAGACCATCCGCAAGGTCTACGAGCTCTACGGCTTCGAGGCGCTGGAGACGCCGTTCATCGAGTACACCGACGCGCTCGGCAAGTTCCTGCCCGACCAGGACCGCCCGAACGAGGGCGTGTTCTCCTTCCAGGACGACGACGAGCAGTGGCTGAGCCTGCGCTACGACCTCACCGCGCCGCTCGCCCGCCATGTCGCGGAGAATTTCGACCGCCTCGCCAAGCCGTTCCGCAGCTACCGCGCCGGCTGGGTGTTCCGCAACGAGAAGCCCGGCCCCGGCCGCTTCCGCCAGTTCATGCAGTTCGACGCCGACACGGTGGGCGCCCCCACGGTGGCCGCCGATGCCGAGATCTGCATGATGGCCGCCGACACCCTTGAGGCGCTGGGCATCGCGCGCGGCGACTATGTGATCAAGGTCAACAATCGCAAGGTGCTCGACGGCGTGCTGGAAGCCATCGGCCTCGGCGGCGAGGACAATGCCGGCCGCCGGCTCACCGTGCTGCGCGCCATCGACAAGTTCGACAAGGTCGGCATCGAGGGCGTGCGCGACCTGCTCGGCGAGGGCCGCTGGGAAAACCCGGCCGCCAAGAGCGGCGATTTCACCAAGGGCGCAGGGCTGGACGCGGCGCAGGCCTCCGTCGTGCTGTCGCTGCTCGACAAGCAGGCCGCCTATGAGAAGCCGGCTAACGAGACCTATGCCGCCGGCCTCGCCGAGCTCGCCGAGATCGATGCGCTGGTGAAGGCTGCCGGCTATGAGGGCCGCGTGAAGATCGACCCGTCCGTCGTACGCGGCCTCGAATATTACACCGGCCCGGTCTTCGAGGCCGAGCTGACCTTCGAGGTGAAGGACGAGAAGGGCCGCCCGGTGCGCTTCGGCTCGGTGGGCGGCGGCGGGCGCTATGACGGCCTCGTCGGCCGCTTCCGCTCCGAGCCGGTGCCGGCCACCGGCTTCTCCATCGGTGTCTCCCGCCTCGCATCGGCGCTGAGCTACCTCAAGACCGCCGACGCCGCGCCGGAGTACGGCCCGGTGGTCGTGGTGGTGATGGATCGCGACCAGACTGCGCATTACATGGGCCTCGTCGCCACGCTGCGGAGCGCCGGCATCCGCGCCGAAATGTATCTCGGCAACCCGAAGAACCTCGGCAACCAGTTCAAATATGCCGATCGCCGCAACGCGCCCTGCGTGGTCATCCAGGGCTCGGACGAGCGGGCAAATGGTCAGGTACAGATCAAGGACCTGATCGAGGGCGCCAAGGCGGCGGCCGCGATCACCGACAATGCCGAGTGGCGCTCCTCCCGCCCGGCGCAGTTCGCCTGCGACGAGGCCGAGCTGGTCGCCAAGGTGCGCGAGCTACTCGACCATCACGGCGTGCCGCACGGCGCCGCGCTGGGCTGAGGGCGCTTCGCCCATGAAGGCGGTCCAGTTCACGGAATATGGCGGCCCGGAGGTGCTTCGGGTCGTTGATATCGAGCCGCCGCGTCCCGGTCCGGGCGAGGTGCGGATCGCCGTCCGCGCCACCGGCGTCAATCCGTCCGACTGGAAGCGTCGCGTCGGCCTCTACCGTGATGTCGACCCGGTGGCGTTTCCCGCCGGCGTCGGCGTCGAGGCGTCCGGCATCGTCGACGATGTCGGCCCCGGCGTGTCGAATGTCGCGGTCGGCGAGGCCGTGTTCGGCATGGGCCGGGGCACCGTCGCCGAGCAGGCCATCCTCACCAACTGGGTCCGCAAGCCGGACGCGATGTCCTTCGCGGTCGCCGGCGGTCTGTCGGTGATCGTCGAGACGGCGCTGCGCAGCCTCGGCGATCTCGGGGTGGAGCGCGGGCAGACGCTGCTGGTCAGCGGCGCGTCCGGCGGCATCGGTTCGGCAGTCGTGCAGATCGCCCGCTCGCGCGGCATCGCGGTGGTCGGCACCGCCGGGGAGCGCAATCAGGACTATCTGCGCGACCTCGGCGCGACCCCGACGACCTATGGGCCCGGCCTGAAGGAGCGGGTGCACGTCCTTGCCCCGCAGGGCATCGATGCGGCGCTGGATGTCGCCGGATCGGGTATCCTTCCCGAGCTGATCGACATCGTCGGCGCGGCGTCCCGCGTCGTCTCCGTCGCGGATTTCTCAGCCTCCCACTACGGCGCGCGGTTTTCCGCCGGGCCGCCGCGTGAGCCGGACCGCGTGCTCACTGAAGCGGTGCGGCTGTGGGCCGGCGGCCATCTGCGCGTGAATATCGACCGGCTGTTCCCGTTCGCACGCACGGCGGAGGCTCATGAGGTCAGCGCCCGCGGCCATGTCGCCGGCAAGCTGGTGATCACCGTTCCCTGAGCGCCGGCTCGGCCGGTCGTCGTCCCGCGCAAAAACTTATCCGCACCCTCCACCGCCGGCCGTATCCTTCCCCCACCTCGCTCGATGAAGGGGCGCAACCGGAGCGACCGATCGCGCGGGCGGGGTGCGGTGGTTCTGCGCGCGGAATAACGCACCGCGTGCCGGACGGCCCAAGCTCTGTGTTCCCGGCCGGCCGTTCCGCCGGTCACGCGGAGAAGCGTCTTTCGGGGCGCGACGCACCGCACAGCGGAGGATAGCAAGGCCCAAGTCCTCCGGGGGCCATGGAGAGCAAGCCACAAAACACCGCGTGCGGGACGCCGGGTTCGGGGTTTCGGTTGGTTGACTAAAGGCTTGCACCACCTTTCAAACCTCGGTGCAGGCGACCGCCGGAGGGATCCGGCCCGGCGTCCCGCGCGCCCTTCGGGCGCAAGGGAAAACACGGTCCCGCATGCCCCTGGGGTGCGGGGTGAGGCGCCCGCCCAGACCTCCGGCCGCTCGCGGCGCGGAGCCTTCGGCGTATCCGCCGCACCCTTCCGGCAACCATGTCACGCGCCGTGCATGGACCCGGCGGGCCCGCTTTGCTAGAAGCCGCGGACCCGATGCCGGCCGGGGAGCCTCCTTCCGGGCCGGCGCGCATGCCAGAGACGAGATCATGACCGCCGCCCCGATCCATGCCGAGGAGCTGCTCGCGCTCTATGACCGCGCCGGCTATGGGCGTGTCGACCCGCCGGTGCTGCAGCCGGCCGACGCCTTCCTCGACCTCTCCGGCGAGGCGATGCGCCGCACCATGTTCGTCACCGTCGCCGAGGATGGCAGCGAGCTCTGCCTGCGCCCGGACATCACCCTGCCGGTGTGCCGGCTCTATATCGCCGACGGCGCCTCGCAGCCGCGCGACTTCTCCTATCTCGGCCCGGTGTTCCGCTCGGATGCGGATAATGGCGAGTTCCTGCAGGCCGGCGTCGAATCCTTCGGCCGGCCGGACCGCGAGGCGGCGGATGCCGAATTGCTGGCGCTCGGCCTCGAGACCGCCGCGCTGTGGGGCGTCACCGAGCCGAATGTCCGCCTCGGCGACGCCGGCCTGTTCGCCGCCCTGCTCGACGCGCTCGACCTGCCGCCCGGCTGGCGGCGGCGCCTGGTGAAAGACTTCGCCCGCTCCGGCGACCTCGGCGCCGATCTCGCCATGCTGCGCGAGCGCCCGGCCGGCGGCGGGGTCGCCGCCCATGCCGGAGTGCTCAAGGCGCTGGCCGGTTCGGACAAGGCGGCCGCGCACGCCCTCGTCACCGACCTCATCTCGATCGCCGGCATCTCGACGGTCGCCGGCCGCTCGGTGTCGGAGATCGCCGAGCGCTTCCTCGAGCAGGCCGCCTCCGGCGATGCCGAGGGCCTGCCGCCAGAGAAGGTGGCGGTGCTGGAACGCTATCTCGCCGTTGCCGGCGAGCCGGATGCCGCCGCCCGTGCACTCAGGGCGCTGGCCGCCGACGCCGGGCTCGACCTCGCCGCGCCGCTCGACGCCTTCGAGACCCGCACCAATTTCCTCGCCGCCCAGGGCGTGGAGATCGAGCGGCTGCATTTCGCCGCCGCCTTCGGCCGTCCGCTCGACTATTACACCGGCATGGTGTTCGAGCTGCACGAGAATGGCGGCGACACCCCGCTGGTCGCCGGCGGCCGCTATGACGGTCTGCTGTCCCGGCTCGGCGCACCCACCCCGGTGCCGGCGGTCGGCTTCGCCGTCTGGCTCGGCCGGCTCGATGCGCTGGAGGCGCGGTCATGAGCGCTTTGCAACATTCCTCGCTCATCGTCGCCGTCCCCTCCAAGGGCCGCCTGCAGGAGAACGCCTCGGCCTTCTTCGGCCGCGCCGGCATGACGCTCGCACAGTCGCGTGGCGCCCGCGACTATCGCGGCACTCTCACCGGCGTCGAGGGCGTGGAAGTCGCCTTCCTCTCGGCCTCGGAGATCGCCGCGCAGCTCGCCGCCGGTGCGGTGCATCTCGGCGTCACCGGCGAGGATCTGGTGCGGGAGAACATCCCCGACGCCGATTCCAAGGTGCTGCTGGTCGAGGGCCTCGGCTTCGGTCACGCCAATGTCGTTGTGGCGGTGCCGCAGGCCTGGATCGACGTGCGCACCATGCGCGACCTCGACGACGTCGCGACGCATTTCCATGCCTCGCGCGGCCGCCGCATGCGGGTGGCGACCAAATATCTCAATCTCACCCGTGGCTTCTTCGCCCGCCACGGCATCGTCGACTACCGCATCGTCGAGAGCTTGGGCGCCACCGAGGGCACCCCGGCGGCCGGTACGGCGGAGCTGATCGTCGACATCACCACCACCGGCGGCACGCTGGCGGCCAATGCGCTGAAGGTGATTGACGACGGCGTGATGCTGCGCTCGGAGGCCAATCTCGTCGCCTCGCTGAACGCGCCGTGGACGGCGGGAGCCCGCGCGGCGGCCCGCGCGCTGTTCGATCGGGTGACGGCAGCCAAGCGTGCCGCCACCATGCGCGAGGTGAAGACCCGGTTTTCCGCCTGCGACACCGCCATCGTCACTGAAGCGGTCGAGCGCTTCCGGGCGGTGGCGCCGTTCGGTGCGCCGACCTCGTCGGGCATGGTGACGCTGCACTGCCCGCCGGACACGCTGCATGGCCTTGCGGTGTTCCTGCGCGAGAAGGGGGCGTCGAGCGTCTCGGTCGGCCCGCTCGACTATGTGTTCGCCGCCGAGAACCCGCTGTTCGAGAAGCTGGAGGCGCGGCTGGGCTAGAGCCTTTCCGATCGGGTGGAATCGCCTGATCGACAAGAAAGTGCTCGAGATTCAGCCTCGCGCCGCCCGGTCGGTGCCGAGTTCCGCCATTCGTGCAGCGGCGAAATCCTCCGCCTCGCCGATGGCGAAGCCGAACAGGATCAGGCAGGGTCCCGGCGAGGCGGCGCCGAACTTATCCGCCAGTGCCATCGCGAGCTTATCCTTGAGCGTCGAGACGGTCGCCGCCACCCGGAATTCCTCCGGACGGGTGGCGGAGAACACGGCGAGGGCGGGGGTATGCGGATCGAGGCCGGCGGCCATCGCCTTTCCGGCGAGCTCGCCCCAGGTGCGCTGGGGCATGTAGACCACCGTGGTCGCCGCCTTGTCGGCGAGCGCCGTCCAGTCGAGGTCAACAGGCAGCTTGCCGTCGCGGGCATGGGCGGTGATGAATTGCAGCCGGCGCGCATGGTCGCGATGGGTCAGCGACACCGCCACCCGGCTGGCGGCGCCCTGCGCGGCGGAGATGCCCGGCACCACCTCGATCGGCAGGCCGGCGGCGCGGGCGGCGGAGATCTCCTCGCCGGCGCGGCCGAACACCATCGGGTCGCCGCCCTTCAGCCGCACCACCCGCTTGCCCTGTTTCGCCAGCGACACCATCAGCGCGTTGATGTCGTCCTGCTTGCAGGAGGGCCGGTAGCCGGACTTGCCGACCAGCGTCTTCTTCGCCTCACGCCGGGCGACGTCGAGCACCGCCGGCGCGACGAGATCGTCATAGAGCACCACGTCGGCGGCCTGCAGCACCCGCACCGCCTTCAGCGTCAGCAGCTCCGGGTCGCCCGGCCCGGCGCCGACCAGCGCGATGGAGCCGCGTCCCTCCTCGTCGCGCTCGGCGCGCGAGCGCGCCAGCAGCACGTCGCGTAGCGCATCGTCCGGGGCGGCGTCGGGGGTTTCCAGCGCGTGGCGGGTGAAGCGTTCCCAGAAGCGCCGCCGCCCGTGATGGCCGAGCCCGAGCGCGGCGACGAAGGGCCTCCAGACCCGTGCCGCCTCGGCCCAGTGGCGGAAGCCTTGCGGGATCACCGATTCGATTTTCGCCCGCACCGCCTGGCCGAACACCGGGGCGGCGCCGTCGGTGGAAATGCCGACCACCAGCGGCGAGCGGTTGACGATGGCGCCGAAGGCGAAGTCGCAGAAGGCCGGCTTGTCCACCACGTTCACCGGCACGCCGGCGGCCCGCGCCGCCTGCGCGAAGCGCTCGCCCTCGCTGTCGTCCTCGATGGCGCCGATGGCGAGGGCGGCGCCGGCGAGATCCGCCGGGGCCCAGTCGCGCGGGTGCAGCGCGATGCGCCCGCCGGCCTCGTCGGCGAGGGCGGCGAGGGCGGGGGAGGTGTCAGCGGCGTAGATGTCGAGCTGCGCCCCGGTGGCGACGATCAGCTCGGCCTTCCAGGCGGCGGCATCGGAGCCGCCGGCCAGCACCACCCGCCGGCCTTCCAGCGCGAAGAACACCGGCAGCCGGGCGAGCGGCGCCATGCGCCCGCCGCTCTGCTCGGCGGGGCGGCGCGGGGAGGGGGAATCGCCCGTGGGGTCGGCCATAGGATGTCTCGTATCGGCGTCGGGGCGCAGCGTGGCTGCGCGGTAAACCGTCATTATACCACGGCGCCGCCGGCGGTGAACGCCGGACGCGGCGCGGATGGACGACGTTCAGTGGTTCTTTTCGGACAGCCTGTCGGTCCAGGCCAGCACCACGCCGGAGACCACGAACACCACATGGATGATGACTAGCCAGGTCAGCTGCTTCTCGTCGACGCCCCGGTCGAGATTCATGAACGCCTTCAAGAGCGCGATCGCCGAAATGGCGACGATGGAGGCGAGCAGCTTCTGCTTCAGCCCGGCGAAGTCGACCTTGGTCATCCATTCCGGCCAGTCGGCATGGCCCTCGGCGTCGATCTTGGAGACGAAGTTCTCATAGCCGGAGAAGATGACGATGATCACCAGGCTGCCGGTGAAGGTGAGGTCGATCAGCGCGAGGATGCCGAGAATGGTGTCGTTCTCGTCGAAGCCGTTGGCATGGCTGACGAAGTGCCAGAGCTCGATGCCGAACTTGTACAGCAGCACCGCCAGCGCGATGACGAGGCCGATATAGAACGGCGCCATGATCCAGCGGCTGACGAAGATGAAGCGTTCGATCAGTTTTTCCATGTCCGGCTCGTTCTCCGTCTGGCCCGTGTCCGGCGCCGCTCGCCGGCGCCGCCTTCTCGCAGATGCGAAGAGGGGTGGCATGACGCGGCGGGAGGTTCAAGGGGGCAGCGGCGGATCGGGGACGGTGTCGCACGTTGCGGCGGGCGGAAGCCCCCGCGCCGGCAGGTGTCCAGGTCATGAGCGGGGCCGCCGAAACGACAACGGCCGAGAACTCTCCCGGCCGTCGCGTTCATTCACAGGAAAGGAGCGATCTCAGGCGCCGACGCCGGTGCCGATCGGGCAGGAGACACCGGTGCCTCCAAGGCCGCAATAGCCGCTCGGGTTCTTGGCGAGGTATTGCTGGTGATAGGTCTCGGCGAAGTAGAATTCCGGCGCCGGCACGATCTCGGTGGTGATGGGATCGTAGCCCTGCGCCTTCAACGCGGCGTCATAGGTGGCCCGGCTTGCCTCCGCCGCCTGCTGCTGCGCGGGCGACAGCGTGTAGATGCCGGAGCGGTACTGCGTGCCGATATCGTTGCCCTGCTGCATGCCCTGGGTGGGGTTGTGCGATTCCCAGAACAGCTTGAGCAGTTCCTCGTAGCTCACCACCTTGGGGTCGAAGACCACCAGAACCGCCTCGGTGTGGCCGGTGCGGCCCGAGCAGACCTCGTCATAGGTAGGATTGAGCGTCGGCCCGTTGATGTAGCCGACCGCGCTCACCCACACGCCCGGCGTCTGCCAGAACTTGCGCTCGGCGCCCCAGAAGCAGCCCAGCGCGAAGATGGCGGTCTCCAGCCCTTCCGGATAGGGGCCCTTGAGCGCATGGCCGTTGACGAAATGCGTCGCGGCCGTCGGCAGCGGGCTCGCCCGTCCCGGCAGCGCCTCGGACGGGGTGGGCAGTTCCAGCGATTTCTTGAAGAAGAACATGTTGTCGTCCCTCGCTTTTCCGCTCGCCAATATGGGGATTGGCCGGCGCGATTGCGAGGGGGCTTCAGGCGCGTTTGCGCCCGATGAAGATCAGCACAAGGCCGATCGCCACCAGCACCGCCGCCAGCGGCGCCTGCATCAGCGGCGTCGCCAGGCTCTGCCAGCCGGCGGCCGGCAGTTCGGCGTCGAGCGCTCGCCCCAGCCCGGTCGCGCTCACCGCCGCCCAGGCGTCGCCGAGCGGCGTGAACAGCACGCGCGAGGAGGCGATGGAGCGGGTGCCGTCCAGCACCAGCGCCACGAAGCCGCCGGCGAGCAGCCACAGGCCGAGGAAGCGCAGCAGGAAGCGGATCATGCTCAGTCCTTTTCCACCTCGTGCCCGGCGGAGGGAGCCCGTCCGGGAGCGGGTCCCCGCGCTTCTCGCCCGCCCGGCAAGACGTGGCCTGTCTAAGCGCCGGGGGGCGGCGAGGCAATACCGCGTCATTCCGCCGCCCGGCGCACGGGTCCGTGATGTTCCTTAGAGTTGATGTGAATCAAGGCTGCCTTGCGCCTCCGCCCCGATGGTCCGGCCGGACTGTGGAAGACGCCTGCGCCGCTTCGGCGCCGGGCGGTGGAGGGTTTCATGCCACAAGCGGCAATGGGCGCGGCGCCGGATCCCGTCGGGGTGCCCCGGCAAATTCAGAAGAGCCTCACCTTCGGCGAGGGCGGGCTGGCGGCGACCTTCGTGCTGCTGGCCCTGTCCTCGCTCACGGTGGCCTCGGGAGCGGAAACGGCAGCCTATGCCTTTCATGCCTATCTGACCGCACTGGCCAGCATCGCCGCCGTCTTCGTGATCATCAACCATCATGTCGAGCGGCCGGCGGCACTGCCGGCGCGCGAGATCGACGGCCGGCCCAACTACAATGTCGGCCCGGTGAAGTTCGCCACGGTGGCGGCGGTGTTCTGGGGCATCGCCGGCTTCCTGGTCGGGGTGATCATCGCCTTCCAGCTCGCCTTCCCGGCGCTGAATTTCGACCTGCCCTGGACCGCCTTCGGCCGGCTGCGGCCGCTGCACACCTCGGCGGTGATCTTCGCCTTCGGCGGCAACGTGCTGATCGGCACCTCGTTCTACGTGGTGCAGCGCACCTGCCATGCCCGGCTGGTCGGCTATCTCGCGCCGTGGTTCGTCGTGCTCGGCTACAATTTCTTCATCGTGGTGGCCGGCACGGGCTACCTGCTCGGCATCACCCAGGGCAAGGAATACGCCGAGCCGGAATGGTATGCCGACCTGTGGCTGACCGTGGTGTGGGTGACCTATCTCCTGGTCTTCCTCGGCACCATCTGGCGCCGGCGCGAGCCGCACATCTATGTGGCGAACTGGTTCTACCTCGCCTTCATCGTCACCATCGCGGTGCTGCATCTCGGCAACAACGCCGCCGTGCCGGTGTCGATCTATTCGCCGAAGTCCTACATCGTCTGGTCGGGCGTGCAGGATGCGATGGTGCAGTGGTGGTACGGCCACAACGCGGTGGGCTTCTTCCTCACCGCCGGCTTCCTCGCCATCATGTACTACTTCATCCCCAAGCGGGCGGAGCGGCCGGTCTATTCCTACCGGCTGTCGATCGTGCATTTCTGGGCGCTGATCTTCATCTACATCTGGGCCGGCCCGCATCACCTGCACTACACCGCGCTGCCCGACTGGGCGCAGACGCTGGGCATGACCTTCTCGATCATCCTGTGGATGCCGAGCTGGGGCGGCATGATCAACGGGCTGATGACGCTGTCCGGCGCCTGGGACAAGCTGCGCACCGACCCGGTGCTGCGCATGCTGGTCGTCTCGGTGGCCTTCTACGGCATGTCGACCTTCGAAGGGCCGATGATGTCGGTGAAGTCGGTCAACTCGCTCAGCCACTACACTGACTGGACCATCGGTCACGTGCATTCCGGCGCGCTGGGCTGGGTCGCCTACGTCTCCTTCGGCGCCATCTACTGCCTGGTGCCGTGGCTGTGGAACCGGCGCCAGCTCTATTCTCTGAAGCTGGTCAACTGGCACTTCTGGATCTCGACGCTCGGCATCGTCTTCTACATCTCGGCGATGTGGGTGGCGGGCATCCTGCAGGGCCTGATGTGGCGCGCCTACACCTCGCTCGGCTTCCTCGAATATTCCTTCATCGAGACCGTCGAGGCGATGCACCCCTTCTATGTGATCCGGGCGATCGGCGGCGTGCTATTCCTGCTCGGCGCTCTGATCATGGCCTTCAACCTGTGGATGACCGTGCGCTCGCCGGACGTCGAGGCCGCGGTCTCTCCCGCCCAGAATCCCGCCCTGCTGCCGGCCGAGTGAGGAGCGCGCATCATGACAACCGCAACCACGCCCGCCCCCCGCAAGTCGCTCTGGCAGAAGCATGCCTTCTTCGAGAAGAACTCGATCTGGCTGGTTATCGGCATCCTCTTGGTGATCTCCGTCGGCGGCCTCGTCGAGATCGTGCCGCTGTTCTACCTGAAGAGCACCATCGAGAAGGTCTCCGGCGTGCGTCCCTGGACGCCGCTAGAGCTTGCCGGCCGCAACATCTATGTCCGCGAGGGCTGCTACAACTGCCACTCGCAGATGATCCGCCCGCTGCGCGACGAGGTGGAGCGCTACGGCCACTACTCGCTGGCGGCCGAGAGCATGTATGATCGCCCATTCCAGTGGGGCTCCAAGCGCACCGGACCGGACCTCGCCCGCGTCGGCGGCAAGTATTCGGACGAGTGGCAGCGCCAGCACCTCGCCGACCCGCGCTCGGTGGTGCCCGGCTCGATCATGCCCGGCTATCCGTTCCTGGCGCAGGACCGGCTGGAAGCCGCCGACATCGGCCAGGACATGAAGGTCAACGCCCTCTATGGCGTGCCCTACACCGAGGAGATGATCGCCGCGGCGCAGGCCGACCTGCGCACCCAGGCGACCACCGATGCCGCGGACGCCGACGCCCTTCAGGCCCGCTATCCCGGCGCGCAGATCCGCGACTTCGACGGCAACCCCGCCTTCGTCTCCGAGGCCGACGCGCTGATCGCCTATCTGCAGGCGCTCGGCACCATGGTCGACTTCCGGCTGTACGACGACAAGGCCAACATCAGGTGAGGCCCCGCACATGAACGAGACCTATAGCGCGCTCGCCGCCTTCGCCCAGACCTGGGGTCTTCTCTACTTCGTCGCGCTGTTCGCCTGCGTGCTCGCCTATGCGCTGTCGCCCCGGCGCGGGCAGGAGTTCGACGCGGCCGCCCGCCTGCCTCTCAGCGAGGACTGATCATGGCCGATACGCATCGCCACGAGATAGACGCCCATAGCGGCGTCTCCACCACCGGCCATGAATGGGACGGGATCCGCGAGCTCAACAACCCGCTGCCGCGCTGGTGGCTGTGGACCTTCTACGCCTGCATCCTGTGGGCGGTGGTCTACTGGCTGCTGTTCCCGGCCTGGCCGCTGGTGACCGGCTACACCTATGGCGTGCTGGGGTGGAAGTCGCGCGACGCCATCCAGACCGACCTCGCCCAGCTGCGGGCGCAGCGCGCGGTGTTCGCCGACAAGCTGGCCGCCGCCAGCCTGCCGGAGATCGAGCAGAATCCCGAGCTGCTCGCCTTCGCCCGCGCCCAGGGCCGCGCCGCCTTCGGCGACAATTGCGCGCCCTGCCATGGTAGTGGTGCCGCCGGGACGAAGGGCTATCCGAACCTGAACGATGACGACTGGCTGTGGGGCGGCACGCTGGAGCAGATCCACGCCACCATCCAGCACGGCGCCCGCTCGGCCGATCCCGACGCGCATGTCGGCGACATGCCGGCCTTCGGTCGCGACGGCATGCTTCCGCGCGCCGACATCGTCGCCGCCGCCGATTATGTGCGCCACCTCGCCGGCCTGCCGCCGGCGGCGGACGCGCAGGTCGATAAGGGGCAGGCGGTGTTCGCCGCCAATTGCGCCGCCTGCCATGGTCCCGAGGGCAAGGGCAATCCGGAACTCGGCGCGCCCAACCTCGCCGACCCGATCTGGCTCTACGGTTCCGACCGCGCCACCCTCATCCAGACCATCAGCAACGGCCGCGCCGGCCTGATGCCGGCCTGGAAGGGGCGCCTCGACGACGGCACGCTCAAGGCGCTCACCGTCTACGTCCACACGCTGGGCGGCGGGCAATAGGGGGGCTTCCTTCACGCGTCCTCTCCCTCCTCTTTCCTTATCCTCTCCTCGTCGGGGAGAGGTGGCCCGCGCAGCGGGTCGGTGAGGGGCTACGCGGTTGGAAAGCCGGGAGGCCCCCTCACCCCATCCCTCTCCCCAATGGGAGAGGGAGCCTCGTCGCCCGTCAGCGGCAGTTCTGGCGGGCTTCCTCGCGCTCCGCGAACGCGATGGGACGTCCCGGCGACATCCCGCCGCATAAGCATTTTCCCGCCCGTCATCGCCCGGATCAAAAGCGAGGACGGGGCCGGTACAAGAGGAGCGGCGGCGCGCCAGCGTCGCTGCCTGCCGGGAAACGAACATGGCTACCGTCAATCTCATTCGCGCCGCCGCGCCGCAGGCTGTCCCGCCGGCGGACGACGACGCCCCGCTCTACGAGGCGCGGCGCAAGATCTACCCGATTGCGGTTCGCGGCACCTTCCGGCGCATCAAGTGGACGCTGCTCGTCGTCACGCTCGGCATTTACTACCTGCTGCCCTTCGTGCGCTGGCATCGCGGGCCGGACGCGCCCTCGCAGGCGGTGCTGGTCGACTTTCCCAATAGCCGCTTCTACTTCTTCTTCATCGAGATCTGGCCGCAGGAGATCTACTACCTCACCGGGCTCCTGATCCTCGCCGCGCTGGTGCTGTTCCTGATGAACGCGGTGGCCGGCCGGGTGTGGTGCGGCTATCTCTGCCCGCAGACGGTGTGGACCGACCTGTTCCAGACCATCGAGCGGCTGGTCGAGGGCGATCCGCGCCAGCGCCGCGAGAAGCTGAAGACCGCCTCGCGCAGCCGGCGCGCCTTCGAGGCCGCGGCCAAGCATGTGCTCTGGCTGATGGTCGCCTGGTGGACCGGCGGCGCCTGGGTGCTCTATTTTGCCGACGCGCCGACGTTGGTGATGCAACTGATCAAGGGCGAGGCGCCGGCGCTCGCCTATGTCTGGATCGGCATCCTCACCGCCACCACCTATGTGCTCGCCGGCCACATGCGCGAGCAGGTCTGCACCTATATGTGCCCGTGGCCGCGCATCCAGGCGGCGCTCACCGACGAATACGCCCTCAACGTCACCTATCGCTACGACCGCGGCGAGCCACGCGGCTCGTTCAAGAAGACTGAGGCGCTGAGGCTGAAGGGCCTGCCCGGCGGCGATTGCGTCGATTGCCGGCAATGCGTCGCGGCCTGCCCGACCGGCGTCGACATCCGTCAGGGGCTGCAGCTCTCCTGCGTGCAGTGCGGCCTGTGCATCGACGCCTGCGACACGGTGATGAAGAAGATCGGCCGCCCCACCGGCCTCATCGCCTACGACACCGAGATGAACGTGCAGCGCCGCCAGCACGGCGAGGCGCCAGTCTACCGGTGGCTGCGCGCCCGCACCGTGCTCTATGCGGCGCTGATCGTGCTGATCAGCGGGCTGATGGCGCTCGTGCTGGCGACGCGCGGCTCGGAAGGGCTGTCGGTCATCCACGACCGCAACCCGCTCTTCGTCCAGCTGTCGGACGGGTCGATCCGCAACGGCTATACGCTGCGGCTGGTCAACAAGCTCTTGGTGCCGCGCCGCTTCGCCCTGTCGGTCGAGGGCGTGCCCGAGGCGCGGCTGGAGGTGATCGGCGAGGCCGCTTCCCCCGGCGCCGATCCCGTGGTCTCGGTCGGTCCCGACCAGACCTACGAACTGCGCGTGCTGGTCTCGACCGCGGCCCGGCTGCCGGCGAATGCCTCGCTGCCGGTCACCTTCCACCTCACCGATGTCGCCGGCGGCGAGACCGTCTCGGTCGCCGATCATTTCAAGGGACCCTAGAGCCATGGCCGTGCATCCGCTGCCGTCCGCCCCTGTGCCCGCAAGTGGTCGTCCGCTTACCGGACGCACAGTGCTGTTCTGCTTCCTTGGCTTCTTCGGCGTGGTGTTCCTGGCCAATGGCCTGCTGGTGCGGGCGGCGCTGTCGAGCTTCGGCGGGGTGGAGACGGAAAGCTCCTACAAGGCCGGACTGCTCTTCGCGCAGGAAGCGGATGCCGCCGCGCGACAGGCGGCGCGGCACTGGCAGGTGGCTGCCCATATCGCCGACGGCATCTTCGAGGTCAGCGCCCGCGATGCCGACGGCCAGCCCCTTCCCGGGCTGCAGCTGGCGGCGGTGCTGCATCATCCGACCGATCGCCGGCTCGATCTCGTCATCGAAGCCGACCCGGCCGGCACGGGCCGGTGGACGGCGCATCCCGTCGTTCCCGCCGGCCAGTGGGAGCTGATGATCGACCTGTCGCGCGACGGCGAGCGGCTGTTCCGTTCGCAGAACCGCGTGATCACGAGGTAACGCCATGAGCATGGATGGGGTGCTCGACCTGCCCGCCGGGGGCCCAATCTCTCGACAGGCTCCGCCCGCACCGGACCTCTCGCTCTATCTGCGCGAGGAGGCCGACGGGCGGCCGGCGATGGACTTCGCGGTCGAGGGGATCGACTGCGCCGCCTGTATCGATGAGATCGAGGATGCGGTGGAGGCGCTGCCCGGTGTCGCCGCCGCCCGGCTGAACTACACCAGCCACCGTCTCGCCGTCGCGTGGAGCAAGGCCGCCGATCCCGCCGCCGTGTTCTCCACGCTCGCCGGCATCGGCTACAAGGCCTATCCCTTCGGCACCGACAAGGCGGAGGAGATCGAGCGCAACATCTCCCGCCATCTGCTGCGCTGCCTCGCGGTGGCCGGCTTCGCGGCGATGAACATCATGCTGCTGTCGGTGTCGGTATGGTCGGGCAACATCGCCGACATCGATCCCGAGACGCGCGACCTGTTCCACTGGCTCTCGGCGCTCATCGCGCTGCCGGCCTGCGCCTATGCCGGCCAGCCCTTCTTCCAGAGCGCGCTGAGGGCGCTGCGCAACCGCGCACTCAACATGGACGTGCCGATCACGCTGGGCGTCATGCTGGCGCTCGGCGTGTCCGTCTACGAGACGCTGCATCACGCCGAGCACGCCTATTTCGACTCGGCGGTGATGCTGCTGTTCTTCCTGCTCACCGGCCGCTATCTCGACCACGCGATGCGCCGCAAGACCCGCGTCGAGGCCTCGAACCTGGCGGCGCTGAAGGCCGAGACGGCGAACCGGCTCGACGAGGCCGGGGCGGTGACGCTGGTGCCGGCCGCCGCCGTGAAGCCCGGTGACAGGGTGCTGGTGCGGGCGGGCGAGCGAGTGCCGGTCGACGGCGTCGTCGTCTCCGGCCGCGCCGCCATCGACGAAAGCCTCGTCACCGGCGAGACGCTGCCGCGCGATGTCGTCGCTGGCGGGATGGTGCATGCCGGCGCGCTGATCCATGACGGGGTACTGCAACTGCGCACCACCGCCGCCGGCGAGGATACCTTCCTCGTCGAAGTCGAGCGGCTGCTGGAGCGCGCCTCCACCGCACGCAGCGGTTATGTCCGCCTCGCCGATCGCGCGGCCCGGCTCTATGCGCCAATGGTGCACACGACGGCGGCGCTGTCGCTGGTGGGTTGGCTTATCGCGGGTGCCTCGCTGCATCAGGCCATGCTGATCGCGGTGGCGGTGCTGATCATTACCTGCCCCTGCGCGTTGGCGCTCGCCGTGCCGGCGGTGCAGGTGGTGGCCTCCGGCGCGCTGATGCGCGCGGGCGTGCTGATCCATGCCGGCGACGCCTTCGAGCGATTGGCTGATATCGATACCATTGTCTTCGACAAGACAGGCACGCTCACCGCTCCCGAGCCGCATCTCGCCCATGCAGGCCGGCTCTCCCCGGATCTGTTGGCCATTGCCGGCCGGCTCGCCGTCGGTTCGACCCATCCGCTGGCTCGCGCGGTGGCCGCCGCGGTGCCCGGGGCGACGCCTTATCCGGAGATGCGCGAAGTCGCCGGTTGCGGTGTCGAGGCGGAGGTGGAAGGTGTGCTCGCCCGGCTCGGTAGCCCGGAATTCTGCGGGTGTTGGGACTTGCTGGTCGCCACCGAGGATATCGATGCCTCCTTCGTCGCCTTGCGGGTAGGGGAGTGCAAGGCGCTGTTGACGATCCGCCAGACCCTGCGCTCCGATGCGGTCGAGGTGGTCAGGCGATTGCGCGAGATGGGCAAGTCGCTGGTCATCGTCTCCGGCGACCGGCCAGTGGCGGTGGCCCCCGTGGCCCGGGCGCTCGGCATCGACGCGTGGCAGGGCGGGGCGACGCCGGCCGACAAGATGGCGGCGCTGCAACGCCTCGCCGCCGAGGGCCGGCGGGTGCTGATGGTCGGCGACGGCATCAACGATGCGCCGTCTCTCGCCGCCGCTCCGGTGTCGATGTCGCCCATCGCCGCTGCCGACGTCACCCGCGCCCAGGCCGATCTCGTCTTCCTCGGGGAGCGGCTGGTGCCGGTCGCCGCGGCCATCGCCGTGGCAACCAAGGCGCGGCAGCTGATGCGCGAGAACCTGATCATCGCGGTGATCTACAATCTCTTCGCCGTGCCGCTCGCCATTGCCGGCTTCGTTACCCCGCTGGTGGCCGCGGCGGCGATGTCGGGTTCCTCGGTCATCGTCACGCTGAACGCCCTGCGTGCCCGGGGGGCGCCGGGGATCGGCGCCGGAGAGGGGGCCGGATCATGAACGTGCTGGTCTATCTGCTGCCCATGGCGCTCGGCCTCGGCCTCACCGGGCTCGCCGCCTTCATGTGGACGCTGCGCTCCGGGCAGTATGACGATCTCGACGGGGCTGCCGTCCGGGTGCTTGGCGACGACGATCTCGGAAGCCCCGCTCCATGAGCGCCGAGAGCTTTCGCGTCGGTATGTCCGAGGCTCGCGCCGGCCGGCTGGGGTGCGCCTGCCCGGAAGACGGCGTGAGGCCGCTGCGCCGAGCGCCGGGAGAAGCGAGGCTGGCCGTCGGCTTCGCGCTGGTGGTGCTGGCACAGGCGCTCACCATCGGCGTGCTACCGCTCGCCGGGGCGATGCTGGCCCCCGATCCGCGCCTTGCCGCGCTGCCGCTGGCGGCGCTTCTGCTGGGCGCGGCGGCGGCGAGCGTGCCGGCGAGCTTCCTGCTCGATGCCTTCGGTCGCCGCGCGGGCTTCGCGCTCGGTGCCGGCCTCGGCGTCGCGGGCGGTCTGATCGGCGCCCACGGCCTCTACACCGCGTCCTTCCGGGAACTCGTCATCGGCTGCGCCTGGCTCGGCGCGGCGCAGGGCTTCGGCATGTTCTACCGCCATGCCGCCGCCTTCGGGGCAGGCGCCGGCGGGCGCAGTGCGGCGGTCGGCAAGCTCATGGGCGCCGGCGTGCTGGCGGGCCTGATCGGTCCGGCTCTGGCGGGCTGGGCCGAGGGGCTGTTCACGCCTTTTGCCTTCGTCGGCACGCTGCTGGCCGCCGCGCTCGCCCAACTCGGCGTGCTGCTGTTTGCCGTTCTGTTGCCGGAGGCACGTGTGTCGCACGCCGTCGATCCGGTCGAGGCGGTACGCCGTCCGGTGGCCGGCTGGCGTGCATGGGGGCCCCCGACATTGATTGCCGCGCTCGCCTGGGCCGCGATGAGCGCCGCCATGTCCGGCGTGCCGCTCGGCCTCGTGGCCTGCGGCGTGGCGGGGCCGGCGGTCACCGGTTTCGTGGCCTGGCACGTGGTGGCGATGTACGCGCCGGCGCTGGCGGGCGGTGTCTTGGCCGAACGTTTCGGCGCCTTCCGCGTCGCGGTCGCCGGACTGGCGCTCGCGGTCGCCGGCCTGGCGGCCACCCGTCTGACGGGCGATGTCGGCGGGCTTGCCCTTGCGTTCCTGGGCGTCGGGGCCGGCTGGTCGCTGGCCACCTTCGGCACGACGCTCGCTTTGCATGCGCAGGGGCCGAGTTCCCGTGCCCGGCTCGCCCTTCACGACGGCGCGATTCTCCTCGCTGCCCTTGCCGGCGTTCTCCTCGGCGCGATGTGACCTGACGGCACGGTACCGATTGACGGCGCGCAGCCGATTTTGTAAGTGATCGTTCACTAACAAAAGTGAGAGGATGCGCCGGATGTTCACGCGGCTGATGACGGCACGGCGTTTCGCACCGTTATTCTGGGCCCAGTTCTTCAGCGCGTTCAACGACAATTTCGTGAAGAACGCACTCGCCCTGCTCATTCTCTACGGGCTTGGCGAGACGCATGGCGGGGCTCTCGTCACCGCCGCCGGCGGCGTGTTCATCCTGCCCTTCTTCCTGCTCTCGGCGCTCGGCGGCCAACTGGCCGACCGCTACGACAAGGCGCTGGTGGCGCGCCGGCTGAAATTTGCCGAGATCTGGATCATCCTCGTCGCGGTGATCGGCTTCGTGCTGCAGTCGCTGCCCTTGCTGTTCGTCGGCCTGTTCTTCATGGGCGCGCTCAGCGCGCTGTTCGGCCCGGTGAAATACGGCATCCTGCCGGATCATCTCGCCAAGCAGGAACTGGTCTCCGGCAATGCGCTGATCGAGATGGCAACCTTCATCGCCATCCTCGCGGGCACGCTGGGCGGTGCCATCGCCATCACCCATACCGGCGAGTGGTCGGTCGCCATCTTCACCTTCGCGGTGACGGTGCTGACCTGGCTGGCGGCGCGTTTCATCCCGCCGACCGGCCCCGCGGCGCCGGACCTGCGCATCGACGCGAACATCTTCCGTGCTACGGCACGGCTGCTCGGAGAGCTTAGGACCCGCCGCCCGGTGTGGATCGGCGCGCTGATCGTCAGCTGGTTCTGGCTGGTCGGAGCGGTGGTGCTGTCGCTGCTGCCGACCATGGTGCGGGAGAATATCGGCGGCGACCAGAGCGTCGTCACCCTGTTCCTGCTGCTGTTCACCGTCGGCGTCGCCATTGGGTCGACGCTGGCGGCCAAGCTGTCGGAAGGCCACATATTGCTGGCGCTGGTGCCGCTTTCCGGTCTCACGCTCGGCATCTTCGCGCTGCTCATCGCCTGGGGCGTCGCCGGGGAGCCGGCGCCGGCGGCGTTGATCGGCTGGCGCGAGTTCCTGACCACCGATGGCGGTCCCTGGATCGCCCTTACGCTCACCGGCCTTGCCGCCTCGGGCGGTGCCTTCGTGGTGCCGACCTTCGCCTATGTGCAGAGCGAGGCGCCGGAGGATCAGCGGGCGCGCGTGATCGCCGCCAACAACGTCCTCAATGCCGCCTTCATGACAGCAGCGGCGGTCCTCGTGGCGCTGCTGCAATTCGCCGGCGCCGGCGTGCCGCTGCTGATGATATTGATCGGCCTCTCCACACTGCTGGTCGCCATCGCCGTCGGGCGCGCCTTCCAGGGGCATGTGCTGCGCGACCTGATCCGCGTCATCTTCCGGGTGGCGTTCCGTGTCGAGGTGACCGGCGCCGAGCATCTGCGTGCCTCCGGCGAGCGCACCGTGGTGGCCATCAACCATGTGAGCTTCCTCGACGCGCCGCTGATCATGGCGCTGCTCGACAACGATCCGATCTTCGCGGTGGATGCCGGCATCGCCCAGCGCTGGTGGATCAAGCCGTTCCTGAAAATGGTGCGCGCCTTCCCGCTTGACCCGACCCGGCCGCTGGCCACCCGCGATCTCATCCGCCTGGTGCAGCAGGGCGAGACGCTGGTGA
Organism: Ancylobacter sp. Lp-2; assembly: GCF_020523795.1. Classification (GTDB taxonomy): domain Bacteria; phylum Pseudomonadota; class Alphaproteobacteria; order Rhizobiales; family Xanthobacteraceae; genus Ancylobacter. The sequence continues at coordinate 280,181 of NZ_JAJALI010000007.1, forward strand.
TCTTCCCCGAGGGGCGCATCACCGTCACCGGCTCGATCATGAAGATCTATGACGGCTCGGCGCTGATCGCCGACAAGTCGGAGGCGCAGATCGTCCCGGTGCGCATCGAGGGGCTGGAGCAGACCCCGTTCTCGCGCCTGACCACGGACCAGACCCGCAAGCGCTGGTTCCCCAAGGTGCGCGTCACCATCCTGCCGCCGCGTCGGCTGAAGGTCGATCCCGAGCTGTTCGGCCGCAAGCGGCGCCGGGCGGCGGGCGCCGGCCTCTACGACGTGATGAGCGATCTCGTCTTCGAGACCAGCCATACCGGCATCACGCTTTACGAGGCGGTGGAGGCGACCGCCGATCGGCTCGGCCGCAAGCGCATGATTGTCGAGGATCCGCTCGGCACCCAGCTCACTTACAGCAAGCTGTTCCTCGGCGCGAAGATCCTCGGTGCCAAGCTCGCCGCCCTCACCGGGCCGGGCGAGACGGTCGGCGTGCTGCTGCCCAACGCCGCCGGCATCGCCGTGGTGTTGCTCGGCCTGCATCGGCACGGCCGGGTGCCGGCGATGCTCAACTACACGGCGGGCGCTGCCAACCTTGTTTCCGCCTGCAAGACGGCGAAGCTCACCACCGTCGTGACCTCGCGCGCCTTCATCGAGAAGGCGCGGCTGGAGGCGGAACTCGCCGAGCTCGAAAAGCACGTGCGGATCGTGATGACCGAGGATGTCCGCGCCAGCATCACCACGCCTGACAAGCTGAAGGGTTTGCTGCCGGCGCGGCTGCCGGTGAAGATGGACCCGGACGGACCGGCTTTCATCCTGTTCACCTCCGGCTCCGAGGGCGTGCCGAAAGGCGTGGTGCTGAGCCATCGCAACGTGCTGTCCAACGTGGCGCAGGTGGCGGCGCGCATCGATTTCTCTCCGGCGGACATCATCTTCAACGTGCTGCCGGTGTTCCACTCCTTCGGCCTGCTGGGCGGGCTGATCCTGCCCATCGTCTCCGGTACCAAGACGTTCCTCTATCCCTCGCCGCTGCACTACCGGATCATTCCGGAACTGGTCTACGCCACCAATGCCACGGCGATCTTCGGCACCGACACCTTCCTCGCCGGCTATGCCCGCACCGCCAATCCCTATGATTTCCGCTCGCTGCGCTTCGTGGTCGCCGGCGCCGAGCCGGTGAAGGCGGAGACGCGGCGGGTGTGGATGGAGCGCTTCGGCCACCGCATCCTGGAGGGTTACGGTGTCACCGAATGCTCGCCGGTGGTGGCGGTGAACACGCCGATGTTCAACAAGGCGGGCACGGTCGGGCGCATCCTGCCAGGCATCCGCCATCGCCTCGACCCGGTTCCGGGTATCGAGGAGGGCGGCCGGCTGCACGTGAAGGGGCCGAACATCATGATCGGCTATCTGCGCGCCGAAGCGCCGGGCGTGCTGGAGCCGCCGGAGGCGGGCTGGCACGACACCGGCGATATCGTCGCGCTCGACGAGGAGGGCTTCGTCGCCATTCGCGGCCGCGCCAAGCGCTTCGCCAAGGTCGCCGGCGAGATGGTCTCGCTGGCCGCCGTCGACGCCATGGTGGCGGCGTTGCGGCCGGACGCCGAGCATGTCGCCGTCGCCGTTCCCGATGCGAGGAAGGGCGAACGCATCCTCCTGCTCACCACCGCTACCGACCTGACCCGCGGGGCACTGCAGGCGCATGGCCGCGAGATCGGCGCGACCGAGCTGATGATGCCGGCCGAGATTTTGCCGATGGACAGCTTGCCGTTGCTGGGTTCGGGCAAGGTCGACTTCATGGCGGCGCGGCGCACGGCGCTCGAGGCGATCGCGGCCCGCACCGTCGCGCCGCGCAGCGGCGAGGCGTGAGCGTGGCGGGCGCTCCCGAGAGACGTGGGCGCGACGGCGCGCGCACGCGGCTGCGCATCGAAGAGGCCGCGCTACGGCTCTTCGCGGCGCGTGGCGTCGCCGGCACCTCGGTACGGGACATCGCCGAGGCGGTCGGGGTGTCGGAGGGCGCTCTCTATCGCCATTTCGCCTCCAAGGAGGAGCTGGCGCGGGCGCTGTTCCTCGATCGCTATGCCGTGCTGGCGCAGTCGATTCGCGAGATCGGCCAGATACATAGGGATCTGCCGTCGCGGCTGGCGGCGATGGTTCGCCTCGGCTGCACGCTGTTCGACGAGGAGCCGGCGCTGTTCGCCTATCTCCTGATCAACCAGCACGACCACCTCTCCCATGTGCCGGACGATCCGGCATGCAACGCAGTGGCGGCGCTGGCGGAACTGCTCTCAGACAGCGCCGCCGACCTGCCGCAGCCGCCGGCATTGGCGGCGGCGATGATGCTGGGGTTGCTGGTGCAGCCGGCAGCGTTCGCGCTCTATGGCCGGCTGGAGGGGCCGCTGTCGCGGCACGCCCCGGTCATCACCGAGGGCGTGCTGCGCCTCTGCATGCCCACAGGCATAGCGGAAAGATAAGCGATCAGAACAGCTTGAGGCCGGGCGGGATCGGCAGGCCGGCGGTGAGCGTCTGGGTGCGCTCCTGGATCAGCCGCTCACCCTTGCCGCGGGCGTCGCTGTGGGCGGCGACGATCAAATCCTCAAGGATTTCAGCCTCTTCCGGCTTGAAGAGGCTGGGGTCGATGGTGACGCCCTTCAGCGCGCCCTTGGCGCTCATGACGACCTTGACCATGCCGCCGCCGGAGACGCCGTCGACCTCGATGGCGTCGAGCTCGGCCTGCATCTGCTCCATGCGGGCCTGCATCTCCTTCACCTTGGACATCATGCCGAGAAGGTCTTTCATAGCGGACTCCTTAATCAGTAAGCGTATCGTGCAAAAGCACGCAGAAACAAGGGGTTAGAATTCGATCTCGTCGTCGGCGCCGGGGCCGTCGTCGCGGGCGGCCATGAGGTCGTCGTCGCTCGCATAGTCGTCGAGCGCGGGAGGAAGCTCCGCCGTGGTGCGCACATCGACGATCTTGGCGCCGGGAAAACGCGAGAGCACCGCCTCCACCAGCGGGTTCGCCTGCACGTCGCTGAGCAGGGTCTCGCGGGCGGATTTCGCTTGTTCCGCAACGGTTTGCTCGCCTTCTTCACGCGAGAGCGCCACCAGCCAGCGCCGGCCGGTCCAGTCGCTGAGCTTGTTCTGCAGCTCGGTGAGAAGGCCGGGGCCGGCTCCCGCAGTGAGGGCGATTTCCAGCTTGCCATCCTCGAAGGCGACCGGCCGGACGTGATTCTCCAATGAAAACTTGAGCTTGAGGTCACGACGGGTGGAGGCGAGGGCCACCAGATCCGCCATGGTCTCGATGCGGATGCCCGGCATTGCCTCCGCCGGCCGCTCGGCCGGGCGGGGCGTCTCGGTGCGGCTGGCCAGCGCCAGATGCGAGGCCGGTGCGGTGTACGATGCGGCCGACGGCGCCATCGCGGTGGCCGGTGAGGCCAGTTGCCTCGACATCGGGGCCGATTGCAGTGCGGCGGCCGTCGCCGGCCCGGATGAGCGCGCTTGCGGTGCCGAAGTGGGAGCGCCGGAGGAGGGAGTACCGGAGCGGGGCGAGGGGGCCTCGCCGCCGCCGGGAGCGCCTTCCATGTCGCGCAGCTTGCGCAGCGCCTCGTCCGGGGTCGGCAGGTCGCTGGCATAGGCGAGGCGGACGAGCGCCATCTCGGCCGCTTGCATCGGCTTGGCCGCCTGCTGCACCTCGGCGAGGCCCTTGACGAGCATCTGCCAGGCGCGGGCCAGCACCCGCATCGACAGCCCCTCGGCGAGCGCGCGGCCGCGCACCCGCTCGGCCTCGACCAGCGCCGCGTCCTCGGCCGTCTGCGGCAGGATCTTCAGCCGCGTCACCAGATGGGTGAACTCGGCAAGGTCGGCGATCACCACCGCCGGATCGGCGCCGGTGTCGTACTGCTCGCGCAGCTCGACCAGGGCGTTGCCGATGTCGCCCTTCATCAGCGATTCGAACAGGTCGATGACCCGGCCGCGATCGGCGAGGCCCAATAGCGAGCGCACCTGCTCGGCATGCACCGTGCCGCTTCCATGCGCGATGGCCTGGTCGAGCAGGGAGAGCGAATCGCGCACCGAGCCTTCCGCCGCGCGGGCCACCAGGCTGAGCGCCTCGGCATCGATGGTGACGCCCTCCGCCTCGCAGATACCGCGCAGGTGATGGGCGAGCACGCCGGAATCGATGCGCCGCAGGTCGAAGCGCTGGCAGCGGGAGAGCACCGTCACCGGCACCTTGCGGATCTCGGTGGTGGCGAAGACGAACTTCACATGCTCCGGCGGCTCCTCCAGCGTCTTCAACAGTCCGTTGAAGGCCGCCGTGGAGAGCATGTGCACTTCGTCGATGATGAAGACCTTGTAGCGCGCCAGCACCGGCTTGTAGCGGGCCGCCTCGATGATCTCGCGCACGTCGCCGATGCCGGTGTTGGAGGCGGCGTCCATCTCCTGCACGTCGACATGGCGCGATTCGATGATATCGCGGCAGTGGCGGCCGAGCTCGGGCATGTCGAGCGTGGGGGCGCCGCCACCCGCCGGACCGTCCATCGGCTCGTAATTGAGCGCGCGGGCGAGAATGCGGGCGGTGGTGGTCTTGCCGACCCCGCGCACCCCGGTGAGGATATAGGCCTGCGCGATGCGGCCCGAGGCGAAGGCGTTGCGCAGCGTGCGCACCATCGCCTCCTGCCCGATCAGATCCGCGAAGGTCTGCGGCCGGTACTTGCGGGCGAGCACCCGATAGGGCGTCGCCGCGCCGGCAGCCGTTACGCCGCCCGCCGGGGCGAGGCCGAGGCCGGGCATCGCGTCGTCGTCTGGCATCGCGTCGTCGTCGGGTAGGTCGGGGCGATCCGCGCTCATGGAGCCTTCATAGCATCGCGGGGGGACGGGAATGCAACGCCGCCGGATCGGGGGACGGAAAAAACCGGGGAAGGCGGCCGGCCGAGGGGCGGCGAGGGAGGACCGACGTGCGCCTACGGTGGACCACGGCGGTGGCCCGCAGGCGACGGTTCTCGATGTGCGGGGAGCGCCCGGCAGCGACGGGCGAAAGCAGGGTGGGAGGCTGACATGCGACCCGAGACGGGCTCGTTGGGGCTGCTTCCTTCCGGATCTGACCCGGTTGGCGAGTGGCTCGTCCACCGCCAACCTCCCGGCGCCTATATCGGGCAGATGCGCGTGCGATGCAAGGGGGAGGGGCGCCGGTGCGCCAATGTCGCGTACCGCATGCCGGCGCTCGGAAGGTTCGGTCGAGCGACATCGCGAAGTTGTGCGTCAACAGCTGGACGGTAGGGACGCCGCTCGGCACGCGGGCATCGGTCAGTCGTCAGGCGGCGCCGGCGCGCCGGGTCCGCCACGAGCGGAAACCAGCCCAGGTCTGTTGCGTATCCCTCGCGCCGGGCGCGCGGCATTGAGAGAGCCGCAGGCACGGTCGTTGGCCGCAAGCTTCTGGAATAGATTGTATTTTCGGTGAGCCGGCTCGGCCGGGAAGATAATCTGCCCGTCAAGCGGCCGAGTGCCGCCCAGACTTTGCCAGAATGCGGTCGGGTACGGGCCCGTTCTACCGGGATCGGCAGGGGACGTTGGCATGGCCGCCTGGGCCGGTGGGCGCGGCGATGCGCGCCGTCGGCATGGCCCCGCGCGCGGCGAGCCGCTATAGAGGGCGCGCAGGGAGGACGGGGCAGCGAATGGACGACATGACGACTTCCGACGGTTTCACCCTCGACGCCCGGCTGGCGGCCGACACCTTCCCCATCGTCGAGCTTCGGCGCTCGACGCTGCTGTTGATGAACGACGCCCGCTATCCCTGGCTCATCCTGGTGCCGCGCCTTCCCGATGCGCGCGAGCTGATCGACCTCGACCCGGCGACCCGCGCGGTGGTGATGCACGAGCTCGACCAGGCGGCGCGGGCGCTCAAGCAGCTGACCTCCTGCGACAAGCTGAATGTCGCGGCGCTGGGCAACATGGTGCCGCAGCTGCACATCCACATCATCGCCCGTTTCGCCACCGACGCCGCCTGGCCGAACCCGGTCTGGGGTCGCGGCGCGCCGGTGCCCTATGCCAGCGCGGCGGCGCAGGACCTGATCGCGCCGCTGAAGGCCGCGCTGGAGGACAGAAGTTGAGCGCAGGAGACGGCGTGAGCCTAGGGGATCTCGACACCACCGGGCTGGGGGAGTGGCCGCATCTCGGCTACAGCGCCTTCCGGCTCGACCGGGCCAGCGACCGGCGCGCCCGCATGCCGGAATTTCTTGCCGACCCGCGCGCCCGCGCCTGCCTGATCGCCGGCGAGACGGTGGTGCTGGCGCGGCGCGGCGAGGGACCTCACGGGGCCATGTTGCCGCTCGCCGAGGCGGCGGCGCTGGGCGGGCGCACCGCCGAGGCCTGCCTGCTCGGGCTCGACGGAGAAGGCGCGGTGCCGCACATGGTGCTGCCGCTGCACGCGGCCTCGGCCGGGGCGCTGGCCGAGCGGGAGGAGTTGCTGCTCACCGATCTGCGCTCCATCGCGGTGCAGGGGCTGGTGTCGCGCGAGGAACTCGCCGAGCTCGCCTGCGCCAAGGCGATGCTGGCCTGGCACGCCCGGCGCAGCTTCTGCTCCAATTGCGGCACCCGGCTGGAGGTGGCGGAGGCCGGCTGGCGGCGCGAATGCCCGCATTGCGGTGCGCAGCACTTCCCGCGTACCGACCCGGTGGCGATCATGCTCACCATCGACGGCGACGAATGCCTGCTCGGCCGCTCCGCCCGCTTCGCGCCGGGCATGTGGTCGTGCCTCGCCGGCTTCGTCGAGCCGGGCGAGACCTTCGAGGAGGCGGCGCGTCGCGAGACCCTCGAGGAGGCCAGTATCCGCACCGGGGCGGCGCGCTATCTGTGCTCGCAGCCCTGGCCGTTCCCGATGTCGGTGATGATCGGATTCCATCTTCAGGCGGCGAGCCGGGAGATCCGCATCGACGACAACGAGCTGGAAGGCGCGCGCTGGTTCCACCGCGACGAGGCACGGCTGCTGCTCACCCGCACCCATCCGGACGGGCTGGTGGCGCCGCCGCCGATGGCGATCGCCCACCACCTGATCCGCGCCTTCGTCGAGGGCCGCGACCCGCCGGCGGGGTGAGGGGCGGCCAGATCGAACCGGCCGGGCCAGAAAGCGTTTGACCAGAAAGCGCTTGACCTGGAGTGCGCTCCAGCACCTAGACAGGTGGGCGTCGTGACGGTTCGGGTGAGAGATGAAGATTGGCGACCTCGCGCGGCGCAGCGACCTGTCGGTCGATACGATCCGTTATTACGAGCGGATCGGACTGTTGCCGACCGCCATGCGCGACGGTGCGCGCCAGCGGCAATATGACGTGTCGATCCTGGCGTGGATCGAGTTTCTCGGGCGGCTCAAGGCCACCGGGATGCCGATCCGCGACATGGTGCGCTATGCCGAGCTGCGCGCGCAGGGCGATGCCACCGCCGGCGAGCGGCGCGAACTGCTGGCCCGCCACCGGGCGAGGGTCCGTGCGCATGTCGACGATCTCCTCGCCTGCCTGACCGTCCTCGACTCGAAGATAGCCGGCTATGCCGGCGCTGGCAGCGAGGAGCCCTCCGATGACGCAGACCGTTCCCACGACGCAGACGACGAACCCATTCACCGAGGGCGGTGACGCCGGGATCCGTGATGGCGGGCCCGGGGCTCCGCACCGCCCCGCCGATCGCTTCGAGGCCGGGTGGCGGGCGCTCGCCCGCATCGATGGTGAGGTCGGCGAGAAAGTGGTGGCGGCGCTGGCCGGCATCGCTCCCGATTTCGGCCGGCTGCTGGTCGAATTCCCGTTCGGCGACATCTACACGCGGCCGGGCCTCGACCTGCGCGCCCGCGAGATCGCCACCATCGCGGCCTTGTGTGCGCTCGGCAATGCCGGCCCGCAGCTCAAGGTGCATATCGAGGCCGGGCTGAATGTCGGCCTCGCGCGCGAGGAGATCGTCGAGATCCTCATGCAGATGGCGGTCTATGCCGGCTTCCCGGCGGCGCTCAACGGCCTGTTCGCGGCGAAGGAGGTGTTCGCCGCCCGCGATGCCTAGCCCTCGCGCGTCAGCCTTCCCGCGTCCAGGGGCGGAAATGCTTGGAAAGCTTCAGCCCCTGCGCCTGGTAGTTGGAGCCGAGCCCCTCGCCATAGAGCGAGCGCGGCTTGGCCAGCATCCGCTCATAGACGAGGCGGCCGACGATCTGGCCGTCCTCCAGGATGAACGGCACCTCGCGCGAGCGCACCTCCAGCACCGCGCGGGCGCCGCCATGCGCGTTGTCGCGCCCGCCCGCCGCCGCATGGCCGAAGCCGGGATCGAAGAAGCCGGCATAGTGGACGCGGAACTCGCCGACCAGCGGATCGAACGGCACCATCTCCGCCGCATGGCTCGGCGGCACGTGCACGGCTTCCTTGGAGGCGAGGATGTAGAAGGCGTCGGGATCGAGCACCAGCTCGCGCCGGCCGCGCGTCACCAGCGGCTCCCAATAGTCGTCGACGTCGCACTGGGCGCGCTTGTCGACGTCGATCAGCCCGGTGTGGCGCTTGGCGCGGAAGCCGAGCAGGCCGCCGAAGCCGGCGCCCGACAGATCGACGCTCACCGCGATGCCGCCGCCGGCGACGTCCGGCTGCGGGGTGTCGACGAGGCGCTCGGCGGCGTTGAGCGCCACGGTCTCGGCCTCGCCGAGGCGGGCGTCGCCACGGCGGAAGCGGATCTGCGACAGCCGCGAGCCCTTGCGCACCAGGATCGGGAAGGTGCGGGGGGAGATTTCCAGATACAGCTTGCCGGCATAGCCCGCCGGGATGATGTCGAAGGAGCGGGCGCGGTCGGCGATGACGCGGGTGAACACGTCGAGCCGGCCGGTGGAGCTCTTCGGGTTGGTCGAGGCGGCGATGCCCTCGGGCAAGGCGAGGGATTCCTGCAGTTCCACCAGATAGACGCAGCCGGTCTCCAGCACCTCGCCCCCGGCGAGATCGAGGCGGTGCAGGGCGAGCCGGGACAGCCGGTCGGCGACATCGGCGTCGGCGCCGGGCAGGAAGCTGGCGCGGATCCGCCAGGCGGTGTCGCCGAGCCGCAGGTCGAGGCTGGCCGGCTGCACCTGGTCGGCGTCGAAGGGCGAGGCCGTGCGGATGGCACCGGCGGCGTTGAGCGCGACGATGGCGTCGTCCGGCAGGATGCCGTCACCCGTTTCGGGCAGACCAAGTTGGGACACGCTTCGTTCTCGCATTTACAGAGTGTCAACGCTCGGGGCACATCGCGGGCGGACCCGGTTCCCGCAGGCTGACGCCTGCGCAGGGTTCGGTCTTTCCACCCGGTGTGGATTTTCTACACACCCGCTTTAGCCGACCACCCGCGCTACGCCAAGCGCGGCGAGGCCCCGGTCGCCTTTCGGATGAGAACATCCGCCTTGACGGCGCGCGCCGTATGGGAGTAATCCCGGCATACCACGTGGTCATTTGAAGCCGACCGGCTTGCCGCCACGCTAAACAAGGTTGCTAAAAAGGTCGGGGCCGCGCGGCGTGTGCGCGTGGGCGACCCCGGTCTATCGATGAACCCGGAGCCGCCGAATGTCTGAAGCCCCCACCGAAAAGCTGACCGCCGCCGAGATCGCCGAGCTGCGTCCCGATACCCGCCTCGTGCATGGCGGCATCCTGCGCTCGCCCTTCGCGGAAACCTCCGAGGCGCTGTTCCTCACCCAGGGCTATGTCTATGACACCGCCGAGCAGGCCGAGGCGCGCTTCAAGGGCGACGATCCGGGCTTCATCTATACCCGCTACTCCAACCCGACCACGGCGATGTTCGAGGCCCGCCTCGCGCTGCTGGAAGGCGCGGAAGTGGCGCGCGCCACCGCCTCCGGCATGGCGGCGGTCACCTCGGCCATGCTGTGCCAGCTGAAGGCCGGCGACCATGTGGTGGCGGCCCGCGCACTGTTCGGCTCCTGCCGCTATGTGGTGGAAGAGCTGCTGCCGCGCTTCGGCGTGACCACGACGCTGGTCGACGGCACCGACCTCGCCGCCTGGCAGGCGGCGGTGACGCCGGAAACCCGCGTGTTCTTCCTGGAGAGCCCGACCAACCCGACGCTGGAGCTGGTCGACATCGCCGCCGTGGCGAAGATCGCCCATGCCGCCGGCGCCCGGCTGGTGGTCGACAACGTGTTCGCCACCCCGATGCTGCAGAGCCCGATCGCGCTCGGCGCCGACATCGTGGTCTATTCGGCGACCAAGCACATCGATGGGCAGGGCCGCTGCCTCGCCGGCGTGATCCTGTGCTCGCAGCAGTTCCTCACCGACCATCTGCAGACCTTCCTGCGCCAGACCGGCCCCTCGGTGTCGCCGTTCAACGCCTGGGTGATGCTGAAGGGGCTGGAGACGCTGCCGCTGCGCGTCGAGCGCTCGCAGGCGAGCGCGGTGGCGCTGGCCGACCGGCTGGCCGGCGAGGCGAAGATCGGCAAGGTGATCTATCCCTACCGCGCCGACCATCCCCAATACGAGCTGGCCAAGCGGCAGATGCGCGGTGGCGGCACGCTGGTGACCTTCGAGGTGGATGGCGGCAAGGCCGGCGCCTTCCGCTTCCTCAACCAGCTGAAAGTGGTGCGCATCTCCAACAATCTCGGCGACGCCAAGAGCCTGGTGACGCATCCGGCGACCACCACCCACCAGCGCTTTGCCCCCGAGGCGCGGGCGGAGATGGGGATCTCCGACGGCATGGTGCGCCTGTCGGTCGGCCTCGAGCATGTCGACGACCTCACCGACGACATCCGCCGCGCGCTGAAGGCGGTCTGAGGGGCGGGCGGCCAGCCCGCGCTGGAGGGGAGGCGGCCATAGGGGAGTGGCTCGAGGCTTCCCGGCCGTGTCCCCCTCACCGACCTGCTGCGCAGGTCACCTCTCTCCAACGGGGAGAGGAAAAGCAAATGGGGGACGCCTTCCGCCGTGTCCTCCTCCCGAACGCCAGTTGCAAGAGAGGATGCCTCCCTCTCCTGGGGGAGAGGGAGGGGTGAGGGGGCTTCGGCACCACCCGAGGTCGTGCCCCCTCAGCGACCTGCTTCGCAGGCACCTCTCCCCAACGAGGAGAGGGAAGGCAGGTGTGGTGTGCCTTCCGCTGTGTTCTCCTCCCGAACGTCGGTTGCAGGAGAGGATGCTCCCTCTCCCCGCATCGAACTCGGCTGTTGGCGAGTTCGATCTCGTGAGGGTCGGATCCGGCAACCGCCTAGGTCCTGAATCCGCTTTTTTTGTAAGCTCAAGCACTTCAGACGGGTCGCCACGCGCTTCGACAAGCTCGCAAGGAATTTCCTCGCCGCCGTCATACTCGCATCCACCCGCCTATGAATCAGAACTTATGAGTCCACAGACTAGGTCGACGGAGAGGGATGGGGTGAGGGGTCTTCGGCGTCTCCCGAGGTCGTCTCCCCTCAGCGACCTGCTTCGCAGGCACCTCTCTCCAGCGGGGAGAGGGAAGGCAGGTGTGGTGTGCCTTCCACCGTGGCCTCTTCCCGAAGGGCCGTCGCAAGAGAAGATGCTCCCTCTCCCCGCATCGAACTCGGCTGTGGCGAGTTCGATCTCGCTGAGGGGCGGATCCGGCAACCGCCTAGTCCGACGGAGAGGGGTGGGATGAGGGGCCTTCGGTGCCACCCGAGGTCCGTCCCCCTCACTGACCTGCTTCGCGGGCCACCCCTCCCCAACAGGGAGAGGAAAGTGAGGTCGGGCGGCAGGCTTTCCCACAGTACGCCCGCGCATTCCGCGCGGGCGTTCGCGGTCGCCTTCCGCCGCCGCCTCGCGATCACCTTACGCCCGCCGTCCACCGGCGCCTTCCCTTGCGGCCTTGCTCCGGCCGTGCAATCGGCCTTCACTGGCGGCGCCGGATTCGAGGAGAACGGGCATGTACAGGGCGACCACGCGCGGCGTGCAGGTGACGGTGACGCCGCGCTTCACGCCGGAGCGCTCCGATCCCGCGCGCAGCCAGTATTTCTGGGCCTACACCATCGAGATCGTCAATCTCGGCGCCAGCACCGTACAGCTGATGACCCGCCACTGGATCATCACCGACGCCCTCGGCCGGGTGCAGGAGGTGCGCGGCGCCGGGGTGGTGGGCGAGCAGCCGGTGCTGCCGCCCGGCGCGCATTTCGAATATACCAGCGGCGTGCCGCTGCCGACCTCCACCGGCTCGATGGAGGGCAGCTACGGCCTCGTCGACGAAGCCGGCGCCGTGTTCGACGTCGAGGTGCCCGGCTTCTCGCTCGACATGCCCGGCACCGCGCGCACGCTCAACTGAATGCCGGGCCCGGCCCGGAGGTTGCCGCTTCCGGCGCATCGGGGAAGCGGCTATGCTCGCTCTCCGTGCAACCCGCCGTGACGAGCCGAGTCCTCGCTTCCGTGATCGATTTCCGACCGATCGCCGCCGTACTCGGCGTGCTGCTGGCCGTGCTCGGCACCTCGATGATGATTCCCGCCCTGGTCGACGTGCTGGCGGGGGAACGCGACTTCATCATCTATGCCGCCACCGCCGCCATCACCGTGTTCGTCGGCCTGTCGCTGTGGCTCGCCGGACGCACCGGCGAGGTGGAGTTGCTCGGCCTGCGCCAGGCCTTCGTGCTGACCACGCTGAGCTGGGTGCTGCTGTCGTTCTTCGCCGCCATTCCCTTCATGTGGTCGGAGACCCGGCTGTCCTTCGCCGACGCCTATTTCGAGGCGATGTCCGGGTTGACCACCACCGGGGCGACGGTGATCGACCATCTCGACGACCGGCCGCCGGGGATATTGATCTGGCGCGCCTTCCTGCACTGGTATGGCGGCATCGGCATCATCGTCTTCGCCATGGCCTTCCTGCCGATGCTGCAGATCGGCGGCATGCAGCTGTTCCGGGCGGAATCCTCCGACAAGTCGGAGAAGGTGCTGCCGCGCGCCGCCCAGCTCGCCAAGGGCATTCTCGGCACCTATGTGGCGCTGACCTTCATCTGCGGGCTCGCCTACCTGCTGGCGGGCATGGACGCGTTCGACGCGCTCACCCATGCGATGTCGACCATCTCCACCGGCGGCTTCTCCACCCACGACGCCTCGATCGGCTACTTCCACAGCGCCGCCATCGAATATGTGGCGATCGTGTTCATGATCGCCGGCTCGCTGCCCTTCCTGCTCTATGTGCGGGTGCTGGCCGGCGACTTCTCGCGGCTGTTCGCCAATACCGAGGTGCGGCTGTTCCTCAGCCTCATCGTCGTCTTCACGCTGGTCTCGATGTTCGAGCAGGTGCGCGGCGGCATCGCCGAGGGCGAGACGGCGCTGCGCCACGCGCTGTTCAACGTCGTGTCGCTGATGTCGACCACCGGCTTCGTCGTGGTCGACTTCACCCATTGGGGGCCGCCGACCGACGCGCTGTATTTCCTGCTGCTGTTCCTCGGCGGCTGCACCGGCTCGACCTCCGGCGGGCTGAAGACCTTCCGCATCGCCATTCTCGGCTCGGCGCTGGTGCAGCACCTCAAGCGCATCGTCTACCCGAACGGCGTGTTCCCGGTGCGCTATGGCGGGGCGCCGATCGACGACGCGGTGGTCGCCTCGGTGCTGTCCTTCGGCTTCCTCTATCTCGGCGGCTTCGCGGTGATCGCCATCGCGCTGAACTGGATGGGCTTCGACCTCGCCACCGCGCTGTCCGGCGCCATCACCGCCATCGGCAATGTCGGGCCGGGCATCGGCCCGCATATCGGCCCGGCGACCAATTTCGCCGGCCTGCCGGACAAGGTGATCTGGATCATGTCGTTCGGCATGCTGCTCGGGCGCCTCGAACTGTTCACCGTGCTGGTGCTGTTCCTGCCGAGCTTCTGGCGCCGGTGAGGATAGCGACCGTTACGGACTTGCCGTGAACCGCGTGATACCGTCTATGCTCGGGTGGATCGACGAAGCGGGAATCCGGGAGCGCTCATGCTGGCAGGCCGTACCACCACCGAGGAATTGCTGGCCTATCTGGTGGGCTTCGACACCACCAGCCGCAATTCCAACCTGCGGCTGATCGGCTTCGTGCGCGACTATCTGGAGGCCTTCGGCGTCGCCTCGGTGCTGGTGCCGAGCGCTGACGGCGAGAAGGCCAGCCTGTTCTGCACCATCGGCCCCGAGGGCGTCGGCGGCGTCTGTCTCTCCGGCCATTCCGACGTGGTGCCGGTGGACGGCCAGCCCTGGACCACCGACCCCTTCACCCTGACGCCGAAGGACGACCGCCTGTACGGGCGCGGCTCCTGCGACATGAAGGGCTTCGTCGCCGCCTGCCTCGCCAAGGTGCCGGACATGGTGGCGTCGCGGCTGTCGACCCCGATCCACATATTGGTCTCCTATGACGAGGAGTTGGGCTGCACCGGGGTGATCCCCGCCGTGCGCAAGCTTGGTGTCGACCTGCCGCTGCCGCGCGCGTGCATCGTCGGCGAGCCGACGCTGATGAAGGTGGTGGACGCGCACAAATCCGGCACCGGCTATGTGACGACGGTGACCGGCCGCGAGGCGCATTCCTCCATGCCGCAGCTCGGCGCCAACGCCATCTTCGCCAGCGCCGAGCTGATCGCCGAGCTCGACCGGCTGCGGGCGGAGCTGGTCGAGGCCGGCGACGCCTCCGGCCGCTTCGATCCGCCGAGCTCGACCCTGCAGGTGGTGGGCATCGAGGGCGGCACCGCCGGCAATATCGTGCCGCGCCGCTGCGTGGTGAAGTGGAATTTGCGCGGCCTGCCGGATTTCGACGAGGAGGCGCTGGTCGCCCGCTTCGAGCGCTTCGCCCGCGAGGTGGTGCTGCCGAAGCTGCGCGCCGAGGCGCCGGAGGCGGAGATCGAGACCCACTTCACCTACCGGGTGCCGCCGCTGGCGCCGCAGCCGGGCTCGCCGGCCGAGCTGATGGCGCTGCGGCTCGCCGGGCAGAACGGCACCTTCGCGGTGTCCTACGGCACCGAGGGCGGGCATTTCCAGGCGCAGGGCGTGCCGACGGTGATCTGCGGTCCCGGCTCGATCGACCAGGCGCATAAGCCGGACGAGTTCATCGAGGTGGCGCAACTGCGCGCCTGCGAGCGGTTTATCGACGGGCTGATCGCCGAGTGTGCCCGGTAGGAGAGCGGCTCGGGGCGGGCCGCCCCGGGGAACGCGGCGAGCCGAGAGGCTGGTCGGCAACGGTTTTCCTTTCGACTGACTTCATCCTGAGGTGACCGGCGGCAGCCGGGCCTCGAAAGGATGCTCGTCCAGATGCGGGCGCAGCCGGAGACCCATCCTTCGAGGCTCGCGGCGCTCGCACCTCAGGATGAGGACGCTTCATAAAGGAAAAGGCGAAACGCGGTTTGCGTGATCCCGGTCGCTTGGGACCTGCCTTTCCGCTCCCCGTCGGGGAGAGGTGGCCGGCGAAGCGGGTCGGTGAGGGGCCCTAGCGATTTGGAAGCCCCGAAGACCCCTCACCCAGCCCTCTCCCCGACGGGGAGAGGGAGCGCGGCGCTCCCGGAGGCTCACGCGATCCCAGACCGGTCCTGCGGACCGTCCGGCATGACGATTGAACGGGCGCGCCGGCTCGCGTCTCGCGAGCGCTGGCTCACGCCTCGTCGGCGGCGGCTTCCGGCTCTTCCGGGCCGACGATCTCCTCGGCCTTGAAGCCGTAGGAGCGGCCGCAGAACTCGCAGGTGACGACGATCTTGCCGTCCTCGACGAGGCTCTCGCGCTCCTCGCGGGAGAAGTTCGCCAGCACGCCGGTGACGCGCTCACGCGAGCAGGAGCACTTGGCGACCACGTTCTCCGGTTCGAACACCCGCACGCCGCGCTCATGGAACAGCCGGTACAGCAGCCGCTCGGCCGACAATTCGCCGTCGACCAGCTCGACATCCTCCAGCGTGCCGACCAGCGACTGGGCTTCCATCCAGGAATCGTCCTCCTCCGACACCGGCAGCTCGCTGCCTTCCGGCGCGTCGCCCGGATGCAGGTCGACCGGGCGGATGCGGCCGCCCTCGGTCGGCAGGAACTGCACCATCAGCCCGCCGGCCCGCCAGGACGAGGCGGCATCGCCCGGATGCACCTCCTCGGCCACCGCGAGGCGGACGCGGGTGGGGATCTGCTCCGACTGGGCGAAATAGCGGTGCGCGGCATCCTCGAGCGTGCCGCCCTCCAGCGCCACGATGCCCTGATAGCGGTTGACGCTGAGCCCCTGGTCGATGGTCATGGCGAGATGGCCGCTGCCGAGCAGCCGGCCGCTGTCGACCGGCTGACCGTGGCCGAGCTCGGCCAATAGTGCCTCAAGCCGCCCGGCATCGAAGCGGGCATAGGCCCGCACGTCCTGCGGGGCGGTGAAGTCCACCACCAGCAGGTCGACCGGCCCGTCGGTGCGGGTCTGCAGGATGAAGCGGCCGGAGATCTTCAGCGTCGAGCCGAGCAGCACGGTGAGCGCCACCGCCTCGCCGAGCAGCCGCTTGACTGCCGGCGGATAGACGTGGTGCGCCATGACGGCGTCGAGCGCGGTGCCGAGGCGCACGACGCGACCGCGCACGTCGAGGCCGTCGACGTGGAAGGGAGTGACCTGGTCGTCCACCGGCTCGGCGAGCGGGCCGCGGGAGGTCAGATCGGGATCGGGGGTGGGGATGGAGTGTGTCATGTCGCCCGCCGATATAGGTGCGAAGGTGGCATTGCGCGAGGGGCGGAGGCCCGCGTCCCTCGCATGGCCGGGCTCGTGCCCGGCGCTGAAACCAAGAGGCGCCCCGCAGGGCGCCTCGCACGTCGAACTCGCAGCCTAGATCGAGGCGCCGTCGAGGCACCAGGCGAGGATGCCCTTCTGCGCGTGCAGCCGGTTCTCCGCCTCGTCGAACACCACCGATTGCGGGCCGTCCATCACCTCGTCGGTGACTTCCTCGCCGCGATGCGCCGGCAGGCAGTGCATGAAGATGGCGCCCGAAGCCGCCCGCTTCATCAGCGCGCTGTTGACCTGGTAGGGCTTGAGCAGGTTGTGGCGGCGCTCGGCCTCCACGTCGCCCATCGACACCCACGTATCGGTGACGACGCAGTCGGCGCCCTCGACCGCCTCCTCGGCGCTGGTGCCGAAGCGCACGCGCGCGCCGGTCTTCTTCACCCAGTCGGTGAGCGCGGCGCGGGGAGCCAGCTCCGGCGGGGTGGCGACGTTGAGCGCGAAGTCGAAGCGCTCCGCCGCCTGTACCCAGGAGGCCAGCACGTTGTTGGCGTCGCCGGTCCAGGCGACGGTGCGGCCCTGGATCGAGCCCTTGTGCTCCTCGAAGGTCATCACATCCGCCATGATCTGGCAGGGATGGCTGTCGCGGGTCAGGCCGTTGATCACCGGCACGGTGGCGTGCGCGGCGAGTTCCTCGAGCGCGGCATGATCGAGGATGCGGATCATGATCGCGTCGACATAGCGCGACAGCACCTTGGCGGTGTCGGCGATGGTCTCGCCGCGGCCGAGCTGCATCTCGGCGCCGGTGAGCATGATCGTCTCGCCGCCGAGTTGGCGCATGGCGATGTCGAAGGAGATGCGGGTGCGGGTGGAGGGCTGGTCGAACACCATCGCCAGCACCTTGCCGGCAAAGGGCTTCTCCAGCGCCACCTTCTGCCGGCGCTTCTTCAGGTCGTGCGAGAAGCGCATGAGGTCGCGCAGCTCGCCGGCGGGGAGGGCGTCGAGGTCGAGGAAGTGCTTCACGCTGCTCTTGCTACCGTTGTTGCTCATGCCGCCGCTCCCTTGGACGCGGCCAGCGATGCCTCGATGCGCGCGCAGGCCGCGTCGAGCTTGGTGAAGGCGGCCTCGATTTCCTGGTCGCCGATGTTCAGCGGCGGCAGCAGGCGCACGACGTTCTCCGCCGCCGCCGGGGCGAGCATGTGCTCGGCCCGCATGGCGGCGATGAGGTCGCCATTCGGCACCAGCGTGCGCAGGCCGATGAGCAGGCCCTCGCCGCGCACCTCGGCGATAACCGCCGGGTGGCGGTCCTTCAGCTCGGCGAGACGCTGGCGCAGCCGGGCGGTGGTCGCTTGCACCTGATCGAGGAAGCCGTCGGCCAGCACCACGTCGAGCACGGCATTGGCGACGCTCATGGCGAGCGGGTTGCCGCCATAGGTCGAGCCGTGGGTGCCGAGCGTCATGCCCTTGGCGGCCTCTTCCTTGGCGAGGCAGGCGCCGACCGGGAAGCCGCCGCCGATGCCCTTCGCCACCGCCATGATGTCCGGCGTGATGCCGGCCCATTCATGGGCGAAGAACTTGCCGGTACGCCCGACGCCGCACTGCACCTCGTCGAGGATGAGCAGCAGGCCCTTCTCGTCGCACAGCGCGCGCAGGGCGCGCAGGAACGGCCACGAGGCCGAGCGCACGCCGCCCTCGCCCTGCACGGGCTCGATGAGGATGGCGCCGGTCTCCGGACCGATGGCGGCCTTCACCGCCTCGAGATCGCCATAGGGCACCTGGTCGAAGCCTTCCAGCGCCGGGCCGAAGCCTTCGAGATACTTGGCGTTGCCGCCGGCCGCGATGGTGGCCAGCGTGCGGCCGTGGAACGCGCCCTCGAAGGTGACGATGCGGCTGCGCTCCGGCGCGCCGTTCACGTAATGGTACTTGCGCGCCATCTTGATCGCGCATTCCAGCGCTTCCGCACCGGAATTGGTGAAGAACATGGTGTCCGCGAAGGTCGCCTCGACGAGACGGCGCGCGAGCTTCTCGGCGCCCTCGATGCGGAACACGTTGGACAGGTGCCACACTTTGCCGGCCTGCTCGGTCAGCGCCGCGACGAGGTGCGGATGCGCATGGCCGAGGACGTTCACCGCGATGCCGGCGGTGAAGTCGAGATATCGCTGTCCGTCCTTGGTGAAGAGCCAGGCGCCTTCGCCACGCTCGAAAACCAGGTCGACACGACTATAGGTCGGCAGGACGGGGTCGATCACCTGCCCCTCCTCTATTGATGACGGCTGTTGAAAGCCTGGGCCCAAAACGAAACGTGCCGCCCTTGCGGGGGCGGCACCCGATGCAGCGGATTTTAAAGCAACGCCGCCGGGGGTCAACATGGCCAGTCAATATGACAGGCCGACAACGAGGCCCCGGCAATAAAAGGCCGGCGGCAGGGGATGCCGCCGGCCTCTGGGGTAGGGTGCGGGTCGGGCCGGGGCTCGACCCGTGGCCTCACTCCTGCTCGTCTTCGAAGATCCACAGCTCCAGTGTCGGCTGCGGCTGGCCGGCGCGGTCGGACATGCCGAGGAAGCCCGGCACGCGGCGCTTCTGCTCCGGCGTCAGCGCGGCCACCAGGGGCTTGGCGGCGGCGATCACCGTCTTGAGGTCCTCCGCCCGCGCCGCTTCGGCGTCGGCGAGACGCTCCAGCACCACGAGGAAGTCGGTCGCCGGCTCGGCGGTGGCGCGCGCGGCGGCGCGGGCGGCGCCGTTCTTCGCCGCCTGGCGGATGGCGGCCTCCACCGGGTCCCAGAGCCTGGCCTGGTCGGGGGTGAGGCCGATCACCGTCTTCAATGCGATCAGCCGGGCGTCGAGCACCGCCTGGGCGTCGGCCTCGGTATAGAGGTCGACCACCGGCGGCGGCGCGTCGGCGGCCGGGGTGGTCTGCGCCAGGACGGGGCCGGCCAGCAGGGCGGTGACGGCGAGGGCGGCCATCGGGGCGAGGCCGGAAAGGCGGGCAAGGATACGTGTCATGCTGGGTCTCCGCTCAGGCCGGGTTCACTGCCAGCCGCCATCGGGCAGGCGGCCATGGTAGGGCGTGTCGCGGCAATGGCCCCAGGGCCCGCGCCACCAGCCGGGAGGGCAGCCATTGCCGTAATAGACCGGGGCGCCGGGCGGCACGGCATAGCCGCCGCCGGGCAGCGGGCCGGTATAGGGCGTGTCGCGGCAGCCGCCCCACGGGCCGCGCCAGGCGCCGGGGCCGCAGCCCTGGGCGACCTTGGTGACGAGGGCGTCGGGGGCGGGCAGCGTCGCGGCGATCGGGGCGGCCGAGGCCGGCATGGCGAGGAAGGCGGCGGCGGCGAGCACGGCGGAGGCGATCAGGCGGGAGGCAACAGGCCGGGAAGTACGGTGGGCCGGCGCGGGGGCGGCGGCGTTTGGATGCGGCGTCATCGGCTTCTCCATCAGGCGCAAATCAGGCGGCGCCATGGATGCATGCCGGGCCAGCCGGAACAATGCCCCGGAAGGGGCACAGGATCATTTCAGAGCCGTTCCAAACCGGACCGTGATCGGGCGGGCCGGACGTGCCGAGTCAAGTCGCTGATCCGACTCACATCCTTAACCAAGTGTTGCGCTGCGGACTCTCAACTGGGGAAAACGATCGTTTCGGCTCTGAACGGACTGGGCGAGAGTCTACGCATATTGTAGCCTCACGACCGTCAGATACGACATCTCGTGCGGCGGCAAATTCCATCGTGGCGTCTGCGGCAATAATCCGGCCGATCCTGTTCGGCCGGAAGGCTGTGGGATTTTGCCCGTACGGTCGATGAGCCCAAGGAGTAACAGCGATGAACTGGACGGACGAGCGCGTCGAGCTCCTCAAGAAATTGTGGTCTGAAGGCCTGTCCGCCAGCCAGATCGCTGCCGAGCTCGGCGGCGTGACGCGCAACGCGGTCATCGGCAAGGTCCATCGCCTCGGTCTCTCCGGCCGCGCCAAGGCGGCGCCCGCTCCGGCGGCCCGCCCGCGCAAGCCGCGCCCGGTGGTGGCCGTCGCCGCGCCGTCCCGCCCGATGGTCGCCGGCAACACCGCGCTTGCCCCGGTGCTGCGCCCGGTGATCGAGATCGAGCCGGAGGAACTGCCGGATCCGGTCGCCAACGTCATCCCGATGGCCGATCGCTGCACCATTCTCGACCTGACCGAGTTCACCTGCCGCTGGCCGGTGGGCGAGCCGGGCAAGGGCGACTTCTATTACTGCGGCAGCCGTACCAAGACCGGGCTGCCCTATTGCTCCTATCACTCGCGTATCGCCTATCAGCCGGTGCAGGACCGCCGTCGCGACCGCCGCGTGGCGCGCTGACGCGCTCGCACGGCGGCGGCTTTCGCCGGCTGCCGTGAGCGGCCCGACGAAGCCGGCCGCGTGAAACCGGCTCGCCCGGGGCGGACATTGGCGCGGACGTGGATCGGCACCATATTGGAGCGCCTCCACCTCGGGCCGAGCATGCTGTTTCGAAGGCCATCGACCACCCGCACTGAGACCCGGACGCCCGCGCCGCGCGAGGCGACCTCGCTGGCACTGCGCGTCGATGGGCGCGAGGTGGTCGTGACGCTGCGCCGCGACGCGCGGGCGCGGCGCTACACTCTGCGCGTCCGTGC
Source organism: Ancylobacter sp. Lp-2 (assembly GCF_020523795.1). Classification (GTDB taxonomy): domain Bacteria; phylum Pseudomonadota; class Alphaproteobacteria; order Rhizobiales; family Xanthobacteraceae; genus Ancylobacter. The sequence continues at coordinate 301,376 of NZ_JAJALI010000007.1, forward strand.
CGCGACCCGCGACGTGGTGCTGACCATGCCCGCGCGTGGCAGCCTGAAGGAAGCCACCGCCTTTGCCGAGCGCCATACCGGCTGGATCGCCGTCCGCCTCGCGCAGTTGCCGGTGGTCGTCGCCTTCGAGCCGGGCGCGACGGTGCCGCTGCGCGGCGTCCCCCATCGCATCACGCATCGTCCGGGCCAGCGCGGCACCGTCTGGGCGGAGGTCGATGCCGAGGGCGCGGCCCGGCTCTGCGTCGCCGGGGAGGCGGCGCATGTGGCGCGCCGGGTCGCCGATTTCCTCAAGCGCGAGGCGCGACGCGACCTTACCGAGGCGAGCCGGCGCCATGCCGCGGCGCTCGGCGTCTCGATCAGCCGCATCACCCTGCGCGACACCGCCAGCCGCTGGGGCTCCTGCTCCTCGACGGGGGCGCTGTCCTATTCCTGGCGGCTGATCCTCGCCCCGCCGGAGGTGCTGGACTATCTCGCCGCCCATGAGGTGGCGCATCGCCGCGAGATGAACCACGGCCCGCGCTTCTGGGCGACGGTGGACCGCCTGTTCCCGAGCCGGCACGAGGCCGAGGCGTGGCTGAAGCGGCGCGGGGCCGAGCTGCACCGTTTCGGCGCCGAGACGGCCTAGGTCGTGAGCTCATAAAGGTTGCCGGTTAGGTGAGAGGCTGATCCAAGGCTCGGGAAAGGACCCTTGGATGGCGCGCTACGACCTGAGCGAGGCCGAGCGGCGGGCACATCGAGCCCCGGTTGCCGAACAAGCCGTGCGGGGTGCCCGGGTTGACGGGCGTCGTGTGATCCGCAGGATATTCTACGTGTTGCGGGCGGGCTTGCCATGACGGGATCTGCCGAGCCGCTGCGGCCCTCCACCACGGTCCACAATCGCTACGACGGATGGGCGAAGGCCGGCGTCCGGCTGAAGCTATCCGAAGCTCCGGCAGCGAAATCACCTCAGTCTCTCCACCTCATCGGCAGTTCCATCATCCGGCCCACCAGCATGCCGCCGGCGGAAGAAAGGGCCCCCGGATCACGCCATTGGCCGTTCTCGTGGAGGACCGAGCTCCAAGATCAACGCCTTGGAGAACCAGGACGGGCTGTCGCTCTGGATCCTGCTCTCGGCCGGCCAAGCCTCCGACAAGGCTGCCGTCGTGCCCTCATCGGCGGCCTGCCGCCAGCGCAAGCTCTCGTCGCCGACCGAGGCTGTGACGCTCAGGCCATTCTCGACCGGGTTCGAGATCGTGGAGGCCGCGCCCACATCCCGACCCAGCGCGACCGGAAAATCCAGCGCTCCGTCGACCCGGTCATTTACCGTCAACGCAACCAGATGGAGCGCTTCTTCTGCAAGCTCGAACACTTCAGACGCGTCGCCACGCGCTTCGACAAACGCGCAAGGAACCTCCTCGCCGCCATCCTGCTTGCCTCATCCCGCATATGGCTCAGGACTTATGAGTCCGCGACCTCGGGCATTTTTGAGCGAAGGGGGGACCGGTTCGTGTGAAGAAAATGCGTATTGACAAAACGTAGGGCAATTCCGGTGAACTGGAATTCGCCGGAACTGCTCTAGCCGGGGCCAAGCACCGAGCCGCCGCCGGCCTCAGCCGCCGAACAGCTTGTCGAGCAGCCAGTTGTCGATGGTGGCGGGCTTGCGCTGCGCTTGCGGGCCGCCGGTGACCACCGGCTCCTCCGGCACGTCGCCGGGCGGCAGGTTGGAGGGCGCGATCTGCGGCTGCTCCATGCCGGCGCCGGGCAGCGGCACCGGCGGCACGTCCTTATGCGCCGCCTTCATCACCTGGCTCCACACCTCCACCGGCACGCCGGCGCCCGAGGCCTTCTTGGTCGGCGAGGAATCGTCGTTGCCAAGCCAGACGGCAGCGATGAGCCGGCCCGTATAGCCGATGAACCAGGCGTCGCGGTAATCCTGGCTGGTGCCGGTCTTGCCCGCCACCGGCCAGCCGGGCAGGTCGACGCGCTTGGCGGTGCCGGTGAGCACCACCTGCTGCAACATGCGGTTCATCATCGACACGTGCGGTGGCGCCATCACCAGGCCGCGGTTCGGCGAGGGGGCGTTGTAGAGCAGCTTGCCGCTGGCGCTGTCCTTCACCTGCTGGATCACATGCGCGGCGACGCCGAAGCCGCCATTGGCGAAGGGCGCATAGGCGTCCGCCATCTCCAGCACCGAGACTTCCGAGGTGCCGAGCGCGATGGAGGCGTTGGGTTCCAGCTTGGAGGTGATGCCGAGGCGCTGGGCGGTCTTCACCACCTCGGGCGGCCCGACCTCCAGCGCGAGGCGCACCGCCACCGTGTTGAGCGACAGCGAGATCGCGGTCTTGAGGTCGACCGGCCCGCGATATTCGCGGCTGAAATTCTCCGGCTTCCAGCCCTTGATCTGGATCGGCGCGTCCTCACGCACGCTCTCCGGGGTCAGGCCGCGCTCCAGCGCGGTGAGGTAGACGAACGGCTTGAACGACGAGCCCGGCTGGCGGCGCGCGGTGACCGCGCGGTTGTACTGGCTCTCCTCATAGGAGCGCCCGCCGACCAGCGCCTTGACCCCGCCATCGGTGTCCATCACCACCAGCGCGCCCTGCTCGACGCCGAGCTTCTTGCCGTTCTTGGCCAGCGCGTCCTTCAGCGCCTTGTCGGCCACCGCCTGCAGCGACATGTCGAGCGTGGTCTGCACCACGATGTCGTGCTCGATCGACGGCAGGATGGTCTTGAGCTGGTCGGCGACCCAGTCGGCGACATAGCCGGCGACGTCGGAGGAATTGTTCTTCGCCACCGTCGCCGGCTTGGCGAGCGCCGCCTGCTCCATGTCGGCGGAGATGAAGCGGGCGTCGACCATGGCGTCGAGCACGACGGCGGCGCGCTGCTGCGCGGCTTCCAGATTGCGGGTCGGCGCCAGCGAGGAGGGCGACTTGACGAGGCCGGCGATCATCGCCGCCTCGGCGAGGTTCAGGTTCCGCGCGGACTTGTTGAAGTAGCGCTGCGCCGCCGCCTCGATGCCCCAGGCGCCGGCGCCGAAATAGACGCGGTTCACATAGAGCTCGAGGATCTCGTTCTTGGAGTATTTGGTCTCCAGCCAGATCGACAGGATCAGTTCCTGGATCTTGCGCGAGAGGGTGCGCTCCTGGGTGAGGAACAGGTTCTTGGCGAGCTGCTGGGTCAGCGTCGAGCCGCCCTCGCGCAGCCGCCCGGAGGTGAGGTTGGTGACGAGCGCGCGGCCGAGGCCCATTGGGTCGATGCCGAAATGCGAGTAGAAGCGCCGGTCCTCGATGGCGACGAAGGCCTGGGGCACGAAGGGCGGCAGCGCGCGCAGCGGCACGGCCGAGCCGCGCATCTCGCCGCGGGTGGCGATGGTCTTGCCGTCGGCGGCCTGAATGATGATGGTCGGCGGCCGCTCGGGAATGGCGAGGTTCTGGATCGGCGGCAGCTGGCTCGCCTCGTAGAAGATGAGGCCGGCGACGCCGACTACGCCCCAGATGCCGAGCACGAAGCACCAGTAGAACAGCCGGGACATGAGGCCGCGACGCTTCGGGCCGCGCCCGCGCCCGCCGGAGGAGGCGCGGGAGCCGGCGCTGCCCTTGCCGGAGGATCCCTTGCCGGACGAACTGCCCGACTTGCGCGAGGAAGAACCGCCATTGCGGGCCATGGTGGTGGGACGGTCGTCGGGCGACAGGCGCAAGTCGCCGTGAGCCGTCGATGCGCTCAGCACCGGCTCGCGCCGTTCCCTCTCGCCACTACGTCCTGCCATGCGCGCGGATTGCCCCCGAAAACCGCCGGTAAACGAAACCTAAACCGTGGCGGTTAAACGTGGGGTTAAGGGCGAAATCGCGGCGCGCCATTATTCTCAACAGGTTGCGCCGGAAGCGTTCCCTGCCATTCCCATGGGGCATGCCCGCGTGAGCGGCGGTCGTCCGGTGCCGGCCGGGGTCAGTGCGCCACCGAGTTCGAGAACAGGCTGACGGTGACGACGCCGGCGAGGATCAGGCTGAGGCCGATGATCGCCGGCAGGTCGAGCGGCTGCTTCAGCCACAGCCAGCCCGCCGCCGACACCAGCACGATGCCGATGCCGGTCCAGATCGCGTAGGCGATGCCGGTCGGCAGCACGCGCAGCGCCAGCGACAGGAAATAGAAGGAGATGCAGTAGCCGACCAAGGTGATCACCGTCGGCACCAGCCGGGTGAAGCCCTCGGTCGATTTCAGCGTCGTGGTGGCGATCACCTCGGCGGTGATGGCGATCAGCAGATAGACATAGGTGAGCAGCATCGGGGTTCCGGCGGGCATCAGGCGGCGGGCGAGGCGTCGGGCATCGCGCCGGCATTGGTTTCGTCGTCGGCGTCGAGCACCTGCAGCAGCGCCCGGCGGATCGCGGAATGCCGCGCCGCGCCGATGATCTTCGCCCCCAACAGGTCGGTGACATAGAACACGTCGACCACCCGCTCGCCGAAGGTGGCGACATGGGCGGAGGCGATGTTGAGGTTGAGCCGCGACAGCGTCTGGGTGAGGCCGTAGAGCAGGCCGGGCCGGTCGAGGCCGGCGACTTCCACCACGGTGTGGCGGTTCGACCAGGAATTGTTGAGCGTGACCTCCGGCTCGACGGTGAAGGCGCGCGGCCGCTTGGGGATCTTCTTCGCCACCACTTCCGGCAGCCGGATCTCGCCCGACAGCGACTTCTCGATCGCCAAGGCGATGCGGTCGGCACGGCGGATCTCGTCCGAATCCTGCTCGAAGGCGCGGGTGAGCGAGATGGTGTCGAGCGCGCGGCCGTCGGTGGTGGTGCTGATCTGCGCATCGACGATGTTGGCGCCGGCGGCGGCGCAGGCCCCCGCGATCACCGCCAGCAGCTTGGGATGATCCGGCGCGAAGACGGTGAGTTCGGTGATGCCACGCTTGGGATCGGTGCGGCTGGCGGTGGCCAGCGCCCGGCCCTGCGCTTCCGCCGCCAGGATGAAGTTGGCGTGCTCGACCTTGTGTTCGAGATCGACCCGCAGCCAGTAGCTGGGGTAGAGGCGGTCGATATAGCGCTCCAGCGCCTCCGGCTCCCAGGCGGAACTGGCGCCCGGCCCGGCGGTTCCCGACATGGCGGCGCGGAATTCCGCCTGCGCCCGGCCGACGCGCTGGTTGCGGTTGGAATCCGAGAAGCCGCCGGTGACCACCGGCTCGGTCTCGTAGAACAGCGTGCGCAGCAGCTGCGACTTCCAGTTGTTCCACACGCCGGGGCCGACGGCGCGGATGTCGGCGGTGGTGAGGATGAGCAGCAGCTTCATCCGCTCGAGGTTCTGGACCACGGCGCCGAAATTCTCGATGGTCTTGCGGTCGGAGAGGTCGCGCGACTGGGCGATGGTCGACATCACCAGGTGCTCCTCGATCAGCCAGGCGACGGTCTCGGTGTCGGCCGCCGACAGGCCGAAGCGCGGGCACAGCTTGCGGGCGACGCGGGCCCCGGCCACCGAATGGTCCTCCGGCCGGCCCTTGGCGATGTCGTGCAGGAACACCGCGACATAGAGGAGCTGGCGGTTCTTGATCTGGTGGATCAGCTCGTTGGCGATGCCGTATTCCGGCCGGTCGCCGCGGTCGATCTCGGCGAGCACGCCGATGGCGCGGATCAGATGCTCGTCCACTGTGTAGGAGTGGTACATGTTGAACTGCATCATCGCGACGATCTTGCCGAATTCCGGCACGAAACGCCCGAGCACGCCGGTCTCGTTCATCCGCCGCAACACGATCTCGGCGGTGTCACGCGCGGTGAGGATGTCGAGGAACAGCCGGTTGGCTTCCGGATTGTCGCGCACGCCAGCATCGATGAGCTTCAGCGAGCGGGTGGCGAGCCGCATCGCGTCGGGGTGAAAGGCGAGGCCCTTCTTGCCGGCATAGTGAAAGATGCGGATGAGATTGACAGGGTCGCGCTCGAAGGCGCCGGCATCGGCGACGTTGATGCGGTCGTGATCGACGATGAAGTCCGGGCTTTCCTTCAGCTGGCGGTTGGGCGAGCGGCGCAGCCGGGCGATCATGCGATTGAGCCGCGGCACCGGCTTGTCGTGCCGCTCCTCCAGCGCCGAAGAGACGATGGCGGTGAGGTCGCCGACGTCCTTCGCCACCAGGAAATAGTGCTTCATGAAGCGCTCGACGTCCTTCAGGCCGGGATGCTCGACATAGCCGAGCCGCTCGGCCATCTCGCGCTGCAGGTCGAAGGACAGGCGCTCCTCCGCCTTGCCGGCGAGGAAGTGCAGGTGGCAGCGCACCGACCACAGGAAGCTCTCGCAACGGCGGAACAGCGTCGCTTCCTCCGGCGTGAACACGCCCTTGGCGACGAGGTCGCGGGTCTCGCGCACCCGGTAGACATATTTGGCGATCCAGAACAGCGTGTGCAGGTCGCGCAGGCCGCCCTTGCCGTCCTTGACGTTCGGCTCGACGAGATAGCGCGAGGCGCCGGCGCGCTTGTGGCGATCCTCGCGCTCGGTCAGCTTGGCGGTCACGAATTCCGCCGCCGTGCCTTCGACCACCTCGGCGTCGAAGCGGCGGATCAACTCGTCGAACAGCGCCAGCTCGCCGAGCAGCAGGCGCGCTTCCAGCAGCGAGGTGCGGATGGTCATGTCGCCGCGCGCCTGGCGGATGCACTCGTCGACCGAGCGGGTGGCGTGGCCGACCTTCAGCCCCATGTCCCACAGGACGTAGAGGATGGACTCCGCGACGCTTTCGCCCCAGGCGGTCTGCTTGTAGGGCAGCAGGAACAGGATATCGGTGTCCGAGCCCGGCGCCATCAGGCCGCGGCCATAGCCGCCCACCGCGACGATCGCCATGCGCTCGGCGGTGGACGGATTGTCGACCGGGTAGAGATATTTCACCACCAGCTCGTGGACCAGCTGGATGATCTCGTCCTGCAGCCGGGACAGCCGCTCGGCGCAGCGGCGGCCGGACCCGTCCGCCATCAGCCATTTCTCGGCGACCTTGTGGCCCTCGCCATAGGCGAGCTTCAATCGCTTGGCGACGGCGCTGCGCAGCGCGATCTCGTTGCCGGGCTTGTCGCCGCTGAACAGGCCTTCGGCGAGCGCGCTGAGTTCAGCGCGCATGGCGTCGATATCGAACAGCTCCCGGAAGGGCGCCTCGGTACGGCGGCGGCGAGGTTCGTTCATGGCACGGTCCGGCATGATGGGTCTTCCGCTTTAACCGATCCGGCCGCCGTCGTCATCGGCGGCGAGGGCCGACGGGCGGAACATCGTGCTTTTCGAACCAGATACCGGCAGGCGGGCCACAAACGCGAACATGCCCGGCACGGGCCGGGCATGTCAGGGGGCGATCGACGCTGTACCGAGGCATCGCCCGGCTTACGCCGGGTCCGGCCTTGTCGAGGCTGGGCTTACTGGGTCTTGGGCGCGGCGGCGGCGCTGTTGCTCTGCTCCAGCGTCTTGAACTCCGGCGCGGAATTCAGCTCTTCCTTGGTGAGCGCCACCACGATCTTCTCGCCGTCCTGGGTCGGGGTGGCGGTCAGCGATTTGAAGGAGACGGCCACCGGCTTGGCGCCGATGCCGAGGAAGCCGCCGACATCGATCACCGCGGCGGTGATGGTACCGTCGCGCTCCAGCACCACGTCGCTGATCGATCCGAGCTTCTCGTCGGTCGAGGTGACGACGTCGGTGCCGATCAGATCCGAGCCGAGCCACTGCGTGCCGGTCTGGGCGCTGACGAAGATCGGGGTGGTCGGCACCGCCGTGGTCTGCGCGCTGGCATTCGGCATGGTGGAGGCCGGCGCGGTGGGCGAAGCCGGCGAGGGCGACGTCGCATTGGGCAGGGTCTGCTCGTTAGCGGCGTCGGGTTGCTGCGAACTGGGCGAGGGGCTCTGGGCAAACGCCACGGCGGGGGCGAGCGACAGGGCCGCAAGCGCGGTATAGGTGACAATCCTGTTCGTCATCATCGTACTCCCGTCAATATCAAAATCCGGTAGTCAAGCGACCTTGCGGCCGTCTGTTGGGATAACGATGCCTATACTGTTTGGTTCCGGATTTTTATTTTATCGTCTGGGACGATATTACTTATATACCATTCATTCGATTGTCGAAATATCCGCCAGGCAAACGGTTAGGTTCTCGGTCGGGATGTTCGGCCGCAGGCCCCCGAGCGCCGAGAGGCAGCCGCGCGGCATGGCGGCCGGGGCCGTGCCCGCCGGCGTCGGCGACGTGCCCGGCGCCTTGATATCGATGGCGGGCTTGGGTGCCAGCGGTGGCGCGTCGCGTGCCAGATCGGGCGTCGGCGCCGCCGAGGGCGCCGATGGGACGGTCGTTGCCGGCACGATGATATCGAGGCGCGGGCCCTTGGGGGCGCGGTTGACCAGCGGCGACTGCGTGACCGCCGGCGCGTCAATGGCCCGCGGTGCCGGGTGCGGCACCCGCTCCGGGGTGAAGGCGAGCGCGGCGAGCGGCAGCGCCGCCGCCAGTCCGGTCGCGGCGCCGAAGAGATAGGCAGTGCCGACGAGGCCGGCCCTGGCGATGCCGGATTTCCTTGCGGTGCCCGTCCCGGCAATGGTGGCGCTGGTGCCCGGCCCGGCCGCGCGGGGCTTGGCGAGCTTCAATAGATGTCGGCCCATCATGTCTCGAACCCTCCGGCGAAGGCGCGTGACGGCATCGCGCACGAGGGCGCGCAAGCCGCACCCTCGTCGGGAAGTCCCACGAGCGTTGAGAAAATCCATGACGCCCCGCCTGCTGTGCCAGCGGCGTCGCTATGGTTAACGCGGGGCTAAGCGCGAAGTTCCCGTGGGTTCAGCGGGAAAGAGTGAGATGGTGCTCGGGCACCGAGACGTGGCAGACCAGCCCGTCCGGCTTGAAGTCGAGCTCGACCTCGCCGTCGAGCCCGCGCGCGAGATTGCGTTCGATCACCAGCGAACCGAAGCCGCGCGAGGCCGGGGGAGTGACGCGGGGCCCGCCCTTCTCGGTCCAGCTCAGCTCGAAGCCGCCGCCGGCTTCCGGCTGGCGACGCACCCACTGGATCGCCACCTTGCCGGACGGTACCGACAGGGCGCCGTACTTGACGGCGTTGGTGGATAACTCGTGCAGGGCGAGGCCGATATTCTGCGCCGCCTCCGGCTTCAGGAACAGGTCCGGGCCGGCGATGGAAATGCGGTTGGTGTCCTGGTCGAGATGATGGCCGAGCTGCGAGCGCACCATGTCGTGCAGCGAGGCGCCATGCCAGCTTTCCTGCACCAGCAGGTCGTGCGAGCGGGACAGGGCCTGTAGCCGGGCGCTGAACTGCTCGACGAAGTGGTCGATGGTGGTGGAGTGGCGTGCGGTCTGCCGCGCCATCGCCTGGATCACCGCCAGCAGGTTCTTCGAGCGATGGGTCAGCTCGCGCATCAACAGGCGCAGATGGCGCTCGTTCTCCTTGCGATCGGTGATGTCCACCGCCGCGCCGGTGAGCCCGACCGTGGTGCCGGCAAGATCGCGCAGCGGCTCGATGTGCACGTCGTACCACATCTGCGTGCCGGATTCCTCGACCTCCACCTCGCCCTTGCGCGGCTCGTTGCTGGTGAGGGCCTCACGCTTCAGCAGGGCGAGGGGCTGGGCGCGTTGATCCCCGAGCAGGTCGGCATCGCTGGCGCCGAGCACCTGCTCGACCGGAAAGCCGAACAGCGGCTTGCTGATCGAGGTGTATCGCAGTTCCCTGTCCTGGGTGAAGATCGACACGTTGGAGCCGCGCAGCGCCATCTCGTAGCGCTGCAGCGCCGTGGCGAGCTCCAGCGCGAGACGCCGCTGCTCGGTGGCCACGTGCACCGGCGAGGGGAGGGCCACCAGCACCTTGAGATTGGTCCACAGCGCCACCGCGCCGACCACGTTGAGCCCGGCCAGGCCGAAGCGGATGGTCGACTGCACCCAGGGCGCGACGCCCTCATAGTCGATGGCCGCGGCCAGCGACAGCATGCCGATGGTGAGCAGCAGCGAGGCCAGCAGGAATACCAGCAGGCGCATGCGCGTCGACAGGTCACGACGCAGATACAGCAGACGTACCAGCGCGAGCGTCATGGCGAAGGACGACACGACACTGACGGTGCGCGCCATGTCGTCCACGGAATTGAGCTCGATGAGCGACATGCCTCGACTCAGGCGGTGGCGCGCTGCTCCCTCGGACGCGCCTTGCGCTCGAAGAAGAGGGCCTGGCTGATCACGGCAGCGACCATGGAGGGCTGGAACGGCTTGGCGATCAGGAAGGCCGGTTCCGGCCGCACGCCGGTGAGGAAGCGCTCAGGATAGGCGGTGATGAAGATCACCGGTACCTCGACGCTCTCGATCAGCTCGTTCACCGCGTCGAGGCCGGAGGAGCCGTCCGCCAGCTGGATGTCGGCGAGCACGAGGCCCGGCGGCTTGCGACGGGCGAGGCTGACCGCCTCGGAATGGGTGCGGGCGATGCCGGTCACCCGATGGCCGAGGCTCTCCACCAGTCCCTCGAGGTCGAGGGCGATGAACGGCTCGTCCTCGATGATGAGGACGTCGGTCGCGATCTCCGCCGCCAATTCGCGTCCGGCTTCCTCGACGAGGTTGCGCAGCGTGGCGACGTCGATGTCGAGCACCGCCGCGGCTTCCTCCTCGCTGAAGCCTTCGAGCGAGACGAGAAGGAAGGCCTGACGAACCGGCGGCGTGATGTGGCTGAGCCGCTGCTCGCCCTTCATCGGCGGCGGGCCCGGCTCGGGGCGCCCGTTCAACGTCACCGAGTCCCACAGGCGGGTGAGGAGCTGATAAAGCGCGATGCGCGGTCCGGCTGGATGATCGAGAATGCCGGGTTCGGCAATCAGCGTTTCCAGCAGGGCCGTGACATAGGCGTCGCCAGCGGTCTGGCTCCCGCTCAGCGCGCGGGCATAGCGGCGCAGGAACGGAAGGTGCTGCGCGACAGTTTGTGAGGTGCTCACACGCGTCTCCCCAAGAGTGCATTCGGCAAAGCGTCTGTTAACTCTTGGGGCCGTGCTTGGTTCCTGACGGCCGCGCATTAATCGCTTCAAATTTTTCCGGAATGGGGGAACTCCCTTGCCCCTTCCCGGTTATCGACAGCATGAAGCGACGGAGGCTCCTGTCCAGCCGGTTTCGGAGGCTCGATGTCGGGAAAAGATAAAATGACGACCGAAGACGAAAATGAGGGGCGGGGAGCCGGGGGCGATGCCATGGCCGCTACTCCGCCGCGCACGCCGTCCAGCGTGCTGGATGGCGACATCCAGGCCAAGATCGGCCAGCATCTGCGTGCCATGTATGACGATGTGGTCCGTCAGGGTGTGCCAAACCGCTTTCTCGACCTGCTTTCCCAGCTCGACCAGCCCGCTGGCGCCGGCGGCAAGAAGCCGGGCGGAGGAGCCGGCACGTGAGCACCCTGGATCCCGGGCTGCGCGACGAGATCATTGGCGCTATCCCCAATCTGCGGGCTTTCGCCATCTCCCTGAGCGGCAGCGTCGACAAGGCTGACGACCTGGTGCAGGAGACGCTCCTTCGCGCCTTCGCCAACATATCGAGCTTCAACCCCGGCACGAATCTGTCGGCGTGGCTGTTCACCATCCTGCGCAACCTGTTCCGCTCGGAATACCGCAAGCGGCGGCGCGAGGTGCCCGATCCCGACGGCGCCTTCGCGGCGACGCTGACCACCAGCCCCGACCAGAACAGCCATCTCGACTTCGAGGATTTCCGCGCGGCCCTCGAGCGGCTGCCACCGGACCAGCGCGAGGCGTTGGTTCTGGTGGGTGCCTCCGGCTTCTCCTATGAGGAGGCGGCCGAGATCTGCAAATGCGCGGTCGGCACCATCAAGAGCCGCGTCAACCGTGCCCGCAACCGTCTCGGCGAGTTGCTGGCGCTGGATGCCTCCGAGGATCTCGCCCCCGAGAAGCCGGTGGGCGCCCCGCTTTCCGCGCACGAGCGTTTCTGACGTTTTCGGCCTTTCGTGACGGCCCGGCGACACGCGGCGACGCGTTGCGCCGGGCTTTCGCACGTCCCTCCCGGTTCACTGGAAAAGAAGACGCCCCGCCGCCGAGGAAGGCGCGGGGCGTCGTCGCAGAAGGCCGGCGTCGGGGACGGCGTCGAGGAGAAACGTCTCGGGCGCCCGTTTGCTAGGGCGCCCGTCTGCCGCGGAACACCCCCAGCACCGCCGAGACGACGAAGAGGATGATGGCGACGAAGAAGATGATCTTGGCGATCTCGATCGCCGTACCCGCAATGCCGCCAAAGCCGAGCACGGCGGCGATGAGGGCGACGACGAGGAAAGTGAGGGCCCATCCCAGCATGACAGAACTCCCAGCTAAATGGCGGTGATGAAGCCGCCTTGCCGATGCGCGGGCGTCGATGCCGCCCTGCCGGATCAACGGCACAACCGCGCGGGAGTTCCGTAACCGGCTCAGGACCGGAGCGGATTCGAAGTCAGATGCGCTTGGCGAGGTCGGGAGCCGCCGCCTTGGCCTCGGCGATCAGCGCCGCGACCAGCGGAGTCATCGGCTCTCGGTCCAGCGCCACAAGGCCGATCTGGTGCACGATTTCCGGTTCGCCGATGGGGATGGAGCGGATCGAGTTGGGGAAGGCGAAGACGTCGGCCAGCGTCTTGGCGACCACGCTCGACCACTGGCCGGTGCGCACATGCGACAGGAGGGCGATGGTGGAATTCGCCTCCAGCATCGGTTCGGTGGCCTGGCCGGTCTCGCGCAGTTGCCGGTCGACGATGCGGCGGTTCTGCATGTCCGGGGTGAGCAGGCACAGCGGCACCCGGGCGATCTCCTCCCAGCTGACCTTCTGCCGGTCGCCGAGCGGTGCGTTCACCGAGGTGAGGAAACGGTAGCCCTCCGTGTAGAGCGGCACCGTCTTCACCCGGCCGAGCGGGTCGTTGTCGAGATAGGTGACGCCGGCATCCGCCTCGAGATTCTCGATGAGGCGCAGCACCTCGTTCGAGCTCGCCGAGATCAGGGTGAAGCGCACGTCGCCATGCTTCTGGTGGAACGGCGTCGTCAGCTCGCTCAGCATCGGCATGGCGGTGGGGATGGCGGCGATGCGCATGTGGCCGGACAGGCCCTTGCGCAGCGTGGCGATCTCCTGCCGCATGGCGCGGGTGTCGGCGATGATGCGCCGCGCCCATTCCAGCGCCCGCTCGCCTTCCGGCGTGAAGCCGATGAAGCGCGAGCCGCGCTCGACGAGGCGCACGCCGAGTGCCTCCTCCAGTTGCTTGAGCCCGGCCGACAGTGTCGGCTGGGTAATGCCGCAGGCTTCGGCGGCGCGGCCGAAATGGCGTTCCTTGGCGAGGGCGAGCAGCAGTTCGAAACGATCGATCACTCGTACGCATTCCCGGCGCGTGGGCGAAAGCCGTTATGTATCAGAGGCGATAGCTTTTGCGAATTAGACAGTTGAAAAAGGCGATGCTTCGTCGCACCACCCACCCCGGCGCTATTCCGCCGCGCCGCGCAGCCCGGAGGGATCGGCGGCCTCGCCCTCCGGCGGCTCGGAGAACTCCAGCTGGGCGATGCGCCCGCCGCGCCGGGCGATCTTGTCGGCGGAGGTGAGCGCCTGGGCGACGTCCTCGCTCGCCTGCCCGAAATGCCGGGCGAGGTTGCCGACGCGCTCGCGCAGCCGCTTCACATCCTCCACCAGCGCTCCGCATTCGGCGCGGATGCGGTCGGCCTGCTCGCGCATGCGGGCATCCTTGGCGATGGCCTGCACCACCTGCACCGCCAGCATCAGCAGCGAGGGCGAGACCAGGATCACCCGGGCGCGGAAGGCGCGCTGGATCACCTCGTCGAAATGTTCGTGCAGCTCGGCATAGACCGACTCGGAGGGCACGAACATCAGGGCGACGTCCTGCGTCTCGCCGGCTACCAGATAGCGTTCGGCGATGTCGGCGATGTGCTTGCCGACATCCTGCTTCAGCCGGCTCTCTGCCTGCTTGCGCGTCTCCGCGCTCGCCGCCTCGCGGAAGGCGGTGATCGCTTCCAGCGGGAATTTCGAATCGATCAGCAGCGGCCGGCCGTCGCCGGGCAGGAACACGGCGCAATCGGCCCGCCTCCCATTGGCCAGCGTGTGCTGGAAGGCGAAGCTGTCGCGCGGCAAGGCATCGGCGATGATCGCCTGCAGCCGTCCCTCGCCGAAGGCGCCGCGCGCCTGCTTGTTGGCCAGCGTCTCGCGCAGGCTCATCACCTGGCCCGACAGCTCGCCGAGGCTCGCCCGCGCCTGGTCGACCAGGGCCAGCCGCTCGTTGAGCTTCATCAGGTTCTCGTGCGTCGCCTCATTGGCGCGGGCCAGGCTCTCGCCCATGCGGTAGGAACTGGCGTCGAGCCGCTCGGCCACCGCGCGGGCGAGTTCGCTCTGCCGATGGGCGAGGAGTTCGCCCATCGACTGTACCCGGCCGGCGGTTTCCGACTGGCTGCGGGCGAGTTCGATCAGCCGGGCCTCCAGCTCCTCGGCACGCTCGGCCTGCTCGTCCGCCTCGAAGGCGCGGGCGCGCGCCTGCCGCGCCACCGCCACCAGCACGGCGATGAGCAGCAGGAAGGCGAGCGCGGCGCCGCCGGCCACGAGCTCGGCGAGTGTCACGGCATGCCCGGCGATGACGAACAGAAGCTGATCCATGCTCCGCTTCTAGCAGATTCCGCGTCGTATACGAACGAAAAGGGAACATCGTGGTTTCGAGACCGTTGACCGGCGCGCGCGCGTCGCTTATCTCCCCGGCATGTCCGTACGCCCGCTCGTCATCATCCCCGACAACCGCCTGCGCCTCGTCTCCGACCCGATCGTGCGCGTGGATGCGCGCGTGCGCGCGCTCGTCGACGACATGTTCGAGACCATGTACGACGCGCCCGGCATCGGCCTCGCCGCCGTGCAGATCGGCGTGCCCGAGCGCATCGTCACCGTCGACGTCGGCAAGCGCCGCGCGAAGGAGGAAGAGGGCGACGAGGAGGGGGAAAAGAACCCCATCGCGCTGATCAACCCGGAGATCGTGTCCGCCTCCGAGGACGTGTCGGTCTATCAGGAAGGCTGCCTGTCGATCCCCGATTATTACGAGGACGTCGAGCGGCCGGCGCGCGTCAAGGTGCGCTACATGGACCTCAATGGCGAGATCCAGGAGATCGACGCCGACGGCCTGCTCGCCACCTGCGTGCAGCACGAGATCGACCATCTCAACGGCGTGCTGTTCATCGACCACATCTCCAAGCTCAAGCGCGACCGGGTGATCAAGAAGTTCACCAAGGCGGCCAAGGAGCGGGCCACCCGGTAGCGCGGGCGCGACCGATCCGCCTTCCTTCCTTATCTGTTCCGGCGCGGAGACCCTCATGCGTGTCGTCTTCATGGGAACGCCGGATTTCGCGGTGCCGACCCTGGTCGAGATCGTCGGGGCAGGCCACGAGGTGGTCGCGGCCTATACCCGCGCGCCGGCGGCATCGGGCCGGCGCGGGCTCGATCTCGTGCCCTCGCCGGTGCACCGCACCGCCGAGCGCTTCGGCATCCCGGTGCTGCATCCCGCCTCGCTGAAGGGCGAGGAGGCCGCGGAGACCTTCGCCGCCTTCAATGCCGACGTCGCGGTGGTGGTGGCCTATGGCCGCATCCTGCCGCCGGCGATCCTCCAGGCGCCGGCGCTGGGCTGCCTCAACCTGCACGCCTCGCTGCTGCCGCGCTGGCGCGGCGCCGCGCCGATCCAGCGCGCCATCATGGCGGGCGACAAAGAGACCGGCGTCGCGGCGATGCGGATGGAGGAGGGGCTGGACACCGGTCCGGTCGGCCTCGTCGAGCGGGTGACGATCGGCCCGGACATGACCGCCGGCGAGTTGCACGACCGGCTGATGGGGATCGGCGCCGACCTGATGGGCCGGGCACTGGCGGCGCTGGAGCGCGGCGCGCTCGGCTTCACGCCGCAGCCGGCTGACGGCGTCACCTATGCCGCCAAGATCGACAAAAGCGAGACCCGCATCGACTGGCGTCGGACGGCGAACGAGGTGCACGATCACATACGCGGGCTGTCGCCGTTTCCCGGCGCCTGGTTCGAGCTCGACGGCGCGCGTGTGAAGGTGCTGCGCTCGACACGCGGGGAAGGTTCGGGCGCGCCCGGCACCGTGCTGGACGACCGGCTGACCATCGCCTGCGGCGAGGGCGCGGTGCGCCTCGTCGAGGTGCAGAAAGCCGGCGGCAAGGCGATGCCGGCAGAGGAATTCCTGCGCGGTCACGCGCTGAAGGCGGGCGACGGGGTGGACTGATGATCCGGGCGGTGCGGGCGGACGACTACCAGATCTGGCTGCCGCTCTGGCAGGCCTATCTCGCCTTCTACGAGGCGGAATTGCCGGCGCCGGTGACGCGTACCACCTGGGAGCGGCTGCTCGATCCCGCCGAACCGGTGCATGGTGCGCTCGCCTTCGACGATGAGGGCCGGGCGGTGGGGCTGGTGCAGTGGCTGTTCCACCGCTCGACCTGGAGCGAGGGCGACGTCTGCTACCTCAACGACCTGTTCGTCGACGCCAGCCAGCGCGGCAAGGGGCTCGGGCGCAAGCTGATCGCTCATGTCCATGCCGATGCCACCACGCGCGGCGCGCCGGAGGTCTACTGGCTGACCCACGAGACCAACCTCACCGCGCAGAAGCTCTACAACGCCGTGGCCGAGCGCCCCGGCTTCATCCAGTACCGCCAGCTGACCGGCGAATGAAAACGGGCGCGCCGGAAGCGCGCCCGTTCGATCGATGCCGGTCCGGTCGGCACGGAAGCCGGCTGTCCGCGCCTGCGCCGCCCGGCGCAGCCGGTGCCGGGCTTACTTGCCCGGCTGCGGGACCACGCGCAGATAGGGCTTCAGCGTCTTCCAGCCTTCGGGGAACTTCTCCTTGGCCGCCTCGTCGCTCACCGAGGGGACGATGATGACGTCCTCGCCATTCTGCCAGTTCGCCGGGGTGGCGACGGCGTGTTTGGCGGTCAGCTGCAGCGAATCGATCACCCGCAGGATCTCGTCGAAGTTGCGGCCCGCGCTCGCCGGATAGGTGAGGGAGAGCTTCAGCTTCTTGTCCGGCCCGACGATGAACACCGAGCGCACCGTCATGGTGTCCGAGGCGTTGGGGTGGATCATGTCGTAAAGGCCGGAGATCGTGCGGTCCTGATCGGCGATCAGCGGGAAGTTCGGCGCGTAGCCCTGGGTCTCGGCGATGTCCTGCGACCATTTGGCATGGGCGTCGAGCGGATCGACCGACAGGCCGATCACCTTGACGCCGCGACGATCGAATTCCGGCTTCAAGCGGGCGACCTGACCGAGCTCGGTGGTGCAGACCGGGGTGAAGTTCTTCGGGTGCGAGAACAGCACGCCCCAGGAATCGCCAAGCCACTCATGGAACCGGATCGGCCCCTCCGTGGTCTGCGCTTCGAAATCCGGCACGACGTCGCCAAGGCGTATGCTCATCGGGAGGCTCCAAGCTTATATACATGAAAACCATGTATATATATTATAAACTACGATCCTCGTTCGGGGAAGAACATCGTGGCTTCTACGGTATCGTACGGAGGGAACCGATGCCGTAGGATGACGTTACTAGCGGTGGAGACAGGGTGCTTCCGCTGGGTGTTCTGGAGAGAAACAATGATGATGAAGGTTCTTGCCATTTCCGCCGTCGCGCTGAGCCTCGCGGCCTGCACGACCACCGAGCGTCGCGCCACGGGTGGCGCGCTGATCGGCGGCGGCACCGGCGCGATCATCGGCGGCATTGCCGGCGGCGGCACCGGCGCGGCGGTTGGCGGTGCGATCGGCGCCGGCACCGGTGCGCTGATCGGCGCGGCGACCTCGCCGGGCGACTGCTGGGCCCGCGACGCCTATGGCCGGCGGGTGGCGGTTCCCTGCCGCTGAGCGTCCGCGCTTCGACACGGCATACAGTCGACGGACGGCCCCCTCGCGGGGCCGTTCTCATGTCGGGCTACTGGCTGGCCCACAGGACCCGGGCGACCCAGGCGATGTCCGCCTCCGGGATGATCTGATCGGGAAGGCCGGGGGAGAGCGGGCGGAGTTCCAGCGTCCGGGCGGTGCGCCGCTTCATCTCGCGGGCGAGGACCTCGCCCCGGCGGGTGCGGACGATCACCCGGTCGCCGCGCCGGACGGCGGCGGCGGGAGAGACGACGACGATGTCGCCATCGCGATAGAGCGGCATCATCGCGTCGCCGGCGATTTCCAGCGCATAGGCATGCGCGTCGTCTATGTCGGGAAAGATCGCTTCCTCCCAGCCACTGCCGACCGGCAGCCCGGCGGCATCGAAGAAGGCGCCGTCGCCGGCCCGGGAGAAGCCGATCAGCGGAAGGGAGCGCCCGACGCTCGCTGGATGGGAAGGCCCGCCCCGCGGACTTTGCACCAGTTCCATGAAGTCGTCGAGGCTGGCGCCGGTGGCGACGAGGATCTTGGCGATGCTCTCCGTCGACGGCCAGCGGGGCCGTCCGTCCGGCGCCTCGCGCTTGGAGCGGTTGAAGGTGGTGGCGTCCAGCCCCGCGCGCTTGGCCAATGCCGACGCCGTCAGGCCGTGGCGCTCGGCGAGCCGGTCCACCGCTCGCCAGATCTGGGCGTGGGTCAGCATGATGCAATCCAAACGTGTTTAACATCGTTAACACAATCTAAGATTAGGAATTATACCCTATTGCCCGAGCCGTCCAGTGCCGCTTGCAAGCGAAGCCCCACAGGGCTACAGCCCGAGCGGGCGCCCCCGGCGACGGACACGGCGGCGCCGCGCTCGATGGGGATCGTTCATGGCCGGCTTGATCTACAAGATCTCCCCGCGCGGGGAGTGGGCGCACGCCGCGGCGGCCGGTCGCTTCGACGGCGCGCCCGTCGATCTTGCCGACGGCTTCATCCATTTCTCCACCGCCGCCCAGGTGAAGGAGACCGCGGCCAGGCATTTCGCCAACCAGACCGAACTGGTCCTGGCGGCGATTCGGGTCGAGGCGCTTGATCCGGCGGCGCTGCGCTGGGAGCCGTCGCGCGGCGGCGACCTGTTTCCGCATCTCTACGCGCCGCTGCCGATGAGCGCGGTCGCCTTCGTCCGCGACCTGCCGCTCGGGCCGGATGGGGCACACCAATTTGGAGAGCTCGCATGAGCGCCCTCGATCTCGCCTTGCCGCTCGCCCGGCTGCTCGACCCGGAAACGGCGCATGGGCTGGCCATTCGCGCGCTCGCCAGCCTGCCGGCGGGGACGCCGGCGCCGGACGATCCCAGCCTCGCGATGCGGGCCTTCGGGCTCGACTTCCCGAATCCGGTGGGCCTCGCCGCCGGTTTCGACAAGGAAGCCGAGGTGCCGGACGCCATGCTCGGCGTCGGGTTCGGCTTCGTCGAGGTCGGCACCATCACCCCGCGTCCACAGCCGGGAAACCCGCGCCCGCGCAATTTCCGCCTCGCCGAGGATCGCGGGGTGATCAACCGCTACGGCTTCAACAGCGGCGGCCAGATGCCGGCGCGCGAAAGGCTGCGGCTGCGGCGCGGCCGCGACGGCATCGTCGGGGTGAATGTCGGGGCCAACAAGGAGGCGCTGGATCGCGTCGGCGACTATGTCTCCGGCGTCGAGGCGTTCGCCGAATATGCCAGCTATTTCACCGCCAACGTCTCCTCGCCGAATACGCCGGGCCTGCGCGACCTGCAGGAGGAACGGGCGCTCGACGAACTGCTCGCTCGCATGCTGGAGGCGCGCGACCGCTGGGCGCCGGGCGTGCCGCTGCTGCTGAAGATCGCTCCCGATCTCGCCCTGGCGCATCTCGACGCCGTGGTGCAGGTGGCGCGCCGCCGCAAGGTCGACGGGCTGATCGTCTCCAACACCACCATTTCCCGTCCCGCAAGTCTGCGCGCGCCGCAGCGCAAGGAGACCGGCGGCCTCTCCGGCCGGCCGCTGTTCCCGCTGGCGACCCGCATGCTGGCGGAGAGCTATGTGCGGGTGGAGGGGGCGTTCCCGCTGATCGGCGCCGGCGGTATCGACAGCCCGGAGGCGGCCATCGCCAAGATCGAGGCGGGGGCGACGCTGATCCAGCTCTATTCCGCGCTGGTCTATGAGGGGCTCGGCCTGGTCGGGCGGATCAAGCAGGGGCTTGCCGCCTATCTCGCCGCCGAGGACCGCTCGTTGTCCGAACTGGTCGGCACGCGGGCGCGGGCGCGCGTCGCCGAGCCGTTCCCCGGCTAGGGACGGCGAGCCTTTCCCCGGCTACGCCGGAAAGGTGCGGCGGATCAGCGCCGGCACGCGCCACGCCTGCAGCATGCCGCGTCCCGCCATGAAGGCGAGATAGGCGCACCACAGGCCGGTATTGCCGAACGGGCGGCTGATCCACCAGGCGGCGAAGAACATCAATGCGGCGCCGAACATCAGGTTGCGCATGTCGCGCGACCAGGTGGAGCCGGCGTAGATGCCGTCATAGGCGAAGGCGGCGACACCCATGACCGGGGTGAGCGCCGCCAGCGGCAGATAGGCCCGCGCCGCCTCGCGCACTTCCGGGTTGCTGGTGAGCGCGTCGATCACCGCGCCGCCGCCCAGCAGCAAAGCGAGCGTCGCCGGTACCGCGAAGCCGAAGCCCCAGAACAGCACCATGCCGACCGAGCGGCGGAAGCCGGCGCGGTCGCGGGCGCCGACGCTCTGGCCGCAGATCTGCTCGGCGGCGGTGGAGAAGCCATCGAGGAAGAAGGCGGTGACCATCACCATGTTGTAGAGCACGGCATTGGCGGCCAGCGTGACGTCGTCGGCCCGCGCGCCCTGGGCGGTGAAGAACAGCAGCACCAGCATCAGGAGGCCGGTGCGGATCATGATGTCGCCATTGACGCCGATGGTCTCGACGAGCCGGGCGCGGTCGAACAGCGTAGCGAGCGGCAGCCGCCAGCCCGGCCCGATCAGCCGGCGGGCGGCGGCGAGCCCGGCGACCGTGCCGGCCACCTCGGCGGCGACATTGGCGAGCGCGGCGCCGGCGATGCCGTAATCCCAGTGCAGCACCAGCAGCAGGGTGAGCGCGGCGTTGATGCCGGCGATCAGCACCTGCAGGCCGAGGCCGATATCGGTGCGGGCGATGCCGACCAGCCAGCCGAGCAACACGAAATTGCCGATGGCGAACGGCGCCGAGAACACGCGGATGGAGAAATACACCGCGGCGGCGGTGGTGACCGCCTCGCTGGTGCCCATCAGCCGGAAGGCCAGCGCCCCGACCGGCACGTGGGCGAGGATGATGACGAGGCCGATGGTAGCGCACAGCACTAGCGCGCGGGCGAGGGTGGCACGCACCTCCAGCGCGTCGCCGCGCCCGAGCGCCTGCGCGGTCAGCCCGGCCGTGCCCATGCGCAGCGAGCCGAACACCCAGAACAGGAAATCGAACAGCAGCGCCCCGACCGCCACCGCGCCGAGCAGCACCGCATCGCCGAGCCGGCCCACCGCAGCCGTGGCGACGAGGCCGAGCAGCGGCGTCGTCATCTGCGCCAGCGTCGCCGGCAGGGCGATGGCGAGAAAGCGCCGGTGCGTGACCTCGATCCGGCCGGCGGCGGCGGTGAGGTTCATGGGCCTATTTGCCGCGCTGGGCGACGCGCATGATCAGCCACAGCGGCACCACCACCACCGCGCCGAGCAGGAAATAGCGCCAGAGCTTCTCGACCGCCTCGAAGCCGAATCCGAACAGGCCGTGGACGAGGCGTTGCAGGCTTTCGAGGATGTTCAGCGGATCGAGGCCGAGGGCGCTCATGATCACGCCGATGACCACGGACAGGATGACGAGGCGGACCAGCACCCAGAGCGGCGAGCCGCCCATCAGCCGCGAAATCTGGTTGTCGGACATGGAATCGGCACTCCCCGGTTCAGGACGCATCCCTATCACGCCGGGCGGCGCGGCGGGAGGCGGGCGGCGGCGCCTCGGCGGCGCCAGCGTCGGTGGTTTCGCTGGCGCTTTCTCCCTGCGTGCGCAGCAACGCCTCGAGCGTCGCGAGCTGGTCGGCCTCGCCCGGCGGCTTGTCCCAGCGCAGCCGGGCGATGCGGGGAAACCGCATGGCGACGCCGGAACGGTGGCGGGCGGAGCGGGCGAGGCCCTCGAACGCCACTTCCAGCACCAGCCCCTCGGTGGCGGTGTGCACGACTTCCCGCACCGGGCCGAAGCGGTTCACCGTGTTCCGACGCACGAAGCGGTCGATCTCGGCGAGCTCGGCGTCGGTGAAGCCGAAATAGGCCTTGCCGACCGGCACCAACTCGCCCTCGCCGGCGTTCTCGCCGGTCCAGACGCCGAAAGTGTAGTCGGAATAGAAGGAGGAGCGCTTGCCGTGGCCGCGCTGGGCATACATCAGCACCGCGTCGACGCTGTGCGGGTCGCGCTTCCACTTCCACCACGGCCCCTTCGGTCGGCCGGGCATATAGGGACTGTCGGCCCGCTTCAGCATCACGCCTTCCACCGCCCCGGCATCCGGCCCGGCACCATGGCTGGCCGGATCTGCGCGGGCGGCGGTCAGCTCCTCCCAGCTTGCGAAGGGTACGAGTGGCGAGAGATCCAGCCGGCCGTCGGTTGGATGAGCGGCGATCAGGGCCTCCAACCGGGCGCGGCGGGCGTCGAAGGGTTCTTCGCGCACATCCTCAGTGCCGTCGACCAGCAGGTCATAGGCGCGGATATGCGCCGGGAATTCGGCGATCAGCTTTACCGACACCACTTTGCGGTTCAGCCGCTGCTGCAACACGTTGAAGGACTGCACGCGGCCCTCGCGCAGGATCAGCAATTCGCCATCCACCGCGCCTTCGAAGGCGAGTGTGTCGGCGAGATCGGGGAAGGCGCCGGTGATGTCCTCGCCGGTGCGGCTGTAGAGTCGGGTGGCGGGATGGCCGTCCACTCTGTGCGCTCGCACCGCCTGGATGCGGATACCGTCCCATTTCCACTCGGCGCGGAACTCCTGCGGCGCGAGGCTGTCCCGGTCCGCTTCCTCCAGCGGGTGGGCGAGCATCACCGGGCGGAACGGCGTCGGGTCGGAGGTCTCCGGCCGCTCGCCACGCCCCTCCGCCCAGGCGAACAACTCGGCATAGGGCGGCGACAGGCCGGGCCAGACCAGCTCGACGTCGTCCGGCGAGAGCGTGCCGAGCGCCGCCACCGCCGTCTTGGCGAGCCGGGCGGAGACGCCGATGCGCAGCGAGCCGGTGATCAGCTTCAGCAGCGCCCAGCGGCCGGTTTCGTCCAGACGGTCGAGCAGGCCGGCGAGCACCGTATGCATCTCGCTGCGGCCCATATGGGTGAGAGTGTCGATGACGGCGGCAAGAGATGGCGGGGGCGGGAGATGGCCTGGCCTCTCGTCGAGCCGTGCTTCCCCCTCACCCCACCCCTCTCCCCCACGGGGAGAGGGAGCAGGTTGTGCGGCCTCTGGGAGCGCCGTCTCGTCCGGGGGAAGAGGGTGCTGCGCTACCAAAGCCCTCTCCCCGTGGCGGAGAGGGCTGGGTGAGGGGGCTAGAGGGTCCGACGCTTTTTCCTCGTCCATGACGGAGGAGAGCTCAGGCCGTGCCGGCGCCGGCCACATCAGGGCGACCGTTTCGGAGAGGTCGCCGACATAATCGTAGGACAGCGCGAACAGCACGGGGTCGGTGCGCTCGGCGATGAACTGGCGGATCAGCCCCGGCTTGGCGTTGCGGAACGACAGCGCGCCGGTCAGCGCCGCCAGCGCGAAGCCGCGGTCCGGGTCCGGCACATGGCGGAAATAGTCGGCGATCAGCCGGATCTTGCCGTTGCGGCGCGGCTCATAGGCGAGGCGGTCGATGAGGGCGGCGAAGCGGTTCACGATGCACTTCCCTCGGCGCTTTCCCCGGCACCGTCTTCCGCCGCCGGCGCGCGCGCGGGGGCGTCGCCGCTCTCCGCCTCCTCCTCGCCATAGCCGACGAGGTGCAGCGGGCGCGCCGCCAGCCCGGCCTGGCTGGCCCAATGGACGAGGGCGTCTTCCTGGCCGTGCGTCACCCAGAGTTCCGCGCAGCCGGTGGCGAGGATGGCGTGTTGCAGGTCGTCCCAGTCGGCATGGTCGGAGACGACCAGCGGCAGCTCGACGCCGTGCTGGCGGGCGCGGGCGCGGATGCGCATCCAGCCCGAGGCGAAGGCGGTGACCGGATCGGCGAAGCGCCGCGACCAGACTTCCGCCAGCGAGCCGGGCGGCGCGATCACCACCGCGCCGGGCAGCTCCTCCGGGCCGGTGTCGCGGGCGGGCTTCACCGGGCCGAGGGCGATGCCCTGGCTCTCATAATAGGCGGTGAGCCGCTCCATGGCGCCGTGCAGCAGGATCGGCCGGTCGTGCCCGGCAGCGCGCAGCAGCGCGATCACCCGCTGCGCCTTGCCGAGCGCATAGGCGCCGACGATGTGGGTGCGCTCGGGGAACAGCGCCAGCGATCGGGTGAGCTTGCTGATCTCCGCCATCGGGTCGGGATGGCGGAACACCGGCAGGCCGAAGGTCGCCTCCGAGATGAACACGTCGCAGGCGACCGGCTCGAAGGGCGTGCAGGTGGGATCGCGGCCGGGCTTGTAGTCGCCGGAGGCGACGATGCGGCAACCGTCCTTCTCCACCCGGATCTGCGCCGAGCCGAGGATATGGCCGGCCGGGAAGAACGTGACCTTGACGCCGGAGACCTCGACCGTCTCGCCATAGGAAATCGCCTGCGTCTGGCCGGCGAAATCCTCGCCGTAGCGGATCGCCATGATGTCGAGCGTCTGGCGCGTGGCCAGCACCGCGCCATGGCCGGCGCGGGCGTGGTCGGAATGGCCGTGGGTGACGAGCGCGCGCGGCACCGGCCGGGTCGGATCGATGAAGAAATCGCCGGCAGGTGAATAGAGCCCGCGCGGCGTTGGGCGCAGCAGGTCTTCCGGGCGCAGGGGGGAAGGCGCGGTAGAACGCTCCGTCGAATTCATGGGCCTTGCGAAACTCTCTTACCAAGCGGCGTCGGGAAGGATATAGGGCGTCGCCCCGCGTTTTGCCGATCCCTCGGCTACAGAGACCTCCCATGGCTGGCGCTCCGCTCTTCCTGTCGTCCGGCGATCCCACCCTCGATCGCCGCATCGACTGGGCGCGCGCGCTGATGGCCGAGGGCAATGCCGCCGATGCGGTGGCGCTGCTCGACGAGGTGGCGGGGCGGGCGCCGGACTTCCTGCCCGGCTGGTTCCTGCTCGGCGAGGCGCGCGAGGCGCTGGGCGACACGGCCGGCGCCGGCGACGCCTATGCCCGTGCCCGTGCGCTCGATCCCGATGATCGGCTCGGTGCGGCGCTGCGGCTCGCCCGGCTGGGGCGCGACGATGTGCCGGAGATGAGCGCCGCCTATGTGCGCACCCTGTTCGACCAATATGCCGAGCGTTTCGACAAGGCTCTGGAGCGGCTCGACTATCGTGGGCCGGAACTGATCCATGGCGCGCTTGCGGCGGCCTGCGACGGGCTGGGCCGGCCGTTCGCCTTCGCCCGCGCCCATGATCTCGGCTGCGGCACCGGCCTTGTCGGGGTGCGGCTGGCCGACCAGGTCGGCGAGATCGACGGGGTCGACCTCTCGCCCAACATGATCGCGCTCGCCCGCGCCCGCGGCGTCTATGCGCGGCTGGTGGCCGGCGACATGGTGGACTATCTGCGCGAGGTGCCGGCGCGCGAGGCCGATCTGGTCTTCGCCGGCGACGCCTTCTGCTATCTCGGCGATCTCGTGCCGGTGCTCGCCGAAAGCCGGCGGGTGCTGGAGGAGGGCGGGCTGCTCGCCTTCACCGTCGAGACCCATGCGGGCGAGGGCATCCTGCTGCGCGACACGCTGCGCTATGCGCATGGGGAGGCTTATGTCCGCGCGGCACTGGCGACGGCGGGGCTCGCGCTGCTCTCCTGTGAGGCGGCTTCCACCCGCACCGAGAAGGGCGAGCCGGTGCCGGGTCTCGTCATCGCGGCGATCCGGGCGGCGTAGTCTTTTCGACCGATGTTCCCGTTTTGCCCTCGCTTTTCCGCCGGAACGCGCTAGCCTCGCGCCTGTGACCGTCCTTGACCGCCAGAGCGCCATTGACCTGCCCGAGCCGTTCCACAGCTGGTTCGCCGGCCGCGGCTGGGCGCCGCGCGCGCATCAGTTCGCCTTGCTGGAGCGGGCGCGGCAGGGGCGCTCGACGCTGCTGATCGCCCCCACCGGCGCCGGCAAGACGCTGGCCGGCTTCCTGCCGACGCTGGTCGAGCTCGCCGAACGGCCGCGCAACCGCAACAATCCGCGCCCACCGGGGCTGCACACGCTCTACATCTCGCCGCTGAAGGCGCTGGCGGTCGACGTCGCCCGCAATCTGGAGCGGCCGGCGGAAGAGATGGCGCTCCCCATCCGCATCGAGACCCGCACCGGCGACACGCCGGCCTCGCGGCGCCAGCGCCAGCGCCGCGACCCGCCGGACATCTTGCTCACCACGCCCGAGCAGATCGCGTTGCTGCTGGCCTCCGCCGACGCGCCGCATCTGTTCGGCGACCTCCGGCGGATCGTCCTCGACGAGCTGCACGCGCTGGCCGGCTCGAAGCGCGGCGACCTTCTGAGCCTTGGCCTTGCGCGCATCCGCGCGCTGGCGCCGGAGGCGCAGACGGTCGGGCTGTCGGCGACGGTGGCCGATCCCGACACGCTGCGCCGCTGGCTGGTGCCGCAGCGGGGGACAAGCGAGATGGGCGATCTCGTCATCGCCGAGGCGGGGGCGGCGCCGGAATTGTCCATGCTCGACAGCGTCGCCCACGTGCCCTGGGCCGGGCACACGGCGAAGCATTCCCTGGGCGAAATCTACGCGCTGATAACGGCCAACACCACGACGCTGGTGTTCGTGAACACCCGCATGCAGGCGGAGCTGCTGTTCCAGGAACTATGGCATATCAACGAGTTGAACCTACCCATCGCCCTGCATCACGGTTCGTTGGACGTCTCGCAGCGCCGCCGCGTCGAGGCGGCGATGGGCGAGGGACGGCTCAAGGCGGTGGTGTGCACCTCCTCGCTCGACCTCGGCATCGACTGGGGCGCGGTGGACCTCGTCATCAATGTCGGGGCGCCGAAGGGGTCCTCGCGCCTCATGCAGCGGATCGGTCGCGCCAATCACCGGCTCGACGAGCCCTCGCGCGCCGTGCTGGTGCCAGCCAACCGCTTCGAGGTGCTGGAATGCCGCGCGGCGATGGAGGCGGTGCGGGCCGGGGCGCAGGACGGCGCGGTGGAGCGCTCCGGCGCGCTCGACGTGCTCGCCCAGCATGTGCTCGGCATGGCCTGCGCCGGGCCGTTCGACGCCGACGCGCTCTATGAGGAGATCCGCTCGGCCGACCCCTATTCCGCCTTGCCGCGCAAGGACTTCGACGACGTATTGGCCTTCGACGCGACGGGGGGCTACGCGCTGCGCGCCTATGAGCGCTTCGCCCGCATCCGCCAGATGAAGGACGGCCGCTGGCGGGTGGCCAACCCGATGGTGGCGCAGCAATACCGGCTCAATGTCGGCACCATCGTCGAGGCGACCATGCTGAAGGTGCGCCTGGTCGGCGGAAAGGCCCGTTACGGGGGACGCGTGCTCGGCGAGGTGGAGGAGTATTTCGTCGAGACGATGAGCCCCGGCGATACCTTTGTTTTCGCGGGAGAAATCCTCGAGTACCGCACCATCGTCGAGGACACCGTGCTGGTGGTGCGCTCGCACGCCAAGGAACCCAAGGTGCCGTCCTATGAGGGCGGCAAGTTCCCGCTCTCCACCTTCCTCGCCGCCGGGGTGCGGGCGATGCTGGCCGACCCGGCGCGCTGGAAGAGCCTGCCGACCCAGGTGCGCGAATGGCTGGAGATCCAGCGCCGGCGCTCGCGGCTGCCGGGGCGCGAGGACCTGCTGGTCGAGACCTTTCCGCGCGGCGGGCGGCATTATCTCGTCGCCTATCCCTTTGAGGGGCGGCTCGCCCACCAGACGCTCGGCATGCTGCTGACGCGGCGGCTGGAACGGGCGCGGCTCAAGCCGCTCGGCTTCGTCGCCAACGACTATGCGCTTGCGATCTATGGCATTTCCGATCTCTCGCTGGCGATCCGGCAGGGCCGGCTCGACCTTGGCGAACTGTTCGACGCCGACATGCTGGGCGACGATCTGGAGGCGTGGCTGGCGGAGGCGGCGCTGATGAAGCGCACCTTCCGCCAATGCGCCATCATCGCCGGGCTGATCGAGCGGCGCTTCCCCGGCAAGGAGAAGAATTCCCGGCAGGTCACCATGTCGACCGACCTCGTTTACGACGTATTGCGCGCGCATGAGCCCGACCATGTGCTGCTGCGCGCCGCCCGGCAGGACGCCGCCACCGGGCTGATGGACCTCAAGCGGCTTTCCGGCATGCTGATGCGCATCCGCGGGCGAATCGATCATGTCGAACTCGACCGGGTGTCGCCGCTGGCGGTGCCGGTGATGCTGGAGATCGGCCGCGAAATGGTCGGCGGCGAGGCGGCGGACGCGCTGCTGGCGGAGGCCGAGGACGAACTGGTCGAGGAGGCGATGCGTGGCGATTACCGCGTGCAGTGAGGTGGACGATGCGGCCGATCCGTCCGATGCGGCCGGCGTGATCGCGCTCGCCGGGGCCGAATTGCGCCTCGACCCGGCCGGCGGGCTGTTCTGGCCGGCCGAGCAAATGCTGATCGTCGCCGATCTGCACCTGGAGAAGGGCTCCTCCTTCGCCGCGCGCGGCATCGCCCTGCCGCCCTATGACAGCCGTGCCACGCTGATGCTGCTCGCCGGAATGGTGGAGCGCTGGCGGCCGCGCGCGGTGGTGTCGCTGGGCGACACGCTGCACGACCGCCGCGCCGGCAGCCGGCTCGGCCCGGCGGAACGCGACCTGCTGGCGGGGATCGGCCATGGCCGGGAGATGTTGTGGATCGCCGGCAACCACGACCCCGATGTGGTGCCGGAGCTCGGCGGCGTGCATCTGCCGGAGCTGGCGGTCGGCGGCCTCGTGCTGCGGCACGAGCCGCGCGCGGGGGCGGTGCGCGAAATCGCCGGGCATCTGCATCCGGTGGCGCGGGTGGTGCGGCGCGGACGCGCGGTGCGCCGGCGCTGCTTCGCCACCGACGGGCGGCGCCTCGTCATGCCGGCGCTCGGTGCCTATGCGGGGGGCCTGAATGTACGCGACCGGGCGCTGGCCGGGCTGTTCGCGCCCTCGTTCGAGGCACATCTGATCGGCGGGGCGCGGACCTACCGCCTCGCCCACCATGTCTGCGCGCCGGATCGCTGAGCGACGACGCGCGGGGGCTCGCTCCGCGAGGCGGGTTTCAGTTGCGCGAGGCGGCGGTCAGTTGCGCGAGGCGGTCTTGCGGGTGAGGCCGAGATCGCGGTCGGTGAGGCCGGAGCCGCTATTGGCCTTGGCGTCGGCTTCCGCCGGGGTCCAGAGCAGCAGCGCCTTGCGGGCGGAGGCGAGGGTGTCGGCATCGAGTCGGGTGGCGATGTCGTCGCGCTTCGCCGCCGCTTCCTGGTCGCCGCGCGCGGCGGCGAGCGAAAACCACCGCCAGGCCTGGACCGGATCGGCGTCGACGCCGAAGCCGCGCGCATAGAGCACGCCGAGATTGTACTGGCTGTCGCGCACGCCGTAGCTGGCGGCCTGCTGGAACCAGACGGCCGCTCCGGCGTAGTCCGGCGCGGCGCCGTCGGCGAGCATCACGCCGAGATTGTGCATGGCCCGGACATTGCCGCCGGCGGCGGCGGCCTCGTAGAGGGCCCGCGCCCGGACGAGGTCGCGCGGCAACCCCTCGGCGCCCTTTTCATAAAGCGTACCCAGCCGGTAGGCGGCCGGCGCCGAGCCACGGGCGGCGGCAACGGCGAACCACTGTGCGGCGCGCGCGGCGCTGGGGGCGACGCCGTCGCCTTCCATATAGCGATCCCCTACCTCATAGGCGGCCTCGGGATCGCCCGCCTGCGCGGCGCTGCGGAGGCCCTGGCTACCAAAGGTGCCCGGCAGGTCGCCCGGTATTTGCGGGGCCTCGAGGCTGGAGGAGCCCGGCAGCGGCGCCATCGGCGTCGACGGAGCGAGCGGGGGGATCGGCAGCGCCGGCGCTTCCGGCGCGGCCATGGGCGGCGCGGCGGGACGCGGCGAGACCGAGCCGGTGATGTCGTCCGGGGTCGGCACCACCGGCAGCGAGCGGGCGGTCGAGGTGGCGGCCGGCGCCGAGGCGCGCAGCCGGCCTTCCTTCATGCCGCTGAGCAGATGCCAGGAGGCGAAGGCGAGCGCCGAGCCGCAGACGCCGACCAGCAGCATGGCGCGGATGCGGGCCAGCCAGCGGGTGGAGCGGGCGCGGCTGGCGCGCCCCTCGGCGATGCGGGCGCCGGCGGAAGCGCCCTGCGGCGCGGCATGCGGCACGCCGCGGGCGGCGCGGCGGGCCTGGGCGATGAAATTGATGCGGGCCGGTCCGGCGCTGGCAACCTCCGGGGTCTCCCGGTCCGACGCGGGCGGATCGCGGGTGTCGTCGAGAGCGGCGGCATCGGTCGACAGCTCGACGGGGGGCTGACGGGGGCCGGCCGCCGGCACGGCGCCATCGAGGACGGGCGCGGCGACGGCGGGCGCGCGCGGCGTGGCGGCGGTCGCCGGGTGTGGAACGGGTATAGCGGGTGCTTCGCCGGCGGCTCGGGCCGCGGTGCCGGTCGATGCCGCCGGCGTGACGGCGGCGGCGACCGGATCCTGCGCCGGCATCCGCGCGTCATCGCCGCGCGGCGCCGGGCCGGCGGGCGGGGGCGGTGGGACGCTCACCAGGCTGGCCCGGGTCTCCTCCATCTGGATGAACAGGTCGTTCAACGCCCGCTCGATGCCGGCGAGCCGGTTCGGCTGGGCGTGCTGCGCCTCCAGCCGGTCGGCCAGCGTGGCGATCTGGCGGCTCAGCGTCTCGAAGGCGGCGGTGTCGGGCACCGGGATCGGCAGCGGGGGCCGCGCCGGGGCTTCGGCCGGGGCCGGGCGTTCGATGCGCTCCAGCCGTTCGCCGAGGCCGCGCAGCAGCTGCTCGACGCCGGACGGCGCCGCCTGGCGCAGGGCCGAGAAGTTCTGGGCGATATTTTCCTGCAGGTCGTCGAGCCGGCGATGGACGCCGCCGAGATCCACCTCGGCCGGCCGCGCGGCCTGCGCATCGAGCCGGGCGGCGAGCTGGCCGAGCCGCTCGTCGATGCCGGCGAGCGCGGCGCGTAGCGAACTCTCCTGCGCACCGGCCTCACGGCCGACGCGTCCGACCAGCAGCGTCACCTGCTCGACCAGCTGGCGTACCGTGTCATTGGAGAGGGCGCGGCCGATGACGGCGCGGATCTCGCCGGCCTGCGCCTGCAGCCGGGCGATGGCGGCGCCGTCGACCTGCTTGGCGGCGACGAGGTCGAGCTTGCGGGACAGGCCGTCGAGCCGGCCTTGCATCACCGAGCCATATTCCGGCAGCCGCAGCGCCGCGATCATGTCGCGCAGCGCCGAGAGGGTGGCGCAGAGTTCCTTGTCGCGCAGCCCGGTGGCTTCCACCCGCGCGGCGAGACGGGAGACGGTGCGTTGCAGCTCGTCCACCGCCTGGCGCGGGGCCAGATCGCCAAGCGCGACGCGCATCTGGGCGACCTCGCCGCGCAGCGCCTCGAAGGCGGCGGTGGCCGCCGGGGCGGTGGCCGGCATAGGCGGCATCGGTTCCGGTACGGCAGCGGAGGGCGGGGCGTCGGCGGAGAGGGAGGCGGCCGGCCGCGACGGTGCGCGCAGTTCGACCGGCGGCGCGGCGACGCGCGCGGCGTCGGGATGCCCGGCACCGGCGGGGGAGCTCGATGCCGCGGGTGGCGGGGCAGCGGCTGCCGCCGTGGCAGCGGAGGGGGGCGACGCGTCGGGGGTGGTGGCCTGGCGCCCGGAAGGGGTGCGTGGGCGCGCCGGGGCCGGCGGGGGGGCGACCTCGAGCTCGCGCTGGCGGGCGGCAATCTCGGCGACCGCGGCCTCGATGCTGGCCGCGCTCGGCGCTTCCGCCGCCGTGGTTATGGGCCGGCGGGCAGCCGGCATGGATTTGGCGGGCGTCGACCTCGCAGGCTGGGCGGCGGCGGCACGCAGGCGGGCGTTGGAATCGCCGACCAGCGTGTCGAGCTGCGCGCGGATGTCGTTCAGCGCGGCTTCCACGCGCGAGGTGGCGGGCGCCGCGACGGGTTCCCGGACGGGCTCCGGCACCGGCGGCGCGGCGAGGCGGCTCATGGTGCTGGTCAGCTCGTGGATGCGGCGACGCAGATCGGCGATGTCGCCGACCGCCGCGCCACGCTCGCCGCTGCCGAGAGGACCGAGCAGGCGCTGGTGCAGCCACTCGTCCAGCGGCAGCCCGGCGCGGCGGGCGGCTTCGTTCATCGCGGTCCAGGCGGCAGGGGGGATCTGCTCGGCCTGGGTGGGGGCGCCTTGCCTCACCGTCTTCTCCGTCGCGTCAGGCGTCGTCGACACGGGAGAATCACCGGTCGCGACGCTGGAGGCTGCTGCGGCGACTGTTTCGTTTCTTGGTAAATGCCGGGTTAATGCGTAGCGACCGAGGGCATTCTCCTACCGCCCACTGGGGTCCGCGAGCGGCTTTACCTGCCCGGGAATGATAGGAAGCTAATTAAGGTAATATGGTAATTTCACATATATATCATATATTTATATATACGTTTAACAGTAAGTTTCCCTAAGGGAGGGTGCTAATTTCTCCCGTAACGGCAGGTGGGTCGGTACAAATTCGGACAACGCTGCTGACGCGATCCCTTCGCGTCCCGTTAACCCGACCAGGAGACCCCGCGATGGATTTCACTTCCTACGAGCAGGATCGTGCCGTCGATACCGCCGCCGCGTCCTCGGGCGATGCCCTGTACTTCACCATCGGCGACCTCGCTCGCGAGTTCGACGTGACCCTGCGCGCCCTCCGCTTCTATGAGGACAAGGGCCTGCTGGCCCCGCGCCGCGAAGGCCTGACCCGCCTTTACACCCCCTCCGACCGTTCGCGCCTTGCCATCATCCTGAAGGGCAAGAAGCTCGGCTTCACCCTCGCCGAGATCAAGGCGATGGTCGCGCTGCGCGAAGGCACCGCCACCATGAGCGGTCTCGCCCTGACCCGCGAGAAGTGCGTGGAGCAGCTCGGCCTGCTCGAGCAGCAGAAGGCGGAGATCGAGGACGCCATCGGCGAGCTCAAGCAGATGATCGCCTCCTACCCGGTCCGCAACGCCGCCTGAACGGCGCGTGCGGAAAGGTGTTGTGCAGACCACCGAAGCGGCGCCCCACGGGCGCCGTTTTCGTTTTGTCGACGTGCGATCCGGCTCGCGCCGGGCTTGAAGCGCCGGCGCCGCTGCGCTTCAAAGGAGGCGCGGTGGCCACCCCGGTCGCCGGACTGTGGAATGAGCGCCTGTGCCGTCCGGGCACCCGCCCGGCCGTGAGCGCTCCAGCGAGGCGCGGATGAGCCGTTCCGTCGATTATTTCTTCTCCGTCGTCAGCCCCTGGGCGTTTATCGGCCATGCCGCCTTCATGGGGGTCGCACAGCGCCACGGGCTCGAGGTGCGCTATCGGCCGGTGCAGCTCGGCGGGCTGTTCGCCGAGACCGGCGGCCTGCCGCTGCCCAAGCGCCACCCGGCGCGCCAGCGCTACCGGCTGGTCGAATTGCAGCGCTGGCGGGAGGCGCGCGGGCTCGACCTCCATTTGCATCCGGCGCATTGGCCGTTCGACGGTGCGCTGGCCGACCGGCTGGTGCTCGCCGCCGCCGAGGCCGGCCATGATGTCGGCCCGCTGGTCGGGCGGCTGATGGCCGGGGTGTGGCAGCGCCAGGAGAACATGGCCGACCCGGCGCAGCTCGCCGCGGTGCTGGCCGAGCTTGGCCTGCCGGCGGGGCTGCTGGAGGCGGCCGGAACCGAGGCGACCGGGGCGCTTTACGAGGCCAACCGCGCCCGCGCGATCGAGGCCGACGTGTTCGGCTCGCCCGCCTATGTGCTCGACGGCGAGGTGTTCTGGGGGCAGGATCGGATCGATCTTCTCGATGCGGCGTTGTCCAGCGGACGGGCGCCGTTCGCGCCGGAGGCGTAAGCGCACCCCGGCGGCACATGCCGGACGACCGGCAGCAGGGAGGCTTCCATGATTCGCATCGCTCTCGCCGCGCTGTTCGCGCTCCTGCTCGCCGCCGGCGCCCACGCGCAGCCGGCCGCCGCCCCGCCGCCGCCGGGCGGGCCGGAGGCGGCGCCGCATTTCAGCATGCAGCCGGTGGAGGGTGGGGTGCTGCGCCTCGACACCCGCTCCGGCGCGATGAGCTTCTGCGGCAGCCGTGGTGGCGTGTGGCGCTGCGAGGCGCTGCCCGACGAGCGGGCGACGCTGGAGGCCGAGATCGCCCGGCTGCGCGACCGGCTGGCCTCTACGGGTGGCGGCGGCGTGCCGGACATTGCCGGGCCGCCGCGCCAGCCGCCCTCCGTCGACGCCACTCCCCCGGCGCCGGACGCCACGCCGCCGGCCAAGCCGGACGAGGAGCGCGGCCGCTTCGACGCGGCGATGGAGGAGGCGATGCGCAAGGCGGAGGCGATGTTCCGCCGCTTCTACGAGATGATGGAGCGGCTGCGCAGCAACCCGCCGCAGGGCGAGAAGCTCTGACGCGGGATGCTTTGGGCGCCGGTCGCCGAGGCTCGCCGCCGCTCAGCTGGCGGCGAGGAAGCCGACGATGCGGGCCAGCGCCTTGTCGGCCAGCGAGCCGGGAAAGCCGATGAAGACGTGGCAGCCGCCGGGATACACGGCCAGTTCGGCGCGGTTGCCGGCGGCGAGCCAGCGCGGCGCCATGAACAGCGTGTCGTCCAACAGCGCGTCGCGGGTGCCGATGGTGAACAGCGCCGGCGGCAGGCCGCCAAGATCGCCATGCAGCGGGGAGATGTCCGGCGTCGCCACCTCGCCGCCCTCGCGCAGGTAATGGCCGACGAAGACGTTGATGTCGCGGGTGTTCAGCACCAGCGGCTCGTCGCCCCAGTTGCGGGCGCTCGGGGTGAGGCCGAGATCATAGCAGCCGGCATTGAGGTTGGCGGCACGGAATGGGGAGAGCCCGTGCCGGTCGCGCAGCCGCAGCAGCGTCGAAACGGAGAGATTGGCGCCGGCGGATTCGCCGCCGATGACGAGGCGCTCGGTGCCGAAGCGGGCCTTGCCCTCGCGGACCAGCCACAGCGCCGCGGCCTCGCAATCGTCCGGCGCCGCCGGCCACGGGTTCTCCGGGGCGAGGCGGTAGTCGACCGACACCACGGCGAAGCCGGTGCGCTCGACCAGCCGGTGGTTGAGCCCGTCATTCTCGCGCGCCGAGCCGAGGCACCAGCCGCCGCCATGGATGTGCAGATAGACGCCCTTGGCCGGCTCCGGCGGGGTGTAGATGCGCAGCGCCACCGGGCCGTGCGGGCCGTCGATCTCCTCGACGCTGGCATAGGGGCTCTCCGGCGCCAGCGGGAACGGACCCTTGCCGTCCAGCCGCAGCTTGCGCAGCAGCGCCATCGGGAACACCCAGCGGTCCGGCACCGCCCCCAGCGCCTTGACGATGCCGGCATTCACCGCGCGGGTCTCCGGCGAGACCGCCGAAGGCGCGAACACCGAGGGATCGATGACGAGCTCGGGCTGGCTGGCGGCGGAAAGGGCGGAGGCAGGCGTGGAGGAGGAGACGGTCATAAGCGGAAGGCGCTCCATGATGGCGTGGGTCGAGGACCGTGGGGTCGTGGACTTGGCGGTCAAGGACGTGGCGGTCAGGGACGTGGCGGTCAGGGACGTGGCGGTCGAGGACTTGGTAGCCGGAGACTTGGTAGCCGGAGACCTGGCAATCAAGGACTCGGCGGTCGGGAAATCGGCAATTGGGTCGGTAAACGGTAGCTGTGCGGAACACCTTGTCGACCATGTGGCGATCAAGGGCGTGCATCCGCGATGGAACGCGCCTATCCAACCCCAGCGACGCCCGTTCGTCCAGCGCCGCCCGATAATGGGAGCCATGCCGTGACCGAGATACGACAGAGCACGCCGCGCGAGACAAGGGTGACGCGGCGGGTCAGCGCCGAGCTCGGGATCGACACGCACGGGCGCGGTTTCACCGACATCACCCGCGCGGTGGCGCGCTTCCTCGCCGATATCGGTGCCGGCGACGGCGAGGTGTCGCTGTTCTGCCGCCACACCTCGGCCTCGCTGACCATCCAGGAGAACGCCGATCCCGATGTGCGGCTCGACCTCCTGACCGCGCTCGACCGGCTGGCGCCGGAGGATGCCGGCTGGGTGCACGACCTTGAGGGACCCGACGACATGCCCGCCCATGTGAAGGCGGTGCTGACCGGCATCCACCTCGCCATTCCGGTGGTGGAGGGGCGCATGCAGCTGGGCACCTGGCAGGGAATTTATCTGGTGGAACACCGCGCCATGCCGCACCGCCGCGAATTGACGGTGGCATTCGTCGGCGATGGCAACTAAAGCTCTCTGTCAGAGACGAATGTTCAGTTTGACCATTGCCGCCGCGCCGTCGCCGCGATAGGCATCCGACGCTACGTGTTACAGCGGTAATGCTTGCATGAGTGGTGCGACCGAACCATGATCGCGGCGCGGCATATGCGACCAACGGCGTATGCCGGCTGAAGCCGAGAGGGCCTTTTGCAGGTGGGTACGACGAGTTTCAGGCTGGCCATCGCTGATGATCACCCCTTGTTTCGCGGGGCGCTGCGCGAAGCGGTGACGCGACAGTTTCCGCAGGTCGAATTGTTCGAGGCCGGTGGCTTCGAGGATCTCCAGGCGCTGCTCGAGCGCGAGAGCGAGATCGATCTGGTGCTGCTCGACCTCACCATGCCAGGGGTGCGCGGCTTTTCCGGCCTGATGTATCTGCGCGCGCAATACCCGGCGATCCCGGTGGTGGTGGTCTCCGCCAATGAGGAGGCGGGGGTGATCCGCCACTGCATGGAATTCGGCGCGGCCGGCTTCATTCCCAAGACCGCTGCGGTGGAGACGATGCGCGATGCCATCGCCGCCGTGCTGGAGGGGCAGACCTGGACGCCGCCCGATATCGACCTTTCCGCCGGCAGCGACAAGGAGACGGCGGCGCTGGTGGCGCGGCTCGCCACGCTGACCCCGCAGCAGGTGCGGGTGCTGATGATGCTGTCGGAAGGCCTGCTCAACAAGCAGATCGCCTATGAGCTCGGCGTCTCCGAGGCGACGGTGAAGGCGCATGTCTCGGCGATCCTGCAGAAGCTCGGGGTGGAGAGCCGCACCCAGGCGGTGATCGCCGCCTCCAAGATCGAGGCCGGGCAGTGGTCGCAGGTGGCGAGCTGAGGCCGAGGGCCTGACCGGGCGCCTCGCCCGGACGCTGCCCGCCTGTTCCACGCGCGGTGTTTCCGCCGGCGCGACGCGCGCCGGCCCCCCGCATCCACCGTCGAGCCCGCCATGTCCCGCGACACGCTGTTCCTGCTGAAGCCGGGCTTCGCCGATCCGGCCTATCCCGGACAGCTGTTCTATTGCTGGCATTGCGCGC
This sequence comes from Ancylobacter sp. Lp-2, assembly GCF_020523795.1. Lineage (GTDB taxonomy): Bacteria > Pseudomonadota > Alphaproteobacteria > Rhizobiales > Xanthobacteraceae > Ancylobacter. The sequence goes on from NZ_JAJALI010000007.1 coordinate 338,706, forward strand.
TGATCGAAGGGGTGCTGGCCTCGTTCCCGGACCTCGCCGAAGGCCTCGATGTCGAGCGGATCGCCTGGCCGCGCCCGCGACAGGCGGTGATCGACCTCGTGGGACAGGCGAACCAGTCGCTGCCGCTTCTGGTGCTGGCGGCCGGGGCGTCCTCGCGTCACCAGACCGACGCGCATGCCGGACGCGGCTTCGTCGCCGACAAGGACGCCATCCTCGCCACGCTCGCCGAGCGGCACGGGTTCCCCGACCCGCATCCCTGAGACGTCCGGGGCTTTCCTTCTTGGCGCTGCAAACCGCGAGCGACCGGCGGCGCATGGGCGTCGTCGAAGCCGGAGGCATCCGGTTTCGGTGGGGCCGCGCGGGAGGCTGCTCCCCACCTCTCTCCATTTTGGGAGAGGCGGCCTGCGAAGCGCGGCGGTGAGAGGCCTCGCGGCAGGGGGGTGCCTACGATCGTGGAGCGCCGGCAGACCCCTCGCCCCAGCCCTCTCCCCGCCGGGGAGAGGGAGCAAGGCGCGCGGGAATGGGGGCGTGAGGGTGGCCCCCCGATGGGGAGGTGGGGCTGTTGCGCGGGGCGGGAAGGACTTTCCGGGCTGGCTCGGGGTCTATGCCGGCGGCTCGACCGACGGGTTCCCGCTTTTCGCTCTCACTCCGCCGCCATCCGTGCCGCCCGCCACTGGGCGAGCAGGGCGCGTAGCGCCGCCGGGCGCACCGGCTTGTTCAGCACCTCCATCTCGGTCTCTTTGGCGGTGTCGCGCACCTTCTTCGAGCGGTCGGCGGTGATCAGTACCGCCGGCAGCGACTGGTCGAGCTTCCAGCGCAGGTGCTTGGTCGCCTCGATGCCGTCGGTGTCGTCGAGATGGTAGTCGATCAGCAGCACGTCCGGCCGGGCGCGGGCCTCGCGCAGCATAGCGAGCGCGCCGGGCACGTCGGCCGCCTTCAGCACCTGGCAGCCCCAGCCCGACAGCAGCGTGTCCATGCCGTCGAGGATCGCCGGATCGTTGTCGATGCACAGCACCGACAGACCGTTGAGCCCGGCGATCGGCACCGCCGTCGCGCGCGGGGCCGGGCCGGCCTCGGCCGGGATCGGCGGGGCGCTCGGCACCTCGACCGCGAACATGCTGCCGCGTCCGGGCTGCGAAGAGAGCTCGATCGGGTGGTCGAGCACCCGCGAGATGCGCTCGACGATGGAGAGCCCCAGGCCCAGCCCGCGCGCGGCCTTGGCGCCCTGGTCGAGGCGCTGGAACTCCTTGAAGATCAGCTTCTGCTTGGAGGAGGGCACGCCGAGCCCGGTGTCGTACACCTGGATGCGCAGCCGGCCGCGCCGGTGCCTGACGCCGATCAGCACCCGCCCGCGCGGGGTGTATTTGATGGCGTTGGAGACGAGGTTCTGCAGCAGGCGCCGCAGCAGCCGGCGGTCGGAGCGCACCGCCGCCGAACTGGCGGCGAAGGTGAGGCGCAGCCCCTTCTCCTTGGCCAGCGGGGCGAATTCCACCTCCAGCTGCCGGAAGATGTCGTCGAGCCGGAACGGCCCGATATCCGGCTTCATCGCGCCGGTGTCGAGGCGAGAAATGTCCAGCAGAGCGCCGAGGATCTCCTCCACCGCCTCCAGCGAGGCGTCGACATTCTGGGCGAGGCGGATGTTCTCCGCCGTCACCGCGCGCTCGACAAGGCTGGTGGCGTAGAGCCGGGCGGCGTTCAGCGGCTGGAGGATGTCGTGCGAGGCGGCGGCGAGGAAGCGGGTCTTGGAGATGTTGGCGTCCTCGGCATCCGACTTCGCCTGCGCCAGCTCGGTGTTGAGGTGCTCCAGCGCCTTGGTGCGCTCCTTGACCCGCTTCTCCAGCGTCTCGTTGGCGCGCTCCAGCGCCTCGGCGGCCTCCACCGTCGGGGTGATGTCGGTGAAGGTCACGACCACGCCGCCGTCCGGCATGGTGTTGACGCGCACCTCCATCACCACGCCGCGCGGCGACAGGCGCTCCTGGAAGCTGGCGTTGCGGCGGTTGTAGCGGCTCAGCCGCTCGCGCACGATCTGCTCGATCGGCCCCGGCCCGAACAGCCCGCTGCTGGCGGCGATGCGCAGGATCTGGTCGATGCCCACCCCGATGCGCACCGCTTCCGACGGCAGGTCGAGCATCTCGCCGAACTGGCGGTTCCAGAAGACGAGGCGCAGGTCGCGGTCGAACACCGCGATACCCTGGCGGACATGGTCGAGCGCGGTCTGCAGGATCTCGCGATTGTACTGGATGGCGGCGGAGGCATCGTCGAGCAGCTTCAGCGCTGCCTTGGTTGAGACGGTGCGCTTCCTCAGCATCAGCGACAGCACGAGGCGCGAGGAGGCGGCGCCGATGGCCGAGGCGAGCAGGTGCTCGGCATAGCGCACCAGCTGGAAATCCGCCTCGCGGGCGGGATCGAGCGACAGGCCGCGCATCGCCGACACGCTCTCGAAGGAGGCGCGCGTGCGCTCCTCGCCGAGATAGCGGGCCACCGTGGCGGTGAGCTCGCCCACCGTGACCGGCGAGCGCCACAGCCGGAAGCTCGGCGCGGAAGGCGAGCGGTCCGCCTCGACGAAGACGCTGGCCTGCAGCCGCTCGATCGGGCTGGGGTGGCGCATCATCGACACGGTGACGAAGATGATGAGATTGATGCTGAGGCTCCACAGCACGCCATGGGTGAGCGGCGCGGCGTGCAGGCCGAGCAGCGCCTGCGGGCGCAGGAAGCCGAGGCCGAACGGGCCTTCCGTCAGGAGCGTGCGGGCCACCAGTCCGGCATCGGCGAGGCTGGGCAGCAGCAGCGTATAGGCCCAGAGCGCCACGCCGGCGGCGATGCCGGCCATCGCCCCCAGCGCGGTGCCGCGCCGCCAGACCAGGCCGAGCAGCAGCGCCGGGCCGAACTGCGCCACCGCGGCGAAGGACAACAGGCCGATCTGCGCCAGCTGCGCCTCGCCGGTGATGCGGTAGTAGAGATAGGCCAGCAGCAGGATGGCGAAGATCGCCGCCCGCCGCACCAACAGCAGCTTGTGGCCCATGTCGGACTGCGCCGGCGCGCCATCGCCGCGCGGTGGCGCGAGGGCCGGCAAAGCGGGCGGGGCCGCCTCGGTGGAATGGCGCCGCGCCCGCACCAGCAGCGGCATGACGAGATCGTTCGACACCATGACCGCCAGCGCCACCGTCTCGACGATCACCATGGCGGTGGCCGCCGACAGGCCGCCGACAAAGGCGAGCAGCGCCACGCCCTGCGCCCCGACCGACATCGGCAAGGCGAGCAGGTACATGTCGCCGTCGATGAAGCCGGGCGGGAAGGAGACCAGCCCGGCAATGGCGATGGGAATGACGAAGATGTTGATCAGCACCAGATAGGCGGGGAACAGCCAGGCGGCGGTGCGGATCTCGCCTTCCGAGGTGTTCTCCACCACGGCGACGTGGAACTGGCGCGGCAGCATCAGTATGGCGAGCGCGGAGAGCACCGACATGGTGCCCCAGTCGCCGAGCGAGAAATGCCGGGTCAGCACCGGCAGCACGTCCTTCTCCTGCGCCTGCGCGACAAGGTCGAACGGGCCGGCGAACATCACGAAGGTGACGAACAGGCCGACCGCGAGGAACGACACCAGCTTGACGATGGATTCCGCCGCCACCGCCAGCATCAGCCCTTCCTGGTGCTCGGTGGCGTCGATGTGGCGGGTGCCGAACAGCACCGCGAACACCGCCATCGCCATGGCGACCAGCAAAGCGAGGTCGCCGATGACCGGGTAGTGCATCCCCAGCCCCTCGAAATCGCCGAGCAGCGCCACCAGCGAGATCGCCACCGCCTTCAGCTGCAGGGCGATGTAGGGCAGCGAGCCGAGGATGGCGACCAGCGCCACCACGGCGGCGACGCCCTGGCTCTTGCCGTAGCGGGCGGCGATGAAGTCGGCGATGGAGGTGATGTTCTGCGCCTTGGCGAGGCGCACCAGCCGCAACAGCAGCGGCACGCCGAGCGCGAACACCAGGATCGGCCCGACATAGATGGTGAGGAAGTCCACCCCCTGCGTGGTGGCGAGGCCGACCGAGCCGAAGAAGGTCCAGGAGGTGCAGTAGACCGCCAGCGACAGCGAATAGATGTTGGGGCGGCCGCGACTGCGCTTGCCGCGTGCCTGCCGGCGGTCGCCATAGCTCGCCACGGCGAAGAGGAAGCCGATATAGGCGAGGGCGACGGCGATGATGACCCAGGCCTGAAGCATGGGATCTCCGGTGAGCGGGGCGGCAATGCATCGGCGGCGGCCGATCGTTCTTTATGCCTCCGCCGGGGCAGGCGGGGCAAGGGCGCGAGGTCTGGCGCGAGGTCTGGCGCGGGGCGGCGGGCCGGGGAGGGAAGGCAAGGCAACAGCGCGGTGGGGCAGGGGTGCGAGGCGGTGAGGCCGGCGCGCGGGCAGGGTGAGGGATGGCGGGCGGACGGGGGAGCGACCGCCGGCCGGCGAAGGTGCGTGCTTGCCGCTGCGCCCGATGGCGCTAAAAAGGCAGGGTGGCGTGGCCATGGGGCGTCGCGCGATTCGGCCGGAGGAGAACCGATGCTCAAGGAATTCCGGGAATTTGCCATCAAGGGCAATGTCGTCGACCTCGCCATCGGCGTGATCATCGGCGCCGCCTTCGGCCAGATCGTCACCTCGGTGGTGTCCGACCTGTTCATGCCGATCGTCGGCGCCATCTTCGGCGGCCTCGACTTCTCCAACTACTTCGTCGGCCTGTCGTCCAACGTCACCGCCAACTCGCTGGAGGCGGCGCGCCAGCAGGGCGCGGTGTTCGCCTATGGCCACTTCCTCACCGTGGTGATCAACTTCATGATCATCGCCTGGATCCTGTTCCTGGTGGTGAAGGGCATCAACAAGCTGCGCCGCAAGGCGGCCGATGCCCCGCCGCCGCCGGCGCCGCCGACCAAGGAAGAAGTGCTGCTCGGCGAAATCCGCGACATTCTCGCCAAGAAGGCGTGAGGCGGCCGGCTGGGCAGCCCGACAGGGCGGTCGCGCCGCGCCGGCCCGCCCCGGCAAGTGGCCGGCGGCGGGCGTGGCGGATGTCGATCTTCGGCTTCGCCGCCGCGCCTGTGGGCGTGCCGGCCGCGCCGGTCGAGGGCGGTCGCCGGGGCTGGTCGCGGGCCGGGTGCCCGGTATCTGGCCGCCAGCGTGGCGTCCGGCGCGATGACCACCGCTTCGCGTTCGAGGCTACCCGCAGCCATGAGAGCGCGGTGTCACGCATTGTCGCCGTGGCGACCCGCGGCGTCCTGCTCGGGGCGCTGCTGGAGGAGCCGCTGTCCGGTGCAGGGCTCTGTCTCGCCGGCCCGACCGTGAGGGATCGGGACGTTTCCGCTCGACGGTTCCGGGCCTTCGCCGATGCGGACCCGGGCGAGGGACGCTCGTCTCGTTGCCGGCCCGCCCCTAGGCAATCGCTCCGGCGCTGTGCTAGCCAGCAGCCCTTGGGTTGCGTGGCAGGAACGACATGACGCGGCGAGTGCTTGTGACCGGCGGTGCCGGCTTCATCGGATCGGCAGTGGTGCGCCGCCTCGTGCGCGCCGGCTGGGAGGTGCTGAATGTCGACAAGCTCACCTATGCCGGCAACCTCGCCTCGCTGAACGAGATCGACAACAGCCCGAACTACCGCTTCCTCAAGGCCGATATCGGCGACGGCGCGGCAATGCGCGAGGCGCTGGACACGTTCCGCCCCGACCTCGTGATGCATCTCGCCGCCGAATCCCATGTCGACCGCTCGATCGACGGGCCGGGCGACTTCATCCAGACCAATGTGGTCGGCACCTTCACCCTGCTGCAGGAGGCGCTGCGCCACTGGCGGGGACTGGACGCGGCGGCACAGAAGGCATTCCGCTTCCACCACATATCGACCGACGAGGTATATGGCTCGCTGGGCGAGGACGGGCTGTTCCGCGAGGACACGCCCTACCAGCCGAACTCGCCCTATTCCGCCTCCAAGGCGGCGTCCGACCATCTGGTGCGCGCCTGGTTCCATACCTATGGCCTGCCGGTGGTGATGTCGAACTGCTCGAATAATTACGGGCCGTACCATTTTCCCGAGAAGCTGATCCCGCTCACCATCCTCAACGCACTGGAGGGCAAGCCTCTCCCGGTCTATGGCCGCGGCGAGAATGTGCGCGACTGGCTCTATGTCGACGACCACGCGGCGGCGCTGGAGCTGATCGCCACCACCGGACGGCTCGGCGAGAGCTACAATGTCGGCGGCAATAATGAACGCCGCAACATCGAGGTGGTGCGCACCATCTGCGCCATCATGGACCGGCTGGTGCCCGACGCCGCGCTCGGCGCGCGCGAGGCGCTGATCGCCTTCGTCACCGACCGGCCGGGCCACGACGCCCGCTACGCCATCGACGCCGGCAAGCTGAAGGACGAGCTCGGCTGGGTGCCGTCCGAGACCTTCGAGAGCGGCATCGAGAAGACGGTGCGCTGGTATCTCGACAATGCCGCCTGGTGGGAGCCGCTGAAGGCGCGCTACGACCGCGCCCGCCTCGGCGCGAAGGCATAGCCTGCCGCTAGCGGCGGGCTCCGGGCGCGGGCTAGCGGCGGCGGGCCAGCCACACGGTGTGGCCGCCGCAGTCCGGGTCCTCCGCGCGATGGGCGACGAGGTCGAAGCCGGCGGCGTCGAGCCGGGCGCGATATTCCGCCGGATCGAGGCTGGCGTGATAGAGCGGCTCGCCCTCGAGCGTGCCGATCGCCTCGCCCGCCGCCGGGCCGGAGGTGAACATCAGCGGCGCGCCGGGAGCGGCGTGGTCGGCGAAGATCGGGAACATGCCGCGCTGCTGTTCCGGCGACAGGTGGAAGAAGCTGTCCCAGGCGATCACCCCGCCGAAGGTTCGGCCGAGCGCCAGCCGGCGCATGTCGGCGACGATGGCCTCGGCCTGCGGGGCGGGCAGGTTGCGGCGGAACAGCGCGATCATTTCCGGCGAGCTGTCGATGCCGGTGACGCGGCAACCCTGCGCGACGAGGTGGCCGGCGATGGGAAGGCCGGGGCCGCAGCCGATGTCGAGCACCTCAGCGCCCGGCGCCAGCAGCGCCCGGAAGCGGGCGAGCCACGCCTCCTCCATCGGTGGGGCGCCCGGCGGCGTCGCGGTGCGCGCGCCGGCCCAGGCCTGCGCATGGCGGCGGTAGAGATCGACGATCCGGTCGGCGAGGTCGGTCACGGGGGCGTCGTCCTGTCCCGGCTCTCGCACGCGCCGCAGCCGGTTCCACGGTCGGCCGATCGCGACGTCCGGCGTGATGCCGGCTTACGCGACAAGGGCTTACGCGACACTAGTCAGCTCCACAATGGACGACCATTCGCTCGTGCCGCCCCGGCCGTTCCGCGTCCGCATGCGACCACCGCGTGCGACCGGCGGGCCGGCGGGCGGGGTGTGGAAGCGCGGTGTCGGATAGCGCCGCCTTCCATCACCGCCGCCGATGGGTCGTCGCACAGCTTTTGATGAACGCGACGGCATCGGCCGGCTATGGTAGGAGCGTCGCCGAACCAGCCGGGAACTCCTCATGTCGACCGCTACCAGTCCTTTCGTGCCGCCTCCCTCGCTTCTCGACTTCGTGCGTCCGCAGGCGCTGTCGCTGCCGGAAAGCGGCATCGTCGAGGTGTTCAACTACGGGCGCACCCGCGAGGGGCTGATCCCGCTCTGGGCGGGCGAGGGCGACCTGCCGACCCCGGCCTTCATCAGCGAGGCGGCGACCCGCTCGCTCGCTGCCGGCGAGACCTTCTACACCTGGCAGCGCGGCATTCCCGACCTGCGCGCCGCCATCGCCCGCTACATGACCGGGCTCTACGGCATCGCCGAGGATCCGGAGCGCTATTTCGTCACCGGTTCGGGCATGCACTCGATCCAGATCGCGCTGGCGCTCACCGTCGGTGCCGACGAGGAGATCATCATTCCCTCGCCGGAATGGCCCAACGCCGCCGCCGCGGCGCAGGCGGCCGGCGCGCGGCCGGTCTTCGTGCCGTTCGGCTTCGATCCGGCGGAGGGCTTCTCGCTCGACCTCGGCCGGCTGGAGGACGCGGTGAGCCCGCGCACCCGCGCCATCTTCATCAACTCGCCGGCCAACCCGACCGGCTTCGTCGCCTCGCGGGAGGTGCTGGCCGGCGTGCTCGACATCGCCCGCCGCCACGGGTTGTGGATCATCGCCGACGAGATCTATGGCCGCTTCTACTATGAGGCCGGCGAAGGCGGGCGCGCGCCCTCCTTCCACGACGTGATGGAGCCGGAAGACCGCATCCTGTTCCTGCAGACCTTCTCGAAGAACTGGGCGATGACCGGCTGGCGCATGGGCTGGCTGGAGGCGCATCCCTCGCTCGGCGACGTCATCGAGAACCTGATCCAGTACACCAATTCCGGCGTCGCGGCCTTCATGCAGCGTGGCGGCGTGGCGGCGCTGGAGCGCGGCGAGAGCTTCGTCGCCCACCAGATCGAGCGGGCGCGGCGCGGGCGCGACATCGTGATGGACGGGCTCCTCCCGACCAACCGGGTGCGGCTCGCCCGGCCGCCGGGGGCGTTCTACGCCTTCTTCGGCGTCGAGGGCGAGACCGACATGCGGGCGTTGGCGCTCAAGCTGGTCGACGAGGCCAATATCGGCCTCGCGCCGGGCACCGCCTTCGGGCCGGGCGGCGAGGACTATATCCGCCTGTGCTTCGCGCGCGGCGAAGTGCAGATGATCGAGGCGACCCGCCGCCTGGCGACCTGGCTGACGCGCTGAACCGGCGGCGGCCTTCGCCGGTCGCTGGCCACGGGCTACTGGCCATAGGTCACTGGCGACGCCGCCGGCTTTGCATTACCCATGGGTCCGTGGGGCAATGAGGGGCGGCGTGCGTCGCGCCGGGCCGGGGGGCGGATAGTGGACGAGACGGGCGAGCGCTTCATTCCCGGAACCGCCGGCAGCATCGCCGTCGAACACCAGCACCGCTATGCCTTCGCCGCCGGGCTGGTCGCTGGGGGCGCGGTGCTCGACATCGCCTGTGGCGAGGGCTATGGCGCCGCCTTGCTGGCACGCAGCGCCGCGCGGGTGGTGGGCGTCGACCTCGACGCGGACGCCGTCGCGCATGCCGCCCGCGTCTATGGCGGCACGGGCAATCTTTCCTTCGAAGCCGGGGACATCGGCGCGCTGCCCTTCGCCGACCACAGCTTCGACGCGGTGGTGAGCTTCGAGACCATCGAGCATGTCGGAGATCCCCGCGCGGCGCTCGCCGAGCTCAAGCGGGTGCTGAAGCCCGGCGGACGGCTGGTCGTCTCGACGCCGGACCGCGAGGTCTATACCGACCTTCTCAACAACCGGAACCAGTTCCACCTCTCCGAGCTTTCGGCGGCCGAGTTCGGCGCGGAACTGCGGCGGCGCTTCGCCCATGTGGTGCTGTGCGGCCAGGCGGTCGGCCTAGCCTCGGTGATCGTCTCCGCCGGCGGGGCGTCGGCGGAGGCGGCGGGTGAGCCGGACCTCTGGTGGCTGCACGGCCGGGCGGCGGGCCGCGCGCCGCTGCCCGCCGCCCGGCCGGTGTTCCTTGTCGCGGTGTGCTCCGACACGCCGCTGGATGCGCTTGCCGCCTCGGTCCTCGTCGATAGTGGCGACACCGGCACCGGGACGCTCGCCGCGCTGGAAGCGCGCGGCAACGAGCTGGCCGGCACGTTGGACGCGGTGCGCCGGCAGGCGATCGCCGATTATGACGGCCTCACCCGGCAGGTCGCGGCGTTGCAGGCGGACGCCGCCGAGAAGGACCGGCTGCTGGCCGGCAACGAGCGGACGCTGCGCGAGCAGCTGCGCATCCTCGACGAGCGGCAGACGCTGATCCAGGCGCAGGCGATGGTGATTGCCGAGCAGCGCGAGAGCCATCAGTCGCAGGGCCGGCGGCTGGCCGAGAAGCACGAGGCGCTGGCCAGCGAGTTGGACCGGCTGAAGCGGCGGCTCGAGGGCGAGCGGCAGGTGCGGGAGGTACAGGCGGACGCCGCGCACCGGCAGCAGCTGGCGGCGCTCGACGCGGAATGCCGCGCGCTCCGCGAGCGGAACGCCGCGTTGGAACAGGACGGCGCCGAGCGGCTAGGGGCGGGGCTGGCTTCGATCGCACAGGCGGAGCGGCTGGTGCTGGCGCTGCGCGACACCCATGGCGAGGAGACCCGGGCGCTGGCGATCCGCTCCAAGACGCTGCGGCAGCGTCTCGTGCATTGCGTGCCGTCGAGCCTGCGCCGGTTGCTGCGGCTGAACGGCCGGACCGGGCGCGAGCGGCGTGCCGGCGCCGTGGCGCAGGCGGCGGCACAGCGGGCTGCGGCCCTGCTGCAGGCGTGCCTCGACCAGTACCGCGACATGCGCGGGCTGCTGGCCGCGCCGCTGGGCGTGGTGCGCGCCTCGCCAGTGGAGGCGGTGGCCGAGACATATGTCGAGGCACCCGCCGAGGAGGCGCCGCCGCGCGTGCCCGACCCGCAGGACGACGACGTCCGGCTGCTGGAATCCAGTGCCCTGTTCGACCGGCTCTGGTACGCCGAGACCTATGGCGTCGAGCCGCACGAGGCCGCCCGGCACTATCTCGACACCGGATTCCGCCAGGGCTGGAATCCGAGCCTCCTGTTCAACACCGGCGACTATTTCCGTGGCAACAAGGACGTGCCGTCCGATCACAACCCGCTGCTTCACTATCTGCGCCACGGCATCCGCGAGGGGCGCACGCTGCATGCCGCCGGAGCGGCCGGAGCGTTTTCCGACCGGTTCTGGCGCTACGGCTTTCGCGGTGCGCCGGCAGGGGAGGCCGGAAGCCGGCTGCATGGCTGACGTGCCGCGCTACGGCGGTGGCTCGCCACGACGACGGCGGGGACGCGACGATGGCGGCTCGGGCTCAGCGGCCGCGGAAGGAACGGGCCACCTGGTCGGTGAGCGGCTTGACCAGATAGGACAGCACGGTGCGGTCGCCTGTCTTGATGAAGGCTTCGAGCGGCATGCCCGGCACCAGCTTCAGCCCGTCGAGCCGCGCCAGCTCCGCCGGCGGCAGCGCGATGCGCACGGAATAGTAGCTCTCGCCGCCGGCCGTGGGGTTCGGCACCAGGTCCGCCGAGATGCGGTTGACCGTGCCGTTGAGTTCCGGCGTTTCCCATTGCGCACCCGCCGTGAGGCGGACGACGGCCGGCTGGCCGACCGCCAGCTGGTCGATGAAGGGCGGCGGCACGCGTGCCTCGGCTTCCAGCTGGTCGTTGTTGGGGACGACCAGCATGATCGGCTCGCCCGGTCCGACCACGCCGCCAATGGTGTGCACGGCCAATTGGTGGACGACGCCGTCCTGCGGCGCGCGAATGTCGACCCGGCGGAGCTGGTCCTGCGCGGTGACGATGCGCTCGCGCGTCTCCGACAGCCGGGCACGCAGGTCGGACAGCTCGGTGGCGACCTCGCTGCGCATGTCCTGGTCGATCTGCAGCACCTGCATCTGGGTTTCGACGATGCGGCCCTTGGTCTGGGCGATATTGGCGATGAGCAGGCCCTTCTCGCCCTCCAGCCGGGCGCCGTCGCGCTCCAGCGCGGTGACACGCTGGATCGAGACGAGGTTGTCGCTCCACAGCTGCCGCACGCTCGCCAGCTCGGTGCCGATGAGATCGATCTCCCGCGTCTTGGAGGCCAGCTGGAATTCGAGGCCGCGGATCTCCTCCCGGAGCTGGGCGACGCGCTCCTCGAGCTGCGCCTTGCGTCCTTCGCGCAGGAAGCGGCGGGTTTCGAACAGCTTCTTCTCGCCCGCCAGGATGCGCGCGACATCGGGATCCTCGGCGCGGGACAGCAGCTGGGAGGCAAAGACCAGCTCGGCCGCGCCGTCGCGCTCGGCCTCGTTGCGGGCCTGCCGGGCCTCGAACTCGTCGAGATTATTGGTGAGGATGGCGAGGTTGGCCTCGGCCACCGTCTTGTCGAGCCGCAGCACCACCTCGCCGGCGCGGACGCTGTCGCCCTCCTTGACCAGCAATTCGCCGACGATGCCGCCGGTCGGGTGCTGCACCTTCTTGAGGCTGGAATAGACCACCAGCTGTCCCGGCGCGATGACGGCGCCGGAAATCTGCGTCGCCACGGCCCAGCCGCCGACGCCGAACATCACGGCGAACGCCAGCGCGAGGCCGAGCACGAGGTGCCGGCGGATCGATCGGTGCGGGTTGGAGGGGGGCGTAGGCGTCACGGAGCCAACCCCTCCTTCTCGGTGCGCGCGCGCTCGGGCGAGCCCGTTTCCATCTCCACCCCGGTCTCCGTCGCGGCCTCCGTCTTCGCGGGCTGCCTGTCGCCACGCCCGCTCAGGGGCACGACCTCGCCGCCGCCGGAGGGAGCCGGCGCGGCGGATTGCGGGGCGAGCTTGCGCAGCACCTGGTCCTTCGGTCCGAAGGCGCGGACCCGGCCCTCCTGCATCACCAGCAGCCGGTCGATGCTGGCGAGCGCGCTGTGGCGATGCGCCACGATGACGACGATGCCGCCGCGCGTCCGCACGCCGGCCACCGCCTGATTCAGCGCCACCTCTCCATCGGCGTCGAGATTGGAGTTCGGCTCGTCGAGCACCACCAGGAAGGGCGAGCCGAACAGCGCCCGCGCCAGGGCGATGCGCTGGCGCTGGCCGGCCGACAAGGCGGCGCCGCCCTCGCCGATCGGCGTCTCGTAGCCCTCCGGCAGGCGCAGAATGAGCGCGTGTACCCCGGCGGCCTCGGCGGCGGCGATGATCTCGCCGGGGGCGGGATCCGGGTGGAAGCGGGCGATGTTCTGCGCCACCGTGCCGGCGAACAATTCGACGTCCTGCGGCAGATAGCCGATGGCGGCGCCGATATCGGCGGCGCGCCACTGCTCGAAGGCGGCGCCGTCGAGCCGCACCTTGCCGCGCGCCGGCTGCCACACGCCGACCAGTGCCCGGACGAGGCTCGACTTTCCCGAGCCCGAGGGGCCGACGACCCCGAGGCACTGCCCGGCCTCCAGTGTGAAGTCGACCTCCTGTACCACCAGCCGGCGGCTGCCCGGCGGGGCGATGGACACCGTCTCCACCGCCAGCGACTGGCGCGGCCGGGGCAGGGCGATCGGCTCGGCGTCGGTGGGGAAGGCCTTGAGCAGGTCGCCGAGCCGCTTCCAGCCCTGGCGGGCGGCGACGAAGCCCTTCCAATGCGCGATGGCGAGCTCCACCGGCGCCAGCGCGCGCGCGCTGAGGATGGAGGCGGCGATCATGATGCCGGCGCTGGCCTCGCCGCGGATCACCAGCAGGGCGCCGACGCCGAGCACGACCGATTGCAGGGCGAGACGCAGGCCTTTGGACAGCGAGCCAAGGCCGTTGCCGATATCGGCGGCGCGCTGCTGCTCGCGGGTGAAGCGCCGGTTCGCCGCCGCCCATACCGCGCCGAAGCGCTCGGTCATCGCCATGGCGGCGAGCACCTCGGCGTTGCGGCGCCCGACCTCCGACAGGGCGTTGCGGGCGGTCATCTCGATCATGGCCTGCCGCACCGGCCGCTTGGTCATCATCTCGGTGACGGCGGTGAAGGCGATGAGCACCAGGCAGCCGATCAGCGCGGTGATGCCGATGAGCGGGTGGAACAGGAAGCAGATGACCAGGTAGAGCGGGATCCACGGCATGTCGAACAGCGCCGTCGGGCCGAGGCCGGAGAGGAAGCCGCGCAGCTGGTCGAGGTCGCGCATCGGCTGCAGGCCGTCACCGGCCGCGACCATGCGCAGCGGCGCGCGCACGATGGCGCCGTAGACGCGCTCGCCGATGCCCTCGTCGAGCGCGAGCCCGATGCGCGACAGGATGCGCTGGCGCACGATGTCGAGCGCGACCTGGAAGGCGTAGAGCATGGCGGCGAGGAGGGAGATGCCGACGAGGGTGGGGATGCTGCGGCTCGGCAGCACGCGGTCATAGACCTCCAGCATGAAGATCGAGCCGGTGAGGTAGAGGATGTTGATGACGCCGGTCATCAGGCCGATGCCGATGAAGGCCGTGCGGCAGGCCCGCAGGGCCTTGGCGAGTTCCGAGGTCATCAGCATCCGTTCCGGGAGGGGCGCACGGGGAGCGCGCCCGGCCGGCTCGCGGAGGCGCCGGTTTGCGAGGCCCATGATGCCACGGGCCGGCATGGAATCCATGCGATTCTTGGATCAGTCATTCCGGGCGTCACGTCTACGCGCTTCCGGCGGTAGCGCGTCATCCGTCATGCGCACCAGGATCTGACCACGGGGAAGACAGGTAGTCCGGTGCGGTGGCATATATGGTATATAGCTGTCGCGCAGCGGACGACCGATGGCGGGGAGGCGATTGTGGCGAGGACTGCAACCATCGATCCGACCGGCGATGACAAGATCGACGGGTTGCTCTACGGCACCAAATGGACCGGCTGGACGACGTTTTCCGTTGTCAATGCCGACATGTACTATCCGAATTACAGTACCGACGAACCCCAAGGAATAACCGCTCCGTCCGCGAGCATCTACATCGCCTATCCGGTCCTGTCGGGTGCGCTGATCGGGAATCTACACGACAAGCAATATTATAATAGTGTCGCAAGCTTCACCAATCTGGCCATCCACGCTGGAGGGTCTCCGGCTGATTTGCGGATCAGCGATTCCAGTCGGACATCGACTCCCCATGCTTATTCTCCCGGCGAAGGCAATGCCGGTGAAGGTGGCGACATCTGGTTTCCGACGGGCTACATCGACGTCAACACCGATGGAATGGGAACCGCTCGCTACCTCACGGTGCTCACCATGTTCGGCCACGCGCTCGGCCTTAAGCCGACGGACATGCCTGGCGGCGTCGCCGATGCCATCGTGCCGGCAGAGTACGATGCGCTCGAATATAGCGTGATGAGCCGTCGCTCCTATCCCGGTGGACCGGCGGGTTCCACCTTCTCCGCCGAAGCCTATGGCCATCCGCAGACCTTCATGGCGCTGGATATTCTTGCGTTGCAGACGCTATACGGTGCCAACTACAGCTATTTCGACACGGATACGGTCTATAGTTGGGATCCGGCGACCGGGCAGATGACGGCGCAAGGCGCCAAGTTCGCCATACCTGCCGTCAACAAGCTGTTCATGACCATCTGGGATGGCAGTGGCGTCGACACCTACGACATGTCGAACTTCGCCGGACCCGTGTCCATCGACCTGGCGCCCGGCGGGGCAAGCCTCACCTCGCAGGCGCAGCGCGCCTCTCTCGGCGACGGTGTCTATGCGCGCGGCACGGTCTATAACTCGTTCCTGTTCGACGGCAATCCGGCTTCGCTGATCGAGAACGCCATCGGCGGCTCGGCAAATGACACGCTGCGCGGCAACGTCGGCAACAACGTGCTGAACGGCGGCGGCGGTGCCGACACGATGACCGGCCTCGCCGGCGACGACAGCTACGTCGTCGATAATCTCGGGGACACGGTGGTCGAGGCTGCGGGCGAGGGCACCGACACGCTTTATGTGCGGGTGAGCAATTATGTGCTGCCGGCCAATGTCGAAATCGTCAAGATCGACGAGGGGGCCGGTGATCTCGGTTTCGCCGGCAATGCGCTCGCCAATCTGATCAGCGGCAACGCGGCCAGGAATGCACTCTACGGTGGGGCCGGCGGCGATACATTGTATGGCCTCGGTGGCAATGACCATCTCGATGGCGGCAGCGGGCCGGACCAGATGATGGGCGGGCAGGGCGACGACACCTACATCGTCGACAGCTA
>NZ_JAJALI010000008.1 GCF_020523795.1 Ancylobacter sp. Lp-2
TGCCCCGCCATCGGCGCGCCCATGATACCCAGACCGACAAATCCTACGTTAGCCATTGTTCTTTTCCTCGCGTCCTAGACTTCGAATGAGGGTTGATCAGGCGGCGCCGGTGAGGGCGGAGATCCAGCCGAGGCCGGCGGCGGTGTCGCCCTTCGGCTTGTATTCGCAGCCGACCCAGCCGGTGTAGCCGATGGCGTCGAGATGCTTGAACAGGAAGCCGTAATTGATCTCGCCGGTGCCGGGCTCGTTGCGGCCGGGATTGTCGGCGAGCTGCACATGGGCGATCTGGGCGAGGTTCGCCTCGATGGTGCGGGCGAGATCGCCCTCCATGATCTGCATGTGATAGATGTCGTACTGGATGAACAGGTTGTCGGAGCCGACTTCCTCGATGATCGCCTTGGCCTGCTTCGTATAGTTGAGGAAGAAGCCGGGGATGTCGCGGGTGTTGATCGGCTCGATCAGCAGCTTCAGGCCGGCGTCCTTGATGCGCGGCGCGGCGTATTTCAGGTTGTTCACGAAGGTGTTGTGCAGGATCTCGCGATCGGCCCCGGCAGGGACGATGCCGGCGAGGATGTTCACCTGCGGGCAGCCGAGCGCGGTGGCGTAGCTGATCGCCTTGTCGACGCCGGCGCGGAACTCGTCGACGCGCTCGGGGAAGATGGCGATGCCACGCTCGCCGCCGCCCCAATTGCCGGCCGGCAGATTGTGCAGCACCTGCGTCAGATTGTTGGCCTTCAGCTTCGCGACCAGCTCTTCCACCGGGAAGTCATAGGGGAAGAGATACTCGACGCCGGTGAAGCCGGCGCTCGCTGCCTTCTCGAAGCGATCGAGAAAGGGCACCTCGTTGAAGAGCATGGTGAGATTGGCGGCAAAACGGGGCATGGACCGCTCCTAGGCAGGGACAGGATTTTTTGAGCTACTTGCGCTCGGGCGTGATCGTCCGGGCGATAAGAAAACGTTTTTGTTTCAATCATTTGACGCGGGCCGGCTCTAAGCCGCGACCGGCTCGGCATCGCGGCGCGCCCGCCCCCTTAGCCGCGGGAGGCACGCCGGGGGCGCGGGCATTCGCCCGCACCGGTCGTCAGGGGGCGGTAAGCCCCCCAACACCGAACGCTCACGCGTTTTCCTTGGCGCCTTCCAGCGGCAGGTCGAGCACTTCTTCGAACTCGTTGACCGCGTCGATCTCCACGCCCATGGCGATGTTGGTGACGCGCTCGAGGATGAACTCCATCACCACCGGCACCTGGTGCTCCTTCATCAGCGCCTTGGCGCGGGTGAAGGCATCCTTGAACTCGTTGGGCGAGGAGACACGCACCGCCTTGCAGCCGAGGCCTTCCGCCACCGCGACGTGATCGACGCCGTAGCCGGCATTCTCCTCGGCATTGATGTTGTCGAAGGCGAGCGAGACCTCGAAGTCCATGTTGAAGCCGCGCTGCGCCTGACGGATCAGGCCCAGATAGGAGTTGTTCACGACGACGTGGATGTAGGGCAGCTTGTGCTGGGCGCCGACCGCCAACTCCTCGATGAGGAACTGGAAATCGTAGTCGCCCGAGAGCGCGACGATTTCGGCATCCGGATCGGCCGCGCGCACGCCGAGGGCGGCGGGCAGCGTCCAGCCGAGCGGGCCGGCCTGGCCGCAATTGATCCAGTTGCGCGGCTTGTAGACGTGCAGCATCTGCGCGCCGGCGATCTGGGAGAGGCCGATGGTCGAGACGTAGCGGGTGTCGCGGCCGAACGCCTCGTTCATCTCCTCATAGACGCGCTGCGGCTTGAGCGGCACGTTGTCGAAATGCGTCTTGCGCAGCATGGTCTTCTTGCGGTCGAGGCATTCCTTCGCCCAGGCGGAGCGGTCCTTCAGCTTGCCGGCGGCCTTGTACTCCTTGGCCACCTCGATGAAGAGCTCCAGCGCCGCCTTGGCATCGGAGACGATGCCGAGATCCGGGCCGAAGACGCGGCCGATCTGGGTCGGCTCGATGTCGACATGGATGAACTTGCGGCCCTTGGTGTAGACGTCGACCGAGCCGGTGTGGCGGTTCGCCCAGCGGTTGCCGATGCCGAACACGAAGTCCGACGCCAGCACGTTGGCGTTGCCGTAGCGGTGCGAGGTCTGCAGACCGCACATGCCGGCCATCAGGTCGTGGTCGTCGGGGATGGTGCCCCAGGCCATCAGGGTCGGGATGACCGGAACGCCGGTGAGCTCGGCGAACTCGACCAGCAGGTCGGACGCGTCCGCATTGATGATGCCGCCGCCAGAGACGATGAGCGGCTTGTCCGCCTCGTTCAGCATGGCGATGGCCTTCTCGGCCTGCTTGCGCGTCAGCTTCGGCTTGTAGACCTCGAGCGGCGAATAGGTGTCCTCGTCGAACTCGATCTCGGCGAGTTGGACGTCGATCGGCAGGTCGATCAGCACCGGGCCGGGCCGGCCGGAGCGCATGACGTGAAACGCCTGCTGGAACACCATCGGCACCAGCGCCGGCTCGCGGACCATCACGGCCCACTTGGCGACCGGCTTGGCGATGGACTCGATGTCGACCGCCTGGAAGTCCTCCTTGTAGAGGCGCGCGCGGGGAGCCTGGCCGGTGATGCACAGGATCGGGATCGAATCCGCGGCGGCGGAATAGAGGCCGGTGATCATGTCGGTGCCGGCCGGGCCGGAGGTGCCGATGCAGACGCCGATATTGCCGGCCTTGGCGCGGGTGTAGCCTTCGGCCATATGCGAGGCGGCCTCGACATGGCGAGCGAGGACGTGCCGGGTCTTCCCGTGGGCGCGCATGGCGGAATAGAGCGGATTGATCGCGGCGCCCGGCACGCCGAAGGCGGTGGTCACGCCTTCCTTCTCGAGAATGCGGATAGCAGCATCGACGGCACGCATCTTGGCCATGGCATTTCCTCCTCGCCACCTTCGGCGACATGACAGACGACCCTTCCGCGCAGGCCACGCCCCGCCGATGCGGGGCCGGCAACAGAAAGCGCCGAAGGGTCGGTTTCCTTGGTGTCGGTTCCTCTTCAGTCCTTCGCCGGCAATGCTGCGAGGCAGCATTATTTCCGCGCTGCGGAATGAATTTCCGAAATCGCGGAAAACATGCCATGGGTCTCCCATTTCCGCAATACGGGATATATTTCTGATTTGCGAAAAATTCGGAGTTGCGCCTTTATGGGAATGCGACCCAGAGGAAGACGGCTGCCGCCGTGCCGTCGCTTGCGGAGGATGACATGAGCGAGGCCGTAACCAGCATTCGTCGTCGCGGGCGTCCGTCCAATTCCGGGACGGCGGAGAGCGGCGGCGAGGTGCAATCGCTGGACCGCGCGATCTCGCTGCTGGAGGTGCTGGCGCTGTCCGACGGCATGACGCTGAGCGAACTCGCGCGCCGCGCTGAACTGCCGACCTCCACCGTGCATCGGCTGCTCGCCACGCTCGACCGCCGGGGCCTGGTCGGCAACGATCCGGCCACCGGACAATGGATGGTGGGGCTCGGCCTGTTCCGTATCGGGTCGGCCTATCTGCGAATCCGGAAGCTACCGGAGATTTCCCGCATGCTGCTGCGCGAGCTGTCCGGGAGCGTGGGAGAGACCGTCAATCTGTCGATGATCGACGGGCCGCATCTGATCTGCGTCGCGCAGGTGGAAAGCCATGCCGCGGTGCGCGCTTTCTTCCGCATCGGCGGGGCGCTGCCCATCCACGCCTCGGGCGGAGGCAAGGCGATTCTTTCGGCGATGAACCCGGAGGCGCGGCGGGCCTGGCTCGGCGGCGACCAGCTGCAGCGGTTCACCGAGCACACGCATGTCAGCCGGCGCGCCTTGCAGGCCGACCTCGCCGAGCTCGCCGAGCGCGGCTATTCCATCGACGACGAGGAGCACACGCCGGGCATGCGCTGCGTCGCCGCGGCGGTGCTCGACGAATGGCGCGAGCCGGTCGGGGCGATCTCCATTTCGGCGCCGACGGTGCGTATGCCGCCGGAGCGAATCGCCGATCTCGGTGCCCGCGTGCGCGAGGCGGCGCAGCGCCTGACCCATCGCTATTCGGGATCGTGACGATTTCGCTGGAGCGGAAGCACGTACCGGTTGCCTATGTTGCAACCATAGGTGATGTTGTGTTGTTTTAACAACCAACGAGACGTGCGATGAAGCTCTGGCGCGTGCCCGACCCCGAGATATTCGACGCGGCGCCGGAATGGCGCATGGGGCTGCATCTGGCCAGGGGAGGGAGGGACCGTACGGCCTATCTCGTCCTCGGCGGAGTGGTGGCGGTGGCGGTCGAGGAGATCGGCACGCCGGTCGAGCCGGTGGAGGGCGTGAGCTATCTCCGATCGTCCTGGCTGCATCCGGCCTGCCGCCGCCGCGAGGAATTGTTCGCGGAATGGCTCGATTATCTTTGGCCGGTGGCAGGATTGAGCGTGGAGCGGCACGACGAGCGCCTCTCGGTGACGGAGTGCCGGGAGGTGGCCGAGTTGGCCATGCCGGCCGCCGACTGGACGGCCTCCACCATGGTGCCGACCGTCGAGGCCATGGGGGTTCTACCGGTATCACCGGCCCGGTCGTCGGCGCCTTCCCGGCCCCTGCCGTTCGCGACGGTCAGCGAGGCGTCCACCGTGGTGCATCGTTGGGAGGCGTTTCCGGTGAGCCGGCGTTCCGCCGCCGGCTCCTCGTCCATCGCGCCGGCCACCTTCGCGGCACCGGAGCGGGAGAAGGCCTTCATACCCAGCGGTTTCGCGGCCCTCGGGCGACGGGGACTGCCTTCGGTTCTGCCGGCGTGCTTCCTCTATACGCTGGAGCCGCAGCCAGCCTCGGTGATCGAGTGCGGCGCCACCCTCTCGGCCTATGGTCCGGCGGGCGGCGCGGTCGAGCTACGCTTTCCCCATGCCACGCCGACCCGGGCGCCGATCGCGTCGCCGGCGACATTGCCGGTCTTTTGAGGGCGCCTGCCGGCCTCGACGCCGCGTCGGCGCGCACCAGCGGGGAGGCCGCCAAAAAATAAGCCGGCGCCCCCGCTCTCCGGGGTGCGCCGGCTCAGTCGCCTAGGAGGAACCGAACGTCAGGTGGCTACCTCGGACCGGATAAGATCCGGCCGATGCAGTCGCCAGAGCGTTCCGCTCCGGGAGGCTCGCGGGCGGCGCGGCGCCAAGGGCGCGCGCACCGCCGATCCTCAAGACGGCCGGGGCAGGGTGCCGCCGGCCGAGACGCTCACGGAAAACCGTGAAGCGTCAGACCGCCTTGGCGTCGTGCAGGGCGGAAATCTCTTCCTGCGAGTAGCCGAGATCGGCGAGCACTTCATTGGTGTGCTGGCCGAGCAGCGGCGAGGCGGTGATGTCGACCTCGACGTCCGAGAACTTGATCGGCGAGCCGACGGTCAGGTACTTGCCGAGCTTCGGGTGATCCACCTCGACCACGGTGCCGCTCTTGCGCAGCGACGGGTCGTTGGCGATCTCCTTCATCGACAGCACCGGCGCGCAGGGGATGTCGAACTTGCGCAGGATGTCGATGGCTTCGAACTTGGTCTTGTCCGACAGCCAGTTCTCGATGAAGGCGAAGATGTCGAAGATCTTGTCCTGGCGGGCTTCGGCGGTGTTGTAGGCCGCATCGTCGATCCACTCGGGCTTGTTGAGCGCCTTGCAGATCGGCGCCCAGGCATGACCCTGCACCGTGAAGTAGATGTAGGCGTTCGGGTCGGTCTCCCAGCCCTTACACTTCAGCACCCAGCCCGGCTGGCCACCGCCGCCGGCGTTGCCGCCGCGCGGAACCACGTCCGAGAACTCGCCATGCGGGTACTGGGGATACTCTTCCAGATAGCCGAGGGCGTCGAGGCGCTGCTGGTCGCGCAGCTTCACGCGGCAGAGGTTCAGCACCGAATCCTGCATGGACACGGCGACCTTCTGGCCCTTGCCGGTCTTGCTCTTCCCGTGCAGCGCCGTGAGGATGCCGATGGCGAGGTGCATGCCGGTGTTCGAGTCACCGAGCGCGGCGGCCGACACGGTCGGCGGGCCATCCCAGAAGCCGGTGGTGGAGGCAGCGCCGCCAGCGCACTGCGCGACGTTCTCGTACACCTTCAGGTCTTCATAGGCGTGGCCTTCCGAGAAGCCCTTCACCGAGGCGAGGATCATGCCCGGGTTCAGCTCCTGGATGTGCGCCCAGGTGAAGCCCATGCGATCGAGCGCGCCGGGGCCGAAATTCTCGACCATGACGTCCGACTCTTTGATGAGCTTGGTCAGCACTTCCTTGCCCTGGGGGGTCTTGGTGTCGAGGGTCAGGGAGCGCTTGTTGGAATTCAGCATGGTGAAGTACAGCGCGTCGGCGTCCTTCACATGACGCAGCTGGCTGCGCGTGACGTCGCCCGCGCCGGGGCGCTCGACCTTGATCACGTCGGCGCCGAACCAGGCGAGAAGCTGGGTGCAGGCGGGACCCGCCTGGACGTGGGTGAAATCGATGATCTTTATACCTTCAAGCGGCTTAGACATCGTTGTCGACTTCCCTTCATTCGGTTTCGTTCGGCACGACGGCTCTCCCGAGCGTGCCGTAGAACTAAGCTCCTACCCGCGCAGGTATCAGGAGCCTCCGTCTCCCCGTTTCCTCCGGCGAACCGGCGGAACACGTCCCAGGTGGTGTTCGACATCGGAATTACGGACATCCGACCGTTCACGACTTCTTTTGCCACCTCAGGTCTTGCGGCGCGGAGCCGGGGAGCTCCGCGCCAATTCTCTCCCGCCTATTCGGCGGCCTGTCGCACCGGCTCGCCCACCGCGCCGGACGCCTTCACGGCATCGATGCGATCGGCGTCAAAGCCGAGCACCTGCGCCAGGATCTCTTCGGTGTGCTCGCCCAGCAGCGGCGAACGCTCGACCGGCACGTCGTTGTCCGACAGCTTGATCGGGTTGCCGACGGTCAGGTAGGCGCCGCGCGAGGGATGATCGATCTCGACCAGCGTGCCGGTCTCATAGAGCGAACGATCCTCGGCGATCTCCTTCATCGAGAGCACCGGCCCGCAGGGAATGTCATACTGATTGAGAATCTCCATCGCCTCGAACTTGGTGTGGGCCATGGTCCACGCCTCGATGCGGGTGAAGATCTCGTTGAGATGCGGCAGGCGTGCCGCCGGCGTCGCATAGCTCGGGTCGGTCTTCCACTCGGGCTCGTGGATGACGTCACAGATCTTGGCCCAGACCGGCGCCTGGGTGATGAAATAGATATAGGCGTTGGGATCGGTCTCCCAACCCTTGCAGCGCAGAATCCGCCCCGGCTGCCCGCCACCGGAATCGTTGCCCGCGCGCGGCACCGCGTCGCCGAAGGGGATCCCTTCGCCGAACTGGCTGTATTCGCGGAGCGGACCCCGGTCGAGGCGCTGCTGGTCGCGCAGCTTGACGCGGCAGAAGTTCAGCACCGCGTCCTGCATGGCGCACAGCACCTTCTGGCCGCGGCCGGTCAGGGTGCGCTGATACAGCGCGGTGACGATGCCGAGGGCCAGATGCAGGCCGGTGCCGGAATCGCCAATCTGCGCCGCGGTCACGAGCGGCAGACCGTCGCGGAAGCCGGTGGTGGAGGCGGAGCCGCCGGTGCACTGGGCAACGTTCTCGTAGACCTTGCAGTCTTCGAACGGGCCGGGGCCGAAGCCTTTCACCGAGGCAAGAATGATGCGCGGATTGAGTTCCTGGATGCGCTCCCAGGTGAAGCCCATGCGATCGAGCGCGCCGGGGGCGAAGTTCTCGACCATCACGTCACAGATCTTCACCAGCTCCTCAAGGACCTTCTTGCCCTCGGGATTCTTGGTGTCCAGCGTGATCGAACGCTTGTTCGAGTTCAGCATGGTGAAATACAGGCTGTCCGCATTCGGGACGTCGCGCAGCTGCGCGCGCGTCACGTCGCCTTCGCCGGGACGTTCCACCTTGATGACGTCGGCGCCGAACCAGGCCAGCAGCTGCGTGCAGGTCGGGCCGGATTGAACATGGGTGAAATCGAGGATGCGGACGCCGTCCAGTGCCTTGCCCATGAGGTTCCCTCTCCAAATATGGTGCCCGGCTTTTGCGCCGATGCTGTCGTTTTTTGGGGGAGGCGAGGGGCGGCCAGGGATTGAATCCCCATTGGCCGCCCGCCGTCCATCTTGATCGTGCCGTCACCCTTCCGAGCCAGGACCCGCATGGCTCGAAAGGGCGTTAGTCGTGTCAGCTCTTCTTCTTGACGACGCTCTGCGGATTGAGGCTGCCGATATTGCCGCTCTCGCTGCCGGCCGCCGGATCGATGACCGCATTGATGAGGGTCGGGCGACCGGAGTTCATCGCCTCGTCGACGAAGCGCTTCAGCTCGTCCGGGGTCGTGGCGTTGTAGCCGACGCCGCCGAAGGCCTCCATCATCTTGTCGTAGCGCGAGTCCTTGACGAAGACGGTGGTGCCGGGATCACGGCCGGTCGGGTCGGTGTCGAGACCGCGATAGATGCCGTTATTGTTGAAGACGACGATGCAGACCGGCAGGTTGTAGCGGCAGATCGTCTCCACCTCCATGCCGGAGAAGCCGAAGGCCGAGTCACCCTCGACCGCCAGCACCGGCTTGCCGGACTCGACCGCCGCGGCGATCGCGAAGCCCATGCCGATGCCCATCACGCCCCAGGTGCCGACGTCCAGGCGCTTGCGCGGCTGGTACATGTCGATCACGCCACGGGCGAGGTCGAGCGTGTTGGCGCCTTCGTTGACCAGGATCGCGTCGGGACGCTCCTTGATCACCTGCTTCAGCGCGCCGAGCGCCGAGTGGAAGTCCATCGGGGTGGAGTTCTTGAGCAGGCGCTGCGACATCTTGGCGATGTTCACTTCCTTGCGCGCCTTGATCTCGCCGATCCACGCGTCGGAAGGAGCGGTCCAGCCGGCCTTCACGCCGTCGAGCAGGGCGGAGACTACCGAGCCGATGTCGCCGACCAGCGGCGCCACGATCTCGACGTTGGAGTCCATTTCCTTCGGCTCGATGTCGATCTGGATGAACTTCTTCGGGGCGTCGCCCCAGGTCTTGCCCTTGCCGTGCGACAGCAGCCAGTTGAGGCGGGCGCCGACGAGCAGGACGACGTCCGAGTCCTTCAGGACGGTCGAGCGGGCGGCGCCGGCCGACAGCGGATGGGTGTCGGGCAGCAGGCCCTTGGCCATCGACATCGGCAGGAACGGAATGCCGGAGGTCTCGACGAACTCGCGGATGGTCTCGTCGGCCTGGGCATAGGCGGCGCCCTTGCCGAGGATGATCAGCGGCTTCTTGGCCGACTTCAGCACCTCGAGAGCGCGCTCGACCGCCGACGGGGCGGGCAGCTGCTCGGGAGCCGCGTCGATGACCTTCACCAGCGACTTGGTGCCGGCTTCGGCGTCCATCACCTGGGAGAACAGCTTGGCCGGCAGGTCGAGATAGACGCCGCCCGGACGGCCGGACACCGCGGCGCGGATGGCGCGGGCGACACCGATGCCGATGTCGGCGGCGTGCAGCACGCGGAAGGCGGCCTTACAGAGCGGCTTGGCGATGGCCAGCTGGTCCATCTCCTCGTAGTCGCCCTGCTGCAGGTCGACGATCTCACGCTCGGACGAGCCGGAGATGAGGATCATCGGGAAGCAGTTGGTAGTGGCATTCGCCAGCGCGGTCAGGCCGTTGAGGAAGCCGGGGGCCGAGACGGTGAGGCAGATGCCGGGCTTCTTGGTGAGGAAGCCCGCGATCGCGGCGGCGTTGCCGGCGTTCTGCTCGTGGCGGAACGAGATGACCCGGATGCCTTCGGCCTGCGCCATGCGGCCGAGGTCGGTGATCGGGATGCCCGGCACGCCGTAGATGGTGTCGATGCCGTTGAGTTTCAGCGCGTCGATGACGAGGTGGAAGCCGTCCGTCAGCTCCACTTCGGTCTCGGGGGCCGAATTCGTATCAATTACTTGTGCTACTGCGGACATCCTGCTTCCTCCCGGAAATCTTGTCTGCACCGTTTCTGAAGATCATCACCAGAGCCTGGGGCCCATCGGAGCCAGGGCCGGGCCGGATGAGGGAGCGTCGTCGTCGGACCGCGCCATCCCGGCGGCGGTCTTCCGGCAGGCGATCTGCAACCGGCGAACCTGCCGGCCTGCGTTTCGCGTGCATCGCTTCCTTACCCATGCCTTCACGTCCCATGTCTTCGACATGTCCCGTCAGCGAACCAGCCGTGGCCGGTCCGCCGCTCTAGTCAAGGTTCACGTGGCTCTCGACATGCCTCGCCAGCCGGAGCGTGTGGTCACGGACCAAACGCTCGGCGCGGTCTGCGTCCCGCGCCTCGATAGCCTGGATGATTTCGAGATGGTCGGACGCCGAACGTTGCGCCCGGTCCATCTCGAAGATCGTGCGATGGCGGATGGCCCGAACATGGAAGAACAGGTTGTCCGTCATCGCCGCGAGAAGAGAGGAGCCGCTCAGCCGGATCAGCGCCTGGTGGAACGCGATATTCGCGGTCGAATATTCGTCGCACCGTTCGCGCTCGATCCGGTTGAGATCGAACTCCTTGAAAAACGCCCTCAATTCGGCGATCGCCTCATCGCTCGCGCGAGATGCCGCGAGGCGAGCCGCCATGCTTTCCAGCGCCGCCCAGGCCTCGATCATCTCGATGATCTCGGCCTTGGTGCGGCGAACCACCAAAATACCCCGCCTCGGCACCGCCTTGAGCAGGCCCTCCTGCTCAAGCATCGCCACCGCCTCGCGGATCGGCGTGCGGCTCGCGCCAAGACGCTCCGAAATGTCTCGCTCATCGAGCAGCAGCGGCTCTTCCGAGCCGTAGATGTTCATGTGAGTGATGGCTTCCTTCAGAGCGGCATAAGCCCTGCTCTTGAAGCTCTCCTTCGCCGGCAGGCGCTCAATAGCCAAGCCATTGTCGCCGCTCTGCCATCTCTTGTTCAAAGCTGCCTTTGTATTCACGAGAAAACCCTCACCGGGACGAGCCCGCCGTGGATTTCTTCGAAATTTGGCATACCAAATACCAGCATGTCAATCGGCGATCCCGGTCTCCGCGGAGGCCGCGGCGCTTCTCGTCCCATAACCATTTGTCTCGATGGATCAGCCTTCTAAGAGGCTTTGGCATCCTGCGTTCCATCGTTGCGTATGCAATATACCACGACGGAAGTCGTATGGCGAGAGCGGCTGAACACTTTGCTGTCGCGAGAGGCGAAATGTTCGCGCGCAGGGCGGGCGCCGGGCCGGAAATGGCGGAGTTCCGGGCTTTCGCTCGCGAGGTTCCAGGCGCTCCGGAAGCTGGCGGCGCGGGTAGCGGGCGGTCTTCACGAAGCTGAGAGGAGACGCTGCGCGAGGTCCTGCCCTTCCGGCAGTTTTCTACCCAATGATACCGTTTTGCGCCTCTGCCGGAGCATGGCGAGCAAGTCTGCGGAGCGGCGGCGGTGGCGTGGCGTCCCCAAAAGGGGTCAGGTCAGGAACTTGCCGTGCTTTTCCACATGGGCGGCGAGGCCGAGCGTGTGCTCGCGTACCAGCCGCTCGGCGAGGTCGGCGTCGCGGCCGACGAGCGCGGCGATGATCGCGCGGTGTTCCTGCAGCGAGCGCTCGGAGCGATTCTCCTGCCGCATCGATACGGCGCGGATGCCGCGGATGTGGATGAACAGATTCGCCGTCATCTCGCCGATCATCTCGCAGCCGGACAGCCGGATGATGGTCTGGTGGAAGCGGATATTGGCGTCGGAATACTCGTTCATGTGGTCGGCCGGCGCCTCGGCCTCGAAGTCGTGGAACACGTCGCGCAGTTCGGCAAGGTCGCGGTCGCTGGCGCGGGTGGCGGCGAGCCGGGCGGCCATGCTCTCCAGCGCCGCCCAGACGATGATCATGTCGATGATCTCGCGCTTGGACTTGCGCACCACGAAGATGCCGCGCCGCGGCACCGAGCGCACGAAGCCCTCCTGCTCCAGCACGGTGAGAGCCTCGCGGATCGGCGTGCGACTGACCCCGAGGTCCTGCGACAGCTGCCGCTCATCGAGCCTGATCTCGTTGTCCTGCCCGTAGAGATCCATCTCGGTGATCGCCTTCTTGATGGCGTCGTAGGCGAGGGCGCGCAGGCTGGTATTGGCGGCGAGGGGCGTGATGTTGAGGCGGGCTTGAGTGTCGGCGGCTTCCACGGCGGTTCCCTCGTCTACGATTGTGCGGCCGTTCCGGGCGGAACGGGGCGGCATTGGTGTCGAGACCGCTGCCGGGGCGCGAATCCTGCAGAAAAATGGTCGCGCTGGATCATCGTATACCACAGGCCACCGATGCAATGCGCGCCTCGCCGCCTCCCGGAGCGGAGGGAATGGTGTTCGCTTGCCCAGCATGGGCGCTTCGCGGGGCAAGGTGGAATAAGTTGACGTTAAGTAATTACCTTAGGGAAGATTACGTTGCGTCATTACCTAGAGAAAAAAATTGCGCATTGCTGGTATGCAAAATTTTGCATAACCAAAAATCCGTAGTATACGTGCTTCCGATCCGTCAGCTCACGTGGCGTTCGCGGCCCGGACTATACGGAAGAACCAACAATAAGACGGTGTTCAGCCGAGCCATTACGTTTGGAAACGTTCGAGGAAGCCATGACAACTGCCGTTACGTCATCTCTCAGTAAGACGCGCTGGCTGCAGCTCGTGTTCGGTGTGATCTGCATGTGCATGATCGCCAACATGCAGTACGGCTGGACGTTCTTTGTGAACCCGATCCAGGAGCGTCACGGCTGGGATCGGGCCGCCATCCAGGTAGCCTTCTCCATCTTCATCGTGACCGAGACCTGGCTGGTGCCGGTCGAGGGCTGGTTCGTCGACAAGTACGGCCCGCGCGTCGTGGTGCTGTTCGGCGGCGTCATGTGCGGCCTCGCCTGGGTCATCAACGCCTATGCCGCTTCGCTGACCATGCTCTATGTCGGCGCGGCCGTCGGCGGCGTCGGCGCCGGCGCGGTCTACGGTACCTGCGTTGGTAACTCGCTGAAGTGGTTCCCGGATCGTCGCGGCCTCGCCGCCGGCATCACCGCCGCCGGCTTCGGCGCGGGCTCGGCGCTGACCGTCATCCCGATCCAGAACATGATCAAGAATCAGGGCTACGAGGCGGCGTTCCTGTATTTCGGTATCGGCCAGGGCATCGTCATCACCGTGCTCGCCCTGTTCCTGCTGGCGCCGAAGAAGGAGCAGATCGCTGCCTTCGCCGTGAACGTCGCCTCCAAGGTCGCCCAGAGCGCTCGCGACTTCTCGCCCAAGGAGATGCTCACCACCCCGCTGTTCTGGGTGATGTACGCGATGTTCGTCATGATGGCCGCCGGCGGCCTGATGGCGACTGCCCAGCTCGGCCCGATCGCCAAGGATTTCGGCATCGCCGACATCCCGGTCAGCCTGATCGGCATCACCCTGCCGGCGCTTACCTTCGCCGCCGCCATCGACCGCGTGCTGAACGGCCTGACCCGTCCGTTCTTCGGCTGGGTGTCCGACCATATCGGCCGTGAGAACACCATGTTCCTCGCCTTCGCCATCGAGGGCGTCGGCATCTACGCGCTGTCGGTGTTCGGCTCCAACCCGGTGCTGTTCGTGATCCTGACCGGCCTCGTCTTCTTCGCCTGGGGCGAGATCTACTCGCTGTTCCCGGCGATGTGCGGCGACGCCTTCGGTACCAAGTTCGCCACCACCAATGCCGGCCTGCTCTACACCGCCAAGGGGACGGCGGCGCTGATCGTGCCGTTCACCAGCATCCTGACCACCATGACCGGTAGCTGGCACGCGGTGTTCGTGACCGCCGCCGCGCTGAACATCATCGCCGCCATCATGGCGCTGGTGATCCTGAAGCCGCTGCGCCGCTCGCATGCCGAAGCAGCCAAGGCTGCCAAGCTTGGGGCCGTCGCCGCCGAGTGATCGGCCCGCCGACCACAGATTCTCCACTTCCTTTGAGGGCGCGCCGCGAGGCGCGCCCTTTTTGTTTGCGCCATAGGCCTACGCATTCACGAACGATTCAAAATTGATGTTAGGGGACGCGGCGGTTGATCGAGGCGAAACGAAGGCATTCGTCGCCATTTTATGACGCTGCGTTATGTCTCTTTGATCGTGTTATTCAGTGAAAATGACCTAGAGTGCGTCATTTGTATTTCGATGTAATTTCAATATAACTACGTATATATGAAAACATCGGCGCATAAATTCCAGTTCAATTCTAAATATCGATAAGTATATTTGAAAATGTCTTGAACGGATACCTGCGACATAAACGTCAAAATGAGATTGGCATACATAATATTGTGGATTATGGTGCTCTCTCAACGGATCTGGCTGGGTACCTTGCGTCATGTGCGGCGCGAGGAAAGAGGCCACCATCCGAAACGATCGTCCGCCCCGCAAGGGTGGTTGCCGTGGGAGGACGCAAGCGCCGTCCACGGCCAAGCAGAAACGCCGGCGCCCGTTGCCAGAACGGAGCGACCGAAAAGGCCGGTCAACGGCGGGTGCATTCGGGAGAGGAGAACGTTCATGGGCATGTCCACGTCAATGGCGCCCCATCGTCGGCTCAGTACCTCGCGTCGCTAGACGCCGAGGCGAGCCGGGCGCTGTCCCGACCTCCCGCCACATCCTGCACATGGCATCGGCGCCCGGACGGCATGTCCGGCGGGCGATCCGGTCGACTCCGTCGTCCTGGCGGCCACGCGTGGCCGGGACGTCCAAAAACAGCAAATCCGGCGCCTGCCGGACCCTAAAGCGGAAGAAATCGTTCAAGGAGAATTCGATGGCTACCCCAACCACTGCGGCCCTCGGGCCGGGTAAGGATTTTTCCGAAAGCAGGCGCTGGCTCCAGCTGATCGTCGGCATCGTCTGCATGGTGGCGACCGCCAACATCCAGTACGCGTGGACGCTGTTCGTTCCCGAAATCCAGAAGACCTTCGGCTGGGAGCGGGCCTCGATCCAGATCGCGTTCACCATCTTCGTGCTGGTGCAGACCTGGCTGGCGCCGATTGAAGGCTACTTCATCGACAAGTTCGGCCCCCGCGTGATGGTCGCCTTCGGCGCGATCATGATCGGCACGGCCTGGGTGCTCAATTCGCAGGCCGGCAGCCTGACCGGCTTCTATGTCGGCGCGGCGGTGGGCGGCATCGGCGTCGGCTGCATCTATGCCACCTGCATCAACAACGCCCTGAAGTGGTTCCCGGATCGCCGCGGTCTCGCCGTCGGCCTCACCGCGGGTGGCTTCGGCGCCGGCTCGGCCGCCACCATCCTGCCGATCGCCTCGATGATCGAGAGCGCCGGCTTCCAGGAGACCTTCTTCTTCTTCGGCCTGCTGCAGGGCGGCCTCGCCTTCGTCGCCGCCTGGTTCCTCCAGTCGCCCAAGGCCGGCCAGGTCAAGGCGTCCGAGAAGCTCAACCAGAGCCGTCGCGACTACACCCTGAAGGAAGCGCTGAACACCAAGCTGTTCTGGCTCATGCTCCTCATGTTCACCTGCGTCGTCACCGGCGGCATGATGGCGGTCGCCCAGCTCGGCGTCATCGCGCAGGACCTCGGCGTGAAGGAGTTCAAGGTCAACCTGTACTTCTTCACCATGGCCGCCCTGCCGCTCGCCCTGATGCTCGACCGCATCATGAACGGTATCTCGCGTCCGCTGTTCGGCTGGATCTCCGACCATATCGGCCGTGAGAAGACCATGGTGATCGCCTTCTCCCTCGAAGGCGTCGGCATCATCGCGCTCGGCTATTTCGGCCACAATCCGTGGGCGTTCCTGATCCTGTCCGGCGTGGTGTTCCTGGCTTGGGGCGAAGTTTACTCGCTGTTCTCGGCGCTGGCCGGCGATGCCTTCGGCACCAAGCACATCGGCAAGATCTACGGCGTGCTCTATTGCGCCAAGGGCATCGGCGCGCTGTTCGTGCCGGTCGGCAACATCCTGATGGAAGCCACCGGCACCTGGTCGAGCGTGCTCTACACCGTGGCCGCCATGGACCTGTTCGCCGCCTTCCTCGCGGTGACGCTGCTGCCGAAGACGCTGGCGAACCACGTCGCCAAGTCCTCCACCGGCCCGGTGGCGACGGCGGGCACCGCGTCGGCGCACGCCTGATCCGCATCCGGCGCGGGGACGCCTCGGCAATCCCGCGCCGACACCACGCTACGGCAGGGCCTCCTTCGGGAGGCCCTTTTCGTTTGGGGAGGCTCAGTCCGCCGGCGGCAGGCGCAGGGCCCGCCGGGCGATGAGGCCGACCTTGTCGCTGGCGGCGCGGCCCATCCGCTCGACCTCGGCAAGAGTGAACCAGCCAGTCTCCAGCGCGTCGTCGGCGGCTTCGCCCTCGCCGGACCGCCAGCGGCAGACGACCGCGATCATCGCGAAATGATGCGCGAGCGCCCCGGCCGCATCGGCCTCGATGAAGTCGAGCACGTCGATCAGCTCCGGCGAATCGGCGGCGATGCCGGTCTCCTCCATCAGCTCGCGCAGCGCGGCGTCGCGGAACGGCTCGCCCCACTCGATTCGCCCTCCCGGATAGCCCCAGCGCCCCTGGTCCGGCGGATTGGCACGGCGCACCAAGAGGAGGCGGGCGTCGCGGATGACGACCGCGAGCACGGCGGCGACAGGGCGGACCGGGCTCATGCGCGAGCGTCCCGAGCCGTCTCGGCAACCCGCCGGGCGACCGCGCGGCGCGTCTCCTGGAAGGCGCTGGTCTCGGCGCGAATCAGCGCGGTGACGGCAGGATCGCTGCTCGCCGGCGAGCCGCCAGGGAAGGGCGGCGCCGGGTCGTATTCCATGGCGAGCTGGGCGCGCTCCGCCCGCTCGCGGCCGAAGATGTGCGCGGTCAGCGTCAGCGCGAAGTCGATGCCGGAGGTGACGCCGGCGCCGGTGACCACGTTGCCGTCCATCACCACGCGCTCGGCAACCGGCTCGGCGCCGAACAGCGCGAGCTGATCCAGCGACAGCCAGTGCGAGGTGGCGCGCCGTCCGCCCAGCAGGCCGGCGGCGGCGAGCACCAGCGATCCCGTGCAGACCGAGGTGACGTATTGCGCGCCGGCCGCCTGCCGACGCAGGAAATCCAGCGTCTCGGCATCTTCCATCAGCGCCAGCTGGCCGGGGCCACCGGGCACGAACAGGATGTCGGCCGGCGGGCAATCGGCGAAGCTGACGCTCGGCAGCAGCCGCAGGCCGCCGCTATCGGTGACGGGATCGAGGGTTTTCCACACCAGATGGCGGCGGAGTTCGGCAAACCGCGCGAACACCTCGAACGGGCCGGTGAGATCGAGCTGCGTGAGGTTGGGGTAGAGCAGCATGACGACATTCATGGGGGACCTCGCATCGGCCGGAGATGTCCAGCCTTCTTCAATCCGCATGCCCGCCGGGTCAATATGGCCCTGCGGCAAGGCGCGCCGACCGTCGCGGCCGGCGCGCCAGCGTTCACTCAGGCGTTCACTCCGCGGCGGGCAGGGGACGGTAGAGCGCGCCACCGCCGGCGCGGAAGCGCTGGGACATCTCGGCCATGCCCTCGCTGGCCAGGCTGTCCTGAGCCCCCGCCGCGCGAGCCTCCGCCCGAATCTCTTGACTGATCTTCATCGAGCAGAATTTCGGCCCGCACATCGAGCAGAAATGAGCCAGCTTGTGCGCCTCCTTCGGCAGCGTCTCGTCGTGGAAGGCGGTGGCGGTGTCCGGGTCGAGCGCGAGGTTGAACTGGTCCTGCCAGCGGAAGTCGAATCGGGCGCGCGACAGCGCGTCGTCCCAGGCCCGCGCGGTCGGATGGCCCTTGGCGAGGTCGGCGGCATGGGCGGCGATCTTGTAGGTGATCACTCCGGTCTTCACGTCGTCGCGGTTCGGCAGGCCGAGATGCTCCTTCGGGGTGACGTAGCAGAGCATGGCGGTGCCGAACCAGCCGATCATCGCCGCGCCGATTGCCGAGGCGATGTGGTCGTAGCCCGGCGCGATGTCGGTGGTCAGCGGCCCGAGCGTGTAGAACGGCGCCTCGCCGCAGAGGCTGAGCTGCTTGTCCATGTTGGCCTTGATCTTGTGCATCGGCACATGGCCGGGCCCCTCGATCATCACCTGACAGTCGTTCGCCCAGGCGATCTGCGTCAACTCGCCCAGCGTCTCCAGCTCGGCGAACTGCGCGGCGTCGTTGGCGTCGGCGATGGAGCCGGGCCGCAGCCCGTCGCCGAGCGAGAAGGTGACGTCATAAGCGCGCATGATCTCGCAGATTTCAGCGAAACGCTCATAGAGGAAGCTCTCGCGGTGATGGGCGAGGCACCACTTCGCCATGATCGAGCCGCCGCGCGAGACGATGCCGGTGACGCGGTTCGCCGTGAGCGGCACATAGGGCAGCCGCACGCCGGCATGGATGGTGAAATAGTCGACGCCCTGCTCTGCCTGCTCGATGAGCGTGTCGCGGAACACCTCCCAGCTGAGGTCCTCGGCGACGCCGCCGACCTTCTCCAGCGCCTGGTAGATCGGCACGGTGCCGATCGGCACCGGCGCGTTGCGGATGATCCATTCGCGGATGTTGTGGATGTTGCGGCCGGTGGAGAGGTCCATCACCGTGTCGGCGCCCCAACGGATCGCCCACACCATCTTGTCGACCTCCTCGGCGACCGAGGAGGTGACGGCGGAATTGCCGATATTGGCGTTGATCTTGACGAGGAAGTTGCGGCCGATCGCCATCGGCTCCAGCTCGCCGTGATTTATGTTGGCCGGGATGACAGCGCGTCCGCGCGCCACCTCGTCGCGCACGAATTTCGGCGTCACCACGTCGGGTATGGCGGCGCCGAAATCCTCGCCGTCGCGGATGAGGTCGCCGAGCCGCTCGCGCAGGCCGTTCTCGCGAATGGCGACATATTCCATCTCCGGCGTGACGATGCCGGCCCGCGCATAGGCCATCTGGGTGACGGCGTTGCCGCCTCGGGCGCGCAGCGGGCGGTGGCGGAGCGGGAAGGGCGTGACGAGCTTCTCATCCGGGACGTTGCCATTGTCCTCCGGCTTCACCGCGCGGCCGGCGCCAGCCTCGACGTCGCCGCGAGCCAGCACCCAGGCGTCGCGCGGGCGGGCGAGGCCGGCGGCGATGTCGATGGTGGCGGTTTCGTCGGTATAGGGACCGGAGGCGTCGTAGACGGCGAGGTTCGGCTCGCCGGCGTCGGGCGAGAGCAGGATCTCCCGGAACGGCACCCGCAGGCCGCGTGCCAGGCATTCCGCATAGAGCCGGCGCGAGCCGGGGATCGGCCCGGTGGCGACGCCGAGGGCACCGGGGACGGTTTTCCCGTCGGGGGCTTTGGGGGTGTCGGGATTCTTGGTCGGCATGATGGATCTCCTGAACCAGCGGTTGGGAGATCCGGGCGTATGACGTTGGGGAGGGAAGGGACCCGCACGACATGCGGGAGGCCCTTCGGTTCCGATCCCTTCGCCGGCATGACCCGGATCAGGTTCGAAGGGTCATCGCGGCGGCCGGCCTCTCGGCCCGCCCTGGCGATCTCTCAGCCCCGTCGCGGGGCTCCCCTTGGAACGACGCGGGTATAGTCGACGCAGGTTTCAGGCGCTGTCAACCGCGCCCGGAGTTGCTAGCATTCATCGCCATGTCGTCGACGTCTTGCCTCTAGGGCGGCGATTCGCAGGCCCGACTCACCGAGGATTCCCAGGGACCCCCATGCGCACGAAGCTGATGAACCGTAACCGCCTCGCCTCTCTGACCGCTGCGGCAGCGATGACGCTCGCCGTTCCGGCCGCCGCCCTGGCGCAGGCGGCCTGCGGCAATAATGGCAACGGTTTCGACCAGTGGCTCGCCGGCTTCAAGCAGCAGGCGATCGCGCAGGGCGTGTCGGCGCGCACGGTCGCGGCGGCGCTGAACGGCATCAGCTACGCCCCCGACATCGTCGGCACCGATCGCGGGCAGAAGGTGTTCGGGCAGAGCTTCTTCCAGTTCTCCGACCGCATGGTCGCGAATTACCGCATCCAGCAGGGGCGGGCGCTGATCCAGAAGAACCAGGCACTGTTCGACCATATCGAGCAGCAATATGGCGTGCCGGGCGCGGTGCTGGTGGCGTTCTGGGGGCTGGAGACCGATTTCGGCGCCTTCATGGGCGACAAGCCGAGCCTGCGCTCGATCGCCTCGCTGGCCTGGGACTGTCGGCGCGCCGACGTGTTCCGCACCCAGCTCATGTCGGCGCTGAAGATCATCGATCGCGGCGACCTCACCCCGCAGACCATGCGCGGGCCTTGGGCCGGCGAGCTCGGGCAATTCCAGTTCCTGCCCGACCACTACTGGAACTACGGCGTCGATTTCGACGGCGACGGGCGTGTCGACCTGATCCGCTCGACGCCGGACGCGCTGGCCTCGGCGGCCAACTACATCAAGGCGCTCGGCTGGCGGCGCGGCCAGCCCTGGCTGGAGGAAGTGCGCGTGCCGTCCAACCTGCCCTGGGAGCAGACCGACCTCGCGACCAAGCTGCCGCGCTCGCAATGGGCGCGGTTCGGCGTGACGCGGGCCAATGGCGCGCCGTTGCCGGCGGACAACCTGCCGGCCTCGGTGCTGCTGCCGATGGGGCGGCTGGGGCCGGCTTTCCTCGCCTATCCCAATTTCGACGTGTTCACCGAGTGGAACAACTCGCTGACCTACGCCACCTCGGCGGCCTATCTCGCCACGCGAGTGGATGGTGCGCCGGCTTATAATCGTGGGCAGGGCAAGGCGATCCCTGTGCTGTCGCAGGCGCAGGTGGTCGAGCTGCAGCGGCTCTTGAACGCGCGCGGCCACCATGTCGGGCGGGTCGACGGCATCGCCGGCGCGGCGACCCGGCAGGCGGTCAGGGTCGAGCAGCAGCGGCTCGGGCTGCCGGCCGATTCCTACCCGACGCCGGAACTGCTCAGCGCGCTGAAGGCTGGGCGCTAAAGGCTGAGGGTCGAACCCGCGAGAGTGTCCGTTCGACGGGGCGAAGGCTACAGCACCGGAATGCCGGCGTGCTTGGCTTTCGCCTCCGGCTCGACATGGATGTTGACGAAGAGGTCGTGCACCTCCTTACGCAGCGCCTCCTCGATGCGGTCGCAGATGGCGTGTGCCTCGCTCACCGCCATCTCGCCGGGAACCACGAGGTGGAAGTCGACGAAGGTGAGCCGTCCGGCCTGGCGCGTGCGCAGGTCGTGCGCCTCGATGGCGCCGACCGCCTCTTCCGCGATGCGTGAACGGATGCGCGCCAGCGTATCGCCCGGCACCGCCTGATCCATCAGCCCGCCAATGCTTTCCTTCAGCACGCCGTAGCCGGACCACAGGATGTTCACCGCCACCAGCGCGGCGAGGACGAGGTCGGCCTTCTGGAAGCCGGTGCCGATGGCGAGGGCGATGCCGGCCAGCACCGCGGCGGAGGAGATGACGTCGGTAAAGAGGTGCTTGCCGTCGGCCACCAGCGCGGGGGAGCGCAGGCGCCGGCCTTCGCGGATCAGCACCCAGCACCACACGGCATTGATGACACTGGCCAGTGCGTTGGCGCCGAGGCCGTTGAGCGACAGGTCGAGGACGTGCGGCTCCTCCCAGGCGAAATACACCTCGCGGAAGATCGACAGCGCGGCCACCACGATGAGCACGCCGACGACCACGGCGGAGAAATATTCCGCCTTGGCATAGCCATAGGGATGGGCGGCGTCGGCCGGACGGGCGCTGACCTTGAGCGCGATCAGCGCGGCGATGGCGGTGCTGACATTGACCAGGCTCTCCAGCGCGTCGGAATAGAGCGCGATGCTGCCGGTCAGCCGGTAGGCGACATATTTCAGTGCCAGCACCACGATGCTGACGACCACACTGCCGGCCGCCAGCCGCAAGGACCGTTCCATCCGCTCATTCCGTTCCGATGACGCCCGCGCGCCGGGGTCGTCCGATTAGACAGTCGGTGCGCGAAAATCAAGTCAGGTCAACGGTTTGCAACTGGTTCGCAGGAGCGTTAGCAGGCGCGCTAGCAGGTTTGGCCGCTGTCATGTGACGGGCTTGGGTCCGGTAATGTCGCGGCTTGCAGTGTCATAGACGGTCATCAGGCATGGGCGGTGCGCGGCAGGATGGCGCCGCGATGCTGGATCACCCGGCCGGCGAGCGCATGGCCGGCTTCCGCCGCCAGCGCCGGCGGTTTGCCGTCAAGGCGGGCCGCGAGATAGGCGGCGTTGAAGCTGTCGCCGGCGGCGGTGGTGTCGACCGGCGTCACCGGCTCGGCGATCGCGACCAACTGCGAGGTGCCCCCCGAGACGACCAGCGCGCCCTCCGCGCCGTTCTTCACCACGATCTCGCCGACGCCGAAGGTCGAGAGCCGCTCGGCTGTGGCGGCGGGCGAGCCGTCGCTCCACAACATCGCCTCGTCCTCGAAGGTGGGCAGGGCGAGGGTGCAGCGCTTCAACGCCTGGGCATAGACGGTTCGCGCCCGGGCGACGTCGCCGCGCCAGTTGCGCGGGCGGTAATTGCCGTCGAACACCACCTTGGCGCCGCGCTCGCGGGCGAATTCCAGCGTCGCCAGCAGGCGGCCGAGGCCGACATTGGAGTAGATGGAGAGGGTGATACCGGAGAGATAGACCAACTGGGCCTCGATGATCGCCTCGGCGACACGTTCCCAACCCGGCAGCTCGAACAGCTCACGGGCCGGGGCGTTGTCGCGCCAGTAGCTGAAGGTGCGCTCGCCGAAGGTGTCGGTGTCGATCACATAGAGGCCGGGCATGCGGCCGGGCGCGCGCAGGATGTGCTTGGTGCCGATGTTCTCCGCTTCGGCGGCGGCGACGATCTGCTCGGAATAGCGGTCGTCGCCCAGCGCGGTGGCATAGGCGACCTCGACGCCGGCGCGGGCGAGATAGACGGCGGTGTTGAAGGTGTCGCCGCCGATGCCGAGCCCGTAGCGCGCGTCGGCGCCGCGGGAGAACTCGACCATGACCTCGCCGATGGAAACAACCTTTGCCATGGACTCTTCCTCCTGCTGCGGGGGCGCCATGCCGGGCGCCCGAGATTCGCGCGCAGGTTCGCCTCAATCGGCCGCCGCGGCAACCCGCGGCCGATTGAGGCGGTTTCGGTCCGCGGGCTTGCCGGTCGCTCAGGCCGCCCGGGCGGAGACGAGGAAATCACCCATCCGCTCCAACGCCCGGCGGA
The DNA here is from genome assembly GCF_020523795.1 of Ancylobacter sp. Lp-2. Classification (GTDB taxonomy): domain Bacteria; phylum Pseudomonadota; class Alphaproteobacteria; order Rhizobiales; family Xanthobacteraceae; genus Ancylobacter. The sequence goes on from NZ_JAJALI010000008.1 coordinate 23,012, forward strand.
TGTTTTCCGCCGAATTGGCATAGGACAGGCGGATATAGCCCTCGCCGAACACGCCGAAATCCGGGCCGCCGATGGTGGCGACGCCGGCTTTTTCGAGCAGGGCATTGGCCAGTGCCTTTGCCGAGTTCCAGCCGGTGCCCGAGACATTCGGGAAGGCGTAGAACGCCCCCTTCGGCGTGGCGCAGGCGACGCCCGGCAGCGCGTTCAGCCCGTCGACCACCAGCCGGCGGCGGGCGTCGAACTCGGCGACCATCGCCGCCACGCAGTCCTGCGGACCGGTGAGGGCGGCCAGCGCGCCAAACTGGGCAGGAGAATTGACGCAAGACCAGGCGTTGACGCTGAGCTTGCGCACCGCCTCGAACAGCGCCGGCGGCCACAGTGCCCAGCCCATGCGCCAGCCGGTCATCGCATAGGTCTTGGACCAGCCATTGAGCAGGATCAGCCGGTCACGAATCTCGGGATAGGCGAGCAGGGTGGTGTGCTCCTCGCCGTCGAACAGGAACTGGTCGTAGATCTCGTCGGAGAGGATGGCGACGTGCGGGTGGCGCTCCAGCCCGGCGACCAGCGCGTCGATCTCCGCCTTCGGCGTCACGCCGCCGGTGGGATTGGCTGGCGAGTTGAGGATGAGCAACCGGGTGCGCGGGGTGATCAGCGCCAGCGTCTCCTCGGCGGAGAAGGCGAAGCCGTTCTCCTCGCGGATCGGCACCGGCACCGGCGTGGCGCCGGTGAACTCGATCATCGATCGATAGATCGGGAAGCCGGGATCGGGATAGAGGATCTCCGCCCCCGGCTCGCCGAGCATGAGGATGGCGGCGAACATCGTCACCTTGCCGCCGGGCACGATGACGACGCGACCGGGATCGATCGAGGTGCCGTGGCGGCGATGAATGTCGGCGGCGACCGCCTCGCGCAGCGGTGCGATGCCGATGGACGGCGTGTAGCCGTGCTCGCCATCGCGCAGCGCCTTGATCGCCGCCTCGACAATGTGGTCCGGCGTGCGGAAATCCGGCTGGCCGATGCCGAGATTGATGATGTCGCGCCCCTGACCGGCGAGCGCAGCCGCGCGGGCAAGCACCGCGAAAGCATTCTCCTCGCCGATGCGCTCGAAGGCCGGGATGGGACGGATGGGGGAGATGGGCGATGTCACGGGCTTATTCTGCGTTGGCGTTGATAGGGCGCGGGACGACCGCAAATTGCTTGTAGTTTCATCATTGGTGTCACATGAACGGGGCGGGCTTCAAGCTGTTCTCTCCGTCCTAACCGTTCAATGCGCGCGATGCCGGGATCTTTCAATGAGCACTGACGCGTTCGACCTGCCTCTGGGAGAGTTGGTGGATTCCCGGCCGGCGGCGCGGCCGCAGCGTATCGCGCTCACCGGGCGGCATGTCGACATCGTGCCGTTCGACGTCGGCAAGCACGGCCCGGCGCTCTACGAGCGCTCGCACGGGCCGGAGAAGGAGCAGCTCTGGGCCTATCTCGGGGCGGCGCCCTTCGAGGACTATGCCGCGTTCGAGGCCTATTACGCGGCGGCGGCGCAGAAGGACGACCCGCTGCTCTACGCCATCATCGACAAGGCGAGCGGCGAGGCGGTGGGGCACGCCACTTTCATGCGCATCGACCCGGCCAACCGGGTGATCGAGGTCGGCAACATCCTTTATACACCGGCGCTGATGCGGACCCCGGGCGGCACCGAGGCGATGGAACTGATGGCGCGCCACGTCTTCGAGGCGCTGGGCTATCGGCGCTACGAGTGGAAGTGCAACGCGCTCAACGCCCCTTCGCGCCGCGCCGCCCTGCGCTACGGCTTCCGCTTCGAGGGCGTTTTCCGCCAGCACATGATCGTCAAGGGTCGCAACCGCGATACCGCCTGGTTCTCGATGCTGGACGGCGAATGGCCGCAGCGCGCCCATGCCTTCGCGCATTGGCTGGCGCCGGAGAATTTCGACGCCGAGGGGAGACAGCTCGCCTCGCTCGGCGTTCTCAATGCCGAGTTCATCGAGGTTGGCGATATCCGGCTGAGGCGGGCCAGCCTTGCCGATCTGCCGGCGGTGGAAGAGGTGCAACGGCGCGCCTATGCCAAGAACCGCACCCTGCTCGGGGTCGAGCCGGTGCCGCTGCTGTGGGACTACGTCCAGGTGTTCCGCGAGCGCGAGGTGTGGGTGGTCGACGGTGCCACCGCGCTGTCGGCGGTGCTGATCCTGGAGCCGCGGGCGGGTGACCTGCTGCTCGACAGCCTTGCCATCTCGCCGATGGCTCAGGGATCGGGCCTCGGCAACGTGCTGCTCGCCGCCGCCGATGCGCGGGCGCAGGCGCTGGGGCGCGGGGTGGTGCGGCTTTATACCGGCGAGCCGCTGTCGGCCAACATCAACTGGTATCGCCGCAAGGGCTATTCCATCGAGCGGGTGGAGCAGATGCCGGACCGGCGTCTGGTCCACATGGCGAAGGCGCTCGGCTGAACGCGGACGTCCGGCGCGGGCGAGGGGGAGGGGCACCTCGCGACCTTGTTTCCTTGCGTGCGCCGGCGGATCGCTTACATTCGGGACTGGGAATAGCGGGTGATCGACCCGCGACGAATCTGGACTTGCCTGCGATGAGCTATGTGGAAGCGGCCGCCGCGCCGCTGAGGAAGACCGGTCAGATCCGCCTGCACGGGCTGGAAGGCTTCGAGGGCATGCGCCGCGCCGGGCGGCTGGCCGCCGAGGCGCTCGATCTCGTGCACGAGATGGTCGCGCCGGGCGTCAGCACCGAGGCGATCGACAATCTGGTGTTCGAATTCGGCATGGACAACGGCGCCATCCCGGCGACGCTGATGTATCGCGGCTACCGCAAGTCGACCTGCACCTCGATCAACCACGTGGTTTGCCACGGCATTCCCAACGAGAAGCCGCTGCGCGAGGGCGACATTGTGAATGTCGACGTCACGCTGATCTATGACGGCTGGTACGGCGATTCGAGCCGCATGTACCCGGTGGGCGAGATCCCTCGCCGGGCCGAGCGGCTGCTGGACGTGACCTACGAATCGATGATGCGCGGCATCGCGGCGATCAAGCCGGGCGGCCATGTCGGCGACATCGGCGCGGCGATCCAGGACTTTGTCGAGCCGCTGCATATGAGCGTGGTGCGGGATTTCTGCGGCCACGGCGTCGGCCAGCTGTTCCATGACGAGCCGAACATCGTGCATGTCGGCCGCCGGGGCGAGGGCCCGGAACTGATGCCGGGCATGATCTTCACCGTCGAGCCGATGATCAATCTCGGCCGGCCGCACGTGAAGGTGCTGTCGGACGGCTGGACAGCGGTGACGCGCGACCGCGCGCTCTCCGCTCAGTTCGAGCATTCGGTCGGCGTGACCGAGACGGGAGTGGAGATCTTCACCCTGTCGCCGAAGGGCTATCACAAGCCGATCTTCGGCGGCTGAGCGGGCCGGGGCGGCGGATGAAGCCTAAACCGGGCTTTCAGGAGACGCCGACGTCCGAGGCCGCGCTGCCCGCGGCCGCATCGGCGGAAGCCGGAATGTCCGAGCGGGTTAGGCCGGGCGACTATGAGCCTCATTTCACCGGCCATCGCGAGCGGCTGCGCGAGCGTTTCCGCTCCGGGGGCGGGGAGGCGCTGCCGGATTACGAACTGCTCGAGCTCGTGCTGTTCCGCGCCGTGCCGCGCGCGGACGTCAAGCCGCTCGCCAAGAAGCTGGTGGAGCGCTTCGGCTCCTTCGCCGAGGTGATCGCCGCCCCGCCGGCGCGCCTGCGTGAGTTCAAGGGCGTCGGCGAGGCGATCATCACCGAATTCAAGCTGATCGGCTCCGCGGTGGAGCGGGTGACGCGGGCGCAGGTGAGGGCCAGGCCGGTGCTCTCATCGTGGAGCTCGGTGATCGCCCATTGCCGCGCCTCGATGGCTTTCGCTGACCGCGAGCAATTCCGGGTGCTGTTTCTCGACAAGCGCAACCAGTTGATTCTCGACGAGGTGCAGCAGAGCGGGACGGTGGATCACACGCCGGTCTATCCGCGCGAGGTGGTCAAGCGGGCGCTGGAAGTGTCGGCGAGCGCGATCATCCTCGTCCACAACCACCCGAGCGGCGACCCGACGCCGTCGAACGCCGATATCTCGATGACCAAGACCATCATCGACGTGGCGAAGCCGCTCGGCATCGAGGTGCACGACCACATCATCGTCGGCAAGGATGGCCATGCCAGCCTCAAGGGTCTGCGCCTGATCTGATATCGCCGATTTCTTCAGAAAACGCTGAGGGGCAGGGCGAAGGGCAGCAACACCAGCCCGGCGCCCAGAAGCACGACATCGACCAGCAGGCAGGCGCCGACCAGAAGCGGTTGCGAGGCCGGGCGCTGCACCAGCACGGTGGCGCCGATGAACAAAATGATCAGTCCCGCGAGAATGGGAAGAAGCGCAAGGGCGGGGTTCATGACGGGGCGTCCTGTCTGTGCGTTCCCGTGACCTTCAGCAGGTCTCGGCCGTCAATGGAGCCGCGAGCATGCCCGTCTGTTGTGAAACCCGGTTTGGCAATGTCCACGGTAACGCTCCTCTCCGACCATCAAGGTTCCGGGAGGGTTCAGCTCCGGCTGCGCTCGGCGCTGCGCCACTGATGCGGAGTGTCGCCGACGAAGCGGCGGAACACAGTGGTGAAGTGGGCTTGGGTCTGGAAGCCGACCTCCAGTGCGATGGCGACCAGCGAGTCGCGTGTCTCCTTCATCAGTGACTGTGCCTTCTCGATGCGCCGGCGCAGCAGGAATTCGTGCGGACGCAAGCCCGTGCTGACGCGGAACTGGGCGGCGAAATGCATGCGGCTGAGGCCGGCGGCGTCGGCCATGCCGGCGAGGGAGACGCTTTCGCTCAGATTCTCATCGATATAGGCGACGACTTTCTTCAGCCGCCATTTCGGCAGGCCCGATTTGGGACGGCGCGTCGCCGGGGTGGTCTCGGTGGCCGGCTCTTCGAGTGCGTCGCCGGCAGGGCGGACGCTGAGCGCGCGCGTGACGATGGCGAGGCGCAGCGCGTCGGCATAGACGCCGCCGAATTCGTCGGTGCCGTGCTCGGCGGCTTCCAGCGCCTGCGACAGCCGCAGGATCACCGGATCGTCCCCGGCAATGATGGCTGGGCCGGCGGCGAGGTTGAGGGCGGTGGGGATCTGGTTGCCGGCGACATGCAGATGCACGGTTCCGTTCCGCGTCGGCGTCTGCTCGCCGAAGGAGAGGCCGGCGGCCGGCGCGGTGCTCGCGGCGGAAATGGCGAGCACGAGATCGATATGGCCGAGGCGCACGGACAGCGTGTCGGGGGCTGGCAGAGAGGCGGCCGGCGCTGCGGCGAAGGGCACGCGCAGGATGTCGGGGAGGGCGTGGGTGGCGGTACCTTCGATCTGCGGAGACACGTGGAACGACATGACCGGAACTCCCTCTGTCTGTGGAGCGGAACGTGCCGCTGCCTGGGGTCCCGGCGATGGCAGTCTCGTGGAGAGGGGCATGACATGCTGCCGGACCGCACGAAGACGTCCCATCGCCGCATCTGGACGTTTCCAGGCATCGGCTGGCGATGGGCAAAGAATAGGCGCGGCGCGAAATTGCTCCATTCTACGTGGGTTTGGCTGGCTATATGAAGAGTTTGCCGGCCCCATACAAAGGTATGGGAACGGGCGCCGGAGGAACCGACAGCAGACGCGGCGGCATTCGCGAAAGAAAATCGTGCCGGATGGGGGCAGTGAAAGAGGTCGGCTCCCGCGTGGCGGGCGCAATACCCTCGCGGCCTCACTCTGGTCCCCTTTCAGGAGAAGATCCATGCCGATGCGCATCGTCATTGCCGGTGGCTCGGTCGGCGGGTTGTTCGCCGCCGAATTGCTGCGCCGGGCGGGACACGACGTGACCGTTTATGAGCGGTCGACCTCGGGGCTCGAGGGCCGCGGCGCCGGCCTCGTCGCGCAGCGCGAAGTGTTTGCCATGCTGCGCGAGGCTGGCGTCGAACATGTCGCGCAGTTCGGTGTCGAGGCGCATGAGCGCATCGTGCTCGACCGGGACGGTGAGGTGGTCCACCGGCAGGCGACGCCGCAGACGCAGCTCTCCTGGGACCGGCTGTTCCGGGTGTTCCGCGAGCGGGTACCGGACGGCGGCTATGTCGGTGGCCGGACGGTCGCGGGGGTGACGCAGGACATGCAGCGCGCGACGGTGCATTTCGCCGATGGCGGCGCAGAGGAGGCGGATCTCGTCATCGCCGCCGATGGGCTCGGCTCCACCCTGCGCGGGCTGGTGGCCGGCGCGGGATCGCTTCCCGCCTACGCCGGCTATGTTGCGTGGCGCGGGCTGGTGCCGGAGACGGCGATGCCGACACAGGCGGCGGCGAGGTTGTTCGAGCGCTTTGCCTTCTACGATATCCCGCGCTCACAGGTGCTCGGCTATCTGGTCCCCGGCGCGGACGGGGCGATCGAGCCGGGGCGGCGGCGCTACAACTGGGTCTGGTACCGGCGCTACACGCCGGAGGAACTCATCGGCGTGCTGACCGATGCCGACGGGCAGCGGCATGATTTCTCGCTGGCGCCGGGGCAGATGCGGCCGGCGGCGGCGGACGTCTTGCGCGCTGACGCCGCGCGACTGCTGCCGCCGGCCTTCGCGGCGGCGGTGGCGGCCGAGCCGCTCCCCTTCGTGCAGGCGATTTTCGACTATGCCACCCCGCGCATGGTCGCCGGGCGGCTGGTGCTGATCGGCGACGCCGCCTTCGTCGCCCGTCCGCACACCGCCATGGGCGTCGCCAAGGTGGCCGGAGATGCTTTCGCGCTGCGCGACGCGCTCGTGGGGCAGCCGGACGTGCCGGCGGCGCTGGCGGCCTTCGAGCGGGTGCGCCTGCTGCACGGGCAGGCGGTGGTGGACTATGGAAGGCGGCTCGGCGCCTCGTTCGACTGAAATGTCCCGGCGTGCCTTCAGTAATAGCGTGGGCTTAGTGGCCCGCGCGGTGCCTGCCCGAGCAGGGCGACGACTATGAGCCCGGCCAGCGCGCCCCAGTAGCAGAGCTGGAATCCGTCGATATAGGACAGCACATTGGCTTCGCGTGCTACCAGCGCGGCCAGGCTGGCGACGCCACGCGCGCTGGCTTCCTGCGCCGAGGCGCCCGCATCGGTGAAGGGGGCGGTGAAACCCTGTAGTGCATCCGTGACCTTCTGGCTCGCCGACGGCACGTGCAGGCCGAGCAGGTAGGAGTGCAACTGCTCGCGGTGGCGCAGGAAGGTCGTCATGATGCTGATGCCGGTCTCGGCGCCGCCGAGGCGCAGTACCTGCACATAGGCGCCGACCGCTGTCGCCTGCTTCGGATCGGAATTGGCGAGCAGGTAGACCACCGCGGCCAGGAAGGTGAAGCCCTGGCCGACCGACTGGATGAGCAGCATCGGCAGGAAGCTCCAGGCCGCCCATTCATGGGTGATGTAGGTGCCCATATGCCCGGCGATGGCAAAGGCGAGGAAGCCGATCAGCAGGCTCAGCCGGACGTCGAACAGGCGGATCATGATCACCGCGACCGGCATGATCACCAGCAGCGGCAGAGCGACGCCGACGACGATCGGGCCGCCGATCTCCTCCGGCCGCAGCCCGACCACGTTGGAGAGGAAGTTCGGGACCAGCAGGCTGTTCGACATGCTGGCGAGGTTGAAGCACAGGATGATCAGGAAGCCGAGCAGCACGTTGCGCTTGGCGATGACGCGATGGCTCGCCCAGGGCGCCCTCACCAGCGTCTCGTTGACGAAGAAGAACACGTGCATCGCCACGCCCGCCACCAGCAGGGAGAGGATCAGCCCGGATTGCAGCCAGTCCAGCCGGTTGCCCTGGTCGAGCGCCACGTAGATGAGCGCCCAGCTGGAGCCGAGCAGGGCCATGCCGCCCCAATCGGCGCGTTGCAGCAGCGCGATGTCGATTTTTTCCACCGGCGAACCGAGGCGTACCAAAATGCCGATGAGCGGGGCCAGGAAGACGTCCTGCCAATAGACCCACTCCCAGGACAGGTGGGTCTCGTAGAAGCCGACGATGGCGACGCCGGTGCTCTGCGAAAAAGCCAGGCGGAAGGCATACACCGCCAGCGCCGGCACCCACCATTTCAGCGGCAGGTTGCGGAAGATGATCATGATCGTCGCCGGGATGAACACCCCGAGCAGGAAGCCGCGCAGCCCGTGCAGCAGCGCGAGCGTCTCCCAGTTCCGCACCTCGGGAATGATCGCCGAGACCACCGCATAGACGAGGCTCGGCCAGAACAGCACCCGGCCGACGCCGAAGGTGGCCGCTAGCCAGGCAACCGCCGGGGCGATGAAGATCTGCGGCGCGGTGGCGATGGTGGAAAGCCAGGCGCCCTGATCGAAACTGAGCCCGAAGGCGCCGCGCAGGTCCGGCAAGCCGATGGAGAACAGCCGCGTGTCGAAGCCGACGAGGAAGGAGCCGAGCAGTACCGCCGCGGCGGCGAGGGCGGGCCGGCCATAGGGGTGGATTTGCGGAGGCGCGGGGAGGGTGACGGCGGTGGCGGTCATGGCGGTCATTTCGCCGCGTCGATGTGGATCTGCGCTTCCACGGACATGCCGGCGCGCAACCTGTCGGTCAGCGCCTGCCCCGGCTCGATGGCGATGCGCACCGGGATGCGCTGCACCACCTTGGTGAAGTTGCCGGTGGCGTTGTCCGGTGGCAGCAGAGCGAAGACCGAGCCGCTCGCCGGCGAGATGCGCTCCACCCGCCCGTGCAGCGTCTGGCCGGGGAAGGTGTCGACGGTGATGTCGACCTTCTGGCCGGGAGCGACATGGGTGAGCTGCGTCTCCTTGAAATTGGCGATCACATAGACGTTGGGGATCGGCACCGCGGCGATCAGGTTGGTACCGACATTCACATAGTCGCCGATCTGCACGAGACGGGTGCCGACAATGCCGTCGAAGGGCGCGGACACCTGCGTGTAGCTGAGCTTGAGGTCGGCGGTCTTCAGATTGGCGTTGGCGGCGTCCAGACTGGCGCGCAGCGTGCCTTCCTGTCCGGTTAGCACGTCGAGCTGGCGCTTCTGTGCCTCGATGGCGGCCTGCGCCGAGCGCACATCCGCCTGCGCCTTGGCGAGATTGGCGGTGGCCTGCTGCAGCTTCTGCTCGGTGCCGGCGATGCCGCCCTGCACCAGGGTCTGCTGGCGGGTGAACTCCTCGCTCATCTCCACCTCGGCCGCCTGGGCGGAGACCAGCTGCGCCTCGGCCTGGCTGATGACCGCGCGCTGGAGTTCCTCTTGATTGCGCAGATTGGTGAGCGCCGCCTGCGCCCCCTCCACCGCCGCCTGCGCGGCGTCGCGGACCGCCTGATAGTCGGCGGGGTCGATCTCGACCAGCGGCTGGCCGGCCTTCACCGCCTGATAGTCGTCGACCAGCACTTTGAGCACATTGCCGCTGATGCGGGCGCTGAGCGTCGAGACGTCGGCGCGCACATAGGCGTCGTCGGTATATTGCACCGGCTGCTCGCTGGCCCACTGGCTCCAGCGGTTGTTGGTGTAAACCAGCAGCCCGCCGACGGCGAGGATCGCCGCCAGCGGGATCAGCAGCCGGCGCAGACTGGCGGCGAGCGAGAAGGGCGTGTCGTCCTCGGGAGAAGCCTGGCTGGTCGCGTGGTCGGGCGGGGTCTGGGTGGGCATGTCGCGAGGGCCTTCCTTCGGGCGGATGGATCGCCGCCGGCGCGACGATCCTGACGATCATCGTGCCGGCATGCTTTCCAGAATCCATTCCGCATCGTTCCGGACGTGTGGGGCCGCAACGGTGCGGAGCCGAGCATGTCACCCGGCGCGGCGACGAACCAGAGCCGAGAGTTGCAGCAGCGTCGCCACCGCCGAGAGGCCGATGCCGAGGGCAGAGACGGCAGCCCAGCCGCCGGCGCTCCAGGCGAGGCTCGCGGTGGCGGAGCCGAGGGCACCGCCGAGGAACATCGCCCCCATCAGTACGGTGTTCAGCCGGGCGCGAGCGGCGGGGCGGAGCGAGAACACGATGTGCTGGTTGGACACCAGGGCGCTCTGGATGCCGAAATCGAGCAGGATCACCCCGACCACCAGGCCGGCGAGCGAGCCCCAGGCGCCGAAGACCAGCCACGACACCAGGGTGACGACCGCTCCCAGCATTACCGCCAGCGAGGCACCGCGCTTGTCGGCGAAGCGGCCGGCGAGCGGGGCGGCGAGGATGCCGACCGCGCCGACGAGCCCGAACAGGCCGGCAATGTCGGCGCCGAAGCCGAAGCGCGGTTCCGCCAGCCGGAAGGCGAGAACGGTCCAGAACACGGTGAAGGCGGCGAACAGCGCGGCCTGGGTCAGCGCCGCCAGCCGCAGCGCCGGAAACTCGCTCCAGAGATGCACGATGGAGTGCAGCAGCCGGCCATAGCGCATGCCCGAATCCGGTCGGCTGTGCGGCAGGGTAAGAGCCATCAATCCGGCAGCGGCGAGCGCCATCGGCACGGCGAGCCAGAACATTTCGCGCCAGCCGCCATGGGTGGCGACAAAGCCGGCCAGGGTGCGGCTGAGCAGGATGCCGGCGAGCAGGCCGGCCATCACGGTGCCGACCGTCGCGCCGCGCTTCTCCGGAGCCGCCAGATGCGCGGCGAGCGGCACGATCTGCTGCGCGACGGTGGCAGCGAGGCCTACCGCCAGCGAGGCCAGCACGATCATCAGCCCGGAGGGGGCCACGGCCGCCAGCACCAGCGCGGCTGCCAGCACGACGAACTGCGCGACGATCAGACGGCGCCGCTCGACGAGGTCGCCGAGCGGGACCAGCAGGAACAGCCCGATGGCATAACCGAGCTGCGTCGCCGTCGGGATCGCCGCGGTGACGGGACCGGGCAGGTCCTGCTCGATGATCGCGAGCATGGGCTGGTTGTAATAGATATTGGCCACGGCGACGCCGGCGGCGGTCGCCATGGCGAAGGTGGTGCCGAGGCCGAGGGTCGTCTCGGCCGGCACATGGGTTTCGTGCACGCTTTGCTGCGTGGTCATGGGAATCTCTCCTGCGCCCGACGCGTCCGCGCTGTCTGCGCGGGTGGGACGAACCGGCATCGGTCGCCAATGTTCGGTATCGATTGCGTTTGAAGATAATATTTCGCATGAACTGTTATAGTGTCTTGCCGTGATGCACGATTGTATCGGATTCTGATGTAATGGATTTCGACGCCCTGGCCGTGTTGGTGGAGACCGCTTCGGCGGGGAGCCTGGCGGGGGCGGCGCGGCGGCTGCGGCTCTCGCCGATGGGTGCGACGCGGCTGCTGGCCGGGCTGGAGAAGGAGCTCGGCGTCCGGCTGGTGCATCGGACGACGCGGGCTCTTTCCCTGACCGATGACGGCCTCTCCTTCCTGCCGCATGCCGAGGCGTTGCTGGAAGAGCGTGCCGCAGCGCTCGCTAGCCTGCGCGGCCGGCAGGGCGGCGCCAGCGGGCTGCTGCGGCTCAGCGCTTCGCTGGCCTTCGGCCGCCAGGTGGTGGCGCCGCTGGTGGTGGAGTTCATGGCGGCGCACCCGCAGGTAACGGTCGATCTGCAGCTGTCTGACAGCGTGGTCGACATCGTCGCCGAGGGTCTCGACCTCGCCATTCGCATTGCGCCGTTGGACGACAGCAGCCTGATCGCCCAGCGTCTGACCGACAATCCGCGCTGGCTGGTGGCGGCGCCCGGCTATCTCGAGCGCCGTGGCGCCCCAGGCGACCTCGCAGAACTCGCCGGGCACGAGTGCCTGACGGTAAGCGCGGTGCCGCACTGGAGCTTCCGGGTCGGCACGGCGATGCGGCGGGTCAAGGTGGCGGGGCGGTTTTCCGCCAATTCGGTGGACGCGATCCATGCCGCCTGCCGGGGCGGGCTCGGCATCGCCAACCTGTCGGACTGGAACCTGCACGATGACATCGCGCGAGGCCTGTTGCGCCGGGTTCAACTGGCCGACGCGGTGCCGGAGCCGCTCTCCATCTGGGCGGTCTACCCGACGCGGCGGCTGGTGCCGGCCAAGGTAAGGCAATTCATCGAGGCGCTGTCGCAGCGGCTAAAGGCCGACGCGGCGGAACGCAACGACGAGCTGCCGGCGGATTGAACGCCGGACGGTAGTCGTCAGCCCGCGATCTGGCTGCCCCGCGCGGGCAGCATGATCGCGATCTGGCCACCCCAGCCGCCGCCTGGAGGATCGATGCGGATCTCGCCGTCATGGGCGTTGATGATGGTGCGGCACATTGCGAGGCCGAGGCCCATGCCGTTGGCCTTGGTGGTGAAGAAGGGCTCGAAGGCCTTCTGTGCGGCCTCGGCGGCGAAGCCGGGGCCGGAATCGCGCACTTCGACGCCCACCCCGCCGCCGAGGCGCCAGGTGCGTACCACGATCCGCCGCTCGCCGGCCGGCGTCGCGTGCATTGCCTGGATGGCGTTGGTGATCAGGTTGATCAGCACTTGCTGCAGCATGATGCGGTCGCCTTCGACCGCCAGCCCGTCGGCCTCCAGCGCCGGCGTCAGCGTCACGCCATGGGCGGCGATCTCGTGCTGCACCAGCCGGACGGCTTCGCCGACCAAAGCGTCGACGTCGAGCGTCGCCCGTTCGGGCTCCACTTTGGTCATGAAGGAGCGCACGCGCCGCACCACCTGCGAGGCGCGCCGGGCCGCCTCGCCGGCGGCGTCGAGCGAGGCCCGCACCTCGGCGAGGTTCGGTGGGTCGCGGTCCATCCACCGGCTCGCCGCCGCCGCATGGGCGGAAATGGCGGCGAGCGGCTGGTTGATCTCATGCGCGATGGAGGCGGAGACCTCGCCGATCGTGGCGGCGCGCAGCGCGTGATCGAGCTGGCTGCGGGTGCGCTGCAGCGCCTCCTGCACGCGGATGCGCTCGGTGATGTTGAGGACGCTGGCCTGCACGCGGTCCAAAAGCTCGGGCGGCGGGAAGTTGAAGGCGACCAGCACCCGCAGCGGCTCGCCCTGGCGAGTGCGAATGCCGGCTTCGCTCTGGAAATGCGGGGCGCCGGAATCAAGCGCCAGCAGGAAACCGATGAAATCCTCGTCGGGATCGGTGAGGAACCCATCGAGATGGGTAAAGAATTCCTCCTTGGACGAGACACCCATCAAATGCAGCCCGGTGCCGTTCACATCGGTGACGCGGACGCTGGCGCGGATGCGGCGCAGCAGCTCCGGGTGCTGGGCAAGATAGAGCGCGAGGTCGTCGATGCCCTGCGCCCGTAGCGCATCGAGTTCCGCCTTCACCGGCCGCAGATCATGCTCCCAGATCGCCACCGCCAGTGTTTCGAAGATGGTGCGGAAACGCTGCTCGCTCTGGCTCAGCGCCTCGATGGCGGCCTTGCGCTGGGTGATGTCGGTGTTGGTCTCGAGAGTGGTACCCTCGTAGCGGCCGGGCTCGGTGCGCCGGCGCAGCCGGCTGAACACATGGATGGCGCGCCCGTCACGCGCGGTCTGCACGACCTCGCCTTCCCAGGCACCGTCCCGCGCCAGCGCGGCCCTGACGGTGCCGCGCGACTGCGGGTAGCGGGTCGCCAGCAGGGCATGGGGATCCTGCCCATAGGCCTCCTCGAAGCTCCAGCCATAGAGCGTCTCGGCGCCGTGATTCCAGTACATCACCCGATCGGTGACGTCGGTGAGGAAGATGGCGTCGCTGGTGACGTCGAGCAGCTCCGCCTGCGAGGCGACGGTCTGCCGGTCGCCGTGGCGTTGCAGCAGGATGAAGGCGGCACCGAGGATCGCCGCCAGGCTGAACAGCAGACGCAACGCCGCGTCGATCGATATGTCTTCGTCGTGCCCGTAGAAGAAGCTGAAAAGCGCAAGGGCGATGCAACCGGCCGCCGTGACGCGGATCGCGCGTTCCGACGCCGTGTCGCCAATGACGATCAGCACCAGCACATACAGAACAGCCACGGCGCTGCTCAGCATGGTGAAGCTGTCTATGGCAAAGATCGCCGCTGCCAGAGCGGCAGCTCCGGCATAGCGGCCCCTCGATCCCAGGATGCCCGGAACTGCTTGTCTTCGCATAGGAATTTGCGACTTCTCGTAGGGTAAGGTCACGCGGCGCCATTATAGGGATGGCGCGCCGCCTGTCATCGGCCAAAGCGGTCAACGACCCTATACCGAGGTATGCTCCGAGGGGCGCGGCGCGCCGGTCAGGTCGGTTGCGACGCGACCTCCTGAAGGACCGCCACCAGGCTGTCGACGTCGCGCGGACCGTCATAGCGCAGGCCGTTGATGAACAGTGTCGGGGTGCCGTTGACGCCGCTCCGCAAGCCGCCGGAGAAATCGCGGCGGATCTTCTCGTCGTAACGGCCCTCGAAGCCGGCGCGCAGATGCGCCTCGTCGAGGTCGATCGCCTGCGCCAGTGCCCGGAGGCCGGCATCGTCGAGCGCGTCCTGATGCTCGTAGAGCAGGTCATGCGCCTCCCAGAACCGGCCGATACCCGCCGCCGCCTCGGCGAATTCGGCGGCGCGCCCGGCATGGGGATGCTGCTGGGTGAGCGGGAAATTGCGGAACACGAAGCGCAGTTGGTCGCCCATCGCTGCCTGCACGGCCTTGAGCACCGGATAGGCTTCCCCGCAATAGGGGCATTCATAGTCGCCATATTCGACCAGGGTGACCGGCGCATCGGCTGGCCCTTGGGCGTGGTCGTCGGCACCGACCGCGGGGGTGAGACGGCTCATGGCGCCACTCCCGTGGTGTTCGCCCCGGCCAGGGCATCCAGTGCGTCCAGAATGCCGTCTGCACCGGGATTGAGGCCGAGAGGCGAGACATAGCTCCAGCGGATCACACCCTCGCCATCGATCACGAACAGCGCCCGCTCGGAAGTGCCGTCATGCTCGCGATAGACGCCGTAGCGGCGCGCCACGCCGCCCTTGGGCTCGAAATCGGCCAGCAGCGGGAAGTGCAGCTTGCGGTCGGCGGCGAAGGCGGCGTGGCACCACACCCCGTCGGTGGAGATGCCGACCAGCTGGGCGCCGTAGCGGTGGAACTCGGGAAGTATCTCGTTGTAGAGCGCCATCTGGTCGCCGCAGACCGGGCTCCAGTCGGCGGGATAGAAGGCGAGGATGACCGGCCGGCCCTTGAGATCCGCGAGGGACAGGGCCTGATCCGGCGTCGCCGGCAAGCTGAAGGCGGGAGCCGGTTCGCCGGAGGTCAAGGCGCCGGCATGGGCGGAGGTCTCGGGCATCGGTTTGTCTCCAGGACCGCCGCCGGTGCGCTGTCGCACCGGCGAGGCGGCGGACGCTCAGTGGTTCGAACGGGTGGATTCGTAGAGGAACCAGCTGCGGCGCTCGGTCTCGTCGATCCAGTTCTCGATCAGGCTGGCGGTCGCGACGTCGTTGTACTCGTCGCAGACCGCGTGGGTGGCGCGCAGGAAGCCGGTGAGCTGGCGGTTGTCCTCGGCAAGCTCGGCGAGCATGTCCTGCGCGGTCACGTAGTCGGCGTCGTTATCGGCGATGCGCTGCAGGCGGGAGATATGGCCGATGGAGCGCAGCGTGGTGCCGCCGACCTTGCGGGCGCGTTCGGCGATGTCGTCGGTCATCGCGAAAAGCTGGTCGCCCTGATCGTCAAGCATGAGGTGATAGTCGCGGAAGTGCGGGCCCGACATGTGCCAGTGGAAGTTCTTGGTCTTGAGATAGAGCGCGAACACGTCGGCCAGCAGCGTGGTCAGCGCGGCGGCGATGTCGCGGGTGGCGTCGGCACCGAGATCGGTGGGGGTGCGCAGCGGCGCGATCTGGCGCGTCTTCGCCGGTGTGTCGGTCATGGCAGGCTCTCCAATCGGGCGGGTTGCATTCGGAAGGGCGGCGGTGCCGTCGCCGCACGGATCCCGCGCAGGCCGGCCATTCGAGGCGGTCCATGTCGGGGCATCCGATGATACCAAAGCTAGGCCGGCTGTCCGGGCCGGGATATCGGCCGTTTGGTTTGCAGCCTCATACATGAGTGTGAGGCCTCGCAGCGGGCATGCAGGCGCGGGGCATCGGAGGCGTTCCACCTCGGATGTCTCGACGGCGAGGAAAGGGAAGATCAGGCCGGGTGGCTGAGCGCCTGGTCGAGGCAGGCGATCATCTCGCCGCCGTCGAAGGGCTTGCTGAGGAAGCCGATGGCGCCGGAGGCCGTTACCTGGCGGCGCAGACGTTCCTCGGGAAAGGCGGTGATGAAGATCAGCGGCACGCGATGGCCACCCTGGCGCAGGCGCGCCTGCAGCTCGACGCCGCTCATGCCGGGCATCTGCACGTCGGTGATCACGCAGTCGCTGTCGAACAGCCGGGGCGAATGGAGAAAATCCTCGGCCGACGCAAAGGTACTGGTCTCGAACCCCAGCGACCGAACCAGGCTTGCGGTCGCGGTCCGCACCGACTCGTCATCATCGATGATCGAGATCATCGCGGTCTGGCGCACAATGGTTGATCCTTCTCGCTGATCGGGACGCGCACCGATCTCACGTCTCTTGTTGCTCTCTATATCGCCCAGCAGCGAGTGGTTCGAAATTATATGAAGGTTTGCGTCCTCTATCTCTTCGGTGCCGCGAGGCCGAGCGTCTCGGCCATGCGCACCAGATCGGCGAGGGAGCGGGCGCCCATCTTCTTCATCACATGACCCCGGTGAATCTTGACGGTGATCTCGCTGAGGCCGATTTCGGCCGCCACCTGTTTGTTCATCAGGCCGGACGTGACGAGCGTCATGACTTCCTTCTCGCGCGCGGTAAGGGTTTCGTACAGTTCCTGCACCCCGGCGACCGCGCGGTCGGCCTGACGGCGGGTGCGGTCCTGCTCGATCGCGGCCGCGACGGCATCGAGAATGTCCTGGTCGCGAAAGGGCTTGGTGAGGAAGTCCACCGCCCCCGCCTTCATGGCCCGCACCGTCATCGGGATATCGCCATAGCCGGTCATGAAGATCACCGGCATGTTGAGCTCGCTGCGGACGAGCTGGGACTGGAAGTCGAGCCCGCTGACGCCGGGCAGACGAATGTCGAGCACAAGGCAGCGCGGCACGTCCGGCAGCCGCGCTGCGAGGAACTCCGCCGCGGAGCCGAACAGCTCGACACGCAGGCCGATGGAGCGGAACAGGCTGGAGAGCGCCTCGCGCAGGGGCTGGTCGTCGTCAACCACGATAACCAGAGGATCGATCGGTTCGGATGCGGCGCGGCGCGGCGGTGGGGTCGCAATCACGGGGTCGGCTCCTTGAGCGCGGGCAGAACCACACGGAACGTCATGCCGCCGTCGGCGTTCGGCATCGCGTCGATGCGGCCCATATGGGTCTCGATAATGGAACGGCAGATCGACAACCCCAACCCCATGCCCTGGGATTTGGAACTGTAGAATGGTTCGAACAGACGGGGCAGGTCTTCGGGCGCGACCCCGGTGCCCCGGTCGACGAACGCGATTTCGATCACCGGCTCGTCGGCGTCGTTTCGTCCCTGTCGCGACAGGATGGCGAGGGACCGGTCGCCGGACGCGCCATCCATCGCCTGCGCCGCATTGATCGCCAGATTGATCAGCACCTGCTGCAGCTGCACCCGGTCGCCCTTTACCGGTGGCAGCACCGGCGCCAGCCCGAGGCGGGGCTGCACGCCGTGGCGATGCAGCTCCCGCTCGATTATGGCGAGCGTCTCCTCGATCAGACTGTTGACCTCGATGGTCTCATGGCGGAGCTCGTCGCGGCGGGACAAAGCGCGCAGGCGCGCCACCACCTCGCTGGCGCGCCGTCCATTGGCAATCATCCGCTCGACGGAGGCGGTAGCCTCGCCGACGTCCGGTACCGGCCGGCGCAGCCAGCGCAACCCCGCCTCACCATTGGTGACCACCGCCGCCAGCGGCTGGTTCACCTCATGGGCGATCGAGGCCATCAGCTGGCCGAGCGTCGCCACCCGCGTCACCTGGGACAGCTCGGCCTGGGCCTGGAGCAAACGCTCCTCGGCCCGCTTGCCGGCGGTGATGTCGTTATTGATCTCCATCGTCGCCACAGGCCGGCCCTGTGGATCGCGGTGCTGCGACCAGCGGCTGGCGACCGTCACCTGCGCGCCGTCCTTGCAGGTATGGCGCAGCTCGCCCTCCCAGCGGGCATCGTGGTGCAGCTGCGCGTTCACGGCCTCGCGGGCCGACGGGAACACCGTGCGCAGCAGCTCGGTGGTCTTGCGCCCCACCGCCTCGTCCGATGACCAGCCATAGAGTTCCTCGGCGCCGCGGTTCCAATAGAGGATGGTGTCGGCGTCGTCGCGCACCAGTATGGCGTCGTGCGTCAGGTCGAGCAGCGCCGCCTGTCCGCGCATCATCTCGCGGGAACGGCTGTGGCGCAGCGACAGCAACGTGACCGCGACGATGGCGCTGATCGCGACGACGGCCCGCACCACCGCCTGCGGATCGTAGCGCTCGCCATGGACGGCGATGAAGCTGCCTGCCGTCAGGCCGATGCAGATGGCGCCGACCAGCAGGATGCCGCGCGGGGTCAGCCGGTCGGCTGCCAGCATCACCACCGCGACGTAGAGCACGGCGATGGCGGTATCGAGCGGGGTCAGCGTGTCGATGGCGAAGATCACGACGGCCAGCAGCGCGGCGAGCGCCGGCGCCAGCGGCCGGCCGGGCCGGAGCAGGGCGGCGAGCCCGGTCGTCACCGCGGCGCTCCGCGACCCGGACGGCAGATAAAATACAGGGGGGTAGGATGCAGCATCCACCCCTTGAGGGCCACGGTACAAATCATGGCGCCATGCTAGCAAATTCCGACTCCTAAGGGCCTATACCTACGTATGTTTTTCATCGGCTCATCGTATGCCGGCGCAAGCAGATGTAGAATTGAGCCGGAGACCAGATCGTCGATAGTCGTGCAGAGGACGGTGCCCGATGGTGCCGCCCGTTCGCCAAACCATCGCTTTTCGAGGACATGCCATGAGCCGGAACATCGCCGACCTGACCATCGCGACCTTGGCCCAGATCGGGGTGAAGCGTGTGTACGGCGTCGTGGGTGACAGCCTGAACGGCCTGACCGATGCCATCCGCCGCACCGACGGCATCGACTGGGTGCATGTGCGCCACGAGGAGGTCGCCGCCTTCGCCGCCGCCGGCGAGGCGGCCATCACCGGCGAACTGGCGGTGTGTGCCGGCTCCTGCGGGCCGGGCAATTTGCACCTGATCAACGGCCTGTTCGACGCGCAGCGCTCGCGCGTGCCGGTGCTTGCCATCGCGGCGCAGATCCCCTCCTCGGAGATCGGCGGCGGCTATTTCCAGGAGACGCACCCGCAGAACCTGTTCCGCGAATGCTCGGTCTATTGCGAGCTGGTGTCCGACCCGGCGCAGATGCCCTTCGTGCTGGAAAACGCCATCCGCGCCGCCATCGGCCAGCGCGGCGTCGCGGTGGTGGTGATACCGGGCGACATCGCGCTGAAGCCGGCGCCGGCCAAACCCATCTCCGCCAATGCCGGCCTCAAGCCGCGCGCGCCGGTGGTGACGCCCGCCGAGGAAGAGATCGCCGCGCTCGCCGCGCTGCTCAACGGCGCCGAGCGGGTGACGCTGTTCTGCGGGCGAGGCTGCGCCGGTGCGCATGCCCCGCTGATGGCGCTGGCGGAGAAGCTGAAGAGCCCGATCGTGCATGCGCTGGGCGGCAAGGAGCATGTCGAATACGACAATCCCTATGATGTCGGCATGACCGGATTCATCGGCTTTGCCTCCGGCTATGAGGCGATGCACGCTTGCGACGTGCTGCTGCTGCTCGGCACCGACTTTCCCTACAAGCAGTTCCTGCCGACCGGCGTCCGGATCGCGCAGGTCGACATCCGCCCAGAGCAGCTCGGCCGGCGCTGCGCGCTGGAACTCGGCCTCGTCGGCGACGTGGAGGCGACGCTCGACGCGCTGATCCCCAGGCTCGCCGTCAACGAGGACCGCACCCATCTCGACGAGGCGGTGGCGCGCTATCGCAAGTCGCGCAAGGGGCTGGACGATCTCGCCACCGGCACGCCGGGCAACAAGCCGATCCACCCGCAATATCTCGCCCGCCTCGTCAGCGAGGCGGCGGCGGAGGACGCGGCGTTCACCTTCGACGTCGGCACCCCGACCATCTGGGCGGCGCGCTATCTCACGATGAACGGCAAGCGGCGCATGGTCGGCTCGCTGGTGCACGGCTCGATGGCCAATGCCATGCCGCAGGCGATCGGCATCCAGGCGGCGCAGAAGGGCCGGCAGGTGGTCTCGCTGTCCGGCGATGGCGGCTTCACCATGCTGATGGGCGACCTCATCACCTTGAGGCAGGAAAAGCTGCCGGTGAAGGTGGTGATCTTCAACAATGGTACGCTCGGCTTCGTGGCGCTGGAGATGAAGGCGAACGGCTTCGTGGAGATCGGCACCAACCTCGAAAACCCGGATTTCGCGGCGATGGCGCGGGCCATGGGCATCCATGGCGTACGGGTGGAGGATCCCGGCGACCTGCCAGGAGCTATCGCCGAGGCGTTCGCCCATGACGGGCCGGCGGTACTGGACGTCGTCACCGCGACGCAGGAGCTTTCCATGCCGCCGACCATCGAGCTGGAGCAGGCCAAGGGCTTCGGCCTGTGGATGATCCGCGCGGTGATGAGCGGGCGCGGCGACCAGGTGCTCGATCTCGCCAAGACAAACCTGCTGCGGCGCTGACATGGCTGCCGCCGCGCCGGGGGCGGCATGGCGGCGACCCGTTCCCGCGATCCGGCGCGGGGCATGAGACCAAATGAAACGGGGCGGCAAGCCGAAAGCTTGCCGCCCCGTTCGTATCGATGGAAGTCGGCTCAGCCCTGGATGAAGGCGAGCAGGTCGGCGTTCAGCACCTCGGGATGGGTGGTGAGCATGCCGTGCGGGTAGCCCTCATAGATCTTCAGCGTGCCGTTCTTCACCAGCTTGACCGACTTCAGGCCGGCGTCCTTGTAGGGCACGATCTGGTCGTCGTCGCCGTGCAGCACCAGAACCGGCACCGAGATCGCCTTGAGGTCCTCGGTCTGATCGGTCTCGGAGAACGCCTTGATGCCCTCGTAATGCGCCTTGGCGCTGCCGATCATGCCCTGGCGCCACCAATTGTCGATCACGCCCTGCGAAACCTTCGCGCCTTCACGGTTGAAGCCGTAGAAGGGGCCGGCCGGCAGGTCGATGAAGAACTGCGCGCGATTGGCGGCGAGCGCGGCGCGCAGGCCGTCGAACACCTCGATCGGCAACCCTTCGGGATTGGCTTCGGTCTTCAGCATCAGCGGCGGCACGGCGGAGACCAGCACCGCCTTGGCGACGCGGCCGGCCGGTTCGCCGTGCTTGGCGACATAGCGGGCGACTTCGCCGCCGCCGGTGGAATGGCCGATATGGACGGCGTTCTTCAGGTCTAGATGCTCGACTACCGCGAAGGCGTCGGCGGCGTAGTGGTCCATGTCGTGGCCGTCGGAGACCTGCGACGAGCGGCCATGGCCGCGGCGATCATGGGCGACGACGCGGAAGCCCTTCTGCACGAAGAACAGCAGCTGGGCGTCCCAATCGTCGGACGACAGCGGCCAGCCATGGTGGAAGACGATCGGCTGGGCATCCTTCGGGCCCCAGTCCTTGAAGAAGATCTCGACGCCGTCCTTGGTGGTGACGAAAGGCATGGTTGCAATCCTTCGATCTGGCGATAAGGCGACGGTGGAAAGGCAAGCTGCAAAGCACCGCCGGGTGGCGCGAAAGGTAGAGCGAACGACGCGACCGGTACGTGACGAATGAACGCCCGCTATCGCGAATGCCCGCCGGCGAGCGGAATTGGGAAACCGGTGTCGTCCCGTCCGTCTCAGCCAGGAAGATAGGCCGCCGCGCGGCGCGTTGGCTATTGGCGTTCACGCAATGAATATCGTGTTATGTTGCGATGTTCATTGCAGTGAACGTGTGGTTGCCGAATCTAGAGTCGCTGAGGCGCCTCGGCGGCGCGGAGCGCGGCATCCTCGATCTGGATGGTGAGGTGCGACAGGCCGAAGCCGGCCTGCATCGCCGCCTGCGCCGCGGCGAGGGTGTCGCGGGCGCGGGCCATGTCGCTGATCACGACATGGCCGCTCATCGCGTCCATACCGGAGGTCAGCGTCCAGACGTGGAGGTCGTGCACCGCCTCGACACCCTCGATGGCGATGAGCGCTGCCTCGATCCGGGCGAGGTCGATGTCGGGCGGCGTGCCCTCCATGAGGATGTGCACGGCACCCTTCAGCAGGATCCAGGTGCGCGGCACGATGAACAGGCCGATGCCGGCGCCGACGATCGGGTCGACCAGCGTCCAGCCGGTCAGCATGACGATGACTGCCGCCAGGATGACGCCGAGCGAGCCGAGCATGTCGGCCAGCACCTCGAAATAGGCGCCCTTGACGTTGAGGCTCTCGTTCGAGCCCGCCGACAGCAGGCGCATGCTGATGAGGTTCACCGCCAGGCCGGCGATGGCCACCGCCAGCATCGGGCCGCCGATGATCTCCGGCGGGGCGACCAGGCGCTGCCAGGCCTCGTAGAGGATGAAAACGGTCACCACCAGCAGCACGACGGCGTTGGCGAGCGCCGCCAGCACCTCCATGCGGACATAACCATAGCTGTTGCGCGGGGTGGCGGGGCGCTCGGCGAAGCGGATGGCGACCAGAGCCAGCACCAGGCCGCCGGCATCGGTGAGCATGTGCGCGGCATCGGCGACCAGCGCCAGGCTACCGGTCCACAGGCCGCCGACGACCTCGACGATCATGAAGGAGAAGGTCAGCGCCAGCGCGAGATAGAGCGAGCGCTTGTGCCGTCCGCCGGCGGTCATGAGGGCGGCGGCATCGCCATGCGAATGCCCGCCGCCACGCGAATGCCCGCTGCCATGCGCATGTTCCGCCACCGCGCTCTCCCCGCTGCCCTGCTTCCCCGCGCGCGCCACGTTGCGCCGGCCGGCGATGGTAATCGATTTCCTGTGACACGCATGCGTGCGACGGCGGGACGACGGCCGGCAGAGGTTCAGGGATTGCGTGAGAGCATGAGCGTGGTGCGATCTTCCGGCACCTTCAGCCAGCTGCCGTCCTCCTGCGCGGCGAAGCGCAGCGGCTCGCCGGTATCGCCCAGCAGCAGCAGGTCGCCGGCATCCAGCCGCCAGCGCTCGCGCGCGGTCTTGCCGAATAGCGCGGCGCACCCATCGTCCGGGATCAGCGGATAGTCGCCGTCGCCAATCGGCTGCTCGCCGAACATCACGGTACAGAATGGCTGGTCCGGCCCACGCGACAGCCGCCACAGCCCGAACAAATCGGCCGGCTGCGCCTGCGGCGCCGCCTGCACCAGGCGCGGATTGACCAGGAAATATACCCCGTCGCGCTCACGCAGCGCTTCCCAGCTGCCTCCGGCGCCTTCGGTGAACTCCGCCACCAGCTTGCCGGAGGCGGCGTGCAGGCGGATCGAATCCCCCGGTCCCGGCGACCAGGAGGCGATGTCGGCGGCGAAGGTGATCTGTTCGGCGCAGGCGGGACGGTCGAGCTCCACGGCGAACAGCGGGTGGCCGATGCCCGCCGGCGCCCGGGCGGGTTTGGCGGCCAGCCTCAGCGGGCAGATGCGGTCGCCGTCTGCATTGGTGAGCTGGTAGGCGTCCGCCAGCCGACGCGCCACTGTGGCGGGAGTCTCCGGCGCGGTATCCGGCTCAGGTGCTTCCTTGGTCGTCGCATCCTGCGCGACGGCGGGCGGGGTCGCCGCGAACAGGCCTCCGAGCCCGGCGAGCAGCAGGGCGGTGGGGAGGACGAGGTCGCGGCGGCGCCTCATGACCGGCCTCAGCCCTTGACCGGCGGCCAGGGCGTTTCCGCCACCGGGGTCAGCGGCGGCTGGCCGGCCGCCCAGGCGAGCAGATTGTCGACCACCAGCTGACCCATGGCGTCGCGGGTGAGCTGCGTCGCGGAGGCGACATGCGGCAGCAGCACGACATTGTCGAGGGCGATCAGCGCCTCCGGCACGTTCGGTTCATGGGCGAAGACGTCGAGGCCGGCGGCGAGGATGGTGCCGTCCTGCAGCGCGGCGATCAGCGCCTCCTCGTCCACCACCGAGCCGCGCGCGACATTGATCAGCACGCCGCGCGGGCCGAGGGCCGCGAGCACCTCGGCGTTGATCATCCGATCGGTGGCAGCGCCGCCCGGCACGATGACGATGAGGGTGTCGACGTCGCGCGCCAGGGCGAGGAGGTCGGGATAGTGGGGATAATCGACGCCCTCGGCCGGGCGCCGGCTGTGATAGGCGATGGGACGGCCGAAACCCTCGAGCCGCCGGGCGATCGCCTTGCCGATGCGGCCCATGCCGACAATGCCGATGGAGCGGTCGCGCAGCGTCGCGGTGAGCGGGTAGGCGCCGGCCGGCCATTTGCCGGCGCGCAGATGGCGCTCGGCCTGCGGCAGTCGGCGAATGGCGGCGAGCGTCAGCGCGAGGGAGAGGTCGGCGACCTCGTCGTCGAGCACGCCCGGCGTGTTGGTGACGACCACGCCCCGCTTGCCGGCGGCCGGCGCATCGACGGAATCGTAGCCGACGCCGAAATTCGAGACGATTTCCAGCTGCGGCAGGGCATCCATCAGCTCGGCGGTGACGCGGCGGCGGGCGGTGGCGCCGACCCCGGTGGCGACGGCGCGGATGCGCGGCCCGGCCTGCACCAGCACCGCGTCGCCGTCCGGGCCGTCGAGCCGGTGCACCACGAAATGTTCGGTGAGCTGGGCCTCGATCATCGGCATCAGCGGTCCGGTCTGCAGAAGCTCGATGCGGCCGGAGGAGGGGGCGGTCGGGGATTCGGACATGTCAGGCTCCTTCACGTCGGCGGCTATTCGTCACCAAAGCACCGGCGCTGGCAATCCGTCTTGTGCAGGGGCGACCGGCTCCTGCCGGAAGCAGGGCTGTGGACAAGCCTGTGGATGGCGCGTGCATCACGACATGGCAGCGGCGCCGTTCGGGTGGCGCTTCGGGTGGTTATGCGCGACCTCGGCGGACGGCCGGCACCGCGTTGCCACGCGGCGGCGGGGCGACCGGTTGTCGGAGGGCGCTACGCCGAAGCCGGGGCTAAGCCGGCTCCTCCACTTCGTCGGGCTGCTCGTCGAGATCGGGGTTCTCGGCGCCGAGCTTGAGCGAGAGGTTCTTCTCGATCCGCCGCAGCAGCTTGCGCAGGCGCTTGCGGTCCTTGCCGTCGATGCCACCGGTCATGGTGTCCTCGAGCGAGTCCCAGATGTCGTCGATGGCGCCGGCGCGGGTGCGGCCCTCGTCGGTGAGATGCACCCGTACCAGCCGGGCGTCGGTATCGGAGGCCTTGCGGACCAGCAGGCCCTGCGCCGCCAACCGCCCCACCGTCTTGGAGGCGGTGGGCGGACGCACGCGTAGCGCGCCGGCGAGCTCGGACATGGTGCGGCCGTCAAGGTCGAACAGCAGCTTTAGGACGGTCTCCTGGCCCGGAAACAGCCCAAGCTCCTGGAGCCGTCGCGCGGCGAGCGCGCGCTGCAGACGCGCGGCGTGTTGCAGGCGAAGACCGATGCTCTTGTCGAACCCGTCCTTCATGGGGGCGTCCCGTCGACCGCATGGCGGCAACAACCATTGTTGCAGCAAAAACAGCGTGTCGTGACAGGAACATGGCGGGAAACGCCGATTTCGTCAAAATCTTGCTAGGTGCCCGCATTTTTAAGCCGGGCGAAGCGTTCCTCGACCCGGCTAAGGAACGCTTCGCGCTTGTCCAGGCTGACCGAATCCATGCCATGCAACGCCATCCAGAGCTTGCGCGCGCGGGGATGGATGATGCCGCCAATGCCGTCGAGCAGGATCCGGCGCCCCGGCTGTCCGATCCAGCACCACCAGAACCACGGCGAGCCCAGCGTCGAGACGGCGGCGATCAGCCGGATGTTGGTGAGGTGCCGTTCCAGCGGCCGGAACGGCTTGGGCATACCGAAGGTCTCGAACGGCACCAGCACGCGGTCGAGCCAGCCTTTCAGCATCGCCGGCGGGCCATACCACCAGGTCGGGGCGACGAAGATCAGCGCGTCGGCGGCCTTCACCCGGTCGAGATGCTCGGCGACGTTGACGCGGTTGAGCCCCGGCGTGTGGTAGTGGCGCCGCTCCTCCTCGGTGAGGGCGGGCTGGAAGCCGTCGGCATAGAGATCGATCAGGTCGGCCTCGTGGCCGGCGCGGGCGAGACCGCGCAGCACCGCGTCGCGCAGCGCCGCGCCGTAGCTGTCCGGCACCGGATGGCAGAAGACGACGAGCGCGCGCATGGTTTCCTCAGGCTAACGATTTCCGCCGGCAAGGTTCGCCCGTGCCGCGGCGGTCTTCAGGTAAGGCGGGATTCGACGGGCCAATTTTCAGGCCAATCCCTGGAACAGATAGGTCCGGCCGGCAGCTAGGTCGAAGTCCGGGTTCTCCCAGCCGATCATCTTGCCGGGATTGAGCAGGCCGGCGGGGTCGGCCTCGCGCTTGAAAGCGAGCTGCACGGTGTCGGTCTGCTTCATACCGCCTTCCTCCAGCGTGTAGCGGTGCGGGTTGAACACCACGGCGCCCATCTCCTCATGGATGGCGACGATCTCGTCGAGCCGCTCTTCGGTGGTGAAGTGCACCAGCGGCAGGCCGAAGCAGGTGATCTTGCCATCGAAGCGGACGAATTCGAGATGTGCCGGCACCTCGGCGCCCAGTCGACGGTGAATCCGCGCGACGAGATCGAGCTGGTCGGGAAACGGATAGAGCGTCTGTAGATAGGTGATCGCCGGGTCGACGCGCAGCGCCCGCAGCGTGGTGTGGTTCCACGACAGCTCGTAGAGCGGCGGCAGGCCGGCCTGCCGGTCGGCCGGCACGAGGTCGGAGCGGAACAGGAACTCGCCGCCATGGCGGGCGGTGAAGGCGGCGAACGCCTCGATGGCGAGCGCATCGACCATGACCAGCACCACATGGCGTCCGTCCGGCAGGAACGGCTTGTGGCGCAGGAAGTAAAGCTGCGGCACCGGCGCGGCGACGACGCTGACCAGCTTCTTCGCCAGCGCGTCCTGCTCGCCGAGCGCGTTGGCATAGGCGCAGGCGCGGCCAAAATCCTCGAAGCCGAAAATGGCCTCCACCCAGCCATAGGCGGGAGCGAGCGGCAGGCTCACCTCGGTCACGATGCCGTTGGTACCATAGGCATGGGCGACCTTGCCGACCTCCTCGCCGGAAAGGCGCAGCACCCGCGGCTCGGGCTCCATCGTCACCACGGCGAGGCCGAGTATATTGCCGAGATCGCGCAGTCCGCCCCACATGATCGAGCCGACGCCGCCGGAGCCGCCGGCGATGAAGCCGCCCACCGAGGCGGTGCGGTAGGTGGAGGGGTGCAGGCGCAGTTCCTGGCCGGTGGCACGGGTGGCGGCGTCGATATCGGCGAGGATGGCGCCGGCCTGCGCCACCACCCGGCCGGGCGTGACGTCGAGCACGCGGTTCATGCCGGAGAGGTCTAGCACCACGCCGCCGGCCAGCGGCATGGCCTGTCCGTAATTGCCGGTGCCGGCGCCGCGCGGCGTCACGGGAATGGCGAGCTCGGCACAGGCCTTGAGGATGCGGATCACCTCGTCCTGCGAGGTGGCGAAGGCGACGAGGTCCGCGACGACCGCGTCGAGCTGACGCTTCAGCACTGGCGAGTACCAGTAGAAATCCCGGCTCTTCTGCCGCACCAGCGCCGGATTGTCCTCGAGGCGGATACCGTCGAGACGGGCCCTGAGGGCGGCAAGGTCGTAGCGGTCGCTCATCGGGGCTCACCCATTAGATCGTCGAGTTCAGCAGGGTCCGGCGGCGTCGTGTCGATGCTGCGGCCGGCGCGCAGCACGAGGCGGTCCGCCTGCGGACGGGACAGCAGCTCGTTCAGGCTGCGGGCGCGGAACAGCGACAGGTCGGCCGGCGCGCCCGTGGTGAACAGGCCGGCGCCGCCCAGCCCCATGGCGGCGGCCGGGCGGGCGGTGACGATGTCCGGCCAATCGGCGAAGGGATGGTCGAGATGGGCGATGCGGACCGCCTCGCGGAGCACCTCGACGAGATCGAGATCGCCATAGGCGTAGAAGGGATCGCGCACATTGTCGCTCGCCGCCATGACCGGGATGCCGCGCGCGCGCATCTCGTGCAGCAGGGTGACGCCGCGGGCACGGGGCGTGCGGCCCGGCGCGCGGTCCTGGAGGTAGAGATTGCACATCGGCAGCGACACCACGCCGATGCCGGCCCGGGCGACGAGATCGAGCGTGCGGTCGACCACCGCCGGTTCCTGCCGTGACAGCGAGCAGCAATGGCCGACCAGTATGCGGCCTTCGAAGCGACGGGCGAGCGCGGTCTGCGCGATCAGCGCCAGGGAATCGGCGGCGGGATCGAGCGTCTCGTCGACATGGAAGTCGAGATCGAGGCCGTGGCGCTCGGCGGCGGCGAACAGGCGGTCGAGGCCGGCCTGGAGATTGGCCGCCGGCCAGGTGAAGGTGCCCAACACGCCGCCGAGGCGGGCGACGGTCTCGACCAGCGGGCCGAATTCGCCGTCGTCCAGCACATTGTCCACCGGCGCGAGCGCCACCGCCTGCAAGGTGAGCCGGTCCGCCCATTCCGCGCGCTTTTCGGCGAAGACCGGCCAGGAGATGGCGGTTTGCGGGCCGATGGAATCGAGATGGGTGCGGATCGCCACCGTGCCGTGCGCATAAGCACAGCGCAGCGCGAAATCCATGCGGCGGGCCACGTCCACGGCGCTCCAGCGTGCCTCGCGGTCGATCGTGTTGGCGGCGAGCGCGCCGGCGAAGCTGCCGTCGAGGTTCGGCTGGCGCGGCCAGATGAACGCCTTGTCGAGATGGGTGTGGACGTCGACGAGCCCGGGCAGGACCAGCGCGCCGTCGAGATCGAGGCGGGGCAGCGGGTGGTTGGTCTCGCCATGCGGGGTGAGGCCGGCGATGGCGTTCTCGACGACGAAGAGGTTGATCTGCACCAGCCCTTCACGATCCGGGCTCAGGGAGAGTTCGGGCACCAGCGCGGCGGGCGCGCGGACGCCGGCCAGCACATAGGCGTCCGGCGGGTTGGCAAGGAAGGCGGCGCGCATGGCGGCGTTCATGGCTCGGGCTCCCGATCCTCAATTGCCCCGGCCGAGAGCGCTCTCGTGCCAGCGGCGCAGCAGCAGCCACGACACGAGGCTGAGCCCGGCATAGATGAGGATGCCGGCGAGAGAAATCAGCAGCAGCGCGGCGAACATGCGCGGTATGTTGAGCCGGTAGGCGGATTCGACGATGCGGAAGGCGAGGCCGGAGCCCTGGCCGGCGGAGCCGGCGGCGATCTCGCCGACCACCGCGCCGACCAGTGCGAGGCCGCCGGCGATGCGCAGCCCGCCGAGGAAATAGGGCAGGGCGGTGGGCAACTGCAGCAGGCGCAGGGTTTGCAGCCGGCTGGCGCCGGACAGCCGGAACAGGTCGCGCAGGTTGGCGTCGACCGAATTGAGCCCGAGCGTGGTGTTGGACAGGATCGGGAAGAAGGCGACGATCCAGGCGCAGGTAAGCACGGCGGCGTCGGTGGACAGGTAGATCAACATCAGCGGCGCGATCGCGATCAGCGGCGTCACCTGCAGGATGATGGCGATGGGGAACAGCGAGAACTCGACGATGCGGGCGGAGGCGAAGAGCAGCGCCAGCGCCGCGCCGCCGACCGCCGCCAAAGCGAGGGCGACCAGCGTGGTGCGCAGCGTCACCATCAGCGAGCCGAGGAGCACACTGCGGTCGGCGATCAACGTGTCGAGAACGCGCAGCGGGCCGGGCAGGATATAGGGCGGCAAATCGTTGAGCCGCACCACGAGATCCCAGCCGAGCACGACGAGGCCGAGCACCGCCAGCGGCAGCAGCCAGCGCAGCGGCGAGGTCTCCAGCCGGTGCGTCGCGGGGGCGAGCATGGCGAGCGCCCCCGTCAGCCGGCGTTCATGGCGGCGGCGAGTGCCGTCGAGGTCTGCCGGCACAGGGCGGCATATTCCGGCGAGGTGCGGAAAGCCTCGTCGCGCGGCTGGGCGGGGTCGATCTCCAGCTCGGCGGCGACGCGGCCGGGCCGGGCGCGGAAGACGAGGATGCGGGTGGACAGGTAGACCGATTCGAACACCGAATGGGTGACGAACACGATGGTGCAGTTAAGTTGCCGCCAGACGTCCAGCAGGTCGTTGTTCAGCTTGAAGCGGGTGATCTCGTCGAGCGCGGCGAAGGGCTCGTCCATCAGGAGCAGGCGTGGCTTGGTCACCAGCGCGCGGGCGATGGAGACGCGCATCTTCATGCCGCCGGAGAGTTCTCGCGGATAGGCGTCACGGAAGCCGTCGAGGCCGACCAGTTCCAGCGCCTCCATGATCGCCGGCTCGGCCTCGCGGCGCGAGGTGCCGGCAAGCTTGAGCGGCAGGTGGACATTGCCGAACACGCTCGCCCACGGCATCAGAGTCGGCTCCTGGAAGACGAAGCCGACGGACGGATGGGTGGAGGATGCCTTGCCCGCGCGCTCGCCGTTGAAGGCGATATGGCCGGAGGTTGGCTCGGCGAGACCGGCGATCAGCCGCAGCGCCGTCGACTTGCCGCAGCCGGACGGGCCGAGCAGCGAGAGGAACTCGCCGCGGCGCACCTCCATGTCGAGCCCCTCGAGGGCGGTGACCTGATTGCCGAAGCGTTTGCCGACGCCGGCAAGGGTGAGCAGCGGCGCGCCGGGCGGTTCGGCGGCGGGCACCGGGGCCGGCGGATCGATGAGGGTGGTCACGCGCGGGGACCGCTCATTTAGGTGCCAGGTCCTTGCCGACGCCCTTGTTCACGAACTGCGTCGTGTAGGACTTCTTGTAGTCGATGTCGGCCTTGACCACCTTGGCGCGCACCATCTTGTCGTAGAAGCTCTTGATCTTCTCATCGGTCATGGCGCCGACGCCCAGCTTCTTGGTGTCACCGGAATCGACGATGCCGTACTCCTTCATCTTGTCGATGGAGAAGGCGATCATCTCGTCGGTCATTTCCGGATTGTCCTTCTTGATCAGGGCGTTGGCCTTGGCGTTGTCGCCATAGAGATAATTGTACCAGCCGATGATCGAGGCATCGACGAAGCGCTGCACGAGGTCGGGGTTCGACTTCACCAGCTCGGAGCGGGTCTCGATGGTGGTGGAATAGGTATCGAAGCCCTGGTCCGCCAGCAGGAACAGCTTCGGCTTGAAGCCGCCTTGCTTCTCCACCGCATAGGGCTCGGAGGTGATGTAGCCCTGCATGGCGCTGTTCTTGTCGGCGAGGAAGGGCGCGGCGTTGAAGGTGTAGGGCTTCACCTGATTTTCGCTGAAGCCGAAATCGGCGACCAGCCACTGATAGTAGCTGGCGAGGCCCTCCTTGGAGATGAACAGGGTGCGGGTCTTCAGATCCTCGAAGGTCGCGACGTCCGGGTGGGCGATCAGCACCTGCGGGTCCTTCTGGAACATCGCGGCGACGATCACCGTCGGGATGCCTTCCACCACCGAGGAGAAGGCCTGCAGCATGTTGGCGCCCATGTAGAAGTCGATCTTGCCGACCGGCAGCAGCAGCCGGTTGTTGGCCTGCGGGCCGCCGGGCAGGATGGTGACGTCGAGGCCGTATTTCGCATAGGTGCCGTCCACCACCGCCTGGTAGAAGCCACCATGCTCGGCCTGCGCCACCCAATTGGTGCCGAACGTCACCTTGTCGGCGGCGAAGGCGCGCGGGGTGGCGGCGAGGCTGGCGATAGCCACCGCCGCGAGGGCGAGCGAGTGCAGGGTGGAGCGGCGCGAAAACAGGCGCATGGACGGGGTCTCCCAACGGGCAATGCCGGCGACAATGCCGTCATACTAGGCGAGCTCAAAGCCGATGCACATAGGAGCCGGACGACCTTGTCCGCACAAATTTGCGGGCTTAAGGATGGGACATGCTGCGCCATCTTCTCCCCGCCGGCGTGCGCCGGCCCTTCGCCCGCTACAGCCATGCCGTCGAGGTGACGGCCGGGGCACGGCTGCTGCTGACCTCCGGCCAGCTCGGCATCGCCCCGGACGACGCGATCCCCGACAGCGCCGAGGAGCAGGCCGAATTGTGCTTCCGCGCCATCGCCGTCTGCCTCGCCGAGGCGGGGATGGGGCCGGGCGACATCGTGCGGCTGAACGCCTATGTCACCGACCGGGCGCATATGGCCGGTTATATGGCGGCGCGCGACCGCTTCGTCGTCGATCCGCCGCCAGCCTCGACGCTGATGATTGTCTCCGGTTTCACCCGGCCGGAATTCAAGGTCGAGGTCGAGGCGCTGGCGGCGCGGGCCGATTGAGCCCGGGCGACGTCCGCGCGCCGGACATCGCCCGGCTTTTGTCGTTACGCATTTTCTTCACGCGAACCGGTACCCACTTCGCTGGAAAATGCTCTAGAACGCCCGCCTGACCGCCTGCGGAGCCCGACGATGCCGCCCAAACGCTTCTGGACCGAAATGAGCTGGACCGATTTCGCGCAAGGCGATGTCGGCAGCTGGATCGCCGTCTTGCCGGTGGCGGCGGTGGAGCAGCACGGGCCGCATCTGCCGGTCGGCGTCGACGCGATGATCGGCCAGGGTTATCTCGACGCGGTGATGAAGCTCATCCCCGACGACTTGCCGGCGGTGTTCCTGCCGATGCAGCAGGTCGGCAAGTCGAACGAGCACATCTTCTTCCCGGGTACGCTGACCCTTTCCGCCGAGACGGTGAGCCGCGCCTGGGTCGAGATCGGCGAGAGCGTCTACCGCGCCGGGGTGCGCAAGATCGTGCTGGTCAACTCGCATGGCGGCAACGTTTCCACCCTCGACACCGTGGCGCGCGAACTGCGTGCCCGGCTCGGCATGCTGGCGGTAACGGTGTCCTGGCATCGCTTCGGCTATCCCGAGGGCCTGTTCTCGGCCACCGAGCGCCAGCACGGCATCCATGCCGGTGGCATCGAGACCTCGCTGATGCAGGTGTTCCGCCCCGACATGGTGCGCGAGGACCAGATCGACAACTTCGTCCCGGCGACGCTGGGCATGGAGCAGGAATTCGAGTTCCTGCGCGCCGGCACGCCGGCCGGCTTCGGCTGGATGTCGCAGGACATCAACCCGACCGGCGCCATGGGCGATGCCACCGAGGCCGATGCCGAGAAGGGCCGCGCCTGCGCCGCCTATGGCGCGCGCGCCTTCGTGGCGCTGCTCGCCGACGTGCACCGTTTCGACCTGTCCCGCCTGTCCGCCGGCCCGCTCGGCGGCGGCGCTAAATGAACGCTCCCCTGACTGCGATGGATACGACTGCGATGCCGCTGCGCCTGACGCTCGACGAGGCCCGTGCCTATGCCGGCCGGGTGCTGGAGACCTTCGGCGCCGCGCCGGCCAATGCGGCGACCACCGCCCGGGCGCTGGTGGCGGCGGAGGCCGACGGGCTCGGCAGCCACGGCCTCGCCCGCCTGCCGAGTTATGCGGCGATGGTCGCCGCCGGCAAGATCGACGGCCATGCGGTGCCGACGAGCCGGCGGGTGGCGCCGAGCGTGCTGGTCGTCGACGCCGGCAACGGTTTTGCCTATCCCGCTATCGAGCAGGCGCTGCCGCTGGCGGAGGAGATCGCCCGCGAGACCGGCATCGCGCTGGTCTCGATGCGGCGCTCCAGCCATTTCGGCGTCGCCGGCCAGCCGGTGGAAAAGCTCGCCGAGCGCGGGCTGGTGGCGCTGGCCTTCTCCAACGCTTCGGCCTCCATCGCCCCGTGGGGCGGCAAGAAGGCGGTGTTCGGTACCAATCCGCTCGCCTTCGCCACCCCGTTGCGCGACCGGCCGCCGGCGGTGGTCGACCTCTCGGTCGCCAAGGTGGCGCGGGGCAACGTGCTGGCGGCGGCCCAGCGCGGCGAGCCGATCCCGGAAGGCTGGGCGCTCGACAAGGAGGGCCGGCCGACCACCGATTCCAAGGCCGGGCTCGCCGGCACCATGGTGCCGATGGGCGAGGCCAAGGGTACCGCGCTCGCCTTCCTCATCGAGGTGATGGCGGCGGGACTGACCGCCTCCACCTTCGCCTTCGACGCGCCGAGCTTCTTCGACGGCGAGGGGCCGCCGGCAGCGGTCGGCCATGTGATGATCGCCATCGATCCCAGCCGGACGGCGGGTGCCGCCTATCTCGACCATATGGAGCGGCTGGCGGCGATGATCGAGGGCGAGCCTGGCGCTCGCCTGCCCGGCCAGCGGCGCCTCGCCAACCGCGAGAAGGCCGCGCGCGACGGCATCAGCGTCCCGCCGGCGCTGCGGGCCGCGCTGGCGGGGATGGGCTTCGCCGGCTAGGCACCTCCGCGAACACCGAGGAGCGATCCCGTCTCTCCGCCTCGCTGCGGCGGGGACGATGGTGTTTGCCAAGCGTGTCGGTTTCTGTGGCGGATGCGAGACGGCTCTGCCGCGGTTTCAGGCGAGACGCTTTCCTATCCTCTCCCCGTTCGGCGCGCGCGCGGCGGGTCGGTGAGGGGTCGACATTGCTGAGCCGAAGAAGGCCGCTCACCCCAACCCTCTCCGTCGACATCGGATACATCCGATGTCGACCTTGCCGGGGACCGAACTCGATAACTGCCGAGTTCGGAGCGGGGAGAGGGGGAAGATAGCGGTGCTCGGGCCCCTTCACTCTGGCATCGTCGACCAGTCCGGCGCCCAACCGCCCTCGACCTTACGGAACAGCGGGCAGGAAATCGGCGCCCGCACCAGGCCGGGCCAGGCCGGATCGATGGCGCCGAGCGTCTTCTGCCAGACATTGGTCTCCTTGATCGCGGTGGCGACGCCCACCACGTCGGCGCCGATGCGCCGCATCAGCTCGAGCTCGGCCGAGACGGTGCCGCCGGTGGAGATGACGTCCTCCACCAGCAGCACCCGCTTGCCTTCCATGCGTTCCAGGAGGCGCGGGTCGATGAACACCGTCTTCGGCTTCAGCGGGCTGGTGATGGAGATCACCGGGATCGACAACTCGTCCTCGAACCAGAATTTCCGCGAATAGCTCAGCGGCACATAGTGCGGGTGGCCGAGCTTCTTCGCCACCGAGGCGGCGAGCACCATGCCGAGGGTGGGCATGCCGACGACGACCTCCGGTTCGAGGTCGCGGACCATCTCCGCCATCGCCGTGCTGAGCCGGTCTTCCAGCGCGAAGGAATTCTCGGTGATGCAGAGATAGGCGATGGCGGTGTCGAAATCGGGCGGCAGCGCCAGGAACGGCAGATCCGCCCAGTCCCCGTCCGGCAGCTTCACCGGGTAGCTGTCCCGGTAGGGCGGCGGACCGGGATCCTTGAGCTCGGCGGCGGGGATGAGGCGGTCGCGATAGAAGCCGCGGTCCTGAAAATTGAGGGGCATGGGGAACTCCGGGAGGCGAGGGCCTCGCGAAGCCAGCAACGCAAATGCCAAGGGCCGCCCGCATGCGGCGGACGGCCCTTCAACATTCGTCGTATCGTCCGCCGGCCTATGGCCGGCAGTTGATCGAGGGGCTTCGGCCCGAACCGGGCCGGGGCCTCACTTCTTGGCGGCTTCGATCGCCTTGACGATCAGCTCGCGGGCGCGCTCGGGGCCGTGCCAGTCGGCGACGTTGACCTTCTTGCCCTTCTCCAGGTCCTTGTAGTGGGTGAAGAAGTGCGCGACCTGCTCGACGACGAGCGGGGGCAGGTCCTTATAGGACTTCACGTTGGAGTGGTACGGGTAGACGCTGTCGGCCGGCACCGCGAGGATCTTCTCGTCGCCGCCCTTCTCGTCGGTCATCATCAGCACGCCGACCGGGCGGCAGGGGATGACGCAGCCGGCCATCAGCGCCACCGGCGAGATGACGATGACGTCGAGCGGATCGCCGTCGTCGCCGAGCGACTGCGGGATGAAGCCGTAGGCACCCGGATAGAACATCGGCGTGTGCAGGAAGCGGTCGACGAAGATCGCGCCGGAGTCCTTGTCGAGCTCGTACTTCACCGGCGCGCCGCCGGCCGGGATCTCGATGAGGGCGTGGATCTCATCCGGCGGGTTCGGTCCGGCAGAAATGCGTGAAATGTCCATGAACGGGCTCCAGAACGAAGAGATGCCGGGCGGTCCGGCCGACAAAGCGCCTTCTAATAGGTCGGAGCAGGCCTGACGTCGAGAGAGGACGAACGGGCAATTGGGCGCATCCGCCGCGATGCGGCAAAAATTTCGCATTTGCGATGTGATAATGTATCAGAGGTCTGGACGTGCCGCGATGATATGTTGTATCAAATTCCTCGCAGCCGAGGTTACGCATGTCCGCATCCCACCGACATTCTCACGATCCCGCGCCGTCCCGGCCGGATCATTCGCATAGCAGCGATCACGCGCACGATGATCATGCGCATGCCCCTCACACGCATGCGCATCATTCGCATCCGGTCGGCGCCCGCCATCCGGCGGCGGCGGTGGCGCCGTCGCTGCTGCGGCTCTCCGCCCTTGCGCGGCTCATGCTGGTGCTGCCGGTCGCGGCGCTGCTGTGGGCGGCGGCGCTGGCGGTGCTGTGGGGAGGCGCGTGATGGGCGCCGAGGCCAAGAGTGCTGAAGTTAAGAGTGCTGAAGTTAAGAGCGCCGAAGTGCTGGCCTTCCGCGATGTCACGCTCGGCTATGACCGGCATCCGGCGGTGCATCACCTGACCGGAACGGTCAATGCCGGCGAACTGATCGCCATTTGCGGGCCGAACGGGGCGGGCAAGTCGACGCTGCTGAAGGGGGTGATGGGCCTCTTGTCGCCGCTGGCGGGCAGCATCGTCCGGCCGGATGACGGCCGGGCACGCATCGCCTATCTGCCGCAGGCGGCGGAGGTCGACCGCTCCTTCCCGATCAATGTCTACGACATCGTCGCGCTCGGCCTGTGGCGGCGCACCGGGCTGTTCGGCGGGGTCTCGCACGCCGATCGCGCGCGCATCGCCGAGGCGATCGCCGCGGTGGGGCTCGACGGCTTCGAGCGCCGCCCCATCGGCACGCTGTCCGGCGGGCAGATGCAGCGGGCGCTGTTCGCGCGGCTGCTGCTGCAGAATGCCGAGATCATCCTGCTCGACGAGCCCTTCACCGCGCTGGACGCCGCCACCGTGCGCGACCTCGTCGCGCTGGTAGAGCGCTGGCATGGCGAGGGCCGCACCGTGCTCGCGGTGTTGCACGACCTTGAACTGGTGCGGGCGCATTTCCCGCGCACGCTGCTGCTCGCCCGCTCGCCGGTCGAGTGGGGCGAGACGCGCACGGTGCTGACCTCCACCAACCTGACGCGGGCACGCCACATGTGCGAGGCTTGGGACGAGGGCGCCCATGCCTGCGCGCCGGCGCGTACGGAGCGCGCGGCATGAACGCGTATGACCTGTTGATCGCTCCCTTCGCCGAGTTCGACTTCATGCGCCGGGCCTTGATCGGCGTCATCGCGCTCGGCCTCGGCGCTGGGCCGGTAGGCGTGCTGATGATGCTGCGGCGGATGAGCCTCGCCGGCGACGCCATGGCGCATGCCATCCTGCCCGGTGCGGCGGTCGGCTTCCTTGCCGCCGGGCTGAACCTGTTCGCCATGACCCTGGGCGGGCTGATCGCCGGCTTCGCGGTGGCGCTCGGCGCCGGCGCGGTGGCGCGGGCGACGCAGATGAAGGAGGACGCGGCGCTCGCCGCCTTCTACCTCGTCTCGCTGGCGCTCGGCGTGATGCTGGTGTCGTTGCGCGGCTCGAATGTCGACCTGCTGCACGTGCTGTTCGGCACCGTGCTGGCGCTCGACGACCCGACGCTCTTGCTGATCGTCGGCGTCTCGACGGTGTCCATGCTGACGCTCGCCGTGCTGTGGCGGCCCCTGGTGGTGGAATGCGTCGACCCCGGCTTCCTGCGCTCGGTGAGCCGGGCCGGCACGCCGACGCATCTGGTCTTCCTCGGGCTCGTCGTGTTGAACCTCGTCGGCGGCTTCCACGCGCTCGGCACGCTCCTCGCCGTCGGGCTGATGATGCTGCCGGCCGCCACCGCCCGCTTCTGGGCGAGCGACCTTACCGCACTTGTCGTCGCGGCGGTGCTGGTCGCCTGCGGCTCGGGCGTGATCGGCCTCTTGGTCTCCTATCATCTCGGCGTGCCCTCCGGGCCTGCCATCATCCTCGTCGCCGGCGGCGCCTATGTGCTGTCGGTGCTCGTCGGGCCCATCGGCGGCATCCTGCCCCGCCTGATGCCGCGCCGACATCTCGAAGCCTGAAGGAGAATTCGCATGAAGCTCTCTCGCCGGACATTTTCCCACTTCGCTGCGGCCTCACTGCTGCTGGCACTGGTCGCCGCTCCCATCGCTACTCCTGCGGCGGCGCAGACCGACACCAGCGCCAAGCTGCCGGTGGTGGCGTCGTTCTCGATCCTCGGCGACCTCGTGAAGAATGTCGGCGGCGACCGCGTGGCGATCTCGACGCTGGTCGGGCCGGACGGCGACGCGCATGTGTTCCAGCCGGCGCCGGCCGATGCCAAGAAGATGGCGGCGGCCAAGGTGGTGTTCGTCAACGGCCTCGGCTTCGAGGGCTGGATGGACCGGCTGGCGAAAGCCTCCGGCACCAGCGCCGCCGTGGTGGTCGCCGCCAAGGGCGTCACGGCTCGCGAGATGGAGGAGGAGGGCCACGGCCACGACCATGGCAAGGAGGCGCAGGCCGGCCATGATCACGAGGAGACGGATCCGCATGCCTGGCAGTCGGTCGCCAATGCCGAGATCTACGTCGCCAACATCCGCGACGGGCTGATTGCCGCCGATCCGGCGGGCAAGGCGACCTACGAGGCCAATGCGGTGGCTTATCTCGCCAGGCTTCAGGCGCTCGATACCGAGATCAAGGCGGCGGTGGCGCGCATCCCGGCCGACAAGCGGCGGGTGATCACCTCGCACGACGCCTTCGGCTATTTCGAGGGCGCCTATGGGCTGGAGTTCATCGCGCCGCAGGGCGTCTCCACCGAGGCGGAAGCTTCGGCCAAGGACGTCGCCCGGATCATCCGCCAGATCAAGGCCGAGAAGATCCCGGCGGTGTTCATGGAGAACATCTCCGACCCGCGCCTGATCAAGCGCATCGCCAACGAGACCGGCGCCAAGATCGGCGGCACGGTGTTTTCCGACGCCCTCTCCGATGACAAGGGACCGGCCGCCACCTATATCGACATGATGCAGAACAACATCCGCGAATTCTCGGCGGCGCTGTCGAGCTGAGGCGCGAGGGGGCTTCCCGCCCCCGACGCCGACGTCCACCGCCGGCGCGTTTCGCGGGCCGCCTCTCCCCGGCGGGGAGGGGAAAAGCAAAGACTGGAGTGGCCTCGATGGCTGACACGCAGACCCAGAGCAAGATTCCCGTCACCGTGCTGACCGGCTATCTCGGCGCCGGAAAGACCACACTGCTCAACCGCATCCTCTCCGAGCCGCACGGCAAGAAATTCGCCGTGGTGGTGAACGAGTTCGGCGAGATCGGCATCGACAACGACCTGGTGGTCGGCGCCGACGAGGAAGTGTTCGAGATGAACAACGGCTGCATCTGCTGCACCGTACGCGGCGACCTGATCCGCATCATCGACGGCCTCCTCAAGCGCAAGGACGGCTTCGACGGCATCATCGTCGAGACCACCGGCCTCGCCGATCCCGCTCCGGTCGCCCAGACCTTCTTCGTCGACGAGACGGTCGGCGCCAAGACCACGCTCGACGCGGTAGTGACGGTCGCCGACGCCAAATGGCTGAAGGACCGGCTGAAGGACGCGCCCGAGGCGAAGAACCAGATCGCCTTCGCCGACGTCATCCTGCTCAACAAGACCGATCTGGTGTCGGAAGACGAGCTGAAGGACGTCGAGCTGCGCATCCGCGCCATCAACCCCTTCGCCCGCATCCACCGCACCCAGCGTTCCGACATCGCCATCGACAAGGTGCTGGGGCAGGGGGCGTTCGACCTCGACCGGATCCAGGCGATCGATCCGGATTTTCTTGAGGCCGGCCACAAGCATTTCCACGACGAGGACATGCGCTCGGTGTCGTTCACCAGCGACGCGCCGCTCGACCCGGACAAGTTCTTCCCGTGGATCCAGGAGCTGACCCAGCGCGAGGGGCCGAACATCCTGCGTTCCAAGGGCATCCTCGCCTTCAAGAACGACCCGGAGCGCTTCGTCTTCCAGGGCGTGCACATGATCCTCGACGGCGACCACCAGCGCCCGTGGAAAGAGGACGAGCCGAAGGTGAGCCGCATCGTGTTCATTGGCCGCAAGCTCAACGTGCCGGAACTCGAAAAGGGCTTTCGCGCCTGCGTGGCGTGAACCTCTCCGCATCAGCGGGCTGCGTGACGGCGGGCGCAATATGCGCTAGTCCGGCGCAGCCCTTTGCGTTTTTCCGATCCGAGCCCGACTGGTCCCCATGGCCGCTACCAGCACTCCCTCCTCGCTGACCTCAAAGCTGCGCGTGCATGCGCTTGGCGGCGCGGTGGTCGGCGCCGCCTATCTCGGCACCACTCCGGTCCTCGCGCTCGCCGAGGGCGTGCTCGCCTTCGCCGGCGAGGAGCCGCTGCGCGTCGAGGCGCATAAGGGCGTGCTGCTGTCCCTCGCTGCCGATGCGCGCTCGATCGTCACCGGCGGCGACGACGGCCGGGTGGTACGTACCCGTGGCGATGGCTCCACCGAGGTGCTGTTCGAGCAGAAGGGACGCTGGATCGACCAGGTGGCGCTCGGCGCCGACGCGGTGGCGTTCTCGGCCGGCAAGACCGCGCATTTCCTGCCCGCCAAGGGCGAGATGAAGACGCTGGCGGTGCCTTCCACCGTCGGCGGGCTTGCCTTCGCCTTCAAGGGCACGCGGCTCGCCGTCGCCCATTATGGCGGCGTGACGCTGTGGTTTCCCAATGCGCAGGCCAAGCCCGAGGTGCTGGAGTGGAAGGGCTCGCATCGCGGCGTCGCCTTCAGCCCGGACATGCGCTTTGTGGTGACGACGATGCAGGAGCCGGCGCTGCACGGCTGGCGGCTCGCCGATGGCGGGCATATGCGGATGAGCGGCTATCCGGCGCGGGTGAAGTCGATGGCCTTCACCGCCGGCGGCAAGTTCCTCGCCACGTCCGGTTCCAATGAGGCGATCCTCTGGCCGTTCGCCAGCAAGGAAGGGCCGATGGGCAAGCAGCCCTCCATGCTGGTGCCGCGCGATGTCCGTGCATCCTGCGTCGCCGCGCATCCGAAAGACGAGGTGCTGGCGGTCGGCTTCGAGGACGGCATGGTGATGATGGTGCGCATTTCCGATGGCGCCGAGATCCTGGTGCGCGCGCCCGATGCCAGCCCGATCACTGCCATGGCCTGGCGGGCCGATGGCGGAGCGCTGTGCATGGGTACCGAGGGCGGCAATGCCGGCGTGCTGGTGCTCTGAGGGGGCCGGCGGCGGCGAAAGCCTGACGACGTCAAGGACTTAAGGTCAGAGCGTTGTTGCCGCTGGGGCACAGCGGCGGCCTCCCGCGCCGGTATCCCCGGCCATCGGCCGCCGAGGTGCGCGGATGTCACCCCCTTGTCATCCGTGCTGGATAGCGCAGGTTCATCACGATAGGGCCTGGGGACGTCCGCATGAACCGCTTCTTCTCGTCGGCGAGCTGCCGCGCGCTGCTCGCCGCCAGCTCTCTCCTGTTCGCGCCGCTCGCCGCCCGCGCCGACAGCTTCACGGTGCCGTCCGGCAGCACGCAAACCAAGCAGCAGACGGTGTCCGGTACCGATAGCGGCGTGGTCGAGGCCGGTGGCACGCTCGACGTGACCAAGAGCGCGGTGATCTGGGACGGCCCGGCGACCGGCGCCGGGATCGTGATCGTCAATGACGGCACCATCAGCAGCGAGAAGCGCGCCTTCGACACCGATGGTGCGGTGAGCGGCAGCTACTCGCTCACCAATAACGGCACGATCTCATCGACCGATGACGGCTTCCGCCTCGACGACGCCTTTGCCGGCGGCGACCTCACGGTGATCAATCAAGGCTCGATCACCTCGAAAGAGGGGCAGGCCTTCGACCTCGATTCCGCCAACGACGCCACCGCCAAGGTGCGGATCGAGAACACCGGCACCATCACCGCCAACGCGAATGATGCGGTGCGCCTCGGCGGCGGCACCATCGTGCTGGTCAATTCCGGTACCATCCAGACGCTGAGCGACGAAGACCGGGCGATCAAGTTCGACGATGAGGCGAATGTCGAGACGTTGCAGTCGTTTACGCTGGTCAATCAGACCGGCGGGCGGATCCTTGGCGGCGACGACGCCATCAAGATCGCCGCCGATTCCGACGCGACCCGCGCCGTCATCACCATCGAGAATCACGGACTGATCGATGGTGGCGCCGGGCAGGCGCTTGATTTCGCCGACCTGACCTCGCCCGACAACGTCATCACCGTCACCAATTACGGCACCATCCAGTCGCAGCAGGCCGATGCCATGCGGCCGGGGGCTGGCGCCAGCGTGACCAATTACGGTCTCATCCAGTCGACCGACCTCACCAGCGACGGGGACGGCGTCGACTTCCAGGAGGCCGGCGGCAGCGTCGTCAACAAGATCAACGCCAGCATCTACGGCGCCAAGCACGGCATCACCGGCGACGGCGAGATCTCTGTGTTCAACGATCAAGGCGGCCTGATCATCGGCCGCAACGGCTCCGGCGTGAATGTCGACAGCACCGGCGCCACCGTCACCACGGTCATCAATTACGGCATCATTCGCGGCGAGGTGACCGGCCTCCTCGACGATGACGGTGAGGCTGATGGGGTGGCCGATGGGGACGGCGACGGCGTCGATGTCGACGGCAAGGTCGAGCTGCGCAATTACGGCCTGATCCAGGGCACCGGCGCCACTGGCACCAATGATGGCGTGCCCAACACCGCCGATGGCCTCGCGATCGGCGGCGGGCTGATCCACAACTACGCCACCGGCGTGATCGAGGCCTTCGACAACTACTACAATGAGGGGTCCGACAATGTCGGCCGGGCGATCCTGGTCGACGACAGCAACCAGGGCGCGGCACCCTTTGCCACCACGCTGATCAACGAGGGGATCATCCGCTCCGACGGGGTGGCGGTGACCTTCATCGGCGACAATGCCGATACCATCGACAATGCCGGCACCATCCAGAGCGATAACGCCAAGGCGGTCGACATGGGCGGCGGCGACGACCTGTTCATCTACCGGCCCGGCAGCACGGTGGTCGGCTATGTCACCGCCGGGGAGGGCAGCGACACCTTCCGTCTCGCCGGCACCGGCAGCTTCAATGTCTCGCTGATTGGCGACGGCGCGCAGTATCGCGACTTCGAGACGCTGTTCCTCGGCTCGGATGCCAGCTACACGGCGACCGGCAGCTCGAACTTTGCCGGCAATGTAACCCTGGACGGCCAGCTCAACCTCAACGGTTCGCTTGCCTCGGCGGCTGTGACCATGGGCAATGGCGCGGGGCTTTCCGGCAATGCCAGCCTCGGTTCGCTGACGGTGAATTCCGGCGCCACCGTGTCGCCGGGCAATTCCATCGGCACGATCAACGTCGCCGGCACCGTCACCTTCAATGCCGGCTCGACCTATGTGGTGGAGGCGAACGCAACCAGCTCCGACCAGATCGTCGCCGGCACCGCGGCGATCAATGGCGGCACGGTGGTGATGTCGATCGCTGACGGGCCGATTAATGTCGGGCAGGTCTACACCATTGTGTCAGCGCAGCAGACCACCACGCCGGACGGCCAGTTCACCACGCTGGTGGCGCCGGAGTACCTGTTCATCGACCCGACGCTGGGCAAGGCCGGCGCCTCGGTGACGGTGACGCTGGCGCGCAACGGTACCTCCTTCGCCAGCTTCGCGCAGACCGCCAACCAGGCGGCGGT
The DNA here is from genome assembly GCF_020523795.1 of Ancylobacter sp. Lp-2. Lineage (GTDB taxonomy): Bacteria > Pseudomonadota > Alphaproteobacteria > Rhizobiales > Xanthobacteraceae > Ancylobacter. Next base: position 66,668 of record NZ_JAJALI010000008.1, read on the forward strand.
GGCGAACGCCCTCGATACGGCCGGCACCGGCACGCTCTATTCCAGCATCGTCACGCTGCAGCCGGGCGAACAGAGCGGGCTGGCACCGGGCTACGACTTGTTGTCCGGCGAGGCGCATGCCTCGCTCGGCACCACGCTCTACAGCCAGAACACGCTGGTGGCCGACACGCTGGTCGGCCGCCTGCGGCAGGCCTCGGCGGTGTCCTCGCAGCAAACGGCCGCGTTGGGCTTCGACGGGCCCGTCACCGCCTATGCCGCCAAGGCCCCGGCCGCCAGGAGCCCGATCCCGGTGAAGGCGCCGCCATCGGTGACGCCCGGCCCGGCCTATGCCGGCTGGGTGCAGGGCTATGGCCAGTGGAGCACGGCGGACGGCAACGGCAATTCCGCCAGCGTCGACTCCTCGCTCGGCGGGTTCCTTGCCGGTGGTGACGTCACGGTGGGCGCCACCACCTTCGGTCTTGCCGGCGGCTATGTGTCGGCGTCGAGCGATGTCGATGCCCGTCTGAGTAGCGTCGACGCGGACACCGCTCTGATCGCCGCCTATGCCGGCACCAGCTTTGAGGCCTGGCGGCTGCGCGCCGGCGCCTCCTATGGCTGGACCAGCGTCGACAGCCATCGCACCGCCAGCCTGCTCGGCACTACCGAGACGCCGCGCGCCTCCTATGACGGCTCGACCGCCAACCTGTTCCTGGAAGCCGCCTATGCGGTGGAAATGAATAGTGTGGCGCTGGAGCCCTTCGCGCAGATCGCCTGGAGCTGGGTGAACACCGACAGCTTCAGCGAGACCGGCGCGCCGGTGACCGGGCTGAGCTCGCAGGGGCTCAGCTTCGACACGCCCTATTCGACGCTCGGCCTGCGGCTGGCGACCAGCCTCGCGCTCGGCGGCGGCACGCTGACCCCACATGCCTCGCTGGCCTGGCGCCATGCCTATGGCGACATCGCGCCGGAGGCGGCGATGGCGTTCCTGCAGACCGGCAGCGGCTTCACCGTCGCAGGCGCGCCGATCGCCGAGGATAGCTTCGTGGTCGGGGCCGGGCTCGGCTACGACATCGGCGCCAATCTGACGCTGAACATCGGCTATGAGGGCCAGTTCGGCGACAGCGTCGAGACCAATGCCGTCAAGGGCGGTCTGACCTACCGGTTCTGAGCGGCTGGTTTGTCGTTGCACGCGTGGCGGTGACCCGGTCTGCTCCCTCTCTCCGTAGAGGAGAGGGGTGGGGTGAGGGCCCGATGGCGTAGCCCCTCACCGACCGCTATGCGGGCCACCTCTCCGTCGAAACCGGATATTGCCGGCTTCGACCTTGCCGGAACCGAACTCGGCGACAGCCGGGTTCGGGTGGGGAGAGGACAAAACAGGAAGACCGATCCTTCACCGGGTGAAAGCAGCCGGCGATCCGGCAAAGTGACACTACCGCGCCGCAGCGAATGGGCTAGGCTTGGCGCATCTCAGCGAGGACCGCACGCCATGAAGATCGAGGACGTCCGCAAGACCGCCTATTCCATGCCGCTGACCAGCCCTTCCTATCCCAAGGGGCCGTATCGCTTCTTCAACCGCGAATATTTCATCATCACCTACCGCACCGACCCGGCGGCGCTGGAGAAGGTGGTGCCCGCGCCGCTGAAGGTGGTCGAGCCCATCGTCAAATACGAGTTCATCCGCATGCCGGATTCCACCGGCTTCGGCGACTACACCGAGACCGGGCAGGTGATCCCGGTGGAGTTCGAGGGTCGCAAGGGCGGCTTCGTCCACTCGATGTATCTCGACGACGAGGCGCCGATCGCCGGCGGCCGCGAGATCTGGGGCTTTCCCAAGAAGCTGGCCAAGCCGAGCATCGCGGTGGAAAGCGACGTGCTGGTCGCCAAGCTGAACTATGGCAGTGTGCTCTGCGCCTGCGGCACCATGGGCTACAAATACGAGGCGCTCGATAAGGACGCGGTGCTGAAGTCGATGCTGGCGCCGAACTGGATGCTCAAGATCATCCCGCATGTCGACAACACGCCGCGCATCTGCGAGCTGGTCGAGTACTACCTCGAAGAGGTCACCATCAAGGAAGCCTGGACCGGCCCGGCGGCGCTCGGCCTGTTCCCGCACGCCATCTGCGACGTCGCCAAGCTGCCGGTGCTGGAAGTGCTCTCCGCCACGCACATCAAGTCCGACCTGACGCTCGGGCTCGGCAAGGTGGTGCACGACTATCTGCAGGACTGAGCGGCACGTTTCGCCGGCTCGACGCGAAGCCCGTGCCGGTCGGCGCGGGCTTCTTCGTCTCTGTGGTCAGCCGAGGCCGAGCCGCTCGCTGGCCATGAAGCCGAACAGCAGTGCGAGGCCGAAGGCGACGAGAGCCAGCGCGGCGGCGAGCTCGACCGCCCGTAGCGCCACGGTGACGCCATTGCCCTCGCGCTTGCCCGCCAGCCGCACCGCCAGATGCTTGGCGAACACCGCGATGGCGGCGATGGCGCTCACCGTGATCGCCGTGCCCACCCCCATCAGCGCGGTGGAGGCGGCGCCGACCCAGAAGATGCCCTGGGTGAGCGAGAACACCAGCACCAGTATCGCGCCGCTGCAGGGGCGCAGGCCGACCGACAGCACCGCGGCCCACCATTCGCGCACCCCGCCGCGCGGCAGTGCGTCCGGGCCGGGCAGGTGGGCGTGGCCGTCCTCGCAGGCCTCGCCGGCGGCATGGACATGGTCGGGCTCGCCGCGCCAGGCGCGGATGAGCGCGCGGCCCTTGACGACGGCGAGGCGGGTGCCGAGCAGCACGATCAGCGCATAGGCGGTGATCTCGATGAGGAACACCGCTCGCTGCATGGTGGCGGCGGTGGCGCCGAGCACCACCGCGAAGATACCGGCGACCAGGATGGCGGTGAGCGACTGGGCGAGCGCGCTCGCAAAGGCGAGGCCGATGCCGCGCTTCAGGCTGGCCTCGTTGGCGAGCAGATAGGAGGAGATCACCGCTTTGCCATGGCCGGGGCCGGCGGCGTGGAAGATGCCATAGGCGAAGGAGATGCCGCCGAGCAGGTACAGCGCCGAACCGTCCTGCTTGGCCGCGCGCACGGCGCCGGTGAGCAGCCGGTAGAATTCCGCCTGCTTGGCGAGGATGAAGCCGGCAATGCCGTCCGGTGCCGGCGGCGGCGCCATGCCGAACGGCGTCTGCGCGAAGGCGGGGAAGGCGAGGGCCGCGAGGACGAGGCCCGCCAGCAGCCAGACCGAGCGCCTCACGGGCAGCTCACCGTGGCGCGGTTGGCGAATTGCGAGCCGAAATTGCTGGCCGAGGTCAGCGCGTTGAAGAAGCCTTCCGATAGGCTGGTGGAGTTGGCGGCCGGATCGGGCCGGTGCAGGTCCACCGTGCAGCCGGCCGGGTTGCCGTCGAGCTTGACCGGGTTGTCGTCGGCGAGCTGGAAGGCGACGAAATAGGTGGGGTCGTAGACGTCGATCGCGGTGGCGCCCTTGGCCGGCAGCGGCTTCTGCAGCGGCAAGGTGAAATGCAGGGTCAGCGCGGTGCCGTCATAGGTGAGGCTGTAGTCGCGCGGCGGGGCGAAGGGGAACTGGTCCTTCCCACGCTTGGCATAGGTGAAATAGTCGAACTCCTTCTCCTTGAGGGAATCGATGTTCACCTGCGCCAGTTCGGACAGCGTCTTCTCGGTCGGCTTGCCGTCCGGCGTCTGCTCCAGCCCCTGGAGGGCGAAGGAGGAGAATCCCTCGTCGAAGGTCCAGTCGTGGCGCACGCCGGTGAGGCTGCCATCCGGCGCATAGAGGAGCTGGGAGTGGATCACCACCCAGACATGCGGATGCGCCATCGCCGGAGCGGCGAAGGCGGCGAGCGCCAGCAGGGCGGCGGCGAGGCGGAGGACGAAACGAGGCAAATGCCGATTCCCGGTGAGGTGCGCTGCGCCATTGATCCCCGAGGAGTTCGACCGAAACGTGACAGCGCGTCGATGACAGGGCAGGCGGCGCGCCGGGGGAAGGTGCGGCCGCAAAAAGAAGAAGGCGGCTCGCGCCGCCTTCCCGATATCGTCGTCCCTGGATACGCGAGGCCGGCTCACGCCGCCTTGCGGGGATTCTCACGCGGCCTTGCGGGCCTTGGGCTGGATCAGCTTGCGGTTGACCAGCACCTCGGCGATCTGCACCGCGTTCAGCGCCGCGCCCTTGCGCAGATTGTCCGACACGCACCAGAAGGAGAGGCCGTTCTCCACCGTCGCGTCCTCGCGGATGCGCGACACATAGGTGGCGTCCTCGCCGGCCGCCTCATAGGGCGTGATGTAGCCGCCGGGCTCGTGCTTGTCGACGACCAGAACTCCCGGCGCGTTGCGCAGGACCTGACGGGCTTCATCGACGCTGATCGGGCGCTCGAACTCGACGTTCACCGCTTCCGAATGCGAGACGAACACCGGCACGCGCACGGCGGTGCAGGTGAGCTTGATCTTCGGATCGAGGATCTTCTTCGTCTCCGCCATCACCTTCCATTCCTCCTTCGTGTAGCCGTCTTCCATGAAGACGTCGATGTGAGGAATGACGTTGAAGGCGATGCGCTTCGGGAACTTCTTGGCCTCGATCGGATCGGAGACGAACACGGCGCGGGTCTGCGAGAACAGCTCGTCCATCGCATCCTTGCCGGCGCCCGACACCGACTGATAAGTCGCCACCACGACGCGCTTGATGGTCGCGGCGTCGTGCAGCGGCTTCAGCGCCACGACGAGCTGCGCGGTCGAGCAGTTCGGGTTGGCGATGATGTTCTTCTTGGTGAAGCCCACCACGGCGTCGGCGTTCACCTCCGGCACGATCAGCGGGACGTCGCTGTCGTAGCGGAAGGCCGAGGAATTATCGATCACCACGCAGCCCTGGGCGCCGATCTTCGGCGACCACTGCTTGGACACGTCGCCGCCGGCCGACATCAGGCAGATGTCGGTGTCGGAGAAGTCGTAATTCTCGAGGGCTTTGACTTTGAGGGTCTTGTCGCCGAAGGAAACCTCCGTGCCGACCGAACGGCGGGAGGCGAGCGCAATCACCTCGTCGGCGGGAAAGCCCCGCTCGGAGAGGATGTCGAGCATTTCGCGGCCCACATTACCCGTGGCGCCCGCGACGGCGACCTTATAGCCCATCGTCTTTCTCCTGAAAGCCCTGCCATTCACAAGCTCGGGCGAGGGCGGGCTTTTACGCCGAAAGTCGAGGCGAGGCAACGCCCCTGACGTGCATCGCACGCAAGGGTGGCCAGCGTCGCGCGACAGGGGCCGGAGGAGCGGCTTTCGCAGCGGAAGCTCAGGCGGTCGTTCCGCCTGGCTTCTTCGATCCGCGCAGCAGCAGGAAGGCGATGAGCGCCACCACCGACAGGGCGGCGCTGGCGAGGAAGGTCGCCGACGAGCCATGCGCCTGCCAGAGCCAGCCGGCGGCGACATTGCCGACGAGCACCGTCAGCCCGGTCATCAGGTTGAACACGCCGAAGGCGGTGGCCTTCAGCCGGGCGGGGGCGGCATCGGCGATCAGCGTGGCGAGGATGCCCTGCGAGAAGCCCATATGCAGGCCCCACAGCACGATGCCGGCGAAGAAGGCCGGCAGCGATCCGGCCTGCGCCAGCACCAGATCGGCGGCGAGCAGCAGGACGAGGCTGACGGCGAGCGGCCCGAGGCGGCCGGTGCGGTCGGACAGCCGGCCGACCGGATAGGCGGCGAGCCCATAGACTACGTGCATCACCACCATGGTGATCGGCACCCAGGCGGCGGCGAGACCAACCTCCTGCGACTTCAGCAGCAGGAACGCCTCGCTGAACCGCGCCATGGTGAAGATGCAGGCCGCCACGATCGCCGCCCAGGTCGCCGGGTTGAGCCGGCCGGCCTCGGCAAGGCGCGGCCGGTCCTTGGCGCGGCCGGGCGGCCGCGCCGGCACGCTTATGCCGACGACCAGCAGCGCCACGGCGAGGAAGGCGGGGAGGGTGGCGATCCAGAACACGGTGAGGATGTCGCCGCCGGTCGCCAGCATCAGGCCGATGGCGACCAGCGGGCCGATGAAGCCGCCGACCGTGTCGAGCGACTTGCGCAGCCCGAAGGCGGCGCCGCGTATTTCCGGCGGCGTGGTATCGGCGATCAGCGCGTCGCGTGGCGCACCGCGAATGCCCTTGCCGACGCGGTCGAGCGCCTTGGCGGCGACGATCCAGCCCAGCGAGGAGGCGAGCGGGATCATCGGCTTGGAGATCGCACCGAGACCGTAGCCGAGCACGGCGAGCGGCTTGCGCTTGCCGGTCCAGTCCGAGACCACGCCGGAGAACAGTCGCGTCACCATGGCGATGGCGACCGACAATCCCTCGATGAAGCCGATGGCGAGGGCGGAGGCGGCAAGCTCGGTGACGAGATAGATGGGCAGCAGCGTCTGGACCATCTCCGAGGAGATATCCATCGCCAGGCTGACGATGCCGAGCACCCAGACGGTAGCGGGGATCGGGGCCTTCGCGCCCCGCGCGACGGTAGCCTCAGGCATTATTCCGCCGCGCCGACGCGGGTGACGCCGAAGCGGCGCTGGACGTAATCGTCGACGATCTTCTTGAAGTCCTCACGCAGGGTGGGACCGCGCAGGGTCATCGCCTTCTTGCCGTCGATATAGACCGGGGCGGTGGGGAACTCGCCGGTACCGGGCAGCGAGATGCCGATATCGGCATGCTTGCTCTCGCCGGGCCCGTTGACGATGCAGCCCATCACCGCGACGTTCAGCGTCTCGACGCCGGGATAGTGCTTCTTCCACTCGGGCATCGAGGTGCGGATGTAGTCCTGCACCTCGAAGGCGAGTTCCTGGAAGGTGGTCGAGGTGGTCCGCCCGCAGCCGGGGCAGGCGGCGACCAGCGGCACGAAGGTGCGCAGGCCCATGGTCTGCAGCATTTCCTGCGCCACCGTCACCTCGCGGGTGCGGTCGCCGCCGGGCTCGGGGGTGAGCGAGACGCGGATGGTGTCGCCGATGCCCTGCTGAAGCAGCACGCCCATGGCGGTGGAGGAGGCGACGATGCCCTTCGAGCCCATGCCGGCCTCGGTGAGGCCGAGATGCAGCGCGTAGTCGGCGCGGCGGGCGAGCTCGGCATAGACGGTGATCAGGTCCTGCACCGCCGAGACCTTGGCGGAGAGGATGATCTTCTCGCGCTTCATGCCGATCTCCTCGGCGAGCGCGGCGGAGAGCAGCGCCGAGCGCACCAGGGCTTCGCGGGTCACCGCGCGAGCCTCCGCCGGGCGGGCGAGCTTGGCGTTCTCGTCCATCAACCGGGTCAGCAGGTCGTCGTCGAGCGAGCCCCAATTGGCGCCGATGCGCACCGGCTTGTCGTGCTTGATCGCGATCTCAACGATGGTAGCGAAGTGGCGGTCGCGCTTGTTGCCGAAGCCGACATTGCCGGGATTGATGCGGTACTTGGCCAGCGCCTCGGCGCAGTCCGGGAAATTCGCCAGCAGCAGGTGGCCATTATAGTGGAAGTCGCCGACCAGCGGGGTGTCGAGCCCCATGCGGGCGAGGCGCTCGCGGATCTCCGGCACGGCGCGGGCGGATTCGTCGCGGTCGACGGTGATGCGCACGATTTCCGAGCCGGCGCGGGCCAGCGCCGCCACCTGCCTGGCGGTGGCCTCGGCGTCGGCGGTATCGGTGTTGGTCATCGACTGCACGACGACCGGCGCGCCGCCACCAACCACGACCGAGCCGACCCTGACCGGCACGGTGAGGCGCCGCGCATGCGGGCCGGCGGCTTCCAGCTCGGGCGCGACGATGGGGGCGGTCTCAGCGGTCATGACACGGGTTCCGGCGGCGTGGCGGCCTGCAGGGTGAACAGTCTGGAGGGGTAGGCGCGCGGCGCGCCGGCGTCAATCGCCTGATGCCGCGCCGGCGGCCGCCTGCGCGCGGCAGCGGGCGCAGGTGCCGGCGATCTCCAGCACCGGCGTGCGCGGCGTGAAGCCGGCGGCGCGGGTCGCCCAGGCGATGTCGCGGCCGATGGCGTGCGAGGCGACCTCGTCGGTGAGGCCGCATCGCTCGCAGATCAGGAACACGATCACGTCATCGGCCTCATGGGCGCGGCCGCAGGCGAGGAAGGCGTTGCGGCTCTCGATGCGATGGGCGAGGCCCTCGGCGACCAGGAAGTCGAGCGCGCGGTACACCGACATGGGCGGCGGGCGCTCGCCGTCGGTGCCCAGCCGTTCCACCAGGTCGTAGGCGCCGAGCGGGACGTGGCTCTGCGCCAGCGTTTGCAGGACGCGGCGGCGCAGCGGCGTCAGCCGGGCGCCGCTTGCATCGCAACATGCCTCGGCGCGCGCCAGCACGTCCGCCACGCAGGCGGCGTGGTCGTGGTCATGATGAGCGGCGATCGAGACTGTCATGCGCGGATCGTAGCGGACGGATAGGAAACGGGAAACCGTCTTCGCAACCGTGCGTTTACGGGCGCGCGACGGGGCTGGCAATGCCATGAGGCCATGCTAGCGTAACTCATATGGGGACGAGGCCGCGCGGCTGCGAGCCGCCCGCCCTCTCGTTGCGATGCCGCAAAACTCAGGCAGGAGAATTTTCGATGCTCAAGGGTAAGAACGCCGTCGTCACCGGCTCGACCAGCGGGATCGGCCTCGCCATCGCCCGCGCGCTGGCGGCCGAGGGCGCGAACATCACGCTCAACGGCTTCGGCGACGCGGCGGCGATCGAGAAAGAGCGGGCGGGCATCGAGAGCGAGTTCGGCGTGAAGGCGGTCTATTCCGCCGCCGACCTCACCAAGGGCTCGGAATGCGCCGCGCTGGTCAAGTTCGGCGAGGAGCAGCTCGGCTCGGTCGACATCCTCGTCAACAATGCCGGCGTGCAGCACGTCTCGCCGATCGAGGACTTCCCGGACGATAAGTGGGACCTGATCATCGCGCTGAACCTCTCCGCGGCCTTCCACGCCACCAAGGCGGCGGTGCCGGGGATGAAGGCGCGCAAATGGGGCCGCATCATCAACACCGCCTCGGCGCATGCGCTGGTCGCCTCGCCGTTCAAGTCGGCCTATGTCGCGGCCAAGCACGGCATTGCCGGCCTGACCAAGACGGTGGCGCTGGAGACGGCGACCTTCGGCATCACGGCGAATGCCATCTGCCCCGGCTATGTGTGGACGCCGCTGGTCGAGAAGCAGATCCCCGATACCGCCAAGGCGCGCGGCATCACCGAGGAGCAGGTGAAGGACTTCCTGCTCGCCGAGCAGCCGACCAAGCAGTTCGTCACCGTCGAGCAGGTCGCGGCGCTGGCGGTGTTCCTGTGCCAGGAAACCTCGGCCCCGATCACCGGCGCGCTGCACCAGATCGACGGCGGTTGGGTGGCGCAGTGAACCGCGCGTGAGCGAGAGGGAGGCGAAGGTGGCTGACAAGGTGGCCGATACGTCGAAGACGCGGCGCCCCGCCGCGCGCAAGGCTGCCGCAAAGCCGGCCGTCTCCGCCTCCACCGACACGCCGCTGGCGGTGTCACCGGAACCGGCGCCGGCCGCTGCGGCGCCGGCCGCCAACCCCGACAAGCGGGTGCCGGCCGGCAAGGCGACCGGACGCGTCGCGGCCAAGTCTGCCGCCGCAAAGTCCAAGGCGGCCTCTACGGGCAGGGCGCCCGCCCAGCCCGCGGCCTCGGAGCCGGCGCCCGCCGTCACCAAGGAAGCCGAAACCGTCGCCACGGCGATCTCGGTGCAGGGGCCGGTGGGCGAGGAGGCGGTGCGTCGCAACACCAACTCCACTCATCCCGCCAAGGCGGCGGCGCTGAAGACCAACCTCAAGCCGATCAACCTCGCCTTGCAGGGCGGCGGCGCGCATGGCGCCTTCACCTGGGGCGTGCTCGACCGGCTGCTGGAGGACGGGCGTATCGTCGTCGAAGGCATTTCCGGCACCAGCGCCGGGGCGATGAACGCCGCCGTGCTGGCCTCGGGCCTGGCGCGCGGCGGCAATGAGGGCGGGCGCGAGGCGCTGGCGAACTATTGGCGCGCGGTGTCCAAGGACGGGCGCACCAGCCCGCTGCAGCGCACGTTGCTCGACCGGTTGTGGGGCAACTGGTCGCTCAATATGAACCCGGCCTACATCACCTTCGACGTGATGAGCCGGTTCTTCTCGCCCTACGACCTCAACCCGATGAACATCAACCCGCTGATGGACCTCATCGAGGAGCATGTCGATTTCGACGCCGTGCAGTCCTGCTCGCATGTGCATGTGTTCATCAGCGCCACCAACGTCCACACCGGCAAGGTGAGGGTGTTCTCCAAGCGCGAGCTCACCCCGTCGGCGATCATGGCGTCCGCCTGCCTGCCCTTCATGTTCCAGGCGGTGGAGATCGACGGCGTGCCCTATTGGGACGGCGGCTACATGGGCAACCCGGCCATGTTCCCGTTCTACGACGCGGTGAAGACCGACGACATCCTGCTGGTGCAGATCAACCCGATCATCCGCCGCGAGACGCCCAAGACCGCCCGCGACATCCAGAACCGGATGAACGAGATCACCTTCAACGCCTCGCTGCTCGCCCAGCTGCGCGCCGCCGAATTCGTCACCCGGCTGCTCAACGAGGGCAAGCTGAGCCACCGGCATGACGGGGTGGAAGGCTACCGAAACCTGCGCATGCACCGGATCGACGGCGCGGAGAAGCTGATCGCGCTCGACGCCTCGACCAAGATGAACGCGGAATGGGAGTTCCTGCTGTTCCTGCGCGACATCGGCCGCGAGGCGGCGGATGGCTTCCTCGAGCGGCACTATGACGATATCGGCGTGCGCTCGACGCTCGACGTGCACGAGGAACTGACGCGGGGCTGAGCGCGACCCGCGTTAGGTTGGCGGCGGGGCTCGCGGCGGGGGCTTCAATCGGGGGCCTCGACGGCGGGCCGGGCTTGTGCTGAGAGAAGGCATGAGCCCCGATCATCCGCCCGTTCCCGACATCGCCGCCCGCGTGCTGCATCGCGACGCGATGATGCTGATCATCGACAAGCCCGCCGGCCTGCCGGTCCACAAGGGACCCAAGGGCGGGGAGACGATGGCCGATCATCTCGACGCCCTGCGCTTCGGCCTGCCGCATCCGCCCGAGCTGGCGCACCGGCTCGACAAGGACACCTCCGGCTGCCTGGTGCTCGGCCGCCATCGCAAGGCGCTGGCCGATCTCGGCCGCGCCTTCGCCACCGGCATCGTCGGCAAGACCTATCTGGCGGTGGCCAAGGGAGTGCCGAACGAGACGCGCGGGCGCGTCGAGCTGAAGCTCGCCAAGCGCTCGCCGCATCGCGGCTGGTGGATGGCGGTCGACCCGGCCGGGCAGGAGGCGATCTCCGAATGGGAGCTGATCGCCGCCGGCGAGGGGCTCTCCGTGCTGGCGCTGTCGCCGCTCACCGGGCGGACGCACCAGCTGCGGGTGCATATGGACGCCATCGGCCATCCGCTGCTCGGCGACAGCATCTATGGCGGCGCCTCGCGGCTGCCGGGCGGGCCGGTGCTGCACCTGCACGCCCGCCGGGTGGTGGTGCCGCAGCCCAAGGGCAAGCCGCCGGTCGACGCCCGCGCGCCATTGCCGCCGCATATGGTGGCGACGCTCGCCGGCATGGGCCTCGATCCCGAGACGGTGGCGCAGGCCGCCGACGCGGTGGCGTTCTCCAAGCTCTAGATGAATTCCGGTGAGCTTCAGTCCACCGGAATTCATCTAAGTCTTTGTTAATTCGTTTTTTCTTCGCGCGAACCGGTACCCGCTCCGCTCGAAAATGCTCAGGAGCCGCCGGGCGCCGGGACCGGCGTCAGGCCGGTTCTCTCAGGTTAGCTCGCGGGCGAGGCGGCCGCCCAGCTGGCCGCAGCCGAGCAGGCCGGGCGTCGGGTGGGTGACGACATGCACCGGCGTCGCGGCGAGGCGCGGGTCGAGCGGCGGATGCTCCTCGAAGGCCTCGCGGAAGGGCGATGAGCCATAGAAGGGCAGCAGCCCGGCGGAGACGCCGCCGGCGAGATAGACGCCGCCGCGCGCGTCGAAGGTCAGCGCGAGGTCGCCGGCGATGCGGCCGAACAGCCGCAGGAACACGTTGCAGGTCTCGCGCGCCTCGCTGTCGCCGGCAAAGGCCGCGGCGATCACCTGCTCCGGCGACAGCCGGTCGCCGGTGAGCACGCGGTGGATACGGGCAAGGCCGGAGCCGGAGAGCGCGTGCTCCACCACCACCGGGCCGAGCTCGCGCACCATATGGGCGATGAGGCGGGCCTCCTCGGTATTGGTGGCGCCGAGCCGGGCATGACCGCCCTCGCCGGTCACGGCGCGATAGGTATCGCCGGTCTTCAAAAGGCCGGCGACGCCGAAGCCGGTGCCGGGGCCGCAGACCAGCATGGGCGCGCCCTCGGCCGCCTCGCCGCCGCCAATGGCGACGAGGTCGTCCGGGCCGAGCGCCGGTACGCCATAGGCGAGCGCCTCGAAATCGTTGACGGCCGCTAGTTTCTGCCAGCCGAAGCGGCGCCGCAGCTCATCCTTGGCGAAGGACCAGTCGCGATTGGTGAGCCGGACATGCTCGCCATCCGCCGGCCCGGCGATCGCCAGCACCGCGCCGCCGACATCGTCCGCCGCGGTGCCGCGCGCGGCGAGGTCGGTCTCGATCAGCGCCTCGAAGCCGGCGAAGGAGTCGTTGCGGTGGATGCGCACATCCTGCGGACGCCCGTCGGCGCCGACGAGGGCGAGGCGGGAGGAGGTTCCGCCGATATCGGCGATCAGCATGAGATGGGGCATAGGGCCTGGGGATTCCGGCTCGCGGTGGGACGGTGGCGCATAGGAGCCAATCTCGCGCGCTTCGACAAGCCCCGGCTGCGGACCTTGCGACAAGCCGCAGATGGGCGGTTGCGTTCCGCGCCGGACCGGCCTAGTCCGACAAAATGAGCGAATCGACCCGCCGGCCGCGCCGTCCCAATAACCGCCAAGCGAATCCGGCGCTGCCCGGTCTCGCCGCCCGTCGTGCCGCGGCGGACGCCTTCGACGCCGTGTTCGTCAATGGCCGTCCGCTGGAGGAGGCGCTCGACCGGCTGGCGCGCGATCTCGACGAGCGCGACCGCGCGCTCACCCGCATGATCGCCGCCACCACGCTGCGCCGGCTCGGTTCGCTGCGGGCGATGCTCCGGGCCTTCCTGGAGAAGCCGCTGCCGGAGAAGGCGCAGCGCGGCGAGACCCTGCTGCTGATCGGCGCCGCGCAGATCCTGTTCATGGACGTGCCCGACCATGCGGCGGTGGGGACCAGCGTCGAGCTCGCCGGCGAACTGCCCTCGACCGCCGGCTTCAAGGGGCTGATCAACGCCGTGCTGCGCCGGATCGCCCGCGAGGGCCGGGCGCGGCTGGAGGCCGATGCGGTGCACGATCAGCCCGAATGGCTGATCCGCGGCTGGAGCGCCGCCTATGGCGCCGAGACCGCCGAGGCGATTGCCCGCAGCCTCGCCCGCGAGGCGCCGCTCGACCTCACCATCAAGGCCGATCCGGCGCTGTGGGCGGAGCAACTCGGCGGCGAATTGCTGCCGACCGGCTCGGTACGGCTCATCGAGGCCGGCAACGTCACCGCCCTGCCGGGCTTCGAGGAAGGGGCGTGGTGGGTGCAGGACGCGGCGGCGGCGATTCCCGCCGGGCTGATCCATGCCGCCCCCGGCCTCAGCGTCGCCGATCTGTGCGCCGCGCCGGGCGGCAAGACCGCGCAACTGGCCGCCGCCGGCGCCACGGTGACGGCGGTGGACCGCTCGGCGGCGCGGCTGAAGCGCCTCGCCCAGAACCTCGCTCGGCTCGGGCTCGCCGCCGAGGTGGTCGAGGCCGACGCCGCGAACTTCAAGGGCGGGCCGTTCGACGCGGTGCTGATCGACGCGCCGTGCTCGGCGACCGGCACCATCCGCCGCCATCCCGATGTCGCCTGGTCGAAGGCGCCGGCCGACATCGCCAGCCTCTGCGTGCTGCAGGGGCGCATCCTGCGCAACGCCGCCGATCTGGTGCGGCCGGGCGGCGTGCTGGTCTATTCCACCTGCTCGCTGGAGCCGGAGGAGGGCGAGCGGCAGATCGAGGCGCTGCTCGCCGCGCGCGCCGACTATGAGCGTGTGCCGGTGCAGCCCGGCGAGAACGGCATCGCCGCCGAATGGATCAACGCCGCCGGCGAGGTGCGTACCCTGCCGACGCATCTACCGCACGAGGACCCGCGCCGGAGCGGGCTCGACGGCTTCTTCGCCGCAAGGCTGCGGCGCCGCGAGGTACCTGATGCTTCGTGAGGGGCATCCGATGGTAGACGCGACTCAAGGCTCGGTTAAGCTGGCAACGATTCATCCGACGGATTCCGGGAGGGAATCGGTTGCCCGGGCGACACCAGACGACGCTATGTCCAAGCAGGCTGCGTCCAGGCAGGTTGCGGCCTTGCAGGCCGCGTCCGGGGATCCGTCGTCGATGAGCGGCGAGGGGGTAGCCGACCGGCTTCGCCGCTTGGCGCGTATCGCCGAGCTCGGCTGGCGCACGCTGGCGGTGCGCGCGCTGGCGCACCCGCCCTTCGCCTGGTGGTCCGCCTCGCTGCCGGTGTCCGGCCGGCTTTTGTTCGCGCCGCAGGACCTGCGCGCCGGCGACCCCGCCCGCGCGGCGGAGATCTATGCCGGCTGCTTCGCCTTCGCCGGCAAGGCGGTGGAGACCGGCGGCGCCTCGCCCTTCGAGATCGTGCCGCCGTCGCGCGAATGGGCGCAGGCGCTGATGTCGTTCTCGTGGCTGCGTCACCTGCGGGCGTCCGACACCGCGATCGCGCGGGCCAATGCGCGGGCGCTGGTGGGCGACTTCATCACGCTCGGCGGCGCCCGCCAGCCGGCCGCCGCCGATCCGGAGGTGGCGGCCCGGCGGATGATCAACTGGCTGTCGCAGGCGCCGCTGATCCTCAAGGACGCCGATTCCGGTTTCCACCGCCGCTTCCTGCGCTGCCTCTCGCAGCAGGCGCGCTATCTCAAGAGCATCCAGCGCCTCGCCCGCGACGGGCGGGCGCGGCTGTCCTGCGCGGTGGCGCTGAGCTTCGCCGGCCTGTGCATGGCCGACCAACCGCGCCTGCTGCGCTCCGCCCAGAAGCGGCTGACCGAGGAACTGGAGCGGCAGGTGCTGGCCGATGGCGGGCCGGCGGGCCGCAATCCCGGCATGCTGATCGAATTGCTGCTCGACCTGCTGCCGCTGCGCCAGTGCTTCGAGGCGCGGCAGGTGGCGCCGCCGGCGGTGCTGGTGAACGCCATCGACCGGATGATGCCGATGCTGCGCTTCTTCCGCCATGTCGACGGCTCCTTCGCGCATTTCAACGGCATGGGCCCGACGCCGGCCGACGGCCTCGCCATCGTGCTGGCCTATGACGATGCACGCGGCCGCCCGGTCTCCAACGCGCCCTATTCCGGCTACCAGCGCTTGGAGGCCGGCGGCACCGTGCTGGTGGCCGATACCGGCCGGCCGCCGCCGCCGGTCATGAGCCACGAGGCGCATGCCGGCTGCCTGTCCTTCGAGCTGTCCAGCGGGCGCAACCGCGTGGTGGTGAATTGCGGCGCGCCCACGCCGGCACACGAGCACTGGCGCCCGGTCGCCCGCCAGACCGCGGCGCATTCCACCGCCACGCTGGCGGAGATCTCCTCCTGCCGCTTCGTCGCTGGCGGGCTCGCCATGAAGCTGTGTGGCACGCCGGTGCTGGACGGCCCGTCCGACATCCATGTCGACCGCGGCACGCGCGGCGGCGCCGACGTGCTGCGCGCCAGCCATGACGGCTATGCCCGCCGGCTCGGCATCGTGCACCAGCGCTCGTGGCGGCTGTCGGGGGACGGCGGCTGCCTCGACGGCGAGGATTTGTTCCGCGCCGCCCAGGGCGAGGAAATCCCTGGCGACACCCGCGACGGCTATGCCATCCGCTTCCACTTGCACCCGTCGGTCAAGGCGGTTCGGGCGCCGGACGGGCAGACCATCTACCTCACCTTGCCGGATGGCGACGACTGGGTGTTCGAGGCGCCGGACTGCCCGGCGACCATCGAGGAGAGCGTCTATCTCGCCGCCCATGGCGGGCCGCGCAAGGCCGAGCAGATCGTGGTGACCGGGAAGGCGCGCCAGAGGCCCCGCGTGGCCTGGACCTTCGTGCGGGTGCAGGGCGCCGAGCGAGGGTAGGGCGGGCTGAGCAGAAGGGCGCGCGGAGGGGCGGGGGCGCTGCTTCGAAAGCTCTGCGTGTTGCGGCGAGTTTCAACGTCTTTCCCTTTCTCTCCTC
Organism: Ancylobacter sp. Lp-2; assembly: GCF_020523795.1. GTDB lineage: Bacteria > Pseudomonadota > Alphaproteobacteria > Rhizobiales > Xanthobacteraceae > Ancylobacter. Next base: position 82,846 of record NZ_JAJALI010000008.1, read on the forward strand.
TCCCGCCCGAACCCGGCTGCTGCCGGGCTCGGTTTCGACGGAGAGCTGGCCTGTGCAGTGGGTCGGTGAGGGGGGCGACATCGGGGAGCCTTGGAGCGGTGCTCACCCTCACCCCACCCCTCTCCCCCTCGGGGAGAGGGAGAAGATCGCCGCCCGGATCGGTTCTCCCATCGTGGGGCACACAGTTGGGCCGGCGCCGGTCCGCGACGGCATCACCCTTCCGTCCCGCACCGCCGCACGGCAGGGCTGCACCGGCGAAGGGTTAACGCCGGGGGCGATCCGTGATACGGGCCAGCCGATCCGCCATAGGCGTCCTGCAACAAACCTGGGCCACTCATCATGTCGCTCGACATCCGCCCCATCACCCGCGCGCTGCTCTCGGTCTCCGACAAGACCGGGCTGGTCGACTTCGCCCGCAAGCTCGCCGCGCACGGCGTCGAGCTGGTGTCGACCGGCGGCACCAGCCGGACGCTGAAGGAGGCGGGGCTCGCCGTCCGCGACGTCTCCGAGGTCACCGGCTTTCCCGAGATGATGGACGGACGGGTGAAGACGCTGCACCCCAAGGTGCATGGCGGCATCCTCGCCGTGCGCGCCGACGCCGCCCACAAGGCGGCGATGGAAGAGCACGGCATCGGCCCGATCGACCTCGTGGTGGTGAATCTCTACCCCTTCGAGGAGACGGTCGCGCGCGGCGCCGGCTTCGACGACTGCGTGGAGAATATCGATGTCGGCGGGCCGGCGATGATCCGCGCCGCCGCCAAGAACCATGGCGACGTGACCGTGGTGGTCGACCCCTCGTCCTATGAGGTGGTGCTGGCCGAGATCGCGACCGAGGGCGGTACCACTGGCGCCACCCGCCGGCACCTCGCCCGCGCCGCCTTTGCCCGCACCGCCGCCTATGACGGCGCCATCGCCGAATGGTTCACCTCGGTGGAAGCCGACACCGCCCCGCCGGCGCGGCTGTTCGCCGGCAAGCTGGCCGAGGAACTGCGCTACGGCGAGAACCCGCACCAGTCGGCCTCGTTCTACCTCTCCGGCGGCGCCCGTCCGGGCGTGGCCACCGCCCGCCAGCTGCAGGGCAAGTCGCTCTCCTACAACAACCTCAACGACACCGACGCCGCCTTCGAGGCGGTGGCCGAGTTCGATCCCGCCCGCGCCCCGGCGGTGGTCATCGTCAAGCACGCCAATCCCTGCGGCGTCGCGGAAGGCGCCAGCCTCGTCGAGGCCTATCGCAAGGCGCTGGCCTGCGACCCGACCTCGGCCTTTGGCGGCATCGTGGCGCTGAACCGCACGCTGGACGCCGAGGCAGCCCGCGCGATCGTCGAGATCTTCACCGAGGTGATCGTCGCCCCCGACGCCACCGAGGAGGCGGCGGCCATCGTCGCCGGCAAGAAGAACCTGCGCCTGCTGGTGACCGGCGCGCTGCCCGACCCGCGCGCGAAGGGGCTGGCGGTGAAGTCGCTGGCCGGCGGGCTGCTGGTTCAGTCGCGCGACAATGCGGTGGTCGACGACATGGAGCTGAAGGTGGTGACCAAGCGGGCGCCGACCAATGCCGAGCTTGCCGACCTCGCCTTTGCCTTCCGCGTCGCCAAGCATGTGAAGTCCAATGCCATCGTCTACGCCAAGGACCTCGCCACGGTCGGCATCGGCGCCGGGCAGATGAGCCGGGTGGATTCGGCGCGAATCGCCGCCCGCAAGGCGATCGACGCCGCCGAGGCCGCCGGGCTCGCGGCGCCGCTGACGCGCGGCAGCGTGGTGGCCTCCGATGCCTTCTTCCCCTTTGCCGACGGGTTGCTCACCGCCATCGAGGCGGGCGCCACCGCGGTGATCCAGCCGGGCGGCTCGATCCGCGACGCCGACGTAATCGCCGCCGCCGACGAGGCGAATGTCGCCATGGTGTTCACCGGCGTGCGCCACTTCCGCCACTGAGGCGTTGGGCTTTCGCGCAATGAAAAAGGGCCGGTGCGAACCGGCCCTTTGCTTTTGGGGAGGCGAACCGCTCAGAAGCGGTAGGTGACGCCGACGCCGACGATCCACGGGTTGAGGTCGGCGGTGCCGGTCAGCGCCGCGCCGGCGACGGTGACGTCGAAATCCGGCTTGAGGAACAGCTTCTTGACGTCGACGTTGAAGCCCCAATGCGCGTCGATCATGTAGTCGAAGCCGACCTGCAGCGCCCAGCCCCAAGTGTCGTGCACGTCGAGGCTGTCGGCGGCGTCGGCCTTCTGGTCGAAGAAGATGGTGTAGTTCACGCCGGCGCCGACATAGGGCTTGAAGGCGCCGAAATCGGTGAAGTGGTATTGCAGGGTGAGGGTCGGCGGCAGCAGCCAGGCCTCGCCGATCTTGCCGAGGGCGGACAGCGAGCCGGCGCCGTCGATGTCGTGCGGCGTGACGCCGAGGATCAGTTCGGCCGCCCAGTTGTCGGTGAAGTAGTAGGTGATGTCGAGTTCCGGCACCACCGAATCGGAATAGTCGAGATCCGAGCCGGGCACGCCGTTCACCTTGCCGCCGCCATCCGGAAGCACGCCGAGCAGGCGCAGGCGGATCTGCCACGGGCTCTTCTCCGCTACCGGGGCGGGCGCCTTGTAGACCGGCGGCGTGCTGGCGATGTCGGCGGCGAGGGCCGGCGCCGCGGTGAGACCGGCCGCGATCGCGGCGATGGTGATGGCCTGAAGCGCTCTGGACATGTGCTTTCCCCTGTGCCCGCCCGATGTCGCGGCGCAACAGGCCGCCCCGTGGTTCTGGAACGCCCGGGGTCGCCTAAATTTGATACATCTCAATCGGCTAGGATCGCGTCGCCGGGTGTGACGCTCCGGCAACAGGGCTAAGGTCGTCATCCGGCCGTCAGAAGCCGGACCAACGATAGGCCGGCCGCCGCCCGCGGCGCGCGGACCGAGGTAGGAGACGGACATGGGTGTCGAAGGCTTTCTCGCCAGTGAAGACGAGCGCGCGGCGCGCCAGCTGGTGGAACAGGCGGATCTGATCACGCAGGCGACGGACGACATGCCGCCGCGTTTCGCCAGCCGGCTGTTCGGGCGGGCGGCGGCGGAGGATGTGCGGCTCTACACCGCGCAGGAGTTGGCCGAGCTGGCCCGCCGCGCCCATGAGCATCTGGTCCGGCGCCGGCCGGGCGTCGCCGATGTGCGCGTCGAGTTGCCGCAGGCAGTGGCGGGCGGCGAGCGGCTCGGCGAGGTGAGCGTCGTCGAGATCGTCAATGACGACATGCCCTTCCTGCTCGATTCGGTGATGGCGGCGCTGAACGAGCGCAACCTCACCGCCTCGCTGGTGGTGCACCCGATCTTCAAGGTCGAGCGCGAGCGGGACGGCGAATTGGTCGGCGTCGCCGCGCAGGGGGCGGTGAAGGACCCGCGCCAGACGCGCGAGAGCCTGATCCACATCCATGTGCCGCGCCTCGCCGATGCCGGCGAGCGCGAGGCGCTGGCGGCCGAGCTGGCGGCGATCCTCGCCCAGGTGCGCGCCGCCGTGACCGACTGGAAGCGGATGCTCGGCGAGGTCGAGGCGGCGGTGGCCGGGCTGCGCGCGGCCCCCCCTAACGTGCCGGCCGACGAGGTGGCCGAGGCGATCGCCTTCCTCGAATGGCTGCTGGCCGACAATTTCACCTTCCTCGGCGCCCGCCACTACGACCTCGACAGCGGCACCCGGATGTTCTCCCGCCGCATGGAGCAGGCGTTCGGCCTGCTCGCCGACGAGGAGATGCGGCTGTTCCGCCGCCAGCTCGATCCCAAGGCGGTGAGCGCCGACCTGTCGCTGGTGCTCGCCGAGGCGAGCCCGGTGGTGGTCACCCGCTCGCGCACGCTGGCGCAGGTGCATCGCCGCACCTGGATGGATGTGGTGGTGGTCAAGCGCTACGACGCGCAGGGGAAGGTGATCGGCGGGCTCGCCATCGCCGGCCTGTTCACCTCCACCGCCTATACGCGCTCGCTGGCGGTGATCCCGCTGCTGCGCCGCAAGGTGCAGCGGGTGATCGAGCGCGCCGGCTTCGATCCGTCGAGCCATTCCGGCAAGGCGCTGGCCAGCGTGCTCGAGCATTTCCCGCGCGACGAGCTGTTCCAGATCGACGAGGGCACGCTGTTCCACTTCGCCCTCGCCATCCTCCAGCTCGACGAGCATCCGCGCGTGCGGGTGCTGGCCTGGCGCGAGCGCTTCGACCGCTTCGTCTCGGTGCTGGTCTATGTGCCGCGCGACCGCTACGGCTCGGAGGTGCGCCAGCGCATCGGCGACCTCTTGGCGGCGAGCTTCGGCGGCCGGGTGGTCGCCTTCAAGCCGCTGTTCCTCGACGGGCCGTTGACCCGCGTGCACTTCACCATCGAGCGCGACGAGGGCACCGCGCAGGCCGATCCCGGCCGCGCCGAGCTGGAAGCGCAGGTGGCAGAGATCATCCGCACCTGGGAGGACGTGTTCGGCGGCGCCATCGGCCTCGTCTACCCGCCGGAGACGGCGGGGCGGCTGCGGGCGCGCTACGGTCGCGCCTTTCCCGCCGGCTACCAGGACAGCAACACGCCGCAGACCGCGCTCGCCGATCTCAGGCTGATCGAGCGGCTGGGCGAGGCCGCGCCGGTCGCCGTCGATTTCCACAAGCCGGAGGGCGGCGCCGGCGAGCGGGCCGGGCTGAAGGTGCTGAGCTACAAGGTGCCGCGCCTGCTATCCGAGCGGGTGCCGCTGCTTGAGGCGATGGGCTTCCTCGTCGTCGACGAGCGCACCTTCACCGTTGAGCCGGACGGGCTCGCGCCGGTCTATGTGCACGACATGCTGCTCGCCCGGCGCGGCGGCGGCGAGATCGACCTCGACGTGCTGGAGCACCGCCTGCATGCCTGCCTGATGGCGGTGCTGCGCGGCCAGGCGGAAAGCGACGGCTTCAACGCGCTGGTGCTCAATGCCCGCCTCGACTGGCGCGACATCGCGCTCGTCCGCACGCTGGCGCGGTATCTCCGGCAGATCGGTTCGCCCTACAGCCAGGATTATCTGTGGACGGCGCTGAACGCCCATCCGGCGATCGTCGACCGGCTGGTGGCGCTGTTCCACGCCCGCTTCGACCCGGCGGCCGACGGCGATCGCGCGGGACGCGCGGCGGCGATCCAAAGCGAGATCGAGGCGGCGCTCGCCGAGGTGGCGAGCCTCGACGACGACCGCATCCTGCGCGCCTTCGCCAGCCTGATCATGGCGGCGGTGCGCAGCAATTTCTTCCAGACCACGGCCAATGGCGAGGCCAAGCCGGCCATCGCGGTGAAGTTCCTCAGCCACGCGGTGGAAGGCCTGCCGCTGCCCAAGCCGCTGTTCGAGATCTTCGTGCACTCGCCGCGCGTCGAGGGCATCCATCTGCGCTTCGGCCGGGTGGCGCGCGGCGGCCTGCGCTGGTCCGACCGGCCGCAGGACTTCCGCACCGAGGTGCTCGGCCTCGTCAAGGCGCAGCAGGTGAAGAACGCGGTGATCGTGCCGGTGGGCGCCAAGGGCGGCTTCGTGCCCAAGCAGCTGCCCTCCGGTCCGCGCGAGGCGGTGCAGGCCGAGGGGACGGAGGCTTACAAGCTGTTCGTCTCCTCGCTGCTCGATCTCACCGACAATATCGACGGCGCCGAGATCGACCATCCGCCGCGCGTGGTGCGCCATGACGAGGACGACCCCTATCTGGTGGTCGCCGCCGACAAGGGCACCGCGACCTTCTCCGACACCGCCAACGGCCTTTCCGAGGCGCGGGGCTTCTGGCTGGGCGACGCCTTCGCGTCGGGCGGATCGGTCGGCTACGACCACAAGGGCATGGGCATCACCGCGCGCGGCGCCTGGGAGGCGGTGCGCCGGCATTTCCGCGAGATGGACACCGACATCAGGGTGACGCCGTTCACCGTCGCCGGCGTCGGCGACATGTCGGGCGACGTGTTCGGCAACGGCATGCTGTTGGAGAACACCATCAAGCTGGTCGCGGCCTTCGACCATCGCGACATCTTCCTCGACCCGACGCCGGACCCGGTTGCTTCGCTCAAGGAGCGCCAGAGGCTGTTCGCGCTGCCGCGTTCCTCCTGGCAGGACTACGACAAGGCGCTGATCTCGTCGGGTGGCGGCGTTTATTCGCGCGCGGCCAAGAGCATCCCGCTCGCCCCGGCGGTGCGCGAGGCGCTCGGCTTCGACCGCTCCTCCGCCTCGCCGGCCGAGGTGATCAGCGCCATCCTGCGCGCGCCGGTGGACCTGCTGTGGTTCGGCGGTATCGGCACCTATATCCGCGCCTCCGCTGAGACCGACGCCCAGGCCGGCGACCGCGCCAATGACGCGGTGCGCATCGCCGCCGCCGATCTGCGGGCCAAGGTGATCGGCGAGGGCGCCAATCTCGGCGTCACCCAGCGCGCCCGCATCGAGGCGGCCAAGCGCGGGGTGCGGCTCAACACCGACGCCATCGACAATTCCGCCGGGGTGAACACCTCCGACGTCGAGGTGAACATCAAGATCGCGCTGGGCGGCGCCACCCGCGACGGAAGGCTCGATGCCGGCGCCCGCGCCGCGCTGCTGGCCTCGATGACCGACGAGGTGGCGGCGCTGGTGCTGCGCAACAACTATCTGCAGACGCTGGCGCTCTCGCTCGCCGAGCAGCACGCGCATCCCGACCTGACCTTCCACCAGCGGCTGATGCAGCGGCTGGAGGAGCGCGGCCTACTCGACCGCGCCGTCGAATACCTGCCGGGCGACGCCGAGATCAACGAGCGGCGCGGGCGCGGCGAGGGGCTGACGCGGCCGGAACTCGCGGTGCTGCTGGCCTATGCCAAGCTCACCGCGCATGCCGACCTGCTCGACACCGACGTGCCGGACGATCCCTATCTCGCCCGCGAGCTCACCGCCTATTTCCCGCCGGAGCTCAATGCCCGCTTCCCCGACGGCGTCGAGGGGCACCGGCTGCGTCGCGACATCATCGCCACGCGGCTGTCCAACGCGCTGATCAACCATGGCGGGCCGGCCTTCCTGTCGCGGCTCGCCGATGCCACCGGCGCCGATGTCGGTTCGATCGCCAAGGCCTTCGCGGTGGTGCGCGACGGCTTCGACCTCGACGGCCTCAACCGGGCGATCGACGCGCTGGACGGGCACACCGCCGGCGCGGTGCAGCTCGACCTCTACGCGGCGGTGCAGGAGCTGCTGCTCGACCGCACCGTGTGGTTCCTGCGCAATGTCGACCTGCGCCACAGCCTCGACGAGCTGGTGGCGCACTACGCCGCCGGGGTGCCGCCGGTGGTGGAGGCGCTGAAGGGCAGGGTGCGCGAGCTGATCCCGGAGGAGACGCGGGCGACCCACGATGCCCGCATCGCCCAGTGGACGCAGGCCGGCGTGCCGGAGGAACTGGCGCGCCGGGTCGGCCGGTTGCCGGCGGTGGAGAACGCCACCGACATCGTGCTGATCGCCGACCGCACCCAGGCGTCGATCCCCGACGTCGCCACCACCTTCTTCGCCGTGGGGCTGCATTTCCGCCTCGACCGCGTCCTGTCGGCGGCGCGCGGGCTGGCGGTGAGCGACTATTACGACCGGCTGGCGCTGGAGCGGGCGCTGGTCGCCTTCGAGATCGCGGTGCGGCGGCTCACCGCCGAGGTGATCGAGAACCACGGTCCCGGCGCCGAGGGCGTCGCCGCCTGGGCAGCGGCACGCGTGGTGGAAGTGGAGCGCACCCGCGCCGCCGTGCACGAGATCGCCGGCTCCGGCCTCAGCGTCTCCAAGCTGTCGGTGGCGGCGAGCCTGCTCGGCGACCTGGTGCGGGGGTAGGCAAGAGTAGGGCTGGACTGGCGCGCCTTTTGCCTGTGCGGCACATGCGGGTCTTGTGTCAGCCTTGAGCGTGGACCGATATCCGGGCGGCGGGCGAGTTCCTGCCGGCCGGGTGTCGCCTCCGGCGTTCATCGGACATCCCGCCTCCGATCATCGGATGGGCAGGGACCTCCGCCATGTGGCCCTTTTCCCCGCCGGTCGAGCCGCTTCTGGCGGTCGACCGGATCGTCAGTCTCGGCGCCTTGTGCGAGGTGGCCTATCAGGCGCGCCGCCTGTCGCGCACGGGCCGCGCCTACCCTTTCGACTGGTGGGACACGCCGTTTCACGGTGTGCTCACCGTGCTGGAGGTGGGGGCGGCTGAGGTGTTCGCGGCCGTCCACATCGTCAAGGTACCGACCGGGCGCGGCAAGCTTCCGGCCTTCTGTTCGCGTCTCTCCGAGACGATCCACCAGCACGAATTTTCCGCAGGCGAGGATGTGCTCGCCATGGACGCGGCGGACATCGAGCGTCGTCTCGTCCCGAAATACCACGCGCTCCATCATCGCCTGATCGCCGACTGCGCCTCGGGCACGACGCTGTTCGTGCGCCAGCGCAGCCCGCGCTACGATGTGGAGGGAGCGGCGCTGGAGGCGACGCTCGACCGCCTCCATGCCGCGCTGTCGCGCTTCGCGGCCGATCCGAGGCTGCTGCTGCTCGACTACCCGCCGGTGGCGCCGCGACCCTGGCTGATCGCGGCGCAGGTGCCATGCTATCGCGATCGCAGGGATCTCGGCTCACGGCGGGGCTGGAACGAGGTGTTCCGGGCACACGGCATCGTCTGCCGGGCGCCCGGCGACGATTTCGGCATCGAGGATCTGCGGGCGAGCTTCGCGAGGGCCTCCTCGCTCGCCGCCGCGATCCGCCGCGCCGTGCGGCGGCGCCGGGCCTTGCAGCGCGGCGCCGACTGAGACGCAGCGCCTCAGGCCACCGCGGGCTTCTTGTTCTGGCGCTGGGAGATCAGGTCGGTCACAACGGCCGGATCGGCCAGCGTCGAGGTGTCGCCGAGATTGCCGAACTCATCCTCGGCGATCTTGCGCAGGATGCGGCGCATGATCTTGCCCGAGCGGGTCTTGGGCAGGCCAGGGGCGAACTGCACGAGGTCCGGCGAGGCGATCGGGCCGATCTCGCGACGCACCCAGGCGACGAGTTCCTTGCGCAGTTCGTCGCTCGGCTCGATCTCGGCCATCAGCGTCACATAGGCGTAGATGCCCTGGCCCTTGATGTCGTGCGGATAGCCGACCACGGCGGCTTCCGACACCTTGGGGTGGGCGACGAGGGCGCTTTCCACCTCGGCCGTGCCCATGCGGTGGCCGGAGACGTTGATGACGTCGTCGACGCGGCCGGTGATCCAGTAATAGCCGTCGGCGTCGCGCCGGCAGCCGTCGCCGGTGAAGTACTTGCCGGGATAGGTGGAGAAATAGGTCTGCATGAAGCGCTCATGGTCGCCATAGACCGTGCGCATCTGGCCGGGCCAGCTATCCGCGATGACGAGGTTGCCCTCGCAGGCGCCCTCCAGCACCTTGCCTTCGGCATCCACCACCTGCGGCACCACGCCGAAGAAAGGCTGCGTCGCCGAGCCGGGCTTCAGCCGCGTGGCGCCGGGCAGCGGGGTGATGAGAATGCCGCCGGTCTCGGTCTGCCACCAGGTGTCGACGATCGGGCAGCGGTCGTCGCCGACCACGCGGTGATACCATTCCCAGGCTTCCGGGTTGATCGGCTCGCCGACCGAGCCGAGCAGGCGCAGCGACGCGCGCGACGTCTTCTTCACCGGCTCGTCGCCTGCCTGCATCAGCGCGCGGATGGCGGTGGGCGCGGTGTAGAAGATGTTGACCTGGTGCTTGTCGATGACCTCCCAGAAGCGGGAATTGGTCGGGTAGTTCGGCACGCCCTCGAACATCAGCGTGGTGGCGCCGTTGGCGAGCGGGCCATAGACGATGTAGCTGTGGCCGGTGACCCAGCCGACATCCGCCGTGCACCAGTAGATGTCGCCCTCGTGATAGTCGAAGACATATTGGTGCGTCATCGAGGCGTAGACGAGGTAGCCGCCGGTGGTGTGCAGCACGCCCTTCGGCGTGCCGGTCGAGCCGGAGGTGTAGAGGATGAACAGCGGGTCCTCGGCGTTCATCGGCGTCGCCGGGCACTCGCTGGTCACCAGGTCGGCGGCGGCGTGGTACCAGACGTCGCGGCCCGGCTCCATCTCGACCTTGCCGCCGGTGCGCTTGACCACGATGACGTGGTCGACGCCGCCTTCGACCTTGGCGATGGCGGCATCGACATTGGCCTTCAGCGGCACCTTGCGGCCGCCGCGCAGGCCTTCGTCGGCGGTGATGACGACCTTGGAGGCGCAGTCGCGGATGCGGCTCGCCAGGCTGTCCGGCGAGAAGCCGGCGAAGACGATGGAATGCACCGCGCCGAGCCGGGCGCAGGCCAGCATGGCGAAGGCGGCCTCCGGGATCATCGGCAGGTAGATGGTGACCCGGTCGCCCTTCTCGACATTGCGGTTGCGCAGCACATTGGCGAAGCGGCACACCTCGTCATGCAGTTCCTGATAGGTGATCTTGCGCGACTGGGACGGGTCGTCGCCCTCCCAGATGATCGCCACCTGGTCGCCACGCGTCTCCAGATGCCGGTCGATGCAGTTCCAGGCGACGTTGGTCACGCCGTCCTCGAACCATTTGATCGACACCGCGCCGGGCGCGAAGGAGGTGTTCTTCACCACCGTGTAGGGCTCGAACCACTCGATCCGCTTGCCTTCCTCGCCCCAGAAGGCCTCGGGGTCGTGCACCGAGGCCTCGTACTTCGCCCGGTAGGCGTGATCGTCGAGGAAAGCCCGCTGCGCCCACGCGGCCGGAACATCGTAAATCTTTTCAGACATTGGCGTTTTCCTTCACCCCTGCGCTGGCGCGCCTTATCTTGCTTCTAAGGAATTATGGGCAGGCCGCCTCCCGGCGACAAGCATGGGAGGCGCGAGACTTTGGTCGGTATGTAGTGATCCCTAGGTCAGGCCGCCTAGGGCCGACCGACCGGTTTCGGGCGCCAGACGGCGGTGTGCTTGATTTCGCTGTCCTCAAGCTCGCGCGAGACCGGCACGCCATATTCGGCGAGCTTCTCCAGTCGCTCGCGCGGCAGATAGGAGCGGCCGGGATCGCCGATCCACACCTGCGCGCCGCGCGCCGCCAGTGCTTCCAGCCAGGCGAACACCCGTGCCGCGAGGTCGCGCTCATAGGCGATGTCGCCGGCCAGCACCACTTCCCAGCCCTCGTCGCGGCCGAGGACGTCGTCGGGGCAGGGGGTGATGGCGTCGGCGGCGTTCAATCCGGCATTGAGCGCGATGGCGGCGCGGGCGAAGGGATCGATGTCGGCCACCTCCACCGCGCGCGCCCCGGCGAGGCGGGCGGCGATGGCGACGAGGCCGGAGCCGGAGGCGAAGTCCAGCACCCGTTTGCCGGCGACGATCTCGGGATGGTCCAGCACGTGGCGGGCCAATGCCTGCCCGCCGGCCCAGGCGAAGGCCCAGAACGGCGGCGGCAGGCCGATCTCGCCCAATTCCTCCTCGGTGCGCTGCCAGATCGGCACCGCCTCGTCGGCGAGGTAGAGCCGGACCTCCGGCACCAGCGGCACCGGGCGCGGGCGCGTCTCGGCGCGGATGAAGGCGGCGGGATCCTCGATCCTTCGGGGGCTCGCTTCGTCCCGGGAAGTCACTTTGTCCTGGGACGTCACTTTGTCCTGGGAAGTCACTTCGTCCCGAGAACTCACTTGGCCCCGGCCATGGACAGGACGATGTCCCATTCCTCGTCGGTGACCGGCTGCACGGACAGGCGGGAAAAGCGCATCAGCGCCATCTCCGACAGACGCGGCTCGGCCTTGACGTCGGCGAGCGTCACCGGCTTCGGCAGGCTCTCCACCGCCTTGATGTCGACCATGACGAATTTGCCGCTCGGATCGGAGGGGTCGGGATAGGCCTCCCTGATCACCTCGACGATGCCGACGATCTCCTTGCCCTCGTTGGAGTGGTAGAAGAAGCCGCGATCGCCGAGCTTCATCGCCAGCAACTGCTGCTTGGCCAGATGGTTGCGCACGCCGTCCCAGTGAGTGCCCTTGGCGCCGGCGTCGAGCTGGTTCTGCCAAGACCACTTGAAGGGTTCGGATTTGTAGAGCCAGTGCGCCATGTCAGCCTTCCGCCTGTTTCACGTTTCTGCCTTTTGCGGCCGGGCCAGCAGCGAGCCGATGGCCTGTTCGATGTCCTCGCGCCCGGACAGCACGGCCTCGACGGCGCGGGCGATCGGCATGTCGATGCCGGCGCGTTCCGCCATCGCCACCAGCACGGAAGCGGTAAGCGCCCCTTCGGCGAGCTTGCCGTTCGGAGGAAACTCGTTGGTCCGGCCGAGGCTCAACCCGAGCGCGTAGTTGCGCGATTGCGGCGTCGAGCAGGTGAGGATGAGGTCGCCGAGGCCGGACAGCCCGGTCAGCGTTTCCGGCCGGGCGCCGAAGGCGCGGCCGAAGCGCGACAGCTCGGCGAAGCCGCGGGCGATGAGGGCGGCGGCGGCACTGGCGCCGAGTTCGCGGCCGCCGACGATGCCGGCGGCGATGGCGAGCACGTTCTTGGCGGCGCCGCCGATCTCGACGCCGCGCACGTCGTCGCTGTGGTAGAGCCGGAAAGATGGTGAGCCCAGCGCCGCGCACAGCGCTTCGGCGAGGTCGAAATCCTCGGCGGCGAGGGTGACGGCGGTCGGCAGGCCGGCGGCGACGTCGGCGGCGAAGCTCGGACCGGAGAGAATGCCCGCCACCGCGCGCGGGCAGGCCTCGGCGAGCACCTGCGTCATGAACAGCGAGGTGCCGCGCTCGATGCCCTTGGCGCAGGTGATGACCGGTGTACCGCCCTTCAGATGCGGGGCAAGCGCGCTCGCGACCTCGCGGCTCGCCTGCGCCGGCACCACGAGGAGCACCGCGTCGCAGTCCGCCATGGCGTGCAGCGAGGCCTGCGGCGCGACCGAGGCGGCCAGCTCGACGCCGGGCAGGTGCGTCTCGTTGTGGCGATTGCGTGCCATCGCCTCCATCGCCCCGCGGTCGCGGCCCCACAGCACGACCTCACGGCCGGCGCGGGCGGCGGCATTGGCGAGCGCCGTGCCCCAGGCGCCGGCCCCGACCACGCCGATGCGGCGGAAGCGCGCACTCATGTGAGCGGCGAGGTCGCGGCGGGCGAGGCGGCGGGGACATGCTGGACGGCGTCGACCTCGGCCAGCGGCCAGCGGGCGCGCGGCGGGGTATCGAGGCCGTCCCTGAGCCCGAGGGCGAGGCGCTCGGCGCCGGCCCACGCGATCATGGCGCCATTGTCGGTGCACAACTCCGGCGGCGGCACGGCGAGGCGGGTGCCGCCATCGGCAGCCACCTTGTGCAGCGCCTTGCGCACCGACTGGTTGGCGCCGACGCCGCCGGCCAGCACCAGCGCGCTTGAGGCGTGACCGCGCTCGCGCATGGCGCGCAGGCCGTAGCGCACCCGATCGGTCACGACGTCGACGATGGCGGCCTGGAAGCCGGCGCAGAGATCCTCGACGTCGTGGTCGGACAGCGGGGCGATCTTCAGCGCCTCCAGCCGCACGGCGGTCTTGAGGCCGGACAGCGAGAAGTCGGGCTCCGGCCGGCCGAGCAGCGGGCGCGGCAGGGCGAAGCGGTTCGGGTCGCCGCCGAGCGCGGCGCGCTCCACCGCCGGGCCGCCGGGATAGGGCAGGCCGAGCATCTTGGCGGTCTTGTCAAAGGCCTCGCCGATGGCGTCGTCGATGGTGCCGCCGAGCTTCTCGTAGCGGCCGACGCCGGTGACGCAGACTAGCTGGGTGTGGCCGCCGGAGACCAGCAGCAGCAGATAGGGGAACGGCACCGAATCGGTGAGCCGGGCGGTGAGCGCGTGCGCTTCGAGATGATTGACCGCCACCAGCGGCTTGCGGGCGGCGAGCGCCAGCGCCTTGGCGGTGGTGAGCCCGACGATGACGCCGCCGATCAGCCCCGGCCCGGCGGCGGCGGCGATGCCGCTCAGCTCGGCGAGGGTGACGCCGGCGGCGCGCAGCGCACGGGCGACGACGTCGTCCAGCACCTCGACATGGGCGCGGGCGGCGATCTCCGGCACCACGCCGCCATAGGCCGCATGTTCGTCGAACTGGGAGAGCACGATGTTGGACAGGATCGAGCCGCTGCCGTCCTCGCGCCGGCGCACCACGGCCGCCGCCGTCTCGTCGCAGGTCGTCTCGATACCGAGTAGCAGAAGATCGCTCATTGACTTTCCATGGGTGGGCGGTGTTCTGAACCCCCGACGAACCGCTAGCATCGCAGGACCTCATGACGCAATCGCTTCCACATGAGCCCCCCCGGTCGGCCGAACCGAAGCTGAGGCTCGGCACGCGCGGCAGCCCGCTGGCGTTGTGGCAGGCGCATGCGGTGCGGGACGCCCTGCTGAAGGCGCATGGCTGGGAGGAGGGCGCGGTCGCGGTCGAGGTGATCCGTACCACCGGCGATGCCATCACCGACCGGGCGCTGGCGCAGGCCGGTGGCAAAGGGCTGTTCACCAAGGAGTTGGAGGAGGCGCTGCTCGACGGTCGCATCGACCTCGCGGTGCATTCGGCCAAGGACATGGCGACCAGGCTGCCGGACGGGCTGATGCTCGGCGGCTACCTGCCGCGCGCCGATGTGCGCGACGCGCTGATCCTGCCCGCCGGGCAGGCGCCGCATGAGGGCCACCCGCTCGCCAGCCTGAAGCGCGGGGCGAAGGTCGGCACGGCGTCACTTCGCCGTGAGGCGCAGCTCCGGCGGCTGCGGCCCGATATCGAGGTGGCGCTGCTGCGCGGCAATGTGCAGACCCGGCTGAACAAGATCGATGCCGGCGAGTTCGACGCCACGCTGCTGGCGCTGGCCGGGCTGACCCGGCTGGGCCTTCAGGCGCGGGCGAGCGCGGTGCTCGGCACCGCCGATTTCCTGCCCGCCGTGGGGCAAGGGGCGGTCGCCATCGAGACGCGCGAGCGCGACGACGAGGTCGCGGCGCTGCTCGCCCCGGCGCTGTGCGGGCGCACCGGGCTCGCGGTCACCGTGGAGCGCGCCTATCTCGCCGAGCTCGACGGCTCCTGCCGCACCCCCATCGGCGGCCTCGCCGAGGTGGACGGGGACGAGCTGCGCTTTCGCGGCATGGTGCTCAAGCCGGACGGCAGCGCCTATTACGAGATCGTTCGCCAGGGTTCGGTGGCCGAGGCGGAGACGCTGGGTCACCGCTGGGGCCGCGAGATGAAGCGCATGGTGCCGCCCGGCCTGTTCGGGGGCTGACCGATGCGCGTGCTGGTGACGCGACCGCAGCCCGACGCCGCCGCCACGGCGGCGCGGCTGGTCGCGGCCGGTCACGCGGCTCTGGTCGATCCGATGCTGGCGGTCGAGGCGATAAGCGAGGCGAGGCTGCCGGAAGGTCGGTTCGACGCGCTGGCGCTGACCAGCGTCAACGGCGCGCGGGCGCTGGCCGCGCGGGCGGAATGGGCGGGCTTGAGGCATTTGCCGCTCTACACCGTCGGCTGGCGCACGGCGCAGGCGGCGCCCGAGGGGCCGGTGCCGCACATCGCCGGCGGCGACGGCGCGGCGCTGATCGCCCTGTTGCGCGAGCAGCTGCCGCGCGGGGCACGGCTGCTGCATGTCTGCGGCGCGGAGCGGGCGGTCGATCTCGGCGCGGCGCTGGAGGGCGACGGCATCATGGTGGAATTGTTCACCCTTTATCGCGCGGTGCCGGCGCCGGCGCTGTCGGACGCGACGATTTCTGCCGCTAGGGAAGGGTGGATCGACGCGGCCTTCCATTTCTCCCCGCGCACGGCGGCGACGCTGGCGACGCGGGCGGCCGAGGCCGGCGTCGCGGAGGCGTTCGGCCGGGTCACGCATCTGTGCTTCTCGCCCAAGGTGGCGGCACCGCTGGCGGCGGCGGGCTGGCCGGTGCGCATTGCCGCAGCACCAAACGAAAACGCGCTTTTCGCGTTATTGTCGGCATAAACCATGATCGCGCGCCGGGGACTGGCGCGAGGTTGCGGCAGGATGCCCGGCGGTCTATCCCCAAGGGACCGGCGGTGAAGATCGGAAGAGGGATGCAAGGTGGCCAAGCGACCAGCGGCAAAGCAGAACCCGACAGGCACGGAACCGGCCAAGACCGAGCCGACGATCCCGGCAGCCGATGCCGTCGCCGGCGATTCGGCGACCGCGAAGCCGTCTGAGCCCGCCACGTCCGAATCCGCGCCCATCGAGGCGGTGACCGTGGACGCCGAGCCGGTGGAGACCGCCGAGGCGACGGCCGGCGCGACGCGCCGGCGGCCGATCACGCTCGATTTGCCGGCCAAGGACCTGACCCCGCCGCCGCCTCCGCCGCCGCGTCCGGAGACCCCGGCCGCCGCTGCCGGCGAGCCCGGCGCCGGTGTCGCCGCCGATGGGAAGGGCCGCAAGCGCCAGTCGCTCGGCCTCGTTGGGGCGTCCATTCTGGCGCTGGCCTCGGGCCTCCTGGGCGGTGCCGTCGCCTTCGCGCTGGTCTCGACCTTCTACAGCGCCGAGCAGAACATCGACGCCCTCACCGAGCTGGAGGCGCGGGCGCTCGACCTGCGCCAGCGCGTCGAGCGGCTGGAGGCGCGCGCCGACCAGCCCGCGTCGGCATCCGCCGCAGCGCCGGTAGTGAGCGTGCCGGCCGAATTGACCGCGCGCCTCGAGGCACTGGAAGGCGGCCTCACCGCCGCCGACGCCAAGATCGCCGCCGCCGACGGGCGGATCGCGGCGCTGTCCGAGGCGCCGGCCGCGCCGATGGCCCCCGCCGCCTCGCCGGAAGCGCTGGCGCAGGCGGAAGCCCGCCTCGCGACGCTGGAGGGCCGGGTCGGCGAGGTCGCCGCCCAGCGCCAGAGCGAGGATGCGCGCGTATCGGCGCTTGAAGGCCGCGTAAGCGAGGTCACGGCACAGCGCCAGGCCGGCACCGAGACGGCGCGCGCCGCCGCCGGGCTGGCGACGCTTGGGGCATTGCAGGCGGCAATGGCCGGCGGCGTGCCCTACCAGAACGAATTGCAGGCGAGCCGCGCGCTGATCGGCGCCAAGGTGGCCGGTCTGGCGGCGCTGGAGGCCTCCGCCGCCACCGGGCAGCCGTCCGGGCCGGTGCTGGCCGGACGGCTGAAGGCGGCGCTGGCCGAGGCGCCGGCGGCCGGGGCGGCGACCCCGGCTCCCGCCGATGCCGGCATCGTCGACAAGCTGTGGAACAGCGCCTCCTCGCTGGTGAGCGTGCGTCGCAGCAGCGGCGCCGACGAGGCGTCGAGCGAGCCGGCGATCAACGCCGCGGACGAGGCGCTGCAGCGCGGCGACGTCGCGGAGGCGCTGACCATCCTCGGCGGCCTGCCGGAGGCCTCGAAGCAGAAGCTCGCCGCCGTGATCGGTGCCATCGAGGCACGACAGGCGGCGCTCGCCACCGTGGCCGGGGTGAAGAGCCAGCTGATCGCCGACATCGCCGGGAGGACGCCGTGATACGCCTCGTCATCTATCTCCTCGTCCTCGGCGCCGTCGCCTTCGGTGTCGCCTGGCTGGCCGACCGGCCGGGCGCGGTGGCCATCGACTGGCAGGGTTGGCACATCGAGACCAGCGTGCTGGTGGCCGCGAGCGGGCTGCTGGTGCTGCTCGCCGCGACGATCCTCCTGTGGACGCTGATCCGGGTGATCCTGCGCTCGCCGGAGATGCTGGCGTTCTCCTGGCGCAGCCGGCGGCGCAATCGCGGCTTCGCGGCGGTGACGCGCGGGCTGGTCGCGGTGGGCTCCGGCGACGCCGTCGGGGCGCGGCGGGCGGCGAACGACGCCGCGCGTTTCCTCGGCCGTGAGCCGCTGGCGCAGCTGTTGGCAGCGCAGGCGGCGCAGCTTTCCGGCGATTCCGCCGGTGCCGACGCGACATTCCGCGCGATGACCGAGGCGCCGGCGACCCGGCTGCTCGGCCTGCGCGGCCTGCACATGGAAGCGCGGCGACGCGGCGACACGGCGGCGGCGCTGGTCACCGCCGAGGAGGCGGCGCGCCACGAGCCGGGCCTCGCCTGGGCGGCGGACGCGGTGATCGAGGCACGCTGCGTGAAAGGCGATTTCGCCGGCGCGCTGGCCATGCTGGAGCGTGAGGCCTCGCATGGCGGGCTCGACCGGGCGTCGCATCGTCGGCGGCGGGCGGTGCTGCTCGCCGCGCAGGCGCAGGCGCTGGAACTGTCGGATCCGAGCATGGCGCGCGAGAAGGCGGTGGAGGCGACGCGGCTCGCCCCGACGCTGGTGCCGGCCGCCGAGGTGGCCGGCCGGCTGCTCGGCCTCGCCGGCGATACCCGCAAGGCGGCGAAGGTGCTGGAGACCGCCTATGCGGCGACGCCGCATCCGGGCCTCGCCGACGCCTATCTGCATCTGCGCCCCGGCGACGCCGCGCGCGAACGGCTGAAGCGGGTGCGCACGCTGACCTCGCGCATGCCGGAGCATTCGGAAAGCGCGATGACGCTGGCCCGCGCCGGGATTGACGCGCAGGAATTCCCGGTGGCGCGCACCGCGCTCGCTCCGCTGACCGCCGCGCCGACGCAGCGGGCCTGCCTCCTGATGGCGGAGCTGGAGGCAGCGGAAGCCGGCGATGTCGGCAAGGCGCGCGAGTGGACGGCACGGGCGGTGCGGGCGCAGCGCGACCCGGCCTGGGTAGCCGACGGCGTGGTCTCCGAACACTGGGCGCCGATCTCGCCGGTGACCGGCAAGCTCGATGCCTTCGAATGGAAGGTGCCGCCGGGCGTAGCGGCGACGCCGCTGCTGGAGGACGAGGCCGAGCGGGCGCGGCTGGCGATCGCCACCGCGTTGGAGAGCCGGGCCCGCGAGGCGGCGGTACCGGCGCCGGCCGCGCCGGTGATCGACGCCGCGCCGGCGCCGACGGCGGAGACGACCGTCGAACCGTCGCCAGTGGCCGAGACGCTGCCGAAGCCGCAGCTGGTGCGTTCCGCGCCGGCGAGCGTGATCGCCGAGCCTTATCTGCCGGACGATCCGGGGCCGGAGCCCTATGGCGACGAGGAGCCCGGTCGCAAGCGCCCGACTTTCGGGGTGTAGGTTGCGGAGTGCAGGCTGTGGGGTCTGAATATGCAAAAGGCCGGGCTCAGCGCCCGGCCTTTTGTCGTTTTGCTCAGGGCAGGCTGATGGCCCGGCCCGTCGCATGTGGCTTGTGAAACAAGCTCCCGCCGGACGGCCGACCGCTCGTCACGCGGCCGGCAGGCATGAGGCGGGCCGGAGTACATCCGTCCTGACCCGTCTCCATCCGGTGGGCGCCGACGAAGCGCCCGGGCAATGTGCTTTCGCACCAGTGCCTTCACCGGAAGTCCTTTGCTGGGCGGGAGAACCCGACAGGGTGAGGCCGCCGACGATCGAAGCCGCCGCGCGCTTGGCGCGACGCCCCTCTCCAGCGAGAACCCGCATGAAAGCGGAGACCGCCGCGACCGTCACCCTGTCGGGAAACCGCCCCTGCCAGACGGCCGGCCGCTCGTCATGCGGCCGGCGGGCACGATATGAGCCGGAGTACATCCGTCCTGACCCACATCCATCCGGCGCGGTGCTGACGAAGCACCTTCGAACCGGACGTCCCGTTCTGGCGGGGATGAAGCCTATATGGGGGGCGATCTGCGTTCCGCAAGGGGGGCGCCGATTGCCGTTCCGGCGGCCGGCGAAGGCCGGTTCTCTACCGGCCCGGGTGCTGCGCGGCGAACGCGTCCACTTCGCGCCGGATCGTCTCCTGGGCGACCACCGACCGGCGGTCGATGTCGTGCAGCCACTGGACCGTCCCGCTTCGTCCGAGCCGATTGGCGCCGTGCTCGACGCGCGCCTGGGCGTGGGACAAAGTGTTGTTGAACTTCTTGACCTCCTCGTCGATCTGGACGGCGGAGGCGATGCCGGGATCGGGCATGCCTAGGGCGTTGGTCACCGGCTCGACGACGGTCGGCAGCGGCATGAGAAAGAAAGGGTAGATCTTGCCGACGGGATGAAGCGTCTGGATGTGGTCGAGGTTCCGGCGGGTGGCATATTGCAGCACGTTGATGTTGCTCATCACCGCCTTGCGGGCGCTCTGCCGCTTTTCCCGCTCGTCTTGCCGCACCATCTCGATCTGCAGCGACTGAAGCCTGATCGTCCGCCACGCGGCGTGAAAAGCGATGGCACCGGCGAAGATGGTCGAGCCGGCGCCAAGCAGGGCGCCCAGAAAGCCCAACCGGTCGCCCTGGGTGCTGGCGTCCGCCCAGCTGGCCACCACGGCTCCTAGAGCGGCCGACAGCAGCGGCGACATGGCAATCGTGGCCACGGAGCCAGCAGCGCCGACGGCAAGCAGTAGCAGGTAACGCGGCCTGGCAGCGGCGGGCAGGTTCTTCGACATGCCAAGACGCTGTCGTCGCGCGCCTAAGTTGTCAATATAGTACCTTTTCCGTGATGGTTGCGGATGGGTCGGCGCCACGCCGGACCCATCCTCGCACCGCCATGGGCGTCAGTGCACCGACTGGCCGGCGCGCCGCACCGGGCGGCCGGACGGCGCGGCTGGGCCGCGGCCGCTGCGGGCGGCCTTCTGGGTGGCGCGCTCGTCGAACAGCTCGGCCAGCTTGTCGGTCATGGCACCGCCCAGCTCCTCAGCGTCGACGATGGTCACGGCGCGCTTGTAGTAGCGCGTCACGTCATGGCCGATGCCGATGGCGATCAGCTCGACCGGCGACTTGTCCTCGATCTGCTGGATCACCCAGCGCAGGTGCCGCTCAAGGTAATTGCCGGGGTTCACCGACAGGGTGGAATCGTCCACCGGCGCGCCGTCGGAGATCATCATCAGGATGCGGCGCGATTCATTGCGCGCCAGCAGGCGGTTATGCGCCCAGTCGAGCGCCTCGCCGTCGATGTTCTCCTTGAGCAGGCCCTCGCGCATCATCAGGCCGAGATTGCGACGGGCGCGACGCCACGGCGCATCGGCCGACTTGTAGATGATGTGGCGCAGATCGTTCAGGCGGCCGGGCGCTGCCGGCTTGCCGGCGCTGAGCCAGTTCTCGCGCGCCTGCCCGCCCTTCCACGCCTTGGTAGTGAAGCCGAGGATCTCCACCTTCACGCCGCAGCGCTCGAGGGTTCTCGCAAGGATGTCCGCGCAGGCGGCGGCCACCGTGATCGGGCGCCCGCGCATGGAGCCGGAATTGTCGAGCAGCAGCGTGACCACGGTGTCGCGGAAGTCGGTGTCGCGCTCGCGCTTGAAGGAGAGCGGCTGCATCGGGTCGATGACCACGCGGTGCAGGCGGGCCGGATCGAGCATGCCCTCTTCGAGATCGAACTCCCAGCCGCGGTTCTGCTGCGCCATCAGCTTGCGCTGCAGCCGGTTGGCGAGGCGGGCGACCACGCCCTGGAGATGGGTAAGCTGCTTGTCGAGATAGGCGCGCAGCCGCGCCAGCTCCTCGGGGTCGCACAGCTCGTCGGCGCTCACCGTCTCGTCGAAGCGCGGGGTGAAGGAGTGGTACTCCGGCGGCTTCGGCTCGGAGGGCACGACGTTCTGCGGCTTCCACGGCTCGGAGGATTCGTCGGCCTCGCCGAGTTCGGCGTCGTCGGACAGCTCGGACTGCGGCTGCTCCTGCTGGTCCTCGCTGTCTTCCGGGTTCTGGTCGGAGGACAGGTCGGTGTCGACCTCGGTGCTGCCTTCGCTGTTCTCGTCCTGCTCGGCATCCGAGCCCTTGCCGCTGTCGTCCTCGCGCTGGTCGTCGGCGTCGGTGGAGGGATCGTTGTTCTCGTCGAAGGGGGCGACGTCCTCGCCCATGCCGAGCGAGGAGAGCAGGTCGCGCATCGCCTCGGCGAAGCGGCCCTGGTCGCCGGCCTGCTCGACCATCTCGTCGAGCGCGGTGCCGGCGCGCTCCTCGATGAAGCCGCGCCACAGATTGACCATCTCGCGCGCCGCCGCCGGCGGGGCCATGCCGGTCATGCGCTCGCGCAGCATCAGCGCCACCGCGTCCTCCAGCGGCGCGTCGGCGCGGTCGGCGAGCTGGGCGAAATTGGCCTTGGAGTAGCGGTCCTCCAGCATGGCGGAGAGGTTGAGCGCCACGCCGTCCATGCGCAGGGCGCCGAGCGATTCGCAGCGCGCCTGCTCGGCGGCGTCGAAGGCGGCGCGGGCCTGCTGGCCGACCGGGGTGTGGCGCTTATGGACCTTGGGATCGTGGCAGGCGAGGCGCAGCGCCATGGAATCGGCGTGGCCGCGCATGATCGCGGTGTCCTGCTTGGTCATGCGCCGGGCCGGCTCCTGCAGCCGGATCCGCCCCTCGGCGAAGCCCGGCCTCTCGGTGCCGAAGGTCACTTCGAGGTCCCGGTCGCCGGCGATCGCGCGCAGGCAGCCCGTCACCGCCCGCTTGAGCGGCTCGGTGGGAGCCTCCTTGGGCGGGGTGCGCGTGGAGCGGTTCGTCGGGTTCGAGGTGCTCATGGCGATGGCCTTGTCGAGAGGAAGCCCCGGCAACCGGGGCTCGTGTCCTCGCCCCATCGGGGAGAGGTGCCCCGCGAAGCGGGTCGGCGAGGGGGACGGCTTGCGGGGCGGGGATGTTCCCGCCCGCTACCGTTCCTCGCCCCGGCTCTCCCCATCAGGATCGAAGTTGTTCGATCCTGATCCTTCCGGATACCGAACCCGGCACTAGCCGAGTCCGGTGCGGGGAGAGGGAGGCGCGGGCGCCCTGGTGCTCATCTCGACGGGAGACGAGCCGGCGCCCGGACGCTCACGAGAGGACGACGTTCACCGCGGATTCCGGCAGTTCCTTGCCGAAGCAGCGCTGGTAGAACTCGGCGACCAGCGCCCGCTCCAACTCGTCGCACTTGTTGAGGAACGTCACGCGGAAGGCGAAGCCGAGCTCCTTGAAGATCTCGGCGTTCTCGGCCCAGGTGATCACGGTGCGCGGGCTCATCACCGTCGACAGGTCGCCATTGATGAAGGCCTGGCGGGTGAGGTCGGCGAGGCGGACCATGCGCGAGACGGTGTCGCGGCCTTCCGGGGTCTGGAAGTGCTTGGCCTTGGAGGCGACGATGTCGACCTCCTTGTCATGCGCCAGATAGTTCAGCGTGGTGACGATGGACCAGCGGTCCATCTGCGCCTGGTTGATCTGCTGCGTGCCGTGATAGAGGCCGGTGGTGTCGCCGAGGCCGATGGTGTTGGCGGTCGAGAACAGCCGGAAGGCGCCGTGCGGGCGGATGACGCGGTTCTGGTCGAGCAGCGTCAGGCGGCCGGCGCTCTCCAGCACGCGCTGGATGACGAACATCACGTCCGGGCGGCCGGCGTCGTACTCGTCGAACACCAGCGCGACGTTGTTCTGGTAGGCCCAGGGAAGGATGCCGTCACGGAACTCGGTGACCTGCATGCCGTCCTTCACCACGATGGCGTCCTTGCCGATCAGGTCGATACGGCTGATGTGGCTGTCGAGGTTGACGCGGATGCACGGCCAGTTGAGGCGCGCCGCCACCTGCTCGATATGGCTCGACTTGCCGGTGCCGTGATAGCCGGTGACCATCACGCGGCGGTTATGCGCGAAGCCGGCGAGGATGGCGAGGGTGGTCGGGCGGTCGAACAGGTAGTCCGGGTCGATGTCCGGCACATACTCGTCCGGCTCGGCATAGGCCGGCACTTCGAGATCGACGTCGAGGCCGAACACCTGACGCACCGAAACCTTCATGTCGGGCAGCGCCGGAGCTGCGTTAAGCGAGGCGGTCATCATTCCTCCGTTGCCGCGTCGAACCGCGGGCTGGGCTAGCCAAGGCCGGTTCTAGCAGAAGCCGGTACTCTTGAGGTGGTTATAAGCCTGGATGACGTCGCGCAGGCGGTCCTCGGTCGAGGTGTCGCCGCCATGGGCGTCGGGGTGAAATCGCTTCACCAGTTCCTTGAAGCGTGCCTTGATCTCTTCCGTGGTGGCGCCGAGCTCTAGGCCAAGGCTCTCGAAGGCGCGCCGCTCGGCGTTGCGGATCATGCGGCTCTCGCGCGCCGGCTCCGGATCGTGGCGATGGGTGCCGCCCATCTCGCCGAACATGCCGAACGGATCGGCGAAATTCTCCGGCTGGTGGTCATGCGCCGCGCTGCGGCGGGTCTTGTCGCCGCCGTTCTGTCCCATCTTCCAGGTGGGGCGATGGCCGGTGAGCGCGTCCTTCTGATAGGCCGCGACGTCGGAATCCGGCATGCCCGCGAAATAATTATACGACTGGTTGTACTCGCGCACGTGATCGAAGCAGTAGCGCCAGAACTGCCCCTCGTGGTGGCGGCCCTTCGGCGCGCGATGAGTCGCGGCATTGCAGCACCCCGCCCATTCGCAGACGGGGCCTTCCACCTTCGTGCGGCGATCACGGTCCGGCTTGACGCGGATGCGATCGAATATCGGGGAGTCGAGCTTCATGATCGGCCGATTATGCTGATGCGGGGCCAGGTATACAAGAAACCAAACGGACGTCACTGTCCGCTGTGGCGATATTGACGCGGGACTGTCCGGCGGATAGCGCAATCCTCATGAGCACAGATCCTTCTTCCGGCGACGCGGTCGCCGCCCGGCTCGCCCGCGTGCGCACGGCGCTCGCCGAATTGTCGCCCAGCGTCCTGGAGCTGATCGACGAGAGCCATCGCCACGAAGGCCATGGCGGGCACCGCCCGGGCCAGCTCACCCATCTTCGCATCGTCATCGTCTCCGCGGCCTTTGCCGGGCAGGGTCGGCTTGCCCGGCACCGCATGGTCAACGGCCTGCTCGCCGCCGAACTGACCGGCGGGCTGCACGCGCTGGCGATCGAGGCCAAGGCTCCGGGGGAATAGGCTCCGGGGGAATGCGCTCCGGGGAAGCGGCGCCGGGCGAGAAGGTCCGGCGCGGGCGGCCCTATGGGCCGGTACGCCGCTATATGGTGGAACGGCGCGGTTTTTCCATGGCGACCGCCTCGGTGGCCGCCAATGCCGGTAAGCCCCGGCTCATACCTGCACCCGCCGCATCCGCGCGGCCGGCAGCGGCGGTAGCCGCGCGGCATCCAGCGGCACTACCCGGACCAGCGTGATGCGGTTCCGCTGCTTGCGCATGATCTGGAAGCGGAAGCCGTGGAAAATGAAGGCCTGCCCGGGCTCGGGGATGATGCGCGCCTCGTGGATGACCAGGCCGGCCAGCGTGGTGGCCTCCTCGTCGGGCAACGTCCAGCCCATGGCGCGGTTGAGGTCGCGGATCGGCACCGAGCCCTCGACATTCACCGAGCCGTCCGGGTGGCGGCGAGCGCCGGTGAAGGCGACGTCGTGCTCGTCGGCGATGTCGCCGACGATCTCCTCGAGGATGTCCTCCAGCGTCACCAGCCCCATCACCTCGCCGTACTCGTCGACGACCAGTGCGAAATGCTGCTTGCGGCGGCGGAAGGCCTTGAGCTGGTCGGCGAGCGTGGTGACGTCCGGCACGAACCACGGCTCGGCGGCGATCTTCTCGATGTCCAGCCGCGAGACGTCGCCGCCGAGCGCCTGCAATTCGCGCAGCAGGTTCTTTACATGCAGCACGCCGACGATGTTGTCAGGCTTGTCCCGCCACAGCGGGATGCGGGTGAAGGGCGAGGCCAGCACCTCGCGCACCAGCGTCTCCGGCGGCTCGTCGAGGTCGAGGCTCATGATCTTGGTGCGGTGGATCATGATATCGGAGACCTCGAGCTCGTTGAGGTCGAGCAGGCCGCCGAGCATGTCGTGCTCGTCCTTCACCACGCTGCCCTCGCGGTGCAGGAGGTCGACGGCGCCGCGCAGTTCCTCGGCGCCGGTGAGCACGCTCCGCGTCTTGCCGACCTCCAGCCCGAGGATGCGTAGCAGCCGGCGCACCACCGTCTCGATGGCGAGGGTGAGCGGGCCGAACAGGCCGATGGCGAGGCGGATCGGCCGGACGACGGCGAGCGCCACCCGGTCGGGATGGTTGATGGCGATGGTCTTGGGCAGCACCTCGGTGAAGACGACGATCAGCGCGGTCATGCCGAGGGTGGCGTAGGCGATGCCGGCGGCGCCGAACCAGTGGAACAGGACGCCGGTGGCGAGCGAGGAGGCGGCGATGTTGACGAGGTTGTTGCCGAGCAGGATGCCGCCGATGAGGCGCTCGCGATAGGCCATCAGCCGGTTGACCAGCGCGGCGCGGCCGTCGCCGTTCTTCTCCAGCGCGTGCATGCGCGCCTTGGAGGCGGCGGTGAGCGCCGTCTCGCTGCCGGAGAAGAAGAAGGACAGCATCAGGCAGACGAAAACCGCGCCGAGCGCGAGCCAGTCGCTGGTGATCAACGGGTCCTCCTTAGGCTGCGGCGACGCAACATAGAGCGGATTCGCGCCTCGGGCGACGCTAGGGCCAGCGCGGGCTGCAATTGGCTGGCGCGCTGGCCAGCCGAGGGGCCGTCCGGGCCGGAGCGCCGCTAGGCGGTGCGCTCCGCCTCCAGGAAGGCGCGAACCGCCGCCGGCTCGACGTCGCGGGCGATGAAGCTTTTGCCGATGCCGCGGGCGAGGATGAAGGTCAGCGCGCCGCGCGAGACCTTCTTGTCCTGGCCGATCAGGGTCATCAGCCCATCGGTGTCGGGTAGCTCGCCGGGAATGTCACGGATGCGCGTCGGCAGGCCGACGGCGTGCAGATGCGCCTCGACGCGGCGGACATCCTCCGGCGCGCACAGGCCCTGGAGCGCCGAGAAGCGGAAGGCCTGGGCCATGCCGACCGCCACCGCCTCGCCATGCAGCAGGCGCTGCGAGAAGCCGGCGCCGGCCTCCAGCGCGTGGCCGAAGGTGTGGCCGAGATTGAGCAAAGCGCGGTCGCCGGTCTCGAACTCGTCGCGAGCGACCACGGCGGCCTTGGAGGCGCAGCTGGTGGCGATCGCCTCGGCGCGGGCGGCGCCGCCGGCGAACACATCCTGCCACTTGCGCTCCAGCCACTCGAAGAACGGCGCGTTGTCGATGAGGCCGTATTTGGCGACCTCGGCATAGCCGGAGCGGAATTCGCGCAGCGGCAGGGTGTTGAGCACGCCGGTGTCGGCGAGCACGAGGATCGGCTGGTGGAAGGCGCCGACGAGGTTCTTGCCGTGGCGCGAATTGATGCCGGTCTTGCCGCCCACCGAAGAATCGACCTGGGCGAGCAGGCTGGTCGGCACCTGCACGAAGTCGACGCCGCGCCGCAGCGCCGCCGCCGCGAAGCCGGCGAGATCGCCGACCACGCCGCCGCCGAGCGCCAGTACGAGGTCGCGCCGCTCGATGCGGGCGGCGATCAGGGCGTCGACCACCTCCTCGAAAGTGGCGAAGTTCTTCGACTTCTCGCCCGGCGTCACGGTGACGGTCGAAGGGACGAGTCCGGCGGCCTTCAGGCTGGCTTCGAGCTCGGCAAGGTGGCGCTCGGCGACATTGGCGTCGGTGACGATGCCGACCCGGGCGCCGGGACGCAGCGCGGCGATGCGGGCGCCCGCCTCGGCGATGAGGCCGGCGCCGATGACGATGTCGTAGCTGCGGGCGCCGAGGCCGACGGTGAGGCGGGTGGTGTCGGGGCGATCGAGGACGGCGGAGGTCACGTCTGTTCTCCCATGGGGCTGTCGACGCCCAGATGCTGCATCAGCGCGTCGATCACCGTCTCGACCATCACTTCCTGCGGGACGTCGTGCGAGACCACGGTGACATGCGCGCCGGCATAGACCGGATAGCGCTGTTCCATGAGCCCGGCCAGCGTCCCCTCGGGATCGGCGGTCCTGAGCAGCGGCCGGTCGTCGCGACGGCGCACCCGGCGCATCAGCACGTCGAAATCCGCCTTCAGCCAGACAGCGACGCCATGGCGGTCGACCATCTCGCGGGTGTCGGCGTTCATCCACGCGCCGCCGCCGGTGGCGAGCACCATCGGCCCGGCCTCCAGCAGCCGGGCGATGACGCGCTTCTCGCCATCGCGGAAGGCCGGCTCGCCGTGATGGGCGAAGATTTCCGGTATGGTCATGCCGGCGGCCTGCTCGATCTCGACGTCGGCGTCGGAGAAGGGCAGGCCGAGGCGCTTGGCGAGGCGCTTGCCGACCGAGGACTTGCCGGCGCCCATCATGCCGACGAGCACGATCGAACGCGCGCCGAGATGCGCGCGCAGCGTGTCCGCCTTGATGTCGTCGGGGGTGGTGGTCATTCCGTTTTCCTCAGCCGCGCGACCTAGCATCCGGCACAGGGCGATGCAATCACGCGGCGCAGCGCGAGGCCGGGTCCGACGCGGGGCGGACTTTGGGAGCGGGCTTTCGTCCGGCGGCGGAAACGCACTAGCATGGCCGTCGATCCGCCGTTCCGATTCGCCCGCCTGACCGGAGGCGCGACCGCCTATGCCGAGCCTGATCCGTCTTCTCGTGGTGCTCGCCGTCATCGGCGGCGTCGCCTATGGGATCATGTGGTCGCTCGCCAATCTCGTCGAACCGCAGAAGCGCGAGATGAGCGTGCCGGTGCCGCAGGAGCGTTTCGCCAAATAGTTGGGTGCCGATGGGCCGTCCGGTCGCGCTTTTCCTCGACATGCTCGCCGCCGAACGTGGCGCCAGCGCCAACACGCTCGCCGCCTACCAGCGCGATCTCGACGACTATGCCGAATTTCTCGGCGGGCAGGACAAGGCGGCGGCCTGTGCCACGCCGGACATCCGCGCCTATCTCGCCGAGCTGACCCGGCGCGGGCTGAAGGGCGCCACCGTGGCGCGGCGGCTCTCCGCACTCAGGCAGTTCCACCGCTTCCTCTATGTCGAGAACTATCGCGGCGACGATCCCGCTGCCGTGCTGGAAGGCCCCAAGCGCGGTCGGCCACTGCCCAAGGTGCTGAGCCTCGCCGAGGTGACGCGGCTGATCGACACCGCGCATGAGCGGGCGCAGGCGCCGGCCGCCACGCCGGCGGAGGGTGCGCGGCGGGCGCGGGTCGCGTGCTTCGTCGAGCTGCTCTATGCCACCGGGCTGCGTGTCTCCGAGCTGGCGGCGCTGCCGGCGGCGGCGGCGCGGGCCAAGGGCGACGCCATCATCGTGCGCGGCAAGGGCAACAAGGAGCGGCTGGTGCCGCTCGGCGAGCCGGCTCGCGTCGCCATGGCTGCCTATCGCGCCGCGCTCGCCGCCGCGCGGGCCGCACGGGAGAAGGCCGCCGGGGATAAGGGCGCAGGGAAGCTGGAGGTGGCCAAGGAGGAGGGGCGCTGGCTGTTCCCGTCTTCCGCCGCCAGCGGCCATGTCACCCGCCAGCAAGTGGCGCTCGATTTGAAGGATCTGGCGGTGGTGGCCGGCATTGACGCCGCCAAGCTGTCGCCGCATGTGCTGCGCCACGCCTTCGCCAGCCATCTGCTCGCCCACGGCGCCGAACTGCGGATGGTGCAGACCCTGCTCGGTCATTCCGACATCTCGACCACGCAGATCTACACCCATGTGCTCGACGAGCGGCTGAAGAGCCTGGTGCGCGACCTGCATCCGCTCGCCGACGAGGAGGCGGAATAGCGCCGCCCGGCGCGCAAACGCGCTTCCCGGCGGGGCCGAATGACGCGTAAAAGCCGGGATGCAGGTTTTGCGTGCCCGCACACGCGGCCTTGCCTTGACGTCGCCACCCTCTCGGGGCAGCTTCCGCGCGCAATTGCGGGCTGTCCGACCGGGCGGTCCTCCTTCCTCACAGCCGGACTTGCCGAACAGCGATGCGCAGTTACCTCGATTTTGAAAAGCCCGTGGCCGAGCTCGAGGCCAAGCTGGAGGAATTGCGCGCCATGTCCGCGCAGGGCGACGCGGTCGCCATCGGCGACGACATCGCGCGGCTGGAGACCAAGGCCAACGAGGCGCTGACCCAGCTCTACGCCAACCTCACGCCCTGGCAGAAGACCTCGGTGGCGCGCCATCCGTTGCGCCCGCATTTCCTCGACTATGCCGGGCATCTGTTCGAGGAGTTCACTCCGCTGGCCGGAGACCGGCTGTTCGGCGAGGATGAGGCGATCATCGGCGGGCCGGCGCGCTTTCGCGGCCAGGCGGTGATGCTGATGGGCCACGAGAAGGGCTCCACCACCGAGACCCGCATCAAGCACAACTTCGGCATGGCGCGCCCGGAAGGCTACCGCAAGGCGGTGCGCCTGATGGAGATGGCCGACCGCTTCCAACTGCCACTGATCTCGCTGGTCGACACCGCCGGCGCCTTTCCCGGCCTCGATGCCGAGGAGCGCGGCCAGGCCGAGGCGATCGCCCGTTCCACCGATGCCTGCCTGGCGCTCGGCGTACCCAGCGTGGCGGTGATCATCGGCGAGGGCGGCTCGGGCGGCGCCATCGCCATCGCCACCACCAACAAGGTGCTGATGCTGGAGCACGCCATCTACAGCGTGATCTCGCCGGAGGGCGCCGCCTCGATCCTGTGGCGCGACACCGCCAAGGCGCAGGACGCGGCGACCAATATGAAGATCACCGCCCAGGACCTGCAGAAATTCCACATCGTCGACAGCATCATCCCCGAGCCGGCCGGCGGCGCGCATCGCGCCCCCACCAAGGCGATGGACGCGGCGGGCGATGCCATCGAATCAGCGCTGCACGAGCTCGACGGCCTGGAGCCGCGGGCGCTGCGCAAGGCGCGGCGCGAGAAGTTCCTCGCCATCGGCCGCAGCCTCTAGCGGTGGCGGTATCCGGCGGCCCGACGGATGGGCCGACGGGGCCGACTCTTGCGGTAACGGTCTGGCAAGGATAACCCTCTAGGCTGTCGCGTCTTGGTGACCGGGAATGACGGACCGGGATTGACGGGGAGTTTCGCGTTGAGCCCATCGGCTTCTTCACGGCCCGCATTGCTTTCGGCGGGTGCGCGCCTCAGGGCGCTCATGCTTGCCGGCGTGGCGGCGCTGGCGCTTGCTGGTTGCACCGGCGATGGCGGTCCCTCGGTCAACGCCAAGGCGATGAAGGCGCTGAGCCCGCAGACGCTCGCCCTCATCAGCGAGAAGGGCATGACGAAGGACAGCCCCATCGTCGTGCGCATCTTCAAGGAAGAATCCGAGCTCGAAGTGTGGAAGGAAACCACCTCGGGCGACTATGCGCTTTTGAAGACCTATCCGATCTGCCGCTGGTCCGGCGAGCTCGGCCCGAAGGTGAAGGAAGGCGACCGGCAGGCGCCGGAAGGCTTCTACACCATCACCCCGGGCCAGATGAACCCGAACTCCAGCTACTATCTGTCGTTCAATCTCGGCTTTCCCAATGCCTATGACCGCGCCTGGGGCCGCACCGGCGCGCATCTGATGGTGCATGGCGACTGCTCCTCGGCCGGCTGCTACGCCATGACCGACGAGCAGATCCAGGAGATCTTCGCGCTCGGTCGCGAGAGCTTCCAGGGCGGGCAGCGCGCCTTCCAGGTGCAGGCCTATCCGTTCCACATGACGGCCGACAACCTCGCGCGCCATCGCAACAACCCGAACCTCGCCTTCTGGCGCATGCTGAAGGAGGGTAGCGACACCTTCGAGGTGACCCGGCAGTTGCCCAAGGTCGACGTCTGCGGCCGGCGCTACGTGTTCAACGCCACGCCGGCGGATCCGAACGCCCGCTTCGATCCCAATGCGCCGTGCCCGGAGTTCACCCAGCCGGGCGGGCTCGGCGAGGCGATCGCCGCGCGCAAAGCCACCGATCAGCAGCGCATCGCCTCCGCCTCCATGCCCGCCGCGCCGGTGAAGACCGGCAAGGATGGCGGCATGAACCAGGTGTTCCTCGCCAAGCTGGCCAACCCGCAGGCCAAGGCGCCGGGCTCGCTGCCAGCGGTGGTGAAGCCGCCGGGCTCGGATTACGGCGTCGACACCAACGAGCCGGCGCCGGCTGAAAGCATCGCGCTCGCCACTGCCGCCCAGGTGCCGACCGCCGCCGACGTGCCGCTGCCGCTGGCCCGTCCCGTCGATGCGCCGGCGGCTGTCGCGCCGCAGCTGGCCGCCGCCGCCGGCGAGACGTCGCTGTTCGGGCGTCCCGCCCCGGCGCCGACCGCGCAGGTGGCCTCGCTCGACCCGGCGGTTGTGCCCGCGCCCGCCGCTCCGGCGAGCGGGGAATCGTCCGGCGGGCTGCTCGCCAGCGTCAACCGGCTGCTCGGCCGCAGCGAGGCGCCCGCCGAGCCGGTGGCCCCCGCTGCCGCGCCGTCGTCCTCGCCCTCCGGCTTCGCCGCCATTGGCAACTGGCTGACCGGCAAGAGCGCCGAGCCGGCCCCGGCGCCCGCCATACCCGCCGCTGCCCCGGCTGACGTGCCGGTGCCGCCCGCGCGTCCGGCCGCGCCGCGCGCCGCCGCTCCGGCCGCCGCATCGCAGACCCACGCGAACCGGGCGGTGCCTCAGGCTGCGCCGAGCGCCTCGGTGAGCACGCCGGCTCCGCTCGCCGCCGTCGCGCCGGCGCAGGGCGCCGCGTCGTCCGGCAGCCCGCTGCCGGGTGCGTCGATCATGTCGACCGGGACCTTCTCCTCGTCCTCGGCGATCCAGTAGCGCTCTTCCGATCAACCCACACGAAAAAGGCGCCCGCCGAAACCGGCCGGGCGCCTTTTTCATGTTGGGATGCTGCGTGCTGTGGGGGACCAGAAGGCCCGTGACCGCCTGCGCGACGAAGTGGGGCAGCTCTCCGAGGGGGGCAGGTCTTCGCTTCCCCCGCCGGTCGCCGTCCCGCGAAGAATCGGGTGAGGGGACGGCCAGAAAACTCGGCGCGGTTCAGCTTGGGCGGTCCTAGACAGGGCCAAGTCCCCCGTTCTCCGGGGGAGGACGCGGCGCCCGGACGATCGGACGGAGCCAGCCCTCAGGCGATGGCGCAGCTGTGGATCGCCATCACCTGCCAGCCCGCCGCGCCGCGTCGCCACACGCGGCTGAAGCGCAGTGCCGCCGTGAAGGGCGCGCCGCCGGCGATGCCCTCGGCGTCGACGCGCAGCACCGTGTGGGCCGTATGGGCGTCGAGGAGGCGGATGCCGAGCTCGGAGAAGTCGGTCCGGCTCAGCTTGAGCGCGCCGGAGCGGTGCAGGTCGAGGTCGTCCTGCTTGTTCAGCACATGGCCAACGAAATTCACGAACACCAGATCGTCGGCCAGCAGGGCGTCGAGGGCGGCGACGTCACCGGCGAGCGCCGCGCGGCGGAGGCGCTCCTCCGCTGCCGCGATCTCCTCGACGGCCGCCGCCTCGCTCATGCGAAGCGGCCGTGGCAGTGCTTGTACTTCAGGCCGGAGCCGCAGGGGCAGGCCTCGTTGCGGCCAACCCGGCCCCAGCTCGCCGGATCGCTGGGGTCGCGCGCCGGCTCGGCCGGGGCGAGCGTCGCCGCGTCGAAGCTCTCGCCGGCCAGCTGGGCGAACTCGTCCTCGCCGGTGGCGGCGTCGATGTGGTGCGCACTCATCATCGGCGGCTCCTCCGGCGGCGGCGTGGTCATGATCTCCACCCGCATCAGCTGGGCGGTGACCGCCTCGCGCAGGCTGGACAGCATGGCCTCGAACAGCTGGAAGGCCTCGGACTTGTACTCGTTGAGCGGGTCGCGCTGGGCATAGCCGCGCAGGCCGATCACCTGGCGCAGATGGTCGAGGGTGACGAGATGCTCGCGCCAGAGATGGTCGAGCGTCTGCAGCAGGATCGACTTCTCGACATAGCGCATGATCTCGGGGCCGTATTTGGCCGCCTTCGCCGCCATCGCCTCGTCGGCGCGCTGCTGGATGCGGTGGCGCAGCTCCTCGTCGGCGATGCCTTCCTCATGGCCCCAGTCGACCACCGGCAAATCGAGGCCGAGCACGTTGCGCAGCTGCTCCTGCAGCCCGGCGGTGTCCCACTGCTCGGGATAGGCGGTGGGCGGCACGTGCTTGGTGACGATGTCCTCGATGACGCCGTGGCGCATCTCGACCACCGTCTCGGCGACGTCCTCGTCCTGCATCAGCTCGACGCGCTGCTCGAACACCACCTTGCGCTGGTCGTTCATCACGTCGTCGTATTTCAGGAGGTTCTTGCGGATGTCGTAGTTGCGCGCCTCGACCTTCTGCTGCGCCTTCTCCAGCGCGCGGTTGATCCAGGGATGGACGATGGCCTCGCCCTCCTTGAGGCCGAGCTTCTGCAGCATGCCGTCGAGCCGGTCCGACCCGAAGATGCGCATCAGGTCGTCTTCCAGCGACAGGAAGAAATGCGAGTGGCCGGGGTCGCCCTGGCGGCCGGAGCGGCCGCGCAGCTGGTTGTCGATGCGGCGGCTCTCGTGGCGCTCGGTGCCGATGACGTAGAGGCCGCCGGCTTCCAGCGCCTTCTTCTTCAGCCGCGCGATTTCGTCGCGGATCGACTGCTCGGCGCTGACGCGCTGCTCGCCTTCCGGCAGGTCGGCGAGCTCGTGGGAGATGCGCATCTCCGCATTGCCGCCGAGCTGGATGTCGGTGCCGCGGCCGGCCATGTTGGTGGCGATGGTGATGGCGCCGGGCACGCCGGCCTGGGCGACGATGTAGGATTCCTGCTGGTGGTGGCGGGCATTCAGCACCGCGAACACCTTGTCGTCGGCCTTGCCCTGGTCGCCGTCATAGAGCGGGCGGAAGGCGTCCGGGTCGCTGAAGTCCTTCTGCTTGAAGCCGCGCTGCTTGAGCAGTTCGGCCAAAAGCTCGGACTTCTCGATCGAGGTGGTGCCGACCAGCACCGGCTGGCCGCGCGTCTTGCAGTCGGCGATCAGCTCGATGATGGCGTTGTATTTCTCGTTTGCGGTCCGGTAGACCTCGTCATCGTCGTCGACGCGCTTGACCGGCAGGTTGGTCGGGATCTCGACGACCTCGAGATTGTAGATGTCCTGGAATTCCGCCGCCTCGGTGTTCGCCGTGCCGGTCATGCCGGCCAGCTTCTCGTACATGCGGAAATAGTTCTGGAAGGTGATCGAGGCCAGCGTCTGGTTTTCCGGCTGGACCTGCACGCGCTCCTTGGCTTCCAGCGCCTGGTGGAGGCCTTCCGAATAGCGGCGGCCCGGCATCATGCGACCGGTGAACTCGTCGATGATGACCACCTCGTCATTGCGGACGATGTAGTCCTTGTCGCGCTGGAACAGCGTGTGGGCGCGCAGGGCCTGGTTGACGTGGTGCACGACGGAGACGTTCTCGACGTCGTAGAGATTGTCGCCCTTGAGCAGGCCGGCGTCGCGCAAGAGGGTCTCGATCTTCTCCATGCCCTCTTCGGTCATGGCCACCGAGCGCTGCTTCTCGTCGACCGTGTAGTCCTCCTTCGACAGCTTGGGGATATAGGTGTCGATGGTGTTGTAGAAGTCCGAACGGTCGTCGAGCGGGCCGGAGATGATCAGCGGCGTACGCGCCTCGTCGACCAGGATCGAATCGACCTCGTCGACCACGGCGTAGAAGTGCGGACGCTGGACCATCTGCGCGAGGTCGTACTTCATATTGTCGCGCAGATAGTCGAAGCCGAGCTCGTTGTTGGTGGCGTAGGTGACGTCGCAGGCATAGGCCTCGCGGCGCTCATTGTCGTCCATGCCGTGGACGATGATGCCGGTGGTCAGCCCGAGGAAGCCGTAGACGCGGCTCATCCATTCGGCGTCGCGGCGGGCGAGGTAGTCGTTGACGGTGACGACGTGGACGCCCTTGCCGGCCAGCGCGTTGAGATAGACCGGGGCGGTGGCGACCAGCGTCTTGCCCTCGCCGGTGCGCATCTCGGCGATGCCGCGCTCGTGCAGCACCATGCCGCCGATCAGCTGTACGTCGAAATGTCGCTGGCCGAGGGCGCGCCGGGCCGCCTCGCGCGCGGTGGCGAAAGCCGGGACGAGCAGATCGTCGAGGCTGGCGCCGTTGGCCAATTGCTCCCGGAACTGCGCGGTGCGGGCGCGCAGTTCCTCGTCGGTCAGCTTCAGCAGCTCCGGTTCGAGCGCGTTGATGGCGGCGACTTTCGGCTGGTAGCCGCGCACGCGGCGGTCATTGGCCGATCCGAAGAGCTTTCGCGCGAGAGCGCCGAACATGAGGCTTCCAATCCGTTCCCGCCAAGTCGGAGAACGAAGCGCGGCGGTGACGGGCCGCCGGCCCCGTGTAATGCAGGCTCCCGCCGGCCGGGAGCGCGAGCAAATTCACTGTGCCGGTTCACCGAAACCCCTTTTGCGGCCGAAATGGGTCTTTCGAGAGAGGCCGGCACACATCGCAAACGGTCGTCAGCGTCACAAAGACGCGAGCGGCCGGAAGGCTTCGCGGTGCGTGCCACACTTATGAACGGGTTTGGGGGTTGTCAATCGCAGGCGCGAGGCCCTTTTTCATGCCGGTTCGGGGAAGGGGGGCGCTTGCAACCGACCCCGTTCCGGGCCAGCTTTCGCCCGCCCGTATCGCGGACAACCGCAAACCTGCGAGGAACGCTTTCCATGACCCCCACCCGTCCGCACGCCGCCAAGGCGCCGATCCGCGCGCGCGCCCTGATGGGCGCCGGTGCGCTCGCCCTGATCCTCGGCGCCGCGCTCCTGCTGCCGGGCGCCCCCGCGCAGGCGCAGACCGCGCCCGCGGCCCCGGCTCAAGCGGCCCCGGCGACGCCCGCGCAGCCTGACGACACCGTGCTCGCCACCGTCAACGGCACGCCGATCACCCGCGCCGACGTCAATGCCGCGGCCGTCGAGCTCGGCCCCAACCTGCCGCCGCAGATCCAGGGCCCGGCGCGCGACGAATATGTGCTCGGTTTCCTCATCGACCTCACCGCCATGGCGCAGGCCGCCGAGGCGCAGAAGCTCGACGAGACCGCGGACTTCAAGCGCCAGCTCGACTTCATCAAGAAGCGGGTGCTGATGCAGGCGGCGCTGGAGCAGGCGGCGAAGGCCGCTTTGACCGATGCGGCGCTGAAGCAGACCTATGAAGAGGCGCTGAAGCAGCAGAAGCCGGAAGAGGAAGTGCATGCGCGCCACATCCTGTTCCGCGCTGATCCGAACGACAAGGCGGCCTCCGAGGCGGCTGAGAAGAAGGCCAAGGACGTCGAGGCGCGGCTGAAGAAGGGCGAGGATTTCGCCAAGCTCGCCGGCGAGCTGACCGAGGATCCCTCGGGTAAGAAGGATGGTGGCGATCTCGGCTTCTTCACCAAGGACCAGATGGTGCCGGAATTCGCCGAGAAGGCCTTCTCCATGAAGCCCGGCGACGTTTCCGACCCGGTGAAGACCCAGTTCGGCTGGCACGTCATCAAGGTGGAGGAGAAGCGCGAGAAGCCGCTGCCGACCTTCGACGAGGTGAGGCCGCAGATCGAGCAGTATCTGGTGCAGAAGGCGCAGGCCGAGACGGTGCAGAAGACCCGCGACGCCGCCAAGGTGGAGAAGACCGCCGCGGCGCCCAAGCCTGCCGACCTCGTCGCCCCGCCGGCCGGCACGCCGGCCCCCGCGGATGCGCCCAAGCCGGCGCAGTGAGGTGCGCGGGGCTGGCGGTGCCGGCTCCGCAACCATCTGAGATGCAGGAAGAGGCCGTCCGGTTTGCGCCGGGCGGCCTCTTTCATTCCTGCGGCGCTGTCGGGGCTCGCTCAGCGACGACGCATGCCATGGACGATCTGGTGCACGGCGACGGTGATCGCCTCGACATCGTCCTCCACGCGGTCGGTCAGCAGCCGCGCCCAGACATAGCCGCCGACGATATCGACGGTGGTGTCGAGGTCGACGGCCGGGTCGAGCTCGCCGCGCAGGTGGGCGCGGTCGAACACCACCGCGACATGGTGCCGCCGCTCGGCGAGGAAATCGCGCAGCGCGACGAGCGCTGCCGGATCGGACTGTGCTTCCGCAATGATGGAGCGGAAGGCGCCGCCGGCCGGGGTCTCCCGCCAGAATCGCGAGATGGTGCGGATCATCGCGCTCAGGTCGCCCTCGAGGGTGCCGGTGGCGTCCTCGGCGAGTTCGAGCTTCTGGCGGGCATAGACGTCGAGCAGCAGTGCCGCCTTGCTGCTCCACCAGCGATAGATGGTCGGCTTGCCGGCGCCGGCGCGCTTGGCCACTCCCTCAATGGAGAAGCCGGCATAGCCGCGCTCGGCGAGCAGGGCCTCGGCAGCGTCGAGAATGGCCTCGGAGGCGGCCTTGCTGCGGCGCGGGCCGGCGGAAACGCGCGAGGGGGCGTCCGGCGGTCCCGGGCTTGCGACCGTGGCGGCCGGGGCGCTCTTGCGGGGGCTCTCTTCGGGAATGGGTACATCTTTCATGGAGGAGAGCTCTGGCTGCAGGTTGGTATTGCGAGGTGCGTGGAGTGTAGGGCCGGATGGGCTCATTGACAAAACGATACGGATCGTTTTAATAAACGAAACGTTCCGTTTTGTCATAGTGCTGTCATGTCCACCGCCCCGAACTTCTCCCGCTCGCGTTTCACCCTCGCGGTGACACTCGCCACCTATCCGCTGATGACCATCCTGATCTATGCCGTGATCGCGTTCACGCCGGAGTGGCCGATCTGGCTGCGCACCATGCTGGTGGAGCCGATCATTTCCGCCGCCATGGTCTGGGTGCTGGCTCCCACCATTCGCGGCGTGCTGCGCGTCTGGCTGCATCCCTGAACGGCGCGGCGGCACCACGAGCCACCGGCTCGTCAGGACGTGGCCTTTCGAACGTCTTGCGGATGTCGTGCGCATCGGGCACATCGGTTCGGTCTTCCTTCCCGCCCGAGATGTCCCCATGGCCCACGCTGCTCCCGTCTCACCGCTCGCGCCCAAGACCACGCCGGATGTCGGCCCCGTCGAGGGCGTGCGCTTCGCCACCGCCGTGGCGGGCATCCGCTACAAGGGCCGTACCGACGTGCTGCTGCTGGCGCTCGATGCCGGTACCACGGTGGCGGGGGTGTTCACCAAGTCGAAATGCCCCTCGGCGCCGGTGGAATGGTGCCGAGCCAACCTGCCCGGCGGCCTCGCGCGCGGGCTGGTGGTGAACTCCGGCAATGCCAACGCCTTCACCGGCGCGAAGGGCCGCGAGTCCACTGCGCTGACCGCGAAGATCGCCGCCAAGGCGCTGGGCTGCGCGGAGAGCGAGATCTTCCTCGCCTCCACCGGCGTGATCGGCGAGCCGCTCGACGCGACGAAATATGAGGGCGTGCTCGACGAGACGGCGACCCGTCTCGCGCCGCTGCCGTGGATCGACCCGGCGCGGGCGATCATGACCACCGACACCTTCCCCAAGCTGGCCACCGCTACCGCCAAGATCGACGGCGTGAGCGTGACCATCGCGGGCATCGCCAAGGGCGCCGGCATGATCGCGCCGGACATGGCGACCATGCTGTCCTTCGTGTTCACCGATGCGCCGATCGATGCGCGAGCGCTGCAGGCGCTGCTGTCGCGCGGGGTGACTGACAGCTTCAACGCGGTGACCATCGACGGCGACACCTCGACCTCCGACACGCTGATGCTGTTCGCCACCGGCGCGGCGGAAAAGCGCGGTGCCCCGCGCATCGCCGAGGGTTCCGACCGGCGGCTGGCCTCGTTCCGCAAGGTGCTGACCGCCGTGCTGGCCGACCTCGCCGAGCAGGTGGCCCGCGACGGCGAGGGCGCGCGCAAGCTGGTGAAGATCGAGGTGACCGGCGCTACCTCCAAGCGCTCGGCGCGGCGCATCGCCATGTCGATCGCCAATTCGCCGCTGGTGAAGACGGCGGTGGCCGGCGAGGACGCCAATTGGGGCCGCATCGTCATGGCGGTCGGCAAGGCCGGCGAGCCGGCCGAGCGCGACCGGCTGTCGATCTCGTTCGGCGGCATCCGCGTCGCCCATGAGGGAGCGCGCGACCCGTCGTATGATGAAGCGCAGGTCTCGGCCTACATGAAGAACGATGTCATCGACATTCAGGTCGATATCGGCCTCGGCAACTCGTCCGACCGGGTGATGACCTGCGATCTCACCAAGGAATATGTCGCCATCAACGGCGACTACCGTTCCTGAGGTCGGCGCCATGAAGCTCGTTCTCGTCGCCGCCTGCGCGCTCGTCGATGCCGACGGGCGCGTGCTGCTCGCCCAGCGGCCGGAGGGCAAGCAGCTTGCCGGCCTGTGGGAGTTTCCCGGCGGCAAGGTCGAGCCCGGCGAGCGGCCGGAGGACTGCCTGATCCGCGAGCTCCACGAGGAACTCGGCATCGTGGTGAAGGAGCCATGCCTGGCGCCGCTTACCTTCGCCAGCCATACCTATGAAAGCTTCCAGCTGCTGATGCCCTTGTGGATCTGCCGGCGCTGGGAAGGCCAGGTGCACGGTCGCGAGGGCCAGAAGCTCGCTTGGGTGCGGGCGGGCCGGCTGCGCGACTACCCGATGCCGCCGGCCGACGAGCCGCTGGTCCCGGTGCTGCTCGATTTGCTCGGGCCGGGGCGGGACTAGGCGTCCGAGCCCGGCAATTTGTGCTCGGCGGCTTTGAGCACGTCGGCGAGGCGGGTCTTGGCGGAGCCGGGGCGCAGCGGCTGCTGCTGGCTCTCATGCGGCGCCCAGCCGGAAATCCAGGCAATCTCGAAAGTCGCCCGCAGCCGCCCGTCCGGGTCGGCGAAGCGCTCGGTATAGACCTCGAACAGCCGGGCCAGCGTCGCGCGGCGCAGCGGCGCCCGCCGGCGGTCGCTGAGCGGGTTGGCGGCGCCCATGCGGCGCAGATCGTTCATCAGCGCCAGCGGGTGGTCGTAGCGCACCACTACCCGGTCGACATCGGTGACCGGCAGGGCGAGGCCGGCGCGCTGGACGAGGCCGCCGAGGTCGCGCAGATCGGCGAAGGGGGCGACGCGCGGCGAGATGCCGCCGGTGGTGTCGCTCTCGGCGATGGCGAAGGCCTCGCGCAGCTCGGCGAGCGTGCCGGCGCCGAACAGGCAGGCGAGCAGCAGCCCGTCCGGCCGCAGCGCGCGGCGGATCTGGGCGAGTACGCCCGGCAGGTCGTTCACCGTCTGCAGCGCCAGGGCGGAGACCACGAGATCGAGCGAGGCGGCGCCGAAAGGCGGCATCTCGATGTCGGCGGCGGCGTCGTTATCGGCGCGCTCCGGCGGGCCGAAGGCGAAGAGCCGGCCGATCATCGGCGCGGCCGACAGTGCCCGGGCGAGGGCGGCGGTCGGGGTGCCGAGATCGGCGGCGACCGCGAATTGACGGTTCACCGCGCCGAGTCGGTCGGCGAGGTCCTCGACGACGCGGTCGAGCAGGAAGGTTTCCGCGCCGAGCGCCAGCGCCCGCCGTCGCCGGGCGGCGAGGGTGCGGGCATCGAAGATCTGATGGGGGCCGGATGAGTCGGGGGCAGGCATGGCAGGCTCCTCGACCTTGCCATAGGCCGATGCGGGCACGGGGTCAAAGCACGCGGCCGGGAGCCGCGGTGGCGGCCCAACGGCCGGCCGGTGCCTCGGCGATATTGTTCTCCGATGACGGTGGTCGCCGTCCGGCTGGGGCGCGGGGATGCCGCCGGCGAATGGTGGGGAGAAAATTCCGCAACGCCAACAGGTTGAAGAACGGATTCCTCACAGTCATCCTTCGTCCGGCGTCCGAACTCATCTAGGATGGGGGGATGGAGCAGGTCGCGCCCGCACGCTTGCATGTCCACAGGCTCACCGGCGCTCTGGCGCGGGCGGGGCGCGGGACGCTGCGCGCGCTCGGCACCGTCGGCCGGGCCGGGCTCGACTATGCGCTGCCGCCCACCTGCATGGCCTGCGCGCGCGCCGTGAGCGAGCCGGGCGGGCTATGCGCCGGCTGCTGGAGGCGGCTCGATTTCATTTCTGCGCCACTGTGCGAACGGCTCGGCGTGCCGCTGCGCGAGGGCGAGAGCCGGCTGTCGGCGGCGGCGCTGGACCATCCGCCCGCCTATGGACGGGCGCGGGCGGCGGTGTGCTTCGGCGAGGTGGCGCGCGACCTGGTGCACGGCCTCAAATATGCCGACCGTACCGATCTCGCCGATCCGCTGGCCGGTCTGATGGCGCGGGCGGGAGCGGAACTGACCGGCGGCGCCGACGCACTGGTGCCGGTGCCGCTGCATCCGCGCCGGTTGTTCAAGCGCCGCTTCAACCAGTCGGCGCTGCTGGCGCTCGGCGTCGAGCGGCGCAGCGGGGTGCCGATGCGACCGGGCTGGCTGGCGCGCACCAGGGCGACGACGCCCCAAGTCGGCCTCGACCGAGCGGCGCGGGCCGGCAACGTCGCCGGCGCCTTCGAGGTGCCCGAGGCGGCGCGCGGCGAGGTGACGGGGCGACGCATCGTATTGGTCGACGACGTGCTGACCACCGGGGCGACCATCGACGCCTGCG
Source organism: Ancylobacter sp. Lp-2 (assembly GCF_020523795.1). Classification (GTDB taxonomy): domain Bacteria; phylum Pseudomonadota; class Alphaproteobacteria; order Rhizobiales; family Xanthobacteraceae; genus Ancylobacter. The sequence continues at coordinate 124,722 of NZ_JAJALI010000008.1, forward strand.
CCAAGGCTTTGCTGCGCGCCGGGGCGGAACGGGTGGACGTGCTGGTGTTCGCGCGGGTTGTTGACGGAACGACGACGCCCATATCATAGATCGATGGGCCTGCGCGCGGCGAGCGGGCGGGCCTGCGGGAGGAATGCCATGGCGCAGATCGAGATCTACACCACCTATACCTGCCCTTATTGCCACGCCGCCAAGGATCTGTTGAAGCGCAAGGGCGCCTCCTTCTCCGAGATCAACGTCGCGGGCGATCCGGTGATGCGCTCCACCATGTCCGGTCGCGCCGGCGGCCGCACCAGCGTGCCGCAGATCTTCATCGACGGGAAGCATGTCGGCGGCTGCGACGACCTCTACGCCCTCGACGAGGCCGGCGAACTCGATCCGCTGCTTGCCTCCTGACCTCAGCTCGCCTCCAACCGAGTTCCGACCATGACCGCTTCCGCTGCCGACGCCACCTCCCGACCGCTGCATCTCGGCGCGCCCTTCAAGGCGGCGCTGGTGCAGATGCGCACCGCCAAGAGCGTCGCGGCCAATGTCGAGGCGGCGTCCGCGCTGATCCGCGCGGCGGCGGCCGACGGGGCGGGCTATGTGCAGACGCCGGAGATGACCGGCACCATGGAAGAGAACCGGCAGGCGCTGTTCGCCAATCTGCACGAGGAGGAGACCGACCCGGCGCTTGCCGCCTTCCGCGCGCTCGCCAAGGAGCTCGGCATCCACCTGCATATCGGCTCGCTGGCGATCAAGGCGGGCTCGCACCGCGCGGCCAACCGTTCGTTCCTGATCGGGCCGGATGGCGCGATCGTCGCCCGCTACGACAAGATCCATATGTTCGACGTCGACCTGCCCAATGGCGACGTCTACCGCGAATCCGAAGCCTATCGGCCCGGCGAGATCGCCGTGCATGCCGAGCTGCCGGAGATCCGCGTCGGCCTGACCATCTGCTACGACCTGCGCTTCCCGGCACTGTTCCGCGCGCTGGCGGAATCAGGCGTGGGCCTGCTCACCGTGCCAGCCGCCTTCACCAAGACGACCGGCGAGGCGCATTGGCACGTCCTGCTCCGCGCCCGCGCCATCGAGACCGGCTCCTTCGTGCTGGCGGCGGCGCAGGGCGGCTTGCACGAGAATGGCCGCGAGACCTTCGGCCATTCGCTGATCATCGACCCATGGGGCCGGATTCTCGCCGAGGCGGGCACCGAGCCGGGCTTCATCGCGGCGATGATCGACCCGTCCGAGGTGGGCGCGGCGCGCCGGCGGATTCCCTCGCTGGAGAACGGGCGGCGCTTCGAGCTTTTGTCCGAGCCTGGCAGCGGCCGGCTGCATCTAGCGGCATCCGGTCCGGCGCCGGCGGGAGACGCGGCATGATTCTCTATTCGCTCAGCTGCGAGAAGGAGCACCCTTTCGACAGTTGGTTCCGCGATTCGGCCGCCTATGACGCGCAGAAGGCGCGCGGGCTGGTGACCTGCCCGAGCTGCGGCTCGAGCAAGGTGGAGAAGGCGTTGATGGCGCCGTCGCTGGGGGCCGGCACGCGCAAGCGCGACGAGGAGGCGCCGCCCGCCCCGTCACCCGAGCCCATGGTGCCGGAGAAGGTCGCCATCCTGTCCGAGAAGGAGCAGGCGCTGCGTGCCATGCTGCGCGCCGTGCGCGAGCAGGTGGTGAAGAATTCCGACTATGTCGGCGAGGAATTCGCCACGCTCGCCCGGCAGATGCATGAGGGCGAGGTCGAGCAGCGCTCGATCTATGGCGAGGCCAGCTCCGAGGAAGTGCGCTCGCTGATCGAGGACGAGATCGAGGTGATGCCGCTGCCGAGCCTGCCGGACGAGCGGAACTGAGAGCGTCGGGGCCGCGATGGGCATCTTCATGAAGACGGCCTGCTTGGCGACGTGGGTCCTCGTGGCGGCATCCGCCGTCGCTCCGGTGCAGGCACAGACGGCGGCGCCCGCCCGGCCGCATCTCTATGAGCTGATCGCCCACGAACCCTATCGCAGCACCTGGAACCGGCTGATCGCGCCGGTGCTGAAGAACGACCGCTGGTTGAAGGGCGCCCGCGGCGTCTGGGTGCCGATGGCGCCGGTGCCGCTGAACGGCGTCCACGTCAGCATCTACGTGCTGTGCAAGCCGGCCAGCTGCGCGCAGGGCAAGATCAGCGCGCTCTTCGAGGCCGACGGGCGCCGGGCCTATGCCGCCTTCCACACCCCTGCCGGCACGCAGATACTCGGCACGCCGCCGATCGCGGAACATAGGGCGCTGCTGACAGCGCTCCACTAGCTGCGGAGAGCGGAGGCGGGTTCAGCCGCCGGCAGGCGTGGCCGGCGCGGCGATCGCCTTTGCGATTTCCGGCAGCAGACGGTTGCGCAGACCCTCGGCGTCGATGGGGCCGATATATTTGTAGGCGATGCGCCCGTCGCGGCCGATGACGAAGGTCTCCGGCACGCCGTAGACGCCCCATTCGATGGCGGCGCGCCCGTTCGCATCGACCCCCACCGCCGCATAGGGATTGCCGAAGGTGCCGAGGAAGCGGCGGGCGTTGCCGGCGTCGTCCTTGTAGTTGAGGCCGACGAGGCGGAAGCCGGGCATCCGCGACAGCTCCACGAGATGGGGATGCTCGTCGCGGCAGGGCACGCACCAGGAGGCGAAGACGTTCAGCACCGTCACCTCCCCCCTGCCGACCGCGCCGGCGGGCAGGCCGGGCACCGCGACGCCGTCGCGGGCGAGGCCTTCGAGCGGCGGCAGGTCGAGAGTCGGGGCAGGGCGGCCGATCAGCGCCGAGGGCAGGCGCGAAGGATCACCGGAGAACAGCCGGCCGTAGAACAGTGCCGCCAGCGCCAGGAACAGCACCAGCGGCACGAACAGCAGCAGGCGGCGGCGCAGCGGCGAGCGGGCGTCGGTGCCCGGGCTATCGGCCATCGCCGGTCCCCGGGCTGGAGCGGCGACGGATGCCGCGCGCTTCCATCGCCGCGAGCTGGCGGCGCACCGCGCGGCCATCGAACAGGATCCACAAGCCCAGCAGCGCGATGGAGACGGCGCTGGCCCCATAGGCGGCGGCGATGAAGAAGGCGTGGGTATCGGCCATCGGTTGGTCTCGCCCTATGCGTGCACGGCGTCGGCGGCGGTGCGCGCCTCGAGCACGCGGAGCCGGCGGCGCAGGATCTCGGTACGCATGGCGGCGAGATGCAACGCCAGCATCAGCAGGGTGAAGCCGAGCGCGGTGGCGAAGAGCGGCCACAACAGGCTCGGATGGATGCTCGGCCCGCCCATGCGGAACACCGAGGCCGGCTGGTGCAGCGTGTTCCACCAGTCGACCGAGAATTTGACGATCGGCACGTTGATGAAGCCGACCAGCGTCAGCACGGCGGCGGCGCGGCCGGCCTGGTTCGGGTCGTCGATCGCCGAGCGCAGCGCCAGCAGGCCGAGATAGAGCAGCAGCAGTACCAGCATGGAGGTGAGCCGCGCGTCCCATACCCAATAGGTGCCCCACATCGGCCGGCCCCAGAGCGAGCCGGTGACGAGACAGAGAAAGGCGAACAAAGCGCCGATAGGGGCGAGCGCCTTGTGGGCGACATCGGCCAGCGGGTGGCGCCAGACCAGGATGCCGAGCGAGGAGAGGGCGAGCAGCGAATAGCCGAGCATGGCGAGCCAGGCGAAGGGCACATGGATGTACATGATGCGCACCGTCTCACCCTGCTGGTAGTCGGCGGGTGCCCGGAAGGCGAGCACGAGGCCGATGGCCAGGGTGACGACGGCGGCGCCGGCAAGCCACGGCAGCACCCGCCCGGAAAGGGCGAGGAAACGGGTGGGGTTCGCAAGATCCATCAGCGCCATGGCGCGGTTCTAATCTGCCCCGGGCGGCCCGGCAACACGGCGAGGGTGCGGCGGAACGCGGCGGAACGCGGATGTGAACGCAGGGGCGGCCGGATCGAGGTGGGACAGTGCCCAGGGGAGGGTGCCGCCGCGGGCGGCGACGGAACGGAATATGAGGCCCGGCGTCCCGTCAGGCCGGGCCCGGCAACCGGGCGAAACCGTGCGGCGGAAGGCCAGAAGATCGCGTAACGTCATGTGGTGACTGGGGAAACGCTCTGGCAGCTTCCACTTGAGCTCCCGTGTCCATGGTGGCATCAGGGGAGCGACGGTCATTCCCGTCGCCGCTTGTAACGTCGTCGTGAGACCCCCGTCCCGCGCCATGTCCGGGCCACATCCGCCCGCTTGAACGGCGCCTCGATTCGAGGCTGGAGATTCGACCCCCGTGAAACGCGTCGCCCTTATCATGCTTGCGCTCGCCGCCTCCGCCGCCCTGCCGCCGGCGGGCGCCCAGGCCAAGACCACCGACGAGCAGATGCTGATGCTGGATCCTGCCGCGCGGGTGGAGCAGCGCTGCAATTCGCGCGGCATGGGCGAGATCGGCCGCGAGCACAAGGGCATGCATCCCGACGAGATGGTGGCCTACGCCTACGCCAATACCAAGCTGCACGACCAGCATCTGATCGCCTCGGGCGCGGCGGTGCGCAGCGGCAGCACGTGGTACCACCTGTCCTATAGCTGCGAGACTGCCAATGACGGGATGGACATCAAGTCCTTCTCCTACAAGCTCGGCGAGGCGATCCCCCGTTCTGAGTGGGACGCGCATTATCTGGTGGCGCCGTAGGCCGGCGCCGGAGATCTGATGGCGCCGGCAGTCGGTGCCCCAGGCGCGCGATCCCGCGCTTTCCTTGACTTTGCCGCACTCGGCGGTTAGTACCCCGACATTCTCGCAAGATCCGCGAGCCGTTCCACCGCCCGGTCCCAGAGGCCGGAGGTCCACGCCCGACAGCGCGATGCGCCCTCGGGCGCGTTCGGCTTTGCGTGGTCTCCGGCGTGAAAATGGAGCCCGAACGCATGTTCGATTCACTGAGCGACCGCCTTGGCGGCATACTCGACCGGCTTAAGAAGCGCGGCGCCCTCACCGAGGCCGACGTCGGCGAAGCCATGCGCGAGGTGCGCCGGGCGCTGATCGAGGCCGACGTGGCGCTCGACGTGGTGCGCTCGTTCACGGACAAGGTGCGTACGCGCGCGGTCGGCTCCGAGGTGGTGAAGTCGGTCACCCCCGGCCAGATGGTGGTGAAGATCGTCCATGACGAGCTCATCGCCATGCTCGGCTCCGACGCCAAGCCGATCGACCTCGAGGCCGCCCCGCCGGTGCCGGTGCTGATGGTCGGCCTGCAGGGCTCGGGCAAGACCACCTCCACCGCCAAGATCGCCAAGCGCCTGAAGGACCGTGCCGGCCGCAAGGTGCTGATGGCCTCGCTCGATACCCGCCGCCCGGCGGCGATGGAGCAACTGGCCACGCTCGGCAAGCAGGTCAGCGTCGACACGCTGCCGATCGTCGTCGGCCAGTCGGCGGTGCAGATCGCCCGTCGCGCCATGGAGGCCGCCCGGCTCGGCGGCTTCGACGTCGTCATGCTCGACACCGCCGGCCGCGTCACCCTCGACGAGGCGCTGATGGCGGAAGTGGCCGAGGTGAAGGCCGCGACCAACCCGCACGAAGTGCTGCTGGTCGCCGATAGCCTCACCGGCCAGGACGCGGTGAACACCGCCAAGGCCTTCGATGCCCGCGTCGGGCTGACCGGTATCGTGCTGACCCGCGCCGATGGCGACGGGCGCGGCGGCGCCGCGCTCTCCATGCGCGCCGTCACCGGCAAGCCGATCAAGCTGGTCGGCACCGGCGAGAAGATGGATGCGCTGGAGGATTTCGATCCCCGCCGCATTGCCGGCCGCATCCTCGGCATGGGCGACGTCGTCTCGCTGGTCGAGAAGGCGGTCGAGAACATCGACGCCGAAAAAGCGATGGCCGCCGCCGAGCGGATGCGCAAGGGCAATTTCGATCTGGAAGACCTGCGCATGCAGCTCGAGCAGATGGAAAAGCTCGGCGGCCTCGGCGGGCTGATGGGCATGCTGCCCGGCATCGGCAAGCTGAAGAACCAGATGGCCAGCGCCAATCTCGACGACAAGGTGATCCGCCGCCAGAAGGCGATCATCGATTCGATGACCCGCAAGGAACGGCGCAATCCCAAGGTGCTCGACGCCTCGCGCCGCAAGCGTATCGCCGCCGGTTCCGGCACCAAGGTCGAGGACGTCAACAAGCTGATGAAGATGCACCGCCAGATGGCGGACATGATGAAGGCGATGGGTGCCTCGGCCGGCGGCAAGCGCGGCGGACCGATGGCCGGCCTCGCCAACATGTTCGGTCTCGGTGGCGGCATGCCGAAGCCCGAAGACCTCGCCAAGCTCGCCGAGAAGATGCCCGGCGGGCTCGGAGGTCTGGGCGGAGGCGGGCTTCCTGCGAAATTCCCCGGCAACCTTCCCGGTCTTCCAGGCGGGATGCCGGGCCTCGGCAACAAGCCGGGCGGGCTTCCGGGCCTGCCGGGCTTCCCGCCGAAGAAGAAGTGAGATCGACGCCGGCACGCCGCCGGTTCGGAAATTGAAGACTGAATTGAAGACTGAAAGGAAAGACCAATGTCCCTGAAGATCCGTCTCGCCCGCGGTGGCGCCAAGAAGCGTCCCTACTACCGCATCGTCGTCGCCGATTCGCGCTCCCCGCGCGATGGCCGCTTCATCGAGAAGATCGGCACCTTCGATCCGCTGAAGCCGAAGGACGCCGCCGACCGCTTCGTGCTCGACACCGAGAAGGCCAAGGCCTGGCTCGCCAAGGGCGCGCAGCCGACCGACCGCGTCGCCCGCTTCCTCGATTCGCTGGATCTGGTGAAGCGCGAAGCCCGCAACAACCCCGAGAAGGCCGTGCCCGGCAAGAAGGCCCAGGAGCGCGCCGCCGCTGCCGCCAAGGCCGCCGAGGCCGCTGCCGCTTCGGCCGAGTGAGCCGAGCCTTTCCGGCTCCCGGCTTTTGGTGAATCTCGACCGCTCCCTTACCAAGGGAGTGGTCGAGATTCAGTTTTATGGTGGTTCGCGCTCGCGCGGCGGCCGCCGTGCCGGGCACGCTACGGGCGTGGCCGGTTTCTTATCTGCCGCCGACCAACCGGGGATCGCCCATGTCGACCGATCGCGTTCTCCTTGCCCGCATCGGCGCGCCACATGGCGTGCGCGGCGAGGTGCGCCTGTTCGTCTTCGCGCAGGACCCCGAATCGCTGTTCGACTATGGCGCGCTTACCGACGAGGCCGGCAAGCGCTGCTTCGAGATCGTTGCCATGCGCGCGGCCAAGGAGCATTTCGTCGCCCGCCTGAAGGGCGTCGACAGCCGCGAGGCGGCCGAGGCGCTCACCAATCAGGGCCTGTTCGTCGCGCGGGAAAATCTGCCGCCGCCGGATGAGGACGACGATTTTTACCACGCCGACCTGATCGGCCTTAACGCCATGACGGCGGAAGGCGAGAGCTTCGGCAAGGTGGTGGCGGTGCACGATTTCGGCGCTGGCGACATTCTCGAGATCGCCCGTCCGCAGGACGACGGCAAGCCCGGCGGCACGGTGATGCTGCCCTTCACCAAGGCGACGGTGCCGGTGGTCGACATCGCCGGCGGCCGCGTGGTGGTCGAGCCGGGCGAATGGGCCGTGGCGACCCGCAAGCCCGACGACGCCGACGAGGGGTAGTCCGCCATGTGGCGCGCCTCGGTCATCACCATCTTTCCCGACATGTTTCCCGGGCCGCTCGGCCTGTCGCTCGCGGGGCGGGCGCTGGGGCAGGGCGGCTGGGCGCTCGACACGGTCGATCCGCGCGACCAGGCGACCGACCGCCATCGCTCGGTCGATGACACGCCGGCCGGCGGCGGGCCGGGCATGGTGATGCGCGTCGACGTGCTGGCGCGGGCGGTGGATGCCGCGGCTCCCGAGGGTGACACCCGGCCGCGCCTCCTCATGACGCCGCGCGGCAAGCCGCTGACCCAGGCGCGGGTACGCGAGCTGGCGGCGGGGGAGGGGGTCGTGATCGTCTGCGGCCGCTTCGAGGGCGTGGACGACCGGCTGGTGGCGGCGCGCGGCCTGGAGGAGGTCAGCGTCGGCGACGTGGTGCTCTCTGGCGGCGAGATCGGCGCGCTGGTGCTGCTCGACGCCTGCGTGCGGCTGCTGCCCGGCGTGATGGGGCATCCGGAGTCGGGCACCGAGGAGAGCTTTTCCGCCGGCCTGCTGGAATATCCGCAATATACGCGGCCGCAGAGCTTCGAGGGGCTGGAGATCCCGGCCATCCTGTCGAGCGGCGATCACGGCAAGGTCGCGAAGTGGCGGCGCGAGCAGGCCGAGGCGGCGACGCGCGAGCGCCGGCCGGACCTATGGGCGGCGCAAAGCGGGCGGCGCGACGGCGGAAGAGGCTAATCCGCCGTTCTGCGAATAATGCATGACAAGCCGGCCAACATGGCGTATAGGGCGCGCCATCACTGTTCCAACTGAAAACAGCAAGAAGCGGACGGCCGGTGGCCGGCTTGGTCCGTAAGAGGTGATATCATGGTCGACATTATTGGGCAGCTCGACGCCGAGCAGGTCGAGAAGCTTTCCGCCGCCAAGGAAATCCCGGATTTCCAGCCCGGCGATACCGTCATCGTCAATGTGAAGGTGAAGGAAGGCGAGCGCTCGCGCGTTCAGGCCTATGAAGGCGTTGTGATCGCCCGTTCCGGCGGCGGCATCAACGAGAGCTTCACCGTCCGCAAGATTTCCTATGGCGAGGGCGTGGAGCGCGTGTTCCCGCTGTATTCGCCGAACATCGACAGCCTGAAGGTTGTCCGCCGCGGCAAGGTGCGTCGCGCGAAGCTCTATTACCTGCGCGACCGTCGCGGCAAGTCGGCCCGTATCGCCGAGCGCCAGGACAAGAACGCCGGCAAGGGCAAGAAGGGCGCGCCGGTCGCCGCTGAGTGACCCGCATCCTTCGCTAAACGGAACAGACGGAAAAGCCGGGGCTTGCCCCGGCTTTTTTGTTACGCGCGGCGGGGAGGCGGTCGTTCGGATACCCCGCCTGTGGAGGCGCGGGCCACTGCTGGCCTCGACCTGCCAACTTCGCTCCGCTCGGTGCTGATCAGCCTAGCGTCGATCCGGCGGCTGGCGGGCGTGAGAGGGCTGGCGATCATCGGCCGGACGTGCGGCCTGTCGTCGCTCGGGGGCGGGCACGCGGATGTCACGGGGAGAGGCGGGACGCGCGGCGGCCCCGCAGCCTTCGGGTGCCAGCGGCGGTCCGGTCAGCAATCCTTAATGTGGCGCACCTTGGTGCGGGTCTGCTGCTCGACGATCAGCGCGCCGTCCCCGAGGACGGCGGCCTGCATCACCGTGGCGAAGTCCGGCTGACGCTTCATCGGGCAGGTGATCAGCGCCGTTTCCACCTTCTCCATCTTCTCGGTCGGACGGATGGCGCCGAGGTCAACGCGGGTGCGGCTCTCCAGCGCCACCGCCATGACGCCGAAGGCGACGATCAAGGCGAAATCGCTCGGGCGCAGAGCGGCGAGGTCCATGGCGTTCCCTCTTCACGCCGTTGCTTCCCCATGCGGGGGAAGGGTGGAGCACGACGTTCAGGGTCATATTGATTTGACGTTAGGTTATTTCAACCGCTTTCAGCTGGGTGCTTGCTGTAATACTGTATACTATCAGCAGGCTGCTGACGGCGGTGCACTCACAACCCGTTGCAGGTGCATTGTTCAGCCGGCGGAAAGTTGCTAGAACAGTTCCATGATGAAGTCGGGCACGAGCGGAATTGTCGCACGTCGGATGGCGCGAGCCGTCGCGGATGGTTGCGATGTCGCGCGCCCGGAAGCCCGCCGCCGCCTGCCGACCACTATCGGTTTTGCCGCGGTGCCGGATCATGTGCGCCTTCCCGCACGGTTCTTCGGCCGCTTCACCGCCTGCGCGGTCGCTGGCCTTAGCTGAGCGCCGCCCGGAACCTCGCCACTCGGCGTCTCGCGTTCCCGGCCGTGCGCTGGTCTGCCTCAGGCCGATATTCGACCCTTCCGTTACAATTGCATCCAGCAGCCGAGGATGAGCATGTCCGCTCCCCGCACCCTGTACGACAAGATTTTCGAAGACCACATCGTCGACCGCCAGGAGGACGGCACCTGCCTCCTCTATATCGACCGCCATCTGGTGCATGAGGTCACCTCGCCGCAGGCCTTCGAGGGGTTGCGCGTCGCTGGCCGCAAGGTGCATGCGCCGGAGAAGACCCTCGCCGTGGTCGATCACAACGTGCAGACCAGCGACCGGCGCTTCGGCATCGAGGATCCTGAGAGCCGGATGCAGGTCGAGACGCTGGCCGAGAACACCCGCGACTTCGGCATCGAGTACTTCAACGAGCTCGACAAGCGGCAGGGCATCGTCCACGTGATCGGGCCGGAGCAGGGCTTCACCCTGCCGGGTACCACCATCGTGTGCGGCGACAGCCACACCTCGACGCATGGCGCCTTCGGTGCTCTGGCGCATGGCATCGGCACCTCGGAGGTAGAGCACGTGCTCGCCACCCAGACGCTGATCCAGAAGAAGAGCAAGAACATGCGCGTCACCGTCGACGGCAAGCTGCCCGACGGCGTGACGGCGAAGGATGTGACGCTCGCCATCATCGGCACCACCGGCACCGCCGGCGGCACCGGCTTCGTCATCGAATATGCCGGCGAGGTGTTCCGCAACCTGACGATGGAAGGCCGGATGACGGTCTGCAACATGTCGATCGAGGGCGGTGCCCGCGCCGGCATGGTGGCCCCCGACGAGACCACCTATGCCTATGTGAACGGCCGTCCGCGCGCGCCCAAGGGCGCCGCCTGGGATGCCGCCCGCCGCTACTGGGACACGCTGCGTACCGACGAAGGCGCCTTCTTCGACAAGGAAGTGCGGCTCGACGGCGCGGCGCTGCCGCCGATCGTCTCCTGGGGCACCAGCCCGGAGGACGTGATCTCGGTGGAAGGCCTGGTGCCCGATCCCGAGCTCATCGTGGACGAGGGCAAGCGCGAGGCGAAGAAGCGGGCGCTCCACTATATGGGCCTGTCCGCCGGCACGAAGATCACCGACATCGCCATCGACAAGGTGTTCATCGGCTCCTGCACCAATGCCCGTATCGAGGACCTGCGCGCCGCCGCCAAGATCGTCACCGGCTACACGGTGCGCGAGGGCGTGGCCGGCATGATCGTGCCGGGTTCCGGCCTGGTGAAGGAGCAGGCCGAGGCTGAGGGGCTCGACGCGATCTTCAAGGCGGCGGGCTTCGACTGGCGCGAGCCGGGCTGCTCGATGTGCCTCGCGATGAACGCCGACAAGCTCGGCCCGGAGGAGCGCTGCGCCTCCACCTCGAACCGCAATTTCGAGGGCCGGCAGGGCTTCAAGGGCCGCACCCACCTCGTTTCGCCGGCGATGGCGGCGGCGGCGGCGATCGCCGGCCGCTTCGTCGACGTGCGCAACTGGCGCTACGCGGGCTGAGGACGGCGGCGATGGCTCCGCACCCCTATGCCGATCCCCCGGAGGACGACGCCGTCGAAATCTGGGGCCGGCGCATCGGGCGGGGCCTCGCCATCGCCTGCGGGCTCGGGCTCGCGGCGTATCTCATCGTGACCTATCTGCGCTGAGGCCCGATCCGTGAACATGCTGGCAGAAGACCCGATGGCCTGGCGGCCGGTGAAGGCGCCGACGCTGGCCATGCTGGAAGTGATGGCGGAGGCCGCCTATGCGCGGCTGCCCAAGCGCTTCCGTGACCTGTGCGGCAATCTCGTCATCCAGGTGACGGATTTCCCCACCGACGAGGTCCTCGAGGAGATGGAGGCGGAGACGCCGTTCGATCTCCTCGGTCTGTTCCAGGGCGTGGGGCTGGCGCAGCATTACGAGAGCGCGCCTTTCGCCATGCCCAACATGATCTGGCTCTACCGCCGACCCATCCTCGACTATTGGGCCGAGCACGACGAGACGCTGGGTAAGATCGTGACCCATGTGCTGATCCACGAGATCGGCCACCATTTCGGCCTCTCCGACGACGACATGGAGCGGCTTGAGGACGAGGCAGGTTGAGGGCGGCGGCCCTCACGCACCATCACGGCGCCGCCGCACCGGCGCGCAGGAGACGAGCATGGACAAGTTCACCACCCTGACCGGGGTCGCGGCGCCGCTGCCGCTGGTCAATGTCGACACCGACATGATCATCCCCAAGCAGTACCTGAAGACGATCAAGCGCACGGGCCTCGGCAAGGGGCTGTTCTCCGAGCTGCGCTATCTGGAGGACGGTTCGGACAACCCGGATTTCGTGCTCAACAAGCCGGCCTACAAGAAGGCCTCGATCCTGGTGGCGGGCGATAATTTCGGCTGCGGCTCCTCGCGCGAGCACGCGCCCTGGGCGCTGCTCGACCACGGCATACGCTGCGTGATCTCCACCAGCTTCGCCGACATCTTCTACAATAACTGCTTCAAGAACGGCATCCTGCCGATCAAGGTGACGCCCGAGCAGCTCGACGCCCTGTTCGACGACGCCTCGCGCGGCGCCAATGCCATCGTCACGGTGGATCTGGAGAGCCAGACCATCACCGGGCCGGACGGCGGCTCGATCACCTTCGAGGTCGATCCGTTCCGCAAGCATTGCCTGCTGAACGGCCTCGACGATATCGGCCTCACCCAGGTGAAGGCGGACAAGATCCACGACTACGAGGCGAAGCTCGCCGCCGACCGCCCCTGGGCGTGAGGTCGGCGCTAGCGGCGCTCTGGCGCGATCGCCCGGTCTTCGCCGGGCATCCACGGCTTTTTGCCGCCCGCCCGGTTCAGCTGCGGCCGCGCGGGCGGTAAGAAGGAAGGCGTGGCCGGTCCGGCCGCGCCGCTTCTCGGAGCTCCGCCATGCGCCGCCTGATCTCCACCGGTTCCCCCTTCGAGACCGAGGCCGGCTATTCGCGGGCGGTGGTCGACGGGAACGACATCTTCGTCTCCGGCACCACCGGCTACGACTACGCCACCATGACGCTGCCGGAGAGCGTGGAGGAGCAGGCGCATGGCTGCTTCCGCAACATCGCCGCGACGCTGAAGGAAGCCGATGCCGCGCTCTCCGATGTGGTGCGGGTGCGCTACATCATCACCCGGCCGGAATATGCCGACATCGTCTTCCCGATTTTCGGCCAGTATTTCGGCACCGTGCGGCCGGCGGCGACGCTGATCGTCGCCGGGCTGCTGAAGCCGGAAATGAAGATCGAGATCGAGGTAACGGCGCGCCGCTCGATCTGAGGGGTATTTTCGCCTTTACAGCCGGGCGCTCCCGGAGTGGAATCGTTCAAAATCAGAACGTGTTCCGGGAGACGCTCCATGTGCCAGATTTTTGCCGGCCAAGACCCCGAAACCTATGAGTTCCAGACCCGCTCGATGCGGATCGGCGGCCATTCCACCTCGATTCGGCTGGAGGCGGCGTTCTGGGCGATTCTGGAGCAGGTGGCGGCGCATCAGGGCATTAGCCTGGGCAAATTCGTCACCAAGCTGCATGACGAGGTGCTGGAACTGCATGGCGAGGTGCGCAATTTCGCCTCGCTGCTGCGTTGCTCCTGCCTGATCTATCTCGACGAGGTGCGCGGCGCGCCCAAGTCCGCCCGCTCGCGCTATGCCTGCCCGAGCGCCCTGCATCTGGAAGCCGCCGAATAGCCCAGCCGCGACGGGCGCGGCGGTGTTTGTCGCCGCGCGAGGGCAAGAGCCTCGCCTGTAAAACACGTCGTGGCGATGTGTTAGTGGTCTACCACCACTGTCCCCGACCGAAGCCTAGCATCCTCCCATCAGGCGATGATCGCCGTTTCGGAGGTGTCTTCAGGTGGCCAAGGCCATTCATTCCATGATCCGCGTGCTCGACGAGGCGCGCTCCGTCGATTTCTACGCCAAGGCCTTCGGCCTCGGCGTCGCCGATCGCTTCGGCTTCGACGGTTTCACCCTTGTCTATCTGCGCAATGCCGAGGCCGATTTCGAGGTCGAGCTCACCATCAATCATGACCGCACCGAGCCCTATGCGCTGGGTGACGGCTACGGCCACATCGCCTTCGCCGTGGATGATCTCGACGCCGAGCATGCGCGCTTCGAGGGCCTCGGCCTCAAGCCCAACCCGGTGAAGGAATTCTTCCGCGACGGCGCGCTGCTGGCGAAGTTCTTCTTCGTCACCGATCCCGACGGCTACAAGATCGAGGTTCTCCAGAAGCACGGTCGCTACCGCTGACGCCCCCGTCGGCCGGGCTTCGCGTCCGGTCGATGCAGCCTCATCCACACCCGGCCCGAAAGACGCGCCAACGTCTTCGAAAGTCCCGGCGATATCTGCCGACAACAAGAAAACGAACAACCAGGAGGAAAGGATGACGACATTGATCGACAGGCGGAGCCCTTCGCGGAGCCCCTCGAACGGCCCCTCGCGCCGAAGCATTCTGGGCATGATGGGCGCCACCGGCGCGCTGATGATCTCCGGCCTCGCGGTGATCAATCCGCGCGAGGCATGGGGGCTCGAGGTCACCACGCTGAAGCCCGAGACCATGCGAACGCTGATCGTGATGGCGCGCGACGTCTATCCGCATGACAAGCTGGCCGACCGCTTCTACGCCGTCGCCATGAAGCCCTACGAGACCGGTGCCGCCACCGATCCGGCGCTGAAGGCGCTGGTGGAGGAGGGGGTGATCACCCTCGATACTCTCGCCAAGGCGCGGCACGGCGTCGCCTATGCCGATCTCGGCTGGGAGGACCAGCGCGTCGCCATCCTGCGCGAGATCGAGGAGAGCGCCTTCTTCCAGAAGGTGCAGGGCGGCCTGGTGGTCGGCCTCTACAACCAGGAGGAGGTCTGGCCGGTGTTCGGCTATGAGGGCTCCTCGGCCGACAAGGGCGGCTACATCGATCGCGGCTTCAGCGACATCAGCTGGTTGTGAGGGAGGGAACGAACATGACCGCACCCTTCGATCTGAACGACGATTCCGTGGTCGTCATCGTCGGCTCCGGCGCCGGCGGCGGCACGCTCGGTACCGAGCTCGCCCTCAAGGGCGTCAAGGTGGTGATCCTCGAGGCCGGCAAGCGGCACAATATGGAGGATTTCATCAATAACGAGTGGGAGAGCTTCGCCCAGCTCGCCTGGACCGACATGCGCACCACTTCCGGCTCGTGGCGCGTGCACAAGAACTTCCCCAATCTGCCGGCCTGGATCGTCAAGTCGGTCGGCGGCTCGACGGTGCATTGGGCCGGCGCCTCGCTGCGCTTCCAGGAGCACGAGTTCAGGACCCGCTCAACCTATGGCGATCTCGACGGGGCGAACCTGCTCGACTGGCCGATCACGCTGGCCGAGCTCGAGCCCTACTACGCCAAGGCCGAGGACAAGATGGGGGTGACGCGCACCAACGGCATTCCCGGCCTCCCCGGCAACAACAATTTCAAGGTGTTCGAGGCTGGGGCGAAGAAGATCGGCTACACCGAGGTGTCGACCGGGCGCATGGCGATCAACAGCCAGCCGCGCCATGATCGCGGCTCCTGCCAGCAGATCGGCTTCTGCTTCCAGGGCTGCAAGTCGGGCGCCAAATGGTCGACGCTGATCGCCGAGATCCCGCGCGGCGAGGACACCGGCAATCTTGAGGTACGGCCGGAATCGATGGTGCTGAAGATCGAGCACGACGCCACCGGCAAGGCGACCGGCGTCGTCTATGTCGACAAGGACGGCAAGACCCAGCGCCAGAAGGCCCGCATCGTCGCGGTGGCCGGCAACTCCATCGAGAGCCCGCGCCTACTGCTGAACTCGGCCAGCAACATGTTTCCGGACGGGCTCGCCAACTCCTCCGGCCAGGTGGGGCGCAACTACATGCGTCACATGACCGGCTCGGTGTACGGCATCTTCGAGAAGCCGGTGCACATGTATCGCGGCACCACCATGGCCGGCATCGTGCGCGATGAGGCGCCGCTCAATACCAAGCGCGGCTTTGTCGGCGGCTACGAGATGGAGACGCTGTCGCTCGGCTTGCCCTTCATGGCCGCCTTCCTCGATCCTGGCGGCTGGGGCCGCTCCTTCTCCTCGGCGATGGACGGCTACGTCAACATGGCCGGGTTGTGGATCGTCGGCGAGGACATGCCGCAGGAGACCAACCGCGTCACGCTCAACACCGACGTGAAGGATAAGAACGGCCTTCCGGTGGCCGACGTGCATTTCGACGACCACCCCAACGACATCGCCATGCGCAACCACGCCTACAAGCAGGGTTCGGCGATGTACGAGTCGGTCGGCGCGGTGCGGACGATGCCGACACCGCCCTATCCCTCGACGCATAATCTCGGCACCAACCGGATGAGCGAGAAGCCGCGCGATGGCGTCGTCAACAAGCACGGCCAAACGCATGACGTCCCGAATCTCTTCGTTTCGGATGGCAGCCAATTCACCACCGGCGGCGCGGAGAACCCGACGCTGACCATCGTGGCGCTGGCGATCCGGCAGGCCGACTTCATCGCCGGCGAGATGTCGAAGAATTCGATCTGACGGGTTCCCCCGCGGTCCTTGCGAGGACCGCCGCGCCAGCGGACCCCTGGCGCTCCAAACTTGTGGCCGGGCATGTCCCGGCCACACTTGTTAGCGGGATCACCCGGCTCGTCCAGTGCCTGCCGTTGCGTCGCGCTTGCCAGCCGCGACGCCAGCCATTAGCACTCGCTCGCCCAAGAATTCAGCCCCAGCACAGCAGGCGAGAGACCCACATGGCCACCCACAAGCTTCTCCTCCTCCCCGGCGACGGCATCGGCACCGAAGTGATGGCGCAGGTGAAGCGGGTGCTCGCCTTCCTTGAGCAGCAGGGGCTCGCCTCTTTCGCCATCGAGGAGGACCTCGTCGGGGGCGCCGCCTATGACCAGTGCGGCCTGCCGATCTCCGAGGAGGCGATGAAGCGCGCCTTCGCCGCCGACGCGATCCTGCTCGGCGCGGTCGGTGGTCCGAAATGGGCCAACGTCCCCTATGAGGCGCGTCCGGAAGCCGGCCTGCTGCGGCTGCGCAAGGACCTGCAGCTGTTCGCCAATCTGCGCCCGGCGCTGTGCTATCCCGCGCTCGCCGACGCCTCCAGCCTCAAGCGCGAGCTGGTCGAGGGCCTCGACATCCTGATCGTGCGCGAGCTCACCGGCGGCGTCTATTTCGGCGAGCCCAAGACCATCACCGACCTTGCCGACGGCCAGAAGCGCGGTGTCGATACCCAGGTCTATGAATCCTACGAGATCGAGCGCATCGCCCGCGTCGCCTTCGAGCTGGCCCGCACCCGCCGGAACAGGGTGGTCTCTGCCGAGAAGCACAATGTGATGAAGACCGGCGTGCTGTGGAAGCAGGTGGTCAGCGAGGTACACGGCGCCGATTATGCCGACGTGTCGCTGGAGCACCAACTGGCGGACAGCTGCGCCATGCAGCTGGTGCGCGCGCCCAAGCAGTTCGACGTGTTGGTGACCGATAACCTGTTCGGCGACATCCTCTCCGACGTGGCGGCGATGCTCACTGGCTCGCTCGGCATGCTGCCCTCCGCCTCGCTCGGCGCCGTGGAGGAGCTGACCGGCAAGCGTCGCGCGCTCTACGAGCCGGTGCATGGCGCCGCGCCGGACATCGCCGGCAAGGGCCTCGCCAATCCGATCGCCATGATCGGCTCGCTTGCCATGGCGCTGCGCTATTCCTTCGGCCAGGGCGATGTCGCCGATCGCATCGAGAAGGCGATCGCTGGCGTGCTGGCCAAGGGCTACCGTACCAACGACATCAAGTCGGAAGGTGCGACCGTGGTCGGTACCGAGGGCATGGGCGACGCGGTTCTCGCCGAGCTGGCCATCGGCTGAACGAATCGCCGCCGACAAACAAAAGCCCGGCCGTCGAACATGACGGCCGGGCTTTTATGTTTCGACCCGAAAGACTGGAAGCCTCACGCGCTCCGCGAGGCGGTCCGGTTCAGCGCGGCAGTTCGTAGGGGCCGGGCAGCGGCCAGCGGGTGCCGGTGATGGTGCTGTCGGTGCCGTAGCTCGGGAAGCGGAAATTGTTCAGCCCGACATAGTTGAGGTCGCGGCTGGTGCCGGGTCGCACATTCGGGCCGGGGTCGAGATAGGAGCGCTCCGGCAGCTTGCGAATGGTGAGGCGGGTCGAATCCTGCGCGGCGGCGGGCAGCACCGCGAGGGCAGAGCCGGCCACGGCCAGGGCGAGAGCGAGCGGGACGAAACGCATGTGAACCTCCGGGCGACGCATCCAGCATCGCATGGCGACGCTTACGTCACCCTCAAGATGGAGACAAGCTGGGCGCGCGTCGAGATGGGGGAAGGATTAATTCCGCCTTTCGGCGATGAAACGTGCCGCTTCCTGGAGAAGTGTGGCTCGCGTGCCGAAACCAGCGAGCGCCGCGTGAGCCTCTCCGACCAGCCTGTCGAGCTCGGCCCGCGCCCCCGCGACGCCGAGCAGCTCGACGAAGGTGGCCTTGCCGGCGGCACTGTCCTTGCCGACGGCCTTGCCGACGGCGGCGGCGTCGCCCTCGACGTCGAGCAGGTCGTCGGCGATCTGGAAGGCGCGGCCGATAACCCGCGAATAGGTGTTCAGCTGTGCCATCTCGGGAGGCGCGGCGCGGCCGATGAGGGCGCCGGCTTCGCAGGCATGGCGTAGCAATGCGCCGGTCTTCAGCTCCTGAAGCCGGGCGACGCCGGCGAGGTCGGGGGCCGGGCGGCCGGCATCGGCGAAGCGGCCTTCGGCGGCAAGGTCCAGCATCTGGCCGCCGACCATGCCCTCGCCACCGGCGGCCCGAGCAAGCGACGCCACCAGGGCGATTCGCACCGCCGGGTCCGGATCGGTAGTCGGCTCGGCGAGGATCTCGAAGGCGAGGGTGAGCAGGCCGTCGCCAGCAAGGATGGCGGTCGCCTCGTCATAGGCGCGGTGGACGGTCGGCTGACCACGGCGCAGATCGTCGTCGTCCATGGCCGGCAGGTCGTCATGTGCCAGCGAATAGCAGTGGACGCATTCAAGCGCGATCGCGGCCGGCAAGGCCCGCTCCATCGGCACGCCGAACAGAGCCGCACTTTCGACCACGAGGAAAGGTCGGAGCCGCTTGCCGCCGGCCAGGGCCGCGTGGCGCATCGCCCGGCTGAGTCGGTCGCTGACCGGCTGCGCGCGGGCGATCGCCTGCTCCAGCGCGGCGGCGACCGCGTCGGCGCAGCGGGAGAGGGCGTCGGGAAGCGTTTCGGCGGGGCGGTCGATTTCGGTCATGAGGCGCATCCGGCTGATGTCGGGTTGCGTGCCCGAGCCGGAGGGCGCGGTCAAGCGGTACGGGCCGCGGCGGGCCGCCGCCTCAGGGCAAACGTGCCGCCGGCCGTTGGTGCCGTGATGTCGATCAGGGGAGGGGGCGTGTTCCAGCCTATTGAATCTAAGGCACTTTCCTGCCGTTCAGAGGTTTCCTCCCGTCGCAAAGGGTTCTAGGTTTCGAGCGGCAGGTAAAGGGAGCGGGGATGCGCGGACTGGCATCGTGGATCTGGAAGGCGGCGCTCGTCGTCGTCCTGGCGCCATTGGTGATGGGTCTCGTCTATACGGTGGTGAACCCCGCCTCCACCCTGATGCTGGCCCGGTGGGTGACCGGCGAGCGCGTGGAACGGAGCTGGGTGCCTCTCGATGCGATCGCACCGGTGCTGGTGCGTAGCGTGCTGGCCTCCGAGGATGCCCGCTTCTGTCAGCACAACGGCATCGACCTCGTCGAACTGCAGAATGTGATGGACACGGCGGAGGACGGCGAGCCGGCGCGGGGCGCCTCGACGATCACGATGCAGCTCGCCAAGAACCTGTTCCTGTGGAACGGGCGCAGTTTCATCCGTAAGGGGCTGGAGATGTCGCTGGCGCTCTATCTCAACGTCATCATGAGCAAGCGGCGGCAGATCGAGATCTATCTCAACATCGCCGAATGGGGACCGAACGGCGAGTTCGGTGCCGAGGCGGCGGCCCAGCGAGCCTTCAATCTTCCGGCGGCGCGGCTCAGTTCGCGCCAGGCGGCGCTGCTGGCGGTCATGCTGCCGAATCCGCATCGACGCGACGCGGCCAAGCCCGGCCCCGGCCTGTCGCGCCTCGCCTCACGGCTGCAGGCGCGGCTGCCGCGCGAGGGGGCTGAGCTCACCCAATGCCTCGGATTGTAGCGGTGTCTCGGCGACGGCTTGAAAAGCTTGGCCTGCAAGTTGCAGTTTCGGGGCCGCCCCCCTTTCACTCGCGCGCATGAGTCTGTATAAGCCGCCACTCGAAATACGAGCTACCCGGCGCCGGCGCCCTCGGAGACCCCGAGGCAAGCCAAGACAGGACCGCCGGCACAGGAGTTGAGACAATGGCCGTTCCGAAGAAGAAAACCAGCCCGTCGCGTCGCGGCATGCGCCGCTCGGCCGATGCCCTCGCCAAGCCGACCTATATCGAGGACAAGGATTCCGGCGAGCTGCGCCGTCCGCACCACCTCGACCTCAAGACTGGCATGTACAAGGGCCGGCAGGTGCTGAAGGTCAAGGCTGAGGCCTGAGTGCCGGGCGGCGTTTCCCGCCCTGCCGACCATCATGTGAGAATTCGAAAAGCGCGGCCGTCATTGGCCGCGCTTTTTGTCGTGCTCCCGCTGTCTCGGCTTGCGCCGCCCCGGAGGCTGGCGCATCGTTCACTCCTTCAAAAGCCATTCGCTGCCTCGCCGAGTCGGGCGCGGGCGGAGTACGGGCTTTTGCGCGCGAGGGCCGGGGTCGAGGGGCGAGCGGCGGATGATGGGAGCGGCGGTGTTGGTGTCTGACGCGGCGGGTGCAACCGTGCCGGATCTCAGCGACATGGCCTCGCTGAATGACATCATGCGTCGCTTCGAGACTGCCGCGAGCGTGGCCTATGAATGGTGTCTCGCCGATGACCGCCTGCAATGGAGCCCATCGGCCGCGGCTCTTCTGGGAGCCGATGTCGTGCGCGAGCTTGCCAGCGGCCGTTCCTATGCGGCGCGCATCCTACCCGGTGGCGGGCGTGGGCGCGCCGAAGCGGTGGAGGCCTGCCTTTCCGCCGGGCTGGCCGGCGAATCCCAGCAGTTCCACATACGCTACAGCATTCGGGTGGGGGGCCATGAGGGGCCCCGCGACCTGCATCTGATCGATCGCGGGGTCTGCCATTTCGATGCCGAGGGACGGGTAGGGCGGGTCCTCGGCCTGATCGCGCTCGATGGAGCGGCAGGTGTGCTCCAGGCCGCGCCGGCAACCGCCCATGTGCTGCCCAATGCCGGCTCCGGCCGGCGGCCGCTGGCCATGCTGGTGAAGGACTGGCTCGACACCGCCGGCATGCGCGGCGACGGATTCGGCGTGGTGCTGGTCGGTATCGACGATCTGGCTCGCCTGAACGACATCTATGGATTCGCCGTCGTCGACGAGGTGATCGAGATCTTCCGTCGCCGTCTTCGGGCCGAGTTGGCGGAAGACGAGGCCATGGGCCGGTTCTCAGTCGGCAGTTTCGGCCTGCTGCTGCGGTTGCGCCGGGACGAGGACCTCGCCGATCGTGTCCGTGCCATCGTCGATGCGGTGAATGCGCGTCCGCCGCGCACCGAGCGCGGGGCGCTCGCCGCGGCGGTCACCGCCGGGGCGCTGACGGCGCCGCAGCAGGCGGCGACACCCGACGACGTGTTCCGCTGCGCCCAGGATGCGCTGTATCAAGCGCGTCACGGCAGCCGGGGCAGCTTCGCCATTTTCCAGCCGGCTTTCGACCGCGCGGTGGAGCACCGCGGCAATCTCCTGTTCGCCGACAACATCGTCCGGGCCCTCGACGAAGGCCGGGTGAGCCTCGCCTATCAACCGGTGGCGCTGTCTCGCGACCGCGTCATCGCCTTTCACGAGGCGTTGGTCCGGGTGCGCGGGCGTGACGGCTATGTGCTCGATGGCGCGGCGGTGATTCCCGCCGCCGAGCGTTTCGGGCTGACCGGACTGATCGACCGCCGGACGCTGCAACTCGCCTTCGCGGCGCTGGCCGACGATCCGCAACTGACGCTGTCGGTCAACGTCTCACCGGGCAATCTCGACGATGGCGCCTGGATCGCGCTGATGGACAGCCATGCCGGTGACGGGTTGTGCCGGCGCCTGATCGTCGAGATCACCGAGAGCGCGCGGCTTGTTGACATCGACCATGTCCGACGTCGAATCGACTGGTTGCATGGGCTCGGCTGCCGGGTGGCGATCGATGATTTCGGTGTCGGCTACACCTCGTTCCGCAGCCTGCGCGAACTCAGCGTCGACATATTGAAGATCGACGGCAGTTTCGTCAGCGGGCTGATGCAATCGGAGCCCGATCGGCATTTCGTGCGGTCGCTGATTGAGCTCGCCGCCAATATCGGGCTGAGCACGGTCGCCGAATGGGTTCTCGACGAGCCGACGGCCGGCCGGCTCGACGAATGGGGCTGCACCTATCTGCAGGGCGAACTGATCGGCCTTGCCGCCCCGCAGCCCTTGCGCGGCTGAACTCGCCGCTTCCGGGCGCTCGGTCAGCGCCCGGTCTATTTCCTTCGGCTTATTTCTTGGGGTCGGCGTCGCCGATGCGGTCGAGGCGCTTCTGCATCTCGGCGACCTGCCGCTTCAGCTCGTCGAAATCGTCGGTCTTGGTCGCCGGGGCGGCGGGGGTGGCCTCCTCGCGGGCATTGGGCAGGAACATCTTGAAGGTGCGGTCGAAGATGTCGATGTTGCGCCGCACCTGTTCTTCCATGGCACCGAAGCCGCCAGTGGGGAAACCGCCCACGCCGAAGGTCTTGGCGAATTGCTCGCGGAACTTTTCCTGGTCGCGGGTGAAGTTCTCGATCGACATGTCAAGGTATCGAGGCACCAGCATCTGCATGCTGTCGCCATAGAAGCGGATGATCTGGCGCAGGAAGTTGATGGGGAGCAGATTCTGGCCCTTACCTTCCTGCTCGAAGATGATCTGGGTCAGCACGGAATGGGTGATGTCCTCGCCGGACTTGGCGTCGTAGACGACGAAATCCTCGCCGTTCTTCACCATCAGGGCCAGATCTTCGAGCGTGACATAGGTGCTCGTGCCGGTGTTGTAGAGCCGGCGGTTGGCGTACTTCTTGATGGTTACGGGTTCGTTGGACTTGGCCATAGGATCCGCTTGCCTTGTTGGTTTCCCCTTGAAAACTCTAGGGCGTTTCCGAACTGAGGGCTACAGGATTATCGGTGGAGAGCACCCCCTGCGACGCCTGGTATAATAGGGATGGCCCTGGGGCGGACCATTGACATGCGTCATACGACGTCACCACGATAACCCTACACTCGTTCCAGCCCCGCGCGGGACATCCGCCTGCGCCAAATCTGCATCTCTATCGGAGGACGTCACACATGAAGGATGGCATCGTCATCGTCGGCGCCGCGCGCACGCCCGTGGGCGCGTTCAACGGTGCGCTCTCCTCCCTGCCGGCGCATGAACTCGGCAAGATCGCGATCACCGCGGCGCTGGAGCGAGCCGGTGTCGCGCCCGGCGAGGTGAGCGAGACCATCATGGGCCAGATCCTCACCGCCGGCGCCGGCCAGAACCCGGCCCGCCAGGCCTCGGTGGCCGCCGGCATTCCGGTGGAGAGCCCGGCCTGGGGCGTGAACCAACTCTGCGGCTCGGGCCTGCGGGCGGTGGCGCTCGGCTTCCAGGCGATCGCCAATGGCGACAGCGACATCGTCGTCGCCGGTGGCCAGGAATCGATGAGCCAGGCCCCGCATTGCGCCAATCTGCGCAACGGCACCAAGATGGGCAGCCTGGAGATGGTCGACACCATGATCAAGGACGGCCTGTGGGACGCCTTCAACGGCTACCACATGGGTACCACCGCCGAGAACGTGGCGCGCCAGTGGCAGATCACGCGCGAGCAGCAGGACGAGTTCGCCGTCGCCTCGCAGAACAAGGCCGAGGCGGCGCAGAAAGCGGGACGCTTCAAGGACGAGATCATTCCCGTCACCATCTCCACCCGCAAGGGCGACATCGTGGTGGCGGACGACGAATATCCGCGCCACGGCGCCACCATCGATTCGATGACCAAGCTGCGCCCGGCCTTCTCCAAGGACGGTACCGTCACCGCCGGCAACGCCTCGGGCATCAATGACGGCGCCGCCGCCATCGTGCTGATGAGCGCCGAGACCGCCGCGGCGCGCGGCGCCAAGCCGATCGGGCGCATCGTCTCCTGGGCGCAGGCCGGCGTCGATCCGGCGATCATGGGCTCGGGTCCGATCCCGGCGTCGCGCCGGGCGCTGGAAAAGGCCGGCTGGACGGTGGCCGATCTCGACCTCGTCGAGGCCAACGAGGCCTTCGCCGCCCAGGCCTGCGCGGTGAACAAGGACCTCGGCTGGGACACCTCGAAGGTGAACGTCAATGGCGGCGCCATCGCCATCGGCCACCCGATCGGCGCCTCCGGCGCGCGCATCCTCACCACGCTACTCTACGAAATGCAGAAGCGCGACGCCAAGAAGGCCCTCGCCACGCTGTGCATCGGCGGCGGCATGGGCATCGCCATGTGCATCGAGCGCGACTGACGCTCGCTTGCCGGCGGCGTACCCCCGCCGCCGGTCGCCTGCTGTGGAACGCAACGAGCGAGCCATGCGGAAATGACGATCGGGCAGGCGTGCGGGCGCCTTGTCGATCGATAAAAACGACGTAAAAGCCGTCGCAGGTTCCGGGACGGAAACCGAGAGGGGAAGTCAGATGAGTCGCGTTGCGTTGGTCACCGGCGGTACCCGGGGAATCGGGGCGTCGGTGTGCGAGGCCCTGAAGGCGGCCGGTTACAAGGTCGCCGCCAATTATGCCGGCAACGAGGAGGCGGCGGCTGCCTTCACCGCCGCGACCGGCATTCCGGCCTTCAAGTGGGATGTGTCGGATTTCGAGGCCTGCAAGGCCGGTGTCGCCAGGGTGGTCGCCGAAGTCGGCCCGGTCGACGTGCTGGTCAACAATGCCGGCATCACCCGCGACGGCATGCTGCATAAGATGACGGCGGAGCAGTGGTACGCGGTGATCAATACCAACCTCAACTCGCTGTTCAACATGTCCCGGCAGGTCATCGAGGGCATGCGCGAGCGCAATTTCGGGCGCATCGTCAACATCTCCTCCATCAATGGCCAGAAGGGCCAGATGGGGCAGACCAACTATGCCGCCGCCAAGTCCGGCGACCTCGGCTTCACCAAGGCGCTGGCGCAGGAAAACGCCAATAAGGGCGTGACGGTGAACGCAATCTGCCCCGGCTACATCGCCACCGAGATGGTGAAGGCGGTGCCGCGGGAGGTGATCGAGAAGAAGGTGCTGCCGCAGATCCCGCTCGGTCGCCTCGGCGAGCCGGAAGAGATCGCCCGCTGCGTGGTATTCCTCGCGGCGGACGAGGCGGGCTTCATCACCGGCTCTACGCTGACCGTCAATGGCGGCCAATACATGATCTGAGCCGGTGAGGTTCATTCGGTCCTGCGTTTCAGGATCTTGTCGGTGGCGGTGCTGAGTTCGCTCTTGGGGCGGGCGCTAGCGCCGTTTCGGCCATCCGCCTCCTATTCGTCGGCGTCGATTTCGGGCTTGGCGAAGATGGTGGATCATTGGCGTGGACGAACCGCGACGCCTCGTCGACGCTGAGCGCCGTTCGGGCGATGCCGACGCCGGCACGGCGCTGAATGCGCGCGCCGGAGGCGAGGACGGAACGGGCGACATGCAGCGCCGCGACCTTGCCGCCAGGGGCTGTCGCGAACCTGTGCGAAGGACCCCGAGGTCCATTTCCGTCGTCTCAATCCGGTGGAGTGGGGGGAGGGGGCGCCCGCTCCGGTAGGGCCTCGGAAGGAAGGGCTTGGCGGCGCGGTGGACGGCGGTCATAAGAGGTTCCCGCCTCAGGTGACCCCATATCCGCTTTGAGTTCGTCCGCTCCGATGTCGTCCGCTTCGATTTCGCGCTCCGCCGCCACGCTCATCGGCCTGTCCGCCATCCTGCTCTGGGCGACGCTGGCGCTCGCGACCTCGGCGACGGGTGCGGTGCCGCCCTTCCTGCTTACCGCGCTCACCTTCGCGATCGGCGGCACGGTCGGGCTGGTCGCGGCCATGGCGCGGGGCGTCGGGCTGTCGGCGCTGCGCCAACCCTGGCCGGTGTGGCTGCACGGCGTCGGCGGGCTGTTCGGCTATCATTTCTTCTATTTCTCGGCGCTGAAGCTGGCGCCGCCGGCCGAGGCGGGCCTGATCGCCTATCTCTGGCCGCTGCTGATCGTGCTGATGTCGGCAGCTCTGCCCGGCGAGCGGCTGCGGCCCGCCCATGTCGTCGGCGCGCTGATGGGGCTGGCCGGCACTATCCTGCTGCTCGGCGCGCGTGCCGGCGGCCTCGGCTTCTCGCCGGCCTATCTGCCCGGCTATGCGGCGGCGGCGCTGTGCGCGGTGATCTGGTCGAGCTATTCGGTGCTGGCACGCCGCTTCGCCACGGTGCCGACCGAGGCGGTGGCCGGCTTCTGCCTGGCGACGGCGGCGCTGTCGGTGCCGTGTCATCTCCTCTTCGAGCCGTCGATCTGGCCGTCGGGCACGACGGAGTGGCTGGCGATCGCGGCATTAGGCATCGGGCCGGTAGGCATCGCCTTCTACACCTGGGACATCGGCATGAAGCGCGGCGACATCCGGCTGCTCGGCGTCGCTTCCTATGCGGCGCCGGTGCTGTCGACGCTGCTGCTGGTCGCCACCGGCTTCGCCAGCGCCAGCTGGGCACTGGCCGGCGCCTGCGCCCTCATCGTCGGCGGTGCCGGGGTGGCGACGCTGCTGGCGCGCCGCTGATTGCCGGAGAGGTCAGCCTGGCTGCCAGCCGGGCGGGGCGAGTTCGAAGCCGGCAAACTCGAAGCCGGGCGCCACCGTGCAGCCGACCAGCGTCCAGTCCCCGAGGCTGCGTGCCGCCTGCCAGGCGCCGCGTGGCACCACGCGCTGCGGTTCCTCGCCGGCGGCAAGGTCGGGACCGAGCAGCAGCGGTTGCACCGGGCCGGCATCGGTCGCCGCCAGCGAAAGCTCGAGCGCCGCCCCGGCATGCCAATGCCAGATCTCCACCGCGTCGACCCGGTGCCAGTGCGATTTTTCGCCCGCAGCCAGCAGGAAATAGATGGCGGTGGAGGCCGAGCGGCCATCCTCCAGCCGGTGCGGGTCGCGGAAGGTTTCGCGGAAATGCCCGCCCTCGGGATGCGGCTGCAGGCCGAGCCGGGCGATGATGTCGGCAGCTTGGAGCACGGGTGCCGCCATCGCCGTCAGCCCCGGAACCGGCTCTTGAGTTCGCGCAGTTCGGTGAACACCGCCGCCGGGTCGGCGTCGGGCAGGCCGAGCTTCGCTGCCAGTTCGGCGTCGTCGGCACGCAGGAACGGGTTGCTCGCCTTTTCCACGCCGATGCTGGTGGGCAGCGTCGGCTTGTCTTCGGCGCGCAGCGCCTCCGCCTGGGTGAGAGCCTCGCGCGAGGCGGCATTGTCGGGATCGACATGCACCGCGAAACGACCGTTGGAGACGGTGTATTCGTGGCCGCAATAGACCGCGATGTCATCCGGCAGCGCCCGCAGCCGCAGCAGCGAGTTCCACAGCACCGGCGGATCGCATTCGAAGGGCCGGCCGCAGCCCATGACGAACAGGGTGTCGCCGCTGAACAGCAGCCTCTCACCCTCGAACAGGAAGACGATGTGGCCCTTGGTGTGGCCGGGCGTCTCCAGCACCCGGCCGACGAGGTTGCCCACCGCCACCGGGTCGCCGTCCACCACCGCGAAATCGAGGCCGGGAATGGTGTCGCGTTCCGCCTTGGGGCCGATCACCGTCGCTCCGTAGCGGGCTTTCAAAGCCTCGACGCCGGCAATGTGATCGGTGTGGTGATGGGTGACGAGGATATGCGTCAGCGTCCAGTTCTCGCGCTCCAGCGCGGCGAGCACCGGCGCCACCTCCGGCACGTCGACAACCGCGGTCGCCTCCGTCACCGGATCGCGCAGCAACACGGCGTAATTGTCGGCGAGGCAGGGAATCAGGCGAAGCTCGACCGGCATTGGGTTCCTCGACGGGCGTTCCCGATGGGGGGCGGAAGCCGTCCCCGGATGAGGACGGCACGACGCCCGGTACCGTCACGGGGACGGGGCCGGAGGCCGCAGGGTCCGGCTCAGCGGCATTCCTGCGCGGCGCGATCCACCGCCGCCGAGATGCCGTTCAGCGAATAGGTGTCGGTCGTGACATTGCCACGCAGCGACGAGCTTTTCACCACCACGTCCTTGCCGCGTTTCATGGTGTCGAGCAGCCGGTTCTCTTCGGCGACGTTGCGGACCCAGGCTCCGGAGCCGCGTGTATAGAGATCGAAGGAGGCCGGGCCGATGGTGAGGGTGGCGTCCGAGCCCTCCTTCAGCGGGAAGCCCATGACCACGCTGATCTCGTTCTTCACGTTTTCCGCGGTGCGGGTGCTCACGAAGAAATAGGCGGGATCGCGGCTCAGGCCCGCGGGTGCACGCGTCTTCGGCTGGGAGAGCGCGTAGCAGATCTTGCCGCTGCCGCTGTCGTCCAGATAGACGCCCCAGTCACCGAACTGGCCGACCAGCTTCGGCGCCGCTTCGGCGCCGGCCGTTCCGACAAGTACCAGTGCCAGGCCGGCGAGTGCCGCGCGCGCAATGCGTCGTGCCATCGTCGATCGCTCCTGTGTTTAGGCTTCCGCCGCGGATGCGGCTCCGCTCAATGCTCTGTTCAGACCACTAAAGGGATATCTGCCCCTCGAACGGCTGTGAACCCTTCCGACGGGGATGTGACCGCATTGCCGGAGAATTGGGCTCATCTTCGAGTGATTTTATCGGGGAGGTAAACGAAGCCTTACGGCGGCGGGTGGAAACCGTGGAAAGCCTTCACTCTCATGTGATTCGCTCGAGCGCCCGTCGCGCGGCCTCGCGGTGGGCCGGCGTGATGTGGGCGGCGAGCAGATTGAGCGCAGTGGCGAGCACGGCGGCGTCGTCGCCGAAGCCGAGCACGGGCAGGATGTCGGGAACCGCGTCCGTGGGCAGCAGGAAATAGGCGAGCGAGCCGAACAGCATCGCCCGCACCCGCACCGGCGTGTCACGGTCGAGCGCGCAATAATAGGCGGCGGCGGCATCGGCGGCGAAGGGGATGCGGGTGGCAACCCGGGCAAGCTTCCGCCAGAAGCCCGCACGCACGCGCGTCTCGTTGCCGTCATCGTCGAAGCCGGTAAAGCGCTGGGCGTCGCTGAAATCGAAATCGTCGGCGAAAGAGTCGGCGGGGCGGGCGGTCATCTGACCCTCGTGTGTCATGACCATGAGATGGCCCCGCCCATCCTCATCCGCAATATGTCCGGCGCAAGGCGAAACCGGGCATGGACGGGGAAGCTACATCAACGGATAGGCCGCTTCGACGCGATAGGGGCCGCCGCCCACCGAATCGCGCGAGGAGTACAGCACGAAGCGCGACACCTCGAAGCTCGGTGAGCGGAAATAGCCGCGCAGCGACAGATAATCGGCAACCTGACGCGGAGCGGCGTCGCGCAGCCGGGCGAGGGTGACATGCGGGCGGAAATTGCGCCCCTCGGGCGGCAGGCCGATGCGCTTCATCAGCCGCTCGTGTTCGGCCTGCAATTCGATGAGCGAGTTGTTGGCCTTCACGGCAGCAAAGATGGCGCGTGGCTTGTTGTTGCCAAACTGGTCGACGCCATCGAGGGTGAGGTCGAAGCCGAACCGGTCGACCTCGTCGAGCGCGGCGGCCGCATCGCGCGCCATGGCATGGTCGACATCGCCGATGAAGCGCAGGGTGACGTGGTAGAATTCCGGGTCGATCCATCGCGCCCCGGGCAGGCCGCCGCGCAGCATCGACAGGGTGCCGGCGACATGGGCCGGGATTTCGAGGGCGGTGAAGAGTCGCGGCATGGCCGGCCTCCCTGTTAGCCTCGGGATCGTCTGGAGCGATTTGATACGGATTCGCCGGCCGAGGAAAAGCGTAAAAATAGGGCAGTGCTAATGTGGCGGCTTCATGCCCGCCGGCGCCTCCGGTGAA
Source organism: Ancylobacter sp. Lp-2 (assembly GCF_020523795.1). GTDB lineage: Bacteria > Pseudomonadota > Alphaproteobacteria > Rhizobiales > Xanthobacteraceae > Ancylobacter. The sequence goes on from NZ_JAJALI010000008.1 coordinate 154,571, forward strand.
GCTGACGGCTCGGCACGAAGTCTGTATGTTGAGCCGCCATGACCGAATCGTTCGTCGATCCCGACTCCGCCAACCCCGCCGAAATGCCGGAGGGGCCGATTGCGTTTGCCTCGGTCGCGTCCATCTACCGGTATCCGGTAAAGGGGCTGACGCCGGAGCGGCTGAACGTCGCCGAGCTGACCACCGGCGGATATTTTCCCGGCGACCGGCTGTTTGCCGTCGAGAACGGGCCGTCGGGCTTCGTCGCCGAGGAGCCGGTCTTCCAGCCGAAGATCAAGTTTCTGATGCTGATGCGCAATGAGAGGCTCGCGGCCCTCGAAGCGCGCTATGACGATGCCACCTCTACCCTCATCATTCGCCATGAGGGCACCGAAGTGGCGCGCGGTGACCTTTCCACCGAGGAGGGGCGGGCGGCGATCGAGCTGTTCTTCCTGCGTTATGCTCGCTACGAGCTGCGTGGCGCGCCCAAGGTGCTGGCGGCGCCGGAAGGCTTCCGCTTCGTCGACACCACCGAAGGCTATGTCTCGCTGATCAATCTCGCCAGTTGCCAGGCGCTGGAGGAGATGACCGGCAAGCCGGTGGATCCGCTGCGCTTCCGCGCCAATCTCTATCTTGCCGGCATGGAGCCGTGGGAGGAGATGGACCTGGTCGGGCACACCATCGAGATCGGCGAGCAGGTGCGGTTGAAGATCACCGAGAGCATCGTGCGCTGCGCCGCCACCAATGTCGATCCGGTTACCGCGGTGCGGGACCTCGACATTCCCGGCACGCTGATGCGCCGGCTTGGCCATAATCATTGCGGCATCTTCGCCGAGGTGGTGGCGGGTGGCGTGATCGCCGATGGCGACGCCGTACGCCTGCGGCTCTAGGCGCAAGCCGGTACCTGCGGTTTCCCGTTTCTCCGGTGCGGTAGCCCGACGCCACCGGAACATACGCTCCCTTATCGTGTATTCGGCTTCGACCCGACATCCTCTGTCGGCGCCACTCGCGGCGGGCCGCGATGGCTCGCGATTGCCGACTGTCGCGCTCACCAATCCATTTCAAAATGCAACAGCCCGGCACGAGGCCGGGCTGCATGGATATTCAGGTGGTCGGTCGGCTCACTCGCCGGCCTCCGCGGGCTCGGCCGGGGTCTCGCCTTCCGCATCGGTGCGGCGGTAGCGGCGCCGGCGTGTGCGGGGCTTGGCAGCCTCGTCGGTGGCAGCTTCCACCTCGGGGGTCGGCTCTGCGGGCGTCGTCGGCTCGACGGCTGCGGCGACCGTGGCGCGGCTGCGGCGCGCGGGCGTGGCGCGCGCCGGCGCGGGTTCCGGCTGCGGCTCGGGCTGGGCAGCGACGGGGGCCGGCACGGGCTCGACCGGGACCGGCGCCGCTGCGGCCGGTACCGGACCGGTGCTTTGGGTGATGAAGGCCGGAAGACCGATCTCGGCCTCGACGTCCGGACCGAGCGTCGGCTGCGGCTGGTTGGCCGGATCGCGATAGGCGTTCTCGCGGGCCTCGCGATAGGGCCGCTCGCTGCGCTCTCCGCGCTCCCAGCGGTTCTGTCGCGGCTGCTGGTCGCGGTCGTCGCGCGGAGCGCGTTCCTGGCGCTGGTTGTTGCGGTCCTGATTGCGGTCACGATTGTCGCGATTGTCACGCGGCTCGCGATTGTCGCGATTATCCCGGCTGTCCCGGTTGTCGCGATTATCCCGATTGTCTCGGCGATTGTAGTTGTCGCGGTCGCGGAAGCCGTCGCGGTTGGGCTCGCGCCCGCCTTCCTCGCGCTGCTGCTGCGGCGGCGCCTCGCGCTGCGGCTGCTGGAACTGCGGGTTCGGCTGGGCTTCGCCGGTTTCCTCGAAGTCGAACTCGTCTTCGTCCTCGTCCGGACGCTGGAAGGGCTGCCCCTGCACGCCGAACTGCGCCTGCACCGCGGCGATGATGCGGAAATAATGCTCGGCGTGCTGGAGATAGTTCTCCGCCGCCACCGGGTCGCTGGAGGCCTGCGCGTCGCGGGCGAGCTGGAGATATTTCTCGGCGATGGTCTGGGCGGTGCCACGAACCTTCACGTCGGGTCCGTTGGATTCATAGACCCGGGTGAGCGGGTTCTGACCGCGCCGGTTGCCGTTGTTATTGTTGTTGTTCCGGCTACGCATACGCTTCTGCTGGTTATTATTTCGCATTGAGTCTGGTCTCTGCTGCCGCACGCCGGAGGGGCCGAAGCGCCGTTTCCGGGAGTGTGCGAGCGGGTCAACTAGCTTCGGGGGTCCGTATCGTCTTCGTTTGCGTCACAATCGTCGGTATCGGGCGCAGCCTTCGGAAAAATCTCGACCGGGCAATTCCTGAGCGTCTCGGCGTCGGGGCCGGCGGAAACCCGCCACACTGTCCGCTCGCGCGGGACAACCCTGGAGGTCGATCACCCGGCAGAGGCCCCGGAACATGTGCGAAACGGTGGGGCAAACCCGCCTTTCGCCTCCAGAAGCCAGATGCTACCGGACGAACCGGCCGCCGCCGTGGCAACTTCACCCTGCCGGCACGCCCTGAGCGTTACCGTCAGCCTCACGCCTTGCCGCATGGTCTCACACGGTCAGATGCCTGAAGCAATCCTGTCCTAGGTGACATCGGCCTCCCTTGCGGGAGAGCTTCCGATCAGGGGACCGTCCCGGCCGCGCAAGCCGTTCCAAAGTCTGCATCCTGACGGTGAATGATGTCTCAGGTCGATTCCTGTGACCGGACACTAATAGGTTCGGTAGTCTGTTCCAAGCCCTTTTTTGCTGCAGGCCGGCAATCTCACGCCGGTGTGGTGACGAGGGCACGGGCCATTCCGGAGAGATCCGCACGCGCCGGACCGTCGATGCCGAGCCCGGCTTCCTCGACCAGCCGCGCCACCGCCCGTTCCTGTCCCGCTCCCAGTTCGAGGATCGCCCGGCCACCGGGCAACAATAGGGCAGGCAACTGGCGGGCGATTGCACGATAGGCCTCCAGCCCATCCTCACCGCCATCGAGTGCCATATGGGGGTCGTGGGCGCGCACGTCCACCTCCAGCCCGGCAATGGCGGCGGTTTCGATATAGGGCGGGTTGGAGACGACGAGATCGAAGCGGCCGCCGAGCGCGCTACCCCAGTCGCCGACCAGCACCACCGCGCGCGCCCCGAGGCCGAGGGCGGCGAGGTTGGCGCGCGCCTGCCGCGCCGCGCCTTCCACCCGGTCGATGCCGATGCCGAAGGCGTTCGGGCGCTCGGAGAGGATGGCGGCGAGGATCGCGCCGCTGCCGGTGCCGAGATCGAGCACGCGCAGCGGCCGGAGGCGGTCGGGAAAGGCGGCGAGGGCGGCGTCCACCAGCGTTTCGGTATCCGGGCGCGGCACCAGTGTCTCGGCGGCGAGCGCGAAGTCGAGGCTCCAGAACTCGCGCTTGCCGGTCAGCCGGGCCAGCGGCTCTCCCGCGGCACGACGGCGGGCGAGGTCGCGCAGCCGATCCGCCTCGCCCGCCTCGACGACAAGTTCGCCCCGGGCGATCAGCTCGACATCGCCGAGGCCGAGCGTCTGCCGCACCAGCAGGCGGGCTTCCCGCGCCGGTGATTCGAGACCGGCGGTCGCGAGCAGGACGGCAATCTCCTGAAACAGCGCGACACGGGTAGTGGCCATTGCTCTAGCTCCAGCCGGCCGATTCGGCCTCGGCCAGCAGCGCCGCCTGATATTCGGTCACCAGCGCGTCGACGAGATCGCCCAGCGCGTCGCCGGCGACGATCTCCGGCAGCTTGTAGAGGGTGAGCCCGATGCGGTGATCGGTCACGCGACCCTGCGGAAAATTGTAGGTGCGGATGCGCTCCGAGCGATCGCCGGAGCCGACCTGCAGCTTGCGCTCGCTGGCGCGGGCGGTGTCGCGCTTCTCGCGCTCGGCCTCATAGATGCGGGCGCGCAGCATGCCCATGGCGCGGGCCTTGTTCTTGTGCTGCGAGCGCTCATCCTGCACGGCGACCACGGTGCCGGTCGGGATATGGGTGATTCGCACTGCCGATTCGGTCTTGTTGACGTGCTGGCCGCCAGCGCCCGAGGCGCGGAACACGTCGATACGCAGGTCGCCCTCGTCGATGGCGATATCGACCTCCTCGACCTCCGGCAGTACCGCCACGGTGGCGGCCGAGGTGTGGATGCGCCCCGAGCCTTCGGTGTCCGGCACACGCTGGACGCGGTGCACGCCGGATTCGAACTTCAGCTTGGCATAGGCGCCGCGTCCATGGATGGCGGCGACGATTTCCTTGTAGCCGCCGGCGGCGCCCTCGCTGGTCGACAGCACCTCGACCGACCAGCCGTTCAGCGAGGCGAAGCGCTCATACATGCGGAACAGGTCGCCGGCGAACAACGCCGCTTCGTCGCCGCCGGTGCCGGCGCGCACTTCGAGGATGACGCCGCGTTCATCCATGGCGTCCTTGGGCAGCAAGGCGAGGCGCACCTCGTGCACCAGCGTCTCGACCTTCTCCTCCAGCTCGGCGGCCTCGGCGGCGGCGAGCTCGGCCATCTCGCGATCGCCGGCGGCATCCTCGGCGAGGTGGCGCGCTTCGGCGAGCTCGCGCTCGGCGGCGCGCAGCGCCTTCACTCGCTCGATCAGCGGCGAGAGGTCGGCGAATTCGCGCGACAGCCGTACATAGGCTTCCGCTTCCGGGCTGGCGGAGAGCGCGTGTTCGATTTCGGCGTGACGGGCGAGAAGCTGGTCGAGCCGGGCGTCGGGGAGAGAAGTGGTCACAGGGGCAGGCCGGTGGTTTCGGCGAAGGCTTTCAGATGCGGGCGCAGGCTCGCAATATGCGCCTCGCTCTTCAGCAGCGGCTCGACCAGCCGGGCGACGGCGCCGAGGTCGAGATCGAGGAACATCGCCTTCACCGGGCCGTAGGCGGCCGGCGAGAGCGACAATTTGCGATAGCCGATGGCGGCCAGCGCCAGTGCCTCCAGCGGCCGCGAGGCGAGCTCGCCGCACAGCGTCACCGACTTGCCGTGCCGCTCGGCGGCGTCGGCGATGGTCTTCAGCGCGCTGAGCGCCGCCGGGGAGAGCGGATCGAAGCGGTCGGCGACGCGCGGATTGCCGCGGTCGGCGGCGAACAGGAACTGCACCAGGTCGTTGGAGCCGACCGAGGCGAAGTCGATGCGCTCGAACAGCGCGTCGAGCTGGAACAGCAGCGAGGGCACTTCCAGCATCACCCCGACCAGCACCCGCTCGGGCAGGCCGTGGCCGTGGCGGCGCAGATGGGTGAGCTCGCGCTCGACGATATGGCGGGCGCGGTCGAATTCCTCCACCGCCGCCACCATCGGGAAGATCAGCCGGAGCTCGCGGCCATTGGCGGCGCGCAGGAGCGCGCGGACCTGGCTGCGCAGCAGGCCGGGCCGGTCGAGGCCGAGACGGATGGCCCGCCAGCCCAGCGCCGGGTTCTCCTCCTCGATGGCCCGCATATAGGGCAGCACCTTGTCGCCGCCGATGTCGAGGGTGCGGAACACCACCGGCCGGTTGTCGGCGGCATCGAGAACCGCGCGGTAGAGCTTGAGCTGCTCATTGGTGCGCGGGAAGGCGGAAGCGATCATGAACTGCAGTTCGGTGCGGAACAGGCCGATGCCCGACGCCCCGGTCTCGTCGATATGCGGCAGGTCGACCAGCAGGCCGGCATTCAGGTGCAGGTCGATGGCGACGCCGTCGCGGGTGACGGTCGGCACGTCGCGCAGCGCGGCATATTGCTCCAGCCGCTTGGCGCGGAAGCGCACCTTCTCGACATAGACGCCCTCGACATCGGTCGGCGGGCGCACATGCACCTCGCCGGAGACGCCGTCGACGATCACCGGGTCGCCGGCATCGACGAGGCCGACGATGTTCTCGATATGCCCGACCGCCGCGATGTTGAGCGCGCGCGCCACGATGGTGAGGTGGCTGGTCGCCGCGCCTTCCTCAAGCACCAGGCCGCGAATGCGGGTGCGGTCATAGTCGAGCAGCGCCGCCGGGCTCATGTTGCGGGCGACGATGATGGCATTGTCGGGCAGCGCCATCTTCTCGGGCCCGCCGGCGCGGCCGGTGAGCTGGCGCAGCAGCCGGTTGGCGAGGTCGTCGAGATCGTGCATCCGCTCGCGCAGATAGGGGTCGGTCATGCGCAGCATGCGCGCGCGGGTGTCCGACTGCACGCGCTCGACCGCGCCTTCCGCCGTGAGGCCGGTCATCACCGCCTCGCGCATGCGGTTGATCCACCCGCGGTCGTGGGCAAACATCCGGTAGGCTTCGAGGATCTCGCGGTGCTCGCCGACGCGGGCGACGCCCTCGTCCTCCAGCATGGTGTCGATGGAGGCGCGCAACGTCTCGACCGCATGGTCGAGCCGGTCGAGTTCGCCGGGCACGTCGTCGGCGATGACGTTGGTCACCTCGATTCGGGGTTCGTGCAGCACCACATGGCCGAGGCCGATGCCTTCGGACAGAGCGTTGCCGGTAAGATGCAGCGGCCGGCGGGCGGCGGGTTCGGCGCCGGGCAAGGCGAGGGCGGTGAGCTCGCCGGAGGCGATGATCTCGGCCAGCACCATGGCGGTGGTCTGCAGCGCCTCGATCTCTTCCTCGGTGTAGGAGCGGTGGGCGCGATTCTGCACCACCAGCACGCCGAGCGTGTTGCCGGCCCGCAGGATCGGCACGCCGAGGAACGAGTGGTAGATCTCCTCGCCCGTTTCCGGCCGGTAGGAGAAGGCCGGGTGCGCCTGGGCGTTGGAGAGGCTGATCGGCTCGGCCTCGCGGGCGACGGTGCCGACGAGGCCCTCGTCGATTCGCATCACCGTGAGATGGACGGCGCTGCGGTTGAGGCCCTCGGTGGCGTAGAGCTCCAATGTGCCGTCGACGCGCAGCACATAGACCGAGCAGACCTCGGCCACCATGTTGGCCGCGATCAGGACCACGATCTTGTCGAGGCGGTCCTGCGCGCTGACCGGCTCCGCCATCACTTCGCGCAGGCGGCGCAGCAGCACGCGCGGACCACCGAGCGCGCTACGCATCGGCCGTCCCTGGATTCCGGTCCGTCTCGGAAGTGCCCGAGGCCCGGATCTGTCGAAGAATCGGCGCGGCGAAAGCCGCGCCGCCGAAATAATGCCGTCAGGCGTCGAGCCCGTATACCGAATGCAGCGTCCGCACGGCAAGTTCGGTATAGGCCGCATCGATCAGTACCGAGATCTTGATCTCGGAGGTGGAGATGGCGCGGATGTTGATGCCACGCTCGGACAGCGCCTTGAAGGCGCGGGCCGCCACACCGGCATGTGAGCGCATGCCGATGCCGATGATCGAGATCTTCACCACGTCGGTGGCGCCCTCGATGGTGCCGAAGCCGATTTCCGACTTCACCGGGGCGAGCGTCGCCTTGGCGCGCTCGAAATCGGCGGTCGGCACGGTGAAGGTGATGTCGGTGAAGCCTTCCGCCGACACGTTCTGCACGATCATGTCGACATTGATGTTGGCGTCGGCCAGCGGCACGAAGACGTTGGCGGCGATGCCCGGCTTGTCCGGCACGCGGCGGATGCTCACCTGGGCCTCGTCGCGCGCGAAGGCGATGCCGGTGACGACTTCACTCTCCACGATTTCCTCCTCGTCGCAAATCAGGGTGCCCGGCGGGTCGCCGGCGGTCTTGAGTTCCGGAGCGTCCGGATCGGTGAAGCTGGAGCGCACGAAGGTGCGCACCTTGTGCACCATGGCCATCTCGACCGAGCGCACCTGCAATACCTTGGCGCCCAGCGACGCCATTTCCAGCATCTCCTCGAAGGCCACCTTGTCGAGTCGCTTGGCCTTGGGGACGATGCGCGGGTCGGTCGTGTAGACGCCGTCGACATCGGTGTAGATGTCGCAGCGGTCGGCCTTGATGGCGGCGGCAACCGCCACCGCGCTGGTGTCCGAGCCGCCGCGCCCCAGCGTGGTGACGCGACCCGACGGCTCATGGATGCCCTGGAAGCCGGCGATGACGGCCACTTCGCGGTCCTCGCCGAATCGGCGGACGATCTCGTCGCCGTTCACCGACAGGATGCGGGCCGAGCCATGGGCGTCGTCGGTGGAGATCGGCAGCTGCCAGCCCTGCCAGGAGCGGGCCGGAATGCCCATGTCCCTCAGCGCGATGGCGAGGAGGCCGGACGTCACCTGCTCGCCGGAGGCGACGATGGCGTCATATTCGCGCGGATCGTACAGGACCGTCGTCTCGCGGCACCAGGCGACCAGCTCGTTGGTCTTGCCGGACATGGCGGAGACCACCACGGCGACCTCGTGACCGGCGTCGATCTCGCGTTTGACGTGGCGGGCAACGTTCCTGATGCGCTCCACGTTCGCGACGGACGTGCCGCCGAACTTCATCACCAGACGTGCCATGGGAAGAAACCGTACCGCTTTGTTCTTGTGTCGGGCGCGAGGGAGGCATCCCCCGGCCGAAAAGGCGCGTATACATATCCACCTCGTGCCCCGCCCGCAACGCCTGCGAGCAGGGGAGCGCGAGCTTGGAATTCTTCCCGGCTGCCCCCATTTGCGGCCGGCATCGCCTGATGGACCCGAGAGCGCCTGATGACCGAAACCGCCTCCGCCGCCACCACCGTCGATCCTCGCGAAGTGGAGCGCTTCGCCGCCCTCGCTGCCGAATGGTGGAATCCGCGCGGCAAGATGGGGGTTCTCCACAAGTTCAATCCGGTGCGGCTCGCCTATCTGCGCGAGAAGATCGTCGCCCATTTCGGTCGCGACCCGCGCGCGATGCGTCCGCTGGAGGGGCTGCGCCTGCTCGACATCGGCTGCGGCGGCGGCCTGCTGTGCGAGCCGCTGGCGCGGATGGGGGCGAGCGTGGTCGGCATCGATCCGGCCGAGCGCAATGTACGCGTCGCCTCGCTGCATGCCGAGCAGAGCGGCGCACCGGTCGAATATCGCGCCACCACCGCCGAGTCGCTGGCCGAGGCGGGCGAGCGCTTCGACGTGGTGCTGGCGATGGAAGTGGTCGAGCATGTCGCCGATGTCGGGCTGTTCGTGAACAGCGCGGCGGAGATGGTGAAGCCGGGCGGGCTGATGTGCGCGGCAACGCTGAACCGCACCGGCCGCAGCTTCGCCCTCGCCATTGTCGGCGCCGAATATGTGCTCGGCTGGCTGCCCAAGGGCACGCATGACTGGAAGCGCTTCGTCACCCCCGAGGAACTGGCCGATGCCATGGCGGCCGGCGGCCTCGCGGTGACCGACCGCGAGGGGGTCGTGTTCAATCCGCTCCTCGGCGAATGGCGCCGGTCGCGCGATCTCGGCGTCAACTACATGATGCTCGCCGAGCGGGCGGAGTAGAGCCGCCGCCGCGCCGATCTCGATCCACGACACGGTTCTCGTTGCGGTCGAAGCTGGCGGGCACCCGATTCTGACGGCCCGCTACAGGTCCTGGGCCGCGCCGAAGAGGCCGCCCTCTTTGCGGGGCGGCCGAGCTCCGCCCGACCGGGCATTAGAGCGGAGAACGGCGTCCTCAGTCGCACCTGCCGGGGCGCCGGCACGCATCGGTATTTTCTGATGTCGCCCCCTCTTCCGTTGCCGATCTGCCACACTACATGAGGTCGGACGGGCTGCCTGATCGGGGTCCGTCGCGGCGGCCGGGATACGGGCGCCGCCGTCCCGCAAGACCGTGCGTGCTCGCTCAAGAGGCCACGGGGGGCCAGGAGGCAACGACCTATGAATTTCGAGACCTACACCGAGCGCGCGCGCGGTTTCATCCAGTCCGCCCAGTCGCTTGCCCTTCGCGAGGGCCATCAGCAGTTCACCCCGGAGCATCTGCTCAAGGTGCTGCTCGACGATCCCGAGGGGCTGTGCGCCGGGCTGATCCAGCGCGCCGGCGGCGATGCGCGCATGGTGCTCGCCGACACCGAAGCTGCCTTGAACAAGCTGCCCAAGGTACAGGGCTCCGGCGCTGGGCAGGTCTATCTGGCGCCGGCGACCGCGCGCGTCTTCGACGCCGCCGAAAAAGCGGCGAAGAAGGCGGGCGACGGCTATGTCACCGTCGAGCGGCTGCTGCTGGCGCTCGCGCTGGAGAAGGACAGCGACGCCGGCAAGATCCTCAACAAATCAGGCGCGAGCCCGCAGAAGATCAACGCCGCCATCGAGGCGCTGCGCAAGGGCCGTACAGCCGACAGCGCCACCGCCGAGAACGCCTATGACGCGCTGAAGAAATATTCCCGCGACCTCACCAAGGATGCCCGCGAGGGCAAGCTCGACCCGGTGATCGGGCGTGACGAGGAAATCCGCCGCACCATCCAGGTGCTGGCGCGGCGCACCAAGAACAATCCCGTCCTCATCGGCGAGCCCGGCGTCGGCAAGACCGCCATCGTCGAGGGCCTCGCCTTGCGCATCGTCGACGGCGACGTGCCCGAGAGCCTGAAGGACAAGAGCCTGCTGGCACTCGACATGGGTGCGCTGATCGCCGGCGCGAAATATCGCGGCGAGTTCGAGGAGCGGCTGAAGAGCGTGCTCTCCGAGGTCGAGGCGGCCGAGGGCGGCATCGTCCTGTTCATCGACGAGATGCACACGCTCGTCGGCGCCGGCAAGGCGGATGGGGCGATGGACGCCTCCAACCTGCTCAAGCCGGCGCTGGCGCGCGGCGAGCTGCACTGCGTCGGCGCCACCACGCTCGACGAGTACCGCAAGCATGTCGAGAAGGATCCGGCGCTGGCCCGCCGCTTCCAGCCGGTTTTCGTCTCCGAGCCGACGGTGGAGGACACGGTGTCCATCCTGCGCGGCATCAAGGAGAAATACGAGCTGCATCACGGCGTGCGCATCACCGATAGCGCGCTCGTCGCGGCGGCGACCCTGTCGAACCGCTACATCACCGACCGCTTCCTGCCGGACAAGGCGATCGACCTCATCGACGAGGCCGGCTCGCGCCTGCGCATGCAGGTGGACTCCAAGCCCGAGGAACTCGACAGCATCGACCGCGAGATCGTCCGCCTGCGCATCGAGCAGGAGGCGCTCAAGAAGGAGAGCGACGCCGGCTCGAAGGACCGGCTGAAGAAGCTGGAGAAGGAGCTCGCCGATCTCGAGGAGCAGTCCTCGTCGATCACCTCGCGCTGGAAGGCCGAGAAGGACAAGCTCGGCGACGCCCAGAAGCTGAAGAGCGACCTTGAGAAGGCGCGCGCCGACCTCGCCATCGCCCAGCGCAATGGCGAGTACCAGAAGGCGGGCGAGCTGGCCTACGGCACCATTCCGGCGCTGGAGAAGAAGCTTGCTGAGATCGAGACCAAGGACCTCGCCGCCGAGGTGAAGGCCGGCTCGATGGTGGAGGAGGCGGTGACGCCCGATCACATCGCCGGCGTGGTGTCGCGCTGGACCGGCGTGCCGGTCGACAAGATGCTCGAAGGCGAGAAGGAAAAGCTGCTGCGCATGGAGGAAGAGCTCGCCAAGCGCGTCATCGGCCAGAAAGAGGCGGTGGAAGCCGTCTCGACGGCGGTGCGGCGTGCGCGGGCGGGTCTTCAGGATCCGAACCGGCCGATCGGCTCGTTCATGTTCCTCGGCCCCACCGGCGTCGGCAAGACCGAGCTGACCAAGGCGCTGGCGTCGTTCCTGTTCGACGACGACACCGCGCTCGTGCGCGTCGACATGTCCGAGTACATGGAGAAGCACGCGGTCGCCCGGCTGATCGGCGCGCCTCCCGGCTATGTCGGCTATGAGGAGGGCGGCGCCCTCACCGAAGCCGTCCGGCGCCGGCCCTACCAGGTCGTGCTGTTCGACGAGGTGGAGAAGGCGCATCCGGACGTGTTCAACGTCCTGTTGCAGGTGCTGGACGATGGTCGCCTGACCGATGGCCAGGGCCGCACGGTCGACTTCCGCAACACGCTGATCATCATGACCTCGAACCTCGGTTCGGAGTTCCTGGTGAGCCAGCCGGACGGGCAGGACACCGAGGCGGTGCGCGACGAGGTGATGGACGTGGTGCGCGGGCACTTCCGTCCGGAATTCCTCAACCGCATCGACGAGATCGTGCTGTTCCACCGGCTGCGGCGCGAGCAGATGGGCGCCATCGTCGATATCCAGGCGAAGCGTCTGCAGAAGCTGCTCGACGAGCGCAAGATCCAGCTGGAGCTGACCCCCGAGGCGCGGGACTTCCTCGCCGAGAAGGGCTACGACCCGGCCTATGGCGCGCGTCCCCTCAAGCGGGTGATGCAGAAGCTGCTGCAGGACCCGCTCGCCGGCCGCATCCTTGCCGGCACGGTGAAGGATGGCGACGTGGTGAAGGTCGAGCGCGGGGCGGGCGAACTCTTGTTCGACACCCGTCCGGCGGTGGAAGAGGCCGCCTGACGGCGGTCGCTCCGACCCGCAGATACGCGGCGCGGCCCGGTAAGGGCCGCGCCGTTGTCGTTTCCGGGGGTGTCCGCGTAAGCGGTCCGCCTTGCCGCCGGCTTCGCCGCGCGCCACACTCCGCCGGCGTCGCTTTCAGGCGCCCGCGGAGTGCCCCATGCTGATCGGCCTCAACCTGTTCGTCGTCGTGCTTCTAGTGCTGGCGATCGCCACCATCTTCGCCGGCGTGAAGACCGTTCCGCAGGGCTACCAGTACACGGTGGAGCGATTCGGCCGTTACACCCGCAGCCTGACGCCGGGCCTCAACATCATCATCCCGTTCATCGACCGCATAGGCACCCGGATGAACATGATGGAGCAGGTGCTCGACGTGCCGACGCAGGAAGTGATCACCCGCGACAACGCCACGGTGGCGGTGGACGGCATCGCCTTCTTCCAGGTGTTCGACGCCCCGCGCGCCAGCTACGAGGTCGCCCGGCTGGATCTCGCCATCCTCGCGCTGACCACGACGAACATCCGCACGGTGATGGGCGCCATGGATCTCGACCAGCTGCTGTCGCACCGCGACGAGATCAATGAGCGGCTGCTCAAGGTGGTCGATGCCGCCGCCGCGCCCTGGGGCGTGAAGATCACCCGCATCGAGATCAAGGACATCGTGCCGCCCGCCGACCTCGTCACCGCCATGGCGCGGCAGATGAAGGCGGAGCGCGAGAAGCGCGCGGTGGTGCTGGAGGCGGAAGGCCAGCGCCAGTCGGAGATTCTCCGTGCGGAAGGCGAGAAGCAGGGCCAGATCCTTCAGGCCGAGGGACGACGCGAGGCCGCGTTTCGCGACGCCGAGGCGCGCGAGCGCCTCGCCGAGGCCGACGCCAAGGCGACGCAGATGCTGTCCGCCGCGGTGGCGTCCGGCGATCCGGCGGCGCTGAACTATTACATCGCCGAGAAATATGTGAAGGCGCTGGAGGCGATGGCGACCGCGCCCAACCAGAAGACGCTGATCCTGCCCTATGAGGCGACGGCGGTGATCGGCTCGCTGGCCGGCATCGCCGAGATCGCCCGTGGCGCCTTCGGCGAGGCGGGCGCCCCGGCACGGCCGCGCATGCGTCCCACCGGGCCGGCGGCGGGCGCGCCAGCCGATTCCTCGGCCTGAGGGAAGCGGCGGTGACGCTTCTGGCGGAGATCGGTATCTGGATCTGGTTCATTGTCGCCGGCCTGCTGCTGCTCGGCGAGTTGCTGCTGCCGGGCGCCCAGTTGATCTGGCTCGGCGTGGCGGCGCTGGCGACCGGGCTGGTCGTACCGCTGTTCGAAATCGGCTGGCAGGGCCAGGTGGCGGTCTATGTCGTGCTGGCCTTCGTCATGCTGCTGCTCGGCCGCCGGCTGTTCCCGCGCGTGCCGAAGGCGAGCGACCGGCCGTTCCTCAACCGCCGCACCGAGGCGCTGATCGGCCGGGCCTTCGTGTTGCGCGAGCCGATCGCCGGCGGCGTCGGCCAGGTGCGGGTCGACGATACCGTGTGGCGGGTGATGGGGGAGGATTGCCCGGCCGGGGCGCGGGTCGTCGTCACCGGCGTCGACGGGGCGACGCTCAAGGTGCGTCCCGAGGGAGCGGCGGCCTGAGCCGGTCTCTGCCTGAGCCCACCCCCTCGGGTGTTCGCGGTCGTCGGTGTCAGATGTTGCTGGAGAGCAGGGCGTCGAGCTCGGGGCGGAAGGTCTCGGCGATGTCGGGCCGGGCCAGCGCATAGGCGACGTTGGCCATCAGGAAGCCGAGCTTCGAGCCGCAATCATAGATCGAGCCGTCGAAGGTGACGCTGTAGAAGTCCTGCTTCTTGGCCAGCTTCAGCATGGAATCGGTCAGCTGGATCTCGCCGCCGGCGCCGCGCTCCTGGGTCTCCAGGAGGTCGAAGATCTCCGGCTGCAGGATGTAGCGGCCGGAGATGGCGAGGTTGGAGGGCGCGACCTCCTTCTTCGGCTTCTCGACCATTTTGGCGATGCGGTGCACGCGTTCGGACACCTCGTCGCCCTGCCCGACGATGCCGTACTGGTCGGTCTGGTCGTGCGGCACCTCATAGACGGCGATGTGGTTGCCGCCGCCCACCCTGTCATAGGCATCCACCATCTGGGCGAGGCAGCTCTTGCCGTTGCGCGGCTTGTGCAGCATGTCCGGCAGCAGCAGCGCGAACGGCTCGTTGCCGATGATGTCGCGGGCGCACCACACCGCATGGCCGAGGCCGAGCGGCAGCTGCTGGCGGGTGAAGCTGGTCTTGCCCGGGCCGAGGGTCTCGGCGCGCAGCGTGTCGAGCAGCTGGTGCTTTCCGCGCTCGGAGAGGGTGGCTTCGAGTTCGTACTGGCGGTCGAAATGGTCCTCGATCACGCCCTTGTTGCGGCCGGTGACGAAGACGATGTGCTCGATGCCGGCGGCGCGGGCTTCATCGACCACGTGCTGCACGACCGGGCGGTCGACGACGGTGAGCATCTCTTTGGGAACCGCCTTGGTGGCGGGCAGGAAACGGGTGCCGAGACCGGCAACGGGAAGGATTGCCTTGCGAATATGTGTCATCTGCAACTGGGTCCGTTCTTGAAAATGAGCGGGTCGAGCCGGATCGGTCTAGGTGAGCGCGTATGAACCTCAACTTAACGTGTGAAGCCTGCCAATGACAAAAATCATGTGACGGTTTCAGCTTCTCCACCACAGCATCGTCGTGGAAATCGGTCGCGTGGAGGTATTATCGCGCCCCTTACGCTGGGAAACTTCAAAAACCGACCTGACGTTAAGTCCTCGTAAAACATGCCGGGGCCCTAATCGGTACGGACTGCGTATCAGAGGTCTCGACATGCGTACAGGGTCGGTTTCCGGCAGCCGCCTAACGGGCGGGATGGCCGCTTTTGTCCTCGCCATCGGGCTTGGGGGCTGCGCCTTCTCGGACGATGTGACCGGCACCGTCGCCAAGGCCGGCCCGCCGCCGGCGCGGGCGGCGGCGCCACCGCCGCGTGTCGCCTCGGCGCCGACCGGCTCGTCGCATCCCGACATGCAGCCGGCGGCGCTGCGCGCGGCGGAGGCGAATTTCAGCCGCTGCATCGCCGGGCTGGAGCCCAAGGCCCGGCAGGCCGGCGTGTCCGCCGCCGGCTTCCGCCGCCTCACCGCGGGGCTGACCCCCGACATGTCGATCATGAAGAAGCTGGAGACCCAGCCGGAATTCTCCCGCACGCCCGGGGAATATGTCGAGATGCTGGTGTCGGAGACCCGCATCCAGAAGGGCCGGCAGGCGATGGCGGAGAACGCCGCCGTCTTCCAGGCCGTCGAGCGCACCTATGGCGTCGATCCCTATGTGGTGGCGGCGATCTGGGGCATCGAGACCAATTATGGCGGCGCGCGCGGCTCCTATCCGGTGATCCAGGCCACCGCGACGCTGGCCTGCGTCGGCCGGAGGCAGGCCTATTTCCGCGACGAATTCGTCGCCGCCCTGCGCATCGTCGATCGCGGCGACATTCCTGAAAGCCATCTGCGCGGCTCCTGGGCGGGCGCCTTCGGCCTCACCCAGTTCATGCCGACCGCCTTCCAGCGCGACGCCATCGATTTCGACGGCGACGGGCATCGTAACGTCGTCGATTCCGTCGCCGACGCCATGGGCTCCACCGCCAACAAGCTGAAGCGCGGCGGTTGGAAGCCGGGCATGAGCTGGGGCTACGAGGTCGTCGCCCCGCGCAATTTCGACTACCTGCTCGCCGACAAGAGCATCCGCAAGCCGCTGCGCGAATGGGCGGCGCTGGGCGTGACGCGGGCGAGCGGCCAGGCATTCCCGAATGGCGAGGCCACGGCCTATCTGCTGCTGCCCTCCGGCGCCAATGGCCCGGCCTTCCTGATGACCGACAATTTCCGCGCCATCCTCTCCTACAACCCGGCCGACGCTTATGCGCTCGCCATCGGCCATCTCGCCGACCGCCTTCGCGGCGGCGGGCCGTTCGTCACGCCGTGGCCGGAGGATATGCGCATGCTGTCGCGCGCCGAGCGTTCCGAGCTGCAGCAGCGCCTCGCCTCGCGCGGCTTCGATCCCGGTTCGGCCGACGGCACGATGGGGCAGAAGACCCGCGTCGCGGTGCGCGAGTTCCAGGTCAGCGTCGGCATGCTGCCGGACGGCCACCCCACCGGCGACGTGCTGGACCGGCTGCGCAACTAGCGTGGTCCTTGCTCTCTCCCGCCGCCGCCCGTGCCGGCGGTCCGGCTGCCGTCTCCGTGATAGTGGCCGATGAGGCTTGAAACCGCCGCGATATTGGTTCACCGCTTGCGGACGATGGATCTCACGGACCGGACGGGGCAGAGACGGCGGATGGGACCGGAGGGCGGCGCGCCTTCCGCAGCCGCCTTCTGTGCCGGCACGGCATTGTTTCTCCTCATGCTCGCGGTTCCCGAGGCGCCGGCGCTGGCGCAGGCGGACTGGTTTCGTCCGCCTGCCGATGTCGGCCAGCCCTCGCGTACCGCGCCGCCGCCGCAGCGGGCGCGACCGGCGCAGCAGCCGCGGCGCCAGCCGCAGGCCGCTCCCCAGCGCCAGGCCCCGCCGCAACAGCCGCGGGTGTGGAATCCCTTCCAGCCGTTCATCGACCTGTTCCAGCCGCAGGAATCGCCGCGCTATGCGCCGGGTCGGCCCCGCGACCTCGGGCCGCCGCCTCCCGCCGTCGCCGCGCCCTCCCGGCCCGCGGTGGAGACCCCGGCCGAACCGCGCGGCTCGGTCTATGCCAGCGCGGCCAAGGCGAGGGAGGAGCGCGGCGAGGAGTTGAAGGGCCTGGTGCTGGTGATCGGCGACGAATATGCCGAGACGCTGGCACAAGGCCTCGCTGATGCTTTCGCCGCCGACCGCAAGGACCTCGCCGTGGTAGGCCATGCCGAGGCCGGATCCGGCTTCGCGCCGGCCAGCTCCTATGACTGGGTCAATGGCGGGCGCACGCTGGTCGCCTCGGAGGCGCCGAGCGCGGTGGTGGTGTTCGCCGGCAGCGCCGACCTGGCGCCGATCCGGGATGGGGCCGGCAGCGCCGAACTGTTCGACGAGCGCTGGCGGGCGATCTATGGCCGGCGCATTGATGACCTGCTGCTCGGCCTGAAGCTGCAAGGCCGCCCGGTGGTGCTGGTCGGGCTGCCGCCGGTCGACGATGCCGATGCCAGCGAGCGTAATGCCCGACTCAACGAATTGCTCGGCGAGCATGCCGAGCGGGCAGGGGTGAGCTTCGTCGATGTCTGGGACGGCTTCGTCGACGAGAATGGCCAGTTCATGATGTCGGGCCCGGCGGTGGACGGCCAGCGC
Organism: Ancylobacter sp. Lp-2; assembly: GCF_020523795.1. Lineage (GTDB taxonomy): Bacteria > Pseudomonadota > Alphaproteobacteria > Rhizobiales > Xanthobacteraceae > Ancylobacter. The sequence continues at coordinate 172,124 of NZ_JAJALI010000008.1, forward strand.
CGGAGGCTGCGCACGGCCAACGGCACCGGCTTCACCCGCGCCGGCGGGCGCAAGCTCGCCTTCTTCGTCGACCGCGAGCTCGGTCCGCGACTGGAGCATCAGGAGTTGCCGGCGCCCGGCGATCCGGTGGCGGCGCGTCCGTCCATCATCATGCTGACCGGCACCGGCGCCGGGGGTGGTGCCCGCACGCTGGCCGGCGCGGCGGGGCAGGCGGCCGCGCCGTCGCCCGTCGCTCCCGCCGCACCAGAACCGGAGGAGGGCGCCGTGCGGCTTCTGGTGCGCGGCGAGCCGCTGCCGGCGGTAAGCGGGCGCACCGACGATTTTAGCTGGACGCCGCCGCAGCGTTCGGAGGACGGCACCGTCGTCCCGGCTGCCGCCAGCGCCCCCAATCCTGCCGGGGCGCCCAAGGTCGACGGCGCTTCCGAGCCGGTTGCCCCCGCTGCGACGACGCCCTGACGGCTCAGGCCGCCAGCCAGTTCCGCTCGGTCTCCGTCACCCGCGCCCAGATCGCGTCGCTGTCCGGCACGTCGAGCTGGAACACCTCCACGAGCAGGCGGGCGAACTCGTCGGCTCCGGTGATGCGGCGTTCCTCCACGCCGCTGTCGGTCAGGATGCGGCGCGTCTGGTTGAAGATGCCCTCGGTGCGGCCGGGAGCGTGCCGCTGGATGACGAGATTGGAGATGAAGGGCGAGGAACTGTCGGTGATCAGGAAGGTATGGGCACCGGCGATGCGCGCCTCGTCGCTGTAGCCCGGACGGAAGTCGAAGCTCGGCGCGGCGCCATGCGCGTGGTTGTGGAAGCGCAGCCAGCCGCCGTCTTCCTCGGTGATGGCGTAGGCCCGCCCGCGCTGCACCACCGTGCCCGGCCGCATCGGGATCGGCGCGAACAGCGCGTCGCCGAGCCCGACCTCGGCGAGCCAGGGTTCGTCGAGATCGACCTGCACCGTCAGATGGTTGCCGACCGCGAGGTCGCCGAAATCGACCCGTCGCACCCCGCCGCACAGCCGGGTGACCCGGAAGCCGAGCGCCGACAGCGCGGCGCCGAACAGGCCGTTCATCTCGTGGCACCAGCCGCCGCGGCGAAAGGCCGGGCCACCGCCGACCATCTTGGCGAAGGCGGAACGCGGCGAGGCATCGATCGGCCAGCCCATGAAGGCGTCGATCGCCTCCCAGGTGAAGCTGGTCACATGGGCGAGGTGCAGCGCGCGCAGCGCGTCGAGGTCCGGCGTCGCGGGGCGCGGCCGGCCGATGCGGGCGAGATAGGCATCGAGCTCGGCCGGGGTGAGGGTGGTGTCGGCAGCGGTGGTCATGTCGTGTCCTTCGGGCATGTGGCCTCGCCGCCTGCGTGCAGGGCTGGGGGCGAGGGCGGGTTTCGGATGCCGTTGGGATAGGTCGATGCCGGTCGGGCCGCTTCCTAAATAGTTGCTAAGCGGTGCGCCGGCCTCCTAAGACTATCCTAAGCTGCGCGATGGTAGTCCGGGGCGGGGGAGGGCGCATGATCGAGGCGGAGGTCGCGACCTTCATCGAGGGGGCGGTGATGACGATCCTCGCCTCGCGCGACGCCGCGATGGTCGCCGCCATCGGGCGCGGCGTCGGCACCCGCCGGATCGATGCCGCCACCTTCGAGACGCTGGTCTCCCGCGCGCAGTGGCCGCATCTGCTCGCCAATCTCCAACCCGCCGCACCGCTCGCCGTCACTTTCGTGCGGGCGGAGGATTATCGCTGCTACCAGATCAAGGCCGAGGTGACGGGGCTCGCCGAGGCCGGCGAAGAGGATCGCGCGCGGGCGCTCTCCTACATCGCGGCCATGTCGGCACGGCTCGGCGCGCTCGAGGTGCCGCCGCGTCCCATCACCGCCTGGCTGACCGATCGGGACCTCCTGCGCATCGCCTATCGCCCGCTGGCGCTCTATGCGCAGACCCCGGGACCGCAGGCGGGGCAGCGGCTCGCAGGGCGGACACAGGGCGGAGGCGTGGCATGAGCCCGTGGCTCGATGGCAGGAACCTGTCGGACCTGCGCGCCTGCTTCGACGGCGTCATCCCCTCCATCGTCGCCACCGTCGACGAGGCGGGCGTGCCAAACGTGTCCTATCTCTCGCAGGTCTACTATGTCGACGAGGCCCATGTGGCGCTGTCGAACCAGTTCTTCTCCAAGACCGCACACAATGTCGCGCGGCGCCGGCGGGCGACGCTGATGGTGGTGGATGCCGCCAGCGGCGACCAGTACGTCCTCGACATCGAGCCGGTGCGCCAGGAGAACGACGGCGAACTCTTCGCGCGCATGTCGGCGCATCTCGATGCGCTGAGCTCCCGCGACGGGCTCGGCGGGGTGATGAAGCTGCGCTCGGCGGACGTCTATCGCGTGCATGCCGTCACCGCCGTTCCCTCGCCGGGGGCGATCGAGATGCCGCCCTCGGCGCCGCCGCGTGCGGTCGCGCTGGAGCTCCTTGCCGCGCTGGCCGCCGAACTCGCCGCCGAGCCGGATGCCGGCGCCATGCTCGACCGGGCGCTGGAGGGGATCGAACAGGCGCTCGGCGTCGCCCATGCCATGCTGTTGGTGTCGGACGAGGCGGGCGAGCGGCTGGTGACGCTGGCGAGCCGCGGCTACCCGCAGGGCGGTGTCGGCTCGGAGGTGGTGCTGGGCGAGGGAGTGATCGGCCTCGCCGGCGCGTCCCGCCGGCCGGTGCGCATCGCCGATATGAGCCGGGGCCGGCGCTATGTCGCCGCCGTGTCGGCCGGGCAGGCGGAGGTCGAGCGCCACATCGTGCTGCCGGGGCTCCCGATGCCGCAGAGCCAGCTGGCGGTGCCGTTGCTGCGGCAGGGGCGGCTGATCGGCGTGCTGTTCGCCGAATCGACCGAGCGTTCGGCTTTTTCCCATGAGCATGAGGCGGCGCTGTCGCTCATTGCGCTGCCGCTCGCGGCGGGTCTCGGCCTGCGCGACGAGCCGGAGGCACCGAAAGCCGTCGCGGCGCCTGCGCCCATGCCGGTGGGCCATGGCAGCTTCCGCCTGCGCCATCATCGTTTCGACGACGCGGTGTTCCTCGACGATGCCTATCTCATCAAGGGCGTCGCCGGGCGGTTGCTGATGCTGCTGGTCGAGGGGTATCGGCGGGACGGCCGCACCGAATTCGCCAATCGCGACATACGCCGGGCGCCGGAGCTGAAGCTGCCGGACCTCAAGGACAATCTGGAGACCCGGCTTCTGCTGCTGCGCCGGCGGCTGGAGGAGAAGCAGGCGCCGTTGCGCCTCGTTCCCGCCGGTCGCGGCCTGGTCCGGCTGGAGGTCGCCGGCACGCCCGTCATCGAGCGGGCCGGATAGGCGCCCGCTGCGGCTGGCGGCGGAGCTCAGCGCCGCTTCAGGGGAGCGACCTTCAACATCGGCTCCATGTCGAACCCCTTGAAGGCACGGTCGGGGCGCAGGCGTTCGAACTCCGCCAGCCCGGTCTGGTAGGTCGGCTGGAACGCCATCTGGAAGTCCAGCGGGCTGGTCAGGTCCCGCCATTTGAAGGGCAGGTCGATCTGGTAGCCGCCCCAGAAGCTGAAGGGGACCCCATAGGCGAGCGCGATGACCGCAGCGTGCATGGCGTTGGCCATGACGAAACGCGCGGAGACGATGCTGTCGATGAATCTCTCGCAGGCTTCCACGGTGTTGGGGATGGTGGGCCGCAGGACGACGGCGTCCGGGCAGCCGTCGAGGTCCTTCGGCGTGGGGTCGCGGTGATGGATGTGGGGCACCCACAGCACCTTGCCCGAGGTCGCGGGGTCGACATTGGGGCGATAGAACTGCGGCAGGATCAGTGCCGAATCTCCGAGCGGGGTGCCTCGGGGCAAGCCCAGAACATCGCGGGTCAGGGTGCCCCGGGCGCCGAGAACGATCGCCCGGAGGGCGAGCGCGGGCATGAGCGGCTGCTCGGTGCGCTGGCCGCATCCCCAGAAAATGGCCTGGCCGAAGCCGTCACCCTTCTCATAGCCGTTGGCGCTCGCGCGCCAGATGCGCTTGTCCTCGATGACGCTGCCGACAAGGTAGAGCGCCCCGAAGCTGAAACGGCTTCGAGCCTCGAAAATCCGGTCCATGTACAGCAAGGTGAGGGAATCGCCGAAATTCCCTATTTCCTCACCTTGCTTCCAGAAATTTATGGATAGTGGTGCGTGGTTTTCCATAAATTCGTATCAAATATTCTAGAAATATTAGATAAATATTCCGTCGAATGTATAGGCAATCGTCGGGTGGCGGCGGAGCCGGTTGCTAGTCGATTGATGCCGCCATCTCCGCTTTATTCCTTGCACGGATGCTTTGCGGCGGCAAATGGAGGGGCTGATGGCGAGCGGCGGGAGGCTGGTGCGGTTCATTCGCCTGCCGCCGATCCTGGCCGATGGCTGGTCAGCATCGCACCTCGCACCGGAGCGGCGCGAGGTTGGCTTTCTCGTGTCGGGTGAAGAGAGCGCGCCGGTGGCGCGCAGCCTCGCCGAAATGGGCTGCGCGCAAAATGGACCGCCGGCAGGAGCCGGGCATACGCCGGCACGCCGCCGTCGGGCGTGCCGGGGGCTATGCGGTCAGCGCGGCAGCACCGAGGCGCCCATCAGGAAGGTGTCGATCGAGCGGGCGGCCTGCCGGCCCTCGCGGATCGCCCACACCACCAGCGACTGGCCACGGCGCATGTCGCCAGCGGCGAACAGCTTCGGCACCGAGGTGGCGTAGTCCTGATCGTCGGCGGCGACATTGCCGCGCTTGTCGCGCGACAGGCCGTCGAGCGCCAGCATGCCCTCATGCACCGGATGGATGAAGCCGAGCGCGATGAAGACGAGATCGGCCTTGATGTGGAACTCGGTGCCGGCGATCGGCTGGCGCTTGGCATCGACGCGGGCGCACTTCACCGAGGTGATGTGGCCCTTCTTGCCTTCCATGCCGAGCGTGGCGGCGGCGAATTCGCGCTCCGCGCCCTCCGCCTGCGAGGAGGAGGTGCGGAACTTGGTCGGCCAGTACGGCCAGATCGCCAGCTTGTCTTCCTTCAGCGGTGGCACCGGGCGGATGTCGAGCTGGTGGACGGACAGAGCGCCCTGGCGGAAGGCGGTGCCGACGCAGTCGGACGCGGTGTCGCCGCCGCCGATGACCACGACATGCTTGCCCGAGGCGAGGATCGGCGCCTCGGCGGAGACGTCCTCGCGGCCGAGGCGGCGGTTCTGCTGCACCAGATAGGGCATGGCGTAGTGCACGCCGGCGAGCTCCTGGCCGGGCAGCTCCGGGTCGCGCGGATGCTCGGAGCCGCCGCACATCAGCACGGCGTCGTGGCTCTCCAGCAGCGCGTCGAGCGGGCGGTTGACGCCGACATTCACGCCGTAGTGGAAGGTGACGCCTTCACCTTCCATCTGCGCGACGCGCCGGTCGATATAGTGCTTCTCCATCTTGAAGTCGGGGATGCCGTAGCGCAGCAGGCCGCCGGCCTTGGGCTCGCGCTCATAGACATGCACCTCGTGGCCGGCGCGGGCCAGCTGCTGCGCGGCGGCCATGCCGGCCGGGCCGGAGCCGATGACGGCGACCTTCTTGCCGGTCTTGTGCGCGGCGGGCTCCGGACGGATCCAGCCCATCTTCCATGCCTTGTCGGCGATGGCCTGCTCGACGGTCTTGATGGTGACCGGCATGTCCTCGAGGTTCAGCGTGCAGGCTTCCTCGCAGGGGGCGGGGCAGATGCGGCCGGTGAACTCGGGGAAATTGTTGGTCGAGTGGAGGTTGCGCGTCGCCTCCTCCCAGTTGCCGTTATAGACGAGGTCGTTCCAGTCCGGGATCTGGTTATGGATCGGGCAGCCGTTCGGCCCGTGGCAGAACGGAATGCCGCAATCCATGCAGCGCGAGGCCTGGTTGGCGACTTCCGAATCCGGCAGCGGCAGGGTGAATTCGCGGAAATGGCGAATGCGGTCGGACGCCGGCTGATACTTCGCCTCGCGCCGATCGATTTCGAGAAACCCGGTAACCTTACCCATCGCGCCCTCTCGTCGGAGCACCGCCACTCTGGAGGCGTTCCAGCTCCGCAGCCAGATACATCAATTGTGCCATTTGGAAAATGACGACGCGGCGCAGAGGCCGCGTCGCGAGCCGCGCCGGAGATCCCTACCGGACCCCCGGGCGACCCGCGCTCGCCTTGTTCGGGCGGGCGCGGGGCGTCGGCCTATTCGGCCGCCTGCAGCCCGCGCGCTTTTTCCATTTCGCGCAGCGCCCGCTGATACTCGACCGGCATCACCTTCACGAACTTGCTGCGATAGTCCGCCCAGTTGTCGAGGATGGTCTGGGCGCGCTGCGAGCCGGTGTGGTGCAGATGCTGGGCGATCAGCTGGTGCAGGCGTTCCTCGTCGCCATGGCCCATATCGGCCATGATGTCGATGCGGCCCTTGAACTCCAGGTCGCCGCCATGGTGGTGCAGGCGCTCGAGCAGGTCTTCCTCCTCCTCGACCGGCTCCAGGTCCACCATGGAGAGGTTGCAGCGCTTCTTGAAGCTGCCGTCCTCGTCCAGCACATAGGCGACGCCGCCGGACATGCCGGCCGCGAAGTTGCGCCCGGTCTGGCCGATCACCACCACCACGCCGCCGGTCATGTACTCGCAGCCATGGTCGCCGGTGCCCTCGACCACCGCGATGGCGCCGGAGTTGCGCACGGCGAAGCGTTCGCCGGCCACGCCGCGGAAATACACCTCGCCGGCGGTGGCGCCGTAGAGCACCGTGTTGCCGACGATGATCGAGTTCTCCGGCACGATGGCGGCGTTCTCCGGCGGGCGCACGATGATGCGGCCGCCCGACAGGCCCTTGCCGACATAGTCGTTGGCCTCGCCGACCAGCGTCATCGACACGCCGCCGGCGAGGAAGGCGCCGAAGGCCTGGCCGGCGGTGCCGGTCAGATGGATGTCGATGGTGCCGTCCGGCAGGCCGGCCTCGCCATAGCGCTTGGCCACCTCGCCCGACAGCATGGCGCCGGCCGAGCGGTTGATGCTCTTGATCTGCGTGTCGATGCGCACCGTCTCGCCATGCTCGATCGCCGGCATCGCCTTCTCGATCAGCGTGCGGTCGAGCACGTGATGGATCGGGTGGTTCTGCTTCTCGCTGTGGCGGATGGCGACGTCCGGGCCGACCTGCGGCTTGGCGAAGATGCGGCTGAAGTCCAAACCCTTGGCCTTCCAGTGGTCGAGCGCCGGCTTCTGGTCGAGCCATTCGGAATGGCCGATCAGCTCGTTGAAGGTCTTCACCCCCAGGGAGGCCATGATCTCCCGCACTTCCTCGGCGACGAAGAAGAAGTAGTTGATCACGTGCTCCGGCGTGCCCTTGAAGCGCTTGCGCAGCACCGGGTCCTGGGTGGCGACGCCGACCGGGCAGGTGTTCAGGTGGCACTTACGCATCATGATGCAGCCGGCCGCGATCAGCGGCGCGGTGGAGAAGGCGAAGTCGTCCGCCCCCAGCATGGCGCCGATCACCACGTCGCGCCCGGTGCGCAGGCCGCCGTCGACCTGCAGGGCGATGCGCCCGCGCAGATTGTTCAGCACCAGCGTCTGGTGCGCCTCGGCGAGGCCGATCTCCCAGGGGGAGCCGGCATGCTTCAGCGCGGTGAGCGGGGAAGCGCCGGTGCCGCCCTCGAAGCCGGAGATGGTGATGTGGTCGGCGCGCGCCTTGGCGACGCCGGCGGCCACCGTGCCCACCCCGACTTCCGAGACCAGCTTCACCGACACGTCGGCCGCCGGGTTGACGTTCTTCACGTCGTAGATCAGCTGCGCCAGATCCTCGATCGAGTAGATGTCATGGTGCGGCGGCGGTGAGATCAGGCCGACGCCCGGCGTCGAGTGGCGCACCTTGGCGATCACCGCGTCGACCTTGTGGCCGGGCAGCTGGCCGCCTTCGCCGGGCTTGGCACCCTGCGCCATCTTCAGCTGGATCATGTCGGCGTTGACGAGGTAGTCCGCGGTCACGCCGAAGCGGCCGGACGCCACCTGCTTGATCGCCGAGCGCATGCTGTCGCCGTTCGGCAGCGGCTTGAAGCGCGAGGCCTCCTCGCCGCCTTCGCCGGTGTTCGACTTGCCGCCGATCCGGTTCATCGCGATGGCGAGCGTGGTGTGCGCCTCGCGCGAGATCGAGCCGAACGACATGGCGCCGGTGACGAAACGCTTGACGATCTCCGCCGCCGGCTCGACCTCGTCGAGTGGCACCGGGGCGTGGCCCATTTCCTCCGCGTCGCGGATGCGGAACAGCGAGCGGATGTTCAGCGTCTTGTCGCCGGTCTCGTTCACCAGCTTGGCGAAGGTGCGGTACTTGTCCTGGGCGTTGCCGCGCACCGCGTGCTGCAGCACCGCGACGGTCTCCGGATCCCAGGCGTGCTCCTCGCCGCGCAGGCGGTAGGCGTACTCGCCGCCGACGTCGAGCGCGGTGCGGAACACCGGCGCGTCGCCGAAGGCGTCGCGGTGGCGCATCGCCGTCTCCTCGGCGATCTCGGCGAGGCCGATGCCGCCGATGGTCGAGGCGGTGCCGGAGAAATACTTCTCCACCAGCGCGGTGTTGAGCCCGACCGCGTCGAAGATCTGCGCGCCGCAATAGGACTGGTAGGTCGAGATGCCCATCTTGGACATCACCTTCAGCAGCCCCTTGTCGATCGACTTGATGAAGCGCTTGACGATCTCGTACTCGTCGACCTCCTCAGGGATGTCGACACGCATGTCGATCATCGTCTCGAAGGCGAGATACGGGTTGATCGCCTCGGCGCCGTAGCCGGCCAGGCAGGCAAAGTGATGCACTTCGCGCGCTTCACCCGTCTCCACCACGAGGCCGGCGGCGGTGCGCAGGCCCTTGCGGATCAGGTGATGGTGCACGGCGGCCGTCGCCAGCAGCGAGGGAATCGGGATGCGGTCCGGCCCGAGGAGGCGGTCGGACAGGATGATGATGTTGTAGCCGCCATGTACCGCCGCTTCGGCGCGCTCGCACAGGCGCTCCACCGCGTCTTCCATCCCCGCCGCGCCCTTGTCGGACGGGTAGGTGATGTCGAGCGTGCGGGTGTCGAAGCGCTCCTCCATGAAGCCGATGGAGCGGATCTTCTCCAGGTCGGCATTGGTGAGGATCGGCTGGCGCACCTCAAGCCGCTTGCGGCGCGAATTGCCTTCGAGGTCGAAGATGTTCGGCCGCGGCCCGATGAACGACACGAGGCTCATGACGAGCTCCTCGCGGATCGGGTCGATCGGCGGGTTGGTGACCTGCGCGAAGTTCTGCTTGAAATAGGTGAACAGCGACTTCGACTTCTTCGACAAGGGCGAGATCGGCGTGTCCGTGCCCATCGAGCCGACCGCTTCCTGCCCGGTGGTCGCCATCGGCGCCATCAGCAGCTTGAGGTCTTCCTGCGAATAGCCGAAGGCCTGCTGGCGGTCGAGCAGCGACACGTCGGTGCGGACTTCCCGCGCTTCAACCGCGCGGAGCTCTTCCAGCACCAACTGGGTGCGCTTCAGCCACTCCTTGTAAGGGTGCTTGCGCGCCATCTCGGTCTTCACCTCGTCGTCGGGGACGAGGCGGCCCTCTTCGAGGTCGATGAGCAGCATCTTGCCCGGCTGGAGCCGCCACTTGGTGACGATCTCCTCTTCCGGGAAGGTCAGCACGCCCATTTCCGAGGCACAGACGATCTTGTCGTCCTTGGTCACCATGTAGCGCGCCGGCCGCAGGCCGTTGCGGTCCAGCGTGGCGACGATCTGCCGTCCGTCGGTGGCGACGATGGCGGCCGGGCCGTCCCACGGCTCCATCAGCGCGGCGTGGTACTCGTAGAAGGCGCGGCGCTCCTCGTCCATCAGCGGGTTGCCGGCCCAGGCTTCGGGCACGAGCATCATCGCCGCGTGCGGCAGCTCGTAGCCGCCCTGCACGAGGAATTCGAGCGCGTTGTCGAAGCAGGCGGTGTCCGACTGCCCCTCATAGGAGATCGGCCACAGCTTGGAGATGTCGTTGCCGAACAGCTCGCTGTCGACGGAAGCCTGGCGGGCCGCCATCCAGTTCACATTGCCGCGCAGCGTGTTGATCTCGCCGTTATGGGCGACCATGCGGTAGGGATGCGCCAGCGACCACGCCGGGAAGGTGTTGGTCGAGAAACGCTGGTGAACGAGGGCCACCGCGCTCTCGAAATCCTCGTCGTGGAAGTCGGAGTAATAGGTGCCGAGCTGGTCGGCGTTGAACATGCCCTTGTAGACGATGGTGCGGCAGGACAGCGACACGACGTAATAGCCCGCCGTGCGCGGGTCCTTGGCGTCATAGATGGCGTTGGACACCACCTTGCGCAGGATGAACAGCCGGCGCTCGAAATCGTCCTCGCTGGCGGTCGCCTCGCCGCGGCCGATGAACACCTGCACATGGCCGGGTTCGGTCGGCAGCACGGTGTGGCCGAGATGCGAGTTGTCGGTCGGCACCTCGCGCCAGCCGAGCACGACCTGGCCTTCCTCGACGACGACGCGCTCGAAGGTCTCGCGGACGATCTCACGGCCTTCCGCCTCGCGCGGCAGGAAGACGTGGCCGACGGCGTAGTGGCCGGGCTCGGGCAGGGTGAAGCCGAGCTTGGCGGCTTCCTTGGCGAAGAACTTGTGCGGGATCTGCACCAGCATGCCGGCGCCGTCGCCGGCGCGCGGGTCCGCGCCCACGGCACCGCGATGCTCGAGGTTCAGGAGGATCTGCAGCCCGTCCATGACGATCTGGTGCGACTTGCGGCCCTTGATGTCGGCGATGAAGCCGACGCCGCAGGAATCCTTCTCGTTGCGCGGGTCGTAGAGGCCCTGCGCCACCGGGAGGCCCGGATCGATCACGGTTCGCGCGATGGCCGGATCTTTGACGATGGCGCGGTCCGTCGTGGCCGGACGGACCGAACCCTCAACGAAACTCGACGTGGCCATGCCGCCAAACTCCTCGCTCATCGGAGCCTCCTATTTGCTCGCCTCGCCGGTGCGCATGCCGAGACATCCCGGCCCCGCGGGGCTCACTGCCCGCAAGCATGCACACCAGCCTCAGATTACGCTAGCATCGACTGTGCCATGCGGATGATGTCTCCATCGTGCAGAGCGCCAGCCTATCTGCCTAATAGGACAGTATGGTTGTCCTATCAATGCCGAAGATGCCAGAAAGCGTGCGCGCGGACAAGCGGGAGATAACACTTTAGACGCGGCATTTTTATCTCTTGTTGCGAGATCTGCCTATAACGCGCAATCAATGCCAATCGGAAGGTGGGGTGGACGCAAGCCAATTGCCCGCCCGGTGTCGTCGAGGTGCCGTAGCGAGCCGGGGGATTCCGCGGCCGGCGACGGTCTCAGCGGCGCCGCATTCCCCGGCTTTCATGGTTCACGATTGGTAAAGCGCTGATCTTCAGCTGAATCTGTCTGGAACGCGGTTCGATGTCCAAGCTGCCCGCCCTGAAATGCCTCCGCCGCGCCGTCGCTCTGCCGGTGCTCGCCGCCGTGCTCGCGGCGGGCGCCGCGCTGCCGGCACAGGCGCAGGTCTATTACCGGCCCTACGCGCCGCCGCCCGGCTACGTGCCGGCGCCCCGCTATGCGCCGCCGCCGCCGCTCTATCCCGCGCCGGGCACGGTCTATCGTCCGGCGATCGCGCCGCCCTATGCCCCGCCGGTGATGCCGCGCGCCGACATGCGGCCGATGCTCGGCTCCATGGGGCTCAGCAGCATCTCGCGCCCGCGCACGGATGGACAATATTATGTGAGCGAGGCGACCGATGCGATGGGGCGCCGCGTGCAGGTGCGGGTGAACGCCTATACCGGCACCATCGTGTCGATGCAGCCCATCGGCCCCGCGGTGCCTCCGGCTGTCGGCCGTGCCCCCATGCCGGTCACCAATGTCCTGCCGCCGCGCAAGCCGCCGCTGCCGGCCTCGCCGATCACGCCGCTTTCCACCAGCCTGCCGGAGGCCGGGGCCTCGACGCCGGGCGGCGAGTTGCGCGCCGTCGATCCCATGCCGTCGGCGATCCCACCGGTCGCGCCGCCCGCCGGCGGCGGCGCCTCGGCGGCGCCCGCGAATCCGTCCGTCGCGGCGGTGCCGCCTGCCGCCACATCGCCTGTCGAGGCGCCGGCGGCGGTGAAGCCGGGCGAAACGGCGGTGCGGGTCATTCCCGGCGTGGCGACCCCGCCCAATGCGACCCCCGTCACGGCCGCGCCGGCGGCGAACGCCCCGGCTACCGCGACGCCGACAGCGAACGCACCCGCGGCGTCGCCCGAGGCTGCACCGAAGGCGCCCAACGTGCTGGAAGCGCGGGCCGGCGTGTCCACCGGCGCCGGCGCCGGAGCGGCGGAAGTGCCGGCTGGCACTGCCTCGGTGCTGGTGCGCGAGGCCAACGAGCCGCCGCGCCCGACGCCCAAGCCCCCGGTCCAGTAGGTCGGCGCCGCGAGGATCGCCAAAACAAAAGCGCCCCGGTTAGCCGGGGCGCTTGTCTATCTGCCTGACGTGGAGGCGGTCCGCCGCTGAGGCGGCGGACAGGGCCGGTTACGCGGCGACCTTGGCGTCGATCACCTTGGGGGCGGCCTGCGAGGCCGTGCCGGAGGTGATGGCGATCGAGCGGGGCTTCAGCTTCTCGGGGACCTCGCGCACGAGGTCGACATGGAGCAGGCCGTTGGCGAGCGAGGCACCGCGTACCTCGACATGATCGGCCAGCTGGAAGCGGCGCTCGAAGGCGCGCGCGGCGATGCCCTGATAGAGCACCTCGCCGGATTTGCCGGTCTCGTCCGCCTTGCGCTCGCCACGGATGGAGAGCGTGCCCTCCTTCACGTCGATGCTGAGATCCTGGTCGGTGAAGCCGGCGACCGCGACGGTGATGCGATAGGCGTTCTCGCCGGTGCGCTCGATATTATAGGGCGGGTAGGTGCCGGCATCGACACCGCCGACCTGGTCGAGCAGCGAGAACAGCCGGTCGAAGCCGACGGTCGAACGATAAAGCGGGGAAAGATCGAACGTACGCATGGCATATCCTCCTGTGAAGCGACATGCAGGGGGGCGGACCCTCTCGCCTGAGCCGGGTCCGGGTTGCGTGCCGCCGTCATGGCCGGCACAGTCTGGAAATGGGGCAGGCCCGGCGTTTCGCAAGGGCGGCTCCACGAAAACCGCCGCCACGAAGATGAACGGCGGATGAACGGCCGGCTCGGCGGTAATTCAGTTCGACTTCCTTAATCTTTCCGTGCGGATGGGCGTGCGGCGGTGGCCGGCGGTCAGGATCGGGAGGCCAGGCGGTGATGGCGATGCTGCGCGTGCTGTTGGTGATCCTGCTGGCATTGCCGGCGGGGCTGACGCTCGACGCGCGGGCTAAGGCCGTCGCCCAGACCATCGCGCAGGCCATCGGTCCGTCCGGTGGCCCGTGGTCGGCGCCCTATGGGCGCGGCGGCCCGCCGCCCGGTCCCTACGCGCCTTATGAGACGCCGCCGGCTGGCGGGGGGCTCGACGGCGAGGCGGCGGCGCGGATGCTGCGCGCGCGCGGCTTCTCGGACGTCTCGGTGCTGCGCCAGCGCGGTCCCACCATCCTCCTGGAGGCCAACGGGCCGCGCGGCGAGCGGGTGCGGGTGGTGGTCGATGCCGCCTCCGGAGCGATCAGCGGCATGAAGGTGATCGGCTTCGGCGATCGGCGCTACTGACCGGCGGACGCTACGGAAAGCCATCACGAAACTGTCACGAAGGCTTGCCGAAGTCTTTGCCGGCTTGTGATTCGGCATGGTTTTCGCTACTCACCTCTGCCGTTTCCTGCGAAGGTTTCCCTACCCCGAAATGCAACTCTTCAGCACCCCCGAAAACCCCGTGCCCGAAGGTGCCGAGAGCGGCATGCTGCGCACCGCCGACGGCGTGTCGCTGCGCTATGCCTATTGGCCGCGCCCGGCGGCGCGCACGCGCGGCACGGTGTGCGTGTTTCCGGGGCGTACGGAAAAGATCGAGAAGTATTTCGAGACCGCCGAGGATCTGCGCGGGCGCGGCTTCGCGGTGGCGGTGCTGGACTGGCGCGGCCAGGGGGGCTCGCAGCGGCTGCTGCGCAACCCGATGAAGGGGCATGTCGGCCATTTCGCGGATTATCAGCGCGATCTCGAAGCCTTCATGCGCGAGATCGTGCTGCCGCAGTGCCCAGGCCCCTATTACGCGCTCGCCCATTCGATGGGCGCGGCGATCCTGCTTGAATCCGCCTTGCGCGACACGCGCTGGTTCGAGCGCATGGTGCTGTCGACGCCGATGCTGGACCTTGCCATGGTGCGCCATGAGCGCGCGGCGCGCCGTACCGCCCGCGTCCTCAACGCGGCCGGCCTGTCGCGGGTCTACGTCCCGCACAATGGGCGGCTGCGTGCCGGCGAACTGGTGTTCGAGGGCAATCGCCTGACCTCCGATCCGGTGCGCTTCGCGCGCAACCTCGCCATTTGCGTCGAGCATCCGGTGCTGCGGGTCGGGCCCCCGACCATCGGCTGGGTGAAGTCGGCCTTCGAGCAGATGGACCGGCTCACCGATCCCGCCAGCGCCCGCCTCATTCGTCAGCCGCTCCTGATGGTGGGGGCCGGGGCCGACAAGGTGGTGTCGACGCCGGCGATCGAGCGGCTGGGCAGCCGCCTCATTGCCGGCACGCATATCGTGCTGCCGGGCGCGCGGCATGAGCTGTTGCAGGAGCGCGACGAGTTCCGCCAGCCCTTCCTCGCTGCCTTCGACGCTTTCATCCCGGGCAGCGCCGCCGCAGCGGCCTGATCCGGGACGGCCAGCCGGATCCCGGTGCGTTGGATTCGGGCGCGGGAGCGTCCTGCGCGCGGGCCTCAGCCCTCCGCCAGCACCTTCAGCGCCTGCTCGTGCACGCGGCGGTCGCCGGCGGCGACGATCCGCCCGCCGCCCGTGGCCGGGTTGCCTTCCCAATCGGTGATGACGCCGCCGGCGCCCTCGACGATGGGGATCAGCGCCGCGATGTCGTAGTCCTGCAATTCGGTCTCGATGACGAGATCGACATGGCCGGCGGCGATCATGCAATAGGCATAGCAATCGCCGCCATAGCGCGGCAGCCGCACCTGGCGTTCCACCTCGCCATAGCGGGCGCGGTCGGTCTCCTTCATCAGCCGGGGGCTGGTGGTCATCAAAAGCGCCTCGTCGAGGCTGGCGCAGGGGCGCACCGACAGGCTGCGGGCACCGGCCGGGCCGCGATAGCGCGCCGTCATGCCATCGCCGAAGAAGCGCTCGCCGACGAAGGGCTGGTGCATCATGCCGTAGACCGGCGTGCCGTGGTGGGCGAGGCCGATCAGCGTGCCCCAGGCCGGCAGGCCGGCGATGAAGGATTTGGTGCCGTCGATGGGATCGAGGATCCAGACATATTCGGCATCGAGATTCTCGTTGCCATATTCCTCGCCGCGCACGCCATGTTGCGGAAAGGTCTGGCGGATGAGGTTGCGCATCGCTTGCTCGGCGCCGCGATCGGCGGCGGTTACCGGGTCGAAGGCGGCGCCGGGCTTCTTGTCCTCGACGCCGAGAGCGGTGCGGAAGAACGGCAGGATGACCTGGCCGGACACCGTGGCGAGCTCGTGCACGAAGCCTTCGAAATCCACGGCGCTCATGCGACCCTACTCCGTTCTGCCGCCGCCGATGCCGCTCGGCGCTGCGTCTTCCATATCGGCCGCGGTGGCGGCCGGCAATCGTCCCGGCGGGGCCGGCGGGCGAGCCGTGGGGCGGACGGTAGGTAACATTGAGTCCCGCACATGGCGGGCGGCTCCGCGGCACGGTCCGAGCCCTGCAGAAAATGCATGGCTGCCATTCCGGCAAGTCCAACAATTAGGCATGCCCGGCAATTGCCAGCGGAGGGTGAACCTGCCATATTATTGCAGTGCGGCGAGGCAATTGGCGTTGCCTAGCCGTCGCCCTCCTTGGGCGTTTCCTCCCTAGACTTGGGCCGCTCCGGCAACGTGAGCGGCCCCTTTCTTTTGTCCAGGGCTTTGATTTAGAACGATTTTCTGAATCTCCTCCCGTTTGTGGGTTCTTTTCCGCCTCCGGTGCCGTCATGGTGGCCGCAGCGGCGCTCCTCCCCCGGCAGCTTCCCAATTCCGCTTCGATGATCACTCGGCAGGCAGGCGCGCTCCGGGCGCGTTTTGCGTCACTTGCGCGTGAGATGCGACGGTCGGCTTTCGTTTCTTTCGTTTGCCCCTTGCGTCAGGCGCCGGTCTCCGGCATATTATTGCAATGCGGCGGCGTGATTGGCGTTGCGCTGCCGTCGCCCTCCTTGGGCGTTTCCTCCCTAGACTTGGGCCGCTCCTTTGGGATGCGGCCCTTTCTTTTTTCAGCCGCCCTTCGCGCCGGCCATGGGCCCGCGCTGCCGGCTGCAGCCCCCCGGCCGCTGCCGGCGTATACTTTCCCGCCGCCATTCCCGCTCATTCGGCCATCCGAGCTCTTCCGACCCCATCTGGCCGGTCGTCGGCCATGCGTGCAGCGAGGGGCGTGGAGCGGAAGGGCGAGTGTCTGCAGCCTGGAAAGGGAGGCGCGGCTCGATCCGCGCTGTCCCGTCGGATCGGTGGATCGAGGTTCCCGTGCGCTCGGCAACCGTCCTGCGTCCTTTCCGCCGACCCGCCGCGGGCATCGTGCCGGCTCATTCCTCCTCGCGCATCGATGGCGCGCGGGCGCGGCTGGGTGCGGGCGAGGGGAAGGCAACTCCTCATCGCCCGGACTTTCGCGATCCGTCGCCGGCATGAGCCGACGCCCGCAGGTCCAGCCGGGTCTCCAGATCGCGCTGCTCATCGCGGCCGGCGTCCATTCCGCATCCGCCCTACCGTCATCGCCAATCTGCATCGTCGACGCCTCCCTCTCGGCGCGTCAGGCAGTTCGGCGCGCGTGGTTACGAGAGGAGGGGCGGCGACCAAGTCCTCGTCGCACCGGAAGGGGACGGTCTTGTCGGCGGGCAGGGCCTGACACCCACACTTCCCTCCGAATGGCCCACTCGCCGGATCCCGCTGCTCGTCACGGTCGGCCACCGTTCCACACCCCCCAACCTTCGCCGTCCTTCCGTTCCCCGTGCTCAGCCTCGAGAGCGCAGCAGCGGATGGTGTGGATGGTCGCGAGGGCAGGGCGGGGCAACCGTCATCGCTTTGACGACTCGGCAACGGGGAGCGGCAGCCGAGCCGAATCTACCGTGACGGTCCCCGCTTTCCCGGCCGACGCCCTGCCGCATCCTCACATATGCGGCGCTGTCGCTACCATCTTGGCCGCTGTTGACGGCTCGTGAGACGGGTGATGCGGGCGGGGAAGGGTGGGGCGGGGGATGACGTCCTCATCGTTTCAACCGTCCGAGGCGAGCGGAATTGCGGCCATGTCGAAGAAACGTGGCCCTCGCGAGTCCGTAGTGACAACGCCTGCTTAGGCCTCTGGCGCCGCCCCGCATCCTCGCGTGTTCTCGCTATCTGTGTCGTAGGCGCCTCCGTCGTCGTGCTCCTTCAAGGATGGGCGGAGGCGTGCTGGTGACGCGGCAGGAAGGCAGGAAGGCAGGAAGGCAGGGAGGAAGGCCAGGGCAGCTCCTCCATCGCTTCGGCTTCTGCAATCTTCGTCGCCAGCAGGGGGCGTTGGACCGCGTTTTATGCCGGACCGGTTGGCCGGATGCTCGTCATAGCCGGACGACTTCCATGCTCCCCGCGCGCGTCGCCGCATATCATTCGTCGTTTTGGTATCATCGTCCGTCAGCCCCCGCGCTCGCCAGGCAGGTGGAGGCGGGTGGAGACGGTTGGTGCGGGGGGGGCAAAACGGAAGGGTGGGCGGGCGATGCCATTCTCATCGCTTCGGCCGTTCGAGGCGAGCGGCGCCGCGGCCGGGCCGAAGCTCCGGCGACGCTCCCCGCTCAGGCGGCTGGCGTCGGGCCATCCGTGCCCTGAGGGCTCGCCTCGACCTGCGACGAATCCGCTTATGCGAGGCGTGCGAGGCTCCACCGGTCGGAGGAAAATGCCTGTGCGGATCCTGCGGCAGCCGCTTCCGACGGTCACGCTCGGCTGGGCCGGACCGTCCGGCCGCTCCCGTCGGCGCGTGATAATGAAAGGTCGATGCGCTCTCTCGCAGCCTTCCACCCCGAACGTCGGAACGCTCGGCCGGCATCGGCCGGCCACCTGCCAGGTGCAGGCGAAACCAAACTCTCGCAATGGTTTGTCCGGCACTCCGCTCCGGCGGCCCCGCCGGCGATCCGGCGATTCCCGGTTGCCTGCTCCCACGCGCCAAAACAAAAAGGCCGGAACGGTGGTAAGCCGCTCCGGCCTCAACCCGATGCGCAAGGTCCCAGCTTCACGCCAAAGGCGTAATGCCTCCGGCACGCGCCGTTACCGCGACAAATCGGCCACACCTGTCATCTGGTTGTATCTGGTATGCCAGAAAATGGGCCGTGCCGCCTTGATTATTCCGCAATGCGCCGCCATCTTCTGTCTCGCACGCAGCGATTGGCGTCGCTCCGTGCAGCCCTCCTTGGGCGTTTCCTCCCTAGACTTGGGCCGCTCTCGTTCGCGTGAGCGGCCTCTTTCTTTTGTGCCTCGGTCTTCGGTCGGGGCGTGGCGGCGTTCCGCCGTCCTGTCGCTTCCGTCGAACCTCCTCGGCATGATGTCTTGCGACACCCGGAAGAAGGGCTGGCTCGTTTCCGCATCGCGCCCCCGGCCACGGCGTCGCCGTCGTGGTACTGAAATCCCGCAGCGGGATGGGGAAGCGCTCCGTCAGAACCGAGCGTGCAGAATTCGTATATCTCTCATTCCCAAAATGCAAGGCTGTTCTGCGGCGTTCTGCGTCATCCGATAAAAAATTGTCATCAATCTCGCAATATGCTGAAAATATTGGCTTATTCTGCAGCTGCGCGCATGGCGGCCAGCTCGAGATGCGGGATGGCGGCCAGCGCCCGCGCCACGGCGGTCAGATCCTGCTGCACATTTTCGAAGCGTTCGCTGCGCTGATAGGTGCGTTCGTTCATATAAAGCGCACGGTTGATCTCGATCTGCACCGCATGCATGCCCGAGGTCGGGTTGCCGTAATGCTCGGTGATAAAGCCGCCGGCATAGGGCTTGTTGCGCACCACCGAATAGCCCAGCCGCCGCAGCTCGGTTTCGATGCAGTCGGGGATCGCCCCGGCGCAGCTGGTGCCGTAGCGGTCGCCGATCACCATGTCGACGCGGGTGCGCTCGTCGCGGCTGCCGCCCGAGGGCATGGAATGGCAATCGACCAGCACGGCGATGCCGAAGCCGCGCTGCATCTGCACCATCAGCCGGCGCAGCGTGCGGTGATAGGGCTTGTAGAACGCCTCGATGCGGGTCATCGCGTCGTCGACGGGAATGCGCCGGCTGTAGATTTCCTGCTGCTCGCCCACCACCCGGGCGATGGTGCCGAGCCCGCCGGACACCCGCATGGAGCGCGTATTGGCATAGGGCGGCAGCCGGCCGTCGAACATGCGCGGGTCGAGTTCGTAGGGCTCGCGGTTCACGTCGAGATAGCAGCGGGGGAAATGCGCCCGCATGAAACCCATGCCGAGCCCGGTGACCGGCCGAATCAGCTCGTCGACCAGCGAATCCTCCGAGCGCCGCAGCGTCGGCATGTCCAGCCGCACCTGTTCGAGGAAGGCGCGCGGATAGATGATGCCGCTATGCGGCGAATTGAATAGGAACGGCGTGGCAAAGGGATCGGGTTCCACGACCTCGAAGGCCGGATCTATCGTCTCCGATATGATCGCCATCTGCCCGTCCGTCGGCTCCTCTGGGGCGCTCTGCGGGGCGCCTGTCATCCATCTGTCTAACATGCACACGAGGCCTGTGGAACGGTCGGCAATGTTTCGGAAAGCACGTATCGTTCACACCAGCGTGGATTCACGATGTGCTAACAGCCGGCGCGGTACCCGATAAGCGAAACATGCGGGGAGTTTTCCGGTGTGGCGGCATGAGCCTCCGGCCGGTCGCCGGCTCCCGAATTCGAGGTGACGTCGATGCTGAAGATCCTGTTGGCCGAAGACGACAACGATATGCGCCGCTTTCTGGTGAAGGCGCTGCAGAACGCCGGCTATTCGGTGGTGTCGTTCGACAATGGCCGCTCGGCCTATGACCGGCTGCGCGAGGAGCCGTTCGAATTGCTGCTGACCGACATCGTGATGCCGGAGATGGATGGCATCGAATTGGCCCGCAAGGCCACCGAGCTCGATCCGGACATCAAGGTGATGTTCATCACCGGCTTCGCGGCGGTGGCGCTGAACGCCGACAACCAGGCACCGAAGGATGCGAAGATCCTGTCGAAGCCGTTCCACCTGCGCGACCTCGTCAACGAGGTCGGCAAGATGCTGGCGGCCTGACGCTGGCAGCCTGACGCTGGCGGCTTGATGCCGGCGATCCGGCGTCGGGCGGGGGCGTCATCCCCAGGCTGGTTCGCATGCCGGATGCACGGCGCTTGCGCCGGGCGCGGCTTGTGGTTATAGGGGTGCCCGCCGGGCCGCCCCGGCATCCCGGACGGAATGGGCGCGTAGCTCAGCGGGAGAGCACCTCGTTGACATCGAGGGGGTCACAGGTTCAATCCCTGTCGCGCCCACCATTCCGATCCACTCTTCCCGGTCTGTGTGATTTTTCGGTCGGTTCGCGCGCTTCGCGTGGGCGGTCGCGGTGTCCCATGGGAACACCCCTGGCGGCGGTCCGCCGTTGGGCGCCGCCGCCGATGGCCCGGCCGGTTGCTTCGCCCGTGTCGTGCATGGCGTTGCCGAAGTAATCGCGGCGGTTTGTCAGCCCGCGTGCTGTTGATGCGAGGTGTTCGCCTCGACGGCGCGTCGTCCGGATTCGGTGATCACGTAGACCTTCAGCGAATAGCCGTCGAAATGCTTGAGCTGGGTTCGGATATAGCCGAGGCCGGCAAGCGTATCGATCGCGCTGTCCAGTTCGTATTCCGAGCTCGGAGCCTGGTCATTGGGCGCGATTCCGGAATGCATCGCCCTCAGCGTATTGAATTCGGTTGGCGTCATGATCTTCCTCTAGGCAACCATATGATACCTTACATCTTATTCGAGCAATCATTCATGTTGCAACGCAAACGTTATTAAATTTTATAGCATGTTTGATTGCGCATTCGCAGCAATCGGCGGTTGACGAACCTCGACGGGCAAACCTTGTGCCGGTCGCCGGTGGGAAGCCGCGCCGGCTATGCCCCGGCCGGCGTGGTCGGCATCCGGGTCGCTGGTGGCCGAGGGGGACTTGGCGCCGTGGCTTCCCAGAGCAAATGGGGCGGAAACGGCGCGAGGCGGTTCAAGTAAAATATTTGCAAAATCGTTCCAAAAGACAGGCGCCGTCCGGATGATTTCGGTCGATGTCGAAGGCCGTCCCGGCACGTCCTGCCGAAGCCGCTCGCCAGCGTACAAGGATTAGAACTGAAGCTGTCCGGCAATATCCGGCCGGGGATGAAACAAGATCGCCTTTCGCGCGTTGTATGTGCAATTCAATACTCATCGGGAGGTAATGATGATCTCGAAGAAGCTGGGCATTGCTGCGCTTGCCGCCATGATCGCCCTGCCGGTCGCCGCTACCGCGCCGGCGTATGCCACCACCACCGCTACCGGCCCGCTGCCGACCATTGGCAGCTACGAGCAGAAGGAAGTGCGTGAACGCGAGCGCGTCCGCCGCCAGCAGGTGCGTCAGAACCGAAATAACGGCCTGTTCGAGCCGATCTTCGCCCCGCTGTACAAGAGCTACAACTCGCCCGGCCAGCAGCTGAAGCGCACCTTCGACTGACGCCGGCGAGGTGACGATCAAGGAAACGCCCAGGTCGAAACGCGCACGTGCTCCCCTGCGTGCGCGAGGGGGAGCGAGGGATCAGTTGCAGCCGGAACCGGCGGGCAACGGCTCCCTCGCTCCCCAGTCGTTCGAGGGCAGGGCGGCGAAGGGGGGCTGGAAATTCTGCCGTATCACCGTCAGCCGCGCCGGCACCCGCGCATCGTCGCGATCATAGTCGAGCACCCAGAAGAAGTTGAAGTTTGAATCCGGCCATGTGTCCGGCACGCCGCCCGGCAGCAGCGTCGGCCGTCCGTTGGGCGCGTTCACCACCTTCCATGGTGGAATTTCCGCCAGCCGCAGCAATTGCCGCAGCGTCGCCTGTTCGCCGGGGAACTCGGCCTCCAGCGCGGCGCTGGCGATGTGGAAATGCTCCCACACCATCAGCACCGTCCGGCCGTGCCAGCGCGGATTGTCCAACAGGTCCGCCACCACGTCCCGGTTCACCTTGTTGAGCTTGGCGTTGAAGTGGCGGTCGTTCTTGATCGGTTCATAGGCGATGGAGGGGGCGACCGGCCGCATGTTCCAGGCCTTCAGGATCGGCCGCGCGGTCTCCAGCGTGTGCAGCGTCATCACCAGGATCGCCGCTGGTGGGTCCTTGGCGATCAGGCTCATCGAACTGGTCGGCGAGAGATATTGCGCCGCCAGCGCCCGCGCCCGTTCCTTGCCGACGCTGCACAGGGCGAGCGGGCCGGCCTTCTCGCCATGGCGCACGATGACGAGGCGCTTCGGCGCCGCCTCGGCGGCCGGCACGGCCGGCAGGATCATCGCGGCCAGCGCGAGGAGGAGGGCGGCGGCACGGATCGCCATGGCGGAGCTCGTGAAAGGGAAGCGGTGTCTGCTCACCATGGGGCGGCCGACGGGTGCGATCAAGAGCCTGTGCGCGGTGCATTGATCCGCCGGTCTCCGGCACGATATCACTGTGCGCCTGAGGCGTGGCCGTCCGCCGATCCGACGGCGCGCCGAGCCGCATTTCCGCCTGTCCCGCAGACCCCTCTCCCGCCGGAGTCGTCATGTTCCCCCGTCACAATCGCCTTCCCGCCCTGTCCCCCGCGTCGGAAGCGGGCGCCGCCGCGCTCGGCAAGCTGCCGCAATGGGACCTGTCGGATCTCTATCCGGGCATGGACTCCCCCGAGCTCAAGGCCGATCTCGAACGCGCCCGCGCCGAGTGCTCCGCCTTCGAGGAGGCCTATAAGGGCCGGCTGGAAGGCCTGCTCGACGGTGCCGACGCCGGCGGCGAGATAGCCAAGGCGCTGAAGCGCTACGAAGGCGTCGAGGAACTGCTCGGCCGGCTCTATTCCTATGCCGGCCTCGTCTATTCCGGCGACACCACCGATCCGGTGCGCGCCAAGTTCTATGGCGACGTGCAGGAGAAGCTGACCGAGGCCTCCACCCATCTGCTGTTCTTCACGCTGGAGCTGAACCGGCTCGACGACGCCAAGATGGAAGCGGCGCTCGCCGATCCCGCCTTCGGCTATTATCGGCCGTGGATCGAGGATGTGCGCGCCGACAAGCCTTACCAGCTTGAGGACCGCATCGAGCAGCTGTTCCACGAGAAGGGCGTCACCTCGCGCGGCAGCTGGAACCGGCTGTTCGACGAGACCATTGCCGGGCTGCGCTTCGAGGTCGATGGCAAGAGCCTGCCGCTGGAGCCGACGCTGAACTATCTCGCCGAGCCGGACGCGGCCAAGCGCAAGGCCGGCGCCGAGGCGCTGGCCAAGGTGTTCAGCGAGAATCTGCGGCTGTTCACGCTGATCACCAACACGCTCGCCAAGGACAAGGACATCTCCGACCGCTGGCGCGGCTTCCAGGACATCGCGGATTCGCGCCATCTCGCCAACCGGGTCGAGCGCGAAGTGGTCGATGCGCTGGTCTCCTCCGTGCACGAGGCCTATCCGCGCCTGTCGCACCGCTACTACAAGCTGAAGGCCAAGTGGTTCGGCCAGGACAAGCTGGAATACTGGGATCGCAACGCGCCGCTGCCCAAGGTGGAGACCAAGGCCATCGCCTGGGACGAGGCGCGCGACACCGTGCTCGGCGCCTATTCCGCCTTTTCCCCGCGCATGGCCGACATCGCCCGCGACTTCTTCGACAAGAGCTGGATCGATGCCGGCGTGCGGCCGGGCAAGGCGACCGGCGCCTTCGCGCACCCGACCGTGCCGTCGGTGCATCCCTATGTGCTGCTCAACTATATGGGCAAGCCGCGCGACGTGATGACGCTCGCCCATGAGCTCGGCCACGGCGTGCACCAGGTGCTGGCCGGCCCGAACGGTGCGCTGATGGCGCCGACCCCGCTCACCCTGGCCGAGACCGCCTCGGTGTTCGGCGAGATGCTCACCTTCCGCAAGCTGCTCGACGCGGCGCCGGACAAGGCGGCCCGCAAGGCGATGCTGGCCTCCAAGGTGGAGGACATGATCAACACGGTGGTGCGCCAGATCGCCTTCTACACCTTCGAGCGGCGCATCCACACCGAGCGCAAGTCCGGCGAGCTCACCGCCGAACGCATCTGCGAGATCTGGATGGACGTGCAGGCGACCAGCCTGGGCGAGGGCATCCATCTCGGGCCGGGCTATGAGAGCTACTGGGTCTATATCGGCCACTTCATCCACTCGCCCTTCTATGTCTACGCCTATGCCTTCGGCGATTGCCTGGTGAACTCGCTCTACGCGGTCTACGAGAACGCCGCCGAGGGCTTTGCCGAGCGCTATCTCGCCATGCTGGCGGCGGGCGGCACCAAGCATCATTCCGAGCTGTTGAAGCCGTTCGGCCTCGATGCCCGCGACCCGGCCTTCTGGCAGACCGGCCTCAACCTCATCGACCGGATGATCGGCGAGCTGGAGGCGATGGAGGACTGATCCGCGCACCTGCGCGGCCACGCCGCGCGTCGCTTGCCGGCGCGCGGTTGTGGCGCATACACTTCGATACCGGGTGGTGTATCGGGGTGGGGGCCTCATGCCGGATCTGGACGAGCTTTACGGCGAGGTCGTCATTCCCGCACGGGTGGGCGAGGCGGAGCGCGCGCTGCGTCCCAAGTCCCTGTCGTGGTTGCTCGATGGGTGGAGCGCCCGGGCGCTGGCGGCTCATATGGATACGGTGCGGGCGAGCTCCATGGGTACGGTGCTCGGCCGTTTCCTGCCGGTCCTCTGGGTGGTCGAGGCGACCGGAGGCGTCCGCTTCGCTTTCGAGGAAATCGTGGCGGCGCCGGATGAGGAGGAGGCAGGCCGCGGCCTTCCCCAGGCTCCGCCGGGACAGGCGGGGCAGGTGGACTGGCAGAACGCCGAACATATCGGCCCGAAGCCCGCAACCCTGCCGCTTCCCATCGGGCATGAGAAGCTTGGCCATCCCTCGTTGTTTCACGACCACGACAAGGTCGGCCGCATCGGCGGCGAGCTGATCTGGGACGAGCGCTACGGCCTCTGGTTTCTTACCAACAGATCGGGCCGGTATGGCGGCTTCCGAGCCCGGCCGGATCTGAGGACGCCCCAGCATTTGGAGAATGCCGCCCGGCTTTTCCGCCGGCATGGGGTCAATGTGACCGCGTATTTCTATGCCTGAGGGCGATCCGGTGGCGCGAAGGTTGCATTCGGCCTATATGGATCATGACGGTTGGAAGGATGACCTCATGAGTGCTCTTTCAGAGAAACTCCCGTCCTGGCGACGTCTGGCGCATCTCAGGCCGAGCGACATCGACGATCTTCGCGAACTGGCGGTCGATCCGGCGGTCCGCGACGAAATCGTCCGCCGTCTCGGCCGGCTGATGCAGGAAATGCAGGCCCGGCAGCCGGCGGATATGGACACGCTGTATTCCATCGGCCGGCAGATTCACGCGGCGTTCCCGTCGGGGACCGACCTCGACATCGTCGATCCGTTGGAAGCGGTGTTCGTTCGCGCCGGTTTCGAGGGCGACAGCTTCGATCACGCCTATGAGCTCTATGAGCAGGCGTTGAAAATGTCGGGGCGAGGCGGCTCGTACTCAGCCGCGTCCGGCGCCACTGGCCACAGGGTCGCCTGACGGCTGCCGTCCGAGCGCCGCGCGCTCGCCGGCTTCCCGCGTGCCGTTATATCGCTTCCGGCCGGCGCCGGCCCTCGTCTTCATGGTTGCAACCCTTCGTGCTTGCCCGCATCTTCCTCTGGGGGAGGCGGAGCATGGCGGGGGCGACGTCGGACGGCGGGCGCGATCCGGGACACGGACCTGAGGGGCCGGGACCTGAGGCGCACGGGCTCGATCAACCGGGGGCCGCCGCTCCCGAACGGCCGCTGTTCACCTTTCGCTATGACGATGTGCTGCGGGTCGAGGACGCGGCGATCTGGCAGCGCCGCCGCTGCCTCGGCGAGCCGGTGCCGGATCTCGCCGCCGAACCCGGCACCATGCCGGAGGCGCTCGGCCTCGCCCTGTCCGGCGGCGGCATCCGCTCGGCGGCGTTCAGCCTCGGCGTCCTGCAGGGCATGGATTCGCTCCGCCAGCTCGGCATCGATCCGCTCGGCAAGCCCACCGGCGACCCGGTCAGCCTCGCCGACACGCCGCGTGAGCCGCGCGACGCCGAGCCGAAGACCCGCGAGCAGTCGGTGTTCGACCGTTTCGACTATCTCTCCACCGTCTCCGGCGGTGGCTATATCGGGGCCTCATTGGTCGCCGCCATCACGGCCAATCGCGGGGCGTTCCCGGTCCGCGGCTCCTTCGTCGACGCCGAGGCACCGGTGCTGCGGCACATTCGCGACAATTCCAACTACCTGCTCCACGCGCGCGGCGCGCTGGCCGGCTCGGTGGCGATCTATCTGCGCGGCCTCGCGGTCAATCTGTTCCTCACCTTGCCGCCGCTGCTCGCCTTCGCCGCCCTCGTCATCTTCTATGACAGGCTGTGGCGACCGGTGGCGGACTGGCCGCTGGCCGGTCTGCTCGCCGCGTTGCTGGGGCTCGCCCTCATCGGCTGGGGCGCTGCCCGTTCGCGGCGCGCCAATATTGCGAGCGCCGAGATCGGCGGCTGGGCGCCGTCGCTGTTCGGCGCCGCGCTGGGGGTAGTGCTGTTCGCTTTGTCGGTACAGATCAGCGCGGCGGCGGTCGATCTTCTGGCGCAGAGCCGGGCGGGGAGCTGGGATCTGGCGGTGATCGCCGGCACCTTCGCGCCGCTCGCCACCCTCGTCGGCTTTCTCGGCCCGCGGCTGACCGCGTTGGTGCAGAAGCTTGCCGGTCGGCCGGGGGCGGGGGCGGTCACGGCGCGGGTCGCCGGCGTCGTCGCCCTGTGGGCGGGCGCCGCGCTGCTGCCGCTGCTGCTGTGGGTCGCGGTGCTGTTCCTCGCCTCGCTGGCGCGGCCGGAGGCCGCCGGGCCATGGTTCGTGCCGGCCTCGCCGCTCGGGCTGGCGGTGGCCTATCTGGCGCTGGCGCTGCTGCTCTTCGCGGTCGGCCAGGTCTTCGCCGACAATGCCAATTCGCTGCATCGCCTCTATCGCGACCGGCTGAGCGCCGCCTTCCTGGTGCGGCGGAGCGGGGAGGGGGTGCGCCCGCTCGACGGCTTTCAGCTGAGCGCCGCCTGCCCATGCCCGCCCGGCTGGGCGTCGGCGGTCGGCGCGGCGGTAGGCGAGCAGGTGCCGCACGGCCTCGCCGCCGGCCCGGCGCCCTATCTGCTGGTGAACGCGGCGGTGAACATCCAGAACTCGTCCTTCGCCAATAATCGCGGCCGCAACGCCGATTTCTTCCTGTTCGGCCGCGACTATGTCGGCAGCACCGCCACCGGCTATGTGCGCACCGAGGCGCTGGTGGCGCGCGATCCGGCGCTCGATCTCGCCACCGCCATCGCCGCCTCCGGCGCGGCGGTGTCCTCCAATATGGGGGCCAACAGCATTGCCCCGCTCACCCCGACGCTGGCGCTGCTCAATGTCCGGCTCGGCTACTGGCTGCCCAACCCGATGGGCTTCGCCGCGCCGGAGGAACTGGCGGCGCGCTATGGCAGCGCCGCGCCGGCCGGCGGGCTGCTGCGCAACATCTACTTCCTCGCCGAGGCGTTCGGCCGCCTCGATGAGCGCGGCCCGAAGGTCTATGTCTCCGACGGCGGCCACATCGACAATCTCGGCCTGTTCGAGCTGCTGCGGCGGCGCTGCCGGCTGATCGTGGTGGTCGATGCCGAGGCCGATCCCGGCTATGCCTTCCGTGCCCTGGTCGCGGTGCAGCGCCATGCGCGCATCGATCTCGGCGTGCGCATCGAACTGCCGTGGGAGGCCATCGCCGGCGCGGCGCGGGCCTGCGCGGAGGAGGGGGCGAGCTGCCCCGGCCCGCATGCCGCCATCGGCCGTATCCTCTATTCGCCCGGCGACGAGCCCGCCGAAGGCATCCTCGTCTACATCAAGGCGTCGGTGAGCGGCGAGGAGAACGACATGATCCGTGGCTACCGGGTCCGCCATCCGTCCTTCCCGCACGAGACGACGCTCGACCAGCTGTTCAGCGAGGAGCAGTTCGAGGTGTACCGGGCGCTGGGCTTCCACATTGCCAACCGGCTGTTCTCCGGCAAGGACCGCGTGGTGGTGGCGAGGCCGGGCACTGGCGCCGGCCACGAGAAGGCGGGCATGGAGGCCGCCGGCATCGCCGCGGCCGATCCGCTGCTGGCCGAGGTGGTGGCGCTGCTGCGCCTGCCGGTGGCGCGCCGGCGCGACTGAGCCACCGACTTTCGTCGCTGCCTGGATTTTGGACTTGCCCTGCACGCGGCTGGCGGCGGACAAATCGGGTTAGCCACTGCCGGGAATCCACGCATGTCCGCCGCCGCCCCCTTCGTGCATACGCCGTTTGACAGCACCCGCAAGCCGTTCTCCATCGCGCTCGCCCCGCTCGATCTCGCCGCCTGGATCGAGCCGGAGCCGCGCCTTGCCGAGACGCTGGCCGAGCGCGCCCAGCTGCTCGCCGAGAAGCGCGACGTCGTGCTGCGCGAGGAGGAGGGCAGCCGCGCCGCCCAGCGCGAGGCGCTGGAGCTCCTCGTCACCCATCTGCTCGAACGCTTCCCGGGCAGCTACCGGCTCGACGGCCGCCGCCTCACGGTGGTTCCGGCCGGCGTCACCGTCGATCTCGATGACGACAGCGAGCCGCCCTTCGCCATCGCCGGCCGCATCGTCTCCGACGATCTGCTGCTGCTCACCCCCGGCCCGGCGGGCTACCGGCTGGTGGCGGCGGTGCTGTGCTTTCCCTCCGCCTGGTCGCTGGCGGAGAAGTTCGGCCAGTCGCTGGACGGGCTGCACGCCGCCGTGCCCGGCTATGCCGACAAGATGGCGCGGGTGATGAACCGTATCTTCGACAACCTCAAGGTCGAGCAGCCGGTCTGGCGGGTGAACTGGTCGATCTATCCCGATGCCGAGTTGCACCATCCCGAATCCAAGGAGCGCCCGCGCGACTGGTTCGACGATCCCGCCCATCTCGATGCCTCCGCCTTCGTGCGCGTCGAGCGCCAGACGCTGCGGCGGCTGCCAGAGAGTGGCGATCTCCTGTTCACCGTGCGCGTGCATGTCGACCCGTTCGAGGCGTTCCGCCGCCATCCGGACGGGCGCGAGCTCGCCGCTTCGCTGCGCGGCCATATCCTCGGGCTCGATCCGGCGCAGCTCGCCTATAAGGGGCTGACCGAGCACCGCGACGCCATCGCCGCCGCGCTCGCCGCCATCGCCGAGGCGCCGGTGGAGGAGCCGAGCGTGGCGTCGGCCTGAAGGCGGCCGGCCCGGCGCCGGCTTCACACCCTCGCGCGACGCCTTGACGCGCCCGCGACCATCGGTCTCCCCGGCGTTGCCGCAAGGGACGAGTTCCGCTAAAGCGGACGATGGCTGACATTATCCATTAGGAGGGGTCGCATGGCTGACCACGGAGCGCCGGAATACGCTACCGCCACGGGCAATGACTATGCCGAGCATGAGGGCACTTACGGCTTCTTCGTGAAGCTGACCCTCGTCGGCACGCTCTCGCTCTGCAGCCTCATGGTCGCGCTGGCGATCGGCGGCGTGAACGGGCACTGGGCGATCTTCACGGTGGCGACGCTGGCCATCATCGCGGCCACCGCCATCGGCCTCGCCTCGGAAAAGGGCAAGCCGGGCCTTATCGGCGGCCTGCTGGCGCTGCTGGTTCTGCTGCTGATCGTGACCTCGTGAGTGCCGCCATGCGTATTGCTGTCTTCAAGGAAAACCTGTCCGTTGAGCCACGAGTTTCGGGTTCTGCGGATACGGTCAAGCGTCTGACGGGTCTTGGCGGGGAGGTTGTCGTGG
>NZ_JAJALI010000009.1 GCF_020523795.1 Ancylobacter sp. Lp-2
ACGCCAAGAAGATGGTCGAGGACGTGGTGAAGAACCTCTCCCACTAAGCAGACGCGGGGAGGGGGCTCGCGGGAGGAACTCGAAAGGGGACCTCGCAAGAGCCCCCGAAGAGCCTTCGCGGGGATCTCGCAAGGGCGGCACGGCTCCTCGCCAGGCGCCCGCGCCGACCCTGCCCGAGTGATCGGGCGGATCCCGTCCGGATGATCGTGTGGACCCCGTCCCCGGCCTCCCGGCCCGTTCGTCGCCGTCGCGCGACACCGACATACAGCCGAGGGCGCTCTCCCACCCGGGAGGGCGCCCTTCGCGTTCAGGACCGGCCGCGTTCAGCGTCGCCCCGCCCGAGCCAAGCTGGCCTCACCCGACAAAACACCCGCGCAATCGGCCCCATCGGTCACCTCACTGCACTGCAGGGCGAGGAAGGCGCGTCGGTTAATACTTTCAAAACCGTAAATATTAACCAATCGAAAAGCTTTGGCCTGCGCCGACATTTCTTGGAGGCGGTCGGCCATGCTTAACGCGGTGTCAACCAAATCACGCCTAGCTTGTCGCCATGACGCGCGGCGTATCCTGGTTTATCGTAGCCCCGCTCGTCCTTCTGGGGCTCTCCGCTTGCAAGTTCTCGCCGTTCGAACGGCGGGAACCCTGGCGTGCGGAAGCTGAAGAGCGATGTCTGGCGGAGGGCTCAGTGAAGCCTTCCGCCACCATCGTGCCCATGGCCGCCATCAACGGCGCCGGCACGTGTGGGATGGAGCATCCTTTTAGAATCAGTGGCTTGAACCAGGGTTCGGTCGAGGTGGCGCCGAAGGCGACGCTGGCCTGCCCGATGACCGCCTCGCTCGACCGCTGGGTCGCCGAGGACATCCAGCCGGCCGCCTATGCCTGGTTCGGCCAGCCGGTCGCCAAGATCAAGCAGATGTCGTCCTATTCCTGCCGCAACATGAACGGCGCGACGACCGGCAAGGTTTCCGAGCACGCCTTCGGCAACGGCTTTGATGTCGGCGGCTTTGTACTTGCCGATGGCCGGGAAATTCTGGTGAAGACCGGCTGGAAGGGGCGCCCCGACGAGCGCGGCTTCCTCCGTACGGTCCAAGCCACCGCCTGCCAGCGCTTCACCGTCGTGCTCGCGCCGGGTTCCAACATCTATCATTACGACCACATCCATGTGGACTTGATGCGCACCGCCTCCGGCCGCACGACCTGCAAGCCGGCTCCGGTGATGCCGATTCCGCCGAACCTGCCCGTCTACAAGGCCCCACCCATGGTGGCTGCGCCGCCGTCCGCGACGCCGGCCTATTATCCGCCGTCCTCGGCTGCTCCGGTCCCCGATCCCGAGCCGCAGGAAATGGACGGCGAGCCGGGCGAGCCGATGGTGCTGTCGCCGCAACCCTTGGCGCCGCCGTCATATCCGGCTGCCGCCGCACCGCAGCCGCTTGCGCCGCCAAGCTATCCGGCACCGACACAGCCTTATGGCGCACCTGCACCGGTCTATCCGGCGCAAAACTATCCCGCTGCGGCGCCGCCTAGCTCCACCCAGCCGCGCAATGGCGTCCCTCTGCCCCCGGCGGGCATTCCCATGGTGATGCGGTGGTTCGGCATCGATCCGAACCCGACCGGCTCGACGTCCAAGCAGGCCTATGCGCCGGAGCGGCAGTTCGCGACGCCGATCCCTCCGCCTAACGCCGTCTCCGGCGAAGACTGAAACCGGGCGAAGCCTCGCGGGAAGCGCGGCTCAGCCGGTCACGGCAGCGATCACGTAGTCATGCCCGTGGGCGAGGCCACCGAGCCTCCCCAGCAGGTCCTCCGCCCGTTGGAAGAGCGCCTCGATCTGGCCGGTCAGCGCCTGAGCGACGGCGGGGTCGTTGATCAGGTCGACCAATCGCCGGCTGTCGTCCAACTGCCGCTTCACCCATGGTCGGTCATAGATGTTCGGGAAACGACGGGCGAAGACGATGCGCAACCCGACCTGCTCCAGCCGCTGAATGACCCATTCCGCCGGATATTCGCGGTAAGGCATCACGCCGGCGAGCAGGGCGCAGGCGTCGCGGAGCCGGCCGATGGCCTGCACCAGTGCGCCGGTCTCGTCAGTGACAACCCCATTCACATAAGGATCGACACCGACGACATAGAGCCGGCCGCCGACCAGTGGACGGAGGCGCGCGAACAGATCGCTCTGGAAATAGGGCGCGTAGCTCTCGACCGCGCCGAGAAGATACTCGGCCAGGACTGTGTCGTGGCTTTCGCCGGCGAGCAGCGCCGGATCCTGCCAATTGCCGAGCACCAGCCGATCCTGCGGTCGCCGTGCCGTGGCGACCGCCGCCTCGGTGAGCTTCAGATGATCGGGATCGGCGCTGACGGCGGTCCAGCGGGAGGACGGCAAGCCGCTGATCCAGCGCGCCGACCGCACGCCGGTCCCGGCATCCAGCACGGAGCCCCAGGGCGCATCGCCCTGGATGTGCTGGATGACGCCGAACATGTCGAGCTTTTGCGGCGGCGGGGGAGCGGTCATCGGCCGTCCGATCGTTGGCGGTCAGGAAGAGGCCGACCCGGACCCGGCGCGTGCTCCCGCACGCGCGGCCCGATCGGCCGGCGTTCAGTCCAGCAGCGTATCGAGGCCGCGCCGCACGCCGGTCCAGCCACTGACCTTGCGGGCGGCCAGCAGCGTGCCTCCGACATAGGGAGCCGCCGACGAGCCGGCGTCATGGCGGATGGTCAGCCGCTCGTCCGGGGCGCCGAACACGCTTTCCACGCCCAGCACGAAGGAGGGCAGCCGCAGCGCATGCACCTGCACGCGGGTAGCCCCCTCGCCGAAGCTGCCGCCACGGGTGGCGGGCACGCCGCTCACCTCCTCGACCGGCCGGCTGGTGGCCGGGCGACGGACGCCGGCCAACGTCTCGGCCAGCTCGCGCGCGGTGCCGGAGGGCGCGTCGGGCTTGCCGGCCGAGGCGTAGTCGATGATCTCGACATCGGCGACATATTTCGCCGCTTCCAGAGTGAAGCGCTTCAGCAGGGTGGCGGTGATGGAGAAATTGCCGGCCGCCAGCACGCCGACGCCCTTCTCGCGCGCCAGCGCGTCGAGTTCGGCATAGTCCTGCGCGCCGAGGCCGGAGGTGCCGATCACCACATGTCGGCCGGCGGCGATGGCGGCGGCGGCATTCGCCTTCACCACATTCGGCTTGGTGTAGTCGATGAGTACGTCGGAAGGGATGGCGAGCGCCTCTTCGATAGAGGCGAAGACCGGGGCGCCGTCGATCGAGGTGCCGGCGGCAGAGCGCGAGATGCCGGCGACGAGTTCGAGATCGGCGGTGGCGGCGATGGCCGGGGCGAGGGCGCGGCCGACCCAGCCGGTGGCGCCGGCGAGCAGAATGCGGATGGGCATGCACAGAACTCCAGAAGGATCAGTTCCATGCCGAATACACCCCGTGCCGCGGCGGGGAAAGCGCCAGCCGGCCTGTAAGCCGGGTTCTGTAAGGCGGGATCGCTCCCGCGTGGCGGCCATTCCTCTGGGACGCCGATTGCTCGACGCCTCTAGCAGTCAACCCGGGCGACGGTCCGAAGACGGACGTGAGGCCGGCGAACCGGTCTCGTGTCACCCCTATACGACTTTGCTCCCGGTGGGGTTTGCCGTGCCGCTTCCGTTGCCGGCCGCGCGGTGGGCTCTTACCCCACCGTTTCACCCTTGCCGCGGGCGCACCCGTGGCGGTTTGATTTCTGTGGCACTTTCCCTGGGGTCGCCCCCGCCGGACGTTATCCGGCACCGTGTCTTCGTGGAGCCCGGACTTTCCTCGGCACCCTTGCGGGCGACGCGGCCGCCCGGCCGGCTGGCGGGGGAGCAATGAGGGAGACGCGCGCGCCCGTCAAGCCGTGACGCGGAACCTTTAACCGCTTGCGCGGCGCGCGCGCAGTCCTCAGTTCGAGGCCATGAGGGTGCGGGCCTTGCTGCAATAGCTGCGGGCGATGTTCGACATGCGGGTGGTGCCATGGCCGCCCTGGTAGCGCATCACGGTTCCGCAGGTGTCGCCGGCGGCGAGCTGGTAGGCACCGGCGAGGTAGCGCATGCCCCACTTGATGTTGGTCGCGGGATCGTAGAGCGCCTTGCGGGTGCCCTGATAGCCGAGGCCGCGCGCGGTGAGGGGCTTGATCTGCATGAGGCCGACTTCGCCGGCGCTGCCGGTGACACCGGGGTTCCAGTTGCTCTCGATGCGCACCACGGCGCGGGCAAGAGCGATTGGAACCCCGTTCGCGCGGGCTTCACGGTCGACGAGAGCAACAATGGATGATTTGGAACCAGAAGCCTCTTCGAAGCTTTTGTTCTCAGTGATAGGGCGGGCGCTGGCGATGTTTGCGCCGAATGTGACAGTCAAGAGAGTGAAAAAAGCAGTACGCAACGTGAGACTATAACGAGGCATTAGCGATAACGGCCTTTCCGGGTCGATGAGAGAGACCGGGAAATGCGATGGAAAATCTGTTTCCAATGAGGCTTCAATTGTCCACGAATTAGGAAATACGTAGGCGTGCGGACTTGACGCACGTGTTCCTGTGGCCGATGGGCAACGAAACGGCACGATTATTTCGTTGGCGCCTGTCTCGGCGCAGGATCATGTCGCGAGTGGTGTTCTGGCACGGTAGACGAATTGACGGGCGGCCCTTGCGGAACCTGCCTACCGGGAGGTGCAGAGGGCATACAATGTGGCGAGGGTGGAGACGTCCGCCACGCCGTCGACACGTGAGCGCCTGAAATGGCGCTGGAAGGCGCGCACCACCGCCTCGGTGGTCTCGCAATAGGTGCCGGTAACCGGGACCGCGTAGCCGTAGAAGCCGAGCATGGCCTGCAGCGCCTCGATCGGCTGGCCGGACTCGCCGCGCATGAAATAGCGGCCGTCGCTGATCGGTTCTTCCTCGACCAGATGGCCGATACCGGCCCGATGCAGGATATCCCACGGGAATTTTTCGCCGGGATCCTGTTTGCGCAACGGCGCGACGTCGGAATGCGCGAGCACGCGCTCGGGCCGGATGGCGAGGCGGGTGACGATGTCCTTGGCGAGTGCTGTCACCGCCTCGATCTGGCGGGCGGGGAAGGGCGGATAGTCGAAATCATGGCCGGGATTGACGATCTCGATGCCGATCGACAGCGAGTTGATGTCGTTCGCGCCGGCCCATGAGGAAAGGCCAGCGTGCCAGGCCCGGCGGGATTCCGGCACCAACTGCGCGATCTGCCCGTCCTCGTGCACCACATAGTGGCAGGAGACCGCCTTTTCCGGCGACCGCAGCCAGGCCACGGCTTCTTCCGCGCTCTGCATGCCAGTGTAGTGGAGGAGCAGCATGTCCGCCACGGCGACGCCGAGGCGCTCGCCATGGTTGGGCGAGGCTAGCACGTCGGCGGCCAGTGGCGAGTCGGCGGTGAAGGTCGGAACGTCGTCCATGGCAGCGAGCTAACCGGCTCCTGCGCACGGTTCAACCGATTCTTAAGGTTCAGAGAGCGTTAATCGCGGATCGAAACCGGGGGATTCGGCGCGTCGCGTCGCAGCCCCGACCAGCGTCCCGCCGATGTCCCATAGTCCTGCATGCTTGAAACTGCCTGCCACCCGCTTGCCTTTGACGGACCGGCGCGCGCCTTTGCGCCGCGCCGGTGCACGCGGGTGTGCCGATGCAGGCGGCCGGATGCCGGCCGGAGACGCCTGATGGTGCCGCCCCTGCCTCCCGAATCGCCG
This sequence comes from Ancylobacter sp. Lp-2, assembly GCF_020523795.1. Taxonomy (GTDB): domain Bacteria; phylum Pseudomonadota; class Alphaproteobacteria; order Rhizobiales; family Xanthobacteraceae; genus Ancylobacter. The sequence continues at coordinate 5,709 of NZ_JAJALI010000009.1, forward strand.
GCTGACAATGGCGAGCGCCACGTCCCGGTGCTGCTCGCCGAGGTGCTGGCGCATCTCGCGCCGAAGGACGGCGGCGTCTATGTCGACGGCACGTTCGGCGCCGGTGGCTATACGCGGGCCATTCTCGGCGCGGCGGATTGCCGGGTGATCGCCATCGACCGCGACCCGACCGCGGTGGCGGCGAGCGCCCCGCTGGTGCTCGCCCATCCCGGCCGACTGGCGGTGAGTGAGGATCGTTTCGGCAATCTCGACCAGGTCGCGGCGATGCTCGGTGCACCTGAGGTCGACGGCGTGGTGCTGGATATCGGCGTCTCCTCCATGCAGCTCGACGAGGGCGAGCGCGGCTTCTCCTTCCGCCGCGATGGCCCGCTCGACATGCGCATGTCGGGGGAGGGGCTGTCGGCGGCGGACTATATCGCCCGGCTGCCGGAGGCCGAGCTCGCCAATCTCATCTACCGCTTCGGCGAGGAGCGGCAGTCGCGCGGCATCGCCCGCGCCATCGTCAAGGCGCGCGAGGAGGCTCCGATCACCCGTACGCTCCAGCTCGCCGACATCATCGCCAAGGTGGTGTGGGCGAAGCCGCACGAGCCGCATCCCGCGACCCGCAGCTTCCAGGCCTTGCGCATCGCGGTGAATGACGAACTCGGCGAGCTCGCCCGCGCGCTGGCGGCGGCCGAGCGCGTCTTGAAGCCCGGCGGGCGGCTGGTGGTCGTCACCTTCCATTCCCTGGAAGACCGCATCGTGAAGAATTTCCTGAACGCCCGTGCCAAGCCGGCGGCCGGATCGCGCCACCTGCCGGCGGTGGCGAGCGCGCCGCCGAGCTTCCGTCTCGTCGCCAAGGGCGCGGTGGAGCCCGGCGATGCCGAGACCCGCGCCAATCCGCGCGCCCGCTCGGCCAAGCTCAGGGCCGGCGAGCGCACCGCGGCGCCGGCGCGCGAGGCGAGCGACCTTGAGACCCTGCTGCCGCCGCTTCCCGATTTCGACGCGCGCAGCCGCCATCACTGAGGACCGAGAAACATGTTCCGCATCCTCAATTTCATCTCGGTGATCGCGCTGCTGGCGGCGGCGGGCGCGGTCTATCACGTGAAATATGCCTCGGCCTTCGAGGCGCAGAAGATCGCCAAGCTGCGCGACGAGATCCGCTGGGAGCGCGACCGCATCGCCACGCTGAATGCCGAATGGGCGCGGCGCACGGCGCCTGACCGTATCCAGGCGCTGGCCGAGCACCATCTCGATATGCAGCCGCTGGACGTCACCCGCATGGACATGCTGGCCAGCCTGCCGGCCAAGCCGGACGCGGCCGGCGACGCGCTCGGCGGCATGATCGAGGCACTGGTCGACAGCCCGACCGGCGCGGCGATCCCGACCAGCCAGGCCAAGCCGGCGGCGCCCAAGCCGGTGGCCCGCGCGCCGATCGCCCCCGCCTCGGCCGCGCCGCGCCCGAACGGCGCCTTGCCGCTTTCCGCCGTGCCGGCCGCCGGTGCCCTTGCGTCGACGCATGCGCCGATGCTCGGCTCGCCGCTTCCCCCGCCGTCCGCCCGCCCGATGGCGACGGCGCCGATGATGTCGCCCATGCCGCTGCTGCCGCCGGCAGCGGTTGGCCAGTAAGTATTGGAGGTCGCCTGGTGATTGCGTCCGGCCTTTCCAAGCTCCGCTCGCGCCTGCCCAAGCTGCGCCTGCCGGGATTGAGGATTCCGAAACTGCGCCTTGCCGCGGTGCCGATGTGGTTTCTGCGCCTGCCCGGCCGCGCGCTGCGGGCCCTGATCGGGGTGATCCGCAGCGCGGCACGGCGCGGGCGGCCGGAGGCGCATGCGGTGGCGCGGGCGCGCCTCATCCTGTGCATGCTGGTGTTCGGCACGGTGTATCTCGCCATTGGCGGGCGGCTCGCCATGTTCGCCTCCTCGCCGGAGGGGGCGCTCAGCCGGCGTGGCATGTCCTCGGATGCGGTGGCCTCCGCCCGTCCGGACATTCTCGATCGCAATGGCCGCATCCTCGCCACCGATGTGCGCTCGGCCTCGCTGTTCGGCGAGCCCAAGCGCCTGATCGACGTCGACGAGGCGGTGGAGGCGCTGTCGGCGGTGCTGCCCGGCGCCGATACCGACGAGATGCGCCTGCGCCTCGACAGCAAGCGCGGCTTCGTCTGGCTGAAGCGCGACATCTCGCCGATGCAGCAGCGCGAGATCTATAATCTCGGCCTGCCGGGCATCGGCTTCATGACCGAGAACCGCCGCATCTATCCCGGCGGCAACCTCGCGTCGCACACCCTCGGATCGGTCAATATCGACAACCAGGGCATCGCCGGCCTGGAGAAGTGGATCGACAGCCGCGGGCTTTCCGAGCTGCATCTCGCCGGCTTCGCCACCGACCGCCAGCAGGAGCCGGTGGAGCTGTCCCTCGATCTCAGGGTGCAGCATGTGCTGCGCGACGAGCTCAACGCTGCCTTCCTGAAGTTCAAGGCCAAGGCGGCAGCCGGGGTGATCACCGATGTGCGCACGGGCGAGATCCTCGCCATGGCCTCGCTGCCGGACTTCGACGCCAACGACCCGGCCAAGGCGCTCGACCCCAAGGCGCTGAACCGCCTCACCACCGGCGTGTTCGAGATGGGCTCGACCTTCAAGGCGCTCACCTTCGCCATGGCGCTCGATAGCGGCAGGTTCAACCTCAACTCGACGCTGGATGCGCGCGGCGCCCTGTCGTTCGGCCGGTTCAAGATCCACGACTACCATGCGGAAAACCGTGTGCTGACCTTGCCGGAGGTGTTCCTCGTCTCCTCCAATATAGGCACGGCGCGCATGGCGCTGACGCTCGGCGTCGACGCGCACAAGGCGTTCCTGAAGAAGATGGGCCAGCTCGACCGCCTGCGGACCGAACTGCCCGAGAGCGCCATGCCGCTGGTGCCCAAGCGCTGGGGCGATCTCAACACCGCGACCATCGCCTTCGGCCATGGCCTGGCCGTCGCGCCGATCCAGGTGCTGATGGCCGAGAACGCGTTGGTGAACGGCGGCTGGCTGATCCCGCCGACCTTCCTCAAGCGCACGCCGGAAGAGGCCGCGCAGATCGGCACCCGGGTGATCAAGCCCGAGACCAGCACCAAGATGCGCTATCTGATGCGCCTCAATGCCGAGAAGGGGTCGGCGAAGAAGGCGGACACGCCCGGCTACTATGTCGGCGGCAAGACCGGTACTGCGGAGAAGGTCATCAACGGGCGCTATTCCAAGACCCGGCTGCTCACCTCCTTCATCTCCGCCTTCCCGATGGACGACCCGCAATATCTGATGCTGATCATGCTCGACGAGCCGCAGGCGGTGGAAGGCACCTATGGCTATGCCACCGCCGGCTGGAACGCCGCGCCGACCTCGGCGCGCATCATCCAGCGTGTGGCGCCGCTGCTCGGCCTCATGCCGCGCAAGGAAGTGCCGCCGGTCGAGAGCATCCTGTCCTCCAACAAGGTGGCGCAGGTGCAATGATGCGGCGCGCGCCGATTTCCCCTGCGCAAGGTCATCGGAATCGGCTATTGCCCGCAACAGGGGGCAATCGGCCGGCTGCGCAGCGGGCGCGGTCGTCTTCCCGCGGGTTCAGCGCGGTCGTTCGGAACGGCGAGCATGACTGACATTCCGCATTCCTCTCAGCCGACCTCCACGATCCGCACCCTCGGCGCGCTGATCGGCGACGACGCCGATTATGACGCGGCCGATCCGGCCCTTGATGTCGCCGAGCCGGTGCTGGACAGCCGCAAGGCGCGCTGCGGCGACGTGTTCTTCGCCCTTGCCGGCGTCAAGGCGGACGGCATGGCCTTCGCCCGGGAAGCGGTCTCGCGCGGGGCGGCGGCGGTGGTCGGCGAGGCGGAACGCCCGGCCGACCTGCCGCTCGATGTCTCCTATGTGCGGGTCGGCAATGCCCGCCGGGCGGTGGCGCTCGCCGCCGCCAACGCCTTCCCGCGCCAGCCGGAAACCATCGCCGCGGTGACCGGTACCTCCGGCAAGACGTCGGTCGCGGCCTTTACCCGGCAGATCTGGCAGCATCTCGGCCATGCCAGCGCCAGCCTCGGCACGCTCGGCGTCGTGGCGCCGTCCGGTGCGGTGTACGGTGCGCTCACCACCCCCGATCCGATCGCGCTTCACCGCACTCTGGATCACCTCGCCGGCGAGGGCGTGACGCATCTGTGCCTGGAGGCCTCCTCGCACGGGCTGGACCAGCATCGGCTCGACGGCGTGCGGCTGTCGGCTGGCGGCTTCACCAATCTTTCGCGCGACCATCTCGACTACCACCCGAGCATGGAGGCCTATCTGGAGGCCAAGCTGCGGCTGTTCCGCCACCTCGTTCCGCGCGGGGGCGGCGCGGCGGTGTGGGTGGACAGCTCCGAGGGCGGTCATGTCGCCGATCTGGCTGCCGATAGCGGGCTGGAGGTGATCGGCATCGGCGTCTCCGGCGCCGGCATCGCGCTGCTGTCCCGCCGCGACGACGGGCTCGGGCAACTCATCGAGGTGGAGGCGGACGGCCGGCGCCGCACGCTCCGTCTGCCGCTGGTCGGGGCCTTCCAGGTGGCGAACGCCCTGGTCGCCGCCGGCCTCGCCGTTGCCACCGGCACGGCCATGAAGGATGCGCTGACGCCGCTGGAGCGGTTGGAGGGCGTCCCGGGACGGCTGGAACTGGTCGGCACCAAGGGCAGCGTCGGCGTCTTCGTCGACTACGCGCACAAGCCGGACGCGCTCGCCAACGCGCTCGACGCCCTGCGGCCCTATGCGAGCGGTCGTCTCATCGTCGTCTTCGGCTGCGGCGGCGACCGCGACAAGGGCAAGCGTCCGCTGATGGGCGCCATCGCCGCCGACAAGGCGGATGTCGTCATCGTCACCGATGACAATCCGCGCAGCGAGGATCCGGCGACCATCCGCGCGGCGGTTCTCGACGCGGCGCCGGGGGCACGCGAGATCGGCGACCGCGCCGAGGCGATCGCGGCGGCGATCGGCATGGCGGAAGCCGGGGATGTGGTGCTGATCGCCGGCAAGGGTCACGAAACCGGCCAAATCGTGGGCGACCGGACCCTGCCGTTCTCCGATCGCGACGTCGCGCGGGCGGCGCTCGGCAGCTTTGGGGGATAGCCATGGATGGACAGGGCAAAGGCGTTTCGCAGCCGGTCGGTGTGTCGCAAGGCGTTGACGCCGCACGTCGCGCGCCGTTGTGGACGCCGGCGGAACTGGCACAGGCGACCGGGGGCACGCTGCGCGGCGTGGCCGCGGATGCTCCCATTGGCGGCGTGTCCATCGATTCGCGCACGCTGAAGACCGGCGACGCCTTCTTCGCCATCACCGGTGATCGCGACGGCCACGACTTCGCCGCGAGCGCCGCCGCGCGCGGCGCGGGCTTGTGCGCGGTGGCGCGGGCCAAGCTCGATACGCTACCGGCGGACATGCCGGCGCTCATCGTCGAGGATGTGCTGAAGGCGCTGGAGGATGCCGGCCGGGCGGCGCGGACCCGCTGCGGTGGCCGCATCGTCGCGGTGACCGGCTCGGTGGGCAAGACCACCACCAAGGAGGCGCTGCTGCTGGCGCTCGGCGCCGACGGGCTTACCCATGCCTCGGCCGCCTCCTACAACAATCATTGGGGCGTGCCGCTGTCGCTCGCACGCCTGCCGGCCGATGCGGCCTATGGTGTCTTCGAGCTCGGCATGAACCATGCCGGCGAGATCGCGCCGCTCTCCGCCATGGTGCGCCCGCATGTGGCTGTCATCACCACCGTCGAGCCGGTGCACATCGCCCAGTTCCCCAATGTCGAAGCCATCGCCGACGCCAAGGCCGAGATCTTCACCGGCGTCGAGCCGGGCGGGGCGGCGGTGCTCAACCGCGACAACCCGCATTTCGACCGGCTGGCTGCCGCTGCCCGCTCCGCCGGCATCGACAACGTCGCCGGCTTCGGCCAGTCGGTGGCCGCGCAAGCGCGGCTGCTCAGCGTCGCGCTGCAGCCGGACGGTTCGACCGCGCTCGCCGAGATCCTCGGCGAGACGGTGAGCTTCAAGGTCGGGCTGCCCGGCCGCCACATCGTGCAGAACGCGCTCGCGGTGCTGGCGGCGGCCAAGCTGGCCGGTGCCGATCTCTGCCTCGCCGCGCTGGCGCTCGCCTCGCTCGGCCCCCCGCCCGGCCGCGGGGTACGCACGCCGCTCGACGTCAAGGGCGGCAGGGCGCTGATGATCGACGAGAGCTACAACGCCAACCCGGCCTCGATGCGCGCGGCGCTCGCCGTGCTCGCCGGCACGCCGGTCGAGGGACGCGGCCGGCGCATCGCGGTGCTCGGCGACATGCTGGAACTCGGCGCGATGGGCGAGGAGCTCCATCGCGGCCTCGCTCCCGAGGCGGGACGGGCGGACCTCGTCTTCTCCGCCGGGCCGCTGATGCGGGCGCTGCACGAGGCACTGCCCGAGCACCGCCGCGGCGCCTGGGCACCCGATGCCGCGACGCTGCTGCCGCTGCTCGCCGATCGGCTGCGCGGCGGTGACGTGCTGGTGGTAAAGGGATCGAATGGCAGCCGCATGGGGCCGTTGGTCCGCGCGCTCGCCGAGCGATTTCCCGTTAAAGACGACGCTTCGGCGGAAGGTTGATCCGATGCTGCAATGGCTGGCCCAGTTCCAGGAGAGCGTCCCGGCGCTCAACGTATTCCGCTACATCACCTTCCGTACCGGCGGGGCGATCATCACCGCCTTGCTGTTCGTCTTCATGTTCGGCCCGGCGATCATCGCGCTCCTGCGGCTGAAGCAGGGCAAGGGCCAGCCGATCCGCACCGACGGCCCGCAGTCGCACCTGCTCACCAAGAAGGGCACGCCCACCATGGGCGGGCTGATGATCTTCTCCGGGCTGATGGTGGCGACGCTGCTCTGGGCCAATCTCGCCAATCCCTATGTGTGGGTGGTGCTGTTCGTCACCATCAGCTTCGGGCTGATCGGCTTCTATGACGACTATCTCAAGGTGACCAAGCAGACCCATGCCGGCCTCTCCGGCCGTACGCGCCTTGCCCTCGAGTTCCTGATCGGCGGTATCGCGGCGGTGGTGATCATGCATGTCGGTCGCGAGCCGCTGTCCTCCTCGCTGGCCTTTCCCTTCTTCAAGGACCTGCTGATCGACCTTTCCTGGTTCTTCGTCATTTTCGGTGCCTTCGTCGTCGTCGCCGCCGGCAATGCGGTGAACCTCACCGACGGGCTCGACGGCCTCGCCATCGTGCCGGTGATGGTCGCCGCCGGCAGCTTCGGGCTGATCTCCTACCTCTCCGGCAACGTGCTGTTCGCCGATTACCTGCAGATCCACTATGTCGCCGGCGTCGGCGAACTGGCAGTGATCTGCGGGGCCCTCATCGGCGCTGGCATCGGCTTCCTGTGGTTCAACGCCCCACCGGCGCAGATCTTCATGGGCGACACCGGTTCGCTGGCGCTGGGCGGCCTGCTCGGCACCATTGCGGTCGCCACCAAGCATGAGATCGTGCTGGCGGTGATCGGCGGGCTGTTCGTGCTGGAGGCGGTGTCGGTGATCGTGCAGGTGATCTCCTTCAAGCTCACCGGCAAGCGGGTGTTCAAGATGGCGCCGATCCATCACCACTTCGAGCAACTGGGCTGGACCGAGCCGCAGATCGTGATCCGCTTCTGGATCATCGCGGTGGTACTGGCGTTGATCGGGCTGTCGACGTTGAAGCTGCGGTGAGCGACGGCCCGCCCTAGCGGGCGGCCAGCACCTTCTTCACATTGTCGGCGTGCACCTGTTCATAGGGCGCGAAATAGGTGAGCACGCCGTCGGCGAGATCGCCGGCGATGAAGGTGGACAGGTCCTGGTCGGCCAGCGCCATGTCGATGTCGAGCCGCAGCAGCTTCTTCACATAGCGGATGGTGGCGTCGATCAGCGACGGCCCATAGCCGCCGGTGGCGATGATCTCCGGCGCGCCATGGTTCGGCAGGATGCGCTCATAGCCCCACGACCTGATGCGTTCGAGCTCCGCCACATGCACCGCGAGGCGGTCCGGCTCGGCGACATAGGTGATCGGCTCCTCCAGCGTGTCGCCGGCGAGCATGATGCCGAACTGGGGCAGCAACAGAATCAGCCCGTCATGGCTATGGATCTCGGCGGGCCGGAGTTCGACGGCGATGCCGCCGACAAACAGTTTCGTCGGCTCCCGGATGATGGTGTTCGGCATGACGAGCGGGTGGATCGGCGGCTCGCCGGTCTCCAGCGCCTCGCGATGGGCGGCGAGGGCCGCCTCGGTCTTGTCCAGCGCGATGATCTCGCAATCGGCGAACACCTCGTTGCCGGCGACATGGTCGTCGTGCCAGTGGCTGAGCACCACGCGGATCGAGGTGACGCCGGCCTCTTCTAGCGCCCGACGCATCATCCGCGCATGGGTGAGCGAGATGTGAGTGTCGTAGAGAATAGCCTCCGACCCGTCGACGATCGCATAGACGCAGACGCCGAGCGCATAGGCGCCGTCGTCGAGCCAGTTGGGTGCCGCCGAATGCGCCCGCGCACCCTCGATGCGACCGTCGTAGAAGGCGAGGATATTGGGATGCGGGCGCAGCACCCGCAGGGTGGAGCCGAGCGGAAGCAGGGTCGGGTGGGTCATGTTGGTCTCGCAATGCTGGCCGGTGCGGCGATCTTTCCATCCGGCGCCGAAATGCGCTAGCCAGATATGCCCGATCCGGGCGCCGTCCTGCCGAGGTTCCCCATCATGATTCCCGTCACCAGCTTCCGCGGCCGCCGCGTCGCCCTGTTCGGCCTCGGCGGCTCCGGCCTCGCCACCGCGCAGGCGCTCATCGCCGGTGGGGCGGAGGTGACGGCGTTCGACGATTCGGCGGCCTCGGTGGCGAAGGCGGAGGCGGCGGGCATCCCGACCGCCGACCTGCGCGGGCTCGACTGGACCGGTGTCGCAGCGCTGGTGCTGGCGCCGGGCGTGCCGCTTACCCATCCCAAGCCGCATTGGAGCGTCGAGCTGGCGAAGGCTGCCGACGTCGAAGTGATCGGCGACATCGAACTTTTCGTGCGCGAACGTCGCGCGGATGCGCCGGGCGCGCCGATGGTGGCGATCACCGGCACCAACGGCAAATCGACCACCACGGCGCTGATCGCGCATCTATTCAGCTTCGCCGGCCGCGAGGCGCCGATCGGTGGCAATTTCGGGCCGGCCATCCTGTCGCTCGCGCCGCCGGCGCCGGAGCGGGTGCATGTGATCGAGTGCTCGTCCTACCAGATCGACCTCGCGCCGAGCCTCGATGCCAGCGTCGGCATCCTGCTCAACCTGTCGCCCGATCATCTCGACCGCCACGGCGACATGACGCATTACGCCGCGATCAAGGAGCGGCTCGTCGCCGGCGTCGAGCCGGGCGGCACGGCAGTGGTCGGCGTCGATGACGACTGGTCGCGCACCATCGCCAACCGGCTGCAAGAAGCCGGGCGCCGGCTGGTGCGCATCTCGGTGCTGCATGATCTCGCCGATGGCATCTGCCTCGCGGGCGATGCGCTCGAGGTACGCGAGGGTGGGCGTACCGTGTTCACCGTGCCGCTCGCCGGCACCGGCTCGCTGCGCGGCGCCCATAACGCCCAGAACGCCGCCGCCGCCTTCGCCGCCGCCCGGGCGCTCGGGCTCGCGCCGGAGGTGATCGTCGAGGGGCTGAAGAGCTTCCCCGGCCTCGCTCATCGCATGGAGCAGGTGCGGACCATCGGCAAGGTGCTGTTCGTCAACGATTCCAAGGCGACCAACGCCGATGCGGCGGAGCGGGCACTGACCAGCTTCGAGGACATCTACTGGATCCTCGGCGGCAAGCCGAAGGCGGGCGGCATTGAGCCGCTGCGCCCGTTCTTCGGCCGCGTGCGCAAGGCCTATCTCATCGGCGAGGCGGCGGAGGCGTTCGCCGCGACGCTCGGCGACGAGGTGCCGTTCGAGATGTCCGGCACGCTGGAGAACGCCATTCCCGCCGCCGCCCGCGACGCGTCGGGCTTGGAAGCCGGCCATCCGGTGGTGCTGCTTTCGCCGGCCTGCGCGAGCTTCGACCAGTTCCCGAATTTCGAGGTGCGCGGCGACCGCTTCCGTACGCTGGTGCAATCGCTGCCCAGCGGCTGATCTCCTTTAAGCGTCCGTCAACCTTAACCGGACGATACTGCCACGCGGCGGGGGCTGCCCGCTTCAGGAGAGTGGCGTTCCATGATTTCGCGTGCCGAGAGGACCGTGGTCGGCGAATGGTGGTGGACGGTGGACCGTCTGCTTCTCGGGGCGCTGGCGGCGCTGATGATCATCGGCATCGTGCTGTCGCTGGCGGCGAGTCCGCCGGTCGCCTCTCGCCTCGGCATCGCTGATCCGTTCCATTTCGTGAACCGCCAGGTGATGTTCCTGTTGCCGGCCCTGGTCGTGCTGATCGGCACCTCCTTCCTGTCGCCGAAGAATATCCGCCGGGTGTCGCTGGTGCTGTTCCTCGTGTGTCTCGGGTTGCTGTTCGCGACGCTGGTGTTCGGCCCGGAGGTGAAGGGCGCGCGGCGCTGGCTCAATATCGGTCCCATCGCCGTCCAGCCGTCGGAATTCATCAAGCCCAGCTTCGTCATCATCGCCGCCTGGCTGTTCTCCGAGAGCGTGCGCCGGCCGGAAATGCCGGGCCAGATGATGGCGGTGGCGCTGCTCGGCAGCGTCATCACCCCGCTGGTGCTGCAGCCGGACTTCGGCCAGACCATGCTGGTCTCGCTGGTGTGGGGCGGGCTGTTCTTCCTCGCCGGCCTCCGGATGATCTGGGTGGTCGGTCTCGGCGGCATCGGCGCCGCCGGCCTGTTCCTCGCCTATCACCTGGTGCCGCACGTCACCAAGCGTATCGACCGCTTCCTCGACCCGGAATCCGGCGACACCTACCAGATCGACCTCGCCATCGACAGCTTCCTCAATGGCGGCTGGCTGGGGCAGGGGCCGGGCGAGGGCACCTTCAAGAAGATGCTGCCGGACGGGCACACCGACTTCATCTTCGCGGTGGCGGCGGAGGAGTTCGGTGCGGTGCTGTGCATCATGATCGCCAGCCTGTTCGCCTTCATCGTGCTGCGGGCGCTGAGCCGGGCGATGCATGACGAAGACCCGTTCGTGCGCTTCGCGGTCGCCGGGCTCGCCATGCTGTTCGGCCTGCAGTCCTGCATCAACATGATGGTCAACCTGCACATGATGCCCGCCAAGGGCATGACGCTGCCCTTCGTCTCCTATGGCGGCTCCTCGCTGCTGTCGCTGGCCTTCGGCATGGGCATGCTGCTGGCGCTGACCCGCCGCCGCCCGCGCAGCGCCACGCTGGCCGAGCTGGAGCGGCTCGGCACCCGTTTGGGATCGCCGGCGTCGCCGCCGGCCCCTGCGGCCGCGTGAGGTCCGGGCTATGGCCGGCGGATCGGGCGACGCGCCCCTCGTTCTCATCGCCGCCGGTGGTACTGGCGGCCATTTGTTCCCCGCCGAGGCGCTGGCGAATGCGCTCGCCCGGCGCGGCGTCATTGTCGATCTCGCGACCGACGAGCGCGCGGCGCGCTATGCCGGCCATTTCCCCGCCCGCCAGCTGCACGTGCTGCCGGCCGACACCATGCGCGGCCGCTCGCCGGTGGCGTTGGCGAAGACCGCGCTGGCGCTCGGCACCGGGCTGGTGAAGGGGCTGGCGCTGGTGCGCCGGCTGAAGCCGGCGGCGATCGTCGGCTTCGGCGGCTACCCGACGGTGCCGCCGCTGCTGGCCGGCACGCTCGCCGGGCGGCCGACGCTGATCCACGAGGCCAATGGCGTGATGGGGCGGGCGAATCGGCTGTTGGCTCCCCGCGTGACTGCCATCGCCCTCGGTTATCCCGATGCGGTGGCGGGCGATGCCGCGCTGAAGGCCAAGGCGCATCACACCGGCAATCCGGTGCGTCCCGCCGTGCAGGCCGCCGCCCGCGTGCCCTTCGAGCCGCCGGCACCGGGCGGCGAGTTCCGGCTGCTGGTGTTCGGCGGTAGCCAGGGCGCGCGCATCATGAGCGAGATCGTGCCGCCGGCGGTGGAGAAGCTGCCCCCGGCGCTGCGGGCGAGGCTGCGGATCACCCAGCAATGCCGCACCGAGGACATGGCGGCGACCCGCGCGACCTATGACCGGCTCGGCGTCAGCGCCGAGCTTGCGCCGTTCTTCGACGATCTGCCGGCGCGCCTGGCGCTGGCGCATCTGGTGGTGGCGCGTTCCGGCGCCTCGACGGTGGCGGAGTTGAGCGTGATCGGCCGGCCCTCGGTGCTGGTGCCGCTGCCCGGCGCGCTGGACCAGGACCAATTGGTCAACGCCACCGCGCTGGCGCGGGCCGGTGGGGCGCTGCTGATGCCGCAGGCCGGGTTCACCCCCGAGGCCTTCGCCGCCGAACTCGCCCGGCTGATGGACGATCCCGCCGCGCTGGAGGCGGTGGCACAGGCGGCGCACGGCATGGGACGGGCGGATGCCGACGAGCGCCTCGCCGAACTCGTCCTGCGAATTGCCAAGATCGATGTTTAGGGGCGGCGGGGATGACGCGGCCGTGTGTCTCGTCTAATTGCCTCGTCTAATCCTGCCCGCCTGCCGGAAGGTCACACGCCGTCCGGCTGAAAAGGACATAGCCGCATGAAGCTTCCGCTCTCCCTCGGTCCCATCCATTTTGTCGGTATCGGCGGCATCGGCATGAGCGGCATCGCCGAGGTGCTGCACAATCTCGGCTACACGGTGCAGGGCTCCGACGTCTCCGAGAGCGCCAATGTGAAGCGCCTGACCGAGAAGGGCATCAAGGTTCATGTCGGCCATGCCGCCGAGAACCTCGACGGCGCCGAGGTGCTGGTGGTGTCCTCCGCCATCAAGCGCGACAATCCCGAACTGGTCGCCGCCCGCGCCAAGCGCCTGCCGGTGGTGCGGCGGGCCGAGATGCTGGCCGAGCTGATGCGGCTGAAGAGCTGCGTCGCCATCGCCGGCACCCATGGCAAGACCACCACCACCTCGCTGGTGGCGACGCTGCTCGATGCGGCGAATCTCGATCCGACCGTAATTAACGGTGGAATCATAAATGCTTACGGCACCAATGCCCGCCTCGGCGACGGCGAATGGATGGTGGTGGAGGCGGACGAGAGCGACGGCACCTTCCTGAAGCTGCCGGCCGAGGTGGCGATCGTCACCAATATCGATCCCGAGCATCTCGACCATTTCGGTACCTTCGAGGCGGTGCAGCAGGCGTTCCGCAGCTTCGTCGAGAACGTGCCGTTCTATGGCTTCGCGGTGATGTGCATCGACCATCCGGTGGTGCAGGCGATGGTCGGGCGCGTCGAAGACCGGCGCGTCATCACCTATGGCGAGAACCCGCAAGCCGATGTTCGCATTACCGAAATCGACCTGAAGGGCGGCCAGTCACGCTTCACGGTGCTGTTCCGCGACCGCGAGGGCGGGGTGGTACATGAGCTGCGCGACCTCATCCTGCCGATGCCGGGTCGGCACAACGCGCTGAACGCCACCGCCGCGATTGCGGTGGCGCGGGAATTGAAGGCCTCCGACGAGCAGATCCGCGCCGCGCTGGCCGGCTTCGGCGGCGTCAAGCGCCGCTTCACCAAGACCGGTGAGGTGGACGGTGTGACCATTTTCGACGATTACGGCCATCATCCGGTGGAGATTGCTGCCGTGCTGCGCGCCGCCCGCGCGTCGACTGACGGACAGGTGATCGCGGTGGTGCAGCCGCACCGCTACAGCCGCCTCCATTCACTGTTCGACCAGTTCGCCACCTGCTTCAACGACGCCGACCATGTGATCGTCGCCGATGTCTATGCCGCCGGCGAGGCGCCGATCGCCGGGGTGGACCGCGACCACCTCGTCGAGGCGCTGCGGGCGCGCGGGCACCGCTCGGTGCAGCCGCTGCCGACGCCCGATGCGCTGGCGGGCATTGTGAAGGGGCTGGCGAAGCCGGGCGACTATGTGATCTGCCTCGGCGCCGGCAACATCACCCAATGGGCCTATGCGCTGCCGGGTCAGCTGGAAGCGAAGGAAATCGACGCTTGAGCTTCCCCGACCTGACCGCCGACTTCGTCGCCCGCATGCCGGAGCTGCGCGGCCGGCTCCTTGCCAACCAGCCGCTGGCGCCGCTCACCTGGTTTCGCGTCGGCGGGCCGGCGCAGATGCTGTTCACCCCGGCCGACGAGGACGACCTCGCCTATTTCCTCGCCCGCCTGCCGGCGGAGATCCCGGTGACGGTGATCGGCCTCGGCTCCAACCTCATCGTGCGCGACGGCGGCGTCGCAGGCGTCGTCATCCGCCTCGCCCGGGGGTTCTCCGACGTCGTCGTCGAGGAGGGACACCGCCTGCGGGTCGGTGCCGGCGTGCCGGATGTGAAGCTCGCCCGCGCGGCGGCGGATGCCGGCATCGCCGGGCTGGCCTTCTATCGCGGCATTCCCGGCGGCATAGGCGGCGCCTTGCGCATGAATGCCGGCGCCCATCACGGCGAGACGAAGGACCGGCTTGTCGAAGCCCGCGCCGTCGACCGGCAGGGGCGGGTGCATGTGCTGGCCAATGCCGATTTCGGCTTCAGCTACCGGCATTCCGGCGCGGCGGCGGATCTCGTCTTCACCCACGCGCTGTTCCAGGGCGAGCCGGGGGAGACCGCCGATATCCTCGCCGAGATGGATCGAATCACCCAGGCCCGCGAGGCCTCGCAGCCGATCCGCGAGAAGACCGGGGGCTCCACCTTCAAGAACCCGCCCGGAGGCAAGGCCTGGCAGCTGGTCGATGCCGCCGGTTGCCGTGGCCTCACCCTCGGTGGGGCGCAGGTGTCCGAAATGCACTGCAACTTCCTCATCAACACCGGCGGCGCCACCGCCGCCGATATCGAGGGGCTGGGCGAGGAGGTGCGCCGGCGGGTCAAGGCGGCCTCGGGCGTCGAGCTGGAATGGGAGATCAAGCGGATCGGCGTCGCTGCCGCGTAGGTGGCCCTCGCAACTGCTCCTGCGGCCCGAGTGTTGCCAGACTGGCGTCCGCTGCCCGGAGGCGCGGAGAACCTGCCACGCGTGCTCCCGGCGGCCGGGAGGGGCGTGCTCGTGGGGGACGGAGCGCTCCGGCCGCCGCGTCGCGAATCGCGGCGAGGCGGATGTGTGCCGGATCGGTCGTCCCGGGTGGGTCGGTAGCGGAAGGCGGCGGCGCCTTCGCCCGGGCGCGTCGCCCGATGCCGGTCGGCGCGGCAAAAGTTAACGCATTTCCAGTGGGCGGCCGTGGAAAGCCGGCGGGCTTAATGCGCGCTTAAACGCCGGAAATCCGTCCCGGCGGTGCCGGGGGAAGCGCTTCTGGACGCTAGAGAAATTCCTCCCGCCCTAAGGTTCTGCGATTGCGGGGCAAAACCCGCTTCGGGCGGCGCGCCGCGCATTCGGGCGGCGAGAATTTTACCGAATATTTACCAAAAGGTACGGATGCTGTCCCCCAAGGCGCACCACGCGCTCGGCTGTCGGGGCATCAGCAGGTCGGACTTCCGATAGGCCGACCGGACCGGAGATCACTCCGGCCTGGTCTGTCTGGAAATCCGCACCCAGCCCGGAACGACCGAGACGTCGGTGATGCCCGAACTGGCAGCCCATGCGGGTTATTCGTTCGGCGAGCTTGTGAGATGGATGGTGGAGGACGCGTCGCTCGATCGTTGAATCCGGGTCGGAAGCCCGGATACGGCGCGAATGCGGCCATAGCGGATCAGGGACGCGGCAGCAGGCCGGCCCGCACGACGACGCCCCCGGCGGCGGCGGGGGGCGGTCGCACGCGATTCGCGAATCGGATGATCATCGGCGGCAAGCGTCTGCTGGTCGGCTTCGCGGCCTCGCGGGCGGCGACCCACGGTGCCGGCACCTGGCTGGTGGCGGCGCTGTTCGCGGCGACCGGCGCCTACGGCCTGCAGGTCGGCGGGCACATGCCGCAGGCGGTGGAGACCGTGCGCGACATGGCCGACAGCGTCGCCAACATCGCCGGCTTCAAGATCAAGACCGTGAACCTTGCCGGGCAGAACCATGTCAGCCCCGGCGACATCCTCGCCACCGCCGGCGTGAAGCCGACCTCCTCGCTGCTGACGCTGGACGCCGAAGAGGCGCGCATGCGGCTCGAACAGCTTCCCTGGATCAAGCGCGCCACGGTGCAGAAGCTCTATCCCGACCGCCTCGACGTCCAGGTGGTGGAGCGGGAGGGCTTCGCGCTCTGGCAGAAGGACGGCAAGATCAACGTCATCGCCCGCGACGGCACCGTGATCGCCCCCTATTCCGACGATCCGCGCTACATCCGCCTGCCGATCGTGGTGGGCGAAGGGGCGCAGAACCACGTCACCGAGATCGTCGAGGCGCTCGGCCTGGTGCCGGGCGTGCGCGACAAGGTGCGCGCGGCGATCCGCGTCGCCGACCGGCGCTGGACGCTGAAGATGCGCAACGGCGTCGATGTGCGCCTGCCCGAGACCGGCATGCCCGAGGCCCTGCAGGAACTCGCGGTGCTCGACCGCGACAAGCAATTGCTGACCCGCGACGTGACCATCATCGACCTGCGCCTGCCCGACCGCGTGTCGGTGCGCCTGTCCGACGCCGCCTATGAGGCGCGCCAGCCCGATCCCAAGGCCAAGAAGAAGGCGCCCAACACATGAGCGTGCGCGCGCCCTATGACATCGTTCCCAAGATGCGTCCGCTGTCGCCGCGCCGTTCCGGCGTGGTCGGCGTGCTGGAGATCGGCACCTCCAAGATCGTTTGCCTGATCGCCCGGCTGAAGCCGCGCGACGCCTCGATGAGCCTGCGCCGCCGCACCCACGCCATCGAGGTGCTCGGCGTCGGCCATACCAGCGCCCACGGCATCAAGGGCGGCACCGTCGCCGACATGGAGCGCGCCGAGCACGCCATCCGCCGGGCGGTGGACGCCGCCGAACGCATGGCGGGGGCGCAGATCGCCTCGGTCATCGTCTCCATGGCGGGCGGGCGGCTGGGCTCCGAGCATTTCAACGCCGAGATCGACCTGCCCGAGCCGGCGGTCGCCGAGGGCGACATCCGCCGCGTGCTCGACGCCGCCTCGACCTTCGCGGTCGGCGACGGCCGCGTCGTGCTGCACGCGCTGCCGGTGAGCTACACCATCGACGGCGTGCCCGGCGTCGCCGAGCCGCGCGGCATGCTGGGCCGGCGCCTCGGTGTCGACCTGCACGTGATCACCGCCGACGCCTCGGCGGTACGCAACCTGCTGCTGTGCGTCGAGCGCTGCCATCTCGGCGTCGAGGCCATGGTGGCGGCGCCCTATGCGGCGGCGCTCTCCGCGCTCGCCGACGACGAGTCCGAGCTCGGCACCGTGCTGATCGATTTCGGCGCCGGCACCACCACCGTCGCCGTGGTGGTCAACGGCCATTGCGTGCATGTCGACGGCATCGCGGTCGGCGGCCAGCACATCACCAACGACGTCGCGCGCGGCCTCTCCACCCGCCTCGCCGACGCCGAGCGGCTGAAGAGCCTGCATGGCGGGGTGATCGCGGTCGGTGCCGACGAGCGCGAGATGCTCACCGTGCCGGCGATCTCCGAGGACCAGCGCGACCTGCCGCGCGCGGTGCCGAAGTCGCGGCTGCTGCACATCATCCGCCCGCGGGTGGAGGAGATCGTCGAGCTGATTCGCGACCGGCTGGTCGCTTCCGGCCACGCCGCCGATGCCGGCCGGCGCATCGTGCTGACCGGCGGCGCCAGCCAGCTCACCGGCCATGCCGAACTGGTCGGCCAGATCCTCGGGCCGCAGGTCGGTTCGCTGGTGCGGGTCGGCCGCCCGCTCGGCATCTCCCGGCTGCCCGAGGCGGTGCGCGGCGCCTCCTTCGCGGTGGCCGCCGGCCTGCTCGTCTATCCGCAGGTGGCGGGCCTCGAACATTTCGAGGCGGGTCGCCGCCGCGTCTCCCAGGCGGGCTCCGACGGGTACTTCTCCCGCGTCGGCCACTGGCTGAGGGAGGCGTTCTGACCATGGTTCATCACATCCGCGCCGGCGGAACCGGCACCACAGAAATCGAGTCGGGACGCGTGCCCGCCGGCGTTAGGGGACAGATTCAATGACCATCAACCTCCAGGTGCCTGATATTCGCGAGCTGCGCCCCCGGATCACCGTGTTCGGCGTCGGCGGCGCCGGCGGCAACGCCGTCAACAACATGATCACGGCCGGCCTGTCGGGCGTGGACTTCGTGGTGGCCAATACCGACGCGCAGGCGCTGGCGCTCTCCAAGGCCGAGCGCATCGTGCAGATGGGCGTCGCCGTCACCGAGGGCCTCGGCGCCGGCTCGCAGCCGGAAGTCGGCCGCGCGGCGGCGGAAGAGGCGCTCGACGAGATCCGCGATCACCTCGCCGGCGCGCACATGGCGTTCATCACCGCCGGCATGGGCGGCGGCACCGGCACCGGCGCGGCCCCCGTCATCGCCCGCGCCGCCCGCGAGCTCGGCATCCTCACCGTCGGCGTGGTGACCAAGCCGTTCCACTTCGAAGGCCAGCGCCGCATGCGCATCGGCGAGATGGGCATCGCCGAGCTGCAGAAGAGCGTCGACACCCTCATCATCATCCCGAACCAGAACCTGTTCCGGGTGGCCAACGAGAAGACCACCTTCGCCGACGCCTTCGCGATGGCCGACCAGGTGCTGTATTCCGGCGTCGCCTGCATCACCGACCTGATGGTGAAGGAAGGCCTGATCAACCTCGACTTCGCCGACGTCCGCGCCGTGATGCGCGAGATGGGCAAGGCGATGATGGGCACCGGCGAGGCCTCCGGCGAGAAGCGCGCTCTGCACGCCGCCGAGGCGGCGATCGCCAACCCGCTGCTCGACGAGGTGTCGATGCGCGGCGCCCGCGGCCTCCTGATCTCGATCACCGGCGGCCGTGACCTCACCCTGTTCGAGGTGGACGAGGCGGCGACCCGCATCCGCGAGGAAGTCGACCCGGACGCCAACATCATCCTCGGCGCCACCTTCGACGAGACGCTGGAAGGCATCATCCGCGTGTCGGTCGTCGCCACGGGCATCGACCCGGCGGTGATCCCCGAGCAGATCCCGCACAGCCTGTCCAACCTCGCCGACATCGGCGGCCGCCGCGTCTCCAATGCCGGCCGCTTCGCCGTCGAGGCCCGCCGCGACGCCGCGCTGCGCTCGGTCGCCTCGGCGCTGAGCGAGGAGCCGGTCGCGCAGCACCAGGCCTACGAGCCCGCCTTCGCCGCCCCGAGCGCCAATGAGCACGTCTACGCCTCGGACACCGGCTACGCGCCGCAGGCCGGTGCCATCGACGACGTCACCATCCGCTCGCTGCCGCCCAAGCCGCAGCTCTATGTCGAGCAGGAGCAGCCGCAGGCCGCCGCCTACGACTACCAGGACGAGTCGCTCGAGCCGTTCATCCCGCCGCAGGCCGAGCGCCCCGAGCAGCGCGCGCCCCGCATGCCGCGGGTCGAGGAACTGCCGGTGCCGGCGCAGAACCAGATCCGCGCCGCCCGCGGCGAGCCGACCGAGCAGCAATATGCCGAGAAGAAGCGCATGACGCTGCTGCAGCGCCTCGCCCATGTCGGCCTCGGCCGCCGTGAGGAAGAGGAAGAGGTCGATCCGCCGGCGGAGGCGCGTCCGGTGGTGCGCCGCGCGCCGCAGCAGCAGGCCTATGCCGAGGAGCGCCCGCTCGCCGAGCGTCGCCCCGAAGCGTCGGAGTTCGCCAAGCGCCCGGTGCAGCAGCGCCCGATGGACCAGCATGGCCGTCCGCAGCAGGCCGCCCGCCCGGCCGAGGACGACCATCTCGACATCCCCGCCTTCCTGCGCCGTCAGGGCTGAGGGAAACGGTAGCGCGCTCCTGGTAACGGACCGTTACCAAATGTTTAACGCAGTGCAGCGCCCGGACCGTGAGGTCCGGGCGTTTGCATTTGATCTTAAGGGTTTATTTCCCGTCCAAGGTGTATTGCAGGACGGTAACAGACGGTAAGCAAGCGTGATTTGGCACGCGAGGGGGCGCTGACTATCGTGAAGTCAGAAAGTGCCGTCGGGAGATTCGGATCTCCGTGGAATCCTGGTGGCCGATTGTGACTGTATCGAGGTCTTAAGGGGGAATGTCGCCGGCTCCGGCGCGTTCCTGGGATGACGGAATGAACGCAGTAAGCCAAACCACCCTTGCCGACAGCGTCGCCTTCAGCGGCGTTGGCGTTCATTCCGGCAAGGCGGCGCGCATGACCGTCTCTCCCGCCGCGGCCGATACCGGCATCGTCTTCCATCGTTCCGACGCCTCCCGCTCGGTGCGCGCCTGCCGCGACGCCGTGCGCGGCAGCGACCTCGCCACCGTGCTGCGCGACGCGGAAGGCCCGGCGGTCTCCACCGTCGAGCATCTTCTCGCCTGCCTCGCCGGCCTCGGCATCGACAACGCCCATGTCGAGATCGACGGGCCGGAAGTGCCGATCCTCGACGGCAGCGCCGATCTCTTCGTTACCGCCATCGACGAAGCCGGCATCGTCGAGACCGATCACGCCCGCCGCTATCTCAAGGTGCTGAAGACCGTTCGGGTCGAGACCGAGAGCGGCTATGGCGAGCTGTCGCCCTACGATATGGGCTTCCGGCTCGAGGTCGAGATCGACTTCGCCCACGCCGCCATCGGCCGCCAGCGCTATGCCGCCACTCTGTCGCCGGACGTGTTCCGTCGCGAGCTGGCGCCGGCCCGCACCTTCGGCTTCCTCAGCGACGTCAATCGCCTCTGGGAGGCCGGCTATGCGCTCGGCGCCTCGCTGGAGAACACCATCTGCGTCAGCGAGGACGGTGTGGTGAACGAGGGCGGGCTGCGCTGGTCCGACGAGTTCGTCCGTCACAAGGCGCTCGATGCTGTCGGCGATCTCGCCCTTGGCGGCATGCCGCTGCTGGGGCGCTACCGTTCCTATCGCGGCGGCCACAAGCTGAACTTCGCCGTGGTCGACGCCCTGCTCGCCGATCGTTCGGCCTATGAGATCGTCGAGGCGCGCCTGCCGAGCCGTCGCGCCCTGCGCGGGACCGCCGGTCTTGGCGTCGCGGTGGCGATGCCGGCGCACGCGCCGGAGCTCTGAAAAACGCCACGCCATGGGCCGGCATTTGCCGGCTCCGCCGCGTTGCCGCGTACATTGCCTGTTCGTGGCATCCCAGTCGCCATAATCCGGTCGGAAAGCGGCGCTAGCGGCTAGACAGGGACTTGTGTGCCGGGCAGGGGCCGCGGCGGGGGGCGGTGGCTCCCGGATCGGGATCGAAAGCTGTGATGCGTCTTCTCCATCTCGCCGGCCGCAACCAGCCGGCGCCGCGAACCACTCGTGTCGCCGGCCTGTTCGCGCTGGCCCTCGCCGCCCTCCCGATGGCCGGCTGCGCCAATCTCTTCGATACCAAGGAAGAAGAGCTCGTCGTTCCCGACGTGCCGGCGGAGCAGCGCTACAATGAGGGCCTGACCCTCATGCAGAAGGAAGACTATTCCGGCGCGCTGACCCGCTTCGAGGACGTGGACCGCCAGCACCCCTATTCGGAATGGGCGCGCAAGGCGATGCTGATGATCGCCTATGTGAACTATTCCCAGGGCAAGTATGACGAGTGCATCGGCGCCGCCAAGCGCTACCTTGCCCTGCACCCCGGCTCGGCCGATGCCGCCTATGCGCAGTATCTGGTCGCGGCGGCGAATTTCGACCTCATCCCCGACATCTCCCGCGACCAGACCCGCACCCAGCGGGCGATGGACTCGCTCGACGAGGTGGTCCGCAAATATCCCGACACGGAATATGCGGTCAGCGCCAAGAAGAAGCTGGAGATGGCCCGCGACCAGCTCGCCGGCAAGGAGATGATGATCGGGCGCTACTATCTCGAGCAGCGCAACTATGCCGGGGCGATCAACCGCTTCAAGGTGGTCGTGACCCGCTACCAGACCACGCGCCACGCCGAGGAGGCGCTGTATCGCCTGACCGAGGCCTATATGGCGCTCGGCGTCGTCAACGAGGCGCAGACCTCGGCGGCGGTGCTCGGCTATAATTTCCCGGAAAGCACCTGGTACAAGGACGCCTACAAGCTGGTGCAGTCGCGCGGCGTCAACCCGCAGATGAACAACCAGTCGTGGATCGCCAAGGCTTTCCAGGGCTTCAAGCTCGGCTCCTGACGGGCGCACCGCGCTGGTCGGGCTCGCGGCGATTTCTCGCCGCCCGACGTGAACACAACGCGAAAATGCTCTAGAACCTGCCTTGCGCCGGCGCCTGCTTCGCCGGCGGGATTCGCTTCGGAGCTGACGCATGCTCGCTGCCCTGGCGATCAGGGACATCGTCCTCATCGAACGGCTCGACCTCGCCTTCGAGCCCGGCCTGACCGTGCTGACCGGCGAGACCGGTGCCGGCAAGTCGATCCTGCTCGACGCCTTCACCCTGGCGCTGGGCGGGCGCGGCGACGGCTCGCTGGTGCGCCACGGCGCCGGCCAGGGGCAGGTGACGGCGGAGTTCGACCTTGCCCTCGACCATCCGGTGCGGGCGCTGCTGGCGGAGGCCGGCATCGCCGATGACGGCGCGCTGGTGCTGCGCCGCATCCAGCACGCCGACGGGCGAACCCGCGCCTTCGTCAACGACCAGTCGGTGAGCGCGCAGATGCTGCGCGCGCTCGGGGCGGCGCTGGTGGAGATCCACGGCCAGCATGCCGACCGGGCGCTGGTGGATACCTCCTCGCATCGCGTTCTGCTCGATGCCTTCGGCGGCCTGACCGTCGCGGCCGCCGAGGTGGCCGGCCTGTGGCGGCGCTGGCGCGCGTTGACCGAGGAACGCGACGCCGAGCGGGCCCGGCTCGACGAGGCCGCCCGCGAGGCGGATTTCCTGCGCCACGCGGCCGAGGAACTCGCGGCGCTGGGCGCCGAGGCTGGCGAGGAGGAGCGGCTGGCGACAAGGCGCTCGGAGATGATGCGCTACGAGAAGATCGCCACCGATCTCGGCGAGGCGCATGAGGCGGTCGGCGGGCACGGCTCGCCGGTGCCGGCGCTTGCCGCCGCCGTGCGCCGGCTGGAGCGCCGCGCCGGCGAGGCCGAGGCGCTGGTGCGCCCGGCGGTGGAGGCGATCGACCATGCGCTGAACGCGCTCGAACTGGCGCGCACGCTGCTGGAGGCGGCGCTGCGCGCGGCGGATTTCGACCCGCGCGAGCTGGAGCGGCTCGAGGAGCGGCTGTTCGCGCTGCGCGCCGCCGGCCGCAAATATAGCTGCCGCGTCGACGACCTGCCGCAGACCATCGCGCGCTTCGTCGGCAAGCTGGAGGCGCTGGACAATGGCGCGCAGGCGCTGGCCGGTCTGGAGGCGCGGGCCGCTGAGGCGGAGGGCGCCTATCGCGCCGCCGCCGGCACTCTCTCCGAGCGCCGCCATCGCGCCGGCGTCGCGCTCGACGCGGCGGTGAACGCCGAATTGCCGCCGCTGAAGCTGGAGCGGGCGCAGTTCACCACCGATATCCAGACCGATGCGGCCGGCGGCGGCGCCGACGGCTATGACCGCGTCGAGTTCTGGGTGCGCACCAATCCCGGCACAAGGCCGGGGCCGATGATGAAGGTCGCCTCCGGCGGCGAGCTCGCCCGCTTCCTGCTGGCGCTGAAGGTGGTGCTGGCCGACAAGGGCTCGGCGCCGACGCTTGTGTTCGACGAGATCGACACCGGGGTGGGCGGCGCGGTGGCGGACGCCATCGGCGCGCGGCTCGCCCGGCTGGGCGCCAAGGCGCAGGTGATCGCGGTGACTCATGCGCCGCAGGTGGCGGCGCGGGCCGTGCAGCACTACCGCATCGCCAAGGAGATGACCGCCGAGCGCGACCGCGTCGCCACCCATGTCGCCCCGCTCGCCCCCGACCATCGCCGCGAGGAGATCGCCCGCATGCTGTCGGGCGCCGAGATCACCACCGAAGCCCGTGCCGCCGCCGAGCGGCTGCTGAAGAGCGCCGAGACCGTGAAGTCGACCGCATGACCGCATCCCCCGCCGATATCGCCGTCGAGAAGCTCACCGCCGACGAGGCGGCCCAGGAACATGCGCGGCTCGGCGAGGAGATCGCCGGGCACGACCGGCGCTACTACCAGGACGACGCGCCCAGCGTCTCTGACGCGGACTATGACGCGCTGCGCCGCCGCTACGAGGCGATCGAGGCGGCGTTCCCGGAGCTGAAGGGCCTCGACAGCCTCTCCGAGAAGGTTGGCGCGGCACCGTCAGCCAGATTCGCCAAGATCCGCCATGCGGTGCCGATGCTGTCGCTCGGCAACGCCTTCTCCGACGAGGAGGTGGAGGAGTTCGTGGCACGCATCCGCCGCTTCCTCGACCTCGCGCCAGACGCGGACCTCGTCCTCACCGCCGAGCCGAAGATCGACGGGCTGAGCTGCTCGCTGCGCTATCAGAAAGGCACGCTGGTCAGCGCCGCTACCCGCGGCGACGGCTTCGAGGGCGAGGACGTCACCAATAATGTGCGGACGATCTCCGAGATCCCCGCGCAGCTCGCCGGCCGCGACATGTTCGAGATCCCCGACGTGTTCGAGGTGCGCGGCGAGGTCTATATGGGCCATGCCGACTTCGCGGCGCTCAACGAGCGCCAGCAGGAGGCGGGCAAGCCGGTGTTCGCCAATCCGCGCAACGCGGCGGCCGGCAGCCTGCGCCAGCTCGATCCGAAGATCACCGCCGCCCGGCCGCTGCGCTTCTTCGCCTATGCCTGGGGCGAGGTGAGCCCGGGCGGGCTGCCGGCAGACACCCAGTCCGGCGTCATCGCGGCGTTCAAGCGCTGGGGATTGCCGACCAATCCGCTCACCGTGCGCTGTCACTCGTCCGCCGAGCTGCTGGCGCATTACCGGATGATCGGCGAGCGGCGGGCCGAGCTCGGCTACGACATTGACGGTGTCGTCTACAAGGTGGACCGGCTCGACTACCAGGACGAGCTCGGCTTCATCGCGCGCTCACCGCGCTGGGCGATCGCGCACAAATTCCCGGCGCAGAAGGCGGTGACGCAGCTGCTCGGCATCGACATTCAGGTCGGGCGCACCGGTGCGCTGACCCCGGTCGCCAAGCTGGCGCCGATCACGGTGGGCGGCGTGGTCGTCTCGAACGCCTCGCTGCACAATGAGGACTACATCGCCGGCATAGGCGGCGACGGCGAGCCGATCCGCGGCATCGTCGACGGCCGGCCGGTCGACATTCGCATCGGCGATTTCGTCACCATCCAGCGGGCCGGCGACGTCATCCCGCAAGTGGTGGACGTGGTGCTGGAGCGCCGCCCGGCGGAGGCGACCCGCTACGTGTTCCCGCATGTCTGTCCGGCCTGCGGCTCGCACGCGGCGCGGGAGGAGGGCGAATCGGTGCGCCGCTGCACCGGCGGCTTGATCTGCCCGGCGCAGGCGGTGGAGCGCATCCGTCATTTCGTCGCCCGCGACGCCCTCGACATCGAAGGGCTCGGCGACGAGAACGTGCAGACGCTGTTCGAGGCCGGGCTGCTGCGCACCCCGGCCGACATCTTCCGGCTGCACACGCGCGGCGAGGAGGTGCGGGCCGCGTTCTATGCCCAGCGCGAGGAACGCGCCCGCCAGCGCGAGATCGAGACCGGACAGGCACGCAAGAAGGTGCTGACCGAGGAGGAACGCCAGTTCCTCGGCGTCGACAAGCTGTTCGCCTCCATCGACGAGCGCCGCGAGGTGCCGCTGGCTCGTTTCGTCTATGGGCTCGGCATCCGCCATGTCGGCGAGGTGACGGCAAAGGCGCTGGCGCGGACCTACCGCAGCATCGAGGCGCTGCGCGCCGCGCTGGAAGCCGCCGCGCCGGGCCGTCCGGGCGAGGCGTGGGTGCGGCTGCTCGATTTGCGTTCGGTCGGCAAGACCAAGGCCGAGGCGCTGGCCGAGGCGATGGCGGGGATCGAGCCGGGCGGGATCGAGCCGGGCGCGAGCGCCGAGGCGGTGCTGCGCGACGTGTTCGCCCGTGCGCGGCCGAACGCCCCGCAACGGGTGGCGATCCGGCAAGCCTACGGCGCCGACGGCGACATCCTCGCCGCGCTCGCCGACGCCCGCCGGCAGAGGCCGGGCAAGGGTTTTCTCGACCTCGCCGGCGTGCCGGATGTCGGCGAGGTGGCGGCGACCTCGCTGTGCGAGTTCCACGCCGAGGAGCACAACCGCCGCCTGCTCGACGAATTGCTGGCCGAGATCCGGGTGATCCCCGCCGAGGCGGCGCCAGCGGCGTCCGGCGCGGTGGCCGGCAAGACCGTGGTGTTCACCGGCGCGCTGGAAAAGATGACCCGTGACGGCGCCAAGGCGATGGCCGAGCGGCTCGGCGCCAAGGTCGCCGGCTCGGTGTCGAAGAAGACCGACTACGTCGTCGCCGGCGCCGATGCCGGCTCCAAGCTCGCCAAGGCGCGCGAGCTCGGCGTCGCCGTGCTCACCGAGGACGAGTGGCTGGCGCTGGCCGGCGACGGCTGAGCCGGCGTTTTCTCTGTTTATTGCGTTCATCATCCCGTCGAGGAGCCTCCCATGGCCGACACCACGCTGCTGCTGATCGACATCCAGAACGACTATTTCCCCGGTGGAAAATACCCGCTAGTCGGCATGGAGGAGGCGGCCGTCGAGGCGGCCCGCCTGCTCGAGGCGGCGCGCCGGCAGGGGCACGGCATCGTGCATGTCCGCCACGAGGATCCCTCGCCGGAGGCCGGCTTCTTCGGCAACGGCACGACCGGGGCTGAGATCAACCCCGCCGTGAGCCCGCAGGCGGGCGAGCCGGTGGTGGTGAAGCAGAACGTCAACGCCTTTCTCGACACCGCGCTCGACGCGACGCTGAAGGGGCAGGGGACCAATCGGCTCGTGATCGTCGGGGCGATGAGCCATATGTGCGTCGACGCGGCGACGCGGGCCGCGCTCGACCTCGGCTATCAGGTGACGGTGGCGCATGACGCCACCGCGACGCGCGACCTCGGCTTCGGCGGCACCGATGTGCCGGCGGCGAGCGTGCAGGCGGCGCTGATGGCGGCGCTGGAATTCGCCGGGGCGGGCATGAAGACCGGCGCCGATATCGCCGAGGAATGGGGCGCCTGACGCTATCCGATCACGGGCTGACGGGGCGTCCCGCCGGCTTATCTGCCGACCAAAACGATAAGGGCCGCCGCGGGGGGAGACGCGGCGGCCCTTCTTTGGAGGTGCGTAGGGGTTCGGCCAGGATATGGCTTGGACGCTACGCGAGGCCTCCAGCTTCCCTGATTGCGTGCGCGGGCTGCGGTGCCGTGCCGGTGGGGCCGTGCCGCGGGCGTGGGCGCGGTCGCTGATGGCGCGGTGTGACTATACCCGTCCGGTGAGCATCATCACGATCAGAATAACCACAAGAATCGTGACGATTCCGCTCGGGCCATAACCCCAGCTGCGGCTGTATCCCCAGCTGGGCAGGGCGCCGACCAGGATAAGGATCAGGACGATCAGAAGAATAGTGACCATGACGGCGTCTCCTTCGGGTCCCATAGACTTGGGTTGCGAGGAGAACGCCTGTCCTGCACGATGGTTCCATTGAACCATCGTGCTCTTCTTCGTTGATCCAGCGAGAAGGGCGTGGAGGGCAGCCCGTCGGCTACCCGCTCGCTCAGCCCTGCAGCGGGGCGGTGGCCTCGATCAGCCACCCGGCCACCTCGGCTTCGCCGGCAACCTGCGGGCCGATCAGCTCGCGCACCCGGGCATGGTAGTCGTCCAGCCAGGCGATCTCTTCGTCGGTGAGCATCACCGGGTCGATGACCCGCCGGTCGAAGGGGGCGAAGGTGATGGTCTCGAAGCTGAACAGCTCGCGCTCGCCGCCGGGCGGGATGGGCTCGGCCTGCACCACGATCAGGTTCTCCAGCCGGATGCCGAAGCCGCCTTCCTTGTAGAAGCCGGGCTCGTCGGAGAGAACCATGCCTTCCTCCAGCGGCACGGTGCCGAGCTTGGAGATGCGCGCCGGCCCCTCGTGGACCGAGAGATAGGCCCCCACGCCGTGGCCGGTGCCATGATCGAAATCGAGCCCGGCCGCCCACAGGAACTGGCGGGCGAAGGGATCGAGCTGCGCGCCGGAGGTGCCTTTCGGGAAGATGGCGCGGGCTACCGCGATGTGGCCCTTGAGCACGCGGGTGTAGCGGTCGCGCATCTCGTCGCTGGGTTCGCCGACCGGCAAGGTGCGGGTGACGTCGGTGGTGCCGTCCTCATATTGCGCGCCGGAATCGATGACGAACAGCTCGCCGAGGTTGAGAGGCCGGTTGCTGGCCTCGCTGACCCGGTAATGCGGCAGCGCGCCGTTTGGACCGGCGCCGGCGATGGAGGGGAAGGACAGGTCCTTCAGCAGCCCGGTGTCACGGCGGAAAGTCTCCAGCGCCACCACGCAGTCGATCTCGGTGAGCGCGCCCTTGGGCGCCTCGCGGTCGAACCAGGCGAGGAAGCGGATGAGCGCGGCACCGTCGCGCCGATGCGCGGCGCGCATGCCGGCGAGCTCGGCGGCGTTCTTGGCCGCCTGCATCAGCGCCACCGGGCTGGCGCCGCGCGAGACCTTGCCGCCCGCCGCCTCGATGCGGGAGGCGAGCTGGGCGGGGGCGGTCGCCTGGTCGAGGCGGATGGTGGCGCCGCCGGCCGCCACCAGATCGAGGGCGCGCTCCAGCATCACCGGTTCGGCGATCTCCGCCTGCGTGGCCAGCGCGTCGCGCACGGCGTTGGAGAGCTTGCGGGCGTCGACGAACAGCGTCGGGCGTCCCTCGCGCGGCACGATAGCCCAGGAGAGCGGCAGCGGGGTGAAGGAGACGTCGCCGCCACGGATGTTGAAGGTCCAGGCGACGCCATGCGGATCGGAGAGCACGACGGCGTCGAGCTTTTCCGCCGCGAGCTTCTCGCGGATGCGGGCGAGCTTCGATTCGGTGGTCTCGCCCGCCAGCGCCGGATCGCGCAGCGTGACCGGCGCCGCCGGGGCGGCCGGGCGGTCGTTCCACGCGGCGTCGATGGGATTGCCGTCGACCGCCACCAGCACGGCGTCGGCGCTGGCCGCCGCCTTGCGCAGCCGGTCGAGCGCGTCGAGCGTGGTCAGCCACGGGTCGTAGCCGATGCGGGCGCCGGCGGGCGCCTTGGCGGCGAGCCAGGCTTCCGGGCTCTGCTGCGCCAGCTGCACCACGGTGTAGGAGCCGGGATCGGTCTGGGCGGCGGCCTGGATGGTGTAGCGCCCGTCGACCACGAGGGCGGCTTCCTGGCGTAGCACCAGGGCGATGCCGGCCGAGCCGGTGAAGCCGGTGAGCCAGGCGAGGCGCTCGTCGCAGGGCGGCACATATTCGTTCTGGTGCGCGTCGGCGCGGGGAACGACGAAGCCGTCCAGCCCGCGGCGGTCGAGCTCGGCGCGCAGCCGCGCGAGATGGGCGGCGCCGTGCTCGGGGGCGGCGGAATCGGCGAAGGATTGCAGCGTCGAAGCGGGCATGACAGGCACTCTCTCAGGCACGAAGGAGGGAACGGAGACGGCGGCGCGTCTCGCTCGGCATGGAGCGACACTCGGCTGTGGCCGGGCGTCGCTGCGGGCTAGGCACGGCTATGCATGGCCCGGCCGGCATCCCACAGCGACTTGGCGCCGAAGGCGATGAACATCACCCCGACGAGGCGGGTGATGAGGGTGCCGTGGCGCATGAACACCCGCCGCACCGGGGCGAGGCCGGCGGCCCAGACCAGGATGATATCGGCGGCGATGAAGCCGATAAAGGCCGCCGCCATCAGGATGGGCGCGTCGCTCCAGGCGAGCGAGGTGGCGTAGCTGGCGGTGAGCGCCGTGTACATCGCCACCGACACCGGATAGGCCTTCGGGTTGGTGAGGCCGAACAATATGCCGGTGATCAGCGGCCGGCCGGCGCCGATCGGCGCGCCGGTGCTGCCCTTCGAGGTCAGCGCCTTGACGCCGAGCCAGCACAGGTAAAGTCCGCAGGCGATGCCGAGCAGATCGAACAAAGTCGGCCCGAGCTGGTTGACGCCGATGATGGCGGCGAAGGCCAGCGTGCCCCAGAACAGGTCGCCGACGAGATGGCCGCTGACGAACCGCACCCCGGCGCCGCGCCCCTGCGCGGCGGCGAGCGAGAACAACGCCAGGAAGGCCGGACCGGGCATCAGCACGTATAGCGCGCCGGCCAGCGCGGTCATCGTAAAGAGTCCGTACGACATGTTGGGGGAACCGGCTGGACGAGGAGAGACGATTGCGCCAGCATCGACCCGATCCCTTGGAACGTCAATCTGACCGCCCGGCAAATGGAGCTTCCCTCATGGTCCGGACGGCTTGCCGCCGACTGGCGTTCGTCGCCATCGGCCTGATGCTGGCGTTGTTCCCGGCGCTGTCGCCGGCGGTGGCGCAACTGACCGTCGGCGTGCATCTCGACAACCGGCCCTGGGAGTTTCGCGACGAAAAAGGCGCCTATGTCGGCTTCGACATCGACATGGTGCAGGCGCTGGGCAAGGAGCTCGGCGTCGAGGTGGCCCTGCGGCCGATGGGCTTTGCCGAACTGTTCGAGGCGCTGGACGCCGGGCGGGTCGACGTGGTGGCGAGCAGCATCACCGTGACGCCGGAGCGGCTCGGCCTCTTCGATTTCACCCAGCCCTATTACCGCACCTCGCAGGCGGTGGCGGTGCTGAAGACCTCCGGCATCCGCGATCTGGCGGGGCTGGCCGGCAAGACGGCGGCGACGACGCCCGCCTCGACCAATGCGCAATGGCTGGAGGCGAGCAAGGGCCGCTACGCCGTCCGCGCCATCCGCTATGTCGACGGCCTCGACCAGGCGCTGGCGCTGCTGCGGAGCGGTGAGGTGGCCGCCTATTTCGGCGACGAGCCGGCGCTGCTCTACGCGCTGCTGGACAGCCGCGACCTCGCCGTCATCGCCCGGCTGCCGACCGAGGACCGCTACGCCCTCATGCTGCGGCGCGGCTCCGCCTGGACCGGGCGGGTCGACGCGGCCCTGTCGCAGATCAAGGCCAAGGGCACGCTGGCGGAGATCCACCGCAAGTGGTTCGGCTCCCGCCCGCCGGCGGATTCACCGGTGACGACGGTGCTGCCGCGCCCTTGAAAAAGCGGTGCGCATCGGGCCGGCCTCGCCAAACGGACCTGCCGATGCCATTTTGTTCCTGCAAGAATCGCCGGCGCTGTTGCCGGGAAGGCCGAGTGAGGCTTTCCCGGCAACAGCGCCGGCTTATTGAGGCGCGCGCGCTTTCCTGAAGTTGTCCGGGCGATGTCGTCCGGCCGGAAGCCGCGCTGATGACGAGAACGAGCGGGCCCTTGGCCGACCCCTGGAATACACCGGACGACGACATTCCCTTCGACCTGCCGGCGCACACGCCGCGCCCGGGCGGCATCGCCGCGCGTGCCCGCGCGGGCGCCCAGCCGCCCGGCCCGGTCGGCCGCGCGCCGGCCTATCTCGACGGGCTGAATCCCGAGCAACGCGCCGCGGTGGAGGCGACCGAAGGCCCGGTGCTGGTGCTCGCCGGCGCCGGTACCGGCAAGACGCGGGTGCTGACCACCCGCATCGCGCATATCCTCTCGCTCGGCCTCGCCTGGCCCTCGCAGATCCTCGCCGTGACCTTCACCAACAAGGCGGCGCGCGAGATGAAGGACCGCATCGGCGCCATGGTCGGCGAGCAGGTGGAGGGCATGCCGTGGCTGGGCACCTTCCACTCCATCGGTGTGCGGATGCTGCGCCGGCACGCCGAGCTGGTCGGGCTGAAGTCGGGCTTCACCATTCTCGACACCGACGACCAGATAAGGCTGCTCAAGCAGCTGCTGCAGGCCGAGCAGATCGACGAGAAGCGCTGGCCGGCGCGGCTGCTCGCCAACACCATCGACGGCTGGAAGAATCGCGGCCTGACGCCGGACATGGTGTCGGCCGGCGAAGGCGCAGCGTTTGCGAACGGCCGCGGGCAGAAGCTCTATGCCGACTATCAGGCGCGGCTGAAGGCGCTGAACGCGGTGGATTTCGGCGACCTGCTGCTGGAGAGCATCCGCCTCCTGCGCGAAAATCCCGATGTGCTGGCGGAATACCACAAGCGCTTCCGCTACCTGCTCGTCGACGAATATCAGGACACCAACGTCGCGCAGTATCTCTGGCTGCGGCTACTGGCGCAGGGCTCGCACAATGTGTGCTGCGTCGGCGACGACGACCAGTCGATCTATGGCTGGCGCGGTGCCGAGGTGGACAACATCCTGCGCTTCGAGAGCGACTTTCCCGGCGCCACGGTGGTGCGGCTGGAACGCAATTACCGCTCCACGGGCCATATCCTCGGCGCCGCCGCACATCTGATCGCCCATAATGAGGGGCGGCTCGGCAAGACGCTGTTCTCCGAGGGTGACAGCGGCGAGAAGGTGACGGTGACCGGCGCCTGGGACAGCCAGGAGGAGGCGCGCGCCATCGGCGAGGAGATCGAGGCGCTGCAGCATCAGGGCCGCTCGCTGTCGCAGATGGCGATCCTGGTGCGCGCCTCGTTCCAGATGCGCGAATTCGAAGACCGCTTCGTCACGCTGGGGCTGAACTACCGCGTCATCGGCGGCCCGCGCTTCTACGAGCGGGCGGAAATCCGCGACGCTCTGGCCTATCTGCGCGTCATCGCCTCGCCGGCCGACGACCTCGCCTTCGAACGCATCGTCAACGTGCCCAAGCGCGGGCTCGGCGATGCGGCGCTCCGGCAGATCCACGACCATGCGCGCGCCGTCGGCGTGCCGCTGGTCGAGGCGGCGCGGCAGCTGGTCGGCTCGGAGGAGCTGAAGCCGAAGGTGCGGCTCACTTTACGTGACCTCGTCGGCTCCTTCGACCGCTGGCGCGAGCAGATGGGCAATCTGCCGCAGAGCCAACTCGCCGAGATCGTGCTCGACGAGAGCGGCTATACCGAGATGTGGCAGAAGGACCGCTCGGCCGATGCCGCCGGGCGGCTGGAGAACCTGAAGGAACTCGTGCGCTCGATGGAGCCGTTCGAGAACCTCGTCGGTTTCCTCGAGCACATCTCGCTGGTGATGGACGCTGAGGGCTCCGGCGCCGGCGATGCGGTCAGCATCATGACGCTGCATTCCGCCAAGGGGCTGGAATTCGACGTAGTGTTCCTGCCCGGCTGGGAGGAGGGGTTGTTCCCGCACCAGCGCGCGCTCGACGAGCAGGGGCGCGCCGGGCTGGAGGAGGAGCGGCGCCTGGCCTATGTGGGCATCACCCGAGCCCGCCGGTTCGCCAAGGTGTTCTTCGCCTCCAACCGGCGCATCCACGGCATGTGGCAATCGAGCGTGCCGAGCCGCTTCCTCGACGAATTGCCGGAAGCGCATGTCGAGGTGACGGAATCGCGTGGCGGCCATGGCTGGGGCGGAGCGACCAGCGCCGGGCGCTATGGATACGGCCCGAGCCGCTTCGACGAGGCGCAGACCTTCGGCTCGACCTATTCGACGCCGGGCTGGCAGCGGGCGCAGAGCCACGCGCAGGCCAATGCGAGCGCGAATGCGGGCACGCAGAACTCCCGGCGCGAAGGGCAGTTTGGCGGCTTCTCGGAGGGCGCCTCGCGCTACAGCCCGGGCGCGTCGCGGGGCGGCGGGCGCATCATCGAGGGGCAGCTGGTGGCGAGCTCGACCGGGGCGCCGTCGCGCTTTCCGGTGGGGACGCGGGTGTTCCACCAGAAGTTCGGCTATGGCGAGGTGACGGCGGCCGAGGGCAACAAGCTCACCGTGCAGTTCGACAAGGCCGGCGAGAAGCGGGTGCTCGATACCTATGTCGAGGGGGTGTGAGGTTTCTGTGGATGGCTTAGGAATGTCGACGCGGCTGGCCGGGAACGTCTGCCTGGGATGGCCGATGGTTAACGTTAAGAACGACTGATTACGGGTCAGGTGTTCAAATCTGGCATGTTTTTATTGGTATGAATTTCCCGTCTAAGTCTGAGCCGGTGACTTCAAACACGCCGGTGAACCATGCTGACGAGCAGCCGCGACATCAAGAAGCGCCTCGAACGCGAGGGCTGGGTAGTGGATCGCGTGAAGGGATCGCATCACATCTTCCGTAATCGGGAAAGCGGGGCGATACTCGTGCTGCCGCATCCGAAGAAGGATCTCGGCTCGGGTCTGGTTCGCGCCATCTACAAGGCGGCGGGATGGGTACTCGACTGATCGGGAGAGTCATGACGCACTACGTTGCCATCGTTGAGGATGCTGGGCCGACTACCGCAGCCGGCATCTGGTTTCCCGACCTTCCAGGTTGCTTTGCCGCGGGCGATGATGTCGATGAGGCTCTTCGCCACGCGCCGGAGGCGATTGGGCTGTTTGCCGAGGCTCTGGAGGCTCAAGGCAAAGCGTTGCCCGCCGCGCGTTCGCTTTCGGAACTACGGCGCGATCCCGCTATAGCTGATGATCTGCGCCAGCATCTCGTAGCGCTGGTCTCTTTCCCCGCTGGCTCGCGCGAGGCGGCGGAATAGTCGGCGCCTCTGGCCTTCCGGCGCGCGCTTTCGTAAACAGCGCGCATTCCTTTCCACCCGCGAGGCCGGCCATGCTCGAAGGACTTCCGCCCAACGGTGCGTCGCATGTGATGCGCGTCGACGCGCCCGAGCACGAGGCGCGGGCGATCGCCGAATATCTCGGCGAGAGTTTCGATCCTGCCGAGGTGGCGACCTCCGCCTTCGAGGTCGAGGACCGCGCCGAGGGCTCGGGCTGGGCGGTGGAGGTCTATTTCGCCGAGGAGCCGGACGAGGAGAGCGTGCGCGAGCTGATCGCCCTCGTCTCGCCGGCGGCGGCAGAGGCGGCGGTGTTCTCCATCCTCGACAAGAAGGACTGGGTGGCCGCCTCGCTGGAGGGGCTGGCGCCGGTGGCGATCGGCCGCTTCGTGGTGCACGGCTCGCATGATCGCGACCGGGCCGGCGGCGGCAGCCGCATCGGCATCGAGATCGAGGCGGCGCTCGCCTTCGGCACTGGCCATCACGGCACCACCAAGGGCTGCCTCGCGGCGA
This sequence comes from Ancylobacter sp. Lp-2, assembly GCF_020523795.1. Classification (GTDB taxonomy): domain Bacteria; phylum Pseudomonadota; class Alphaproteobacteria; order Rhizobiales; family Xanthobacteraceae; genus Ancylobacter. The sequence continues at coordinate 40,581 of NZ_JAJALI010000009.1, forward strand.
TCCACGCCTATGGCAAGCGCCGGCGGCCGGCGCGGACGCTCGATGTCGGCACCGGGACGGGTGTGCTGGGCATGGGGGCGGCGCTGCTGTTCCACACGCCGGTGCTGGCGAGCGACATCGACCGGGTGGCGGTGGCGACGGCGAAGGAGAACGCCCGCGCCAATCATGCGGCGCCGTTCGTGCGCTTCCTGCACGCGCCGGGGCTGGGTGCGCAGGAATTTCGCGGCCAAGGGCCCTACGACCTGATCCTCGCCAATATTCTGCTGGCGCCGCTCAAGGGCATCGCCCGGCCGCTACGGCCGCTGCTCGCCAAAGGCGGGACGGTGGTGCTGTCGGGGCTACTGCCCTCGCACGCCAATGCGGCACTGGCCGCCTATCGCGCGCAGGGGCTGTATCTCAAGCGTCGCCGCACCATCGAGGGATGGACGACGCTGGAGCTGGCGGCCGATGCAGGCCGGCCGCGGCGCTAGGCGCTCGCGGAAGGTTCCTGCGCCGGCACCGGAGGCCGGACGATTATGTCGGGGTCAGCCGACGCGATCGGCGCGCACGAAGAGTTCGAGCACCGAGGCCTGGTGGGCGTCATACTTGCCGACATGGGCATGGCGTGCGAGCTCGAGGCGGGCTTGTGCGGTACGGGCCTCGATGAGCCGGTCGAGCAGACGGCCGAAGACGCCGCGCGAGGGGGCGTCGGCTTCCGGCTGGCGGGCGGCAGGATCGGTGTGGATCGCGGCAATGGCAAAAGACGTGGCCATGAGGTGTCTCCGTCGGAGCAAGAGTTTATGCCACGCAGCATAAACCTTTTGCGGCGCACAAAAAGCGACGCAAACTCATGGCAGGCCTGCAACTATCGCAAAGCGGACCGATGCGGAGCATGGCGGGCGCCGGACAGGCCGGCGACCGCCCGAAGCTGCCTCAGGAGAGGCGGATCGGCATGTTGACCGGCCGGCCGAGCCCGTCGGGCGGCGGCAGGGCGCCATGCGCCGCCCGCATCAGCGCGAGGCGCTCCAGCACCTCGTCCGGGAAGGGCGAGGGCCGGCGGGTGCCGGTTTCCACATGCAGCGCCACCAGCTCGCAGGTGGCTGCGGTCCAGCCCTCGCGGGCATGGTGCATCTCCTGGAACAGGTGCATGCGCTTCTCGTCGTAATTGACGAGACGCAGAGTCACCCGCACCTCATGGCCCGCGCGCAATTCGCGCAGGAAGCGCTGGTGCGACTCCACGGTGAAGAAGGAGGAGCTGCGGGTTTCCGTCAGATGCGGCCCGAGCCCGACCAGGAACACCGCCTCGTCGACCGCGCGGTCGAACAGAAGGCTGTAATAGGCTGTATTCAGCTGCCCGTCGTAATCGACCCAACCGGGCTCGACCGCCATCGCGGACGAGACGAATGGGGCGAAGAATACGGGTTCGAAATCGATCCCGTCCAGCATGACACCATTCCCGACTTTGTGGAGCGCCGCCGTTCACGAGGAACGTCACGTCCGCGCGCTGCCTTATTGACAAGCATTGTGCCGACTTTCGGTGCAACCGTCACCTGCCGAAATGGCGTTAGAAGGGCGGAATTCGTGTGTTTCCGCGGAATCTGTCGGCGCGGTTCGCGAATCACCTGTCACGGACACCTCGCCCCGGGCGCGCGGAGGGTATATGGCTCGCGCGCGTGAGGCGCCGTAGGGCAGGACGAAGAGGAGGCGGAGATGGCCGAGCTGATGGACGGGACGACGGAAGAACGGGCGGCCGAGGCGGGAGTCGCGGTGGCGATTGCCAGCCTTGCCAAGCACTTCGGCGACCGCCTCGCCACCGGCCGGGCGATCCGCGAGCAGCACGCCAACACGCTCACCTGGCTCGGCAACCAGGCGCCCGACGCCGTGGTGTTCGCCGAGAGCGAGGACGACGTTCAAATTATCGTGCGTACCTGCGCCGCCAATGGCGTGCCGGTGATCCCGTTCGGCACCGGCTCGTCGCTGGAAGGCCAGATCAACGCGCCGCAGGGCGGCATCTCCATCGACCTGTCGCGGATGAACCGCGTCCTCGCCGTAAATATGGAAGACCTCGACTGCGTGGTGGAGCCGGGCGTCACCCGCAAGCAGCTCAACGAGCATCTGCGCGACGTCGGCCTGTTCTTCCCCATCGATCCCGGCGCCGACGCCTCGCTGGGCGGCATGGCCTCCACCCGCGCCTCCGGCACCAATGCGGTGCGCTACGGCACGATGAAGGACAATGTTATCTCGCTGAACGCGGTGCTGGCCAATGGCGAGCTGATCACCACCGCGCGGCGCGCCCGCAAGTCCTCGGCCGGCTACGACCTTACCCGTCTGCTGGTCGGCGCCGAGGGCACGCTCGGGGTGATCACCCAGCTGACGCTGAAGCTGTCCGGCCAGCCGGAGGCGATCTCCGCCGGTGTCTGCCCGTTCCCCACCATCCGCTCGGCCTGCGACGCGGTGATCGCCACCATCCAGTCCGGCCTGCCGGTGGCGCGCATCGAACTGCTCGACGAGGTGCAGGTGAAGGCGTGCAACGCCTATTCCAAGCTCGACCTCGCCGAGCAGCCGACGCTGTTCGTCGAGTTCCACGGCACCGAGGCCGGCGTGCATGAGCAGGCCGAGCGTTTCGGCGAGATCGCCACCGATTTCGGCGGCGGCGCCTTCTCCTGGGCGACGCGCCCGGAGGACCGTTCCAAGCTGTGGCAGGCGCGGCATGACGCCTACTGGGCCTGTCTGCCGCTGAAGCCGGGCGCCAAGGCGCTGGCCACCGATGTGTGCGTGCCGATTTCGCGCCTCGCCGAATGCGTCGACGAGACCAAGCGCGACATCGAGGAAATGGGCATGATCGCCCCCATCGTCGGCCATGTCGGCGACGGCAATTTCCACACGGTGACGCTGGTCGACATGGACGACCCGCAGGACGTCGCCAAGGCGAAGGACTTCATCTCGCGCATGGTGAAGCGGGCGCTGGCCATGGGCGGCACCGCCACCGGCGAGCATGGCGTCGGCCAGGGCAAGCGCAAATACATGGAAGCCGAGCACGGGGCGGCGACGCTCGACGCCATGCGGGCGATCAAGCAGGCGCTCGATCCCAAGGGCATTATGAATCCCGGCAAGATCCTGCCCTGAAGGCCGTTTTCGCCGGAATGCCTCACCATCGTGCTGTTGCATCGGTGTGGAGACTGCAAATAACGTCAAGCATGTAAGACTGTCGGCGGCCGGCTCCCGCGCAAGCGGCGGGAGGCCGGCGCGGCCGATCGCGGAGGAACCGGGTGCAGAATTTCCTGCTCACGCTCGCGGGTGCGGTGATCCTTGTGATCGCCGCCGCCTTCGCCGCTCCCTATCTGGTCGACTGGACGCAGTGGCGGGCGAGCTTCGAGGCGCAGGCGGCGCGGGTGATCGGCGCGCCGGTGGTCATCCGTGGCCCGATCGACGCCCGGCTGCTGCCGACGCCTTCCGTGGTGCTGCGCGACGTGTCGGTTGGCGTCGATGCCGGCGGCACCGGTCTCGCGGTGCGCGAGCTCTCCGCCAGCCTGAAGCTCGGCGACCTGATCCGCGGTGCGGTGGAGGTGCAGCACCTCACCCTCGACGGGCCGAGCGGCCGGCTGGTGCTGGACGCCACCGGCCGGGTGGCGCGGCCGACCGGCGCCGGTACCCCGTCCGATCTCGGCATCGCCGCTTTCACCATCCGCCAGGGCCGGCTGGAACTGATCGATCGCGCCAGCGGGCGCATGCTGCGCCTCGACGACATCGCCGCCACCGGGGCGCTCACCAGCCTCGCGGGGCCGCTGAAGCTCGATGGCGAGGTGACGGCGGCCGGCGCGCGGCACAAGCTGAAGATCGGTCTTGGCGGCTTCGCGCCCGACGGCACGTCGCGGCTGCGGCTGTCGCTGCAGCAGGTGGATTCACCGTTCCTGATCGATGCCGACGGCGCGCTCAGCCTCGCCAGCGGCCGGCCGGTCTTCGCCGGCAAGGCGAGCCTGTCCACGGTGCCCGCCGCGCGCTCCGGCGCCGCCGGTCCGGCCACCAATGGCGCTGGCGGCTGGAGCCTCAGCGGCACGGTCAACGCCACGCCGGCTTCGCTGGAGGCGAAGGATCTCACCCTGGCGCTGGGCTCGGCCGAGCGGCCGGTGGAACTCGCGGGTAATGGCCGGCTGACCACGACGCCGGCCAGCCAGAGCAGCCCCGGTACCTCGCGGCTGGAACTGAGCCTCGCGGCGCGGCAGATCGACCTCAATGCCGCTACCGGCGGGGCGCCGCCGCTGGCGGCACTCAACGACGTGGCTCGCGCCATCGCGCCGCTGGCCGGTGTCACCAGCGCCGGCACGCTCGACCTTGCCGCCGACACCGTGCTGGTCGCCGGGGCGACGATGCGCGAGATGAAGGCCGGGCTCGACTGGTCGGGCGGCAACTGGACGGTGCGGGGGCTGGAGGCGCGGCTGCCCGGCGGCGCGCGCGCCCGGCTGGCCGGCAAGGTGACCGGCAGCAGCGCGGCTCCGTCGGCCGGTGCCGGTGACGCGCCGGCGCTGTTCGCCGGTACGGTGGCGGCGACCGCCGATGATCTGCCGGCCTTTCTTGCCTGGGCGATGCCGCAGGCCGGCGGCATCGCCACCGGTCTGCCTCCGGGGGCGGCGAAGCTCGATGCCGGCATCGCGCTCGGTACCGACAAGATCGAATTGTCGGCGATGACCCTCGGTGCCGGTGGGCTGACTCTGACCGGCTCCGGCTCCTATGCCTTCGCTACCGGCGACCGTCGTGGGCGGGTCGATACGGCGCTGGTCGGCCGGAGCGTCGATCTCGACCCGCTGATCGCCCCGGCGCGGCGGCTGATGGCGGCGGGCGGCGAGGCGCTGGACATCGGCCTCACCTTCTCCGGCCGCGCGGTGCGGCTCGCCGGGGTGGACGTATCCGGCATCGACCTCGCGCTGACCGCCGGGACGCAGGGTATCGACATCGAGCGGTTGGCGCTGGCCAATTTCGGCGGCATCGACCTCAAGGGCGCGGGACGGGTGGCGGCGGCCGGCGATCCGGATGGTGGGCTGCACGCGACGCTGACCGGCGCGCGGGCGGACGGGCTGATGGCGCTGGCGCGGCTCTCGGGCTTCGAGCCGGTGCAGGAGGCGCTGGCCAAGCTCGGGCCGGACCTCGCGCCGGTGAACGCCGAGGTGACGCTGGCCTCCGCCGCCGGGCGGATGGACCTGAGCGTCGCCGGCCGGCTCGGCGCCTATTCCGGCAAGGGCGCGCTCGGCTTCGGCGGCACGCGGGCGGCCACCGGATCGCTGGCGCTCGACATCGCCGATGGCAGCACTTTCCTGACCCGGCTCGGCGTGCCCGCCATCCGGCCGAAGCTGGGGCCGGCGCGGCTGGAGCTGACCGCTACGCCGGCGCTCAAGGCCACATTCGCGCTGGCGGGTGCCCGGCTCGCCGCCGAGGGAACGCTGGCGCGGGCCGAGGATGGCGGGCTGGCGCCCGACCTCGCGCTGCAGCTTGACGAGGCCGACCTCGCGCGGCTGCTGCCGGACCTCGCCGCTGGCGGCCTGCCGAGCCTGCCGGCCCGGTTCGGCGCGCGGCTGACCCGCGAGGGGGACGGCTACCGCTTCGCCGGCCTGACCGGCAGCCTCGCCGGCACGCCGCTTTCCGGCAGCCTGGTCTATCGTCCGGGCGCGGCCGAGCCGATCGACGCCGATCTCTCGCTGCCAGACTGGCGGCTGACCACCGCGCTGGCGCTGGTCGTCGGCCGCTCCACCGGCGAGGGCCGCTGGTCCAGCGCCGGCTTCGCGCCGGCACCGCTCGCCAAGGCGGCCGGACGGGTGCGGCTCGATATCGGCCGGCTGGAACTGCCCGGCGGGCTCGCCCTCGACCGGGCGAAGCTGCGCGCGCGGCTCGCCGGCGGGCGGGTGACGGTGGAGGAGTTCGCCGGCGGACTGGCCGGAGGCGAACTCGGCGGCCGGCTCGACCTCACGCGGGTGGGCGCACTGGTACGGGCCGATGGCAATCTGACCGTGAAGGGCGTGCCGTCGGCGCCGCTGCTGATCGCCGCCGGTGTGGCGCGGCCGATGGCGGAGGGCGTGGTCGACCTGGCCCTCGACTTCACCGGCGCCGGCACCTCGCCGCGCGGGCTGGTCGCCAATCTGGCCGGGCAGGGCAGCCTGGCCATTGATGGTCTCTCGGTGGCGGCCACCTCTCCCGCCGCCCTGCAATATGCGATGCTCGCCACCGAGCGTGGCCTGCCGCCGGAGCCGCGCCGGGTGGGCGAACTGCTGGAAGAGGGGCTGGCGCGTGGGCCGCTGCGGCTTCCCCGTGCCGAGACGACGCTCGGCCTCGTGGCCGGGGTGGCGCGTAGCGGGGTGGCGCGGCTGACGGTCGGCGACCAGCGCTTCGCGCTCTCCGGCAGCTTCGATCTGGCGAGCTTCGGCATCGACGCGCTGGTGGAGATCGAGGATGCGGGCAAGGCGAGCGCTGGCGCCACTGGCACGGCGGCGCTGCCGGCCGCCGCCCTGCGCTGGGGCGGGCCGCTCGCCGCCCCGGAACGGCGTGTCGACGTCACCGCGCTCACCGCCGCCATCAACATGCGGGCGCTGGAGCGCGAGACCAAGCGGCTGGAGGCGGAATATGGCCGCACGCCGCTGACCAATGCCGGCCATGCCACCGATACGCCGCAAGCGCCGGTGTCTGCGCCGTTGTTGCCGCCGGTGCCGTTGTCGCCGCTGCCCCCGCCACCGATCAGCCTGCCGCCGGCGGCCGCGCCGGCGCCACTGCCGCAGTCGAACCCGCTGCCGGCACCCCGGCCGGTATTGCCGGCGCCGCAGCGTCAGGTACAGCGCGAAGTCCCGCGCGCGGCCTCACCCGCGCCGCCCTTCGAGATGGCGCCCGGCTCGGCGGCCCCGCCGCTGGCGCCGCCGATCGACATCGCGCCGGACGTGCTGCTCAACCCGATCATGCAGCCGCCGCTGGCGCCCTGATCGTTCGGGGCTACTCAGCCGGTGACGAACTCGTCGCGGGCATAGCCCTGTAGATAGAGCAGGGCGGTGAGGTCGGCATGGTCGATGCGCACCTGCGCCGCCGCCGCCACTGCGGGCTTTGCGTGATAGGCGACGCCCAGCCCGGCCTCGCCCAGCATGGCGAGGTCGTTGGCGCCGTCGCCGACCGCTAGCGTCTCATGCGCGGCGAGACCGAGTTCCTCGCGATTCTCGATCAGCGCGGCGAGCTTGGCCTCGCGGCCGAGGATCGGTTCGGCGACCGTGCCGGCGAACGCCTCCGCCTCGATGATCAGCTCATTGGCGCGGTCGGCATCGAAGCCGATGGTCGCGGCGATGGAGCGGGTGAACAAGGTGAAGCCGCCGGAGACCAGCAGGGTGCGGGCGCCGTTGGCCTTCATGGTGCGCACGAGCTCGGTGCCGCCGGGGGTGAGGCGGATGCGCTCGGCGATCACCTCGTCGACGACGGCGACCGGCAGGCCCTTCAGCAGCGCCACGCGCTCGCGCAGCGCCGGCTCGAAGGCGATCTCGCCGCGCATCGCCCGCTCGGTGATGGCGGAGACATGCGCCTTCATGCCGGCATAGTCGGCGAGCTCGTCGATGCATTCCTGGCCGATCATGGTGGAGTCCATGTCGGCGAGGAACAGCTTCTTGCGCCGTCCTTCAGCCGCCACCACCGCGATGTCGACCGGCGCCGCGCCGAGGGCGGAGCGCAGTGCATCCAAGTCTGTGCCGCCGGCGAAGCCGATCTCGGTGGCGATGCCCTCGGCCAGCACGCGCGGCGCCTGCGCGCCGGGCAGCAGGGCGGCGATCCGGCCCATCAGCGCCGCCTCGACGGCGGGAGCGGCGGGGTTGGCGACCAGGACGGCGTAGTGGCTCGGCGAATGGCTGGACATGTTCGGCTCGACTATGGGGTTGCCGGCGGGCCGGCGCCGGGCAACAAGGCTGCGCAGGGACATGATGCGCGGGAGGACGCGGAGTGACGGAGACCGGCGGGCAAAGCCCCATCCGGCCGCGCGCGGTGCTTATCGCAGGGCCGACGGCGAGCGGCAAGTCGGCGCTGGCGCTCGAGCTTGCCGAGCGGACCGGCGGGCTGGTGATCAACGCCGATTCCATGCAGGTCTATGCCGACCTCGCCGTGCTCTCCGCCCGGCCGACGCGGCAAGAGGAGGCGCGGGCACCGCACCGGCTCTACGGCCATGTCGACGGCGCGGCGGATTATTCCGTCGCCCATTGGGTGGAGGATGCCCGCGCCGTGCTGGCCCAAGCCGAGCGCGAGCGGCGGCTGCCGATCCTGATCGGTGGCACCGGGCTGTATTTCAAGGCGTTGGTGCAGGGCCTGTCGCCGATGCCGCCGGTGCCGGACGCGGTGAAGGCCGTCGTGCGGGGGCGCGGCGAGGACGCCGAGGCGCTCCATGCGCGGCTCTCCCGGATCGACCCGCTCACCGCCGCGCGGCTACGGCCGAGCGACACCCAGCGCCTCACCCGCGCCGTCGAGGTGTTCGAGGCGACAGGCCGGCCGCTGGCGCTCTGGCAGGACGAGGCGACGAGCCCGCCGCTGCTGCGGCCGGGGGAGGTGTTCGGCGTCTTCCTCGCCACCGACCGCACGGAACTGCGCGCCCGCATCGCCGCCCGCTTTCGCCAGATGATGGAGGCCGGAGCGCTGGAGGAGGTGCGTCGTCTGGTGGCGCGCGGCCTGCCGGCGGATCGCACCATCCTCAAGGCGCATGGCGTGCCCTGGCTGGCGCGGCATCTCGCCGGGGAGGTGACGCGCGAGGCGGCGATCGAGGGCGGCATCGCCGACACCAGGCGCTACGCCAAGCGGCAGGAGACCTGGTTCCGCCACCAGATCGAGGGCTTCGCCTGGCTGACCCCGCCCGAGGCGGCGCGGGCGTTCGCCGAGCGGGTGGTTGGCTGAGGACACGGGCTAGAGCCCTTTCCGATCAGGTGGAATCACCTGATCGATAAGAAAGTGCTCTCGATTCGATAAGCTGGAACATGTTCTAGAGGTCGAGGTCCGACAGGCCGGGATGATCGGCCGGGCGCGGGCCGGAACGGTCCCAATGGAACTTGCGGTCGGCGTCCTTGATCGGCAGGTCGTTGATGCAGGCATAGCGCCGCACCATCAGGCCGTTCTCGTTGAACTCCCAGTTCTCGTTGCCGTAGGAGCGGAACCAGTTGCCGGAATCGTCGTGCCATTCATAGGCGAAGCGCACGGCGATGTGGTTGTCGGTGAAGGCCCAGAGCTCCTTGATCAGCCGGTAGTCGAGCTCCTTCGCCCATTTGCGGGTGAGGAAGGCGACGATCTCCGCCCGGCCGCTGATGAACTCGGCGCGGTTGCGCCATTTGCTGTCCGGCGAATAGACCAGCGAGACCCGCTGCGGGTCGCAGGAATTCCAGCCATCCTCGGCGCCGCGCACCTTCTTGATGGCGCTGTCGCGGGTGAAGGGCGGTAGCGGCGGGCGCTGCTCGATCGTCTCGGTCATGGCGTCTTCCTCCGGTCGCGCGGCGCCTGCGGGCCGCCGCGTCGTTTCAATGCGTCTCTGTGGTCCCCGCGTGTACCGGGTTCGCCCGGCGCCGCAGTGCGCTCGATCATGTAACCGCGCTGGAGGCTCGCGCGCGCCGGGCCGGCAGCGGCCGGATCCGCAGCGCCGCCTCGCTCGCCAGCGCCACCGCGATGCCGAGGCCGGCGACCCACCAGGCCGGGCGGATCGAATAGGAGAAGGCGAGGTTAGCCGCGAGCACCCGCTTGGGGTCGATGCCGGTGGCGGCAAGATACCAGCCGGCTTCCAATAGCGCGGTGGCGAGGCCGGCACTGACGGCGAGCAGCACCAGCGCCAGCAGGCCGGTGCCGTGGCCGTAGCGCTGCAGCACCCGCCAGCCCATCAGCCAGAGGAAGAAGCCGGCCATCAGCGTCGGCTCGGTGACGTCGAGCTTCTGCTGCATGAAGAAGTGCAGGATGGCGAGCGCGGTGATGGGATAGGCGAGGAGATGCAGCCGCCGCCAGCGCTCGGCGCCGAGCCGGGCCACGGCGCCGTCCCAGGAGGTCGAGGACAGAGCGAGGAGGCCGAGCAGCGCCACGAAGCCGATGGTGAGGTAGATGCGCAGCACGATCTCCCGCACCACCACCGAGAACGAGCCCATGTCGATGCAGTAGAGGCCGAAATGCACCGCCACCAGCGCGGCGGCGCCAAGGCCGAGCGTGCGGCGGGCGTTCAGGAGCTTCGGCCAGTTGAACAGCCGACGCGCCGGGGTGACGGCGAGGGTGATCAGCAACAGCCGCACCGCCCAGTCGCCGAGGAAGCGCAGCGTTTCGACCAGTGGACGGGCGCCGAGCGCCGGGCCGCCACCCAGCCCGCCGGCGGCGCCACCGCCGAGGCCTCCCGCCGCGCCGGGGCCCAGACCGGCATTCAGGCCCGGCCCGCCCAATCCCGGCGCGCCGAGGCCGAGCGGATCGGTCGCCGCGAGGTCGCCGCGCAGGATGCGCGCCGCCAGCAGCGCGAAGGGCAGCAGCACGAAGAGCAGGGCGGCGATCTTTTCCGGGCTCCACCGGTAGGGAGAGCCTTTGGCGCCGGAGCGTTCGCGAAGAAAGGGCATGACGGCTCGCTGCGTGTGAACGGGAACACACTACAGATATGCCAAGCGATCCGTCTTCATTTCGGCACGGCGCCGCACGTCTTCGTGAGGCGACTGCCCGCGTCGTCTTCGCTAGTCGGCGAAGACGCGGGTGACGTGGCCCATCTTGCGGCCCGGCCGGGCTTCCGCCTTGCCGTAGAGGCTGAGCATGGCGCCGGGCTCGGCGAGCACGGCGGGCCATGTGTCGGCCTCGTCGCCGATGAGATTGGTCATCTCGACCCGGGCGCCGAGCCGCCCGACCGCGCCGAGCGGCCAGCCGGCGATGGCGCGCACATGCTGCTCGAACTGGCTGGTGCGGGCGCCGCCCAGCGTCCAGTGGCCGGAATTGTGCACGCGCGGGGCGATCTCGTTGACGACGATGCGCTCGTCGGCGCCCGTGCCGACCACGAACAGCTCGACCGCGAACACGCCGACATAGTCGAGTGCCGTGCCGATCCGCCGGGCGATGTCATCCGCCGCGGCGACGGCGGAGGTGCCGAGCGCGGCGGGGACGGTCGATTTGTGCAGGATGTGGTGGCGGTGCTCGTTCTCGGTCACCTCATAGGCGGCCACGGTGCCGTCCTGTGCGCGGGCGGCGACCACCGAGACCTCGCGCTCGAACGGCACGAAGCCTTCGAGGATCGCCGGATGCCGGCCGATGGCCTTGAACGCGGCGGCCGCGTCGTCGCCGGGGCGGATCATCACCTGGCCCTTGCCGTCATAGCCGAAGCGGCGGGTCTTCAGCACCGCCGGCCGGCCGATGCGGGCGAGCGCTGCCTCAAGTCCGGCCTCGTCGTCCACCGCCGCAAAGGGCGCGACCTCGATGCCGAGGCCGGCGACGAAGCTCTTCTCGGCGAGCCGGTCCTGGGTGATGCCGAGCGCCTTGGCGCCGGGATGCACCGGCACGAAGGTCGCCAGATGCCCGGCGGTGTCGACCGGCACGTTCTCGAACTCGTAGGTCACGACGTCGACAGCGCGGGCGAAACGCTCCAGTGCCGCGAGGTCGTCATAGGCGGCCTGCGTGTGGGCGTCCGCCACCTGGAAAGCGGGGCTGCCCTCTTCGGGTGCGTAGATATGCGCCTTCAGCCCCAGCGGGGCGGCGGCGAGGGCGATCATGCGGGCGAGCTGGCCGCCGCCGAGAATGCCGATGGTCGAGCCGGGCTTCAGCATCAGACCGGCTCGCTCGAGGTGGGCTCGAAGGCGACCGAGGCGCTGCGGGCGGCGCGCCAGGCGGCGAGGCGCACCGACAGTGCCTCGTCGGACAGCGCCAGTATGGCGGCGGCGAACAGGGCGGCGTTCACCGCGCCGGCCTTGCCGATGGCGAGGGTGCCGACGGGAATACCGGCCGGCATCTGCACGATGGAATACAGGCTGTCGAGGCCCGACAGCGCCTTGGATTCCACCGGCACGCCGAGCACGGGCAGCGTGGTCAGCGAGGCGACCATGCCGGGCAGGTGGGCCGCGCCGCCGGCGCCGGCGATGATCGCTTTGTAGCCGGCCGTCTTGGCGCCCTTGGCGAAATCGAACATCCGCTCCGGGGTGCGGTGGGCGGAGACGATGCGGCAATCATGGGCGATGCCGAGCTCGTCGAGCGTCTGGGCGGCGTGACGCATGGTCTCCCAGTCGGACTGGCTACCCATGATGATGGCGATCGGCCGCGTATCGGCGGTCGTGACGGCAGACATGTACGGCCTTCCCCCGGAAAAGAAGGCGCGGATTATAGGAATCCCCCTCCTTGCGGCAAGGGAAAACCGAGGGTGTCCTCACGAAGGGTGGGGGTGGGCGGTGGTAATTTTATGCTTAACGCCGCCTTTACCCGTAGCCGCCAAAGTGTCGCCGACAAGGCCCTTCCGCTCACCTTCCCGATGTTGCGCCGAAGCGACGGCTTCGGGGCATCGATCTTTTGTCGGTTTTGTGAGTTGAACGGCCGAGGTATTGGGGGACAACAGGGACAGGGTCCCGCCCCTGAACGGGTGACGGCGAGGAGCGGAGAGCATGATGTCCGGGCATGTGGGTGGCGGTGTGGAACCCCGTCTGGCGGCGATGGCGCGTTCCTGGCTGGCCGGCACGGCGATCTGGCTGGCGCTGGGCGTGCCCGGCGCCTTGCTCGCGGGCGGCGGCGGCGCGCTGGCGCAAAGCGTGCGGCTGGCCAATCCCGCCGGCGCCGGCGTCGAGCAGGGGCTGCATTCCCTGCCGGGCACCCGCACGTCCGGCGTTCGCGCCGGCAACGGCACCGGCGACATGGTGCATGCCTTCGATCCCGCCGCGGCCGGCATGCGCAAGGCCGGGCAGGGCGCATCGCTGCTCGCCGCGCTCGGCGGCACGCCGGCCCCCTTCGACATGAACGGCGTGCGCAGCCAGCCGCCGATGGTCGAGCCGGCGCCGAGCGAGGCGGCTCCCGCTGCGCCGACCACGCCGGCGGCGACCTCGCCCGCCACCACTCCTGCGCCGGCGATCGGCGCCGGTGCGCCCGCCCCGGGCGCCGCCACTCCCGGTGCCGCCCAGCCCGCCGAGGCGACGCCGGCGGCGGCGGCCAATGCCACCGCGACTGATCCGGGCGCTTCCACGCCGGTGGCCGCGCGAATCGGCGAACTGATCGCCGACCAGCTGCCGCGCTTCACCGCGCGCACCAATGAGCAGGAGGCGCTGGCCGCCTTCTATGCCGCGCGCCAGTTCCAGCCGGTCTTCACGGCCGGGACGACGTGGTCGCCGCTCGGCACCGCCGTGCAGCAGCAGATCGCCGCCTCCTGGAAGGATGGCCTGCAGCCGGCCGATTACGAGGTGCCGGCGCTCGCCGCCCATCCGGGCGACACCGAGCTCGCCACCGCCGAGCTTCGGCTCGCCGCGACGCTGATGCTCTATGCCCGTCACGTGCAGAGCGGGCGATTCGATCCCAAGCGGCTTTCGGCGAATGTCGATCCCTCGCCGACGGTGCCCGATCCCAATGCCGTGCTCGCCGGGGTAAGTGGTGCGAGCGATCCGCGCGCGGTGCTCGCCTCCTTCGCCCCGCAATATGACGAATACCGTCTGCTCAAGGCACAGCTCGCCAGCATGGACGGCCAGCGCCACGGCGTGGCGCCGCCGGCGCATGTGCCGGCCGGCCCGACGCTGCGCCCCGGCGACGAGGATCCGCGCGTGCCGGCGCTGCGCGCGCGGCTCGGCGTGCCCGGCGCACCGGACGACACGGTGTATTCGCCCGATCTGGTCGAGGCGGTGCGTGCGTTCCAGAAGTCGGTCGGCGAGCGTCCCGACGGCGCGATCGGCCCGATGACGCTGGGGGCGCTGAACGGCGCCAGCGAGGACCGCACCGCCGACATCGTCGCCAATATGGAGCGATGGCGCTGGCTGCCGCACGAGGTGGCGCCGACCTATGTGATCGTCAACATTCCCGAATACATGGTGCGCATCGTCGTCAACGAGCAGGCGATCCATGAGACGCGGGTCATCGTCGGCAAGCCGGAGAACCAGACGCCGCTGATGACGGAGAACATGCAGTACACCGTGTTCAACCCGTCCTGGAACGTGCCGCCGGGCATCATGCGCAACGAGATGCTGCCCAAGCTGCGTTCCGATCCCTATGCGCTGTCGCGCCAGGGCATCGACGTGGTGCGCAATGGCCGGGTCGTCGACCCCGGTTCGGTGGACTGGAGCCGGGGGACGCAGGGCTATTCCTTCCGCCAGCCGCCGGGTGAGCGCAACGCGCTCGGCAACATGAAGTTCATGTTCCCGAACAAGCACTCGGTCTATCTGCACGACACGCCGAATCGCACCCTGTTCGCGCGCGACCAGCGGGCCCTCAGCCATGGCTGCGTGCGCGTGCACGAGCCGATGAAGTTCGCCGAGGTGCTGTTCTCGCTCGGCTTGCCGGGCGAGGGGTGGAACGAGCAGCGGATCGGCAAGCTGATCGGCGGCAAGGAGAAGTATCTCAACCTGAAGCAGCGCTTCCCGGTGCACCTCGCCTATTTCACCACCTATGTCGACGGCGACGGCCGGCTGGTGACCCGCCCGGATCTCTACGGCACCAATGCCGCCACCAAGGCGATGCTGGGAATCGGCGGCGCCTCGCAGATGGCCGATGGCGGTACGCCCACGAAGAAGCGCTGATTGCCGGCAGATGTGACGGTAATACTGTGATCATGCGGACACGGTGGGCAGAAAAATGGCCTCCCGTGGTCCGGTTTGACGCATTTTTGTTGATGCGGCACTCTTTCGCCACAGTCGCTTTCTAGCCAGAGAGCCAATGAGTGCGGGGGTTGGGCCGTAAACGCGCCCTTAACCAAACCTGACAAGACTATGTTCACCATGTCCGAACCGGCGACGACGCCGGCTCGTCTCAAGGAAACGTTCGCTTATCGGGTTTGGGGTTCGTGAGCATCCATCAACGCTTCCATCGCATCCGACTGCCGCGCCTTCCGTCATCCCGCCTTCTCAAGGCGGCGGCGCTGGCCGCCATGGTGACGGTATGCGGCACCGACATGCTGCAGGACGCCGTGGCGAATGGCGACACCCGTACGCTGACGCTGCATCACGTCCATTCCGGCGAGAGCGCCACCGTCACCTTCAAGCGGAACGGCCGCTACGATCCGGCCGCGCTCCGCCAGCTCAACGTCCTGTTGCAGGATTGGCGCCGCAAGCAGCCGACCAACATGGACCCGCAGCTGTTCGACATCGTGTGGGAGGTCTATCGCGAGACCGGCGCCACCGAGCCGATCCAGGTGATCGGCGGCTTCCGATCCCCCGAGACCAACGCCATGCTGCGCGCCCGCTCGCGCGGCGTTGCCCAGACCAGCCTGCACATGCAGGGCAAGGCGATGGACTTCTACATTCCCGGCGTGCCGCTGGCGAAGATTCGCGAGGCCGGCCTGCGGCTGCAGCGCGGCGGCGTCGGCTTCTACCCGACCTCCGGCTCGCCCTTCGTGCATCTCGACACCGGCGGCATCCGCCACTGGCCGCGCATGAGCCGGCCGGAACTCGCCCGCGTCTTCCCCAATGGCAAGACCGTGCATATCCCCACCGACGGCAAGCCGATGGCGGGCTATGCGCTGGCGCTGGCCGAGGTGGAATCGCGCGGCAAGGAGCCGGGCGGCGCCGGCGGCGCCTTTGCCGGCCTCGGCGGCGGCAACAATCCCAAGCCGAAGAACCTGTTCGCGTCGCTGTTCGGCAAGGGCGACAGCGAGGATGACGAGGAGAGCGCGGCGCCGGCCAAGGTCGCCGCCGCCCCGACGCGCCCCGCTCCTGTGGCGCCGGCGCAAGCCGCTCCGGCTCCCGCTCCGGTGGCGGTCGCCGCCGCCGAGCCAGCCGACATTCCGCTGCCGCAGCCGGCACCGCAGGCGCGCAACGCTGCTGCCCAGCAGCCCGAGACGCCGGCGACCATTCCCTTCGCTGTGGCGACTGCCGCTTCGGCGCCGGCTAGCCCGGCACTTGCCGTGCCGCTGCCGGTTTCCCGGCCCGGCGATGCGCCGAAGGCGGGCACCGTGGTCGCCTCGCTCGCGCCGGTCTCCGTGCCGCTGCCGGCCGCCCGGCCGCGCGAGGTGGGTCCGCTGCCCGAGATCTTCGTCGGCAACGGCGCGAACGGCCAGGTGCCGGCGCTCGCCTATGCCTCGGCTACCGCCGGCGTGTTCCCCTCCGACCGGCTGCAGCCGGGACGCGCGGCGCAGCCGGCGCAGGTGCCGGGGGTGAACGCCCCGGCGGTCGCCAATTCCCCGGCCGCCGCCCCCGCGCCGCATGCCGCGACCCGCACCGCCGCCGCGCCCAAGGCCGCCGCTTCCTACACCTCGGAAATGCAGGCGGAGATTCGCGGACTGTTCCTCAGCCCGACGGTCGCGACGCATGTGGTGATGCGTACGCCGGAACTGCGCCGCTTCGCCGCCTTCGTCGCGCCGCCGCGCCAGGTGGTGGCGGCCGGCTTCGGTGCCGATGGCTCCAACGGCCTGACGACCAGCCGCTTCAGCGGCGCCGCCGTGGTGGCGGTGCCGGTGATCGCGGTGATCGACGGGCCGGCGCCGCTCGCCCGCAAGCTCTGACGGAGGAGCCGGCTCTAGCCGGCTGTCCGGGCCGTCTGGCTGACGACGCCCTTGCTCATGAAAAACGGCCCCGGCTCGAACAAGCCGGGGCCGTTTTCATGTCGAGGCGGCGAGGACCGGCCGGCGGTGCCGGCCGGGTGGCGCGCTCAGTTGCCGACCATGCCCAGCGCCTGGAGATAGAGGTCGACGATCGCCTCGTGCTCGGCGCGCTGGTCGGCGTCCTGCTTGCGAATCTTGAGGATCTCGCGCAGCGCCTTGACGTCGAAGCCGGTGCCCTTGGCCTCGGCGAACACGTCCTTGATGTCCTCGGAGATGGTCTTCTTCTCCTCCTCGAGACGCTCGATGCGCTCGATGAAGGATTTCAGCTGCTCCTTGGCAAAGCCGGCGGCGGCATCGGAAAGCGGCTGGTCGTTCGGAATATCGGACATGGTTTCTCCCGCCGGAGCGATCCGGCTCGTCGGGTGATGAAAATCGGGGGGGCGATCAGGAGCGGATGCGTCCGCCGGCGTCAAGTTCGACGGTGGAAGGAACGGGCGGCTGCGCCCGCTATCCACCGCCATGCACAGCTGGGCGAGGGAAGGAAGGTCTTAGTGACCGGGTCCCTTGAAGGCGGCCTTCTGCTGCGGGCTCGCCTCGGCCTGGTGCTTTGCCTTCCATTCCTCATAGGGCATGCCGTAGACGATCTCGCGGCTCGCGTCCCTGGTCAGCGGCAGGCCGCGCTCCTGCGCCGCGTCGAGATACCAGTTCGACAGGCAGTTGCGGCAGAAGCCGGCGAGATTCATCAGGTCGATGTTCTGCACGTCGGTCCGCGTGCGCAGATGCGCGACGAGGCGGCGGAAGGCGGCGGCCTCCAGCTCGGTGCGGGTCGCCTCGTCGAGGGCGACGGGGGTGGAATCAGAGGTGGGAGTGGACGAGGTGGGAGTGGACATCGGATCCTCCTGCCGCGTCAGGCGGCGGTCAGTTCGGGAAGGTCGAGCGGGGTCACCGGCCCGGTGCGCGAGCCGAAGAACTGCCGCTCATGCAGATCCTCGTTCGCGAGGATGCCGGGCAGCAGCCGGGCCAGCCGGTCGGCCCAGGCGATCTGGCCGTCGAGGTCGGCGATCAGGTCCTGGCGGATCTCGATCAGCACATGGGCGAGCCCTGTAGCCGTGCCGTGGCGATAGAGGCAGTCGTTCTTCAGCGCGCCGTCATAGGGTTCGTTGTCGCCGACGATGAGGTCGCCCTCCGCCTCAAGCCCTGCGATCAGCGGGCGGGCGAAGCGCGGGTCGGCGTCCCACAGCAGCGCGACATGCCAGGGACGCGGCGAGCCGCGCCAGACCGGTGTGAACGAATGCACCGAGAAGATCGCAGGCGCCATGCCGGTGGCGTTCATGCGGGCGATCTCGGCGGCGATGGCGTGGTGATAGGGACGGTGGAAATGGTCGAGCCGGTAGTCGATTTCGGCCGCGTCGGCATGGCGGTTGCCGGGGATGATGGCGCCGTCCGACAGCCGCATCACCAGCGTCGGGTCGTCCTCGCCGCGATTGGGGTCGATCAGCAGCCGCGAGAAGTGCGACAGCACCGCTGGGCAGCCGAGCGCGCTGGCCAGCGCCCGTGTCACCCCCGCCCCGCCGATGTCGTAGCCGATATGGCGCTCCAGCTCCGCCGGCGGCAGGCCGAGCGTGCCGTAGCGCGCCGGAAGCGCGTTCGAGGCATGGTCGCAGATCAGCAGCAGACTGGCCGCGGCATCGCCCTCGATGCGCTCGAAGGGACGGAAGTCGCCATCCGCCGCATCGGCGTCCACGACGGCTTGTGCATCGGAAGGATCGGGCCGGCGCATAATTCCCCTATGCTACGAAAGTGGCGGCAGAGATAGTGACGAGCGGGCTCAGGTGCCATAGGAATACGCCCGTTTCGCGTCGCGCGGGAACCGGATTCGACCGATCCGCGCGCAAGAATGAAAGCCCGGCAGGGCAGGGGTCAGGGGTTGCAATGACGGACGGTTCGGCGCGCGCGTTTCTCGACAAGCTGTTCTCGGCGGCGGTGGCTGCCGCCCATCCCTCCACTTGCCTGCCCCCGGCGCTGCCGCCGCCGCCCGCCAATGGAAGGCTGATCCTGCTCGCCGCCGGCAAGGCGGCCGGCTCGATGCTGGAAGTCGCCGAATCCTACTATCTCGACCAGCTGGGCTTCGATCCTGCCCGTCTCGCCGGCATCGGCGTCGCCCGCCATGGCTATGGCCGGCCGACGCGGCTGCTGGAAATGGTGGAGGCCGGCCATCCGGTGCCGGACGCGGCGGGTCTCGCCGGTGCGCAGAAGGCAATCGACCTCGCCGCCTCGGCGACCGCCGACGACCTGGTGCTGGTGCTGCTTTCCGGCGGCGCCTCGGCGAACTGGATCGCCCCGGCCTATGGCGTCGAGCTCGACGACAAGCGGGCGCTGACCAAGGCGCTGCTGCGCTCGGGCGCCAACATCACCGAGATCAACACCGTGCGTAAGCACCTCTCGCGCATCAAGGGCGGCCGGCTCGCCGCGCTGGCCCAGCCGGCGCATGTGGTGACGCTGTCGATCTCCGATGTTCCGGGCGACGATCCGGCGGTGATCGGCTCCGGCCCCACCGTGCCGGATCCCTCGACGCTGGCCGAGGCGCGCGACGTGCTGGCGCGCTACCGCATCGATCCGCCGCCGTCGGTCGCGGTCGCGCTGCGCGACACCGCCAATGAATCGCCCAAGCCGGGCGACGCGGCCTTTACCAATGCCGAATATCACCTGATCTCCCGGCCGGCCGACAGCTTCGTCGCCACCGAGAAGCTGGTGCGCGAGGCCGGCTACGAGCCGGTTCTGCTCGGCGACAATCTCGAGGGCGAGGCCCGCGAGGTGGCGGCGGCGCAGGCGGCGAAAGCCAGGGAATTGAAGGCGGCCGGCCGCAAGGCGGTGCTGATGTCCGGCGGCGAGCTCACCGTCACCATGCGCGGCAATGGTCGCGGCGGGCCGAACCAGGAATTCGCGCTGGCGCTAGCGGTGGCGCTGGAAGGCGCCAGCAATATCTACGCGGTGGCTGGCGATACCGACGGCACCGATGGCGGCGGCGGTGACGCCACCGACCCGGCCGGCGCCTATGTGCTGCCCGACACGCTGAAGCGTGCGGCCGCCGCCGGTCTCGATCCTGCCGCCTTTCTCGCCAATAACGATTCGACGAGCTTCTTCGAGGCGATCGGCGATCTGCTGGCGCCGGGCCCCACCTGCACCAACGTCAATGATTTCCGTGCCGTTCTCGTCGATCCCTGAGCTGTGGAAGTCGCGCCGGCTGGCGCGGCTGGGCCTTGCCGTGCTTGCCGCCCTGCCGGTCGTCGCCGCGCTGGCCCCGACCCCGGCGGCGGCGGATTTCCGCCTGTGCAACCGCTCCGGCAGCCGGGTCGGCATCGCGCTCGGCTACAAGGATGGCGAGGCCTGGGCGACCGAGGGGTGGTGGAATCTCGCCCCGAAGAGCTGCGAGACGCTGCTGCGCGGCGATCTGGTGGCGCGGTTCTACTACGTCTACGCGGTGGATTACGACCAGGGCGGGGAATGGTCGGGCAAGGCCTTCATGTGCACCCGCGACAAGGAATTCACCATTCGCGGTATCGAGAACTGCCTGGCGCGCGGCTTCGACCGCACCGGCTTCTTCGAGGTCGACACCCAGGAACAGAAGAGCTGGACGGTGCAGCTGACCGACGGCGACCAGAAGCCCACCGCGCAGGCCGGTGGCGTGCCGCCGCTGCCGCCGTCCAAGGCGCCCTGAGTTTCCCGCTTATCTGCTGCTCGCCGGTCGGATCCGGCCGCTGGCCCGTCGCTGCCCGAGAAGATGTCCGGCGGCCGGCATCAAGGGCTTGAGCGTCACGCCGCCCCAAGCCCTTGATGCCGGCAAGGGACCGGGAGCTGGAGGCCGCAAGCCGTCCGCCGCGACAGGCAAGGGAAGTTCCCGGCCTGCTTGGCTCGGCAAAAACCGGTTGCACCACCCACATGACCGCTTCCCCCGGCTATCGGGTAGCGAAGCATGTGGCTTGGCCGCCGTCATAAAATTCGTCTGCCGATCCGGTCGTTCCCGATGCCCGCGTGATCTCCCGTGGCCGCGCTGCAAATCCGGTCACAGGGGAACTGGCGGTATCCGCCCTGGGCTGGGCCGGCGAGCGTGCCGCCAGCGGGGCGGCCCCCGACCCCTTCCGGTGGAAAGGGCCGGGCCGTGGGCGTCTCAGTCCACCGGCAGCGCGGTGAAGCGCACCTGGCCGTCGGCGTCGGAGATCATCAGCAGCGCCGAGCGGCGGCCGTCCTTCTTCAGCGTCGCGATGCGGTTCTCCACGTCCTTCGGCGTGCCTGTCGCCTCCTGGTTCACCTCGACGATGAGGTTGCCGGCGACGAGGCCGCGATCGGCGGCGGGGGTGTTGGGTTCCACAGCCACGATCACCACGCCCTTGGCGTCGTCCTTCAGCTTGTACTTGGTGCGTAGCTCGGGGGTGAGCGCGGCGATCTCCAGCCCCATCAGCTTGGTGGTGGCCGTCGGCGCGGGCGCCGGCTTGTCGGGAGTCGCCGGAGCCTCGCTGTCGGCGGTCTTGTCGTCCTCTTCGAGGCGGCCGACGGTGAGCTTCAGCGTCTCTTCCTTGCCCTTGCGGATCACCACGACGTCGACCTGCTTGTCGACCGGGGTATCGGCGACGATGATCGGCAGGGCACGCATGTCCTTCACGTCCTTGCCGTCGAACTTGACGATGACGTCGCCGGCCTTGATGCCGCCCTTGGCGGCGGGGCCGTCATCGGTCACCGAGCCGACGAGGGCGCCGCGCGTCTTGCCGAGCGACAGGCTCTCGGCGATCTCGTCTGTCACCTGCTGGATGCGCACGCCGACCCAGCCGCGCCGCGTCTCGCCGAACTCCTTCAGCTGCGCGATCACCGGCACCGCGGTGTTGGCCGGCACGGCGAAGCCGATGCCGATCGAGCCGCCCGAGGGCGAGATGATGGCGGTGTTGATGCCGATGACGTTGCCGTCCATGTCGAACAGCGGGCCGCCGGAATTGCCGCGGTTGATGGCGGCGTCGGTCTGCAGGAAATTGTCGTAGGGGCCGGAATTGATGTCGCGGTTGCGCGCCGAGATGACGCCGACGGTCAGCGTGCCGCCGAGGCCGAACGGGTTGCCGATCGCCATCACCCAGTCACCGACCCGCAGCACGTCGGAATCGCCGAACTTCACCGAGGTCAGCGTCTTGCCTTCCGGCGGGGTGACCTTGAGCAGCGCGAGGTCGACCTTGGTGTCGCGCCCGACCAACTCGGCCTTCAGCTTCGAGCCGTCGGCGAAGTTGGCATAGATCTCGTCGGCGTCGGCGATGACGTGGTTGTTGGTGACGATGAAGCCGGTCGGGTCGATGACGAAGCCCGAACCGAGCGAGGACACACGGCGCGGGCGTCCGCCACTATTATCGTCGCCCTGCTGCTGGCGCCGCTTGAAGAACTCCTCGAAGAATTCCTCGAAAGGCGAGCCCGGCGGCAGTTCCGGGGTCGGCACGCTGCGCGAGGGCGCGACCGTCTGCGAAGTGGAGATGTTGACCACCGCGTCCATCACCCGTGCGGCGGTGTCGGCGACGGTGTCCGGACCCTTGGTGGCGGCGGCCATGGCAGGCGCGCCGAACAGCAGGGAGAGGCCGAGCATCGCGGCGAGCGACAGGCTGGAGAGAGCGGCGCCTCGATGGGGTGCGGACATGGTGCCTCCTTCGCGTCCCGACGGGGTCGCCCCTTTCCGCAGCGGTGCGGAACGGGGCTCCACCGGCGAACGCTTAACCGGGGGCGGGCGCGATGCAAGCCAAAAGCGCGCGAGCCGGGGTGCGGCACCGTCGCGAGATACCGCGCAGCGCGGAGCGCTGGCGGAAGACACGTTC
This sequence comes from Ancylobacter sp. Lp-2, assembly GCF_020523795.1. Lineage (GTDB taxonomy): Bacteria > Pseudomonadota > Alphaproteobacteria > Rhizobiales > Xanthobacteraceae > Ancylobacter. Next base: position 63,054 of record NZ_JAJALI010000009.1, read on the forward strand.
CGCCGGATGCGCGGGGCACCCGGCGGACAGGGTCAGTGGCGGATGAGCCAGACCACCAGCAGGCCGATGAGGGCGCCGATGAGGCCGGCGATGCGCAAGGGCATGTCCGGCAGCTTTTCCATCGCCTCCATGGCCCGGCGCATAGCGCCGGGAGCCGCTGCCAGCATCAGGCCCTCGATGACCAGCACGAGGCCGAGCGCGACGATGAGGTCGGACATCGTCGCCCGAACTCAGTTCGCCGGCTGCGCGGGCGCCGGGGCGGGGGCCGCCGCCGGGTTCGGCGCATTGAAGAAGCGGAAGAAGTCCGAGGTCGGGGAGACGACCATGCGGGTGTCGCTGTTCTTCATGGCTTCCTCATAGGCCTGCATCGAGCGGTAGAAGTCGAAGAAGCCCTTATCCTGCCCATAGGCCTGCGCGAAGATCTCGTTGCGCTGGGCCTCGCCCTCGCCGCGCAGCTTGTCGCCGGCGGCGTTGGCCTCGGCGGTGATGATCGTCGAGTCGCGGTCGGCGCGGGCGCGGATGGTCTGCGCCTGCTCGCCGCCCTGGGCGCGGATCTCCGAGGCCTCGCGCTGGCGCTCGGTCTGCATACGCTGGAACACCGCCTGGCTGTTGGCCTCCGGCAGGTCGGCGCGGCGGATGCGCACGTCGATGACGTTGATGCCGAAATTCGCCGCCTCGCGGTTCACCTGGTCGCGGATGCGGGTCATCAGCGTCTCGCGCTCGTCGCGCACCACCTGGGTGAAGGTGCTCTCGCCGAGCACGCGGCGCAGCGACGAGTTGAGGAAGGTGGCGAGGCGGGAGTTGGCGCCTTCCACCGTGCCCACCGCCTGGTAGAAGCGCAGCGGGTTGGTGATGCGGTAGCGGGCGAAGGCGTCGACGACGAGGCGCTTCTGGTCGGCGGCGATCACTTCCTGCGAGGGGTTCTCGAGGTCGAGGATGCGCTTGTCGATGAGGATCACGCTGTCGACCAGCGGGATCTTGGCGTTGAGGCCGGGCGTTTCGATGACGCGGATGGGTTCGCCGAAGCGCAGCACCAGCGCCTGCTGGGTCTGGTAGACGGTGAACAGCGCCGAGAACAGCACGATGGCTGCAAGGGCGACGACGACGGCGAGGACGAGACCGAGGCTGTTTCTCATTTCACGGCTCCCTGCACGGTCTGTCCCTGCGTGGCCTGGGTCGACGGGCGGGGCGGCGTCTGGCGCGGCTCGAGCGCGCTGAGCGGCAGATAGGGCACCACGCCCTGGCCGCCGGCGGCGCCGGCCTGCGTATCGAGGATCACCTTGTCCATACCGGCGAAGATGCGTTCCATGGTTTCGAGATAGAGACGCTGGCGGGTGACCTCCGGCGCCTTCTGGTATTCGGCGAGCACGCTGAGGAAGCGCGAGGCCTGGCCGCGTGCCTCGATGATGGCGCGCTCCTTGTAGCCCTGCGCGCCCTGGGTGATGCGGGAGGCATCGCCGCGCGCCTCGGGAACGACGCGGTTGGCATAGGCCTGCGCCTCGTTCTGCAGGCGCTCGGCGTCGGCGCGGGCGGCCTGCACGTCGCGGAAGGCATCGATGACCTGCTGCGGCGGGTCGACCTTCTGCAGCTGCACCTGGGTGACCAGGATGCCGGACTGGTACTCGTCCAGCGTCCGCTGCATCAGCTCGTGCACCGCCGTCTCGATGGTCTGGCGGGCGCCGGTGAGGATCGGCTGGATGTTGGTGCGGCCGACCACCTCGCGCATGGCGCTTTCCGCCACCGCCTTGATGGTGCCTTCCGGGTTCTGGACGTTGAACAGGAAGTTGGCGGCGCCGATGTCCTCGGTGGAACCGGGAGCCGCGGGCTTCACCATCCAGAACACCGCGAAATCGACGTCGACGATGTTCTCGTCGCCGGTGAGCATCAGGCTCTCTTCCGGCACGTCGCGCATGGCGACGCCGCGGCGCGGGTCGTCACCCGAGCGGATGCCGATGTCGATGCGGTTGACGCGGGTGACCTGCGGGGTCAGCACCGTCTCGATGGGGTAGGGGAGATGGTAGTTCAGGCCGGGATTGGAGGTGGAGACGAACTTGCCGAAGCGCAGCACCACGCCCTGCTCGTCGGGCTCGACCCGGTAGAAACCGGAGAGCAGCCAGACGATGACGGCGATCGCCACGATGGCGAGGATGCCCTTGCCGCTGCCGAAGCCGCCGGGCACCACGGTGCGCAGCTTTTCCTGGCCGCGCCGGATCAGGTCTTCGAGATCGGGAGAGTTAGGGCCCGGCGATTGCGGGCCATTGCCCCAGGGACCACGCGGACCACCACCCCATGGTCCGCCGCTCTGGTTCTTCCACGGCATACGTGCCAACTCCCGTTTGCGTGCCCGATGGGTCCAGGCTCGCAAACGCAGAACCGTCAGACGCTATCGTGCTGAAAAAGACCCGCGCCCCTGACAGGAGAAGACGCGACGACGGCGGTTATAGGTGACGCTGCACCCGGATACAACGCGCCGTCGCGATCGCAGATATGGGATGGCGGGATTGTTACGCAACGTTAGGCCGGGAGATGGCGCTGCGCTCGGCGGCGTCCGGCGTCTCGCGCCGCGCGGGGGTCGCGCGGTAATGGGCGAGGACGAACAAACGGATCGCCGAGGACAAATTGCCTTGGTTCCGGCCGGAATCGATCGACGCGACGATGTCGGACAGCGTGCTACGCTTCTCGGCGGCAATTTCCTTCAGCGCGTCCCAAAATTGGTCCTCGAGGCTGACGCTCGTCTTGTGTCCGGCAATGACGATCGACCGCTTGACCACGGGGCTCTTCATGTTTCGTCCTCTCGAATTCGCCTATGCCCATCCAAGGCCGCGTCGCTCTTGCGCTTGGCGGCGTCGTCGACGTTTTTCTGTGCCTTCGACACCCCAAACGCCAAACGTCGCTCCGCAGCGGTTTGTTCCGCTGTCTCGCGTGCTTTTTTCTTCCGGTAACGCCTCAGGTTGATGAGGTCGGCCAAATGGTCCTCCTGTCGCTCGGCAAAGGTCGTGAAAGCGGAAGGGAAGGGCAGGTCGGGCGCCCCGACCTGCCAGCGCGGTAGCCCACGCTGGCATGCAAAAATCGGGCGTCCATCACTTTTGGTCGATCAGGTGCCGGAAAGATATCGAAGGACAAACGGTGAGATGTCGATAGCGCCGTTCTGTGGCGGAACTCTGCCCATTTTCCCTTGCGTGCCCGGCGCGGAAACAGGCCGGGGCGGCCAAGGGCTTTTCTTGTCATCACGTCTTCGTGAATGGCTTGCATGATGCGCTGACGGCCCCGGATGCCGTGGTCTCGCCCGTCCGAGGGTCGCATTTGCCGGCCGGCGCCCGCGTGCTAAACCGGCGCCGCGCCGCCAAACCGCCGCAATCTCCGGCCCGCGCCGTCCGCGCCCGATCCGAAAGGCTTCCCTATGACCACGACCCGCATCGAAACCGATACCTTCGGCCCCATCGAGGTCGAGAGCGACAAGTATTGGGGCGCGCAGGCGCAGCGCTCGCTGGGCAATTTCAAGATCGGCTGGGAGAAGCAGCCGCTGCCGGTCGTCCGCGCGCTCGGCATCGTCAAGCGGGCGGCGGCGCAGACCAATCTCGAGCTCGGCCGGCTCGACCCGGCGCTGGCAAAGGTGGTCGTCGCCGCGGCGCAGGAGGTGATCGAGGGCAAGCTCGACGCGCATTTCCCGCTCGCGGTCTGGCAGACCGGCTCCGGCACCCAGTCGAACATGAACGCCAACGAGGTGATCTCGAACCGCGCTATCGAGATGTTGGGCGGCGAGATGGGCTCGAAGAAGCCGGTGCATCCCAACGACCACGTCAATATGAGCCAGTCGTCCAACGACACCTACCCGACGGCGATGCACATCGCCTGCGCGGAGGAGATCGTGCACCGGCTGCTCCCGGCACTGCAGCAGCTGCGCAACGCGCTGAACGACAAGGCGCAGCAGTGGGCGAACATCATCAAGATCGGCCGTACCCACACGCAGGACGCCACCCCGCTCACCCTCGGCCAGGAATTCTCCGGCTACACCGCGCAGGTTGAGAACGGCATCGGTCGCATCGAATCCACCCTGCCGGCGCTGATGCAGCTCGCCCAGGGCGGCACGGCGGTCGGCACCGGGCTCAACGCGCCGATCGGCTTTGCCGAGAAGGTGGCCGAGCACATCGCCGCCATCACCGGCCTGCCCTTCACCTCGGCGCCGAACAAGTTCGAGGCGCTCGCCGCCCATGACGCCATGGTGTTCTCGCACGGGGCGATCAACACGGTGGCGGCCTCGCTGTTCAAGATCGCCAACGACATCCGCCTGCTCGGTTCCGGCCCGCGCTCGGGCCTCGGCGAGCTCTCGCTGCCGGAGAACGAGCCGGGCTCCTCGATCATGCCGGGCAAGGTGAACCCCACCCAGTGCGAGGCGATGACCCAGGTCTGCGTGCAGATCTTCGGCAACAATGCCGCGCTCACCTTTGCCGGCAGCCAGGGTCATTTCGAGCTCAACGTCTACAACCCGGTGATGGCCTACAATTTCCTGCAGTCGGTGCGGCTGATGGCGGATGCGGCGGTGAGCTTCACCGAGAACTGCGTCGTCGGCATCGAGGCGCGCGAGGACAACATCAAGGCGGCGCTGGAACGCTCGCTGATGCTGGTCACCGCGCTCGCCCCGAAGATCGGCTACGACAACGCCGCCAAGATCGCCAAGACCGCGCACAAGAACGGCACGACGCTGCGCGAGGAAGCGGTGGGCGGCGGCTACGTCACCAATGAGGAATTCGACGCGGTGGTTCGTCCGGAGAAGATGATTTCGCCGGGCTGATCCGTTCATCTGTCGTTCATCTTGGTGAACCGAGCGTTCAGCTAAGTAAACAAATGTTTCTGAGGGCACATTACCGAAGTTTCATTTGAGATTTTCGGGTTTCGGCGCGAGCATCGGCCTCATCGAAATGGAGATGAGGCCGATGAAACGCACCATTCTCGCCGCTACCGCCGCCGCGCTGCTTGCCAGCGCCACTTTCGGCATCGCCGCGCCGAACTGGCGCGCCGAAGGACCCGGCCGTCCTTCCCCCGAACAGATGGCCGAGAACGCCGCCGCCCTGTCGGATGCCCGCATCGCCGGGCTGAAGGCCGGGCTGAAGCTCACCGCCGACCAGGAGAAGCTGTGGCCGGCGCTGGAGACGGCGCTGCACGACGCCGCCACCGCCCGCATCGAAGAGCGCAAGGAATGGCGCGAGAAGCGTGAGGCGCTGCGCGACCAGCGTGGCCCGCGTCCTGGCGCCCCCGGCCCGCAGGCCGGCGCCGGCGCGCCGCCTCCGCCGCCCGCCGGTGCTTCCGCGCCGCAGGCGGATGCCGGTGCGCCTCCGCAGGCTCCCGATGCGGCCGGTCCCGGTGCTGGCCCCGGCGGGCCGGACCGTGACCTGATCGCCCGGCTGGAGCAGCGGGCGGACCGCATGGTGGAGCGTGGCACCGCGCTCAAGCAGATCGCCGCGGCCGCGGCGCCGCTCTATCAGAGCCTCGATGCCAACCAGAAGCACCGCTTCAACCTGCTGTTCCGCGAGGCGCAGGGCGAGCGCATGGCCGACGGGCGGCGCGACCGTCACCACGGCCCGGAGCGGGGCGGTCGCCCGGACTTCGGTCGCCCGCCGCATGGTGGTCCCGCCGGTGGGCCCGGCATGCCGCCTCCCGGCGGACCGGATGCCGGCCCGCAGCGCCTGTAGGCGCGGCGCGTTCTTCCTCGATTGGACCCGGGGCGATGCCCCACCGACTTTGCCGCCGGCTTCGCGCCGGCGGCTTTTTTGTGCGGGCTTAGGAGCCGGCGAGCTTGCGCAACGCCTCGCCGCTAACGCTTTGCAGTGTCCATTCGGATTTCGGCTCGGCGCCGAGCGCGCGGTAGACGCGGATGGCCGGCTCGTTCCAGTTCAGCACCGACCATTCGAAGCGGCCGAGATCCTCGTCGAGGCAACGCCGGGCGAGGTGCCGCATCAGCGCCGTGGCGATGCCGCGCCCGCGAAAGGCCGGCCGCACGAACAGGTCTTCCAGATAGATGCCGTGCCGGCCGGCGAAGCTGGAGAAATTGTAGAACCACAGCGCGAAGCCGGCCGGCTCGCCGTCCCATTCCGCGATATCGCAGAAGGCGCGCGGATGGTCGCCGAACAGCGCGGCGGCGATGTCGGCCTGGGTCGCGGCCACCTCGTGCAGCAGCCGCTCATATTCGGCCAGCTCGCGCACGAAGGAAAACACCAGCGCGGCATCTTCCGGCCGCGCCGGGCGCAGGACGAGGCTCATTTCGTCGACCCTCGCCGCGTCAGACCGCCACCGGCGCCTTGATGGCGGGATGGGGGTCGTAGCCCTCGATGGCGATGTCCTCGAAGCGGAAGCCGAACAGATCGGTGACCGCCGGGTTGAGCTTTAGCACCGGCAGCGGGCGCGGCGCGCGCGACAGCTGCTGATGCGCCTGCTCGACATGGTTGGAATAGAGATGCAGGTCACCGAAGGAGTGCACGAAGTCGCCCGGCTTCAGGCCGGTCACCTGCGCCACCATGTGGGTGAGCAGCGCGTAGCTGGCGATGTTGAACGGCACGCCGAGAAAGGCGTCGGCCGAGCGCTGGTAGAGCTGGCAGGACAGTTTGCCGTCCAGCACGTAGAACTGGAACAGGCAATGGCAGGGCGGCAGCGCCATTTGCGGCACGTCGGCGGGGTTCCAGGCCGAGACGATGAGGCGGCGCGAATCCGGATTGCGGCGGATATCGGCGACCACCTGGGCGATCTGGTCGATCACCCCGCCCTTGCCGTCCGGCCAGGAGCGCCACTGATGGCCATAGACCGGGCCGAGATCGCCGTTCTCGTCCGCCCACTCGTCCCAGATCGAGACGCCGTTCGCCTTCAGATAGGCGATGTTGGTGTCGCCGGCGAGGAACCACAGCAATTCGTGGACGATCGACTTCAGGTGCAGCTTCTTGGTGGTGACGAGCGGAAAGCCCTCCGCCAGGTCGAAGCGCATCTGGTGACCGAACACCGAGAGCGTGCCGGTGCCGGTGCGGTCGTCCTTGCGCGTGCCTTCCGCGAGGAGGCGTTCCAGAAGCTCGTGATATTGCCGCATGTCGCGCCACCATAGGCTGTCGATGTCGAGTGCCTACTAGATATAGCGCATTAAAACGGGCGGCGCATGCGCCGCCCGTGGCTCGGGATGTGGAAAGCTGTGCGCCGTGCCGGCGGCCGGCGTCACAGCCGGGCCTCAGCGGCAATAGGTGTAGCTGCGCAGCAGGCCGCCGGTGCTGGTCTTCTCGACCGTGTAGCAGGGCTGGCCGTTGTAGCCGCTGCGCGTCAGGCTCGGCATCACCCGCAGCGGCTTGTTGCCATAGCCGTGGACGATCTCCGCCCCATACGGGTCGGCCGGCTCGACCACCATGTAGCGCTGGGTGGTGGTGACGTAGCGCTGCGGGGTGCGCACGATCACGCGCTCGCGGGGGTCGACATAGCCTGGCTGGACATAGCGGGGTTCGACATAACCGGGTTCGACATAATAGCCGGTGTCGTAGCTCGGGCCGGGAAGCTGCGGATAAGCCGAGCCGTAATTGCGCATATAGGTCTGCGCCGCCGCCGGGGCGGCGAGGGCGGCGACGCCGAGAGCCGCGGCGAGCGCGCCGGCCGCGAGATGGGTGAGCTTCATCATGGTCACTCCTGATCTGTCCCCCAGGGGGCCCCAAGACTGCCAAGCAAACGGACGAGGACGCCGGTCGTTCCCCTCGGTCGAGCCTTTCCGCCCCCCGGTACCGACACTCCGGCGGATTTCGGTCGTGCAGCGGTATTCGGGGGAACCTCGCGGCGGACCAGTCGTTGTTGTGCAAAGCGCCCCCGGCCCGGCTGGGAGGGCCGGTGTCGCGACAGAAGGGGAGACGAGCGATGACCATCCAGAGCCCGGAAGACATGAAGACCGCCCTCTATCGGGCACGCGTGCATCTGAGCCTGCTGGAGACCGATGCGACGCATCCCCTCGATCTGTCGGTAGTGGGCGCGCGCTCGACGCCGATGCTGATCCTGCGCAGCCACGAGGAATTGCGCAGCGCCCATTCCGACGCGACGCTCAGCTACGAGCTGATGCGCGACCTGATGATGGCGGCGTTGCAGGCACGCATCGACGAACTCACGGAACGGCTCGGCCTCGGCGCGGGCGACGTGCCGCTCGACAAGCTGCAATATGGCGACCAGACCGAGGCGTGAGGTCACGCTGCCGGCGCCGCACTGCCGGTGCAGCGACGCCGGTGCAGCGCTGCCGGTGCAGCGCTGCCGGTGCATGGCGCTCGGTAAAGCGGGCGGGCCCCCTTCCAACGGGGCGCGGGGGCGCCTATATTCGTTTTGCCGGCGCAAGCCGGCTATGGCGATAAACGGCTATCGGAATAAACCCTTCGGACCCGGGGGCAGTACCCGGCGCCTCCACCAGAGCCCAGATGAATGCTGGGTTGCGGCGGGGGCGAAACAGGATCGACGAGGGCGTAAAGGGTGGACTTTCGCTCGGCATGGTACCGCCGTCATCGGACCAAACATATAGTTGCCAACGACAACTATGCTCCGGTTGCTCAGGCCGCGTGAGCGGTTTGATCTCTGGGAAATAAGTCCTTGCGGGTAGCACTGTAAGGCGGGGTTCGGAGGCACCTGGCAACAGAAGCCTCCACTTAAACTCTCGCCGATGTATTTTCTCGCCTCCGTGTCCGGCGCAGGCTGGCAACGACGGCCGGAATCGGGTTCATTGCCTTCATGAGCGTCGACCTTATCCGCTACGATCTCCTGGTGCAGGATGCCCTGCGCGCCGTGGTCCGCCGCGTGCTGACCGATGTCGCCCGCGACGGGTTGCCGGGCGATCACCATCTCTATGTCTCCTTCGATACGCGGGCGCCGGGTGTGCGGCTGTCCAACCGGCTCAAGGAGCGGTACCCGGAGGAGATGACCATCGTCCTCCAGCACCAGTTCTGGGATTTGGTGGTCACCGAGCTGTTCTTCGAGGTCGGGCTGTCGTTCAACGGCATTCCCGAGCGGCTGCATGTGCCGTTCGACGCGCTGAAGGGCTTCTTCGACCCGTCGGTGAAATTCGGCCTACAGTTCGAGCCGCCCTCGGCCGAGGAAGCGGAGCCCGAGACGGACGCGCCCGGCGTTGCCGGCAACGGTACCGGTGGCGCCGAGGTGGCGAGCCTCGCCGATGCGCGCCCGGCGGCGCGTGAGCCGTCGAAAGCCCCGACCTCCGTTCCCACCGCTCCGGCGGCGCGGCCCCAGCCGGCTGCCGCTGCTGGCGAGCCGGCGCCGAAATCCGCCGCGCCCAAGCCCGCCACGACGAAGCCCGCCAAGGACGAGCCGGCCGCGATGGTCTCGAAGAGCGACGCCAAATCCGAGGCCGCCAAGTCTGAGGCCGCCAAACCCGAGGCCGCCAAGTCGGCCGCGGGCGCCAAGGCGGACAAGGCCAAGCCGGAAGAGAGCAAGTCGGGCGAGACCAAGTCCGACGAGGCCAAGGAAGGCGGGGCGCAGGTCGTCCGGCTCGACGCTTTCCGCAAGAAGTGAGCATGCGCGCCACCGGCGGTCATCCCGCCGGGCGCCACCCGGCCGGGGAGCGGCGATTCCATGAGTGACGATTACGACGTGCTGGTGGTCGGTGCCGGTGCTGCCGGACTCGCGGCCGGCGCGCGACTGCATCAGGCCGGCGCCCGGGTGCGGGTGCTGGAGGCGGCGGCCCGCACCGGCGGACGCGCCTTCACCGACACCGCGACCTTCGGCGTCGCCTGGGATCGCGGTTGCCACTGGCTGCATTCGGCCTCGGTCAATCCGCTGCACGCCGCCGCCGACGAGCTTGGCTTCGCCTATCTCGGCCCCGGCTCGCGGCAGGCCCGCCCCACCCATCTCGGTAGTCGCTGGGCTGATGAGGCCGAGCGCCGCGATATCTGGCGCGCCATCGACGCCGGTTTTTCGGCGGTGAAGGCGGCGGGCGATGCTGGCCGCGATGTCGCGGCCTCGCTCTGCCTCGATACCGCTTCGCCCTGGCTGCGGCTGTCGCGTCACTGGTTCGGCGTGATGTCGGCCGCCGATCCCGAGCACGTGTCGACGCGCGACCTCGCCGCCTATTCCGACACGGCGGAGAACTGCCCGGTCGAGCGCGGCTACGGCGCGCTGGTGCAGGCGGTCGCGGCGCGCGCGGCGCCGGATCTCGACATCGTCACCGCCTGCCCGGTCGAGACGGTCGACTGGTCGGGCGCCGGTGTCACTGTGACGACGCCGCGTGGCACGCTGACCGCCCGGCAGCTCATCCTCGCCGTGCCGACCAGCGTGATCGCCCGCGGCGCCATCCGCTTCACCCCCGGCCTGCCGGTCGAGCTGGAGGAGGCGTTCGCCGCCCTGCCGCTCGGGGCGGCGGAAAAGGTGGCGTTCCGGTTCGACCGGGAGGTGTTCGGCCTGCCGTCGAGCAGCCATGTCGACACGCTCGATCTCGGCAATCCCGCGCGCCGGCCAGTCAATTTCGTCATCAACCCGTTCGGGGAGCCGATGGCGGTGGGGCTGCTCGGTGGGAGCAATGCCGCCGATCTGGTCGCCGCCGGGCCGCAGGCGATGGCGGATTTCGGCCTCGCTGCCCTTGTCGACGCCTTCGGGGCCGACATCCGCGCGCGGGTGAAAACCGCCGCCACCACCGCTTGGCTTGCCGACCCGCTGATCGGCGGCGCCTATAGCTGCGCGCTGCCGGGCCTCGCCCATATGCGCGCCCGGCTGGCGCCGGAGCATGCCGGCCCGCTGCTCGGCGGGCGCGTGCTGATCGCCGGCGAGGCGGTGTCCACCCACGCCTATTCGACCGCGCATGGCGCGCATCTGACCGGGCTCGCCGCCGCCGACGCGGCGCTCGCCCAGCTGCAGGGAGTGAGCGCGTGAGCGTCGATCTGGTGCTGATCGCGGCGCTGGCCGCCAATGGGGTGATCGGGCGCGGCCCGGACCTGCCATGGCGGCTGTCCGGCGACCTGAAGCGTTTTCGCGCCATCACCTGGGGCAAGCCGATCCTGATGGGCCGGCGCACCTTCGATTCCATCGGCAAGCCGCTGCCCGGCCGCACCAGCATCGTCATCAGCCGCGACACCGCGTTCCTGCCGGCCTCGGAGATGGTGCGGGTGGTGCCCTCGCTGGAAGCGGCCCTCGACATGGGTGCGCGCGAGGCGGAGCGGATGGGCGTCGGCGAGATGGCGGTGATCGGCGGCGCGCAGATCTATGCGCAGGCGCTGCCGCTGGCGGTGCGGCTGCGGCTCACCGAGGTGCATGGCGAACCGGCGGGCGACGTGTTCTTCCCGGATTTCGACCGCGTGGCGTGGCGCGAGATCGGCCGGGAAGGCCCCTTCCAGACCGAGAAGGACGAATTCGCCTTCAGCTTCGTGGATTACGAGCGGGCCTGAGCACGGCCCGCATCGGCGGGAGCGGAGCGGCGACGGATCAGATCGGCCGGCCCTCGACCGAGAGCGACAGCGTCTTCTCCATCTCCTCGGCCTGCTCGAATTGCGGGTAGATCTCGCGCGCCTTGCGCACCGCCTCCAGTGCGCGCTTCTCGTCGCCGATATCCTTGGCGATCAGCGCGATGCCCATCCACGCCGCATAGTGCCGCGGCTCGCGGGTGACCACCTGCCGGAGGTCGGCGAAGGCGTCGGCATAGTCTTCTTGCAGGTAGAACACCGTCGCCCGGCGATTCCAGGCGTCGAGATGGTCGGGGTCGACGGTCAGGATGCCGTCGAGCAGCGTAATGGCGAGATCGTAGTCCTTGGCCTGGGTGGCGGTCGCCGCCCGGCTCATCAGCAGATCGACGGTGTCGCTGCCGGAAGGGGTCAGGGCGATGTCGATGCGGTCGGCGATGCTCTTGGCCGATTCCTGCGTCGGCGCAGCTTTCAGTGCCGCGAACAGCGCGTCGAGCCGCTTGGCGCGGTCGGGTTCGGCATGCTCGGCAGCGGCCTGCGAATCCGCCGGCTTCGTCTCGCCCGCCTTGGGATCGTTGATCTTGGGCTCGACGAGCTTGGGTTCTCCCGGCACCGCGTCGCCCTTGGCGGCCGGCGGCGTCGCGCCCGGCGGCGCGGTCTGCGCCAGGGCGGCGAGCGGCAGGAGAGACAGGGTCAGGACAGCAAAAAAGGCGCGCATGCCCCGAGTGTCGGGAAACAAGGCGCCTTCGTCAATCGCTGGGGATGCGGCGCCGCGAAAACGTGATCGCGGCGGCATCGTCGCCGGGCATCCGTCCGGCGGGAAGGCCTCAGCCCTGGCGGGCCTTGAAGCGCTTCTGGGTCTTGTTGATGATGTAGACGCGGCCCTTGCGGCGCACCAGACGGTTGTCGCGGTGACGGCCGAGCAGCGACTTGAGCGAGTTGCGGATCTTCATAATACTTCACCTTCGGATCGAGTGCGCCTGCGCATGAGACGGCGCCTCCTTGGCCGCGCCCCGTCCGCCAGCTTGAATTCGAGGCCCGGCTGATAGCGGAGCCATGGGGGCTTTGTCAATCCGCCGCGCGGTCCATCCCCGGTTCGGCGTGCTCCATCCGGATGAGGCGGCGGGCGCGGGCGGAAAAGCCGAGATGGGTGCGCCCGAAACTCTCCGGATATTTCAGCCCGTAGCCGAGCGCACGGTCGACGCCGATATGGGCCGCCCAGATCACCGCCACCGCCTCGCCGAGCGGTGCGGCGAAATGGAAGGCCGCCGCGCCGAGCGCCAGCGGCGCGAGATAGGTGTGGGTGGCATTGTAGCCGCTCGCTCCCGCCCGCCGACCGGCGAGGTAGAAGAGCATGCCGAGATCGGGCGCCAGGATGAGCAGGGCGAACAGCCACCAGCTGGCATCCAGCGCGGCATAGAGCGCCAGCGCGGCGAGGAACACGCCGGCTCCTTCCAGCCGCAGTAGAAGCAGCGGCACGCCGGTCGCCATTCCGGACGTTCCGGCTTCCAGCTCCCGCGCCATGGCGCGGCCCTCTTCATAGCTCATGACGCTGCCCCTTGCCGTGGCCTCTTGGCGTTGCCCCTGCTGCGCCGTCACGGATATCAGGGCGTGGCGCCGCGTCCACCCTTGTAGGGCGCCATGCCGGCGCGGGCGAGTTCGTCGGCGCGCTCGTTCATCGGGTCGCCGGCATGGCCCTTCACCCAGTGCCAGCGAATCTGGTGGCGGCCGAGCGCCGCTTCCAGCCGCTCCCACAGGTCGACATTCTTCACCGGCTTCTTGTCGGCGGTACGCCAGCCGTTCTTCTTCCAGCCGGCGATCCATTTGGTGATGCCGTTGCGCAGATATTCGCTGTCGGTGTGCAGGTCGACGGTGCAGGGGCGCTTCAGCGCCTCCAGCGCGGAGATCGCCGCCATCAGCTCCATGCGGTTATTGGTGGTCGGCGAATCGCCGCCGGACAATTCGCGCTCGTGCTCGCCATAGCGCAGGATCGCGCCCCAGCCGCCGGGACCGGGATTGCCCGAGCAGGCGCCATCGGTCCACACGGCGACGCCGCCGGCCGGCTTCGTCGCTTCGCTGGTCTCGTCATCGGCGAAGATGCGGGCGGTCCCCGGCGCGGTCTTCACGCGTCCACCCCATAGTCGCGCACGCTCTGCGCCGAGCGGTGGAAGCGCAGCTTGCGCAGATATTCCTTCGGGTCGTGCGGGCGCACCAGCGCGCCCGGGGGCACGTTCAGCCAGTCGACGAGGCGGGTGAGCAGGAAGCGCAGCGCCGCGCCGCGGCACAGTATCGGCAGGCTGGCGATCTCCGCCTCCGACAGCGGGCGCACCGCCTGATAGGCGGCGATGAGCGCCCGGCCCTTGGTCTGGTTGTAGGCGCCGTCCGTCTCGAAGCACCAGGCGTTGAGGCAGATGGCGACGTCATAGGCGAGCAGGTCGTTGCAGGCGAAATAGAAGTCGATCAGCCCGGTCAGCGTGTCGTCGGTGAAGAACACGTTGTCGGGGAAGAGATCGGCATGGATCACCCCGGCCGGCAGGTCCTGCGGCCAGTTCGGCTCCAGCACCGACAATTCGTCGGCGATCAGTGCTGCGAGGTTCGGGGCCACGCTATCCGCCCGCGCCTCGGCCTGCTCGTAGAGCGGCCGCCAGCCGGGGACGGAGAGGGCGTTGACGCGGGAGAAGGCGGTGAAGTCGGCGCCCGCCCGGTGCAGCCCGGCGAGCGCGGTGCCGAGCGCGGCGCAGTTGGCGACGCTGGGGCGGCGCACCGAGGTGCCATAGAGGAAGGTGGCGATCAGCGCCGGCCGGCCGGCCAGCGTGCCGAGCGCCACGCCGTCGCGATTCTTCACCGGCTGCGGGCAGTCGATGCCACGCGCGGCGAGGTGCTGCATGAGCCCGATGAAGAACGGCAGGTCGGCCGGGTTCACCCGCTTCTCATACAGGGTGAGGATGAAGCTGCCGGCCTCGGTCTGCAGCAGGAAGTTGGAGTTCTCCACCCCCTCGGCGATGCCCTTGAAGGCGCGCAGCCGGCCGAGCTCATAGGTGGAGAGGAAGGCTTCGAGCTCTTCCGGCGAGACATCGGTATAGACGGCCATGAGAAGGTGGACCTCGGCGGGCGGAGCGTGCGGGCGGAACTGGCGGAACGGAAGGGAACGGAGGGCCGGGACTATTCGGCGGCGGCGTTGGGGGCGTCCGGCCGGAGCTGGCGGGGCAGCGGGAAGAACACGTCCTCCTCCACCGTGTGCACCGTCTCGACCTTGACGTCGAAGCGCTCGGCGAAGGCGTCGATGATCTCCTCGACGAGGATTTCCGGCGCCGAGGCGCCGGCGGTCACCGCCAGCGATGCGATGGCGCCGAACACCGTCCAGTCGATCTCGCTCGCCCGCTGCACCAGCGCGGCGGTGCGACAGCCGGCGCGCTCGGCGGCCTCGCGCAGGCGCTGCGAGTTCGACGAGTTCGGCGCGCCGACCACGATCATGGCGTCGACATGCGGCGCCACCTTCTTCACCGCCTCCTGGCGGTTGGTGGTGGCGTAGCAGATGTCTTCCTTGTGCGGCGCCGTCATCGAGGGGAAGCGGGCGCGCAATATGTCGACGATCGCGGCGGTGTCGTCGATGGAGAGGGTGGTCTGCGTCGTATAGGCGAGATTGTCCGGATCGCGCGGCACAAAGACACGCGCCTGCTCGGCGGTCTCGACCAGCGTCACCGCGCCCTCGGGCAGCTGGCCCATGGTGCCGATCACCTCGGGGTGGCCGGCATGGCCGATCAGCACCACCTCGCGGCCCCTCTTGAAATGAACTGTCGCCTCGCGATGCACCTTGGTCACCAGCGGGCAGGTGGCGTCGATGGCGTAGAAATTGCGCGCCGCGGCGTCCTCCGGCACCGATTTGGCCACGCCATGGGCGGAGAAGATCACCGGAGCGGTGGTGCCGGCGGGGATCTCGGCGAGTTCCTCGACGAAGATGGCGCCCTTCGCCTTCAGCCCCTCGACGACATATTTGTTGTGCACGATCTCGTGGCGCACATAGACCGGCGGCCCGTACAGCGCCAGCGCCCGCTCCACCGCGTCGATCGCCCGTACCACGCCGGCGCAGAAGCCGCGCGGCGCGCAGAGCAGGACGCGGAGGGCAGGCTTCTGGGTGTCGGTGGCGCTCATCGCGGGTCCCGTCGCGGCGCCCGGCGCCGGAGCGGGGCGGCCGCGAATGTCTGAAACGATCGTCGGAAAATCCCGACCTTCCCACCTCATGGGTGGAGCGATCCGCAGTGTCAAGCGCGGCGCCGCGAGGCTATCCGCGCATTGGGCCGGCAATCGGGCAGCAGTGACGGGCGGGCATGCGTCGGTCGTGCCTGAGCGCCGGCGACGCTGCGACGTCTTTGGGTTTGCACGCGCGGGCCGGCGGGCCTATATTCGCGCCATCCCGGTCATCGCGAGACGGTCCGAGGCTCCGCCCCCGAGGGGGTGGCGGAGCGAACGAACCCGCGTATGCGACGTTTACGGACCGCAAGGTTTACTGGCCGAAAGCCATTCACAGGAGACGCGCCCCATGGCGAACGCCCCTCTTATGCCGAAGGCCACCGCCGTGTGGCTGGTGGAGAACACCGCGCTGACGTTCGATCAGATCGCCGACTTCTGCAAGCTGCACGTGCTTGAGGTGAAGGGCATCGCCGACGGCGAAGTCGCGCAGGGCATCAAGGGCCTCGACCCGGTCTCCTCGGGCCAGCTGTCGCGCGAGGAGATCGAGCGCGCCGAGAAGAACCCGAACTACCGCCTGCGGCTGCTCGAATCCAAGGTGCGCCTGCCGGAGCCCAAGCGCCGCCGCGGCCCGCGCTACACCCCGGTGTCGAAGCGCCAGGACCGGCCGAACGCCATCCTCTGGCTGCTGCGCAACCACCCGGAGCTGAAGGACAGCCAGGTGATGCGCCTGGTCGGCACCACCAAGACCACCATCGAGTCGATCAAGGAGCGCACCCACTGGAATGCGCAGAACCTGACGCCGATGGACCCGGTGACGCTCGGCCTGTGCTCGCAGATCGACCTCGACATCGAGGTGCAGCGCTCGTCCAAGGACCGCCCGGCCGCGCTGGCCGAGGGCGGCGGCGCGACGCTGCTGCCGGCCGAGGTCACCACCTCGCACGCGTCGCTCGACGAGCCCTTCGTCGCGTCGCGCAAGCCGAAGGAAGAGACGCTCGACCTCGAGACGGTGTTCGCCAAGCTCGGCGGCTCGCGCAAGAGCGAGGCCGGCGAGGAGGAGTGATCCTCCGCATCCGGCCGGTCCCAGCGGGCCGATACGAAAAAGGGGCGCCTTGGCGCCCCTTTGCTTTTTGGTGGGCCATTCTGGCCGTGTCGCCTCAGGCGGCGCTCGGCTTGGCGTAGCCGCGCTGCTTCAGCACGGTGGCGATCTCGTCCAGCACCGCCGGATCGTCGATGGTGGCCGGCATGTTCCACGCTTCGGCATCGGCGATCTTCTTCATGGTGCCGCGCAGGATCTTGCCGGAGCGGGTCTTGGGCAGTCGCGCCACGGTGATGGCGATGCGGAACGCCGCCACCGGGCCGATGCGCTCGCGCACCAGCGTGACGATTTCGCCTTCGATGACGTTGGGCGCGCGGTCGACTCCGGATTTCAGCACCACGAAGCCGCAGGGCACCTCGCCCTTCAACTCGTCATGCATGCCGATCACCGCGCATTCGGCGACATCGGGATGCGAGGCCAGCACCTCCTCCATGCCGCCGGTCGACAGGCGATGGCCGGCGACATTGATGATGTCGTCGGTGCGCCCCATGATGAACAGATAGCCGTCGCTGTCGCGGAAGCCGGCATCCGCCGTCTTGTAGTAGCCGGGGAATTCCGAGAGGTAGCTCTCGATGAAGCGCTGGTCCTGCCGCCATAGCGTCGGCAGGCAGCCAGGCGGCAGCGGCAGCTTGATGGCGATCGAACCCATCTTGCCGTCGGCGACCGGGTGGCCGCCCTCGTCGAGTATGTCGATCCGATAGCCTGGCATCGGCACGCCGGTCGAGCCCGGCTTCACCGGCATCAGGCCGAGGCCGAGCGGGTTGCCGGCGATGGCCCAACCGGTCTCGGTCTGCCACCAATGGTCGATGACCGGTACGCGGAGCTTGTTCGCTGCCCACAGCACGGTGTCGGGATCGGCGCGCTCGCCGGCGAGGAACAGCGCCCTGAGGCTGCGGAGGTCGTAGTCGCCCATCAGCCGGCCGTTCGGGTCTTCCTTCTTGATGGCGCGCAGCGCGGTCGGCGCGGTGAACAGCACCGAGACCTTGTAGTCCTCGACCACCCGCCAGAAGGCGCCGGCATCGGGGGTGCCGACCGGCTTGCCTTCATAGAGAACGGTGGTGCAGCCGGTGAGCAGCGGCGCGTAGACGATGTAGGAATGGCCGACTACCCAGCCGATGTCGGAGGCCGACCAGAACACCTCGCCGGGCTTCACCCCGTAGAGGCCCTCCATCGACCAGCGCAGCGCCACCATGTAGCCGCCGGTGTCGCGCACCACGCCCTTGGGCTTTCCCGTGGTGCCGGAGGTGTAGAGGATATAGAGCGGATCGGTGGCGCCCATCGGCACGCAGTCGACGCCGCGCCCGCCGGCCGCGGCCTTCTCGCGCAGGCGCGCCCAGTCATGGTCGCGGCCGGCGAGCATCTGGGCTTCCAGCTGTGGGCGCTGCAGGATGATGCAGGCGTCCGGCTTGTGGGTCGCCATGGTGAGGGCGAGGTCGAGCAGCGGCTTGTAGGCCACGAAGCGGGTCGGCTCGATGCCGCAGGAGGCGGACAGCACCACTTTCGGCCGGGCATCGTCGATGCGGCCGGCCAGTTCCGCCGCCGCGAAGCCGCCGAACACCACGGAATGCACCGCGCCGATGCGGGCGCAGGCGAGCATCGCGACCACCGCTTCCGGCACCATCGGCATGTAGATGACGACGCGGTCGCCCTTCTCGACGCCGAGGTCGCGCAGCATGGCGCCGAGCGTGCGGGTTTCCGCCTTCAGCTCGGCATAGGTCATGGCGCGCTGGGAGCCGCTGACCGGGCTGTCATAGAGGATGGCCGGCTGCAGCCCGCGCCCGGCGTCGACATGCCGGTCCACCGCATTGTGGCAGACATTGGTGAGGCCGCCGACGAACCAGCGCCCATAGGCGCCGAGGGCGGGATCGAACACCTGCCGCGGCGGGGCGATCCAGTCGATCGCCTTGGCCGCGTTGCTCCAGAACCGCTCGGGGTCGTCGGTCGCGGCAGCCTGGACGGCGCTGTAGCCGGAGGTGGTCATGTTTTGGCGTCTCCCTGAACCCGATGATATTTTTCTTCAAGGAAACCAATGGCGGGTTTCGCCTGCAAGAACGCTGAAATGCTTACGACCTTGGTCGTGCCCGCCGGCCTGCGACGAGGCCGGGAAACGCGAACCGCCGGCCCGAGGGCCGGCGGCGAAAGACGCTGTACCTTCCACGTATCGATCCACAGCGCTTAGGCCTGCGGTAGCTGGGTCCTTGCGCGGATCCCGCGCTGCCTGGCCTGGAGTGCTCGAATCCCGCTAATGCACCGTCTTCAACCGGTTGATTTCGTCCTTCAGGTGCAGCTTTCGCCGCTTCAGTTCCGCTATTCTCATTTCGCTGGATGCCGGATGGGCCATTTCGGCCTTCAGTTCCTTGTCGAGCGCCTGGTGGCGCCTTTCGAGTTCCGCGACATGCGCCTGCATGGACATGGACTGTGATCTCCCTGTCTGGATAGGAACGTCATCAGTCTGTCACCGAAGAACGCGGCTGTCGACGAAACGATACGCTGCGCCGCAGCATCCTCGTGCGCTGCAAAAGTGCCGCCGGCGCCGGGGAGGAAGACCGCTGGCATATTGCGGCGAGCCTCGCGGGCAGTGATAATCGCATCGCACGCCATAGTGCGGTGTGCGGCGAATCGAGTTGCGGGTCGGCGTTTTGGCAGAGATGACGGCGGATGAGGAACGCGAGCTGAAGGCGCTCCTCGAGCGTCTGCGGCAGGAACATCGCGATCTGGACAGTGCGATCGAGGCGTTGCAGGCGATTCCCGGCTGCGACCAGCTTCAGCTCGCCCGATTGAAGAAACGCAAGCTGTCGCTCAAGGACCGCATCGGCTTCGTCGAGGACCAAATCCTCCCCGACATCATCGCCTGAACCGCCAGCGCTTGAATCGCTTCATTACCCGAGGCGGGTCCCCGGCAGCGTCGCCGCCGGGGCCGTGAGCGGCCGGATCAGAACTGCGTGAGCAGCACGTCGGCATTGGTGGTGTCGGCCTTGCTCGGCACCGGCTCGACATTGAGGATCAGCACCTCGCCGTCGTCGACCAGCATCGAATAGCGCTTGGAGCGCAGGCCGAGGCCGGCGGCGGAGGCGTCGAAGTCGAGGCCGAGCGCCTTGGCGAAATCGCCATTGCCGTCGGAGAGGAACAGGATCTTGCCGCCGGCGTTGGAGGCCTTTTCCCAGGCTTCCAGCACGAAGGGATCGTTCACCGCCGTCACGGCGATGGTGCTCACGCCCTTGGCGAAGATCTCGTCGGCGCGGGCGATGAAGCTCGGCAGGTGGTTCTTGTGGCAGGTCGGGGTGAAGGCGCCCGGCACGGCGAACAGCACGACCTTCTTGTTCTTGAAGATTTCCTCGGTGGACTTCGGCACGGGGCCGTCCGCGGTCGCGACGCGGAAGGTGGCGCTCGGCAGGGTGTCGCCGACCTTGATCGTCATGGGAAATTCCTTTCAACGGGCATCAAATGACATTGGCTGCGCCGCGCGGAGCCATTCTGGCGCGGCCCCGGCGCGACGCCGGTAGCATAATCGGTTCCCGTCCGACGGAAAGGGTTTTCAGGGCGTGGAAAGCCGCGCCGTCACTTCGACCGCCCGCGCCGCGTCGCCATTCGTGCCGGTGCCATTCCCCTTGCCGTCGACCAGGGTGAAGCGCAGCGGGTTGTCGGCGAGGCTGGCGCCCTTCGGCACGCCGTCGACCGGCAGCACGAAGACGGTGCGCCCGTCGGCAGCCGGCTGGCGCGCGGGCAGGGGCAGCGCCCAGTCCTCGTTGGGGCCCTCGACGAACAGGTCGCCGGCATCGGGGGTGGCGAGGCGGGCGACCACCCGGATGCGGGCCTTGTCGCCGGTCCCTTCGAGCCGCACCTCCTCGATGCCCGGCGTGCCGGGCGCTCCCAGCGCGGCGGGTTGCGGCACCCGCGTCGCTGCTGTCTCCAGCATCGGCGGGGTGGGGCCGGCGCCCTCGGCGGGGATGGCGAGCCCGACGCTGGCGCTCGCCGGCTGGCAGATGGTCGAGCACACCGCGAAATCGAGCGTGAGGTCGAGCCGCACCGGCTGGGCCGGGTCCTTGGGCACCACCTTCAACGGCAGCGTGACGTCGTGCTTGTAGCCGATGGAGGTCGAGCCGCCTTCGTCGAAGCGGATCGGCGCCGGCCAGGCGATCTCCACCCGCTCGACATTGTCGGAGCCGCTCCAGTCGAAATGCGGCGGGATGCCGGCATCGCCGGGATAGCGCCAATAGGTCTTCCAGCCCGGCGACAGCCGGATCTCGACGCCGGCGCGGTGGGCATCGCCCTCGCGGGCGCCGGCGATCAGCCGCACCGCTGTGCCGTCGGGGGCCGACCAGGGCGATTCGATCCCCGCTTCGGCGGGCGACAGCGACAGCGCCACCACGAAGGGGGCGGCAAGAAGCGGGGCGACGAAACGGACATTGGCGATCATGTCCAGCCGATAGCCGGTTGTGCGGCCGGCGGAAAGCCGGCGGGGCCGCAATTTCGTGTGAGGGGGCCGGGGACGCAGGCCGGCGGCTGGCGCAGCGGACTTGAAAAAGTGCGAGTGGGGTTTACGCTTTCCCCCATGTGGATCGGACAGAAGGACACAGGCGGCGACGACCGCCTTCCGGGCTCCAGCTTCCTCGACGGGCAGCTGCTGGTGGCCATGCCCGGCATGCGCGACGAGCGTTTCGCCCGCGCGGTGATCTATATGTGCGCCCATTCGCCGGAGGGCGCGATGGGCATCATCGTCAACCAGCCCGCCAGCCATGTCAGCTTCCGCGACCTGCTGGTGCAGCTCGACGTGGTGCCGGAGGAGGAGCGCATTCACCTGCCGCGCGTCGCCGGCGAGGTGGCGGTGCTGAAGGGCGGGCCGGTGGAGACCGGGCGAGGCTTCGTGCTGCATTCGTCGGATTTCTTCATCCAGGATTCGACGCTGCCCATCGACAGCGGCATCTGCCTCACCGCGACGCTCGATATACTGAAGGCGATCGCCGCCGGTGGCGGGCCGCACAGCGCGGTGCTGGCGCTCGGCTATGCCGGCTGGGCGCCGGGGCAGCTGGAAAACGAGATCCAGCAGAATGGCTGGCTCAATTGCCCGGCCGACGCCTCGCTGGTGTTCGGCGCCGACGCCGCCGGCAAATATGACCGGGCGCTGCGCAAGCTCGGCATCGATCCCGGCATGCTCTCCACCGAGGCCGGCCACGCCTGAAGCGTCGGCCGCTGCTGCATCCGCGTCATTGATGGTTGATCGCCTGCGGTCGCGAGACCGCGCGGCCGCCGGGCGTCGCGGTGGCCGCGTCCCGGTTCAGGACGCCTTGGCAGGAGCCTCGCCGGAGGGATCGGCCGGGCGCGCCGGGGCGGCGGGGGCCGCCGCCGGGCGAGTGGGCGCCGGGCGGGGCAGGGGAGCGGGACGGTTGGCGGCGTCGCCAGTGCCGGCGGGTTTCGCCTCGGACTTGGCCTCCGGCTTCGGCTCGGACCTGCCGCCGCGGCGCAGCAGCCGGCCGCGTTCCAGCAGCGAGGTCGGCGAGGCGTCGGGCTGCAGCAGCCGGCGCGCCTCTTCCGCCGTCATGGTCTCGCCGAACAGCGGC
Organism: Ancylobacter sp. Lp-2; assembly: GCF_020523795.1. Lineage (GTDB taxonomy): Bacteria > Pseudomonadota > Alphaproteobacteria > Rhizobiales > Xanthobacteraceae > Ancylobacter. The sequence goes on from NZ_JAJALI010000009.1 coordinate 85,298, forward strand.
CCCTGGCCGTAGCGGCAGCCGAGCTTGGCGAGCGCGGCGGCGGACGGCTCGGATTCGACGCCCTCGGCGACGATCTCCATGCCGAGATCGTGCGCCATGGTGACGATGGTGCGCAGGATGACCGGCCGTTGCGCCTTGTTGCCGTTGCGGCCCAGCGCTTTGACGAAGGTGCGGTCGACCTTGATGGTGTCGAAGGGGAAACGCTGGAGATAGGCCAGCGAGGAATAGCCGGTGCCGAAATCGTCCAGCGTCAGCCCGGCGCCGAGTTCGCGCATGCGCAGCAGGATCTGCGCGGCGTATTCCGGGTTCTCCATCGCCAGCGTCTCGGAGAGCTCCAGCTTCAGCGTGCCGGGCGCCACCACGTTGCGGGCGAGGATGGCCTTGAGGTCCTGCAACAAGTCGTGCCGCAGCATCTGTCGCGAGGAGATGTCGACGGTGACGAAGATCGGCTCGCCGCGCATCGCCCGCTGCCAGGCGCCGAGCTGGCGGGCGCTCGCATCGAGCACGAACAGGCCGATATCGACGACGAGGCCGGAATCCTCCGCCAGCGTCATGAAGTCGTCCGGCGCCAGCGTGCCCAAGGTGGGGTGCTGCCAGCGCGTCGAGGCCTCGAAGCCGGCGATCGCTCGGGTGGAGAGGTCCATGATCGGCCGGTAGACGACGCCGATCTCGCCCTTTTCCAGCGCGGTGCGCAGGTCCTGCTCCAGCGTCAGCCGGTCGAGCTTCTGGGTGCGCATCGAGGGGCGGAACACCTCGATGCGGTCGCCGCCGACCCGTTTGGCGAAGTACATGGCCAGCTCGGCGTCCTTCAGCATCTCCTGCGGCGTGCGCTTCTGGCCGTCGGCGAGCAGCAGGCCGATCGAGGCGGTGATGAAGATCTCGCGGTCGCCGAAGGTGATCGGCGCGCGCAGGGTGCGGCGTAGGGTGTCGGCGAAGGCGGTGATGCGCTCGGGGTCGCGCTCGGACATCAGGATCAGCGCGAAATGGTCGCCGCCGAGCCGGGCGAGCGTGTCCTGCTGCTTGGCGAGGCGCATCAGCCGGCGCGCCACGGTGAGCAGGATGGAATCGCCCGCGGGCATGCCGAGGCTGGCGTTCACCTGTTTGAAGCGGTCGAGGTCGACCAGCATGATGGTCGGCTTCAGCGTGTCGTCGCTGTGGGCGAAGCCGTTCGCCGAGGCCAGCCGATCGAGGAACAGTTCGCGGTTGGGAAGGCCGGTGAGGTTGTCGTGCACCGCGTCGTGCAGCATGCGCTCCTCGGCGGTGCGGCTGTCGGTGACGTCGGAGAGCGTGCCGATGCAGCGCACCACCTCGCCGTCGGTGCCCACCACCGGCCGGGCGCGCAGGTTGAACCACAGATAATGGCCGTCCTTGGTGCGCAGGCGGAAATCCTGGTCGATGCGGCCGCGCCGCTGGTCGAGCAGCCCGTCGAGGGTGGCGCGGAAGCGGTCGCGGTCGGCGGGGTGGATGATCTCCAGCCAGCCGGTCGCCTCGGTGTCGAGCGCGCCGGCCTTGAGCCCCAGCAGCTGCTCGGCCTCCGGGCTGACATGGATGCGGTCGGCGTCGACGTCCCAGTCCCACACGATGTCGCCCGAGCCGGCGACCGCCAGCGCGCGGCGCTCCAGCTCCTGCGCGCTGCCGGCGACCGAGCCGATGCCGGCGAAGGCGTGCTGCATCACGGTAAAGCCGATCAGCATGACGATCAGCACCAGCCCGCCGAGCAACGCCGGGGCGACGAGGTCGTTGCCGATGCGGCCGGAGACCGCCAGGCCGGCGGTGATCACCCACACCAGCAGCAGGAACAGCGTCGGGATGATCAGCACCGCGCGGTCGTAGCGGTGCAGCGACAGCCACATCACCACGGCGAAGCCCATCACCGAGACCACCAGCAGCGAGGGACGGGCGATGCCGGCCGCCGCCGAGGGGTCGAGCAAGGCGAGGCCGACCAGCGCGACCAGGAACACCAGCCAGCCGGCGGTGATGTGCATGTAGCGCACATGCCAGCGGTTCAGGTTGAGATAGGCGAACAGGAACACCACCAGCGTGGCGGCGAGGATGGCCTCGCCGGCGGCGCGCCAGAATTGCTGGGCGAGTGGCGAGATGCCGAACACCTTCGACCAGAAGCCGAAATCGAGGCCGATATAGCCGAGCACCGCCCAGGCCAGCAGCGCCGCAGCCGGGAACATCGCGCTGCCCTTCACCACGAACAGGATGGTGAGGAACAGCGCCAGCAGGCCGGCAATGCCGATCACGATGCCGTTATAGAGGGTGAAGGAGTTGACCTTGTCCTTGAAGGTCTCCGGCTCCCACAGCTGCAACTGCGGCAGGTTGCCGTCGGCGAGCTCGGCCACCAGCGTCACCGTGGTGCCGGGGTCGAGCGTGACGAGATAGACATCGGCGTCCGAGGCGCTCTGCAGTTCCGGGCGAAAACCCTGGCTGGGCGTCAGGTTGAGGATGCGTCGGTTGCCGAGGTCCGGCCAGAACACGCCGGAGCCCACCATGCGGTAATGTGGCGCGACGATCAGCCGGTCGACCTGTTCGTCGGTGTTGTTGGCCAGCGCGAACACCGCCCATTTGCTGCCCTTCGGCGTCGGGGCGACGGCGCGCACCTCGAAGCGGCGCACGATGCCGTCGGCGCCCGGCACGGTGGAGACCGGGATGCTGTCGCCCTCGGTATCGTGCCGCTCGATCGCCGGAGCGAGGTCGATCACCGGCGCGTCGAGCCGGATCGCCACCGCATCGAGCGCCCGCGCCGGTGCCGGCGCCAGCGTCATCGCCGAGGCCAGCGCCAGGGCGAACGCGACGAGCGTGTGGAGGAGGGCGCGGGGCACCAGTCGACGGGCTATGGCCAAAAACAGGGTCTCCTGAGGCTGCGCGCCGCGCCCAGAAGCGCGATGCGCCACGATGAGTAGCGGCGTGCGGCGGCGGGAGCAAGGCACGCCCGGCCGGGCGTGCTGGGGAAACCGCGCTGGCTGGCGTTCCGCGGAGCGCCGGGTCAGCCTGCGGTACCGCCCGCCCATTTGCGCAGGATCGCCTCCGCCTTCGCCCGCTCGGGGGGCGTGAGGGTGGTAACCATCTTGTCGAGTTCGGCATCCTTCGCGCCGCCCTGCGACTGCGCCACCTTGTACCAGGCGGCGGCCAGCGGCTTGTCCTGCGGCACGCCGCGCCCGGACGAGAGGATCTTGGCATAGCGGTTCTGGGCGATGGCGTTGCCGGCCAGCGCCGCCTTGCGGAACAGCCCGGCGGCGCGCTCCTCGTCCCTGGGCATGCCGACGCCGTTGAACACCGCAATGGCATATTCGGTGGTGGCGACGACATGGCCGACCTCGGCGGCACGTTGCAGCAGCCGCGCCGCCTCGATCGGGTCGCGCGGCACGCCGCGTCCTTCCTTGTAGAGGATGGCGAGCGCGTAGAGCGCATCCGGCTCGTCCTGGTCGGCCGCCTTGCGGAACCAGTCGGCGGCGGTCGCCGGGTCCTTCGGCGCCGCCTCGCCCTCGAGATAGAGCAGGCCGAGATTATAGGCCGCGAGCGTGTTGCCCTTGGCGGCGGCATCGCGCAGCAGCGGCACCGCCTCGCCCTTGATCTGGGCGTTGTTGCCGGCTTCCTTGAGCTTCAGCGAGGCGAGGGCGAACAGCGCGTCGGCATTGCCCTTGGCGGCGGCGGCCTCGTACCACTGGCGGGCGGCGGCCTTGTCCTCGAACACGCCGTAGCCCTGCGAGAGGATTTCCCCCGCCAGCACCATGGCGACGGGATCATGGGCACTGTTCGCCCGCTCGACCGCCAGCTTCAGCGCGGTGGCATAGTCGCCGCGCTGAAAGGCGCCATAGGCGGCGTCGAGCGCCGCGTGGTCCTTGTCCGGGGCGGCAGGCGTCGCGGTGGCAGGCGTGGTAGCAGCAGGCGCGGTGGCGTCGGGCGCGTTCTGCGCCCGCGACGAGCCGGTGGCGGCGGCGAACAGCACGGTCGCCGCGACGGCGAGGGCGGCAGGCCGCGCCCGCATCAGGCCGCTCCCGCCGGCACCAGCCGGCTGGCAAGGGCCCGCCCGCCTTCCGCCGGCGCCTCGATGAGCAGGTTGTCGACGGCGATGAAATCCGCGCCGGCGGCGACGAGGATATCTACCTCTTCCAGCGTGCGGGCATAGGCGACGCAGGGGATCTCGAAGATGTCCGACCACCACTGCACGCGTTCGCGCGTGGCCTCGAAGGGCGGGCGGCGTCCCTGCGCGTCCGGCTCGCCGAACATCACATAGTCGGTGCCGCTCTCGCCGGCGGTCATCGCGTCGTGCTTGGTGCGCAGGTCGCCGACGCCGGCGATGCCGTCCGGCCGCACGGCGGTGAGCGCGGCCTTCAGTGCCGCGAGGCCGGCGGCATGCACGCCGTCGGCCTGGGTGGCGGCGGCGAAGGCGGCGTTGCCGTCGATCAGGCAGGCGGCGCCGGCCTGCTGGCAGGCGGCGACGAGCTCGCGCAGCGCGGCGGCGCTGGCTTCGCCGGGGCGTACCAGCACGGCGGCGAGGTCGCTCGCGGCGACGATGTCGCGCAGGAGTGTCACCAGCCGGCCGGCATCGCCATCGGGCGGCGGCAGCAGCAGATAGAGGCGCGGGGCGGGCGGGGCGGGAATCGTGTCGGATTTGGCCATGTTCGAGCCATGTCGCAGGATGGCGGCGAAAGCACGGCCGAAGCGCATGCGCCGACCGGATCCAACTCCTAGAACAAGTTTCCGGCAATTTGAAACGATTTCGCCGGCCCCCCGCTGCCGGGAGGCGCCGGCGGGTCGGGACAATGGGGGATTCCCCAATGCGTACACAGACTTGTCATGTGGTGCTTTTCAATCGCCGGTCCGCGCGCGCGGTGCTAAGCAGGATAGAGCCGCAGCTCGCCGCACGGGTGCCCGCTTCCGGGGAGGTCCGTGGTCTCGGCCAAAATGCCGGTGGAGGAAACATGTCCGCCCGTTCGATCCGTGCCTTTGGCGTCCGTCCGGCCGCGCTCCTGGCGCTCGCCGGCAGCCTCGTCGCCCTGCCGCCCGCCGTGTGGGCGCAGGCCGCGTCCACCCCGGCCGCCCCGACCTCGTCGCCCACCGCCGCCGCCGGCCTGTCCTGGCCGCGCAGCGTGACGATCGGCGACGACGCGCTGTCGATCTACCAGCCGCTCGTCGAGAGCTGGGACGGCGACCGCATCGCCGGCCGCGCCGCCGTCGCCTATGGCCCCGCGAAGGGGCAGCCGACCTACGGCATCGCGCATTTCACCGCCCGCGTCGCGGTCGACAAGCCGGCGCGGCTGGCGCAGCTGTCCAACATCGCGATCACCAGCGTCGACGTGCCCACCAAGCCGGATCTCGACACCAAGATCCTCTCGACGCTGCAGGCGCGCATTCCGGCCGAGGGCTTCACGGTGGCGCTCGACCACCTGCTCACCAGCTACGCCGCCAACAAGCAGCTGACCAAGGACATGGAGCAGCCGGTCGAGAACACGCCGCCCAAGCTGCTGTTCGTCGACAAGCCGACGCTGCTGGTGCAGATCGCCGGCACGCCGGTGCTGCGGCCGGTGGACGGCGCCCAGGGCTTCCAGCGCGTCGTCAACACCCATCCGCTGGTGCTCGCCTCCGCCGGCACCTTCTACCTCCAGGCGGCGGACTACTGGTACGAGGCCAAGGCGATCGACGGGCCGTGGAACCTGCTGACGCAGTCCAACCCCACGGTGGAAGCCGCCGGCTCGATGGCGAACTACGCCCAGCAGGCGGAAACCCTGCTGCCGGCCGATGGCAAGAAGCCGGCGCAGGCCCCGGCCGTCATCGTCTCCACCGTGCCGGCCGAGCTCGTCGTCACCGCCGGCGCCGCGACGATGGAGCCGGTGGGTGGCACCTCGCTGCTGCGCATGTCGAATGCCGACCATGCGGTGATCATGGACCCGTCCAACAACGCCTATTACGTGCTGGTGTCCGGCCGCTGGTTCCGCGCCGCCGCCCTCGCGGGACCGTGGAGCTACGTGGCCGGCGACCAGCTGCCGGCGCAGTTCAAGAGCATCTCGGCGACCGATCCGGTGGCCAATGCCCTCGTCGCGGTTCCCGGCACGCCGCAGGCCAAGGAGGCGGTGATCTCCACTTTGGTGCCGCAGACCGCCAGCGTCGCCCGCTCGACCCAGCTCACCATCCAGTATGATGGCGGCTCGCCGAAATTCGTGCCGATCAAGAGCACGCTGCTGAACTATGCCGAGAACACCCGCACCCCGGTGATCCAGCTCGACGCCAGCCGCTACTACGCGCTGTTCCAGGGCGCCTGGTTCGTGTCGGCGACCCCGACCGGCCCGTGGGTGATCGCCGACACCGTGCCGGCGGCGATCTACACCATCCCGCCGTCCTCGCCGCTGCACTACGTCACCTATGTTTATGTCTACGCCTCCAGCGCCGACGCGGTGACGGTCGGCTACACGCCGGGCTATCTCGGCGTGGTGGTGGCGCCGGGCGGCACGGTGGTCTACGGCACCGGCTATTCCTGCGTCGGCTATGTCGGCACCTACTGGTATGGCTGCCCGGACACCTATGGCTACAACGCCGCCTTCGCCTGGACCGAGGGCTTCGCCTTCGGCTTCGCCGCCGGCTATGCATGGGGCGCGATGTCGCCCTGGTGGGGACCTTATTGGGGCGTTGGTCCGTGGGGCGGGCCGTGGGCGGGCGTGAACGTCAACCAGACCAACATCTATGGCCGCTGGGGCGGCAACGCCACCGTCAACCATGCCTTCGGCTACAACCCGTGGACCGGCAATGAGTGGGCGGCGAACTCGGTCAACGGCGTCACCGGTCGCGGTACCGAATTCGCCGGCCGCTCCGCCGGCGGGTTCAATCCGTGGAACGGCAATTTCGCCGGCGGCCGCGAGGGCGGCTACTACAATCCCTCGACCGGCGCCTGGGGCGGCGCCCGCGCCGGCGCGGTGGGCAACAGCTACACCGGCAATTTCGCCGCCGGCCGCCAGTCGGCGAACTACAACCCGTCGACCGGCTTCGGCCATGCCTCGGAGACCGGCGTCACCCGCGACAACGGCCAGGTGAACGTCGACAGCCGCGGCGTCGCCGGCAATGTCCATTCCGGCAATGCGGTGGCGTGGAACAACGGCAATGTCTACACCGACCATGACGGCTCCATCCATCAGTACAATGCGGATGGCAGCTGGCAGCATCAGGTAAACGACGGCAGCTGGCAGCGCGACGCCGATGCCGGCCAGGTCGACCGCCTGAACACCCAGCGCCAGTTCCAGGGCTGGGGCGACCAGCGCGCCGACGACTTCGCCCGCTCCGGCGGCTGGAGCGGCGGCGGTGGCGGCTTCGATCGCGGCGGTTTCGGGGGGGGCGGTTTCGACCGGGGCGGCTTCGGTGGTGGCGGCGGCTTCGGTGGCTTCCATGGCGGCGGCGGCTTCCGCCGCTGAGCCTGCTTCCCGCTCTATGATCGAGGGGCGCCGTCCGCCGGGACGGCGCCCTTTTTCGTGATGAGGGGAGCGGCGGCACACCCGCCGTCCCGTTGCTATCCCATCTGGCCGGTGACGTAGCGCGTGGTGCGGGTGTCGCGCGGGCTGTCGAACAGGCGGGCGGTCGAGCCGAATTCGACGAGCTCGCCGAGATAGAGGAAGGCGGTGTCGTCGGCGATCCGCATGGCCTGCTGCAGATTATGGGTGACGATGATGATGGTGCAGTCGGGTTTCAGCGCCTCGAGGGTAGCCTCGATCTTGGCGGTGGAGATCGGGTCCAGCGCCGAGCACGGCTCGTCGAGCAGGATCACCTCCGGCCGGACCGCCATGGTGCGGGCGAGGCACAGCCGTTGCTGCTGGCCGCCGGAGAGCCCGAGCGCGCTGCGGCCGAGATTGTCGCGCACCTCGCCCCACAGCGCGGCGCGCATAAGCGCCTCCTCGACGCGCTCGCGCAGTTCAGCGGCGGTGAGCGTCTCGTTGAGCCGCAGGCCAAAGGCGACATTGTCGTAGATCGACATCGGGAAGGGCGAGGGCTTCTGCGTCACCATGCCGACGCGCTGGCGCAGCGTCAGTACGTCGATGCCGGGGGCGAGAATGTTCACGCCGTCGAGGCATACCTCTCCCTCGACGCGCTGGTCGGCATAAAGATCCGGCATGCGGTTGAAGATGCGCAGCAAGGTGGACTTGCCGCAGCCGGACGGCCCGATCAGCGCCGTCACCCGATTGGCGTGGATCGGCAGCGAGACGTCGCTCAGGGCGAGATGTGCGCCATAGCGGAAGCTGACGTGGAGCACATCGAGCTTCACATCCAGCCTCGGCGGCGGGCCGGTCGGCGCGTCGGAAGACTGGCTGCTGCTGGCGACGCCCTTGGGGTCCTGCCGCACGGTCCCGCTCTCCCCGTTATCCTAAGGGAAGCTAGGCCGCGATGGTCGCGCGAACCTCGCGCAAGATCAAGCGGCATGCGCGGTGGGCTGGCGGAAGATATGAGCCGGCAAAACGAAAACGCCGCCCCGAGGGGCGGCGTCCGATGGTGTCGACGAGAGGCGTGGCGCCGAGGCTTGCCTCTCGCGCCCGGCGGCGATCAGGCCGCCTTCTTTTCCTCGTCGGCGGCCCACTTACCCAGCGCGGCGAGGTAGTTCATCTTGGCGCGGTGGGTGAAGGCGGCCTGGCCGGCGCCCCAGTTCTCGTCCTTGCCCGACCACGCCTTCTGCGGCGCCGCCTGCAGGGCGCGGCCATAGGAGAAGGTGAGGTTCCACGGCAGGTTGCCGATCTTGATCATCGCGTCGAGATGGCCGGTGGCCGCCTCGTCCGACTGGCCGCCGGAGAGGAAGGCGATGCCCGGCACCGCCGGCGGCACGCAGTTCTTCAGGCAGCGGATGGTCTTCTCCGCCACTTCCTCATAGGAGACCTGCTTGGGCGACTTCATGCCCGGCACGGCCATGTTCGGCTTCAGCACCATGCCTTCGAGGCGGATGCGGGCATAGAACAGCTGCTGGAAGACTTCCTTCAGCACCCATTCGGTGACGTCGTAGCAGCGGTCGATGTCGTGGTCGCCGTCCATCAGCACTTCCGGCTCGACGATCGGCACGATGTTGGCTTCCTGGCACAGCGCCGCGTAGCGGGCGAGCGCCTGGGCGTTGGCGATCAGCGAGGTATAGCTGGGAATGCCGGCGCCGATGTCGATCACCGCGCGCCACTTCGCGAAGCGGGCGCCGAGGTCGTAATATTCCTTCAGCCGGCCGCCGAGGCCGTCGAGGCCCTCGGTGATAGTCTCGCCGGGAGCGCCCGGCTGCGGCTTGGCGCCGGCATCGACCTTGATGCCGGGGATGGAGCCGGCCTTCTGGATCAGCTCGACCAGCGGCGTGCCATCTTTGGCCTTCTGCCGGATGGTCTCGTCGAACAGGATGACGCCGGAGATGTACTTGGTCATCGCTTCGTCGGAGCGGAACAGCATCTCGCGATAGTCGCGACGGTTGTCGAAGGTGGATTCGACACCGATGGCGTCGAAACGCTTCTTGATGGTGCTGGAGCTTTCGTCCGCGGCGAGGATACCCTTGCCGCCCGCACACATTTTATACGCTACCTCGTCGAGGCTGGTCGTCATTCGTCTGTCTCCCGCAAAACGAACCGATGAAAATATCGCCGACCGAAACCCGCGCGGCCGATCGGCGACCCTTATAGCATCGGCCTCCGGCCTGTCCGTGCCTTGTCGCACGCGACCGACTGCCGATGCGGCAGTTGGGGCAAGTTCCGCAGGGTCGAACGAACCTTGCGACGCGAACCTGCCCCAGCATCTTGAAACTAGGCCGCTTTCTTGTCGATCAACGGTCTTGATCGCAGGGGCTCTAGTAGAATTTCAGGCCGGGTGTCGCCACCCGACCTGAATCATACGCCAAAACAATGCGCCGGCGTGGTTAATGATGGTCCGCCGCCCTAGCGGCGCAGCGCCTCGACGCCGGGAAGCGGCTTGCCTTCCAGCCATTCGAGGAAGGCGCCGCCGGCGGTCGAGACATAGGTGAAGCCCTCGGCCGCGCCGGCATGGTTGAGCGCCGCCACCGTGTCGCCGCCGCCGGCGACCGAGAGCAGCTTGCCTTCGCCGGTCAGCGCCGCCGCCGCCTTGGCCACCGCCACGGTGGCGGCATCGAAGGGGGCGAGCTCGAAGGCGCCGAACGGGCCGTTCCACACCACGGTCTTGGCGGTCTTCAGCTTGGCGACGACGTTCGCCACCGAGGCCGGGCCGGCATCGAGGATCATCTCGTCGGCCGCCACGCCGTCCACGCCGACGGTGCGGTTGTCGGCATGCGCCTTGAATTCCCTGGCCACCACCGCGTCGACCGGCAGCACGATCTCGCAGCCGGCGGCGGCCGCCTTGCCGACGATCTCGCGCGCGGTGTCGGCGAGGTCGTGTTCGCACAGCGACTTGCCGACATCCTTGCCCTCAGCGGCCAGGAAAGTGTTGGCCATGCCGCCGCCGATCACCAGCAGGTCGACCTTGGCGACGAGATTGCCGAGCAGTTCCAGCTTGGAGGACACCTTGGCGCCGCCGACCACCGCCATCACCGGGCGCTCGGGAGCTTCCAGCGCCTTGGCCAGCGCCTCGATCTCCACCTGCATGCAACGGCCCGCATAGGCCGGCAGGTGATGCGCCAGCCCTTCGGTCGAGGCATGGGCGCGGTGCGCGGTGGCGAAGGCGTCGTTGACATAGAGGTCGCCGAGCTTGGCCAGCGCCGCGACGAAATCCGGGTCGTTCTTTTCCTCGCGCGGGTCGAAGCGGGTGTTCTCCAGCAGCAGCACCTCGCCGGGCTGGAGCTTGGCGACCGCCGCCTCGGCGACCTCGCCGATGGTGGCGGGGGCGAAGGCGACCGGCTTGCCGAGACGCGAGGCCACCTCGCCGGCGATCGGCGCCAGCGAGAGCTTGGGATCGACGCCCTTCGGCCGGCCGAAATGGGCGAGCAGGATCACCTTGCCGCCCTTCTCGCTGATTTCGCGGATGGTGGGCAGCACGGCCTGGATACGGGTGTCGTCGGTGATGCGGCCGGCATCGGTCGGCACGTTGAGGTCGACACGCACCAGCACGCGCTTATTGGCGACATCGGCATCGTCGAGGGTACGGAAGGCGGAGGGAGCGGTCATTGGCGTTCTGTCCGGCTCTGGCGCTTCGGCCTGGTTGCTGGCTCCCGGCGGGGCGCCGGGTTGTGGTGCCGCAAGGGCAATCGAGAGGCGCCCGCGCGCGCCCGGAAACGAAACGGCCGGGCGTCTTGCGACGGCCCGGCCGGTTTGGCGTCAGATCAGCTTGCCGAGGGCAACCGCCGTGTCGGACATGCGGTTCGAGAAGCCCCACTCATTGTCGTACCAGGACAGCACCCGGACGAAATTGCCTTCCAGCACCTTGGTCTGGTCGAGGTGGAAGATCGAGGAGTGCGGGTCGTGGTTGAAGTCGGAGGAGACGTTCGGCTGGTCGGTGTAGCCGAGGATCCCCTTCAGTGGGCCATCGGCGGCCGCCTTGATCGCCGCGTTGATCTCGTCCTTGGTCACCTTCTTCTTGGCGACGAACTTGAAGTCGACCACGGAGACGTTCGGGGTCGGCACGCGGATCGAGGTGCCGTCGAGCTTGCCGGCGAGGTCGGGCAGCACCAGGCCCACCGCCTTGGCGGCGCCGGTGGTGGTCGGGATCATCGACAGCGCCGCGGCGCGGGCGCGGTAGAGATCCTTGTGCATGGTGTCCAGCGTCGGCTGGTCGCCGGTATAGGAGTGGATGGTGGTCATGAAGCCGTGGTCGATGCCGACGGCGTCGTTGAGCACCTTGGCGACCGGCGCCAGGCAGTTGGTGGTGCACGAGGCGTTGGAGACGACCAGGTGGTCCTTGGTCAGCTTGTCGTGGTTCACGCCGTAGACCACGGTGAGGTCGGCGCCGTCGGCGGGAGCCGAGACCACCACGCGCTTGGCGCCGGCGGTCAGGTGGGCGGCGGCCTTGTCGCGGGCGGTGAAGATGCCGGTGCATTCCAGTGCCACGTCGACGCCGAGCGCGGCGTGCGGCAGCTCGGCCGGGTTGCGCACGGCGGTGACCTTGATCGGGCCGCGGCCGACATCGATGGTGTCGCCGTCGACCGTCACCGTGCCGGGGAAGCGGCCATGCACGCTGTCGAAGCGCATCAGGTGGGCGTTGGTCTCGACCGGGCCGAGATCGTTGATGGCGACCACCTCGATATCGGTGCGGCCCGATTCGATGATGGCGCGCAGAACGTTGCGGCCGATACGTCCGAAGCCGTTGATGGCTACCTTGAGCGTCATGCGTCTACCCCCGGGTAATTGCTTCCTATTCAATACGAGCAGGAAGGCTCATAGCGCGCCCAACCTTACGACACCAGACGCCTCCGCCGTCGATATGGCTTGAGCGCAGGGCTCGCGACCGCCGCATGCGTCAAAGTCATGACTTCACTCATGACTTTGACGTGCGGCTAATCGTCGAGACGGGGCGTTTGGCCCCCGCATCAGCCCTTCTTGAGGCGGGCCTTGGCGGTGGCGGCGACGTTCTCGGCGGTGATGCCGAACTGCGCGAACACCTTGGGCGCCGGGCCGGAGGCGCCGAAGCCGTGCATGCCCACGAAGGCGGCGTCGGAGCCGACGATGGCGTCCCAGCCCTGGCGGATCGCCGCCTCGATGGCGACCTTCACCGGCGCGGTGCCGATGACCTGCTTGCGGGTCTCTTCCGGCTGGTTGAGGAACAGCTCGAAGCTCGGCACCGAGACCACACGGGTCGGGATGCCCTCGGCCTCGAGCAGGTCGCGGGCGGCGGCGGCGAGCGACACTTCCGAGCCGGTGGCGAACAGCGACACCTCGGCGTCGTCGGAGGCGGCGACGATCTCATAGGCGCCGCGCGCGGTGAGGCAGCGCTCATTGGCGTCGGTGCGCATTAGCGGCAGGTTCTGCCGGGTCAGCGCCAGCACGCTCGGGCCGTTCTTGCGCTCGAGGGCGATCTTCCACGCCTCGGCGGTCTCCACCGTGTCGCAGGGGCGGAACACCAGGAGGTTCGGGATGGCGCGCAGGGCGGCGATCTGCTCCACCGGCTGGTGGGTCGGGCCGTCCTCGCCGACGCCGATCGAATCGTGGGTGAACACGTAGACGACGCGCACGCCCATCAGCGCCGCGAGGCGGATCGAGGGGCGGCAATAGTCGGAGAACACCAGGAAGGTGCCGGCATAGGGGATGAAGCCGCCATGCAGGGCGATGCCGTTCAGCGCGGCGGCCATGCCGTGCTCGCGGATGCCCCAGTTGATGTAGCGGCCGTCATATTTCGGCGGCTCGACATAGACCGAGGTGGCCTTGGTCTTGGTGTTGTTGGAGTGGGTGAGGTCGGCCGAGCCGCCCACCATCTCCGGCAGCGCCGCGGTCAGCGCTTCCAGCACGATCTCGGAGGACTTGCGGGTGGCGACCGGGGTCTTGTCGGCCTGCGCCTTGGCGACGATGCCGGCGGTGACCTCGGCGAACTTGGACGGCAGCTCGCCGCGCACCCGGCGCTCGAACTCGCCGCGCTTGTCGTGGTCGGTGCCCTTCAGCCGCTCGTTCCAGCTCTTGTGCGCCTGGCGCGAACGCAGCCCGGCGAGGCGCCAGGCGTCGAGCACGTCGGTCGGCACCACGAAGGGCGGGGCTTCCCAGCCGAGCGCGGCGCGGGTGCCCGCGATCTCCTCGGCGCCGAGCGGGGCGCCGTGCACGCCGTTCGAGCCGGCCTTGGTGGGCGCGCCGAAGCCGATGGTGGTGCGGCAGGCGATCAGCGAGGGCTTCTCGGTGGTCTTGGCGCGCTCGAGGGCGGCGAGGATGGCCTCGGGGTCGTGGCCGTCGACGCGGGTGGCTTCCCAGCCGGAGGCTTCGAAGCGGGCGAGCTGGTCGGTCGCCACCGAGAGCGAGGTCGGGCCGTCGATGGTGATGTGGTTGTCGTCCCACAGCACGATCAGCTTGCCGAGCTTCTGGCGGCCGGCGATCTCGATCGCCTCCTCCGAGATGCCTTCCATCAGGCAGCCGTCGCCGGCGATGACATAGGTGTGGTGGTCGACGAGGTCGGAGCCGAACTGGGCGGCCAGCATGCGCTCGGCGAGCGCGAAGCCCACCGCGTTGGCGAGGCCCTGGCCGAGCGGGCCGGTGGTGGTCTCCACCCCGACGGTGTGGCCGTATTCCGGGTGGCCGGGGGTCTTGGAGCCGAGCTGGCGGAAATTCTTGATGTCCTCGATGCTCATGCCCTCATAGCCGGTGAGGTAGAGCAGCGAGTAGATCAGCATCGAGCCGTGGCCGGCCGAGAGGATGAAACGGTCGCGATCCGGCCAGTGCGGGTCGGTGGGATCGTATTTCAGCACCTTGCCGAACAGCACGGTCGCGGCGTCGGCCATGCCCATCGGCATGCCGGGATGACCGGATTTGGCGGCCTCGACGGCGTCCATCGAGAGGAACCGGATGGCGTTGGCCATGCGATCGTGCTTTTCGCGGGTCGACATGAGGTCTGGTGACTCCCAGGGGCGCGTGTTCGGCGCGTGTGCGTTCGGGGGCAAAGGCGGGCGTAGAATCGGCGGGCTTACGGGCGTGCCGCGTCGGGGCGGCCGTCGGCGCGCCGCATGTGGCCGCCCCGACGTCATCGGGGCCTGCCGCAGTGCGGCATCGACGGGCGCGAGTGATAGCATCACGGGTCGGCCTGTCAAAGGGCGCGACGGCCGGCGAGGGGCGGTTTGCGCCGGTTGACGCCCGGCGCCGGGCGAGCCCAATCTAGTCGAATCACGCCTTACGTTACCCATGGAGCGCGCCCGCATGACCGATACGGCCCCGGTGGACGCCGCCGCGCGGCGCTTCAACGCCGCCATGGAGGCGCTGGAGGCGGCGGTGGAGCGCCGGCTCGACGTCGAGCGGCAGGAGGCGGCGCTCGCCGAGCAGGTCCATGTGCTCGGCGCCGATCGCTCCCGTCTCGCCGCCCAGCTCGACGGCGCGCAGGCGCAGGCCGAGCGGCTGATGGGGGCGAGCGACGAGGTCGCCCGCCGGCTCGGCGGCGCCATGGAAACCATCCGCGCGGTCCTCGCCGCGCACGAGCGGTGAGATCCTGATATGGCCCATGTCACCGTCACCATTGCCGGGCGCGCCTACCGCATGGCCTGCGACGACGGCCAGGAGGAGCACCTCTCCCGCCTCGGCCAGGAGGTCGACGCCCGCATCGACGATTTGCGCAAGGCGTTCGGCGAGATCGGCGACCAGCGGCTCAGCGTGATGGCGGCGATCACGCTGGCCGACGAACTCAGCGAGCTGCGCCGTCGCCACCGCGTGCTGGAGCAGGAATTGCAATCCGAGCGTGTGCGCCTCGCCGTCGCCACCCAGCGCTCCGAGCTCGCCGAGCGCACCGTCTCCGACGCCTTCACCAAGGCCGCCGAACGCATGGAGCGCCTCGCCCGCGAGCTCGGCACCAGCCCGTCTTCCGACGTGGGAATGGGCTAGGGTTGCGCACTTCTTAACTTGCTCGCAATGGTTGTGTGATCTAGTTTCCGCACCGGGGATGAATTCCGGGGGGAATCATGGATCGCGTGTTCGTTCGTCTGCCGACGAAGCAGCTGAAGCTCGATCTGCTGCAGGGGGTGGCGCTCGATCTGAAGGGGCATGTGCCGCGCACCTCGGTTTCAAATCCCGATACGCTGGTGATGCAGGTCGGGGACGAGGAGCGCTGCCGCCTCGAGTCGCTGGGCGCCACCATTTTCGAGAACGTCACCTTCACGGTGCTGCCGGATGCCGACGACGACCATGGCGATTTCGACCGCCCGCAGGAGTCGCGCCTGCAGGCCTGGCAGGGCCTGCTCGGCGACGCGGCCGACGGCGATCTCGGCCAGGTGATGCAGCAGATCCGCGCACCGCAGGCCTGGCGTCATAGCCGGGGCCGGGGCGTCACCATCGCGGTCGTCGACACCGGCATCTCGGACGGGTTGCTGGAGATCGGCCGGCGCCGTCGCTCCCCGGTCAATCTCGCCTTGGCGCATCGCGCGACGCCGTGGGAGGACACGATGGGGCACGGCTCGATGTGCGCGGCGATCGCCGCCGGCTCGTCGCTCACCGGCCGCTATGACGGCGTCGCGCCGGAGGCCACGGTGATCGCGGCGCGCTGCAACCTGTGTTCCGACGACGTTCTCGCCGTCTACGACAATCTTATCGAGGCGCGGGACGCCGGCCTCATCGAGGGGCCGGTCGTCGCGACGAATTCCTATGGCGTCCGGATCTGCCAGTCGCCGGGCTACATGCCGGGCGACCACCCTTTCATGAGGGCCATCGAGGCGGCGGTAGCGCGCGGTATCTTCGTCTGCTTCGCCGCCGGCAACTATCATGCGGGCGCCCTGTGCCAGTTCCAGCCGGACGACTGTGGCCCCAATTCCATCTGGGGCCGAATTCGCACGATCTGGTCATGAGCGTCGGCACGGTGAACCGGGAGCTCAGCAATTGCGACAGGTCGACCCCGCACTGCAATTCCAGCCGCGGGCCGGGCGAATGGGCGGCCCTGCATCCCAAGCCGGACTGCGTGGCGCCCACCTATGGCGAAGTGTCGTGGGGGGCGAGCTATCGGCGTGGACGATGGTGGGGCACGTCGGGGGCCTGTCCGCAGGTCGCCGGCCTCGCCGCCCTCATCCTGTCGCTCGCGCCCGCGGCCACACCCGCGCAGGTTGCCGACATCATCCGCAAAACTTGCTCTTTGCTGGAGGAGGGACCACACTGCGTGGGCAGGGGACTGATCGACTGCGAGGCCGCGGTCGAGAGGGCCCGCCACGAGTGGGGCGTGGTTTAGCTGGGCGGGTTTGGCACAACCGCAGGTGCTGCCTGCCTCGTTATCCTTGAGAGCGTGGGCGCGGGGTCGCCCCGGCCGTCGGAGGATACAGGTGCTGCTTCGTTTTGAAACTCAGAATGAGAGAAGCAATTTTTTCACGCGCGTCCGGCAATTGGAGCCGAAGCTCGAGGGGTTTCTGCGCGCCTCCTATTCGCAGCCGACCGTGGTGACGGTGAGGGTCGACGACCAGCGCGACCAGCAGCGGCTGCTGTCGATCGCCCGCCAGGGCGCCACCGTGAAGATCTTCGACGACGTGCCGTTCACGCCCCTCGGCGCGCGCTGAGCGCCTGGAATGGCCGACTGAGCCCTTGACGGTGAGCGCCGCGGGCGGCACAGGGTCTCCATCGCACTTGTCCGTTCAGCTCGCCGGAACCGTCCCCATGATCCGCTCCCCCCTGATGACCGTCATGGTCGCTGCCGTGCGCAAGGCCGGCCGCTCCCTCGTCCGCGACTTCGGCGAGGTCGAGAACCTGCAGGTCTCGCTCAAGGGGCCGGCCAATTTCGTCTCCAACGCCGACCGCAAGGCCGAGCGCATCCTGCATGAGGAACTCTCCAAGGCGCGGCCGAATTTCGGCTTCATCATGGAGGAGAGCGGCGAGCGCGAGGGCAGCGATGAATCGCATCGCTGGATCGTCGATCCGCTCGACGGCACTACCAATTTCCTGCACGGCATCCCGCTGTTCTGCATCTCGGTGGCGCTGGTGCGCGACGGGGTGCCGGTCGCCGGGGTGATCTTCAATCCCGTGACCGACGAGATGTTCATCGCCGAGAAGGGCGCCGGCGCCTTCATGAACGACCGGCGCATCCGCGTCGCCGCCCGCTCGGCGCTGGCCGACAGCGTCATCTGCTGCGGCCTGCCGCATATGGGGCGCGGCGACCTCGCCGGCTTCGGGCGCGAATATGCCGCGCTCGCCCCGCGCGTCGCCGGCCTGCGCCGCACCGGCACCGCGGCGCTCGACCTCGCCTGGGTGGCGGCCGGGCGTTTCGACGGCTTCTGGGAGCGCAACCTGTCGTCCTGGGACATGGCGGCCGGCATCATCCTGGTGCGCGAGGCCGGCGGCTACGTCTCCGATCTCGCCGATGGCGACAAGATGCTGGCCAAGGGCGAGATCATCGCCGGCAATGAAGGCATCCGCCGCGACCTTCTCAACCTGCTGCGCAAGGCCTGAGAATTCCGCGCATATTCCGCGGAATTCCGCTGGTGCGCGTTTCATTTCGAACGCGCTGTGGCATAGTCCGGCCTTGATTTCGGTGGCCGCTGTCCTAACGCGGTTGCCGCGTGCAGGAGACGGCCACCGGCAATGGACGCGAACGACCCCTTTCACAAGCTGTCTTCGCCCCGCATCTTCCTGGTGCGGATGTTCGTGTTCCTTCTGCTGTGCGCGGCGCTCGGCTCCGTGCTGCACGAGCAGATCTGGCGGGCGTTCCTCTACAATCCCGGGCTGAACGGCGTCATCTTCGGCGTGCTCGCCATCGGCATCCTGTTCGCCTTCCGCCAGGTGTTCCGCCTGCTGCCGGAAGTCGAGTGGGTGAACGCGTTCCGCCTGGTCGATCCCGGCATCGAGGTGCGGCGCAACCCGGTGCTGCTGGCGCCGATGGCGGCGCTGCTCGGCGACCGCGTCGGTCGCATGACCATCTCGCAGATGACCATGCGCAGCATCATGGAGTCGATCGGCACCCGCCTCGACGAGGGCCGGGACCTGCTGCGCTACCTCACCGGCCTGCTGGTGTTCCTCGGCCTGCTCGGCACGTTCTGGGGCCTGATCGAGACCGTCGGCTCCATTGGCGGGGTGATCGCCTCGCTCGATGTCGGGCCGAATTCCGGCTCGGTGTTCGACGCCATGAAGACCGGCCTCGCCGCGCCGCTGTCGGGCATGGGCATCTCGTTCTCGTCCTCGCTGTTCGGCCTCGCCGGCTCGCTGATCCTCGGCTTCCTCGATTTGCAGGCCGGGCAGGCGCAGAACCGCTTCTACACCGATCTTGAGGACTGGCTCGCCACCACGGTGGAGGATCTCGGCGTCGAGAAGGTGACGAAGCCGGTGCCGGCGCCGCTGCCGGTCGCCCTGCCGGCGACGCCGGTCACCCCGGCCGGCCCGGCGCCGCTGCCGTCGCCCTCGGCCTTCCTGCCGCCGCCCGGCCTCAGCCAGCTCGACCTCAACCACCTCACCGACGCCGTCGCCCGGCTCGACCGCACCATGACCGAGGCCGGCTCGCAGCGTGTCACCACCGCGATGGCGCATCTCGCCGAAAGCCTGCAGGGCCTGGTGCAGCATATGCGCTCGGAGCAGCAGATGGTGCGCGACTGGGTGGAGGCGCAGGCCGAGCAGCAGAAGGACATCAAGAAGCTGCTCGAGCGGCTCGCCCGCGAGAGCGACCGCGAGCGGGCCTGAGGAGGGCGGGTCCATGGCGCTGGGACGCTCCCGCGGTCGCGAACGTACGATCGATTACTGGCCCGGCTTCGTCGACGCGCTGTCGACGCTGCTGATGGTCTTCATCTTCCTGTTGTCGGTGTTCGTGCTGGCGCAGTTCTTCCTGACCCAGGAGATGACCGGCAAGGACGACGCAATGTCGCGGCTGCAGGCGCAGATCCGCGCGCTCACCGACCAGCTGGCGCTGGAGCGCGCCGGCCAGGACGAGAGCTCCTCCGAGATCGGCAATCTGCGCGCCAGCCTGCTGGCGCTGGAGAAGGAGCGCACCGATCTGCTCGACGCCGCCGAGGCCGCCGCCTCGGTGCCGGCCGACCTGTCGGCCGCGCAGGGCCAGAACGCCGAGCTCGGCCGCCAGCTGGCGCAGCAGAAGGACGCCACCACCGACGCCGCCCAGCAGATCGCGCTGCTCAACCAGCAGATCGCCGCGCTGCGCAAGCAGGTGGCGGCGCTGGACGAGGCGCTGAACATCGCCGAGAAGAAGGACAGCGAGAGTCAGGCCCGCCTCACCGATCTCGGCCGCCGGCTCAATGTCGCGCTGGCGCAGCGTGTGCAGGAGCTCACCCGCTACCGCTCGGAGTTCTTCGGCCGGCTGAACGCCATTCTCGGCAACCGGCCGGGCATCCGCGTGGTCGGCGACCGCTTCGTGTTCCAGTCGGAGATCTTCTTCGACCGCGCCTCTTCCAATCTGCGCCCGGAATCGATGCCGGCGCTGGACCAGATCGCCGCGGCGCTGATCCAGCTGGAGAAGGAGATCCCCTCCGACCTCGCCTGGGTGCTGCGCGTCGACGGCCATACCGACGACCGGCCGATCCAGACGCCGCAATTCCCCTCCAACTGGGAACTGTCGGCGGCGCGCGCCATCGCGGTGGTGCAGTATCTGGCGGGCAAGGGCGTGTCGCCGCAGCATCTGGTCGCCGCCGGCTTCGGCGAGTACCAGCCGCTCGACGGCAGCGACAGCGACGAGGCGCGCAACCGCAACCGCCGTATCGAGCTGAAGCTCACCGAGCGCTAGGAGCGGGCGATGGAGCGGCCGGCGACGAAAGGCGGACGCTGAGATGATCCCTCCCGGTTCGCCCCTGCTGCGCGGCTTCGGCTGGGAGCAGATGCCGGCTCTGGCCGATCTGTGGGTCGAGAGCTGGCAGGAAGCCATGCCGGAGATCGATTTCGAGGCGCGACGCGGCTGGCTGTGCCGGCGCATCGGCGTGCTGATCGACGCCGGCACGCGGGTGGAGACGGCGGTGGACGACGCCGGCCGGGCGCTGGGCTTCGTCACCGTGGATCCGTCGACCGGCTATGTCGACCAGCTGGTGGTGCATCCCGACCATTGGGGGCGCGGCATCGCGCGGGCGCTGATCGAGGCGGCCGCGACGGCCTCGCCGACCAGCCTGACGCTGGACGTCAACGAGGAGAACGACCGTGCGGTGCGCTTCTACGCGACGCTGGGCTTCGTGGTGACGGCGCACGGCACCAACCCGACCTCCGGCCGCCCGACGCTCAGGATGGAGCGGCGCGCCGCGCCGGCGCCGTCCGCCGGCTGAGCCGTCGCCGCGCTGGCGGAACCGGGGCGACCGTTCAGATCGGCGAAGCCGTCTCCGCCCGCGCCGCCGGCGCGTTGTCGCCGAATTGCAGCGCCGCCAGCCGGGCATAGAGCCCGCCCTTCGCCACCAGCTCGGCATGGCGGCCTTCCTCGACGATGCGACCGTGCTCCATGACGAGGATGCGGTCGGCGGAGAGCACGGTGGCGAGCCGGTGGGCGATCACCAGCGTGGTGCGCCCCTGCATGGAGCGGTCGAGCGCCGCCTGCACCAGCGTCTCGCTCTCGGCGTCGAGCGCCGAGGTCGCCTCGTCGAGCAGCAGCACCGGCGCCTGGCGCAAGATGGCGCGGGCGATGGCGATGCGCTGGCGCTGGCCGCCGGACAGCGTCACGCCGCGCTCGCCGACCGGGGTGTTCCAGCGCTCGGGCAGCCGCTCGATGAATTCGTCGGCGCTGGCGAGGCGGCCGGCCTCTTCCACCTCGGCGTCGCTGGCCTCGGGCCGGCCGAGGCGGATATTCTCGCGGATCGAGGCGGCGAAGATGGCGACGTCCTGCGGCACCAGCGCGAGGCGAGCGCGCACCGCGCGCGGGTCCGCCGTGGCGATGTCGATGCCGTCGATCTCGATATGGCCGGATTGCGGGTCGTAGAAGCGCAGCAGCAGCTGGAACAGCGTGCTCTTGCCGCCGCCCGAGGGGCCGACGATGGCGACCCGCTCGCCGGGCCGCACCGTGAAGGAGACGCCGGCAAGCGCCGGCAGCTCGGGCCGGGTCGGGTAGGCGAAGCCGACCTCGGCGAAGCGCACCGCTCCCGCCGGGGGCTGCGGCAGCGCGCGCGGCGCGGCCGGCGGGGCGACCCTGGGCTGTTCGTCGAGCAGCTCGGCGATGCGCCCGGTGGCGCCGGCGGCCTGCGAGACCTCGCCCCACACCTCGCCGAGCTGGCCGAGCCCGCTCGCCGCCAGTACCGCATAGAGTACGAACTGGCCGAGCGTGCCGGCGCTCATCGTGCCGGCCAGCACCGCATTGGCGCCGGCCCAGAGGATGCCGACCACCGAGGCGAAGATCAGGAAGATCGCCACCCCGGTCAGCAGGGAGCGGGCGCGGATGGCGTCGCGGGCGGCGCCGAAGGCGTGCTCGACCGCGCCGTCGAAGCGGTCCTTCGCCGCCGTCTCGGCGGTGTTGGCCTGCAAGGCGCGCATGGCGCCGACCGCCTCGGTGGCGTAGGCGGAGGCCTCGGCGAGCACGTCCTGCGCCTCGCGCGAGCGCTTGCGCACTCCGCGCCCGGAGCCGAGCAGCACCACCACGATCAGCGGGATCGCCACCAGGAGGATCACCGACAGCCACGGGCTGGTGATCGCCATCATGATCGCCGCGCCGATGAACAAGACGATGTTGCGCAGGGCGATCGAGGCGGAGGCGCCGACCGCCGACTTGATCTGGGTGGTGTCGGCGGTCAGCCGCGAGACGATCTCGCCGGCGCGCGCCTGGTCGTAGAAGGCGCCGTCGAGCTTGAGCAGATGCGCGAACACCTGCGCGCGCAAATCGGCGACGATGCGCTCGCCGAGCGTCATGACGAGGTAGTAGCGCAGCGCCGAGGCACCGGCGAGCACCGCGACCACGCCGATCATCACCAGGAAATACTGCTGGACATAGCCGGCATGGCTGGTGTCGAAGCCGAGATCGATCATCCGGCGCACCGCCACCGGCACCACCAGCGTCGCCAGCGCGGCGGCGACCAGGGCGGCGACGGCGGCGAGGGCGCGACCCTTGTAGCGCCTCACATGCGGCCACAGCGCCTTCAGCGGCGTGAGGTCGGCGCGGCGCCGGCGGGAGGCGGTCTCGGCAATCGTCGGCTCGACTTGTGTCACGCTCAGGTCTCGGTTATAGACCCGCACGGATTTCCGGCAGGATCGTTTTTGAAGATCGCCGCGTGGCTCCCTCGGAAGGGGCCGGCCCCGCGGCGGCGAGGATGCAACCCATGAAGAGCAACATCCATCCCGACTACCACTTTGTGAAAGTGGTGATGACGGACGGCACCGAGTACACGACCCGGTCGACCTACGGCAAGGAGGGCGACACCCTTCAGCTCGACATCGACCCCAAGGTTCACCCGGCCTGGACCGGCGGTTCGACGCAGCTGCTCGACCGCGGCGGCCGCGTGTCCCGCTTCCAGAAGAAGTTCGCCGGCTTCCTCAAGGCCTGATCGGGCCTCGAAGCCGTCGCGCTTCGCGACGACGACTACCCGAAACCCCCGTGCCGCGCGCGGGGGTTTTCGTTTGTCGTCATGGCTTTAGACAATGGGGCTTCAGGCAATTGGCCTCGCGCCCGGCGCCCCGCCGCGTCCGCGCGGGGTTTTCCCGTGCCGGCCGCGCGTCGCCTCACGGGCGTTCGAAGGCGGAACGCAGCCGACCGATCTGGCCGGCCACCGCATTGACCGGGCGCTCGCCGGGCCGGCGCGCCCGTAGCGCCGCGTCGAGCTGCCGCACCCGCCGTTCGAGGTCGAGGCTGCGCAGGATCAGCGCCGCCAGCGGTGCCGGCAGCCGCGGATCCGGCTCGGGCGTGGGCGCCTCGGCGCCGAGATCGACCTTGTCGGCCTCGCGGCGGGCGGTCTCGGCGCTCATGTCGCCCTCGCTCACCGCCTTCTGCAGCAGCAGCCAGGAGGTGAGGTTCATCAGCCGCGTCGACAGAAGGCGGCTCTCCTCGGCATAGGCGGCCTGCGCGCGGCGCTCCAGCGCGGCGCAATCGGCCCGACCGGGCCCGTCGAGATAGTCGGCGCTGGCGTCGATCAGCGCGATGCCCTCGGCGTACAGCGCCGCGAAGGCCGGGGAGGCGACCCGCCGCGCGGCAAGGTTCACCAGTCGCCCGTCAGCGGCGTCCGCCGGCGCGGTCGGCCCGTGCCCGCCGAGACCCGCCCCGTCCGAGCTCGATCCGCCGAAACCCCGCCTGTCGGGTGTCCGCTTCGCCATCTCCGTCACTCCGCGCCGGCACGGCGGCTTCGCCACGCCCGATTCGCCCGCCCCGCCCGCAATCCCGAGCATGATGTCGCGCGCGCCGGGCCGGCTGTCCAGTCGCACGCGACGGACGGCGCCAATGTCCCCGCAACCCACCATCCGGGTGCAGGGCCAAAAAAGAGCCGCCCGCAGGCGGCTCGATAGGTGAAGACAGGGAGGCGTCAAACAGAGTGACAGGCGCCACTCGCGTCCAGATGCTGGACTGTCCCCGATAATGCTTCGGAAAGCTTAACGCGCCGTTAACCCATTGGACGGCGCGGCGGGCGGGCGGGGGGAGGCGGGTGCCGGTCTCATCGCTTGAAGAAAGCGTCCGCCGCCGCCCGCGAGGAACGCTTGCCGCTGAGCGTGGCGCGCAGCCGCGCGATCTCGGCTTCCAGCAGCGTGATGCGTTCCTCCAGCTCGGCCTCCGACAGGGTGGAGAGGTCGGCGCCGATCTCATGGGCCGCCGGCAGCTTAGCCGGGCGGATGCTGAACGGATCGTCCTCGATCATCTCGGTCTCCTTGCTGGCGATGGCAGAACCATCTCTTCGGCGGCCATCTCTCCCAGGGCTATCTATTGCGCGCCGGGGTCGGTTGCCAGTGTGGGCGCCATGACTTAACCAATCGCCTTGACCTGACGGTTCAACCGTTTGCCTGCCCGCTGCCGCGCTTCCGGCCCTGAAACTGCGAGGATATCCCCGTGACCGAGCTTCCCGCCACCATGACCGCCATCGGCCTGCCGACGCCCGGCGGCCCCGAAGCCCTGGTGCCGGAGACGCGGCCGGTTCCGGTGCCGCGCGCCGGCGAGATCCTGGTCAAGGTGGCGGCCGCCGGCGTCAACCGGCCGGACGTCATGCAGCGCAAGGGGCTCTATCCGCCGCCGCCCGGCGCGCCGGACATTCCGGGCCTCGAGATCGCCGGCGAAGTGGTGGCGCTCGGCGAGGGCGTGACCGGCTGGAAGCTCGGCGACAAGGCCTGCGCCCTCGTCTCCGGCGGCGGCTACGCCCAGTACTGCCTCGCGCAGGCGGATGCGGCGCTCCCGGTGCCGGCCGGCCTGTCGATGGTCGAGGCGGCGGCGCTGCCCGAGACCTTCTTCACCGTCTGGACCAATGTGTTCGACCTCGCCGGGCTGAAGGCGGGCGAGACCTTCCTGGTGCATGGCGGCACCTCGGGCATCGGCACCACGGCGATCCAGCTCGCCAAGGCCCATGGCGCCACGGTGTTCGCCACCGCCGGAAGCGCCGAGAAGTGCAAGGTCTGCCTCGATCTCGGCGCCGATGTCGCCATCGACTACAAGACCGAGGACTTCGTCGCCGTCATCAAGGAGAAGACCGGGGGCAAGGGCATCAACGTCATCCTCGACATGGTGGGCGGCTCCTACATTGCCCGCAATTACGAGGTGGCGGCGCCGCTCGGGCGCATCGTGCAGATCGCCTTCATGGAAGGCTCGAAGGTGCAGATCGACTATATGCGGCTGATGCTGAAGCGGCTGTCGCATATGGGCTCGACGCTGCGCTCGCGCCCCAATGCCGAGAAGGCCGCCATCGCCGCCTCGCTGCGCGCCAAGGTGTGGCCGCTGATCGAGGCCGGCAAGGTGAAGCCGGTGCTCGACCAGACCTTCCCGTTGGAAAACGCCGCCGCCGCCCATGCCCGCATGGAGACCAGCCTGCACATCGGCAAGATCATGCTGGAGGTGTGAGGGCGGGAGACGGCGGAGGAGCGACCCGGGAGAAGGTGCGAGCGTGCTGTATTCCGGAAGGGTGGCTTGCCGAGCTGGAATGACCGGCATCACCGGAGCCGTTCGGGCCCGTCTCCCTGCAGGTAACTCGGCTGTTGCCGAGTTACCTGCAGGGAGCGGTCGACGTCGGATCCATTCGATGTCGACGGAGAGGTGGGGTGAGGGGGACGACGCTTCAGGGCTCCACAGCCGCGCACCCGCACCGACCCGCTGCGTGCGCCGCGTTTCCGTCGAAGCCGGATGTTTCCGGCTTCGGCTTTGCCGGACCCGAACTCGGCGACAGCGGGGTGCGGGTGGGAAGAGGGAAGAAAGCAGCCGCGTTCCGCCGCACCTCCTGCCTCCGTGCCGCTCGCCCGCCACGTGCCTTCCCCGTTTCCCGGACCGGCCGAGGCGAAGCCGAAGCGCCGATCCGGGATGGACCCCTTTGCCTGTCCCCTTCAAAACCTGCCCGCCGCCCGCCATCTCACCGTCATCGGCGGATAACCGGCGCCCCCCTCTTTAAATCCGGGCGGCATCGTCCTAGATTTGTCATGCGGGGCTGCGAGGTTCGTCAGGAGAACATATTCCCCGGGGCCTTATCGATCTCAAAGGGAGCTGTCCCTGACCAGACCCCTGGGTCTGGACACACGGCGCCCACCTACGCTGTAGGTTCCCGGGATCGATTTCCAACGGCCATCGCGGCTCCGCGCTGATCATCATGACCGCTGCTTCGACACACCTCGACAAACCCTCGCTCCGCGCCGCCGCCTTGGCCCGCCGCGCCGAGTTGGATGCGCCCGCCCGTGCTGCCGCCTCTGCGCGCGCGGCTGCGCATGCGCTCGCCTGGCTCGGCGACGTCGAGGGCGAGGTGGTGGCACTGTTCGCCCCCATCGGTACCGAGATCGACACCGGCCCGCTGGCCGCCGGCCTGCGCGCCGCCGGGGCGAACCTTGCCTTGCCGGTGGTGGTGGACATGAAGGCGCCGCTGCTGTTCCGGCTGTGGAGCGCCGGCGTGCCGTTGGTCGAAGTGCCCGGTCCCGGCCGTTTGAGCATTCCGGTGCCGCCGGAGAGCGCGCCGCTGGTGATACCCGACGTGCTGGTCGTGCCGCTTGCCGCCTTCGATCCGGGCGGGCACCGGCTCGGCTATGGCGGCGGCTATTACGACCGCACGCTGGCGGCACTGCGGCGGGCGAAGCGGGTCGAGGCGGTCGGCTATGCCTTCGCGGTGCAGGAGCTTCCCTGTCTCCCCGCCGAGTCGCATGATGAGCGGCTCGACGCCGTCGTCACCGACGCCGGCATCATCACGGTGACGGCGGAGGACTGACGTTTGGCGGACGGGCTGCCATACTGGCTGGAAGTTGTGAAGGCGTCAGGTCCGACAATCGTGGCATTAGTGATTGGCGGCATTGCCACCATGATCGCGTATCGCCAGTGGCGTACTGCCAAAGACAAGCTTCGCCTCGACCTTTTTGAGAGACGATTGGCTGTCTACGATTTGATTGAGAGATACCGAGCTCGGGTTCTGCAGAACGGCAGCGCAGATACCGAGGACATAAGGTCTTTGCACGAGATGGCGAGCCGGTCCGAGTTTTTGTTTGGCCGCGATGTGACTGAATTTATTGAAAAATTGAAGCGTGAATGGCAGGTATTGGTTTTGCCCGCCGGGAAGGTCGCGAAAGACGAAGCGAGTCGGCGGGAGCACCTAGATAGGCAGTATGAAATTAAAAAAGCCTATCTGAACCAAGACGTTGAACTACGTAAGCTGTTCACGAAATATCTGTCTTTCGGAAAATTGAAGAGCTGATCATGCGCATACTCTTTCTCGGCGACGTGGTGGGCCGCGTCGGGCGGCAGGTCGTGCTCGACGAGCTTCCCGGCCTGCGCAAGGCGTGGTCGCTCGACTGTGTGGTGGTGAACGGCGAGAACGCCGCGGGCGGCTTCGGCATCACCGAGAGCATCTATGAGGAGTTCCTCGCCGCCGGGGCGGATGCGGTCACGCTCGGCAACCACGCCTTCGACCAGCGCGAGGCGCTCGTCTTCATCGAGCGCGCCCCGCGCCTGGTGCGCCCCGCCAATTATCCCGCCGGCACGCCGGGGCGCGGCGCCGCGCTGGTGGAGACCCAGTCCGGCGTCCGCGTGCTGGTGGTCAACGTCATGGGCCGCACCTTCATGGATCCGATGGACGACCCCTTCGCCGCCATCGACCGCGAGCTCGACGCCGCGCCGCTCGGCCTGGTCTGCGACGCGGCGCTGGTCGATTTCCATGCCGAGACCACCAGCGAGAAGCAGGCCTTCGGCCATTGGTGCGACGGCCGGGCCAGCCTCGTCATCGGCACCCACACCCATGTGCCGACCGCCGATCACCGCATCCTGCCCGGGGGCACCGCCTACATGACCGATGTCGGCATGTGCGGTGCCTATGACGGGGTGATCGGCATGGACAAGGAAGAGCCGCTGCGCCGCTTCACCCGCAAGATCGGCTCCTCGCGCTTCGAGCCGGCGACCGGGCCGGGCACGCTGTCCGGCCTCGCGGTGGAGACCGATGCCAACGGCCGGGCGGTGAAGGTCGCCCCGGTGCGCATCGGCGGGCTGCTGGAGCCGGTGCTGCCGGCGTTCTGGTAGTTTTCCGCCTGCTGCGGCCGGCGTTCGGCGCGCGCGGCGATGAAGGCCCCCGCTTTACGCGCGGCCCTGCTCTCGCCTATAAGCCGGCCACACGAATTTTCTTGGAATTTCTGACGCAGGGCCGCGTCCGTCTGGCCCGCGCGAAGTGGAGGCGGCCATGGCCGGGCATTCGCAGTTCAAGAACATCATGCACCGCAAGGGCAAGCAGGACGCGGTGCGCTCCAAGCTGTTCTCCAAGCTGGCGCGCGAAATCACCGTCTCCGCCAAGCTCGGCATGCCCGATCCCAACATGAACCCGCGCCTGCGCGCCGCCATCCTCGCGGCCCGCGCGGAAAACATGCCGAAGGACAATATCGACCGCGCCATCAAGAAGGCGGCCGGTGGCGATGCGGAGAACTATGACGAGATCCGCTATGAGGGCTACGGCCCCGGCGGCGTCGCCGTCATCGTCGAGGCGCTCACCGACAACCGCAACCGCACCGCCTCGGAAGTGCGCTCCTACTTCACCAAGTCGGGCGGCGCGCTGGCCGAGACCGGCGCGGTGTCGTTCATGTTCGACCGCATCGGCGTCGTCGAGTTCGACGCCGCCAAGGCGTCCGAGGACGCGATGATGGAAGCCGCCATCGAGGCCGGCGCCGACGACGTCTCCTCCTCCGAGGACGGCCACGAGGTGGTCTGCTCGATGGAGAACCTGCACGAGGTGGCGGCGGCGCTGGAAGCCAAGTTCGGCGAGCCGCGCAAGTCGGGCCTGGTCTGGCGCCCGCAGAACACCATCGCGGTGGACGACGAGGTGGCGGAGAAGCTGATCCGTCTCGTCGACACGCTGAACGACAATGACGACGTGCAGAACGTCTACGCCAATTTCGAGATCTCCGAGGCGATGATCGCCAAGATGAGCGCGTGAGCGCTCATCTTCACTAGGAGCCCCTGAGCGCGTGAGCGCTTATCGTCACGAGGACGCCCTGAGCGCGTGAGCGCTCATCTTCACGAAGACCCTCTGAGCGCGTGAGCGCAGGATGCCCGGCTCCGGCCGGGCATTTTTGTTGCGGCGCCCCTCAGGGCCGCAGCAGCGGATCGAGCAGCGGTATGCTGGCCACCGCCGCCAGCGCGATGATCGCATAGGCGATCAGCCGGAACTGCCGGTCGCTGGCCAGCCGGAAGCCGCGCGCGCCGGCGACGAGGCCGAGCGCATAGGTCGGGCCGAGCACCAGCGACAGTTTCAGCACCTCGCCGTCGATCAGTCCGTGGCTGAAATAGGCGGTGGCGGAGGCCACCGTCACCAGCGCGAAGAAGGCAAACAGGTTCGCCCGCACCAGCGCCGCGTTCTGGCCGGTGCCGAGCCAGTACACCACCACCGGCGGGCCGGAGAGCTGCGCGGCGCCGCCGAGCACGCCGGCCAGCGCGCCGATGCCGAGCCGGGCGGCCAGCGAATGCGGTGCCTTCAGGCCCCGGCCGAAGATCAGCAGCATCAGCAGCGCCACCGCCAGCGCGGCGATCGCCCAGCGCAGCGTCACCGGGTCGACCCGTTCCAGCAGCCACACGCCGAACGGCACCGCCACCACCGCGCCGATGGCGAGCGGCGCCACCTGCCGCCAGATGCAGGCGCGCAGCGCCCGGAACACCATGGGCAGGGTCAGCACGGTGTCGATGATCAGCAAGGTCGGCGCCGCCAGCTTCGGCCCGAATACCGCGCCGACCAGCGGCATGAAGATCAGCGCGCCGCCGAAGCCGGAAAAGCCGCGCGTGGCGCCGGCGAGGAGGGCGGTGGCGATGGCCCAGATCAGGGCCGCGTCGAAGGACATGAACGCACCTGCGCCAAGGGGGCTCGCGGCGAACCGCAAGAAGCGAGCCGTAAGAAACGGACCGCGAGGAATGCACCGTGAGGGACGGGCCGCGGCGGAACCGGAAGCGAGATTGGCGGAAAGCGAGGGCGGCCGAAAGTGAAACGGCACGCGCGGCACCGTGGCCATCTTGCTAGCCCTCGGCCCCGTGCCGGTCAATCGCCGTTTCTTGTCAATTCGCCGCTTCCATCACATTTGGTGAAACACCCTATCGGCAAAACTCATTTGTCGCCGGGCCGCGGCACCCCCACATTGGCGCCAACAAATAGGCGCGCCATCGGGAATCGTGGCGGTGCCACTCGGGATAGTGCCATGAGCGTTTCAGAAATCTGCGCCGCGGCGGAGGCCGACGCCGCTGCGGCCCGCGCCGCCGCCGAGCGGACCGACCGGCTGGTGGGCGGTGCGCTCGCCTTGTTCGCCGTTGCCATATGGGGCGGCTGGATCGTCTCCACCCGTCACGCCGTGGCCGGTCATGTCACCCCTTCGGCGGTCGGCTGGCTGCGCTTCGTGGTGCCGGCGCTGGTGCTGGCGCCCTGGTGGCTGAAGATCGGGTTGTGGCCGCGCGGCCGGGTGGTGCCGTTCCTGTTCTGCTTCATGGGTTCAGGGGCGATCTTCTTCCTGGTGGTCGCCAACGCCATGCGCTTCGTGCCGGCCGCCGATGTCGGGCCGCTGCTGCCCGGCACCATGCCGCTGATCGTGGCGGTGATCTCGGTGCTGGCGTTCAAGGAGCGGCTTGGCTGGCTGCGTGCTGCCGGCTTCGTCTGCATCGCGCTGGGCGTCGTCACCCTCGGCGGGCGCGGGCTGATCAATTCGGCTGATGGTGCCTGGCGCGGCCATTTGCTGCTGCTCACCGGCGCCAGTCTGTGGGCCGGCTACACGCTCGCCTTCCGCCGCACCGGTATGGACGCCAGGGAACTGGTGGGGCTGATCGGCCTGTGGTCGGCGATCATCCTCACCCCGGTCGGCCTGCCCGGCGTCGTCTCGGCGCTGCAGGCGGGCTATGGCGCCGAGGTGCTGCAGCTGGTGCTGGTGCAGGGCGTCGGCTCGGGCGTGGTGGCGCTGGTCGCCTTCGGCATGGCGATCGAGAAGCTCGGCTCGTCGCGCGCTGCCGCCTTCACCGGCCTGGTGCCGGCGCTGGCCGCCGGGCTGGCGGTGCCGCTCCTCGGTGAGCACCCGGACACGGCGGCGATCATCGGCATCGCCGCCACCGGCGTCGGCGTGGTGCTGGCCAGCGGGGCGCTGACGCCGGCACGCCGGAACTGACAGCTCAACCTTCCCATGGCCGGACGTCATCCGGCCATGGGCGGGAAGGCCGCGTGGCTGCGGCGACCTAGTCGTTCACGACGTGCCAGACGCCGTTGCGCCCGTCGCCCGCCTTTTCGCCGGCCTTCTTGTCGCCGGCGAAGTAGTAGAGCGGCTTGCCGTCATAGGCCCATTGCATGGCGCCGTCCTTGCGCGGCACCAGCGTCCAGCCGGTCTTCATCGCGTCGCCGGTCTTGCCGAGATAGGGCGGCCAGTTGGTGGCGCAGGCGTCGTAGCAAGCCGACATGCCGCCGGTGTCCTTGTCGAACACATAGAGCGTCTTGCCGCCGGCGCCGGTCAGCATGCCGGCGGCGAGTGCCGGGCCGGCAAGCAGCAGGGTACCGGCCGCGAGGCCGGCAAAGCGGGTAAAGCTGTGGGTCATGGCGTTCCTCCGGGTGTCTGGGGTCTGTGCCGCCCCTTAATCCCGCGTTAACCATGCGCCTCGCCTGTGGCGAAATCACGGGCTTTCTGATCTCCCGCATACTGGCCGTTCGTCGTTTGTTCGGGTACCTCCTAAGGTATGGCGTCCGCTCCGATTCGCATTCTCGGCCTCGACCCCGGCCTCCGCCGCACCGGCTGGGGGGTGATCGAGGCCGCCGGGACCAAGCTCTCCTTCATCGCCTGCGGCACGGTGCTGCCCCCGGAGGAAGGCACGCTCGCCGAGCGCCTCGCCGTGCTGCATCGCGAGCTCGCCGCTGTCATCGCCGCCTTCGCGCCCGACGAGGCGGCGGTCGAGGAGACCTTCGTCAACGTCAATCCCGCCTCGACGCTGAAGCTCGGCCAGGCGCGCGGGGTGGTGCTGCTCACTCCCGCCCTTGCCGGGGTGCCGGTGGCCGAATATGCGGCGCTGCTGGTGAAGAAGACCGTGGTCGGCGCCGGGCGGGCGGAGAAGGCGCAGATCCGCATGATGATGAAGGTGCTGCTGCCGCAGGCGGATTTCGAGACCGACGACGCGGCCGACGCGCTTGCGGTCGCCGTCACCCATGTCCAGCATAGGGGCGCGGCGGCGCTGCGCGCCTCGTTCGAGAAGCGGGTGACGGCCAAGGTGGCCAAGGCGGCGGCACGATGATCGGCAGGCTCAGATGATCGGCAAGCTCAAGGGCCTGGTGGATTCCTCCGACGAGGACCACGTCATCCTCGACGTGCAGGGGGTCGGCTATCTCGTCCACTGCTCGGGGCGCACCCTGCAGGCGCTGCCCTCGCCCGGCGAGGCGGCGACGTTGTTCATCGAGACCTTCGTGCGCGAGGACATGATCCGGCTCTACGGCTTCGTCTCGCAGGCGGAGAAGGCGTGGTTCCTGCTGTTGCAGAACGTGCAGGGCGTCGGCGCCAAGGTGGCGCTGAACGTGCTCTCGGTGCTGTCGCCCTCCGAACTCGCCAATGCGGTGGCGCTCGGCGACCGGGCGATGGTGGCGCGGGCCAACGGAGTGGGCCCGAAGGTCGCCGCGCGCATCGTTGCCGAGCTGAAGGACAAGGCGCCGGGTTTCGCCGATGTCGACCCGGCGGTCGCCAGCCTCGCCGGGCAGGTGGCGGCCCGCTCCGCCCCGGCGCCGGTGGCGGACGCCGTCTCGGCGCTGGTCAATCTCGGCTATGCGCAGGTGCAGGCCAGCGCGGCGGTGGCCGCGGCGCTGCGCGAGGCGGGGGAGGGGGCGGATACCGCCCGGCTGATCCGGCTCGGGCTGAAGGAGCTGGCGCGATGAGTGGCCTCGACTGCACTCACAGTACATCCATGCCCGGCAATCGGCCGCATCGCACACCTCACTGCACTGACCGGCGGCGGGGCGGACGATGAACGCCAAGCGGCTGGTTGCCCCCGACAAGCGTGAGGAAGACCTCGCGGAAGCCACCTTGCGTCCGCAGATGCTGGCCGAGTTCGTCGGCCAGGAGCAGGCGCGCGCCAATCTCGATATCTTCATCAAGGCGGCCAAGGCGCGCGGCGAGGCGCTTGACCACGTCCTGTTCGTCGGGCCGCCCGGATTGGGAAAAACCACGCTGGCGCAGATAGTTGCGCGCGAGTTGGGCGTCGGCTTCCGCTCGACCTCCGGCCCGGTGATCGCCAAGGCCGGCGACCTCGCGGCGCTGCTGACCAATCTCGAAGAGCGCGACGTGCTGTTCATCGACGAGATTCACCGGCTGAATCCGGCGGTGGAGGAAATCCTCTACCCGGCGATGGAAGATTACGAGCTCGATCTGATCATCGGCGAAGGGCCGGCGGCACGTTCCGTCAAGATTTCGCTGTCGAAGTTTACGCTGGTTGGAGCCACCACCCGTTCGGGTCTGCTGACGACACCTTTGCGTGATCGCTTCGGTATTCCGATCCGGCTGAATTTCTACACGATCGGCGAGCTTGAGCTTGTTGTGTCCCGCGGCGCGCGGGTGCTCGGCATCCCGATTTCGAAGGACGGCGCCCGTGAGATCGCCCGCCGCGCCCGTGGCACGCCGCGTATCGCCGGGCGGCTGCTGCGCCGGGTTCGCGATTTCGCGCTGGTGGCCGGCAAGGAGATCATCGACCGCGCGGCCGCCGACCACGCGCTCGGCCATCTGGAGGTCGACGCGCTGGGGTTGGACCAGATGGATCGCCGCTATCTCACTGTAGTTGCAGTTAATTATGGCGGTGGCCCGGTTGGCGTCGAGACCATAGCAGCGGCCTTGTCGGAGCCGCGCGACGCCATCGAGGAGATCATCGAGCCCTATCTGGTGCAGCAGGGCTTCGTGCAGCGCACCCCGCGCGGGCGGGTGCTGACGGCGCATGCCTTCAAGCATATGGGGCTGGCGATACCTACCTCGGTCAACCAGATGCCGCTGTTCGACGACAGCGAAGATGCGTGACGCCGCCGTCGCGCTAATGTAATTCACATTCACATGAGCTGGACCGGAAAAGGCGAGACGCGTTCCTACCATCACGGCAACCTGCGGGAAGCCCTGATGCAGGCGACGCTTGAGCTGATCGCCGAGAAGGGCATCGCCGGCGTCACCTTCGCCGAGGCGGCGCGCCGTGCGGGCGTGAGCGCGGCGGCGCCCTACCGGCATTTCCGTGATCGCGACGAACTGATCGCCGCCGTAGCCACCACCGGCTTCGATCGCTTCGCCGAGGTGCTGAAGGCGGCGTGGCAGGAGGGACGCCCGTCGCCGGCCGCCGCCTATGAGCGCATGGGCCGCGCCTATCTCGATTTCGCCCGGCAGCAACCGTCCTATTACATCGCCATGTTCGAATCCGGCGTGCCGCTGGAAGCGCATGAGGGCCTGCAGCAGGCCGGCGCCCGTGCCTTCGCCGTGCTGCGCGAGGCGGCGGAAGTGTTGGTCTCTCACATGCCGGCCCGGCCGCCGGCACTGATGGTGGCGCTGCACACCTGGTCGCTGGCGCATGGCGTCGCCTCGCTGTTCGCCCGCGCCGACGGCGCCCGGCGCAAGCTGCCGATGACCCCGGACGAGCTGCTGGAAGCTGGATTTCTCGTCTATCTGAAGGGGCTCGGCGGACCTTCCGCCTGATCCGCGACGCTGCGGCATTGACAACCGGCCGTGCCGTGTCCATATATGTAAATGTATTTAACATTAACCGGGACGGCAGCCATGGAGCTCGCATACAAGCTCGACAGTTACGGCAAACCGGCCTGGATCGCGCTGACGGTGCTGGGCTTCATGGCTTGGTGGCCGCTCGGTTTGGCGATCCTCGCCTTTACAATCGGGAGTGGACGTATGGGTTGCGGTGGACGGCGCGGCTTCGCGCGGTGGCAGGAAGAAGGCAGCGAGGCGTTCCGTAACGCGTTCGGCCGCTGGGGACGCGGCATGCCCCCCAGCGGTAACCGCGCCTTCGACGAGTATCGCCAGGAGACGCTGCGTCGCCTCGAGGAAGAGCAGAGCGATTTCCGCGGCTTCCTCGATCGCCTGCGCCAGGCCAAGGACAAGGCGGAGTTCGACCAGTTCATGGCCGAGCGTCGCCGCCCGGCCCCGCAGGCGCCCGAGGCCCCGGCGGACGGTGCCACCGGCAACTGATCACGCCTTCGCATCTGCGTGAAGTTTGGCCGCGCCCTTTGTTCACAAGGGGCGCGGTCTCGTTTATGAGGGCGGCATGAGTGGACAGGAACCCCGCGTGCAAGATCCCCGTGCGCCCCATCTCGATCCCCGCGAGCTCGCGGCCGATCCGTTTCTCCATCTCGCCGGGCGGCTGGTGCCGGGCGGCCATGTGCTCCCCGTTCGGATCTATTACGAGGACACCGATTTCTCCGGCATCGTCTACCACGCCAATTATCTGCGGTTCATGGAGCGGGCGCGGTCCGACCATCTGCGCCTCATCGGCGTGGTGCAGGGCGAATTGTTCGGCGAGGCGCTGGCGGAGGCGCCCGGCTTCGCCTTCGTGGTGCGCTCCATGCAGCTCGATTTCGTGCGCCCGGCCCGCATCGACGACGTGCTGGAAATCCACACCAGCCCCATCGAGGTGGCCGGCGCCTCGATCACTTTGCTGCAAAAAGTGATGCGTCGCGGCGAGCTGCTGGTCGAGGGGCGGGTGAAGGTCGCCTTCGTCTCGCAAGGGCGTGCCCGTCGCATCCCGGACGCCTTGCGTGCCGCCATGCGCGCGGCGCAGGACGAGGCACCACAGGTCTGAAGAGATCGGTGTTGCGGTGCCGCAACGCTAACGTGGCATTAACCCTAGCAAGTGCTTAATCAGCGTGGCGTGAGGCGTCGCACGCCCAAGTTTCGTCGGATTCACCGACGAACAGGGGTGAACGAATGGATGCAAGGACCCGGCTTCCGTCGGGGGAACGTCCATTTGTGTCGATTAAACCGCCGTGGCGTCCGCGCGTTATGCGTGCCGTCCGTCCGAGTGGGCGGGCGGGCTCTGGTGCTTGAGGTTGAGATCACATGAATCCTGCTGACGTGGCGCAAACGGCCATGGCCGCCCCGAGCGCCGATCTTTCGCTGATCGGGCTGTTCCTTCAGGCACATTTCATCGTCAAAGTGGTGATGGCGGGTCTGGTGCTCGCCTCGGTCTGGGTCTGGGCGATCATCATCGACAAGACCATCCTGTTCGGCCGGATGAAGCGGCAGATGGACCGTTTCGAGCAGACCTTCTGGTCCGGCCAGAGCCTCGAAGAGCTGTATCGCTCGCTGTCCTCGCGCCCCAATCATGCGATGGCGGCGATCTTCGTGGCGGCGATGCGGGAGTGGAAGCGCTCCTATGAGGGCGGTGCGCGTTCCTTCGCGGGCCTGACCCAGCGGCTCGACAAGGTGATGGACGTCACCGTCGCCCGCGAGGTCGAGCGGCTGGAGGCACGGCTCCTGGTGCTGGCGACCGTCGGTTCGGCCGGCCCGTTCATCGGCCTGTTCGGCACGGTGTGGGGCATCATGACCTCGTTCCAGTCGATTGCCGCCTCGAAGAACACCAGCCTCGCGGTTGTGGCGCCGGGCATCGCGGAAGCCCTTTTCGCAACGGCAATCGGCCTTATCGCCGCCATCCCGGCGACGATTTTCTACAACAAGTTCGTGTCACAAGTGAACCGGCTGGCGCTGCGGCTGGAGGGCTTTGCGGATGAGTTCTCCGCGATCCTGTCGCGCCAGATCGATGAACGGGGCTGACGCGCATGGGTATGTCGGGAGGCGGGGGCGGAGGCTGGCAGTCGCGGCGTTCACGTCGTCGCGGCGGCGGTGGCGCCGTCATGTCCGAAATCAACGTCACGCCGATGGTCGACGTGATGCTGGTGCTGCTCATCATCTTCATGGTCGCCGCGCCGATGCTGACCGTCGGCGTGCCGCTCGACCTGCCGCAGACCCAGGCGCAGGCGGTCTCGCAGGACCGCGAACCGCTGGTGGTCTCCATCAACAATGAAGGCAAGGTCTTCCTGCAGGACAGTGAGATTTCCGTCGACGAACTGGTGCCGAAGCTGCAGGCGATCGCCAAGGCCGGCTATGACGAGCGCATCTTCGTGCGCGGCGACAAGACCGTCGACTATGGCGCGGTGATGAAGGTCATGGGCCGCCTGTCGGGCGCCGGGTTCAAGCGCGTTGCGCTGGTCTCGGAAGTCGAGCAGGGGAACTGAGCTTCATGCGCGCGGGTCTCGTCTCTTCGGCTGTCCTTCATATCGGCATCATCGGCTTCATGGCCATCTCCTTCGCGTCTCCGAACCCTTACGAGATCGTGCAGGAATCCATGCCGATCGACATCGTCTCCGATTCGGAGCTGTCGAAGATGATGTCCGGCAAGAAGGACGCCCCGAAGGCCGAGGCGCCCAAGCCGGTGGTCGAGAAGATCGACAAGCCGAAGCAGGCGGAAAATCTCGACGCCAAGGTTTCGGAGAAGCCGGAGGTCAAGGCGGCGAAGGAAGCCGCGGCCCCGCCGCCGCCTCCGCCGCCCGAGGCGAAGCCCGAGCCCGCCCCGCAGCAGCAGGCCGAGGCCAAGCCCCCGGAGCCGAAGCCGGCCCCGCCGCAGCCTCAGGCGAAGCCCGAGCCGGCGCCGCCGAAGGATGCCGAATCGATGGCGGCCAAGCCGCCGGAGCCGAAGAAGGACGAGCCGAAGCCGGCGCAGGCCGCGCAGGCGGCTCCCCCGCCACCGCCGGCTCCGCCCAAGAAGCCGAAGGACATTCCGCCCAAGGTGGTGCAGGCACCGCCGAAGGAGCAGCGCGACTTCAATCCCAACCAGATCGCGGCGCTGCTGAACAAGCAGGATCCGCGGCGGCAGGCGGCGCTCGGCGACACGATGAATTCGATGACGTCGCTGGGAGCCACCCGAGGCGACGCGAATTCGCTCTCGCAGACCGAGATCGACGCACTGCGCGCCTATATCCGTCAGTTCTGGTCGCTGCCGGCTGGCGGCGTGGATGTCGAGCGGATCACCGTCTCGATCCGCTTCATCCTCGGGCCTGATCGTCGGCTCCAGGGCGTTCCGCAACTGGTGGAAGTACAGGGCGCGGGGAACCCCTATGCCAAGGTGGTGCAGGAGACGGCGATGCGCGCCGTCAACCTCGCCGCCCATCAGGACAACCCGTTCCCGATGCTACGCCCCGAGAAATATGACACCTGGCGGGACCTGACGGTCGACTTCAATCCGTCCATGCTGAACTACTGATGGGACCGTTCGTCCGAGGTCGAGATTTAATGATGACGTACAAGAATACGGAAGGTTACGGTCTCATCGGTCGGCGGTCCGTGGTGACCGGCATGGCCGCGCTCGGAGGAGGGCTGCTGCTGCCCAGCCGCAGCCAGGCGGCACTGCGTCTCGACGTCACCTCCGGCTCCGTGCAGCCGCTGCCGATCGCCATCACCGAGTTCGTCGGCGGCGGCAGTCCGCAGGACGCCGAGGCGGGCAAGGGCGTCACCCAGATCATCACTGCCGATCTGCGCCGTTCCGGCCTGTTCGCGCCGCTCGATCCGGCCGCCTTCGTCGAGAAGATCACCAACCCGGACGCCTCGCCGCGCTTCCAGGACTGGCGGGTGATCAACGCGCAGGCGCTGGTGACCGGGCGCATGACGCGCCAGCCCGACGGGCGGGTGAAGGCCGAATTCCGCCTGTGGGACGTGTTCGCCGGCCAGCAGCTGATCGGCCAGCAATATTTCACCCAGCCGGAGAACTGGCGCCGCGTCGCCCATATCATCGCCGACGCCATTTATGAGCGGCTGACCGGCGAGAAGGGCTATTTCGACACCCGCATCGTCTTCGTCGACGAAAGCGGCGCGAAGGAAAAGCGCATCAAGCGCCTCGCCATCATGGACCAGGACGGCGCCAACGTGACCTATCTCACGCGCGGCGACGACCTCGTGCTGACGCCGCGTTTCTCGCCGACCAGCCAGGAAATCACCTATATGAGCTATGGCCGCGCCGAGCCGCGCGTCTATCTGCTCAACATCGAGAACGGCCAGCGCGAGGTGGTCGGAAACTTCCCGAATATGAGCTTCTCGCCGCGCTTCGCGCCGGATGGGCAGCGGGTGATCCTGTCGCTTCAGCAGGGCGGCAACTCCAACATCTTCGTCATGGATCTGCGTTCCAAGGCGACGACGCGGCTCACCGACACCTCGGCGATCGATACCGCTCCGTGCTACTCGCCGGACGGCTCGCAGATCTGCTTCGAGAGCGATCGGGGCGGCACGTCGCAGATCTACATCATGAACCCGGATGGCTCGAACCAGCACCGGATTTCGTTCGGCGAGGGACGTTACTCGACGCCGGTGTGGTCGCCGCGCGGCGACGTGATCGCTTTCACCAAGCAGGGCGGTGGCCATTTCGCCATCGGCGTGATGCGTCCCGACGGGTCGGGCGAGCGTATCCTGACCGAGGGCTATCACAATGAGGGGCCGACCTTCGCGCCCAACGGGCGGGTGATCATGTTCTTCCGCGATCCCGCTGGGGCGGCGGGTCCGCAGCTCTATTCGGTCGACATCACCGGCTATAACGAGCAGCGCATTCCCACCCCGAGCTATGCGTCCGACCCCGCGTGGTCGCCGCTGCGTTCGTGAGCGGGTGCCGGCAGCTGGCTGCGGCGTTAAGGCGTGATTTACGATAATGGACGGTTTCGATGATCCGTCCGATTTTGCCGTTTCCCGCAAGGTTTCGTAAAGGTTGACGGAACCTTCGATTAACCAGATGAGTGCTAGATCGGGTTCGCCCCGGTCGTGGGGATTGAGGAGTTGAGCGGAATGATCCGTATGTTGCGCCATATCGGCGGGGCGCGTCTCGCCCTTGTCGTCGGTCTCGCTATGCTTGCGGCCGCCTGCGCCAAGAACCCGATGGACGGGCAGGGTGGCCCCGGCATGGGCCAGCTCGGCTCCGCGCCGGCCGGCAGCCCGCAGGAGTTCATCGTGTCGGTCGGCGATCGCGTGTTCTTCGAGAGCGACCAGACCGATCTGACGCCGCAGGCGCGCGCCACGCTGGACAAGCAGGCCCAGTGGCTGCAGGCCTATGGCCGCTATACCTTCACCATCGAAGGCCATGCCGACGAGCGCGGCACCCGCGAATACAACATCGCGCTCGGCGCCCGCCGCGCCCAGAGCGTGCGCGACTATCTCGCGAGCCGTGGCATCGACGGCAACCGCATGCGCACCATCTCCTACGGCAAGGAGCGCCCGGTGGCGGTATGCAACGACATTTCCTGCTGGTCGCAGAACCGGCGCGCCGTCACCGTGCTGAACGCCACGGGTTCGTGATCCGCGCATTTCTCGGCTGTTTCAAACCCGGCCGGCGCACTGCTCCGGCCGGGTTTTGTTTTGCGTTCAAGGGCTGGCGACAGGTCAAACTTTGGACGCGATCGAGCCGGTATGTTCAAATGGTATGACGCGGTGCTTCCCGGCCCGCGCCGCGTGACATTGAGGCCTGTACCGTTCGCCATGAATCCGTTCGCCGCGCGCTTGTCCGTCGCCCTCACCTGTGTCGCTCTGATCTCGGCGGTTCCGGCTGCCGATACCGCCTTCGCACAGGCGGATAACAATTTCTTCGGGAACATCTTCCGGCCGCCGGGACAGGTGCGCCCGAACAACCAGCAGGCCGCGCCGGCGGAGGCGCCCGATGATGGCACCTCGGTGCGCATCGACCGTATCGAGAACCAGTTGCGGCAGATGACCGGCATGATCGAGCAGCTGCAATACCGCAATCAGCAGCTGGAGACGCAGGTCAAGCATCTCCAGGAACAGCTCGACATGCGCATGGGCGGCGGCGCGCCCGCGCGTGCGCCATCTGCCGAGCCCCCGGCCGGCCCGGCTGCGCAGCCGGGGCGTCGCTCCGATGCCTTCGACCCCTCGCAGCAGTCGGCGGCGCCGGGGGCGCCGCGTCCGCTTGGGGCCGGGCCGTCTCCGGCGGCGGGCGGTGCCGGCGCCGCGCCGATGGATCTCGGCACCTTGTCGGGC
This sequence comes from Ancylobacter sp. Lp-2, assembly GCF_020523795.1. Lineage (GTDB taxonomy): Bacteria > Pseudomonadota > Alphaproteobacteria > Rhizobiales > Xanthobacteraceae > Ancylobacter. The sequence goes on from NZ_JAJALI010000009.1 coordinate 126,343, forward strand.
GCGGTCGCCGGTGGCGGTGCGACGACGTTGCCGCCGACCAACAGCCCCAAGGATCTCTACGATCTCGGCGTCGGCTACATGCAGCGGCAGGACTACGCACTCGCCTCGCAGACCTTCAAGAGCTTCGTGCAGCAATATCCCAATGACCGGCTGCTGCCGGACGTCTATTTCGGCCTTGGCGAGTCGGACTATTCGCGACAGGCTTACAAGGAAGCGGCGCAGAGCTACCTGAAGGTGTCCGCCGATTATCCCAATGCGGTCAAGGCGCCGGACGCGCTGCTGCGTCTCGGGCAGTCGCTGGCCGCGATCGGTGAGAAGGATGCGGCCTGCGCGACCCTCAACGCCGTCAACAACAAGTACCCGCGTGCTTCCGCTTCCATCAAGCAGGGAGTGGAGCGGGAGCAGAAGCGTGCCGGTTGCTGACGACGGATCGCTCCCCGACTTATCTTCCGACGCGGCGTGGAGCGCCGATCGACTGGAACGACTGTTCTCGGGGCTTCTGGCCCATCGCACGGTGCTTCTCGCCGTTTCGGGTGGACCGGACTCTACCGCGCTGATGCTGCTGGCGCGGCAGTGGCGCCGGGTGCGAGCCGAGGGCCCGAGGCTGTGCGTGGCCAGCGTCGATCACGGCCTACGCCCTGAGGCCGCGGCGGAGGCCGCTGCGGTAGGCCGCCTGGCGATCGACCTTGGCCTGGCGCATGAGGTGCTGCAACTCGGGATGCCACTGACCATGCGCGGTTTGCAGGAGGCTGCACGCGAAGCCCGCTATGCGGTGCTGGCCCGCCATGCGGAGGCCATCGGGGCGACCGGGATCGTCACCGCCCATACGCTCGACGATCAGGCGGAGACCGTGTTGTTCCGACTGATGCGCGGCTCCGGCATTTCCGGCTTGGCCGGTATGGCGACCGAGCGCCCGCTGGAGGGCGTCGCTCTGCTGCGGCCACTGCTCGGGGTGCGCAAGGCCGAACTTATCGCCGTCTGCGATCGGGCCGGGGTCGGCTTCGTGGAAGATCCCTCCAACCGCGACACGCGATTCGCCCGCGCCCGGCTGCGTCTGCTGATGCCGCTGCTGGAGAGGGAAGGGCTGGGGGCCGAACGTCTGGCGCGCCTTGCCGAGAGGGCCGCCCGTGCCGATGCGGCGCTGGAGGCCATGGTGAGCCATGCCGCGTCGGAGTTGCTTGACGTAACGTCGCCCGGCGCCTATCGGCTGCCGCGTGCGGCTTTTCTCGATCTGCCCGAGGAGGTTGGTCTGCGGCTGCTGGGACGTGCGGTCCGCGCGCTCGGCACCGAAGGGGTGCCCGAGCTGGGCAAGCTTGAGGCTCTGCATGAATGGATCCGTACCGGCGGCACTGGCGCGCGTACGCTGGCCGGCACGCTTCTGCGTGCGACATCAAGGACGGTGATCTTCGTCCCGGCGCCTGCCCGCAGGCGTGTCGCCGCTCTCGCTGACGTGAATTTGCATGGAGGGGCGCAGGAGGTTTCGGCTGTGCATCTTGGCAAGGATCAAGGCCGGACCTAAATTACGATACGATAAAGGGAGGGCCGCCAGCGCCGGCGGCACCCAACGCCGGGCATGAACCGGCGTCGAAAGGACCATGATGAACGCCAATATTCGGAATTTCGCCCTCTGGGTGATCATCGTTCTCCTGCTGCTGGCGCTCTTCTCGCTGTTCCAGAATCCGGCGCAGCGTCAGGCCGCGAACGACATCAGCTTCTCCCAGCTCCTCAACGAGGTGGATCAGGGCCGCGTGCGCGACGTCGTCATCCAGGGGCCGGAGATCTCCGGCACCTTCACCGACGGGCGCACCTTCCAGACCTATTCGCCCAACGATCCCTCGCTGGTGCAGCGCCTCTACGGCAAGGGCGTGTCGATCACGGCGAAGCCGCTGACCGACAACGTGCCGTGGTTCGTCAGCCTGCTGATTTCCTGGCTGCCCTTCATCGCCCTGATCGGCGTGTGGATCTTCTTGTCCCGTCAGATGCAGGGTGCCGGCGGCAAGGCGATGGGCTTCGGCAAGAGCCGCGCCAAGCTGCTGACCGAGGCGCATGGCCGTGTCACCTTCGAGGACGTCGCCGGTATCGACGAGGCGAAGAGCGACCTCACCGAGATCGTGGAATTCCTGCGCGACCCGCAGAAGTTCCAGCGGCTCGGCGGGCGCATCCCGCGCGGCGTGCTGCTGGTCGGCCCGCCCGGCACCGGTAAGACGCTGCTTGCCCGTGCCATCGCCGGCGAAGCCAATGTGCCGTTCTTCACCATTTCGGGTTCCGACTTCGTCGAGATGTTTGTCGGCGTCGGCGCCTCCCGCGTGCGCGACATGTTCGAGCAGGCGAAGAAGAACGCGCCGTGCATCATCTTCATCGACGAAATCGACGCGGTCGGCCGTCATCGCGGTGCCGGTCTCGGCGGCGGCAATGACGAGCGCGAGCAGACGCTGAACCAGCTGCTGGTCGAGATGGACGGCTTCGAGGCCAATGAGGGCATCATCCTGATCGCCGCGACCAACCGTCCGGACGTGCTCGATCCGGCGCTGCTGCGTCCAGGCCGCTTCGACCGCCAGGTCATCGTGCCGAACCCCGACGTGGTCGGCCGCGAGCAGATCCTCAAGGTGCATGCCCGCAAGATCCCGGTGGCTCCGGACGTCAACCTGAAGGTGATCGCCCGCGGAACCCCCGGCTTCTCCGGTGCCGACCTTGCCAATCTCTGCAACGAGGCCGCGCTCATGGCCGCCCGGCGCAACAAGCGCATGGTGACGATGAGCGACTTCGAGGACGCCAAGGACAAGGTGATGATGGGTGCCGAGCGTCGCTCGCTCGTCATGACCGAGGACGAGAAGATGCTGACCGCCTATCACGAGGGTGGCCATGCCATCGTGGCGCTCAAGGTGCCGGCGACCGATCCGGTGCACAAGGCGACCATCATCCCGCGCGGTCGCGCGCTGGGCATGGTGATGCAGCTGCCGGAGCGCGACAAGCTCAGCATGTCCTACGAGCAGATGACCTCGCGCCTCGCCATCATGATGGGCGGCCGTGTGGCGGAAGAGCTGATCTTCGGCCATGACAAGGTCACCTCCGGCGCCGCGTCCGACATCGAGCAGGCCACCCGCCTCGCCCGCATGATGGTTACGCGCTGGGGCTTCTCGGACAAGCTCGGCCAGGTCGCGTATGGCGAGAACAATGACGAGGTGTTCCTCGGCATGTCGATGCAGCGCCAGCAGAACGTCTCCGAGGCCACCGCGCAGACCATCGACAGCGAAGTGCGCCGCTTGGTCGACGAGGGTTATGTCGAGGCGACGCGGATCCTGACCGAGAACAAGGAACAGCTCGAAGCGCTCGCCCGGGGGCTCCTGGAATACGAGACGCTGTCGGGCGACGAGATCGTCAACCTGCTCGACGGTCATCCGCCGGTGCGCGACACCACGATCGAGCCGGCCAATGTGCGCGGTTCGGTGGTGCCGAGCGCCGGCAAGAACCGGCCGCCGCGTCCCGACGCCGGCATGGAGCCGCAGCCGCAGGCCTGATCGCCCGCAGGTCTGGTCGTCTTCGCCTGTTCTCTCTCTCGGAAAACCCCGGCCTCGCGCCGGGGTTTTTGTTTGCGAGGATCGTCGGCGCGCCTGAAAGGCGCCGCATTGCGGGTATTTGTCAGCGAAAGAAACGCTTACACTTTGTGAAGCCTCTTCAGCCATGTTGAATGATACATGGGAACAATGAAGGGAGCGCGTAAGCGAATCCCTCTACGTATGTTTGACGGGCGCACGCGCGAACAGCGCGCTTCCCGGCCGGCCGGAGACCTTCGATGACGCGCAAATATTTCGGGACCGACGGCATTCGCGGCCGGGCGAACGGCGTCATTACTCCGGAGCTTGCCCTGCATGTCGGCATGGCCGCCGGTCTGGTGTTCCAGCGCGGCGAGCACCGCCATCGCGTGGTCATTGGCAAGGATACCCGCCTGTCCGGCTACATGATCGAGAACGCCCTGGTGGCCGGCTTCACCTCGGTCGGCATGGACGTGCTGCTGCTCGGCCCGATGCCGACGCCGGCCGTCGCCATGTTGACCCATTCCATGCGCGCCGATCTCGGCGTGATGATCTCGGCGTCGCACAATCCTTTCGACGATAACGGCATCAAGCTGTTCGGTCCTGACGGCTACAAGCTCTCCGATGCCATCGAGGCGGAGATCGAGGAACTGCTGAGCGGCGACATGTCGGCCAAGCTGGCGACGCCGACCAATATCGGTCGCGCCAAGCGCATCGAGAGCGTGCACGCCCGCTATATCGAATTCGCCAAGCGCACTCTGCCGCGCAACCAGTCGTTCGACGGCATCCGGGTGGTGGTGGACTGCGCCAATGGCGCGGCCTATCGCGTCGCTCCCGAAGCGCTGTGGGAGCTCGGCTGCGACGTGGTGACGATCGGCGACAAGCCGGACGGCTTCAACATCAACCGCGAGGTCGGCTCCACCTCGCCGGAAGCGCTCATGGCCAAGGTGCGCGAAGTGCGCGCCGATATCGGCATCGCGCTCGATGGTGACGCCGACCGGGTGCTGATCGTCGACGAGAAGGGCCATCTGGTCGATGGCGACCAGCTGATGGCAGTGGTCGCCGCGAGCTTCAAGGAAGATGGCCGCCTGTCGCGCGACGGCGTCGTCGCCACGGTGATGTCCAATCTCGGCCTGGAGCGGTATTTCCAGTCGCTCGGGCTGTCGCTGGAGCGCACCGCGGTCGGCGACCGCTATGTGCTCGAGCATATGCGGACCCATGGCTTCAATGTCGGTGGCGAGCAGTCCGGCCACATCATCCTCTCCGACTATTCTACCACCGGCGATGGCCTGGTGGCGGCGCTGCAGGTGCTGGCAGTCGTGCAGCGGCTGGGGCGGCCGGTTTCCGAAGCCTGCCATCGCTTCGAGCCGCTGCCGCAGATCCTCAAGAATGTCCGCTACAAGGCCGGCCGGCCGCTGGAGGCGGACAGCGTGCAGAAGGCGATCGCTGCCGCCGAGCTCAAGCTCAACAGCCATGGTCGCCTGCTGATCCGTCCGTCCGGCACCGAGCCGGTGATCCGCGTCATGGGCGAAGGTGATGACCGCGACCTCGTCGAGGCGGTGGTGAACGACGTCGTTGAGGCGGTGACGGTGGCGGCGGCCTGAGTGCTGTCCGCCTCCTGACCACCTCAGAGTCCGTCACGCAGTTGCCGACCTATCCCGTGAAGGGAGAGCTTCCCTTTTCCCGTTGAGGAGAAGGCTGGAGTGAGGGGGCCTTCTTCGCTCCGCAATGGCGTGGCCCCACACTGACCCGCTGCGCCTTTCCCTCTCCCCGACGGGGAGAGGGAAAGGCGGGCTGAACGCTCAATTGCCGATGCGGCGAAGTAGTCCGCGATAGATCTCGTCATCGTCGCACAGGCCGGCGAGCCGGCCGAGATTGTCCACCAGCAAGATCGGCAAGGCGGTGTGCTGCTTCAGCTCGATGGCGGCCTTCAGCTTGAGATCGACCGGCGCGACGATGCCGTCGCACAGCCGCGCCGCCTCGTCGTCGATGTGCCCGGCTTCGCCATCGGCGATGGCGAGGCGCCCCTCGCGGCCATCGAGTTCCAGGCCGACCGGGCGGTTCTCCTCATCGACCCGCAGGCGGATCCGGCCGGCGGCGCCATCCAGGATGACCTTCGCCCCTTCACGCGGCAGCGTGGCTGCCGGGCGCATCACCGCGGTGCCGCGCAGCACGTTGAGTGGGTTCATGTGCTTCACGAATTCGGCGACATACGCATTGGCCGGCCGCAGCAGAATGTCCTCCGCCGTGCCGGCCTGCACGATGCGCCCGCCCTCCATGATGGCGATCTTGTTGCCGAGCTTCAGCGCCTCGTCGAGGTCGTGGCTGACGAAGACGATGGTCTTGTGGATGCGCCGCTGCAGGTCGAGCAGTTCGTCCTGCAGCTTGTCGCGGATCAGCGGGTCGAGCGCCGAGAAGGGCTCGTCCATCAAAAGGATGTCGGCGTCGGTGGCGAAGGCGCGGGCGAGGCCGACGCGCTGCTGCATGCCGCCGGACAGCTCGTGGGTGAACTTGCCGGCCCAGTTGCTCAGCCCGACCATGGCGAGCTTCTCGTCGACGATGCGATTGCGCTCGGCGGCGCCCATGCCGCGCAGTTCCAGCCCGAAGCCGACATTGTCGCGCACGGTGCGCCAGGGCAGCAGGCCGAATTGCTGGAACACCATGGAGACGGTGTGCATGCGCAATTCGCGCAACGTCGCCTCGTTGCAGCGGGCGACGTCGACCGGCTGGCCGCGATGTTCGACGATCACCTCGCCGCGGGCCACCTCGTTGAGCCGGTTCACCGCGCGCAGGATGGTGGACTTGCCCGAGCCGGACAGCCCCATCAGCACGCAGATCTCGCCGCGCTCCACGGCGAGATTGACGTCGGCGGCGCCGAGCACGGCGCCGGTCTTGCCGAGGATCTCCTCGCGGGTGCGGCCTTCGTCGATCAGCTTGAGCGCGCCCTGTTGGTCGGAGCCGAAGACGATGTCGACATGGCGGAATTCGACGGCGGGCATGGCGCGTCCTCCTACCCCTTGCGCCGGTGCGGCCGCTTGCAGACGCGGTCCAGCACGATGGCGAGCACGACGATGGCGAGGCCGGCCTCGAAGCCCATGGCGATGTTGACCGAGTTCAGCGCCCGCACCACCGGCTTGCCGAGGCCGTCGGCGCCCACAAGGGCGGCGATCACCACCATGGACAGGCTCAGCATGATGCACTGGGTGACGCCGGCCATGATGGTCGGCAGCGCATAGGGCAGCTCGATCTTCCACAGCATCTGCGTGCGCGTGGCGCCGAAGGCCTTGCCGGCCTCGTAGAGATTGGCCGGCACCGAGGAAATGCCGAGATGGGTGAGGCGGATCGGCGCCGGAATGGCGAAGATCACCGTCGAGATCAGTCCCGGCACCACGCCGAGGCCAAACAGCACCAGCGTCGGGATGAGATAGACGAAGGTGGGAATGGTTTGCATCAGGTCGAGAACGGGATGCAGCGCGGCATAGAGCCAGGGCCGGTGGGCGGCGGCGATGCCGACCGGCACCCCCACCACCACGCAGACCAGCGTGGCGCAGAGCACCAGCGACAGGGTCTCCATGGTGGCCTGCCAGTAGCCGAGATTGGCGACCAGCAGCAGCGCGCCGACGATGAAGACCACCAGCCCGACCGAGCGGTGCACCAGCCAGGCGCCGAGCGCGAACAGCGCGATCAGCAGCAGCGGCGGCACGAAGAGCAGAGCGCTGGTGAGACCTGCGATCAGAGAGCCGAGCACCAGCGAGATGAAGTCGAACACGCTTTCCCCATGCTCGGTGAGCAGGTCGACGGCGTTCTTCAGCCACAGCCCAAGCGGGATCTTGTGCGCGGTCAGCCAGTCATAGATGGGCCAGTCAAACATGGGCGCTCTCCATGGACGCACCTCAGGCGCGCTCAGGCGCCGGGACGCCTTGGCCGGTCGGTCTGCGGACGGGGACCCTCCTCCGCGGCTACGGAGGAGGTGGGTCGCGGGTCGTGAGGCCGATTAGAGGCCCAGGCTCTTCTTGACCGCCGGCACGGCCGGCTGGCCGTCGATCGTGGTCACGCCGGCGAGCCAGGGCTGCCAGATGGACGGGTTGTCCTTCAGCCACTTCTTGGCGGCGGCACCCGGCTCCGTGCCGTCGAACAGGATGTAGCCCATCACCACGTTCTCGTCGCCGAGCGAGAACTTCAGGTTCTTGATCAGCGCGCCGACATTCGGACAGTCGGCGGCATAGCCGGCCCGCGTATTGGTGTAGACGGTGGCGCCGCCATAGTTCGGGCCGAAGACCTCGTCGCCGCCGTCGAGATATTTCAGCGGGAACTTCGAGTTCATCGGGTGCGGCTCCCAGCCGAGGAAGACGACCGGCTCTTTGCGCTTGGTGGCGCGCTCGACCTGCGCCAGCATGCCCTGCTCGCTGGATTCGACGAGATCGAAGCCCTTCAACCCGAACTTGTCGTCCTTGATCATGTCGAGGATCAGCCGGTTGCCGTCATTGCCCGGCTCGATGCCGTAGATCTTGCCGCCGAGCTTGTCCTTGAACTTGGCGATGTCGGCAAAGGACTTCAGGCCTTCATCATAGAGATAGGCGGGGACGGCGAGCGTGTACTTCGCTCCCTCGAGGTTGACGCCGATGACGTCGACGGTCTTGTCGTCGCGATAGGGCTTCAGATCGGCTTCCATGGTCGGCATCCAGTTGCCGAGGAAGACGTCGATGTCCTTGGTCTGCATCGACTTGTAGGTGACAGGCACCGACAGCACCTGCGTCTTCGGCGCATAGCCGAGCGCTTCGAGGATGGCGGAGGTGATGGCGGTGGTGGCGGTGATGTCGGTCCAGCCGACATCGGCGAATTTGACCGCCTTGCAGGCGGCCGGCTCGGCGGCCTGCGCGCCCTGCCAGGCGGCCGGGGCGGCAAGGACGGTGAGGCCGAGAAGCACGGTGGCGAAGGTGGAGAGGCTGCGCATCTTTCGCTGTTCCCATTATGTCAAGGAACTGGCCGGCGGGCTGCCGCTCGTCATTGGGCGCGTCGATGAAAAGCGGCGCGCGGGCGGCATGCTCGACGGTCCAGTGTCTTGCTTCCGGCAGTCTATCCGGAAGAAGTGGTCTATGCATCCCGGCCGCTTGCGGCTCTTTTGAATGACAATTCAATAACGAATTCGTCCGTTTGTCATGCGTAATTTTTCGACGCTGAAATCGTGCCGTTGAACGGGATTTCAGCAGCGGCGATTTCAGGCGGCTCATCGCTCCCTTCTGGTGCGTTGCACAGAATTCGAGGGTTCGACATCGCCTGTCGGCTCGGTTATTATATGAGCGATCAATAATCGACCCGATGGAGATCGCGCATGGACAACCACGCTCGCCAGGACGAAGCCGCCGCCACCGGTGGACGACGGCGCGAAAGCGAGGAGGTCCGCCGCCAGCAGCTTATCGAGGCGACCATCGATTCGCTCGCCGAGATTGGCTTCAACGCCTCGACGCTGGCGCAGATCGCCGGGCGCGCCGGCGTCTCGCCGGGGCTGGTCGCCCATTATTTCGGCGACAAGGACGGGCTGCTGGAGGCGACGCTGCGCTTCCTAGCCGCGCGCGTCGCGCGAGGCACGGCGCAGCGCCTCGCCGCCGCCGCCTCGCCGCGCGAGCGGGTGGAGGCGGTGATCGAGGCCAATCTGGCCCCCGAGGAATTCGGCAAGCCGAGCAGCAGCGTCTGGCTGGCCTTCTGGGGGCAGGCGCTGCATTCCGAGCGGCTGCGGCGGGTGCAGAAGGTCTACCAGTCGCGCATGCGCTCCAATCTGCGCCATGCGGTGCGTCCGCTGGTGCGCGAGGAGGAGGCCGACCGCATCGCCATCGCGGTGGCGGCGATCATCGACGGCCTGTGGCTGCGCTCCACTCTGTCCGCCACCGGCGAGACGGATTCGGCTTCGGCCCGGGCCATCGCGTCGGCCTTCGTCGATGCGCAGATCGCCGCAACGCCCTGTGCCGCGCCCGCCGGCGGGCCGGCGGTTCGGCGGGCGCGGCATTTCGAGACCGTCAATCCGGCGACTGGCGAGGTGCTGGCCGAGATCGCCATCGACGGCGAGGCCGAGGTCGAGGCGGCGGTTGCCGCCGCCCGCAAGGGCCAGAAGGACTGGGCGGCGATGACCGGCGCCGAGCGCGGGCGCACCCTTAAGCGCGTCGCCGATATCCTGCGCAGCCGCAATGACGAACTCGCCCGGCTGGAGACCCTCGATACCGGCAAGCCGATCCAGGAAACCGGCGTCGTCGACGTGCTCTCCGGCGCCGATTGCCTCGATTACTATGCCGGCCTCGCCGCCACGCTTACCGGCGAGCATGTCGACCTCGGCCCCGTTGCCTTCGGCTATACGCGGCGCGAGCCGCTGGGCGTCGTCGCCGGCATCGGCGCCTGGAACTACCCGCTGCAGATCGCCTGCTGGAAGGCGGCACCGGCGCTCGCCTGCGGCAATGCGATGATCTTCAAGCCGGCCGAGCTCACTCCGCTCACCGCCGTGAAGCTCATGGAGATCATGCGCGAGGCCGGCGTGCCCGAGGGCGTGTTCCAGGTGGTGCAGGGCTTCGCCGAGACCGGGCGGCTGCTCACCCGCCATCCCGCCATCCCCAAGGTGTCGCTCACCGGGGAGGTCGGCACCGGCAAGAAGGTGATGGCCGATGCCAGCGCCACGTTGAAGCAGGTGACGCTGGAGCTCGGCGGCAAGTCGCCTTTGATCGTGTTCGAGGATGCCGACCTCGAGGACGCCGTCTCGGGCGCGCTGCTCGCCAATTTCTATTCGGCCGGCGAGGTGTGTTCCAACGGCACCCGTGTCTTCGTGCAGGAAGGCGTGCGGGCGGCGTTTCTCGAAAAGCTGGTCGCCCGCGTCGAGAAGATGGTGGTCGGCGATCCGCTCGATCCGGCGACGCAGGTCGGTGCGCTGATCTCGCCGCCACACATGGAGAAGGTGCTCTCCTACATCGCGCGCGGCCGGGCCGGCGGGGCGCGGCTGCTCACCGGCGGATACCGGGTAACAAAGGGCGGGCTCGATCGCGGCTGCTTCGTCGCGCCGACGGTGTTCGACGGCTGCCGCGACGACATGGCCATCGTGCGCGAGGAGATCTTCGGCCCAGTGATGGCGGTGCTGTCCTTCGAGGACGAGAGCGAGGTGATCGCGCGCGCCAACGACACGCGGTTCGGGCTGGCCGCCGGCGTGTTCACCCGCGATCTCGCCCGCGCCCACCGGGTGATCGCCCGGCTGGAAGCGGGCACCTGCTGGATCAACCACTACAATGTCACGCCGATCGAGCTGCCCTTCGGCGGCGTCAAGCAATCCGGTCTCGGCCGCGAGAACGGCAAGGCGGCGATCGAGCACTACACCCAATTGAAGAGCGTCTACGTCAATCTTGGCCCGGTGGAGGCCCCCTATTGATGGCTGGCACGGCGGACGGGTTCGACCAGGAGTTCGACTACATCATCGTCGGCGCCGGTTCGGCCGGTTGCGTGCTGGCCGACCGGCTCACCGCCAGCGGCGAGAACCGGGTGCTGGTGCTTGAGTTCGGCGGCTCCGACCGCTCGATCTTCATCCAGATGCCGAGCGCGCTGTCCATTCCGATGAACATGCCGCGCTACAGTTGGATGTATGAGAGCGAGCCCGAGCCCGGCCTCGGCGGGCGGCGGATGCACTGCCCGCGCGGCAAGGTGCTGGGGGGCTCCTCCTCCATCAACGGCATGGTGTATGTCCGCGGCAACCCCGCCGATTTCGACGGCTGGCAGGAGCAGGGCGCGCAGGGCTGGTCCTATGCCGATGTGCTGCCCTATTTCCGGCGCGCCGAGAGCCGGCAGGAGGGGGGCGACGCCTATCGTGGGAGCGAGGGGCCGCTCGCCACCCGCTATGGCAGCCTCGCCAACCCGCTGCACCACGCCTTCATCGACGCGGCGCTCGAGGCCGGCTATCCGGCGAGCGAGGACATCAACGGCTACGCCCAGGAAGGCTTCGGGCGCATGGACATGACGGTGAAGGACGGCGTGCGCTGGTCCGCCGCCAAAGCCTATCTGCGCCCGGCGATGCAGCGGGCGAACCTCAAGGTCGAGACCCATGCGCGGGTGACGCGGGTGCTGTTCGAGGGGCGCCGCGCCATCGGCGTCGCCTATGAGCAGGGCGACGTGCGCCGGCAGGCGAAGGCGGCGCGCGAGGTGATCCTCGCCGGCGGGCCGGTCAACTCGCCGCAACTCTTGAAGCTTTCTGGCGTCGGGCCGGGTGCTGAATTGCGCGGACATGGCATCGAGGTGGTCGCCGACCGGGCGGGGGTGGGCGAAAACCTGCAGGACCACCTCGAATTCTATTTCCAGGTCGCCTGCAAGCAGCCGATCACGCTGTATTCCTCCATGGGGCTGGCGGCCCGCGCGGGCATCGGCCTGCGCTGGCTGCTGCGCAAGGACGGGCTGGGCGCGACCAATCACTTCGAGAGCTGCGGTTTCATCCGCTCGCGGCCGGGGGTGGCCTATCCCGACGTCCAGTATCACTTCCTGCCGCTCGCCGTGACCTATGACGGCCAGGGGCTGGCCTCCGAGCATGGTTTCCAGGCGCATGTCGGGCCGATGCGCTCCAAGAGCCGCGGCTGGGTGCGCCTGCGGTCGGCGGACCCGGCGGAGAAGCCGCGCCTATTCTTCAACTATATGAGCCACCCGGACGACTGGACGGAGATGCGCGCCTGCGTGCGGCTCACCCGCGAGATCTTCGCCCAGAAGGCGTTCGATCCCTATCGCGGTCGCGAGATCCAGCCGGGGGCCGATGTGGTGGACGATGAGGCCATCGACGCCTTCATCCGCGACAAGGTGGAGAGTGCCTATCACCCCTCCTGCACCTGCAAGATGGGCGCGCCTGCCGACCCGATGGCGGTGGTCGATCCGCAGGCGCGGGTGATCGGCGTCGAGGGGCTGCGGGTGGTCGATTCCTCGATCATGCCCTCGGTGACCACCGGCAATCTCAACGCGCCGACCATCATGCTGGCGGAGAAGGCGGCCGACCACATTCTCGGCCGGCCGGCGCTCGCCCCCTCCAATGCGCCCTATTACAAGGCGGCGAACTGGCAGCACGCCCAGCGCTGAGGTTCAGCCGCCGGCCGCCGGCTTCAAGATACCGATGGCGCGCAGATGGTTGAGGATCGCCTGCGCGGCCTCCTCGGGCGAGGGATCGACCATCACCCGCCCGCCGGGACCGGCCGCCTGCGTCGCTGCCCTCAGCCGCTCGGCGGCACCGGCGCCGGCCGCCGCCGAGGCGATGAGGCGGGGACGGGGACGATAGGGACGTTCCTCCATCGCCGGCTCGTCGGGCGGGGCGGGGATACCGATGGCTGTCTCGACCTGTCCCTCGCGCGCGGCGCCGAGGGCGAAGCTCGCCGCCGCCGGGGCGGCCGGATGCACGGTGACGACCGCCGGCAGCCGCAGCCGCCAGCGGCGACGAGCGCCCTTGGGCAACGCCTGGATCACCTCCAGCACGCCACCTTCCACCGCAAGGGCGACGGCATCGGCGACGATCGGCCAGCCGAGTGCCTCGGCGAGGCGGTAGGGCAGCAGGCCGGTCTGGTCCCCGGCGCCGGCGCGCCGGCCGGCAAGGACGAGGTCGGGCGCCTCGGTGCCGATGGCGGCGACGAGGCTGGGTAGCGGGTCGTGTCCGGCGAGGATTTTGCGGTGCTCGAGCCGCGCGAGGCCGTGGCCCAGCGCGCCGCGTGCCGCCTCGGCGTCCGGCCCGGCATGCAGGCCGGTCACCTCGTCGGCGAGGCTGCGGGCGAGGTTGATGGCTTGCAGTTCAGTCGGCGCCGGTGCCGGGCGGCCGGAGACCGGGTGGCGAGCATCGGACAGCAGCACCAGCGTCTTCATTGCCGGCCCTCCGCCTTCAGCGCGGCGATCAGTGCCGGCATCACCTGCTGGGCATCGGCGATGATCGCGAGGCCGGCGCGCTCGACCATGGCGGCATGCAGGTCGGTATTGACGGCCACCACGTGCTCGCAGCGGGCGACGCCCTGCAAATGCTGCGGCGCGCCGGAAATACCGAGCGCGAGATAGCAGGCGGCTTCCAGCACCGTACCGGAGGCGCCGACCTGGGCGGCGCGTGGCATCAGACCGGCATCGCACACCATGCGGCTGGCTCCCGGCGTGGCGCCCAGCGCCCGGGCGAGCTCGCGGAACAGCTCGAAATCGGTCACGCCGCTGCCGGCCGAGACCACGAAATCCGCTTCCGCCAATGGCAGCGCGTCGGCGGCGACCGGCAGGTCTTCGACCGACAGGATCGCTTCATGCGCGGGTGTCGGGGCGATCTCCGGCGGCTCCAGCCGACGCGCTTCATGGGCGGGGCCGGTGTGCGGCAGCTGGGCGTCCGGAGCCAGTGTCACGAGGCGCGGCGGCGCGGTGCGCTGCTCGACATGGCGATTGCCGGCCGGCCTTGTGGCGAGCCTGGCGGTGAGGCTTTCGGCGCCGGTAAACAGCGTTTCGCCGATGCGAGCGGCAAGGCGGCGGGCGAGATCGCCGCCGGCCGCGCTTTCGGGAAACAGCATATGACGCGGTTGCAGGGCCGCGAACAGGGCGGCGAGGGCGCCCATGCGCATGGCGGGATCGCCGCTGGCCGGCGCGGTGAGCGCAACCGTGCGGTCGACGCCGGCGGTGCCGAGACCGTCGACCGCGCCGAAGGTCAGGGTCAGCACCGCGCCGCCGCCGGCATCGGCGAGCAGGCGGGCGGTGCCGAGCAACTGGCGGTCGAGCGGGGTAAGCCGGCCTCCGGGAGCGTCGGGCACCACGGCGATGAGGAAAGCGGGGGCCTCGATGATCCGGATGGTGGGTGCGACGAGCGGCTCGGCCGCGAGGGGCGGAGCTGCCAGGGGGCCGGCAGCCCGGCCCGAGCGGTCGAGCCGCAGCCGCGCCGCGCCGGGGACCCGCGCGGCTTCGGCTTCCCGGCGCGGGTCGCGCCTGAGGCGGCCGACAGAAGGCGGCAGGTCGAGGCGCCAGCGCGGCCGGGCGCTGCCGGCAAGGCGGCGAACCTCGCGCTCCTCGCGCGGGTCGCGGCGTGTCCGGCTCATCGCGCCGCTCCCTGAGCGACCGGCGCGGCCTCGACAGCGGCGAGCACCAGCTCGGCGAGATCGCGCACCTGTGCCACGTCGCCGGTGACGCCCTCCAGCATGGCGGCGCATTGCGGACAGGCGACCGCCACCGTGGTGGCGCCCACCGCCCGCGCCTGCGCCATGCGCAGATCCGGGATACGACGCTCGCCGGCGACATCGCTCACCGGCGCGCCGCCACCGCCGCCACAGCACATGGCACGCTTGCCGTGGCGCTCCATCTCGACGCGTTCCAGCCCGAGGCGGTCGAGCAGGCGGCGCGGCGCGTCGGTCTCGCCATTGTAGCGGCCGAGATAGCAGGGATCGTGATAGGCGAGGCGTCCCGCCGGCGCGGCGGCGAGGGCGAGGCGTCCGTCGGCCGCCAGTTCGTCGAGAAAGGCGCTGTGGTGCATCACCTCATAGCGGCCGCCAAAGGCCGGGTACTCGTTGCGCAGCACATGCAGCGCATGCGGATCGGCGGTGAGGATGCGACGGAAGGAATAGCGGGACAGGGTGGCGATATTGGCGCGGGCGAGGTCGGCGAAGGTCGCCTCGTCGCCGAGCCGGCGGGCGAGATCGCCGCAGTCGCGCTCCTCCGGCCCGAGCACCGCATAGTCGATGCCGGCCTTGCGCATGAGCTCCACCAGCGCCCGCAGCGTGCGGCCGTGGCGCAGCTCATAGGCACCCGATCCCAGCCACAGCAGCACGTCGCAGCTGCCCTTCGCGGCGATCAGCGGCAGCGGCAGGCCGGCGGCGAAATCGGTGCGGGCGGCGAGCGGCCGGCCGCCGGGCTCCTCTGCATAACGGCTCTCGCTGAGCGCGGGGATGGCGCCGGCCGGCACGGCCGCGAGCTCCATGGTCTGGAAACGGCGCAGGTCGACGATGGCGTCGACATGCTCGATCATCATCGGGCATTCCTCGACGCAGGCGCGGCAGGTGGTGCACGACCACAGCGTGTCCGGGTGGATCAGCGCGCCGGCACCGACGATGGGCCGTTCCGGCCCGCCGAGGCCGGCGACCGGCGGCGCCTGCGGATAGGGGCTGCCGGCATAGGTGGGCGGCTCGGCCTTGAAGCTGCCGGCGAGGTCCTGGATCAGCTTCTTCGGGTTCAGCGGCTGGCCGGCGGCGAAGGCCGGACAGGCGACTTCGCAGCGGCCGCACTGGATGCAGGCGTCGAAGCCGAGCAACCGGTTCCAGGCGAAGTCGGCCGGTACCGCCCCGCCGAGGCGCGGGGCGTCGAGATCGGCGGGGAGGAGCGCCGTCGCCCGCTCGCCTTCGAAGCGTCCGGGGCGCGGATGGGCGGCGAGATGCAGGGCGCCGGCAAACGCATGGCGCATGGGCCCGTCGGCGATCATGCGCACGAGGCCGAAGCCACCGAGTGCCGCGATCACGAGGCCGAGCCAGCCGAGCGGGCCCGCCAGACCGAATGCGGCGTCCATCGCCACCAGAAGTCCACCGCCGACATAGACGGCGAGCAGCATCGGCAGGCGCTGGAAGGCGCCGCCCGACAGCCGCGCCGGCTTCCTCGGATAGCGTCGCCGGCCGACCATCGCGCCGCCGGCAAGGGCGACGAGAAAGGCGAGCGCCACCACCCCCCAATAGAAGCGCGCGTGACCCAGTGGCGGCACGAGCCCGAGCACCGCCAGCGCCGAGCCGGCGAGGAGGCCGCCGGCCGCCAGCGCATGCATGCGCGCCGCGTAGGGATCGCGCGCCACCACGTGATGGACGTCGACCAGATAGCGCTTGGGAATGGCGGCGAGGCCGGTCGGCCAATCGATTCTGGCCGGCCGGCCGACGCGCCAGCGCCGCGCCATCCGCACGCCTTCGGCCGCCGCCAGCAGGGCGAGCGCGACGAGGACGAGACTGAGGCCAAAGGCGGCGTTCATGGGCGTCCGTCAGCTGCCGTCGGTGGCGTCGCGGGCGGCGGCGTCACCAGGCGGCTCCTAGAGATCCTTGCACAGGCGCAGCGCGTCATAGATCGCCGCATGGATGTTGCGGCCGGTCCAGGCGTCGCCGATGCGGTAGAGCGCGTAGCCGTTCGCGCCGGTCCAGCGTTGCGGCCGGCCGGCGACCAGCGCGTCGAGGTCGGTCTCGCCGTCGTTCACCGAGCCCGCGCGCAGCGACTGGAACAACCCTTCCACCGGCAGCGTGCCGTAATCGACCACCACATGGTCGACGATCCGCTCTTCCTCGGCTTCCGTCATGGTGTTGCGCAGCGCGGCGACGAGGCGGTTGCCCTCGGGATAGATCTCGATCAGCTCCATGTTGGGCGAGAGGATCACCCCCGCCTTGTAGAGCTCGCGCAGATGGATCGGCTTGTTGGTGGTGCCGATCTCCTGCCCGATTTGGAGATCGTGCGTCGCGATCTCGACGAGGCAGCCTTTGCGGGCCAGCACCTCGGCGGTGGAGGCGGCGTTGTGGCCGCCGATCTCGTCATAGAGCAGCACGCTGCCGGAGGGCTCGGCGCGTCCCGCGAGCACGTCCCAGGTGGTCACCGCACGCTCGGCGCCCTTGGCGAAGCCGGTATGGGCAAGGCCGCCGGTGGCGAGGATGACCACTTCCGGCTGCTCGGCGAGGATGGCGGCCTCGGTCGCCTCGGTGCCGAGGCGGATGTCGACGCCCTTCTTCGAGACCTGCGCGTAGAGCCAGCGCGGAATGCCGGACAGCGCCTCGCGCCAAGTGGCGCGGGCGGCGATGTTGATCTGGCCGCCCGGCTTGTCGTCCTTCTCGAACAGCACGACGCGGTGGCCGCGCTCAGCGGAAACCCGCGCCGCCTCCAGCCCGGCCGGGCCGGCGCCGACCACCACCACTCGGCGGCTGGTCGCAGCCTTGGCGATGACATGCGGCATCGTGGCCTCGCGGCCGGTCGCCGCGTTCTGGATGCACAGCGCGTCGCCGCCGACATAGATGCGGTCGATGCAGTAGCCGGCGCCGACGCATTGGCGGATGTCGTCGTCGCGGCCCTCGATCAGCTTGCGCATGAGGTGCGGGTCGGCGATGTGGGCGCGGGTCATCGCCACCATGTCGACATGGCCTTCCGCCACCGCGCGGGCGCCGGTGGCGAGGTCGGTGACGCGCTGGGCGTGGAACACCGGCACCTCGACCTCGCGCTTGATGGCGCTGGGCAGGAACAGGAACGGCGCCACCGGGAAGGACATGTTGGGCAATGAGATGGCGTGGCTCATCTCGTCGCGCGCCTGCCCGCCCATCACGTTGACGAAGTCGACGAGGCCGTCCCTGGCATAGGTGGCGGCGATCTCCAGGCAGTCCTGCTGCGACAGCCCGTCCTCGAGCATCTCGTCGCCGGACATGCGGATGCCGATGACATAGTCGCCGCCGGTGGCCTCATGCATCGCCTCCAGCACCTCGCGGCCGAAGCGCATGCGGTTCTCGAGGCTGCCGCCATATTCGTCGGTGCGGTGGTTCACCGATGGCGACCAGAACTGGTCGATGAGATGGCCGTGGGCGGCGGACACTTCGCAGCCGTCGAGCCCGCCTTCCTTGCAGCGCCGTGCCGCCTCCGCGAAGGCGCGCACCACGCGGCGGATGTCGTTCTTGTCCATCGCGCGGGGAATGGTGCGCGAGGCCGGCTCGCGGCGCGCCGAGGAGGAGATGGTCGGCAGCCAGTTCTCGGTGTCCCACTTGGTGCGCCGGCCCATATGGGTGAGCTGGATCATCAGCTTGGCGCCGTGGGCATGCACCCGCTCGGCGAATTGCTGGAAATAGGGGATGACGCTGTCGTCGGCGACCGAGATTTGCGCCCAGGGCGTCGCCGGGCTGTCGAGCGCCACCGAGGAGGAGCCGCCGAACATGGTCAGCCCGATGCCGCCGCGGGCTTTCTCGGCATGGTAGAGCTGGTAGCGCTCCTGCGGCTTGCCGTCCTTGCCATAGCCAGGGGCGTGCGAGGTCGACATCACCCGGTTGCGGATGGTCAAGCCCTTGATAGTCAAAGGTTTAAGCAGGGCCTCGGCATGCGGGATCATGTGACGGCGCGCGCTCCCTAGCACCGGTCCATCGTCGTGGATCGTCTCACGATAGGTCGCATTCGCCTATGGCGGACAGAAGATTTTCGCCATGCCGCCGGAAGGGTTGCGACGACCTTCCTTTCGTACCGACGATCGCTGCCGTCGCGGAGAGTTCTTAGCGCATCTTCTCAGCGCATCAGCCGCCGGAAAACCGAGGGGCCGGCGAGGATCAGGATGAGGATCGCCAGCGGCACGCAGAAGACGAAGCCGATATATTTGAAGCCCAGCGCACCGATCACGCCGCCGGCGAAGAACAGCGCGACGAACATCGCCAGCAACTTCAGCTTCTCGCGGTCGGCATAGATGAGCGGCGCGCCCGGCCGGCGGCGGCGATTATGGTTCAGATAGAACAGCTTGCCGAGCTCGATGCCGAGATCGGTGACGACGCCGGTCATGTGGGTGGTGCGGATCTTGGCGCCGGACAGCTTGGTCACGGTGGCGTTCTGCAGCCCCATGATGAAGCAGAGCACCGCCACATCCGCCACCAGCGCCACCGGCGAGGCGTGGGCGAGGCTGCCGAGCAGGCCGAAGGCGAGGAGCAGAAAAGCTTCCAGCGTCAAGGGGATGGCGTATTCGCGCCCGACATGGTGCAGCCGTGCCCAGTTTACCAGCACCGCCGAGACGGCGGCGCCGAGGATGAAGGGCAGCAGGGCGCCGATGCCGGCGATCACCAGGCCGGAGGCGCCGATCACCGCATTGTCGGCCATGGCGGAGATGATGCCGGACATGTGCGAGGTGTACTGCCCGACCGCCAGCAGGCCGCCGGCATTGGTGGCGCCGGCGACGAAGGTCATGGCGAGGCCGACCCGCGCATCGGCGAGCGGCGTGCGTTCGGAGGCGAGCATGCCGGCGGTGAAATCCGAATAGCGCCATGCCAGCCGGTGCGGGTCGTCGGGGGTATCTGGCGCGGTCATCGGCGATCAGCGCGGTGGAGGCCGCGTCCTTCTGGAACGGGAAAATCGGCGAAGCGGTCTGCTGTCCTCGCGGGATTAATCTCTTTGTCCGGTCAATGCCATAGGTAGTGCGCCGAGATCGGCGGCGGCCCGCTCGGCCCGCGGTGGCCGGCCGAAGCGTCGCGCATAGGCGGTGGAGAAATGTGCCGCCGAGCGGAAACCGCAGGCAAGGCCGACATCGGTGACGGGCAACGTCGACAGGCGCAGCAATTCCCGAGCGCGATCAAGGCGCAAGCCGAGATGATAGGCGGTGGGCGTCGCGCCGAGATAGTGGCGGAACAGCCGCTCCAGCTGGCGCGGCGACACCTCGATGCGCCGGGCGATGGCCGCGATGCCGGGCGGCTCCTCCAGCGTCGCCTGCATGAGGCGCACGGCGCGGGCGAGTGTCGGATCCGGGAGCGCCGGACGTGGGCGGGCGGAGGGGCGGCGGGCGGGCGTGCCGGGCTCCAGGATGAACTGCTCCGCCACCCGGTCGGCGAGGTCGCGGCCGCAGCGGGCGGCGATCAGCGCCAGCATCATCCGCATCGGGGCGACGCCGCCGGTGCAGGTGAGGCGGTCGCCATCGATGACGAAGGGCGCCTCGATGAAGTCAACATGCTGGAATTCCTCGCGAATCGCCGCGAGGTTCTCCCAATGGATGGCGCAGCGGCGGTGGTCGAGCAGGCCGGCTTCGGCGAGCACGAAGCTGCCGGTGCACAGCGCGCCGAGCGCGGTGCCGCGCCGGGCGTGGCGCCTCAGCGCATCGGTGACGGCCGGGGAGGCGGCGTGGCGGATATCGATGCCGCCGCAGACCAGCAGCAGATCGACCGCCTTCGCCTCCGCCAGCGGGCGGGCCGGGGAGAGGGAAAGGCCGTTGCTGGCCTCGACCGCGGCGGCGTCAGGCGTCAGGAGATGCCACGAGTAAATATTTGATTCAGAAACATAATTCGCCATGCGCAGCGCTTCGAGCGCGTTGACGGTCGCTACCATGGAATGGTTCGGCAGGGTGAGGAAGCCTACCGAGGCGATGCTGGCGAGATCGAGGGTCGGGCGCATGGGCGGCGTTCCGGGGGGCTTGCTGGGCCGGAATCTGACGGCCGGCTGCTGTCAAAATTCCCACTCCTCGACATGAGGAGGCAAGAAAGCTGCCGCAAAAATGTCCTGACGGATGACATCAATAGGCGAACGGGGTTTTCTCGTCGCGTGGGATTCTTGTCATGTCATTGTTTTTCTTCCGTTCTCAAGGCTGGATGCGTCGGGCGGCGCTGCCGTTCGGCTTCGCGCTGGCGGTGACGGCCGGCAGCACGGTGCTGATGCGCGCGGCGATTTTCACCGGCGACGCCCCGGCTCCCCAGCCGGTGGCGCAGGTGGTCCTGCCGCCGCCGGCGGAAGCGGCACCCGACACTCACGGCGGTCATCCGGCGCCGACCTATGTGCGCGCCATCGAATCGGACGCGGTGTACACGCCGCCGAAGATAGAGAAAGCCGTTGTGAATCATAAGGTTGACGAGGCGGCTCGCAAGCCGACCGTCGCGGCGCTGCCGCAAGGGGTCGAGCGCTTCGACCGCTGCACCGACGATTGCGACAGCCGCGATCCGCTGATCGAGCGGTCCAACTATACCGAGGCGACCACTGCCACGGCCGCCGCTCCGACCTACCAGGTGGTCGACGCGCCCGAGTCTCAGGAGAGCAACGCATTGTTTTCGCTGCCGAAATGGGAAGACGGCGTCGAGATGATCGACAAGGCGAAGGCGGCGGTGGTGTCGGCGGGCAGCGAGGCGGCCGGCACGCTGAAGAAGGCGGTCGACGGCGCCTCCGATTTCGCCACTGGCCTGGTGCGTCCGGGCTCCGCCTCTGTGCAGTGAGGTGGATGGTCGGACCGATTCGCGCGGTCCGGCCGACAGATGTGTGCAGTGAGGCCGATCAGCGATCGACGACGAGGTCGGAGGTCGGCTTCGAGCAGCACAACAGCGCCATGCTGGCGTCGATCTCGCGCTGGCGGATGCCGCCGCCATGCTTCATGTCGACGGTTCCCGAGACCAGCTTCGACTTGCAGGTGCCGCACAGCCCTTTCGAGCAGGAGGAGGGCAGGCGCACGCCGTTGCGGCGGGCGGCATCCAGCACGAACGTGTCCGACCGGACCTCGATGCTGCGGTTCTGCTTGGCGAAGGTGACGGTGTAGGTCGCGACCTGCGGTTCGGCCGCCCTGGCTTCGGCCTCTGCCTCGATAGCCTCGGCGGCGATGACTTCGGCGGCTATTTGCGGCTCGGCGCTGGCCAGCTCGGCGAAGTCGAAGCTCTCCTCGTGATGACGGGCCATATCGAAGCCGGCGCCCTTCAGCATCTCCCGCACCGCCGCCATGAAGGGCGAGGGGCCGCAGACGAAGATCTCGCGTTCCTTGTAGTCGGCCGCGATGTGGTTGAGCAGGCCGAGATTGAGCCGGCCGCGCAGGCCGTGCCACGGCTCGAACGGGCTGTCCGCCTCGCAGATCGGCGCGAAGCGGAACTGGCCGGGCTGGTTGCGGGCCATCAACTCCAGTTCGTCGCGGAAGATGATGTCCACCGGCGAGCGGGCGGCATGCACGAAGGTGATGTCGCGCGGTTCGGCGAGATCGTGGAACGAGCGCGCCATCGACATCAGCGGCGTGATGCCGGAGCCACCGGACAGGAACAGGTATTTCGGCGCCCGGCCGCCGGCACCCCCGGCTCCTTGGAGGAAGCAGGAGAAATCCCCCATCGGCCCGACGGCGCGGATGACCGAGCCCGGCTTGATGTGGTCGTGCAGGAAGTTCGACACCGGGCCGCCGGGCACCCGCTTCACAGTGATGGACAGGGTGTGCGGACGGGTGGGGGCCGAGGCGATGGTGTAGCAGCGGTTGATGGTCTCGCCGCCGATCTCCAGCTCCAAGGTGAGGAACTGGCCGGGGGCATAGCGGAAGACGCAGGGGCTGCGCGGCGCGAGCACGAAGGTCTTCACATCCGGCGTCTCGTCGCGCACCGCGCGCACGACGAGGGCGTCGTCGGCCTCCGGGTTCCACTCGGGAAGCGAGGCGGCGAGGCGCAGGGCGGCGGGTTCGGGCGAGGGGAGCGGGGCGAGGGCGTCCATGGTTGTCTGCCCCTCACCGCCCGACATGGTCGGCCATGCGGCCGATGTACCAGTTGCAGAACTTGTCCACGAGCATCTCGGTGTGCGGCGAATAGGGGCCGGGCTGGTAGGCCGGCGAGCGGGCGCCTTCCTGGCAGTAGCCGACCAGCGTCGAATCCTGGTCGTTGGTGGCGTCCCACACCGCGACGAGGTTCTCGACGTCGTAGTCGACCCCCTCCACCGCGTCCTTGTGCACCAGCCATTTGGTGCGCAGCAGCGAGCGCTCGGCGTCGAGCGGCAGCACCGAGAACACCACCGCGTGGTCGGACATGAAATGGTGCCACGAATTCGGCTGCGTCCAGAAATGCAGCGCGCCGTGCTTGGGGTCGTTGATCCGGCCGAGCAGCTTCTTGCACGCCGCCCGGGTGTCGCCGGTGTGGCTCTCGCCGTCGCCGGCCAGCGGCAGGCGCTCGGTGCGGAAGCCGGTGATCATGTCGTCGAGATGCTCCATCATCGTCGAGGGAAAGCCGCAGCTCTCCCATTCGCGATGCGAGGAGGTGATCAGCTGCGCGTAGTCCTCGGCCTCCTTGCGGCCGTGCTCGTCGAGCTCCTCCGGCGCGAAGCCGAAGCCATAGGCGAACAGGGGCACGGTGAGCTCGGGATGGTTTCCCGCGCAGTGATAGCACTCGCGGTTGTTCTCCATGGTGAGCTTCCAGTTGCCGGGCTCGATGATGTCCTTCTCGAAGGCGACCTTGGCGTTCTTCAGATCGTGCGGGGCGAGATAGGGCGCCATCTTCGCCGCCATCACGTCGAAATCCGCCGGCGGGTCGTCCGACAGGCAGATGAAGATCAGCCCTTCCAGCGAGCGCACATGCACCGGCTTCAGCCCGTGGCAGGACGGATCGAAGCCGCCGCCCATGTGCTCGGCGAACAGGAGCTTGCCGTCGAGGCCGTAGGTCCAGGAATGGTAGCGGCAGACGAGATTGCCGACCGTGGTCTTGTAGTCCAGCACCAGCCGGGCGCCGCGGTGGCGGCACACATTGTGGAAGGCGCAGACATTCATGTCGTCGTCGCGGGCGATGATCACCGAGGCGGTGCCGATCTCCACCGTCATGGCGTCGCCGGGCTCGGCAATGTCCGGCTCGACGCCGACGAAGATCCAGTGATGGCCGAAAATGATGTCGAGATCGGCCTTGAAGATCTCCGGGCTGGTGTAGAAGGGAGCCTCGAGGCTGTGGCCGGGCTTGCGCCGGCGCAGCAGGGCCTTCAGCGGCGTATCGGTGGAATCGAGCATCGCAGGTCTCCCTCGCCCGGATCGGCAACGCCCGCCGGCCCGGCGCCGGCTTCCCCCGCGCGGTATCGCGCGGTGCGTGGCCTCGGATTGGAATTGTTCGACGGAGGCCGCGTGCTGACTTTCACGATTGCGACGACGATTTTTCTAAAAGCGACATTGGCGGGCAGCGGAGCGGGCAAGCCGGCATTTTGGGCAGACGCGGGCGCGCCGTCCGGCGCCGGATACCGCGCGAGACGCGACGCGACATGGGGAATGGCGAGATGAACGCACCGCTCGAATCCTGGCTGTTCTGGGCCATCCTCTCGGCGGGGTTCGCCGCGCTGACCGCCATCTTCGGCAAGATCGGCGTGGAGAATGTCGGGGCCGACTTCGCCACCTTCATCCGCACGGTGGTGATCCTCGCCGCCATCAGCCTGATCCTCACCGCCACCGGCGGCTGGCAGGGGCTCGGCACGATAAGCCCGCGCAGCGGGCTGTTCCTGGTGCTGTCGGGGCTGGCGACCGGGCTGAGCTGGGTCTGCTATTTCCGCGCGCTCAGGATCGGCGACGCGGCGCGGGTGGCGCCGGTCGACAAGATGAGCGTCGTGCTGGTGGCGGTGTTCGGGGTGCTTTTCCTCGGCGAGAAGCTCTCCGGGCCGAACTGGCTCGGCGTGGCTCTGATCGCCGCCGGGGCGGTGCTGGTCGCCTATAAGGGCTGATCGGCGCTGCCGAGCCGGCGGGTCGCCCGCCATTCCGACGGGCTCATGCCGGCGAGGCGGCGGAATTCGCGGTTGAAGTTCGACTTGGTGAGGAAGCCGGCTTCCAGCATCACCCGCGTCACCGGCAGGTCGGTTTCGCCGAGCAGGCGCTGCGCCTCGGCGACCCTGAGGCCGTTCACATAATGCGACACGCTCATCGAGTGGACGCGGTTGATCGCCTCCGACAGTCGCCGCGCCGGCAGCGCGAGGCGACGGGCGAGGCGGCCGAGATCGAGGTCGACATCGGTGTAGAGCCGGCGCTCGGCCATCAGTGCGTCGAGGCGGGCGAGAATGGCGAGGTCCGCCGCGCGCAGGGAGGCTTCGTCGGCCTCGTCGGGCTGCTCCGGCGCCGGGAGAGCGGGGCATTCCGTAGCGAGTTCTGTGGCCCGCGCCTCGGGCGCCGGGGGAGAAGGCGGGCTGGCATCGGCATCGGCGGCGGCGGCGGCGGTGCCGAGCGCCAGCAGCGTCACCATGTTGAACAGCGCGATGATCAAAGGCGTGTGGCGCCCGCCGCTCCAGTCGAGATCGAAGGAGATCACCACGTCGACCAGCGCCGAGCCGACCAGCGCCGCGGCGGTGAAGATGAGCGCGCGATAGGAGCGCAGCGCGCCGTCGAGCCGCGAGGAGATGAGCGCGTCCGGTCCGCGCCGGGCCAGCCAGAACAGCGCGGCGCCATAACCGAGGAACAGCGCCACCACCACTGGGCCGACCGGCGAGGGCAGGAACCGCACCAGCCCGGCGACCACGAGCGGCGGCAGCAGCAGATGCGCCCACAGCCAAGTCGGGTGCGTGCCGTTCTCCGGTCCGGCGCTGGCGAGGCTGCGGAAGGCGAGGAAGGCCAGCGGCGCGATCAGGCTCGCCAGCACCACCTGGAACGGCAGCACGGCGCGGATATCGTAGCCCCAGTGCAGGCCGATCAGCACCGATTGCGACGCATAGGCGGCGATGAGGGCGAGGAACAGGCGGTGATGCCGGCCGTCCTCCTGCGTCCGCGCGAGGCGGATGGCGAGCAGGACCAGCAGCAAAGCGACGACGAAGGGCAGCGGGACGAAGATCATCGGGGAGGGTGACGCGCGGCGGATTCGGCCTGTTCTGGCCCGGATCGCGCTCGAGGTCGACCTGAAACGCGATCGAGGTCGCGGCGGCGGCGCTGTTTCGACGGGATGGCGGGGAATGCCAACCCGCGATCGACCTGTCGCGATCGCGCTCTCGACGGAGACCCGCCATGCTGCCGCTTTTTCCCCCGACGCCTTCCGCCCTGCTGCTCGCCGCGCTCTTCCTGCTGCTCGCCCGGCCGGGCGGGGCCGCCGCCGGCGAGGCGCGGCTCGACCTTGCCGGGGTGCGCGAGATCGAGATCGCCGGCGATGCCGCCCATGTGCGACTGACCACCGGTGGCGGGCCGGCCGAGGCGCGGCTCGGCACCCGTCGCGAAGGCTGGTTCGCGCGCTGGTATTCGAGCTGGTTCTACAATGACTGCCGCAGCGACAGCCGCATGTGGGTCGCCGGCACAGTGCTGCATGTGAACGTGGTCACGCCCTCGGCCTTCGAGGCCTCCGACTGCGTGGTGGAGGTGACGGCGCGGCTGCCGGAGGGCGCGGCGGTGCGGATCGGCCTCGACGCGGTGGAGGCGCGGCTCGACGGGCGCTTCGGCGTGCTCGACCTCGGCACCCGCGCCGGCGACGTGACGCTCAACGGCGCGGTGGAGACGGCGGAGCTGAGCGGCGCGGCGCTGCGGGCGCGGCTCGACCTCGCCGGGGCGGCGGAACGGGCGCCGCGCGAATTGCGCCTCAGCGCTGGGGCGCTCGACGCCACCGTCGATCTCGGCGCCGCCGCGCCGGTGGGCTGGCGGGTCGATGCCAAGGCGGCGCTGGTCGACACCTCCCGGCCGAACGACCCGTCGGCGCCGACGCAGCTCGCCGTGAGCGGCGACTATGTGCGGCTGACGCTGCGTTGACGCCGGTCAGCGCGTGCGCTCGATCAACTCCATGGCGGCGTGCGGGTTGCGCACCTTGTGGCCGCTGATGACGAACAGGAAGGTCTCGCGCGGGGTCTCCGGCGCCGGCTCGGCGAGGAGCGTGTTGCCGAGGTCCGGCGGGGTGCGGCCGGCCGCCCAATGGCGGGCGCGGTTCGCCCAGGCGTCGAGCTCGGCGTCGGAATAGCCCTTCGGGTGCGCCTCGCCGGTGCCCATGATGCGGACATAGACGAAGGGGGCGGTGAGATCGGCGATCAGCGGGTGCGCACTGTCGCCGGCGATCACCACGCCGACGCCGTGCTCGCGGGCCAGCGCGACGAAATCCTTGTTGGCGAAGCTCTCATGCCGCACCTCGACGGCGTGGCGGAGGGTGCGGCCCTCATGGGTCTTCGGCAGCAGCGCGAGGAAGGCGGCGAAGTCGTCGGGAT
The DNA here is from genome assembly GCF_020523795.1 of Ancylobacter sp. Lp-2. Lineage (GTDB taxonomy): Bacteria > Pseudomonadota > Alphaproteobacteria > Rhizobiales > Xanthobacteraceae > Ancylobacter. Next base: position 153,411 of record NZ_JAJALI010000009.1, read on the forward strand.
CGAATTTCTTGGTGGCCATGAACTGCCAGTTGATCGGGCCGAGCTTGGCCTTCAGCTCGGTGATGCCGCTGGTGACGAACTTCTCGATGGAAGAGCCGGCCTCGGCGAGCACCCGGCGATTGGTGGCGAAGCGCGGGCCCTTCAGCGCGAAGACGAAGTCCTCCGGCGTCTCGTCATGCCATTTGGCGAAGCTCTCCGGCTTCTGCGAGCCGTAATAGGTGCCGTTGACCTCGATGGCGGTCAGTTTGCCGGCGGCATATTCCAGCTCGCGCTTCTGGGCGAGGCCGTCGGGATAGAAGCTGCCGCGCCAGGGTTCGAAGGTCCAGCCGCCAATGCCGATGCGGATGGGGGCTTGTGTGCTCATCGGGACCTCCTCGCGTGATGCGGCGCGATCCTAGGGCGGTTTGCCGGCAGGGGAAATCCGAAAGCGCCGGGTTCGCCGCAAGGGGGAGGCCGGATTGGGGCTGGCCGGGTGAGCGCGGCTGGCGCCATAGTGGCCCATGGGCGCGGGACGGGCGATGGACGAGGCCGGACGGGAAAGGCGGGAGGAGCCGCGGCGGGAGCCCGCCGGGGCGGCGGAGGGCAGGGTGGCCGACGGCGTGCCGGTCGGGCGTGCCGGTGCCTCCGCGCGTCTCTCCGGGAGGGCGGTCGGGGCCGGCCTGCTGGAGCGGCTCGATCCCGGCATGCATCGTCGCGTCAAGGGCTTGCGGCTCGTCACCGCCTTCGGGCTCGCCGCCATGATGGGGCGGATGCCGGAGCTGACCAGTGCGCTCGGAACCGGCCCGGCGCTGAGCGTGCTGGCCGGCGGCTTCGCCTTGTGGGCGAGCGTCTCGGTGGCCCGCGCCAGCCGGCGCGATTCCAGTCGCGACCTGGCGGCGCTGTGCCTCGCGGCGACGCTGGGGGCGGTGAGCTTCATCCTGCTGGCTTCCCGGCTCGGCGGCGCGGGAACCGTGGGCGGCGAGCTGGTGCTGGTGAGCGGGGCGTTCGCCACCGGTTATTTGCGGCGCTTCGGCGTTACCGGCGCCGGTATCGGCTCGCAGATCTATATCGGCCAGCTGCTGGCCTATGGCGCCGGGCTGGGCCTCGGCGATCTGCGGACCGTGGCGGTGGCGGGGGCGATCGCCACCATAGCGGCGGTGGTGCCGCGGGTGCTGAGCGGGCCGGCGGAGCATCCCGCCGCCTCGCCCACCCTCGGGCCGGTGCGGGTCGCCGGGCTGCGCCGCACCCGGCCGGAACTGGCCATGGGCGTGCAGGCCGCCGCGGCGGCGCTGGCCGTCGTCGGGCTGAACCGCTGGATCGGGCTCCAGCAGTCCGACTGGGCGATTACCGCCTGCACCTATGTGATCGCCGGCTCGGCGGCCGGCACGGTGGAGCGGGTGCGGCAACGCATGATCGGCACCGCGATCGGGGTGCCGATCGGCCTCGCCTGCCTGCCGCTCGCCGTGCACGCGCCGCTGCTGCTGTGGGGCGCGGCGGCGCTCGCCATGGTGATCTATGCCATGGCGTTGCCTGAGCGCTACGACGTCGCCTGCGGCGCCTTCGCCTTCACGCTGGTGGTGACATTGGCGGCGAGCGGGGAACAGTCGGTCGGCTTTCTCGCGGCGCGCATCTGGGAGACGGCGCTGGGCGGCGCGGTGGGGCTGGTCGCGGCGCTGTTGCTGCTGCCGCTGCGCTCGGCGCAGCGCGAGGGCCTGCCGCCGGGCGGTGGCTAGGACCCCGTTCGCGGGCGATCACGCGACCGCAGCGGGGCAGCCGCCGCGCACAGGCAGGGCCGCGTTCAGCGGGCCTCGTCCGGGCCAGTATTGGCGACGACGACATCGGCGGCGACACTACGCGTGGCGACGAGCCGCGCATTGGGCAGGTCGTTTTCCTCCAGCTTGGCGTGGATCGCCGCCTCGTCATAGCCGAAGCCGGCCCAGCGGGCGCGCAGGCGGGCCTCCAGCGTCGGCAGCGGCACGTCGAGCCGCACCGTGACGTCGAAGCGCTGGCGCAGCCCGGCCCAGGCGGGATCGTCGAGTAGCAGATAGTTGCCCTCGACGATGACGAGGCGGGCCTCGGCGCCGATCAGCCGCGCGCCGGCGCGGGCGATCTCCAGCGCGCGGTCGAACACCGGCACCGCCACCTCGCGCCCGTCGTCGCGCCTGAGGCGGTCCAGCGCCGATGCCAGCCCGTCAATGTCGAAGGTGAAGGGCGCGCCCTTGCGCGGACGCCAGCCGCGCGCCTCTAGCAGCTGGTCGTCATAGTGGAAGCCGTCCATCGGCAGCACCTGCGACAGGCCGGGGGCGGCGGCGTCGAGACGCGCCTTCAGCGTCTCGGCCAGGGTGCTCTTGCCCGAACCGGGCGCGCCGGCGACCGCCACCACCGTGCGCCGCTCGCGGGGCCGGGCGAGGAGGTCGCGCACCAGCCGGTCCAGGGCGGCGTCCGTCTCCGCGCGCGGCTCGAGGCCGATCCCGTTCGCCATCGTCATTTCCCTGTGGTTTGTCCTGCGGTGCGGCGTCGCGCTCAATCGAACAGGCGCTGGCCGGCGAGGCTGGAGGGCGCCGGGGCCGGCACGCCGGCGGGCGGAACGCCGGTGCGGGCGTCGGTGGGGGTAAAGCCGTGCAGCGCCTTGAACTGGCGCGAGAAATGCGCGCAGTCCGAGAAGCCGGATTCCAGCGCGATATCGGTGATGGAGCGGCCGGTGGTGTCGAGCAGGAAGCGGGCATAGCGCAGGCGCATCAGCCGGTAGAACTCGGCCGGGCGGCGGCCCATCACGGTCTGGAACAGCCGTTCCAGCTGGCGGGTGGAGAGCTGCAGGCGCCGGGCGATGCTGGCGATGGGCAGCGGATCGGCCATGTTCTGCTCCATGAGCAGCAAAGCGCGGCGCACGCGGTCGTCGGCGACGAGATCGGCGATGGGCGGGTGCGGCTGCGCCTGGTTGCCGGGGCGGACGCGGTCGAGCAGCAGCACATGACGGCTCTTCTGCGCCACCGAGCGGCCGAGATGCTTCTCGACCAGCGCGGTGGCGAGGTCGGCGGTGCCGCCGCCGCCGGCGCAGGTGATGCGGTCGCCGTCGATGACATAGAGCCGGTCGGCCACCGGATGGTGATGCGGGAACTCGTCGAGGAAATCCTGGTAGTGGTACCAGGAGACGCAGCAGCGCCGCCCGGTCATCAGCCCGGCGCGGGCGAGCACGAAGGAGCCGGTGCACACCCCGACCAGCGGCACGCCGGCCTTGGCCGCTCGCTTGAGATAGGCCACCGCCTCGTCGTCGAGCCGGGCGCCGGTGTGCAGCAGGCCGCCGACCACCACGATGTAGCTGAACTGTGCGGGATCGACGAAGGGCCCGGCCGGGGCGACGGTGACGCCGCAGCTGGCGCGGATCGGCTCAGCTTTCGTCGCCATGATGCGCCAGCGGCACAGGATCGGGCGTGAGCGGTCGCCGTCATCGGCGGCGAGGCGCAGATGGTCGACCAGCAGCGAAAAGGCCGACAGGGTGAAGTTGTCGGTGAGGATGAATCCGACATTCAGCACCGGCGCGGCCGCCGGCGACGCGGTCGCGGGGGGCGCTGCGGTCTTGGGCGCGGCAGGCTTGGAGGCGGAAGCGAACGTGTCCATCATGCCCGGCGTCATGCAGATTTCGCGCCGGAGGATAGCAGAGTTCGGCCCGCAAGCGGAGGTGGGGGCGTCGGGGGTGGAGGCGAGGAGGCCGGGGACGAGGATGCCCCGGCCGTCGACCCTGCCGGGCGGGCTCACGCGAGCTCCCGCCGCGCCTCCTCCAGGAGGCCCCAGACATAGGGGGCGAAGGAGCGCCAGACGTCGAGGCGAAAGCGCTCGGGCGTCTCGCGCAGCAGCACGATCTCGGCCTTGCCGAAGACGGTGCGCGTGACCATGCCGACCGGGAAGGCGGCCTCCGACAGGTCGAGCGGGCAGCCCTGGTTCAGCACATAGGCGGCGCGCGGCCCTTCCAGCGCGATGCCGAGCGAACGGCTGGAGACGTCGACCAGCGCGTGCGGCAGGCCGAACACTGCCGGCTCGATCTCGGCGATCAGCGCGGCGGGATCGGCATCCTCGGCGATGAGCAGCCACTCGTCCGGGCCGAGCCAGGCGGCGAGGCGGTCGCCGCTGCGCTTGAACCGGCAGGCCTGCCGGGGCAGCTCGGCGCCAAAGGCGATGCCGGCCGGGCCGACGGCCGACTCGCGGCCACGGAACACCAGGCGCGTCGCCGGCGGCAGCGCCGACAGCCGGGCGGCCGGGAGGTCCGACGCGGTGGCGGCGAGGGCGGTGAGCGGGAACAGGAGGTCAGACATCGAGGCGGGCTCCTTCCGCGTCGTAGAAGACCGGGTCGACTACCCCGACGGCGATCGCACCCTTCGGCATCGGCACGTGCAGCGTCCGGCCGATGCGGGACCGGCCACCCTTCACCATGGCGAGCGCGATGGAACGCCCGAGCGTGGCGCTCATATAGGCGGAGGTGACGTGGCCGAGCATCGGCACCGGTACCGCCGCGCCGGGATCGGCGACCAGCTGGGCGCCTTCCTCCAGTACGACCTTGGGATCCCGGGTCAGCAGGCCGACCAGCTGCTTGCGGTCCGGCATGAAGAAGGCGGCGCGGTTGAGTGAGCGCTTGCCGACGAAGTCCTTCTTGTTCTTGCCGACCGCCCAGCCGAGATTGACGTCGTCCGGCCCAGCGGTGCCGTCGGTCTCCTGGCCGACGATGATGTAGCCCTTCTCGGCGCGCAGCACGTGCATGGTCTCGGTGCCGTAGGGCGTGATGCCGAACGGCTCGCCGGCCTTGAAGATGGCTTCCCACACCGCGCGGCCATGGGCGGCGGGGACATTGACCTCGAAGCCGAGCTCGCCGGCGAAGGACAGGCGGAACAGCCGCGTCGGCACGCCGGCGATGCGGCCCTCGGCGACGCTCATATTAGGCATCGCGCCCTTGGAGAGGTCGATGCCCTCGACGAGCGAGGCCAACACCTCGCGGGACTTCGGCCCCTGCACGGCGATAACCGCCCATTGCTCGGTGGTGGAGGTGAGCCAGACGTCGAGATCCGGCCACTCGGTCTGGAGGTAGTCCTCCATATGGGCGAGCACGCGGGCCGCGCCGCCGGTGGTGGTGGTGACGTGGAAGCGGTCCGGCGCCAGGCGGCCGACCACGCCGTCATCCATCACGAAGCCGTCCTCGCGCAGCATCACGCCATAGCGCAGCCGGCCGGGGGCGAGCTTGGTCCAGGCATTGGTGTAGATGCGGTTCATGAACTCGGCGGCGTCGGCGCCGACCACCTCGATCTTGCCGAGCGTCGAGGCGTCGAAGATGCCGACGCCGGTGCGCACCGCCTTGCATTCGCGGGCGACGGCGGCGTGCATGTCCTCCCCGCGATTGGGGAAGTAGAGCGCGCGCTTCCACAGGGAGACCGGCTCGAAGACGGCGCCGCGCGCTTCCGCCCAGCCATGGATGGGAGTGACGCGCACCGGATCGAACAGGTCGCCGCGCGCGATGCCGGCGAAGATGCCGAAGGTGGTGGGGGTGAAGGGCGGGCGGAAGGTGGTGAGCCCGATCTTCGGCACGCTGGTCCCGAGCGCCTCCGACACGATGCCGAGCGCATTCATGTTGGAGGTCTTGCCCTGGTCGGTCGCCATGCCGGTCGTGGTGTAGCGCTTCACATGCTCGATGGAGCGGAAGCCCTCGCGGGTCGCCAGCGTGATATCCTTGGCGGTGACGTCGTTCTGCCAGTCGACGAAGGCCTTGGCGAAGGCCGGGTTGCGGCCATGCGGGGTGGCGCCGATGAAGCCATCGGTGCCGGTCTCGGTGGCGACGACGCCGAAGGCGCGGCTGGCGACGGTGGAGCGGGTGGGGGATTTCGCACCCTTCAGTGCTGCTGCCGCGGCTTCCTCGCCGGCGTGGTAGCCGTCGGCCAGCGCGGCGGCCAGGCCGTAGCGGCCACGACAGGCGCCGGCGGAGCGTTCGCGCTCGACCGACTGGCCGGGCAGATAGGCGCCCAGCGTCTCGTCCCAGGCCAGCTTGCCGCGCGACTGCGAGAACAGGTGCACCGAGGGCGTCCAGCCGCCCGACATCAGCACGGTGTCGCAGGCGACCGGCTCGTTCAGGCCGGCCTTGCCGTTCTTCACCTTGGCGAGATGCACCCCGTTCACCCGCAGCCGGCCGGAGGTGCCGGTGACCACGGTCGAAGGCCGCACGTCGATGCCGGCGGCCAGCGCGCGGGCCGGCCATTCGCCTTCGGGGGCGGCGCGCAGATCGGCGATGGCGGCGATGGCGACCCCGCCGGCGGCGAGGTCGAGCGCGGTGCGGTAGCCACTGTCGCCGGCGGTGAAGATCACCGCCCGCTCGCCGGGCTTCACGCCATAGCGGGTGAGATAAATGCGGGCGGAGTCCGCCAGCAGGATGCCGGGGCGGTCATTCTCCGGGAACACCAGCGGGCGCTCCAGCGCGCCGGTGGCCAGCACGACCTCGCCGGCTCGCACCTGCCACAGCCGCTCGCGCGGCAGGTCAGGGCCGGGGGCGGCGAGGTGATCGGTGACGCGCTCGGCGAGCGCGATCATGTTGTGCGGGAAATAGCCGAAGGCGGTGGTGCGCGGCATCAGCACCACGCCGGCGGCCGTGAGTTCGGCGAGGGCGTCGGCGAGCCATTCGGTAGCCGGCTTGGTATCGACGGTGGCGTCCGGCGCGGCGAGCAGCGAGCCGCCGAGCTCGGCCTGCTCGTCGACGAGGATGACGCGGGCACTGGTGGCGGCGGCCGCCAGCGCCGCGGCGATGCCGGCCGGGCCGGCGCCGATCACCAGCACGTCGCAATGGGCGTAGTTCTGGGTGTAGCGGTCGGGATCCGGCAAGGTCGGCGCCTTGCCGAGGCCGGCCATGGCGCGGATCTTCGGCTCGTAGAAGCGCTTCCACGCCCCCGCCGGCCACATGAAGGTCTTGTAGTAGAAGCCGGCCGGCAGGAAGGGGGCGAACAGGTCGTTCACCGCGCCGGCGTCGCGGGCGAGCGAGGGCCAGCGGTTCTGGCTGGCGGCGTCCAGCCCCTCATAGAGCTCGACCTGGGTGGCGCGCAGGTTCGGGGTGACGCGGGCGGCGTCGCGCTTCACCTCGACGAGGGCGTTCGGCTCGTCGGAGCCGGCCGAGAGCAGGCCGCGCGGCCGGTGATATTTGAACGAGCGACCCAGCAGGTGCACGCCGTTGGCCAGCAGCGCCGAGGCGAGGGTGTCGCCGGCATAGCCGCCATAGGTGGTACCGTCGAAGCGGAAGGCGAGCGGCGCGGCGCGGTCGATGCGCCCGCCGGACGGGGTGCGGAAGGAGCCGCTCATTTCGCGTCATCCTGCGAGAGGTCGGGGCGGGGCTCGCCGGGCTTGTAGGTGGCGACGAAGAAGTCGCTCACCGTGTCGCGCACCGCGTTGAAGAAGCGGCCGCAGCCATGGATGTGGCGCCAGCGCTCGGCGTGGGTGCCCTTCGGGTTGGTGCGGTTGTAGAGGAAGTCCGCCCATTCCTGGTCCGACAGGGCGGACGGATCGGCCGGGCGGGCGATGTGCGCCTCGCCGCCATAGACGAACTCGATCTCGGGGCGCTCGCCGCACCAGGGGCAGGAGATGATCAGCATGGCTCAGCTCCTCAATGCGCCACCGCCGCCGCCGCCGCCTCGTCGATGAGGAAGCCGTCGCGGAAGCGCTCGATGGTGAAGGGGGCGTTGATCGGGTGCGGCTCGTCCCTGGCGATTGTGTGGGCGAAGACGTGGCCCGAGCCCGGCGTCGCCTTGAAGCCGCCGGTGCCCCAGCCGCAATTCACATAGAGGCCGGGAACCGGGGTCTTGGCGATGATCGGCGAGCGGTCCGGCGTGACGTCGACGATGCCCCCCCAGTTGCGCAGCATCCTGAGGCGCCGGAACTGCGGGACCAGCTCGCAGATGGCGTCGAGCGTGTGGGTGGTGATGTGCAGCGCGCCACGCTGCGAATAAGAGGTGTAGGCGTCGGTGCCGGCGCCGATCACCATCTCGCCCTTGTCCGACTGCGAGATATAGGCGTGGATGGTGTTGCTCATCACCACGGTCGGGAAGGCCGGCTTCACCGGCTCGGACACCAGCGCCTGTAGTGGGAAGCTCTCCAGCGGCATGCGCACCCCCGCCATCGCCATCACCACCGAGGTGTGGCCGGCGGCGGAGACGCCGATCTTCTTGGCGCCGATGAAGCCCTTCGAGGTTTCCACCCCTTCCACCGCGCCGGAGGGGCCGCGGCGGATGCCGGTGACTTCGCAGTTCTGGATGATGTCGACGCCGCGCGAATCCGCCGCGCGGGCGAAGCCCCAGGCGACCGCGTCGTGCCGCGCCGTGCCGCCGCGCCGCTGCAGCGCGCCGCCGAGGATCGGGTAGCGCATGGAGGAGATGTTGAGCGGCGGGCAGAACGCCTTGCACTCTTCCGCGCTCAGCCACTCATTGTCGACGCCGTTCAGGCGGTTGGAATGGACGTGGCGCTTGAAGCTCTGCACGTCGTGATGGTTATGCGCCAGCATCAGGACGCCGCGCGCCGAATACATCACGTTGTAGTTGAGGTCGGCGGACAGGCCTTCCCACAGCTTCACCGCATGCTCGTAGAGCGCGGCGCTCTCGTCGAACAGGTAGTTGGAGCGCACGATGGTGGTGTTGCGGCCGGTATTGCCGCCGCCGAGCCAGCCGCGCTCGATGACCGCGACATTCGAGATGCCGTGCTCCTTGGCGAGATAGTAGGCGCAGGCGAGGCCGTGGCCACCGGCGCCGACGATGATCACGTCGTACTCGGCCTTGGGCTCGGGCGTGCGCCATTGCGGCTGCCAGCCCTTGTGGCCGCCAAGGGCGCGGCGGAGCAGGTTGAAGCCGGAGAAGGTCTGCATGTCGGGGTCTCCGCCCGGAAGGAGCGCGATGGACCCATGCTGAACCGGCGAGGCCGGCCGAGCGAGCATCTTTTGGGCGCCGTCGTTGAACGGATGCGACATGAGAAATGCGACGCGGAAAACCGGGGGCGGCGCCGGCTGCCTTCATGCCGTCAATGTGATCTGCGCTTCTGGTGTCGGGCGAAAGGCGACCGGCTCTTACCTTGCGGAAGACATGTTCGGCCCCTACCTCGCTCCCTACGCAAGAAGGAAACCGAGCATGTTCGACCCCCGCAGTTTCGACGCCAAGCGCCTCCTCGACCAGTTCCTCAGCCCGCAGCAGCCGACGGGCGGGCAGGTGCCGGCGCGCGCCGGGCAGCCGGGCAGCCCGCTCGACGGCATTCTCGGCCAGCTGGGCTCGCTCGCCGGCAGCTTCGGCGGCGGCCAGCCGCCGGCCCGCAGCCCGAACGGCTTCGGCGGCACGCGGCCCCCGGGAGCGCAGCCCGCCCCCGCGCAGCCGGCTCCCGCTCAGCCCGCCGGCGACCTGATGGGCCGGGCCAAGGACTATCTCGGCAGCAATGGCGGCTCGCTGGCGTCCGGCGCGGCGGCCGGGGCGCTGGTCTCGCTGGTGCTGGGCTCGAAGAGCGGGCGCAAGATGGCCGGCAATGCGGTGGCGCTGGGCGGGCTCGCCCTCGTCGGCACGCTCGCTTACAAGGCCTACAACAACTACCGCAACGGCGAGGCGCCGCAGCAGACCACCGCCGATGTCGCGCGCAACCCGGTGCCGACCCCGGCGCAGCTGCCGCCGCCCAACTCGCCGTTCAACCCCTCGCAGACCTCGGATTCGCAGCTGCCGCTGACGCTGCTGCGCACGATGATCGCCGCCTCGCTGGCCGACGGGCACATCGACGACGCCGAGCGGGTGGCGATCTCCGCCAAGCTGCACGAGAACGGCATTGCCGATCTCGGCGAGGCCGAGCGCTTCCTCACCGACGAACTCGCCAACCCGGCGAGCGTCGAGACCCTCGCCCGCACGGTGGCCAGCGAGGAGGAGGCGGCGGAGGTCTATATAGCGGCGCTGCTCGCCATCGACCCGGATTCCACCTCCGAGCGCGCCTTCCTCGCCCGGCTGGCGATGGCGCTGCGGCTCGACCCGGCGCTGACACCGCATCTGGAATCCGCCGCCCGCGCCGCCCGGCAGGGCTGACCAACCACGAGTATGGGGGCGGCCGACGTCGCCCCCGTCCTCACGCCGTCTCGCGCGGCAACGCTCCGTTAAGGTTAACCGGCACTTAAGCAATCGCGGCGAGACTGCGCTCCGAATAGCGATTCCGGCGGCTTGCGCCGGAGAGTGCAGGAGCGGTTCGCATGGGCGTGTGTCGGCGTTGGAGGCGGGGTGTCGCGGCCCTCGGACTGGTGGCCGGGCTCGCCCTGGCGCCGGGCGGGGTGGCGCTGGCCGCCGATCCCACGCTTGCCGTTCCGCCCGCCGACGATTTCTCCGCCGACGACCTGCTCGCCAAGGCGCCGCAGATCGAGGAAAGCCGCTTCTGGTATCTGCGCCTCGATACCGGCTACGTCTTCAACGAGACGCCGGATCTCGCCATCGGCGGCGGCGGCATCGACGATGCCGCGCTGATCGGCCTCGGCATTGGTGGGCGGTTCGCCGATTGGCTGCGGCTCGACCTTACCGCCGACTATCGCACCAAGGCGGATTACAGCCTCGGCGGCATCTCCGGCGACTACAGCGTCGGCACCGTGCTCGCCAATGGCTATCTCGACCTCGGCAACTGGCACGGCCTCACCCCCTATGTCGGCGCCGGCATCGGCCTCGGCTATGCCGATCTCGACCTGCCCGGCTTCGGTTCCGGCTGGGGGCTCGCCTGGGCGGCGATGGGCGGCGTTGCCATCGACCTGGCGCCGAACTGGCAGCTCGATCTCGGCTACCGTTATCTCAGCCTCGACAATCTGGGCGTTGGCGGGGATTTGCCTGACATGAGCCAGGGTGCGCACGAGATCCGCATCGGCCTGCGCATCCTGCTCGACTAGTCGCGAACGCCTAGAGTACGTCCGGTGAACTCCGGTTCACCGGACGTACTCTAGGGTCTTGTTCGGGCGCGTTTTCTTCACGCGAACCGGACTCCACTTCGCTCGAAAACGCGCTAGCGTTCTTGGGCCGGCGCCGGGTCGGCCGGACCGGCGGTGCGGACCATGCGGTAGAGGAGCCGGTCGCGCAGCAGCAACTGGTGCACCGCCACCATGGCGACATGGCCGGCGATCAAGGCGAGCAGCACCCAGGCCAGCAGGCCGTGCAGCGCGTTGGCCGGCGCCATCAGCCACTCGATCCTGGTCTCGGAGGGGGCGAAGATCTCGATGCCGAACGGCGCATAGCCGCGCCCCGAGCCGTAAAGCCGCAGCACCGCCAATGTCGGCACGATCACCATCAGCGCGTAGAGCGCGGCATGGCCGAGGCGGGCGGCGCGGCCGAGCAGGCCGGCCTCATAGGGCGGGCGATGCCCGTGATTGGCCCGCGCCCAGAGAAGGCGCAGCAGCACCAGCGCCAGCAACAGCACCCCGACCGTGACATGGCTGCCGACGAAGAAGCTGACGACCGGCGTGCGCCCGAGCGCCGCCCGCAGCGCCATGCCGAAGAACTGCCAAGCGAACAGGAGCGCCATGCCCCAGTGCAGGGCGCGGCTGACCGTGCCGTAGCGCCGGGCGGTGTCGGACTGGAAAGGCATGGCGTCTCCGGGCGGGTAGGTTGGACGAGGTTCCGCTCGTTCTAGTGTGCCCGGTGTCGTACGGGAACCGCCCAGAATCGCACAATGCGGTGTGATGGAACCACAAACGGCCTATGCTCGTTCTCTTGCCGGCGCTCTCGCGCCGACATCACTAGGGGACCGCGGCATCGACCGGGGACAGCCCGTGCGGTTGCCGTCGCACAAGGGAGTGGCCTTCGATGGAAGACGCACGGATTGGTTGGATCGCCGCCATCATCATCGGCGGAGTGGCAGGCTGGATCGCCTCCAGCCTGATGAAGAGCGACACCGGGATTTTCCTGAACATCGTGCTCGGCATCATCGGCGCGGCCGTGGCGAGTTTTTTGTTCGGCTTCCTGGGGATCAATTTCGGCGGCTGGCTCGGCTATCTGGTGGCCGGCATCGTCGGCGCCTGCATCCTCATCTGGGGCGTGAGGGCGGTGCGGAGCTAGCGCGTTGCGTGATGCGATGCAGCATGGCGATCGGCAGGGGGCGACGAAAGTCTAGGGGCGCTTTGAGGTGCTTCTATACCTCGACGCCGGCCGGCGCCTTGTCCGCCCTGAATTTGCCCGGCGCCGCGATGGCGCCGGGTGATTCGCGATGACGATTCGAAACTGCTTCGATTATTGAAGTTTGCTCTGGGCGGCGGCCCAGGCGCGTCCCTCTACCGCCTCGACATGCAGCATCGGAGTGGCGTGCTCGACCGAGAGTTCGGCAAGATAATTGATGGCGCTGCGCACCTCCGGAATCAGCATCGAAATGTCCTTCTTGATGAGGCACAGATCGATGCCGATTTCTTCGAGAGCAAGAAGGTGCGATTTCTTGAGCGGGCGCTCGCCTGCTTCCATCTCGACATAGGACTGGCGCGGCAGGCCGAGGCGATCGGCCAGCGAATCCTGTGTGAGACCCCAATTCAGGCGCATGGCGACGAGATCGTTTGCTTTCATTTGTTTGATTCCCGTGCGTCGAAAATGGTCGGTAGACCAGCTCCCGGATTCGAATACAGGCGTGCATACCTCTTTATTGTCCGGGTGAAGACTTTCCGTCTTCCTGCCCGAAGCAATAACACCGGCAGGAATCGCGATGATCCTGTCGATGAAGAGGCGCAAACCTGATGTCGAAAACCAGGAAAGCTGCGTCATGTGCTGCCCTCACGTCATTCCGATATCCACAACAAGTGTGGGGGTATGAATCTAACTAGAAAATGAACGTCATATCCAGTTTTTTGTTCCAAATGCGGCGTGAATACGTATTGCGCTGCGTCAACTTCGCCATCTTTTCAGTTTGCATCGCGAAAACGATTGTCGCGCCTGGTGCCGGGTCGGCATGAAAACGGGCATGCTCATCCGATAAGCAGCTGCCCGCTGGGCGAGCCGGTTTCCAACGTGTCGCAGGTGCGACCGTCTTGCGCTCCCGCCGCGACGGGCGTATTTCCCCGCTCGGGCTATCCCACCCCACCGTGGGACGTCCATCTGAGAGGATGGTTATCATGAGCACTGCTGCGAAGCCGGCGACGACGCCGGCCAATCCCAATTTCTCGTCCGGCCCCTGCGCCAAGCGCCCCGGCTGGAGCCTCGAAGCGCTCGGCGACGCGCCGCTCGGTCGCTCGCACCGCGCCAAGGTCGGCAAGGCGAAGCTGAAGCTCGCTATCGACCTCACCCGTGAAATCCTCGACATTCCCGCCGACTACCGCATCGGCATCGTCCCGGCGTCCGACACCGGCGCGGTGGAGATGGCGCTGTGGTCGCTGCTCGGCGCCCGCCCGGTCGACGTGCTGACCTGGGAAAGCTTCGGCGAGGGCTGGGCCACCGACATCGTCAAGCAGCTGAAGTTGAAGGACGCCCGTACCCTCAAGGCCGGCTACGGTGCGCTGCCGAACCTTGCCGAGGTGAATTTCGACCACGACGTGGTGTTCACCTGGAATGGCACCACCTCCGGTGTGCGGGTGCCGAACGCCGACTGGATCGCCGAGGACCGCACCGGCCTCACCATCTGCGACGCCACCTCGGCGGCCTTCGCGCAGAATCTCGACTGGTCGAAGCTCGATGTCGTGACCTTCTCCTGGCAGAAGGTGCTGGGCGGCGAGGGCGGCCACGGCATGCTGATCCTCTCCCCGCGCGCGGTGGAGCGGCTCGAGAGCTACGTGCCGGCCTGGCCGCTGCCGAAGATCTTCCGCATGACCAAGGGCGGCAAGCTGATCGAAGGCATCTTCGAGGGCGAGACCATCAACACCCCATCCATGCTGTGCGTCGAGGACTATCTCGATGCACTGGACTGGGCGAAGACGGTCGGCGGCGGCGCCGGCCTGCGCGCCCGTTCCGACGCCAATTTCAAGGTGCTGGCCGACTGGGTGGCGAAGACGGCGTGGGTCGACTTCCTTGCCACCGACGACGCGACACGCTCCAACACCTCGGTGTGTCTGGTGGTCGCCGACCCCGAGGTGACCGCGCTCGCCCCCGACGCACAGGCCGCCTTCGCCAAGGCGATCGCCGGCGCGCTGGAGAAGGCCAAGGTCGCCTACGACATCGGGGCTTATCGGGATGCCCCCGCGGGCCTGCGCATCTGGGCCGGCGCCACCGTCGAGGCCTCCGACCTCGCGGCGCTGACGCCGTGGCTGGACTGGGCTTATGCCGAGGCCAAGGCCGGCCTGAAGCAGGCGGCCTGACACCCGCTCGCTGACCTCTCCCGCCATTGGTGCGAGGGGACGGCGAGGGGCCAGCGGCCCGGTCTCCCGGCGGCGCATGTTCTCCCGGCATGAGCCGCCGCGTGCCAGACACCCGCGTTTTCACGGCGCGGACCGGACGCACGCTTGCCCGACGAACGCTCGTCGTCCCCTCCCGCCAGTGGCGGGGCGGGTCCTGCTCTCCCGCCGCCGGCGGGATCGATGTCCCCTTTCCCGAACCTGAGGATGAAGCCGATGGCTCCCCGCGTTCTGATTTCCGACGCCCTTTCCCCCGCCGCCGTGCAGATCTTCAAGGATCGCGGCATCGAGGTCGACTTCCAGCCGAACCTCGGCAAGGACAAGGACAAGCTCGCCGAGATCATCGGCGACTATGACGGCCTCGCCATCCGCTCGGCCACCAAGGTGACGCCGAAGATCCTAGAGAAGGCCGCTCGCCTTAAGGTGGTCGGCCGCGCCGGCATCGGCGTCGACAATGTCGACATCCCCGCCGCCACCGCGCGCGGCGTGATCGTGATGAACACGCCGTTCGGCAACTCCATCACCACCGCCGAGCACGCCATCGCGATGATGTTCGCCCTGGCCCGCGAGATCCCCGCCGCCGATGCCTCGACGCAGGCCGGCAAGTGGGAGAAGAACCGCTTCATGGGCGTCGAGCTGACCGCCAAGACGCTCGGCGTGATCGGTTGCGGCAATATCGGCTCGATCGTCGCCGATCGCGCGCTCGGCCTGAAGATGAAGGTGGTGGCCTTCGACCCGTTCCTGTCGCCGGAGCGGGCGCTCGATATCGGGGTCGAGAAGGTCGAGCTCGACGAGCTGCTGGCCCGTGCCGACGTCATCACCCTGCACACGCCGCTGACCGAGAAGACCCGCAACGTACTCTCCGCCGAGGCGATCGCCAAGGCGAAGAAGGGCGTGCGCATCGTCAACTGCGCGCGCGGCGGCCTCGTCGACGAGGCGGCGCTCGCCGAGGCGCTGAAGTCCGGCCATGTCGCCGGCGCCGCCTTCGACGTGTTCGTCACAGAGCCGGCCACCGAGAACCCGCTGTTCGGCCTGCCCAACGTGATCTGCACCCCGCATCTCGGCGCCTCCACCACCGAGGCGCAGGAGAATGTGGCGCTGCAGGTCGCCGAGCAGATGAGCGACTACCTGCTGCGCGGCGCCATCTCCAATGCGGTGAACTTCCCCTCGATCACCGCGGAAGAGGCGCCGAAGCTGAAGCCGTTCATCGAGCTGGCCGAGAAGCTGGGCTCCTTCGCCGGCCAGCTGACCGACACCGACATCAAGACCGTGCGCCTCACCTATGAGGGCGCGGTGGCCGAGCTGAAGATCAAGGCGCTGACCTCCTCGGCGGTGGCTGGACTGCTGCGCCCGGCGCTGGCCGACGTGAACGTCGTCTCCGCCCCGAGCGTCGCCAAGGAGCGCGGCATCGTGGTGGAGGAAGTCACCCGCGAGGTGGCGGGCGATTTCGAGAGCCTGATCACCCTGACCGTGGTCACCGACAAGATGGAGCGCTCGCTGTCCGGCACCGTCTTCGCCGACGGCCGCCCGCGCATCGTCGACATCAAGGGCATCAAGGTCGATGCCGAGTTCGCCCCCTCGATGATCTACGTGACCAACGAGGACAAGCCGGGCTTCGTCGGCAAGTTCGCCAGCCTGCTCGGCGAGGCGGGGGTGAACATCGCCACCTTCGCGCTGGGCCGCGACCATCAGGGGGGCGATGCCATCGCGCTGGTGGAGATCGACGGAAGGGCGCCGGCCGAGGTGCTCGCCAAGGTGCAGGCGCTGCCGCAGGTGAAGCAGGTCAAGCCTTTGGCGTTCTGACGCCGTCGGCGTTCTAATCGTGGCTGCCGTCGCCATTGCCGGCGGCGGCCCGCCTTCTCCCGCCTGCACAGGTAGGCTCCTTCTCGCGCCCGGCTTCGGCCGGGCGCATCCGTTTTGTCCGGCCGGAGCGGCGGGGTGTCAGGGGGGGCGGATGGCGGCAATATTTGCCTCTGCAAGATTACGTTAGGTAAATGTCGAGACCTCGCCGCCGGGTCGAGGTTTTTCGAAATAAAATCGCGACGAAACTGCCGGGACTATTGCCGCGGTTACGGTACTGGGGGAGTATGGATTTCCTCCCAGAATGGGCGCCGACATGAGCGAAAGCTGGAGTGCGCAGGACTATCGTGCCGGCCTTGAAGGCTGGACGCATTATCAACCCACATCCCCCGTCGAATTCGCCCGCGGCGTCGCCGACCGGGAGGGGAGGGTGCCGTTCCTCGGCGGTGGCGGCGGCGGCAATGGCGGTTTCATCGCCATACCGGTGATCCTGATGGCGCCGGTCATCCTGATCGTCGGCCTGTTCATCCTGGTGCCGCTGTTTCCGGTGGCCGGCGGGATTGCCGCGATTGCCGGCTATCTGCTGGAAACCTTCATCTTCAACGACCCGACAACGACGGGCGTCGTGAACGATTCCTCGACGCTGCTGTTCAGCTTCATCGTGCTGATGCTGGCGATGAAGCTGGAGCGGCGCGCCGAGGGGTATTTCCGCTACCGGCAATTTCGGCACTGGGCGCGGGTGGTCGGCCTCGCCTTCGGCATCAACGAGGCGATCCTGCCGCTGATCTCGGTGTACCTCGGCGGTCGGGAGGCGGCGCATGGCTGGGGCATGACCGGTGACTTCCACATGATGGCGCTGCTGCGCTTCATCGCGCTGATGGTCGCCATCCATGTCTTCCTCCGCTGGAAGCGTACCGGGCGGACGGCGATGCCGCCGGCGCAGCGCTTCGGCTTCGCCGAGCCGTATTGATCCGGGCGGGGGCTCGCCCCCGTTGTCGCCCGCACCGTGCCGACGCAGCCACCCTCACGTCGTGCATCGGGATCGTCATGCCGCTCCGCGCGTTCGTCGCTTTCGTGCTCCTTCTCGCCTCCCTCGTCCCGGCCGGCGCGCAGGTGCGCGACGGCGCCGACGCGCTGCAATTGATGACCGCCGCCGGCATGTCGCTGAAGGGCGGCAAGGTGGTGAATCCCTGCGGCCGGCCGACAGATCCCAAGGTGAAGTTCATCGACCTTGACGGCGACGGTCGGCAGGAGGCGGTGTCGCAGGATCGCGATCCGGCCTGCTACGGGGTCAAGCCGGGCATTCAGTCCAAAGTGCTGGCGCGCGACCGTGCCGGGCGCTGGGTGGCGATCGGCACGGCGCCCGGCGTGGTGAAGCCGCTCGGCACGCGCGCGCATGGCTGGGCGGATTTCACGCTGGAGGGCAAGGGCTGCCAGCCGGTATGGCGCTTCGACGGGCAGCATTATCTGGCGACGAACTGTCCGCCGGCCGCGCCGCCGGTCGCTACTGTCCCCTCCAAGCCGGCCGCGCCGGTAGCGGCCAGTCCGGTGGCGGAACCGAACGTGGCGCCGTCTAAGCCGGCGGTATCCGGCGCAACGGGACCGGGGGACAATCTCAGCCTGTTCCCCGAGACCTATGGCAGCTTCGCGCCGAACGGCGACTGCACGCAATTACCGAGGGCGACGGTGAGCGCCAAGGAAATCCGTATCGAAACGGCGGCCGGATCGGCAGCCTTCGTCAAGCCGGGCCTGCTCACCAATTATATGGGGACTGAGGACGCTTCCATCACCTATTTCCTGCAGGGCGAAGGCGAGGGCCTCATCGTCTCGGTACTGCGCAACGAATTGTGGACCTCGGACGGCGAACATCTTGGCACCGCCGAGCGGGCGCTGGCCGCTGTCGCCGGCAAGGGGTCGCTGAGGCGCTGCGGGGCGCAGGTCGCCGAGCCGCAGCCCGAGCCGCAGACGCCGCCGACCATGCGGGCGAGCGCGGCGACTGGCGTGGACCAGTTCGCCGATATCGGCGCGATGACCGATCCCGGCTTCAAGGCCGCCTATCTGAAGGCGCTTGGCCCACTCGCCAGAACCGAGGGCTGGCTGGTCGACATGCAGGGGCCGGGCGAGCAGAAGATCGAAACGCTGGCGGGCGGGCGCTACCTGCTGGTCGCCACCTGCAAGACGCATGATTGCGGCGACAACGCCATGCTGGTGCTCTACCGGCCGGAGGCGGGGGAACTGTTCGGCCTCGTATCGGTGAAGCGGATGAAGAAGCCGCTCGGCACGGTGCCCCCGGCGCTGCGGCCGGAACTGATGCGGCTGTGGAAGGCCGAGTGGCCGGCCGGGTGAGCGGCTGCCGCGCGGGGCGCTGCGACCACGTCGGGCGCCGGCGGCGTCGGATCGGCACGGGTGGCGGGATCGGCGGCGGGGATCACGGCTTGTGGCGGCTGTGACGCCAGACCTTCACCGCCGAAATCAACAGGATCGCGGCCAGGGCAGGCAGCAGCAGCGCACTCGGCACCAGGCCGAGAAGCCGGCCGCCGATGAAGGTGCCGAGGATCGACCCCACCGCCATCGTGATCAGGAAGGCAAGGTTGCGCCCGAGCACGGAAAAGCTCCGATCCCGGCTGTACCGCGTGAAGCCGACGAGCATCGTCGGCAAACTCACCGCCGGCGACAGGCTTCCCGCCAGCTTGATATCGGCGCCGAACAGGAGGACGAGGGTCGGGATCAACAGCTCGCCTCCGGCAACGCCGAGGATCGAGGCGACGACACCGATCACGAACCCTGCCGCCACGCCCGCGACGAGACGGCCGGTGCCTCACGCCGGCATGGTGCGAGGCGGGACGGCTCAGCCCGGGAAGGCGGCGCGGTGCAGCTTGGCGGCGGCCTTGGAGAGCTCGACGATGCGGCCCCAGTCGCCGGCCGCCACCAGATCGTTCGGGCAGACCCAGGAGCCGCCGACCGCGAGGATGTTGGGCTGCGACAGGTACTTGCCGACATTGTCCGGGCCGATGCCGCCGGTGGGGCAGAAGCGCAGGTCCGGCAGCGGCGCGGCGAGCGACTTGATCAGGTTCGAGCCGCCGACCGCCTCGGCCGGGAACAGCTTCAGCACCGAGAAGCCCATGGCGGCCAGCGTCATCGCCTCGGAGGCGGTGGCGCAGCCGGGCAACACCGGCACCGGCGCCTCGGCGAAGGCCTCCAGCAGTGCCGGGGTGACGCCGGGCGAGACCAGGAAGCGGGCGCCGGCGGCAATCGACTTCTCGACCAGGTCCGGGCGGGTGACGGTGCCGGCGCCGACCACGGCATCCGGCACTTCCGCCGCGATGGCGGCCATCGCCTCCAGCGCCGCCGGGGTGCGCAGCGTGACCTCGATGAGCGGCAACCCGCCCTCGACCAGCGCGCGGGCGAGCTTCACGCCGGCCGTGACGCTGGGCACGGTGACGACGGGCACGACCGGGGCGCGGGCAAGGAGGAAGCTGGGATCGGGAAGCGACATTGTGAGACCTTTGGTGGCGACCTTGGGCGGAGAGCGTGAGGCGGATGACGTAGCGACAGCACGGCACGGACGGCGCCCGAGAGCATGGACCTATCAAAAGCGCCCAGCACGGATTGTCGAGAGGCTTGGCGAGTTTTATGCCGTCAGGCGACGCGATTGTCTCGCGCCGATATCGTCTCCCGCCCATGCGGCGGCCGCATGCTTCCGGCATATGCCTTGCACGGCCGTCGGTTCCGCGTCCCGTACCGCGAGTGTGCCGCATGCCGCCGATCTTCAGCTACGACCAGCCCTATCCCCGCGACCTCATCGGCTATGGCCGCCACGCGCCGGATCCGCGCTGGCCGGGCCGGGCGCGGGTGGCGGTGCAGTTCGTGGTCAATTACGAGGAAGGCGGCGAGAACTGCATCCTGCATGGCGACGCCGCCTCCGAGGCCTTCCTCTCCGAGATCGTCGGCGCCCAGCCCTGGCCGGGCATGCGGCACATGAACATGGAGTCGATCTACGAATATGGCGCCCGCGCCGGCTTCTGGCGACTGTGGCGGCTGTTCACCCGCCGCAACCTGCCGGTCACGGTGTTCGGCGTGGCCACCGCGCTCGCCCGCAACCCGGAGGCGGTGGCGGCGATGAAGGAGGCGGACTGGGAGATCGCCAGCCACGGGCTGCGCTGGATCGACTATCGCGACCACAGCTACGCGGCGGAGAAGGCGGATTTCGACGCCGCCATCGCCCTGCACACCCAGGTGACCGGCGAGCGGCCGCTGGGCTGGTACACCGGGCGCACCTCGGTCAATTCGCGGCAGATCACCATGGAGGAGGGCGGCTTCCTCTACGATTCCGACACCTATGCCGACGAGCTACCCTATTGGGTGGCCGGGCCGGAGAAGCCGCATCTGACCATCCCCTACACGCTCGACGCCAACGACATGCGCTTCGCCATTCCGGCGGGGTTCTCCAATGGCGACGCGTTCTTCGCCTATCTGCGCGACAGCTTCGACGCGCTCTATGCCGAGGGCTCGGAAGCGCCGAAGATGATGTCGGTGGGGCTGCATTGCCGCCTCGTCGGCCGGCCGGGGCGCATCGTGGCGCTGGAGCGCTTCCTCGACCACATCGCCCGCCACGACCGGGTGTGGGTGCCGCGCCGCGTCGACATCGCCCGCCACTGGCATGCCGAGCATCCGCCGGCGTGAGGAGGGACGAGATGACGAAGCCGATCCTGTGCGCCGCCGGCGTGCTGGCGCTCTGCATGGCCGCCGGCGCGGCCGGTGCCGACACGCTCGCCATTCCCCTGCCCAAGGGCGCCAAGGCGCAGACGATCCACGCCGCCTATCGCTGCGCCGACGGCAGCCGGCTCAAGGTGAGCTACTACAACGCCCCGCCGGTGGCGCTGGCGAGCCTCACGGTCGGAGGCGAGTTCGTGGTGCTGGCCAATGTGCTGTCCGGCTCCGGCGCCCGCTATGCCGGCGGGCGCTTCATCTGGTGGAGCAAGGGCAGTAATGGCGACCTCTACGACCTCACCAAGGGCGAGAACGCGCCGCCGCTGAGCTGCACGGGCGAATAGCCGGCCGGGCGCGCCGGCGGCGCTCAGTCCCGCGCGGAGAGGCGGGCGGGCAGATGGCGCTGCACGACGAGGACCAGGATCGCCGTCGACCAGCCGAACATCAGGATGCCGTTCGCCGAGGCGAGCGGGCCGAGCAGGCGGGTCTCGGTGATCCGCTGCGAGCCGCCATAGCCCAGCGTGGTGTAATTGACGAAGGCGGCGTAGTAGGCGTCCTCGGAGCGTTCGGAGAGGCCGAGCGTGTCGTAGAGCAGGCCCCATAGGCCGACCTCCAGCACATGGGCCGACAGCATCACCAGATAGGTGGCGACCAGCGCTATGGTGAAGCGGAGATGGGTGCGCGTGCGCATGACGTCGTGGAACGGGTTCATCAGCACCACGAGCAGCAGCGTGCCGCCGAGGTGGATCAGCATGGCGACGAGGCTGACCGCAAGGCCGAGGAGGAGGTCGCTTATCATGGGCGGCAACTTGAACGATGGGCGAACGGAGCGAATCGGTGAGCGATAGCCTTATCATCCGTGCCATGCGGCCGGAGGAAATCCCGCTCGCGATCGATTGGGCGGCCGGGGAGGGGTGGAACCCCGGCCGCGCCGATGCCGGCGCCTTCGGGGCAGTCGACCCGCAGGGCTTCCTGATCGCCGAAGAGGGCGGGGCGCCGGCGGCGGTGATCTCGGTGGTGAATTATGACGCCGCCTTCGCCTTTCTCGGCTTCTACATCGTGCGGCCGGAGATGCGCGGCCACGGCATCGGCTACCGGCTGTGGCAGGCCGGCCTCGCCCATGCCGGGGCGCGCAGCATCGGGCTCGACGGGGTGGTGGCGCAGCAGGCGAACTACGCCAAAGAGGGCTTCGCGCTGTCCCATCGCAACATCCGGTTTCGCGCCGTCGCGCGGGCGGGCGGTAACATGCCGGCGGGGATCGTCGACCTCGGCGAGGTGCCGTTCGCGCAGGTGGCGGCGGATGACGCGCGGGTGTTCCCCGCGGCGCGGGACGCCTTCCTCGCCCGCTGGCGCGACACGCCCGGCCATGTCGGGCGGGCGTTGCTGCGCGAGGGGCGTCTTGCCGGCTGGGGGGTGATCCGGCCGGCGCGTGCCGGCTGCAAGATCGGGCCGCTCAATGCCGAAGACCCGCAGGCGGCCGAGGCGGTGCTCGCCGCGCTGCTGGCGGCGGCGGAGGGCGGCGAGGTGTTCCTCGACGTGCCCGAGCCGAACGCGGCGGCGGTGGCGCTGGCGGAACGTTATGGCTTCTCGCCGGTGTTCGGGACCGCGCGCATGTATCGCGGACGGGTGCGGCCGGTGGCGCTGGAGCGGCTCTACGGGGTGGCGAGCTTCGAGCTTGGCTGATCACTCCGGCGGCGGCACGGCGGTCCGGCGCTGGCCCCACAGCGTGGCGATGGCGATGCCGGACAGGACCAGCGCGTAGCCGACCGCGTGGTAGAGGTGGAACTGCTCGCCGAGAAAGGCGATGGCCAGCACCGAGCCGAACACCGGCATCAGGTGGAAGAACGGCGCGGCGCGGTTCGGCCCGACGAGATGCACGCCGCGGATGAAGCAGAGATAGGCGAGCACCGAGGGGAACAGGCCGACATAGACGACGACCGCCAGCGTCTTGAGATCGGCGTGGAAGGGCACGCCTTCCATGCGCTCCCAGATGAAGAGCGGCGCCAGCATCAGGCTGCCGAGCACGGTGGTGACGGCGAGGAAGCCGATCGGGGTCATGCCCGGCCGCCGCGCCAGCAGTGCCGAATAGGCGCCGTAGACCACCATGGCGGCGAGCGCCCACAGGTCGCCGACGTTGAAGTCGATGTGCAGCGCCACCGCCGGGTCGCCACGGCAGATGATGACGAAGACGCCGAAAAGCGACAAAAGGATGCCGGCGAGTTGGCCGAGCGACAGGCGCTCGCGATTGATGGCCAGCGACCAGAAGGCGATCATCAGCGGGCCGGTCGACTGGATCAGCAGCGCGTTGATCGCCGGCGTGTATTGCAGGCCCCAATACATCATGGTGTTGAAGGCGGCGATGCCGGTGAGCGACAGCACCAGGACCACCACGACGTGGCCGCGCAGCAGCGGCCACTCGCGCCGCAGCAGCGGCCAGGCGAACGGCATGAGGATCGCCGAGGCGATCACCCAGCGCAGGAAGGCGAGGCCGATGGGCGGCACATGGCCGGCGGCAAGCCGGCCGACCACGATGTTGCCGGCCCAGAACAAGCTCGTCAGCGACAGCAGCAGATAAGGCGCATCATTGAGCCGGCGGAACATGGCGGGACCGGAATGCCTGCGAAACGGGCATTCGATCTAGAGGCTTTTGCCCCGCTTTGGAATTGGCCGACCGATGAGAAGATGTTGCCGTTGCAATCGCGAGTGCTGATGCTTGCCGCAAGCCGGGCCCGGCCGCCTTGCGGCGGACGGG
The DNA here is from genome assembly GCF_020523795.1 of Ancylobacter sp. Lp-2. Lineage (GTDB taxonomy): Bacteria > Pseudomonadota > Alphaproteobacteria > Rhizobiales > Xanthobacteraceae > Ancylobacter. The sequence continues at coordinate 176,963 of NZ_JAJALI010000009.1, forward strand.
GCTGACCGTGTTTCCTCCTCCGGCGCCGGCCGATGGGCTGAGTGGTTTTGTCGCGCCGGTTCAGCCGGCGAGGAAGGCGGCGCGCGTCGCCCACGGATCGGCGACGGTGAAGCCGCCGGCGACATCCTCGACGCTCTCGCCGGCCGCGACGAGGCGGGCGCGCAGCGCGGCGATCTCGGCTTCCGGCAGCAGCACCTCGTAGCGCACCAGGCCGACCGACCCCTCCGGGGCCGGTCCGCCGCGCCGGCTCTGCCAGACATTGAGGCCGAGATGGTGGTGATAGCCGCCGGCCGACACGAACAGCGCGCCGGGATAGCTCTCGGTGGTGATGGCGAAGCCGAGATGCCCGACATAGAAGCGGCGGGCGGCGTCGAGCTCGCCGACCTGCAGATGTACATGGCCCATGACGGTGGCGTCCGGCATCTTCTGCTCGACCGGCACCAGCGTCGGCGCCTCGGCGATCAGCCGGTGGAGGTCGAGCGGCTCGGTCGCCATGGCGACGCTGCCGCCCTGCCAGCGCCATTCGGCGCGCGCGCGGTCGCGATAGACCTCGATGCCGTTGCCGTCCGGATCGTCGAAATACAGCGCCTCGCTGACCAGATGGTCGGAGGCGCCGATCGGGACGCGGTAGGCGGCGAGGCGGCGCAGCACCACCGCCAGCGCCGTGCGGTCCGGCACCAATATGGCGAGGTGGAACAGGCCGGTAGTGCCGCGCGGACGCGGCGTGGCGCCCGGCGCCACCTCCAGCTCGACCAGCGCGCGGCCGCCGGCGCCGAGGCGAATCTCGCCCTCCGGGCCGGTGCCGAGCGGGGTGAGGCCGACCACGTCGCGGTAGAAGGCGACCGAGCGCGCGCCGTCGCGCACCCGCAGGCGCACCGCGCCCATGCGCAGCGACGCGGGAAGGGCGGGAGCGGTCCCGGCGGAGGGGGCAAGGGTGGGGGCGGTCATGATCGGGCCTCGGAATGCGGTAACGTCACCCCGTTAAAGTCGTGCCGCGCTGTCGCGCTGGCAAGCGGGGATCGCTTGCAGGGCTGCAATGTCGCGCTGTCACCACGGCCCGGCCCGATGCCTCGGCGCGGTGGGCGGCCTATTCTGGAGGCGGTCCAAGGTTGGACATGTCCTTGCCTCCCTCCGGCCGATCCCTTAAGAGGTGGGCACCCCGGCCGGATCGCTTCGCCGGGTTTCCTTTCGTGCGCGCCCGGTGCTTCCCGTGCCATTTCGCGCGCCGCAATCAGGAGCTCGGCTCGTGGCGAATGTGGTCGTCGTCGGATCCCAATGGGGCGACGAGGGTAAAGGCAAGATTGTCGACTGGCTCAGCGAGCAGGCGGACGTCGTGGTCCGCTTCCAGGGCGGGCACAATGCCGGCCATACGCTGGTGGTGGGCAACAAGACCTACAAACTCTCGCTGCTGCCCTCGGGCCTCGTGCGCGGGGCGCGGCTGTCGGTGATCGGCAATGGCGTGGTGCTGGATCCGCAGGCGCTGATCGACGAGATCGGCCGCATTCGCGACCAGGGCGTCGAGGTGACGCCGGAGCGCCTGCGCATCGCCGAGAACGTCACTCTCATCCTGCCGCTGCACCGCGAGCTCGACGCTATACGCGAGAACGCCGCCGCCGCCGGCACCAAGATCGGCACCACCAAGCGCGGCATCGGCCCGGCCTATGAGGACAAGGTCGGCCGGCGTGCCATCCGCCTGATGGACCTCGCCTTCCCCGACACACTCGGCGCCAAGATCGAGCGGCTGCTCACCCATCACAACGCGCTGCGCCGTGGCCTCGGGCTCGATGCCGTCGATGGCGAGGCGCTCAAGGCCGAGCTGCTGGCGCTGGCGCCGAAGGTGCTGCCCTATATGGACCGCACCTGGGCGCTGCTCGACGACGAGCGCCGGCATGGCTCCAAGATCCTGTTCGAGGGCGCGCAGGGCGCGCTGCTCGACGTCGACCACGGCACCTATCCCTTCGTCACCTCCTCCAACACGGTGGCGGCGCAGGCGGCGACCGGCTCCGGCCTCGGGCCGGGGGCGATCGGCTATGTGCTCGGCATCACCAAGGCCTACACCACGCGCGTCGGCGAGGGCCCCTTCCCCTCGGAGCTCGACGACGCGATCGGCCGCAAGATCGGCGAGCGCGGCCATGAGTTCGGCACCGTCACCGGCCGGCCGCGCCGCTGCGGCTGGTTCGACGCCGTGCTGGTGCGCCAGACCGTGCGGACCTCCGGCATCAACGGCATCGCACTGACCAAGCTCGACGTGCTCGATGGCTTCGCCGAACTGAAAGTGTGCACCCGGTACCGGCTGGACGGGCAGGAGATCGACTATCTCCCCGCCGGCCAGGACGCGCAGGCGCGGGTCGAGCCGATCTACGAGACCATCGAGGGCTGGACCGAATCCACCGCCGGCGCCCGCTCCTGGGCTGGCCTGCCGGCCGAGGCGGTGAAATATGTCCGCCGTATCGAAGAACTGATCGGTTGCCCGGTGGCGCTGCTGTCCACCAGCCCCGAGCGTGATGATACAATCCTCGTGCAGAACCCCTTCGAGGCTTGATATCCCGTATAGGTGATCCCTTAGCGTATGGCTGATTATTACCCGCTTCTCGCCCGCGCCATCGACCAGCAGTCCACCAAGGGCCGTGAGGCGCGCGCGGCGATCTATGCCAGGGCGCGCAAGGCGCTGCTGGCGCAGCTGAGCGGCGTCAATCCGCCGATGCAGGCGGAGGATATCGCCCGCCAGCAGGATTTCCTGGAAGTGGCGATCCGCCGGGTGGAAGCCGACTACGGCGCTCACGATCCCGAGCCTGCGGCGGCGCCGCAGGCGGCTCCCGTCGTGCCGTCGCGGCCCACGCCTCCGCCGGAGCCGGCGACGCCCGGGCCGGCCGTGGCTGCTCCCAAGCCTGTGGCACCCAAGCCCGCCGCTCCCAAACCTGAAGCCCCGAAAGCCGAGGCGCCGAAAGCCGAGGCCCCGAAGCCTGCCGCGCCCAAATCTGAGGCGGCGCAGCCTGCGGTATCCAAGTCGTTCATCCCCATGCCTGAGCAGCCGACTGCTGCTCCGGCGCCGGTGGACACGCCGGCCGCCGAACTTTCCGGGCGGGCGCCACGTCCGCGCGCGCTCGATGGCGAGGGCGACGCCGAGGACGAACTCTGGCAGCGGACCGAACGGCCGGCACTGCTTGACGAGGATACCGATCTCGATGCCGCCGACCCGCAGGCGGGCGCCGCGCGCGGGCGACGCAAGGGCCTGATCATCGGCGCCGTGGCGGTGCTGGTGCTGCTCGCCGTCGCCGGCGGCTTGTACAGCCAGCGCGCCCGGTTGACCGGCTCGACGCAAAGCGCGTCGTCGTCCGCCACCCCGGCCCAGCAGACGGCGCAGGCGCCAGCCGGTACGCCGGCCCCGGAGGCGACCGCCAAATCGACCGACCGCGTGGCGCAGGCGCCGTCGGCGGCCACCGCCCAGCAGCCCGTCGCTCCGCCGCCGGCGGTGCAGGCGGCGCCGCGCGCGATGCTGCTGGAGGAATCGGCCGGCAGCGGCCAAGGCGTGCAGCAATTCGTCGGCAAGGTGACCTGGAGCACCGAGAACTTCCAGCCGGGCACCGGCCAGGCGCAGGACATCGGCATCCGCGCGCTGATCGACATACCCGACCGGAACTTCAAGGCGACGATGACCATTCGCCGGAATCCGGATCCCAACATTCCCGCCTCGCATATCGTCGAGGTGCAGTTCCAGCTGCCGCCGGATTTCGACTACGGCAATGTGTCGAGCGTGCCGGGCATTCAGGCGATGGCTTCGGAGGGGGCGCAGGGCGCGCCGCTGCGCGGCCTCGCGGTGCGGGTGGCGCCCGGCTACTTCCTCGTCGGCCTGCTCTCGGGCGACCGCGAGCAGCAGTATAATATGAGCATGCTGTTCAGCCGCGGCTTCCTCAACGTGCCGGTGGTGTTCGAGAACGGCCGTCGTGCCATTCTCGTGGTGGAGAAGGGCGCGGCTGGCGAGGAAGCCTTCCGCACCGCCTTCACCGCCTGGGGCCTGCTGCGTCCGCAGCAGCCGGCGCAGCCCAACGGCAACTGACGCGGCGCGGCGAACCCGTTTCGCCGCCGCGATTCACATCAGCCGGTGCAGCCTAATAACAGCTGACGCGGGATGGCCGACGCCGTCCCGTCGCTGCGATTCACATTCAATTTCTGGCATTCCGCAGCGTCCCTAATACTTAGGGAGGATCACCTATGCATTTTACGCATGGGTAGGTTTTGGTATATGGTATACCAGATACACGATGTCTCACTTATGGTGCTCTGCAACAGACAACGCCATGGAGGCATCAATGTTCGAGGCGGTTTTCCCCGTCCTGCCGGTCCTGATCATCGCTCATGCCTGGATGACGATCATGCTCGCGCACACGCTTTCGGCCGAGGCCGAACTTGCCGTCCTGCCGCCGGAAGCCTATCCGATCTGAAGGCGGCCCCCGGCCGAAGAAGCTAGCGGCGCCGGGAGAGTGAGGGGGCCGCTTGCGGACGCCCTCACGGTTCCTGCAACGGCCAGATCTCGACCACGCCATGCGCCACGGCACAGGGCGTGAGCGACAGGAGGCGGACCGCCTGCGCCATGTCGGCGGCCTCGATCACCGCGAAGCCGGCCACTGGCAGGGACGACGACATGAAGGCGCCGTCGGTGGTCTCCAGCCCGGTGGCATCCGGGTTGCGCAACTGCACCGGGGGCCCCGCAATGCCCATCAGCGCGCCGTCGCGGCGCAGCTTTTCGTCATGGGCGTGCGCGACCTCGCGCAGGGCCGCGGTGAGGCGGTTATAGCCTGCCCGGTCGCCATATCCGATCGTCACGAATTTCGGCATGGCCGGTTCCTCCTGTCGCTGCCCGCGCCCCGCACGGCATGTCACGGCATGAGGGAAACGAGCCGGGAGCGGCAGTGGTTCCGTGCCGCGGCATGCGTCGGCGCCAGCGCTGTCGCCGACGGGCCGGCCATTGCGGTCTGCCGGCGCCCGGTCTCGCCGTGCCGCTCACATCGTCGGCCGTGGCAATGAAAAAGCCCCGCTCCGGGTTACCGGAGCGGGGCTTTCTCTTTCACAAGCCGGACCCGGGCGCGACGTCGCCGCGCTCGGGCCGTGGCGATCAGGCGGCGGCGCGCTTGTTCAGCACGTCGACCAGCGTCTTGCCGAGGCGCGCGGGGGAGGGGGAGACCACGATGCCGGCCTCTTCCATTGCCGCGATCTTGTCCTCGGCGCCGCCCTTGCCGCCGGAGATGATGGCGCCGGCATGGCCCATGCGGCGGCCGGGAGGGGCGGTGCGGCCGGCGATGAAGCCGACCATCGGCTTCTTGCGGCCGCGCTTGGCTTCGTCCTTGAGGAACTGCGCGGCTTCCTCTTCCGCCGAGCCGCCGATCTCGCCGATCATCACGATCGACTCGGTGGCGTCGTCGGCGAGGAACAGCTCGAGCACGTCGATGAACTCGGTGCCCTTCACCGGGTCGCCGCCGATGCCGACCGCGGTGGTCTGGCCGAGGCCTTCCTGCGAGGTCTGGAACACGGCTTCATAGGTCAGCGTGCCGGAGCGCGAGACGATGCCGACATTGCCCTTCTTGAAGATGTTGGCCGGCATGATGCCGATCTTCGATTCACCGGCGGTGACGATGCCCGGGCAGTTCGGGCCGACCAGGCGCGACTTCGAACCGTCGAGCGCGCGGCGCACCTTCACCATGTCGAGCACCGGGATGCCCTCGGTGATGCAGACGATGAGCGGAATTTCCGCCGCGATCGCCTCGCAGATGGCGTCGGCCGCGCCCGGGGGCGGCACATAGATGACCGAGGCGTCGGCGCCGGTCTTGTCCCTGGCCTCGGCGACGGTGTCGAACACCGGCAGGCCGAGATGGACGGAACCGCCCTTGCCCGGCGAGGTGCCGCCAACCACCTTCGAGCCATAGGCAAGCGCCTGCTCGGAGTGGAAGGTACCGTTCTTGCCGGTGAAGCCCTGGGTGATGATCTTCGTCTCTTTGGTGATCAGAACCGACATCATACGGTCTCCTTCACGGCCTTGACGATCTTCTGGGCGGCGTCGTCGAGATCATCAGCCGGAATGACGTTCAGCCCGCTGTCGCGGATGATCGCCTTGCCTTCCTCGACATTGGTGCCCTCAAGGCGCACCACGAGGGGCACTTCGAGGCCGACCGCCTTCACCGCGGCGAGCACGCCGCGCGCGATGACGTCGCACTTCATGATGCCGCCGAAGATGTTGACGAGGATGCCCTTCACCTGCGGATCGGAGGTGATGATCTTGAACGCTGCCGTCACCTTCTCCTCGGTGGCGCCGCCACCGACGTCGAGGAAGTTGGCCGGGGATTCACCGTAGAGCTGGATGATGTCCAGCGTCGCCATGGCGAGGCCGGCGCCGTTGACCATGCAGCCGATGGTGCCGTCGAGGGCGATATAGGCGAGGTCGTACTTGGACGCCTCGATCTCCTTGGCGTCCTCCTCGCTCTCGTCGCGCAGCGCCAGGATGTCGGCGTGGCGGTAGAGCGAGTTGGAATCGAAGGAGATCTTGGCGTCGAGGCACTTCAGCTCGCCGCCCTTGGTGATCACCAGCGGGTTGATCTCCAGCATCGCCATGTCCTTGGCGACGAAGGCCTTGTAAAGCTTGTCAACCAGCGAGCCGGCCTGCTTGGCGAGGTCGCCGGTCAGCCCGAGCGCCTGGGCGACGGTGCGGCCGTGATGCGGCATGACGCCGGTCGCCGGGTCGACCGAGAAGGTGTGGATCTTCTCGGGCGTCGAATGGGCGACTTCCTCGATGTCCATGCCGCCTTCGGTGGACACCACGAAGGCGACGCGTGAAGTGGCGCGGTCGACGAGCGCGGAGAGGTAGAACTCCTTGTCGATGTCGGAGCCTTCCTCGATGTAGACGCGGCCCACCTGCTTGCCGGCCGGGCCGGTCTGGATGGTCACCAGCGTCTTGCCGAGGATCTGCTTGGCGTTCGCCGCGGCTTCCGCCGCCGACTTGACGACGCGCACGCCGCCCTTCTCGCCCGCATCGGCTTCCTTGAACTTGCCCTTGCCGCGGCCGCCGGCGTGGATCTGGCTCTTCACGACCCACACCGGGCCGGCGATCTTCGCGGCCGCAGCATCGGCCTCGTCGGCGCTCAGGATGGCGACGCCGCTCGGCACCGGGACCCCGAATTCGCGGAGCACTCCCTTGGCCTGATATTCATGGATATTCATAAATCCCGCTCCTCCACAACCGGACGGACGGGAGCGCGCGCGGCACTCCCGTCTATAGGCGTATCCGTTTTCTCTATTACGCGGTGCAGCGCCGAGACGCTACTGCACAAATGTATTGGCCAGCGTACCGATGCTCTCGATGGTGATCTCCACCGTGTTGGTGGGATCCTTCATGCTGCCGACGCCGAGCGAGGTGCCGCAGCAGATCAGGTCGCCGGGGTTGAGCGTCATGTCGTGCGAGATGCGGCTCACCAGCTGGCGGGCCGAGAACACCATGTCGCTGATCGGGTAGCGCTGGCGCTCGTCACCATTGAGGATGGTGCGCACCACCAGCGTCGCGGGGTCGACGTCGGTGGCGACGGCCGGGCCGAACGGGCCGAAGCCGTCGAAGCTCTTGGCGCGCACCCACTGGGCGAAGGTCGCGTCCTTGTTGATGATGTCGGCGGCGGTGATGTCGTTGACGCAGGTGTAGCCGAAGATGTGCGCGCCGGCTTCTTCCTCGGAGACGTTGGTCGCGGTCTTGCCGATGACGATGCCGAGCTCGCCCTCATAGACCACCTTGCCGTCATAGCTGGCCGGCCGGCGCACTTCCGCGCCGGGCTCGGTGAGGCAGGAACCAGCCTTGAGCAGGTAGAGCGGGTCGGCGGGGACGGGAGAGTTCAGCTTCGCCGCCAGCGCGTGGAAATTGTTCCACAGCGCGATGATCTTGGTCGGAACCGTCGGGGTGAGCAGCTTCACCGAGGCGAGCGCGAGGCTCTCCCCGGTCGGCTGCGCACCGTTGAACATGTTGCCGGTGTAGACGGCGATGCCGTCGCCCTCGAGCGTGCCGAAACCGGCGACGCCCGAGCGCTCGAAACGAACCCAATGTGCCATTTACTCAGGACTCAGTTGTAGCAGCCGGCGATCTGGGCGCGCTGACGCACCAGAGCGAGCACGATGTCGATGGTCGGGGTCGGGATGCCGGCGAGGCGCCCCATCTCCTGCACCACGGTGACGAGCGGGTCGATCTCCATGGCGCGGGAGCGTTCGAGATCCTGCAGCATCGAGGTCTTGTGGGCGCCGACCGCACCGGCGCCATCGATGCGGCGCTCGACGCCGACACGGAAATTGACGCCCGACTGCACGGCGATCTCCTGCGCTTCCAGCATCATCGCCTTGGCGACGGCGCGGGTGCCCGGGTCGCCGGCGATGGTGTCGAGGGTGGCGTGGGTGAGCGCACTGATCGGGTTGAAGCAGAGATTGCCCCACAGCTTCAGCCACAGCTCGTCGCGGATGTTCGGCATCACCGGGGCCCGCAGGCCGCCGGCCGCGAAGGCTTCCGACAGCTTGGTCACGCGCTCGGAGATCTCGCCCGAGGGCTCGCCGAGCGGGAACTTGTCGCCATAGACGTGCTGGATGACGCCCGGCGCCACCACTTCGGTCGCCGGATAGACGATGCAGCCGATAGCGCGCTCGGGACGCAGGCCCTTCCACTGCTTGCCGCCGGGATCGACGCTCTCCAGCGTGCGGCCCTCGAGCTGGTCGCCATGCTTGTAGTAGTACCAGTAGGGCACGCCGTTGACGGCGGTGACCACGGCGGTGTCGTTGCCCAGCAGAGGCTGCATGGCATCGACCACGCCCGGGACCGAATGGCCCTTCAGCGCGACGATGACATAGTCCTGCGGGCCGAGATCGGCGGGGTTGTCGGAGCAGGGAATGTGCTCGACGCGTTCCTCGCCGTCGATGATGAGCTTAAGGCCATTGGCCTTCATGGCTTCGAGATGCGGACCGCGCGCGACCAGGCTGACGTCCACGCCAGCGCGCTTCAGCTGCACGCCGACATAACCGCCGATGGCGCCGGCACCATAAATGCAGACCTTCATAGGGCTCCCTCCAATGTCCGCGTCGACCCCCGTACATCGCGGACGTCATTATCTGGTATTTTGTATGCCATGATTAGGCACACTACGACTTTCGTCAAGGCTCATTTTACCCCCGTGCGCAAACGTCGCGCCTGCCGTTACGTCGGGTTGTTCCGGGATGGGGGCAGTTTCCCGACTTTGATTCAAGTTAAACGCGGCGGTGGTGTATTGTCTACCGTGTAAAGCGTTGTAAATCGCAGAACAATTGTCTCGTCATGCCATCAAAAGACTGCCCCGGCAGTGGGGTTCCACTACCGGGGCAGCAATGCTTACTCATTTAACGGTGCGGATCCCGATTGGGAAACCGGACCGGGTTATCTGAAAAGACGATCACGCATCCGGCGCGACGGTATGGCCGGCGAGCAGCTCGAGCGCCTTGACCAGCGCCGAGTGATCGAGCGCCGCCCCGCCCTGCGCCGCCACCGCGC